>NZ_BMRA01000034.1 GCF_014648395.1 Micromonospora fulviviridis | reverse complement strand
ATGATCGGCCGGCTCGCTGTGCACCCCGCCGGGTGGTTCCTTTTGCAGGTGACCGTCCCGGCGTGCTCCGGCCGCGTGCTGGTGAGCCCGGGTGATGGTGGAGTCCACGCTCACCGTCCAATCGATCTTCCCGGCGGCGTCCGCACACGCCTGCAAGGCCGCCAGGATCCGCGCCCAGATCCCCTCCCGCTGCCAGCGCCGGAACAAGCCATACACGGTGAACCAGTGGCCGTAGCAGGCAGGAACGTCCCGCCACGGCGCCCCGGTCCGGATCCGCCACCGGATCCCGTCGATCAACTGACGCTTGCTCCACTTCGGCGGACGCCCCTTGCCCGATGCGGCAGGCAGATGCGGCTCCAGCGCCGCCCACTGCGCATCAGTGAGGTCGTGCCGCCTCGTCACCACTACGCTGGTCACGAGGTCTCCGGTATTTCGTTCTTCTTGGTCGTTGAACCACCTACCGGAGACCTCTTCGTTCAACGATCACCGACACGCATGACACGTGATCTTTCGAAACACGGCCT
>NZ_BMRA01000033.1 GCF_014648395.1 Micromonospora fulviviridis | reverse complement strand
ACCATCACCAACAACGACCCCACCAACTGCGCCAACACCGTCGAAGACTGCTTCAACTGAACCACCACATAACCCGGGGAGTCCCTTTCCGCCGCGCCACGGCGGGGAGGGACTCCCCTGCCCCCCGCGTCCCCGCCGGGTGGTTCGTCGCGGTCCCGTCCGGTACGGGCCCTCCATGGCGACCGGCGGCCTCTTACGCCTCCGCGAGCCCCCTTCGCCTACCGGACGCCCTCCCGCACCTGCGGTTCCCTCTGGATCCCGCCGCGCTGGCCCACCCCTTATGCGGGTTTTTTTCGTATATGGGCGCGAGGTGAAGAAGCTTCTCATACGTTGGTCTTCAGCAGCTACAACCGATTTGTAGCGGAGGCCGCCTCGCTGTGGCGAAGCGACCTTGTCGGGTACAAGGAGAGGGCAGAGAGCTCCGATGTCCAACTACCTTCGCAATAACGATGACGCTTCCCGTGAGAAGGTTTCCCCCCTCCGGCGTCGCCGGCTGTGGCTCGCCACCGGGGTCGTGGGCCTGACGGGAGCGGTCAGCCTCGCGGGCGTGGCCTACGCGACCACCGGGGTCACGGGCCCTCACCGGCTCGCCGACGTGAAGTGGTCGACCGCCCAGCTCACCAGTGACGACGCCGAGGGCTCGGAGGCCCGGGACGACGAGCACGGCCGGGACGGCAAGGACAAGGACAAGAAGGGTGAGGAGGGCCGGGACCGTGGTGAGTGGGACCCGGACGG
>NZ_BMRA01000032.1 GCF_014648395.1 Micromonospora fulviviridis | reverse complement strand
TGATCGATCATTCCTCTTGTCTAGGGAAGAAGATCGCAAACCAAGGGCTGCCTGGTGATCAGTGTGCACGATGCCGGTGCGTTCGACGCCGTCGGGCGGCTGGCTGCGTTCCGGCGTGAGTTCCACGGTTGTCTGACCGCTCGTGGGGATGCGTTGTTCGAGCTGGCGGACGCGCTGTTGTGCGGGGATGCGCCGGTGCGGTCTCTGGTGGAGTTGTCGCTGGTGGGTGAGCACCGCCGCGGTCACGGCTCGTTGTACGCGGCGTTGAACCGCGGCCGGATCGACATCGAGCGGCTGCGGACCGCGGTGGCGGCGGTGCCGCTGCCGCGGGCCGCGGACGGGCGGGTCGTCCTGGCGGTGGATGTGACGTGCTGGCTGCGGCCGGAGGCGCACACCTGCCCGGAGCGGGTGCTGTGTCACACCTACGGGCGTGGCAAGGACACCCACGTCGGGGTTCCGGGCTGGCCGTACTCGTTCGTCACCGCCTTGGAGGCCGGGCGCACCTCGTGGACCGCGCCGTTGGACGCCCGCCGGCTGGCGCCCGGCGACGACGCCGCCACGATCACCGCCGGGCAGTTACGCGACGTGGTGCAGCGGCTGATCGCTGCCGGGCAGTGGCGGCCTGGTGATCCGGACGTGTGGATCGTCGCGGACGCCGGCTACGACGGGCCCCGGCTGGCGTTCCTGCTGGCCGATCTACCCGTTCAGGTTCTGGTGCGGATGCGTTCCGACCGGGTGCTGCGCCGACCCACGCCACCCCGGCTGCCGGGCACCACCGGCCGCCCACGACGGCACGGCGGCGAGTTCATCTTCGGCGACCCCGCCAGCTGGGGCGACCCGGACGCCGCCACGACCACCGACACCCGCCTCTACGGCACCGCGACCGCGCGAGCCTGGCACCGGCTGCACCCCAGGCTCACCCACCGCACCGCCTGGACCGCCCAGCACGGCCCGCTACCGATCATCGAAGGCACCGTGATCCTGTTGCAGGTCGACCGGCTGCCCTCCGGCGCCAACGCGAAACCGGTCTGGCTGTGGTGGTCGCACGCGACCGCCACTGACGCCGAGATTGACCTGCTCTGGCAGGTGTTCCTGCGCCGCTTCGACATCGAACACACCTTCCGCATGCTCAAACAGACCCTCGGCTGGACCAGCCCGAAACTGCGCGACCCCCACGCCGCCGACCGCTGGACCTGGCTGGTGCTGGCCGCCTACACCCAGCTACGCCTCGCCCGAGGCGCCGTCGGCGACCTCCGCCGGCCCTGGGAACGCCCAGCGCCTCCCGAACGACTCACGCCCGCCCGCGTCCGGCGAGGCTTTCGGCACCTGCGCAGCAAAGCCGGCAACCCCGCCTGCGCACCGAAACCCTCCCGGCCAGGACCCGGCCGACCACCCGGACGACGCAACCGCCACTCCGCAGCCCGCCACGACGTCCACATCGTCGCCGCCGCCACCAGCACAAAACCGAAAGGTGAC
>NZ_BMRA01000031.1 GCF_014648395.1 Micromonospora fulviviridis | reverse complement strand
GCGCGGATCACGGGACGGTCCGGGAGGTGCCGTGTGACGACGAGGAGCTGGTCGAGGCGGTCGATCTGGCGAACCGGGATCACGGCGGCACGCTGAAGCTGGCCGAGAACTGCACGTACGAGCTGAACGTGAAGGACCGCAAGCACGGTTCGGCCCTGCCCGAGATCAAGCAGGACATCACGATCAAGGGCAACGGCTCGACGATCAAGCGGGACTCCGAGGACACCTTCCGGATCTTCCGGGTCACCGACGGTGGTGAGCTGACCCTGAAGGACCTCACCGTCAAGGGCGGCAACGCCACCGAGTTCAAGTACGGCGGCGGCGGACCCCAGGTCCCCGGCGGCCCGGGTGGCGGCCCGGTCATGGGCGCCCCGAGCAACGGCGCCCCGGGCAACGGCGCGCCGGGCGCCGCTCCCGCCGCCCAGACCGCGCCGGCGGCCCCGGCTGGCGCGGCGGTGCAGGCCGCACCGGTCGCGCAGGCCGCGCCGGTCGGGCAGGACTCCGGTCCGCAGGGCCCGGGGTCGTGGGACAAGGACAAGGACAAGGACCGCGACAAGGACAAGGACAAGGACAAGCAGGGCGAGGGTGACGGTGGCGCGATTCTGGTCGAGCGGGGCGGCAGCGCCAACCTGTTCAAGGTGAAGCTGACCGACAACAACGCCGAGAAGAACGGCGGCGCCATCGCCAACTTCGGCCGCGTCCACCTCGAAGACAGCAAGGTCACCGACAACCACGCCCGCGAGGACGGCGGCGGCATCTTCAACCGCGGCGTCCTCAAGGTCAAGGAATCCCACATCGACAACAACACCGCCGGCGGCAACGGCGGCGGCATCGCCAACGGCAACGGCGACAACACCAAGCACGACGAGTACGGCCAGAACAGCACCGAGCAGAACGACTACGACAAGAAGAAGGACAAGCACGACGACGAAGCCGGCACCGTCGAGATCGTCGGCTCCGACCACGGCAAGGACGCCGTCAAGAGCACCCTGTCGGACAACCGCGCCGGCAAGAACGGCGGCGGCCTGTTCAGCTCCGGCGGCTTCGTCACCATCAGCTTCACCGCCATCACCGGCAACACCGCCTGCGAGAACGGCGGCGGCATCTACGCCGAGAACACCGAGCTCAAGCTCGACCACGTCCTCGTCGCCAAGAACCACGCCGACGGAAACGGCGGCGGCATCGTCAACACCGGCGGCAAGCACTGGGGCTACCCCAACGACAAGCAGGACGCCACCGCCACCATCTCCGACAGCGTCATCGTCGAGAACACCGCCAACCGCTTCGGCGGCGGCATCTTCAACGGCGAATGGCTCGTCAAGGTCGAAGACGGCTTCACCGAGCGCAACGGCAGGGACAAGGACGACAACGCCACCCTCACCCTGCGCGACACCGAAATCAAGAAGAACACCGCCCTCAACGGCGGCGGCATCTTCAACAACAAGGGCAAGGTCACCCTGACCAACACCCACGTCACCAAGAACACCGCCACCGACACCGCCAAGCTCCACCGCGTCGCCGGCGGCGTCCTCAACAACGAGGGCAAGGTCAAGCTCGACGACAAGTCCA
>NZ_BMRA01000029.1 GCF_014648395.1 Micromonospora fulviviridis | reverse complement strand
CAGTGGACGCGAGCATCTTTGTGGTCAAGTTGTCAAGGGCGAACGGTGGATGCCTTGGCACCAGGAGCCGATGAAGGACGTGGGAGGCCGCGATAGGCCTGGGGGAGCTGTCAACCAAGCTGTGATCCCAGGGTGTCCGAATGGGGAAACCCGGCACCAGTCATGTGGTGTCACCCGCACCTGAACACATAGGGTGTGTGGGGGGAACGCGGGGAAGTGAAACATCTCAGTACCCGTAGGAAGAGAAAACAACAAGTGATTCCGTGAGTAGTGGCGAGCGAAAGCGGATGTAGGCTAAACCGGCTGCGTGTGATACCTGTCAGGGGTTACGTGGTCGGGGTTGTGGGACCCTGCTGAACGAGCTGACACTCGTTCGAGAAGTTACAAAGTCAGTGGCTAGTCGAACAGTCTGGAAAGGCTGACCGTAGACGGTGAGAGTCCGGTAGGCGAAAGTTGCTGACCTTCTGTAGGTGTTCCCGAGTAGCGGCGGACCCCTGAAATCTGCCGTGAATCTGCCAGGACCACCTGGTAAGCCTAAATACTTCCTGGTGACCGATAGCGGACGAGTACCGTGAGGGAATGGTGAAAAGTACCCCGGGAGGGGAGTGAAATAGTACCTGAAACCGTTCGCCTACAATCCGTCGGAGCCTTGCGGGGTGACGGCGTGCCTTTTGAAGAATGAGCCTGCGAGTTAGTGGCATGTGGCGAGGTTAACCCGTGTGGGGGAGCCGTAGCGAAAGCGAGTCTGAATAGGGCGTATTCAGTCGCATGCTCTAGACCCGAAGCGGAGTGATCTAGCCATGGGCAGGCTGAAGCGCGGGTAAGACCGCGTGGAGGGCCGAACCCACCAACGTTGAAAAGTTGGGGGATGACCTGTGGTTAGGGGTGAAAGGCCAATCAAACTCCGTGATAGCTGGTTCTCCCCGAAATGCATTTAGGTGCAGCGTCGCGTGTTTCTTGCCGGAGGTAGAGCACTGGATGGTCTAGGGGGCCCACAAGCTTACCGAAATCAGCCAAACTCCGAATGCCGGTAAGTGAGAGCGCGGCAGTGAGACTGCGGGGGATAAGCTTCGTAGTCGAGAGGGAAACAGCCCAGATCACCAGCTAAGGCCCCTAAGCGTGTGCTAAGTGGAAAAGGATGTGGGGTCGCATAGACAACCAGGAGGTTGGCTTAGAAGCAGCCACCCTTTAAAGAGTGCGTAATAGCTCACTGGTCAAGTGGTTCCGCGCCGACAATGTAGCGGGGCTCAAGCACACCGCCGAAGCTGTGGCATTCACATTTTAACCTCGCTTGGACTTGATTCCTTGTGCAGGTGTGTGGATGGGTAGGGGAGCGTCGTGCCGCGAGTGAAGCAACGGGGTGACCTAGTTGTGGACGCGGCACGAGTGAGAATGCAGGCATGAGTAGCGAAAGAAGGGTGAGAAACCCTTCCGCCGGATGACCAAGGGTTCCAGGGCCAGGCTAATCCGCCCTGGGTGAGTCGGGACCTAAGGCGAGGCCGAGAGGCGTAGTCGATGGACAACGGGTTGATATTCCCGTACCCGCGAAAGAGCGACCCTGACGAACCTCGCTGTGCTAACCACCCGAACCGCCGGCGACCTTCGGGTCAATGGTGGGGAGCGTGGGAACCTGGCGGGTAGTAGTCAAGCGATGGGGTGACGCAGGAAGGTAGCTGAGCCCGGCCGGTGGTTGTGCCGGGGTAAGCGTGTAGGCCGTGCCGTAGGCAAATCCGCGGCGCATATAGGCTGAGACGTGATGCCGAGCCGATTCAGGTGAAGTCAGTGATCCTATGCTGCCGAGAAAAGCCTCTAGCGAGTTCTTAGCGGCCCGTACCCCAAACCGACACAGGTGGTCAGGTAGAGAATACCGAGGCGATCGGGCGAACTGTGGTTAAGGAACTCGGCAAATTGCCCCCGTAACTTAGGGAGAAGGGGGGCCGGAGACGTGAAGCCCCGCGCGGGTGGAGCGTTGTATGGCCGCAGAGAGCAGGGGGAAGCGACTGTTTACTAAAAACACAGGTCCATGCGAAGAAGTAATTCGATGTATATGGACTGACGCCTGCCCGGTGCTGGAACGTTAAGGGGACCTGTTAGCTCTTCGGGGCGAAGCGGAGAACTTAAGCGCCAGTAAACGGCGGTGGTAACTATAACCATCCTAAGGTAGCGAAATTCCTTGTCGGGTAAGTTCCGACCTGCACGAATGGCGTAACGACTTCCCCACTGTCTCAACCACAGGCCCGGCGAAATTGCATTACGAGTAAAGATGCTCGTTACGCGCGGCAGGACGGAAAGACCCCGGGACCTTTACTATAGCTTGACATTGGTACTTGAGTTAGCTTGTGTAGGATAGGTGGGAGCCGGTGAAGCTCATACGCCAGTATGGGTGGAGGCAATCTTGAAATACCACTCTGGTTGATTTGGGTATCTAACTTCGGACCGTTATCCGGTTCAGGGACAGTGTCTGGTGGGTAGTTTAACTGGGGCGGTTGCCTCCTAAAGGGTAACGGAGGCGCCCAAAGGTTCCCTCAGCCTGGTTGGCAATCAGGTGTTGAGTGCAAGTGCACAAGGGAGCTTGACTGTGAGACTGACAGGTCGAGCAGGGACGAAAGTCGGGACTAGTGATCCGGCACTGGCATGTGGAAGCGGTGTCGCTCAACGGATAAAAGGTACCCCGGGGATAACAGGCTGATCTTCCCCAAGAGTCCATATCGACGGGATGGTTTGGCACCTCGATGTCGGCTCGTCGCATCCTGGGGCTGTAGCAGGTCCCAAGGGTTGGGCTGTTCGCCCATTAAAGCGGTACGCGAGCTGGGTTTAGAACGTCGTGAGACAGTTCGGTCCCTATCCGCCGTGCGCGTAGGATACTTGAGAAGGGCTGTCCCTAGTACGAGAGGACCGGGACGGACGAACCTCTGGTGTGCCAGTTGTCCCGCCAGGGGCACGGCTGGTTAGCTACGTTCGGAAGGGATAACCGCTGAAAGCATCTAAGCGGGAAGCTCGCTTCAAGATGAGGTATCCCACCACTCTTTGAGTGGGTAAGGCCCCCAGCTAGACGACTGGGTTGATAGGCCGGAAATGTAAGCCCGGTAACGGGTTCAGTTGA
>NZ_BMRA01000028.1 GCF_014648395.1 Micromonospora fulviviridis | reverse complement strand
TGGGCCGGAGGCTGTTGGAGCGGGCGACGGGAATCGAACCCGCACCGTCAGTTTGGAAGACTGAAGCTCTGCCATTGAGCTACGCCCGCGTGCGCCCCGCTCTCGCGGGACGCGCCCGACAGCCTACCCAATCCCGGAACCGGACGCGCAGCCCCGTACCGTGCGCCGCGCCGACCCCCGCTGGTACGCCCCGGTGACCGTCCGGCGGGCCCGGACGGCATACACTCTTCGTCGCCACGGGGTGTGGCGCAGCTTGGTAGCGCACTCGCTTTGGGAGCGAGGGGCCGTGGGTTCAAATCCCGCCACCCCGACTGTCGTTCGCGACCGGGTCGCCCGGGAACCGCCGATTTTTTCCGCGCGGTGCCCGGGCGCTGCCGATGCCGCAGGCCGGCTCGCCTACACTCGATGCGCGCAATCACGCCCAGACTCAACTGAGATCCGTCAAGGAGTACGCCTGTGAAGAGCACCGTCGAGACTCTGAGCCCGACGCGCGTGCGGCTCGCCATCGAGGTGCCGTTCGTCGAGCTCGAGCCGAGCCTCAAGAAGGCGTACCGGGAGATCGGCCAGCAGGTCCAGGTTCCCGGCTTCCGCCGGGGCAAGGTTCCCGCCGCCGTGATCGACCAGCGGGTGGGCCGGGGCACCGTCCTCAACGAGGCGGTGCAGGAGGCCATCCCGCAGAACATCCTGGCCGCGGTCCGCGAGCACGACCTGAAGACGCTCGGCCGTCCCGAGGTCGAGATCACCGAGTTCAACGACGGTGACTCGCTCAACTTCACCGCCGAGGTGGACGTCCGTCCGGAGATCACCCTGCCGGACCCGGCCACCATCGAGGTGACCGTGGACGAGATCCAGATCGCCGACAGCGAGATCGACGAGCAGGTCAACAGCCTGCGCGAGCGGTTCGCCACGCTGAAGACCGTCGAGCGGGCCGCCCAGGAGGGCGACTTCGTCCAGATCGACCTGAACGCCACCGTCGACGGCGAGGACGTGCCGGGCGGCCAGGCGAGCAACATCTCGCACGAGGTCGGCAGCAAGCAGCTCCTGCCGGGGCTGGACGAGGCGCTGGTCGGCCTCGCCGCCGGCGACAGCACCACCTTCTCCACCCAGCTGGTCGGCGGCGACTTCGCCGGCCGCGACGCCGACGTGGCGGTGACCGTCCGCACGGTCAAGGAGAAGGAGCTGCCCGAGCTCAACGACGACTTCGCCCAGCTGGCCAGCGAGTTCGACACCATCGAGGAGCTGCGCGCCGACCTGCGCGAGCGGGTCACCCGGGGCAAGCAGGTCGAGCAGATCTACGCCGCCCGGGACAAGGCCCTCGAGCAGATGGTCGCCGCCGCCGAGGTGCCGGCGCCGGAGGGTGTCGTCAAGGAGGAGGTCGAGAGCCGCAAGGCCGCGATGGTCGACCAGCTCGAGCGCATCGGCGCCTCCCTGGAGGAGTACCTCGCCGCCGAGGAGAAGACCGAGGAGCAGATCGACACCGAGCTGACCGAGGCCGCGACCGAGGGCGTCAAGATCCAGCTGCTGCTGGACACGCTCGCCGACGCCGAGGACGTCCAGGTCTCCGACGACGAGTTCGGTCACGAGATCGTCCACCGCGCCCAGCGCGCCGGCATGGCCCCGCAGCAGTACTACGACCAGCTGGTCCGCTCCGGCGCCGCCGCGGCCGTCTTCGGTGACGTCCGCCGGGGCAAGGCGCTCGCCTCGGTGATGGAGAAGATCAAGATCAAGGACGCGGCGGGCAACGAGGTCTCCCTCGACGCGCTGCGGGCCCAGAACGAGGCCGAGCACGACCACCAGCACTGATCGTCGGGCGTCGGCCGCCGTCCCGCGCTCCGCGCCGGGCGGCGGCCGAAACCCTTTTCCGGGTACGCCCCGAGGGTGACTGCGCTGAGAGCGAACAGTGCCCCGACCGGGAGTACGCCCCCCGGCCGAGCGGTTAGTGTCGGGTAGGACGGTACGGAGAGCGAAGGGCTGCCATGACCGACATGCACATCCCCAAGAAGTCGCTCCGGGCGATCGAGGCCCGTGGTGGCGACTCCATTGGCAACCTCGACGACTCGGTCTACAACCGGTTGCTCAAGGAGCGGATCATCTTCCTGGGCAGCGAGGTGACCGACCAGGTCGCCAACCGCATCTGCGCGCAGCTCCTGCTGCTCGCGGCGGAGGACCCGGACCGCGACATCAACCTCTGGATCAACTCGCCGGGTGGCTCGGTCTACTCCGGCATGGCGATCTACGACACCATGCAGTTCATCGACAACGACGTGTCGACCGTGGCGATGGGAATGGCCGCGTCGATGGGCCAGCTCCTGCTCTGCGCCGGCACCAAGGGCAAGCGCTACGCGCTGCCGCACGCGCGGATCATGATGCACCAGCCCTCGGGTGGCCTCGGCGGCACCGCGTCGGACATCGCGATCCAGGCCGAGCAGATGCTCTACACCAAGCGGATGTTCCAGGAGCGGGTCGCCCACCACACCGGCCAGAGCCAGGCGCAGATCGAGGCGGACTCGGACCGGGACCGCTGGTTCACCGCCCAGGAGGCCATGGACTACGGCTTCATCGACAAGGTGATCATCGGGGCCGCGCAGGTTCCGGATGGCGCCGGGACCCTGAGCTGAGGAGCTGACGATGACCGACCTGAGCCTGCCGCCCCAGTTCGCGGCCGTGCACAACCGCTACGTCCTGCCGTCGTTCGTCGAGCGCACGTCGTACGGGATGAAGGAGTCCAACCCGTACAACAAGCTCTTCGAGGACCGGATCATCTTCCTCGGCGTCCAGGTGGACGACGCGTCGGCCAACGACGTGATGGCCCAGCTGCTGACGCTGGAGGGCACCGACCCGGACCGCGACATCATCATGTACATCAACTCGCCGGGTGGCTCGTTCACGGCCATGACGGCGATCTACGACACCATGCAGTACGTCCGCCCGGACATCCAGACCGTCTGCCTCGGCCAGGCGGCCAGCGCGGCGGCGGTGCTGCTCTCGGCGGGCACCCCGGGCAAGCGGATGGCGCTGCCCAACTCCCGGATCATCATCCACCAGCCAGCCACCGAGGGCGGCTACGGCCAGGGGTCGGACATCGAGATCCAGGCCCGGGAGATCCTGCGGATGCGTACGCAGCTGGAGGACATGCTGTCCCGCCACTGCAACCGCCCCATCGAGCAGGTTCGCAAGGACATCGACCGTGACAAGATCATGACGGCCGAGGAGTCCAAGGAGTACGGGCTGGTCGACACGATCCTGACCAGCCGCAAGAAGGGTCTGCTGGCCTCTCACGCCGCCAGCTGAGCAGTGCGAGGTCGGAGGTCGGTCGGGGCGTGGTTCCCGGCCGACCTCTGACACACCCGTTTTGGGGGTCGGAGAAACCTCCGGCAGCGGGTAACGTCGGGTCTGTGCCGCTTCGCTGGGTCGGACCGGCGAGGTGGGACGACAGGACGGACGGGCGCGCGGCGCCCGCAGGTCAGGGCCGGCGTACCGGCCGACGAGTGCAGGGAGAACGTAGGTGGCACGGATCGGTGACGGCGGCGACCTACTCAAGTGCTCCTTCTGTGGCAAGTCGCAGAAGCAGGTCAAGAAGCTCATTGCGGGCCCCGGGGTCTACATCTGCGACGAGTGCATCGACCTCTGCAACGAGATCATCGAAGAGGAGCTGGCCGAGTCCGGCGAGGTGAAGTGGGAAGAACTTCCCAAGCCGATGGAGATCTGCCAGTTCCTCGACAACTACGTCGTGGGTCAGGAGCAGGCCAAGAAGGCGCTCGCCGTCGCGGTCTACAACCACTACAAGCGGATCCAGGCGGAGGCCGCCGGCGCCCCGGGTTCGGGTAGCGACGGCGTCGAGCTGGCCAAGTCCAACATCCTGCTGCTCGGCCCGACCGGCTGCGGCAAGACCCACCTGGCGCAGACCCTGGCCCGGATGCTCAACGTCCCGTTCGCGATCGCCGACGCGACTGCGCTCACCGAGGCGGGCTACGTCGGCGAGGACGTGGAGAACATCCTCCTCAAGCTGATCCAGGCCGCCGACTACGACATCAAGCGCGCCGAGACCGGGATCATCTACATCGACGAGGTCGACAAGATCGCCCGGAAGTCGGAGAACCCCTCGATCACCCGGGACGTCTCCGGCGAGGGCGTGCAGCAGGCGCTGCTGAAGATGCTCGAGGGCACGGTGGCCAACGTGCCGCCGCAGGGCGGGCGCAAGCACCCGCACCAGGAGTTCATCCAGATCGACACCACCAACGTGCTGTTCATCTGCGGTGGCGCCTTCGCCGGCCTCGACCAGATCATCGAGGCCCGCACCGGCTCCGGCGGCACCGGGTTCGGCGCCCGGCTCCGGTCGGTCTCCGAGCGGTCGACCGACGACATCTTCAGCCAGGTCATGCCGGAGGACATGCTCAAGTTCGGGCTGATCCCCGAGTTCATCGGCCGGCTCCCGGTGATCACCAACGTGCGCAGCCTGGACCGCTCCGCGCTGGTCCGCATCCTCACCGAGCCGCGCAACGCCCTGGTCCGGCAGTACCAGCGCCTCTTCGAGCTGGACGGCGTCGAGCTGGAGTTCGAGCAGCCCGCGCTGGAGGCCATCGCCGACCAGGCCATGCTCCGCGGCACCGGCGCCCGTGGCCTGCGGGCGATCATGGAAGAGGTCCTGCTCTCCGTGATGTACGAGGTGCCGAGCAACCCCGACGCCGCCCGGGTGCTGATCACCCGCGAGGTCGTCCTGGAGAACGTCAACCCGACGATCGTGCCCCGCGAGTTCACCGGCCGGCGGGCCCGCCGGGACCGCGAGGAGAAGTCGGCCTGACCGCCCGCCGCGACCGCGCCCGGGTCAGCTCGGGCGCGGTCCGCGTGACCGGGTCCGGCGGTCCCACTCGCCCGACGGGGTGACCACCACCATCACGAGCCGCGCCGGCTCGTCGCCCTCGGTGCGGTAGCCGTGCTCGCGGTCGGCGTGGAACTCGACGGTCTCGCCGGCGCGTACCTCGTGGTCGACGCCCTCGACGGTGACCGTGACGGTCCCGGCCAGCACGTGCAGCACCTCCCGGGTGCCGCGCGGGTGGTCGGCGGACTGGTGCGCCTCGCCGGGCTGCAACCGCCACTCCCAGAGCTCCACCAGGTCGGGCTCGCCGAGACCGCTGAGCAGCCGCGCGGTGCCGCCGTTCCCGCCCCGCCACAGCACCGGCGCGTCGCCGGCCCGCGAGACCCGTACGGTGCTTTCCTCGGCCGGTTCCAGCAGCCGGGCGATGTTGACGCCGAACGCATCGGCGACCCGGCAGAGCGTGCCGACGCTCGGGTTGGTCCGCGCCCCCTCGATCTGCACGAGCATGCCCTTGCTCACCCCGGAGCGGCCGGCCAGTTCCTCGAAGGACCAGCCGCGGGCGGCCCGCAGCTCGCGTACCTGACGGGCGACCGCGGAGGTCACCGCGCCCACCCGCCCGCCGGAGTCGGTCATCACACTATCCTTCGCGGTCAATATTGTGGTACGACTGCCTGATGTTCCCCATTGTGCTCGCGGCGGTCTCCGCGGTCGCGTTCGGCACGGCCGACTTCTCCGGCGGCAAGGCGTCCCGGCACGCCGACCCGATCGCGGTGACCGTGGTCTCGCAGCTGCTCAGCGTTCCGCTGCTGCTCGCCCTCGTTCTGATCGTGCCGGGCACGCCCGCCCCGCTCGACCTGGCCTGGGGGCTGCTCGCCGGGGTGGCCGGCGCGGCCGGCGTGATGCTGCTCTACAAGGCCCTCGCCGGCGGCATGATGGCTGTCGTCGCACCGGTCACCGCGATCACCGCCGCGGTCGTCCCGATCGTCGCCGGGCTCGTCACGGCCCACTCACCGGGCACCCTCGCGCTGGCCGGCGCCGGCCTCGCCGTGGTGGCCATCGCGCTGGTCAGCCTGGGGGAGGGCGGCACCACCGGTCGGGTGTCCGGCCGGCTGATCGGCATGGCCCTCGGCGCCGGGCTGCTCTTCGGGATCTTCTTCGCGCTGCTCGGCCAGGCCGACGAGGGCGCCGGGATGTGGCCGGTGGCCGCGGTACGGGTCAGCTCCATCGCCTTCGGCCTCGCGCTCGCCGTGCGCACCGGCGTACGCCTGCGGCTGGGGCCGCGCGTGCTCCGCTGGGCCGCGGCGGCCGGCCTGCTGGACTCGGCCGCCAACGCGCTCTTCCTGGCCGCCGCCGGCCGGGGGCACCTCAGCGTGGTGGCCGCCATCGCCGCGCTCTACCCGGCGAGCACCGTGCTGCTCGCGCTCGCGGTCGACCGGGAACGGCTCCGCCCGGTGCAACTGGCCGGGCTCGGCTTCGCCGCCGGCGCGCTCGTGCTGGCGAGCGTCTGAGCCCTGTCGTCGCCCGCCCTCCCCCCGTACGCTGAGCATCATGCGTGTCGCCGTCTGTCAGCTCAACGCCCGTGACGACCGGACCGCCAATCTCGCCGCCGCCGACGCCCTGCTGGCCAGGGCCGCGGCGGCCGGCGCGGACCTCGCCGTCCTCCCGGAGTACGTGGACTACCTCGGCCCCGCCGCCGGCATGCCCCCGGCCGAGCCGGTCGACGGTGTGGTCGGCCGGTTCTTCGCGGACGCCGCCCGCCGGCTCGGCATCTGGGTGATCGCCGGCTCGTTCCACGAGGCGGGTCCGGACCCCGAGCACACCTGGAACACCTCGCTGGTCTTCGACCGGGACGGCGCGCTCGCCGCCAGCTACCGCAAGATCCACCTGTACGACGTCGAGATTCCCGGCCGGGTCTCCTACCAGGAGTCGGCCACCGTGGCGCCGGGTGAGAAGCCCGTGGTGGTCGACGTCGAGGGTCTCCGGGTCGGGCTGTCGATCTGCTACGACCTCCGGTTCCCCGAGCTCTACCGGCAACTGGCCGTCGACGGCGGGGCGGAGCTGCTGGTGGTGCCGGCCGCGTTCATGATGCACACGGGACGCGACCACTGGGAGGTGCTGCTCCGGGCCCGGGCGATCGAGAACCAGTGCTACGTCGCGGCCGCCGGCCAGTGGGGTGACCACGAGCCGGGGCGGACCTGCTTCGGGCGCAGCATGGTGGTGGACCCGTGGGGGACGGTGCTCAGCCAGGTGGCTGACGGCCCGGGGCTTGCCGTGACCGACGTGGACCTCGACCGCCTGCGGACGATCCGCGTCGAGGTGCCCAGCCTCGCCAACCGGCGGCTCTGACCCCCGCTCAGCTCTCCAGCAGCACGCCGACGACCGTGAAGCCGGCGATCGCGACCGCGGTGACGAGCAGGGCGGTGGTCATCCGGGACGGACCGCGCCGGGCGAGGCGTCCCACCGACGCCAGGACGACGACGAGCACGAAGGCGCCGATGACCAGCTGCCAGAACGGCAGCAGGAGCCCGAGCAGGGCCTCCTCGGCGAGCGTCGTCGCCGGGAGCCGGGACACGTCATCCATGCCAGACACTCTGGCACGGATGGACCCGCAGTGGTCCCGTCCGTAGCCGGGTTTCCGCCGCCCGGCGTCGTCGGTGCGCCGGCGGTTCCGGCAATGACGATCGTTGATTTGCCTTCTCGGAGCCGTCCGCGTAACTTTCTCTCTGCACGCGGGAGGCCGGACAAACGGGCCGAGAACGGGCGCCAGGCTGGTGGCGGCGACGCCGAGCCAGACTGAGGATCGGGCGGTGCGAAAGACTCCGGGAAACACGGGGTTGCGATCGCGAAGCCGACCGGGTAGAGTTCGAAAGCCGGCAGGGAGCCGGGCGGGTGGCCGCGAAAGCGGCGATCGGCCGGTCCGCCGGAACCCACGACAGTAACGACCGCCGGTCACGGCGTGCGTGAGCGTGGATCGGGTCGAACCAAGTTGATCACCTCAAACACGAGGTTGACAGCGAGGATCGGGCCGGGTAAGTTAGAGAGGTTGCCCCGGATGGGGGTCCTGCTGGTGCGGGGTTTCCGGATGGTGTGTGGTTGTTCTTTGA
>NZ_BMRA01000027.1 GCF_014648395.1 Micromonospora fulviviridis | reverse complement strand
GTCGGCCTACCCGGACGCGTACGCGCAGTGGGAGCAGCAGGCCGCCGACATCGTCGCCCAGTACTGGAACAGCTGACCCAAGAAGCAAACGCTGGCCGGCACCCCGAGGGGGTGCCGGCCAGCGGCGTACCGCAGGGGACCGCGCGGTGGTGGACCACGGCGGGCTGGGGGCGAGGGTGACCGGCGCAGGGATCAAGCCTGACCGCCCGGAGCCGGTCACCCTCGCCCCCAGCCCCAACCGCAACCACCCCGTCAGGAGGAGCTGCGCGAGCGACCGGCCATGACGTCGACCAGCGCCGCCACCAGGGCCAGCGCGATGATCCCCACGGCCAGCAGCAGTGAGTGCCGGTAGGCGACGGAGAAGTCACCCCCGCTGCCGGCCAGCGAGGAGAAGAACAGCGCGCCGACCCCGGCGATGCCGGCGGCCGAGCCGATCCGCTGCCCGGTCTGCAGCATGCCGGCCCCGCTGCCGGCCTGCGGCACCGGCACCTCGGAGAGGGTCAGCGTCTGGTTCGGCGCGATGACCAGGCCGCTGCCCAGCCCGGCGAGCAGGAACGGCACGGCGGTCAGCAGCGGCACCGAGCGGTGCGGCGAGTCCCGCAGCACCCACACGGTGGCGAGCAGACCGAGCACCACGACCAGCAGGCCGGCGGCGACCAGCGGCCGGCCGTACCGGGTGACGACCCGGCCGCCCACCGCCGAGGCGGCCGCCGAGCCGAGCGCGAACGGGGTGATGGCCAGGCCGGCGGCGAGGGCGCTGTAGCCGAGCCCGACCTGCATGTAGAGGGTGAAGATGAAGAAGATGGCGGTGAACCCGGCGAAGTAGACCAGGCCGATCAGCGAGCCCAGGGTGTATGAGCGCAGCCGGAACAGCCGCAGGTCGAACAGGGGCGGCCGGTGCCGCGCGTACCACCGCTCCCAGAACGCGAAGCCGGCCAGGAAGACCAAGCCGACGGGGATCAGCGCCCACTTGCCGGGGCCGCGCCACTGCGCCCGCTGCACCAGCGGCAGCAGCACCAGGGTGACTCCGAGCCCGAGCAGCAGCACCCCGACCGGGTCGAGCCGGTGCCGGTCGGGTTGGCCGGCCGGGCGGGCCGGGATGAGCCGCCAGCCGAGCACCACGGCGAGGATGCCGACCGGGATGTTCACGAAGAAGACCCAGCGCCAGCCGTGTTCCTCACCGCCGAGTTCGATGAGCAGCCCGCCGAGCAGCGGGCCGACCGCGGTGGAGATGCCGATGGTGGCGCCGAGCAGGCCGAAGGCCCGGCCGCGCTCAGCGCCCCGGAACAACTGCTGGATCATGCCGCTCACCTGGGGGTTGACCACCCCGGCGGCGGCGCCCTGGACGAGCCGGGCGGCGATCAGCCACTCCGGCGAGCGGGCCAGCCCGGCCAGCGCGCTGGTCACCGTGAACAGCGCCACCCCGACCACGAAGGCGGTACGCCGGCCGCGCGCGTCGCCGAGGCGTCCGGCGGGCACCAGCACCAGACCGAAGGTGAGGGCGTACCCGGACAGCACCCACTGCAGGTCGCTGGGGGTGGCGTGGATCGCGCGGTCGATCGACGGCACGGCAACGTTGACGATGCTGACGTCCAGCAGGGTCATGAACGCCGCGACCAGGCCGACGCCGAGCGCCTTCCAGCGGCGCCGGTCGTCGGACCCGGTGGTGTCCACCGGCGTCGACGACCGGTCCGTGCTCATCGTGCCCCCCGAAGACCGTCGATCACGCATCACCGATCGCTACCCGGCCCCCGGTGGGGCAAACGACGATGTCACGTCATCTGGCGCGCGCACCACCGCGGTCCGAAGTCCAGCCCGGACATCGGTGAGTCCTCCCGGTGCAGCAGCCCCCGCTCGGTGAGCAGGTGCAGCGGCTCGCTGAGCTCATCCTCGGTCATACCGGTCTCCTGGGCGATCAGGTCCGGGTAGGGGACGTGCCCCCGCACCTCCAGCGCGGTCACCGCCTGGTACACCCGTTCCTCGACCGCCGACAGCTGTACCTGCCGCATCGCTTCCCTCCTCGGCGTGGACCGCCCGACCGGCGGGCGGCCTGCGCCCGGCGGTTACCCGGGCGGCGTCCGTTGATGCCCACACGATCGGGGGGTCGTGCGCGGCGCGTGCCGGGCGGGCCGCAGACGTGGTGGCCTAGGCTGCACCCGTGATCATCTGGGACCTCGTCGTCGTCGGTGGCGGTCCGGCCGGTCTCTCCGCCGCGCACGCGGCGGCCCGGGCCGGTGCGCGCACCCTGGTGGTCGAGCGGGCCACCCACCCCCGGTACAAGACCTGCGGCGGCGGGCTGATCGGCATCTCGCTGGCCGAGGTCGCCGACCGGATCGAGGTGCCCGCGCACGACCGGGTCGACCGGATCACGTTCACCCGGGACGGGCGACGCCGCTTCACCCGCCGGCACTCCGCGCCGCTGGTGGCCATGGTCCGCCGGGAGGAGTTCGACGACCGGCTGCGCGCCGCCGCGGTCGCCGCCGGGGCCGAGGTCCGCGAGGGCGTCGCCGTCCGTGCCGTCGAGCAGGACCCCGACGAGGTACGCCTGCGGCTGGCCGACGGCGACACGGTACGCGCCCGCGCGGTGATCGGCGCCGACGGCTCCTCCGGCGTGACCGCCCGGCACGTTGGGGTGACCTGGCGCCAGGTCGACCTGGGGCTGGAGTTGGAGCTGCCGGTCCCGCCCGCCGAGCAGGACCGCTGGCGCGGGCGGGTGCTCCTCGACTGGGGCCCGGTCCCCGGCTCGTACGCCTGGGTCTTCCCGAAGGGCGACCGGCTCACCGTCGGGGTCATCGCGGCCCGGGGCGAGGGCGAGCGCACCCGCGCCTACCTGCGCGACTTCGTGGCCCGGCTGGGCCTGTCCGGGGTCACCCCGGAGCACGACTCGGGGCACCTGACCCGGTGCCGGGCGGAGGACTCCCCGCTGCGCCGCGGCCGGGTGCTGGTCGCCGGCGACGCGGCGGGCCTGCTGGAGCCGTGGAGCCGGGAGGGCATCAGCTTCGCCCTGCGGTCGGGCCGGCTGGCCGGGGAGGCGGTGGCCGGCGGCGATCTCGACGCCTACGAACGGGAGATCCGCCTCCGGCTGGTGCCGGAGATGCGGGCCGGGCACCGGCTGCTGGAGGTCTTCGCCCGGCGGCCCGGGGTGTTCCACGCGTTGCTGGCCACCCCGCCCGGCTGGCGGATGTTCGTCCGCTTCTGCCAGGGGCAGGCCAGCTTCGAGCGGACCCTCGCCCGCCGCCCGGTGCGGGCCGGCCTGGCGCTGCTGGACCGGCTGCCGGCGCCACGGCGGAGCGCCACCGCGCGGTCCGGCGCGGGCCCGCGCCAGGTCAGGGCACGATGACCGCTCGGCCGTGGATCTCCCCGCGGCGCAGCAGCTCGTACGCGTCCGGCGCCTCCGCCAGCGGGAAGGTCTGCACGTCGGCCTGGAGCTGCCCCGACCGGCCCAGTGCGATCACCTCCTGGAGTTCCGCCCGGGTGCCCCAGAACGGCACCTCCACAGCGGTCTCCAGCGGCAGGGTCGGTGGCTCGTCGGCGACGGGCCGGACCGGCAGGGTCCCGCCGGCCAGGCCGACCAGCAGCACCTGACCGCCGGTGGCGACCACCTGCCGGGCGGTGGTGACGGTGGGGTCGGCGCCCACGAAATCGAGCACCACGTCCGCGCCGTCGGGCGGCGGACCCACCAGCGCCCGGATCCGGTCCACGCTGTCCGGTCCCGCCTGCACCACGTCGTGCGCCCCCAACCGAGCGGCCAGGTCCAGGGCCGCGACGCTGGTGTCCACCGCGATGATGCGTACCGCGGTGGTGGCGACCAGGATCTGCACGGCCATGTGGCCCAGCCCGCCGATGCCGATCACCACGCACGAGGTGCCCGGGCGCAGCCGGTCCCGGGCCAGCTCGACGGCGTGGTACGGGGTCAGCCCCGCGTCGGTGAGCGGGGCCGCCTGGGTCAGGTCCATCTCCCCGACGTGCAGCAGCCGGGAGGCCGGCACCACGACGTGTTCGGCCAGCCCGCCGTCGCGGCTGAGCCCGATCCCGCCGACCGGCACCACCCGGCACTGGTTCTCCGCGCCCCGCACGCACGCCCGGCAGCGGCCGCAACCGATGATCCCGTAGACCGCCGCCCGGTCGCCGGCGGACCAACCGGTGACGCCGGGGCCGAGCTGGTCGACGGTGCCCGCGATCTCGTGCCCGAGGGTCATCGGGACCGGGAAGAGCCCCGCCGGGGCGTCGAGGATGTGCAGGTCGGAGTGGCAGGCGCCGACCGCGGCGACGCGCAGCAGCGCCTCGCCCGGCCCGGCGGTCGGGGTGGGCACCTCGACCTGCTCCAGCACTCCCGGAGCGGTCATCCGGATCGCGCGCATGGTCGTCCTCCACCTCGTCGCCGGACGGGTCGTCGCGGCGGCTTACCCGCGCCGGGTCGGTTGATGCGACGGGTGGCCGGGCGGGCGCACAATGCGGTCATGAGCGAACCGCGCGAGTCGTTCACCGACGAGGAGTACGCCTTCCTGCGGCACGTCCGTTTCGGCGAGCTGCCGCCCGGGGTACGGCCCGAGGAGCGGGTGGAGTCGACCGAGAGCGAGACCGAGCCGCGCCGGGACCGGCCCGACCCCACGGGAGGGCAGCACGAGTGGGACCTGCGCGCCGGCGGGGGCTGAGCGGCCCGGAGACGGCCGACGGGCCCCGGGTGGGAACACCCGGGGCCCGTCGCGGTGGTACGGATCAGAAGACCGGCACGCCGTCGCGGACCAGCTTCCAGTTGTCGACGAAGAAGTCGACCGGCCGGATCTCGCCCTTGGCCTGCGCCCAGTCGATCAGGAGCTGACGGATCTCCTGCTGCTGGTTGTAGACCTGGGTCTTCACGATGCCCGGGAAGTTGCCGCCACCGCTGCGCCGGTAGTTGTTGACCGCCATGACGAACTGGGCGTCCGCGGCGACCGGGGTGTCGGTGCCCGGCAGGACCAGGCGGGTGATCCGCTGGCCGACCGGCTTGGCGATGTCGATGTCGTACTCGAGCCCGGAGATGACGTCGTAGTTGTAGTCCGGCACGTTCGGGTCGTTGATGTTCGGCAGGTCGATGGTGTCCCCGGCCGCCCAGGTCTTGAAGTACTTCGCCGAGTACTCCAGGTACGCCTTCACCTCGGCGCCGGTCATGACGACCGCCTCCAGGGTGTTGTCGAAGACGTACAGCCCGGCGACGTCGCGGATCCGCACGTCACCGGCCGGGAAGACGGCGGTCCGGCTGAACGGCGACGCCTGGGACAGCACCGGCAGGCTCGCGTACGCGGTGCCGGCCAGCGCCTGGGTGACCACCTCGGCCTGGACGTGGTTGATGAAGTCCAGGATCGGGGTGTCCTTGTACCGCGACTCGACGGTGGACAGCTCCTCCTTGGACTGCGCCACGACCTGGTTGACGTACCCGACGGTCGTGTCGTGCTGGCCGCGCACGGCCGCGAGCACCGCCGGGTCCTCCACCATGGTGTTGGTGTTCAGCGTGGTGGCGGACTTGGCGACCACCTGCCACCGGCCCTTGACCTTGGTGACGGTGAAGTCCATCCGGGTCAGCCGCTGGCCCCACTTCGACGGCTCCGAGGTGAGCACCTGCGCGCCGGTGGCCTTGTTGGTGACGAACCGCTGCGGCACCTCGTTGTGGGCGTGGCCGAAGAGGATGGCGTCGATGCCCGGCACCTGCTCGGCGATCAGCGCCACCGGGTTCTCGTTCGGCAGCTCCGGCCCGTAGCTGGAGGTGCCGCTGTCACCGCCGTGGGCGGAGATGATGACCAGGTCGGCGCCGCGCTCGCGCATCACCGGCACCCACTTGGCGGCGGTGGCCACCATGTCGGCGAAGACCAGCTTGCCCTCGACGTTGGCCTTGTCCCAGATGGCCACGCCCGGGTTGGTGAGTCCGAGGATGCCGACCTTCAGGGTGGGGGAGTCGTACCCGCCGAGCGCGACCTCCTTGATCACGTACGGCAGGAAGGCCGGCTTGCCGGTCTTCTCGTTGATCGCGTTCGCGGCCAGGGCCGGGAAGCCGAGCTGCCCGATCCAGGTGGCGAGCAGCGGCAGGCCATAGTTGAACTCGTGGTTGCCGAGGGTGACGGCGTCGTACTTCAGCACGTTCATGGCGTTGGCCATCGGGTGCGTCGCGCCGGTCTCGGTGATCGGCTCCTGCTTGGCGTAGTACGTGGCCAGCGGGGTGCCCTGGATGGTGTCGCCGGCGTCCAGCACCAGGGTCGCCTTGCCCTTGCGCTCCGCGCGGATCTGGTTGACCAGGGTGGCCAGCTTCGCGACGCCGACGTCGTTGTGCTTGCTGTCGTCGAACTCGGCGTCCCGGTAGTAGTCCCAGTTGTAGACGTTGCCGTGGGTGTCCGACGTGCCGAGGACGGTGAGGTCCCAGGTCTTCGCGGCCGTCGGCTTCGCCTCGGCGGGAGCGCCGGCGATCAGGGGGGCGGTCGCGGCGGCGGCCGCGACGGCCAGCACCTGGCGGCGCGAGGCGCCGGAGGAGGAGGTCATGAGGTGCCCTTCCATGGGGGTGGACGCGCCTCGTGGGCGCCGTTGCGCACCATAACCACCGAGTGTCACAGGCGCCACATCGCCCCGAGGTATCTCACACCACAGCGCCGCGGGCCCTCGCCGCGTAACACCGTCGTTTCCGCCCTTGGCGCCGGGGTAGGGCGGGAGGAGGCAACGAGGGCACGAGGGAGAACCGGTGAGCGAGGACCAGTACACCCAGCAGGACCCCACCCGCCAGTACGGCCAGCGGCAGGGCCAGCCCGGCCAGCAGCAGTCGGCGCCCGGCACCGAGCAGGAGATGGGCCCGAAGCCGGACCACGGCGAGGAGTCGTACCGGGGCAGCGACCGGCTCTCCGGCAAGCGGGCGGTGATCACCGGCGGTGACTCCGGGATCGGCCGGGCGGTCGCCATCGCGTACTCCCGGGAGGGCGCCGACGTGCTGATCTCCTACCTCGGCGACGAGGAGGAGGCGGACGCCCGGGAGACCGTCAGCCTGGTCGAGCAGGCCGGGCGCAGGGGCGTCGCCGTGCGGTGCGACCTGCGGGAGGAGGCGAACTGCCGGGAGCTGATCGAGCGGGCGCTGTCCGACCTCGGCGGCATCGACATCCTGGTCAACAACGCGGCCTTCCAGATGTCGCAGGACAACGGCATCCTCGACATCACCACCGAGCAGTTCGACCGGGTCTTCAAGACCAACGTGTACGCCATGTTCTGGCTCTGCAAGCTGGCCGTGCCGCACCTGCCCGAGGGCTCGGCGATCGTCAACAGCTCGTCGAGCCAGGCGTTCAACCCCGCGCCGCAGCTGCTCGACTACGCCACCACCAAGGCGGCCATCGCCAACTTCACGAAGGCCCTCGCGCTGAACCTGGCCGACCGGGGCATCCGGGTCAACGCCGTGGCGCCCGGCCCGGTCTGGACGCCGCTGATCCCGGCCACCATGCCCGAGGAGAAGGTGAAGCAGTTCGGCACCGACACGCCGATGGGCCGCCCCGCCCAGCCGGCCGAGCTCGCCCCCGCGTACGTCTTCTTCGCCTCGCAGGAGTCCAGCTACGTGACGGGGGAGATCCTCGGCGTGACCGGCGGCAAGCCCACCAAGTGAGCACGGCGATCGTGTCGCCCGGGGGAACGGGCGGCCCGCGGCGCCACGGTCAGCGCGGCCAGGCGGCCATCCGGCGGCGGACCTCGGCGACCTGGTCCGGGTCGAGGCCGTACCGAGCGAACCGGCGGTCCGGCAGCCGGTCCAGGTAGCGCCCGGCCGCCCGGACGTCCTCGACGTCCAGGGCCGGGTCCACCTGCCGTGCCAGGTCCAGCAGCTCGGTCACGGCGTACCGGTCCAGCGCGGCCGAGACGTCGATGTAGTCGCGCACCTCGCGGCGGTTGACCAGCGCGGCGGTCTTGTTGGCGATCAGGTCCCGGACGTCCATGACCGGCCCCAGGTCCATCACCACGGGGCTGCGGTAGCGGTCGAGCCGGGCCAGGCTGAGCCGGATCTCCCGGCCGTCCCGGCTCACCACGAAGTCCCGCAGGTCCCGGTCGTAGCCGTCGAAGAGCTCACCCAGCTCGCTGCCCGGATCGGCGTCGACCACCCGGTAGCCGGCCCGCTCCAGCGCGGCCCGCACCCCGGCCGCCGCCGCGGCGGCCGCGCCCTCCACGTCGGCGAAGAGGTCCACGTCCTCGGTCGGGCGGGTGACCAGGCCGTGCGCCGCCCAAGCCACCCCGCCGCCGAGCACGAACCGGTGCGGGCCGGCGGCCGCGAGGGCCACCCGGGCCACCTCCCGGTAGAAGTCGTGCAGGTGGGTCACGCGGTACGCAGGCCCCGGTGCCGGCTCTCCCACGCCAGGCGCACGCCGCGGGGCAGGTTCAACAGCGGCCACACCCGGCGCAGCGTCCCCCCGTGGATCAGCTCGCGCAGGTCCTCGACCCGGCTGGTCTCGCGCAGCACGTTCTCGTACATCCAGAGCAGGTCGTCGGGGTCGGCCAGGTCGAAGGCCCGCTCGCTGTTCCACATCAGGCGCACCGGCAGCTCCACGATGCCCCGGGTGGGGCCGGCCAGCTCGCCGAGGGTGCGCGCCACCACGGCGGGTCGCCCGGGCCGGGCGAGGTACGCGGTGCTGGTGGCCGACATGGTGTCAGGGTAACCCCTGTCCCGCGTTTTCCCATCGCCCTGACCTCGCACCCACCGCCAATACGTCGACCTGGCGCTCCAGACGGAACCGTGGGGCGGCCGGCGTTCTGGGCTGTCTGTCCGGTTCCGCCCGCGCCTGGCACGCCCAGTGGAACGCCATGTGTGTCTCCGCCGCCCGGAGACACACACGCTGTTCCACCGACGGGCTCGGCGTGGGCGGGATGTCCGTTTCGTGGGTGGGCCGGCGGCCCCCGGACGGCGGAATGGCGGGCGGGTGGGCGTCGTTGCATCCCGTGCACGACCGAGGAAGGCCGCCCCGCATGAGGCGGACGGTCGAGAAGGACCCGCCCAGGTGGGCGGTATGGCCAGCCCCGGGGCGTCCCCGAGGCGGGTTGGCCGGCCCCGGAATGTTGGTGGGGCCGCCGGTCGTTGTACATGGTCCCGGCGCGACGAAGAGGCTCCCCGGCCCCGCGCACCGGATGATCCCCCCGGATGACTTCTTGAGCGCCTGACGGTGCTTGCGCACACCGATCCCGCCGACCCCCATCGGCTTGTGTGTGCGCCGACCCCCGAATGGAGCTTTCCCCCATGAACACGATGCTGCGTAAGAGCGTGCTGGGTATTGCTGGTCTGGCTTTCGCCGGTGGTCTGGCCGCCGGCCCGCTGAACCACCACGAGGCGACGCCGACCACCGGCCTGTCCGAGGCGGCGGTGGTGCAGGCCGACAAGCCGGACACCGCGAAGCTCATCCCGCACGGTGTGCAGGGCGCCCAGTCGAAGATCGACCTGAACGACGAGCAGACCGCCAACGCGAAGGCGATCATCGCTGCGACGAAGAAGGCGGGTCTGCCGGAGCGGGCCGCGGTCATCTCGATCGCGACGAGCCTGCAGGAGTCGAAGCTGGAGAACCTGGGTCACCTCGGCGACATGAACGATCATGACTCGCTGGGTCTGTTCCAGCAGCGCCCGTCCAGTGGTTGGGGCACGCCGGAGCAGATCACCGA
>NZ_BMRA01000026.1 GCF_014648395.1 Micromonospora fulviviridis | reverse complement strand
GTGTCGGCCTACCCGGATGCGTACGCGCAGTGGGAGCAGCAGGCCGCCGACATCGTCGCCCAGCACTGGAACAGCTGAGCCAAACGCTGGCCGGCACCCCGAACAACGGGGTGCCGGCCAGCGGCGTCTCGGGAGCTCCGGGACCGGTCAGTCAAGATCGGCGACCAGCTCGACCTCGTACCCCTGGGTGTCGGAGAGGTAGGCGGCGTAGGTCTGCGGACCGCCGGCGTGTGGGTGCCGGTCCGGGAAGAGCAGTTCCCAGCCGTGCCCGGGCGCGGCGGCGACCAGCCGGTCCACGGCGGCCGGCGGGCCGGCGTGGAAGGCCAGGTGGTTGAGGCCCGGCGCGCGCCGGTCGTGCGCGTGCCCGCTCAGCGCGGGGGATTCCTCCAGAACCAGGTACGTCGGGCCGAGCCGCCAGGACCGGCCGGCCGGCCAGTCCTGGTACGGCGTCCAGCCCAGCTCGCCGAGGAGCCAGCCCCAACTACGCCTGGCAGCGGCGAGATCGGGTACCCAGACCTCCACATGGTGCAGCGCGCCGACGGTCAGCGCTTGCCGCCCGGCACCCATAGCACATCGCCATCCGGATTTGCCGTTCTTGACAGGATAAAGAGCAGATCGGAGAGCCGGTTGAGATACTTTGCCGGGAGGGTGCTGGTCCGGTCCGGGTCGTGGGCGACCAGCGCCCACGCCGCACGCTCGGCGCGCCGGGCGGTCGTCCGTGCCACGTGCAGCAGCGCCGCGCCAGCGGTGCCGCCGGGGAGGATGAAGGAGTCGAGCTTGCTCAGGCGCGCGTTGTACTCGTCGCACCAGCCCTCGAGGCGCTCGACGTACTCCTCGGTGACCCGCAGCGGCGGGTACTTCGGGTCCGGCTCCACGGGGGTCGCCAGGTCCGCGCCGACGTCGAACATGTCGTTCTGGATCGACCCCAGCACCGCCCGCAGCTCGTCGGGGAGCTGCCCCAGGGCGAGCGCGACGCCGATGGCGGCGTTGCACTCGTCCACGTCCGCGTACGCGGCGATCCGCGGATCGGTCTTCGGCACCTGCTCGTTGTTGCTCAGCCTGGTCATGCCGGCGTCGCCGGCCTTGGTGTAGATGCGCGTGAGGTGGACGGCCATGACGCACAGCCTACGGATACCGGACCTGACGATCCCGGCGCGGCCGGCCCGCGCCGCCTGGCCGGTCGGGGTGGGGCCGGGCGACGCCGGTGACCCGGCGGTCAACGACGTCGACGTCATCCGGGTGCTCGGTGAGGCCCGGCTGGCCGGCACCGTGCACGTGGTCGGTGCGAAGAACTCGGCGTTGAAGCTGATGGCGGCGGCGCTGCTCGCCCCGGGGCGCAGCGTGATCACCAACGTTCCCCGGATCACCGACATCGCCATCATGGGGGAGGTGCTGCGCCGGCTCGGCTGCGCCGTACGCTTCGCCGCCGACGACCCGGTCGACCCGATGGTGGCTCGCGGCGGGGTGGAACGGTCCCGGTCGGTGGTGATCGACGTGCCGGAGCAGCCGGGCGCGGAGGCCGACTACGACCTGGTCCGCCGGCTGCGCGCGTCGATCTGCGTGCTCGGGCCGCTGCTGGCCCGCCGGGGGTACGTGCGGGTGGCCCACCCCGGCGGGGACGCGATCGGCTCCCGCGGCCTGGACATGCACATCGCCGGGCTCGCCCGGATGGGCGCGGAGATCTCCGGCGAGCATGGCTTCGTCATCGCCGAGGCCCCGGACGGGCTGCACGGCGCGGACATCCTGCTGGACTTCCCGAGCGTCGGCGCCACCGAGAACCTGGTGATGGCGGCGGTGCTGGCCCGGGGCACCACGACGATCGACAACGCGGCCCGGGAGCCGGAGATCGTCGACATCTGCACCATGCTGAACCGGATGGGCGCCCGGATCGAGGGGGCCGGCACGTCGACCCTGCACATCACCGGGGTGCCCGAGCTGCGCCCGGTCCGGCACGCCACGGTGGGGGACCGGATCGTCGCCGGGACGTGGGCGTTCGCCGCCGCCATGACCCGCGGCGACGTGACCGTGACCGGCGTCGACCCGGCCTACCTGGAGGTCGCGCTGGACAAGCTGGTCTCGGCCGGCGGGCTGGTGGAGACCCGGGGCGGCGCCTTCCGGGTACGCATGGACGACCGGCCGAAGGCCGTCGACGTGGTCACCCTGCCCTTTCCGGGCTTCGCCACCGACCTGCTGCCGATGGCGATCGGGCTGGCCGCGGTCAGCGACGGGGCATCGCTGATCACCGAGAACATCTTCGACGGCCGGTTCATGTTCGCCAACGAGATGATGCGGCTGGGCGCGGACATCAAGACCGACGGCCACCACGCCCTGGTCTGCGGGCACGAGCGCCTCTCCGGCGCCCCGGTACGCGCCACCGACATCCGGGCCGGCGCCGGCCTGATCATCGCCGGGCTCTGCGCGGACGGGGTCACCGAGGTCTCCCACGTGCACCACGTCGACCGCGGCTATCCGGACTTCGTGGCCGACCTGCGGGCCCTCGGCGTCGAGGTGGAACGCGGCACCGCGCCCGACGAACCGGACCTCGCCATCTGAGGGACCGCCCTTAGCAGTCGTTCAGCCTCGCGGATTAGGGTGCTGGCAGACACTCATTCGCAGCGAGGGAGAAGCAGATGGCGGGTCGACTCGCGGTCGTCGGTGCCGGGTTGATGGGCTCGGGCATCGCCCAGGTGGCGGCGCAGGCGGGCTGGCAGGTGACGCTGCGCGACCTGGACGACGCGGCCACCAAGCGGGGCGTCGACGGCATCCGGAAGTCGCTTCAGAAGTTCGCCGAGAAGGGGAAGATCGAGGAGTCCGAGGTCGAGGCGACCCTGGCCCGGATCACCCCGACCACCGAGCTGGAGGCGGCGGCCGACGCGGACATCGTGGTCGAGGCGGTCTTCGAGAAGATCGAGATCAAGCACGAGGTGTTCCGCGCGCTGGACAAGATCTGCAAGTCGGACGCGGTGCTGGCCACCAACACCTCGGCCATCCCGGTCACCCAGATCGCCACCGCCACCGAGCGCCCGGAGTCGGTCGTCGGCACCCACTTCTTCTCGCCGGTGCCCATGATGAAGCTCTGCGAGCTGGTCCGCGGCTACAAGACCAGCGACGCGGCCCTGGCCACGGCCAAGGCGTTCGCCGAGGAGATCGGCAAGACCGTCGTGGTGGTCAACCGGGACATCGCCGGCTTCGTCACCACCCGGCTGATCTGCGCCCTCGCCATGGAGGCGGTCAAGCTGGTCGAGGCCGGCGTGATCTCCGCCGAGGACCTGGACACCGCCTGCAAGCTGGGCTTCGGCCACGCCATGGGCCCGCTGGCCACGGTCGACCTGACCGGCGTGGACGTGCTGCTCAACGCCACCAGGAACATCTACACCGACACCGCCGACGAGAAGTTCTTCCCGCCGGAGCTGCTCCAGCGGATGGCCACCGCCGGCGACCTGGGCCGCAAGACCGGCCAGGGCTTCTACGCGTACTGAGTCGTGCGTGGCGCGCCCCCGGCCGTGGCGGCCGGGGGCGTCACGTTTTCCGGGGCGGGGTGAGGGCGGCGCCGAGCAGGGCGAACGCGTCGGGGATGACGGTGCCCCAGTAGGCGAAGTTGTGCCGGCCGTCGGCCCAGGCGGCGCGTGCCGGGGGCTCGGGCAGCGCCCGGGCCAGCGCGCGGACGTCCTTGAGGAAGTTGTCCTGCCGGCCGCACCAGAGGCCGACCGGGGTGCCGCGCAGCCGGTCCACGCCGGTGAAGACCGCGTCGCCCGGGCGGACCGCGGGGGAGAAGGCGGCCACCGCGCGCAGCCAACCCGGGTACGCCTCGGCGAGCAGCAGCGCCCCGAACCCGCCCATCGACCAGCCCCAGGCGGCGAGCCGGCCACTGTCGAAGCCGCGCCGGGCGCACCAGGTGGGCAGCTCCTCGCGGACCATCCGCTGCGGGTCGTCGTCGCCGGAGCGGCGCCAGGAGAGCCGGCCACCGGTGGCCCCGGCCAGCGCGAAGGGTGGGGCGCCGCGGCGTACCGCGTCGGTGAGGAACCGGGCCAGCCCGAGCCGGGCGTAGTCCCGGGGTGTGGCCGAGGCGCCGTGCAGCACCAGGCAGACGGGCAGGCCGCGGCCGTCGCCGTACCCCTCCGGCACGGCCGTCCAGAAATCCACCTCGCGGTCGCGGGCCCCGGACCGGATGCGGATCAGGCGCTCGTCCCCGGCCGGCGCGTCGGGCACGGCGGGCGCCGGCCCGGGCCGGGGCTCGGCCAGTTGCCGGGCGGCGAGCCCTCCGACCACCGCGGCGCCGGCCAGCCCGGCAGCGGCGCCCAGCACGGTGCGCCGGGTCAGCATGTGAGCCATGCCGGCGAGTGTGCCACCCGGGGTGTGAGGAAGGCCCGCCTGCTCCAACCGAGGGGTGGACAGGGGGCCTTCCGTGCGCCGTCAGCCGTCGTTCACGGCGCGGTCGTGACCGGCCCCGACCTGGTCCGCTCGCCGGCGTTGCCACCGCCCGCGCCGGGCACCGGGACGGGTCCGGGCGCCGTCCGCCGTAGGCCGGGGGTGAGCGCGACGGTGGCGACCAGCGCTGCCGCGGCCAACAACGCGACGGCACGAGATGGCGCAACGAGGTCCGCGGCGGCCCCCGCGAGCGCGGCGCACACCGCCTGCGCAGCCAGCATGCCGTTGCCGTGCAGGCCGAGCACCTGGCCACGGGCCTCGGGCGGTGAGTGGGCGATCAGCCGCTCCTGCAACGGCAGGGTGGCGGCGTAGCCGACCGACGCGATCAGCGCGACGGCCATGGCAACCGGCAGCGGAGGTGACAGGAGGATGGCCAGGTACGGCAGGGCGAGCAGCAGCCGCAGCGGGTGCACCCACTGCTCGCGGCGGGCCGGCGTCAGGAACCGTCCCACCACCACGTCCCCGATCAGCATGCCGAGCGCGGCGGCGGAGAGCAGGAAGCCGGCGCGATCACCGGCGTACGGGACGAACAGTGCCTCGCACCCGACGATCAGGCCGCCGGGCAGCCAGAGGTTCAGGAGAAGCGACCGGCGACCGGGGTCGGCCCAGAGAGCCCGGTTGACGCGGTGGGTGCGCGCGACCGTGACCCGCTCGGTGGCCCGGGCCGGACGCTCGGCGAGCCCGAACCAGCCCACCGCCGCGGACACCGCTCGCAGGGCGAGGGCGAGCAGGAACACCTGGTACGGGCTCAGCCAGACGAGCAGGACGCCGGCCAGCCCGAACCCGGCGATCTGCATGACGCCGACGCTGGTGTTCATGGTGGCCCGGGCCAGTACGTAGGCGTCGACCGGCACGATGTCGGTGAGCAGCGCCCACCGGGCGCCGCCGGCGACCGACCCGACGTACGCGGTGGCGAAGATGACCGCGAAGCGGGCCCACAGCGGCAGCCCGGGCACGGCCTGCAGCGCCGCTCCGGCGGTGGCGACCAGGGCGGCGAGGGTCAGCGCCCGGCGGGGTGGCACGCTGTCCGCGGCGGACAGCAGCGTCAGGCTGCCGAGCACTCCCGCCAGCGGTGCGCCGAACATGCTCAGTGCGGTGAGCAGGGCCGAGCCGGTCGATGCGTAGGTCAACGCGCCCAGGGCCAGCGCCGACGTCGTGTGCGCCGCGATCCCGGCGCAGTTCGCGAGGAACAGGTTGCGGAACTCCCGTACCGCGAACAGTTCTGCGTAGGTTCTCACCCGGGCATGGTCCGTAGGCTCCCGGCCGATCCCATAGAGTTACGTCTGGAGGCGAAACGTGGGCGTCTGGCAGGTGCCGTCCGACCTGGTCGCGCGGAGCCGGTTCACGGTCTCGCCGATGGTCGAGACGGTCGCGGCGCTGAAGGCGCTGCGCCATCCGCATGTCCCGTGGGAGCAGGCATGGCGACGACCCCACGTCGAGGCGTTCCGGCGGATGCTGGCCGCCCGGCCGGCGGCCCGGGCGCTGCTGTCGGCGTCGTTCAACCTGCGGTGGATCGCGGACTTCCTCACCATCGCGCCCACCTCCGCGGACCCGACGTTCGCGACCGAGCTGGCGGCCGTCGAGCGGTTGTCCGACGAGCGGATCCGGGCCGACCTGCGCGCGACCCACCCGGGTCCGCTCGCCGCCGAGCTGCGGGCGGACGGGCTCACCGGGCAGGTGGTGGAGCTTCTCCAATGGGTCTGGACGCACACCGTCGAGCCCGAGTGGCCGGAGCGGGAAGGCCGGCTGCGGGCGGACATCGTGGCCCGCACCGCCGCCCTGAGCACGAGCGGCTGGGCCGGGGTGCTGGCGGACATCAACCGCAACGTGCGGTGGCTGGGCGACGGCCGCCTCCAGGTCAACGACTATCCGGAACCGCCGCTGTCACTGGACCAGGCCGAGCAACTGGTCTTCCTGCCGGCCCACTGCCGTCGCGGCTGGGTGGTCTGGGACCTGCCGACCCGGTTCGGGATGGTCTATCCGGCGCGCGGGATCCTGGTCGACCCCACCTCACCGGCACCCGACGGTCTCGCCCGGCTGATCGGCGTGAACCGGGCCGACATCCTGGCCCGGCTGGACGCGCCACTGAGCACCTCGCAGCTCGTGGTGGTGACCGGGCTGTCCCTCGGCACGGTGAGCGATCACCTGCGGGTGCTGCTCGACGCGGGCGCGGTCAGCAAACGGCGGTCCGGGCGCGAGGTGCTCTACTGGCGTACGCCGCTCGGCGCCGCGCTCGTCGACGGCGGGTGAACGAGGCCCGTGGGGCGCCGCGCGTCAGCCGTCGCGCTTGGTGGTCCAGCGGAAGGTGGTCAGGCAGAGCACCAGGCCGATCACGCACCAGAGGCCGAGGACGAGGGCGACGCGGCCCAGCTCGAACGAGCCGCCCGGTTCCTGCGCGCCGAAGCTGTCCGGCAGGAAGACCGAGCGCAGCCCCTGGCACATCCACTTGAGCGGGAAGAGCGCGGCGACCTGCTGCATCCAGCTCGGCAGGCTGGTGAAGACGAAGAACACCCCGGAGATGAACTGGAGGACCAGGGCGACCGGGGTGACCACGGCCGAGCCGCTGCGGGCGGTGCGGGCCAGCGAGGAGATGGCGATGCCGCAGAGGGTGCAGGCGGTGACGCCCAGGACGGCGACCCAGCCGAAGGTGGCCCACTTGGCGGCGGTGTCGGGCAGCTTCAGGTCGAACAGCGCCACCGACACGGCGAGCAGCAGCACGGTCTCGGCGATGCCGATGGCCACCACCATGAGCACCTTGCCGGCGAACCAGACCCACTTCGGCATCGGGGTGCCCCGGTAGCGCTTGAGCACGCCCCGGTCCCGCTCGATCGGGATCCAGATGCCGAGGTTCTGGAAGCTCACCGTCATGAGGCCGGTCGCGATCATGCCGGTGATGAAGTACTGCGTGTAGCTGACGCCCGGGGCGATCTCGTCGCTGAAGATCGCCGCGAAGATCAGGATCATGATGACCGGGAAGCCCATCGTGAAGACGACGGACTCCCGGGAACGCAGGAACTGGGTGATCTCCAGCCGCCCCTGCCGCAGGGCGAGCGCGGCCCCGCCCGGCCGGCGGCCCGGGGCGGCGGCGACCGGGGCGGCCGGCTTCGTCGTGGTCGTCATCAGTGTCCGATCATCCGCAGGTAGACGTCTTCCAGGGTCGGCCGGGTCACGGTGAGGCCGGGAACCTCGCCGCCGAAGCGCGCGGCCAGCTCCGCCACCAGCGCCGTCGGCGTCGCGGTCTCCGCCGTCTCCGGCGTCCCGTCCGGGGTACGCCAGGAGACCGTCGCCAGCGCCTCCTGCCGGTTGCCCAGCCGGGTCGGCGGGGCCACCTCGACCAGCCGGCCCGCGGCGATCACGCCGACCCGGTCCGCCAGGGCCTCGGCCTCGTCGAGGTAGTGGGTGGTGAGCACGATGGTGGTGCCGGCGGCGGAGAGGTCGCGGATCAGCTCCCAGAACTCGCGCCGGGCCTCCGGGTCGAAGCCCGTGGTGGGCTCGTCGAGGAAGAGCAGCTCGGGGCGGCCGACGATGCCCAGCGCCACGTCCAGCCGGCGCTTCTGCCCGCCGGAGAGGGTGTGCGTGCGCGCCCTGGCCTTGGCGCCCAGCCCGACTCGCTCGACCACCTTGTCCGGGTCGTCGCTGTCGGGGTAGAAGCCGGCGAAGTGCCGGACCACCTCGGCGACGGTCAGCTCGTCGAACTCGCCGGTGCCCTGGAGCACGATGCCGACGCGGGAGCGCCAGGCCGGGTCCGGGTGGGCCGGGTCGGCGCCCAGCACGCGTACCTCGCCGGCGTCGCGCCGCCGGTAGCCCTCCAGAATCTCCACCGTGGTGGTCTTGCCCGCGCCGTTCGGGCCGAGCAGGGCGAACACCTCGCCGCGGTGGACGTCGAGGTCCACCCCCGCCACCGCGACGGTGTCGCCGTACGCCTTGCGCAGTCCCCGTACGGAGATCGCGAGCTCGTCATCCATGACGTCCAGTGTGCGACTCCGGCGGGGCGGCCGGCGGCCCGGGGTGTGGTGGTGTCGGCCATGTCGCGCCGCTCGTGCCCGTCGGTCCGCTCCATGGACCTGTGTGGTTTTCCACAGCCCGTTTTACTGAACGGTAACTTAAACTCCGGCCATGGACGAGAAGGCTCCTTCGGGGCGGCTGCCCGAGCGCGACCGGCCCTGGGTGATGCGCACCTACGCCGGGCACTCCTCCGCCACGGCCACCAACGCGCTCTTCCGCCGCAACCTGGCGAAGGGGCAGACCGGGCTCTCGGTCGCCTTCGACCTGCCCACCCAGACCGGCTACGACCCGGACCACGAGCTGGCCGCCGGCGAGGTGGGCCGGGTGGGCGTGCCCGTGGCGCACCTCGGCGACATGCGGGCCCTCTTCGACGGCATCCCGCTCGCCGAGATGAACACCTCGATGACCATCAACGCGCCGGCCATGTGGCTGCTGGGCCTCTACGGCACGGTCGCCGCCGAGCAGGGCGCCGAGCTGGCCCGCTGCGCCGGCACCACGCAGAACGACATCATCAAGGAGTACCTGTCCCGCGGGACGTACATCTTCCCGCCGGCGGCGTCGCTGCGGCTGACCGCCGACATCATCGCGTACACGCTGCGCGAGATGCCGAAGTGGAACCCGGTCAACATCTGCTCGTACCACCTCCAGGAGGCCGGCGCGACGCCGGTGCAGGAGGTCGGTTTCGCCCTGGCGACCGCGGTCGCCGTGCTCGACGAGGTCCGCGACTCCGGCCAGGTGCCCGCCGAGCGGATGGGCGACGTGGTCCAGCGGATCTCCTTCTTCGTCAACGCCGGGGTACGCTTCGTCGAGGAGATCGCCAAGATGCGCGCGTTCGGCGCGCTCTGGGACGAGATCACCCGCGACCGGTACGGCGTCGAGAACCCGAAGCAGCGCCGCTTCCGGTACGGCGTCCAGGTCAACTCGCTGGGCCTCACCGAGGCGCAGCCGGAGAACAACATCCAGCGCATCGTGCTGGAGATGCTCGGCGTCACCCTGTCCCGGGACGCCCGGGCCCGGGCCGTGCAACTGCCCGCCTGGAACGAGGCGCTCGGCCTGCCCCGCCCCTGGGACCAGCAGTGGTCGCTGCGCATGCAGCAGGTGCTGGCGTACGAGTCGGACCTGCTCGAGTACCCGGACCTGTTCGACGGCTCGCACGTGATGACCGCGCTGGTCGACGACATCGTCACCGGGGCCCGGGTCGAGCTGGAGAAGGTGCTGGAGATGGGCGGCGTGGTGGCCGCCGTGGAGACCGGCTACCTGAAGAGCGCCCTGGTCGCCTCGCTGGCCGACCGGCGCCGGCGGATGGAGGCCGGCACCGACGTGGTGGTGGGCGTCAACCGGTTCACCGAGACCGAGCCGTCGCCGCTGACCGCGGCCGGCGCCGAGGCCATCGAGCAGGTGGACCCCGCCGTCGAGGCGGCCGCCACCACCGCCGTACGCGAGTGGCGGGCCGACCGGGACGCGGCCGCCGTGGACGCGGCACTCGCCCGGCTGCGCGCGGACGCCGCGACCACGACGAACCTGATGCCGGCGACGTTGGAGTGCGTGCGGGCCGGGGTGACCACCGGCGAGTGGGCCGGCGCGCTGCGCCAGGTCTTCGGCGAGTACCGGGCGCCCACCGGCCTGGCCGGCGCGGCCGGCGCGGGCGGCGACGCCAGCCTGGGCGCGGTGCGGGAGCGGGTCGCCGCCACCGCCCGTGAGCTGGGCAGCGGCCGGCTGCGGCTGCTCGTCGGCAAGCCCGGCCTGGACGGCCACTCCAACGGCGCCGAGCAGATCGCGGTACGCGCCCGCGACGCCGGCTTCGAGGTGGTCTACCAGGGCATCCGGCTGACCGCCGGGCAGATCGTGGCGGCCGCCGTGGAGGAGGACGTCGACCTGGTCGGCCTCTCGGTGCTCTCCGGCTCGCACCTGGCCGCGGTGCCGGCCGTGCTGGACGGGCTGCGCGCCGCCGGGCGGGCCGACCTGCCCGTGGTGGTCGGCGGCATCATCCCGGCCGTCGACGCGGACGCGCTCCGGGCCGCCGGGGTGGCCCGGGTGTTCACGCCGAAGGACTTCGCGCTGACCGGCATCATCGACGACCTGGTCACCGTCATCCGGGAGTCCAACGGCCTGTCCTGAGACCGGCCTCGCCCGCACTTCCCGCGCGGCCACCGGGCCGGGCGCCCCGATGTCCGTCCGGACCGGTGGCGTCGGGCCTGTCGCAGGCGGGCTCGACCCCGGTCAGCGGCTGGCGTAGGTCTGGCAGTCCGCCAGGTCCATGTCCGGGCCGACGGTGATCGCCGGGGCGTGACACTCCAGGTCGGAGTTGTGCCGGCAGTCCGCCCGCTGGCAGGCGCCCACCTGGGCGAGCGTCTGCTCGACGCCGCCGCGCACCGGCATTTCGATGAAGGTGTGGCAGTGCGCGTGGTCGCTGCTGCCGATCGTGATGGCGAAGGCGTGGCAGTCGTTGGTGTGGTTGTAGGCGCAGGACCTGACGGCGCACTCCTGGACCCGGGGCATCTCCATCGACGCGGTCATCTCTCCGGCCCTCCTCTGGACGTCAGCCACAAATGTAGGCATTCGTCCGGTCTTCGACCCGCCGATCCACCCGGGGGTCACGCTGTCGAGTGCCCCCTCCTGGCCGTCCGCACCGCCGCCCGCCTGCGCAACCACGTCTTGCTCTGCAGCCTCCCACGCAACGCCGTCGGGGCTGGGGTGTCGCGTCCGTGGCGGCAGAGCGGAGGGGGCGTTCGCGAATCTTGGACAGTTACCGTTCGAGACGAACGGTAACTGTCCAAGATCGGGCATGCGGTTCGGCGACGCCTGCGCGACCTGGGCGGATTGTCCGTTTAGCGAGTGTGATCGGCGGCATCCGGGTGGCGGAATCGGGGGCGGGCCGGGGTCGTTGTATCCGGGTGAACGGCCGAGGAGGACGCCCCGCGAGGCGGGGTGGTCGGGCCCGGAATGATGGTGGGCCGCCGGTCGTTGTACATGGTCCCGGCGCGACGAAGAGGCTCTGCCCCGCGCACCGGATGATCCCCCCAAGACTTTTTGAGCGCCTGACGGTGCTTGCGCACACCGATCCCGCCGACCCCCATCGGCTTGTGTGTGCGCCGACCCCCGAATGGAGCTTTCCCATGAACACGATG
>NZ_BMRA01000025.1 GCF_014648395.1 Micromonospora fulviviridis | reverse complement strand
CGACGCGTCGAACGCGTGCGGCGCATGGAACAACACCCGAGGCGTGACACCCCAGCACCGATCCTGCGCCAAGCGCACCACATCCCGGTGCGTCGTCACGACGCCCTTCGGCACGCCCGTCGAGCCCGACGTGTACATCAGGTAGGCCACCGATGACGGCGAGACCGTGGGTAGGTCGGGCGCGTGGCCGGGGGCCACAACCGGCTCCGACTCGTCGAAGTGCAGCAGCGTCAGCCCGTCGGCGCCGGTCACGAACTCGTGCCCCGCCGTCGCCTCGTGCACCAGCACCACCCGCGCGCCCGCATCGGCCGCGACCGCCCGCATCCGCGCAAGGGGCCACGCGGTGTCCAGCGGCAGATAAGCACCACCGGCCTTCAGCACCGCCAGCAACGCCACCAACAGCTCGGCGGAGCGTTCCAGCACCACCGCCACCGGCGACTCCGGGCCGACGCCCGCCGCCACGAGGCGACCGGCCAACCGCTCGGCCCGGGCATCCAACTCCGCGTAGGACAGCGACACCTCACCGGACACCACGGCGATCCCGTCCGGATCAGCCGCCACCCGCGCCGCGAACGCCTCCACCACCGACACGTCCGCCACCGGCGTCGCCGTGTCGTTCCAGCCGACCAGCACCTGCTCCCGCTCGGCCGGGTCGAGCAGGTCGGCGGCGGAGATCCGGGCGTCCGGGTCGGCGGCCATCGCGATGAGCACCCGACCGAGGCAGGCGGTGAGCCGGGCGACGGTCGCCGGGTCGAAGAGGTCGGCGGCGGCCGTGACCACGCCCCGGATGCCGGCCGCCCGGCCCCGCCCGTCGTACGTCTCGCCGAGCGTGGCCTCCAGGTCGAACCGGGCGGTCGGGCGGCCGATGGTGAGCGCGTCGGCGCGTACCCCGTCGAGGTCGAGGGTGGCGCCGGCGTCGAGCGGGGCGACGACCACCTGGAAGAGCGGATGCCGGCCGAGCACCCGGGCCGGGGCGAACTCCTCGACGAGCCGGTCGAACGGCACGTCCTGGTGGGCGAGGGCGCGCACGGCGGCGCCGCGTACCCGGTCGAGGACCTCGGCGAAGGTCGGGTCGCCGGTGAGGTCGGCCCGGACGACCAGCGTGTTGACGAAGAAGCCGACCAGGTCGTTGAGGGCCTCGTCGGCGCGGCCGGCGACGGGGGTGCCGATCGGCAGGTCGGTGCCGGCGCCGAGCCGGGACAGCGTGACGGCCATGGCGGCCTGGTAGAGCATCGGCAGGGTGGCCCGGCGTCGCCGGGCCAGCGCGGCCAGCCGCCGGTGCACGTCGGCGGGGAGGCTCAGCCCCCGGCTGTGGCCGCGGTACGAGGGCTCGACCGGGCGGGGCCGATCGGTGGGCAGCGGCAGTTCCTCGGGAGCGCCGGCCAGTGCCTCCCGCCACCAGGCGAGCTGGGTGGACAGCCGGCTGTCCGGGTCGTCGCCGGCGCCGAGCAGGTCCCGCTGCCAGAGGGCGTAGTCGGCGTACTGCACGGGCAGCGGCGTCCACTCCGGCGCCCGCCCCCGGCTGCGGGCCGTGTACGCGGCGGCGAGGTCGCGGGCAAACGGCTCGCCGGACCAGCCGTCGGTGGCGATGTGGTGCACCACCACGACGAGGACGTGCTCGTCGGGGCGGACCGTGAACAGCCACGCCCGGATCGGGATCTCGGTGGCCAGGTCGAACGCGTACGCGGCGACCCGGGCGACGGCGGCGGGCAGTTCCGCGGCGGTGATCTCGGCGCCGGGCAGGTCGGCGGCGGGGACGACGGCGGGCAGTTCGGGCGTCGGCCGGTCCCAGGGCAGCTCGGCGAAGGCGACCAGCGGCACCGGTGGCGCGTCGTCGGCGGGCGCCACCCGGACCCGGGTCAGCGCCCAGGCCAGCTCGTCCGGGTCGATGACCCGCTGGGCCGGCTCGCCGCCGGTCGCCGGGAAGACGGTCCGCAGCGCCTCGTGCCGTCCGATGACGTCGCGCAGCGCGGCGGCCAGCGCGGCCGGGTCGAGCCGGCCGGCCAGCCGCACGATGGTCGGGCTGTTGTAGGTGCCGCTCGGCCCCTCGACCCGCCACTGGAACCAGAGCCGCCGCTGGGCGTACGACATGGGAATCACGAGGACGCCTCCCTGTGGCGCATCGGGCGCAGTGCGGGTCGGGTGTCGGCGGCGCGGTCGGCGTTCGCGGCCAGCCAGGCGGCCAGTTCGGCCGGGGTGGGGGTGGCGAAGAGCTCCTCGATGGGCAGCTCCTCGCCGAGCAGGGCGCGGACCCGGCTGACCAGCCGGGTGGCGAGCAGCGAGTGGCCGCCGAGGGAGAAGAAGTCGTCGTCGACGCCGACCGTGGGCACGGCGAGCACCTCGGCGAAGGCGCCGCAGAGGGCGGCCTCGCGGGCGTTGGCCGGGCCGCGGTCGGCGCCGCCACCGGTGGCGTGGTCGGGGGCGGGCAGGGCGGCCCGGTCGACCTTGCCGTTGAAGGTGAGCGGCAGCGTGTCGAGCAGCACGACGGCGGCGGGCCGGAGATGGTCGGGGAGCCGGGCGGCGGCGTGCGCCGCGACGGCGGCGGCGAGGCGGTCGCGGTCGGCCTCCGGGTCGTCGGGCACCACGTACGCGACGAGCCGCCGGTCGCCGGGGACGTCCTCGCGGGCGATCACGGCGGCACGGGAGACGCCCCGGCAGCCGGTGAGGACTTGGGCCACCTCGTCGGGTTCGACGCGGTAGCCACGGATCTTCACCTGGTCGTCGGTGCGGCCCAGGAAGACGAGCTGACCGTCCGGCGTCCAGCGGGCCAGGTCACCGGTGCGGTACATCCGCTCCCCGGCCGCGAACGGGCAGGCCACGAAGCGGCTCGCGGTCAGCCCGGGGCGGTTCGCGTAGCCGCGGGCCACCTGCGCCCCGGCGATGTACAGCTCCCCCGCCACGCCCGGCGGCACGGGACGCAGCCCGTCGTCCAGGACGTAGAGCTGGGTGTTCGCGATGGGGCGGCCGATCGGCACCACGTCCGCCACCGGATCGCCGGCGGCGACCTGGAACACGCAGCAGCCGACCACCGTCTCCGTCGGGCCGTACTCGTTCACCACCACCGAGCCCGGCGACCGCGCCAGCCAGGCGCGGACATCTGCGCCGGGCAGCGCCTCCCCGCCGACCACCAGCACCCGGCAGGACCGCGCGGCCTGGTCCGCCGTCAGCAGCTCCGCGAGCATCGGCAGGTGACCGGGCACCGCCTTGACCAGCCCGAAGCCGGCGGAGTCCCGGATCAGCGACGCGAGCCCCGGCGCCCCGCCGTCCTCGCTCACCACCACGGCCGACCCGGAGACCAGCGGCAGCAGCACGCTCGTCACGGTCAGGTCGAAGGCCAGCGAGGAGTGCAGCGGCGCCCCGCCGCCGCCGGCCGTCCCGTAGGCGCCCGCCGCCCAGGCGATGTAGTTCGCCAGCCCCGCGTGGGTGACGGCCACGCCCTTCGGCAGCCCGGTCGACCCGGACGTGTAGATCACGTACGCCACCTGGGCGGGCAGCAGCGGGACCTGCGGCGCGGTGGGCGGGCACAGGGCGAGGGTGGCGGCCACCATGGGGTCGTCCAGGTCCACGGTGGGGACCGGGCCGACCGGCAGCTCGTCGAGCACGTCGGTGGTGCCGAGCAGCACGGCGGCGCCGCTGTCGGTGAGCATGAACCCGACCCGCTCGGCCGGGTAGTCGGGGTCGATCGGCAGGTAGCCGGCGCCGGCCTTCCAGGCGGCCAGGATCGACACCAGGGCGGCGGTGCCGCGGGACAGGCAGATGCCGACCATCGACTCCGGGCCGACGCCGGTGGATCGCAGGTGGTGGGCCAGCCGGTTGGCCCGCTCGTCCAGCTCCCGGTAGCTGACCCGCTCGGCGCCGGAGACCACGGCGACCGCGTCCGGATCGGCGGCCACGCGCGCGGCGAACCGGGCGGGCACGGTCTCGGCGCCCAGGTCGGCGGCGGTGTCGTTCCACTCGACAAGCACCCGCCGGCGTTCCTCGGCGTCGAGCACCGGTACGGCCGGCAGCGGCGTGTCCGGCGCGTCGGCCAGCGCGGTGACCAGGCCGTCCAGGGCGGTCTCCAGCAGGGCGGCGATCCGGGCCGGCTCGGCCGGGGGGACCGCGTCGACGGTGACCGCGAAGCCGTGGTCGAGGTCGCCGACGGAGACGTTGAGCGGGAAGTGGGTGCGCTCCTCGGCGGTGAGCAGCTCGACGCCGGGCAGGTCGACGTCGGCCTCCTGCACGGTGGCGCCGTGCCGGTAGTTGAAGACCGAGGTGACCAGGGGGCTGCCGCCGCGTACCCCGCTGGCCTGTTGGGCGACGGCGAGCGGGGCGTGCTCGTGGACCAGCAGCTCGGCGAGCTGGTCGCGCAGCGCGGTGAGCGCGTCGGTGACGGTGCCGCGCAGGCGGACCCGCACCGGCAGGGTGTTGAGGAACGGCCCGGAGATGCGGTCGGCGCCGGCGCCGGCCTGCATCCGGCCGAACAGGACGGTGCCGAAGACCACGTCGTCCCGGCCGGAGACGGCGCCGAGCACCCGCGCCCAGGCGAGGTGCAGGACGGTGGCCGGGCTGAGGTTCCGGGCGCGGGCCACCTCGCGGACCCGGGTGGCGGCCGGGCCGTCGATGACGGTGTGCGCGCGGGTGATGCCACTGCCGTCGCCGTGCACGTCGACCAGCCCGTACGGGGCGGTGGTCTCGGTGAGGTCGCCGAGCAGCGCGGCGAAGTGCCGCTCCTGCTCGGCCCGGCTGGTGCCGGCGCGCAGCCGCGCCACGAAGTCCCGGAACGGCAGCGGCGCCGGCAGCTCGTCGCCGCGTCCGGCCTGGAACGCGCGCAGCTCGGCGAAGAGCACCTCGGTGGTGGTGCGGTCGCGCACCAGGTGGTGCACCTGCCACAACGCCAGCCACCGGTCGGTGCCCGGCTCGGGGGCGACCCGGAACCGCATCAGCGGGGCCCGGTCGAGCGGGAGCCGGGGCAGGCCGGCGGCCATGAGCTGGTCGGCGGGGTCGCCGCCGGCCGGGTCGAGGACGGTCTCCTCGACCGGGATCGGGGCGGCACGGAGCACCACCTGGACGGGCTCGGGCAGCCCCTCCCAGACGATGGCCGTGCGGTAGATGTCGTGCCGGTCGACCACCCGCTGGAACGCGTCGAGGAAGCCGTCGAGCGCGGACCGGGAGTCGAAGCGGAGCACTGCCGAGGAGAGGTAGACGTCCACCTCGTGCTCGCCGCGGGTGAGGTGGTGCAGGAGGAGCCCCTCCTGGAACGGGGCGAGCGGGTAGACGTCGGCGACGTTGCCGGCCCCGCCGGGCACGGCGGCGACCAGCCGGGCGAGCGCGGCCTCGTCCAGGTCGACCAGGGGCAGCATGCGCGGGGTGAGCGCGGTGGCGCCGGCCGGGATCCGGTTCGGCGGCACGGGCACCGGTTCCGGCCCCGCCTCGGCGGCGAGCCGCGCCGGGGTGGCGGTACGGAACAGCGTGCGCATCGACACGGACAGGCCGCGGGCGCGCAGCCGCTCCAGCAGCGTGACGGCGAGCAGGGAGTTCCCGCCGAGGGCGAAGAAGTCGTCGTCCGGCCCGACCCGGGGCAGGCCGAGCACCTCGGCGTACACCTGGCAGAGCGCCTCCTCGCGGAGGTCGGCGGGGGCGCGGCCGGCGGTGGCCGTGAGGTCGGGGGCGGGCAGGGCCCGGCGGTCGACCTTGCCGCTGGGGGCCAGGGGCAGGGCGTCCAGCACCACCAGGGCGACCGGCACCATCCAGTGCGGCAGCCGGCCGGCGAGGTCGGCGCGGACCGTGTCGGCCAGCGCGCGCGGGTCGGCGTCCCGGTGGGCCGGTACGACGTAGCCGACGAGCTGCCGCTCACCGGCGGCGTCGGCGCGGGCCACGACGGCAGCCTGGGCGACCTCCGGGTGGGCGGCGACGGCCACCTGCACCTCGTCCAGCTCGACGCGGTAGCCGCGGATCTTCACCTGGTCGTCGGTGCGGCCCAGGAAGACGAGCTGCCCGTCCGGCGTCCAGCGGGCCAGGTCACCGGTGCGGTACATCCGCTCCCCGGCCGCGAACGGGCAGGCCACGAAGCGGGACGCCGTCAGCCCGGGGCGGTTCGCGTAGCCGCGGGCGACCTGCGCGCCGGCGATGTACAGCTCGCCGACCGCGCCCGGCGGGACCGGCTGCAACGCCTCATCCAACACGAACAGCCGGGTGTTCGCGACGGGTCGGCCGATCGGCACCACGTCCGCCACCGCGTCTCCGGCGGCGACCTGGAACACGCAGCAGCCGACCACCGTCTCGGTCGGGCCGTACTCGTTCACCACCACCGAGCCCGGCGACCGCGCCAGCCAGGCCCGGACGTCCGCGCCCGCGAGGGCCTCCCCGCCGACCACCAGCGTCCGGCAGGAGCCGGCGGCCTCCTCCGGCCGCAGCAGCTCGGCCAGCAACGGCAGGTGACCCGGCACCACCTTCACCAGACCGAAGCCCGGTTCGGCCCGGATCAGCGAGGCCAGCCCGGTCGCTCCACCCTCCTCGCTGACCACGACGGCGGAGCCGGAGACCAGCGGCAGCAGCACGCTGGTCACCGTCAGGTCGAAGGCCAGCGACGAGTGCAGCGGCGCCCCGCCGCCGGTGGCGTACGCGCCCGCCGCCCAGCCGAGGTAGTTCGCCAGCCCCGCGTGGGTGACGGCCACGCCCTTCGGCAGCCCGGTCGACCCCGACGTGTAGATCACGTACGCCATCTGCGCGGGCAGCGGCTCGATCCCGAGGGCGGTGGTGGGCAGGGCGGACAGGGCCGGGTCGTGGACGTCCACGGTGGCGGCCGGGCCCTCGGCGGCCGGCTGCGGTCCCGCGCCGACCCGGACCACGGCGCCGCTGTCCCGCAGCAGGTGGCCGGCCCGCTCGGCCGGCAGGTCCGGGTCGACGGGCAGCCAGGCGGCGCCGGCCTTCCAGGTGGCCAGGATCGCCGTGACCAGTTCGGGGCCGCGGGGCAGGCAGAGCGCGACCACCCGCTCCGGCCCGGCGCCGCGCTCGCGCAGCAGCCGGGCCAGCTGGTTGGCCCGCGCGTCCAGCTCCCGGTAGGTGAGCCGCCGGTCGCCGCCGACCAGCGCGACCGCGTCCGGGTGGGCCGCGACCCGCGCGGCGAACCGGGCGGGCACGCTCTGGCCGCCCAGGTCGGCGGCCGTGTCGTTCCACTCCACCAGCACCCGCCGCCGCTCGTCGGCGTCGAGCAGGTCGAGCCGGCCGACCCGGTCGGTCGGCGCGGCGGCGGCGAGCAGCTCCAGGGCGGTACGGAACCGGCGCGAGAGCACCGGGCCGGCGTCCGGCTCGTGCAGCTCCGGGTTCAGCTCGACCAGCGTCTGCATCGTCCCGTCGGACGCCCGCTCGTACAGGTCGACCGTGACGTCGTGGGCCGGGCCGCCGGCCAGGCCGGTACGGGTGGCCACGGTGTCGCCGAAGCGCAGCGGCCGGTCCAGGGTCAGCACGTTGACGGTGAGGCCGCGCAGCGAGCCGCGGCCGACCAGGCCGAGGTCGCCGAGGATCTCGCCGTGCTGGTAGCGCTGGTGGCGCAGGCCGGCGCGGACCGCCTCGCCGGTCTCCCTGAGCAGCTCGGCGACGGTGGCCGCCGGCCGGACCCGCAGCCGGATCGGCAGCACGTTCGAGGTCATCCCGGGCACACCCAGCTCGCGGCGGGTGGTGCGGCCGGCGACCGGCACGCCGACCACCACGTCCCGCTCCCCCGTGGTGCGCGCCTGGAGCAGCGCGGCGGCGGCCACGGCCAGGGTGGCGAAGCCGGTACGCAGCCGGCGGGCGGCGGCGCGCAGGCCGGCCGCGGTGTCCGGGGTGAGGTCGTGCCGGTGCCGCAGCGGGCGCGGGGGCAGCCGGCGCAGGTGCTCCCCGCCGGTGGTCACGCTCTCCGGCAGCTCGGCCAGGGCGTCGCGCCAGTACCGCCGGTCCCGGTCCAGCTCCGGCGACTCCCGGTACGCGCGGTCGGCGTCGAGCAGCACGGACAGCGGCGGCAGCGGGGTGCCGTCGGCCGTGCCGGCGACCAGCGCGGTGTACCGCTCGGCGACCCGGGCGGCGATGGCGGCCAGGCTGCCGCCGTCGAGGAGGAGGTGGTGGGCGCGCTGGTACCACAGCACCCGGTCGGGGGCGAGCCGGAACACCGCGTACGCGCAGAGCGGGCCGTCGCGCAGGTCCGCCGGGCGGTCCAGGTCGTCGGCCATCCACCGCTCGGCGGCGGCCCGCGGGTCGGCCTCGGTGCTGAGGTCGGCGACGTGGACCGGGTACGGCACCGGGTCGGCGACGTGCTGCCGGGGCGTGCCGCCGTCGGCGCGGAAGCGCAGCCGCAGGGCGTCCGCCTCGGCCAGCGCCCCGCGCAGCGCCCGGACCAGCAGGTCGACGTCGACGTCGCCGTGCAGCTCGTGATACTCGCCCACGTTGAACACCGGGCTCTCCGGCGCCAGCTGCTGGGCGTACCAGACGCCGAGCTGGGCGGCGGTCAGCTCGCGGGGCTCCTGTCCCGACACCACGGTCACCTCCGCCTCACTTCCCGGCCAGCGCCACGAGTTCAGCCGCGACGGCGGCCAGCGAGTCCGCCTCCCAGAGCAGGGTGGGCTCGACCGTCAGCCCGAAGGTCTCCTCGATGTCCCCGCAGAGCGCGAAGGCGTAGACCGAGTCCAGCCCGTACTCGGTCAGCGACGCGTCCGCGTCGATCTCCTCCGCGGGGCAGCGCAGGTAGTCGGCGACCCGCTCGACCAGCCAGGACCGGACGAGGTCGGGCGTCAGCCGGTAGGCCGCCAGGTCGGTCTCGGACATGGGGTACCTCCTCGACCCGGCAGCCGCCGGGTGCGTCAGTGGGAAGCGGTACGGCTCGACGGCGACGTCAAGCGGGTCTCGGGCGGCGCCACCACCCCGCCGGGCCGGCGGCGGGACGCCGCCGCGTGGATGGCCGGTGCATGTACGGTCGTGGATGCACGGGCTCCACAGCGGTCCACTATGGCGTAGCCCCGAGCGGACGATCAACAAGCCCGGAACACCCGCGCACGGCCCTGTTCAACTGCGACATCGCGCCGGTTGCACACCCGCCCGCGCGCCGGTCGCACACCCCGTCGGGGTGTCCGCGCACAGGCTGTACCGCCTCCCGGCACGGTGCCATAGTGAACCGCGCCCGCGCCGGGTCCACCGACCGGCGTCGCTGGCAGCGCAGTGCCGTGTCCCTGTGACGCGCCGTCCGCTCGGCGTGCTGCGGCCTACCTCTTCCGCCGGTCGCGCTCCGGCGTACGACACCCAGGATGGAGAGACGACATGGGCGATGCCGCCGAGCCGAGATATCTCCGCTCGAACGTGATCCTCGAACCACTGGTCGACCGGTTCTACGCGTGGCTGCACACGGTCGCGCCCGTGCAGGCGTCGATGAACCTGGCGTTCCTGCACCTGCCGCTGCTCGAGTCGTACCTGCAGAACCCGTCGGTGCACGTCGCGGCGAGCACCAACCCGGCGATGCGCGGCGGCTACTTCGTCGGCATCGAGGCCGAGCGCGCCGGCGAGGTGGCCGACCTGGTCAAGTCGATCAAGGAGGACCGGGCGGAGATGCTGGCCTTCGCGGCCGGCGTCGCCGAGGCCGAGGACATGATCCGCCAGGAGGCCACCGGGTTCGACCTCACGCCGCTCTACCCGAAGCTGCCGGCCGCGCTGAAGGGCCTGGTGGAGATGGCGTACGACACCAGCAACCAGGCGTCGCTGCACTTCCTGGAGGCGCTGCTCTACCACAGCCCGGCGTACGACGAGGGCCGCCAGTCGGTGCAGCTCTCGCTGGACGACGGCGTGGAGCGGCCGTTCATCCTCAGCACCCCGCGGCTGCCGAAGCCCGGCGTGCTCGACCTGCCGCTGCCGTTCCGGCACCCGGGCCTGGCGGAGCTGGTCGCCGCCCGGATCCGCCCGACCACCCTGGACCGGCTGCGCGAGGCGCTGGAGCTGGACGACGGCCAGGCGGGCGCGCTGGACCGGCTGCTCACCGACCGGCCCAGCCTCTCCCCCGACCGGCACATCGACGGCGGCGGCCGGATCCGCTACTACGGCCACGCCTGCCTGGTGTTCCAGACCGAACAGGCGGCCATCGTGACCGACCCGTTCATCAGCACCGACAACCGGCACGGCGACCGGTTCACCCTGGACGACCTGCCGGACCACATCGACCTGGTGCTGATCACCCACGGCCACCAGGACCACATCGTGCTGGAGACGCTGCTCCAGCTGCGCGGCCGGATCGGCGCCGTGGTGGTGCCGCGCACCTCCCGGGGCAACCTGCCGGACCCGTCGATGGGGCTCTACCTCAAGCACCTGGGCCTGCCGGTGATCGAGGTGGACGACTTCGACGAGGTGGCCTTCCCCGGCGGCACGGTGACCGCCACGCCGTTCCTCGGCGAGCACGCCGACCTGGACATCCGCGGCAAGTCGACCTACTGGCTCCGGCTGGCCGGCAAGTCGATCTTCGTAGGCGCCGACTCCTCCGGCATCGACCCGACGCTCTACCGCTACGTGCGGGGCCACCTCGGCAGGGCGGACATCGCCTTCCTCGGCATGGAATGCGACGGCGCGCCGCTGACCTGGCTCTACAAGGGCCTGCTCACCAAGCCGGTCAGCAAGAAGATGAGCGACTCGCGCAAGCTGTCCGGCTCGAACGCCGCCCAGGCGGGCCAGATCATGACCGAGCTCGGCGCGGACGAGGGCTACATCTACGCGATGGGCGAGGAGAGCTGGCAGGGCCACGTCATGGCCACCACGTACACCGAGGACACCTACCAGCTCAAGCAGATCGAGGAGTTCCTCGGCTGGTGCGCGGACCGGGGCCTGACCGGCGAGCACCTGTTCAACAAGCGCGAATGGCGCTGGTGACGTCCCCACCATGGACTTCCTGACCAGCAACGGGATCCGGCTCGCCTACCAGCGCTCCGGCGCGGGCGAGCCGGTTCTCATGATCATGGGCTCGGACTCGGCCGGGCGGGCCTGGACCATGCACCAGACCCCCGCCCTGCACCGGGCCGGCTACGCCACGGTCGTCTTCGACAACCGGGGCATCCCGCCGTCGGACGCGCCCGCCGGCAAGTACTCGCTGGCCGACCTGGTGGCCGACACCCGGGGCCTGATCGAGGCGCTGGACCTGGCCCCGTGCCGGATCGTCGGCACCTCGCTGGGCGCGATGATCGCCCAGGAGCTGGCCATCGACCATCCCGAGCTGGTGCGGTGCGCGGTGCTGGTGGCCACCCGGGGCCGGCTGGACGCGGCCCGGCGGGCCCAGCACGAGGCCGATCTCGCGCTGATCGAGTCGGGGCTGCGGCTGCCCGCCGCGTACGAGGCGGCGCACAAGGTGTTCACCATGTTCTCGCCGGCCACCCTGAACGACGACACCGCGGTGGCCGGCTGGCTGGACCTCTTCGAGCTGTCCGGGGCCGGCCTCACCTCCAGCGGCCAGGCGTGGGCCGACCTGACCGGCGACCGCCTCGCGGCGCTGCGCGGGGTCACCGCCCCGTGCCGGGTGGTCGCCTTCGCCGACGACCTGATCACGCCGCCGCACCTGTGCGCCGAGGTGGCCGAGGCGATCCCCGACTGCGACCTGGTCGAGATCCCCGACTGCGGGCACCTCGGATACCTGGAGCGCCCGGAGGCGCTCAACAGGGCGCTCATCGAATTTTTCGACACCCACTAGCCGTCCGCCGGCCACCCCGGCGACGGCGCGACCACGAAGAAGGTTCCGTGGCCACGATGGACGGCCCAGGCTTGGGCGTGCTCGGCCTCCGCGTCGAGAATCTGGTTGAACCGCAGAAGATCAAACCCGGCACCGTACGCCGGATCCTGCCGTACGCCCTGCGCTACCGCTGGTCGCTGCTGGTGGTGCTGCTGACCACGATCGTCGAGTCGGTCATCACGGTGGCGAGCCCGCTGCTGCTCAAGATGATCATCGACAACGGCATCATCCCGGGGCGGAAGTCGGTGGTGGTCGGGCTGGCCGCGCTGGTCGCCGGCCTGGCGCTGGTGAACGTCGTGGCGATCTACGCGCAGACCTGGTTCTCCGGGCGGGTCGGGCAGGGGCTCATCTACGACCTGCGCACCAAGGTCTTCGCGCACGTGCAGCGGCAGCCGCTGGCGTTCTTCACCCGTACCCAGACCGGGTCGCTGGTCAGCCGGCTCAACACCGACGTGGTCGGCGCCGAGCAGGCGGTCACCTCGCTGCTGTCTCAGACGGTCTCCACGGTGCTGACGCTGGTCCTGGTGCTGGTCACCATGTTCTGGCTGTCCTGGCCACTCACCGTGGCGGCGCTGGTGCTGATCCCGATCTTCTTCCTCCCCGGCAAGCTGGTCGCCGGGCGGCTGGAGCGGCTGGCCCGCGGCGGCATGCAGATCGACGCCGAGCTGGGCTCGATGATGGCCGAGCGGTTCAACGTCTCCGGCGCCATGCTGGTCAAGCTCTACGGCCGCCCCGCCGAGGAGGAGAAGACCTTCTCCGGGAAGGCCGCGCGGGTCCGCGACATCGCCATCTCGATGGCGGTGCACGGCCGGATCCTGTTCATCCTGGCCACCCTGCTCGCCACGGTCACCACCGCGCTGGTGTACGGCTTCGGCGGCAGCCTGGTGATCGACGGCCGCCTCGGGGTCGGCACCCTGGTCGCCATGGTGGCCCTGCTGCTCCAGCTGTACGGCCCGATCAACCAGCTCACCAACATCCAGGTCGACGTGATGACCGCCCTGGTCAGCTTCGACCGGGTCTTCGAGGTGCTCGACCTCAAGCCGCTCATCGCCGAGCGCCCCGGCGCCCGGGACCTGCCGGCCACCTCCGCCGGCACCGCCCCGGACGTGGAGTTCGACCAGGTGACGTTCCGCTACCCCGCGGCCGACGAGGTCTCCCTGGCCTCGCTGGAGACCATCTCGCTGCCGGGCCGCGAGAAGGGCGGCGCCACCCAGATCCTCACCGACGTGAGCTTCGTGGCGCCGGCGGGCGCGCTGACCGCGCTGGTCGGGCCGTCCGGCGCCGGCAAGACCACCATCACCCACCTGGTGCCCCGGCTCTACGACCCCAGCGCGGGCACGGTGCGGATCGGCGGGCACGACGTCCGCGAGCTGACCCTGCGCTCGCTCGGCGACACGGTCGGCGTGGTCACCCAGGACGCGCACCTGTTCCACGACACCATCCGCGCCAACCTGCTCTACGCCCGCCCGGACGCCACCGAGCGGGAGCTGGTCGAGGCGTGCGAGGCGGCCAGGATCTGGGAGCCCATCTCGGAGCTGCCCGACGGGCTGGACACCGTGGTCGGCGACCGCGGCTACCGGCTCTCCGGCGGCGAGAAGCAGCGCCTCGCGGTGGCCCGGCTGCTGCTGAAGTCCCCGCCCATCGTGGTCCTCGACGAGGCGACCGCCCACCTGGACTCCGAGTCCGAGGCGGCCATCCAGCGGGCGCTGAAGACCGCGCTGGCGGGGCGCACCTCGCTGGTCATCGCGCACCGCCTCTCCACCATCCTGGACGCCGACCAGATCCTGGTCATCGACGGCGGCCGGATCCAGGAGCGCGGCACG
>NZ_BMRA01000024.1:1388-24011 GCF_014648395.1 Micromonospora fulviviridis | reverse complement strand
GGACAACACCCGGGTGTACGTCCTGGACGACCGCCTCCAGCCGGTCCCGGTGGGTGTGCCGGGCGAGCTGTACGTGGCCGGGGCCGGCGTCGCGCGCGGCTACCTCGGCCGCGCCGCCCTGACCGCCGAGCGCTTCGTCCCCTGCCCGTACGGCGGTGCGGGGGAGCGGATGTACCGCACGGGCGACCGGGTGAAGTGGGACGCCGAGGGGCGGCTCGTCTTCGCCGGCCGCACCGACGACCAGGCGAAGATCCGCGGCTACCGGGTGGAGCCCGGCGAGGTCGAGGCGGTCCTGGCCGCGCACCCGGCGGTGGCGCAGGCCGCCGTCCTGGTCCGCGAGGACACTCCCGGCGACAAGCGCCTGGTCGCCTACCTCGTGCCCGCCGAGGCCGGCCAGTCGGTCACCGACACCGTGCGCGCGCACGCCGCCGAACGGCTGCCCGGCTACCTCGTGCCCGCCGCGTTCGTCGAACTCGACGGCCTGCCGCTGACCGGCAACGGGAAACTCGACCGGGCCGCCCTGCCCGCGCCGCAGGCCGTCGCCACGGGGGCGGGGCGGGCGCCCGCCGACGCCCGCGAGGAACTGCTCTGCGCGGCGTTCGCCGAGGTGCTCGGACTGCCCGCCGTCGGCGTGGACGACGACTTCTTCGCCCGGGGCGGGCACTCGCTGCTCGCCGTCTCCCTCGTGGAACACCTGCGCAAGCACGGCGTGGCGGTCTCCGTGCGTACCCTCTTCGTCACCCCGACGCCGGCCGCGCTCGCCGCCGTCGCCGGACCCGAGACCGTCGCCGTGCCGCCGAACCTCATCCCGGCCGACGCCACCGCGCTCACCCCGGAACTGCTGCCGCTGGTCGACCTCACGCCGGCCGAGGTCGACGCCGTGGTGGCCACCGTGCCCGGCGGCGCGGCCAACGTGGCCGACGTCTACCCGCTCACCCCGCTCCAGGAGGGCATCCTCTTCCACCACCGGATGGCCGACCAGGGCGGCACCGACGTCTACGCCATGCCGTTCGTGCTCCGCGCCGACACCCGGCAGCGGGTCGACGAGTTCCTCGACGCGCTGCGCCAGGTCGTCGACCGGCACGACGTCTACCGCACCGCGATCGTCTGGGAGAACCTCCGGGAACCCGTCCAGGTGGTGTGGCGCCGCGCCGAGCTGCCGGTCACCGAGGTCACCCTGGAACCCGGCGGCGACCCCGTCGACCAGCTCCGCGCCGCCGCCGGCGGCTGGCTGGACCTGCACCGCGCGCCGCTGATCGGCGTGCACGTCGCCGCCGACCCGGCCGGCGACGGCTGGCTCGTGCTGCTGCGGATGCACCACCTCGTGCAGGACCACACCTCCCTGGAGGTCGTGCTCGACGAGATCCGCACCCTCCTGGCCGGCCGCGCCGACCGGCTGCCCACGCCGCTGCCGTTCCGCGAGTTCGTCGCGCACGCCCGGCACGGCGTGCCCGAGGCGGCGCACCGGGAGTGGTTCGCCGGGCTGCTCGGCGACGTCACCGAGACCACCGCCCCCTACGACCTGCTGGACGTGCACGGGGACGGCACCGACGCCGTGCAGGCCCAGCTCCCCGTGGCCGACGACCTCGCCGAGCGGATCCGCACCCTGGCCCGGACGCTCGGGGTCAGCCCCGCGACGCTGTTCCACCTCGCCTGGGCGCGGGTGGTGGCCGCGGTGTCCGGCCGCGACGACGTCGTCTTCGGCACCATGCTGCTCGGCCGGCTGTTCGCCGGCGCCGGCGCCGACCGGGCCCCCGGCCTGTTCATGAACATGCTGCCGGTCCGCGCCCGCCTCTCCGGCCGGACCGTCCGGGACGCGCTGGGGGAGATGCGCCGGCAACTCGCCGACCTGCTCACCCACGAGCACGCGCCGCTGGTCCTCGCCCAGCAGGCCAGCGCCCTGCCCGGCGGCAGCCCGCTCTTCACGTCGATCTTCAACTACCGGCACAACCAGGTCGACGTCCGCCGCTCCGGCACCGGCATCGACGGGGTCGACGCCGTGCTGACCAAGGAACCCACCAACTATCCCCTCGACGTCTCGGTCAACCAGGGCCCGGACGGCTTCGAGGTGATCGTCGAGGCCACCGCCCCCGCCGACCCGGCCGAGGTGTGCCGGCTCCTGATCACCTGCCTGGCCAATCTGGTCGCCGCTCTGGAACACGCCCCGGACACCCCGATCGTCGCGGTCGACCCGCTCGGCCCGGCGCAGCTCGACCGCATCCTCCGGAGCTGGAACAGCACCAGCGTGCCGGTGCCGGACGGGCTGGTGCCCGCGCTCTTCAGCGCCCAGGCCGCCCGCACCCCGGACGCGGTCGCGCTGGTCGGCGGCGACGTCGAGTGGAGCTACCGGGAGGTCGAGGAGCGCGCGAACCGGCTGGCCCGGCACCTGGTCGCCGCCGGCGTCGGGCCGGAGTCGGTGGTCGCGCTGATGCTGGAACGCTCCCCGCACCTGCTCGTGGCGATCCTCGGCGTGCTCAAGGCCGGCGGCGCGTACCTGCCGATCGACCCGGACCAGCCGCGCGAACGGATCGGCCACGTCCTGTCGGACGCCCGGCCGGTGGCCGTCCTCGCCCAGCTCCGCACCGCCCCCTGGGTGCCGCTCGACGTGGCGACCGTCCTCGTCGTGGACGCCCCGCCGACCCTGGCCGCGCTGGCCGGACTCGACCCGACCCCGCTGACCGACGCGGACCGGTCGGCGCCGTTGCTGCCGGGTCATCCGGCGTACGTGATCTACACGTCGGGGTCGACGGGCCGGCCGAAGGGTGTGGTGGTCTCGCACGCGGGGTTCGTGAACCTGTCGGCCAGTCACGGCCGGTTCGGGGTGGGTCCGGGCGCGCGGGTGGCGCAGTTCGCGTCGGTGGGTTTCGACATGTTCTGCGAGGAGTGGTTGCTCGCGTTGCTGTCGGGTGCGGCGCTGGTGACGGTGCCGCCGGACCGGCGTCTGGGCGCGGACTTCGCGGCGTTCCTGAACGAGCACGGGGTTACGCACGCGACGCTGCCGCCGGCCGTGGTGGCGACCATTCCGGACGACGCGTTGGATCCGTCGTTCGTGCTGGATGTGGGTGGTGACGCGTGCCCGCCGGAGCTGGTTCAACGGTGGACGGCCGAGGGTCGGGTGATGTTCAACAGCTACGGCCCGACCGAGACGACGGTGAACGCGGCCGTGTGGCGGTGCCGGCCGGACCTGCCCGGTGGTGCGGTGCCGATCGGGTCCCCGATCGCCAACACCCGGGTCTACGTGCTGGACGACGCCCTGAATCCGGTTCCCCCGGGCGTGGTGGGGGAGCTGTACGTCTCCGGGTCCGGATTGGCGCGGGGCTACCTCGGCCGGGCCGGCCTGACGGGTGAACGGTTCGTCGCGTGCCCGTTCGAGGCGGGCGCCCGGATGTACCGCACGGGTGACCGGGTGCGGTGGACCGCCGACGGGGAACTGGTGTTCGCGGGTCGGGCGGACGACCAGGTGAAGATCCGGGGGTTCCGGATCGAGCCGGGTGAGGTCGAGGTCGTGCTGGCCGGCCACCCCGACGTGGCCCAGGTCGCGGTCATCGCCCGCGAGGACAGCCCCGGCGACATCCGGCTCGTCGGCTACGTCGTATCCGCCGACGGGGCCGACCGCGACGGGCTGGCCGAGACGCTGCGCGGGCACGCCGCCGGGCGGCTGCCCGCGTACATGGTGCCCGCCGCCGTGGTGCTCCTCGACGCGTTCCCGCTGACCGTCAACGCCAAGCTCGACCGCAGGGCGCTGCCCGCCCCCCGGTACGCCGCCGGCACCGGCCGGGCACCCACCAGCGCCCGCGAGGAACTGCTCTGCGACGCGTTCGCCGAAATCCTCGGCCTCGACCGGGTCGGCGTCGACGACGACTTCTTCGCCCTCGGCGGGCACAGCCTGCTCGTCGTGTCGCTCGTGGAACGGCTGCGGCAGCGGGGCGTCACCGTCTCCGTCCGCGGCCTGTTCACCACCCCCACCCCGGCCGGGCTGGCCGCCGCCGCCGGCCCCGAGACGGTGGCCGTGCCGCCGAACCTCATCCCCGACGGCGCCACCACGCTCACCCCGGCCATGCTCCCGCTGGTCGACCTCACCGACGCCGAGGTCGCCACGATCGTGGCCGCCGTGCCCGGCGGAGCCGCGAACGTGGCCGACGTCTACCCCCTGGCCCCGCTCCAGGAGGGGCTCTTCTTCCACCACCTGATGGCCGACCGGGACGGCACCGACGTCTACGTCACCCCGACCGTGCTGCGCTGCGACAGCCGGGACCGGCTCGACGCCTTCCTGTCCGCCCTCCAGCAGGTGGTCGACCGCAACGACGTCTACCGCACCGCGATCGTCCACGAGGGGCTGCGCGAGGCCGTGCAGGTCGTCGTCCGCCACGCCGACCTGCCCGTCCGCGAGGTCACCGTCGACCCCACCGATCCGGTCGAGTCGCTCCTCGCCGCGGCCGGCGGCTGGATGGAACTGCGCCGCGCGCCGCTTGTCGACGCGTACGTGGCCGCCGAGCCCGGGAGCGACGGCTGGCTGGTCCTGGTCCGCATCCACCACCTCGTGCAGGACCACACGGCGCTCGAGGTGCTGCTGCACGAACTGCACGCCTACCTGGAGGGGCACGGCGACACGCTGCCCGCCCCGGTGCCGTTCCGCGAGTTCGTCGCCCAGGCCCGGCTCGGCGTGTCCCGCGCCGCGCACGAGCGCTGGTTCGCCGACCTGCTCGGCGACGTCACCGAGACCACCGCCCCGTACGGCCTGCTCGACGTGCACGGCGACGGCGCCGCGTACGTCCAGGGGCGGCGCACGGTCGAACCGGCGCTCGCCGCCCGGGCCCGGGACCTGGCCCGTACCCTCGGGGTCAGCCCCGCCACCCTGTTCCACCTGGTCTGGGCGCGCGTCCTCGGGGTGCTGGCCGGCCGCGACGACGTGGTCTTCGGCACGGTCCTGTTCGGCCGGATGAACGCCGGGGCCGGCGCCGACCGGGTCTCCGGCCTGTTCATCAACACCCTGCCGGTGCGGGTCGGGCTGCGGGGCACCGTCGCCGGTGCCCTGGCCGCGCTGCGGGACCAACTCGCCGACCTGCTGGTGCACGAGCACGCCCCGCTCGCCGTCGCCCAGGCCGCCAGCGGCGTGCCCGGCGGCAGCCCGCTGTTCACGTCGATCTTCAACTACCGGCACAACCAGGTCAGCGCCGAGGAGGCCGGCGCCGCCCTGCCCGGCATCACCGTCGTCTCCGCCCGCGACCTCACCAACTACCCGGTCACCGTCGCCGTGGACGACGACGGGACCGGCTTCGACCTGGTGGTCGAGGGGCCGATCGACGCCGACGGGGTCTGCGCGCTGCTACGGACCGCCCTGGCCGGGATCGTCGCGGCGCTCAACGAGCGCCCCGACACCCCGCTGGACGCCGTCGACGTCGTCGACGCCGATCAGCGCGCCCGGCTGCTCACCGCCTGGAACCCGGCCCCCGTGCCGGTGGCGGATCGCACCCTGCCGGACCTCTTCGACGCGCAGGCGGCACGGGCGCCGGAGGCGGTCGCGCTCACCTTCGACGGCCGGCACCTCACCTACGCCGAGGTCGCCGACCGGGCCAACCGGCTGGCGCGGCTGCTCGTCGAGCGCGGCATCGGACCGGAGTCCCTGGTCGGGGTGCTCATGGAACGCACCCCCGACCTGGTGGTGGCGCTGCTCGCCGTGCTCAAGGCCGGTGCCGGCTACCTGCCCGTCGACCCGGCGTACCCGGCCGACCGGATCGGCTTCGTGCTCGCCGACGCCGGCGCGGTCTGCGCGGTCACCACCACGGCCTCCGCCGGGGCCGTGCCGGCCGGCGTGCCGCCGCTGGTCCTCGACGACCCCGCGGTGCGGGAGGCGCTGGCCGGCCTGCCCGGCACGCCGGTCACCGACGCCGACCGGACCGCCCCGCTGCGCCCCGGACACCCCGCGTACGTGATCTACACGTCCGGCTCGACCGGCACTCCGAAGGGGGTGCTCATCCCGCACCGCGACGTGGTGGCGCTGTTCGCCGCGACGGAGGAGTTGTTCGGTTTCGGGGCGGACGACGTGTGGTCCTGGTTCCACTCGTTCGCGTTCGACTTCTCGGTCTGGGAGATCTGGGGCGCGCTGCTGCACGGCGGTCGCGTCGTCGTCGTGCCGTACGCAGTCTCCCGCTCCCCGCAGGAGTTCGCGGACCTGCTGGTCCGCGAGCGGGTCACCATGCTCAGCCAGACCCCGTCCGCCTTCTACCAGCTCATGGACTCCGACGTGCTGCGCGACGGGGCGCTGCGCGCGGTCGTCTTCGGCGGGGAGGCCCTGGAGCCGGCCCGGCTGGCCGGCTGGTGGGCGCGGCACGGCGAGTCCGGGCCGCGGCTGGTCAACATGTACGGCATCACCGAGACCACCGTGCACGTCACCTACCAGGCCCTCGAACCGTCCGACGTGGACGCCGGCAGCGTGATCGGCCGCGGCCTGCCCGGCCTGTCGGTGTACGTCCTCGACGAGCGCCTCCGGCCGGTGCCGGCCGGCGTGGCCGGCGAGGTCTACGTGGCCGGCGCCCAGCTCGCCCGCGGCTACGTGGGCCGGGCCGGGCTGACCGGGGAACGCTTCGTGGCCTGCCCGTTCGGCGCGGCGGGCGGCCGGATGTACCGTACCGGCGACCGGGCGAAGTGGACCCCCGACGGGCGGCTGGTCTTCGCCGGCCGTGCCGACGACCAGGTCAAGGTGCGCGGCTTCCGGATCGAGCCCGGCGAGATTCAGGCCGTCCTCGCCGGCCACCCGGCCGTCGGGCAGGCCGCCGTGGTGGCCCGGCGGGACACCGGCGACATCCGCCTGGTCGGCTACGTGGTGCCCGCCGAGGGCGCCGGCGCCGACGGGCTGGCCGAGGCGGTCCGCGGCTTCGCCGCCGAGCGGCTGCCCGCGTACATGGTGCCGGCCGCGCTGGTGCTGCTCGACGCGCTGCCGCTGACCGTCAACGGCAAGCTCGACCGCCGCGCGCTGCCCGCCCCCGAGTACACCGCCGCCACCACGGGCCGTGCCCCGGCCACCCCCGCCGAGGAACTGCTCTGCGCCGCCTTCGCCGAGGTGCTGGGCCTGGACCGGGTCGGCGTGGACGACGACTTCTTCGCCCTCGGCGGGCACTCCCTGCTCGCCATCGCGCTTGTCGAACAGCTCCGCCGGCGCGGGCTGAGCGTGCCGGTACGCGCCCTGTTCCAGACCGCCACGCCGGCCGGCCTGGCCGCGGTGGCCGAACCGCACCGCGTGCAGGTGCCGCCGAACCTCATCCCCGACGGCGCCGACGAGATCACCCCGGCCATGCTGCCGCTGGTCGACCTCACCGACGCCGAGCTGGCCCGCGTCGTGGCCGCCGTGCCCGGCGGCGCCGCCAACATCGCCGACGTCTACCCCCTGGCCCCGCTCCAGGAGGGCATCTTCTTCCACCACCTGATGGGCGACGACACCGACGTCTACGCCCTGCCGTACGTGCTGCACCTGGACACCCGCGACCGGCTGGACGCCTTCCTGGGCGCGCTGCGCCACCTGGTGGCCCGCAACGACATCTACCGCACCGGCGTCGTCTGGGACGGGCTGCGCGAACCGGTGCAGGTGGTGTGGCGCCACGCCGACCTGCCGGTCGAGGAGGTCACCCTCGACCCGGGCGGTGCGGACCCGGTCGAGGCGTTGCTGGCCGCCGCCGGCACCCGGATCGACCTCGGCGCCGCCCCGCTCATGCGCGCCCACGTGGCCGCCGCCCCCGGCGGCGGCTGGCTGCTGCTGCTCCGCATCCACCACCTCGTCCAGGACCACACCACCTTCGACGTGGTCCTCGACGAGCTGCGCGCCGTCCTCACGGGCCGCGCCGACGAACTGCCGCCGCCGCTGCCGTTCCGCGAGTTCGTGGCCCGGGCCCGGCTCGGGGTGTCCGCCGAGGAGCACGAACGGTACTTCACCGACCTGCTCGGCGACGTCACCGAGACCACCGCCCCCTACGGCCTCACCGACACCCACCACGACGGCACGACCGCCGTCCAGGTGCAGCTCACCGCCGACCGGGCGCTCACCGCCCGGGTCCGGGAGCTGGCCCGGGCGTACGCGGTCAGCCCGGCCACGATCCTCCACCTGGCCTGGGCGCGGCTGCTCGGCACCCTCGCCGGCCGCGACGACGTGGTCTTCGGCACCATCCTCTTCGGCCGGATGAACGCCGGCGCCGGTGCCGACCGGGCCCCCGGCCTGTTCATCAACACCCTGCCCGTGCGGATCCGGCTCGCCGGGCACGGCGTCGCCGACGCGCTGACCGCCCTGCGCGACCAGCTCGCCGACCTGCTGGTGCACGAGCACGCCCCGCTGGCCCTCGCCCAGCGCGCCAGCGGCGTCCCCGCCGCCGCCCCGCTGTTCACCTCGCTGTTCAACTACCGGCACAACCTGCCCACCGACGGCCACCCGGGCGCCGGCCTGGACGGCGTCACCGCGGTCCTGCACCGGGACAACACCAACTACCCGATGGTCGTCTCCGTCGACGACGACGGCACCGACTTCGCGCTGGTCGTCGAGGCGGTCGCCCCGGCGGACCCGACCCGGGTCGGGTCGCTGCTGCTCACCTGCCTGGACAGCCTCACCGCCGCGCTGGAGCAGGCGCCGCAGACCCCGCTCGGCGCCGTGGAGGTGCTGGACGCCGCCGAGCTGCGCCAGGTGGTCGAGGAGTGGAACGCCACCGAGGCGCCGGTCGCCGACGAGTCGGTGCCCGCGGCGTTCGCCCGCCGGGTGGCCGCCGACCCGGACGCCGTGGCCGTGGCCGGGGACGGCGAGCTGTCGTACCGGGAACTGGACGAGCGTGCCGACCGGCTGGCCCGCCGGCTGGTCGCCGCCGGGGTCCGGCCCGAGACGCCGGTCGCGGTGGCGATGGCCCGCTCCACCGAACTGGTCGTCGCGCTGCTGGCCGTGCTCAAGGCCGGCGGCGTCTACCTGCCGCTGGACGTCGCCTGGCCGGCGGCGCGGATGCGGACCGTCACCGCCGACGCGGGCGCCCGGGTGGTCCTGGTGCACGCGGCGACCGCCGGGCACGACTTCGTCACCGCAGCCGCGGCCGAGGGCGCGGCGGTCGTCGCCGCCGACACCGACGAGGACGTCCCGGGCGCCGCCCCGGCCCCGGCGCCGCCGTCGGCCGGGGCGTACCTCATGTACACCTCGGGCTCGACCGGGGTGCCGAAGGGCGTGCTCACCACCCACCGCGACGTGGTGCGCCTGGCCGCCGACCGGTGCTGGGGCGAGACGCCCCGGGTGCTGTTCCACGCCCCGCACGCCTTCGACGCCTCCTCGTACGAGATCTGGGTGCCGCTGCTCTCCGGCGGCACGGTGGTCGTCGCGCCGCCCGAGGCGGTCGACGGCCCCGCGCTGCGCGCCCTGGTCGCCGGGCACGCGCTGACCCACGTGCACGTCACCGCCGGTCTGCTGCGGGTGCTCGCCGACCAGGACCCGGCCTGCTTCGCCGGCGTCCGGGAGGTGCTCACCGGCGGCGACGTGGTCCCCGCCGGCGCGGTCCGCCGGGTTCTCGACGCCAACCCGGGCGTCCGGGTCCGGCAGCTCTACGGCCCCACCGAGGTCACCCTCTGCGCCACCCAGCACGAGGTCGCCGACGCCGGCCAGGTCGGCGCCGTGCTGCCGATCGGCCGGCCGCTGGACAACACGCGCGTCTACGTCCTCGACGACGCGCTCGCCCCGGTGCCGGTCGGGGTCACCGGCGAGCTCTACGTCGCCGGCGCCGGCCTGGCCCGCGGCTACGCCGGCCGGCCCGGGCTCACCGGCGAGCGGTTCGTCGCCGACCCGTTCGGCTCCGGCGGGCGGATGTACCGCACCGGCGACCGGGTGCGGTGGGACGACGACGGCCGGCTCGTCTTCGCCGGCCGCGCCGACGACCAGGTGAAGATCCGCGGGTTCCGGGTCGAGCCCGGCGAGGTCGAGGCGGCGCTCGCCGCCCACCGGGCGGTGGCGCAGGCCGCCGTGCTGGTCCGCGAGGACACCCCGGGCGACAAGCGCCTCGTCGCCTACCTGGTGCCCGCCGAGGCCGGCGCGCCGATCGCCGACACCGTGCGGGAGTACGCGGCCGAGCGGCTGCCCGGCTACCTCGTCCCGGCCGCGTTCGTGACCCTCGACGCGCTGCCGCTGACCGTCAACGGCAAGCTCGACCGGGCCGCCCTGCCCGCCCCCGACCTGGCCGGCGGCGGCACCGGCCGGGCCCCGGCCACCGTCCACGAACAGCTGCTCTGCGAGATCTTCGCCGAGGTGCTCGGCCGGGCCGCGGTCGGCGTGGACGACGACTTCTTCGCCCTCGGCGGGCACTCGCTGCTCGCCACCCGCCTGGTCAGCCGGGTCCGCGCGGTCTTCGAGGTGGAGGTCACCGTCCGGACCCTCTTCGAGGCGCCCACCCCCGCCGCGCTCGCCGCCCGGCTGGCCGGCGCCGACCGGGGCCGGGCCGCGCTCACCCCCGGGGTACGCCCCGAGCGCGTCCCGCTCTCCTTCGCGCAGCGCCGGCTGTGGTTCCTGGCCCAGCTCGACGGGGCCGGCGCCACCTACCACATCCCGGTGGCGCTGCGGCTCACCGGCGAGCTGGACCGGGCCGCCCTCGACGCGGCGGTACGGGACGTCCTCGACCGGCACGAGGTGCTGCGCACCGTCTACCCGGTCGCCGACGGCGAGCCGTACCAGCGGGTGCTGCCGGTCGCCGGGGCCGGCGTGCGGCTCGACCTGGTCGAGGTCGCCGCCGACCGGGTCGCCGACGCGGTGGCCGAGGTCGCGTCGCGCCCCTTCGACCTGGCCGTGCAGGCGCCGCTGCGGGCGACCCTGCTGGCCGTCGCGCCCGACGAGCACGTGCTGGTGCTGGTCGTGCACCACATCGCCGGCGACGGCTGGTCCATGGGCCCGCTCGCCCGTGACCTGTCCGCCGCGTACGCGGCCCGGCACGCCGGCCGGGCCCCCGAGTGGACCCCGCTGCCCGTCCAGTACGCCGACTACGCCCTCTGGCAGCGCGACCTGCTCGGCGCCGAGGACGACCCGGACAGCCTCATCGCCCGGCAGGTCGCCCACTGGCGGGCGGCCCTCGCCGGGGCGCCGGAGGAACTGGCCCTGCCCACCGACCGGCCCCGCCCGGCCGAGCCGAGCCACCGCGGCCACCCGGTCGACGTGACCGTCCCCGCCGACCTGCACCGCGACCTCGTGGCGCTGGCCCGCACGTCCGGGGTGACCCTCTTCATGACCGTGCAGACCGCCCTCGCCGTGGTGCTGTCCCGGCTCGGCGCCGGCACCGACCTGCCCGTCGGCGCGGCCGTCGCCGGCCGCACCGACCAGGGCCTCGACGACCTCGTCGGGTTCTTCGTGAACACCCTCGTCATGCGCACCGACCTGGCCGGTGACCCCACGGTCGCCGAGGCCCTGGCCCGGGTCCGCGACACCGCCCTGGACGCCTTCGCCCACCAGGACGTGCCGTTCGAGAAGCTGGTCGAGGAGCTGGCCCCGGCCCGCTCGCTGGCCCGGCACCCGCTCTTCCAGGTGCTGCTCACCCTCCAGAACACCACCCGGGACGGCGCCGGGCCGGCCCTGGACCTGCCCGGCGTGCGCGCCACGCCCCTCACCACCGGCGACGTGCCGGCCAAGGTGGACCTCGACCTCAGCATGACCGAGGCGCTCGGTCCGGACGGGACGCCGGCCGGGATGGCCGGCACCCTGCTCGCCGCCGCCGACCTCTTCGACCGGTCCACCGCCGAGCGGATCGCCGAGCGGCTGGTCCGGGTGCTGCGGACCATGGCCGCCGCCCCCGACACCTGGATCTCCGCCGTCGACCTGCTCGACCCGGCCGAACGGCAGCAGCTGCTGGTCGGCTGGAACGACACGGCCACGCCGGTGGCGGACGTGTCGGTGCCCGAGGCGTTCGCGGCCCGGGTGGCGGCGGACCCGGACGGGCTCGCCGTGGTCTCCGGCGATGTGTCCCTGTCCTACCGGGAGCTGGAAGCCCGTGCCGAGCGCCTGGCGCGCCGTCTCGTCGCGGTGGGTGTGGGCCCGGAGTCCCCGGTGGCCGTGGTGCTGGAGCGTTCCGCCGAGCTGCTGGTGGCGCTGCTGGCCGTGCTCAAGGCCGGTGGGGCTTACCTGCCGCTGGACGTGACCTGGCCGGTGGCCCGGATGCGGGCGGTGGCCGCCGACGCGGGGGCGCGGGTGGTGCTGGTCCACGAGGCGACGGCGGGACACGAGTTCGTGACCGGCGCCGACGGGTTGACGCTGCTGCACGTCGACCGGTCGGGGGCGGCGGTGGCCGCCGGCGATGCTGCCGACCGCGCCACGGCCGACGCCGTCACGGCCGATGCCAGGGCGGCCGGGGCAGGTGACGGGCCGGTGTCGCCGTCGGCGGCGGCGTACCTCATGTACACCTCCGGCTCGACGGGCGTGCCGAAGGGCGTCGTCACGACACACCGGGACGTGGTGCGCCTGGCGTACGACCGGGGGTGGGGTGCGACGCCGCGGGTGCTGTTCCACGCGCCGCACGCCTTCGACGCGTCGACGTACGAGATCTGGGTGCCGCTGCTCTCCGGCGGGACCGTGGTGGTGGCGCCGCCGGAGTCGATCGACGCCGCGCGCCTGCGGGCGCTCGTCGCCGGCCACGACCTGACCCACGTGCACGTCACCGCGGGCCTGCTGCGGGTGCTGGCCGACCGGGACCCGGCCTGCTTCGCCGGGCTGCGCGAGGTCCTCACCGGCGGCGACGTGGTGCCCGCGCCGGCGGTGCGCCGGATCCTGGACGCGAACCCGGGTGTCCGGGTCCGGGAGCTCTACGGCCCCACGGAGATCACCCTCTGCGCCACCCAGCACGAGGTCACCGACCCGGCGCGGGTCGGCGATGTCCTGCCGATCGGAAGGCCGCTGGACAACACCCGGGTGTACGTCCTCGACGACCGCCTCCAGCCGGTCCCGGTGGGTGTGCCGGGCGAGCTGTACGTGGCCGGGGCGGGCGTCGCCCGGGGCTACCTGGGCCGGCCCGGGCTGACGGGGGAGCGGTTCGTGGCCGACCCGTTCACCGGCGGCCGGATGTACCGCACCGGCGACCAGGTCCGCTGGACCCCGGACGGGACGCTCGTCTTCGTCGGCCGCGCCGACGACCAGGTGAAGATCCGCGGCTACCGGGTCGAGCCCCGCGAGGCGGAGGCGGTCCTCGCCGCGCACCCCGCCGTGGCGCAGGCCGCCGTGCTGGTCCGCGAGGACACCCCGGGCGACAAGCGCCTGGTGGCCTACCTCGTCCCCGCCGAGGCCGGCGCGCCGGTCACCGACGTGGTCCGGAAGCACGCCGCGCAGCGACTCCCCGGCTACCTGGTCCCCGCCGCGTTCGTCGAGCTGGACAGCCTGCCGCTGACCGGCAACGGCAAGCTCGACCGGGCCGCCCTGCCCGCGCCGCAGGCCGCCGCCGCCGGAGGCGGGCGGGCCCCGGCCGACGCGCGGGAGGAACTGGTCTGCGCGGCGTTCGCCGAGGTCCTCGGGCTGCCCGTGGTCGGGGTGGACGACGACTTCTTCGCCCTGGGCGGGCACTCGCTGCTCGCCGTCTCCCTCGTGGAACACCTGCGCCGGCACGGGATCACCGTGTCCGTGCGTACCCTCTTCGTCAGCCCGACCCCGGCGGGCCTCGCCGCCGCCGCGGACGGCGCGGCCGTCGCCGTGCCGGACGGGCGGATCCCGGAGGGCGCCGAGGTCGTCACGGCGGCCATGGTGCCGCTGGTCGACCTGGCCGACGCCGACCTGGCCGCCGTGGTGGCCCGGGTGCCCGGCGGCGCGGCCAACGTCGCCGACATCTACCCCCTCGCGCCGCTCCAGGAAGGCATCTTCTTCCACCACCTGATGGCCGACCGGGACGGCGACGACGTCTACGTGCTGCCCACCGTGCTCGGCTTCGCCGACCGGGCCCACCTCGACGGTTTCCTCGCCGCCCTCCAGCGGGTGGTCGACCGGCACGACGCCTACCGCACCGCCGTCGTCTGGCAGGACCTGCCCGAACCCGTCCAGGTGGTGTGGCGCCGCGCCGAGCTGCCGGTCACCGAGGTCACCCTCGACCCCGGCGGCGACCCCGTCGACCAGCTCCGCGCCGCCGCCGGCGGCTGGCTGGAGCTGGACCGGGCGCCGCTGCTCACCGTGCACGTCGCCGCCGAGCCGGACGGCCCGGGCTGGCTGGCGCTGCTGCGCATGCACCACCTCGTGCAGGACCACACCGCCCGGGACGTGGTGCTCGACGAGGTCCGCGCGTTCCTCGCCGGCCGCGCCGACGAGCTGCCCACGCCCGTGCCGTTCCGGCGGTTCGTCGCCGAGGCCCGGCTCGGGGTGTCCCGCGCCGAGCACGAACGGTACTTCGCCGACCTGCTCGGCGACGTCACCTGGACCACCGCCCCGTACGGCCTGGTCGACATCCACGGCGACGGCAGCGACGCCGGGCGCGCCCACACCCCGGTCGACGCCGGCCTGGCCGACCGGCTCCGCGCCGCCGCCCGCACCCACGGGGTCAGCCCGGCCACCCTGTTCCACCTGGCCTGGGCCCGGGTCCTCGCCGCCGTCGCCGGCCGCGACGACGTGGTGTTCGGCACCGTCCTGCTGGGCCGGCTGAGCAGCGGCGCCGACCGGGTGCCCGGCCTGTTCATGAACACCCTGCCGGTCCGCGTCCGGCTCGCCGGCGCGGGCGTCGCCGACGCGCTCACCCAGGTGCGGCACCGGCTCGCCGAACTCGTCGCCCACGAGCACGCCCCGCTCGCGGTGGCCCAGCAGGCCAGCGGCCTGCCCGCCCAGGCGCCGCTGTTCAGCTCGCTGTTCAACTACCGGCACGCGCAGCCGCCCGCCGTCGACCCCGACGACCCGCTCAGCGACGTCCGGACCCTGTTCACCCAGGAGCGGAACAACTACCCGGTGACCGTCTCCGTCGACGACCACGGCACCGGCTTCACGGTCACCGTCGACGCGGTCGCGCCCGCCGACGCCGACCGGGTCGCCGCGCTGCTGCACACCGCGCTGGACCAGCTCACCGCCGCGCTCGACCGGACCCCCGAGCTGCCCGTCACCGCCGTCGAGGTCGGGCCGGTGGAGGCCCCCGCGCCGGCCACCCGGGCGGTGCTCGTCCCGGCCGCCGAGGTGGCCGAGGGCGGCGGCCGGGCGCCCGCCGACGCGTACGAGGAGCTGATCTGCCAGGCGTACGCACAGGTGCTCGGCGTCGAGCGGGTCGGCGTCGACGACGACTTCTTCACCCTCGGCGGCAACTCGCTGCTCGCCACCCGCCTGGTCAGCCGCATCCGCTCGGCGCTCGCCGCCGAGGTCTCCATCCGGGCGCTCTTCGAGTCGCTCACCCCCGCCCGGCTCGCCCGCCGGCTGCACCGCGCCGCCCCCGGCCGGCTGCCGCTGACCCCCCGGGAACGCCCCGAGCGGCCGCCGCTCTCCTCCGCCCAGCGCCGGCTCTGGTTCGTGGGTCAACTGGAGGGCAGCACCGCCAGCTACAGCAACACCATGGCGTTGCGGCTCACCGGCGCCCTCGACGTGGCCGCGCTGCGGGCCGCGCTGCGCGACGTGGTCGGGCGGCACGAGGCGCTGCGCACTCTCGTCCCCACCCACGACGGCGAGCCGTACCAGCGGGTGCTCCCGGTCGAGGAGATCGACGTGGACCTGCCGGTCGCCGAGGTCGGCCCGGACGGGCTCGCCGACGCCGTCGCCGGGGTCACCGGCCACGACTTCGACCTGGCCACCGAGATCCCGGTCCGCGCCTGGCTGTTCGCCCTCGCCCCCACCGAGCACGTCCTCGTCCTGGTGATCCACCACATCGCCACCGACGGCTGGTCGATGGCCCCGTTCACCCGGGACGTCTCCACCGCGTACGCGGCGCGCGCCGAGGGCCGGACGCCGGAGTGGACGCCGCTGCCAGTGCAGTACGCCGACTACGCCCTCTGGCAGGCCGAGCTGCTGGGCGCCGCCGACGACCCGGAGAGCCCGCGCAGCCGGCAGCTTGCGTACTGGCGGGACGTCCTCGCCGGCATCCCGGAGGAGATCCCGCTCCCCACCGACCGGCCCCGCCCCACCGTGGCCGGCCACCGCGGCGACGAGGTGCCGGTGGTGCTCGGCGCCGCGCTGCACCGCCGGGTCGTCGAGCTGGCCGCGGCGGAACGGGTCACCGTCTTCATGGTCCTCCAGGCCGCCTTCGCCGCCCTGCTCAGCCGGCACGGCGCCGGCACCGACGTGCCGATCGGCACCGCGCTGGCCGGGCGCACCGACGAGGCCCTCGACGACCTGGTCGGCTTCTTCGTCAACATGCTGGTGCTGCGCACCGACGTCTCCGGCGACCCCAGCTTCACCGAGCTGCTGCGCCGGGTCCGCGCCACCGACCTCGCCGCGTACGCCCACCAGGACCTGCCCTTCGAGGACGTGGTGGAACGGCTGGTCCCGGAGCGGTCCCTGGCCCGGCACCCGCTGTTCCAGGTGGCCCTCGCCGTGCAGAACGCCCCGGACGCCGAACCCCGACTGCCCGGGCTCACCGTGTCGGCCGAGCCCGCCGCGCACGGCCTGGCCCGCTACGACCTCACCCTCACCCTCGCCGAGCGGCACGACGAGCGGGACGGCCCCGCCGGACTGGGCGGCGTGCTGGAGTTCCGCACCGACCTGTTCGACCGGTCCACGGTGGCCGGTCTCGCGGAGCGGCTGGTCCGCCTCCTCGACGCCGTGCTCGCCGACCCGGAGCGGCCGCTCAGCCGGGTCGACCTGCTCGACCCGGCCGAGCGGGACCGGCTGCTGGTCGACTGGAACGCCACCCGGCGGGACGTGCCGCCGGCCACCGTGCCGGCGCTGTTCGCCGCGCAGGTCGCCCGCCGCCCGCGGGCCGCCGCGCTGCACGCCGGCGACACCACCCTCGGGTACGCCGAGCTGGACGCCCGCGCCAACCGGCTGGCCCGGCTGCTCGTCGCCGGCGGCGTCGGGCCGGAGTCCGTGGTCGCCGTGGCGCTGGACCGCTCGGTCGACCTGGCCGTCGCGTTCCTCGCCGTGGTCAAGGCCGGCGGCGTCTACCTGCCCGTCGACCCCGCCCACCCGGCCGCGCGGGTGGCGTACCTGCTCGACGACGCCCGCCCCGGCCACGTGCTGACCAGCCCGGGCCGGCGCGACGTGCTCCCCGCCGGCGCCGACCTGCCGGTCACCGTGCTCGGCACACCCGAGACCGACGCCGCGCTCGCCGCCCTCGACCCGACCGACCTCACCGACGCCGACCGGGTCGCCCCGCTGCGCCCCGAGCACCCGGCGTACCTCATCTACACCTCCGGCTCCACCGGCCGCCCCAAGGGCGTGCTGGTCACCCACCGCGGCGTGGCCGCCCTGGTCACCACTCAGGTGGAACGCCTCGGCGTCACCCCGGACAGCCGGGTGCTCCAGTTCGCCTCGATCGGCTTCGACGCGGCGGTCTGGGAACTGGTGATGGCGCTCGGCTCCGGCGCCGCCCTGGTCACCGCCCCCGCCGGCGACCTGCTGCCCGGCGCCGGGCTGGCCGGCGTGCTGGCCCGGCACCGGGTCACCCACGCCACCCTGCCGCCGGCCGTGCTGGCCGCGTCCCGCCCCGGCGACCTCGACCCGGTCACCACGCTGGTCTCCGCCGGGGAGGCGCTCGGCGCCGACCTGCTGGCCCGCTGGGCGCCCGGCCGCCGCTTCGTCAACGCGTACGGGCCGACCGAGACGACGGTCTGCGCCACCATGTCCGCCCCGCTGCGCCCCGACGACGCCCCGGACATCGGCGCCGCGATCCTCGACACCCGGGTGTACGTCCTCGACGACACCCTCGCCCCCGTGCCGGTCGGCGTGCCCGGCGAGCTGTACGTCGCCGGGGCCAGCCTCGCCCGCGGCTACGCCGGCCGGCCCGCCCTCACCGCGGAACGCTTCGTGGCCTGCCCGTACGAGCCGGGGGAGCGGATGTACCGCACCGGCGACCGGGTGCGCTGGGACGCCGACGGCCGGCTCACCTTCGCCGGCCGCGTCGACGACCAGGTCAAGATCCGTGGCTTCCGGGTGGAGCCGGACGAGGTGGCCGCCGTCCTCGCCGGACACCCGGGCGTCGCCCACGCCGCCGTGGTGGCCCGCGAGGACGTCCCCGGCGACCCGCGCCTGGTCGCCTACCTGATCCCCGCCGACCCGGCGCCCGCCGACCTGACCGCCGACGTGCGCGGGTACGCCGCCGACCGGCTGCCCGCCTACCAGCTGCCCGCCGCGTTCGTCACGCTGGCGGCCCTGCCGCTGACCGTCAACGGCAAGGTCGACCGCGCGGCCCTGCCCGCGCCCGACTGGGGCGCGGCGGCCGGGCGGGCCCCCGCCACCCCGCAGGAGGAACTGGCCTGCGCCGCGTACGCCGAGGTCCTCGGCCTGCCCGCGGTCGGCCCCGACGACCACTTCTTCGCCCTCGGCGGTCACTCGCTGCTGGTGACCCGGCTGGCCAGCCGGGTGCACGCGGCCAGCGGGGTGGACGTGCCGATCCGGGTGCTGTTCGAGAACCCCACGCCGGCCGGGCTCGCCGCCTGGCTGGCGTCCCAGGCCCGCCCGGCGCGGAAAGCCCGCCCGGCGCTGCGGCCCATGCGCAAGCAGGAGGAGAACTGATGGTCCCGTTGTCGTTCGCGCAGCGCCGGTTGTGGTTCCTGTGGCAGCTGGAGGGGCCCGGCGCCACCTACAACATCCCGGTGGCCCTGCGCCTCGACGGCGACCTCGACCGGGCGGCGCTCGCCGCGGCGGTACGGGACGTCCTCGACCGGCACGAGGTGCTGCGCACGATCTTCCCGCTGCACGACGGCGAGCCGGTCCAGCAGGTGCTGCCGCTCGACGCGACCGGCTTCGCCCTGTCCGTGGTCGACGTCGCCGCCGAGGAGGTCGCCGCCGAGGTCGACCGGGCCATGGCGTACGGCTTCGACCTGGCCGGGGAGATCCCCCTGCGCGCGTGGCTCTTCGCGGTCTCCCCGACCGAGCACGTGCTGGTGCTGGTGGTGCACCACATCGCCGCCGACGGCTGGTCGATGGGTCCGCTGCTGCGCGACCTGGCCGACGCGTACGCCGCCCGCCGCGCCGGCCACGCCGCTGACCGGCCCCCGCTGCCCGTCCAGTACGCCGACTACGCCCTCTGGCAGCGGGAGGTCCTCGGCGACGAGGACGACCCGGAGAGCCTGGTCGCCGAGCAGGTCGGGTACTGGCGGCGCACCCTGGCCGGGGCGCCTGAGGAACTGCCGCTGCCGGTGGACCGGCCCCGCCCGGTCACCCCCTCCTACCGGGCCCACACCGCCGAGCTGAGCCTGCCCGCCGACACCCACCGGCGGCTGCTGGAGCTGGCCCGCGCCCACGGCGCCACCCTGTTCATGGTGCTGCACGCCGCCACCGCGATGCTGCTGTCCCGCCTCGGCGCGGGCCGGGACGTGCCGCTCGGGTCGCTGGTCGCCGGCCGTACCGACGAGGGCCTCAACGACCTGGTCGGCTGCTTCGTCAACAACCTGGTCATCCGGGTCGACCTGACCGGCGACCCGACCTTCCTGGACGTGCTCGGCCGGGTGCGGGAGACCGCCCTGGACGCGTTCGGCCACCAGGACGTGCCGTTCGAGAAGCTGGTGGAGGAGCTGGCCCCCGCGCGCTCGCTGGCCCGCCAGCCGCTGTTCCAGGTGATGGCCACCGTGGAGACCGCCGACCTGTTCTCCGCCCGGGACACCGCCACGCTGGAGCTGCCCGGCCTGCGGGTCACCCCGCTCTTCGGCGAGCAGGCCGTCCGGGGCCTCGACCTGGACCTGGTGCTCAGCGAGTCCCACACCGACGGCGAGCCGGCCGGGCTGCGCGGCTCCCTCGTCGGCGCCGCCGACCTCTTCGAGGCCGACACCGTGGCGCGGATCGCCGGCCAGGTCGCCCGGGTCCTCGCCGCCGTCGCCGCCGACCCGGGGCTGCGGCTGCGCACCCTCGACCCGCTCGGCGCCGACGAGCGGGACCGCATCCTGCGGGACTGGAACGCCACCACCGTGCCGGTGCCGGACGGCTTGGTGCCCGCGCTGTTCAGCGCCCAGGCCGCCCGCACCCCGGGCGCGCCCGCCGTGGTCAGCGGCGGCGTCAAGCTCAGCTACCGCCAGCTCGACGAACGCTCGAACCGGCTGGCCCGGCACCTGGTCCGGGCCGGCGTCGGGCCGGAGTCGGTGGTGGCGCTGCTGCTCACCCGCTCCGCCGACCTCATGGTGGCCATCCTCGGCGTGCTCAAGGCCGGCGGCGCGTACCTGCCGATCGACCCGGACCAGCCGGCCGACCGGATCGGCTACGTGCTCGCCGACGCCGCGCCGGTGCTGGCCCTCGCCCAGACGGCCACCGCCGGGAGCGCGCCGGCGGGCCTGCCCGTGCTGCTCCTCGACGACCCCGCCACCCGTCGCCGGATCGGCCGCGCCCGCAAGACCCCGCTGACCGACGCGGACCGGTCGGCGCCGTTGCTGCCGGGTCATCCGGCGTACGTGATCTACACGTCGGGGTCGACGGGCCGGCCGAAGGGTGTGGTGGTGTCGCACGCGGGGTTCGTGAACCTGTCGGCCAGTCATGGCCGGTTCGGGGTGGGTCCGGGCGGCCGGGTGGCGCAGTTCGCGTCGGTGGGTTTCGACATGTTCTGCGAGGAGTGGTTGCTTGCGTTGCTGTCGGGTGCGGCGCTGGTTACGGTGCCGCCGGACCGGCGTCTGGGCGCGGACTTCGCGGCGTTCCTGATGGACCAGCGGGTGACTCACGCGACCTTGCCGCCGGCCGTGGTGGCGACCATTCCGGACGGTGCCCTCGATTCGTCGTTCGTCCTCGACGTCGGTGGTGACGCCTGCCCGCCGGAGCTGGTGGCGCGGTGGACGGCCGAGGGTCGGGTGATGTTCAACAGCTATGGCCCGACGGAGACGACGGTGAACGCGGCCGTGTGGCGGTGCCGGCCGGACCTGCCGGGCGGTGCCGTGCCGATCGGGTCCCCGATCGCCAACACCCGGGTCTACGTGCTGGACGACGCCCTGAACCCGGTGCCGCCCGGGGTCACCGGTGAGCTGTACGTCTCCGGGTCTGGGCTGGCGCGGGGCTACCTCGGACGCGCCGGCCTGACGGGTGAACGCTTCGTCGCGTGCCCGTTCGAGGCGGGCGCAAGGATGTACCGCACCGGTGACCGGGTCCGCTGGACCGCCGACGGGGAACTGGTGTTCGCGGGTCGGGCGGACGACCAGGTAAAGATCCGGGGGTTCCGGATCGAGCCGGGTGAGGTCGAGGCCGTGCTGGCCGATCATCCCGACGTGGCCCAGGTCGCGGTCATCGCCCGCGAGGATGCCCCCGGCGACATCCGGCTCGTCGGCTACGTCGTACCCGCCGAGGGCGCCGACCCCGACGGGCTCGTGGCAGCGGTGCGCGGCCACGCCACCGAACGGCTGCCCGGCTACATGGTGCCGTCCGCATTCGTCCCGCTCGACGCGCTGCCGCTCACCGTCAACGCCAAGCTCGACCGCGCGGCGCTGCCCGCGCCCGACTACGCCGGCGCGGCCGGCGCCGGCCGGGCCCCGGCCACCGTCCGGGAGGAGCTGATCTGCCAGGCGTTCGCCGACGTACTCGGCCTCGACCGGGTCGGCGTCGACGACGACTTCTTCGCCCTCGGCGGCCACTCGCTGCTCGTGGTGTCGCTGGTCGAGTGGCTGCGCCGGCGGGGCGTGCCGGTGTCCGTCCGGGCGCTGTTCACCACCCCCACCCCGGCCGGCCTGGCCGCAGTCGCCGGCACCGGCGACGTGGTCGTGCCGCCGAACCTCATCCCCGACGGCGCCACCGCGCTCACCCCGGCCATGCTCCCGCTGGTCGACCTCACCGACGCCGAGGTCGCCACGATCGTGGCCGCCGTGCCCGGCGGCGCGGCCAACATCGCCGACGTCTACCCCCTCGCCCCGCTCCAGGAGGGCATCTTCTTCCACCACCTCATGGCCGACCGGGACGGCGACGACGTGTACGTCACCCCCGTCGTCGTCCAGTTCGACGACCGGCGCCGCCTCGACGACTTCCTCACCGCCCTCCAGCGGGTCGTCGACCGGACCGACGTCTACCGCACCGCCGTCCTCTGGGAGGGCCTGCGCGAACCCGTCCAGGTGGTGCTGCGGCACGCCGAACTCCCCGTCGCGGAACTGCGCCTCGACCCGGCCGGCCCCGACCCGGCCGACCAGCTCCTCGCCGCCGGCACGGCCGGCATGGACCTGCGCCGGGCGCCGCTGATGACCGCCGGCATCGCCGCCGAGCCCGGCACCGGGCGGTGGCTCGCCCTGATCCGCGTCCACCACCTCGTCCAGGACCACACGGCGCTGGACGTGCTCCTCGACGAACTCCGCGCCTACCTCTCCGGACGCGGCGACGAACTGCCCCCGCCGGTGCCGTTCCGCGAGTTCGTCGCGGCGACCCGGCTCGGCGTCCCGCGCGCCGAGCACGAGCGCTACTTCGCCGACCTGCTCGGCGACGTCACCGAACCGACCGCCCCGTACGGGCTGCTCGACGTGCACGCCGGCGGCATGGCCTCCGCCCAGGCCCACCTGCGGGTCGACGGCGACCTGGCCCGCCGGGTCGGCGAGCTGGCCCGCGCCCACGCGGTCAGCCCCGCCACCCTGTTCCAC
>NZ_BMRA01000024.1:0-1303 GCF_014648395.1 Micromonospora fulviviridis | reverse complement strand
GGCCACGATCCTCCACCTGGCCTGGGCGCGGCTGCTCGGCACCCTCGCCGGCCGCGACGACGTGGTCTTCGGCACCGTCCTCTTCGGCCGGATGAACGGCGGCGCGGGCGCCGACCGGGTCGCCGGCCTGTTCATCAACACGCTGCCCGTCCGGGTACGCCTCGACCGGGGCAGCGTCGCCGACGCGGTGACCGGCATGCGCGACCAGCTCGCCGACCTGCTGGTGCACGAACACGCCCCGCTCGCCCTGGCCCAGGCCGCCAGCGGCCTGCCCGGCGGCAGCCCGGTCTTCACGTCGATCTTCAACTACCGGCACAGCCAGCCCTCCGCCGCGCGCGAGGAGTTGGACGGCATGCGGGTCGTCTCCGCCCGCGACCTCACCAACTACCCCCTCGCCGTGGCGGTCGACGCCGAGGAGGCGGCCTTCAGCCTCACCGTCGACGCCATGGCCCCCGCCGACCCCGCGAAGGTCGGCGCCCTGCTGGTCACCTGCCTGGACAACCTCGTCACCGCCCTGGCCGAGGCCCCGGCCACCCCGATCCGCGCGGTCGCCGCCCTCGACCCGGCCGAGCGGGAGCAGGTGCTGGTCGGCTGGAACGACACGGCGACGCCGGTGGCGGACGTGTCGGTGGTGGAGGCGTTCGCGGCGCGGGTGGCGGCTGATCCGGACGGGATCGCCGTGGTGTGTGGTGAGGTGTCGCTGTCCTACGCGGAGTTGGATGCCCGGGCCGAGCGGTTGGCCGGTCGCCTAGTCGGGGTGGGGGTGGGTCCGGAGTCGCCGGTGGCGGTGGTGCTGGAGCGCTCCGCCGAGCTGTTGGTGGCGTTGCTGGCGGTGCTGAAGGCCGGTGGTGCGTATCTGCCACTGGACGTGGCGTGGCCCCTCGCGCGGATGCGGGCGGTGGCCGCCGATGCGGGCGCACGGGTGGTGCTGGTTCACGAGGCGACGGCGGGACACGAGTTCGTGACCGGCGCCGACGGGCTGACGTCGTTGCACATCGACCAGTCGGGGACGGCGGTAACCGCTGGCGATGTTGCCGACCTCGCCACGGCCGGCCTTACCGAGGTTGATGCCGCCAGGGCCGACGCCACCACCGTCGGGGGAGCCGGTGCGGAGGTTGACAGCGCGGCCGGGGCGGTCGAGGGGCCGGCGTCGGCTGCGTACCTGATGTACACCTCGGGCTCGACGGGCGTGCCGAAGGGCGTCGTCACCACCCACCGGGACGTGGTGCGGCTGGCCGCCGACCGGTGCTGGGGTGTCACGCCTCGGGTGTTGTTCCATGCGCCGCACGCGTTCGACGCGTCG
>NZ_BMRA01000023.1 GCF_014648395.1 Micromonospora fulviviridis | reverse complement strand
GACGGGGTGGGGCCGACCGTGCCCGGCGGAGGGATCAAGCCTGACCGCCCGGAGCCGGGCACGGTCGGCCCCACCCCCACAGCGACCGCCACGGAGCCGGCAGGGTCCGCCCCACCCCCTCACACCGACCGCCATCCGGACGGGAGCGTCGACGCCTGCGGACCCATCATCAACATCCCCCCGTCCACCGGCCAGGACGCCCCGGTGACATAAGCGGCGGCGGGCGAGGCGAGCAGGGCAACGACCGCCGCGACCTCCCGGGCGTCGCCGGGCCGCCCCACCGGCACCCCCGGGCGTTCCTGGCTGAACGGGTCCACGTCCTCCTGGCCGGTCATCGGGGTGGCGATCTCACCGGGGGCGACCGCGTTGACGGTGATCCCGTCCGCCGCCAACTCCTGCGCCATCACCTTGGTGAGCAGCCCCAGCCCGCCCTTCGCCGCGCAGTACGCCGACGCTCCGACCCGCGGGGCGTGCTCGTGCACGCTGGTGATGCTGATGATCCGCCCGCCCCGGCCGGCCGCCCGCATCCGCCGGGCCGCCCGCTGGGAGCAGAGGAACGCCCCGTCCAGGTCCACGGCGAGCACCTCCCGCCACTGCTCCCAGGTCACGTCGACGAAGGGCGTGGCCAGGCCGGTGCCGGCGTTGTTGACCAGCACGCCGAGCCCGCCGAGCCGGTCGGCAAGATCGTCGACGACGGCGGCGCCCCCGGGCAGCCGGGTCAGGTCCATCTCGGCCACCTCGCAGCGGCGGCCGGTGGCGCGTACCTCGCCGGCGGTGCGCTCGGCGCCGTCCGGGTCGCCGTACCAGGTGATGCCGATGTCGAAACCGGCCCCGGCGAGCGCCACGGCACACGCCTTGCCGATGCCGGAGTCCGCGCCGGTGACCACGGCGATCCGGTCGTAGTCCTCGTATCGCTGGGGCATGCTGCCGCACTACCCGGATCGGGCGAGGGAGAACCAGACCGGGTGTAACCGCTCCGGCCCGGGGTAGCCGGGCGGGCATGGACCTCGTCGAGGAGTCGCCGTACCGGTTCCGGATCGACCGGCACGACCCGATGCGGGTGCCCGGGGTGGTCTTCGCGTCCCGCGCGCTGCTGCCCGACGCCGGTGCGGACAAGTCGCTGGAGCAGGTGGCGAACGTGGCCACCCTGCCCGGCATCGTGGGCGCCTCCTACGCCATGCCGGACGTGCACTGGGGTTACGGCTTCCCGATCGGCGGGGTCGCCGCCACCGACGTCGAGGACGGGGGAGTGGTCTCGCCCGGCGGGGTCGGGTTCGACATCTCCTGCGGGGTCCGGCTACTCACCGCCGACCTGGACCGGGCCGCGCTGCGCCCCCGGCTGGACGCCGTGATGGACGGCCTGAGCCAGTCCACCCCGCGGGGCATGGGCAAGGGCGCCGTGTGGCACCTGACCGACGGGACCGAACTCGACGCGGTGCTCCGCGGCGGCTCCCGGTACGCCGTCGAGCGCGGCTTCGGCGTCCAACGGGACCTGGACCGCTGCGAGGACTACGGCGCGGTGGGCGACGCGAACCCGGCCCAGGTGAGCGAGCGGGCGGTGGAGCGGGGCGCGCGCCAGGTCGGCAGCCTCGGCTCCGGCAACCACTTCCTCGAGGTGCAGGCGGTGGAGGAGGTCTACGACGAGGCCGTGGCGGGTGCCTTCGGGCTGCGCGCCGGCCAGGTCTGCGTCATGATCCACTGCGGTTCGCGGGGGCTGGGCCACCAGATCTGCACGGACTACGTCCGGGGCATGGAGAAGGTGATGCCCGGGTACGGCATCCGCGTCCCCGACCGGCAGCTCGCCTGCGCGCCGGTCTCCTCCCACGAGGGCCGGGCCTACCTGGGGGCGATGGCCGCCGCGGCCAACTACGCCCGGGCCAACCGGCAGCTGCTCGCCCACGCCGCCCGGCAGGTCTTCGCCCGGGTCACCGGCTGCGACCTCGACCTCGTGTACGACATCTCGCACAACCTCGCCAAGATCGAGACGCACGAGGTGGACGGGACACCCCGCCCGCTCTGCGTGCACCGCAAGGGGGCCACCCGGGCCCTCCCGCCGGGGCACCCCGACCTGCCCGACGACCTGCGCCCGGTCGGGCAACCGGTGCTCATCCCCGGCTCCATGGGCACCGGCTCGTACGTGCTCACCGGCGTGCCCGGCGCGCCGGCCTGGGCGTCCACCTGCCACGGCGCCGGCCGGGTGCAGAGCCGCAAGCAGGCCACCAAGGCGGTACGCGGGCACGACCCGCGCCGCGAGCTGGAGGCGCAGGACATCGCCGTGCGGGGCGCCAGCCGGCGCGGGCTGGCGGAGGAGATGCCGACCGCGTACAAGGACGTTGCCGCCGTGGTGGCGGCGGCCGAGGGCGCCGGACTGTGCCGGAAGGTGGCCCGGCTGGTCCCGCTCGGCGTGGTGAAGGGCTGAGCCCCGCTCACACGTCGAGTGTCACCGCGCAGCGCCAGCCGCCGGGTTCGGCGGCGAATGACAGCTCGTGCAGGGACACCGCCTTGGGGACCGCGCCGACCAGTTCCACCGCGTCGGTGCCGGTGGTCCGCCAGCGCACCGCCAGGCCGCCGTCGGCGGCCGCCCGCACCTCGGTCTCCAGCGGCAGCTCACCTGCCGTGTCCATCCGGAAAATCACCTCGTCGAGGACGCCGACCAGCAGGTCCGCGTCGGCGCCCGGCGGCACCCGGAAGTCGGTCTCGCCGTCGGCGGCGGCCCCGGTGGTGTCCACGAAGGTGTCCACCAGGGCGGTGACCGCCTCGGCCACGCAGCCCTCCCGGTCCGGCGCCCACGCCTCGATGCGGACGTCGGCGGTGTGCGGGATGTTCCGGTGCCCGCGGGCCGGTCGTCGCTCCATGCCCCGATCATGCCGCCGGCGGTCGGGTGCCCCTCCGGTTTTGTCGCAACCGGTCGCTAGTGTGCAACGCATGATCGCCGATGACTCCGACGCCGTCACCGTCACCTTCCTCAGCATGATGCGGGCCGTCCTGCGGGCCGAGCGGGTGGGCGACGACAGCCTCGGTCGCACCGTCGAGCTGGCCCGGCGCTGGTGGGGTGCCGGCGACGCGCAGGACGCGCGGCTCGCCGCCGCGCTGCGCGAGCTGCACGGCGAGCCCGTGGACACCGACGACCCGCGCCAGGTGGCCGACGCGGCGACCGCGCTCGCCGCCGACACCGGGCTGCTGACCCCGCCCGACCCGCGGGGCGCCGCGATCGCCCGCTTCGCCGCGAACGCCCGCCGGCTGCGCACCGGCGAGATCACCCCGGCCGAGTTCGACGAGATCATGGCGACCGACGACCGGGACCGCCCCGACGCCTGACCGTCACCGCACGTCGGCCGCCCCACCTCGACCGGGCAGCCGTCCGACGACGATGTCACCTCACCGGCTGGCGGGTCCTCGGCCAGCTGCCGGGCCCGAGCGACGAGCCGCTCGGGCCGACCCGCGCCCGGTGCCCGGCGGATAGGTGCAGACCGGCTGGCCGGACAGCAACGGAGCCTGGCTCTCCGCCGACGGTGTCACCTGGACCTGCCTGGACCCGCCGGAGCTGCCCTGACCGCGGGGGTGCTTCCGGTGGCCCGACCACCGGGAGCACCCCTCGCCCCGGTGCGGTAGGCCCGCAGGAAACCCCGGGGCCTCAGACGGTGCGCGTGGCGGGCGTCGCGAACTCGGGTGCCTCGGAGGTGAGCACCGCGGTCCGGGCCGGCGCCCCCCATTCCTCGGCCAGCGCGGCGGCCAGCTCCGTGAGCATCCGGGGCACGGTCTCCGCGCCGCCCTCGTGCATCGCCTCGATCACCACCAGCACCTCGGCGGTCTCCGCGCGCACGGCCGACGCGCCGCTCTGCCGGTGGGTCCAGCGCCGCGAGTGGGCGTGGCCGGCCTCGTCCGCGAAGACCAGCTCACCGGGCTCGGGGTGCTCCTCCTCCCCGCCGAGGGTCAGGTAGGTCTCCGTGCCGGTGGCCGGGCGCACGGTGAGGTCCCCGTCGATCCGGTCCAGGTCCAGCACGGCCACCGGGACGGCGTATCCGAGGGAGAGGGCGTTGCCCAGGTCGACGAGCGGGTGCAGCCGGGGCAGCGCCCCGTCCCGGCGGAACCGGCGCAGCAGCGACTCGGCGGCGCACCGGTAGCGGGTGGGCGGCGAACCCATCCGGGCGAAGGCCCGCCGCCACGCCTGGATCTCCGGGAAGCCGCCCTCCGGGCCGCCGGCGAGACGGGCGCGGGCGGTGTCGGTGTACCGGGCGAGTCGTGGGGTGACGTCGACGTCGGGGGTGATGCCGGTGGCGTGCAGGATGCCGCAGGTCAGCTCGGGAAAGCTCGACCGGACCTGCGGAGAGTGCCGGAAACGCACGGGAGGACTCCTATCGGGCGGTGAGGGCCAGGCCGAGGCCCAGGGCGAGGAAGCTGCCGGCGAAGCCGTGCCGCAGCAGCGCGGTGAGTCGGGGCCGGGCCAGCACCCGGCGACGCAGGGCGCCGGCCAGCAGTGCGTACCCGGCGAAGACCACGAGGGTGGTCAGCATGAACACCGCGCCGCAGGCCAGCATCCGCGTCGGCGCGTCCGGCGCGTCCGGCGGGACGAACTGCGGCAGGAACGCCACGAAGAAGACGGTGACCTTGGGGTTGAGGAGGTTCATCAGCACCCCGTCGCGGAACAGCCGGCCGGCCGGGCGGGGTGGGCGGTGCTCGTCCACCGGCAGCGGGCCGCGTTCGCGCAGCGCGGCCCAGGCCATCCAGAGCAGGTACGCCACGCCCAGCCAGGTCACCACCCGGAAGGCCGGGGTGCCGGCGCGGAGCAGGGCCGCCAGGCCGGTCACGGCGGCGACCAGGTGCGGGACGAGGCTGAGGGTGCAGCCGGCAGCGGCCACCAGGCCGGCCCGGCGGCCGGCGGAGAGGCCGGTGGCGAGGGTGTAGACCATCCCGGTGCCCGGGGTGATCACGACGACGAGTGTGGTCAGCAGGAAGGCGATGCTCACGAGGTCCAGCCTGCGACCATAATGGTCTGATGGACAGGGCCAAACCATCGGCGGTCGAGGGGTCCATAACGGCCGGTGCCGATTTCCTCCAGCTCGATGTCGGCGAGGCCCCGCCGGGTGGGCGCGCCGACTGGCTGGCCGCCCGGCTGCGGGCCGCCATCGCCGACGGCCGGGTCCCGGTGGGCGCCCGGCTGCCGGCCAGCCGGGTGCTCGCCGCCGAGCTGGGCGTGTCCCGGGGCGTGGTGACCGAGGCGTACCAGCGGCTCACCGAGGACGGGCAGGTGGTGGGGCGGGGCCGGGCCGGGACCGTCGTGGTGGCCACCCCGGCCGCCGTGGTCACCCGCGCGCCGGCGCCGCCCCGCCCGCCGGAGGTGTTCGCCGCGCGGCCGGACACCGACGTCTTCGACGCGCTGCGCACCGCGCCGGCCGAGCTGGACCTGACGCCCGGCGTACCCGATCTGGCGGCGTTCCCCCGCGCGGCCTGGCTGCGCGCGGAACGCGCGGTGCTGCACCGCCTGGCGCCCGCCGACTTCGGGTACGGCGATCCGACCGGCACCCCCGCGCTGCGGCTCGCGGTCGCCACCTGGCTGGCCCGCAACCGCGGCATCCGGGTGGACCCGGCCGAGGTGGTGGTCGTGGCCGGGGTGTCCCAGGCGCTCGGCCTGCTCGCCCAGGTGCTGCACGCCGACGGCGTGCACACGGTGGCGGTGGAGGACCCCGGCTCGCTCGGCGTACGCCAGCACCTGAACAACTGGCGGCTGGACACCCCGCCGGTGCCGGTCGACGCCCACGGCCTGCGGGTCGACCGGCTGGAGGACAGCGGCGCCCCCGCCGTGATGCTCACCCCGGCGCACCAGTTCCCGACCGGGGTGGTGCTCGACGGTGACCGGCGTCGCCGGCTGCTGCGCTGGGCCCGGCGCGGCGGCGTGGTGATCGAGGACGACTACGACGCCGAGCACCGCTACGACCGCCCGCCGGTGCCGGCGCTGCGCGGGATGCAGCCGGACCGGGTCTGCTACACCGGAAGTGTCTCCAAACTGCTCGCCCCGGCGCTGCGGATCGGGTGGGTGCTGGTGCCGCCCCGGTGGCACGGCGACCTGGTGGCGGCCAAGCGGATGGCCGACCTCGGCAACGCCGCCCTGCCGCAACTGGTGCTGGCCGAGCTGATGGACTCCGGCGCGCTGGAACGCCATCTGCGGCTGCTGCGCCGCCGGCACGTCCGCCGCCGGGACGCGATGATCCGGGCGGTCCGCGAGCACCTGCCCGGCGCGGTGGTGCACGGCGCCGCAGCCGGCCTGCACCTGCTGGTCACCCTGCCCGACAAGGTCGACGACACCGCGCTGGCGGCGGCGGCACTACGCCGCGGCGTGAAGGTCCAACCCCTGTCCTGGCACGCCCAGCGCCCGCAACCCCCCGGCCTGGTCCTCGGCTACGCCGCCAACCCACCAGGTGACATCGACCGAGCCCTGAAAACCCTCGCCACCGTCCTGCACGACCTGCCCCGTTGATCAAGAGGTTTGGGTCACCGGGGAGATCGACCCCGACGCAAAGCTCTTGATCAACAAGGGGCGGGCGGATGGTAGAGGGCGGTCAGGGCGGTTGCCGTTTCTGCCAGGCGGGTGCGCAGGGTGGCGGGGGAGAGGACCTCGACCTCGGCGCCGAGCCGCAGCAGGTCGCCGTGCGCGTGGGTGAGCGACTCGATGGGTACGACGGCCCGCACCCAGCCCGCCACGTCGGGTGGACCGGCGCTGGCGTCCACCGCGGCGACCACCGCGTCGCTGGCGACCTCCCGCAGCCGTTCCCGGCCCCGGGGCGAGAGCCGGATGGTCGCCTCGTCCCGGTGCAGCCCGGCCCGGAAGGCGACCACGTGCGCCCGCCACCAGGCCGGCAGGTCGAACTCCGGCCGGTCGAACGGCTCGTCCAGCGGGGCGAGGTCGAGGATCTGGTTGACCCGGTAGGTGGCCGGCTCGGCGCGGTCCGGGCGGGCGGCCACCACGTACCACCGGCCGCCCTTGAGCACCAGCCCGTACGGTTCGAGGACCCGGGTCACCTCGCCGTTCCAGCTCCGGTAGCGGACCCGGATCCGGTGCTCCCGCCACACCGCCTCGGCAGCGGCGGCCAGGTACGGCGACGGGTCGCCGTCGGAGTACCAGCCCGGGGTGTCCAGGTGGAACCGTTGCTCCAGCCGGGCGGCCCGGTCGGCGAGCGGCGGCGGCAGCGCGGCGCGCAGCTTGAGTTGCAGGGTGGCCACCACCGACTCGTAGCCCAGCTCGGCGGCCGGCCCGGGCAGCCCGGCGAAGAGCAGCCGGTCGGCCTCCTCGGCGGTGAGCCCGGTGAGCCGGGTCCGCCAGCCGTCGACGAGCCGGTAGCCGCCGGCGTGGCCGGCCTCGCCGTACAGCGGGATGCCGGCGGCGTGCAGCGACTCGACGTCCCGGTAGACGGTGCGGACCGAGACCTCCAGCCGGCGGGCCAGGTCGGCGGCGGTGAGCCGGCCGTGGGCCTGGAGCAGCAGGAGGATGGACAGGAGACGACTGGCCCGCATTCCACTGACACTAGCTGTCAGGGGAGCGGGCCTACCGTCCCCGCATGGCATTTCGGAACAAGGAACTGACCGTGCCGGGGACCGTCGAGGTCGCCGGCCGGCACGTCAAGCGCTACCACATCGACCAGCCGGACCGCCGCCTCGAACCGGAGGTGGTCGAGGCCGCGTACGCGTACCTGCCGAAGCTGCTGCCCGGCCCGGACGGCGGCACCCCGCCGGCGAGCTGGGTGGTGCTGCACCGGGGTGCGGACACGGGCGCGTACCTGCTGGCGTACAGCTGGTTCTTCGACAACGTGGTGGAGTGCCGGATCGCGATCGCCGGCCAGCCCGCGCTGGACTGCCCGGACGACGACCCCGCGCACTTCGTCCCGCTGGACCGGCCCGGCGTGGGCTGCGTCTGGGAGCTGGGCGTGCTGGAGCACGAGCGGACGGCCTGGGTGCGGCACGTCCTCGCCCCGGACCGGCCGGACCTGGCCGGTTACCTGGCCGACAACCGGGCCGAGGGAGAGGTGGGTTTCTGATGGGCGACTTCGACTTCTTCGTCGGAACCTGGGACGTGACCAACCGGCGGCTGGTCAAGCGGCACGTGGGCAGCGACGAGTGGGACGAGTTCCCCGGCACCTCGGTGGCGCGCACGTTCTTCGACGGCGCCGGCAGCTTCGACGAGATCCGCTTCCCGACCCGCGGCTTCTCCGGCTCGACCGTCCGCATCCTCGACCCGGCCACCGGCCTCTGGTCGATCTACTGGATGAACAGCCGCCGGGGGGTGCTCGAACTGCCCCCGGTGGTCGGCCGGTTCGTCGACGGCGTCGGCACCTTCTACGCCGACGACACCGACGAGGGGCGGCCGGTCCGCTGCCGGTTCGTCTGGTCGGCGATCACGCCCACCTCCTGCCGCTGGGAGCAGGCGTTCTCCACCGACGGCGAGCGGACCTGGGAGACCAACTGGGTCATGGACTTCACCCGGACGGGCTGACCGGCGGCGTGGTGGTCCGGTAGATCGCGGTCAGCCAGACGTCGAGCAGCACGTCGACCACGTCCCGCTCGGCCACCGCCGGGCCGTCCCCGGCGAAGGTCGCGTACCAGACCCGCTCGTTCATGGAGTTCAGCGCGATGGCGAGGTCCCGGGCGGGCAGCCCGTCCGGGGCCGCGCCGCGCGCGCGTTCGCCCTCGATGGCCGCCTCGACGGCGCGTACCCAGCGTTCCAGCACCTCGGCCCAGAGCCGGCGCACCTCGGCGTTGGTGCCGCGCACCTGGGCACAGGCCAGCACCACGTCCCGGTGGCCGCCGAAGGTGGCGTGGAACCGGGCGATCAGCTCCCGCCAGCGGGCCCGCGGGTCGTCGGCGAGCCGGACCAGCACGTCGCCCGCGGCCGCGTTCGCCTCCTCGGTCACCCGGTCGAGCAGGGTGAGCAGCACGGCGTCCTTGGAGGGGAAGTAGAAGTAGAACGTGGGCCGGGAGATGCCGGCGCCCCGGGCCAGGTCGTCGATGGAGATGTCGCCGAAGGGCCGCTGCCCCAGCAGCCGCTCGGCGGTGGCGAGGATGGCCACCTCCCGGTCGTCGCCTGTGGAGCGGCCGGGTCGCCGCCCGCGCGTCGGCGCGGCGCCGGTCGACGTACGGGCGGGGGTCATGTCGGCCGATGTTACACCCGCTCGACACTGTGTCGATTCCACTCGACATGGTGTTGACTGCCGTCGACGGCGGTGGATAGTGTCCGGTCCACTGCCGCGCGAACGGGAGATGCCATGGCCTCCGACCACGTCGACGTCCTCATCGTCGGTGCCGGGCTCTCCGGCGTCGGCGCCGCCGTCCACCTGCAACGCCAGTGCCCCGGGAAGACGTACGCGGTGCTGGAGGCCCGGGGCGCCGTCGGCGGCACCTGGGACCTGTTCCGCTACCCGGGCATCCGCTCCGACTCCGACATGTTCACCCTCGGCTACTCGTTCAAGCCGTGGACCAACCCCAAGGCGATCGCCGACGGCGACGCCATCCGGGAGTACGTCCGGGAGACCGCCCGCGAGCACGGGGTGCAGCAGCACATCCGCTTCCACCACCGGGTGCTGCGTGCCGAGTGGGACAGCGCCACCGCCCGCTGGACGGTGCACGCCCACCGCGACGACACCGGCGAGGACGCCGTCCTGACCTGCGGGTTCCTGTTCACCAACTCCGGCTACTACCGCTACGACGAGGGCTACACGCCCGAGTTCCCCGGCGTCGAGCGGTACGCCGGCCGGCTGGTGCACCCGCAGCACTGGCCCGAGGACCTGGACTACGCCGGCAAGCGGGTGGTGGTGATCGGCAGCGGCGCCACCGCGGTCACCCTCGTCCCGGCCATGGCCGAGCGGGCCGGGCACGTCACCATGCTCCAGCGCTCACCCACGTACGTCATCTCGCTGCCCTCGCGCGACCCGCTCGCCGACGCGGCGCGGCGCTGGCTCCCGGCGAAGGCCGCGTACGCGGTGACCCGCTGGAAGAACGTGGCGCTCGGGGTGGCCAACTTCCAGCTCAGCCGGCGCGCCCCCAACGTGGTGAAGAAGTTCCTGCGGCGGGCCGCCCGGGGCAGCCTCCCGGCCGGCTACGACGTCGACCGGCACTTCTCGCCCCGCTACAACCCCTGGGACCAGCGGCTCTGCGTGGTGCCCGACGGGGACCTGTTCGCCGCGCTCCGCGCCGGGAAGGCCGCCGTGGTCACCGACACCATCGACACCTTCACCGAGCGGGGCATCCGGCTCAGCTCCGGCGAGGAGCTGCCCGCCGACGTCGTGGTCACGGCCACCGGCCTCAACCTGCTGGCCCTCGGCGGGATGACCCTCGCGGTGGACGGCGCCGAGGTCGACCTCGCCTCGACCGTCGCCTACAAGGGCATGATGCTCTCCGGCGTGCCGAACTTCGCCATGACCATCGGCTACACCAACGCCTCCTGGACGCTCAAGGCGGACCTGGTCGCCACGTACGTGTGCCGGCTGCTGCGCCACCTCGACGAGACCGGCCAGCAGGTCGTCACCCCGCTCGCTCCGGACACCACCGACCTGGTGCCGATCATCGACCTCCAGTCGGGATACGTGCTGCGGGCCGTCGACCGGCTGCCCAAGCAGGGCCCGAGGGCGCCCTGGCGGCTGCACCAGAACTACCCCCGCGACGTGCTGCTGATGCGGCACGGCCGGCTCACCGACGCCGGCGTGCGCTTCTCCCGCGCGGGCACGCCCGCCACCGTCGCCGACCGTCCCGCGCCCGTCGCCTGACTCCCGAGGAGCGCCATGCGTGACTTCGTCTTTCCCGGCGGCACCGCGGTGCTGACCGGCGCGGCCAGCGGCATCGGTGAGGCCCTGGCGCACGGGCTGGCCCGCCGCGGCGTCGACCTGGTCCTGCTCGACCGGGACGCCGAGCGGCTGGACGGGGTGGTGGCCGCGCTCCGCGCCGCGTACCCCGACCGGCGGATCGAGACCCACCTGGTCGACCTCGCCGACGCCGACGCCACCGACCGGGTCGCCGCCGAGATCCACCGCGCGCACCCGCGGATCCGGCTGCTGGTCAACAACGCCGGGGTGGCGCTGGGCGGCCGGTTCGACCAGGTCACCCTGGACGAGTTCCTCTGGGTCATCGAGATCAACTTCCGGGCCGTCGTACGGCTGACCCACGCGCTGCTGCCCGCGCTCAAGGCCGAGCCCGGCGCCCACCTGGTCAACGTCTCCAGCCTCTTCGGGCTGATCGCGCCCGCCGGGCAGGCCGCCTACTCCGCCAGCAAGTTCGCCGTGCGCGGCTTCACCGAGGCGCTGCGGCACGAACTGGTCGACGACGGCGTGGGCGTCACCTCCGTGCACCCCGGCGGCATCCGCACCCGGATCGCGACCAGCGCCCGGGTGGGCAGCGGCGTCTCCGTCGAGGAGTACGAGGCCGGCCGGAAGCAGTTCGAGAAGCTGCTCTCCATCGACCCGGCGAAGGCCGCCGAGGTGATCCTGCGCGGGGTCGAGCGCCGCCGCGGCCGGGTGCTGATCGGCTGGTCGGCGAAGCTGCCCGACCTGCTGGCCCGGGTCGCTCCCGCCGCGTACGGGAAGGTGCTGGCCCTCGGGATGCGGCCGCGCCCGGCCCGGGTGCCGGCGCCGCCACCCGCCGCGGAGCCTGTCCCGTCGGACCCGGGGCGGCCGGCGTGACCCTCGCCCTGCCGCCGGCCGACGAGCTGACCGTCACCGGGCGGCGGATGCGCTGCCGGATCGCCGGCGACGGCCCGCCGGTCGTGCTGCTGCACGGCATCGGCCGGACCCTCGAGGACTTCGCCGCCCTGCACGCGGCACTGGCCCGTGACCACCGGGTACTCGCCGTGGACCTGCCCGGGCACGGCGGCTCGGCGCCGCTCGACGATCCGCACACCCTGCCGGCCCTGGCGGCGGCCGTCGCCGGGTTCCTGGACGCGGCCGCGGTCACCGGCCCGGCGCACCTCGTGGGCAACTCCCTCGGCGGGGCGGTGGCCATGCGGCTCGCCGCCGACGCGCCGGAGCGGGTCGCCAGCCTGGTGCTGGTCAACAGCGCCGGCTTCGGCCGGGAGGTGACCGCCGCCCTGCGGCTGCTCGCCGTCCGGCCCCTGGCCCGGCTGCTGCTGCGCCCGCACCCGGCGATCGCCCGCCGCAGCGAGCGGGCGATCTTCCACGACCCGGGGTACGTCACCGAGGAACGGGTCGCCACCGCTCTCGCGGCGGCCCGGCAGCCGCACGCCGCCCGGGTGATGCTGGAACTGGTCCGCAACCTCGGCACCTGGCGCGGCGTACGCCCCGAGTGGCGGGCCGAACTGCTCGACGCGGTGGCCGCGCTCGACCTGCCCACCCTGGTCGTCTGGGGCGACCGGGACCTCGTCCTGCCTGCCGCCCACCTCGCCCACGCGCGGAGCCGGCTGCCGAAGGCGCAGAGCCACCTGTTCCGCGACACCGGGCACATGCCGCAGATCGAGCGGGCCGCCGAGTTCGAGGCCCTGGTCAGGCGGTTCTGGTCGCCGTCCGGTGCCGCAGGACCAGCGTGACGGCCACCAGGACCACCAGCACCCCGGCGATCAGGTCGACGGGCGCGACCAGCCACGGCGCCACCAGCACCAGCGCCGCCGCGCCGGGGAACAGCACCAGCCCGGCGCCGCGCTTCGCCGGCAGGTGCAGCGCCCAGAGGGCGACCAGGTAGACCGCGACCGGCACGGCGACCGCGTAGCCGGCCACCCGCCCCGAGGCGTGCGCGGTGTGCAGGTCGTGGTCGACCGCCACGGCCAGCCCGGCGCCGACCGCCGCGATGGAGCTGAAGACGAAGTAGTGGCCGTAGCCCCAGGTCAGCGCGCCGCGCACCGACGCCGGCGGCAGCGGGTCGGGCCGGTCGAAGTAGAGCCACCAGATCGCGAAGACGATCAGCGTGCCGGCCGCGGCCAGCGACCACAGCTGCCCGTTGCCCGCGTCCACCCCGCGCTGGATCGCCACCGACGTGGAGAGCACCGCCTCGCCCAGCACGATGAGGGTGAACAGCTGGTACCGCTCGGCGATGTGGTGCGGGTGCCACGAGGTCTGCCGGCGCCGTTCGCCCAGCACCGGCACCAGCAGGTCGGCGGCGACCAGCACCAGGTACGCGGGCGTGAGCCAGGCGGGCGGCAGGAGGAGCCGGAGCAGCCAGCCGGCCTGCACCACGCCCACGCCGACCGCGAACGTCAGGGCGGTGGCCCGGTGCGCCGGATCGCCGGCCGCCGCCCGCAGCCAGTTCACCGTGGCGGCCAGCCGCATCACCACGTACCCGTAGGTGATCGTGGTGAAGTCGGCCTCGCTGAAGGCGCGCGGCACGCCCGCGGCGAGGATCAGCGCCCCGGCGATCTGCACCAGCACGGTCAGCCGGTAGACGTCGTCGTCGGTGTCGTAGGCGGACGCGAACCAGGTGAAGTTCACCCAGGCCCACCAGATCGCGAAGAACACGCTCAGGTACCGGAGCAGGCCGCGGCCGACGTGCCCCTCCGCGACGTCGTGGTGCAGGCCCTCCGACGCCAGCGCCACGGCGACCACGAAGCACAGGTCGAAGAAGAGCTCCAGCGGGGTGGCGGCCCGGTGTGCCTCGTCGCGCCGGCGGGCCCGCATGGGGCGGTACCAGGCCCGGAAGGACGCGTTGCTCTTCACCCGGTGCTCCTCGCCGACGGCCGGTCAGCTGCACCACACGATAACCAGCTCAGGCGGGCGCGGACCCCGCCGGCTGGGGAACTCCGTCGGAACGGGACGGCGTGGCGTCGGCCCGGGACAGCGTGACGAGCGCGGCCTCCACCCCGGCCGGCAGCCGCCGCCGGTGCCGCAGCACCCAGCCGGCCTGCCGGGCCGCGTCGCGCAGGCCGGCCCGCCCGGCCGGGTCCCGCCAGGCGTCGGCGACCGCCGCGCGCAGCACCCGCCCCGGCCGGCGCAGCGCCGCGGTGAGCACCCGGTTGCGCGCCTCGGCCCGCCGGCGGGCCCGGGGGTCGCGACCGGCCGGCACCGGCAGGTGGTGGGCCACCAGCTCCGGCACGTACGCGAGGTTCCAGCCCGCGGCGGCCAGGTCCATCGCGAGCAGCGTTTCCTCGCCGTACGTGCCGAGCCGCTCGGCGAAGCCGCCGACCTGCCGGTACGCGTCGCGGCGCAGCACCACGGCGCAGGCCAGGAAGCCGAGCACGGTGGGCCCCAGCGCGTCCGGCTCGGCGCCCAGCGGCGCCCGGCCCATCGCGGCCGAGACCGGGTCCCGCCGGGCCGCCGCGCCGACCCGCACCTCCCCGGTGAGCAGGGCGGTACGCGGGTGCCGGCGCAGCAGCGCGGCCGCCCGGTCGAGCGCGTCCGGCGCCCAGTACGAGTCGTCGTCGGCGAACGCCACGTAGGGCGTGCGGGCCAGCCCCACCCCGACGTTGCGGGCCGCCCCGGCGCCCGCGTTGCGGCCCAGCTCCACCACCCGGACCCCGGGGAACTCCCGGGCCACGGCGGCCGGCGTGCCGTCGTCGGAGCCGTTGTCCACCACGATCACCGGGGCGGTGTGCCGGGGCAGCAGGGCGAGGAGCTGCTCCCGCCGGTTGCGGGTGGCCACCACGATCGTCACGTCGGTCGTCATGGCCGCCCTGGTACCCCGGCCGGCCGGACTCACGCGTGGCGCGGCGAACGGCGGGAACTCTCCCCGGCATGGCCGAGGTGACGCTCTTCCTCGCCGGCGACGTGATGACCGGGCGCGGCGTGGACCAGATCCTGCCCCACCCCGGGTCGCCCGCGCTGCGGGAGGAACTGGTCACCGACGCCCGCCGGTACGTCGCGCTGGCCGAGTCGGTGGCCGGCCCGGTGCCGCGGCCGGCCTCGCCGGAGTGGCCGTGGGGCGACGCGCTGCGGATGCTCGACGCGGAACGTCCGGACGCGCGGATCGTCAACCTGGAGACGGCGGTGACCGCCCGCGGGGAGCACGCTCCCGGCAAGGGCATCCACTACCGGATGCACCCGGCCAACCTGCCCTGCCTGACGGCCGCCCGGCTCGACGTCTGCGTCCTGGGCAACAACCACGTGCTGGACTTCGGCCCGGACGGGCTGGCCGACACCCTGGACGGGCTGCGCGGCGCGGGGATCCGGACCGCCGGCGCGGGCCGGGACGCCGAGGAGGCGTGGCGGCCGGCCACCGTGCCGCTGGCCGGCGGGCGCCGGCTGCTGGTCTGGTCGGTGGGCGCGGTGTCCAGCGGTGTCCTCCCGCACTGGGCGGCGCGGGACGGGCGGCCCGGCGTGGCGTACCTGCCGGAGGTGTCCGCGGCCACGGCCGGCGCGCTCGCCGAGCGGATCGCCGGGACCGTCCGGCCGGCGGACCTCGTGGTGGTCTCGGTGCACTGGGGGAGCAACTGGGGCCACGAGGTGCCGGACGAGCACGTCGAGTTCGCGCACGCGCTGGTCGACGCCGGGGTGCACGTCGTGCACGGGCACTCCTCGCACCATCCCCGACCGGTCGAGCGCTACCGGGGCCGGCTGATCCTCTACGGCTGCGGCGACCTGATCGACGACTACGAGGGGATCGGCGGGCAGGAGGCGTACCGGCCGGAGCTGCGGCTGCTGCACCTGCCCACCCTCGACGCCGCCACCGGTGAGCTGCGGCGGCTGCGCCTCGTCCCGGTCCGGATGCGCCGGATGCGGCTGCAACCCGCCACGGCCGCCGAGGCCGGCTGGCTCGCCGATCTCCTCGACAGCCTCGGCCGGCCCTCCGGCACCCGCTTCACCCGCGGCCCCGACGGCGCGGTCGCGCTGCGCTGACGTGGTCCGGGCCACGTTCGCGGCGCTCGGCGGCGGCGTCCGGTCGGCTCGGGCGCATCATAGATACATGACGCATCCCACCCCGGTGCCCGGCACGCGGCCGGCCGCGCCCTCCGCCGCCGAGCGGGCCTACCAGCACCTCAAGCAGGCCATCCTGGAGCAGGTGTACCCGGGCGGGCTGCTGGTCAGCGAGGGGGAGATCGCCGAGGCGACCGGGGTTTCCCGTACGCCGGTCCGGGAGGCGCTGCTGCGCCTGGAGGCCGAGGGCCTGGTGAAGCTCTACCCCAAGCGCGGGGCGCTGATCCGGCCGGTCTCGGCCCGGGAGATCGCCGACGTCGTCGAGGCCCGCCGCCTGGTCGAGCTGCACGCCGCCGAGCAGGTCTGGCCGCGCCGGGCCGCCATCCGCGGCGACCTCGCCCGCTGGCTCGACGAGATGCGCAGGGCGCACGCCGCCGGCGACGTCACCGCGCTGATGGCCGCCGACCGGGCGTTCCACGCCACCGTCGTCGAGGCGGCCGGCAACGAGATCCTCGCCGAGCTGTACCACCGGCTGCGCGACCGGCAGCTGCGGATGGGCGAGGCGAGCTTCCGCCTGTCGCCCGGCTGGGCCGAGGTGGCCCTCACCGAGCACGCCGGCCAGCTCGCCGCCCTCGACGGCGACGACCCGCGGGCGTGGCTCGACGCGGTCGGCGCGCACATCGACAACGCGGCGACCGTGCTGCGGACGCTGCGGTGAGCGGCGGCACCCCCAGGGTCGCCCCGCGCCGCTCCGCCGCCCTGGTCTTCGCGGTGGCCGTCACCGCGTACGTGGCCGCCGTCTTCCACCGCAGCTCGCTCGGTGTCACCGGGGTCGACGCGGCGGACCGCTTCCACATCAACGCCGCCGCGCTGGCCACCTTCAGCGTCGCCCAGCTCGCCGTCTACGCGGCCATGCAGATCCCCGTCGGGGTGCTGCTCGACCGGTTCGGCTCGCGCCGGCTGCTGCTCGCCGGCGCCGCGCTCATGGTGGCCGGGCAGCTCTGCTTCGCCGTCGCCACCGACGTGCGGCTCGCCCTCGCCGCCCGGGTGCTCGTCGGCCTCGGCGACGCGATGACCTTCATCAGCGTGCTGCGGATCGTCGCGTTCTGGTTCCCCGGCCGGCGCAACCCGCTGCTGGTGCAGCTCACCGGCACCATCGGGCAGCTCGGCGCGGTGCTCGGCGCCGTACCCCTGGTGGCGCTGCTGCACCACGCCGGCTGGACGCCCGCGTTCCTCACCGCGGCGGCGCTCGGCGCCACCGTGCTGCTGCTGGTGCTCGTCGCGGTCCGGGACACCCCGCACGCCGAGCACACCACCGGGCTCGCCCCCGACCTGGCCGCCGTACGCCGGCAGCTCGCCGACGCCTGGGCCCAGCCCGGCACCCGGCTCGGCCTCTGGACGCACTTCGTCACCCAGTTCTCCGGCTCGGTGTTCGCCCTGCTCTGGGGCTACCCGTTCCTGGTGCAGGGGCAGGGCTTCCCGCCCACCGCGGCGGCCGCCCTGCTCACCCTGATGACCGTGGTGACCCTGGTCTGCGGCCCGGTCATCGCGCACCTGTGCGCCCGGCACCCCTTCCACCGCTCGGCGGTGGTCTTCGCCATCACGGCCGCCACCGCGGCGGTCTGGGCGGTGGTGCTGGCCTGGCCCGGCCGTGCCCCGCACGGGCTGCTGGTGGCCCTCGTGGTGGTCCTCGCGGTCAACGGTCCCGGCTCGGTGATCGGCTTCGACTACGCGCGCACCTTCAACCCGGTGCACCGCATCGGCAGCGCCACCGGCATCGTGAACGTGGGCGGGTTCGTCGCCTCGATCCTGCTGATCCTGGCGGTCGGCGTGGTGCTCGACCTGGCCACCCCGGCCGGCCGGAGCACCCCGCCGCTGTCCGCGTTCCGCTGGGCGTTCGCCGTGCAGTATCTGCTCTGGGGGCTCGGCGCGGTGCAGGTGCTGCGCTACCGCAACGCCGCCCGCCGCCGCTACGCCGCCGACGCCGTGGCCGTGCCCGCCGCCGTCGCCGGTCCGGTCACGTGAACCGGCGCTTGTGGGCCAGCGAGTCGAGCATGAGCGTCAGCCCGGCGGCGACCAGCCAGCTGTCCTTGGCCAGGCCGATGCCGGCCTGCGACGGCTTGAGGCTGTTCGCCTCCCGCATGCCGGGCGTCTTGAGGTAGAGCTGCACCAGACCGAGCCCGAAGGCGGTCAGCCCGGCACCGGCCAGCAGCGACGGCACGAACGGCGTGAGCAGCGCGGCGCCGAGTGCGACCTCGGCGCGGGAGAGCAGCTTCGCGAACTGGTCCGGCGGGAACTGCCGCAGCTGGGGGATCGCCCCGACTGCCATGCCGTGCATGCCGGCCGCGGCCTCGCCCTCCAGGGACCGCTTGGACAGCCCGGAGTTCAGGATGAACGCGCCGATACTGAGCCGGAGCGGCGCATGGGTCAACTTCATGATCACTCCCGTGGGTGCCGGAGAACCGGGCCCCCGCGTACCCCGCGACGCGCCGGATAACCCGCCGGACGGCGGTGGGCCGCCGGCCATGATCGGCGGTAGGTTCGGCTGGAGGCGAACGCCGGAGGCACCGTGAGCGCGAGGAGCGGGCAGGCCGGGTCTGCGAGCCCCGCAGTCGCGAACGAAGGAGGCACCGTGGGTCAGGAAGTCCGGGGAGTCGTGTCGCGGCGCAAGGGCGCGCCGGTGGAGGTCACCACCATCGTGGTGCCCGACCCGGGGCCGGGCGAGGCGGTGGTCCGCGTCCAGTCCTGCGGGGTGTGCCACACCGACCTGCACTACCGCGAGGGCGGCATCAACGACGACTACCCGTTCCTGCTGGGCCACGAGGCCGCCGGCATCGTGGAGCAGGTGGGGGAGGGGGTCACCGACGTGGCCCCCGGCGACTTCGTGGTGCTCAACTGGCGGGCGGTCTGCGGGCAGTGCCGCGCCTGCCGGCGGGGCCGTCCCTGGTACTGCTTCAACACCCACAACGCCGCTCAGAAGATGACGCTGACCGACGGCACCGAGCTGGCGCCCGCCCTGGGCATCGGCGCGTTCGCCGAGAAGACCCTGGTGCACGCCGGCCAGTGCACGAAGGTCGACCCGTCCGCCCGGCCCGCCGCCGTCGGCCTGCTCGGGTGCGGGGTGATGGCCGGCCTCGGCGCGGCCATGAACACCGGCGGCGTGACCCGGGGCGACTCGGTGGCCGTGATCGGCTGCGGCGGCGTCGGCGACGCGGCGGTGGCCGGGGCGGCCCTGGCCGGGGCGACCACCATCATCGCGGTGGACACCGACTCCCGGAAGCTCGACTGGGCGCGGAAGTTCGGCGCCACGCACACCGTCAACGCCTCCGACGACGACCCGGTCGAGGCGATCCGCGCCGCCACCGGAGGGTTCGGCGCCGACGTGGTCATCGACGCGGTGGGCCGCCCGGAGACCTGGAAGCAGGCCTTCTACGCCCGAGACCTGGCCGGCACCGTCGTGCTGGTCGGCGTACCCACCCCGGAGATGAGGATCGAGCTGCCGTTGCTGGACGTCTTCGGCCGGGGCGGCGCCCTCAAGTCCAGCTGGTACGGCGACTGCCTGCCCAGCCGCGACTTCCCGATGCTCACCGAGCTGTACCGGCAGGGCCGCCTCGACCTGGACGCCTTCGTCACCGAGGAGATCGCGCTCGACCAGGTCGAGGAGGCGTTCACCCGGATGCACCACGGGGACGTGCTCCGGTCGGTGGTGGTCTTCCCGTGACCGCCCGCGTCGACCACGCCGTCACCGCCGGCACGTTCTCCCTCGACGGGCAGACCTTCGACGTCGACAACAACGTCTGGGTGGTCGGTGACGACGCCGAGTGCGTGGTCGTCGACGCGCCGCACGACGTAGCGGCCATCCGCGCGGTGATCGGCGACCGCCGGGTGGTCGCCGTCCTGGCCACCCACGCCCACGACGACCACGTCCGGGTGGCGCCCGAGCTGGCCCGGGCCACCGGCGCCCCGGTGCTGCTGCACCCGGCCGACCGGGTGCTCTGGGACCTGGTCCACCCGGACACCCCGCCCGACGGCGAGCTCACCGACGGGCAGGCGATCGAGGTCGGCGGCACCACCCTCCGGGTGCTGCACACCCCCGGCCACAGCCCGGGCGCGTGCAGCCTCCACGCGCCCGACCTGGGCGCGGTCTTCACCGGGGACACCCTCTTCGCCGGGGGTCCCGGCGCCACCGGCCGCTCCTGGAGCGACTTCGGCACGATCATCGAGTCGATCCGGGCCCGGCTGCTCACCCTGCCGCCGCAGACCGTGGTCCACACGGGACACGGCGACGACACCACCATCGCCGCGGAGGCGCCCCACCTCGACGAGTGGATCGCCCGCGGGCACTGAGCCGACCGCCCGGCCGGGTCACCGGCCCGGCCGGGTGTCGCCGGCCTCAGCGCTCGCCGTCGAGCACCGGCTTGACATCGAGTACGGGGGTGCCGTCGACCGCCTCCAGGTCGGCCACCCGCAGCCGTACGCCGTCCACGTCGAGCACCCGCACCCGGTGCAGGCCGATCGGGTTGGGCCGGTGCGGCGAACGGGTGGCGAACACCCCGGTCTCCGGCCGGGACACGTCACCGCGCGGGTGCACCGCGAGCACGTCGCGCCGGGCCCGGTCCAACCAGGTCAGCACCAGCACGTCCGCGCCGGGCCGCAGCCCGTCCAGCGCCGGGGCGTACGCCGCGTCGAAGACCAGCCACGCCTCCGGCGCGCCCTCGTCGCCCTGCTTCGGCGCCACCGCCGGATCGCTCAGCGGCGACTCGACCCGGCCGACCGTGCGCAGCGCCGGTTCCGTTCCCGTCATGGTGCCTCCCGCAGCATGTGCAGCCGGACCGTGGTGCCGGCCGCGGTGGTGTGCACCAGCACCAGGTCGCACAGTGCGTGCACGATGACCAGTCCCCGCCCGCCGATGCCGTCGTGCGCCGGTGCGAGCCGGCCGGCGAGCGGGTCGGCCAGCCAGCCGTCGTCGTGGACCTCGCACACCAGGTGCCGGTCGGTGCACCACGTCTCGACGGTGCCGGCGCCGCCGGCGTGCGCCACGCTGTTCGTGGCCAGTTCGGTGACCGCGATCTGCAGGTCGGCCACCCGGTCGGCGGCCAGCCCGGCGGCAACCGCCTGGTCGGCGACGAACCGCCGGACCTGCGGCAGCGTGTCCAGGTCGTAGCGGAGCACGGCGACCTGCTCCGCCGGGCTGGGCAGCGGCTTGTTGTGCCGTTCGGTGACCGCCGCCGGGGCGTAGCCGGCGATGCGGCGGCGCCCGTCGCCGTCGACCAGCAGCGGGTGCGTGCAGCGGGCCTCGGCGAGCACGCCGGGCTCGAGCCGCCCCGCGTCGTACGGGCACAGGATGCTCGCCGCCCGGCCGGCGAAGGCCCAGTTGATCGCGGCCTCGTGCTGGGCGCAGGCCCGGTACTCCTCGGCGGTGCGGCCGGCCCAGATCGGCTCGCCGATGATCCGGACCCGCCGGTCGGGATGCCGGTCGGCGAACGCCTGGAGCACGCACGGGATGATCCGGCCGGGGTTGCGCCCCGCCTCGGTCATGTCGGCCCAACCGACGGCGTCGCCGGCCGCGCCGAGCGCCCCGCGGATCAGCGCCAGCTGCGGTCCGGGCGTAGCCACCAGCACCGGTTCGCCCGCGGCGAGTCCCGCCCGGACGAACGGCACGGTGACCGCGAGCAGGCTCGCGGCGTCGGTGTAGAAGGCCAGTTCGTGGCGGAATTCGGCCGGTGCCGGGGCGGCGGGTGCGCTCATGCCGAGTGCTCCGTCGACACGCCGTCGAGCAGGTGCAGCAGCCGGTGCAGCGCCGGCCGGCACCCGACCAGCCGGATGCCGGCGGCGCTGGCGCGGTCCGCCCGGACCAGCGCGGTGGCGGCGCCCACGTCGGCGAAGCTCAGCTCGGAGACGTCCAGCACCGGCGGTCGTCCCGCCGCCCGCTGACCAGCCGTCACGTCGTGCAGCACCGCGGTGAACGCCTCCCGGTTGCTCCGGTCCACCTGCCCCACCAGCCGCAACCCCGGCGGGTCGGTCGTCCGGTACGCCCGCAGCAGCGGCACCCAGGTCCGCGCGGTGCCCGGCCCGGCCGTGCCCGGATGGGCGGCGGCGACGGCGCGCAACCCGTCGGCCGGGAAGATCCGCCGGTCGTACAGGCACAGGCCGGCGACCCGGGCGTCCAGGAAGAGCGGGTTGAGCGCGGCCTCGTACCGGCGCAGGTCGTCCAGGGTGGTGCCGGTGCGCAGCACCCACGCCATGTCCCCGCTCAGCCGGATCCCCGGGTAGCCCTCGTGCCGCGCGCGGTCGACCTCGTCGACCACGGTGGCGACCATCGCCTCCGGGGTCGGCCGGCCGCCGGTCGGGTAGACCTCCACGGCCGGCACGATACGCAGCTGGCCGGCCGCCACGGCGGCCTCGGTCGGCACGCCGACGGCGTCGACCCGGGCGCGCACCGCCTGCGGCGGCGAGGTCTCGGTGAAGCAGACGACCTTGTGACCGAGGCGCAGGCCGGTGGCGGCGAAGCGGCCGACGGCGTCGAGGGCCGCGCCCTCGTCGTCGTGCGTCCAACAGACGTGGTCGCCGAGGTGGACCTGGTCGACCACGGTCGTAGCAGTCACGGTGCTGGCCTTCCCGGTCGGCGCGTCCCTCACTGTAACGCCGGCCCGGGTTCCGACCGAACCGGCGGCGATCCGCTTGCCCGCGACGGCGGTGCGGGGTTAGCCTGGCGAACGACCCGGATGCCGGCGCACGGCGCCACCCGGAGTCCGCTCTCCCGAACGCGGCAGCTCGCCCGGCGCACCTCACCGATCCGGCCGCCAGCTCGCCGAACCTGGCCGCCGGACCCGACACGGACCTCGCCGGACCGGCCCCCGTCCGCTTCCGACACCGGCTCGGCCGCCCCGCTCGCAGGTTCCCGCCCGCCTGGTGCCGAGCCCTTCGCGCGGTGTCCCGTCGCCCACGCGGGGCGGCGCGCCGTGCGCCCCGACACCTCCTGCTCCGGTGAGGCGGCGAGCCGTGCGGCCGACGCCTCCCGCTTCGGTTCGTGCCGCTCGGGCTTCGCACCAGCCCTCTCTCGCACCAGCCCTCTCTCGCACCAACCCTCTCTCGCATCGTCCCGATCGGGGACCGGCACCAGTCGAAAGGCACTCGATGAACGACACCTCCGCGCCGCTCCCGGTGAGCGGCATCGTCGACACGGTCGACGACCACGCGCTGCTGCGGGTGGACGGCTACCTGCCCTCCACCGCCGACGCCCACCTCACCACCGGCCAGCTCCGCCGGTACGGCCTGCGCCGTGGCGACCTCGTCACCGGCGCGGTCGCCACCACACCCCGCAAGGGCCGGCACGCCCCGCTGATCCGGCTCGACACCGTCAACGGAACGACCCCCGAGCAGGCGCGTCACCGCCCGGACTTCCACCGGCTGACGCCGGTCCACCCGTACCAGCGGCTGCGGCTGGAGACCGAGCCGCACATCCTGACCACCCGGGTCATCGACCTGGTTATGCCGATCGGCAAGGGCCAGCGGGCGCTGATCGTCTCGCCGCCGAAGGCGGGTAAGACGATGGTGCTGCAGGCGATCGCGAACGCGATCACCCGCAACAACCCGGAGTGCCACCTGATGGTGGTGCTGGTCGACGAGCGGCCGGAAGAGGTCACCGACACGCAGCGGTCGGTGAAGGGCGAGGTCGTCGCGGCCACGTTCGACCGTCCGCCGCAGGACCACACCACGGTGGCGGAGCTGGCGATCGAGCGGGCGAAGCGTCTGGTCGAGCTGGGCCACGACGTGGTCGTGCTGCTCGACTCGCTGACCCGGCTGGGCCGCGCCTACAACCTGACCGTCCGCTCAGCCGGCCGTACCCTCTCCGGCGGCATCGACGTGGCCGCGCTCACCCCGCCCAAGCAGCTGCTCGCCGCCGCCCGGTCCATCGAGGAGGGCGGCTCCCTGACCATCATCGCCTCGGCCCTTGTGGAGACCGGGTCCGCCGCCGACGGCCTCATCTTCGAGGAGTTCAAGAGCACCGGCAACGCCGAGCTGAAGCTGGACCGGTCGCTGTCCGACCGGCGTACCTTCCCGGCCGTCGACGTGCGCGCCTCCGGCACCCGCCGGGAGGAGCTGCTGCTCACCGACGTCGAGCGGGATCGCCTGCGGGCACTGCGTTCCGCGCTGTCCGCACTGGACCGGCAGGCGGCCCTGGACCAGCTGCTCCGGCAGCTCGCCGCCACCGGCGGCAACGCCCACTTCCTCGCCCGTCTCGGTGCCGCCGCACGCGGCTAGGATCATGTGTCATGGACGATTCCCGGGCCGACGGGCCGCCGACGGTACGCCAGTTGCGCCTGGTCGTCGAGGCCGAGGACTACGACGCCGCGGTCGCCTTCTTCCGCGACGCGCTGGGCCTGCCGGAGGAGGCGGCGTACTCGGGCGGCGACGGCGCCCGGGTGGTGATCCTGGAGGCGGGACGCGCCACGCTGGAGCTGGCGAACCCCGCGCAGAAGCGGATGATCGACGAGGTGGAGGTCGGCCGCCAGGTCGCGCCCCGGATGCGGGTGGCGTTCGAGGTGGACGACAGCCGGGCGGCGACCGAGCGCCTCGTCGCGGCGGGCGCCACCGAGGTCGCCCCGCCGACGGTCACCCCGTGGCAGTCGCTCAACGCCCGCCTCGACGGCCCGGCGGGCCTGCACTTCACCCTGTTCCAGGAGTTGCGCAGCCCGGCGGAGCGGGAGGGCCTGGACGGCTTCGGCACCGGCGCCTGAAATCCGCGTGGCGCGCCGCCGGGGGCCCCGGCGATACTCTGGCCCGTGCCCGACGTGATGTTGACCCCCGCCCAGGCCGCCGCCCTCCGGTACGTCGGTGACGCCGCCCTCCGGGACCGGCCGGCGGCGCTCGCCGTCATCGACGGGCACCTCGCCGGCTCCGGCGCGGCGTACCGGGCGGAGGAGATCGTCGCGGCGGTGGCCGCGCACGGCCGGCTGACCCTCAACTTCCACCCCGACCGGCTGCTACGCGACGGCCGGACGGTGGCCGAGGCGCTCGACCAGGAGGGCGTCTACCGCAGCCAGTTCGAGACGGGCATCTCCAACGGCGGGCTGACCGCGTTCCCCGGCGGCGACCGGGACCGCTGGGAGGAGGCGCTGTTCGGCGGGGCGTACCAGCGGCCCGGCGTGCCGCCCACGGAGCGCCCGAAGTACGGCGGCCTCAACCTGCTCGACCACCCGGACGGCGCCTGCCCCCGGTTCGGCTCCTGCCATCTGCGGCTGCGCCCCGCGGCGCTCGCACGGGCCACCTTCAGCTTCGGCGACAGCCACACCGGGCCGAAGGACCTCGGCACGGTGACGGTGTTCGAGCCGGTGCTCGCCGCGTTGCTGGCCGCCACCGCCGAGACGGGGGTCAGCCTGGGCGTGGCCGGCATGGACACCGGCACCCTCGTGCGGACGCTGCTGCGCCGGCGCGAGCGCGCGTCCGACGTGGCCGGGCGGGCGCTGGACGACTACATCGAGGCGCAGGTGCACGGTGAGCTGAGCCTGGCCCGGGACGTCGAGGCGGTGGTGGTCGACCCCTCGTTCCGCGGCACCGCGGAGGGGCGGATCCTCGCCGGGCTCGCCCGGCGGCACGGCTTCGCGCTGTGCTGGCACACCGGTTTCGAACTGCCGGTCGACGGTGTCGACGCCGAGTTCCGGGGGCCGGCCATCCCGCCGCTCGCCGCCCGGGTGCACGCCGAGTTCGCCCGGCCGGGGGAGCCGGTGCACGCCGCGCTGATCGGCCGGGCGGCCGCCTCGGTGGTACGCGAGCCGCAGCGCTGGGCCGACCGGGGGCCGACCGAGGTGACCCTCCAGCAGCTCAAGCAGCTCTGGCACGTCCTGGTGCGGTTCGGCGTCCCCGCGGCCGGTTAGCCCGGTTCCCGCCTGCCCATCCCGCTCGTCCGGTATCCCCGGTGACCTGGGCCGCAGCCCTGCTGGTCTCGGGCATATCCGGAATGCCCGACAGGCCGAGCTGGTTGTGTCCCCCGTACCGCCGGAACGCAAACCCGTACCGGCGAGTAATCCCCGAGGGGCGCTCACCCGGGAGCGCGTCGTAACGATCGAAAGGGCAACCATCGTGAAGCAGCACTTCACTCGATGGCTCCCCGCCATCGCGAAGACCGCCGTCGCCAGGACCGCCGTCGTGAAGGCCGCCGCCGTGAAGGCTGCCGCGACGGCCCCCAACCGCCGGACCGCGCTGACCGTCGCGGGCGTGGCCTGCCTGGGCGGACTCGCGTTCGGCCCCACCGCCGTCGCCGCTCCCCTGACCAGCGGCCCGCACGCCGGGGCCCTGGCCGCCATCGACCTGGCCACCGGCAAGAAGAGGACCGGCACCGAGTCGGTGAAGTCCGGCCTCACCACCGGCAGTGACAAGGTCCCGACCAAGGCCGACCGGCCCAGCCGGGAGGAACTCATGCCGCACGGTGTCGAGGGCGCCCAGTCGCGCATCCCGCTCGACGACGCCCAGCTCGACAACGCCAAGGCCATCGTGAAGGCGGCCAAGGAGACCGGTGTGGGGAAGCGGGGCGCCGTGATCGGCGTCGCCACCTCGCTCCAGGAGTCGAAGCTGTACAACCTCGGTCACCTGGGCGCGTACAACGACCACGACTCGGAGGGCCTGTTCCAGCAGCGCCCGTCGTCCGGTTGGGGTACGCCCGAGCAGGTCACCGACCCGGACTACGCCAGCAAGGCGTTCTTCAACGCCCTGAAGAACGTCGGCGGCTGGCACGACCTGCCGCTGACCGCCGCGGCGCAGACGGTCCAGGTGTCCGCCTTCCCGTACGCGTACGCGCAGTGGGAGGAGCAGGCGGCGGACATCGTCCAGCAGCTCTGGTGACAACACCCGCGAAGTCGGCCGGCCCCGCCAGGGGCCGGCCGCTTCTCGTCTGCCCCGTCCTACGCGGCTGAGGTGTATGTCCGGTTCCCGCCCTGGCTGAGTGCTTCGGTGGAACGCCATGGAGGTCTCCGGGGCCGAGATACCTCCATGGCGTTCCACCGACCGGGCCGGCGTGGGCGGGGTGTCCGGTTCGTCGGGTGGCCGCCGGCACTCGGGCGGCGGAATGGCGGGCGGGTGGGGGTCGTTGTATCCGGGTGAACGACCGAGGAGGACGCCCCGCGAGGCGGGGTGGCCGGGCCCGGAATGATGGTGGGCCGCCGGTCGTTGTACAT
>NZ_BMRA01000022.1 GCF_014648395.1 Micromonospora fulviviridis | reverse complement strand
CGGCACCTGGAACGCCTGGCTGGACGGCTACGGCAGCACCCACACCGACACGCTGTCGCAGTCGGTGAGCCTGCCCAGCGGCTGCACCAGCTACAACTTCACCTTCTGGCTGCACATCGACTCGGCCGAGACCACCAGCAGCGTCCAGTACGACAAGCTGACCGTGCAGGTGCTCAACTCCTCCGGCACCGTCCTGGCCACCCTGGCGACCTGGTCGAACCTGAACAAGGCCACCGGCTACAGCCAGAAGTCCTTCTCCCTGGCCTCGTACGCCGGCCAGACCGTCACCCTGAAGTTCACCGGCACCGAGGACTCCTCGCTGCAGACCTCCTTCGTCGTCGACGACACCGCGGTCAACGTCTCCTGACCTGACCTGACCGCCCGACCCCGGGGCCCGGCGGCCACCCCACGCGGGTGGTCGCCGGGCCCCGCCCGTTACGGTCGTCGGAGAACCGGCGGCGCGAGGGGGAGACATGTCGGATGCGGAGCTGACCGTCACGGTGGCCGGGCCGGTGGCGACCGTGGTGATCCGGAACCCGGCGCGCCGCAACGCGATGACGCCGGCCATGTGGCGGCAGCTCCCGGTGCTGCTCGACGGCCTGGAGGCGGACCCGGCGGTGCGCGTGCTGGTGCTCACCGGTGCGGGCGGCACCTTCTGCGCCGGCGCCGACCTGGGCGACCTGGACGAGCTGCTGGAGGCCGGGGACGGCAGCATCGCGGTGGCCGCCGAGGAGCGGTTGGCGGCGTTCGGCCGGCCCACCGTGGCCGCGATCGAGGGCGCCTGCGTCGGCGGCGGGTGTCAGCTCGCCGTCGCCTGTGACCTGCGCTTCGCCGCGGTGGACGCCCGGTTCGGCGTGCCCCCGGCGCGGCTGGGGCTGGTCTACCCCGCGCCGACCACCCGGCGGCTGGCCCGGCTCGTCGGGCCGTCCGCCGCCAAGCACCTGCTGTTCACCAGCGAGCTGGTCGACGCCGAGCGCTCGCTGCGGATCGGGCTGGTCGACGAGGTGCTGCCGGCCGACGCGCTCGCCGCGCGGGTGGCCGCGGTGACCGCCACCATCGCCGAGCGCTCCCGGCTCACCGTGGCCGCGGCCAAGGAGATCGTCGACGGGCGCGCCGACGCCGACCGGATCGCCTGGTGGCACGGGCAGGTACGGGAGAGCGGCGAGGCCCGCGAGGGGATCGCCGCCGTCACCGAGCGCCGGGCTCCACGCTTCGGCTGGACTCCGCCCGCCGCCGGCTGACGCCGGGACCGGCGGGCGCCGCGCCGGAGGCGTACCTCCGACGCGGCCCCCTGTGCCCGCCGGCCGTCCGTCACCGCGCCAGCGCGGCCCAGCTCGGCGTCACCGGCTCCCGCCGCAGCGGCATGCCCGCCTCGGCCGGGGTCCGGTCGCCCTTGCGCTGGTTGCAGCCGTAGCAGGCGGCGGTGGTGTTCCCCCAGGTGTTCCGGCCACCGCGCGAGCGGGGCAGGATGTGGTCGATGGTGCTGGCCGGGCCGTCGCAGTAGGCGCACCGCCGGTCGTCGCGGCGCAGCACGCCGCCCCGGGACCACGCCGGGCCGGCGCTGAACCGCCAGCGGGTCACCACGTACCGGACGAGGCGGACCACCCGCGGCATCGGGAAGACCCCGATCACCTGGTCCGGCTCGGCCTCGTGGATCTCGGCGACCCGGCGGCAGAGCATCCGGATCGCGTGCTGGACGGTGACCCGGTGCAGCGGGCCGAGGTCGGCGTTGATGACGAGGACGGCGTCCACCGGGCTCTCCCTTCACTATCGGTGGGTACGGCAGCAAAAAGCCGCCCGGTCCACGGGACCGGGCGGCGACGACGGGGACGCGCGGGCGCGTCAGTCGGGTCGTCCGGCGGGCGGACCTTCGGCTCGGCAACCGTCGCTGAGCAGCCACGACGGCATCGTGGTGCGGTGACGCAGCGACATCGACGGCTCCCGGAGCGGTGGTTGACCTTGCGCGCTCACGGTAGATCCACGCCGGAGAGGCAAGCAACGCATTTCGATCCGCCGCCCGGTCAGCGCCGGCCGGCCAGCAGGCCGCGCGGGCGGACCGAGCTGACCGGCTCGGCCGCCGCCCCCTCCGCCCGCAGGATGTGGTTGGCGGCCACGATCCCGGTCGCCGCCGACCGTTCCATCAACGCGCTCGGGAACTCGGTCCGGATCCCGTCGCCGGCCAGGTAGAGGCCCGCCGCGTCGGTGCGCACCCCCGGCCGCCCCGCGTGGCTGCCCGGGGTGAACGCGGGCGCCTGCGCCTCGACCCGGGCGCGCAGCGCGCGTACCCGCAGGGCGGCCACCTCCGGCCAGAGCGCGGTCAGCTCCACCCGCATCCGCTCGGCCAGCTCCTCGGCCGGCACGCCGGGCTCGCAGGCGTACGCGTGCAGCTCGACCACCGAGCCGCCGGTCCGCTCCGCCCAGCGCCGCGGCTCGTCCTCCAGCCGGTGGTAGAGGGTCACCGAGTCCAGGGTGGGTTGGCGGGACACCCCGCTGAACACCGCCCGGTCCGGGCGCACGTCGCCGTCCATCCAGTAGCGCGCCACCGCGTACGGCGGGCCGGGCCGACCGAAGGCGGGCATCCGCGCCACCAGCTCGGGCGCCGCCCCGACCAGGCCCGGGGAGGCGGCGACCAGCGCGGCGAGCGCGGGCGGGTCGACGGCGAGCACCACGTGCCCGGCCTCGTGGGTGTCGCCGCCGGTGGTGGTGACCCGCCAGCCGTCCGGCGTCCGGTCCAGCCGGGCGGCGGCCGTGCCGGTGCGTACCTGGGCGCCGTGCCGCTCGACGTGCCGGGTGAGCGGCGCCCAGATCGCCGTGGCGTAGTCCCGGTCCGGGCAGTCGAAGGCCAGTCCCTCCGGGTTGCCGAGCAGGTAGAAGTGGAACTGGGCGATCATCTCGGCGGCCGACATCTCCGCCTCGTGGTTGAAGAACGAGTGCGAGAAGACCTCGAAGAGCATGGCCCGGGCCCGGTCCGGCAGCCGCAGCGAGGTGAGCAGCTCGTCCGCGGTCCGGGTGTCGAACTCGGCGTAGGTGCGCTCCGGGTCGTAGGTGAGCAGCGGCAGCGCCGCGTCCCGGTCCATCGCCCGCAGGTCGGCTAGGCGCAGGCTCGGGCTGCGCAGCAGCAGGGCGAGCAGGTTGGCCGGCGGCGCGGGCGGCAGCTTGCCGAACTCCTCGACCGGCCACCGCGCGGAGAGGATCGGATAGCCGGGGACCGGCTTGAGGAAGCCCAGGGTCGGGTCGGCCCGGCGCAGGATGTTCCGCCAGTTCCAGTACTGCCGGAAGAAGGCGTGGAAGCCGTGCTCGTTGCGCTGGACGCCGTGCGGCAGCTCCTCCGGCCAGGCGCCGAGCCGGCCGCCCAGGTGCGGCGCCGCCTCCAGCACGGTCACCTGGACGCCGCGTTCGGCCAGCACCACCGCCGCCGACATGCCGGCGATGCCGCCGCCGACCACCACGGTCCGCACCGGGCGCGGCACGCCCGGGGCGCCACCTCCGCCGGGGTCCACGAGGTGCCGGCGTACGCCGATGAGCCGACCGACCACTCGCGAGAGTGCCATCCGTGCCTCCGCCCGACGGGAGCCTCCAGTCTGTCGGCTCACGCCTCCGGCGGCAGCAGACAGCGGCGCGGCCGGTCCGACTCCGGCCAGACGTACTCCAGGTCGGGCGGGACGCCGTCGAACTGCGGGCCGTAGTGCGCCGGGTCCTTGCGCAGCAGCGACGACCGGTGGCTGCGGTGCAGGTCCTCCCGGCCCAGCCAGCGCGGCAGCTCGCCGGCCTCGGCCAGCTCCGCCTGGGTGCGGATGACGGCGATGCCGCAGGCCGTGGCGAGATCGGTGGCCATGGTGGCCGCGCAGGTGTCCGCCCGGCCCGGCTCGCACCACACCGCGCACATGTCCAGGCCGTACCGGGTCAGCGCCTCCTCGTACCCGGCCCACATCTTCACCGCCGGGTGGTTGCGCCAGCCGTAGTCCGGCCGGGTCAGCCCGCGCAGCACCTGGATGGTCTCCACCCGCTGCTTGCCCAGCCGCTTCTGGTCCAGCGTCCGGGCGCTGGCCAGGAAGTCCGGATACGGCAGGAACGTCTGCATGGCCGTGCTCTACCCGTACTGGCCGGCACCATGCGTTCATGATCGAGGGGGCTGCGCGCATTGCGAGCGACTGACTACGATCCGGACATGGCCGAGCCCCTCCGCGACCGCGCTCGCCGCGCGACCGGATGGCGGTTGAAGATGAACGGCGACGTCCGTCCGCACTACGTGGTCTGCGGCTCGGACCCGCTGGCCTACTGGGTGGTCCGGTCGCTGCTCGCCACCGACCCGCCCGCCGGCCGGGTGCGGGTGACCCTGGTGGTGCCCGAGCGCCGCCGCTCGGAGGGGCCCGACGGGCGGGATCTGCCGGGCGTCCAGGTCGTCCGGGCGGACCGGCTCGACGAGGCGACCTTCCGCAGCGCCGGGCTGGCCGGGGCGGACGGGCTGGCCCTGCTGCACCAGGACGACGTGGGCAACATGCACGCCGCGCTCTGCGCCCAGGAGGTCGAGCCCCGGCTGCGCCTGGTGGTCCGGATGTTCAACACCAGCCTGGCCAACGGCGTGCGGCAGCTCTTCCCCGACTCGGCGGTGCTCTCCGACGCCTCGATCTCCGCCCCGGCCTTCGTGGCCGCCGCCCTCGGCGAGCTGGCCCCCACCCACTTCCGGCACGCCGGCCGCACCCTCTACGTGGCCCGCCGCGCCGACGTACGCCCGCAGGACGTGGTCAGCGGGCTGGCCGTCACCACCGACCCGGAGCTGGTCCGGGTGCTCCCCGCCGACGAGTCCTCCGCCGACGTGGTGCTGGCCGAGGCGACCGGGCGACCGCCCGGCACCGAGCTGGCCGCCCGCCGGCTGGTCCGGGCCCGCCGTCGCCGGCAACCGGTCGCGGTGCTGCTCCGCGCGCTCCGCAGCTTCGCCACCCGCAAGATCGGCGTGGCCGTGCTGGTGCTGCTCGCGGTGATCGCCGTGCTCGGCTGGCTCAACGCCCGGGCCGCGGACGTGACCTGGTCCGAGGCGCTCTACCTCACGCTGGTCACCACGCTCAGCGGGCAGGACCCGGACGTCACCAAGCCGCTCGCCGCCCAGGTCATGCAGGTGGTGCTCAACCTGGCCGGGCTGGCGCTGATCCCGCTGATCACCGCCGCCGTGGTCGACGGCATCGTCAACGCCCGGCTCGCCCTGCACGCCGGCCGGATCCAGCCCGACCGGTCCGGGCACGTGGTGGTCGTCGGGCTGGGCAACATCGGCACCCGGGTGATGGCCCAGCTGCACGACTTCGGGGTCGAGGTGGTGGCCATCGACAAGAACCCGGAGGCGCGCGGCGCGCCGCTGGCGCACCGGCTCGGCGTGCCGTTGATCGTCGGGGATGCCGGCCAGGAGGAGACCCTGCGGGCCGCCTCCGTCGACACCAGTCAGGCGCTGGTGGTGGTCTCCACCGACGACGGGGCGAACCTGCGCGCCGCGCTCAACGCCCGCTCCCTCGACCCCGACCTGCGGGTGGTGCTGCGCCTCTTCGACGGCGACTTCGCCGAGCGGATCCAGCAGGCGTTCGGCATCGGCATCTCGCGCAGCGTGTCGTACCTGGCCGCCCCGGCGTTCGCGGCGGCCATGCTGGACCGCGCGGTGATCGCCACCATCCCGGTCGACCGGCACGCGCTGCTGGTCACCGACGTGCCGGTGGTGGCCGGCTCCCCGCTCGACGGCCGGCCGCTCGCCGCGGTGGCCCGCCCCGGCGAGGTACGCCTGCTCGCGCACACCAGGGCCGGGCAGAAGACGGAGTGGTCCACCGATCCGCGGATGGTGATCCACGCGGGGGACCGGCTGACGGTGGTGGCCCGGCGGGCCGGGCTGACCGCCCTGCTCCGGGAGACCACCCCGGTGCCGCCACCCGCCCCGGCCGGCGCCCCGGTCCCACGCCAGCCGGACGAGTGACCCGGCGAGCCGACTTCCACGGTAGTGTGGAAGTCGTGGGCGCCATCTACGAAGAGCTTCCGTTCAGCGAGTTCCTCCACCAGCCGGCCGCCACAGCGGAGCGGCTGGAGAAGGTGCGCGCGCTGCGGCTGCGCCGCCGGGGCGCCGGTGACCTGGCGCTCACCCGCGCCGACCAGCTGGAACGGGACGCCGTCGTCGTCGACTTCACCGCCCGGCTGCTGGCCGGCATGGTGCGCACCGAGCCGCTGGCAGCCGTCCGTCGGGTGCTCGGCGAGGCCCTGCCGTGGGTGGCCTTCCTACCCGACGAGGACGTCGACCAGTTGCTCGCCGAGCTGACCACTGTCGCGCAGGGCGCCGCCTCGCTGGAGAACCTGTCGCCCGTCGCGGTCCTGCTCACCCAGTGGCGGCACACCGCCGAGATCCACGCCGATCCCACCCTGCTGGAACTCGTCGGCCGGGAGCCCAGCGGAGACCTCGGCCCGGTGCCCGCGCCGCCCGCCCGGTCGTGAGCCCCAAGCGGGGCGACCGGGCGGCGCCACCGGCCGTCGGCGGCGAGTACGAGCTGCGCTTCGCCGAATCGGCGGCCGCCGACGGCTGGGAGCAGCTGGCCCGACAGGCGCCGACCAACCTGCGCCGGGTGTACGACGCGCTGCGGGCGGACCCGCGGTCGAAGAGCAACCCCGAACGGCACCACCGGCTGAAGGGCTCGTTGGCCACGGTCCAGTGGAAGGGCCAGGCCCTGGAACGCTGGCAGTACGAGGTGACCGGCGGCGGCCGGATCTGGTACCTGATCGACGACGACCGCCGCACGGTCTGGCTCACCTACGCGGGCACCGGCCACCCACGGGCCACCGACTGACCGGGGTCAGGCCGCGCGGGTGGTGTGGCGGAGGGCGTACCAGGCGGCGCCGAGGGCGAGCACGCCGAAGCCGCTGAGCACGCTGGCGACCGGCAGGTTCACCGCGAGCAGCAGGCAGCCGACCAGCCCCAGCGCGGCGAGCAGCTGCACCGGCAGCTTCCGGGCCGGGTCCCGGCCCAGGGTGAGCGCCGAGGCGTTGGCGATCGCGTAGTAGACCAGCACCGTGCAGCTGGAGAAGCCGATCGCGCCCCGCACGTCGGCCAGGGACACCACGACGATCACCACGGCGGCCACCGCCAGCTCGGCGCGGTGCGGCACCCGGTAGCGCGGGTGCACGGCGGCCAGCGCCCCCGGCAGGTCCCGGCGGCGGGCCATCGCCAGCGTGGTCCGGCCGACCCCGGCCAGCAGGGAGAGCAGCACGCCGGTCACCGCCACGGTCGCCCCGGCCCGGACCAGCCAGGCCAGGCCGGGCAGCCCAGCGGCGGTCACCACCTCGGCCAGCGGCGCGGCCGAGTCGGCCAGCCGCCGGTCGCCCAGCACGCCGACCGCGACCACGGCCAGCACCAGGTAGATGGCCAGGACCACGCCGAGCGCCAGCGGCACTGCGCGCGGGACGGTGCGTTCCGGGTCACGGACCTCCTCGCCGAGCGTGGCGATCCGGGCGTACCCGGCGAAGGCGAAGAAGAGCAGGCCGGCGGCGGTGAGCACGCCCCGGACCCCGGTGTCGGCGAAGCCGGCCAGCCGGTCGGGCGCGACGTGCGGGGCGCCGGTCACCGCCACCACGGCGAGCACGGTGAGCACCACGCCCACCAGCACCCGGGTGGCCGCCGCGGTCTTCCCGATCCCGCGCAGGTTCACGGCGGTCACCGCCACGACCGCGAGGACCGCGACGAGCCGCGCCCGGCCCGGCCAGAGGTACGCCCCGATGGTCAGGGCCATGGCCGCGCAGCTCGCCGTCTTGCCGATCACGAAGCCCCAGCCGGCGAGGAACCCGGCGAACGGGTGCAGCCGCTCCCGGCCGTAGACGTAGGTGCCGCCGGACTCCGGGTAGCGGGCGGCGAGCCGGGCCGAGCTGGTCGCGTTGCAGAAGGCGATGAAGCCGGCGAGGGCCAGCGCGACCAGCAGGCCGGCGCCGCCGGCCGCCGCCGCGGCGGGGGCGAAGACCACGAAGACGCCCGCGCCGAGCATCGACCCCAACCCGATGACGACCGCGTCGGGTACGCCCAGCCGGCGCGCCAGTTCTGCCACGAGCGCAGGCTAGGACATGGAGATGAACTTCCGGTCCCGGTTGCGCAGCGGGCCGGGCAACGGCAGGTCGTCCCAGGGCACCCGGTGCAGCAGACGGTCCAGCAGCAGGCCGAGCAGCAGCCCGGCGACCGAGTCGGTCAACCAGTGCCAGCCCAGGTAGATGGTGGTGCAGAGGACCACCAGCGGCGGCACCACCCGGACCACGGTGACCAGCCGGGGCGGAACGGTCCGGCCGAAGGTGCGCAGCAGGGGAGCCAGCAGCAGGGCGAGCACGCCGTACCAGACGATCGCGTTGGCCACGTGCCCCGACGGGTACGACTGGGCGAAGCGCACCGGCAGGTCGTGCTGGAACAGCGGCAGGGTCTGCTCGGGCGCCAGGAACGGCTCCTTCACGCTGGCGCTCGGCGCGGGCCGGGCGGTCCACACCTTCAGCGGCCCGATGGTCAGGTAGGTGAGCACGAACGCGGTCACCGGCGGCAGCACCGGGCGGACCGAGCGGAGCCGGACCGCCAGCAGCACGCCGAGCCCCGCCGCGAGCAGGGTCAGCGGGGTGCCCTGGCCGAGCAGGTTGAGCGCCATGGCGGCCCACCGGGCAGGGGTCGGCCGGTGCGCGGCGGACCAGTCGGCGACGGCCCGGTCGAGCCCGAAGAGGTGCCCCTCGGCCAGCGCCACGGTGAGCGCCACGAGGGCGGCGAGCAGCAGCCCGTCGAACCACCAGCCGGCCGGGCGGACGGGCCGGAGGCGCGTCCGGCGTACCCCTGTGGTCTCCCGCACGCGACCACGCTACCGGCCGCCCGCGGTGGCGGGCCGGCGCGGGCGGCGGTGGCTGTGGGCCCAACCACGAAGGGAGGCGCTCGGCCGGGTCAGCCGTCACACTTGTGGCCGTGCGGATCACCTCGGCCCTCGTCGACCCGGCGCTGCTCGACCTTCCCTGGTCGACCCCGCTGGAGGAGTGGCCTGCCGAACACCTGGTCGCGCTGCCGCAGGGCATCTCGCGGCACATCGTGCGCTTCGTCCGGCTCGGCGGCTACGTCTACGCGGTCAAGGAGACCGGCGAGCGGGTCGCCGAACGGGAGTACGACCTGCTCCGCGCGCTGGAGCGGATCGACTTCCCGTCGGTGGAGGCGATCGCGATCGTGGCCGACCGGCAGACCGACGACGGCGAGCCGCTCGACCCGGTGCTGATCACCCGGCACCTCCAGTTCTCGCTGCCCTACCGGGCGCTGTTCTCCCGGACGCTGCGGCCGGAGACCATGAACCGGCTGCTCGACGCGCTGGCGGTGCTGCTGGTCCGGATGCACCTGACCGGTTTCTTCTGGGGCGACTGCTCGCTGTCCAACACGCTGTTCCGGCGCGACGCGGGCGCCTTCGCCGCCTACCTGGTCGACGCGGAGACCGGCGCGCTGCACCCCTCGCTCTCCAACGGGCAGCGCGGCGAGGACCTGGAGATCGCCCGGGTCAACATCTTCGGCGAGGCGCTCGACCTCCAGGCCGCCGGCCTGCTGCACGAGTCGATCGACCCGGAGGTGGTCTGCGAGCAGGTCGTGCAGCGCTACGAGCGGCTCTGGCACGAGATCACCTACGAGCAGCAGATCGAGCGGGAGGCCCGGCACGACATCGAGGGCCGCATCCGCCGCCTCAACGAACTCGGCTTCGACGTCGCCGAGGTGGCCATGTCGACCGTCGACAACGGGCGCTACCTGGTCCGGCCCAAGGTGGTCGACGCCGGCTACCACACCCGGCGGCTGCTCCGGCTCACCGGCCTGGACGCCGAGGAGAACCAGGCCCGCAAGCTCCTCAACGACCTGGACGCGTACCGGGTGGAGAGCGACCTGACCGACGAGCAGCAGGCCGCGCACCGCTGGCTGACCGAGGTGTTCGAGCCGGTGGTCCGGGCGGTGCCGGCGCACCTGCGCCGCAAGCTGGAGCCGCAGGAGCTGTTCGCCCAGATCATCGAGCACAAGTGGCTGCTCTCCGAGCGGGCCGGCCGGGACGTCGGGATGCGCCAGGCGGTGCAGTCGTACCTGGCCGACGTGCTCGTGCACCGCCCGGACGAGCAGGCGGTGCTCGGCGTCGAGGTGCCGGCCGCCGGCTAGCCGGCCGGGCCGCCGACGGGTGGGTCACCCGTCCTTCGACGAGGTGACCCACCACCGCAGGCGCAACGAGGTCGACCGTTGCACCCCCCCGATCCGGTTCAGCTCAGTCGAACGACGGCCAGAGGCCGGTGTCGGGCGTCCAGAGGCCGAAGCGGTGGTAGTTCCCGGTGTACTGGTAGGGGGTGCCGGACCAGGCCTCGCCCTGGTCGACGTCGAGGGCCCAGATGTCGGAGGGCGCGGTGACCTGGACGCCGTAATAGCAGTCGGCGCGGTCCTTGAAGTAGCCGAGATCCTTGCTGGAGTTGCTGCCGTACTTGACCATCAGGCGGAGGACGACGCCGCGGCCGTTGGCGAGCTCGTCGTGGACGCAGAGGTTGGTGACGTGCATGATGCGCGGGGTGGAGACCTCGGCCCACAGTTCGTACGAGCCGATGACCTGGCCGCTGGAGTTCTTCACCAAGCGGTTGCCGGTTCCCGGCGGTTGGTACTCCAGGTATCGGCGCTGGAGATAGTCGCCCGACTTCAGGGTGGGCAGCGCCGCGTAGGCGGTCGGCGCGAGCAGGGCCAGGACGGCGAGGAACACACCTCCGACCACTGTGGTGCGCAGCAGGGTTTTCATAGCCGTCGATCCTGGTGGCGGCCGATCGCGGCCCGCAACGTCTTTGCCCCCAGCGGAAAACACCCTGTTCGGTGATCCGGTCGGCGGATCCGCGACGGCGGGACGATCGCCAGACTGGACGCACGTCCAGCCGACCAGGGGACCCGTCATGCTTCGGATCCACTTCACCGCTGCCGACCTCGCCCGCACCCGGATCGCCCGCGCGCCCGACCCGCTGTGGGAGAGCATGCTCAGCATGCACTGGCTGCGTACCCGGTGCCCGGATCCGGTGCTGGCCGGCTGGCGGCAACGGATGTTCGGGTTGCTGCACCAGCGCCCCGGTCACCGGGCCGAGGTGGCGTTGCCGCTGTCGATCAACCCGCCGGTGGGCTACTTCCCGGACTTCCTCACCCCCACCGAGGCGACCGGCGGGTTCGAGCCGGGACTGGACGCCCTGCTGCACACGCCCCGGGCGAGGCTCGCGACCGACCTGGCGACGCTCTCGGGGGTACGGCGGTCACCGGCCGTCGCGGATCTGGCGGCCGGCGACCTGACCGCCCTGCGCCAGCTCGGGGCGGGCCTCCAGCTCTACCACCGGCTCGCGATCCTGCCGCTGTGGAACGCGATCCGCTCCGCGTTCGACGCCGACCGGGCGCTGCGGTCGCGGCGACTGCTGAACCAGGGCCTGTCGGCGCTGCTCAACGACCTGCACCCGACCGCCAGGTTCGACGGCGGCACGCTGACGATCAGCGGCTACATCGTCGAGCGCGACCTCCACCTGGACGGGCGGGGGTTGCTGCTGGTGCCCTGCTACTTCAAGCGGCAGGACAAGCCCATGGTGCTCGCCGATCCGCTGCTGCCGCCGGTGCTGGTCTACCCCGTCCATCCGCACGCCCGCGTGCTGTCGACGGCGGCCGCGGCCGGATCCCTGGCGGCCCTGCTGGGCGGTACGCGGTCCGCCATCCTCCTGCTGGCCGCCGAGGGCGGGACCACGTCGGAGGTCGCCCACCGGCTCGGCATCAGCGTCCCGTCGGCGAGCCGGCACCTGGCCGTGCTGCGCTCCTCGGGCCTGGTCACCAGTGCCCGCGACCGCAACGCGGTGCACCACACGCTCACCCCGCTGGGCCTGGCGCTGCTCGACCGCGGCTGACACGCCCGGGGGCCTCTCACTCCACCCAGGCGCCCGCGCGCATCACCCGGACCACGTTGAGGTCGTCGTCGAGGACGACCAGGTCGGCCCGGAGGTTGGCCTGGAGCGCGCCGACCCGGTCGCCCAGGCCGATGGCCCGGGCCGGGGTGGTGGCGACCATCCGGCAGGCGTCCGGCAGGGGAATCCCCGCGGCGACGGCGTGCCGCAGCGCGGCGTCCATGGTCAGCGTGCTGCCGGCGATCGCGCCGTCCCGGCTGAGCCGGGCCACCCCGTCGGCCACGTTGACGGCCTGGCCGCCCAGCTCGTACTCGCCGTCGGGCATGCCGGCGGCGGCCATCGCGTCGGTGATCAGGGCGGCCCGGTCCGGGCCGGCCACCGAGGCGGCGAAGCCGAGCATCCCGTCGTGCAGGTGCACCCCGTCGGCGACCAGCTCGCAGACCACGTTCGGGGCCTCCAGCAGGGCCACCACCGGGCCCGGCTCGCGGTGGTGCACCGGGCGCATCCCGTTGAACAGGTGGGTGCCGACGCTCGCGCCGGCCGCCACGGCCGCCCGGGTCTGCTCCCAGGTGGCGTCGGTGTGCCCGACCGCCGCCACCACGCCCTGCGCGACCAGCAGCTTGATCGCCTCCAGCGCGCCGTCCCGCTCGGGAGCCAGGGTGACCATCCGGACCGCGCCGCCGCCCAGCTCGATCAGCTCGGCCAGCTCCTCGGTCGAGGGGTCGCGGAGGAACTCCGGGTTCTGCGCGCCGCAGCGGTCCGCCGAGAGGTAGGGCCCCTCGAAGTGGACGCCGGCCAGCACCCCGGACTCGACCAGCGGCCGGTAGGCGGCGGTGGCGTCGCGCATCAGCGCGAACGGGGAGCTGACCAGGCTGGCCAGCAGCGTGGTGGTGCCGTGCCCGAGGTGGAAGTCGGCGGCCTGCCGGGCCGATTCCGCGTCACCGGTGGTGAAGGTGTGCCCGCCCCCGCCGTGGGTGTGCATGTCCACGAAGCCCGGCACGATCCAGTGCCCGTCGCGCACCGTCGGATACTCGGCGACGGCCCGGATCCGGTCGCCCGCGATCTCGACGCAACCCTGCCGGATCACGCCGGTCGGGGTCACCACCTTGCCGGTCACGCGCAGGGTCATCGGCTCTCCTTCGCCAGGGTGTCCAGGGCCAGCAGGGCGGCACCGAGACAGCCCGCCTCGTCGCCGAGGGCCGCGGCGACGAGGCGCGGCTCCCGGTGGAACGTCAGCCGCTCGCGCAGCGCCGTGCGCAGCGGGTCGAACAGCCGGGGGCCGGCCTGGGCCAGCCCGCCGCCGATCACGATGGTCGCCACGTCGAAGAGCGCCTGCCCGGTGGCCAGGCCGTCGGCGAGCGCCTCGACCGCGTCGGTCCAGACCCGGCCGGCCAGCGGCTCGCCGGCCGCCGCCCGGTCGGCCACCTCGGCGGCGGTGGCGGGCGCGCCGGACAGCTCGGCGTAGCGGCGGCCGATCGCCGAGGCCGAGGCCATCGCCTCCAGGCAGCCGGGGCGGCCGCAGCCGCAGCGCGGGCCGTCGGGGCGTACCAGGATGTGCCCGATCTCCCCGGCGGCGCCGTGCGCGCCGACGGCGGCCGACCCGTCGACCACGTGGGCGGCGGCGATGCCGGTGCCGATCGCGACGAAGAGCACGTGGCCGGCGTCCCGCCCGGCGCCGAGCCGGGCCTCGGCCAGGCCGCCCACCCGCACGTCGTGGCCGAGCGCCGTGGGCAGGCCGAGCCGCTCCCGCGCCAGGTCCCGCAGGGGTACGTCCCGGAAGCCCACGTTCGCCGACCAGACGGCGACCCCGCGGGCCTCGTCGACTACCCCGGGCACGGCGATGCCGCAGGCCACCGGGGTGAGGCCGTCGGCGCGGGCCTTGCCGGCCAGCCCTTCGGCCACGTCGAGGATCGTCCCGACCACCGCCTCGGGGCCGCGCGCCGCGTCGGTGGCGTGCCGTTCCGCGTGCACGGTGGCGCCGTCCGGGCGGACCAGGGCGCACTTCATCCCGGTGCCGCCCACGTCCAGCGCGACGACGACCTCGTCGCCTGGCGTCACAGTGCCTCCTGCGTTCGCGACTGCGGGGCTCGCAACCCCGGCTCACTCCTCGCGCTCACGCCAGCACCACGGAGCGGGTCAGGTGCCGGGGCGCGTCGGGGTCGAGACCGCGGCTGGTGGCCAGCGCGACGGCGAAGCGCTGGGCGAGGATCAGGTCGGCCATCGGGTCGACCGGGTTGCGCCCGGCGGCCCAGCTGGTCAGCACCGTGTGGCAGCCGTGCGTCCGGCTGTGCACGAAGGCGGCGCCGGTGGCGGCCACGTCCTCCGGCAGCCCCTCGGGGATCCCGCCGAACGCCCAGACCAGCCGGCCGGGAGCGGCGATCGAGATGGGGCCGTGCCGGTAGTCCATGGCCGGGTACGCCTCGGCCCAGAAGGTGGCCGCCTCGCGGCACTTGAGCGCGGCCTCCTGGGCCAGCCCGACGGTCCAGCCACGGCCCAGGAAGGTGACCTGCTCGATGGTGGCCGGGTCGATCGGCAGCGGGGCCCGGACGGCGACCTCGGCGTCGGCGGCGAGCCGGCCCAGGTCCTCGCCGAGGTGGGCGCGGAGCAGCGCGAGCGCGGTGGTGGCGAAGCGGGTCTGCACGACCGAGCGCTCGTCGGCGAAGGGCAGCGGCACCGCGGCGTCGGCCAGCTCGACGGCCGGCGAGGCCGGGTCGCCGACCAGGACCGTGGTGGGCACCTGCCCGCGCAGCGCGGCGAGCAGGTCCAGCACCTCGGTGGTGGTGCCGGAGCGGGTGATCGCGATGAGCCGGTCGTAGCGGCGGCCGGTGGGGAACTCGCTGGCCTGGAAGGCGTCGGTCTCGCCCTGGCCGGCGCGCTCGCGCAGCCCGGCGTACGCCGCCGCCATGAACCACGACGTGCCGCACCCGACGACGGCGACCCGCTCGCCGGGGCGCGGCAGGCGGTCGGCGACGGTCGGGGCGAGCCGCGCCGCCGCCCGCCAGCAGTCGGGCTGGCTCGCGATCTCCGCGTGCACGTACGCCATGACAACTCCTCGCCAGGGGAGACCTTGCGCAATACGGCGCGATATGGCCGCCTTTCGCGCGTCATTCTGCGCGATTCGGGGTGGCCGTGGCAACCGGCTCCCAGATCGCGCAGGACAGGGTTTTGCGCCTCGGCAGTTTCGCGCACTACTGTGCACGCAATCAATCACCGTTCGTGCAGAGTCAGTGGAGGCCCCCGCGGTGGACCGCTACGCCCGATGGAACGCGCTGCTCGAGATGCTGACCGACAGTGGCCGGGTCAGCGTCGAGGAGGCGGCCGAGCGCCTGGACGTCTCCCAGGCCACCATCCGGCGTGACTTCGACCAGCTCGCCCAGCAGCAGATGATCACGCGCACCCGGGGCGGCGCGGTCGCCAACGGCGTCTCCTACGACCTGCCGCTGCGCTACAAGACGGCCAAGCACTCGGCCGAGAAGCAGCGGATCGGCGCGGCCGCCGCCGCGCTCGTCTCCCCGGGCACCGTGGTCGGCCTGAACGGTGGCACCACCAGCACCGAGGTGGCCCGGGCGCTGGCCGTCCGCCCCGACCTGAACACCAGCGCCGAGGGCGCCCAGCTCACCGTCGTCACCAACGCCCTGAACATCGCCAACGAGCTGCTGGTGCGCTCGCGGATGAAGGTCGTGGTGGCCGGCGGCGTGGTCCGGCCCAAGTCGTTCGAGCTGGTGGGCCCGCTGGGCGGGGCGCTGCTGCGCGAGGTGACGCTGGACGTGGCGCTGCTCGGTGTGGACGCCATCGACCCGCAGCTCGGCGCCGCCGCCCACCACGAGGGCGAGGCCGCCATGAACAGCCTCATGGTGGCCCGGGCCAAGCGGGTCGTGGTCATCGCCGACTCGTCCAAGCTGGGCGGACACGCGTTCGCCCGGATCTGCCCGGTGGACCGGGTGGAGACGCTGGTGACCGACTCCGGCGCGTCCCCCGCCGTCGTGCAGGCGTTCCGCGACGCGGGCGTGCACGTCGTCTGCGCCTGAAGCGGTTCCCCAGCGCGCCTGACGCGGTTCCCCGGCGCGCCTGACCCCGAATCCGGGAAAACCCCGATGCATACCGGGTATTGTCTCCGGCTGCATACCGCGTATGGTGTCCGCTGTCACCTACACATCGGGGGAGGTCAGCTTGTCGGCTGTCCTGGAGATCGAGGGTCTCCGCAAGACGTACCGGAGCCGGAAACGCGGGGTCCGCCACGCGCTCGACGGCTTCGACATGCGGGTCGAGGCCGGCCAGGTGCACGGCTTCCTCGGCCCGAACGGCTCGGGCAAGACCACCACCCTGCGCACGCTGCTCGGGCTGATCCGGCCCAACGGCGGACGCATGGCCATCCTCGGCCAGGAGCTGCCGCAGGCGCTGCCCGCGGTTGCCGGCCAGGTCGGGGCCATCGTGGAGAGCCCCCAGTTCTTCCCGCACTTCTCCGCCCGGGACACCCTGGGGCTGCTCGCTCAGGCCGGTGAGCTGCCCCGGCAGCGGGTCGACGAGGTGCTGGAGCTGGTCGGGCTGCGCGACCGGGCCGGTGAGCGGGTGAAGACCTACTCGCTCGGCATGAAGCAGCGGCTCGCCGTCGCCTCCGCACTGCTCAAGAACCCGAAGCTGCTGATCCTGGACGAGCCGGCCAACGGCCTCGACCCGGGCGGCATCCGGGAGATGCGCGGGCTGATGCGCGACCTCGCCACCGCCGGGATGACCGTGGTGCTCTCCAGCCACATCCTCGGCGAGATCCAGCTCATCTGCGACTCGGTCACCATCATCTCGCTGGGCCGGCGGGTCGCGTTCGGGCCGGTCGACGAGGTGCTCGCCGCGCACTCGCAGGGCGCCGTGCGGGTCCGCCTGGAGGCGGTCACCGACCTGCCGCAGGCCGCCGAGACGCTGACCCGGGCCGGGATCCGGGTCACCGCCGAGCCCGACCACCTGATGCTCGCCGGCGTCGACAAGCCGGCCGCGGTCAGCCGGGTCCTCGCCGAGCAGGGCCTCTACGTCAGCGAGCTGACCCCCGTCGCGGTCGACCTGGAGAGCGTCTTCCTCGAACTGACCGCCACCGCGCCGGTTCCCGGCCAGCACCGGCAGGTCGACCAGTCCATGAAGGTCGGTGAGCCGGGCAGCGGCGCCACCACGGGAGGTTGGGGCGCATGAGCCTGTACGTCACCGAACTGCGCCGGCTCGGCAAGCGCCGGCTCACTCGGCTGCTGCTGGTCCTGCTGCTGCTCGGGCTGGCCACGGTGGCCACCGCGTTCAGCTTCTCCAGCCACCAGCTCTCCAAGGAGGTGGTGGCGGCCGCCCAGGTCGAGTCGGACGCCCAGTACCAGCGGGCGGTGGAGGACTGGAAGAAGACCGTCGCCGACTGCGACGCCGCCAAGGCCCGCGGCGACCAGAACACCGAGGACCGGTACGGCCCGAACTGCGGCCGCGACTGGCAGCCGCAGCCGGAGATGTTCGACCCGAAGTGGAACCTGCCCTACCAGTTCGACTTCCGGGCCGAGTTCCCCACGTTCATCGCGGTCTTCGCCGGGGCGGTGGCGCTCTTCGCGTTCATCGTCGGCGCCTCCTACGTGGGCGCCGAGTGGAGCACCGGCGGAATGATGAACCTGCTGCTCTGGCGGCCGAAACGGCTCGCCGTGCTGGGCACCAAGCTGGCCGCGCTGCTCACCACGGTGCTCGGGGTGAGCCTGGTGCTCGGCGCCTTCTGGACCTTCGCCTTCTGGCTCATCGGCCGCTACCGGGGAACCACCGCCAAGGTGACCGCCGGGGTGTGGCGTTCCATCGGCCTGGACGGGTTGCGGGCGGTCGGGCTCATCCTCCTCGTCGGCGCGGTCGCCTTCGCGCTCGCCTCGCTGGGGCGGCACACCGCGATGGCGCTCGGCGCGGCCGTGGCGGTCTTCGCGATCAGCGAGATCGGCATCCGGATCGCGGTGAACGTGCTCTCCGTCCCGTTCGGCGACCGGTACGTCCTGTCCACGTACGCGCAGTCGTGGTTCATGAAGCAGGTGGAGCTCTTCGACTACGACACCTGCCAGTTCGCCAAGGGCGCGTGTGAACCGGCCAAGTTGGTGGTCACCTGGCAGCAGTCGGCCCTGGTGCTCGGCGTGGGCGCCGCCGCGGTGCTGATCGGCGCGTTCTGGTCGATGCGCCGGCGGGACATCTCCTGACCGCACCTCGCGTCCGATGCGGGCCGGGCGGACCCTGGTTACGCTGGGGTCCCCCGGCCGGCGCCGTCGTGCCGGTCGCCCGTTCTCGTGAGGAGCGCCATGCCCGCCGACGCCACGGAGCGGGCCGTCACCGACGACCGGCCCGAGCCGTCCGGGACGACCGACGTCGCGCGCCGCGAGGCCGGCGTCACCGTCCCGCCACCCCGCTCCGCCCCCGCGGTCGAGGCCGCGCCGGACGACGGGCCGGCGGTGGCGGCGGAGCCCGAGGAGAAGACCGACGGGCTGACCGAGCGGGAGCTGCGGATCCTCGCCTTCGAGCAGCAGTGGTGGAAGCACGCGGGCGCCAAGGAGCAGGCCATCCGGGACACCTTCGGGCTCTCGGCGACCCGCTACTACCAGCTGCTCAACGCGCTGCTCGACCAGCCGGCCGCGCTCGCCGCCGAGCCGGTGCTCGTCGGCCGGCTGCGCCGGCTGCGCTCGTCCCGGGCCCGGAACCGGCGACGCTGACCGGCCTACTTCTCGTACGTCCGCAGCCCGTTGCCGATGGCGAAGAAGGTCGGCGCCCACTCGCCGATGAAGATGCCCCAGCGGTCCGCCCGCGCCACCCCGGCGCGCTCCAGGTTCTTGGAGAGGAACCAGCTGGTGAAGGAGAGCCCGATGCTCACGAAACCGGCCAGGTAAGCGTGTTCCGCTCTGATTCCCGACTCGTGCAACCGTTCCAACATGCCGTCCCCCTGGCGCCTCGTCCGGTTCCGTGCCCACCCGACGCTACCGGTGGTCACGGCGGCGTGACGATGGGTTGCCGGAAGTGCCTCCCGCCCCCGGCATGGGCGCCGGCCGTCCGGGTAGGCGGCGGGCGGTGACGGAGGGAGCAGACGGATGGGGGCACCAGATCGCCGGTACCCGACCGGCAGCCGGCCGGCCCCGCCGGTCGGGACGGCGCCGATGATGCGGGTACGCTCCGCCTCCGATCCGGCGCCCGGGCGGCTGGAGAACGAGGACGTGGTGTTCCGGTTCGGCCCGCTGGTCGGCGTTCTCGACGGGGCGACGGTGCCGGAGGGCTTCGACACCGGCTGCGTGCACGGGCCGGCCTGGTACGTCCGGCACCTGGCCGCGCGGATCGGCCTGGCCGTCGCGGCCCGTCCGGCAGCGACGCTGATGAGCAGCCTGGCGGCGGCGATCCTGGCGGTGCGGGCGGACCACGGCGGCGAGTGCGACCTGGACCACCCGGGCACCCCGTCCTCCACGGTCTGCCTGCTTCGCGAGGGCGGCGACCAGGTGGACTACCTGGTGCTCTGCGACAGTCCGCTGGTGCTCGACACCGGGGACGGGGTCGGCGTGGTCTCCGACGATCGGCTCGACGCGGCGCTGGCGGACCTGCGCCGGACCGCCGCCGCGCTGCCGGACGGGGACGTCGACCCGGTGACCCGGTTCCGCCGTGCGGTGACCGTTCAGCGGACCCGGATGAACCGGACCCACGGCTACTGGGCCGCCGCCACCGACCCGGACGCGGCCTACCACGCGGTGACCGGGACGCTGCCGCTGCGCGGGCCGGGGGCGTTGCGGCGGGCCGCGCTGCTCAGCGACGGCGCCTCCTGCGCGGTCGACCAGTTCGGCCTCTTCGACTGGGCCGGCCTGCTCGACGTGACGGCGGCCGAGGGCCCGGAGGGGCTGGTCGACCGGGTCCGGGCGGCCGAGCGGGACCACCCGGACCGGTTGCGCCGGCGCAAGCGCACCGACGACGCCTCGGTGGTGTTCTGCGAGTTCGGTCCGGCGGAGTGAGCACCCTCACCGCCAGAACGGACCGGTTGGCTGACAACGCAGCGTGAGGCGGAACACCCCGGGGGTACGACCGGCCGACCCCCTCCGACGGACCGGCAGTCCACGCCCAAAGGGGTGGACTTGGGCCGGTACGACCGGCAGACTGCGGCTCGTGACGGGTGCGGTACGGCTGGAGCCGGTGGATGAGCGCAACCTGGAGCCGTTGCTCTCCGTAGCGGCTGCCGAGGCGGAACCGGAAGACGTCATGCCCCCGGTGGAGGCCCCGGCCGGTTGGTCGCTGGCCCGCCGGGAGGCCTTCCGCGAGTTCCACCGGGCGAGCTTCGGCGGGCTGGACGGGCCGACCCGCACCCGGATGTACGCGATCGTGGCCGGCGGCGAGGTGGTCGGCATGGTCCGGATGACCCGCTGCGAGGAGCCGGGGACGGTGGAGACCGGGATGTGGCTCGGCCGCTCGGCGCGCGGCCAGGGGCTCGGCGCGGCGGCCCTGCGGGAGTTGCTCCACGCTGCCGCGGCGGCCGGCATGCACACGGTCGTGGCCGAGACGACACCGGACAACCAGGGCGCCGTCTCGGTCCTTCGGAAATGCGGCGCGGAATTGCGCGAGAAGGACGGCAAGCTGCACGCGGAAATGTGTCTGGATTCCGCCCTGCCGACCCATTGAGTTTTTTATTGCCCTCCGGCAAGTTTTGACTTCTCCCTGCTCTGCTCGGTGTGTCTGACCGCTTTGCGTAGTTCCTCCTTCCAGTGAACCGCCTATCCAAATGGGCGGTGACCGGCGTCTCGGCAATTCCTCTGAAATGTTTTGCGGATGGGCGGCCGGGTACTGCCCGCCGGGTCCGCTGATACGGGACGCCGGTCGCAGGCCCCTTCCCCGCTGATCCCCGGTAGCTGCTTTCCGGGCCTGCGCCACGCAAGAGGTGTCCGCTTCCGCCGGGGAGCGAAGGAGAACTGATGAAGAGCGGAACACGGGTGGCGCTGGCGGTGGGCTTCGGCTACCTCCTCGGGCGCCGGAAGAAGATGCGTACCGCGCTGACCCTGGCGGCCGCGGTCGCGGCCGGGCGGGCCAGCCAGCGGCCGGGCGGGCTGAAGCAGCTCGGAGCGGACCTCATGAGCGTGAACCCCCAGCTCGGCAGCCTCACCAAGCTGGGCGGTCCGCTGGCCACCGCCGGCAAGGCCGCGGCGAGCGCCGCCGCGGGCAGCGGCATCGACGCGCTCAGCGGCAAGCTGCGTGGCAGCGCCGACGCGCTGCGCCGGAAGAGCGGCACGGACCAGTCCGACGCCGGCCAGCCGGACGAGGAGCCGGCGGACGACGAGCGCTCGGCCCCCGACGAGGAGCAGGAGCTCGACGACCAGCCCGAGGCCGGGGACGACGCGGACCGCGGCCGGCGCCCGGCCGTCGCGCGACGGCAGCGGGGGCGGTGACCATGGCGACCAGCAGCCTCACGGACAGGGCCCGGGACCAGCTCGGCGAAGAACTGCGCAACCTCGCCTCGGCCATCGGTGAGCGGGCCATGCACGTGGTCACCGAGCGGATCACCGGCGCCACCGGGCGGCTCAGCGAGTACGCCAAGCAGGGCGGCGGACCCGGCCTGGTCGCCGCCGCCACCGGCGCGCAGAAGCTCGCCGAGGGCCACTCCCCGGTCAAGGCCATGTTCCATGCCGGCCTGGCCGGCGGTAAGGAGAAGCTGATGTCGGCGTTCGGCGGCGGCAAGGGCGGCAAGGGCGGCGGCAAGAAGCTCAAGGTCACCAACATCGTCGAGACGATCGAGGTCGGCGTGCCGGTCCGGGTCGCGTACAACCAGTGGACCCAGTTCGGCGACTTCCCGAGCTTCATGAAGAAGGTCGAGCAGGCGGACTGGGACTCGGACGGGAAGATGACCTGGAAGGCGCAGGTCTTCTGGTCGCACCGGACCTGGGAGTCGACAGTCGTCCGGCAGATCCCCGACCGGCTCATCCACTGGCGGTCCAAGGGCGAGAAGGGCTCCGTCGACGGCACGGTCAGCTTCCACGAGGTCGGCCCCGAGCTGACGAAGATCCTGGTGGTGCTGGAGTACCACCCGCAGGGCCTCTTCGAGCACACCGGCAACCTCTGGCGCGCCCAGGGCCGCCGGGTCCGGCTGGAACTGAAGCACTTCGTCCGGCACGTGATGACCCGCACCGTGCTCGACCCCGACTCGGTCGAGGGCTGGCGCGGCGAGATCGAGGACTCCCAGGTCGTCAAGGACCACGAAACGGCGCTCCGCGAGGAGCAGGAGGCCCGCGAGGAGCGGGGCCGCGAGGAGCAGCGGGGCCGCGCCGGGGAGCCCGAGGAAGAGCCCGAGGAAGCCGAGGAGGAGCCCGAGGAGGAGCGCCGGCCCGCCGGCCGCGGCCGCCGCAGGCCACCGCCGCCGCGTCGCCGTCCCACCCCGGACGAGGAGGAGTACGCGGACTACGACGAGGGCGACGACTTCGACGACGACGAGTACGCCGAGGAGCCCGAGGAGGAGGAGCCGCCGCGCCGCCGTGCGCCCGAGCGGGCCCGCCGCCCCCAGCCCCGCGAGGACCGGGAGGCGCGCCCCGAGCGCCCGCGCCCGGTCCGCCGGGCTCCCGAGGCACCGCGACGGCCGGTGGTGCGCCGCCGGCGAGAGGAGCGTGAGGAATGACCGTGTCGACCACGACAGGTCAACCGGGCAGCGCCCTGGAGCGCACCAGCGGCGGCGGCGGGGGAACCCTCGCCGACGTCGTGGAGACCGTGCTGGACAAGGGCGTGGTGATCGACGCCCAGGTGTCGATCGCCGTGGTCGGCATCCAGCTCCTGGAGATCAACGCGCGGATCGTGATCGCCAGCGTCGAGACGTACCTCCGGTTCGCCGAGGCGGTCGACCGGCTGAGCATCGTGCCGAAGGACACCAAGGGCCTGCCGGACCTGGTCGGTGACGCGGCCGGCGCCGCCACCAAGGGCAAGGCCGTCTCCGGGCTCGGCAAGGCCGCCCAGGAGATCAGCGGTGCGGTGGCGGACTCGCTCCGGGACCGCGGATCGGAGCGGGAGCGGGAGCGGCCCCGCCGGCGGCGGGACGAGGAGCGCTGACATGGGTCAGGAGAACGGATTGTTCATCTACGGCATCGTGCCGTCCGACGTGGAGCCGACCCCCGAGGCCGAGGGGGTCGGCTCCCCGCCCGGCGAGGTCATCGCGATCCAGCACGGTGAGCTGGCCGCGCTGGTCAGCGAGGTCGGGCTGGAGGAGCCGCTGGGCCGGCCGGCCGACCTGACCGCGTACGAGCGGCTGCTGGACGGGACGGCGGTCGTCGCGCCGGTGCTGCCGGTCCGGTTCGGCACGGTGGTGACCGGCGCGGACGCGGTCGAGGACCTGCTCGCCGCGCACCACGACCGGTTCGCCGCCGCCCTCGACGAGCTCGAGGACCGGCTCCAGTACACGGTGCACGGGCGCTTCGACGAGCAGGAGTTCATCAGCGGGTTCCTGGCGGAGAACGCCGCCGCCGCGGCCCTCGCCGACGAGGTGCGCGGCCGGCCCGAGATCGAGAGCCGGGAGCAGCGGATCCGGCTCGGCGAGATGATCAGCCAGGCGGTCGAGCTGCGCCGGGAGGCGGAGAACCGCGACCTGATCGACGCCGTGGGCCGGTACGCGGAGGCGGACGTCGCCCTCCCGCCCAGCCACGAGCTGGACGCGGTGCGCGTCTCCTTCCTGGTGGCGGGCGACGAGGAGGACGAGTTCGTCCGGGCGGTCGAGGACTTCGCCGAGCGGCGGCGGGACCTGATCCGGACGCGCCTGATCGGCCCGCTGGCCCCGTACGACTTCGTCAGCGCGCACCAGCTGGTGGAGTGAGCCGTGGACATCCTCTGGACGCTGCTGACCCTGCCGTACGCGCCGGTGCGCGGGCTCACCGCGCTGGTCAAGGTGGTGGCCCGGGAGGCGGAGTCGCAGCAGTACAACCCGGTCAACGTCCGGCGCGAGCTGGAGGAGCTGGACCGGGCGGCGGCGGCCGGGGACATCACGCCGGAGGAGCGGGACCGCGGGCAGCAGCAGGTGTTGGAGCGGCTCACCACGCCGGCCGCCGGCGCCGGGCGTACCCCGTCGCGGCGCAACGGTGCACCCCGGCGGCCGGCGCCCGCCCGGAGGGCGACCGGCGACCGTCGCGGTGAGCCGCGTCGCGGACGAGGGGGAGGACGATGACGGCACGGATCCGGGGCGACGGTGACCGCGAGCGGTGGCGCGACCGCGGCGGCCGGGCAGAGGAGCGGTACATCGACGAGGACGACGAGGAGGCGGTCAGCGCGGCCGAGGCGGCCCGGGAGGGGCTGCGCCAGATCGTCGCGCTGACCGGCCGGGACCCGCTCGGGATCACCTCGATCCAGCCCACCGACGACGGCTGGCTGGTCGGGGTGGAGGTGGTCGAGGACCACCGCATCCCGGCGTCGACCGACCTGCTCGGCCTCTACGAGGTCGAGCTGGACATGACCGGCAGCCTGCTCGGCTACCGGCGGACGCGCCGCTACCAGCGCGGCAAGGGGGACTGAGATGACCATTGGGCGGGCTCCGTCGGTCGTGCAGAACTCCGGTCAGGTGCTGCCGGCCGGCCACGAGCCGGCGAACCTCGGCGACATCCTGGAACGGGTCCTCGACCGGGGCATCGTGATCGCCGGTGACATCCGGGTCAGCCTGCTCGACATCGAGCTGCTGACGCTGAAGCTGCGGCTGGTCATCGCCTCGGTGGACACCGCGCGGCAGATCGGCATCGACTGGTGGGAGCACGATCCGTGGCTCAGCTCCCGGGCCCGCCCGCCGGTCGAGCCCGGCCCGCGCGACCCGGAGGAGGTCGAGGCGTCCCGCCGGCCGCGGGTGGCCGCCCGGGCCGAGCGGGACGCGAGGGAGGGCTGGCATGACCACGACCTCTGACCCCGTGCGCGACAGCGGAACCGCGGTCTGGCTGCACGGCGTGGTCGCCGGGACGGCCACGCCCGCCGGGCTCCCCGGCATCGCCGGCACGCCGGTCCGAGCCGTGGCCGCCGCCGGCCTGGTCGCCGTGGTCAGCGACGCCCCGCTCAGCGAGTACGGCGAGGCCGCGCTGCGCCGCAACCTGGAGGACCTGGCCTGGCTGGAGCGTGCCGCGCGGGCCCACCACGCCGTGGTGGACGCGCTGTCCCGGTCCGGCGCGGTGGTGCCGGCCCGGCTCGCCACCGTCCACCGCGACGACGACCGGGTGGCCCGGGTGCTGGTCGAGCGGCACGACGAGCTGGCCGGCACGCTGGCCCGGCTCGCCGGCCGCGCCGAGTGGGGCGTCAAGGGGTACGTGGTGCCGGGCGCGACCCCGCGGATCGAGGAACCCGCCGGCGGGGGCGGGGCCGGCGCGGCTTACCTGCGGCGACGCAAGGCCCAGCTCTGCGCCCGCGAGGAGGGGCAGCGGGTCGCCGCCGACGGGGCCGCGGCCGTGCACGCCGCCCTCGCCGGGTACGCGGTCGCCGCCCGCCGGCACGCCCCGCAGGACCGGCGGCTCTCCGGCGCGCCCACCGCCATGGTGCTCAACGGTGCGTACCTGGTCGACCGGGACCGCTGGGACGGCTTCGCCGCGCTGGCCCGCGAACTGGCCGAGGGGCACCCCGAGGTGCGGCTGGAGCTGACCGGGCCGTGGCCGCCGTACTCCTTCGTGGCGGAACCGGAGGCGGAGCCGGCATGGGCGTGACCACCCTGGCGCCGAACAGCGCCGACGACCCGCTGGCCTACCGGCCGGTGGCCCTGGTCGACCTGCTCGACCGGGTGCTCGCCACCGGCGTGGTGATCACCGGGGACATCACCCTGGCCATCGCGGACATCGACCTGGTCCGCGTCTCGCTGCGTGCGCTGATCGCCTCGGTCGGCGCGCTCGCCCCGCCCGAGCCGGAGGCCGCGCCGTGACCGGCCGGGACGAGGCGGCCGACCTGGCGGCGGCGCTGGGTGAGCCGGGGTGGACGGCGCCCCGGGTCCGGCCGCTGGACCGCCGGCTCGCCGTGGACCAGGACTCGGTCGAGCGCGGGCTGGCCAGCCTGGTGCTCACCGTGATCGAGCTGCTCCGGCAGCTGATGGAACGGCAGGCGCTGCGCCGGGTCGACCTGGGCGACCTGACCGACGAGCAGGTCGAGCGGGTCGGCGCCACGCTGATGGCGCTGGAGGAGCAGATGACCCAGCTCCGCGAGTACTTCGGCCTGGCCCCCGAGGACCTCAACCTCGACCTCGGCCCCCTCGGCCCCCTGCTGCCCACCGACTGACCACGACGGGTTCACCGCCGGGTCGCGGCGTACGCCTCCAGGTGGGCGAGCTGGACCGGGTCCAGGGAGGGGCGGACGCGCGTGCGGGCCGCCTCGACGTGCGCGGCGGTGACCGTGCTGGCCGCCAGGGACTCGCGCATCGCGGCGAGGGCCGCCTCGCGGATCAGGGCGGCGCAGTCGGCCGCCGAGAAGCCGTCCAGCTCAGCGCCGAGCGCGGTCAGGTCCACGTCGGGCGCGAGCGGGACGTTCCGGGCGGCCGCTCGGAGGATCTCGCCACGGGCCGGGCCGTCCGGCGGCGGCACGTACACGAGGCGTTCCAGCCGGCCGGGGCGGAGCAGCGCGGGGTCGACCAGCTCCGGCCGGTTCGTCGCGCCGACCACCACGACGTTGCGCAGCGCCTCCACCCCGTCCAGTTCGGTGAGCAGGGCGGCGACCACCCGGTCGGTGGTGCCCCCGTCGCTGGCCTGGCCGCGGACCGGCGCGAGGGCGTCCACCTCGTCGAGGAAGACCAGGGTGGGGGCCGCCTCGCGGGCCCGGCGGAACAGCTCGCGGACCGCGCGTTCGCTCTCACCGACCCACTTCGAGAGCAGCTCGGCGCCCTTCACCGACAGCACGTTGGCCCGGCCGGAGCCGGCCAGCGCGGTGACCAGGTAGGTCTTGCCGCAGCCGGGCGGCCCGTAGAGCAGCACCCCGCGCGGCGGTGTCACGCCCAGCCGGGCGAAGGTGTCCGGGTAGGTCAGCGGCCAGAGCACCGACTCGGTCAGCGTCTGCCTGACCTCGTGCAGGCCGCCGACGTCGTCCAGGGTGACCGAGGCCAGCTCCAGGGTGGACGCGGCCATCGTGGTCGGCCGGACCACCTCCAGCGCGGCGGTGAAGTCGGCCATCGACACGGTCGGCGTCTCCGCCACCTTCTGCCGCAGCGCCGCCCGCACCCCGGCCTCCCGGACCAGCGCGGCCAGGTCGGCGGCGACGAACCCGGGCGTACGGGCGGCCACCTCGTCCAGCCGGACGTCGCCGGCCAGCGGCACCTGCCGGGTGAGCACGGTGAGCTGCTCCCGGCGCAGCGCCGGATCGGGCAGCGGCACGGTGATCCGCAGCGAGAGCAGGTCCGGGGCGCGCAGCGCCGGATCCACCGCCTCAGGGCGCCCCGTGGTGCAGACCACCGCCGCCCCGGCCCGGACCGTCTCGGCGACCACCTGCCGGAACACGGTGGCCAGCGGACCGGGCTCGTCGGCCGGGGCGATCGCCTCCACGTCGGTGACCAGCAGCACGGCCGGGCCGTTGGCGCGGACCGCCGCGGCGGCCTCGCGCAGCCGGCGGGCCGCCGCGTCGTTGCCCAGCGCGGCCAGTTCGGGCGCCCACAGCGGGCGGACCCGGGCGCGGACCCGGGCGGCGACCGCGCGGACCAGCGCCGACTTGCCGGAGCCGGCCGGGCCGCCGATGAGCACGCCGAGCGAGACCGTGGTGCCGAGCCGGCCCAGCACCTCCCCGTGGTGGAAGCCCAGGTCGAGCAGTTCGGTCAGCTCCTCGGCCTGCGCCCGCAGCCCGGGCAGCTCGTCCACGTCGGGTGCGTCCTCGGGGCCGAGCAGGCCGTCGGCCGGCCCGGTCGCGGCCGTACCGGCCGGCGCCACCTCACCGGCCGGGATCACCTCGCCCGCCGGGCCCGCCTCGCCGGCCGGGCCGGAGCCGCGGGTGGCCGCGCCGTGCTCCCAGCCGACCACGGTGTCCATGGTGACCAGCGCGCCGGTCGCCGGCTCGGCCGCCACCACGGTGAGCAGGGTGCTGGTCCAGGCGTACCCGACGCTGCTGGCGAGGCTGCGCCGGGCGGCCTCGACCAGGCCGCGCAGCGCGGCGTCGGGGAGCACGTCCTGGGGCAGCAGCGAGACGTCGTCGCCGGCGGTGACCACCTTGCCGAGCAGCGCGAGCCGGAGCATCTCCGGGGAGACGGCGGCGACGACGCCGACCGGGCCGGCCAGGGTGACCCGGCGCAGCGGGGCCGCCGGCAGCGGGCTCACCGTCACCTGCCCGCCGTCGCGCAGGCCCAGGTTGCCCAGGAGCAGGTCGTCGGCGTAGAGCAGGGCGCTGCTCGCGCTCGGCGCGGCCGGGGCGGCGATGCCGGCGGTCACCCGGCGGCCGGCCAGCCGCACCGGGTCGCCGGGGCGCAGCGCCAGCGCGGTCAGCACCTCGGGGTGCAGGCGGACGACGCCGCGCCGGGCGTCCAGCGCCGCCGGCCGCAGGCTCGCGGTCAGGGTCAGGTCGGGTTCCGCCACCCGCCCGACAGTAGCCCCCGGTGCCACGTCGTGCCGGCGGGCCCGAGTGGCGGCGTCAGAGCGGGCCGGTGTCCTCCAGCAGCGAGGGATCGCGCCGGATCATGTCGGCCAGCCGGGCCGCCGGGTCGGTGGCCATCCCGTCCTGTCCGGGTGCCGGCACCGTCTTCACCGACATCGGCCAGGCCGGTGGGGGCGCCGGCGCGGGCGCCGCGCCGACCGTCACCTCCGGGCCGGACCAGGAGACCCGCAACGGGTACGCCTGCCCGCCCAGTTCCACCCGCAGGACGACGGCCAGCCCGGGGTGCTCGGCGACCACCCGGCGGACCGCCTCGGCCACCTCCTCGACCGGGTCCCGCTGCTCCGGCCGGTTGCCCCCACGCAGCCGGTACGCGCCGTGCCCAGCCCGCCCGTCCGCCGGCGCGTCGCCCGGCCCGGGCGCCTCGAACTGCTCCTCCTGCTCGCCGGGCAGTGGCGCCCGGCGGCGCAGCGCCTCCTCGCGCCGGGCCAGCCGGGCCAGGGTCTCGTCCAGATCACCTCTCATCACGTCCACCCCTTCCGTCACCACGGGTCGGAACCGACGGTCGGTTCAGGCCCCCTTCTCCCGGGTCGCCCGGTCCAGCGCCCGGTCCAGGACGACCAGCAGCGCGTCCCGTACGGAGAGCCGGTCCCGGGCGTCGAACTGCACCAGCGGCACGTGCTCGCCGATCGCCAGCGCCCAGCGGACCGAGGGCAGGTCGAGGGCCAGCCGGCCGTCGAAGGCGTTCACCCCCACCGCGAACGGCACCCCGGCCCGCTCGAAGTAGTCGATCGCCGGGTAGCAGTCGTCGAGTCGCGCGCTGTCCACCACCACCAGCGCGCCGAGCGCGCCCCGGGCCAGGTCGTCCCACATGAATCCGAAGCGGGCCTGCCCGGGCGTACCGAAGAGGTAGAGCTTGAGGCTGCGGTCGATGGTGACGCAGCCGAAGTCCATGGCCACCGTGGTGGTGGTCTTCTCCGAGACGGCGCCCGGGTCGTCGACGCCGATCCCGGCGCTGGTCATCTCCGCCTCGGTGGTCAGCGGGGCGATCTCGGAGATCGCGCCCACCGTGGTGGTCTTGCCCACCCCGAAGCCGCCCGCGATGAGGATCTTCACGGGGATCGGCGGGCGGGGCGCGGGCACCCGGACCACGGTCGGGGCGGTCGGCGCGACCGGCCGGTACGGCGGCGGCGGGACCGGCGGTGCGGCCGGCGCGGCGGCCGGCCCGGCCGGTGGGCCGGGCGTGGCGGGGGCGCCGTAGCGGACGGCGGCGCTGTTCGCGGCCGGCCCGCCCGCGGCGGCGGCCGGCCATTCAGGAGATCGCACGGAGTCCATCAATCACTCGCAGGATGAGGTCGGGGTCGAGGGCGCCGTCGGCATCCCCGAGGTGCACGTCGAGGTGACCGGCGGCGCGGAGGTCGCCGACCAGCACCCGGGTCACGCCGAAGTGCATCCGCGTCCGGGCGGAGATCTCCGCGACCGAGATCGGCTCGGAGCTGAGGGCCACGATCGTCGCCAGTTCCGCGGGCAACCGGCCGATCACCGCCCACGAGCCGCTCTCCGGCCGGGCCGTCACCTGGGTCTCCAGGCCGATCGCCGGATCGCCGTCCACCCGGCCGGCCGTGAGCACGAACGGACGCGGCCCGGTCGGCTCCCCGTCGCCCGCGTCCGGCCCGGGGCCGGGGGAGGGCGTGTGCAGGAAGGGCCGGATCCGGGTGCCCGGTTCCGGCTCCGGGTCCTCGCCGGCCGCCTCCGGGGTCATTGCTGGACGGCGTTCTTCAGCTCGGCGATCAACCGGGGGCTCAGGGCGCCGCCGGCCCGGCCGGCGAAAAGCGTCATCTCGTACGCCACGGTGCCCAGGTTGGCCGAGCGGTCGGCGACCACGCCGAGCACGGAGCCGCTGCTGATCGCACTGATCAGCAGGTAGCCCTCGGCCATGTCCACGATCACGCGGTTCAACCCGCCGAGCGCGTACCAGCTCGCGGCGCCCCCGGCGAGGCTCGTCATGCCGGACACGACGGCGGCGAGCCGCTCCGCGTTGGACCGGTCCTTGATGGCGGACATGGCCATCAGCAGCCCGTCCGAGGAGACCGCGATCGCCTCCATCACCCCGGCCGTGCTGGAGGTGAACGAGTCGAGCAGCCAGTTGAAGGTGCGCGCCTCGGGGCTGAGACCGCCGGTGGCGGTCTGGTCGGTGCTGTCGTGCAGGAAGGGGCTGGTCACCGTGATGGGTCCTCTTCGTAGCGGCGGTCGGGACTGACTTCGCGCAGAGCACGGGCGACGCCCGCCTCGAACTCGGTGATGAGGTTGCGGACCTCGGCCGGGTCCCCCGGGTGGGAACTGGCGGGCGGGGCGGTCCGCACCGGGGTCACGGCCAGGTTCGCACCGGGCACCCGCTGGCTCAGCGGGGGCCGTCCCGGGGTGGGCGCGGCCGGGGCGACGTCGTGCTCGGCCCGGCGTACCCCGTCCTGGAACGCCTCGACGAGCGCCCGGACCGTGGCCGGGTCGGCGGGAGCGTCGGCCGCGAGCCCGGCCGCGGGGCCGGCGGGCGGCAGGCTCGCCCCGGGCACCCGCTGCCGGATCAGCGGCCGTACGGCGGCCGGCGCCGCGTGGGTCGGGCCGGCCGGTGGGAGGCCGGTCGTCGGCCCGGCGGCCGGGGGAG
>NZ_BMRA01000021.1 GCF_014648395.1 Micromonospora fulviviridis | reverse complement strand
ACCGACTAACCCAGCCGGAAACCCAACCCATCTAGCCGCTACCAAACCCGGGGCGGTTCAGTCGGTTGGCAAACTCCACACGCGACCGGCTTGGTTGCCTCTCCCGGCGGCCCGCTGCAACTGGAGATCAGTGACATCGTGGCTTGCGTGGGGAGTTCCTCGTCGAGGAGTTGGGTGCGGTGGATGGCGGTGTCCGTGGTGACAGCCTGGCCTCGGTGAGGAGTGCGATCTCCAGGTCGGAGGAGCCCGCGCCCTTGCCGACCCGTACGCCGTCCCGCCGGCTGACCGTGATGCTGCCGCAGATGATCAGGTCCACTGGACGCATGTTGTTGGGGCCGACTGCGGGGGCGATGTCCGGTGAAGGCCGCACCAGTACCGGAGCACCACCACTTCGCGCTGCCGTCGTGGCGGGGTCTGGACCGTGTCCCAGCGCCACCGGTCGGGCAGATCGGCGCGTCCGGTGTCGTCGCGCTGCGCCAGACGCGGAGCGAAACGTCGGGCTACGGCGCGGCGGCGTTGCAGGCTGCGTGACCGGTTTACGACGCGTCAATTAAGCACAGGATTGCTGCGACCGGGGGATTGGTCCGGTGAAATCGGCCAGGGCGTCGCGGACGGCGGCGGCGTAGGCTAGCGGCTGCCCGATGACGCTCGGCCGTGCGGAACATTCGTCGGATGTGAGACGCATTCGTTGGGTCGCATGGAGCGACTTTGGCGGCTAACGTGATTCGGACGGCGTGCCGCAGGCGCGCGTGACCATCGATGCACTGACAACGAGGTCGGCCGATGAGCCGCGCCGGACGCCGCACCAGTGACGCTGCGGCGAGGCGGGCGATCGGGTCGAGCTCGCCGTACGTCTCGGAGGAGTGGACGTGGCCAGGGTCGTCGCGGTGCATGGGATCCTCAACACGTACTCGGGCGAGAGATCTATGGCGGCGTCCTGGGTGCCCGCGCTGTTGGACGGCATCGGCTTGGCTGGAGGCGACGGGACGGTCGCTGAGGACGACATTGGCTGCGTCTTTTATGGTGACGTCTTCCGGCACCCGGGCCGATTGCTTGGCGCGACCGAGGCGGAGCTGTTGGATGCCGACGACATCGACGATCCGGCGGACGCGGCGCTGTTGGACGCGTGGTGGGCAGAGGCAGCCCGGACGGACCGGAGTGTGCCGCCGACCGACGAACGGATGCTGGGACTGCTGAAAGGCGCGCAGGCGGCGTTGGCCGCCCTGGCCTGTTCGCGGTTCCTCGCCGGTGCGACCGAGCGGTTGCTGATTCTGTGGTTGAAGCAGGTTCGCCAGTACTTCACCGATTCGGATAGGCGCGCTGCCATCCAGGACCGGTTCGCGCGGCAGATCAGGGCCGACACCGAAGTCGTGGTCGCTCATTCGCTTGGGTCGGTCGTCGCCTATGAGGCGCTGTGCGCCCATCCCGAGTGGAACGTGCGTGGCCTGGTGACCTTGGGGTCGCCGCTGGCTGTGCGCAACCTGATCCTTGACCGGCTGACGCCGGCACCCGAGCGCGAGGGCGACAGCTGGCGGTGCCGATGGCCCGGCGGGGTAAAAAGTTGGACGAACATCGCCGACCGGGCCGACTTCGTCGCTTTGGTGAAGGTGCTGGGAAACGTGTTCGGTGCGGAGGTGACCGACGTGGAAATCGATAACGGTGTGCAGGTGCACGCCGTGACCCGTTATCTGACCGCCAGGTCCACCGGCGAGGCGATACTCGCAGCGCTGCGGGGGTAGCCGGGCGGATGGCTGCGGATAGCCGCCAGGCCGGCGGCAGATTCTTCATCGGGTTGGCCACATCGAAGCACCCGCACAACGATGAGCTGGACGATCGGCCGGAGCTCGTCGATGCGGTGCGCGACATGCGTGACCTGTTTACCGCCCTTGGGTACGAGTCCGTGCCGGGATTCGACGCCGATCTGGGTATCGATGATGTCCGTCGTCGTCTCGGCGACTTCCTCACGCACGAGAGCCGGTCAGAGTTCGACACGGTCGTGTTCTATTACACGGGACACGGGCTCGTCGATGGTGGTGACTTCCTGCTGCCGTTCCCCGAGACGACGGCCGACCTGTGGCGCACCGGGCTGGGTAGCAGCACCCTGGCGACGTGGATCCTCCGTGGTACGCGGGTTCGGCGATTTCTCGTCATCTTCGACACGTGCCACGCCGGAGCCGCTGGCGGCGACCTAGCCAAGGAGTCGATCAGCCGTCTGTCCCTGCTCGGTGGTCAGGCAAGGAGTCCAACCGTGGCGATCGTCGCGGCGGCACGGCCGCGGGAGAGCGCACGGTCGTGTGCCTTCACCGCCAGCTTCATGGAAGCCGTCCGGCATCCGTCCAGTGGTGGTCACGAGCCCGAGTTCCTCCCCCTCGACTCGATCATGACCATGGTCGAGAACCGCACACCGCCCTGGCAGCACGTCACGCTGTTCTTTAACGGCGAGGCTGCGGGAGTCAGCGAGTTTCTGCCCAACCCGCGGTACAACCCACAGGGGCGGGACCTGGACCTGCGCACCCGCGACACTTTGCAGGAGCGCCTACGCGAGACTGAGCTGGAGAGTCACGTGTGGCCGCGGGCACAAGGCCTCGATGTGCCGATGGAGGGGCGGTGGCTGTTCACAGGCCGCATCGCCGCGATGTCGCGGCTGAGCCGCTGGCTGGCCGATGACCGAGGGACCTCTCTGGTCGTCACGGGCGGACCCGGGTCGGGAAAGTCCGCGTTGCTGGCCAGACTGTTTGTGCTCGCCGACCCCGTGCACCGTAGGCGCGTACCCGGCCTGGACGACATCCCAGCCGCGGCGATGCCGGCAACAGGCAGCGTCCGCCGTTTTATCCATGCCCGCGGCAAGACCGTTGAGGAGGTCCTCGCCGGACTCTGCGAGGCGGCGGAGACGGGCGCGGACTCGGTCGTGGACCTGCTTGCCGCGCTCAAGCGGCGTGATGATCCGATCATCACGGTTATCGTCGACGCCGTCGACGAGGCGAGCGATCCGGACGCGCTGGTGCACGAGGTTCTTCGGCCGATCGTCCGCAACGGTGCCCAGTGTCACCTGAGGCTGCTTATCGGCACACGGCGGCACCTGCTGTCAGAACTCGGCGCGGCGTCTATCGACATCGATGATGCTGGGTTCGCGGACCCAGCGAGTGTGCAGGCGTACGCACAGCGGTGCCTCCTCGAGATCGTTCCGGACAGCCCCTACAACGCGGCGTTGCGGGAGGTGACCGACAAGGTGGCGTCTGCTGTGGGTTCGGCGTCCGGCAAATCGTTCCTCGTCGCGCTCATCACGGCACGTAGCTTGGCGTTGCGGGCGGATGTCGTACGTGACCCTGACGATTCGCGGTGGCGCGCGGGTCTGCCCAGGGAGGCCGCGGCCGCGATGGAGCGCGATATCAACGAACGATTGGGGCCGCTGGCGCAGAAGGCCCGTGACCTTCTCCTACCGCTCGCATATGCGGAAGGAGCAGGTCTGCCGTGGGAGGACATATGGGCGCGCGTCGCCTCGGCCGTGTCCGGCCGTCGTTACCGTGACAAGGACATCGACTGGCTCGTCCGGCATGCGGGGTACTACATCATCGAGGCCAAGGAGGAACAGCGCTCGAGTTATCGGCTGTATCACGAGGCGCTGGCTGAACACCTCCGTGGACCCGACGACGAGGCGTCCCGCGCGAGGCGCCGTAGTGTGCATGACAGGTTTTTGCGGGGCCTGCGGTCCACGGTCGACGGCCAGCAGTGGCGCCGGGCGCACCCTTACGTGAGGCGGCACCTGGCCACGCATGCGGCGAGGGCCGGCGACATCGACCAGTACCTGTTGAACCCGCATTACCTGACGTCCGCTGATCGTTCACGGCTGCTGGATGCCGCCAAGCATGCACGGACTGTACCGGGCCGGCGGGCGGCGTTGGCGTTCCAGCAGGCGACACATGCGTCGACCGGCGACTTCGAGACCCTTGTCGCGTACCTCGAACTGGCGGCGCACCAGTATGGGGCAGTCGGTCTCGCTGAAAGCATTGCCGAGAGCGGACTGCCTGCCCCGTGGCGAACGGTACACGCGGCCTGGTCGCCGTCCCCCCCGCATCGGGTCCTCTGCCGGCTGAACGCCGCTATCGACACGGTAGGCGTCACCGTGATCGACGGCAGCCCGTCCGTGGTGGCCAGTGCGGGTGGAGGGGTACGGGCTTGGGAGCTGGACTCGGAACGGGCCTTTTGCGAGGTGACCTTCCCCCGCGGCGGGCCCGGCCGGATGGTGCCGCCCGCGGGCGCCCAGGACGGTGGACGACTCGTCTACCGCAGCGGAACTCGTCTGTACGCCGTGACGCTGGGCGCAGACTCGGCGTCGTTGCGCCGCCTCGCGAGGCGGGTCCCGCGGGAGTGCAGCCCGATTGCACTGCTCGCTGGCGACGGGATGCACACCGTTTTCGTCGTGGGCAGGAATCGGGCTAGGGTTCGCTTTGCCAGCGCGGGCGGCAACCGCAGCCGGCCCGATGGTGATCTCGGGCGTCAGGCTTGCGGATCACCGGTCGGCAGCGGCATCGAGCACCTAGCCACGTTGCGGTCTGCAGGCATCGATCTACTCGTCACCGGAAACGCGCACGGTGACGTCGGTGTTTGGGACGTCGACGCGTTGCGCCTGCTGCAGGCCTGGAGGGCGTCGGACGGACCCCTGGATTTTTTGCTTGGTTGCGAGGTCGACGGCAAGCAGGCGGTCATCACCATCGCCCCGATTGGTGGCCGACGCACGGTTGACGACGAAGGTGAGGACATCGCTACCGCGCTACGGGCAGTCGACAAGCGGGAGAAGCAGGACCTACAGACCGAGGCCCGGCCGCGCCAAGAGCTGAAGGCGTGGCTCGCCTCTTCCGGCACTCCCGAGGCGATCGTTGGGTACACCCTCGAGGAGCCGGTTTCGGCGCTGGCCGTCGCGTCCGTCAACGGCCGTTCCTTTGTCATCACCGGCAGCACCGACGGTGCATTGCGCATCCGGGAGATGGCAACGGGTCGCCTTGAGTATGAATCCCCGAGGGGCCATGCTGGCGCTGTCACGTCCGTGGCAACCTTCCACTCACCGAGCGGCTCGATCATCGTTAGCGGTGGTGCGGACGGGACAGTCCGTTTGTGGGATCTCGGTCCCCACCTGCTGTCAGAGGACCTGGAGTCGGAGGCTCATCGCATTTGGTCCGTCGCGCTCGCGGGGGCCGGCGGGACCGAGATCGTCGTCGCCGGTGCCGAGGACGTGTCCGGCAGATCCGCCAGCCGGCTCCCCAGCCATCTGTTGATGATCTCGGACGCGAGGACGGGATCGAGGAAGTCGGTACTGCAACAACCGGGCGGTCCGGTGGCGATGATCGCCGTCGTGGAGCACGGCGGTAAGCAGTTGGCGCTGACAACTGCCTCGCAGGACTGCGTCGTCTACACCTGGGATTTGCGTGCCGGCCCGGTGGACCGGTGGATGGCGCACAGCCAACGAATCACGGCGCTCGCTGCCGCAGTGGTATCCGGCGCCACGGTCGCATTCACGGCTAGCGAAGACGGAACAGTCAAGGCATGGGACTTCGCGAGCGGCCGGCTGCGTGGCGTGTTGTGGCGCGGCGGCGGCGACGTCGCCACGGCGTTGGCCATCGTGGAGACGCCCGGCCTACACGCGGTCATGATCGGTACAAGGCAGGGCCGCATCGCTCTGCTCGACATCACGACCGGCCGAGCGAAGACCGCTGTGGTCAACCTGCGCCGCTCCGTGGACTCGCTCACGATCGACAGCGTGCACGGCAAAGCACTTGCACGGGCTCAAGGGCGGTGCATCGCGGTTACAATTTCCGCGGGTCATGGCATCCGCTGGTGGCTGCCTCGACGACGGGTCAAACTGGCGGCATCAGCGGTGGTGGATCTATCAACAACGTCCGCCCAGTGCGGCACTCGCCGTGGGCTGTGGGCGATCGGCTCCGGTGATCGAATCATTATCGGCGATGGCCAGGCCGGCACGATCGGCGAGATCAACATCTGGTCGATCGTCCAGTCGGTCGCCATCAATGACGATGGGACGATCGTCGCCGCAGCCGCGGACGGACTCGTCGTCCTGCGCCTTTCCGACGTTGCGTGGCTGGCCCAGCAGACCTCCCCGGCTGTTCCTTCGCACCCGCTCGCAGCCTTCGTGCGGGCCCGGGGGGACCTCACCGACCTTCCCGTCGCGGATGCCGACGCCGAGGATTCGAACCTAGCGCCAGCCGAACTGACGGTAAAGAACGATGACGCCGGCTATGACCGTAGGGCCGACTACACGTCCACGGACGACACCTGGATAGTCACACCGTTCGACCTTCCGGGCACAGGCGGGGCGGCGGCCCGGACGGCCGCCAGCGTTCTCTTGATCGCCATGGTGTGCCTTCTCGTGTTTGCCATCGTGCTGCTCACCGGCCGCGCCAAGTCCACCGGTCCACCGCCGCAGTCACCGCCGTCAGATGTGTACCTGGTGGCGCGGGTGATCTGCGATCCAGCCTCACCGCTATTCGAGCCCGGTGCGCCTATCTGCGTGCTGACCCGGGAATCGTCTTGACCGAGCCGGCACTACTAGCTAAGCGCCTGGCCAAAAGTCTTGTCCGTAAACCTGGGGTAGCCAGGGCGAGGTCCAGGGTGCGGTAGGTGATGAGGTTCTGGTCTGGGGTGCGGTAGCGGAAAAAGGCGTGTGCCTGCCGGATCCGGTCGGCCATCGTGGCTGGAGCGGCGTTCGCGCGATGTACTGCTTCAGCACGGCCCACATGCGTTCGGACAGGTTGGTGGACACGTGCGCGGTACGCATACTGGCGAAGACCTCGTCGGGATGATCGTTGTGTCGAAACTCGATCGAACTCCCGCCGAGGCCTTCAGGTTGGTACCAACATCAACTCGGGCGAGTTGCGGACATAACTTTCCGGCAACCCACTTAGTAGACGCCACGTCGCTCGTCACGGATCAGCGAACCCTGTTCCAGCTCCAGGACCCTGCGCCGCATCATGTTGACGATATTGGCGTCCGACGTCGCCATCACGACCGTGGTGCCCACCCGATTGATCCGATCCAGCAGGCGCAGAATCTCGACCGCAGTATCGGGATCGACGGCCGACGTCGGGTCGTCCGCGGCGATGATGAGCGGCCGGTTAACGAAGGCGCGCGCGATCACGACCCGTTGTCGTTCCCCGTCGGACAGTTCGTGAGGATAATGGTGTTCCTTCCGGTACAGCCCGACCAACTCCAGCACCTCTGGGACGACGCGACGGGACACTGCGGTGGTCTTCCCGATGACAGTGAGCGCATGGGCCACGTTCTCGTAGGCGGTCTGATGCGGGACGAGCACCGGCGTCTGGGGCACATAGCCAATGCGGCGGCGCAGATGCGGCCGCTGCCACCGCCTGAGGGCTGCGATATCCCGATCGGCCACGGTCACCGCACCGAGCGTCGGGCGGATCTCGTTGACGATGAGACGCAGAAATGTCGACTTCCCCGAACCAGTCCCGCCGATCACAAAGGCCCAGTCCCCCTTCTCGATGGCTAGGGTGAGTTGGTGCAGGGCCGGACGGCGCGCTCCCCGATAGATCTTCGTGACGTGTGCCATCGTAATCACACACGGATTCTAGGATCTAGTGTCACGTGTCTGAAGAAGTTTGACAGTGCCGAGGGCGTCGTACCGGGCTGCCAAGATGCGGGCGTGGACGACGTGTTGACGGTGCTGAGGCGAGAGTTCGAGTCCGTGGATGGGAGCTTCCTGCTCCGACTGCGCTGTGAACTCGTCTGGGACCGGGCGGCGTTCAGCCGGTTGGAGCGGGCGATGCGGGTGGCCTGTGAGCAGCGCGAGGGTCATGGCGACTTGCCGCGCTGGATGGCTGAGGGGTTCTACGAGGTCTCACACTTCGTGGCGGAGTGGACCAGGCACCCGAACTTTCCTCGGCCGGAGCCGGCGCAGTACTACCAGGATTGGGCCTGACCCGATTCGACGGACAGGGTCGATGTGTTGATCCTCAAGCTACCTTGAGAGCGGTTAGCGGCCGGACGTTGGTGCTGGCCTCGTAGGCGGCAGGGCTGAGGTAGCCCAGGCTGGAATGCCGGCGGCGGGTGTTGTACCACCCTTCGATGTACTCGAATATTGCCTGTTGGGCGGCCTTTCGAGTGGGCCAGGCCTGCCGGTGGAGGAGTTCGGTTTTGATCGTGGCGAAGAATGAGCAGATCGCCAGGACGGTGGGCTTCGACTCCCCGATCACCTACCGTCACCACTTCAGCCGCGCCATGCGCAACTCCCCAGCGGCATACCGCCGAGCCTTCCGCGCCGACGGCACCTCGGCGTCTCGAGGAGGCGCGCCAGCGAATGGAACAACCGCTAGTACTGCAACGGCAGTAAGCGAATCGGGTTCGGCTCGCGTTCGTTGGTCTGCCTATGACGGATGTTGATGTTGACCGGTGGCACGGGGAGCTGGACCGGTTGCACGCGCGGATCGGGCCTCGAGTTCGCCGGTCGGAGCCGCTGCGGCGGGTGCGTCAGTACCTGTGCGGGCTGGTCTCGGGCCCGGGCCGCAAGAACGGCTGGACCCTGGCTGAGCAGGCCGGGGATGTGTCACCGGACGGGATGCAAAGGTTGTCGCGGTGGGCGGACTGGGACGTCGACGCGGTCCGTGACGATGTGCGGGACTACTTGGTCGAGCACCTCGGCGATCCGGCGGGCGTGCTGATAGTCGACGACACCGGGTTCCTGAAGAAGGGCACGCGGTCGGCCGGGGTGCAACGGCAGTACTCCGGCACCGCAGGACGGACCGAGAACTGCCAGGTCGGGGTGTTCGTGGCCTACCGCTCGGCGAAGGGCCACGCGTTGATCGACCGGCAGCTCTACCTCCCGGCGTCGTGGACCGAGGACCGCCAGCGGTGTCGGGCGGCCGGGATCCCGGACGAGGTCGAGTTCGCCACGAAGGTGCGGATGGCCCGCCAGATGCTGGCTCGTGCCCTGGACGCCGGGATGCCGGTGGGGTGGGTGACGATGGACGAGGCCTACGGGCAGTCGAAGTCGCTTCGGCTGTGGTTGGAACACCGGGATGCGGATTATGTGAGCACCCGGGTTCACCTGGTCGATCTCTCGCCGGCCAACCCGGTCGCCGCTTCGAACGCTGTCGTCCAAGGGAAGGCAGTCTGGCGAATGTTGCCGCTGCCGGGTGGGTGTGGCTCCCATCCGTCGTCGGCCCCGAGAAGAATCCGGACGTGCTCATCGCGAAGGTTCGCCACGGCACGTTGGAAGGGTGTGCGGGTGGCCAGGGCGGCGTTGACGAAAGGGACGACCACGGTGGGCACCCGCCGGCCGATTAGCTCGGCGACTGCGGTCATCGCATAGTTGTCGGCGATGCCGAGGGCGATCTTGTTGACGGAGTTGTAGGTGGCGGGGGCGATGATGAGCGCGTCCGCGGCGGGGAGAGACCGGCTGGTGCCGGGGGAGGACCGGTAGGTGGACCGGACCGGGTGTCCGGTCAGCCGTTCTATCGTTTCGGCGTCGACGAAGTCGAGGGCGCTGGGGGTGGCGGTGACCGCCGTTGTCCACGACTGGCGCGTCGCGGTGGTGACCAGTTGTGTCACGTCTGCGGCGGGGCCGGCAGCGCAGACGACGATTTGCAGGTGTCCGCTGGTCATACGCGGATCCCGGCGTGCTGGGCGAAGTCGAGGGCAGCACTGCGAACGCGCCCCCGGGCGAGGACAGCCAGGTCGCTGGCGATGCGCTGCACCGCTGGTCGGCACCGAATCTCCTCTGGTGCCACCTCGTACGCGTTGCGTAGCGCGTTCAGGCCGTGCTCGTAGCGTCCCCATTGCGTGTAGGCGCGGGCCACGTCGACGAACAGGGAGGCTCTGCGTTCGGCGAGGTCGATCTTGTCCAGCGGCACCTGGCGGGCGAGGGCGATGGCGGTGCCAGCGTCGCCCAGGGTCAGCGCGATGTTGACGCGGTGCAGCAGGACGTTGGTGGCACCGAAGCCGGTCCACCGGTCGTTGCCGTCGTAGCCGAGTCGATCGGCGGCTCGGGAAGCCTCATCGAGCATGGCCTGCGCGTTGTCTCTGTTGTCGTCGCGGGCGGCGGCGATAGCACCGCGAAGCAGCAGTGCGCCGTACACGGCGACCGCGTCGGTCGACGCGAGTCCGCTGCCGCGTCGGAGGTGCTCGGCCGCGTCTTCGGCAAGCTGTCGCCCCTGGGTACCGTGGCCGTTGCTCATGAGGGCGTGGGTCATGATCCGGGCACTTGCAGCCATCGCCACCGGGTCCTGACTGCTCTCAGCGGCACGGGCGCTGCGTTCGGCGGCGACCAAGGCCGCGCCTTTGTCGCCAACCTTGAGCAGCACGCTGCCGACGACGTGGTAGAGGTCGCTGGCCAGGGCGTCGACCTGCGTCCGCTGCTCACCCTCGGCCTCCGCACGAGTGGGTTCCACGGCGGCTAGCAGGGCCACAAGCCTGGCGAGAACCTGCTCGTAACGGCACGCCTGATAGTCGGTTTTCGCGGCGGCGACCTCCCGACCGAACTGCCGGATTGGTAAGGCAATTGGCTCGATGTTGCAAGGTCGTGGTGCGACCAGTGCGGTGAGCAGAGCTGCGACGTTCGGCAGGGCGATGCCGCTGATCGTCACGCCGGTCAGGAGATCTCTGCGCCGCACGTCGCCATCCGAGTCGAAGTCGTGAATGCCGCCTTCGCCAGTATGGGTCTGCGTGTCCCTGACGGGCAGCGTCGCGGGACCCGCGAGTGCACCACTGGTACCTCCCCTCACGAGTGCTTCGAAGCGCTCGCGGACGTCCGAGGTGGCCCGCGCCAGGACCGTGTCGAGAGCGGCCTGCATGTCGGCCCTCAGATGGACCTTGTTGCCTTGGCTGCTCCACTTGGCCACCGTTCGCCGTGCCGCGCCCAGGTGCTCGGCGAAGCCGGTAACGCTCATCCGCAACGCCTGACGCAGCGCGTTTGCCTCCCGGCCGGTCCAGGTCGTCACCGCGGCCATCGCACGTCCTCTCGATGCGGACAGTCGTCCGGACGATCGTATCGGCACTTGTCGTGCTGCCAGGTGCACCGTGAGTGCACCGCCAGGACATTCCCAATGCTGCACTCACCGAGCGAACCTGACTGGGCTGATGCGCCACTCTCGGCGAGTACGCGGCCGGCGCGCAATCACAGCCTCACGCCAGGGAGATCGGGATGAATAACGGAAGCGCCGGGAGTCAAGAGCTGGCCTTGGCGCTTCGCCCGGTGCCGTCCCAGCCCGCTCCCTTACGCGTGCGAATGATGCCCCGCCTGTGTACCGCCAGGAGGGCTGCGTGGGTGGGTGATTGGCGGTCTGCTCCCGGCCGCTGTGGTGCGGCGGTGGGCTCGCCCTTCCCCCGGCGAGCCCGCCGCTCACCGTCTCTGATGGAGGTGCCGGCATGACGGTGTATGTCTCGCGTAGCGCCATTGCCGAGCGATCCCGGCTCCCTGAGCCTGCCTCAGGGTTCTTGCCGAAGCAGGTGGGGCCATTGGTGGAGCCGACCCACTTCTACCCGAGGGCCGAGCCGCTGATGACCCTTGGGCAGCGCACGCTCTACCGGGTGCCGGGGCGGCCCCAATGAGCGGCATCCTCGTCCACGCCATCACCGCCGCCACCACGGCCACGCCCAACTCGATCGCCCTCCTGCACAGGACGCTTGGCGGTCGCCCGCAAGGCAGGGTGTGCATCTCCTGCACCTCACCCAGGACCTGCGAGGAGAACGAATGGGCCGAGGGCTACCTCGCCCAGGTCGTCGCAGACGCCGCCGCCCGAGGGCCGGCGTCATGACGGTGGTGGGCCTGTCACTGCCGCAGTCGACCGCGCGGGTGGTCCTGCTGGCTCGCATCGTGGCCACCTATCACTGGCCGAACGCCCGCGGTCGGTGTCCACGCTGCGGCGTGGCCAACTGCCTCCCACTGCGCATCGCCCGAGAGGTGCTGCAACGGCGATCCCGGCCGCCGGCACCAATCCTGATGGGAGACCCCTGGTGAGGCGACTGGAGATCGGCTACAGCTGCTGGGGGTTTCTCGGGCCCGGCGTCGTCGACACCCCCGACGGCTCGCGCTCGTACCGGGCCCCTCTGGTCGACGCGCTGGAGCTCGCCGGTCACCTCGTGACGCTGCTTCAGGCCAACCGGGACCTCAAGGAGGCCGGACTCGACCTGCGCGACGCGTACGACTTCGACAGCGGCCTGCCCGGCCTCGACGTCGTGATGTTCGAGTGGCGGTGGCCGCTGCCCGGCCGCAACACCACGGCCTGCGGCAGCCTCGGTCACCACTGTGACCTGCACCGACAGGCCGAGCTGATCGAGCACTACACCCTGGCCGGCGTACCCACCATCATCTGGGACCTCGATCGACGACTGCCCGCCGATGATCCGCTGCGCGGGCTGCGGAACGTGCGGGTGTGCGAGTTCGCCACCCGACCCACACCGGGCGCGACCACCACTTTGTGCCCGGTGCCCGACTCCCGGCTCGACGCCGCCGACGCCTACGAGCTGGCGCAGCTTCACCGACCCACGTCGCTGGTGTACGTCGGAAACCAGTACGACCGCGACGAGCACTTCGACAGGTACTTCGCGTCCGCCGCCAGGCACGTGGGCCACCGCGTCGCGGGGAAGTGGATTCGCACCCAGGCGTGGCCGCACGTCAACTTCACCGGCCGGTGCGCGTTCACCGACGTCGACCGGATCCACCGCGGCGCCCTGGCCACCGTGATGCTGCTGCCCGACCGGTACGCCGCCGCCGGCCACATCACCCAGCGGCTGTTCGAAGCGGTCCTCGCCGGCTGCGTGCCGCTCATGCCCGCCGACGTCGTCGACGGGCACCGCTTCGTCCCCGACGAGCTCATCGTCATCGACGGCAAAGACGTCGTCGAGAAGGTCGAGTACCTCCAGCGCATCGCCGGAACCATCACCCACACCGGGCTGATCTACCAGTGCCTGCGCTACCTCGACCAGATGCGGCTGTCCCGCCAGGCAGCCGTCTTCCAGCAGGTCATCACCGACCTGATGTCCACCCCCGAATGAGGGAGACGCTCATGGTCTTCGGACCCGAGTTCGGCAGCTTCCAGCCGGCGTACCTGGCCGTGCTGCGGGAGATCGCCACCAGGCACCGTTTCGACACCTGCGGGCGAGGTAAGGACGCCCTGGAGATCATCAACACCAGCTTCACCATCACGGACCCCGTCGACCGGATCGTCTACCTCGCCGCCCGCAAGGCCAACGTCGTGTTCAACCACGCCGAGGCCCTGTGGTACCTGACCGGCCGCGACGACGTCGACATGATCTCCTACTACGCGCCGCAGCTGCGGAAGCTGTCCGCCGACGGCGCCCGGCTCACCGGCACCGCCTACGGGCCCCGCCTGTTCCGGCCCGGCCAGCCCGACGCGTACAGCCAGTTCCAGCGGGTGGAGCGGCTGATCGGCGACGATCCGGACACCAAGCGCGCCGCCATGGTGATCATGCGCCCCGACGAGCTGGTCGACCCCGCCAACCCGGACGTGGCCTGCACCCTCGGCCTGCAATTCCTCCTGCGCAACGGACAGCTGCACATGTCGGCCTACATGCGCGGCAACGACGCCGTCATCGGCCTGCTGGGCGACACGTTCGCGTTCACCTTCATCCAGGAGTTCACCGCCCGCCGCCTCGGCGTCGGCGTCGGCACGTACGCCCACCACGTCGGCTCGATGCACATCAACAAGCTGGACGTGGACAAGGTCGACGCCATGCTGGCCGAGGCGACCGACCGCTGCCGCACCGCCGCTTCCCAGTCGACCCCATGCCCGCCACGAGCTGGGAGACCATCCGGGAGGTCGCCGCATGGGAGCAGGTGCTGCGCGACGACCGCGACCAGCTCACCCCCGGCCGGCTGACCACCGTGCGCGTCGACCCGTACTGGCGGCGGGTGCTGGCGCTGTTCGAGTGCTACCGGCAGATCGTGCACAACCCCGGCAAGCCCGTCGGCCGGGACATCCTCGCCGAGCTGCACCCGGGGCACTGGTGGCTGGTGGCCAACCGGTGGCCCGAGCTGGTGCCCGCCTTCCCCGGGAGCCGGGCATGACCGACGATACCGCCGCCGTCACCGTCGACTGGTCCCGCTGGACCATCATCCTGCTCAAGCCGGACTGCGTCCGCCGCGGCCTCGTCAGCGAGGTCCTGCAGTGGATGCGCGGCCTCGTGACCATCGTCGACTCCCACACGGTGATCCCCACCGAAGACCAGGTGTTCGCCCATTACGCCGACATGCTGCCCCTGTCCGAGCAGCTCGGCCGCGACGTGCCGGCAGAGCTGCGGCGCATCTTCATCGGCAACAGGGTTGTCGTCGCCCTCGGCTACGGCGAGAACGCCGCCGAGCGGGTACGCGCCGTCGTCGGCGTGACCGACCCGGCCAGCGCCCCCAGCACCACCGTCCGGGGCCGCTACGCCAAGGACAGCCTCGACAAGGCGGTGGCCGAGGGCCGCCTGGTCGACAACCTCATCCACACCTCCGACCACAGCGACGTGGTCGAGCGGGACTTCGGCATCTGGTACGGACCCCAGCGCACGCACCTGCTGCGCCCACCCGCCGCCCGAGGAGGCGCCCGATGACCCAGGTCCGCGTTCAGATCAGCTCTGGCCCCCGCCAGCTGAAGCTCATGCCGGCCGCCGAGCGGGCCCGCCTCGACCCCTACATGCAGCTGGTCGTCGGCTACCGCAAGTCCGGGCTGTCGCTGAACCACATCGTCGGCTGCCCGCTGGACTGCGGGTACTGCGTCCGCCACTTCTGGGGCAACTTTGACGACAAGACCCCGACGCTGCTGGTGTCCACGCAGGAGGCCATCGAGCTGCTGATCGGGCACGAAGCGTTCCGGCCGCACGTCACCCCGATCCAGCTGTTCAACAAGGCCACCGACCCGTTCCTGCCCGGCGTGAAGCCTCACCTGTTCCAGGTTCTACGGGCCCTCGACGAGCGGGCGTACACCAACCAGGTCCTCATCATCACCAGGTTCAAGGTCACCGGCCAGGACATGGAGATCCTGGAGTCGCTGCGCCACCTGAAGGTGACCCTGCTCTTCACCTACTCCGGCATCCAAGACGACCGGGTCGAGCCGATCACGAAGAGCGCCATCACGATCAACTCGATCTACACCGCGGTCGCCCACAAGAAGCGCACCGGCGTGGTGCTGTACTGGCGGCCCATCGTCCCCGGCTGGAACACCGCCCCCGAAACCATCGACCACGTCCTGGAGGTCGCCGGCGACGTCGACGCCGCCGTGTTCACCGGCTACTACCACAAGCCGGAGAACGCCGCCTACCTGCGCCAGCTCGGCGTAGACGTGCCGTACGGCGAGGACTACGCCCGCCGCAAGACCCTCCCGCGCGAGATCGATGAGCTGATCGTGGGCGCGTGGAGGGCGTCCGGGATCAAGACGCCGCTGTTCCGCAAGACTAGCTGCGGCGTCTCCTACGCCCACGGCGTGGCTGACTACAACGGCCACTGGGGCGTCAACGAGCTGTGCAACATTTGCCCCGCCAGGCAGAAGCAGCTCTGCATCGACGACTACCGCGACCCCACCGAGCAGGAGGTCAAGGACATACTCGACATGCTCGGGTACGACAGCCCCGTCCTGGTCGAACCCGGCCACGTGTGGACTCACGGCTTGGGCGAGCAGAAGCGGTACGCCGTGCAGCACCACCTGCGCCACCAGATCTGGGAGGCGAACCAGCCGCATTTCCCCGGCGCGCACGGCCGCCAGCTCCTCGGCCACGAGGTCGATCCGCGCCAGGTGGAAAGGTTCGCCGCGGTACGGGCGGAACTCGTCGAAGCCGTGAAGTATGGAGACGACGACTAACGCAGCACGGGGGAGAAAGCATGAGCGGCAGCCTGAGCGACCCCTGGACCACTGCCAGCCTGGTCGTCATCGACCTGGAGGGCACCGGCGCCCAGGACCTCGCCGACGAAGCGATCCTCGAGATCGCGCTCGTCCCGCTCGTCGCCGGGCTGCCGGACATGCCCACCAGCTACACCACCCTGATCAACCCCGGCCGACCAATCGCGGCCCGCCCGTGGCTCTCACCCGGGCTCACCGACGCCACGCTGCGCCGCGCACCCGCCCCCGCCGACATCGAGCGGCACCTCGCCGTTCGGATCAACGCCCGCTACCTCGTCGGCCACAACGTCACCGTCGACTGGCGGCTCCTACACCGCCAGCTCCCGGCGCTCCGGCCAGCCGGCCTCATCGACACCCTGCGCCTCGCGAAGGCACTCACAACCGGCCGCTCCCGCGCCCTGACCGCGCTCATCCACGAGCTGGGACTCACTCGCCGGGTCGACGAGGCCGCACCGGACTCGCAGCCACACCGCGCGCTGTGGGACACCACCGCGACGGCGCTACTGCTGCCAGAGCTCGTCACTCGCCGGTGGCCCACCGCGCCCACGCTCGGAGAACTGCTCGCCGAAGCCGCTCTCCCCCTTAACCCCGAAAAGCGGCCCACTGCCACAGCACCTCATCCGGCCCTCTTCTAAATCCTGCTCCGCTGGCGCCCGCTCGGTGCTCCGACGGCCCCGACTCGCACTTCGCGCGGGCAGGTTGGTCACGGCGTGCTTGCGGCAGCGCGGGATGTGCGACAAGGGCGGCGGAGCGGTGGAAGAGCCGCCTTGCTGCACACCGTAGTCAGTCAGTTGCGGTTGATTCAAACGAGTCCTACGACCGGCGGCCAGGCGCGCGTAACGACGATGGATCGTCTCGACCACCCGGTACTCGGACAGTCACTACTTGGCATGGAGTTGACTCGCCGTCGCGCTGGACCTGCTCAATCCAGATGCTCTCGAAGAGGTTTACGGTTCCCTCGGCGTGCTCGGTCTTGTCCAGTACGAGAAGGATCGCGAACGCAGCATTGGTGTTCTGGTACTCGCTCGCCTGAGCGGCGTAGTGGCGCAGGGCGGCTTCGCTTGCGTCCTGTTCCTCGATTTTGCATTCCACGTTGAACCGCACCGGGCCGAACGAGGCACGAATGTCGACACGTCCGCCAGCGTGTTCTATGACCTCCGCGTCGATGATGCGGAACAGGGAGGAAACGCAGAGCACCTCGTAGAAGTGCTGGTGGAAAAGAGCCTCATCGACCTTCTGTTTCTTCCTCGAAGGGTCTCTCAGGCGCAGATATTCCGTGTAGGAGCCGCCCATCTTACGGCCGATATCGTAGCAGAGAAACGCGTACCGGACGGTGGTGTGCAGCAGTGCATGAAAGGGATCTGCGATGTCCGGGATCCAGTCGGGGCTCTGCTGGAGCTGGCCCACGAGCCGGTCCATAAGCCGACCGAGTTTTGGATCCATCGCTGCCGCGTGGGTGTCTTCGTGGGTGCGTAGTGCAATTTCCAGGCGGTCCAGGACCGGCTCCGGTGCCGTCTCAGTCAGCTGGGCAAATTCCGCCGGAGTTACGGTCTGGGCGACCAGCGGCCAGCGTCGCACTTTTCCCGGACCACCGCCGGGATGTCCGTCGGGCACGGCCGGTGATCGTGTGCGGTCGCGCAGCGAACCGAGCAACCGGACGGCCGAGGGTTCGGCGCGCAGAAGCGGGTCGTTGTCGACTGCGTGTTCGAGGAAGCGGATCCGGTTCTCGTTGCGTAGGAAGACGTCCTCGATCGCGGGCGCGACTAGGACCTCAACGACACCGGCGGTAGTACCTTCCTTGACGACCGTCACGGTCCGGTCGGCGCCGTAGGCGGTGAGCAAGGTCGTGAGGATGGCTTGGCCATCGTCGTACCAGGGGTCGTCGTCGCCGGTGTGGCGGGCTGCCGCGTCGAGAATGGCGGTGAGCTCGGCCCAGGCTGCGATGTCGTCGCAGCGCGAACGCGACCATGCGGGCCGGTGGGTGTTGTGCCGCCAAGCCCGGTACTTCTGCAGGGTCGTGTGCAGCATCGCCGCCAATGCGGGTATGCGGGTCGTGGCGTCGGGCGCGGCCAGGGTCAGCACGGCGTCGATGGCGTCGTGATAGATCCGCGCGTCCAGGCGTTCGGAGGTTTGCGCGAGCAGTTCCGACAAGCGCCGCCGGACGCGGATCAGCCGCACCCTCATGGTCGCAGCATCGGACGCTTGCAGCGCGTCCTGTAAGTCGGTGAGGGCGAGTTCGAATGCGGCGTCGCTGCAGGTGTGCTCGAGCGGTAGCAGCCGTTCGAGCGCCTCACGCAGGCCGGTTCCGGGATGGTGGGCCTCGAGAAGGCCGAGCAACCGGGGGAGCCGTGCGGCGAACGGCTCGGGGAGGGCGGCGACATCCTCGGTGGCCTCGTCGAGTGCGCCGAGCAGTTGGGCGGCCCGGGTGACTCCGGCCAGGGTGAGCCGGGCCAGGCAATCGGCTGCTTCTGCGGCGATCAGGGCGGGGGCCGGCTCGTCGCCGGCGTCGCTTATAGCGGTGAGGCGGGCGAGCAACGCGCGTGGTAGCCCGGTGCCTAGGGCGCGAGCAAAGTCGGGGTGACGGGCTAGGACATCGGTTGCGCTGGCGAAGGCCGAGTGCCGCTGCTGCTCGCGCAACCCGGTGAGGACCGCCGCGCGAAGGGGTTGAGCGTCGTCGTCTGAGCCAGTCCGCTGCTGATGCACGGCGGCTTGCACGAGATACACCAGGAAAGGCCCGGTGGCTAGCTGACGGGCCTCGTCAGGGTGCAGGCCGCCGAGAGCCTCGATCGTTGGTCCGGAGCGCCGCTCGGCAAGCGTCGCCTGGCGGGCCCAGTCCGCTAGGCGAACCTCGATCCCCGGCACCGCGCACCTCCCTCGACAAGTCGATCACGCCTTCGCCCGTCGGCGCAGCAGCTGCGGCAGGCCGCACTCAGAACAGCTGCCGCGCGTCGGGACCGGTGATGATCCGATCCGGCGGGAAGATGTCCCATAGCACATCCTCGGTGGACGTGAGAACGATCTGTACGCCGACTCCGCGGTTGGCCATCTCGTGCAATGCCTGCAGCACAACGCGGGCGTCGCCTGGGACGACCTCTTCGGCGGTAGGTGCGTCGATGAGCAGCAGTCCCGGGTGCGACATGATGCCGTGTTCGTGCCCGACAGTAATCATGCCGATGATCGTGGCGATCCGCATCCGCAGCCGTTCGCCCGGGCTGAAGTCCTTGAACGCGCATTTCACCCCGGATTTGCGTGCGTTGACGCGGCCTGCAGTGTCTAGATCGACGCTGGTCAGGTTGGTGACGCCCAAGCTGCGCGCTACCAACACGATCTTGCTGTTGAGGTCGGCGAACAGTGCCTTGCTGTGGTTGCGGACGGTTTCTTGCAGCACGGCTATTGCGCTCGCCAGGATGTCGGGCTCCACGTCGAGCGCTGAATCCTGGCGTGGCTCCTGCGTCGCCAGGTACGAGCCGACAACGGCCGGGACTGCTTCGCCGCCACCGGCGGCTATGGCGAGAGCGCCTTCGAGCTGGTAGCACTCGCGTTGGGCGGCAAAGAGGTCCTGCTGTGCGGTGTCCGATCGAATGGCCGCCAGTTTTGCCTGCAACTGTTCGTGCCGGTCCCGGCTTTCGCCGAATCGCTCGGCAGCCTCGTCCGCGGCCTTCTTCGCCGCGGCTTCCGCTCGTCGTGACGCGGCTTCCTGCTCGGCATGGCGTTGCAGGAGCATTGCGTGGGCGTTCGGGTCCTCCTCATGGGCAGGCAGCGGGTTGCTGCAGACGGCGCACCGATGGTCTGACTCCTCCGCGGCCCGCCGCGGTTCGTCGATCTCGTGGTCGCATCGTGGGCATGCCTCGGGATCCAGCGCCCCGAGTAGCAGTCGCGCAGCGGCGCTCTGCCGTGCGCGACGAGCTGCACGTTCGTCTTGAAGCCGGATACGGCGAGCGGCGTCGAAGCGTTGCTGGAGATCGAGATGGATCGCTTGGCGTTCGGCCATTTTCCGTGCTGCGGCATCGGCTGCGGTTAGCAGTCCGGTGAGGTCGGGCTGACGTGACTGCAGCTCTGCCAACCGCGACTTCGCCGCCGCCAGCGCCTCCCGCAGCGGCTGAATCTGCGAACGGCGCGCCTCGGCGTCCTCCTCGGCGCGCCGCTTGACGCGTCGATCCTCCTGGTCCTCCCGCTTTTGGGCGGACATCAGGTGGGTCAGTTCCGGGACGTATGGCACGTCCAGGAAGATCTGCAGCAGCTTGGCAGGTAACTGGCCGAACGCCGTCGGGCCGAGAAGGACCTTGTCGTGCCCGGCGTTGAGGGCGATCGCGTAGTAGAAGCTGGCCCAGGAATGGAACTGTTCCGCACTGTCTCGCTGACCGGCTTCGTCCTTGGGGGCACCGGGCTCGGCCGCCCACACCGAGATCGGCCGCAGCCCAAGACGGTCGAGCATCAATCGTTCAATCAGTCCCTTGACGTCGGGTGGCGCGGCGGTAGCAACCGCACGCACGCCAGCCCCGTCGACGTCGCGGCCGTCCAACGCGAGAAGCTGATCAACGGTATCGGCCGTGAGCAGCGTCGCCGAAGGCTGGCCAGGTCGGAGGAACTCAAGCCGCACGGACACCAGCACACCGCCGACGTGCAGGTCAGCCCGCACATACGTCAACCACCCGGCCGTCTCCGGGCGCCGGAACTCGTCAACGCTCTCACCGCGCAACGCCCAACTCAGCGCCCACAACAGGGTGGACTTACCGGCGGAGTTCACCTTGCTCGCCAGCACCCAGGGCCCGTCGCCGAGCGAGATATCGACAGTGAACGGCCCGTCGTTGTCGGTGGTCCCCGTCTTCTCTCCCTCGCAGTACAGCCGGCGCACCCGTAACTCACGGCGCGCCGGCATCGGGCTGGCCAGTGCCACCCCGTACGAGTCAAGGACCTGCCGGACCCGCCTCGCATCGACACCGGCAACCTTCGCGGCGATCGCCGCGTACAGATCACTATCCTGCGGAATGGCCATCTTCGGTGTCATGCGACGGGCTCCTCGACGTCGGCGGCACGAAGCTGAGCGAGCCGAGCGCGGGCACGAGCCGCGATCGACGGGATGACTTCCTTGAGAGGTGTCTCGGCGTAATCACGCTGAAGGTACTGCCGGCGGCGCAGCGCCAACGCCGAGTGCCCGCTGCCATCCGCCAACGCCTTCACCAGCAGGGCCCGCTCGGTGTACCAGCGCAACTCCGGGAACTGGGCGGTTGCCTGTGCGGCAACCTCGCGGCCCCGTTCGGTCAGGTAGTAGTTGTCCTGCAAGACTCGATGAGCGGTACGACGCTGAGTGACGACCAGCAGCCGTGGCGCTACCAAGACCGAGAGAGTTCGGTCCAAGGACTCGAACGCCCCGAACAGGTACCGGACCATGGGGATCGAGCAAACCTCGGGCTCATCCGAGTCAAGGATCTCGCCCGCTAGATCGAGCAGAATCGGCGCGTGAGCCCGTTCCTCCACATCGGTCAGGCACCGCTCGTAGTCGTTCAGCAGCTCGTCGGCGAGGTAGTCGGGATTCCGCAGCCAAAAGTCAAGCTTTTGCAGGCGCCCCTCCGCGTACAGGACGGCAACGGCACCGCGGGGCGCCGACGCCGCAGCGGCAGGGCCCAGATCCTCCGCCACTGCGGCGATGAGAAGCAAAATGCGAATAGCGTCCGCGAAACGATCGCCCTCATCCCCGTCGTCCACTCGGGGAGCCTACGGTCAACGACCCTCAGGAAGCAATCGAGTACCATACGTTAGGAGGTCGAGGCGGTAGAGGCGTGCCCGAGCCACGGTCCGACAATGAGCGAAGTCGCACCTCCGCTTCCCCAGCATGTCGCGATCTTTCATCAAGCGGGACGTTGGTGCTCCGTTGGTGCTCCTCTGTTCCGGCGGGGTCTGTATTGCCACGTGTCACGAACGTCGGCATCGGTGTGCTTGTGTGCGACGGGTTCGGGCGTGCTGGCAGGTCGGTGGCCATGGGTGGGCCGGCGCACGGACAGGACCCTGCTGGCGCGAGGCTCGTTCCGCGGCGAACCGGCAGCGGTGAAGTATCTGATTGACCCAGATCCGTTCTGGGCGGCCAGGTGGAGGCACGAGCTGGACGCGTACGAGATCTTCGGTGACACTACCCCGCCTGTCCGCGTTCCTCGGCTGCTCCATACCGACCGTGACCGGCTGCTGGTCCTGGAGTGGGTCGACGCATCGCCCCTCGCGGTGGAACGCTACCCCTAGCGAGAGCTCGATACCCGGGAGATCGACGCCGTCCTGGACTGCATCACCGCGTTGAATGAGTGAACCTACCCCGCCGTCCGGTTCTCGCCCACCTTCGACTACTCCGACCTAGCTCCGCGCAGCTGAACGCCACTCGGATCTCGACAATTGAGTTTTTTGCTGACAGGAGTCCTCATGCCGATATTTGATGAGTTTATTCGTGCAGATCATTCGCCGAGGAAGCCGAACGAGGCCGAGTACACCTTCCTAAACCGTTCGGCCAGGCCGACTTTTGCCGAAGTCCGCCGACTGCTTACCGAATGGGCGGGTCAGTACCCCTCCTCGGAGCGCAACTCGTTGATTAAGAGCATGCAGGCTGGGGACGATCATGAGTTTGAGTCGGCGTTCTGGGAGCTCTACCTACACGAGGCGTACCGCCGTGCCGGCTATTCCATCACTGTGCACCCAGAAGTGCCGGGCTCCTCAAAGCACCCAGACTTCCTCATTGACAACGGCGAGAGTAGCTTCTATCTGGAAGCAGTACGGGCGAACATCGCAACGAGAACACTTGCCGAGAAACGCCGTTTAAACGACGTGCATGCCGTGCTGGAGAAACTTTCTGCCGAAACGTTTAAGATCAGCTTTGCCTATGACTCGGTCGGCTTGCGGCCGCTGGCCACCACCAAACTACGCAATCAGCTGACGCAATGGCTCGCGTCCCTTGACCCCCATGCAGTCTCTGCGGCATTCGCCGGCAACCCCAGCCGCCACACTCTTCCCCGCCTCGCATTCAAGGAGGATGGCTGGTCCCTAACATTCACAGCTCTGCCGCTGCGGCCCGACGCATTTGGCAAGGGCGGCCAACTCGTTGGCACGTTCGGCCCCGGGCGAGCGGCAGGCGTAGACAACGTCACCCCGCTCACCCGGGCTGTCGACGCAAAGGCAAACCGATACGGGAAACTCGACGCCCCCCTCATTATCGCAGTCATGGCAAACACCGAGTACCCGACGAGGGACTACGACATTCAGCGAATACTGTATGGCCTTTCCGCTGCAATCCCTCGACAAGCTTCCAAACGCCCAAGCGAGCTTCACCAGGATGGGCACTGGCTAACCCGCAAAGGTTGGAGGCGCGGGCACGCCCCGCAAGTAGTCACCGCCAGCAACCTCAAGCCTTGGCGTGTCGCCAACGTCCAACCTAGCCTGTGGACCACCCTTGAGCCCGGGGTCAACATCCCCCTACAGCCGCGATGGCTAGCACCCGTCTCAGTTGACACGCCCGAGCCAACCATTTCGCCAGCGCAGCGGATCAACGAACTCTTCGGCCTGCCAGACGACTGGCCGAGTGGCTGACCGGCGGTTGAGTCCCGGTTTCACTAGCCGTCTCCCGAGCGGCGAGGTCAGCGGGCTGGATGCTTAGGAGAGTGGAAGCCGGCTTCGCGGTAACGCCGCGCGGTCGTCGGAAGTGTGTGGACGCGAGGACCGTAGGCTCCCGCTATCGCGAACCGCCTTGCTGGTCAATCGGGCGGGGCTGCCGCCGATCCGACTGCACGACCTGCGGCACGGCGCTGCCACCCGGCACGCGCCGCAGCTGTCGGGTGGACCATCGGTGACCCAGGCGAGCGCCGACCGACGTTGCGCGAGCGAGCCCTGACCAGAGTCAGCACTGGTCAGGGCTTTGCCTATTCCGCGCGCGAAGGAACCCATTGGCTACGAGGAGGATGCGCGGGTGCAGGGCCTTCTACCGGGTCGCTCGGATTTTGGAGGACCTCAACGAGTTGATACGGCACGGTGAACGCGACCTTCGGATTCTGGACGTAGGCGGCAGGCTCAACGTGACGGGTCACGATCAATGGAACCACCCGCCAAGGATGTACTTCGGTAACACCGCAGGCGAGTGCGACGGCGTGGGCGTGCCGCTGAATCTGTTCCGCTTTCTCAAGGAGCTTGCGCGTGAACCGCTTTCCATAGGTGAACTGGCGGATGTGGTGTCGCATTGCCGCGACGCTTTGGGGCGTCGCGAGGTCCTTGACTTCGCAGATCCACAGTCGCGAGTTGACGGGATCGGCGATCAGCACGTCGATCTCACCAACGGGGTTTCGGATGCCAAGACTGGCCTGTTCGCCTTGATTCAACTGGAATCGATGCGGCAAGCCGAGGTCCGCCGCGATGTCGCGCACCGTCGTCTCCAACTCGTCGTTGCGGCCCTTACGGTGCTTGTTCATCGCGTCGGACACACCCGGAGGCAGCACGTTGGCCGGATGCGGTAGCCGGGCCGCCGCGAGGTAGCTGTTGTGGAGTTGCAGGGCGGAATGGATCAGCCACGGAATAACCAGGATCCGGCCGTCGATCATCGGCAGTGGCCGTGCCAGCAGGCGATGGGATCGCTGCTCGACGTTGAGGAACCGCCGGGCACCATCTTGCTGGAGTTCGACAGGGTCGATCTGGAGTAGTTGGAGGGCAGCTCGAATCTGGACGTCGGGGAGGGCAGACCAGTCGGCGGCTTCACGAATGAGGTCGTCCGGGTTGACAGTGGCGATACCGTCCCCGTCGGTTGGCCAGTCGGCGGCGGTGCCGAGCACAGCCGCGAGGCCGTCGAGCCCGGTGCCCCATCCGTAGGCGAGCAACGCATCGGCCTTGAGCAGGGATGGCTCGGCAAACGTGGCCAGACGCTCGAAGGGGACGCGGTCGCGCTGTTGGACGGCGTGGGGAAGCCGGGAGCTCTCCTGGCTGGCCTGTTGCGCGAGGTCATCGATCGTCCACGGGTCTTTGGCGGCCAACGCAATGAGATGGTCGAGCTGGGCGCGATGGTATGCCGCGAGGTCGATGTCCAGGGGCGGATCGCTGCTGATGTCGCGTTGGTCGGCGATCACAGGCACGCCCTGCACGACGAAGATGCCGTCGTCGTTGATGTCGACCTGGAGACCGTGCAGGTCCCGTTCGTACCCGTAGTCGGCGGCAGCGGCGAGGGCGAGCAGTTCAGCGAGGGCAGCGAGTTCACCGAGGTCGAGCGAGTCGACGGTCCGGATTCCGGCGGGGGGGTCTGCCAGCGCTGCCTCGAACAGCGCCTGCAGCGAGGTCATGGTGGCAGAGCGGTCGCCGTCGCGGGCTGCGTCGTGCCAGTTGGCCGCCCACGGCCCGGCGAGCGAGTGCATGATCTGGTTGCTTCGGCGCAGGTACGTGGCGCAGGCGGCGTTGAGCCGGACCGCGAGCTTGTACAGCAGGGACGGGTCGCACGCGGCGATCCGTTCACGGAGCATCTCCTCGATCGTGGGCAGAATCGTGTCCTGGCAGATGGTGTGCGCGTGCGTGTCGCTGTACGTACCAGGGGTGACACGGCGGCGGATGCGATCGGCCACGGCGCGCAGCGCTCGCGCCCGAATCGCCGGCGTCCGAGGCAGGGTGTCGACCGGAGCCGCCGCCGGCCGGCCACTCGCGATACCGTGCAGCGTCATCAGCGGTCCGACCTGCTCCCACGCGTCGAGGAACGCCTCCACCGATGTTCCAGGGTCCGCGTCCCGGTCTACGCGGATGCGACGGACGAGTTCGTGCAGGGCGCCACCGAGCACGTTGTGGCCGGTCATCGGGTCTGTATGGAGCAGCTCGAGGACCTCGGGTCCGATGATGACGCTCAGCACGGATCGCTCCGCCGCGTAGGCGACCCGCAGGCCGTATCCGCGGCCGGGATCGGGGGCCGGGTCGTCGGTGAGGCCAAGCATGATGATGAGGGGAGTGTCGTAGAGCCGGAAATGTAGCGCGACCTCGTCCCGGCGGGTGATGCAGTAGCGGACGGCGTCGGCGAGCTGGAAGTACATGTCCGCGTCAAGGTTCAGTGTCGCGGCCTCCGAGCCGTCGATGAGGATGACCAACCCCGGGTCGGTGTTGACCAGAGCGATCTCCCCGTGAGGCGTGGTGAACAGATTCGCGGTGCCGTCGGCGTCGACGGTCGCGATCGGCCAGTCGCGATGCTCCGGCAGGCCTGCGGCAGCCAGAATCGCGTCGATCGCCTCCCATCCGGCGGCCTGGACCCAGGTGGCGTCGTATTCGGCTGCCACGAGGAACAGCACGGTCTCCTCGTCGGCGTCCGCACTCGCGTGTTTGCCTGGCCGCGTCTCGTCAGCCGGGCCGGGGCCGTCCTGGTCGGCGGGAGGACCGATGCGCCCCCAGTCCCGCCAGGCCGTCCAGGCGTCCAGGATGTCCTGGAAGACGACAACGTCATGCCCGGCGTGCTCGCCGAGATCCTGAAGGAAGCATTCGACGGTGGCCCAGTCACCGCCGGCCGCGTCAACGAGTTCGACGAGCTCCTCGATGTGAAGCACGATGACGTCCCGTACCTGGTGCAAATTGATGACCGGCGGGCCCCCGTACACGACCACCTTGACGAGGTGATCAACGCGCAGAGAGGTGGCTACCGAGGCCGGCTGATCGCGCAGGACGTGCCAGTTTTCGGTCTCGGCCTGCCGCCGATCGAGGAGATCGGTGGCGTGCTCGATCGCCTCGCTGAGCATGCCCGGGTTCAAGGCGCTGACGACCGTAGTCAACGTTCGTGGGCCGACGATGATCGGCGGCGTGCCGAGGTCGATCTGTAACGGGGCCGACCGGTTGACCGACCGCTTGTTGAACACCGCGAAGGCGTGGCCGCACGTCAGAGCCTGAAGACGGACGGCGTCGGCGCCGCCAATCTCGGGACGCCGGAGCAGCATGTCCGCAGCCGCGTTCAACACGTCGAGTGTCAGACTGGCCGGAACCGGAAACACGGCGTCGCCCGAACGCACCCGGAGAACGGGTCCGAGCATCGGGAGCCCGGGTGTATCGGCGACGGTTACCTGGATGGCGTCGCGGGTGAGCCAGGCCAGGGCCCGCGCGGCGCGTTCGGGACGGCTGCACTGGTTGGTGATGCGGTGTGGATCGCTCAGCCTTGCCATGGATTGCCGGACTGCGTCGACCTCGGCCGTCGACACGGCTGCAGCACGGGCGGCGGTACTGCGGGCGTCGTCGCCCGTCGCCTCGTCGGCCAAGGCGCTCCACGCCTCGGCTAGCCCCTCCAGGGCTTCGGTACCGTGCGCCAGCACCACCTCGATCACATCGGTCAAGGTGAACCCGACGGCGTTGAGCAGGGTGGGATCGACAGCCTGTGCCGTGGTAGCAAGCCGCCGCAGGATCATCAGCGGGTAGAGATAATCGCCGGGATGGATCCGGCACCGACGCCCGGCGACCATGAATCCGACCGGGCACCGCGGATCATTCGATGCGCCCGGCGGTAGCACGGGGTACCGGGCGACCTCCACAGCGGCATTCACCAGTACGGCGAGGTCCGGGTCCGTGGCCAGTCGGCTCCCGGCCGGTGGCACGCCAACAGCCCTGAGCCACAGCAGCGTCAGGTGGTGCTGCCACGGCCGCGACCACGGAGCGTCGATCGCGGCGCCCAGCAGCGGAATCACGGACGCAGCCGTGAATCTACCCAGCGCCTCGTCGATCGCTGCCCAGTCGTCAGGCCCCATACCTTCGACACGGTCGGGCTGGCCGCCGTGGCCGTCGTTCTCGAAAGGCACGGCGTCTATCGTCTCGCGGACGGACCCGGTTTCCCGACCCATTTATCGACGGCCGGTGCGGTGGTGAACTCCCGCAAGTCGGTTGGCGCTCGAGCCGGCGGTTGCTTGACTGGGTGACGGCCATCGACCTGGAGGATGGGATTCACATGAGCGGGCACGGGATCCCCACACCGGCTACGGGTGACAGCAGTGACGAGGCCGACGACACAGGCCGGCCGGTGCCGTACCGGTATGACCCGACGATGATTCCCGCGTTGGCGCGGCTGGCCGACCTGGCGTGCGATGGCGTCGATGATCCTCATAATGCCGGCCTGCGGGTCGAGGGTCTCGCGATGCAAGCGGACCCACCGATCGAGCCCGCCGCTGCGAGAGCGCTGTTCACGACCTTCATGTACCTTATCCAGGTCGCTTCGCCCGACGAGCCGCCAGACGCCCGGCTCGACCCTGTCAATGGGCCGTCCCTCTTCCCGGTGGCCCTCCGCGAGGCCAGCGGCGACCTTCGCCAACTATGGCTCGACCTGGCTAGCGAGGTCCGGCACCCGGTGGCACGGGCCCGGTGCTGGGACATCGTGTTCACGCTGCACCTCATGCCCAACCGGCGAGACGTCGGCGAGCGCGCCGTTCAGGCCTACCTCGACTCGACGAGCACGCCACTGACACTTGAGGAAAAGGCCAACGGCCTGTTGCGGGCGTGGACCATGGCTCGGCTCGTCCGCCTCACCGGTCTTGAGTCGGAGATCGAAACTGCGATGACGGCCGTCGCCGAAGCCGCAGTGATTCAGAAGGAGAATCCCTACGCGGCAATGGCCGTCCTCGGCGCGCTGACCGCCCCGCCGCTGGGCAGGGCAGCCCGTGTCGCCGATCCCGCCGTGGACGACCTCCTCGATCGGGCGCTCACCACGTATGCACAGGTCCACATCATTCATGGGTTCGCGATCCTGGTGCGCAAGAGCGCCGGGAGCGGGTCCGCCCGTATCGAACGCGCCAATCGGCACGAGGTCGAGGCGATGATCGCCGAGGCCGAAGCCGCCACCGACCCAATGATCATCAGGACCCAATTCAGCAACGCGGCCTCGGCGGCTCGGCGTTACGGCGTGGCCGACCTCGAACGGGTCGCCGTCGCCCGGCTCCAGGCAGCCCCACCGGTGACCTGGGAACGCACCGAATGGTCGTTCGTCACCCCGAAGGCGTTCTTCAACCTATACTTGCCCGGGTTCAGCGCAACGACCGACTGGCGTCGCGCGCTGTCAATCTGGTTGCATTCCGGCCCGCCAAGCGGGAACAAGGAGACGAACGAGGCCACCGCCCGACAGGCCATGGGCCAGTCGATCATCCCCCTTCTGGCCACCACGGTTCTGTTCCGGGACGGCGACCTGCCCAGCCGTACCGTCACCGGCGACGCCGCCGCGTTCGACCGCGAACTCGTCCGGGCCGAGCAGCACCACCTCGCTATGAACGGGCGGTTCCTCGCCAGAGCCCTGTGGCAGATTCGGGAGCGGTTCGGGATTCCGTCCCACGACGACCTGACCGAGTTTCTCCGCTTGTCCAACGCCGATCCGGGGATGCTGCACGATCTGGCCGCGGCGCTGCAGTTGTACTGGATCGGCGAGTACGACGCCAGCTGCCACCTAGTGGTGCCCAAGGTGGAGGCCGCCGCGCGTGCGCTGCTTCTGGAACTGAACGAGCCGATGTACCGCACCGCCATCGGCGACAAGGCCGGTCAATTTCCGGGGCTCGGCGTCCTCCTGCCGTTCCTGCTCGACAACACCTTCGATCCCGACTGGGAACGCTTCCTCCGGACCTTCCTGCTCAACGATGGCGCAAACATCCGCAACCTCATCGCTCACGGGTTCGCCCGCAACGTCGGGCCCATCGAGGCCGCCCTGGCACTTCGGGCCGGCGCGGTGCTGATCCTGCTCACCACCGAGCGCGCAGTAACCCGGGATGTCGAGACTGTCCGAGCCGCCGTCGCCGCGCCTGTGGGTGGCACCCGTGACCGCCCGTGGCGCCAGCGCCTCGTCGCCGCTCTCTGGGCGGCCCGCCGTGAGCTCCGCAACTAACTAGAACCGCAGCTCGGCGCCGTCGCCACCATGACAACGGGTTCGGCGTCCGAGAATGTCGGTCCTCCCACCTACCCTCACGACGAAGAATGGCAGGAGGAATGTGGCTGATGCGGGAGCAACTCGACAAGCTGCTGCGGCACTACTACATCTACGTGCCGCGAGGTCAGACCAAGGACACGATCGAGCCGGGTAAGCGGCTCGGCCTCGCCGTGGCGCGAAGTCGCCGCGCTCGCCTGACGGTGGTCGCACCCCAGAAGAACTCGGCCACCCATCACCCCGAGCTGGCCAAGTTGGAGATTGTCACCGAGCGGAGCGGCTCTCCACGAGACGGTGGAGTAGGTCTCGCCTGGTGTCCGACCTACAGTCATGGAGACGGTCCAGCGCCTCGAAAGAACGGTTATCGCCCTGAGTCCGCCTGGGAAATGGAGTCGCACCGGCTAGAGCGCCAACTAGACCTGGTAACTAAGCTTGGCGACCAGCCGAAATACAAGAGCAAGCTGCATGACATCGTCGCAGCGAGGGAACTGTACTGGGAGGTTTCCGACCGGCTGCCTCGTGCGCTTGAACGTTACGGCATGACGCCCTCGGAGTTCTACGCACGGGGCAGGGAGTGGCTGATCGACTTCGTAAACGATGTTCCTAGCGCTGCGATTGGGGCGGCGCTACACGAGAGAAACTTTCGGAATTCGTACAAGCGGTGGACGGGCAACGATATTCGCGACATTGACTCAATGATCGAGGCAGTGCCTTACTGCGACTACGTGCTGACCGATAAGCATGTAGCAGCACAGCTGGCGAAGAGTGCCGTTGGGCGGAATCTAGGCACCAAGATCTTTGCGAGGATTCGTGATTTGATGGCTGAACTCACCTAATTTCTGACCGGCGCCCGCTGGTGACCGTCGGCGGCACCGGCTACTGGCACATGGATGGCACGGCGACCAAGGGCCGTGACGGGGGACGCGCCAGGTCGTGCGGTGGTCTTAGACTCTGCCAGCAGCAGGTTGGGTGGGGGCTGTAAATCCGTCGCGAAGCTACAGAGGTTCGAATCCTCTGCCCGCCACCAGGCAAAACGGCAGAGGCGCTTGACCTGCGGAAACGCAAGTTAGGGGCCTTTGTCGTCTGGGGCTGCTGTTGACCACCGTTGTCCCTGATCGGCCTTCGGATCGGGCACGCAACGGGCACGACCCTTTGATCGACCGGCACACCGAGCACCGGAGGTGTTCATGGCTGCACAGTGGTGGGAGGTAACTGTCCCAGTCGCTGGCGCGATTACCTCTGGTCTGCTCGGCGGTTGGCTTGGAGCGCACTGGCAGTGGCGCAACAGCGATCGGCTCCTCAGCAAGCAGTTCGGTGAGAACGAACGAGCTAGGCAAGCGGCGGCAGCGGAGGCGGCGCAAGCACGTGCAGAGCAGCTCGCCAATGATCGAGCCCTGAGGCTTAGGGACGAGCGACGCCAGGTCTACGCGCGGTACCTGCGACTTCTGGACAGCTACCAGAAGGCGCTCGCTAGGTACGCAACGGATAACGCCGAGGCGCAGGACTTGGATGAGGCTGAACAAGTGAGTGGGCCAGAAGGTTGGGCGGATAGGGCTGGCGAGCTGCGAGCCACGGAGTCGGGCAAACGGGTGCTAGACCTCGCCGACCAACTCGTGGAGCAGACCTATGAGCTGATGTTCATCGCATCGTCCGAGGTTGGCTTGTTGGCGGTAAAGCTCTCCGAGAAGGCGCGCAGCGGCGGTGACGAAGCGGACGTAGCAGACCTTTGGGAGAAGTTCCTGCTCAAGGCTCGCAAAGAGATCGGGGCGGCTTGAGAGGATCTCCTCGTCTTACAGTCGCTCGTCAAGCATCTGTGAGGCTCGCGGTGGTGGTCCTGGGTGGACTGCTGCCAGGATCGGTGCCGGTGATCAGGGCTGACTCATCAAGCATCTGGCCGCCTGCGGCGTGCCCTGCACTTGACCTGTCGTCTTGATCGCCGGCACCGGCCTGGCTCACCGTCTGGCCTGATCAGAAGCTTGCCCGCCACGCGGCGTGGCTCATCACAGATGTGCCGTAGGTGTCTCCACCCAGGCCGGTGCCAACGTCAGCCACCGCCCTCTGGGAAGGAGCAACGGCCGAATGCCCATGCTCGCAGAATCGGTCGACGCCGTCATCGGCGTGGACACTCACACCGACACGCACACCGCCTGCCTGCTCGATCATGCTGGGCGGGAGATTGCGACCATCACCATCGAGGCGAGCCCTGGCGGGTGCAGCGACCTGATCGCCTGGGCCGTGCAGCAGGCGCCAGGTCCGCGGTTGATCTGGGCGGTCGAAGGCTGCCGCTCGCACGGAGCCGGGCTGCTGCGCACGCTCCTGGCTGCAGGACAACAGGTGATCGAGGCCGGGCGGCCGCAGCGCGTCGGGCGCCGGCCAGGCGGCAAGTCTGACCCGTCCGATGCCCGTCTGGCCGCCCGCACCGCCCTGGCCGCAGGACATCACGCTCAGCCGCGTAGCGACGGCGACCGGGAAGCGCTACGCATCCTGCTCGTGGCCCGCGAACACGCCAACGCCACCCGCACCGCCCCGATCAACGTGTTCAAGGCACTGCTGCTGACCGCGCCCGACCACTTGCGCGAGCCGCTGCGCCGACAGTCAACGCCCCGACAGACAGCCGCGTGCGCCCTGCTGCGCGTTCACCCCCGCCACACCCCCACCGAGAGGGTCCTGCGGCAGACCCTACGCAGCCTGGCCCAACGCATCCGCGAGCTCGACAAAGAGATCCGCGCCAACGAGCGCCAACTCCACGACCTGGTCAACGCGATCATGCCCGCGTTACTGGCCGAGCCCGGCGTCGGCGCGGTCAGCGCGGCACACCTCATCATCGCCTGGTCCCACCCCGGCCGATGCCGCTCGGAGGCCGCCTTCGCCGCCCTCGCCGGCGTCAGCCCGCTGCAGGCATCCTCCGGCCGCATCACCCGTCACCGGCTCAACCGCTTCGGCGACCGCCAACTCAACCGGGCCCTACACACCATCGTCAACTGGCGCATGATCCACGGCCACGAACCCACCCAGCACTACCTCACCCGCCGACGTGCCCAACAGAAATCCGACGCCGAAATCCGCCGCTGCCTCAAGCGCTACACCGCCCGGCACATGTTCCGGCTCATGGAAACTGCCGGAAGGACTTGACGAGCCATAGAAGCGTCAGGTGGGACTGGACACCGAAGCTGACTGGCTGAGTGGACCAAAGTGCGTCCGGTTGTAAGGCCCAGGGTCGGCGAGGGTTGGCAGGATAAGGCAGCATGTCGACTTGTGGACCGGAGACGGACGTCAGCTGTAGGGCTCCTGATCGGCGGTGCGGCCGTGGCCGTCGCCGGTGTCCTTACTTGGTCGAAGCCTTGGACATACATTCCGTGGCCGTCATGGCCGGGCACATGGTGGCGGTCGTTTCTCCACTATCTCGCGACGGATTGGCGCTGGCTGGCACTCTCCTTGCTTCTAACGGGGTCCCTAGCGATCGTGCTGGGAGTGCGTCAGTTGCTCAAGAGCAAGGCGACCCCGGAAAGTTCTTCTCACCCTGCTCGTCCCGCTGCGCAAGGAGCAAGAGGTGATAACCCGATTAGTAAGCCAGAGGACGACCTCTTCGATAGGGGCCCTCTCGTGGCAAGCATTGTCCATGAGGTGCGTTCCGTAGACGTTGCGCAAGGATACGTTATCGCCTTAAGCGGTCCTTGGGGTTCCGGCAAAACATCGCTCCTCAATCTTATTCGGCTGCAACTCGACGGCGCGCCAAGGCTTCCAGTCGTCAACTTCAACCCTTGGATGTTCTCGAACACGGAGCAGCTCGTACAGTCGTTTTTCGGTGAGCTGGCGTCGCAGTTGCGAATGAAGGAGGATCGCCTCGCCGCAGTTGCAGCCGAGATCGAAGCATACGGGGGGTTGCTGGCGCCCTTAACGTTCGTCCCCATCGCTGGTCCGTTGATTCAGCGGGCAAGCGAAGCCGTAGGAGCGGTTCGCAAATTCCGGGAAAGTCGGGACGGGAGCGTGGTCTTCCGAAAAGAAATGCTGGCTGCCGAGCTCACGCGACTGGGTGAAAGAATCGTCGTAATCTTAGACGATATCGATCGTCTGCAGACCGCTGAGATCCGGGATATCTTCAAGCTTGTTCGTTTGACCGCGAGTTTCCCTAATGTTATCTACCTGCTCGCCTTCGATCGTGGCCGCGTCGAGGAAGCGCTAACGGAATCCGGTATTCCTGGTCGCGGCTATCTCGAAAAGATCGTTCAGACCACCATCGACGTGCCCGTAATAGCGGATGAGCTACTTATTACCCAAGTTGGGCAGGCGCTTGACGCCGCGCTCGATGGGTCGCCTGCTATGGAGAGATTTGACAAGGACCGGTGGCCTGACGTTTTGATGGAAGTTGTCGCTCCTCTCATCCGTAACGTCAGGGACGTTCGTCGGTTCGCCGCCTCGATACGCTCTACTGTCGACTCGCTCGGAGGACAGATCGAACTCGTCGATCTCTTGGCTCTCGAAGCGATCCGAATTTTCCTCCCCGATGTGTTTATGGCAATCGCCGATGCGCCGACTGCCTTGACTGCCACGCGGTCGTCTGCCGCACGCTCGGGCGGTCGAAGTGACGAAGAAGCGGTAAAGCGGATTCTTGAAGAGGCGGCTGAGCGGCGCTCCGTGGTCGAGTCCGTGATTTCACGCCTATTCCCAGGAGGGTTGCGGCACGTCGGTGGTTCTTCTTACGGCGCCGACTGGGAGAAGGGTTGGCTCAAGGCTAGGCGGGTCGCGCACCCGGACATTCTGCGGCTGTACCTCGAGCGAACCCATACGTCCAAGATGGCTGCCTTTACGGACGCAGAAAGAGCGTACAAGGTGCTTGCCGATCGCGCTGCGCTTGAAGAGTTCCTTTCGTCCATTGAGCCAGAGAGGGTCGAGGACGTTATTTCGGCGTTGGAAGCCTATGAAGGGGAGTATCCGTCTGAGGCGGTTCCGGTTGCTGTGACCGTCCTGCTGAATACAATGCCCTGCCTGCCCGACCGACCTCGAGGAATGCTGGAGCTTGATGCGAGACTTGTGGTGTCGCGTGTGGTGCTTCGGTTGCTGCGCCAACTCCAAGGCCCGGATGAGGTAGCGACTATCGTAAGAGAGGTGCTGCCTGAGATAACGACCCTCTCTGCCCGCCTTCAGTTAGTGCTGCTTGTGGGTCATAGAAAGGGTGCTGGCCACAAACTCGTCTCCGAGGCGGTGGCGACCGAACTGGAGGGGGACCTTGCGCAGGCTGTTCGGAGCGAAGTGCCCGCTGACGTCAGCAAGGAGCGGGATTATCTGCGGGTCTTGTATTGGGCATACCGCCAAGCCGGAGGGCAAAATGCGACACTCGATGCCGGCCATCGTCCGGCCGTGCATGCCCAAGTGCTGATTACTTCGAAGACTGAGACCCTGAGATCTAGCGGAGACAGCCGTGTGGTTAAGCGGGAAGCCCTCTTGCGTTGGCCGATTCTTGAAGAACTTTATGGTGGTCAGGAAGCGCTTCGGCAAGCCGTTGACTCGGCCAGGGAGATTGCGGAGGAGAATCCCGAGCTGGCGAGGGTCATTGATCTGGCCGAGAAATACCTAGGAGGCTGGCGACCCGAAGACTAGTCCCTATCCGGGGTTCACTTCTGCATTATCATCCGCTAGCCGCGTCTAGGGCACCTTCACGGGCCCTTTAAGCAGGAAGCGAGAAACGACTTTCCACTCGTACATGCGCCGGTCACGGTGCATCTCGATCAGGTCGACGTGGCTCACCCGAACGGTCGCAGGGTGCGGGTTGGTTGCCTCAATGGCTCGGATATAGGGCGCGGCCGGTCCGTCAGCGGTCAGATAGGCGATGCTGACGTGCGGTCGGTATCGCCTGGGGTCCTCCGGGACCTGGTCCTTGCCGACAACGCGCCCGATGGCTGTCCGAGTTGCGGCGCGGAGCTGCTGCACTGCCTCGCCGGGCTCTGCCGGCATGACGATGGCCTTGTCGGCAACGATGATGTCGCGGAATGCGACCTCGACGGCTGGGAGCTGTCCGAGCTGCTTCCCCGCTTCTTCGACGATGCTGGTCAGTGTCTGTTCGCTGGTTTCGTCGGTGAAGCCGATGCCCTGCGTTGTGAGGTGGAGCCACTGGTCTGGGATAGGGTTACCGGCGGTGCGGCGCTCAGCGCGGATCGGTAGGTGTCGGCTAACTTGAGCTTTAACCTGCTGGGCGGCGGTATCGACCCCGGCTGATCATGGGGACAGCCCTT
>NZ_BMRA01000020.1 GCF_014648395.1 Micromonospora fulviviridis | reverse complement strand
CACGAAGAAAACGAAGACTTCGAATAACCCGAGGCCACGCCGCACAGGTTAAAGATCAAGTTAGCGAACGGTGTCGTAACCGTTGAGCCGAGTCGATCATATTTACATGCAGTGAAGCCGTCGGTACGCTACATATGGGCTTTCGCGAAGCACGATCCGGAAAAGGCAGAGCCGAAACCGAATCAGCTCATGGGGAGGACTCCGTTGGAATCCGTGCCCACGCCGCGGTCTGCACCCGAGTCCGCGCGATCAACCATCGGCCAGTCGCTGCGCGTAGGCGAACTCTTGGCACAGCTACGGGCCGCAGACTGGCTGGCCGCTAAATCCCAGGCAGCCATGATCTACGGAACCGGAACCTTGGCCCTCGCCGAGAGTCTCGCGCCCGACCCTCAGAGGAACCGTAACCCTCGCGCGGAGGCGACGGCGGCCGCCGATGCGGTCCTTGGTGCCGTGGCCGGACTGACGGACGCGAAGAGGCACGAGTTCATCGCCCTACTTACAGCCAGAATCAAGGATGAGAAGCCGAAGGGGGATCTGCTGCCGGCGCTGCTCGAACTCCTCGAGAGCGGCGAACCGGGGCCACTGGAGCAGGTCTACGTGGACAGCTTGGCTCCGCCCAAGATGAAAGGCGCCCACGCGGTCGCGCGTGTGGCGGCACTTGGCATGGTGTCGGTCGGGATGCGCGGCCACTTCTGGGCCAGTTTCAACCTCGCCTACGGCCAGACGTCTGCGGCGCAACCGAACCTCGAGCGGGTGTCGGCCGCGCTGGAGTCGGTGCTGGTGGAGGAGACCATGCGGCTTGAGCGCGGAGAGCTGGCCATCCACGCAGCGGCTACAACCGCAGACCCTTCCGCGCTCCGAGCGGCCTCCGACCAGCACATCGCCTCGGCGGTAAGGACAAGTACAGCCCTCGCCATCGCGCTCGGGGAAGCCACCCGGACCGTCGACTCCCTCTCCGCGGTCGGCCGATATAACGCACAATTGCTGCGGCTTCACCGCACCGGCGCTGACGGCCTCCACCTGGCGCGCCGAGCGTGGGCCGGTGTCGTGGCCGCCCACTTGGCCCACGCGTCTGCCGAACGACAGGACCGGCGGCACCCGGCGCTCCAACTGATTCGGGAAGCCCGGTTCGCCCCGCCCTACATGCCGAGCAAACGGCTCGCCGCAGCGGCAGCCCTGCCTGACGGCGCAGTAGATCCCCAACGTCAGCTGCGCGTCGAAGGTCGCGTCGAGCGCATGGAGGCCTCGCGGATCGAGGGCGGCCGCAAGCTAGCGACAACCGTCTCCGTGGGGGTCGGACGAAGCCGTCCACCCATCCGAGTACTGGCCGACTACCACGACCTCGGGCACGAGGGCCTGACGGTCGGGGCATACCTCTCCGCCACTGGGACCGTGGCAGACGTGGCCGGGGAACGGGTCTTGCGGGTCGGGCGCATGAGCCTCAGCGACGCCAAGCGAGACGGCTGGGTCATGGCGTGGTACGCCCTAGCACAGGAGTGGGTCGAGCTGTCCCCGGGAGCTCTGAACCTGCGCTGGTCGCCGGGGAGGGGCACAAAGTTGTCGCCGACAACCGCAAACCAAGGCGTCGGTGTCGGTGACGTGGTCTTCAACAAGCCCGTTCCATCCAAGGGGTACGACCATGTCTGACGACTGCACCGACAAGTACGAGGCTTGGAAGGAGCTGAACGACAAGCTCGACGAGCTGCGGGAGAAGGCCGACGGCATGGACGGCTGGGAGGACGCGTGGAAGCAGTACGCGAGGGACATGGGCAACGGCAACTTCGCAGATGCCGCCGAGCATGTGTGGGAGGCCAACGAGGAGCAGTGGGAACAGGCGCAGGTGAACTGGGAGGCCGACCGGCTAGAAAACGGCCCGTGGAGTGACGCCGTCAACGACCTGTGGGACTGCATCCATAAGAGCTCCTAACTTTTTGAGCGTGAGGAAGGCTTCGTAAATGTCGTCGCGGATCTCCCACCGGATGCGCAGGCGCCGGAACCAGTGCAGCAGGGCGATGGTCTGCTCGATGACCAGCGGCGGTGCCGAGGCTTGAGCCGTGGGGGACGCGCCGCGGCGGGCGATGGCCGGGGGATGCCCTTGGCCCGCAGCTCGCGGCGGTAGCAGTCGTAGTCGTAGCCGCGGTCAGCGTAGATCCGCTTCGGTCATTGTCGGAGCCGTCCTCGGATGGCCCGCAGGGGCGGGATCTTGTCGACCAGGGGCATCAGTTGGGTGACGTCGTGGCGTTTGCCGCCGGTCAGGCTGACGGCGAGGGGAATGCTGTCGGCGTCGGTGATGACGTGGTGTTTCGAGCCTCGCTTGCGGCGGTCGACCGGGCCCGGACCGGTTTTGGGCCCGCCCCTGAGCGCTCGGACGTGGGAGCCATCGATCACCGCCCGGGACATGTCGAGCTGCCCGGCGGCCCGGAGTTTGCCCAGCGGAACTTCGTGCAGTCGCTGCCACACGCTGGCGTCGTTCCAGTCCCGCAACCGCCGCCAACAGGTAATCCCCGACCCTAAGCCGAGCTCCTGGGGCAGTTACTCCCACTGGATCGGTGTAGAGCACGAACAAGATCGCGCACAACACTTTGCGGTCATCAAGCAGCTTGCGGCGAGGGAACCGATGCTTGCGCGGTGGGCGGGGCGGAAGCAGCGGCTCGATCTCGACACCCATCTCGTCCGAGACGATCCACGGCGGCTGCTCGCCCCCCTCACGGCCGAACACTCTACTCGATCATCCATACGGGACGAATGTGCCTAGATTATTTGCTAGGAGCTCTAACTACGAAGGTTAGCCCTCCTTCATCCTTACAACCTTCTCAGCAGACGCCACCCGAGGTCGACTGCCTGCGCTGCGGGAGTGGCGTTGGAGTGGCGCAGGTAATCCTGGATCACATCTGCGGCGAACGCATCCAAGGCACGGGCGCGGTACGCAGCAGACGCCTGCTTGCACACCTTGGCGAGCACCCAGTGATTGTGTCCTGACCTTGCCCGGCTCACGCGTCCGCGATCTGGCTGCCTGGTCGGCTCAGCGAAGAGCAGCATGGCGTGGTAGAGGCGCCCACCTGGTCGCAAATCGGCTGTCGTAGCAGGCCCGCGGCCAAGCCTCGCGCGGTCCGCTCCACAGGCAAGGGGGGTCTGGTCCAAGAAGTCGGCGCAGAACGGGCAAGGGCAGGTCCACGAACGCCGGCCGTCGCTGAGGAGGGTGTCGACGACTGCCTTGGTACGGATTTTCAGGTACGCATCCTTTTCCGTGTACAGCGTCCCATTCGCGGCATCGAGGATGGGGCTGGTGGCGTCGAAGGTGACTTGCTCGCAGTCGGCCGACAGGACGGCCACGAGCGCGACCATGACGGGCGCGCCTAGGCCCAGGCAGTGCAGCCGGGCCGGCGCGTGGCCGGCTACCTCGGCGTAGCCGCGCTGGATGCCATGTGCCACCAGCAGGGTGCGCAAGTACTTCGCCGCGGAACGAGCCTCCAGCGCGCGCCACCGTCCGTTGACCCGGACCCGACCCACATAGTTGCGGTCGGCCATGTAGGCACCGAAACCGACCGCGATGTTCTCGACCCCGGCGTTCGCCGCCTCGCGCCCGGCGTCGCATGCGGTGTCGTACGAGTTGGCTGACAGCACGGTGTAGTACCGTCCCTGCAGCGCGTTGGGGATAGTTGCGATCTCCCTGATCGCCTCCTGGCATACGCGATGATTCAGGCTCCGGTAGTACGTGCGCGTGAACGGCAGCAGGTTTGGCTCGAGGTCGGCACGCATCCACAGCGCCATCGTCGGGTCCTCTGCTCCGATGACGTCTGTCGCGGACATCCGCAACTGGCTGGCGAGCCTCTCCTCGGGCGTCGGCAAGAGACCGAGGACTTCAGTCCTAAGGTCGGTGGCTAGCTTCTCCAACTGCTCGGCCTCGTCGCTCGTGAGAGCGCCTGGGTCTAGGTCGGTCAGCGGCAAACCGATCCGGTTGGTGATCGCGTCCAAGGTCGTCTGGACGCGGGCGCTGTGGCGGTCGAACGCAGTAGCCATGAGGGTGAAGTTCCCATTGTCTGCGAGCACCTCGAGCCCGAAGGCGGCGAGCTGACCCGCCAGTGCCCGCTTCGGCCCGGTCGCGTAAGCGGGGCTGAGCAAAAAGCCGGCCGGACCGAGTGCAGTGCGGAAATTTGCGTCGGAGGTCGTCTCGTGCAGGTTAGGAAGGAAAGCGAACTTGCTGGCGTGAGTCACCGGAAGCCTTACTTGATGGTTAGCCACAGGCCGGGCGACGCCGACAGGTTTGTGGTGTCTCGTAAGACTCGTAGCGCCCGTGGTCGATACCAGGGCCGCGCGAAGGCTGGAGTTCCGCCTGCAGCGCCTTCGCGAGATTGCGATCAGATCCATGGCTGTACGAGATGCGCGCGTCGTCTCCACGACTTTTCATGATTCACCTTGTTCGGAATCGCGTATCTATTCATGTTGGCGCGTGCCCTCGACGAGGAGAAGCCCGATGTCCGCATGCCGACATACCCGCAGCCCCGAACGCTTCGTCCACGGCACCCCGCAGGCACCCGACAAGGCGGCGTGGCAGGGCGAGTCGAGGGATCCGACGTTCGTGGTAGGTCCCGTGGAGTTTCCTGCCCGAAGCCGCGTAAATCAACAAGCCCGAGGAGAGCACGACTCGGTCAACGAATCCCTAAATCACAGGCCCGACCTGGGTTGACACCTTCCGCCGGGTAGCGCTGCCCGTAACAGAGCCGGTGCGGCAGGCGCGTGTCACCATGCATCTCAGCCGCCCGCACCGCCCGGACGGCCTCGTCGGCGTGCCGGACGGGCACGAACAGCATGAGCAGGACGCCGCACCCACTCTGACCTGCCCAAACGAGGATCCGCAGGTGGTGGTGGGTGCAGACGAGCACTGTTCCGCTGCGTTGGGTGCCGTTCAGCGCCGTTCAGTGAACCCTGGTTGCTCCCAACCTGCTCCCCAATCTCGGGCCCCGGGACCGGGGACACCTGATTAGGACGCGGTACGCCGAGGCGCGTCCGCGTCGCAGGGGGAGGCTCGGCATCCCGTGTCCGGCGCCCAGACGGGCGCGGGTCCTGCGCGACGAACGACCGTGCCAGCCGATTAAGCTCCCAGCCCGCTCCCCCGGCATCGGCCAACCCGGCTTACCGATGCGACCGCAGCCGTCGCCTCGTCAGCCAAGACCGCGGCCCGTCCGATGCCCCGGGCGGAGAAGGGTCTGTGTGATGAGATCCTCGACCAGGGCGTGCTCATAGGCGGCGACAGTGACGCCGTCAGCCTGGTGGGTGGTGGCGTAGGCGTCGAAAATCGGCGGGATGGCGGTGGTGATCGAGATGCCGGCAGTGGTGTGACCGGCGATCCACTCGACGTCGGCGGCGGCGCCGATCCGCCAGCTCCGCCCGTCCTTGCTGACCTGCACACCGCCGGCGTTGACAGCAGCCCGCCCCCGCCTGATGTTCACCGCGCTCACCGCCGGTCGGGCATCCTTCGGCTGTCCGGACCGGCTCGCCGGCGAACGCGCCCGCAACCGCTGACGGGCGACGTCAGTCGGTGCCCTCAAGCCCGGTGCGCAGCCGGCGGTAGAGCTCGTCGAGATAGCCGCTGAACGACTCACTCTGCTCGTCGTGGGCGGCACGCCAGCGGGCCACGTCGGCAGGCCCCACCGGCTGGCCTAGGAGTTGGGTCAAGTGTGTGCAGAGGCTGGTGTCGTCGTCGGTGGGGTCGAACCGGACCTTACGGTCCGAGATCTCGAACTTGCGGAGCATGTCGAGCCGCAGCGACTGATACGGGAAGGACTGGACCCCGAACCGGTAGGACTCGGGCATCTCCATCCCGCTGGACCGAGGGCCGTGGTACCAGGAGAGATACACGGCCTCGTCGCACAGCACGTACCGGTAGACCGCAGTGTCCCCGTGGTAGAGCAGCTCGATCGGACAGATCTGTCGGCAGTCGAAGAGCGCGACCACGTTGATGATCAACTCTTCGCGCAACTCCTCCTCGATGACGGCGACCGGCCGGCCCTGCGACGCGGGCCAGAGGACGCGATCAGCCGCCCGACGGGCAATCGCGCGCCGGTTCCCTGGATCCAGCATGACGATTTTGATCTGCTGCGGGTAGTGCCGCAGCTTCCGCAGCCGGGCGGCGACGAGCCGGGCACTCGGGCCCTGAAAGAAGAAAGTGTTGCTCCGCTCCAGGCTGAGCGTCAGGTCGCGGTTGTACGCGTCGCCGAAGCTGGCACCGGGATCCAATGCCGGATAGCTGGCCGACGGCAGGAAGCTGCGGTTGTTCGCCGCCAGGGACGCCACCAGGTCATGGCGCAGGTCGTCCAGGCCGTCGGCGAGGTTCTCCTCCAGGCTGCGCTCCTGGATCCGGTTGCTGGCCACCGAGAAGACGACGGCGAAGATCACCGCCGCGATTAGGTTAAGACCGACCGAAGAGAAGACCGCGTCGCGGGTGAGCTGGCCATCCTGGTAGGTCAGCAGGAGACCGACCAGCAGCACCGAGAGGCAGGCCGCCCCGAAGGCGTACCAGGCCAGTGACTTGCGGAGGTCGCGGAGCTTGCGGGGTCGCGGAATCATTCGTCGTCCGATCCGCTGCGTCTGCCGACGGATTCGACCATTGTAGAAGGCGATCTCCACCGTGACCGTTTGACGTCACCCACATCTCTGCGGCGAAGGCGTCTTCTTGCTCGCCGCCGTGCGGGACTGTTCTCGAACCGCGTGGTGGGCTGGCGCCGGCTGGCACGGTCTTTCATCCCCAGGACCCGCGCCTGCGTGGGCGCCGAACACGGGATGCTGAGTCCTTCCCCTGCGACGCAGACGCGCCTCAGACGCGACCTGAGAGTCGAACGGAGCTGTGCGGCTCCACCGCCACCCGGAGACTTGGATCTACGGGTCGCGGCTTCGAAGCGGGCCGCCATTTCAACCTCGTTGAGGGTTGGAGACTTCGTGTTGGACTTCTTCACACGATGCCGAGCTCTCGCGCTACCTGGCACGGTCTGCGCCCAAGCATCATCTGCCGGGACATGCCTTTCGGCGGGTACGACCGGTCGGACCGGCACGTCGATCGGCCCGCACCCGTGCGCCCGACGCTGCGGCCGTCAAGACGGTCGTCTCATTTACAGCATCGAACATCGATCGTGAAAACTGCGTGACGGATGGTGAAGCCCGCCCCGTATTCCTAGAGTCAGACCTGTCGCCCCTCAGTATCGACTCTTACCCGGCGGGGAGACTGCGGTGGCCCTGAAAGCATGGCAGGTGTGACGTCGCCTGCTCTTCGACGATCGGATGGCCGTATGCGCAAGGTGACCGCTCGGCTCGCCGCAGTTCTAATCCTCGGCGCCATGGCCGCCGCCTGCACCACTGAGGAGCCCGCAGCGCCGGTGACGGCGCAAGAGGTACCGCAACCGGCGGTCAGCGCACGCGGCGATACGATGGACGTGACGGTCGCGCCCGCGGACGCCCTCGACGTTGCCGTGCCGGGTGTCGGCCGGCTGCAGGGCGCGGCCGGTAGCTTCACCAAGGCCGGCACCGTCCGGATCTCCAGTCTGCGTTCCGACCAGCCGCGCAACGACTTCGTCGTCACCAGCGACGTCGGTCTCGACGTCAGCTTCGTCGGCACGTCGCTGGCCAGGCCGCTGCGGGTGATCTTTGACGACCCGCGGGCCGCCGGGCTGGTACCGGGTGGCGCCGTGCCGGTGGCGCTGCACCGGCCGGACTCGGGCGTGTGGGAGGTCCGGCCCATGTCCCGCGCGGCAGATGGGGCGCTGGTCCTGGAGACGCAGGACTTCTCGCCGAACCTGCTCGGCTGGGTCCCGATCCCCGATTGGCTCCGCTCTGTGGGGGACTCCTTCGCCGACTTCGTCACCCAGCGCACTGACCCCCGGCATTGCCCGAAGCCTGCGGCGCCGCCGTGGAGCTCGGTGGTGAAGGGCACCACGCTGGTCCACCTCTGCTCCATCACCAACAGCGACAGCGCCGGGGTGCCCCGCGCCGAGGTTCAGGTGCAGTCCAATCGGCGCTTCCTCACCTGGGTGCAGGTGCCCGCCGGGCGCGACTACGTCTGGGTCGACGGCCAGCCCGACGCGCTGCGCCGCGTGCTGAACGGCGCACTGCGTCATGACATGGACCAGGTGCTGCTGCCCGGCAACGGCTGGTTCACCGCTGGCTACCGGCAACCCTCAGCGGCCGAGCAGAAGCAGTTCAACGCCTACATCGACGGCTACAGCGCGGGCCTAACCGTCGCGCTGAATCTGCTCGGCGTCTCGTTCGGCGAAGGCGTCTACGGCGCCGTCGTGATCATGCGCAAGTGCGTAGCTTCGCTGCTGCCCATGCCGACGTGGGAGGGTGGCAAGGAGTTCATCGCATGCCTGGTGCAGCAGACACTGTCGAACCTGGTCGACCCTGGTAAGGCTTACGCCGCGGCGATGGACCTCTACGGCGAAAGCGCGTACGCGAAGTCGGCCGAGACCACGATCATGAAGTCGATGGAGCGGCTGCGCATCTTCGGCAAGCTCATGCGCATCCTCGGCGTGGCCGGCGTCATCTCGGCAACGTTCCCGCAGCTGCCGGACCTCTTCTCGGATTGGGGCAAGGACTATCCGGGCCGGTTCACTCTTAAGCTTGCGGCCAAGCCGGTCACGCCGACGGTTCCAGGACCCACCACGCCCGGCCCTCGGCCGAGCAACTCAGGACCGGGCATGCCGCCGCTGAACCCGCGGATCGATCTGTCCCGTGGCGGGGCCGCGCCGCACGGCTCCTGGTACAGCGTGGTGCTGTCGGGGTTCGCGCCGGGTTCGTCGGTGACGGTGGCGTGCCGAGACTCGGTGGACCCGGGCGGATTCTTCAACCAGACGTTCACCATCGGCGGCGACGGCCGGGCCGCCGACAGCACCCTGTGCTACTCGGCTGACGGCCCCGACCACTGGGTTACCAGCGGGTCCGTGGCATCCAACCGCGTCAGCTGGGGCGGTGCCCCACCGCCGCCTCCACCCGCGCCGGCCCGCATCGATCTGTCCCGTGGCGGGGCCGCGCCGCACGGCTCCTGGTACAGCGTGGTGCTGTCGGGGTTCGCGCCGGGTTCGTCGGTGACGGTGACGTGCCGAGACTCGGTGGACCCGGGCGGATTCTTCAACCAGACGTTCACCATCGGCGGCGACGGCCGGGCCGCCGACAGCACCCTGTGCTACTCGGCTGACGGCCCCGACCACTGGGTTACCGGCGGCAACGCCGAATCCAACCACGTCCCTTGGTAACCGCCGGGTCGCCGCATCACGATGAGGGAGCTGATGCTGCCACGCTCATTGCGGCGTACGAGGCACGGATTCGTACCGATTACGAGGGCCTGGACATGGCCGGCAAGGGCGCGCTGCTGCGCCGGGAAGGCCGCTACACCTCCCTGATCTCCGCGTGGGTTCAGCGCGACCAGCGCGACGCGTAGCAGTGCCGCTGCCTCGGCCAGGTGTAGCGGCGGGGTTCCTGGTCCTCGCTGTGACCGGCTCGGTGGGCGGGCGGGGTGCCGGTGTTGGTAGCCGATGTCGAGATCGGCTGGGGATGGACGGCATCAGAGCTTCTCCGGTTTGTTGCAGTGGCAGGGAGCAGGCCAAAAGAACGAGAGGTGGCTCTTCGCAGGCAGCCGTGCCGGCCTGCCCGCGAAGAGCCACCGGCGGTGGACAGGGGTCAGTGGTAGCGGCACAGCAGGAGGCGAAGCGCTGCCGCTGCCTGGGCGGGGACGACACCGTTGCCGAGGACGCGAAGCGCGGCGGTACGGGGAAGGCCGAACGAGGGATCCGTGACCCAGTGCGCGGGTAGCCCCATGAGCCACTCCACGAACGGGGGCGCCAGAACCGTCTTGCCGTAGCGGCCGGGTTGGGTGGGCGCCGGAACGGGCCGCCCGGTCAGCAGTTCCCAGCGAGCGACAGCGGGGGCGTAGATCCCCCATGTGGTCTCGTCGAGCGTTCCGAGGTTGCCAGTGGTGAGCTCGGCGAGGGTGGTTCGCAGGTCCGGGCCGCCGTGGCCGTGGTGGCCAGGGCCATGGGCGTCGGAGGCCCGTGGTGTCGGGAGCCGCACGGCGGCAGATGGGAGGGTGAGGTCTCCGTGGGATCCCCGTTGTCCGGGGCAGCCTTTCTGTCCATCGGTGGCCCGCGGGGTGGGCAGGAGCACCTGTGACAGTGGTGGCCGGAATCCGTTGCCGGCGTGGCGGCCGGGCGTGCCGGTGTCGCTCGCCCGTGGGGTTGGCAGAAGGTCGTGGCGGTTGCCGTGGGGTTCGATGACGTCTGGCAGTCCGTACTGGTGGCCCGGCCCTTTGCCGTCACGGGCGCAGGGTGTGGGAAGTGTCCGTAGCGTCTCCCCCATCGGTGGCGAGCAGGAACAGTCGGTCGCGTCGGTGGGGTGCGCCGATGTCGGATGCGCGTAGGCATAGCCAGCTCGTGTCGTACCCGAGCGTGGCCAGGTCGGCGTGGACGACGTCGAGTCCGCGTTGGCGGAGGGCGGCGACGTTTTCCACGAACACGAGTGGGGGTCGAAGGATGCGAAGGGCTTTGGTGATGTGGTGCCAGAGGCTGGAGTGGGGGCCGGTGATGCCGGCGCGTTTGCCGGCGTTGGAGATGTCCTGGCAGGGGAAGCCCGCCGTGAGGACGTCGGCGGGTGGGACGCGGGTCCAGTCGACGGTGCGGATGTCGCCGAGGTTGGGAACGAGCGGCCAGTGGTGGGCGCAGACGGTGCGGGCGTGTCGGTCGGTTTCGGCGTACCAGATGAGGTGGCCGCCGAGCACCAGTTCGACGGCCATGTCGAGACCGCCGTAGCCGGTGCACAGCGATCCGATCCGCGGCCCGGGAACGGGGTCACTCACGCCACCTCCCGCGCACGGGTGCGGACGTTGGTGCCCAGCGGGGGGTCGTCAGTCATCGGCGACCTCCGCGGGTAGTTCCGGCCGGCGGAAGATCAACACGTCCTCGTGGGTGATCAGGTGCAACGGCGTGCCGCCGGTGCGGGCCTTGCGCACGGCTTGAAGTTGGAAGAACGACGGCCGGGCGACGAGCCGCCCGTCGCGGACCGCGGCGAGGAGCGCGACGCACCGCTCGGTCGGGATGAGGCCCGCGCGGACACCGGCGGCGATGACCGCGCTGGGCAGGTCGACGAGCTGGCCGTTCTTGCGCCACGGACGGGCGGTGACCACCACGGTGCCGCCGGGGCGCAGCAGCACCGCGCACCCGGACAGGATCTGCTCGAACCCGTCGGTGAGACCGGTGAGGTCCCGGTAGGCGAGGTTCCTGCGGTCGGTGCCGTCGTTGTAGGCGTTGTCGAACTTCGCCACCCCGTCGGCGCCGGGCCGGACGAGGCCGTGAACGGTGGGCCCGTATGGCGGTGAGGTGACGACCAGGGCGACCTGCCCGGTGAGGGCGGCGGGCAGCAGCGATCGCAGGCGGGTGGCGTCGCCGCGGACCACGGAGGCCCGGCCGCCGGCGCCCTGTTGCTGTGCGTGGGTGATGTTGGCGTCGGCGATGTTCGACCATCGCGGCTCGTACTCCACCCCGATCGCGTCGCGGCCCGCGTGGATCGCTTCGACCAGGGTGGTGCCGATTCCGCACATCGGGTCGAGGACCAGGTCGCCGGGCTGGGTGTAGGCGGCGATGGCGTGGGCGGCGATCGCGGGCAGCATCCGGGCGGGGTGTTTGACCGACTCGGGCACGTAGCGGCCGCGGCGCTGCACCGGCCCTGTCCGCTGGGCGGTCGCCCACACCGACAGGCCCTCTGGTGCGCCCGGCGCGCGGTGGCGTCCGCCGGTGTCGCGGTGGCGGCCCTCGTAGTGGCGGTGCTGGCCTTGGTGGGTGTCCTCGGCCGGGTTTGCCGGCTGGTTCGGGTCGGCGGGGAAGGGCAGGTGCTCAGCCACGGCGACCGCCTTCCGAGCGTGGGTTCCGCTGGGAGGTGGGCGCCTGGTGGTGGGTGAACACCAGCAGGTCCGCGTGCACCTGCAGGTGCGCCACCGTCCATGGCTGCTCGGCCTGCGTGGCGAGGGCGAGCAGTTCCTCGTCGGTGACGTGGTAGACGAACGCGTCGCCGCACGTGTTGGCGGTGACGGCGACGATGTGTTGCAGGTAGCCGAGCCCGACGGCGGCGGCCGCCTGCACGACGGGGGTGAAGTCCTGCGGGGCGGCCGGGCTGGCGGGGGCGGTGACGACGAGGATCAGGCAGCCGCCGGGGCGCAGCAGCCGCGTACAGGCGGTCAACAGCCATGCCAGTCGGATGCGGTTGGTCGCGTCGGCGGTGTCGAGGGGCCAGCAGGCCACGACCAGGCTGGTCACCTCCGCCAGGGACGCGCCGTCGGGTACAGGGACCGCCGGGTTGCTGGCTGGGGGCAGGTCGGCGTCGGTGAGGTCGTCACCGAACCAGGCGCCCGTGTCCGGCAGGTCGCTGTTGTCGGGCTGGGCGGCCGGGTCGGTGCGGGTCGGCGGGCCGATGATCAGGCTGGACGCGTCGGTGAACCAGCCGCGGTGGTGCCGGCGCCCGCCCGTGGCGCAGGCGCTGGTGAGGGCGTGGTCGGTGGTGAGGTCGATGACCGCATCGCCGGGGCGGCTGTAGGCGGCCACGAGCCGGTAGGCCAGCCGGGCGCCGATCGCGCGGCCGGTGTCGGCGTCGGTGCGGGCGGTGCGCCACACGGTGATCGGGACCGGCGGGTCACCGGCCACCAGGTCGATGAGGGTCGGGTCGACATGCGGGTCGACGGGGTGGGCGGGGTCGTGGTGGTGCTGCGGCGTGTGCTCGCGCATTTGGATGTCGGCTCCGCGCCGCGCGGGTAGTGCGCTGACACCCTCAAACCGGCGGTTGTGTGCTCTGACGAACGCCCCCGGTTCTCACAGCGGCTCGCAAGCGCTCACGGTCAGGCGTTCGTTGCGCTCACATCGCGGGTCAGCGGCGGTATAGCGGTACTGGGCTGGTGAGGGGGTCGCGAGCGCCCCGCCGTTTGCTCCAGTGGCGTGCGCCCGCTCAACCCGGCTGGGCGGGGCGTGTGGCGTTCGGCTGCTGTGCGGTGGGGACATGCAGCGGCGCCCTCACCTAGGGCGGGCCCTTTGTTGGCGCCGCGAAGCCGGTATGAAATAACCTGCCATGCCGGATGACCTGACCGCAGCAGGAAAGGCCAATAGTGACAAAGATGAATTGGAGCCGGGTCAACCGGGAGAACCGTGCGATCAGGGAGGCGAATCGACTCGCCGCCGCCAAAGCTAGCGGCAAGACGGCCGCTCGGTCCACCGGGAGCGGACAGGTCTCGCCGCTCCTCATGGTGTTGGCGTTGAGGCGCGAGCAGGCGAGGAAGGCGGCCGCTGCTACCGAAGCTAATACGGCCGCTCAGTCCACCCGGACAGCCCGCCTGTTGGCGATGCGGGAGTCCAGGCGCGAGCAGGCGAGGAAGGCGGCCGCTGTTACCGACTAATGCTCTGACCGGAAACGGTTGCACGGCACAAGCGGTGCCAGCCTTCCGCCATGCGCTTCTCGTGGCCGAACGCGGCCGGCGGAAGCATGATTCAGCGACCCAGGCACTCCTGGTCGGCCGAGGCGGTCACCGGTCGCAGCCCGGGCCAAGCGGCCGGGCCAGCCTGGCAGCGCCGCGGGCAACGTCTGCGGCACGGTCGCACCATGCGCACACCGGACGGCGGCCGGTCGTGTCGCTGCGGCGGTAGTCAGCCCAGCATCGCCGCGTGTGGCAGCGCGTGCAGACGATCGCGGGCAGGCCACCCGTGTACGGGCCAGGGTCGGTCGCTCCGGCCGGAATGATGCGGCGGCGGCTCAAACGCAACCGAGCACTGGCCACCCGCTACGACAAACTCGCCGTCCGCTACCACGCCACCGTGCACGCCGCCACGATCAACGAATGGCTCCGACCCGGCTTATGAAACAGGGCCTAAGAGGGTGAGGGCGCCGCGGGGTTTTGCGAGTTCGGATCGGGCAGGCAGGGCCCTGCCAGTGGACGCCTCAGGCGGCCGCCGCGCCTTCAGACACGAGGTGCGGTCGGCTAGTGGTGACACGGCCGGCGCGAGTGGCTGCTCGGTGTTCGGCTTGCGCGGCGAAGGTGGCGACGGCGTGCGGGGAGGCGATGCCGGTGAGCAGGCCCGCGTGCAGTGCGTCGGCGATGCGGGTGTCGATGCGACCCAGACGCATGCGTAGGGCGTCGACGGTGATGCCGAGTCCGGCGGCGATCGGCTCGATCGCCCGCCGTGCGAGCCGCACGTCGATGTAGGGCTGTTCGTCGTCCGGGTCGAGGATGCCCAGGCCGACGGCGCGGCGCACGAGCACGTCGGGATGTCCGTAGGGCACCTTGGGGGTGCGGGGGCCGGGCAGGTGGTCGACGTCGGCGATCGAGGTGTACTCGCCGGCCTGCAGGCGCAGCCGGTGCCCGGCGCGCCACGCCGCCCGGCACAGCGCCGCGTACGGGGCGTCGCGGGTCAGGTCGACGCGGTCGCGCAGGGCGGTGAGGAATCCGGTGAGGATCTCGGCGTCGATGTCGTCGGGGTCGCCGTCGTAGCCGGCGCACAACTGGCCGGCGTAGCGGCGCAGGGCGGGCATGGCCATCCCGACCGCGGCGATCACCCACGCCGGCCCGTCGAGGCGGGCACGGCGGATCAACTCCCGCCACACGCCGTCGCGTAGCGCGTATGCCTGAGGGTGACGCAGCAGCCAGTCGCGCAGCGCCGGCAGTGTCATGGCGCCCGGTCCGGCGGCGTTGGGGACGCCGAAGGCGCCCATGTCGAGTGTCAAGGGTGCTGGCTCGCCGGTCAGGGCGGTGAAGGCGGCGTCTGCGGCTGCGAGAGGCGAGGTTGGCCAGTCGGTGGCGGCGGGCACGCTCATGTCACAACTCCCCCTGTCGAAGATGACCGCCGGTTTCGCAAGGCTGCGATGTCACGGCGGTGCGGCGGTACCGATTGGGCCACGGCCGTCACACAGCCCGCTCACAGCGCAGGCCACGGCCCTGCGGGCCGGCGCCGGCACTCGTGACATCGCCACAGGCAGGGAACCCGTGACATCGAGCCGATGTCGTTGGCATTGGATTTGTCAGTGCCGTTGAGCTGGGCTGTGACACAAGCCAGGCGCTGATGCCACCGGCCGCCGACGGCAGAGCCGTCGACAACCGGATGGAGCGCGACGGGGTTGCGACCGGCCGGAGGTGACACTCACCGCCGCCCACGGCCGCTCACAATGACTCACATCCCGACACCTGTGACATTGGGCGACCACGACGCTGTCACCGGTGCCGCGTGTGGCGCGACGCGGCGCCGACGTCAGTGCCACCAGGACGTCACAAGGCCGGTCTGACACCGAGACCTGAAGTCATGTCAGCGGCAGGAAAGCATCGGTGACATCGGCGGCGATGGTCACAGGAGGTGTGGTCCGCGCCGTGTCATCGGCGCCTGTCGCTAACTTGGGCGGCCTTCTGTGGTGCTTCGTGTCTGACAGCCGTGCCTGACATCGCCACGGCTCGACCAGGTGTCGCGCGTCGGTCGCCCCTGGCCGACCTCCGCCATCACATCGAGGCGGAGCCCAATCGGCGCGAGATGGAGTTGCTGTGTGCCGCTGTGAGTGGCGGTGATAACCGGGGGCGTTCGCCAGAGCACACAACCGGCGGTTTGGGGGTGCGGGACTTCTCATCGCCCACGGCGTGGCGAGGATCCCGCCCGCCGCCGGGTCCGCACCTAGTCGGGCCGCCCGCCGTGCCGGCCGCCTCGGGTGCCGCGCAGTGCTTGGTGCGCTGACACCTCATCGAACACCCGCTACCCGACAAGGGAGGAAGGGCTCCTCCCGGGGACGGTCTGGTTCGCCGCGCGTGCCGTCCGCGGGCCCGGCGGCGGTCTCCCGTGACCATCCGCTAGCACCCCGCCGCGTCCCCGGACGTCGGCGGGGCCGGAGGTGAAAGAGTCATGCCCCGAATTTCGGCACGTCTTCGTGCCCTCACCCGCTCCCGTACCGCCTACCATCTCGCCGTCACCGCGTTGGTGATGGTGTTGTTGTCGACGCCCACCGCCGCGCACGCCGATCCGGGTTCGCCGGGGATCGTGGCGGTGAACTCGCTGCCGGTGGTCATCGCCAATCTGCGTGCCTGGCTGATCGGCATCCTCGCCGCGCTGGCCACCCTGTTCCTCGTCCTGGCCGGCGTCTACTGGGCCACCGCCGGCGGCGACCCGACGCAGGTCGAGCGGGCCAAGGGCGCACTGAAAAACGCCCTGATCGGCTACGGCCTGGCCGTCCTCGCCCCAGTCCTGCTGCAGGTCGTCCAAGGCATCGTCGGGGGCTGACCATGAGCTGGCTACTCGACCAGATCCTGGACTGGCTGGCCGCGGCGATCCTCGCGAGCCTGGACGCGCTGTTCGGGGTGATCAGCAGCGCGCTGCTGATCACCCCGAAGGTCACCACCCTGCCGCAGGTCCAGGCCCTGACCGGCCGTTCGGTGCTCGTCGTCGACACCGTCTTCGTCCTCGCCTTCGTCGCCGCCGGGGTGCTCACCATGACCGCCGGCGGCAGTGAAACCACCCGCTACACCGCCAAGGACCTCGTCCCGAGGCTGGTCGTCGGGTTCGTCGCCGCGCACTTCTCGCAGCTGTGGTGCGGCATGCTCATCGACCTGGCCAACGCCCTGACCGGCGCGCTCACCACACCCCAGGGCGACAGCGACGGCGCGCTGCGCGCCATCAAGACGCACATCCTCGCCGGACAGGACACCACGGCGGTGCTGCTGTTCGTGATCTGCGTGGCGATCATCGCCGTGCTCCTCGCCGGCACCGCGTTCAGCGTGATCGTCCGCTTCGCCGTCGTCATCGTCCTGACCGCCTTCGCGCCACTGGCCCTCGCGTGTCACGCGATGCCACAGACCGAACCGGTCGCCCGCATGTGGTGGCGGTCCTACACCGGCATCCTCGCCGTACCCGTCGTGCAGGGCTTCACCCTCTACGCCGGCCAGTGGATGCTCACCGACGCCGACCATCTGCTGCCCGTGCTCGGGCTGCCGGTGGATCCGGGCGGCGCGATCAACCTGTTCGTGGTCATGGTCATGCTCTGGACGACGCTGCGCGTGCCGTCCCTGATGCACCGCTACGTGGCCACGGGCAACAGCGGCCGCGGAGTGAACATGCTCGGCGCGGCGGTGCGGGTCATCGTCGTGCAGCAGGCCACCCGCGCCGTTCCCGGCCTCGGCCGCGGGCTGAAGGCGGTCGGCCGATGAGCCGCCACGACGACCACGCCGATCCGGGCCGGATGCGGATGCCCGCGGACGTCGACGCTCCCGACAAAGTGCTGTACGGACTGACATTCCGGCAGCTGGCCATCCTCGCCGTCGCCGCCCTCGCCTTCTACGGGGCGTGGCGCACCCTGCATCAGGTCGTGCCCGCGCCGGTGCTCGTCGGCGCCGCCGTTGTCGTCGGCGGCCTGGTTTTCGGTGTCGCTGTCGGCCGTCGCGACGGCCTGCCGCTGGACGTGTGGCTGCTCGCCGCGGTCCGTCACGCGCGGGCTCCGCGCGCGCTGTCGACAACGGACACGACGTCGAAGACACCGGACTGGGTGCAGGCGCCGACGACGAGGGTGATGCTGCCGGCGCCGCTGAAGCTGCCCGCCGACGCCATCGACGACGGAGGGGAAATCCGACTCGGCGCCGCGCGAGCGGCGATAGTCGCCACGACGAACGTCAACCTCGCGCTGCGCACCGGCGATGAGCAGGCGGCCCTGGTCGACACCTTCGGCCGCTGGCTCAACAGCTTGTCGGCCCCCACGCAGATCGTGGTGTCGGCGCAGCCGGTGGACCTGCACTCGGCCGCCCGCAGCCTCGCCCACGCGGCCATGCAGCTGCCGCACCCGGCGCTGACCGACGCGGCCAGCGACCACGCCCGCTTCCTCGACGACCTCGCAGCGCGCAAGGATCCGCTGCGCCGGCAGGTCCTCATCGTCACCGGCACGAGCACCGGTGAGCGTGGCGAGCACACGGCGCGACGGCGCGCCGACGACACGGTCCGCGCCCTGTCCGGTCTCGGCGTCACCACCCGCGCCCTCGACGGGCCGGCGGTCACCGCGGCGCTCGCCGGGGCCGCCGACCCCTACCGGCCGCCCCGTCCCGGCGGCCTCGCGGCCCCCGACACCGTCATCACCTCACCCACACCCCATCAGCGTCACCGGCACGGAAGGAGCCGACGGACATGAAGCTGCGCCACAGATCCCAGCCTGCCGACGGTGGCTGCCAGCCGGACGGGCTGGCGGGCGCCGTCGCCCCCGCCGCCGTCGAGGTCACCCCGCGGTTCCTGCGCGTCGGGGACGGCTACGCCGCCACCCTCGTGGTGACCGGCTACCCGGCCGAGGTTGGCCCGGCCTGGCTCGAACCCCTGTTGTCGTGGCCGGGCCGGCTCGACCTTGCCCTGCACATCGACCCGCTGCCCGCCCCGGTCGCCGCCGCCCGGCTGCGTAACCAGCGGGCCCGCTTCGAATCGTCCCGGCGGGCGGACGCGGATCGCGGCAAGCTGCCCGACCCGTCCGTGGAAGCGGCGGCCGACGACGCCGCGGACCTCGCCCAGCGGTTGGCGCGCGGTGCGGCGAAGCTGTTCCGCGTCGGCCTCTACCTGACCGTGCACGCCCGCACCGAGGACGAACTCCGCGAGGCGTGCGCGCAGGTGAAGGCAGCCGCCGCGTCCACATTGATCGAGGTGCAGCCCGCCACGTGGCGGCACCTGGCCGGGTGGACCACCACCCTGCCCCTGGCCACGGACAGCCTGCAGATGCGCCGCACCATGGACACCGCCGCTCTCGCCGCCGCGTTCCCCCTCGCCAGCGCAGACCTGCCCGCGCCGCTGCCCGGCGACCCGCCCGCCGACGGCGGGGTGCTCTACGGCGTCAACCCCGACTCCAGCGGGATCGTGTGGTGGGACCGCTGGGCACAGGAGAACCACAACAGCGTCGTTCTCGCCCGCTCGGGCGCCGGCAAGTCGTACTTCGTGAAGCTGGAGATCCTGCGCAACCTCTACCAGCAGGTGCAGGTCGCCGTCATCGACCCTGAGGACGAGTACCTCCGGTTGGCCGACGCGGTCGGCGGAGTCGTGGTCCGCCTCGGCGTCGCCGGCGTGAAGGTCAACCCTCTCGACCTGCCGGGAGGTGATTCCCGCCCTGACGTGCTCACCCGACGTGGCCTGTTCCTGCACACCCTCATCAGCGTGCTGCTGGGCCAGCAGCCGCCACCGGCGGAACGGGCTGCCCTGGACCGGGCGATCCTGGCCGTCTACCGGCAGGCGGGCATCACCCCGGACCCGGCCACCCACCACCGGCCCGCCCCACTGCTTCGTGACCTCGCCGACTGCTTGCACGCCGACACCGACCCGGCCGCCGGCCAGCTCGCCGCCCGCCTCATCCCCTGGGTTGAGGGTTCCTTCTCGCACCTGTTCGACGGGCCGACCACCACCCGCCCCGACGGCCACCTCGTGGTGTGGTCGCTACGGCACCTGCCCGACGAACTGCGCACCGTCGGCACCCTGCTCGCCTTGGACGCGATATGGCGGCAGGTCGACGCACCCAGCAGGCAGGCCGCGCGGCGGCTCGTCGTGGTGGACGAGGCGTGGCTGCTCCTGCGCGATGGTGAAGGCGCCCGGTTCCTGTTTCGCATGTCCAAGGCCGCCCGCAAACGCCACGCCGGCCTGACCGTCATCACCCAGGACGTCGCCGACCTGCTCGGCACCGACCTCGGCCAGGCCGTCGTCGCCAACGCCGCCACCCAGATCCTGCTCAAGCAGGCCCCGCAAGCCATCGACGCCATCGGCGACGCGTTCGGGCTCACCGCCGGCGAACGGCGGCTGCTGCTGGCCGCGCGGGTCGGCACCGGCCTGCTGATCTCCGGCACCAACCGGACCAGTTTCGAAGCCATCGCCTCGCAGGCGGAGCACCAGTTGTGTACGACACGGCCGAGCGAACTCGCCGACCTCGACGAGGGAGACGACCTGTGACCCCGCCTGCAACCCCCCTCGTGACTGACCCGCCGCCGCCCAGCCCGGGTGCTGGCGTCGCCGTGCCGCCCACCGGCGCCACCCGCTGGATGCTCGAGGCCACCGCGTGGGTGGGGCAGCGGCCGTGGCTGCTCGCCGTCGCCGCCGGCTTGCTCGTGGCGCACGTCGCCGGCCGCAATCTCCTCGCAGAGTGGCGGCACCGCCGGCACAGTGATGGCGCAAGGCTCGTGACGATCGCCCCACCACCCGAGGTCGACGCGCACTGCGCGTCCGCGCTGTGGGCCAACCTCGCCGGCACCCTCACCCCGTCCCGGCGCCGCCGCTGGCTCTACGGCAGCCCTCACGTCGCCTGGCAGTACACCTGGGCCGGACGACGGCTGCTCATCTCCATCTGGGTACCCGGCACCGTCCCGCCCGGCGCGGTCGAAGCCGCCGTCCGCGCCGCCTGGCCCGGCGCCGCCTGCACCACCGACGACACCCCCGCCCCACCCATCCCGCTGGACGTGCCCACGGTGGTGGGTGGACATCTGCTGCCCACCGCCGCCGAATGGCTGCCCCTGCGCATCGACCACGACACCGACCCGCTGCGCGCGCTGATCTCCGCCGGCTCCCAACTGCGGGCCGACGAGCACGCCTGTGTGCAGATCCTCGCCCGCCCCGCCACACCCCGCCGCGCCCTGCGCGCCCGACACACCGCCGGCAGGTTGCGCGACGGCAAGACTGCCCTCCCCGCCATCAACCCGGCCACGCCGCTGCTGTGGCTCGTCGAGGCCTTCCTACCCGGCCACACCCCCAGCCCCGCCAGGCACGGGCCGACGGGTCGCCGCGACCCCGGAGTGGAACGCGATGTCCGGGCCATCCTCGACAAGGCTTCCCACCCTCTGTGGGAGACCGCCATCCGATACGCCGTCGGCAAGGACAGTCGACGCGCCGGCACCGACCAGCGGCCACGGTTGAGGGGCATCGCCGACACCATCGCCTCCTCCTTCGCCGTGTACTCCGGCCGCAACCGCCTCACCCACCGAAGCCGCATGCCCGCCCCCGCCGCGGTCCTCGCGCGGCGGCGCCTCGGCGCCGGATTCCTCACCTCCACGCCCGAACTGGCCGCGCTCGCCGCGCTGCCCCAAGATCTGGCCGTCCCTGGCCTGGACCGCGCGCGGGCGAAGTCCATGCCCGCACCGGTCGCCGTCGCGACCGGCGGACGCGGCACCAAGGTCCTCGGTACCGCCGAGGTCGGCGGCCACGGCGTGGCCCTGGCCGTGTCGGATGCGCGGTATCACCTGCACGTGATCGGCTCCACCGGCAGCGGGAAGACGACGCTGCTGGTCAACATGGCCGTCGACGACATCACCGCCGGCCGCGGCACCGTCGTCATCGACCCGCACGGCGACCTGGTCCTCGACATCCTCGACCGGCTTCCCGCGTCTGTCGCCGACCGCGTCGTCATCTTCGACCCGGACCAGCCGAATCCGCCGACCATTAACCCTCTCGCCGGGGACGACCCCGACCTGGTCGTGGACAACCTGGTGTCGATCTTCGGGAACATCTTCGCCAAAGCGTGGGGCCCCCGGATGGACGACGTCATGCGCGTCGCCTGTCTCACGTTGTTGCGGCACGCCAACGTCACCCTGCAACACATCCCACCCCTGCTCAACAGCGCCCAGTTCCGGTCGGCGATGACCGTCGACCTGGACGACCCGGCCGGCCTGTCCGGGTTCTGGCAGTGGTACGACGAGCTCAACCCCGCCCTGCGCTCGCAGGTCATCGGCCCCGTCCTCGCCCGCCTCCGCGCGTTCCTCCTGCGCGACTTCGTCAAGCGCACCATGCGCTACCCGCGCTCGAGCTTCGACATGGGCAAGGTCCTCGACGGCGGCGCGCTACTCGTGCGCATCCCGAAAGGCCAACTGGGGGAGGACACCAGCAAACTGCTCGGCTCCCTGGTCCTAGCGCAGGTGTGGCAGGCCGCCACCGCCCGCGCGCGCATCGCCCCCGACAAACGCCGCGACGCCACCCTGATCATCGACGAGGCCCAGAACTTCCTCACCCTCGCCAACAGCCTCGACACGATGCTCGCCGAGGCCCGCAAGTACCGGCTGTCGCTGGTCCTGTCGCACCAGGACCTCGCCCAGTTCCCGAAGGACCTTCTCGCCGCCGCGTCGGCGAACGCCCGCAACAAGGTCTACTTCTCGTGCGCGCCCGAGGACGCCCGTGTGCTGGCCCGCCACACCCTGCCTGAGCTCGACGAGCACGACCTGACCCACCTCGACGCCTACACCACCGCGACGCGTCTCGTCGCCGACGGCCGCCAGACACCGGCGTTCACCATGAAGACGCGCCCGCCGAAACCGGTGGTCGGGGAGGCGACCGCGATCCGGCACGTCGCGGCCGAAGCCATCACACCCCAGGACACCAGCGCCATCGACGCCCTCGTCGACCGGTTCTCCCGCCCAGACAACAGTGACAGGCCCACCGGAGCGGACACTCGCGACGCCCGTCGGAGCAGCCGCCCTTCCCGCCCCGCCTGACCACCAACCACCGTATGGCCGGCACCGTCGCTGTCAGCGGCGGCGTGGGCTGATCCGGCGGCCCCGTGGGCCTTCCGTGACGCCTTCCGCTGCGGCTTCACCGCGCCTTCACCACCTCTCACACACCTCCGGCCCCGCACCGCAGCCCTGTGTGGCTGTCAGCGCAGCACGCCGCCGTGAGGCCCTCCGCTGGACGGCGGTGACATTCCCAGACTCCCTCCCCATGGGAGGGGTCACCCTTCGTCTACTCCCTGAGGAGATCCCTCATGTCCCGCGAATCCACCAACCCCGAGTCCCGCCCGTCCCGCTCCCCCTCCAGCAAGCTTCAGCGGCTGGCCCACCTGCGTCGGCTGACCCTGCGCGACCGTCAACTCCTGGCCTGGCTCGCCGAGCACTATGTGCTGTCCACCGCCCAGATCGCGGCGGCCCTGTTCCCGTCACCGCGCTCCGCGCGGCTGCGCCTGGCCGCCCTGCACCGCATCGACGCCGTGCACCGCTTCGTCGACGTCACCACCGGCCATGGCCAACACCTCCACACTCTCGGCCCCCTCGGCATGCTCGTGCACCCCACCACCTACACCGACCCCGAACACCCTGACGCCCGCCCGCCGCGCTCCAGCATTGAACGCACCGAACGCATCATCGGCAGCCCGCGCCTGCGGCACCTGCTCGGCGCCAACCAGCTCTTCATCGACCTGCACGCCTACACCCGCACCGACCCCACCACGCAGCTAGTGCGGTGGTGGTCCGAGCAGCACGCCACCACCGCCTACACCCTCGCCGGCATCCGCCCCGACGGCCACGGCATCTGGTCGGCCGCCGGGCACACCGTCGGAGTCTTCCTCGAGCACGACAACGGCACCGAACCGCTGGGCAGGGTGCTGCGCAAGCTGCGCGGCTACGAACGCCTCGCCGAGTTCGGCCCCCGCTACCCCGTCCTGCTACGGGTGCCGACCCGCCGCCGGGAAGTCCACCTCCTCGACGCCCTCGCCGGCGTGCCCACCGTCATGCCTGTGGCCACCGGCCTGCACGACGAGCACCCCGCCGGACCCGCCTGGACCCTCGCCGCCGACCCGGGTCCGCGCCGCTGGCTGCACGAGCTGCCCTCCGACCACGGCCCGCGCAACACCGCCACGAACCCACACCGCTACACCGACCCCGACGGCGACCTCTGACCTGCATCTGCGGTTAGGGACACAACACCGCGACACCGCGTGGCATAGGCGAAGGAGCTGATCGTGTGGGAGCGGGGGCGGACCAGCTTCGCCCGGATGGAGCCAATGGTGGTGGCTGAGATCGAAGTGGAGACCGCTTTCGAGCACCGGCGATGGCGCCACCGGGTGTGGTACGTGCGTCCGCGGCTGGAGGTGTCGGTGTACGACGTGCCGCTGCTGCTCGGCGACGAGGCCGACCCGTTCTGGGACGCCGCGGCCGGGGCGTGAACAAGTGGGTGGCTCAACGGCTGACGGCTGCGTCACCAAGATCGGGTGTTTCTCGAGCTGACCGGGCGTGTGGGTCGGGCCAGCCGGAGGACCGTTGCCCGAGGCAAAATATGTCAGGGTGGAAAGTATTGCGCTCAACTAACGGGGAAGCGCGAATCAACACCTGGGAGAACACCACTCAATGACCACCCCCTACGACCCTGCGCAGAACCAGCCGCCGGCCGGCCAGCAGCCGATGCCGCCTACCGCTCAGTTCCCGCAAGTGCCTGCCAGTCAGTACCTGCCGCCGCCCGCGGGCCAGTACCCGCCGCCTGCGGGGCAGTTCCCGCCGGGACCCGCCGGTCAGTTCCCGCCGGCGCCTCCCGCCCGCAAGCGCCCCGCCTGGCTGGTCCCCACACTCATCGGTGTCGCGGCGTTCGTCGTGCTGTGCTGCGGCGGGTCGATGGTGATCGGCCTGGCCAGCGACGACGGCAAGAAGACCGACGTGTCCGCCAGCAGCGACATCCCGGCCGTCACCACCAGCACCTCTGCCCCGGCCGCGGTGGCGCCGACCACGTCGGATCCGGCGCCAGCCAAGCCGGCCCCGGTGAAGACGACCGCAGCCCCGGCCCCGGCCAAGCCGAAGACCTTCGGCATCGGCGACAAGGTACGCGGCGGTGACTTCGAGTTCACCGTCAAGAGCATGAAGTGTGGGATCTCCCAGGTCGGCACCCAGTTCCTGAACACCAAGGCGCAGGGCACCTTCTGCAAGGTCAGCGTGACCGTCAAGAACGTCACAAAGAGCGCGCACCTCTTCCACGCCGACGGGACTCTCACCGCACAGGACGCCAGCGGCCGGGAGTACGAGGCCGACGGGGAGGCCGGGATCTACGGCAACAGCGACGGGCAGGGTTTCCTCGACGAGATCAACCCGGGCAACTCGGTGACTGCGAACGTCTACTTCGACGTGCCGAAGGGCACCAAGCTGAAGACGATCACGTTCGACGCCGGACTGTTCACCTTCGCTGAAGACGCCGTCGTCACCCTGTGATCGGCAGCCGAGTTCGGAGACACCTCGTGAACCACAGGACCCTGCGCGCCGGCAGCGCCGCCGCCCTCGCCCTCGCCGCCCTCGCCGCCGCCGGCTGCGGCGACGGGGACAAGTCCACCGCGGACGCCAGCTCGGCCGCCCCGACCCCGACCACCGCCAGCCCGTCGCCGAGCCCGAGCGCCAGCCCGAGCCCGACGGCTAGCCCGTCCCCGACGTTCGATCCGACCGCGCCCCTCGCCATGGGCAAGTCGTTCACCACCACCGAGGGCGCCGCCCGCGCCACCGTCTACGCCTACAAGCACAACGTCGCCCGGAGCGCACCCCGCCCTGACGAACAACCCGGCTACGTGTGGGCCGCGATCGACGTCAAGGTGTGCGCCCTGCGGGTGGACATCGCCCCCCAGGGCATCTCGATCTCCAACGGGCCCTGGACGTTGGTGTACGCCGACGACACCCAGATCGATGCGTCCTCCGTCGGCTACAACCAGTTCCCCGAGCCGGAGTACCCGTTCGGGGAGAAGGCGGTCGCCCCCGGCCGGTGCGTGCGCGGCTGGATCACCTACCCGGTGCCGGGCAATAAGCGTCCGGTTGCCGTCGAGTACGCCCCCGACGGGGAGCCGATCGCACCCCGCTGGGCCGTCAAGTAGCCCCACCAAGGAGCGAGGCCCCCGGGCGTGTGCCGGGGGCCTCGTCGTGTCAGCCGGGAAATGCGTGACATGGCTATCAATGCCGAGGCCCCTGGCGGCGCCCGACTTAGCATCGGTACGCCGGCCGGGACGCCGGCGAACCGGCCCGCCACAACCAGGAACGCCGCTGTCATGCCTCGGCGATGCGCCACGGAAACGACGAAGCCTCGACCCTACGAAGGTCGGGGCTTCCTCACATCCGGGCCTCGCTGCTAGCAGCTCACCGGTCACTCAGATCTGACTCCCAGGTCCCCGCTCACAGCGCAGGTCGCGGCCCTGCCACACACCCACTTCCTTGCTGCCTGTCACACCGCAAGATCGGCTGTGAGTGGATCGACCACTCACAGCGCGAACCGCCTCACCCGCCCGGCAGCGGCTGTTGATCTCTCACGGTGCAGGTCGACCGCCCTTCCTGCCGCCATTGCCGTTGGGTTTGGCTGTGGGTGGCAGCCGCTACCTTTCCGGCAACAACCACCCCAGATATCGCTCCACCCCCGGTTCGGTCCCACCTCAGGGATCCCCCCGCCGCACCCCAGCGGTACGCGACGCCCACCCGCTTCGGCCGGTCGGCACGCGCCCGCGCGGCGGCCCCTCGAGGTCGCACCAGCCACCCACCCCAGCGCTTCCCTTGATCCGACCCACGGACCCGGTGGGCTGGTCATCCTGCGCGCCCCGCACGCACCCCATGGAAGGAGGACAGTCTTATGTCCACTGTCAACGGCACCCCGCTGACCCGCCACGGCAGCCGTGTGCCAGCCATCCCGGCACCACCGGCCCCGGCGAAGACGGCCCCGGCGCCCGCACCCCGTCCGCGCCCTATCCGGGCCGCCAGCAACGCGCGGCCGACCGTCACGCCGGCCCCGACCATCGCCACGATGATCATCTGCCTGCCCGACGCGCTGCCCGCGCAGGCGCTCACCAGCCACCAGCTCGACACCCACTTCGGTGTCACCGGCGCTCTCGCGCCCCTGTTTTGGGCGGTCGCGCAGCTGCGTTTGTGGCAGCGCCAGCAGGTGATCGGGCTGCGCAAGGGTCGACCCGCGCCGTGCGCGGGCGGACCGGTCCGGCTGCTCGACCTGCACGGGATGCGCCACGCCGCCGCTGTCGGCGCCGGGATCCGCTACCAGGTCTGGCAGCAGGTCGTGCACGGCACCCGAGCCGCCACCCCGTGGCCGGTGTTCGAAACCCGCCACCTCACCGACCCCGACCGCTACCCCCTCGACACGGCGATCGCGGAATTCCACGCCCAACCCCGCGTCCACGCCATGCGCCTGCACGCCGCCGCCGCTCCCGGCCCTGGCCAGCCCAGTGTCGGCGAGCTGGAGATGTACCAGGCGGGGCAGATGGCCTACCAGCACTACCGCGCCGCCAGCGCCGTCGCCGGCGATGCGATGCTCACCGCCGACGGCCGCAAGCTCGCCCCCGCCAGCGATGCCCTCGCCCACCGCATCACCTACCTCGAGCAGGCCCTGGCCCACCTGGACACCCTCGACCCCGATCAGCGGCTACTCGCCGTCGCCCTCTAAACCCACCCCAAGCCCCCAGCCCCCAGTCGAGGGCACCGGAAACCCGCTGCGGGCCGAGCCCCATCTGGGATGCCCCAGCGGTCGGTCCAGGCTGTGTCACCCTGCGGGGCCTATTTTCCGCTGCCGTCGGCGCACCGCAGCTGCCTCAACGGCCAGCTGCCACGCCGCCTCACACAGCGGCGGTCAGTGCTCTACAGGCCGGGCGCCCCGGGCCAGGGGCACCCGCTCCCGCCTGGCCTGACACAGGCCGCCGTATTCCTCTTCCGGCCCTGCTCATCGGCAGGAGGTTCTTCCACGGCGTCCGCATCGAAGACGTGCTGCCCCTCGCGGAGCACGCCATGGCCTGCCCGGCCCACCGCCACACCGGGGCGCAAGTCGCCGCGGGTGAGCGCAGCGAGCCGACCCTGGCTGCATCTCCCGCCGACGTCGAGTCCTCGTTGTAACCGCACCCAGCCGGCGCCCGCCGGCCGATCGCTCATTCCTTCCCACGCGCGCCCGCCACTCCCCGGCTGGCGACCGACCGCAGCGCGGATCTCGGGATGTCCCGAGATCCGGTCGTCGCACTTGATCAGCGGCGCGGTCGAAGCGTGGATCACTGCTGACCTTTACACCAGGAAGGACGTGCCCATGACGGATGCGACGGAGCCCGTGCCGGCGCACACGATGTTCACGGTCCTCGCCGCGCTCAGCGAGCTCGGCGAGGCGACTGCCACGGCCGTGGCCGAGCACGCCGGGCTCGGCTATTCCACGGCGACGGCGAAGCTGCGCGCCTGGGAGAAGACCGGGCAGGCCGAGCGGTTCCGCAGCGACGACAACCGCGCCATGTGGCGGTTGACCGACACCGGCCGCACCACCACCGCCACGTCACCCTCCACGCGGGAGGCGGCTGACACACCACCCGACGGGAGCGCGGTCGCCACCTCGGACACCGCCACCACGACCGATCCCCTCGACGCCCCTGGCGCACCGGAACGGGACGGCGAACCCCCTTTACCGGCAGACCAGGACACGGACGAGGCGTCCTCGGCGCTGGCTTCCACCGGCGGCGCACCTGCTCCGCTGGACACGGCCACGCCTTCGAGCGGCGGCGACGAGCAGCCACCCTCGGAGGAGGCGGGCCACGACCGCCAGCAGTCCGACCCGGCGCCCGACGACGCCGCGCCCGACGACGCCGAGGGCGAGGGCGGGTCGAACGCCGACCCGCAGGGGCAGGCAACCGCGACGGGGAACGGCCGCCGGGTGAAGGGCTCCCTGCGGGGTGCGGTACTGGACATCCTTGAGGCCCACCCCGATCGGCAGTACAAGACCAGTGAGTTGTGCAAGCTCATCGACGCCGCGAATGCCGGTAGCGGCGCGAGGAAAGCCAGCCAGGGCGCGGTGTTCAACGCGGCGATCAAGCTGGTCGCCGCCGGCACGCTCGTGCAGACCGTCGAACGCCCGGCCACCTTCCAACTCGCCCCCGCCAGCGGCGGCCAGTAGCCCACTCGTCAGGCAGCCCGAGGGCGGGCGTCGAAGTTGGCGCCTCACGCCCGCCCCCGGTGCTCCTTCCAGAACAAGGAGCGTTCCGAGTGTCTCCCATTCTGCAAGGAATCGTCACCACCGTCGGCGGGATCCTCGCCGGCCTCGCCCTCGCCGGCGCCCTCCTGTGGCGTCAACAGCAAGCCCTCGACGCGGCCCGCTACCAGGCCAGCCACGACGAGATCACCGGCCTGCCCAACCGGCGGCTGTTTCTCACCCGACTACGCGCCGCCCTCGCCGACCGGGCTGCGGTCGGGGTGGTGCTGCTCGATCTCGACGGGTTCAAGGCCGTCAACGACAGCCTCGGCCACGACACCGGCAACCTGCTGCTCGCCCACGTCGGCCGGCTCCTCGCCGCCCTCGACGCGCCGGTGGAGATCGCCGCAAGGTTGTCCGGCGACGAGTTCGCCCTTCTGGTGCGGGGCGAGCACGAGGACGTGGCCGCTGCCGCCCGCGCCGCATGGCAGGCCATCGGCGTCGCCCCGTTCCGCCTGACCAGCGGCGAGGTCAGTGTCAGCGGCTCTGTCGGCTACACCCACAGCCCCGCCTACCTGTCCGCCAACCCGCGTCAGCTGCTGGCCGAGGCGGACGCGGCGATGTACCAGGCGAAGCGTTCCGGTGCCGGTGTGCACGGCCATCATCCCTTGGCCGCCCCAGTGGGACGCAGCCGCGACCGCCACCACCACTGACAGGTCTGACGCCTTGAGGGCCCCGCGACCACCCGGTTGCGGGGCCCTCCCCTTTTCCGCCCTGGCAAGGGAGATCGCTGTGCTGTCCTTCACCGCTGTCCACGCCTTGGCCGGTTGCCTCCTGGCGACCGACGTCGACGCCGAGCATCTGGGCTGGGGCCAGCCCCCGACGCTGCTGCTCGTCCACACCCGCCCCCTCCACACGGCCTCGCCCGCGCACGCTTTGCGCAGCGTGGAGTTCCCGCTGCGCCGCGACGACCTGCTCACCGACCCCGCTGGCTTGCCCGACCTGTTGCACCGCCTCGCCGCAGGCTTGCGCCAGCCCCACGCGGCAACGCCCTACCAGGCCACCCTCGACACGATCGTCCGCCTGATCCGGGCGACGGAACCCGATGCGCGGCTACTGGCCTGGGCCACCTGCTACGACGACATCCTCACCATTGGCGACGCGCCACAGCAGGCCCGCCGGATCGACGCCGTCGACACCGACGGCCGCCTCTACCAGCTCAGCCACCCGCGTGGCGATGACCAACCGCTGCTGCTCATCGACGAGACCCCCGACCCGGGCGACGTCCCTGCCACCTATCCCGGGCTGACCGCCCTCCTCACCGCCACCACCCAGAAGGCCAGCAGCACCGGCCGCGCGGCGCATGGGAGGACCGGGCCGTTGCGGCGACCTGACGGCACCGACGAGGAGCCGATCTTCATTACGTGGGGGCCCGACGGGACGTCACTGCGCTGCCAGGTGTGCGGGGCCGTCGACGAGTTCGTCCAGGACGAGATGCCGTCCATGGCCGGCTACGGCGAGGACACCTATATCCGCTGCAGCCGCTGCGGATCCGTCGAAACCAGCGACCCGATCTTCGGCTGGCGCGCCAAGCCCGCCCCTTGGCCGGCACCCCCGCAACAGCAGGAGCCGTGACCGTCCCGTCCCGCGTCTCGGCCACCGGTCCGCGCACCTCATGCCCTCCCATTCCCGCATCTGCTGAGAAGGAGACCTGCACCGTGAGCACCCACTGCTTCGTCGGCACCACTGGTCCTGCGAACCCGCACCTCGTGCACGCCCGGTTCGTGCTCCTCGACGGCTACCCGACCGTCGTCGTGCCCGCCCTCGCCGCGATCTGGGTCGGCCACGCCCGCCGCGACGCCCGAGCGCTGAGCACCGCGATCCTCGCCTCCGACTGGGAGTACCTCGACCCGGCTGTCACCGCCGTCACCGAATCCGGGTTCGCCGGGCAGCGCCCGGTGCCCGGCGTCGGCATGACCCTCGCCAGCACCACCGACGGTGCCGTCGACGCGCCGGAACCGGTCACCGTGTTCCCGCTGTCCCACGCCCGGCACCTCGACGCGGAATGGATCTACCTGATCGACCCGCTCACCGCCACGGTCGCCGTGCACACCGACGACGGGCAGCACCTGGGCCGCTACCGGCTCGCCGGCTGCCTGCCCCCGTCACCGGCTGCCACCCGGATCCCCGCGAGCCACTCCCCCGCAGCGCGCTACGCCCCACGGCCGGCTGCGGGAGCCTTGCGGTGAGCGGGCGCGGTCTCACCGCAATCGCCGCCGGGGTGCTCGCCGTACTGATGCTGTGCGCGGGCGGAGTGGGGATGCTGTTCACGGGCGGTGGCACCGCCTCGGCCGCGTGCAACGGCACTGTCGGCCCAGGCCGGCAGCCGTTGCTGCCCGCCGTCCCCGTGTCCCCGCCCGCCGCCGGCGTCGGGGGCTGGACCGGTGAGCAGGTCACCAACGCGGCGGTGATCGTGTCCGTCGGCGTCGAGCTCACGGTCCCGCCCCGAGGCTGGGTCATCGCCCTGGCCACCGCCATGCAGGAGTCCACCCTGCGCAACCTGCCCGGCGGGGACCGCGACTCGGTGGGGCTGTTCCAGCAGCGCCCGTCCCAAGGCTGGGGCACACCCGCCCAACTCCAGGACCCGCGCTACGCGGCCGGCCGGTTCTACCGGGCGTTGCTGGCCGTCGACGGTTGGCAGGCCATGGCGTTGACCGACGCCGCCCAGGCGGTGCAGCGCTCCGCCTACCCCGGCGCCTACGCGAAGTGGGAGGACGACGCGATCGCCCTGATCCGCGTCCTGGCCGGCGGCACCCCCGCCGGGCCCGTCGGAGCGAATCTGGAGCAGGCGATGAGCAACCCGCTGTGCCTGTTCGACGCAGGTGACGGCCAGCCCGGCGGCGAGCAGGTGCCGCTGCCGGCTGGGTTCGCGCTGCCGGCGGGCACGCCGGCGCCGGTCGTGACGGCGGTCGGCTGGGCTCTGGCGCAGCTCGGCAGCCCGTACACCTTCGGCGGGGACTGCACCGCACCCCACTCCGGTATCCCCGCCCGCCAATGCGACTGCTCGTCGCTGATGCAACAGGCGTACCGGGCCGCCGGCATCACCCTGCCCCGCACCACCAGCGAGCAGATCCACGCGGGCCGGCCGGTCACCGACTACCGGGACCTGCGTCCGGGGGACCTGCTGTTCATTCCCGGCAGTCGCGGCACCACCGCCAAGCCCGGGCACGTGGGCCTCTACCTCGGCCAGGGGCTGATCGTGCAGGCCCCGCACAGCGGCGACGTCGTCAAGATCAGCCCCCTGTCCGCGTGGGCCGCGCAGCTCGCCGCCGCGCGCCGCGTCATCGGCTGAACCACCGCACCCCCAACACCACTCACGGATCCCGTCAGCCGGGGCAGCCTCTTAGGCGCCGACGGCTGCGGATCCCCCATCCCATCGGAGAGGACATCACCGTGACCGACACGGACCACACCAGCAGCAGGAAACAGCCGGAAACCCGGCCCGAGGACCCGATGACCTACCAGCCTGGCGAGCGGGTGGCGCTTGAGCACACCGGCGACCCGCACACGCTGCTGCGTCCGGGTGACAAGGGCACGGTGCGCCACCACCACCCGGACCAGCAGGTCCTCGAGGTGAACTGGGACAGCGGTTCCTGCCTGTCGATGCTCCTCGACGCCGGGGACCGCGTCCGCCGACTCCCCGCCCCCACCGGCGGCGCCGGCTGGGAGCAGGTGCTCGACGCGATGCGGGTCGCGGGCGCGGCGGCTGGCCGCGACGCAGCCGCGTGGTGGGCGCAGAACCGCATCGGCGGGAGGGCCACCGGCGACGTCCGCGAGGTCGCGCGGCAGGTCCTGGCCGGCATCGACGACGTGGACCCGCCCGTCATGGACGGGCTGCCCACCGCCGACCGGTACGTCCTCGCCGAGGACCGCGACCGGTATGCCGAGCACGCCCTGCAGGGTTCGCCGGCGTGGGAGGACCTGACCGACCGCCAGCGCGACCAGACGCGGTGGGCGTGGTGCGACGGGTTCGACGACGCCGCCGAAGCCGAGGTGGCACGGCAGTGCCGGATCGTGCTGCACCCGCACAGCGATGACCGGGACATGAGCCACCTGGCTCCCGACCGGGTGCGCCTCGGCCGGCCGGGCGTCTTCGCCGGGGACTGGGCGTGGACGCCGAACGGCGACGGACAGATGCGGATCCCGGTCGGGTTCGTCGGCGTCCTGGTGGACACGTGGAACGGGTGGGCGGTGTTCACCTGCACCCGGCAGGTGGCCGAGGCGATCGTCGCCGACCAGCAGGCCGCCCGCGACCGCTACCGGCACCAGCTCGCCGCCGAGGGCATCAGCGGGCAGCAGCAGGAGCGGATGGTCGACGAGTCCATGGCGCGGCTGTGGTTCGACGGCGACGTCATCGTCGCCGACGAAACCCGCGTGCACGACGACCCGGACGCGGTCGAACGGATCAGCCCCGACTCGGACGGCCGGTACGTCGTGATGGGCCGCGCCTGGACGTGGCTGCCGGTGCACCCGTACGACTGCGACCGCATCGCAGGCGACATCCCCGACCCTCCCTCCGCCGCCGCCGGCACTCCAGGAACGCCGACCAAGGGAGCAGCTGATGCCTGACGACCTGACTGACGAGTTCGGCGAGTACGCCCGCGAGGAACTCCTGCAAGCCCTCGTCCTGAGCCTGCTGACCAGCGCCGACCTGGACGAGCTGTGCGACGACGCCGACCTGCCGCAGCTCACCCACGACGACGGGCTGCCGGTGACGATCACCTCGGCGCGCACGTACCGGGACGCGGGGGTCCTGACTCTGGACCGCGGGGTGTGGCTGGAGCTGTCCGACGGAAGCGTGTTCGGGCTGACCGTGCAGATCTCCCGCCGCCCCCGCAGCGAGGTCGCCCTCCGCCGCAGATAACCCCTACCGGGGCACCCGTTGCCGGATCGACTTGATCAATTCCGGCGCGGGTGCGTTCCTTGTCGTCGCCCACCACCCGATGGCGGCGGCACCACCGATCCGCAGCCCGTTGGGCTGCCTGCTGGGCACCTCACGGAGCTTGCCGGCCGTCCTCTGCCAACCGGGGTCCGGCCCGTTCACCGCCCCGTCTCCACCGCGCGGACACCGCACCTTGGCCCGCGCACCCCAGAGACGGGGGTGCGCGGGCCCCACCCAGATCACAGGAGGCCTGCATGGACCCTGCAACCCCAACCACAGCCCCGCAAACCGGTGATGCCTCCCCCACACCCAACCCGGGTGATGGCCGCCGGCCCGGCTACCTCTACCGGCAGGTCGCCGCTCACCTCGCCGCGCACCCCGACCGGGTGTTCAAGGTCGGGGAGCTGACCACGGCGATCGCCGCCCCCTCCACCGGCGCGGTGTTCGAAGCCCTGAAGAAAATGGCTGCCGCCGGGTACGCCAGCCATCAGACGGGCCCGCACCGGTTCCAGATCACCCAGGCCGGGATCGACGCCGCCGGGACTATGCCACCGCCCGCCCCGCGTACACCCCGCCAAGGACGTCACGGGGCGGGTCGGCGGCAGCCCGTCGAGCGCCCCAACGGTGACCTGTACTTCGCCCGCAAGCTCGCGGGTGCCACCGACGTGGACGTGCTGCGCAGGCTGCGGGAGAAGCGTATCCCCGTGCTGCTCTACGGTCCGCCCGGCACCGGCAAGACCGCCCTGGTCGAGGCCGCCTTCCCGGACCTGCTCACCGTCGCCGGCACCGGGGACACGGTGGTGGAGGACTTCCTCGGCAACTTCATCCCGCTGCCCGACGGCGGGTTCGAGTTCGTCTACGGGCCCCTCGTCACCGCTATGCGCGACGGGCGGGCGCTACTCGTCGACGACGCGACCCTCATCCCACCGAAAGTCCTCGCCGTGCTCTACCCGGCCATGGACGGACGGCGGGTCATCACCATCCCCGGCTACCGCAACGAACGCGTCGAAGCGAGCGACGGGTTCTACGTCATCGCGGGCCACAACCCCGGCGTGCACGGGGCGATCCTCACCGAGGCGCTCGCGTCGCGGTTCGACGTGCACATCGAGGTCACGACCGACTGGGACCTCGCCCGCCACCTCGGCGTTCCCAACCCCGCCGTCCAAGTCGCCATCGCCCTTAACGCCGACCTCGCCGCCGGGCGCGTCGGCTGGGCGCCGCAGCTGCGGGAGCTGCTCGGCTTCGCCCGCGTCCGCAAAACCCTCGGCCTGCCGGCCGCCATCTCCAACCTGGCCGGTCGCGCCCCCGCCGACGACCGCGAGCAGGTCCTCGCCGCGCTGCGCCAACAGTTCGGCACCGACATCACCGCCCTGACCCTCGGCAAACAGCGCTGACCCCGAAAGGAGAACCCCTGATGCCTCATCCGCACAGTCACCTGCAGACCGGCCCGGCCACGTCCCCGGCGGGTGACCCGGACTGGCAGGTGTGGAGCGACGCCTGGACCCGGCACATCCCGACCCTGGCCGGCCGCAGCGACCTGACCGTCACCGTCGCCCCCGGCGCCGGCGGCGGCGGCGGCGCCCCTGCCTGCTGCTACCCCGACGCCGGCCGCATCGAGGTCGACGCCACCTACATCGGCTCCCCCGACATCGCCAACCCTCGCCGCGCCGGGCACAAACGGCTCGTCCCGACCGCCTACGGGCTGCTCGTCCACGAGGCCGCGCACGCCGCCCACAGCCTGTGGCGCACCCCGCCCGGCACCCCTGCCGTCGTCGCCGCCGTCGCCGAGCTACTGGAGGAGTCCCGCATCGAGTACCGGCAGCGCACCCGTCGGCGCGGCGACCGGCGGTGGCTACGCCACACGGTCACCACCCTGATCAGCCCCGACGACGCCGCCGTCGACGACCCGTGGCACGCCGCGCGCCTCGCTGGACTGCTCCTGGCGCGGGTCGATGCCCGCATCCTCACCGCTAAGGACACCCGAGGGATCCGGGCCGCCGTCACCACCGTCCTCGGCCGCAAGCGGTTGCTGCAGCTCCGCCAGCTGTGGCGTCAAGCCCACAGCGTCGACGACAGCGACGCCGACACGATGATTGACCTGGCGTGGCGGTGGTGCCGGCTCCTCGACATCGACCCACACCGGCAGCCTCAGGCGCCCGCAGCGGACGCGGGCGTGTTCGCCGGGCTGCTCGCCCAGGCGCTCACCGACTACCTCGCCCACACCACTGGCCTCACCCCCGCCCAGTATCGAGATCAGCAGATCCACGCGCGTTTCTCCGCACCGGCGACATGGACCCGCCGGGAACCGACCGACGCCGAACGCGCCGCCGCCCGCCACCTCGCCGCACGGCTGCGCCGCGCCCGTACCAGCCACCAGGAACCAGACATCCGGCCCAGCCTGGTGCCGCCAGGCAGGCTGCGAACCCGGCACGCGATCACCGCCCAAGCGCAGATCGCCTCCGGCTCCATGCCCACCGCCACCCCCTGGCAGCAGCGCACGCAGCTGCCCCCGCCGAAACCGACCCTGCAGCTAGGCGTCATCGTCGACGCCTCCTTCTCCATGCACCCCTGGGCGGCGCCCATGTCCTCGGCCGGGTGGATCCTCGCCCACGCCGCCCACAACACCCAGGCCGTCACCGCCACCATCGCCTTCGGCAGCGACGTCACCCTGCTCGTCGGAGCGCGCCAGCACCCGACCCACGTGCTGGAACTGTCCGCGGTGGGCGGCAGCACCGCCTTCACCGACGCGGTGAAACTCGCCGACCAACTACTGCAGCTGCGCCAACCCGGACGGCTACGGATGCTCACTGTCGTCTCCGACGGCGACCTGCCCGACCGAGAGCCCGCGCAACGCCTCATCAGCACCCTGCACCAGGCGGGCTGCGCCGTGCTGTGGTTGCGTCCCGCCGACCTGGACGGGCACACCTTCACCGACACCACCACGATCCTGGTGGCCGACCCGGTGCAGGCCATCGGCCACATCGCCGACGCCGCGGTCACCGCCCTCGAGCACGCCTGACCCCGTCTCTCGACCGGGCTCTCCCCCTGGCCGAGGTGTCGGCTCGCGGCCCACCGGACTCCGGCGTCACGCCGACAACCACCGGTCGAGATCACCCATCGCGCTCCCACTGGCCGTTGCTCGGCCACCCCGCGCACTTCCAACGCCGAGCACGGCCGCTCAGCCATGCCCGGACCCATCACGACAGAACAGGAGAAACCGTGAACAGCCCGAACAACCCGCGCCTACCGATCACCTCGCCCGCGGACCTGCTCACCGCCGTGCCCTACCTGCTCGGCTTCCACCCCACCGACAGCCTCGTGATCGTCGGTCTCACCGGCACCCGGATCGCCGTCGCCAGCCGCGCCGACCTCCCCCAGCCCAGCCAGGTCGCCGCCTGGGCCGACGACTACATCCTGTCGCAGATCCGCATGCTGCGGAACGCGGCGGCCACCCGCGCCATCGCCGTCGGCTACGGCCCCGCCGCCACCGTCACCCCGGCCATCGACACCGTGATCCCGCGGCTGGCCGCCACCGACATCGACGTCTTCGACGCGCTGCGGGTCACCGACGGCCGCTACTTCTCCTACCTCTGCCAGGACCCCGCCTGCTGCCCCACCGACGGCGTGCCCTTCGACCCCCAGCGCAGCGACATCGCCATGCACGCCATCGTCGCCGGCTGTCACGCCCTTCCCGACCGGGCCGCGCTCGTGGCCAGCATCGCCCCCACCACCGGGGACGCCCGCGTCGCCGTCACCCGCGCCACCGCCCGCGCCCGAGCTCGACGCCGCGCCCTCATCAGCGAGGCCGGACGCGACGGCCTGATCCGCGCCGGCGAACAGGCGGTGCGGGACATGCTCGCCCGCTACGCCGACGAGCAGACCCTCACCGATGACGAGTTGGCCTGGCTCACTGTCCTGCTGCCCGTCCCCGCGATCCGCGACGTCGCCTGGCAGGCCACCGACGCCCAGCCCTGGCACGTCGCCATGTGGACCGACATCACGCGCCGCGCGCACCCGCCGCTCGTGGCCCCACCGGCGAGTCTGCTCGCCTTCGCCGCGTGGCGCCGCGGCGACGGCGCGCTCGCCTCCATCGCCGTCGACCGCGCGCTAGCCGCCAACCCCGCCTACACCCTCGCGCAGCTGCTCGACCAGGCGCTGCGGGCCGGGCTCACCCCGTCCGTGCTCGACGGCTGGCCCCACCCCGGCCAGACCACCATCGCCTGACCCGCGCCCGTCCCGTCTGGAGACATCCATGTCCGCACCGCACCTCGACGTCCAGCGGCTGCTGCACGACCACGGCTACGCCCTCGACCCGGATCAGCTCGCCGAGGCCTGCGCACACCACCCAGAGCAGCTGTGCGCGCTGCTTGCCGCGGCTGGCACCATCGCCGCCACCAGCGCCCAGATCACGGTCCTGACCGACGCCGCCAACCTGCTCGGCGACGCCCATGCCAGCAGCGACGCCGACACCGTTCTGTCGCTACGACAGCGGCTCGACCGGGTCGCTGACGCCCTCACCGCCGCTTTCGCCCAGCACGACAGGGCCACCGCCGCCCTACGACACACCTGCGGCGCCCTGATCCGCACCGACCCCGCCGTGCTCTCGATTCCCGAGTGCGTCAACCCCGCCGAGTCGCCGCGCGCCGCCACCGACTCGACGCCCTGAGCCAGACACCCGCACCCGTCGCCCCGAACGGGCGGCGGGTGCGCCGGTAAGCAACGCAACGGAGGACCTGATGACCGAACCGACGGCGGCCCCTGCCGCACCCCCGAGCCTCGAATCCGTCCTGCGCCATGCTTGGGACGCCTTCCACCCCGGCCAGCCAGCCCCGCTGGGATGGCTCACTCACACCACCACCCAGATCCAGGCCTACCTGCGTAACCACCACAGCGACCCGCAGCCGCCGCCCGCAATCCCCGAATCGTTGACGCAGCTCCGCAGACAGGTGTGGCAGGCGCTGCGCGAGGCGGTCAGCGAGCACGACATCGACATAGATGCGGCCAACCGGGTCATGGAGGTCGTCGACCTGCCGCTGCTGCCCCGCCGCTGGCAGGTCCGCCTCACCCTGACCGTCCTCGCCGAGCTCACGGCCGGCACGAGCGATGACGCCTTCGACGCCGCCGAAGCCGCAATCGAAACCGCCCTCGCCGGCGCCGAAATCGAGGCACGCATCGAGTGGAACGGCAACGAACGCGACAACGCCGACCCGGGCGACCTTGACCCCACCGACCCGTGGCCCGGCTGCCCGCGGTAACCAGCGCATCCCGGGCTACCCAGGAAAAGCGGTCTCCTCTGACCCGCCGATGCCTCCCCTGCTCATCACCGTCGGTGTGAGGCGACCACCGTGCGGCTCCCGCATAGAAGTCCCACTCACACAGCAGGTCCCTGGCGATTCCGCCGCTACTGGCCGACTCCCAGGCCTGGAGACTGCTGCGGGCCACGCATGTTGCGGTGGATCTGCTCGTCGGGCGGCCGCAGGCCGCCCAGCCTCCCGGGACAGGGCGTTGACGAGCCGTCGGCGCACTGAGCGCTGGAATGCTTCCTGCCCCCTGCGGCCGCTCCCTCCTCGCTGAAGCCCAGGCTCACCTCCTCGCCGACGACTTGATCTATCGGGAAAGTCGAGCGTCACTCGTGGCTGCCGCCACCCCGGCGGACCCGGCAGCGGCCCACACCGCTGGCCGGGGTGGCGGCCACCCGAGCCGACAATCCGCGAGAGGCAACGCCGATGACGCAGCCGCACCGCCGCTGCATTCCCCGCGACGTCACCGACGTCCTGCTGTGGCTGCTCGCCGCCGACGTCGCCCACCTCCCTGATCCCCACCGGCCGGACCGCTGCGCCAACCTGCGCTGCACCGGCGAGGCCTACCCGTGCCCGCCCGCGCGCGACGCCCGCCGCGCCTGCCACGCGGCCACCCGAGGCGAAGTGCTCGCCCGAGGGCGAGCGAAGGTCGCTGCTCCACCCGGCGCGGCGGCGCGGTTCGCCGGCTGGTTCCGGCCCACCCGGCCGGCCCCACCGCCGCAGCGGCCGATGCCGGCGCCGCGCGCCGCCTAACAACTCGCGCTGACTCCCCACCCGGCGCCGCAGTCGGTCCTTCTGTCCACCGGCGACTGACGCCTCGCCAAGTCGCGTCGCTGTCCGCGCTTCGGCGCCTCATGCCCTGCGCCCTACCACCGCGGGCTACCGGGGTCTTGGGACGCGTATGCCGCAACCACGGGCAACGGCGTCGGCTGCAGGCTGCCAGAACCCCGTCCGACTCGCCCGCGCCTAACGCGCTGGTCGCGCCCCCGCGCACCTGCAGTGCAGGTACGGGCCGCCAGCAAACCTCGCCCCACAGACCGAGCCGCTCGAACAGCGCCCCAGTGCATCACAAGGAAAGGAGAAACCCCATGGCACCCGCGACCGACCCGGACGACGCCGATGGCGGCGACCTCAGCGTCGGCGACCCTCAGCTGGGCAAGTCACGGCTGCTATCGCGGCAGTGTGACACCTGCGTGTTCGCGCCAGGCAACAAGATGCGTCTCACCCCGGGCCGGCTACACGACCTTGTCGCCGAAGCCCGAACCAGGCAGTCCTTCATCATCTGCCACTCGACGCTTCCGCACTACATGCATCCCGAGGTCAAGCCGGCGATCTGCCGCGGCTTCGCCGACCGCTACGACACCCAGGCGCTGCAACTCATCGCACGGCTCTTTGGCTTCGTCGAGGTCGACCCGCCCGAGCATGGTCCATCCGAGTTCAGCGCCTCTACCTGAACGACCACACTTGTCGGCGTACGGGCTGCAGCGCAGAACCGCGTACGCCACCGAGTACACAACGGCCATCGGACATCCGCAAGCTCAGCGGCGGGCTGACCGGCCGAGTCGCCGCCAGCACACAGAAATCATCGACTACCCACAGTGACACTTGCCGAGCCCCGGTGGTGTCCGGATCTGCCGATGAGGGTGCACGCGATCTTGGTCTGTGCTGATCGTCGACACTGGCTGAACGGCTGGATGCTCGTGCCGCGCGGCTGCCTCGAAGCCGGCACCAGGTAGGCGTATGTCCGGGCGTAACGGCAGCACCACGCTAAGTACGTCGACCTCCAACGCCGATCAGGGCTGATTCGGCTTCTCCTTTGCGAGCCATGCCCGCGCCGTCGTCGAGAGCTTGCCCGGGTCCTTCTTCCCCACGTACTCAAGGAACTGCTCCATGCCGGCAAGTTGGTTATGCCCGTAACTGTCGTGCGTAGGTAGTTCCAGAAGGTTATCTACGTCCGCCTGCGTGAGCTCGTCTGCTACGAGTTCGAGCCGCATGAGAACCACATTGCTGTGGTCCCAGTTTCGCGTGAAGTCAGCCTCCCGTAGCCACTTGTCTTTGAGCGCCTTGCGCACCGATGCCGAGGCGAAATTGGGGGGTAGTTCGAAGCTCTCAATCCATCTGCCGCCAGCAAAATCTCGGTAGAACGCCGAGACTGTGCGGTAACTGTGCCGCTTGGCGTAGACAAGTTCTTCCAACTCTTTGATGGACTCGTCGCTCACATACCTCGTGATCAGGTCGTAGGCGAGACTCGCAAGCGAGATGTAGTGGACGGCGAGGTTGGGCTCTACCGACGACGCCAGTGTGTGAGCCTTCTCGTTGCGCAAGTGCTGGACACCCAAGTGCAGGTAACCGACGCCTCGGAAGAAGTCAGCTTGCGCTGCGTCGGCAGCCTTGGCTCTGCCGAACAGCGCTTGGTAGTGCGCCTCGTTCTGGGCGCTGTTATTGAAGACGTCCGATGCCTTTTCCTTGCCAGTCAACTCTCGAAGTTTTTCGCGCACGACCTTGTAGGACTCGTCAACCGCGTGGAAGTAGTCACCGATCGCAAGGTACTGCCGGATGTGGCTGTAGATGTCCTCGTGGATCTCAATGGAGATCCTGTTGTTGGTGACAGTCGCCTCGGTCGTAATGGCGACCGGTGCACCCACTGCCGGGGAAGACGAACCGCCACCGAGCCTGCTAGCGATCGTACGGAGCTTGGCGATCTGCTCGTCAGTGATGTCTTCGCGCAAGCCGCTTACAGACTTCTTCGCCTCGATGTAGTCGGCGAGCGCACCAAGCGCCGCAGAGACCTCTGCGTCCGACCCGTTCTTCCAAAGTGCTCTGAGCCTGTTGGCCTTGGATCGGCCAAAGCCGCTGTATTTCTCGCTGTCGTAGATGTCGATGTTGATATCGGCGAAGAGGTCTGCGAAAGAGCCGTCGGTAAAGTCCAGGACATACCCACCGCTCATGGCGAGCACCGCTTCCAGGAAGGTTTTGTCTGCGATAGAGAGCCTGCTCATTGCGCGAGATCCCAGTCCTTCCGCGGCGGCATACCTGACCTGAGCACCTTAGGACGTTAGTCGCCAGCAGACCATCGCGGTCCAGCTCGTCCCGGGTCTCGACAACCTGGTCTTGGCCCGCACCTTGCGACTGCGCTGGGCTATTCACTAGCCGGTACTCGTGTGCTTCGTTGTACCAGGCCGTTGCGTGCTGCAGCTCGCCCTAGGCACGCACGAGCTGGAGGGGCATGCCTTCACCCTCGCTGCTGAGCTGCACTAGGCGGATGACCAGGAACCCCGCCGACGTCTGTGCGGGCGAAGTTCCAAGCGTCCCACGGTTCGGACCCCCGCTAGTGCTGATTCTGCTCATCTCGGGTGGCAGGGCCAACGATGCTGCGCCGTGTGGACGAGCCCTCGCGACGTCTCGTTTCGGCGGAAGTCGGAACTGTTCGACGGCGCGCTCATCTGCCGCTTCCGGCGTGCTGGCGTTCTTCATTGCTGGTGACGCACGGTGATGTACGACTACCTCTCCTGCTTCGGCTTTCCGTGTAGTACCTGCCGGTCAACTCGTTCTACGAGCCGCGGTGTCGGCCTTCCTGGGCCGCTACCGTGGCCAGACGCGCGTCCATACCGAGTCCGACCTGCACGTTTTCCTCCGCTGGTGCAGCTAGCACGGCCTTGACCCGCTGACGGCGGTGCGGGTGGACATCGAGCGGTACGTGCGCTGGCTGCAGGACGTACGCCGCCCGCCGACTCAAGCACTCGCCGACACGGCGGGGATCCGGATGCCGAGGATGCACCCCCACATACTGCCGCGCCTTCAGCCGGCCGGTTCCGGGTGTCACACCTGCAGTGTGTGTGGGGGCAGGCGACAATGGCCGCGTGCCTCCAGAGCAGCCCAGTGTCGTGAGCGATGTCGCCGCGCGTCCAGCCGAAGGTGAGCGCGCCGCCGTTGTCGGGTTCAGCGGTCAGTACGGCCTGGCTGCGCGGACTGTGCGCGCGAAGATTACTACTCTGGAGTGGATTCGGGTCGCGGATCCCGACGCGGGAGTCGCGGACGATTTCCAGTTCCAGGCCGGGGGAACCCGGTACGCCCTGCAGGTCAAGTGGGCGCAGTACCCCGGGGCTTTCGGCTGGGCCGAACTGGTCAACGCATCGAGGGATGCGACACCGCTTATCGGGCGGCTTGCGCAGGCGTGGCAGCGCATCCGTGAGAATTGGTCCGGACCGCTCGAGGTCCGCCTGTGGAGCAACGAGAACCCGTCGGTGTCCGCACCACGTGAGGGCTCTGTCCTGGCGTCCTGCTCAGCGCAGCCGCCACGGCATTTTGCCGCGTTCTTGGCCAGGTCGTGGATACCGGCTCGGGAGCGCCTGCGCGCTGGCAGCGGCACCTGGTCGCAGGTCGCGACGCTGCCCGAGGTGACCGCCTGGCAGTCGGCGTGGGAGGCGCTGCGCATGGCGGCCGGTCTGGACGTCGACGCGTTCGCGGCATTCGTCGGCGACCTGGATTTGCACTTCGGCCCTGCCGTGGAAGATCAACTGCTACGTCCAGACGAGGCACCCCGAGACAGCGACCTGGAGCACCTCGCCGCAACCCTGCAGGCGCTGGTCGCTGACCCGGCCCGGCCGATACAGCTGAGCCGCGAGGAGCTGCTCGAACGGCTCGGCTGGACAGACAGGCTGCGCTTTCGGAACCCCCATGCCTTCCCGATACCCGCCTCCTACACCGCAAACGAGGCTGCCCGGCGGCAACTGCAGGTACGGCTCGACGAGCTGAGGGGTGGCTACGTCGCGCTGGTCGGTCCGGCCGGTGCGGGCAAGTCGACGTTGCTGGCCAGCTTGACCTGGCCACAGCGGCGGGTTGTCCGGTATTACGCGTTCGTTCCCGATGCCTCCGATCCGCTGAGTGGGCGCGGTGAGGCCGACAGCTTCCTGCACGACGTCAGTCTCGCGCTGGAAGGTGTCGGCTTCCGCCGTCGCGGCTACGGCAACGACCTGCGGACCCAGCGCGCCGTGCTGCAGGAGCAGCTTGCCGACGCCGGCGAGCGGTGGCGGGACAGCGAGGAGGCGACTGTCATCGTGGTCGATGGGCTCGACCACATCCCGCGCGAGCAGAACCCGTCGCGCTCGCTTCTGGAGGAGTTGCCCGCACCGGCAGGCATACCGGAGGGGGTGTTCGTCGTGCTCGGCACACAGACGACCGGCATCCTGCCGCGGCCGATCCGTGACGCCCTGGCCACCGACGACCGGACGGTCGAGCTGCCGCCGCTGGCGCCGGGCGAAGTGCTTCGGCTGGCCGATGCCGCTGGACCAGGCGAGTGGCTGCATGCCGGCCAGCGCGAGCGCCTAGTCGCGGCCAGCGAGGGTCACCCGCTTGCGTTGACGTACCTCCTGCAGGACCTCGCGGCGCTGGAGTCCGCGGAGTCCGATCCGCAGCTACGGAGCCTGGCCGTGGATGCGCTGCTGAGCGATGCCTCAGCGTACGGCCGCGAGGTCGAGGTCCGATATCGCGGCTATCTGCTCGCCCTCGGTGATGATCGTGAACTGCTCGACGTCGTGGCCGCGATCGCCCGTCTGCGCACACCAGTGGATCTCGAGTGGCTCAAGACATGGGTAGCGACGCCGGTACTCGAGGCGTTCGTACAGAGGACGGCGACGTTCTTTCGCCGCGAGGGAACGGTGTGGCGGTTCATCCACAACAGCTTCCGCCGGTTCCTCATCGAGGAGACGTCGCGAGTCGCCGGGACGTTCGACGCCGGGCGAGACCGGGCCTTGCACGTCGCGCTGGCCGACATCTGCGGACGCTCCGATCAGCGCTGGACACTGTACCGGGATGAGGAGCTGGCGCACCGGTACCTGGCAGGGGACTACGCACGGGTCATCGAGCTGGCGAGGCCGAACCTGCTACGGGACAAGATCTTGGCGCTGCGCCCGATCGCCGTCGTGCTAGACCAGGCACGGCTCGCGCTGCGGGCAGCTGCCGAGACGGACGATCACGCCAATTTCGTCCGGATGCTGCTGTTCCACAACGAGGTTTGGCAGCGAGAGCTCGTCATCAGCCCCGAGAAACTCGCCAGCGTGATGGTCTACCTCGGACCGCCCGAGCGAGCTCTCGAGCACGTCGTCGCGGCTGGTCTGTTGCGGGTGCCGGTCGAGGCGGCGCTTGATGTCGCCGTCCGCTTCGCCCGCGCCGGATCCTTCGAGGCCGCGGCGCAGATTCTGCGCGCTGCCGGAAGCTTGGCCGAGATCGTCAGCGACAAGCCCGCGAGCGCTGCCGACTGGGCCGAGGTGACATTTCATATCTCCGGCCTTGACGAGGTTCTCGCGCAACTCGACGACCAGCTGACGGTGCCGACCGCCGGCCCTGTGCCCGATGACCCGCCGGCTGCCCTCGACGACGAGGCGAAATGGGCTGCCGAGCGTCGCCGACGTGACCACGAGGAACGCATCGCCCAGATGACGTCGGCACGCAACGTGATACTGGCCCGGTGTTTCGATCTGCTCAACGAGATCCGTGATGAGACCGGCCTTACGACCCTGCGGGACAGGATCGACCGGGAGCCGTCCTCGGGCTGGCGCGCCCGCGCCCGGGTGGTGCACGCTATCGCCGCCTGCGAGGACGGCGACGCGAGCTCTGTCCTGCGTTGGAGCCGCGAGGTCATCGAGCTCCACACGGTCGAGCGAGACGACGAACACGATGAAGAAGACGGCTCACCAACGAGCCGGACCGGTGGGGTCCCGCTCAGCCTTCGCCTCAGGGCCGCGCACATGCTCGTCGCCAGCGGCCTAATCGATGCGCCCGAACTCGATCTGCTCGTGCCGCCGGACACCGTCGCCGCCTGGCCGTCCGTCCCGTCGGGACAGGACGGGTTGACGCCGTTCCGGACGATCATCGACCTGGCCAAGCTACGCGTCCTCCATCCTGCGACCAGCGCCGCACCAACGGGCGTCCTGTCAACAGCCGTGCCCAACCCACGCGGCGCCGGAAACGAACGGTTCCGGCGCGCCCTGAACACCCTCGCGCAACTGGAGGGACGCCAGGCCGCAGCCGATATCGGCCGCGGCAGCGCACCAAACGTCGCTGCCGAGGCTGATCCGATCATCCGCCTGCTCGAGGTGCCGAATCGCCAGACATGGGACTGGACGGGTTGGTACTACGTCCAGGCCGCAGCGCCCGGGCTGTTCCGGCGGCTCGCCCGTCTTGCCGCGGCTGGCGGACCGGATACTCTCCACGCGCTGCTCGACCGGTTCGCTGCAGCTTGGAACGACCCGCATCGCGCCAAGTACTGGTCGCCCCAGCGGCAGTTGCATGTCCTGCGCGCCGTTCTGTCCTTCGCCAAGGCCGACGTGGTCGATCGTGTGCGCGACCATCTCGAACGACTCGACACCGCCATCGAGGGGTTGGCCTCCGGACCGCACGAGCTGGCTGAGGTGTGGCTCGAGCAGGCGAAAGGGTGGAGCAAAGCCCGGAACTTGCAGCGGGCTGAGGAGGCGGTCCGGTCAGCATTGCGCGCGTCGTGGGGCCCCGGCTTCCACCACGACGACCGGCAGCTGACCGCCTGGCTCGACTGGCTGAGGGCTGCTGCCGCCGACGGCGTTCTGGAGCGCGAGGAGTTCCTCGAGGCTGCTCGCTGCTACGCGGGCCGGCTCGTCGCAGCGAACGACGCCGACGCCGACAAGGACGCTGCCGAGGCCGCCGGACAGCTCATCCAAATGGTATGGCCGGTCGAGTCCGCGTTGAGCACCGCGCTGGCAGAGTCACTGTGCGAGACCGGCATCATCGAAGAGGACGAAGCGATTGAGGCGGTGCTGCTGGGAGGTGCGCGCGACCCGCGAGTGCCGGTCGAACTCGCCGCCGTCGCGGCCGCGGAGCTACTCATCCCGCTCCGCAGGCAGCCCTCCCACGAGCTACGCCGGACGATCGAGCAGCGGCTGGATCCGCAAACGCCGCATGCGGTCGCCATCATCGACGATGCCATCGCGGTGTGGTCGGTGCCGGACGACCCCGACAGCCCCAGCTCCGACGGCTCAGACAGCGCTAGTCCAACCGCCGCGTCGACGGAACCTGACGACGTCCCGGCGCTGGCCGCGTCCCCAACGAGCGTTACGGCGTTGTTGAACGAGATGCGCCGCACCCCACACGCGGGCGCCGAACCCCGCGACTGGGGTCGCGCCGTCGAGGCAGTGGCTGGCGATGATGTGACGCGTGCCGTTGCCGGGGCGCTGCTGAACGAAGCGAGCCGGCTGCGCCTAGACGGCGAGGCCCTTGGTGGGATCGCCGCGATGGCCGCACGAGCCGGACTAGCCCAGACCGCTGCAGGAGCGCTCGCCGACGCCCTCGCCCGCACCCCGGCCTACGGCTGGCTCCCCCACTACGACGGTGGCAGCCGCCTCAACCTGCTGCGTGCTGCACTGCGCCACCGTGATCCGACCATCGCACGACTGGCAGCCTCCGACCTCGCCGGGGCCTTGTCGACCGGTGCCTTATCGGGGCAGATCCAGCCCACCGACCTGCGCCGGATCCTCGAGACGATCGCCGGCAAACACGCCGTCGCATCCGCCTGGCAACAGGTGGCGGAACACCTCGACGTGTATGCACCCGCGGCCCACCAGGTGCCCGGCCCGAGCGAACCGGTCGCCGCTGCCAGCACGCCAGTAGAGGCGCTGCTGCGATGGGTTGCAGGCTACTTAGGCCACCCCGTTCGGCCACGCGACTTCGGCGCCAGGCACGTCCTGCACGCAGGACTCGACATGGCGCTCCCGGAGGCGGAGACCGTGCTCGCCGAGTCGAACAGCCTCGGCGGGTGGCAGGCTGAAGCGGCGCTGCACACCCTGGCCGTGTACGGGCCGCCGCGGGCCGCGCTATCGTCCGCGCTCTCGGAGTCAATCGCAACGGCAGCGGCGTCGGATGACGCGATCTGCCGCGACCTTGCCCGTCAGCTGTGCGAGCGGCACGGGCTCGCCGCCCCCGTGCCCCCGTTGCGTCCGCTGGCACGCACCTACGAGCTGGCGCTGCCCCCGCTGCGAGCGCGCACCGCGCCCGAAACGGACAGCCGCGGGGTTCCTATGATCGACATGCACGATCCGCAGCAGATCCTCGCGCCGTTCGACGAGCCCCTCCGCCTTGCGGCACGCCTTGCAGGACTGCCCGAGGAAGCCACCCTGCACCGCGCAGCCACGATCGCGATAGCGCTCGACATGCCGTGGCTGCGCGGCGGGCACCAAGCGCATGCAACCCGCCTGGAGACCCGAGGACAGCGCCACACTTACCGCCCCTGGGCATTCATGGCTGGGCGCCGCGCGCTCGGGATCGTTCTCGCCGAACTGTTAGACGCCGGGGCTCTCGATCGCGGTATCGCCGCCCCCTCCTACGCGATCGGGCTCATCGACGAAGTGCTAGTGCACGTCGTTCCGAAGCCGCTGGACGACACGACACCTGCGCCGTGGCGCGCGCCCACAGACTCGAGCTACGACGTGCGGGGCTGGTGCAAGCAGACAGAGGACGCCGCACGGACGTACGCGACCGCGGCGGAGGTGGCATCGACATACGTGCTGGCGGAGTCCACCGAGTGGGTCCGGTTGGAGTGGGGAAAGCCCGAGGAATACCGGACCATCCAGACCGCTCACGGCCTGGCCGACGCCGGCGGCGTCCTGCTGCCCTCGCGGGAACTATGGGAGAAGAGCTTTAAACCCGCGAACGGCTACTCCCAGGTCCGGGACCTGGCCTGGACAGACGAGCAACTAGTTGTCGAGGGATGGGAGATGCACACCGACCCGCCGTGGTACCGCTGGCTCGCGCTCCATCCCGCGGTCGGCCGCCACCTCGGCTGGACACCCAACCCGACCGAGCTCTTCTGCTGGAACGGCGACGACGGAACCTGGCGGGCCCGCTCGATCCGGCGTGCGCGTGGACAGCTCAGCCACCAGCCTTACAGCCATGCCTACTGCGCCGAGGGCTGGCAAGTTGTCCTGAGCGACACCGGTCTCGCTGAGCTACGCCAGGCGTTCGGGCCGCTGCGACGTCACCTCCTCGTCCAGCGGACGCTGCCCGCTCGCCCGCGCGAGGACCGGCCGGCCGCAGAGACCAGCCGCTTCCGCGTCTCGCTCACAGAGCCGTCCTGATCCGTCGCATCGACAGGCGCCGGTCTGCCCTGATGAAGCCGCCGCTGCTGAATACCGGCAAGCCAGCCGTCACGCTGCAATGTCCCGACACGCGCCTCAGTAGACGACGGCCGCCGCAGCATCCCGTCACGCCAATGAGAGTGCGCCATTGAGCGGTATCGAATGCGTATGTGTACCCGAGTCCCGCGCCGGTGCGGGTCACGCGAAGACGTGGACTATGTGCTCAATAATTGCCTGAATGCCGGTCCAGTCCGATTCCGGCGTGATGCCGTTCCTCTGCGCATCCTCCACCTTCCGCTTGAACGCGTCTTGGACGGCCTTCTTGTCTGGGTCCATCAGTGTGCCGTGGTATCGCTTCAGCGCCGGATTGTAACTTCGCCACTGTACCGGAACCAGACTGCCGTCGATGGTCAGAATGTCATGTCCGAGATACATCTCCAGGGAGCCCGCATGGCCGTTGACGTCGGCGAGGACCGGCTCGTCCGAGTATGGTCCAACGGTGGGGTAGCTCGACAGCAGGGCCAGGTCAGGGTAATGGGTCACCCGGCAATTATCCGGAAGGCTTTCGCGTTTAAGTTTGGCGAGCCCGGCATGGCCTTCCGTGTCGTTGTCTGCGATGGCAACGAAGCGGTTGGCCACTCCGGCGGCAATGAACGAGTACACCGTCTTGGCCAACGCGCCCACATTGCCCTCGGCTCCGCTAACGCCGTCAAAGTCAATGAACTTTACGAATCCAATCAGATGCGGGTGCGTGACGGCCATTGCCATCTGGAGAAGGCGAGAGTCCGTGCGTCCTTCCGTAAGCACGATGAGCGGTGCGTTCGTAGAGACGGCAGCCAACTGAGTCACCCGCGCCGACTCGGCAACGGGCTGGTCGGCGTCCATCTCAACGCAGCACCCCATCAACTCGTGCAGATCGAGTCCCACCTCGGTTTCGTCGGGAGCCGGTTCGAGGAGTAGGCGCAGGAGACTCCGTGCGTCCACGTGGAACCGGAGCCCGTCGATGACCTCGACCACTTTGCCTGCGCGAGAATGGTCCTCCCATTCGAGCTCGAAATCCTCGAACACCGGTTGATTTGCGATGACGTCGCGCAAGGCGGCAATGAGTTCGTCCGCATCAGGTAGCGACTTATGTTCTGAACTCGCAAAACGTTCTCGCTGTTGCCGTTCCGCTTCGTCAACGCGCCACTGCTCGATGCCGTTCTTGAGGTCAGCCAACGCCCGCGCATCGGTGAAACCCTGCACGTGCAGTCGCTGACGCAACTGCCAAGCCAGGGCGTAGTACCCGTAGCGGTCGACGTCATCCTCGGCAATCGCCTGCAGGTACACCTTCTCGTCCTCTTGGAACAGCGCCGCCAATTCCGAGTTGTATCCGTCGCGCGAATACAGGAACGTGCGCCGACCGACCGAAATGTATGAGTGGTGGCCCATCCTGCCAAGCCCTCCATCCAACACCTGAACAGACTGCTCAAGTATGACCAGGCGTCGAGCGGCTTGGGACCTACCCTCCCCACCGGTTGACGGCGGCGGACGAACGCGACCAGATCGAGAACCTGAAGTCGCTCCATGAGATCAGCTCCGGCACGCAGATCTGCGCGCGGCAACACCTGTCCGTATCCCGAGTCACGAGAGGTGGCAACGTGGTCAGCACCGGTCACACTTCGTGGGCGTTGGGCAACGTGCGGCAGCACCGCGGCGTTGACCAGCTCCAGTCTGGACCTCAACGAGTGGCAGCAGCCGCTACATCACTATCGTTGTCAGTAAGATCACCTGCACTGATCTGCCGCGCTCCGGGCGCCAACTCACGTCCACCGATTACTCATCGCGGGTAGCGGACGCGGGTCGTCCGGCCGGCCGCCGCCGCAGCGTCCCGATGCTTCGCGCCCCGACCTCTGCACGTCTGGCGTACCCGACTCTGCACCGGAACCCGTACGCCGACAACACCAACGAATGCCCGGAGCGGGTGCGGTACGAGCCGCGTGGCTGGCCACCGCCGCCCGCATCCCAACCGAAGAAGCGTTCCTCGTGACCGGCATAGACGACTTCCTGTACCGCCAACGCGAGATCATCGACAGGGTGGGCTGGGTGCTAACTCTCGTCGTCCCCAGCGACGACGAGCCCGACGACACCGCGCCCTTCGCCTACACCGTAGGGCTCACCGCACACGACTACCCGGTGCTGATCATCGCCGGACTGGATCCGGCTACCTCGCAAGCGCTGCTCAACGACCTCGCGAGCAGGGTCTACGACAAGGGCGAGCTTTTCCGTCACGGTCAGCGCATCGGCGACCTCGTCGCCGGATACGACGCGGTCATCATCGACGGCGACTCGACCGAGCAGCTGCACCCGGGCGGCGCGATCGGCCGCTACGGCCGCGACCGCGTCGGCCTGCAGCAGGTTGTCTGGCCTGACCGGCGCGGCCGCTTTCCCTGGGAGACCGCCTACGCGCTTCCTCCGCCGTGCAGCCGCTGATCGCGCGGCCGTAGACCTCGGCCCCCGTGGGGCCGGATGTGCGATGTCGCGTCCGGCCCTTCGCCGGGAGGTCCTTCGTCGCCGGAGTCGCCTGTCAATGACCGGCGCGAGGAAGAAGATCGGTTTTTTTGTCTTTGGGGCGTCTCTTCCCCGGGGTTCCGTGGGTCGTGGAAGCGGTCGCGGTGAACCGCCCCGGGTTTGGTAGCGGCCCGACCTCTTGTGGAGGATCGAGCCATGTCACGCCCTTCCCCTTAT
>NZ_BMRA01000019.1 GCF_014648395.1 Micromonospora fulviviridis | reverse complement strand
GTGGGATCGCCGGCCCCGCGATCGCCGCGCACGCCGCCCCCGCCGAGAACACCACCAAGGTCACCACCGACCGTAAGGGTCACGGCGAGCGGGAGCTGGACGTCCGCTACGAGGCCCAGCCGAACTTCTACTACTGCGGCCCCGCCGCCACCCGTAACGCCATCAGCGTTCTCGGCAAGAACATCGACGTCGACGCCATGGCCAAGGAGATGGGCACCACCGAGGCCGGCACCAACAGCATCAACGACATCACCCCCGTCCTGAACAAGGAGACCGGCAAGACCTACCGGTCCGTCGAAATCCGCGACGGCAAGGCCGACGACAAGCAGACCGACACCCTGCGCGCCGACATCGTGCGCACCGTCGACGACGGCCGCGCCGTGGTCGCCAACATCGCCGGCACCGCCACCGACACCGACGGCAACACCCACTCCTTCGAAGGCGGCCACTACATCAGCGTCGTCGGCTACCGCGACAACGGGAAGACCGTGACCATCGCCGACTCCGCCGACCCGAACATGGCCTCCTACCGGATGAGCGTGGACAACCTCGCCGACTGGATCGCCACCCGCGGCTACAGCGCCTCCTGACCGGCCAACCGCTGACAGGAGCGAGCACGAAGGGCCGGCCCCCACAAGGGGCCGGCCCTTCGTCGTGTCTCAGGACGGACCGTCTCCGGACTCGGTGAGTAGGGCGAGGATCCCCTCGCCGTACTTGGCCAGCTTGTTGTCGCCGACGCCGCTGATCCGGGACAGCTCGGCCAGCGAGGTCGGCGCCTCGCTGGCGATCTGCCGCAGGGTGGCGTCGTGGAAGACCACGTACGCCGGGACCCCCTGTTCCTTGGCGGTGGCCGCCCGCCAGGCGCGGAGCCGCTCGAACACCGGGACGGCGGCCGGGGCGAGGTCGGCCACCACGGTCGCCGCGCCCCGGGGCTTCGCGGACCGGCCGGACGCGGGCCGTTCCGGCTCGCGCCGCATGGTGACGGTCCGCCGGCGGCCCAGCACCTCGGCGCTCGCCTCGGTCAGGGCCAGGGTGCCGTAGTCGCCCTCGACGGCGAGCAGGCCCTCGGCGAGCAGTTGCCGCACCACGCCCCGCCACTCGGCCTCGCGCAGGTCCGTGCCGATGCCGAAGGTGCTCAGCGAGTCGTGGCCGTACTGGTCGATCTTGTCGGTGCGCTTGCCGAGCAGGATGTCCACGCAGTGCCCGGCGCCGAACCGCTGGTTGCGTTCCCGGTCGAGGCGGTAGACGGTGGAGAGCAGCTTCTGGGCGGCGACCGTGCCGTCCCAGGACTCCGGCGGCTCCAGGCAGGTGTCGCAGTTGCCGCAGTTGGCGGTGCCGCCCTCGCCGAAGTATTCGAGGAGTTGCGCGCGTCGGCAGCGGACCGTCTCGCAGAGCGCCAGCATGGCGTCGAGGTGGGTGGCCAGGTTGCGCCGGTGGGCCAGGTCGCCCTCCGACGTCTCGATCATCTTGCGCTGCTGCACCACGTCCTGGAGCCCGTACGCCAGCCAGGCCGTCGACGGCAGCCCGTCGCGCCCGGCGCGCCCGGTCTCCTGGTAGTAGCCCTCCACCGACTTGGGCAGGTCGAGGTGGGCGACGAAGCGTACGTCGGGCTTGTCGATGCCCATGCCGAAGGCGATGGTGGCGACCATGACGAGCCCGTCCTCGCGCAGGAAGCGCTGCTGGTTGGCCGCTCGGGTCGCCGCGTCCAGCCCGGCGTGGTAGGGCAGTGCCGGGATGCCGTTGGCGACCAGGAACTCGGCGGTCTTCTCGACGGAGGCCCGGGAGAGGCAGTAGACGATGCCGGCGTCGCCCGGGTGCTCGTCGCGCAGCAGGGCGAGCAGTTGCTTGCGCGGCTCCCGCTTGGGCACGATCCGGTACTGGATGTTGGGCCGGTCGAAGCTGGCCACGAAGTGCCGGGCGTCGGTGAGCTTGAGCCGGGTGGCGATCTCCGTGCGGGTGGCCCCGGTGGCGGTCGCGGTGAGCGCGATCCGCGGCACCCCCGGCCAGCGCTCGTGCAGCATGGAGAGGTTGAGGTAGTCGGGGCGGAAGTCGTGCCCCCACTGCGAGACGCAGTGCGCCTCGTCGATCGCGAAGAGCGCGATCCGCCCGCGCTCCAGCAGGGCGACCGTGGAGCGCGTCGCCAGCCCCTCCGGGGCGAGGTAGAGCAGGTCCAGCTCGCCGGCGAGGAACGCCGCCTCGACCCGTCGCCGCTCGGTCAGGTCCTGGGTCGAGTTGAGGAACCCGGCCCGGACGCCGACCGCGGTGAGCGCGCCGACCTGGTCCTGCATGAGCGCGATCAGCGGCGAGACGACCACCGCCACGCCGTCGCGGACGAGCGCCGGGATCTGGTAGCAGAGCGACTTGCCGCCCCCGGTCGGCATCAGCACCAGCGCGTCGCCGCCGGCCACCACGTGCTCGACGACCTCGTGCTGGAAGCCGCGGAAGGCGTTGTAGCCGAACACCCGGCGGAGCACCCGCAGGGCGTCCTCGGTCCGCTCGTCGGTGGGGGAGACCATCCGCGCAGTCTACGAGCGCCCGCCGACACCCCCACGCCCCAAACGGGCGCGTGGCGGCAACCGGGCCGGGTGAAGCGGCAACCGGACCTGGCGAAGGCGGCAACCGGACCTCGACAAAACGGACAAGCACCTGTTCCGGTCGTCACCCCGTGGAATCCCGGACGGGGTCGCAGCCGTTAGAGTCGCTGACTGACCATGCGCGGCCGACCGGCCGCGGCGCCACGGCTGGGGGTAGCGGGTGAGCGAGGCGCGGACGGCGGGAGACCTGGTGCCGACCAACGCGGAGACAGCTCTCGGGCGGCCGGCGCCGGCCGAGGCGGACACCACCCTGGTGGTGGTGACCGGCCTGTCCGGCGGTGGCCGCAGCACGGTGGCTCGCGCGCTGGAGAACGTCGGCTACTACGTGGTGGACAACCTCCCCCAGGCGCTCATGCTGGACATGGCCGAGCTGGCGTTCAAGGCCGGCGGCGCGGCCCGGCGTACGGCGATGGTGCTGGACGTCCGCTCGCGGGCCTTCTCCACCGACCTGGCCGGGGCGATCCGGGAGCTGCGCGAGCGCGGCTTCCAGCCCCGGGTGGTCTTCGTCGACGCCGACGACGAGGTGCTGATCCGCCGCTTCGAGAGCGTCCGCCGCTCGCACCCGTTGCAGGGCGACGGGCGGCTGGCCGACGGGATCGCCGTGGAGCGGGCCCTGCTGGAGGAGGCCCGCGACCAGGCCGACGTGATCATCGACACGAGCCACCTCAACGTGAACCAGCTCCGCCGCCGGGTCGAGGAGCTGTTCGGCGGGGAGGACTCCCGCCGGTTGCGAATCACCGTGCTCTCCTTCGGCTTCAAGTACGGCCTCCCGCCGGACGCCGACTTCGTGATGGACGCGCGGTTCCTGCCCAACCCGTACTGGGTGCCGGAGCTGCGCGAGCACACCGGGCGCGAGGAGGCGGTCAGCGCGTACGTGCTGGGCCAGGAGGGGGCGGACGCCTTCGTGGCCGGGTACGCGGACCTGGTCAACGCCACCACCGCCGGTTTCGAGCGGGAGGGCAAGCGCTACCTGACCGTGGCCGTCGGCTGCACCGGCGGCAAGCACCGGAGCGTGGCGATCGCCGAGGAGCTGGCCGCCCGGCTGCGCCGCTCCGGCATCGCCGCCAACGCCCAGCACCGGGACCTGGGGCGGGAATGACCCCGACCAGGGTGGTCGCCTTCGGCGGCGGACACGGGCTGTCGGCGTCGCTGCGCGCGCTGCGGCACTGCGTACCCGGACTGGACCTGGACATCACCGCGGTGGTCACCGTGGGCGACGACGGCGGCTCCAGCGGGCGGCTGCGCGCCGAGCGCGGCGGCCTGCCCCCGGGCGACCTGCGGCAGGCGCTCGTGGCCCTGGCCGGGGACCACCCGGCCACCCGGCGCAGCGCGGCGCTGTTCCAGCACCGCTTCGCCGCCGCCGTGCCGCCGGCGCCGACGCTCGCCGCGCCGGCCCCGACCGGCGGGGCGGGCGACCCGCTCGCCGGCCACGCGGTCGGCAACCTGCTGCTGCACGGGCTGACCGAGCTGCTCGGCGATCCGGTGGCCGCGCTCGACCACGCCGGCGCGATGCTCGGCGCGGTGGGGCGGGTGCTGCCGATGTCCCGCCAGCCGGTCGGCATCGAGGCCCGGGTACGCGGCGCCGACCCGGACCGCCCCGACGAGGTGCGGACGGTGCGCGGCCAGCACCAGGTGGCGGTCACTTCCGGCACCGTCGAGTCGCTGCGGCTCACCCCGGCCGCGCCGGCCGCGTGCGCGGAGGCGGTGACCGCGGTACGCGCGGCCGACTGGCTGATCTTCGGGCCGGGCAGCTGGTACACCAGCGTGCTGCCGCACCTGCTGGTGCCGGGTCTGGCCGACGCGATCGTCTCCAGCCCGGCGCGTCGGCTGGTGACCCTCAACCTGGTGGCGGAGAAGGAGACCCTCGGGCTCTCCCTGCCCGACCATCTGGACACCCTCCGGCGCTATCTGCCCGAGTTGAAGGTGGACATGGTGTTGGCCGACTCCACGGCGGTGGGTGATCCCGCGGCGGTCGAACGTGCGGCAGAATCTCTGGGTGCCCGGCTGGTCCTCGCTCCCGTCGCCGTCACCGACGGCACGCCCCGTCATGATCCGGCCGCCCTGGGCGCCGCGCTGGTGCCTGTCCTGGGCGCCGATCGTTAGACACGTACGTAATCACCGGCGACACGCCGGAACCGGTCCGTGAGGGGGCGCGCAACATGGCGATGACGGCTGCGGTCAAGGACGAGCTGAGTCGGGTCGACGTGCCCAAGCCCTGCTGCCGGCGGGCGGAGATGGCCGCCCTGCTCCGGTTCGCGGGCGGCCTGCACATCGTGTCGGGTCGCGTCGTGGTCGAGGCGGAGCTGGACACCGGCGCGGTGGCCCGGCGGCTGCGCCGGGAGATCGCCGAGGTCTACGGCTACCCGAGCGAGATCCACGTGCTCGCCTCGGGTGGCCTGCGCAAGGGCAGCCACTTCATCGTGCGGGTGGTCAAGGACGGCGAGGCCCTCGCGCGGCAGACCGGCCTGCTGGACGTCCGGGGTCGCCCGGTGCGCGGCCTGCCGCCGCACGTGGTGGCCGCCAACGTCTGCTGCGCGGTCTCCGCCTGGCGGGGCGCGTTCATGGCGCACGGCTCGCTGACCGAGCCGGGCCGATCCAGCGCGCTGGAGATCACCTGCCCGGGTCCGGAGTCGGCTCTCGCCCTGGTCGGTGCGGCCCGCCGGATCGGCATCACCGCCAAGAACCGCGAGGTGCGCGGGGTGGACCGGGTGGTGGTCAAGGACGGCGACGCGATCGCCGCGCTGCTGACCCGCATCGGTGCCCACTCCAGTGTGCTCGCCTGGGAGGAGCGGCGGGTGCGCCGCGAGGTCCGGGCCACCGCGAACCGACTGGCCAACTTCGACGACGCCAACCTGCGCCGCTCGGCCCGCGCCGCGGTGGCCGCCGCCGCCCGGGTGACCCGGGCGCTGGAGATCCTCGCCGAGGACGCCCCCAACCACCTGACCTCGGCGGGCCGGCTGCGTCTGGAGCACCGGCAGGCCTCGCTGGAGGAACTCGGCGCGCTGGCCGATCCGCCGCTGACCAAGGACGCCATCGCCGGCCGGATCCGCCGGCTGCTCGCGCTGGCCGACAAGCGGGCCCGCGACCTGGGCATCCCGGATACCGAAGCGGCCGTCACGCCCGACATGCTCGTGGTCTGATAGGACCGGTGAGGCGTCGAGCTGCGAGGGGGATCACCACCCGCCGCAGCGCGGCGGCGCGCGCTCGGATAAGGTCGCTGCGTACGGCAAGGGGGCCGGCAAAGGCACCCCTAGCCGTGCTCACCGCCTCGGGCGGTCTGGTCTCCTGGGACCGCGGCGGGGTGGCCGAGATGAACCGTCAACGGCCGGCTCCACCGGTCGGCGAACAATCTCCGCCGGCCGGGTCTGACGCCGGCGGACCAGAACGCGAGGAGATGGGACCTGTGACCATCCGGGTTGGCATCAACGGCTTCGGCCGGATCGGCCGCAACTTCTTCCGGGCAGTGCTGGCGTCCGGCGCTGACATCGAGGTCGTGGCGGTCAACGACCTGACCGACAACGCGACGCTCGCCCACCTTGTCAAGTACGACAGCATCCTGGGTCGCCTCCCGCACGAGGTGAAGGCCACCGCCGACGAGATCACCGTGGGCGGCAAGACCATCAAGGCGTACGCCGAGAAGGACCCGGCCAAGCTGCCGTGGGGCGAGGTCGGCGCCGACGTCGTCATCGAGTCCACCGGTTTCTTCACCGACGCCACCAAGGCGAAGGCGCACGTCGACGGCGGGGCCAAGAAGGTCATCATCTCCGCCCCGGCGAAGAACGAGGACGTCACCCTGGTCATGGGCGTCAACCAGGACCAGTACGACCCGGCCAAGCACACGATCATCTCGAACGCCTCCTGCACCACCAACTGCCTCGCCCCGATGGCCAAGGTGCTGCACGACACGTTCGGCATCCAGCAGGGTCTGATGACCACCATCCACGCGTACACGCAGGACCAGAACCTGCAGGACGCGCCGCACAAGGACCTGCGCCGGGCCCGCGCCGCCGCGCTCAACATCGTGCCGACCTCGACCGGCGCCGCGAAGGCGATCGGCCTGGTCCTGCCGGACCTCAAGGGCAAGCTGGACGGCTACGCGCTGCGCGTGCCGATCCCGACCGGCTCCGCCACCGACCTGACCGTGACGGTCGGCCGGGAGACCACGGTGGACGAGGTCAACGCCGCGCTCAAGGCCGCCGCCGAGGGCCCGCTGCGGGGCATCCTGACCTACAACGAGGACCCGATCGTCTCCGCCGACATCGTCACCGACCCGGCGTCGTGCATCTTCGACGCGCCGCTGACCAAGGTGATCGGCAACCAGGTCAAGGTCGTCGGCTGGTACGACAACGAGTGGGGCTACTCGAACCGCCTGGTCGACCTGGTCAAGCTGGTGGGTTCGTCGCTGTGAGCATCCGCAACCTCGACGACCTGCTCGGCGAGGGGGTTTCGGGTCGGCGCGTGCTGGTGCGCGCCGACCTGAACGTCCCGCTCGACAAGCAGAGCGGTGAGATCACCGACGACGGCCGGATCCGGGCCGTGCTGCCGACCCTCAGCGCGCTGGTCCAGGCCGGCGCCAAGGTGGTTGTCTGCTCGCACCTGGGCCGCCCGAAGGGCGCGCCGGACCCGCAGTTCAGCCTCCGCCCGGTCGCCGGGCGGCTCGGTGAGCTGCTCGGCGCGCCGGTGCACTTCGCCGAGGACACCGTCGGCGACTCGGCCCGCTCCACCGTGGAGGGGCTGGCCGACGGCCAGGTGGCCCTGCTGGAGAACCTGCGCTTCAACAAGGGTGAGACCAGCAAGGACGACGCCGAGCGGGGCGCCTTCGCCGACCAGCTCGCCGCCTTCGGCGACGCGTACGTCGACGACGCCTTCGGCGCCGTGCACCGCAAGCACGCCAGCGTCCACGACGTGCCGGCCCGGCTGCCGCACGTGGCCGGCCGCCTCGTGCTGCGCGAGGTGGAGGTGCTCGGCAAGCTCACCGGCGACCCGGAGCGGCCGTACGTGGTGGTGCTGGGCGGCTCCAAGGTCTCCGACAAGCTGGCCGTGATCGAGGCCCTGCTGCCGAAGGTCGACCGGCTGCTCATCGGCGGCGGGATGTGCTTCACCTTCCTCAAGGCCCAGGGCCACGAGGTGGGCACCTCGCTGCTCGAGAAGGAGATGGTCGAGACCTGCGGCAACCTCCTGGAGCGCTCCGGGGGCAAGATCATGCTGCCGGTCGACGTGGTGGTGGCGGACGCGTTCGCGCCGGACGCCGCGCACGACGTCGTGCCCGCCGACGGCATCCCGAGCCACCGGCTGGGCCTGGACATCGGCCCGGAGACGGTGGCCGGCTTCGCCGCCGCGCTGTCCCAGGCGAAGACCATCTTCTGGAACGGCCCGATGGGCGTGTTCGAGATGGCCGCCTTCGCCAACGGCACCCGGGGCGTCGCCGAGGCGATCACCAAGGCCGACGCGTTCAGCGTGGTCGGTGGCGGTGACTCCGCCGCGGCGGTGCGGGCGCTCGGGTTGGACGAGTCGTCCTTCGGCCACATCTCGACGGGCGGCGGCGCCTCCCTGGAGTACCTCGAGGGCAAGACCCTCCCCGGCATCGCGGCCCTGGAGAACTGAATGGCGAGCACCACCCGCCGGCCGCTGATGGCCGGCAACTGGAAGATGAACCTGAACCACCTCGAGGCCAACCTGCTGGTGCAGAAGCTGGCCGCGAGCCTCAACGAGAAGCAGCTCACCGAGGTCGAGACGGTGGTCCTGCCGCCGTTCACCGACCTGCGCACCGTGCAGACCGCGGTGGACGGCGACAAGCTGCTGATCGGCTACGGCGCGCAGGACCTGTCGCCGTTCCAGTCGGGCGCGTACACCGGGGACATCGCCGGGCCGATGCTCGCCAAGCTGGGCTGCACCTACGTGGTGGTCGGCCACTCCGAGCGGCGGCAGTACCACCACGAGGACGACGCGCTGGTCAACGCCAAGGTGGCCGCCGCGCTGGCGAACGGGCTCACCCCGATCCTCTGCATCGGGGAGGGGCTGGAGATCCGCGAGCAGCTCAAGCACGTGCCGCACTGCTGCGACCAGCTGGACGGCGCGCTGAAGGGGCTCACCCCGGAGCAGGTCACCAAGGTCGTCGTGGCGTACGAGCCGGTCTGGGCGATCGGCACCGGCAAGACGGCGACCCCGGAGGACGCCCAGGAGGTCTGCGGCGAGGTGCGTAAGCGCCTCGTGGAGACCTTCGGCCAGGACACCGCGGACCAGGTCCGGATCCTCTACGGCGGGTCGGTGAAGTCCTCGAACGTCGCCGCGATCATGGCCCAGCCGGACGTGGACGGGGCCCTGGTCGGCGGCGCCAGCCTGGACGCCGAGGAATTCGCGCAGATCTGCCGGTTCCCGGAGCACATCGCCCGCTGATCGCTCGCTATCCTTGACGCTGCCCGCCCACCGGTCGGTGCCGCCGTGCCCGACACGACCGGGCAGTGATCGCAACGAGAGGACTGACCCCCGCCATGCCGATCTGGTTCGCCTACACGATGATCGTGTTGCTGGTCATCACGAGCATCCTGCTCACCCTGCTGATCCTCCTGCACCGTGGTAAGGGTGGCGGGTTGTCGAGCATGTTCGGCGGCGGCGTCAGCTCCAGCCTGGCCGGCTCCTCGGTGGCCGAGAAGAACCTCGACCGCTACACCGTTCTGGTCGGGATCATCTGGTTCGCGTGCATCGTCGGGATCGGGCTGTGGCTCCGGCTCCAGACGGGCAGCGGCGCCTGAGCGAGCGCTCCGAGTCGTACAATCTGCGCGCGGTCCGTCACGGACCGCGCGCAGTTTTGTTTCTCCGCGCGTCGCCCGCCGCCCACCCCGCTAGCGGCGGTCCCCTCCGACGACAGGAGCGAGCAGCCGTGTCCAGTGGCAACGTCATCCGCGGCACCCGGATCGGGTCCGCCCCCGAGCGCTTCGACCAGCGCGTCGAGCCGGCGCCCCGCCGGCCGGTCACCTATTGGTGCGAAAACGCCCACCGCGTCCAGTTCCTCATCGCCGCCGAGGCGGAGGCCCCGGAGACCTGGGACTGCCCGCGCTGCGGCGAGCCGGCCGGCCCCGACCCGGGCAACCCGCCCGGCCGGACCCGGGTCGAGCCCTACAAGACCCACCTGGCGTACGTGCAGGAGCGGCGCACCCCCGAGCAGGGCGAGGCGCTGCTCGCCGAGGCCCTGGAGACACTGCGCCGGCGGCGCGGCCGGGCCTGAACACGCGGGAGCCCCGGCCCGCCCGGGCCGGGGCTCCGCCGCCGTTCAGCGCAGGCTGCGCAGGCGGGGCGGCACGTCGGCCGCCGCCGCCCGGTCCAGCAGCCAGAGGGTACGGGAGACCCCGCGCACCCCGGCCGCCGGCAGTTGCACCGGCCCGGCCCCGGCGAGGGCCATCCCCACCGCCCGGGCCTTGTCCGCCCCGGCTGCCACCAGCCAGACCTCCTCGGCCGTGTTGATCGCCGGCAGGGTCAGCGTGGTCCGCACGGGCGGCGGCTTGGGGCTGCCGCGTACCGCGCTGACCGGGCGGTTGTCGTGGTGCACCGGGTGCTCGGGGAAGACCGAGGCCACATGCCCGTCCTCGCCGACACCGAGCATCAGCACGTCGAAGTGGGGGAGGGCGGCAGTCCCCGGCCGGGCGGCCCGGGCCAGCTCCTGCGCGTACCCGGCGGCGGCAGCCTCCGGGTCGTTGCCGGCCGGCCCGTCCGAGGCCGGCATCGGGTGGATGCGGGCCGGGTCCAGCGGGACCACGTCCAGCAGCGCCGCGCGGGCCTGGGTCTCGTTGCGCTCCGGGTCACCGGCCGGCAGGAACCGCTCGTCGCCCCACCAGACGTCGACGCGGGACCAGTCGACGGCGTCCCGGGCCGGCAGCTGGGTCACCGCCCGGTACACCGCCGCGGCGATCCGCCCGCCGGTCAGCACCACCGACGCCTGGCCCCGCTCGGCCTGCGCGTCGAGCAGCTTCACCACCAGCCGGGCCGCCACCGCCTGCGCCAGCAGGTCGGGGTCGGCGTGTACGGCGACACTCGCCTCACTCATCCATCGCGCCTTCGTGTTCCGACCGCCCCGCGGCGGTCACCTGTGCTGTCCGACCGCCGAGCGGTCCGTGCCGCCACGGCGGGCCGGCGGGCCCGCTCACTCGTTGGCGGTCGCGCCGGCGTGCGCGGTCACCCCGGCCTCGGCCCGCTGGGCGGTCGCCGGATCCTTCCACACGTGCACCCGCTGGGCGGACCGCTGGTCCAGCCCGGTCAACCCGGCGGTCGCGCCGAGCGTCTCGGCGTAGACCTGGTCGGCGTCGAGCCGGCGCAGCTCCTCGGCCAGCTCGTCGCCGAGCGGCCGGCGGACCAGCGGCAGCGTCCGGTCCTCCTGCCCGGTACGCCGGAAGATGGCCACGCTGTCGTCCCGGGTCAGCGTCAGCCGGTCGCCGTTGGCGCAACGCAGCTGCACCTCGCGCATCCGGGGGAACTCGTCGGTGTGCTCCCAGACCGGGTCGATGCCGAGCCGGGCGGCCAGCCAGCCGCGCATGAGCGCCGCCGTCGGGTCGGTCCGCGGCGCCACCACGCTCGCCTCGGTGACCCGGGCCTGGGTGGTGTCGAACGCCCCGGCGACCAGGGTGCGCCACGGGGTGATCCGGGTCCAGGCCAGGTCGGTGTCGCCCGGCGCGTAGTCGACGGCCCGCTGCCGCAGCGCGGCGATCGGGTCGGCGGCCTGCGCCGAGTCGGTGATCCGCCGGTCGGCCACCACGCCGAGGAAGTCCGTGGCGATCTCCTCCGGCGGCTCGCCGTGCCACCAGGTCACCACCGGCACGTCCGGCACCAGCAGCGGCATCACCACCGACTCGGCGTGCAGCGCGAGCCGGCCGTACATCCGGGTCACCACGGCCTCGCACGGGCCGAGTCGGCCGCCGACGACGATCTCCGCGTCCAACCGGTTGCGCTCCCGCTCGACGTCGGAGCGGACCACCACGAGCAGCCGGCACGGGTGGGCGGCGGCCGCGATGGTCGCCGCCGCCTCAGCCTCCCGGACCCGCTTCTCGTCGACCACCACGATCAGCGTGAGCGCCATGCCGCTGGCCACCCCGCCCGCGCTGCGCCGCTCGGCGGCGAGCGCCTTGACGACCTCGTTCCCGGTGGTGTCCCACAGCCCGATCATGCTCTCCTCCAGGCCCGGCCCTCGCGGGCCAGCATCTCGTCGGCGGCCCGGGGGCCCCACTCGCCGGCCCGGTACGGCTCCGGCCTGGTGCCCGTCCACGCGTGCTCCAGCGGGTCCACCACCTGCCAGCTCTGCTCGACCTCGGCGGCGTCCGGGAACAGCGTCCGGTCGCCGATGAGCACATCCAGCACCAGCCGCTCGTACGCCTCGGGGCTGGACTCGGTGAACGCCTCGCCGTACTGGAAGTCCATCGCGATGTCGCGGACCTCCATGGTGGTGCCCGGCACCTTGGAGCCGAACTTCAGCACCACGCCCTCGTCCGGCTGGACCCGGATGACGAGCTGGTTGGGGCCGAGCGACTCCATGTCGGCCTGGTTGAACGGCAGGTGTGGCGCCTTCTTGAACACGATGGCCACCTCGGTGACCCGCCGGGGCAGCCGCTTGCCGGCCCGGATGTAGAACGGCACCCCGGCCCAGCGCCGGTTCTGGATGCCCAGCTTCACCGCCACGTACGTCTCGGTGGTGGAGTCCGGCGGGACGCCCTCCTCGTCGAGGTAGCCGACGGCGCGCTCGCCACCGACCCAGCCGGGCAGGTACTGGCCGCGGACGGTGTCCTGGGAGACGTCGTTCGGCACCGTGATGGCCTTGAGCACCTTGAGCTTCTCGGTCCGGATCTCGTCGGCGTCGAAGCTGGTCGGCTCCTCCATGGCCACCAGGGCGAGCAGCTGGAGCAGGTGGTTCTGGAGCACGTCCCGGGCGGTGCCGACCGAGTCGTAGAAGGCGGCCCGGCTGCCGATGCCGACGTCCTCGGCCATGGTGATCTGCACCGAGTCGACGTACTTGGAGTTCCACAGCGGCTCGAACAGGTTGTTGGCGAACCGCAGGGCCAGGATGTTCTGGACCGTCTCCTTGCCCAGGTAGTGGTCGATCCGGAAGACGTCCTGCCGGGTGAAGACGTCGTCGACCAGGTCGTTGAGCGACTTCGCCGAGGGCAGGTCGTTGCCGAACGGCTTCTCCACCACCACGCGGCGCCAGCCGCCGGACTTGGCGTTGTCCGCCATGCCGGTGCGGGCGAGCTGCTTGAGCACCACGGGGAAGGCCGCCGGGGGGATGGAGAAGTAGAAGGCGGCGTTGCCGGGGATGCCGTGGGTGTCGCGCAGCTCGTCGAGGGTGGCGGCGAGGTGGTCGAAGGCGGCGTCGTCGTCGAACGAGCCGCCGACGAACTTGATGTTGCCGGCGAGCCGGGCCCAGACCTCCTCCCGCCAGGGGGTGCGAGCGTGCTTCTTGGCCGCCTCGTGGGCCAGCGACTCGAAGTCGCCGTCGCCCCAGTCGCGCCGGGCGAAGCCCAGCACCACGAAACCGGGCGGCAGCAGCCCCCGGTTCGCCAGGTCGTAGACCGCCGGCAGCAGCTTCTTGCGGGCCAGGTCGCCGGTCACCCCGAAGATCACCAGAGCGCACGGCTCCGGGATCCGTGGCAGCCGGCGGTCCTGAGGATCGCGCAGCGGGTTCATGCCGCCTCCTCGCTCCGCCGATGTCACGTCATTCATCGTCACGTCAGTGTCCGTCCGGCCGCATCCAGTAGCTGGGCGACGCCCGCCGCCCGCTCGGTCAGGTGCAGGCGCAGCACCGGCCGCCCGCGACCGGCGAGGGCCCGCCGGTCGCCGGCGGCCTGGGCCGCCTGAAGGTCTCCGAAGGTGTACGGGCGGCCGGGCACCGGCAGGTCGTCGGCGACCCCGCCGGTCACCTGGAGGTGGCTGCCGGCCCGCGGGCCGCCCTTGTGGTACTGCCCGGTGGAGTGCAGGTACCGCGGCCCCCACCCGAAGGTGACCGGTCGCGGGGTCGCCCGCGCCAGCAGCGGGCGCATCCCGGCCACCGCCGCGTCGGCCCACCGGTCGAGGTACGCGGCCACCGCCAGGTAGCCGTCGTCGCCCAGCCCGTCGAGCAGCCAGCGCAGCGCGCCGGCCAGGTCGGCGGGTGCCCCGGCCGGGGCGTACACCTCGATGGCGCCGTCGGTGGACGAGGGCGACTCCGCCGGCGTGCCGGCGGCGAGCAGCCGGGCGGTCTGCTCCTTGCTCCCGGCGACGTCCGGCTGGTCGAACGGGTCGACGTCGAGCACGGCGGCGGCGATGGCGGTGGCGTACTCCCAGGTGAGGAAGTGCGCCCCGAGCGGGCCGTTGACCGCCACGTCGGCGGGCCCGGGCGCGGCGCCCGGGCCGAGGGCGCCGCCGTAGCTCACGGTCAGCACGCCCGGGCCGGTGGCGCCGGGGGCGTCCGGGGACTCCACCACCACCGGCAGGATGCCCCGGCCGGCCTTGCCGGTGGACTCGGCGAGCAGTTGCTCGACCCAGTCGCCCAGCCCGTCGAGCCCGGTGCCGTCGGAGACCAGCGCGACGGTGGCCCGGCCGCTGGTGGCCGCCGCCCCGAGCGCCGCCCCGAGGGCCAGGCCCGGGTTGTCCCGGTCCCGGTCGAGCGCGCCGGCGAGGGCCTCGGCGTCTTCCAGCAGGTCGGCGACCGGCACCCCGGCCAGCGCGGCGGGGACCAGCCCGAACGCGGTGAGCGCCGAGTAGCGGCCGCCCACCTCCGGGTCGGCCGGGATCACCACGGCGCCCAGTTCGTCCGCGACCGCCTCGAGCGGGGAGCCGGGGTCGGTGACCACGACGAAGTGCCGGGCGGCCTCCGCCTCGGTCATCCCGGCGTCCAGGAACGCCTGGAGGTACGCCCGCCGGATGCTGTCGGTCTCCACCGTGCCGCCGGACTTGCTGGCGAGCACCACCACGGTGCGCTCCAGCCGGTCGGCCAGGGCGGCGCGGAGCTGGCCGGGGTCGGTGGTGTCCAGCACGGTCAGCGGCCGGCCGAGGGTCCGGGCGATCACCTCCGGGGCGAGCGAGGAACCGCCCATCCCGGCCAGCACCACGTGGTCCAGGTCGGCCAGCTCCTCGGCCAGCTCGGCGAGCTGGGGGAGCAGCTCGCGGCTGCGCGCGTGGGTGTCCAGCCAGCCAAGCCGGGTACGCGCGGTCGCCTCGGCCTCCGGCCCCCACAGGGTCGGGTCCTTGGCGGCGAGCCGGGCGGGGAGGTCGGCGGCGACCAGCGCGGCCCGCACGGACGCGGGTGCCGACCCGTCGACCGCGTCCGCGCCGTGCACGGCCAGCCCGGCGGCGATGTCCGCCCGGCCGGCCAGCAGGTCGCTCACCTCACCACCCCGTCCTCGTGGCGTGGCGCGTCCCGGGGCACCCCGGGACGCGTCCGGCGCCGTCCGTCACGCGTTGCCCCCGGCCTGTTCGGCGGCCCGCGCGTTGCCCTTGGCGGCCCGGCCGGGCTGCCCGGTGCCCTTGCCCGCCTCGGCGAGGGACTTCTTGACCCCGTCGAGCAGCTCCAGCCAGCTCGCCTCGAACTTCTCCACGCCCTCCCGCTCCAGGACGGCGATCACGTCGGCCATGTCCACGCCGACCGCCTCGAGGTCGGTGAAGACCTTCCGGGCCTCGTCGTACGAGCCGGTGATGGTGTCGCCGCGGGTCTCACCGTGGTCGGCGTAGGCGTGGATGACCGCTTCCGGCATGGTGTTGACCGTGCCGGGCGCGATCAGCTCCTCCACGTAGATGACGTCCCGGTAGTCCGGGTTCTTGGTCGAGGTGGAGGCCCACAGCGGGCGCTGCGGGTGGGCGCCCGCGTCGGCCAGCTTCTTCCACCGGTCGGAGCCGAAGACCTCGCCGTAGCGCTCGTACGCCAGCTGGGCGTTGGCGATGGCCGCCTTGCCGCGCAGCGCCTTGGCCTCGTCGGAGCCGATCTTCTCCAGCCGCTTGTCCACCTCGGTGTCGACCCGGGAGACGAAGAACGAGGCGACCGAGCCGATCTTCGACAGGTCGTGCCCGTTCGCCTTCGCCTGCTCCAGACCGGCCAGGAACGCCTCCATGACCTGCGAGTACCGGTCCAGGCCGAAGATCAGCGTGACGTTCACGCTGATCCCCTCGGCCAGGGTCGCGGTGATCGCCGGCAGGCCCGCCTCGGTGGCGGGGATCTTGATGAACAGGTTCGGCCGGTCGACCAGCCACCAGAGCGCCTTGGCCTCGGCGACGGTCCGCTCGGACTCGTGGGCCAGCCGCGGGTCGACCTCGATCGACACCCGGCCGTCCACCCCGGCGCTCTTGTCGTACGACGGGCGCATCACGTCGCAGGCCCACCGCACGTCGTACGTGGTGAGCATGCGGACCGCCTCCTCGACCTCGAGGCCGCGGGTGGCGAGGTCGCGCAGCTGCCAGTTGTACTCGTCGGCGTCGCTCAGCGCCTTGGCGAAGATCGTCGGGTTGGTGGTCACCCCGGCCACGTGCTGCTCCCGGCGGAGCTTGTCCAGCCCGCCGGAGCTGAGTCGTACCCGGGAAAGATCGTCGAGCCAGATCGCCACACCAGCGGCCTGGAGCTCGCTCAGCCTGTCCGTCATGCCGTCCACGCTCCCCTCAGTTGCCGGTCGTGAAACCGGTGATGTCGCCCACCCGGGTCATCGCCGCGTGCGCGGCGGCCACGATCCGGTCGGGGGTGAACCCGAACTGCTCGAAGAGCACGGAGTGCGGCGCGCTCGCCCCGTAGTGCTCCAGGCTCACGCACTCGCCGCTGTCGCCGACGATCCCCCGCCAGGACATGCCGATGCCCGCCTCCACGCTCACCCGTGCCTTTACCCCGCGCGGAAGGACCGACTCCCGGTACGCCTCGTCCTGCGCGAAGAACCACTCCTGGCAGGGCATGGAGACCACCCGGGTGGGGGTGCCGTCGGCCTCCAGCCGCTCCCGGGCGGTGAGGCAGAGCTGCACCTCGGAGCCGGTGCCCACGATGATCACCTGGGGCTTGCCGGTGGACGCCTCGGCCAGCACGTAGCCGCCCTTCACGACGCCCTCGGCGCCGGCCAGGTCGGTGCGGTCGAGGGTCGGCAGCGCCTGCCGGCTGAGCGCCAGCGCGGTGGGCCGGTCGGTGTGCTCCAGGGCCTGCCGCCACGCCCAGGCCGTCTCGTTGGCGTCGGCCGGGCGGACCACGTCCAGGCCGGGGATGGCGCGCAGCGCGGTCAGGTGCTCCACCGGCTGGTGGGTCGGGCCGTCCTCGCCGAGGCCGATCGAGTCGTGCGTCCAGACGTAGACCACCGGCAGCTTCATCAGCGCGGCGAGCCGCACCGAGGGGCGCATGTAGTCGCTGAAGACCAGGAACGTGCCGCCGTACGGGCGGGTGCCGCCGTGCAGGGCGATGCCGTTGAGGATCGCGCCCATGGCGTGCTCACGGATGCCGAAGTGCAGGGTGCGGCCGTACTCGTCGCCCGGGAAGTCCTTGGTCGCGTGCTCGGCGGGGATGAAGGACGGCTCGCCCTTCATGGTGGTGTTGTTGCTCTCCGCCAGGTCGGCGGAGCCGCCCCACAGCTCGGGCAGCACCGGGGCGAGGGCCTCCAGGACCTTGCCGGAGGCGGCCCGGGTGGCCACGCCCTTGGCGTCGGCCGGGAAGGTCGGCAGCGCGTCGGTCCAGCCCTGCGGCAGGGTCCGGGTCGACATCCGGTCCCAGAGGGCCTTGCGCTCCGGGTTGGCCTGCGCCCAGGCGTCGAACGTGGTGGTCCACGCCGCCTGCGCCTCGGCGCCCCGCTCCATGACCTGGCGGGCGTGCTTGAGCACCTCGTCGTCGATCTCGAAGGTGCGCTCCGGGTCGAAGCCGAGAATCCGCTTGGTGGCCTTCACCTCGTCGGCGCCGAGCGCCGAGCCGTGGATCTTGCCGGTGTTCTGCTTGTTCGGGGCGGGCCAGCCGATGATGGTGCGCAGCGCGATGAAGGAGGGGCGGCCGGTCTCCGCCCGGGCGGCCAGCAGCGCCTGGTGCAGCGCCTCGACGTCCTCGTGGTAGTCGCCCTGGTCGGCGTCGCCGCGGCGCCAGTCGACGGTCTGCACGTGCCAGCCGTACGCCGCGTAGCGGGCGGCCACGTCCTCGCTCTTGGCGATCCGGGTGTCGTCCTCGATCGAGATCTCGTTGTCGTCGTAGATCACGCAGAGGTTGCCGAGCTGCTGGTGGCCGGCGAGGGCGCTCGCCTCGTGGCTGATGCCCTCCTCGATGTCACCGTCGGAGGCGATGCACCAGATGTCGTGGTCGAAGGGGGAGTCGCCGCGCTCCGACTCGGGGTCGAACAGGCCGCGCTCGCGGCGGGCCGCCATCGCCATGCCGACCGCGTTGCCGAGGCCCTGGCCGAGCGGGCCGGTGGTGGTCTCCACGCCCGGGGTGTGGCCGTGCTCCGGGTGGCCCGGGGTGAGCGAGCCCCACTGGCGCAGCGCCTTGAGGTCGTCCAGGGCCAGCGGGTAGCCGGAGAGGAAGAGCTGGATGTAGAGGGTCAGGCTGGAGTGCCCGGCGGACAGCACGAACCGGTCCCGGCCGGGCCAGTTCGGGTCGGTCGGGTTGTGCCGCATGACCCGGTTGAAGAGCAGGTACGCCGCCGGGGCGAGGCTCATGGCCGTGCCCGGGTGGCCGTTGCCGGATTTCTCCACGGCGTCCATGGCCAGCACGCGGACCGTGTCGACGGCCCTGCGGTCGAGGTCGGACCAGTTGAGAGCGGGAAGCTCGGGTCGGTTGGCAGCCACGATGGTTGTGCTCCTCGGCAGATGGGCGGAACCCTCACTGATGACCCTATCGAGCGGCCCTAAACGTCCGCCCGGGGATCTCTGCATGCTCTTCTGTACGTGTCCGACCGGATCGGTCGTTCACCTCGAGATGTGACGGCCCGCACCGTTGCCGGGTCTCCGGGGCAGCCAAAACGACGACGCGTAGTGTGTGGGGCGGTGTGTGGACCCCGAGGGGTCCGGGCCGACCCCGACCTCCCCCGCCGAAGCCGGAAGGTGGCAATCCGTGAGCATGATCACCGAGCGCCCCGTCAGCGACTCTGCCGGGCAGCCGCCGGTGCGCACGGTGACGGAGGTGTCGGCGGCCGGCCGACGGGACGTACGGGCCGTGGTGGCCGCGTACGTGGCGCTCACCAAGCCCCGGATCGTCGAGCTGCTGCTGGTCACCACCGTGCCGGCGATGATGCTGGCCGACGGCGGCCTGCCGTCGCTGTGGCTGGTGGCCGTGGTGCTGGTCGGCGGCTCGCTCGCCGCAGGCGCGGCCAGCGTGCTGAACTGCTACATCGACCGGGACATCGACCAGTTGATGCGGCGCACCAAGCGCCGGCCGCTGCCGGCGCACACCGTGTCGCCGCGCAACGCGCTGGTCTTCGGCCTGGTGCTGGCGGTGGTCTCGGTGACGCTGATGGCCGTCGCCACCAACTGGCTGGCGGCCGGGCTGACCCTGGCCGCGATCGCCTACTACGACCTGGTCTACACGCTCTGGCTGAAGCGCACCACGGCCGCCAACACCTTCTGGGGCGGCGCCTGCGGGGCCGCGCCGGTGCTGATCGGCTGGGCGGCGGTCACCGGCTCGCTGGCCCCGGCCGCGTGGGGCCTGTTCGCGGTGGTCTTCTTCTGGCAGATGCCGCACTTCTACGCGCTGGCCATCAAGTACAAGGCCGACTACGCCCGGGCCGGCATCCCGATGCTGCCGGTGGTGGCGTCGGTCCGCCGGGTCAACGCGGAGATCATCCTCTTCTCCTGGCTGACCCTGCTCTCGTCGCTGGCCGTGTGGCCACTCGGGATGAGCCCGATCTACGGCGTCACCGCGCTGGTGGTGGGCGGCATCTTCGTCGTCGAGGCGCACAAGCTCTGCCGCCGGGCGGCGCGGGGTGAGGCGGTCAAGCCGATGCGGCTGTTCCACTGGTCCACCACGTACCTCACCATCCTGTTCGCGGCCGTCGCCCTCGACGCCCTGCTCTGATCCGTCGCCGGCACTGACCGGGGTGGATGGTTCCCCGACTGTCGGGTATTTCATCAGAATTTTTTTCGGCCTGAGTCGGACGGGCTCAACCCGGACAGACTGTGACGATCTCCCCCGCCCGCTTTGCCCGGGTATAAGCGACATGTCCGGGCGAATTACCTGTGGTCTTCCTTAAACCCGTAGGTAATTGGCATCACATTCAGTTCATCGTTCTCGCACATCCGGGTGGATGTCTGCTTAGGCTTCGCGTCATGGCAGATGGTTCCGATACGACGCTCACGGCTGACAAGACCACCGAGCAGGCCCCCAACGGCCTGGTCGCGGGCATCAAGTCGTTCGCCGCCGGACACGGCGGAGCGAAGGCGGTCATCGAGTACGTCGGCAAGCGCGGTGCACGCATCGTCCTCGTGGGTTCCGACGGGGCGTGGGCCGACCAGTTCGCCGACGGCACCGACGTCGCGCGGCAGGCCTGCGCCACCGCAGGTGTCACCGTCGAGAACGCCTGGGAGCGTGAGCTGATGGACCAGATGCGTCCGAGCAACGACCTCTGGCGGTCGATGGCCCGGCGCACGATGGCCCGTTGACATAAATTGACCAACCACCACCAGCCGACCCGGGGGGAACCCCGGGTCGCTCTCGTCACCTGCACGGCCCTGCCCGACCTCGACCCGGACGACCGGCTCGCGCTCGCCCCGCTCGCCGCCCGCGGCGTCGCCGCCGAGGCGGTGGTGTGGGACGACCCGGCCGTGGACTGGTCCGGCTACGACCTGGTCGTGCTCCGCTCGCCCTGGGACTACGCGCTGCGCCGCGACGAGTTCGTCGCCTGGGCCCGTACCGTGCCGACCCTGGTCAACCCGGCCGACGTGGTCGCCTGGAACACCGACAAGCGCTACCTGGCCGAGCTGTCCGCGGCCGGCGTGCCGACGGTGCCGACCGCCTGGGTCGAGCCGGGCGCCGACTGGAGCCCACCCGCCGACGCCGGCGAGTACGTGATCAAGCCGGCGGTCAGCGCCGGCAGCCAGGACACCGGCCGGTACGACCTGGCCGACCCGGAGCACCGGGAACTGGCCGTGGCGCACGTACGGCGGCTCTCCGCCGCCGGGCGGGTCACCATGGTCCAGCCGTACCTCGGCGCGGTGGACACCGCCGGGGAGACCGCGCTGCTCTTCCTGGCCGGGCCGGACGGCCTGGCGTTCAGCCACGCGATCCGCAAGGGGCCGATGCTGACCGGCCCCGACCGCGGCGTGGCTGAGCTCTACAAGGAGGAGCGGATCGACGCCCGGACGGCCACCCCGGAACAGCTCGACACGGCGGAGAAGACCCTGACGGTCGTGCCCGGCGGCACCGACCGGCTGCTCTACGCCCGGGTGGACCTGATCCCCGGCCCGGACGGGGCCCCCGTCCTGGTCGAGCTGGAGCTCACCGAGCCGAGCCTGTTCATCGGGTACGCCGACGGCGCCCCCGACCGGCTCGCCGCGGCGGTCGCCACCCACCTGGCCCGGCGGTCCTGACCCGCGCTCCGGCCCGCGCCGAGCGGGCCGGAGCCGGCCTCACTCCCCGTCGCAGTGGTTGCGGTCCCAGCGGCCGCCGATCGGTGGGGTGTCCAGCCGGACGGCCGCCTCGTTCCCGGCGAAGTCGTTGTCCTCCACCCGGCACGAGACGCAACTGCCCGCGCCGGTCACCCAGAACCCGTAGGTGTGGGTGTGCCCGTCCCGGTGCCAGATCCGGTTGCCCCGCACGGTCGCCGAGTCGAACGGGGCGTTGACCGCGACGCCGGCGCGCTCGGGCGGCCCGGCGGGCAGCTCGTAGGGGGTGCCGGGCGCCGGGGTGGCCTCGTTCCAGCCGGTGGCGCCGTCGGGCCGCACCTCGGCCAGGGACAGCTCCGTGCCGGTGTTGTCGGCCACCACCGCGGTCCGCGAGTCGACCCGCACGACCTTGCCCCGGTGCCCGCCGGGCGGCCAGTCCGCCGCCCCGTCGGTGACCCGGCGCGGGGCGTATCGCACGGTCGCGCCGGAGCCGCGGCACGCCGGAGCGGACCGGCGCCCGTTGTCCCGGATCCGGTTGCCCACCACCGCGGCGTCGACCATCGGCCGGTCGATCCGGATCCCGTCCAGCGCGTTGTCCCAGATGTCGTTCCCCTCGATCACCACGTCCGCGGCCGCGCCCCGGTACCCGTGGCCCAGGTCGTGCTCGTGGTAGCCGTACCCGCCGTTGCGGCTGATCCGGTTGCCCCGGACCGCGTACGGGCCGGGGGTGTTGCCCATGCTGATCCCGTCGCCCACGTTGCGGTCGATCACGCAGTCGGTGAGCAGCCCACCGCGACCGGCGACCCCGGCCGTGCCGTTGGCCGAGACGTCGAAGCCCGCCTCCAGGTTGTTCGTCAGCGTGCAGGCCGAGACGACCAGCCCGTCGGCGCCCCAGTCGGAGATGCCGAACCGGTTGGCCTGGCTGTGGCACCCGACGATGCGGAAGCCGCGGGGCGGCGGCCAGTAGTCCTTCTGCAGCTCCAGGAAGATCCCGTTGGTCCCGTTGCCGAGGGTGGTGCAGTTGGCGATGGTGAGCCGTTCCACGTCGCCCCAGCCGCCGATGCCGACGCCGATGCCCGCGCCGCCCATCTGCTCGCCGTTGTCCAGCCGGCCGCAGCCCACCACGACCACCCCGTCGATCAGGCTGTCCTGGAGGAAGTCGCAGCCCAGACCGGTCGCCCCGGTGTGGTGGATGTAGAGGTTGCGGAACACGCCGCGCACCACGTACTGGAGGCCGAGGCCCTTGGCGAGGTAGTTGTACCGGGCCATGCCGACGCCGGAACCGTCGATCTCGAAGTCGGCGAAGGTGCAGTCGGCAATGTGCCGGTCCCGGTCCGCGCCGTGCTGCACGGTGGTCCAGTACGCCAGCGGGACGGGGTCGTCCCGGTTGCCCTCGTTGCTGAGCAGGAACCGGGTCGCCGCCGATCCCGCGCCGACCAGCGACACCCCGCTGCGCCAGACGGTGCCGGCGTCCCGGATCGAGTAGATGCCCGGCGGGCAGTAGATCACCCGGGCCCGGCCGTCGGCGTCGTATCCCTCGCCCAGCCGGTCCACGAGGGCGGCCAGCGCCGGCTGGTCGTTGGTCACGCCGTCGCCGGTGAGCCCGAACTCGTGGGCGTCGCACCACAGCGGCGCGCCGGCCACCGGTGTCAGCCGCTGCGGGACGGTCGTGGCCAGGCCCTTGCGCGACACCGGCGGCTCCCCTCGGGCGGACGGTCCGTGACCCGGACCGCTTTCCCGCTGTCGGCGAGGGGTAACGCCGGTCCGCCGCCTCAGGCGGCCGCGGTGACCGGCTGCTCCGCCGGGGCGGTCGTGGTGGCCGGGGCCGGCGGAGCGGCCGGACGCCGCTCCCGGGTGGCCCAGAGCACGCCCAGGGTCGCCAGCAGCACCAGGCAGGAGCCGAGCATGTGCGCGGCGACCAGCACGGCGGGCAGGTGGGTGAAGTACTGCACGAAGCCGATCAGGCCCTGGCCCAGCTCGACCGCGACCAGCACCCCGGCGGCCCGGGCGGCGCGGGCGGCACCCACCGCGCGGAACGCGAAGAGCAGCGCCACCGAGAGGCCGATGAGCAGGAACACCCCGTCGGCGTGCACCTGGGAGATCGCCTCCGGGTCCAGGCCGTTGCGGGCCGCACCCTGGTCGCCCGCGTGCGGGCCGCTGCCGGTCACCCAGGTGCCGACCACCAGCACGGCCGCGCCGACCACGGTCGTGAGCACGGCGAGGGTACGGAGCGGCGCCGGCACGGTCGGGCGGACCGGCCCGTCCGGCTCGACGGTGCGCCGCCAGAGCGCGTACGCGGCGGCGATCACCACCATCGAGGCGAGGAAGTGCAGCCCGACCACCCACGGGTTGAGGTTGGTGAGCACGGTGATGCCGCCGATGACGGCCTGGGCGGGGATGCCGAACAGGACGCCGATCGACAGCGGCAGCAGCCCGCGCGGGCGGGTCCGCTGGGCCAGCACGGCGAGCACCACGGCCAGCGCGATGATTCCCACGGCGAAGGTGAGCAGCCGGTTGCCGAACTCGATCACCCCGTGCACGCCCATCTCGGCCGTGGTGTGGTACGACTCGTCGGTGCACCGGGGCCAGGTGGGGCAGCCGAGACCGGACGCGGTGAGCCGGACCGCCCCGCCGGTGACCACGATCGCCACGTTCGCGATGATCGAGGTGTACGCGAGGCGACGCAGCAGCGTGGGGGAGACCGGGAACCGGACGGAAGCCTTCACGGAGCGAATCCTACGCACCGTAGTGGATCCCGATCGGGTGACTCCGCCGCACCGGTGGTCGGGATCACCGGACCCCGGGTTTGCGGGCCTCCGGCGAATTACGTAACGTTGGCGTTGTGAAAAACGCGGCGGCGCTCTCCGGAGACCAGTCGGCGACCGCTCCGGTCGTCGGCGACGGCTCCAGGTCGCGGCGCGGCGTCAGACGCGCCGAGCTGGAGTTGTCGCAGGCCGCGTCCACCGATCTTTCCACCCGCGACCGGGTCACCCAGCTGCTGCTGGAGCAGGGCGCGACCACCGCAGCCCAGCTCGGCTCGGCGCTCGGGCTCAGCCCGGCCGCGATCCGCCGGCACCTCGACGCGATGCTCGCCGACGGCGACGTGGAGGCCCGCGAGCAGGTCGTCCGGGGCAGCCGGGGCCGGGGCCGGCCGGCCAAGGTCTTCGTGCTCACCGAGGCGGCCCGGGTGCGCTGCGGCACCCACCACTACGACAACATCGCCACCGCCGCGCTGCGCTGGATCTCCCGCACCGGCGGCTCGCGGGCCGTCGAGGCGTTCGCCGCCGAGCAGGTGACCGCGCTGGAGGAGCGCTGCCGCGCCGCCATGGAGGACGCCGGCGACGACCCGCTGGCCCGGGCGGAGGCGCTCGCCGGGGCGCTGACCGCCGAGGGTTACGCTGCCAACGCGTCCACGATCGCCTCCGGCGGCCAGCTGTGCCAGCACCACTGCCCGGTGGCGCACGTGGCCGCCGAGTTCCCCCAGCTGTGCGAGGCCGAGACCGCGGTGATCTCCCGTCTGGTCGGCACCCACGTGCAGCGCCTGGCCACCATCGCGCACGGCGACGGGGTGTGCACCACGCACATCCCCGCCCAGCCGCGTGCCCAGTCCGGTAACACCGTCACCACTGTGAGGACAGATAGATGACCGAGCAGATCGTCCAGCCCCTGACCCAGGAGGAGCAGCTCGCCGCCCTCGGTCGCTACGAGTACGGCTGGGCCGACCCCGACGTCGCGGGGGCGGCTGCCCAGCGTGGCCTCAACGAGGCGGTGGTGCGGGACATCTCGGCCAAGAAGAACGAGCCGGCCTGGATGCTCGACCTGCGCCTGAAGGGCCTGCGGCTGTTCGGCCGCAAGCCGATGCCGGCCTGGGGCGCGGACCTCACCGGGATCGACTTCGACAACATCAAGTACTTCGTGCGGTCCACCGAGAAGCAGGCCACCAGCTGGGAGGACCTGCCCGAGGACATCAAGAACACCTACGACCGGCTGGGCATCCCCGAGGCGGAGAAGCAGCGGCTGGTCGCCGGTGTCGCGGCGCAGTACGAGTCCGAGGTCGTCTACCACAAGATCCGTGAGGACCTCGAGGAGCAGGGTGTCATCTTCCTGGACACCGACACCGCGCTGCGCGAGCACGAGGACATCTTCAAGGAGTACTTCGGCACGGTGATCCCGGTCGGCGACAACAAGTTCGCCGCCCTGAACACCTCCGTCTGGTCCGGTGGCTCGTTCATCTACGTGCCGAAGGGCGTGCACGTGGAGATCCCGCTGCAGGCCTACTTCCGGATCAACACGGAGAACATGGGCCAGTTCGAGCGGACGCTGATCATCGTCGACGAGGGTGCGTACGTGCACTACGTCGAGGGCTGCACCGCGCCGCTCTACTCCTCGGACTCGCTGCACAGCGCGGTCGTGGAGATCATCGTCAAGAAGAACGCCCGGTGCCGCTACACGACCATCCAGAACTGGTCGAACAACGTCTACAACCTGGTCACCAAGCGCGCCGTCTGCCACGAGGGCGCGACCATGGAGTGGGTCGACGGCAACATCGGCTCCAAGGTGACCATGAAGTACCCGGCGGTCTACATGACCGGCGAGCACGCCAAGGGCGAGGTGCTCTCGGTGGCCATGGCCGGCGAGGGCCAGCACCAGGACGCGGGCGCCAAGATGGTGCACGCCGCGCCGCACACCTCCTCGACCATCGTGTCGAAGTCGATCGCCCGGGGCGGCGGCCGCACCTCCTACCGGGGCCTGGTGCAGGTGCTGGAGGGCTCGCACAGCAGCCGGAGCACGGTCAAGTGCGACGCCCTGCTGGTCGACACCATCTCCCGCTCCGACACCTACCCCTACGTCGACATCCGCGAGGACGACGTGTCGATGGGGCACGAGGCGACCGTCTCCAAGATCAGCGACGACCAGCTCTTCTACCTGATGAGCCGGGGCCTGAGCGAGGACGAGGCGATGGCCATGATCGTGCGCGGCTTCATCGAGCCGATCGCCAAGGAGCTCCCGATGGAGTACGCCCTGGAGCTCAACCGCCTGATCGAGCTCCAGATGGAGGGCGCGGTCGGCTGACCGCCGGCCCGCTCGCCCCGCACCCGACCCCGTCGTCGCAGAACAGACCAAGGAAGAGATGACTACCCAGGCTTCCGCGCCGCCCGCGACCAAGTCGCAGGCGCTCCGCTCGTACGACGTCGCCGACTTCCCGGCCCTCACGGGCCTGGAGGAGGAGTGGCGCTTCACCCCGCTCAAGCGCCTGCGCGGCCTCGTGGGTGGGGCGCAGGCCGCCACCGGCACGGTCCGCCACGAGCACGGCGACCTGCCCGAGGGCGTCACCGTCGGCCGGATCGGCAGGGACGACCCGCGGGTGGGCAGCGTGCTCACCCCGTTCGACCGGGTCAGCGCGCTGGCGTACGGCGGGGTCGACGAGGCGCTGCTGGTGCAGGTCGCCCGGGACGCCGTGGTCGAGGCGCCGGTGAGCCTGCGGGTGGTCGGCGGAGGCGCCGACACGCTCGCCCTCGGCCACACCTTCGTCGAGGTGGGCCGGTTCGCCGAGGTGACCCTGGTGCTGGAGCACGTCGGGTCCGCCACCCTGGCCGACAACGTCGAGGTGTCGGTGGGCGACGGCGCGAAGCTGACGCTGGTCACCATCGCGGACTGGGCCGACGACGCGGTGCAGGCGCAGCACCTCAAGGTGAAGCTGGGCCGCGACGCCAAGGTGGTGCACGTCCAGGTGAGCCTGGGCGGCGACCTGGTCCGGCAGTACACCTCGGTGGAGTACACCCAGCGCGGCGGCGAGGCCGAGCTGTACGGCCTCTACTTCGCCGACTCCGGCCAGCACCTGGAGCACCGCCAGCTGGTCGACCACACGGTGCCGGACTGCCGCAGCTACGTCGGCTACCGGGGTGCCCTCCAGGGCGACAGCGCGCACACCGTCTGGGTGGGTGACGTGCTGATCCGGGCCGAGGCGACCGGCACCGACACGTACGAGATCAACCGGAACCTGCTGCTCACCGACGGCGCCCGGGCGGACTCGGTGCCGAACCTGGAGATCGAGACCGGCGAGATCGCCGGCGCCGGGCACGCGAGCGCGACCGGCCGCTTCGACGACGAGCAGCTCTTCTACCTGATGGCCCGGGGCATCCCGGAGGGCGAGGCCCGGCGCCTGGTGGTCCGCGGCTTCTTCGCCGAGCTGATCAACAAGATTCCGGTCGAGGAGCTGCGCGAGCGCCTCGGTGACGCGATCGAGGCCCGCCTGACCAAGGCGGGCGCCTGATGATCAAGATCTGCTCGACCGAGGACGTGCCGAAGGGCACCGCGATCAGCGCCGACGTGGACGGCACCCAGATCGCCGTCGTGCACGGTGAGGACGACAACTTCTACGCCGTGTACGACGAGTGCTCGCACGCCGCGGTGGCCCTCTCCGAGGGCGAGGTCGACGGCTGCACGCTGGAATGCTGGCTGCACGGATCCCGTTTCGACCTACGGACCGGCGAGCCCACCGGGCTGCCCGCGACCGAACCCGTTCCCGTCTACCCCGTCGAAGTCCGCGACGGCGACATCTACGTCAGCCTGACGCCGAGCAATGGAGTGACCCGATAATGAGCACCCTGGAGATCCGCGACCTGAAGGTGTCGGTCAAGCTGCCCGAGGGTGAGCTCAAGCCGATCCTGGCCGGTGTCGACCTGACCGTGAAGGCCGGCGAGACCCACGCGATCATGGGCCCGAACGGCTCCGGCAAGTCGACCCTGGCGTACTCGATCGCCGGTCACCCCAAGTACGAGATCACCGGCGGCTCGGTGACCCTCGACGGCGAGGACGTGCTGGCCATGTCCGTCGACGAGCGGGCTCGCGCCGGCCTCTTCCTGGCCATGCAGTATCCGGTCGAGGTCCCCGGCGTCTCGGTGGCCAACTTCCTCCGCACCGCCAAGACCGCCATCGACGGCGAGGCGCCGAAGCTGCGCACCTGGGCCGGTGAGCTGCGCGGCGCCATGGAGAAGCTCCAGATGGACCCGGCGTTCGCCCAGCGCAACGTCAACGAGGGCTTCTCCGGCGGTGAGAAGAAGCGGCACGAGATCATGCAGCTGGAGCTGCTCAAGCCGCGGATCGCCATCCTCGACGAGACCGACTCCGGCCTCGACGTGGACGCGCTGCGCGTGGTCAGCGAGGGCGTCAACCGGGTGCGCGACACCGGCGACACCGGCCTGCTGCTGATCACCCACTACACGCGGATCCTGCGCTACATCAAGCCCGACTTCGTGCACGTCTTCGTGGCCGGCCGGATCGTCGAGCAGGGCGGCCCGGAGCTGGCCGACAAGCTCGAGGAAGAGGGCTACGAGCGGTACGTCGCCGGGGCCGGTTCGGCGCGGGCCTGAGCACCATGACCTCCATCGCGATCCCGTCGGGCATGCCGCAGTACGACGACGTGCCCCGCTTCGACGTGGCGCGGGTGCGGGCCGACTTCCCGATCCTGGACCGGGAGGTCAACGGGCACCCGCTGGTCTACCTCGACAGCGCCAACACCTCGCACAAGCCGCGGCAGGTGCTCGACGTGCTCGCCGAGCACTACGCGATGCACAACGCCAACGTGTCGCGCTCGGTGCACACGCTGGGCACCGAGGCGACCGAGGCGTACGAGGGGGCCCGGGCGAAGATCGCCGCCTTCATCAACGCGCCCAGCGTGGACGAGGTGGTCTTCACCAAGAACTCCACCGAGGCGATCAACCTGGTGGCGTACGCGTTCTCCAACGCCTCGCTGCGTCCGGACGCCGACCCGCGCTTCCGGATCGGGCCCGGTGACGAGATCGTCATCTCCGAGATGGAGCACCACTCGAACATCGTCCCGTGGCAGCTCCTCGCGGAGCGGACCGGCGCGACCCTGCGCTGGTTCCCGGTCACCGACCATGGGCGGCTCGACGAGTCGGGGCTGGACGACCTGGTCACCGAGCGGACGAAGATCGTCTCGCTGGTGCACATGTCCAACATCCTCGGCACGGTCAACGCCACCGCGCGGATCACCCAGCGGGTCCGCGAGGTGGGCGCCCTGCTGCTGCTGGACTGCTCGCAGTCCGTGCCGCACATGCCGATGGACGTGGTCGACTACGACGCCGACTTCATCGTCTTCACCGGCCACAAGATGTGCGGCCCGACCGGCATCGGCGTGCTCTGGGGCCGGGGTGAACTGCTCGCCGCGATGCCCCCGGTGCTCGGCGGCGGCTCGATGATCGAGACCGTGTCGATGGCACGCTCCACGTTCGCCGCGCCGCCGGCCCGGTTCGAGGCGGGCACCCCGCCGATCGCCGAGGCGGTCGCGCTCGGCGCGGCGGTCGACTACCTCACCGGGATCGGCATGCGGGCCATCCAGTGGCACGAGAAGGAGCTGACGGCGTACGCGCTGGACGCCCTCGCCACCGTGCCGGGCCTGCGGATCTTCGGCCCGAACGTGCCGGTCGGCCGCGGCGGCACGATCTCCTTCGCGCTCGGCGACGTGCACCCGCACGACGTCGGGCAGGTGCTCGACTCGCTCGGCGTGCAGGTCCGGGTGGGGCACCACTGCGCCAAGCCGGTGTGCACCCGGTTCGGCGTGCCGGCCATGACCCGGGCCTCGTTCTACCTGTACACCACGACCGAGGAGATCGACGCGTTGGTGGCCGGTCTCGAGCAGGTGCGGAAGGTGTTCGACTGATGCAGCTCGACCAGCTCTACCAGGAGATCATCCTGGACCACTACAAGCACCCGCACGGCCGTGGCCTGCGGGACGCGACGGACCCGGCCGCCCGGTTCGGCGAGGCGCACCACGTCAACCCGACCTGCGGTGACGAGATCACCGTGCGGGTGGCCACCGACGGCAAGGTGTTCACCGACATCTCGTACGACGGGATGGGCTGCTCGATCAGCCAGGCGTCGGCAAGCGTGCTGCACGAGCTGCTGCGCGGCCGGGCCGCCGACGACGCCGCCACGGTGCACGAGGCGTTCGTCGAGTTGATGTCCGGCCGTGGCCAGGTCACGCCGGACGAGGACGTGCTCGGAGACGGGGTGGCGTTCGCGGGTGTCGCGCGCTACCCGGCCCGGGTCAAGTGCGCGCTGCTGTCGTGGATGGCGTTCAAGGACGCCGCGGCACGCGCCGGGGTGGGCGTGAGCCCGGAGGTGAAGGCATGAGCAGCGAAGAGACCACCTCGACGCCGGACACCGGCGCGGTGGCGACCGACGGCCCGGCTCCGGCCGGCGGCGCGGCGACCGAGGGTGCCGTCCGCGGCGGCAAGGCCGCCATCGACGACATCGAGGAGGCGATGAAGGACGTCGTCGACCCCGAGCTGGGCATCAACGTGGTCGACCTCGGTTTGGTGTACGGCATCCACGTCGACGACCAGAACGTCGCCACCCTGGACATGACGCTGACCTCGGCGGCGTGCCCGCTCACCGACGTGATCGAGGACCAGGCCCGGCAGGCGCTGACCACCGGCCCGGGCGGCGGCCTGGTCGACGACATCCGGATCAACTGGGTCTGGCTGCCGCCGTGGGGCCCTGACAAGATCACCGACGAGGGCCGGGACCAGCTCCGCTCCCTCGGCTTCAACGTCTGACCGTTGCCGGTCTCCGTCGAGCGCGACACCCCGTGCGGGTGCCGCGCTCGACCCGTTTCACCCCCCGCTCAGCGGTTGTCGCCGCTGCCACCCAGCACGCCACGACCCTGGCGGCTGGCCAGCTTGGCCAGGTTGGCCGCCGCGATGTCGTCCAGCGACAGGTCGAGGTAGTCGGCGAGCACCGCCACGTACCAGAGCACGTCACCGAGTTCCCTGGCGATGTCGGCCCGGTCGATCCGCGACTCGTCGCTGTCGAGGTCCCGGACCCACTTCTTGAACTTCTCGGCGATCTCACCCGACTCACCGACCAGCCCGAGCACCAGGTGGAGCAGCTCGTTCCTCTTGTCACGGGGCGCGGCCGTCCGGAGGGCGCCCCGCTGATACTCGTCCAGGTCCATGGCGGACCAGTATGGCCGAACCCCTCGCACGCGCCGGGTCACGTGCGGGTGGGGAAATCGGGTGGCGGCCTCGGGGGAGGGCGTGCACGATGGGCGCGTGATCGAGGCGTACCCGAAGCAGGTCCCTGTCCGTGCGGCCACTGCCGCGCGCCGACAGCGCACCCTGCCGCCGGCCGCCTCGACCCGCCGCCCACCGTCGTGACCGGGGCGTTCCTCGCCGGTCTGGTGGCCGGCTACGGCGTCGCCGTCCCGGTCGGCGCGATCGCGATCCTCATTCTCGGGCTCAGCGCCCGTACCGGCTTCCGGGTCGGCGCGGCCGCGGCGCTCGCCGTGGCCACCGCCGACGGGCTCTACGCGGCGGTCGCCGCGCTGGGTGGCGCCGGGTTGGCCGGGCTCATCGCGCCGGTCGCGGGCCCGCTGCGGGTGGTGGCCGCGCTGGTCCTCCTCGGGCTCGCCGGCCACGGGCTGTGGCGGACCTGGTCCGCCCGCCGGACCCGGGAGGTCGCGGAGGCGCCCGTGGGGCGCGGGCTGAACAGCCCCGGGCGCGCCTATGCGGCGCTGCTCGGGCTGACCCTGCTGAACCCGGCCACGGTGCTCTACTTCGCCGCCCTGGTGCTCGGCCGCCAGGACACCGCCGACCCGGACGCGGCCACCGCCGCGCTCTTCGTGGCCGGCGCGTTCCTGGCCTCGGCGAGCTGGCAACTGGTCGTCGCCGGCGGCGGCACCATGGTCGGCCGGGCGCTGGCCGGACCGCGCGGCCGCCTGGTCACCGGCGTGGTCTCCAGCGCCCTGATCGCGGCCCTCGCCGTCGCCACCCTGCTGCCCGACTGAGCCGCACCCGTCGCGGCCGGCCGGCCGCGATGCGGTCCGCCGCAGCGCCGCCCGGCGACCCCGTCACGCCGGCCGTGCCGTACGGTCGGGCGGTGACCAGCCGACCCGCAGCCGGGGGCGGCCGGTGGGTCGAGGTCGACCCGGCCCGCGTCGCCCGCTGGGTCGAGGGCTTCGCCGACCGGCACGGCCCGCCCACCACGACCGTCGAGGGGTACGGGCTGCTGCTCACCGCCCCCGACGGTGCCACCGCCGAGCTGCACACCCCGCCCGGCGCCCCGGCCACCGCCGACGTGCCCGGGTTCGTGGCCGCGGCCGGCGCGCCCCGCCGGCTGGGCCTGCTGCTGGCCCGCAAGGGCGCCGTGGCGGTCGGCGTCGCCGACGGCCCCGACCTGGTCGTCTCCAAGGTGGACACCCGGTACGTGCAGGGGCGCACCGCCGCCGGCGGCTGGTCCCAGCAGCGCTTCGCCCGGCGGCGCGACAACCAGGCGAAGGCGGCGCTGGGCGACGCGGCCGAACTGGCCGTACGCCTGCTGTTGCCGGAGGCGGAGCGCCTCGCGGCCGTGGTCGGCGGCGGTGACCGGCGGGCCGTGGACACCGTGCTGGCCGACCGGCGGCTGGCTCCGCTCGCCGCCCTGCGCGCGGAGCGGCTGCTCGACGTGCCCGAGCCCCGGCACGCGGTGCTGGTCGGCGCGGTGGCCGCCGCCCGCGCGGTGCGGATCCTGGTCCGCGACCCCGAACCCGACGGCGCCCGCTGACCTCACCCGGTGGTCGGCGAGGCGACCACAGGTCTTCGCCGACGGCCGGCCACGCCCCGGAGTCGTGCGCGGATCAGCTTCCCGCCGACGCCAGCCGCGCCGGGTCGATGCGGTCCAGGAACTCGTCCTGATGGTCGGCGAGGCGGCCGGCGAGCGGCAGCGGGACGAAGCGGCAGGCGAAGCGCAGCCCGCCGTCCTCGCCGTCGCCCGCGACCCGGTGCGCCCAGTCACCGGCCGTACCACCGGTCACCCGGAGCTGGACGTACGTGGTGCGCCGGGCCCGGCCCGTCACCGGGTGCGGCCACTCGCTGACGCCCAGCTCGGCGACCGCCTCGACGCCGGTCAGCCCGGTCTCCTCGGCGACCTCGCGGACGGCCGCCTGGGCCGGGGTCTCGCCCGGTTCCATCCCGCCGGCCGGGATCTGGGTGCCCGCCTCAGGAAAGTCGACGTGGTCGAAGACGAGCAGCTCGGGGCCGTCCGCAGTGCGCCGGAGGACGTACGCGGCGACCCGGAGCCGGGGTGGGACGGTCATCCGGACATCGTGCCCCGGCCGGGCCCGCGCCGGTGCCCCGGGACACGACGGGACCCCGGCGCCGGGGCGGTCGCCGGGGTCCGAGGTGCGGGCGGTCGGGCGTTACAGGGTGCCGCCGAAGGTGTCGCAGGCCTTCGGGTCGCCGGTGGAGAAGCCCTTGGTGAACCACTGCTTGCGCTGCTCGGAGGTGCCGTGGGTGAACTCGTCCGGGTTCACCGGCCGACCGGAGCGCTGCTGGATCGCGTCGTCGCCGATCTTCTCGGCGGTGTCGATCGCCTGCTGGATGTCCTGGTCGGTGATGCTCTTGAAGATCTTCTGGCCCTGCTCGTCGGAGGTGCCCGTGGCGTTCTTCGCCCAAGCGCCCGCGTAGCAGTCGGCCTGGAGTTCCAGCTTCACCGAGAGGGTGTTGGCGTTCTGCGGGTCGCGCTGCTGCTGGCGGCGCATCTGCGCCTCGGTGCCGAGCAGGTCCTGGACGTGGTGGCCGTACTCGTGGGCCAGCACGTACGGCTGGGCGAACTCGCCCTGGGCGCCGAGCTGGTCGGCGAGCAGGCGGTAGAAGGTGAGGTCGATGTAGACCAGGTCGTCCGCGGGGCAGTAGAACGGGCCGACCCCGGAGTCGGCCGCGCCGCAGCCGGTGCTGACGTTCTGGCTGAAGAACACGGTCTTCGACGGCTTGTACTGCTCGCCGAACACCTCCGGCATGGCGGTCCGCCAGTACGCCTGGATCGAGTTGACGTAGAGGGTGTTGCGGCAGTCGAGCTGCTCCAGCGCGTCCTGCGCCGAGCACTTCTGCTCCAGCGAGGTGTTGTCGCCCTGCTCGGAGCCGCCGCCGTTGGTGGCCGCGTTCAGCCCGAAGCCGCCGCCCACCAAAGCGACCAGCACGGCGATGATGATGCCCACGATCCCGCCCCGGCCGCCGCCGATCGGGATCGGTATGCCCATCCCGCCGCCTCCGCCGGACCCTCGCCGATCCTCCACCTGGCTGGTGTCGACCCGCGCGTTCTCGTTCAGCTCCATGTTGACCCCGATCACCGAATAAGCCGTATGTGGTGGTTGCGGTACCGGACCGGGTCCGGACGAGGTTTCCGGTACCCGATGATCTTGCGCGGTAATCCGGCGGGCCCTCCAGGCGCCGCCCGGTACACTTGGCCCGTGCTGCGCTGCGAAGGCTGAACGGCCCCGCGCCGACGGGAAGTAACGACCCGCCGGCGCTTTCGCGTGCCCTGAATCAGCCCTTCGCCGAACCCCGAGAGCGAGTACCTCGAAATGATCACTGCCACCGGCCTGGAACTGCGCGCCGGTTCCCGGATCCTGCTGTCCGACACCACGCTGCGGGTGCAGCCGGGTGACCGGATCGGCCTGGTCGGCCGCAACGGCGCCGGCAAGACCACCACCCTCAAGGTGCTGGCGGGGGAGGGGCAGCCGTACGGCGGGCAGATCGACCGGCGCAGCGCCATCGGCTACCTGCCGCAGGACCCGCGAACCGGCGACCTGGAGGTCACCGGGCGGGACCGGGTGCTCTCCGCCCGCGGGCTGGACGTGCTCATGGCGCAGATGAAGGAGCTGGAGGCGAAGCTCGCCGAGGGCGCCGACGACGAGAAGCTGGTCCGCCGCTACGGCGCGCTGGAGGACCAGTTCGCCTCCCTCGGCGGGTACGCGGCCGAGGCCGAGGCGGCCCGGATCTGTGCCAACCTGGGCCTGCCCGACCGGGCCCTGGCGCAGACCATCGGCACCCTCTCCGGCGGCCAGCGCCGCCGCATCGAGCTGGCCCGGATCCTGTTCCGCGACGCCGGCGAGAACGGCGGCGGCATCCTGCTGCTCGACGAGCCGACCAACCACCTCGACGCCGACTCGATCACCTGGCTGCGCGGCTTCCTCGGCAACCACAAGGGCGGCCTGATCGTGATCTCCCACGACGCGTCCCTGCTGGAGGCGGTGGTCAACAAGGTCTGGTTCCTGGACGCCACCCGTTCCGTGGTCGACGTCTACAACCTGGGCTGGAAGGCGTACCTGGAGGCGCGGGAGACCGACGAGCGGCGCCGCCGCCGGGAGCGGGCCAACGCCGAGAAGAAGGCCGGCGCGCTGAAGGCCCAGGCGGACAAGATGCGGGCCAAGGCCACCAAGACCGTCGCCGCGCAGAACATGGCACGCCGGGCCGAGAAGCTGCTGTCCGGCCTGGAGGACGTCCGGGTCGCCGACAAGGTGGCGAAGGTGCGCTTCCCCACCCCGGCGCCGTGCGGCAAGACCCCGCTCACCGCCTCCGGGCTGTCCAAGTCGTACGGGTCGCTGGAGATCTTCACCGACGTCGACGTGGCGGTCGACCGCGGCTCCCGCGTGGCCATCCTGGGCCTCAACGGCGCCGGCAAGACCACCCTGCTGCGGATGCTCGGCGGCCTGCTGGAGCCGGACACCGGCGAGGTGCGCCCCGGGCACGGCCTGCGGCTCGGCTACTACGCCCAGGAGCACGAGACGCTCGACGTGGAGCGGACCATCCTGGAGCACATGCGCAGCGCCGCGCCGGACCAGACCGACACCGACCTGCGCAAGATCCTCGGTGCGTTCCTCTTCTCCGGCGAGGACGTGGACAAGCCGGCCGGGGTGCTCTCCGGCGGCGAGAAGACCCGGCTGGCGCTGGCCACCCTGGTCTGCTCCGGCGCGAACGTGCTGCTGCTGGACGAGCCGACGAACAACCTCGACCCGGTCAGCCGCGAGCAGGTGCTCGACGCGATCGCCCGCTACCCGGGCGCCATCGTTCTGGTGACCCACGACCCCGGCGCGGTGATGGCCCTCAAGCCCGACCGCGCCATCCTCCTGCCCGACGGCGATGAGGACGCCTGGTCCGACGACCTCCTCGAACTGGTCGAACTCGCCTGACCGGCGGCCCCCGCCGCCCCCGCCCCCGCCGCTCCCGGCCCCGCCGCTCCCGGCCCCGCCCGGCTCGTGTCGATCATGAGGTTGGCGGCACTTTCGGCGATCCACATCGCCGTCAACCTCATGATCGACGGGATGGGGTGGGGTGCGGCTTCCCTCAGGGGAGCAGGGCCGTCAGGGGAGCGGGGCCGTCAGATGGGGGAGGACGCCGGAGGTGGTCAGGATGATCAGGCCGAGGGCGATGAAGACGGTCGGGACCAGCCAGTGGCCGGCGCGGCCGACCAGGGCGACCACCCGGGGGTGGCTGCCCAGCGCGGCGGCGACCGCGCACCAGACGGCCACCAGGGCGGCGAAGACCAGCAGCCAGACCAGGCCGGCGGCCGGGTCGAGCGAGCGGAACACGGGCACGTAGACGGCGATGTTGTCGGCGCCGTTGGCCACCGTCACCCCGGCCACGCCGAGCAGGCTGCCGACCACGGCCGGGGGCTCGTCGTCGTCGCCGTCGCGGGTCAGCAGGGCGCGGACGCCCAGCGCGATCGGCAGCAGCCCGAGCAGGCCGGTCCACGGGTCGGGCACCACCAGCAGCCCGGCGGCGACCACCACGGCGACCGCGACCAGCGCGCCGATGCCCGCGTACTGGCCGGCGACGATCTGCCAGGGGCGGGGCCGGCCGGTGCCGCGGGCCGCCACGAAGAACACGGTGAGCACGACGATGTCGTCGACGTTGGTGGCGGCGAACACCCCGGTGGCGGCGGCCGCCGTGGCGAGCAGGTCGATCACGCGAGGCAGCGTACGGGTCGGCTGGCCGGGCGGCCCCTCATGATCCGGGCGGACGGCGTCGGCTGACCGGTCAGAAGGATCACTCTATCGGGAAGCTGACATTGCATAGCGTGTCGGTTGGCGAATAGTTGATATCTGGCGCATGATCGTTCGAGGCGGTCTAATAGGTGGGACCGTATCCGAACCGCACAGTCTGGGACGTGAGGAATCAGCATGGCAGCCACCGGCACAGCCACCAGCACTGAGAAGGGTCGCCGGATCGTCGGGGCCGAGCGCCAGACGCTCGCCAAGGACCTGGTAAAGCGGTACACCTCGGGTGAGAGCATCCGTGCGCTCGCGGCCTCGACCGGCCGTTCCTACGGGTTCATCCACCGGGTGCTCACCGAGTCCGGGGTGCAGCTGCGGCAGCGCGGCGGCGCCCGGCGCCGGAAGAAGGCGTGACCCGCCCCCCAGCGTCGTCCATCAGCGCCGTGCTCCGGGTGGTCCGGTGACCGCCGAGACGACCGGAGTACGACTCGACTGCGACGGGCCGGTCGCGACGGTGACGTTGTGCCGGCCCGACGTGCTCAACGCCCAGACCCCGGCGATGTGGCGCGCGATGAGCGACTTCTCCCGGGATCTGCCCGGCGACGTCCGCGTCGTCGTGGTGCGCGCCGAGGGGCGGGCCTTCTCCGCCGGCCTCGACCTGTCGGTCGCCGGCTCCTCCGGCCCGGGCTCCTTCGCCGAGCTCTCCACCCTGTCCGAGCAGGAGTGCGCCGACCGGATCGCCGAGTACCAGGGCGGCTTCACCTGGCTGCACCGGCCGGACGTGATCTCGATCGCCGCCGTGCAGGGCCACGCCATCGGCGCCGGCTTCCAGCTCGCCCTCGCCTGCGACCTGCGGGTGCTCGCCGAGGACGCCAAGCTCTCCATGGCCGAGGTGACCCTCGGTCTGGTTCCCGACCTGGCCGGCACCAAGCGCCTCGCCGAACTGGTCGGCTACTCCCGCGCGCTGGAGATCTGCGCCACCGGCCGCCGCATGGACGCCGCCGAGGCGGACCGGATCGGCCTGGCCACCCTGGTCGTGCCAGGCGCCGAGCTGGACGGCGCGGTGCGCGATCTGACCGCGGGCCTGCTGGCCAACAACCGGGACGCGATCGTGGAGATCAAGGCGCTGCTGGCCGGGGCCGGCGGCCGGACCCACGCCGAGCAGCAGCGGGCCGAGCGGGAGGCGCAGACCCGGCGTATCCGCGACCTGGCCGGGCGGGGCGAATAGTAAGGACCGTTCGGGAAGATCCGGGTTACTCGCGAGGTTGTCGTAGTCGTCGGGAGAATTGACCCCGACGGTCCACGGCTGCCGACGACCCGGAGGTGACGAGTGTCCAACCCGATGGCCGGTGGCGGCATGGGCGGCTGGAGCATGCTCCGGTCGATGCGCAACCGCGACGAGATCTCCACCCATCAGCTCAAGCGCGGCACCGCCAAGCGGATCGTCGCGTTCGCCCAGCCCTACCGGCGGGACATCATCGTCTTCCTGCTCACCGTGGTGATCGCCGCGGTGATCGGGGTGGCCACCCCGCTGCTCGCCGGTGACGTGATCGACGCGATCGCGGGCGGCGGCTCCGACGCGGGCGCCACGGTGGTCCGGCTCGCCCTGATCATCGCCGTGCTGGCCGTGGCCGACGCGCTCTTCTCGCTGGCCCAGCGGTGGTATTCGGCGCGGATCGGCGAGGGCATCATCCTCGACCTGCGCACCCGGGTCTACGACCACGTCCAGCGGATGCCGCTGCAGTTCTTCACCCGGACCCAGACCGGCGCGCTGGTCAGCCGGCTCAACAACGACGTGCTGGGCGCCCAGCGGGCGTTCACCTCGACGCTGTCCGGCGTGGTCAGCAACGTCATCCAGCTCGTGCTCACCGCCGGGGCGATGCTCGTGCTGTCCTGGCAGATCACCGTGCTGGCGCTGGTGCTGCTACCGATCTTCATCATCCCGGCCCGCCGGGTCGGGCGGCGGCTGGCCGAGATCACCCGCGAGTCCTACAACCTCGACGCCAAGATGAACGCGACGATGACCGAGCGGTTCAACGTCTCGGGCGCCCTGCTGGTCAAGCTCTTCGGCTCGCCCGAGGTGGAGGCGACGCGGTTCGCCGGCCGGGCCGAGCGGGTCCGCGACATCGGCATCCAGTCCGCCATGTACTCGCGCACCTTCTTCGTGGCCATGCTGCTGGTCGCCTCCCTCGCCCAGGCGCTCACCTACGGGCTGGGCGGCTGGCTCGCCGTCGCCGGTGCGGTCAGCGCGGGCACCGTGGTCAAGCTGGCGCTGCTGCTCACCCGCCTCTACGGCCCGCTCACCGCCCTCTCCAACGTCCGGGTCGACGTGATGAGCGCGCTGGTCTCCTTCGACCGGGTCTTCGAGGTGCTCGACCTGCGCCCCGGCATCGAGGAGAAGCCCGACGCCGTGCCGGTGCCCCGGGGCAACGGCCGGGTCGAGTTCCGCGACGTGCGGTTCCGCTACCCCACCGCCGCCGAGGTCTCGCTGGCCTCGCTGGAGGAGGTCTCCGCGCTCGACCGCACGGTCAACGAGCCGGTGCTCAAGGGCGTCTCGTTCGCCGTCGAGCCCGGCCAGATGGTGGCCCTGGTCGGCCCGTCCGGCGCCGGCAAGTCGACGCTGTCCATGCTGATCTCCCGGATCTACGACGTGAGCGACGGCCAGGTGCTGGTCGGCGGGGTCGACGTCCGGGACGCCACGCTCGCCTCGCTGCGCGACGAGATCGGCGTCGTCACCCAGGATTCCCACCTGTTCCACGAGACCATCCGGGAGAACCTGCGCTACGCCAAGCCGGACGCCACCGACGACGAGATCTGGGCCGCGCTGGCCGGCGCGCAGGTCGCCGACCTGGTCCGCGCCCTGCCCGACGGGCTGGACACCACGGTCGGCGAGCGCGGCTACCGCTTCTCCGGCGGCGAGAAGCAGCGCATCGCCATCGCCCGGCTGCTGCTCAAGGCCCCGTCGATCGTGATCCTCGACGAGGCCACGGCGCACCTCGACTCGGAGAGCGAGGCGGCGGTGCAGCGGGCGCTGTCGGTGGCGCTGACCGGGCGTACCGCGCTGGTGATCGCGCACCGGCTCTCCACCGTCCGCGACGCCGACCAGATCCTCGTCCTCGACGAGGGGCGGATCGTCGAGCGCGGCCGGCACGACGAGCTGGTCGCCGTCGGCGGCCTCTACGCCGAGCTCTACCGCACCCAGTTCGCGGTCACCGACTCGCCAGCCCCGTACGCCGAGCCCGAGCAGCCGGAGCCGGTGGTCACCACGGTGCCGGTCGGCACCTACGTGGCCCAGGAGGCACTGCCGCCGGCCGCCGCGAACTAGCCGGCCGGGCGGCCGAGGAGGCGCTGCCGCGGGCCGCCGCGAACTAGCCGGCCGCGCGAGAGGCGCCCGGCCGCTGGCCGGTGACTGCGGCGCGCAGCTCGCCGAAGGCCGCGCCGAGCGTCTCCGGGGTGAAGTGCGCGTTCAGCCCGCTCGGGTTGGGCAGCACCCAGAGCCGGGCCGCCGCGAGCGGTTCCGGCTGCGGCCCGAAGCCCGCCTTCGGCCGGGCGAACCCGATCCGGTACGCGGTCACCCCGACCACCGCCACCCAGTGCGGCCGGTACCGCGCCACCTTGGCGGCCAGCTCCCGCGCGCCCTCGACCAGTTCCCCGGCGGTCAGCTCGTCGGCGCGGGCGCTGGCCCGGGCCACCATGTTGGTGATGCCCAGCCCGAGCGCGGGCAGCTCGTCCTGCTCGCTGGGGTGCAGTTGGCGCGGGGTGAAGCCGCCCCGGTGCAGCGCCGGCCAGAACCGGTTGCCCGGGCGGGCGAAGTGCCAGCCGGTGGCCGCCGACCACAGGCCCGGGTTGATCCCGACGAAGAGCACGTCCAGCCCGGGGGCGATCACGTCCGGCAGCAGCTTGTCGGCCGCCGCCGCGAGCTGCTCCTTGGTCGGCCGGGGATACCGCCGCCCGGCCGCCGAGCCCGCCCCGGCCACCTCGGGCGGCGCCGCGTCGGTCGCGGCCGCTTCGGGCCGCATGGTGTCCGGCCCGGCCGCATCGGGCTGCGCGGCGTCCGCCTCGGGCCGCGTGGTGCCCGGCTCGGCCGCCCCCTGCTGAGCGTCCCCGGGCCCGCGTCGCCCGTTCACCGGCCCGCCGTCACAGGCCGCGCAGCGCGCCGCCGTCGACCGGCACGGTCACCCCGGTGACGTAGCCGGCGGCGGGGGAGAGCAGGAAGGCGGCCACCCGGCCGAACTCGGCGGGGTCACCGATCCGGCCCAGCGGGATCGACGCCTCCGCTTCGGCCCGGGCCCGTTCCGGGTCGCCGGCGGCGGCCAGGAGTTCCCGGTTCCGGGCGGTCATGATCCGGCCCGGCAGCAGGCTGACCACCCGTACGCCGCGCGGGCCGTACTCGTCGGCCAGGTCCTTGGCCACACCGGCCAGGCCGGGGCGCAGGCCGTTGGAGATGCCGAGCCCGGGGAGCGGGCCGCGCACCGAGGTGGAGAGCACCAACCCGATCGCGCCGCCACCGGTGAGCGCGGCGGCCACCGTGCGCGCGGTGCGGACACTGCCCAGGAAGACCGTCTCGAAGGACTCCCGCCACTGCTCGTCCGTGATCTGGGCGGCGGTGCCCCGGGGCGGGCCGCCGACCGAGATCAGCGCCCCGTCGAGCCGCCCGAACTGCTCGCGCGCCGCCGCGACCAGGCGCTCCGGGGTGCCCGGGTCGGTGAGGTCGGCGGTCAGCCCGATCGCCCGCTCCGGCCCGCCGAGCGCCTCGACGGCGGCAGCCACCCGCTCGGGGGCGCGGGACGAGATCACCACGCGGGCGCCGTCGGCGACGAGCTGCTCGGCGGTGGCGAAGCCGAGGCCGTCCGAGGCGCCGGTCAGCACGTACACCCGGTCGGCGAGTCCGAGATCCATGAGGCCGATCCTGCCGTACCCCGGGTGGGCCTGCCACCCGCTCTCAGCGGGGAGCCGGCCGGAGCAGGCGTACCCGGCCGGCGAGCTGGGCCGCGACGGCGCCGCCGGCCCGGGCGACGGCCGGCAACCGGCGGGGCCGGGGGGCGCCGCGGCCGTCGTAGCGGCTCGCCGCCTCGCGGACGGCCAGTTCCTCCGCGCCCAGCGACGGCAGCGTGCCCTGGTCGCGCAGCTCCCGGGCCAGGTCCCAGCCGTCGCGCAGGGAGCCGTTGGTGGGCCGGCCGGCCGCCCAGCCGGCGAAGGTGGCCGGCCAGGCGTCGCCGAGGCCGGCCGCGAGCAGCGGCCAGTGCCGGGCCACGTCGCCGGCCCGCTTGCGCAGCAGCGCCCGCCGGGCCGCCTCCACCGGTGCGGGGGCGAACCCGGCCGGCAGCGGCCCGCCGGCGACCAGCGCCGCGACCAGTTCCGCCTGCCGCGCGGCCAGGTCTTCGCCGGTCACGTGACCACCGGGTACCCGGACGCGGCGGCGAGGGCGTCCAACTCGCCGCGCAGCTCGGCGGCGGGCGGGTAGTGTCCGTCGCGCTCCAGCAGCAGCGCCGGTGGCCGACGCCGGCCGCACAGCTCGCGGACCAGGTCGAGCACCTCGGCGGGGACCGGGTCGGTGTGCGTGTCGTGGTAGAAGCCGCCCTGCTCGGCTCCGCCAGCCACGTGCACGTAGGCGATCCGGTCCAGCGGCAGCCGGTCCAGCAGGGCGGCCGGGTCGCCGCCCCGGTTGCGGGCGTTGGCGTGCACGTTCGCGACGTCGAGCAGCAGCAGCGCCCCGGTGGCGTCGAGGATCTCGGTGAGGAAGTCGGCCTCGTCCAGCTCGTCGTCCGGCCAGTCGAAGAGCGCGGCGATCGGCTCCAGGGCCAGCGGCACCGGCAGCTCCGCCTGCGCCCGCCGCACGTTTGCCACCACCGCGGCCACGGCCTCCCGGCTGCGCGGCAGCGGCAGCAGGTGACCGGCCTCCAGGCCGCCGGCCCGGACGAACGCGATGTGCTCGCTGACCAGCGGCGCGTCCAGCGCCGTGGCCACACCGGCCAGGTGCGCCACCCGGGCCGGGTCGACCGGTTCCGCGCCGCCGAGGGAGAGCTTCACCCCGTGGGGTACGACGGTGACGCCCCGCCCGCGCAGCTCGGCCAGGCCGTCGGGGAGCGGCCCGGCCGGGGCGACCGCCTCCGCGACGACCTCGACGAAGCGCAGCCCGGGCAGGCCGGCCACGAAGCCGGCGATCTCCGACCGCCACCCGATGCCCACACCGGACGGGCCGGTCGTCATCCGCCGCACCCGCCACCGCCGCCGCAGCCGCCACCGCCCCCGCAGGAGCTGCCCCCGCCGCAGGAGCTGCCGCCGCCGCACGAGCTGCCCGAGCTCCCGCTCGCCCCCATCGCCTGGCGCTGGATCTCGGCCTGCTCGGCGAAGCCCGGGTCCATGCTCCACAGGGTGGCGGTGCCGAACAGCGCCACACCCATCGCCGCGTCGGACGGGCCGTAGGTGGCGTACGCCGGTGCGGCGGAGGGGCGCAGCCAGGTGTGCTGGCGGCGCAGCTCGCGCAGCGCCCGGTCGGCCGCCCGGGTGCGCCACGGCACCCGGTTGAGGAGCAGGAACGCGATGAAGAGCGGCACCAGGGTGAGCATCAGCCAGCCGACGGGCCGGCTGTTGGACATCCCGGCGAAGGCCCGGACGAAGCCGAGCGCGAGCAGGGCCCCGACGAGCAGCGCCCCGCGGCGCAGCGTCGCCCGCCGCTCCTTGTCCAGTGCCAGGCCCCGTCGCACGAGACCGTCGCGCAGCTCGTCGAGGGCGCGCCGGACCCACTCGTCCCGGCCCAGCTCCCGGGAGCGCAGGCCCCGGCTCGCCGCGTGGTGGATCGCCTGGTCCAGCGGGGTGACCCCGGCCGGCAGCGGGCCGCCGGTGGTGAGCCGCCGGTCGGGGCGTACGCCGACCGCGCCGGCCCGGCGCAGCCCGCCGAGCGCGGTCCAGACGGCGAGCTGTTCGCCCCCGTTGAGGTACGCGACCTGCTGCGGCCCGAGCGGCCCACCGTCGTGGACCGGGGTGCCGGCCAGCGCGCGCCACCGGTACACCAGCGCGCCGACGACCAGCACGACGGCCGCCACGAGGTACCAGCGGAGGAAGACGGGGCCGGGGACGCCCCAGGTGTCGCCCGCGAGGACGGTCATGCTCTGCTCCTGTCGCGAGGGGTCGCGGCTCATTGTGGAGCAGGTGCGCCAGCGGTGATCTTCCCAGCCGGTCGAGTTACCGGACCGAGACCCGCGCCGGTCAGTGCCGGCGGACGGCCTCCTCGACCAGGTCGAGCACCCGGCCCAGGTCACCGGCGGGACGGCCCATCGCCAGGTGCAGCACGAGCCCGTCGTACGCCAGCTCCAGGAACTGGGCCAGCACGTCGATCGGCACGTCGTCGCGGAGCACGCCGGCCTCCCGCTGGCGCAGCAGGCGCTCCCGGGTGGCCTCGGCGATCGCCGCCGAGCGTTCCGCCCAGCGCTTGGCGAACGCCGGGTCGGTGCGCAACCGCCGGGACACCTCGAGCTGGCTGCCGAGCCAGCCGGTGGTGTCCGGGGAGATGGCCCGGGCCAGCAGGTCCCGCATCACCTGGACCAGGCCGTTGCGGGCCACGGTCTCCACCATGACCGCGGCGTCGTCCTCGGCCACCGCGAGGAAGAGCGAGTCCTTGTCCCGGAAGTGGTGGAAGATCGCGCCGCGGGACAGCCCGGTGGCCTCCTCCAGCCGGCGGACGGTGGCACCCTCGTAGCCGTGTCGAGCGAAACACGCCCGCGCGGCGCCGAGGATCTCCTGTCGGCGCGCGTCGAGCTGGTCCTGGCTTACTCTGGGCACGCCACGATCGTTCCAGGTGGACCCGGTCGATGCAAACCGTACGTACGGCTTGAGATGCGGTTTTCGCATGATCCGCCCGGTCGGCCCCGCCGGTTACCATCCTCCGGTGACCCAGGCCGTGCCACTCCCCGTCCGTCCGCTGACCGTGGCCACCGTGCAGGCCGAGCCCGTCCCCGGTGACGTCGCCGGCAACGCCGCCACCGCCGCCCGCCTCGTCGGCCGGGCCGCCGGCGCCCGGGTGGTGGTGCTGCCGGAGCTGTTCCTGCCCGCGTACCACCCACCGACCCTGGGCGCCGACCCGGCCGCCACCGACGTGGCCGCCGACGCCGAGGGCCGGGTCGACGACCCGCGGCTGGACCCGCTGCGCGCGGCCGCCCGCGACGGCGCGACGAGCGTCGTGATCGGTGCGGCGGTCCGCCACCCCGACCGGCGGCGCACCATCTCCTCGCTCGTGGTCGACCCGACCGGCGCGGTCACCGTCGGCTACGACAAACAGCAGCTCTGGGGCGGCGAGCGCGAGCTGTTCGTCGCCGGCCGGCGGGGCGCCACGCTGCTGGTCGACGACTGGCGGTTCGGCCTCGGCATCTGCTACGACGGCTGCTTCCCCGAGCACGGCCGGGCCGCCGCCGACGACGGCGCGCACGGCTACCTCTGCCCGAGCGGCTACCTGGCCGGCTCCGAGCACCGCCGCGACCTCTACTACGCCGCGCGCGCCCTGGACAACACCATGTACGTGGTCTTCGCCAACTCGGTCGACGGCGCGGACCCGTGGCGGTTCAACGGTGGGGCGGCGGTCTACGAGCCGGAGGGCCGGGCGCTGGTCCGGGGCGCGGACACCGGCGAGGACGTGCTGGTGGCGACCCTCGACCCGGCCGCCCTGGGCGCCACCCGGGCGGCGCACACCATGCTCGCCGACCGCCTGCCCGACCAGGGGCTGGCCCGGACGGCGCTCGTCGGCTGACGGCCTGGTGCCCTCGGCCCTGTCGGTGGCGCACCCCGTCCCGTAGGGTGCCCGAGTGCCGTTGCTCCTGCTGGATCTGGACAACACCCTGCTCGACCGCGAGGGGCCGTTCCGCGCCTGGGGTGAGCGGTTCCTGGACAGCGTCGGCGCGCCGCCCACCGACATCGACTGGCTGCTCTCCGTCGACGCCGACGGCCTGACCGACCGATGGGACGTCGCCGACGCCATCCGGGACCGGTACGGGCTGCGTATCCCCTCCATCGACCTGGTCGAGGAGCTGCACGACGGCGTGGTGGGGTTCACCCGGCTGGACCCGCTGGTGGCCTGCGCGCTGCGGATCGCCGACGACGCCGGCTGGGTGCCGGTGGTGGTCACCAACGGCACGTCCCGCCAGCAGGACGCCAAGATCCGCCAGACCGGGCTGGACCGGTACGTCGCCGACTGGGTGATCTCCGAGGAGGCCGGGGTCAGCAAGCCCAACCCGCGGATCTTCGCGCTGGCCGCCCAGCGGGCCCGGATGCCGCTGCGCGGCGCCTGGGTGATCGGCGACAGCCCGGAGGCGGACATCGGCGGGGCGACCGCGGTGGGGCTGCCCAGCGTCTGGCTGCATCGCGGGCGCCGCTGGTCGGACACCCGGTTCGCGCCGACCCGCACGGTGGACGGGCTGATCGCCGCGGTGGCCGCCGTCCTGGCCGGCTGAGCGGTAATTCGGTTGACCCGCCCGCGGCCGCCCCGTGAGCATGGTGCGGCGCGAGGGCGCAGCCGGGGATGCCCGGTCGAGGAGAGGAGGTCGGTCATGGCCGTCTTTGCAGGTTCGTACCACCTGCCTCCACCAGCCTCGATCGAAGGACCGATCCACCCGTGCGCGATCACGACTTCCCGGCGCCGCAGCGCCGTGGCCGCGGCAAGAGCCGCTTTGACGACGACGAACCGAATTTCCTGAAGCGGGGCCGGCACGCCGAGCCGGCCCTCGCCGACCCCGACGCCGAGCCGGACGCGGAGGACAGCTGGTCCTCCTGGGATCTGGCCGTGCACGGGCCCGAACCCCACCCGGACTGGCTGGTCACCGAGCTGGCCGCGAAGGACACCGAGCTGGGGGTGCTGAAGACCGGCAAGGAGGCGGACGTCCACCTGGTCCGCCGGGCCGTGCCGGACACCGGCCGCGGCTGCCTGCTGGCCGCCAAGCGGTACCGGGACCCCCAGCACCGCCTCTTCCACCGGGACGCCGGCTACCTGGAGGGGCGCCGGGTGCGCCGATCCCGGGAGATGCGGGCGATGGCCGGCCGGACCTCGTTCGGCCGCCAGATGATCGCCGGGCAGTGGGCGGCGGCCGAGTTCGCCGCGCTCGCCCGGCTCTGGGAGATCGGCGCCGCCTCCGGGCGGATCGCCGTGCCCTACCCGGTGCAGCTGCTCGGCACCGAGCTGATGCTGGAGTTCGTCGGGGACGCCGAGGCGGGCCAGGCCGCGCCCCGGCTGGCCCAGCTCCGGCCCGAGGGCGCCGAGTTGCGCGACCTCTGGGAGCAACTGGTCGACGCTCTGGTCGTGCTGGCCCGCGCCGGGTACGCCCACGGCGACCTGTCCCCGTACAACCTGCTGGTGCACGCCGGGCGGCTGGTCATGATCGACCTGCCGCAGGTGGTCGACGTGGTGGCCAACCCGCAGGGCGCGGAGTTCCTGGCCCGGGACGTCCGGGTGGTCGGCACCTGGTTCACCGCCCGCGGCCTGCCCGCCACGGACACCGACCCGGAGGCGCTGACCGAGGTGCTGCTGCGGGAGGCGGGCCTCCGCTGAGCGCGTCGCGTCCCGGGCGGGTGACAGCCCGCCCGGGAAGCCGCCGCAGGGGCCGAGCGCCGGCCCGGGGTCACTGGAGGTAGCGCTCGACCTCGGTCACCGGGCGCTGGCCCTGGGCATCCGGGTCGCCGTGCGCCTGGCGCGCCGCCCGGCGGCGGCGGAGCAGGTCCCAGCACTGGTCGAGGGATTCCTCCAGGGCCCGTAGCCGCTCCTTGGCCTCGTCGTCGGTGCCGGCCTCGTGCTCCTGCGCTGCCGCGCGCAGCCGGTGCTCCTCGTCGACGAGTTCGGAGATCCGGCTCAGGATGGTCTTGTCGTCCATGCCCGAAGCTTGGCACAGGGGGCGGGCACGCGCCCGCGTTCTTCCCAGTCGGCCGGCAGGAGTCGATCGAGCCGGGCCGCCGCCGGGTGGCGGGCGGCTCGGGCGGCGGCGGCCATCGGGTCGACGGGCGGTGCCGGCCGGACCTGCGCCGGAGTTCGGCGGCGGAGTCCACGGTGGAGGATGGCCGGTGCGGGAAGCCTTCCGGCGTGACGCAAATCCCACCGGCTCCATTGTCGACACTGGGATTGTTGTGGAGTGAGATATTTTCCTGTCCGCCTTTTTATCCGTCGTTCAGGATGGCATGCTCGCGGGCAACGTCACGGGTCATGACGTTGTCGCGACCCTGGGTAGAACTGAGGGAGCCATTCACGTGGACGAGTCGCCGGTCGCGCCCCGGCCCACCGGGCGGCCGCACCCCGTTCCCCTGCGGCAGATCCTGCCCGGCATGCTCCGCGACCCGGCCCGGGCGCTGATCGACGTGGGCAACCGGACCGGGGGTGATCTCGTCCGGCTGAACCTGGGATCGTTCCGTCCCTACCTGGTCACCCACCCCCGGCACGTCCAGCACGTGCTCCGCGACCGGGCGGACAACTACGAACGGGCCGGCGACGGACTGTTCTGGCGCCCGGTCAAGCGGCTGTTCGGCGAGGGCATCCTCGGCGAGGGCCAGATCTGGTCGGCCAGCCGCCGGATGCTCCAGCCGATGTTCACCGCCAAGCGGGTGGAGGCGCTGATCGACGGCATGGCCGACGCCGTCCGGGACGCCGTCGACGAGCTGGACGAGCCCTTCCGCGCCGGGCGTGCCGTCGACATCGGCGCCGAGCAGGCCCGGATCGTCAGCCGGGCGATCATGCGGGTGCTCTTCGCCGACAAGATCTCCGTGCCGGACGCGCTGCGGGTGATCGACGCCCAGGACGTCATCGCCACCGCGGTGATCCCCCGGATCGTCGTGCCGTTCGCCCCGCTCTCGCTGCCCATGCCGGGGGACCGCCCGTTCCGCCGCGCGGTGCGCGTCGTCGACGAGGTGCTGGTGCCGATCGTCCGGGAGACCCGGGCGGTGGCCGACCAGGGCGACGACATCATCTCCACGCTGTGGCGGGCCCGCACCGACGACGGCCAGCAGCTCGACGAGCGGCAGGTCCGCAACGACACCGTGGCCATGTTCGCGGCCACCACCGAGACCACCATCAACGTGCTCACCTGGGCCTGGCCCCACCTGGAGCAGCGGCCCGACGTCGCCGACCGGCTCTACGCCGAGATCGACCGGGTGGTGGGCGGCGAACCGGTACGCCGCGAGCACCTCGCCGAGCTCACCTACACCCGGATGGTCCTGGACGAGCTGCTCCGGCTCTACCCGATCGGCTGGATCATCCCGCGCCGCGCGGTGGCCGCCGACGTCATCGACGGCGTGCCGATCGAGGCCGGGGCGACCGTGGTGGCCAGCCCGCTGATCACCCAGCGGATGCGGCAGTTCTGGGACCGGCCGGACGAGTTCGACCCGGAACGGTTCCGGCCCGAGCGTGTCCGCGCCCGGCACCGGTACGCCCACTTCCCGTTCGGCGGCGGCCCGCACCAGTGCCTCGGGATGTACCTGTTCTACCTGGAGGCGCAGCTCATCCTCGCCACGATGCTCAGCCGCTACCGCTTCCGGCTGCGCCGTCCCGGCGTACCCGGGCTGCGGCTGGCCGCGGCGCTGCGGCCACGGGGACGGGTCGAGCTGACCCTGCTCGCCGCCGACCGGCGGGCGGAGCCGGCATGACCGGCGGGGAGGTACCGGATCCGGTCGCCGCGGCGGCGGAGCAGGGGCGCATCTGCGCCCTCGCCGCCAAGGGCCAGCGCGACCTCCAGCGGTGCGCCGCCGGGCACGCCGAGCTGTTCCCCGGCCGGCCGTTCGACGCGACGCTGTTCAGCAGCATCGCCCTCGCGATGGCGTTCAGCGCCCCCTGGTGCACCGCCGCGGAGCTGGCGCTGACCAACCGCGCCGTGCTCTGGGGCTTCGCGGTCGACTGGCAGGTCGACCACCTGGCGGCCTCCCGGTCGGAGGTCGACCGGATCGTCAAGTCCTGCCTCGCCGTGGTCGACGGCGCCGCGCCCGACGACCCGCTGGGCCGGTTCCTCGCCGAGCTGCGCGACGACCTCGCTGCCACCCCCGCCTACGCCGAGCTGCGCGGGCCGTGGCGGGACGCGATGGAACGCACCCTCGACGCCATGGCCCGCGAGTGGGATTGGAAGCAGGCCGACCGCCCCACCCTCGACGACTACCTGGCGAACGCCGACAACCTCGCCGCGACCGTGGTGAACGTGGCGCACTGGATCCACAGCGGCGACGCCGGCACGCACCGCGCGTTGCCCCGGCTCGTCGCCGTGAGCGACGAGGTGCAGCGGGCCCTGCGGCTGGTCAACGACCTCGGCACCCACCGGCGCGACCGGGAGTGGGGCGACCTCAACGCGCTGATGCTGGTGGACGACCCGGCGGAGATCGAGCGCCGCCTGGCGGAGCAGGTCGACCACTGCCGGCGCCTGCTGGCCGACCTCGCCCCCGCCTGCCCCCGGCAGGCCGACTTCCTCGCCCGGCAACTCGGCTTCACCAGCGGCTTCTACCGGCTCACCGACTTCTGGGGCACCGCGTGAGCCTCACCGCGGGGCCCGCGCCGGTCACCCACCTCGGCGACGTGCGCGCCGCGCAGGCCCGGGACCTGGTCGCGGCCATGGTGGACAACCCGGCGGGGGAGACGTCCGCGTCGGTCTACGAGACCGGCCGGCTGGTCGCCCTGGCGCCCTGGCTGCCGGGCCACGACGTCCGCGTCTCCTGGCTGCTCGACCGGCAGCGCGCCGACGGCGGCTGGGGCGGCCCCGGCGGGTACGCCCTGGTGCCCACGCTGAGCGCCACCGAGGCCCTGCTGACCGTGCTGTGCCGGGGCGACCGGGATCCGGCCGGGGCGCTGGCCGGCGCCGCGCACCGGGGGCTGACCTTCCTGGCCGGCGCCCTCGACGCCGCCGCCCCGCCCGACCTGCCCGCCACCGACCTGATCGTGCCGGCGCTGCGGGAGGCCGTCGACCGGCACCTCGCGCGGCCCCCGGCCGGGCTGGCCGGGTGGACCGGCGTGCGCCTGCCGCTGCCGGCCGGTCTCGACGCGGGCCGGCTGACCCGGGTACGCGGCCTGCTGGCCGCCGGCGGCCCGGTCCCGGAGAAGCTGGCGCACGCCCTGGAGGTGGGCGGCGACCGGGCCCGCCGGGCGTCCGGGGTACGGCCCGGCGAGGCGGGCGCGGTCGGCGCCTCGCCCGCCGCGACGGCCGCCTGGCTCGGTCGCCCCGATCCCGGCCCCGCCCTGGACTACCTGTACGCGGTCGGCCGGCGCGGCCCGGTGCCCTGCGCCAGCCCGATCACCGTCTTCGAGCGTGCCTGGGTGCTCGGCATCCTGGCCCGCGCCGGGGTGCCGCTGACCGTCCCCGGGTCGCTCGTGGCCGAACTGCGGGCGGCCGTCGGCGTGTCCGGCGCGGCCACCGGCCCGGGGCTGCCCGCCGACGCCGACACCACCTCGGTGACCCTCTACGCGCTCGCCCGGCTGGGCCGGCCGCTCGACGTGTCCCGGCTCGACCCGTACGACACCGGCCGGCACTTCTGCACCTGGCCGGGGGAGGACGGGGCGTCGGTGACCACCAACGCGCACGTGCTCGACGCCCTCGGCCAGCACCCCGCCCACCCCGGCGCCGCGGCCACCGTGGACCGGGTCGCCGGCTGGCTGGTCGAGCGGCAGGAGCCGGACGGGCGGTGGGGCGACCGCTGGCACGCGTCGGCGTACTACGCGACGTACTGCGTGCTGCTCGCACTCGCCGACCACGCGCCCGGGGCCGCGGCGCGGGCCGCCGTCGACCGGGGGGTCGGCTGGCTGCTGGCGACCCAGCGCGCGGACGGCTCCTGGGGGCGGTGGGGCGGCACCGCCGAGGAGACCGCGTACGCGGTGCTCGCGCTGGCCGGCGCCGGGCGGCCGGGGGACACCCGGGTCGCCGCGGCGCTCGTGCGGGGACGGCGCCGACTGTCCGAGCGGGACGGATGCGCCGACGGGCCAGCGCTGTGGCACGACAAGGATCTCTACCGTCCGACGCTGATCGTGCGCGCCGCGGTGCTGGCCGCGTCGTGGTCCGCCGACGGTGCGGCCACCCCGGCGACGACACCATGATCAGGATCGCTTGAATGGAGTTCACGACGGCTGCTAGCGTGCGCCGGAGTCGATCGGATTTCGGACTGATCGAATACCGGGCCAGGACGGTGTGATGGGTTCCCGCAGTACGAATCTCCGTACGAAGATCATCGCGCTGCTGGCGTCCCTGATCGCGCTCTGGGCCTTCGCTGCCTGGGTGACCGTGCGCGACGGCTTCAACCTGCTCGGCGTGCAGGCGCTCAACGCGCGGGTCTTCGAGCCGAGCGACCCGCTGCTGCTCCAGCTCCAGAACGAGCGGCGGCTGTCCCTGCTGTACCTGGGACAGTCCGACCCGGACCAGTTGCAGGAGCTGGTCGCGCAGCGCCAGCGCACCGACGACAGCGCCGCGGCGCTGTGGCGCTCCGCGCAGGACTGGCGCACCGAGATCCCGGCCAGCGACGAGCTGGAGCAGCGGATCGCCGAGCTGCGGACCGAGATCGGGCAGCTCGGCGAGGTACGCGCCGAGGTGGGCCGCAAGACCATCGACCGGACCGCGACGCTGGCCGCGTACAACGAGGCGGTCGACGCCATCTTCGGGGTGTTCGACGCGCTCGGCGGTCTGGACGACGACGAGATCGCCCGGGACACCGCCGCGCTGATCAACCTGAACCGGGCCCGTGAGCTGCTGTCCCAGCAGGACGCGTTGCTGAGCGGCGCGGTGGCGGCCAACCGGATGACCGTGACCGAGCAGGCCGCCTTCGCCCGGCTGGTCGGCGCCCAGTGGTTCCTCGCCGACCGGACCGCCCGCGACCTGGCCCCGACCGACCGGGCCCGCTACCAGCAGATGACCGAGGGGGAGGCGTTCCGGCAGCTGCGCGCCCTGCAGGACCGGGTGCTCGCCGCCAAGGGCAGCGACGTGCGCCCGCCGGTGACGGCCGCGGCCTGGCAGGCCGCCGCCAGCCGGTCGATGGAGGACCTGCGCGGGGTGATCCTCGCCGGCGGTGAGGACATCGTGTCCCGGGCCACCCCGGTCGCCATCGGCGTCATCGTCCGGCTGGTGCTCGCCGCCGGCCTCGGCCTGATCGCCGTCGTCGCGTCCATCGTCGTGTCCATCACCACCGCCCGGGCGCTGGTCCGGCAGCTCGAACGGCTGCGCGAGGCGGCGTTCCGGCTGGCGAACGAGCGGCTGCCCAGCGTGGTGGAGCGGTTGGGCCACGGCGAGGAGGTGGACGTCGCCCGCGAGGCGCCACCGCTGCAGACCGGTGACGACGAGATCGGGCAGGTCGGCAAGGCGTTCAACGCCGTGCAGGAGACCGCCATCCGGACGGCCGTCGAGCAGGCCGAACTGCGCCGCAACGTCCGCGAGGTCTTCCTCAGCCTGGCCCGGCGCACCCAGGCGCTGGTGCACCGCCAGCTCACCCTGCTCGACGCCATGGAACGCCGGGAGCACGACGCCGAGGAGCTGGAGGACCTGTTCCGCGTCGACCACCTGGCCACCCGGATGCGGCGCAACGCGGAGAACCTGATCGTCCTCTCCGGCTCGACGCCCGGCCGGGCCTGGCGGCGCAACGTGCCGATGGTCGACGTGGTGCGCGGCGCGGTCGCCGAGGTCGAGGACTACACCCGGGTGACCGTACGGCCGCTCGGCCCGGTCTCGCTGACCGGCCGGGCCGTCGGCGACGTCATCCACCTGCTGGCCGAGTTGATTGAGAACGGCCTCTCCTTCTCGCCGCCGCACACCACCGTCGAGGTACGCGGCCAGATGGTGGCCAACGGCTTCGCCATCGAGATCGAGGACCGCGGCCTCGGCATGGGCGCCGAGGAGCTGGCCGCCGCGAACCGGCGCATCGTGGACCGGTCCGAGCTGAACCTCGCCAACGCCGCCCGGCTCGGCCTCTTCGTGGTCAGCCGGCTCACCGAGCGGCACGGGGTGAAGGTGCAGCTCAAGGAGTCGGCGTACGGCGGGACGACGGCCGTGGTGCTGATCCCGCTCGAGCTGGTCACCCAGGACGGGCCGGACCCGAACACCTCCGGAGGCTTCCCGGTCGGCGCCGGACAGCCCGCCCCGGCCGCGCCCGCCCCCGCCGGAGCGGAGGGGGCGGCGGCCCGGCCCGCCGGTGACCGGCCGGCCGCCACCGTGGCGGTGGCCGAGAACACCGGCGCGGCGGACGCCGCCGAGGACGGCGCGGACCAGCCCGCGCCGGCGCCGGTGGCCGAACCGGACGAGCCCCGGCTCACCCCGTCCGGGCTGCCGGCGCGTACCCGGAAGAGGCAGCCAGCGCCGGCGGAGGCCACGGTGGGCCGGACGGCGGACGCCCCGCCCACCGACCCGCGGCCGGCCGACGAGGCGGCGCCGGCCCGGACCGACGGCGGCCTCCCGGTCCGGGTCCGCCAGGCAAGCCTGGCGCCGGAGCTGCGGCACGACCCGTCCACTCCGGACGACGACGGGAACGACGACGCGGTGCGCCCGCCGGAGCAGGTGCGCCGCATGATGAGCTCCTACCAGAGCGGCACCCGACGCGGCCGGACCGATGCGGCCCGGCTGCTCGGCGGGGCGCACGAGGCCGGCGCGCCGGACACCGGCGACGGTCAGGCGACCTAGGGACGCCGATCCGGCGATCCCGGACGAGCACGGCACACCAGCCGGGGGAGAAGAGGACGACGAGTGGCGCAGAAGACGGCTTCGAGCGCGGATCTGACGTGGTTGCTGGACGACCTGGTCGGCCGGGTCAAGCAGGCGGAACACGCCGTGGCGCTCTCCACCGACGGACTGCTGATGGCCTCGTCGCGCGGGTTGAGCCGGGACGACGGCGAGCACCTGGCGGCGATGGCGGCGGGCATCCAGAGCCTGGCGCGTGGCGCGGGCAAGCGGTTCGGCGGTGGTCAGGTGCAGCAGACCATCATCGAGATGCAGTCGTCGTTCCTGTTCGTCACCGCGGCCGGCCGCAACGCCTGCCTGGCCGTGCTGGCGTCCGAGGACGCCGACGTCGGCCTGATCGCGTACGAGATGGCCATGCTGGTCACCCGGGTCGGCCGGTTCGTCGCCTCACCGACCCGGGAACAGCCCCTCGGCGAGAATCCGGCGCGATGACCGGCCAGGGGGAGACCGCGGAGCACGAGTGGGTGGACGACCACGCTGGTCCGGTGGTGCGCCCCTACGCGGTGACCGGTGGCCGGGCCCGCCCGGTGACCGGCACGTTCGACCTGATCTCCCTGGTCACGGCGACCCGGGCCGAGGTGGGGTCGGAGTCCGGGCTGGGCCCGGAGCACGTGGCGATCGTCGGCCTCTGCCAGCGGATCCAGTCCGTGGCCGAGATCGCCGCCCATCTCGACCTACCGGTGGGCACCGTCCGGGTCCTCCTGGGTGACCTGGCGGCCCGCAGCCTGGTGCAGGTCCGTGAGCCGCGCGCGACCCCCGCCGGCCTTCCCGACGACAGTGTTTTCGAGGCGGTTATCAATGGACTACGGGCGCTCTGAGCGGCCGGCGGGAGCGGCGCCGCTGCCCACCGCGATCAAGATCCTGATCGCCGGCGGTTTCGGCGTCGGCAAGACCACCCTGGTCGGCGCGGTCAGCGAGACCCGGCCGCTGCGGACGGAGGAGGTGCTGACCGAGACCGGGATCGGCATCGACGACCTGTCCGGGGTGGAGGAGAAGACCACCACCACCGTGGCCATGGACTTCGGCCGGATCACCCTCAGCGACGACCTGGTGCTCTACCTGTTCGGCACCCCCGGGCAGGACCGGTTCTGGTTCGTCTGGGACGAGTTGGCGCTGGGCGCGATCGGGGCGGTGGTGCTGGCCGACACCCGGCGACTGGCCGACTGCTTCCCCTCGATCGACTACTTCGAGGGGCGGGGCACGCCCTTCGTGGTGGCGGTGAACTGCTTCGAGGGCGCCAAGCAGTACCGGCTGGACGAGGTGCAGGGAGCGCTCGACCTGGACCCGGAGGTGCCGGTGGTGCTCTGCGACGCGCGGAAGCGGGAGTCGGTCAAGGAAGTGCTGATCACGCTGCTGGAGTACGCCATGAAGCTGCGTGAGGAGCGCCGCCGCGCCGTCGGCGACTGACGACACGTCGATCGGCGGGGGCTGCCCGGATTCGCCTGGCGGATCGGCAGCTCCCGCCGGTCGTTTCCGGCGGCTGCCCGACGCCTGATCGACGCCTTTGCTCGATGTCGATCACATTCTAAAGGAAGGCATAAGCCCCTCCACTTTCAAGGTATACCGCAAGGGGGGTCTTGCGGCAAGACCCGGTTCGTGGCGCAGAATCGCTGGCCGAGGCCAGTGCCCGCGTACATCGGGGGAGTTGCGACGTGCGACTTCAGATCGGAATTGATGAATTGAGTTCTCAGACCACCAGCGCGTTCGACATTCCCGACCACCTGTCCGCCAAGGCCGACCCGACGTTGATCGCCGGCGACGAGCAGCACTTCGCGGCCATCGCGGAAAGCCTGGAGCAGTTGCTCGCCGACCTGTCCGACCGCCTCGACGCTGAGCGCAGGGCGCCCGGCGGCATGGGCCGCCGGGCGTCGGACCGGGACATGGAGATCCGCCGGCTGACCGGTCGCCTGCGTGCCCTGCGCCGCTTCGGCCTGGACCTGTGCCTCGGGCGCATGGTCGGTGCCGACAACCCCGAGCCCGTGTACGTCGGACGGCACGGCCTCACGGACAGCGCGGGCCGCCGGCTGCTGGTCGACTGGCGGTCCCCCGCGGCCGAGCCGTTCTTCGGGGCGACCCACGCCAACCCGATGGGTCTGACCAGCCGCCGCCGGTACCGCTGGACCCGCGGCCGCGTCATCGACTACTGGGACGAGGTGTTCACCCCCGACGGGCTGGAGGGGCACGCCGCGCTCGACGACCAGTCCGCCTTCATCGCCAGCCTGGGCAGCAGCCGGTCGAACCGGATGCGGGACGTGCTCGGCACCATCCAGGCCGACCAGGACGCCATCATCCGGGCCGGGTCCCGGGGCGCTCTCGTGGTCGACGGCGGGCCGGGCACCGGGAAGACCGTCGTCGCCCTGCACCGCACCGCCTACCTGCTCTACTCCGACCCGCGCCTCGGTCACCGCCAGGGCGGCGTGCTGTTCGTCGGCCCGCACCAGCCCTACCTGGCCTACGTCGCCGACGTCCTGCCCAGCCTCGGCGAGGAGGACGTGCAGACCTGCACGCTGCGGGACCTCGTTCCCGAGGGAGCCGGCGCGAGCATCGAGGCGGACCCGGAGGTGGCGCGCCTGAAGTCGTCCGCGGACCTGGTGCGGGCCATCGAGGCGGCCGTGCGGTTCTACGAGGAGCCGCCGGCCACGGGGATGACCGTCACGGCCGGCGACACCGACATCCGGCTGAGCGCCGACGACTGGGCCGAGGCGTTTGCGGCGCCGGGACCCGGCACCCCGCACAACGAGGCGCGCGACGAGATCTGGGCGGAACTGGTCACGATCCTGCTGGAGAAGTACCACGGCGACGAGCCGGACGACCTGGTCCGCAGGTCGCTGGAGCAGAACCGGGAACTGCGCACGACCCTCCACCGGGCGTGGCCGCTGCTCGAAGCGACCGACCTGGTCGGCGACCTGTGGTCGGTCCCCGCGTACCTGCGCCGGTGCGCTCCCTGGCTCAGCCTCGACGAGGTCCGGAAGCTGCAACGCGGCGACGCCCGGGCCTGGACGGTCTCCGACCTGCCGCTCCTGGATGCGGCACGGCAGCGGCTCGGCGACCCGGAGACGTCACGACGCAACCGCCGGCACGAAGCCACGGTCGTCACCGAACGCGCGCGGATGGCCACGGTCGTCGACGACCTCATCGCGGCCTCCGTCTACGACGACGGTGAGGGCCTGCTGACGATGCTGCACCAGCAGGACCTGCGCGACGCCCTGGTCGACGAGGCCGCACTGCCCAGCGCCGACCCGGACCGGCTCGCCGGCCCGTTCGCGCACATCGTGGTGGACGAGGCTCAGGAACTGACCGACGCGGAGTGGCAGATGCTGCTGCTCCGCTGCCCGTCCCGGAGCTTCACCATCGTGGGGGACCGTGCCCAGGCCCGGCACGGGTTCACCGAGTCGTGGCAGGAACGGCTGGAGCGGATCGGGCTCGACCGGATCAACCTGGCGTCCCTGACCGTCAACTACCGGACGCCGAAGGAGGTCATGGCGGAAGCCGAGCCGGTCATCCGGGCCGTGCTCCCGGACGCCAACGTGCCGACCTCCATCCGCGGCGGCGTACCCGTCGTACACGGATCCGTTGCCGACCTGGGCTCGATCCTCGACACCTGGCTGGCCGCGCACGCCGAGGGGACGGCCTGCGTCATCGGCGACCCCACGTTCCCGGCGACGCCCCGGGTCCGTTCGCTGACCCCGGAGCTGGCCAAGGGGCTCGAATTCGACCTGGTCGTCCTCGTCGACCCGGAGGCGTTCGGGACCGGCATCGAAGGAGCGGTCGACCGCTACGTCGCGATGACCCGGGCGACGCAGCAACTGGTCATCCTCACGAGCGCCTGACGGCGCGGTCGTCCTCTCCGGAGAGACGCGGAAGCCCCCGGCGCCTGCCGGGGGCTTCCGGGTACGGGTCAGCCGCGCCTGGTCACTGCCATGATGGGGCGATGTCCACGGAATCGCGGCACCTGAGCGTGCACATCGACCGGCCGGCCGCCGAGGTCTACGCGTTCGTCTCCGACCCCCGCAACCTGTCCCGCTGGGCGCCCGGCCTGGGCAGCTCCGTGGTGCGCGAGGACGGCGAGTGGTTCGTCGAGACACCGGAGGGCCGGGCGCGCGTCACCTTCGCCCCGCCCAACGAGTACGGCGTGCTCGACCACGAGGTGGTGACGCCCTCCGGCGAGACGGTGTACGTGCCGCTGCGGGCCATCGCGGACGGCGACGGCTGCGAGGTGGTCTTCACCGTGCGCCGCTCGCCGGGGATGACCGACGCCGAGTTCGACCGGGACGCCGGGCTCGTCAGTGCCGACCTCGCCCTGCTCAAGAAGGTGCTGGAAACCGCGACGCCGTGACCGGCAGGCCACCGGCCCGCCCGGTCGTGCCCGGACCGATCGGGCCGCTCGTTCCTCCGTACCGTGGCCCCGGCCGGGCGCTTCCTCTGGTTCCTGCCGCTGTCCGACGAGGAGGCCCGCGCGGTCGCGCTGAGGCTGCGATGACCAGCGGGCCGCGTTCGGGCGTTCGAGATCTTGGACAGTTTCCGTTCCGTGCGAACAGAAAATCTCCAAGATCTGACCAGGGGACGTTGAGCGCCGGAGCAGAAACGCCGGAGGGCCCCTCCCCGCGTTTGCGGGAAGGGGCCCTCCTCAGCTGAACGACGTCAGCTGGCGATCATGCGACGCAGCACGTACTGCAGGATGCCGCCGTGCCGGTAGTAGTCCGCCTCACCAGGGGTGTCGATGCGGACCACGGCGTCGAACTCCACGCCGGTGTCGGTGGTGACCTTGACGGTGCGCGGGGTGTCGCCCTCGTTGAGCGCGGTGACGCCGCTGATCGAGAAGGTCTCCGTGCCGGTCAGGCCGAGCGACTCGGCGGTGGTGTCGACCGGGAACTGCAGCGGCAGGACGCCCATGCCGATCAGGTTCGAGCGGTGGATCCGCTCGTACGACTCGGCGATGACCGCCTTCACCCCGAGGAGCATGGTGCCCTTGGCCGCCCAGTCGCGGGACGAGCCGGAGCCGTACTCCTTGCCGGCCAGGATGACCAGCGGGACGCCCGCCTCCTGGTACGCCATCGAGGCGTCGTAGATCGAGGTCTGCTCGCCGGTCAGGTGGTTGACCGTGAAGCCGCCCTCGACGCCCGGGACCAGCTGGTTGCGCAGCCGGATGTTGGCGAAGGTGCCGCGGATCATCACCTCGTGGTTGCCCCGGCGGGAGCCGTACGAGTTGAACTCGTGCCGCGCCACGCCGTGCTCGGCGAGGTACTTGCCGGCGGGGGAGTCCGCCTTGATCGAGCCGGCCGGGGAGATGTGGTCGGTGGTCACCGAGTCGCCCAGCTTGGCCAGCACCCGCGCGTCGGCGATGTCCCGCACCGGCTTCGGGTCGCGCTCCATGCCCTCGAAGTACGGGGGCTTGCGCACGTACGTCGAGTCGCCGGCCCAGGCGAAGGTGTCGCCGGTCGGGGTCGGCAGCGACTGCCAGCGCTCGTCACCGGCGAACACGTCGGCGTACGCGGCGCTGAAGCCGGTGGCGCCGATCGCCGAGGCGATGACGTCCTGGATCTCGGCGCTGTTCGGCCAGATGTCCCGCAGGAACACCGGGTTGCCCTCGGAGTCCTCACCGAGCGGCTCGTTGGCCAGGTCGATGTCCATGGTGCCGGCGAGCGCGTACGCGACCACCAGCGGCGGGGACGCCAGGTAGTTCATCTTGACGTCCGGGTTGATCCGGCCCTCGAAGTTGCGGTTGCCGGAGAGCACCGAGACGACGGCCAGGTCACCCTCGTTGACCGCGGCGGAGACCTCCTCCGGCAGCGGGCCGGAGTTGCCGATGCAGGTGGTGCAGCCGTAGCCGACCAGGTTGAAGCCGAGCTTCTCCAGGTAGGGCGTCAGGCCGGCGCGGTCGTAGTAGTCCATGACGACCTTGGAGCCCGGGGCCAGGGTGGTCTTCACCCACGGCTTGCGGGACAGGCCCTTGTCCACCGCGTTCCGGGCCAGCAGCGCGGCACCGATCATGACCTGCGGGTTCGACGTGTTGGTGCAGGAGGTGATCGCGGCGATCACCACGGCGCCGTGGTCCAGCTCGTACTCGACGCCGTCGGCGCTGGTCACCCGGACCGGGTTGGTGGCGCGGCCACCGGCGCCCGCCGCGGCGGTCTCCAGGTCGCGCGGCTCGTCGGCCGGGTCGCTGAACTCGTTGGCCGGCGGGTCGCTGGCCGGGAAGGACTCGGCGCTGGCCTCGTCGGCCGGGCCGTTGGCGCCGCGCGGCAGCTGCTCACGGGCGACGCCCGGCTTGAGCTCGCGCTCGCCGGTGGAGTCGTCGGCGACGTAGTCGGTGAGCGCCGAACGGAACAGCGTCTTGGCGGAGCCCAGCGGCACCCGGTCCTGCGGGCGCTTCGGGCCGGCCAGGGACGGCTCGATGGTGCTGAGGTCCAGCTCCAGCCGCTCCGAGTACTGCGGCTCGCGCTCCGGGTCGTGCCAGAGGCCCTGCTCCTTGGCGTACGCCTCGACCAGCGCGACCTGCTGCGCGTCGCGGCCGGTCAGCTCCAGGTAGCGGACGGTCTCGGCGTCGATCGGGAAGATCGCCACGGTGGAGCCGTACTCCGGGGACATGTTGCCGATGGTGGCCCGGTTGGCCAGCGGCACCGCGCTCACGCCCGGGCCGTAGAACTCGACGAACTTGCCGACCACGCCGTGCTTGCGGAGCATCTCGGTGATGGTGAGCACCAGGTCGGTGGCGGTGGTGCCGGCCGGCATCTCGCCGGAGAGCTTGAAGCCGACGACCCGGGGGATCAGCATGCTGACCGGCTGGCCGAGCATCGCGGCCTCGGCCTCGATGCCGCCGACGCCCCAGCCCAGCACGCCCAGGCCGTTGACCATGGTGGTGTGCGAGTCGGTGCCGACCACGGTGTCCGGGTACGCCTGGCCGTTGCGCTCCATGACCGTGCGGGCCAGGTACTCGATGTTGACCTGGTGCACGATGCCGGTGCCCGGCGGGACGACCTTGAACTCGTTGAACGCGGTCTGGCCCCAGCGCAGGAACTGGTAGCGCTCCTTGTTGCGCTCGTACTCCAGCTCGACGTTGCGCTCGAAGGCGTCCTCGCGGCCGAACAGGTCGGCGATGACCGAGTGGTCGATGACCAGCTCGGCCGGGGCGAGCGGGTTCACCTTGGTGGCGTCGCCGCCGAGGTCGCGGACGGCCTCGCGCATGGTGGCCAGGTCCACGACGCAGGGCACGCCGGTGAAGTCCTGCATCAGCACCCGCGCCGGGGTGAACTGGATCTCCACGCTCGGGTCGGCGGTGGGGTCCCACGCGCCGAGCTGCTGGATGTGGTCGGCCGTGATGTTCGCGCCGTCCTCGGTCCGCAGCAGGTTCTCCAGCAGGATCTTCAAGCTGTAGGGCAGCCGGTCGTGGCCCTCCACCTTGTCGATCCTGAAAATCTCGTAGCTCGCGTCTCCGACGCGTAGCTGGGTCTTCGCACCGAAGGTGTCGAGGCTCGCCACGTCGTACTCCTTCACACCAGCGACCGTGAGTAGTCCTGAGCAGTTTGTCGCACCGGCCGGGGCGCCGCCGTGGTTAGGCAACACTTACCCGCGCCGGTCTCAACAAAACCGTACGTCCGTCTTGCTATTCGCGCAACCTCGTGCCAGGGTTCGGGACGAGGAGGTGCCACCATGATCCATCACGTCCTGCTCGCCTGCCCACGCGACTCCGAGGAAACCTCGCGGGCGTTCTACGCCGGCCTGCTCGGCCTGGTCGAGAAGGCCAAACCGCTGGCCCTCGCCGCCCGCGGTGGCTGCTGGTTCACCGGGTACGGCGCGGAGCTGCACCTCGGCGTCGAGGACGACTTCCGACCCGCCCGCAAGGCGCACCCGGCGCTGCTCCGCCCCGACCTCGACGGGCTGGCCGCCCGGCTCGACGCCGCCGGACACCCCGTGACCTGGGGCGACGACGAGATTCCCGGCATGCGCCGGTTCCACACGTACGACCCGCACGGCAACCGGCTGGAGTTCCTCGCCCCCGTCGACTGAGCCTCCGCGGGTAGGGTTCGGGGGTGGTCGACGTCCAGCACTGGCTCTCCGCGCTGCCCCCGGGCGTGCTCTACCTGATCGTCGCCGGGGTGATCGGCGTGGAGAGCATGGGCATCCCGCTCCCCGGCGAGATCGTGCTGGTCAGCTCCGCCCTGCTCGCCGCCACCGGCGTGGTCGAACCCGAGTGGGTGGCCACCGCAGCCGCCGCCGGCGCCATCATCGGCGACTCCGTCGGATACGCCGTGGGCCGCCGCGGCGGGCGGCCGCTGCTCCAACGGCTGGGCCGGCGCTTCCCCAAACACCTCGGCCCGGCGCAGCTCGCCCGCGCCGAACAGAGCTTCGCCCGGCACGGTGTCTGGGCGGTCTTCTTCGGGCGGTTCGTCGCCCTGCTCCGCATCCTCGCCGGCCCGCTGGCCGGGGCGCTGCACGTGCCGTACCGCCGGTTCCTGCTGGCCAACGCGGCCGGCGGCCTCGTCTGGGCGTTCGGCACCACCTACCTGCTCTTCTCGGTGGGCCGGGCGGCCGAGCACTGGCTCAAGGACATCTCCTGGGCCGGGCTGGCCCTCGCGGTGCTCGCCGGCCTGGCCAGCACCTGGTGGTTGCGCCGCCGCGCCCGGCACCTGGAGTCGGCCGAGGTGCCCGCCGAGGCCGACGAGCCCGTGCACGCCGGCGACCGCTGACCGGACGCCGAAAGGGCCCGACCCCTGGTGGGGTCGGGCCCTTTCGTGGTTGGCGCTGTGGATCAGGACGCCGAGTAGCCGCGGGTGGCGATCCAGTCGGCGAGGTTGTCCACGCTCATCCGGTAGGAGGCCATGTTCGGGTCGGCGGAGTCGGCGATGGTGACGGTCTTCCCGTTGTCGCGGTAGCCCACGACGCTGATGTAGTGGCCGCCTTCGAAGGAGTGGGTGTTGCCGTCGGTGTCGGTGGCGGTGCCGGCGATGTTGGCGACCACGGCGCGGCCGTCGTCGACGGTGCGCACGATGTCGGCGCGCAGGGTGTCGGTCTGCTTGTCGTCGGCCTTGCCGTCCTTGATTTCCACCGACCGGTAGGTCTTGCCGGTCTCCTTGTTCAGGACGGGGGTGATGTCGTTGATGCTGTTGGTGCCGGCCTCGGTGGTGCCCATCTCCTTGGCCATGGCGTCGACGTCGATGTTCTTGCCGAGGACGCTGATGGCGTTACGGGTGGCGGCGGGGCCGCAGTAGTAGAAGTTGGGCTGGGCCTCGTAGCGGACGTCCAGCTCCCGCTCGCCGTGACCCTTGCGGTCGGCGACGGCCTTGGTGGTGTTCTCGGCGGGGGCGGCGTGCGCGGCGATCGCGGGGCCGGCGATCCCACCGGCGGTGGCGGCGATACCGGCAGCGGTCAGGACGGTGTTCCGCAGCAGATTGGTACGCATGATGAGTGCCTCTCTGTCGGGGGTTCACGGCACACCCGCAAAAGGGGTGCGGGTGCCGCTGGGAGAAGTCTTCGGGGTGCCCGGCGATCGGGGGGATCTGCTCGGGCGGTCCGGGGGTGTAACCATCGGCGGCGGGGAAGTGATTCCCTCGGCCTGATCCGACGTCCCGGGGAGATGTAACGACCGGGGCCCGGGGGTCATTCCCTGGCTCAACCCGGTGCGGACCGGTGGTGCACGGTCCGGGAGATGTAACCGCCGGGGCCCCGGGATGATTCCCTGGCTCACCGGCTCGGACCGGTGGTGCGCGGTCCGGGAGATGTAACGACCGGGGCCGGCAGGTCATTCCCACGACCAGCCCGACGCGGTGGTGCGGTGGTGCCGGGGGATGTAACGACCGGCGCCGGCAGGTCATTCCGGCCGGGGCTGCCTCACCCGAGGGGCGGGCTGCGTGCGGTCTGCCATGTACAACGACCCGGCCCCCGGCATGATTCCGGCCCGGCGGTGGCGCCGACCACGGGACGCCGTGGCCGAAACCGGACACCGACCCCACATCCCGACCGCACGAAACCGACAGCCACCCCAGGGCGCGCAGACGCCGATCAGCGCCCGGGAACGCAGAGGCCGCGGGCCGCGTCGGTGGAACGCTGTGCAGGTCACCGACGCGCGGAAACGTCCACAGCGTTCCACCGATGCCGGCGCGTCGCCCGCGATCACGTCCCGGCCGATCCTCGGAGCGAAGGGTGCGGAAAACGGACAGCTTGGCGCGGCGGTGACGTGAGGGCATTCGAGATCTTGGCGAGTTTCCGTTCGCAGCAAACGGAATCTCGCCAGGATCCGGGTGAGGAACACCGGATCATCTCGCCACCGCTGCGGAGCGGACGGAGGGCTCATCAGGGCCGGTCCGCTGCCCCCTCAGGCTTCGCAGTGGGCGTGCCACCATGTCGGGCATGGAGATCTGGCACAACCCGGCGTGCTCGAAGTGCGCCACGGCCCGGGCCTCGCTGGACGAGGCGCGGGTGCCCTACCGGCTGCGGGCGTACCTCGCGGAGCCGCCGAGCGCGGAGGAGCTGACCGAGGTGCTGCGCCGGCTGGAGGCCCGGGCGTGGGACATCTGCCGCACCGGCGAGCCCGCCGCGACCGAGCTGGGCATGGCGGACTGGCCCCGGGACGACGCCACCGAGCCGCGCTGGGTGGCCGCGATGGTGGCGCACCCCGAGCTCATCCAGCGCCCGATCCTGCTGCTCGACGACGGCAGCGCGCTGGTCGGTCGTACCCCCGAGGCCCTGGACGAAGCGGTGTGCCGCACCGACCGGTGAGCTCCCGGCCGGGTCAGGACGGCCGGTCGCCGGCCTTCGCGTGCCGCTCGCGCAGCCGGCCCCGGATCTCCTCCGGGGTGTACGCCCGGCGCCGCCGTTCCGCCCGGGCCACGACCACACCGGTCGCCGCCACGCCGGCGAGGCCGGCCAGCCCGAGCAGTTTCCACCAGCGCATCCGTTGCCGCTTCGGCATAGGGTAGTCCTCCATGAGCATCAGCCTGGACGAGGCGGTCGAGCTGACCCGCACCGGCGACCTGTGGGTCTTCCGCGGGCGCAGCGTGCCGGACCGCGCCATCCAGCTCACCACCAACAGCCCAGTCAACCACGTGGGCATGGCCGTGGTGCTCGACGACATGCCGCCGCTGATGTGGCACGCCGAGCTGGGCCGCTCGCTGCCGGACATGTGGACCGGCACCCACCAGCGTGGCGTGCAGCTGCACGACCTGCGGGACGCGGTCTGCGTCTGGGCCAACCGGTACGGCCAGCGGGCCTGGCTGCGCCAGCTCGAACCGCCGGCGGACACCACGATGGAGGAGGCGGTGCTGCGGACCGTGGCGCGCCTCGACGGCACCCCGTTCCCGTCCACGGCGCAGCTCGCCTGGCGCTGGGCCCGGGGCCGGGTGCCGAACCTGCGCCGCGGCCGACCCTCCATCGCCGACGGTGGCGGCGTGCCGGTCCGGGACCGGGCGCTGGAGACCGCGTACTGCGCGGAGGTGGTGGCCGTGACCTACGAGGCGATGGGGCTGCTCCCCGCCGGTCGGCGGCCCAACTGGTACGACCCGGGCCGGTTCTGGAGCGGCGACGACCTCGACCTCACGGACGGCGCCCAGCTCGGCGCGGAGATCGAGGTACGCATCCCGCCCCGCTGACCAGGTTTGCCGGGCCCGCCGGCCGGAAATGGAGAGCGGCGTGACGGCTTCCACGGACCTCGACACGCTCACCGACTTCTTCGACCGGTACGGCGTGGCGCTGACCACCGCCGACGTGCCCGCCATCGCCGGCTGCTACGCGCTGCCGGGGCTGGTGGTCGCCGACACGTACAGCTTCTCGTTCACCTCGCCGGCGGCCGTGGCGCTCAGTTTCGTCGGGGCGGCACCCGACTACCAGGAGCGGGAACTGGTCGCGGCCAACGCGGAGATCGAGGACGTGCAGCAGGTCTCCGCGCTGCTCACCGAGGTGGCGGTGCGCTGGGAGTTCCTGGACAGCCAGGGCCGGGCCGTGCCCGGCGAGCGCTACCGCTACCTGCTGCGGTCCACCGACGACGGCCCGGCCATCTGCACCGTCATCCGCACCGCCTGACCGCGCCCGGACCGGGTGCCCGCGGCGGCTCAGCGGACCAGGGCCTGCCGCTCCCGCTGCCGGGGCAGCGCGTCGACGAGCGGGCCGCCGGTCGCCACGTCGGCCACGAAGGCGTCGACGGCCTCCCGGGTGACGCCGGGCATGCAGATCAGGTGACTCCGGCCGGCGCTGCTGGCCAGCACCCACTTCGCCGTCACGGCCGGGGACGGGGTGGGGAAGACCACGGTGAAGGCGTGCTCGTGCCGCCAGGCCGGCCAGCCCACCTCGTTGAGTCGCCGCACCGCGTACGCGGCCAGCTCGCGGGCCCGCTCGGCGCGCTGCCGCAGGCCGTCGTGGCCGAGGCTGCGGATCACGTACCAGAGCAGCAGGGCCGGGTGGCCGCTGCGCGAGCCGCTGATCGTCGTGTCCACCGTGCCGGTGTAGTTGGGGGACTGGGCGAGCTGCTGCTGCAGGGTGCGGCGGGTCAGCACCACCCCGCACGGCACCGGGGTGCCGAGGAACTTGTAGCCGGAGATGGAGATGCTGTCCACGGTGGCGTCCAGCCGCAGCGTGGTCCGCCCGTCGGCCAGGGCCAGCGGGACCCCGGCCAGCGCCCCGTCGACGTGCAGGTGGTGGCGGACCGGCGTGCGGGCGAGCAGGCGCCGGATCCGGGGTACGTCGTCGGCGGCCTCGGTCATCGTGGTGCCGCAGGTGGCCACCACGATGGCCGGCCGGTCCCGGTGCCGGTCGACCATCCGGGCCAGGTCGTCGTAGTCCATCTCGCCGCGCTCGTCGGCGCGGACCACCACCGAGTCGAGGCCGAGGATGTCGACGCACTTGGGCAGCGAGTAGTGGGCGTCGGCGGAGTGGTAGACCAGCGCCCTGGGGAACCGGGCCCGGGCCAGGTAGAGCGCGTAGAGGTTGCCCTCGGTGCCGCCGGAGGTGAGGTAGCCCCAGCGGTCGTCGACCGGGGCCTGGAAGAGGTCGGCGAACCAGTCCAGCACCTCCCGCTCGTAGCGTTTCGTGTGGTTGGCGCCGGCCGGGTCGGTCCACGGGTCGCCGATGTTGTTCAGCAGCGAGCCGAACAGCGGCGCGAGCGGGCTGTAGTCGATGTCGGTGGCGACCGGGAAGCCGACGTGTGTCTCCCGGCCGGCCACCGCGGCCGAGCGGACCGCGGCGAGTTCGGCGAGGAGCTCCTCGGGGCGGGTGACGGATCCGTCACGGCCTGGGTCGGCTGACAACACGGCGCTCCCTCGTCGTCACGGTGCACAGCGCACAGAGTGGACCATGAGTCACGGAGAGCGGGCAAGCGTTACGAAATTGGCCACCAATTGTCCATAATCGACGCACTGCTCGGGCGGAAACCGCTGGTCATCCGCTCGATGCGGCTGTGGACGGTCGGGACGGACTGAGTGTGCAGTCAGCAGCGGGCGCCCCGGAGAATGCTCGCTGACAGTTGATAACCCGTGCACTCAGTGAAATCATCGGCCGGGCGAATTCCCGCTAGCCAGGAGCTGCCACGTGTCGCACGAACCTCCGTCGCCGCTGCCGCATCCGTCCTATGAGGACCTCCGCGGCAGTGGCCCCGACCGGCCGGCGTACCCGCCGGCACCGCCGGTCCGGCCGCCCGCGCGGTGGGGGAGCCACCGGCTCTCCGGTGGCGCGCCGGCCCCGGGCGGGCCCGGCCACGGCGTTCCGGCCGGCCCGGTCCACGGCGCGCCCGCCCCGCCGGCGCGCGGCTACGGCGTCCCGGCTGCCGGAGGCTTCGCCACGGGCCCGGACCACCCGGCGACGGCGACGGCCGGCGGCTTCGGACCGGCCGAGACCCGGCACCCCGGCGGCGCGGGCTCCACCGGTGGCTTCGGCGCCGCTCCGGCACCCGGCTACCGCGACCCGGTCGCCACGGCGAACTTCGACCCGGCGTACGGAGCCCCGGCGACCCCCGGCAGCTTCGGCGGTCCGGTGGCGCCCGGCGGCTTCGGCAGCCCGGCGACGGCCGGCGGTTTCGGGGGCCCGACCGCCGCACACCGGTTCGCCCCGCCCGAGCCTCCGGGCCACGGCGCTGCCTTCCGCGGGTCCGGGCTGGGCGCCGCGGCGGCGCCGACCTACGGGGCCCCCGCGTCGGCGCACCCGGTCACGCCGGGCGGCTACGGCGCGCCGGGCGCCGCCGGGTACGGCGCCGCCGGGCCGGCCCCGGCGAGCTGGTCCGCGGGCGACGCGCCCGGGGCGAGCGCCGACGGCTACTCGAACCAGGCCGTCCACCACCAGATCCGGCAGGCGGTGGTGCACCGGGTGCAGTACGCGAACGCGCTGCACGCCTCGCACTACTGGGACCTGCGCCGGACCAAGCCGGTCGGGCCGCACGCGCTGGTCTTCCTCTACGCCAGCCTCGACCCCCGGTTCGCCGACCCGCGCCGGCCCTACTACGAGATCAAGGCGGCCTCCCGCCTGTTCCGGGACGGCAGCGACGTGCAGGACCTGCCGGCGCTGCTCGCCGAGCTGTGCGAGATCGCCGAGGGCTACCTGGCCGGCGGCGGGGTCTTCGACCCGGTCGCCCAGATGACCCAGGCCGGCGAGCCGATGCCGGCCGAGGCGCGCTACGTCGGGGTGTCCGTGTCGACCCTGCTCGGCAGCGGCGACGAGGCCGGCGGCGCGCTGCCCGGCGCCGGCGGGATGGGCATCCCCGGGCGCAGCCTGGTGGTCATGTCCGACGACAACCTGCTGGTGGTCGAACGCCCGGCGCGGGCGCACGAGCAGGTCGTGGTGCACTCCACCTGCCCGCACTACAGCGGCGGGGGCGTGGAGTACCGCAGCTGGCTCCCGCTCAGCCCGGAGCACCAGGTCCACCCGGCCTGGCGCTGGTTGCAGCGCCTCAACGAGCTGGTGATGACCGGCCAGGAGCGCAAGGCCGCGCTGGCCGGGACGGTCGGGGGCCGGCGCCGGCGTTGAACGGGCCGACGGCCCGCCCCCGGGTGTCGGGGGCGGGCCGTCGCGCGTACGGGCCGTCCTACAGGGAACGGCCGACCAGGTCCTGCTCGATGACCGCGAGCGGGCGCGGCTGGCCCTGCCCGACGTTGTCCAGCACCTCGGGGTGGGTGGCCCGGATGACCGCCGCCCAGACCAGGCCCACCGCCGCAGCGGCCGCCACCGCGCCGGGGACCAGCCACTTCGTGGTGGAGCCCGGCGGCGCCCCGAGCACGGCGGAGAGGTTGACCAGCGTGGTGAGCAGGGCCGCGCCGACCAGCGCCGCGCCGATGGCCGGCGCGACCGTGCGCTGCCAGGCGCTCTCGTCGCCGCCGCCGCCCCGGCGGAAGAAGGCGATCGCCGCGATCGAGGTGACCGCCATCATGAGCAGCACCGCGATGGCCGCGACGCCGGAGAGCCAGCTGAACATGATGGCGACCGGATCGGCGCCGGTCAGCGCGAAGACCAGGATGACCGGCAGGGCGATCGCCGACTGGAGCACCGACCCGGCGACCGGCGCGCCACCCCGGCCGACCCGCTCGAACACCGCGGGCAGCACCCGTTCCCGGCCGAGGCTGAAGGCGTACCGGGCGATCGAGTTGTGGAAGCTGATCATCGCAGCGAAGACGCTGGTCACCACCAGGATGGTCGCGACGCTGCCGAGCATGGGACTGGCGTTCGCCTCCAGGATCGAGAACGGCAGCCCGGCGTTCGGGTCGCGGGACCGGTCGACGACCTGGTCCGGGCCCACGGCCACGGCCATGGCCCAGGCGGCGAGCGCGTAGAGGACGCCCAGCAGGATCAGCGCCGAGTAGGCCGCCCGGGACACCGCCTGCGGCGACCGGGACTCCTCGGAGTAGACGGCGGCCGACTCGTAGCCCACGAACGAGGCCGCGCAGAACGCGACGACACCACCGATGCCGGGAACCAGCAGGTTGCCGGGGTCCAGCGGCGCGAAGCTCACCGAACCGCCGGCCGGGTGGGTGAACGAGGTGAGCACGAAGAGCAGGATCACCGCGACCTCGACGGCCAGCACCGCGCCCAGCAGGCCGACGCTGATCCGCGCCTTCAGCACGCCGACCAGGGCCACCCCGGCCCAGGCGAGCAGCGCCCAGGCCCACCAGGCGCCGCCGAGGCTGCCGCTGACGACCGCGCCGAGCAGCCCGTACAAACAGATCTGGATGGCGTTGTAGCCGAGCAGCACGACGGGCGCGGCGACCACGCCCCAGAACCGCCCGAAGCCGGCCGCCAGGGCCGCGTAGAAGACGCCGGCGCTGGAGACGTAGCGGGCCATGGCCAGGTAGCCGACGGAGAAGAAGAGCAGGGCGGCCGCGATCACGAGGAAGCCGAGCGGTGTGCCGGTGACGCCGGTCGAGGCGTACGTGGCAACGATCGCACCGGCGAGCACGGCCATCGGGGAGGAGGCGGTGGCGCTGAACACCAACAGGGCGCCGGTGCCGAGGGACTTGCGGATGAGCCCGGTTGGCGCGCTGGCAATCTGCATGGAGCTGCTCCGAGTGGGGGAGGGAGGGGTTGTCGGGGCGGGGCGGGGTCGTCGGCGGCCGGGCGCCGACCGGGGGTGGTGGGGCGGGTGCACGTCGGGGCGGCGCTCCATGATGGACAGTGCGGGCGGATGTGCGCGTCCTTGCCCGGATCTGAACCATTTAGGAGCTCCGATAGCTGAGCCCGGACAGCGTAGCCGACGACGCGGTGCGACGTGTCGAGTGCGGGTCGTGTCCGTGGACCGGCCGGCGAGGGCCGATCCGCCGCGCATGATCGTCCGTTTCGCGCGTCCGGGGTGCCCGGACGGTCGGATCGCACCGGGCGCGCTGCGCGACGCGGCGCACCCTGGCTACGCTGGCGCGTCGGGTGACACGAGGGGGGCATGTGATGAGCGGCGGGCCAGCCGAGCCGGCCGAGGCGCCGGCGGCGCCGCGGGTGCTCACGTCGGTGCCGTGGATCGTGGTGCTGCTCGGCGTCGGCCTGATCGTCGGCCTGCTGGTGATCGCTCTGCTCTCGCTGCGCGGGGAGGAACGCCAGCCGGTGCCGGCGCCCGCCCCGCCGATGTACCTCCCGACCCTCGGGGTCGACGCCACCACCTCCGCGCCGCCGACCGGCGGCGCCACCGACGCGCCCGGATCGGCGACGCCGTCGCCCAGCGCGACCGCCTCGCCCTCGGCCGGCGCGTCCCGATCGGCGACGCCGCGGCCCACCGCCTCGACCCGGGGGGTCGCGCAGGGTGCGGTGACCGCACGGTACGAGGCCACCGCCAGCGACCGCAGCGGGTTCGAGGCCCGGCTGACCGTGGTCAACGGCTCGGATGGCGGGCAGGGCTGGAGGGTCGAGCTGCTCTTCACCGGCAACGTGAAGACCATCGAGGCCTCGTCCACCTCCGGGGTGTCGGTCAGCACCCAGGGCAGCGGGGTGTTCGTGCTGCGCGGCACCGGGCCGCTGCCGGCCGGGCAGACCGCCACGGTGCGGATGCGGTTCGGCCGCACGGGCACCGGTGACCAGCCGGGCCAGTGCACGGTCAACGGCGCGGCCTGCGTGATCGGCTGAGGCGCGCACCGGTCGGGCTCCACCGGGCGGACAGCGCTCGTGGTCGTTACGCTCGCCCGACGGGGACCGACAGGGGAGGGGCATGTCCGGCACACGACGCGTACGCCCGTCATCCGGCGCCGCCATCGCCTCCTCGCCCTGGATCATCGTCTCGATCGGTGTGATCGTCATGGTGGTGCTGCTGGTCGTGGCGCTGGGCTCGGTGCGCGGGCGGCGGACGTTCGCCGAGACACCGCCGCCGGCCCCGACGATGTCGCTGCCCGAGGTGCCGGCCACCAGCCCCGCCATCCCCGGCCAGGCCACCCGGCCGCCCACGTCCGCCGCCGGGCCGGTGGTCCCCGGGCTGTCCCCCCGGTCGACCGTGCTGCCCGCCCGACCCACGCCGAACCGGCCGGCCGGCACGGCCACGGGCAGCAGCCCCGGCGGCCGGCCCGCCCCACCGCCGCCCGCCCCGCCGGTGACCGGCCGGTACGGGGTGGTGAGCAGCTTCGACGGCGGATTCATCGGTGAGGTGCGGCTGGTCAACACCGCCGGCACGGCGCGGGGCTGGACGGTGCGGCTGACCTTCCCTCGGGGCCGTCTCGTGACCGCCTGGGTGAGCGGCGCGGAGCAGGGCAGCGGCGACTTCACCGACGGCGTCTTCACCTACCGCAGCGGGGTGGCCCTGGCGCCCGGGGCGTCGGTGGCGCTGCAGTTCCACTTCGAGCAGACGGGGACGACCCGGCCCACGAGCTGCGCGGTCGACGGCGCCGCCTGCTCCGGCCTCTGATCCTCGGCCTCCCGGGTCACCCTCGGCGACCGGCGCGTTGCCGTGTTTCGCAAGACGGCTGCTTTGTTGCGACTTCGTTTGCAAGGTATTGCAGAATGTTTCGGCGAGAGCTAGCGTGCGGGCGAATCAGCGACCAGAGAAAGGCCGTCGATGAAACCCCCGCCGATATCCCGCAAGGCGCTCGCAGCCTTGGCCTCCTCCCTCGTGCTCACCCTCGTCGGCGTGCCGGTGGCCCTCCACCAGCTGGGTGCCGACGGCAGCGACCGCCCCGCCACCCCCGACGTGCTGGCCGCCGCGAACGCCCCGCAGTGGAGCCGCGAACCGTCCGCCGAGGCGCTGCTCAAGGCCGGCAACAACAGCGCGAAGGCCGAGCAGTTCTACTTCGTCCTGCCGGACCGCTTCGCCAACGGCGACAAGCGCAACGACACCGGCGGGCTGGCCGGCGACCGGCTCAGCACCGGCCTGGACCCCGCGGACAAGGGCTTCTACCACGGCGGTGACCTCAAGGGGGTCATCGACAAGATGGACTACATCCAGGGCCTCGGCACCACCGCCATCTGGCTCGCCCCGATCTTCAAGAACCGGCCCGTGCAGGGCACCGGCGCCGACGTCTCCGCCGGTTACCACGGCTACTGGATCACCGACTTCACCCAGGTCGACCCGCACTTCGGCACCAACGCGGAGCTGAAGAAGCTGGTCGGCCTCGCCCACCAGCGGGGCATCAAGGTCTACCTGGACATCATCGTCAACCACACCGCGGACGTCATCCGCTACGCCGAGGACAAGTACGGCTACGTCGACAAGAAGACGAGCCCCTACACCGACGCGCAGGGACGGGCCTTCGAGGACCGCAACTATGCCGACGGCACCCGGGCGTTCCCGCAGGTGGACAAGGAGTCCTTCCCGTACACCCCGACCTTCGCCAACGCGGCCGACGCCACGGTCAAGGTGCCCTCCTGGCTGAACGACCCGACCATGTACCACAACCGGGGCGACTCCACCTTCGCCGGTGAGAACAGCGAGTACGGCGACTTCTTCGGCCTCGACGACCTGTGGACCGAGCGTCCCGAGGTGGTCCGCGGCATGACCGACATCTACGCGCAGTGGATCGGGAAGGCCGGCGTCGACGGCTTCCGCCTCGACACGGTCAAGCACGCCAACCTCGACTTCTGGCCGCAGTTCACCCGGGGCATCGACGCCGCCGCCGCCAAGGCCGGCAAGCCGGACTTCTTCATGTTCGGCGAGGTCTACAGCGCCGACCAGGAGATCGAGTCGACCTACGTGCGGCAGGGCGGCCTGCCGGCCACCCTCGACTTCTCCTTCCAGGAGGCCGCGCGGGGCTACACCGCCGCCGACGGCTCGGCCAGGGCGCTCGCGGACCTGTACGCCAAGGACGACCTCTACGCCGCGCGGGACACCGACGCCAACCGGCTGACCACCTTCCTCGGCAACCACGACATGGGCCGGATCGGCTCGTTCATCGCGGCCGCCGGCGGCGACGACGCCAGTCAGCTCCGCCGCGACCAGCTCGCCCACCAGCTGATGTTCCTCACCCGGGGCCAGCCGGTCGTCTACTCCGGCGACGAGCAGGGCTTCACCGGGCCCGGCGGGGACAAGGACGCCCGGCAGGACATGTTCGCCAGCAGGACGGCGGACTACCTCGACGACGACCTGATCGGCACCACCCGCACCCACGCCAGCGACCAGTACGACACCGCCCACCCGCTCTACCGGACCATCGCCGAGCTGGGCGAGCTGCGGCAGGCCCACCCCGCGCTGCGGGACGGCATCCAGGTCACCCGGTACGCGGCCGCCGGCCCCGGCGTGTTCGCCTTCTCCCGCGTCCTGCCGAAGGACCGCACCGAGTACGTCGTCGCGGTGAACAACGCCGCGACCCCGCAGACCGTCACCGTGGACACCTGGTCGGCCGGCGCCACCTTCACCGGCGTCTACGGCGGCGCGGCCACCGCGAGCGCCGGCGCCGACGGCAAGCTGGGCGTGACCGTGCCGGCCATGTCGGCCGTCGTGCTCAAGGCCGACCGGGCGATCCCGCAGGCCGGCGCGGCCCCGATGATCACCCTCACCGAGCCGGGCGACGCCCCGGTCGCCACCAAGGCCACCGTCACCGCCCAGGTCACCGGCGACCCCCTCGCGACGGTCACCTTCGCGGCCCGGGTGCCGGGCGGCAAGTGGACCCTGCTGGGCAGTGCGCACAAGGCCCCGTACACCGTCCACCACGACCTGACCGGCCTGGCCGGCGGGACGAAGGTCGAGTACAAGGCGGTGGTCCGCGACGGCAAGGGCCGCGTGGCCGCCGCCCGCACCACCGGCGTCGTCGGCACCCCGGCCCAGAGCGCGTCACGGGACTGGGCGGTCGTGCACTACCAGCGACCCGCCGGAGGGTACGCCGACTGGGGCCTCTACACCTGGGGTGACATCGACCCGGCCTACCAGACGGAATGGCCCAAGGGGCAGCCGTTCGCGGGTGAGGACTCCTTCGGCCGGTTCGCCTGGGTCAAGCTGAAGCCGGGCGCCAAGTCGGTCGGCTTCCTCGTGGTCGACAAGGACGGGAACAAGGACGTCGCGAACGACCGCACCATCGACGTGACGCAGACCGGCGAGGTCTGGGTCAAGCAGGGCGACGGCACCCTCTACCCGACCCGGCAGGCCGCCACCGGCGAGCCCGACCCGCCGGTCGACCAGAGCACCGCGGTCATCCACTGGCGCAAGGCGGACGGGAACTACGACGGCTGGGGCCTGCACCTCTGGGACGGCGCCGCCAACCCGACCGACTGGGGCAACCCGCTGAAGCCGGAGAAGATCGACGCGTACGGCGCCGTCTTCCGGGTGCCCCTGGCCGCCGGGGCCACCGGGCTGAACTACATCGTGCACAAGGGCGACGAGAAGGACCAGCCCGACGACCAGCGGCTGGACTTCGCCGCCGCCGGGCACGAGATCTGGCTGCTGGCCGGGGTCAAGGGCCGGCTGCTGCCGCCGACCTCGTCCGGCGTCGCGAAGGACCTCGACATCACCAAGCAGAAGGCACAGTGGATCGACCGGTCCACGGTGGCCTGGCAGACCGGTCCGACCGACGGCAAGCGGTACGCCCTGGTGGCCGCCCCGGCCGGCGGGCTCGCCATCGCCGACGGTGAGCTGACCGGGACGTACACCACGCTGCCGCTGCGGGCGGGGCGCAACGGGCTGACCGAGGCCCAGCGGCAGGCGTACCCGCAGCTCTGGGCCTACCGCGCGTTCACGCTGGACCGCGCCGACCTGGCCAGGGTGCCCGCGGCGCTGCGCGGCCAGCTCGTGGTGACCGAGCGGGACGCCGAGGGCCACCTGCTGGGCGCCACCGGGGTGCAGATCCCCGGCGTGCTCGACGACGTCTACCGGGCCGCGACCGACGCGAAGCTCGGCCCGACGTTCGCCGGCAAGGTGCCCACCCTGGCCGTCTGGGCGCCCACCGCCCGGAAGGTCTCGCTCCAGCTCTTCGACTCGCCGGCGGCCGAGCCGACGACCGTGTCGATGAGCCGCAACGACACCACCGGCGTCTGGTCGGTGCGCGGCACGAAGGGCTGGACCGGGAAGTACTACCGCTACCAGGTCGAGGCGTGGCAGCCGGCGGCGCAGAAGGTGGTCACCGCCGCGGTGACCGACCCGTACTCGCTGGCCCTCGCGCCGGACTCGACGCACAGCCAGATCGTCGACCTGGCCGACCCGGCGCTGGCCCCGGCCGGCTGGGCGAACCTGCGCAAGCCGACGGCCGTGCCGTCGGCGAAGGCTCAGATCCAGGAGGTGTCGGTCCGCGACTTCTCCATCGCCGACACCACCGTGCCGGCCGAGCGGCGGGGCACCTACCTCGCCTTCACCGACCCGGACACCGCCGGAATGAAGCACCTGAAGGCGCTCGGCGACGCCGGGGTCAACTACCTGCACCTGCTGCCGGCGTTCGACTTCGCCACCATCCCCGAGCGGCGGGCCGACCAGGCGCAGCCCGCCTGCGACCTGGCCGCGCTGCCCCCGGACTCCGCCGAGCAGCAGAAGTGCGTCGCGGCGGTGGCCGACAAGGACGGCTACAACTGGGGGTACGACCCGCTGCACTACACGGTGCCGGAGGGCGGCTACGCCGTCGACCCGGCCGGGGCGAAGCGGACCACCGAGTTCCGGCAGATGGTCGCCGGGATCAACCAGGCCGGCCTGCGCGTGGTGATGGACGTCGTCTACAACCACACCTCGGCGGCCGGCACCGACCCGAAGTCGGTGCTCGACCAGGTGGTGCCCGGCTACTACCAGCGGCTGCTGGAGGACGGCACCGTCGCCAACTCGACCTGCTGCGCCAACACCGCCCCGGAGCACGCCATGATGGGCAAGCTCGTGGTGGACTCGCTCGTCACCTGGGCGAGGGCGTACAAGGTGGACGGCTTCCGGTTCGACCTGATGGGCCACCACCCGAAGGCGAACATCCTGGCCGTCCGCGCCGCGCTGGACCGGCTGACCCCGGCCCGCGACGGCGTGGACGGGAAGAAGATCCTGCTCTACGGCGAGGGCTGGAACTTCGGCGAGGTCGCCAACGACGCCCGGTTCGTGCAGGCCACCCAGGCCAACATGGCCGGCACCGGGATCGGCACCTTCAACGACCGGCTCCGCGACGGGGTGCGCGGCGGCGGCCCGTTCGACGGCAACCCGCGGATCCAGGGCTTCGCGTCCGGGCTCTACACCGACCCGAACGGCGACGACGTCAACGGCTCGGCCGCCGAGCAGAAGGCCCGGCTGCTGCACCAGCAGGACCTCATCAAGGTGGGGTTGGCCGGCAACCTGCGCGGCTACCGGTTCACCGACTCGTCCGGCCGGCCGGTCACCGGCGCGCAGGTGGACTACAACGGCTCGCCGGCCGGCTACACGGCGGCGCCGGGCGAGGCGGTCACCTACGTCGACGCGCACGACAACGAGATCCTGTACGACGCGCTGGCGTACAAGCTGCCGCAGGGGACCTCGGCGCAGGACCGGGCCCGGATGCAGGTGCTCGCCCTGAGCACCGTGGTGATGGGGCAGGGGACCGGGTTCGTGACGGCCGGCTCGGAGCGGCTGCGCTCGAAGTCGCTGGACCGCAACTCCTTCAACTCCGGTGACTGGTTCAACCAGATCCGCTGGGACTGCGCCCAGGGCAACGGCTTCGGCGCCGGCCTCCCGCCGGAGCAGGACAACAAGGACAAGTGGCCGTACGCGAAGCCGCTGCTGGCCGACCCGAAGCTGGTGCCGGACTGCGCCGCGATCAACCTGGCCGACGCCCGGTACGCGGAGCTGCTCACCATCCGGCGTTCCTCGCCGGTCTTCGGGCTGACCACCGCCGACCAGGTGCAGAAGCGGGTCGCCTTCCCGCTCTCCGGCGACCGGGAGACCCCGGGCGTCATCACCATGTCCCTGGACGCCCGCGGGCTGGGCGGGAAGTGGAAGTCGGTCACCGTGGTGTTCAACGGCACCCCGGAGACGGCGACGCAGACCGTCACCGGGCTGCGCGGGGCGAACGTGGCGCTGCACCCGGTGCTGCGGAACTCCGCCGACCCGGTGCTCCGGACGGCGTCCTTCGACCGGGCCGGCGGCACGTTCACCGTGCCGGCGCGCAGCGTGGCGGTCTTCGTCCAGAGCTGACACCGACGACGGTCCGGCCCCCTGCCACTTCGTGGCAGGGGGCCGGACCCTTTGCGTCGAGCCGTACGTCGACCGTTGCTCAGTTGAAGCAGTCTTCGACGGTGTTGGCGCAGTTGGTGGGGTCGTTGTTGGTGATGGT
>NZ_BMRA01000018.1 GCF_014648395.1 Micromonospora fulviviridis | reverse complement strand
TCGCCGAGCCGGAGGCCGCCGCCGTGCCGGGGAACCGAACCAGCCCCCGGTGCCCCGCACCGGCAATGCCCCGCCGGTGCCCGGTGCCGGGCCCGACGCCGACCGCCGGCCGGAGGGACCCGCGCCGACCCCGCGCCGCGCCCCCGCCGCCGCCCCGCCCGGCTCCCAGCCCGGTCCCGGCGCCGCCGTGCCGCCGGCCGGCCGGCGAGCCGGCGCCGCCCCTTCTACGCCCGGCGGCCGCACGGCCCCGGACGCACCGGCGGTCCCGCCCGGTCGCCGTGGCGCTCCCGACGACGTCGCGATGCCGGCCGGTGGGCACGCGGCGCCCGAGAGCCCCGCCGTGCGGCGCGGCCGCCGCGCCGGCCCGGACGAGGCGGCGACGCCGTCCGGCCGACGGGCCGCCGCCGACGACGGCATGGCGCCGGGTCGCCGGGGTGCACCCGACGACGACACGGCGATGCCGTCCGGCCGGCGGGCCGCCGGCGACGGCCCGGCCGCGCCCGGCCGTCGTGCCACGCCTGACGGCACGGCCGGCCGCCGTGCCGCGCCCGATGCTCCGGCCGGCCGCCGCGCCACTCCCGATGCTCCGTCCGGTCGTCGTGCCGCGTCCGATGCTCCGGCCGGCCGTCGTGCCGCGTCCGAGGCGGCGGGTGGACCCGGCGCGACCGGCGACGCTCCGCCGGCCCCGCGTCGCGGGGCGCGCGGGGAGGCCGACGAGCCGCGGCCGCAGCGGCCCGAGCGGCCCGCCGACTGGCTGCGGCAGGCCGGCCGCACCTCGCACAGCGACCCCGCCATGCCGGCGGTCCGCCGCCCCGGCGGCCCCCCGGCCGACGAGCCGACCGCCGCCCGGCGCGGCGGGCCGGCGGGACCCGACCACGGCCCGGCCGGCCGCGTCGGCGCGGCCGTGCCGCCGGTGAAGCCCGACCAGCCCGGCCCCGCCCGTGGCGCGGCCCGACCCGGCGGCCCGGCCGCCCGGCCTACCGCTCCGGACGACGGCGCCCGTGGCGCCGCCCGACCGGACCGGGACCGCACCGGCGGTTTCCCGGCCGGTGGTGACCCGACCCGCACCGGCGGTGTGCCCACCGGCGACCGTCACGGCGGACGGGGTCCGGGCGCCACCGCTGGGTTCCCGGCCGGTGACCCGGCACGTACCGGAGGCCTGCCGGCCGGCGGGCGTGGTCCGGGCGGCGACCCGGCGCGCACGGGCGGCTTCCCCGCCGGTGATCCCGCACGGACCGGTGGCTTCCCCGCCGGCGGCGACCCGCGTGGTCCCGCCCGCGGCGCGGCCCGCCCGGACGGCGCCGTGCCGCCGGCGGGCGACCCGCACCCGGCCGGCGAGCCGGGCCCACGCGCCGCGGCCGTTGCGCCCCCGGTGGCCCGCGCGGCCGCCTCGGTGGCCCGCCCCGCGGCNNCGGCCGGCCGGCCGGGCCACCCCGCCCGCGCCGGACCCCACCCGACCCGGCCCGGCCGGCCCGGGCGCCGTACCGCCGGGACGCGGCGCGCCGGCGGTGGCGCGGGCCGCGGCGGTCGTACCGCCCGGAGAGCCGGCGGTGGCGCGGGCCGCCGCGGTCGTACCACAGGGCGAGCCGGCGGTGGCGCGGCCGGGACCGGGCGACGGCGCCGGACCGGCGCTGCGGCGGGCCGAGGGCGCGCCCGGGGAGGCCGACGACACGGCGGGCGGCCTGCGGGGCGCCCGCTCGGAGCTGCGCCGGCAGATGCGTGAGCGACGGCGGCTGCGGATGGGCATCCTCGCCCTGGTCAGCGTGGTGCTGCTCGGCGCGGTGCCGCTCTTCTTCGGGCTGCGCACGCTGAGCCACGACCCGGTCTTCGACACCCTCGACGCGCTGGGCGTGCCGTCCTGGGCGGCGGCCAAGACGGTGGACAACGTGAGCGGCAGCCGGTGGTGTTTCCAGGACTGCCGGCTGCGCGAACGCACCGTCGAGTCGCAGAAGGCGTGGAAGGAGACCGCCCAGGTCTACGAGGCGGCGCTGTCCCGCGACGGCTGGGAGCGCTGGAAGGTGGACCGCTGCCCGGAGCAGCAGGTCAAGGGGAGCTACACCTGCTGGCGCCGGGACGAGCTCACCCTCGACCTCTGGGTCCGCGAGCCCACCTGCGTGCCGGCTCCGGAGGCCGGCCAGGCTCCGCCGTCTCCGGCGCCCGCGGCCGCAGCGGGGGAGTGCGCCGGCTCGTTGGTGTCGGTGAAGGTGCGCAACGCGATCGACGACGAGCGCATTGGACCACAGCCGAGCACCGATCCGTCACTCACCGGTGAGGACCCGTACCCGACCCTCACCGACGATCCGCTCGGCGAGGCGACACCCTCACCGTCGTGAGCCGGTTTCCATCACGGACGGTAGGGTCTGGGGCTGGCGGGGCCCGTCCGCCCCGTTGACCGGTCAGGGGTCGGCGTGCGGCGGACCGGGTAGGTACGGTCGCGCGTCCCGGGGCGTCGGGCCCCGGGACACTGCTTGAGGAGGACATGGGCGTGAGTGGTGGAGAGATCGCTGCGCTGATCGCGGCCGGCGCGTTCCTGATGCTGGTGCTCGTGCTGGCGGTGCCGATCCTGCGGCTGCGGCACACCGTGGACGCGACGACCCGCATGATCGCCGACCTGAACGACCGCACCGCGCCGCTGCTCGGTGACGTGAACACCACGGTGAAGAACGTCAACACCGCCCTGGAGCAGGTGCAGACCTCCCTGGACGGTGTCAACCTGCAACTCGCCAAGGTGGACACCATGACCACCCACGCGCAGAACGTCACCGCCAACGTGGCGAACCTGGCCGCCGTGGTCTCCGCCGCCGCCGCGAACCCGCTGGTCAAGGTCGCCGCGTTCGGCTACGGCGTGCGCAAGGCCGCCGCCGCCCGCCGGCACGCGGAGACCGAGCGCGAGGTGCGCGACACCATCAAGCAGCAGCGCCGGGCCGCCAGGCGCGGCAACCGCTGACCCGGCCGGCGAACAGCGGGAGGATGAGAGCATGAGGCGGTTGTTCTGGCTGGGCATCGGGCTGGCCGTGGGCGTGCTGGTGGTCCGTAAGGCCACCCGCACGGCGCAGGCGTACACGCCGGCGGGCATCGCCAGCGGGCTGTCCGAGTCCGCCGGCGGACTCGTGGAGTCGGTCCGGAGTTTCGTGGACGACGTCCGGGCCGGGATGGCCGAGCGCGAGCAGGAGATCCACGAGGCCTTCGCCCGCGGCGAGGCGTACGACGACCAGTTCGCCGAGCTGCGGGAGGACCCGCGTATCGGCGACCGAGAGATTTTCCCGGAGGAGCACCAGCGATGAAGACGGCGGAGATCAAGCGGCGGTACCTCGCCCACTTCGAGGCCAACGGCCACGCCGTGGTGCCGTCCGCTCCGCTGCCCGCCATCAGCGACCCGAACCTGCTGTTCGTCAACGCCGGCATGGTGCAGTTCGTCCCCTACTTCCTGGGCCAGCAGACCCCGCCGTACCGGCGCGCGGTCAGCGTGCAGAAGTGCATCCGGACGCCGGACATCGACGAGGTCGGCAAGACCAGCCGGCACGGCACGTTCTTCCAGATGAACGGCAACTTCTCCTTCGGCGACTACTTCAAGGACGGCGCCATCCCGCTGGCCTGGGACCTGGTCACCAAGCCGGTCGAGGCGGGCGGTTTCGGGCTGGACCCGGAGCGGATCTGGCCGACGGTCTACCTGGACGACGACGAGGCGTTCCAGATCTGGCGTTCGGTCGGCGTGCCCGCCGAGCGGATCGTCCGCCGGGGCAAGGCCGACAACTTCTGGTCGATGGGCATCCCCGGCCCGTGCGGCCCGTGCTCCGAGCTGTTCTACGACCGCGGCCCCGAGTACGGCCGCGAGGGCGGCCCGGCGGTCGACGAGGACCGCTACATGGAGTTCTGGAACCTCGTCTTCATGCAGTTCGATCGGGGTCCGGGCACCGGCAAGGAGGACTACCCGATCCTCGGTGAGCTGCCGGCGAAGAACATCGACACCGGCATGGGCCTGGAGCGGATGGCCTCCATCCTCCAGGGCGTCGACAACCTCTACGAGATCGACGAGGTCCGGCCGATCCTGGACCGGGCCGCCGAGCTGACCGGCAAGCGCTACGGCGCGCACTCCGGCCACGTGGCCAGCGAGTCGCACCCGGACGACGTGCGGCTGCGGGTGATCGCCGACCACGTGCGTACCGCGCTGATGCTGATCGGTGACGGGGTGACCCCGTCCAACGAGGGCCGCGGCTACGTGCTGCGCCGGATCATGCGCCGCGCCATCCGCGCGGTCCGCCTCCTCGGCTACCAGGACCGGGCGCTGCCCGAGCTGCTGCCGGTGGCCCGGGACTGCATGGCCCCGTCCTACCCGGAGCTGGCCGAGGAGTTCGGCCGGATCTCCCAGTACGCGTACGCCGAGGAGGACGCCTTCCTCGCCACGCTGCGCGCCGGCACCACGATCCTGGACACCGCCATCGCGGAGACCAAGTCGGCCGGGCAGGCGTCGATCTCCGGCGACAAGGCGTTCCAGCTGCACGACACGTACGGCTTCCCGATCGACCTGACCCTGGAGATCGCCGCCGAGCAGGGCCTCCAGGTCGACGCGGAGGGCTTCCGCCGGCTGATGGCCGACCAGCGAAGCCGGGCCAAGGCCGACGCCCAGGCGCGCAAGACCGGGCACACCGACGTGTCGGCGTACCGGTCGGTGCTGGACGGCGGCGGGGCGGTGGAGTTCACCGGCTACACCGAGCTGACCCGGGAGTCCCGGGTGCGCGCGCTGCTGGCCGGCGGCGCCGAGGTGGCCGCGGCGGTCGAGGGCGACACCATCGAGCTGGTGCTCGACACCACCCCGTTCTACGCCGAGGGCGGCGGCCAGCAGCCCGACCAGGGTCTGATCACGGTCGGCGGCGGCCAGGTCGAGGTCTTCGACGTGCAGCAGCCGGTGCCGGGGTTGATCGTGCACCGCGCCAAGGTGCTCCGCGGCGAGGTGCGCGCCGGGGAGACGGGCTACGCCGAGATCGACGTGTCCCGCCGGCGGGCCATCTCCCGCTCGCACACCGCCACGCACCTGGTGCACCAGACCATGCGCAACTTCCTCGGTGAGTCGGCCACGCAGGCGGGTTCGCTGAACGCGCCGGGCCGGCTGCGGTTCGACTTCAACACCCCGACCGGGGTGGCGCCGAGCGTGCTGCACGACGTGGAGCAGCAGGTCAACGAGGTGCTCCTGGCCGACCTGGAGGTGCACGCCTTCATCACCACCCAGGAGGAGGCGCGCCGGATCGGCGCCATGGCGCTGTTCGGCGAGAAGTACGGCGAGCGGGTCCGGGTCGTCGAGGTCGGCGACTACGCCCGGGAGCTGTGCGGCGGCACCCACGTGGCCCGCTCGGCCCAGCTCGGCCTCGTCAAGATCCTCTCCGAGGCGTCGGTCGGCTCCGGCGTGCGCCGGATCGAGGCGCTGGTCGGCATGGACGCCTTCGGCTTCCTGGCCCGCGAGCACCTGCTGGTCTCCCGGCTCGCTGAGCTGTTCCGGGTGCCGGGCGACCAGGTCGCCGACCGGGTGGAGCAGACCGTCACCCAGCTCCGCGACGCGGAGAAGGAACTGGAGAAGCTCCGCGCCCAGCTCGTGCTCGGCGGGGCCGCGGCCCTCGCGGCGCAGGCGAAGGACGTCCGCGGCGTCGCGTACGTCGGCACCGAGGCGCCCGAGGGCGCGGCCGGCAACGACGTGCGGACCCTGGCCCAGGAGATCCGGGGCCGGATCGACCCGGCCCGCCCGGCCGTGGTGGCGGTGGCCGCCCGGGCCAACGGGAAGGCGTCCCTGGTGGTGGCCGTGAACCAGGCCGCCCGGGGGCGGGGCCTGACCGCGAAGGATCTGGTGAAGGCGGCCTTCTCCGGTCGGGGCGGCGGCAGCGACGACCTCGCCCAGGGCGGCGGCCTGCCCGCCGCGGAGGCGCCGAACCTGCTGGCCACCGTGGAGAAGGCGATCGCCGACGCCTGATGTACGCACCGATCGACGCCAGGGCGGACCACCGGGTCCGCCCTGGCCTGTACCGGAGGAAAGGTGTCCGGTAGATGGCTGAACTGTCCCGTGGTGTCCGGCTCGGCGTCGACGTCGGCCAGGTCCGTGTCGGGGTGGCCCGATCCGACCCGCACGGCGTCCTGGCCACCCCGCTGGTCACCCTCGCCCGCGACCTGACGGCCGCGCCGGACGCGGTGCCCACCGACATCGCCGAGCTGGTCCGGCTCGCCGCCGAGCACGAGGCGGTCGAGATCGTGGTCGGCCTGCCGGTCAACCTCGCCGGAAAGCACGGCCCCGCGGCGGAAAACGTCTCGGCCTATGCTGCCCGGTTGGCCGATGTAATGGGGCCGATTCCGGTGACGCTGACGGACGAGAGGATGTCGACCGTGGTCGCGAGTCGTAGGCTGGCCGAACGGGGCGTCCGGGGAAAGCGCCAACGGGCGGTGGTCGACCAGGCCGCCGCGGTGGAGATTCTGCAGAGCTGGCTGGACGCGCAGCGGAGGCGGACGCAATGATCGACGATCTTGATCTGGGCTTCGACGAGGCGGAGAGGGGGGAGAAGGGCCGGCACCGGCGCAGCGCCGTGCGCAAGCGCAACGGCGGTTCGGGCGGTGGCCGGGGCAAGACCATCTTCGCCCTGCTGATGGCGCTCGTGCTGCTGGGCGGCATCGGTGGTGGCGCGTACGTCGGCTTCGACCGGATCCGCAACCACTTCGTCACGCCGGACTACGACGGCCCGGGCACGGGCGAGGCGATGGTCGAGGTGAAGGCCGGCGACACCCTCACCGACATCGGCAACACCCTCTACGACGCCGGCGTGGTGAAGAGCACCAAGGCGTTCATCGAGGCGGCCGACGCGAACTCACGCAGCAAGAACATCCAGGTCGGCCGGTACAAGGTCCGCAAGCAGATGAAGGCCGCGGACGTGATCACGCTGATGCTCGACCCGAAGAGCCGGGTGGTCAACGGGGTGACCATCCCCGAGGGCACGATCAGCCTGAACATCTACCAGATCCTCTCGAAGCAGACGAAGATCCCGGTCAAGGACTTCCAGGACGCCGCGAAGGATCCGGTCAAGCTGGGCGTGCCCGCCTTCTGGTTCAACCGGGAGGACGGCAAGAAGGGCCCGAAGAGCATCGAGGGCTTCCTCTACCCGTCCACCTACGAGATCCCGCCGAAGGCCACCGCCGAGCAGATCCTCTCGATGATGGTGAACGAGTTCCTCCGCGTCACCCAGGAGCTCAACTTCGTCGACCGGGCGCAGAAGGAGCGCAAGATCTCCCCGTACGAGGCGCTGATCACCGCCTCGATCGCCGAGGCCGAGTCGGTGAACGCGGTCGACCTGCCCAAGGTCTCCCGGGTGATCTACAACCGGGTCTACGCCGGCAAGATCGGCTGCAGGTGCCTCGGCATCGACAGTGGCATCAACTACTACTTCCGCCTGCAGGGCAAGGACCCGAAGGACTCCGACGACCTGCTGCAGAGCGAGATCAACGACCTGAAGAACCCGTACAACACGCACAACGTGGCCGGCCTGCCGATCACCCCGATCAGCAACCCGGGCCAGGCCGCGCTCAAGGGCGCCCTGGAGCCGCCGCCCGGCGACTGGATCTTCTTCATGACGGTGGACCAGAAGGGCACGATGGGCTACGGCTCGAACGACGCCGACTTCCGGAAGCTGCAGAAGCAGATGTGCGACAACAAGGTGCTCACCGGGGAGAACTGCACCTGATGAAGGCCGCCGTCGTGGGCCGGCCGATCGCCCACTCGCTCTCCCCGGTGATCCACAACGCCGGGTACGCGGCGGCCGGGCTGACCGGGTGGTCGTACACCCGGATCGAGTGCGCAGCCGACGAGCTGGCCGGCCTGGTCGCGGGCCTGGGCCCGGAGTGGGCCGGCCTGTCGGTCACCATGCCGGGCAAGGAGGCGGCGCTCGCGCTGGCCGACGAGGTCTCGCCGGTCGCCGCCGCGGTGGGCGCCGCCAACACCCTGGTACGCCGGCCGGACGGCACCTGGTACGCCGACAACACCGACGTCGCCGGCATGGTCGACGTGCTCACGGCCGCCGGCTGCGCGTCGGGCGCCACGGTCACGGTGCTCGGCGCGGGTGGCACCGCCCGGGCGGCCGTCGCGGCGGCGGCCCGGATCGGCGCGGCCGAGGTGACCGTGGTGGCCCGCCGGCCCGAGGCGGTGCACGAGCTGTGCCCGATGGCCGAGGCGGTCGGTGTCCCGCTGGTCGGCGCGCCCTGGGACGGCGACCCGGCGCACGCCCGGGCCGACCTCGTGGTCTCCACGGTGCCGAAGGGCGTGGCCGACCCGCTCGCGGACAACTTCGACTGGCGGCCGGCCACGGTCTTCTTCGACGTGGTCTACGACCCGTGGCCCACCCCGCTGGCCGCGGCGGCGCTCGCCGCCGGTTGCCGGGTGGTCTCCGGGCTGGACCTGCTGCTGGCCCAGGCGGTCGGCCAGTTCGAGCACTTCACCGGCGTCCCCGCGCCCCGGGAGGCGATGCGCGCCGCGCTGGCGCAGGCACGCGCCGCGGCCTGACGGCGAGTCCCGCTCGGGTCTCCGAACCCGCCGCGCGCCCGCCGCCCGGACGGTCGCGTCCGCAGGGCGGGACGCGGTGGGCAGGGCGACGCGGCGGACACCGGGCGTGACAGACTGACCGCTGTGTTGCGCTGGCTGACTGCAGGTGAATCGCACGGACCCGCCCTCGTCGCGCTGCTGGAGGGAGTACCCGCCGGCATCGAGGTGACCACCACGGAGATCTCCGGCGAGCTGGCCCGGCGCCGGCTCGGCTACGGCCGGGGCGCCCGGATGTCCTTCGAGCAGGACGAGGTCGAGATCATCGGCGGGCTCCGGCACGGCGTGACGATCGGCAGCCCGGTGGCCGTCCGGGTGGGCAACTCGGAGTGGCCGAAGTGGCGCACCGTGATGGCCGCCGACCCGGTCGACGCGGAGGAGCTCGCCGGGCAGGCCCGCAACGCTCCGCTCACCCGCCCCCGGCCCGGCCATGCCGACCTGGCCGGCATGCAGAAGTACGGCCACACCGACGCCCGGCCGATCCTGGAGCGGGCCAGCGCCCGGGAGACCGCCGCACGCGTCGCCGTGGGCGCGGTCGCCAAGGCCCTGGTGAAGCAGGCCCTCGGCATCGAGATCGTCTCCCACGTGGTGGAGCTGGGGCCGGTCGCCGCGAAGCCGGGCCTCCGGCCCACCCCGTCCGACGCCGCCCGGATCGACGCCGACCCGCTGCGCTGCCTCGACCCGGAGGCCAGCGCCCGGATGGTCGCCGAGGTCGACGCCGCCAAGAAGGCTGCCGACACGCTCGGCGGCGTGGTCGAGGTGCTGGCGTACGGGGTGCCGCCGGGCCTGGGCAGCCACGTGCAGTGGGACCGCAAGCTCGACGCCCGGCTGGCCACCGCGCTGATGTCGATCCAGGCCATCAAGGGCGTGGAGATCGGCGACGGCTGGCTGCAGGCGCGCTCCCGCGGCTCGGAGGCGCACGACGAGATCCTGCCCACCGCCACCGGCGTGCGGCGGGTGACCGACCGCGCCGGCGGCCTGGAGGGCGGCATCACCACAGGTGAGCCGCTGCGGGTGAAGGCGGCCATGAAGCCGATCTCCTCGCTGAACCGGGCGCTGTCCACGGTCGACGTGGTCACCGGCGAGCCGGCCACCGCCATCAACCAGCGCTCCGACGTGTGCGCGGTGCCGGCTGCGGCCGTGGTGGCCGAGGCCATGGTGGCGCTGGTGCTGGCCGAGGCGGCGGTGGAGAAGTTCGGCGGCGACTCGGTCGCCGAGATGCGGCGCAACCTGTCCGGTTACCTCGACGCCCTGGTGATCAGGTGAGCACCCGGCCGGTCTGCGTGCTGGTGGGGGCGCCCGGCTCGGGCAAGACCACGGTGGGGCAGGCGCTCGCCGCGGTGCTCGGCGTCGGGTTCCGGGACACCGACACCGACATCGAGCAGCTCGCCGGCAAGCCGATCCCGGAGATCTTCGTGGACGAGGGGGAGGAGCACTTCCGTACCCTCGAACGGGCCGCCGTGGCGGCGGGGCTGGCCTCACACCCGGGGGTGCTCGCCCTCGGCGGCGGCGCGGTCCTCGCCGAGGAGAACCGCGCCGCGTTGATCGGGCACACCGTGGTGCACCTGTCGGTGGAGCTGCCCGACGCGGTGAAGCGGATCGGCCTGGGTTCCGGCCGGCCGCTGCTGGCGCTGAACCCGCGCGCCACGCTCAAGCACCTCATGGAGCAGCGCCGGCCGCTCTACGCCGAGGTGGCCACCGCGACGGTGCTCACCGACGGGCGCGACCCCGAGGAGATCGCCACCGAGATCGCCGCCCTGCTCAAGCCCTGACCGCGACCGGCCGCGGCGCCCGCTCCGGCCGCCACGTGACGAGCAGGGCGAGGGCGAGCAGGATCTCGGCCAGGTCGCCGCCGTAGTACATGACCGTGGCGCCGGCCCGCAGCTCGTCCCCGGTCGCCGGCACGTCCACCAGCACGCCGGCGTAGAGCAGTTGGGCGAGCACGGCGTGCGCCACCACGCCCACCCCGAGCACCACGAGGCGGACCGGAACTTGGGGGCGGTGCGGTCCGGGGTCCGGGCCGGCGACCGACCAGCTGAAGAGGTAGCTGCTGAGCACGAAGTGCAGCAGCACCAGCCCGTGCAGCGCCGGCTGGGTCAGGGTCGCCCGGTACAGCGGGGTCAGGTACAGCAGCCAGAGGCCGCCCGCCGTGAGCAGCAGCCCGGTCACCGGGTGGGCGAGCACCCGCGGGACCGGGTGCCGCAGCAGCCGCAGCGCCGCCCGCCCGATCCGCCGGTCCACCGTGCGCAGCGCCAGCGTGCCGGGGGCGCCGAGCACCAGGGCGAGCGGCGCCAGCATGCCGAGCAGCAGGTGCTGCGCCATGTGCCCGGGCAGGTCGGCGGCGGGCAGCAGCAGCCCGGCCGCGAGCAGCGCCGCGCCGAGGCCGAAGCTCGCCGTCCGCCGGTGGTCCCACCCGGGCCGGCCCGGGTCCCGTTGCCGCAGCGCCGCCGCGAGGTAGGCCCAGAACAGCGCCAGGGGTACGAGCGCGGCGGCCGGGAAGCCGCCGGCCGGGTGCCCGGCATGGACGAGGCTCACCGCCGCTCCGCAGCGCAGAGGTCGACGACGGCGGCCCGCCGCTGCACCGCCCAGCCGACCGCGACGAGGACCGCGCCGAGGGCCAGGAAGCCCAGGTCCCACCAGAGCCGGTGCGGCCCCCCGTGCACGTGGTGGATGCCGAGGATCTGGTGGTCGACGATCCCCTCGACGAGGTTGAACAGGCCCCAGCCGACCAGCGCCCAGCCCCACAGGGCGGGGGAGCGCCACAGCCGGCCCCGGGACCGGGTGACCCGGGCGTAGAGCAGGGCCAGACCGGTCAGCACCGCCACCCAGGTGACCGTGTGGAACAGCCCGTCCCAGACGGTGTTCATCTGCAGCCCGGGCACGGTGTCGACCGGGTACGGCCTGATCCCGACGCGGTCGCTGTCGGTGCTGCTCAGCATGTGGTGCCACTGGAGGAGCTGGTGGAGCAGGATGCCGTCGGCGAAGCCGCCCAGTCCCACTCCGAGGATCGTGGCCGGCACCCGGATGTCCGCGCCGTCGATGGTTGGTCGGGTCATGCCTGCACCTCCGCCATTGGGGGTTTCGTCCCACAGTTACCTTCCGCACCTGTCCGGTCAACCCTCTGTGACGCCGCGCCGGCCACGGAGTGGACAGTCGCCGCCGCGACGCCGCCCGCTCGACTAGGCTGCCCGCGATGGACGAGGTGACCCGGATTCCGGTCGGCGGCGACCGGCCGTACGACGTGCTGGTGGGACGCGACCTGCTCGACCCGCCGCCCCGGCTGCTGCCCGGCGCCGAGCGGGTGGCCTTCCTGCACGCGCCCCCGCTCAAGGGGCTGGCCGAGGAGCTGGCCGGGCGGGTGCGCGCGGCCGGGGTGGCGCCGCTGCTCATCGAGGTGCCGGACGCCGAGGCGGGCAAGCACGTGGACGTGGCCGCGGCCTGCTGGGACCGGCTCGGCGAGGCCGGCTTCACCCGTAGCGACGCGGTGGTCGGGGTGGGCGGCGGAGCGGTCACCGACCTGGCCGGGTTCGTCGCGGCCAGCTGGCTGCGCGGGGTGCGCTGGGTGCCGGTGGCTACCTCCCTGCTGGGCATGGTCGACGCCGCCGTCGGCGGCAAGACCGGGATCAACACCGCGGCCGGCAAGAACCTGGTCGGCGCCTTCCACCCGCCGGCCGGGGTGATCTGCGACCTGGCGACCCTGGACAGCCTGCCGCGGGCCGACCTGGCCGCCGGGATGGCCGAGGTGGTCAAGTGCGGGTTCATCGCAGACCCGGTGATCCTCGACCTGGTGGAGCGGGACCCGGCCGTCGCGCTGGACCCGACCGGGCCGGTGACCCGCGAGCTGATCGAGCGGGCGATCCGGGTCAAGGCCGACGTGGTCTCCGGCGACCTGCGCGAGTCCGGGGTGCGCGAGGTGCTCAACTACGGGCACACGCTGGCACACGCGATCGAGAAGGTGGAGGGCTACCGCTGGCGGCACGGTCACGCCGTCGCCGTGGGCCTGGTCTACGCGGCCACCCTGGCCCGGCTCGCCGGGCGGCTGGACGCGGCCACCGCGCACCGGCACCGGTCCGTGGTGGCGGCGCTCGGCCTGCCCACCGGCTACCGGGCCGACGCCTGGCCCGAGCTGCTCGCCGCGATGCGGGTGGACAAGAAGGCCCGGGGCAGCCGGCTGCGCTTCGTGGTGCTGGACGGCCTGGCCCGCCCGGCGATCCTGGAGGCGCCGCCGGACGAGCTGCTGGCCGAGGCCTACCAGGAGATCAGCTCATGAGGGTGTACGTGCTCAACGGGCCGAACCTGGGCCGGCTCGGCACCCGCCAGGTCGACGTCTACGGGGTGACCAGCTACGCCGACCTCGTGGCCCTGTGCGAGCGGACCGGTCGTGAGCTGGGGCTGGACGTGGTGGTCCGGCAGACCGACGCCGAGCACGAGCTGCTGGGCTGGCTGCACGCGGCGGCCGACGAGGGCGCGGCGGTGGTGCTCAACCCGGCCGCCTGGTCGCACTACTCGATCGCGGTCCGGGACGCCTGCGCCATGCTCCGCGGGCCGCTGGTCGAGGTGCACATCTCCAACATCCACGCCCGTGAGGAGTTCCGGCACCACTCGGTGGTCTCGGCGGTGGCCACCGGGGTGATCTGCGGGCTGGGCGTGGACGGCTACCGGCTGGCCCTGCACCACCTGGCCGGCCGCCTCGCCGCCGGCGACGCCTGAGGAGCCGGCCCGAATCTCGCCGGCCGCGCCGGCCCGGCGGCGGTGGCTCTCCGTAGTTTTGTTGCCCGCGTCACGCACGGTGATTCCGTTGCCGACCCCGCCGGACGCCCGCTTCCCGCTTTGCTCTGCAGCCATCCACGCACTGCACCACTGACCTGCGACGATGTGAGTTCCCCCGACCGCGCTGCGGCCGACCCCGGTCGCGGAGAGTCACTGCTGCGTTGGTGGGTGCAGAGCAAAGGCGGCGATGGGGGTGGCCTGAGGTGGTCGGGGTGGTTGCACTGAGTGACGTTCGGCACGTCCGGAACGGGTGAACCGGGTCGGTAGGCCATGGCCGGCGCTCAGCACGGCGGACCCGGTTCGACACAGCTAGTAGACTTCCTAGGTCTGTCCGCCAATTGATGATCAAGGCAGGAAATGGCCACCACCAACGACCTCAAGAACGGCCTGGTACTCAACCTCGACGGCGAGCTGTGGGCCGTCGTCGAGTTCCAGCACGTCAAGCCCGGTAAGGGCGGTGCGTTCGTGCGTACCACGCTGAAGAACGTGCTGTCCGGCAAGGTGGTCGACAAGACCTTCAACGCGGGCACCAAGGTCGAGACCGCCACCGTTGACAAGCGCACCATGCAGTACCTCTACGCCGACGGCGAGGACTACGTCTTCATGGACCTGGAGACGTTCGACCAGATCACCGTCCCCGGCGGCACCGTCGGCGAGGCGGCCAACTACCTCCTCCCGGAGGCCGAGGCCACCGTCGCCACCCACGAGGGCGTGCCGCTCTACATCGAGCTGCCGACCTCGGTGGTGCTGGAGATCACCTACACCGAGCCGGGTCTGCAGGGCGACCGGTCGACCGGCGGCAACAAGCCGGCCACCGTCGAGACCGGCGCGACCGTCCAGGTGCCGCTCTTCATCACCACCGGCGAGAAGATCAAGGTCGACACCCGCGACGGCCGTTACCTCGGCCGAGCCTGATGGCCGAGGGTCCCAAGCAGCAGATGCCGGCGCGCCGCAAGGCGCGCAAGCGGGCGCTGGACGTGCTCTTCGAGGCCGACCTGCGGGACCGGCCGCCGGTGGAGGTGCTCGCCGGCTACCTCGAGCGGATCGAGAAGCCCCGCCCGGAACACCTGGGCTACGCGGTCGGCCTGGTCGAGGGCGTCGCGGCGCACCTGGACCGGATCGACGAGGTGATCGCCAGCTACGCCGAGGGGTGGACGCTGGACCGGATGCCCGTCGTCGACCGCAACCTGGCCCGGATCGCGGTCTACGAGTTGCTCTACGTGGACGAGATCGACGACGCGGTGGCGATCAGCGAGGCCGTCGAGCTGGCCCGCCAGATGTCGACCGACGACTCGCCGCGCTTCCTCAACGGCATCCTCGGCCGCATCGCCGAGTACGCCACCCGCTGACGCTCCGGCAACACCCGCTCGGCGCGTCCGGCGCCGCGCTGCTGACGACGAAGGGCCCGCGCCGAACGGCGCGGGCCCTTCGTGTCGGGCGGGTCAGGACGCGAAGAACGCGCGCGGGTCGGCGACCAGCACCCCGTGCTCGGTGAGCCGCTCGATCAGGCCCGACGGCGAGGCGTCGTAGACGATCGCGAGGGCACGCAGGTCGTCGGCGCGGATGGAGAGCACCCGGCCGTTGTAGTCACCGCGCTGCTGCTGGATGGCACGGGCGTACCGGGCGACGTAGGCGAGGTCCTCGGAGGCCTCGTCGTAGAGCCGCTCCAGGTCCAGGACGATCTTGCTGGTGGGCTCGTGGCGCACCCCGCTGCCGTCGGGCAGGAGCTCCGAGACGGGAACGCGGTAGAAGTCGGCCAGCTCCGCCAGGCGGGACACGGTGACGGCCCGGTCGCCGCGCTCGTACGAGCCGACCACCACGGCCTTCCACCGCCCGTTCGACTTCTCCTCCACCCCCTGCAGGGACAGGCCCTGCTGCTGGCGGATGGAGCGCAGGCGGGCGCCCAGCGACTTGGCGTATTCAGAGGGCATTCGGACACTCCCAGTGCTGCTCGGGGTTCTCCCAGCTATCGCTACGGAGCGTGACGGTACGGGGATTGCGACACGGGGTCAAGTGTTGGTGACGACCCCAGTTGGGAGGGCGTACGGCTTGTCCGCATTTCTCCACGCTGACCCGCTGGTCAGTACCGGCGGCGGCCGGCCCGGTGACCGCTGGTAACGTGGCGTGAAGCCCCGGTCCGGGTCCCTGCGGTCCGCCGGAGTCGATCAGACGTCCTTTAACGACCCGTCCCGTGAGGCGGGGAAGGAGGTCCGCCGTGGCCTACCCACCGGCTGCCCACTCGTCGCCGCCGCGACAACCCTCGGTGAAGGTGATCCTCGCCGCCGCCGACGTGTCGCGGGTGGTCGACCGCATCGCCCACCAGATCCTGGAGAAGACCCAGGGCGCCGCCGACACCGTGCTGCTCGGCATCCCCACCCGCGGCGTCCCGCTCGCGCGGCGCCTCGCCGCCCGGATCAGCACCTTCGAGGACGTCACCGTCCCGGTCGGGGTGCTCGACATCACGCTCTACCGCGACGACCTGCGCCGGCACGCCACCCGCGCGGTCGGCCCCACCGACCTGCCCCCTGACGGGATCGACGGCAAGCGGGTGATCCTCGTCGACGACGTGCTCTTCTCCGGCCGCACCGTGCGGGCCGCACTGGACGCGCTCAGCGACGTCGGCCGCCCGGCCTCGGTGCAGCTCGCCGTCCTGGTCGACCGGGGGCACCGCCAGCTGCCGATCCGCGCCGACTACGTCGGCAAGAACATTCCCACGGCGCTCGCCGAGAACGTCAAGGTCACCCTGGCCGAGACCGACGGCGCCGACGAGGTCCGGCTGCACGGGGGTGCCGCATGATCCGCCACCTGCTCTCCGGGGCCGACCTGGACGCGGCCACCGCCACCCAGATCCTGGACACCGCGGCCGAGATGGCCACCGTGGCCGGCCGCGAGGTCAAGAAGCTGCCCGCGCTGCGCGGCCGCACCGTGGTGAACCTCTTCTACGAGGACTCCACCCGGACCCGGATCTCGTTCGAGGCGGCCGCCAAGCGGCTCAGCGCCGACGTGATCAACTTCTCCGCCAAGGGCTCCAGCGTGGCCAAGGGGGAGAGCCTCAAGGACACGGCGCTCACCCTCCAGGCCATGGGGGCCGACGCGGTGGTCGTCCGGCACCCCGCCTCCGGCGCCCCGCACCGGCTGGCCAACTGGGTCGACGGCTCGGTGGTGAACGCCGGCGACGGCACCCACGAGCACCCCACCCAGGCGCTGCTCGACGCGTACACGATGCGCTCCCGGCTCGGCCGCCTGGACGGCCTGCACGTGGCGATCGTCGGCGACGTGCTGCACTCCCGGGTGGCCCGCTCCAACGTGCTGCTGCTCTCCACCCTCGGCGCGAAGGTCACCCTGGTCGGCCCGCCGACCCTCATCCCGGTCGACATCTCGCCCGCGCTCGCCCCCGGCACGGACGTCTCCTACGACCTCGACACCGTTCTTCCCGGTGTGGACGTGGTGATGATGCTGCGGGTGCAGCGGGAGCGGATGAACGACTCCTACTTCCCCTCGGCCCGCGAGTACGCCCGCCGCTACGGGCTGGACGGCCCGCGGATGCGCCGGCTGCCCGAGCACGCGATCGTCATGCACCCCGGCCCGATGAACCGGGGGATGGAGATCACGCCCGAGGTGGCCGACTCGCCCCGCTCCACCATCGTCGAACAGGTCGCCAACGGGGTCTCCGTGCGGATGGCCGTCCTCTACCTGCTGCTCGGAGGGAACAACCGGTGACCGCGTACCTCATCAGGAACGTGAGTGTGGTCGGCGGCGCGCCGACCGACCTGCTGATCCGCGACGGCGTCGTGGCCGAGACCGGCGCCGGGCTGACCGCGCCGGACGCCACGGTGCTCGACGCCACCGGCCTGGTGGCCCTGCCCGGCCTGGTCGACCTGCACACCCACCTGCGCGAGCCGGGCCGGGAGGACGCCGAGACCGTCGAGTCCGGCTCCCGGGCGGCGGCGCTCGGCGGCTACACCGCGGTCTGCGCCATGGCGAACACCTCGCCGGTGGCCGACACGGCCGGCGTGGTCGAGCAGGTCTGGCGGCTCGGCCGGGAGGCCGGCCTGGTCGACGTGCAGCCCATCGGCGCGGTCACCGTCGGCCTGGCCGGCGAGCGCCTGGCCGAGCTGGGCGCGATGGCCGACTCGGCGGCCCGGGTGCGGATCTTCTCCGACGACGGGCACTGCGTCGCCGACCCGAAGCTGATGCGCCGGGCGTTGGAATACGTCAAGGCGTTCGACGGTGTGATCGCCCAGCACGCCGAGGAGCCCCGGCTCACCGAGGGCGCGCAGATGCACGAGGGTGAGGTCTCCACCCGGCTCGGGCTGACCGGCTGGCCGGCGGTCGCCGAGGAGGCGATCATCGCCCGCGACGTGCTGCTGGCCGAGCACGTCGGCAGCCGGCTGCACATCTGCCACGTCTCCACGGCCGGCAGCGTCGAGGTGCTTCGGCACGCCAAGGCGCGCGGCGTGAAGGTGACCGCCGAGGTGACGCCGCACCACCTGCTGCTGACCGACGAGAAGGCGACCACCTACGACCCGGTCTACAAGGTCAACCCGCCGCTGCGCACCGCGGCCGACGTCGCCGCGCTGCGGGCCGCCCTGGCCGAGGGCGTGATCGACATCGTCGCCACCGACCACGCGCCGCACGCCGTGGAGGACAAGGAGTGCGAGTGGGCGTACGCCCGGCCGGGCATGCTCGGCCTGGAGACGGCGCTCTCCATCGCGCTGGACGTGCTCGGGCCGCAGTGGGACCTGATCGCCGAGCGGATGTCCCGCGCCCCGGCCCGGATCGCCGGGCTGGACTCCCACGGCCTCGACCCGGCCCCCGGCGTGCCGGCCAACCTGACCCTGGTCGACCCGGCCGCCCGCCGCGTCGTGGAGCCGGCGGAACTGGCCAGTCGCAGTCGCAACACCCCGTACGCCCGCATGACGCTGCCGGGTCGCATCGTGGCGACCTTCCTGCGCGGCGAGCCGACGGTCCTGGACGGAAAGGCAGTGCGATGACCAAGCGGAGGCCCGCGATCCTCGTCCTCGAGGACGGGCGCACGTTCCACGGCGAGGCGTACGGCAGCGTCGGGGAGACCTTCGGCGAGGCCGTCTTCAACACCGGCATGACCGGCTACCAGGAGACCCTCACCGACCCCTCCTACCACCGCCAGGTGGTGGTGCAGACCGCGCCGCACATCGGCAACACCGGCGTCAACGGCGAGGACGACGAGTCCGGCCGGATCTGGGTGGCCGGCTACGTGGTGCGCGACCCGGCCCGGATCGGCTCCAACTGGCGGGCCACCGGCGGCCTGGAGGACCGGCTCGCCGCCGAGGGCGTGGTCGGCATCAGCGGCGTGGACACCCGGGCGCTCACCCGGCACCTCCGCGAGCGCGGCGCCATGCGGGTCGGCATCTCCAGCGTCGACGACGACCCGGCCGCCCTGCTCGACCGGGTCCGCCGCGCGCCGCAGATGGTCGGCGCGGACCTCTCCGCCGAGGTGACCACCGACAAGCCGTACGTCGTCGAGGCGGTCGGCGAGCACCGCTTCACCGTCGCCGCCCTGGACCTGGGCATCAAGCGCAACGTGCCGCGCCGGCTCGCCGCCCGCGGCGTCACCACCCACGTGCTGCCCGCCGGCTCCTCGATCGACGACCTGCTGGCCACCGGCGCGGACGCCGTCTTCTTCTCGCCCGGGCCGGGCGACCCGGCCACCGCCGACGGGCCGGTCGCCCTGGCGCGGGAGGTGCTCGGCCGCCGGATCCCGCTGTTCGGCATCTGCTTCGGCAGCCAGATCCTCGGCCGGGCGCTCGGCTTCGGCACCTACAAGCTCGGCTACGGCCACCGCGGCATCAACCAGCCGGTGCTCGACCGGGCCACCGGCAAGGTCGAGGTGACCAGCCACAACCACGGCTTCGCCGTCCAGGTGCCGGGCGCGCAGGCCGGCGCCGTCGTCCCCGACCAGGTGATCGACACCGAGTTCGGCGGCGTCCAGGTGTCCCATGTCTGCCTCAATGACAACGTGGTCGAGGGGCTGCGGGCCAAGGACGTGCCCGCCTTCACCGTCCAGTACCACCCGGAGGCGGCGGCCGGCCCGCACGACGCGGACTACCTCTTCGACCGTTTCGCCGAGCTGATCGAGGGGCGCAAGGATGCCTAAGCGGACCGACCTCAAGCACGTGCTCGTGATCGGCTCCGGGCCGATCGTCATCGGCCAGGCCTGCGAGTTCGACTATTCCGGCACCCAGGCCTGCCGGGTGCTGCGCAGCGAGGGGATCCGGGTCAGCCTGGTCAACTCCAACCCCGCGACGATCATGACCGACCCGGAGTTCGCCGACGCCACGTACGTCGAGCCGATCACCCCGGAGTTCGTCGAGCTGGTCATCGCCAAGGAGCGCCCCGACGCGCTGCTGCCCACCCTGGGCGGGCAGACCGCGCTGAACACCGCGGTCGCCCTGCACGAGGCGGGCGTCCTGGAGAAGTACGGCGTCGAGCTGATCGGCGCCAACATCGACGCCATCAACCGCGGCGAGGACCGGCAGCTCTTCAAGGACATCGTGGCCAAGGCCGGCGTACGCCTCGGCCTGGCCGACCCGTCGTCCCTGGTGCCCCGCTCCCGGGTCTGCCACTCGATGGACGAGGTCCGCGACACCGTCGGCGAGCTGGGGCTGCCGGTGGTGATCCGGCCGTCGTTCACCATGGGCGGCCTCGGTTCCGGCATGGCGCACACCGACGAGGACCTGACCCGGATCGCAGGCGCGGGCCTGGCCGCCAGCCCCGTGCACGAGGTGCTCATCGAGGAGAGCGTGCTCGGCTGGAAGGAGTACGAGCTCGAACTCATGCGCGACCGCCACGACAACGTGGTGGTGGTCTGTTCGATCGAGAACGTCGACCCGATGGGCGTGCACACCGGCGACAGCGTCACCGTGGCGCCGGCCATGACGCTGACCGACCGGGAGTACCAGCGCCTGCGCGACCTGGGCATCGCGGTGCTCCGCGAGGTCGGGGTCGACACCGGCGGCTGCAACATCCAGTTCGCGGTGAACCCGGCCGACGGCCGGATCGTCGTCATCGAGATGAACCCGCGGGTGTCCCGCTCCTCGGCCCTCGCGTCGAAGGCCACCGGCTTTCCGATCGCCAAGATCGCCGCGAAGCTGGCCATCGGCTACACCCTCGACGAGATCCCCAACGACATCACCCTGAAGACCCCGGCGGCGTTCGAGCCGACCCTGGACTACGTGGTGGTGAAGATCCCCCGGTTCGCGTTCGAGAAGTTCCCCGGCGCGGACCCGGAGCTGACCACCACCATGAAGTCGGTGGGCGAGGCCATGAGCCTCGGGCGCAACTTCACCGAGGCGCTGAACAAGGCGATGCGCTCCATGGAGACCCGGGCCGGTGGGTTCTGGACCCAGCCGGACCCGGCGGGCGCCACGAAGGAGAACACCCTCGCCGCGCTGCGGATGCCGCACGACGGCCGGATCTACACGGTCGAGCGGGCGCTGCGGCTGGGCGCCTCGATCGCCGAGGTGGCCGAGGCGTCCGGCGGGATGGACCCCTGGTTCCTGGACCAGATCGCCGCGCTGGTGGAGCTGCGGGCCGAGATCGTCGACGCCCCGGTACTCGACGCCGAGCTGCTGCGCGCGGCCAAGCGGGCGGGCCTGTCCGACCGGCAGCTCGCCGCCCTCCGCCCCGAGCTGGCCGCCGAGGACGGCGTCCGCACCCTGCGCCACCGGCTCGGTATCCGGCCGGTCTACAAGACGGTGGACACCTGCGCGGCCGAGTTCGAGGCGACCACGCCGTACCACTACTCGACCTACGACCAGGAGACCGAGGTCGGGCCCTCGGACCGGCCCAAGGTGCTCATCCTGGGTTCCGGGCCGAACCGGATCGGGCAGGGCATCGAGTTCGACTACTCCTGCGTGCACGCCGTCATGGCGCTCCGGGAGGTCGGCTACGAGACCGTGATGGTCAACTGCAACCCGGAGACCGTCTCCACCGACTACGACACGGCCGACCGGCTCTACTTCGAGCCGCTCACCTTCGAGGACGTGCTGGAGGTCTGGCACGCCGAGGACACCTCCGGCAAGGCGGCCGGCGGCCCCGGCGTGGTCGGGGTCATCGTGCAGCTCGGCGGGCAGACCCCGCTCGGCCTGGCCCAGCGGCTCAAGAACGCCGGCGTGCCGATCGTCGGCACCTCCCCGGAGTCGATCCACCTGGCCGAGGAGCGCGGCGCGTTCGGCGCGGTGCTGTCCCGGGCCGGGCTGCGCGCCCCGGCGCACGGCATGGCCACCTCCTACGACGAGGCCAAGGCGATCGCCGACGAGATCGGCTACCCGGTGCTGGTCCGCCCGTCGTACGTGCTCGGCGGGCGGGGCATGGAGATCGTCTACGACGACGCCACCCTGCGCGACTACATCGGCCGGGCCACCGACATCTCGCCGGACCACCCGGTGCTGGTGGACCGCTTCCTCGACGACGCCATCGAGATCGACGTGGACGCCCTGGTCGACGCCGACGGCGCGGTCTACCTGGGCGGCGTCATGGAGCACATCGAGGAGGCCGGCATCCACTCCGGCGACTCCTCCTGCGCCCTGCCGCCGATCACCCTGGCCGGCTCGCACCTGGCCCAGGTACGCCGCTACACCGAGGAGATCGCCCGCGGGGTCGGGGTGAAGGGCCTGCTCAACGTCCAGTACGCGCTCCAGGGCGACATGCTGTACGTGCTGGAGGCCAACCCGCGCGCCTCCCGGACGGTCCCGTTCGTCTCCAAGGCCACGGCGGTGCCGCTGGCCAAGGCGGCGGCCCGGATCGCGCTGGGCGCCACCATCGCCGAGCTGCGCGCCGAGGGGTTGCTGCCGCCCACCGGGGACGGCGGGACCATGCCGGCCGACTCCCCGATCGCGGTCAAGGAGGCGGTGCTGCCGTTCAAGCGGTTCCGCACCCCGTCCGGCAAGGGCATCGACGTGCTGCTCGGCCCGGAGATGAAGTCCACCGGCGAGGTGATGGGCATCGACACCAACTTCGGGCACGCCTTCGCCAAGTCGCAGTCCGCCGCGTACGGGTCGCTGCCGACCGCCGGGAAGATCTTCGTCTCGGTGGCCAACCGGGACAAGCGCGGCATGATCTTCCCGATCAAGCGCCTGGCCGACCTGGGCTTCGACATCGTGGCCACCACCGGCACGGCCGAGGTGCTCCGCCGGCACGGCATCGCCTGCGAGCAGATCCGCAAGCACTACGAGTCGGGCGAGGGCGAGGACGCGGTCTCCCTGATCCTCGGCGGCGACGTGGCCCTGGTGGTGAACACCCCGCAGGGCTCCGGCGCCAGCGCCCGCTCGGACGGCTACGAGATCCGCAGCGCCGCCGTGACGGCCGACATCCCCTGCATCACCACGGTGCCGGGAGCGGCGGCGGCGGTGATGGGCATCGAGGCGAGGATCCGCGGCGACATGCGCGTCCGCCCCCTCCAGGAGCTCCACGCCGCCCTCCGGGCCGGCGAGTGACCCCCGGGCTCACCCCGTCGATCATGAGGCTGGCGGCGGTCGAGGAGATCGACTTCGCCGTCAACCTCATGATCACCGAGGTGGGGGTGGACGGGCGGTGATCTTCGAGAAGGTTGTTCGGCCTCGGTTGTTCGGCATCGGGGGTGGGGACGCCGAGGCGGCGCACGAGTGGACACTGGAGCGGCTGGCCTCGGTGTCGCGGCGGCCGGCCGTGCTGGCGGCGCTGCGGGCGCGGTACTTCCGGGCGGCGCCGCGGACGGTGTTCGGGGTGGACTTCCCGAACCCGGTGGGGCTGGCGGCCGGGATGGACAAGAACGGGGTGGCGCTGCCGGCGTGGCCGGCGCTGGGCTTCGGCTTCGTCGAGGTCGGCACGGTCACCGCGCACGCCCAGCCGGGCAACCCCCGGCCCCGGCTGTTCCGGCTGCGCGACAGCGAGGCCGTGGTCAACCGGATGGGCTTCAACAACGCCGGCGCCGAGGCCCTCGCGGCCCGGCTGGCGGCGCTGCCGCGCCCGCTCGGCGTACCGCTGGGCATCTCGCTGGGCAAGTCCAAGGTGACCCCGCTGGACGAGGCCGTCGAGGACTACCTGGCCTCCTACCGGGCGCTGAAGGGGCACGGCGACTACTTCGCGGTCAACGTGTCCTCACCGAACACCCCGGGGCTGCGGTCCCTTCAGGACCGGTCCCACCTGGACGCGCTGCTCGCGGCCCTCGTCGGGGAGAAGCCGGTGCTGGTGAAGATCGCCCCCGACCTCACCGAGCCGGCCGTCGCCGAGCTGCTGGAGGTCTGCCTCGCCCGCGGCGCGGCCGGGGTGATCGCCACCAACACCACGCTGGCCCGCGACGGGCTCGCCCCCGCCGACCGGGCGCGGGGAGCGGAGACCGGCGGCCTCTCCGGCCGCCCGCTGGCCGCCCGCGCCCGTGAGGTGGTCGCCTTCGTGCACCGCGAGACCGGCGGCCGGCTGCCGGTGATCGGCGTCGGCGGCATCCTCGACCCGGACGACGCGGCCCGGATGTTCGACGCCGGCGCGAGCCTGATCCAGCTCTACACCGGCTTCATCTACCGGGGCCCGGCCCTGGTCCGCGCCGCAACCCGAACGACCCCACCACCACCCCGCTGACCCCCTTCCTCCGCGCGATCTTCCAGTTCGTGCCCGGCGCATCGCCCGTTCCGGGGCGGATCGCGGGCCGGAACCGCAGGATCGCGGGGGAGGGAGGGGGAGGGAAGGAGAGCCTGTGACGCCTGAGGAGATCCTTGCCGCTGATCGGCGGCACGTGTGGCATCCCTATGCGGCTCTGCCGCCGGCCAGCTCGCCGTACGTGGTGGACAGCGCCGAGGGGGTCCGGCTGCGGCTGGCCGACGGCCGGGAACTGGTCGACGGGATGTCGTCCTGGTGGGCGGCGATCCACGGCTACCGGCACCCGGTGCTGGACGCGGCGGTCACCGACCAGCTCGGCCGGATGAGCCACGTGATGTTCGGCGGCCTCACCCACGAGCCCGCCGTACGCCTGGCGCGGACGCTGGTGGAGCTGGCTCCGGACGGCCTGGAGCACGTCTTCCTGGCCGACTCCGGCTCGGTCAGCGTCGAGGTGGCGGTGAAGATGTGCCTGCAGTACCAGCGGGCCGTGGGGCGGCCGGAACGCCGTCGGCTGGGCACCTGGCGGGGCGGCTACCACGGCGACACGTTCCACCCCATGAGCGTCTGCGACCCGGAGGGCGGCATGCACCACCTCTGGGGCGACGTGCTGCCCCGGCAGGTGTTCGCGCCGGTGCCGCCGGCCGGCTTCGACACCCCGCCCGACCCGGCGTACGAGGCGGCGCTGGTGGACGCGGTGGAGCGGCACGCGGGCGAGCTGGCCGCGGTGATCGTGGAGCCGGTGGTGCAGGGCGCCGGCGGGATGCGGTTCCACCACCCGCACTACCTGCGGGTGCTGCGCGAGGTGACCCGGGCGCACGGCATCCTGCTGGTCTTCGACGAGATCGCCACCGGCTTCGGCCGGACCGGCGCCATGTTCGCCGCCGAGCACGCCGGCGTCGCCCCGGACGTGCTCTGCGTCGGCAAGGCCCTCACGGGCGGCTATCTCACCCTGGCCGCGGCGCTCTGCACCCCCGAGGTGGCCCGGGCCATCTCGGCCGACGGGGTGCTGGCGCACGGCCCGACCTTCATGGGTAACCCGCTCGCCTGCGCCGTCGCCAACGCCTCCCTGGAGCTCCTGCGGGCCGGGGACTGGGCGGGGCGGGTGGCGAGGATCTCCGACGGGCTGCGCGCCGGCCTGGAACCGCTGCGCGGCGCCCCCGGCGTGGCCGACGTGCGGGTGCTGGGCGCGATCGGCGTCGTCCAGCTCGACCACGAGGTGGACATCCCCCGGGCGACCGCCGCCGCGGTGGCGCAGGGCGTCTGGCTGCGGCCGTTCCGGGACCTGGTCTACACCATGCCCCCGTACGTCACCGACGAGGCGGACGTGGCGCGGATCGCGGCCGGGGTCGAGGCGGCCGTCAAGGCGGGCTGAGCCGGCGGGAGGCCACCGGCGACCGGCGTCCGGTGGCGGCAGGACGCCCGGCCGCGCGGCGGCCGGGACAGGACCACGAGCGGCGGCGTACCCGTCGCGGACACCGCGGCCCGAGGCCGCGCCAGGAGAGGGAGAGACGCGATGGAGACCTTCGGCGCCCGCCTGCACCGGGCCGTGGCCGAGCGGGGACCGCTCTGCGTGGGGATCGACCCGCACCCCGGGCTGCTCGCCCGCTGGGGACTGTCCGACGACGTCGAGGGCCTCGACCGGTTCTGCCGGATCGTGGTGGAGGCCATCGGCGACCGGGTGGCCGTCGTCAAGCCCCAGTCGGCGTTCTTCGAGCGCTTCGGGTCCCGTGGTGTCGGAATTCTTGAGTCAACTATCCGACAGTTGCGAAATTCGGGCTCGCTCGTTCTGCTCGACGTCAAGCGCGGCGACATCGGCTCGACGGTCAGCGCGTACGCCTCGGCCTACCTCGATCCATCCAGCCCGCTGTATGTCGACGCGGTCACCGCGAGTCCCTACCTGGGAGTAGGTTCGCTCGCCCCGATGTTCGAGTTGGCCGCCGCGCACGGCGGCGGGGTGTTCGTCCTGGCGCTCACCTCGAACCCCGAGGGAGCCTCCGTGCAGCGTGCCGTCGGGGCCGACGGGCGCACCGTCGCGCAGACCGTCATCGACGAGATTTCCCAGCTCAACCGGGGTGCCGATCCTCTCGGCAGCTTCGGTCTGGTGGTCGGCGCGACGATCGGCGACACCGGTCACGACCTCGCCGCGGTGAACGGTCCGCTGCTCGCGCCCGGGCTGGGCGCGCAGGGCGCGACGGCCGCCGACCTGCGTACCGTGTTCGGCTCCAGCCTGCCCTCGGTGCTGCCGTCCTACTCCCGCGAGGTGCTGGGCGCGGGGCCGGACCAGGAGGCCCTGCGGGCCGCGACCGACCGGGTGCTGGCCGAGTGCCGGGCCGCCCTGGCCGCCGCGTGACTGACTGACGGCTCGGTCACTTTCCGTTGATCTTCGCGCGCCCACGTTGCCGAGAACTCCGTTGACCGCTAGTTTTCCACGCGCTGGGAACCACGGACCCCTTTGGTTGCCAGCGACACCACGTTTCACAGATGCGGCGGTGCGCCCCGCCCGTCGTACTAGGGACCTGAGGAGAACTGGTGCCGCTCCCGTCACTGACCCCCGAACAGCGCGCTGCCGCGCTGGAGAAGGCCGCGGAGATCCGCAAGGCCCGTGCTGAGCTGAAGGAGCAGCTCAAGCAGGGCAAGACCACCCTCGCCACCGTCCTCGAGCGGGCCGAGTCCGACGACGTCGTGGGCAAGCTGAAGGTTTCGGCCGTGCTCCAGGCGATGCCGGGCATCGGCAAGATCCGAGCCACCCAGATCATGGAGAAGCTCAAGATCGCTGACAGCCGTCGGCTGCGTGGCCTGGGCGAGCAGCAGCGCAAGGCGCTGCTTGGAGAGTTCGCCGCCAACTGAACGGCCCACCGTGTAGAAACAAGCGGTGAGCATGGATGACGAGGCGCGCCCGGCGGCTCGGCTCACTGTCCTGGCCGGCCCTTCTGGGGCCGGCGGGGGGAGTGTCGTCGAGCTGGTCCGGGCGCGCCTCCCGTCCGTGTGGGTGCCGGTGGCCGCGACCACCCGGCCGGCCTGCCCCGGCGAGGTGGACGGCGTCGACCGGCTCTTCCTGGACGCGACCGGCTTCGACCGCATGGTCGCGGCCGACGAGCTGCTGGAGTGGAGCCGGATGGGGCCGTACCGGCGCGGGGTGCCGCGCGCGGGGGTGCGGGCCCGGCTCGCGGAGGGGCAGGCGGTGCTGCTCCCGCTGGACCTGCCGGGCGCGCTCGCCGTCCGGGCCGTGGTCCCGGACGCGCGGCTCGTGCTGCTCACCCCGCCGGCGTACCGGCCGGACCCGGCCGTCGCGGCCGCCTTCGCACACGCCGTGGTGCACGACCGGACCGAGCGCGCGGCCGAGGAGCTGGTAGGCTTGCTCGGTTCTTCCTTCCTGGCTCCGGCCCGACCGCGCCCGAGCGGTTGAGAGGCCACCGCCTCCGGGCGGTGCACAAAGACGCAGAGGTTATTTCGTGGGATCCATCGCCAACCCCGAGGGCATCACCAACCCGCCGATCGACGAGCTCCTCGAGAAGACCACCTCGAAGTACGCGCTGGTCATCTTCGCCGCCAAGCGCGCGCGCCAGGTCAACGCCTACTACAGCCAGCTCGGTGAGGGCCTGCTGGAGTACGTCGGCCCGCTGGTGGAGACCACCCCCCAGGAGAAGCCGCTCTCCATCGCCATGCGCGAGATCAACGCGGGTCTGCTCACCGCCGAGCCGACCGACCAGCCGTAAGCCCCGCCCGCGCCGATGGCCGCCGAGATCGTCCTCGGGGTCGGTGGCGGCATCGCCGCCTACAAGGCGTGTGAGCTGCTCCGGCTCTTCACCGAGTCGGGCCACCGGGTCCGGGTCGTGCCGACCGCGTCGGCGCTCCGGTTCGTCGGGGCGCCGACCTGGGCCGCGCTCTCCGGCCAGCCGGTCACCGACGACGTCTGGTCCGACGTCCACGAGGTGCCGCACGTCCGCCTCGGGCAGCACGCCGACCTCGTCGTGGTGACACCCACCACCGCCGACCTGCTCGCCAAGGCCGCCCACGGCCTCGCCGACGACCTGCTCACCAACACGCTGCTGACCGCGCGCTGCCCGGTGGTGCTGGCGCCGGCCATGCACACCGAGATGTGGGAGCACCCGGCCACCGTCGCCAACGTGGCCACCCTGCGGTCCCGCGGCGTCGTGGTGATCGAGCCCGCCGTCGGCAGGCTCACCGGCAAGGACACCGGCAAGGGCCGGCTGCCCGACCCGGCCGAGATCTTCGCGGTCGCCCGCCGGGCCCTCGCCCGGGGCGGCGCCGCCCCGGCCGACCTGGCCGGCCGCCACGTGGTGGTCACCGCCGGCGGCACCCGGGAGCCGCTCGACCCGGTCCGCTTCCTCGGCAACCGCTCCTCCGGCAAGCAGGGCTACGCCTTCGCCCGCGCCGCCGTGGCCCGGGGCGCCCGGGTCACCCTGGTCTCGGCCAACGTCGCGCTCGCCGACCCGGCCGGCGTCGACCTCGTGCGGGTGGGCAGCACGGAGGAGTTGCGCAAGGCCACCCTGGAGGCGGCCGCCGACGCGGACGCCGTGGTGATGGCCGCCGCACCCGCCGATTTCCGTCCGGCGACGTACGCGCCCGGTAAGATCAAGAAGTCGGACGACGGCAGCGCGCCCACCATCGAGCTGGTGACCAACCCGGACATCGCGGCGGAGCTCGGCCGACGCCGGCGGCCGGAGCAGGTGCTGGTGGTCTTCGCCGCGGAGACCGGCGACGCCGAGGCCAACGGCCGGGCCAAGCTGGCCCGCAAGCGCGCCGACCTCATCGTGATCAACGAGGTCGGGGTGGACAAGGTCTTCGGGGCCGAGACCAACGCCGCCACGGTGATCGGGGCGGACGGGTCCGTGCACCGGATGCCCGAGCAGCCCAAGGAGGACCTGGCCGACGCCGTCTGGGACCTCGTGGCCGCCCGGTTGCGGGAGCGGTCCTGACGGTTGGTCACTCTCCGGTTCCCCGGGTCACCCTGGGAGCACGGTGACTAAACTGCCGCCGAGCGACCTTTAAAAGTCTTCACATGCTTAGGAGTGCCGTGACACGTCTCTTCACGTCCGAATCGGTCACGGAAGGCCACCCGGACAAGATCGCCGACCAGATCAGTGACGGCATTCTCGACGCACTGCTCTCCAAGGACCCGCACAGCCGCGTCGCGGTCGAGACGCTGATCACCACCGGCCAGGTGCACGTCGCCGGCGAGGTGACCACGAAGGCGTACGCCGACATCCCGACCATCGTGCGGGACACCATCCTGTCGATCGGCTACGACTCGTCGAAGAAGGGCTTCGACGGCGCCTCCTGCGGCGTGAGCGTCTCCATCGGCGCCCAGTCGCCGGACATCGCGCAGGGCGTGGACAACGCGTTCGAGCTGCGTACCGGCTCGTCGGAGAGCGCGCTGGACGCGCAGGGCGCCGGCGACCAGGGCATGATGTTCGGCTTCGCCTGCTCCGAGACGCCCGAGCTGATGCCGCTGCCCATCGCGCTCGCCCACCGGCTGGCCCGCCGGCTCGCCCAGGTGCGCAAGGACGGCACGATCCCCTACCTGCGGCCCGACGGCAAGACCCAGGTGACCATCGAGTACGACGGGCTGCGCCCGGTCCGGCTCGACACCGTCGTGGTCTCCAGCCAGCACGCGGCCGACATCTCGCTCGAGTCGCTGCTCACCCCGGACGTCCGCGATCACGTCATCACCCCCGAGCTGGAGGGCCTCGGCCTGGACACCGAGGGCTACCGGCTGCTGGTCAACCCGACCGGGCGCTTCGAGATCGGCGGGCCCATGGGCGACGCCGGCCTCACCGGCCGGAAGATCATCGTCGACACCTACGGCGGCTACGCCCGGCACGGTGGCGGCGCGTTCTCCGGCAAGGATCCGTCCAAGGTGGACCGCTCGGCCGCGTACGCCATGCGCTGGGTGGCCAAGAACGTGGTCGCCGCCGGCCTGGCCGAGCGCTGCGAGGCGCAGGTCGCGTACGCGATCGGCAAGGCCCACCCGGTGAGCCTCTTCATCGAGACCTTCGGCACCGAGACCGTGCCGGTCGCCTCGATCGAGAAGGCCGTGGCCGAGGTCTTCGACCTGCGCCCGGCCGCGATCATCCGGGACCTCAACCTGCTCCGCCCGATCTACCAGCAGACCGCCGCCTACGGCCACTTCGGCCGGGAGCTGCCGGACCTGACCTGGGAGAGCACCGACCGGGCCGCCGACCTCAAGTCGGCCGCGGGAGCCTGACCGGCACCAGGCGCGGCGACCGGCGACCCGCCGAGGGGTCGCCGGTCGCTCGCGTCTGCGTGGATGTGCCGCTGCCGCACCTCGACCGCCCCTTCGACTACCTCGTTCCGGACACCCTGGACGCCGACGCCCGGCCCGGGGTGCGGGTGAAGGTCCGCTTCGCCGGGCAGCTCGTCGACGGCTGGCTGCTGGAGCGCGTGGCGGAGTCCGCGCATCCCCGGTTGGCGTACCTGGAGAAGGTGGTCTCCCCGGTGCCGGTGCTGGCGCCGGAGGTGGCCGAGCTGGCCCGCGCGGTCGCCGACCGCTACGCCGGCAGCCTCGCCGACGTGCTCCGGCTCGCCGTCCCGCCCCGGCACGCCCGGGTCGAGAAGGACGTCACCGCGACCGCCCTCGCCGGCGCCGACGCCACCCCGCCGACCCCCGCCGACCCCGCCACCGTGCCGGCCGCCGGCACCGATCGCGCCACTCCGGCGTCCGCCGGCGCCGGCGATCCGGCCACTCCGGCGGCCGCCGATGCCGCCGGCCCTGCCGATCCCGCCACCCGGGCGCACGTCGACGACGCCACCCCGGCGACCGGCTCCGTGGACACCGGCCCGGGCGCTGCCGACCCCGTCGACCCGCGCGGGTGGCGGGACTACCCGGCCGGGCCGGCGTTCCTGCGTGCCCTCACCGCCGGGCGGGCGCCCCGGGCCGTCTGGTCCGCGCTGCCCGGCGAGGACTGGGCCGACCGGTACGCCGACGCCGTGGCCGCGACCGTGGCCGGCGGCCGGGGCGCCGTGGTCGTGGTGGCCGACGCCCGGGACCTGGACCGGCTGGACGCCGCCCTGACCGCCGTCCTCGGGCCCGGCCGGCACGCCTGCCTCTCCGCGGCCGCCGGACCGGCCCGCCGCTACCGCGCCTTCCTCGCCGCCCGCCGCGGCGACGTGCCCGTGGTGATCGGCACCCGGGCGGCAATGTTCGCCCCGGTCGAGCGGCTCGGTCTGGTCGCCGTCTGGGACGACGGCGACGACCTGCACGCCGAGCCCCGCGCGCCCTACCCGCACGCCCGGGACGTGCTGCTCACCCGGGCCCAGCTCGCCGGGGTCGCCGCCCTGGTGGGCGGGTACGCCCGCACCGCCGAGGCTCAGCTGCTGGTGGAGACCGGCTGGGCTCGAGAGGTGGTCGCCGACCGGGCGACCGTACGGGCCCGGATGCCGGCGATCGTGCCCACCGGGGACGACCCGCACCTGGCCCGGGACCCCGGTGCCGCCTCCGCCCGGCTGCCCAGCCTGGCCTGGACCACCGCCCGGGACGCGCTCCGCGCCGACCTGCCGGTGCTGGTGCAGGTGCCCCGCCGCGGCTACCTGCCCTCGGTGGCCTGCGCCGACTGCCGCACCCCGGCCCGCTGCCCGCACTGCGCCGGCCCGTTGGGCCTGCCGTCGGCCGAGGGGACGCCGGCCTGCCGCTGGTGCGGCCGGGTCGCCGCCGCGTACGCCTGCCCGGAGTGCGGCGGGCGGCGGCTGCGCGCCTCGGTCACCGGGGCCCGGCGGACGGCCGAGGAGCTGGGCCGGGCCTTCCCGGGGGTGCCGGTGCGCACCTCGGGGCGGGAGGAGGTGCTCGCGACGGTGCCGGCCGGCGCCGGCCTGGTGATCGCCACCCCCGGCGCGGAACCGGTCGCCGAGGGCGGTTACGGGGCGGTGCTGCTGCTCGACTCGTGGGCGCTGCTCACCCGGGCCGACCTGCGGGCCGGGGAGGAGGCGCTGCGCCGCTGGCTGGCCGCCGCCGCGCTGGCCCGCCCCGGGCCGGCCGGCGGCCGGGTGGTGGTGGTCGCCGACGGCGCCCTCGTGCCGGTGCAGGCGCTGCTGCGCTGGGACTCCGCCTGGTTCGCCACCCGGGAGTTGGCCGAGCGCCGCGAGCTGGGCTTCCCGCCGGCGGTGCGGATGGCCAGCGTCACCGGCGTGGCCGACGCGGTGGCGGACCTGCTGGCCGGCGCCCGGCTGCCCGACGGCGCCGAGGTGCTCGGCCCGGTGCCGGCCGACGAGGGACGGGAACGGATGCTCGTCCGGGTGCCCCGGGCCCGGGCCGCCGCTCTGGCCGGGGCGCTGCACGCGGCGGCCGGGCAGCGCAGCGCCCGCAAGGCGGCCGACCCGGTCCGGCTCCAGATCGACCCGCTCAGCCTGTTCTGAGCCCGGCGGCCACCCGTGACGTGGCGCACCCGGGCCGTCGCGTACGGTCGTGACCTGGGGTTTGTCGGACACCTCGTCCGGCAAATGGGTGGAAGACGCGTGATAGCATCGCCCGTCATGCCCAGGCGCACGACGGCTCCCGGGCGCGGCGCGGTGAAGCGGGAGTGCGTCGAGCCGACGCGGATTCGATGATGTCAATCAGCCGGTGATCAGGGGTGGACCAGTCGTGACCGTTCGTCAGTCGATCGTCTTCAACGGTGACCTCGGCAGCGGCAAGAGCACCGTTTCCGTCGAGATCGCCAAGCGGCTGGGGCTGCGCCGGGTCAGCGTCGGCGACCTCTACCGCCAGATGGCCCAGGAGCGGCAGATGACCGCCCTCCAGCTCAACCTGCACGCCGAGCTGGACCAGGCCGTCGACGGCTACGTCGACCAGCTCCAGCGGGACATCGCCGCCTCCGGCGAGAGCCTGGTGATGGACTCCCGGCTGGCCTGGCACTTCTTCACCGACGCGCTCAAGGTGCACATGATCACCGAGCCGACCGAGGCGGCCCGCCGGGTGCTGGCCCGCCCGTCCGGCCCGGCCGAGAGCTACACCTCGCTGGAGGAGGCGAAGGCCAAGCTCCGCGAGCGCAGCGAGAGCGAGCGCGGCCGGTTCATCGTGCGCTACGGCGTCGACAAGGCCCGGCTGCGCAACTACGACCTGGTCTGCGACACCACCCGGGCCACCCCGGAGCAGGTGATCCAGCACGTCGTCGACGTCTACGAGGGCCGGCTCGGCGCGGAGGTGCTGCGCGACGGCCAGCCGCTGCTGCTGCTCGACCCGGCCCGGGTCTACCCGACCGAGGACATCACCGCCCTGCGCGGCCTCTGGGACTCGGAGTTCGTCGGTGAGGTGGCCGGGTCCGGCGACGAGGCCCTGGAGCCGCTGACCATCGGCTACACCGGCGAGTACTTCTTCGTGGTCGACGGCCACCGCCGGCTCAGCGCCGCCCTGCAGAGCGGCTTCCCGCTGGTCCCCGCGCGGCTGGTCGCCGAGGTGGACGAGCCGGTGGTCGGCGGGATGAGCGCCGTCGACTTCTTCGCCGCCCAGGTCCGGCCCGGCCTGATCCACGACTGGGAGGCCGCGCACGGCCTCCAGTTGCCGCTGCCCGAGCACGCCCTGCTCGGCGGGGGCGCGGTGCTGGCGGGGGAGCCGGGCGCCGGCGCCTGAGGCGTACCGCCCGGGTGGCGGGGGATCGCCGGATCGGGCCGGCGGGAGCATGATGGAGGCTTCCGACGCCCGGGGAGGCCGACCGTGGACCCTGCCGACGCCCTCGCCCTGCTGCTGTCCCCCGAGGGGCGGGTGAATCCCTACCCGACCTACGAGCGGCTGCGCGGCCACGGCCCGGTGGTCCAGGCCGGGCCGGCGTTCCATCTGGTCACCGGCTACGCGGAGGCCGACGCGATCCTGCGCGACGCCCGGTTCGGCGTGATGGACGACGACCTGCGCGACCAGTTCCTCCCCGGCTGGCGGGAGAGCCCCGCCGTCGCCTCGATCTCCCGCTCGATGCTGCGCACCAACCCGCCCGACCACAGCCGGATGCGCCGGCTGGCGGCCGGCGCCTTCACCCCGCGCCGGATCGCCGCCATGCGGGACGTGGTCGAGGCGCAGGCCGACGAGCTGGTGGACGGGATGGTGGCCCGGGCCGCGTCGGGTGAGCCGGTCGACTTCATGGCCGAGTTCGCGTACCCCCTGCCGGTGGCGGTGATCTGCGCGCTGCTCGGCGTGCCGGCGGCGGACCGGCCGCTGTTCCGGCGCTGGGCCACCGATCTCACCGGGGTGCTGGAGCCGGAGATCAGCCCGGACGAGCTGGCCCTCGCCGACCGGGGCGCCACCGAGCTGCGGGACTACTTCACCGACCTCGTCGCGGCCCGCCGGCGCGCCCCGGCCGACGACCTGACCACCGCGCTGGTGCAGGCGCACGACGGCGACGGCGACCGGCTCTCCGGCGACGAGCTGCTGTCGAACCTGGTCGTCCTGCTGGTGGCCGGTTTCGAGACCACCACCAACCTGCTCGGCAACGGCCTGGTGGTGCTGCTCGACCACCCGGCCGCGGCGGCGACCCTGCGCGAGCGCCCCGAGTTCGCCCCCGGCTACGTCGAGGAGCTGCTGCGCTACGACTCGCCGGTGCAGCTCACCTCGCGGACGAGCACCGCGCCGACCCGCTACGGCGGGGTGGACCTGCCCGCCGGGAGCTGGCTCATCCTGCTGCTCGGCGCGGCCAACCGGGACCCCGGCCGCTACCCGGAGCCGGCCCGGTTCGACCCGTGGCGCCCCGCGGTGCACCCGCTCTCCTTCGGCGCCGGCCCGCACTACTGCCTGGGCGCCGGCCTGGCCCGGCTGGAGGCGCAGGTGGCGTTCCCGCTGCTGCTGCGCCGGCTGCCCGGCCTCACCCTGGCCGGGCCGGGCGAGCGGCGGGTCCGGCTGACCCTGCGCGGCTACGCCACCCTGCCGGTCACCGTCGGTGACGAAGCGTCCCCGGTCACCGATCGCGGTACGCCGGCCGGGGCGACCGGACCGACTCCGTAGACTGGTACGGCACCACTCGTCCCAGACAAGGAGCCACTCCGCGTGACCGTTCAGCCCATCCGTCTGTTCGGCGATCCGGTGCTGCGCACGCCGGCCGACCCGGTCGTCGACTTCGACGCCGAGCTGCGCAAGCTCATCGCCGACCTGACCGACACGATGCGCGAGCAGAACGGCGCCGGCCTGGCCGCGCCGCAGCTCGGGGTGGGCCTGCGGGTGTTCACCTTCGACGTGGACGACGTCCTCGGTCACCTGGTGAATCCGGTGCTGGAGTTCCCCGACGAGGAGGAGCAGGACGGCCCGGAGGGCTGCCTGTCCATCCCGGGGCTCTACTTCGACACCAAGCGCCGGCAGAACGTCATCGCCAAGGGCTTCAACGGCTACGGCGACCCGCTGCAGATCGTCGGCACCGGCCTGATGGCCCGCTGCGTGCAGCACGAGACCGACCACCTCGACGGGGTGCTCTTCGTCGACCGGCTCGACCCGGCCGGCCGCAAGGAGGCCATGAAGGCGATCCGCCAGGCCGAGTGGTACGACGAGGCCGCCCCGCCGACCGTCAAGCTCAGCCCGCACGCCGCGGGCAACCCGTTCGGCCTGGGGCGGTGACCCGGATGCGCCTGGTCTTCGCCGGCACGCCGGCCGTCGCCGTTCCCGCGCTGGACGCCGTCGCCGCCTCCGGCCACGAGCTGCTCGCCGTTGTCACCCGCCCCGACGCGCCCGCCGGCCGGGGCCGGGGCCTGGTCCGCTCCCCGGTCGGCGCCTGGGCCGACGCGCACGGCGTCGAGGTGCTCACCCCGGCGCGACCGCGCGAGCCCGAGTTCCTCGACCGGCTCCGCGAGCTGGCCCCGGACTGCGTGCCGGTGGTCGCCTACGGCGCGCTGGTGCCGCCGGCGGCGCTGGAGATCCCCCGGCTCGGCTGGATCAACCTGCACTTCTCGCTGCTGCCCGCCTGGCGCGGCGCGGCGCCCGTGCAGCACGCCGTGCTGCACGGCGACGAGCTGACCGGGGCCAGCGTCTTCCAGCTGGAGGAGGGGCTGGACACCGGCCCGGTCTACGGCACGGTCACCGACGAGGTCCGGCCCGCCGACACCTCCGGCGACCTGCTGGAGCGGCTCGCCCACTCCGGCGCCGGGCTGCTCGTGGCCGTGCTCGACGCGCTGGAGGCCGGCACCGCCCGGGCCGAGCCGCAGCCGGCCGACGGGGTCTCCCTCGCGCCGAAGCTCACCGTCGAGGACGCCCGGGTCCGCTGGGCCGACCCGGCCTTCGCGGTGGACCGCCGGATCCGCGCCTGCACACCGGCCCCCGGCCCGTGGACCACCTTCCGCGGCGACCGGGTCAAGCTCGGCCCGGTCACGCCGGTGGCCAACGGCCCGGAGCTGAAGCCCGGCGAGCTGCTGGTGGAGAAGGCCCGGGTGCTGGCCGGCACGGGCACCGTCCCGGTGCAGCTCGGCGAGGTGCGCGCGGCCGGCAAGAAGGCCATGTCGGCGGGCGACTGGGCGCGCGGCGCCCGCGTCGCCGCCGGCGAGGTGCTCGCGTGACCGGGCCGTCCGAGCCCCGGGGCGAGCGTTCCTCCGACGACGGTCCGCGCGGCGGCCGGTCCGGCGACGCCGGGCGGTTCTTCGGCGGCGAACGGTCCCGCGACGGTGGCCGGCCGGAGCGCGGTGAGCGTCCCGGGCGCCGGGGCGACGGGCCGCCGCGCGAGGGGCGTTTCGGCGCCGACCGGCGCGGCGGGGTCCGGCGTCCGGCCCGTCCGGCCGTGGACCTGCCCCGGCACGTCGCGTACCAGGCGATCGCGGCGGTGCACCGGGACGACGCGTACGCCAACCTGGTGCTGCCCGCGATGCTGCGCGACGAGGGGCTGACCGGCCGGGACGCCGCCTTCGCGACCGAGCTGACCTACGGCACGCTGCGCCACACCGGCACCCTGGACGCGATCATCACCGACGCGGCCGGCCGGGACGTGGAGCGGATCGACCCGCCGGTGCGGGACGCGCTGCGGCTCGGGACCTACCAGCTCCTGCACACCCGGGTGCCCGCGCACGCGGCCGTGTCGTCCACCGTGGACCTGGTCCGCACGGTCGGTCCCGGGGCCACCGGCTTCGCCAACGCGGTGCTCCGCGAGGTGGCCGGCCGGGACACCGACGGCTGGGTGGCGAAGCTCGCCCCGTCCGAGGAGACCGACCCGATCGGCCGCCTCGCGCTGGCGTACAGCCATCCGCAGTGGATCGTCCGGGCCTTCGCCGAGGCGCTCGGCGGCGACCTGCGCGAGACCGCCCGCCTGCTCATCGAGGACAACGAGCGCCCGCCGGTGCACCTGTGCGCCCGGCCCGGCCTGGCCGACCCGGTGGCGCTGGCCGACGAGGTCGGCGGGGCGCCCGGCGCCTTCTCGCCGTACGCGGTCTACCTCTCCGGCGGCGCCCCGGGTGAGCTGGCGGCGGTGGCCGACGGGCGTGCGCACGTCCAGGACGAGGGCTCCCAGCTGGTGGCGAACGCCCTCGCGGTGGCGCCGCTGGACGGGCCGGACGGCCGCTGGCTCGACCTGTGCGCCGGCCCCGGCGGCAAGGCCGGCCTGCTCGGCGCCCTGGCCGCGGAGCGCGGCGCCCGGCTCACCGCGGTCGAGGTCGCCGAGCACCGGGCCCGGCTGGTCGCCCAGGCCACGCGGGGCCTGCCGGTCACCGTGGTACACACCGACGGGCGCACGGTCGGGGCCGATCCGAAGCTGCCGGAGGGGCACTTCGACCGGGTGCTGGTCGACGCCCCGTGCACCGGGCTCGGCTCGCTGCGCCGCCGGCCGGAGTCCCGCTGGCGCCGGCAGCCGTCGGACCTGCCGCCGCTGACCCGGTTGCAGCGCGAGCTGCTCACCGCCGCGCTGCGGGCGGTACGGCCGGGCGGCCTGGTCGCGTACGTGACCTGCTCGCCGCACACGGTGGAGACGCACGTGACGGTGACCGAGGCGTCCCGCCGGTGCGGCTTCCCGGTCGACTTCGTCGACGCCCGTCCGCTGCTGCCCGCCGGCATGCCCGGCCTGGGGGACGGCCCGACCGTGCAGCTGTGGCCGCAGCGGCACGGCACCGACGCGATGTTCCTGGCTGTGCTGCGCCGGGGCTGAGCGCGGACCCGATTGACGGGTCCGGATGGTTGGGGTATGCCTGCACCACCCGGCCCGGCGCGCGCTCGCGTGCCGGGCGGGTGGGAGGGGCGCATGGATGCCGAGGATCCGCCGTCAGGCCGGCCGTGGGCCGGGTTCGGCCGTGAGCTGCGCGTGTGGCGCCGGCGGGCCGGGCTGACCCAGGGGCAGCTCGGCCTGCGCGTCGGCTACCACTACAGCGTGATCAGCAAGCTGGAGAGCGGCCTGCGGGAGCCCCCGATGGGGTTGCCGGCCCGGCTCGACACGCTGCTCGGCTCGGGCGGCGCGCTGACCGCGCTGGCCGAGCCGGGCGACGTGCGCCGGCCGGCCGGCGGGCCGTCCGACCCGACGCTGTTCCCGGTGCTGCCGGCCGTGGAGGGCATCGAGACGCTGGCCGCGCCCGGGGTGCCGGTCTGGCCGACCCGGCTGCCGTACGCGGGATTCGCCTGCCCGCAGCACGGTGCCGCCGGGTGCCCGGTGGCCGGGCCGCACGACGTGCTGCCGGCGCTCGCCCGGCTGGTCCACGGCGGTCCGGCGGCACTGCCGGACCGGCCCGTGCCGGACCTCGTGCACGGCCTCACCGCGCTGCTGCCCGGCTACACCCGGGCGGCTGTCGAGCAGGTCTCCACCGAGGTGGTCACCTCGATCGAGCGGATTCTGCACCTGCTGGTGGCCTGGGCGGAGAAGGTCGACCGGGTCGGCCGCTCGCCGCTGCCGCTGCTCCGCCTCGCCGCCCAGTACGCCCAGCTCGCCGCCCGGCTGCGCATGCAGCGGGGGCAGAGCGTGGTGGGGATGGCCTGGGTGGCGCACGGGCTGCGGTGGGCCGGGGCGGGCGACGACGCGGTGGCGCGGGCGACCCTGTTCAGCGACTTCTGCACGCTGACCCGGCTGGACCGGGATCCGGCCTCGTCGCTGGCGTACGCGCGGGCGCTCGGCGCGGTCGACCGGCAGCGCGGCTGGATGTCCACCCTCTCGCACCTCTACCAGGCTCGGGCGCACGGCCTGGGCGGGGACGCCGCCGAGTGCCGCCGCCAGGTGTTGCTGGCCCGCCGGTGGCTGGACCGGCTGGACGACCGGGACGCGGCGGAGGCGCCCTGGCTCACCGGGGACGCCGGGGTGGTGCGCGCGGAGTCCTCGATCGGCGGGGCGCTGCGCGACCTCGCCGCGCACACCGGGGACCGGGCCGAGGCCCGCCGTGCCGTGCACGCGACCGCCCGCTCGCTGGCCCACCTGCCGGCCCGGATGCGTCCCTCGTACCTGCTGCTCACGGTGCGCCTGGCGGACGCGCACGCCTGCGCTGGCGAACCCGACGCGGCCGTCGCGGTGCTCGCCCCGGTCGCCGAGGAGGCGGCCGGGACCGGCCGCGCCACCATCCGACACGAGCTGCGCGGCCTGCGGGCTCGCCTGGCGCACGGCTGGTCGGATCTGCCCGAGGTACGGGAGCTGACCGAGCGGCTGCGCGTCGCGGGGGAGTGAACCGCCCGGCGGATGTGCCGGAATGTGACAGGCGTCCACGACCCCACTCCGCGCACCATGTGACACTCCCGTTGACTCTTACATCGATACATGTAACTGTTCCGATCACTGGTCCGCGGGGCTCCCACCGGAGTCCACGGGTCGCGCCACCCCGCCATTACGTCCCGCCGACCCCCACGAGGAGTCTCCATGAGACGCAGAACGCCGACCGCGGGCCTCGCGCTCGCCCTCTTCGCCGCCGTGACGGCGACCCTCACCACCACGGCCGCCTCCGCCGCCCCCGCGCCGGTGAGCGCCGCCCCCGCGCTCGCCGCCGCCGCGCCGGACATCTCGGTGACGAACGTCCAGGCCCACCTCACCCAGCTCAACACCATCGCCAGCAACAACGGCGGCACCCGGCGGGCCGGCTCGGCCGGCTACACCGCCTCGGTCAGCTACGTGAAGGCCAAGCTCCAGGCCGCCGGCTACACGGTCACCGAGCAGTACTGTTCCGCCTGCACCTACCCGTCGAACAACCTGATCGCCGAGTGGCCGCAGGGCCCGGCCGACCAGGTGGTCATGTTCGGCGCGCACCTGGACAGCGTCTCCGCCGGCCCGGGCATCAACGACAACGGCTCCGGCTCGGCCACCCTGCTGGAGAACGCGCTGGTCCTCGCCCAGCAGAACCCGAGCATGACCAAGCGGGTCCGGTTCGCCTGGTGGACCGACGAGGAGCAGGGCCTCAACGGCTCGGAGTTCTACGTCAACCAGCTCAGCGCCACCCAGCGCGGCTACATCAAGGGCTACTACAACTTCGACATGGTCGGCTCGACCAACGGCGGCTACTTCATCAACCGGCTCACCTCCACCACGGCGGCTCCGCTGAAGGCGTACTGGGACTCGCTCAATCTTCAGCCGGAGGAGAACGTCGAGGGCCAGGGTCGCTCCGACGACTACTCCTTCCAGCAGGCCGGCATCCCCACCTCCGGCTACGCGGCGGGCGCCAGCGCCCGCAAGACCACCGCCCAGGCCGCCAAGTGGGGCGGCACGGCGAACTCCGCGTACGACTCCTGCTACCACCGCTCCTGCGACACCACCGCCAACGTCAGCGCCACGGTCCTCAACCGCAGCGCCGACGGTGTCGCGTACGCGATCTGGCAGCTCGCGGTCGGCGGCGGCACCCCGACCAACGACTTCTCCGTCGCGGTGAGCCCGACCTCCGGCAGCGTCGCCCGGGGCGGCTCCACCACCGCCACCGTCAGCACCGCCACCACGAGCGGCAGCGCCCAGACCGTGAACCTGTCGGCCACCGGCGCCCCGAGCGGGGTGACCGTGAGCTTCAGCCCGTCCTCGGTCACCTCGGGCGGCTCGGCCACCATGACGGTCAGCGCCTCCGCGACGGCCACCACCGGCACCTTCACCATCACGGTCACCGGCACCGGCTCGGTCACCCGCAGCGCCGGCTACACCATCACGGTCACCGGCACCGGCGGCTGCACCGGCGGCCAGCTCATCGGCAACAGCAGCTTCGAGTCGGGCAGCGCGCCGTGGACGGCGTCGTCGGGTGTCATCACGAACTCGTCGAGCCAGGCGGCGCGGACGGGTTCGTACAAGGCGTGGCTGGACGGGTACGGCAGCAGCCACACGGACACGTTGTCGCAGTCGGTGAGCGTCCCGGCCGGGTGTTCGAGCTACACGCTGTCGTTCTGGCTGCACATCGACACGGCCGAGACGACGACGGGTACGGCGTACGACAAGCTGACCGTGCAGGTCGGCACGACCACGCTGGCGACGTACTCGAACCTGAACGCGGCCAGTGGTTACGTGCAGCGCAGTTTCAACCTGGCGGCGTACGCCGGGCAGACGGTGACGTTGAAGTGGACCGGGGTGGAGGACGCCTCGCTCCAGACCAGTTTCGTCATCGACGACGTCACACTCCAGGTCGGCTGAGCGACCCGGGCGGGGTGGGCTCGCGGGCCCACCCCGTTCCGCTCAGGTGACCGGCAGGGCCTTGCTGCCGCCGCCCTTGACCGAGCGGGTCAGCGTCCGGTCCGAGACCCAGAGGAAGCACTGCACGCCGCGGTCGCCGTCCTGCCACTCCTCCTCGAAGGGGTGGTAGATGATCGTGCCGGCCCGGTAGACCATGTCGCTGTTGTTCGGCACCTTCACGTACTTCGCGATCAGCCCGCGGCAGCCCTTGTGCGCCCGCAGCGAGGTGCGCTGGAACTCGGCGTAGCTGATGTCCGGGAACTGGTAGACCCCGACGAACTCGGCGTGGTGCTTGGCGGTGCAGGCGACGGGCTGCATCTCCTCCACGTCGTCCTTCTTGAGCTTCGGGTTGAAACAGCCCAGCGCCAGCGGCGAACCGGCCTTCAGGGCGTTGCGCAGGCTGCCGCTGCGCGCGGTGACGCTGCCGTCGTCCAGGCCGGCCACCTCGGAGACGTCGCAGCGGAACCAGCGGGCCCCGCCGGTCCAGGCCAGGGCCGACGGGAAGACCACCGACAGCCGCAGCCGCCCCGAGTGCCAGTCGGCGCCGACCGCCTTGTTGACCTGCTTGGCGCACTCGGCGTGCGCGGTCCGGGTGCCGGCCGAGCCGGCCCGCGGGGGAGCGCCGCGTTCCGCGTCCGGGCCGGTCAGCGTGCCCACGTGCAGCGTCTCGGCGCGGTGGGTGGTCGCGCAGTCGACCGGGTTGTAGCCGCTGAGGTAGCCGACGTCCTGGATGGTGCGGTGGCAGGCGCCGGACTCGGGCACGAAGGCCGCCGGGGCGCCGAATGCGGGCCAGTCGTCGGCCAGGTCCCGGTCGACCCCGGCCGGCGCGCCGCAGCCGCCCAGTGCCAACGCCGCCGTCACGCCCACGGCGACCGCCGCCCACCATCGCCGCATCGCGACCGACCTCCCCGTCGTCCGTGGTCGGGCCACCGGCGTAAAGCGCCGGGTACGCCTCGGCGGTGCAGCATACGGCACCGGGGCTCAGATGACGGGTAGTCCCTCGGGGCCGGCCCCGCGCATCGACCGGGTCAGCTTGCGGTCGTCGCTCCACAGGAAACAGCGCACCCCCCGGTCGCCCTCCTCCCACTCGCGCTGCGACGGCGGGTAGAAGATCGAACCGGCCCGGTACGGCAGGTCGGCGTTGTTCGGCACGGCGGCGAAGGCGGCGATCAGCGCCATGCAGCGGCGGTGCACCTCCGCCGCCGCCCGGGTGAAGTCCGGCCAGCTCCGGTCCCGCTCCTCGTAGACGCCGACGAACTCGGCGCGGTGCGGCTCGGTGCAGAGCACCGGGGCCATGTAGTTCAGGTTCTCGCCGATCAGCTTCGGGTCGAAGCAGCGGTGCACCAGCGGATTGTCGCCCACCATGGCGCCGCGCAGGCTGCCCAGCCGGTTGACCGGCCGGGTGTTGTCGATGCTGTCGGTCTCGGCCAGGTCGCAGCGGAACCAGCGGGCCCCGGCCACCCAGGCGGTCACCGGGGGCAGCGCGATGTTGAGGGTGAGCCGGGCGGAGTGCCAGTCCCCGCCGATGACCTCGCGGGCCCGCTGGTCACATTCGGCGCGGGCGGAGCGCAGCGCGGGCGACCCCGACTCCGGCCGGGCGCCCTGCGCCGTCGGCCCGGTGAAGGTGCCGACGTGCACCGCCTCGGCCAGATGGCTGCCCGCGCAGTCCACCGTCTCGTAGGTGGCGGCCTGCACCACCGCGGTGAGCCGGGGCAGGCAGGCGTCCGTGGCGGGGACGAACAGGTGCGGCGCCGGCAGCGCGGCCCAGTCGTCGGTGAGGTCCCCGTCGGGCCGGTGCGGCGGGACGCAGCCGGCCAGGACCACCGTCGCCGTGCCGGTCAGCGCCAGCGTCAGGAGCCACCGTCGCATCGTCCGCCCTTCCCGGGAGATGACAGCCGGTCGTCACGGCCCGTGCGGCGTTCCCCGCGACCGGGCGAGCAGCATACGTGACCGTCCCTGTAGGAGTTTCGCCCTGTTTCGATCGATCGGCCAGTCACGGATGGCTTTTCGTGTCGATTCTGCGCGCCGGACGGGCCGGTTCTGCACCGGGGGTCACGGCCGGGTCACAGCGGGTTCCCGGCGGTGCCGCGCTGCGGGCGGTGGGTGACCGCGTTCGTACACTGGCCCCGTGACCGTACCGCCGCTGATCGTCGCGCCCAGCATCCTGGCCGCCGACTTCGCCCGCCTCGCCGACGAGGTCCGCGCCGTCGAGCACGCCGCCGACTGGTTGCACGTGGACGTCATGGACAACCACTTCGTGCCCAACCTGACCATCGGGCTGCCGGTGGTGCAGAGCCTGCGCGCGGCGACCGAGCTTCCCTTCGACGTGCACCTCATGATCGAGGACCCGCGCCGCTGGGCGCCCGGGTACGCCGACGCCGGCGCGTACAACGTCACGTTCCACGCCGAGGCGTGCGACGACCCGGTGGCGCTGGCCAAGGACCTGCGCTCGGCCGGGGCGAAGGCCGGGCTGGCGATCGACCGGGACACCCCGATCGAGCCGTACCTGGACCTGCTGCCGAGCTTCGACACGCTGCTGATCATGACGATCAAGGCCGGCTTCGGCGGCCAGCGGTTCATCCCCCAGATGCTGGACAAGGTGCGCGCCGCCCGGCGGCACGTCGCGAGCGGCCACCTGGAGCTGCGCATCGAGGTGGACGGCGGGATCGCCGCGGACACCATCGAACAGGCCGCCGCGGCCGGCGCCGACGCCTTCGTCGCCGGCACCGCGGTCTACGGCGCCGACGACCCGGCCGAGGCGGTCCGCCGGCTGCGCGGCCTGGCGGAACGCGCGACGACCGGGGCCTGACGTGGACCCGGCCGGCGACCGACCCGACGTCATCCTGGTCGTCGACGACGACGAGGACATCGCCCGCTTCGTCGAGTTCAACCTCCGGCTGCACGGCTTCGAGGTGCTGCACGCCGGCGACGGCCAGGAGGCCCTGGAGGTCATCGAGCGGCACCGGCCGGACCTGGCCGTGGTCGACCTGATGATGCCGCGGATCGACGGCCTGGAGCTGACCCGCCGGCTGCGCGCCGACCCGATGACCTCGGCCCTGCCCGTGATCATGCTGACCGCCAAGGGGATGACCTCCGACAAGGTCAACGGCCTCAGCGCCGGTGCCGACGACTACCTGGTCAAGCCCTTCGACACCGCCGAACTGGTCGCCCGGGTCAGCTCCACGCTGCGCCGTAACAAGGAGTTCCGGGAGGTCTCCCCGCTGACCGGGCTGCCCGGCAACAGCCGGATCCGGCGGGAGATCAGCGACCGGGTGCGCAGCGGCGTGGACTACGCCGTCGGCTACATCGACATCGACCGGTTCAAGAGCGTCAACGACCGGTACGGCTTCGTCCGCGGCGACGAGTTCATCTCCGCGCTGGCCCGCAGCCTGCACCGGGCGGTGGTCTCGATCGGGCTGCCACCGGCCTTCCTCGGCCACGTCGGCGGCGACGACTTCGTCATCGTCTGCACCCCGTCCCAGGTCCGGCCGCTCACCAGCCGGGCCGTGGTCGACTTCGAGACGGCCGCCGACGCCCTCTACGACCCGACCGACCGGGAGCGCGGCTTCGTCGAGCTGAAGGACCGGCGGGGCAACATCCGCCGGGCCGCCCTCGTCACCCTCTCCATCGGCGTCTCCCTCTCCGACCCCGGCAAGCGCTTCACCGACCCGCTGGAGGCGATCGCCGTCGCCTCGGAGATGAAGACGGTCGCCAAGAGCCAACCGGGGTCATACGTCGCGGTCGACCGGCGCCGGGGCGTGACGTGACGAACCGGTCCCCGCTGTGAGGTAGCTCGCCTCTGTGGCGCGACCGGCCGCCCAGCGTGTAAGACTTCCCGTGTACCCACCACGCGCTGGCGGGGCTCGGTGAAATTCCGAACCGGCGGTGATCCACGGTCCGACCGTGGTAAGCCCGCGACCCGGACGGCTTCGGCCGGACGGTGGACCTGGTGAGAATCCGGGGCCGACGGTTGGGGTGCGGCTCGTCCGCCCCCAGACAGTCCGGATGGGAGACAGCGCGCGGGACGGGGAGGGCCCTGCCGGGCGCTGAGCACCCTCAGCCGCCGCGTGGGCTCCCCGGGGTCGGCTCCGCCGTCCCCGGATCTCCGCCGCCGCGTGTCCGCGGCACCCGTGCCGCCTTCTCCCTGAACCGCCCGCGCGCGACCGGCGAGCGAGAGGACAGGGCTGGCGATGGCGAGCGTCTCCGTGGACGAGGCGATGCGTCGCGCGATCGCGCTGGCCGCCCGCGGCCTCGGCGCCACCAGCCCCAACCCCGTGGTCGGCTGCGTCCTGCTGGACGCCGACGGCGAGGTCGTCGGCGAGGGCTTCCACGCGTACGCGGGCGGTCCGCACGCCGAGATCGTCGCGCTGGCCCAGGCCGGCAGGCGGGCCCGCGGCGGCACCGCCGTGGTCACCCTGGAACCCTGCGACCACACCGGCCGCACCGGCCCCTGCAGCCACGCGCTCATCGCGGCCGGCGTCGCCCGCGTCGTCGTCGCCGTCCCGGACCCCAACCCGGTCGCCTCCGGCGGCGCGGCCACCCTGCGGGCCGCTGGCATCCAGGTCGAGGTCGGGGTACGCGCCGAGGAGGCCGAGGCCGGCAACATCGCCTGGCTCACCTCGATGCGCCGCGGCTGGCCGTACCTGATCTGGAAGTACGCGGCCACCCTCGACGGGCGCTCGGCCGCGGCCGACGGCACCAGCATGTGGATCACCTCCGAGGCGGCCCGGATCGACGTGCACGCCCTGCGCGGCACCGTCGACGCGGTGATCGCCGGGGTGGGCACCGTGCTCGCCGACGACCCCCGGCTCACCGCCCGCAACCTGCGCGACGGCACCCTCGCCATCCGGCAGCCGCTGCGCGTGGTGGTGGACAGCTCGGGGCGTACCCCGGCCGAGGCCCGGGTCCGCGACGGCGCCGCCCGGACCTGGGTGGCCACCGCCGCGGAGGTCGGGGCCGGCCCGGACGGCCGGGTCGACCTCGCGGCGCTCCTCGCCGAGCTGCACCACCGCGGCGTGCGGGCCGCGCTGCTGGAGGGCGGCCCCACCCTGGCCGGCGCGTTCCTCGCCGCCGGCCTGGTCGACAAGATCGTCGGGTACGTCGCGCCGAAGCTGCTCGGCGCCGGCCCGACCGCGCTGCTCGACGCCGGCGTGACCACCATCGCCGACGCCATCGACCTGGAGCTCACCGACGTTACGCAGGTCGGCCCCGACCTGCGGATCACCGCGCTGCCCCGGAAGAGGGAGGCCTGACATGTTCACCGGCATCGTCGAGGAACTGGGCGAGATCGTCCGGACCACCGACACCGGGGGTGACTCGGCGCTGGTCGCGGTCCGCGGCCCGCTGGTCACCTCGGACGCCCGGCACGGCGACTCCATCGCGGTCAACGGGGTCTGTCTCACCGTGGTCGACGTCGACGGCGGGGTCTTCACCGCCGACGTGATGGGGGAGACGCTGCGCCGCACCGCGCTCGGCGCGCTTCGTCCCGGCGACCCGGTCAATCTGGAGCGGGCCGCCGCCCTGAACAGCCGCCTCGGCGGCCATCTGGTGCAGGGACACGTCGACGGGGTCGGCGAGCTGCTGAGCCGGGAGCCGGCCGCGCAGTGGGAGACGGTCCGGTTCCGGCTGCCCGCCGGCCTGTCCCGCTACGTGGTGGAAAAGGGCTCGATCACCGTCGACGGCATCTCGCTGACCGTCGCCGGGGTCGGCGACGACTGGTTCTCGGTCGGGCTGATCCCCACCACCCTCAAGCTCACCACCCTCGGCGCCAAGGGCGTCGGGGACCCGGTCAACCTCGAGGTGGACGTGCTGGCCAAGTACGTCGAGCGGCTTCTCGGCGACCGCGCGGCGGGGGGTGACCGGTGATGGGCCCGCTCGGCTGGCTGCTCGACGCCCAGGTGCACGTGGCCGGCTCGCCGGTGCTGGTCCGGGAGATCGTCGGCAACGTCTTCGGCCTCGCCTCGGCGCTGCTCGGGCTGCGCCGGGTCGTCTGGGCCTGGCCGGTCGGCATGATCGGCAACGCGCTGCTGTTCACCGTCTTCCTCGGCGGGGTGTTCGCCACCCCGCAGGCGCACGACCTCTACGGCCAGGCCGGCCGGCAGGTCTTCTTCTTCGCGGTCAGCGTCTACGGCTGGTGGCGCTGGTCGCGCAACCGCCGCGCGGGCGGCGGGGAGCAGCCGGCGGTCACCCCGCGCTGGGCGACCTGGCCGGAGCGGCTGGGCCTGATCGCCGCCGCGGCGGTCGGCACCGCCGCCGCGTACCCGGTGCTGGCCGCGCTGGGCTCCTGGGGGCCGCTGCCGGACGCCTGGATCCTGGTCGGCAGCCTGCTGGCCACCTACGGCATGGCCCGCGGCTGGGTGGAGTTCTGGCTGATCTGGATCGCCGTCGACGCGGTCGGCGTGCCGCTGCTGCTCCAGGGCGGCTTCTACCCGTCGGCCGCCATGTACCTGGTCTACGGCGGGTTCTGCGCCGCCGGCATGTACGCCTGGTGGCGCACCTCCCGGGCCACCCCACCCGCCCGCACCCCGATCCCGCCGACCTATTCGGAGGCTGTGGCATGAGCAGCTTTGGCAGCATCGAGCAGGCGGTGGCGGACATCGCCGCCGGCCGGCCCGTCGTCGTGGTCGACGACGAGGACCGGGAGAACGAGGGCGACCTGATCTTCGCGGCCGAGCTGGCCACCCCGGAGCTGGTCGCGTTCATGGTCCGCCACACCTCCGGCTACATCTGCGTGCCGCTCACCGAGAGCGAGTGCGACCGGCTGGACCTGCCGCCCATGCACCACACCAACCAGGACCGGCGGGGCACCGCGTACACGGTGACCGTGGACGCCCGGGAGGGGGTCAGCACCGGCATCTCCGCCGCCGACCGGTCGCACACCATCCGGCTGCTCGCCGCCGCGTCGACCGACCCGACCGACCTGGCCCGCCCCGGGCACGTGGTGCCGCTGCGCGCCCGCCAGGGCGGGGTGCTGCGCCGCCCCGGGCACACCGAGGCGGCCGTGGACCTGACCCGGCTGGCCGGGCTGCGCCCGGCCGGGGTGCTCTGCGAGCTGGTCAACGACGACGGCACCATGATGCGCCTGCCCGACCTGGAGAAGTTCTGCGCCGAGCACGGGCTGACCCTGGTCACCATCGCCGACCTGATCGCCTACCGGCGGCGTACCGAGAAGCAGGTCGAGCAGGTCGCCGAGGCGCGGATGCCCACCCCGTACGGGGTGTTCCGGGCGCTCGGCTACCGCGCCGAGCACGACACCGCCGAGCACGTGGCGCTGGTCATGGGCGACCTCGGCGACGGGAAGGACGTGCTGGTCCGGGTGCACTCCGAGTGCCTCACCGGGGACGTCTTCGGCTCGCTGCGCTGCGATTGCGGCCCGCAGTTGCAGGCCGCGCTGGCCCGGGTGGCCCAGGAGGGTCGGGGCGTGGTGCTCTACGTGCGCGGGCACGAGGGGCGCGGCATCGGCCTGCTGCACAAGCTCCAGGCGTACCAGCTCCAGGACCAGGGCCGGGACACCGTGGACGCGAACCTCGACCTGGGTCTGCCGGCCGACGCGCGGGACTACGGCACCGGCGCGCAGATCCTCTACGACCTCGGCGTCCGCTCGATGCGGCTGCTGACCAACAACCCGGCCAAGCGGGCCGGGCTGGAGGGGTACGGCCTCACGGTGAGCGGCCGGGAGGGCCTGCCCGTGCGGTCCAACCCGGAGAACGTGCGCTACCTGCGCACCAAGCGGGACCGGATGGGCCACCTCCTGGAGGGGCTGGACGAGGTGACCGAGGCGCCGATGGGCCGCCCGGTCGCCGGCGACGAGATCGGAGCGTAGACATGGCGGGTTTCGGCGAACCGGGCGTGACCGTGGTGGACGCCGCGGGGCTGACCGTCGGCATCGTGGCCGCGCGCTGGCACGGCGACCTCACCGACCACATGGTCGACCGGGCGGTGGCCGCGGCCGAGGCGTGCGGCGCGCAGTCCATGGTGGCCCGGGTGGCCGGCTCGGTCGAGCTGCCCGTGGTGGCCCAGGCGATGGCCCGCCGGTACGACGTGGTGGTGGCCCTCGGCGTGGTGGTGCGGGGCGCGACCGCGCACTTCGACTACGTCTGCCAGTCGGTCACCGAGGGGCTGACCCGGGTGGCGCTGGACGAGGGCAAGCCGGTGGCCCACGGGGTGCTCACCGTGGAGACCATCGAGCAGGCCCGGGACCGGGCGGGGCTGCCCGGCTCGGCGGAGGACAAGGGCTGGGCGGCCACCGTGGCGGCGCTGGACGCGGCGCTGGCCGTCCGCGGCCTGGACGCCACCAACGGCAAGCGGGTCGGTTTCGGCGTCTGAGCCCCACCGGGCGCGACCTCCGTCCGCGCGCACGGCTGACGGGCCGCCACTCGGCGGCCCGTCAGCGTTGCCGCGAGGCCGTGTCGCCGGGGCGTCAGCGCCTCACCGGCGGCGGAGCCGCACCGCGAACGTGATCGACGCGAGCAGCGGCCACAGCACCCAGCCGTAGAGCCCGACCAGCCAGGTGGTCTGAAAGACCGGCGACGGCACAACCACCCCGGCCACGCTGCTGAGACCGGCGACGGCGAGGACGGTGCCGAGCCAGCACAGCCAGCGGGCCACGATCCGACCGCGCAGGGCGGCCAGCGAGAACGCCCCCATCAGCAGCGACTGGGCCACCACGGCGATCTCGCCCAGCATCTGGCCGACGTGTGCGGTGGCGTACCAGGTCTGCACCGTGGCGTCGTCGAGCGCCGCCAGGTCGGGCAGCACCCAGAGCAGGGTGAAGCCGGTGACGAGCGTGTTGATCGCGGCCAGCAGACCGCCGCCCAGCAGCGTGATCCCGCCGAGCACCGAGTTCGGCGCGGCCTGCCGGACCAGGTTCGCGAGCGCTGCGGTGAGCACCAGCAACGCGACCACGGAGAGGACCCCGGCGAACGCGTTGAGCTGCAGGGTGGATGCGGCGTCGGCGGCCCAGGCCCGGATGCCGGCGGCGTCCGTCCGGCCCACCTCCGGCGACTCCGGGGTCCAGGTGCCGAACATCAACGCGAACAGGGCCAGGGAGGCGCCGGCCGCGACGCCCAGTCCGGCTCGCGCCGGGGCCTGCGGCGTGACCGGTTCGACGTCGGCTCCGGTAGTGATCGTGGACATGCGGTCTCCAAGGTGGTGAGAGGGTTCTGCCTGCCCCTCGACTCTTCGCCGACCCGCGCCCCGGGGGCGATGGACGCCCGTCCCCGCCGTGCCCACCGACCGCCCGGACGGAACGGGACGAACGTCCCGCGACAGTGGGACGCCGGCGACGTTAGGGTCGTCCGCACCGTCGGAGGCGAGGAGGGTCCCGTGGCAGGTCGCGGCACCGCCCGTGCCGTCGCGGTCGGCAGCCTCGGCCTGTCGATCGCCTGCTACGGCCTGACCGTGGTGGGGGCCGGTTTCGTCTCCGGCGTCACCCCGCCGACCGCCGCGGATCTCGTCTGGTTCACCGGGTTCCTGGCCTTCCCGCTGGTGGGCGCGGTGATCGCGGTGCACCGGCCGGCCAACGGCGTCGGCTGGCTCTTCCTCGCCGTCGGTGTGCTCCAGTTCGGTGCCGCGATCCTCGACGGCCTCGCCCAGCACACCCTGGCGACCTGTCCGGGCTGCCCGACGGGCCCGATGCTGGTCCTGGCGCAGAACGCGTTGTTCGCGGTCGCGTGGGTCTGCGCCACCACCTATCCGCTGCTGCTGTTCCCGGACGGCCGTCCGCCGTCGCCGCGCTGGGGCTGGATCCGCACCGCCACGACCATCGCGCTGGTGGTCCTCGTCGTCTCGGTCGTGGTCACCCCCGGCCGGGTGATCGAGGACGACGCGGCGGCCAACCCGTTCGGCGTGCCGTCACTGGCGGGCCTCGCCCCGCTGATCACGAACGTCACCCTGTTCGCCCTGCTCGCCCTGACCCTGGCCGCGATGGCGTCGTTCATCGTCCGGTGGCGCCGGGCCGGCGGCGTGGACCGGCGACGGCTGGCCTGGCTGGCGCTGGCCGCCCTGATCTTCATCGGCACGACGCTGACCGGCCTGCTTGTCGACCGGTGGACCGCGCCGTGGGTGGGCGCCCTGCTGGAGAGCGTCGGCATCGCCGCCCTGCCGGTGGCGACCGGGATGGCCGTCCTCCGCGCCAACCTGTTCGACATCGCCGCCATGCTCGACCGCACGCTCACCTACACCGCCCTGTCCGCGATCGTGGTCGTCACCTACCTCGGCTGCCTCGCGGTGACCTCCGCTCTGCTCGACCCGGCGGGAAGCCGGGGTTCCTCGCTGGTGGGGACCGCCGTGGTCGCGGTCTCCCTCAATCCGGTGAAGGACCGCCTGATGAGCGGGATCGACCGGCTGCTCTTCGGCGACCGGGACCGCCCGTACGAGGTGGTGACCCGGCTGGCCGAGCGGCTGTCCCGCACCGAGGCGCTGGAGGAGCTGCTGCAGACCGTCACGGAGACCCTCACCACCATGCTGCGCGTGCCGTACGCCCGGGTCGTGCCCGGTGACCTGGTCGACCCCCCGGCCGACGCGCACCCGTTCCCGCTGGTCAGCAGCGGCCGGCAGGAGGGCATCCTGCTGGTCGGGCGGCGCAGTGGCGGCACCCCGTTCGAGGCGCGGGAGCTGGACCTGCTGGCCGACCTCGCCGGGCAGATCGCGGTCGCCGTGCGGGCGGCCCGGCTGGAGGAGGACCTGCGCGAGTCGCGGGAGCGCATCGTCCGGGCCCGGGAGGAGGAGCGGCGCCGGCTGCGGCGGGACCTGCACGACGGGCTGGGGCCGCTGCTCGCGGCGGCCAGTCTCCAGGTCGACGTGCTCGCCGAGCAGGTCGCCGCGGACCCCGCCGCCCATCCACTGGCCACGAAGATCAAGTCCGTGATCGGCCAGTCCGTCTCGGACGTGCGGGAGATCGTGCACGGGCTGCGCCCGCCGTCCCTGGACGATCTCGGCCTGCCGGGTGTCGTCCGCGAGCACGCCGCCGCGTTGCGGGCCACGGGGCTGGACGTCGAGGTGGACTGCGACCACGACCTGCGGGTCACCAGCGCCGCCGTCGAGGTCGCCGCCTACCGCATCGTCACCGAGGCGATGACGAACGTGGCCCGCCACGCCCGCGCCACCACCTGCCGGGTCCGGATGAGCCTCCGGGACGGCCGGCTGCGGCTGGAGATCGCCGACGACGGGTGCGGGCTGGCCGTCCCGCACCGGGACGGCGTCGGCCTGGCGTCGATGCGGGAGCGGGCCGACGAGCTGGGCGGCACGTTCGTCGTCGAGCCGCGAAGCGGCGGCGGCACGAGCGTCCGGGCGGAACTGCCGGTGCCCGTCGTGGCCGGGAGGAGTTGAGATGCCGGACCCGGTACGGGTGCTCCTGGTGGACGACCACCCGATCTTCCTGGACGGGCTGTTGACGGCGCTGGGCGGGCTGCCCGGGATCGACGTCGTCGGCACCGCGGCCGACGGCGAGGCGGCCCTGCGCGCGGTCGGGGAGTTGCGCCCCGACGTCGTGCTGATGGATCTCGCCATGCCGGGCATCGGCGGCGTCGAGGCCACCCGGCGGATCACCGCCCGGGGCGACGCCGCGGTGCTCGTGCTGACCATGCACGCCGACGACGAGTCGGTGTATGCCGCCATCCGCGCCGGCGCCGCCGGCTATCTGCTCAAGGGCGCCGCCCGGGACGACGTGACGCGGGCGGTGGCCGCCGTGGCGGCCGGCGAGGCGGTCTTCGGCACCGAGATCGCCCAGCGGGTGCTGCGCTTCTTCGCCGAGGGCCCCCGGTCGCCGTCGACCCGGCCGTTCCCGGAACTCACGCCGCGGGAGATGGAGATCCTCGACCTGGTGGCGCACGGGCTCGGCAACCAGGCGATCGCCCGCCGGCTCTCCGTCGCCCCGAAGACCGTCCGCAACACCGTGTCGACCATCCTCGGCAAGCTGCACGCGGCCGACCGGGGCGAGGCCGTGGCCCGCGCCCGGGCCGCCGGCCTGGGACAACTGCCGGGCCGGCCGGCGACCGCGACCTGACCGCCATCCGGAACCGGCCGGACCCGGCGCGCATGGTCACCCGGGGCGGCTGGAAGAATCGCCTTCCGTGAAGACGTTCGAGGAGTTGTTCGCCGAGCTGCAGGCCAAGGCCGCCGCCGGCACCCCGGGCTCGGGCACGGTCGCCGCTCTGGAGAAGGGCGTGCACTTCATCGGCAAGAAGGTCGTCGAGGAGGCGGCCGAGTCGTGGATGGCCGCCGAGCACGAGGGCCCGGAGCGGGCCGCGGAGGAGATCTCCCAGCTGCTCTACCAGGCCCAGGTGCTGATGCTGGCCACCGGTCTCGACCTGAAGGACGTCTACCGACATCTCTGAGTGCCCCGTCCGCTGATCAGTTGATCGATCGAAGGAGCACTCCCATGCTGCGTGTCGCCGTACCCAACAAGGGCGCCCTGGCCGAGTCGGCCGCCGGGATGCTGCGCGAGGCGGGCTACCGCCAGCGCACCGACCCGAAGGACCTGGTCTGCCGGGACGAGCCCAACGACATCGAGTTCTTCTACCTGCGTCCCAAGGACATCGCCACCTACGTCGGCTCCGGCGACCTGGACGTCGGCATCACCGGGCGGGACCTGCTGGTCGACTCCGGCGCGCCGGCCGAGGAGATCGTCGACCTCACCTTCGGCCGGGCCACCTTCCGGTTCGCGGCCCGCCCCGACGACGTGGACTCGGTCCAGCAGCTCGGCGGGCGGCGGATCGCCACCGCGTACCCGGGGCTGGTCGAGCGGCACCTGGCCGACCTGGGCGTCAAGGCCGAGGTGATCCGGCTGGACGGCGCGGTGGAGAACGCCATCCGGCTCGGCGTGGCCGACGTGGTCGCCGACGTGGTGGAGACCGGCGCCACCCTGCGCCAGGCCGGCCTCGTGGTGTTCGGCGAGCCGCTGCTGCGCTCCTCGGCGGTGCTGGTCCGCCGGGCCGGCGCCCCCGGCAGCGCCCAGCAGGAGCAGCTGCTGCGCCGGCTGCACGGCGTGCTGGTGGCCCGCCGCTACGTGATGCTCGCCTACGACGTGCCGGCCGGCCTGCTGGACCGGGCCAGCTCGCTCACCCCGGGCATCGAGTCGCCGACGGTCTCCCCGCTGCACCGGGAGGGCTGGGTGGCCGTGCAGGCCATGGTGCTGCGCGACGACGTGCACCGGATCATGGACGAGCTGTACGAGCTGGGCGCCCGGGCCATCCTGGTCACCAACATCCACGCCTGCCGGTTGTGAGGCCGCTGCCGGTTCCGGCCGCCCTGGCCGTGGTCGTCCTCGGCGGGGTGGCCTCGGCCGCGCAGGGCGTGGTCAACGCCGAGCTGGGTGAGCGGGCCGGCGACCCGCTCATCGGCGCGGTGGTCAACAACCTCGGCGGCTCCCTGATCGTGCTGCTGGGGCTGGTCGCCGTCCCCTCGATGCGCGCCGGGCTGGCCGGGTTGCGCCGCTCCGGCCTGCCCTGGTGGGCCTTCCTGGGCGGGCTGGGCGGGGCGGCGATCGTGGTGATCGGGCCGTTCGTCGTGCCGGCGCTCGGGGTGGCGATCTTCACGATCGCCCAGGTGGCCGGGGGCAGTATCGGCGGCCTGGCCGTCGACCGGGCCGGGCTGGCCGCGACGGGCCGGCTGCCGCTCACCGGACCCCGGGTCGCCGGGGCGCTGCTCGGGATCGCCGCGGTGACCCTGGCCCAGCTCGGCCGGCCGGTCGGCGACCTGGCGGTCGGGCTGGTGCTGCTCTCGGTCGCCGGCGGCCTGGCGGTGGCGTTGCAGTCCGCGCTCAACGGGCGGGTCGCCGCGGCCGTCGGCCCGGCCGCCGGGCTGGCGGTGAACTTCGCGGTCAGCACCTCGGTGATCGCCGCCGTGGCGGCGCTGGCCGGCGCGCTGGCCCGCCATCCGAGCTGGCCCACCCAGTGGTGGCTCTACGTCGGCGGCCTGTTCGGCGTCGGCATCGTGCTCGCCCTGCTGGTGGGCGTCCGCGCCGCCGGGGTGCTGCGCACCGGCCTGGCGCTGGTGGCCGGGCAGCTCGGTGGGGCCCTGCTGCTGGACGTGGCGCTCCCCGGCGGCGCCGGGGTCCGGCTGCCGGTGCTGGCCGGGGCGGCCCTCACCGGGGTGGCGGTGCTGGTGGCGGGCCTGCGGCGGCGCGCCCCGCAGCGCGTGGCGGCGGAACGTGAGCCCGAGCCGGATGGCAGACTGGTCCCGTGAGCGAGCGGAGCGAGCGAACCAGCAGGCTCAGCAGCGCGGCGCCTCGCGCCGGCGCGGAGCGAAGCGAGGCGGCGGTTCGAGGCGATTCTGTGGTGACCGTGCGGCCGCGGCGCGTCCGGGTGGTCTGCTGGGCGTCGGCTGTCACGCTGCTGGTGGTGTTCAGCCTGGTGGCCACCTCCCTGACCGGTGCGACGGGCGACGGCTACGGCTCGTTCCAGCGGGGCGACCAGCTCGCCATGGTGGGGCTGGGCGTCTTCGGTGCCCTCGGCTTCCTGCTCTTCACCCGTCCCCGGGTGGTGGCCGACGCCCGGGGTGTCCGGGTCCGCAACGTGATCAGCTCGTACGAGCTGCCCTGGGAGGTGATCCGCGGGGTCCGGTTCGACCGCGGCGCCCCGTGGGCCAGCCTGGAGCTGCACGACGACGACCTGCTGCCGATGGTCGCCCTCCAGGCCGCCGACAAGGAGCGTGCCGTCGAGGCGGTCCGCGCCCTGCGCCGCCTGCACCAGGCCCACCTGGCCGCCCTGGCCGACCCGGCCACCCCGCGCTGACCGCCCCGCCGCGTCCCGGCCGGCCCGGTTTGGGGAGGGCTGGGGCGAGGGTGTAGTGTTGCGGAGTCGACCAGACCGCCCTTTGGGCGGTCCTGAAGCGGAGCGCCTGCTCCCACCCGAGTCGCCCCCGTAGGTGGCCGGGTCCCGGTCTCCCGGTTCCGGGCACGTCCCGGTCCCGGATGCGCGATCATGTGATCGTGCCGACCGGTCGAGTGGGCCCTGGCATGCGCCGGGGCCTTCTGCTTTCCGGGTCGGCTCCCGTCCGGGAGCCCGCGGAGTCGGCATCGTAGAAGACTCGACTCGAGGAGGCCCCATCAGCGTCGAACCACGCGTGAACGAGCAGATCCGGGCACGTGAGGTCCGACTGGTCGGCCCTGAGGGTGAGCAGGTGGGCATCGTCCCGCTGGAGCGCGCCCTGCAGCTGGCCGCGGACGTCGACCTGGACCTGGTCGAGGTTGCGCCGATGGCGCGCCCGCCGGTGTGCAAGCTCATGGACTTCGGCAAGTTCAAGTACGAGAGCGCACTCAAGGCGCGCGAAGCGCGGCGTAACCAGCAGCAGACCGTCATCAAGGAGATGAAGCTCCGGCCGAAGATCGACCCGCACGACTACGAGACCAAGAAGGGTCACGTGGTGCGGTTCCTCAAGGCGGGCGACAAGGTCAAGGTGACGATCATGTTCCGCGGTCGCGAGCAGAGCCGCCCGGAGCTGGGTTACCGGCTCCTGCGTCGGCTCGAGTCCGAGATCACGGACCTGGGATACGTCGAGGCCGCTCCGAAGCAGGACGGCCGCAACATGATCATGGTTCTCGCTCCGCACCGGGCCGTGAAGGCCTCCGCGGTCGCCGCCACGGCGTCCCGCGGCGGGCCCCGGGACCGGGCCGCGGAGGAGTCCGCCGCCCCGGCAGGTGGCGAGACCCCGGCGGCCGGCGAGACCGCAGCAGCCGGCGAGACCGGCACGATCGCTGACACCAGCGGTCAGTAACAGGGGAGAGACGTTCCACATGCCGAAGATGAAGAGCCACACGGGTATGGGCAAGCGGGTCAAGGTGACCGGCAAGGGCAAGATCGTCGCCCAGCAGGCCGGCCTCCGCCACCACCTGGAGCTGAAGTCCTCCACCCGGACCCGGCGGCTGACCGGCACGGTCGAGCTGGCCAAGGCCGAAACCAAGCGCATCAAGAAGCTGCTCGGCCGCTGACGCGCGCCACCTGAACCGAAGAAGGAGTTGAGATGGCACGCGTCAAGCGGGCTGTGAACGCCCAGAAGAAGCGTCGTACCCTGCTGGAGACCGCGAGCGGCTACCGCGGTCAGCGCTCCCGGCTCTACCGCAAGGCCAAGGAGCAGGTGCTGCACTCGATGCAGTACGCCTACCGGGACCGCCGCGACCGCAAGGGCGACTTCCGGCAGCTCTGGATCCAGCGGATCAACGCCGGCGCCCGGGCCAACGGGATGACCTACAACCGGCTAATCCAGGGCCTGCGCCTGGCCGGCATCGAGGTCGACCGCAAGATCCTGGCCGACCTCGCCGTCAACGACGCCGCGGCGTTCGCCGCGATCGTCGAGCTGGCCCGCGCCGCCGTGGCGGCCGAGGGCACCGGTGGCGCCGCGGCCCAGGCCGCCTGATCCACCCGTACCAGCAGATCGAGGCGTCTCCCATGCCGTCAGCACCGCACGGGAGGCGCCTCGACGCTGTTCCCGGCCCGTTCACCCCGCGTACCCCGCGGGTGGTCGCCGCCCGCCGGCTCCAGCGCCGGCGGGACCGGGAGGCCACCGGCCGGTTCCTGGCCGAGGGGCCGCAGGCCGTCCGCGAGGCGCTCGCCCGCGCCGGCACAGTGGTCGAACTGTTCGGCACCCCGGCCGCGCTGGACCGGTACGCCGACCTCGCCGCGCTGGCGGCCCGCGCCGACGTGCCGGTCTCCGAGGTCACCGACGAGGCCCTCGCCGCGCTCGCCGAGACCGTCGCCCCGCAGGGCCTGGTCGCCGTCTGCCGGCATCTCGACGTACCCCTGGACGCCGCCCTGGCACGCGGGCCGCGCCTGGTCGCGGTGCTCGCCGAGATCCGCGACCCGGGCAACGCCGGGACCGTGCTGCGCACCGCCGACGCGGCCGGCGCCGGCGCGGTGATCTTCGCGGGCGACGCCGTCGACCCCTACAACGGCAAGTGCGTGCGGGCCTCCGCCGGCAGCCTGTTCCACGTCGACGTGGTCCGCGCCGCCGAGCCGGTCGCCGTGGTCGCCGCGCTGCGGGCCGCCGGGCTCACCGTCCTGGCCACGACGGGGTACGGCGACAGCGACCTCGACGACCTCGCCGACGCCGGCCGGCTCGCCGCACCGACCGCCTGGCTCTTCGGTTCCGAGGCGCACGGGCTGCCCGAGGAGTTGACCGCCGCGGCCGACGCCCAGGTCCGGGTGCCGCTGCACGGGCGCGCCGAGAGCCTGAACCTGGCTGCGGCCGCGGCCGTCTGCCTGTACGCTTCAGCGAGAGCACTGCGCCGACCCGCGGGTCCGCGCGGCCACACAGCAGGGGAGTCAGCCGGATGATGAACGCGCCACGGCGTTCGTTTAGCCAGCCCGCCGGTGTCGGCGGGCGGCGGGCCTGACCCTTCCTCCTGCGCGATCTCCCACCGGCGGGCTGCGGCGAAGCCGCGCGTCCGTAGACTCGCCTAGCCGCCTGTGAGGGCCGGCGCCGCCGTGAGGGAGTGCCCGTACGCCATGAGCTACCGCAACGATCCGTACGACCCGAAGCAGGTCGCCCTGCTCGACCCGGACGCCCTGGCCGCGGCCGTGGCCGACGCCGAGAAGGCGTTCGCCGCCGCCGCCGACCCGGACGCGCTGACCGCGCTGCGCCCCGCGCACCTCGGGGACCGGTCCCCGGTGTCGCTCGCCCGCCGGGAGATCGGCGCGCTGCCGCCGGCCGCCAAGTCCGACGCCGGCAAGCGGGTCAACGAGGCCCGCCGCGCCATCGAGAGCGCGTACGCGGCCCGGCAGGAGATCCTGGAGCGCGAGCAGGCCGAGCGGGTGCTGGTCGAGGAGCGGGTCGACGTGACCCTGCCCTACGACCGGCGGCCGCGCGGTGCCCGCCACCCGCTGAGCACCCTGATGGAGCAGATCAGCGACCTGTTCATCGGGATGGGCTACGAGGTGGCCGAGGGCCCCGAGGTCGAACTTGAGTGGACCAACTTCGACGCGCTGAACATCCCCGCCGACCACCCGGCGCGCGGCCTCATGGACACCTTCCACATCGCACCCCCGGCCGGCGCGGACAGCTCGGGCCTCGTTCTGCGCACCCACACCTCGCCGGTGCAGGCGCGAACCATGCTGACCCGCAAGCCGCCGATCTACGTGGTGGTGCCCGGCCGGGTCTACCGCACCGACGAGTTGGACGCCACCCACGCCCCGGTCTTCCACCAGGTCGAGGGCCTCGTGGTCGACAAGGGCATCACCATGGCGCACCTGCGCGGCACGCTCGACCACTTCGCCCGGGCCATGTTCGGCGAGGGCGCGAAGACCCGGTTCCGGCCGCACTACTTCCCGTTCACCGAGCCGTCCGCCGAGTTCGACGTCTGGTTCCCGGAGCACCGGGACGGTCCGCAGTGGGTCGAGTGGGGCGGCTGCGGCATGGTGAACCCGCGGGTGCTGCGCGCCTGCGGCATCGACCCGGAGGTCTACTCCGGATTCGCCTTCGGCATGGGCATCGACCGGACCGTGATGTTCCGGCACGGGGTCAGCGACATGCGGGACATGGCCGAGGGCGACGTGCGGTTCACCCGCGCGTTCGGGGTCTGACGGTGCGGGCACGAGTTACGGAGACGGTGGTTTAACAGTCATGCGAGTTTCTGTCAGTTGGCTGCGGGAGCACGTCGACCTCCCGGCCGACCTGCCCACCGGCGACCTGGAGCAGGCGCTGGTCGACCTCGGCATCGAGGTCGACTCCGTGGTGGACCTGCGGGAGACCGTCACCGGCCCGCTGGTGGTCGGTGAGGTGCTGGAGATCGAGGAGCTGACCGGCTTCAAGAAGCCGATCCGGTTCTGCCGGGTGGACGTCGGCGCCGCGAACGGCACCGGCGAGCCGCAGGAGATCGTCTGCGGGGCGCGCAACTTCGCCCAGGGCGACCGCGTCGTGGTGATCCTCCCCGGCGGCGTGCTGCCCGGCGACTTCCACATCGGCGCGCGCAAGACGTACGGGCGCAACTCGAACGGCATGATCTGCTCCGCCAAGGAGCTGGGCCTGGGCGACGACCACTCGGGCATCATCGTGCTGCCCGAGGACTCCCCGGCCAAGCCCGGCGACGACGCCCGCCCGGTGGTCGGCCTCGACGACGTCGTGGTCGAGCTGGAGATCACCCCGGACCGCGGGTACGCGCTCAGCGTCCGGGGCCTCGCCCGCGAGCTGTCGCACGCCCTCGGTGTGCCGTTCCGCGACCCGGCCGACCTGCCGGCCCCGGGCGCGACCGCCGAGCCGGCGTACCCGGTCGAGGTGCGCGACACCGTGGGCTGCGACCGGTTCGCCGCGCGGATGGTCCGCGGCGTCGACCCGACCGCCCAGACCCCCGGCTGGATGGCCCGGCGGCTCACCGTGGCCGGTGTCCGCAGCATCTCGTTGCCGGTCGACATCACCAACTACCTGATGCTCGAACTCGGCCAGCCGATGCACGCCTTCGACGCCGACCGGATCAGCGGGCCGCTGGTGGTCCGCCGGGCCGAGGCGGGGGAGAAGCTGACCACCCTGGACGGCGTCACCCGCACGCTGGTCGCCGAGGACATGGTGATCTGCGACGACACCGGGCCGATCTCGCTCGCCGCGGTGATGGGCGGCGAGACCAGCGAGGTCGTCGCCTCCACCACGGACGTGCTCTTCGAGGCGGCGCACTGGGACCCGGCCATGGTCGGCCGCACCGCCCGGCGGCACAAGCTGTTCAGCGAGGCGGCCAAGCGCTGGGAGCGGGGCGTCGACCCGGCGCTGCCGCTGGTCGCGCTGGAGAAGGCGGTCCGGCTGCTCACCGAGCACGCCGGTGGCACGGCCGGCGCCGAGGTGCTCGACCTCGACCACGTGCGGCCGCGTACGCCGGTGACCCTGCCGGCGGACCTGCCGTCGCGCCGGGTCGGCGTGGCGTACCCGGCGGAGCGGGTGGTGGAGCTGCTGGAGCAGGTCGGCTGCACGGTCACGCGGGGCGCCGACCGGCTCGCCGAGGACCCGGGCGAGACCGGCGTCGCCGCCGCTGGCGACGGTGCCGTGCTGAGCGTGACCCCGCCGAGCTGGCGGCCCGACCTCACCGACCCGGCCGACCTGGTCGAGGAGGTGGTCCGCCTCGACGGCTACGACCGCGTGCCGTCGGTGCTGCCCACGGCGCCCCCCGGCCGCGGCCTCACCGCACCGCAGCAGCGCCGCCGGGCGGTCGCCCGGTCGCTCGCCGAGCGCGGGTACGTCGAGGTCCTGGCGCACCCGTTCGTGGCCGCGGAGCTGGCCGACCAGCTCGGCCTGCCGGCCGACGACCCGCGCCGCCCGGCGGTGCGGGTGGCCAACCCGCTGTCCGAGGAGGAGCCGCTGCTGCGCACCACGCTGCTCGGCCCGCTGCTCGGCATCCTCAAGCGCAACGTCGGCCGGGGCCAGCGGGACGTGGCGATCTACGAGATCGGCACGGTGTTCCACCCGCGTCCGGGCGCCGGCGCGCCGCCGGCCATGGGCGTGGACCGGCGACCGACCGACGAGGAGTTCGCCCGCGCCGACGCCGTGGTGCCGGAGCAGCCGCGGCACGTCGCCGTGGCGCTCACCGGCGAGATGGACCCGGCCGGCTGGTGGGGCGCGGGCCGCGCGGCCGGCTGGGCGGACGCCGTGGAGGCCGGCCGGACGGTGCTCGCTGCCGCCGGCATCCCGGCCGACCGGGTCACCGTCCGGGCCGCGGAGCGCGCCCCCTGGCACCCCGGCCGCTGCGCCGAGCTGCTGGTGGACGACACGGTGGTCGGGTACGCCGGTGAGCTGCACCCGACCGTCGTGGCCACGCTGGAGCTGCCCCGGCGCACCAGCGCCATGGAGCTGAACCTGGACGCGCTGCCCGCCGCGCCGGTGGTGGCCGGCCCGGCCGTCTCCACCTTCCCGCCCGCCCTCATCGACGTGGCGCTCGTGGTGGACGAGTCGGTCCCGGCCGCCGAGGTGGAGCGGGCCCTCGTCGAGGGGGCCGGCCCGCTGCTGGAGGACGTCCGGCTCTTCGACGTGTACGCCTCCGAGCAGCTCGGCGCGGGCCGCCGGTCGCTGGCGTACAAGCTGACGTTCCGGGCCCCGGACCGGACCCTCGCGGGCGAGGAGGCGGTGGCCGCCCGGGACGCGGCGGTGGCCGAGGCCGCCCGCCGCTTCGGCGCCACCCTGCGCGGCGCCTGACGGCGGACCGGACGGGCCCCACCCACCACGGGTGGGGCCCGTCCGCGTGCTCAGCCCGTGTAGGGCAGCGTGATCCGGGAGGAGTCGCCGACGCCCAGCGTGGTCGGGGTGCCGCCGATGGCGTTCCACACCTCGACGCGTACCGTCCCGCCGGTTAGGTCGCCGAGGGCGCCGGTGGCCGAGCGCAGCCCCTGGGTCTGCCGGTAGTGCTCCCAGCCCGGGATCGGGTCGGTGGCGAAGTACGCGTACGTCTCCACCCGGTCCCAGCCGCCGTCGCCGGTCCGGTCGTACGAGATCCGCACCTGGACCCCGTCGCCCACCGCCGTGCCGGCGTCGACGGACAGGTCGAAGGCGGTGGCCCCGCCGGTCCACCGGCCGGTGAGGCCCCGGGCGGTGAAGACCTGCGGGTTGGTGGGCGTGCCGTCGTGGTTGCCCCCGGCGGCGGCCAGGGTCACCGTGCCGGCCGTGCCGGTGGCGGGGTCGAGCGCGCCACCGGCCCGCAGGTAGCGGGTCGCGCTGAACGGGCCCGGAGTCGCCGTGGTGGACGGGCTGGGCGAGGGGCTGGGGCCGCCGCCGGGGCCGAAGGGGCTGAGCGTGATCCCCGCGGCCCGCGGGTCGCCGTCGTGCACCAGCGACTCCTGGTTCAGCACGTCGTCGAAGGCGAACCCGTACGCCTTGCCGTCGGCCATGTTGGCGTGCACGATCCGCGAGTAGTGGTTGGTCAGCGCGCCCCGGTAGAAGTCGGCCGGCCCCCCGGAGGGCTGGAGGTCGAGGGTGCCCAGCGTGGACCGGTGCAGGGCGGCGCAGAGGGTCCGGGCGATCGGGCCGACCACCTGGTCGTTCGGGGCGGCCAGCGCCCCGTCGCAGCCCCACACGTCGGCGCTGGACGGCCGGCGGAACGTGGCCACCTGCCGGCCGGCGCCGTCGGTGAAGGTCATCTGGTCGCCGCTGGTGCGCCCGTAGTAGCGCACGCCCGGCTGGTCGGTGAAGGGCGCCACGGTCAGCGTCCGGGTCGCGTACGCCTGCCAGGCCGAGGCGATGTACGGGTCGAGGTAGGTGCGGCTGAACAGCCCGGCGTCGGCGGCCTTGCCGGGGGCGAGCACCCGCAGCACGGTCCCGTCGGCGCGGGTCTGCACGGCGCCGCTCCAGCCCGGCTGGGCGCGGACCGCGGCGATCACCCGGTTGCGCCCGTCGTCGACCGGTTGCCCGGTCCGCCGGATAGTCCCGGTGGCGCCGGTGACGCTCACCGCGTGCGGCACGGCGAACATGTCCACCTGTGAGCTGTTGAGCCAGAGCCCGGCGTCGTTGTAGGTGAACTCGGACCAGTCGAACAGCAGGTCCCGGTTGGGGTCGCCGGCCGCCCAGGGCGCCGGCTGGACCAGGCCGTCCGGGGTGAGGAACAGCTTGAGCTTGGCGCCGAAGGAGAAGTAGACCCGGCCGGAGAGGTTGCGGGGCAGCCGCAGCACGGTGCTCGCCCCGTTGGCCGGGCCGGGCACGGCGACGTCCGGGGCGGGGGTGGGCGGCAGGCCGCCGGCCGGCCAGGGGGTGAAGGCGCCGCCGGCGGTGACGTAGCCGAGCCGTCCGGTGGTCAGGTCGGTGCCGAGCACGTAGAGCCAGGTGGCCTCGGTGCGGCCGGTGGCGTTGGTGACGGTCAGCGGGAGCAGGTCGGGGCCGGTGGCGCGGGCCAGCGAGGCGGCGGCCACCGAGCCGGTGGTGGCCAGCGCGAGCGCGAGCAGGACGCGCAGCAGTCTCCTGGGGGTGGGCACGGGTGCTCCTTCCACCCGCCGCGGCCTGCGGCGGGCGCGGGGTGGTGGGCGTGGTGGAGTGCGCGGACGCGGGCGGGACGGCCCGGGAGAGCGCTCTCTCAGCATCGGTCCTATATGCGCGCCTGTCAATGCAATGCGAGATGCGTGCAGTTTCATGCGCCACACCGTATGAACTTGCAGAGGGCCATGATCACTGCTAGCCTTCTCTGCATAGTCATACGGAGGTGAGTATGGGCATCCGAGTCGCGGTCGCCGGCGCGAGCGGGTACGCCGGCGGCGAGCTGCTCCGGTTGCTCGCCGGGCACCCCGAGTTCGACCTGGTCGCCGCCACCGCCCATGCCTCGGCCGGCCGGCCCGTCGCCGCCGTACACCCGCAGCTCACCGGGCTGGACCTGGTCTTCGGGGCGACCGACCCGACCACCCTGGCCGACGCGGACCTGGTCTTCCTGGCCCTGCCGCACGGCCAGTCGGCGGCCCTCGCGGCGGCCCTGCCCGGCGGGGTCAAGGTGGTCGACCTCGGCGCGGACCACCGGCTGCGCGACGCCGACGCCTGGGCCCGCTACTACGGCGGCGACCACGCCGGCGCCTGGACCTACGGGCTGCCCGAGCTGCCCGCCCAGCGGGCCGCCATCGCGGCGGCCGACCGGGTCGCGAGCACCGGCTGCTACGCGGTCGCCACCACCCTGGCGCTCGCCCCGCTGATCGCCGCCGGCGCGGTGTTCCCCACCGACGTGGTGGTGGTCGCCGCCTCCGGCACCTCCGGCGCCGGCCGGGCCGCCAAGGCGCACCTGCTGGGCAGCGAGGTGATGGGCGACCTGTCGCCCTACAAGGTCGGCGCCCACCAGCACGTGCCGGAGATCAAGCAGGCCACCGGCGCGACCAGCCTCTCCTTCACCCCGGTCCTGGCGCCCATGCCGCGCGGCATCCTGGCCACCGTCACGGCCGTCCCCACGGGCGACGCCGACCCGCGCGAGGTGCTGGCCGCGGCGTACGCCGACGAGCCCTTCGTGCACCTGCTGCCCGAGGGGGCCTGGCCGCACACCGCCGCCACCGGGGGCGGCAACTCCTGCCACCTCCAGGCCACGGTCGACGTCGACTCCGGCCGGGTGATCGTGGTCAGCGCCGTGGACAACCTCGGCAAGGGCGCCGCCGGCCAGGCCGTGCAGAACGCCAACCTGATGTTCGACCTCCCCGAGACCACCGGACTCTCCGTGTTGGGAGTAGCCCCATGACAGTCACCACCCCCCGGGGCTTCCGCGCCGCCGGCGTGGCCGCCGGCCTCAAGGCCAGCGGCGCCGGCGACGTCGCCCTGGTCGTCAACGACGGCCCCGACGCCGGAGTCGCCGCCGTCTTCACCGCCAACCGGGTCAAGGCCGCCCCGGTGCTCTGGACCCAGCAGGTCGTCCGGGGCGGCGTGGTCCGCGCCGTGGTGCTCAACTCCGGCGGCGCCAACGCCTGCACCGGCCCGGCCGGCTTCCAGGACACCCACGCCACCGCCGAGCACACCGCCGCCGCGCTCACCGCCAGCAGCCCCCGGCTCATGGTCGGCGCCGGCGAGGTGGCGGTCTGCTCCACCGGCCTGATCGGCGAGCGCCTGCCCATGGACAAGCTCCTCCCGGGCGTCCGCGGCGCGGTGCGCGGCCTGTCCCGCGACGGCGGCCACCCGGCCGCCGAGGCGATCATGACCACCGACACCCGGCCCAAGACCACCGTGGCCCGGGGCAGCGGCTGGACCGTCGGCGGCATGGCCAAGGGCGCCGGGATGCTCGCCCCGGCCATGGCCACCATGCTCTGCGTGCTCACCACCGACGCGGTGGCCGGGCCGGAGACCCTGGACGCCGCGCTGCGCGCCGCCACCCGGGTCACCTTCGACCGGGTCGACTCCGACGGGTGCATGTCCACCAACGACACGGTGCTGCTGCTGGCCAGCGGCGCCTCCGGCATCGAGCCCACCGTCGCGGAGCTGACCGCCGCGGTGACCGCCGCCTGCCACGACCTGGCCCAGCAGCTGGTCGCCGACGCCGAGGGCGCCACCAAGCAGATCGCCATCGACGTGGTCGGCGCGGCCGACGAGGACGACGCGGTCGAGGTGGGCCGCTCGGTGGCCCGGAACAACCTGGTCAAGACCGCGCTGTTCGGCAACGACCCGAACTGGGGGCGCATCCTCGCCGCCGTGGGCACCACCGCCGCCGCGTTCGAGCCGGACGGCGTGGACGTCGCGGTCAACGGGATCTGGGTGTGCCGGAGCGGCGCCGCCGCCGAGGACCGGGCCAAGGTGGACCTCACCGGCCGGGACGTCACCATCCGGATCGACCTGCACGCCGGCGAGGCCGCGGCGACGATCTGGACCAACGACCTGTCGCACGCGTACGTGCACGAGAACTCGGCGTACTCCACATGAGCCTCTCCGCCGACCTCACCCGGGCCCAGGCCAAGGCCGAGACGCTGATCGAGGCCCTGCCCTGGCTGGCCCGCTTCTCGGGCGCCACCGTCGTGGTCAAGTACGGCGGCAACGCCATGGTCGACCCCGAACTCCAGCGGGCGTTCGCCGCGGACATGGTCTTCCTCCGCTACGCCGGCCTCAAGCCGGTCGTCGTGCACGGCGGCGGGCCGCAGATCTCCGCCATGCTCGGCCGGCTCGGCATCGCCAGCGAGTTCAAGGGCGGCCTGCGGGTCACCACCCCCGAGGCCATGGACGTGGTCCGGATGGTGCTCGTGGGGCAGGTCGGCCGCGAGCTGGTCGGGCTGATCAACGCGCACGGCCCGTTCGCCGTCGGTCTCTCCGGCGAGGACGCCGGCCTGTTCACCGCGGTGCGCCGCCCCGCGTACGTGGACGGGGAGCCGGTCGACGTCGGGCAGGTCGGCGACGTGGAGTCGGTGGACGTCTCCGCGGTGGCCGACCTCATCGCGGCCGGCCGGATCCCGGTCATCTCCACGGTCGCGCCGGACGTCGACGGGGTGCTGCACAACCTCAACGCCGACACGGCCGCCGCCGCGCTCGCCATCGCCCTGGACGCCCGCAAGCTGGTCGTCCTCACCGACGTGCCCGGCCTCTACGCCGACTGGCCCGACACGGCCAGCCTGGTCAGCGAGATCACCGCCGACGACCTGGCGAAGCTGCTGCCGGCCCTGGAATCCGGGATGGTCCCGAAGATGGAGGCCTGCCTGCGGGCGGTGCGCGGGGGAGTGCCCGCCGCGCACGTCGTCGACGGCCGGGTCGCCCACTCCACGCTCCTCGAAGTGTTCACCTCGGAAGGATTCGGCACGATGGTGGTCGACTCATGAGCACGCTCGTCGAACGGTGGGGCGCGGCCATGATGGACAACTACGGCACGCCGCCGCTGGCGCTCGTCTCCGGCTCCGGCGCCGTCGTGGTCGACGAGACCGGCCGGGAGTACGTCGACCTGCTCGGCGGCATCGCGGTCAACGCACTCGGCCACGCCCACCCGGCCGTGGTGGCCGCCGTGTCCCGGCAGGTCGCCACCCTCGGGCACGTGTCGAACCTGTTCGTCGCGGAGCCGCCGGTGGCGCTGGCCGAGCTGCTGCTGGCCCTGGCCGGCCGCCCCGGCCGGGTGTTCTTCGCCAACTCGGGCGCCGAGGCCAACGAGGCGGCGTTCAAGCTCTCCCGGCTCACCGGGCGCACCCACGTGGTGGCCACCCACGGCGGTTTCCACGGCCGCACCATGGGCGCCCTGGCGCTGACCGGCCAGCCCGCCAAGGCCGACCCGTTCCGCCCGCTGCCCGGCGAGGTCACCCACGTGCCGTACGGCGACGCCGCCGCCCTGGCCGAGGCGGTCACCGACGCCACCGCCATGGTGATCGTCGAGCCGATCCAGGGGGAGAACGGCGTCGTCGTCCCGCCCTCCGGCTACCTGGCCGAGGCCCGCCGGATCACCGCCGCGCACGGCGCGCTGCTGGTGCTCGACGAGGTGCAGACCGGCGTCGGCCGGACCGGGCACTGGTTCGCCCACCAGGCCGAGGGCGTCGAGCCGGACGTCGTGACCCTGGCCAAGGGGCTCGGCGGCGGGCTGCCGCTCGGTGCCTGCCTGGCCTTCGGGCGGGCCGCCGACCTGCTCACGCCCGGCTCGCACGGCACCACGTTCGGGGGAAACCCGGTCAGCTGCGCCGCGGCGCTCGCCGTGGTCGCCACCATTGCCAACGAGGGGCTGCTCGACCACGTCAAGCGGATCGGGGAGCGGCTGCGGCGCGGCGTCGAGGGGCTCGGGCACCCGCTCGTCGCCGAGGTCCGCGGCGCCGGCCTGCTGCTCGGCATCGTGCTCGACGCGCCGGTCTCCGGCGCGTTGACCGGCGCGCTGCGGGAGGCCGGGTTCCTGGTCAACCCGGTGCAGCCGGGCGTGGTCCGGCTCGCCCCGCCGCTGATCCTCACCGCCGAGCAGGCCGACGCCTTCCTCGCCGCGCTGCCCGCCGCCCTGGACGCCGCGGCGCCCGCCCCCACCGCCACGGAGGTCCCCGCATGATCCGCCACTTCCTCCGCGACGACGACCTCTCGCCCGCCGAGCAGGCCACCGTGCTCGACCTGGCGGCCCGGATGAAGGCCGACCGGTTCGCCCACACGCCGCTCGCCGGGCCGAGGTCGGTGGCGGTGCTCTTCGACAAGCAGAGCCTGCGCACCCGGATCTCCTTCGACGCCGGCATCGCCGAGCTGGGCGGGCACCCGCTCGTGGTGGACACCCAGGTCACCCACTTCGGCCGGGGCGAGTCGCTGGCCGACGCGGGCCGGGTGCTGTCCCGCTACGTCGCCGCGATCGTGCTGCGTACGCACGGCGACGACCGGATCGCCGAGGTCGCCACGCACGCGACCGTGCCGGTGGTCAACGCGCTCACCGACACCTACCACCCCTGCCAGCTCCTCGCCGACCTGCTCACCGTCCGCGAGCGCTGCGGCGGCACCGCCGGGCGCACCCTGGCCTACGTCGGGGACGCGGCGAACAACATGGCGCACTCGTACCTGCTGGCCGGGGCGACGGCCGGGATGCACGTGCGGATCGCCGGCCCGGCCGGATTCCAGCCGGACCCCGAGATCGTCGCCCGGGCCGAGAAGATCGCCGCCGGCACCGGCGGTTCGGTCCGGGTGCTCACCGACCCGGTCGAGGCGGTCCGCGCCGCCGACGTGGTCGCCACCGACACCTGGACCTCGATGGGCCAGGAGTCCGACGGCCAGGACCGGGTCACCCCGTTCCTGCCGTACCAGGTCAACGACGCGCTGCTCGGCCACGCCGCGGCCGAGGTGATCGTGCTGCACTGCCTGCCCGCCCACCGGGGCGAGGAGATCACCGACGAGGTGCTCGACGGGCCGCACAGCGCCGTCTTCGACCAGGCGGAGAATCGCCTGCACGCCCAGAAGGCGCTGCTCACGTTTCTCCTGGAGGCATCATGACCGCCCCGCTGACCCGCACCGCGCGGCACGCCCGCATCGTCGAGCTGATCCGCGACAAGGCCATCCACTCGCAGACCGAGCTGGCCGACCTGCTCGCCGGTGACGGCATCCAGGTCACCCAGGCCACCCTCTCCCGGGACCTCAAGGAGCTCGGGGCGGTCACCGCGCGCGGCGGCGACGGGCGGGGCGTCTACCTGATCCCGGAGGACGGCCACCGGCCGCTGCGGGAGGCCGAGGCCGCGCCGGCCCGCCTCGTCCGGCTGCTGCGCGAGCTGCTCAACGGGGTCGATTCCAGCGGCAACATCGCCGTGCTGCGTACCCCGCCGGGCGCAGCGCACTACCTGGCCAGCGCGTTGGACCGAGCGGGCCTGTCCGAGATCGTCGGCACCATCGCCGGCGACGACACCATCCTCGTCGTGGCCCGCGAGGCCGTCGGCGGCGCCGCGTTGGGCGACAAGCTCGCCGCGTGGGCCCGCCGGGAAGAGAACGTTGAAGGGAGCACCACACCATGACTGAGCGGGTCGTCCTGGCGTACTCCGGGGGTCTCGACACCTCCGTCGCCATTCCCTACCTGGCCGAGCAGACCGGCGCCGAGGTGATCGCGGTCGCGGTCGACGTCGGCCAGGGCGGCGAGGACATGAACCTCATCCGGCAGCGCGCGCTGGACTGCGGCGCCGTCGAGTCCGAGGTGGTCGACGCGCGCGACGAGTTCGCCGCCGAGTACTGCCTGCCGGCCATGCGGGCCAACGCCCTCTACATGGACCGCTACCCGCTGGTCTCCGCGCTGTCCCGGCCGCTGATCGTCAAGCACCTGGTCGCCGCGGCCCGCAAGCACGGCGGCACCATCGTGTCGCACGGCTGCACCGGCAAGGGCAACGACCAGGTCCGCTTCGAGGTCGGCCTGGCCGCGCTCGCCCCCGACCTGAAGATCATCGCGCCGGCCCGGGACTTCGCCTGGACCCGGGACAAGGCGATCGCCTTCGCCGAGGAGAAGGGCCTGCCGATCGACGTGTCGGCGAAGTCGCCGTACTCCATCGACCAGAACCTGTGGGGACGCGCGGTGGAGACCGGCTTCCTGGAGGACATCTGGAACGGCCCGATCGAGGACCTCTACTCCTACACGGCCGACCCCGCCGAGCCGCGCGACGCCGACGAGGTGGTCATCACCTTCGACGCCGGCGTGCCGGTCGCCGTCGACGGCGAGACCGTCACCCCGTACCAGGCGATCCTGGAGCTGAACCGGCGTGCCGGCGCCCAGGGCGTCGGCCGGCTCGACATGGTCGAGGACCGCCTGGTCGGCATCAAGAGCCGCGAGGTGTACGAGGCTCCCGGCGCGATCGCGCTGATCGCCGCCCACCAGGAGCTGGAGGCGGTCACCGTCGAGCGGGACCTGGCCCGGTTCAAGCGCGGCGTCGACCAGCGCTGGGGCGAGCTGGTCTACGACGGCCTCTGGTTCTCGCCGCTGAAGCAGGCGCTCGACGCGTTCATCGACGACGCCCAGCAGCACGTCTCCGGCGAGGTGCGGCTCACCCTGCACGGCGGCCGGGCCACCGTCACCGGCCGGCGCTCGGAGGCCAGCCTCTACGACTTCGGCATGGCCACCTACGACACCGGCGACACCTTCGACCAGTCCCTCGCCAAGGGCTTCGTGCAGCTCTGGGGCCTGCCCAGCAAGATGGCCGCCGAGCGGGACGCCCGGCTGGGTGGCGCCTGATCGTGGGCACCACAATGGGTGGGGTGGACGACAAGAGCCTGACCGAGAACAGCGCCCCCGCCAACCGGACGAGCCTCTGGGGAGGCCGGTTCGCCGGCGGCCCCGCCGAGGCGCTCGCGCGGCTGTCGGTGAGCGTCCAGTTCGACTGGCGCCTCGCCCCGTACGACATCGCCGGCTCCCGGGCGCACGCCCGGGTGCTGGCCGGCGCCGGCCTGCTCGACCCGGAGGAGCTGGGGCGGATCCTGGCCGCGCTTGACGACCTGGAGGCCGCCTGTGCCTCCGGGGCGTTCCGCCCCACGGTCGACGACGAGGACGTGCACACGGCCCTGGAGCGCGGCCTGCTGGAGCGGTTGGGCAGCCTCGGCGGCAAGCTGCGGGCCGGCCGTTCCCGTAACGACCAGGTCGCCACCGACCTGCGGCTCTACCTGCGCGACCACGCCCGCGGCGTGGCCGCCCGGCTGGTCGAGCTGGCCGAGGCCCTGGTCGAGCAGGCCGAGCGGCACGTGGACACGGCCGCGCCCGGCATGACCCACCTCCAGCACGCCCAGCCGGTCACCTTCGGGCACTGGCTGCTCGCCCACGTGCAGCCGCTGCTGCGGGACCTGGAGCGGCTGCGCGACTGGGACCACCGGTGTGCCGTCAGCCCGCTCGGCGCGGGCGCGCTCGCCGGGTCCGGGTTGCCGCTGGACCCGGTGGCGGTCGCCAAGGAGCTGGGCTTCCGCACGTCCTTCGCCAACTCGATGGACGCGGTCGCCGACCGGGACTTCGTCGCCGAGTTCCTCTTCGTCACCGCGATGATCGGCGTGCACCTGTCCCGCCTCGGCGAGGAGGTGGTGCTCTGGACGTCGCACGAGTTCGGCTGGGTCGAGCTGGACGACGCGTTCGCCACCGGGTCGTCGATCATGCCGCAGAAGAAGAACGCGGACATCGCCGAGCTGGCCCGGGGCAAGTCCGGCCGCCTGGTCGGCGGCCTCATGAACGTGCTCACCATGCTCAAGGGCCTGCCGATGACCTACGACCGGGACATGCAGGAGGACAAGGAACCGGCCTTCGACGCGGTCGACACCCTGGAACTGCTGCTGCCCGCCCTCGCGGGAATGATTTCCACCATGACGGTCCGGGTCGACCGGCTGGTGGCCGCCGCGCCGGTCGGCTTCTCGCTGGCCACCGAGGTCGCCGACTGGCTGGTCCGCCGGAACGTGCCGTTCCGCGACGCGCACGAGATCACCGGCCGGCTGGTGGCGCTCTGCGTGGCCCGCGACTGCGCGCTCGACGAGGTCTCCGACGAGGACCTGGCCGCGGTCAGCGAGCACCTCGACCCTTCGGTGCGGGACGTGCTCTCGGTGCGCTCCGCCCTGGCCGCCCGCACCACCCCCGGCTCCACCGGCCCCGGGCCGGTGGCCGACCAGCTCGCGGCCGCCGCGGACAAGCTGGCCGGCTGGCGGGACTGGACCGCCGAGCGGGTCGTGCCCCGCTGAGTCCGACGCCCCGCGCGGTGGCTCCGGCCGCCGCGCGGGGTCAGGCCGTCGGCCGCTCGCGCCTGGGCAGCTTCGCCACCACCGCGTCGTACGACCCGTCGACGGCCTCGATCAGCTCGTCGTCCGGGATGGCGCCGGCGAGCCGCAGCGTGTTCCAGCCGGAGCGGCCGATGTAGGGGGAGGAGCGGGCGTCGTCGGGGAACCGGTGCAGCCACTCGTCGGCCACCTCCCGGGACGGGCCGCACTTGACCCCCACCCGGGCCTCGCCCTCCGGGGAGCCCAGGAAGGCGAAGATCCGGCTGCCCACCTTGACCACCTCGTCGCCCTCCCAGGGCCGGTCCAGCCAGGCGCCCGGCTTGGCCAGGCAGTAGGCCAGCATCTCCTCGCGCGTCATCGCGTCCTCCCGTGCCCTCGTCCGGGACAGTCTCGCCCGCCGCTGTGACAGTCCGGCGGTGATCAGTCGCCGGTGCCGGTGCGCACGGTGAGCCGCTCGTAGCGCTGCCGGGCCGCCTGGGCGCTGCCCAGCCCCAGCCCGAAGGCGATCGCCTGCCAGGTCAGCCCCCGGCCGCGGGCCACCTGCAGCAGCCCGGCCTCCAGCGCGTCGACCTCGGCGCGGACGTGCGGGATCAGGGTCAGCGCGGCCATCAGGTCGGCCTGGTCGACCGCCTCCTCGCCCTCCGCCAGCTCCGCCCCGCCGGCCAGCGCCATCACCAGCGTCGCCGCCTCGTAGGCGTCGGGGACGTCGGGGTGTGCGTAACGCCGTCGGCGGGCATCGGTGCCGGCGTGCCGCTCGGCGATCCGCAGCAGCGCCGCGTAGTTGCGGTGAGCCCGCGCCTGGGCAGCATCCGGAGCGGTGAACGGGTCGTTATCCAGCGTGACCATGTCGTCCATCCCACACCCTTGAACGACATTTTGTCAACACCCCGTTGAAAGCAATTCGTGCTCACCGTCATGGGTCCGGTTAGGGTTCTCCGGTGACCGCCACCGACCTCACCGCTCTCTCGGACCTGCTCGCCGGCCCGGTGGTTCCCGCCGCCCGGGGGCTGCTCGGCTGCCGGCTCAGCGGGCACGGGGTCACGGTCCGGATCACCGAGGTCGAGGCGTACGCCGGCACCGCCGGCGATCCCGCCTCGCACGCCCACCGGGGGCGGACCCCGCGCAACGCGGTGATGTTCGGCCCGGCCGGGCACGCCTACGTCTACTTCACCTACGGCATGCACTGGTGCGTGAACGTGGTGACCGGGCCGGACGGCGAAGCCTCGGCGGTGCTGCTGCGTGCCGGCGAGGTGGTCGACGGCCTCGACGTCGCCCGGGAGCGCCGACCGGCCGTACGCCGGGACGTGGATCTCGCGCGCGGGCCCGCCCGGCTCTGCGCGGCGCTCGGCATCGACCGGTCCGTCTACGGCGCCGACCTGCTCGGCGACGGCCCGGTGCGGCTGCGGCCCCCGCTCGCCCCGGTGCCGGAGGCGGCGGTCACCGCCGGGCCCCGGGTGGGCGTCACCGGCGCCTACGACGTGCCGTGGCGCTTCTGGCTCGCGGGCGACCCGACGGTGAGCGCGTACCGCCGGCACGTCCCCCGGGCCCGCCGCTGATCGGGCGCTCGGCGCGCCGGGTGTGAATCCTGTCGGTGGGTGTGGCGATAATCACGGCACCCGCGACGATGGAGGACGCCATGACGACCCTGCTCGCGATCGGCACCGGCAAGGGGCTCTTCCTGGCCACCAGCCCCGACCGGCGGGACTGGACGGTGAGCGGCCCGCACTTCCCGATGACCGGGGTCTACGCGGTCGCCGTCGACAAGCGCCCCGGCCGGCCCCGGCTGCTCGCCGGCATGACCAGCTCGCACTTCGGCCCCAGCGTGGCCACCAGCGACGACCTGGGCGGCTCGTGGCGGGAGCCCGACCAGGCGCCCGTGGCGTTCCCGGCCGACACCGGGGCCAGCCTGGGCCGGGTCTGGCAGCTCACCCCGGCCGGCCCGGACCAGCCCGACGTGGTCTGGGCGGGCAGCGAACCGTCCGCGCTGTTCCGCTCCGACGACGGCGGGCGCAGCTTCAGCCTGGTCCGGGCGCTCTGGGACCACCCCCACCGCGAGCAGTGGGCCGCCGGCTTCGGCGGCCAGGCCGTCCACAGTGTGCTCCCGCACCCGGGCGACCCGGCCCGGATGGCGGTGGCGATGTCCACCGGCGGGGTCTACCGCACCGAGGACGCGGGGGCGAGTTGGGCGCCGGGCAACACCGGCATCCGGGCGTACTTCCTGCCCGACGAGTGGCCCGAGTTCGGCCAGTGCGTCCACAAGATCGCCCGGGACGCCGGCGACCCCGAGCGCCTGTACGCGCAGAACCACCACGGGGTCTACCGCTCGGACGACGACGGCCGCAGCTGGACGTCGATCGCCGCCGGCCTGCCCAGCGACTTCGGCTTCCCGATCGTCGCCCACCCGTCCCGCCCCGGCACCGTCTACGCCTTCCCGCTCACCGCGGACGGCGAGCGGTTCCCGACCGACCGGCGCTGCCGGGTCTACCGCTCGGCCGACGCCGGCGAGAGCTGGCAGCCGCTCACCGCCGGCCTGCCCGACGGGCCGTTCTATCCCTCGGTGCTGCGCGACGCCATGTGCGCCGACGACCACGACCCGGCCGGGGTCTACTTCGGCACCCGCTCCGGCGAGGTCTACGCCAGCGCCGACGAGGGCGACTCCTGGTCGCGGGTCGCCGCGCACCTGCCCGACGTGCTGTGCGTCCGGGCCGCGGAGGTCTGAGTGGTCACCGTGCTGCTGCCCGGCCCGCTCCGGCCCGAGGCGGGCGGCGAGAGCCGGCTGACCGTGGCCGCCGCCGGCACCCTGGGCGCGGTCCTGGACGAGTTGGCCGCCACCTGGCCCCGGCTGGCGCGCCGGATCCGCGACGAGCGCGGCGAGCTGCGCCGCTACGTCAACGTCTACGTCGACGGCGAGGACTGCCGCCACGCCGGCGGCCTCGACACCCCGGTCCCCGACAACGCCGAGATCCAGGTGCTGCCCTCGGTGGCCGGCGGCTGACCGCTCACGGCAGCTCGTACTCCAGGACGTACCGGTGCCCACCGTCCGGGTCCCGGATGATCTGTCCGGCACCGCGCAGCCCGCGCAGCTCGCCGGTCCCGGAGTCGGGCACGACCGTCCAGGCGAGCGTCGACCCCTCCTCGGCGTGGGCGGTGGCGTCGTGGTGCAGCACGAAGCTGCCCTGCCGGCCGCCCAGCGTGCCGGTGAACCGCTCGAAGCCCGAGTACGCCGCGCTGGTGTCGACCTGCGCCTGGCACATCAGGATGCGCGTGGTGCTCGTGCCGGCGAGGTCACCGGTGAAGGTCTTGGTGATCCGTGCCAGGGCCAGTATTGCGCCCTCGGCCTCGTCGTACGCCTCCTGCTCCCAGCTGTCGAGGGTGAAGCTGCCCGCCGCGCGTTGAGTCATGGTCCGCATCCTGCCGAGAGAGGCTGACATCCATGGTCAGGTACCGCGCGGGTGAGCTGCGCCACGCCCGGCCGGGTGCGCGACGGAATAGTTGACTCGTCAAATATGTTGTGCGGAGCGATCCCGGGCCGGAGTGGTCCGGGCCCCACGCGAGGAGCTGGTCATGCAGTTCGGAGTCTTCACCGTCGGCGACGTCACGGTCGACCCGACCAACGGGCGGCTGCCGTCCGAGCATGAGCGGATCAAGGCCATGGTGGCCATCGCGCTCAAGGCCGAGGAGGTCGGGCTGGACGTGTTCGCCACCGGCGAGCACCACAACCCGCCGTTCGTGCCGTCGTCGCCCACCACCCTGCTCGGCCACATCGCCGCCCGCACCGAGCGGCTGCTGCTGTCGACGGCGACCACGCTGATCACCACCAACGACCCGGTGAAGATCGCCGAGGACTACGCGATGCTCCAGCACCTGGCCGACGGCCGGGTGGACCTCATGATGGGTCGCGGCAACACCGGCCCGGTCTACCCGTGGTTCGGGCAGGACATCCGCAACGGCATCCCGCTCGCCATCGAGAACTACGACCTGCTGCACCGGCTGTGGCGCGAGGACGTGGTCGACTGGAAGGGCCGGTTCCGCACCCCGCTGCAGTCGTTCACCTCGACCCCGCGCCCGCTCGACGGCGTGCCGCCGTTCGTCTGGCACGGCTCGATCCGCAGCCCCGAGATCGCCGAGCAGGCCGCCTACTACGGCGACGGCTTCTTCGCCAACCACATCTTCTGGCCGAAGGAGCACACCCAGCGGATGGTCGGGCTCTACCGGGAGCGCTTCGCGCACTACGGCCACGGCTCGGCCGACCAGGCCATCGTCGGCCTCGGCGGCCAGGTCTTCATGCGCAGGAACTCGCAGGACGCGGTACGCGAGTTCCGGCCGTACTTCGACAACGCCCCGGTCTACGGGCACGGGCCGTCGCTGGAGGAGTTCACCCGGGAGACCCCGCTGACCGTGGGCAGCCCGCAGCAGGTCATCGACCGGACGCTGGGCTTCCGCGAGTACGTCGGCGACTACCAGCGCCAGCTCTTCCTCATGGACCACGCCGGGCTGCCGCTGAAGACCGTCCTGGAGCAGCTCGACATCCTGGGGGAGGAGGTCGTCCCGGTGCTGCGCAAGGAGTTCGACTCGCTGCGCCCGGCGCACGTGCCCGAGGCGCCGACGCACGCCTCGATGCTGGCCGCGGCGGGCGGCGCCAAGGACAGCACCGTCCACGCCGTCGACGACGTGACCGGCAAGGCGCCCGAGGAGTCCCGATGACCCGCCGCACCCTGGCCGTGGTCTCGGCCGGCCTCGGCCAGCCCTCGTCGACCCGGCTGCTCGCCGACCAGCTCGCCGCGGCCGCCCGCGACGAGCTGGTCCGGCGCGGCGCCGAGGTGGAGATCCACACGGTGGAGCTGCGCGAGCACGCCCACGACGTGGTGAACCACCTGCTCACCGGCTTCCCGCCGGCCGCCCTGCGCGCGGCGCTGGACACCGTCGCCGGGGCGGACGGGCTGATCGCGGTCACCCCGATCTTCAACGCCTCGTACAGCGGGCTGTTCAAGTCGTTCTTCGACGTGGTGGAGAAGGAGGCGCTGGCCGACCGGCCGGTGCTGATCGGGGCCACCGGCGGCACGGCCCGGCACTCGCTCGCCCTGGAGCACGCGGTCCGGCCGATGTTCGCGTACCTGCGGGCCGTGGTGGTGCCGACGGCGGTCTTCGCCGCGCCCGAGGACTGGGCCGGCGACGGCGACGACAGCGCGTTGCGGGCCCGGATCCGGCGGGCCGGGACGGAGCTGGCCGAGCAGGTGGACCGCCGCCCGGCGGCGACCGGCCCGGCCGACCCCTTCGCCCTCACCACCAGCTTCGAGAACCTGCTCGCCGGCCGCGACCCGGCCTGAGCCGGCCGCGGTCCGGCGGGCGCCCGGTGGTCAGTCCGCGGGCTCGTAGGGGTGGGCCACCAGCACCGGGCAGTGGGCGTGCTGCACCAGCGCCTGGCTGACCGAGCCGAGCAGCAGCCCGGCGAAGCCGCCCCGGCCCCGGGAACCGACCACCACCAGCGCCGCCTCCCCGCTGGCCTCGACGAGCGCCTGCTCCGGGGAGGCGGCCGGCACCGGCCGCTCCACGACGTTCAGCACCGGATGGTCCGCGCGGATCCGGGCGGCCGCCCCGGCCAGCAGCTCGGCGGACTCGGCCTGCCCGGCCGCCTCGGCCTCGGCCGCCCGCTCCGGCGCGGCCCCGCCGCGCTCCGGCGGCCGGACGTGCACCAGCACCAGGTCGGCGTCCCGGCGGACCGCCTCGTCGGCGGCGAGCCGGACGGCGTACCCGGCTGACTCGGACCCGTCCACCCCGACCAGCACCGGGCCCCGTACCGGGATCGGCTGCTCCGCCGGGCGGACCACCAGCACCGGGCAGTGCGCGTGCTGCGCGACCTGGTTGCTGACCGAGCCGAGCAGCAGCCCGGCGAAGCCGCCAACGCCCCGGCTGCCCACCACCACGAGCTCGGCCCGGCGGGACTCCTCGACCAGAGTGGCACCGGGGCCGCCGGCCACCTGGCGCACCTGCACCCGCAGGGTCGGATGCCGGCCGACCAGTTCGGTGGCCACCTGCTCCAACATCTTCTGCGCCTCCTCGGTGGGCGCCGGCACCCCGAGGTCGTACGGGTTGAGCGGCACGCCGTAGCCCAGCGGGTGCAGGTAGCCGTGCACCAGATGCAGCGGCCGGGACCGCGCGACGGCGGCCCGGGCGGCATGCTCGGCGGCGGTGAGGCTGGTCGACGATCCGTCGACACCCACCACGACTGGTCGGTTCATCGGCATCCCTCCGGTCGGTTCCGCCCATTGTCGACCACGACCCGGCCCGTGGCGCCCGAACGCCGACGGCCGTCCGCGCCGGCCGTGGGGGGAAGTGGCCGGCGCGGACGGTGCGGGGTCAGCTCGCGGCGTGGCCCCGGCGGTGCCGGACGATGGCCAGCGGGCTGCGCGCGTGGTGCAGCACCGCGTGGCTGACCGAGCCGAGCAGCAGCCCGCCCAGGGCGCCCCGGCCGTGCGCCCCGACCACGACCAGCTGCGCGTCCGTGGACTCCGCCACCAGCACCGGTGCCGGGGCGCCGGCGACCAGCTTCTGCCGTACCCGGACCTCGGGGTAGCGCTCGGCCCAGCCGGCGACCGCCTCGGCGAGCACCCGCTCCTCCTCCGCGCGCAGCTGCTCCGGGTCGTACACCAGCGGCACGATGTCGCCGGGCCCGACCGGGGCCGGGTAGAGCCAGGCGTGCACCGCCACCAGGTCGGCACCGCGCTGCGCCGCCTCGGCGAACGCGAAGCCGATCGCCTCGGTGGAGAGCGCGGAGCCGTCGACCCCGACCACGACCGGGCCGTCGGCGCGCGGCTCGCCCCGTACCACCAGCACCGGGCAGTCCGCACGGGCGGAGAGCCCGACGGCCGCCGAGCCGACCAGCAGCTCGGCGAAGCCGCCCAGCCCGCGGTGGCCGAGGACCAGCAGCGCCGCGTCCCGGCTCTCCTCCAGCAGCACGGCGACGGCGCCGCCGTCGCGCGCCACGCCGGTCACCGGCAGCTCGGCGTCGACCTTGCGGGCCTCGTCGACGGCCTCGGCGACCAGCTTGTCCGCCTCCCGCCGCAGGTCCTCGTGCGGCAGGGTGGCCGCCACCGGACCGAGCGGGGTGCCGAGCACCGGCCACAGGAACGCGTGCACCACCCGCAGCGGCCGGTGCCGGGCGACCGCCTCCCGAGCGGCCACCCGGACCGCGTCCAGAGCGGTGGGGGAACCGTCCACGCCCACCACGACAGGGGCACCGGATCTGTCGGTCATCACGTCCTCCTTCGTCCACCTCCAGGGTTCTCCGGTCGGCGCCTCGCCGGCAGAGGCCTTGCACCCGGCCGGTTCGGGACCAACGGCCCTGACGGTCCGGGCCGGACGGGAGTCCGATGGAGTCGGGACGATCCGCCCGTGACGCGTGCGCACCGGAACCCGGTGGGCGGCCGGGGTCCCCCGTCCGAGCTGGAGGCGAGCGACCGATGACCCCGCTGGAGATGCTCCGCGTACACCCCTTCCTCGCCGGGCTGCCCGAGGAGTGGCTGCCCCCGCTGACCGGCTACGCCCGCCCGGTGGTCTGGCACCCCGGGCACCGGCTGTTCCGGGCCGGACAGCCGGCCGAGCGGTTCTGGCTGGTCCGCGGCGGCGAGGTGGCGCTCGACTTCCCGGTGCCCCGCCGCGGTGACGTGGGGATCGAGACGATCGGCCCGGGCGGGGTGCTCGGCTGGTCGTGGCTCTTCCCGCCCTACCGCTGGCAGTTCGGCGCGGTCGCCGTCCAGCGCAGCACGGCGGTCGAGCTCAGCGCCGCGGGCGTACGCCGCCTGATGGAGTCCGACGACGCGCTGGGCCGGCAGCTCACCACCCGCTTCATGAGCGTCGTGGTGGACCGGCTCCAGGCCGCCCGGATCCGCCTGCTCGACCTCTACGACCTCCCCGCGGTGCTGCCGCCGACCGGCTGATCGACCGTGTGTCGGCGGACGACCAGGTCGTCCACCTCCAGCCGGCCGATCCGCAACTCCCGGATCACCGCCCGCTTGACGGCGAGACGGGCGATCATCAGCTGGCCGATCGCCACCGCGCCGAGCGCCGCCGCGGCGAGTGCCAGCGGGGCGGCCGCCGTCGGGCCCAGGGCACGCGGGCCGGCCGCCGTCGGCCCGGTCACGGAGAGTCGGTGGGTACGCGTCGGAAGTGCCCGGCTCCGCGGGCGCTGCAGCATCCTGTTCACCCGGCGATCCTCCGCCCCCAACCCGTCCGCCCGGTGCCGGTCGGGACGCCGGTCCACCCGCCGTGTGACGTGACGGCCCGGTCCGCACGGCACCTCCACCGCTGGCGCGGCCCCGGATCGGGCACGGCCGCCGGCCTCGACGGAGGCGGCGGCCGTACCCGGGGTGGGTCAGCGGTCGACGACCAGGCGGCGGGCCCGCAGCGCCCGGGCCCACCACGGCCGCCGGTCCGGCCGCAGCGGCGGCAGCGGGGCGCCGCGCAGGCTGACCCAACCGCCGGGGCCCATGGTGACCGTGCGGATCGCCGGCGGCCGGCGTCGGGCCGCCGCCACCACCCCCACCGCGGTGACGAGCGCGGCCACGGCGAAGGCCCCGGCGGCGGCCGCGACGAGCCGGTCCGGGTCGGCCAGCCGGCGGTAACGGACCCGCCCGCCGGCCACGACGAACGCACCGACCGGCCGGCCCGCGTGGGTGACCGGCACCAGCGCGGCGGCCGGCGTGCCGGGCAGGTCCAGCACCGGGCCGATCGGCGCGGCCGGGGCCGGCGTGGGGAGGAGTGAACGGGTCGGCACCGGGGCCGGTGCCGGACCCGTCGGGTTGAAGATGGCGGTCATCGCAGCTGCCCTCCTAGCGGGAGTCGGACGTGCCGGTGGTGGGGGCGGCGGCCGCCCGGCCGGCGGCCAGCCGGGCGATCGGCACCCGGTACGGCGAGCAGGACACGTAGTCCAGGCCGGCCTCGGCGAAGAACGCCACCGAGTCCGGGTCGCCGCCGTGCTCCCCGCACACCCCGACGGTCAGCCCGGGCCGGGCCGCCCGGCCCTCGGCGACGGCCAGCCGGACCAGCCGGCCGACGCCGGTGGCGTCGATGCGCTCGAACGGCGACACCGGGAAGATTCCGCGCTCCAGGTACGCCCCGAAGAACGAGCCCTCCACGTCGTCCCGGGAGAACGCCCAGGTGGTCTGGGTCAGGTCGTTGGTGCCGAAGGAGAAGAAGTGCGCCTCGGCGGCGATCTCCCCGGCGGTCAGCGCCGCCCGGGGCACCTCGATCATGGTGCCGATGGGGATCTCCGGGGCCCCGTCGACGCCGGCCAGCACCCGCTCGGCCTCGTCGCGGACCGCGGCGAGCTCCCGTACGTCCCCGACCAGCGGCACCATGATCTCCGGGCGCGGGTCGCCGCCGGCCCGGATCCGCTCGGCGGCCGCCTCGGCCACGGCCCGCACCTGCATGGCGAACAGCCCCGGCACCACCAGCCCGAGCCGGACGCCGCGCAGCCCCAGCATCGGGTTGGCCTCGTGCATCCGGCGCACCGCGGTGAGCAGCGTGCCGTCCCGGCCCGGGTCCTCGCCGAGCGCCTCGGCGCGGGCCACCCGGGCGGTCAACTCGGCCAGCGGGGGCAGGAACTCGTGCAGCGGCGGGTCGAGCAGCCGGATGGTCACCGGCAGCCCGTCCATCGCGGTGAGGATGCCGACGAAGTCGGCGCGCTGCAACGGCAGCAGCGCGGCCAGCGCGGCCTCCCGCTCCGCCGGCCTGTCGGCCAGGATCAGCCGCTCGACGAGGGACCGGCGTTCGCCCAGGAACATGTGCTCGGTGCGGCACAGCCCGACGCCGGTGGCGCCGAGGCGGCGGGCCCGGCGGGCGTCCTGCGGCGTGTCCGCGTTGGCCCGTACGCCCAGCTTCCGCACCGCGTCGGCGTGGCCGAGCAGCCGGTGCACGGCGGCGACCAGCGGGTCCGCCTCGGCGTCCAGCTCACCGGCCAGGTAGCGGGCCACCGGGGACGGCTGCACGGGGATCTCGCCCAGCCAGATCCGGCCGGTGTCGCCGTCGATCGAGATCACCTCGCCGGCGCGGACCACCCGGTCGCCGACGGTGATCTCGCCGCGCTCCGGGTCGATCCGCAGCGCCTCGGCCCCGCACACGCAGGTCCGCCCCATGCCGCGGGCCACCACGGCGGCGTGCGAGGTCTTGCCGCCGCGGGAGGTGAGCACCCCGGCCGCCGCGATCATGCCGGGCAGGTCGTCGGGGTTGGTCTCCCGGCGTACCAGGATCACCGGGTCGGTGGCGGCCGCCGCGGCGGCCGAGTCGAACACGACCCGCCCGACGGCCGCGCCCGGCGAGGCGCCCACCCCGACCGCGAGCGGCTCGGGCGCGCCGGTCAGGTCGAACGCGGGGAACATGAGCTGGGCGAGCTGCGCCCCGGTGACCCGGGTCAGCGCCTCGTCCGCGGTGATCAGCCCCTCGTCGACGAGCTGCGCGGCGATCACGAACGCCGCCGCGGCCGTGCGCTTGCCGACCCGGGTCTGCAACATCCAGAGCCGGCCGCGCTCGATGGTGAACTCGATGTCGCAGAGGTCCCGGTAGTGCCGCTCCAGCGTCGCCATGATCTCGCTGAGGCGGCGGAAGCTCACCGGGTCGAGCCGCGCCAGCTCGGCCAGCGGGACCGTGTTGCGGATGCCCGCCACCACGTCCTCGCCCTGCGCGTCGGCCAGGTAGTCCCCGTACACGCCGGGGGCGCCGGTGGCCGGGTCGCGGGTGAACGCCACCCCGGTGCCGGAGTCCGGGCCCAGGTTGCCGAAGACCATGGCCATCACGTTCACCGCGGTGCCGAGGTCGTGCGGAATGCGCTCCTGCCGCCGGTAGATCCGGGCGCGCTCCGAGTTCCACGACGCGAACACCGAGCGGATCGCCAGGAAGAGCTGCTCGTGCGGGGCCTGCGGGAAGTCGTGCCCGACGTGCCGGGCGAAGATCTTCTTGTACGTGTCGACCAGGTCCCGCAGCTGCCCGGCGCTCGGCCCGTCCGGCCCGGCGGTGGCCCGCACCGCCGCCAGCTCGTGAGCGAACTCCTCGGGCGGGATGCCGTGCACGGTGTGGCCGAACATCTGGATGAGCCGCCGGTACGAGTCCCACGCGAACCGCTCGTCGCCGCTGCGCGCGGCCAGCCCGCCGACGGTGGCGTCGTTGAGCCCGATGTCGAGGATCGTCTCCATCATCCCCGGCATCGAGTACCGGCCACCGGACCGGACGGCCAGCAGCAGCGGGTCACCCGGGTCGCCGAGCCGCCGGTCCAGCCGCGCCTCGATCGCCCGCAGGTGCGCGTTGACCTCCTCGAACAGCCCGGCCGGTGGAGCGCCGGTGGCGAGGTAGGCCCGGCAGGCGTCGGTGGTGACGGTGAACCCGGGCGGGACGGGCAGCCCGAGCCGGGTCATCTCGGCCAGGTTCGCGCCCTTGCCGCCGAGCGCGTCGGCCCGGCTCCGGTCACCCTCGATGAAGTCGTAGACGTACCTGGCCATGTCCGGCCTCCTCGGCTCAGCACGGGACCCGGTGTCCCACTCCCCAGGTAACCGGTGCGACCGGCCGCCGCGGCAGGGCCGGACGGGACCCGGGCCGGGCCGGAGGTCCCGAACCTGTCGGTGGGTCCGCGTATCGTCCGCCGGGTGACCAGTGAGGTGCGGCTCCGGCCGGTACGCGACGAGGACCTGCCGGCGTTCTTCGCCCACGAGCAGGATCCGCAGGCCAACTGGATGGCCGCCTTCGGCCCGAAGGACCCGGCCGACCGGGCCGCCTTCGACGCCCACTGGGCGCGCATCCGGGCCGACCCGCGCATCGTGAACCGCACCGTGACCGTCGACGGCGCGGTGGTCGGGCGCGTGGCCGCCTTCCCGGTGGGGGAGCGCACCGAGGTCAGCTACTGGATCGACTCCGCTCACTGGGGGCGCGGCCACGCCACCGCCGCGCTCGCCGCGCTGCTGCGCGAGCTGCCGCAGCGGCCGGTGCACGCCCGCGCCGCCAAGGACAACGCCGCCTCCCTGGCGGTGCTGCGCAAGTGCGGCTTCGTGGTGGTCGGCGAGGACTCCGGCTACGCCGCGGGCCGCGGCGCCGAGGTCGAGGAGTACGTGCTGGAGCTGCCCGCCGAGGCGACTGACCAGGGCGACCACTAGTCTCCCCGGGGTGAACTGGCTGGAACTCGTCGGCTGGGCCGGCTCCGCGCTGCTGGTCTGGTCGCTGCTGCAGACCCGCATCCTGCGGCTGCGCGCGCTCAACCTGCTCGGCTGCCTCATCCTGATCGGCTACAACGCCGCCGTGCACGTGTGGCCCATGGTCGGGCTGAACGTGGTGCTCGCGGTGATCAACGTCTGGTACCTGCGGCGGATGCTGGCCACCCGGCACGACGCGCAGACCTACGAGGTGGTCGAGGTGGGCACCGGCGACGCCTTCCTGGCCCACACCCTGCGGGTGCACGCCGCCGACATCGCCCGGTTCAACCCGGACTTCCGCTGGGACCCGGCCGCCGCCGACCGGTCGGCGTTCCTGGTGGTCCGCGCCGACGAGGTGGTCGGCGTGGTGGTCTCGCACGCCGAGGCGGGCGGGGTGGCCCAGATCGACCTGGACTACGTGACCCCGCCGTTCCGCGACTTCACCCCGGGCGAGTTCGTCTACCGGCGCAGCCGCCTGTTCACGGACCGGGGCTTCCGCCGGGTGGTGAGCCCGCCCGGCATGGTCGCCCCCTACTACCACCGGCTCGGCTTCCGCCCCGAGGGCGACGCGTACGTGCTGGACCTGCCCGCGCCCGCCTGACCCCCGGCCGGAGGATTGCGCGGCCCGCCCGCGGGGCACAGAGGGGCGACGCCGACCGGGACACGGTCGGCGACGGGGCGGCCACGGCGGCCGGCCCGGGTCGGGTCGAGGGAGAGAACCGCGCGTGCAGAGCTACTGGAGCCAGCTGGCCCTGGTCGGAGTTCTGGTCATCGTCAACGCGGCCTTCGCCGGCAGCGAGATGGCGCTGGTGTCGCTGCGCGACAGCCAGCTCCAGCGGCTGGAACGCAGCAGCCGGGCCGGCCGCACCCTGGCCCGGCTGGCCAAGGACCCCAACCGGTTCCTGGCCACCATCCAGATCGGCATCACCCTGGCCGGCTTCCTGGCCTCCGCCGCCGCCGCGGTGTCGCTGGCGAAGCCCCTCGTCCCGCTGCTCGGGGCGCTCGGCGACGCCGCCGAGACGGTCGCCATCGTCGTGGTCACCCTGGCGCTCACCTTCGTCACCCTGGTCTTCGGGGAGCTGGCCCCGAAGCGCATCGCCATGCAGTCCGCCGAGCGGTGGGCCCTCGTCGTGGCCCGCCCGCTCGACCTGCTGGCCAGCGTCACCCGGCCGGCCGTCTGGGCGCTCGGCGCCACCAGCGACCTGGTGGTCCGCCTCTTCGGGCTGAACCCGAAACACGAGCCGGAGGAGATCGGCCCGGACGAGCTGCGCGACATCGTGGCCGGCAACCACGGCTTCACCAAGGAGCAGCGGACCATCATCGCCGGCGCCGTGGAGATCGCCGACCGGCAACTGCGCGCGGTGCTCGTACCCCGGTTGCAGGTCTTCACCCTGGACAGCGGAACGACCGCGGAGGCCGCCCGACTGGTCCTCGCCGCGACCGGCCACTCCCGGGCGCCGGTGGTCCGGCACGGCGGCCTGGACGACGCGGTCGGGGTGATCCACCTGCGCGACCTGGTCGGCGTCCCCGACGACCGGCCGGTCGACGAGATCGCCCGGCCCCCCATGCTGCTGCCCGACTCGCTGCCGGTGGTCGACGCGCTGCGCCAGTTCAAGGCGGAGCGCCAGCACATCGCGCTGGTGGTCGACGAGCGCGGCGCGGTCGACGGCATCGTCACCCTGGAGGACATCCTCGAGGAGATCGTCGGCGAGATCTACGACGAGACCGACCGGGACCTCAGCTCGGTCCGCACCGAGGAGGACGGGACGCTGGTGCTGCCCGGCACCTTCCCGGTGCACGACCTCACCGACCTCGGCGTGGAACTGCCCAACCGCCCGGCGGGCGACTACACCACCATCGCGGGGCTGGTGCTCATCTGCCTCGGGCACATCCCGACGGTGGCGGGGGAGAGCGTCAGCGTCGACGGCTGGGACCTCGCGGTGGCCGGCGTCGACCACCACGCGATCACCGAGGTCCGGGTCCGCCGCCACCGCCGCCACGAGCGGCACGACGACTCCGAGGAGGTCGAGGCGCCGGTCCTCGACGAGGCACGGGGCTGACCCGCCCCGCCTGCCACGGCCGGCGCGGCGGCCTCGCCCGGGCTCAGCTCAGGTCGGCCGGTGACCCGAACGGGAAGCCGGACACCGGCGGGAGCAGCTGCACCGAGTCGGCGGGCAGCTGGCGGGTGCTCCGGCTCAGCACCCGGGTCACGGCCCGCAGCAGCCACGGCCCCGACGGGTGCCGCTCCGGCGCGATCAGCCGGCTGGCCACCCGGGCCCACCAGTGGCCGGTCACGATCACGTCGGTGATCCGCAGCCGCTCCGGCGGCCAGCCGCCCCGCACCACCACGTCGACCACCCGGCCCAACCGCCGGCCGCGCAGGTCGTACGCGGTCCGGCCGAGCAGCTCACCCGCTCGCACGGTTCGCCCCCGGGATCCGGTCGATGAGGTGCCGGCGCAGCCACGACTCCACCGGCGAGGGCGGCAGGTCGGCGGCCGGGCAGCGCAGCCGCACCACGCTGTCCACCCGGTCGACCTGGGTCAGCGGCACGCGCAGCGGCGGCACCGGCGGGTCGTCGGTGAACCGGTCGGCCACGGCCACCAGCAGCCGCCCGAGCCGGCCGCCGATCCGCTGCCCGAGCGCGGCCTGCCCGGTGAGCAGGCAGTCCACGTACGGGTAGCCCTCCTCGTCGACGGCGAACGCGATGTCGTCGACCCGCCCGACGAGCCGGCCGTCGACGTCGACGATCTGCCGGTCGAGCAACTGCTTGGCCAGCTGGATCCTCATCGCCCCATCCTCGTGATGATCGCCAGGGGGATCGCCGCCACCGAGGCGGCGACGATGAGCAGCAGGAACACCGCCCCGAGCAGGTTCGTCCACCGCCCGTTGACCCGGTCGCCGAGGTAGTTGCGGTCGTTCGCCACCACCAGGATCGGCAGGTAGGTCAGCGGCAGCACCACCGCGCTGAGCACCAGCATGTACTCGGTGAGCCGGACCGGGTCCACGGCGGTCATCAGCATCAGCACCCCGAACAGCAGCCCGACGAGCAGCACGCTGTGGAACCGGGCCGCCTCCCGCGGGCTGACCCGCTTGCCCCACTGCCAGCCGAAGTACTGCGACGCCGCGTACGCGGCCGACAGCCCGGTCTCCAGAGCCGCGCCGAAGGTCACCGCGAAGAACGCCAGCACCGCGGCGGCCAGGCCGGCCCCGCCCAGCGCGGTCAGCACGGGCCGGGCCACCTGGTCGAGGGTGTCCAGCGACGCCCCGGACGGGTGGTACGCCACCGTCGCCACGGCGATCAGCGACAGCGCCAGGAACCCGCCGACCGGGAAGCCGATCAGCACGTTCGAACGGGCGTGCGCCAGGTCGGCCGGGCTCCACCGCTCCTCGACCCCGCCCGAGGAGAAGAAGAACACCTCGTACGGGCTGACCGTCGAGGCGAACAGCGCCACCGCCACGAACCAGTACACCGACCAGGTCTCGCCCGAGGAACTCACCCGCAGCGCCCCGTGCCCGAGCTCCGCCCAGTCGGTCGGCAGCGCGAACAGCGCGACCGCGAAGACCAGCAGGGCCAGCCCGGCCAGGCCGAAGACCCGTTCCATCAGCTCGAAGCGCATCCGCCAGAGCACAAGCCAGACCGCCACCGCGGCCACCGGCACCCAGAGCAGGTAGCTCAACCCGGTCGCGAGCTGCAACGCCAGCGCCACCCCGCCCAGCTCCGCGGCCAGCGTGACCACCGTGACCAGCCAGGAGGCGACCAGGTTGAGCAGCGCGACGCGGGGCCCCAGCCGCTCCCGGACCAGGTCGAACACCGCCCGGCCGCTCACCGCCGCGATCCGGCCGGCCATCTCCGCGTACGCGCAGATGCCCACCACCCCGACGAGCAGCACCCAGGCGTGGGCCATCCCGAAGCGGGCCCCGGCCTGGCTCGCCGCCACGAGGTCGCCGATGTCGACGAAGCCGCCGATGGCGGACAGTACGCCGAGTGTGGCGGCGAGGAGCTTCCTCACGTCGGGTCGGGAGCGGAGGGTCTCATCGACGCGACGATATCGGCGTCAGATCCCTCTTTTCGGGCGAATCGACCAGCCCGGGATCAGGCGGCGGTGAGGTTCTGCAACCGCACCTGACCGCGCGAGACCAGCCGGCCGCCCTCGTCGGTGATCTCCACCAGCCAGAGCTGCTGGCTGCGGCCCCGGTGGATCGGGGTGCCGACCGCGGTCAGCTCACCGTCGCGGACGGCGCGCAGGAAGTCGGTCTGGTTGGACACCCCGACCACCTTGCCCCGGTCACCCAGCCACAGCGCGCCGCCGATGCTGGCCGCCGTCTCCACCACCGAGCAGTAGACCCCGCCGTGCTGGATCCCGTACGGCTGGTGCAGCTCCGGACGGACCTGCCAGCGGATCACCACCCGGTCCCCGCTCACCTCGTCGAACTTCAGGCCCAGCAGGGCGACGAAGCCCCCGGTCAGATCCGGCTCCTCCACGGCGACCCCTCCCTCTCGCGCGACGGCGTCGCCAGCCTAGTCGGCACCGAGGTCGGCAAACCCGGTACGGGTGCGGGCCGGTGATGGGGGAGAATTGGTGACCGTGACCGACAGCAACCTCCCGCAGGGGCGGGACTCCCTGACCGACGACCTGCTGTGGCGGGGCCTGATCCAGGACTCGACCGGCCTCGACGAGCTGCGCGAGCTGCTCGACGGCGGGAGCACCACCTTCTATGTGGGCTTCGACCCGACCGCGCCCAGCCTGCACGTCGGCAACCTCATGCAGGTCGTGATGGCCCGCCGGCTCCAGCTGGCCGGGCACCGGCCGCTGCTGCTAGTGGGTGGCGCCACCGGTCAGATCGGCGACCCGAAGGAGAGCGCCGAGCGCACTCTCAACCCGCCCGAGGTCATCGCCGGCTGGGTGCAGCGCATCCACGACCAGCTCTCGCCGTTCGTCTCGTACACCGGGGAGAACGCGGCGCAACTGGTCAACAACCTGGACTGGACCGGTGAGATGTCGGTGGTGGAGTTCCTCCGGGACGTCGGCAAGCACTTCCCCGTGAACAAGATGCTGGCCCGCGAGGTGGTCAAGGCCCGGCTGGAGACCGGCATCAGCTACACCGAGTTCAGCTACCAGCTGCTCCAGGCCAACGACTTCTTCGAGCTGCACCGCCGGCACGGCTGCCAGCTCCAGTACGGCGGCTCCGACCAGTGGGGCAACATCACCGCCGGCGTGGACTACATCCGCCGCCGCGGCGCCGGCCCGGTGGAGGCGTTCACCACGCCGCTGGTGACCAAGTCGGACGGCACCAAGTTCGGCAAGAGCGAGACCGGCGCCGTCTGGCTCGACCCGCAGATGACCAGCCCGTACGCCTTCTACCAGTTCTGGGTCAACGCCGACGACCGCGACGTCACCCGCTACCTGCGCTACTTCAGCTTCCGCTCCCGGGAGGAGCTGGACGAGCTGGAGAAGGCCACGGCGGAACGGCCGCAGGCGCGCCTCGCCCAGCGGGCACTCGCCGAGGAGCTGACCACGCTGGTGCACGGCGAGCGGGAGATGGCCCAGGCCGTCGCGGCCAGCCAGGCGCTCTTCGGCCGCGGGTCGCTCGACGAGCTGGCCCCGGAGACGCTGCGCGCCGCGCTCACCGAGGCCGGTCTCGTGCACCTCGCCGAGCTGCCCGACGTCGCGGGCCTGCTCAAGGAGTCGGGCCTGGTGCCGAGCATGAAGGAGGCCCGGCGGGTGATCGCCGAGGGCGGCGCGTACGTCAACAACGTGCGCATCGCCGAGGTGGACGCCACGGTGTCGCAGGCGGACCTGCTGCACGGCCGCTACCTGGTGCTGCGCCGCGGCAAGCGCAACTTCGCCGGCGTTGAGCTGGGCAGATAGCTCCACGTCGACGGTGTGACGCGGGACGCGCCCAGCGGATTTGACGATCAATCCGCTGGGCGCGTAACTTTCTCTCTGCCAGCGCGGAACGGACGAAACAGGGCGAAGCACCTGGGAGGCCGGAGCGCAGGACCGAATACGGGCGGTGCCCCGGATTCGCCGGGAGGCGGATTTGGTGAGGCGGAGCCGACCGGGTAAGGTTATCGGCCGGCAGGGACACGGACGAGCGAGCGGGAAACCGCAGCGGCCGTCCTGCCGAATTCCACGAAACGCCCGGCGCGAGCCGGTCGAATAGTGGTGCCCGGCAAAAGGGTGGAAGGCGCGACAAACCGCGAAACACCGGTTTGACACGCTAGAAACCACCGGGTAACGTAGTAAAAGTGCCCGGCGCGAGAGCGGCGGGTGCGGGTGAACGAAATGCCCCG
>NZ_BMRA01000017.1 GCF_014648395.1 Micromonospora fulviviridis | reverse complement strand
CGGTGCCGGGCCGACGACCGGTGTCGGCGGGGCGGGGGTGCCGGGACGGGGCGCGGCCGGTGCCGGGGTGGCGGGCGCCACGGCGAACGGCCAGGCGGGCGGCGGGCCGTCGGTGGGGCCCCGGCCGGGGCGACCGGCTCGGCCGGCGTGCCGAAGGCGTTCCAGGACGCCCCGGTCTCGATGCTGCGGGTGGCCCGGCTCAGCAGCGCCGCGTCGAAGCCGGCCGGCAGCTCGGCGGCCGGGGTCCGGGCGGCTTCCGGCAGCGCCCGCCGCTCCCGGGGCGGCACGCTGGCCCGCGCCACGGTGGCGCCGGCCCGCTCGGGACGGCGGACCACCAGCAGTGCGCCCGGGACGTCCAGGTGGGCGGTCACCCCGCCGCCGGCCGTCGCGGCCAGCCGGACCGTCCAGCCGTGCCGGCGGGCCAACCGGCCCACCACGAACAGCCCGAGCACCTCGGTCGGGGCCAGGTCGAGCCGCTCCCGGCGGGTGAGCCGGGCGTTCTCCTCGGCGAGGCGCTCCTCGGTCATGCCGATGCCCCGGTCCACCACGGTGAGCCGGGCGCCGGCGTCGGTCTGCTCGGCGGCCACCAGCACCCGGGTGTGCGGCGGGGAGAAGACGGTCGCGTTCTCCATCAGCTCGGCCAGCGCGAGCACCAGGTCGCCGGCGGTCGCGGGTGCCGCCGAGACCCCGGGCGGGACCTGTACGTCCACCCGGGTGTAGTCCTCGATCTCGCCGAGCGCGAGCCGGACCAGGTCGCCCAGGGGGACCGGCGCGACGTGCCCGTCCGAGCCGGTGGCGCCGGAGAGCACCACGAGGCTGCCGGCGTTGCGGCGCAGCCGGCTGGAGATGTGGTCGAGGCGGTACAGGTGCTCCAGCCGCCCCGGGTCCGTCTCCTGCCGTTCCAGCCGGTCGATCAATGCGATCTGCCGGCCGACCAAATTCTGCGTACGCCGGCCGACGTGGCCGAACATCTGCGCCACGTTGCGCCGGCCGGCCACCTGCCGTTCGACCAGCCGGGCGGCGGTGTGCTGCACCCGCTCGAACGCCCGGGCCAGGTCGCCGATCTCGTCCCGCCGCTCCGCCCCGACGTCCACCGGGCCGAGGCGTACCGGCGGAACGGCCTCCGCCTCGTCGTCGACCACGCGGGTCAGCTCGGCCTCGGCGACCCGGGCGACCCGGTCCGCCGAGCGGGTGAGCCGGGTCAGCGGCCGTGCCACGGTCCGGGCCACCGCCATGCTGAGCAGCACCACGCTCAGCAGGATGAGGGCGGCCGACCCGCCGACCAGCCAGGCGGCGGCGAGCGCGTCCCGCTGGTCGTCCCGGGTCTCGGCGATGACGTCGGCGACGATCTTCTTCTCGACGAACTGGCCGAGGGTGATCATCGAGCGGACCGAGGGGAAGAGCGCGTCCAGCGGCACCGCCGCGATCGCCGCCACCGGGTCCTTGACGCTGTCCACCAGGAAGGTGGGGCTGGTCCGGGCGGCCACGGCGGCGTCGTCCAGCATGGCCAGCCGGTACTGCTCCGGCGTGATCAGTTTGCGGAACCGCTGGTTGTCCACCTGGAGCGCGGCCATGCAGGCGATGTACGAGCCGGCCACCTTCGGGTCGCCCGTCGCCTTGACCAGCACGATCAGCGTGGCGCAGGCGCCCAGCCCCTCGTCGGCGCGGAGCAGCGCGTCCAGCGCCAGCACCTGCCGCCCGGCCGAGGTGCCGGTGTCCACCTCGAACGGCAGCCGCAACGCCTCGATCAGCGCCATGTCGACGGCACCGAACGCGGTCATGATCTCGTCCGGGGTGGCCTCACCCGCCAGCACGGCGGTGCGCAGGTCGGCCAGCGCGCGTACCCCGTCGAGGGCCGCCCGGACGGGTGCCGGCAGCGACTCGGCCCGCAGGTCGGCGACCCGGTCGTCGACCGTGGCGGCCTTCTGGATCAGCTCGGTGCGGGTCACCCGGCCGAGCAGCGACCCCACCGAGAGCAGCCGTTCCTGCTGGAGGTCCTGCACGAGGCTGCCGATCCGGCTGGCCACCCGGACGGTGCCGGCGGTGTCGGCGGCCCGCTCGGCGGCGGCGACCCGGTCGAGGACCACCGGCACGGCCAGCCCGACCATGCTGAGCAGCGGGATGATCACCAGCAGGGCGAGCCTGCCCCGGATCCGGAGCCTACCGAGCAGCATCGAACGGCCTCCACCGCTCGGCTTCGCCGGCCCGTCCGGCCCCGACCGGCTGGAGGTCGCCGCCCGCCGTGACCGTGTGCGGGTCCGGGCGCGATGCCGCCGGCGGCGGGGCGGCCCCGGCGGGCTCGCGGTCCGCCTCGGCGAGCCGGCGGCGGGCCCGCCGCAGCGCGGCGAGCAGCACCCCGGCCAGCACGGCGAGCAGCACGGCGGCCACCGCGACGGCGCCCCGGGCCAGCCAGCGGTCCCGGTCGAGCCGGTCGAGCCGCTCCGCCAGCAGCGCGTCGAGCTGGTCGAGGATGACCTGGCGCAACTGGGTGGCGGCCGACTGCGCGACGCGCCGGGCGGCGCCCAGCTGGACCGGGTCGGGCCCGGCCGCACCGGCCGGCGCGGAGAACGCGGCCAGCGCCTCCACCGAGCGCTGGTAGGTGTCCAGCGGGGTGAGCACCGTGGGGCCGAGGTCGGTGCTCTCCGAGCTGTCCACGGCGGCCCGGAGGTCGTCCACGAGGTCGGTGGCCGGCCCGAGCGCGGCGACCCGGAGTTCGGCCAGCTCGGCGACGGTCTTCGGGCGGTCCGCGGCGGGCCGGCCCGGAGCGAGGGTCGCCAGGTCGGCGAGGCGGCCGGCGGCGACCATGGCCGCGGGCAGGTCCGCGCCGACGGCGTCCTGGACGAAGAACGAGTCGGACCGCGGGTCGCGGACCAGCCCGGATGCCTCCCGGACCTTGCGGTGCAGGGCCAGCAGCAGGTCGGTGACCTCGGCGTACGCCTGGAAGGCCGCCTGCGGGTCGGCGAGCGCGCGGTCCGGCAGCGCCTCCAGCTTGGCCCGTACCCCCGCCCAGCGTTCCCGGGTGCGGAGCTGGTCGCCGACCTCGCTGTCCACCTGGGTGGCCCGCTCGACGGCGGCGGTGAGTGCCGCCCGGGTGACCGGCCGGCCGGCGATCGCCGTGCTCTGCGCGTCGGTCAGCGCGTCGGTGACCGGTCCGAGCGCGCGCAGGTAGCGGACGCCGAGGCGTTCCCGGGCCGCCAGGTCGCGGTCGTCGCCGGTGTGCCGGTCGGTCTGGGCGAAGAGCAGCCCCAGCGGGGCCAGCAGCGCCAGCACCAGCAGCAGGGGCAGGGCGCGGCCCGGTACGGCGGGCCGTCGGCGGACCCGCGGCGCGGGGACGGTCATGGTCGGTCTCCTCCGGCGACGGCGGGGGACGTTCCGGAGCCGGGAGGTCGCCTGTACGCAGTCCCGTGCACCGGACCGGAAAAGTAGTCGAACCGGGCGCGGGTGTGACCGGGGTCGCCGAGTCGGCTTCACGTCACTTCGGGTCGCGTCACGTCCGGTTGACCTTGCGGCTACGCAGTGTCCGAGATGGCCGGAAGGAAGGTGGGATCGGCACCGATTTGCGGGCGTAGATGTGAATCCACGGGATCCGAATTCATCTCGCTGGGACGCTCTGGACCTTCCACGGTCGACGGAACCCGGACAACGAACGGCGCAGCCGGACGGACGTACGGCGGATCTCAGGGAACGCTCAGCCGGTGGCCCGTACCGTGTGCCGCATGAGATCACCGCTGCCCGTCGCGCGGATCCGGCGCGCCCTGGCCAGCCGCTCCCGCCGGATCGTCGCCGCGGTGGTGGTGGTCGTCCTGGTCGCCGCCGCCCTGGTCTGGGCGGCCCGCCCGCAGCGCGCCGACTTCCGGACCGATTCGGCCCTGGTGACCGTCCGCTCCGGACCGGCCGGCGACGAGCCGGTCGACCTGGACACCACGCTCTACCTCCCCGGCGACGCCTCGGCCCGGCACCGCGTCCCGGCGGTGCTGCTGGCGCACGGCTTCGGCGGCACCAAGGAGTCGGTCCGCTCCGACGCGGAGGACCTGGTCGCCCGGGGCTACGCGGTGCTCACCTGGACCGCCCGCGGGTTCGGCCGCAGCGGCGGGGAGATCCACCTGGACAGCCCCGACTACGAGGTGCGGGACGCCCAGCGGCTGCTCGACCGGCTCGCCGCCCGGCCGGACGTCCGCCTCGACGCCGCCGGCGACCCCCGGGTCGGCGTGGTCGGCGGCTCGTACGGCGGCGGCCTGGCCCTGCTGCTGGCCGCGCAGGACCGCCGGGTCGACGCGATCGTCCCGATGATCACCTGGCACGACCTGTCCCGGGCCTTCCTGCCGGAGAGCACCGGCAAGGCGCCCACCGAGGGTGTGTTCAAGAAGGGCTGGGCCGGCATCTTCTTCGGGGGCGGCGGCAACGCCGGCTCCGGCCCGGCCGGGCTCTCCGGGACCGGCGCGGCCCAGTCGGAGGGCGCCCCGGCGTCGGCCGGCGCGCCCAGCCCGCAGCCCGGCGCCGGCCCGGGCACCGGCCCCGGTCGCGCCCCGGCCGGCGCCGCCGACCCGTCCTGCGGCCGGTTCGCCGCCGACGTCTGCGCCGCGTACCTGCGGATCGCCACCTCCGGCCGGGCCGACGGCCCGGCGGTCGAGTTGCTGCGCCGCTCCTCGCCGGCCGGGGTGCTCGACCGGATCAAGGCCCCCACGCTGCTGGTGCAGGGCGAGGCGGACACGCTCTTCCCGCTCACCGAGGCGGACGCCAACGCCCGGGGCATCGCCGCGGCCGGCACGCCGGTGCGGGTCGCCTGGTTCACCGGCGGCCACGACGGCGGCGCCGGCCCGACCTCCGACTCCGACCGGGTGAAGTTCCTGACCGCACAGTGGCTCGACCACTACGTCAAGGGTGCGGGGGCGGCGCCCGGCGACAGCTTCACCTTCTCCCGGATCGCCGGGTTCGACGCGCTCGACCGGGGCCTGGTGGCCACCGGCTACCGCACGGCGGACTACCCGGGCGTGACCGGGCAGGGCCGCCGCGAGGTGACGCTGGTCGGGCCGACCCAGCCGGTCGCCAACCCGCCCAACGGCAACCCGGCGGCGATCTCGTCGGTGCCGTTCGCCGGGGCGCTCGGCTCGCTGCTGGACGGGGTGGCTGGCGACATCCCCGGCCAGCACGCCCGGTTCCAGTCCGCGCCGCTGGCCGAACCGGTCGACGTGGTCGGGGCGCCGACCGTGCGGATCCGGGCCGCCTCCGCGACCGGCGAGGCGGTGCTTTTCGTGAAGCTCTACGACGTCGACCCGCAGGGCGCGGCCACGCTGCCGGACGGCCTGGTCGCGCCGGTCCGGCTGACCGGTCTGCCGCGGACCGTCGAGCAGGCCCGGCCGGTCACGGTCACCCTGCCGGCGATCGTCCGCCGGATCGAGGCCGGGCACCGGCTGCGGGTCGTGGTGGCCACCTCCGACCAGGCGTACGCCACCCCGGCCGAGCCGGCCGTGCACACCGTGGCGCTCGGCGACGGCCCGCTGGTGCTGCCCACGGTCGACGCCTCGCCCATCCCCACCACCGCCACGGTCTGGCGCTGGGTGCTGGTCGGCCTGCTCGCCGCGATCGCGGTGGGGCTCGTCGTGGTCGTCCTGGTCGCCCGCCGCCGGCACCGCCGCCAGGACAGCTCGGTCCACCCGGCGTACGCGGGCGTCCCGCTCGCCGTCCGCAACCTGCGCAAGGAGTACGCGGACGGCTTCGTGGCCGTCTCCGACGTGGACTTCGAGGTGCACCCCGGCCAGGTGGTCGGCCTGCTCGGGCCGAACGGCGCCGGCAAGACCACCACGCTGCGGGTGCTCATGGGGCTGACCCAGCCCACCGCCGGCGAGATCCACGTCTTCGGCCACCGGCTGGTGCCCGGCTCGCCGGTCCTCTCCCGGATCGGGGCGCTGGTCGAGGGGCCGGGCTTCCTGCCGCACCTGTCCGGGTTGGAGAACCTGCGGGCGTACTGGCGGGCCACCGGCCGGCCGTGGGCGGACGCGCACTTCGAGGAGGCGCTGGAGATCGCCGGGCTGGGCGACTCGGTGCACCGGCGGACGAAGAACTACAGCCACGGCATGCGGCAGCGGCTGGCCATCGCGCAGGCCATGCTGGGCCTGCCCGAACTGCTGGTGCTCGACGAGCCGACGGACGGGCTGGATCCACCGCAGATCGCCGAGATGCGCCGGGTGCTCCAGCGGTACGCCACCGACGGGCGGGCCGTGCTGGTCTCCAGCCACCTGCTGGCCGAGGTCGAGCAGACCTGCACCCACGCCGTGGTGGTGAACAAGGGGCGGATCGTGGCGTCCGGCCCGGTCGAGGAGATCGTCGGCGAGTCGCCGAGCGTGCTGTTCGAGGTGAGCGACCCGGACGCGGCCCGTACCGTGCTCGACCGGCTGGCCGGCGTACGGGTGCTGCCCGACGGCGACGGCGCGCTGGTGGTGGACACCAACGGCACCGCCCGCAGCGAGGTGGTGGCGGAACTGGTCCGGGCCGGCATCGGGGTGGACCGGGTGGTGCCCCGGCGGCGCCTGGAGGACGCGTTCCTCGCCCTGGTGGGCGAGAACTCTCGGGGAAGCGGGGACCGGTGATGGCTCAGTCGTCTTCTGTGGGACCGGTCGGGGCGGCAACGGGTTACCGGCCGTCGGGCACCCTGCCGTTCCTGGCGGAGTTCCGCCGGCAGGCGTCGCGGCGGCGTACCCAGCTGGCGCTGGGGTTCATGGTGCTGCTGCCGCTGATCATCCTGATCGCGTTCCAGTTCGACTCGGGCAACGACGACCGGGAGGGCCGGAACGAGTTCGCCAGCCTGGTGGACCTGGCCACCTCGGGCGGGCTGAACTTCACCCTCTTCTCGATCTTCGTGTCGTCGTCCTTCCTGCTGGTCGTCGTGGTGGCCCTGTTCTGCGGTGACACGGTGGCCAGCGAGGCGAGCTGGGGCAGCCTGCGTTACCTGCTGGCGATCCCGGTGCCCCGCGCGCGGCTGCTCACGGTGAAGCTGCTGGTGGCGCTCGCGTACTCGGCGCTGGCGCTGGTGCTGCTCGCCGGGACCGCGCTGCTCGCCGGCACCCTCCGGTACGGCTGGTCCCCGCTGCGCAGTCAGGTCTCGGCCGAGCTGGCCCCGGCCGAGGGGCTGGTCCGCCTGCTCGCCGTGCTCGGCTACCTGGCGGTCGTCCTGCTGGTGGTGGCCGGCCTCGCGTTCCTGCTCTCGGTGACCACGGACGCCGCGCTCGGTGCGGTGGGCGGGGCGGTGCTGCTCTGGATCCTCTCCAGCATCCTCGACCAGATCACCGCGCTGGGCGCCCTGCGCGCGTTCCTGCCCACCCACTTCAGCAGCGCGTGGCTGGGGCTGCTCTCCACCCCGGTGCAGACCGACGACGTGGTACGCGGGGCCATCTCGGCGATCGCCTACGCCACGCTCTTCTGGGGCCTGGCCCTCTGGCGGTTCACCCGCAAGGACGTCACGAGCTGACCCGGCGGACGGTAGTATGGGAGCGTTCCCAAGAAGTCTTCCCAACCATAAGGAACCAGTAACCATCGATGCTTCATTGCCTCATGCTGGGGATATCCATCCCTATCTATGGAGGTCTCGATGGTCCCGGCACGACTGAACGGCCCCGTGCTCTCCCTGTTCCGCATGGTCACCGGCCTGCTCTTCCTGTGTCACGGCGCGGCGTCCCTCTTCGGCGTCCTGGGCGGCAACCCGATGACCGGCAAGGCGGTTCCGGTCGGCGAATGGCCGGGCTGGTGGGCCGCGCTGATCCAGCTCGTCTGCGGCGGGTTGGTGCTCGTCGGCCTGTTCACCCGGCCCGCGGCGCTGCTCGCCTCCGGCTCGATGGCGTACGCGTACTTCGTGGTGCACCAGCCGGACGGCCCGCTGCCGCTGCGCAACGGCGGCGAGCCGGCCGCGCTCTTCTGCTGGTCGTTCCTGCTCGTCGCGGTGCTCGGCCCGGGCACCTGGGCCGTGGACGCCCTGCTCTCCCGCCGTCACTCGGTGGCCACCGGGGCGAGCCTCGCCGCCCGTCCCTCGGTCCCGGCCTGACCCCCGGGATCCTGGTGGGAGGTGGACCCTCCCGGAGGCCGTCTCCCGCCAGGATCCGACGACGGTCGCCTCAGAGGCGGCTGTCGGGGGTGGGTGCGGTGGAGGGTGGGCCGCTCGGTGCGGGTGGCCGGGTCGAGGACGGGCGGTCGTCCCGCTTCCAGGCGCTCACCCCGAGCCGGCCGGTGTTGCCGAGGTCGATGGGGCCGTCGAGCTCGACCGGGTAAGCGGGCCGGCCCCGCACCGGGGCGACGTCGAGGTAGGCGCCGTTGCCGGCGACCACCGTGGGATCGGTGACGAGGTTGCGCCAGAGCAGCGCGGCGGTGGCCCGCTCGCCGGGGCGCAGGACGATCCGGGTGGGCGGGTGGTCGAACCCGGCGGTGATCGGACGCGCGCCGGGGATGACCTGGACGGTCAGCGGGTGCCGGTCGGCGTCCCGGAGCCTCGGCGCCGGATGGCCCTCCAGCGCGTACGGCCGGTCGCCGCAGTTGACCAGTTCCAGGCCCATGGCCCGCAGCCCCATGGCGGCGTCCACCCCGAGTGCGGTGATGCGGATCCCCTCGGGCGAGCAGGCGGCCGGGGGCGGTGCGGTGCTGGTGGCCGGGGCCGGCCGGGCCGGTTCGCGCGGGTGGCCGGGTGCGCGGTCGGGCGCCGGCGCGGGGGCGCACGCGGCGAGTAGCGCCGCGCCCGCCAGGGCTCCGATCCGTGCCGCCGCCGTCCGCATCCGGCGATCATTCCAGCCGGTGGCCGCCCCGTGCCGCCCGGACACCGGAGTCAGGCGCGGGCGGGCGCGGCCAGGACCGCGTCGAGCAGCCCCGGGTAGAGGCGGTCCAGCTCGTCGCGGCGCAGCCGCACGTAGCGGCTCGTGCCGGCGACCCGGGTGCGGGTCAGGCCGGCCTCGCGCAGCACCTTGAGGTGGTGGCTGCGGGTCGCCTTGGAGACGCCGAACTCGAAGGTGCCGCAGGCGTACTCGCCGCCCTGGGCCAGGGCGCGCACGATCTGCAGCCGGACGTCGTCGGCCAGGGCGGCCAGCACGGCGGTGACCGGCACCTCGCGCAGTTCGGGTTCGTGCAGCTCCATGTGACCAGCGTAACCCATGTTCGACATCCGTCGAACAACCTCCTAGAGTCGGCGTCGTTGGTTCGACAATACTCGAACATAGGAGCTGCGATGCGCTTCCGTCACGCCGCCTTCCCGCTCTTCGCCGTGGTGAGCTGGGGCGTCATGTTCCCCGTGCTGGCCAGCGCGCTCACCCGGGTGGACGCGCTCAACCTGACCACCGCCCGGTACCTGCTCGCCACCACCGTGCTGCTCGCCCTGCTGCTGGCCCGCGAGGGATGGACCGCGCTGCGGGTGCGGCGGCGTGCCACCGAGGTGGCGCTGCTCGGGGTGCTCGGGTTCGCCGGCTTCAACGTGCTGACCAACCTCGCCCTCGGCCACGCCACCCCGCAGCAGATCGCCCTCTTCGCCTCCAGCACCCCGTTGGTCACCCAGCTCGTCCGCTGGGCGCGCGACGGCGTGCGCCCCCGGCCGGCGCTGCTCGGCCTCTCCCTGGTCGCCCTGCTCGGCGTCGGTCTGGTGATCACCCGCGGCCGGCTCGACGGGCTGGACCAGTTCGGGGTCGGCGCCCTGCTCATGGTCGGCGCGGTGCTCGGCTGGGCCGTCTACACGCACGGCGCGAGCCGGTTCACCGAGTGGTCGCCGCTGCGCTACACCACCCTGACCTCCGTGGCCGGCCTGCTCGCCATGCTCGCCGTCAGCGGCGTGGCCGACCTCACCGGGCTCCAGCACCTGCCGGCTGCCGCCGACCTCGTCGCGGTTGCCCCGCAACTGGCGTACGCCGTGGTGGTCGCCGCCGTCCTCGCGGTGCTGGCCTGGAACACCGGGGTCCGGCGGCTCGGCGTGGCCGACGCGGCGCTGTTCATGAACCTGGTCCCGGTGACCACGTTCGCGGTGCAGATCCTGCGCGGCTACCGTCCCGGCGCGGTGGAACTGGTCGGCGCGGCGCTGACCATCGCCGCCCTGGTGGCCGCGAACCTGACCACCCGCACGCGGAAGGCGCCCGCCGCCCCGGCGGCGGTCGCGGTGACCGACCGCGCCGCGGTGATCGAGCCGGTCGCGGTCGTCGCGCGCTGACCCCGGGGGCGGCGAGACCGGGGGCTCACACCGTGGGAACCCGGCTCCGCCGCGCCCCGGCGCGCGCATAGACTCGGCGGCACAACTGAATACCTCATCCAGAGGGGCTGAGGGATACGGCCCGATGACGCCCCGGCAACCACCCGCGCGCTCGACGACGAGCGACGGCGGGCAGGTGCCAATTCCGTCCCCGCCGCACCCGGCGATGCGGGGAAAGATGAGAGGAACCCCTCGACATGACGTCGACGCTTCCCGCCGCCTCCGGCATCGACACCAGCCTCAGCCCGGCCCGCGCCCTGGTCTGTCGCGCCTGCTCCGCGCGCTACCCGCTGGCCGCCCAGCACGCCTGCTACGAGTGCTTCGGCCCGCTGGAGGTCGACTACGACGCGGCCGCACTGGCCGCCGTCACCCGCGAGCAGATCGAGGCCGGGCCGGACAACCTCTGGCGGTACGCCGCCCTGCTCCCCGCCGGCCAGGACCCGGCCACCCGGGTCACCCTCGACCCGGGGCTGACCCCGCTGGTCGCCGCCCCGCACCTCGCCGCCGAGCTGGGCATCACCGCCCCGCTCTGGGTCAAGGACGACAGCGGCAACCCGACCCACTCCTTCAAGGACCGGGTGGTCTCGGTGGCCCTGACCGCGGCCCGGGCGCTCGGCTTCACCCGCTACGCCTGCGCCTCCACCGGCAACCTGGCCAACTCGGTGGCCGCCCACGCGGCCCGGGCCGGGGTGCCGTCGGTGGTCTTCATCCCCAGTGACCTGGAGCAGGGCAAGGTGGTGACCACCGCCGTCTACGGCGGCGACCTGGTCGCCATCGACGGCTCGTACGACGACGTGAACCGGCTCTGCGGCGAGCTGGTGGAGACCGACGAGTTCGAGGACACCGCGTTCGTCAACGTGAACGTGCGGCCCTACTACGCGGAGGGCTCGAAGACCCTCGGCTACGAGGTGGCCGAGCAGCTCGGCTGGCGGATCCCCGCCCAGGTGGTCATCCCGATGGCCAGCGGCGAGCTGCTCACCAAGATCGACAAGGCGTTCGCCGAGCTGGTCGAGATCGGCCTGGTGGAGGCGCCGGCCGGCGGCTGGAAGGTGTTCGGCGCGCAGTCCGCCGGCTGCAACCCGATCGCCACCGCGCTGCACGCCGACACCGACACCATCGTCCCGGTCAAGCCGACCGGCATCGCCAAGTCGCTGAACATCGGCGACCCGGCCGCCGGCCTCTACGCCCTGGAAGCGGTCCGCCGCACCGGCGGCTGGATGGAGTACGCCGACGACGACGAGATCCGCGCCGGCATCCGGCTGCTCGCCCGGACCACCGGGGTCTTCGCCGAGACGGCCGGCGGCGTCACCGTGGCGGTGCTGCGCAAGCTGGTCGAGTCCGGCCGGCTCGACCCCACGGCGGAGACCGTCGTGTTCAACACCGGCGAGGGCCTCAAGACCCTCGACGCGGTCGCCGCCGAGGTCGGCCCCACCCACCGCATCAAGCCCAGCCTCCGCGCCGCCCGCGACGCCGGCCTCCTCGCCTGACCGGGTCCCCGACTCGTCCGGGCGGGGGAGGGGCGGATCGCCCGGGCGGGGGATTGGGGTGATCCGTTGAGTAACTGGCTTTTCGCTGTGAGTGTGGAAAACGCGCCGACAAGGACTTGACGGCAGGAATTGGACGGCGCAAGATGCTCCGTGCGGGAGGGCGTATCGCCGGAGACTTTGTTCTTGCGACCCAACGCCGGAGGCGTTGTGCGATCGACCCTCCCGACCAACGTGACGAACGGGCCAGCGGAAATCCGCTGGCCCGTTCGCTGTCGGCTGGGCCAGGCTCACGCCATGGGCATCGCCGTCTCCCCCCTCGACCCCGCCGACGAGGCGACCCTCGACGCCGTCTACCGGACGGCCGTCGCGGCGCAGGCCGTGGACGAGCCGGACCTCCCACCGCTGTGCCGGCGGCGGTTCGAGGCGCCGCTGCGGCACCCGATGCCGGGCGTCGACACCCGCTGGTGGGTGGCGCGCCTCGACGGGGTGCCCGTCGGCTGGCTCCGGCTGTACCTGCACACCCTCGACAACACCGACAACGCCAGCGTCGAACTGGTGGTGGACCCGGCGTACCGGCGGCGCGGGGTGGGGCGCGTGCTGCACGAGCACGGGCTTCGGCTGCTGCGTGAGCGCCGCGGCAAGCGGCTGGTCGGGTCGACCGTCACCCCGCTGCCCGGGGAGGAGGGCCGGGAGATGCCCGGGGCCGCCTTCGCCGCCGCCGTCGGCGCGAAGCCGGCGCTCGCCGACGTCCGCCGCCGGCTGGACGTCACCGCGCTCGACCGGCCGCGGCTGGCCGGCCTGCTCGCCGGGGCCCGCACGGCCGCCGCCGGCTACCGCACGGTCCGCTGGTCGAACCACAGCCCCGAGGAGTACGTCGCCGACGTCGCCTACCTGGAGGGGCGGCTGCTGGTGGACGCGCCCCTCGGGGACCTCGAATGGGAGCAGGAGAAGGTCGACGCCGAGCGGATTCGCGGCACGGAACGGGCGCTCGACGCGCGCGGGGTCCGCCGGTACAGCGTCGGGGCGGTGCACGAGGCGTCCGGCCGGCTGGTCGCGTGGAGCATGGTCAGCCTGGCCGCCAACACCACCTGGCACGCCTGGCAGCAGATCACCATCGTCGACCCGGCACACCGTGGCCACCGGCTCGGGCTGCTCACCAAGATCGAGAACCTCGACCACGCGCTGGCGCACGAACCGGAGCTGCGCGTGATCGACACCTTCAACGCGGCAACGAACACCCACATGATCGCGATCAACGAGGAGCTCGGCTACCGGCCGGCGGCCGGCTCGACCGACTGGCAGCTGACGATCTGACTTGTGACACGCCACTACTGATCTGGGGGCGTGCTGTTGCATGATGGCGGGCATGACGGAGACCCCGCACCCCCTGTACGACAGGCACGCCGAGACCCTCACCCGGGCGCTGACCGCGATCACGGAGCGCGGGTACTGGTCCGCCTATCCCGAGTCGCCCAGCCCCCGCGTGTACGGCGAGACCGCCGCCGCCGACGGCAAGGCCGCCTTCGAGGCGTACCTGGGCCGAGACTTCCCGCTCGACCAGCCGGGTGACGGCGACACGGTCGCCAGCGAGGTCAGCCCGTTCGGCCTGGCGCTCGACGTGCGCTACCCGCACGCCACCACCGACCAGCTCGTGGCCGCCGCCACCGCCGCCCTGCCGTCCTGGCGTGACGCCGGCCCGCAGGCCCGGGTGGGGGTCTGCCTGGAGATCCTCGACCGGCTGCACAAGAACATCTTCGAGCTGGCCAACGCCGTGCAGTTCACCAGCGGCCAGGCCTTCGTGATGGCCTTCCAGGCCGGCGGCGCGCACGCGCTGGACCGGGCGCTGGAGGCGATCGCGTACGCGTACGCCGAGATGACCCGGCACCCGGGCACGGCCGGCTGGGAGAAGGCCGCCGGCAAGGGCGACCCGCTGCGGATGAGCAAGACGTTCCACGTGGTGCCCCGCGGCGTCGCGCTGGTGATCGGCTGCAACACCTTCCCGACCTGGAACTCGTACCCCGGGCTCTTCGCCTCGCTGGCCACCGGCAACCCGGTCGTCGTGAAGCCGCACCCGCGCGCCGTGCTGCCGCTCGCCGTCACCGTGAAGTACGCCCGCGAGGTGCTCGCCGAGGCCGGCTTCGACCCCAACCTGGTGCAGCTCGCCCCCGAGGCGGCCGGCGAGAAGCTCGCCTCCACCCTCGCCCTGCACCCGGCCGTGAAGATCGTCGACTTCACCGGTTCGACCGAGTACGGCGACTGGCTGGAGGCGAACGCCCGGCAGGCCGCCGTCTACACGGAGAAGGCCGGCCTGAACACGGTGGTGATCGACTCCACCGACGACTTCGCCGGCCTGTGCCGCAACCTGGGCTTCACGCTGACCCTGTACAGCGGCCAGATGTGCACCACCTCGCAGAACCTGCTGATCCCCCGGGACGGCATCGAGACCGACCAGGGGCACAAGAGCTTCGACGAGGTGGCCGCCGGCATCGCGGGCGCCGTCGCCAAGCTCACCGCCGACCCGGCCCGGGGCGTCGAGCTGACCGGCGCCATCGTCAGCGACGGCGTGCTGGAGCGGCTGGAGGAGGTCACCAAGGTCGGCGAGCCCGTGCTGGAGTCGCGGACCGTGGCGCACCCGTCCTTCCCGGACGCCGTGGTGCGTACGCCGACCGTGGTGAAGCTGGACGCGGCCGACACCGCCACCTACTCCCGCGAGTGGTTCGGGCCGATCTCGTTCGCCATCGCGACCGACTCGACCGCGCACAGCCTGGAGATCCTGCGCTCCACCGTCGGCGAGAAGGGCGCCCTGACCGCCGGCGTCTACTCCACCGACGAGGCGGTGCTGGACGCGGCCGAGGCGGCGGCGATCGACGCCGGTGTGCACCTGTCCTGCAACCTGACCGGCGGGGTGTTCGTCAACCAGTCGGCGGCGTTCTCCGACTTCCACGGCTCGGGGGCGAACCCGGCGGCGAACTCGGCGCTGACCGACGGGGCGTACGTGGCGAACCGGTTCCGGATCGTGCAGAGCCGCCGGCACGTCTGAGGCTGGTCGCGGTTCGGGTGCGTCTGTTGTCGCTCCGGCAACAACGGACGCACCCGAACCCGTCAGGCGGGGCGGCGCATCTGGAGCTCGGTGAGGGTGGGGATGCGGGGGTGCGGGACGCGCACGCCGGTGTCCACGAAGCCCAGCTTCTCGTACGCCCGGCAGGCGCGGTCGTTGCCGACCACCACCTCCAGCATGAGTTCGGGCCGGCCGCAGGCCCGGGACCAGGCGGCCACCTCCTCCACGAGCGCGCCGAGCAGTCCGCAACCCCGCCAGGCCGGCGTGATGTAGACGGCGTAGATCAGGGTCAGCCCGGGCTCGTCCGGGGCCACCGTGCCGCCGGCGTGGCCGACCAGGCGCCCGCCGGGATCGGCGACGAACTGGGCGTTGTGGTCACCGTGCGAGACGGCGGCGATCCGGGCCGCGTAGTCGGCGTGCGGCCGGGCGGCGGCCTCGGCCACGGTCTCCAGGAACGCCAGCGGGGAGTCGGCCAGCATCTCCAGCCGGAGCGCCCGCATCCGGGCGGCGTCCGCCGGGCGGACCCGGCGGACGGTGGTCGTCGTGGTGGGCGCGCTGGTCATGTCGCATGCATACCGGAAGGGGCGGTACCCGCGCCGGACCGGGCGCCGACAGTGGCCGAAATATGCCCGATTTGTGGTCGTGCGCGGTCGTCACGCCTCGTGTAGCGTGCGATTTCGGTCACTCAATTCAGCGGCCGTCGCCGATCGCTGAGCCGGTGACCCACCGGTGCCGGTCCGCCGGTCTCCGGGGTTGTGGAACGCCGCGCAGAGTGAGGAAGTGCACCGTGGCACAGGGCACCGTGAAGTGGTTCAACTCCGAAAAGGGCTACGGCTTCATCGCCGTCGACGGCGGGCAGGACGTCTTCGTCCACTTCTCCGCGATCGAGATGGACGGCTACAAGGCATTGGACGACGGCCAGCGGGTCGAGTTCGAGATCGCCCAGGGCCAGAAGGGCCCGCAGGCCGAGCGGGTCCGCGTCATCGCCTGATCTTTCCTGGCCGCCGCCCGATCGGCGGCCGTTCCACCCCGACGAGGGGGCTGCGGTGCGCGCCCGCGCCGTGGAAGATCATGAGCCGTTCCAGCCGTCGCTGCTGAGGAGGGTTCATGTCCGACCTGCCCCCGTCGGGTCCCACCGAGCCGGTGCCCCCGGCGTCGCCCGGTGTCCCGGCCGACCCGACCCGGTCCACGCCGCCGGCCGCCGTGCCGGCTCCGGCGCCGGGGCACGCGGTCGACCCCACCGCGCCCGGGTCCCCCACCCCGACCGATCCGGGCCGGCCCGCCGCCGTGGCCGACCCCGCAGTGCCGGCGCAACCCGGCCCGTCCGGGTCGCCCGCCGTGCCGACGCAACCCGGCGTGCCGACGCAACCCGCCGCGGCCGCCAACCCAGCCGTGTCCGCGCAGCCGGGTTGGCCGACCGACCCGGCAGCGGCCGCCCACCCTGGCGCGGCGGCCAACCCGGGCGGGTTCGCGCACCCCGGCGGGTTCGCCGCCCCCGGCCAGCCCGGCGGGCCGCAGCCCTGGGACCCGTACCGGGCGGACCCGGCCGGGCCGCCGCAGGGCTGGACCTGGCCGGCCGGCGCTCCGCTGCCCGGCGCGGCCCACCCGCTGCCCGGCCAGCCGTACGGCTGGCACCCGGGCCTCGACCCGCAGGACCCGCTGGTCACCCCGCCGCACGCGGGCGTCGGCGGCTGGTTCAGCCGGTGCGGGGGCGCGCTGCGGCGCGGCTGGCGGCAGCTCCTGCCGATCATGCTGCTCACCCAGACGGTCCCGGCGGCGGTGATCGCCGTCCTCTCGCTCGCCTTCGCCCCGACCGACCAGCCGGTCAGCGGCCCGGACGGCGCCCCGGTGCTGCCCGACGGCTACTTCGAGAACATCTTCGCCTTCTACGGCGTGGTGCTCCTCGCCGCGCTGATCTTCGGCCCGCTCCAGAGCACCGGCTGGGCCGCCGGCACCTGGGTGGTCGCCCGCCAGGCGGCCGGTGAGCCGGTCGGGGTCGGGGCCGCCCTCCGCTACGGGCTGCGCCGCGCCCTCGGCCTCTGGGGCTGGACCATCGTGGCCTCGCTGCTGATCACGGTGGGCGCCTGCTTCTGCCTGCTGCCCGGCCTCTACGCGGCCTGCGCGTTCGCACTGTTCGGCCCGATCTACCTGTTCGAGCGGCAGGAGCCGATCGGCCGGGCCTGGCGGATGTTCCACCAGCGGTTCGGCATGGTGCTGGGCCGGGTCGCGCTGGTCATGTGCGCGCTGATCGCCGCGGCGGTGCTGGACGGCGTGCTGGGGCTGATCAACCAGCTCGCCTTCGGGGTGGACCCGATGGGCGCCCCGGGCACGGCCGCCGGCGCCGTGGCGGTGGCCGTGGTGGGCGCGGTGCTGGCCACCCCCGCCTACCTGGCGCAGCTCGTCGGGCTGGTCGCCGCGTACGCCGAACAGCGGGCGCAGGAAGGCCCGGTGAACGCCGCCCGACTGGCCGCGGAACTCGGCTGAGCGGGGACGTCGTGCTTGCACTCGGCAAGGGAGAGTGCTAAACAAGTCATTGGCACTCGCGTACGGTGAGTGCCAATGGTCGGGGCGGTAGGGCCACGGTCGCGCCGGTGTCGAAATGGCGCCGGGGTGGCACGGGGCCGGTCGTCGCGGGCTGTCCGGCCCGACCGAGGAGACGTCGTCGTCGCCAGGTGGCGACGTCCCCAAGGTGCGTACACCAGACGGCCCATCCGGGAACCCTCGGGTGGCCCGTGAGTGTCCAGGAGGACAACGCCGTATGGCCAAGATGATCGCGTTCGACGAAGAGGCGCGCCGCGGCCTCGAGCGGGGCATGAACCAGCTCGCCGACGCCGTGAAGGTGACCCTCGGCCCCAAGGGCCGCAACGTCGTGCTCGAGAAGAAGTGGGGTGCCCCCACCATCACCAACGATGGTGTGAGCATCGCCAAGGAGATCGAGCTCGAGGACCCCTACGAGAAGATCGGCGCCGAGCTGGTCAAGGAGGTCGCGAAGAAGACCGACGACGTGGCCGGTGACGGCACGACGACGGCGACCGTCCTGGCCCAGGCCCTGGTTCGTGAGGGTCTGCGCAACGTGGCCGCCGGCGCCAACCCGATGGCCCTGAAGCGGGGCATCGAGGCCGCCGTGGCCAACGTCTCGGAGGAGCTGCTGAAGCTCGCCAAGGACGTGGAGACCAAGGAGCAGATCGCCTCCACCGCCTCCATCTCCGCCGCTGACCCCAGCGTCGGCGAGATCATCGCCGAGGCGATGGACAAGGTCGGCAAGGAAGGCGTCATCACCGTCGAGGAGAGCAACACCTTCGGCCTCGAGCTCGAGCTCACCGAGGGCATGCGCTTCGACAAGGGCTACATCTCCGCCTACTTCATGACCGACCCGGAGCGTATGGAGGCCGTCTTCGACGACCCGTACCTCCTGATCGTCAACAGCAAGATCTCGTCGGTGAAGGACCTGCTCCCGATCCTCGAGAAGGTCATGCAGTCGGGCAAGCCGCTGCTGATCATCTCCGAGGACATCGAGGGCGAGGCCCTGGCCACCCTGGTCGTCAACAAGGTCCGCGGCACCTTCAAGTCGGTCGCCGTCAAGGCGCCGGGCTTCGGTGACCGCCGCAAGGCCATGCTGGCCGACATCGCCATCCTCACCGGTGGTCAGGTCATCAGCGAGGAGGTCGGCCTCAAGCTCGACGCCGTCACCCTCGACATGCTGGGCCGCGCCCGCAAGGTCGTGGTGACCAAGGACGAGACCACCATCGTCGACGGTGCTGGCGACGCCGACCAGATCCAGGGCCGGGTCAACCAGATCCGGGCCGAGATCGAGAAGAGCGACTCCGACTACGACCGCGAGAAGCTGCAGGAGCGCCTGGCCAAGCTGGCCGGCGGTGTTGCGGTGATCAAGGTCGGCGCGGCCACCGAGGTCGAGCTCAAGGAGCGCAAGCACCGCATCGAGGACGCCGTCCGCAACGCGAAGGCCGCCGTCGAGGAGGGCATCGTCCCGGGTGGTGGCGTCGCGCTGGTGCAGGCCGGCAAGACCGCCTTCGACAAGCTGGACCTGGCCGGCGACGAGGCGACCGGCGCGCAGATCGTCAAGATCGCGCTGGACGCCCCGCTGCGGCAGATCGCCGTCAACGCCGGCCTCGAGGGTGGCGTCGTCGTCGAGCGGGTCCGCAACCTCGACCCGGGTCACGGCCTCAACGCCGCGACCGGCGAGTACGTGGACCTGCTGGCCGCGGGCATCATCGACCCGGCCAAGGTGACGCGTTCCGCGCTGCAGAACGCCGCCTCGATCGCCGCGCTGTTCCTCACCACCGAGGCCGTCGTGGCGGACAAGCCGGAGAAGACCCCGGCCGCCCCGGCTGGCCCGGGTGGCGGGGAGATGGACTTCTGAGTCCAGCTCCACCAGTACGCCGAGGGGGCGGGCCGCGTCAGCGGTCCGCCCCCTTCCGCGTGTCTCAGGTCGGCAGTCGGCGTTGGTTGCGTCGCTTGTGCGCCCGGTCGTACGGCGGTGTGATCCGGGTCGGTTCGTCCACCGGTTGCAGCGGTTCCCCGGTGGCCGGTCCGGTGGCGCCGGTCATCTCCGCGAGCTGCTCGGCGTCGCCGAAGTCGAGCCGGTCGAACGGCAGCTGCCCGGGAAGCTCGCCGACCGGGCGCCAGCTCGCCGGCTGATCGTCGGTCCGTTCGTCGTCCGTGGTCATGCCCGCCTCCTCTAACTCCCGACCGTAGGGGCCGGTCGATGGCTGAGGAGGCCGAATGGCGTTATTACCGTCTATGTAACTTTCGTTACTTCTGTCCGTTCAGTGCCTTCCGGTAGAGGAAGAACACCCGCTCGATCCGGGCGCCCGCCGCCCCCGAGTAGAACGGCACCGGGCCCACCCAGCCGATCTGCGCCGCCTCGACCCCGGCCGCCGCCTGGTCGCGCAGGCAGCGCCGGAGCAGCACCCCGCCGATGCCCGAGCCCTCGGCCGCCGGGGCGGTCCCCATCGGCCCGAACCAGCTCGGCCGCGACGACCCGTACGCGGCGAACCCGAGGATCTGACCGTCCCGCTCGGCCAGGTGCGCGCCCGCGTCCGGCCGCCCCACCGAGCCGGCCAGCTCGCCGTCCCAGGCCCCGCCGAAGGTGGCCCGGGCGAAGGCGGCCAGCGCGGGCAGGTCCGCCGGCTCGGCCCGGCGTACGGTCACGCCCCGCCCGGCCAGCCGCTGCTCGGCGGCCTCGGTGGAGCGCAGCGCCGCCGAGCCCTCGGTCAGGTCGGCGGTCATGTTCCAGGCCGTCCGGTCCTGCCGGTAGCCGAGCCGCAGCGCGGCGCAGACCGCCGGGGTGTAGCGCACGTCGATGCCCGGCCAGGCGTACTGCGGCGGGTTTCCGGCCAGCAGCAGCTCGGCCGCACCGAGCCCGGCGAGCCGGGCCTCCGCCTCGGCCAGCAGCCCACCGCCGATGCCCTGGCGGCGCTCCTCCGGCGCCACCGCCAGCAGGTCGACGTGACCGAGCCGCGGATCCTGGGCGGACAGCGAGCCGACCAGCACCCCGACGAGCGCGCCGCCGCGGACCGCGCCGAGGCGCAGCACCGTCCGGTCGGCCGCCGCGCGGTCGGCGAGGGTGGCCACGATCGACGGCGCCTCGGCGGCGTCCTCCGGCAGGTCGAGGGCGCGCCCGCAGAGGTCGACGACCTCGGGCAGGCGGTCATGACCCAGCTCGATGATCTCCACGTCCATGGACGCCGACCCTAGGCCATCCGCCGGCCAATGCACAGGGTTGTTAACCGAGGTCCGCGGCCCGGGCGGCGCGGACCGCCGCGTACGCGTCGACCAGGCCGGCGCCGACCAGGTTCCGGGCGCCGCCGCAGGGTGCGTCGGCGGGCGATCCGGCCGGGGTGGCCGTGTCGGCCAGGATGCGGCGGGTGCGGTCCAGGTCGCCCACCAGCGCCGGGTTGGCCGACCACATGAGCGCCACCACCCCGGCCACCTGGGGGGTCGCCATCGAGGTGCCGTCCAGGGTCGCGTAGCCGCCCCCCGGGAAGGCCGACGGCACCCCGGCGCCGGGCGCGACCAGGTCCGGCTTGGCGGCGCCCCCGACCGCCGGCCCCCGGCTGGAGAACCGGGTGAGCTGGCGGGCCCGGTCGACCGCCCCGACCGTGAGCACGTCCGGGTACGGCGCCGGCGGGTCGGCGATGGAGCCGCAGTACGGGCCGGTGTTGCCGGCGGCGGCCACCACCAGGATGCCGGCCGCGGCCAGCGCGGCGGTCGCCGGGCGCAACGCCCCCGGGTCGCAGCCCTCCACGGGCGGGCAGCCCCACGAGTTGGTCAGCACGTCCGGCGCCCGTTGCGGCCGCCCGTCGGTGAGCGGATCCCCGCCGCGCGGGAACGGGGCCAGCATGAACTGGAGGCAGTCCAGGTAGCGGGCCGGGCTGCCCAGGTTGCGGTCCAGGTTGACGCATCCGACCCAGCTCGCGCCGGGGGCCACCCCGATCCCGTTCCGGCCCACCGCGCTGCCCACCGTGTGGGTGCCGTGGCCACCCCGGTCGGCCGGCGTCCGGCGGTGCTCCCACGGGTCGTACCAGGAGTCGTCGCCGCCCCGGAAGCCCGCGGCCAGTGCCGGGTGCCGACCGTCCACCCCGGAGTCCGAGCTGCCCACCACCACGCCGGCGCCCGTGACGCCCAGCTCCGACCAGACCCGGTCCGCGCCGATCAGCGAGACGTTCCAGGTCGGACCGGTCGGCGCCGGCACCTGGCCCCGGGCCGGGGGCGCCGCCGCGGGCAGCGGGCGCAGCCGCTGGCTGACCAGCACCCGGGCCACCTCCGGGCGACCGGCGAGCCAGGCCCGGACCGCCGGCCCGCCGTCCGTCTCGATGGCGTTGACCAGGTAGTACGGCGTCGGGTGCAGGCGCAGCCCGGTCAGCTCGCGACGCAGGTCGCCCTGGGTCCGCTCGGCCGTGGCCACCAGCCGTCGGTAGACGTCGGCCGCCCGGGCGTCCCGGCCGGCCCGACCGGGCGCCCCGGCGGGGATGCCGGTCAGGTCGGCCTGCTCGCGGAGCACCACCAGCAGCCGTTCCCCGTGCAGGCCGGGCTGGCCGGGGACGGCGTAAACCACCACCACGGCGGCGAGCAGGGCCGCGGCGGTGAGGCCGGCCACCCCGCGCCGGGGCGCGCGGGCGCGGGGACGGGCGAGCAGCACGCCGTACCCGACGGCGAGCAGGACCGCGACGGCGAACGCGGCGCCGGTCGCGACCCCGACCCAGAACGGGACGTCGCGGGTGGTCGCCAGCAGGACGGTGACCTCCTCCGGGTCGGTGAACGCCAGCGGCCCGACCAGCGCGAGGCCGACCAGCCAGCGCATCGGCCCGCGCCCCGCCGGCCGGCCGGCGTGCCGGGCCGTGGCCTCCAGCGCGGCCAGCACGAAACCGAGCGGCGGCAGCAGGAGCAGCGCCGGCAGCTGCGCCCCGGACTGGCCGGCCCCGGCGCCCAGCAGCGCCAGGGTCACCCCGGCGACCAGCCCGCCGACCAGCACCAGCCGGGCCGGCCGGGGCGGCGTGCCCACCGCGAACGCGGCCCAGAACGCGGGGCCGAGGAGCACCCCGGCGAGCGCCCCGAGCGCGGCGGCGGCCAGCCCGGCGAGCAGGGTCTCCAGGGCCCCGCCCAGCGCGCCCACCCAGACCCAGGGCAGCAGCGACGCCAGCCCGGCGGCGATCGCCAGCAGCGTCACCGGCCCGAACCGCCCACCCCGGCCACCGCCGCCGGCCGCACCGCCGCCCGGGCGTCCCGGCTCGCCGCCGGGAGCGGCCGTACCGTCGCCCGACCCGCCCGGGGCGCCAGCGGGGCCGGCCGTACCGTCGCTCGGACCGCCCGGCGCGCCGGCCGGAGCCGGCGGGGCCGACCGGCGGCGGGCGATCCGGTCGAGGGCCAGGGCGAGCAGCGCGGCGGCCGCGGCCAGCGCGGCCAGGTACGCCTCGTGGTGCACCGGCGGCAGCGCCCGGAGCAGGGTCAGCGCGCCGAGCGCGAGCGTGCCGGCCAGCCAGGCGCGGCCGGTCGCCCGGATCGCGGGGGAGCGGGGGATCAGCGCGAGCGCCAGCGTGGGCGCGCCCACCAGCAGCACGGTGACCAGCGCGACCACCGGCCAGACGGCCATCGTGCGGTCCAGGCCGGCGACCAGCACGAGCTGGTCGACCGCCCAGCCGACGAGCTGGCCCGGCACCGCGACCAGCACGGCCCAGACGCCGGTGGCCGCGGCGGCGACGACCGGCCACGGGCCGGTGTCGCGGCGGGCGGGACGAGGCGGGGGGACGGGAGCGGTGGGCGGGCCGGCCTGCATGGCCCTCACCGTACGGCCCGGCGGGGGCGTGCCGCCGGAGTGCGGGGCCGGTTACGGTGGACAGGTGCGCGACCCCAACGTGTCCCGATCCGTGGCCGGTCAGCTCTCCGTCGAGCGCCGCGCCGATGACCTGCGCCGACTCCGCGCCGAGCGGTTCGACGTGCTGGTCATCGGCGGTGGCGTGACCGGGGCGGGCGCCGCGCTCGACGCCGCGTCCCGTGGCCTGAAGGTGGCCCTCGTGGAGGCGCGCGACTACGCCGCCGGCACCTCCAGCCGGTCCAGCAAGCTGATCCACGGCGGCCTGCGCTACCTGGAGCAGCTGGAGTTCCACCTGGTGCACGAGGCGCTGACCGAGCGCGGGTTGCTCGCCACCCGGCTCGCCCCGCACCTGGTGCGCCCGGTGCCGATCCTCGTCCCGCTCCCCGCCGAGGGCGGGGTGCGCGACCTGGCCGGCCGGTTCTTCCGCCGCTCCTACTACGGCGCCGGGGTGGCCGCCTACGACGTGTTCGCCGGGGTGTTCGGCGGCGGGCGGGGCATGCCGCTGCACCGGCACCTGAGCCGGGAGGGCGCGCGCCGGATCTTCCCGAGCCTGCGTCCCGACAAGCTGGCCGGTGCGATCCGCTACTACGACGGGCAGGTCGACGACGCCCGCCTCGTGGTGACCCTGGCCCGCACCGCGGCCAGCCTCGGTGCGACCGTGGTGACCAGTGCCCGGGCGGTCGGCCTGATCCGGCAGGCCCGGGAGGTCACCGGGGTCCGGGTCCGCGACCTGGAGGCCCCCGCCGGCTCGCCGGACGCCGAGTTCGAGGTACACGCCCGCACGGTGATCGCCGCGACCGGCGTGTGGAGCGACGACATGTCCCGGATGCTCAACGACGTGGGGCTGCGCCCCGGCTTCCGGGTCCGGGCCTCCAAGGGCGTGCACCTGGTGGTGCCGCGCTCGGCGATCACCGGCGAGACCGGGCTGATCCTGCGCACCGCCAGCAGCGTGCTCTTCGTCATCCCGTGGGGCGGTCACTGGATCATCGGCACCACCGACACCGACTGGCGCCTGGACCGGTCCCACCCGGCGGCCACCGCCAAGGACATCGACTACCTGCTGGAGCAGGTCAACGCGGTGCTGGACCGCCCGCTCACCACCGACGACATCGAGGGCGTCTACGCCGGGCTGCGCCCGCTGCTGGCCGGCGAGGCGGACTCCACCTCGAAGCTCTCCCGGGAACACGCCGTCGTCGAGCCGATGCTCGGGCTGCTCCTGGTGGCCGGCGGCAAGTACACGACGTACCGGGTGATGGCCTCGGACGTGGTCGACCGGGCGGTGCACCGGCTCGGCTGGACCCGGCCGTCGCGCACCGCCGACCTGCCGCTGCTCGGCGCCGACGGGTACGCGGCCATGTGGCGGGACCGGGCCGACCTGGCCCGCCGGCACGGGGTGCCGGTCGGGGTGGTCGAGCACCTGCTGGAGCGCTACGGCACCCTCACCCTCGACCTGCTCGCCCTGGTCGACGCCGACCCGCTGCTCGGCTCGCCGCTGGCCGGCGCCCCGGAATACCTGGCCGCCGAGGTGACGTACGCGGCCCGCGCCGAGGGGGCGCTGCACCTGGAGGACGTGCTCACCCGGCGTACCCGGATCTCCATCGAGACCAGCCACCGCGGCCTGGAGTCGGCGGAGCACGCCGCGGAGCTGATGGGTGCGGTGCTCGGCTGGGACGAGGCGACCCGCGCCCGCGAGGTGGCCCACTACCGGGCCCGGGTGGAGGCGGAGCGGCAGTCGCAGCTGATGGCGGACGACGTCGCGGCCGACGCGGCCCGGCTGGGCGCGCCGGACGTCCGCGGCTTTGCGGCGGACCGGGGCACCGACGGCGACAGCGCCGAACTTCCGTCTTCCCGGTGACCCGTCGGTAACGTCCCTCCGGAGGGTACCGGCCTTACCTACGGAAGTGTAGGTTTCCCGCGTGGTTCGCCCATCCTGGTCGTGCGTCCCTGCTTTGTCCCTCGGCGTCCTGCTGGCGACCGCTCTCACCGGCTGCTCGCTCTTCGGCCGCGCCGAGGGCGCCACCACACCGGACAAGGCGGGCGCCGTCTCGCCGACCCCGGTCGGGCGGCGGGTCTCCCTGGTGCAGCAACTCGGCCCGGACAGCCCGACGCGCACGCTGGAGGTCGACCCGACCGGGCGGTGGCAGTGCCGCGACTGCGCGGGCGACGGGGTCGACTCGACCGGGGTGCTCAGCCCCGAGCAGACGCAGCGGTTGCAGCAGATGCTCACCGACCCGGCCCTGGCGAAGGAGACCGACGAGGCCCGGCATTACAAGCAGGGCTGCATCGACGCGCTGACCTCGACGATGCTGGTCCCGCCGGGGCTGACCATCACCATTCAGGACTGCCCGGGCGAGCCGAAGCCGCCGGTGGCCTACCAGGTGCTGCTGCTGATCACCCAGGCCACCCCGGCCGAGGACAAGGGCTGAGCGTCAGCACACCTTGCCGGGGTTGAACAGCCCCGCCGGGTCCAACGCGGCCCTGATCGCCTGGTGCACCCGCACGCCCACGGGGCCGATCTCCCGGGCCAGCCAGTCCCGCTTGAGCAGGCCGACGCCGTGCTCGCCGGTGCAGGTGCCGCCGAGGTCCAGCCCGAGCCGCATGATCTCGTCGAAGGCCCGCCGCCCGCGCTCCAGGCTGGCCGGGTCGGCCCGGTCGACCACGATGTTCGGGTGCATGTTGCCGTCTCCGGCGTGCCCGACCACGCCGATCGGCACGGCGCACTCCTCGGCGATCCGGGCCACCCCGTCGAGCAGCGCCGCCAGCGCGCCCCGCGGCACCGCCACGTCGTCGATGACCAGGCCGCCGTTGCCGCCGGGGAAGGCCTCCGCGGCGAACCTCTCCATGGCCGGGTGGGCGAGGCGCCGGGCCTGGAGCAGGGCGGCGGCCTCGGCCGCGTCGGTGGCCGCGTAGACCTCGTCGGCCCCGGCCGCCGTGCACACCTCGGCGAGCCGGGCCAGGTCGTCGGCCGCCCGGGAGCCGGTGTCCACGGCCGCCAGCAGCAGCGCCTGCGCGTCGGTGCGCAGCCCCATCGGCCGGTACGCCTCGATGGCCCGCAGGTGGGTCCGGTCCAGCAGTTCCAGCAGGCTCGGGGTGAGCCCGCGTTCGGCCATCCCGGCGACCGCGGTGCCGGCCGCCGCCGTGGTGGGGAAGACGGCGACCAGGGTCAGCGACTCCTCGGGCGCCGGGCGCAGCGCCACGGTCACCTCGGTGATCACCCCGAGGGTGCCCTCCGAGCCGACGAAGAGGCGGGTCAGGTCGTACCCGGCGACGCCCTTGGCGGTGCGCCGGCCGGTCCGCAGCACCTCGCCGGAGGCGAGCACCACCTCCAGCCCGAGCACGTACTCGGTGGTCACGCCGTACTTCACGCAGCACATGCCGCCGGCGTTGGTGGCCACGTTGCCGCCGATGGTGGACGACTCCCAGGAGCCGGGGTCCGGCGGATACCAGAGGCCGTGCTCGCGGACCGCCCCGGCCAGCGTCGCGTTGACCACGCCGGGTTGCGCCACGGCGATCCGGCTGACCGGGTCGACCTCCAGGATCCGGTCCATCGCCACGGTGCTCAGCACCAGCGCGCCGTCCACCGCGTTCGCCGCCCCGGCCAGCCCGGTCCGCGCCCCCTGGGGCACCACGGGTACGCCGTGCCGGCCGGCCGCGCGGACCACCGCCACGACCTCCGCGGTGTCGCGCGGGCGGACCACGACCAGCGGGGTGCCCGCCGCGCACAGGTCGGCCTCGTCCCGCGCGTGCGTCGCCAGCAGGTCGGGGTCGGTCAGCACGGCGGCGTCGCCGAGGGCGGTCCGCAGCTCGTCGAGGAGGGGATGGGCGGCCATGCCGGGAAGGCTAGGTCGTGCCGGCGGGGTTGACCAACCGGGCGTACCGTTGGTCGCCATGCTCTACCTGGACCCGCCCGCGGTGCCCTGGCGGGGGCGGCTGTGGTCGCACCTGATCAGCGACCTCTCGTATGCCGAGCTGCACGCCTTCGCCGAGGCGCTGGGCGTGCCCCGGCGCGGCTTCGACCGCGACCACTACGACGTTCCGGCCGAACGCGTCCCGATGGCCGTCTGGCTGGGCGCCCGGCTCGTCCCGTCCCGCGAGATCGTCCTCCGGCTCCGCGCCGCCGGCCTGCGCCGGCCCAAACCTCCCACGGTCCCCGCTCCGGCTCGGCCGGCGGCACGGGCTGCCGGGCTCAGCGCAGGGTCGCGAGTTCCCGGGTGAGGTTGGCGCGGGCGCGGGACTCCCAGCGGGCGTGCGGCTCGGGGAGCCGGTAGAGGGCGGGTAGGGCCAGCAGGTTCGCCAGGACGGCGGCGCGGCCGGCGCGGAACGCCGGGTCGGGGACGTGCGCGTACTCGCGGCGGACGGCGGCGGCGTAGCGGTCGTAGTCGGCTGGCGGGGCGGCCAGGACCGCCAGGTCGGCGTCGCAGAGCAGGGCGCCGTCCGGGTCGTCCGGCCCGACCGCGTGGCCGGCGGTGAGCAGCACGAGGCGGCGTACCCCGGTCACCGCCGCCGCCGGCAGCCCGGCGGCGGTGAGGAGTTCCCCGGCCAGTTCGGCGCTGGCCCGCTCGTTGGCGTCGCCGCCGGCCCGGGGGTCGTAGACCGCGTCGTGGCACCACGCCGCCAGCCGGACCAGGTCCGGGCGGCGGGCCGACCCGGCGTACGCGTCGACCACGTCGAGCACCGCCCGCAGGTGGGTCACCGTGTGGTAGTGCCGGTGCGGCTCCCGCCAGCCGACCAGCAGCCGGGCCCCGGCCGATTCGACGCCGGCCGGGTCGGTCGCGCCCGCCGCCCGGGCCGCGTCCCGCCACCGTTCCGTCAGCTCGTCCACCCGGTGGAGTCTGCCCCACCCCGGCCGGTCCGGAGGATTCACCGGGGGCGGGACGGGTAGTCCCGGCCATGGCCGTGGCCCGGGACCGACGACCGCCGTTCCTCCGGCGTACCGCGTTGCGCGAAGGACTGGTCGACGTCGACGGGGCGCGGATCTCGGAGGCCATGGAGCAGCTCCGGCACCGGAGCAAGGCCACGCTGCACGACCGGCTGCACCGGGTGCGCACGGCGACCGGCCTGGCGGTCCAGGCGGGCCTCGCGGCCGGGCTGGCTTATCTGATCTCCCACGTGGTGCTGGGCAATCCGCAGCCGGTGTTCGCGCCGATCTCGGCGGTCGGCACCCTGGCCGCCTCGGTGGGCCAGCGGTTCCGCCGGACCATCGAGCTGATCATCGGGGTGGCGGTCGGGGTCGCCGTCGGCGATCTGCTGATCTACTTCCTGGGCACCGGCGCCTGGCAGCTCGGCCTGGTGGTCACCGCGGCGATCCTGCTGACCGTCTTCGCCGGGGCGAGCGTGGCCATCGTGATCCAGGCGGCGGCCACCGCGGTGCTGATCGTGACGCTCAGCCCGTCCACGCAGAACCTGGAGATACCCCGCTTCGTCGACGCCTTCATCGGCGGCGGCATCGCGTTGGTGGTCACCGCGATCCTGCTGCCGCTGAACCCGCTACGCGTGATCAACCGGGCGGCCCGGCCGGCGCTGGACCTGCTCGCCGGCCAGCTCGACGCCTGCGCGGAGGCGCTGCGCAACCGGGACCGGGGTGCGGCCCAGCAGGCGCTGTTCCGGCTCCGGGAGAACAAGGAGGAGCTGGCCGCGCTCTCGGAGGCGATCGAGGGGGCCAAGGAGACCATCACCATCTCCCCGGCCCGCTGGCACCGGCGGGACGAACTCACCCACTACGCCGAGGCGGCGGACCCGATCGACCGGGCGATGCGGAACAGCGGCACGCTGATCCGCCGCTCGGTCACCATCATCGAGGACGAGGAGCCCGTCCCCGAGACGATGCCCGACTCGGTCGCCCACCTGGCCGAGTCGGTACGCCTGCTGCGGCACGAGTTCGCCGCCGGGGAGGAGCCGGAGAAGGCCCGGGAGCGGTCGCTGCGCGCGGTCAGCGAGGCCGGGCGGGCGTACGCCGAGGGGGTGGGTTTCTCCGGCAGCGTGGTGATCGCCCAGGTGCGGACCACGGCGAGCGACCTCATGGTGGCCTCCGGCATCGAGCAGGAGGAGGCGAACCGCCTGGTCCGCCAGGCGTTCGGCGACCGCGAGCAGCGCTCCGGAGAGACCACCGAACAGAGCCCCGCCCCCAAACCACCCACCGCGCCCCCGGTCGGCTGACCGCTCGGGTCAGGGGAGGGTGGACAGGGCGGTCAGCAGGGTCTCCACGTCGGTCTCGGTGGTGCCGAGGCCGAGGCTGGCGCGGAGGGCGGTGGGAGGCAGGTCGTCGCGGCCGCTGCGGGTGGCCGCCTCGGTGAGCAGGCGGCGGGCGAGCGGGTGGGCGCAGAACAGGCCGTCCCGGACGCCGACCCGGTGGGCGGTCGCCAGGTGGGCGGCCACCTCGGCGGAGTCCCGGCCCGCGACCACGAAGCTGACGATGCCCACCCGGGGCGCGTCCGGCCCGAAGGTGCGCAGCTCCACCACGTGCGGCAGGGCGGCGATGCCCGCCCGGAGCCGGGCCAGCAGCGCCTGCTCGCGGGCGTGCAGCGCGTCCCGGTCCGCGGCGGCCAGCGCCGCGCAGACCGCCGCCAGGGCCACCGCGCCGAGCAGGTTCGGGGTGCCCGCCTCGTGCCGGGCCGGGCCGGTGGCCCAGCGCACCTCGTGGGTGCCCGCCCCGACGTGGCTGGTGGCCCCGCCGCCGGCCAGGTACGGGGGTGCCGCGTCCAGCCAGTCCGCCCGCCCCACCAGCACGCCCGCGCCGAACGGGGCGTACAGCTTGTGGCCGGAGAGGGCCAGGTAGTCGACGTCCAGCGCGGCCAGGTCCACCGGCGCGTGCGGGGCGAGCTGGGCGGCGTCCACGAGGATCCGGGCGCCGTGCCGGCGGGCCACCCGGGCCAGCTCGGCCACCGGCCAGCGTTCCCCGGTCACGTTGCTCGCGCCGGTCACCGCGACCAGCACGGGCAGCCCCGGCCGGGCGTCGCGGGACAGCTCGGCCAGCGCGGCGTCGAGGGAGCGGACCGCGCCGCCCGGGCTGTCCGGCACCGGGAGCCGGACCGAGCCGCGCGGCCAGGGGAGCAGGTTGGCGTGGTGCTCGCCGGCGAAGGTGACCACCGTGGTGCCGGCGGGCAGCGCCCGGGCCAGCAGGTTCAGCGCGTCCGTGGTGTTCCGGGTGAAGATCACGTGGTCGTCGGGGCGGGCGCCGAGGAAGTCGGCCACCGTCTGCCGGGCCCGCTCGTAGGCCAGCGTGCAGCGCCGCGACAGCGCGCCGGCGCCCCGGTGCACGCTCGCGTACCAGGGCAGCAGTTCGGTCACTGCGTCGGCCGCGGCCCGCGCGCACGGCGCGCTGGCCGCGTGGTCCAGGTTGATCTCCCCCGGTACGCCGAGCACGCCGAGCGGGTCCGGCCGGCTCGGAGTGGACAGCGTGGGCAGCGAGGGTACGAGGGTGACGGTCATGCCGGAGCCTCCCGGGTCCAGGGGACCCCGGGTGGGTGGGCACCGGGACGGGGTCCGCGCTTGCCCAGCACGCGGTTCGGGCTGGGCCCGGTCATCACCCGGGGCACCCCACCGCGAACTCGACGAGGGTTGCCGGCCAGCAAGCCGGGGCTTGACGCTGGCACTCGTGACCTGTCCGGCAGCATAGCGGCCGCGATGCGGCCGGACCAGTGGGTCGCGGGTGACTACGCTGACCGCATGGCCGTCACCCCGCCCGGCGGAGCCCTGCCGCCGCCGCCGACCGCGCCCGCCGTCCCGCCGGGGTCGCCGGCCCCCCGGATGCCGCTGCGTCGGCTCGGCTGGCGGCGGTTCCTGGCGCTGGCCGGGGTGGTGCTGCTCATCGCCGCAGGCGCGCTCTTCATGGTCTTCACCCTGGGTGAGAGCCTCGGCGCGGAGGCGCTGCTGGTCGGCGTGATCGCGGCGATCCTGCCGGTGCCGGTGCTGGTCTCCTGCTTCCTCTGGCTCGACCGCTACGAGCCCGAGCCGCTGAAGTACCTGATCTTCTGCTTCGCCTGGGGCGCGTTCGTCTCCACCGCCATCTCGCTGCTGGTCAACGAGACCGGGGCCCGGCTGTTCAAGGACTGGGGACTGCCGGCGGCACTGACCGCCGTGCTGGTCGCCCCGTTCATCGAGGAACTGACCAAGGCGGCCGGCCCGCTGCTGCTGCTGATCTTCCGCCGCCGGGAGTTCTCCGGGGTCACCGACGGCCTGGTCTACTGCGGTCTCTCCGCGGTCGGCTTCGCCATGGTGGAGAACATCCTCTACCTGGGCGGGTACGGCTACCGCACCGGCGTCGAGGAGTACGGGCCGGCCACCGGCGCGCGCCAGGTCATCGCCATCTTCATCGTGCGGATCCTGCTCTTCGGGTTCGCCCACCCGCTGTTCACCTCGATGACCGGTGTGGGCCTGGGGGTCGCCGCGCGTGCCGCCGACCGGCGGGTGCGCTTCCTGGCTCCGATCGCCGGCCTGCTGCTGGCCATGATGTTGCACGGCACCTGGAACCTGCTGCCCTCGCTGGCCGCCGCCACCGGGCAGCCGCTGATCGCGCTCTACGGCTACATCGGCGTGATGGTGCCGATCTTCTTCGGCATGGTGGGGCTGGCCGTCTGGCTGCGTGCCTGGGAGGGGCGGCTCACCGAGCGCACCCTGCCCGACTACGTCCGGGCCGGCTGGCTCACCCCGCCCGAGGTGGCGGCGCTGGGCAGCCTCGGCCGGCGGCACGCCGCCCGGATTTGGGCCCGGCGGGTGGCCGGTGACGGCGGGGTGCGGGCGATGCGCGGCTACCAGTTCGCCGCCACCCGGCTGGCGCTGCTGCGCGACGGGATGCGCCGGGGGCTGGACCGCAAGCCCGCCGAGCGCGACCGGACGGCGCGGGAGGAACGGGAGCTGCTGGACGCGATCGGGGCGTACCGGGCGTTCTTCGTGGGCCGTGACCCGCAGGCGCCGGTCGGGGTCTGGGACGGGCAGCGCTACCACCTGCGCTTCCCGGACGGGTCGCAGCGGGTGGTCGAGGCCCCGGACGAGCCGGTGGTGCCGATCCCGGTGGTGCTGGCCCCGCCGCCTCCCGCCTTCCCGCCCGGCTACGGCCCGTCCGGCTGGCACGGCGCCCGCTCCACCGCCCCCTGGCCGCACGCCTGATCGTGCGGCAAGGAGAGCGGGTCAGGTCATCAGGCCGGTGAGGAAGTCGCCGAGGCCCTGGGCGATGGCCATGAGGGCCGCCCCGATCCCCTTGAACAGCTGGGCCGCGCCGTCCGGCCGGAACGCCATGAAGTAGATCAGGAACGCGAGGAATCCCCAGGCAAGTATCTTCTTGATGACTACCGGCATGATCCCTCCCCAGGGCGCTGTCGTGCCTGGGGCTTCCCGCCGGGCAGCGGTGCAAACGGCGCCCGCGACGGGGCGGCGCCTACAGGTAGAGGCCGGTCGAGCCGGTCGGCTCGTTCTCCACCCGCTCGGCCGCCACGGCGTGCACGTCCCGCTCGCGCAGCAGGACGTACGCCCGGCCGTGCAGCTCGACCTCCGAGCGGTCGTCCGGGTCGAACAGCACCCGGTCGCCGGAGACGATGGAGCGGACGTGCGGGCCGACGCCCACCGCGGTGGCCCAGGCCAGCCGCTTGCCGACCGCCGCGGTGGCCGGGATGACGATGCCGGCGGTGGAGCGGCGTTCCCCCTCGCCGTTCTCGGTGCGCACCAGCACGCGGTCGTGCAGCAGGCGGATCGGTAGGCCGGTGTCGAGGTCCTGGTCGGCGGTCACGCGAAGACGCTACCTCGTGCCCGGTGGTCGGTCCCGGTGTGGTTGGGCTGAGCGGCAGGGGGGCAATGTGTGGCGCAGTCGCCCTAGGGTGGGGCGGACGGACGTATCCTGTCCCCTTGCCTCGGGGGCGGACCAGTTTGCGGGAGGTGCGCTTGAGCCGCTTCGAGCGGATGCGTGGACGGCTCCGCCGCGCGTACGAGTCCGGCCGCGAGTCGGCGCGGGCCCGGCGGACCGATCCGGACCGGTCGGCGGAGGAGTCGGGCCTGGCCTCGCACTCCTCGCCGGGTCCGGCCGCACCCCCGACGGCGACCGTGGTGGGCGCGGAGCCGCCGGCCGTCATGCACGCCACGACCACCAGCCGGGACGACGTGGAGGTGCCGCACGCGCTGCGGATCGCCGCGGCCTGGTGCTGGCGGCTCATCGTGGTCGGCATCGTCACCTGGTCGCTGCTCAAGATCGTCGGCACGATCCGCATCGTGATCATCCCGCTGGCGGTCGCGCTGCTGCTCTCCGCGCTGCTCGCCCCGGCGGTCGGCTGGCTGCTCCGGGCCCGCCTGCCCCGGTCGCTGGCCACCGGCGTGGTGCTGGTCGGCGGCCTGGCCGCGGTGATCGGCACGCTGACCCTGGTGGTGAACGAGTTCATCCAGGGCGTGCCGGAGCTGAGCGAGAAGTCGTCCCAGGGCGTCCGGCAGATCCAGGACTGGCTCAAGACCGGCCCGCTGCACCTCTCCGACGGCCAGCTCACCCGCTACATCGACGAGGCGCAGAGCTGGATCAACGGCAACACGGAGAAGTTCACCAGCGGGGCGCTCAACACGGCCGCCACCCTGGCCGAGGTGCTCACGGGCACGGTCCTGGTGCTCTTCGCCACCTTCTTCTTCCTCCGGGACGGCAGCAAGATCTGGCGGTTCCTGGTCCGGCTGCTGCCGGTGAACGCCCGCTGGAAGGTGGACGACGCCGGCCGGGCCTCCTGGTCGACGCTCGGCGCCTACGTACGGGCCACCGTGCTGGTCGCCTTCATCGACGCTTTGGGCATCGGCATCTTCCTGGTCGTCTTCGACATCCCGTTCGCGTTCCCGCTGGCCGCCCTGGTCTTCCTGGGCGCGTTCATCCCGATCGTCGGCGCCTTCCTGTCCGGCGTGGTGGCCGTGCTGGTGGCGCTGGTCGACAGCGGCCCGGTGACCGCGCTGATCATCCTGGGCGCGGTGATCGGCGTGCAGCAGGTCGAGGGGCACGTCCTCCAGCCGCTGATCATGGGCCGGGCGGTGGCCATCCACCCGCTCGCCGTGATCATCGGCATCGCCGCCGGCGTGGTGCTGGCCGGCATCGCCGGCGCGCTGGTCGCGGTGCCGCTGATCGCCGTGCTCAACACCGCCGTCCGCCGGCTCGCCGCCCGGACCGTGCCGGACACCCCGCCCGACGCCGTGGTGGTCGCCTCCCAGGCGCCCTGACCCCGACCGACCCGTCGACGCCCGCGTCGCCCCCGCCGGGGGGAGGCGCGGGCGTCAGCTCTTGCCGAGCCGCTCCAGCGCGCCCCGGGCCACGTCCGGGCGGGTGGTGTACCAGAACGGGGGCAGCGACCGGCGCAGGAACGGGCCGTAGCCCCGGGCGGTCTCCAGCCGGGAGTCGAGCACCGCCACCACGCCCCGGTCGCCGGTGGCCCGGATGAGCCGGCCGACCCCCTGGGCCAGCCGGACCGCCGCGATCGGCACGCTCACCGCCGCGAAGCCGGAGCCGCCGCCGGCGTCGACGGCCGCCGCCCGGGCCGCGGCGAGCGGCTCGTCGGGCCGGGGGAAGGGCAGCCGGTCGATCACGACGAGCTGGCAGGAGTCGCCCGGCACGTCCACCCCCTGCCAGAGCGACATCACCCCGAACAGGCAGCTCTCCCGCTCCTCGCGGAACCGGCGGACCAGCAGCGGCAGCGCCTCCTCGCCCTGGAGCAGCACCGGCAGGTCGGTGCGCGCGCGGAGCAGCTCCGCCGCCTGCTGCGCGGCCCGCCGGGAGGAGAAGAGCCCGAGGGTACGCCCACCGAGCGCCCCGACCAGCGCCAGCAGCTCCTCGCCGGCCGCCTCGGGCAGCCCCGAGACGCTGGGCCGGGGCAGGTGCGCGGCGACGTACAGGATGCCCTGCCGGGCGTAGTCGAAGGGCGACCCGACGTCGAGCGACGTCCAGCCGGGTCCCTCGGTGGCCGGCACCGTGCCGATGGCCGCCCGGCTGCCGTCGGTGCTCGCCACCGGGGGCGTGGTGCCGGCGCGGCCGGCGGCGGCCGCGGTGGCCAGCGCGGCGGCGGCCGGCGAGGGCGGGGCGGGCGGCGGCGCGTCCAGCCCCAGCGCCCGGGCCACCGTGTCGAACCGGCCGCCCAGCGCCAGGGTGGCCGAGGTGGCGACCACGGTGCGCTCGTCGTAGAGGTGGGTGGCGAGGGTGCCGGCGACCGACAGCGGCGCCACCACGAGCGCCCGGCGGCTGCCGTTCTCCGGCTTCTCCACCCAGGCCACGTCGTGGTCGGCCTCCTCCAGCAGGCGCTGCGCGGTGGTGGAGAGCTCGTCCAGCGCGGCCTTGGCCTGCTGCTTGCGCACCGGGTCCGGGTCGTCGGCCTTGATGTCGCCGATCGACTCCAGCGCGGCGCGGGTGGCCGCGTCGAGCAGGGTGCACGCCTCCCGCAGCGCGGGCGGCAGGCCGGCGGTGAGCCGCCCGGCCGGCGCCTCGGCCAGCCCCACGGCGAGCGCGTCGCCGGCCTCGGTGAGCCGTTCGGCCAGGTCGGGGCGGAGCAGCGGCCGGGCCCGGCGGGCGGACCGGTCGATCAGTTGCGGCTCCAGCTCGGCCTGGGCCGCCGAGGACACCCGGTCGGCCAGCTCGTGCGCCTCGTCCACCACGAGCAGCTTGTGCGGCGGCACGATGTGCCGGCCGGCGAGCATGTCGACGGCGAGCAGGCTGTGGTTGGTCACCACGATGTCCGCCTCGCGGGCCCGGGCCCGGGACGCCTCCGCGAAGCACTCCTGGCCGAACGGGCAGCGGGTGGCGCCCACGCACTCCCGCGCCGGCATCGAGGCGCTCCGCCACACCTGGTCGTCCACGCCCGGGTCCAGCTCGTCGCGGTCGCCCGTGGCGGTCTTCTCCGCCCAGTCGCGCAGCCGCTGCATCTGCTTGCCCAGCCGGCCCGCCTCGCCGAGCCACTTGGTGCCGCCGCCGGGGCGCGGGGCGTCGAAGAGGGTGTCCTCCGGCTCCTCCTCGACCGAGTTGTCGAGCCGGGCCAGGCAGAGGTAGTGGTGCCGCCCCTTGAGCACCGCGAAGGTGGGGCGGCGGCCGAGCACCGGCTCGACCGCGTCGGCCAGCCGGGGCAGGTCGTGGTCGACCAGCTGGGACTGCAACGCCAGGGTGGCGGTGGAGACCACCACGGGGCCGTCCACGGTCAGCGCCGGGGCCAGGTAGGCCAGCGACTTGCCGGTGCCGGTGCCGGCCTGCACGAGCAGGTGCTCGCCGGAGGAGATGCTCCGCTCGATCGCCTCGGCCATCTGCTGCTGGCCGGGGCGGGCCGCGCCGCCGGGGACCGCGCCGACCGCGGCGGCCAGCAGCTCGCCGCCGCCGGGCCGGCCGCCCCGGCGCTTCTTGGGAACGGCGGGGCCGGTGGCGGTGCGGGGCGGGGTCACCGTGCGACCGTACCCGTCGCCGCCGACAGCAGGTGGGTCGCTCCGCCCGCGTGGCGTGGCCGGCGGGTCGCGTCCGGTTACCTGCCGATCGCGTCGCGTGGCCGGAATCGGTTAGGGTGCCAATCATGCCGAGCGACGTGGTCCGCGTGATCTACCGCAAGTACGACGGCAGCGCCCACCGCGACTACCCGGCCCGCCGGCTCGCCGAGGACGACCTCGGTGTCTGGCTCGGCGTGCCGGCCGGCACCGAATCGGTCTACCACGGCCGGCCGTCCGTGGAGCAGATCCCGTTCGTCCTGCTGGTGCCCCGGCACGGCTGGTGGACCGGCATGTTCAACCCGCCGCCGCGCACCAGCGAGGTCTACTGCGACATCGCCACCCCGGCCCGCTGGGAGGGCGAGGAGACGGTCCACCTGGTCGACCTCGACCTGGACGTGGTGCGCCGCCGGGAGACCGGCCGGGTCGAGCTGCGCGACGAGGACGAGTTCGCCGAGCACCGGGCCCGCTGGGCCTACCCCGACGACGTGGTGGCCGAGGCGGAGGCCGCGGCCCGCTGGCTGCTCGGCGCGCTCGGTGACGGCACCGAGCCGTTCGCCACCTCCTACCGGAAGTGGCTGGCCCTGGTGGTCTGAGCCGGCCTCAGATCCGCGGCGGCCAGTCCTCGTCGGCCCCGACACCGCCCAGGTGGGCCACCTTCTCCGGGTTGAGCTGGTTGAACACGCCGGTGATCCGCCCCTCGTGCACGGCGAACGAGGTGACCATCCGCAGCGGCCGCCCGTCCCGGAACACCGTCTCCGCCTGCCAGCCCAGCGCGCCGTCGACCAGCACCGGCCGGGCGTGCAGGGGGCTGTTCCAGCGGGCGGCCTGGCCGAAGAGACCGAGGATGAAGCGGCCGGCGAGTTCGGCGCCGACCACCGGCCGGCGGGCGGCCGGGAAGTGCCCGCCGCTGTCGCCGATCACCACCACGTCCGGGGCGAGCACCTCGACCAGCCGGTCCAGCTCCCCGGACTCGACCGCCGCCACGAACGCGGCCAGCACCTTGTGCTGCTCGGCCAGGTCGGCGGTGTGCCGGGGGACGTCCGGCGCGGTGACCGCGCGGCGGCCCCGGGAGGCGAGCTGCCGGGCGGCCGCCGGGGTGGTGCCGAGCACGTCGGCGACCGTGGCGAACGGCACCGCGAAGACGTCGTGCAGGACGAACGCCACCCGCTGCTCCGGGGTGAGCCGCTCCAGCACCACGAGCAGGGCGGTGCCGAGCTGGTCGGCCCGGACCGCCCGCTCGGCCGGGTCGGGGGCGAACCCGTCCGCCGTGGGCGCCGCGCTCACCACCGGCTCCGGCAGCCACTGACCGGGGTACGCCTCGCGGCGTACCCGGGCGGAGCGGAGCACGTCGAGGCAGATCCGCGAGCAGGTGGTGGTGAGCCAGCCGCGCAGGTCGCGGATCTGTGCCCGGGCGGCCGGGTCGGCGAGCGCGCCCGCGTACCGCAGCCAGGTCTCCTGGACCGCGTCCTCGGCCTCGCTCCGGCTGCCCAGCATCCGCTGCGCCACCGCCAGAAGGTGCCCGCGTTCCGCCTCGAACTCCGCCGCCAGCTCGTGCACGTCGTGCTCCTCCCGCCCGGAGTCCCCATTCTCCCCGTACCCCTGGATGCGCCGCCGCCCCCGGGGTGTGACATCGCTCGGGAGGCGGTGGCGGGCGGGGTGGGTGAGGATCTGGGGATGAGCGGTGTCGACGAGGTGGTGCGGCCCGAGGGCGGGTCGATGCGGGAGCTGCTGCGGGCCGGGCCGGGCGCGGTGGACCTGGCGGCGGTCGATCCCCGGTCGACCCCGGGGCTGCCCGCGGCGGCCGGGCGCGGCAAGGGGCGCAAGGAGTGGGCGCGGGGGCAGGTCGAGCTGCTCGGTGCGGAGCTCGGCCGGCAGCAGGAGATGCTGTACGCGTCCGCGAAGGGCGCCGCCGGCCCGGGGAGCCCGACCAGCGCCCCCACCCAGGCCGGCGCCCACCTCGACGGCGACCGCCCGCGCCGGGTGCTGCTGGTGCTCCAGGCCATGGACTGTGGTGGCAAGGACGGCACGGTCAAGCGGGTGGCCGGCGCCATGAACCCGCTCGGCCTGCACATCCGCTCGTTCGGCCCGCCCACCGAGGAGGAGCGGCGGCACGACTTCCTGTGGCGGATCCGCCGGGCCCTCCCGCCCCCCGGCTACGTGGGCGTCTTCAACCGCTCGCACTACGAGGACGTGCTGATCGCCCGGGTCGAGGGCCTGGTGGACGAGGCCACCTGGCGGGGCCGCTACGAGTCGATCAACGACTTCGAGCGGGAGCTGGCCGACAACGCGGTCACCGTGGTGAAGGTCATGCTGCACATCTCCTACGCCGAGCAGGGCGAGCGCCTGATGGAGCGGCTCACCGACCCGACGAAGTACTGGAAGTACAACCCGAGCGACCTGGACACCCGGGCACGCTGGGACGAATACCAGGCCGCGTACGCCGAGGCGATCGAGCGGTGCGGCCCGGACGACGCGCCCTGGTTCGTGGTGCCGGCGGACCGGAAGTGGTACCGCGACTGGGCCGTCGCGCACCTGCTCAGGGAGACGTTCGACGGGTTGGATCTGGGGTATCCGCCTGCCGATTTCGACATCGCGCGGGAGCGGGACCGGCTGCGGAGCGAGGGCGGGACGGGGCAAGGTGAACGGCAGGTGAACGAGCGGTGAATCGGGCCTGACCAGGGGTGGGCCGGCGGCTGCCCGGTTCCACGGGGTACCTAGCATTCGCAGAGCAGACGCCTTCCGGGGCGACGGCCACCCTTCCACCGACACGACGAGGTCCGTGCTGTGAAGTTTTCCTTCCGTCCCACCGAGGGCGCCTTCTACGAGCTCTTCACCAGGGCCGCGCAGAACCTGGTGAAGGGGACCGAGCTGCTCAACGAGCTGGGTCTGCCGGATGTCGAGGTCCAGTCGGTGAGCGAGCGGCTCACCGAGGTCGAGCACGACAGCGACCAGATCACCCACGAGCTCTACAAGAAGATCAACTCCACCTTCATCACCCCGTTCGACCGGGAGGACATCTACCGTCTGGGCTCGCTGCTCGACGACGTGATGGACCACCTGGAGGCGGTCGGCAACCTCCTCTACCTCTACGGCCTGACCAAGCTGCCGTCGCTGCCGCGCGAGATGCACGAGCTGGTGAACGTGCTCGACCAGCAGGCCAAGCTGACCGCCGAGGCGATGCCCCGGCTGAAGTCGATGAAGGATCTTGAGGACTACTGGATCGAGTGCAACCGGCTCGAGAACGACGGTGACCAGGCGTACCGGATGCTGCTGGTCCGCCTCTTCAGCGGTGAGTACGACGCGCTCACGGTGCTGAAGATGAAGGAGGTGGCCGACGAGCTGGAGGCCGCCTGCGACGCCTTCGAGCACGTGGCCAACACCGTCGAGACCATCGCGGTCAAGGAGTCCTGATCCTGTGAGTCCCGAACTCATCGCCGTGCTGGCGGTGATCGTGGTCGCCATGGCGTTCGACTACACGAACGGCTTCCATGACGCGGCCAACGCGATCGCCACCAGCGTGTCCACCCGGGCGCTGACACCCCGGGTCGCCCTCGCGCTGGCCGCCGTCGGCAACTTCGTCGGCGCGCACTTCGGCGCCGGGGTGGCCAAGACCGTCGGCGACGGGCTGGTCACCCTGCCCACCGGGGTCGAGAGCCTGGGGGTGGTCTTCGCCGGGGTGCTCGGCGCGATCGCCTGGAACCTGATCACCTGGTACTTCGGCCTGCCCTCGTCGTCCTCGCACGCCCTGTTCGGCGGGCTGGTCGGCGCGACCCTCTTCGCCGCCGACGGCGTCGTGCAGTGGGGCAACATCCTCGAGAAGGTCATCATCCCGATGGTGCTCTCGCCGGTTGTCGGCCTGGTGCTCGGCTTCCTCGTGATGCTGGCCATCCTGTGGCTGTTCCGGAAGGGCCAGCCCGGCAAGCTCAACCGGGGCTTCCGGTGGGCGCAGACCCTCTCGGCCGCCGCCATGTCGGTCGGCCACGGTATGCAGGACGCCGCCAAGACCATGGGCATCATCGTGCTGGCCCTCTACACCGGTGGCTTCCAGGAGTCCAAGACGCACATCCCCGGCTGGGTGTTCTGGACCTCGGCGGCCATGCTGGCGGCTGGCACCTACGCGGGCGGCTGGCGGATCATCCGCACCCTGGGCCGGAAGATCATCGACCTGGGCCCGCCCGAGGGCTTCGCGGCCGAGACCGTGGCCAGCGCCGTGCTCTACTTCAACGCCCTGGTGTTGAAGGCCCCGATCTCCACCACCCACACGATCACCTCGGCGATCATGGGTGTCGGCGCGACCAAGCGGCTCTCCGCGGTCCGCTGGAACGTGGCCGGCAACATCGTGATCGCCTGGATCATCACGTTCCCGGCCGCCGCGGCCATCGCCTGCCTGGCGTACCTGCTGGTCCGCCCGTTCTTCTGAGCGCCTGACGCGTGAGGGGTCCCCCGCCGTGGCGGGGGACCCCTCACGCGTAGGAGACGCCGATCCGGCCCTTGATGTCGTCCAGCAGGCCCATCACCTCCAGGGTGGCGGCGTGCGGCACCAGCGGGCTCTCGATCAGCCCGGCCGCCAGGCAGCGCTGCACCTCGATCGCCTCGTGCTGGTAGCCGCCGCCGGTCAGGTCGGCCGGGATGGTCTCCGGCTCCGCGCCGAGCCGGTGCAGCACCGCGGCGCCGGGCCGGTAGAACGGCTCCGGAAGGTCGATCCGGCCGGTCGTGCCGGTGATCGCGGCGGTGATCGCCGTGGCGCCGACCATCCCGCAGCTCAGCGTCGCCACCGCCCCGGAGTTCCAGCCCAGGACGATGCCCGTGTTCTCGTCCACCTTCTCCGGGCTGAGCCTGGCCCAGGCCTGCACGTGCTCGGGGACGCCGAGCAGGAGGTGCGCCAGGCTCAGCGGGTAGACCCCGAGGTCGAGCAGGGCGCCGCCGCCGAGCGTCCGCGCCCGCATCCGGTGCTCCGGCGGGAACGGGCCGGCCGCCCCGAAGTCCGCCCGGACGTGGGTCACCTCGCCGATCGCGCCGTCCCGGATCAGCTCCAGCACCCGCAGGATGAGCGGGTTGGTCCGCATCCACATGGCCTCCATGAGGAAGAGACCGCGGGCGCGGGCCGTCTCGACCAGCTCCGTGGTGGTGGCCAGGTCGAGCGTGCAGGGCTTCTCCACCAGCACGGCCTTGTCGCCGGCCAGGCAGGTCAGGGCCGCCTCGTGGTGCGCGGCGTGCGGGGTGGCGACGTAGATGACGTCCACGTCCGGGTCCGCGGCCAGTTCCGCCCAGGAGGCGTACGCCCGGGGCACGTCGTGCCGCCGGGCGAACAGCTCGGCGCTCTCCCGGGTACGCGAGCCGACCGCCACCAGCTCGGCCTCCGGCACCAGCCGCAGGTCCTCGGCGAAGCGGGCGGCGATGTGGCCGGTGGCCAGGATTCCCCAACGCGTCATGCCGGCACGCTATCCCGGGCCGTCGCGCCGCCGGACAGAAGATCCACCCGTCGGGAAATCAGGACCGGTGAGCGACCCCGGCGACGAAGGCGCGCCACGCGGCCGGGGAAATGACCAGCGCCGGCCCGCTCGGGTCCTTCGAGTCCCGCACGCCGACGATCCCGGGCCGCTGACCGACGAGGAGGCCCGCGCCATCGCGCTGAGGCTCCGGTGAGCCGAGCGTCCCGACCGCTTCTCGGCGAGGTGGCGCGGTCGCCCGGTGCGGGACACCGCCACTCCGGCGAGATCTTGGACAGTTTCCGCTCGTGACGAACGGAAACTGTCCAAGATCGGAGCCGCCCTTTGTCGGCGGTGGCCGGTCTGACGCCGTCGTGGCCGTCCTGCTGCCGGACTGATGATCGACTGGTCGGGAACTAGGCTCGGGTCATGACGATCGACGGCTTCGCCGCACCCCCCGCCCTGGTGGAGCACGCCCGCCGGTTCCGCGCCGAGGGCGGCGTGCCGGCCGTGCCCCGGGTCGCCGCCACCGTGCTGCTGCTCCGCCCGGCCGGCGCCGACTTCGAGGTGTACCTGATCCGCCGGGTGGCCGCCATGGCCTTCGGCGGCATGTACGCCTTCCCCGGCGGCGGCGTGGACCGCTCCGACTCGCAGGCCCACCTGGGCTGGGCCGGCCCGACGCCGGCGGGCTGGGGCGAGCGGCTCCGCCTCGACCCGGCCGCCGCGCAGGCGGTGGTCTGCGCCGCCGCGCGGGAGGTCTTCGAGGAGGCGGGCGTGCTGCTGGCCGGCCCGGACGGCGGGACCGTGGTGGGCGACGTGAGCGGGGACGACTGGGAGGCGGCCCGGCAGGACCTGGTGGCCCGGCGGACCGGCTTCGCCGACCTGCTGGCCGGGCAGGGCCTCACCCTCCGCTCCGACCTGCTGCTGCCGTGGAGCCGGTGGATCACCCCGGAGTTCGAGCCGCGCCGCTTCGACACGTACTTCTTCGTCGCTTTGCTGCCGGAGGGGCAGCGGACCCGGGACGTCTCCGGCGAGGCCGACCACACGCTGTGGCTGCGCCCGGCGGACGCCCTGTCCCGGGCGGAGGCCGGTGAGCTGACCATGCTTCCGCCCACGATGGTCACCCTCGGCGAGGTCGCCGCCGCCGGCGACCTCGCCGGCGTGGCCCGTGCGGCGGCCGGACGCGACCCCGGCACCCCGGTCACGCCGCACCTCGACCTCTCCGACGCCGAGGCGCCCCGCTTCCGCCTCTCCTGAGGGTCAGCCGGCGGCGCGGAGGTAGCGGGCCGCGAGGGCGCGCAGCAGGTCGGCCAGTTCGGGCGGGTCTTCCACCGTGAAGTCGAGGTCCAGCAGGCCGAGCCAGACCGCGATGGTCTCCAGGCGGTCGGCGCCGGTGTGCAGGAGGCAGGTCGCGTCGCCGGTCGGCTCGACGGTGCCGACGGCCGGGTTGATCCGGTCGGCCACCACCTCGGCGGGGGCGTGCACGCGGATCGTGGCCCGGTGCCGCCAGGCGGCCGACGAGACCCCGTGCCGGACCCGGTCCACCACGTCCCCGGGCAGCTCGCGGGCCGCGAACCGGGGGCCGGTCGGGGTACGCGGGCTGATCCGGTCCACCCGGAAGGTGCGCCAGTCGTCCCGCGCCGGGTCGAAGGCCACCAGGTACCAGCGCCGGCCCCAGTTGACCAGCCGGTACGGCTCGACATCCCGCCGGTCCGCGGTCCCGTCGTGCCGGACGTAGTCGAAGCGCAACCGCTCCCGGTCCCGGCAGGCGGCGCTGAGGACGCTGAGCGTCTCGGCGTCCACGGTCGGGCCCGGCTCGTCGTGCGGCACCCGGACGGTGTGCGTGTGCAGGGCGGTGACCCGGCGGCGCAGCCGGTGGGGGAGCACCTGCTCCAGCTTGGCCAGCGCCCGCAGCGAGGTCTCCTCGATTCCGGCGACGCTGCCGCCCGCTGCCGTCCGCAGGCCGACCGCCACCGCCACCGCCTCCTCGTCGTCGAGGAGCAGCGGGGGCAGGGCCGCGCCGGCGCCCAGCCGGTAGCCGCCGACGGCGCCCCGGGTGCCGTGCACGGGGTAGCCGAGGGCGCGCAGCCGCTCCACGTCGTTGCGCACGGTCCGGGTGCTCACCGCCAGGCGCTCGGCCAGTTCGGTGCCGGTCCAGTCGCGCGGGGACTGCAACAGCGAGAGCAGGCGCAGCAGGCGCGCCGAGGTCTCCAACATTTCCCGGATTCTGCCAGGGCATTAGGAAGGGAGTGTTCCTAATCGATCCCTACGCTCGTGGGCATGGTAGACAACACCGCGATCGTCCCGTTCCGTATCGACGTCCCGCAGGCCGACCTGGACGACCTCGCCGACCGGCTGGCCCGGACCCGCTGGGCCGAGGAGCTGCCCGCCGACCCCGACCCGGCCGCGCCCGCCGGCCCCGTCCCGCCCGGTTGGGAGTACGGCGTCCCGCTGAGCTGGGTGCAGCGGCTGGCCGAGCGCTGGCGCACGGCGTACGACTGGCGGGGGTGGGAGGCGCGGCTCAACGCGTACCCGCAGTTCATCACCGAGATCGACGGGCAGCGGATCCACTTCCTGCACGTCCGCTCGGCCGAGCCGGACGCCACTCCGCTGATCCTCACCCACGGCTGGCCCGGCACCGTCGCCGAGTGGCTGGACGTGATCGGTCCGCTGACCGACCCGCGGGCACACGGCGGCGACCCGGCCGATGCCTTCCACCTGGTCATCCCGTCGGTGCCCGGCTTCGGCTTCTCCGGGCCGACCCGGGAGCGCGGCTGGAACCGGCACCGGGTGGCCCGCGCCTGGGCCGAGCTGATGCGCCGCCTCGGCTACGAGCGGTACGGCGCGGCCGGCAACGACCTCGGCGCGTTCGTGTCGCCCGAGGTGGGCCGGGCCGACCCGGAGCACGTGCTCGGTGTGCACGTCACGCAGGTCTTCTCGCTGCCGTCCGGTGATCCCGCCGAGCTGGCCGCGCTCACCGAGGAGGAGCGGGGCAAGGTGGCGTTCGCCGACTGGTTCGTGCAGCGGCGGGGCGGCTACGACAAGCTGCACTCCACCGAGCCGCAGAACGTCGCGCACGCGCTGGCCGACTCGCCGGTGGGCCTGCTCGGCTGGCTGGGCCAGCTCATGGGGGACCAGATCGACCCCGACCACGTGCTCACCAACACGACCATCTACTGGCTGACCAACACGGCCGCCTCGGCGGCCCGCTACTACTACGAGGACGCCGAGGTGGTGCACCCGACGCAGAAGGTCAACGGCCGGGGCACGGTGGCGCCGGAGCCGACCACGGTGCCGCTCGGCCTGGCCAACTTCGCCTGGGACTTCCAGTCGATCCGTACGCTCGCCGAGCGCGACCACAAGAACATCGTCTCCTGGCACACCTACGACCGGGGCGGGCACTTCGCCGCCCACCAGGTGCCCGACCTGCTGGCGGCGGACCTCCGGCAGTTCTTCGCCGCGCTGCGCTGAGGCGGCCGGACGCGGACACGCCGAGGGCCCCGGTCGGGATCGACCGGGGCCCTCGCGGACCGGGACCAGCGGCTCAGCCGAAGCGGCCGGTGATGTAGTCCTCGGTCTTCTTCTGGCTCGGGTTGCTGAAGATCTTCTGCGTGTTGTCGTACTCGATGAGCCGGCCCGGGTCGCCGGTCTTCTCGATCGAGAAGAAGGCGGTCCGGTCCGACACCCGGGCGGCCTGCTGCATGTTGTGCGTGACGATGATGATGGTGAACTTGTCCTTGAGCTGGAACATCAGGTCCTCGATGGCCAGCGTGGAGATCGGGTCCAGCGCCGAGCAGGGCTCGTCCATGAGCACCACCTGCGGCTCGACCGCGATGGTCCGGGCGATGCAGAGCCGCTGCTGCTGACCGCCGGAGAGGCCGGCGCCGGGCTTGCCGAGCCGGTCCTTCACCTCGTCCCACAGGTTCGCCGAGCGGAGCGCCTTCTCGGCCGCCTCCTCCAGGATCGACTTGCGCCGGACGCCGTTGAGCCGCAGGCCGGCCACCACGTTCTCGAAGATGCTCATGGTGGGGAACGGGTTCGGCCGCTGGAAGACCATGCCGATCATCCGGCGGACCGCGGTGACGTCCACGTCCCGGTCGTAGATGTCCTGGTTGTCGATGGTCAGGCTGCCCTCGACCCGGGCACCCGGGAGCACCTCGTGCATCCGGTTGATCGACCGCAGGAAGGTGGACTTGCCGCAGCCGGACGGGCCGATCAGGGCGGTGACGGTCTTTGGTTCGACGGTCAGGCTGATGTTCTCGATCGCCTTGAACCCGCCGTAGTAGGCGGTGACGTCGGTGGCTTCGATGCGCTTGGCCATGGTGGTGGTACCTCCGGGGTTCATCGGCCGAGCCGGTTGCGACGGGCCAGCAACTTCGCCGCGACGGTCAGGATGAGGACGAGGGCGACCAGCGTCAGCGCCGCGGTCCACGCCCGTGCCGGCGAGTACTTCGAGGCCTCGCCGGCCTGCTGGTAGACGAAGAGAGCCAGCGACGACTGGTTGTTCTCGAACGGGTTGAAGTTGATCGCGGCGCCGCCGCCGGCCACGAGCAGCACCGGCGCGGTCTCGCCGGCGGCCCGCGCGATGGCGAGCATGATGCCGGTGACGATGCCGGGCAGCGCGGTCGGCAGCACGACCCGCAGGATGGTCTTCCACTTCGGCACGCCGAGGGCGTACGCGCCCTCGCGCAGCGGGGCCGGGACGAGGCGGAGCATCTCCTCGGTGGAGCGGACCACGGTCGGCAGCATGAGCACGCTCAGCGCCAGCGCGGCGGCGAAGCCGGAGAAGCCCGGCCGGCCGTCGTTGAACCACGGCGAGACGACCAGCACCCAGAAGGCCAGCACGAACAGGCCGGTGACGATCGACGGGATGCCGGTCATCACGTCCACGAAGAAGCGGATGGTGAAGGCGAACCGGCCCCGGCCGTACTCGACCACGTAGATCGCGCAGAGCACGCCGAGCGGGACGGTGATCAGCGTGGCGATGCCGACCTGCTCCAGGGTGCCGACGATGGCGTGGTACGCGCCGCCGTTGGCGTCCCGGGCCCCGATGTTGTTCATCGAGGTGCCGAAGAAGTTGCCGTCCAGCCGCTCGGAGCCCTTGCTCACCAGGGTCCAGACCACCGAGGCCAGCGGCAGCACCGCGAGCACGAAGGCGGAGTGGATGAGCGCGCTCCAGGTCCGGTTGCGGGCGGCCCGGCGGCCCTCCACCGCGTTGGCGGCGGCGTAGAGGCCGGCCAGGTAGAGCAGCGCAGCGACGACCACGACCAGGACCGGGCCGCCGATGCCGGCGCCGTAGACGACGCCGGCCGAGGCCAGCAGGGCCACGACGGCGATGACGGGCGCGGCGTACGCCGGAAGTCGCCGGGCCCGCAGCGTGACCGGCTGGGCCGGCGGCTGCGGGCGGTGGGAGGTGACGGTGGCGGTCATGCGGCTGACTCCGTGAACTCGCGGCGGCGGTAGATGATCGCCCGCGCGGTGATGTTGACGATCAGCGTGATCGCGAAGAGCACCAGGCCGGAGGCGATCAGGGCGCCCCGGCCGGTGTCGTTCGCCTCGGCGAACCGGTTCGCGATGTTCGCGGCGATCGAGTTGCCACCGCTCTGGAGGATGTTGAACGAGATGGCGTACGTGGAGCCGAGGGTCAGCGCCAGGGCGATGGTCTCGCCGAGTGCCCGGCCCAGGCCCAGCATCACGGCGGCGATCACACCCGGCCGGCCGTAGGGCAGGACGGCGGTGCGGACCATCTCCCAGCGGGTGGCGCCCAGCGCGAGGGCGGCCTCCTCGTTGGCGGTCGGGGTCTGCCGGAACACCTCGCGGGAGAGCGAGGTGACGATGGGCAGCACCATGATCGCGAGCACCACCGAGCCGAGCAGGATCGAGTTCCCGTACGGGCCGTCGCCAAAGATCGGGATCCAGCCGAAGTACCGGTTCAGCCAGGCCGACAGGTCGGCGACCGGCTGGGCGAAGTAGTCCCGGCCCCAGAGACCGAAGACCACGCTGGGCACGGCGGCCAGCAGGTCGATCAGGAAGCCGAGGCCGTTGCCCAGCCGGCGCGGGGCGTAGTGCGACAGGTAGAGGGCGATGCCCAGCGCCACCGGCACCGCCATGAGCAGGGCGAGCAGCGCGGTGAGCACGGTGCCGAAGGCGAGCGCGCCGATGCCGAACTTCGGCGGGTCGTCGTTCGGGAACCAGCCCTCGAAGGTCCAGAAGGACTCGCTGTTGGCCCGGAGGGCCGGCACGGCCTTGGCGATCAGGAAGATCGCGATGGCCGCGATGACCACCAGGACGGTGGTGCCGGCGGCCAGGGTCAGGCCACGGAACGCGCGTTCCGCGCCGAAGGCCCGGGCCCGGGGCAGCCCGCCGCCGCCACCGAGACCGTTGTCGGGCATGCCAGGGGTACCGGAGGGCTCGGCCACACGCGCCGAGGCACCGGCGGGCCACTCGTGGCTCGTGGCCACGCGGGTCCCGCCGGTGCCGGCGTGCGCCGAGCGGTGAGGGGTGTCACCCATCTGCTCGCTCGCTTCGGGGTAGGGGAGGTGTCTCGGTCAGCGGGTCAGGAGAGGCTCTTGACCGCGGTCTCGACCTTGGCGCGGACGGTCTCGGGCAGCGGGGCGTAGCCCAGCTCGACCAGGTCCTGCTGGCCCTCGGCGCTGGCGGCGTGGCCCAGCAGGCCCTTGACCAGCGGCAGCTTGTCGGCCGCGAGGCCCTTGCTGCAGACGATCTCGTAGGTCGCCAGGACGATCGGGTACGCCCCGGCCTCCTTGGTGTTGTAGTCGATCGACATCTTGAGGTCGTTGCCCTGGCCCTCGAACTTGGCCCCGGCGATGGTCTTGCCGGCCGACTCGGCGGTCAGCTCGGTGAACTCACCCGCCCCGTTCTTGACCTTGGCCTTCTTGAGGCCGCCGTTCTCGGCGTACGACCACTCGACGTAGCTGATGGTGCCGTCGGTGCTCTTGACCTTGCTGGCCACACCGTCGGACTTGGCCGCGCCCACGCCGCCCGGGGCCTTCCAGGCCTTGGCGTTGCCGAAGGTCCAGTCGGACTCGGCGGTCTTGGACAGGTACTTGGTGAAGTTGTCGGTGGTGCCCGACTCGTCGGAGCGGTGCACCGCCTGGATCGCGGTGGACGGCAGCTTGGCGTCCGGGTTGTCGGCCTTGATGGCCGGGTCATCCCACTTGGTCACCTTGCCGGCGAAGATCTTCGCCAGGGTGGCCGGGGTGAACTGGAGGTTGTCCGCGCCGGTGACGTTGTAGACGACGGCGACCGGGCCGATCACCATCGGCAGGTTGAGGGCCTGGCCGCCGCTGCACTTGGCGTCCGCCTGCGGCTGCTCCTCCGGCTTGAGCGCGGAGTCGGAGCCGGCGAAGTCGGCGGTGCCGGCGATGAAGGCCTGGATGCCGGCGCCCGAGCCGGTGGGCTCGTAGTTGATCGTGGTGCCGGCGCACTTCTGCTGGTACGCCTTGATCCACTCGGCCATGGCGTTCTTCTGGGCGGAGGAACCCTGCGCGTTCAGCGTGCCCTTGCCGCAGTCCACGGCAGCAGCCGAGCCGGAGGCGGAGGTGCCGGTCGACTCGTTGTTGTCCGAGCCGCAGGCGCTGAGACCGAGCACCGCGGTAAGAGCGAGGCAGGCAATGGCGCCGTGCCGCTGGAGCTTCACCTGAGGGGTTTCCCTTCACGTCTTTGGTCAGGTCGCCCGGTCTCCCGGGTGCCGGCGCTGACCGGCTGACACGAAAGGTAGAAGTGCCAGGTAGACGGTTCGCCGGTCGGAAGTGAACGGAAGATGAACAGGCGCGGCCGGCCGGGTGGCCATAGCCTGAGGGCCCGTTGTCCGTTTCGTGAACTCGCGGCCCACTATCGCTAATAATACGATTTTTCCGGGCACCTGTTATCCGGCCGAGTCCACCGCGTGACGCGGCCGTGACCGCTGGGCGGGACGGAGAAGGTGGGGTGGTCCCTCAGCCGAGGTGGTAGTTCACGTGGGCGGACCAGCGGGCGAAGCCGAGCCGCTCGTAGAGGGCCACCGCGGCCATGTTCGACTCGTCCACGTAGAGCATCGCCCGGTCCAGCCCGCGCCGGTCCCGCAGGTAGGCCAGGCCGGCGGTGGTGAGCGCCCGGCCGAGGCCGCCGCGGTGCGCGCCCGGGTCCACGCCGAGCACGTAGACCTCGCCGATCCGGGCCGAGCCCGGACGCTCGTGCACCTTGGTCCAGTGGAAGCCGAGCAGGCGGCCGGTGGCCGTGTCCTCGGCGAGCAGGAAGCCCTCCGGGTCGAACCACGGCTCGGCGAGGCGTACGCGCAGGTCGGCCTGGGTCCACCGGCCCTGCTCGGGGTGCTGGGCGAAGGCCGCGTTGTTGACCGCCAGCCAGGCGTCGTCGTCCTGGCCGGGCCGGAACGCGCGCAGCCGCACCCCGTCGGGCAGGGTCGGCTCGGGCAGCGCGGCGGTCAGCGGGCGGCGCAACTGCCACAGCACCCGGGCGCGGGTGAAACCCAGGTCGACCGCGAGCGCGGCGGCCGACGGGTGGTCGCCGTGCGCCCAGGCCCGCAGCGGTCCGGCCGCGGCGGCCAGCACGCCCCGCGCGAGGGCCCGTCCGGTGCCGCGTCGCCGGTACGCCGGATGCACCACCAGCTCCACCCCGATCCCGTCGGCGGGGGCGGTGGTGTCGAGGTGGGCGTACCCCGTCAGGGTGTTGTCGGTGGCCCGGGCGGTGAGGTGCACGGCCGGCGCCTGCGGGTCGCGCATCCGGAGCAGCACGTGCTCGTCGAGCGGGTCCGCGCCGTCCGCGTCGCCGGCGGTGCGGGCCAGCGCCAGCACCTCGGCGACCTCGACCGGCGCCAGTCGGTCGGCGCGGGCGACACGGTCGGCGGTCGGCGCGGTGCTGCTCATTCCGCCACCGTAGCGGCCGGCGAGCCGCCGATCATGCCGGACGCGGGCACCGGACGGTGGCGGTGGTCACGTGGTGCCGGTGGGCAGCGCCTCCAGCTGGAAGCGGTCCAGCAGTTCGGGGAGCAGGTGCTGCAACGCCTCGACCGTGCCGGAGCGGTCGCCGCCCGCGTCGTGCATCAGCACGATCGAGCCCGGGCCGGTCTGCGCCAGCACCGCCGTCTCGATCCTGGCGGCGCCGGGCGCCTGCCAGTCCGTCGGGTCCACCGCCCAGTGCAGCGGCGTCATGCCCAGTTCCTCGCAGGTGGACACCACGGGGTACGTCCACGCCCCGCCCGGCTGCCGGAAGTACTCGATCCGCGCGCCCGGCGCCGCCGCCCGGATCGCGTCGTTGGTGCGCAGCAGGTCGTCCCGGATCGCGTCCGGCGACCGCTTGCCCAGCGTGATGTCGTGATTCCACGAGTGGTTGCAGATGGTGTGCCCGTCGGCCACGATCGACCGCACCAGGTCCGGGTGGTTCTCCGCGTTCTCGCCGACCACGCAGAAGGTGGCCTTCACGCCGTACTCCTTCAGCAGGGCGAGCACCTGCGGGGTCCAGTGTGGATCGGGGCCGTCGTCGAAGGTCAGGGCGATCCGGGCCGAGCCGGTGGAGGTCCGGGCGCCGTACGGGCCCTCGCTGTCGTCGGCCTGGCGGGCGTCGGCCGGCGCGCTCGGGCTGGCGTCCGGGCTCGGCCCGCCGTAGCCGCCGGCCGGCGGGCCGGGGAAGTCGGTGCTGGGTGGCTGGTCGCCGTAGTGCGGGGCGTGGACGCTGGCGGCCACGCCGGTGTCGCGGTGCGGGTGGTCGGGCACCAGGCTGCGCCCGAGCGCGTACGCGGAGCCGAGCAGCGCGGCCACCACCAACGTCACCATGCCGGCCGCGCGCAGCGTCGAGGCCGACATCAGCGGACCCGACCGTTCGTCGCCCCCGTGTTCACCACACGCACCGTCGCCCCCTTCGCCCGGCAGATCCGGCAGTCAGAGTAGGTCTGACTGAGTGGGCAAAAAGGGCGAACCGGAGGAACCGCCCCCGATCGGGGACGGTGCGGAGGTCCCGGTCAGACCGGCAGCGGTGCGGGCTCCGACTCCGGCAGCGAGCGCGACGGCGGCACCACGAACTTGTAGCCCACCTGGCGCACCGTGCCGATCATCGACTCGTACTCGGAGCCGAGCTTGGCGCGCAGCCGCCGGACGTGCACGTCGACCGTGCGGGTGCCGCCGAAGTAGTCGTAGCCCCAGACCTCGCGAAGCAGCTGGTCCCGGGTGAAGACCCGGCCCGGGTGCTGGGCGAGGAACTTGAGCAGCTCGAACTCCTTGTAGGTGAGGTCGAGCGGGCGGCCCTTCAGCTTGGCCGCGTAGGTGTCCGGGTCGATGGTCAGCTCGCCGGCCCGGATCGAGCCGCCGGCGCCCGCCGTGGCGTTGCTCAGCCGGCCGACCGCGAGCCGCAGCCGGGCCTCCACCTCCGCCGGGCCCGCACCGGCCAGGATCACGTCGTCCACGCCCCAGTCGGCGTTCAGCGCGATGAGCCCGGCCTCGGTGACGACCGCGACCAGCGGGACGCCCAGCCCGGTGGCGTGCAGCATCCGGCAGGTCGCGCGGGCCTCGCTCAGCTCGGCGCGGGCGTCCACCAGGACGGCGTCCGGGGTCGGGCCGGAGACCAGCGTGCGCACGTCGCGGGGCGCGGTGCGGACCGAGTGCGGCAGCAGGTCGAGTGCCGGCAGCACCGCCGATGGCTCACCTGCGCGCGCGGTCACCAGCAGCAGGAGCTCCACACGATCACCTCCGTCCCGGCGGCTCTGCGGCCGCGCGCGACCAGCGGCCGCCCCGAGAGGTGGCGCTGAGAATTTGCGTGGGTCCCGGCGTCGCTGACGGGCGGGTAACGGCTTGAGCGTAACCGATCGCCCGGCCTTCACCTCTGTGCCCTTTCCTGTTTGTCTGATCTGCCCCCGATCGCGGCGCGGGTTTTAACGTTGCCGAAACCGTGACTCCGCCGGGCCGGCCCGATCTGGCACGATCGGGGCGTGTTTCCCTCCACCTCGCCCGACACCGGCCGTGACCCGTGGCCCGACGACGCGGCTTCCGGCCCCGCCCGTGGCTACCCGCCGGCCCCGCGCACCGGGCCGGCCGACGAAGACGCGGGCGGGCGGGAGCGGAAGGGCCCCCGCCGGCTCCGCAAGGGCGGCCCCGGCCGCCGGCCGGACGACGAGCCCGAGGAGGTGCCCGAGGAGGAGGTGCCGCCGGTCCCGGTGCGCCGCCCGCTCGCGCTGACCGTCGCGGGCTTCGCCGCGCTGCTCGGCGTGGGCCTGGTGCTCGGCGCGCAGACCGCCGGCCCGGGGCACCGGCTGCCCTTCGCGTTCATCATCTTCGGCGTCCAGCTGCTCTTCGTGCTGGCCTGGACGATGGCCATGCGTCCGCCCGCGCTGCTGGTCGTCGCCCTGGTCAGCGCCGGTGCGGCCGCGATCGCCGACGCCGCGGCCGTGCAGTCGGAGATCGCCGGCCTGGCCCCCCTCGGCTACGCCGCCGCCGCCGGCTTCGTGCTCGGCGTGCTCGGCCAGCTCGTCCGCCGCGTGGACCGGGTCCGGGTGACCGACTCGCTGGGCAGCACCCTGCTGATCGTGGTGGGGGTGGTCGCGTTCGCCACGCTGATCGTGCTCAGCCGGATCCCGAAGGGCACCCAGGCCATCACCGTCTGCCTCACCGCCACCGGGGTGGCCCTCCTGGTGGCCCGGCTGACCGACGCGGTGGCCCCCTGGCCCCGGCTCGCCCCGCAGGTGCCCCGGGGCGCCGCCGGCGTGGTCGCCGGCGCCATGCTCGGCACCCTGACCAGCGCCGTCCTCGGCAGCTACCTGGTCGGCTTCACCCCGACCAGCGCCGCGCTGGTCGGCCTGGTCACCGCGGGCACCGCCGTGCTGGCCGACCTCGCCGTCGGGTACGCCGAGGCGGGCCGGCTGATGGCCGGCGAGCCGCCGACCATGTGGGTAGCCCGGCACATGCAGGGCCCCCTGGGCGGCTTCGCGCTCGCGGCGCCGGCCGCGTACGCCATGTGCGTGCTCTTCCTCTGAGCCCCGCGATTGGGGCGACGGCGCCTCGGGTAAGTACGGTTGCGCCGCGAGACGCGGTGATGCGGCGAGGTCAGGAGGCGGCGTGGCAGAGGCGTACCCGGCGAACGAGGGCCGACCCCGGCGGCGGGGCCGGAAGGTGCTGGTCGGTTTCGTCGTCCTGCTGCTGGTCCTGGCCGGGCTCCTGGTCGTCGCCGACCGGGTGGCCGCCGGCGTCGCCGAGCGGGCCATCGCCGACCAGGTGAAGCAGGAGGTCGCCAAGCAGGACGCGCAGTCCGCGGCGCCCCAGGTCGAGGTGGGCGGCTTCCCGTTCCTCACCCAGGTGCTCGCCGGGAAGTACGAGCGCATCTCCATCGTGCTGACCGACGTGCAGGGCAACGTGCAGGGCGACGCGGTCAGCGTGCCGCGGCTGGACGTGGACGCCCGCGACGTCAAGGCGTCGTTGGACACCCTCCGCTCCGGCCGGGGCGACGTGGTGGCCGAGAGCGTCGACGGCCGGGGCACCGTGACCTACGCCAGCCTGGCGAAGCTGCTCGACCGCCCCGGGCTCACCCTGGGCGAGCGGAACGGCAAGCTCGCGGTCACCGCGCCGGTCGACATCCTCGGCGCCAAGCTCACCGTGAACGGCACCGCCGACGTGACGGTCGCCAACGGCAAGGTGGCCCTGCGCTTCAACGACCTGACCGCCGAGGGCCTGCCCAACCTGCCGCTCGCCAAGACGCTGCTGGCCAACTACGCCAGGGGCATCTCCGTCGACGTGCCCCTGCCGGAGCTGCCCTTCCAGCTCAACGTGCGCAAGGTGGAGCCCCGGCCGGAGGGTCTCGTGGTCACCGCCGACGCCCGGAACGTGCCGATCAACTCCGCCGGCTGACGCTCCGCCCGCCGCCCGGGCCGTGTCCCGGATGCTGGTCGGCCCGGTGGCGCCGGCCGGGCCGGCTGGTAGTCTCCCTCTCCATGGGGACGCTCCTCACCAAACGGCGCGCGGTCGACCTGTGCCGCGTGGCCACCTGCCTGTGTCGCCCCGTCATCTGACGGCGGGGCTGTCCTCGGCCGCCTAGCGGCCACCGGCACGCAGGGTCCGCGTACCCTCCCGGTTCTCCCCCTGATCGCCCGGCAGCGGCGCCGTCGCACGTACCCGTGATCCGTTCCTAGCTCTGGGTCCCGCGCGTGGTGCGACAATCACCGACTTCGATCTCCGCGCGCTGGCTCACCATCCATCCTCACAGGGAGTGATCTGATGAGTCGCGACACCGCACTCGTCTCGGCCGAGTGGGCCGAGAAGAACATCGACGCCCCGGGCGTCGTCTTCGTCGAGGTCGACGAGGACACCTCGGCCTACGACACCGGCCACATCGCGGGCGCCGTCAAGCTCGACTGGCGTACCGACCTCCAGGACCCGGTGCGCCGGGACTTCGTCAACCAGGCCCAGTTCGAGGCGCTGCTCTCCGAGCGCGGCATCGCCAACGACGACACCGTCATCCTCTACGGCGGCAACAACAACTGGTTCGCCGCGTACGCGTACTGGTACTTCAAGCTCTACGGCCACCGCGACGTCAAGCTGCTCGACGGCGGCCGCAAGAAGTGGGAGCTGGACGCCCGCCCGCTGGTCACCGACAAGGTGGAGCGTCCCGCGACGCAGTACGTCGCGCAGGCGCCGGACACCTCGATCCGGGCGTTCCGCGACGAGGTGGTCGACGCGATCGGCAGCAAGAACCTGGTCGACGTGCGCAGCCCCGACGAGTACGCCGGCCGGCTGCTCGCCCCGGCCCACCTCCCGCAGGAGCAGGCCCAGCGTGCCGGCCACGTGCCGACCGCGATCAGCGTGCCGTGGTCGAAGGCGGCCAACGAGGACGGCACCTTCAAGTCCGACGACGAGCTGCGCAAGATCTACGCCGACGCCGGGCTGGACGACAGCCGGGAGACCATCGCCTACTGCCGGATCGGCGAGCGCTCCTCGCACACCTGGTTCGTGCTCCAGGAGCTGCTCGGCCAGCGCAACGTGAAGAACTACGACGGCTCCTGGACCGAGTACGGCTCGCTGGTCGGCGTGCCGGTCGCGCTCGGCGACGAGCCCGGGGAGGCCTGATCACCATGACCGCTCCCACCGCTGCCGGCTGCGCCGCCCCGGACCAGGCCGCCCCCCTCCCGGCCAGCCTGGACCTGGAGAAGGAAACCGTCATCACCGGCCTGGTCAAGGCCGAGTCCGGCGAGGCCGTGCCGGGCGCGTACGTCCGGCTGCTCGACTCGACGGGCGAGTTCACCGCCGAGGTGGTGACCTCCCCGGCCGGCCAGTTCCGGTTCTTCGCCGCGCCGGGCAACTGGACCCTGCGGGCGCTCTCCCGGCACGGCAACGGCGACACCGCCGTCGCCGCCGCCCGCGGGATCAACGAGGTGACCGTCACGGTCGCCGCCTGACCCACGCTCTGATCGTGGCCCGCCGCCCCACCCGGGGCGGCGGGCCACGCCCCGTTCCGGAAGCCCGTCACGGGCGTTCCCGGGCCGGGACGCCGGGCGCGACCGGGCAGCTCGTCGCCGCGTGACACCATGGCCCGGTGAGTGGTGCCGTCCAGGCGGGATACGCCCCGCCGACCCGTCCCGACCAGCCGGCCCCCGGCCGGCGATGGCTGCGCTGGCTGGTGGCCGCCACGGTGGCGTGGGCGGTGCTGCTCGCCGGGCTGACCTGGTGGTCGGTGCGGCACGACCCGCCGACCGTGAAGGAGCAGCGCTCGCTGGACCAGGCCGGCCCCGTGGTGGACCGGGCGCTCGGCCGGTTGACCGCCGCGGTGGGGCGGGACGGGGTGCCCGCGCTCCTGCCGGACCGGATCGAGCGGGGCTGCCGGGTCACCCCGCTGGACGACGGCGCCGAATTGGAGCGCGGCGTGGAGGTCGTGCTGGCCGGTGACGACGTACGCCAGATGCTCCAGCGGGTGGCCGACCGGCTGCCGCCGCACTGGCGGGCGGGCGTCTCCACGTACGACGGCGAGCCCTTGCTGCGCGCCGACGCCGGGGAGTTCGTGGCGGTCGAGGGCCGGCCCGGCGGGCCCGGCCGGGTGCTGCTCACCGTGGCCACCGGCTGCCGGCCGGTCGGTGCGGGCTACCGGGCCCCGGCGGCCGACGCGGTCGCCGAGACCGCGGAGGCGCAACGGGCCGCGCGCCACTGGGGCGGTGCGGCCGGCCCGGTCCGGGTTCTTGTGGCACCCTGCCCGGGGGGCGGCACGGCCCGCACGGCCCGGGCCGAGACGGCCGGCGGGCCGACCGGATCGCCGCTGGCGGCGGCCTTCCGGGACACCGCCGGCGGCTCCCCGGTGCTCCGCGACACCACCGAGGAGTACGCCCTGCGGGGCAGCTTCGCGGTGCTGGCCGAGCGGGTCGACGACCGGGTCCGGGTGGCGGTCACCACCACCTGCTGACCCGCGCGGTCAGTGCTCGCGGCGGTGGTCGTGCGGCGTGCGGCTGCGGCCCAGGGCGTCCACCCGGCCCCACCGGCCGGGGATGTCCAGCAGCTCGACCCGGCCCATCCCGTTCGGGACGGCGGGATCGATGATCAGGTGCTCGCCCTGCGGCTCCAGGCCGAGCATCACCCGCAGCAGCAGCAGCGGGGTGCCCGCCGACCACGCCTGCGGGCTGCACGCGGTGGGGTACTCCACCGGATAGTCGGTGAGACCCCGCTCGTAGCCGGCGAACGCCTCCGGTAGCCGCCCGTCGAAGTAGCGGGACGCGCTCAGCATCGCGTCGCAGATCTGCCCGGCCTCCTCCCGGAAGCCGTACTTCCACAGGCCCCACGCGATGATCGAGTTGTCGAACGGCCAGACCGTGCCGACGTGGTAACCGATCGGGTTGTACCGGCCCTGGTCGTCGGCGAGGGTCCGCACCCCCCAGCCGGAGAAGAGCCGAGGCCCGAGCAGCTGCTCGGCGACTGCCGCCGCCCGGGACTCGTCGACGATGCCGCTCCAGAGCAGGTGCCCGATGTTGGAGGAGAGCGCGTCCACGTGCCGCCCGTCCGGGTCCAGGGCGAGCGCGAAGTACTCCCGCTCCGGGATCCAGAAGTCCCGGTTGAACCGTTCCTTCAGCGCCGCCGCCTCGCGCTCCAGCCGGTCGGCGTACGCCGGGTCGTTCCAGTGCTCGCGGGCCAGCCGGGCGCCGCGCAGCTTGGCGTCGTACGCGTAGCCCTGGAGTTCGCAGGTGGCCCGGGGGAACGGCGGCAGCCGGCCGTCGGAGTAGGAGATCGAGTCCCAGGAGTCCTTCCAGCACTGGTTCTGCAGGCCGGTCTCCGGGTTGCGGGTCATGTACCAGACGTAGCCGGTGCCGAGCAGGTCGCCGTAGGAGTCGAGCCACTCCAGCGCCCCCCGGGCCTCCTGCTCAAGCTGCCGGACCAGCTTCGCGTCCCCGGTCCACCGCTCGTACTCGTCGAGCAGGATCACGAAGAGCGCGGTGGTGTCGGCCGAGCCGTAGTACGGGGAGTGCGGCTGCTCCTGGAAGCCGGAGGTCTCGCCGTAGCGCAGTTCGTGCAGGATCTTGCCGGGCTCCTCGTCCCGGAAGTCGTCCAGCCGGCTGCCCTGGAGGCCGGCCAGCATGAGGATGGTCGGCGGGACCAGCTCGGGCAGGAACGGCAGCACCTGGAGCGAGGTGAAGATGCTGTCCCGCCCGAACAGGGTCATGAACCAGGGCAGGCCGGCGGCGAGCAGGCGTACGCCCAGCGCGATCGACTCGTACCGGAGGGCGGCCAGGTCGTTCAGGCTGCGCCGGTACGCCCCGGCCAGCGGCTGGCAGTCGCAGCCCAGCTTCGGGGCCCGCTCGATCACCTCGTTCTGCTCGGCGTGGATGGCCGCGACCGAGCGGTGCCCGCCGAGCGGCAGGGTGGCGCGGATGTCCTCCCCCCGCGCCCCGAAGATCATCGTTTCCACGTGCAGCTGGGTGGTCCACTCGCCGTGCGGGCCGACCCGCAGCTGGAAGGTCAGCCCCTCCCGGTCGAAGTCGGCGGGCGCGGTGCTGGTCACCACCGCCTCACGGTGGAACCCCTCCCGGCGGTAGGTGAGCCGCAGCCGGTCGCCGCTGACCGTGGGCGTGGTGCGCCCCTTCTTCTGCCGCTGGTGCTTGATCTCGAACAGGTCGGCGAAGTCGGAGCCGATATCCAGCCGGAGGGTGAACTCCACCTCCTGGCCGGAGTGGTTGAGCAGGGTCAGCTCCTCGTCGAAGCTGCCGCCGATCGACCGGCTGCGGATCACGGAGACCTTGGCGTCCAGGTAGTGCGTCGGCTCGCCGGGGACCAGGAAGAACCGGGTTCGGTACGACATCGAGTCGTCGATCGAGAGCGGGTGCAGCCGCTCCCCGTTGAGGGTGAGCAGCCAGGTGGAGATGAACCGGGTGTCGAAGGAGAAGAGCCCGGTGGGGAAGTCGAACGACGGCTCGATGTCACCGCGCCGGTCGCTGACCAGGAAGGTGTTGCCGTCCAGGATGCTGACGCGTTCCTTCATCCCGACCGCCGGACGTGTTCCCGGGCGGTCTCCCGGGGGTCCCGGACGCCGGGCGGGTCGGGGAAGAACCGCCGGAACACCAGAAACAGCACCACGTTGCCGCTGAACGTGGCCTCGTTGCGCAGCACCGCCGCCATGCCGGCCTGCCGGCCGGTAGCCAGATCCTCGAACAGCTCGGCGCTGACCGTGAAGATGGCGTCCGCGGGCAGTTGCTCCCGGGTCACCCGGACCGCCGCGGGCGCCAGCTCCAGGTACCAATGCTCGGTGCGGTTGCCGGTGGTCAGGTCGATCTGGAGGCGGCCACGGGTCGGGCCGCGCAGTACCGCCGGGGCCCGCGCCGGCAGGGACCCGAAGAACCGCTCGATCGCCTCACCCACAATCGAATCGTAGGCAGCGACCGGACATGTCGGGCCAGGATCGGCAGTCCACGCGGAACGGACATTCGCCGCGCGGTCCGATGGGTCAGTAGACCAGGGCCTGGGCGCCCTCGGTCATCGCCTCCTCGACGAAGACCGCGGCCCCGGCGATCCGTACGCCGGGAATGACGTCGTCCTGGCCGATGTCCCGGCGGGCCGCGCACTGGGTACAGGCGGTCACCTTGCCGGTGGTCAGGACGACGTGCAGCAGCTCGGCCAGCGGCGCGGAGTGCGGGAGTTCGAAGTCCTGCGCCCGCCCGGGCAGCGCGAACCAGGTCGATTCGCCGGTGAGCCAGAGCGACACGTCGACCCCGGCGGCGGCCGCGGTGGCGGCGACGGTGAAGGCCTGCGCGCAGCGCTCCGGGGCGTCCGCGCCGGCGGTGGCCTTGACGACGAGAGTGCGGGCCATGACGCCCAGCATAGGATGGCCGGGATGGTTACCGAGATCGGGTTCGTCAGCCTGCTGGTCGCCGGCCTGGGCGCGCTCGCCGGTGGCCTCGTCTACCTCGCTGTTCGCATCTCGAGAGGAAAATGGTGAGCGAGAACCCGCTCCAGCCGCCGTGGCTGAACGCGCCGCCGGTCGACCCGTACCCGTACGAGGAGAGCCACGACCTGCGCGTCGGCCCGAAGCTGCACCGGAGCCTGGACGGCCTGCTTCCGTACATCGGGGTGTGGCGCGGGCGGGGTCGCGGCGGGTTCCCCACCATCGAGGACTTCGACTTCGCGCAGGAGATCCGGATCAGCCACGACGGCCGGCCGTTCCTGTTCTACGAGTCCCGCGCCTGGATCCTGGACGAGCAGAGCCGCCCGGTCCGCCCGGCCGGCCGTGAGGTGGGCTGGTGGCGTCCGGTGCTGGACGGCGACCGGGTCACCGACGAGCTGGAAGCGCTGATGACCACGCCCACCGGCGTGATGGAGCTGCACATCGGCAAGCGCAAGGGCACCCAGATCGAGTTCGTCACCGACGCGGTCGTCCGCACGGCCACGGCCAAGGAGGTCACGGCCGGCGCCCGCCTCTTCGGCATCGTCGAGGGCGCCCTCCTCTACGCCCAGGAAATGGCCGCCGTAGGCCACCCCCTGAGCCCCCACCTGTCCGCCCGCCTGACGCGCGTGGCCGGCTGACCCCCCCTTCACCCCGCTGATCAAGAAGTTTGCGTCAGGAATCCGGCCCCGGCAGACGCAAACTTCTTGATCAACGCGCCTCGAAGCCCAGGAGGGTGAGGAGGGGTGCGGTCACCGGGGAGTGGGGGCGGGGAGATTTGTCGAGGGATCGGATCTCTGCCAGGCCGCGGAGGGACGACGTGAGCCAGATGGCGTCGGCCTTGTGGAGGTCGGTCGGGGTCGGTAGGCGTTCCTCGGGCTGGAGGCCCAGCTCGTGGGCGTGGTCGAGGAGCCAGGTGGCGGTGACGCCGGGGAGGATGCCGGTCTGCGCCGCCGGCACCGTGCACAGCGCCGTGCCGGTCAGCCAGACCACGTTCGCGGTCGGCGCCTCCAGCACGTAGCCGTCGGTGGAGACCCACAGCACGTCGTCCACGCCGGCCCGCTCCGCCCAGCGGCGGGCGGCGGTGCTGACCGCGTACGAGGTGGACTTCACACCGGCCGGCAGCCAGCCCAGCTCGGGGCGGGACCGGGCGGCCACCCCGAGCGGCAGGGTGGCGACCGTCACCCCGTCCCGCCGGGCCCGCCGCGCGGCCGCCGGTACCTCGCCCAGCGTGGCGTAGATCGTGGCCGGCCCGCCGCCCTCCGGCCCCCGGGTGCAGACCAGCCGCAGCGCGCCCTCGACCTCCGGCGGCCAGCCCGCGCGGACCGTGTCGAGCAGCTCGACCAGCACGTCGGTGGGGGGCAGGGCCAGCCCGATCACGGCCGCGCCGGCCCGCAGCCGAGCCAGGTGGGCGTCGAGCAGCCACGGCTGCCCGCCGCGCAGGTGCAGAGTCTCGAAGAGGCCGTCGCCGTGCAGCACGCCCCGGTCGTCGCCGCGCAGCACCGCCTCGCCGGCCGGTACGACACCCCGGCCCGGCACGGCCACCCGCGTCGCCACCACGAGCGCAGCGTAGTGGCGTACCCCGGCGGCGGGCGGACCGGCGCGGCGGCCGAACTATGATCGGACGGTGTCCGAATCCTCCCTGGCGGAACTGCTCCGCTCCCGTGGGCTGCGGCTGACGGCGCAGCGGCAGCTGGTCCTCCAGGCTGTCCTGGACCTGGGGCACGCCACGCCGGAGCAGGTGCACACGGCGGTGCGCGAGGTGGCCGCCGGGGTCAACATCACCACCATCTACCGCACGCTGGAGCTGCTGGAACGGCTGGGCCTGGTGACCCACACCCACCTGTCGCACGGCTCGCCGACCTACCACGCGGCGGGTGAGCACCAGCACGTACACCTGGTCTGCCGGGAGTGCGGCGCGATCGACGAGATCGACCCCGAGCTGCTCCGGCCGCTCGCCGAGCAGTTGGCCGCGCAGCGGGGATTCCAGGTCGACATCGGGCACGTGGCGCTCTTCGGCGTCTGCGGCCAGTGCGAGGACGGGGAGCGCCAATGATCGACATCGCGGGAGCGGTGGCCGCCGAGGCTATCGACGAGGAGACCCGGGACCAGCCCGAGCCGGTCCACCGGGCGGCCGGGGTCGGGCCGGTGGCCGCCCACTACGGCGACCCGATGCGCGAGCAGCGCACCCTGGCCACCGGCGTCGGCCTGGTCGACCGCTCGCACCGGGGCGTCATCGCGGTGCCGGGCGAGGAGCGGATGACCTGGCTGCACACGCTGACCAGCCAGCACCTCGCCGCGCTGCGCCCGTGGCAGGGCACCGAGCTGCTGGTGCTCTCCCCGCACGGGCACGTCGAGCAGCACGCCATGGTCGCCGAGGACGGCGAGACCACCTGGCTGGACACCGAGCCCGGGATGACCGGCGGTCTCCTGTCCTACCTGGAGAGGATGCGGTTCTTCAGCAAGGTCGACCCGCGCGACGCCACGGCCGACCACGCGCTGCTCTCGCTGGTCGGGCCCGAGGCCGCCGACGCGCTCGACACCCTCGGGGTCAGCGGACTGGCCGCGCCGGACGTGGTCGCGGTGCCGGGTCCGAAGTTCCGCTCCGGCGAGCTGCCGTCCCGGCCCTCCGTGGTGTACGACGTGAAGCCGCTGGCCGTCGGCGGCTGGGCCCGGCGGGTGGCGCTCGGCGTCGACCTGCTGGTGCCTCGCCCGGCCATGGCCGGGGTGGTCGACGAACTGCGCGGCGCCGGCGTGCCGGTGGCCGGGCTGTGGGCGTACGAGGCGGTGCGGGTGGCCGCCCGGCAGGCCCGGGCCGGGGTGGACACCGACCACCGGACCATCCCCGCCGAGGTGGGCCTGATCGGCTCGGCCGTACACCTGGACAAGGGCTGCTACCGCGGGCAGGAGACGGTGGCCCGGGTGCACAACCTGGGCAAGCCGCCGCGCCGGCTCGCCCTGTTGCACCTGGACGGGGTGACCACCGACCAGCCCCCGGCCGCGGGCACGCCGGTGACCCTCGACGGCCGGACGGTCGGCTTCGTCGGCACCGCGGTGCACCACTTCGAGCTGGGTCAGATCGCCCTGGCCGTGGTCAAGCGGAACGTCGCCGACGACGCCCGCCTGATGGTGGGGGAGACGGCCGCCGCCATCGATCCGGCGTAAGGGCTGTTGTCCCGGCGGGCCTGAAGCGGAAACTTTCCCGCGTCCGGCGGCGGGTGCGGCTGATCCTGCTGCGATCCGGCTGTCGACCGGAGGGCAGTCGGCGGTCTAGGATCCGGGCATGACCACAGGGACGTTGATCACGGTTGCCCCCACCGGCGCGGAGTCGGCCAAGGCGGAGGTGCCGGCACTGCCGGTGACCCTGGACGAGCTGCTGCTGACCGCCAAGGAGTGCGAGGCGCTCGGCGCCGCCGTGATCCACGTCCACATCCGCGACGACGAGGCGAAGCCGACCCTCGACCAGGGCCGGCTGCGGGAGACCGTGGCGGCGCTGCGGCAGAGCACCGACCTGATCGTGCAGCTCTCCTCCGGCGGCGCGGTGACCGACCCGGAGTCCGCCCGGCTGGCCGTGCTCGACGCCGGCCCGGACATGGCCTCCTGCACCATGGGCACGGTCAACTTCGGCGACGACGTGTTCCTCAACCGCTGGGAGTTCATCGTCGACCTGCACACCCGGATGCAGGAGCGGGGCGTCGTCCCCGAGTACGAGATCTTCGACCTCGGCCACCTCACCGCGCTCCAGCGCCTGCTCGGCAAGTACGGCCTGCCGCACGGCGGGCACGTGCACGTCGACTTCGTGATGGGCGTGCCGGGCGGCATGCCGGGCACCACGGCCACCCTGGTCGCCGCCCAGCAGATGCTGCGCGACCTGCCCGAGGGCACCACGTTCTCGGCCACCGGCATCGGCCGCAGCACCATCCCCGTGATGCTGGCCTCGCTCTCGGCCGGCGGTCACCTCCGGGTCGGCATGGAGGACACCGTCACCTACGCCAAGGGCCGCCCGGTCGAGTCGAACATGCAACTGGTCGCCCGCGCGGTCGGCTTCGCCCAGCTCGCCCAGCGTCCGCCGCTGACCACCACCGAGGCCCGGGCGCTGCTCGGCCTGTAAGCCACGATCCGCCCGGCACCCCTGTACGTCGGCGGCCGACGCCGCTGGTCACCCCGGTGCCGGGCCCGCCGGGCCCCTCGGTACCGTCCACTCCGTGGGAAAGACGTACGAGGGCGGCGTGCCGCTCGCCGAGGTGGTCCGGTCCGGGTTCGTGGAGGGCGTCCACCGTGGTTCCGTGGTGGTGCTCGACGCCGCCGGCGCGCCGGTGTCCGGGGCGGGGGACGTCACCTCGCCGATCTTCCCCCGGTCGTCCAACAAGCCGATGCAGGCGATCGGGATGCTCCGGGCCGGCCTGCCGCTGACCGACCCGGCCGACGTGGCGCTGGTCTCGGCGAGCCACGCCGGCGAGGAGTTCCACGTCGAGCGGGTCACCGCTCTGCTGCGCGGCGCCGGCCTGACCGGGGAGGCGCTGCACTGCCCGCCGGACCTGCCGGTCGGCGAGGCGGCCCGGGAGGCGGTGCTGCGTGCCGGGGGCGGGCCGACCCGGACCCTGATGAACTGCTCCGGCAAGCACACCGGGATGCTGCTCACCTGCCTGGCCGCCGGGTGGCCGCTGGACGGCTACTGGCGCCCCGAGCACCCGCTCCAGCAGCGGCTCACCGCCGCGATCGAGGAGTTCACCGGGGAGAAGGCGGCGGCCGTCGGGGTGGACGGCTGCGGCGCGCCGGTGCTCGCCGTCTCGCTGACCGGGCTGGCGCGGGCCTTCCTGCGGCTGGTCTCCGCCGAGCCGGGCACCGTCGAGCGGACCGTGGCCGACGCCATGCGCGCGTACCCGGAGCTGGTCGGGGGCACCCAGGCCGACGACACCCGGCTGATGCGGGGCGTACCCGGGCTGCTGGCCAAGGTCGGCGCGGAGGGCGTGATCGCGGCGGCGGTGCCCGGGTTCGGCGCCGTCGCCCTCAAGATCGACGACGGCGCGGGCCGGCCCCGGATGCCGGTGCTCGTGTCGGCGCTGCGCCGGCTGGGCGTAGAGGCCCCGGTCCTGACCGAGTACGCCGAGATCCCACTGCTCGGCGGGGGCCTCCCGGTAGGCGCGGTCCGCCCGGTCTGGTAGCCCGCAGCGACTCGTCAGGGGAGGAAGTCGAGCAACGCGGCGTTGACCGGTTCGGGGCGCTCCAGCGGGAGCAGGTGGGCGGCGTTCGGGACGTCCGGGAGCCGCACGCCCTGCGGGGCCTCGGCGGCGATCCGGTCGGCCAGCCGGCGGATGTCGGCCAGGTCGTCCGCGCCCGCGGCCGCCAGCACCGGCATCCGCAGCTCGGCCAGCCGATCGATCGCCGGTGGGTCGAGCTCGCCGGCCTCGACCGCGCTGAGCGCCTGCTCGGCGGCGAGCGCCCGGCGGTCCAGCTCCTCGGCGAACCGGATCAGCTCCGGGTCGACGTCGGCCGGCTCGCGGGTCGGGCCGACCACCCAGAACCGCACCTCGCCGGCCGCGGTCGCCGCGAAGTCCTCCGGGTCCACGTCGCCGACCAGCTCCTCCCAGAGCCGCTCGGTCTCCTCGGACCACTCGTTGCCGGAGACCGGGGCGCCGAAGAGGGCCAGCGCGGCCACCCGGTCCGGGTACGCCAACGCGGTGTCCACCGCCACCTTGCCGCCGAACGAGCAGCCCACCAGGGCGGCCTGCGCGACGCCCAGCGCGTCGAGCAGTCCGATCACGTCGTCGTGGTGCGCGAACGGGGCGGGTGGCAGCTCGGAGTCGCCGTAACCGCGCAGGTCGACGGCGATGACCCGGTGCCGGGCGGCGAGCGCGGGCAGCTGGTTCCGCCACATCCGCCGGTCGGCGATGCCGGCGTGCAGCAGCACCACCGGGCTGCCGCTGCCGGCCTCGTCGTACGCGAGCGAGGCACCGTTGACTTCGATCTTGATCACAGGGGAACCGTACGGACGCGACAGCCGGCGCGCAACCGGCTATGGGTGACTTCGCTAACTCCGGCTAGCACTTTGCTTGCAGCAGCTAGCACCGGGAGCTAGCGTGGAGTCATGGCCACCAGCAAGGACCTTCCCGACGTCGGCGGGTTCATTCGCGACCTGCGCCGCAATGCGAAGATCTCGCTGCGCCAGCTCGCCGAGCAGGCCGGCGTCAGCAACCCGTACCTGAGCCAGATCGAGCGCGGCCTGCGCAAGCCCAGCGCCGAGGTGCTCCAGCAGCTCGCCAGCGCCCTGCGCGTCTCCACCCCGGCCATGTACCTGCGGGCCGGGCTGCTGGACGACAAGGAGGGGCAGGGCGTGCTCGCGGCGATCGCCGTCGACCCCGAGCTGACCATGGCCCAGAAGCAGTCGCTCACCCAGATCTACGAGACGTTCCGCCGGGAGAACGCGCGCCTCGCCGAGGCGACCGCGACGGCCCAGGCGGCCACCGAACCGGCCGAACCGGCCCCGCCGGTCGAGCCCGCCACCGCGCCGGAGGCCCCGGCCACCGTCGCGCCGGCCGCGACCGGCCCCACGACGCCGGACGGCACCCCGACCGAGGCGGTCCTCGAGTCGGTCGCCGTCACCGAGGCGGGCTCCGCGCCCGCCCCGACCACCGCCGTCCCCCAGAAGAAGACCGCCCGCAAGGTGGTCCGGAAGGCCGCCGGCGCGGCCGAAGAGGAGCAGTCATGACCCAGCCGAAGACCAACCGCATCCCCGCCCCCGTCTACGCCGCCGCCGGCGCCGGCGAGCTGGCCCTCCAGCAGCTGCGCAAGCTCCCCACCGTGGTCAGCGACCTCGGCACCCGGGTCGTCGCCGACCTCGGTGGCAAGGCCGTCGTCACCGGCTTCGAGCTGCGCCAGAAGGCCACCGAGACGCTGAAGACCGCCAACCTGACCGCCACCGGGCTGCGGGAGAAGGCCGGCTCGGGCGACCTCGACCTGGACAAGCTGCGCGAGGCCGCCAACCTGGACAAGCTCCGGGAGGCCGCCAACCTCGACAAGCTGCGCGAGGCGGCCGGCCGCAACGCCGCCGCCGTGCTGGCCGGCGCCCAGGCCGCGCAGGAGCGCGCCCTGGCCGCGTACGCCGAGCTGGTCGCCCGCGGTGAGCGGGTCGTCGGCGCGGGCGTCCTGGAGGCCGCCGACACGGTGAACGCCGACATCGAGGCGACCGAGGCCGACACCACCCCGGCCGCTCCGGCCGCAGTGCCCACGCCCGCCGCGCCGGCCGAGGTGCCCACCCCGGCCGAGGTGGCCGAGGTCGTCGAGGCCCGGCCCGCCGCCGTGAAGCGGACCCGGGCCAAGGCCACCACCGCCAAGGCGACCGCGACCAAGGCCACCCCCTCGGCGAAGCTGCCGAAGACCGCGAAGCGGACCCGCCCGGCCGCCGAGTGAGTCGAGCCTGACCGAGACCCCGGACGGCGTCCTGTCGGACGTTTCCGGGGTCTCGGCATAAGCTTGCCGACATGGCCTACGCCGCGCCGCTCTTCTACCTCGAAGTCCGTTTCGTGATCGAGCTGATCCTGCTCGTCTTCGCCCTGGTGATCGAGGCCGTCTCCCTGGTGCACGCGATCACCCAACGATCCGACGCCTTCGCGGCCATCGGCACCCTCCCCAAGGGTGGCTGGATCGCCATCCTGCTGGTCTGCATGCTGCTCACCCTGCTCGGTGTCGGCGGGGGCGTGATCAGCATCTTCGGTCTGATCGGTATCGCCGCGGCGCTGATCTACCTGCTGGACGTCCGGGTCGGGCTGCGCGACCTGCACGACGGCCGGGGCTTCTGGTGAGAAGCTTCCGCTGGCCACCACCGCCGGACGGCGGTCCCCGCACCTGGGGTCCCGGCCCCGGCGCGCCCCGCACCGGCCGGCCGGCCCTGCCCGAGCCGGAGACCGAGCTGGTCACCACCCCGCACGGCGTACGCCTGGAGCGGCTGGTCACCGGCACCGGTGACCCGGTCACGGTGTTCGCGCACGGGCTGGGCAACGGCATCGCCACCACCCGCCCCTTCGGCAGCGGCGTCACCGGCCGGCGGCTCTTCTTCCAGTTCCGCGGGCACGGCCGCTCCGACTCGCCGCCCGGCCCGTGGAGCTACCTCGACCTGGCCCGTGACCTGCGGGCCGTCGCCGACCTCGGCGGCGCCACCCGGGCCTTCGGGGCCAGCCTCGGCGCCGGCGCGCTCTGCCGGCTGCTCGTCGAGAGCCCGGAACGCTTCGAGAAGTTGGTCTTCTTCCTGCCGGCCGTGCTGGACACCCCGCGCGGCGAGGTGGCCCGCACCCGGCTCACCGACCTGCTCGACGCCGTGGCCGACGGGGACGCCTCCGCGCTGGCCGACGTGGTGTCGCTGGAGCTGCCGCCCTCGGTCCGCAACACCCCGGCCGGCTGGGCCTACCTGCGGCAGCGGCTCGACCAACTGCTCCGCGACGGGCTCGCGCCGGGCCTGGCGAGCCTGCCCGAGCAGGCCCCGCTGCGCGACGCCGGGGCGCTCGCCGCGGTCACCGCGCCGGCCCTGGTGATCGGGTGCGCGGGCGACGACCTGCACCCCGTCGCCGTCGCCGAGCAGTTGGCCGCCGCGCTTCCCGGGGCCACCCTGCACGTGTACGACCGGCCCGGCGTGCTCTGGACGGAACGCGCCGACCTGCGGGAGCGGATCTCGACGTTCCTCAACGGGTAACGTCGGCGGTCATGGGCGTCACACACCACGGCCGTACGCACCGACTCGACCTCGCCGACCCCACCCTGCGGGAGTGGACGTGCACGGTGCTGGCGGCCGCTCCCGAGCAGGGCATCGTGCTGGACCGGTCGGCCTTCTACCCGGGCGGCGGCGGACAGCCGCCGGACCACGGGGTGCTGCTCTGGCAGGGCGTGCAGACCCGGATCGTGGGCACCCGCAAGGGCGACGACCTCTGGCTCGTCCCGGCCGAGGGTGACCCGGTGCCGCCGGTCGGCACCGCCGTCACCGGCGCGGTCGAGGACACCCGGCGGACCATGCTCATGCGCACCCACTCCGGCCTGCACGTGCTCTGCGGCGTGGTGTTCCGCGACTTCGGCGCGCTGGTCACCGGCGGCAACATGGAACCGGGCGAGGCCCGGATGGACTTCAACCTCCCCGAGGTGCCGCCGGACTTCAAGGCCCGGATCGAGGATCTGGTCAACGCCGAGGTGGCCGCGGACCGGTCGGTCGCCGTCCGGGTGCTGCCCCGGGCGGAGGCGCTGGCCCTGCCGGACATCATCCGCACCCAGTCCAACCTGATCCCGCCGGAGGAGCAGGAGGTGCGGATCGTCGACATCGTGGGGCTGGACGTGCAGGCCGACGGCGGCACCCACGTCGCCTCCACCGCACAGATCGGCAAGGTCCAGGTGGTCAAGGTGGAGAGCAAGGGCCGCGCCAACCGCCGGGTACGCGTCCGCCTGGTCGACTGAGGTCGAGCCGTGCCGGGTCAGGGCAGGAATGCCGCCCGGACGTCGAGCAGCCACCGCTCCACGGTCTCCTCGTCCGGGCGCTCCGGCAGCGGGGTGCGGATCCGGTCGAAGTCCCGCTCGGCAGCCGCCACCAGCTCCTCCGCCTCGGCCAGCGCGCCACCGGCCACCCGCTCGCCGAACGCCCGGAACCACTCCGGGTCGGCCAGCCGGATCTCCAGCACGCCGGTCGCGTAGAGCACCCGGCCCTGGTGCAGCAGCCGGGCCAGGTGCCGGGCGTGCTTCGCCGACCGCCGCCGGCCACCGACGGAGGAGTCGCGGGTGGTCAGCTTGCGGAACTGCTGGCTCGCGTAGCCGAGGTAGGCGTCCCGGACCCGGGGCGCGCTGAGGAACCCGCCGCGGATGCCGATGAGCCGTTCCCCGAATTCGGTGCGGGTCTCGTAGCACTCGTCGGGCAGCCACATGAGCTCGGTGGCGGTCGGGTTCCCGCTCAGCGCGAGGCGGGCGTACTTCGCGCACTCGTGCAGGGTCACGTCGGGATCCGTCGTCACCACGGACTCCCGGGGCGGGTGCAGGCCGTGGAAGGCGACCGTTGGCGCGGCGAAGACGCCGATCCGGTCCACGTCCGAGTCCGGCCCGGCCAGCCCGTACGCGACCGAGCCGACGATCCCGGAGAGCAGCAGGTGCATGCGGGCCATGATGGCCGATCCGGATCGCTTCGGAAAACCGGACTTCGGCCGTCAGGTATCGGTGTCACGGTGGTGGCATGACCACACCGCTGACAGGGAAGATCGCGCTCGTCGCCGGCGCGACCCGGGGCGCCGGCCGGCAGATCGCCGTCCAGCTCGGCGCCGCCGGGGCCACCGTCTACGCCACCGGCCGCTCCACCCGCGCGCGCCGCTCCGAGATGGACCGGCCGGAGACCATCGAGGAGACCGCCGAGCTGGTGACCGCCGCGGGCGGCACCGGCATCGCCGTCGCCGTCGACCACCTCGACCCCGAGCAGGTCCGTCGCCTCGTCGCGCGGATCGACGCCGAGCAGGGCCGCCTCGACGTGCTGGTCAACGACATCTGGGGCGCCGACCCGCTGATCACCTGGGAGAAGCCGGTCTGGGAGCAGCCCCTCGACGCCGGCTTCCGCACGCTCCGGCTGGCCGTCGACACCCACATCATCACCAGCCACTTCGCGCTGCCGCTGCTGATCCGCCACCCCGGAGGGCTGGTGGTGGAGATCGGCGACGGGACCAAGGAGTACAACGACACCGAGTACCGGCTCTCGGTCTTCTACGACCTGGCCAAGGTCTCGGTGAACCGGCTCGCCTTCAGCCAGGCGCACGAACTGGCCCCGCACGGCGCCACGGCGGTCGCGCTCACGCCCGGCTGGCTGCGTTCGGAGGCGATGCTGGAGCACTTCGGCGTCACCGAGGCCAACTGGCGCGACGGCGCGGCGAAGGACCCGCACTTCGTCATGTCGGAGACGCCGGCCCTCGTCGGGCGCGCGGTGGCCGCCCTGGCCGCCGATCCGGACCGGGCCCGCTGGAACGGGAAGTCCGTGGACAGCGGCGGGCTGGCCCAGGTGTACGGCTTCACCGACCTCGACGGCACCCGCCCGCACTGGGCGCGCTACTACGAGGAGGTGGTCCGGCCCGGCAAGCCGGCCGACGACACCGGCTACCGCTGACCGGCGTCGGCGTCGGCGTCGTCGGCGTAGAGCGCTGCGGCGCGGCGGGCCGCCGCGGCGCAGCGGGCCCGCAGCTCGGGCGGGTCGAGCACCTCCACCTCGGGACCGAGCGCCAGCAGTTGGCCGTACGCCACCTCGACCGACTCGACGGGCAGCCGGAGCACCACCCGGCCCTGCCCGTCGGGCGGTCCGGCGGCGGCGACCGCCTCGGCGTGAACGAACGGCGCGTCGACCAGGTGCCGCAGCCCGCGCAGCCCGGCCGGGCTGAGCCGCACGGTGACCTCGGCCCGGAGCATGTCCCGCAGGAACGCCTCGGCCTGCTCCCGCCAGTACGCCCCGAGGTCGAAGCCCTCGTCCCGGACGAAGCTCTCCCCGCCCACCTCCACGCCGACCACCCGGTCCACCCGGTACGTCCGCCACCCGTCGCCGACCCGCCCGACCAGGTACCAGACGCTGTTCTTCAGCACCAGCCCGTACGGCGCGACCGCGCGGGTCACCTCGCGGTCACCGCGCCGGTAGCGCAGCTCGACCAGCAGGTCCCGCCAGACCGCCCGGGCCAGCTCGGTCAGCCACGGGGGCGGGCCGGCCTCGCGGAACCAGCCCGGCACGTCCAGATGGAACCGCTGGCCGGTCCGGGCGGGCGCGTCCCGCAGGCTCGGCGGCAGCGCGGCGAGCACCTTCAGTTCGGCGGCGGCCACCGCGTCGGCCAGCCCCATCTCCCCGGCCGGCCCGGGCAGCCCGGCCAGGAAGAGCGCCTCGGCCTCGTCCCGGGTCAGCCCGGTCAGCCGGGTCCGGTAGCCGCCGAGCAGGCGGTAGCCGCCGGCGCGGCCCCGGTCGGCGTACACCGGCACCCCGGCCGCGGAAAGCGCCAGCACGTCCCGGTAGACGGTGCGCTCAGAGACCTCCAGCTCGCGGGCCAGCTCGGCCGCGGTCATCGTCTCCCGCGCCTGGAGCAGCAGCACCAACGAGATCAGCCGGGAAGCGCGCACCCGCCCATCCTCCCTCCGGCGCGGGACCGGGCCGGGATGCGGGCGACCACTAGGCTCTCCGGTCGTGGACGCACCCCGCCTCGCCGCGCCCGTGACCGGCGCCGTCACCCGTTTCCTCGCCGGCGCCGGCCTGCTGCTGCGCGGTCTCGGCCTCTACGTCCGCAGCCCGGGGCTGATGCTGCTCGGGATCGTGCCGGCGCTGATCTCCGGCGTGCTCTTCGTGGCCCTGTTCGCCACCCTCCTGTACTTCGTGGACGACCTGGCCGCGCTGGTCACCCCGTTCGCGGACGACTGGTCGCAGACCTGGCGGAGCCTGATCCGGGTGGCGGCCGGCCTGGCCGTCGTCGGGCTGGCCGGCCTGCTCGGTGTGCTCACCTTCACGGCGGTCACGCTGGCCGTCGGCGACCCGTTCTACGAGAAGATCTCCGAGCGGGTCGAGGAGCGCCTCGGCGGCACGCCCGGGGCCGTCGAGGTGCCGTTCTGGGCCTCGCTGCGCCGCAGCATCCTGGACTCGCTGCGCCTGGTGGCCATCTCCGCGCTGGTGGGCGTACCCCTCTTCGTGGCCGGCTTCATCCCGCTGGTCGGGCAGACGGTGGTCCCGGTGGTCGGCGCCCTGGTGGGCGGCTGGTTCCTCGCCCTTGAGCTGGTCGGCGCGCCGTTCTACCGGCGCGGCATGCGGCTGCCGGAGCGGCGGTCGTTGCTCCGGGCGGACCGGCCGACCACCCTGGGTTTCGGAGTGGCGGTCTTCCTCTGCTTCCTGATACCGCTCGGCGCGGTGCTGGTCATGCCGGCCGCTGTTGCCGGGGCCACCCTGCTGGCCCGCCGGTCGCTCGGGCAGTCCGTCGTCGAGGAGGGGTGACATGGAGACGGTCCTCATCCAGGGGGACATCACGGCGCAGCAGGTCGACGCGATCGTCAACGCGGCCAACTCCTCGCTGCTCGGCGGCGGGGGCGTGGACGGCGCGATCCACCGCAGGGGCGGACCGCCCATCCTGGAGGAGTGCCGGGCGCTGCGCGCGACCCGCTACCCGGACGGCCTGCCCACCGGTCAGGCGGTCGCCACCACCGGCGGCCACCTGCCGGCCCGTTGGGTGGTGCACACCGTCGGGCCGGTCTTCTCCCCGCGCGAGGACCGGTCGGCGCTGCTGCGCGACTGCTATGCCAACAGCCTCCGGATCGCCGACGACCTGGGCGCGCTGAGCGTCGCGTTCCCGCTGATCTCCGCCGGCGTCTACGGCTGGCCGGTCGAGGACGCGGTGGCGCAGGCGCTGGCCGTGCTGCACGCGGCCACCCCGGTCAACGTCACCGAGGCCCGGCTGGTGCTCTTCGGCGCCGACACCTACGCGACGGCCGTCCGGGTCGCCGCCGGGCGCTAGTCGAGGTTGCGCAGGCAGGACCACTGGCTGGCCACCGGCCGGTAGCCGAGCCGGGCGTTGACCGCCAGCATCGGCGCGTTCGCCTCGTCGTTCGAGGTGTACGCGGTGCGTACCCCGGATGTCGCCGCCCGGTGCAGGGCGGCCTGCTTCGCCAGCCGGGCCAGCCCCCGGCCCCGGTGCTGCGGGACGGTGCCCGTGAAGTCGGACCACATCCGATCGCCGTCCCGCTTGACCAGGCTGACGGCGGCCAGCGTGCCGTCCACCTCGGCCAGCGTGCTGGCGTCCCGGTCCAGCCCCAGGTTGTCCCAGACCTCGTGGTGCCAGGTGTCGTAGCCCAGCGCGTCGGTCGGCACGTCGCCCGGCTCGTCCAGCGACGACTCGGCGTCCACCCGGTGGACCTCGCGCGGGTCCACGTCGGCGGCCGGCAGCAGCCGTACGCCGGGCGGCGGCTCGGGCATCGGCGGCGCGGGCCGGAGGTCGAGCGCGGAGTAGCGCAGCTCCCGGCTGGGTGTGAAGCCGTGCCGGCGAGCGAACGGCAGGGACCCGGGCTGGGACCAGGTGAGCAGCCGCTTCGCGTCGAGCAGGCGCAGGTGGGCGAGCGCGGCGTCCAGGAGGGCTGTGCCGAGTCCCCGGAGCCGGTGCGCCGGGTGGACGTGCAGGGTCGAGATCTCCCCGACGTTCGCCGTGGAGGTCTGGATGTTCCGGTACGCCGAGACCCAGCCGACCACCTGCCCGTCCGTCTCCGCCACCCAGGCCGCCCAGTCCTCACCGGGCGGCGGCTGGGCGATCATGCGTCGGGTCGACTCGACGCCGCGCACCAGGTACGGGTGGACGACGCCGCGCAGCGCCACGACACCGGGCGCGTCCTCGGGACGGGCGGGTCGGATCAGGTTCTCGGTCATCCGGCCGACCCTAGAGCGGTCGCCCGCCACCGGCGACGGGATTATCGCGGCCGGGATCGGGGGCGGGTTCGGCCCGGACGGCGGCGACCGCCTCGACCTCCACGAGCTGATCCGGGTAGCCGAGCACGGCCACTCCGAGCAGCGTGCTGGGCGGATCGTGGTCGCCGAACGCGTCCCGGACGACCTGCCAGACGGACACCAGGTCGGTGCGGTCACCGCTGGCCACGTAGACCGTGGTCTTGACGACGTCGGCGAGCCCGGCGCCGGCGGCGGCCAGGGCCGTCTCCAGGTTGGCCATCACCTGCCGGGCCTGGGCGGCGGGGTCGCCGGGCGCGACGGTCCGCCCCTCGGCGTCCAGCGGGCACGCCCCGGCCGTGAAGATCAGCCGCGCGGGCGGCACGACCTCGGCCGCGTACGCGTACTCCGCGACGTCGGAGAGCCGGGGCGCGCGGATCAGGTGCGAGGTGCCGGTCATCGCGCGACCCTAGCGCCGGTCGCTCCCGGCCCGCGACGGAATACCAGCGGCTCCGCTCTCCGCGCGCCTCGTCCCGGCCCTCGTCACGCCGACTCGCGGACCACCAGCTCGGTGGGGAGCACGAGCGCCTGCTCGACCTGCTCGCCGGCGGCGATCCGGAGCAGTTGTCGGGTCATGGCCCGCCCCAGCTCCACTATCGGCTGCTTCACGGTGGTCAGCGGCGGCTCGGTGTACGCCGCCGTCTCGATGTCGTCGAACCCGATCACCGCGACGTCGTCCGGCACCCGCCGGCCGGCCTCCCGCAGGGTGCGCAGCGCGGCGTGCGCCATGAGGTCGGACGCCGCGAAGACCGCGTCCAGCTCCGGGTCGGCGGCGAGCAGTTGCCGCATGGCCGCCGTGCCCGACTCCCGGGTGAAGTCGCCGTACGCCACCAGCTCCGGCAGGCCGGCCGCGGCGACCGTCTCCCGGTAGCCGATCAGCCGTTCGATGCCGGCGACCATGTCCTGCGGCCCGGCGATGGTGGCGATCCGCCGCCGACCGGTTCCGATCAGGTGGCGGACCGCCTCGGCCACCCCGCCGACGTGGTCCACGTCGACGTAGGGCACCTCGGCGCCGTCCAGCGGGCGGCCGCTGCACACCACCGGGATGCCGAGCCGGGCCAGCCGCCCGGGGAGCGGGTCCTCGCCGTGCAGCGAGGCGAAGAGCACCCCGTCGACGTGCCGCCCGGTGGTGTACCGCTCCACCCGTTCGTGCCCGGCCGGCGAGCCGGCCAGCATCAGCACGAGCTGCTTGTCCGCCGCCTCCAGCTCCTGGGCCGCGCCGCGGATGATCCCCGGGAAGACCTGGTCGTCGGAGAAGACCCGGGTGGCCGCCTCGGGCATGACCAGCGCGACCGAGTCGGTGCGCTGGGTGACCAGGCTGCGGGCGGCGAGGTTCGGGACGTACCCCAGTTCCTCTACCGCCCGGCGCACCGCCTGCTGGATCGACTCGGCCACCGTGGTGGAGCCGTTCACCACCCGGGAGACGGTGGCCCGGGACACGCCTGCCCGTCTGGCCACCGCCTCCAGGGTCGGTCGCTGTGCCGTCGTCATCCCCGTCACCACCACCTCGTCACAGCCCGTTCCGGGAGATCACCTCCTGGTACCAACGGGCACTTTCCTTCGGTGTGCGCCGCTGGGTCAGGTAGTCGACGTGGACGATCCCGAACCGCTTCCGGTAGCCCTCGGCCCATTCGAAGTTGTCCAGCAACGACCATACGAGATAACCGCGCAGGTCGACGCCGCGGGCGATGGCCTCGTGCACCGCGCGCAGGTGCCCGTCGAGGTAGGCGACCCGGTCGGTGTCCGCCACCCAGCCGGATCCCTCGGTGTCCCGGTCCGGGAAGGCCCCGCCGTTCTCCGTGATGATCAACGGTAGTCCCGGGTAGTCGGCGGCCACCCGTTCCAGCAGCCGGGTGAGGCCGGCCGGCTCGATCATCCAGCCCATGTCGGTGAGTGGCCCGACCGGCGGCAGGAACTCGACGCCGCCCTCGGTGCCCGGGTACGCGCTGCTCCCGGCGCCGCCCGCCCGGCCGGCCACGTAGGTGGGCGCGTAGTAGTTGAGCCCGAGCAGGTCGAGCGGCGCGGCGATCACCTTCTCGTCCCCGTCCCGGAGGAAGTCCGGCTCGACGATCCGGCCGATGTGGGCCAGCACGTCGTCCGGGTAGCCGGCGCCGGTCAGCGGGTCCAGGAAGATCCGGTTCTGGAGGCCGTCGACCAGCCGCACCGCGGCGGCGTCGGCCGCGCTGCCGGCGTCCGCCGGCTGCACGTCGGCCAGGTTGAGGGTGAGCCCGACGACCTCCGCGCCGGCCGCGCGCAGCGCCCGGGCCGCGAGGCCGTGGCCGAGCAGCAGATGGTGTACGGCCCGGAAGGCCGCCCCCGCGTCCCGCCGGCCCGGCGCGTGCACCCCGTTGCCGTAGCCCAGGTACGCCGAGCACCACGGCTCGTTGAGCGTGGTCCAGGTGCGGACCCGGTCGCCGAGGCGCTGGTGCACGGCGAGGGCGTAGTCGGCGAAGTGCTCGGCGGTCTCCCGCGCGGTCCAGCCGCCCCGGTCCTCCAGCGCCTGCGGCAGGTCCCAGTGGTAGAGCGTGACGATCGGGTCGATGTCCCGATCCAGCAGCGCGTCCACGAGCCGGTCGTAGAAGTCGAGGCCGCGCGGGTTGACCGGGCCGGTGCCGTCGGGCCGGATCCGGGGCCAGGCCACCGAGAAGCGGTACGCCCGCAGCCCCAGGTCCGCCATCAGCGCCACGTCCTCGGCGTACCGGTGGTAGTGGTCGCAGGCCACGTCGCCGGTGTGCCCCTGGAACACCGCGCCGGGCGTACGGCTGAAGGTGTCCCAGATGGACGGGCCGCGCCCGTCCTCGGAGACCGCGCCCTCGATCTGGTACGCGGCGGTGGCCGCCCCCCAGACGAAGCCCTCCGGAAAGCGCAGCTCGGTCATGCCTTCACCGCGCCTTCCATGATCCCGCCGATGATCTGGCGGCCGAACACGACGAACACCAGCAGCAGGGGCAGGGTGGCGATGGCCGTCCCCGTGAACACCTGCGACATGTCCTGGTAGTAGCCGTCGGACAGAGCCCGCAGGGACAGTTGCACGGTCGGGTTCTCCGGATCGTTGAGCACCGCGTACGGCCAGAGGAAGTCGTTCCAGGTGGTCATGAAGGTGAGCAGGCCGAGCACGGCGGCGGCCGGGCGCAGCGCGGGCAGCACCACGTTCCAGTAGATCCGCGCGGTGTTGCAGCCGTCCATCCGGGCGGCCTCGATCAGTTCGGTGCTCACCGCCTGGCCGGCGTACTGGCGCATCATGAACACGCCGAAGCCGGTGACCAGGGCCGGCACGATGACCGCCGGCAGCCGGTCGTTCCAGTTCAGCTTGGTCATCAGCATGTACAGCGGGATCACGCCGAGCTGGGTGGGCACCATCATGGTGGCCACGATGACCAGCAGCAGCGCGTTGCGCCCGCGGAAGCGCAGCTTGGCGAAGGCGAACCCGGCCAGGGTGGAGAAGAAGACCACGGAGACGGTGACCGTGCCGGCCACGATCGCCGAGTTGATCAGGCCGGTGAGGAAGTACGCGTCGGTGTTGTCGAACAGCCGGGCGATGTTGGCGCCGAGGTTGCCGCCCGGGGTGAGCGGGGGCGGGACCTGGCCCATGGCGTCGCTGGTCCGGCTGGCCACCACGAACATCCAGTAGATCGGGAAGATCGACATCAGGGCCGTGACGCCCAGCGCCAGGTAGGTGAGCCGGCCGGGCGTCCAGAGGCGGGTCATCAGGAGTCCTCCTTGCGCGCGCCGCCGCCGAGCCGGCGGAGGAGCAGGACGTTGATGGCCGCGACCACCGCGATGAGCGCGAAGAGCAGCCAGGCGATCGCCGAGCCGTAGCCGAAGTTGTAGTGCGGCGCGAAGGCGTTCTCGAACATGTACATGGTCACCGTCTGCGACTCGCGCAGCGGTCCGCCGCGGATCGCGTTGGTGCCGGAGTTGAACAGCCGGGGCTCGGTGAAGAGCTGGAGGCCGCCGATGGTGGAGATGATGACCGCGAAGATGATCGTCGGCTTGAGCAGCGGCACGGTGATCGACCAGAACTGCCGCGATCGGCTCGCACCGTCGATCGAGGCGGACTCGTAGAGGTCGCGTGGGATGGCCTGCATGGCGGCCAGGAAGATCAGCGCGTTGTATCCGGTCCACCGCCAGTCGACCATCGTGGAGATGGCCACCCAGGAGGCGAGCCGGTTGGCCTTCCAGTCGATCGCGTCGACGCCGACGTGGTCGAGCAGCCAGTTGATCATGCCGAACTCGCGCCCGAAGAGCACCGCGAAGACGATCGCCACGGCGGCGGTCGAGGTGACGTTCGGGATGAGCACCGCCATCCGCCAGGTGGTCCGGGCCCGGAGCCGCCGGTTGAGCAGGTTGGCCAGCCAGAGCGCCAGCAGCAGTTGCGGGACCGTGGAGATGACGAAGATGCCGAGGGTGTTGACCACCGAATGCCAGAAGTCGGGGTCGGCCAGCAGCTGGCTGTAGTTGTCGAACCCGACGAACGGGTGCTCGGCGCCGAGCAGGTCCCAGTCGTGCAGCGAGACCCAGAAGGTGTAGACCAGCGGGTAGATCCCGAAGACCCCGAAGAGCAGGAAGAACGGGGCGACGTACAGGTAGGGCGAGTACTTCGTGTCGAACCGGCTGAGCCGGACCCCCCGGGAGGGGCGGGTGGTGCGGGGCGCCGGTGCGACCGGCGGACGGGCGTCGAGCTGGACTGCCATGGCCCGGGACTCCTTTCCGCCGTGCGGGCGGCACCCGTCACCGGGGACCGCCCGCACGCCTGGCTCGGGTTACTTGGCAGCGGCCTTCTTGGCGTTCTCGACCGCGTCGGTCCAGCCCTGCTCCGGGCTGCGCTTGCCCAGCTCCACGGTGCGGACGGCGTTCTCCACCTCGGTGCGGACGGCCTGGTTCTTCGGGCCCATGTAGACCGGCTTCAGGCTCTTGGCGCCCTCGGCGAAGATCTTGCCGACCGGGGCCGCCGAGAAGTACGCGTTCGTCGAGTCGACGATCGCCGGGTCCGACAGCGCCTGCGGGGAGGAGGGCAGCGGGCCCTTCGCCTTGAATGCGCCGATCTGGCCCTTGGCGCTGGTCAGGAACTTCGCCAGCTCGATCGCCTCGGCCTGGTGCCGGCCCTGCTTCGGCACGGCGAGGAAGGAGCCGCCCCAGTTGCCGCCGTTGCCGGGGACCTGCGCGATGTCCCACTTGCCCTTGGCGCCCGGACCGGCGTTGCCCTCGATGACCCCGGTCATCCAGGCCGGGCAGGCGATGGTGGCGAACTTCGACTGCTTGAACGCGGAGACCCACTCCTCCGACCACGACCCGTACTTGCCGGACAGGCCGGAGTCGATGATGTCCATGGTGGTGTCGTACGCCTGCTTGACCGCCGGGTTGCTGTCGACGACCAGGTTGTTTCCGGTGTCGTAGTAGCTGTAGCCGGTCGTGTTGCCGGCGGTCTGGAGCAGGATGGTGTTGAACGTGTTGGTCGCCGCGTCGAGGAACGAGGCGCCGGTGTTCCTCGCCTTGAACTGCTCGCCGACCTTGATGTAGTCCGGCCAGGTGGGCCAGAGCTTCGAGACCGCCTCCCGCTCGGTGGGCAGGCCGGCCTTGGCGAACAGGTCCTTGCGGTAGCACATGGCCATGCCGCCGACGTCGGTGCCGAGGCCGATGAGCTGCTTGCCGTCGGCGGTGAGCCCCTGGTTCCACTTCCAGTCCAGGAAGTTGCCCTTCAGGTCGGCGGCGCCGTGGTCGAGCAGGTTGACGAAGTTCTGCGGGTTGGCCTTGTACTCGACCAGCAGCCCCTCCTCGATGGCGACGATGTCGCCCGCGCCCTTGCCCGCGGCGAGCCACTGGGTGAGCTTCGGCGAGTACTCGTCCAGGTTGCTGCCGGTGCCCCGCTCAACGATCTTCACGTTGGGGTGGCTGGCCATGTACTCCTTGTAGAGCTCGTCGTAGCCGAACTGGCCGAAGACGTCGACGGTGAGCGTGACCGGGCCATCGGCGGCGGCCTCGTCGTCACCGCCCCCGCAGGCGGTGGCGCCCAGCAGCGCGGTGGTGGCGACCAGGGCCACCGCGGCCAGGCGGCGACGCGTGAAGGTGACCATCTCTTATCTGACCCCTCTAGGTGTATCGGGTGGTGGCGGATGGTTCCGGTACTCAGAGAGCGCTCTCACGACAGGGTGGTGGTTGCCCCCGACCCTGTCAAGAGAGCGCTCTCAGGGCGTCCGGAAAAAGGCGGAGAGTGGCGCTCCGATGGGAAACGCCACTCTCCGCCCGATGTCCCGGAGGGCCCCGCGGTGGGTCAGCCCACCCGCAGCCCGTCCAGCAGGCGGCGGTCGCCGGCCACCCCGAGGGCCTCGAAGCTGATCCGGCCCATCACCGCCAGCAGCAGGTCGCTGGCGGTGCCGGCGACCTGGGCGCGGGCGTGGTGGTCGTCGTGGTCGAGGATCGTCGCGGTGTCCAGGAGGGCCATCCCCTCCCCGCGCAGCCGCAGGTACCACTCCTGGGCGGCGTCGGTGGCGGTCAGCTGGACCACCCCGTGCCACTGGCCGGGTTGGATCCGCCGGCCCGCCGGCAGCCAGGTGTCCAGCACCTCGCTCACCCCGTCGGCCGCGAGCTTGGCCTCGATCGGCTCACCCGCGCCGATGGCGAGCTGGGCGTCCCAGCGGTGCACGGCGGTCTCGTGCGCCATCCGGCGCGGCCAGAAGGCCGCCTTCTTCGGCTGCGGGGCGAAGTTCCAGGCCGGGGCCTCCGGGTCCAACGTGTCGAAGAGCGCCAGCAGCCGCTCGTACTGCTGGCCGTACCACTGGGCCGGGGTCAGGCCGGCCGGCGGCTCCGGGTCGTGCCGCTCCGGGCGGCTCGCCGTGCCGGCGGTCACCACGGTGCGGGCCCACACGTAGACCCGGGCGAGGTGGTGGGCGAGGTCGGAGACCGTCCAGCCGGGACAGGACAGCACCGGGGTCTCCGGGGGCGCCTCCGCGACGGCGGCGGCGAAGGCGGGACCCTCCGTCCGCAACGCGCCGATCCAGAAGTCCTTCGTGCCGTGCAGTCTGCTCATCGCCATCCTCCCGGGGGTGACCGGGCCACCAGTGGGTGCCGCGGCTACCCCTCAGCCTAGGGTGAAAGGCGTGTCAGACGTCTACGCCGAACCGACGACCGGAGCCGACCCGACGGACCACGCCACCCTGGCGCGCTACACCACGCTGCGCCTCGGCGGTCCCGCCGGGCGGCTGGAGATCGCCACCAGCGCCGACGAGATCGTCCGGCAGGTGCGGGAGGCGGAGGCCCGGGAGCAGGCTGTCCTCCTGCTGGCCGGCGGCAGCAACGTGGTGATCGGCGACCAAGGCTTCCCCGGCACCGTCGTGCTGATCCGCTCCCGAGGGTTCCGGGTGGTCGCCGAGGACGCCGACACGGTCACCGTACGGGTCGAGGCCGGCGAGCCCTGGGACGACCTGGTCGCCGCCACCGTCGAGCGCGGCTGGTCGGGGCTGGAGTGCCTCTCCGGCATCCCCGGCTCGGCCGGCGCCACCCCGATCCAGAACGTCGGGGCGTACGGCCAGGAGGTGTCCGAGACGATCGTCGCCGTGGAGGCGTACGACCGGACCCACCGCACCGTGGTCCGGATCCCGGCGGCGGACTGCGGGTTCGCCTACCGGGGCAGCATCTTCAAGTACAGCGACCGCTGGGTGGTGCTCTCGGTCGACTTCCGGCTCACCCGCTCCCCGCTCTCCGGCCCGGTGCGCTACGCCGAACTGGCCCGCGCGCTCGGCGTCGAGGTGGGCGACCGGGTGCCGCTGGCCGACGCCCGGGCCACCGTGCGACGGCTGCGCGCCGGCAAGGGCATGGTGCTCGACGCGCAGGACCCGGACACCTGGTCGGTGGGCTCGTTCTTCACCAACCCGGTGCTGGAGCGGGAGGCGTACGAGCAGTTCCGGGAGCGCGCCGCCGACCTGGGCGAACCGCCGTCCTGGCCCTGCCCGGGCGACACGGTCAAGGTGAGCGCCGCCTGGCTGATCGACAAGGCCGGCTTCGGCAAGGGGTACGCCGGCCCCGAGGGCGTGGCCATCTCCACCAAGCACACCCTGGCCCTCACCAACCGCACCGGCACCGCAAGCACGGCCGCCCTGGTCGCCCTAGCCCGCGAGATCCGCGACGGCGTCAAGGCCCGCTTCGGCGTCCCCCTCCACCCCGAACCCGTCCTGATCAACTGCACCATCTGACCCCGCGTCCCACCTGCCCCTCGTCGATCATGAAGTTAGCCGTGGCGAAGCGGACATGAGGCTGCTGCCAACCTCATGATCAACGAGGTGGGAAGGGTGGTTGTGGTCAGGTGGTGGGGGCGATGGTGGGCCAGGGGAGGGTCAGTTCGCCCAGGCGCCAGCGGTTCGGGCGGTCCAGGACGGGCCAGCCTGCCGCCTTCACGGCGGCGACCGTCCTCGTCCAGCGGTCGCGCGGGCCGAAGGGGGCGTAGCCGGCGGTGGACTGCCAGGCGCCCTCCAGGGCCTGGATCAGGTCGCGGACCGGCTCCCCGGGGACGTTGCGGTGGATGAGCGCCTTGGGCAGCCGCTCGGCGAGCTGGGCCGGGCTGGCCAGGGTGGTGAGCTTCGCGGCCAGGGTCAGCGTGCGCGGGCCGGTGGCGTCGAGCAGCACCCAGGCGCCGAGCCGCCCCAGCTCGTCGCAGGTCCCCTCGACCAGCAGCCCGCCCGGCGCGAGCCGCCCGGTGACCGTACGCCAGGCGTCGGCCACCTCGCCCTCGTCGTACTGGCGTAGCACGTTGAACGCACGAACCAGGGCCGGGCGCAGCCCGGCCAGCTCGAAGCCGCCCCGGGCGAAGGTGAGCCCGGGCGGGTCGGCGGCCGGCTGGGCGGCGGCCACGCGTACCGGATCGATCTCCAGCCCGACCACCCGGACGTCGGCGCGGACCGCGGCGGCCAGCCGGGCCCGCAGCTCGACAGCGGTGACCGGGGTGGCGCCGTAGCCCAGGTCAACCACGAGCGGGTCGGCGGCGGCGCGCAGGGCGTCTCCGCAGGTCGCGGCGATCCAGTTGTCCACCCGCCGGAGCCGGTTCGGATTCGTCGTGCCCCGGGTGACCACCCCGAGCGGCCGGGCCATCAGGAGACCCGGTGCACCTTGTGCTGGGCGGCCTGGGCCAGCGGGCGGACCACGAGCTGGTCGATGTTGACGTGGTGCGGGCGGGTGGCGCACCAGGCGACGCAGTCGGCCACGTCCTCGGCGACCAGCGGCTCGGCCACCCCGGCGTAGACCGCGGCGGCCCGGTCGGCGTCGCCACCGAACCGGACCAGGCCGAACTCCTCGGTCTTCACCATGCCCGGGTCGATCTCGATCACCCGCACCGGCCGGCCGCACAGCTCCAGCCGGAGCGTGCCGGCGATCGCGGTCTGCGCGTGCTTGGCCGCCGTGTAGCCGCCGCCGCCCTCGTAGACGACGTGCCCGGCGGTGGAGCCGACGATCACGACGGTGCCGGCGCCGGAGGACTCCAGCGCGGGCAGCAGCGCCTTGGTGACCCGGAGCGTGCCGAGCACGTTGACGTCGTACATCCACTGCCAGTCGCCCACGTCGGCGGACTCCACGGGGTCCAGGCCGCGCGCCCCGCCGGCGTTGTTCACGAGCAGGGTGACCGGGTCGGGCGCGGCGGCGGCCGCGGCGGCCAGGCCGGCGACCGACTCGTCCGAGGTCACGTCGCACTCCACCGCGGTGGCCGCGCCGCCGGCCGCCTCGATCTCCGCGACCAGGCCGGCCAGCCGGTCGGTACGCCGCGCGGCGGCGAGCACGTGGAAACCCTCGGCGGCCAGGCGGCGGGCGGTGGCGGCGCCGATCCCGCTGGACGCCCCGGTGACGATCGCGACTGAGGTCATCCGGTCATTCTCACCCGCCGTCCCGCTCCGCGCGGTGATGAGGTCCGTCACGCCCGGGGCCCGCCGCGACGCATTTCCGAAGCCCGATGGGGAAGATGACATCCGGCGCGGAGGTTGACCGAGAAGCGCCGGTCGTGCGGGACGGCATCAACCGTGACAGAGGGAGCGGACGTGGCGGATTTGCACACCGGTGTCGGTCGTCAGCGAGGTGCCCTGCCGTGGCCCCGGCCGCGCCGGATCGCCACCCTCTCCGTCCACACCTCGCCGCTGCACCAGCCCGGCACGGGCGACGCCGGCGGCATGAACGTCTACATCCTGGAGGTCGCCCGGCGGCTCGCCGAGGCCGACGTCGAGGTGGAGATCTTCACCCGGGCCACCTCCGGCGACCTGCCCCCGGTGGTCGAGACGGCGCCCGGGGTGAGCGTCCGGCACGTCACCGCCGGTCCCCTGGAGGGGCTGACCAAGGAGGAGCTGCCCGGCCAGCTCTGCGCCTTCACCGCCGGGGTGCTCCGCGCCGAGGCCGCCCGCCCGCCGGGCCACTACGACCTGATCCACTCGCACTACTGGCTCTCCGGCCAGGTGGGCTGGCTGGCCAAGGAGCGCTGGGGCGTGCCGCTGGTGCACACCGCGCACACCCTGGCGAAGGTCAAGAACGCCCAGCTCGCCGCCGGGGACCGGCCCGAGCCCAAGGCGCGCGTCATCGGCGAGGAACAGGTGGTCGCCGAGTCCGACCGGCTGGTCGCCAACACCCGGGTCGAGGCCCGCGACCTCATCGACCGGTACGCCGCCGAGCCCGCCCGGGTGGCCGTGGTGGAGCCCGGCGTGGACCTGGACCGGTTCCGCCCGGCCCCCGGCGACCGGGACGCGGCGGTCCTGGCGGCCCGTCGCCGCCTCGGCCTGCCGACCAGCGGCTACGTGGTGGCCTTCGTGGGCCGGATCCAGCCGCTCAAGGCTCCGGACGTGCTGATCCGGGCGGTCGCCGCGCTGCGCGAGCGGGAGCCCGCGCTGGCCGACGAGGTGACCGTGGTGATCTGCGGCGGCCCGAGCGGCAGCGGGCTGGACCGCCCCACCGCCCTCATCGAGCTGGCCGGCTCGCTCGGCGTCGCCGACCGGGTCCGGTTCCTCCCGCCGCAGACCGGCGACGACCTGCCCGCCCTCTACCGCGCGGCCGACCTGGTCGCGGTGCCCTCGTACAACGAGTCGTTCGGCCTGGTCGCGCTGGAGGCCCAGGCGTGCGGCACGCCGGTGCTGGCCGCCGCCGTGGGCGGGCTGGTCACCGCGGTCCGGGACGGGATCAGCGGGGTGCTCATCGACGGCCACGACCCGGTCGACTGGGCCCGTGCGCTGGCCCACCTGCTTCCCGAGCGGCTGCGCCGGGCCGCCCTGGGCCGGGGCGCCGAGCGGCACGCCCGCGCCTTCTCCTGGCACCGCACCGCCTCCGGCCTGCTCGCCGTCTACGGCGAGGCGATCGCCGACCACCGCGCCCGGCTGGCCCGCCGGCTCGGTGACCCCGCACTCACCTGTTCCTGGTGAGCGCACGTGGCCCGGCGGCCGCCGGTGGGCGGCCGTAAAGTGGGTGCGATGAGCCGCAGGAGTGAGGTCGCCGCGCTGATCGAGGCCGTCTGCGCGGAGCGCGAGCTGGAGTGGGAGTCCACCGGCGAGACGTCGTACGCGGTCACCCTGCCGGGCACGCACAAGCTCAAGACGATCTGCAACCTGATCGTCGGCGAGCACGCGCTGCGGGTCGAGGCGTTCGTGATGCGCCAGCCCGACGAGCGCCGCGAGGAGCTGTGGGCCTGGCTGCTCCAGCGCAACGCCCGGATGTACGGCGTGTCCTTCTCCATCGACGCCGTCGGCGACGTCTACCTGACCGGGCGGGTCAACCTGGCCGGGGTGGACTCCGACGAGCTGGACCGCCTGCTCGGGTCCGTGCTGACCTACGCCGACGAGTCGTTCGACAGCATGCTGGAGATCGGCTTCGGCACCGCCATCCGCCGGGAGTGGGAGTGGCGGGTCAAGCGGGGCGAGTCGACGGCCAACCTGGCCGCGTTCGCCCACCTCTTCGAGCCCTCGACCCCGGCCGGCTCGGCCGCCGGAGGTTCGGACCCGTCCTGAGGGGTATGCCGCACCGCGCGGTGCGGCAACTGGGACCCACCGCGGGCCGAGGACGGACTGTCGAGGAGCGTGTCCCATGGCTCAGCGCAACAGCTCAAGTCGCGGCACGACTGCGACCAAACGCCAGCCGGGCAACCAGACGGCGAACACCCCGGGGATCTCCGAATCCGAGATCTCCCGGATGAAGGTCGACGACATCCGGGGTCAGCTGCGCCGGCGGGGTATCTCCGGTACCTCCGCCATGCGCAAGCCGGACCTGGTGAAGACGCTGGTCCGGTCGCTGCGCTCGGAGGGCCGCGGCGGCGCGGCCCGGAAGAGCACGGGCCCGGCCGGCCGGGCGTCCGCCACGAAGCGGACGACCGCGGCGAAGAAGACCACCGCGGCGAAGAAGACGACGGCGGCACGCAAGACCGCGCCGTCCCGGGCCAAGGCCGCCCCGGCGGCGAAGGCCACGGGCGCCCGGGCCAAGGCGGCGCCGGCCAGGAAGGTGGCGGGCGCTCGGGCCAAGGCGGCGCCGGCCAGGAAGGCGGCGGGCGCTCGCGCCAAGGCGGCGCCGGCGAAGAAGGCGGCGGGTGCCCGGGCCAAGGCGGCGCCGGCGAAGAAGGCGGCGGGCGCTCGCGCCAAGGCCGCGCCGGCGAAGAAGACGGCGGGCGCTCGCGCCAAGGCCGCGCCGGCGAAGAAGGCCGTGGGCGGCGCGGGGCCGGCCCGAGGCGGGGGTACGGCGGTGACGGCCACGTCGGTCCGGGGCGGCCGGTCGGCCTCCCGGTCGGTGGGTTCGTCCCAGCAGATCATGTCGCTGGACGATCGTCCGGAGCGTCCCGGGCGGAGCCTGGTGACGACCAACCACGAGGTCATCCAGCGTTGGGCCCGGGCCCGCAACGCGAAGCCGGCCACCATCGCCGGAACGGAGCGGGGCGACCGTCCCGGGGTGCTGACGTTCAACATCCCCGGATACCGGGAGAGCAGCCGGATCCGCGAGGTGGGCTGGGACGACTGGTTCCGGACATTCGACTCGCGCGGGCTGAACCTGATCTACCAGGAGCAGATGCGGGACGGCCGGCAGAGCAACTTCTTCCGGACCGAGAACCCGAATCGCGAGGACGCCTGAGGTTTACGGGAATGGTCGACGGGAACTCGCTGTTGGCCAACGAAGAGACCGGAGCAGGGACAGCCGGATTTCCGACACGGGTGCTGTGACGGGCAAGACAGCAATCTGGGTTGATTCCGGAATCCGGGCGAACTAACTTTATTGCACCGCGCCACGCTTGGAAACGTTCGGGGGAGCGGCGGATCGATCAGATCCGCGCAAGCGAGGCGCGAGGGATCGGGTGGAGCACACCGTTGGGGGACGGTGCCACCCGTGGAACCGGCGGCGCGAGCGGGCGACGCTTACGGGGGTGAGGGTCGCCCGCCGCCGCCGGGCGTACGGTGCGAGCGCCCATCACGACGGGGGTCGTGGTGGGCGCTCGACGCCGTTCCGGGGACGTTCAGCGCCCCACCGACGTTCAGCGCCCCACCGACACCGTCTCCGCACGCTCCGCCGCCGCCCGCAGCGCGGCGACCCGGCGTTCCCGCGGCGGCCCGGCCAGCAGGTGACCGGCCGCCGCGACCAGGCCCAGGGCGCCCACCACGAGCCAGTGCCGTTCGCCGAGATGCTGGAGGCTGAGCCCGCCCAGCGCCGGCGCCACGAAGGACGCCGCCGGGAAGGTCAGGTAGAACACCGACTGGTAGCGGGCGCGTAGCTCGGGCGGGGCGAGGTCCGCGTTGATCTGCGCGTTCGGTGGCGCGGCGAGCATCTGCCCGACCGTCCACACCACCGCGGCGCCCAGGTAGAGCGGCAGGCCGTCGGCGACCGTCAGCGCCCCGAAGCCGAGCGCCATGAGCCCGGTGGAGACCGCCAGCACGACCGACTTCCGGTAGGGCTCGATGAGCCGGGGCACGAAGAGCTGCCCGACCACGATGAGCGCGCCGCCGAGCGCCACCACCAGCCCGTACGCCGAGGGGCGCAGGCCGTCGGCCCGCATCGCCAGCGGCATGATCGTCGAGGTCTGCATGGTGAGCACGGCCAGCAGGAAGGTCAGCCCCACGAAGGCCAGGAAGGTGCGGTCGGTCAGCGCGGTGTGCAGGCCGGGCCGCCGGCCCACCGCCGCCTGCGGGGTGACCGCCGGGCGGCGGGTCAGCGTCTCCGGGACCTTCAATGCGATGACCACGGCCGCCGCCAGCGTCGCCGCGGCGTCGACCAGGAACAGCGCCAGGAAGCTCGCCTCGGCGAGCACCCCGGCCAGCAGCGAGGCCACCGCCATGCCCAGGTTGAACGCCCAGAACTGGAGGTTGAACGCGCGGGAGCGGCGGGCCTCGGGCACCACGTCCACGATGGCGGCGACGAACGCCGGGCTGGGCATCGAGTGCACCGTCCCGACCAGCGCGGCCAGCACGGCGATCACCGCCAGGTGCCGGCTGAACGCCAGCCCCACCATCAGCCCGGCCGCGCCCAGGTGGGCGGCGAGCAGGGTGGACCGGCGGCCCCACCGGTCGGCCAGCACCCCGCCGAGCAGCGTGCCGGCCGCGCCGCCGGCCCCGTACGCCCCGACCACCAGGCCGGCCAGCGACGCCGAGGCGCCCCGCGCGGCGGTCAGGTAGAGCGACAGGAAGAGCATGGCGAAGGCGCCGGCCCGGTTGATCAGCAGGCCGGACCAGAGGTACCAGAAGGTGGCGGGGAGTCCGCCGGCCGTGTCGTCCCACCAGCGCCGCAGGCCGCGCACCCGTCCTCCATGAAGGTTTGTTAACCGTCCCGCCTCAGACCGTAGCCGCCCGCCCCGCCGGCGCCGGCCCGGCCCCGGCGATGACCACCGTCCGGGCGTACCTCAGGAGGCGCGGACCGGCTCGGCGGGTGCGGTGGCCGCGGCCTCGGCCGCCTCCGGCACCGGGGTCCGGACCACGGTGACCGGCGTGACCGGGGTGCCCGCGGTGCGGAGCCGGGCCGCGCGCCGCTCCCGGGCCGGGCCGGAGACCAGGTGGGCCACCGCCATCACGGCGCCGATCACGGCGCAGCCGAGCCAGAGCGCCGTGTTGCCGGCGTGCTCCCGGACCAGGCCGCCGAGGACCGGCGCGGTCGCCCCGGCGAGCTGCCAGGAGAGCGAGAAGGCCCCCTGGTAGCGACCGCGCAGGGCGGCGGGGGAGAGCTCGGCGATGAGGGTGGCGTTGGACGGCGAGTTGAGCATCTCGCCGACCGTCCAGATCAGCACGGTCAGGCCGTAGAGCCAGGCGGTGTCGGCGAACGCGGTCAGCCCGAACCCGACGCCCATCACCAGCGCGGCGAGCGAGAGCACGTGCGACCGGCTCCGGCCCTTGATCAGCTTGGGCACGAAGAGCTGGCCGACCACGATGAGCACCCCGTTGAGCGCGATCACCGAACCGTAGGTGGCCGGGCTCAGCCCGGAGTCGCCCATGGCGATCGGCAGCATGGAGATGTGCTGGAGGAAGACCACCGCGCCGAACAGGTTGAGCGCCACGAAGCCCAGGAAGACCCGGTCGGTGAGGATGGTCCGCAGGGCGCCGGCGGGGGCGGCCGCGCCCTTGCTCACCGGTCCGGCGTGCGCCGACCGCGTCTCCCCGACCCGGGTGAAGATGATCAGTGCGGTGACCAGCGTGGTCGTCGCGTCGACCAGGAAGAGCAGCAGGTAGCCGGACTGGGCGGCGACGCCGGCCAGCACCGCGGCGCAGGCGAAGCCCAGGTTGATCGCCCAGTAGTTCAGCGAGAAGGCGCGCAACCGGTCCTTCTCCGGCACCACGTCGACCATCATGGCGCCGAACGCCGGGCGGGCCGCCTCGGCGAAGGTGCCGAGCAGCAGCGCGCCCAGCGCCACCGCCCAGAGCGGCCGGGCCAGGCCGAGCGCGACCATCATGGTGGCCGCGCCGAGGTGCGCGGTGAACAGGGTGGGCCGGCGTCCCCACCGGTCGGTCAGGGTGCCGCCGATCGTGGTTCCGACCGCGCCGCCGACGCCCCAGAGCCCGATGACCAGGCCGGCCTGCGAGGCGGAGAAGTCGCGCTCCTGGGTGAGGTAGATGGCCAGGAAGACCAGGACGAACGAGCCGAGCCGGTTGATCAGGGTGCCGGTCCAGAGGTACCAGAAGGTCCTCGGTAGCCCGCCTGTGGTGTCCCGGAACCAGCCCTGCACCGTCCGCATCCCCGCGCCCCCGTTTGGTAATGACCGGCCTATCGCCAGCGCCTTACAACCTAGTCCCGCCCCGGAATGCCGGTCATCAGCTTTTCCACGTGGTGGTCGTCACGACCCGTCCCCGCGTGTCCGCCGACCCGGTACGGCAGGATGATCCGCATGACTGCGAGCGAGGGGCCCACCGTCGGGACGCTGGTCCTGCTCCGGCACGGTGAGAGCGACTGGAACGCCAAGAACCTCTTCACCGGCTGGGTGGACGTCGACCTGACGGCCAAGGGCGAGACCGAGGCGCGGCGCGGCGGTGAGCTGCTCCGCGAGCACAACCTGCTGCCCGACGTGGTGCACACGAGCGTGCTGCGCCGAGCGATCCGCACCGCCGAGCTGGCGCTGAACGCCGCCGACCGGCACTGGATCGCGGTGCGCCGGTCGTGGCGGCTCAACGAGCGCCACTACGGCGCCCTCCAGGGCAAGAACAAGAAGCAGACCCTGGACGAGTACGGCGAGGACCAGTTCATGCTCTGGCGCCGGTCGTACGACACGCCGCCGCCGCCGATCGACGACGCGGACGAGTGGTCGCAGGTCGGCGACGCCCGGTACAAGCTGCTGCCCACCGAGCTGATGCCGCGCACCGAGTGCCTCAAGGACGTCGTCGAGCGGATGCTGCCCTACTGGTACGACTCGATCGTGCCGGACATCCTGGCCGGCCGGACGGTGCTGGTGGCGGCGCACGGCAACTCGCTGCGCGCCCTGGTCAAGCACCTCGACCAGATCTCCGACGAGGCGATCGCCAAGCTGAACATCCCCACCGGCATCCCGCTCCGCTACGACCTGGACCCCGACCTGCGCCCGCAGGTCCTCGGCGGCACCTACCTCGACCCCGAGGCCGCCAAGGACGCCGCCGCCGCGGTCGCCAACCAGGGCCGCTGACGCCGACGACGAAGGCCCCCGGGTGACCGGGGGCCTTCGTCGTGTCCGGCTCAGCTGGCCGAGGGCGCGGTCTCGCCGGTGATCAGGTAGACCACGTGCTCGCCCGCGTTCACCGCGTGGTCGGCGAAGCGCTCGTAGAAGCGGCCCAGCAGGGTCGCGTCGATCGCCGTCTCCACCCCGTACGGCCAGTCGTCGCCGAGCAGCACGCCGAACAGGCTCTTGTGCAGGTCGTCCATGGTGTCGTCGTCGCGGTCCAGCTCGGCGGCCAGGTCGGCGTCGGGCTTCGCGAGCACCGAGGCGATCTTCTCGGCCATCCGGTCGGCGATCGCGGCCATGTCGGTGAAGACCGGGCGCAGCTCGGCCGGCACCGCCGGCGAGGGGTGCCGGCGCAGCGCCGTCTTGGCGACGTGGTCGGCCAGGTCGCCCATCCGCTCCAGGTCGGCGGCCACATGCAGGGCGGTGATCATGGCGCGCAGGTCGGAGGCGACGGGCGCCTGCCGGGCCAGCAGGTCGCAGACCCGCTCCTCCACGTGCCGGTACAGCTCGTCGATCTCGGCGTCCCGCGCGATCACCGTCTCCGACGCGGCGCGGTCCGCGGTGAGCAGGCCCCTGGTGGCCTGCCGCATGGCCGCCCGCACCCCCTCGGCCATGTCCACCAGCAGCTGGCTGACAATCTGCAGGTCAGCCCGGAACTCGTCGCGCATCGTCACTTCCTGGGGTCGGTGGTCACCGTCCCGACCGGATGAGCCGGGGTACGGCGTGAGCAGGTGCGCGACCCACGGTAGGCCGGGGGAACCGGCGTCGAGATGAACGCGGGTTAACGACGCGGGGCCCGCGAGTGAACATTCCCGGAAGTGAGAGTGATTCGTCCCGTTCTGACCGATCGCCGGGTGAACAATGACCCTACGATCGCCGGGTGGAATGGGCGGTGGCGGTCGTGGTGGCCGTGGCGCTGGCGACCGGGCTGGTCGCCGGCCTGCTGCTGTCCGGACCCGTCCAGCAGTGGCGGCGCCGGTCGGCGTCGCCGGGAGGCAGGATCTCCCGCCGCAGTCCAGGGAGGCCCGCGATTCCCGACGACCAGCAGGGCGTGCTCTCCGGGCTCGGCCGCAAGACGGTCGACTCGCTGCGCGCCGGCGTGGTGGTGCTCGACCCGGACGACATGCCGGTGCTGGTGAACCCGGCCGCCCGGGCGATGGGCCTGCTCCGCACCGGGGCGACACCCGGCTCCATCGCCGCGCACCCCTTGATCCGTACCCTCGCCGGGCAGGTCCGCCGCACGGGCGTGCGCCGCGAGATCGAGCTGGACCTGCCGCGGGGTCGCGACAGCGCGGGGGACAACCCGCTCGGCGTGCACCTGCGCGCCATGGGGCTGGGCGCCGGCTACATCTCGATCGAGGCGGCCGACGTCACCGAGTCGCACCGGCTGGCCCGGGTACGGCGGGACTTCGTGGCCAACGTGAGCCACGAGCTGAAGACCCCGATCGGCGCCCTCCAGCTGCTCGCCGAGGCGCTGGTCGACGCCACCGAGCCGGCCGGCGACGGGCCGGCCGAGCTCTCCGAGGACCTGGTCGCCGCCCGGCGGTTCGCCGAGCGGATCCAGCACGAGTCGACCCGGCTCGGCCGGCTGGTGCAGGAGCTGCTGGAGCTGACCCGGCTCCAGGGCGCCGAGCCGCAGCCCGCCCCCGAGCCCGTCTCGCTGGACTGGGTGATCGCCGAGGTGATCGACCGGACCCGCACCGCGGCCACCGCCCGGCACGTGGAGGTCCTCGTCGACGGGCAGCGCGGGCTCACCGCGTACGGCAGCGACAGCCAGCTCGCCACCGCGGTGGCCAACCTGGTGGAAAACGCCATCAACTACTCGGCCGAGGACACCACGGTCCGGGTGACCGCCCGGGCCACCGACGAGCACGTCGAGATCGCCGTCGCCGACCAGGGCATCGGCATCGCCCCGAACGAGGTCGACCGGATCTTCGAGCGGTTCTACCGGGCCGACCAGGCCCGCTCCCGGGCCACCGGGGGCACCGGGCTGGGCCTGGCCATCGTCAAACACATCGCCAGCAACCATGGCGGTCGGGTGGATGTGTCGAGCACTCTTGGTGGGGGGTCGACGTTCACCCTCCGGCTGCCCGCCCGCCCCCCGGACGACCTGGAGGCGACACTCTCCTCCGCTGAGATCGAGGCCGGCCCGGCCGAGCTCCGGCAGGTCTGACCGACAGGAAAGGAAACACCCCGTTGAGCCGCGTACTGGTGGTGGAGGACGAGGAATCGTTCTCCGACGCCCTGTCCTACATGCTCCGCAAGGAGGGCTTCGAGGTCTCCGTCGCCGCGACGGGTCCCTCCGCCCTCACCGAGTTCGACCGGACCGGCGCCGACATCGTGCTGCTCGACCTGATGTTGCCGGAAATGTCGGGCACCGAGGTCTGCCGCCAGCTCCGGCAGCGGTCCCACGTGCCGATCATCATGGTCACCGCCCGCGACAGTGAGATCGACAAGGTGGTCGGCCTGGAGATCGGAGCCGACGACTACGTCACCAAGCCGTACTCGCCGCGCGAGCTGGTCGCCCGGATCCGGGCGGTGCTGCGCCGGCAGAGCGCCGAGGCGGCCGAGTCGGGTGCGCCGACGCTGGCCGCCGGGCCGGTCCGGATGGACATCGAACGGCACGTGGTGACCGTTGACGGCGCCGGCGTGCAGCTCCCGCTCAAGGAGTTCGAGCTGCTGGAGCTGCTGCTCCGCAACGCCGGCCGGGTGCTCACCCGCGGGCAGCTCATCGACCGGGTCTGGGGCGCCGACTACGTGGGCGACACCAAGACCCTGGACGTGCACGTGAAGCGGCTGCGCTCCAAGGTCGAGCCGGAGCCGTCCGCGCCGCGCTACATCGTCACGGTCCGCGGCCTGGGCTACAAGTTCGAGCCGTGACCGGCCCCGAGGCGGGCTTCGGCGTCGGCCTTGGTTGATCCACCCTCGCCTGCGCCCTGCACCCGTCCGTCTGGGCCGAATGTCCGGTTCCCGTCAGCGTGGGAGCGTCGGTGGAACGCCATGGACGTCTCCGGGTGCGGGATACCTCCATGGCGTTCCACCGAGCGTGGTCCCCGGGCGCTGGGTGGAACGTCATAAGTGTCTTCGGGGTCCGGATGCACCCCATGGGGTTCCACCCACCGACCGCCGCTGGGCGGGGTGTCCGTTTCGCGGGTGGTCGGCGGCACCGTGGGGGCGGAATGGCGGGCGGGTGGGCGTCGTTGTATCCGGGTGAACGACCGAGGAGGACGCCCCGCGAGGCGGGGTGGCCGGGCCCGGAATGATGGTGGGCCGCCGGTCGTTGTACATGGTCCCGGCGCCGCGAAGAGGCCCTTGCCCCGCGCACCGGATGATCCCCCCGAGACTTTCCCCCCTTTTTTGAGCGCCTGACGGTGCTTGCGCACACCACACCCGGCCGACCCCCATCGGCTTGTGTGTGCGCCAACCCCCGAATGGAGCTTTCCCATGAACACGATGCTGCGTAAGAGCGTGCTGGGTATTGCTGGTCTGGCCTTCACCGGTGGCGTCTTTGCCGGTCCGGTCGCCGCTCACGCCGCTGAGCCGGTGAACAGCACCAAGCCGGTCGCGGTGGCCGTGCAGGCCGACAAGCCGGACACCGCGAAGCTGATCCCGCACGGTGTGCAGGGCGCGCAGTCGAAGATCGACCTGAACGACGAGCAGACCGCCAACGCCAAGGCGATCATCGCCGCGACGAAGAAGGCGGG
>NZ_BMRA01000016.1:99919-106724 GCF_014648395.1 Micromonospora fulviviridis | reverse complement strand
CAGATGGCCTTCGGCGTCTACGAGGCGGTCCGCCGCCGCGGACTGCGCGTCGCCGACGACGTCAGCATCGTCGGCTTCGACGACCTGCCCGAAGCCCGCTGGGCCTCCCCGCCACTGACCACGGTCCGGCAGCCGCTCGTGGAGATGGGCCGGCTCGCCGCCCGCACCGTGCTGCGCCTGACCCAGGGCGAGGAGATCGAGTCGCCCCGGGTCGAACTGGCCACCGAACTCGTGGTCCGGGACAGCTCGGCCCGCCACGACTAGCCCTCCGGCGGTGCCGGCGCGCGTCACCACGGATGCACCGTGCCGTCCTCCGCCCGGAAGATCGAACATGGCCATGGCAGCTTCACCCCGGCATCCGAAAATTTCGGCGCACGTTACCACAAGATCCGGCGGTAGACGAAGGCGCTGCCCGCAGTGCGGCGGCCATTCGGCTTACGACGGTCAATGCCGGAAACCGCTTAACAGCTGCATATCCGCCTGCCTCGACCCCTTGACCCACTGACGGACGACGCCCTAGATTCGCTCAGCAAGTATCGTCGGGTTGCCGAAACTTTCGGAAATCGGCCGCGAATCCCGGACACCCAGACGGGATGGGGTGCGCGTGACCGAGCAGGTGCCCGTCGACGGCCCGGTGGTCGCCGTGGACGCCGACGAGCGGCGGCCGGCGCGGGATGTCGTCGTGCTGCGGGAGGACGGGTGAGCGGCGCCGGGCGGACCGACGTCCACGCCGCCTGGCTGCCCCCGGAGGCGTTCGGCGCCATCGGCTCGCGGCGCGTCCTGGTGTGTGGCGCCGGCACGCTGGTCGCGACCGTGCGGCGCGAACTCGCGCAGGCGTGCGACCGGTACGGCGGCACCGTGCGGTGGCAGCCCGGGCCCGGACCGGTGGACGGGGCCCCGGAGGACCGGACCGGCGGCGTCGACCTGGTGCTCGCGCTGTCCGCCGCCGGTTCCCTGCCCGGCGCGGCGGCCGAGGTGGCCGCGGAGTGTCGGCGGCGGTACGGGGTCGGGGCGCTCGGCGCCGAGGGCTTCGCCCTGGCCCGGACCGGCGACGTGACGGTGGTGCTGGCCGAGGAGCCGGCGGGGCTGCTCCACGGCCTGTTCCACGTGGTCCGGCTCGGCGAGTCGGCGTTCGGTGCCGCCCGGTGGTTGAAGCGGCACCGGCCGGCGATGCGGCTGCGGATGCTGGACCACTGGGACAACGTCGACGTGCACCCGGTCATGGGTCAGGTCGAGCGCGGCTACGCCGGCGGGTCGATCTTCTGGTGCGACGGCTCCCCGCGCGGCGACCTGACCCGGGTGCGGGACTACGGGCGGCTGCTGGCGGCGTGCGGCGTCAACGCGGTCGCGGTCAACAACGTCAACGTCCACGCCACGGAGGCCCGGCTGCTGACCGACCGGCTCGGCGACGTCGCGGCGATCGCGGACGTCCTGCGGCCGTACGGGATCCGGGTCCATCTGTCGGTCACCTTCGCCGCGCCCGTCGTGCTCGGTGGCCTGCCGACCGCCGATCCGTTCGACGCGGACGTGCGGGCCTGGTGGGCCACGACCACCCGCCAGGTGTACGACCGCATCCCGGACTTCGGCGGCTACGTGGTGAAGGCGGACTCCGAGGGGCAGCCGGGCCCGTTCACGTACGGGCGGAGCCACGCCGAGGGCGCGAACCTGCTCGCCGAGGCGCTGGCGCCGTTCCGGGGGCTGGTGCACTGGCGGGCCTTCGTCTACGACCACCGGCAGGACTGGCGGGACCGGTCGACGGATCGGGCGCGGGCCGCCTTCGACCACTTCGCCCCGCTCGACGGCCGGTTCCGGTCCAACGTGATCCTCCAGGTGAAGCACGGCCCGATGGACTTCCAGGCGCGGGAACCGGTCTCCCCCGTGCTCGCGGCCATGCCGGCCACCAGGTTGGCGGTGGAGTTGCAGGTGACCCAGGAGTACACGGGCCAGCAGCGGCACGTGTGCTACCTGGCCCCGTGGTGGAGCGAGGTGCTCGGGTTCGCCCCGTGGGGCGATCACCGCACCGTCGCCACCCTGGCCGCCGGCGGCCCGGGCGACGGCGGTGGGCTGGTCGCCGTCTCCAACGTCGGCGACGACCCCTTCTGGACCGGGCACCCGCTGGCCCAGGCCAACCTGTACGCCTTCGGCCGGCTGGCGTGGGACCCCCGGCTGGACCCGGCGGCGGTGCTCGACGAGTGGATCGGGTTGACCTTTCCGCCGGCCCCGGCCGGCGGCCACGACCTGGTGCGGCGGACCCTGCACGAGATGATGGACGACTCGTGGCGCACCTACGAGCGGTACACCGCGCCGCTGGGCGTGGGCTTCATGGTCCGCCCCGGCCACCACTACGGCCCCGACGTGGACGGGTACGAGTACACGCCGTGGGGCACCTATCACTTCGCCGATCGGGACGGCGTGGGCGTCGACCGCACCCGGGCCTCGGGCACCGGTTTCACCGGGCAGTACCCGCAGCCGTGGTGCGACGTTTACGAGTCCCTCGACCGGTGCCCCGACGAACTGCTGCTCTTCTTCCACCACGTGCCGTACGGGCACGTGCTGCACGACGGCTCGACCGTCATCCAGCACATCTACGACACCCACTTCGCCGGCGCCGAGCAGGTGGCCGCCCTGCGGCGGCGGTGGGACCGGCTCGTCGGGCTGCTCGACCCGGGGGTGCACGCCCGGGTACGCGAGCGGCTGGACGAGCAGGTGCGCTGCGCCGAGGAGTGGCGGGACCAGGTCAACGCGTACTTCTTCCGCAAGTCCGGGGTGCCGGACGCGCACGGCCGCCGCATCCCCTGAGCGCGGCGCCTACCGTTCCCGGGGCGGCGTGGCGCTGTCCCGGACGACGAGTTCGGTGGCCAGTTCCACCCGCCGGCTCTCCACGTCCTCACCCTTGGCCAGCCGCAGCACGGTGCGGGCGGCGAGCATGCCCATCTCCGCCAGCGGCTGCCGCACGGTGGTCAGCGGCGGCGAGCACCAGCGGACCTCGGGCAGGTCGTCGAAGCCGACGACGCTGACGTCGTCGGGCACCCGCAGGCCCCGCTGCCGGACCGCCTCGTACACCCCGAGCGCCATCTGGTCGCACGCCGCGAAGATCGCGGTGGGCGGCTCGGGCAGCGCGAGCAGCCGGGTACCGCAGGCGAACCCGGACTCGTGGTAGAAGTCGCCCTGCTGGACGAGGCTGTCGTCGACGGGCAGGCCGGCCGACTCCAGGGCGGCGCGGTAGCCGTCCATCCGGGCCCGGCTGCACATCAGCCGCGGTGGGCCGGAGATGAACCCGATCCGCCGGTGACCGAGGCCGATCAGGTATTCGGTGGCACTGAGCCCGCCCGCCCAGTTGGTGGCGCCGATGGTGCAGGCGTCCTGCTGGGGGATGCCGTCGGCGTCGACGAGGACCAGGGGGATGTTGAGGCGTCGCAGGCCGCCCTGCAACGACGGCTCCACCATGGAGTTGACGAAGATGACGCCCTCGGTGGAGCGCCCGCGCAGGCTGTCGAGCCACTGCCGGGCCGAGGAGGCACGCCGATGGATGGCCGAGACGACGGTGCCGATCCCCGCCTCGTGGGCGACGTCCTCGACACCACGGATGATCTCGACGGCCCAGGGGCTGTCGAGATCGTTGAAGACCAGGTCGACCAGCCCCGAGGTGGGGCGGGCGGCGACCATCCGCCGGCGGTAGCCGTGCCGGTTGAGCAGTTCCTCGACCCGTTCCCGGGTCTGCACGGCGACGTCGGAGCGGCCGTTGAGGACCCGCGACACCGTCGGCACCGAGACACCGGCCAGGTCGGCGATCGTGGCGATGGTGACCCGGGGGATGTTGTTCACCGTCACAGTCAGCTCCCTGGAGGTCCGGTCGCGACGAGGGTGCGCGTCGCCCGAGCGCAGCCGTGCCGGTGAGGGTGTCCGGCGGCCTGACCTCAGTCTAGCTTCGAAAGTTTCGGACGCGCTCCGGCGGCGTTACCGGACAGGTCCCGATCGCCTTCCGGGTGCCCGGGACGGCCGTGGGTCAGGCGGCCCGGGCGGCGCTGTCGCGGACGACCAGCTCGGTGGCGAGTTCGATGCGGGGGCTCTCGATGCGCTCGCCGTGGGCCAGCCGCAGCACCGTACGGGCGGCGAGCAGGCCCATCTCGGCCAGCGGCTGCCGCACCGTGGTCAGCGGCGGGGAGCACCAGCGGACCTCGGGCAGGTCGTCGAAGCCGACGACGCTGATGTCGTCGGGCACCCGCAGGCCCCGTTGCCGGACCGCCTCGTACACACCGAGCGCCATCTGGTCGCTGGAGGCGAAGATCGCGGTCGGCGGCTCGGACAGCCGCAACAGGTGGCTGCCGCCGGCGAACCCGGCCTCGTGGTAGAAGTTGCCGGGGTAGATCAGCCGGTCGTCGATCGGCACGCCGGCCGACTCCAGGGCCGTGCGGTAGCCGTCGAGGCGGGCCCGGCTGCACATGAGTTGCGGCAGGCCGGCGATGAAGCCGATCCGCCGGTGGCCGAGGCCGAGCAGGTACTCGGTGGCGCGCAGGCTGCCCGCCCAGTTGGTCGCGCCGATCGTCGGCGCCTCCTGCGGCGGCACTCCGGCCGGGTCGACGATGACGACGGGGATGTTGAGCCGGCGCAGCTCGGCCTGCAGCGGCGGTTCCAGGGTGGAGGTCACGAAGATGACCCCCTCGGTCGAGCGGGTACGCAGGTTGTCCAGCCACTGCTTGGCCGCCGAGGTACGCCGGTGGATGGCGGAGACGACCGTGCCGATGCCGGCGGCGTGGGCGACGTCCTCGACGCCCCGGATGATCTCCACGGCCCAGGGGCTGTCGAGGTCGTTGAAGACCAGGTCGATGAGGCCGGAACTGGCCCGCATGCTGGGCGGGCGGCGGCGGTAGCCGTGCCGGGCGAGCAGTTCCTCGACGCGCTCCCGGGTCTGCGCGGCCACGTCGGAGCGACCGTTGACGACCCGCGACACCGTCGGCACGGACACCCCGGCCAGGCGCGCGATCGTCGCGATGGTGACTTTCCGGCTGTCGTCGGAGACCACGGCCCGCCCTTTCGTCGTCGCCCGGGCACCCGGGCCCGCTCAGCCCTTGACGCTGCCCGCCAGGCCGCCGATGAGCTGACGTTCCGCCACCGCGTAGAAGCCCAGCGCCGGCACCATGGAGAGCACCACGTACGCGAGCACCCGCGCGGTGTCGTCGGAGTACTGCCCCTGGAAGGCCTGCACGCCCACGGGCAACGTCCACCAGCTCTGGTCGGTGAAGACCACCAGCGGGAGCATGAAGTTGTTCCAGCTCGCCACGATCGCCAACACCGAGACGGTGGCCAGCGCCGGGCGGGCCATCGGCAGCAGCACCCGCCAGAAGAACCCGAACGGGCTGCAGCCGTCCAGCGTCGCGGCCTCCTCGACCTCGGCGGGGATGGTGCGGAAGAACTGCCGCAGGATGATGATGGTGACCGGCAGCCCGAACGCGGCCTGCGGAAGGATGACGCCGAGCGGGTTGTCCAGCAGGCCCATGGTGCGCAGCAGGATGAACAGCGGCAGGATGGCCACCGCGAACGGGAACATCAGTCCCACCGCGAAGAGCGTGAACAGGAACTCCCGGCCCCGGAAGGAGAACCGGGCGAACACGAAGGCGGCCATCGCCGCGGCGCCGACCACGACGAACGTGGTGGCCAGGGCGATCAGCGTGCTGTTGCCGAGCTGTCGCCAGAACACGCCGGAGGCCAGGATGCCGGTGTAGTTCTCCGGCACCCACGGGTCGGGCCAGCCGAGCGGGTTGCTCGACAGTTGGCCGTTGTCCTTGAACCCGCCGAGCACCCCGAACCCGATGGGCACCACGATGAGCGCGCCCACCGCGACGGAGATCAGGTGCAGGACGAGGGACCGCGTCCGCGCCCCGGGCTTCTGCGTGGTGGTCATCCCTGGACTCCCCTGGTGGTGATCGCGCCCTCGGTGTCCCGCCGCAGCACGTACCGCTGGTAGAACAGCGCGAAGACGAGGCTCAGGATGAACATGACCATGCTGATCGCGCTGGCGTAGCCGACCTCGAACCGGCGGAAGCCGTACTGGTACATGGTCACGGCCATGGTCTCGGACGAGTGGATCGGGCCACCGCCGGTGAGCACCCAGACCATGTCGAAGAGCTGGATGGTGCCGATCACCGACAGGAAGATGCTGATCCGGATCGTGGGCCCGAGCAGCGGCAGCGTGACGTGCCGGAACACCTGCCAGGTGCCGGCCCCGTCGGTGGCCGCGGCCTCGGTCAGCTCCCGGGGGATGCCCTGCCGGCCGGCCAGGTACAGGACCATGTGGAAGCCGAAGTACTTCCACGAGATCACCAGGAACAGGGCGAACAGCACCGTGTCGGGGTCGGCGAAGATGGCGCCGGCGTCCGCGCCGAGCCACCGGGCCAGCCCCTCACCCAGGCCCCGGCTCGGGGAGAACACCAACGTGAACAGCACGCCGGTGGTGACCTCGGAGAGCACGTACGGCGCGAAGAACAGCAGCCGGTACGCGCGGCGGCCCGACAACTTCTGGTTGAGCAGCATGGCCAGGCCGAGCGACACCGGCAGCTGGATGACCAGCGACAGGGCGATCAGCAGGAAGGCCCGCCAGAGGTCGCCCCGGAAGGTGGGGTCGCCGAAGGCGCGGGTGAAGTTCTCCAACCCGACGTTGTTCTCCGGCAGGCCGAAGCCGTTCCACTTGAACACGCTGGCGTAGCTGGCGACCAGGATCGGCGCGACGACCAGCAGCAGGAACAGGACCAGCGCCGGGGCCAGGAAGACGGCGATGGTGCTCACGCGGCCGATCCGGGGCCGGGCC
>NZ_BMRA01000016.1:0-99891 GCF_014648395.1 Micromonospora fulviviridis | reverse complement strand
GCCGGCCGCGAGCTCGGTCGCCGGATCGGCGCTTCGCAGGCCGGGCATCGTCGACGGAGTCATCGTGCCTGCTCCACTCGGTTGTCGGCGGCGGCTTCGGGGTGGTGGGACATGGCTACTGGCTCTTCGCCACCGTGGTGATGTCCTTGACGATCTGCTCCGGCGTCTTCGACCCGGCGATCAGCTCGGCCACGCTGTCGTTGACCTGCTGGCCGACCGCCGGCGGGTACGCCTGGTCCAGGTAGAGCTGGAACCCGGTCGCGCTCGCCAGGGTCTCCGCCACGGTCTTGTTGTTGGGGTCCTTGATCGCGTCGACCGCCTCCTTGACCGTGGGCAGCACGGCGCCGGTCGCGGCGGCCTTGCGCTGGTTGCCGACCTCCAGCAGCGCCTTCAGGAAGTCGACCGTCGCCGCGGGGGCGTTCTTGCCCACCGTGAAGCCGTTGCCGCCGCCGAACGCCTCGGCCACCGAGCCCTTGCCGCCGTCGACGGCCGGGAACGGGAAGAAGCCCAGCTTGTCGCCCAGCCCCTTCTTGCTCGTGGAGGAGGATGCCTGCACGGACGGGGCCCACTGCCCCATCAGCTCCATGGCCGCGCCGCCGTTGCCCATAGTGGCGGCCTGCCCGTCCGGCGTGCCGTATCCGGCCCCGAGGAAGCCCTTCTGGAACGGCTTGAGGTCGACCAGTTCCTTCAGGCGCTGGCCGGCCGCGACGAAGTCCGGGGTGTCGAAGTTGTGGTCCTTCGCGGCCTGCTGCAGCGCGCCGAGCCCACCGATGCGCATGGCCAGGTACGCCCAGTAGTAGTGACCGGGCCACTTCTCCTTGCCGGCCAGCGCGATCGGGACGACACCGGCGGCCTTGATCCGGCCGACCGCCGCCAGCAGTTCGGTCCAGGTCTTCGGCGCGGCGGTGACACCCGCCTTGGCGAAGAGGTCCTTGTTGTACCAGAAGCCGACCATGCCGATGTCGAACGGGACACCGTAGATCTTCCCGTCGATGGTGAACGGCTGCACCGACGCCGGCAGCAGGTTGCCGATCCACGGCTTGACGTCGTCGGTGAGGTCCTTGACCAGGCCCGCGTCGACCTGCTGCTTGAGCACGCCACCGCCCCAGGACTGGAACAGGTCCGGCGGCGAGCCCGCCTGCGTGGCGGTGGTGAGCTTCGCCTTGAACGCCTCGTTCTCCAGCGGCTGGATGGTGACCTTGACGTTGCTGTGCGCGGCCTCGTACTCCTTCGCCATGGCCGCCCAGACCGGCAGCATCGGCTCGGTGTTCTGGATGTGCCACCAGTTGATGGTCTGCGGCGCGTTCGGATCGTCGGCCTTGTCGTCGCCGCAGGCGCCGAGCAGGAGCGCGCCGGCGCCGGCGCCGGCCAGACCCAGCAGCGATCTGCGGGAGAGGTGCGCTGTCATGTGCCATCCCTTCGAGGACTCAAACGAGGTGCTCGGACGCGGAACTGATCAGCGGACCGTGAAAGCGCGGTCCCGGAAGTTTCGGTCAACCTGCCGGTATTTTCAGGTGATGGCGGGCACGTTACGACGCGTCATGTGCGCGGTCAAGGCCCTGTCGCAAGTCGACTTCAACCGTTACGGTGGGCGGGATTTCTGAAAGTTCCGGGCGAATGCTTCCGGAAATTTGACGGAGGACCGATCAAAAGGAGCCGTACATGTCGACCGAGATCGCAGACGTGGCCACCGCCGCCCGGTCGATCCGCAACCCGGTCCTCACCGGGTTCCACCCGGATCCCTCGATCCTGCGTGTGGGGGACGACTACTACCTGGCCACGTCGACCTTCGAGTGGTACCCGGGGGTGCGCGTGCACCACTCCCGCGACCTCGTGCACTGGCGCGCGCTCGGCGGGATCATCACCGACCGCCGCCTGCTGGACCTGCGCGGCTGCGGGGACTCCAACGGGGTCTGGGCCCCGGACCTGTCCTACCACGACGGACTCTTCCACCTCGTCTACAGCGACGTGGCCAGCTTCGCCAGCGGCTACTGGGACCCGCAGAACTACCTCACGACCGCGCCGGACATCACCGGGCCCTGGTCGGATCCCGTGCCGCTGCACGCGCACGGCTTCGACGCCTCGCTCTTCCACGACTCCGACGGCACCAGCTGGCTGCTGAGCATGAGCGCCGACTGGCGGCCCGGCCGGGACCGTTTCGGCGGCATCGAGATCCAGCGCTACGACCGGGACCGGCGACAGCTCGTCGGCAAGGCCGAGATCATCTTCCACGGCACCCCGGCGGGCCTCACCGAGGGTCCGCACCTCTACCGCCGCGACGGCTGGTACTGGCTGGTCACGGCCGAGGGCGGCACCAGCTGGGAGCACCAGGTGACGGTCGCCCGCTCCCGCCACCTGCACGGTCCCTACCTGGCCGACCCGGCGGGGCCGCTGCTGACCTCCGTCGGCAACCCGGACCTGCGGCTGCAGAAGGCCGGGCACGGCAGCCTGGTCCAGACCCAGCACGGCGACTGGTACCTCGCCCACCTCGTCGCACGGCCGTACACGACCCGGGGCAACTGCGTGCTCGGCCGGGAGACCGCGATCCAGAAGGTCGACTGGCCCGCCGCCGGCTGGCCCCGGATCCTCGGCGGGGTGCCGGCCGAGGAGATCCCCGCGCCGGGCCTGCCCGCGCACCCCTGGCCGGACGAGCCCGCCACCGACGACTTCGACGGCCCGGAGCTCGGCACCTGCTGGTCGACGCTACGCCGCCCGGCCACCGTGGACTGGCTGGACCTGCGCGCCCGCCCCTCGCACCTGCGGGTGCACGGCGGGCAGTCCCCGGTCGGCAAGCAGCGGCCCAGCCTGGTCGCCCGCCGGGTCGGCGCCGAGCGCTGCTCGCTGGAGACCGTCGTCGAGTTCGACCCCGTCGACCACCGGCACCTGGCCGGCGTCACCGCCTACTACAACACCCTCAACTGGCACTACCTCTACCTCACCCGGGACGACGACGGCCGGGTGGTGCTGGAGTTGCTCAGCTCCGACCAGGGCCGGCGGAAGACCTACCCGGAACTGACCGTCGACGTCGGCGGCGCGTCGCGGGTCGGCCTGCGGGCGGTGTTCGACGGGCCCGTGGTGCGCTTCGGCTACGACGTGGGCGACGGGTGGCGCCAGCTACCCGTGGGGCTCGACGCGACGATCCTCTCCGACGAGCACGCCGCGCTGATCATCGACGGCGAGCCCGCGGCCTGGGGCTTCACCGGCGCCTTCCTCGGCCTGTGGGTGCAGGACCTCGGCAACGACGGGGTGTACGCCGACTTCGACCGGGCCACCTACCTGGAGCACTGACCGTCCGCGCGTCGTCCGTGGCCGGACCGGTCTCCGGAAGTTCCGGAGGTTGACGGGGCCAGATCGACGACCGTAACGTTCCGGCTCGGTACCGGAAATTGTCTCGGAACTATCGGCGCCGGCCGCGCTCGGTCCATCCTCCCGCCGCCCGCCCGGGCACCGACCCGCCGCCCAGGGCGCCGTGTCACCGCACCGCACGATCCGTGCCTCCTCGACCCTGTCGACCCTTCATCGGGAAGGAACGCAGATGAAACTCAGACGGTGGATAGCCGCCGGCGCGGTCGCCATCGCGACCGTCGGGGCGCTCAACGTCGCGCCGGCCACGGCCGGCCGCCCGTACGACCCGGCCGACCAGAGCCTGCGCAACCTCGGGCTGCGCCACGGCCTGGCCATCGGCACGGCCGTCGACATGGCCGCCCTCGACGATCCCGCCGACCCCCGGTACCGCCAGCTCGCGGCGTCGGAGTTCTCCACGGTCACCGCCGAGAACGCGATGAAGTGGGAGAGCCTGGAGCCGACCCGCGGCAGCTACAACTGGGGGCCGGCCGACCAGCTCGTCGCCTTCGCCAAGCAGAACCACCAGCGCGTACGCGGGCACGTCCTGGTCTGGCACAACCAGCTGCCCGCCTGGCTGACCACCGGCGTGGCCGACGGCTCCATCAGCGACGCCGAGCTGCGCGACATCCTCCGCGACCACATCACCGCCGTGGTCACCCACTTCAAGGGCCGGATCTGGCAGTGGGACGTGGTCAACGAGGCGGTCAGCGACCCCTGGGACACGCCGTCGACCCTGCACTACAAGGGGTTCTGGGCCCAGCACCTCGGCCCCGGCTACATCGCCGACGCCTTCCGCTGGGCCCGCGCGGCCGACCCGCACGCCCTGCTGTTCTACAACGACTACAACATCGAGGCCTTCGGCTCGCGCGACCCGGCCAACGACAAGACCCAGTTCGTGTACGACATGGCCAAGGAGCTGCTGGCCCAGGGCGTACCGATCGACGGCGTCGGCAGCCAGGGCCACCTCGGCACCCAGTACGGCAACTTCGACACCCTCCAGGTCGCCGAGGCGCTGCGGAGGTTCGCCGGGCTGGGCCTGGCCACGGCGTTCACCGAGGTCGACGTGCGCAGCCAGCTGACCGCGGGGGTCCAGGCGGGCGACTCGAACGAGATCAACCCGCGGTTGCAGGCCTCGGCCGCGAACTTCAGCGTGCTGCTCCAGGCCTGCCTGGCCGAGCGGCACTGCCTGTCGTTCACCGTCTGGGGATTCACCGACAAGCACTCCTGGGTGCCCGGCTGGTTCTCCGACCCGCCGGAGGGCCTGGCCACCATCTACGACGAGAACTACCAGCCCAAGCGGGCGTACCAGCTGATGAAGGCCGACCTGATCTACAGCGGCCCGCCGTACGTCCTGCCGCGCGTCACGCAGCGGCCGCGCCGCTAGGCGCGACCAGATCCGAGCGGGGCCGGTCGACCGACCGGCCCCGCTTCGCCGCGTCCGGAACCGCCACGCCCCCGCCCGGTGCCACCCGGGCCACGCCCCGCCGGCGGCATTGATAGTTCGAAATTGTTCCGGTACTTTTTCGAGAGATGCACTTCGATCGACTCACGGTGGGCCCGGGACAGCTGGTCCCGATCCGCGTGGCCTCCGGGCGGCCGCGCACCGAGCCGACCACCGTGGCGGGCAGTCGTCGAGGCAGCCGTCCTCATCGGTACAGCTATCGAAAGGCTCCCTCATGGACAAGGTGCTCGCCCGCGGCAGCGGGAGTGCGACGGGCCGGCGGCGAACCCGGATCACGCTGGCCTCGGCAGCGGCCGGGGTGGCGCTGATCGCCGCGTCGGTGGCGGTGGCGACCAGCGCCAGCGCCGGCACGACACTCGGGGCGTCGGCGGCGGAGAAGGGCCGGTACTTCGGCACCGCGGTGGCCGCGAACAAGCTGTCGGACGCCACGTACGTCGGCATCCTGAACCGCGAGTTCAACATGGTCACCCCCGAGAACGAGATGAAGTGGGACGCCACCGAGCCGTCCCAGGGCCAGTTCAACTACACCAGCGCCGACCGGATCGTCAGCCACGCCCAGGCCAACGGCATGCGGGTCCGTGGCCACGCGCTGGCCTGGCACTCGCAGCAACCGGGCTGGGCGCAGAACCTGTCCGGCACCGCCCTGCGGCAGGCCATGGTCAACCACATCACCCAGGTCGCCACCCACTACAAGGGCAAGATCTACGCCTGGGACGTGGTGAACGAGGCGTTCGCCGACAGCGGAGGCGGCCGCCGCGACTCCAACCTCCAGCGCACCGGTGACGACTGGATCGAGGTGGCGTTCCGCACCGCTCGGGCCGCCGACCCGGGCGCCAAGCTCTGCTACAACGACTACAACACCGACAATTGGACCTGGGCGAAGACGCAGGCCGTGTACAACATGGTCAAGGACTTCAAGGCGCGTGGCGTACCGATCGACTGCGTCGGCCTGCAGTCCCACTTCAACAGCGGCTCGCCGTACCCGAGCAACTACCGCACCACCCTGCAGAGCTTCGCCGCTCTCGGCGTCGACGTGCAGATCACCGAGCTGGACATCGAGGGCTCCGGCACCACCCAGGCCACCACCTACGGCAACGTCGTCAAGGACTGCCTGGCCGTGTCCCGCTGCACCGGCATCACCGTCTGGGGCATCCGCGACACCGACTCCTGGCGGGCCAGCGGAACCCCGCTGCTCTTCGACGGCAACGGCAACAAGAAGCCGGCGTACACGGCGGTGCTGGACGCGCTGAACGCCGGCGGCACCACCCCGCCCCCCACCACCCCGACGACCCCGCCGCCCACCAGCAACCCGCCGACCACCCCGCCGCCGTCGGGCAACGGCTGCACGGCGTCGCTCACCACGAACCAGTGGCAGGGCGGCTTCGTCACGACGGTGCGGGTCACCGCCGGCGCCACGGCGCTCAACGGGTGGGCCGTCGGCCTGACGTTGCCGGCGGGCGCGAGCCTGGTCAACACCTGGAACGCCCAGCCCAGCGGCACCAGCGGCGCGCTGACCTTCCGCAACGTGGCCTACAACGGCCAGGTCGGCGCCGGCACCAGCACCGAGTTCGGCTTCCAGGGGAACGGCACCGCCCCCAGCGGCACCCCCACCTGCACGGCCGGCTGACCGACCGTGGCCCGGCGCGGGGACTCCCGCGCCGGGCCGCGTTCTCACCACCGGGCCCTCACGTCCGGTGAGGACCGGGGACCGGGCGCGACACGGCGGCGGCCAGCACAACAGCTCGCCGCGGTTCCTTCTCCCGCTACGAACGAGAGCCGCGGTCACGGGCGTTCGGACAGCACCGCTCCCACCGCCCGCTGGGCGACGGCGTACATCGTGGGGTTTGTCTCCCGGTAGTAGGTCAGCGCGCTGATGAAGGTCAGCGCCCACCCCTTGCCGCGCGCCCAGGTCGCGTCGTCGAACCCGGCCGCCTCGCGGAACACGGCGCGCGAGTCGGCGTCGAGGAGCGTCCACGCCGCCATCGCGTCGCAGGCCGGGTCGCCGACGCCCGCCGCGCCGAAGTCGATCAGACCGCACAGCCGGCCGTCCTTGACCAGCACGTTGCCCGCCAACAGGTCGCCGTGGCTCCAGACGGGCGGACCGTCCCAGGCCGGCGCGGCAAGCGCCGCCTCCCAGACGGCGATGACCGCCTCGACGTCGACCAGGCCGCGGGCGGCCTCGGTCCACTCCCGCAGGTACGCGTCCCGGCCGCTCAGCGGGCCGCTGCGGTACCCGACAGGGGCGCCGCTGGTGTCCGCCCGCCGCAGGCCGGCCACCAGCTCGCCGAGGTCGGCGGCGAACCGTCGCGGATCGGTGTTGCTCCAAGTCGGGTTCTCGCCGTCGACCCAGCGACAGACCGCCCAGGACCACGGATACGATTCGGCCGGCCGGCCGACGGCACACGGCTCCGGCACCGCCACCGGCAGGTGCCTCGCGAGGACCGGCAGCCACTCGTGCTCGAACTCGACCTGGTCGACCGCGGACTCGACGCGTGGCAGCCGGACCGCGAGGTCGCCGCCGAGCCGGTAGATCGCGTTGCTCGTACCGCCGGAGGGCACGGGCGTGACCGGCCGGTCCGCCCACTGCGGGAACTGCCCGGCGACCAGCCGTCGGACCAGGGCGCTGTCCGTGCGTACCTCGTCCTTGTGCATCTGCCCACCGGGCATGCCGGCCCTCCTCCGGTCGCGGTCGTCCGTGCACGCTAGCCGGACGCGTCGCCGATGTCCCGGGAGTTATCCGTCACGCGACCGCCCCTGCTGACCCGCGGTGCGGCCGAGTTCGTCACACCCGTCGGGCACGCTGGCGGCCACCGACCCGGGCCGGTGCGACATCGGCCCTGAGAACCTGGAGGGAACCGTGGCGGTCACCGCCGACGACCTCGACGCGGCGCTGTCCAGCGTTGTTGCCAGCCTTCGACCGGCGGTCGGGCTGGACTGGTCCGCGCGGGCGGGCAGCCTGGAGTGGGACTGCTGGCACACCGCCGAGCACATCGGTGACTGCCTGATGTCGTTCGCGGGCCAACTCGTGGCCCGGCCGGAGAAGCGGTTCGTACGCTTCATGGCCAACGCCGACAAGGACGCGTCCCCGGAAGAGGTACTCGAGTTCGCCGAGGCGGGTGGCCGCATCCTGGCCGCCACGGTACGCACATGCGGGCCGGAGGTGCGGGCCTACCACCCCACCGGTCGAGCCGATGCCGAAGGCTTCGCCGCCATGGGGTGCGTGGAGACCCTGCTGCACGGGGACGACATCGCCCGGGGCCTCGGTCTGGCCATCGATCCCCCGCGTGACGTGTGCGCCCGGCTGCTCGCTCGACTGTTTCCGGACGCGGCGCGGGACCTGGTCACCGTCGACCCGTGGGCGGCGCTGCGGTGGTCCACCGGCCGCATCGAGCTGCCGGGACGTCCGCAATTGACGGAGTGGCGCTGGCGGGCTGCCCCGTTGGGCGAATGAGCCCATGAGCAGGGATGAAGCGTAAGCCTCACAGCCCTGTGCGCGATCCGGCGGCACTCGGCTGGGCTTCCCGCTACACCCGGCCGAGTCGAACGGCGGTCGGTCGTGCAACCTTTTCGCGTCATGGCCGGTACTACCTCGTGACCGACTGGGCGAAAGGGCGGGCACGTGATCACACCGGAGGGCTTCGACGACTTCGTCGTTACCCGGTCACCGCGGCTGTTGCGTACCGCGTTCCTGCTCACCCGCGATTGGGCGTTGGCCGAGGACCTGCTGCAGACCGCGCTGGCGCGGGCGTGGGAGGCGTGGCGGCGCATCGACGGTGACCCGGAGCCGTACGTGCGCCGGATCATCGTCAACGCGTACGCATCGTCATGGCGACGCAAGTGGTGGGGTGAACTTCCCACGGCCGACCTCCCCGAGGCGGCTGCCGAAACTGACCCGCACGCCGGCCTCGACGACCGGGACCGCCTCTGGCGGGCACTGGGCCGGCTGCCCCGCCGGCAGCGCGCCGTGCTCGTGTTGCGCTACTTCGAGGACCTCTCGGAAGTCGAGATCTCCGAGGTCCTGGGCTGTTCGGTCGGCACGGTCAAGAGCCAGGCCAGCCGGGCGGTGGCCAAGCTCCGCCTCGACGAGACGCTGACGCCGGAAGGGATGCTGGGATGAACCTGACCGATCTCAAGCAGGTGCTCGACGAACGCTCCGGCGATTCGGCCGACCAACTCGTGCACCACATGCGGTTGCAGGGCGTACAGACCAAGGTGGCGGCGCGGCGCCGGCGCCGGATCGCGACCTGGGCCACCTGCGCGGTGGCCGCCCTGGCCGGCATCGCCGTGGCCGCCGTCGTGCCGGGGCTGCGCACGCCCGTCACCCCCACCCCGGCGAACCGTCCGTCGCCGGTCCGCACCGTCGAAGGGTTTCCGGAGTACGCCAAGGGCGCCCGTGTCGTGGCTGCGGATTCCGCCGCGCTGCCGGAGCGTCAGATCGAACTGACGATCGTGCCCACCACGCTCGATCTCGTGATCTTCAGCCGCTGCGACGGCACCGGAGACGCAGTCGAGCTCGATGAGCGGTTGAGCGTCAACGGCCACCTTCTCACCGGTGGCGGCTGCGGCGGGTCGACTCAGCTGAGGAGCTGGGACGGGCTCGACGTGGCGGTCGGCAAGTCCGCCACGTTCGTCATGACGATCCCGGGCGCCAAACGGTTCGACGGGACGGACAAGGTGCCGGTGGCGATCCCGGACAGCGGTACGTTCGCGCTCGCGATCGGTGTGCGAGTGCCGTTCGACCAGTACCCGCTGCCGCCCCGGCCGGCAGGACCACTCGCCCCGTTGCCCCGGACTCTCATGGCGGGCTGCACCGAGGCGCTCTGCCCGGGCGCCGTCATCATCGGATCGGATCCGGCCGACCCGGAGCGTCCGATCAAGCGGACGGTGGTCTGGAAGATGACCGACTCGCTCGAGATGCTCGCCCAGACGCCGGGACTCCTTCACGTCCGCGTCAACGGCGTGGAAGTCACGACCGGCGAGTGGTGGGACTACCAGATGAGCACCGTCGGCATGTACGGCGACAAGGACGGCGCGTGGAAGCGCGAGTTCGGCCTCGACCTCAACCGGGGCGACTCGGTGACCATCGAGATCGTGCCCGAGCACGTCACCGGTGCCTGGCAGGTCGTCTTCACACCAGCCTGAGTAGCCAGGGTGTTGCACTGCCTTGTTCTCCGACACGGCCGGCGGCCGGTCGGGCTTCGCCCTGGAAAGATGACGGCATGGACCGCTTCGAGGGCTGCTGCTGGTTGGACTGGTGGGCGAACTCCTCCACCCTGCTCGGCAGCGTCGAGGTGGCCGTCGTGATTGCGGCCACCGACGCCGGCTGGCGGGCCCGGGGTCGCCTCGTCAGCGACGAGGACCAGGAGACGTTCGCGTTCCTGAACGACCTCGATCCCGTGTTCCTGTTGCGATTCGAGGACGGGAGCTCTGTCGCCGTCACCGTGCACCCCGACGGGCATCGCGAATTCAGCCTCACCGAGTACGCCGGTCCGCTTCAACGATCGGTCGAGAATCGCATCGCTCTGGGGTAGCGCCGAACCGGGATCTACACCATCTGGGACGTGGCCGCCTCGGCGCGCGGATCCAGGCGGAGACGGCCGGCCGCCCGGGCGAATCCGAAGAGCAGCACCAGCAGCACGGCACCCACCGTGGTGAAGAGCGGCACCGTGAGGGACGGGTCCTCTTCCATCAGGCCGCCGACCTGGGACCTCAGCACGACCGGCGCGAGCGCCGAGGCGCAGAGCATGAGCGCGGCCGGCCCGAGGACGAGCACGCCGGCGAGGTTGGACCCATGACGGGTCCGACCACCGGTCGGATCATCCACCAGGGCGACGGCCGGCGTGTCGGCGACGGCCGGCCCGGCCGCCGAATCGCCCCCCGTACGGCCGTCGACCGTGGCGGCCGGGCCGATGGGCGGCGTCCCCGCCGGATCGGTCACGAGGACGATGCCGGCCCCGAAGGCCAGGCCGAGACCGACGGCGACCAGCACCGCCCCGACCGTGTCGGCCGACGGGAGTTCCGCCCGGACCTCCGGCCAGGCCAACGGGCTCGCGGCGGCAACCACCACCAGTCCGATCGCGTCCCAGGGCAGCATCCGCGCCGCGTGCCGAGCCGCCAGCGCACCGCCGGCCACCGCGAGGATCCCGAACAGCAGCACGAGCGACGTCCGGGTACCCGACGAGGGGCCGTCGTACGGGAACTCGAACACCGCGACCGGTGCCGCCGCGGCCCCGAGCACCACCCAGCGGGCAGCCGGCGCGCGGCCGAGCCGGTAGGCGTACGCGGTCAGCAGGAGCGCGACCACAACGGCGAGCACCACAGCGGAGACCTGGGCGAACGACTCGATCGTCGCGTCCTGACCGGCCATCTCATCGGAACCGAGGCGGAGCTCCCGGATCGTTGCACTCCGCAGTGCGAAACCCAGGAGGAGCAGCGCGGCGACGGCGATCACGGCCACTGGCGCGCCGGGCCGGAACCGGGCGGAGGCGACGGGGCCGTACCCGCTCCTCCGGACGTACGCGACGACGGCGGCGACCACGACGAGCCCGAGAGCGAGCCAGACCTCCACGTCAATGGCGTTCACGATCCCCCGCTGGGCGGGTGCGAACGAGGGGTGTTCCGCACGCCGGGGCAGCACCGCGCGGAACAGCTCGCTGCCGACCGGGTGCAGGACCAGCCCGGCGCTCAGCCCCACGCCGACCCACCACATGGCGGCCGGCGCCGCCTGCACGAGCGCGAGCAGCACCCCGCCCAGGGCCAGCCCGAGGCCCGCGGTGGCGGCGAGCGCGATGGCGACCTCGCGTGTAGTGCCCACCTCGATGGGCAGCAGCGCCTTCATCATCACGTCGGCTTCGGTCAGGTCGGCGGCGAGGAAGACCGCCAGGCCGGCCGCCGCCACCGGCCACCCCGGCAGCCGCGGCAGCAGCGCCGGTACGGCGATCGCCACCGCGAGCACCGCCGCCGCGTACACGCCCCATCCCATGGGACCGTGGGCCAGCAGGTCGGTGAAGGCGGCGAACAGTGCCAGGGGGAACCCACGGGCCGCGACGACCAGTCCGACCGCCGCGGCCGCCACGACGCCGACCAGGTCCGGCCATGCCGCCCGTGGTGGTGTGTCCTCGTTCATGGTGGCCCTCCCCCGTGCCGGACGGACGCGGTGATGCTGCCACAGGTCTCGGCGGACGGGCGTCCCCCGATCATCCGCTAGGCGGGGATTTCGACGTCGGCGAGGGGAACGGCGCGGTACGCGGCGAGGCGTTCAGCTTGTTCGGCGATGTCATTGCGAGTGGTCGCCGACAGTGTCCGCCACGGCTGGACGGCCACCTTCATCGTCCTGCCGGACTTACGGGGACGCCAGGTGCCGGCCAGTTCACCGTCGACCAGGACGGCGCCGGGGCGTCCCAGCACCGGCCACAACTCCTTGGCGTGCGCCGTGTCCGGCACCAGGGTTCCCCGGTCCTTGGCCTGCAGGAAGAGGTCGAACGGGCCGAGCAGACGGGTTGCCCTGCTGTCGGCCGACTCCAACGCCTCTTGGTCGGCGGCCAGCAGCGAGCGCATCTCACCGCCGACCACCACCTCGATCACGTCCTCGGGCCAGCGCGCCTTAACGTCCTTGACCGTGGCGTCGAGATAGTCGGCGACGTGCTTGGGAGTGGCCGGGCCGAGCAGACGAAGGTACGCGCGGATGAGGTCGAGCCTCTCGTCCGGCGCGGCCGCCTTCTTGAACCGTGCGGTGCGTTGCAGGACCGGCGGCGACGTGTCGAGTTGCAACTCCAGTCCGGCCCGCACGGCGGCCAACCGGAACGGCATCTCGTAGAGGTGGGTGGCGTCGCACGGTCGGCAGAACCGCAGGTACGGCTCCGGCATCACCTCGGCCAGGCGGCCGGAGACGTCCCCCTTGACCATCGGCTCGGTGACGATGGCTCGCATGTGAGCGGCCACCTCGTCGAGGGCAGCCACGATGCCGATGCCAGCCGCCTTCAACGGCCTCGCGGCGTCGTAGATGCGCTTGCCCGCGTCGGCTTCGGAGAAGGGCTCGACGGCCGCCGCCACCTTCCCCACGTCAGCGCGGCGATAGAGGTGGGGAGCGCCTCGCACGGTCCACAGCAGAATCAGGTCCTCCGCGGACAGCGCCGCCACGTCGACCCCGCGGACGGCCAGCGCCCACCGGCCGCCGTCCGGACCGGTGTCCTGCACCCCGATGTCGAGCACGGCGGTGTTTCCCAGCGTGCCCTCGGCTCGGTCAAGCTGCTGGGCCCGAACGCGGAAGTTCATCACCTGGCGCTGGTCAACCACCCCCACACCCTAGTCAGCGCCCCCGACAGACGCGCCGCAGCGCCGTCGCAGCGATGTGGGCCGCATGGCCCCCGCGACAGAAGTGACGGGTTGTCCAGCCGGGTGGATCTCGCTTCACGTAATGCCGCCGAGCCGATCTAGTCTTCCCGGATGGGGGACCTGCCCGCGAAGGCCACGTTCGACTTCGAGCAGTACGCGCGTCGAGTGAGCGGAGGACCCTGCTTCGTCTGCGCATTCGTGGCCGGCAACCCCGACTACCGGCACCACCTCGTCTACGAGACCGACGACACCATCGCCTTCCTCGCCCGCTACCCGACGCTGCTCGGCTACTGCCTCGTTGCCCCGAAGCGTCACCTCGAAAGCTGGGTGCACGACATGGAGCAGCCCGAGTTCCTCCGCTTCCAGGGCATCGTGCACGAGGTGGCACGTGCCATCGTGGCGACGCTGCCGACCGAGCGGATGTACTCGATGAGCCTTGGCAGCCGGCAGGGCAACGCCCACCTGCACTGGCACCTCGCACCGCTGCCCCCAGGGGTCCCCTACCACCATCAGCAGTTCCACGCGGTGATGGCCGAGAACGGCGTCCTGGTGGTCGACGACAACAGCCAGGCAGCCCTCGCCCGGGAGATCCGCAGCCACATCCAGGTCTGACTGCCACACGCACGAAGCTTCACGCACGGCTGAGGGTGATGAGGTTCAGCCGGTTGCCGAGGACGGCCTCACCACCTGATACATGGCGTGGTCCTGCCACCGGCCGGCGATGTTGAGGTATTCCGGCGCCATGCCGAACTGCACGAACCCGTTGCGTTCCAGCACCCGCTGGGATCTGACGTTGTGCAGCAGGGTCTCCGCCTGCACCCGATGCAGCCCCAACTCCTCGAAGGCCACCCGCACGATCTCGCGCACCGCCCTGGTCGCGAACCCTCGGCCGTTGTGGCCGGCGCTCACCCAGTAGCCCATGGCGCAGGACTGAAAGGGGCCGCGCACGATGCCGTTGAGCGTGATGCGGCCGATCACGTGACCGGAGTCGTCGAGGATGACGTGGGGCAGCTTCGATCCCTGCTCGTGCTGCTGGAGATCGGCTTCGATGACGGCGTGCTGGCCGTCCGCCGTGAAGTAGTCCTCGTTCCGGATCGGCTCCCACGGCGCGAGAAACTCACGGTTGACGCGGAGCAGTTCGGCCAGGGCCGGCGCGTCCTCCACGGTGATGAGTCGGGTGATCTTCATCCACACATCGTCCCAGTCCTCCCACACCGGCCCGTGGCTGGCCGTCCGGTCTCGGGACCTGCGCTCAACATCGGTGTCACGACGCCCGCGACAAACCCCGGCCGCCTCGGCGAGCCGTAGACCGCGTCGCCGATCCGCGGGTGGTGGTCGCTGCGAAGCCTGCTGGGTGTCCGCTGGCTGGTCGAGCACGACTTCGACCCCGTCCTCGCCGGGCTGCGAGGTCGATGTGCGGAGAGCCCGGATGTGAGGCCGCCCGAGCCCGACGGCCACGTCCTCGCCGCCCGTAGAACCTAGGCCGACTACCACAGCAAGGGTCACCCGAGTGGGTCGCCGAGATCGCTTGATGGCTTCCCTCGTCGCTCGGAAGAGATCTGTGGGTCGGGACCGCGACGGGGGTGGAAACCTCCAGGCGGAGTCGGATGGTTTCCGGCTTCTGACCGCCGACGGCGCTGCCTAGCGTCGATCGTGTGATCGAACTACGTGAGCTGACGAAACGCTACGGCGACCGGGTCGCCGTCGACGGGCTGAGCGTCCGGGTGCAGCCGGGGGTGGTGACGGGCTTCCTCGGCCCGAACGGATCCGGCAAGTCGACGACGATGCGGATGATCCTCGGCCTGGATGCCCCTGATCGTGGCGAGGCACTGATCGGCGGCGTCCGGTACCGGGACCTGAACTGGCCGTTGAAGGCGGTCGGCGCGCTCCTCGACGCGGGGGCGTTCCATCCCGGTCGCAGCGCCCGTGCGCACCTGACCGCACTGGCCGCGAGCAACGACATCCCCGGTTCCCGGGTCGAGCAGGCGCTGCGTCTCGTCGGTCTGTCCGACGCGGCAACGCGGCGTGCCGGTACGTACTCGCTCGGCATGCGCCAGCGGCTCGGCGTCGCGGTGGCCCTGCTGGGCGACCCGGGCGTCCTCCTGCTCGACGAGCCGGTCAACGGATTGGATCCGGAGGGCATCCGCTGGATCCGGGACCTGCTGCGCGGACTCGCCGCCGAAGGCCGGACGGTGTTCGTGTCCAGCCACCTGATCGCCGAGATGGCGCTGACCGCCGACCGGCTGGTGGTCATCGGCCGCGGCCGGCTGCTGGCCGAGACGACCGTCGCCGAACTCGCCGCCGACGACGACAGCCTGGAGGACGCGTTCCTCCGGCTCACCTCGCAGGCCACCGACCATCGCGGAGTGGGAGCGTCATGAACGGGTACGGATTCCGGCACGCGGCCCGGATGGAGCGGATCAAGCTGAGCAGCGTCCGGTCGACGTGGTGGCTGGCGACCGCTGCGGTGGTCTCGATGGCCGCGGCCGGGGCCGGGGTGGGACTCGGCTACCGGTCGCACACCCCGGTCGCCACCGCCGCCCAGATCCTGAACAACAGCCTCGGCGGCGCCATCGTGGCCCAACTGCTCCTCGGAGCGCTCGGCGTCCTGATGGTGACCGGCGAATACGGCACCGGGATGATCCGCTCGACGTTCGCCGCCGTCCCGCGGCGTCGGGTCGTCCTGGCCGCGAAGGTCGCCGTGTGCGGCGGCGCGGCTCTCACCGTCGGTCTGGTCGCGAGCTTCGCCGGCTATCTGAGCGGGCAGCTCGCGATCCGCGGCACCGCCATCCCGGCCGCATCCCTCGGCGACCCGGCGATCCTGCGCGCGGTCGTGCTGACCGGGGTGTATCTGGGCGCCACCGCGCTGATCGGGGTCGGCATCGGGACGATCGTGCGGCACTCGGGCGCCGCGATCGGCACGCTGTTCGGTCTGATGTTCGTCCCGATGATCGTGGCCGGGCTGTTCGGCGAGGACGGAATTCAGGTCGGCCGCTTCGTCCCGCTGTTGATGCTGCTCAACTCGATCGCGGTGACCTCGCCCGTACCCGGGCTGTTCTCCGGCTGGATCAGCACGCTGCTGATGTGCGGGTACGCGGCGGTCGCGATTCTCTGCGGCGGCGTTCTGCTCCGCCATCGCGACGCGTGAGCGGCGACAATGGGCTGATGATCGCGCTGCGCGCCCCGTTCACCACACTGGCCCTGCGCCGGGCGGTGTTCTGCGTCGCCGGTGTGGCCAGTGCGGCCGCGATCCTGAGCGCACCGGCGATCGTGCCGGCCCTGGGCGTCCTCGTCCTCTGGGCGACCGGGGCCATGTCCCACCAGCCGGCACCCACGATCGGACCGGTGTTCCTGGTCCTGTTTCCGCTCACCATCGCGCTCCTGGTCGTGCTGGCCGCGCCGGTCGGGCGCGCGATGGGAGCCGTGCACCGCTCACTCGCCGGCCGGCTGCTCGACGTGCACGTGGACGCCCCGCCACCCCGGCTCTCGAAGCGGATCAGCGCCGTGGTCTCCGACGGACCGGGCTGGCGCGCCGTCGGGTACGGCCTGCTCAAGGTCCCACTGGCCATCCCCCAGGGGTACGGGGCGTTCTGCTACGTGTTCGGCCTGGTCAACCTCAGCTACCCGGTGTGGTGGCCGCTGTTCCGCAACCACCCGGCCGGCACGCGCCTCGGACCGGTGTGGGCGCTGACGCCGTTCGGCACCATCGGTACGCGGACGTTCGCCGGAACGTTCCTCATCGCCGCGGCCGGCCTCGCCATGGTGCTGGTCGCACCATGGCTGATGCGGGCCGGTACGACACTGGACCTCGCCGCCATGCGACGGCTGCTCGGTCCGCGCCGGCTCGCCGAGCGGGTACGCGAACTGCAGGTCACCCGGGCCCGCGCGATCGACGACGCAGCCGCGATGATGCGCAGGCTGGAACGGGACCTGCACGACGGCGCGCAGATCCGGCTCGCCACGCTGGCGATGAACCTCGGCATGGCGGCCGAGAAGCTCGGTGTCGACGGTCCGCCACCCGACCTCGCACAGGCCCGCGAACTGGTCGCGCTCGCCCACCGCGGAGCGAAGGATGCCCTCGCCGACCTGCGCGACCTGGTGCGCGGAATCCACCCGCCGGTCCTCGACAACGGTCTCGGCGACGCGCTCGCGACGCTCGCGACGAGCAGCGCCATCCCGGTCGCGGTGAATGTCGAGCTGCCCGACCGCCCGGCGCCCGCCATCGAGACCATCGCCTACTTCTGCGCCTCCGAGCTGCTCGCGAACGCGGCCAAACACAGCCGGGCGACCCGTATCGGGCTCGACGTCGTCCGATCCGGCGAGCGCCTGACGTTGACCGTCGAGGACGACGGCGTCGGCGGGGCGGATCCGGACGCTCCCGGCCTGTCCGGCCTGGCCCGCCGCATCGCCGTCGTGGACGGCCGGATGGGCGTGCACAGTCCGACCGGCGGTCCGACCCGGGTCGAGATCGAGCTGCCCACACAGGCGTGAACGGAGGCTACGACATGCGGGTGGTGATCGCGGAGGATGCCGCGATGATGCGCGAAGGGCTGGTCCGGCTGCTCACCGACCGCGGTTTCGAGGTGTGCGCGGCGGTGGCCGACGCGGATGCGTTGCGGTCCGCGGTCGCCTCCGTCGTACCGGATGTAGCCATCATCGACATCCGGATGCCGCCGACCCACACCGACGAGGGACTGCGCGCCGCGATCGACATCCGACGCGACCATCCCACCGTCGGTGTGCTGGTGTTCTCGCAGTACGTGGAGACCCGCTACGCGACCCGCCTGCTCGCGGATCGGCCGACCGGCGTCGGATACCTGCTCAAGGACCGCGTCGCCGACGTCGCCGATTTCGTGGACGCGCTGACCCGGGTGGCATCCGGTGGCACCGCACTGGATCCGGAGGTGGTCGGCCACCTGATGCGGGCCGGGCAGGACACGGCTGGGGTGGCGTCGCTGACCCCCGGGAGCGTGAGGTGCTGTCGCTGATGGCCGAGGGACGATCCAACGCCGGGATCGCGGCGGCTCTTGTCATCACCGCCGGAGTCGTGGAGAAGCACGTGGCGAACATCTTCGCGAAACTCGGTCTGCCGTCCTCGGACAGCGACAACCGCCGGGTCCTGGCAGTCCTCCGCCACGTCAGCGGCGGCTGATGTCACGTAAAGACGATGCACCAGCCGAGGCTGAAGGCTGCTGCCATCCCCTGTGCCGTCGACCCGTCCCGCGGCAGACAGGTGCGGTGGGCCTGCTCATAGCCGGTGGCGGCGGTGATGATCTCCGCAAACAGGGGCAACATGACGCCTGCGCGCGCCGAGCGGCGGAGGTCCCGTGGAAAATTCTTCTGGCACACCGTCGGATCCAGGGCGACTCGTTCCTAGAACAGGTGAGAGGCGGTCGGCGGAGGCCGCCGGGACAAGGGAGTGAGCGAATGCCGCGGTACTTGATCTCGTTCGACGCCGGCGCAATGGACCACATCCCCGCCGAGGAGATGCCCGACGTGGGCAAGGCCTCGCACGCCGTGGTCCAGGAGGCCGTGAGCGCCGGCGTGTGGGTGTACGGCGCCGGACTGGAGAGGCAGAGGGCGAGCATCGTGGCCACGGACGGGATGGTCACCGACGGCCCCTACCCGGAGACCAAGGAGGTCATCGGCGGGTTCTCGGTCGTCGACGTGGCCTCGCGCGAGGAGGCGCTGGAGTGGGCCGCAAAGATCGCCGCGTCCTGCCGCTGTGCGCAGGAGGTCCGGGAGCTCCTGCCCGACCCCGAGCAGGACGCGATGCTCCGCCAGGCTGACCGGCGATGGTGACATCCGACGACGGCGTGACGGTCGGCCAGGCGCTGGTGTCACCTCGGCAGAAGCTCGACGGCATCCCGCAACGCGATACGACCAGGGCGTTCGACTGTTGCCCACACGCCGAGCGTCATGTCGTTGTGCTCCGCGACAGTCCTCAAGAGCTGTCCGTGCTCGGGGAGGTCCTCCTGGGCAAGGTCGATCATGACGCATCGGGTCAGCCGTTGGCGTGGTCGCAACACGACCTCCGACCCGATACGGATGGCTCGGCCGAGCCAGCCGTCTTCAGCGAAGTCGCCCCCGGGTACGTCGATGAGAAGGTTCGCCCGGAACCGCGCCGGGTCAACCGGCTCCCCGAGGAGATCATGGAGTCGTCGCAGCGCTGCCGTGCTGATCAGGCTCACCGGCCCCTCGTCATGGTGCCTGACCTCCGCCTCGCGCTCGATGGTGACGCGACGAGCGAGCACATCGCTGACCACCTCGTGTCCGGCCGGCTCATCGGCACCGAAGCGGCGCCCGTCGGGCAACTCGACGACCGGCACCGGGTCACGAAAGTGCCCGCGGAGCATGAACAGACCCGGCATCCGGCGAAAGCGACGGGTGTTCTTTCCGCTGCCCAGCTTCCCGTCCGCGTCCCGTACCGCCCACAACCGGTCACCAACCAGTCCTCGCTGCTCAACCTCCACGGTCGTCAACTGCTCGCCGAGCAGGGACTTGATCGGATACCTGCGGATCTCCGCTACCTGCATCGGCCTCACTCTAGATCACCGAACCGCGCATGATCATCTAGCCGGACACGCCATGGGCGTCCTGAGACTCGACACCGGCCGGCAGCCGGCCTGTCCCATCGCGGGAGATGCTTGACACTCGCGTCTCATTTTGATGCCCGACATGATCCCCTCAGGACGCGTCTCGGATGCCTTCACGGTCCGCAACAGGGGCGCGCATCGAAGGGTGCACTCGATCTTCTTCGCTGACCCGGCCAGGCCGCCGTTCTTCCGGTGCGTCGAAGGTCTGCTGGCGCATCGGGGAGCGCAGGATCGGCACCCACACCAGAGCAAGCGCGGCGCAGGCAACCCAGGTGGCAGCGCGCGGACCGGCGTAGTCACCGACGAATGCCGCCGTCGCCGCGCCGAGCGTGAGCGCGCCACTGAACATCACGCGCAGGGTGCCGTTGACGCGTCCCAGGAGCCGTGACGGCGTGACGTGCTGGCGGAACGACATCAGGACCACGCTGTCGAAGCCGACCTTGAAGATCACCAGTGCCCACGCGAGCGCGGCGACCAGCCCAGGAACGGGCTGACCGACGAGCGGCAGCACGAGCGAGACCGGGGCGATGGCCAGCCCGATCGCAAGCACCGAGCGGCCAGCGCCGAGGCCCCTCGACAACCGTCCCCCACAGAGCGCCCCGAGCAGGCCACCGGTTCCACCGGCGCCGAGGAACAGGCCCAGTTCGCTCTCCGACCAGTGCAGTTCCTGAACCAGGAGAAGCGGCAGCATCGCGACCGTGCCTGCGGTCGCGAAGTTCACGAGCGCGCCGGCGACGGCGATCGCACGCAGGGTGTGGTTGCGCCGGACGAACGACAGGCCTTCGCGCACCTCGGCCGCGAGCGAGCGTCGTACGACGTCAACCGGACGCGGCTCCGGCCGCTCGATGCGGCGGATCCACAGCGCCGACCACAGGTAACCGAGTGCCGTCGCGACCAGGACCGCGGCCGCTGTCGACAGGCCGATCAGCCAGCCGGCCAGCGCGGGGCCACCGATCAATGCCATCTGGTCCACGATGCCGAGTCGCCCGTTGGCCGCGACCAGGCGCCCGCCATCCCCACCCCCGACAAGGTCCGGCAGGTGGCTCTGCATCGCGACGTCGAAGAAGACGGTCGCGACGCCGTTGAGGAACACCACCACCCAGAGCTGGGTCATGGTCAGCGCGGAAGCTGCGGCAGCGATCGGTACCGAACCGATCAGCACGAACCGAGCCAGATCCATGGCGATCATGACCGGGCGACGAGCAACCCGGTCCAGCCACGCGCCGGCCGGCAGCCCGAGCAGCAGGAACGGGGCGGTGCCCGCGGCGGCAAGCGAACCCGCCGCGCCCGGACCCGCGCCGAGCGAGGTGATCGCGACGAGCGGAATGGCCACCTTGGCGATGTTGAAGCCGCATTTCGCCGCCACCGCGGCGACGAGGTAGCGAGCGAAGTCGCGGGACAGGGCCCGGGCGGCGTCGTGCCCCCGACGAGAGGCGTGCTGGATCGACATGGCCGAACCTTCGGCGTCGGCCGCCCCCGGGTGCCAACGATTCAGACTACGGTGAATCCTCGTGGTGTCCGTCTTTTGCTGAAGATGTCGTTGTCCCTGGCCGATCTCGCGAGTGTCAGGTTCGCGATCTCCCCCGCCTGGGAGGTCGTCGCGAGTCTGCGGGTGCTCCGCGACCCCGGTGCGCACGCCGTACACCTGCCATGGGTGACCCGGCACCGGGCCACGGTGCTGGCCTCACCGGAGCTGCGTGAGCTGCGCGACCTGGTGATCGCGCCGGAGCGGCACCTGCCGGGCTTCCTGGCGCCCGCCCCGCATTCACCCGTCACCGAGCCCGAGGCGGAGTTCGCGGCGGTGCGGGAGACGCCGGCGGCCGTCGTGCGCGAGGAACTGGAGACGGTGTACGGCGACCGGCTGCCGGCCTCGCTGTCGGACCTGCGCCGCGCCCCGCGCCGTACCCTCCCCACGATCGTGGGTCAGATGCGGACCTACTGGGGCCTCACGCTGGCGCCGTACTGGGGGCGGATCCGCGGGATCCTGGAGGGCGATGTGATGTTCCGGGCGCGCCGGCTGGCGGACGACGGCCCGCACCGGATGTTCCCCGGACTCGATCCCGCGATCTCGTGGTCGGATGACGTCCTGTCGGTCGACCGGCCCAATCTGGACCGGGACTACGAACTCGGCGGTCGCGGCCTGGTGCTCGTGCCGTCGCTGTTCGCGTGGCCGAACGTCTTCGTCAAAGCGTCCGAGCCCTGGGCTCCGGTGCTGCGATATCCCGCTCGGGGCGTGGGCTCGATGTGGCACAGCGACCCACCCGCGGCCGATCTCGCCCCGGTGATCGGCCAGGCTCGCGCCGCCCTGCTGGTCGAGCTGACGACTCCGTCGACGACGACGTCGCTGGCCCGCCGCACCGGGCTGACCCCGAGCGGAGTCTCGGCCCACCTCTCGCGGCTCGTGACCGCCGGCCTGGTCACTCGGCAGCGAGCCGGGCGTCTGGTCTTTTACGTGCGTACCCCGCGAGGCGACGCGCTCCTCGGCGACTGATCCGGCCGACACACGAGCGACGTCGCCCAGGCGATCTCGTCCAACCCCGCGTCCGAAGGCTGGCTTCCGACTGTGAAGCCCTGGTCGAAGGCCCTCGATCGACGGCCGATCGCTAAGCCACGAGACTCTTGGCCATGATGTGCTCCCGGCGCACGCCATCGGGCATGAGGTCCCCCAGCTCACCCGTGTCACGGAAGCCGTTCCTCTGGTAGAGCGCCCAGGCGTTCCTGTTGCCCTCCACCACAGCCAGGCGCAGGGTCCCCGCGCCCACCAGCCGTGCCCACTGCTCGACCGCCCGCACGAGGTGGTCGCCCACGCTGCGGCCACGTCCCACCGGCGCCACGTACATCGAGATCAGCTCGACGACGCCGTCCTGATCAGTCGGCACCCCGCTGGCCATCCCGACGGGCTGCCCGTCGAGCATCGCCATGACGTTGTACGAGCCGGGGATGGCCAGCCGACCGCGCCAGCGCTCCTCACGGTCGCCCTCGCCCTGCCAATCCGCCAGCTGGGAACCGAACGCATACGCCGCCTCCGCCAGCGCAGCGAGCCGCAGTTCCCGCCACATCTTCCAATCGCCCTCGCTGAGCACACGCGTCTCGATCATGCCGGCAGCGTGCCGTAGGGGTGGGGAGCAGGCAACCCGGTATCCGGTGACGCGGTGTGACGAACGCGCCCCATCAGCCGTCGAACTCTCGCCCGATCAACCGAAACAGATCCGTAACGCATCAACTGGAGCTCGACATCGCCGGCAGCCGGCTGTCCAGTCTCAGAAACTGCGTGACGTATCGGTATCAGGACCTGGGTGACACTCCGCCCTCTGTAGCACCGGCTCGATGCTTGACCAGGTCGACGAGCCAATCCGAACCGCGGCGACGGACGGAAGGAACTCATCGGCCTCTACCGTCGCCCGTCCGTGTAACCCCGGGCGCTCGGTTCCAGGCCACGGCAGCACGTCCGCAGTCACCACCACTGGCGCATGACAGAATGCTCCAAACTGGGCAAAGCTGGCAGGACGGGCGAGCCGATGACGACAAGCAGGGCGGCCGAGCTGCTGCGGAGGCCCGAGGATCCACAGCGGGCTACGTTCCTGGAACTCTTCTTCGACCTGGTGTTTGTCCTCGCGCTCGCTCAGCTCTCGCGCGGCCTGGCCGAGGATCTCGGGTGGAGCGGTGCCTTCCGGACCCTGGTGCTGTTGGGGGCCATGTGGTGGGTCTGGTCCAGCACCGCGTGGCTGACCGACCGGACGGACCCGCAACGACCGGCAATCCAGGCGCTGGTCATCGCGACCATGGTCGGCAGCCTGGTGATGGCGGCCGCGGTGCCCGAGGCATTCGGCGACACGGGCCTGATCTTCGCGGGCGCCTACGTCGCCATCCAGCTCGGCCGCGGGCTCGTCCTCGTGGTCGTTCTGCGTGGCCACGAGCTGCAGCGCCACGGCGTGCGCGGGGTGTTCTGGTACGGCCTGTCGGCGCTGCCGTGGATCGCGGGGGCGCTCGTGCACGGTTCGGCGCGTGGCGGCTTGTGGGCACTCGCGGTGGTCCTTGACCACACGGCAGGCAGGATCGGCTTCCCCACCCCCGGGGCGGGTCGTACGCCCAGCCAAGACCTTGTGATCTCGGGCGAGCACCTGTCCGAGCGCTACCGGCAGTTCTTCATCATCGCGCTCGGCGAGCTGATCCTGGTTACCGGACTGGGATTGAGCAGCAGCGGCTTCGCGCCCGACCGGGCCGCCGCGTTCGGAGTGTCGATCGCAACCACCGTGCTGCTGTGGCGGATCTACATATACCGCGCTGGGCAAGTCCTGGCGGAAGCGATTGCCGTGTCTGCCGACCCGGTCCGCCTCGCCCGATCGGCGTCATACGCCCACCTGGTGATGGTGGCCGGCGTGGTCGTTGCCGCCGTCGGCGACGAACTCGTCATCGCCCATCCACTCGGACACACCCCACCGGCCTGGATCGCCGTCATCCTGGGCGGACCCGCGCTGTACCTGGCCGGGCGCGCCCGCTTCGAGCACGCGGTATTCGGCCGCGTGTCCCGGTCCCGACCGATCGGCGTCCTTGCGCTGGCCGCCCTGACACCGGCGATGCTCCCGCTGCCGCCAGTCGTGGTCGCCGCCGCTGCTGCCCTAGTCCTGACCGGGATCGCCATATCCGACGCAGCCCGCGCCCGCGGACGCCCGCCCGAGCCGCCGTCACCACGCCGCTAGCCGGAAGTGTCACCCCAGGTCTTGAGACTGTTCTGTCACGCAGGTCCTGAGACCCGACATCGCCGGCAGCCGGCTGTCGTACTCCGCTTGATGCGTTACGTCGTGGCTTCACTTGATGCGCGACACTCTCCTCGCATAGGAACCAGCCAGCGAAGGTCGCGTTCGACGTTGAGCAGTAGGCGCGTCGGGTGAGCGGAGGGCCTTGCTTCGTCTGCGCGTTTGCGCCCGCCGCGTCGGCTGTGGAAATCGCTGTCCGATTGTCGGAGCACAGTGTTAGAAAGCCGGGGTGCACAAAATTCTCCCGTTCCCTGATCAGCTGCGCCTGATCAACGAACGGTCGACCGCCTTCCGCGCCGCGGTCGCCGCGGCACCCAGCCTCGACGTTCAGATGCCGACCCATCCCGAGCGGACGCTGTTCGATCACGTGCAACACGTGGGCATGGGCCGCCGCAAAGCAGCCGCCGTCGTCACCGCAGGTCCCGCGGACGCTCCGCCGGAGGAGTCCGCATGGGGAGGCGGCACGGGTGCACCTCGGGAGCGCGAGGCTCTACTGGCCTGGTGGACCGAGTCCATCGAGCAACTAGCGAGCGCGCTGCGCGAGGCCGGCCCGGATCGCGGTTGCTGGACATGGTGGTGGGACTCGCCGTCACCGCAGACCTCCGGGGCCTGGGCGCGGCGCCAGCTCCACGAGATCGCGGTGCACACCTACGACGTCCAGCTCACCGGGGGTGCCCCGCAGCCGATACCGGAGGAGATCGCCCTCGACGGATTCGACGACTGCCAGTTCACCCTCTGCGCGACGACGGTCGCCTGGCCACACGAACCCGCCGTCGTCGATTACCACGCCACCGAGGGCCACTCGTGGCGCCTTCGGCTGTCCCACGACGGCGCACAGGTCGCCCGCCTCGGCGCTCCCGCTGCCGGCGAGGACTCGGACACGGCCGACGCCTCCGCCCGGGGCACGGCCAGTGATCTGGTCCTGCTCTTCTACGGCCGCATACCGTTGGATTCCCTGAAGTCCGAAGGCGACCGTCGTATCTTCGATCAGCTCGCAGCCTGGGACCCGTCCCTGTAACGGCATCCCAACTCGCACGCTCCCGTGCAGGTTCACAGCGACGCTGTCCTGCCCATCCCCGTGCACACGCGCCAGAGCGGCCGGGGCAGGCGTGAAGTCGCAGCAGTTCCACGCGGTGATGGCTGAGAACGGCGCCCTACGGGTCGAGGACGACAGCCCGACTCGACGTGCCATCGACGGACGCAGGTGCGGTACTGCTTCTTGGTAGGGGAGGAAGCGGAGACCGGCTAGCTCGTCGTCGGTTGGCTTGAGGGCTTCGGCCTGGTCGTCGTCGAGCTGTCCGCCGTCGAAGATGAACATCAACCCATCGGGCCATACGCCGTGTGCGGGCAGCCAGTCGACTACCAGTAGCCGGCTGATCGGCAGGTCGAGTACGAGTCAAGGCCCCTCGATTGAGGGGCCTTGAGCTTGCCTTATTCATGGTGGGCGATACTGGGATCGAACCAGTGACCTCTTCGGTGTGAACTCTCGGCGAGCTGGTCGGATCGGGCTCGGTGCGAGGTCAAACGGCCTGCTGAGGCCCTTCTCGGCTCGGTTCGGCTGGCACGGCTGCTGTACTTCGGTGCTGTACTGCTGGCATCAGACGAGGCGCTTGATGCGGACCTTCGGGCGCTCGTTTCTCAGGTGGCCTTGCTTGTGCTGGCGGACCTGCTCGTCCCAGACCTCTTGGTCGTAGTCCGAGTCGGGTGGGATCCACTTGTGGGAGCCGTCGCTGTAGTGGAACTTCTCGTCGCCGGCTCGCAGGATGCTCATCGGATCCAGCCGAGGAAGCGGTGGTGAAGGTGGCCGGCGGGGACGAGGGTCAGGTCCTGGGCGGCGTCAACGAGTTGGGCGGCCAGGTAGAGGGCTAGCGACACCGGGGCACTGTCGTACTCGGCTCGCAGCTCCCGCCGCCGGGTCGGGCAGGGCCACTCCCCCGCGCAGCCGCCGCACGTCCAGTCCGGTTTGATCGGGTGGTGAGTCGTCATCGCGGGCCGTCCTGGCTGGGCCAGTGGCCGCGGTTGATCGGGATGCGGTGACGGCTGTGGCAGGGCAGGTTCGCGCCGCAGCGGCAGATGCGTCGCCAGCGCCCCCACGACCAGACTGGCCGATGCCGTCGAGCCAAGGTCAGGGCGACGGCGAACAGGTACTCGTCATAGGAGACGCGCGGCACGGGACCCCCGAATCACGAAGTCGATGGCAGAGGGCGCAGGTCCGGAGCGGACTCCCGACCTGCTGAAGTCACCGTAACGACGTAGGACTGTAGATACAATAAGATGTAGAGCTGTTGGACACGTAGCGTCACAGCCGTGATCGACCCGAGCGCAGACCGCGCCGTGTTCCGGCAGCTCGCAGACCTTCTGCGAGACCGGATCGCGTCTGGCGACCTTGCGCCCGGCGCATCGCTGCCGAGCGAGCTGCGGCTAGCTCAGGAGTACGGGCTGAGCCGAACGAGCGTCCGACAAGCAATAGCGCTACTTCGGTCGGAAGGGCTCGTGATCGTGGAACCGCCGCGAGGCACCTTCGTCCGCGCCTTGGAGCCGACCGAAACGGTGACTCTCCTCAAGGGCGATACCGCCTCCGCGCGGATGCCAACCCCGACGGAGCGACGCGAACTGGAGATCGGCGAGGGCGTCCCAGTCATCGTCATCTTCCGCGCAGACGGCTCCCGGGAGCTGTACGCCGCCGACCGCATCCGCGTCGGCCGCTGACCGACGCATTACGAGTCCGTCGCGGCCTGCTGGTCGCCATGGTCCTGGTCCTCGTTCACCTGCGCCTGTGCTCCGTCGGTGTCCGCCGATTTTCTCTGGCTTGGCTGCTCGGGTGGCTGCTCGGCGGAAGTGCCACCCAACCAGGAGCCGGCGTGCAGGTATGGGCTCAGCTCGGTCCGGATCGACCCGGTCGAAAGGACCCACTCGTCAGCAAGCGATGCCACCAACAGAACTCCGCGCTCGAAACGCAGCCGCAGGCCGCCAACCGACGGCTCCGGCGCGTAGCCCTGGATCAGAGCAGCGTCAAGCAACCGCTGTCCAACGAACGCGGCCAGGAGGTCTGGCGCCTGCACCGGCTCTACCCGCGTCTCACCGTGCTCCTGCATGTCGTACGACGCGTAGGGCTCATTGAATTCCAGAAGCAAATACTCGCCGGTGCCGTGAGCCATGAGAGGCAACTTGCCCTCAAAGTGCAGCCAAAAGTGGATCAGACTGGCAGCGTCGCCGTCCCTCCTGCCTTCGTGCCAGTGGCGAGCCTCGGTCACCCCCAGCAACTGCCTCCCGATGAGGTCACGCGCAAGAGCCGCGGTTGCGGCAGGGCTGCTCACAAGCAAGAACGCTACCGCCTGCCTGACGAGGACCTCTTCGGTGTGAACGCGGCTGCGGCGCATCGTCTGTTGCCATCGGTTGTCGTCGCGTCCCTCTCAGCTTGGCTGCGACCCCGCCTGCTGTCGTTACGTGTCGACCGCAGGTGACACGTTCGCTGCCTCCTCGCTGCTTCCGAGAGTGGCCGGAGCATGCTTCCCGGCAGCCAGCTGGTCCAGCTGCGGGAGGCGGTGCCCGGGTTAGGCGGCGGTCTCGGGAACGAGGGCGGTCAGCTCCGCGACCTCGGCGTCGCTCACAACGATCCGCGCCGCCGCGAGGTTCTCCCGCAGGTGGGCCAGGCTCGTGGTGCCGGGGATGGGCAGCATCGCCGGGGAGCGATGCAGCAGCCAGGCCAGCGCGATCTGCTGGGGCGTGGCCGCGTGCCGAGCGGCGATCGGCGCGAGGGCGGCGGCGACCTGGTCGGCGTTGTCCCCGCCGTCGCGCAGGCTGACCGGGTGCCAGGGCGAGAACACCGCTCCGGCCCGCTCCGCCGCCGCAAGCAGGTCCGCACCGGTGCGGTTGCCGATGTTGTACAGGGCGGTCACCGCGGCGATCGCCGCAATCGACCGGGCGAGCTCGAACTGCGCCACGGTGACGTTGGACAGCCCGATGTGCCGGATCCAGCCCTCGTCCTGCAGCTTCCTCAGCTCGCCGACCTGGTCCTCGAACGGGGCGTCGGTCGCGTACCCGCTGTGCAGGTAGTAGAGGTCGAACCGATCCACGCCGAGGCGGCGCAGGCTCAGCATGGCTGACTGCCGCAGGTACTTCGGGTTGCCCACCCAGCCCAGGGTCGAGTAGTCGTGGCCGCCCCGGACGAAGCCGCCCTTGCTCGCCACCACCAGCCCCGCCGGGTAGGGGTGCAGCGCCTCGCGGATCAGCAGCTCGTTGGTGTGCGGCCCGTAGACATCGGCGGTGTCGATGAAGGTGACGCCCTCCGCCACCACCGCGCGCAGCAGCGCCAGCCCGCGCTCGTGGTCGGGGTACGGGCCCCAGACCTGGTCGCCGGTGAGCTGCATCGCCCCGAAGCCGACCCGTCCGACCGGAAGGTCGCCGCCAATGATGATCGTGGGCGGGGTGGACGGGGAGCCAGACGTCATGGTCATCTCGATTCTGGTCGCCGGCGGCCCGGTCGCCGACGCCGCCCGCAACTTCGACGCCATCCTGCGCGCGGCCACCGACGTCTTCGGCGAACTGGGCGCGGAGGCCACCCTGGAGGAGGTGACCTGCCGGACGGGGGCCCGTACACTCGACCATAACTGATCGAACCGGGATGAGCTGGTCGAAGCGGTCTACCTGGCGGAGGTTCAGGCGGTCTACGACCACGGCGGATAGAGCCGATGGGCGAGGCCTGCCCCTTGATCGGATACAGCCACGAGCACTCGTTCGTGCTGCGCTACCCGGACCGGCCACCAGTGCCGTTGATCCACACGTGTGGTGGCCAGGCGGGCGGCCTCACTTCGAGCACTCGGACCCGGATGGATTACACCAAACCGCACCTGGTGGACGAGTTCCTGAGCCGCTTCCAGCAGCAGTAGCCCATCGGTCCGAGCGTGCCGCAACTGCTCGGCTGGACGGCGTCGGGACAGGCGCGATGTGGGCTGGGTCGGAGCGCCCCGGAAAGGGACGACCCCCGTCGGGGGGAGCCTGGTCGTGATTGTCAGACAGTGCCGACGGGTGTCATCCCGCCCGCTCAGGCACGGCAGCTACGTCGTTCGTTCCGCCCACTGTCGTCGTGCAGCGGGCTGTTTGCTGACTCGATGCTGACTCCGCCTGGCTCCGACGTCTCGATTACAGAACTGCGCGCCTTGTCCGAGCATGTTCGCCTCCGTCCGCGACCTCGGACCAACGTAGGTGCTCCTCCGTCGACAGCCGTCCTCGTCCAGATCGGCTGCTAATCGTTGCTGTCGACCAGCAGCGGACACGCATTCAGCAGTGCGCCTGAGGCGATCAAAGTAGCGTCACCGCATGGCCATGGAGAGCGGGGCGGGTGAACAGCCGGGGACCTATAAGCAGTCCGAGCGGGCCGGCTTCGTGGAGCTGCTGTTCGACGTGGTGTTCGTGTTCGCGTTCACCCGGCTATCCGACACGATGGTCTCGGACCTCAGCTGGCGAACGGGCTACGCGACGTTCGTGCTGACGTTGGCGCTGTGGTGGGTGTGGTACCGGCTGGTATGGGCGACCAACAGGTACGACTCGACTCGGCCAGCGATCCAGCTGCTGGTCATCGGCACCACACTCGGCAGCCTGCTGATGGCCATCGCGATACCGGAGGCATACGACGACAGGGGTTGGCTCTTCGCGGGGGTCTACGTCGCGATCCAACTAATCCGCCCGCTGTGGATCATCGTGATTGGCACAAACAGTGAGATACGGCTGGTCTCTGTTCGGAACCTCTTCTGGGCCCTCATCTCGGCGGTGCCCTGGATCGCCGGCGCCTTTGCAGAAACCGGCGCGCGGCTGGCCTGGTGGAGCCTGGCCGTCGCTTTGGACTACGTCGCGGGCGTCCTCGACTACCCCACGCCGCGACTCGGCCGGGCCGGGTTCCGGGCCCATCCGATCCAAGAAGACCATCTCACCGAGCGCTACCGGCAGCTCCTCATCATCGCGTTGGGCGAGACGATCCTGATCTCCGGCATCCAGATCAGCCCGTACGGCCTCCAGCGGGACCGAGCCGCGGCACTGCTGGTGTCATTCGCCATCACGGTTCTGCTATGGCAGATCTACTTCTACCGGGCAGGCGAACTACTGGCCATCGCCATCGCATCGGCACAGTCCCCGGCATACATCGGCAGACTCGCGTCATACGCACACCTCATCATGATCACCGGCGTCGGCCTCAGCGCCGTCGGCGACGAACTGACCATCTCACACCCGCTCGGTCACACCGAACGATCCTGGGTCCTGGTCATCCTCGGCGGGCCTGCTGTGTTCCTGCTCGGGCGAGCCCTGCTCGACTACGTGACCTTCAGCCACATCTCCTGGTCCCGACCGATCGGACTACTAACGCTCGCCATACTGGCACCGGCGACGCTCGCACTCCCCCCGGTCCTGGTCGCCGTCGCGGCCACCGCCGTACTCACCGGAGTCGCCATCTCCAACGCCATCTCGTGGCGACTGTTCCCCCGGGCCCCTAAACCAGCCACACCCGGCCGAATGGCCTCCTACCGACCGTGAACTGGCTGCCGTGCGAAACGAGGCCGCCTTGCGGGTTACGACGTCGGCGTGCAGTTGAAGCGGAACATAGACCGCCTCTTCCCTGACCTGCGGCGGCCTGGTCGACGCGCTGGTCACGCTTGCTCCTGGGCTCGCGTCGTTGATGGCTGGTTGCCGACGTTTCACAGTGTCTTGTGCCCCATGTGTGCCCCGGAAGACTCCTTGACCCCCAGGCAACGATCAGGGCGTCTCTATCTGAGCCAACCTTGGTCATACGCCCGCTCTCGCGTCCGTGTCGTCCACAGACGTCTGGCCCCGTACACCCCGATCGTCACCCAGCTAGTCACTCAGCCGCCGCTTCGACTTCGGCTGGCCGTAGTCGCACCTGCCAGTTGTGAGCGGCATGGCCGACGACGACGCCATCGAGGTAGACGCCAATAGCTGGAAGCTCGCTGCCGCGCGGGAGCGGGGTTATCTCCATCAGGCCAAGCGCATCCGGCTGGCCGTCGATCTCAACGAAGACGCCGAACCGCATCACGGCGAGCACCCGGACGCGGACTCGTTCACCGACAGGCAGTGCCGACTTGGTCTCTGGCCACGAGCGCCTTGCTCGCTCAGCTCTGCCGTCGAGCAATCTCCAAGCCTCGGGGTCCATGGTCGCTCATCCTCGCACGGTCAGTTTGGAAGGTGTCGACTGTCAGCTTGGGAATCGGGTTAGTGCACACCATGAGTAGCTGGCTTGCCTGGCAAGTGAGCACGGAGCGTTCCGCCTGCGACTGCCGGGGGTGCCACTGGACGCCGGTATTGACCCCTGCATCGGGCACGCATCGGGCACGGAAGCTTTGGGTGAGCCTAGAAAATGGCTTTTGGGGGCTCCGAGCTGCGACCCAGAGCCCCCACATGCGACCCTTACCCAGTCCACGCGTTGAGCCAAGCAAGCGGTCCGTCGAACCCGAGTATGGGTTCCGGGGTTGTAATGAGTCAACGCAGCAAGTGCCCTTTGGAAGCGCCGACGACCCGATACACGACGAAAAAGTAAGACACACCGGGGGCATCGCAGTGTGAGCTTGGTCACACATCGACGGACACTTATATAGGCTGTTTTCGCAGCTCAGACGCGGGTGCGCGGCGACACGGTGCTGTCGGAGCCATGTGCTATGGACGGACGTCTCGACAGTCCTCGACTTCTCCGAACCGGGTGATGGCTGTCGCATACTGAGGCTCGTTCCGGCCCGACTGCGAATCAGGCCGGGGCACTTACCCAGTCCACGCGTTCGAGAAAGAGGTTCAACCTCGGTGAAAAGGAAGCCCATCAGCGGGTGCATCGTCATCCCGCAGAGCGAAGTCATGGTCCCCATCGCGGTCCTCGTCGTTGTGGTGGTCCTCGCTTGGATGGCCACCACCTTCATGAAGCTCACCGGAGCTGAGGTTGCGGCCATCGTGGTCGCCACCGCCGGCTTGCTTCAGTCCCAGCGCAGGGAGGCCACCAAGCGGCCGAGGCGTTAGCGCAGCAGCGCCAGCGTGACGCCGTAATGCCATCCCGTCTGCCGTCGACCCGCCCTCCGGGGAGCGGGCCGCCGCCCGGCCCGCCACGTCAAGCGGACCTTGACGCCCGTACGGACGCTGGCGGGCCGGGTGGAGGTCTGCTCGGCTCGCCCGGGTCGATGGCAGGCGGGATGGCTCCTTCCGCAACCACCCACGGACCGTGACCCGCCGGCGGAGCCCCGGCCATCCTGGAGCCGGAGCGCCCCCGCCGGAGGCGCAGTGACCGCAAGTCCGCCACCGCCGCCAGCTCGCCGACGCGGCCGGCGTGCGCTCCCCTACGCCGCGCGGGCTCGTGGCCGCGCGGCGCGGCCGGGTGCCGGCCCCCCACGCCACCGGTCAACACCCCTGTCGCTCTGCGGCGGCCCTCCGGGCTTCCCGCCCTCCGCGCCAGCCGCCGGGCGTCCGGCGTGACGGCCGCAGAGCGACAGCGGCAGCGGCCGGCGCGCGCCCAGGCGGCGGCGCGTGCGGCCCGTTGCGGGCCGCCTTGATAGATGTACAGAAAGTTCTCCCACACCGGCCGGAAGACGGCTGTCGTACTCCGCTTGATGCGTTACGTCGTGGCCTCACTTGACGCGTGACACGACGCCCTGGCTCGTTGGCTACCCGGTGTGAACGCGGGACGGCGGGAGAGGGCTGGCCTATCCGCTTCTAGCCAATGAGCGTGTGAAGTAGGACGGTCGATCGGACACGCGTAGAACGGCCGGGCAGACTGAGCCTGGTGAGCGATGATTACATCCGTCTGGTTCCCACGGATCCGAGCTGGCAGCCTGAGCCCGAAGCTGCTGCCGCCGTCGTTGCCTATGTGGCGAGCCTGTTCTCCGGGCCCGGTGATGCTGTCGACGAGGTGAAACAGACCTTCTACGACCGGGTGACCTTGATAGACGCAGGCATGTACACGGAGCGGATCACATGCCCATGCTGCGCTGGAGACATCAGCATGGATTGGCTCGGCGACCTGGTCCGCGAGAACGGCACGAGCTTCGACCACCTGGACGTGGCGGTGCCCTGCTGCGGTGCCGTCGTGGAGCTGAACACCTTGCATTACGAGGACCCGATTGGCTTTGCACGCTTCGAGGTAAGCGCCTTGAACGCGACTAGGGCGAGATACGAACTTGACACCAACGAACTGGCTCGCGTGGCCGACCTTCTGGGTCATCCGGTCGCGCAGATCCTCGCGCACTACTAGTGAAAACCTGGCGCGCTGATCTGCCGCTGACCTCGCGTCTCTGACGGACTGTCGAGTCCGCCCGGCGTCCGGCTGGGTAGTAACGCGGTGTAACGGCGGCAGCCCGTCATGCGGGAACCCGTCACGCGTCAAGTGGAACCGATGTGTCACGCATCAAGTGGAGCCCGACACGGCCGGAAGACGGCCGGCAAGACAGCTGTCCCGTCACAGGAGATGCTTCACGCCAAAGTTGGCCTGCTGCTGCGGCAGATCATCTCCGAAAGCTGACCGGGTCGACGAGGTACCGATCGAGGTCCGGATCCTCGTGCTCGTCTTCGAATTCGTCCGCGATCACCCACCGGTCACCGAGTTCGGTCCGCAGCTGGTCGAGCGCCCGCCGAACGGCCGCGTTGAAGGCTCGGCACTCCGGCTCGCGCCAAGGCCCAGGGTCGGGTGGATAGTCCCAGTTCAGTGATGTGTCGTACCACTCGATCAACTGGGTCAGCTCATCCCGAAGAGCCGCGCTGATCGGCAGCGCCTCCAGGCGCACCGGATTCCCCCAGGCATCCCAGTTCTCGGGCGCGGTTGGCCAAAGGACACCCCCAGACCCCGCGTCGAAGAAAAACCGGGCGTGCGGCATGGGCAGAAGTCTGGCACAAGTTCTAGGCGCAACGCCCCTAGGAGCAGGCAATGAGGCGGTGCATGGAATGCTTCCCGGGATTGGGTTTCCGGCTTAGACATGCGCTTCACAGCGGGTTGACGTGTCGGTACCCGGTGCTACTCTGGCGCTCGTCGAGCACGCCAGCGCGGCCTTCCTGTCGGATCGCTGGTCTCGACGTCGGAGATGTCGAGCGGCCTTTTTGCCGCTGATGCGGGCCACGTCCCGCCGGCTCTCGATCGCACCGGCCGCCGTGCCGGTTCCCCGAATCCGCTGAGCGGCCCAGCACGGCCTTTGCCTGCCGTCCACGATGGCCCGGATTCGCACTGCTCCACGGGTGGGTGCAGCCTGCGGCAGCCCGCCGGATGCCGATATTCCAGGCTCCCCACCCGTGCCGGCCCATATTCACAGGTTCACGAGCGTGAAAGGACATGACCCATCGGCGGGAAGTGGCGCGACCACGATTCCGCCCTCCGGCGTCGGCCGCCCTCTCGGCGGTGCCAGGAGACACGACGAACACCATCAGCGGACAAGCGTCCACGGCTGGTGGTGCTTCGTCTCCCGTCCCTGCCACCCCCTGATGAGGAGACAGTCGTGTCCACCCCGCTCACCATCTACCGGCCCGGTCTCGCCGTCGGCCGTGACGCCCAGGTCCTGCACCGCGCCGCCTCGCCGGAGTTCTTCGGCTGGCTGGAGCACACCCGCCCCGCTGGCGGCTGTGTTCGCCCGATCCGCCTCACCGGCACCATCGCCGCCGTCGACCGGAACACCGGCCGCATCACCGGCCGGCTGCACACCGACGAGCTGCCCGACGGGACGCTCTACAAGGCGTGCGGCAACCGCCGCGAATCGGTGTGCCCGGACTGTGCCTGGGTCTACCGGGGCGACGCCTACCAAGTCGTCTGTCGCGGCCTGACCGGCGGCAAGGGCGTCCCCGACTCGGTCGGCCGGCACCCCGTCGTCTTCGCCACCTTCACCGCCCCCTCCTTCGGCCCGGTCCACCACCGGCATATCCCCCGCCACACCTGCCGCAACCGGCAGCGCTGCGACTGCCGCCCCGCCCCCTGCCGCGCCCGCAGCAACGCCGACACCTGCCCGCACGGGCAGCCCGCAGCGTGCTTCGCCCGCCACGACGCCGACGATCCGCGGCTCGGCCAGCCGCTGTGCCTCGACTGCTACGACCACGACCACCAGGTCGTCTGGAACTACTTCTCCGGCGAGCTCTGGCGGCGCACCAAGCAGGCTGCCGACCGCCACTTGGCCGCGCGCTGCCGCCGACGCGGCATCCCCAAGGTCGGCACCGTCACCGCCTCCGGCAAGGTCCGCTGGGTGCCACCCGTGCGCGTGTCGCACGGAAAGGTCGCCGAGATGCAACGCCGCGCCGCCGTGCACTTCCACGTCCTGCTACGCCTCGACGGCGTCGACCCCGACGACCCGGACGCTCTTGTGCCGCCACCGGCCGCCATCACCATCGACGACCTGGAAGAGGCGATCCACGCCGCCGCCCAGCAGATCACCGTCACCACACCCCCGCACCCCGACCAGCCCGAAGGCTGGCTGATCGCCTGGGGCGCGCAGATCGACGTCCAACGCATCAACAGCACCGACGGCGAGCTGACCGACAGCAAGGTCGCCGCCTACCTCGCCAAGTACGCCACCAAAGCCACCGAAGCCACCGGCCACTCCTCCAACCGCCTCACCCCCGCCACCATCGACGACTACGCCGACCCCGAAGGCGACCACACCGCCCGCCTCATCGACGCCTGCTGGCACCTCGGCCGCCCCACCCCGAGCGACACCAGCAGCGGCGCCGCAACCGCCAGCCACCGTCAAGACAGCCTTGACAACAAACCTCGCCCCTTCGCCGGGCTGCGCCGCTGGGCGCACATGCTCGGCTTCGGCGGCCACTTCCTCACCAAAGCCCGCCGCTACTCCGTCACCTTCCACCTGCTCCGCGACACCCGCGCCACCTACCGCCGCAGCGAAGACGACGAACCCGCCGACACCATCACCGTCGGCACCCTCACCTACATCGGCTCCGGCTGGCTCACCGACGGCGACGCCCTGCTCGCCAACACCGCCGCCCGCCAGCGGCGCGAGAGCAGACGCATCGGCCGGGAAGAACTCGCCCACGAGGCGTGGCTGGGGGTGGCCGCATGACCCACGACCTCCGCCCCCGCTGGTACTCACCGGCAGAAGTCGCCGTCCTGCTCGGCTTCGGCATCTCCAAGGTCAAGATGAAGATCGCCACCGGCGAGCTGCGCTCCATCAAGGACGGCAAGTACCGCCGCATCCTCCCCGAATGGGTCGACGACTACATCCGCGAACAGGTCGAACGCCAGGAGGCCGCCTGATGCCCGGACGCGCCCGAGCCAACGGTGAAGGCTCGATCTTCCCCTACCGCAACGGCTTCGCCGCCTACGTCTGGGTCACCAAGCCCGACGGCCGGCGCACCCGGAAGTACGTCTACGGCAAGACCCGCGAAGCGGTGCACGACAAGTGGATCAAGCTGCACCAGCAGGCGAAGCAGGGGCCGGTGGCGACCAGCGTCCCCACGGTCGGCAGGTTCCTCACCTACTGGCTCACCGAGATCATCCAACCGAACCGGGCACCGCTGACCTACGCCACCTACGAGACGTTCGTCCGCCGCTACATTGCACCGAGTCTCGGAGGGAAGCGGCTCGATCGGCTCCAGTCGCGGGACGTGCAGACCTGGATCAACCAAGTCGCCCGCACCTGCCAGTGCTGCGCCCAGGGCAAGGACGCCGCCCGCCCGAAGCACAAACGGCGCTGCTGTGCGGTCGGCCGCTGCTGCCAGGCCGTCCCGTCGACGCGCACGGTCAGCGACATCCGGGCCGCGCTGCGAGCCGCCCTCACCCACGCCCAGGCCGAAGACCTCATCACCAAGAACCCGGCCGTCGCGGTCACCCTCGCCACCGTCCGCCGCCGCCGGGGCAAGTCCTGGTCAAGCGACGAGGCCCGAAAGTTCCTCGAATCGGCCCGCGCCGACGAGGACCCGCTCTACGCCGCCTACGCCCTGGTCCTCGTCACCGGACTACGCAAGGGCGAAGCCCTCGGCCTGACATGGGAGGACGTCGACCTCGACGCGGGAGAGCTGACCATCGGCCGCCAACTCCAACGAGTCCGCGGCCATCTCCTGCACCGCGACACCAAGACCCAGGCATCCGACGCCACCCTCCCCCTGCCCGACATCTGCCTGACCGCCATCAAGCTCAGACAAGAACAACGTGACGAGGCACGAGCAGCCGCCGGCAACGCCTGGCAGGAAACCAGCCTCGTATTCACCACCCGGTATGGCACACCCATCGAGCCGCGCAACTTCCAACGGTCGTGGCAGACGAGATGCGAGAGGGCCAACGTCAAGCCGATCACCGTCCACGACGCCAGGCGCACCTGCGCCACGCTGCTCGCCGACCTCGACGTCCACCCCAGAGTCGCCATGCAGGTGCTGAGGCACGCCCGCTTCTCCGTGACGATGGAGATCTACACACAGGTATCGACGAAGGCGACCAGAGACGCACTCAAACGCCTCGGTGACTCACTCGGCCGCTGACAGAACTGCTGTACTTAGCTGCTGTACACACGCAGAAAGGCCACCTCCCGAAGCCGGGAAGTGGCCTTTGACCTGCGTGGGCGATACTGGGATCGAACCAGTGACCTCTTCGGTGTGAACGAAGCGCTCTCCCGCTGAGCTAATCGCCCTCAGCGCCGATGACTCTACCTGATCGAGAGCCCGGACCAAAAACCGGGTCTCAGTGCGTCGCGAGGTAGTGCAGCGTCCGCGCCACGAGGTCGATCCCGAGGCTGTACTTGAGCGACAGCCACACCACGACCGACACGAACACCAGCCCGACGGCGCCCAGGGCGCAGCGCACCGGCAGCGACCGACTGGTGACCCAGCGCGTCCAGGCGTTGACGTGCCGGCGGGTGAAGGCGAGCAGCCGCCGCGCCCAGTGGAACTCGACGGCCCAGACGCCGAGGCCGGCGATCACCAGCAGCCAGCCGGGCCCGGGCAGCGGGATCAGCGCGACCCCGACGGTGACGACGATGGCGCCGAGCACGCCGATGAAGATCTTGAGGGCGACCCGGCCGGTCGGATTGGCCCGGATCAGTTCGAGGGTGGTGTGCAGGCGCGCGCGCCATCCCGCCTGGGGCCGCTCCACGAGAGCGGTCCGCGGGCCCCCTTCGTCAGGCACCTCGTACCCCCGACTTTCGGCTGCTCGGGCCGCACCTTTCGGCGGGCCGGCCGTGGTCCTCGCTGCCACCGAGGAACCCCTCGTGACCATTTCCACCCCCAGTGTCGCCCGGGACCGTCACCCTCGCTGAGGACTGGACGTTACCGGAGTAAGTCGACGACTGAACCACCCGTTGCCGGGCGGGATGACGGATCGGGCGGAAGCGGAAATCCTACAAGAATTTTCATGTTCTCGAAGGCTTTCCGACCCCCTTCCCACCACTGGGTGAAGTCAGCGTATGGCGGAGCGTAGCCAGGAGCAGCACCTGAGTATGGGAAAAGCGGGACACGCGCGTTCCGCAGCGGTGCCGGGGGGAGAACGTCCATGAGTGTCATCCGACCGACGACCGTAGAGGTCGAGACGTCGCTAAGGCTCGTCGCGCCTGACGCCACCGCCTTGCCGGTGCGTGCCAGTCTGCGTTACGACCCTGCTGACCCGTATGCGGTCCATGTCCTGTTCCACGCCGAATCCGCCGGCGGCGAGGCGGTGAGCTGGTCGTTCGCTCGCGAACTGCTGGTCACCGGTCTCGACGAGCCGGCCGGCATCGGCGACGTCCGGGTCTGGCCGTGGGCCACCCCGCGCGGCGACTTCGTCGCGCTCGCGCTGTCGTCCCCGGACGGCAACGCCCTCTTCGAGGTCCCGCGCAGCGTGCTCGTGCGCTTCCTGCGCCGGACCTACGTCGTCGTCCCACGCGGCCGCGAGGCCGAGCACCTGGACGTCGACACGGCGGTGAACCGGCTGCTCGCCGGCCGCTGACACGGCACACCGGGGCCGCGCGGATCTGCCGAGTCCGCGCGGCCCCGGGCCGTCAGTTCCGGAGTACGGCTCAGCCGTGCGTGGTGATCCCGCCGTCGACCGGGATGACCGCCCCGGTCAGGTACGCGCCGGCCCGCGACGACAGGTAGATCGCCGTGCCCGCCATGTCCTCGGGGCGGCCGATCCGGCCCAGCGGCACCTGCTGCTCGATGGCCGCCCGGGAGGCCGGGTCGTCCAGCGCGAAGGCCATCATCTTGCTCTCGAACGGCCCGGGCGCGATCGCGTTGACCGTGATCTGCTCGCCGGCGAGCTGGTGGGCGAGGCTGCGGGTGAGCATGTGCACGGCCGCCTTGGTCGCGGAGTAGGCGTACACCTCCATCCACGGGACCCGGATGCCGTCGATCGAGCCGATGTTGATCACGCGGGCCGGGTCGTCGGGGGTCGCCGCCGCGCGCAGCGCGGGCAGCAGCGCGGTGGTGAGCCGGAAGACGGCCTTGACGTTGACCGCCCAGAGCTTGTCGAACGCGGTCTCCGGGTATGACTCAAGCGGCGCGCCCCAGGTGGCGCCGGCGTTGTTGACCAGCACGTCGAGCCGGTCGGTGCGCTCCCGCACGGCCTGCGCGAGCCCGAGCGCGCCCTCGTCGTGGCCCAGGTCGGCGGGGATGGCCTCGCAGTGCCCCTCGGCGGAAAGTTCCTTGGCCACGGCCTCGCAGACGTCGGCCTTGCGCGACGAGATGATGACCTTGGCACCAGCCTGCACGAAGCCTCGGGCGATCATCAGGCCGATCCCCCGTGAGCCGCCGGTGACCAGGACCGTCTTGCCTTCGACCGAGAACAGATCCGTCATGCCCATCCCATCGCCGGTGTGCGGGGCCGCGGGTCGGTCGGCCGATCCGGGCGCTACCGATCGGTAACCTAACCGTCCCTGGCCAGTGCCGACAAGACCGGCCGAAACCGTCGAGATGCAACGTGCGCGCCGGGCGGTTACCGTCGGGACGATGGTCACTACCGGTCAGCCCTCCCCGGCCACCCGCACCGACCTGGCCGACCCTCGCGTCGACGCCGACGAGATCGTCACCGGTGCGCTCGGCGACCTCGCGCCCGTATCCGGCTGGTCCCGGCCGGTCCTGCTCGACGCCGACCTGCTGATCCTGGTCACCCATGGTCACGGCAGCGCCGAGCTGGACTTCCGGGCGCTGCCCTGCCGCCCGGGCACGCTGCTGCGGGCCCGGCCCGGTCAGGTGCTGCGCTGCCTCGGTCCGCAGCTCGACGCGACGGTGGTGCGCTGGCGTCCGGAGACCCTGCGCGGCCTCGACGTCGACCCGGACGCGGTGCCGGCGTACCGGCAGCTCGCCGGGGAGGACGAGGACGCGGTGATCAGCGAGGTGACGCAGCTGGCCGTGGACGCCGACCGGCACGCGGGGATTCCGGCCGCGGCGGCGCTGCTGCGCCACCAGCTCGCCGTGCTGCTGCTGCGGCTGAGCCTGCTGCCCGGGGCCGACGAGCGGGCCACGCCCCGGGCCGAGGCGGAGACCTTCCGGCGGCTGTGCCGGGAGGTGGAGCGCGGCTACCGGCACACCCGCCGGGTGGAGGACTACGCGGCCCAGCTCGGCTGCTCGGTGCGTACTTTGACCCGGGCCTGCCTGGCGGTGACCGGCCGCAGCGCCAAGCAGGTGATCGACGAGCGGGTGGCGTTGCAGGCCAGCCGGCTGCTTGCCGCCACCGACGAGCCGATCGCCCGGATCGGCCGGCGGCTCGGCTTTCCCGAGCCGACCAACTTCGGTCGCTTCTTCACCCGCGAGGTCGGGGTGAGCCCTGGGGCCTTCCGGGCCGCCCGGGAGCAGCCGCTGCCCGTCCGCATGGTGCGCCCTCGCCCGCCCGCCGACTCCCCCGCCCCCGCCGGCCGGGCATGATGGCAGGGTGCAGATCTCCGCGCGCGGCGACTACGCGGTCCGGGCCGCACTGAGCCTGGCCACCGCGTACCCCACCCTGCTGTCCACCCAGGCCATCGCGGCGGAGCAGGACATGCCCCGCAAGTTCCTCGAGGCGGTCCTGGCCGACCTGCGCCGGGCCGGGATCGTCCGGGCCCAGCGCGGCGCCGAGGGCGGCTACACCCTGGCCCGGCCACCGCGCGACATCACCATCGGGCAGATCCTGCGGGCCGTCGACGGCCCCCTCGCCGGGGTACGGGGGCTGCGCCCCGAGGAGACGCAGTACGAGGGCGCGGCGGAGAACCTGCCCCGGCTGTGGGTGGCCGTCCGCGCCGCCGTCCGGCAGGTGGTCGACGAGGTGAGCCTGGCCGAGATGGCCAGCGGGAAGCTCCCCGGCCACGTCCGCAAGCTGATCGCCCGCCCCGACGCCTGGGAGCCCCGCTGACGTCTCAGAGGGTGCGCACCACCTCGGCGTAGTCGAGCCGGGGCAGCCGCTCCCGCCAGGCGTCGGGCGCCGGCCGGCCGATGTTCATGAGCAGCAGCACCCGGTGCCGGCCGTCCGGGAAGAACTCCCGCTCCACCCCGGCCGCGTCGAACCCGGCCATCGGGCCGGCGGCCAGCCCGGCGGCGCGTACCCCGATCAGCAGGTAGCCGATCTGGAGCGCCGCGTTGAACCGGGCCTGGGCCTCCCGGCCGGCCGGGTCGCCGGTGAACCAGTCCCGGGCGCCGGGCCGGTGCGGGAACAGCTCGGGCAGCCGGTCGTGCCAGTCCACGTCTGCGGCGAGCACCGCGGTCAGCGGGGCCCCCGCGGTCTTGTCCCGGTTGCCGGAGCTGAGGTACGGCAGCAGCCGGGCCCGGGCCGGCGCCGAGCGCAGCAGCAGCACCCGCAGCGGCTGGGCGTTCATCGCGGTCGGGCCGTTCCGGACCAGGTCGTGGATGGCCCTGACCTGCTCCTCGTCGACCGGTTCGTCGGTGAACGCGTTGGCCGTCCGGGCCGCCCGGAACAGCAGGTCCTGGGCGGCCCGGTCGAGCGCCAGCAGCTCGGTGGCGGGTGCGCTCACCAGGTCTCCGGCCACGCGCCGAGCGTGGTGGTGTAGCCGCCGCGGTGGTGCACCAGCGGGTCACCGTCCTCGCCCGCGCCGAGCGCCAGGGGTTCGGCGAGCACGAGGGTGTGGTCGCCGGCCTCGATCCGGCGGACCACCCGGCAGAGCAGCACGGCCAGGGCGTCGCCGATCAGCGGCACCCCGAACGGCCCGGCCTCCCAGCCCGGATGGGCGGCGAACCGGTCGATCCCGCTGGTGGCGAAGATCTTCGCGATCTCCTGCTGCCCGGAGGCGAGCAGGTGCACGGCCACGTGCTCGGCCCGTTCCACGGTCGGCCAGCTCGACGACTCGCGGCCCAGGCAGAAGGAGACCAGCGGCGGGTCCAGCGAGACCGACGTGAACGAGGTGGCGGTGAAGCCGGCCGGGGGCAGCGACGGCAGGTGCCGGCCGCCGTGCAGGCCGGGCGTGGTGACCACGGTGACCGTGGACGCCTGCCGGCGCAGCAGACCGCGGAACGTGTCGGCGTCGACCGGTCGCAGCTCCAGGGTGCCGGCTCCGGGCCGGTCCACGGTGGTCATGCCGTCACCAGCTCTCGGCCGGCGTAGGTGCTCGCCGGGCGGGGCAGCCCGTAGTGCTCGCGCAGGGTGCGGCCGGTGTACTCGTGCCGGAACAGGCCGCGCCGGCGCAGCAGCGGTACGACGTGATCCACGAAGGCCTCCAGTCCGTGGGGCAGCAGGGGTGGCATGACGTTGAAGCCGTCGGCGGCGCCCTGGGTGAACCAGAGCTCGATCTGGTCGGCGATCTGCTCCGGGGTGCCGGCGACGACGCGGTGCCCGCGACCGCCGCCGAGTCGGCCGATGAGCTGCCGGATGGTGAGCTTCTCCCGGCGGGCCAGGTCGACGACGAGCTGGTAGCGGCTCTGGTGGGACTGCACCGCGCTGACATCGGGCAGGTCGGGCAGCGGCCCGTCCAGCGGCAGGCCGGCGAGATCGAGACCGGTCATGCCGGAGAGCTGCGCGAGGGCGTGCTCGGGCACGATCAGCGCCTCCAGTTCATCGGCGAGGGCACGGGCCTCGGACTCCGTACCCCCGATCACCGGCGCGATGCCGGGCAGCACCTTGACCCCGTCGGGGTCCCGGCCCGCGGCGGCGGTCGCGCGCCGGAGTTCGGCGTAGAACGCCTGGCCGTCGGCGAGGGTCTGCTGGGCCGTGAAGACGGCCTCGGCGTAGCGGGCGGCGAACGCGATGCCGTCGGCGGAGGAGCCGGCCTGCACGAGCAGCGGCCGGCCCTGCGGCGGGCGGGGGGTGTTCAGCGGCCCGTGCACCCGGAACCGCTCGCCGCGGTGGTCGATCTCGTGCACCCGGTCGGTGTCGGCGAAGACGCCGGCCGCGGTGTCGAGGACCAGCGCCTCGTCCTCCCAGCTGTCCCAGAGCTTGATCGCCACGTCGACGAACTCGGCGGCCCGCCGGTACCGCTCGGCGTGCTCCGGGTGGTCGTCGAGGTTGAAGTTGCGGGCCTCGCGGGCCTGCGCGGAGGTGACGATGTTCCAGCCGGCCCGGCCGCCGCTGAGGTGGTCCAGCGAGGCGAACTTGCGGGCCAGGTTGAACGGCTCGTTGTAGGTGGTGGAGGCGGTCGCGATCAGGCCGATGTGCTCGGTGGCCGTGGCCAGCGCGGCGAGCAGGGTGAGCGGCTCGAAGACGGCCTGGATGTTGTGCCGGACGGCCGGGCCGACCGCGAGCCCGTCGGCGAGGAACACCGAGTCGAGGGTGCCCCGCTCGGCGATCCGGGCCAGCTCCTGGAAGTGCTTCACGTCGGCGACCCGGCGCGGGTCGGTACGCGGGTGCCGCCAGGCCGCCTCGTGGTGGCCGACGCCCATCAGGAACGCGTTGAGGTGCAGGGTTCGGGACATGGGGATTCCTCTCAGGCGGTGACGTCGACGCGCCAGGTGGAGAAGCGGCGTTCCCCGGCGACGAGGAGCTGGTTGACGACCAGGCCGATGGCGGAGATCGTGATGATCCCGGCGTACATGTCGGGGATCGCGAAGTTGTACTGGGCGTAGTTGATGAGGTAGCCGAGCCCGGCCTTGGCGCCGACCATCTCGGCGGCGACCAGCACGAGGATCGAGTACGCCCCGGCGAGCCGGACGCCGGTGAAGATGGTCGGCACGGCCGCCGGCAGGATCACCTTCTGGAACAGCCGCAGGTGGTTGAGCCCCATCGAGCGGGCCGAGCGGACCAGCAGCGGGTCCACCCCCTTCACCCCGGCGATCGTGTTCAGCAGGATCGGCCAGGAGCAGGCGTAGACCACCAGGGCGATCTTGGAGGTCTCCCCCAGCCCGAGGATGAGCACGAAGACCGGCAGCAGCGCCAGCGCGGCGGTGTTGCGGAACACCTCCAGCAGCGGGCTGAGCAGCTCGGCGAGAGGCCGGTACCAGCCGATCAGCAGGCCGAGCGGGATGGCGGCGGCCACGGCCAGGGCCAGCCCGGTGAGCGAGCGGGTCAGGCTCGCGCCGACGTGGTCGGCGAGCTGCCCGGTGCGCAGCAGCGTCCACCAGGCGGTGAGCACCTCGGACAGCGGGGGCAGGAAGACCCGGTCGACCAGCCCGGCGCGCGGTGCGGTCTCCCAGACCGCGGCCAGGGCCAGCAGGGCGACGCTGCGGTGCAGGGCCCGGCCGCCGAGCCCGAGCAGCCGTCCGGGCAGGGCGGGCCCGGCGGTGGGGACCGCCGGTGGCACGGCGGGCCGGGCCGCCGCGGCGGCCGGCCGTTCGGCGATGTCAACCAACGCGGGCCTCCTCTCGTACGGCGGACTGGGCGGCCCGCACCTCGTCGCGCAGCAGCGTCCAGATCTGGTGCCGGTGGTGCCGGAAGGCGTCGGAGGAACGCACGTCCTCCTCGGCCTCCCGGTCGCCCAGCTCGATCTCGATGACCTCCTTGATCCGCCCGGGGCGGGAGGTCATCACGGCGACCCGCTGGCCCAGGTGGACGGCCTCGTCGATGCCGTGGGTGATGAACACGACGGTCTTGCCGGTGGCCTGCCAGATCCGGACCAGCTCGTCCTGGAGCGAGTCGCGGGTCTGCGCGTCGAGCGCCGCGAACGGCTCGTCCATGAGCAGCACGTCGGGGTCGTACGCGAGGCTGCGGGCGATGGCCACCCGCTGCTTCATGCCGCCGGACAGCTCGTGCGGGTAGCGGTCGGCGAACCCGGCCAGCCCGACCAGGTCGAGGTGGTGGGCGATGAGGTCGGCGCGCTCCGCGCGCGGCACGCCCTTGGCCTCCAGTCCGAACGCGACGTTGCCGGCGGCGGTGCGCCAGGGCAGCAGCGCGTACTGCTGGAAGACGATGCCCCGGTCGAGGCCGGGCCCGGTGACCGGGCGGCCGTCCACCAGCACCTGCCCGGCGGTCGGGGTGGAGAGCCCGCCGAGCAGGTCGAGCAGGGTGGACTTGCCGCAGCCGCTGGGGCCGACGACGACCAGGAACTCGCCGGGGCGTACCCCGAGGGTCAGCTCGTCGAGCGCGGTGACCGCGCCGCCGCTGCCCCGCCGGCCCGGGAAGACCTTCGTCACCCGGTCGAAGAGGATCTTGTCGGTGCTCACGCGCCACCACCGGTGGTGGCGAACTCGTTGAACCGGTTGGTGTAGAGGTCGGCGGGCTTCGGCCGGTCGCCCTTGAGCTCACCGGAGTCGGCCAGCCAGTCGATCCAGGTGGTGAACTCCCGGTCGCTGATCAGACCGCCCTTCCCGGCCACCCCGCTGGACTTCCAGTACCGCACCAGCGACGGGTCCTCGTTGCGGCCGCGCTTGGCGATGATGGACTCCAGCCGGGCGATGACGGTCTCCCGGGGCTGGGTCCGCGCCCACTCGACGGCCTTGCCCACCCCGGTGACGAACGCCCGGACGGTCTCCGGGTTGCGCTTGATGAAGTCGTCCCGGAAGACGTAGCTTCCGCCGCTGAACGCGCCGAGCAGCTCGTAGTCGGTGAAGACGGTGCGGACGCCGCCGGCGGCGACGGCCTTGTCCCGGATCACACCGCCGAGCACCGCGACGTCGATCTGCCGCTGCCGCAGCGACTGCTCGATGTTGACCGGGGGCAGCGCGACCAGCTCGACCTTGGCGATCTCGGCCGGGGTGAGGCCGCCCTTGGCCAGCCACGTCTTGAGCACCGCCTCGGCGTGCGCGCCGAGGGTGTTCATGCCGACCTTCCTGCCGATCAGGTCGCGGGGCCCGCGGATCGGGCTGTCCTGGAGGACGTAGTAGCCCTGGAAGGTCTGTGCGTCGGAGCCGTAGTAGGCGACCACGGCGGTGATCGGGGCGTTCGCGGCCCGGAGCTTGACGATGGCGCCGTTGAAGGCGCCGCCGAAGTCGGTCTGGCCGGTGGCGGTGGCCTGGATGTCGGCGGGGCCGCCGGTGACGTTGCCGATCCACTTGAGCTTGACGTCGCCGAGGTAGCCGAGGTCGGCGGCGAGTTCGGGGAGGGTCACCTGGCCGACCGAGCCCTGGTAGCGCAGCTCGGTGGTCTGCCGGCCGCCGGCGGCGGCGTCGGCGCCGCAGCCCGTGGCGGCGGCGAGGGCGAGCAGGGTGACGGCGGCGGCGAGGGTACGCCGCAGCGACTGACGGGTCGAGGGCATGGAGAGGTCTCCTGATCTGTCCACGATGCGGTGGCGAGGGCCCGCGGGGGGCGCGTGAGCACGCCGCTGCCGGCCGGGCCACGATGCGCCGGCGACGGGAGCGGACGAGCGGAGGAGATGTGACGACCGAGAGCGGTCAGCTCAACAGAGCGCGCTCGCGTGCCGGACCAGGTCGACGTGCACGCGAGCGGTGAGGAGAAGCTCGTCCCGCTGCGACATGACCTCATGCTGCCGACCGATCTCCGCGCCGGTCAACGCCCTTCCATAGAGTGAGACTTGCGTCGCTGGCATTGTTACGACCCGTCACCACCAGCATTTACCGCCCCTTAACACCTACCCGTTGAATAGAGATTGTGACGGGCGGGACGGGCACCGTCCAGACCGGATCCGACCGGGTTTCGCGAACCGCCGTTTCGGGCATGTTCGATCCCGCAGACGCAGGGAGACGAAGGAGGACCCCATGGGCATCCAGTTCCGCAAGCGCAAGAAGTACGGTCCGGTGATCCTCCACTTCACCGAGAACGGCTTCTCGTCCTGGAGCATCAAGATCGGTCGGTGGTCGTGGAACTCCAACACCCGCGCCCACCGCGTGGACCTGCCGGGGCCGCTCTCCTGGAAGCAGGACAAGTCCCGGGCATGACGTCCCGAGGTCGAGCGGGGTGCCGGTGGTTCACCGGCACCCCGCTCGGCGTCCGGCCGGGCTTCACCGTTCCGCCGACGCGCACCCCGTCCGGACGGAGAATCGCGGAGTGGCGGACCAGTCCTTCCGGCGAGAGCGGCGGCGGGCCGCGGCGGCCGTCGCGCTGCTGCTGCTCGCCTACTTCGTCGTCCCGGTCGAGCCGGACCCGAACGGCCTGCGGCTGGCCCTGCGCTCCGCCGGCACCCTGGCCCTGGTGGCCCTGGTCGCCTTCCTGGTCACCGGCCAGGTACGCCGCCAGCTCGCCGCCACCCAGCCGACCGGCGACGCGGAGACCCGGGCGCTGATCCGGCTCGCCGTGGCGCTCATCGCCGGGCTGCTGGTCTTCGCCCTCGCCGACTACGTGGTGGCCGACAGCCGCCCCGGCGAGTTCGTCGGCCTGCGGACCCGGATCGACGCGCTCTACTTCGCGCTGGCCACGCTGACCACGGTCGGCTACGGCGACGTCACCGCCGAGGGGCAGATCGCCCGGGTGGTGGTCTGCGCGCAGATGGTCTTCAGCATCGGGGTGATCGCCACCGGCGCGTCCATCGTGGTCAAGCAGATGACCCAGCGGCCCCGCCCGAACCGGCGCTGATCACCACGTCGCCGCCGAGGCGGCCGTGCCCGGGGTCGCGGGTCACCGCGCCGGCGGCGAGCAGCGAGGTGAGCGCCCGGTTCGCGTCGGCGGCCCGGTAGACGGTCGAGGTGGCGGCGAAGCGGCGCAGCTCGGTCACCGTACGCGGGCCGGAGCGGGTGAGTTCGGCCAGCAGTTCCCGGCGCAGCGGGCCGGGTTCGGGGTCGAGGCTGATGTCGAGCAGCCGCCCCGCCGGGTCGGCCGGGTCGCGGTAGCGCACCCCGGCGTACTCGTCGACCGCCCAGAGCGCGTCCTTGACCGTCTCCAGGCCCCGGTCGGAGGCGGTGGCGTAGCCGAGCAGCCGGGCCGGCCCGCCGTCGGACGGCACCAGCTCGACCTCGGTGACCAGCGGGAAGCCGGCCGCGGTCAGCGCCGGACGCAGCGACCGGCCGGGCGCGGTGACCAGCAGCACCTCGGCCGGGCGGCCGGACGCGGCGGCGGCCAGCAGGGCCGGGTCGGGCTCCCCGCCGTCGACCACGGTGAACAGCGGGGCGCCCGCCGCGCCGGCCGCCTTGAGCGCCACCGGCAGCCGGTCGGGCCGGCCCGGCACCACGTGCACGGCGACGTCCGCCGGCAGGGCGGCCTCCGCCGCGCCCAGCCGGGCCGGCAGCTCCGCGCCGCCGTCGGCGAGCACCAGCACGGTCAGCCGCCGGCCGCGCAGCCGGTCGGCGAACTCGGCGACCACCCGCAGCGCCGCCTCGGCGCCGCCGACGTCGCTCCCGGCGTACGCGAGGGCCAGCGTGGCCCGCCGCGAGCGGTGCAGCGCGGCGGGCAGCCAGTGGTCGAGCTGGCGGACGAGCAGCTCGCGCAGGACGGCGTCGGTCGACATCCTGCCGTTCTACCGCATGCCCTGTCAGACCGGAACGGAGATGCCCACGCCGCCGCGGGTCTGGCCGCCGTAGCGCTGCCGCTCCCGGTCGAGGTCGAGCCGGCCGATCCGCTTCCGCGCGGCGAGGGCCGCGTCGTCGAGGAGGTCGGCGGGGACGATCCAGACGATCTCGAACTCCAGCCCGTCGGGGTCGCGGCCGTAGAGGCTCTTGGTGGTCCCGTGGTCCGAGGCGCCCACCAGGGCGTCGGCGGCGGCCAGCCGCTCGGCGGTGGCGGCCAGCTCGTCCAGGGTGTCCAGCTCCCAGGCGAGGTGGTAGAGGCCGACGGTGGACCGGCCGGCCGGGGAGGCGCCGGCGTTCGCGCCGATCTCGAACAGCCCGAGGTCGTGGTCGTTGGTGGAGTCGGGCGCCTGGAGGAAGGCGGCGCCGCGGAAGCCGTCCGGCGTCATCGGCACCGGGCGGAAGCCGAGCACGTCGCGGTAGAAGGCGACGCTGCGGTCGAGGTCACGGACGTAGAGGACGGCGTGGTTGAGCCGGTGGATTCCCATGACCCGACGGTAGCGCGTTTTGGTTGAGCGTTCAACGACAGGCGCTATGATGGCCGTCATGACCCGGTGGCTGGACCCCGACGAGCAACGGACCTGGCGGGCGTTCCTCACCGCCTCCCGGGCGCTGATGGACACCCTCGACCGCGAGCTGCAACGCGACGCCGGGATGCCGCACGCGTACTACGAGATCCTGGTCCGGCTCTCCGAGGCCCCCGACCGGCGGCTGCGGATGAGCGAGCTGGCCGACGCCACCGGCTCCTCCCGCAGCCGGCTCTCGCACGCCGCCGCCCGCCTCGAGGCCGCCGGCTGGATCCGCCGGGAGGACTGCCCCACCGACCGGCGCGGCCAGCTCGCCGTCCTCACCGACGCCGGCTTCGCCACCCTGGCCGCCGCCGCGCCCGGCCACGTCGCCGGGGTACGCCGGCACCTGTTCGACGCGCTCAGCCCGGCCCAGGTCGACCAGCTGCGGCGGATCAGCGAGACGCTGGCCGACCACCTGACCGGATCGCGACCAAACTGATCCACAGCGGGGCTTGTACTTACCGTCGTCGGATGAGCACGATGGGGCGTGTCCTCCGGCTTCGCTGACCTGACTGTCCAGGCGCACCACCTGGTGTCCGAAGGCGACCTCGCCGGCGCCCAGCAACTGCTCGCCGACGCGCTGAGCGATGCCGATCCCCGTCCCGCCAACGCCTCCGCCGAGCTGGCCGAGGCCGCCGGCCTCCAGGCCCGGGTGCTCGTCGCGCTCGGCGAGCCGCACTCCGCCCGCGGCTGGGCGGCGTTCGCGTACGCGGCGACCTCGCGGCTGTTCGGGCGCTCCGACGAGCGGACGGTCACCGCCGCCGCCACCCTGGCCGCGGTGCTGCACCGGGTCGGCAGCGACGCCCGCGCCGCCCGGCTCTACTCCGACGTCATCATCGAGCTGACCGCGCGGGACGGGCCGGAGTCGCAGCGGGTGCTGGCCGCGCACGCCGACCTGGCCACCGTGGAATACGCCCGCGGCCAGTGCGACGTGGCCCGCGACCGGTTGCAGGACGCCTGGGAGCTGCACCGCGAGGTCTACGGCGACGGCCACCCGAGTGGCATCAAGATGCTGGCCAAGCTCGGCGCGATGGAACGCGACTGCGGCCGCTACGCCGAGTCCCACGAGCACCTGGCGCTCGCCGAGGCGCTGTGCCGGGAGCACCTGGCCGCCGACGACCCGCTCGCCACCCAGGTCGCCGGGCTGGCCCGGGCCGCCGCCGACCCGGACCACGTCTGCGACACGCCGGAGCCGCCCGCCCGGGAGACCCCGGTGGTGCCCGCCGCCCGCGTCCCCCCGCCCGCCGAGGGCCCGCCCGACCTGCCGCCCTACCAGCCACCGACGCTCGACGACCCGGTCGAGACACCGCTCTACCGCCCGCCGGACCGGGCCGAGGCCGCGCACGTGCCGACTCCCCGCACCCCGCCCGAGGCGGACGACGAGGCGTTCGCCGACTACCCGTGGCCGCCGGAGGAGCCGGCCGAGGAACCCTGGCGGCCCGGGGAGAGCGCGCTCCCGCCGACCGTGGTGGGGCTGACCGAGGCCGAGCCCGAAGGCGTACGTCGGGTGCCCCGGGCCGCCGAACCCGAGCCGCCGTCGCGCTACCTGCCGGTGCACGTGCCCCGGCCGCCCGCCGCCGAGCACCGGAACACGCCCTGGCTGCCGCTGGTGGTGGCCGGGGTGGTGGTGGCGCTGCTGCTCGGCACCATCGCGGTGATCGCCGGGGTGTCCCGGGTGGACGACCGGCGGGACACCCCGGCGCCCGCGCCGACCGGGCGCGCCCCGTCGGCCGGCCCCACCACCGGCACGCCGAGCGCCGCCCCGGCCGCCTCCCCCGGCACCCCGCCCGGGCGGCTCACCCTGACCGACCGGCGGGACAGCATCGTGCTGAGCTGGACGTACCCGGCCGGCGCGGAGGGGCCGGTGGTGGTCGCCGGGGGCCGCGCGGGGCAGCCGCAGCGCACCTTCCTGACCCTGCCCGCCGGCTCGGTCGACTACATCGCCTACGGCCTCGACCGCACCACCGACTACTGCTTCACGGTCGCGGTGGTCTGGTCCACCGACACGGTCGCCCGGACCACCCCGGTCTGCACCAAGCGACGCCGCTGACCGTCGGCCTCTCGCAGTTTGCGCCGTTCGGCGGTGGACCCGGTACGGGTCTGTGACCCTGTCGGCGTGGGCACAGCAGCGGAGGGCGAGACCGTCGAGTTGAGAGTTCACGGGGTGTCCGGCGGGACCGCGGAGAAGATCCTCGACCACCCGATCGTGGTACGGGTCGCCGGAGACCGCCACGCGGGGTTCTACCGGCCCCGGCCGGGGGTCGGTGCGGCGGGCGGGGCGACCGCCGGGATCGCTGTCGAGGCGTACCGCTGGGGCGCCCTGACCGCGGGCGCCGCGGTGCGGACGGCGTCCATGCTGTTGCTGCTGCCGTTCATGCTGAGCAACCTGGCGATCCGTCTCCGCCCGGCCTCGACCGGCCGGTCCCGCCTGTTCCGCGTGCTGTGCCGCCTGCTCGCCGGGACACTGACCGCCGCCTTCGTGCTCTCCGTCATCGGCGTGACGCTGGACCTGGTCGCCTGGCAGTGCGTGCCCTACGACGGGTGCCGCGCGGACCGCCCCTACCTGTCCTGGCTGGGTGACCTGCCGGCCGGCCCCCGGCTGGCCCTGCTGTCGCTCGTCCCGCTGGTCGCGTTGCGCGTCGTCTGGGGAATCGGCGCACGGTCGGCGCGGGCGCTCGAGGGGTTCCGCCCGCCGCAGCCGCACCCGGAGGCCGCCCGGGCGCCCGACCGTCTCGACGTCTCGGGATTCTGGGACGACGAGCGGACGCCCGCCTGGCTGCGCCAGATCCACGTGGCGATCGGCGCCGGCACGCTGGACGCCAGCCTGCTCGCCGGGATCTCCGCCCCGGACGGTGTCGCCGGTCGGGTGCTGTTCGCCGCTGCCGTCGGCCTGATCGGGTGCGGCGCGGCGCTGCTCTGCCTGCCCGTCCCGGCCACCCGGCGGCGGGTACGCCGCGTGCTGCGCCCGCTGTCGGCGGCCACGATCGGGCTGACCGCGCTGAGTCTCGGCTACGCCGCCCTGGCCCGCGGCGTCCAGTCGCTGCCCGGCCAGCTGCCGGGTTACGAGGGTGCGGTCGGTGCCCTGCTCGGGGCGCAGGGTGTCCTGCTGGTGGTGCTGGCCCTCGTCACGATGGCGCCCCGGGCGCCCGGGAGCCGGTCCGTCCTCGCCGGGCTCGGTATGCCCGTCGTGGCGGCGGCCTCGGTGACGGTCGCCGGCGCCTTCGCCGCCACGCTGGTCTTCCGGGTCGCCGACTTCCTCGACCGCGGCTCCCTCCCCGGCCCGATCTGGCCGGACCCCCCGGGCGTCGCTCCCCTGGACCCGCCGGTCGCCTACTGGTGGGCCGCGCTGGCCGGCCTGTCCGCCCTGCTGATCGCCACCGGGGCCGCCTCGCTCACGCTCGTGATCAGCCGGCGGCGGAGGGGACGCCGCGCCGCCCGGATCGTCGAGCGGGACTACCCGGACGTCACACCCCGGGCGGCGTCCCGGCGCGAGGTCGTCCGGGAGACCATCGCCCGCTCCCACGTGACCGACGAGCTGGGCCCGATCCTGGTCACGTTCTTCGTGATGTCCTCGGTGGGGCTGGCCACCATCGCGTTCGACCTGATCGGGATCGGCCCCACCCAGCTGGTCGCCCGGCTCAGCCGGGACCCGGCGCAGACGACGCTGCTGACCGCGTACGTGACCGACGGCGGGGTCTGGCTCATCAGCCTGCTCGTCATCGGCCTCATGATCCTCGCCTTCCGCTCCTACCGGTCGGCAGAGACGCGACGCACGGTGGCAGCCCTGTGGGACCTGGGCGACTTCTGGCCCCGTACCGTCCACCCCTTCGCGCCGCCCTGCTACGCCGCCCGGGCGGTGCCCGAACTCGCCGAGCGGGTGTCCGCGCTCGCCGCGCGCGGCAAGGTGGTCGTCTCGGCACACAGCCACGGCTCCGTGCTGGCCGCGGCCACGATCCTGCAACTGCCGCCGGACGTCCGGCGCCGGGTGGCGCTGCTGACCCACGGGTCCCCGCTGAGCCGCCTCTACACCCGCCTCTATCCCGCCTACCTCAGCGCGCAGACACTGTGCGACCTGGGCGACCGGCTCGACTGGCGGTGGCGGAACCTGTGGCGGGACACCGACCCGGTCGGGGGGCTCATCTTCGACCACTCCGCCGCCTGCGACGCCTCCGGGGCGCGTTCGGTCGACCTCCGGCTCCGCGACCCGTCGAGCCTGGACATCGATCCGATGGACACGGTGCCACCGCCGCTGGAGCGGCACTGGCCGTACCACACCCAGGAGACCTACCAGATCGCCGTGCGCCAGCTCGCCGACCGCATCGGCTGATGGCCGACGGGTCAGTCCGCCTCCGGCTCCGGGTCGGCCAGCGCGGGCAGCCGTACCGTCACCCGCAGCCCCGGCGCGGCCGCCTCCGGCGCGGCGTCGGCCAGCTCGACGGCGCCGCCGGCCCGGCGGACCAGCTCCCGCACGATGGCCAGGCCGAGGCCCGCGCCGCCGGCGTCGCGCCCCCGGGCGTCGTCCAGCCGGGTGAAGCGGGCGAAGACCCGCTCCCGGTCGGCCGCCGGGATGCCCGGCCCGTCGTCGGTCACCGTGACCAGGTGGTACGCCGACCCGCCGCGCTGCAGCGGCACGGGCGGCCCGGGGTGCGGGCCGGTGACCGCGAGCCGCACCTCGCCGTGCGCGTGCCGCAGCGCGTTCTCCACCAGGTTGACCAGCACCCGGCGCAGCTCCCCCGGGTCCCCCTCGGTCCAGAGCGGGCCGGGCGGCGGCTCGTGGCGCAGCGGCGGGGACGGATAGCGCCCGGCCACCCCGCGCAGCAGCTCGCCCAGCTCCACCGGGCCGACGGCGTGCGGCGCGGGGCGGTCCGGCCGGGCCGCCTGCTCGTCGAGGCGGGCCAGCAGCAGCAGGTCGTCGACCAGCCGGCTGAGCCGCTCGGTGTCGGCGAGCAGGTTCTCCGCCACCGCCGGCCAGTCCGGGTCGCCCAGCCGCCGGGCCACCTCCAGCTCGGTGCGCATGTTGGTGACCGGGCTGCGCAGCTCGTGCGCGGCGTCGGCCACGAACGCCCGCTGCCGGTCCCGGGACGCCGCCAGCCGGTCCAGCATGTCGTTGAGGGTGACCGCGAGCCGGTGGATCTCGTCCCGCCCCGCCGGCACGGGCAGCCGCTCCGCCCCGGCCCGGCCGGTGATCTCGGCGGCCCCGCTGCGCAGTGCCTCCACCGGGCGCAGGGTCGCCCCCACCACCCGCCAGGCCACCACGGCCAGCCCGGCCACCAGCAGCGGGAAGCCGACCAGCAGCAGGTTCCGGACCACGTGCAGGCTGTGCCGGACGTCGGTCATCGACTTGGCCACGAGCACGGTGCGCGGCTCGTCGGCCGTGCCCGCCGGCACGGTCACCACCCGGACCGGCCCGGTGAGGCCGACCCGCCGCCCGTCCACCACCAGCCGCTGGCGCTCCCCGGCGCGCAGTTGGTCCGGGCCGAGCATCGGCACCAGCCGGTCGGCGTCGATGGAGGCGGCCCGGATCCGGCCCTGGCCGTCGACGACCTGGACGCGGAGCTGCCCGCCGGCCACCGGCAGCGGATCGGGCAGGGCGTCCTCCGCAGCGAGCAGCGCGACCGCGTCCGCGGTGCGGAGCGCCTCGGCGTCGACCGAGCGCTGCAACGTCCACCCGAGCGCGCCGAGCAGCAGCGCCCCGCCGAGCGCGAACCCGACGACCAGGCCGGCCACCCCGAGCACGAGCAGCCGGGACCGCAGCCCGAGGTCCGGCAGGAGCGCGCTGATCCGGCGCCTCATGTGGCCAGCCGGTAGCCGGCGCCGCGGACCGTCTCCAGCCGGTCCCGGCCGATCTTGCGGCGCAGGTAGCCGACGTAGACCTCGACCGCGTTCGGCGCGGTCTCGACCGAGGCGTCCCAGACGTGGTCCAGCAGTTCGGTCTTGGAGACCACCTCGCCGGGGCGGCGCATCAGGTAGTCGAGCAGGGCGTACTCGCGGGTGGTCAGGGCCACCTCGGCGTCGGCCCGGGTCACCCGCCGCCGGGCCGGATCCAGGCGCAGGTCACCGACCGCGAGCACGGCCGGGCGCTCCGGCGCGCCGCGGCGCAGCAGCGCCCGCAGCCGGGCCAGCAGCACCACGTACGAGAAGGGCTTGGTGAGGTAGTCGTCGGCCCCGCAGTCCAGCCCGTCGGCCTGGTCGTACTCGCCGTCCTTGGCCGAGAGCATGAGCACCGGCAGCCAGCGCTCCTCGGCGCGCAGCCGGCGGACCACCTCGTAGCCGGAGAGGCCGGGCAGCATCACGTCGAGGATCATCGCGTCGTAGTCGCCGTGCCGGGCCGCGTCCAGCCCGCCCGGACCGGTGGACTCGACGTCCACCACGAAGCCCTCCGCCTGAAGGCCGCGCCGCAGGGACGCGGCCAGCCGCGTCTCGTCCTCCACCACCAGCAACCGCACGGGTCAAGGGTGCCATCCGGTGACACCCCCTAGGGAATCTCCTCAGCGCCCTCACAGCGTCCCCGGTGCAGCATCTACCGTCAGGAGGTGCACACCATGTCCGTACTGAAGAACCGCGCCGTACTGCGCTGGCTGGTCCCGGTGACCGCGGGGGTCGCCGTGATCGGGGGCGGCGCCGCCGTCGGCACGTTCGCCGCCGGGGCCGACCCGGCGCTGCCGCCGCGTACCGCCGCCCAGCTCCTGGAGGACCTGCGTACGTCCCGCCTCGACGGGCTCTCCGGCACCGTGGTGCAGCGGGCCGACCTCGGGCTGCCGCCGATCGTCGGGCTGGCCGGGCAGGCCGGCGGGAACGAGCTGGCCAGCCTGGTCAGCGGCACACACACCCTCCGGGTCTGGTACGCCGGCCCGGACCGGCAGCGGCTCGCCCTGGTCGACACGCTCGGCGAGCGGGACGTGCTGCGCAACGGGCGCGACGTCTGGACCTGGAGCAGCCGGGACAACGCCGCGTCGCACCGGACGCTGCCGGCGGAGGGGAAGGACCTCGACACCGCGCCGGCCACCCCGGCCGACGCCGCCGACCGGGCGCTGGCCGCGATCGACCCGAGCACGGCGGTCACCGTCGGCCGCTCGGCCACCGTCGCCGGGCGCAGCGTCTACGAGCTGGTGCTCACGCCGCGCGACCGGAACTCGCTGGTGCACCAGGTGCGGATCGCGCTGGACGCGAAGGAGCACGTGCCGCTGCGCTTCGAGGTGCTCGCCGACGGGTCGGACGAGCCGGCGTTCGAGGTGGCGTTCACCCAGGTCGACTTCCGCACCCCGGACGCCGACCAGTTCCGGTTCAACCCGCCGCCGGGCGTGAAGGTCACCGAGGAGCCGGCGGGCGACGGGCGCGTGCCGAGCGGGAAGCGCCCCGCGGGCCGGGGCGAGGACCGGCCGGACGTGCGTACGGTCGGCACCGGCTGGACCACCGTGCTGGTCGCGAAGATCGACGTGGCCGGCGCCGCGACGGGCGCGAAGCCCGGCGAGGCGGCCGGGCCGGACGCGGAGGCGCTGTCGAAGGTGCTCGGCGGGCTCCAGCGGGTGAGCGGTGACTGGGGCAGCGGCCGGCTGCTCACCGGCAAGCTGTTCAGCGTGCTGCTCACCGACGACGGCCGGGTGCTGGCCGGGCTGGTCACGCCGGAGCGGCTGTACCAGGCGGCGAAGGGCTGAGATCCGCGAAGCGGACCCGTCGGGGTCCGGTCGGCGTCATGCCGGCCGGGCCCCGCTTTCGTGTGCGAACCTGCGGTGTGACGTGGTCGCGGGCGGCGGGCGAGGCTTGGTCCGGCGGGCGGCGGCGCGGTATCTTTCTCAGTTCAAACACAAAAAGGAATGGCTCCGAAAGCCATTCCTTGCGCAATTCTAGGCGATGAGGAGCCGGCTTGTCAACGCACTCCGACGTGTCGGGTGAGCTGTACCAGGACGACGAGATCGGTCGCGAGCAGGAGTACGTCTCGATGCTCTACGACCGGCTGGACGGCATGCGGGACCAGGCGGCCCGGCGGCTCACCGAGGAGCTGCGCACCACCGGCGGCACGCAGCAGGCCCGGTCGCAGCGCGACTCCGCCGTGCAGATGTACGCCGACCAGGTCGAGCAGTACTCCGCCGTGGAGACCGGCCTCTGCTTCGGCCGCCTCGACGGCGACGACGACTCGTGCCGCTACGTCGGCCGGATCGGCATCTTCGACACCTCGGGCGACTACGACCCGCTGCTGATCGACTGGCGCGCCCCGGCCGCCCGCGCCTTCTACCTGGCCACCGCCGCCAACCCGCAGGGGGTCCGCCGGCGTCGGCACCTGCGTACCCGGGATCGGAAGGTGACCGGGCTCAACGACGAGGTGCTCGACATCGCCGCCGCCTCCCCCACCGCCCACGAGGAGGTGACCGGCGAGGCGTCGCTGCTCGCCGCGCTGAACGCCGGGCGCACCGGGCGGATGCGCGACATCGTCGAGACCATCCAGGCCGAGCAGGACCGGATCATCCGGGCCGACCTGCCGGGCGTCATGGTGGTGCAGGGCGGTCCGGGCACCGGCAAGACCGCGGTGGCACTGCACCGCGCCGCGTACCTGCTCTACACCCACCGGCAGCAGCTCTCCACCCGGGGCGTGCTGCTGGTCGGCCCGAACGCCACCTTCCTGCGCTACATCTCCCAGGTGCTGCCGGCGCTGGCCGAGACCGGCGTGCTGCTGCGTACCCAGGCCGACCTCTTCCCCGGCGTGCACGCCGTACGCGCCGAGCCGGCGGTGACCGCGGCGCTGAAGGGGCGCGTGGTGCTGGCCGAGGTGCTGGCGAACGCCGTCCGGGACCGGCAGTGGGTGCCGGACGAGCCGCTGGAGATCGAACTGCCCCAGCGGGAGGTCCTCACGCTCGACCCGGAGACCGTCCGCCAGGCGCGGGACCGGGTCCGCCGCACCGACCGCCCGCACAACCTGGCCCGGGCGCTGTTCGACATCGAGATCGTGCACGCGCTCGCCGACCAGGTGGCCGAGCGGATCGGCGCCGACCCGCTCGGCGGGGAGAACCTGCTCTCCGAGGCCGACCGGGCGGAGATCCGCCGGGAGCTGCGCGACGAGCCGGAGATCCGGGCCGCGCTGGACGAGCTGTGGCCGGTGCTCACCCCGCAGCGGCTGCTCGCCGACCTGTTCGAGTCGCCCGAGCGGATCGCCGCCGCCGCGCCGATGCTCACCGACGCCGAGCGGGCCGCGCTGCACCGGGAGCCGGGCGGCTGGACGCCGGCCGACGTGCCGCTGCTGGACGAGGCGGCCGAGCTGCTGGGCGAGGACGAGCGTGCCGCCGCGGCCCGCCGGGAGCGGATCCGCGCCCTGGAACGGGAGTACGCCGAGGGCGTGCTGGAGATCTGGCGGGGTTCCCGCTCGATCGACGTGGAGGACGAGGCGGACGGCGGCGAGATCCTCGGCGTCACCGACCTCATCGACGCCGACCGCCTCTCCGAGCGGCAGGAGGAGGCCGACCGGCTCACCACCGCGCAGCGCGCCGCCGCCGACCGGACCTGGGCCTTCGGGCACGTGATCGTCGACGAGGCGCAGGAGCTGTCGCCGATGGCCTGGCGGCTGCTGATGCGCCGCTGCCCGAGCCGGTCGATGACCATCGTCGGGGACGTGGCGCAGACCGGAGCGCTCGCCGGCACGCCGTCCTGGCAGGAGGCCCTGGAGCCGTACGTGGCGGACCGGTGGCGGCTGGAGGAGTTGACGGTCAGCTACCGCACCCCGTCCGAGATCATGGCGGTCGCCGCCGAGGTGCTCGCCGAGATCGACCCGGCGCTGCGCCCACCCCGCTCGGTACGCGCCAGCGGCGTGCCGCCGTGGGACCGTACCGTCGCGGCGGACCGGCTCGCCGCCGAGCTGGTCGAGGCGACCGCCCGGGAGGCGGCCGGGCTGGCCGACGGCCGGCTCGGGGTGATCGTGCCGGCCGGCCGGGTGGCCGAGCTGGGCGCGGCGGTCGTCGCCGCGCTGCCGGAGGCGACCGTCGGCGAGCAGCCGGAGCTGGCGAACCGCGTCGTGGTGCTCACCACCGAGCAGGCCAAGGGCCTGGAGTTCGACTCGGTGCTGGTGGTGGACCCGGACCGCATCGTCGCCGAGTCCCCCCGCGGCCACAGCGACCTGTACGTGGCCCTCACCCGCGCCACCCAACGCCTGGGCATCCTCCGCACCCCCTGACCCCCGAACCACCCCGGCGCGGTCGGCCCCTCCGGTCGATCATGAGGTTGGCGGTGAAAGCGGAGATCCACACCGCCGTCAACTTCATGATCGACGCACTCGGGAGGGGGTGCGCGGGGAGGGGGGCGGCCTTGGCCGCCCCCCTCCCTCGGTTTCGGGGTCAGCCCGGGTTGGCCTTGTCGTTGGTGAAGTTGCCGACCTGGCTGCCGCTCGACGAGGCGTCGCTGGTCGAGCCGCCGGCCGGGGTGCTCAGGCCGCCGGTGGTGGCGTCGCCCGTGGTGGTCGGGGCCACCTTGCCCCGGTGCCGCTCCGGCTGGCGGGCCAGCCGGCGCACGCTCGCCGGGCCGGCCGTGCCGCCGGTCGTGGTCACCGCGCCCTGGCCCCGGGTCGGACCGCCGTCGCGCAACACGTTCGGGTCGACCGGGGCGTGCGCCGGATCGTCCGGATCCTCCTCCTGGATCACCCGCAGCACGTCGGTCTGCGGCACGGTGACCTCGTCGAGCGCGCCCTCGCCGTAGACGCCGCCGGCGACCCGCTCCTCGGCCCGTCGGGCGGCGTCCTGCCGCATGTCGTCCTCACGCACGTCAACCACCTCGCAGATCTCTCGGGATCCTCGTTGCGTGCCCGACGACCGGCGGCTGAAACCGGCCGGCCCCGACGGCCGCGCGGCGCCCGTTCCGTACCGCGGTGTCGGGTTCGAGGCCGGCGCCGTGCCCGGAATGCCCGGGCCGGGCGGCGGCCCCGCGCGGTGCTCCTATTCGGCCGGGGACCGGTGTTACCTCGCCGGGGCCCCGGGTAGACGGAGGGTGCCCCCGCCACAGTGCGCGAACCGTGCCGTGGCCGACCTGCGGCAGCGGGGCGGGAGGTGTGCAGAGAACGACTCATCAAATCCTGAGGAGGACCAGATGAGCACGCAGGCTGCATCCACCAGGCCGATGAACCGGCCGGCGCAGGACATGTCCAACCGGGCCGCCATGCAGGAGACGCCGACCCGCCCGATGCCGATGATGCACGACGGGCACCGGGAGCAGGCGATCGCGGCGCCCGGCACCGAGACCAAGCCGTCGCTCCGGACGACCGAATTCTGGGTCTACGTCGCGTCCGTCGCCGCGGTGCTGGTGGCGTCCTTCCTGGTCGGGAAGAACTCGGTCGGGGTGGACATCTTCCGCGCCCCGCAGGCCTGGTTCTTCATCACGCTGCTGACCATCGGTTACCTGGGTAGCCGCGGTCTGGCCAAGGCCGGAAGCAACTTCCGCAGCGGTGAGGAGCGCAAGGCCCGGCACTGACCGGAGCACCACCTGAGACGACGATGCCCCCGGGGATCACCCCGGGGGCATCGTCGCGTGCCGGCTACTCCCCGCCGAAGTCCCCGAAGTCGCCCTCGAAGGCGTCCTCGATCAGCTCACCGGCGACCAGGCCGCCCGCCATGCCGAGCGCGGCGCCCGCCACCATGCCGCCCATGCCGGAGCCCCGGTGGCCGTGGTGCCCGTGCGGGGCGCCGAAGCCGTGCGCGCGCAGGTTGCCGTACCGCGAGGTGGTCTCCCGGAGCCAGCCGTCGACCACCTGGACCCAGTCGGTCCGGCCCGCGTCGCTGTGCGGGACGGCGTACCGGCCGAAGGCGTCGTGCCCGGCGCTGAGGAAGCCGCCGCGCTTGTCGCACTCCAGGATCACCTCGACGCCCTGCTGGCTGGTGACGAAGGTCAGCTCGACCTCGTTGATCGCCCCGGCGTACTGCGGCGCCGCGAAGAACTCGATCTCCTGGTAGAAGGGGAGCGTCTGCTGCACGCCCCGGATGTGGCCGCGCTCGAGGTCGGCGTGCTTGAAACGGAAGCCGAGCGCCTGGAAGGCGTCGAGGATCCGCTCGTGGATCGGCAGCGGGTGCACCGCCACCTGGTCCAGGTCGGACTTGTCCACGGCCCGGGCCACCGCCAGCTCGGTCCGCAGGCCCATGGTCATGCCGTGCAGCCGTTGGCCGTAGACGTCGGTGACCGGGGTCTCCCACGGGACGGGGAGCTGGAACGGGATGGACAGCTGCTGCTTCGGGGCGAGCTGGAGCGGGCCGCTCACCGCCATCCGGTGGAACTCCATGACGCCGGCGTACTCGGTGTCGCCGCCCTCGATCTCGACCCGGGTGACCAGGCCGACGGTGATCTGCTCGATGCTCGCCGGCGCGTCGCCGCCGACCAGGTTGACGTGCCCGTCCAGGGTCAGGCCCGGCCGGGTGTTCGGGTTGGTCAGCACCGTGTCGACGCTCGGGCCGCCCACGCCGAACGCGCTCAGCATCTTCTTGAAGACCATCGCCACTCCGCTTCCACCGTCGGCGCGCTCCACCGTGGAACGGGCCACGAAGGGCACCCTAACCTGGGCGGCTGTGAAGTGCCTGTGAGCGACAAGCGTTGGTTCCGGCCCTACCGCAGCAGGTCGGCGACGGCCGCGATCCCCCGTCTGATCGCGTCCCGGTTGACGGCTCCGAAGCCGAACACGATCCCCGGCGGCCCCGCACTGTTCACCGACCGGTACCGACCGAGCCCCTGCAACCCCACTGAGCGCTGCGCCGCCGCGTCGACCACCGCCGCCTCGTCGGTTCCCTCGGAGAGCAGGGCGACGGCGTGGAAGCCGGCGGCGAGGCCGGTCAGCTCGAGGTGGGGAGCGTGCCGGCCGATGGCTTCGACCAGTTCACCGCGCCGTCCGGCGTAGACACCACGCATGCGGCGCAGGTGGCGATCGAACCGGCCCGACTCCATGAGCCGGGCCAGGGCGAGCTGATCGAGTGTCGGCGAGCCACGGTCGCCGCGGTGCTTGTCCTCGGCGATCCGGTCACTGAGGTGCCGCGGAGCGAGCACCCACCCCAGCCGGAGGGCGGGAGCGAGCGACTTGCTGACCGACCCGACACTCACCACACGCTCCGCCGCGAGACCTTGGAGCGACCCGACGGCCTGCTTGTCGTAGCGGAACTCCGAGTCGTAGTCGTCCTCGATGACCACCCCGTTCGCCTGCGCGGCCCACTCCAGCAGTGCCCGCCGCCGCTCGGGCGTGAGGACGACCCCGGTCGGGGTCTGATGGGCCGGCGTGACGATGACCGCGGTCGCGTCCGTCCCGGCCAGGTCGTCGACCACCAGGCCGCCGTCGTCGACGGGGATGAAGACGGGGTTCAGACCCGCCCGGCGGACGAGTACGGGCAGGTCCAGGTGACCCGGGTCCTCCACCGCGACCGAGGTGGCGCCCGCCGCGCGCAGCGCGGCCAGGGTCAGGGACACACCCTGGGTGAACCCGCCGCAGATCACCACGTCGTCCGCGCCCGCTACCGCTCCGCGAACCCGTTGCAGGTACGAGGCGATCACCTCACGCAGTCTGACCGAACCTCGGGGATCGCCGTACCCCATCTCACGGGCGGCGGCCGTACGGCTCGCCTCCCCGCATGCCCACAACCAGTCGCGCGCCGGGAAACTGTTCAGGTCGGGGCGCCCCGGCACGAAGTCGATCTCCATCCGGGCAGCCGGGAGACGTTCCGGTGGCGTGACGGCGGTCGCCTGGGGGCGGAACGCGACCCGCGTCGACGAGCCACCGACGGCGCTCAGGTAACCCTCGGCCACCAACTGTTCATAGGTCGCCTGCACCAGGCCACGGGAGACACCGAGGTCCACCGCGAGCCGTCGCGACGACGGCAGCCGCTCGCCGGTGCGCAGGCGTCCCTCACGGACCGCCGTTCGTAGCGCGTTCTGCAGCTGCGAGCCCAGCGTCTCGGGGCGCTGACGATCGAGCTGCAGGAAGGTGTCCGGCGGCGAACCGGACCACTCGACTGCCACGGAACTGGACCTTACACAGGGCCACCCGGCCGGCCTAGCGTCGTGTCAACCGACATCGATCGAAGAGGACGACCATGACCAGCGCAGAGACCCCGCCACGAATCGACACCACAATCGGGCAGTTGGCGGAACCGGACCGACGGACCACCGCAGGCAAGGTGCTCTGGCACTTCACGATGTCGCTCGACGGGTTCGTGGCGGGGTCGGGACACACCATGGACTGGATGACGGGGCTCTCGGTGCGATCCGGCCTCATCGAGGAGTACGCCACGACGACCGGCGCCGTGCTGGGCGGTCGCGACGGCTTCGACGCGTACCCGGATGTCAGCGGCATCTACGGCGGATCGTGGCAGGGACCGGTGTTCGTCCTTACGCACCACCCGGAGGACGCGCAGGCCGCAGACGGCGTGACCTTTCTCAGCTGCGATGTCGCCGAGGCGGTCCGGATCGGGCTGGCAGCCGCCGGCGGCAAGAACCTCGAGGTCTTCTCGGCCACGATCGGCCGCCAACTTCTCGAGCGCGGACTGATCGACGAGATCGACCTGCACATCGCGCCGGTGCTGCTCGGCGACGGGATCCGGCTGTTCGACAACCCCGGCGGCGACCCCGTTCGGCTCACGCTGCTCGACGGCGACGATCCCGCGGCCGCGGTGAACGTGCGGTACCGCCCGGTCCGGGCAGGAAAGGGTCAGGTCCGCCGGCCAGGGACATCCGGGCCGGGTGCTAGTCGACGTCGACCACGATGAGCTCACCCACCTGCTCGCCGATCTGCCGGCGCCCGTCCGGCGGCAGCCCGGCGTCGGTGATGAGCAGGTCGGCCTCCTCCAGCGGGGCGATCGTGGCGATGCCGATGGTCTCCCACTTGGTGTGGTCGGCGAGCACGACGAGTCGCCGGGCCGCGCCGATGAGCCGCCGGTTGACCGCCGCCTCCAGCAGGTTCGGGGTGGTGAACCCGGTGCGCGGGCTCATCCCGTGCACGCCCAGGAAGAGCAGGTCGACGTTGAGCGCCGCGATGGCCGCCTCGGCCACCGGCCCGGTCAGCGCGTCCGAGGGGGTACGGATGCCGCCGGTCAGCACGACCGTCTGGTCGGGGCGCGGGTTCTGGTAGAGGGCGTCGGCGACCGGGATCGAGTTGGTGACCACCGTCAGCCCCCGGACGTCGGCCAGCCGGGCGGCCAGCGCGGCCGTGGTGGTGCCGGCGGAGAGCGCGATGGCCATGCCGGGCTCGACCAGGCCGGCGGCCCGCTCGACGATGGCCCGCTTCTCGGCCTGCTGCCGGATCGACTTGGCCGCGAAGCCCGGCTCCTCGGCCGAGCCGGGACCGGCCAGCGTCGCTCCCCCGTGGACCTTGTCGACGAGGCCCCGCTCGGCGAGCACCTCCAGATCCCGCCGGATCGTCATGTCCGACACCCCGAAGCGGCTGACCAGGTGACTGACCCGGACACCGCCGCGCTGGCGGATCAGCTCCAGGATGGCGCTCTGCCGTTGCTGGGCGAGCATGAGTCCTCCTTCGCGAGCAAGCGGCACGGTACGCGTGGTCAGACGGCCTCGGGATGGACCGCGGGCTCCTCCCGGACCACCGCCACCTCCCCCGCGCCGACCATCAGCTCGCCGTCGCACCGGCCGCCGCCGAGCAGTTCGGCGCCGGTGACCGCCAGCCGGGCCTCGGCGTCGGTGTGGTTGATGACGAACAGCCAGCTCCGGTCGGCGGACCGGCGGCGGACCACCTCCACCCCCTCCGGAGCGGTCGCCGCGGGCCGGACACCTGCCTCGGCGAGCAGCCGGGTGACCAGCCCGTCGGTGGCCGGCTGGTCGAGCCGGGTGCCGAGGTACCAGGCCGCACCCGCGCCGACCGCGTGCCGGGTCAGCGCCGGCACCCCGGGCAGCGGCCCGTCGGCGTACGCGGCGAGGACCTCGGCGCCCTCGGCGTGCAGCCACTCGGTCCACACGTCGGCGGTCGTGCCGTCGTCGAGGCGGACCGACTCGCCGGCCCGGAGCGGGAAGAACTCCTCGGTGCGTACGCCGAGCAGGTCGCGGAACGCGCCCGGGTAGCCGCCGAGCCGAATGTGGTCGTGCTCGTCGACGATGCCGCTGAAGTAGGTGACCAGCGCGGTCCCGCCCGCCTCGACGTACCGGCGGAGCGCGTCGGCGTCGGCGTCGCGGACCAGGTAGAGGGTGGGCGCCAGGACCAGCCGGTAGCGGGACAGGTCGGTGGACGGGTGCACCACGTCGGCGGTGACCCCGGCCCGCCAGAGCGCGCCGTGCAGCGCGGCGAGCCGGTCGGTGTAGGTGACGTCGACGCTGGGGTGGGAGTCGAGTTCGGCGCCCCACCAGGCCTCGTAGTCGAAGAGGATGGCCACATCGGCGTCGACCCGGCTGCCGCGTACCTCGGCCAGGGCTTCGAGGTCGGCGCCGAGGCGGCAGACCTCGCGGAACACCTTGGTGTCCGGGCCGGCGTGCGGCACCAGCGCGGAGTGGAACTTCTCGGCGCCGGCCCGGGAGGCCCGCCACTGGAAGAACAGCACCCCGTCGGCGCCGCGCGCCACGTGGGCGAGGCTGTTGCGGCGCAGCTGGCCGGGGGTCTTGGCGACGTTGCGCGGCTGCCAGTTCACCGCGCTCGTGGAGTGCTCCATGAGCAGCCATGGGTCGCCGCCGGCGACGCCCCGGGTGTGGTCGGCGGCGAGCGCCAGGCCGACCTGCGGCTGCGGGTCGGCGGCCGTCAGGTAGTGGTCGTTGGCGACCAGGTCCACGTCGGCGGCCCAGGAGTGGTAGTCGAGGTACTTGATGCCGGTGCCGATCATGAAGTTCGTGGTGACCGGCTGGATGGTGAGCCGGGTCAGCAGTTCCCGTTCGGCGCGCAGCTGGACGCGCTGCTCGTCGGAGGAGAAGCGCAGGAAGTCCAGCTGCTGGGTCGGGTTGGCGAAGGTGGGCGCGGTCCGCGGCGGGTTGACCTCGGCCCAGTCGTGGTAGCGCTGGCTCCAGAACGCGGTGCCCCAGGCGGCGTTGAGCGCGTCCAGGTCGCCGTAGCGCTCGCGCAGCCAGCGGCGGAACGCGTCGGCGCTGACGTCGCAGTAGCAGTGGACGTTGTGGCAGCCCAGCTCGTTGGAGACGTGCCACATGACGACGGCCGGGTGGTCGGCGTACCGGCCGGCGACGGCCTCGACGAGGGCGAGCGAGCGCTCCCGGAACACCGGTGAGCTGGGGCAGTACGCCTGCCGCCCGCCGGGCCAGAGGATGGTGCCGTCGGCGCGGCGGGGCAGCGTCTCCGGGTGCCGGTGGGCCAGCCAGGGCGGCGGGCTGGCCGTGGCGGTGGCCAGGTCGACGCTGATCCCGCCGTCGTGCAGCAGGTCGAGCGACCGGTCCAGCCAGCCGAACTCGAAGCGGCCGGGAGCGGGTTCCAGCAGGGCCCAGGAGAAGATCCCGACCGACACCAGGTTGACCCCGGCCCGGCGCATCAGCTCGACGTCCTCGGCCCAGGTCTCCTCGGGCCACTGCTCCGGGTTGTAGTCGGCGCCGTACCAGATGCGCTCGCCGTGCCAGTTCCGCATGACAGCAGAGGGTGCCCCCGAACGGCACCCAAGTCAACACTTTCCAACATCGACAGAGATTCCAACGTTTACCGCCGCATCCCCGTGTCACAACTGGGTTATCGCTGTCCTTCTGCCCTCTTGACAGCGCCGAACCAAGGGGTAGCTTCAACCGCCACCGGCTGTTTGTGTTCGGACATGTGGATTCACGGTGGATCTACGTCGGTCGACACGAACACCGATCCCCGCCACCCGTCACGGCCCTTGGGCGCAGCGCACCTCTTCCACGCAGGAGGCACAATGTCCCGTCCCCGCTCGCAAGCCGAGTACCTCGCCCGACTCGTACCCCCGTCCGTCGCCGGCCTGAACCGCCGCTCGCTGCTGGCCGGCGCGGCCGGCGCGGGCGCGCTGCTCGGCACGGGACTGCTCGCCGGCTGCGGATCCGACTCCGACTCCGGCGGCGCGGACGCCAAGACCGTGTCGCTCGGGTCGAACCAGTCCGACCCGAAGCCGAAGGACGTCATCGCCAAGGTGATGGACGGCTTCAAGACCTCGACCGGCGTGCAGGCCAACATCAACACGGTCGACCACAACACGTTCCAGGAGAACATCAACAACTACCTGCAGGGCAAGCCGGACGACGTGTTCATGTGGTTCGCCGGTTACCGGATGCGGTTCTTCGCCGCGAAGGGCCTGGCGGGCGACCTCAGCGACGTGTGGGGCAAGCTCTCCGGCTACTCCGACGCGTTCAAGAAGGCGTCCACCGGCGACGACGGCAAGCAGTACTTCGTTCCGGCCTCGTACTACCCGTGGGCGGTCTTCTACCGCAAGTCGGTGTGGCAGCAGCGCGGCTACCAGGTGCCCAAGACCCTGGACGAGCTGAACAACCTCGGCGCGCAGATGAAGAAGGACGGCCTGAACCCGATCGCCTTCGCCGACAAGGACGGCTGGCCGGCGATGGGCACCTTCGACATCCTCAACCTGCGGATCAACGGCTACCAGTTCCACGTCGACCTGATGGCTGGCAAGGAGGCGTGGACCTCCGACAAGGTCAAGAAGGTCTTCGACACCTGGGCCGGGCTGCTGCCGATCCACCAGCCGGACTCGCTGGGCCGCACCTGGCAGGAGGCCGCCCAGTCGCTGCAGCAGAAGAAGAGCGGCATGTACCTGCTCGGCCTCTTCGTCGCCCAGCAGTTCAACAACGACGAGCAGGACGACCTGGACTTCTTCACCTTCCCCGAGGTCGACTCGACCATCGGCGCGAAGGCCCTGGACGCGCCGATCGACGGCTACATGATGGCGCGCAAGCCGAAGTCCGAGACCGCGGCCAAGAAGCTGCTGGAGTACGTGGGTTCCAAGGACGCCGCGAACATCACCGTCAAGAACGACCCGAGCACCCTGGTCGCCAACACGGGCGCCGACACCAGCGGCTACACCGCGCTGCAGAAGAAGGCCGCGGAGCTGGTCGGCTCGGCCACCGAGATCGCCCAGTTCCTCGACCGCGACACCCGGCCGGACTTCGCCTCGACGGTGATGATCCCGGCGCTCCAGCAGTTCATCAAGGACCCGAAGGACATCAGCGGGCTGCTCACCAGCATCGAGAACCAGAAGAAGTCGATCTTCACCAGCTGACGGCGGAAGGGGGAGGACATCATGTCCGACCTGCCCCTGATCCAAGCGGATCGCGCCGTGCCGCCGCCGGCCGCGACCACCACCACGCGTGGTCGCGGCCGCCGGCTACGGCTCCTCTCCCGCACCGACCGCGTGGTGATCACGCTGATGGTGCTGGTACCCCTGCTGCTCGTCGTCGGCCTGGTCTGGCTGCCGGCGGCGGCGACCGTGCTGCTCTCCGGCACCGACTGGGACGGCATCGGCCCGCTGGGCGAGATCGACTGGGTCGGCCTGAAGAACTACGACGACGTGGTGAACATCTACCCGCCGTTCGTGCCTGCGGTGCAGAACAACCTGCTCTGGCTGGCCGCCCTCTTCGTGGTGGCCACCCCGTTCGGGATGTTCCTCGCCGTGCTGCTCGACAAGGAACTGCGCGGCAGCCGGTTCTACCAGACCGCGCTCTACCTGCCGGTGGTGCTCTCGCTGGCGCTGATCGGCTTCGTCTGGCAGCTCATCTACAGCCGCGACCAGGGCCTGCTCAACGCGCTGCTCGGCAGCCAGACCGACTGGTACGGCGACCCGAACGTGAACATCTGGGCGGTGCTCTTCGCCGCCGGCTGGCGGCACGTCGGCTACATCATGCTGCTCTACCTGGCCGGCCTGAAGGGCGTCGACCCGTCGCTGCGCGAGGCCGCCGCCGTGGACGGCTCGTCGGAGGCCAGCACCTTCTTCAGGGTGGTCTTCCCGGTGATGCGACCGATCAACATCATCGTGCTGGTGGTGACGGTGATCGAGTCGCTGCGCGCCTTCGACCTGGTCTGGGTCATCAACAAGGGCCGCAACGGACTGGAGCTGCTCTCCGCGCTGGTCACCCAGAACGTGGTGGGCGAGGCGAGCCGGATCGGCTTCGGCTCGGCGCTGGCGACCATCATGCTGGTCGTCTCCCTGGTCTTCATCACCCTCTACCTGTTCACCGTGATGCGGGAGGACCGGCGATGAGCAGCGCGACCCTGACCCGAGCGCCGGACACCTCGGCGCCGTCCACCCGCCGCCGGCCGCTGCGGCCGGCCCGGGTGGTCCTGCACGTCTTCCTCGCGGCCGTGGCGGTCGGCTGGCTCTTCCCGATCCTCTGGGCGGTGCTGACCTCGCTGCGCTCGTACGAGTACACGGCCAGCCACGGCTACGTGTCGCTCGGCGGCTGGACGCTCGACAACTACGTCACCGCGTGGCGGACCGCCGAGTTCGGCAAGCACTTCCTCAACTCGGTGTACATCACCGTGCCGGCGGTGCTGCTGACCCTGTTCCTCGCCTCCTGCGTGGCGTTCGTGATCGCCCGGTTCAGCTGGAAGCTCAACATCGCGCTGCTCGGCCTGTTCACCGCGGCGAACCTGCTGCCGCAGCAGGCCCTGCTCATCCCGCTGTTCCGGATGTTCACCGAGGTGCCGCTGCCGGCCTGGATGAGCGACTCGGAGCTGCTCTACGACAGCTACTGGGGGCTGATCCTGGTCAACGTGGCCTTCCAGTGCGGCTTCTGCGTCTTCGTGCTGAGCAACTACATGAAGGCCCTGCCGCACGAGCTGTACGAGGCGGCGATGGTCGACGGGGCGAGCGTCTGGCGGCAGTACTGGCAGGTGACCATGCCGCTGTGCCGGCCGGCCCTGGCCGCGCTGGCGACGCTGGAGGTGACCTGGATCTACAACGAGTTCTTCTGGGCCACCGTGCTGATGCGTACCGGCGACAAGTTCCCGGTGACCAGCTCGCTGAACAACCTGCGCGGCGAGTTCTTCACCGACAACAACCTCGTCTCGGCCGGCTCGGTGCTGGTCGCCATCCCCACCCTGGTCATCTTCTTCCTGTTGCAGAAGCAGTTCGTCCGGGGTCTCACCCTGGGAGCCAGCAAGGGATGAGCATCGTCCACCTGCGCCGCGCGCGGACCAGCCTGGTGCTCGACGCGCGCGGCCCCGGCCTGCCCCGGGTCGTGCACTGGGGCGCCGACCTCGGGCCGCTGCCCGCCGACGACCTGCCCGCGCTGGTCGACGCCACCGTCCCGCCCGTCGTGCCGAGCAGCTTCGACGCGCCGACCGTGCTGTCGTTGCTGCCCGAGGCGAGCGCCGGCTGGAGCGGCCGGCCCGGCCTGGCCGGACACCGGGACGGCCGGGACTGGTCGACCGCCTTCCGCCTCGACACGGTCGACGTGGACGACCCGCGTGGCGACGGCGGGGACGCGGTGCGCGTACCCGGGAAGGAGCGGGACCACGGCGGAGCCGGGGCCGCGCGGGTGACCGTGCGGGCCGCGGACCCGGGCGCCGGGCTGTCCCTGACCGTCGAGATCACCCTGAGCACGGCGGGGCTGCTCACCGTGCGGCACCGGCTGCGCAACGACGGCGACCGGCCCTACGAGGTACGCGAGCTGACGCCGGTGCTGCCGGTGCCGGCCGTCGCCGCCGAACTGCTCGACCTGACCGGGCGCTGGTGCCGGGAGCGCGCGCCGCAGCGGCACCCGTGGCCGATGGGCGCCTGGGTCCGCGAGGGGCGGCACGGCCGGACCGGGCACGACGCCACCCTGCTGCTGGTCGCCGGCACCCCCGGGTTCGGTTTCGGGCACGGCGAGGTGTGGGCCGTGCACACCGCGTGGAGCGGCGACCACGTCACGGTCGCCGAGCGCCGGCCGACCGGCGAGGCCACCCTCGGCGGCGGTGAGCTGCTCACCCCCGGCGAGATCCGGCTCGGCCCGGGCGAGGAGTACGCCACTCCCCTGCTGTACGCGGTGCACTCCGCCGACGGGTTGGACGGGCTCAGCGACGTGCTGCACACCCACCTGCGGGCCCGCCCGGAGCACCCGCGCGACCCGCGCCCCGTGACGCTGAACGTGTGGGAGGCCGTCTACTTCGACCACGACCTCGACCGGCTGAAGGGCCTGGCCGACCGGGCCGCCGAGGTGGGCGTGGAACGCTTCGTGCTGGACGACGGCTGGTTCCGCGGCCGGCGGCACGACCGGGCCGGGCTCGGCGACTGGTGGGTCGACGACGACGTCTGGCCGGACGGGCTGCAACCCCTCATCGACCACGTCCGCAAGCACGGGATGCAGTTCGGGCTGTGGGTGGAGCCGGAGATGGTCAACCCGGACTCGGACCTGTTCCGGGCCCACCCGGACTGGGTGCTCCAGGCGCCCGGCCGGCTGCCGCCGGAGTGGCGGCACCAGCAGGTGCTCGACCTGGCCCACCCCGACGCGTACGCGCACCTGCTCGGCCGGCTCGACGCGGTGCTGCGCGAGCACGACGGGATCGCGTACCTCAAGTGGGACCACAACCGGGACCTCACCGAGGCCGGGCACGCCGGGCGGCCGGGGGTGCACGCGCAGACCGTGGCGGTCTACCGGCTCCTCGACGAGCTGCGCGCCCGGCACCCCGGTCTGGAGATCGAGAGCTGCTCGTCCGGCGGAGCCCGGGTCGACCTGGAGATCCTGCGGCGGACCGACCGGGTCTGGGCCAGCGACTGCAACGACGCCCTGGAACGGCTCTCCATCCAGCGCTGGACCGGGCTGCTGCTCCCGCCGGAGCTGATCGGCACCCACATCGGACCGGAGCGCTCGCACACCACCCACCGGGTGCACGACCTCGGCTTCCGGGCGGTCACCGCGCTCTTCGGCCACCACGGCATCGAGTGGGACATCAGCGGGATCAGCGCGACCGAGCGGACCGAGCTCGCCGCCTGGGTGGCGCTGCACAAGCGGCTCCGCCCGCTGCTGCACGGCGGTCGGGTGGTCCGGGTCGACCACCCGGACCCGGCCGTGCAGGCCCACGGCGTGGTCGCCCACGACCGCTCCCACGCGGTGTACGCGGTTTCCCGGCTGGCCACCTCGGCGGCGCAGGTGCCCGGCGCGGTCAGGCTGCCCGGGCTGGATCCCGCGCGGCGCTACCTGGTCCGTCCGCCCGCCGGAGTGCCGGAGCCGGCGCTGCTGGAACTGGCCCCGCCGGGGTGGCTCGCCTCGGACGGCGGGGTGACGCTGAGCGGGTCGGTGCTCGGCTCGGTCGGGCTGCAACTGCCCGCCCTGCACCCGGAACAGGCGTTGCTGCTGGAGCTGACGGCGGCCGACTGAGCGTGCTCCGGGAAAATTTCTGGGAATTTCTCGGCGCGGATGTCGAGCGGCGGGGTGGCGGCTTCTACCGGAGGGTGGAAGCACCGACAATCGGTGCTCGGGCGTGAGGAGCCAACCGTGAAGTACATGCTGCTGATGCAGTTCAGCGCCGCCGGGACCGACTTCCCCTCGATCGACACGTGGACGCCGGAGGAGATCCAGGCGCACATCGGGTTCATGCGGGAGGTCAACGCGAAGCTGGCCGCGGACGGGGAGTTCGTGCAGGGCGAGGGCCTGGGCGGGCCGCAGCAGGCGCGGATCGTCCGGGCCGGCGAGAACGGCGCGCCGGTGGTCACCGAGGGGCCGTTCGCGGAGACCAAGGAGTTCCTGGCCGGCTGGTGGATCGTCGACTGCGAGACACCGCAGCGGGCCGTGGAGATCGCCGCGCACATCTCCACCGCGCCCGGGCCGGGCGGGCGGCCGCTGAACATGCCGATCGAGGTGCACCCCGTCATGTCGGCGCCGCCGCAGGAGCTCTGACCCCTGGGCGCCCCGGACCATACCGTCGAGGACCTGCTGCGCGAGCTGGCGCCGCAGGTCCTCGGCGTGCTCGCCCGCCGGTTCGGCGACTTCGCCACCGCCGAGGACGCCGTGCAGGAGGCGCTGCTCGCGGCCGCCACCCAGTGGCCCGTCGACGGGCTGCCGGACCACCCGCGCGGCTGGCTGGTGCAGGTCGCGTACCGCCGGATGATCGAGCTGGTCCGGGGTGAGGCGGCCCGCCGGGACCGGGAGGACCGGGCCGCCCGGCGCGGCGGCGACGACCGGCGGACCGCGCCGGCCGCCGACGAGCCGCTGACCGCGGAGCGGGACGACACCCTGGTGCTGCTCTTCCTCTGCTGCCACCCCACGCTGTCCACGGCGTCGGCCATCGCGCTGACCCTGCGCGCCGTCGGCGGGCTCAGCACCGCCGAGATCGCCCGTGCCTTCCTCGTCCCCGAGGCCACCATGGCGCAGCGGATCAGCCGCGCCAAGCAGCGCATCAGATCCTCCGGCCTGCCGTTCCGGATGCCGGCCGAGGAGGAGCGGCAGGCCCGGCTCGCCGCGGTGCTGCACGTGCTCTACCTGATCTTCACCGAGGGGCACACCGCGAGCCTCGGGGACGACCTGCGCCGGGTCGACCTCTCCGAGGAGGCGATCCGCCTGACCCGGGCCATGCACGCGCTGCTGCCCGGGGACAGCGAGGTGGCCGGGCTGCTCGCCCTGATGCTGCTCACCGAGGCCCGGGCCGCCGCCCGGACCGGCCCGTCCGGCGAGCTGGTCTCCCTGGCCGACCAGGACCGGTCCCGGTGGGACGCCGCCGCGATCGCCGAGGGAACCGCGCTGGTCACCAGGGCCATGGCGCGGGGCCCGGTCGGGCCCTACCAGGTCCAGGCCGCCATCGCCGCCCTGCACGACGAGGCGCCCACCGCGGAGCGGACCGACTGGCCGCAGATCCTCGCCCTCTACGAGGTGCTGGAGCGGCTGGCCGAGAGCCCGGTGGTGTCGCTCAACCGGGCGGTGGCGACCGCCATGGTGCACGGCCCGGCCGTCGGGCTGGACGCCCTCGCCGCGCTGGCCGCCGACCCCCGGCTCACCGACCACCACCGCCTCGACGCGGCCCGGGCCCACCTGTACGAGATGGCCGGCGACCGGGACGCGGCCGTGACGCACTACCGGGCCGCCGCCGGCCGCACCACGAGCCGCCCGGAACAGGAGTACCTGCGGATGCGGGCGGCCCGCCTGGCGAACCGGGGCTGACCGCCGCCGTACCCGGAAAGGGTGGTGGCCGGGTCCGCGCGGACCCGGCCACCGGTGGTGCGTCGGCGCTCAGCTCGCGGTGCAGGTCACCGCGGGGATCGCGTTGCTGCCGTTCCAGCTGCCGATGAAGCCGAACGAGGTGCTGGCCCCGGCGCCGAGCCGGCCGTTGTAGTCGACGTTGCGGGCGGTGTACGCCGAGCCGCTGCTGCTGACCGTGGCGTTCCACGACTGGCTGACGGTCTGGCCGTTGGCGAACGTCCACTTCGTCGTCCAGCCGGTGATCGCGGCCGCGCCCGCGGTCACCTTGACCTCACCCTGGAAGCCGCCCTGCCAGGAGTTGACGATCGTGTAGCTGGCGGTGCAGCCACCGGGCGGCGGGGTGGGTCCGGTGGTCGGGCTGGTGGTCGGGGTCGGGCTGATGGTGGGGCTCGTGGTGGGGCTCGGCGAGGTGCCGGCGAAGACCGAGGCCTCCCTGGCGGTGGCCCTGATGCCGTTGGCCCCGTTGAAGATCCGCTGGCCCCAGCTGGTGAGCTGGTTCGGGTCGAAGTTGGTGACCATGTCGAGGTACTCGACGCCGCCGCCGTTGCCGCTCCACGACCAGCCGAGGTAGCCGATCCCGTTGGCCTGGCTGTAGGCGAGGATGGTGTCCTCGTCCGGGTTGCCGTCGGAGTGGTTGAAGCCGAACTCGCCGACCACGATGGGCAGCCCGGCGGTCCGGAACCGGCCCAGGTAGTCGGTGATCTCGGCGGCGGTGTCGAAGACGCCGTACATGTGGATCGAGAAGACGGTGTTCTTCTGCGGGTCGGCGGCGAAGACCGAGCCGGCGTTGTCGCGCATGGTGAAGGACCAGTCCTGGCCCCAGTTCGGGGCGTCCACCATGATCGTGTGGGTGAGGCCGCCGGCCCGCAGCCGCTTGATCGCGTTGGCGGTGTCGGTGGCCCAGGTGCCGTAGCCCTGGTTGCCGTACGGCTCGTTGCCGATGTTGACGATCACGTACTTCTCCTGGCCCTGGAGGGCGCTGGCGATGCTGAGCCAGTAGTCGACCGCCCGGTCCAGGGTGATGGCGCCGCTCTGCTCGCCGTACCCGGTGGTGTCGTGCACCTCCAGGACGCAGATCAGCCGGTTGGCCTTGCAGAGCGAGATGACGTTGGCGACGTCGGCGGCGCTGTTCTTCGTCCAGCGGTCACCGCTGGCCAGCACCACCCGCACGGTGTTCGCGCCGAGCGCCTTGACGTTGGCGAACGAGGAGGTCTGCTGCGGGTACCAGGTGTGCGCGTGGTTGACCCCGCGCATGACGAACTCGGTGCCGTTGGCGTCGTAGAGCTTGCCGCCCGCGACGGAGAAGCCGGCGGCGGCGTGCGCCGGCTGCCCGAAGGCGAACACGGCGGCGAGGACCGTCAGCAGGGCGGCGCCCGCGACGGAGAGCAACTTCTTCATGGCTGTCCTCAGGGAGGTCTCCCCCGTGCCCAGGTGGGGGTGCGGTGATGGTGACGAGGGCGTGGCGGCTGAGCCCGACAGCCGCCGCCCGACTCCCGGCGGACGCAGGCATCAGCGTAGGGCGATGGGACGCGGAAGGCAACCGGTTAAGCTGATCGGCCGTTCGGAGTGGCGTCCTGTGACGGCCCATGTCGCCACGGGCCGCCACAGGGGCGGTCATCCCCACCACAGGATGGTGCGCCACCCGGGTCTGAACCGGTTAAGCCTGACCGTAGGCAGCAACCCGGCCGGCGTCAAGACGCCCGGCCACCGAAGCGGACACCAGGGTTGACCGCCGCTGCGCGGGGTATCCGGTGACGATCCGCCCGGAAGGAGATGCGCCATGGTCAACGTCGGCTACACCCTCATGTGCGAACAGGCCGGCCCCAAGCAGCTTGTCGACCACGCCGTCCGCGCCGAGGCCGCCGGCTTCGACCACCTGGTCATGTCCGACCACTACTACCCGTGGCTGGACTCCCAGGGCCACTCCCCGTACGCCTGGTCGGTGCTCGGCGCGGTCGCCCACGCCACCAGCCGGGCCGAGCTGCTCTCCTTCGTGACCTGCCCGATCCGGCGCTACCACCCGGCCGTGGTGGCGCAGAAGGCCAGCACGGTCGGGGTGCTCTCGGACGGGCGGTTCACCCTGGGCCTCGGCGCCGGGGAGAACCTCAACGAGCACGTGGTGGGCGGCTGGCCGCACGTGCAGCAGCGGCACGAGATGTTCGAGGAGGCGCTCCAGATCATCCGGCCGCTGCTCAACGGCGAGACGCTGACCTTCTCCGGCAACCACTTCGACGTGCCCGACGCCTACCTCTGGGACCGGCCGGAGCGGCCCGTGCCGATGGCCGTGGCCGCCTCGGGCCGGCAGTCCGCCACCCTCGCCGCCGAGTACGCCGACGCCATGATCGCCACCGACCCGCTGCCGCACCTGGTCGAGATGTACGAGGACGCCGGCGGCGCGGGCCGCCCCCGCTACGGGCAGGTGGCCATCTGCTACGGCCCGGACGAGGCCGAGTGCCGCAAGATCGTGCACGACCAGTTCCGCTGGTTCGGCCTGGGCTGGAAGGTCAACGCCGACCTGCCCGGCCCGGACGCCTTCGCCGCGGCCACCCAATTCGTCCGCGAGGAGGACGTGGCCGATGGCATCCCCTGCGGGCCGGACACCGACCGGCACGTCGAGGCGTTCAAGAAGTTCGTCGACGCGGGGTTCACCCACGTGGCGCTGGTCCAGGTCGGCGGGGACAGCCAGCCGATGTTCCTGGACTGGGCCCAGGAGGAACTGCTGCCCCGGCTGCGCGAGCTGTGACCGCTCCCGCCGTGCGGCCGTCGCCGCCGGGGCGCTTCGGGCCGGCGGAGCTGCGGCTGGCCCTCGCGGCACCCCGGCCGGCCGCCGGCCTGACCAGCGAGTTCCGGCTGGTCGACGGACTGCGGACGCACACCCGCCGGTCGGCCGACCCGGGCGGCGACGGCACCCCGATCGTGTTGGTGCACGGCCTCGCCGTCTCGCACCGCTACCTCACCCCGCTGGCGCTGGCGCTGTCGGCCACCCACCCGGTGTACGTGCCGGACCTGCCCGGCTTCGGGCTGACCGAGCGCCCCGGCACGGCGTACGACGTGTCCCGGCACGCCGCGTTCCTCGCGGAGTGGCTGGCCGCGTACCGGCTGGGGCCGGTCTGCCTGCTCGGCCACTCGTTCGGCGCGGAGGTGGCCGCCGCGCTCGCCGCCCGCCGGCCCGACCTGGTCGGCGCGCTGGTGCTGGCCGGTCCGACGAGCGACCCGGCCGCCCGCTCCCGGCGCGCCCAGTTCGGCCGGTGGCTGGTGGACACCCTGCGGGAGGCGAAGTGGCAGACGCCGATCCTGCTCCGCGACGTCCTCGACGCCCGCCCGTGGCGGGTGCTCGCCACCCTGTCCCACTCGGTGCACAACACCATCGAGGCGGACCTGGTCCGGATCACCGCGCCGACGCTGGTGCTGACCGGCGCCCGGGACCCGGTCGTCCCGGCCGGCTGGCGGGCGGAGGCGGCCCGCCTGGTCCCGGACGCCCGGACGGCCGCCGTGCCGGGCGCCGCGCACAACGTCGCCACCACCGCGCCCGGCCCGGTCGCCGAGGCGATCCGCGGCCTGCTGGCGCCCGTCCTGCGAAGGTGAGTCCATGCGCATCGGAAACACGGAGATCCGGCCCGTCGGCGGCGGCCTGGGCTGCCTGCTGATGATCCTCTTCTCGATCGTCGCCTCGGTCGTGCTGACCGTGCTGCTGAACCTGCTCGTCTGAAACCGCCCCGCGCCCCCGGTGGCCCTCCACAGAATGAGGGCGTGAACCTCGCGAGCGTGCTGCCGCTGGCGATCGTGATGATCGCCGGGCCGCAGCTCATCAGCGCGGTCTTCCTGGCCGCCAGCCGCAGCCCACGGCGCAGCTCGGCGGCTTTCCTGCTGGGCGCGGCGCTGGGCATCCTGGTGCCGCTGACCGTCTGGTACGGCGTGTTCCGGGCCCTGCGGCGCGGCGTCGGCGACGGCACGCGCGACAGCGGGAGCCGGCACCTGATCGACGGGATCGTGCTGGCGCTGCTGGTCGCGCTCATGGTGATCATCTTCCTGCGCCGCCGGCGCAGCCGGCCGCCGTCCTGGATGGCCCGGCTGGAGGATCCCCGGCCCGCGTTCGCGTTCGGGCTCGGGGTGCTGCTCTTCCTCGCCATGCCCACCGACGAGGTCACCATGGCCTCCGTGGCGGGCACCCTCGCCGGGCACGACCGGCCCTGGTGGCACCTGCTGCCGTTCCTGGTGCTGACCGTCCTGCTGCTGGCCCTGCCCCTGCTCGCGCTGCTGCTGCTCGGCGAGCGGGCCACCGCCGCCCTGCCCCGGTTGCGCGACTGGGCCAATGCCCACTCCTGGGTGATCAGCGAGCTCGTCACGCTGATCTTCATCGCCATCGTCGTCTCCGACCTGGCGAACTAGGGCGCGCCGTCAGGCCGGGGCCAGCGCCAGGTCGGCGACGACCGGGTAGTGGTCGGAGGCGCTGTCCGCGTCGCCGCCGCGGACCACCCGGACGGCGCGGGCCGCGGCGGCCAGCGCCGGGGTGGCGAGCAGGTAGTCCAGCCGCATCCCGGCGAACTCGGCCCCGCCGTGCCGGGTCGGCACGGTCAGCCCGTCCGACTCGCCGCCGCCGGCGTGCGGCCAGAGGTCCACGAGGCCGGCGTCGAGGAGCCGGGCCACCGCGCGGGTGTCGACGGTACGGCCGTCGCGGCGCAGGTGACGCCGCCGGTAGAGGGCCGCGAGGCCGGCCAGCCGGGCGGTGTGGTCGACGGCCGGCTCCAGCGTGTTCAGGTCGCCGGCGAGCAGGGCCAGCGCTCCCCCGGTCCGCCGCACCGCCACCGCCAGCCAGTCGGCCTCCATCCGCCGCCGCCCGCCCGAGTACGGGTTCAGGTGCGTGCTGAACAGGGTCAGCGGGCCGGCCCCGGTGGCCACCTGCACCCGGGCGGTGGCGTGGTGGAACGGGCGCCGTAGCCGGCCGGCGCGGAGCACCCGCAGCGGCGGGCGGACCAGGACGGCCACCGGCTGCCCGAAGCAGGACCGGGCCAGGTGCGGCACCATCCCCGTCCGGTCCGCCAGGTCGGCCAGCCCGCCGCCCCGGTCCAGGCCGCGCAGCTCCTGGAGGGCCAGGAGGTCGGGGCGCTGTGCCGTGGCCACCGCGACGATCCGGTCCCGGCGGTCGGTGCCGTCGCGGTCCCGCCCGCCGGTCCGGATGTTCCAGGTCATCACTCGCAGCATCGGCGCCCGGTCAGTCCTCCCGGCCGGCCCGGGCCAGCTCGTCGTCCAGCTCGTGCACCTGTTCCGACTCGATGGCCGGCCGGTTGCCCCGGCGTACGTCCTCGTTGGGGCGGACCACCCACCAGAGCAGCGAGAGCCAGAGGGCGCCGAGCAGGATCGCGCCCATGAAGTCGGTGGGGTGGTGCATGCCGCGGTACATCCGGGAGGTGGCCACCCCGACCGGCATGATCACGGCCATCGCCACGAAGAGCCAGCGCCACCAGCGGTCGGTGCGGGGCAGCACGATGATCGCCATGGCGGTCCACAGGCAGATGGTCGCCGCGATGTGCCCGGACGGGAAGGACGAGGTGGGCATCTGCCCGTCCAGGTTCTCCACCGGCGGGCGGGGCCGCTCCACCACCCGGGCGCTGGCCAGGAAGAGGCTCAGCTCGCCGAACATCGCCAGCACCACGAAGAGCACCGGCCGCCAGCGCTTCCAGACCGCCAGCACGATCGGGCAGAACACCAGCGAGACCAGCAGGATGGCGTGGGTGTCGCCGAACTTGCTCCACCACCAGCTCAGGTCGGTGAGCCCGTCGGTGCGCCGGTCGGCGAACCAGCGCGGGACCTCGGTGTCCAGCGTGTCGAAGATCGTGCCCTTGGCGTGGTAGCTCACGTACATGCCGAAGGCGTAGAGCGCGCCGAAGACCAGCACCCACCCGACCAGCAGCTCCGCCACCGACGAGCGGGGATGATCCAGCACGTGCTCCTCGGCCGGCGCCGGCTTGATCTCCTGCCCCGCCTCGGGCTCCAGGCCCTCGGTGAGCGGGGGCACCGGCCGGCCGCGCTCGCGCCGCCACAGGCGGAAGGCGTACGCGGTGACGCCCAGCCAGGCCGCGCCGAGCAGCCAGCCGCCGAGCACGTCCGAGACGAAGTGCACGCCCAGCGCGATCCGGGTCAGCCCGACCAGGAGGACCAGCACGGCGGCGATCGCGATGGCCGGCTTGCGCCAGCGCGGCGCCACGGCCGGCAGGAACACCAGCAGCAGCGCCCCGTACGCGACGAACGAGCCGAGCGCGTGACCGCTGGGGAAGCTGTTGCCGGGGGCGCTGGCCACCGGCACGTCCACCACCGGGCGCAGCCGCCCGACCAGCGCCTTGAGCGACGGGTCGAGGATCAGCCCGCCCACCCCCGTGATGATCAGGTAGACGGCGAGCCGGGACTGGCGGCGGATCAGCAGGCCGACCACCGCGATGGTGATCAGCCAGATGAGCACCGGCCGGCCGCCCAGGTCGGTGACCGCCTGGAGCACGGTGACCAGCGGGTGGTGCGGCGCCACCAGGCCGTTGAACCACTCGGCCGCCTCGTGGTCGGCGTGGTAGAGCGGCCCCCAGTGGAACCGCACGAGCATGAGCAGCACGCCGAATCCGACGCCCGCGCCGGCCACCACGAGCAGCCCCGCCAGGCTCCGCTCGGCGAAGTGGCCGAGCGGACGGCGCGTCGCCTCCTTGACCGCGGTCACCCCGCACCTCCCTTGTCCTCTGCGAGGCGCGCTGTACCCGATTCCCGCTCCGCGTACACGCCGGGCCGTCAGAGGGCCGTCATGTCCCCGGTGTCGAACAGTTCCTCGCGCTCGGCCTCCGGCTCCCAGAGGTCGGGCTGGGCGGGCTCCTCCACGCCGATCCGCATGGCCTCCAGCTGGGCGGCGAAGGCCAGCCCGCCGAAGAGCGCCATCCCGGTCAGGTTGGCCCAGACCAGCAGGGCCATCATCCCGGTCAGCGCGCCGTACGTCTGGCCGAATCCGCCGCTGTACTTCACGTAGGCGGCGAGCAGCAGGCTGGCCAGCCACCAGAGCGCGGTGGCGATGCCGGCGCCGAAGAAGAGCCAGGACAGCCCGGGCTGCTTGCGCCGGGGCGCGTGCCGGAACAGCACCGCCACAGCGAGCACGGTCAGGCCCAGGCTGAGCGGCCAGCGGATCACGTCCCAGGCGGCGTGGGCGAAGTCGCCCCAGTCGTAGTGCCGCCGCACCGAGTCGCCCATCGCCCGGCCGCCGACCAGGATCAGGAACCCGGTGAGCGCGGGCACGCCCGCCATCAGCGCCAGGACCGCGGCGCGCAGGTACTTGGCCAGCGCCGGGCGGTCCCGCTCGACCCCGTAGATCCGGTTCGCGCCCCGCTCGATCTGCGCCATGGTGGTGGTGAGCGCGACCAGGCCGGTCAGCAGACCGAGGGTCAGCGCCAGTTCGCCGGCCCGCTCGGTGCGCTCGGTGTCGGCCAGCAGTTCCTGCACCACGGACTCGCTCTGGCCGGGGGTGATCGCCAGCACCGTGTCGGCGACCACCTTGCCGCCCTCATCGACGCCGAGGTCGGTGATCAGGCCGGTGAGCGCGATGAGGAACGGCACCACGGCCAGGCAGAGCTGCAACGCGAACGCCCGGGAGTGGCTGAAGCCGTCGCCGTAGCGGAACCGGATGAAGGCGTCCCGGAGCAGGTGCCAGCCGCCGTGCCGGCGCAGGGTGCGCCAGGCGTCGTCGGCGGAGAGTTCGTTCTCCGCCATGAGCCGGGTCTCGGGGACGAGCTTGGTGCTACTCACGGCGGCCCTCCTCGACCAGCCGCTCACCGCGCTCGGCGGCGGCGTCGGCGTCCACCGCCAGGTCGGGGTGGCGTGCCGGCCGCGGCACGCAGAGCCAGAGCGACCCGGGCTGGATCTCGGCCTTCAACGAACGGCCCGGCTCGATCAGGTCACCGTCGAGCTGCCGGGGCTGGGCCCGGTTGCTGGTGATCTCGACACTGCGGCCCCGGAACACCTCCATCCGGGGCACGCTGCCGCGCCGCCGCAGCACCGCCCAGCCCAGGGCCAGCCAGTGGCCGAGCGTCCGCGGGGTGAGCACTGCCACATCGAGCCAGCCGTCGTCCGGCTCGGCGTCGGTGAGCAGGCGTACCCCGCCCTGGAGCCGGCCGACGTTGGCGATCAGGACCGAGCGGGCCCGCCGGCGCAGCGGTGGCCCGCCGTCGATCCGGAGGGAGACCCGCATCGGCCGGTCCCGGAGGTGCTTGGCCGCCCCCACCAGGTAGGCCGGCCAGCCGATCCGCTTCTTGGTCGTCTCGGAGGTGGAGTCGAGCATCTGCGCGTCGAAGCCCATTCCGGCCATCACGGCGAAGCACTGGTCGCCGACCGCGCCGACGTCGAGGCGGCGCATGCCCCGCTCGACGGCGACCTCCAGCCCGGCGGCGAGGTCGTTGGAGAGGCCGAGGTTGGCGGCGAGCAGGTTGCCGGTGCCCTGGGGCAGCACGGCGAGGGCCACGTCGGTGCCGGCCAGCGCGGTGACGCAGGCCATCACGGTGCCGTCCCCGCCGCAGGCGAAGACGACTTCGGCGCCGGCCTCGACGGCCGCCGCGGCCTGGCCCCGGCCGGGGTCCTCGACCGTGGTCTCGTACCAGGTCGGCTCGGGCCAGCCGGCGGCGGCGAGAGCGCCGTCCACCGTCCGGCGGAACTCGTCGAGATCGGTCACCTTGACCGGGTTGACCACCACGGCCGAGCGCGGGGTGTGGTTCTCCGCGGTCACCGCGCGCTTCTCGTCTCCACCGTCCACGGCGCCAGTGTGCAGCAACCGGGGCGGCTCAGCGACCCGGCGGGCGCGGACGTTGCGAGAACCGCAAACAGGTTTGAAACCGGCCGGCCCCGTGACGGTGACCGGCCGGATCGGTCAGGCTGCCGTGCGCAGGGCCGCCTCGACCCGCCGGCGCAGGTCGTCGAGGTCGGCCCCGGCCTCGGTGAGCACCAGCGCGGCCAGTCCGTTGCCCTCCCGTAGCAGGCCGAGCAGGATGTGCTCGGTGCCGATGTGGTGGTGGCGCAGCCGCAGCGCCTCCCGCAGGGACAGCTCCAGCACCTTCTTGGCCCGGGGTGAGAACCGGCCGTTGTCGGGGCGGCGACCCCACCACCGGCGCGGGGCGGGGGCCGCCTCGCGCAGCGCGTCCGGGCCGAAGGACTCCTCGATCCGGGCGACGATCGCGGCGAGGTCGATGCCGATCTCGCGCAGCGCCGCCGCGTCCGCCGCGCCGAGGCCGTCGACGCCGTGCGCGGTGTGCCGGGCCACCGCCGCCCGCAGGTCGTCGGCCCGGATGCCGCCGGCCGACAGCACCCGCACGGCCAGGTTGTCGCCGTCGGCGAGCATGCCGAGCAGCAGGTGCTCGGTGCCGACCGGGCGCCGGCCCTCGGTGCGCGCCTCGTCGACCGCGTGCCGCACCACCGCGCGGGCCCGGTCGGTGAACCGTTCGAACATCACGCCTCCCAGCTTCCGCGGACCGCCGGTCGCCCGGCGTGCTTCTTGTGGACCGCCTGCCGGCTGACCTCGAGGGCGTCGGCGATCTCCTGCCAGGACCAGCCCTGCCGTCGGGCGTTGTCCACCTGGACCACCTCCAGCCGTTCGAGCAGCCGGCGCAGGGCGAGCACCGCCCGCAGGCCGACCTTCGGGTCGGTGCTGCCGGCCGCCGCCGCGAGTTCCGTCGCCTGACTCATGTTGTCAACGTAGGTTGACGCGGCCGTTCTGTCAACCCCGGTTGACACCCCGACACGTGGCCGCGACCTGCCGATCCGTGGCCCGGACCGGTGTTACGGTCCGCAGGTGTTCCGCCGCCGCCCGCTGGACCAGCCGGTCCAGGCCCCCCGCCGGCTGGCCGTCGGCCGGCTCACCCTGGAGGTCGCCGGGGGCAGCGTGGTCGGGCACCGCTACCCGGAGAACTTCGACGTGCTGCACGTCGACCCGGAGCTGCCGCTGGTCGCGGTCGCCGACGGCATGGGCGACGGCGAGGGCAGCCGGATCGCCGGCACCACCGCGATGAGCACCTTCGTGGCGCAGGTCCGCGCCGGCTGGCCGGTGGTCGACGGCGCCGGGCTGCGTGCCGCCACGGCCGAGACCCAGCTCCGGGTACGCCGGGCCGGGGCGGGACTGGCCGGGCTGACCGGCTGCACGCTCACCGCCCTGGTCGCCGAGCCGGAGGGCGGGCAGGGCTGGCTCGTCCAGCTCGGCGACTCGCGGGCGTACCGGCTGCGCGACGGGCTGCTGGAGCTGGTGACGGTCGACCACACCATGGCCTGGCTCGGCCTGCTGCACGGCTGGTGGCCGCCCGACTCGCCGGAGGCGGCCCGGGCCCGCTACCAGCTGCTGCGCTACGTCGGCCACCCCGACAAGCCCGAGCCGGACCTGCTCGCCGTGCCGCTGCGCAGCGGGGACACCTGGCTGCTCTGCACCGACGGGGTGAGCGACCAGCTCGGCTACCACCGACTGCGGGACCTGCTGGCCGCGCGGCGCGACCCGGCCCGGACCGTGCGGGCACTGCTCGCCGCGAGCCTGGCCGAGGGCGGCGAGGACAACGCGACCGCGGTGGTCGTCCGCGTCCACCCCACCCTGCCCAGCCCTCGCTGACCCCCTCCCCCGACCGCCGGATCCGCGGGGTGACGGGTGACACGCGTGACGGCCTGACATTCTGTGCAAGAATCGTCAGCATGTCGAACGACCGGCTGGAGACGATCCTGACCGCCGCGTACGAGTGCTTCACCCGGCACGGGATGCGGCGCACGACGATGGACGACATCGCGGCGGCCGCCGGCATGTCCCGTCCCGCGGTCTACCAGTACGTCCGCAACAAGGACGACGCCTACCGCCGGCTCGCCGAGCGGCTCTTCGACGGATCGCTCGCCCAGGCCCGCCAGGCCGCCGCCACGCCCGGCGCCGACCTGACGCGACGGCTGCACGACGTGCTCGCCGCCAAGCTGGAACTCACCCTGCGGCTGCACCGGGAGAGCCGGCACGCCACCGAACTGCTCGACACCAGCACCAAGCTCACCGGCGACCTCGTCGAGGCGTACACCCGGGAGCTGACCGACGTGGTGGCCGGCGCGCTGGCCGACGCCGCCGGGCCACGGGCCCGCGCGGTGGCCGACGTGCTGGTCGCGCTCACCCGCGGCCTGGAGGCCGACCTCACCGACCCCGACCTGCCCCGGCGGCGGCTGCGCGACGGCGTCGCGCTGGTCGTCGCGGGCCTGCCACCCCACCCGGGAGACCCCGCATGACCACCGTCCTCATCACCGGCACCTCCTCCGGCATCGGCCGGGCCACCGTCCGCCGGCTCGCCCGCCGCCCCGACCTCACCGTGTACGCGACCGCGCGCAACCTCGACGCGATCGCCGACCTCGCCGACTCCGGCGCCCGGCTGCTCGCCCTCGACGTGACCGAAGAGGACTCCATGCGCGCCGCGGTGGCCGCGGTCGAGGCCGCGCACGGCCACGTCGACGTGCTGGTCAACAACGCCGGCTACGGCGAGTACGGCCCGATCGAGGAGACCCCGCTCGACCGGGTGCGCGCCCAGTTCGAGACCAACGTCTTCGGGCTCGCCCGGCTCACCCAACTCGTGCTGCCCGGCATGCGCCGGGCCGGCCGGGGCCGGATCGTCAACGTCAGCTCGATGGGCGGTCGGCTGGTCTTCCCCGGCGGCGGCTACTACCACGCCAGCAAGTACGCCGTGGAGGCGATCTCCGACGCCCTGCGCCAGGAGGTACGCCCGTTCGGCGTGGACGTGGCCGTCGTCGAGCCGGGGCTGATCCGCACCGGCTTCGGCGCGGTGGCCTCCTCCTCGCTGGGCGCCGGGGCCGACCCGACCGGGCCGTACCGGAAGATGGTCGAGACCGTGGACGCGGTGATGGCCCGGTCGTACCGGAACCGGCTGCTCTCGGCCACGCCGGACACGGTGGCCCGGGTGATCGAGCGCGCGGTGACCGGCCGCCGGCCGCGCACCCGCTACCTGGTCACCGCCGCCGCCTGGGCGATGGTGCACACCCGCCGGCTGTTCGGCGCCCGGGTCTTCGACGCGGTGAACCGGCTCCAGTTCCGCTGACCCGGTCCGGGCGCGCGACCACCCGACTACCGTGGGTGAGGAGAGCGCGGTCGGGAGGTGAGCCGGGATGCCCGCACCCACCCATGGCGCGGTGGTGGTCGGCGTGGGCAGCTCGGCCGAGGACCTCCAGGTGGTCCGGACGGCCGCCGCGGAAGCCGCCGCGCACGACCGGCCGCTGCACCTGCTGCACGCCTTCAACTGGGCGGCGGCCCTGGAGTCGTTCTCGGTGAGCGGCCCGCGCGCCGCCGCCGAGGAACTGCTGGAGAAGGCCGGGCAGGCGGCCGCCGAGGCCGCGCCCACGGTGCCGGTGACCGACGAGATCGTCGAGGGCTCCCCGGTCGAGGCGCTGATCCGGGCCTCCGACTCGGCTTTCCTGCTGGCCATCGGCGACGGCGGCATGGCCGGCTGCCCGTCCTGCGTACCGGCCGACGCGCCGGCCGTGCAGCTCGCCGCCCGGGCCGGCTGCCCGGTGCTGGTCGGCCGGCTCGAACCACCGCCGCCGGGACCGCTGCTCGTCGGCTTCGACGGGTCGGACAGCTCGCGCGCCACCCTCGGGTACGCCTTCGACTGCGCCGAACGCCGGGGCGCCCGGCTGCTCGCCATCCACGTGGTGGAGCCCAACCAGCACACCGGCGGCGACGACGGCCTGCTCGACCAGGCCGTCGCCCGGCACGCGGCCCGGCATCCCCGGGTGGCCGCCGAGTGCCACACCGTCCGCGGCGACCCCGGCGCCGTCCTGGTGGAACAGTCGCGCTCGGCGCAGGTGGCGATGGTCGGGGCGCGCGGCGACGAACCGTTGCGGGGCATGCTGGGCGCGGTCAGCCAGACGCTGCTCTACCACTCGCCGGCCCCGGTGATCGTCGTGCGTGGACTCGACCCCGACGACGAGGACGGGTCGTGACGCCCGCCCGGCCCGGGACCAACGGCCCTGACGCGTCCGCCGGCCGGAGGGCGAGGCTGGACGTGCCGGGGGCGGCCGATCCGCTCCCGGGTGGCAGAAGACCCCGAGCCGCGAGAGGCTAACGCAGCATGGACACCGCTCTGGACCTGCACAGCCCACTGACCGAAGACGAGCTGCGTCGGCTCGACGCCTACTGGCGGGCGGCGAACTACCTGACTGTCGGGCAGATCTACCTGCTCGACAACCCGCTGCTCCGCGAGCCGCTCAAGCCCGAGCACATCAAGCCGCGACTGCTGGGGCACTGGGGCACGAGCCCCGGCCTCAACCTTCTCTACGCACACCTCAACCGGGTCATCGTCAACCGGGACCTGTCCGCCATCTTTGTCACCGGCCCGGGCCACGGCGGCCCCGCCCTGGTGGCCAACACCTGGCTGGAGGGCACGTACAGCGAGCTCTACCACCACATCCCCCGCGACGAGACCGGCATGCAGCGGCTGTTCCGCCAGTTCTCCTTCCCCGGCGGCATCCCCAGCCACGTGGCGCCGGAGGTGCCGGGTTCGATCCACGAGGGCGGCGAGCTGGGGTACGCGCTGAGCCACGCGTACGGAGCCGCGTTCGACAACCCGGACCTGCTGGTCGCCTGCGTGGTGGGCGACGGTGAGGCGGAGACCGGGCCGCTGGCCGGGAGCTGGCTGTCCAACGTCTTCCTCAACCCGGCGCGGGACGGGGCGGTGCTGCCCATCCTGCACCTCAACGGCTACAAGATCGCCAGCCCGACGGTGCTCGACCGGATCCCCGCCGAGGACCTGCTGGAGATGATGCGCGGCTACGGCTACCAGCCGTACGTGGTCGAGGGCGACGACCCGGCCCGGGTGCACCAGACCCTCGCCGCGACGCTGGACCGGGCGGTCGACGAGATCACCGAGATCCAGCGCCGGGCCCGCTCCGGCGGCGAGGTCGAGCGACCCCGCTGGCCGATGATCATCCTCCGTACGCCGAAGGGCTGGACCGGGCCGAAGGACGTCGACGGTAAGCACGTCGAGGGCACCTTCCGCGCCCACCAGGTGCCGATCGACGAGGTGCGGGACAACCCGGCGCACCTGGCCGAGCTGGAGCGCTGGCTGCGCGGCTACCGGCCGGAGGAGCTGTTCGACGCCACCGGCGGGCCGGTCGCCGAACTGGCCGAGCTGCCCCCGACGGGCGACCGGCGGATGAGCGCCAACCCGGTGGCGAACGGCGGGCGGCTGCTGCGCGACCTGGAGTTGCCGGACTTCCGGGACTACGCCGTCGACGTCAAGGAGCCGGGCAAACCCATGGCCGGCGCCGCCGGCGCACTGGGCCCCTGGATCCGCGACGTGATCACCCGCAACCCGGAGACCTTCCGGCTGTTCGGGCCCGACGAGGTCGCCTCGAACCGGCTCGGCGCCGCCTTCGAGGTCACCGACCGGGCGTTCATCGGCAGCCGGCTCCCGGGCGACGACCACCTCTCCCCCGACGGACGGGTGATGGAGGTGCTCTCCGAGCACCTGTGCCAGGGCTGGCTGGAGGGCTACCTGCTGACCGGCCGGCACGGCGTCTTCACCAGCTACGAGGCGTTCATCCACATCGTCGACTCGATGGTCAACCAGCACGCCAAGTGGCTCAAGGTGACCCGGCACATCCCCTGGCGGGAGCCGGTGGCCTCGCTGAACTACCTGCTCTCCAGCCACGTCTGGCGGCAGGACCACAACGGCTTCTCGCACCAGGACCCGGGCTTCATCGACCACGTGGTCAACAAGAAGGCCGAGGTGGTCCGGGTCTACCTGCCGCCGGACGGCAACACCCTGCTCTCCACCATGGACCACTGCCTGCGCAGCCGGCACTACATCAACGTGGTGGTGGCCGGGAAGCAGCCGGCGCCCAACTGGCTGACCATGGACGAGGCGGTCCAGCACTGCCGCCGCGGCCTGGGCATCTGGGACTTCGCCAGCACCGACGACGGCGCCGAGCCGGACGTGGTGCTCGCCTGCGCCGGCGACGTGCCGACCCTGGAGACGCTGGCCGCGGCCGACCTGCTCCGCCGGCACCTGCCCGACCTGAAGGTCCGGGTGGTCAACGTGGTCGACCTGATGCGCCTGCAGCCGCCGTCGGAGCACCCGCACGGCCTGCCGGACAACGAGTTCGACACCATCTTCACCCGCGACAAGCCGGTCATCTTCGCGTACCACGGCTACCCGTGGCTGATCCACCGGCTCACCTACCGGCGGACGAACCACGACAACCTGCACGTCCGTGGCTACAAGGAGGAGGGCACCACCACCACGCCGTTCGACATGGTGATGCTCAACGACCTGGACCGCTTCCACCTCGTCATCGACGTCATCGACCGGCTGCCCGGGCTGCGCTCGCGCGCCGCCCACCTGCGCCAGGAGATGGTCGACGCCCGGCAGGCCTGCCGCGACTACACCCGCCGGTACGGCGAGGACGACCCCCGGGTCGCCGAGTGGCGCTGGATCCGGGAGACCGACCCCGGCGTGCGGAGCTGACAGTGAGCGTGAGGAGTGGGCTTGCCAGCCCCGCAGCCGCGAACGAAGGGCCAGCACGGTGAACAGCGAGGAGATCCTGGTCGGCTACGACGGCTCCGCCGACGCGTCGGTGGCCCTGGACTGGGCGCTGGACGAGGCGGGCCGCTCGGGCCGGCCGGTCCGGCTGGCGTACGTCTTCGAATGGTTGACCGTGGCCGGCTGGATCGGTCCCGGGGTGGCCCCCGGGGTCTGGCCCGACGAGACGGCCCGGCGACAGGTCGAGGACCTGGTCCGCAAGGCGGCGGCGGACGCCGCCGCCGAGCGGCCCGGGCTCACCGTGCGGGGGGAGGTCTTCGACGGGCCACCCGCGCTGGTCCTCCAGGAGCGCTCCGCCGACGCGCAGATGCTGGTGCTGGGCAGCCGGGGCCACGGCGGCTTCGCCGGACTGCTCGCCGGCTCCACCGCCGTCTCCGTCGCCGCCCACGCGCACTGCCCGGTCATCGTGGTCCGGGACGGCCAGCGGGCCACCTCCGGGCCGGTGGTGGTCGGCGTGGACGGCTCCCCGTCCTCCGTGCAGGCGATCGGTTTCGCCTTCGAGCGGGCCGCGCAGCGGGACGTGCCCGTGCGCGCGCTGCGGGTCTGGGAGCCGCCCGGCGAGCGGTGGGTGCCGCCGGGCTTCGACCCGGAGGAGGCCAGCGCCACCGAGCGCGCCGCCGCCGAGGCGGACCTGGCCCCCTGGCGGAAGTCCTTCCCGGACGTGCCGGTCGAGGTGGTGGCGAACCCGGGAAAGCCGGCCGCGCTGCTGGTCGAGGAGAGCCGCGCGGCGCAGCTCGTGGTGGTCGGCTCCCGGGGGCGCGGCGGGCTGCGCGGGATGCTGCTCGGCTCGGTCAGCCAGCAGCTCATCCACCACGCGCGGTGCCCGGTCGCGGTGGTCCGCGAACGCTGACCCCACCCGGCGGACGGGGTGCCGGTGGGTCAGCGGGTGGCGGGGCGGTCCTCGGCGGGGCTGAGCGGGAAGTAGTCCTCCTCCTCCTGCACCAGGTGCAGGCGGAGCACGGCGTCCAGGCCGTAGAGCGCGGCGAGCAGGTCGGGCACCTCGTCGGGGCGCAGCCGGCCGTGCTGGTGGGCGGCCAGGTGCCCGCCGATCCGGTCCACCAGCCGGCTGATCTCCACGTGCGCCCGGCTCATCGTGGAGGTGGCCTCGTCGCTGCCCAGCGGGCCGGCCAGGGCCGGGTAGAGCTGCCGTTCCTCGGCCGCCTCGTGCGGCAGCACCTCGTCGACCAGCCGGCGGTGCACCTCGCGCAGCGCCGGCACGCACCCGGGGTCGGCGGGCCGGGTGGCCACCAGGTCGGCGCTGTCCCGGAGCCGGGCCAGCACGTCGCGGACGCCGCCGTGCTGGCCGGCGTACCGGTCGAGGAGTTCGCGGGTGTGCGGGGGCACGTCCCGGCGACGCAGGCCGCCACCGAGGGCGCGCAGCGCGTTGAGGATCACCAGCACGTCGATGCCCTCCTGGAGGAACGCGCCGGCGACCGGGGGCAGCCCGCCGGCGGCGGCCACCACCATGGCCACCACGGCCAGTGCCATCCCGACGGTGGCGCTCTGCACCGCGATGCGGCGCGCGTACCGGGCGATCTCGACGGCGTCGGCGAGCCGGTCCAGCCGGTCCACGGTGAGGACGGCGTCGGCCACGTCGGCGGAGGCGGTCGCCCCGGTGGCGCCCATGGCCACCCCGACGTGCGCCTCGGCCAGCGCCGGGGCGTCGTTCACCCCGTCGCCGACCATGACGGTCACCGCGCGGGCGGACTCCGCCTTCACCCGGGCGACCTTCTCCCCCGGCGAGCACTGCGCGATCACGTCGTCCACGCCGACGGTCTGCGCGACCTGGTGCGCGGTACGCGGCCGGTCGCCGGTCACCATGACGAGCCGGTCCAGCCCGGCCTCGCGCAACCGCCGGACGGTACGCCGGGCGTCCGGCCGCACCGGGTCCTCCAGCAGGATCGCGCCGAGCGGGCCGTGCTCGTCGCTGACCCAGACGGTGGAGCGCCCGGCCAGTTCGGCCCGCTCGCGGATCCGGTGCGCCCACTCGGGCGGCTCGCCGCCGAGCTGGCCGACCCGGACCAGCCGGCCGTCCACGCGTCCGGTCACCCCGCGTCCCGGTTCCTCGGTGACCCCGGTCGGCTCGGCCAGCGGCAGCCCCTGTTCGCGGGCCTGCCGGACCAGGGCGGCGGCCAGCACGTGCGGGGAGAGCTGCTCGACGGAGGCGGCCAGCCGCAGCAGCTCGTCCCGGTCGCCGCCGGGGGCGACCACCGTCTCGGCGGCGCGCGGGCGGCCCGCGGTGAGCGTGCCGGTCTTGTCCAGCAGCAGCGTACGCGCGCGGCCGAGCAGCTCCAGCGACCCGCCGTCGCGGACCAGCACGCCCCGGCGGGCCACCCGGGACAGCCCGGACACAATGGCGATCGGGGTGGCCAGCAGCAGCGGGCACGGGGTGGCCACCACGAGCACCGCCACCGCCCGCAGGAACTGGCCGGACAGCAGCCAGGCCAGCCCGGCCAGCAGCAGGGTGAACGGCACGAACGCGGCGGCGTACCGGTCGGCGAGCCGGACCATCGGGGCCTTGCGCGCGGTGGCCTCCTCGGCCAGCCGGACGATCCCGGCGTACGTGCTCTCCGCCGCGCTCTTCCCGGCCCGCAGCCCGAAGCCGGCGCCGGCGTTGACCACGCCGCTGGCGACCTGCTCGCCGGCGGCGCGGGTGATCAGCTGCGACTCGCCGGTGACCACCGACTCGTCCAGCGTGGCGGGCTCCTCGACGGTCCCGTCCACCGGCACCACGTCGCCGGGGCCGACCACCAGCCGGTCGCCCACGGCGACCCGGTCCAGCGGCACCACCTCGATCCGGCCGTCCGGGGTGCGCCGCCTTGCCTGCCGGGGCGCCCGTTCCAGCAGCGCCCGCAGGTCGCGGCTGGCCCGGCGCTGGGCGTACTCCTCCAGCGCCCGGCCGGTGGCGACCATCACGGCGATCACCGCGCCGGCCAGGTACTCGCCGACCAGCAGCGCGCCGGCCAGGGCCAGCACCGCGATGACGTCCACCCCGAACTGCCGCCGCCAGAGTTGCCGCAGCGTGGTCCAGACGGCCGGCCCCAGCGCCACCAGGGTCACCGCCGCCCAGACCAGCTCGGCCGCGCCGCGCCGCCCGGCGAACCACAGCCCGGCGCCGGCCAGCACGGCCAGGGTGAGCAGGATCAGCGGGGCCCATTCCCGCACGTCCACCCGGCGGCGCCGTACCGGATGCTCCGGTACGCACTCGCGCGGTTCCGCTCCCACGTGTGGATCGTCTCAGCGGCGGTACGGCCCGGGGAGGGCAAACCTGGGTAATCCGACGGGTCAAAGGGCCCGGACGGGCGGCGCGTGCGGTCGGCCCGGACATGGCCGAGGATGGAGCGGCATCCCCACCCGGGCGACCCGGGGCGTGGGGCACGATGGGGAGAAACAGGAAAGGTCGTGACGATGAGCCACGAGACGCCGGCTACCGATCGCCCGCTGACCACCGCGCTCGCGGAGGCCGCCGGAATGGCCGGCCACGCCCCTTCGGTGCACAACACCCAGCCGTGGCACTGGACCGTCCTCCCCGACTCCCTGGAGTTGCGGGTGGTCCGGGAGCGGCACCTCAGCGCCCTGGACCCGGAGGGCCGGCTGCTGGTGGTGAGCTGCGGCGCCGCGCTGCACCACGCCCGGGTGGCGCTGGCCGCCGAGGGCTGGACGCCGGTGGTGGAGCGCATGCCCGACCCCGGCCAGCCCGACCTGGTCGCCCGGCTCACCGGGTTCAAGCCCAGCGGCGCCGACGCGGACGCCATGCGCACGGTCCAGTGCATGCAGGTCCGCCACACCGACCGCCGGCCGGTCAGCGACGAGCCGGTCCCGACCGCCGTGCTGGGCGAGATCGACCGGGCCGCCACCCAGGAGGGTGTCAACCTGCAGGTGCTGGACGACGACCAGAAGATCGAGCTGGCCGCCGCCGCACAGCAGGCGGCGGCGGTCGAGAAGGGCAGCCCGGAGTTGCAGGAGGAGCTGGCCTACTGGACCAGCCGGGCCGGCACCGGCACCGGGCTGCCGCCGGAGGTGCTGCCGGAGCAGGCTCCCCAGACCACCGTTCCGGCCCGCGACTTCGGCCCGGGCACCCTGCCCGTCGGTGAGGGGCACGACCGGGCCGCCGTCTACGGGATCCTCTGGGGCAGCGAGGACGAGCCGGACAGCTGGCTGCGCGCCGGGGAGGCGCTCTCCGCCGCCTGGCTCACCGCCACCCGGCACGGCGTGTCCCTGGTGCCGCTCTCCGGCGTGGTGGAGGTCGAGAGCACCCGCCAGACGCTCCGGCAGATGCTCTCCGGCCTGGGCTTCCCGTACATCTCGATGCGCCTCGGCCTGGCCGACCCGACGCACGCCGGCCCCCCGCACACCCCGCGGCTGGAGACCTCGCAGACCGTCGACACCTCGGCGGTACGCGGCCAGCTCTCCTGACGGATCTCGTTCCGCCGGCCACCGGGCGATAGCATCGTCCGGTGGCCAGCGCACCGAACCCCCGCAACGAGCACGCCACCCCGTCGCTGGGTCTGACCCCGCTGTCCCGGGTGCGCCTCGACGAACTGCTCCAGGAGATGCTGGACCGGGTCGGCGAGGTGGTCACCAACCGGGAGCGGCTGCGCGCCCTGCTCGACGCGGTCGTGGGCATCGGCACCGACCTCGACCTGCGCAGCACCCTGCAGCGGATCGTGGAGTCGGCCTGCGAGCTGGTCGGCGCCCGCTACGGCGCGCTCGGGGTGATCGGCCCCGACCGGCTGCTGCACGACTTCATCGTCCACGGCATCAGCGACGAGCTGCACGCCCAGATCGGCGACCTGCCGCACGGGCGGGGCGTGCTCGGCCTGCTCATCGACGACCCGCGGCCGCTGCGGATGCCGGACATCACCCAGCATCCCCGGTCCTACGGCTTCCCCGCGAACCACCCGCCGATGCACAGCTTCCTCGGCGTCCCGGTGCGGATCCGCGACCACGTCTTCGGCAACCTCTACCTCGCCGAGAAGCAGGGCGCCGCGGAGTTCACCGAGGACGACGAGGAGATCGTGGTCGCGCTCGCCGCGGCGGCCGGAGTGGCGATCGAGAACGCCCGCCTCTACGCCCTGGCGCACCGCCGGGAACGCTGGCTGGCCGCGACCGCCGAGATCACCTCGGTGCTGCTCGGCGAGGTACGCCGCACCGACGCGCTGACCCTGGTGGCCCGGCGAGCCCGGGAGGTCGCCGAGGCGGAACTGGCCCTCGTGCTGCTCTACGACGAGGACGAGCGCCAGTTCACCGTCGAGGTGGTCGACGGCGCCGACGGCAGCGCGCGCAAGCTGGTCGGCGAGGTGCTGCCGGCCGACGAGACCACCTTCCTCGGCTCGGTCACCGAGCGCCGCCACGAGCTGCTGGAGAACCTCGCCGAGGCGGCCCCCTGGTCACACCCGGTGGTCGCCGGGCCGGCCGTGGTCTCCCCCCTCGCCGCGGCCGACACCCTGCACGGTGTGCTGGTCATCGCGCACCTGCCCGACCACGGTCCCGCCGCCGAGGACGACGTGGCCCTGCTGGGCAGCTTCGCCGGCCAGGCCGCGCTGGCCATGGAGCGGGCGCGGGGCCAGGAGGAGCGGGAGCTGCTGGTGGTCCTGGAGGACCGCGAGCGGATCGCCCGCGACCTGCACGACGTGGTGATCCAGCGGCTCTTCGCCACCGGCCTGCAACTGCAGAGCGGCGCGATGAACGCCCGGCCCGAGGTGGCCAAGCGGATCAACCAGGCGGTCGACGACCTCGACGCCACCATCCGCGACATCCGCCGCACCATCTTCGAGCTGCGCACCCCGATGAGCGCGGCGCTGCGCACCGAGATCCGCGAGGCCATCGAGGTGGCCGCCGAGTCGCTGGGCTACCGGCCCGACCTGGAGCTGGTCGGCCCGATCGACAGCGCCGTCCCGGACCAGCTGCGCCCCGAGCTCACGGCCGTGCTCCGGGAGGCGCTCTCCAACGCGGTACGCCACGCGCAGGCCGACCGGGTGTCGGTGCGCGTGCAGGTCGACGCCGGGTGGGTGAGCGTCACGGTCACCGACGACGGGGTGGGCTGCGACCCGGAGGCGGCCCGCAGCGGCCTGGTGAACCTGCGTGAGCGGGCCGAGCGGCTGGGCGGCGAGTTCCAGCTCAGCCGGGTCACCCCGCACGGCACGGAGCTGCGCTGGAGCGTCCCGCTGCGCGACTGACCGGGCGGGGCGCCCCGCGCCTCAGTGGGTCTTGCCGAGCAGCCGGGTGGCCAGCACCGCCGCCTGCGTACGCCGCTCCAGGCCGAGCTTGGCCAGCACGCTGGAGACGTAGTTCTTCACGGTCTTCTCGGCCAGGAACATCTTGCCGGCGATCTCCCGGTTGGTGAGCCCCTCGGCCACGTACTCCAGGATCCGCCGCTCCTGCTCGGTGAGGGACTTCAGCTCGCGCGGCTGCTCGACGCCGCTGCGGATCCGCTCCAGCACCCGGGTGGTGATCGCCGGGTCGAGCAGGGACTGCCCGGCCGCCACCCGCCGGACCGCGTCCACCAGGTCGGTGCCGCGGATCTGCTTGAGCACGTAGCCGGCGGCGCCGGCCATGATCGCCGCGAAGAGCGCCTCGTCGTCCTCGTACGAGGTCAGGATCAGCCCCTTGATCGACGAGTCGACGGCGCGGATGTCCCGGCAGACGTCGATGCCGTTGCCGTCGGGCAGCCGGGCGTCGAGGATCGCCACGTCGGGGCGCAGCGCCGGGATGCGGCGCGACGCCTCCTGGGCGGAGCCGGACTCGCCGACCACCTCGATGTCGCCGCTGCTCTGCAGCAGGTCGGCAAGGCCACGGCGGACGACCTCGTGGTCGTCGAGCAGGAACACCCGGATCATCCGTCCTTTCTACCCGCCGCCCGGGCGTTCCGCACGGGCCGAAGGTCCCTACCGTCGCGCGCCGCGGCGGGGCAGACGGTCCCGCCGAGGTGGGGACCTCCGGCCCTGCTCACGCCCCCGCCCGGTGACGCACCGTGGGGATGAACCAACCGGCAGGGCGACCCGGCCCGCGCGGAGGGAGCAACACCATGACCACGGGCTACACCGTCGAACAGCTGCGGGCCGCGGCCGCGGACGCGGTACGCGCGCCGTCGCTGCACAACACCCAGCCATGGCGGTTCCGGCTGCGCGACGGCGGGATCGAACTCGCCGTCGACCCGCTGCGCCGGCTGCCGGCCACCGACCCGAGCGGCTGGGGTGCGCGGATCGCCTGCGGGGCGGCCCTGTTCAACCTTCGACTGGCGCTCGCCGTGGCGGGCACCCCGGCCACGGTCCGGCTCCGCCCGTACCCCGGCGACCCCGACGTGGTGGCCCGGCTCGTCCCCGACGTGCCGCGCCGCCCCAGCCCGGCCGAGCAGAGCCTGCACGGGGCGATCGCCCGCCGGTTCAGCAACCGGGCGCCGTTCTGGCCCGACCCGGTCCCCGCCGACGTGCGCTGGCGTCTCGGTGAGGCCGCCCGCGCCGAGCAGTGCTGGCTGGAGCTGGTCATCGGCACCAGCGCGGTCAACGCCTTCGCCGAGATCGCCCGCAGCGCGCACCGGGTCCTGGAGCGCGACCCCGCGTACGTCGCCGAGCGGACCGAGTGGATCCGCTCCGAGCCGTCGCCCGACGGGGTGCCGACCGCCGCGGGCGGGCCGCAGAGCGAACCGCAGGACCTGCTGCCGCAGCGCGGCTTCGGCGGCCGCAACCGTGCGCCCGGCCGGGACTTCGAACCGGAGCCGCTGGTCGCCGTGCTCGGCTCGGCCGGGAACACCGCCACCGACCAGATCGTTGCGGGGCAGGCCCTGCAACGGGTGCTGCTCACCGCCACCGACGCCGGGCTGGGCGTGTCGATGCTCTCCCAGCCGATCGAGGTGTCCGGGGCGCGGGAGGCGCTGCGGCTGTCCCTGGGCCGGTTCGGCACCCCGCAGATGGTGATGCGGATCGGATTCGGGCAGCCCGGCCGCGCCACCCCGCGCCGTCCGGTCGACGAGGTGCTCGACCTGCCCGTGGTGCCGGCCTGAGGCCGACCCTCGTCGCCCTGCCGGCTCGCATCCCGGCAGGGCGGCGAGGCCGATGGTCAGGCCGGCAGGGCGGCCAGGAGGGTCGCCTCGCGCTCCGGGGCCAGACCGACCGCCGCCCGCGCCGGACGCCCCGCCCGGGCCGGCACCCGACCGACCTCACGCAGCCAGCGCCAGGTGTCCGCGACCGTCTCGGCCGCCGGCCGGCAGACCAGACCCGCCGCGTACGCGCGCTCGACGTCCCGCTCCTGCAACCAGCGGTACTCGTGCCCGCGCGGGATCCAGACCGGCAGGTCGTTCCACGGCTCGACGCCCGCCGCCAGGAGCGCGTCCGGGTCCGTCCAGCGCAGCGTCGCGTCCGCGCCGGTCACCGCCACGGCCGCGTCGAGCAGCTCACCCATCGTCGTGTGCCCGGTCCGGCTGACCACGTTGTACGCCCCGCCGACGCCCTCGATCCCCCGGTCCAGCAGCCAGATCGCCAGGTCGCGCGCGTCGACGTACTGCACCGGCAGGTCGCGCGGCCCGGGGGCCAGGACCTCCCCGCCCCGGGCGATCCGGTGCAGCCACCAGGGCAGCCGCCCGATGTCCTCACCCGGCCCGAGGATCAGTCCGGCCCGCACCAGCAGCGCCCGGTCGCCGAACACCTCCACGGCGGCCCGCTCCCCGCCCGCCTTGTTGTGCGGGTAGTCCCCGTCGCCCGCATCGGCCTCGGCCGGGAAGACCGGCGCGTCCTCGTCCGTGCCCAGCCCGACCGGGGGCGCGTAGACCGAGCCGCTGGAGACGTAGACGTAGTGCGGCACCGCCCCGCTCAGCGCGCGCGCCGCGTCCCGGACCGCCCGGGGGGCGCCGTCCCAGGTGTCCACCACCAGGTCCCACCCGCCGCCGGCGAGCGCCGCCAACCCGTCCGGCGCCGTGCGGTCACCCCGCAACCGGCGTACGCCCTCGGGCACGTTGCCGTGCAGCCCCCGGTTGAACACCGTCACCGACCAGCCGCGGCGGACCGCCTCGTTCACGACGGCCCCACCGACGAAACCCGTACCACCCAGAACCAGCAGTCTCATGCGTCCCACCCTGCCGCCCGCAGCCGCTTGGGGTGAGCGATGTTCACGGTGAGCGGATCTGCCAACGGCAGAACCCTCGCTCCCTCCGCCGGCGCTGCCCTCACCTCCTCAGCGGCGAAATGCCCGGTTCCCGCCCGGCGTGAGTGCGTCGGTGGAACGTCATGGGTGTCTCCGAGGTCCGGATACATCCATGACGTTCCACCGACCGTCCCGGCCTGGGCGCGATGTCCGGTTCGCGCGTGGCCGCCGGCGCTCTGGCGGCGGAATGGCGGGCGGGTGGGGGTCGTTGTATCCGGGTGAACGACCGAGGAGGACGCCCCCGCGAGGCGGGGTGGCCGGGCCCGGAATGATGGTGGGCCGCCGGTCGTTGTACATGGTCCCGGCGCGACGAAGAGGCTTTGCCCCGCGCACCGGATGCCCCCCAAGACTTTCCCCCCTTTTTTGAGCGCCTGACGGTGCTTGCGCACACCACACCCGGCCGACCCCCATCGG
>NZ_BMRA01000015.1 GCF_014648395.1 Micromonospora fulviviridis | reverse complement strand
GCACTCGGGAGGGTGTGGGAGAGTAGGACACCGCCGGACAATCTTCCAGTCAGGGCCACCCTTCGGGGTGGCCCTGACTGCGTTTTGCAGAGGTTATGGCGCCCCGAGGGGCGCCGGCCGCTCAGCGGTGCTGGATGCCCTCGCGGAGCTGGCGGAACAGCGCCGCGGAATCGTTCACCGACCGGCCCGGGAACATCCCCATCGCCACGCTGCCGTGGTCGGCCCAGCCGCAGACCGCGAAGTCGCCGCCGTCGCCGCTGGTCGTACCGCACTTCATGACGCCGCCCAGGCGGCCGGCGTCCACCTCGCGCAGGCCCGTCACCTTGCCGGTCTCGTCGGCCATCAGCCCGAAGAGGCTGTCCAGGTCCCGCTCCGGCTGCCACAGCAGGGTGGTGCCGCCGAAGAGCAGCACCGACCGCTTGGCGTCCGCCGGGTCGGTGTAGACGGTGCCGAAGCTGCGGTCCAGCTCGATGTCGGCGGCGAAGCCGTCGCGCAGGTAGTCGGCGGTGCTGCGGGCGCGGTCGCTGTCGTCCCGGGTGAACCCCGCAACGGTGGGCGGCGTGCTCAGCTGGGTGTCCTTCTCCGCCAGCACCCGCCAGCCGCCGAGGCCGAGCGCCCCGGCGCCGGCCAGCCCGACCACCAGCGCGGCCGTGAGCGCGATCTTCCGCCGCCGCGAGGCGGGGCGTCGCTCCGGCTCCAGCGCGGGGTCGCGGCGGCTCAGCCGGATCGGCTCGTCGGTCAGGTCGACCGGCTCGCGGCCGTCGTCGACCGGACGTTCGGTGAGGTGCGCGTCGGACATGTCCGCCACCGTACGCGAACTAACAGGTGGCGCACGTCGGGTCTCCGAAAGCGCTCCGTAGACTTTCAGGGTGACCGAGAGACTGGATGCCCGACGCCCCGACGCCCCGACCCTTGCCGGCCAGTACCAGCCCGGCGAGGTAGAGCAGCGACGGTACGAGCAGTGGGTAGCCGCCGGCCACTTCCGGGCGTCGGCGGACAGCGACAAGCCGCCCTTCACCATCGTCATCCCGCCGCCGAACGTCACCGGCTCGCTGCACATGGGCCACGCGTTCGAGCACACGCTCATGGACGCGTTGAACCGGCGTAAGCGGATGCAGGGCTACGAGGCGCTCTGGCTGCCCGGCATGGACCACGCCGGCATCGCCACCCAGAACCTGGTCGAGCGGCAGCTCGCCGGCGAGGGACTGTCCCGGCACGACCTGGGCCGGGAGAAGTTCGTCGAGCGGGTCTGGCAGTGGAAGGCCGAGTCCGGCGGCGCCATCCTGGGCCAGATGCGCCGGCTCGGCGACGCGGTCGACTGGGACCGCGAGCGCTTCACCATGGACGAGGGCCTGTCCCGGGCCGTCCAGACCATGTTCAAGAAGCTCTTCGACGACGGGCTCATCTACCGGGCGAACCGGATCATCAACTGGTGCCCGCGCTGCCTCACCGCGCTCTCCGACATCGAGGTCGAGCACACCGACGACGAGGGCGAGCTCATCTCGATCCGCTACAGCGACGAGGTCGTGGTGGCCACCACCCGGGCCGAGACCATGCTCGGCGACACCGCGGTCGCGGTGCACCCGGACGACGAGCGCTACCGGCACCTGATCGGCACCGAGGTGGCCCTGCCGCTCACCGACCGGCGGATCCCGATCGTGGCCGACGAGCACGTCGACCCGAGCTTCGGCACCGGCATGGTCAAGGTGACCCCGGCGCACGACCCGAACGACTTCGAGATCGGCCAGCGGCACGACCTGCCGCAGCTCACGATCATGGACGAGCGCGGCATCATCACCGCGCCGGGCCCGTTCCAGGGGCTGGACCGCTACGAGGCCCGCCCGGCGATCGTGGCGGCGCTGCGCGAGCAGGGCCTGATCGTGGCCGAGAAGCGGCCGTACGTGCACGCCGTGGGGCACTGCTCCCGGTGCAAGACCACGGTCGAGCCGCGGCTGTCGCTCCAGTGGTTCGTCAACACCGCCCCGCTGGCCAAGGCGGCCGGCGACGCGGTGCGCGACGGCCGGGTGAAGATCGAGCCGGCCGAGCTGGCCAAGCGCTACTTCGCCTGGGTCGACAACATGCACGACTGGTGCATCTCCCGGCAGCTCTGGTGGGGTCACCGCATCCCGGTCTGGTACGGCCCGGACGGCGAGATCGTCTGCGTCGGACCCGACGAGGAGCCGCCGACCGGCGACAGTTGGCGGCAGGACGAGGACGTCCTGGACACCTGGTTCTCCAGCGGCCTCTGGCCGTTCTCCACCCTCGGCTGGCCGGAGCGCACCCCCGACCTGGCGAAGTTCTACCCGACCAGCGTGCTGGTCACCGGCTACGACATCCTCTTCTTCTGGGTCGCCCGGATGATGATGTTCGGCCTCTACGCCATGGACGGCGTGCAGCCGTTCGACGTGGTCGCCCTGCACGGCATGGTCCGCGACGAGCACGGCAAGAAGATGTCGAAGTCGTTCGGCAACGTGGTGGACCCGCTGGACTGGATCGACCGGTTCGGCGCCGACGCCACCCGGTTCACGCTGGCCCGGGGTGCCAACCCCGGTCAGGACGTGCCGGTCAGCGAGGAGTGGTGCCAGGGCTCCCGGAACTTCTGCAACAAGCTCTGGAACGCCACCCGGTTCGCGCTGCTGAACGGCGCGCACACCGACGGGCCGCTGCCGGCCCCGGCGGAGCTGTCGACCGTCGACCGGTGGATCCTCTCCCGGCTGGCGCACGTCACGGCCGAGGTGGACGAGCAGTTCGAGGCGTACGAGTTCGCGAAGGTCTGTGACCTGCTCTACCACTTCGCCTGGGACGACGTCTGCGACTGGTACGTGGAGCTGAGCAAGCCGGTGCTCGCCGAGGGCGGGCCGGCCGCCGACGCCACCCGTCGGGTGCTCGGGCACGTGCTGGACCAGCTGCTGCGCCTGCTGCACCCGGTGATCCCCTTCGTCACCGACGAGCTGTGGACCGCGCTGACCGGCGGCGAGACGGTGATGACCGCCGCCTGGCCGGCGGCCGACCGTACCGGCATCGACGACGCCGCGGAGGTCGAGGTCGGCACCCTCCAGCGGGTGGTGACCGAGATCCGGCGGTTCCGTTCCGACCAGGGGCTGCGGCCGACGCAGCGGGTGGCGGCCCGGCTCGACGGCCTGGCCGGCGCGGGCATCGCGGCGCACGAACCGCTGGTCCGCTCGCTGGTCCGGCTCGACGCGCCCGGCGACGACTTCCAGGCCAGCGCCACCCTCGCCATGCCGGGCGAGGTCAGCGTCGCGCTGGACACCCGGGGTTCGATCGACGTGGCCGCCGAGCGGGCCCGACTGACCAAGGACCGGGCGGCGGCCGAGAAGGAGGTCGCGCAGGCGCGGGCGAAGCTGGACAACCCGGCGTTCATCGGCAAGGCCCCCGAGCACGTGGTCGCCAAGATCCGCGAACGGCTGGCGGTGGCCGAGGCGGATCTGGTCCGGATCGACGCCGCCCTGGAGGCGCTCCCGTCGTGACCGACCGCACCGAATTCGCCGAGGTGGAGGCCGCGCTCAACGCGCGCGGCTTCACCCGCATGCACTTCGAGCTGGAGAAGATCGAGAGCCTGCTCGACCTGCTCGGCAGCCCGCAGCGGGCGTACCCGTCGATCCACCTGACCGGGACCAACGGCAAGACCTCGACGGCCCGGATGATCGACTCGCTGCTGCGGGCGTTCGGGCTGCACACCGGCCGCTACACCAGCCCGCACCTGGAGACCGTCCGGGAGCGGATCAGCCTGGACGGCGAGCCGGTCAGCGAGGACCGCTTCGTGGCCACGTACCGCGAGGTGGCGCCACTGGCGGAGCTGGTCGACCAGCGCTCGGCCGAGCCGCTGACCTACTTCGACCTGACCACCGCGCTGGCCTTCGCCACCTTCGCCGACGCCCCGGTGGACGTCGCCGTGGTGGAGGTGGGGCTCGGCGGCGCCGAGGACGCCACCAACGTGATCCAGGCCGGGGTCGCGGTGATCACCCCGATCGGGCTGGACCACACCGAGTGGCTGGGCGACACCATCGAGGACATCGCGCTGCACAAGGCGGGCATCATCCACTCCGGCGCCACCGTGATCGCGGCGGCCCAGGAGGAGGAGGCCGCCCGGCCGATCCTGGAGCGCTGCGCCGAGGTGGGCGCCACCGTCGCCCGCGAGGGCGCCGAGTTCGGCGTGCTGCGCCGCGCGGTGGCCGTCGGCGGACAGGTGCTCACCATCCAGGGCCTGGGCGGGGTGTACGAGGAGATCTTCATCCCGCTGCACGGCGCCCACCAGGCGCAGAACGCCGCCGTGGCGCTGGCCGCGGTGGAGGCGTTCCTCGGCGCGGGCGCGCGGCGTCAGCTCGACATCGAGGCGGTCCGGGAGGGCTTCGCCGCGAGCAGCTCGCCGGGTCGGCTGGAGAAGGTGCGTACCGCCCCGACGATCCTGCTCGACGGCGCGCACAACCCGCACGGGATGGCCGCCACCGTCACGGCGCTCCAGGAGGAGTTCGCGTTCAGCAAGCTGGTCGGCGTGCTCGCCGTGCTCGGCGACAAGGACGCGGCCAGCCTGCTGGAGCTGCTGGAGCCGGTGCTGGACTCGATCGTGGTGACCGAGAACAGCTCGCCCCGGACGATGCCCGTCGACGAGCTGGCCGCGCTGGCCCGGGAGGTCTTCGGGCCGGACCGGGTGCAGGTGACCGAGGAGATGCCGGACGCCATCGAGGCGGCCGTCGCCGAGGCCGAGTCCGACGTGCCGGGCGAGCTGGCCGGGGTGGGCGTGCTGATCACCGGATCGGTGATGACCGTGGCCGATGCTCGCCGGCTGCTCAAGCGATGACCGGCCCGGTGGACGAGCGCCCCGGCGAGGGCGGTCAGACCGAGAGCGTCCCGACCGAGGGCGGTCAGCCGGAGGGCGCCCCGGCCGAGGGCGCTCCGACCGGGGGCGCCGGGCAGCGGCGGTCGGGGCTGCGTAACCCCGACAAGGCGGTCCGCGGCCTCGGCGCCGGCACGCTGGCGCTGGAGGCGCTCGTGCTGCTGCTGGCCATCCAGCCGATCCGGGTGGTCGGCGGCGACCTGAGCGGCGCGGCCATCGCCGCGATCGTCGCGCTGGCGGTCGCCTGCGTGCTGCTCGCCGGCCAGATGAAGCGGTCCTGGGCCTGGCACGCCGGCACGGTGCTCCAGGGCCTGCTGCTGCTCGCCGGGCTGCTGCACTGGTCGCTGTTCGTGCTCGGCGTCATGTTCGGGCTGGTGTGGGCGTACGCGCTGCACGTGCGGCGGGTCATCCTCGGCTGAGCCGGGGCCCCGCCGCCGGCTCCGCGGCAGGGCTCAGGCGTCGGCGAGGGTGCGCCACTGGGTGAGCGCGACGCCGTGCCCGTCCGGGTCGCGGAAGGCGGCCGCCCACACCTCCAGCTTCGTGCCGCGGTTGACCACCCGCGGGGCGTACGTGAACCGGACACCCGACCCGCGCAGCCGCTGGTACGCCGCCTGGATGTCGTCGACCTCGAGGTTGACGTGGACCAGCCGGCGGCTGATCGGGGCGGCCCCGGTCACCCGGCGCAGCACCAGGCGGGTCGGCCCGGAGGCGAGGACGGCGTTGCCCTCGCCCCGGTCCAGCTCGTCGAAGCCGAGGTCCCGGTAGAAGTCCAGGGACCGGTCGAGGTCGGTGACGAGCAGGGTGATGCCGACCCCGCTGATCGGGCTCGCCACCTCGGCCGGCTCGTCGTCGCCGGCCGGGCCGAAGATGGCCTCGTCCAGCTCCTCCGGGGTGGGCGGCGCCTCGCCGGCCGGCTCGTCCAGCGGCACGTCGATCGGGTCCACCGGCACCGTGTCGAACCGCTCCTCGGCGGGCGGGCGGGGCGCCGGGGCCCGACGGGGGAGCGGGCCGCCCGTGGCCGGCTCGACCAGCTGCCCCTCCAGCACCACCCCGCCGCCGGGGCGCTGGTGCAGCACCACGGGCTCCCGCTCCTCGGGCAGCACGGTGAGGTCGTCGAGGAGGGGGTCCGGCGCGGGCGGGAAGTCGTCGCGGAAGTCGTCCTCCGGGGCCCGGTCGGCCCACGGCGGGGCCTCCTGCCCGATCAGCACCTCGTCGACCGGGTCCGGGTCGGCGTACTCGGGCGGGAGGTCGGCCACCGCGGCGGCGGTCTCGGCGTGGGTGGGCACCTCGTCCCAGAGGACGCGGACGTGCCGCTGGTCGTCCAGGGCGACCCGGACCGGCAGCGCCTGGCCCAGCGACGGCCACTTGGCGACCGGGACCCGCGGCTCGATGATCTTCTTGGACCGGGGCGGCAGGCCGGGCGCGTCGATCACCAGTTGCAGCTCGCAGCGGCCGAAGGCGTACTGGGTGGGTGGCTCGGAGGCGCTGTGCACGTGACCCAGCCCGACCACCCAGGTGCGGCCGCCGCCGCGGACCGTGGCCAGGGCGATCGCCAGCACCAGCAGGGCGAAACCGAGCGCCACGATGGCCCAGCTCGTCATGCCCAGCCCGAACAGGATCACGAACGTGGCCAGGGTGCCCAGCACGGCGCCGATCAGCTTGCGCACCGGCGCGATGGGTCGGTTCCCGCCATTCGCCACAGTGGACCTCCCAGGGGTTCCAGGGCCAGGCTAGGCCGCCGCGACGACCCAGGGAAGGAGCAGCCGCCGCGCCGGCGCCGGGACCGGGTCGCTACGCTGACCGTACCGAGCCCGACCCGGTTCCGCGCACAGGAGGAAACCAGCGTGTCCAGCAGCAGCCCGGACGAGCGCACGCTCGTACTGATCAAGCCCGACGCGGTCCGCCGCGGTCTGGTGGGGGAGATCCTCGCCCGTTTCGAGCGCAAGGGCCTGCGGATCGACGCGCTGGTGACCCGCACCATGGACGGCGACTTCGCCGACCAGCACTACGCCGAGCACGTGGACAAGCCGTTCTACCCGCCGCTGAAGGCGTTCATGACCGGCGGCCCGCTGGTCGCCCTGGTGCTCTCCGGTGACCAGGTGATCGAGGTGGTCCGCGGGATGATCGGCAGCACCGACGGCCGCAAGGCCGCCGCCGGCACCATCCGCGGCGACTTCTCCCTCTCCAACCGGGAGAACCTGGTGCACGCCTCCGACTCGGTCGACAGCGCCAAGCGCGAGATCGGCCTCTGGTTCCCCGAGCTGGGCTGACCCGGCTTCGCCACGGCCCCGGTCCCGCGCCCGCGGGCCGGGGCCGTGGCACGTGCTCAGCCGGGCAGGCGGGTCAGCTTGTCCGGGTTGCCGATCAGGTAGAAGCCGGTGATCCGGCCGTCAGCGGCGGCCACGGAGAGCGTGTAGCGGGAGCCGGACGGCAGGTGCAGCAGCAGCGCCGGCGCGCCGTTGAGCTCGATCGGGGCGCCCCGGACGCCCGGGTGGCGGCGGTGGTACAGGCCGGTGAAGAAGCGGGCGATCCGCTCCGCGCCGAGGACCGGGTTGCGGGCGGCCGAGACCCGGCCGCCACCGTCGTTCCAGGCGGTGGCGTCGGCGGCGACCAGACCGGTCAGCCGGGCCAGGTCGCCGTCGCGCGCCGCGGCCAGGAACGCGTCGAGCAGCCGCCGCTGCTCCGCCGCTCCGGCGGTGAACCGCCGCCGGCCGTCGGCGATCCGCGTGACCGCGCGGTGGTGCAGCTGCCGGCAGTCCGCCGCGGACCGGTCCAGCAGGTCGCCGATCTCGGCGTACGGCAGGGCGAAGGCGGTGTGCAGCACGTACACCGCGCGCTCGGGCGGGGTGAGCCGTTCCAGCAGGTGCAGCAGCGCGGTGGAGAGCGTCTCCCGCTGCTCGACGGTGTCCAGCGGGCCGAACGGCGACGGGTCGGTCGGCACCGGCTCGGGCAGCCACGGCCCGACGTACGTCTCGCGGGCCGCCTGCCGGGCCCGCAGCCGGTCCAGGGCGAGCCGGGTGACCACCCGGGACAGGTAGCGGCGCGGCTCGGCCACGCTGTCCCGGTCGACGGCCAGCCAGCGCAGGTACGCCTCCTGGAGCACGTCCTCGGCGTCGTGGAGGCTGCCGAGCAGCCGGTACGCCAGCCCGAGCAGCATCGGCCGGTGCGCGGTGAGCGCACCGGCCGCCTGCGCCGCCACCGAGGGTGAGGTCACACCTCGACCGGCGGCTCGGTGCGGGTGCTCACTGAGATCCGGTTCCACACGTTGATTGTGGCGATCGCGACGAGCAGGTCGGCCAGTTCCTTCTCCGACCAGACCTTCGCGGCGGCGTCCCACACGTCGTCCGGCACGCCGTGCTCGCCGAGCCGGGTCACCGCCTCGGTGAGCGCCAGCGCGGCCCGCTCCCGCTCGTCGAAGAAGGGCGCCTCGCGCCACGCCGCCACCGCGAACAGCCGCCGGCTGGACTCGCCGGCCGCCAGCGCCTCCCGGCTGTGCATGTCGACGCAGAACGCGCAGCCGTTCATCATCGACGCGCGCAGCTTGACCAGTTCCAGCACGGTGTGGTCGACGTTCGTCCGGAGGTACTTCTCCAGGCCGAGCACCGCCTGGTACGCCTCCGGGGCCACCGCTGCCACGTTCATTCGGCTCATCGCCGTCTCCCTCGTCTCGTCGGTACGCCCACACGACGGATCCGGGCCGGCGTGGTGTGACGGTGCGAGGGTGTGACGGTGGTCATGGGGGAGCTGCCCGGCGCCGCCTGGGGGATCGGGCCGGACAACTCCCCGTGTCGACCCCCGGCCGACGCTGCGGACCGCTCCCCGCCCCGCGGCGTCGGCCGAGTGACCCGGGCGGACGCGAAGCGACCACCGGGACGGCCGGCGTTGCGCGGGTCACGCTAGGCGCGGGCGGTCGGCGGCGCCATGGATTCGGGCCGGACCGAATCCTCAGCCGGTGCCGCGGACCGGCTCGCCGGAGAGCAGGCCCAGCAGGGCGGCGCCCGCGGGCTCCAGCCCGTAGAGCACCCGCCGGCCGACCCGCCGGCGGTGCACCACCCCGGCGGCGAGCAGCGCGGACAGGTGCTCGGAGACGGTGCTCGGCGCCAGCCCGAGGGCGGCGGCCAGCCCGGCGGTGGTGGCCGGGCGGGTCAGTGCCCGCAGCACCGTGGCCCGGCCCCGGCCGAGCAGCAGCGCCAGGCGGTCGGTGCCGGGATCCGGCTGCCCGGCCGGCCCGGCCGCCAGCAGCGCCGCGCCCCGGGCCGGGTAGGAGACCGCCACCACGTTCGGGTGGTCGGTGGAGCAGGCCAGCCCACCACCGGAGAAGATCAGCGGAATGAGGAGCAGCCGCTGGTCGGCGGCCCGGACCTCCTGCTCCCACGGCTTCACCACGGTCAGCACCGGCCGCTCCCACCGGGCCTGTTCGTGCAGGTCGGCCAGGAGCACGTCCGGCCCGTCGGCGGCCAGCGCCCGGGCCCGGTGCAGCACCTCCTCGTCCAGCGCCGCCCGCATCGCCGGCCACCAGGGCGCGAGCGCCGCCTCCCACCAGCTGAGCAGGTCGTCGGCGACCCGGTCGAGGGCGCCGCGCGGGTCGGTCGCGTACGGGCGCAGCCAGTCCGGGACGCCGTCCGGCCAGTGCCGGGCGAGCTGCTCGGCGACCAGTTCCGCCGGGGTGTCCCGCAGCGCGGCGGTCTCCTCGGCCAGGCTCGGCGCGGCGGTTGGCGGGATCGGGCTGAGGAAGTCCGGCATGTTCGCCCCGGCGTCCAGGTAGACCCGCAGCGGCGCCGAGGCGGGCAGCCCGGCCAGCACCCGGCGGGCGTGCCGGGCCCAGTCGGTGTAGGGCCAGGGCAGCTCGTCGGGGTTGCGGTGCAGGAGCCAGAAGCCGGCCTGGATCTCCCACAGCGGACTGACCGCGATCCGGGTGTGGGCCACGGTCCTGTCGTCCAGGTGGATCCGGATCACGCCGCGAGGCTACCCGCACCGGTGGCGGCTTTCGACAGCCGTCGTTGAGGTGCCGGCCACCTCGGTCGGCGCCCCCGGTCATGTCCGGCCGGTAGACCGGGCTGGCGACTTCTGAACCGGGAGGATCCATGACCCAACTCGACCGACGTACGCTGCTGCGCGCCGGCCTGGTGGCCGGGGCCGGCGTCGCCGGCGGCGCGCTGCTCGGCGCGCCCGGCGCGCTCGCCGCCCCGGCCTGGCGGCCGGCCGGGCGGCCGCTGCTCACCCACGGCGTGCAGAGCGGCGACGTGACCGCCGACTCGGCGCTGGTCTGGACCCGCGCCGACCGGCCCGGCCGGATGCTGGTGGAGCTGAGCCGCCGGCCCGACCTGCGCGGGGCGCGCGTGGTGCGCGGCCCGGTGCTCGACCCGACCGGCGACTTCACCGGCCGGGTCCGGCTGCGCGGCCTGCCGACCGGCGAGCGGCTGTACTACCGGGTCCGGGTGGAGAGCCTGGACCGGCCCGGCCTGTGCAGCGAGCCGCTGGCCGGCTCGTTCGCCACCGCCCCGGGACGGCACCAGCGCCGGGACGTGCGGTTCGTGTGGACCGGGGACATCGTCGGGCAGGGCTGGGGGATCAGCCCCGACTTCGACGGCATGGCCATCTTCCGGTCGATGCGCGAGCGCCACCCCGACTTCTTCCTGTGCAGCGGCGACACCGTGTACGCCGACGGCCCGCTCACCGAGAGCGTCACGCTGCCCGACGGCCGGGTCTGGCGCAACCTGGTCACCCCGGAGAAGAGCAAGGTCGCCGAGACCCTGGCCGAGTACCGCGGGCAGTTCGCGTACAACCTGCTCGACGAGCACCTGCGGGCGTTCGCCGCCGAGGTGCCCCAGGTCAACCAGTGGGACGACCACGAGGTGCTGAACAACTGGTACCCGGGGGAGATCCTCACCGACGACCGGTACGCCGAGAAGCGGGTCGACGTGCTCGCCGCCCGGGCCCGGCAGGCGTTCCACGAGTGGCTGCCGGTCGCCGCCGACGGCCCGCTGTACCGCCGGCTGTCGTACGGGCCGCTGCTGGACGTCTTCGTCCTCGACATGCGCACCTACAAGGACCCGAACGACGGCAACACCTACGCCGACCCGGGGCGCGGCCTGCTCGGGCGGGAGCAGCGGGAGTGGCTGGTCCGCGAGCTGACCCGGTCGACGGCGACCTGGAAGGTGATCGCCAACGACCTGCCGATCGGCCTCGTGGTGCCGGACGGCCCGGGCGCGCAGGAGGGTGTCGCGCAGGGCGACCCGGGCGCGCCGGCCGGCCGCGAGCGGGAGTTCGCCGAGGTGCTGCGGGCCGTGCACCGGGCCGGGGTGACCGGCCTCGTCTTTCTCACGGCCGACGTGCACTACACCGCCGCCCACCACTACGACCCGGCCCGGGCGGCGTTCGGCGAGTTCACCCCGTTCTGGGAGTTCGTCTCCGGCCCGGCCCACGCCGGCGCGTTCGGCCCGAACGCCCTGGACGGCACCTTCGGCCCCCGGGCCGTCTTCGTCCACGCCCCAACCCGCGCCAACACCTCCCCCGCCGAGGGCTTCCAGCACTTCGGCGAGGTCGCCATCGACGGCGAGACGGCCGCCCTGACCGTCCACCTCCGCGACCGCGACGGCACCTCCCTCTGGACCACCACCCTCCCGTCCCCCACCCGCTGATCCCCGCCACCGATGCGTCGATCATGAGGTTGGCGGCGATGACGATCTCGGATGTCGCCGCCAACCTCATGATCACCGGGCGGGGCGATACTCGGGGGCGGGACCGGGGGTGGGTCGAGTACGCTTGTGGGCACAGGCGACGACCCGGCCATCACCGGTGAGCCTCCGGAAGAACGGCCGGGTGACCGGCTCAGTAGAACCGGACGGGACGGCCCGTCACAGCCGGCCAACGAGCGGGCGGTCGCACCTCGACCGTCAAGCGGGGTGGTACCGCGGGCCACCCGGGGCGCCGACACGGCGTACCCGGAGAAGCTCGTCCTCGCAGACCCACTGACGAGTGAGCTGCGCGAGGAGAGCGACCCCCGATGGCCTATCCGTTGCACGACCCGACCGCCGCCGGCGTCCCGGCGAGCCCGGACCTGCCCGCGGTCGAGCGCCGGGTCCTGGAGCACTGGACGGCCGACAAGACCTTCGAGGCGTCGGTCGAGGCCCGCCCCGCCGGGGCGGACGGCAAGAACGAGTACGTCTTCTACGACGGCCCGCCCTTCGCCAACGGCCTGCCGCACTACGGCCACCTCTTCACCGGATACGTGAAGGACGTGGTGCCGCGCTACCAGACCATGCGCGGGCGGCACGTCGAGCGCCGGTTCGGCTGGGACTGCCACGGCCTGCCGGCCGAGGTGGTGGCCGAGAAGCAGCTCGGCATCACCACCAAGGCGGAGATCCTCGACCTCGGCGTGGCCCGGTTCAACGAGGCCTGCCGCACCTCCGTGCTGGAGTTCACCCAGGACTGGGAGCGGTACGTCACCCGGCAGGCCCGCTGGGTCGACTTCGCCAACGACTACAAGACGCTCGACCTGGACTACATGGAAAGCGTCATGTGGGCCTTCCGGACCCTGCACGACAAGGGTCTGGTCTACGAGGGCTTCCGGGTGCTGGCGTACTGCTGGCGGTGCGAGACCCCGCTGTCGAACACCGAGACCCGGATGGACGACGTCTACAAGGACCGGCACGACCCCACGCTGACCGTGTGGTTCGAGCTGACCGCGGACGAGTCGGCCCCCGAGCCGGTGCGCGGCCCGGTGCGGCTCGGCGTCTGGACCACCACGCCGTGGACGCTGCCGTCGAACCTCGCGCTCGCCGTCGGCCCCGACATCGAGTACGCGGTGCTGGAGCGCGACGGGCAGCGCCACGTCGTCGGCGCGGCGCGGCTCGGCGCGTACGCCAAGGAGCTCGAGGGGTACGAGCAGGTCGGCACGGTGTACGGCCGGGACCTGGTCGGGCGCCGCTACACCCCGCTCTACGACTTCCTCGTCGAGCAGGCCGGCGAGAACGCCTACCAGGTGCTCGGTGCGGAGTTCGTCACCACCGAGGACGGCACCGGGATCGTCCACCTGGCCCCGGCCTTCGGTGAGGACGACCAGAACACCTGCAACGCGGCCGGGATCCCGACCGTCGTCACGGTCGACGACCACACCCGGTTCACCGGGCTGGTCCCGCCGTACCAGGGCGAGCAGGTCTTCGACGTGAACAAGCCGGTGATCCGGGAGCTGAAGGAGCGGGGGGTGGTGCTGCGGCAGGACACCTACACCCACTCCTACCCGCACTGCTGGCGCTGCGACACGCCGCTGGTCTACAAGGCGGTCTCCTCCTGGTTCGTCGCGGTCACCCGGTTCAAGGACCGGATGGTCGAGCTGAACCAGCAGATCAACTGGACCCCGGGGCACATCAAGGACGGCTCGTTCGGCAAGTGGCTGGCCAACGCCCGGGACTGGTCGATCAGCCGGAACCGCTTCTGGGGCTCGCCGATCCCGGTGTGGAAGTCCGACGACCCGAACTACCCGCGGGTCGACGTGTACGGCTCGCTGGACGAGCTGGAGCGGGACTTCGGCGTACGCCTGACCGACCTGCACCGGCCGGCGGTGGACGACCTGGTCCGCCCCAACCCGGACGACCCGACCGGGAAGTCGATGATGCGCCGGGTGCCCGAGGTGCTGGACTGCTGGTTCGAGTCCGGCTCGATGCCGTTCGCCCAGGTGCACTACCCGTTCGAGAACCGCGAGTGGTTCGAGCACCACTACCCGGGTGACTTCATCGTCGAGTACATCGGACAGACCCGCGGCTGGTTCTACACCATGCACGTGCTGGCCACCGCGCTGTTCGACCGGCCGGCGTTCCGCAACTGCCTGAGCCACGGCATCCTGCTCGGCTCCGACGGACGCAAGATGTCCAAGAGCCTGCGCAACTACCCGGACGTCTACCACGTCTTCGACTCGTACGGGTCGGACGCGATGCGCTGGATGCTGATGTCCTCGCCGGTGCTTCGCGGCGGCGACATGGCGGTGACCGAGGGGAACATCCGCGACTCGGTGCGCCAGGTGCTGCTGCCGCTGTGGAACGTCTGGTACTTCTTCTCGCTCTACGCCAACGCGGACGGGTACACCGCCCGCCGGCGGACCGACTCGACGCACCTGCTCGACCGGTACGTGCTGGCGAAGACGAACGAGTTGGTGTCGACGGCCCAGGCGCAGTTCGACGCGTACGACATCTCGGGTGCCTGCGCCACCGTCCGGTCCTACCTGGACGCGCTGACCAACTGGTACGTGCGCCGGTCCCGGGACCGGTTCTGGGCGGGCGACGCGGACGCGTTCGACACGCTCTGGACGGTGCTGGAGACGCTCTGCCGGGTGGTGGCGCCGCTGGCGCCGCTGACCGCGGAGGAGATCTGGCGTGGCCTCACCGGCGAGCGGTCGGTGCACCTGACCGACTGGCCGACGGCGGACGAGTTCCCGGCCGACCACGACCTGGTGGCCGCCATGGACAACGTCCGGGCGGTCGCCTCGGCGGCGCTGTCGCTGCGCAAGGCCAAGGGGCTGCGGGTCCGGCTGCCGCTGTCGAAGCTGACCGTGGCCTCCCCGGTCGCGGCCCAGCTGCGGCCCTTCGCCGACCTGGTCGCCGACGAGGTCAACGTGAAGGCGGTGGACATCACCGACGAGGTGTCCGCCTACTGCCAGCAGGTGCTGACCGTGGTGCCCCGGGCGCTCGGCCCGCGGGTCGGCAAGTCGGTCCAGCAGGTGATCAAGGCGGTCAAGGCGGGGGAGTGGGAGCTGGTCGACGGCGCCCCGGTCGCCGCCGGGATCACCCTCGCCGAGGGCGAGTACGAGCTGCGCCTGGTCGCGGCCGACGCCGAGCACTCCGCGCCGCTGCCCGGCGGCGAGGGCGTCGTCGTGCTGGACACCGAGGTCACCCCGGAGCTGGCCGCCGAGGGGCTGGCCCGGGACGTGGTCCGCGTGGTGCAGCAGGCCCGCCGGGACGCCGACCTGGACGTCTCGGACCGGATCGTGGTGGCCGTCTCCGCCTCGGAGGAGGTACGCGCGGCGGTCGCCGCGTACACCGACTTCGTGGCCCGGGAGGTGCTGGCCGACACGGTCGACTTCGCCGAGGGCGTCGACGGCTTCGCCGGCGAGGTCGGCGAGGGCGAGCGGGTGACGGTGGCCGTCCGGCGGGTATGAGGTCGTGACGGCGGGTCCGGCGGCGTTCGCGCCGCCGGACCACCCCGCGGACCGCTGACCACCCGATCCGCCGGATGCGGACCCGTCCGCTACCGTGACAGCGCCTGTTCACGTACGACCGCCGGAGGACCCGTGCCCCTGCTCTACACCATCGGCAAGCTCACCGTGGCGCCCGCGCTCCGGTTGGCCTTCCGTCCGCACGTGGAGGGGTTGGAGCACATCCCGGCGACCGGCGGCGCGATCTTCGCGGGCAACCACCTCTCCGTGGCCGACGAGCTGCTGCTCGGCACGGTGGTGCCCCGGCACCTGGCCTTCTGGGCCAAGTCGGAGTACTTCAAGGGCACCGGCGTGAAGGGCGCGATCTCCAAGTTCGTGCTCACCGGGCTGGGCGCCATCCCGGTCGAGCGCGCCGGTGGCCGGGCGGCGCTGTCCGCGTTCGACGCCGCCATCCCGGTCCTCAAGGCCGGCGACCTGGTGGCCGTCTACCCGGAGGGGACCCGTTCGCCCGACGGCCGGCTCTACCGGGGGCGGACCGGCGCCGCGCGGCTCGCGGTGGCGGCCGGCGTGCCGATCATCCCGGTGGGCGTGACCGGTACCGACAAGGCCCAGCCGATCGGCACGCGGGTGCCCCGGCCGGGCCGGGCGGAGATCACCATCCGGTTCGGCAAGCCGCTGGACTTCACCGGTCGGTCGGACGACCGGACGTCGCTGCGGGAGATGACCGACGAGATGATGGCCGAGATCCAGAAGCTCACCGGCCAGGAGTACGTGCCGCGCTACGCGCCGAAGCGCGTCGAGCCCACCGCCGACCCGACCGCCTGAGGCGTCACGGCGGGTCGCTGCCGCGCCGCGTCTCCTGGGCCACCACCGCGTCCAGGTCGCTGAGACGGCTCAGCTGCTTCATGGTCCGCGCCATCCGGGCGTTCGCCGGGAGCCGGCCGCGGTTGCGGGCCAGAAAGGCCCAGTAGCCGGCGGTGAACGGGCAGGCGTCCTCGCCGAGCCGCTGGCGCGGGTCGTAGCGGCAGCCGCCGCAGTAGTCGCTCATCCGGTTGATGTACGCGCCCCCGGCGACGTACGGCTTGGTGGTCATCCGGCCCAGGTCGGCGTACTGGCTCATGCCGACCACGTTGCCGGTCATCACCCACTCGTAGCCGTCCACGAACCGGGTGTGGAACCACTCGACCAGCTCCGCCGGGCGCCAGCCGCGCTGAAGGGCGTAGTTGCCGAGCACCATGAGCCGCGGGATGTGGTGCACCCAGGCCCGGTCGCGGACGCCGGTGAGCGCGTCCCGGAGGCAGCGCGCGTCGACCGCGTCCGCGTCCAGGTCGCGCCACCAGTCCGGCAGGGAGCGCCGGGCGCCCAGCTCGTTGCTGTCCCGCCAGCCCTTCCCGAAGTACCAGTAGGTGTGCCAGATGTAGTCCCGCCAGCCCATCACCTGCCGGACGAAGCCCTCCACGGCGGCCAGCGGCGCGCCCTGCCGCCGGTACGCCCGCTCGGCGCCCCGGACCGCCTCCAAGGGGTCCAGCAGGCCCAGGTTGAACGAGGACGACAGCAGGCTGTGCGCCAGCCACGGGTCGGTGGAGAGCATGGCGTCCTCGTACCGGCCGAACGCGGGGAGCCGGTACCGGAGGAAGTGCCGCAGCCGGGCCGTGGCCTCCCGGGCGGTGGCCGGGAAGCGGCGCGGCCCGTCCCGCCCGGTGAACCGGATGCCCTCCCGCGCCCACCGGTCCAGGTCGGCCCGGACCTCCGCGTCGATGTCGTCCTCCTTCGGCATCGGCGGGGCCGGCACGTCGAGCCGCCCGTCCTTCGGCGGCGGCTCGCGGTTCTCCGTGTCGAAGCTCCACCGGCCGCCGGCCGGGTCGCGGCCGTCCAGCAGCACCCCGTGGTGCTCCCGGGCGAACCGGTAGAACGCCTCCATCCGCAGCGCGCCCCGCCGGCCGTCGGCCCAGTCGGCGAAGTCCTCCAGGCTGGTCACGTAACCCCGGGCCGGCAGCACGGTGACCCGGTCCAGCTCGCGGACGAACTCCAGCGCCCGCCGCGACGTCGGGTGGCAGACCTCCAGCGGCTCGCGGACCCGGCTCAGCGCCTGCCCGTACGTCTCGCCGCGCAGGAAGATCGCCTGGTCGCCCAGCTCGGCGGCGCGGTGCCGGAGCGCGGAGAGGATCAGGTGGGCCTTCTGCCGGTGGTAGACCCGGCGCCGGAAGACCGCCTTGGACTCGATGAGGAGAACCGGCTGCTTCCGCTCGTCGAGGAAGTGCGGCCCCAGCTGGTCAGCGAAGAGCCAACGCCGCGACATGTCCCGATTGTCGCCCCTCGCGCCGATCCGGCCCGGAAGCAAGACGGAACCTTTACGTGTTCGATACGTTGCGAACGGTGACGACGGCTCAGGTCTGCTCGGGGACCACGACCTGCTCGCGCAGGTCGTTCAGCAGGCGGCCGCTGTCGTCCAGCGACAGCCGGGTGAAGACGCCGGTGGCCAGGCTGCCGTGATCGACCGAGGTGCACACCACCACCGTGTCGCCGTCGGCCCGGCCGACCGCGCAGCGCTCGTACCGGCCCCGGACGCCGGTCTCCACCGGCACCGGCGGCTTGAGGGCGTACCGGTCGGTGAGGCGGTCCAGCTCGGCCTCCGCGTCGGACTCCGGGCTCAGCCGGAACCCGGTGCCGCCGAAGAGGGTGACCCGCTTGCCGTCGGTCGTGGTGTAGATGCCGGCGAAGGTGTCCTCGGCGAGCAGGTGCGACTGGCGTACCTGTGACTTCAGCTCCTCGGCGGCGGCCTGGCTGCGCTCGTCCTGCCGCAGCCGCAGCGAGCCGAGCTGGTCGGGCAGGCTCGCGCGGGCCGGGTACTGGGCGGACAGCGGCTGGGCCCACCAGAGCGGCACGCCGCAGCAGCAGGCGACGCTCAGCAGCAGCACCCACGGCCAGCGGCGCCGGCGGCGGACCGGCACGGCCACGTACCCCTTGGGTGGCTGCCACCCGGGCGGCGCGGTCACCGCCGGCGGGGTCTTCCCGCGGCGCTGCTTCGGCGGCGCGGGCCGGGGCGGCGAGACCGGCGGCGACACCGGCCGGGCGACCGCCGGGCCCGGGACCGGGCGGGCGACGGGCGGCGGGGGCGCCGACGCGACCGGCGGGGCCGGGTACGACGGGGTGTGCGCCGGCGGCGGGTGCGGCGGGGTGTGCGCCGGCGGCGGGTGCGGCACCGGGTAGGGCGCCGTGTAGGGGAGCGTCGGCGGCAGCGCCGGGAAGTCGGCGGAGTGCAGGTCCCAGCCGGTGGTGTCCACGCCCGCCCACGGGTCGACGGGGACCTGGTGCTCCGGCGAGTCGGCCGGCGGCAGCGGCGTGGGCTCGGCCGACTCGCCCCACGCGCGCTTGCGCGGCGGCGGGGGCGGTACGGCGGCCGAGCCGCTCCAGCGGGGCGCGGGAGGCTCGGCCGGGGTGGAGTCCGCCCGGTCCTCGACCCGGGTCGGGTCGGGTCGCTGCTCCACCCGGGTGGGGTCGGGTCGGGGCGCGACCGGGGCCGAGCCGGCGGCGCGCGCGGGGCCGGGGACCGCGGCGCGGGCGGGTCCGGGGACGGCGGCGGAACCGCGGGCGGGATGGGCCGGCGAGACCGGGGTGGGGTCGGGGTCCGCGGCGGCCGGGGGCTCGGGTTGCGCCGCGGTGACGGCCTCGGCGTCTCGCGCGGCCTGGGCGTCGGGTTCGGCCTGCGTTCCGGGCTCGGTTTCGGTGTCCCGTGCCGCCTGGGCGTCGGGCTCGGCCTTCGTCTCCGGTCCGGCCTCCGCGGCGGGCGCGGCCTCCGCCTGCGCGGCGGGCTCGGCCTGCGGGGTGCCCTGCGCGTGCGGGGCCGGTTCGGCCTGCGGGGCGGCCTCCGCCTGTGGTGCGGGGTCGGCTTGTGGGGTGGCGTCCGCCTGCGGGGCCGGTTCGGCCTGCGGGGTGGCCTCCGCCTGTGGTGCGGGTTCGGCTTGTGGGGTGCCCTCCGCCGCCCGGGCCGGTTCGGTCTGCGCCGGTGGGGCGGGTTCGGCTTGCGAGGTGCCCTCCACCTGTACGGCGGGCCGGGCCTGCGGGTTCGGTGCGGTGGGCCGGGCCTCGGCGTCCGGCGTGCCGGACTCCCGCGTGGCGGACTCCCGCGTGGCGGACTCCGGCGTCGTGGCCTCCGGCCCGGACTCCGGCGCGGATGATGCGTCCGTCGTGGTCGGGGGCGTGGGGACGGCCTGCGGCGGCACGTCGGCCGGCGGCCCGACGACCGCCGGATCCCCGTCCCGACCGGTGGCCGGGGTGCCCCCGTCGGCCGGCCGGTCCGCCCCCGGCTGCGGCTGCGACATCGCGGCAATCTCCTCTCGCGCCGCTAGCGAGGTTAATACCGCCCCACAACCCCCGACGAATCCACGGCCACCGCCCCCGCCCACCCCCCGCCCCTGTCGATCAAGAGGTTTGCGTCGGAACGGCCGCGGATCCTGACGCAAACCTCTTGGTCAACGGGTCGGAGGGCCCGGTGGGCAGGTGGCGGTGCGGCGTGGTGGGTGGGGGAGCAGCGCGTACGCTTGGGCATCATGAGTGCCCCGTCGACGACGCCGCGCCCGGTCGCGGCCAATTCCGTGTGGCCCCGGCTGGAGCCGCTGCTGCCCCAGGTGACCAAGCCCATCCAGTACGTCGGTGGCGAGTTGGGTGCGGTGGTCAAGGACTGGGACGCGGCGACCGTCCGGTGGGCGCTGATGTACCCCGACGCGTACGAGGTGGGCCTGCCCAACCAGGGCGTGCAGATCCTCTACGAGGTGCTCAACGAGCTGCCCGACGTGCTCGCCGAGCGGACGTACGCGGTCTGGCCGGACCTGGAGCGGCTGATGCGCGCCCACGGCGTGCCGCAGTTCACCGTCGACGCGCACCGGGCGGTGCGCGACTTCGACGTGTTCGGCGTCTCCTTCTCCACCGAGCTGGGCTACACGAACCTGCTCACCGCGATCGACCTGGCCGGCATCCCGCTGCTGGCCGCCGACCGCACCGAGGCCGACCCGGTGATCGTGGCCGGCGGGCACGCCGCGTTCAACCCGGAGCCGATCGCCGACTTCATCGACGCCGCCGTGCTCGGCGACGGCGAGGAGGCGGTGCTGGAGATCACCGCGATCGTCCGGGACTGGAAGGCCGAGGGCTGCCCGGGTGGCCGGGACGAGCTGCTGCTGCGGCTGGCCCGCACCGAGAGCATCTACGTGCCGCGCTTCTACGACGTGGACTACCTGCCCGACGGCCGGATCCAGCGGGTCGTGCCGAACCGCCCCGACGTGCCGTTCCGGGTGCACAAGCGCACGACCATGGACCTGGACGCCTGGCCGTACCCGAAGAAGCCGCTCGTGCCGCTGGCCGAGACGGTCCACGAGCGGTACGCGGTGGAGATCTTCCGCGGCTGCACCCGGGGCTGCCGGTTCTGCCAGGCCGGCATGATCACCCGCCCGGTGCGGGAGCGCTCGATCACCACCGTCGGCCAGATGGTGCAGCAGGGGCTGGAGTTCTCCGGCTTCCACGAGGTGGGCCTGCTGTCGCTGTCGTCGGCCGACCACTCCGAGATCGGCGACATGTGCTCCGGCCTCGCCGAGCAGTACGCGGGCACCAACGTCTCGCTCTCGCTGCCGTCGACGCGGGTGGACGCCTTCAACATCGACCTGGCTCAGGAGCTGTCCCGCAACGGCCGGCGGACCGGCCTGACCTTCGCCCCGGAGGGCGGGTCGGAGCGGATCCGCAAGGTCATCAACAAGATGGTGTCGAAGGAAGACCTCATCCGCACCGTCGTCACCGCGTACACGAACGGCTGGCGGCAGGTGAAGCTCTACTTCATGTGCGGCCTGCCCACCGAGACCGACGAGGACGTCCTCGAGATCGCGGACATGGCGCACGAGGTCATCCGGGCCGGCCGGGCGGCGACCGGGTCCAAGGACATCCGCTGCACCGTCTCGATCGGTGGCTTCGTACCGAAGCCGCACACCCCGTTCCAGTGGGCCGCCATGGAGCGGCCGGAGGTCATCGACGGCCGGCTGAAGCTGCTCAAGCAGGCCATCAACAGCGACCGTTCGCTGGGCCGGGCGATCGGCTTCCGCTACCACGACGGCGAGCCGTCGCTGATCGAGGGCCTGCTGTCCCGGGGCGACCGGCGGGTCGGCGCGGTGATCCGCAAGGTCTGGGAGAACGGCGGCCGGTTCGACGGCTGGAGCGAGCACTTCTCCTACCAGCGCTGGGTGGACGCGGCGGCCGAGGTGCTGCCGTCCTTCGGCGTGGACCTGGACTGGTTCACCACCCGGGAGCGCGACGAGCTGGAGGTCCTGCCCTGGGACCACCTCGACTCCGGCCTGGACAAGGACTGGCTCTGGCAGGACTGGCAGGACTCCCTCGCCGAGTACGAGCAGGACGACTGCCGTTGGACGCCCTGCTTCGACTGCGGCGTCTGCCCGTCCATGGACACCGAGATCCAGATCGGCCCGACCGGCAGGAAGCTGCTGCCGTTGACCCCGGTCAACGGGCTGAAGCTGCCCACCGGCGCCCAGCACTAGCACCACCGACGCGGACCGGAGCGCGGGATCCCCACGGGGCTCCCGCGCTCCGTCACATTCCGGGACTCCTCGCCCGTCGATGTCCCGTGACGCGGGGTGGGGGTGCCTCGACTGGCCGTGGCTCGATACGCTGCGTCCGTATTGGACCGACCGGGGGTCGGCAGCGGGGAGGGCAGCAGCATGGGTGACATCAGGCCGCCGGACACCGGCGATCTGCACGTCAGCGTCGAGGACCTGGACGCCGCGGCGGAGTACGTCGAGCGCCTCAAGCAGTACGTCGACGACACCATCGGCTACGAGATGGAACGCATCAAGGAGCGGATGAAGGGCGACAGCAACAACGCGCAGACCGTGCCCAACGGCACGCCGTTCGGCGCGTACGAGGACGCCCGCATGCAGTGGCAGGCGCTGACGAAGTCGACGGCGAACATGGAGGGCCACCTCAAGGCGCTCTCCACCAAGCTGGCCACCCTGAAGCAGGGCACCGAGGACATCGCCAAGGCGTTCCGGGACACCGAGGCCCGCAACGCCGCCAACGGCAAGGAGATCGAGCGGATGCTGGAGTCCGCCGCCCCGCCGCCGCCGACGGGCCAGCAGCCCACCTACCCGTACACGGCCTGAGGGGGAGACGGTCATGGCTGGAGGAACCTGGGAGCGGTGCGTCCGCGAGGTGACGCTGTCGGCGGACCCGGAGACGGTCGGCTCGGTCGGCGTGGGGTGGACCAGCCTCGCCACCGGCCTGGGCTACCTGCGCGACGCGCTCGTCGGGCGGTCCTTCGTCGGCCCGATCGCGCCCGGTCAGGAGCGCCCGCACAGCGGCGGCCTGCCCGGCCTGCTCGCCGGCTGGAAGGGCAGCGGCGGCGACGCGTACCGCGAGCACCTGGGCGAGATCGGCAAGGAGATCGAGGATCTGATCACCCACGCCAGCAACGTCAGCGGCGCGCTGTCGCGGATCGAGGGTGACATCCGCAAGTCGGTGGCGAGCATCCCGATCCCGCTGATGGACGACTTCGGCTGGAACGAGTGGAGCCTGCCCAACGGCACCGAGCTCGACGACGCCCGCGACGGCGAGAGCTCCTCGGGCTTCCTGGCCGCGCTGCGCAAGGACTACCAGAGCAACCCCGCCTCGTACGCCGACGGCGCGTTCCGCGACAAGGCCGACGACCTCGAGGCGACCATGAAGGTCGACGGGAACGCCGACGACAACAAGCGCGGCGGCTGGTGGGACACCAAGTCGCACCTGGACAACTGGTACCGGGACAACCAGCAGGCGGCCAACTCGGCGATGTCGCCGCTGCCCACCGCGGTGCAGACGGAGCGGCCCAAGCTGGTGGTGCCGACCCCGAACTCCGGCGTCGACGACTACCGCCCCGACGACCGCAAGCCGCCGTCCGGCCTGCCCGGCGGTGGTGGCGGCGTCGGTGGCGGTGGCGCGGGCGGCGGCTACGGCGGCGGGCCCTCCCTCGGCAGCACCGGCATCGGCGGCGGGGGCGGGGGTTCCTTCGGCGGCGGCGGATCGATGACGCCCCCGCCCACCACCGGCGGCCCCGACTTCGGCGGCGGGCACACCGGCGGCGGCGCCGGCTCGCACACCCCGCCGTCCACCGGCGCCGGCTACCCGGGCACCGGCGGCCACGACTACGGCAGCGGCCTCGCCGGCGCCGGCGGGCCGAGCACCATCGGCGGCGGCACCGGCGGTCTCGGTGGCGGCATCAGCTCGGCGGGGCTCGGCGGTGGTGGCGGCGGCTTCGGCGGCGGCGGGGCCGGCCTCGGCTCGGCCGGCGGCATCGGCGGCGGCGGTCTCGGCGCGGCCGGCGCGGTCGGGATGGGCGGCATCCCCGGCATGGTCGGCGGCGGCAACGGCAAGGTGCCCCCGATGACCAGCGCGGCCAGCGCCCTGCGCAACGCGACCGGCGCGGGCGCGGGTGGCATGCGCGGCGGCGCCGGCATGATGGGCGGCGGCATGATGGGCGGCGGGCACGGCGGCGCCGGGCACGGCGGCAGCGGCACCGAGCACTCGTCGTGGTTGACTGAGGACGACGATCCGTGGGGCAGCGGTGACGCCGCGTCCCCGGGCATCCTGCGCTGAGGACGGACGGATGAGGTTGCACGCGGGCTCGCTCCGGCCGGTCGCGGCCGGCCTGCTGGCCGGTCTCATGGTGCTGGGGGCCGCCCAACCGGCGGCCGCCGCCCCGCGCCGGGCCGAGCAGTGGTACCTGGACGAGCTGCGGATCGACCAGGCGCACCGGCTCTCCACCGGGCGCGGCGTGACCGTCGCGGTGGTGGACAGCGGTGTCGACGCCAGCCACCCGGAGCTCGCCGGCCAGGTGCTTCCCGGTCGCCGCAGCTACGGCGCCGCCGGCGACGGGCGCTCCGACTCGGACGGTCACGGCACCCACATGGCCGGAATCATCGCGGCGCGCAACGCCGGTCCGGACGGGGTGACCGGCATCGCGCCGGGCGTGCGGATCCTGCCGATCAAGACGAAGCCGGGCGACGGGGAGATCAGCCAGGCGGCGTCGGCCCAGGGCATCCGGATGGCCGTCGACGGCGGCGCCAAGGTCGTCAACCTGTCCTACGGCGCCCTGGGAGTGGCGTCCGACGACGAAGAGGCCGCGATCAGGTACGCCCTGGACCGGGACGTGGTCGTGGTGGCCGGTGCGGGCAACACCGCCAAGGGGCACAGCCAGGTGATCAGCCCGGCCAACGTCCCTGGGGTGATCGCGGTGACCGGCACCACCAAGGGTGGGCGGTTCTGGTCCGGCTCGACCCAGGGACCCGAGGCCGTGGTGTCGGCCCCGGCCGACGGCATCTACAACGCCGGCCCGGACCACGGCTACGGCTGGGGTGACGGAACCTCCGACGCCACCGCGATCGTCTCCGGCATCGCGGCGCTCATCCGGTCGAAGTACCCGGACCTCTCCGCGCCCAACGTGATCAACCGGATCATCCGCACCGCCCGGGACGCCGGCCCGCCCGGCCGCGACCCGCAGTACGGCTTCGGCCGCGTCGACCCGGTGGCGGCGCTGACCGCCAAGGTGCCGGCGGTCTCGGCGAACCCGCTGCTCGCCCCGGCCGCGGCCAGCCCGGCCCCGCCGCAGGCGGCCGAGGACGACGACTTCGACGTCACCGAGCACGGCGACCGCGGCGGCCCCACCGACCAGCAGGTCATGATCATCGGCATCGGCATCGCGGTGGCGCTGGTGGTGCTGGTGGCGCTCGTGGTCTTCCTGATCTGGAACCGGCGCCGCTACCGCCGCGAGGCGGCCCGGGCGGCCGACGTACCGGACGAACTGCTCGACCAGGGCGCCGGGGGCGGTTACGGCACCCCGCCCGTCCCGGCCGGCTACCACGCCCCGCCGGGCCCGCCGGGCGGTCACGTCGCGCCGGGCGCCAACCCGTACGCTCCGCCGCCGGGTCACGTTCCGCCGCCACCGGGGTCCTACCCGCCACCGGGCGGGAACCGGTCCTGAACCGTGGTGGCCGGCCGGCTGACCTGCGCGTCACCGGCCGGCCACCGTCGTCTTCGGGCGGGGCGGGAAGCCCCCGCTGACCGGTTCCGGCCGGTTCGTCCGGCGGCTCGCACCGCCCCGGCTGCGGGCCGCGCCGGCCGCTGCGCCAGGATGGGACGGACACGCAGGTACAGCCGAGGAGCTCACGATCGCCAGAAAGCCTCAACCCGAGGGCGGCCAGGCGCCGGTCGTCCAGCGGGTCCGGATCCGGTACGCCAAGCGTGGACCGCTGCGGTTCACCTCGCACCGGGACTTCGCCCGGGCCTTCGAGCGCGCGCTGCGCCGGGCCGGCGTACCGATCGCCTTCTCCCAGGGTTTCACCCCGCACCCGAAGATCTCGTACGCCTCCGCCGCCCCGACCGGGGTGGCCAGCGAGGCGGAGTACCTGGAGATCGGCCTGCGCGAGCCGGTCGACCCGGCGCAGCTGCGGGCGGCCCTGGACGCCGCCCTGTCGCCCGGGCTCGACGTGCTGGACGCGGTGGAGGCCGCCGGCGGCAGCCTGGCCGACCGGATCGAGGCGTCCCGCTGGCGGATCGAGCTGCCCGAGGTCGACCCGGCCGTGCTGGAGCGGGCGGTGAGCGCGTTCACCGCCGCCGAGGAGATCCAGGTCGAGCGGATGACCAAGCAGGGGCGGCGCACCTTCGACGCCCGTGCCGCCGTCATCGCCATCGATACGCTGCCGCCGTCCGAGACGCCTTCCGGGGCGACGGCCGTACCGTGTGCGATACTCGAACTGGTCGTGCGGCAGGTCACCCCGTCCGTGCGACCCGATGACGTCCTTTCCGGCCTCCGCGTGGTGGCCGACCTGGAGCCGCCGGTCTCCCCGAGGGTGATCCGGCTGGCGCAGGGCACGCTGACCGCGCAGGGCGAGATCGTGGATCCGTTGGACGCGGATCGCGACGGGGCAGCCATCGGAGAACGCTGACCGACGGTCAGCGTTCTGGCAGGCAGACTTCGGCGGTCGCGCACCTGCGCGCCCGGCGGAAACACCTTTTGCGGCGACCCTGCGTGGCAGCGCTCACCCGCGCCCGGGGCAGCCAGAACTGGAGAACGTCCATGCTCGAGAACGAGCCCGAGGGCGGCGAACGGACCGGCGCAGAGCCGGCCGAGGCGACCGCTACCAGCAACACCGACAGCACCACCGAGGCGAAGCCGCCGGCCCGCAAGCGGGCCAGCCGCCGCAAGACCGCGCCGCTTAACCAGCCGGAGCAGACCGACGCGCCGGTGGAGGCGTCGACGGCGGCGACCGGCAGCGGCGAGTCCCCGCAGGCCGAGGTGTTCGCCCCGGTCGCCGGGGAACTGGAGGCCGCGCCGAAGACCCGGCGGCGGCGCAAGGCGACCCCCGCCAAGGCGGTCGAGGAGCCGGTGGCCGCGGCCGGGGCGGAGGCCGCCTCCGACGAGGTGGTGCCGCCGGTCAAGGTGACCCGTACCCGCCGTCGCAAGACCACCCCGGCGCCCGTCGAGGCCCCGGCGGACGAGTCGCCGACCGAGGCGCCCGCCGAGGCCGCCGGGCCGACGGTCGAGCCGCACGCGGTCGCCGAGCCGCAGGCCGACGCGGAGCCGCCCGCCGCACCGGTGACCGCCGAGGGCGAGCCCGAGGACGAGGACGCGGTCGGCGAGGACGCCGAGGACGAGCCGACCCGGGGCGGCCCGGCCGCCGACGAGGCCCGCCTGGCCCGCGCCGGTGGTCCGGAGGACCGGACCGGTGAGGTGTCGCCGGGCGCCGCCGTGCCGGGGGCCCCCGAGGAGCCCGCCCCGACCACCCGTCGGCGTCGGGCCGCGCTCTCCGCGCCGGCCGTCCTGTTCATGCCTCCCCAGCCCGAGGAGGCCCCGGTCGTCCGGGTCACCTACCCGGTCGCCGAGGAGCCGGTCGAGGAGCCGGCGGAGACCGGCCGGCGCCGCCGGCGCGGCCGCCGCGAGGCCGAGCCGGTCGAGGTCGAGGTCGAGGTCGAGGAGGAGCCGACCGCCGAGGCCGAGGAGATCGCCGAGGCGGAGGAGGACGAGGACGAGGCGGCCATGCGTCGCCGTCGCCGTCGGGGCCGCCGGGGCCGGGGCCGCGGTCGGGGCGCCGAGGAGGCCGAGGACGAGGAGGCCGAGGAGGCCGTCCGGGCCGAGGCCGCCGAAGCCGAGGCCGAGGAGACCGAGGACGAGGAGGAGGCCGAGGGCGAGGGGATGACCCGTCGTCGCCGTCGGCGCCGCCGCCGGGGCGCGGGCGAGGCGGAGACCGCCGCCGAGGACGGCGTGCCCACGGTTGTCAAGATCCGCGAGCCGCGCAAGGCCGTCGACGAGGTGCAGGGCGTCTCCGGCTCGACCCGGCTGGAGGCCAAGCGGCAGCGCCGCCGGGACGGCCGCGAGCAGCGGCGTACCCGCCCGCCGATCCTCAGCGAGTCGGAGTTCCTGGCCCGCCGGGAGGCGGTCGACCGGGTGATGGCCGTGCGCCAGCGGGGCGACCGGACCCAGATCGCGGTCCTCGAGGACGGCGTGCTGGTCGAGCACTACGTGACCCGCAACTCGTCCGGCACCATGGCCGGCAACGTCTACCTGGGCAAGGTGCAGAACGTCCTGCCCAGCATGGAGGCGGCCTTCGTCGACATCGGGCGCGGCCGCAACGCCGTGCTCTACGCCGGCGAGGTCAACTGGGACACCACCGGCCTGGAGGGCCGGGCCCGCTCGATCGAGCAGGCGCTCAGGTCCGGCGACTCGGTGCTGGTGCAGGTCACCAAGGACCCGATCGGGCACAAGGGCGCCCGGCTCACCAGCCACATCGCGCTCTCCGGCCGGCACCTGGTCTACGTGCCGAACGGCAACGCCTCGGGCATCAGCCGGAAGCTGCCGGACACCGAGCGCAAGCGGCTGCGGGACATCCTCAAGAAGTTGGTGCCGGACGGCGCCGGCGTGATCGTCCGGACGGCCGCCGAGGGCGCCAGCGAGGACGAGCTGGCCCGGGACGTCAAGCGGCTCCAGGCGCAGTGGGAGGAGATCCAGGCCAAGGCGGCCGAGGGCGGCGCCCCGGTGCTGCTCTACGAGGAGCCCGACCTGGTCATCCGGGTGGTCCGGGACCTGTTCAACGAGGACTTCCGCGAGCTGGTCATCGAGGGCGAGTCGGCGTACGACCTGGTCGAGTCCTACCTGTCGCACGTCTCGCCGGACCTGGTGGCGCGGCTGCGCCGGCACGCCGGCACCACGGACGTCTTCGCCGAGTACCGGATCGACGAGCAGATCCTCAAGGGGCTGGACCGGAAGGTCTTCCTCCCCTCCGGCGGTTCGCTGGTGATCGACCGGACCGAGGCCATGACCGTCATCGACGTCAACACCGGCAAGTACACCGGCTCCGGCGGCAACCTGGAGGAGACGGTCACCCGGAACAACCTGGAGGCGGCCGAGGAGATCGTGCGCCAGCTCCGGCTGCGCGACCTCGGCGGCATCGTGGTGATCGACTTCATCGACATGGTGCTGGAGTCGAACCGGGAGCTGGTGCTGCGCCGGCTCACCGAGTGCCTGGGCCGGGACCGCACCAAGCACCAGGTCACCGAGATCACCTCGCTCGGCCTGGTGCAGATGACCCGCAAGCGGATCGGCGCCGGCCTGCTGGAGGCGTTCAGCGAGACCTGCGAGTGCTGCAAGGGCCGGGGCGTGATCATCCACACCGAGCCGGTGCCGGAGAAGCCGCGCGGCGGCGCGGGGGAGAAGGTCAAGGCGGTCGCCTCGGCCGTCACCGCCCCCGCGGGCGAGGAGAAGGGCCGGCGCCGGGGCCGCAAGGCCGCCCCGGAGAAGCCCGCCGCGGAGGTCGCGGAGCAGCCCGCCCCGGCCGCGCCGGAGAAGGCCGTCGCCGAGGTGGTCGAGAGCTCGGACGACGACTACTACGACACCCAGGGCTACGACCTGTCCCGGTTCGAGACCCAGACGGCCGCCGCCCCGGCGGTCACGGACAGCCAGGAGGGCGACTCGGCCCGGCTGGCCGCCGCGGACGACCCGGACGCCCTCGGCGACGGGGACGAGGAGGGCGCCGACACCGGCACCGCCCGCCGTAGGTCCCGGCGTGGCGGCGCCCGGCGGCGTACCCGGCCGTGAGCCGCTGACCCGTACGCGTTCGACAGGGCCCCTGCCCCGGCCACAGAGTCCGGGGCGGGGGCTCTGCCGTCTCCGTCGACCCCGCGTGGACCGCTTCACGGTGTGCTCCGCCTCACCACCACGCTGAACGGGTGGCCCGGTTTGGGTGGCGGGCCGGGTATGGCGTACGCTTGCCTGCGGCGCACTTTGGTGTGCCGAGTTCCCGCGTGCCCGCGCTGCCGGTGTCACGGCTCCCGGCGAGACGCCGTGGGAACGACCGCCAGCAGCCTCAACGACAGGGAGTCCGCCTCCGATGTACGCGATCGTCAAGACCGGCGGCAAGCAGTACAAGGTCGCCGAGGGCGACGTGATCGAGGTCGAGAAGCTCGCCGGTGCCCCCGGCGACGCGGTGAAGCTCACCGCGGTGCTCCTCGTCGACGGTGACGACCTGGTGACCGACGCGACGAAGCTTGCCAATGTCGCGGTGTCCGGCGAGATCGCCGCGCACACCAAGGGCCCGAAGATCCGGATCCACAAGTTCAAGAACAAGACCGGCTACCACAAGCGCCAGGGTCACCGCCAGCCGCTGACCCAGGTCAAGGTGACCGGCATCTCCAGCGGGAAGTAGGTCGTCCTCCAATGGCTCACAAAAAGGGTGCGTCCAGCTCGCGTAACGGTCGCGATTCCGCGGCCCAGCGGCTCGGCGTGAAGCGCTTCGGTGGTCAGGTCGTCAGCGCGGGTGAGATCCTCATCCGTCAGCGTGGCACCAAGTTCCACCCCGGTGACCTGGTCGGCCGTGGCGGCGACGACACGCTGTTCGCGCTGGCCGCCGGCTCGGTCCAGTTCGGCACCAAGCGCGGTCGCAAGACCGTCAGCATCGTGCCGCAGCAGTAATTCGCAGGCGTCGCGGGCCGTGGACCTCGGGTCCCGGCCCGCTTCGCTTTTTCAGGTGCGGGGTGGGTCCCGCTGGAAGGATTGGCGTCGTGACGACGTTCGTTGACCGGGTCGTCCTGCACATGCAGGCCGGCGACGGCGGGCACGGCTGTGTCTCCATCCACCGGGAGAAGTTCAAGCCGTTCGGCGGCCCCGACGGCGGCAACGGTGGGCACGGCGGCAGCGTCTCGCTGGTCGTCGACCCGCAGGTGACCACGCTGCTCGACTTCCACTTCCGCCCGCACATGAAGGCCGAGAACGGCAAGGGCGGGGCCGGCTCGAACCGGGACGGGGCCAACGGCCACGACCTGATCATCAAGGTGCCGAACGGCACCGTGGTGCAGACCCTCGACGGCAAGGTGCTCGCCGACCTGGTCGGCCCGGGCACCACCTTCGAGGCGGCCCGGGGCGGGCGCGGCGGCCGAGGCAACGCCTCGCTGGCGAACGCCCGGCGGAAGGCCCCCGGCTTCGCCGAACTGGGCGAGCCCGGCGACCGGCTCGACGTGGTGCTGGAGCTGAAGAGCGTCGCCGACGTCGGCCTGGTGGGCTTCCCCTCCGCCGGCAAGTCGTCGCTGATCTCGGTGATCTCCGCCGCCAAGCCGAAGATCGCCGACTACCCGTTCACCACCCTGGTGCCCAACCTGGGCGTCGTCCGGGTGGACAACCACACCTTCACCGTCGCCGACGTGCCGGGGCTGATCCCGGGCGCGGCCACCGGCAAGGGGTTGGGCCTGGAGTTCCTCCGCCACGTCGAGCGCTGCGCCGTGCTGGTGCACGTGGTCGACACGGCGACGCTGGAGCCGGGCCGTGACCCGCTCGCCGACATCGACGCCATCGAGTCCGAGCTGACCCAGTACGGCGGTCTGACCGACCGTCCCCGCCTGGTCGCGCTCAACAAGATCGACGTGCCGGACGGGCGGGACCTCGCCGACATCGTCCGGCCCGACCTGGAGGCCCGCGGCTTCCGGGTGTTCGACATCTCGACCGCCACCCGGGAAGGGCTGCGGGAGCTGATGTACGCGATGGCCGAGCTGGTCGACCAGGCCCGCCGGGCCGCGCCGCCGGCCGAGCCGACCCGGATCGTGATCCGACCGAAGGCGGTCGACGACGCCGGCTTCACCGTCGAGGCGGAGGAGGACGGCTCCTACACCGTCCGGGGCAGCCGTCCGGAGCGCTGGGTCAAGCAGACGAACTTCGACAACGACGAGGCGGTGGGCTTCCTGGCCGACCGGCTGGCCCGCCTCGGCGTCGAGGAGAAGCTGGCCAAGGCCGGCGCCCAGGCGGGCGACCTGGTCCGGATCGGCGACCGGGAGTTCGACTGGCAGCCCACCCTCTACGCCGGCGTCGACTTCGTCCCCGGCAACCGGGGCACCGACGTCCGGCTGGAGGACAAGTCGACCCGCGTGTCCGCCGCGGAGCGGCTGGCCGCCCGCAAGGCGCGCCGGGTGCGTTCCGAGGACGAGGTGGCGGCCGCCGCGCAGGACGACGCCGACGACGAGGACTGGGAGTAGTTCCGCTCCGTCCGTGTTCGGGATGTTGGCCGGAAACCTCCGCGAAATCCGGCCGACCTACCGTGACGGAATGCTGATCGAGTCCCGCCCCGCCACCGATCCGGAGATCGCCGCCCTGGTCGCCGCACAGCAGCGTGAGCTGCGCGAGGCCGACGGCGGCCTGGACGGGCAGGCGACGATCACCCACGACGACATCCGCTACCTGGCCGTGGTCGACGGCGGGCGGGCGGTCGCCTGCGGCGGGCTCCAGGCCCTCGACGCCGACACCGGCGAGCTGAAGCGGATGTACGTCCGGCCGGCGTACCGGGGGCGGGGGATCGCCCGGCAGTTGCTGGCCGCCCTGGAGGAGTTGGCCTTCCGGCAGGGGCACACCACCGTCTGCCTGGAGACCGGCACCTACCTCCCGGCCGCCATCGGCCTCTACCGCTCCTGCGGCTACCGGCCCGTGCCCGTGTACGGGGAGTACGTCGACAACCCGTACAGCGTCTGCTTCGCCAAGCGCCTGCCGGTCGCCGCCTGAGCGGACGCTACGCGCCGGTCTGGGCGTGCGCCGCGGTGACCGGCTTGGACTCGGGGCTGGCGTGCTGGCGCAGCACGATGCTGAGCAGGATCAGTACGCCCACGGCGAGGAACTCGCTCTGCCAGTTCTGCATCGACTGGAACCAGAAGTCGCTGGTGCCGAGGAACTGCCAGGCGCTGATCGGGGCGGCCCCGCTCTGCAACGCCTGCTCCTCGTTGTACGCGGCCACGCCGCCGAAGAGGTGGCCGAGGAACGCCCCGCCGAAGATCATCAGCAACGCGATGGAGAGGCTGTTCCGGTAGACCACCAGCGGCAGGCCACCGGCCCGCACCGGCCAGGGGGAGTCCGGGGTCCGGCGCCGCGGGTCGTCCTCGGGCCGGTCCGTCTGGCCCTCCGGTTTCGACTCGGCCGAGCCCTTCTGCACCAGGTACGCGGTGAGCAGCACGTAGCCGCCCATCTGGAGGAACTCCGACTCCCAGTTCTCGAAGACCGCCTCGGCGAAGTGCCCGGTGCCCAGGTACGCCCACCAGCTCAGCGGCGCGGCGCCGTACTCGGCCAGCTCCTCGTTGTGCACCTGCCAGCCGAACACGCTCTGCAACAGCAGGAAGACCACGAACGCGCCGAGCATGGCGACCGTGAGCGCGTTCTCCCGCAACCACCGTGGCATCGCCGGACCTCCTCGTCCCGCCGGGATCACTCCCCGTGGTGGTCCTCGTGCCCCGGGCGCTGATCGGGCAAACCCGTACCCGGTGTGTCCCGGGCGACGCCGCCCGAACGGGTGACGGTGCTGGTCAGGGCCGGTCGAGAGGGCTGTCCGGCCGCCCGCCGGTGCCCACCTCGTTGTTGAGCAGCAGGCCCAGGGCGAGCATGCCGAAGCCGAGGAAGAGGTGCAGCCAGTTGTCGGCGTCGTTGAACGGCACGAAGTTCGCCGCGGTCTCCCGGTCGATGGCGAAGCCGTACAGCCAGAGGCCCAGGTAGGCGGCGCCGCCGCCGGCCAGGAACAGCCGCGCCCCGGCGATCCGGCGAGCCAGCACGAGGCCGGCCAGGCCGAAGAGCAGGTGCAGCAGGTTGTGCAGGATCGACACCTGGAACAGGCCGATCAGCTTGGCCTCCGAGTGGTGGCCGGCGAACTTCAGGTCGCCGTAGTGGGTGGTGAAGCCGGGGACGAAGCCGAGCACGCCGATCAGCAGGAAGACGGCGGCCACCGCGAGGGCGACCTTCTGGATCGTCGGCCGGGGCCGGGCCGGGGCGCGTCCGCGCACGGCACGTGCCATCGCTGTCACCTCCGTGGAGCTCACCGCCGCCCGGGCGGGCAGACCCTCCATTGTGTGACCGGCGCGGGTCGCTTCCGCAGAGAAATGACGAATCAGGCATGGACCCGGCAACCGGGGGTAGGGAATTCGACACGCCGACAGGAACGTCGGCGTGATCCCCCGAGCACAACCGCTACGAATTCCGAGCGGAAGGGACATCATGACCTACGATCTCTCATCCACGTCCAGCACGTACGAGTCGACCAACGGCGGCGGGGTCCGTGACCAGGCCCGCCAGGTCGGCAACGAGGCCGCCAACGCGGGCGGCGCGGTCGCCCAGACCGCCAAGGAGCAGGGCCAGGAGGTCGTCGGCGAGGCGAAGCGCCAGGCCCGCAACCTCTACGGCGAGGCCCGGAACCAGGTCACCGCCCAGACCAGCCAGCAGCAGCAGCGCGCGGCGAGCGGGCTGCGGTCGCTGGCCGAGGAGGTGCGCTCGATGGCGCAGAACGGCGGCAGCGGCGGCCCGGTCACCGAGCTGGCCCACCAGGCCGCCGACCGGGTGCACGGCGTGGCCGGCTGGCTGGAGCAGCGCGAGCCGGGTGACCTGCTCAACGAGGTGAAGACCTACGCCCGCCGCAACCCGGGCACCTTCCTGCTCGGCGCCGCCCTGCTCGGCGTGGTCGCCGGCCGGCTGACCCGGAACATCGCGGCGATCGGTGACGGCGCCGACGGTGTCCGGCCGTCCTACGACCCGGACCGGACCGCGGTCATCCCCACCTCCCGGGCGGTGCCGGAGCAGGTCCCGCCGGGCGGCTACCTCGACCCGACCCCCGGCACGTACGCCGAGCCGGACCCGGGCTACTCCACGCCGGGCGCGACCTACCCGGGCGGCGGCGCTCCGAACACCTGGGCCGACCCGGAGGGTGGCACCGGCCAGCCGCTGCCCCCGCCGAGCCGGACCGACCCGCTGCCGGGCGTGCCGTCGAGCGGCGTCAACCGTCCGTGAACGGCCTGACCGGCAGAAGGGAGGCGACGGCATGAGCATGCCGACGCAGGGGTCCGGACTGGACTCCGGCTACCAGGCGGCGGGCGCGCCGCCCACCGCGGACGAGGTCCGGGGCAGCTCCATCGGCGAGCTGATGCGCCAGGTCACCACCGACCTCTCCACGCTGATGCGCCAGGAGGTCGAGCTGGCCAAGGCCGAGATCCGCCAGGAGGGGAAGAAGGCGGGCAAGGCCGCCGGCCTCTTCGGCGGCGCGGGCTTCGGCGGCTACATGGTGGCGCTCTTCGTCTCCATCGCGCTGTGGCAGTTCCTGGACAACGTGATGGATTCGGGCCTGGCCGCGCTGATCGTGGCTGTTCTCTGGGCCGTGATCGCCGGGGTCCTCTACTCGATGGCGAAGAAGAACGCCGAGCGGATCCGCGGCCTCAAGCAGACCAACGACAGCGTGCAGCGCATCCCTGACGCGCTCAAGCCGCACCCGGAGGGAGTCACCCGATGAGCACCGACCCCGACCAGATCCGCCGGGAGATCGAAGCCACTCGCACCAACCTGAGCTCGGACGTGGACGCCCTGGCGTACAAGGTCAGCCCGAGCCGCATCGTCGACGACCGCAAGCAGCGCGTCCGCAGCGCGCTGACGAATGTGAAGGACAAGGTGATGGGAACCGCATCGGATCTCGGCCACAGCACCGGCCACGCCGCCCACTCGGTGGGCGACCACGCCTCCTCGGCGGCGTCCACGGTCGGCGACAAGGCGCACGCCGCCGCCTCGACCGTCGGCGACGCCGCCCAGCGGGCGCCGCACGTGCTGCGGGAGAAGTCCGAGGGCAACCCGATCGCCGCCGGCGTGATCGCCTTCGGCGTCGGCATGCTGGTGTCCTCGCTGATCCCGGCCACGCGCCGCGAGCAGCAGGTCGCCGCGCAGGTCAAGGAGAAGGCCGCCGAGCACGGCGGCGTCGTCAAGGAGAAGCTGAGCGAGGTCGCCGGTGAGCTGAAGGACGAGCTGCGCGAGCCGGCGCAGCACGCCACCGAGTCGGTGAAGGCCACCGCGCAGGACGCCGTGCACGCGGTCAAGGACGACACGAAGACCGCCGCGCAGGACGTCAAGGACACCGCGCAGCAGTCCCGCGACCAGGTGCGGTACTGACCAGGACGCCCGTACGCCGCAGCTCGCGGCCACTCCCGGCAGCACGCCGGGGAGTGGCCGCGAGCTGTTCGCGTGCGGGGTGACCGCTCAGCGCGCCAGCCGGTCCGCCCGGACCGGGGCCGGCGCGGCGCCGGTCTCCACCCAGAGCACCAGGTCGTCGGGGCGGCGTTCGGTCAGCCGCCGGCGCAACGCCCGGGTGGAGTGCGCGACCGGGCGGGCGTCCGCACCGGGCCCGCCGTCGCGCAGCCGCCGGCCCACGGCGAGCCAGGCGCAGACCCCGCGTTCGAGTAGCCAGACCGGTGCCGCGAGCACGGTGTGCGCCGGGAAGACCCGGGCGCCGCCGGCCCGTCGCCGGCCCAGCTCCGCCACGGCCACCGTCGCCACCCCGGCCCGCAGCAGCAGTCCGGGCCGGCGGGCGGCGAGCGCGGCCGCCGCGGCCGGCAGCACCGCCAGCGCGGCGACCAGCCACCCGGGCCGGGCCAGTTCGTCGTACGCCTGCCGGACCCGCTGCCGGCGGAACCGCGCCACGGTGGGCGGGCGCCGGCGCACGTACAGCCAGGCGGGGGCCGCCGTGGCGGCGCCGTACGCGCGGACCGTCCGGACCAGCTCCAGGCTCCCGAAGAGCACGTCCGGGTCGTAGCCGCCCATGGCCAGGAAGGTGCTCCGGCGCACCGCGAGGCTGCCCGGCCGGTCCCCGCCGAGCGCCCGGTGGAGCAGCATCCGGCCGGTGTCCCACCACGCCGGCCAGGGCAGCGGGTCGAAGTGGTGCTGCGGCCGGACCAGGTCCACCCGGTCGAGCAGCCCGTGCACGGCGCACAGCGCCGCGCGGTCGTACCGGACGTCGGCGCCGGCGATCACCACGTGCTCGTGGCGGGCCAGGGCGACCCCGGTCAGCACGCCGAGCGCCGTGCCGTTGCGCCCGGTCAGCGCGGGATCGGGTGGGACGTGCCGGACCAGGCCCCGCCAGGCGGCGGTGTGCCGCGCGAACAACTCCGGCGGCGACCCGTCGACCACGATCACGTCCACCCACCGGTTCAGCTCGCGCAGGTAGGCGGTCAGCTCGGCGAGGCCGGTGTCGGCGGCCACGCGCAGCGGCAGGACGTACGCCATGGGGAGCCGGTCCGGCGCGGGCGCCGCGCCGTGGTCGAGGTGGACGAACGGCGCGTCGTCCGCGGCCGGGATCCGCCGGCCGTGCTCCTCGCGGTCAAAGGCCACGCGTGCCCCTCTACGGTCTGGCAGGGTGGCCGGCAGCGTGCCCGAAATTTCGGTGATCAAACCGTTTCGCCGTTTCGACCCGGTCGGGCCGGGTAGCGCTGCGGGATGCGGGCGGTCCGAGACGCCCCGGTGGAGGAGACGTGATGAGCAGCAACGCGACGAGGTGGGCGCTGGCCGGCGCCGCCACGATGACCGCGCTCGGGGTCGGCCGGGTGGTGGCCCGGCGCCGGCGCCGGCACCAACCCGACCGGGCGGACGGCTGGTACGTCGTCCACCGGGGGATCACCGTGGACCGGCCGATGCCGGCGGTGATCGGCTTCTGGACCGACCGGGAACGGCTCGACCGGGGGCTCGCCGAGTGGGCGACCCTGGAGCAGCTCGACGACAACCGCTGGCGCTGCGTGGCGAGCGACCCGGCCGGCGGGGGCACCGAGTGGCGGGCCGAGATCACCGTCGACGGCCCGGGCCGGCTGAGCTGGCGGGTCACCGAGGGACCGGTGGCCCAGGAGGGGCGGGTCGAGCTGGCGCCCGCGCCGCAGGACCGGGGCACCGAGATCCGCGCCGAGCTGCGCTGGCGGTCCGGCCCGATCCGCCGGGCGCTCGGCCTGGCCGGCGGGGACGACCCGGACCTCGCCCTGCGCACCGCCCTGCGCCGGATCAAGTCGCTGATCGAGACCGGCCAGGTGCTGGACACGCGGCACGACCCGTCGGGGCGCAGCCCGAAGCAGGAGGAGGCGACCGACCGGATCCGGGAGAAGCTGATGGTGGGAGGGCGGCCGTGAGGGCACTGTGCTGGGAGGGCGTCGGCAGGCTGGCCGTACGCGACGTGCCGGACCCGACCATCCGGTCGGCCGGCGACATCATCGTCAAGGTACGGGCCAGCAGTGTCTGCGGCTCCGACCTGCACCTGATCAACGGGTACCTGCCGGCGATGCGGGAGGGGGACATCCTCGGCCACGAGTTCATGGGCGAGGTGGTGGAGACCGGCCCGGACGTGCAACGCATCAAGGTCGGCGACCGGGTGGTGGTGGGCTCGGTGGTGGCCTGCGGCGGCTGCTGGTACTGCCGCACCGAGCAGTACTCGCTCTGCGACAACTCCAACCCGCAGCCGGTCTTCACCGAGAAGCTGTGGGGTCACTCCCCGGCCGGCATCCTCGGCTACTCGCACGCGGCCGGCGGCTACTCCGGCAGCCACGCCGAGTACATCCGGGTGCCGTTCGGCGACGTCGGCGCGTTCACCGTGCCCGACGGGGTGCCGGACGACTCGGTGGTGTTCGCCTCCGACGCCATGCCGACCGGCTGGATGGCGGCCGACTTCTGCGGCCTCAAGGGCGGCGAGGTGGTCGCCGTCTGGGGCGCCGGCGGGGTGGGGCAGATGGCCGCCCGGTCTGCGCAGATCCTCGGCGCCGAGCGGGTCATCGTCATCGACCGGCTGCCGGAACGGCTGGCCACCGCGACGCAGCGACTCGGCGTGGAGACGATCAACTACGCGGAGACCGACGTGCTGGAGGCGCTGCGCGAGATGACCGCCGGGCGCGGGCCGGACGCCTGCATCGAGGCGGTCGGCATGGAGTCGCACGACGTCGGGCCGGCCTACGCGTACGACAAGGCGAAGCAGAGCGCCCGGCTCCAGTCCGACCGGCCGACCTCGGTCCGGCAGGCCATCATGGCGTGCCGCAAGGGCGGCACGGTGAGCATCGTCGGGGTGTACGGCGGCCTGGTCGACAAGTTCCCGCTCGGCGCGGCCATGAACAAGGCGCTCGTGCTGCGGATGGGGCAGATGCACGCCCAGCGCTACATCCCGATGCTGCTGGACCGGGTCGCCATCGGCGAGATCGACCCGGGCTACCTGGCCACCCACCCGATGTCGCTGGAGGAGGGCGCCCGGGGCTACGAGATCTTCCAGAAGAAGGAGGACGGCTGCCTGCGCACCGTGCTGCACCCGCAGGCGGCCTGACCGGCGCGGGATCGCCGGGACGTGCGTCGATTCGAAATCCCGGGGCGGGGTACAGCGTCCACATGCCCGCCGAGATCGATGAGACGCCGTCCCGGCCCGCCGCGCGGGCCTTCGCCGGCAGCGCGGTCGCCGTGGTGGTGGCCGGCGCGGTGGCCCTGCTGACCCGGCAGCCGTGGCTGTTCCCCAGCCTCGGGCCGGCGATCATGCTGCACGTCGAGCAGCCCGGCAAGCCGGAGTCCTCGCCCCGCAACACCGTCCTCGGGCACCTCGTGGCGTTGCTCGCCGGGTACGCGTTCCTGCTGGCCACCGGCCTCGCCGATCATCCGTCGGCACTCCAGGAGGGAGTGTCCGGGGCGCGGATCGTGGCCGCGGCCGGCTCGCTCGCGGTCACCGCCGCGGTGCTGGTGCTGCTGAAGGCCGCGCACCCGCCGGCCGGCGCCACCACACTGATCGTGAGCCTCGGCCTCCTGCACACCCCCGGCCAGCTCGTCGTCGCCTTCGCCGCCGTACTGCTGGTGACCGTGGTGGACCTGCTGTTCAACCGGGCGGCCGGCCGACCGATGCCGCTCTGGGCGGCGCCGAGGGAGGGATGAGCGATGGTGGACCGGATCGCCGACCCCTGGGGGCCGCGCACGCCGTACGGGCCGGGGGAGCGCTGGCCGGTGCGGGTGGACACCTTCCTGGCCGACGGGCACACCGAGGCCGACGTGCAGCGCTGGGTGCCGAGCGCCTCCATCCTGCACTCCAACGGCGACGCCATGGACATCGCCGTGGCGGACGACCGGATCGTCGGCGTCCGCGGCCGCTCCGGCGACCGCGTCAACCACGGCCGGGTCGACCCGAAGGACCTCTACGGCTGGCAGGCCAACCACAGCCCGGACCGGCTGCGCCGGCCGCTGGTCCGGGAGGGGGACCGGCTCGTCGAGACCGACTGGGACACCGCCATGGGCCGGATCGTGGCCCGGTCCCGGGAGCTGCTGGACGGCCCGGGCGGCTGGGGCCACTTCGGCTTCTACACCAGCGGGCAGCTCTTCCTGGAGGAGTACTACACGCTCAGCGTGATCGGGAAGGCCGGGCTCGGCACCCCGCACATGGACGGCAACACCCGGCTCTGCACCGCCACCGCCGCAGCGGCGCTCAAGGCGTCCTTCGGCACCGACGGGCAGCCCGGCTCGTACACCGACGTGGACCACTGCGACGCGATCGCGCTGTGGGGGCACAACGTCGCGGAGACCCAGACGGTGCTCTGGATGCGCATGCTGGACCGGCGGCGCGGGCCGAACCCGCCGGCGATGCTCGCCGTCGACCCGCGCGCCACCCCGGTGGCCCGGGAGGCCGACGTGCACCTGGCGCTGCGCAACGGCACCAACCAGGCGCTGCTCAACGGCCTGCTCCGGGAGGTGATCCACCGCGGCTGGTACGACGAGGCGTACGTCGAGGCCCACACGCTCGGCTTCGAGGAGCTGTGCCAGGTGGTGGAGGACTACCCGGTCGCCAAGGTGGCCGAGATCTGCGACCTGCGGGCCGCGGACATCGAGCGCGCCGCCGAGCTGCTCGGGCGCTCGGAGCGGCTGCTCTCCACCGTCCTCCAGGGCTTCTACCAGTCCAACCAGGCCACCGCGGCGTCCTGCCAGGTGAACAACCTGCACCTCATCCGCGGCATGCTGGGGCGACCCGGCGCCGGGCTCTACCAGATGAACGGGCAGCCCACCGCGCAGAACAACCGCGAGTGCGGCGCCGACGGCGACCTGCCCGGCCTGCGCAACTGGGCCAACGAGGAACACATCGCCGAGCTGGCCCGGCTGTGGAACGTCGAGGTCGACCGGATCCCCCACTGGGCGCCGCCGACGCACGCCATGCAGATCTTCCGGTACGCCGAGCAGGGCTCGATCAAGCTGCTCTGGATCTCGGCCACCAACCCGGCGGTCTCCCTGCCCGACCTGGCCCGGATCCGCCGGATCCTGGCGAACCCCGAGCTGTTCGTGGTGGTGCAGGACCTCTTCCTGACCGAGACCGCCGAGCTGGCCGACGTGGTGCTGCCGGCCGCCACCTGGGGTGAGAAGACCGGCACCTTCACCAGCGTCGACCGGACCGTGCACATCTCCGACAAGGCGGTCGAGCCGCCCGGCGAGGCCCGGCCCGACCTGGACATCTTCCTCGACTACGCGCGCCGGATGGACTTCCGGGACTCCGACGGGAACCCGCTGATCACCTGGACCGGGCCGGAGGAGGTGTTCGAGGCGTGGAAGGAGTGCTCGCGCGGCCGGCCCTGCGACTACACCGCGATCACCTACGACAAGCTGCGCACCGGCGGCATCCAGTGGCCGTGCACCGACGAGCACCCGGACGGCACCGAGCGGCTCTACACCGACGGGGTGTTCAACACCGACCCGGACTACTGCGAGTCGTACGGCCACGACCTGGCCACCGGGGCCGAGCTGCTGCCCGAGGAGTACCGCGCCAAACAGCCCGGCGGGCGCGCGTTCCTGCACGCCGCGGCGTACCAGCCGTCCCCGGAGGTGCCGAGCGGAGAATTCCCGCTGCTGCTCACCACCGGGCGGACCGTCTACCAGTTCCACACCCGGACCAAGACCGGCCGGGCCGCCCAGCTCGTGCACGCCGCCCCCGAGTCGTGGGTGGAGCTCAACCCGGCCGACGCCGAACCGCTCGGCGTCGGCGAGGGGGACCTGGTGCGGATCGAGTCGCCGCGCGGCGTCGTCCGCGCCCGGGCCCGCATCTGCGGGGTACGCCGCGGCGTGGTCTTCCTCCCCTTCCACTACGGCTACTGGGACGCGGCCGACGGGGCCGCCCCGGGCGAGGGGCGGCACGACCGGGCGGCCAACGAGCTGACCATCACCGCCTGGGACCCGGTCTCCAAGCAGCCGATCTTCAAGGTGGCGGCGGTGCGGGTGGTGAAGGAGGCCGACTCCGGCGGCCGGCCCTCACCCGCGCCGACGGTGGGCGGTTCCGCCCCGCCGGAGGGCTCCGGGATCCCGGCCACGGTCGGCGGCCCGGCCGCCGAGGCGCCGTCGAGGGGGGAGTGACATGCACCTGGCCCACTATCTCGGCCTGCTGCACAAGGCCCAGGAGCGCCTCGGTGACGCGTTCACCGAGGTGGGGAAGGCGCACGCGGACGAGCCGGACGTCTTCCACACCTGCGAGAAGCTGGCCACCCAGTGCCGCGGGCACGCGGAGAAGCTGGCCCCCTTCGCCCGCCGGTACGCCGAGGAGGCCCCGGCCGAGCCGGACCGGCTGCACTCCGAGCTGTTCTCCGGCACCCGGACCGGGCCGATCGGGCTGCTCCGCGACCTCCAGGACCTCTACCTGATGGCCGCCGAGTGCGACATCTGCTGGACCGTGGTCGGGCAGGCCGCGTACGGGGCCCGTGACGAGGACCTGCTCGGCGTGGTCAAGGCGTGCGAGCAGGAGACGTCGATCCAGCTCAAGTGGCTCCGTACCCGGATGAAGCAGGCCGCCCCGCAGGCGCTCGTGGTCGCCGGGTGACCGCCTGTCACACCCCCGGGTGAGACCGGCGCCGGCTGGTCCGGGCCGGTCTCCGTGCTGCGCTGATCACGCGGTCCGGCGTACCCCGTCGATGACCAGGCCGCTGGGCGGCAGGGCGGGCATCCGCCCCAGGTCCAGCGCCAGGTTCTGCGGCGGCACCCGGTAGCTCATCGACCCGGTCAGGTTGCCGACCGCCCGTTTCATCAGCTCGATCGTGATCCACTCGCCGGCGCAGCGGTGGCCGGTGAGGTGGTCGCCGCCGCCCTGCGGCACCAGCCCGTGCGGGTCGTCCCGCCAGCCGTCGAACCGCTCCGGCCGGAACTGCTCCGGCTCCGGCCAGAGCCGCGGGTGGTGGTTGGTGCCGTAGAGGTCGAGCAGCACCCGCCGGCCCTGCGGGAAGGCGTACCCCTGCCACTCGAACGAGCGCCGGACCCGGGCCGCGGCCAGGGGGAAGAACGGGTAGTAGCGGCGGACCTCCTGCACGAAGCTCTCGGTCGCCGCGTCGTCGCCGCGCACCCGGTCCCGCCAGTGCGGGTGGTCGTGCAGCGCCAGCCCGGCGAAGACCACGAAGCGGTCCACCGCGACGGTGGGGCGGAGCACGTTGAGCAGTTCCACCGCGGCGATCCGGCGGGGCAGCAGGATGCCCTGCCGGTCCCGGTGCCCGGCGATCACCCGCAGCGCGCTGCCCTCCGGCGCGGGCAGCGCGCCGGAGCGCACCCGCTCGATCACGTCGCCGGCCCACCGTTCCGCGCGGCGGCGGCCGAGCAGGCCCCGCCAGTACCGGCGCCCGACCGCGGCCGGACCCTCGATCATCGCGTGCATACCGGCGGTCCGGCGCGGCACGTCGGCGTCGGCCAGCGGCACCCCGGCCCAGGCCCAGACCGCCCGGGTCAGCATCCGGGCCACCTCGTCGTAGAGCACCACCGGTCCCGACTCGGCCCACGCCGGGATCCGGGCCCGCCACTCGTCGTCGAAGAGCTGCCCGAGGTGGCGGATCGCCGCCGGCGTCATGATCGACATGAACATCGCCTTGCGGTCCCGGTGCACCGCGCCGTCGAGGCCCTGCACGCCGCCGACCCCGGTCAGGGTGCGCTGCCCGCGCATCGGCATGGCGCCGCGCCGGACGAAGCGCTCGTTGTCGTAGAACAGCTCGGCGGCCGGGCGGCCGCGCAGGCAGATGGTCGGCTCCAGCAGCAGCCGGGTCTGGAAGATGTCGCTGCCGAGGCGGTCGCACCGCGCGCCGACGAACCGGTAGCCCTCGCGGAGGAACGCCAGCGTGTTCTCCGGGCTGCGGTCGCTCGGGATGGTGCTCATCAGCTGCTCCTGACGCGGCTCGGCGGCCCTGCACGGTCGCTGCGCTACCTACCCCGGCCGGCGCACCCAAATCCTCGGCGCGGCCCCGCGCGTCCGCGCCGCCGGCGGCCCCGCGCGTCCGCGCCGCCGGCGGTCCCGCATCACCCGGGCGCTGCCCCGCGCGTCCGCGCCGCCGGCGGTCCCGGGTCCACGTCCCGTGCCTCGTGGCCTCGTGGTTCGGCGGTCGTGGCGGCGGGCGCCGGGGGAGGGGCCGGCGGAGAGCGCGGAAGCTGGCCCCTCCCAGGGCGCGGAAAAGCTGGTTGTCTTCGAGGCGGGGCCGGCGGCGGCCGGTCCCGCCCCCGCCGGCAGGACCCCGGCGGGGCGGCCATCGGCGACGGGGAGGACGGATGCGGAACGACAGAGCGGCACACCGGCGGCACCGGCGGGCGGTGACCGGGCTGCGGCACGGCGACCGGGAGGAGCCGCTGATCGCGCCGTCCCGGCGCGCCGGGGCCCGGCCGCCCCGGCACTTCACCGTGCACCTCGGCTTCGAGGCGGCCGACACCGCCATCGCGCGGGAGCTGGCCGTCGCGTACGCCGAGGCGCTCGGCCTGCTCCGCCCGGAGCTGGCGCTCGGCGCGGCGGCGCTCTCCCCGGCCGACGCCTGGCACCGCGCGCAGCGGCTCTTCTGCGGGGCGGTCGGCCCCGACGGCGAGCGCTGCGCGGACGTGGCGGGCCATCCGGGCTTCCACCACGCGCCCGGCCCCGGCGGGCTCGGCTGGGGCGACGGTGACTGAGCGCCCGGGCTCAGCTCAGGTCGAACTCGCCGTCCTGGGCGCCCGCCACGAACGCGTCCCACTCGTCCTGCGTGAAGACCAGCACCGGCCCGTCCGGCTCGGCCGAGTTGCGCATCCCGATCAAGTCGTCGACGAACGCCACCTCGACCGCGCTGTCGGACGTGTCGCCATCGGCCCGCTGCCAGACCGCCCGGGACAGGTCGAAGTCGCCCTTGGGGTGCTGACCCATCGTTGTTCCTCCATTGCCAGGGGTAACGGGGGAGCCCACTCGGACCCCATCGGGCAGGATAAGCGGATGCCGAGCCTGAGCCGTGTAGAGGCGACCGCGCGTGGCGCGTTGATTACCGTCGAGTCCTACCAGGTGGACCTCGACCTGACCGGCGACGCCGAGCGGTTCCGCTCCACCGTCACCATCCGGTTCCGGGCGACCCCCGGCGCCGAGACCTTCGCCGAGGTCAAACCCCACCGACTCCTCGGGGTACGCCTCAACGACCGCGACCTCGACCCGGCGCTGCTGGACGACAACCGCCTGCCGCTGACCGGGCTGGCCGCGACCAACACGCTGACCGTCAGCGCCGAGATGGCCTACTCCAACACCGGTGAGGGGGTGCACCGCTTCGTCGACCCGGCCGACGGCGAGACCTACCTCTACGCCATGTCCTTCCTCGACGACGTGCAGCGCATCTTCGCCGCGTTCGACCAGCCCGACCTCAAGGCCCCGGTGACCCTCGCGGTCACCGCCCCGCCGGAGTGGACGGTGGCGGCCAACGGCCAGGTCGCCGACCGGCCGGCGCCGGGGCGCTGGGAGTTCGCGCCCACCGCGCCGCTGGCCACGTACTTCGTCACGCTGATCGCCGGCCCCTGGCACGTCCGGGAGGACGAGCACGACGGCATCCCGCTCGCCGTCTACTGCCGGAAGTCCCTCGCCGCGCACCTGGACGCCGACGCCGAGGAGATCTTCACCGTCACCAAGCAGTGCCTCGACCGGTTCCACCAGCTCTTCGCCGAGCGCTACCCGTTCGGCAAGTACGACCAGGCGTTCGTCCCCGAGTTCAACGCCGGCGCCATGGAGAATCCGGGCCTGGTGACCCTGCGCGACGACTACGTCTTCCGCTCGGCGGTCACCGACACCCAGCGGGAGCTGCGGGCCACCACCATCGCGCACGAGATGGCGCACATGTGGTTCGGCGACCTGGTCACCATGCGCTGGTGGGACGACCTCTGGCTGAACGAGTCCTTCGCGGAGTACCTGGGCACCCGGGTCACCGCCGAGGCCACCCGTTTCACCCAGGCGTGGACCACCTTCGCCATGCGCCGCAAGGCCTGGGGCTACGCGGCCGACCAGCGGCCCTCCACCCACCCGGTGGCCCCCGAGGAGGTCACCGACGCGGCCCAGGCGCTGCTGAACTTCGACGGCATCTCCTACGCCAAGGGCGCCAGTGTCCTGCGCCAGCTGGTCGCCTGGGTGGGCGACGAGCCCTTCCTGGCCGGCCTGAACGCGCACTTCGCCAAGCACCGGTTCGGCAACGCCACCCTCACCGACCTGCTGGAGAGCCTGAGCGCCGCCAGCGGGCGGGACCTGGCCGACTGGGCCGAGCGCTGGCTGCGCCGCCCGCAGGTCAACACGCTGCGGATGGAGACCGCGGTGAACGCCGACGGCCGGTGGGCGGAGGCGGCGGTGGTGCAGACCGCGCCGGAGGCGTACCCGGTGCTGCGCCCGCACCGCATCGGCGTGGCCCGCCACGCCCCCGACGCCCCGGCCCGCCACTTCGAGGTTGACCTCGACCCGGCCGCCGACCAGGGCCGCACGGTGCTGGCCGAGCTGGTCGGGCAGCCGGCCACCGGCCTGCTGCTGCCCAACGCCGGTGACCTCACCTTCGCCAAGATCCGGCTCGACCCCGCTTCGGCGGACGCGGTGCCCATGGTGCTCCCGGGGCTGGCCGACCCGCTGGCCCGGGCGCTGCTCTGGGGCGAGGCCCTGGACGCGGCCACCGACGGCGAACGGCCGGTGACCTCGCTGGTCTCCCTCATCGCCGCGGCACTGCCGGCCGAGACCGAGGTGATCATCGCGGAGGACGTGCTCAGCCTCAGTCGCAACCTGGTCGACCGCTACCTCGACCCGCTGGCCCGGGACGCGGCCCTGCTCCGGATCGCCGGGGCCTGCGCCACCCTGCTGGCCGGCGCCCCGGCCGGCGGCTCGCTGCAACTCGCCGCGGCCCGCGGGCTGATCGGGGCCACCACCGACACCGGGCTGCTCGCCGGCTGGCTGGGCGGCGAGGGCGTGCCGGAAGGGCTGGCGGTCGACGCCGACCTGCGCTGGGCGCTGCTGCACCGGCTCGTGGTGCTCGGCGCGGCCGGCGAGCCGGAGATCGCCGCCGAGGCGGCGGCCGACCGCAGCGCCACCGGGGCGGAGCGGGCCGCGAGCTGCCGGGCCGCGCTGCCCGACGCCGAGGCCAAGCGGGCCGCCTGGGAGATCGTGACAAGCAACACCGACCTCTCCAACCGCCTCGTCGAGGCGACCGCGGAGGGCTTCTGGCAGCCCGAGCAGGCCGAGCTGACGGCCGGCTACGTCGAGCGGTACTTCGCCGACATGCCGGCGGCGGCGCGGCTGCGTACCCCGTGGACGGCGGACCGGGTCGCCACCCTGGCCTTCCCCCGCTACGCCGTGGCCCAGCCCACCCGGGAACTGGCCGCGGCGCTGCTGGCCCGCGACGACCTCACGCCGGGGCTGCGCCGGCGGGTCGTCGACCTCGACGACGACCTGCGCCGCGCCCTGGTCGCCCGGACGGCGGTGGCCGCCGCGGGCGCCTGACGTGGCGACCGCGCCGGGCGGGGCGTACCCCTGCCCGGCGCGGTCCGTGGGACGGCCCGGCGGCCCCGGCGGCCGCTCGCCGGGCCCCGGCCTACGATCGCGGGGTGGAGGAAGACATCCGGCGGATCGGGATCATGGGCGGCACCTTCGACCCCATCCACCACGGGCACCTGGTGGCGGCCAGCGAGGTGGCGGACCGGTTCGGCCTGGACGAGGTGGTCTTCGTGCCCACCGGGCAGCCGTGGCAGAAGGCGGACGAACCGGTCAGCCCGGCCGAGGACCGCTACCTCATGACGGTGATCGCCACCGCGTCCAACCCCCGATTCCAGGTCAGCCGGGTCGACATCGACCGGGGCGGCCCCACCTACACGGTCGACACGCTGCGCGACCTCCAGGCCGAGTACGGCCCGAAGGTGCAGCTCTTCTTCATCACGGGCGCGGACGCCCTGGAGCGCATCCTCTCGTGGAAGGACCTGGACGAGGTCCTCGAACTGGCCCACTTCATCGGGGTGACCCGCCCCGGCTTCGAGCTTTCCGACAAGCACCTGCCCGCCGACTCGGTCAGCCTGGTGCAGGTGCCCGCGATGGCGATCTCCTCGACCGACTGCCGTGCCCGGGTCGCCCGGGGTGAGCCGGTCTGGTACCTCATCCCGGACGGTGTGGTGCAGTACATCGCCAAACGGCGGCTCTACCAGCGGTGATTCCGCCCGGAACGTGAGCGTTTGTCCGCGTAATCGACCAGAACTGACAAGTCGTCGCGCCGCCGGGTGTGAGAGGCTTGGAGGGTCGCACGGTTGATCGAAGGAGAACGGTGACAGTTTCCGAACGCGCGCACGAGCTGGCGATGGCCGCCGCCCAGGCCGCGGCCGACAAGAAGGCACAGGACATCGTCATCATCGACGTGGGCGACCAGCTCGCGATCACCGACGCGTTCCTGCTGGCCGCCGCTCCGAACGAGCGTCAGGTGCTCGCCATCGTCGACGCCATCGAGGAGCGCCTGCTGGAGCTGCCGGAGAAGGCCAAGCCGGTCCGCCGCGAGGGCGAGCGGGGTGGCCGCTGGGTGCTGCTCGACTACGTCGACATCGTGGTCCACGTGCAGCACACCGAGGAGCGCGAGTTCTACGCCCTCGACCGGCTCTGGAAGGACTGCCCGCAGATTCCGTTCGTGGACCGGGACCTCGCCGACTCGGCCGCCGGCAGCGCCACCGCCGAATGACCCGCCTGATCATCTGGCGGCACGGCAACACCGACTGGAACGCCGCCGGCCGGGTCCAGGGGCAGACCGACGTGCCGCTCAACGACCTCGGCCGCGAGCAGGCCCGGACCGCCGCGCCGGTGCTGGCCGCGCTGCGCCCGGACGCCATCGTCGCCAGCGACCTGCGCCGGGCCGCCGACACCGCCGCCGCGCTCGCCGCGCTGACCGGGCTGCCGGTCCGCTCCGACGCCCGGCTGCGCGAACGGTACTTCGGCCAGTGGCAGGGCCTGGCCCTCACCGAGGTCGCCGAGCGCTTCCCCGACGAGTACACCCGCTGGCGGGCCGGCGACCCCGACCCCGGCGCCGGCATCGAGAGCCTCGACGACCTGGGCAAGCGGCTCGGCACCGCGTTCCAGGAGGCGGCCGACCTGGCCGCCGGCGGCACCGTGGTGGTCACCACGCACGGCGGCGGCGCCCGGCAGGGCGTCGGCCACCTGCTCGGCTGGGACCACGCCGTGCTGCGCAGCCTCGGGTCGCTGGCCAACTGCCACTGGACCGAGCTGCGTCACGACGACGTCCGGGGCTGGCACCTGCGGGCGCACAACGTCGGGCTGATCACCCAGCCCGCACTCACCGACGCGGTCTGAGCCGTTCGGCCCCGGCGCGCCGCCGTGACATCGGCTAGCGTGCCGGGCATGCCCGTCGCGGTCGTCACCGACTCCACCGCCTACCTGCCGCCTGAGCTGGTCCGCGCGCACCGGCTCACCGTCGTCCCGCTGACCGTCGTGCTCAACGGGGCCGAAGGGCTGGAAGGCGTCGAGACGTTCCCGGAGGAAGCCACCCGCGTACTGAGCGGCCGGCGCGTCACGGTCAGCACCTCCCGGCCGGCCCCGGAACAGTTCGCGCAGGTCTACCGGCAGCTGCTCGCCGACGGCGCCGAGGGCGTCGTCTCGGTGCACCTCTCAGCCGAACTGTCCGGCACCGTCGAGGCCGCCCGACTGGCCGCCGCCGAGGTCGGCGACGACCGGGTCACCGTGGTCGACAGCCGCTCCACGGGCATGGGCCTGGGCTTCCCGGTGCTCGCCGCCGCCGCGGCCGCCGCCGGGGGCGCGGACCTTGACGGGGTACGCCAAGCGGCGCTCGACGCCGTCGGCCGGACCACCATCTTCTTCTACGTCGACACCCTGGAGTTCCTGCGCCGGGGCGGTCGGATCAACGCGGCCGAGGCGCTGCTCGGCACCGCCCTGTCGGTCAAGCCGATCATGCACATGCCGGACGGCACGATCGTGGTGCGGGACAAGGTCCGCACCGCCAGCCGGGGCGTGGCGCGCCTCATCGACCTCGCGGTCGAAGCGGCCGGCGATGCCGAGGTCGACCTCGCCGTGCACCACCTGGCCGCTCCGCAGCGCGCCGAACAGTTGCTGACCGCGCTCACCGAGCGGCTGGGCGACCGGCTGCACGACACGTACGTCACCGAGGCCGGCGCGGTGATCGCCGCGCACGCCGGCCCCGGCCTGGCCTGCGTGGTCGTCCACCGCCGCTCATGATCGCGTTCGCTGCCGTGGCCGCTGTCCCGGTCAGCGTGGTCGTCGCGGTCGCTGCGGTGACCGCTGACCTGGTCGGCGCGGTCAGCGTGGTCGTCGCGGTCGCTGCCGTGGCCGCCGCCCTGGTCGGCCGGCCTCGGCTGGTCCGATCTTGGAGAGTTTCCGTTCCTGTCGAACGGCAACTCGCCAAGATCGCCGGGCCGCGGGTGGTCGGATGAACGCTCGGTCCTACGTGGTCACCGGGGGCGGCCGGGGTGTCGGGCGGGCCGTCGTCGAGCGGCTCGTGATCGACGGGGGCACCGTAGTCGTGGTCGAGCGGGACGAGGCCGCGCTGCACTGGTTGGCCGGGCACCCGGCCGCCGACCGGCTGCGCCCCGTGGCCGGCGACGCCGCCGACGAGCAGGTCACCGGGCGGGCCGCCGACCTCGCCGAGGCGGCCGCCCCACTGGCCGGGTGGGTCAACAACGCCGCCGTGTTCCGGGACGCCGCCCTGCACCGCGCGCCGGCGGGGGAGGTGTTCGACCTGATCGCCGCCAACCTGCGCCCCGCCGTGGTCGGCGCCGGCACGGCCGTACGCCGGTTCCTGGCCGCCGGCACCGGCGGTGCGATCGTCAACGTCTCCTCCCACCAGGCCCGCCGGGCGGTGCCGGGCGCCCTGCCGTACGCCACCGCCAAGGCCGCCGTCGAGGGGCTGACCCGGGCCCTCGCCGTGGACTACGGCGGCCGGGGGATTCGCACCAACGCCGTCGCGCTCGGCTCGATCCACACCGAACGGCACGCCGCCTTCCTGGCCGGCCTCGACCCCGTCGAGGCGGACCGGGTCGAGGCGGAACTGGCCCGGCTGCACCCGGTGGGCCGGATCGGGCGTACCGGGGAGGTCGCCGAGGTGGTGGCCTTCCTGCTGTCGGCGGGGGCGGCCTTCGTCAACGGCGTGACCCTGCCGGTGGACGGGGGTCGGGCGGCGCTCGGCCCGGACCCGGAGGCACGGTCGACCGGGTGAGGCCCGGCGGCGCTCGGCCCGGGACCCGGAGGCAGAATGAGCACTGTGGATCGGCCCGCCATCGTCCTGGTGCACGGCACCCGCTTCGCCAGCGGCCAGTGGCAGCCGCAACTGCCCGCCCTCGCCGCCGAGTTCCCGGTCGCGGCCGTCGACCTGCCCGGGCACGGCCGCCGCGCGGCCGAACCCTGGAGCCTCGACCGGGCCGCCGACGTCGTGGCGGAGGCGGTCCGCGACCTCGACGCCGGCCCGGCCATGGTGGTGGGGCACTCCCTCGGCGGGTACGTCTCGCTGCACTTCGCCCGCCGGCACCCGGATCTGCTGGCCGGGTTGGTGCTGATGGGTGCGAGCGTGGCCACCACCGGACCGCTGGCCGTGCCGTACCGGCTGGTGGCGTCGCTGGTCGCCCGGCTGCCGGCCGCACGGCTCACCCGCTGGAACGACCGGCTGCTGCGCCGCCTCTACCCACCCGAGGTCGTCGACGCCACCATCGCCGACGGGTACGCCTTCCACACCCTCCCGGTCGCCTGGCGCGACGTCATGGGCCGGTTTGACGCGTCGAGCCTGGCGGCGGTGCGCGCCCCGGTGCTCATCCTCAACGGGGAGCGGGACCGGCTGTTCCGCTCGGGGGAGCGGGAGTTCGCCGCCGCCCGCCCCGGCACCCGCATCGAGCTGATCCCGGGCGCCGCGCACCTGGCCAACTTCGACAACCCGGTCGCGGTCACCGACGCCGTACTCCGCTTCGCCTGGGAGCTGTCCCCGGCCCGCTAGCAGGTCGTTCGCGGCGGTGAGCCAGGCAGGTCGCCGGCTCCCCGCTAGTCGAGGTCTGGGCGGCGCAGCGTCAGCGACTGGAACCGGTGGCCGCCGCCGACGTCCACGGAATGGAAGTCCACGACGTCGAACGACGCGGCGGCGAAGGCGAGCAGTTGCTCGTCGGTGCGGAACGAGAAGAAGCGCGGTGGCTTGTGATCGTCGCCGCTGATGGGACCTTCGGCGCTCTCGTTGCCTCCGTACACGCCGACGAAGAACAACCCGCCGGGGCGCAGGACCACCCGGATCGCCGCCAGGACCGCGGGCAGGTCGTGGTTGGGCACGTGCAGCAGGCAGTTCATCGCGAACACCGCGTCGAACGAGCTGGCCGGGAAGTCCAGCTGCAGGAAGTCCATGACGTGGGCCTCGATGCCCTTGGCCCGGCAGTGCTCGACCATCACCGGCGAGAGGTCAGCCGCGACGACGGCGAAGCCCTCCTGCTGGAACCAGGCGCTGTCCTGTCCGGTGCCGGCACCAATCTCCAGCAGCCGCGCGCCCGGTGCCAGCCGGTCACGGAACGCCTGCCGTTCCGCTACCTTCCACGGCTCCTTGGTGAGCGCGTCACGCCACGCCGCGTGCGAGTCGTACGCCGCACGCAGCGGGCTGAGCACCTCGGCGTACCGGATCGTCATGGCGATCATTATCGACGAGCCGGGGCGGTCACGATGTCCCGCCGCGACGGCTCGACGTGAGCCCCACCGGACCCACGTCGGCAAGTCCTCCGCGACAGGGCGTAGCACAGGTGGAGGTGATCTGGAGGGTCGTCCACAGGGCAGCCCGTCGTCCACAGGCGAGCGCTGATGCCGGCCCCGGGCCCGGGTGACGCCGTAGCTTCCAGCCGTGTCAGACGACGAGGAGACGACGGTACGGCGGCGGCTGGCCCGGCTGTTCGAGCCGGTCGACGTTCTCGCCCCGCCCGAGCGTGCCGCCATGCCGCCGGTCATCCGGCCCGGTCCGGGTCTCGACCCGGACCTGCCGCCGCGCAGCCGGGCTGTCTCCGCTCCTGATTCGCCGCCAGTCGGATCGTTCCCGGGGCCGATTCCCGAGCGTGCCTCCGGCTCTGCGGCGGAGTCGGATCGGGTGGACCCCGAAGCCGGCGAGCGGTGGCCGGCGGCGAGCCGGGTCGACGAGGCCCCGCCTGCCGCGCCCGACAATGCCGCTGACCCAAGGCCCTCCCTGGCGTCCCGGCTGCCCGGTCCGGGCGCCTTCGACCCCGGCCGGCGTGGTGTCCGGGCCCTCGCGGTGGTGGCGGCCGTGGTGGTCCTGGTCGCGGGAGTGTGGGCCTGGCGGTCCCGGCCGCACGCCGAGCCGGTCCGTCCGGTCGCGGCGGTCAGCGCACCGGAGTCCTCCGCGCCCGCGCCCACCGGCTCCACCGGTCAGGTGGTGGTCGCGCTGGCCGGCAAGGTCCGCCGTCCCGGCCTCGTCCGCCTCCCGGCCGGCGCGCGGGTGGCCGACGCCATCGAGGCGGCCGGCGGCGCGCTGCCCGGCGTCGACGTCGCCCTGCTCAACCCGGCCCGCAAGGTCACCGACGGCGAGCTGATCCTGGTCGGCGTCACCGCCCCACCCGGCCAGGGCGCCCCGGCCGCCGGCGGTGGCGGACCCGCGGCCGGCGGCGCGGCACCGGGAAGCGGTCCGGTCAACCTGAACACCGCCACCCTGGCCCAGCTCGACGCGCTGCCCGGCGTGGGCCCGGTGCTCGCCCAGCGGATCCTCGACCACCGCGACCAGCACGGCGGCTTCCGGTCGGTCTCCGACCTCCGCCAGGTCGACGGCATCGGCGACGCCCGGTACGAACAGCTCAAGGACCTGGTGACGGTGTGAGCGCCGGTGAGCCGCCCGGCCGCGTCGCCGCCACGGGTGGCGTGGCAGCCGGACGGCAGCGACGCGGCGACCGACCGTCGGACATCCGGTCGGCGGCAGGAGGAGGTCACCCGGCCGCGACCTCCGCGGGAGTCGCCGTTGCCGGCCCGGTTGCGACAGGGAGCGCGCCGGTCGACGACGGCAGCGCGACGGCAGGGCAAGTGCCCGACCTGCGGCTGGCCGGGCTGGCCGTGGCCGCCTGGCTCGCCGCCCTGGCCGGCCTGCACTCCACCGTGACGGCGAGCGCCACGCTGGCCGCCGTCGCCGCCGGCCTGGCGCTGCTCACCGGCCTGCACCTGTGCGGCCTGCTCGGCCGCCCGGCCGCCCCGGTCCGCCGTTACGGCTGGATCGCCGTCGCCGTGCTGCTGGGCGTGGTCTGCGGCGCGACCGCCACTGCGGCCCGCCTCGCGGTCCGCGACGCCGGCCCCGTGCGGGCGCTCGTGACCGGGCGGACCCTGGTCACCGCCGAGCTGGTGGTACGGGACGATCCGCGCCCGGTCCGGGGCGCGGCGGGCCGCCCGGCCACCCTGCTGGTCCGGGCCGACCTGGTACGCCTCACCGACCCGGCCGGTCGCCAGGTCACCGGCACGGTGCGCGGCCTGGTGCTGGCCAGCGACCCGGCCTGGCGCGAGCTGCTGCCGGGGCAGCGGGCGACCGCGCGGGGTCGGCTGTCGGCACCGCGCGGCGGGGACCTGACGGCGGCGGTGCTGTCGGCCACCGGGCCGCCGACCCGGCACGGCCCGGCGCCGTGGCCGCAGCGGGCGGCCGGCGTGCTGCGCGCCGGGCTGCAGCGGGCCTGCGCGCCGCTTCCCGACGCGCCGGGCGGGCTGCTGCCCGGCCTGGTGGTGGGGGACACCAGCCGGCTGCCGCCGGAGGTGGAGGAGGACTTCCGGGCCACCGGTATGACCCATCTCAACGCGGTGTCCGGGTCCAACGTGGCCATCGTGGTCGGGGCGGTGCTGCTGCTCGCCCGCTGGGCCCGGGCCGGTCCGCGGACGGCCGCCGCGCTGTGCGTACTCGCCCTGGTCGGGTTCGTGATCCTGGTCCGGCCGTCGCCGAGCGTGGTGCGCGCCGCGGCGATGGGGGCGATCGGGTTGGCCGCGCTCGCGACCGGGCGGTCCCGGGCCGCGCTGCCCGCCCTGGCCGCCGCGGTCACGGTGCTGGTGCTGGTCGACCCGGAGCTGGCCGGGGACCCCGGGTTCGCGCTCTCGGTGTGCGCCACCGGCGGGCTGCTGCTGCTCGCCCCCGGCTGGCGGGACGGGCTGCGCCGGCGGGGTGTGCCGCCCGGGCTGGCCGAGGCGCTGGCGGTGCCGGCGGCCGCGCAGCTGGCCTGCGGCCCGGTGATCGCCGGGCTCTCCGGGACGGTGAGCCTGGTCGCGGTGCCGGCGAACCTGCTGGCGGTGCCGGTCGTCGCGCCCGCCACCGTGCTGGGCGTGCTCGCGGCGGTGCTGTCGCCGGTCTGGCCGGCCGGCGCCGGGTTCGCCGCCTGGCTGGCGAGCTGGCCGGCCCGCTGGCTGGTGGCCGTGGCCGCGCACGGGGCGCGCCTGCCGGCCGGGACGTTGCCCTGGCCGGGCGGGGTGACCGGCGCCCTGCTGCTGGCCGCCGTGAGCGTGGCACTGCTGGTCGCCGTCCGGCGGCCGGTCCTCCGGCGGCTGGTCGCGGTCGTCGTGGTCGCCGTGGTGCTCGGCGCGCTGCCCGTCCGGCTGCTCGCCGCCGGCTGGCCACCGCCGGGCTGGGTGATCGTGGCGTGCTCGGTGGGGCAGGGGGACGCCGTGGTGCTGCCGGTCGGCGCCGGTCGGGCCGTGGTGGTCGACGCCGGCCCGGAGCCGTCCGGGGTGGACGGGTGCCTGCGCCGGCTCGGCGTACGCGAGGTGTCGCTGCTGGTGGTCAGTCACTTCCACGCCGACCACGTGGGCGGGGTCGCCGGGGTGTTCCGGGGCCGCCGGGTGGCGGCGGTGGCGACCCCGCAGTGGTCCGAGCCGCCCTACGGCGTCGCCCAGGTACGCGACGCCGCACGCGGGGGCGGCAGCACGCTGGCGCCGGTGCCGGCGGGCTGGCGGTGGCGGGCCGGGGCGGTCGAGCTGACCGCGATCGGGCCGCCCTACCCGCTGCGGGGCAGCCGGTCGGACCCGAACAACAACTCGCTGGTGCTGGCCGCCACCGTGCGCGGGGTGCGGATCCTGCTGCCCGGCGACGCCGAGACCGAGGAGCAGCGGGCGCTGCTGGAGACCGTGCCGGCCGGCGCGATCCGGGCCGACGTGCTGAAGGTGGCCCACCACGGGTCCGCGTACCAGGATCCGGAGTTCCTCGCCGCGGTCCGCCCGGCGGTCGCGCTGGTCTGCGTGGGCGTCGGCAACGACTACGGGCACCCCAACCGGGGCCTGCTGGACCGGTTGACCCGCGCGGGCGCCCGGGTGCTGCGCACCGACACCGACGGCGACGTGGCCGCGGTACGCACCGGTGCCGGCCTGGCAGTGGTGGCCCGCGGGACCGGCCCGGGGCGACAGCGGTGAGATCGGTTCGGCAAGCACCCCGGGAATCGAGGCGGCTTATTGGGATAGCTGGTAGATCGACTCAAATGTCTGGATTTGCGCTGACTGCGGGCTGTGCCGTCACAGTCCCCGATGACCAGGCACGATCCGGTCGGAGGCCGTGCGAATATGGGCGACGTGACCCCCGCCAGCCTGCCCCCTATTCTGCTCGTTCTCGGCGACGAGGAGCTGCTCGCCACGCGAGCCGTCTCCGAAGCCGTCGCCCGGGCCCGCAGCGTCGACCCGGATGTGGACGTCCGGGAGTACCAGGCCGGCTCGCTGGCGGTGGGGGAGATCGCCGAGATGCTCAGCCCGTCGCTGTTCGGCGGCCGCCGGGTGCTCGTGCTCCGCGCCGGCCAGGACGCCCGCAAGGACCTGGTCACCGCCCTGCTCGGATACGCGAAGAACCCGGACCCGGACGTGCAGCTCGTGGTGCTGCACCTGGGCGGCGCCAAGGGCAAGGCGTTCGCCGACGGGCTGCGGGCCGCCGGCGCGACCGTGGTGCCGGCGGCGAAGCTCAAGGGCCACCGGGAGCGGGTCGCCTTCGTCCGGGACGAGATCCGCCGCAACGGCGGCAAGTGCACCGAGGACGCAGCCGAGGCGCTGATCGCGGCCGTCGGCACGGACATGCGCGAGCTGGCCGCCGCCTGCTCCCAGCTCGTCGCCGACACCGACGGGCGGATCGGGGCGGACACGGTGTCCCGCTACTACCGGGGGCGGGTCGAGGTGACCGGCTTCACCGTGGCCGACGCGACGATGGTCGGCGACGTCCCCGGCGCCCTGGAGGCGCTGCGCTGGGCACTGCACGTCGGTGTCGACCCGGTGCCGATCGCCGACGCGCTCGCCGACGGGGTACGGACCGTGGCCCGGGTCGCGTCGGCCGGGCGGGGCAGCCCCTACCAGCTGGCGAGCAGCCTCGGCATGCCCGCGTGGAAGATCGAGCGGGCCCAGCGGCAGGGTCGGGGCTGGACGCCCGAGGGCCTGGTGGAGGCCATGCGGGCGGCCGCCGAGTGCAACGCCGCGGTCAAGGGCGGCGCCGACGACCGGGCGTACGCGCTGGAGCGGGCCGTGTTCTCCGTGGCCGCGGCGCGGCAGGGTGGCGGCCGGTGACCCGAACGTGGTCGACGGTCCCCACGGACGAGGAGCGGTACCGGCCGCTCTACGCCCGGGTCCTCGGGCTGCGTTTCGTCAACCCGGGCGGGGTGCTCTGCTTCCTCTTCTTCGAGGGCGCCGTGGCGCTGGCCGTGCTGCTCGCCCTCGCCGAACTGGTGACCTGGTGGGCGGTGCTGGTGCTGCCGGCGGCGGTGGCGGCCATGGTGAAGCTCAACGACATGGTCGCCGAGGTGGTGATCCGCACCGCGGCGCAGGTGCCGGAGCAGGAGCGGGACCGCTTCCGCCGGCAGATGGAACCGGTGGTCGGCCGGGCCGCCGTGCCGTCCACGGCCCGCGCGCTGCCCGGCGTGGCCCTCGCGGGCGAGCCGACGCTGCGGGCGGCCCGCCCCGCCGATCCGCCCGGCGACGGTGAACGCTGGCCCGGCCCGGACCGGCCCGACCCGTACCGCTGACCGGGCTCGGCCCGTACTGCTGACCGGGCTCGGCCCGTACTGCCGGCCAGGCTCGGCCCGTACCGCTGACCGGCTCGGCCCGTACCACTGACCCGGCCCCGACAGCTACCGGCGGCCCGTCTGGCCGGCACGGTCGACCGGTGCCGAATCGAGCGACGCACGGATGCCCGGCAGCCGGTCAGGAAGCGGCGTCGACGGCGGTCGGGAAGCGGCGTCGACGGCCGCACCTGGGAACGCAGACGGCCGGAAGCCCCGGGGCGGTAACCCCGGGGCTTCCGGTCAGGTCTTAGGCGCTCGTCAGGCCGAGAACGAGGCGACGCGCTGGGCGATCGCCGACTTCCGGTTGGCCGCCTGGTTGGCGTGGATGACACCCTTGCTGGCAGCCTTGTCCAGCTTGCGGGTGGCCTCACGCATCAGGGCGGTGGCCTTCTCGGTGTCGCCCGCCTCGGCAGCCTCGTTGAACTTCCGGATGGCGGTCTTCAGCGACGACTTGACCGACTTGTTACGCAGCCGGCGCTTCTCGTTCTGCCGGTTGCGCTTGATCTGGGACTTGATGTTCGCCACGCGACAGCCTCGTCTTGATAGCTCGGGTTGGTCTGCTTTCGCGCACGACGGACATGCGTCATCGCCGCGCGAAAAGCCAGGTTACCAGGTCGCCCGGCGGCGAGCCAAAACGCCTCCGGTGCCCCGGGGCGTCCGCCCTGCTCAACCCGGTCCGGCGCCCGGTCGAGCCGCGCACCGGCGCCCCGGTCGAGCCGCCACCAGCGCCCCGGTCGAGCCGCGCGCCGGCGCGGCCCTGACCCTCGGCCGGCGGCATCCGGTCGCCGCCGCGCACACCACGGTAGGCCCGCCCCAGGCAGCACGGAGAGAGCAGCGTCCGGAGTGAAAGCCGCACCCTCAGGCCCAGCCCTGGCGGGCGGCGAGCCAGGACAGGGCCTGCTCGCCGCTCCAGCGTTGGTGGGCCCGGATGTGCGGGGACGCCGTGGACGGGCCGGCGGCGGCGCTGGTGAGGAAGTAGCCGGAGAGTGCGGCGAGGGTCACGTCGAGCGCGTCGGCCGGGGCGCCGGCGGCGGCCGGGTGGCCCGCGAAGGCGGCGTCCGCGTCGAGGCCGCTGGCGTACCCGGTGATCAGCAGGGTGACCAGGTCGAACCAGGCCGGCCCGTGGCAGAGCCAGTTCCAGTCGCAGATCCAGGCCCGGCCGGCGGCGTCCAGCAGGACGTTGTCCACCCGCAGGTCGCAGTGGGCCAGGCCGGGGGCGGCGTCGGCGTACCCGGGGAGGCGGGACTCCAGCGCGGCCAACTCGGGCAGCGGGGCCCAGGGCGGCAGCGCCGGCGCCGGTTCGCGGCCGGCGGCCACCTCGCCCCACCAGAGGACGTCGTCGCGGGCCAGGTCGGCGAGGCGCGGCAACCCGAGCGCCACGAGGTCGGCGGGCGGCGCGGCGAGCGCGGCGGCCACCTCGGCGTACGTGGTGAGTGCGGCGTCCAGCTCGGCCGGGTCCCAGGGCAGCCGGGGCGTGTGCCCGTCGACCGCGGTCAGGGCGAGCGCGTACCAGCCGGCCTCGGTGAGCGCCCAGCGCGGGCGGGGGACCGGCAGGCCGGCGGGGAGCCGGGCCAGGACGGCGGCCTCGTGGGCGTACCAGTCGACCAGGTGCCGCTGCTCGGCGAGGGCCGCCGCCTTCACGAAGACGGGCTCACCGGCCGGGCCGGTGAGCACGGCGGCGAAGCCGCGGGTGAATCCCGCCCCGGCCGGGCGGACCGCCACCGGGTGCCCGCCGAGCCGGGCGGCCAGCGCGTCGCGCAGCCCGGCCGGCAGCGCGGCCCAGTCCGGCCGGTCGGCGGTGGCGTCGTACGGCACCGGAGGCAGGGAGATCGCGGGCACCCGCCCATGCTGCCGCACCGGGACGTCGGTGTGCTCTGCCAGACTGGCCAGCCATGAGGACCGACGAGTTCTGGCAGTTGATCGACGCCGCCCGGGCCGGGGGCGGGGGAGAGCCCGCGGCGGTCGCCGCCCGCGCCGTCGCCCTGCTCGCCGAGCGGGACCCGGAGGAGATCGTCGGGTACGCCCACCACCAGCAGCGGGTGCTCGCCGCGTCGTACAAGGTCGACCTCTGGGGTGCGGCGTACCTGATCAACGGGGGCGCCTCGGACGACGGCTTCGAGTACTTCCGGGGCTGGCTCATGACCCAGGGGCGGGCGGTGTTCGCCCGGGCCGTCGCCGATCCGGACTCCCTGGCCGAGCTGCCGCAGGTCCGGGCCGCCGCGCTCAGCGGCGAGGAGTTCGAGTGCGAGGACATGCTGGCGGTGCCGTGGGAGGCGTACCGGAAGGCCACCGCGGCCGACCTGCCGGCGGACCGGGACCCGGTGCGCGCGCCCGACCTGAACGACTTCTGGGACTTCGACGACGAGGACGAGGCGCGACGGCACCTGCCCAAGCTCGCCGCTCTCTTCGTCGAGCCGCCGGAGGAGTGACGCCGGGGAGGTGACGGGGGAGCACCGGCGCGCCCCGGACGACGTGGGAGCATAGAGGGGGCCGGCGCCGCGCCGGCCCGCTCACGTCAGCCGACCAGAACGGACCGCTGTGCCACCGACGCTCGATCCCGGCGCGAACGCTCCTGGTGCCACCGACCCGGCGCGCATCAGGAACTTCTGCATCATCGCCCACATCGACCACGGGAAGTCGACCCTGGCCGACCGGATGCTGCAGCTCACCGGCGTGGTCGACCCCCGGCAGATGCGTGCCCAGTACCTCGACCGGATGGACATCGAGCGCGAGCGCGGCATCACCATCAAGAGCCAGGCCGTCCGGATGCCGTGGACCATCCGCGAGGGCGACCGGGCCGGCGAGACCGCCGTGCTCAACATGATCGACACCCCGGGCCACGTGGACTTCACCTACGAGGTGTCCCGGTCCCTGGCGGCCTGCGAGGGCGCCATCCTGCTGGTCGACGCCGCCCAGGGCATCGAGGCGCAGACGCTGGCCAACCTCTACCTCGCGCTTGAGAACGACCTGCACATCATCCCGGTGCTCAACAAGATCGACCTGCCGGCCGCCCAGCCGGAGAAGTACGCCGAGGAGTTGGCCCACCTCATCGGTGGCGACCCGGCGGACTGCATCAAGGTGTCCGGCAAGACCGGTGAGGGTGTGCCGCACCTGCTCGACGAGATCGTCCGGCAGTTCGTGCCGCCGGTCGGCCAGGCCGACGCCCCGGCCCGCGCCATGATCTTCGACTCGGTGTACGACGTCTACCGCGGCGTGGTCACCTACGTCCGGGTGATCGACGGACTGATCAGCGCCCGGGACCGGATCAAGATGATGTCCACCGGCGCCGTGCACGAGCTGCTGGAGATCGGCGTCATCTCCCCGGAGATGGTGAAGGCCGACGCGCTCGGGGTCGGCGAGGTGGGCTACCTGATCACCGGTGTGAAGGACGTCCGCCAGTCCCGGGTCGGCGACACGGTCACCATCAACGCCAACCCGGCCAAGGAGGCGCTCGGCGGCTACAAGGACCCGAAGCCGATGGTCTACTCCGGCCTCTACCCGATCGACGGGTCCGACTACCCCAACCTGCGCGAGGCACTGGACAAGCTCAAGCTCAACGACGCCGCCCTGGTGTACGAGCCGGAGACCTCGGGCGCGCTCGGCTTCGGCTTCCGCTGCGGCTTCCTCGGCCTGCTGCACCTGGAGATCATCCGGGAGCGGTTGGAGCGGGAGTTCAACCTCGACCTGATCTCCACGGCGCCGAACGTGGTCTACCGGGCCATCCAGGAGGACGGCCTGGAGATCGTGGTGACCAACCCGAGCGAGTACCCGACCGGCAAGATCGCCGAGGTGTACGAGCCGACGGTGCGGGCCACCGTGCTCACCCCGAACGACTACGTCGGCGCGGTGATGGAGCTGTGCCAGGGCCGGCGGGGCAGCCTGCTCGGCATGGACTACCTCTCCGCCGACCGGGTGGAGCTGCGCTACACCCTGCCGCTGGCCGAGATCATCTTCGACTTCTTCGACCAGCTCAAGAGCCGGACCAAGGGCTACGCCTCGCTGGACTACGAGCCCTCCGGCGAGCAGGCGTCCGAGCTGGTCAAGGTCGACATCCTGCTGCACGGCGAGCCGGTGGACGCGTTCAGCGCGATCGTGCACAAGGACAAGGCGTACAACTACGGCACCACGATCGCGGCGAAGCTGCGCTCGCTGATCCCGCGCCAGCAGTTCGAGGTGCCGATCCAGGCGGCCATCGGCAGCCGCGTCATCGCCCGGGAGACCATCCGCGCCATCCGCAAGGACGTGCTCGCCAAGTGCTACGGCGGTGACATCAGCCGGAAGCGCAAGCTGCTGGAGAAGCAGAAGGAGGGCAAGAAGCGGATGAAGATGGTGGGCCGGGTGGAGGTCCCGCAGGAGGCCTTCATCGCCGCGCTGTCCTCCGACTCCGGCGACGGCAAGCCCGCCGGCAAGAAGTAACGCGTCCACGCCACGGCCGGCGCCCCTTCGCGGGGCGCCGGCCGTTTCGCGTACCCGGAGATTTTTTCCGTGCCGGCGGGCCACGCGGAACCGCTCCCACCTGCGGAATCCGCGGCGGGACGGAACCGACGCACGGCGGCGCGGCGGGCGGGGCGGGGAGTGAGTCGGTTTGGGTTTTCGGCGGGTCGGGAACTTAGCGGTCACGACAGGAACCACACAGACCGTGTGAAACCTCTTAGAAGGAGACAACCGTGACCGTCTGGGGCATCATCACCGCGCTCGTCGTTGGTCTGATCGTCGGCGCGCTGGGCCGCCTGGTCGTTCCGGGCCGCCAGAACATGCCGATGTGGCTGCACATGCTGATCGGCGTGGGCGCCGCGCTGCTGGGCACCGTCCTGGCCCGCGCCATGGGCATCGCCACCGAGACCAACGGCATCGACTGGATGGAGCTGCTGGTCCAGGTCGTGCTGGCCGCCATCGCCGTGGCCCTGGTGGCCGGCGTTGGGCGTCGCCGCAGCGTCTCGCGCTACTGACGCACCCCCCCGAAGCGCCTCAGCGGGCGCCCGACCGACCGGTCGGGCGCCCGCTGGCGTTTGCGCCCGGGCGGCGACCGGGCATTGAACGGAGTCAGCGCGGGAAATGGCCGGCCGGCCGCTTCCCCGCGCCCGAATCCGACCAGGAAAGCCCAGCTCAGAGCGGTCCGGAGCAATTCGTCACCGGAGTCGGTTTGGATTTTCGGCGGGTCGGGAACTTAGCGGTCACGACAGGAACCACACGACACCGTGTGACTCATTCAGAGAAGGAGGGCGACCGTGGAGCTCACCGTTTGGGGCATCATCACCGCGCTCATCGTTGGTCTGATCGTCGGCGCTCTGGGCCGCCTGGTCGTCCCGGGCCGCCAGAACATGCCGATGTGGCTGCACATGCTGATCGGCGTCGGCGCCGCGCTGCTGGGCACGATCGTCGCCCGGGCGTCCGGCTTCGCCGACACGGCCGGCATCGACTGGCGGGAGCTGCTGCTGCAGGTTCTGTTCGCCGCCATCGCCGTGGCCCTGGTGGCCGGTGTGGGGCGCCGCCGCGGCGTCTCGCGCTACTGACCCCCATCCCCCGAAGCGCTCCAGCGGGCGCCCGACCGACCGGTCGGGCGCCCGCTTCCGTCTCCGCCCTGAGCTGCCCGGACGGCACCCCTGCCGCCCGGGCACGCGGCTGCGATACGGTCGCCACGGCCGTCCGCCGCGAGTTCCCCCTGTTGTAAAGGAAATTTTCCTACTAAGGTGCGGCGGAGAAGGTTAGTGCCAACCGGCCCTGAGGGAGATATGGCGTGAACAGGTGGAAGCGGCTGGCTCCGGTCACCGCCATCGTGGCGTCGGCCGCGATGGTGCTGTCCGGATGCGGTGGCTCCGACGACGACGACAAGGCCGCGGACAACAGCAAGCTGACGGTCTGGATGATGGGTGAGGGCGGCGACGCCCAGACCAAGTTCCTCGACGGTGTCGAGGCGGAGTTCAAGAAGAAGCACCCCGAGACCGACGTCGTGGTGCAGTACATCCCCTGGCTCGAGGCGCCGAAGAAGTTCCAGGCCGCGCTCGCCGGCGGCGAAGGGCCGGACGTCACCGAGCTGGGCAACACCGAGACCCAGGGCTGGGCGGCGCAGGAGGCCCTCGCCGACGTCACGGGCAAGTTCAACAGCTGGTCCGAGGGGAAGGACATCCTTCCCGACCTGGTGAAGAACGCCCAGCTCGACGGCAAGCAGTACGGCGTCCCGTGGTACGCCGGCGTCCGGGCCATCTACTACCGCACCGACTGGTTCGCCGAGGCGGGCGTGAAGCCGCCGACGACCTGGGACGAGCTGGTCGCCACCGCGAAGGCCGTCCAGGCCAAGAAGCCGGGCACCTACGGCATCGCCCTGCCCGGCAACTCCGAGCTGCCGTTCTACTCCTTCCTGTGGGCCGCCGGCGGCGAGATCGCCACCAAGAACGGCGACAGCTGGAAGTCCGGCTACAACACGCCGGAGGCGCAGAAGGCGGTCAAGTTCTGGACCGACCTGGTGACCGTGCACAAGGTCGCCCCGCCGGCCGCCGCCGGCTGGAACGAGGTCGACGCCCGCACCCAGTTCGCCACCGGCAAGGCCGCCATGGCGTTCGCCGGTAGCTGGCAGGGTGGCGCGATGAAGAAGGACAACCCGGACATCGAGAAGGTGTGGGGCACGTTCCCCATCCCCGGTCCGGACGGCAAGGCCGCCCCGGCCTTCGCCGGTGGTTCCGACATCGCGCTCTGGAAGGACAGCAAGCGCCAGGACCTGGCCTGGGACTACATGACCGTGCTGCTGAGCAAGCAGAAGGACCAGGAGTTCGCGAGCAGCCTCGGCTTCTTCCCGGTCTACAAGGACCTGGTCAGCGGCGGCAACTACGCCAACGACAAGGTGATGGCGGCGTTCGCCACCGCCATGCAGAACACCAAGCTGACCCCGCTCACCCCGAAGTGGGTGGAGGTGAGCCGGACCAAGACGGTGACCCAGGCCATGAACAGCTCGGTCATCAAGGGGCAGAAGACGGTCGAGAAGGCCACCGCCGACGCGGCCACCGAGATGGAAAGCATTCTCAACGCCAAGTGACCACGCTGACCAAGGCCACCGGCGAAGCCGCCGCGCGGGAGACCCCCGCGCGGCGGCGCCGCCGTGTGGACCGCCTCCCGTACCTGTTGCTCCTGCCCTGCCTGGCGATCATCGGCGTGCTGCTGCTCTGGCCGCTCGGCCAGGTCGTGATGATGTCCTTCTACAAGCTGGACAGCGTCCGGCAGTTGCGGGGGGACCGCGAGTGGCCGTGGGTGGGCCTGGCCAACTACGCGCAGATCCTCGGCGACCCGTTCTTCCGTACGGTGCTGCGCAACACCGTGCTCTTCGCCGTGGCCAACGTGGTGCTCACCATGATCCTCGGCACCCTGGTCGGGCTGCTGCTCAACCGGCTCGGGAAGAAGATGGCCACCTTCGTGGCGAGCTGCGTGATGCTGGCCTGGGCCACCCCGGCGCTCACCGGCACCATCGTCTGGAAGTGGATCTTCGACGACACCAGCGGCCTGGTCACCTGGCTGTTCAACAAGCTTCCCGACGGGCTCTCCACGGCCGTGTTCGGGCGCAGCGACTGGACCGGCTACGGCTGGTTCAACGACCCGCTGCTCTTCTTCGCCATCCTGACCCTCGTGGTCGTCTGGCACTCGTTCCCGTTCATCGCGGTCAGCGTGCTGGCCGGCCTGAAGAGCGTGCCGAGCGAGCTCCAGGAAGCCGCCCGGGTGGACGGGGCCGGGCCGTGGCGGGTCTTCTGGTCGGTCACGTTCCCGATGCTGCGGCCGGTCTTCGGCATCCTCGTGGTGCTCTCCACGATCTGGGACTTCAAGGTCTTCACCCAGCAGTTCGTGCTGGCCGGCGGCACCCAGGACCGGTCGACCTTCATGCTCTCGATCTACTCCTACGCGGAGGCGTTCTCGCCGCCGCCCAAGTACGGCCTGGGCTCCTCGATCGCCGTCATCCTCACCCTGATCCTGCTCGTGGTGACCGGCGTGTACGTCCGTATGGTGCTCCGGCAGGAGGACGAGTCGTGAAGAAGATCGCCCTCAACGGCGCCGGGCTGCTGGTCGCGCTCTTCGCGGCCTTCCCGGTCTACTGGATGGTCGCCACCTCGCTGAAGCCCAACCGGGAGATCTTCTCGGCCACGCCACGCCCGGTGCCGGCGAAGCCGACCCTGGAGCACTACCGGGAGATCCTCACCGGCAACCTGATCCCGGGCGTGACCTTCACCGACTTCTTCCTCAACAGCGCGCTGGTCGCGGTGGCCACCGTGGTGCTGAGCGGGCTGGTCGCGCTGCTCGCCGCGACCGCGGTGGCCCGGTTCCGCTTCAAGCTGCGCACCACCTTCCTGATCCTGCTGCTGGTGGTGCAGATGATCCCGCTGGAGGCGCTGGTCATCCCGCTGTTCCTGATGATCCAGCGGCTCGGCCTCTACAACACCCTGCCCAGCCTGATCCTGACCTACCTCGGCTTCTCGCTGCCGTTCGCGGTCTGGATGCTGCGCGGCTTCGTGGCCGCGGTGCCCAAGGAGCTGGAGGAGGCGGCGGCGATCGACGGGGCCAGCCGGGCCCAGACGTTCCGCAAGGTCCTCTTCCCGCTGGTCGCGCCCGGCCTGGTGGCCACCAGCATCTTCTCCTTCATCACCGCGTGGAACGAGCTGATCTTCGCGTTGACCTTCATCAACGACCAGCACCGGTACACGCTGCCGGTGGCCATGACGTTCTTCTTCGGGCGGGACGACACGGCGTGGGGCTCGGTGATGGCCGCCTCGACGCTGTTCACCCTGCCGGTGATCGTCTTCTTCCTGCTGGTCCAGCGCCGGATGGTCTCCGGCCTCGTCGCCGGGGCGGTCAAGGGCTGAGCGCTCCGCCGGGTGCCGGGCGGAACCCGTGTTCCCGCACCCGGCGGCGACCCCTAGGCTGACCGCCATGACGGGCAGGCTGGCGGCGGTGAACCTCGGCGTGGTGACCGAGGCGGAGTGGGCGGGCGACCCGAGCGGTCGCAGCGGCATCGACAAGCGGCCGGTCGACGGCCGGGTGGCGATCCGGTTCGCCGGCGTCACCGGCGACTTCATCGGCGAGCGGGCCCACCACGGCGGCCCCGACCAGGCGGTCTACGCGTACGCCGAGGAGGACGCCGGCTGGTGGGCCGGCGAGCTGGGCCGGGCGCTGCGGCCGGGCGCCTTCGGCGAGAACCTCACCACCTGGGCGGTGGACGTCACCGGGGCGGTGATCGGTGAGCGCTGGGCGATCGGCTCGGCGCTGCTGGAGGTGACCAAGCCGCGCACCCCGTGCACCACCTTCGCCGGCTTCTGGGGCGTGCCCGACCTGATCAAGCGGTTCACCGTCCGGGGCGCGCCGGGGGCGTACCTGCGGGTGCTGCGCGAGGGCGAGGTGGGCGCCGGCGATCCCGTCGAGGTGGTCGACCGGCCGGCGCACGGCGTGACGATCGGCGAGGTGTTCCGGGCGACCACGCTGGAGCCGGAACTGCTGCCGCGCCTGCTCGACGTGCCGGAGCTGCCCGAGTCGGTGCGGGAGAAGGTCCGCCGCCGCCTCGGCGCCGCCGGCTGACCGCCGGCGGGTCGGGTCAGGCCGCGGCGAAGACCTCGGCCAGCACCTGGGTCGCCGGGTCGCCCTTCACCTTGGCCCAGGTGCCCTGCTCGGCCGTCCACTCCAGCTCGCCGAAGCGGACCCGCTTCACCCCGTGGTCGTCGGCGTGCGAGACCAGCCAGTGGGCGTACCGCCAGCCGTTGCGGCTGTCGGCGGCCGGCACGGTCAGCCCGGTCAGGTCGGTGGCCGAGTTCAGCTCCGGCAGGCCCCAGTCCAGGGCCAGGCTCTGCAGGAGGGCGGTGGCGGCGGCCGGGCCGCGCATCGTCGGCGTCGGGCCGACCGTGCAGGCCACCGCGCCGCTCGCGTTCCCGAGCAGGGCGCGGGTGAGCACCTGCGACTCGTCCGCCCACTTCTCGTACGCCTCGGGGTAGGCCGACCGCTGCACCCGCTGGGCGGCCTCGGTGACCCGCAGCTTCTCCCAGCCCTTGACCTTCTTCAACGCCGCGTAGAACTTCTTCGCCGCGTAGCGCGGGTCGCGGATCTCCTCGGGCGTGCCCCAGCCCTGGCTCGGGCGCTGCTGGAACAGGCCGAGCGAGTCCCGGTCGCCGTGCGCGATGTTGCGCAGGTGCGACTCCTGGTACGCCGTCGCCAGCGCCACCACCACGGCCCGCTCGGGCATCTTCCGCTGCACGCCGATCGCCGCGATGGTGGCCGCGTTGGCCATCTGGTCGGCGCTGAGCACGACCTCCCCGTCGGCCTGGACGGTGCAGGTCCGGCTGGCCAGCGGCAGCCGGAGGTGGTGCCCGAACTGCTTCGTGACGAACCAGACGCCGAGCAGGGCCAGCACGGCCACCACCACACCCGATGCCACGATCGCCGCTCGCGTTCGCACCCGCACCCCCAGTCCCGACAGCCCGCCCAGCGTACGTCGCCCACTCCAGTGTGCGGGTCGGCCGACCGGCCGTCTCCCGCTGCGTCACCGCCCCGGCACTCCCCGCCTCAGTCTCCGGCGGGCACCCAGGCCGCGGGGCGCTTCTCCCGGAACGCGAGGACGCCCTCCCGGCCCTCCTCGGACAGGAAGTACCCGGTGGAGAGGGCGGCCAACTCGGCGATCTCGGCCCGCAGGTCGGTGGCGGCCGGGCGGCGCAGCAGCTCCTTGGTCCCGGCGAGGGCCTTCGGCGCCCCCTTCACCAGCGAGGCGCGGTAGCGGTCCACCGCGTCGTCCAGCGCGTCCGCCGGCACGGCGGCGGTCACCAGGCCGATCTCGGCGGCCCGCCGGCCGTCGAAGGTGTCGCCGGTCAGGTAGAGCTCGGCGGCGGCCCGGGGGTGCAGCCGGGGCAGCACGGTCGCCGAGATCACCGCGGGGATCACCCCGATCCGGACCTCGGTGAAGGCGAACGTCGCCTCCTCGGCGCAGATCGCCAGGTCCGCGGCGGCGATCAGGCCCAGCCCGCCGGCCCGCGCGGGCCCGGCCACCTTCGCGAGCACCGGCTTCGGGCACTCCCGGACGGCCACCAGCACGTCGCCCAGCATCCCGGCCGGCACCGTCCCGCTGGCGTACGCGGCGGCGGTCTCCTTCAGGTCCGCCCCGGAGCAGAACACCGGGCCGGTGTGGTCCAGCACGATGGCCCGGACCGCGTCGTCGGCGACGGCCGCGGCCAGCCCGGCCAGCAGCTCGGTCATCAGCGGGGTGGAGAGCGCGTTGCGGTTGTGCGGGCTGTCCAGGGTGAGGGTGGTCACCCCACGGGCCGTGGCGACCCGCACGAGAGCGTCCGGAGAGGTCATGCCGGGCACACTAGTGGCCATGCCCGGCGTCCTTCCAGAAGGCGAACCCGTCCCGCGCGACGGGGCGCTGCCCGCTGCCGCCCGCCGCGCCGTCGGCGCGCGCGGTTTCGGCGTGTACGTGCACGTCCCGTTCTGCGCCAACCGGTGCGGCTACTGCGACTTCAACACCTACACGGCGGCCGAGCTGGGCGGCGGCGCCGGCCGGGAGACGTACGCCGACACGGTGCTGGCCGAGCTGGCCCTCGCCGGCCGGGTGCTGGGCGACACCCCGCCGCCCCGGGTGGACACCGTCTTCGTGGGCGGCGGCACGCCCACCCTGCTCCCCGCCGACGACCTGGCCCGGATCCTCGACGGCATCGACCGCACCTGGGGGCTGGCGGCCGACGCCGAGGTGACCACCGAGGCCAACCCCGAGACGGTCACCCCCGAGTCGCTCAAGACGCTGCGGGCCGCCGGCTACACCCGGATCTCGCTGGGCATGCAGTCCGCGGCGCCCGGGGTGCTGGCGATCCTCGACCGGCAGCACAGCGCCGGCCGGGCCACCGCCGCCGCGCTGGAGGCCCGGGACGCCGGGTTCGACCACGTGAACCTGGACCTGATCTACGGCACGCCGGGGGAGAGCGCCGAGGACTTCGCCGCCTCGCTGGACCAGGTGGTCGCGGCGGGGGTGGACCACGTCAGCGCGTACGCCCTCATCGTGGAGGACGGCACCCGGCTGGCCGCTCGGATGCGCCGCGGCGAGCTGCCGTACCCCAGCGACGACGTGGCGGCGGACCGCTACCTGGCCGCCGAGGCGGCCCTCGCCGCCGCCGGCTTCTCCTGGTACGAGGTCTCCAACTGGGCCCGCTCCGAGGCGGCCCGGTGCCGGCACAACCTGCTCTACTGGACCGGCGCCGACTGGTGGGGCCTCGGCCCGGGGGCGCACAGCCACGTCGGCGGGGTGCGCTGGTGGAACGTCAAGCACCCGACGGCGTACGCCCAGCGGCTGGCCGCCGGTGAGTCGCCCGGCCTGGCCCGGGAGCTGCTCACGCCGGACGAGGCGCACATGGAGGACGTGATGCTGCGGCTGCGGCTCGCCACCGGGCTGCCCCTGTCCGGGCTCGACGAGGCGGGCCGGGCGGGCGCCCAGCGGGCCCGGGCCGACGGCCTGCTGGACGCCGACGCGTACGCCGCCGGCCGGGCGGTGCTCACCCTGCGCGGCCGGCTGCTCGCCGACGCGGTCGTGCGCGACCTGCTGCCCTGATGGCGTGACGGGCCGGGTCCCGGCCGGCCCGTGGGCCGGCCGGGCCGGTCACCTCACGAAGGTGTAGGTCATCGGGTAGCGGTAGAGGACGCCCTCGGTGGCCTTCACGCCGCCGATGATGCCGAAGATGATCGGGATCAGGGCGACGATGATGGGGATGAAGAAGAGCAGGCCGCAGGTGACCACGGCCAGCACGAAGCTGATCAGGGTCGCGATGACCCAGGTGATCTGGAAGTTCAGCGCGGCGAGCGCGTGCGCGCGCACGGTCGGGGACTGCTGGCCCCGGACCGAGAAGGCGATGAGCGGCGCCACCCAGCCGAGCAGGCTGCCGCCGACCACGACGCCCACCGGGCCGCCGAAGTGCGCGATGAGGGCCCAGGTCTTCTCGTCGTTGTTGGCGTAGCCGGCGGGCGCCCCGTACGGGCCGCCGCCCGGGTAGCCGGCGCCCGGCGCGCCGTAGCCGCCCGGCGGGGGGTAGCCACCCGGCGGAGGGTAGCCGCCCGGTGGTGGGTATCCACCCGACGGCGGCTGGCCGCCGGCAGGCGGCGGATAGCCACCGGGCGGGGGATAGCCGCCCCCGGCCGGTGCCCCGGACAGTGGTGCGGTGGGGGGCTCGTCCGCCGACGACGAGCCGTACGGTGCCGACGGCGGGGTCGGCTCCGGCGGCGGGGCGCCGGAGTCCCCCGCTCCGGGAGGGCGAGGAGGTTCAGTCATGGACGTCACGGTAGGTCCCGGGGGCAAGGGCGCACCAGAGCGGGATCGCCCGGGATGTCCGGCTGTTCGGCTCTGGTGGACCGCATCTGCGGCGGGCCGCACCGGAGGTGCGTCGCTGATCATCGCGTCGGTGGGCACGCCGACGTAGACTGGCACTCGCTACAGTCGAGTGCCAGACGCCCGGCGGACGCCCCGCGCCGGTGCGACGAGGTGCGTCAGGAGGTGGGGAGATGGGTCTCGACGACCGCAAGCTCGCCGTGCTGCGCGCCATCGTCGAGGACTACGTCGCCACGCAGGAACCGGTCGGCAGCAAGGCCCTGGTCGAGCGCCACCAGCTGGGCGTCTCCCCGGCGACCGTCCGCAACGACATGGCGGTGCTGGAGGAGGAGGGCTACATCCGGCAGCCCCACACCAGCGCCGGCCGGGTGCCCACCGACCGCGGCTACCGGCTCTTCGTCGACCGGCTCTCCCGGGTCAAGCCGCTCAGCCCGGCCGAGCGCCGGGCCATCGAGCGCTTCCTGGTCGGCGCGGTCGACCTGGACGACGTGGTGCACCGCACGGTCCGGCTGCTGGCCCAGCTCACCCGGCAGGTCGCCGTGGTGCAGTACCCGAGCCTGGCCCGCTCCAAGGTGCGCCACCTGGAGCTGGTGCCGATCTCCACCACCCGGCTGATGGTCGTCATGATCGCCGACACCGGCCGGGTCGAGCAGCGGCTCGTCGAGATGCCCGGGCCGATCCCGGCCGAGGACGTCACCGACCTGCGCCGCCTGGTCAACGAGAAGCTCGTCGGCAGTCGGCTGTCCGACACCCCGCCGCTGGTGCAGGCCCTGGTCGACGAGTCCACGCCGCAGCTGCGCCCGGCCATGGCCACGCTCTCCACCGTGCTGTTGGAGACCCTGGTCGAGCGGCACGAGGAGCGCATCGCCCTGGCCGGCACCGCCAACCTCACCCGGGGCGGCCTGCTCGACTTCCAGGGCTCGCTGCGGCCGATCCTCGAGGCGCTCGAGGAGGAGGTCGTGCTGCTCAAGCTGATCGGCGAGGCCGAGCCGAGCACCACCCGAGTGCTCATCGGTGACGAGAACGAGATCGACAACCTGCGGGCCGCCTCGGTGGTCAGCACCGGGTACGGCCCGGGCAGCACCATCGTGGGTGGTCTCGGCGTGCTCGGCCCCACCCGGATGGACTACCCCGGCACCATCGCCACGGTGAGGGCCGTGGCACGCTACGTGGGCGAACTGCTGGCCCAGAACTGACCAGTCACGGCCGACGGCCGGCTCCGGCCGACGACCGGCGCAACGCGAGACGAACATGAGGACACCGAACGCAGTGGCCAGGGACTACTACGGCATTCTCGGCGTGAGCCGGGACGCCTCCGACGACGAGATCAAGCGCGCCTACCGCAAGCTGGCGCGACAGTTCCACCCGGACGTCAATCCGGACCCGGAGGCACAGGAGAAGTTCAAGGACATCAACGCCGCGTACGAGGTCCTCTCGGACGATCGGAAACGGCAGATCGTCGACCTGGGCGGCGACCCGCTCGCCCCGGGCGGCGGGGGCGCGGGCCCGGGCGGTCCGGGCGGCGCCGGCCCGTTCGTCGGCTTCCAGGACATCATGGACGCGTTCTTCGGTGGCGCCGCGGGCGGCAGCCGGGGGCCGCGGCCGCGTACCCGGCCGGGCGCCGACGCGATCCTGCGGCTGGAGCTGGACCTCAACGAGACGGCGTTCGGCGTCGAGGCGCCGATCACCGTCGACACCGCGGTGCTCTGCACCACCTGCTCCGGCGCCGGCACCGCGGCCGGCACCCACCTGGCCACCTGTGAGGCGTGCGGCGGCCGGGGCGAGGTGCAGTCGGTGCAGCGGACCTTCCTCGGCCAGGTGGTCTCCGCCCGGCCGTGCACGGTCTGCCAGGGCTACGGCACCACCATCCCGCACCCCTGCCCCACCTGCGCGGGCGACGGCCGGGTACGTACCCGCCGGTCGCTCACCGTGAAGATCCCGGCGGGCGTCGAGGACGGCATGCGGATCCGGCTGGCCCAGCAGGGCGAGGTGGGTCCGGGCGGCGGCACCGCCGGTGACCTCTACGTGGAGATCCACGAGCGGCCGCACGACGTCTACTCCCGCAAGGGCGACGACCTGCACTGCCGGGTCACCGTGCCGATGACCGCCGCCGCGCTCGGCACCCGGCTGACCATCAAGACGCTCGACAGCGAGGAGACGGTCGACGTCAAGCCGGGCACCCAGCCGGGCAGCACGCTGCGGCTGCGCGCCCGGGGCGTACCGCACCTGCGTGGCACCGGCCGGGGCGACCTCTACGTCCACCTGGACGTGCGGACCCCGACCAAGCTCGACGCCGACCAGGAGCGGATGCTGCGCGACTTCGCCAAGACCCGCGGCGAGGAGGTCGCCGAGCTGACCAAGCAGGGCGGCTTCTTCTCCCGGATGCGCGACGCGTTCAACGGGCACGCCTGAGGTGTCGGCGCCGCTGTTCCTGGTCGAGGCGCTGCCCACCGGTGACACGCTGACGCTGGACGGCCCGGAGGGGCACCACGCGGCCACCGTGCAGCGGCTGCGCGTCGGCGAGGAACTGCTGCTCGCCGACGGGCGGGGCGGCACGGCCGCCGCCGTGGTCAGCGCCGTCGGCCGGGGCACCCTCGACCTCCGGGTCACCTCCCGGGGGTACGTCGACGCGTCCGTCCCCCGGCTCGTCGTGGTGCAGGGCATCGCCAAGGGCGACCGGGGCGAGCTGGCCGTGCAGGCGATGACCGAGGTCGGGGTGGACGAGATCGTGCCCTGGGCGGCGTCCCGGTCGGTGACCCAGTGGCGCGGGGACCGGGGCGTACGGGCCCGGGAGAAGTGGGCGGCCACCGCCCGGGAGGCGGCCAAGCAGGCCCGCCGCCCGTGGCTGCCGGTGGTGGCCGGCGCGCCCGACGAGTCCACCACCACGGTGGTCCGGCGGATCGCCGGCGCGGCCGCCGCGTTCGTCCTGCACGAGGAGGCCGACGAGCGGCTGACCACGGTCGAGCTGCCCGACGCCGGCGAGATCGTCCTGGTGGTCGGCCCCGAGGGCGGCATCGCCCCCACCGAGCTGACGGCCTTCGAGGAGGCCGGCGCCCGCGCCGTGCGACTGGGCCCCGCGGTGCTCCGCACATCAACGGCCGGGGTAGCCGCCCTGAGCGTGCTGTCCACCCGTCTGCACCGCTGGTAGGACGGCCGCGGATCCGTCGGGAGTTCTCGGCGGCAGCAGTGCTCCGCCCGGTCGGGTGCCGTTGCCCATCCGCCCGGACAACCCAGTCTCCCCGACGAGGACCGCTCGCCCGACGCCCGGACGGGCCCTCACTCCGAATCTTGGACACTTTCCGTTCACGAGGAACGGAAACTGTCCAAGATCTGAATCGGGCTGCGCCGGCGGACGGTGGCGGCACAGGGCCATCGGTGGTCGATCATGGAGTTGGCCGCATCGAATCGGACGTTTCGCACCGCCAACATCATGATCAACCACCGCCGCGGGGGTGGGTGGGCGTGGTGGGGCGTCAGGTGCGGAGGTAGGAGGCGCCGTTGAGGTCGACGATGGTGCCGGAGGCCCACTCCGCCTCGGGGCTGGCCAGCCAGTGCACGGCCGCGGCGATCTCCTCGGGGCGGGCCACCCGGTTGAACGGGGACTGGGCGCGGATGGCGTCGCCCCGCTCGCCGCTGAGGTGGGTGGTGGTCATGTCGGTCGCCACGAAGCCCGGCGCGACCGTCGCCACCGCGATGCCGTACGGGGCCAGGGCCAGCGCCAACGACTGACCGAGCGCGTTCAGCCCCGCCTTGCTCGCCCCGTACGCGGGCTGCTCCGGCTCACCCCGGAAGGCACCCCGGGACGACACGTTCACGATCCGGCCGCCCCGCTCGCGCATGTGCTGGGCGGCGCACCAGGTGACGTTCGCGGCGCCGGTCAGGTTGGTCTCCAGGACCAGCCGCCACTGCTCCTGCCACTGGTCGTAGGTGTTCCCGAAGACCGGGTGCGGCAGGTCGCGGGGGCCGTAGACGCCGGCGTTGTTGACCAGGACGTCGAGGCCGCCCAGGCGCTGCGCCGCCTCGTCCACCATGGCCCGGACCGCCTCCGGGTCGGCCAGGTCGGCGCGGACCACCACGTGCCCCTCGCCGGGCAGTTCCGCCCGCAGCGCCTCGGCCAGCTCCGCGGAGTCCCGGTGGTGGATCGCCACCCGGTCCCCGCCCGTCGCGAACGCCCGCGCCACCGCACGCCCGATGCCGCGCGAGGCCCCCGTCACCAGTACCGCCCGTGAAGTCACGCGGCACATCATGCCTGAGCCGGTACGGGACGACTTACCATGCCCCGATGGGAACCGACTGCCTGTTCTGCCGGATCGTCGCCGGGGAGATCCCGGCCACCATCGTCCGCGAGACCGCCACCACCCTGGCCTTCCGGGACATCGACCCGAAGGCGCCCACGCACGTGCTGGTGATCCCGAAGGAGCACTACGCGGACGTGGTCACCCTGGCCGAGGGCGACCCGGGGCTGGCCGGTGAGCTGCTCAGCACCGCCGCCGTGGTGGCCGAGGAGGAGGGGCTGACCGTGGACGGCTTCCGGCTGATGTTCAACACCGGCCCGTACGGCGGCCAGGAGGTCTTCCACGTGCACGCGCACCTGCTCGGCGGCGCGCCGCTCGGCCCGATGCTCTGCCGCTGATCCGCTGCCTAGACTGCCCTCATGATCACGGTGCATGACCGGCTCGGCCGGATGGTGCGGCAGGCGCAGGCCCACGGGCGGATCCCGGCCGTCTCGGTCGCCCTGCACCGGGCCGACCGGCCGCTCTGGACCTGCGCGGTCGGCGGGACCGGCAACGACACCCCGCTCGGGCCGGAGACGGTCTTCCGGATCGGCTCGGTCACCAAGACCTTCACCGCCGTGCTGGTCATGCAGTGCCGGGACGAGGGGCTGCTCGACCTGGACGACCCGATCGGGCGGCACCTGGACCTGCCGGCCCACGGCGAGCTGACCGTACGCCGGCTGCTGTCGCACACCGCGGGCCTGCAGCGCGAGCCGCACGGCGACGTGTGGGACAGCCTGCGGGCGCCCGACGTCACCGAACTCCTCGCCGACCTGGCCCGGGTGGAGCGGGTGCTGCCCACCGGGCGGCGCTACCACTACTCCAACCTCGGCATGGCCCTGCTCGGCGAGCTGGTCGCCCGGCTGCGCGGCGGCACCTGGGCCGAGGTGCTGGCCGAGCGGGTGCTCGCCCCGCTCGGGCTGACCGCCACCGGCCCGGCCCCGGGTGAGCGGGCGGCGACCGGGTTCCTGGTCGACGCGTACTCCGACGAGGCCCGGCCGGAGCCGAACACGGACTTCGGCGCGGTGGCCCCGGCGGCGCAGCTCTGGAGCACCGCGCCGGACATGGCGCGCTGGGCGGCCTTCCTGGCCGACCCGGCCGCGCTGGACCCGGCCGGCGCGGTGCTCGCGCCGGCCACCCTCGACGAGATGCGCTGGCCGCTGACCACCACCGACGAGACGCTCTGGGCCGGTGGGTTCGGCCTCGGGCTGATCCTGGTGCCGCAGCCGGCGCGGGTGATGCACGTGGGGCACGACGGGGCCATGCCCGGTTTCCTGGCCTCCGTCTACGGCCGGCGCGGCGGGGACGGCACCGCGGGCGCGATGGGCTGCGCGGTGCTGGGCTCCTCGGGCACCGGCGTGGAGGTCTTCGAGCTGCCGCACCGGCTGCTCGCCGCCGCCGCCGAGAACGACCCGGCCGACATCGAGCCGTGGCGGCCCGGCGCGTCCGCCCCGGAGCACCTGCGCGGCCTGCTCGGCCGCTGGTGGGGCGAGGGCTTCGAGTACGTCTTCTCCTGGCACGACGGGGCGCTGCGGGCCCGGGGCGCGGACGACCCGGCCGGCAAGCCGCCCGCGGTGTTCGCCCCGCTGCCGGACCGGCCGGACGTGTTCCGCACGGTCGCCGGCCGGGAGGTGGGCGAGCTGCTCCGGCTGACCCGGGACGAGCGTGGGGCCGTGGTCCGGATGCACTGGGCCACCTACCGGTTCACCCGGCACCAGGAGACCTTCGAGGGGTACGACTTCCGCGCCGGCAGTTGATCTCCTACCGCAGGAAATGGGCGAGGTGCGGGCGGTGTTGACCCGATACGATGGGAGTCACGACCGCCGCGCCAGCAGGGCCCGGCGCCAAGTTCGAGAGCAGGTGGCGTAGGGCCCGACGGCCCGATCTATGACCGGCACCCCACCTCCCGGCCCGCCCCGGGTGCAGACCAGGATCACGGTCCCCGACCAGAAGATCATGGTGAACCTCCTCGGCGCGGGCGACGAGATCCTGCGGCTCGTCGAACGCTCGGTCAACAGTGACGTCCACGTGCGGGGCAACGAGATCACCATCACCGGCGCGCCCGCCGACAACGCCCTCGCCGAGCGTCTCTTCAGTGAGCTGCTCGAACTGATCGAGAAAGGCGAGACCCTGACCACTGACGCCGTCCGGCGTACCGTCGGCATGCTCGAGCAGGGCGGCGCCGAGCGGCCCGCCGAGGTCCTGACGCTCAACATCCTCTCCCGGCGCGGTCGCACCATCCGTCCCAAGACCCTGGGGCAGAAGCGCTACGTCGACGCCATCGACGCGCACACCATCGTCTTCGGCATCGGCCCGGCGGGCACCGGCAAGACCTACCTGGCCATGGCGAAGGCCGTCCAGGCGCTCCAGGCCAAGCAGGTCAACCGGATCATCCTGACCCGGCCGGCGGTCGAGGCGGGGGAGCGGCTGGGCTTCCTGCCCGGCACCCTGAACGAGAAGATCGACCCCTACCTGCGCCCCCTCTACGACGCGCTGCACGACATGCTCGACCCGGAGTCCATCCCGAAGCTGATGGCCGCCGGCACGATCGAGGTGGCGCCGCTGGCGTACATGCGCGGCCGCACCCTGAACGACGCGTTCATCATTCTCGACGAGGCGCAGAACACCACGCCCGAGCAGATGAAGATGTTCCTCACCCGGCTCGGCTTCGGTTCCAAGATCGTCGTCACCGGTGACGTCACCCAGGTGGACCTTCCCGGCGGGACGACCAGCGGCCTGCGGGTGGTCCGGGAGATCCTGAGCAACGTCGAGGACGTGCACTTCGCCCAGCTCTCCAGCTCCGACGTGGTCCGCCACAAGCTGGTGGGCGACATCGTCGACGCGTACGCCCGCTGGGACGCCGAGCGGGAGAACCAGCAGGCGCAGAGCGTGCACGCCGTGCCCGGGCGGACCGCCCAGGGCGGCCGGGCCGGCCGGCGCCGCTAACCCACCAGAGGAAGACAGTTGTCCATCGAGATCGCCAACGAGTCCGGTGTCGACGTCGACACCGACGCCGTGCTCGCCGTCGCCCGGCACGCCCTCGACGAGATGGGGGTCAACCCCCTCGCCGAGCTGTCCGTGCTGCTGGTCGACATCGAATACATGTCGGAGCTGAACCACCGCTGGATGGGTGGCGACGGCCCGACCGACGTGCTCGCCTTCCCCATGGACGAGGGCAGCGTCGACCACGGCCCGGGGGAGAGCGCCCCGGCCGGCGGTGAGCCGGCCCTGCTCGGCGACATCGTGCTCTGCCCGGAGGTGGCCGGCAAGCAGGCCGCCACCGCCGGGCACTCGCCCGCCGACGAGCTGCACCTGCTCACCGTGCACGGCGTGCTGCACCTGCTCGGCTACGACCACGCCGAGCCGGAGGAGGAGCGGGAGATGTTCGGTCTCCAGGCCCGACTGCTGGCCAGCTGGCGGTCGACCCGATCGCAGTGACAGCCACCCTGGCGGCCGGCGGTGCGCCCGCCGGCCTGCCCGATCTCCCTCTCCTCGCCGTCGCCGCGGGGCTGGTGGTGCTCGCCGGCCTGATCGCGATGACCGAGGCCGCGCTGGCCGCCGTCTCGCCGGCCCGGGCCGCCGAGCTGGCCCGGGATGGCGCGCGCGGCGCGCGTACCCTCCAGGCGGTCGCCGGCGACGTGGTCCGCCACCTCAACCTGCTGCTCCTGCTCCGGCTGCTGGCCGAGCTGACCGCCACCACGCTGGTGGCGCTGGTGGCCGTGGACACCTTCGGCGCCGGCTGGCGGGCCGCCCTGGTCACCGCCGGGGCGATGACCGTGGTCAGCTTCGTGGTGGTCGGCGTCGCGCCCCGCACCCTCGGCCGGCAGCACGCCTACGCGGTCGGCCGCGCCGTCGCGCCGCTGGTGCGCTGGCTGGGCCGGGCGCTCAACCCGCTGGCCTCGCTGCTGATCCTGATCGGCAACGCGGTCACCCCGGGGCGCGGCTTCCGGGAGGGGCCGTTCGCCACCCAGGTCGAGCTGCGCGAGCTGGTCGACCTGGCCGAGCAGCGCGGCGTGGTCGAGCACGGCGAGCGGCAGATGATCCACTCGGTCTTCGCGCTCGGCGACACCATCGCCCGCGAGGTGATGGTGCCCCGCACCGAGATGGTGTGGATAGAGGACAGCAAGACGCTCGCGCAGGCGCTGGCGCTCTTCCTGCGCTCCGGCTTCTCCCGGATCCCGGTGATCGGCGAGAACGTCGACGACGTGCTCGGCGTGCTCTACCTCAAGGACCTGATCCGGCGGCTCCAGGGCACCCCGGAGGCCCGGCAGATGCCGGTGGCCGAGCTGATGCGCCCGGCGACCTTCGTGCCCGAGTCCAAGCCGGTCGACGACCTGCTCTCGGAGATGCAGGCGGCCCGCAACCACCTGGTCATCGTCGTCGACGAGTACGGCGGCACCGGCGGCCTGGTCACCATCGAGGACATCCTGGAGGAGATCGTCGGCGAGATCACCGACGAGTACGATGTCGAGCGCCCGCCGGTCGAGCGCCTGGCGGACGGGGCCGTGCGGGTGACCGCCCGGCTGCCGGTGGAGAATCTGGGCGAGCTGTTCGACACCGAACTGCCCACCGACGAGGTGGAGACGGTCGGTGGCCTGCTCGCCCAGGCGCTCGGCCGGGTGCCGATCCCGGGCGCCGCCGCCGAGGTGGCCGGGCTCCGGCTGATCGCCGAGGGCACCACCGGGCGGCGCAACCGGATCGACTCCGTGCTGGTCAGCCGGGTCGAGCCGGGCGACGCGCCGGACAGCGCGGGGCGCGGCGAGCAGACCGACCCCCGTGGCAACCACAACCGTTCCGAGGAGAGGCAACCCGCCGATGCCTGAGTCACCCGCCGTGCCGGCCGCCCGGCCCACCCCGTCCGACCCCGCCGAGCTGAGCGCCGAGGACGGCAAGCTGGTCGTCCTGGCCCGGGGGGCGCGGGGCCGGGTGGGCGCCGTGGAGGGCGCGGCGGTCCGCGACCAGGACGGCCGGACGTACGCGGCGGCCAGCGTGGCGCTGCCGTCGCTGACCCTGACCGCGCTCCAGCTCGCGGTCGCCTCAGCGGTGGCCGCCGGCGCGAGCCGGCTGGAGGCCGCCGTCGTGGTGACCGAGGCGTCGACGCTGGACGGCGCGGGGCACGCCGCAGTCCGCGACCTCTCCGCCGACGCGCCGATCCACGTGGCCGCGCCGGACGGCACCGTCCTCGGCACGGTGGTCGAGTGAGCGACGTCGCGCAGCGTCCCTACCGGGCCGGTTTCGGCTGCTTCGTCGGGCGGCCCAACGCCGGCAAGTCGACGCTGACCAACGCGATCGTCGGCACCAAGATCGCCATCACCTCGAACAAGCCGCAGACCACCCGGCACATCATCCGGGCCGTGCTGCACCGGCCCGACTCGCAGCTCGTGCTGGTCGACACCCCGGGGCTGCACCGTCCCCGCACACTGCTCGGCGAGCGGCTCAACGACCTGGTCCGGGAGACCTGGAGCGAGGTCGACGTGATCGGCCTCTGCATCCCGGCGAACGAGCCGATCGGGCGGGGCGACCGGTTCATCACCGGCGAGCTGGCCAGCCTGCGGGCGACCGTGCTGGCCGTGGTCACCAAGACCGACCTGGTGGACAAGAAGCGGCTGGCCGAGCAGCTGCTCGCGGTGAGCGAGATGGGCGAGTTCGCCGACGTGGTGCCGGTGAGCGCGGTCTCCGGGCACCAGGTGGACACCCTGGTCGACGTGATGACCGGCTACCTGCCGGAGTCGCCGCAGCTCTACCCGGACGACATGCTCACCGACGACCCGGAGCAGGTGCTCGTCGCCGAACTGGTCCGCGAGGCCGCCCTGGAGGGGGTCCGGGACGAGCTGCCGCACTCCATCGCCGTGGTGGTCGAGGAGATGATCCCCGAGGGCAACGTCACCAAGATCTACGCGGACGTGTACGTGGAGCGATCGAGCCAGAAGGCGATCGTGATCGGTCACCGCGGCAGCCGGCTCAAGCACGTCGGCACCACGGCCCGACGGCAGATCGAGGAGCTGCTCGGCACCCGGGTCTACCTGGACCTGCACGTCCGGGTCGCCAAGGACTGGCAGCGCGACCCGAAGCAGCTGCGCAAGCTCGGCTTCTGACCCCGTACGCCCGACCGCCGGTCCCCAGTGAGGGGGCCGGCGGTCCGCGTTTCCGGCGGATGCCGGGCTGGTCCGGATCGGGCGGCTTTATGGGATGTTTCACTTTTGACCCGGGCCCGCGCATCGTTTCGTCCGGCCAGGTCGGAGGGTAGGGAGGCGTTGCTCCCCGCCCCCGACGCCCCCGCGAGCTGATGCGAAACCGATACCTCGACCTGCTCCGCTTCCTGGCCATCGTTCGAGTCGTCGTCTACCACGTCACCGGATGGGCGGCGCTGACCCTGATCTTCCCGGCGATGTCGGTGATGTTCGCGCTCGCCGGCTCGCTGATGGCCGCGTCGCTGGACCGGACCGGCGTACCGGCCGTGGCGCGCCGGCTGCGCCGGTTGCTGCCGTCGCTCTGGGTGCTCGCCGCGGTCTTCGTGCCGGCCATGCTGCTCACCGGGCTGCCGCTCACCCCGAAGGTGCTGCTCTGGCTCTTCCCGGTCAGCGACCCACCGGCCAACCAGTGGGGCGCCATCGCCCTGAGCCCGATCTGGTACCTGCGGGACTACCTCTGGTTCGTGCTCGCCTCGCCGGTGGCCCTCTGGCTGTTCCGCCGGGCCCCGCTGCCCACCCTGCTGGCCCCGTACGCGCTGCTCGGGGCCATCGAGTTCGGCGTGCTGGCGAACCCGCCGACCGTGCTGCGCGAGTTCGGCCTGTACTTCGGCGCCTGGCTGCTCGGCTTCGCGCACCACGACGGCCTGCTGCGCCGCATCGCCAACCGGGTGCTCGTGCCGCTCGCGGCCGCCCTCGGCGCGGCCGGGCTGTGCTGGATCCTCACCCACCCCGGCCCGCGCGGGCACGACCTGAACGACATCCACCTGGGCAACGCGCTCTGGTCGGCGGCGTTCATCCTGGTGGCGATCGGCCGGGCGCCGGCCGCGGCGCCGTGGGTCGACCGCATCCCGGCGCTGGGCCGGGCGGTCACCGTGCTGAACCGGCGCGCGCTGACCGTCTACCTCTGGCACATGCCGTTCGTGGTGGCGCTCACCCCGCTGGTGGACGTGGTCGGCTGGTCGCACCAGGACCCGCTCGGGCTGGCGTTCCGGGTGGCGCTGGTGTTCGCGCTGGTCGGCGTGGTCACCCTGCTGGTCGGCTGGGTCGAGGACCTGGCCGCCCGGCGTACCCCGGAACTGGTGCCCGGCCGCCCCCGGCGGAGCGCGGCCGAGCGGGCGGCGGCCGCGCCGGCCAGCCCGGCGCCGGCCGGCGCGGAGACCGGACTCGCCGTGGCCGGCGCCCGGGTGCCGTCCCCGCGCGCGCCCGAGCGGTCCGGCCTCACCCCGCGCTGACCGGCGGCCGCCTCAGCGGCGGTGGAGCGTCACGTTGCCGCTGGTGGCAGTGATGTCGAGCAGCAGGGAGGCGCCCGGGTCGTTCGGCACCGTCAGCTCGGTGTCGCCGGACTTGGCGTCCGCCCGCACCCGGTACCGGCCCTCGGGGACGGTCAGCTCGACGTCGCCGCTGGTGGCGTGCAACCGGGCCGCGGCCGGCTGGTCCAGCTCGGCGGTGACGTTGCCCGAGGTGGCCTCCGCGTCCACCCCGGCGGCGAGCCGCCGCGCGTCGATGTTGCCGGAGGAGGCGCGCAGCCGGACCGGGCCGGTCGCGTCGACCACCTCGATGTTGCCCGAGGTGGTGGTGGCGCGGACCTCGCCACGGGCCTCGGTCACGGTGATGTCGCCGGAGCGCAGGGTGAAGTCCACCGGCCCGACCCGGTTCAGGGTGACGTTCCCGGAGCTGGCCTCACCGCGCACCGTCACACCTTCCGGGGCGGTCACCTCCCAGGAGACCGTGCACCGGGGGCCGCAGTCGCTCGGCAGCACCAGCTCGTCGCCCTTGATCTCGTACCGGGTGTCCGGCTCCCCGCCCTGGTAGCGGACGATCCGCTTGATCCGCACCTCGTCGGCGGAACCGGTGGCCCGGATCGTCACGTCGCCCGCGCCGCCGGCCGGCACGGTGATCCGGGCGATCTTCGCGCGTTCGGTCTGGTCGTAGTCGAGGCGGCGGAACGACAGGGTGTCGCACCCGGCGAGGACGATCAGGGTGGCGGCCGCGGCGGCGGCGACGGCGGTCCGGTGCAGAGCCATGGCCAGGACGCTACGGCCGACCGCGCGGGCGGCACATCCGGGTTCGACCGCCGGTCCACCCCGAAGAGACCCTGAGATCGCACCCCGAGGGAGAATGGCCCGATGGCCGGATACCGCCGACAGCTCTACCGCGACGACGCGGTGGTGCTGCGCGTGCAGAAGCTGGGGGAGTCCGACCGCATCATCACCCTGCTCACCCGCCGGCACGGCCGGCTGCGCGCGGTGGCCCGGGGCGTACGGCGCACCACCAGCAAGTTCGGCGCCCGGCTGGAGCCGTTCGGGCACGTCGACCTCCAGCTCGCCGGCGACCCCAAGGGCAACCACGGCAGCTCGCTGCACACCATCAGCCAGGCCGAGGGCATCGACCTCTACGGCAAGCGGTTCCTCGGCGACTACCCCCGCTACACGGCGGCCAGCGCGATCGCCGAGACCGCCGAGCGGCTCACCCCGATCGAGCGGGAGCCCTCGCTGCGGCTGTTCCAGCTCACCCTCGGCGCGCTGCGCTCGCTGGCCACCGGCGACCACGCCACCACCCTGGTGCTCGACGCCTACCTGCTGCGCGGCATGGCCTTCGCCGGCTGGGCGCCCGCGTTGACCGCGTGCGCGGTCTGCGGCACCCCGGGGCGGCACCGGGCCTTCTCCGTGCCGGCCGGCGGCGCGGTCTGCCCGGACTGCCGGCCCCCCGGCGCCGCCCACCCCGCCCCGGCCACCATCGACCTGATGTCCGCGCTGACCACCGGCGACTGGGCGTACGCCGACGCCACCGAGACCGGTGTGCGCCGGGAGTGCAGCGGCCTGGTCGCGGCGCACCTCCAGTGGCACCTGGAACGCGCGCTACGCTCGCTGCCGCTGGTCGACCGGGGTGCCCCGGCGTCCGGCGCGGTCCCGCCGCCCGGCGGCGCGGGGCCGGGTGTGGTCCCGCCGCGCACCGGAGGCGGGCCCACCGCCGCTGGTGTGAACAGGGAGATGACCGAGTGATCCGATCGATGAGGGCCGGCCGGCGCGAGCCGCTGCCACCGACTCCGCACCCCTCCGGCGCCCGGCCGCCGGCGCTGCCGGCCGACGCGCTGCCGAAGCACGTCGCCGTGGTGATGGACGGCAACGGCCGCTGGGCCAAGGAGCGCGGGCTGCCCCGGACCAAGGGTCACGAGCAGGGCGAGCACAGCCTCTTCGACACCATTGAGGGCGCGATCGAGCTGGGCATCCCCTACCTGTCGGCGTACGCCTTCTCGACCGAGAACTGGCGGCGGTCGCCGGAGGAGGTCCGCTTCCTCATGGGGTTCAACCGGGACGTCATCCGGCGCCGCCGGGACCAGCTCGTCGACCTGGGCGTCCGGGTGGTCTGGTCCGGCCGGGCCGGGCGGCTGTGGAAGAGCGTCATCTCCGAGTTGCAGACCGCCGAGGAGATGTCCCGCGGCAACTCGACCCTGACCCTCCAGTTCTGCGTCAACTACGGCGGGCAGGCGGAGATCGCCGACGCCGCTGCCGCGATCGCCCGCGACGCGGCCGCCGGCCGGATCGACCCGGGCAAGGTCACCGAGAAGACCATCGCGAAGTACCTCTACCACCCGGAGGTCCCCGAGGTGGACCTCTTCCTCCGCCCCTCCGGCGAGCAGCGCACCTCCAACTTCCTGCTCTGGCAGAGCGCGTACGCGGAGCTGGTCTTCCTCGACACCCTCTGGCCCGACTTCGACCGCCGCCACCTCTGGTACGCCTGCGAGCTCTACGCCCAGCGGGACCGCCGCTTCGGTGGGGCGCTGCCCAACCCGGTGGCCCCCGCCACCTGAGGTCGCGCTTACCGACGCCGTTTGCTGGGTATCAATCCGGACAGCAGGCAGATTGCGGAGGTGAACCCACATGATTCAGAAGCGGATTGCCCAGTGGGCGGTCATGGCGGTCGCCGTGCCGCTGGCGGCGGCCGGCGCGCGCCGGCTCAGCCACACCTTGGAGGCCCGTCGTGGCCCGAGCGGGGTGAGCCGACTGCTCACCAAGGGCGCCGACATGCTGCGGCCGCAGAAGGCCAAGCGTCGTCGGTTCTGGTGACGTCGACGGTCCGCCGCGACATCGTGGCGGACCGTGCCGCGGGCGCCCCGCGTCCGGCTTTCCGGCCGGGAGCGGGGCGCCCGCGCGTACGATCGGCGCGAGGGCGCGCCGCCGGGACGCGCCCGCCACGGGGGTGGGGGATGCGCGATCTCCGGTTCAAAATGATCATGGCGTTGAACGCGGCGGACCTGGGCAGCCCGATCTGCGAGCAGGTCGCCGACATCTGCGCGGAGATCGCCGAGCAGCACTGCGCCGAACTGGGCCACACGCCGGCCGTACGCGCCGGGGAGATCGCCGAGCTGAGCACCGGCGAACCCGCGCTCACCTGGGCGCCGGCCGAGACCGGGCAGCGTGCCTGGTGACGGCGACGGTGCCCGCTCCGGCGGTGGACGTCCGCCGGGCCGACGACCGGTTCAAGACCCGGCTGTCGTGGCTCGACTCCAAGCACTCCTTCTCGTTCTCCCGGCACTACGACCCGGCCAACACCCACCACGGGCTGCTGCTGGTCAACAACGACGATGTGGTGCGCCCGGGCAGCGGCTTCGAGACCCATCCGCACCAGGACATGGAGATCGTCACCTGGGTGCTGCGCGGCTCGCTGGTCCACCAGGACTCCACCGGCCACTCCGGCGTCATCTATCCCGGCCTGGCCCAGCGGATGAGCGCCGGCACCGGCATCCTCCACTCGGAGAAGAACGACTCCTGGCGGCTGGAGGGCACCGCCCCGCACCGCGACCCGGTCCACTTCGTGCAGATGTGGGTGCTCCCCGACGAGGAGGGGATCGACCCGGGCTACGAGCAGCTCGAGATCGGCGACGAGCTGCTGCGGGGCGGCCTCGTGCCGGTCGCCTCCGGGATGGACCGCTACGACGGCGCCTCCGCCATCCGGATCCGCAACCGGTACGCGACCCTGCACGCCGCCCGGCTCGGCCCCGGCGACTCCGTGAACCTGCCCGACGCGCCCTTCCTGCACCTCTACGTGCCCAGCGGCGCCGTGACGCTGGAGGGGACCGGACAGCTCGGCGAGGGCGACGCGGCCCGGATCACCATGGCCGGGGGCCAGCGGGTGACCGCCGCCGAACCGGCGGAGATCCTGGTCTGGGAGATGCACGCCACGCTCGCCTGAGCGCGCTCACGCCTCCACTTCGGAGCGGTCACCCGCCCAGAGCGTGTGGAACGACCCCTCCCGGTCCACCCGGTGGTAGGTGTGCGCGCCGAAGTTGTCCCGCAGCCCCTGGATCAGCGCGGCCGGCAGCCGCTCGGCGCGCAACGCGTCGAAGTAGGCCAGCGACGACGAGAAGGCCGGGGTGGGCACGCCCGCCCGGGCCGCGTCGGCCACCACCCGCCGCCACGCCGGCACCCCGGCGCCGACCCGGTCGGCGAACCAGGGGGCGACCAGCAGCGTGGGCAGCTCCCGCTCGGTGTCGTACGCCTCGCGGATCCGGTCCAGGAAGCGGGCCCGGATGATGCAGCCGCCCCGCCAGATGGTGGCCGTGCCGCCCAGGTCGATGTCCCAGTCGTACTCCAGGCTGCCGGCGCGGATGTGGTCGAAGCCCTGCGCGTACGCGACGATCTTGCTGGCCAGCAGCGCGCGCCGGACGTCCTCGACGAAGGTGTCCCGGTCGTCCACCTGCCACTTCTCGCCCGCGTCCGGGAACGCGCGGCGGGCGGCGGCGCGCTGGTCGGCGTGCCCGGACAGCGACCGGGCGAAGGTGGCCTCGGCGATGCCGGTGATCGGGATGCCGAGGTCCAGCGCGCTCTGCACGGTCCACCGGCCGGTGCCCTTCTGCTCGGCCTGGTCGAGCACCACGTCGACGAAGGGCCGGCCGGTCGCCGCGTCGGTGTGCCCGAGCACGTCGGCGGTGATCTCGATGAGGAACGACTCCAGCTCGCCGCCGTTCCACTCCCGGAAGATCTCCGCGATCTCCGCCGGGCTCGCCGACAGGCCGGCCCGCAGCAGGTCGTACGCCTCGGCGATGAGCTGCATGTCCGCATACTCGATGCCGTTGTGGACCATCTTCACGAAGTGGCCGGCGCCGTCCGGCCCGATGTGCCGGCAGCACGGGACGCCGTCCACCTGGGCGGCGATCCGCTCGAAGATCGGGCCGAGCTTCCGGTAGGACTCGGCCGAGCCACCCGGCATGATGCTCGGCCCGTGCAGCGCGCCCTCCTCGCCGCCGGAGACGCCGGTGCCGACGAAGTGCAGCCCGTGCCCGCGCAGCGCCTCCTCCCGGCGGCGGGTGTCCGCGAAGTGCGCGTTGCCGCAGTCGACGACGATGTCCCCGTCCTCCAGCAGTGGCACCAACTCGTCGATCACCGCGTCGGTGGGGCCGCCGGCCTTCACCATGACGATCACCGCGCGCGGGCGCTCCAGCGAGGCGACGAAATCGGCCATCGACTCCGAGGACACGAACGTGCCCTCGTCGCCGTGCTCGGCGAGCAGGCTCCGGGTGCGCTCGGGCGAGCGGTTGTGCACGGCCACGGTGAAGCCGTTGCGGGCCAGGTTCCGGGCCAGGTTGCGGCCCATCACCGCCAGGCCCGTGACCCCGATCTGCGCCGTCGCCTGCTGTGCCATGCGTACCGCCACCCCTCGTCTCCGGTGCCCGTGCTGCGACCGTATCGCGGCCGGCGCGGGGGTGGGCCGGGACGTCGACGCCGGGTGAGGGCGTGGTCGCGATCGGTCGTCGGTAATTCGGCTGCGGGTGCGGCGGGGCTTGGGTTAGCGTGCTGGCATGCGTAACTGACGCCCACCTCTCGCAGGCCCGGTCCACCGTGCGTACCGCCGTGGACCGTGCGCCCCGGGCGTCCGCATCCTCCGCGCCACCGTCGGTGGTGGCGTCGCGTGCCTCGTCGGACCGCCCGGGTGTTCCCCGCTCGCCGTGCCCTACGGGTGCCCGACAGTCAGGAGGCAGCGTATGCCCGCCAAGCGCAGTCCGAAGAAGTCCCACAAGCCCGCGCCGTCCCCGGTGGACCTCACTCCGGCGGATCTCGACGCGCTCACCGTGGCGCCCGCCGCGCCGGTGACCCTGCCCGGGCGCACCGACACGCCGCCGCCACCGAAGGCCGGCCCGCCCGGCGGCCGGGAGTCCCGGCTCTCCGGCCGCAGCCAGCGCGCCGGACAGACCCGGTTCTACGCCTTCCGGCGCAGCTGAGGTCGTCGGGTGCGGTTGTCGTCGCTCCGGCGACGACAACCGCACCCGAAGCCTCTTCGCCGCTCAGGCCGCGGCGGTCGCCGGGGTCGCCGTCCCGGCCGGCGCCTCGGCCGCGCGCCGTCGCGCGACGCCGAGGGCCAGGCCCACGAAGCCGGCCACCATGAGCGCGCTCACCACCAGCTTGACCGGAACGCCCGAGCCGACCAGGTCCAACACCTGCCCGGCGGTGAGGACCAGCGGCACCCAGAGGGCCACGAGGCGGGCCCGCCAGGCGCCGAACGCCAGCACGAGCAGGCCGACCAGCCAGCCGAGCAGCCACACCGCGAACGAGGCCATCACGAACGGATCCCCGTCGATCGCCGTCGTCACCGGACGGGCGGCGTCGGCGTCCACGCCGCCACCGGCCAGGGCTCCGAAGAAGGCGTTGTACTGCCACAGGTGGACGGTCGAGAAGTAGAGCCCCAGCAGCGCCGTGGCACCGCCGATCATGGCCGCCACCGGCCTGCGCCCGTGCAGCGTGGCGGCCAGTCCGAGCGTCGCCGGCAGCAGCAGCAGGTGGGCCAGCGCGAACAGCACGGTCTCCACCCGCCACGCGCCCAGGTTCCCGGCGGCCACCGCCACGTTCCCGGCGGTGTCGGCCACGTCGTCGGGGAACATCACCCAGTAGAAGGCGTTCGCGACGGCGTACGCCACGCCGCCGCCGAGCAGGGCGCCCGCGGTGAGCTGTCGGCCCGTCCGCCCCCCGGTGTTCTCGTCCATCAGTGTCTCCTCTCGAAGTCGTGGGAGGGACGCTAGGAGCCACACCCGGACCGGGTCGTCGGCGCGGAAGTTGATCCTCGGGTGGAGCGTCGGCGACGGTCGCTACACCCCTGGGTGGACGCGGAGAGCCGCCCGCCGTGGCTACCCTTCCGGCATGTCTGCCGCCCTCGCCGTCCGGGCCCGGTGGCGCGAGGTGGCCACCTCGCTCGCCGGGGCCGCGCTGTTCGCGTTCGGCCTGGCCGAGCTGTACGTGCCGCTGGCCGGCTACGTCGAGGGGGAGGGGCCGGACCTCGCCGCGCTCTCCGCCGGCTGGCTCGTCGTCCTCACCGCGCTGCTGGTCGGCTACGGCCTCGCGGTGGCCGGCTGCACGTCGTATCCCCGAACAGCCGCCGTCGTCGCCGGGGCCTGCTTCACCGCGCAGAGCTTCACGCCCGTCCTGCCGGAGTGGCCGGTCGTGCCCCTGCTGGCGCTGGTCGCCGCCGTCTTCGGCTGTGTCGCGGTGGGTGGCCGGGCCGCGCCCACCGTCGCCGTGGTCAGCTACTTCCTCTCGCTCGGGATCGAGAACGCCGTGGCCGGCGACTCCGACTGGATCTTCATCCTGTTCGTGGGGCTCGCCGTGCTGGGTCCCGGCTACGCCGTGCGGATGCGGCGGGCGCAGGCGGCCCGGCTGGTGGCGCTGGCCGCCGAGCGGGAGGCCGCCGCCCGGACGGACGAGCGGCTGCGGGTGGCCCGGGAGCTGCACGACATCGTGTCGCACGGGGTCTCGGTGATGGTGCTCCAGGCCGCCGCGGCGCAGGCGGTGCTCGACTCGGACGCGGGCCAGGCCCGCGCGTCCCTCGACGCGGTGCAGGAGGTCGGGCGCGAGGTGGTCACCGAGCTGCGCCGGCTGCTGGTGATCCTCCGCGGCGCGGAGGCGGCCCCGGAGGGACTGCCGTCCCTGCGGCGCATCGACGCGCTGACCGCCGGGGTGACCCTCGCCGGCGGGAGGGCCGACGTGACCGCCACGGGTGACCTCGACGCGGTCCCCGCCGCCGCCGACGTCAGCGGCTACCGGATCCTCCAGGAGGCGCTGACCAACGCCGCCCGGCACGCGCCGGGCGCGACCGTCCGCGTCTCGATCGAGGTGGCCGGCGAGGCGCTCCGGCTGGTCGTGGTGGACGACGGCACCGGCCCGGCCCGGCGGAACGCCGGCACCGGGCACGGCCTCACCGGCATCCGGGAGCGGGTGGAGCTGTTCGGCGGCACGGTGAGCGCCGGTCCCCGCCCTGAGGGCGGCTTCGAGGTGCGCGTCACGCTGCCCTTCGACGCCGAGGCGTCGGCCGGCGCACTGGCCACGGCGGGGGTCACCGGGTGACCCGGGTCCTCATCGCCGACGACGAGGCGCTGGTGCGCGGCGGGCTCCGCATGATCCTCACCGCCCAGCCGGACCTCGACGTGGTCGCCGACGCGGCCGACGGCGAGGAAGCCGTGCAGTTGGCGAGCAGGCTCGCGCCCGACGTGGTGCTCATGGACATCCACATGGCGCCGGTGGACGGGATCGCCGCCACCGAGCGGATCCTGGCGGCGCGGAGCGACACCCGGATCATCATGCTGACCACCTTCGACCTCGACGAGTACGTCTACCGGGCGCTGCGCGCCGGCGCTTCCGGGTTCATGCTCAAGACCACTCCGCCCCGGGAACTGGCCGAGGCGGTGCGGACCGCGGCCCGGGGCGACGCCCTGCTCAGCCCGTCGATCACCCGTCGCCTGATCGACCACTACACCGCGACCGCGTCGGTGGTCTCCCACCCCGGCCTCGCCGAGCTGACCGCGCGCGAGACCGAGGTGCTGCGGATGATGGCCCTCGGCCTGTCCAACCGGGAGATCGCCGACCAGCTCTTCGTCGGCGAGGCGACCGTGAAGACGCACGTGAACCGCATCTTCGCCAAGCTGGGGGTGCGGGACCGGGTGCAGGCGGTGGTGCTGGCGTACCGGAGCGGGGTGGCCCAGCTGCGGCGGTAGCGGGCTCAGCCGATCAGCGGGCGGAACGTGCCGAGCACCACGCTGACCGTCAGCGCCGCCGCGGCCAGCGCCCCGGCGGCGACGACCAGCAGGCCGTCGGCCCGGGTGAAACGCTGCCGGCGGGCGACCGTACGCGGGGTGCCGGCGTCGAAGCCCCGGGCGTCCATGGCCACCGCCAGCCGGGTGCCCCGCCGGATCGCCCCGACCAGCAGCGCGAACGCCGTCGACCCGAACAGCCGCAGCTTGGCGATCGGGTTGCGGCCGGCGTCCACGCCCCGCGCCCGGCGGGCCATGCTGATCATCCGCCACTCCTCCTCCAGCAGCGGCACCAGCCGGAACGCGGCCAGCGCGCCGATGGCGAACCGGGCGGGCGCCTTCGCGTTCTGGATCAGCGCGTCGGCCAGGTCGGTGGGATCGGTGGTGGCGAAGACCAGGATCCCGGGCAGCGCCACGGCGAGCATCCGCAGCACCAGACCCAGCGCGGTGTCCAGCACGCCCTCGGTGACCAGGACCGGGCCGGCCTCGACCAGCACCCGGCCCGAGCGGTCGGCGGCGAAGAGCACCAGGGTGACCAGGATGCCGCCGGCGCCGGCCAGCAGCGGCCACGCCCGCCGGGCCAGCACGCTGTAGCGGACGCCGAACAGCGGCAGCACCGCCAGCTCGATGGCGATGGCGATGGCCGGGGCCACCGGGTCGAGGGTGGCCACCAGGATCAGGGTGAAGACCAGCGCGGCGGCCAGCTTCGCCACCGGGTTGCGCCGGGCCAGCGGCGCCCCGGGCGCGGCGACCGGCTCCACGCTGATCACCGGCGCTCCCGGGTGACGGCGCGGCCGGGGCCGGGTGCTCGGCGCGGCGCGGGAGTCATCGGCGCTCCAGGGTGATCGTCCGGTCGGGGCCGGGTGCTCGGTGCGGCGTCGGGGGTCATCGGCGCTCCAGGGTGATCGTCCGGTCGGCCAGCGCGGCGACGAAGTCCGCGTCGTGGGTGACCGCGACGACCCCGTGGCCGGCGTCGCGCAGGTCGGCCAGGAGGTCGACCAGCTCGAGCCAGGTCCGCCGGTCCTGGCCGAAGGTGGGCTCGTCGCAGATCAGCAGGCGGGGCGCGGTGGCCAGGGCGGTCGCCACGCTCAGCCGCCGCGCCTCGCCGCCCGAGAGGGTGTACGGGTTGGCGCCCGCCAGCCGGTCCAGCCGCAGCCGCTCCAGCAGCGTGTCCACGGTGGCCGTCACGGCCGCCTCGGACTGCCCGGTGCGGCGCGGACCGAGCGCCAGTTCGTCGCGGACCGTGCCGGTGACGAACTGGTGTTCCGGGTCCTGGAAGACCGAGCCGATCCGGCCGGCCAGGGCGGGTGCCCGCCAGCGGTGCGGGGGAGTGCGCGCGTCCCGGCCGGCGAGGGCGGGGGTGGCGGCGACCGTGCCGGCGCCGGGGCGGAGCAAACCGCCGAGCAGCAGGGCCAGGGTGGACTTGCCGGCGCCGTTCGGGCCGAGGACGGCGAGCGCCTCGCCGGCGCGTACCCGAAGGTCGGTGGGGGCCAGCCGGGGCGGCAGGCCGAGCCGGTCGGCGGTGAGCAACACCTCGCCGGGCGGCGTGGTGGCGTGCCGGGGCGGCACGGTGCGGCCCGGCACCCACACCCCGGCGGCGGCGAGCGCGTCGCCGTGCGCGGCGAAGACCGCGTCGGGCGGCCCGTCGGCGCGCACCCCGCCCCCGGGCTCCAGCACGACCACCCGGTCGACCAGCGGCAGCGCCTCGGCGACCCGGTGCTCGACCAGGATCAGCGTGGTGTCGGCGTCGACGGCGTCCGCGACGGCCTGCCGGACCAGAGTGGCGCCGGCCGGGTCGAGGTTGGCGGTCGGCTCGTCGAGCAGCAGCAGCCCCGGCCGCAGGGCGAGGGTCCCGGCCAGCGCCAGCCGCTGCTGTTCGCCCCCGCTCAGCGCCGCGGTGGGCCGGTCCCGGTCATACGGGAAGCCGACCCGGCGCAGCGCCTCGTCCACCCGGGGCCAGATCTCCTCGGCGGGTACGCCCCGGTTCTCCAGCCCGAACGCGACGTCGTCGCCGCAGCGGGCCATCACCAGCTGGGTCTCCGGGTCCTGGAAGACGATGCCGACCCGTTCCCGGGCCTTGCGCGGGTCGAGCCCGTCGATCTCGACGGTGCCCTCCTGCTCGCCGGAGTCCTCGGGCAGCAACCCGGCCAGCGCCGCCAGCAGCGTGCTCTTCCCGGCCCCGGAGGCGCCGAGCAGCAACACCCGCTCCCCAACCTCGACGCGCAGGTCCACCCCCCTGACGGCCCAGCCCCTACGCCCGGCATGCCGCCACCCGAACCCCCGCAACTGAACGGCACCCACGCGTCCCACCTCCCCTCTCGGCCCAGCTTGGTTGATCAAGAGGTTTGCGTCAGGAAAACCGCTTCCGCTGACGCAAACCTCTTGATCAACGCGGTCTCGGTGGGTCGTTGCGGTCAGACCAGGGCTCGGTCGCGGCCGGCGGGGAAGCGGTCGAGGACGCCCGTGTTGGCCAGGGCGCGGGTCAGGAAGTGCGCGCCTGCGCCAGCGATCACCGTGGCGCTGACGATGGTCAGCAGGGCGTAGGGCAGGCGGTAGTCGACCAGGTCGTAGGCCTTGTTCCAGTAGACGAAGTCGAAGATCGCCGCGGTCAGGCCGGTCAGCGCACCGGCCAGCAGGGCGATCGGCAGCCGGAACGTGCGGTAGCGGAACGCCGCGAACGCCAGCTCGGCGCCGAGGCCCTGCATCAGACCCTGCACGATGACGATGCCGCCCCACTGGCTGCCCAGCAGCGCGGAGATGATCGCCGCCAGCAGCTCGCAGTAGAGCGAGGCGCCGGGCTTGCGGATGACGAGCCCGCCGAGCACGGCCGGCACCAGCCAGACGCCGTAGATGAGTGTCTGCGCGGGCGGGAAGAACGCGAAGGCCGCGTCCGTGGCGCCCCAGAGCAGCCCCCAGGCCCAGAAGATGAGGCCGAAGGCGACGGCGATCACCGAGGCGACGACGATGTCGACGGTGCGCCAGCGGTTGCTGTCGGTGTGGTTCATGACTGACTCCCAGTTCAGGTGAGGAACCAGGAGAAGACGCACGCCGCGCCCGGTGGTCACCGGACGGCGGCGCGGCTGGAGGTCGACCGAACTCCCTGCGCTGGCATTACCCAGATCAGGTTCGAGGGTCTGCGGGCACCGGCCCGCACTCTCAGCGCTGTGCGCTCCCCTGTCGGATGTGAAGTTGTCTCGTCGGAGACGCTAGCACCGACCCCGGCCCCGGGCCCAGCAGGGCGATCGCCCGTTAGGGTGGCGATCATGCGGGTCGAGGCGCGAGGTCTGACGTTCGAGGTACGCACCGGCGGCCCCGAGGACGGCGAACCCGTCCTGCTGCTGCACGGTTTCCCGCAGCACGCCGGCGAGTGGGACGAGGTGACCCCCGCGCTGCACGCCGCCGGGCTGCGCACGTACGCCCTCGACCAGCGCGGCTACTCGCCCGGCGCGCGGCCGGCGGACGTCGGGGCGTACCGGATTCCGGAGCTGGTGGCCGACGCGGCCGCTGTGCTCGACGCGCTCGGGGTGACCACCGCCCACCTGGTCGGCCACGACTGGGGCGCGATCGTGGCGTGGGGCCTGGCGGCGGCGCACCCGGAGCGGGTCCGCACCCTGACCGCCGTCTCGGTGCCGCACCCGGCGGCCATGGGACACGCGCTGGCCACCGATCCGCGGCAGAAGGCCCGCTCCTCCTACATCGCCCTGTTCCGCAAGCCGGGCAAGGCGGAGAAGGTGCTGCTGGCGTTCCGCGCGGCCACCCTGCGCCGGATGCTGTCCGGGGTGGGCGACGCAGACCGGGTGGCCCGCTACGCCGACCCGATGCGCGAGCCGGGTGCGCTGACCGCGGCGCTGAACTGGTACCGGGCCATGACCGGGGCGGACATGAAGGCCGTCGGGCCGGTGGGCGTGCCGACCACGTTCGTCTGGAGCGACGGGGACGTGGCGATCGGGCGCACCGCCGCCGAGGCGTGCGCCGCCCACGTCACCGGCGACTACCGCTTCGTGGTGCTGCCCGGCGTCACCCACTGGATCCCGGACGAGGCGCCCGGACCGCTGGCCGAGGCGATCCTGGCCCGCGCCGGCCGATGACCGCGAGCACCGCGCCGGCCCGGCCGCACACCCGCGCGTCGCTCGCCGCCCAGCTCCGCGACCTCGGGGTACGCCCCGGCGGGACCGTGCTCGTGCACGCCTCCCTGCGCCCGTTGGGCTTCCTCTGCGGCGGCCCCGAGGCGGTGCTGCTCGCCCTGCGGGACGTGCTCGGCCCGGCCGGCACGGTGGTGGTGCCCACCCACACCCCGGAGAACAGCGATCCGGCGGGCTGGACCAACCCGCCGGTGCCGGCGGACTGGTGGCCGGTGATCCGCGACGAGCTGCCCGGCTTCGACCCGGCGGTTACGCCGAGCCGGTTCATGGGTGCGCTGGCCGAGCTGGTGCGCACCTGGCCGGGCGCGCTGCGCAGCGACCACCCGCACGTCTCGTTCGCCGCGCTCGGGCCGGCGGCCGCGCGGATCGTCGCCGACCACGAGCGGGCCGACATGCTGGGCGAGGGCTCCCCGCTGGCCCGCCTCTACGACCTCGACGCCGACGTGCTGCTGCTCGGCGTGGACCACGGCAGCAACACCTCCCTGCACCTGGGCGAGTACCGGCAGGCCGCGCCGCCCCGGCAGCGCTGCGGCGCGGCGGTGCTGACCGCCGACGGCGGGCGGGAGTGGGTGTGGTGGGACGACATCCGCCTGGACGACGAGGGTTTCACCCGGCTCGGCGTCGACCTGGAGGCGACCGGTGCGGTGCGGCTCGGGCCGGTCGGCGACGGGACGGGCCGGTTGATGAGGCAGCGGGCGGCGGTCGACTTCGCGGTCGAGTGGCTGGCCCGGCACCGACGGACGGAGGAGACATGAGCGTGAACGCCGAGGCGTACCTGGCGGTGGTGACCGAGACGATCGGCCGGGTCGCGGCCGACCAGCGGGAGAACGTGGCGCGCGCGGCGGACCTGATCGCCGCGTCGCTGCGCGCCGACGGGGTGGTGCACGCGTTCGGCACCGGCCACTCCGAGGCCCTCGCCATGGAGATCGCCGGGCGGGCCGGCGGGCTGGTCCCCACCAACCGGATCGCCCTGCGCGACCTGGTGCTGCACGGCGGCGAGCCGGCCGACGTGCTCGGCCCGAAGCTGGAACGCGAGCCGGCCGTGGCGCACCGCCTCTACGAGCTGGCCCCGGTCCGGCCGCAGGACGTGTTCGTGCTCGCCTCCAACTCAGGGGTGAACGGGGCGATGGTCGAGTTCGCCGCCATCGTCAAGGAGCGCGGGCACGGCCTCGTCGCGATCACCTCGGCGCAGCACTCGGCGCGGATGACCTCGCGCCACCCGTCGGGGCGCAAGCTCGCCGACTTCGCCGACGTGGTGCTCGACAACGGCGCCCCGTACGGCGACGCCACCCTCCCGCTGCCCGGCGGCGGCGCGGTCGGCGCGGTCTCCTCGATCACCGCCGCGCTGCTGGCCCAGCAGATCGTCGCCGAGGTGGTCGTCCGGCTGCTCGCCGCGGGGGAGCGGCCCCCGGTCTACCTGTCCGCCAACATCACCGGCGGCGACGAGCACAACGCCGAGCTGGAGGCCCGGTACGCCGGCCGGATCCGCCGCGGGGCCTGAACCGGTTTCACGCTCGGCCCGATCGGGCACTGGCTGTGCTGCCGGTGGGAGGCCCCCACCGGCAGTACCGTCTTCCCTGGAGGTAGCGGGTGTCCAAGGAAACCGAGAAGCAGCGCTGGCAGCGCAACTTCGCCGACCTGCTCCAGGAGCTGCGGGTGGCGCAGACCGGGGTGCAGATCCTCTTCGCCTTCCTGCTGACCCTGCCGTTCAGCAACGGTTTCACCCGGACGACCGGCTTCCAGAAGGACGTCTACATCGTCGCGTTGCTGTCCGCCGCCGCGGCCACCGCGATGATCATCTCGCCGGTCGCCTTCCACCGGGCGCTGTTCCGCCAGGGCCGCAAGCCGGAGCTGGTCCGCTTCGCGCACCGGATGGCCAGCGGCGGCCTCGGCTTCATGCTGATCTCGATGGTCAGCGCGGTCCTGCTGATCACCGACTTCGTGCTGAGCCGCCCGATCGCCTTCCTGCTCAGCGCGGTCACCGGGGTCTGGTTCCTGGTCTTCTGGGTGATCCTGCCGTTCGCCCGGCGCAGCTGGGGTGACGACGACATCGACGACGAGGACGACGATCCGCGGGCGCTGGCCGGCGACTGACCACGCGGGTCCCGCCAAATCGGACGTGCGCGCGAGGCTACCCCTGGGTAACACCCGGGGGTAGCGTCGTTTTCGTCGCACGTCGACGCAGCCGGACCGAGGTCTCCAGGAGGCAGCCGTGACCACGACACACAACAGCCGACCCGACCCCGCCGGACACGGCGGCCCGACCGGGCGGGTGGCGCCGATCGACGACCCCGAGCCGCCGCCCGCCGCGGCCGACGCGGCGACCACCGACGGCGCGGAGCCGGCGCCCGGCACCGGTGCCGCGGTCGGCGCGGCCGGTGGCGCCGGACCACTGCCCACGGAGGCCGGCCAGGTCTCCGAGAAGGAGGCGCGGCAGGTCGCCGAGGCGGCCCGCGAGGCCGCCTGGGACCGGCCCAGCTTCGGCAAGGAACTCTTCCTCGGCCGCTTCCAGCTCGACCTCATCAACCCCTGGCCCCGCTCCGATCCGGCCGACGTGGCCCGGGCCGAGGAGTTCCTCGGCGCGTTCGGGGCGTACCTGGACTCCGAGGTGGACGGTGCGGCCATCGAGCGGGACGCGCGCATCCCCGACGAGGTGTTCCACGGGCTGGCCCGGCTCGGCGCCTTCGGCATGAAGATCGACCGGAAGTACGGCGGCCTGGGGCTGAGCAACCTGCACTACTGCCGGGCACTGATGCGGGCCGGCTCGGTGAACCCGTCGATCGGCGCGCTGCTCTCCGCGCACCAGTCGATCGGCGTGCCGCAGCCGCTGAAGATGTTCGGCACCCCCGAGCAGAAGCAGCGCTTCCTGCCCCGGCTGGCCGCCGGCGAGGTCTCCGCCTTCCTCCTCACCGAGCCGGACGTCGGCTCCGACCCGGCCCGCCTGGCCACCACCGCCGAGCCGACCGAGGACGGCACCGGCTACCGGCTCAACGGGGTGAAGCTCTGGGCCACCAACGGCACGGTCGCCACCCTGCTCGTGGTGATGGCCCGGGTGCCGGCGGCGGAGGGGCGGCGCGGCGGCATCACCGCCTTCGTGGTGGAGGGCGACAGCGAGGGCATCACCGTCGAGCGGCGCAACGAATTCATCGGCCTGCGCGGCCTGGAGAACAGCCTCACCCGGTTCCACGACGTCTTCGTGCCGAAGGAGAACGTGATCGGCGGCGAGGGCAAGGGCCTGAAGATCGCGCTGACCACGTTGAACACGGGTCGGCTCTCGCTGCCGGCCATGTGCGTGGGGGCCGGCAAGTGGGCCTTGAACGTGGCCCGCGAGTGGGCCGCTGATCGGGTCCAGTGGGGCCGGCCGGTCGGCGAGCACGAGGCGGTCGCCAAGAAGCTGGCGTTCATCGCCGCCACCACGTACGGCATGGAGTCCATGCTCGACCTCTGCTGCCTGCTCGCCGACGACGACCGCAACGACATCCGCATCGAGGCCGCGCTGGTGAAGCTCTACGCCAGCGAGATGGCCTGGAAGATCGCCGACGAGCTGATCCAGATCCGGGGCGGGCGCGGCTACGAGACGGCCGACTCCCTGGCCGCCCGGGGCGAGCGCCCGGCCGCGGTCGAGCAGCTCCTGCGCGACCTGCGGATCAACCGGATCTTCGAGGGCTCCACCGAGATCATGCACCTGCTGATCGCCCGCGAGGCGGTCGACGCGCACCTCTCGGTGGCCGGCGACATCATCGACCCGGACGCCGGGCTGGGCCGCAAGGCGAAGGCCGGCGCGCGGGCCGGCGTCTTCTACGCGAAGTGGCTGCCCACACTCGCCGTCGGCAAGGGGCAGGCGCCCGGGGCGTACCACGAGTTCGGCCCGCTCGCCGGCCACCTGCGGCACGTCGAGCGGACCTCCCGCAAGCTGGCCCGGTCCACCTTCTACGCGATGTCCCGCTGGCAGGGGAGGATGGAGCGCAAGCAGGCGTTCCTCGGCCGGGTGGTGGACATCGGCGCGGAGCTGTTCGCGATGTCGGCGGTCTGCGTCCGGGCGGTCGCCGAGCGCGCCGAGCACCCGGAGAACGTCGAGCTGGCCGACCTGTTCTGCCGGCAGGCCCGGCTGCGCGTCGACGAACTGTTCACCGGGCTGTGGTCCAACACCGACGCGGTGGACGTGGCGGCCGCGAAGCGGATCATCGCGGGCCGCTACGCCTCGATCGAGGAGGGCGTGGTCACCCCGCCCGCCGACCAGCCCTGGGTGGCCCGCTGGCAGCCGGGCCCGTCCACGGCGCAGGACGTCCGCCGCCGCATCCCGCCCGTGGAGTGACCATGCCGGGGTCCCGCCGCACGCGGCGGGGCCCCGCCGGTCAGCGGGCGACCGCCCAGGCGATCACCCCGGCCAGGATGAGCCCGTTCAGCCCGGCCAGCACCAGGTACGCGGCCGGCGGGATCCGGCGGCCCTTGCGGACGAAGCTCACCAGCACACCCGCGTAGATCAGCAGCAGGACCGCGACGACGATCAGGAAGTACAGCACCGGCACACCTTACCGGCCGGTGCGCAGCCCGAGTCCGCGCAGCTCCAGCGCGGCGAGCGCGTCGACCGTCGCGTCGTCGCCGCGGCGCCACGCCTCGGCCACGTCCGGCGCGATCCGGTTCAACTTCGCCAGCGGCTGCCCGGCGAGCGCGCGCAGGGCCAGCAGGTCCCGCCCGGCCGGGGCGGCGGCCAGGGCCTTCGCCGCGCCGGCCCGGCGCATCCAGCGCACCCGCAGCGGCAGCCAGCCGAACAGCACCAGCCCGAGCGGGAAGACCAGGACCGCCACGGCCAGCGCCAGGGCCAGCTGGCCGACCAGTTCCTGCTGGTCGCGGCCGGCCTCGGCGACCGCGCGGGCGGCCTCGGCGGCCTTGTTGAAGGGGCCGGTCAGCTCGTCGCCGACCAGCGGCACCCGGCCGACCTTCCCGCCGGCGTCGGCCAGGTTGTCGGCGAGCCCGCCGCCGGCCCCCTCCAGCTTCTGGCCGGGTACGGCGAGCTTCTCGACGAGGTCGTGCAGCCAGAGCGCGAAGCGGATCGCCGCGTACACCCAGACGACCACGAGCAGATCGGTGAGGAGCTGACGGAGGGCGGTCGGAAAACGGTCGGCGTAGATCTTCACGCCGGACAGCGTGCCACGGCCGGGCCGCGCGGGCACGGGGGAGTTTTCTCAGCCGGCGCAGGCCGGGCAGGTCCCGAAGATCTCCAGGGTGTGGCTGACCTCGGCGTACCCGTGCTCGGCGGCGACCCGCTCGGCCCAGCTCTCCACCGCGGGGCCGGCCACCTCCACGGTCCGGCCGCAGGCCCGGCAGACCAGGTGGTGGTGATGGCCCTCGCTGCACCGCCGGTAGAGGTGCTCGCCGCCGGGCGGGCGCATCACGTCGATCTCGCCGGCGTCGGCGAGCCCCTGGAGGGTCCGGTAGACGGTGGTCAGCCCGACCCGCTGGCCGCGCTGGCGCAGCATGGCGTGCAGGTCCTGGGCGCTGTGGAAGCCTTCGACCTCGGCCAGCAGGGCGCTCACGGCGGTCCGTTGCCGGGTGTTGCGCAGTGCCCCCTCGGTCACGACGGCCCCTCCCCGGCGTGGCTGACGGCGTCCGCCACGATGTGCGCGACGTGCTCGTCCACCAGGGCGTACGCGATCTCCCGGCCGCGCCGCGAGCCGCGCACCACGCCCGCGCCGCGCAGCACCCGCAGGTGCTGGGAGACCAGCGGCTGCGGGGCGCCGAGCTTCTCCACCAGTTCGTGCACGCAGCGCTCGCCCTGGGCCAGTTCGCTGACGATCGCCAGCCGGATCGGCGCCGACAGCGCGCGCAGCAGGTCACCCGCGCCCTCGAAGGCGTCGTAACCGTTCGTGACCGTCATCCCGTAACGGTAACCAATGCCAGCAGCGCCGGCCGGGACGGCCTCACCCGAGGACCACCTCGTGCTCCGGCGGCTCGGCCACCGGAACGGCGGCCAGGCGGGTCCGCCGGCGCAGCGCCCGCCGGCCCGCCGCCAGCAGGGCCACCACCAGGAACGAGCCGATCGCCAGCAGCACCACCGAGGCGCCGGGCGCGGTGTCGGCGGTGGCCGCCACCCAGACCCCGGCGCCGGCCGCGAAGAGCCCCAGCGCCATGGCCGCCACCATGGTGCTCCGGAACCCCCGGGTCACCTGCTGCGCGGTGGCCACCGGCACCACCATGAGGGCGCTGATCAGCAGCACCCCGACCGCCCGCATGGCGATGGTCACGGTCACCGCGGTGCCCACCGCGAGGAGCAGGTTCAACGCCCGCACCGGCAGGCCGGAGACCCGGGCGTACTCCTCGTCGTGGCAGACCGCGAAGAGCGCCGGGCGCAGCGCCAGCATGGTCACCAGGATCGCCACGCCGAGCACGCCGATGGTGATCAGATCGGCCGGCGACGTCGTGGTCAGCGACCCGAAGAGGTACGCGTTGAGCGACCCGCTGCTGGCGTCGGAGAGCCCGACCAGCATCACGCCGCCGGCGATGCCGCCGTAGAAGAGCAGCGCCAGGGCCAGGTCACCGGAGGTACGCCCGCGCGAGCGGACCAACTCGATGACGATTGCACCCAGCGTGGCCGCGACGACCGCGACGAGCACGGGGGAGCGGTTGAGCAGCAGCCCGGCGCCGACGCCGGTGAGCGCCACGTGGCCGATGCCGTCACCGATCAGCGCCAGCCGGCGCTGCACCAGGTAGATGCCGAGCGCCGGGGCGGCCAGCCCGATGACCAGCGCGCCGACCAGGGCGCGCAGCATGAAGTCGTAGTGGAAGAAGAGGTCCATCACATGCTCCACAGCCCGGCGGGCTCCTCGTCGCAGTGCGGGTGCACGTGGTCGTGGCCCGGCTCGGCGTGGTGCCCGGCCGGCTCCGGCACCGCGCCGTCGTGGCAGATGCCGCCCTGATGGACGACGACCGCCCGGCTGATCAGCGGGCGCAGCGGCCCCAGCTCGTGGGCGACCAGCAGCACCGTGCCGCCGCCGTCGCGGAAGTCCCGCAGCGCGCCGGCGAACGCCTCCTGGCTGGCCGCGTCCACCCCGGCGGTCGGCTCGTCGAGCACCAGCAGCTCCGGCCGGCCGGCCAGCGCCCGGGCGATCAGGGTGCGCTGCTGCTGGCCGCCGGAGAGGGTGGCGACCGGGTCGCCGGCCCGATCGGCGAGCCCGACCGCGCGCAGCGCCGCGGCCACCGCCTCCCGGTCGGCCCGGCGCGGCGGGCGCAGCACGCCCCGGCGGGCCAGCCGTCCGGAGGCCACCACCTCGCCCACCGTGGCGGGTACGCCGCTGCCCGCGCCGAGCCGCTGCGGGACGTACCCGATGCGGTGCCACTGGCGGAAGCGGCGCTGCGGCGTGCCGAAGAGGGTGACCGACCCGGCGCCCAGCGGCACCAGGCCGAGCACGGCGCGGATCAGCGTGGACTTGCCGGAGCCGTTGGCGCCGAGCACGGCGACCACCTCGCCGGCGGTGACGGTCAGGGAGACGTCCCGCAGCACCGCCCGGCCGTCGTAGCCGACGGCGGCGTGCGCGACCTGGATCACGGGTTCGGTCATGAGCAGTCCAAGGCGGTCCGCAGGGTCTGGAGGTTGGCGCGCATCGCCGAAAGGTAGTCACCGTCGGCCGGCGGGCCCTCGATCGGGTCGAGCACGGCGGTCTTCGCCCCGACCTCCCGGGCCACGGTCTCGGCGACCTTCGGGCTGACCAGCGTCTCGAAGAAGATGGTGGTGGCACCGTGCTCCCGGGCCTCCTTCGCCACCTCGGCGAGGCGCTGCGGGGAGGGCTCGGCGTCCGGGCTGAGGCCCGTGATGCCGACCTGTTCGAGCCGGTAGTGCGCGGCCAGGTAGCCGAAGGCGGTGTGGCTGGTCACGATCTCCCGGCGCTGGCAGGTGGCCAGGCCCCGGGTGTATTCGGCGTCGAGCCCGGTCAGCTCGGTGCGCAGCGCCGCCGCCCGGGCGGTGAAGTCGGCGGCCCGGCCCGGGTCGACCTTGCCGAGCCGCTCGGCGAGCCGGTCGCCGACGGTGGCCAGCCGGGTCGGGTCCAGCCAGAGGTGCGGGTCCTTGCCGCCGCTCTCCTCCTCGTGGCCGGCCTCGCCCTCGTGCTCGTGGCCGCCGGCGGCGGCGTCGAGCAGCGGCTGTACGCCGGCGACGTCGAACGCCCGGTCGCCGCCGTTCTGCTCGACCGCCTCGTCGACGGCCGGCTGGAACCCGGTGAGGTAGACGATCAGCTCGGCGTCGGCCACCTGGCCCACCTGCCGGGGGTTGAGTTCCAGGTCGTGCGGCTCGGCGCCCGGCTTGGCCAGGTTGGTGACCCGGACGGCGTCACCACCGATCTTCTCGGCGAGGAACTGGAGCGGGTAGAAGGCCGCCACCACGTCAACGCGGTCCGGGTCGCTCCCACCACCACCGCCGTCCGAGCAGGCGGCGAGGCCGCCCAGGCCGAGCAGGGCGGCGGTGGCGGCGGCGAGGACGCGGGGGGCTGAGCGGACGGTCATGTGACTACTGTCCGCGATAACGAAATTGATTGTCAAAAACGCATGATTGCATGTCTGCGCAGGTCAACTGTCAGAGCAGCTTCGCCAGCGCGATCGTGATCAGCAGGGTCAGCATGAGCAGCCGGAGCACCCGGGTCGCGGGCGCCTGCACCGGCCAGGTGACGGTCATCAACCACACCAGCCCCGCGGCCAGCGCCAGCAGCAGCACGCCACCCGCCGCACCGGGAGCGAAGAGCCCGACCAGCACCAGGACCAGCGCGGCCAGGAAGACCGTCGTCGGATTGAGCCGGGCCAACCGGGACAGCACGGGACTCTGCGTACGCTGCATGCCACAGACTCTACGAGGAGGAACCCGGTGCTGGTCACCAACCGGTTCGTGGTGGACGCCGACGTGGCGGAGGAGTTCACCCGGGAGGCGCACGCCGCCCTCGCCGCGCTCGCCGCCCGCCCGGGCTACCTGCGCGGCGATCTGCTCCGCGCCCTGGACGACCCCGACCACTGGTGCCTGCTCACCGAGTGGGAGTCGGTCGGGGCGTACCGCCGGGCGCTGGGCGGCTTCGACGTCAAGGTCAGCGCGGTGCCGCTGCTCGCCCGCTCGGTGGACGAGCCCTCGGCGTACGAGACACTGGCCAGTGCCGCGCCGGACGGCGAGATCGTCGTGGTGGCCAGTGATCGGGCCGCAGGTCCTTACCGCTGAGGCGGGGGGCACTACCCTGGCGCGTATGACCGCTCCCGGGCCGGCCGCCCCACCACCTCCGCCCGTGCCGCCGGGCGTGCCGCCAGTGCCGCCGGGCGAGCCGGGCGTTCCCGCGCCGCCGCAGGGCCCCGGGGTCGCCCCGCCGTTCGCCGCCCCGCCCACCGAGGGCGGCCGGGCCCGGCTCTGGCTCGGCCTCGGCGTCGGCGCGCTCGCCGTGCTGCTCTGCTGCGGCGGGGGCGGCGCGGCCGTGGTCGGGCTGGCGGTGAGCAACGTGCAGGCCGTCGAGGAGCAGGGCCGCGCGGTCACCGACGACTACTACCAGGCGCTCGTCGCGAAGGACTGGTCCAAGGCGTACGACCAGCTCTGCGACGACGCCCGGCGACGCGAGTCCCGGCGCGAGTTCGAGCAGCGGGTGGCCACCGAGCCGCAGGTCTCCGGCTACCGGGTGGGCGAGGTCGACACCACGACGCTGACCGTGCCGGTGGACGTGACCCTGGCCGGCGGCAAGCGGGAGGCGCAGACCGTGACGCTGGCGCCGGACCAGCAGACCGGCGGCATGGAGGTGTGCGGGGTGAGCTGACCGGGCCCCGGTATTCTACTGGGCTCGGGAGCACGGTGGTCGTACCGTTGTCCCGAGCCATCCGGTTTTACTCACATCACCCCCGCCGACCGCCAGCCGGCGTAGGAGGAAACATGCCAGCCGACCGTATCGACGCCGTCGTCAGCCTCGCCAAGCGCCGGGGCTTCGTCTTCCCCTCCAGCGAGATCTACGGGGGCACCCGGTCGGCGTGGGACTACGGTCCGCTCGGCGTGGAGCTCAAGGAGAACGTCCGCCGGCAGTGGTGGAAGACCATGGTCCAGCAGCGCGACGACGTCGTCGGCCTGGACTCCGCGGTCATCCTGGCCCGCAAGGTGTGGGAGGCCAGCGGCCACATCGCCGAGTTCGTCGACCCGCTCACCGAGTGCCAGTCCTGCCACAAGCGGTTCCGCGCCGACCACCTGGAAGAGGCGTACGAGGCCAAGCACGGCAAGCCGCTGACCTCGCTGACCGAGCTGAACTGCCCGAACTGCGGCAACAAGGGCACCTTCACCGAGCCGAAGATGTTCAACGGCCTCATGAAGACCTACCTGGGCCCGGTGGAGAGCGACGAGGGCCTGCACTACCTGCGCCCGGAGACCGCCCAGGGCATCTTCGTCAACTACAAGAACGTGGAGACGGTCGCCCGCAAGAAGCCGCCGTTCGGCATCGCGCAGACCGGCAAGTCGTTCCGCAACGAGATCACCCCGGGCAACTTCATCTTCCGCACCCGCGAGTTCGAGCAGATGGAGATGGAGTTCTTCGTCGAGCCGGGCACCGACGAGAAGTGGCACGAGTACTGGCTCCAGGAGCGCTGGAACTGGTACCTCGACCTGGGCCTCACCGAGGACAACCTGCGCTTCTACGAGCACCCCAAGGAGAAGCTCTCCCACTACTCGAAGCGCACCGTCGACATCGAGTACCGGTTCCAGTTCGGCGGCACCGAGTTCGCCGAGCTGGAGGGCATCGCCAACCGGACCGACTTCGACCTGTCCACGCACAGCAAGCACTCCGGCGTCGACCTGTCGTACTTCGACCAGACCAAGGGCGAGCGCTGGATGCCGTACGTGATCGAGCCGGCCGCCGGCCTCACCCGCGCGGTGCTGGCCTTCCTGCTCGAGGCGTACGACGAGGACGAGGCCCCGAACACCAAGGGCGGCGTGGACAAGCGCACCGTCATGCGCTTCGACCCGCGGCTGGCCCCGGTCAAGGTGGCGGTGCTGCCGCTGTCCCGCAACGAGGCGCTCTCGCCGAAGGCCAAGCAGCTCGCCGCCGACCTGCGCAAGCGCTGGGTGGTCGAGTTCGACGACTCGCAGGCCATCGGCCGCCGCTACCGGCGGCAGGACGAGATCGGCACCCCGTTCTGCGTCACCGTCGACTTCGACACCCTCGACGACAACGCGGTGACCGTGCGGAACCGGGACACCATGACCCAGGAGCGCATCTCCCTGGACCAGGTCGAGCGCTACCTGATCGAGCGCCTGCCCGGCTGCTGACGCTGGTCACGGGGCCCCGACCGGTCGGTCGGGGCCCCGTACACTTGTGCGGTGACCGCCCCGACCCTGCCCGCGCTGCGCCCGCTCACCCTCGGCCCCCACCAGGTGTGGCCGCCCGTGGTGCTCGCGCCGATGGCCGGGATCACCAACGTCGGCTTCCGCCGGCTCTGCCGGGAGCAGGGCGGCGGCATCTACGTCTGCGAGATGATCACCACCCGGGCGCTCGTCGAGCGGAACCCGAAGACGCTCCGCATGATCGCCTTCGGCGCCGACGAGCACCCGCGCAGCCTCCAGCTCTACGGCACCGACCCGGAGATCACCGCCGCCGCCGTGCGGATCGTGGTCGAGAGGAACCTCGCCGACCACATCGACCTGAACTTCGGCTGCCCGGTCCCCAAGGTCACCCGGCGCGGCGGCGGGTCGGCCCTGCCGTGGCGGCGCCGGCTCTTCGCCCGGCTGGTCCGGGCCGCCGTGGACGCCGCGTCCCCCGCCGGGGTGCCGGTCACCGTGAAGATGCGCAAGGGCATCGACGACGACCACCTGACGTACGTCGAGGCCGGCCTCGCCGCCCAGGACGCCGGCGTGGCCGCGGTCGCCCTGCACGGGCGTACGGCCGCGCAGCGCTACTCGGGCACCGCCGACTGGGACGCCATCGCCACCCTCAAGCAGGCGCTCGACGTGCCGGTGCTCGGCAACGGCGACATCTGGGAGGCCGACGACGCGCTGCGGATGGTCGCCCACACCGGCGTCGACGGCGTGGTGATCGGGCGGGGCTGCCTGGGCCGGCCGTGGCTCTTCGCCGACCTGGAGGCCGCGTTCAACGGCCGCACCGAGCGGCGGCTGCCGAACCTCGGCGAGGTGGCGGCGACCATGCGGCGGCACGCCGAGCTGCTGGTCGACCAGTTCGTGGCCGGCGCCCGCAACCCGGTCCGGGGCGAGCGCGACGGCTGCACCGACTTCCGCAAGCACGTCGCCTGGTACCTCAAGGGCTTCCCGATCGGCAGCGAGCTGCGCCGCTCGCTCGCGATGATCGACAGCCTGGCCCAGCTCGACGACCTGCTCGGCAAGCTCGACCCGACCGTGCCGTTCCCGGTGGAGACCCTCGGCCAGCCGCGCGGCCGGACCAACTCCCCGGGCAAGGTCTTCCTGCCCGACGGCTGGCTGGCCAGCCGCGACGACGACACCCCGCCGGACGGCGCCGAGCTGGACGACTCCGGCGGCTGACGCGCGAAAAGGGCCCGACCCCATGAGGGGTCGGGCCCTTTCGCGTGTTGCTCGGATCGTCAGGAGGCGCTGTAGCCGCGGGTGGCGATCCAGTCGGCGAGGTTGTCCACGCTCATCCGGTAGGAGGCCATGTTCGGGTCGGCGGAGTCGGCGATGGTGACGGTCTTCCCGTTGTCGCGGTAGCCGACGACGCTGATGTAGTGGCCGCCTTCGAAGGAGTGGGTGTTGCCGT
>NZ_BMRA01000014.1 GCF_014648395.1 Micromonospora fulviviridis | reverse complement strand
ATAAGGGGAAGGGCGTGACATGGCTCGATCCTCCACAAGAGGTCGGGCCGCTACCAAACCCGGGGCGGTTCAAACCCACGGCGCGGGTTCTCCGCCGTCGTCGTTGGCGAACCCCACCGGGCCTTCTACGGCAACCAGTTCGGCCTGACGGTGCCTCTGTTCGCCCACTACGGCGTCGAACTTTGGGTGCCCGAGATCGGCGGCCCGATCGACCCCGACAACGAGGCACACGAACTCGTCATGTCCGTCTTCGGCGGCATGAGCAAAGGCGAACGCAACCGGATCAAGCTCCGCGTCCGCACCGCCATGACCGCCCACACCCTCCTCGAGGGCCGCTACCTAGGCGGACGCCCGCCTTACGGCTACACCCTCCGCGACCTCGGACCCCACCCCAACCCCGCCAAGGCCGCCGACGGCAAACGCCTCAAGGGCTTGACTCCGGATCAAGAGACCGCGCCGATCGTCCGGCGGATCTTCGCCGAGTTCCTCACCGGAATCGGACTCTTCGCCATCGCCGAAGGACTCACCGCCAACCACGTACCCTGCCCGTCGGCGCATGACCGCGCCCGCAACCCGCACCGCAGCGGAATCGCCTGGTCCAAGAGCGCCGTTCGGGTCATCCTCACCAACCCCCGCTACACAGGGCGGCAGGTGTGGAACAAGCAACGCACCGACGAGGTGCTGCTCGACGTCGACGATGTGGCAATGGGCCACACCGGCGTCCTGCGCTGGAACACCCGAGACAAGTGGGTGGTCTCAAAGGAGATCACCCACGAGCCGCTCATCGACGATGCGACGTTCGAGCAGGTCCAAGCAATCCTGCAACGGCGCGGACGGGGAACCGGCGGTCAGCACGTCAAGCAGCGCACCCGCAACCCGTACGTCTTCCGCGGCATGATCTACTGCGCCGCCTGCGACCGACGCATGCAGGGCCAGTACAACCACGGCGATGCCTACTACCGCTGCCGCTTCCCCCAGGAATACGCCCTCGCCAATCAGGTCCCACATCCCCGCAACGTGTACCTACGCGAGGACGCCCTCACCGACCCCCTCGACACCTGGCTGGCCTCTGCCTTCACCCCCCATCGCATCGAACAGGCAATCACCGCGCTCGCCGACGCCCAACCCTTGAATCTTTCGCCCGCTCCGGCCACGGCAGCCCAGACGATCATCAACGAATGCGACGCGAAGCTGGAACGCTACCGAGCCGCCCTCGATGCCGGCGCCGACCCGGCGGTAGTCACCGGGTGGATCGCTCAAACCCAGACCGAACGCGCCCGCGCCGAAGCAGACCTTGACGCGAACGCGGGCAACAGGCCACGCCGGATGAGCCGAGCGGAAATTAGAGACCTGGTGACGGCCCTCGGCGACATCGCCGCGGCCCTTCGCGACGCCGACCCCGCCGACAAGGCCGAGATCTACCGCCAACTCGGCCTTCGGCTCACCTACCAGCCGGAAACGCAAACGGTGCGCGCTTCAGTGGATCTGAGCGCGCACCGTGGGGTAATGGTTTGTGTCCGAGGGGGGACTTGAACCCCCACGCCCTATACGGGCACTAGCACCTCAAGCTAGCGCGTCTGCCATTCCGCCACCCGGACCTGCTCGTCCAGCCTACCCTGTCGACCGAGGTGATCTTCTCACCGGTTCGGCCGCCCCGGTGGGCCGCACGGGGCATTACTGTACACGGCCCGGGTGGATCATGCACATCGCCATCGCACTGCAGCGTTTCCCCAGGTCAGCCCCACAGGCGGGCGGCCAGACCCGGCAGCCGGGACCGGATACTGGGGGGCGGGTAGCGAGGAACCGGCAATTCCGGGCAGCATTGCTCACGTGTCCCACCCCTCCCCCCTGACCGCCGCTCAACACCAGGCCCTCGCGCTGCGCTCCGCCGGTGACCTGGCGACCGCCCGCCGCCTGCTCGCCGACGCGATCGCGGCGGCCCGACCGGCCTACGGTGAGGACCACCCCGACGTACTCGCCACCGGCCGCCTGCTGGCCCGCCTGCACCGCGAGGCCGACGACCCGGCCGCCGCCCGGCGGGTCCTCGAGGAGGCGTACGCGGCCGGCGAGCGTCGCCGCACCGACAGCGACCCGCTGATGCTCGCACTCAGTTTCGACCTCGCCGGGGTGGCGGAGGAACTCGGCAACCGGCACGAGGCCCGCCGCAACTACGCCCGCGTGGCCACCGCCGGGCCCGCCGTGCTCGGTCCGGACCACCCCGCGGTACGCGCAGCCCGTCACTACCTCGGCGGCTCCGCCGCCGCTCCCGTCCCGCCCGGCCCACACCCCGGCGGCGCCGCCGCCGCTGCCGACCCGCAGCCCGAACCGGGGGCCCTGTCGGGGCCGACCATGTCGCTACCCGCGATGCAGCAGCCGCACCCGGCGCAGCCCGCCCCGCCCCGGCCCGGCGGTCCCTCGGCGCCCCCCGCCGTCCCGCCGGTGCCCGGTGCCGAATGGGCGCCCTCACCAGGGCCGGCCCGACCGGCCCCCTGGGCACCGCCCGCTTCCGGCCCGCCGACGCACCTGCCGCCGCCACCGGCGGTGCCGCCCGCGCCGGTCAGCGCCGCTCCCGCCTCGACCCCGCTGCCGCCGCCTCCGGTCGTCCCCCCGCCGACGTCCGCTCCCCCGACCCCGACCTCCGGGCCGGGTGCGCCTGTCGTCGGCCCCCACAGTGCCTGGGCACCGCCGGCGGAGGCGACGACGCGATTCCCCGCACCGCCCGCCGCCGGGTCGCCGCCTGGGGGGTCGCCGGTCGCAGCTCAGCCGCCAGCGCCCGGAGTCACGCCGGTCACGGCCGTGCAGCCCGCGCCCGGGATCACGCCGGTCACGGCCGGGCAGCCCGCGCCCGGGGTCACGCCGGTCACGCCCCGACCTCCGGTCGTCCCGGGGCCGCCCACGATCCCCGGCCCGGCGACGCCGTTTCCGTCCGCGGCGCACCCGATGCCGCAGGCTCCCAGCTCGGCGCCGCCCGCCGCACCGTCGGTCCCGTTGCCGCCGGCGCCGGTCATCCCGCCTCCGGTCCGCCCCGTCTCGACGCCGCCCGCGCTCACCCCGGGGCCGGCCGCGCCGGACCTCCGTGCGCCTAACCCGCTCGTTCCACCCACAGCGGCAACCGTGCCGCCGGCGCCGAGGATCCCGGCCCCGACCTCTGCCCCGCCCGCGTCCGGCGTGCTTCCTCCGCCGCCGCCCATCCCGGTCTCCGCTCCGCCGATGTCCGGTGCGCCGACCGCGGCACCCACCTCGGCCCCGCAGGCAGCCGCACCGCGGACGGCCGTCCCGCCACACCGGGCGCCCGTCCCGCCGGCCGCGGAAGCGGGGGAATCCGGTGCGGGCGAGCGCGGCGACGCCCCCGCAGCCCCTGCGCCGGGGTGGGACAAGCCGACCATCCAGGTGCAGCAGATCGGCCCGCTGCTCCGCGAGGAGGCCGAGAGGATCGCCGCCTCGTCTGCGGGTGCCGGCGCGACCGCACAGGTGAGCAGCCCGCCCGCGAGCGCGCCCCCGGCTAGCAACTCACCCGTGGGCGCACCTCCCGTGAGCGCACCTCCAGCGGGCGGACCCCCCGTCAGCGGACCGCCCGTCAGCGGACCGCCGGTGAGCGGGCCACCATTTCAGCCGCCCTCCGCCGCAGCTGCCCAGGCACCCGTCGACTTCCCACCGCAGCCCGTCAGCGACCCACCGGTCAGCGCGACGCCCGCCGCGCCCCAGCTCGACAGCGCCCTACCGGTCAGCGGGATGCCCGCCGCGCCGCAGGACGTCAACGCCCCACCGACCAGTGGCGCCCCCTTCGCGGGTCAACCCGTCAGCGCCCCACCGACCACCGGCGCCCCTTTCCCGGGCCAACCCGTCAGCGGCCCACCGGGCATCAACCCTCCGTTCAGCGGGCCACAGCCAACCGCTGCCCCACCACCCGGTCAGCCCGTCAGCGGGCCGTCCGGTCACCCGGTCAGCGGCCCGCCCGGGTACCCGGTGAGCGGGCCATCGCCAGCCCCTGCCCCGCCGCCCGTTCATCCCGTCAGCGGCCCGCCCGCTCAGCCCATCAGCGGCCCGCCCGGTCACCCGGTCAGCGGCCCGCCCGTATACCCGGTGAGCGGGCCGCCGACGACCGGGTTCCCGCAGCCGGTGAGCGGGCCGCCCGCCGCGGCGCCGGTCAGCGCCTCGCCCGTGCCGCCGTGGGGGATGACCGCACCGCCGTGGAGCAGCGCGGCGCCGCCGCAGCCGCTCGACCGGCCCGCCGAGTCGCGTCCCGAGCCGGTGGTGGACGCGCCCGCGGCAGCGGAACCGGAGCCGGTGCCGGAGGCCGGGGACGAGGCGGCCCGGCCCCTGCCGGTCTACGACGCGTTGCTGGAGTTCCCCGAGTCGAAGCAGTCGGAGCCTGAGCCGTACCCGGGTCAGGGGGCCTGGCCGGCGGTGCCGCCGGCGTTCCACCAGCCGGCCGCGTACCCGGTGGCGGAGGAGCCGGAGCCGCGCGGCCGCAACCGGACGGTGGTGGCCGTGGTGGCCGGCGCCGTGGTGGTCGCGGTGGCGGCCGCCGTCGGAGTGGGCGCGGTGCTGCTCAACCGCGATCCGGCGCCGCCGCCCGCGCCGGCGCCGACCGCGGTGAAGCCGAAGGCCAGCGGGCCGCCCCCGGGTGACCTGCGGTTGCAGGACGACACCACCACGATCACGGTCACCTGGACCGACCCGACGAGCGGCGGGGTGCCGTTCGTGGTGGCCGGTGGGCGGGCCGGGCAGAAGCTGGGCGTGATGGCCACGGTGGACGCGGGGCAGACCCGCTACACGGTGAACGGGTTGAGTCCGAAGCTGGACTACTGCTTCACGGTGCTGGCCGTCTATTCGACGGACAGCTATGCCACCTCGGGTCAGGTCTGCACCGACCGGGAGGGCGGCACGACGCCAAACTAGCGGCCGCCACGACACGGTCGGTGTCCACAGGAGGACGGTGCGGGTTCCACGGTTCCCGGCTGGCCCCTATGATGGCTCCCGGCCCTGGGGAGAGGTTGACCGTGCGTGGGCACCTCCCACACCGACTCGGGGAGCAGCGACTGGTAGTTGCTTCCTCTTCAGACCGTGGGGATGATCAATGAAGGTCACCCGCATCGCCTACTCGGCCCGGCTGAACCCGGGCAAGTACGCGGCTCTGTCGGAGCAGGCTCGCCGGTTGGGTCGGGTGCGTGGTGAGGTATGGCAGCGATACGGCTCAATCAACGGTGTCGGGGCCGGGCTACGAGACCGGCAGGTCCGAAACCGGTGGCTGACCGACGGCACGCACCTCCAGTTCGGTGTGTCGGCGAACGCGTGGAAGGAAACTGTTCGCGACGCGATGGCCGACATCGGGGCGAACCTGGCGGCGGCCAAGGTCGACGTCCGGCGGGCAGCTGATCGTCGCACCAACGATCCGGCCGAGCGCAAGCGGATGTTCACCGCATTGAGAACCAACCAGTGGGCCGATGACCCATTCCTATCTCGACAAATGCGCACGCACTGGAAGCGTGGAAGAAATCGCACGCACAATCAGATCGTCGTGCGCGCCGACAAGTACAACACCGCCGTCGATAGGCGGGGGCGGTTGTGGTTGGCGATTCCCGGCCTTGAGCCCCGGAAGTTGGTCACAATCCCGCTGTCCACGACCGTCGCGCCGACAGGAACGCTGCGGGTTATCCTGCGCGGCGGCCGAGTCGAGGTGCACTACCAGATCGACGCGGCGAAGATGCGGTCGTCGCAGCGGGCATGCGGCGACCGGACCGTTGGCGTGGACAAGGGCTACACCGAAGCCCTCACCGACTCCGACGGAGCCCCTCATGGCTGCGACCTCGGCGCACTGTTGGCTAGTGAGTCGGACAGGCTGAAGGAACGTAACCGGCGGAGGGCGAAGCTGCGCTCGATCGCGAACAGCGCCGCCGCACGTGGTGACCACGCGAAGGCCCACCGGATCGCGGCCAACAACCTCGGCACGGTCAAGCGGGACCGGCAGGCGAGTCGGCATCGGGCCGCAGTGCGCACGGAGGTCTTCACCGCCGTGCATCGGGTCGTCGACAAGGCCGCCACCATCGTCGCCGAAGACCTCACCCGGACCTTCGCCGGGCGCAGAATGCTCGGCAAGAACGTCAACCGGCGCCTCGCCGCGTGGACCAAAGGAGTCACCGCCGAGGCCCTCAAGAACGTGTCGGAGCGCAGAGGTTCTGCACTCGTACATGTCAACGCCGCCTACACCTCACAAGCCTGTCACCGCTGCGGCCGGCTCGGCCGACGCAGCGGGGACCGGCTTCACTGCACCTCGTGCGGGGTGGTGTGGCAGGCCGACGTGAACGCCGCGATCAACATCCTGTACCGAGCCGGCGACCCCGACATCGCCCTGCACACCCCACACCACAGGGTGAAGCAGATCCTGCAGGATAGGACCGATCGCCACCGGACCAGACTGCCGGTCCAGGACTCCAGCCCGACCGCTGTCGGACGGAGAGCGAATTATCCGAACCGCTCAACTATGAGCATTGATTGGGAAGCAGGCAGCCGGCTGTGACCACCATCGAGGACGTCACGAGCACCGGGCCGGAGACGGCCCACCCCCGGTCCCGGATGCGGGGCGGGCTGGTGACCATCGGCACCGTGGCCGCGCTGCTGGCCGCCATGGGGCTGACCGTGCTCGGGCTGGGCGCCGCCGACAACGCGGTGGCCAACTACGACGCCTCCTCGTGGTTGTGGAGCACCAGCCGCAGCGAGCTGGCCCGGGTCAACGGGGTCACCGCCCGGGTGGACACCCGGATGGAGGTGCCCGGCGGGCGCCGGCACCAGATGCAGGTCGCCCAGACCGACCGGCTGCTGATCCTGCGCGACCTGAACACCGGGCAGGTCAGCTCGCTGGACCTGGCCACCCTCCAGATCACCGCGACCACGCCGACCGCGCCGGGGCTCGGGGTCAGCGTCGCGCTGCACGAGGACACGGCGTTCGTCGTGGACGCGGTGCAGGGCATCGTCCGGCAGCTCGACCCACGGTCGCTGACCCCGGTGGGCGAGCCGGTGCGCTACCCGCCGGGCATCACGGGCGGGGCGTTCGACGGCGCCGGCAAGCTGTGGGTCGCGGTGCCGAGCGAGGGCACGGTCTCGGCGGTCACCGCCGCCGAGCTGCCCGCCACGCCGGGCGCGGCGCCGCCGGCCGGGCTCAGCCCGAAGCGGGTGGAGACGTACGAGGTCGCGGAGCCCGCGCACGAGCTGGTGGTGTCCACCCTGGACGAGGGTGTGGCGGTGCTCGACCGCACCTCCGCCTCGCTGGTCACGGTGCGGGCCGGCCGGACGCTGCGGGCCGACCTGACGATGACCGCCCCGGGCAGCCTGCCGGCGCGCACCAGCGGTCCGCAGGTGCCGGTCACGGTGGCCGGTGAGCGGAAGGTGCACGTGGTCCGCGACAGCGACGAGGTGCACCAGTTCACGGTGCCCGGCGCGGGTGAGCGGCTCAGCCCCGCGGTGGCGTGGGCGGGCCGGTTCTACTGCGCCGACGAGAACACCGGCACGGTCTACTCGTTCGACGCGAACGGAAAGCTCGTCGACACCATCAAGGGCTCCGGCCGACCCGGCCCGATGGAGCTGGAGGTCCGCGAGAACCACCTCTTCATCAACCCGCCGAACTCGTCCACCGCGCAGGTCGTGGACGACCGGAACCAGGTCCGCGAGGTCAACAAGTACGCCAACGACGTGCTCGGCGGCGACCCGCCGCCGGTTGCCCCGCCGCCGCCTCCGCCGAAGAAGCCGAAGGTGGGCAAGCCGGGCGCGCCGCGCGCGGTGACCGCCGCCGCGGGGAACGCGTCGGCGCGGGTGAGCTGGCAGGCGGCCGCGTCCAACGGCGCCGAGATCACCAGGTACGTGGTGGAGGGCGCCGGCCAGCGCCACGAGGTGGGCGCGAACCAGCGTGCCCTGGAGATCACCGGGCTGACCAACGGTGAGACGTACACGTTCGCGGTGCACGCGGTCAACGCGAAGGGCGACGGGCCGGCCCGGAAGAGCAACCCGGTCACGCCGACCGCCGCCGTGCCGGACCCGCCGGCCAGCGTGACCGCCGAGGCCCGGCCCGACGGCACGGTGCTGGTGAAGTGGCCGGCGGCCAACGGCCAGGGCAACACCGTCACGAAGTACGCGGTGACCGCCAGCTCGGCCGGCGCGACCGCCCCGGCCGGCGAGTCGCCCAAGACGGAGCTGGTCATCCCGGCCGGCCAGCTGGAGTACGGCACGCAGTACGCCTTCACCGTGATCGCGGTGAGCGACAAGGGCGCCGGGTCGAAGGCCTCGCCGGTGAGCAACACGGTGGTGCCGTTCACCGTTCCGAAGGCGCCCACCGAGCTGCGCGCGTCCACGGTGGCCGACCAGCCCGGCACCATCGCGGTGCAGTGGGCGCCGGCCGTGGACAACGGCCGCCCGGTGACGAAGTACCTGGTGGAGGCCGCCGGGAAGACCACCGAGGTGACCGACGTGCGGGCCACGATCGGCGGGCTCGGCGACGGCCAGAACGTCACGGTCAAGGTGAAGGCGGTCAACGAGGCCGGACCTGGCGCGGAGGCCAGCACCACGGCCCGCACGGTGGCCGCGCCCCGGGTCACGGTGACCGGCTCGTCGGCCGACGCCACCTCGGTGACGGTGACGTTCACCGTGGACGCGGGCGGTGGCCGGGCCACCTGCTCGGCCGCGACGGGGGGCAAGACCGCCAGCGGCAGCTGCTCCAGCCTGCGGGTGACCGGCCTGACGCCGGGCACGGCGTACACGGTGACGGTGACCACGACCAACGCGGCGGGCAACGGCACCGCGACCCGGGCGCAGTCGACCGACCCGGTGTACGGCGTCGCCACGTGCAAGAACGGCTCCTCCGGCGCGGAGGCCACCTACTGCAACTCCGACCGCGCCGGCCGCAACGGCAACGAGATCTTCGAGATCACCCAGCAGGTGGACAGCCGCCAGGCCGGCTGGGTACCGGACGGCACCCGACTGCGAACCTTCTGCAAGAAGCAGGGCGAAGAGGTCTACGCCTACATCTACAACAACGACAAGCGCAGCACCTGGTGGGTCCAGGTCGACTACAAGGGCAAGACCTACATCCCGTGGGCCTGGCTGAACCTGGAGGGTGGCGACAACCTCAACCTCCTGCCCACCTGCTGACCGCGCCGCACCGAGGAGCACCGCGCCCGTGAACACCCACGAACCGCTCACCCAGCCGGAGGTGCAGGGCTTCGCCGCCCTGGCCGCCCGGCTGGCCGAGAACGTCAACGCGGTCGTGCTGGGCAAGCCGCAGGTGGTCCGGCTGGCGCTGACCGCGCTCTTCGCCCAGGGGCACGTCCTGCTGGAGGACGTGCCGGGGGTGGGCAAGACGACCCTGGCCCGGGCGATCGCGGCGACGGTCAAGGGGCAGTGGCGGCGCATCCAGTTCACCCCGGACCTGCTGCCCTCGGACGTGTCCGGGGTGACCATCTTCAACCAGGCCACCCGCGGCTTCGAGTTCCACCCGGGGCCGGTCTTCGCGAACATCGTGATCGCCGACGAGATCAACCGGGCCTCGCCGAAGACCCAGTCGGCGCTGCTGGAGGTGATGGAGGAGCGCACCGTCACCGTGGACGGCGTACGCCACCCCGTGCCGCAGCCGTTCCTGGTGGTGGCCACCCAGAACCCGGTGGAGATGGACGGCACCTACCGGCTGCCCGAGGCCCAGCTCGACCGGTTCCTGGTGAAGCTCTCCGTCGGCTACCCGGACGAGGCGGTCGAGGTGGAGGTGCTGCGCGGCGCCGCCCTCCGCTCCCCCGACTCGCTCACCGCGGTCACCGACACCGCCACCGTCGGGGAGATGGTGAAGATGGCCCGGCGGGTGCACATCGCCGAGCCGCTCTACACGTACGCGGTGCGGCTGGCCGCGGCGACCCGCACCCACCCGCAGGTGCGGGTCGGGGTCAGCCCCCGGGGCGTGATCGCGCTGACCCGGGCCGCGTGCGCGTACGCGCTGATCGACGGGCGGGGCTGGATCATGCCGGAGGACCTGAAGACGCTGGTCGAGCCGGTCTTCGCGCACCGGCTGCTGCTCACCCCGGACGCGCAGGTGCGCGGGGTGACCCCGGCCGACGTGCTGCGCCAGGCGGTCGCCTCGGTGCCGGTGCCGCTGCCGTCGGGGCAGCCCGCCCCGGTCCACGGCTGACCGGTGGGGATCACCGCCCGCGGCGTCGGGCTGCTCGTGGCCGCCGTCGTGCTGCTCGGCGCCGGCTTCCGGTACGCGTACCCGGAGCTGACCGTGCTCGGCGCGGCGGCCGGCGTCGCGGTCGGGTACGCCCTGGTCACGGCCGCCTGGCGGCCCCGGTTGACGGTCGAGCGGGTGGCCGACCCGGACCGGGTGGCCCGGGGTGAGCCGGCGGCCATGGTGCTGACCGTGCGCAACACGGGCCGGCTGCGGGCGGCGAACCTGCTGGCCGAGGACCGCTGCGGCGGACGGCTGGTGCCGGTGCCGGTGCTGCGGCTGCGTCCCGGCCGGGACACCGAGGTGCGCTACCCGGTGCCGACCCGGCGGCGGGGCGTGGTGCCGGTCGGTCCGCTGCGGGTGACCCGGCGCGACCCGCTCGGGCTGGTGGCGCTGGCCCGCGCGTACGGGGGGACGGTGCCGGTGTGGGTGCACCCGCGCATCCATCCGCTGTCGGCGGTGCCGACCGGCGCCGGGCGCAGCCTGGACGGGCGGATCGACAGCGTGCCGCACGGCTCGATCACCTTCGACTCGCTGCGCGAGTACGTGGTGGGCGACGAGCTGCGCCGGGTGCACTGGCGGACCAGCGCCCGGGTGGGCGAGCTGATGGTGCGGGAGAACGTGGACACGAGCCTGCCCCGGCTCGTGGTGGTGCTGGACAACCGGGCGGCCGCCCACCCGGACCGGGACGCCGGGGTGGCCGAGTCGTTCGAGTCGGGCTGCGAGGCGGCGGCGTCGGTGGTGGCCGCCGCGGTCCGGGAGGACCTGCCCGTGAGCCTGCTGCTGGTCGCGCCCGCCCCCGCCGAGCTGGAGTCGTCGCACGGGCCGTTGGACCGGCTCGCCGCGGCGGAGCTGGCCGAGGGCGGGGCGGACGTGCTGCGGGCCGCGCTGACGCGGCTGCGGCAGGACCGGCTCGGCGACACGCTGGTCTTCCTCAGCGGGCCGGGGGCCCGCGGCGACCTGGGGCACGTCGGCGCGCTGCGCGGCGCGTACCCGTCGGTGGTGGTCGGGATGTTCGGGGCGGCGGAGCCGACGGCGGCCGGAACGGCGGGCGTGCTCGTGGTGGACGCGGCCGACGGCGCCGAGTTCGCCGCCGAGTGGGACGGGATCCGCCGGTGGTGACCGTGACCCCGCCGCGCCCGGCGGTCGACGCGCCGGCCGGGCCGGCGGATGGTGGTCCGGGCGCCGTGGCGCGGGTGCTGCGGGTCGTGCCGGTGCCGCTGGCGCTGATCGTCATGATCGCCCTGGCTGGCGTGGTGCTCGGGCGGGTGTACGCGGACCCGCTGCTGAGCCGCCTGACGGCCGGCGCGGCGGCCGGCGCGGTGCTGGTCAGCGTGGCGGCCCGGCGGCTGCCGTCGTGGCTCGTGGCGCCGCTGTCGGTGGCCGCGCTGGCCGGCTGGACGCTGCTCTCGCTGCGGCTGGCGGCCAGCCACGCGGCGCTGCCGGGCGGCCTTGGCGAGGTGGCGGCGGACGCCGCCCGCAACGCCATCCCCCGGCTGCTCACCGCGATGATCCCGGTGGAGCCGGCCCCGGACACCGTGCTGGTCCCGGTGGTGGCCGCCTGGCTGGCCGGGCTGGCCGCCGCCGAGGTGGCGCTGCGGGCCGGTCGGGTGCTGCTCGGCTACCTGCCGCCGGTGCTGCTCTACGCGGGCGCACTCTACGTGGTCGGGCCGAACGCGGTCCCGGCGGTCGGGCCGACGGTGGTGTTCGCGGCGGTCGCCGCCGTCGGGCTGGCGGTGCCCGCCGGGCGAGCCGGAGCTGCCGCCGCCGACCCGGTCGCCGGCCTGGCCCCGGCGGTCCGCGCGGCGGTGCGGCTGCGGCTGCTCGCGGCGAGCGCGGCCGGCGTGGCGGTGGTGGTGGCGCTCGCGGCCCTGCTCGCCCCGGTGGTGGCCGGCCAGGTCGACGCCCGCCCGGTCGACCCGCGCCGCTACGTCGAGCCGCCGCAGGTGGAGTCGCTGGACGAGAACCCGCTGATCCGGATCTCCGGCTGGGCGCTGAACCCGGACCAGAAGCTGCTCGACGTGCGGACCGAGGCGGGCGCGGCGGACGCGGGCCCGCCCCGGATCCGGCTCGCGGTGCTCAGCGACTACGACGGGGTGACCTGGCGGGTGGGCGCGACGTACCGCAACGCGGGGCGGATCCTGCCGGCCGCCGGGCCGGTGCCGGGCGCCGCCACCGACCCGATGCGCCAGGAGATCACCGTGGCCGACCTGACCGGAAAGCTGCTGCCCGCCGTGCCGACCCCGCGCGAGGTGACCGGCGCGCGGGTGGCGTACGACCCGGCGACCGGGACGCTGATCCGGCCGGAGGGGCTGGCGCCGGGGTTGCGGTACACGGTCGCCTCGGTCCAGGAGCGCCCGGACACGAACCTGCTCACCACGGCGAACGTGCCGGCCGGCGACGCGGTGGCCCGGGTGCTGCGGGTGGCCGACGGGGCGCCGGAGCAGCTGCGCCGGCTGGCCACCCAGCTCGCCGAGGAGAACGGCGCCCCGTACGCCCGGGCCGCCGCGATCGCCGACTTCCTGGCCGAGCACTACCGGGTCACCGCGGACGCGCCGAGCGGGCACGCGTACCCGAACCTGGCGTTCTTCCTCTTCGGACCGCGCAACGGCGGCGGGCAGCGGGGCACCTCCGAGCAGTTCGCGGCGTCGTTCGCGGTGCTGGGCCGGCTGGCCGGCCTGCCCACCCGCGTGGTGGTCGGCTTCGAGCCGAAGGCGGACGGCCCGGTCCGGGCGGCGGACGCGTACGCCTGGCCGGAGGTGCTGTTCGAGGGCGTCGGCTGGGTGCCGTTCGACCCGATGCCGCGCCCGGACGAGGAACCGCGCCCGGTGGAGGAGGACTTCCGGCCGAAGCCGGAGGACCCGCCCCCGTCCGAGGTGCCCGCGCCGACCGTGGAACCCACCGCCACCCCGCCGGCGGCGGCCGGCCCGGATCGGCGCGGCGGGCCGGGCGGACCGGGTACGCCGGTGCTGGTCGGCGGCGGCGTCGGCGGCCTGGTGCTGCTGGTCGGGGCGCTGCTGCTGACCCTGGCGACGCTGCGCCGCAGACTGACCCGGGGCCGGTTGGCGCAGGGCGACCCGGGCCGCCGGATCGCGGGCGCCTGGCGGGAGGTGACCGACGCGCTGCGACTGGCGGGCCGTCCGGTCGGCGCCGACCTGTCCGCCGCGGAGGTCGCCGAGCGGGCCCACCGCACCCTCGCCGAGGCCCGCGCCGCCACGACGGGGCCGACCCCCGCAGAGCCACCGCAGGCCGCGCCGGCGCAGGCCCGGTCAGCGGAATCGCCGCGGCCGGCTCCCGGCAGCGAGGCGGGAGCCGACGTGCCGGGCGTCGAGGTGGACGAACTGGCCGACCTGCTCAATCAGGTGGCCTTCGCGCCCGGCACCGCCACTCCCGTCCAGGCCGATCGGGCGGCGACGGTCGCCACCGCCTACGTGACCGCGCTCCGCGCCACCCGACGCCGCTGGCGCCGCCTCCTGTGGAGAGTCCACCCCGGCCCGCTGCGCTGGCGCCGCTGACCCCACCCGATATCGGCGACCGTCCGTTCGAGGAGAGCACCCGCCGCCGGCACGAGCCCGACCACGGCACGCCGCTCCCGCGTGCCGCGCCCGCATCGCGCGGGCCAGGCGGCGGCAGCCGTCCGGGACGAACGCCACCTCGTCAGGATCTCCACGGAAGCGGCGTGGGCGTGCTGGCGCGGGGCGCCTAGCGTGAGGACATGACCGTCGTGATGTGGGTGGTGCCGGCGGTGGCGGGCGTCGGGGCGGCGGTCATCGCCGGCTGGCGGTGGCGCGGCCGGGTCCGTCGCGAGCCGACCCGGGCGGATCGTTTGGCGGCGGCCCGGAAGGCCGCGCGCGAGCTGCGCCGGTCAGGTCCCCGTGCGCACCGGGACACCTTCGAGCGGGGCGGCGCCCCCGTCGACCGCCACTCCGCGGCGATCCTGGAGAACAGCGTGTACGGCGACGCCGCCGGCCACGGGGGCGACGGCGGCAGCGGCTCCTACTGATCCGCCGCGCGCAGCTTGCGGACGAGTTTGCGCAGGCCGGCCTGCCAGCCGTCGGGGTCCTCGGCGCGGCGGCGGGCGTAGCCGGCGACCTCCGGGTGCGGCAGGATGAGGAACCGCTCCTCGGCCAGCCCGGCGATGGTGGCGTCGGCGACCTGGTCGGGGGTGAGCACCGCGCCGGAGGCGGCGATCACCCGGGCGCCCAGGTGCCCCTCGGCGAGGCCGCCGGCGAGCATCGGGGTGTCCACGCCCTGCGGGCAGAGCGCGCTGACCCGGACGCCGTCGTCCCGGTAGGTGATGGCGAGCCATTCGGCGAGGCCGACCGCCGCGTGCTTCGTCGCGGTGTACGGGGCGTCGCCCACCGCGGTCAGCACGCCCGCCGCCGAGCAGGTGAACAGCAGGTAGCCCTGGCCGCGGCGGAGCATCCCCGGCAGCGCCGCCCGGGCGCTGTGCACGTGCCCCAGCACGTTGACCCGCCAGGCGCGGTCCCAGTCGGCGTCGGGCGCCTCCACTCCCCCGCCGGTGGCCACCCCGGCGTTGGCGCAGAACAGGTCGATCCGGCCGTGGCGGCGCTCGGTCTCGTCGACCAGCGCCCGTACCTGCGCCTCGTCGGTGACGTCGAGCCCGACGCCGTGGGCCACCGGGCCGATGGCCTCGGCCACCGCACGCGCGGCGTCGGCGTCCAGGTCGGCCAGGACGACGGCGGCGGCGCCCTCGGCGGCGAACCGGCGGCCGAGCGCGGCCCCGATGCCGCCCGCCCCGCCGGTGATCACGGCCACCCGGTCGGTCAGGTTCATCTCAGCCCGCCTCCTCGCCGGTGACACCGAGCCGCCGGATCAGCCCGGCCAGGGCCGCCGCGCCGCCGGTGGTCAGCTCCGGGGTGGGCAGCAGCGCCAGCACGGGCACGTCCACCCCGAGGTCGGCGTAGCGGCGGACCCGGGCGACGCACTCCTCGGGCGAGCCGTGCAGGACCAGCGCGTCGACCACCTCGTCCGGCACCGCCGCCGAGGCGCCCCGCCGGTCGCCGGCGGCCCACGCCTCCCACATCGGACCGAGGCTGTCGTGGCGCCCCAGCCACCGGTGAAAGGCCGCGTACGCCGGCACGGTCAGGTAGCCGGTGATCAGCCGGCGGCCCAGCGCCCGGGCGTACGCGGCGTCCTCGGTCGGGCACACGAAGATCCGGGCGGCGACCTCGAAGCCGGCGCGGCGCTCGCCCAGCTCGGCCAGGGCGGTCGGCACGTCCTCGGCGGCCAGCCAGTTGAGGATCACCCCGTCGGCCTCGGCGGCGGCGAGCCGCAGCATGCCGGGGCGCAGCGCGGCCAGCAGCACCGGCGGCGGTACGGCCGGCGGCCGTTCCAGGGTGAACCGTCGGACGGTGAAGGTGTCGTACGCCTCGTCGACGGTCTCGCCGCGCAGCGCGGCCCGCAGGAAGCGCAGCACGTCCCGGGTCCGCTTGACCGGCTCGTCGAAGCGGACCGCGTTCCAGTCCCGGACGAGCACCGGCGAGGAGGCGCCGATGCCCAGCGCGAAGCGCCCCGGCGCGGCCTCGGCGAGGGCGGCGGCGCTCATGGCGAGCAGCCCGGGGCCCCGGGTGAACACCGGGGCGATCGCGGTGCCCAGCCGCAGCCGCGGTTGCCAGGCGGCGGCGAGCGCCAGCGGCGTGAACGCGTCGGTCCCGGCGACCTCCGAGGACCAGACGTCGGTGAAGCCGGCCCGGTCGAGCGCCGCGTAGACCGCGGCGTGGTCGGCGAGGGTGACGCCGGCCAGCGGCACCGTCATGCCCCATCGATTCGTCACCGGTCGATCGTGCCCGGTCGCCGCCGCCCGGAGCAAGATCCCGACCGGTGGCTCCCGGTCGCGGCGCGACGCGCGGAGCCGCACGGGTGACGCGTGCGATACGCGACATTGCCGCCCGGAAAGAGTGCTACGACTGCCAGGTGGGGTGGAGCGGGGGGCGGCGGTGAGGACTCCGGAGCCGGCCGTGCTGGTCGGGCCGGAGGGCGGCGCGAACCGGGCCACCTTCGTGGAGCTCTTCTTCGACCTGGTGTTCGTCTTCGCGCTGACCCGGGTCTCCGCCCGCGCCTTCGAGGACCTGGCGCTGGAAGGCGGAAAGACCGGTTGGACGTTTTTGACCGGGGGCGGCAAGACCCTGCTGCTGCTCCTCGCGCTCTGGGCGGTGTGGCAGGGCACGGCCTGGACCACCAGCCGCTACGACCCGTACCACATCTGGCTCCAGACGATCGTGATCATCGCACTGGTGGGCAGCATGGTGATGGGGGTGGCCATCCCCCGCGCGTTCAGCTCCACGGGGTTGGCGTTCGCCGTCGCGTACGTGGTGGCGCAGGTGAGCCGGCCGGGAATCCTGCTGCTGACCCTGGGCCGGATTCAGCACCGCCGGCTGAAACTGCGCATGCTGATCACCTTCAGCGTGACCGGGGTGCTCTGGGTGACCGGCGCGCTGCTGCCCACCGATCCGCGGGTGACACTGTGGGCGCTCGCGCTCCTTCTGGAATACCTGGCGTCCCGGTTCGGCTGGCCGGTGCCCGGGCTGGGCCGGTCGACCGTCTCCCGCTGGGACATCCACGGGGAGCACCTGGCCGAGCGTTACCAGCAGTTCTTCCTGGTCGCGGTCGGCGAGACGATCCTGATCGCCGGGCTCGCGTACAGCCGGGACCCGGGCAGTGCCACCCGCACCGCCGCCTTCGCCGCCGCGCTGCTCACCTCGGTGCTGTTCTGGCGGATCTACGTCCAACGGGCCGGGCAGATCCTGGGCGAGGCGGTGACCCGGGCCGCGCACCCGGCCACCATCGGCCGCTCCGCCGCCGACACCCACCTCGTCATGGTGATCGGCGTGGTAGCCACCGCGATCGGCTACGAGCTGGTCAACGAGCACCCGACCGGGCACAACGAGGTCGGCTGGCTCGCCATGATCCTCGGAGGTCCGGCGCTCTTCCTGCTCGGCCGGGCCCGCTTCGAGTACGAGGTGTTCGGCCGGGTGTCCCCGTCGCGCTGGGTGGCCATCCTCGTCCTGGTGCTGCTCACGGCGCTGCTCAAGCCCGTGGTGCCACTGACCGCGGCGGTCGCCACCCCGTTGGCCGCGGCGGTTGCCGCCCCGCTGGTGCTGCTCGGCGTGGCGGTGGCCGACGCCCGCCGCGCCTGGGGCCGCCCACCGGAGGCGGCCGCCCCGCCGTTCTGACCGCGCCCGGGTCGGGGGCCGTTGCCGTCTCCGTCCCGGCGCTACCATCCGCGGGTGACCTTCTCGATCGTCGCCCGTTCCGCCGACGGCCTCCTGCACGGCGTCGCGGTGGCCAGCAAGTTCCTCGCCGCCGGGGCGCTCGTCCCGGCCGCCGAGGCCGAGGTCGGCGCGCTCGCCAGCCAGGCCCACGCCAACCTGGCGTTCCGGTCGCAGGGGCTGGCGATGCTGCGCACCGGAGTCCCCGCGGCGGGCGTGGTGGCCGGCCTCGTCGCCGCCGACCCGGGCCGCGACGACCGGCAGCTCGGTGTGGTCGGCGCGCGCGGCGACGGCGCCACCTGGACCGGGCCGCGCTGCCACCCGTGGGCGGGCGGCCAGTCCGGCGACGGGTGGGCCGCCCAGGGCAACATCCTGGCCGGCCCGGAGGTCATCGACGCGCTCCGCGACGCCTGGCTCGGCGGGGCGGACCTGCCCTTCCCGCAGCGGCTGCTGGCCGCCCTCGCCGCCGGCGACCGGGCCGGCGGCGACCGGCGGGGCCGGCAGAGCGCCGCCCTGTTCGTCGTGCAGCGCCACGGCGGCTACGCCGGCACCGGCGACGAACTGGTCGACCTGCGGGTCGACGACCACCGCGACCCGGTCGGCGAACTGGGCCGGCTGCTCGACATCCACACCCTGCTCTTCGGCAAGCCCGACCCGGCCACCCTGCTCGACCTCACCGGTTCGGTCGCCGACGAGGTGGCGGCGCTGCTGGCCGCCGCCGGCCACCCGGTCGGTGCCGCCGGGGTGGAGGAGGCGCTCGACGCCTGGGCCGGCGTCGAGAACCTGGAGGAGCGCATCGTCCCCGGCCGGATCGACCCGGTCGTCCTGGACCACCTGCGCCGCGCCACGGCGCCGGCCACCGGCGGCTGACGGCCGCCGCTCAGCCGCCGAAGGACAGCCAGCGGAAGCCGGTCCGGTCCAGCACCGCCCGCTCCGCGTCGGTCAACGACACCCGCCCGGTGGCCTTGCGCACCAGCATCAGCGCGTCCCAGCCGAGCTCGTCGGGCACGTCCCGGCCGTCGCCGGCCAGGAGATCGGCCACCACCGTCGCCGCGGTCGGGGTCAGCCAGGGCCGCCGGTCCAGCGCGTCGGCCAGGTCCAGGCCGTGCACGGCGACCTCCACCACCCGGGTTCGCAGGAACTCGGTCAGCGCCATCGCGTCGCCGTGCCGGGTGCGGACCAGCCGCCCCGGCGGCTGGGCGGTCACCGCCGCGTCGGCGGCCCGCCAGGCCCGCGCGAAGCCCTCCGCCACCTCGGGTACGCCGGGCAGGTCCCGCGCCTCCCGCCGGGCGCCGTCGATCCGGTCCCGGTCGACGTCGGGCGCGAACTTGGTGGCGCCGAAGTAGCCGGCCGCGTCCACCTCGGCGCGCTCGGGGGCCGGCGCGGCGAGCATGCCGGCCAGCCGCCCGGCGCCGGTACGCACGTGCGCCAGCAGGTCCCGCACGGCCCAGGGTGGGCAGGGCGTGGGCCGGTCCAGGTCCGCCGCGTCGAGTCCGCGCAGCACCTCCTCCAGCCGTGCGCACTCGTCGCGGAACGCCGCGCGTACCGTGTCCATCCGTCCGTCCTCCCCCGTCCGGTCCGTACCCGTCCGACCAGCCTGCCACCGCCGTTTCGTCGGCCACCCGCCGGGTACGCGCCGGTCGACGAGGAGAGGGGGCGCCGAATGGCCGGCATCATGCTGCGCAGCACCGCGTTCACCGACCACGACCTGCTGCCCGGGCGGTTCGCCAAGGACGGCGACAACATGTCACCGCCGTTGCAGTGGTCGGACGTGCCGGACTCCACCGAGGAGCTGGTCCTGCTCGTCGAGGACCCGGACGCCGGCAAGGAACCGTTCCTGCACTGGCTGGTCACCGGGATCTCGCCGGAGGCCGGTGAAGTGCCCGAGGGTGAGGTGCCGCCCGGCGGACGGGAATGGCCGAACAGCTTCGGCGAGACGGGCTGGAGCGGGCCGCATCCGCCGCGGGGTGAGGAGGCGCACCGCTACTTCTTCCGCCTCTACGCGCTCAACCGCCCGCTGGACCTGTCCGGCGCTCCGCAGGCCACCGACGTGCACCGCGCGCTCAAGGGCCGGGAGATCGCCAGCGGCACCACGGTCGGCACCTACTACCGCTGACCCGCTCCGGGGACCGGCCGGGGATCCCGGCCGGTCAGCCCTTCCAGCGGGGCACCAGGCGGTGCACCACCGCGAGGACGAGCGCGGCCACCACGGCGATCGTGCCGGCGATGCCGGCCGCGCTGCCCGCGTACCCGATGAAGAGCGGACGGCGGCTGAGTTCCTCGACGGGGATGGTGGAGCGGTCGACCAGCCAGGACAGGGCGAGCGCGGAGACGACCAGGGCGAGGGCGCCGGCGAGGCCGAGCACCACGGCGGCGACCCGGTGCGCGTCGGCCGGGGAGACCACGGCCTGTTCCCGCTGGAAGAACAGGAGCACCAGGCCGGCGAGCGCGGCCCAGGCGCCGACCACGAGGAACGCGGCGACGGCGTCGCTGGGCCGGTGCCAGCCGGCGGAGAGGGTGGCCACCCCGGCGGCGGCCGCGTAACCGGCGCCGAGGAACGCGCCGGCCACCCGCAGCTTCGGCGGCAGCACCAGGATCAGCGCGATCGCCACGGACGCCGCCACGGCGGTGTGTCCGCTGGGCAGGCTGTTGCCGGCCGCGGCCCGCTCCGGGTCGATGCCGAAGTCGGGACGGTCCAGGTAGCGCTTGAGCAGTTGGGTGCTGACGTTGGCGCCGGCGATGAGCAGGGTGGCGGTGACCGCGAGCGCCTTGCGGCCGCGGATCAGCGCGATGAAGCCGATCATCGCGGTGACCGCCAGCAGCGACACCACCGACATGGCGTTGAGGATGCGGTTCACCGGCTCGTCGATGCGGTCCTGGCCGATCCGGTTGCCGGTCAGCGCGACGGTGTCGAGCCACTGGCCGAGCTCGGTGTGCACGGCGAAGCGCCACACCACGATGAACGCGGCCGTCTGGGCCATGGCCAGTACGACCAACCAGACCGCCGTCCAACCCCTCGCCGTCTCGCGCACCCGGACAACTTAACGGTAGGCCGGGTCGGGCGCTCGTCGGAGCACCGTGGCCGTGGGGTTAGGTTGGTGACGCGACAGGAGGAGGTGGCGCGTGACCAGCATGCCGGAGCCGGAGCGGCCGCCCGGGGACCGGCCGGAGTCGCTGGCCGACCTGCTCGGTGGACGGCAGGGCGCGGTCGACGCCACGGTGCCGCCGGTGGCGTTCGCCATCGGCTGGCTGGCCGCCGGTTTGTGGGGCGGGGTGGTCGCCGCGGTGCTGGCCGGTACGGCCGTGGCGGGCTGGCGGTGGCGGCGCGGGGACCGGCCGCGCTCGGTGCTGATCGGGCTGCTCGCCGTCTGCGTGGCCGCGCTGATCGCGCTGCGGACCGGGCGGGCGACGGACTTCTTCCTGGTGCAGTTGGTCTCCAACGCGGCGAGCGGGCTGGCCTGGACGGTGAGCATCGTGGTGCGCTGGCCGCTGCTCGGCGTCGTGGTCGGCGCGGCGCTCGGCCAGCGCTCGCGGTGGCGGCGCGACCCGGCGCTGCTGCGGGCGTACGCGCGGGGCAGTTGGGTCTGGGTGGCGAGCTACCTGTTGCGGCTGGCGGTGTTCGTTCCGCTGTGGCTCGGCGGGCAGGTGGTCGCGCTGGTGGTGGCGCGGGTGGCGCTGACCTGGCCGCTGGTGGCGGCGGCGCTGGCGGTGAGCTGGCTGGTGATCCGGCGGTCGCTGCCAGCGGATCACCCGGGGTTGCGGCACCCGGTCGTGCTGTTCGAGCGCGACGACGTGCCGGCAAAGTAAAAGAGAGGCCGCCACGGGGGGAGCGGCCTCTCCGGTGAAGTACGTTACTCCGTCCCCGGCTCTCGCGTGATCCCGTGGAGCGCCGATTTTCACGGGCTTTTTCGCGGCAAGTTCGTCTCCGGGCGGTTGGGTGGGCCGGTCCGTCCGCTGCGTCGGCCGGACGGCCGGCCCACCCGGGCCTGACCGTGGGAATCAGGCCGCCCGCCGACCGGGCCGCTCCGTTCCCCCTTCGGCCCGGGTCGGCCTCCGTCGCGGGCGGGCCTGACCCGCCCGCGACGGAGTGGTCATCTCAGCCCGCCGGGAAGTAGGTGCCGTAGTCGGCGTACGCCATGGCGACGTCGGCCTGGGCCCAGAACCGGTGGTAGTTGAAGACCGGCTCCGCGCCGCCGTTGAGGTACGCCTGCACCTTCGGCCAGTCCGGGTCGTTCTTGTAGAACGAGCGGATGTCCAGGAAGCTCTTGCCGGCGGCGATCGCGTCGCCGTTGGGCATCTTCCCGGTCCAGCCGGAGGGGACGTAGAGGCCCTGGCCGTCGGCCGCGTTGTAGACGTCGTCGAAGCGCTTGTAGTCGCCGCGCTTCTCCGGCATCGAGACGCCCTTGGCGTCGGCGGCGGCCGACAGCGCGTCCAGCAGGCCCTTGGCGGTGGTCTTGGCCGCCGCGTTGCCGGACTTGGCCGCGTACGCGATGAGGGTCCGGGCGTAGGCGGCGGCGACGCCGACGTCCTGGCCCTTCACCGTCACCTCGACGTGCAGGTTGGTGTTCGGCTGCGGGCTCGTCGGGTTCCAGTTGGCGGGCTGGCCGGTCCACTTCATGTCCGAGGGGATCGACCAGTTGGCGCCCACCGTGGTGTTGGCGATCGCCCACGGCACCCACTTGTCCAGCAGCGCCTTGGCCTTGGCGTTGCCGGTCTGCAGGTACAGCTCGGCGATCCGCTGCATCGACCAGGCCTGCATGCCGAACCACTGGTTGGACGGCGGGTCGTTGTAGACCGGGTCGACGTCGTAGTACATGCCGTAGAAGGTGGCGGTGCCGGCCGGCGGCTGGGCGTAGCTGCCGTCCCAGCTGTTGGTGGCGCCGCCGGCGATGCCGCCCTCGGCGGACTGGAGCCAGGTGTAGAACTCCAGCTGCCGGTCGAGGCTCTTCTGCCAGTCGGAGACCGCGGTCGGCGACCTGGGCTTGAGCTCGTCGACATTGGTCAGCGCCCAGGCCGCGAACGGGTTCTGGTAGCCGAAGTGGTTGTGGCTGGAGCCGATCCGCCAGGACCAGTTCTGCGACGTGTCGTAGGCGCCGCCCCAGGCGTAGTACCAGGAGAGCAGGTAGTGCGCCGAGTCGCGGCCGCTGCCGGCCGGGCAGGTGGACGCGCCGACGCAGTTGCCGATCTTCTTGAAGTACTTGTCGAACATGGCGTAGCGCAGGTAGTCACCCATCTTGGCGGCCTTCGCCACGGTGGCCGCGACGTCGGCCTGCCTGCCCTGCGCCTTGGCCCAGGTCAGCGCCCAGTACGCGGCCTGCACGGCGCGGGCGTCGGCGTCCGGGGCGTTGGTGTACTTCCACTGCTTGGCCGGGGCGTTGGACTCCTTGACGAACAGGTCGAGGTAGCCGTACTGGCCGCCGTGCTTGAAGGTGTCGCAGGACGGCTGGGGCACGGTCTCCCAGACCGACTCCTGGGTGCCGCGCTGGAAGGTGTTGATGTAGGCGGGACGGGTGGTGCCGTCGCCGCAGTGGCCGTAGCCGTAGGTGTTGTCGACGTCGAGCAGCCAGTGCATGCCGTAGATGTCGCCGGTGCCGTACGTGGACTGGAGTTCCGAGCGGAGCGGGTCCTGGCCGACCGGGACGTTCGGCTCCAGCGCCGACGGGTACTGGCTGGGCAGGTTGTGCTCGGCGGCGTACTGGGGGGTGCCCGGGGCGCCGGCGGTGGGCTGGTCGGCGTGCGACGGGATGATGTACTTCTCCATCACCGTCCATGCGTTGTTGAACGGGGCCCAGTTCTGGGTGACCCGGCCGTACTGCGCCTCCAGCCAGAGCCAGAAGCTGAACGCCTCCGAGGTGGTCTCGTGGCCGTGGTCGGGCGCCTCGACGATGAGCGTCTCGACGGAGTGGTACGGCACGCCCTCGGCGCTGAAGTAGCCCGAGTTCTTGATCTTGCCGTACTGGTCGAGGAACTTCTTGATGTACGCGTTGTCCCCGCCCGGGGTGTCGTTGTCGATCTCGGTGGCGGTGACCACGACGGGGGCGTAGCCGGTGGCCGAGGCGGTGATCGTGGCGGTGCCGCCGGTGGTGTCGGCGTCCTCCGCGGCCGCGACGGTGGCGCTGACCCCGGTGTTCCAGTTGCTCGGGGTCAGGGTCAGCGTCGAGGGCGACACGGTCACGTCGCTGTCGCCGGCGACGGCGAGGGTCACCGGGACGTTGGCGGTCGGGGCGGCGCTGAGGGTGAACTTCACCGACGACGTGCCGCCCTCGTTGACGCTCACGCCCGACGGGGTGGCCACCAGCACCGGGCCGGACGCCGGGTTGACGGTGAACGACTTCTCGGCCACCCCGATGCCGTTGGCGTTGTCGTACGCCTTGGCCTGCACGGTGTAGCTGCCCGCCGGCAGGTCCTCCAGCGTGTAGCCGTAGGGGGCGCTGGTGTCGGTGTTGACGAGCAGGCCGTTGCGGTAGAACTCGACCTTGCTGATGGTGCCGTCCGGGTCGCTGGCGGTGGCCGTCAGCGGCACGTCGGCGGGCGCCTCGAAGGGCCCGGCCGGCACGCCGAGCGAGACCGTCGGCGGCTGGTTGGCCGGGGTGCCGTTGCAGGTGACGCCATTGAGGGTGAACGCGGTCGGCTTCGGGTTGCTGCCCGAGTAGGCGCCGTTGAAGCCGATGGTGGTGGAGGCGCCCGTGCCGAGGTTGCCGTTCCACGACTCGTTGGTGGCGGTCACCTCGCTGCCGGACTGGCCCCACTTGGCCGACCAGCCCTGGGTCAGCTTCTGGGTGCTGTTCGGGAAGGCGAACCTGAGCGTCCAGTTGGTGACCGCGTCACCCAGGTTCTTGATGGTCACGTTGGCGGTGAAGCCCGTGCCCCAGTCGTTCGTCGCATAGGTCACGTCGCAGGCGGGGGCGGCCTGCGCGGCGCCCGCCGGCAGGGCCACCCCGCCGATGGCGAGGGCGGTGGCGGCGAGCATCGCCGTCCGGCGACGTCTGGCCATGAGTCTCATGTGCGCGGTGTCTCCTCGGACCGGGCCGGGACGCGGAGCCCCGGCGGGGCGCCTCCACGCGTCGATGAGGACGGACGCGGGGGGACGGAGGCGCCCGGAAAGGTGGTCGACCCGGCCGTGCCGGGGGGATCGGGGCGCCGCACCGGTGCTACCGGGTGCCCTCGGCGGCCCTCACTCACGCGAGCTGGCTCCGCGTCGCGGTTGAGAGTGTGCCATGGAAGCGCTCCCATCACAACGGCCAGGACAGACACGCACGCCAATGTTTCGATCTCGTTCAGGGGGTTTCACAAACCCGTGACGGGCGTTACAGTCGCAAGCATCGCCGATGGGAGCGCTTCCATCGACGGAGATGCAAGTACAAGATCGCCGGGGACCTCGTGTGCCCGGTGCGCCAGCCCCATCGGCTGACGGCGGGCCAGCCCGGACGCCGCCGTCAGCCATCCACCCACCGACATGGAGGGAGGTGGAACCAGAGCCACTCGCGTGGCCCGGCTCCCGCGCGACACGCACGACCGGACGCCAATTCCACACGTGCGTGTGTGCATCACAGGTGGGGACGGGGGTTGCCCTCCCCCGTCCCCACACTAAACCCCCGTTGTCGACGGGAAAAGAGGCCGACGGGACAGGCGCGACGCGCCGCCCGGACGGCCTTCTTCGCTATCTGCCCCACCCTCGCCGCTCGCCCCCGCCCCCGAGCGACACCCCGCCCACCCACACCTCCGGCCGCCCGGCGGCCGGGCCGCGCCCCTGCCGCGGTCCGCCCGCGGGACGCGGCCGGCCGCGCCTGGCCTATGCTGGGAGCGCTCCCGGCCCCCAGGGCGGCCAGTCACTCCGAGGAGAACGCCCATGTCGCTACTCACCAGACGGCGCATGCTCCGCCGTGCCGCCCTCTCCGCGACCGCCGCCGGCGCGGCCCGGACCGGGCTGGTCGGCGCCGCCGCGGCCGGGACCGTCGCGTCCACCACCGCCGTCGCCGGCTGCGACGGCACACCCGATCACGACGGCGACGCCGACCCCGACGGCGCGCTGCGCTTCCCGACCGGCTTCAGCTGGGGCGCGGCCACCTCGGCCTACCAGATCGAGGGGGCGGCCAAGGAGGACGGGCGGGGCGAATCCGTCTGGGACACCTTCAGCCACACCCCGGGCCGCACCCGCAACGGCGACACCGGCGACGTGGCGGCCGACCACTACCACCGGTACGCCGAGGACCTCGACCTCATGCGCGACCTCGGGCTGCGCAGCTACCGGTTCTCCATCTCCTGGCCGCGCATCCAGGCCGACGGGTCCGGCCGGCCCAACCAGCGCGGCCTGGACTTCTACCGGCGACTGGTGGACGGGCTGCACGAGCGGGGCATCGCGCCGATGGCCACCCTCTTCCACTGGGACCTCCCCCAGGCCCTCCAGGACGCCGGCGGCTGGGAGAACCGGGACACCGCCGAGCGCTTCGCCGACTACGCCGACGCCGTGTTCCGCGCCCTCGGCGACCGGGTGCCGGTCTGGCTGACCGTCAACGAGCCGAAGACCGTGGTGCAGAACGGCTACCTCTGGGGGCACCACGCGCCCGGCCGGCAGGACCCGGCGGCGGCGTACCTGGTCGCCCACCACCTCCAGCTCGCCCACGGCCTCGCCGTCCGCGCGCTGCGCGCCGCAGGCGTCGAGGGGCGGATCGGGCCGGCGCTCAACCTGCACCCCTGCTACCCCGCCGACGACACCGCCGAGGCGGCCACCGCGACCCGGCTGTACGACGGCTACGAGAACCGGCTCTACCTGGACTCGATCTTCAAGGGCGCGTACCCGGAGGACGTGCTGGCCGACCTGGGCGCCGAGAGCCGGATGGTCCGCGGCGTGCGGGACGGCGACCTGAAGATCATCTCCAGCCCGGTCGACCTGCTCGCGGTGCAGTACTACACGCCGATCTACGTCACCGGCCAGGGCGACACGGTCCGCAGGTGGCCGACCTCCGAGGCGGAGTGGCAGCAGATCTACCCCGAGGGGATGTACGACATCCTGACCCGGGTCACCCGGGACTACGGCCGAGTGCCGATCACCATCACCGAGAACGGCCTGCCCTGCCCCGACACCCTCGCCGCGGACGGCACCGTCGACGACAGCGCGCGGATCGACTTCCTCCGCGACCACTTCGCCGCCGCCCACCGGGCCATCCGGGACGGCGTGCCGCTGGAGAGCTACCACGTCTGGTCGCTGCTGGACAACTTCGAGTGGGCCGAGGGCTACGAGCAGCGCTGGGGCTTGGTCTACGTGGACTACCCGACCCAGCGCCGGGTGCTCAAGCGCAGCGCCCACTGGTACCGCGACGTGATCCGCCGCAACGGGCTCTAAGAGTTGAGCCGCAACGGCTGTTGCGGCTCACGGCCCGGCCCAGCTGCGCCCGAAGGCAGGTGCGGCTGCTTGGGTTGGGTGGTCCTGCGTGGCCGTGGCACCCGGCGTACCAGGTGCTCGTTCTCATCAGGGGTGTCCCGTGGTCGGGTCTTTCGTCCGGCAGAGGCCACCAGGGTGGTGGCTGCCGCACCTGCCGTGCCACGGCGGTGGAGCCGGGGCAGGGTGGTCACGGTTGACCGGGCCAGGGCCTCTTGCTGCCCTTGCACCCGTGCCGCCAGCGCGGCCCGGAAGTCTTCATCGATGTAAGCGGTTGCCGGCTGGTCGGGGTGGGTGAGACGGACGCAGGCGGCCATCGCCGCGGCGACCAAGTCCCTATCCCCGGCCAGCCGGCAGACCGGGCAGGTATGAGTGCGCTGGCCGAGGGGTTTCTTCTCCCGGCGGCCACACGGGCACTGCTGCGACAGCGCCGTCTGCCGGGTTCCGGCCCGTAGCAGCCGGCCACCGGCCACCGCGCACTCGGCTCTCAGCGCGGTAATGAGCATGCCCGGCGAGAACAGGGCGATGCCGCGGCCCCACAGCCGCGCCCAGGCGCGAATGTCGGTGTGCTCGACGACTAGGTGCGGGCCGTGCACGGCGACAATGCTGCGGGCGGTGTCGCGGGCCCGGGCGTGTCTCGCCTGCGACGCGGAGCGACTGTCGGCGGCGTGCTGGCCGCGGGTGCGCCGGTAGGTGGTGGAAAGGGTGTCGCGGCGGTACGCCTGCCTCGGCCTACCGGCCGCGTCCGATATGCGGGCGCCGCCGGGGAGGTCGACGCTCCTCGCCGGCAGGCCGGCGCCTGCGCGCCGGGCGGCGCGCTTCTGCTGCCGGACAGACAGCCGGTACTGGTAGGGGTTGCTGTTGCGGCGGGACCGGTCCAGGGCCCGCTGCCGGCGGCGGGCGGTGACTGTGGCCTTTTCCGCCGCGGCGCGCTGGTTCGGGATGACGGTCACCTGGCCAGCGACGAGGCCGCCAGGGACGCCGGGGTCGGCAGGCATCGAGACGACCGAGAGATTGGACACGTTACCGTCCACCCCGCCGACCCGGTCCCGCGGTGCGGCCGCCCGCCGGGTGGCGACCGCCGGACTCGTCCAGCCCTGGTCGAGGATCATCAAGTGGGCGTAGACGCGCCACCCGCCGGGCGCTTTCGGGTCCTCGATTCGCACGAGGTCGATCTTGTGCCATTGGTCGGGTCGGCCGAGAAAGTGGTCCAGACGGCTCTGCTGTCCGGCACCCTGCGGCAGCCGGACCGGCAGGACCAGGTCTTGACCGCACCCGGTGAATACCACCGCCAGCGGCCCGTCGTACGCCCACCAGCCGGCGGAGTCGGCGGGTCGTTCCGGTGCTTGCAGGACAGTCGGCTGCGACAACGCGGATTCCGGATCATGGGGCGGGAACGCCATGCGGTGCCCATCGAGGGAGCCGACCAGCCGGAACGTCTCCCACGTGTGCGGCTTCGTGTGCGAACGCGCCCGGCCGGGGATCCGGGTCGAATCCCACCAGGTGCCGACCCTCGGCCGGCCATGCCGGTGGCCGGTGGCGTCGGCGAACAGGTGCCGGTCGACCGTCTCCCAGACCTCGTCGGCCAAGTGCATCGCCAAGGCTTTGGTCAAATGGTGGCGCAGCCACACCGACTCGTCGAGGTGCTGGTATGCGGCCTGCTCAAACGCGGTCCGGGACAGCCGGAACCGGCGGCGCGCCTCGGCCGGGCTCCACTCGGCGCGCAGCTGGTGCGCGGCCCAGTACGCGTCCACCCGTGCCCGGGCCTGCCGCTGCAACGCCCGCCGCAGTTGGAACTCGGCGGCGAATATGCCGAACACCCGGCGCCGGCGGCCGGTCTCGGTCAGGTCCACCTCGAGCCGGATCACCGCGGTCGGAGCGTCCTTGTCCCGGCGCCAGTTCCTCGCCTTCGACTTGCCCCGCGTGCGCCGGGCGCCGGGCCGCTCTGCCGTCAACGTTTCCCGTCACCTCCACCCACGTGCACAGCGCCGTGCCGGTAGACGGCAGCATACGACCACGATTCACATGTACATCAGTCGCCGCATCGACCAGACTGACCAACTGATCAGCGCCGTCGCGATCTACAACCAGCGCCTCGACCAGTTACGACTCAACTCTCAGGCGGGCAGGCCCGGCCGGCGCGACGCCGGCCGGGCCTGCCCCACCGTCAGCGGGGCAGCGCCTGCTGGAGTTCCGCCCGCAACGCCGGGGTGAGCATCTCGCCGGCCTGCTTGGCCAGCCGCGCCATCTCGTAGCCGACCACGCCGATGTCGGCGTCCGCCCCGGCCAGCGTCGCCAGGATCGAGCCGTCCCGGATCTGCATGACCAGGAAGTAGCCCCGGCCCATCTCGACGACGGTCTGCTTCACGACGTCACCGTCGAACATCTGCGCCGCGCCGGCCGTGATGCTCATCAGCCCCGAGGTCACCGCGGCCAGCTTGTCCGCGTGGTCGCGGGGCAGGTGCGCGGAGATCGCCACGAGCAGGCCGTCGGAGGAGACCACCACGGCGTGGGCCACCCCCGGCACCCGCTCCGCGAACGCGTTCACCAGCCAGCTCAGGTCCCGTGCCTCCTGGCTCAACGTCGTCACTGTCGTCGTCCTCCTTCGTCGCGCGGCAGGTAGATCTCGGTGGTCTCCTCGGCCTCCGCCCGCCGTACCCCGTTGTAGTAGCGGGAGAGCATGCCGCCGACCGCCTCCGGGTCCGGTTCGTGGCGCGCGGACCGGTTCGGGCCCGCGGGCCGGGTGACCGCGGTGAGCTGGGCCATCGGTACGCGTACCGGCAGGCCCCGCTCGTTGGTCCCTCCGGTGACCGGCGTCGTGGCGGGCGGTGGTGTCACACCGAGCACCGCGGACGACGGGCCCTGGCGGCTGAACCAGCCCCCGCCGGCCGGCGACCCGGCCGCCGGGGCGAGCACGTCCTCGGCCCGGCCCGGCACCGGGCGCGGCCTCGGCACGGCCGCCCCACCGTCGGGCGCCGCGACGGGCCGGCCCGGCAGCGGTGACTCCGTGGCGGGCGACGCCACGCCGAGCGGCAACCCCGTCAACGGCGACACCGGCAGCTCCGCCGGCGCGGCCAGCGGGCGGCGGCCGGCCACCGGCAGCTCGGCGGTCGCCGCGCGGAGCGGGCCGGCGTCTGGCGCCAGGCGGGACGCGGCGGCCACCTGGCTGGTCAGCATCCGCGGCGCGGCCGGCTGGTCCAGCGCGGGCGGGGGCGCGGCGGCCAGCAGCTCGGCCGGGATCCGGACCCGGGCCACCAGGCCCTCGTGGCCGCCCCGCAGCCGCACCCGCACGCCGTGCCGGGCACCCAGGTGGCTCACCACGAACAGGCCCATCCGCTCGGAGGCCGCCACGTCGGCCGCCGGCGGCTCGGCCAGCACCGCGTTCGCCTCGGCCAGCGCGGCCGGGCTCATCCCCAGCCCCTGGTCGACGATCTCCACGTACGCGCCCGGGCCCTCGGCCCCGGCGACCACCCGCACCACCGTGTCCGGCCGGGAGAAGGCGGTGGCGTTCTCCAGCAGCTCGGCGAAGAGGTGCACCAGGTCACCCACCGCGTGCCCGACGACGTGCAGGTCGGACCGGGAGTCGTGGCGCACCCGCTGGTACTGCTCGATCTCCGCGCTGGCCGCCAGCAGCACCGCGCCGAGGCCGACCGGCCGGTTCCACCGCCGGCTGGACTCGGTGCCGGCGAGCACCAGCAGGCTCTCGTCGTTGCGGCGCATGCGGGCGGCCAGGTGGTCGAGCTTGAACAGGTTCTCCAGCTGGTCCGGGTCGCTCTCCTCGCGTTCCAGCTCGTCGAGAAGTTCGAGCTGCCGCTCGACCAGCACCTGGCTGCGCCGGGCCAGGTTGACGAACATGGCGTTGACGTTGCGCCGCATCATCGCCTGCTCGACCGCCACGTCGACGGCGCTGCGGTGCACCGCCACGAACGCCTCGGCCAGCTCGCCGATCTCGTCCTGCGAGTCGACCACCGCCGGCGGCACGTCGATCACGCCCACCGGGCGGTCGACCGCGCGCAGCCGGTCCAGGGTGTGCGGCAGCTCCACCTGCGCGATCCGCAGCGCCTGGCCGCGCAGCAGCCGCATCGAGCGGGCCACCGACCGGCCGACCAGCAGCGAGATCAGCACCGCCACCAGGAGCACGCCGACGATGCCGCCGACCACCAGCAGGGTGTCCCGCAGCTGCCGGGCGCTGGCGTCGTCGGCCTGGCGTACGGCGTCGTCGAGGACCTCGCTCTCGAGCTGGCGCAGCAGCTCCTGCCGCTGCTCGCTGGCCGCCCACCACTGCGTCGCGGGCAGCAGCGCCGGCTCGGCGGTCCCGCTGGGCAGGGTCTGCTCCTCGAGCCGGGCGGCCGAGACGAACGCCGGGTCGACCGAGGTCTGGTCGTAGCGGCGGACCTGGTCGGCGGTCGCCGCCACCCGGAACGCGCCCAGCGCGGTGAGCTGCTGGGCCCGCAGGTCGGTCAGGGAGACCTGGTCGTCCACCTCGTACCGGCCGGCCCGGGCGGCGGCGTAGAGCTCGGCCCGGATCCGCGAGGACAGCTCCTTGACCCGGGAGAGCTGCACGTACCGCAGCACCGCGTTGGTCAGCGCCCGCTGGCGGTCGCCGGGCGACGGCTCGGCCAGCAGGTTGAGCAGGGCCGCGATGGCCCGGTGGTAGTTGCTCAGCACGGTGTCGCTGGAGAGCACCGCCGGCGCCACGGCGGCGCGGATGTAGACGACCTGGTCGTATGCCTCCAACACCTCGGAATAGGCCACCCGCCAGGCGGCATCGGCGTCGGCGAGGGGCTCGGCCGCGGCGCGCAGCTCGGTCACCGCCCGGTCGGAGGCGTCCTGGAGCGGCTTGAGCGCGGCGACCGCGGCGTCCCGGTCGGCGCCGCCGCCGGCCTTGCGCAGCGCGGCCAGCTCCCCGGCGGAGCGGTCCCGCTCCTGCTGGAGGCGGTCCACCGCCGTGCTGATCTGCCGGCCGATGCCGACCTGCTGGGCGAAGTCGCTCAGCGCGGTGGTCTGCCCCACCAGCCCGCGGGTCTGCACGCCGGCGAGCACCAGGAACGCCACCGAGGGCAGCACCAGCACGGTGGCGAGCTTGGTGCGCATCCGCCAGTCCCGCAACCGGAAGCGCGAGCGCCGCCGGTGCGGCGCCACCCGGTCCTCGGACGGGCTCCGGCGCGACTGCGGCGCCGTTCCGCGAGCCGGGTCGGGACCTGCGCCCAACGTTCCTCCTCGGTCCCACTCGGCTCCACCCGAACGGGGAGCGGAAGTCCATCCAACCAGGCCGGCGGGCGGTGTCAAACGGTCGGCCGGCCGCACGACCAGGAAGGTCAGCGCGGCGGGCGGCCGCCTACGGTGTTCGGCGCGTTCCGGTCGTCCGTCCGGCCGATGCCGGCCACGTGCGCCGCGTCGGCGACCCGGCCGAGCGCGACCAGCGCGGCCCCGGTGGCCCCGATCTCCGGGTTGCGCTGGTAGCGCACCGTGCGCGGGGCCAGCGCGTCGACGAACGCCCCCCGCCACCAGGCCGAGGCGGCCATCGCGCCGCCGCCCAGCACCACCTCGGCCGGCCCGCTCGCGCCGGCCTCCACCAGGGCCAGGTCGTCGGCCATGAGCCGGCACAGCTCGGTCATCAGCACGGCGAGGATGTCGACGGCGGTGGTGCCGAAGCTCAGGCCGCGCAGCTCCCCGGAACCGGCCGGGGCGGCCCCGGGCGGCCGGTCCCCGCCGAGCCGCGGGTTGGCGCGCAGGGTCAGGTTCGCGCCGGCCCGGGTCAGCGCGGCCTCCAGGTCGGCGCCGGGCGGCAGCCGCAGCTCGCGGGACGCCCAGGCGAACAGGTTCCCCCCGCTGGAGTACGCAGCCCCGGTCACCACGTGCTCGTGGTCGACCCGGTAGCGCCAGAGCTGCTCGGGCAGGGGCGGCAGCGGCGCCCCGGCCGGCACCGCCTGGAGGAGGCGTACCGCGGCGGAGGTGCCGACGGTGATCGCGGCGCGGGACGGGTCGACACAGCCGGAGCCCACGTTGGACGCCGCGCCGTCGCCGATCGGTGCGGCCCAGCGGGCGTCGGCGAGCTGCGGCCAGCGCTGGGCGTGCTCGACGCGGAGCCGGCCGCGCCACCGCTGCGGGGCCAGCGCCGGAAGGTCCTCGGGGCGTACGCCGGCCAGCTCGCACGCCTCGGCGTCCCACTCCAGCCGGCGCAGGTCGAGCAGCCCGGTGCCGGAGGCCATCGACACGGACATCGGCGCCTCGTCGAGCAGCACGCCGAGGACGTACTCGACCAGCCCGCTGAAGCGGGCGACGGGGGTGCCGCAGTGCGCCCGCAGCCAGGGCAGCCGCATGGTCCAGTAGCAGCGGTGCCACCAGCCGCCGGTGCGCTCGTGGAACGCGTCCGGGTCGGTCGGGCCGGGGGCGCCGGCGGGGGCCTGCGGCCGGGTGTCCATCCAGGTGAGCACCGGGCCGAGCGGCGCGCCGTCGGCGCCCAGCGGCAGCACCGAGTGCCACTGCGCGGAGGTGGCCACCAGTTCCACGTCGCGCAGGTGCCCGCCGGCGGCCAGCTCGTCCAGGCACTCCGTGAGGCAGGCCAGGTAGCGGGGGCCGTCCAGCGTGCCGCTGCCGTCGTCGCCGGCCGTGAGGTGCACCTTGCGGCGGGCCAGCGCGCCGGGGCGCGGGACGGCGTCCGCGTCCAGCACGAGCCCGCGCACCGAGGAGGTGCCCAGGTCCAGAGCGAGAATGTCCATCGCGGGTCAACCTACCCGTCGGGAGGGGCGCCGAAGCCAAGATCCGCCGGCCGGCGCGGCGATCGGGTTCCCCGCCGCGGCCCGCTCGCGTACAGTGATCGCCATGCCCGCGCACCTGTCCTGCTGGTGGCCCGCCGACCCGGCGGCCCACTCCCGCGCGTAGCTTTCCCCACGCGGCCGCCCCACGAGGCGGCCGCCGGTCTCTTCCCGGCACCCCGGGGCCGCCCCACCGGCGGCCTCCGGCCCACCGAGGAGACCCGATGACCCGCCCGCACGACCCGCTGGCCGCCGTCGCGGCCGGCCGCGACCCCGGCCCGTTCGCGCTCGTCCGCCGCGAGGGCGCCGACCACGTCGACCTGTTCGCCGGTCCGGTACGCACCGTCGACCGGCTCGCCGACATCCCGCTGCCCGACGACGCCCCCGGGCCACGCACGCTGGCCCTGGTCCCGTACCGGCAGATCGCCGAGCGCGGCTTCGCCTGCGTGGACGACGGCCTGCCGCTGGAGTGCCTGGTGATCTCCGAGCACCGGCGGCTCCCGCTCGACGAGGTGCTGGCCGCACTGCCCGACGCGCCGGTGGTGACCCGCGACGCCGCCTTCGACATCTCCGACGCCGAGTACGCGGACACCGTCGGCCGGGTGCTGACCGACGAGATCGGCCGGGGCGAGGGCGCCAACTTCGTCATCCACCGCACCCTGCGGGCCGGTGTGCAGGGCCCGCCGCTGGTGGCCGCCCTGGCCGCGCTGCGCCGGCTGCTGCTGCGCGAGCGGGGCGCGTACTGGACGTTCGTGGTGCACACCGGCACCCGGATCCTGGTCGGGGCGAGCCCGGAACGGCACGTCAGCGTGGACGACGGCCTGGTCATGATGAACCCGATCAGCGGCACCTTCCGGCACACCGGCGCGGCGGCCGACCGGGACGCGCTGCTGCGCTTCCTCGACGACCCGAAGGAGGTCGAGGAGCTGTACATGGTGCTCGACGAGGAGCTGAAGATGATGGCCACGGTCGCCGAGCACGGCGGCCAGGTGGTCGGGCCGTACCTGAAGGAGATGGCGCACCTCGCGCACACCGAGTACCTGCTGGCCGGGCGGGGTTCGTCGGACGTCCGGGAGGTACTGCGGGAGACCATGTTCGCGCCCACGGTCACCGGCAGCCCGATGGAGAACGCCTGCCGGGTGATCGCCCGCCACGAGCGGACCGGCCGGCGCTACTACGCCGGGGTGCTCGCCCTCCTCGGCCGCGACGAGCAGGGCCGGCAGACCCTCGACGCGCCGATCCTGATCCGCACCGCCGAGCTGTCCCCCGCGGGCGAGCTGCGGGTGCCGGTCGGGGCGACCCTGGTGCGGCACTCCACGGCCGCGGGCGAGGTGGCCGAGACGCACGCCAAGGCGGCCGGGGTGCTGGCCGCGCTCGGCCTCGGCCCGGACGCCCCGGCCCGTGACGCCGGGCCCGCGCTCCGGTACGCCGACGACCCCGAGGTGCGCGCCGCGCTGGCCGCCCGCAACACCCCGCTGGCCCGGTTCTGGCTGGACCAGCGGGTCCCGGGGGCGACCGCGCTGCCCGGGCTGGCCGGCCGGCGCGCGTTGATCGTGGACGGTGAGGACACCTTCACCGGGATGCTCGCCCACCAGCTCGGCGCGCTCGGCCTGGCGGTGACCCGGCGGGACTGGCACCGGGCCGGCCCGGTCGACGGGTACGACCTCGTGGTGGTGGGCCCGGGCCCGGGCGACCCGAACGACCTCGCCGAGCCGAAGATGGCGAGCATGCGGGCCCTGCTGGCGGGGCTGCTCGCGGCCGGCCGCCCGACCCTGGCGGTCTGCCTCGGCCACCAGCTCCTGGCCGGGCTGCTCGGGCTGCCGCTGCACCGCCGCGACGCGCCCTACCAGGGGTTGCCGCGGGACGTGCCGGTGTTCGGGGTGACCCGTCGGGTCGGCTTCTACTCCAGTTTCACCGCCCGCGCCGAAGCGGACCGGGTCGCCACCGGGTACGGCCCGGTGGAGCTGTCCCGTGACCCGGCGGACGGGGCGGTGCACGCGCTGCGTGGGCCGGGCTTCGCCGGCGTGCAGTTCCACCCGGAGTCCGTGCTCAGCCGGGACGGCATGGCGGTCCTGGCGGACCTGCTCGGGCATCTGCTGGCCCATCCCGCGCTGACCGGGCATGGTCCGGCCGATCGGGGGTAGGGCGGGAGGCGACCGGTGGTGGGGCGAGCCGAGAGCCCTCGTCCCGCCACCGGTCACCACGGGTCCGGGGTCAGCCGGCCATGCCCTTCTTGAACGCCGCGCCCATCTGCACGGCCCGCTTGGCGGTCAGCGCGGTGGCCCCGAGGGCCAGGTGGTCCGGGGCGATCTCGCCGTTGTTGCTGGTGTGCGAGGCGCCGTACGGGTTGCCGGCGACGAACTGGCTGGGGTCGGTGTAGCCGGGGGTCACGACGATGCCGCCCCAGTGGTAGAAGATCGTGTAGAGCGAGAGCAGCGTGGCCTCCTGGCCGCCGTGCGAGGTGGCGGTCGAGGTGAAGCCGCTGTAGACCTTGTTGGCCAGCGCGCCCTGGGCCCAGAGTGGGCCGGTGGTGTCGATGAACTGTTTGAGCTGGGCGGCGATCATGCCGTAGCGGGTGGGCGAGCCCATGATCACCACGTCGGCCCAGGAGAGGTCGTCCGGCTGCGCCTCCATCACGTCCTGGGTCTCCAGCCGGTGCGCCTGCCAGCCCGAGTTCGAGCGGATCGCCTCGTCCGGCGCCAGCTCACGTACCTTGCGCAGGCGTACCTCGGCGCCGGCCTCGCCGGCGGCCTCGCACGCCGCCTGCGCCATCTGGTAGGTGATGCCGGTCGCGCTGTAGTAGATCACCGCGGCCTTGACCTGGCCATCCATCAGACGATTCCTCCTCGGTGTCAGGGTCAGCTCCGGCGACTACCCGTTGCTTGCGAGAGCAAACGCCGGGCGCGGACCGGCCGGGCGCCGGAGGGCTTCCGGCACCCGACGAGCCGGGGGTACGGGGACCTACCCGCCGAACGAGCGGGGTCGATACCTTGCCGCCGCTCAAGATTTGCGCAAGTTCCGATGGAAACCGCTTCCCCGGGTCCCGGCGCCCGGGGATCCTGATGCCACCGGTGCCGGCGTACCGCCGCCGCCCCGCACCGGGCACCTGAACGGGGGATCGCGCTCCGCCGGCAACGTGGCTGGCGTAGCGCGATCAGGGGCACCGGCCCGGCTCAGTCGTTGAGCTTGTCCCGCAGGTCGGTCACCCGCTTCTCCAACCGGTTCACCGCCTGCTCGTTGTTGATGAAGGTGCTGATGCCGGCGGCGAGGGCCAGCCCGATCAGCACCGCCAGGGCGCTGAGCACCAGACCACCGATCGCCACCCCGCGCCCGGTGACGCCGGGCCGCCGGCTCATCCGCAGCCCGAAGACGCCCAGGATGAGCCCGATGATCCCCAGCAGCAGCCCGACCGAGGCCAGGATCGCGGTGAGCACGCTGAGCAGGGCCGCCACGCCGAACACCAGCGAGAAGGTCGCCGCGGCGCTGGTCTTCGCACCGCCGGCCGTGCCCGCCGGCCGGGCGGTGGTGGCCCGTCCGGCGCCCCGGGCCGGTTCACTGGACGCTGTCATCACGCACACCTCGCATTCCTCGCATCGGTTTCCGGCGGGGCATCCCCGCTCCGGCGGCACTCATGCCTCGCACCCGGGGTCGTTTCCGGCACCGTTGCTACCCCTCCTCCTATTCGTCCGGGTTCTGCGGAATGCCGGGCGCGCTGCCGGGGATCCACGTCGTGACCCACGAGAGGAAGGACGAACCATGCGACTCACGGAGCAGCAGGTCCGCTCGCTGTACGGGCAGGACGTCCAGGACCGCTCGGGCGCGAAGATCGGCAGCGTGGGCCAGGTCTGGGCCGATCCCAGCGGCGAGGCGACCTGGGTCAGCGTGAAGACCGGCGTGATGGGCCACCACGAGTCGATGGCACCGCTGGAGGCGGCCCGGATGCAGCAGGACGGGCGGCTCCAGGTGCCGTACGACAAGGCCACCGTGCGCAGCGCGCCGAGTGTGGAGACCGGCACCGCCCAGCCGCTCAGCACCGAGCAGCTCGCCCAGCTCTATCAGCACTACCAGCTCGGGGAGCAGGCCGGGCCGGCGCCGCAGCGGATGCCGGGCGCTCCGGAGGTGGTCCGCTCCGAGGAGCGGCTGCGGGTCGGCACCCAGAGCGAGCCGGCCGGCGCGGCACGGCTGAGCAAGCGCGTGGTCACCGAGAATGTCCAGACGAGCGTGCCGGTCGAGCACGACGAGGTGACCGTCGTCCACGAGCCGATCAGCGAGGCCGACCGGGACGCCGTCCGGGCCGGCATCGGCGAGGAGCAGCGCGAGATGGAGCTGCGCGCCGAGCACCCGGTGGTCGCCAAGGAGCAGGTCCCGGTCGAGCGGGTCCGGCTGAACAAGGACGAGGTCGTCGAGGAGCAGCCGGTCAACGCGCAGGTCCGCCGGGAGCTGGTGGACGCCGACGTGCCGGAGCGGGCACGCCGCAACCGCTGACGCGAGGCGCATCCCGGGCGGGTGGGCCACGGCCCGCCCGTCCGGTCGTCCGTCCGCCGGGAACGTCGCACCGCCGACCTATGCTGACCGTCCACGTCGACGGGAGGCCACCGCGTGACCGTACGTCTCACCGGCGCCGAGGCGCTGGCGCTGCGGATGACCAGCCTGCTGCTGCGCCCGCACCCCACCGCGCGCCCGGAGAGCGTGGCCGAGGTGGTCGAGTGGTTCGGCGCCATGCAGGCCCAGGACGCGGCGAGCGGCCTCTGGTCGCTCGGCGTACGCCTGCCCGGCCGGACGCAGGACGACGTGCGGGCGGCGCTGGAGCGGCGCGAGGCGCTGCGCACCTGGCCGATGCGCGGCACGGTGCACCTGGTGCCGCCCCGGGACGCGCGGTGGATGCTGGCGGTGACCGGCGTGCGGGTGCTGGCCGGCGCGGCCACGCGGCGGGCCCAACTGGGCCTGAGCGAGGCCGACGTGGACCGTGCCGCCGACGCGCTGGGCGAGGCCCTCGCGGGCGGGGGCCGGCTCACCCGGGCCGAGTGCCTGGCCACGCTGCGCGCCGCCGGCCTGGACACCACCGGCCAGCGCGGCTACCACCTGCTCTGGTACGCCAGTCAACGTGGCGTCACCTGCATCGCCCCGCACGTCGGCACCGAGCAGACGTTCGCGCTGCTGGACGAGTGGGCGCCGGACCCGCGCCACCCCGAGCGCGACGAGTCGCTGGGCGTGCTCGCCCACCGCTACGTCCGCGGCCACGGCCCGGTGACCCGGCACGAGCTGGCCCGGTGGACCGGGCTCACCGTGACCGACGCCACCCGGGGCATCGCGGCGGCCGGCGACGCGCTCGCCCCGGTCGAGGTCGACGGGGTGCCGGCGGTGGTCGACGCCGCCCTGCTCGACGCGCCCCGGGCCCCGGTCGACACCGTGCACACCCTGCCCGGCTTCGACGAGTACCTGCTGGGCTACAAGGACCGCACGCTGATGCTCGATCCCGCGCACGCGAACGCCGTCGTCCCCGGCAACAACGGGATCTTCCAGGCCACGGTGGTGCGCGGCGGCCGGGTGGTCGGCACCTGGAAGCGCAGCGTGGGCAAGCAGGTGGTCACCGTGACCGTGCAGCCGCTGGAGCCCTTCGACGCCGCGCTGCGGGCCGGCGTCGAGTCGGCCCTCAACGGCTACGCCGACTTCCTCGGCCTGCCGCTGCGGCTGACCTGGTGACACGCGGCCGGGCCGGTGGGCGCCGCCCACCGGCCCGGACCCGGTGCCGTTCAGTCGGCCAGCGCGCCGGACGCCCGCCCCTCGTGCAGCGTGAGGTTCCGGCCGGTGGACGGGTCGAAGAGGTGGATCTTCTCCAGGTTGAACCAGACCCGCCGCGACTCGCCCTCGCGCACCGGCGACTCCGCCGACAGCCGGGTGACCAGGCTCGACCCGGTCCCGGTGAAGTCGGCGGCGCCCGCGTCGGCGGCCAGCTCCTCCAGCTCGGCGGCGCTGGCCCGCTCCCCCTCGACCGTGAAGTAGACGTACTTGTCCGAGCCCATCGACTCGACGATGTCGACCGGCGCGTCGAACTCCAGGCCCCGGCGGCGGGTCTCGTCGTCGATCAGCGCGGCGTCCTCGAAGTGCTCCGGACGGATGCCGAGGATCAGCTCGCGCGGGGCGTCGGCGCCGTCGAGCTGCCGGCGTACCCGGTCCCCGATCGGCACGTCGCCCAGCGCCGTACGCAAGTGACCGTCCTCGACGGCGGCGTGCAGGAAGTTCATCGACGGTGAGCCGATGAAGCCGGCGACGAAGAGGTTGCGCGGGTGGTCGTAGAGCTCCTGCGGCGGGCCGACCTGCTGCACCGCGCCGCCCCGCATGATCACCACGCGGTCGCCGAGGGTCATGGCCTCGGTCTGGTCGTGGGTCACGTAGACCGTGGTGGTGCCGAGCTGCTTCTGCAGCCGGGACACCACGGTGCGCATCTGCACCCGCAGCTTCGCATCCAGGTTGGACAGCGGCTCGTCCATGAGGAACGCCTTGGGCTGGCGGACGATCGCCCGGCCCATGGCCACCCGCTGCCGCTGCCCGCCGGAGAGGTTGGCCGGCTTGCGGTCCAGCAGCGGCGTCAGCTCCAGGACCTTCGCCGCCTCCTCCACCTTCTGGTGGATGGACTCCTTGTCCAGCTTCGCCAGCCGAAGCGGGAAGGCCATGTTCTCCCGCACCGTCATGTTCGGGTAGAGCGCGTAGGACTGGAAGACCATGGCGATGTCGCGGTCCCGGGGCGCCTTGTCGTTGACCCGCTGCCCCGCGATGCGCAGCTCCCCGGAGCTGATGTCCTCCAGCCCCGCGATCATGTTCAGGGTGGTGGACTTCCCGCAGCCGGAGGGGCCGACCAGGATGACGAACTCGCCGTCGGCGATCTCCAGGTCGACGCCCCGCACCGCGGTCGTCCCATCCGGGAACCGCTTGCTCACCTTGTCCAGCACGATGTCAGCCATGACAACACCACCTATCCCTTGACTGCGCCGGAGGTCAGGCCGGAGACGATGCGGCGCTGGAAGAAGAGCACGAACAGGATGATCGGAATGGTGATCACCACGGCGGCGGCGCAGATCGCCCCGGTGGGGTCCTCGAACTGCGACTCGCCGGTGAAGAACGACAGCGCCACCGGGACCGTACGGGCCCGCTCGGTCGAGGTGAGCGTGATGGCGAAGAGGAAGTCGTTCCAGCAGAAGATGAAGACCAGGATGGCCGTGGTGAACAGCCCCGGCGCCGCCAGCGGGGCGATCACCCGCCGGAACGCCTGGCCCTGGGTGGCGCCGTCCATCTTCGCCGCCTTCTCCAGGTCCCACGGGATCTGCTTGAAGAACGCCGAGAGCGTGTAGATCGCCAGCGGCAGGGCGAACGTGATGTACGGCAGGATCAGCCCCGGCCAGGTGTCGAAGAGGCCGAGCTGCCGCTCGATCTCGAACAGCGGCGACACCAGCGACACCTGCGGGAACATGGCGATCAGCAGGGACACCCCGACCAGCAGCTTCTTGCCGGGGAAGTCCAGCCGGGAAATCGCGTACGCGGCCATCGCGCCCAGCACCACCGCGATCAGGGTGGCGATCAGCGCGATGCCGATGGAGTTGACCAGGGCCCGGACGAACTGGTCGGTGTCGAAGATCGTCCGGTAGTTGTCCAGCGTCCACTCCCGGGGCCAGAACTTCCCGTCGGTGAGGGTGGCCGGGGTCTTGAACGACAGCGAGGCGATCCAGAGCACCGGGACCAGCGCGAAGACGACGACGATGACGTCCAGCAGGCCCCAGCGCACCTTCGCCCGCGTGGTGGTTTCGACTGCCATGTCAGCGCCTCTCCCCGTCGTCGCTGCCGGGGGCAGCGGTGCCGAACAGCTTCACGAACACGAACGCGATGATCGCCACGGTGAGGAAGATCAGCACCGACATCGTGGAGCCGATGCCGAGGTTCAACCCCCGGATCAGGTTGTTGTAGGCGAGCATCGACACCGACGAGGTCTCATTGCCGCCGGCGGTGAGCACGAAGATGTTGTCGAACACCCGGAACGCGTCCAGGGTGCGGAACAGCAGGGCGACCAGGATGGCCGGCTTCATGACCGGCAGCATCACCTTGGTGAACCGCTGCCAGGCCGTCGCGCCGTCGGTGGAGGCGGCCTTGAGCAGGTCCTCCGGCACCAGCGCCAGCCCGGCCATGAGCAGCAGCGCCATGAACGGGGTGGTCTTCCAGATCTCGGCCAGCATGATGATCGCCAGCGAGCTGGCCCGCTCGGTCAGCGGGGCACTGCCGTCGAACAGGTTGGCCAGGTAGCCGGTGCCGGGCGTCCAGGCGTACCGCCAGGAGAAGGCGGCGACCACGGTGACGATGCCGTACGGGATGAGCGCCGCGGTGCGGACGATGCCCCGGCCGACCAGCGTCCGGTGCATGATCAGCGCCAGGCCCATGCCGAGCACCAGTTCGACGGCGACGGTGACCACGGTGATCAGCGCGGTCACCCCGAACGCCGTCCACCAGAACTGGTTGGTCAGCACGGTCACGTAGTTCTCCAGCCCGATGAACTCGCGCTGGTCCGGGAAGCGCAGGTCGAAGCGCTGGAGCGACAACCAGACCGAGTAGAGGATCGGGTAGGCCGTGACCAGCACCATGACCAGCGCGGCCGGCGCGCAGAGCAGCCAGCCGAGGCGCCGCTCGGCGCGCTTGTTCTCGCTCAGCGGGGCCCGGGCCCGGCGGCCGGCCCGCTGGGTCGGGACGGCCGCGTGCCGGCCGCCGCCCCGGGTGGCGGTCTCGTCGGCGGCGACGTCCGCGCCGGCGGGAGTGGCGTTCACACTCACGGCAGCACCCCCTTCGACTCCAGCGCGTCGGCGATCGCGTCGCGCAGCTCGTTAGCGGTCTGCTCGGGCCGGATGGCCGACGGCGGCGACAGAATCGCCGACATGACCGTGGAGATGCTCTGGTACGCCGGGGTCAGCGGCCGGACCGCCGGCTCCTTCAGCTCCTCCAGGATGGTGTCCTTCATGGGGTACGCCTTGTCCATCTCCGGGTCGGCGTAGACCGACTCGATGGTGGGCGGCACCCCGTCGTTGACCGCGGAGAACTTCTGGTGCTCGGCGTTGCGGATGCACTTCGCCGCCTCGAAGGACTCCGTCGGGTGCTTCGAGTAGGCGCTGACCGCCATGTTGACCCCGCCGATGGTGACCTTGCTCGGGGTGTTCGCGTCGATGCCGGGCATCCGCGCCCACTTGACCTTCTTCGCCAGATCCGGGGCCGCCTCCTGCATCGCCGGGTAGACGAAGGGCCAGTTGACCTCGAAGGCGCCACCGCCGGACTGGAACTCCAGCCGGACCGGGTCCTCGGTGGCGTTGCTGAACGACGGCGACGTCACGCCCGACGTGGCGAACTTCTTGAGCTGGTCGAGCGCCTTGACGGTGCCCTCGTCCATGACGGCCTGCTTGCCGTCGTCGCTCAGGATCTTCCCGCCCGCGCTCTCGGCCAGGGTGTTGTAGAGGACGACGAGGCCCTCGTACTGGGCCCCCATGGTGAGCACCTGGTACGGCTTGCCCTGCTGCTTGAGCTGCTGGGCGGCGGAGATCATCTCGTCCCAGGTCTTCGGCGGCTCCTGGACCAGGTCGCTGCGGTACCAGAGGAGCTGCACGTTGGTGTTCTTCGGCGCCGCGTAGAGCTTGTCCTCGTAGCGGGCGGTGTCCAGCGGGCCGGCGAGCGTGCCCTGCTCCGCCTCGGCCTTGTCCTGGCCGGTCCACTCCCGGATCCAGTGGGCACTGGCGAACTCCTGCGTCCAGGTGACGTCGAGGCCGAGCACGTCCATCCCGCTGTCCTGCGCCGCGAGCCGCCGCACCATCTGCACCCGCTGGTCGTCGGCCTGCCGCGGCAGGACCCGGTAGACGATCTGGTAGCGCCCCTGGGCCTGCGCGTTGCAGTCGTCGACCACCTTCTGCAGGTTCTGCTCGGGCGGGTAGTACAGGTTGATCGTGGGCGGGCCACCGTCGCCGCCGGAACCGCAGGCGGCCAGCGGGGCCACCAACGCGAGTGCGGCGGCTGCCGCCGCCGCACGCCGGGCCGGCCGCCGCGCGGCCGGGTCGGGGTCCGTCGTCATCGCCCTCCCCCTTTCTTCGGCGAAGAGCCGGGGAGGTCACCCGTGCCCCGGCGCACGGCGAGACGGTCGGAGCGCCGGCCGGTCGGCCCGCGCCCGGGACGTTTCGTGCGGCAGACAGTGCCCGGCCTGCGACGCTGCGAAACCTGGCGGTCACGAGACGGATACGACAGCCGCGGTCGCGGGGCGGATCACCGCGACCGGCCGCACCCGGCCCGCGCTCGCGCTCGGGTGGACGTCCGACCCGGCCGGCATGATGGCCGGATGATCGCACGCTTCAAGGACCTCTGCCTGGACGCCGCCGACGCCCACCGCCTCGGCGGCTTCTGGGCCGCCATCCTCGACGGCAACCTGGTCGACACCGGCGACGGCGACGCCCGGATCGACCCCCGCGGCGCCGCCTCCGCCGCCGAGTCGATCTGGGTCAACACGGTGCCCGAGCCGCGGACCGGCAAGACCCGCGTCCACCTCGACCTGCGGCTCACCGGTCCGGAACCGGCCCCGCTGCTGGCCGCCGGCGCGCGCCTGGTCCGCGAGCCGGACGCGGAGATCAGCTGGTGGGTGCTGGCCGACCCGGAGGGCAACCAGTTCTGCGCGTTCCCGCCGCGCGAGGACGCCCGGCCCGGCGTCTTCGAACTGGTCGTGGACAGCGCCGACCCGGACGCCCAGGCCGCCTGGTGGGCGCGGGTGGTCGGCGGCCGGGTGGAGACCACCCCCGAGGGCGCCGCCTCGGTGGTCGGCGCGGCCGGCTTCCCGTGGGACCACTGGGTCTTCGACCCGGTGCCGGAGCGCAAGCAGGTGAAGAACCGGGTGCACTGGGACGTCGAGCTGACCGGCACGGAGGTCACCGCACTGATCGCGGCCGGGGCCACCCTCTTGCGCGAGCCCACCCCGGCGACGTCCTGGTGGGTGCTGGCCGACCCGGAGGGGAACGAGTTCTGCGCCTTCCGCCCGCGTCCCACCCAGTGAACGGCGAGGCTACCCAGCGTCCGCCGGGTCGACTAGCGTTTTCGTAGCTCCGCAGCCAGCGCGTCGCCGTCGAAGTCGATACGCCTCCGGCCGACCCCAGCCCGTCCGATCGGTTGGTTCTCGCGCGAACTCCCTTCTGCGGTTCCACCGGTTGGGCAGGATTCCCACGAGGAGGTGCCGTCGTGCAGGACACCCGCGCTCTCGCCCTGACGTTCGAGGTGAGCGGCCTGCCCCCGGTCAAGACCGAGGCCCTGTCCATCTTCGCCGCCGGCCACCGGCAGGCGGCGAGGGTCCGCACCCTGCTCCAGGCCGCCTGCACGGCGGCCCAGCGCACCGGGTGGACCCCGCTCGACGGTCCGATCGAGGTGGACGTGACCCTGCGCTGCCCGCCCGGGCACCGCACCTCCGACGCCAGCACCCTGGTGGGCGGTGTCTGCGCGGTGCTCCAGGACAAGAAGCGGGTGGCGAACATCGGCCTGGCCCACCTCGGGGTGCTGGTCGACGTCGCCCTCTGGTCCGACGACCGGCAGATCCGCCGGCTGTCCTACGTCGAGGAGCCCGCCGAGGACTTCTCGTACCAGGTCCGGGTGGCGGCCGCACCGAGGATGGTTTGACCGACGATCGCGGTGGGGTACCGCGGTCGCCGACGAAGGGAGCGCCGATGTCGGAGCCACATGTCACGCTCGATCCGAGCGGGCTCGATCCTGTGCAGCAGAAGCTGCGCGGCCCGCTTGAGGATCAGCTGACCTCGGCCCTGCAGGCGGCCGCCGACCGGGTCCGCGCCAGCTACGCGGGTGAGCCGGTCGAGGAGGTCTGCCGTCGGCTGCTCGACGAGACCCGCGCCGGGCTGCACCCGGACATCGCCGCCGGCTTCCAGCCGGACATGGACGAGTTCTGCCGGGTCGCGGTGGCCATCGTCCGCGGCGAGGTCGGCTGACCCACCCGCACCCCGACCGCGCCGGCCACCGGGCCGGCGCGGTCGGTCCGCGCGGGCCGGTCAGCCGCGTCGCACGTCGACCGCGACGACGTGGGTGCCGTCGGGGCGGGTGGACTCGCCCAGCCGCACCGGCAGCGTCCCGCCCGCCGGCGGCCGGAGCCCGAGCCCGAAGCTGAGGCGCCCCTCGAAGTCGCCGGCCGCGGCCCAGCCGCGCAGGGTCGGGTAGCCGATCCGCGACGGCGGCACGTCGGCCGTGGCGGCGCCGCGGGCGTCGTGCGCCTGCGCCGGGTCGAACCGCACCGACAGGTAGGCCGTGCCGGGCAGCTCGACGGGCGCGCCCCGGCCCTCGGTCACCACCTGCGGGACGTAGCCGACCTGGTAGGAGGGCGTCGGGCCGCGGAAGGCGAAGGTGATCCGGCTGAAGCCCTCGGCCGGGTGGTCGCCGACGCGCACCTCGACCAGGACGGGCAACGGCTCCCCCGGCGCCGGGGTGACCGGCACCCGGACCTGGTGGGTCACCCGGGCGGGCGTCGCGAGGACCGCCCAACCGTAGGTCACCCGCCAGGAGCCCCCGACGGGTGCGCCGGTGGTGGGCGCGGCCGGAGTGGTGGCGGGCGTGGTCGCGGCGGAGGTCGCGCCGGGCGGCGGCGCCGGCGCGGTCGTCGGGGCCGCGCCGTCGTGGTCGGTCGTCGTCGTGCAGGCCGCCGCGAACAGCACGACCAGGCTGGCGAGCAGTGGTACGCGCTGAGGTGTCATGGCTCAGTGTCACGCCGGGCCGCGCCCGTCCACCAGGGCCGTTCGTCCGCCCCGCCGCGGGCGCTCGGCGGGGTCAGCCGGCGAGGGCGAGCGACTTCACCACGACCAGCGCGACGAGGAGCACGGCGACGGCCACGGTGACCGCCACCTGCACGGCGTTCCGCCGCTTCGCCGGGGCGTACGCGAGCCCGAGGCCGACCACGCCGCCGACCAGCAGGCCGCCCAGGTGGCCCTCCCAGGAGGTCCAGCCGGCGGAGAGCACCATCCAGATCACGAACGGGATGAGCACCCGCTGCGGGTCGATCGGATGGTGGTGCAGCCGCCGGGTGAGCACCACGTAGCAGCCGGCCAGGCCGTACACCGCGCCGGACGCGCCGACCGCGGCCTGGTGCGGGGAGACCAGGAAGCCCAGGACCCCGCCGCCCAGCGCGGAGAGCAGGTAGACGGCGAGGTACCGGACGTGCCCCAGCCGCTCCTCGATGACCCGGCCGAGCTCCCACAGCCACCACAGGTTGAACGCGATGTGCAGGAAGCCGAGCGCGCCCTGGGTGGGCAGCAGGTGCAGGAAGGACGAGGTGATGAGGCGGTACCACTCGCCGTGCGCCACCCCGATCGGCTCGTACCCGGGGCGGGCCACGCCGTCGTCGACGTAGCGCTGGCCGGCGTCGTCGACCAGCCCGGTGCCCAGGCTGTCGAACTGGTCGAGGACGGCCGGGTGGACCAGCTCGACCAGGTACGCCAGCAGGATGAGGGCGACCAGCGCGTACGTCACCAGCGGGCGGGCCACCAGCCGGCCGCCGAAGACCGTGCGGGCCTGCCGGACGGTCCGGTTGTCCGCCCGGACGCACTCCGGGCAGCGGTGGCCGACCGGCGCCTCGCGCATGCAGTCGGGACAGATGTGGCGGTCGCAGCGGGTGCAGCGCAGCAGCGTCTCCCGCTTGGGGTGCCGGTAGCAGGTGCTGGCGGCGTTCTCGGCGGGCGGCTGCCCGGTGCTGACGATGTCCATACGAATGCGGTCCTGGCGGCTCGTGGGGGCGGGGGGATCAGTAGCGGTCGAGGCGTTCGGCGGGGGTGAGCACGATGTGCGGCGCCGCCCCGGGGTCGAACCAGGTGAGCACCGCGACCAGGTGCTCGTGGGACAGGCTCACGCAGCCGGCCGTCGGGTTGCCCCCGGCGCGGCTGAACTGGTGCAGGAAGATGCCGCTGCCGGCGTGCGGCACCGGAGCCGGGACGGTCGGCGGCATGTTGTAGGTGATCACCGCGAAGTGGGTGTACGCGGGGTCCTCCCGCCACAGCGCCTCGCTCTGGCCGCCCAACGGCTCGGCGGAGCGCTGGAAGCTGTTGTAGTGCGGGGAGTCCGGCTCGGCGTTCCACCAGTCGTCGGCGGCGACCCGGTGGTACGGGTGGCGCACGCCCGGGTCCGCGGCGATGCCGTAGACGGTGGGGCCGATGGCGTAGACGCCGGTCGGGGTGGTCGGCACGCCCTCGACGTGCCGGTCGCTGAAGCCGTCCGCGCCGATCCGGGCCGGCAGCGGGGGCAGAGCCGGTCGCCAGTGGTCGCCGGCGCGGTCGTACGTCTCCAGGGTGGCGTGGGTGGTGCGCCAACCCTCCCCGGTGACGATGACGACCTGCGCCGTTCCCGCTGGCAGGGAGGTCAACCGGGCGGCCTTCGTCGGCTTCACGCGGAGGATCCTCGCACGGAGCCGGGGCCGCGCACCGCCCCCGTCCGGGTGATCTTCGCGAGGTCGCGGGAGGTGGCCGGATCGAGGTGACGGGAGGTGGCCGGACGGGTCAGGACCGGGTCCGCAACTCCCCGGTCCTGACCCCCAGCCGTCCGGCGTGGTAGCGGTAATTCGCCGTTGCGAGCGCGGCAGGCGTGGCACGCCGCCAACGCCGGGCTCAACACGGCGAGCCGGCCCGCCTGCACTCAGCTCCACGGTGCCCAACTACCGGACTTCGGCGCGCCCCCGTCTCACCCCGAAGAGGCGTGGGCGCGGGCTCAGGTTAAGCAGGTTCCCGCAGGTCGGACAAGGTTCGGCGGCCCCGGGAGAATGTGATTGATGCCAACGTTGAAATACGGCATGTCGGCGTAACAGGGTCAGCCGGACGGGCGCTGTTTGTCTTCGAGGCGATCACTGCGCGCGGCGTCCGGCGAGGGCGCCGTCAGGGCTCCGGCCGCGGCCGCCCCGGCGATGAGGGCGACCGCCGCGAGGTGCAGCAGGCGCACCCCGGCCGGCGCCGGAACGGTGGCCGCCGGCAGGCCTGGCAGCACCAGCGTCCCGAGCCCGGTGACCGCCAGGGCCACGGCCCAGAACACGCCCGGCCGGGCCGGCGGCGCCGGCGGCCGGACACCCTCGAAGATCTCACGCCGGCGGGCGGCGCGCACCGCCAGGGCGGCGACCAGCAACCCGCCGCCGAGGGTGCCCGTCACGTCGGACAGCTGCCACCAGTAGAGCCCGGTCAGGGCGTGGAAGTCGGCGATGCCGAGCAGGCGGGGCCACCGGTCGCTGTGGGTGATCCGGTCCCAGGCCACGTGGCTGAACGCGCCGATCAGCGCCGAGCAGACGGTGACCTGCCAGGGATGCCGAACGCCGGCCAGCGCGGCGTGGTCGGGCCAGCCGAACAGCCGCTGGCCGGGCAGGTGCACGGCGACTCCGGCGATCACCCGGCGGACGACCCAGGCGTAGCCGAGGGCGACCGGCAGGCACCACCAGAGCAGCCCGCCGAGGGTGTGCGTCCGCAGCCCGGGGGCGAGCGCGGTGCCGGTGAGCAGGTAGCCCACGTCCGGGGCGACCGCGCCGGTGGACAGCGCCACCCCGTCGAACCAGTGCGGCCGCCAGAGCTTCAGCGGCAGCACCGGCGCGAGGTGCGACGGGAAGGTCAGCGGCACTCCCCGGACGTTACCGGCCGGATCAGAAGTGCCGGAGCAGGTCGGGGAAGGCGGCCAGCCGGATCACCCCGGGGTCGGACGGGTCCAGCTCGTCGTGCTCCAGCACCCAGGTGTTCTCGTTGGGGATGAAGACCGCGTTCAGGCCGGCGGCCCGGGCCGGCAGGATGTCCGAGCGCGGGGAGTTGCCGACCATCCAGGCGGCGGCCGGGTCGAAGGCGTGCTCCCGGGCCAGCCAGCGGTAGGTGTCGACGTCCTTTTCCGGCACGATGTGCGCGGCGCGGAAGTGGTGCAGCAGCCCGCAGGCGTCGAGCTTGCGCTGCTGCTCCTCGCGCTCCCCCTTGGTGAGCAGCAGCAGCTCGTGCCGGGTGGCCAGGTCGTCCAGGGTCTCCGCCACACCGGGCATCAGCTCCACCTGGTGGCCGACCAGCGCCGCCGCCAGGTCGTCGATCTCGGCGCGCTCCCGGTCGGTGGCCGGGCGGGCCTGCAGCTTCTCCAGGCACTCCCCCAGGCTGCGCAGGAAGACCTTGCTGCCGTAGCCGTGCGCGATCGCGTTGGCCCGCTCGATGTCGTCGAGCACCGCCCGGATCTGGATCCGGTCCAGCGTCGGATGGTCCAGCCAGGTGAGGAAGTCGTCGATCACCCGCTCGAAGAGCACGTTGTTCTCCCAGAGCGTGTCGTCGGCGTCGAAGACCAGCACCGCGGCTTCCCGGCGCTGTGGCATCGCGTACTCCTCCCGTGTGGCGGACCGGGACACGGTACTGCCCGCGGCCCGCCCCGGCACCCGGGTTTCCGGCGCGCCGGGCCGGGATCGGCCGGGATCGACCGACAAGATCATCCCCGACCGGACGGACGGACCGTCCGGACTGGCCGAACGCCGTGCGACGGGCGGCGGGAACCCGACTGCGCCGACCCGGCCCGGGGCGGCATGCTTCGGCGATGACGACCTCACGCGATCAGCCCCGCGCGACCCCGGCACGGCGCCGGCGTCGCCGGAGGGCGGCCACCGCCGTGGTGGCCGCGCTCGCCGCCGCGGGCGGCGCGCTTCCCGCTTCCCCGGCCCTCGCGGTCAACGCCGCACACTCCACGGTGGTCGGCGTCAACCCCGTGGACTGGACGCCGCACGCCCTCGACGGGACCGTGTACCGGATCCTCCAGATCGGCAACCGGGTGTACCTGGCCGGTTCGTTCACCAAGGTCCGCAACGCCGGGCAGACCGCCCAGCTGGCGATGCCGCGCCTGGTGGCCGTCGACGCCACCACCGGCCGGATCGACACCACGTTCCGGCCGGTGGTCAACGGCACGGTGAAGGCGCTCGCCGCCTCGCCGGACGGCCGCTCGCTCTACATCGGTGGCGCCTTCACCACGGTCAACGGCGTGGCCGCCCCGCGGGTGGCCCGGGTCGACGCGGCCACCGGCGCCCGGGTCGCCGGGTTCGCCCCGGCGGCGCTCAACAACCAGGTCAACGACATGCGGCTGGTCGGCAACCGGCTGATCCTCGGCGGGGCGTTCCAGACCGTCGGCGGGGTGACCCGCCGCGCCCTGGCCGCCCTGAACGCCACCACGGGCGCCGCCGACGCCTCGGTGAACCTGCGGATCGAGGGACCCCGGAAGACCACCACCGGCGCCACCGCCCCGGTCAAGATCGAGGCCCTGGACGTCTCCGCCGACGGCCGGCGGCTGGTCTTCGTGGGCAACTTCAGCTCCGTGGCCGGCGTGGCGCGCCACCAGCTCGCGGTGGCGAACCTGAGCGACACCGGGGCGACGCTCTCCGGCTGGTCGACGCTGCGCTACCAGCCGCAGTGCGCCGCGTCCATGCCCACCTACCTGCGCGGGGTGGACATCTCCCCGGACGGCACCTGGTTCGTGGCAGTCACCACCGGCGCCGCGTTCCCCGGCACGCTCTGCGACGCGGCGTCCCGCTTCGAGTTCGGCACGGAGGCCGGCGGCAAGCAGCCGACCTGGGTGAACTACACCGGCGGCGACACCCTGCTCTCGGTGGCGATCACCGGCGCGGCGGTCTACGTCGGCGGCCACCAGCGCTGGCTGGACAACCCGTACGGGCGCAACTCGGCCGGCGCGGGCGCGGTGTCCCGGCCGGGGATCGGGGCGATCCACCCGACCACCGGCAAGGCGCTGGCCTGGAACCCGACCAAGGACCGGGGCGTCGGCACCGCGGAGCTGTACGCCACCGACCGGGGCCTCTGGGTCGGCAGCGACACCGTCACGGTGGCCGGCGAGTACCACGCGCGGGTGGCGTTCCTCCCGCTCCCGTGAGTTGGTGGGGCGCGGCGGTTCCGTCGCGCCCCACCGTCAGCGGCGCAGGGTGAGGATCAGGTCGGCCACCAGGGCCGTCCACCCGGTCTGGTGCCAGGCGCCGAGGCCGGCGCCGTTGTCGCCATGGAAGTACTCCGGGAAGCAGATCAGGTCCCGCCAGTCCGGGTGGGTCTGGAAGAGCTGGGCCGCGCCGTAGATCGGCCGCCGGCCCCAACCGTCCCGGGTGAACAGCGAGATCAGCCGGGCCGACAGGTCGTCGGCGATCTCGTCGAGCGTGCGCTTCACCCCGGACCGGGTCGGGTATTCCACCTGGAGGTCGTCGCCGAAGAAGGCGGCGTAGTCGCGCAGCGCGCTGATCAGCAGGAAGTTGGTCGGCATCCAGATCGGGCCACGCCAGTTGGAGTTGCCGCCGAACAGGCCGCTGGTCGACTCGGCCGGCTCGTAGCCGACGCCGAACTCCTGGCCGCTCAGGGTGACCGTGAACGGCTTGTCCAGGTGAGCGCGGGAGAGGGTGCGCAGCCCGTATTCCGAGAGGAACTCGTCGGTGTCGAGCATCCGGGCGAGCAGCCGGACGACCTGGTCCGGGCCGACCATGGAGAGCAGCCGCTGCTGCCGGCCGTCCGGGCCGAGCCGGCGGGCGCCGATCACCTCGGCGTACTCGGGGCGGTTGGTGAGGAACCAGCGCAGCCGGGCGCCCAGCTCGGGCAGCCGGTGCAGCGTACGCGCGGTGAGCCGGGTGACCGCGGCGAGCGGCAGCAGCCCGACCACCGAACGGACCTTCAGCGGCACCTTCGTGCCGTCCGCCTGCCGCAGCACGTCGTAGAAGAACGCGTCCTCGTCGTCCCAGAGCCCCTGGTCGTACGCGGCCGCGGCGATGTACGCGAAGTGTTCGAAGAACTTCGTCGCGGTGTCCACGTACGCCCGGTCGTGCTCGGCCAGCACGATGGCCATGTCGAGCAGGTTGAGCGCGTACATGGCCATCCAGCCGGTGCCGTCGGACTGCTCCAGCACCCCGGCCACCGGCAGCGCGGCCGACCGGTCGAACGGGCCGACGTTGTCCAGCCCGAGGAAGCCGCCCTCGAACACGTTGTTGCCGCCGGTGTCCTTCCGGTTGACCCACCAGGTGAAGTTGAGCAGCAGCTTGTGCATCACCCGGGCGAGGAACTCGTGGTCCCGGGAGCCGTCGATCTCGAACACCTTGAGCGCCGCCCAGGCGTGCACCGGCGGGTTCACGTCGCCGAACGCCCACTCGTACGCCGGGATCTGCCCGTTCGGGTGCAGGTACCACTCGCGGAGCAGGAGCAGCAGCTGCTCCTTGGCGAAGCTCGGGTCGACCCGGGCGATCGTGACGCAGTGGAAGGCCAGGTCCCAGGCGGCGTACCAGGGGTACTCCCACGGGTCCGGCATGGAGATCACGTCGAAGCTGTTCATGTGCCACCAGGCGCTGTTGCGCCCGTGCCGGCGGCCGGCCGGCGGCGGCGTGGAGCCCGGGTCGCCCTCCAGCCAGCGCTTCACGTCGAAGTGGTAGAACTGCTTGCCCCACATCAGCCCGGCGATGGCCTGCCGGGCCACCAGCGCCTCGTCGGCGCTGGCGGCGGCCGGGATGACGCTGTCGAAGAACCGGTTGGCCTCGGCGCGCCGGGCCCAGAGCACCGTGTCGAACCCGTCGCCGAGGTCGGCCGGGGGCGGTGGGTCGCTCGCCGGCGGCGGGGCGGTGCGGGTCAGCCGCAGCCGGATCTGCCGCTGCCCGCCGGCCGGCACGTCCAGCACGTAGTGCAGCGCGCCCTTGGTGCCCTCCCGGTCCGGGTTGACGGTGGCCGCTCCGGCCACCACGTGGTCGTTGATCCCGTCCTTCGGGTACGCCGACCGCCCCGGCAGCCCCCACAGCCGCTCGGCGTTGGTGTCGTTGTCGCAGAGCAGCGGCGTGGGCGCGCCGTCCCCCTCCAGCAGGAGCTGGCCGAGCACCCGGTGCTCACCGATCAGCCGGGCGCCGTCGCCCACGAGCCGGGGCACCCGGTCGGCGCCGGGCAGCCCCCACGCCCAGGTGTTGCGGAACCAGAGGGTGGGCAGCACGTGCAGGGTCTCGTCGGTGTCCCCCCGGTTGGCCACCGTGATCAGCACGCACAGGTCGGTCGGGGACGCCTTGGCGTAGTCGACGGTCACCGCCCAGTACCGGTCGTCGTCGAAGATCCCCGTGTCGACCAGCTCGTACTCGGTGTCGTCCCGGCCGCGCAGCGCGTTCACCGCGACCAGCTCGTCGTAGGGGAAGGCGGCCTGCGGGTAGTGGTAGCGCCAGCGCATCCAGGAGTGGGTGGGCGTGGAGTCCTCGTACCACCAGTACTCCTTCACGTCCTCCCCGTGGTTGCCGCCGTCGCCGCCGAGCCCGAACATCCGCTCCTTGAGGATCGGGTCCCGCCCGTTCCACAGGGCGAGGGCGAAGCAGAACGTCTGCCGGTCGTCGCAGACGCCCGCCATTCCGTCCTCGTTCCACCGGTAGGCTCGGGACCGCGCGTGATCGTGGGGGAAGTAGTCCCACGCCGTGCCGTGTTCGCTGTAGTCCTCCCGTACCGTCCCCCACGCCCGCTCGGACAGATAGGGACCCCATGCGCGCCAGTCCTGCTCCCCGGCGTCGGCCTGGGCGAGCCGGTGCCGCTCGGGGTCGGGGGTCGCGGAGGTCGGGCGGTCAGTGATCACCTGCACATCTTCGACGCCGCCGGGGTACATCTCCACAGGGGCCATTGTCGTCGTGGCGGGTGACACCCCGCCGGTGGTGGAGGAAAGTTGATCGACATTCGTTTCGGTCCGCAGGTCTGCGGGGAGCTGTCCGCCTCGTCGACCCGGGAGTGGCTGCTCACCGACGGGCGCGGCGGCTACGCCATGGGCACGGTCGCCGGGCTGCGCACCCGTCGCTACCACGGGCTGCTCGTGGTGGCCGGGGAGACGCCCGCCGCCCGCAGGGTGGGACTGGTCAGCCTCGACCCGGCGGTGACCCTGCCGTCCGGGCAGCAGGCCCGGCTGGGCGCGCACGAGTGGTCCTCCGGCGTGGTCGACCCGCGCGGCTTCGAGCTGCTGGAGCGCTTCGACCTCACCGAGGGGGTCCCCCGCTGGCGCTGGCGGATCGGCGACGTGGTGATCGAGCGGGAGATCGCCATGGCGTACGGCCGGTCCTGCGTGGCGGTGGTGCACCGGCTGATCTCCGGCGGCCCGGTCCGGCTCGACCTGGCCGCGGCCTGCACCTGGCGGGACGCGCACGGCGAGCGGCGGGCGGACGGCCCCGCCCCGCGGCTGGAGCAGGTGGCCGGCGGCGCGGTGGTGGAGGGCGCGTTCCGGCTGGCCGGGCCCGACTGGACGCCGGAGGGGCGGTGGTGGCTGGGCGCGCGGCACCGGGAGGAGGCGGCGCGCGGGCTGCACCCCGACGAGGACCTCTGGTACGCGGGCCGGTTCTCCGGGGCCCTCGACGAGCCGGGCGCCGAGGTGTCCGTGCTGGCCTGGGCGGACGACCTGGCCGAGGAGCCGCCGCCGGCCACCGCGCTGGTCGAGTCGGCCCGGCGGCGGCACCGGGCGGTGGTGGCCGCCGCGAAGCCGGACGACGACGTCGACGCGACCCTGGCGCTGGCCGCCGACGCGTTCGTGGTGCGCACGTCCACCGGCCCGGACGTGGTGGCCGGCTACCCCTGGTTCGGGGCCTGGTCGCGGGACACCATGACCTCCTACGAGGGGCTCTTCCTCCGCACCAACCGCGGCGACGAGGGGCGGGACCTGCTGCGGGCGTACGCGGCCACGCTGTCGCAGGGGATGCTCGCCAACACCGCCGACACCGGTCGGGTGGAGCACAACACCGTCGACGCGACGCTGTGGTTCCTGCACGCGGTGAGCCGGCACGTCGCCCTCACCGGGGACACCGACCTCGGCGCGGAACTGCTGCCGGCGCTGCACGGCGTGGTGGCGGCGCACGTGGCGGGCACCCGCTACGGCATCCGGGTCGACCCGACGGACGGGCTACTCACCCAGGGCGGCCCGCCGGACGTCGCGCTCACCTGGATGGACGCCCGGGTCTACGGGGTGCCGGTCACCCCGCGCACCGGCAAACCGGTCGAGGTCAACGCGCTCTGGGTGAACGGGCTGGCCGGGCTCGCCGAGCTGACCGAGCTGGCCGGACAGGACGCCACCGAGCTGCGGGGCCGGCACGCGCGGGCCGCCGCCGCGTTCCGGGAGCGCTTCCCCACGCCGGCCGGCTGGCTGCACGACGTGGTGGACGCGCCGGCGCCCGCGTACCCGCTCGGCGGGGCACCGCACCAGGACGACGACCTGCTCCGCCCCAACCAGCTGCTCGCCTGGTCGCTGCCGTACGCGCCCCTCGAACCGGACGAGGCCACCCTGCGCGGGGTCACCGAGGCGCTGTTCACCCCGCTAGGACCGCGCAGCCTCGCCCCCGACTCCCCCGGCTTCGTCGGCCGGCACCGGGGCGGCCCGGCCGAGCGGGACTCCGGCTACCACCAGGGCACGGTCTGGCCCTGGCTGATCGGGCCGTTCGTCGACGCGTACCGCCGGGCCGGCCTGCCCACCGACGACCTGCTGGTGGGGCTGGAGGGGCACCTGACCGAGTACGGCCTGGGCTCGGTGAGCGAGACCGCCGACGGGCTCGCCCCGCACGCCGCCACCGGCTGCCCGTTCCAGGCGTGGTCGGTGGCCGAGCTGCTGCGCGTCCGGCGGGCGCGCCGGTAACGCGTTACAGACCGGCAACCGGCGCGTCTCCGCTGGTTATCGACCGCTGGGCAGGATGGGCTGCGACCCCACGACGCGCCCCACGCGGTGCCGTCGGGCGGTGCGGGAACCACAACTCCAAGGGGGCCGCATGTCAGCTGACGCCGAAGTGATCGACATCCAGCCCGCCCGGCACCAGCGGGTGCTGATCCTGTCCTGGGAGTACCCACCCGTGCTCGTCGGTGGCCTCGGCCGCCACGTGCACGCCCTGTCCGTCGCCCTGGCCGCCGCCGGGCACGAGGTCACCGTCGTCACCCGGCACGCCGAGGGCGTCCCCCTGGAGGAGTACGCCGAGGGCGTGCGCGTCCTGCGGGCCGCCGAGGACCCGGTCCGGTTCCCGCTCGCCACCGACTCGCTGCTGGCCTGGACCATGGCCTTCAACCACACCCTCACCCGGGTGGCGCTGCGCGCCGCCGAGTCCGGCGCATACGACGTCATCCACGCCCACGACTGGCTGGTCGCGCACACCGCGGTCACCCTGGCCGAGCACCTGGACCTGCCCCTGGTCACCACCATCCACGCCACCGAGGCCGGCCGGCACCAGGGCTGGCTGCCGGCGGAGATGAACCGCACCATCCACGGCGTCGAGCACTGGCTGAGCAACGCCTCGGCCCGGGTGATCGCCTGCTCCGGCTACATGCGCGACCAGGTGGCGCGGCTGTTCGACGTGCCGGCCGGGCGGATCGACGTGGTGCCCAACGGTGTGGACGACCGGGCCTGGCACGCCCGCCCCCGCGCGGTCTCCGCCGCCCGGGCCCGGTTCGCCGGGGACGGCCCCCTGGTCGGGTACGCCGGCCGGCTGGTGTACGAGAAGGGCGTGCAGCACCTGGTGCACGCCGTGCCGTACCTGCGGGACCGCCACCCCGGCCTGCGGGTGGTGATCGCCGGCGACGGCCCGTACCGCGACGAGCTGGTCGACCAGGCACGCCGGCTGCGCCTCACCGACACCGTCCGGTTCGCCGGCTTCCTGGACGCCACCCAGCTCCCGGCCGTCCTCGGCGCCACCGACGCGACCGTGATCCCCAGCCTCTACGAGCCGTTCGGCATGATCGCCCTGGAGGCGGCCGCCGCCGGCGCGCCCCTCGCGGTGGCGGACACCGGCGGCCTGGCCGAGATCGTCGAGCCGGGGGTGACCGGGGTGACCTTCCCGCACGGCGACCCGGACGCGCTGGCCGGCGCGGTCGACCGGCTGCTCGGCGACGAGGTCTTCGCCCGCCGGGTGGCCCGCCGCGCCCGCGCCATGGTCGCCGAGCGCTACGCCTGGTCCGCCATCGCCGCCCGGACCGCCGGCACCTACGCCACCGCCCGCCGCGAGCACGGCGCGTTCCAGGCCCGCCGGGCGACGGGGCTGCTGGCCGGTGACCGGTCCGCCATCGCCATCCCGGACGGAAATCTGCTGGCCGGAGCCGCGAGCTGAGCCGCGCCGCCCGCTCGGGCGATAGGTGTCGCCCGATCTGTTGGCTATTGTGGACCTCCACCAGCGGTGAGGAGTGCGGTGCAGCAGGTAGTGATCGCCGGCCGGTACCGCCTGCTCGACCTGGTTGGACGCGGCGGGATGGGCCGGGTCTGGCGGGCCCGGGACGAGATGCTGCACCGCGAGGTGGCGGTGAAGCAGGTGGTGCCGCCGGCCTGGCTCGCCCCCCACGAACGCGACGAGCTGCGCGGCCGGACGCTCCGCGAGGCGCGGACGGCCGCCCGGCTCAGCCACCCGAACGTGGTCCGGGTCTACGACGTGGTCCGGGTCGACGGCGACCCGTGGCTGGTCATGGAGTACGTCCCGTCCCGGTCGCTCCAGGAGATCGTCGAGACGGACGGGCCGGTGGACCCGCGCCGGGCCGCCACGATCGGGCTGGCGGTGCTGGCCGCGCTGCGCGCCGCGCACGAGGCCGGGGTGCTGCACCGGGACGTGAAGCCCGGCAACGTGCTGCTGGCCCGGGACGGCCGGGCGCTGCTCACCGACTTCGGGCTGGCCGTCTTCGACGGCGGCGACGGGATGATGACCCGCCCCGGCCTGGTCCTCGGCTCCCCGCAGTACGTGGCCCCGGAGCGGGCCGCCGAGGGGGTGTCCAGCGTCGAGGCGGACCTGTGGTCGCTGGGCGCCACCCTGCACGCGGCCGTGGAGGGCCGGTCCCCGTACGCCCGCAGCACCGCGATGGCCACGCTGACCGCACTGGCCAGCCAGCCGCCGGACCCGGCGCCGCACGCCGGCCCGCTGGCGCCGGTGCTGGCCGGGCTGCTCCGCCGCGACCCGCGGCACCGCCTCGGCCACGACGACGCGGCCCGGCTGCTGGCCGCCGCCGCGGCGCCGGGCGTCGACGTGCCGGCCCGGCCGTCCCACGCCGCCCCGGCGGCCGGCGCGGTCGGGCCGGCGGCGGCACCGGCCGGGCCGGCCGCCGCGGACGGCGGCGATCACCCGAGCCGCCGGCGCCGGGCCGCGGCCCGACGCTGGGGGCTCGCGGCGGCCGCCACCGTGCTCGCCGTGGCGGCGGGTGTCGGCACCGCGCTGGCGGTCACCGACGACCACGACGGGCGGCCGGGCGGCGACCCGCACGCCGGCGCGCCGGAGGAGCCCTGGGACCGCCGTCCCGGCCCGCCCGGTGGCCCGCCGCCCGGCGTACCACCGCCCCCGTTCCCCTGCGTCCGGCCCGAGGCCACGGGCACGCCGGTGCGGGCCGGCCCGCCGCCCGCGGACGCGGCGCTCACCCTCCCGGCCGGCTGGATCTGGTACGCCGACACGGCCGGCTTCCGGGTCGCGGTGCCGGCCGGCTGGCTGGAACTGCGCTCCGGCAGCACCACCTGCTTCCAGGACCCGGCCACCCGGCGGATCCTCGGCATCGAGCCGTACCCGGGCGGGGACCCGGTGGGCCAGTTGCGGGCGGCCGAGCAGGACCTCACCACCGGCGGCCGGCTGCCCGGGTACGAGCGGGTGCGGCTGGCCGCCGGCGGCGGCGGCGCGGAGTGGGAGTGCCGCTGGACCGCCCCGTACGGGGAGCGGCTGCACGCGCTGCGCGTGCTGCCCGGCGACGCGGGCGGGTGGACGCTCGGGTGGACCACCACCGACGCCGACTGGTCCACCGGAGCCGCGCAGCTGGCGCTGATCCGGGACAGTTTCCGGCCGGACCGCGCCACCCGCGCGGCCGGCTGACACGGGCGTCCCATCCCCGACAGTTGCCCGGGCCCGCCGGGGCCGGGACGACATACTCCCTGGTGGTCCGGGGGCACCGGCCGGACGGCCCGCGAACCCCTCCCCAGTGGACCGTCCGGGTGATGCCCCGCGGCCCGACGGCTAACTACAGTGGCGTAGTTTTGGCGATCAAGATCTCTGGGGAGGGCGAGCCGAGATGATGGGACCGTCCCACGCGCTGTCCGGCGCGGCGGTGTGGCTGACCGGGTCCTGGGCGCTGGACCAGTTCGCCGACTACCACCAGACGCCACTCGCGCTGGCGGTCGGCACCGCGGTCTGCGCGGGCGGGGCGCTCTTCCCCGACCTCGACCTCTCCGGCAAGGTGACCCGCAACCAGGGCGGCGCCACCGTGGCCCGGACCTTCGGGGTGTTCAGCCTCTTCATCGCCGAGGTGATGGAGAAGATCTCGCTGGGCGTCTACTACGCGACCAAGCTCAGCAGGGACCCGCGCCGCAACAACGGGCACCGGACGCTCACCCACACCCTCCCGTTCACCCTGCTGGTCGGCTGGGGCACCACCGCGCTCTGCGCCGCGTACGGCAAGTGGGCGGTGGTCAGCATCCTCTTCTTCATGATCGGCCTGGCGCTGCGCGGGCTCTTCGACGAGTGGGCCGAGCGGGCCGGCTGGGTGGTCGTCACCCTGTTGTCGGCGGCCGCGGCCTGGTTCACCTTCGCCAACCTGCCCGGCGACCGTGGCTATCCGCTGATCGGCACCGCGGTCGGGGTGGGCTGCTTCGTGCACATCCTCGGCGACATGATCACCAAGGCGGGAGTGCCGATCCTCTGGCCCATCCCGATCAAGCGGCGGATGTGGACGATGATCGGGCTGCCCAACGGCATCGCCCTGCGTACCGGGAGCAAGGCCGAGACGATCGTGCTGCGCGCGGCGCTGACCGTGCTCTCCGTGCTCGCCGCGGTGGGGCTGGTCGCGCCCTCCGTGCTCCAGCGGTTCAACATCGAGGTGTGACGGACCTGGTCGACGGCGACGAGGTGCCCGCGGACCACACCCGGCCGCCGGCCGAGGACGCGGCGGTGCCCGAGTTCTGGGGGCGGCTCGGGTTGCCCGGGCTCGCCGACGTGCACACCCACTTCCTGCCGCCCCGCCTGCTGCGCAAGGTGTGGGCGTACTTCGACGCGGCCGGGCCGCTGGTCGGCACCGAGTGGCCGATCCGCTACCGGTGGGACGACGAGGCCCGGGTGGCGCACCTGCGCCGGCTCGGCGTGCGGATGTTCACCGCGCTGGCGTACCCGCACCGGCCCGGCATGGCCGAGTCGCTGAACACCTGGACGCTGGACTTCGCCGCGCGTACCCCGGGTTGCCTGCCCTCGGCGACCTTCTTCCCGGAGCCGGCGGCCACGCGCTACGTGGCGGACGCGCTCGCGGCCGGCGCCCGGGTGTTCAAGGTGCACGTCCAGGTGGGCGGCTTCGCGCCGACCGACCCGGCGCTGGACGGCGTGTGGGGGCTGCTGGCCGAGGCGGGCGTGCCGGTGGTGGTGCACGCCGGGCACGCCCCGGTCGGCACCGCGCACACCGGACCGGCGTCGTTCGCCGCGATGCTGGCCCGGCACCCCGCGCTGACCGCCGTCGTGGCGCACCTGGGCGCCCCGGACTACGCGGCCTTCCTCGACCTGGCCGAGCGGTACCCGCGCGTACGGCTGGACACGACGATGGCGTTCACCTCGTTCTTCGACCGGTTCGTGCCGTTCCCGAAGGCGGAGCTGCCGCGGCTGCGCGAGCTGGGGCTGGCCGGGAAGGTTCTGCTCGGCAGCGACTTCCCGAACATCCCCTACCCGTACGCGGAGCAGCTCGCCGGGCTGGCCCGGCTCGACCTGGGTGACGACTGGCTGCGGGCGGTCTGCTGGGACGCCGCCGCCGCGCTGTTCGACCTGGCCTGAGCGGGGCCGGCCGCGCCGGCGACCCCATCTTGTCACCGGCTATTGACGTGGGTGTAACACCTGACCTACCTTCTGTCGAAACGCTTCGTCGAAGCGCTTCGACAACCACCCGGGACAGCGCCCGGGGAGGGCCGGAGGAGGTGCGGGATGGCCACCATGCAGGACGTCGCCCGCCGCGCCGGCGTGTCGGTCAGCACCGTGTCGTACGTGCTCACCGGTACCCGCCCGATCTCCCAGGCCACGCGCGACAAGGTGCACGCCGCCATGGCGGAGCTGGACTACCAGCCCAACGCGATGGCCCGCGGGCTGGCCAGCCGGCGCAGCCGGATCCTCGGGCTGCTCATGCCGATGGACGAGCGCGGGCTGGGCGCCACCGAGACCGCCTTCGTCACCGGAGCGGCCGCCGCCGCCAGCGCCGCCGGCTACCACCTGGTGCTCTCCCCCATCGGCGTGGCGGACACCGACGAGCTGCGCCGGCTGGCCAGCCAGCGGATGCTCGACGGGGCGCTGCCGATGGAGGTGCAGCTCGACGACCCCCGGGTGGACCTGCTGCGCGAGCTGGGCGTCCCGCTGGTGCTGATCGGGCGGACCGGCGACACCACCGGCCTGTCGTACGTCGACATCGACTTCGACCGGACGGTCCGCGACGCCGTCGACCACCTGGTCGGGCTCGGGCACCGGCGGATCGTCTACGTGAACCACTCGACGGCGACCATCGCGCACGGCTACGGCCCGGCGCTGCGTACCCGGGACGCCTTCGTGGCGGCGATGACCGGGCACGGGCTGGACCCGCTCATGATCGCCGCGGAGGACAGCGCGGCCGGCGGGCGGGCAGCGCTCAGCGAGGCGTTCGACCGGGCGCCCGACCTCACCGCGGTCCTCGCCATGAACGAGAACGCCATCTTCGGCATCCTCGGCGAGCTGGCCGGCCGGGGCCTGAGCGTGCCCGGCGACGTCTCGGTGGTCTCCATGGTCACCTCACCCCAGGTCGCCGAGCTGGCGACACCGGCGCTCACCGCGATGACCTCACCCGGCTCCGCGCTGGGCCGGATCGCGGTCGAGACGCTGCTGCGGCACCTCGACGGCGGCAGCGGCGAGATCCACCAGCAACTGCTCCCCTGCGTCCTGGAGGTCCGCGGTTCCAGCGGACCACCCCGTGCGACGGGTGGCGACAGCACGACCGGGACCGGCCCTGCCAGGCCGGCACCGGCACGTACCGAGGAAGCAGCCCGCCGCCGCGCTGCCACGCGACGACGGGCCTGAGGGAGTACCGGCTCGATACTCACCAAGGAGACTAGCAATGCAGCGACTCCGGAGAGTCGCCGCGGCGGCCGTGGTGGCCGCGCTCGCGGCGACCGGCGTGACCGCCTGCGGCGACGACGGCGAAGACGGCGGCGGCGGGGCGAAGGTCCTCAAGCTCTGGCACTACGAGAGCGCGAACAGCGCGATGGGCGTCGCCTGGGACAAGGCGATCGAGATCTTCAAGCAGGAGCACCCCGGCGTCGAGGTCCGCTTCGAGCGCAAGGCGTTCGAGCAGATCCAGCAGAACGCCGGCATGATCATCAACTCGTCCGAGGGCCCGGACATCATGGAGTACAACAAGGGCAACGCCACCGCCGGCCTGCTCTCCTCCCAGGGCCTGCTCACCGACCTGACCGCCGAGGCGACGAAGCGCGGCTGGGACAAGGCGCTCAGCCCCAGCCTCCAGACCACCGCCCGCTACGACGACAAGGGCGTGATGGGCTCGGGCAACTGGTTCGGCGTGCCGAACTACGGCGAGTACGTGATGGTCTACTACAACAAGGACCTGTTCACGAAGTACGGCGTCCCGGTGCCCACCACGCTCGACGAGATGACCGCGGCCATGGACACCTTCGTCGGCAAGGGCGTCACCCCGCTGGGCACGGCGGGCGCCGAGTACCCGGCCGGGCAGCTCTTCTACCAACTCGCCCTGTCGAAGGCGGACCGGGCGTTCGTGGACGACTACCAGCTCTACAAGAAGCCGGTCGACTTCCACGCCGACCCCCTGAAGTACGGCGCGGAGACCTTCGCGCAGTGGGTGGGCAAGGGCTACGTGTCGAAGGACTCCGCCAGCGCGAAGGCGGAGGACATGGGGACCGCGTTCATCGCCGGCAAGACCCCGATGATCGTCTCCGGAAGCTGGTGGTACGGCCGGTTCAAGGACGAGATCAAGTTCAACTGGGACACCTTCCTCTTCCCCGGCAACAAGCTCAACGCCGGCTCGTCGGGCAACCTCTGGGTGGTCCCGGCCACCAGCAAGGCCAAGAACCTGGCGTACGACTTCGTCGACATCACGCTGCGGCCCGAGGTCCAGTCGCTGATCGGCAACAACGGTGGCGTCCCGGTCGCCGGCGACCCGACCAAGATCAGCGACCCGAAGGACAAGAAGCTGATCGAGAACTTCAACGCGATCAGCGGCCAGGACGGCCTGGCCTTCTACCCGGACTGGCCGGTGCCCGGCTACTACGACGTGCTCGTCTCCGGCTTCCAGGGGCTGATCAACCGGTCCAAGTCGCCCGAGCAGGTGCTCGACGCGATCGCCAAGCCCTACCAGGACGGCGTCGCGGAGATCAAGCGCGATTGACGACGGCGGGGGCGGCGGCGCCCGGCGCGACCCGGCGCCGCCGCCCCACCGCGGAAGGACCCTCCCATGGCAGTGCCCGACACCGTGGCCGCCCCCGAGCGCGCGACCACGCCACCCCCGCCCGCGGTGACCGCCCGGCGGGGCCGCCCCCGCCCCGACCGGGCGTACTGGCTCTACCTGCTCCCCGGCGCGGTGCTCTTCCTGCTGGTCATCGGCGGCCCGCTGGTCTACACCGGCTACCTCTCGCTCACCCGCTGGTCCGGGGTCGGCGACCCCACCTGGATCGGCCTGGAGAACTACCGGAACCTCTTCCACGACGACGTCTTCTGGACCTCGTTCCGCAACACCCTCGCGATGATCGTCGCGATGGTGGTGCTGCCCACCCTGGTCGGCCTGGTGCTCGCCGCGGTGCTCTTCGACGCCATCGGGCGCCGGTTCCGGCCGCGCACCGCCGCCGCGCTGCGGGCCGCCTTCTACCTGCCGCAGGTGCTGCCGGTCGTGGTGGCCGGCATCGTCTGGGGCTGGATCCTGCGGCCGGACGGCGCGTTCAACGGACTGCTCGACGCGGTCGGGCTCGGCGCGCTGCGGCACGACTGGCTCGGCGACCCGGACACCGCGCTGCCCGTGGTGATGGCGGTGATGATCTGGGTGCAGATCGGCTACCCGGTGGTCGTCTTCATGGCGGCGCTGGAGCGGGTCGACCCGGAGCTCTACGAGGCCGCCGAGCTGGACGGGGCCGGCTGGTTCCGCCGCTTCCGGGCCATCACCCTGCCGCAGATCCGGCCCGAGACGTTCGTGGTCGGGCTGACCTGCACCATCGCGGCCATGAAGGTGTTCGGGCCGATCTACGCGCTCACCCGGGGCGGGCCGGAGAACGCCACAAACGTCCCGTCCTACTTCGCCTACTACACCTTCTTCAAGAAGCTGCACGTCGGCTACGGCTCGGCGATCTCCATGGTGCTCACGCTGATCATCGTGGTGGTGAGCGTGCTCTTCATCCGGGCGCAGAACCGGGCCGAGCGACGGGACGGAGGGCTCTGATGGCCGTCACGATCACCCCGGCCACCGGCCGGGCCCGCCGGGTCCGGGACCGGCACCACCGCGGCGCGGGCCGCTGGGTGGTGCTCGCCCTGGTCACGGTGGCGGCGCTGGTCATGCTGGTGCCGTTCGCGTTCATGCTGCTCAACGCCTTCAAGTCGCCCGGCGACTACTCGACGAACGGCCCGCTGAGCTGGCCGTCGGAGTTCTACACGAAGGGGCTGCGGACCTACTGGGAGCAGGTCGACTTCCCGGTGAAGCTGTGGAACTCGATCCTCATCTCCGGCTCGGTCGCCGTGGCCGGCGTGCTGGTCTCGCTGCTGAACGCGTACGCGCTGGGCATCGGCCGGGTCCGCGGCCGGCTCTGGATCATCGGCCTGTTCCTGCTGGCCAACATGCTGCCGCAGGAGGCCCTGATCTACCCGCTCTACCACTTCGCCAAGGAGGCCGGGCTCTACAACACCCGGCTCGCGGTGATCATCATCTTCACGGTGATCCAGAGCGCGTTCGGCACCTACCTGCTGGCCTCGGTGCTGAGCACCTTCCCGCGCCAACTGCTGGAGGCGGCGGCCCTGGACGGCGCCGGCAAGTGGCGGACCCTGTGGCGGGTGGTGCTGCCGAACCTGCGACCCACCCTCGCCGTGCTGCTGGTCTTCTTCTTCATCTGGACCTGGAACGAGTTCCTCATCCCGCTGGTCATGCTCATCGACAACCAGACCCAGACCGTCCCCGTCGCGCTCGCCTCGTTGCAGGGCGACCGGCTCATGGACGCCCCCACCACCAACGCCGGGTCACTGCTCAGCCTGGTCCCGGCGATCCTGTTCTTCCTCATCTTCCAGCGCACCCTGGCGCGCGGCATCACGGCAGGAGCCGAGAAGTGAAGTTCACCGACGGGTACTGGCAACTGCGCCCCGGGGTCCGCGTGCTGCGCCCCGGCACGGTCGAGTCGGTGGAGCCGGACGAGCGCGGGTTCACGGTGTTCGCCCCGACCGGCCGGATCACCGGGCGCGGCGACACCCTCAACCGGCCGGTGGTCACCGTCCGGTTCTTCTCCGCCGCGCCCGGGGTGGTCGGGGTGACCATCGGCCACCACACCGGCGGGCTGCCCCGGCAGCCCCGCTTCGCCCTCGCCGACTCCGCCGACCACCCGGTGCACGTCGACATCACCGGGCTGCACGCCCTCCTCACCACCGGCGAGCTGACCGTCCGGGTCGCCCTGACCGGCCCGTGGCGGGTCGACTTCCTCCGCGGCGACCGGCTGGTCACCTCCTCCACCGAGCGCAGCGTCGGCGTCGTCACCGACGCCGACGGCGGCACGTACGTGCACGAGCGGCTCGCGCTCGGCGTCGGCGAGACGATCCACGGCCTCGGCGAGCGGTTCGGGGCGTACGTGAAGAACGGCCAGACCGTCGACATCTGGAACGCCGACGGCGGCACCGCCAGCGAGCAGGCGTACAAGAACGTGCCGTTCTACCTGAGCAGCGCCGGGTACGGCGTCTTCGTCGACCACCCCGAGCACGTCTCCTTCGAGATCGGCTCGGAGGTGGTGTCGCAGGCCCAGTTCAGCGTGGCGGGGCAGTCACTCACCTACCACGTGATCGACGGTCCCACCCCGAAGGACGTGCTGCGCCGGTACACCGCGCTGACCGGCCGGCCGGCCCGGGTGCCCGCCTGGTCGTACGGGCTCTGGCTGTCCACCTCGTTCACCACCTCGTACGACGAGAAGACGGTGAACGAGTTCATCGACGGGATGGCCGAGCGGGACGTGCCGCTGTCGGTGTTCCACTTCGACTGCTTCTGGATGCGGCAGTTCCACTGGGTCGACTTCGTCTGGGACCCGGCGACCTTCCCCGACCCCGAGGGCATGCTGCGCCGGCTGCACGAGCGCGGCCTGAAGGTCTGCGTCTGGATCAACCCGTACATCGCCCAGCGGTCGTACCTGTTCGAGGAGGGCCGGCAGGCCGGCTACCTGGTACGCCGGCCGGACGGCTCGGTCTGGCAGTGGGACATGTGGCAGGCCGGCATGGCGCTGGTCGACTTCACCAACCCGGACGCGGCCGCCTGGTACGCCGGCAAGCTCAAGGTCCTGCTCGACATGGGCGTCGACTGCTTCAAGACCGACTTCGGCGAGCGGATCCCGACCGACGTGGTGTGGCACGACGGCGCCGACCCGCAGCGGATGCACAACTACTACTCCTACCTCTACAACCGGACGGTGTTCGAGCTGCTGGAAGCCGAACGCGGCGAGGGCGAGGCGGTCCTCTTCGCCCGGTCGGCCACCGCCGGCGGCCAGCAGTTCCCGGTGCACTGGGGCGGCGACTGCGAGTCCACCTTCGCGGCGATGGCCGAGTCGCTGCGCGGCGGGCTGTCGCTGGCCGCGTCGGGCTTCGGCTACTGGAGCCACGACATCGGCGGCTTCGAGGGCACGCCCGACGCGGCGGTGTTCAAGCGGTGGATCGCCTTCGGGCTGCTCTCCTCGCACTCCCGCCTGCACGGCTCCGGCTCGTACCGGGTGCCGTGGCTCTTCGACGACGAGGCGGTGGACGTGCTGCGCCACTTCACCCGGCTCAAGCTGCGCCTCATGCCGTACCTGGCGGCGGCCGCCGAGGAGGCGCACCGGGAGGGCGTGCCGATCATGCGGCCGATGCTGCTGGAGTTCCCCGACGATCCGACCGCCGCGTACCTGGACCGGCAGTACATGCTGGGCCCGGACCTGCTGGTGGCTCCGGTGCTGAGCCCGGACGGCCTGGTGACCTACTACGTGCCGGCGGGCACCTGGACCCACCTGGTCACCGGCGAGCGGATGACCGGCCCGGGCTGGGTGACCGAGAAGCACGACGTGGACAGCGTGCCGGTACTCGTCCGGCCCGGCGCGGTGATCCCGACCGGCGCCCGCGACGACCGGCCGGACTACGCCTGGGCCGACGGGGTGCGGCTGCGGCTCTTCGCGCCGGTGGAGGGGCAGCGGACCCGGGTCCGGGTGCCGGCCCCCGACGGCGGGCCGGGCGCCGAGTTCGAGATGCGCTACCAGGACGGTACGGCCGGCGCCGAGCTGGTGTCGGGGACTTCGTCGGGGTACGTGGTGGAGGTGACGGGATGAGCACGGTCGAGTTTCCCGAGGGCTTCGTCTGGGGTACGGCCACGGCCGCCTACCAGATCGAGGGGGCGGCGCGGGAGGACGGGCGGGGACCGTCCATCTGGGACACCTACAGCCACACGCCGGGGCTGACGCTCAACGGGGACACCGGGGACGTGGCGGCCGACCACTACCACCGGTGGGCCGATGACCTGGGCCACCTGGCGGAGCTGGGGGTCGGGGCGTACCGGTTCTCGATCTCCTGGCCCCGGGTGCAGCCCGGCGGCGCCGGCCGGCTCAACCCGGCCGGGGTGGACTTCTACTCCCGGCTGGTGGACCGCCTGCTCGACCTGGGCATCCAGCCGGTCGCCACGATGTACCACTGGGACCTGCCGCAGGAGGTGGAGGACGCCGGCGGCTGGCCGGCCCGGGACACCGCCTCCCGGTTCGCCGACTACGCCGCCGGCATCGTCGGTGCCCTCGGCGACCGGGTGCACACCTGGACCACGCTCAACGAGCCGTGGTGCTCGGCCTACCTCGGATACGCCTCCGGCGTGCACGCCCCCGGGCGGACCGAGCCGGCCGCGGCGCTGGCCGCCGTGCACCACCTGAACCTGGCGCACGGCCTGGCCGGGCGGCTGGTCCGCGAGCTGGCACCGGCCGCCCAACTCTCGGTCACGCTGAACCTGCACGTGATCCGGCCGGCCTCGGACTCGCCTGCCGACCACGACGCGGTACGCCGGATCGACGCGCTGGCCAACCGGGCGTTCCTCGGCCCGATGCTCGACGGGGCGTACCCGGCCGACCTGCTGGCCGACACCGCCGGGGTGACCGACTGGTCCTTCGTACGCGACGGCGACGAGCGGACCGCCGCCGTGCCGCTGGACGTGCTGGGCGTCAACTACTACTCCAGCACCCTGGTCCGGGCCTGGGACGGGGCGTCGCCCCGGTCCGACGCGGACGGGCACGGTGCCTCGGCCCACACCCCGTGGGTGGGCGCCGGCGACGTCGACTTCCTGCCCCAGCCCGGTCCGCACACCGCGATGGGCTGGAACATCGACCCGGGCGGGATGATCGAACTGCTGCTGCGCCTGCACCGGGAGCACCCCGGCCAGCCGCTGATGATCACGGAGAACGGCGCCGCGTTCGAGGACGTGGTGTCCCCCGACGGCGCGGTGCACGACGACCGGCGGGTGGACTACCTGCGCCGGCACGTCGGCGCGGTGGCCGACGCGATCGCGGCGGGCGCCGACGTCCGCGGCTACTTCGTCTGGTCGCTGCTGGACAACTTCGAGTGGGCGTACGGCTACGACCGCCGGTTCGGGATCATCCGGGTCGACTACGACACCCAGGCGCGCACCTGGAAGGACAGCGCCCACTGGTACCGGCGCCTGGCCACCACGAACCGGCTCCCCGACGCCTGACGGTCCCGCCCGGCCCGACCCACGACGCCTGACCATGGGCCCCGCCGCGGGCCCGGCCGGTCACCGGGCCACCGGCTCCGGGACCGGCCGGTCGACGGTCCGAGCCGGGACCTGAGTCGGAAGCGGGAGCAGCCAGGGGCCGGCGAGGAGCCCGACGGCGATCTGGGCGGCGCCCGCGACGACCAGCGTCGGACCCGCACCGGCCAGGCCGATGACCGCACCGCCGGCGAGCAGGCCGATCGAGACGGCGCCGTCGTGCACGAGGCTCTCCGCGGCGAAGGCCGCCCGCCGTTCCGCGCCCTCGGTGCGGGTGGTGATCAGCCGGTTGAGGGCGGCGATGCCGAGCGGCATGGCGAAGCCACCGACCGCGGCCAGGAACGCGATCAGCAGGAGCGACGAGGTGACGGCGGGCAGCGCGGCGAAGGTGGCGCCCAGGAGGATCCAACCGGTCGCCATGGTGGCCAGCGGCGGCAGCCGGGGTACGAGCACCGGCGCGAGCAGCGCGCCGCCGAGCGAGCCGGCGCCGTAGCCGGTCATGCCGGCCGAGACGAGCAGCCCGGGCCGGCCCGTCTCGGCGCCGAGGATGGCCAGCCCGAGGGTGAAGGCGAACCAGGTGAGGCCGCCGACGCCGGCCATGGTCACCGCGCGGCGTACGTCGGGGTGCCGGGCCAGCACGTGCCGGAGCGCGGGAGCGCCGGCGACACGCTCGCCGGTCCGGGGCGCGGCGGTGCCGCGTACGGTCAGCAGCAGGGCGGCCCCGAGTGCGACACCGGCCGCCTCCGCCCAGAGCAGCCGGAACGGTCCACCGACGGTGACCGCCCAGCCGGCCAGCGGCGGCGCCAGGACCATGGTGCTGCGGTGGGCAAAGTCCTGCCAGGCCAGCATCCGGGCGGCGAGACCGGTGCCGACGCCGTCGCAGAGGTCGGCCAGCAGGGCCCGCTGTCCGGGTCCGCTGAGGGTGGTGGCGGCGCCGGTGACCAGCCCGGTGGCGGTCAGGTGGAGGGGGCCGACGGTGCCGACCGCCGCCCCGACCGGGATGACGAGCAGGCCGAGCACCTGGATCGCGAGCACCCCGGCGAGGGCCCGACCGGTGGTGAGCCGCTGCCGCAGGCCGCGGGCCCACCAGGCGGAGGTGAGCATGGGCAGCCCGACCGCGCCGCCGACCAGCCCGGTGGTCCAGGCCGACCCGGTCTCGGCGAGCGCGACCAGGGGCAGCGCGACGGCGGTGGTGCGCTGCCCGAGCCAGGTCACGAAGGTGGTGGTCAGCATGGCGGCGAGGTCCCGGCGAACGGTCATGGACCGATCATGTGGCCGGGCCGGGCCCCCGGGTAGCCGGCGGATCACCGGCCCGGCTCATAATCTGTGCCTATGAGCTCCCTACCCTCGGTCGAGGATCTGCGCCTCGTCGAGGCGCTGCTCCGGCACGGCTCGCTCGGCGCGGCCGGCCGGGAGCTGCGGATCAGCCAGCCCGCCGCCAGCAACCGGCTGGCGGCGCTGGAGCGGCGGATCGGCGAGCGGCTGTTCGACCGCGACACCACCGGCGCACGCCCCACCCCCGCCGGCCGGGCGCTGGCCGCCGAGGCGGCCCACGTGCTGGATCACCTGGAGGGCATCTTCGACCGGACCCGGGCGGCCGCGCGCGGCCGGGTCCTCAGCGTGGGGACGTTCGCGAGCCTGGCCGCGTGGCTGTTCCCCGCGCTGGTGGAGCTGCTCCGGGACGCCACCGTGCACCAGGTCCTCGACCACGGTGACCGCCTGGTCGAGTGGGTGGGCGAGGGCTCGTTGGACGCCGCCTTCGTCACGATCGCCAACCAGATGCGGCTGCCGGCCACGGTGACCGCGGCGCCGGTCGCCAGCGACCAACTGGCCGTGCTCACCCCGCCCGGGGTACGACTCGGTGGCGGACGCCGACCCTTCGCCGGCCTCGACGTCGTCACACACACCTACGACGTGTCCGCCGAAGCCCTCCACCGGCGGCTCTCCGAACTCGGCGGCCGCCCGAAGCGGGTGGCCACGGCCGAGACCGCGGTACGCATGGGCCGGCTGCTGCGCTGCCCGGTCATCCTGCCCCGCGGGCTCGCGCGCGTCTACGCCGGCCCGGACGAGGAGGTCTCGACGGCGCCGGTGCCGGGCCGCTTCACCCTCTTCCTGGTCACCCGGCGGCCGGCTCCCCCGGCGCTGGCGGCGATGGTGGGCGAGCTGGCCGACCGGCTCGGTCTTGAGCGGCCGTCCGGCGGCCGACCCTAGGTCCTTTTTGGACGCAGCCTCGCGGCAGAGGCGCCGGAAAACCGGTGGAGCGGCGCCGTGGTGCGCCGTTACCGTGCTGCCGGGCCAGATCGTCCAGGCAGAGGATGTGCCGTTGTACACCCTGTGAGACCTCCCGAGCGCTGATTCGTCGCGCGTCGCGCAGTTGCGCCGCGCTTCCTTTTGCTGCGGACTTCTCACTGAAATCGGTGTATTTCTGCGCTCACCAATTGGGTGGTCATGCCCACCTGCCTACCGCTCGTCATCCGCCGTTGCCACGCATGCGCGTCCGACCGCTTCCGGGCGAGCGGCAAATTCCGCGTCAACGCCAACCACAAGCTCCTCGACGCCTGGCTCCTCGCGCTCTGTACCGGGTGCGGGGACACGGCGAAGCTCACGCTCCTGGAGCGCACGACTGTCCGCTCCATACGACCCGAGCTGCTGGACCGACTGCATGACAACGACCCGGGCCTGACAGCCAAGCTGCTCCAGGATCCGGTCGTGCAGCGCCGCAATCGCATCGCCCTCGACTGGGACGACGCCTGGCGCCTCGACACCGGCGGAGGGGACCACCTGGACGCCGAGGTGATCGACGTCGCGGTCCGCTTCGCGGCGCGGATTCCCGTCCGGCCGGTGCGACTGATCGCCGAGGGTTGCGGGCTTTCGCGGGCGGAGGTCGAGAGGCTGATCGCGGAGGGGACGGTCGTTTCGGCGGTCCGGCTGACCGGCCGGCTCTCCGGCGACTTCACCTTCACGCTCAAGCGCTGATCCCTCGTCGGGACCAGAGCCTGTCCGGCAGGATCCGCCGGGCAGGCTCTGAGCGGCGCCCTACTTCGCCGGCAGGGTCCCGGCGTAGCCGACGCCGCGATCGACCCACCGGGCCAGATCGGCATCCTGCGCGCAGGCCGACGGATCCACCGTGATCCACCCGCGCATCGGGCGCCCGCGCATCACCGTCGCCTGCGCGCCGGGCTCCGCCTCCAGCCGCTCGGACTCCGCCGGGTCGACGCGCACCATGAGGCCACCGGCACCGCGGACGACCACCGCCATATTGCCCTTCACCATCATCGCCAGACCGCCGAACATGCGCCGCTCGTCGAACCCGGGCTCGCGCCCGACCAGTTCGCGGACCCGGTCCGCGAGGTCCTCGTCATACGCCATACCCGCATCCTGGCATCCAGCTACGACAGCGCGAAGCAGCGGCGACGAGCGGCTTCGCCGACGGTCACGGCTTGGGCAGTTCGGCGCACAGCTTCGTCGGGAACGCCGGCTCCACGGTGCGGACCCGTCCGCAGCCGGCCTCCGTCGAACTGGCGATCATGGCCCAGCCGCGCTGGCCGGCCCAGCGCAGGAAATAGCGGCGTACGTTGACCGTCGGCTCGCAGCCCGGCCTCGGCTCGGCGCCGCACGGCACCGGATCGAACGGCACCGTCATGACCAGCCAGGTGCCGTCGCAGCCCTCGGGCGAGCCGACGGAGTGGCGGGACACGTCCATGCCCCGGACGGTGACACTGATCCAGGCCGGGTCGCAGTGGTCCGCGGGCATCGGGTCACAGCCGAACGTCGGATCGCAGCGGTGGTACTCCGCGCCGTCGCGCTTCCACGGCTCCTGGTTGAGCACGACGAGGCGGCCGGCGATCGGCCCCGGCGCGGTCAGCCTCACCTCGCCCGGCGTGTGGGTCGGGCAGGCGCCGACCACCCCCGACAGGCGCGAGTCCTGCACCACGTTGGCGAAGATGCGGTTGTTCTCCTCGACGAAGTAGGTGATCCGCGGATTCCGGGAGCATCCGTCGGCGTCGGCGAGCAGCGCCACGGTCAGCACCAGCGAGCGCGGGTCGTCGCTGAGGCGTACCGCCGTCACGTCGGCCTGGTAGGTGCCCCAGGTGGTGCCCTCGGTGGAGTCGCTCGGCGGGGGTCCGTCGCCCGGCGTGGGCACGCGGCCGGGTGTGGCGCAGCTCAGGAGCGCGGCCAGGCACAGCAGGGCGATAGCGAGTCGACGCATGGCTGCGAGTCTGGCCGCGCCGCCGACCCGCCGCATCCGTACGGGTACTCAGTCCACCTCAGACGCCGACGCGCTGCTCCGGGATGCTGAGGCCGTAGAGGGCCATCAGTTCCGGGCTGTCGATCCGGCTGCCGTCGGCCACCAAGTCGCAGGCGATGTCGACGATCTGGTCCTTGTGCGCCAGCAGGTAGGGCCGGGCGCCGACGTCGGCGCTGGCCAGGGTGGCGATGCCGGACCAGTGCCGGCGGCCGAAGAGCATCGGGTAGCCGCGCAGCCCGTCGTAGGTGGCGCAGGCCAGCACGTCCGGGTACGGCAGGGCGGCGACCCGGCGGATTGCCACGGCGGTGAGCCCGGGCATGTCCACCGGCACCACGACCACGGCCTCGATGGTCTCGTCGGTCAGCGCGGCCAGCCCGGCCCGGATCGAGGAGCCGACCCCGGTCCCCCAGGCCCGGTTGACCACCACGGTGGCCGCGCTCAGGTCGGTCGTCTGCCGCACCTGGTCCGCGGCCGCGCCCAGCACGACCACGACCTCCACGCAGCCCGCCTCGGCCAGCGTGTCGATCATCTGGCTCACCAGGGGCTTCTCCCCTTGATGCAGCAGCGCCTCGGGCCCACCGATCCGGCGGCCCCCACCAGCGGCGATGATCATTCCTGCGATCCGGTTCAGCGGTGCCCCCTCGACCTGGGGGACGGACCCGGGGCAGCAGCGCCCGGTCCGTCCCGTCGTACGCACACCGGGCCCAACGAGCGCGCCGGGGGGCGGGTAGCGGGGCAAAACGGAAAATTGCCCGACTATGCCGCGTCGGCGTAGCAGTCCACCACGGACAGGTCGAGCGGGAAGCGGACCGGCGTCTCGCCGAAGAGCAGCCGGGTGGCCCGCTCCCCGGCCCCGGTGACCGCCGCGGCGACCGACTCGGCCGCCTCGGCCGGGCAGTGCACGATCACCTCGTCGTGCTGGAAGAAGACCAGCTCGACCCCGCTGCCGGCCAGCTCGGTGCGGAGCGTGGCCAGCAGCGTGGAGGCCCACTCGGCGGCGGTGGCCTGGATGACGAAGTTGCGGGTGAACCGCCCCCGCGAGCGGGCAGCCCGGGCGCGCGGGCTCTGCGGATCCGCCCCGGCGTCCACCACCGCCTCGTCACCGTCGCCGAAGCCGACCGACCCCGGCGGGCAGGTACGCCCCAGCCACGACCGCACGAGCCCGCCCGCCTCGCCGGTGCGGGCGGCCGCCTCGACGTGGCCGAACGCGGTCGGGTAGTTCTTCCGGAGCACCGCCAGGGCGGGCACCGCGGCGCCGCCGGTCTGCCCGTACATGGCGCCGAGCAGGGCGACTTTGGCCCGGGCCCGGTCACCGGCGAAGGCGTCCCGGGCCAGCGCGGCGTAGAGGTCACCGGCGCCACCGGCGGCGGCCAGCCGCTCGTCGCCGGAGACCGCGGCGAGCACCCGCGGTTCGAGCTGGCCCGCGTCGGCCACCACGAACGTCCAGCCCGGATCGGCCACCACGGCCCGCCGGATCACCTTCGGGATCTGCAACGCCCCGCCGCCCCGGGTGGCCCACCGGCCGGAGACCACGCCGCCCGGCACGTACTCCGGGTGGAAGCGCCCGCCGGAGACCCAGGCGTCCCGCCAGGCCCAGCCGTGCGCCGTCCAGATCCGGTAGAGCTCCTTGTATTCCAGGACCAGCGGCACCGCCGGATGCTCCACCCCGCGCAGCACCCAGGCCCGGGTGTTCGGCAGCTCCACGCCGGCCCGGGCGAACGCCTTCAGCAACTCGGCCGGGGAGTCGGCGTGCAGCTGGCGGACGCCGAACGCCTCGGCGATCCGGGCGGCCAGCTCGGCCAGCCGGCGGGGCGGCCCGCCGACCGGAGACGCCTCGCCCAGCAGGTCGGCCAGGATCGCGTCGTGCACGTCGGCGCGCCAGGGCAGCCCGGCCACGCCCATCTCGGCGGCGATCAGCGCGCCAGCCGATTCGGCGGCCACCAGCAGCCGGAACCGGCCGGGGTGGGCGGTCCGCGCGATCCGGGCGAGCTGGTCCGCGTACACCCGGGTCAACGCCGCGATGCCCGGTCCGGGCGGGCCGGACGGCGCGTCGAAGAGCGCGTCCTGGCCGTGGCCGGGCGGCTCCGGCGGGCGCGGCGCCGGGTCGGGCGGGACCGGCGCCCCGGTGAGCCGGGCCCAGGCCGCGGCGAGCGAGCGCGGCTCGCCCCAGCGGCCGGCGTGGCCGAGCAGCAGCGCCTCGGTCAGCTCGACGTCGTGGCACCGGTCGAGCCGGACGCCGGCGCGCAGCAGCGCCGGGTAGAGGGTGGCACCGGTGGCCCAGACCCAGCGGGGTCGGTCGGCGGCCTCCCGGGCGGCCACCGCGGCGGCCAGGTCGGCCACCGGCTCGGCCGGGCCGGCCGGGCGGCCACCGTCGTCGAGCGGTTGCAGCATCCCGCCGCCCCGCTCGTCCGACTCCACCGCCACCAGCACGGACGCGATTCTGCCCGGCCCCTCCGACAGTTGGCGGAGGGGCCGGGCAGCGGGTCGCGCGGGTTACTTGCCGACGCCGGCCGTGAGGCCGGACTGCACCTGGCGCTGGAACACGATGTACACGATGAGCACCGGCAGCATCGCCATGGTGACCCCGGCGAAGAGGCCGGACCAGTCGGACTTGTAGCCCTGGTTGACCGACAGCTCGATGAGCCCCTGGGCGATCACCTGGTTCTTCGGCTCACCGGCGACCGGCTGCATGAGCAGGGTCGGCAGGTACCACTGGTTCCACTGGCCGAGCACGTTGAAGATGCCGATGCTGATCAGGCCGGGCTTGGCCATCGGCAGCATGACGCTGAAGAACGCCCGGGTGTGCGAGGCGCCGTCGACCATCGCCGCCTCGGCGATCGAGTGCGGCAGCGTCCGGAAGAACGAGTGCATGAAGAAGACGGTGAACGACAGCGACCACGCCACGTAGACCAGGATCAGCGTGAGGTGCTTGTTCGGGCCGAGCAGCGGGAACACCACGTTCATGTTGTAGACGCCCTTGAACAGCGGCACCGCGGCGAGGTAGACCGGCAGGGTCAGCCCGGACAGGAACATCCAGTAGATCAGCCGGTTGCCCCGGAACTCGTAGCGCGCCAGCGCGTACGCCGCCATCGAGCCGAGCAGCATCGTCAGGGTCACGCTGAAGACGAGCACGAGCAGCGTGTCCAGGAAGAAGCTGTCGATCCCGGCCGTCCACGCCCGGGCGAAGTTGTCCCACTGCAGCGACTTGGGGATCAGCGACAGCGGCTCGCGGATGACCTCCGAGTCGGTCTTGAGCGCGGACATCACCACCCAGAGCAGCGGGTAGATCACCATGATCGCCCAGACCGCGAGGAACAGGTGCGAGAAGCCGTTGAACACCCGGCCGGCGATGCCGTTGCCGGCGGCTTGCGCCCGTCGGCCGGGCGCTGCCAAGTCGGTTTGCTGCTGGCCGGAGGTGTGGGTCACCGTGCTCATCGTCCAGGCCTCCTCAGAACTCGATCCGGTCACGACGGGTGATCCTCAGCTGGACGGCGGCCAGCAGGATGGTGAAGATGGCCAGCGCCACGGCGATCGCGCAGGCGTAGCCGAACTGGCCCTTCTGGAACGCGTTGAACTGGATCACCGAGGCGAAGATCTCGCTGGCGTGGTTCGGGCCGCCCTGGCTCGGCGTCATGACGAAGACCAGGGCGTACATGTCCAGGGCGATGAAGCCCAGGTAGACCCAGGCGACCGAGATGGTGTCCCGGAGCAGCGGCAGGGTGACCCGGAAGAACGTGTCGAACCGGCCCGCCCCGTCGAGGATCGCCGCCTCGTAGATGTCCTTGGGGATCGACTGCATGGCCGCGGAAAAGAGCACCATGTAGAAGCCGGCGCCGCTCCACACGGCGATGAGCAGCAGCCACCAGAGCACCGCGGGGATGCCGAGGAACGGCTCCGGGTCGGCGGTGAAGGCGATCGGGTTGTCCGCGTCGACCAGCCCGATCTTGATGAGCAGGCCGTTGATCAGGCCCTGGCTGTCGGTGCGGTAGATCTGCTGCCACATGACGGCGATGACCACCAGCGACAGCACCTGCGGGAAGAAGAAGACGACCTTGTAGAGGGCGGAGCCGAAGACTCCGCGGACGCCGGCCCTGTCCTCGCGTCCGCCCACGTTGAGCAGGAACGCGAGGAACAGGGCCAGCGCGATGGTGAACAGCGGCACGGTGACCAGGAAGAAGACGTTGTGCCAGAACGCCTTCCGGATCAGCTCGTCGGAGAGCAGCCGGACGTAGTTGTCCAGCCCGACGAAGCGCTGGGAATCCGAGTACCCGCCCCAGTCGGTCAGCGAGTATCCCGCCGCCTGCGCGAACGGCCACACCACGTAGAACAGGTACAGCGCGACGGGCAGGGCCAGGAAGCCCGTGACGAAACGCGCGACTCCGTGCCGCATTGGACTCACTCTCTCCGTCGGATCAGGCGGTGCGGGTCTGCTTCTTGATCGACGAGTCCTTGGCGACCTTGTCGGCGGCCGCCTGCATCTTGTCGACGAACTGCTGCGCGGTGAGCCGGCCGGCCATCAGCTCCTCGGAGAGGTTCTGGCTCTCCTTGTCCAGGTCGGCGTAGAAGTCCGGGAACTTGAACGAGATGAGCTCGGAGCCACCGTTCTTCATCAGGCTGTTCGCGCTGGACAGCGCGGAGTCCTGCACGTTGTCGCCGGAGCCCTTGGTGGAGGCCAGCGACTTGGTCAGCTCGGCGAACTTCGCCGAACCGGCCTTGGACAGGATCGCCCGCAGGAACTCCTTGGCGGCCTCCTTGTTGGGGGCCTTGCTCGGGACCACGAAGCCCTCGCCGGAGGCGGCGAACACGTCCTTCGCCGCCTTGTCGCCGGTGTTGCTCCAGTAGTCGGAGAGCGTCATCTCGAAGCCCGGCGGGATGGTCGCGGCCATCTCGTTCTTCAGCCAGGTGCCGACCTGGATGAACGCCGCCTTGCCGTCGAGGAAGGCCTGCTGCGACTGGGTGTGGTCGAGCTTGCCCGGCAGGAGCAGCTTGTCCTTGACCAGCTTCTCCCACGGCTCCAGCGCCTTGAGCACGCCGTCCGCCTTCCAGGCGCCGTCCTTGAGGTTGTCGATGTCGACGACGACCTGCTTGCCGGCGGACTTCCAGATGCTGGCCATCAGGGCCCAGCGCGGGTAGTAGCCGTGCACGGCGTCGTGCACGTACGGCGCCATGCCCTTGGCCTTGATCTTCGGAGCCAGGGCGAAGAACTCGTCCCAGGTGGTCGGCGGCTGCCAGCCCTCCTGCTTGAACTTGGCCGCGTTGTACCAGTTGCCCCAGACGGTGAAGGCGATGTTCACCACGTAGAACTTGCCGTTCTGCGTGCCGTCGGAGACGGTGCCGGGCAGCAGCGAGTCGGCCACGGTGCCCTCGCCGTCCCAGGCGGGCGCGGTGAGCAGGTCGTCGAGCGGCTCGATGGCGCCCTCGTTGATCAGCGTGGCGCGGTCCATGCTGTCGGCGCCCGAGTTCATGACGAGGTCGCTGGGCTGCGTCGCCATCTTCGGCTGCTCTTCGGTCTTGATCTTCTGGGTCGAAGACATGTTGACCGTGATGTTCGGGTGCTTGGCGCTGAAGACGACCTTGTCTTCCTTGGCCCACTGGTCGCCCAGGCCGCCGTTGAAGATGACCACCTTGACGGCGCTGCCGTCCTTCACACCGAACGGGTTGTCCTTGCTCTTGGCCGCGCCGCCGGTGTCGGACTTCTCCGGCTCGCTGCCGGCGCAGGCGCTGAGCAGGCCCATCGCCGGAGCGGCGAGGAGGCCCGCCGCGGCGGCCCGCTGGAGCAGGGTCCGGCGGCTGAGGTCGCCGAGGTTCTCGGGGGTAACCGACATCTTTGTCTCTCCTTGTGGTGTCGGGTCAGGCGGTCCGCCGGAGGCGCCCGGCGTACCGCGACTCGAGGGCGAGGTTGTGCTCGTCCCCACCGGGGACGTTGGCGGAGAGGTAGATAGGGGGTACCTCCCCGGCCTGGTGGAACCGTCGTACGACCTCGGCGGTCAGCAGCTGCGCCAGGAGCGCCGCGGTGACCGACGAGACCGCACAGACCGCGCCGCCGCCCTCGAGCGGCAGCAGTGCGTCGCCGTACGGCGCGCCGTTGTCCAGCACGACGTCGGCGAGGTCGGCGAGCCGGTGGCCGGACGGGTGCCGCGGGGCGACCCGTGCGGTGTGCTCGACCGAGGTGACCGCGATCAACGGGTGGCCCTGCTCCCGGACCAGCGTCGCCAGCTCGACCACCGAGCCGTTGATGCCGGACTGGGAGGCGACCACGAACACGTCCTCCGGCTGCGGCGCCGCCAGGGCGTAGAGCTGGTGCGCCACGGCCGGGTCGCGTTCCAGCTTGGGGTCGGCGAGCACGTCGCGGGGCGCGTCGCCGTGCAGCACGAGGTCGTGCAGGGAGAGTCGGTTGGTCGGGACCAGGCCGCCGGCCCGGGCCACCAGCTCGGCGGCGAACGCCTCGGAGTGGCCGGCGCCGAACGCCTGGAGCACCCCGCCGGCACGCAGCCCGCCGGCGATCACGTCGGCCGCCCGGTCGACCGCCTCCGCCTGGGTGTCGACCAGCCGGTCGAGCACCGGGCGGACGGCGTCTGCGTACCGCTGGGCACTGATCATGAGGTGGCCCCCTTCTCGGCCTTGTGCCCGTCGACGGCCTGGGCGGTACGCCGGAAGGCCGCGTGGGCGCGGTCGTGGGTGCGCTGCGCCACCGCGATGTAGAGCAGGTCGAGCACGACGAGCTGGGGGTGCCGCGCGGAGAGCGCGTCGGGCCGGAAGGTGGTGGCCTGGCTGGCGGTGACCAGCACGATGTCGGCCAGCTCGGCCAGCGGCGAGCGGGGGAACCCGGTCAGCGCGACCGTTGTGGCGCCCCGGCTGCCCGCCTCGGCGAGCATCTCGATGGTCTCCCGCGTCTGCCCGGTGTGCGAGATGCCGAGCGCGACGTCGCCGACGCCGAGCAGCGCGGCGCTGGCCAGCCCCTCGTGCACGTCGCTCCAGGCCCAGGCGGCCACCCCGATGCGGTGCAGGCTGAACTGCATCTCCTCGCCGACCAGGGCGCTGCCGCTGGCGCCGAAGATGTTCACCCGGCTGGCCCCGGCGATGGCCACCGCGGCCCGCTCCACCTCGCCGAGGTCGAGCAGCGCGGCGGTGTCGTGCATGGCCCGCGTGTCGGCGGCCATGATCTGGTCGAGCACCCGGGACAGCGGGTCGCTGGGCTGGATCTCCCGGCCGATGTCGACCGTCCAGCCGGCCGAGCGCGCCCGGCCGGTCTCCGCGGCGATGCCGAGCCGCAGGTCGGCGTACCCCTCGAAGCCCATGGCCCGGCAGAACCGGGTGATGGTCGCCGGTGAGGTGCCGCTACGCTCGGCCAACTCGACGATGGTGGCCCGGGCCGCCGCCTCCGGGTCGCTGAGCACGTGCTCGGCGACCCGGCGCAACGCCCCCGTCAGCTCCCCCGCCCCGGCCCGGACCCTGGCCAGCACGCCGTCGGAGGAGACGGTCATCGCACCCCGCCGGTCGACCGCGTCGGCGTCGACCACCGCGGTCCCCGCGGGGGTGTCCACCTCGTGATCAACCATGGGACGCCTTTCGGAAAAGAGTGTTAACTGTTAGTGGTAAAAGTTCTTACTGAAGGCCCCTCCGTGTCAAGGCCGTGGGCGAAGTTTTCAAACTGTTACCTGGCGCACAGCCCGGATCTTGCGTCCGGAAGCCCGGCCGACCAGCATGAAGGGATGTCGGACACCGTCGTGGTCGGTCTCGACGTCGGGGGTACGTCCACCCGCGCCGCCGCCCTCAGCCTCGACGGGACACGCCTCGGCACCGGCCGTGCCGGCGGGGGCAACCCGACCAGCCACGGCGCCGAGCGGGCCGCCGTCGAACTCCTCGCCGCGCTGCGCGCCGCCCTCGCCGACGTCGACCCGACCCGAGTCCGTGCGGGCGTCATCGGGCTGGCCGGGGCCGGCCGGCTCCTCGCCGACCCGCAGGGCCGGGCGGCCTTCGACCACGCCTGGGCCGACGCCGGCCTGCGCTGCCCGTACGCGGTGCACGGCGACGCCCTGGTCGCCTACGCCTCGGGCACGGCGGCCCCGGACGGCACCGTGCTCATCGCCGGCACCGGAGCGATCGCCGCCCAGGTACGCAACCTGCGCCTCGACCGCACCGCCGACGGGCACGGCTGGCTGCTCGGCGACGCCGGCTCCGGGTTCTGGCTGGGCCGCGAGGCGGTCCGCCGGCTGCTCACCGACCTGGACCGGGCCGACCCGCCGGGCGACCTGGCCCGGCGGGTGCTCGCCGACCTCACCGGCGCCGCCGAGGTGGCCGCCCGCCCCCGCGCGACCGCGGAGGCCGTGGTGCAGGCGGTGACCCGCCGGCCGCCGGTCGAACTGGCCCGGCTCGCGCCGCTGGTCGTCACGGCGGCCCGGGACGGCGAGCCGACCGGTGTGGCCCTGGTCGCGGAGGCGGCCGCGTTGCTGGCCGAGAGCGTCTCCCGGATCCGGCCGCCCGGCGCGACCGACCCGGTGGTGCTCGGCGGCGGCCTGCTCACCGGGGACACGCCGCTGGCCACCGCCGTCCGCGCCGAACTGGCCCGCCGGTGGCCGGACGCCCCACTGTGCGGCGCCGGCGACGGGGCCGCCGCGGCGGCCTGGCTCGCCGCCCGCGACCTGCCCGAGGTCGCCGACCCGGCGGCACTGCACGCCCTGCTGGTCCCGGCGACCTGACCAGCAGGCCCCACGTGGGAACCGCGCCCGACCGCCCCCACCCGCGCTTCGCACCCGAGTACGGGTCGAGCGGCGCCGCATCCCACTGCCCGCGTTGATCAAGAAGTTTGCGTCACCTTCCGGCCAGATCCCGACCAAAACCTCTTGATCAACGCCAGGGACGGGATCTTGGCCAGCGGAGTCGGGTGGGTGATCAGGAACGGTCAGGTCGGCGCGAATGCGTGGCGCGCCGGGGTGGTGGCAGCCGGAACGACGGCAGCGGGCCGGTCGACAAGGCGTCGACCGGCCCGCTCGACGTGCTGACTTCAGGCGTTCGGGTAGCCCTGCTGCTGCGGCTGGCCGTACTGGGCCTGCTGCCCGTACTGGCCCTGGGGCTGGCCGTACTGGCCCTGCGGGGCCGGCTGGCCGTACGGCTGCTGCGGCGTCGGGTGGCCGGGCTGCTGCGGGGCCTGGCCGTACTGGCCCTGCGGCGCCTGGCCGTAGGGCGCCTGCGGCGCCTGGCCGTACGGGGCGGGCTGGCCCTGCGGGGCCGGCCAACCCTGGGCCGGCTGGCCCGGGGCGGACGGGGCGAACTGGCCGGGCTGGGGCGCGCCGGCGAACTGGTGCGCCGCGGCCTGCTCGCGGGCCTCCTTGCGGGCCTTCACCGCGCGCACGATCAGCAGGATCGGCAGGATGAAGACGTAGATGAAGATCCGGTACGAGCCGCCCTCGAAGAGGAACATCAGGTAGAAGCCGTAGGCGAAGAAGGCCAGGCCGACGACCACGTTGAGGATCCGGGCACCGGTGCCCTGCTCCTTGATGGCGATGCCGATGGCGACCATCGCGATGCCGCCGAGCAGCAACAGGAGGTCGTAGATGAGGAAGAACATGTGATTCCTGTCAATCGGTGAAGGTGCCGGCCCACGATAAGGGAGCCCTCAGCGGTCGCGCTGCCCCGTTGCCTGTGGCAACCAACACCTCACTTGAGCTGCCCGGCGGTGAGACCCGCCTGGATCTGCCGCTGGAAGGCCACGTAGACCACGAGCACCGGCAGCACCGCGATGGTCAGGCCGGCGAAGAGTTGCGCGTAGTCGCCCGCGTAGCCCTGGTTGACGGCGAGCGCGTTGAGCCCCTGGGCGAGCATCCACTTGGACTCGTCGCCCTGCATGAGCACCTGCGGCAGCAGGAACTGGTTCCAGTGGCTGAGGAGGTTGAAGATCCCCACACTGATCAGTCCCGGACGCGCCATGGGCAGCATCACCCGGAAGAAGAGCCGGAAGTGGCCGCAGCCGTCGATCAGCGCCGCCTCGGCGATCGCGGTCGGCAGGGTGCGGAAGAACGCGGTCAGGAAGAACACCGTGAACGGCAGCGAGTAGGCGGTGTAGACCAGGATCAGGCCGGTCCAGGTGCCGAAGAGGCCGGCGTTGCGAACCACGAAGAAGAGCGGCACGAGGGCGAGGAAGACCGGGAACATCATCCCGCCGACGAACAGGTAGTAGACCACCTGCCGGCCGCGGAAGTCGTAGCGCGCGAAGACGTACGCGGCGGCGGCGCCGAGGAGCATGGTGAGGGTCAGCGAGCCGGCCACCACCACGGCGCTGTTGAGGAAGTAGCGCCCGATGTGGGCCTTGGTCCAGGCCCGCGCCCAGTTGTCCAGGTGCAGCGCCTCGGGCAGCCCCCAGGGGTCGGCGAGGATCTCGCCGTTGCTCTTCAGCGAGCTGAGCACCATCCAGGCCAGCGGCAGCACGGTCATGGCCGCCCAGAGCAGCAGGAAGCTGTGCGAGAAGACGTTCGCCACGCCCAGTTCGCGGCGCGGCGGCCGGCCGGTCGTCGGCTCGGCGAGCGCGGCCGGAGCCGGCCGGGTGCCGGAGTCCACACTGGTCATGAGTACTCGATCCGATCGCGCCGGGCGGCCCGCAGCGCCAGCACCGCCACCGAGAGGGTCAGGAAGAACATCACCACGCCGATCGCCGAGGCGTAACCGAACTTGGTCTCGCTGCCGAACGCGGTGTCGTACATCCGGTTGCCGATCACGTCGGAGGAGAAGTTCGGGCCGCCGTTGGTCATGAGCTGGACCAGGATGAACCCGTCGAGCGCGGCGATGGCCAGGTAGATCCAGGCCACCTGGATGGTGTCCCAGAGCAGCGGGATGGTGATCTTCCGCAGCATCACGGCCCGGGACGCCCCGTCGAGCATCACCGCCTCGTAGATGTCGCGCGGGATGGCCTGCATGGCGGCGCCGAAGAGCACCACATAGAAGCCGACGTTGCTCCACACCATCACGGCCAGCACGCACCAGAAGGCGAACCGGGGGTCGCCCAGCCAGGCCGGGGTGGGCAGGCCGAGCGCGTGCAGGGCGCCGTTGAGCAGGCCGCTGCGCGGGTTGTAGATCTCCTTCCACAGCAGCGCGATGATCACCACCGAGAGCACCTGGGGGAAGAAGTAGACCAGTCGGTAGACCGCGGTGCCCCGGACGCCGGTCACGCCGGCCTGGCCCTTGCGGCCGCCCATGGTGAGCATGGTGGCGAAGAACAGGCCGAGCGCGATGGTCAGCACCGGCACCACGAGCAGCAGGACCGCGTTGTTCGTCAGCGCGTTCCAGACGTAGCCGTCGTGCAGCAGGGTGCGGAAGTTCGCCATGCCCACCGGGTCGGCCTGCGCGGAGTAGCCCAGCCAGTTGGTGGTCGAGATCTGAAAGGCCTGAAGGTACGGCGAGAGCACGAAGACGCCGTACAGCACCAGCGGCGGCAGCAGGAAGCTGACGATCAGCGGGTATCTGCCATGTCGCACCTGGCGACCCCTCCCTGGTTCGACCGGTGGGGGCGGGCACGCCCACCCCCACCGGGGCACGTCACGCGGCGCGCTTGTACTTCTTGATCGAGCTGTCCTGGGCGATCGAGTCGGCGCCCTTCTGGCACTGGTCGAGGAACTCGGCCGGCCCGATCCGGCCGCTGAAGAACTCGCCGCAGGCGGCGTCGACCAGGTTGCGCTCGAGCTTGCGGTAGTAGTTGTTGTAGACCCAGTTGAAGCCGTTGGACCCGGACGCCTCCAGCGCCTTGACCACGGTGTTCAGCCCGAACGGCAGCTCGACGCCCTCGGTCGCGCCGGCCACCACGGTGAGACTGGCGACCTTCTTGGTGAAGTCCTGCGCGCCCTTCTTGGACAGCATGGTCCGGAAGTACTCCAGGCCGCCGGCCACGTTCTTGGCCTTGGCCGGGACCATGAACGGCTCGCCGGCGGTGCCCCGGACCGCCTCGAACGGCAGCTTGTCGCCGCTGCCCAGGCTCGGGGTCGGCGCGACGGTCATGTTGAAGCCGGCCGGGGTGACGTCCTTCTGCTCGCTCTCCAGCCAGGAGCCGCAGGAGATGAAGGCGGCCTTGCCCTGGCACCAGGCGGTCTGCGACTGCTTGTGGTCGAGGCCGGGCGAGCCCTCCAGGATGTACTTGTCCTTGACGATCTGGTGCCAGGCGTCCGCGGCGGACTTCATGGCGTCGGACTTCCAGGCGTTGGGCTCCAGGTTGTCGATGGCCAGCGCCACCGAGGGCCCGCCGAGCTTGATGGCCGTGGAGATCAGCGGCCAGCTCATGTAGCGCGGGTGGATGCCGGCGTACGTCCAGGGGGCGATGCCGGCGGCCTTGATCTGCTTGCAGAGCGCGATGTGCTCGTCCCAGGTCTTGGCGTACTGCCAGCCCCGGTCGGCGAAGAGCTTGGTGGAGTGCCAGATGCCGTACACCGTGTAGGTGTAGTTCATCACCAGGAACTTGCCGTCGTACGAGCCGACCTCGACGGCGCCGGGGAGCAGGGTGTCCTTGACCGTCTTGCCGGGGATGTCGAGGCTGGGCGCGGCGAGCAGGTCGCCGAGGTCGGCCAGGGCGTTCTGCGAGACCAGGCCGTTGAAGTCGATCTGCCCGGCGCCGGAGTTGTTCACCACGTCCGGCGGCGTGCCGTCGACGAAGCGCGGCTGGAGGGTCTTGCTGATCTCCTGGGTGGCCGAGTGGTTGATCTTCGCCTTCGGGTACTTCTCCTTGTACATGGCCTCGTGGGCCTTGGCGTACTCCTCGCCGAAGCCGCCATTGAAGATCACCACCTCGAGCGGGGCGTCCTCCTTGACGCCGAGCGGGTTCTGCTCGCTCTTGGTGCCCTTGTAGGCGCCGGAGTCGCCCTTGTCGTCGCCACCGGAGGTGGCGCAGCCGGCGAGCAGGCCGGCGGCGGGGGTGGCCAGCAGACCGGCGGCAGCGGTCCGCTGGAGGATCTCACGCCTGTTCATCGCATCTCCTCGGTTCGGGTACGCGCGGACCGCCGCAGTCTGGGGGAACGGCGGCCGCGACGGCGAGGCTCGGGGGTGTCAGCTGTTGCTTGTCTTCATTTCAGTTGATGTTGCTGAAGAATTTCTACGGCAGACCGGCGCGGACCACAAGACCTCACGACCGAACCGTTATCCGTACCGGTCGCCGCCGGCTGGCATAGCCTGGGCCCATGCGCCGCCTGCGGCAGCTCGCCGAGCGCACGCCGGCCACCCGGGAGCGCTACGTCGACCTGCTCCGGGCGCTCGCCATCACCATGGTCGTGCTCGGCCACTGGGGCGTGACCGTCATCGGGTACGACCGGGCCGGCCGCCCCGCCGGCCACTCCGCCCTCGGCGACCTGCCCTGGGCCTGGCCGCTGACCTGGGTGGCCCAGGTGATGCCGGTGTTCTTCCTGGTCGGCGGCTACGCCAACGCCGCCTCGCTGGCCGCCCGCCGCGGCCGGGGCGGAACCCCCACCGGGTGGCTGGTCGACCGCAGCGCCCGGCTGGCCCGGCCGACCACCGCCCTGCTGGTGGTGCTCGCGGTCGGCGCCGCGGTGGCCACGCTGCGCGGCGCCGACCCGACACAGGTCCGCACGGTGGTCTGGTTCGCCACCATCCCGCTCTGGTTCCTGGTGGCCTACCTCGTGGTGGTGCCGCTGACCCCGCCCATGTACGCGCTGCACCGCCGCTTCGGCCTCGCCGTGCCCGTGGCGCTGGTCGGCCTGGTGGCGCTCGGCGACCTGGGCCGGCTGCTCGGGCCGGCCGGCCTGGCCACCGGCAACTACCTCTTCGGCTGGCTGGCCGTGCACCAGCTCGGCTTCGCCTGGTACGACAGCCGGGCGCGCTCCGGCGGCGAGGCGGCCGGCCCGGTCGAGCCGGAGCCGCGTGGCCTGCGCCGGCGCCGGCTGCCGCTCTCCCGCCGGGCGGGGGCGGCCCTGCTCGCCGGCGGGCTGGCCGCACTGCTGCTGCTCACCGTCGTCGGGCCGTACCCGGTGGTGATGCTCAACGTGCCCGGCGAGCGGCTGGACAACGCGGCCCCGCCGAGCCTGGCGCTGCTCGCCGCGGCCACCGCGCAGCTCGGCCTGATCCTGCTGCTGCGCGAGCCGGCGCAGCGCTGGCTGCGCCGCCCCCGCCCGTGGCAGGCGGTGATCGCGGTGAACGCCGTGGTGCTCACGGTCTTCCTCTGGCACCTGACCGCGGCGGTGCTGCTGGTCGGTCTGCTGGACGCGCTCGGCGTGCTGCCCACTCCCCGGGTCGGCTCGGCCGCCTGGTACGCCTGGCGGATCCCCTGGCTGCTCGCCCTCACCGTGGTGCTGGCCGCGCTGGTCGCCGTCTTCGGCCCGATCGAGGCCCGCACCCGCCGCCCGCGCGCCACCGGTCCGGCCCGCGAGGGCGCCCGCCGGCTCCGCACCGCGCTGGCCGTCCTCGGGTACGCCGGACTCGTCGCCGGGCTGCTGCTGAACAGCCTCACCCGCAAGGCCGCGCCCGAGCCGCTGGGGCTGCCCGCCCCGGCGCTGGTGGCGTACCTGGCCGGGGCGGGGGTGCTGCGGCTGCTCAGGTCTGGGTGGGGAAGCCGAGGTTGACCCCGCCGTGGCGCGGGTCGAGCCAGCGGCTGGTGACCACCTTGCCCCGGGTGAAGAAGGCGACGCCGTCGGCGCCGTGCGCGTGCAGGTCGCCGAAGAGGGACGCCTTCCAGCCGCCGAACGAGTAGTAGGCCATCGGCACCGGGATGGGCACGTTGACGCCCACCATGCCGACCTCCACCTCGTGCTGGTAGCGCCGGGCGGCCCCGCCGTCGTTGGTGAAGATCGCCGTGCCGTTGCCGTACGGGTTGGCGTTGACCAGCTCGATCGCCTCGTCGTACGAGCCGACCCGGACCACGCTGAGCACCGGGCCGAAGATCTCGTCGGTGTAGATCGACATCTCCGGCGTGACGTGGTCGAAGAGGGTCGGCCCGAGCCAGAATCCGCCGGCGTCCCCGTCCGGGGTCACCTCGCGCCCGTCCACCACGGGCACGGCGCCGGCCGCGATGCCGGACTCCACGTAGGAGCGGACCCGCTCGGCGTGCGCGGCGGTGACCAGCGGGCCCATGTCGCAGCCCCGCCGGCCGTCCCCGGTGCGCAGCCCGCCCATCCGCTCGGCGATCCGGGCGACCAGCGCGTCGGCCACCGGCTCCACCGCGACCAGCGCGGAGATCGCCATGCACCGCTCCCCCGCCGAGCCGAACCCGGCGTTCACCGCCGCGTCGGCGGCCAGGTCCAGGTCGGCGTCGGGGAGCACCACCATGTGGTTCTTCGCCCCGCCCAGCGCCTGCACCCGCTTGCCGGCCAGGGAGCCGCGCTGGTGCACGTACCGGGCCACCGGGGTGGAGCCGACGAACGACACCGCCCTGACGCCGGGGTGGTCGAGCAGCGCGTCGACGGCCTCCTTGTCGCCGTTGACGACGTTGAGCACGCCGTCCGGCAGGCCGGCCTCGGTGAACCACTCGGCCAGCAGCAGCGCCGCGCTCGGGTCCTTCTCGCTCGGCTTGAGCACCACGGCGTTGCCGCAGGCGACGGCGACCGGCACGAACCAGAGCGGCACCATCACCGGGAAGTTGAACGGGGAGATCACCGCCACCACGCCCAGCGGCTGCCGCAGGCTGTACGAGTCGACCTCGGTGGAGACGTTCTCGCTGAAGCCGCCGCGCAGCGCCGAGGGGATGCCGCAGGCGTACTCGATCACCTCGAGGCCGCGCTGCACCTCGCCGGCGGCGTCCGCGAGCACCTTGCCGTGCTCGGCGGTGATCACCTCGGCGAGCCGGTCGCGCCGGGCGTTCACCAGCTCGCGGAAGGCGAACATGACCGCGGTCCGCTTGGCCAGCGAGGCGTCCCGCCAGGCCCGGGCGGCCCGCTCGGCCGCCTCGACCGCGCCCGCCACGTCGGCGGCGGAGGCCAGCGCCACCTGCCCGGTACGCCGCCCGGTGGCCGGGTCGAACACGTCCCCGCGCCGCTCGGAGTCCCCGCTGATCCGCTTCCCGTCGACGAAGTGCCCGATCACGTTCATGCCGCCACCTCCGCGGCGACGGACGAACGGATGGCCTCGACCAGGATGGCCAGGCCCTCGCGGGCCTCGTCCTCGGTCAGGGTCAGCGGCGGCCCCATCCGCACCACGTTGCCCAGCAGGCCGCCCTTGCCGACCAGCAGGCCGCCCTCCCGGCAGGACTCGAAGACCCGGGTGGTGAGCGACGGATCCGGTTCGGTGGTGCCCGGGCGGACGAACTCGACGCCCAGCATGAGGCCCTTGCCGCGGACCTCGGCGACGCAGTCGAGGTCGGCCGTGGCGGCCCGCAGGCCGTCGCCGAGGATCGCGCCCACCCGCGCCGCGTTCGCCTGGAGGTCGTGGTCGAGCAGGTAGTCCAGGACGGCGTTGCCGGCCGCCGTGGAGACCGGGTTGCCGCCGAAGGTGGAGAAGCTGATCGCCGGCACCGACTCCAGCACGTCGGCCCGGCCGACCACGCCGGCCAGGGCGAAGCCGTTGCCGATGCCCTTGGCGAAGGTGAGCAGGTCCGGGGTGATCCCGTGCGCCTGGTAGCCCCAGAAGTGCTCGCCCGTGCGGCCCCAGCCGGTCTGCACCTCGTCGCTGATCAGCAGGATGCCGTGTTCGTCGAGCACCTTCTTCCAGGCGGCGAAGAGCCCGTCCGGGCCGTGCACGAACCCGCCGACGCCCTGGATCGGCTCGGCGATCAGGCAGGCCACGTCGCCGGCGGTCTGGGTGGCGAGCACCTCGCGCAGGTCCTCCACGGCGGCGTCGATCCGGTCGCCCTCGTCCAGCCGCGCCAGCAGCCCGCGCAGCCGCTCGCCGGAGTGCAGCCAGGCCACCTGGAGCGGGTTGAGGGCGCTGGCCGACCAGCCCCGGTTGCCGGTGACGCCCATGGCCGCGTACGACCGGCCGTGGTAGCTGTTGCGCACCGCCAGGATCTGGTGCGAGCGGCGGTGGTTGGTGGCGACGAGCAGGGCCGCCTCATTGGCCTCGGTTCCGGAGTTGGTGAAGAAGACCCGGGCGTCCGGGATGCCGGAGAGCCGGGCGATCTTCTCGGCCAGCTCGACCTGCTGCCGGATCAGATAGAGCGTCGAGCTGTGCACGATGCCGGTGCGCAGCTGCCGTTCGACCGCCTCGCGGATCTCCGGGATGTCGTAGCCGATCATGTTGGTCAGCACGCCGCCGAAGAAGTCCAGGTAGCTGCGTCCGGCCGCGTCGGTCACCCGGCGGCCGGAGCCGGCGACCAGCTCTAGCGGTTCGGCGTAGTAGAGCGGCATCCAGGACGGGAGCACGGCCCGGTGCCGGGCCAGCAGGTCGTCGGAGGTCATCGGCGCACCCTTCAGCGGCGGTTGGTCCCCCGCACGCTCTCACCACGCGGAGGCAGGGACAACTGTCACTGTGTAGCGCAGCGGGCCCGCCCGCCTGACACCACGTCAACCCGCCCGCTGCGATTTCCGGAGCGGAATGCCGACGACGCCGGTCGTTTCGCTGGTCACCGGGTCACCCGACCACTCGATCCGCAGCAGTGGACCTCCCTGCCTACCCTGGGCCCGTCGCCGGCGGAGGGAGCCTCATGCGGGTCGAGGACGTCGTCGCCGAGCTGGCCCGGGTCGCCGCCCGCGAGGTGGGCCGGGGCAGCGAGGCGCTCGCCGCACCGACGGCCGGAGGGCTGCTCACCGCCGCCCGGTCGCTCGCCGGCCGGCCCGCACCGGACGCCGCCGTGCTGACCGGGTTCTTCATCTCCCGCGCCGACCCGCCCGCCGCCGAGACCGACGGTCCGATCGGCGCCGTGCAGCTCGCCGCCGCCCTGCGCGCGGTCGGCGGGCAGGCCCGGCTGGTCACCGACGCGCCCTGCGCGCCGGTCGTCGAGGCCGCGATCACCGCCGGCGCCCCCGGCGTCCCGCTCGACGTGGCGCCACTGCGGGGGTACGACGAGTGGGCCGCGACCATGCTGCCCCGGTACGCGCGACTGTCGCACGTGATCGCCTGCGAACGGGTCGGCCCGGGCGTCGACGGCCGGCCCCGCACCATGCGCGGCGAGGACATCGGCGCCCACAGCGCCCCGCTCGACCGGCTCTTCACGGCCGGGCCCGCCTTCCGGATCGGCATCGGCGACGGCGGCAACGAGCTGGGCATGGGGCTGCTGCCGGCCGAGCTGGTGGCCCGCGTGGTCGACCGGGGCGAGCGGATCCGCTGCGTGGTCGGCTGCGAGACGCTGCTGGTCGGCGGCACCTCCAACTGGGCCGCCGCCGCGCTGGTCGGCGCGCTCGCGGTGCTGCGCCCCGAGGTGCCCGCCCTGCGCGACCTGCTCCGCCCCGAGTGGTCCGCCGGGGTGCTGGCCGCGATCGTCGCGGGAGCCGGCGCCGTGGACGGCGTACGCCGACGGGCGACGCCCAGCGTGGACGGTCTTGACTGGCCCGCGTACGCCGAGCCCCTGGCGCGGATCGCGGAGCTGGTGGCGGCCGCGGCCTGAACCACGGGGAACCGGTCGGTCAGGTGGCGGCGGGGCGCTCGGGGGCGGGCAGCGGCCGGCCGCCCGGACGCGGCGCGGCGCGCTCCGGACCGGGCTGTGCGGCCGGCCGGGCGGGACGGCGGCGGGGCAGGTGCAGGGCGGCGGAGACCAGCGCGAAGGCGGCCCAGCCGGCGGCCAGGGCGAGCGCCGGCGAGGTGTCCTGGAGGTAGTGGTGGCCGGCGAGGAAGCCGATCAGGGCCAGGCTGTTGCGGGCGAAGTGCCGGCTGAACTCGGCGAGCTGGCGGCGCGCCTCGACGGCGACCAGCACCCCGGAGTAGGGGAAGGTGACCACCATGCCGCGCAGCAGCTCGCCGAGCAGCCCGGTGAGCAGCGCGCCGACGAAGATGACCACCAGCTTGACCGGCGCGGCGAGACCGTCCCGCCGGGCGTCCGCCGGCTCCGCCGGCGGCGCGGCGGCGGCCCGGCGGCGCAGCAGCACCATGGTCAGCGCCCAGAGCGCCACGGTGCCGGCCAGCGCCGCCTCGAACGGCACCGGCACCGCCAGCACCCCGGCGCTGAGCGCCACGTAGACCGCGACGCCGGCCAGGTCGGCCAGGAGGATCGGCCAGCGCAGCCGGCGGTGGGTGACCGCCACCGTGACGAAGAAGAGGTTGAGGCCGACCACCCCGAGCAGCTGCGGCCCGTCCACCCGGTGACCGGTGGTGAGCAGTGCGAGGGTCATCGGCAGCGGCAGGCTGTAGACGAAGGCGCGCACCCGGACCGAGCGGATCACGCTGACCGCCCAGACCACGGCGGTCACCAGCAGCACCGCGCTCCACGTCATGACGCCTCAGTCCTGGAAGGTGGCGATGTCGGCGCAGAGCCGGAAGGCCCGGGTCAGCCGCTCCACGTCGGCGGGGTGGACCGAGAACTCGTTCTCGCTGATCTCGCCGTGCGCGGTCATCTTCGCCTCCCAGCAGCTCGACCCGTCCCAGACCGCCAGGTTGACGTGCAGGTGCGAGCTGACCGCGCCGAGCGGCAGCAGGCCCACCCGCACGCCGGCCCGCCGTTGCGTCTCCACCAGCTCGGACAGCTCGGGGCTGAGGGTGGCGTAGGTGAAGACCCGGGTGATCCGTACGCCCCGGGCCAGGGCGGCCAGGTTCGCCTCCCAGTAGCGCCGGCCGACGTCCCCGCGCCACCAGCTCAGCTCGCCGCTGACCCGGGGCATCACGTTGGTCAGCCCGAGCAGTTCCCGGGTGCAGTCCCGGGTCGCGCCGATCAGGTCCTCGTCGTCGTCGCCGGGGCGGACGATTCGGCCCGCCGCGAGCTGCTCCGCCTCCCGGCGGAACTCCTCGAAGCGGCGCTGCGCCTCGGCCGCGACCCGGGTGCCGGCGTGCCGCTCGGCCGCCTCGCGCAGCGCGCCGGCGACCTGCGGGGTGACGCGGACCAGCCAGGGCGGCCCGTCCAGCAGCGTCCGCAGGTGGAACCGGCGCTCGGCCCGGGCCAGCGAGTCGAGCACCAGCGAGATGGTGATGCCCATCAGCCCGGCCAGCAGCGACTCGACTCCGGTGGCCGCGTTGGTCAGGTCGAGCGTCACGGACAGCAGGATGGAGAGGCTGATGCCGACCAGGGCCACCGGGTCGGTGTGCGCGACCAGCCGCCCGAGGTTCTCCGCCGAGCCGGTCCGGCCCCGCGCGCGTCGCCGCATCGCCTCACCCGCCATCGGCCACCCCCGGTCACTCGTGCGCCCAGGGTAGCCACGATCCACAACGGTCGGTCGGCGCCCGCCCACCGCCGGTAGCATCCGCCGGGTGCGGACGACGGAGGTGGCGCTGCCGGCCGGCGCCGTGGGGACGACCCGGGCGGAACTCGCGGCGGGGGTACGGGACTGGGTGGACTCGCCGCCGATGCGGGCCCTGGTCGGGCACTTCGGCGGCGACTGGCCGGCCGGCGACCTGGGCGCGGTGCTGGCCGGGCTGGACGACTTCTCCGCCCGGCACTGGGACTTCCGGGGCGGGCGGGAACGCCCCGACGCCCGGGAGCCGGCGTTCGACCCGGCCACGGTCGGGCTGGTGCTCGACGCGGCGGCGGCGCTGGGCCTGGTCCGGGCCGTCCCGCCCACCCTGCCCCGATACGCGCACCTGCTGGTCCTGGGCGGCCTGGCGCACGCCTGCCTGCGGCGGACCGCGTACGCCGCGCACCTGGCCCGGACGGGCGCCGGGGTCGACGGCGAGGTGGCGGTGCTGGGCAGCTTCCGGGCCCTCTCCCCGGTCGAGTCGCGGCTGCTCGCCGGCCTCGGGGTGCACGGCTGCGCCACCGAGGTGGACGCCCTGGACGCCGGGGTGCGCGTGGCGTTCGGGGTGGACGGGCCGAGCGAGGAGATCGGCGAGACCGCGGACCACCCGCACCGGGCCTGGTCCTCGCGCACCTACCGGCCCGCCGGGCTGCCTCCGGTCCGGGTGCTCGCCGCCCCGTCCGGCGAGCCGGACCGCCGCCGGGCGCACACCGCCGACACGCAGCGGTTCTGGGCGGGGCACGTCCGGCTGCGGGAGGGGGATCCGGTGCTGATGGTGACCGCCCCGATCTACGTGCCGTTCCAGCACTGCGACGCGCTGCGGACGCTCGCCGTGCCGTTCGGCTGCGGGATCGACACGGTCGGGGTGGACCCGGCGCTGGCCACGCCGCTCAGGGTGCCGGAGCCCACCCTCACCGCGGGGCGCTACCTCCAGGAGATCCGCTCGGCGGTCCGCTCGATGCGCGCCCTGCACGGGGTGCTGGCAGCCGGCTGACCGGCGCGCGGCGGGGCCGGCGGGCTGAGTCAGCGGGCGGTGTCGGCGACCGCCTGCGCGAAGACCTCGGAGCGGTGCTCGAAGTTGCGGAACCGGCCGTAGCTGGGCGCGGCCGGGGAGAGTAGCACCACCCCGCCGGCCGGGGTGAGCTTGCGGGCCAGCCCCACCGCGGCGACCAGGTCCTCGGCGATCTCGGTGCGCACCGCCGGCAGCCCCGCCAGCGCCTCGACGATCCGGGGGCCGCTGTCCGGGATGCCGATCACGGTGATCTCCCGCTCGGCCAGGTGGTCGCGGAGCGGGGTGTAGTCCAGCCCCCGGTCCGTCCCGCCGACGATCACGGTCAACGGCCGCCCCTCGTACGCGTCGATCGCGTGCATGGCCGCGTACGGGCTGGTGGCCAGCGTGTCGTCGACGAAGGTGAGCCCGGACGGGTCGGCGATCTCGGTGAGCCGATGGGCGAGGCCCTGGAACCCGGCCACCGCGATGGCGAGGCTGTCCTTGCGCGCCACCACGTCGACGCCGAGCGCGTCGAGCACCGCCAGGGCGACGCAGAGGTTGCCCTCGTTGTGCCGCCCGACCAGGGGCAGCACGGCGCGCGGGAAGAGCGGGGTGTCCCGCAGGTGGAACCAGGGGGCGCCGTCCGGGCCGGTGGCCACGTGGGTGGTGTCCGACGAGCCGGCCCGGACCGCCGCCCGGTCCCCCAGTTCGAACGCCAGCCGGGGGTCGGCGCCGTTCACCACCACGGTGTGTGGGCCGTGCGCCAGCAGGTTGAGCTTGTCCCGGTAGTACTCCCGCTCGCCGCCGTGCGCGTCGAGGTGCTCAGGGAACAGCGCGGTCACCACGGCCACCCGGGGCGAGTCGGTCAGGTCGGCGCACTGGTAGCTGGAAAGCTCCAGCACGTACAGCTCCGCCTCGGGCAGGTCGAGCAGCGGCACGCCGATGTTGCCGCCGAAGACGTTCGGCCGGTCCATCGCGGTGAGCAGGTGGCTGATCAGGCTGGAGGTGGTGCTCTTGCCCTTGCTGCCGGTCACCCCGACGGTCCGGTCCGCGTGGTCGGCCATCCAGAGCGCGCTGCCCTGGGTGACCGGGACGGCCCGGCGGCGCAGCTCCACCATCCACGGGTGGGTGTTCGGCACCCCGGGCGAGCGGACCACCACGTCGGCGGCGGCCAGCCGGGCGAAACCGTCCTCCCCCGTCACCAGCGGCGCGGCCGCGGCGAGCGGACCCTCCCAGGGCAGGGTGAGGAAGTTCGCGCTGTCGTCGACGGCCACCAGGGCGGCCGGGCCGTGCGCGGCGATCGCGATCACCGCGGCCCGGCCCTCCCGGCCGGCGCCCCAGACGGCGACATGACGTCCGCGCAGGTCAGACAGGCGCACGGGCTCTCCTCGGGGTTCGGGTCGGCGGTTCGGCGGGTGCGGTCCGGCACAGCCGGACACGGCAGGACAGACCAGGGCCTAGTATGGCGTGTGCCCAACGAGCAGCTGCGGCGGATGGACGCCTTCACCTTCCCGTCCTACTCGATCGACTTCGCCACCGGCGAGGTGTTGTTCGACTACGCCCTGACCGGCCCCGACGGCGAGCAGCGGTTCACCGAGGTGGTCACCCTTCCCCTGCCGGCGGAGCCGGTGTCCGACGAGACCGCGGCCACCCTCGCCCGGGTCCTCGAACTGCTGCACGTGGTCGCCGGGGTCAGCTACTACAAGGCCGCCGCGCCGCCCCGGCTGGTGCTGCCGGCGCCGCTGGGCGCGGCCGCCGCCGACCTCGTCACCGCCGTCTACACCAAGGGCCTCGCCGAGTACGCGTACCGCAACCAGCTGCCGCACGTGCTGGAGCTGCGCCCGGAGGTGCCGGCCGGCGAGGTCGCCCCGCCCCGGGTGTACGACGACTCGGACCGCCGGCCGCTGTCGGCCGTCGGCGGCGGCAAGGACTCCATCGTCACGCTGGAGGCGCTGCGCCGGGCCGGCTTCGACCCGGTGCCCTTCTCGGTCAACCCCAACCACGTCATCGTCTCGGTCAACGAGGCGTCCGACCTGGTGCCGCTGGCCGCCCGGCGGCGGATCGACCCGGTGCTGTTCGACCTCAACGCGGCCGGCGCCCGGAACGGGCACATCCCGGTCACCGCGATCAACTCGCTGATCGCCGTCGCCACGGCCGTGCTGCACGGGCTCGGGCCGGTGGTGATGTCCAACGAGCGCTCGGCGTCCGACCCGAACCTGGTCTGGCAGGGCCACGAGATCAACCACCAGTGGTCCAAGGGTGTCGAGGCGGAGGGGCTGCTGCGCGCGGCGCTGGCCGAGCACGCCGGCCTCACCGAGCCGTACTTCTCGCTGCTGCGGTCGCTGTCCGAGCTGCACATCGCCCGGCTCTTCGCCGAGACCGACCGCTACGACGCCGTGGTGACCAGTTGCAACGCCGCGTTCAAGCTGCGCGACGCGAGCGAGCGCTGGTGCCGCGACTGCCCGAAGTGCCGGTTCGTCTTCCTGGCCATGGCCCCGTTCATGTCCCGGGAGCGGATCACCACGATCTTCGGCGGCGACCTGCTGGCCGACGAGTCCCAGATCCCCGGCTACCGGGAGCTGCTCGGGGTGGACGGGCACAAGCCGTTCGAGTGCGTCGGCGAGGTGGAGGAGTCGGTGGTCGCGCTGAGCCTGCTCGCCGAGCAGGAGCAGTGGCGCGACGCCCCGGTGGTCCGCGCCCTGGTCGACGCGGTCCCCCCCACGGCCTGGTCGGCCGCCGCCACCTCCGACGTCTTCACGCCCGGCGGCCCCACCTACGTCCCCACCCCCTACGCCAAGGCCCTGACCGCCCTCACCTGACCCGCGGGACGAGGGCGCGGCCGTTACGGGGTGCGGACGGCGTCCAGGGCCAGCAGGGCCACGTGGAGGGACAGGCACTGCTCCACGGAGTCGAGGTCGACGTCGAGGATGCGGCCGATGCGGGCCAGCCGCTCGTAGAAGGCCGGCCGGGAGAGGTGTGCGGCGGCGGCCGCCGCGGACTTGTTGCGGCCCTGCTCCAGGTACGCCCGGAGGGTGCCGAGCAACTGCTCCCGGGGGTGCTGGGCGTCGTACGCCAGCAGCCCGCCCAGCTCCCGCTCGACGAAGGTCTGCAACCGCGGCTCGTCCCGGAGCAGGTGCAGCAGGCCGGCCAGCCCGACGTGCGGCAGCCGGAAGTAGGGCAGGTCCCGGCGGTCCCGGCGGGCCGCCTCGGCGACCTGCCGGGCCTCGACCAGCGAGCGGCGCGCCTCCCGCAGGCTGCCCACCCCGGACCCGGCCGCCACGATCACGGCCGGGCCGGCCGGGCGCGGGCGGGGCGCCGGATCCGCGGCCCGCAGCGCGCCGACCGCCACGGTCCGGGCGGCCGGGTCGACGGGGCGGGCGGGGCGCGGCGCCGGAGGGCGGGCCGGGTCGGCGTCGAGGCGTACCCGGCGCAGCGCGGCGGCGAACGCGGCGAGCGCCTTCTCCTCGGCCGCCGGATCGGGCAGCGCGAGCAGCGCCCCGACCGCCTGGTCGTCGACGGCGCTGGTCAGCGCGGTGAGCTTGGCCTCGCGCAGCGCCTGGCCGACCGCCTCGGCGAGGTCGCGCAGCCGGGCCGGGCCGGCCTCCGGTCCGGCGTCGGGGCCCGGCCCGCCGCCCTCGGTCGGGTCGTCGGCCCGGTGCCGGACCACCACGCCGACCAGGTGCCGGCGGTCCAGGGTGACGCCGAGCGCCTTGGCCCGCAGCGCCACCTCGTCCACCGGGCGGGAGTGGTCGATCAGGGCGGTGAGCAGGGTGCGGTGGATCTGCCGTTCCAGTCCCTCGGCGTCGCGCCGGATCAGCCGGCCCAGGGCGAGGGTGGAGGCGGCCCGCTCGATCAGGATGGTGAGCCGGGTGGGCGGACCGGTCACGGCGGACGGGCGGGTGGGCGTAACCGGTGACGGGCCCCCGTCGGCGGAGGCCGGTTCGGTGCGGTCGTCGTCGGACGGCCGCCCGGGACGGGCCGCGCCGAGAGCGGTGGTCACCGGCTCGGCGGCGTCCCGTCCCGCCGTGGTCGCGACCGCCTCGTCGGCGGCGGCGTGGTCCCGGGCGGGCGGTGTCCGGCCGGTCGTCAGCTCGGTGCCGGCCGGCCAGCGCAGCAGCAGCCGCCCCCAGTCCTGGCCGCGGGCGCCGACGGTGGTCACGAGCCACCCGCTGTCCGGGTCGTACGCGGTACGCCCGGCCGGCCGGATCCGCCGGGAGTGCTGCTCCCAGCCGTCCAGCAGCAGCTCGGCGCTCTCCCCCGCCGGGTCGTACGCGAGCACCTGCCGGGACAGGTTCTCCAGCACGACGGGGCAGCCGGCCAGCTCGGCGGCCTGCCGGACCACCTCGGCCGGCTCGGCGCCCTCCACCGAGAGTTCGGTGAACCGCTGGTGGATCTCCTCGGTGGCGCGCAGCTCGGTGAGCTGGGCGTCCACGATCAGCGCGTGCACCGCCTCGGTGATCCGCACGAACGGGGTGGCCCGGCGCAGCTCGACCAGGGGCAGCCCGCGCCGCTCGGCGGCGGCCGCCATCACCCGGGGCACCCCGCTGACGTAGCGGCGGCCCAGCTCCACCACCAGCCCGGAGACCCCGACGTCGGCCAGGTCGCCGATGAACGCGCGCAGCCCGGCGTCGTCGGCGGGCAGCCCGATCCCGGTGGTGAGCACCAGCTCGCCCCCGCCGAGCAGGGTGGCGATGTCGGGCACCTCGGCCACGTGCACCCAGCGCACCGGCCGGTCCAGGCCCGCGTCCCCCGCCACGAGGCGCGGTGCGCCATGGCGCACCGGCACCAGGGCGAGCACCTCACGGACGGTAGGGAACACGGGCGACACGCTACCCTGCGTCACCGCCGATTCCGAGCACGCGGGGCGGCCCCCCACCCGTTGATCACCTCCAGTAGCGTGCCGGAGATCGTGATCAATCGGAAGGGGAGGCATGGACGGGACGACGGTCAGCCGACGGGCGTTCGCGAAGCTGGTCACCGCCGCGGGGGCGGGGGCGCTGGGCGCGGGCACGGCGGCGGCGCCGGCAACGGCCGCGGTGGACACCTGGACGACCACGGGCACCACAGTGAGCGCGCTGAGCGCGTTCGACGACACGATGAAGAGCTTCATGCAGGCCCGGCACATCGACGCCGGCCAGCTCGCGGTCACCTACCAGGGCCGGCTGGTTCTGGCCCGGGGCTACGGCAACAACTCGCCGATGCTCATCCAGCCCACCTCGCTGTTCCGGGTGGCCAGCCTCTCCAAGTCGCTGACCGCGGCGGCGCTGGTCCGGCTCGCCCAGGACGGCAAGCTCAGCCTCGGTGACCCGATCACCAAGTTCCTCGACCTGACCCCGCCGGCCGGGCAGAGCGCCGACCCCCGGCTCGCCAAGGTGACGCTGTGGCGGCTGCTTCAGCACACCGGCGGCTGGGACCGGGACCTCACCGCGTTCGACCCGGTCTTCAAGGACCGGATCATCGCCAACGCGCTCGGCGTGCCGATGGAGCTGACCCACGCCGACGTCATCCGGTTCATGTCCGGCCAGCCGCTCATGCACGAGCCCGGCTCGACGGTCTCCTACAGCAACTACGGCTACCTGCTCGCCGGCCGGATCGTCGAGAAGGTCAGCGGCCTGCCCTACGAGACGTACGTGAAGCAGAAGCTGCTCGCCCCGCTCGGCATCACCCGGATGGGTCTGGGGTGGACGGTCAGCCGGCACGCCGGCGAGGTCGGCTACCGGTCGCAGTACACCGGCCCCACGGTGCTGGACAACTCCGGCACCGTCGTGGACGCCCCGTACGGGACGTTCAGCATGCGCATCCACGACGCCAACGGCGGCTGGCTGGCCTCGGCGGTGGACCTGGTCCGCTGGGCGACCGCGTTCGACACCGGCAGCCCGGTGCTGAACAGCACCTCGACCGGCCGGGTCTTCGCGGTGCCCAACCCGACCGGGGTCAACGCCGACGGCTGGTACTACGGCCTCGGCTGGGCGGTCCGCCCGGTCACCGGCGGCACCGGCCGCAACACGTGGCACACCGGCAGCTTCGCCGGCACGTACAGCATCCTGGTGCGCACGTACCAGGGGATGAGCTGGGCGGCGGTGTTCAACCAGCGCGACGACGAGTCCGGGCTGAGCTACGCCCCGATCGACTCGGCGCTCTGGACCGCCTCCCGCGCCGTGAGCACCTGGCCGACGCACAACCTATGGTCGAAGTACTTCGCCTGACCGTGCGGCGCCGGGGCGGCACGGGCCGCCCCGGCGTCACAGCGGGTCGTCGCGGCCCAGCTCCCAGCAGGCCACCGCGGTGGCGGCGGCCACGTTGAGCGAGTCCACCCCGCGCCGCATGGGGATCACCACCCGGACGTCGCTGGCCGCCATGGCGGCCCCGGTCAGGCCGGCGCCCTCGGCCCCCATGAGCAGGGCCGCGCGGGCCCGCTGCCCGGCGTCGAGGCGCTGGATCGGCACCGCGTCCGGCGCGGGCGTCATGGCCAGCACCGTGAAGCCCGCCGCCCGCACCTCGTCGAGCGCGTCCGGCCAGGGTGAGAGCTTCGCGTACGGGATGGCGAAGACCTCGCCCATGCTGACCCGGACGCTGCGCCGGTAGAGCGGGTCGGCGCAGGTCGGCGAGAGCAGCACGGCGTCCACGCCGAGCGCCGCCACGGCCCGGAAGATCGCGCCCAGGTTGGTGTGGTTGTTGACGTCCTCCAGGATCACCACCCGCCGGGCGGTGGCCAGCACCTCGGTGGCGGACGGCAGTGGCTTGCGGCGGAACGAGGCGAGCACGCCCCGGTGCACGTGGAAGCCGGTGGCCCGCTGGAGCACCTCGGGGGTCGCCGCGTAGACCGGGGTGTCGCCGGTGTCGAGGTCGGCGAGCTGGTCCACCCGCTTGGCGTCGACCAGGTACGACCGGGCCGGGTAGCCGGCCCGCAGCGCCCGCCGCAGCACCAGCTCCCCCTCGGCGATGAACAGCCCGTGCGGGGGCTCCCAGCGGGTCCGCAGTTCCACGTCGGTCAGCGCGCGGTAGTCGGCGATCCGGTCGTCGTCGGGGTCGGTGATCTCGTGGACGGGCACCGGACGATTCTGCCTGGTCGGTCCGGCCGGTCCGGCGCGGCCCGGGTTTCCGCCGACCGGGGAGGGGAACGGAGCCCGGGAAAGCGGACAGCGACGAAGGGACCACCACGATGAGCGCGGACCCCAGCGGCGACGGCCGGCTGCCCCGGAACGCCACGGTCGCCGATCACATCGTGGCCCGGCTGGCCGAGTGGGGCGTGCACCGCTACTACGGCTATCCCGGCGACGGCATCAACGGGATGACCTCCGCGCTGCAACGGGCCGCCGACCGGACGCAGTTCATCCAGGTCCGGCACGAGGAGACGGCCGGCTTCGCGGCCTGCGCCCACGTCAAGTACGGCGGCGGCCCGCTCGGCTGCGTGGTGGTGACCAGCGGCCCCGGCGCCATCCACGCGCTCAACGGCCTGTACGACGCCAAGCTCGACCACCAGCCGGTGGTGGCGCTGCTCGGGCACACCGCGCTGCCCGCCGAGGGCGGCGGCTACTACCAGGAGGTCGACCTGCTCGCCCTCTACAAGGACGTGGCCTCGGCCTTCCTCGCCCAGCTCGACGACCCGTCGCAGGCGCGGCACCTGGTCGACCGGGCCTGCCGGACCGCCCTGGCCCGGCGTACGGTCACCGCCCTGGTGCTCCCCTCCGACGTGCAGGACGAGCCGGCGGTGCCGGAGCCGCCGCACGCGCACGGCTACTACCACACCAGCGCGGTGCCGAGCAGCATGCCGACCGTGCCGCCGGAGGAGGAGGTACGCCGGGCGGCCGAGGTGCTGCGCGGCGGCGAGAAGGTCGCCATGCTGGTCGGTCAGGGCGCCCTCGGCGCGGAGGACGAGGTACGCCGGGTCGCCGACCGGCTCGGCGCGGGGGTGGCCACGGCCCTGCTCGGCTTCGCCGCCGTCGACCACCGGGAGCCCTGGGTCACCGGCGCGATCGGCCTGCTGGGCAGCCGCCCGAGCTGGCAGCTCATGCAGGAGTGCGACCGGCTGCTGATCGTGGGCAGCAACATGCCGTACTCCGAGTTCTACCCGCCCCAGGGGCAGGCCCGGGCGGTGCAGATCGACCTGGACGGCAGCCGGATGGGGCTGCGCTACCCGACCGAGGTGAACCTGACCGGCGACGCCGCGCCGACCCTGCGGGCGCTGCTGCGGGAGCTGGGCACCGGGCCGGTGCCGACCGCCTGGCGGGCCACCCTGGCCGACGCGACCGGGAAGTGGCGGCGGGCCCAGCGGGAACTGGCCGAGCAGGCGGCCGACCCGGTGAACCCCCAGCTGCTCTTCGCCACGCTGGACGACGCCCTGCCCGACGACGCGATGCTGGCCGTGGACTGCGGCACCGCGACCGCCTGGTACGCCCGCCACGTCCGGGTCCGCCCCGGCATGCTGGCCAGCCTCTCCGGCACCCTGCTCTCCATGGGCGGGGCCATGCCGTACGCCATCGCCGCGAAGTTCGCCCACCCGGACCGCCCGCTGGTCGCGCTGATCGGCGACGGCGCCATGCAGATGAACGGTGTCAACGAGCTGATCACGGTGGCTAAGTACTGGCGGGAGTGGGCGGACCCGCGGTTCGTGGTGCTGGTGCTCAACAACCGCGACCTGTCGTTCGTGAGCTGGGAGCAGCGCTCCGGCGAGGGCACGCCGATGTTCCCGGCGAGCCAGGACCTGCCGGACGTGGCGTACCACCGGTGGGCGGAGGTGCTGGGGCTCGACGGCGTCCTGGTCGACTCCCCCGACCAGGTGCCCGACCTGTGGCGGCGGGCGCTCGCCGCCGACCGGCCGGTGGTGGTGAACGCGGTCGTCGACCCGGCGGAGCTGATGCTGCCGCCGCACTTCACCGCGGAGCAGGCGCGCAAGACGGCCGCCGCGGTGCTGCGCGGGGACAGCGACCGGACGGAGATCCTCCGGCGTGGGCTGCCGTCGGTCATCGCCACGTACCGTCCCCGCCGCCGCGGGAGGTGAGGCGGTCTCAGGAGCGCTCGTAGCGCAGCAGCACCGACCGGCCGTCGAAGCCCCGGGTCCCGGTCAGCCGCAGGTCGAGGCGGTCCTTGCCGGGAAAGACCGGGGTGCCGCCGCCCAGCACGACGGGGTGCACCACCACGTGGTACTCGTCGACCAGCCCCAGCTCGGTCAGCGCCGCCGCGGCGCCGGAGCCACCGGTGAGCAGCAGGTCCCCACCCGGCTGCGCCTTCAGCTCGGCGACCTCGGCGGCCAGGTCGCGGCGGCCGATCACCCGGGCACCGTACTCGGCGCTCTCCAGCGTGCGCGAGATGACGATCTTCGGGGTGCGGGCCCAGACCGGGGCGAACCGCAGGTCGTGCGGGTCCTGGGAGATCTGCTCCGCGCGGGGCCAGTACCAGGACATCAACCCCCACACCTTGCCGCCGTAGAGGAAGGCGTCGGCCCGGTCGGTCAGCTCGAACGAGTACGCGGACAGCTCCGGCCCCATGGCCGGCCAGTCGAACTCCCCGTTCGGCCCCTCGATGAAGCCGTCGACCGACTGGTGCACCCAGTAGACGAGCTTGCGCATGGTGTCCTCCGCTTCCGGCGACGCCCCCGGCGGGCGCGCTCACCGGTGGGTCGGAGCCGGCCGACCGGATCCGACAGCCGGCGCGGATTTCTTTCGAGGAACTTGCCCGGGGCGGCTACCGTCCGGATCCGTGGCCCGCTCCGTGATGATCGCCCTGGTCGGTGTCGACGGCTCCGGCAAGAGCACCCAGGCCCGGGCCCTCGCCCGCCGGCTGACGGCCCGGGGGATCCCGGCGACCTACTTCGAGAACGCCGGTGGCCGGCCGCTGTGGAACCGGCTGGCCCGGGCGCTCGGCCGGGCGGACGGGGTGGCGCTGTTCGGCCGTACCCTCTATCCGGCGCTGGAGGCGACGGTCCGCGCGCTCGCGATGGCCCGCACCGTGCTGGTGGCCCGGTTGACCGGGCGCACGGCGGTGCTGGACCGGTGGACCTGGTGCCAGGAGGTCATCATGGCCGCCCGCGGCGACCGCGGCCGGCGGGCGGTCCGCGCCGCGTACGCCATCTTCCCGCGCCCGGCGGTGGTCTGCTTCCTGGCCACCTCGCCCGAGGTCGCGCAGCGGCGGGTCACCGCCCGGGGCATCGACACCGAGGAGTTGACGCACCTGCGCGCGCTGGACGCCGCCTACCGCGCCCTGCCGGAGTTCGGCTCGTTCGTGGTGCTCGACGGCGACGGCGACCCCGACGAGGTGGCCGCCGCCCTGGACCGCGCGGTGTCACCCCTCGTGGCGGGGTGACACCGCGGATCGAGGTCAGCCGCGGCCGCGGCCCTGGAGCCAGCGGAGCAGGTCCGAGGGAAGGTTCTCCCGGTCCTGCTGGCGCCGCTCCTCGGGGTCCGGCGTGGGGCGCGGCTGGGGACGCTGCGGGTCACCGGCCAGCTCACGGCTCGGCGCGGTGAAGTCCTTCACCGGCTTGCCGTCCACCGCCGTCCGGATCACCCGGGCGACCGCGTCGATCACCTTGGCCTGCACCGCCGAGCCGACCAGGTCGGTCGAGTCGTCGGGGTTGGCCGCGATGCCGGCCACGGCCACCTGCGGGGTGAACCCGACGAAGGTCTCGGTGGCGTTCTGCTCGGAGCTACCGGTCTTGCCGGCCACCGGGCGGCCGACGATCCGGTTCACCGAGGTGGCGGTGCCGCCGTTGCACTGCCCGTACGCCGACTGCTGGCCGACCGGGCAGCGGGCCGCGTCGGTGGCCGCCCGGGCCACGTCGGCGTCCAGCACCTTCCGGCAGGACGGCTGGCCGACGTCCACCTTCTCGCCGTTGGCCGCGGTCACCGAGACCACCGGCAGCGGGGTGCAGTAGGTCCCCTCGGCGGCCACGGTGGCGTACGCGTTGGCCAGGTCGAGCGGGGTGGTGGCCGCGACGCCCAGGGTGAACGCGCCCCAGTTCTCCGCGTCGTCCTTGGCGAAGGCGGCGTCGGAGTCGGCCCGGAAGGTGATGCCGAGCCGCTGCGCCATCTCCACCACCTTGTCCTCGCCGACCTGCTCGGCCAGCCAGACGAAGTAGGTGTTCACGGAGCGGCCGAAGCCGTCCCACATCATCCGGTAGCCGTCCATCCACTCCGGGTTGGCGTTGCCCGGGCACCACTTGCCGGCGCAGTTGCCCTCGTCGTCCGAGGCGTAGCGGGTGGGCAGCTTGGCCGGGGCGTCGAAGCCGGTGGAGAGCGTCTTGCCGGCCTCCAGCGCCGCGAGCATGGTGAACAGCTTGAACGTGGACCCGGCCTGGTAGCCGTCGACGCTGGCGCCGCCGGAGATCAGCGGGTTGACGGTGTTCGGGTGGTTGGCCTGCCCGGCCGGGTTGTCGGCGAGGCTGTAGTGCCGATTGACCGCCATGGCGAGCACCCGGCCGGTGCCCGGCTCGACCGCGGCGATCGGCAGGGCGCGCTTGTTGCCGTAGCCGTAGACGCTGGTGGCCTGCTTCTGTGCGGTCTGCTGGATCTTGGGGTCGAGCGTGGTGACCACGCTGTAGCCGCCCCGGCGCAGCGCCTGCTCGCGCTCCTTGACCGTGTTGCCGAAGGCCGGCTGGGCGAGCCACCACTGGCGCAGGTAGTCGCAGAAGAAGCCCCAGTCGTCGTGCCCCTGGGCGACCGCCGTGCAGCCGTTGGGCTGGGCGGTCGGGTGCAGGGTGAGCGGCTCCGCCTTGGCCGCAGCCGCCTGCTGCGCGGTGATCGCGCCGGTCTCGGCCATCGAGTCGAGCACGTACCCCCGGCGGGCGAGCGCCTGGTCCTTGTCGCCGTCGATCGGGCTGTACTCGTCCGGCGACTGGACCAGGCCGGCGAGCAGCGCCGCCTCGCCCAGGGTCAGGTCGGCCGGGGCCTTGCCGAAGTAGCGCTGGCTGGCCGCGGCGACGCCGTACGCGCCGGAGCCGAAGTACGCGATGTTGAGGTAGCGGTTGAGGATCTCGTCCTTGCTGAGCGTCTTCTCCAGCGCGTTCGCGTACCGGATCTCCTGGAGCTTGCGCCCGACGGTCTGCTCGGTGGCGGCCTGCCGCTCCTCGGCGGTGCGGGTGGGATCGGTCTTGAGCACGTTGCGGACGTACTGCATGGTCAGCGTCGAGCCGCCCTGCTCGGTGCCGCCGCCCTTGACGTTGGCGACCAGGGCGCGGGCGATGCCGCGCAGGTCCGCCCCGCCGTGCGAGTAGAAGCGACGGTCCTCGGCGGCGATGATCGCCTGCCGCATCACCGGGGCGATCTCGGCGAGGGGAACGTCGGAGCGGTTGACGTCGTAGAACGTGGTGATCAGGGTCTTGCCGTCGTTCGCGTAGAGGTAGGAGCGCTGAGGCTGCGCGGGGGTGCGCAGCGCGTCGGGCAGCTCCGCGTACGCGCCCAGGCTGGCCTTGGCCGTGAGCCCGCCGAGCAGGCCGCCGGGAAGCGCGGCGACCGCGAGGACGAGCCCGGCGAGGACGCCGGCGAGCAGCACGGTGAAGAGCCGCGACAGCGGCGACCGGGGAGACGGCATGGACTCCAGGATTACCGCGAATGCGGCGATTCGGCCACCCCGCCAGGCAACTGTCAGTTACCTCACGGCAACCTCCCAGCTCGCCGGGAGCGCGTCGATCATGAGGTTGCCGGTCATGTGGATCTCCCTGGGTGCCGCCAACCTCATGATCGACGGAGTCGGGCCCGGGGCGGTCAGCCGGCGGCCAGGGGGCCGTTCGGGGGTGGGGAGGGGGTGGCCGTGACGCTGGCGGCCAGGGCGTCCTGGGCGATCACTGCGGGGACGAGGCGGCCCGAGCGGTAGCCGATGCCGATGCCGGCGATCAGCACGAAGATCGCGCCGAAGGTCTGCAGGGAGCCGATCAACGCGCCGCCCAGGCCCAGCAGCGGGGCGGCGATCATCAACATGATCCCGTCGCCGTAGGAGAACATCCCGGACCGGGCGACCGACCAGCCGGTGAGGAACCAGCCGAGGCTGTAGAAGGTGGCGCCGACCAGGACGAGGGAGCGCGCGGTGGTGCCGAACACCGGCGCCTGCTCCTCCAGCCCGGCGAAGGGCAGCATCAGCACCATCCCGCCGATGCTGGCCAGCAGGCCGACGAGGGCGATCCGCCGGCAGCGGGTGGCGGCGAGCAGGCCGGCGAGCGCCAGCAGGGCGAGCAGCCCGAGCCAGACCGCGGCCACCCAGCCGACCAGGTAGAGCGGCTGGCCGTCGGCCGGGTAGGGGTCGTTGCCCACCCCGCCGTCGCTGGCGATCGCCACCAGACCGTAGAGGACCGCGTACGCGGGCAGCAGCCAGACCGCCGCGCGGGCGAACCGCCGGACCGACCAGGCCCAGCTCGCGTCGGTGGCCGGGGCGGCCGGCCCGGGCTCGGAGACGAACGGCAGCACCCCGAACCCACCCCCGGTACGCCGGGTGCCCAGCGGCCCGGCCGGGTCGTGCGCGCCGGGGACCGGGGTCCTGGAGAACAGCCGGTTGGCCGGATCCTTCATGCGTCACCTCGCTCCGCGTGCGGGACGCGCGACGGCGCCCCGGTCCTGCTCACCACCCGTCCTCAGACCGATCGTGGCAGGCGCCGGGGCGCCGTATGAGTGATTCTCGGATTTGCGGGCGGCGTGCCCGTTCAGCCCCGTTCGCGCTGGTCCGACGGGTCGTTGAGCAGGCTCTGCGGGGAGACTGGCTCGGGCGCCGGCAGCCCCTGCGGGGCGGTGCCGCCGGTGGCCTGCGCCTCGGCCACGCGTACCTCGTCGTGGATCTCCTGGGCCGCGGTGGCGGCGGCGTGCGCGGCCTCGGCGGCCTCGCGCTCCACCTCGCTGGCGCTCTTGGTGGCCTCCGGCGACGGCACGTCGCCGACCATGTTGGCCAGCCCGCCGAGCGCGCCACCCATGCCCTCCAGGGCCTTGGTCAGCTCGGTCGGGACGATCCAGACCTTGTTGGCGGTGCCGTTGGCGATCTGCGGCAGGGCCTGGAGGTACTGGTAGGCGAGCACCTTCTGGCTCGGGTTGGCCTGGTGGATCGCGTCGAAGACGGTGCGGATCGCCTTGGCCTGGCCCTCCGCCTGGAGGATCCGGGCCTGCCGGTCACCGTCGGCGCGCAGCACGGCGGCCTGCTTCTCACCCTCGGCGGTGAGGATCTGCGACTGCTTGTGCCCCTCGGCGTTCAGGATAGCGGCACGGCGGTCCCGCTCGGCGCGCATCTGCTTCTCCATCGAGTCGCGGATGCTCGGCGGCGGCTCGATCGCCTTGATCTCGACCCGCGTCACCTTGATGCCCCACCGGCCGGTGGTCTCGTCCAGCACCCCGGAGAGGTGCCGGTTGATCTCCTCGCGGCTGGTCAGCGCCCGCTCCAGGTCCAGCGAGCCGATCACGTTGCGCAGCGTGGTGACGGTGAGCTGCTCGATGGCCTGGAGGAAGTTGGAGATCTCGTAGGTGGCGCGGACCGAGTCGACCACCTTGAAGTAGAGCACCGTGTCGATCGAGACGACGAGGTTGTCCGAGGTGATCACCGGCTGCGGCGGGAAGCTGACCACCTGCTCCCGCATGTCCACCTTGGTGCGCACCGCGTCGATGTACGGCACCAGCAGGTTCAGCCCCGGGTTCAGGGTCCGCTTGTACTTGCCCAGCCGCTCCACCACGTCCTGGCGCTGCTGCGGCACGATCCGCACCGCCTTCACCAGCGTCACCACGACGATCACGGCGACGGCGATCAACACGATCGCTGCAAACTCCATATCTTCACCTTTTCCCTTCGGGCAGTCCGCCCGGGGTGGAAATCTCGTCCTGCCAGACCAGGGCGGTCGCGCCCCGGACCTTTATCACCTGCACCCGCTCGCCGACCGCGTAGCTGCGCGTCGCGTCGTACGACCGGGCCGTCCACAGCTCACCGTCGATCTTGACGAGGCCCCGCTCGGCATCCACCGGCTCCAGCACCATCGCGGTGGACCCCTCGATCGCCTCGACCCCGAACGGCTGGTCGCCGCTCTGCAGGGCCGGCATGGCGTGCCGTTTGATGACCGGCCGGACCAGGGCCACCGACAGCGCGGAGACCACCGCGAAGACCAGCGCCTGGAGCGCGACCGGCGCGCCGAGCGCCGCGGCGCCCGCGGCGGCGAACGCCCCGGCCGCGAACATGATCAGGAAGAGCGTCGTCGTGAAGATCTCGGCGACCGCCAGCAACACACCCAGAACGATCCAGAACACGGCGTCCACCCTTAGATCGTGACACGCCGACGCACGCAGCACCGCCCCCACATGATCACCTAAGCTCGGCACCGCGCCGACGACCGCCGAGGAGGACGCCATGGCCCTGCTGCCCGAGACCGCCCGACAGGTCGACCTGCTGGTCGCCCGGGCCCAGGCGGAGGGGCGCGGCCCCTCGCTCGCCCTCGGGGTGATCCGGGACGGCGGCCTCGCGCACGTCGCGGTCGCCGGCGAGCAGCCGCGCCCCGACGCCGACCTCCAGTACCGGATCGGCTCGATCAGCAAGACCATGACGGCCGTGCTGGTGATGCAGCAGCGCGACGCCGGCCGGCTGGCGCTGGACGACCCGCTGGACAAGCACCTGCCCGGCACCCCGGTCGGCGCGCTCACCCTGCGCCAACTGCTCGGGCACGCCAGCGGCCTCCAGCGGGAGCCGGACGGGCAGTGGTGGGAGCGGGCCGCGGGCACCGACCTGGCGACCCTGCTCGCCGGGCTCACCCCGGCGAAGATCGCCCACCCGCCGCACCACGTCTACCACTACTCGAACCTGGCGTACGGGCTGCTCGGCGGGGTGCTGGAGCGGATCACCGGTACGCCCTGGGCCGACCTGCTCCGGGAGCGGCTCCTCGAACCGCTGGCCATGCGCCGCACCACCTACCACCCGACCGAGCCGTACGCCCGCGGCTACGTCGTGCACCCCTGGCACGACACGCTGCGGGAGGAGCCGCGCACCGACACCGGGGCGATGGCGCCGGCCGGGCAGCTCTGGTCGACCGTCGAGGACCTGGCCCGCTGGGCGGCCTTCCTGGCCGACCCCGCCCCGGACCTGCTGGCCCCGGCCACGCTCACCGAGATGTGCGCGCCCGTGGTGATCAGCGACCTGGACGCCTGGACGGGCGGGCACGGCCTCGGCGTGGAGCTCTACCGGGTCGGCGACCGGGTGTACGTGGGCCACGGCGGCTCGATGCCCGGCTACGTCGCCGGCCTGGCCGTGCACCGCCCCACCCGCACCGCCGTGGTCGACTTCGCCAACTCTTACGGGCTGCGTGGCGGCCACCACGTCGTCGGCCTGGCCCGCGACATCCTCACCCTGGTGCTGGACGCCGAGCCGGCCGCGCCCGCCCCGTGGCGCCCGGCCGAGGCGCCGCCCGCCGACCTGGCCGAGCTGACCGGCCGCTGGTGGTGGATGGGCGGCGAGTACGAGTTCCGCATCGACCCCGCCGGCGACCTCGTGGGCGGCCAGGTCGGTCGCCCCACCCTCCGCTTCACCCCGGAGGGGCCCGACCGCTGGCGCGGCCGCTCCGGCGCACAGGACGGCGAACTCCTCACCGTCATCCGCGACGAGGCGGGGCGAGCGGTCGCCCTCGACATCGCCACCTTCGTCTTCACGAGAACCCCCGACCAGGAGCCGTAACTCCCAGAGCCGCTACGAACGTGAAGACATGGATGACCGACCCCGGGATCCGTCCACGTCATGAGGTTCGTAGCAGGCGTAAGGTCCTCCACCCTCGACTGCCGGCACCGACCCGCGCAGCCCGAGCACGACGGGGCCGGGGCGACCGTGCCCGGCGGAGGGATCAAGCCTGACCGCCCGGAGCCGGGCACGGTCGCCCCGGCCCTGGACCGCAACCACTACTCAGGCGAAGTCACGAAATCGATCATCCGCTCGACAGCGTTGATCAACGGCGTCTCCACGTCCGCGAAACTGTCCACCCGGGACAGGATGTGCCGCCACATGTCCGCCGGCTCGGCCACCCCGAGGGCCGCGCAGACCCCCTCCTTCCAGGGCCGCCCCGGCGGCACCACCGGCCAGGCTGGGATGCCCAGCGCCCGGGGCTTCACGGCCTGCCACACGTCGACGTACGGGTGCCCGGTGACCAGCACGTGCGGCGAGGTGACCTGCGTGACGATCCGGCTCTCCTTGGAGCCGGGCACCAGGTGGTCGACGAGCACGCCGAGCCGGCGGCCGGGGCCCGGGGCGAAGGCGCGTACCTCGGCGGCGAGCGCGTCGATGCCGTCGAGCGGCTCCACCACCACGCCCTCGATCCGCAGGTCGTCGCCCCAGATCCGCTCGACCAGGGCCGCGTCGTGCACGCCCTCGACCCAGATCCGGCTGGCCTTGGCGACCTGCGCCCGGACGTTGTCGACGGCGATCGAGCCGGAGGCGGTACGCCGCCGGGCGGCGGGCACCGGGGCCCGGACCGGGCGGCGCAGGGTCACCGGCCGGCCGTCGAGCAGGAACGCGGCGGGCAGCAGCGGGAAGTTGCGCCGCCGGCCGTGCCGGTCCTCCAGCACCACCGCGCCGGACTCGAAGCCGACGACCGCGCCGCAGAACCCGGAGTCGGCGTCCTCGACCACCAGGTCGGGTTCGGCGTCGACCTCGGGGATCACCTTCCGCCGCCGCCAGTCGCCCGCCAGCACGTCGCCGTCGTATCGCCCCGCCATGTCGATCACGCTAGCCACCGGCCCGGCGTGTCGCCCGGCGACGCGCCGACCAGGCGTTCCACCGGAGACACAGAAAGGGGCGAAGGGGGTAGTTGGGGGCAGGTCACGCCGCCGGAGCGGCAGCCGAGACAGCGACGGCGGCGAGCACGTACCCTTTCGGCATGTCCTCCCCCGCAACGGGCGCGGCCACGCTGGCTCCGCGCCGGTCGAGCCGGTTCGTCGCCTGGGTTCGCGCCTGGCGCGCCGGCCTGGTGCCCTTCGACGAGGTCGCCGACGAGATCGCCGGCGACGAGGAGCACCTGGTCGCCGACGCCCCCGGCACCTGGACCGACGTGTCCCTGCGGGAGGCGCTGCCCAGCCTGGCCAAGCTCTCCCCGGACGAGATCCGCCTGGTGCTGCCCGCCCCGGGCGACCCGCGCGGGCTGCCCGGTCCCGGCGACTTCGCCGGGGCGGCGCTGCTGGCCGGGGAGGCCGTGGTGGCCAGCGGGCTCGGGTTCGTCCCGGAGGTGCGCACGCACACCTCGGGCTCGGGGATGACCTGGGAGACCGTGCTCTGGCGGGTCCATCCGCTGCCGGCCGACGCGCCGAAGGCGTCCCTGATCACGCCCGGCGCGGCCGAGGCGGAAGCCGAACTGGCCGCCGCGCTGGCCGAGACGACGGCCGCGCTGACCCGACTCGACGTGGCCCAGTGGCGGCCCGAGCTGGCCGGCGCGCTCGCCGCGCTGCGCCGCCCGGACGGCGGGACCGACCTGCCGCCCGGCTTCGACCCGCGGTCGCGCCGGCTGTTCGCCCGCGCGGCCGTGCTGGACCGGGTGCTCGCCCTGGCCGGGGAGAGCGCCCCGGGCGGTGCCGTGAACACCTACGAGGCGCAGCAGCGGGACGCGGCGCTGCGGCCGTTGACCACCGCCTGCCGGCAGGCCCTGGTGGCCGCCTGCAACGCCCCGCTGCGCCCCTGAGCCGGAGGGCTCAGACCTCGTCGATCAGGTCGGCCACCGAGTCGACGATCCGGGACGGCCGGTAGGGGTAACGCTCGGCCTCGGCGCGGCTGCTGATCCCGGTGAGCACCAGGATGGTCTCGAGCCCCGCCTCCAGGCCGCAGAGGATGTCGGTGTCCATCCGGTCGCCGATCATGGCGGTGGACTCGGAGTGCGCGTCGATGGTGTTCAACGCCGAGCGCATCATCATCGGGTTCGGCTTGCCGACGAAGTACGGGTCCACCCCGGTCGCCTTGGAGATCATCGCGGCCACCGAGCCGGCGGCCGGCAGGGCGCCCTCCACCGACGGGCCGGTCGCGTCCGGGTTGGTGCAGATGAACCGGGCCCCGTCGTTGATCAGCCGGATCGCCTTGGTGATCGCCTCGAAGCTGTAGGTGCGGGTCTCCCCCAGCACCACGTAGTCGGGGGCGAAGTCGCTGAGCACGTAGCCCACCGCGTGCAGCGCCGTGGTCAGCCCGGCCTCACCGATCACGTACGCGGTGCCGCCCGGCCGCTGGTCGGCCAGGAACTGGGCGGTGGCCAGCGCCGACGACCAGATCGCCTCCTCCGGCACGTCCAGCCCCATCCGGGCCAGCCGGGCCTGGAGGTCGCGCGGCGTGTAGATCGAGTTGTTGGTGAGCACCAGGAACGGCTTGCCGGAGGCGCGCAGCCGCTTGACGAACTCGGGCGCGCCGGGCACCGGCTGGCCCTCGTGCACCAGCACCCCGTCCATGTCGGTGAGCCAGCTCTGCACCGGCTTGCGGTCATGCATGTGTCGTCCCCAGGGAGTGTCGGAGGTGGTCGGGCTCAGGGACGGCGGGCCGGGGGCACACAGCACAGCGCCGGGCAGGTGTCCCAGGTGGGCAGCTCGCCGAGGCGGCGGCGGAACCGCGCGCCGTCCGGGGCGGTCCGTTCCAGCACCAGCTCGCGGACCATGGCCACGAACCGCGGGTCGGTGCCGGGCGTGCCGGCGCGGGCGAAGTCCAGGCCGAGTTGCTTGGCCGTGTCGAGCGCCTCGGTGTCCAGGTCCCAGACCACCTCGAGGTGGTCGGAGACGAACCCGATGGGGCTGACCACCACGCCGGTCACGCCCTGGCCGGCCAGCGTGGCGAGGTGGTCGTTGATGTCCGGCTCCAGCCACGGCACCTGCGGCGGCCCGGAGCGGCTCTGCCAGACCAGGTCGTAGGGCAGGTCCGGCGCGGCGGCGGCGTGCACCAGCCGGGCGGCCTCCTCCAGCTGGGCGGTGTACCGGCCGCCGTGCGGGCCGGCGGTGGCGGCCGCCGACACCGGCACCGAGTGCGCGGTGAACACCAGCCGGGTGCTGTCCCGCCGGGCCGGGTCGAGCTGCGCCAGCGCGGCCCGGACGGCGTCGGCGTGCGGCTCGACGAAGCCCGGGTGGTCCCAGAACTGGCGCAGCTTCTCGATCAGCGGGGCGTCCGGGCCGACGGCGGCCCGGGCCGCGGCGATGTCCTCCTGGTACTGCCGGCAGGACGAGTAGCCGCCGTAGGCGCTGGTGACGAAGGCGAGGGCCCGCTGGACGCCGTCGTCGCGCATCTGCGCCACCGTGTCGGCGAGCATCGGGTCCCAGTTCCGGTTGCCCCAGTAGACCGGCAGGTCGACGCCGTGCGCGACGAAGTCCTCCCGGATCGCCGCGAGCAGGTCACGGCACTGCTGGTTGATCGGGGACACCCCGCCGAAGTGCAGGTAGTGCTCGGCGACCTCGGCGAGCCGCTCGGGCGGCACGCCCCGGCCCCGGGTCACGTTCTGCAGGAAGGGCAGCACGTCCTCGGGCCGCTCGGGGCCGCCGAAGGAGACCAGCACCAACGCGTCGTACGCCATGGTCCCTATTCTCCCCCGACGGCCGTGCCGGTCCGGCGACCACCCCGGGTCGAGCGGGTTTCGCGCCCGGTGTCAGGCGCCGATGGCGTGGTAGCCGCCGTCGACGTGGACGATCTCGCCGGTGGTGGCCGGGAACCAGTCGGAGAGCAGCGCGAGGCAGGCCCGGGCGGCCGGCTCCTGGTCGGTGAGGTTCCAGCCCAGCGGGGCGCGCTCGGCCCAGGCCTCCTCGAACTGCTCGAAGCCGGGGATGGACTTGGCGGCGATGGTGCGCAGCGGCCCGGCGGCGACCAGGTTGCTGCGGATGCCCTGCTTGCCCAGGTGCAGGGCCAGGTAGCGGGAGGCGGACTCCAACCCGGCCTTGGCCACGCCCATCCAGTCGTAGACCGGCCACGCCTTGGTGGCGTCGAAGGTGAGGCCCACCACGGCGCCGCCCGCCGACATCAGCGGCAGCGCCGCCATGGCGAGGGACTTGTAGGAGTAGGTGGAGACCTGGAGCGCGGTCGCCACGTCCTCCCAGGGCGCGTCGAGGAAGCCGCCGCCGAGGCAGCTCTGCGGGGCGAAGCCGATCGAGTGCACCACCCCGTCGAGGCCGTCGACGTGCTCGCGCACCCGGTCGGCCAGGCCGGCCAGGTGCTCGGTGTTGGTGACGTCCAGCTCGATCACCGGCGCCGGCTCGGGCAGCCGCTTGGCGATCCGCTCGACCAGGGAGAGCCGGCCGTAGCCGGTGAGCACGACCTGGGCGCCGTTCTCCTGGGCGAGCTTCGCCACCGAGAAGGCGATCGAGGCGTCGGTGATGACGCCGGTGACCAGCAGCCGCTTACCGGCCAGGAGTCCGGACATTGTGCTATCTCCTTCGTACTTTCTCAGTGGCCCATGCCCAGGCCGCCGTCGACCGGGACGACGGCGCCGGAGATGTATCCGGCCGCGTCCGAGGCGAGCCAGGTGACCACGCCGGCCACCTCCTCCGGCTCGGCGAACCGGCCGGCCGGGATGGCCTTGCGGTACTCGGCGCGCCGTTCCTCGGGCAGCGCCGCGGTCATGTCGGTGTCGATGAAGCCGGGCGCCACCACGTTCGCCGTGATGTTGCGGCTGCCCAGCTCGCGGGTGATCGAGCGGGCCACCCCGACCAGGCCGGCCTTGCTCGCCGCGTAGTTGACCTGGCCGACGCCGCCGTAGAGGCCGACCACCGAGGAGATGAAGATCATGCGGCCCCACTTGGCGCGGAGCATCTTCGTCGAGGCCCGCTTGGCGACCCGGAACGCGCCGGTCAGGTTGGTGTCGAGCACCCGGGTGAACTGCTCCTCGGACATGCGCATGAGCAGCGTGTCGTCGGTGATGCCGGCGTTGGCGACCAGCACCTCGACCGGGCCCAGCTCGGCCTCGATCGCGGCGAACGCGGCGTCCACCGACTCGGCGTCGGTCACGTCACACTTCACGCCGAACAGTCCCGCCGGGGCCTCGCCGCTGCGGTGGGTCACCGCCACCCGGTCGCCCTGCTTGGCGAAGGCCTGCGCGATGGCCAGGCCGATTCCCCGGTTTCCGCCGGTCACCAGCACGGTACGGGCCACGGTTCCCCCTCTGCTCAGCTGATCTCCCAGTCGGTGGCGAGCCTAGGGGTTACCGGCAGGTAAGCGCTAACGCGGGCGGCCCGCCGGGAACCCCGCCGACCCGGTCGGACCGGGGTGCGTGGACCGGTCGGCCGAGTGCGTGCCGCCGGCGCGCCGGGTGTACGATGATCGACGTTTGCGGGCAGTGGATTCGCCCGCCGTCGAGCCCCGCCGACCGCAGGAGGTGATCGCTGTGCGAGATAGCGATCCTCCCAGTCGTGGCCGGGCCGACCGTCAGCCCCGCTGAGCCACGACTCAGTCGGCGCGGCTGACCCCGCTCCCCGCCCTCCCGCACCGCCCCGAATGTCCTCGGCCGTCCGCCGGGGCGACCGTGGCGCGCGGCCCGGGGCGGAGCACCCCGGTCACGACTTCGTGTGCGTACGTCCTGATCCACCCCCGCGGTCCGTCCCGCCCGGACCGTCCGTCGCCACGGAGCAGTCCCATGAGCCGTTACGTCGCCCCGCTGGGCTTCACCCTCGCCGCCGTCTGGGTGGCCGTCCTCTTCGTCCTGGCCGGTGGCGGTCACTGACCGCCACCGGCCGGTCCCGGGTCGTCCCGCCTCAGATCAGGCGGGACGACCAGAGCAGGCTCAGCGCCCCCGCGCAGAGCGCGAGGAGCAGCGCGATGCCCGCGTACCACTGGGTGATCTCCCGCGGCTCGGTCCGGAACCCGATCGAGCTGCCCATGTCCTGGTAGACCTGCTTCAGCTCGCTGACCGAGGCCGCCTCGTAGAAGTAGCCCTGGGTGGTCTCGGCGAGCTGCGACAGCGCCATCCGGTCCACCGGCACCCGCTGGAGCTGGCCGCCGATGTCCACCTGCCCCGAGTCGGTGCCGAACGCGATGGTGGACACCGGCACGTTGGCCGCCTGCGCCGCCGCGGCCGCCTCCTCCACCGACCGGCCCGAGGTGCGGTAGCCGTCGGAGAGCAGCACGATCCGGGCCGGCGGGATGCCGGCCGCACCGTCCGCCGGCACCGAACGGATGGCCTCCAGGCAGGTGAAGACCGCCTCACCGGTGGCGGTCGCCTCGGCCAGCACCAGGCCGTCGATGGCGGTGGTCACGGCGCCCCGGTCCTTGGTCGGCGGGACCAGCACGTTCGCCGACTTGGCGAACGACACCAGCCCGAGGTTGTAGCTCTCCGGCAGCTCACCGACGAACTGCTTGGCCGCCTCCTGCGCGGCCTCCAGCCGGTTCGGCGCCACGTCGTCGGCCTGCATGGACAGCGACACGTCGATGGCGAGCATCACGGTCGCCCGTTCGAGGGGCTCCTTGGTGTCGACCGCCGGCCGGGCCAGCCCGGTGGCGAGCACCAGCAGGCAGAGCAGGAAGGCGGTGGCCGCCGCGTGCCGCCGCCAGCCCAACCCCTTCGGCGCCAGGGTGCGCAGCAGGTCCACGTTGGTGAACCGCATGGCGTACTGCCGGCGGTGCAGCTGCCGCCAGACGTACGCGGCGGCCAGGGCGAGCACCGGCAGCACGGCCAGCAGCCACCACGGTTGCAGAAAACGGATCATCGGGTCGTCCCTCGGGTACGGGCGTGCCGCTGCGCGGCCACGAAACGCACCATGTCCAGCAGCCAGTCTCGGTCGGTACGCAGTCGCAGGTGGGCCGCGCCGGCGGTGCGCAGCTCGGCGGCGATCGCCGCGCGTTGGGCGGCCGCCGACTCGGCGTACCGGCGGCGCAGGCCCGGGTCGGCGGTCTGCACCTCGTGCAGCTCGCCCGTCTCCGGGTCGACCACCGGCAGCACCCCCACGTCGGGCAGTTCCAGCTCGCGCGGGTCGACCACCTCGACGGCCAGCACGTCGTGCCGGACCCGCAGCTTACGGATCGGCCGGCCCCACTGCTCGGGTGGCGCGAGGAAGTCGGAGATCACCACCGCCACGCCCCGCCGGCGTGGCGGGCGGTTGAGCATGTCGACGAGGACACCCAGGTCGCTGCGGCCGGGCCGGATCTCGGTGCCGGCGATGGCGCGCAGCAGCCCCTGCGCCTCCTTGCGCCCGGCCCGGGCCGGCAGCCGGTGCAGCGTCCCCGGCCCGCTGGGCGGGGAGCCGCCCCGCCACCGGCCGGCCGGCGCCGGCGCGCCCGTGCCGACCACCGCGCCGATCCGGTTGCCGCCCCGGACGGTCAGGTGGGCCAGGGCGGCCGCGGCGGCGACCACCACGTCCCGCTTGAGCCACCGCCCGGTGCCGAAGTCCAGGCTGGCCGAGAGGTCGACCGCCAGCCAGGTCTCCAGTTCCCGGTCGGCCACCGTACGCCGGACGTGCGGCATGGTGGTGCGGGCGGTGACCGGCCAGTCCATCCGGCGTACGTCGTCGCCGGGGCGGTACTCGCGGGACTCCCCCGCCTCGCTGCCCGGGCCGGGCAGCAGCCCCGCGTAGTCGCCCTGGAGCAGCCCGTCCAGCTTCCGGGTGACCATGAGCTGCAAGCGGGCGAGGACGGCGCCGGAGCGGTCGCCGGTGGCCGGCGGTGGGGTGGGTGGGGTCACGGCCGCTGCCCGGGCCAGCCGCCGTGCGGGACGGCCGGTGGCGGCGGCGTGGCCTGCTGCCGGGGCGCGACCGCGGGCAGCGGGATGGTCGACATCACCCGGTGCACGATGTGGTCGGCCGGCACGTCGTCGGCGAGCGCGTCGTAGCTGAGCACCAGCCGGTGCCGCAGGATGTCCGGGGCGATGTCCTGCACGTCCTGCGGCAGGGCGTAGTCCCGGCCACGCAGCAGCGCCAGCGCCCGGGTGGCCCGGACCAGGCCGAGCGAGGCGCGCGGGCTCGCGCCGTACTGGATGAGCTGCGCGACGTCCGGCATGCCGTGCTCGGCGGGGGCCCGGGTGGCCAGCACCAGCCGGACCGCGTAGTCGACCAGCGCGTTGTGCACGAAGACCTGGTCAGCCTTGTGCTGGAGCGCGATGAGGTCCGGGGTGTCGAAGACCCGGGCCGGCTCGGGCGGTGCGACCCCCATCCGGTAGACGATCTCGCGCTCCTCGGCGTCGGTCGGGTAGCCCACCACGATCTTCATGAGGAACCGGTCGCGCTGCGCCTCCGGCAGCGGGTAGACGCCCTCCTGCTCGATCGGGTTCTGGGTGGCCATCACCAGGAACGGATCGGGCACCCGGTGGGTCTCGCCGCCGATGGACACCTGGCGCTCGCTCATCACCTCCAGCAGCGCCGACTGCACCTTCGCCGGTGCCCGGTTGATCTCGTCGGCGAGCAGGAAGTTGACGAAGACCGGGCCCAGCTCGACGTCGAACTTCTCGCTCGACTGCCGGTAGATCCGGGTGCCCATGATGTCGGCCGGCACCAGGTCGGGGGTGAACTGGACCCGGGCGAACGACCCGCCGACCACCTTGGCCAGGGTCTCCACGGCGAGCGTCTTGGCGACGCCGGGCACCCCCTCCAGCAGGCAGTGGCCCCGGGCGAGCAGGGCCACGAACATCCGCTCGACCATCCGGTCCTGGCCGACGATCACCCGCTTGATCTCGAACAGCGCCCGCTCCAGCAGGGTGGCGTCCTGCGCCGGGGTGGTGGTCGCCGGGGGCGACGCGTCCGGCACGGCCTCGGTCGGGGTCGGGGCGTCGGGCGTGGTCGGCTGGGCCACCGGTCCTCCACAGCTTGGTCGTCGTCGCGGCATGGTGCGTATCAAGACTGTCATGCCTCGCTGAGAGCCGAGGGCGGGAGAGGGACGATTTTCGCCGCGCCGTCCCACGGCCCGGAAAACCCTGAACACGGGTGGACAACCAGGGGTCCGGCGTGTGTACGATTCATCCCGTCGCCGGGCGGCTCCCCCCGTGGCCGCCCGGCGCTATAGCTCCCGGCGTGCGGCTCTACACTCGCCCCGGTGACCACTCCCGCTCCCCCCGACGAACCGCTGATCTGTTCGGCGCGGGGATGTCGCGCCCCCGCCGTGTGGGAGCTGCGCTGGAACAATCCCCGCCTGCACCCGCCCGAGCGGCGCAAGACCTGGCTGGCCTGCGCCGCGCACCGGGGATCGCTGGGCGACTTCCTCGACGCGCGCGGCTTCCTGCGCGAGGTCGTACCGGTGCCCGGATCGCCTACGCTCGAAGGGTGATTGAGCGCAGCGGATCACCCGGGTGAACGGTGACGACCTCGCCGGCCGGCGGCCGGCCCCGACCGGCCCCCTGGAGCCCTGGCCGGAGACCGTCCGGTGGCAGCCGATCTCCCGCGACCTGATCTGGGTGGAGCTGATCCGGCTCGGCATCGGTCTCGCCGTGGCGCTGGTCGTGCTCGGCGTGGCCTGGGCGCTCGCCGGGCACTGGCTGTTCGGCGCCGCCCTGGGCGTGGCGCTGCTGCTGGCCGCCTGGCGGGCGGTCACCATCGTCCGCGCGGTACGCGCCTGGGGCTACGCCGAGCGGGCGGACGACCTGCTGGTCCGGCACGGGCTGCTGGTGCGGCGGCTGTCCATCGTGCCGTACTCCCGGATGCAGTTCGTCGACGTGAGCGCGGGGCCGCTGGAACGCGCCTTCGACCTGGCCACCGTGCAGCTGCACACCGCCGCGGCGGCCAGCGACGCCCGGGTGCCGGGCCTGCGACCGGCCGAGGCGTCCCGGCTGCGGGACCGGCTCACCGCGCTGGGCGAGGACCGGGCGGAGGGCCTGTGAGCTCCGGCCCGGCCGAGCCGGAGCCCGGCGCCCCGCCGCCGCACCAGCCCGCCGACGGCCCGCCCGCCGCACCGCCGCCGCCCGCCGGTGCCGAGCCGACACGGAACGGCCACCCGTGGCCACCGCAGCCCGGCCAGGCCCACCCGCCCGGCCCGGCCACCCCGGGCGGACCCTGGCCCGGGTACGGCCACCCGTCCGGCCCCGCCGCCCCGGGCGGACCCTGGCCGGGGTACGGCCACCCCGCGCCCCCACCCGGCTACGGCCACCCCGCGCCGCCCTGGCCCGGGGCGGGACATCCCGCACCGGCCGGACCCGGTCCCTGGGGACCGCCCGGCCCGGGCGGGCCGGGAGTGCCCGCGCCGGCCGGTGAGGAGCCGCGGCGGCGGCTGCACCCGCTGAGCCCCGCGCTGCACGGCGCGAAGTCGCTGGTCGTGGTGATCGCCGGGCTCTCCTGGTCGACGCTGTCCCGGGTCGGCTTCGGCTGGTTCGCCGTGCTGGTCGCGGTCTTCGTCCTCGGCGCCACCGTGCTCTCGGTGGTCAGCTGGTGGAACACCGGCTACCACGTGGTGGGCCGTGAGCTGCGGGTGCACGAGGGGCTGCTCTGGCGGCGCACCCGGGCCATCCCGCTGGAGCGGTTGCAGGCGGTGGAGGTGGTCCGCCCGCTGCTCGCGCAGCTCACCGGGCTGGCCGAGCTGCGGCTGGAGGTGGTCGGCGGGGGCAAGACCGAGGCGCCGCTGGCGTACCTGAGCGTGGCCGAGGCGACCGCGCTGCGGCACCGGCTGCTCGCCGTGGCCGGCCGCGCCCCCGTGACCGGCGGCGTCCCCGAGGCCGCCCCGCCCGCCGCCGGCGCACCGCCCGCGCCGGTCCCGGCCGGGCGCCGGCTGCACAGCGTCCGCAACCAGGACCTGCTGGTCAGCCAACTACTCACCCCGCAGGCGTTCCTGCTCCCGTTCGGCCTGGCGTTCGTGGTGGCGCAGTTCGTCTCCGAGGGGTCCTGGTCGTTCATCGCGGTGGCCAGCACGCTGACCGCCATGGCAGGCGTGGTGCTGCAACCCGTGCGCCGGGTGCTCGACGACTGGAGCTTCCGGCTGGACCGGGACGGCGACACGCTGCGGGTACGCAACGGGCTGCTGGAGACCAGGGTGCAGACCGTGCCGCTGCACCGGGTGCAGACCGTCGGGGTGACCTGGCCGCTCCTCTGGCGGATGAAGGGCTGGCTGCGCCTGCGGCTGGAGGTGGCCGGCTACTCCGCCGCCGAGCCGGACGACCGGAACCGCCCGGACCGGCTGCTGCCGGTCGGCGACGCGCCCACCGGCGAGCTGGTCGTCGCGGAGGTGCTTCCCGGCGTACGGCTGGCGGCGCTGCCCGACACGCCGCCGCCCCGGCGGGCCCGCTGGCTGCGCCCGCTGAGCCGGGCGAGGGTCGGCACCGGCCTGGACGAGCGCGTCTTCGTGGCCCGGTCCGGGCTGCTCACCCGCCGGTTGACGCTGGTGCCGTACGCCCGGATCCAGAGCGTGCGGGTGACCCAGGGGCCGGCGCAGCGGCGGTTGCGGCTGGCCACCGTGCACGCGGACACGGCCGGCGGTTCGGGCGCGGCGGCGCCGGACCGGGACCTGGCCGAGGCGTGGGAGCTGGCGGCGGAGCTGACCGCGCGGGCGCACGCCGCCCGGCGGACCGACCGCGGCCGGCCGGGCTGACCCGGACCGAGCAACCGGGCGGTCAGCGCTCGGCCGGCGCGTACAGCCGGGCTGAGCGACGGGACAGTCAGCGTGCAGCCGGGCCGAGCGACCGGGCGGTCAGCGCTCGGCCGGCACCGTGGCCGGGTCGGTGGCGGGCGCGGGATCGGCCGGGCCGCCGGCGGGCGTGGCCGGGCCTGCGGGCGCGGGATCGGCCGGGTCGACCGCCCGGGTCGGCTCGGCGGCGGTCGCCTCCCCGGCCGGGGCGAGCGCGGCGCGGCGGGCCCCGCGGGCCGCCCACCACCGCTCGGCCAGCCCCACGACCAGGAAGGTCAGCCCGACGTACGCCCAGCCGACCAGCACGTCGATCAGGTAGTGCTCGCCGCTGTAGATCAGCGTGAAGGTCATGGCCAGCGGGTAGGCCAGCAGCAGCGGCCACCAGCGCTTCCGGGTCGCGCGCAGGAAGAACAGGACCACGAACAGGGCGAACGCGGTGTGCAGCGACGGCATGGCGGCCACCGGGTTGGAGGCGATCTGCCCGGCGTTGAGCAGGTTGCCCGCGCCGTGCATGCCGATCTCCTTCCACCCCCGGGTGGAGATCCGCGCCACGTCGCCGAGCAGCCCGTTCTGGGCCGCCCACCACGGCGGGGCGGCCGGGTAGATGAAGTAGGTGGCCAGCCCGGCCGCGCAGAGGAAGCCCCACCGCCGCATGTACGCGCCCCAGCGCGCGCGGTCGCGCAGCCAGAGCACCGCGGCGGCGGCGAGCGTCGCCACGAAGTGCGAGAAGTAGATCCAGCTCACCGCCACGTCCCACCAGTGCACCTGGTCGGGCCGGTAGAGGTGCTCCTGGAGCCAGATCGTGGGCACCTCGCCGCCGGTGGCCCAGCCGGTCAGGAACCGGTCGGCGACGATCAGCTCCATGGCGTGCGGCGTCGCCCCGTTGTCGGCGAAGCCCCGGGACAGGTTGTACGCGGCCAGCAGCAGCACGACCGGGATCCAGTCCCGGGCGAAGCGCAGGTGGCTGCGCCACGGGCGGGACGAGTGCCAGGCGATGGTGCCGGCCCAGATCCAGAGGAAGGCGTACGCCGGGTCGGTCGGCAGGCCGATGGCGAGCCAGGCGGCCACGAAGGCGATCCCCCAGATCGCCATCGCCACCACGCGACGGCGCCCGCCGTCGGGGGACGCGGTCGGTCCGGCGGGGGCGGGGGGCGGGGGATCAGTCAGCACGGCCATCGCGGACAAGGTTAACGGCGGGCGACGGGGCCGCCGACGCCGACCGCCCGCCGCCGGGGCAGGTCGCCCCCGGGTCCGGGCACCGGAGGGCCGGGACGGCGGTCCGGACGCCGCCCGGGCCCGGGGCCGCTGCACTAGGCTCGGCCCATGCAGGAGCAGCCGGAGCCGCCCCTCGCCCCGGGCCTGACCGCCCGGGTCGAGCTGACCGTCACCGACACGGACACCGCGCAGGCGGTGGGCTCGGGAGACGTGCCCGTGCTCGGCACGCCGCGGGTGCTGGCGCTGGCCGAGGCGGCGACCGTGGCGGCCACCGCGAGCCGCCTTCCGTCCGTGTCGACGACCGTCGGCACCCGGGTCGAGCTGGAGCACCGCGCCGCCACCCCGGTCGGGCGCACCGTGGCCGCCCGGGCCGAGCTGGTCAAGGTCGACGGCCGGCGGCTGACCTTCGAGGTGATCGTGACCGACGGGAACGAGGTCGTGGCCACCGGGCGGGTCGAGCGGGCGCTGGTCGACCGGCAGCGCTTCGTCGAGCGCGCCGCGCGGGCGTCATGACCGCCCGGTTCGTCGAGATCGCCGACCGCGTGCACGTGCTGCGCGACCCGCTGCTGCACGTCAACGTGACGCTGGTGGTGGGCGACGGCGCGGCGCTGCTGGTGGACACCCTCTCCACCGCCGGGCAGGCCCGGGAGCTGGCCGAGGCGGCTCGGGCGGTCACCCCGCATCCGTGGACGATCGTCAACACCCACCACCACTTCGACCACTGCTTCGGGAACGCCACGCTGGCCGCCGACCCGCCCCGCCCGGTGTACGCGCACGCCCAGGCCGCGGCGGTGCTCCGCGACCACCCCGACGAGCTGCGCCGGGCCGCGGCCGAGGAGATGCGTACGGAGCAGCCGGCGCTCGCCGCCGAGCTGGCCCGGACGGAGCTGCTGGCCCCGACCCACCCGGTGCAGGGCGAGGCGGTGCTCGACGTGGGCGGCCGGCGGGTGGTGCTGCACCACCCCGGGCACGGGCACACCGACGCCGACCTCGTGGTGCACGTGCCGGACGCGGACGTGCTGGTCGCCGGCGACCTGGTGGAGCAGAGCGGGCCGCCGGCCTTCGAGGAGTCGTACCCGGTGCAGTGGCCGGACGCGGTGGCCGCGCTGCTCCGGTTGACCACGCCGGCCACGGTGGTGGTGCCGGGGCACGGCGAGCCGGTCGACGTGGAGTTCGTCCGGGCCCAGCACGCCCAGCTCGCCCAGCAGGCCTGGCTCATCCGGGCCGGCCACACCGGCAGCGCCCCGCCCGAGCGGGTGGCCGCCGAGTCGCCGTTCGGCGCCCGGCCCGGCCTCATCGCGGCCCGCCGCGGCTACGCCGAGCTCGACGGCGCCGCCTGACGGCCCGGGCGCGGGTCAGGGGCGGCCGCGCAGGGCGGCGAGGAGGGCGTCGAGGTGCGGGGCGGCGGCGAGGATCGCGTCGCGGGCCGGCGGGTCGAGGGTGGCCAGGGCCTCGGTGAGCAGTGCGCTGCGGTGGGCCGCGTAGTCGGCCATCCGGGTGCGGGCGGCGTCGGTGAGGGTGAGCCGCGCGACCCGGCGATCGCCCGGGTCGCGGTCGCGGGCCAGCAGCCCGGCGTCGGTGAGGTCGCGGACCAGGGTGCTGACCGTGTTCGGTGCGGTGCCCAGCCGCCGCGCGACCTCCTTGCCGCTGATCCCCGGCTCGGCGCGGACCAGGTGCAGCAGCTCCACCTGCGCCTCGGGCAGGGCGTCCCGGTCGGCCCGGGCGACGGTCCTGCGGCGCAGCAGCCGGTGCAGCTCCCCCACGACGGCGCCGAACCGCGCGACGGGTTCTTCACTCGCCACGGAGTCACCTTCTTCACATCGCAATAGTTCTGAGTGCAGAGCTAAGGTTACCCGGAGATCACCGACCTCAGGGGGAACCTCGTGAGCCAGACCGTGCGGACCGCCGCGCGCCCGACCGTCCACCCGCCCGCGGCGACGGGTGGCGCGACGCTGCTGGTGCTGCTCGGCACGCTCACCGCGATCGGTCCGCTCTCGCTGGACATGTACCTCCCGGCGTTCCCGGCGATGGCCCGCGACCTCGGCGCCGACCAGGCCGGCATCCAGCTCTCCCTCACCACCTGCCTGATCGGCCTCGCCGTCGGCCAGTTCGTCACCGGCCCGCTCAGCGACCGGTGGGGGCGGCGGCGCCCCGTGCTGGTCGGCGTCGTCGCGTACACCCTGCTCGCGCTCGCCTGCGCCGCGGCGCCGAGCGCGCCGATGCTGGCCGCCGCGCGGTTCGCCCAGGGCCTGGCCGGCGGCATGGGGGTGGTGGTCGCCCGGGCCGTGGTCCGCGACCTCTACTCCGGCCGCGAGGCCGCGAAGTACTTCTCCCGGCTCACCCTGGTCTTCGGAGTCGCGCCGGTGGCCGCGCCGAGCGTGGGCAGCCTGGTGCTGCGCTTCGGTGACTGGCGGGCGGTCTTCCTGGCCCTGGCCGCCATCGGGCTGCTGCTCACCGTCGCGGTCGCCCGGCGCCTGCCGGAGACGCTGCCGGCCGAGCGCCGCAGCACCGGCGGCCTGGGCGCCACCGCACGGACCATGCGGTCGCTGGTCGCCGACCGGGTCTACCTCGGGTACGCGCTGACCCAGGGCTTCGCCTTCGCCGGGCTGTTCGCGTACATCTCCGGGTCGTCCTTCGTGTTCCAGGACGTCTTCGGCGTCTCCGCGGTGGCGTTCAGCCTGGTCTTCGGGCTCAACGCTCTCGCACTGGTGGCCACCGGGCAGGCGAACGCCCGCCTGCTCGACCGGTTCAACCCGCGCCGGCTGCTGGTCACCGCGCTCGTGGTCGGCATGGTGGCCGCGGCCGGCGTGCTCACCGGGGCGCTCGCCGGCAGCCTCGCCGTGGTCGCGGTGACGCTGTTCGCCTTCGTCGGCTCGCTGGGCATGGTGACGCCGAACAGCACGGCGCTGGCGCTGGACACGCACGCCCGGCACGCCGGCACGGCCGCGGCGCTGCTGGGCGGCGTCCAGTCGGTGGTCGGCGCGCTCGCCGCGCCCCTGGTCGGCCTGGGCGGCGAGGGCAGCGCCGTGCCGATGGCCGTCGTGCTGTCCGCGGCCGCCGCCCTCTCCCTCACCGCCGTGCTCACCCTCACCCGCCCGCGCTGACCTCACCGGAAGCGGTCGGCCACCGCCTCCCGGGTGGGCATGGCGGTGGCCCCACCGGGTGACTCGCAGACCAGGCCGGCCACCCGCAGGGCGAAGGCCACCCGGTCCCGCCAGCCGGTCGGGTCGGTCGGCTCGCCGGCGTGCAGCAGGTCGGCGATGAGCGCGCCCATCACCGAGTCGCCCGCGCCGGTGGCGTCCACGGCGTCGACCTTCGGCGCGGGGACGCGTACCACGTCGTCGGCGGCGGCGACCAGGGCGCCGTCCGCGCCGAGGGTGACCACCACGGTCCCCGCGCCCAGTTCCCGCAGGTACGCGGCGACGCCCTCGACCGGCTCGTGCGGGTAGAGCTGGCGCGCGTCCGCGGCGCTCAGCTTGACCAGGTGGGCGCTCGCGGCGAACTCGGCGACCACCGCGCGCAGGTCGTCCAGCGCGCCGGGGCCGGTGAGCAGGCTGGGTCGCACGTTCGGGTCGAACACCCGCAGCGCCCCGGCGATCGACCAGGCCCGGCGGGCGGCGGCCAGCACCGGCGGGTCGAGCAGCACGATCGATCCGCAGTAGAGCACCTGCGCGCCCTCGACCAGGGCGACGTCCAGGTCGTCGGCGGTGAGCAGGGCGTACGAGCGGGGCTCGCCGTAGAAGCGGAAGTCCGGCTCGGGGCCGGCGAAGGTGGCCACGGCCAGCGCGGTCGGGGCCGGCACCGTGACCGCCCCGTCCAGCCCCACGCCGGCGGCGCCCAGGAAGGCGCGGATCCGCGCGGCGAGCGCGTCGTCGCCGAGCGACCCGACGAACTGGACGTCACCGCCGAGCCGGGCCACCGCCACGGCCACGTTGAGCGGCCCCCCGCCGATCGCCTGCCGGTAGACGGGTTCCCCGTCGTGCTCGGCGTCGAGCAGGTCGACCAGTGCCTCGCCGAGCACCACCGCGTAGCCCATCCTGGCTCCCTCCGTCCGTCGTACCCCTGATCCTGGCGTATGGCGGGGGCCGGCGCGACGAGACTCCCGCATCGACGGGTGGCTATTGCGCGGGATGCCCGGACGTGATGGGATGGCGCGTGCCGGGAGGGCGCGGGGGCTGCCGCGCCGCCGGCCGCCGGGTCGAGCCGACGCGAGGGCACTCACCGGTCCGTGGCACGGACCGCAGGCGGTGCGCGTCCCCGACGGCCCCGGCCGCACTCCGACCGCCGGGCGTGGCACCGCGATCGTCGCATCCGCTCGTCGCAGCGGGGCGGCCCGTGCGGGTCGCGCCCCGCGAGTCAGGAGATCCCGTGCACCGATCCCGTACGGCCGCGCTGCTCACCGCGGCCGCCACCCTGGCCCTGGGCGCGTTCGCCCTGGTCACCGGCTCCGACCCGGCCGCCGCGCACGGCGCGGCCATGACACCGGGCGCCCGGACCTACCTGTGCTGGAAGGACGGCCTCACCGCCACCGGGGAGATCAGACCCAACAACCCCGCCTGCGCGGCGGCGGTCGCCCAGAGCGGCACGAACTCGCTCTACAACTGGTTCAGCGTGCTCCGCTCGGACGCCGGCGGCCGGACCGTCGGGTTCATTCCGGACGGGAAGCTGTGCAGTGGCGGCAACCCGAACTTCGGCGGCTACGACCTGGCCCGCACCGACTGGCCGGTCACCCACCTGACGGCCGGGCGGTCGATGGAGTTCCGCTACAGCAACTGGGCCCACCACCCGGGCACCTTCTACTTCTACGTGACCAAGGACAGTTGGAGCCCGACCCGGCCGCTGGCCTGGAGCGACCTGGAGGAGCAGCCGTTCCTGACGGTCACCAACCCGCCGGCGGTCGGCTCGCCCGGCACGAACGACGGGCACTACTACTTCAACGGCACCCTGCCGGCCAACAAGAGCGGCCGGCACATCATCTACTCCCGCTGGGTCCGCTCGGACAGCCAGGAGAACTTCTTCGGCTGCTCCGACGTGACCTTCGACGGCGGCAACGGCGAGGTGACCGGGATCGGCTCCGGCGGCACGCCGTCACCGACCCCCACGACGCCCACGCCGACGCCGACCAGCCCGACGCCCACCCCGACCGCGCCGAGCCCGACACCGACCCCGACCATGCCGTCCGGCGCCTGCATGGCGGTCTACAAGGTGGTCAGCGCGTGGCAGGGCGGCTTCCAGGGCGAGGTCATGATCATGAACCACAGCACCCGCACCTACAGCGGCTGGACGGCGAACTGGACGTGGCCCGGCGGCCAGACCATCACCCAGCTCTGGAACGGCACGGCGAGCACCAGCGGGGCGGCGGTGACGGTCACCAACGCCGCCTGGAACGGCAGCGTCGCGCCGGAGGGCACCACCACGTTCGGCTTCACGGCGAACGTCTCCGGCACCAACACCCTGCCCACGGTCACCTGCACCGGCCGGTGACCCGGAACTGAGCAGGGCCCCCGGGGGCACGTCCCCGGGGGCCCTGTCCACACACCCGCGTCAGCGGACCATGCTGCCGACCACCGGCTTGGTGAGCAGGGCCGACTGGTTGCGCTGGATGCCCGGGTCGAGGGTCTTCGCCACGAAGATGGCGTGCCAGATGCAGAAGATCAGCACGGTCCACACCTTGCGGGAGTGGTCCGCCTCCTCCCGCTTGTGCTCGTCCAGCAGCCGCATCGCGTACGACAGGTCGATGAGGTCGCCCGCGCCGGAGGTGGCCAGCACGTGCCGGGCCCACTCGTACATCTCGCCGCGCAGCCAGACCCGGGTCGGGGTCGGGAAGCCCAGCTTCTTGCGGTTGACGATGGCCGGCGGCACCACGCCCTGCAACGCCTGGCGCATGGCGTACTTGGTGGCCTCGGAGCGGGGCGGCAGCTTCAGGTCGACCGGGATCCCGGCCGCCACGTTGAACACCTCGCGGTCCAGGAAGGGCACCCGGACCTCCAGCGAGTGCGCCATCGAGATCCGGTCGGCCTTGACCAGGATGTCGCCGCGCAGCCAGGTGTAGAGGTCGACGTACTGCATCTTGGTGACGTCGTCCAGCTCGGTGCACTCGGCGTAGATGGGCGAGGTGACGTCGGTGTAGCGCACCGAGGGGTCGTAGCGGCGCAGCAGGTGCTGCTTCTCCTCCTCGGTGAACATCCGGGCGTTGCCGTAGTAGCGCTCCTCGATCGGGGTGGTGCCCCGCTCCAGGAAGCTCTTGCCCTTCACGCCCTGCGGGATGGCCTTGGAGACCGCCCGCAGGCCCTTCTGCACGCCGCCCGGCAGGCTGTTCACCGCGTTGAGCGACAGCGGCTCCCGGTAGATCGTGTAGCCGCCGAAGAACTCGTCCGCGCCCTCCCCGGAGAGCACCACGGTGACGTGCTCGGCGGCCTTCTTCGCCACGAAGTAGAGCGGCACCAGGGCCGGGTCGGCGACCGGGTCGTCCAGGTGCCAGACGATCTTCGGCAGCGCCTCGATCATGTCCTGCGGCCCGATCTTCGTCGGGATGGTGGTCACGTCGAGGTGCCGCGCCGAGTCCTGGGCCACGTCGATCTCGGAGTAGCCCGGCACGTCGTAGCCGACGGTGAAGGTGAGGATGTTCGGGTTGAACTCCCGGGCCAGGGCCACCACGGCGGTGGAGTCGATGCCGCTGGAGAGGAACGAGCCGACCGGCACGTCCGAACGCATGTGCATCCGGACGCTCTCCCGCAGCGTCTCCCGGATCTCGTGGTAGAGCTTCTGCTCGTCGGAGACCGGGGCCGGGCGGAACACCGGCCGGTACCAGCGGCGCACCTCGATCCGGCCGCCCGGCGTCCAGGTCAGGTACTCCCCCGACCCGATCCGGCTGATCCCCCGGTGCAGGGTGCCCGGCTCCGGCACGTACTGGAGGGTCAGGTAGTGGCTCAGGTTGGCGGTGTCGATCCCCGCGTCGCCCTGGTAGGCCGAGTGCGCGAAGGGCAGCAGCGCCTTCTTCTCGGAGGCCAGGTAGAGCCCGTCCTGGGTCTCCAGGTAGTGCAGGGGCTTGATGCCGAAGTAGTCCCGCGCGCCGAAGGCCCGCCGCTCCTGCCGGTCCCAGATCACGAAGGCGAACATGCCGCGCAGCTTGGTGAGCACCTGCTCACCCCAGTAGTGGTAGCCGGCGACGATCACCTCGCCGTCGCCGTTGGTGGCGAACTGGGCGCCGTAGTCGCGGATCAGCTCGTCCCGCAGCTCGATGTAGTTGTAGATCTCGCCGTTGAAGGTGAGCAGGTAGCGGCCGTTCGCGTAGGGCAGCGGCTCGTGGCTGAGCGCCACGTCGATGATCGCCAGCCGCTTGTGCGCGAACACTCCGTCCGCGTACCGGCCGGAGGCGTCGCCGACCACCTCGACCCCGGTCTCGTCCGGGCCGCGGTGGTGCAGGCACTCCAGTGCTCCGGCGATGTGGTCGCGGTGAGCGGCGGCGTCACCGCGCGCGCTGAAAAAGGCCAGGAGTCCGCACATGGGGGCCATCTTTCCACGCGCCGGAAGCCACCGTCGCGGCACCGCAGGCACTCCCCGCTCCCGCACGCACGGTACCGTCTGGACCAGCGACGAGGCGCAAGGAGGCGGATCATGGCCGAGGAGCGGACGCAGCAGGGCAAGCCGGCGGACGGCACCGAATCGCACGACCCGGACTTCCCGGAGGCGTTCCTGTCCTTCATGCGGCAGGGCTGGCGGGACACGGAGCTGCCGGTCGGTCCCCGACCGGAGGTGCCCAACCACGCCAAGCGGCGGGCCGCGCTGGCCGAGGCGTTCCCGGGAGAGACGCTGGTCATCCCGACCGGCACCGAGAAGGTACGCGCCAACGACACCGACCACCGGTTCCGGCCGGGCAGCGACTTCGCCTACCTGACCGGCGACCTGGAGCCGGACAGCGTGCTCGTGCTCCGGCCGGGCGGCGAGGCCACGCTGTTCATGCGGCCCCGGTCGTCCCGGGCGACCGACGAGTTCTTCCGCAGCCGCCACGGCGAGCTGTGGGTGGGCCGTCGGCCGACGCTGAAGGAGAAGTCGACCGAGCTGGGCCTGCCCACCGCCGACCTGACCGAGCTGGACGCGGCGCTGGCCGAGCTGGCGCCGGGGCGTACCCGGGTGCTGCGCGGCTTCGACGCCCGGGTGGACGCGGCGGTGCGGCCGTACGACGGGGCGCGGGACGAGGGGCAGCCGGGGCGTGACCGGGAGCTGGCCATCGCCATCTCGGAGCTGAAGCTGGTCAAGGACGAGTGGGAGATCGCCCAGCTCCAGGAGGCGTGCGACGCCACCGTCCGCGGCTTCGAGGACGTGGCGCGGGCGCTCCCGGCCGACCGCGCGGTCTCCGAGCGGCTGCTGGAGGGGGTCTTCGCGCTGCGCGCCCGGCACGACGGCAACGACGTCGGCTACGGCTCGATCGTGGGCGCCGGCGAGCACGCCACGATCCTGCACTGGGTGCACAACCACGGGGCGACCCGCCCGGGCGAGCTGCTGCTCATGGACATGGGCGTGGAGAACCGCAACCTCTACACGGCCGACGTCACCCGGGTGCTCCCGGTCGACGGCCGGTTCACCCCGCTCCAGCGCCAGGTCTACGACGCCGTCTACGCCGCCCAGCAGGCCGGCATCGACGTGATCAAGCCGGGCGTGGCGTTCCGCGACGTGCACCTGACCGCCATGCGGGTGCTCGCCGAGGCGCTGAAGGACCTCGGCCTGCTGCCGGTGAGCGTCGACGAGGCGATGGACCCGGCGTCGACGGTCTACCGCCGCTGGACGCTGCACGGCACCAGCCACATGCTCGGCATCGACGTGCACGACTGCGCCAACGCCCGCAAGGAGACCTACCGCGACGGGCCGCTCGGCGAGGGCTACGTGCTCACCGTCGAGCCGGGGCTCTACTTCCAGCCGGAGGACGAGCTGGTCCCCGAGGAGCTGCGCGGCATCGGCGTGCGGATCGAGGACGACATCCTGGTCACCGCCGACGGTTCGGTGAACCTCTCGGCCGGGCTGCCGCGCCGCTCGGACGAGGTGGAGACCTGGCTGGCCGAGCAGCGCGAGGCCGGCCCCCGCCTGCCCGGCTGATCCGACAGGCACGACCCCCCGGCGGGCCCGCCGCCGGCGTCTGCGAGGTTTCTCGCGGTAACGACGCCGACGCCGGGCCCGTCGTCGTTTGCGCTGCTCACGGTCCTCCTGGTGCCGCTACGGCCCGCTCACGCCGCGCGGGCCGAATGTGAGTCAAATGCGCGATTTCTTCGGATACGTCCGCGTCGCGAGGATCCTTCTCATACGGTGGCGATCAGAGGCTGCAACCGATTTGTAGCTGGTCGCGCGGCTGAGACCGGTGCGACCCCTTTGGTAGAAACCGAAAGGGCGGAAGGCTCTGATGTCCAACGACGTAACGACTTCCGACGGCGGGGCGCCGACGCCCCCGCCGACGAGCAGGCGGCGGGCACTCTGGGTCGCCACCGGCGTGGCCGGGCTGACCGGCGTCGTCGGCCTGGCGGCCCTCGGTGGCCTCGCCGCTCGCGACGACAAGTCCGGCGACCCGCAGCGGGTCGCGGAGAATCACGCGGCGCCCCAGAACGCCAGCGACTCCGGCAAGAGCGCCGACGAGGAGCACAAGGACAAGGACAAGGACAAGAAGGGTGAGGAGGGCCGGGACCGTGGTGAGTGGGACCCGGACGG
>NZ_BMRA01000013.1:61357-170445 GCF_014648395.1 Micromonospora fulviviridis | reverse complement strand
CGAGCAGACCGCCAACGCGAAGGCGATCATCGCCGCGACGAAGAAGGCGGGTCTGCCGGAGCGGGCGGCGGTCATCTCGATCGCCACGTCGCTGCAGGAGTCGAAGCTGGAGAACCTGGGCCACCTCGGCGACAAGAATGACCACGACAGCCTGGGTCTGTTCCAGCAGCGCCCGTCCTCGGGTTGGGGCACGCCGGAGCAGATCACCGACCCTGAGTACTCGACCCTGGCGTTCCTGAAGGGTCTGAAGCAGGTTGATGGTTGGCAGGACATGCCGCTGACCGAGGCCGCCCAGACCGTGCAGGTGTCGGCCTACCCGGATGCGTACGCGCAGTGGGAGCAGCAGGCCGCCGACATCGTCGCCCACCACTGGAACAGCTGACCCGAACGCTGGCCGGCACCCCGAACCACGGGGCGCCGGCCAGCGGCGTCTCTAGACCCGGAACCCCGCAGCCCGAGCCGCCTGACGTTCGCGGCGCCGCTCACGACGCCGCCGCAGGAACCAGAAGAGGAACGCCACCAACCCGAGCAGGAACACCAGCACCAGCACCGGCAGCAGGATCGCCACCACCGACATGACCGCGCTGGTCGCGTCCTCGGCGGTGCTGGCCACCGGGGCGCCGAACCCCGCGGTGGTCGCGTTGATGACCGGCCGCGCCGCCGACTTGAGCAGGTGCACGCCGAGCGCGATGAGCACGCCGACCACGACGGGCACCCACTGGTGCGAGGAGAAGAAGGTGTCCGGGTCGCTGACCGTGACCGTCTCCGCGCTGGAGCCGGCACCGAAGGCCAGCCCGCCGGCGGTGGGCCGGACCACGGTCTGCACCACGTCGTTGACGTGGTCGACCACCGGCACCTTGTCGGCCACCACCTCGACGGCGAGCAGCACGGCGAGGATCAGCAGGACCCAGCCGTTGCCCAGCCACTGCCAGCCGCTCGGCAGCTCCATGAGGTCGGTGTAGCGCGCGAGCAGACCCATCAGCAGGAGAGGGATGTAGGCGTTCAGGCCCGCCGAGGCGGCGAGGCCGGAACCGGTGAGGACTTCGAGCACGATCTCAATATCGCACCGGTACGCCAGTGGCGCTCGTCGGCGACGGCCCGGTGCTCCGCTACCCTCGTCGGGTGCGGTTGGTGATTGCGAAGTGCTCGGTGGACTACGTCGGACGGCTCTCGGCACACCTGCCGCCGGCCACGCGGCTGCTCATGGTGAAGGCGGACGGGTCGGTGTCGATCCATGCCGACGACCGGGCGTACAAGCCGTTGAACTGGATGAGCCCGCCGTGCCGGCTGGAGGAGGCCCCCGGCGTGTGGCGGGTGGTCAACAAGGCCGGCGAGGAGCTGCGCATCACCCTGGAGGAGATCTTCCAGGACACCTCGTACGAGCTGGGCGTCGACCCGGGCCTGCGCAAGGACGGCGTCGAGGCGCACCTGCAGGAGCTGCTGGCCGCGAACCCGGAGACCCTCGGCGAGGGCTTCACGCTGGTGCGGCGGGAGTACATGACGGCGATCGGCCCGGTCGATCTGCTCTGCCGGGACGCCGACCAGGGCGCCGTGGCGGTCGAGGTGAAGCGGCGCGGCGAGATCGACGGCGTCGAGCAGCTCACCCGCTACCTGGAACTGATGAACCGCGATCCGCTGCTCGCCCCGGTCACCGGGGTGTTCGTCGCGCAGGAGATCAAGCCGCAGGCCCGGGTGCTCGCCACGGACCGTGGCATCCGCTGCGTGGTGGTCGACTACGACCGGCTGCGCGGCATCGAGCGCGACGAGCTGACCCTGTTCTGAGCCGGCGGGCCGGGGTCGTCAGCGGCCCCGGCCGTACATGAGCTTGGCGGCCTTGACGAGGCGGGCGACGTCGGCCGGGGTGCGCTCGAAGGTCATCGAGGGCAGCAGCGACCGGGCCCGGCGGCGGGTGATCGACTTGGCCCGGCCGAACTCGCGCAGCCCGTCCTCGCCGTGGATGCGGCCGAAGCCGGAGTCGCCGACCCCGCCGAACGGCAGCGTGGACATGCCGGCGAAGGTCAGCGCCGAGTTGACCGAGGCCATCCCGGAGCGCAGCCGCCGCGCGACCGCCACGGCCCGCTTGCGGCCGAAGACCGAACCCCCGAGACCGTACGACAGGGCGTTGGCCCGCTCGACGGCCTCGTCGACGTCGCGGACCCGGTTGACGGTCAGCGTCGGCCCGAAGGTCTCCTCGCGCACGGCGGTCGAGTCCTCCGGCACGTCGACCAGCACGGTCGGGTGCACGTACGGCGGCTGGACCGCCTCGGGGCCGCCGAGCACCGGCCGGCCGCCGCGCGCCACCGCGTCGTCGATGTGCCGGCGGATGACGTCGACCTGGGACGGCATGGTGATCGGGCCGATGTCGGCGCCGTCGGGGCCGACGGTGAGCCGGCCGGCCTTCGCCACCACCTTGTCGACGAAGGCGTCGAAGACCTGGTCGACGGCGTAGACCCGCTCGATGCCGATGCAGGTCTGGCCGGCGTTGGTCAGCGCGCCCCAGACGCACGCCTCGGCGGCGGCGTCCAGGTCGGCGTCGCTGTCCACGATCATGGCGTCCTTGCCGCCCGCCTCCAGCAGCACCGGGGTGAGCGTCTCGGCGCAGGCGGCCATCACCTTCTTGGCGGTGGCGGTCGAGCCGGTGAAGGCCAGCTTCGCCACCCCGGAGCGGCACAGCGCCGCACCCACGTCGCCGAGCCCGTGCACCGCCTGGAAGACGGGCTGCTCCGGCACCACCTCGGCGAACCGGTCCACCAGCCACTGCCCGACGGCCGGGGTGTACTCGCTGGGCTTGAACACCACCGCGTTCCCGGCGGCCAGGGCGTACGCGGCGGAGCCGATCGGGGTGAAGACGGGGTAGTTCCAGGGGCCGATCACACCGACCACCCCGTACGGCTGGTATTCCAGGTGGCCGGTGAACTCGGCGAGGATCAGCCGGGAGCGGACCCGGCGCGGCCCGAGCACCCGGCGGGCGTTGCGGGCGGCCCAGTCGATGTGCTCCAGCGCGGTGAGGATCTCCACCACGGCGTCGCCGACCGGCTTGCCGCCCTCGGTGTGCACCAGGTCGGCCAGCTCCTCCATCCGGCGGGCGAGCACGCCGCGCCAGCGCAGCAGCCGGTCCCGCCGGCCGGCGAAGCCCAGCCCGGCCCACCAGTCGCCGGCGGCGCGGGCCCGCTCCACCGCGGCCCGTACGTCCGCCTCGGTCGCCACCGGGAGCCGCCCGGCCTCCGCGCCGGTCGCAGGGCTCGTCGACACCAGTCGACCGTCCTCGATGAGCGGGGTTCCCGGGACATGCACAGCCGTCATGGCCGAAGTCTAGACCCGAGCGTTACTCACCGGTAGGTCCCGCGCGGCCCGTACTCTGCCCAGGTCGGCCGTCTCGCGGGCCCGGCGGGATCGACGGGCGTGCCGCGGATTGAACCGGCGACGCCCGCCGAAACGGCGAACAACAGATGGCCGGCCGGGGTCACGGGGGTGACCGCGCGGTGGTGGGAGCGATTACCGTGAGGTGGCAGGCTGACGCCGCGGAGCGACGGTGGGGTGGAGGTCGACTGTCCATGGAGGAGCATCCGGAACTGATGCCGCTTTTGACGGTGTCGGGCGGGGCGATGCGGGGGCTGAGCTTCCGGGTCGGTCGGGATCCACAGCTGGTCGGCCGGGCGCCGAGCGCCGACATCGTGCTGGCCGACCCGCACCTGAGCCGTCGGCACGCCACGGTCCAGGCCACCCCCGACGGCGTGGTGCTCACCGATCTCGGCTCGACCAACGGCACCTGGCTCAACGACCAGCGGATCGTCGGCAGCGTGTCGCTCGCCGACGGCGACGTCATCCGGCTCGGCCGCACCGACCTGCGCTTCTTCGACCCGGGCGTGGCCCGGACCGATCCGGTCGGGATGAGCTTCGGGCAGCCGCGCCGCGACCAGCGGCCCACCCTGCCTCTGCCGGTCCCGCCGGCGCCGCGCCCGCCGGTCGAGGCGCGTGGCACGCTGCCCCTGGCGGTCGAGGCGCACCGCTGACCCGGAGTTCCGCCACACCCTCCCGCGACGCCGGATGGCGGCCGCCCACATGGACCGGCCGCGGACGGCCGTGCCAGCATGCGCGGATGCGGAGCGAGCGACACACCGTCCATGCCAACAGCATCACCCAGGCGGTCCGGGTGGCCGGCCCGCCGGACGGCGTGCCGGTGCTGCTGGTGCACGGCAACGTGTCGTCCGCCGCGTTCTGGGAGCCACTGCTGCCCCGGCTGCCGGAGACGCTCCGGGTGGTCGCCCCCGACCTGCGCGGATACGGCGAGACCGACACCGCCCCGGTCGACGCCACCCGGGGTCTCGGCGACTTCGCCGACGACGTGGCCGCGCTGCTCGACGCCCCCGGACTGTTCGCCCCCGGCGCCCGGCCGGTGGTCGTGGGGCACTCGCTCGGCGGCGGGGTGGCGATGCGGCTGCTGGTCGACCACCCGGACCGGGTGGCCGGGCTGCTGCTGGAGGCGCCGGTCTCCCCGTACGGCTTCGGCGGGACGCGGGACCTCGACGGCACCCCCACCACGCCCGACTTCGCCGGCACCGGCGCGGGCACCGCGAACCCCGACTTCGTGGCCCGGCTGGCCGCGCGGGACCGGGGCGCCGACGGCCCGACCAGCCCGCGCAACGTGCTGCGCTCGGCGTACGTGGCCGACCCGGCGTCGCTGGGCGCGGACGAGGAGCTGCTGCTGGAGAGCATGCTGACCACCGCCACGGGGGACGACAACTACCCCGGCACGGCGGTCGCCTCGGCGCACTGGCCGGGCACCGCGGCGGGGGAGCGCGGCGTGCTCAACGCTCTGGCGCCGGCCCACTTCCGGCTCGCCGACGAGCTGATCGCCGTCGCGGCCAAGCCGCCGGTGACCTGGGTACGCGGTGACGCCGACGTGATCGTCTCGGACACCTCGCTGTTCGACCTGGCGTACCTGGGGTCGCTCGGTGTGGTGCCCGGCTGGCCCGGGGCGGAGGACTGCCCGCCGCAGCCGATGGTCGGCCAGACCCGGGCGGTCCTCGACGGGTACGCGGCGGCCGGCGGGACGTACCGGGAGGTGGTGCTGCCCGGCTGCGGGCACAGCCCCCACCTGGAGCGGCCGGCCGAGTTCGTCGCCGAGCTGCTGGCGCTCGCGGGGGTGCCGACGGGGGTCTGACCGGCGCGGTGCGTGAAATATCCCACGGCGTCTCGACAACTCAGCGTCACGTGGCAGACTCCGGCGCATAACCTTAGCCGCCGTTCAATGCCGGCGGAGTCGACCAAGGGGAGGCCGGTCGTGGCGCGCGAGTTCACCAGTGTGGGCGTGGTGGGGCTGGGCACCATGGGTGCCGGCATCGTCGAGGTGTTCGCCCGCAACGGCATCGACGTGGTGGCCGTCGAGATCTCCGCGAACGCCCTGGAGCGCGGCCGGACCACCCTCACCGGCTCGACCGACCGGGCGGTGGCCAAGGGCAAGCTCGCCGAGGCCGACCGGGACGCGCTGCTGGCCCGGGTGGACTGGCAGGTCGGGCTGGACGCCCTGCACTCGGTGGACCTGGTGATCGAGGCGGTGCCCGAGCACCTGGACCTGAAGCAGCGGATCTTCGCCGAGCTGGACCGGGTCTGCAAGCCCGAGGCGATCCTGGCCACCAACACCTCCTCGCTGAGCGTCACCGAGATCTCCGTCGCCACCACCCGGCCGAACCAGGTCATCGGCATCCACTTCTTCAACCCGGCGCCGGTCATGAAGCTCGTCGAGGTGGTCCGCACCGTGGTCACCTCCGCCGACGTGGTGGCCGACGTGGAGGCGCTCTGCGAGCGGCTCGGCAAGGTCGACGTCACCATCAGCGACCGGGCCGGCTTCATCGCCAACGCCCTGCTCTTCGGCTACCTGAACCACGCGGTCAGCATGTTCGAGTCCCGGTACGCCACCCGCGAGGACATCGACGCCGCCATGAAGCTCGGCTGCGGCCTGCCGATGGGCCCGCTCGCGCTGATGGACCTGATCGGCCTCGACACCGCGTACGAGATCCTGGACACCATGTACCGGCGCGGCGGCCGCGACCGCCGGCACGCCCCGGTGCCGCTGATCAAGCAGATGGTCACGGCCGGCCTGCTCGGCCGGAAGTCCGGCCGCGGCTTCTACACCTACGAGCGGCCGGGCTCCCCGGTGGTCGTACCCGACGAGCACACCCCGGTGAGCACGGGCGCGGCGCTGGCCGACGGTGCCCGGGCGATCGCCAAGGTCGGCATCGTCGGCTCCGGGACCATGGCCACCGGCATCATCGAGGTCTTCGCCAAGGCCGGCTACGAGGTCATCTCGGTGACCCGGGGCGCGGAGAAGTCCGCCAAGGTCTGCGAGGCGGTCAAGACCTCGCTGAACAAGGGCGTGGTGCGGGGCAAGCTCAGCGAGACCGACCGGGACGCCGCGCTCGGCCGGGTCACCTGGTCGGCCACCCTGGACCACCTGGCCGACGTCGACCTGGTGGTCGAGGCGGTGGTCGAGGAGCTGAGCGTCAAGAAGGCCCTCTTCGCTAGCCTCGACGAGATCTGCAAGCCGGGCGTCGTGCTGGCCACCACCACCTCGTCGCTGCCGGTGATCGACGTGGCGATGGCCACCCAGCGGCCGGCCGACGTGATCGGCCTGCACTTCTTCAACCCGGCGCCGATCATGCCGCTGGTGGAGATCGTGCAGACCATCCGCACCTCGGCGGAGACCAGCGCCACCGCCCGGGCGGTCTGCGCGGCGCTGGGCAAGACCGGCGTGGTCTGCGGCGACCGGTCCGGCTTCATCGTCAACGCGCTGCTCTTCCCGTACCTGAACGACGCGGTGAAGATGCTGGAGGCCAGCTACTCGACGGCCGACGACATCGACTACGCCATGAAGCTCGGCTGCGGTTACCCGATGGGCCCGTTCGAGCTGCTCGACGTGGTCGGCCTGGACGTCTCGCTGGCCATCCAGCGGGAGCTCTACCTGGAGCTGCGCGAGCCGGGCTTCGCCCCCGCGCCGCTGCTGGAGCACCTGGTCACCGCCGGCTACCTGGGCCGCAAGAGCGGCCGCGGTTTCCGCGACCACACGAAGCGCTGATCCGGGTCAACAACGGGCGCCGGTGACGGCGTCTTCAGGGCGTGACCTTCGAGGAGTACGTCGGCAGCCGCGGCCCGGCCCTGTTGCGCCTGGCCCGGCTGCTGACCGGCGACGCGCACCGCGCCGAGGACCTGACCCAGGACGTCCTGGCCCGCGCGTACGTGCACTGGCGGAAGATCGCCCGGGCCGACCGGCCCGACGTGTACGTGCGGCGGATGCTGGTCAACGCGAACACGTCGTGGTGGCGCCGGCGGTCCAGCCGGGAGCTGGCCGTCGACACCATCGCCGAGCGACCCCAGCGCGGTGACCTCGGCGGCGAGGCGGCCGACCGGGACGAGATGTGGCGGCTGATCCGCGCCCTCCCCGACCGCCAGCGCGCCGTGGTGGTGCTGCGCTACTACGAGGACCTGGACGACGCGACCATCGCCCAGATCCTCGACTGCTCGCCGGTCACCGTCCGCACCCACGCGATGCGGGCGCTCGCCCAGCTCCGGGAACGCTGCGGCGTCCCGACGACGAAGGGGAGCCGGCCGTGACCGACCTCGACCAGCGAATCACCTCGGTGCTGCGGGAGCACGCCGAGGGGGAGACCGACACCCACCGCCTGCTCCGGGAGTCCCGCGCCCGGGGCCGCCGCCGACAGCTCCGTCGCCGGACCGCCACCGGTACGACGCTGGCCCTGGTCGGGGTGCTCGGCTTCGTCGGGGTGAGCGGCGCGGACCTGGGCGGGCTGTCCGGGCGCCTGCCCTGGGCCGCGGCCACGCCGACCGTCGCCCCGCCGGTGCCGCCCCGCGCCGACGGGGTGCCCGGCGCGGTCGCCGCCCCGGCGCGCGTGGCCACCGACGCGCAGGTGCTGCACTTCGGTGTCGACCCCGCTCGCGCCCGCTACCTCGGCTGGGGGGTCCGGCAGAACGAGGTCGAATCCGTCCGGTTCGCCGTCGGCGACGGGCGACCCGTCCTCGTCGAGGTGAGCCGCTCCGTCGAGTTACTGAGTCGGGGGGGCGTGGAGGGGTTCACCTTCGACGCCGTGGCGGAGCCGCTGCCGTTCGACGGCACCGTCCGGGAGGTGCCCGGCCAGACGGGTGGAGTGATCCTTTCGTGGCGTCCGGTGAACGGCCTGTACGCCCGAGCGAGCACCGCCGGCAGGGACCAGACGGCGCTCCGGCGGGCGGTCGACGCGCTGCGGTGGAACCAGGCGAGTCGGTGCGCCGGCCCGTTGCGGCTCACTACGCTGCCGCCCGGGGCGACGGTGGTGAACTGCGACGTGGACGTCTCGGCCTTCCCGGGCGGGCTGAACGCGCGGTTCGTCCTCGGGCGCGGGGAAGACGCGACGATGCGGGTGAGCTTCGATCACGCCAGCCAGCTCGTGGGCGTCCGGACCGAGGGCAACCGGACCGTCGGCGGCCGGTCGGCCTACCTCTACCCCGATGGCACCAGGCTGGAGTTGCTCGGGATCCCGAAGGCGCACCTGATCGCCACCTTCGGCGGATTGGACAAGGGCTTCACCGAGGCCGACGCGACGGTCCTGCTGGCCGGGGCGCACGTGGCGAAGGATCTGACCGACCCGGAGACCTGGGACTGAGCATGTCCGCCGGCCGGGCCGCCCGACCCGGGCCGGTCCGACCGGCGGATCGTACGCTTGGTGACCGTGAGCCCCCGTCGCAACCGTCCCCGCCGGGACGACACCGCACACCTGGACGCCGAGCGGGCACGCCAGGGCGTGCCGACCGTGCAGCAGTGGCGCGACGGCGACTGGCAGGTTCGCGGGATCACCGGCGGGGCGTCGGTCAAGACGTACCGGTGCCCCGGCTGTGACCAGGAGATCCGTCCCGGGGTGGCGCACGTGGTGGCGTGGCCGGCCGACGACCGGGGTGACCTGACCGACCGCCGGCACTGGCACAGCGGCTGCTGGCGGGCCCGGGACCGGCGCGGGCCGAACCTCCAGCGCGGCCGCGGCGCCCCCCGCCACGGCTGAGCGACCTGGATCACGCTGTTTCCGCCCCGGCGGGCGGCGCCGGCCGTGGCGCGGGAGACTGGGACCGTGAGCACACGGATCCGTGCGTCGTCGATCCTGCCCGGCCGCCGGGAGGACATCGAGCTGCACACCGCCGACGGGCTGACGCTGGTCGGCGAGCTGGCCCGACCGCTGGACCGGGAGCCGGTCGGCACCCTGGTCTGCCTGCACCCGCTGCCCACCCACGGCGGGATGATGGACAGCCACGTGTTCCGCAAAGCGGCCTGGCGGCTGCCCGCGCTGGCCGACCTGGCCGTGCTCCGCTTCAACACCCGGGGCACCAGCAGCGTCCGCGGCACCAGTGAGGGGGCCTTCGACGCGGCGGTCGGCGAGCGCTTCGACGTGGCCGCCGCCATCGAGTACGCCGAGTTCCACGAGCTGCCGAACATCTGGCTGGTCGGCTGGTCGTTCGGCACCGACCTGGTGCTGAAGTACGGCTGCGATCCGGCGGTGGCCGGGGCCATCCTGCTGTCCCCGCCGCTGCGCTTCTCCCAGCCCGAGGACCTGACCGTCTGGGCCGAGTCCGGCCGGCCGCTCACCGCCCTGGTGCCCGAGTTCGACGACTACCTGCGCCCCGAGGAGGCCCGGCAGCGCTTCGCCGCGGTGCCGCAGGCCGAGGTGGTCGGGGTGTCCGGTGCCAAGCACCTGTGGGTCGGCGACGCGGAGACCGTGCTCAACGAGATCGTCAGCCGGGTGAACCCGGCCGTGCCGGTCCCGCTCCCGACCACCTGGGACGGCCCCATGGAGACCGGCGACGCCAGCGCGTACGCCGACCGGACCGTGGCCGCCTTCGCCGACACCCCGGTGGCCGGGCCGGAGCAGCGCCGCGCCGGCTGACGGTCAGCGGGACTCCTGCCGGGGCAGCACCACCTCGCGCAGGATGAGCTGGAGCGCGGCCACCGTGGGGATGGCGATCAGCGCGCCGACAACGCCCAGCAGCGACACCCCGAGCAGGGCGGCGAGCAGGGCCGCCACCTCGTTGACCGAGACCGCCCGGCGCATGATCTTCGGGTAGATCAGGTAGTTCTCCACCTGCTGGTAGACCAGGAAGAAGGCCAGGCAGGCGATGCCGACCGGCAGGTCGGTGGCGAGGCCGACCAGGGTCACCACCACGGCGCCCAGGGTCGCCCCGATCTGCGGGATCAGGTCGGTCACCGCGACCACCACGGCCAGGGCGAAGGGGTACGGCAGCCCGACCACCAGGGCGAACACGAAGGTGCTCGCCCCGGCCAGCACCGCGATGGTCAGCGCCCCGACCATGTACGCGCCGACCCGGGTCAGGATCTCGTCGCCGATCAGGCGTACGCGCTGCCGGCGGGACCGGGGCACCAGCGCGTACCCGAGGTCGCGCAGCTTGTCGAAGTAGGCCAGGAAGTAGATCGTCAGCACCAGCACGGTCAGCGCCCGGAAGATGGTGCCGAAGATGAGCTGCGCGCCGCCCAGCACGCCGCCGAGGGCCCGGCCGATGGTGTCCGCGTTCGCCGCCGACTGGACGCGCTGCATCACGTCGTAGCGCTCGATGAGGTCGTTGACCGTGGGGTTGCGGCGCAGGTCGTCGACGTAGCCGGGAAGATGCTCGATGAACTGCCCCGACTGGGTCACCACCGGCGGCACCAAGGCGAGCAGCCCCCCGACGATCAGCAGCAGCACGGTCAGCGTCACCACGGCCACGGCGAGGCCGTGCGGCAGCCCCCAGCGGCGCAACCGGCCCACCGCCGGGTGCAGGCCGACGGCGAGGAAGAGCGCGATCACCACCAGCACCAGGATGCCGACCGAGTTCCGCACGCCCAGGAACACCGCGTACGCCAGCAGCACGCCGAGCGCCCCGGTGAAGCCGATCAGGAAGCTGCTGCGGCGTAGCGGCCGGCCCGGCACGCCGAAGCGCCCGCTCGGCTCGAACTCGGCCGGCTCGGTCTCCGTGGCGACCTCGGCCAGCACGGGCCTGCCGGCCGGTCCTGGGTCGCCCTCCGCCCCCGGGCTGCCCGTCGCTGTCGGGCCGTCGGCCGGTCCGGGGCCGGCGGTCGCTGCCGGGCTGTCGGCCGGTCCCGGGCCGCCGGTCGGTTCGTCGTCGGCGGCGTGGCGGGGTCTGCCGCTCGGGTCGGCGGGATCGGGCTCGGGGTGCAGGGCGTCGAGCGGGTCGTCGTCCGGGGCGGCGGATCCCTCCTGCGACACCCGTGCCTCCCCGGCTCCCGCTCCGGCCCGGCGGAGCGCCCCTGCGGCGGACCGTGCGCACCGGACAGGTCCTCGGCGGCGCAGCCCTTCTGCCCCCGCAGGTTAGCGGTCGGCGTCCGCCCCGACCATCCCCTCCACGACTTCCGCCGCCCCGGGTCGCCCTCGCCGGCCGCCGGAGCTGGCCCGCGTCCCTCGGGACCCGCCGGGTGCCGGCGGGGCGGGCGCTGTCGGGTCAGTCCTTGTCGACGGTGACGGTGCTCGGCTTGGCGCTGCGCTCGTCGGTGGTCGGCTTGGTCGGGCGCTTGCCGTTCTCGCCGGTGCTGGTGATCTTCGTGGGGGTGGCGCCCCGGCCGCCCTCGCCCGGCACGGCGGCCACGGTCGGCTCGCCGTCCACCCCGGCGCTGGCGCCGGCGCCGTCCACGGTGGTCACCGGCTCGGCGACCGGCCGCGCCTTCGCGGCGTCCGCCGCCGGCTCCGCGGCCTCGGTGGCCGGCGCGGAGGCGTCGCCGCTGGGGGAGACCGTCGCGGTGCCCTTGGCGGTGACGGGCGTCGGGGTCCGGTCACCCGCTGGCGCGGCACCCGGGTCGCCGCCGGGTGCGGTGGCCAGCTCGGCCGGGTCGACGGGGGTGGCGGCGAGGCCGGCCGGCCCGGCCTCGGTGCGCAGCTCGGCGAGCCGGCGCTGGAGGTCGTCGGACTCCTGCCGGGACTTCCAGGTCTCGGTGCGCAGGTCGGCGAGTTCCTGCTGGGCGGTGGCGATCTCCAGCATCACCTGGGCGAGCTGCTGCCGGCCGGCGGCCACCTCCTGCTGGGTGGCGGCGAGGTGCTGCTGGGTAGTGGCCAGGTGCTGCTGGGTGGTGGCCGCATACTCCTCGAACTGCCGCCGCGAGGCGGCCACGTGCTCGTCGGCCTTGCGGCGCTTGTCGCCGGCCTCCGCCTCGGCCCGGCGGAGCAGCTCGGCGGCCTCCTCCTCGGCCCGCCGGCGCATGGTGAGCGCGTCCTGCTCGGCCGCCTGCCGGAGCTCCGCCGCGCCCTGCTCGATCTCCGCGCGCCGGGCCGCGTACGCCTTCTCCAGCTCGTCCTTCCGCTTGGTGTGCTGCTTGTCCAGCTCGTCGCGGCGCTTGGCGAACTCCTGCTCGGCGGTGGCCCGGCGCTGGGCCAGCTCCTTGTCCGCCGTCTCCCGCCGGGCGTTGACCTCCTTCTCCACGCCGGCCCGCCAGGCGCCCAGCTCCTGCTGGGTCTGGGCGCGGGCCTGCTGGACGTACGCCTCGGTCTCGCTCCGCATCCGCTGCACGTGCGCCTCGACCTCGGCGCGGTTGCGCTTGCCCGCCTCGGCGGCCTCGGTGGTGAGCCGGTTGGCCTCGGTCCGGGCCCGGCCGCGGGTGACCTTCGCCGCCTCTTCGGCGTCGTCGACGATCTTCTTGGCCTCGGCCAGCGCCTTGGCGTGGGTGGCCCGGCCGGCCTCGGCGGCGGAGTCGGTGAGCCGCTTCGCCTCCTGCTGGGCCTTGGCGTGCACCTCCTTGGCCGCGTCGCGCAGCTGGGTGGCCTCCTGCTGGGCCTTGGCCAGCGCCTCCTTGGCCGTCTCGCGCAGCCGGCTGGACTCCTGCTGGGCGCGGGCGTGGATCTCCTTGGCGGTGTCCCGGAGTTGGGTGGCCTCCTGCTGCGCCTTCGCCAGCGCGTCCTGGGCGTTCTTCCGCAGCTTCTCGGACTCGTCCCGGGCGGCCTTGAGGGTGGATTCCGCCTCGGCCTTGCGGGCGGCCGTGTGCCGCTCCTCCTCGGCCCGGCGGGCGGCGAGGGCGATCTCGAAGTCCTTGAGGGCCTGGGCGGCCCGCTCGCGGGCCTCTTCGATGATGTGTTCGGCGGCCGCCCGTCGGGCTTCGATCTCCTCGTTGGCGGCGGCCAGGATCTCGTCGGCCTGCTCCTCGGCCATGGCGAGGATCTGCTCGACCCGGGGACCGAGGTGCCGGAACGAGGCCCGGTCCACCACGCCCACCTGCTTGCGCACCTGGGCGAGGTCGCGTTGCAGCACCTCGACCTGGCCGGCCAGCTTGTGGATCTGGGTGTACGCCTGTTCCCGCTCGGTTGTCAGCGCCGAGATCTCGTGCTCCGCACGAGCGACGTAGCGGTCGACCTGTCGTTTGTCGTACCCCCGCAGAGCGGACTCGAAGCTGGGCTCCGTGGTCACGTCCCCGCCGAGGGCGAACAGTTCCTCGCCGTGCGACATGCCCCCATCCTCACACGCATCCGGCCCTGCTGGGGCGATACGGACGCCCCTGTTGGGAGGTGCACTTCACTGAACAGGCGAAACGGTCGGGAAAGCGTGACGGCGCGGGGCGACACCGGTCACCCGGTGTCACCCCGCGCCGTGGCTCATGCCCCGTCCGCGGGTGGTTCGTTCAGCCGGCCGACTCGGCCGTGACCTTCTGCTCGGAGCTGGCGGGCTTGGCCGCCTCCGGCTTGTTGGCGCCCGCCGCCGGCACGCCCGGCACGATGCCGGCGAGACCGGAGAGCATCTGCCCGAGCTGCGAGGTGACCGCGTCCTTCTGCCGGGTGAGGTCCTCGACCTCGCGGCGGGCCGCCTGGGTGGTCAGCTCGGCCTCGGTGCGGGCCTCGCTGAGCAGGCGCTGGGCCTCGGCCCGGGCCTCGGACACCGTCTTCTCGGCCAGTGCCTTGGCCTTCTCCACCGTGTCGGTGGCGGTGCGCTCGGACTCGACCCGGCGGGCCTCGGCCCGCTGCTCGATCTCCTTGGCCCGCTCCTGGGCGGCCCGGGCGCGCTGCTCGGCCTCGCTGACCAGCTTCTGGGTCTGGGCGACCTGGGCGGCGTGCCGCTCGGACTCCTCGCGCTCGGCCTTCTCGCGCCGCTCGGCGAGCTGGAGCTCCAGGGCCTGGAGGTCCTTGTCGCGCTTGTCGCGCGCGTCGGTGAGCAGCTTGGTGGCCTCGGCCCGCTTCTCCTCGGCCTCCCGGGCGGCCTTCGCCCGCTGCTGGGTGATCTCCCGCTCGGCGGTGGCGCGCAGGGTGGCGACCTCGCGCTCGACCGTCGACTTCAGCTCGGCCACCTCGTGGGCGGTGACCGTGCGCAGCTGCTTGGTCTCCCGGTCGGCGTCGGCGCGCAGGGTGTCCGCCTCGCGGCGGGCCTGCACGCGGACCTCGGCGGCCTCCCGCTCGGCGGCGGTGCGGACGCTGCCGGCCTCGCGCTCGGCGGTGGCCTTCATGGCGGCCGCCTCGGCGCGCGCCTTGTCGGTGATCTCCCGCGCCTCGAGGCGGGCGGCGGAGAGGATGCCCTCCGACTCGCGCTTGGCCTCGTTGCGGTGGTCGTTGGCCTGCTCCTCGGCCAGCCGGAGGATCTGCTCGACGCGGGTGCCCAGGCCGGAGAGGGTCGGCCGGCTGTTCTCCTCGAGCTGCTTGTTGGTCTCGGTGAGCTTCTGCTCGAGCGCGCCCTGGCGCTGCTCGGCCTGGCGCAGCCGGCGCTGCGCGTCGTTCATGCGCTGCTCGGCCTCGGCGCGGGCCTGCTCGGACTGGCTCAGGGCGGCGGTCAGCCGGCCGATGAAGTCGTCGACCTGGTTGGTGTTGTAACCACGCAGGCCAACGGTGAAATCGGGCTGTGAGTTCGCGTTATCGAAGAACGCAAGAGGGGAGGACTGCTGCTGGGGCATTGGGACATACTCGCAGACGCCCCAGGGTGCTTCGCAAGAGCGGTGCGGACCTTTCGTGTCCTGTTTACATGGTCAACTTCGCCCCGCGGAGAGACCGGACCAACCGGCGATCTTGGCAGGTCCCGGGCGGGTCGGGCGACCCGGAGTGGAGGCCGCGAAAAGGGCCGCGGGCGGGTGCCCGCGGCCCTTTGTCGGACAGCAATCGAATGGTGTTCCGGCTTACCGGAAAGGCAATGCCGGCGGTCAGTGCCCGCGGAACCGGTTGATCGCGGTTTCGTGCCGGGCGCGCAGCGCAGTGTCTCGGACGCCGAGACCGTCGGTGGGCGCCAGGCAGCGCACGCCGACCTTGCCCTGGTGCGCGTTGCGGTGCACCTCGTACGCGGCCTGGCCGGTCTGCTCCAGCGGGTAGGTCCTCGACACGGTCGGGTGCACCTTGCCGAGCGCCACGAGCCGGTTGGCCTGCCACGCCTCGTGGTAGTTGGCGAAGTGGCTGCCGACGATCCGCTTCAGGTGCATCCACAGGTAGCGGTTGTCGTACTGGTGCAGGTAGCCGCTCGTGGAGGCGCAGGTGACGATGGTGCCGCCCTTCTTGGCGACGTAGACGCTGGCGCCGAAGGTCTCCCGGCCGGGGTGCTCGAAGACGATGTCCGGGTCCTCGCCGCCGGTCAGCTCGCGGATCCGTTCCCCGAACCGGCGCCACTCGTCCTGGTCCTGGGTCTCCTCGTCCTTCCAGAACCGGAAGCCCTCGGCGGTGCGGTCGATGACCAGCTCGGCGCCCATCTTCCGGCACAGCTCGGCCTTCTCCGGAGAGGAGACCACGCAGACCGGGATGGCCCCGCCGTTGAGCGCCATCTGGGTGGCGTAGCCGCCCAGGCCGCCGGAGGCGCCCCAGATCAGCACCACGTCGCCCTGCTTCATGTTCGCCCCGTGGTGGGACACGAGCTGCCGGTACGCGGTGGAGTTGACCAGCCCCGGGCTGGCCGCCTCCTCCCAGCTCAGGTGGCGCGGCTTCGGCATGAGCTGGTTGGCCTTGACCACGGCCAGCTCGGCCAGGCCGCCGAAGTTGGTCTCGAAGCCCCAGATCCGCTGCTGCGGGTCGAGCATGGTGTCGTCGTGGCCGGCGGCGTCCTCCAGCTCCACCGAGAGGCAGTGCGCGACCACCTCGTCGCCCGCCTTCCACCGGGTCACGCCCGGCCCGGTCCGCAGCACCACGCCGGCCGCGTCCGACCCGACCACGTGGTACGGCAGGTCGTGCCGGCGGGTCAGCTCGGAGAGCCGGCCGTAGCGCTGGAGGAACTTGAAGGTGGGCAGCGGCTCGAAGATGCTGGTCCACACGGTGTTGTAGTTGATCGCGCTCGCCATCACGGCGACCAGCGCCTCGCCGGGGCCCAGCTCGGGGGTGGGCACCTCCTGGACGTGCAGCGCCTTGCGCGGGTCCTTGTCCCGGGTGGCCATGCCCTCGAACATCCGGGTGTCCTCGGCGCGGACCACCACGCCCCGGTAGCTCTCCGGTACCGGCAGGCCGGCGAGGCCGGCGAGTTCCCGCTCCGGCTGCGCGGAGCCCTCCGCCGCCATGATCGCTTCAAGGATGTCCTGCACGGTGACCTCCCGTTCGTTGCGCACCCGCACCGGGCGGGCAGGGGTGCTGCCATCGTCGGCGCCGGTGCGACGGGACCGCCATGTCGGCAATCGACACATCCGGCACCGGTCGCACTCCTGTGGGGCGGGACGTTACTGAACGGTAGCTAGGGCCGGAAGTCCTCTGTGAAAAACTGCATCCGCCGATGCGTGGAGGTGTCCGTGGGAACGTGAAACCGCGCAGTGCCGCGCTGGGTCCCAGGAAGCAGGAAGGGCCCCGGCGCCACGGCCGGGACCCTCCGCGCTGCTGCTCAGTGGCCGGTGGCGGCCGGCTCGACCAGCTCGACCAGGACGCCGCCGGCGTCCTTCGGGTGGACGAAGTTGATCCGCGAGTCTGCGGTGCCCCGCTTCGGCTTCTCGTAGAGCAGCCGGACGCCGCGCTCGCGCAGCGCCGCGCAGGCCGCGTCGATGTCGGTCACCGTGTACGCGACCTGCTGCACGCCCGGCCCGTTGCGGTCCAGGAACTTGGCGATCGTCGAGGACGGCGACAACGGCGCGAGCAGTTGCAGGCAGCCGCCCTCGGTGGTCGGGCCGACGGCCAGCATCGCCTCGCGTACGCCCTGCTCCTCGTTGGTCTCGGTGTGCACGCAGCGCATGCCGAAGGTGCGCTGGTAGAAGTCGATCGCGGCGTCCAGGTCGGCCACGGCGATCCCGACGTGGTCGATGCGGCGCAGGCCGATGTCGGTGGCGAGGTCGGCAGCGGGCTCGACGGGGGAGTTCTCAACCATGGCGCCAGTCTGGCCGAACAATCGTTAAGGCGTACAGGTCGGCAATCTCACGCCGCCGGATCGGACGACGTACGAACGTCTCCGCCCCGAGCCTCAGCCGAACGGGCTACCCCGAACGAGGTCACCGGGCCCACATCCGCCGTACGCCCGAGCCGGCGGCCGGCCGCGCTCCGATCGTCCTGCTGGACGGACGATGCCCGCTGAGCAGGTTGCGAGCACGATTCGAACAGGCGCGCCCACCACCAATGATCGCCCCCCGGCCGGCGCTCGCGGCCCGGGCACGGGGGCCTTGATCGGACTCGGGAGGTCCGAGCCGTGCGCACGGTACTGAGAAAGCGCGGCAACGCACCGGACACCACAGCATCCGGCGTCCTGGCTCGGGGGCGGTCGGCATGACGCTGGAGCAGTGGGCGGCAGGAAGTGTCGTGCTGGGCGCGATCCTCAGCGCGCTGACCCTGGTCGTGATGGTGAGCCGGCCGTTGCGCCGCCTGGCCCGGCAGAACGAGGAGTTCCGGCAGGACTGGTACGGGGTGCCGGCCAGGCCGGGTCACGACGCCGTCCCGGGGGTGCCGGAGCGGCTACGGCGAATCGAGACGGAGCTGCACCCGAACGGGGGCGGGACGCTGCGGGATGCGGTCAACGACGCGGAGAGCCGTCTCAAGGGGGTGGAGAGCCGCCTCGACGACCACCTCCGATCGCCGCACGACGGTTAGCCCAGGTCATCGATCGTTCGGCATATGCGAACCCGGACGGCGCAAGGTTGATCTGCAACTTGCACACGGTGAAGAGTACGGATGGTGAGTCCGCTGTCACGGCCCGTTGCTGCTATCTGGATCCCGTCCCACGTCGACCCGATCGAACCCCACCTCATGGTCTGCCTGGACCACGCCCGACGATGCCGCTACAACCTCCTTGGGATCATCACCACCGCACCGTGGGACGAGGTCAGGCACCTGATGATCGACGGGAAGGTCGACGTGGTGGTGGTCGCCGAGCGGGAGCACCTCCCGCCGGACCGGACCCCGCGGATCGAGGTGGCCGCCCGGGGAAACCACCCGTCGCCGGCGTCGTCGCCCAGGGGCCCGGTGCCGCCCCGCCAGCGCCGCCCGGGCCAAAGCTGAACGCGTGGCCGGGCGACGGCGTGCTGCGGGAATCCGTGTCGGGCAGGTTCGGATGCCGGACGCCGCGGCGTGGCGACCATCCATCGACCATCATGGCTGGAGCGCATTGCAGACGTGCTCGGGGTCACCGTACTGTCGCTGTCCCCGGCAGATATGGTGCGTCCTAACAATCGTTAAGGCGTACAGGTCGGCACCCCCTCGGAGGCAGGCATGGCTTCGGTGATCGTCAGCGGCGCGCGGACCCCGATGGGGCGCCTGCTGGGCAACCTCAAGGACCTTCCCGCGACGAAGCTCGGCGGCGTCGCGATCAAGGCGGCGCTGGAGCGCGCCGGCGTGGCCCCGGACCAGGTCCAGTACGTGATCATGGGGCAGGTGCTCCAGGCCGGCGCGGGCCAGATCCCGGCCCGCCAGGCCGCCGTCGAGGCGGGCATCCCCATGTCCACCCCGGCGCTGACCATCAACAAGGTCTGCCTCTCCGGCCTGGACGCGATCGCACTGGCCGACCAGCTCATCCGGGCCGGCGAGTTCGACATCGTGGTGGCCGGCGGCATGGAGTCCATGACCAACGCGCCGCACCTGATGCTCGGCCAGCGCGCCGGCTACAAGTACGGCGACGTGACGATCAAGGACCACATGGCCCTGGACGGCCTCACCGACGCCTGGGACTGCTGCTCGATGGGCGAGTCCACCGAGCGGCACGGGGCGAAGCACGGCATCACCCGCGAGGAGCAGGACGCGTTCGCCGCGGCCAGCCACCAGCGCGCCGCCGCCGCCCAGAAGAACGGCCACTTCGCCGACGAGATCACCCCGGTGATCATCCCGCAGCGCAAGGGCGACCCGCTGGTGATCAGCGAGGACGAGGGCATCCGCCCGGACACCACGGCGGAGTCGCTGGGCAAGCTCCGCCCCGCGTTCACCAAGGACGGCACCATCACGGCCGGCAGCTCCTCGCCGATCTCCGACGGCGCCGCCGCGGTGGTCGTGATGAGCAAGGCCAAGGCCAAGGAGCTGGGGCTCACCTGGCTGGCCGAGATCGGCGCGCACGGCAACGTGGCGGGCCCGGACAACTCGCTGCACTCGCAGCCGTCCAACGCCATCAACCAAGCGCTCAAGAAGGCCGGCCTGGCCGTCTCCGACCTCGACCTCATCGAGATCAACGAGGCGTTCGCCCAGGTCGGTATCCAGTCCGCGCGGGACCTCGGGATCAGCACGGACAAGGTGAACGTCAACGGCGGCGCCATCGCGCTCGGCCACCCGATCGGCATGTCCGGCGCCCGGCTGGTGCTCACCCTGGCGCTGGAGCTCAAGCGGCGGGGCGGGGGCACCGGCGCGGCCGCGCTCTGCGGCGGCGGCGGCCAGGGCGACGCGCTGATCATCCACGTCCCGAACGGCGCCGAGAGCTGACCGTGACCGACAGTGTCCAGAACGTCCCGGCGGCGGCCGCCGGCTCGGTGCGCCGCAGCCGGGACGTACCCCTGCTGGTCGAGCGGGCCCGCGCGGGCGACCCCCGCGCGGTGGCCCGGCTGATCACCCTGGTCGAGTCCGGCGACGAGGTGCTGCCGCAGGTCGCGGCGGCGCTGGCCCCCTACGCCGGGCACGCCCAGGTGGTCGGCCTGACCGGCTCGCCGGGCGTGGGAAAGTCGACCACCACGAACGAGCTGGTCCGGGCGCTGCGGGCGCGCGGCCACCGGGTGGGCGTGCTGGCCATCGACCCGTCCAGCCCGTTCACCGGCGGGGCGATCCTCGGTGACCGGGTCCGGATGCAGGACCACGCCACCGACCCCGGCGTCTACATCCGTTCGATGTCCAGCCGGGGCCACCTCGGCGGGCTCTCCGCGGCCACGCCGCAGGCGGTCCGGGTGCTGGAGGGCGCCGGCTGCGACGTGGTGCTGGTGGAGACCGTCGGCGTCGGCCAGGCCGAGGTCGAAGTGGCCTCGCTCGCCGACACCACGCTGGTGCTGCTCGCCCCGGGCATGGGCGACGCCATCCAGGCGGTCAAGGCCGGCATCCTGGAGATCGCCGACGTCTTCGTGGTCAACAAGGCCGACCGGGACGGCGCCGACGCCACCGTGCGCGACATCCAGGGCATGATCGCCCTGGGTGAGCGAGGGCCGGGCGAGTGGCGACCGCAGGTGGTCCGCTCGATCGCCGCGCGCGGCGAGGGCATCGACGACATCGCCGCCGCCATCGACAAGCACCGCGACTGGCTGGAGCGCCACGGCGAGCTGCGCCGCCGCCGGGAGGCACGGGCCGCCGCCGAGATCGAGGCCATCGCGCTGGGCACCCTGCGGGACCGGATCGGCTCGCTGCGCGACGGTACGCAGCTGCCGACGCTCGCGGCCAAGGTGGCCGAGGGGGCGCTCGACCCGTACGCCGCGGCGGACGAGTTGCTGGCCCAGCTCGGCTCCTGAGCGTCGCGAGGAACCACCCGGTCGGACCCGGGACCCGGCTGCGGTCCCGGCGTCCGGTCCGCGCCCGCTACCAGGGCAGCGAACCCTCGCGGTCGAAGTAGCCGCCGGTCGGGCCGTCGGGCCCCACCTGGGCCATCCTCACGATGACCTCGGCGCCCTGCTCGACGGTCTGGAAGCCGGTGCGCATGTTCAGGTCGGTGGCCGTGTAGCCGGGCTCGACGGCGTTGACGCGCATGTTCGGGAAGGCCTTCGCGTACTGCACGGTGATCATGTTGACCGCGACCTTCGACGCCGGATAGGCCATCCCGGGGTAGGCGTACGACGGGTTTCCCGGTTCGGTGACCCGGGCCAGGGACGCCAGGCCGCTGCTGAGGTTCACCACCACCGGGGCGGCGGACCGCTGGAGCAGCGGCAGGAACGCGTGGGTCACGCGGACCATGCCGAAGACGTTCGTCTCGAACACCTCGCGCATCATGTCCGCGGTCACCTCCGCCGCGCCGATCACCCCGCCGTCCGGCCGCCGTCCCTCGATGCCGGCGTTGTTGATGAGTACGTCCAGCCCGCCGGCGGCCGCCACGGACTCGGCCGCCGCCGCGACGGAGGCGTCGTCGGTCACGTCGATGAGGAGCAGCCGCGCCCCGATCTGCTCGGCGGCGGCCCGACCGCGTTCGGCGTCCCGGCTGCCCAGGTAGACGGTGTGGCCCGCCTCGACGAGTCGGCGGGCGGTCTCGAACCCGAGCCCCTTGTTCGCTCCGGTGATCAGTGTTGTGGTCATGTGGCCAAGCTACGAGCAGGTCGGCTGGGCAGGGGCCGGTCCGGTTTTCCTGGGACTGCCGGTACCAGCCCGCACCGGGAGACCGACTCCGCCCCGTCCACCTAGTACGCTCGCACCGCCGCACGGCGCGCGTGGGGCCGGACCAACCCGGTGGGAGAGCATGGCTGACGAGACCCAGGAGCTGTCGGTGCTGCCGAACGCGGTGGCGGGCGGTGCGACGCACGTCTCCGACGAGGTGGTGGAGAAGATCGCGGTGGCCGCCGCGAAGTCGGTGCCCGGGGTGGCCGAGCTCGGCGGCGACGTGGCCCGCTTCTTCAACGCCGTGCTGGACCGGGTCGGGTTGGACCAGGTCGGCGACGCCCGGCGCGGCTGCTCGGCGCACGTCACCGACGGCGCGGCCGTGGTCAACCTGGTCCTCGTGATCGGTGGCGGCCGGCCGGTGCCCGAGGTGACCGACGCGGTCCGGGTCGCGGTGACCTCGGCGGTCGAGGCGTACGGGCTGCGGGTCGACGAGATCAACATCCGGGTGGACGACGTGGCGCTGGGCGGACCGGCGGTGCCCTCCGCCTGACCCCGGTTACCGGCCGGTACGTACTTCCTTAGCGATCGTTCAGGCTGGCGTTCTACACTCGGTCTGATCCCTGGACTCGAGGAGGAGCTCCGCGCATGGACGCCGACGAGATCGCCGCCGGTCGGGCCCGCTGGCAGGCCCGCTACGACGCCGCCCGCAAGCGCGACGCGGACTTCACCACGCTCTCCGGGATGACCGTGGACCCGGTGTACGGCCCGCCGGAGGGGGTGCCGTACCCGGGCTTCGAGCGGATCGGCTGGCCGGGCGAGTTCCCGTACACCCGGGGGCTGTACCCGACCGGTTACCGCGGGCGGACCTGGACCATCCGGCAGTTCGCCGGGTTCGGCAACGCCCAGCAGACCAACGAGCGCTACAAGATGATCCTCGGGGCCGGCGGCGGCGGTCTCTCCGTCGCCTTCGACATGCCGACCCTGATGGGGCGCGACTCCGACGACCCGCAGTCGCTCGGCGAGGTCGGCCACTGCGGCGTGGCGGTGGACTCGGCCGCCGACATGGAGGTGCTCTTCGACGGCATCGACCTGGCCGGCGTGACCACCTCGATGACCATCTCCGGCCCGGCCGTGCCGGTCTTCTGCATGTACCTGGTCGCCGCCGAGCGGCAGGGCGCCGACCTGTCCACCCTGGACGGCACGCTCCAGACGGACATCTTCAAGGAGTACATCGCGCAGAAGGAGTGGCTCTTCGACCCGGAGCCGCACCTGCGCCTCATCGGCGACCTCATGGAGTACTGCGCCCGGGAGATCCCGCGGTACAAGCCGCTGTCGGTCTCCGGCTACCACATCCGCGAGGCGGGCTCGACCGCCGCGCAGGAGCTGGCGTACACCCTGGCCGACGGGTTCGGCTACGTCGAGCTGGGGCTCTCCCGCGGGCTGGACGTCAACGTCTTCGCCCCGGGCCTCAGCTTCTTCTTCGACTCCCACGTGGACTTCTTCGAGGAGATCGCCAAGTTCCGGGCCGCCCGCCGGATCTGGGCCCGCTGGCTGCGCGACGTCTACGGCGCCACCAGCGAGAAGGCGCAGTGGCTGCGGTTCCACACCCAGACCGCCGGGGTGTCGCTCACCGCCCAGCAGCCGGTCAACAACGTGGTGCGGACCGCCGTGGAGGCCCTGGCGGCCGTGCTCGGCGGCACGAACTCGCTGCACACCAACGCCCTCGACGAGACCCTGGCCCTGCCCACCGACGAGTCGGCCGAGATCGCCCTGCGCACCCAGCAGGTGCTGATGGAGGAGACCGGTGTCGTCAACGTCGCCGACCCGCTCGGCGGCTCCTGGTACGTCGAGGCGCTGACCGACAAGATCGAGGCCGAGGCGGAGGAGATCTTCGCCCGGATCCGGCAGCTCGGCGGCGAGGGGCCGCACCAGATCGGCCCGATGACCTCGGGCATCCTGCGCGGCATCGAGGACGGCTGGTTCACCGGCCACATCGCCGAGTCGGCCTTCGTCTACCAGCAGGCGCTGGAGAAGGGCGACAAGCGGATCGTCGGGGTCAACTGCCACACCGGCACCGTCGCCAAGGACCTGGAGATCCTGCGCATCTCGCACGAGGTCGAGCTGGAGCAGCGCCGGGTGCTCGCCGAGCGCAAGGCGGGCCGCGACGACGCCGTGGTCAAGGCCGCCGTGCAGCGGATGGTCGAGGTCAGCAGGACCGGCGAGAACATGATCCCGGCCATGCTGGACGCGGTCCGGGCCGAGGCCACCCTGGGCGAGATCTGCGACGCGCTGCGTGCCGAGTGGGGCGTCTACCGCGAGCCCGCCCGGTTCTGATCCGTCGCGCGGGTGCCGGTCGTCCCGGCACCCGCGCCGACCAGGCGTGAGAGTTGCAACTGTCGCCGTCGCGGTTGATCTGAGTTCCGCGGGACACGTGCGAGACTAGATAACCATGAGCGACCCACGGATCACCTCGTCGATCTTCACCCGCGGCGCGGTCGACCTCAGCGCGTTGCGCGGCACCCCGGAACCCTCCCGTCCCACCACCCCGAGCCAGGCCGGCCCCCCGGCCGGCGTACCCGGCGGCCCGCCGGCGGGTGGCGGCGTGGCCGTCATCGACGTGACCGAGGCGACCTTCCAGTCCGAGGTGTTGGAGCGGTCGCTGACCACGCCGGTGGTCGTGGACTTCTGGGCCGAGTGGTGCGAGCCCTGCAAGCAGCTCTCGCCGGTGCTGGAGCGGCTGGCCGCCGAGGGCGAGGGCGCCTGGGTGCTCGCCCGGGTCGACGTCGACGCCAACCCGCGGCTCGCCCAGATGTTCCGGGTCCAGGGCATCCCCATGGTCTACGCGGTGGTCGGCGGCCAGCCCATCGACGCCTTCTCCGGCGTGGTGCCGGAGGCGCAGCTCCGCCAGTGGATCCAGGCCATCCTCAAGGCCGGTGGCGTCACCGTCGCCGAGCCGGAGGACCCGCGGCTGACCGAGGCCGACGACGCGCTGATGTCCGGCGACCTGGAGGCGGCCGAGGCGGCGTACCGGAAGATCCTGGCCGAGAGCCCGGCGGACGCCGCGGCGGAGGCCGGCCTGGCCCAGGTCGGGGTTGCCCGGCGGGTGGCCGGGGCCGACCCGCGCGCCGCGCTCGCCGCCGCCGAGCAGGCCCCCGACGACGTCGAGGCGCAGCTCCTCGCCGCCGACATCGAGGTGCTCAGCGGCTTGGCCGAGCAGGCGTACGCCCGGCTCGTCGGCCTGGTCCGCCGGACCGCCGGCGACGACCGGGAGAAGGTCCGCCAGCACCTGGTGTCGCTGTTCAGCATCGCCGGCCCGGACGACCCCGCCGTGGCGTCCGCCCGACGTGCCCTGGCCAGCGCCCTGTTCTGAGTTCACCGCACGCCAGCGCGGGCCGGCGTTCCGGCCGGCCCGCCCGACCACCGAGGACGGGAGCCCATGATGCGCCGGATCGCCGTCCTCGACGCGCCGACGAACCTCGGCCTGCGCCCACCCACGTCCACCTCCGTTCCCGGCTGCGCCAAGGCGCCCGGCGCGCTGCGCGACCACGGCCTGCTCGCCCGGCTGCGGGCCCGCGACGCCGGCTGCCTCACTCCGCCCCGGTACGACCCCGGTGACTGGCGCCCCGGCGACGGGGTCTGCCACGCCCGGGAGATCTCCGGCTACTCGGTGGCGCTGGCCGACCGGATCGGCTCGATCATCGACCGCGGCGAGTTCCCGCTGGTGCTCGGCGGGGACTGCTCGGTGCTGCTCGGCTCGGCGCTGGCCATGCACCGGCTCGGCGAGGCGGTCGGCGGGCGGATCGGCCTGGTCTTCGTCGACGGCCACTCCGACTTCCGGCACCCCGGCAACGCCTCGTACGTGGGCGCGGCGGCGGGGGAGGACCTGGCCCTGGTCACCGGCCGGGGGCAGGCCGACCTGGCCGCCATCGAGGGGCGGCGCCCCTACTTCCGGGATGTCGACGTGGTGGTGCTCGGCATCCGGGCGCAGGACGAGTACCGGCTCGACCTCCAGGCCGCCGGCATCACCACCCGCCCCGTGCCGGCGCTGCGCGCCGAGGGGGCGGCCCGCACCGCCCAGTGGGCGCACGAGCAGCTGGCCGACTGCGCCGGCTACTGGGTGCACATCGACGTGGACGTGCTCGACCCGGCGGTGATGCCCGCGGTGGACGCGCCGGACCCGGGCGGGATCGCCTTCGCCGAGCTGGAGATCCTGCTCGCCGGCCTCGTGGACACCCCGCACTGCCTCGGCGTCGAGCTGACCGTCTTCGACCCCGACTACGACCCCGACGGGTCGTACGCCGCCGAGATCGTCAACACCGTGGTGGCCGGGCTCGCCCCGGTCGCCGCGCCCGGCGCCATGCCGCCCCGGCTGCTGCCGGCCGGCCCGGTCGCACCGGCGCCCCGCCCCGGCAACGGTCGGCCGCCGGCCCGCGACGTGCTGCTCGGCCCGGCGGCCGTCCCCGCGCCGGCCGTGGCCGTGGAGCCGATCGGCCCGGCCCCGACCGAGGCGGTCGGGGACGATCCCGACGGCGTCGACAGCGACGGCGACCGTCCGGCAGCCGAGCCCGCACCCGCCGACCAGTCCCGTCCCGGCTCGCTGCGCCGAGCGGTGGAACCGGACGGCCCGGACGAACCCGAGCCGGTCGGGCCGCTGGCGTCGGCCGGACCGGGGCTGCTGCGGCGCGTGCCCGGCGGGGAGGGTGAGCCCGACACCCCGGAGGCGTCCCGGCCGGGCGTGGACATCGCCTGAACCGGCGTCAGCGGGCGGCGAGCCCGCGGAGGAATCGCTCGGCGATCGGGACGGCGCTGGTGGTGCTCGACCCGCCCTGCTCGACGAAGACCGCGAACGCCACGTCGCCCTGCCAGCCGACGAACCAGGCGTGGGTGTGCGCCGGGTTGTTGTCGTACTCGGCGGTGCCGGTCTTGCCGTACACCGGCTCGCCGGGGACGTCCGCCAGCGCGGCGCCCGTGCCGCTGGTGACCACCGCACGCATCATCGTCTTCACCGCCGTCACCGACTCCGCTTTGAGAGCCGGGCCGGCCGGGGCGGGCTTCGCCGCGGCGGGGTCGAGCAGCAGCTTGGGCTGCTCCCAGTGGCCGCGGGCCACGGCGGCGGTGGCGCTGGCCATGGCGAGCGGGCTGACCACGGTGGTGCCCTGACCGATCGCGGCGGCGGCCTGCTCGGTGGCCGAGCTGTTGGCGGAGACCTTGCCGGTGAAGACATCGGTGCCGAGGTCCCAGGGCGCCTCCAGGCCGAGCGTGCGGCCGGCCTGGGCCAGCCCGTCCGGGCCGAGCTTCGGCGCCAGCGAGGTGAAGGCGGTGTTGCAGGACTTCGCGAAGTCGGTGGTGAACGGGACGTCGCCCAGCTCGAAGTTGTCGGAGTTCTTGAAGGAGCGGCCGTCGACCTCGAACGTCTTCGGGCAGCGCACCGTCGCCTCCGGGGTCACCGCCCCCTTGTCGAGCAGGGCGAGCGCGCTGACCATCTTGAACGTCGAGCCGGGCGGCACCTGGGCGGTGAAGGCGAGGTTCTCGCCGGCGGCGCCGGGGCCGTTGGCGGCGGCCAGCACCGCGCCGTCGCTGATCCGGACGGCCACCAGGGCGGAGCGGCGGGCCTGGCCGCGCAGCGCCGCGTCGGCGGCGTTCTGGGTGGCCGCGTCGAGGGTGGTCTTCAGCGGCTGGCCGGCCTTCGGCTCGCCGCGGAACAGCTCGACCCCGCTGGGTGCGGTGGTGCCGTCCGGCGCCGGACGCTGGGTGAACACGGTGATCCCCGGGGTGCCGCGCAGCCGGTCGTCGTAGCGGCCCTGGAGGCCGCCGTGGCCGACCAGGTCGCCCCGGACGTACTTGTCGGGGTGCGCCTTGAGGTCGTCGGCCTGGGCCGGGTCGACCGAGCCGAGCAGGGCCCGGGCGAACTCCCGGGTCGGGGCCAGGAAGAGCTGGTCGGACTCGAAGCGGGTGCCGGGCAGGTCGTAGATCCGGGGCTTGATCTGCCGGTACGCCTCTTCGCGCAGGGTCACCACCTCGACGAGCGCGCCCCGGTCCGCCTCCTTCAGCCGTTGCGGCAGGTCGGAGAGGTCGACCGGTGGGGTGAGCGCGGGCCGGATCGCCTTGAACGCGGCGTCGAGCTTCCGGACCAGGGCCTTCACGTCGGTGACCTCGCCGGGGGTGACCTGCACCCGGACCACCGGGCGGGGCGCGACGACCGGGGTGCCCGCGGAGTCCAGCACGCCGGCCCGGGGCGCGGCCTCCCGGCGCAGCGCGAGCCGGTCGCCCGCCTCCAGCTTCTCGTGCACGACGGTCGGTTCCCAGATGACCTGCCACTGGTCGTCGGCGCCGTGCCGGAGGCGTACCGGATTCTCGTAGGTCCAGGTGGTGGCGCCCGGCAGCGTCCAGGTCAGCTTGACCCGCGCGGTGCCGATGTCGCCCTCGACCTTCACGTCGCCGGTGCGCTTGAGCTGTGGCGGGCTGTCGGCCAGCTCGCCGGCGAGCGACCGGAGTTCCTTGGTCACGTCGGCCGCGGCCACCTTGGCGCCGTTCGGGTCGATGAAGCCGACCGCCTGGAGGTCGCCGGAGCGCCAGCCCTTCAGGAAGGCGTCGACGCTCTGTTCCGGCCCGTCCTCGCCCGAGCATCCGGCCAGCGCGCCCGCCGCCAGCACGGTGGCGGCCAGCGCCGCAAGGACCCGGCGGGGAGGGGAGAGGTGGCGGCGGTCGGGGTACGACAGGAGCATGAAGGAGTTCCTCCGGTTCGAGACTGCCCTGCACGCTAGTACGGCGCGCGGCTCCCCACGGCCCCGGCACGGCCCTTGCGCAGGCAAAGAGTGGCCTGTGGCAGTGTGATGAACATCGCCAGTCCGGGTACTCCGCGACCGGCCGACCACGTACCCGCAACGGGTGAAAGGACAGAGTCCCGATCCGGACGTCCGGCCGGTGGTCCGCCGACAAAGGGGCACAGCGGCAGGGCCTAGGCTGGGCGGCAGAGTGACCCACAACGCGGTGGGTCGAGGGGAGTGGCACCGATGGACCGGCGTCCGGCGATCAAACCGGGACCCGACCTCCGGCAGGCTGACACCAGCCGGGACGATGACAGCTTCGATTCGGCGACCGACGGGGACGGTTTCAGCCGTCTCGACACAGGAGTGACCGGGATGACCGGTTCCAGCATCGACACCCTCTACGACCTGGGCCTGCCCGCGCAGGCACTGGGCGACGAATCCGAGGACGCCGAGCTGGACGAGCCGGTACCCAACGCGGAGCGCCTGGTCGCCCAGGCGGTCGCGCTGGCCGGGGACGACCACGACGCGGCCACCCTGGTGGGCCGCTTCTGGCGGTTCGCGCCGGACGAGGAGCTGATCGGCTTCACCGCCGAGGAGATGCTCGACGCGGCCCGGGCCCACCGGGACCTCGCCCAGCAGCGGGTACCGGGCGAGCTGAAGCTGCGCATCCACGAGCCGGACGCCGAGCAGCACCACACCGTGATCGAGATCGTCACCGACGACATGCCGTTCCTGGTCGACTCGGTGACCGCGCTGCTGAACTCGCACCACCTCGACGTGCACCTGCTGGTGCACCCGCTGGTCGTGGTGCGGCGCGAGCCGCTGGGCCGGCTGACCGAGGTCTCCGCGGACGTGGAGCCGGACGACGCGATCGCCGGCGACCTGGTCGAGAGCTGGATGCGGATCGAGATCGACCCGGTCCGTGACGCGGCCGAGCGGGAGAAGCTGCGCCGGGAGCTGCAGCGGGTCCTCACCGACGTGCGGGAGGCCGTCGAGGACTGGCCCAAGATGCGGCAGCGTGCGCTGGCCCTGGCCGACGAGCTGGCCTCGGCGCGTACCTCGGACAACCGTCCGCCGGTGCCGGAGAAGGACATCACCGACTCGGTGGAGCTGCTGCGCTGGCTGGCGCACGACCACTTCACCTTCCTCGGCTACCGCGAGTACCGGCTGGTCGACACCGACGGCGCGAACGGCGGCCAGGCCCTGGAGGCCGTCCTCGGCACCGGGCTGGGCATCCTGCGTTCCGACTCGCCCGAGGCCCGGTCGCTGAACTCGATGACCCCCGAGGCGCACGAGAAGGTGCTGGAGAAGCGCCTGCTCATCATCACCAAGGCCAACTCGCGGGCCACCGTGCACCGGTCGGCCTACCTCGACTACATCGGCTTCAAGATCTTCAACGACTCGGGCGAGGTGGTCGGGGAGCGGCGCTTCCTGGGCCTGTTCTCGACGGCGGCGTACCGGACCAGCGTGCAGGAGCTGCCGGTGGTCCGACGCAAGGTCGCCGAGGTGCTGGACCGCTCGGGCCTGAGCCTGCGCAGCCACTCCGGCAAGGACCTGCTCCAGATCCTGGAGACCTACCCCCGCGACGAGCTGTTCCAGATCAAGACCGACGACCTCTACCACGCGGTGATCGGCGTGCTCCGCATGGCCGGCCGCCGGCAGCTGCGGGTCTTCCTGCGCCGGGACGCGTACGGGCGGTTCATCTCCTGCCTGATCTACCTGCCCCGGGACCGGTTCACCACCCAGAACCGGCTGCGGATGCAGGACATCCTGCTCCGCGAGCTGAACGGCGTCGGGGTGGACTACACCACCCGGGTGACCGAGTCGATGCTGGCCCGGGTGCACTTCATCGTCCGGACCGACCCGAACAACCCGCCCGGGGACATCGACGCCGACCTGCTCGCCGAGGAGCTGGCCGACGCCACCCGGCTCTGGGACGACGACTACCGGCTGGTGCTGGAGCGCAAGCTCGGCGACGAGCAGGCCAAGCACCTGTTCGCCCGGTACGCCGACGCCTTCCCGGAGGGCTACAAGGACGGGCACACGCCGTACGAGGCGATGAAGGACCTGGCCAAGCTCGAGCTGCTGGAGGAGTCCGGCCAGCTGGAGATGCACCTGTTCCGCAAGCAGCTCGCCGGGCGCACCAACGGCGCCGGCCGGGCCGTCGAGGTCGACGAGACCATGGACGTCCGGTTCAAGGTCTACCGGTACGGCGAGCCCATGATGCTCTCCGCCGTGCTGCCGGTGCTGCACTCGCTCGGCGTCCGGGTGGTCGACGAGCACCCGTACGAGGTGGAGCGCGTCGACGGCCGGATCTGGCTCTACGACTTCGGGCTGAAGCTGCCCGAGGCGCACCAGGAGCTGGCCGAGGTCCGCCCGCACGTGGAGAACGCCTTCGCCGCCGCCTGGCGCGGCGAGGCCGAGGTGGACGGCTTCAACGAGCTGGTGCTCCGGGCCGGGCTCACCTGGCGGCAGGTGGTGGTGCTGCGGGCGTACGCGAAGTACCTGCGGCAGGCCGGCACCGTGTTCTCGCAGGAGTACATGGAGCAGACCTTCATCGCGTACCCGCGGATCGCCTCGCTGCTGGTGGAGCTCTTCGAGACCCGGTTCCGGCCGGGCGCGTCCACCCTGGACGAGCGGCGGCAGCGCAGCGGCGAGCTGGTCTCCGCGATCGGCGAGGCGCTGGACGACGTGGCCAGCCTCGACCAGGACCGGATCCTGCGCTCCTACCTGACGTTGATCCAGGCCACCCTGCGCACCAGCTTCTACCAGAAGCCGGTTGGTGGGCGGCCCAAGTCGTACGTCGCCTTCAAGCTGGACCCGCAGGCGATCCCGGAACTGCCGGCGCCGCGTCCCAAGTTCGAGATCTTCGTCTACTCGCCCCGCTTCGAGGGCGTGCACCTGCGGTTCGGGCCGGTGGCCCGGGGCGGCCTGCGCTGGTCCGACCGGCGCGAGGACTTCCGCACCGAGGTGCTCGGCCTGGTCAAGGCGCAGATGGTGAAGAACGCCGTCATCGTGCCGGTGGGCGCCAAGGGCGGCTTCGTGCTCAAGCAGAAGCCGGGCGACCGGGACGAGGCGGTGGCCTGCTACAAGGAGTTCGTCGGCGCGCTGCTCGACGTCACCGACAACATCGCCAGCGGCGAGATCGTGCCGCCGGAGGACGTGGTCCGGCACGACGCCGACGACCCGTACCTGGTGGTGGCGGCGGACAAGGGCACCGCGACCTTCTCCGACATCGCCAACGAGATCTCCGCCGCGCACAACTTCTGGCTGGGCGACGCCTTCGCCTCCGGCGGTTCGGCCGGCTACGACCACAAGAAGATGGGCATCACGGCCCGGGGCGCCTGGGAGTCGGTGAAGCGGCACTTCCGGGAGCTGGGGCACGACACCCAGACCCAGGACTTCACCGTGGTCGGCGTCGGCGACATGTCCGGCGACGTGTTCGGCAACGGGATGCTGCTGTCGAAGCACATCCGGCTGGTGGCCGCCTTCGACCACCGGCACATCTTCCTCGACCCGGACCCGGACGCGGCCACCTCGTGGGACGAGCGGAAGCGGTTGTTCGACCTGCCCCGTTCCTCCTGGGAGGACTACAACCCCGAGCTGATCTCGGCCGGCGGCGGGGTGTACCCGCGTACCGCCAAGTCGGTGCCGGTCTCGCCGCAGGTGCGCGCGGTGCTCGGCCTCGACGACGACGTCACGCAGCTCAGCCCGCAGGAGCTGATGAAGTCGATCCTCATGGCGCCGGTGGACCTGTTCTGGAACGGCGGCATCGGCACCTACGTGAAGGCGTCGACGCAGACCAACGCCGAGGTCGGGGACAAGTCCAACGACGCCATCCGGGTGGACGGCAAGGGCTTGCGCTGCCGGGTGGTCGGCGAGGGCGGCAACCTGGGCTTCACCCAGCACGGCCGGATCGAGTACGCGTCGACCGGCGGCCGGATCTACACCGACTTCATCGACAACGCGGCCGGGGTGGACTGCTCCGACCACGAGGTGAACATCAAGATCCTGCTGAACACGGCGGTCGCCGACGGCGCGCTGGACATGCCGGACCGCGACGAGCTGCTGGCCCAGATGACCGACGAGGTCGCCGAGCTGGTGCTGCGGGACAACTACGACCAGGCCCGGGCGCTGAACAACGCCCAGGCCCAGGCCGCCTCGCTGCTCCCGGTGCACCGCCGGATGATCAGCGAGCTGGAGCGGGCGGGTCAGCTCGACCGCGCGCTGGAGGCGCTGCCCTCGGACGAGGAACTGGCGGTGCGCGGCGAGACCGGGCTGACCGCGCCGGAGTTCGCGGTGCTGCTGGCGTACGTGAAGATCGTGCTGGAGCGGGAGATCGTCAGCGAGGGGCTGGCGGACGAGGAGTGGACGACCGACGTCCTGGTCAACTACTTCCCGACCCCGCTGCGGGAGCGGTTCGCCGACCGGATGGGCCGGCACCGGCTGCGCCGCGACATCGTCACCACGGTCCTGGTCAACGAGGCGATCAACCGGGGCGGCATCACGTTCGTCTTCCGGGTGGTCGAGGAGACGGCCGCCTCGGCGGCGGACGTGCTGCGGGCGTACGTGGTGGTCCGCGAGGTGTTCCGGCTGCGCGAGCTGTGGGACGCGGTCGAGGCGCTGGACAACAAGGTCTCGCCCGAGTTGCAGACCAGCGTCTACCTGGACACCCGCCGGCTGCTCGACCGCGCGGTGCGCTGGCTGGTCACCAACCGGCGCTCGCCGATCGACGTGCCGGGGGAGATCGCCCGGCTGCGGGACGGGGTGGCCCGGCTCCTGCCGGAGCTGGAGGACCTCTTCTACGGCACCGAGCGGGAGGCGATCGCCGCCCACATCGACTCGCTGACCGGCAAGGGGCTGCCCCGCGACCTGGCCGAGCAGGCGACCCGGCTGATGTACAGCTTCGGCCTGCTCGACGTGGTGGAGACCGCCCAGTCGACCGGCCGGGACGTGAGCGAGGTGGCCTCGGTCTACTTCGTCCTCTCCGACCGGTTCCGGGTGGACGCTCTGCTGTCGAAGATCTCCCTGCTGCCGCGGGAGGACCGCTGGCAGACCCTGGCCCGGATGGCGCTGCGCTATGACCTGTACGCCGCGCTGGCCGCGCTCACCGCGGAGGTCCTCGGCTCCACGCCGGACAGCCTCCCGCCGGTCGAGCGGGTGCAGGAGTGGGAGCAGGCGAACGCCACCTCGATCCACCGGGCGCACCGCGCCATGGGGGAGTTCGACGAGTCCCGCGCCGACCTGTCCGCCCTGTCCGTGCTGCTGCGGCAGATCCGTACCCTGGTGCGGACCTCGGCGGCGGCCTGACCGAGTACGCACGCCGGCGCGGCCCGGTGGTCGGTCATCCGACCACCGGGCCGCGCCCGTTCGCGGCGCCCACCCGGCCAACCCCCGGGCCGCGCCGCTTCACGCCATGCTGGCGAAGGCGATGACGTTGTCCGCGTAGCTGTGGCTGCTCTCGTCGAACGCCCCACCGCAGGTGACCACCCGCAGGCCGGGCTCGTCGGAGGGGCCGTAGACCAGCTCGGTGGGGAAGGCCGTCTTCGGGTACGACTTCACCTCGGTCACCGTGAACGTGGCGGCCGAGCCGTCCTCCCGGGCGATCGAGATGGTGTCGCCCGCCTGGAGCGCGCCCAGGTTGAAGAAGACGGCCGGCCCGAGCTTGGCCGAGTCGACGTGGCCGACGATGACGGAGTTGCCGGCCTCGCCGGGACTGGGCCCCGGGGAGTACCAGCCCGCCTTCATGGCCTGCTCCAGCGGGGGCACCTGGACCGTGCCGTCCGCGTTCATGCCGAGGGTCATGATCTCGGCGTGTACGCCGATCCGGGGGATCGAGATGGTCGTCGGGGTCGAGCGGGGGAGTCCGGCGGCGGCGAGGTCCGGCTGAGGCGTGATCGTGGAACCGTCGTCGACGGACGCCTGGTCGGCGGTCTCCGCGCCGGTGACGCCGCCGGGGCCCGGGATGGCGGTCGGCGACGGGGACAGGTCGGCGGGCCCGGCCTGGGCGAGCGGCTGGGGCGGGCGGGGCGGCGGCACGGTCCGCACGGACGCCCCGATCATGCCGGCGCCCACCATGGCGAGCAGGACGACGACAGCGGCGCCGGCGGCGCGCCACGGTTTCCCGTGACGGCCGCCGGCCCGTGTCGCCGTCCGGTCAGACGAGGTCATCGCCCCGCCGCCGGCGCAGCAGGATCATGCCGCCCAGGGCGGCGGCGCCGATGACGCCCACCCCGCTGGCGGCCATGCTGCGGTCCAGGCTGGTGGTGGTCATGCCACCGTCACCGCCGTCGACGTGGCCACGCGGCATGCAGTCCCGGTCACGGTCCTTGCCGTCGTGGTCCTTCTGGTCGTCGTTCCGGCCGTCCCAGTCCTTGCGGTCCTCGTCCTTGCGGTCGTGGTCCTTCTTGTCCTCGTCCCGGCTGTCCCAGCTCCGGTTGTCCCAGTCCTTCCGGTCCTCGTCCTTGCGGTCGTGGTCCTTCCGGTCCTCGTCGTTCCGGTCCCGGTCCTTGGCGTCGTGCTCCTTGTTGTCCCGGTCGTTGCGCTCTTCGTCCTTGCGGTTCTCGTCCTTGCGGTCCTTCTCGTCGCCCGGCTGGTCGGCGACCACGCCGCCGCCCTGGCCGTCGGCGCCCGGCTGCCAGGAGTCGCTGCCCTGCCAGTCGTTGTGCTCCTCGCCCTTGCCGTCGTCGTGCTTGCCGCCCTGGTCCTTGCCGTCGTCGTGCTTGCCGTCGTCGTGCTTGCCGTCGTCGTGCTTGCCGTCGTGGTCCTTGCGGTCCTCGTCCTTGCGGTCCCGGTCCTTGCCGTCGTGGTCCTTGCGGTCCTCGTCCTTGCGGTCCTCGTCCTTGCGGTCCTCGTAGCTGCGGTCCCAGTCCTTGCGGTCCCAGTTCTTGTGGTCCCAGTCCTCGTGGTCCCCCGAGCAGGTACCGGGAAGACTGACCTGCGGCTTGGCGACCGCGTTCGCGCTGGCCGCGTTCGCCGCCGCGGGCGAGAACAGCAGTAGGGACGCGCCACCCAGAGCGGCACCCGCAACGAGCTTCCCGAGCATCTTCTTAGCCATGACCTGCGTCACTCCATCCCTGTTTGTCCTGAGCCCGACGTCCCTCGAGCTACGACCGACGTTAGACCCTTTCGCGAGTTATCCGGGGAAAGATTCGTGTTTAGCAGTTTGCAGGCGGTAAGAGCATTTGGAGTGCTAAGCGGCTTTTGGGGTTGACGCGGCTGTCCAGACCCCGCCGTGCCGCCTCGGGCGGTGCCGCTCGGGCTGCACCGCCCGGACCACCCCGTACGGTTTCGACCGTTCGCGGCCGGTTGCATCGAGGCATTGCCATGGAAGCGCTCCCATGCAAGAATCGCTGCACGCGGTTCGGGGAGCCACACCGCGAGCTCAGACGTCGAGGGCAGCCGGGTCACCGGACGGCGTCCGACTCCCCGACCGGTCCCGCGGGCCGGTCGTCCACCACCACCATCACGCCCGGCCGGGTCGGGCACCCCCGAAGAAACCCGTGGCGCCGGCCGTCCCGACGGACGCCGAGTGCCCTTCTGCCGGGCCGTACGCGGATCCGGTCTCGCCCAAGGAGATCAGTGGCATGAATCTGTGGAGAAGGCTGTCCGGCCGCAGCCGGGCGCTCGCGCTGACCGGCGCGGGCGTCCTGGTCGCCGGTGGACTGGTGACCCTCCCGGTCACCGCGGCGCAGGCCGCGACCCAGTGCAGCGTGGACTACACCACCAGCGACTGGCCCGGTGGCTTCACCGCCACGGTGACCATCCGGAACCTCGGTGACCCGCTCAGCTCGTGGAACCTCGGCTTCACCTTCCCGAACAGCAGCCAGAAGGTGCAGCAGGGCTGGTCGGCGAAGTGGTCGCAGAGCGGCCAGAACGTCACCGCGCAGAACGAGTCCTACAACGGGTCGCTGGGCACCGGCGCCAGCACCAGCATCGGGTTCAACGGCGCCTGGAGCGGCAGCAACCCGAAGCCGACCCAGTTCACCCTGAACGGCACGGTCTGCAACGGCGGCACGCCGCCCACCTCGACCCCGCCGACCACGACCCCGCCCCCGACGACCCCGCCGCCCACCACCCCGCCGCCGACCACCCCTCCGCCGGGGCAGAAGGTCGACAACCCGTACGCCGGGGTGAAGGGGTACGTGAACCCGGAGTGGAAGGCCAAGGCCGAGTCGGTGTCCGGCGGCAGCCGGGTGTCGAACAACCCGACCGCGGTCTGGATCGACCGGATCGCCGCCATCAACGGCACCCCGAACAGCAGCTCCAACGGCGCGATGGGGGTCCGTGACCACCTGGACGCCGCGCTCGCCCAGGGCGCCGGCTACATCCAGTTCGTCATCTACAACCTGCCCGGCCGGGACTGCTCCGCGCTCGCCTCGAACGGCGAGCTGGGCCCCGACGAGCTGCCCCGCTACAAGGCCGAGTACATCGACCCGATCGCCGCGATCCAGGGCGACGCGAAGTACAAGAACCTGCGCATCGTCAACATCATCGAGATCGACTCGCTGCCCAACCTGGTGACCAACACCTCGGGCAACGCGGGCGGCACCGCGATGTGCGACACGGTCAAGGCCAACGGCGCGTACGTCAACGGCGTCGGCTACGCCCTGGCCAAGCTGGGCGCGATCGGCAACGTCTACAACTACATCGACGCCGCGCACCACGGCTGGATCGGCTGGGACAGCAACTTCGGCCCGGTCGCCGACCAGCTCAAGGCCGCCGCCGTCGCGTCCGGCAGCACGGTGCGCAACGTGCACGGCTTCATCGTCAACACCGCGAACTACTCCGCGCTGAAGGAGCCGTACGTGAAGGTCACCGACTCGGTGAACGGCCAGACCGTGCGGCAGTCCAAGTGGATCGACTGGAACCAGTACGTCGACGAGCTCTCGTTCGCCCAGGCGTTCCGGCAGAAGCTGGTCTCCATCGGCTTCGACAGCGGTATCGGCATGCTGATCGACACCTCCCGCAACGGCTGGGGCGGGTCCGCCCGGCCCACCGGTCCGGGCCCGCTGACCAGCGTCGACGCTTACGTCGACGGGGGCCGGGTCGACCGGCGCTACCACACCGGCAACTGGTGCAACCAGGCCGGCGCGGGACTCGGCGAGCGGCCGCGGGCCAACCCGGAGCCGGGCATCGACGCGTACGTCTGGGTGAAGCCCCCGGGTGAGTCGGACGGCTCCAGCACGGCCATCCCGAACGACGAGGGCAAGGGCTTCGACCGGATGTGCGACCCGACCTACACCGGCAACGCCCGCAACGGCAACAACCTGTCCGGTGCCCTGCCGAACGCGCCGATCTCCGGTGCGTGGTTCGCGGCCCAGTTCCAGCAGCTGATGCAGAACGCGTACCCGCCGCTCTCCTGATCCGGCGGCCGGCCCACCCGCGGCGACGGGAGTGAGGCACCGCCGCGCGGGTTCCCCCGGGCCCCTGGTCGACCCCACGTCGACCAGGGGCCCCCGGGCGTCAGGGGACCGTCTTCTCGATCGCCGCCCGGCCCAGCTCGGCCAGGTCGCGGCGGGCCTGCTCCAGGTTCTCCGGGGTGAGGTCCTGGCCCCGGGCCATCACCAGGTCCTCGGGATCCCACGGCTGCTCCGCGCCGGTCCGGATGTTGTCCCCGCCCGCCCCGGTGCCGGTGCCGGTCGCCCCGGTCCCGGCCGCGTACGGGTCACCGAGGATGTCCGGCGAACCGGTGTCGGGCACCGCGCCGTCCGGCTCGGTGAAGACGGGATTGTCCGGGTCGGTGCCACCGGTGCGCAGCTGCGGCACCGTGCTGTCGTCGTCCACCGCGGCGGCCACCTCGGGGGTCTCCTCCAGCGGCCGCTCGCCACCGCGGTCACGATCCGTCATGCTGCTGCCCTCCTGTCCCGTTCCCTGATCCCCACGGCGTACCCCGTGCGGGCCGGGCCATGCCGCCCGGTGCGGCGTCCCGGCCGGCCGGTCAGCGCTCGTCGGCGGTGTGCGGCTCCGGCGGCTCGGTGGGGCGCAGCCGCTGCCAGAGCAGCATCAGCAACCCGAAGACGAGCATCGCCAGGCCGGCCCAGAGGTTGATCCGGACGCCCTGCGCCTTGTCGATCTCCGCGGACGAGTCGAAGAGCCCCATGAGGCCCACGATCAGCCCGTACACCACGAACAGCCCGCCGATCACCCGGCGGATGTCGAACAGGCGGGCCGCCGCGGAGCGCGCCTCCCGCGCGTCCTCGGTCTCGTCGACCAGCGGGTCGTGGGCCTCGCCGTGCTGGTACCGGTCGGCGTCGTCTGCCATGGCGTGCGTCCCTTCCTCAGAAGACCGGGATGTAGAAGAGGGCGGCGAGGACCACGGCGATCACGCCGAGCAGGACCGGGGAGCGGTACCAGGCGGCGTCGCCGGCCAGCGAGTCGTCCTTGAGCGTGGTGTCGGACAGGCCGTAGACCAGCCCGGTCAGCTCGTCGGCCCCCTTCGGCCGGGTCAGCGGCGTCACGATCGCGGCGACCACCGCCACGGTGACGAAGGCGAGGCCCGCCCCCCAGAAGCTCTCCTCCAGGTCGGAGTTGAAATCGATCACGCCGGCCCGGTAGAGCAGGTAGGTCCCGAGCGCCACCACGGTGCCCGACAGCAGCGACCAGAAGCCGGCCAGCGCGCTCATCCGCTTCCAGAACATGCCGATGATGAAGGTGCCGAAGAGCGGGGCGTTGAACACCGAGAAGAGCGCCTGGATGTAGTTCATGATGTTGCTGAACCCGGCCGCGATGAAGGCCGTGCCGATGCCGATGAGCACCGCGACCACGGTGGCGATCCGGCCCACCCGCACGTAGTACTCGTCCGAGCGGTCCCGCTTGAAGTACGCCTGCCAGATGTCGTACGTGAACACCGTGTTGAAGCCGCTGACGTTGGCGGCCATGCCGGCCATGAACGAGGCCACCAGACCGGTCACCGCGATACCGAGCACCCCGTTGGGCAGCAGGTCGCGCATGAGCAGCGGGATGGCGTTGTTGTAGACCAGGTCGCCGCTCTCGGCGCCGAGACCCTTGACGGTGATCAGGGCGATGAGGCCCGGGATCACGGTCACCACGGGGATGAGCAGCTTCGGGTACGCCGCGATGATCGGCGTACGCCGGGCCGCGCTCATGTTCCGCGCGGACAGCGCGCGCTGCACCTCGGCGAAGTTGGTGGTCCAGTAGCCGAACGAGAGCACGAAGCCGAGGCCGAACACGATGCCCAGCCAGTGCGCGCCGAGCGGGTTGTCCGTGCTGCCGGTGCCCTGCCAGGCGTGCAGCCCGGCCTCGCCCAGCTTCGAGCCGCGGACCGCGTCCATGAGGCCGCTGACGCCGCCGACCTTCACCAGGCCGAGCACGGTGATCGGCACCAGACCCGCGATGATCACGAAGAACTGGAGCACCTCGTTGTAGATCGCGCCGGAGAGGCCGCCGATGGTGATGTACACGAGCACGATGAACGCGCCGATCACGATCGCCACCCAGAGCGGCCAGCCCAGCAGCAGCTGCATGATGAGGGCCAGCGCGTACAGGTTCACGCCAGCGATGAGCACCTGGGCGACCGCGAAGCTGATCGCGTTCAGCAGGTGGGTCGGGCGGTTGAAGCGCAGCCGCAGGTACTCGGGGACGCTGCGGACCTTCGAGCCGTAGTAGAAGGGCATCATCACGATGCCCAGGAAGACCATGGCCGGCACGGCGCCGATCCAGTAGTAGTGGACCGTCATGATGCCGTACTGGGCGCCGTTGGCGGCCATTCCGATGATCTCCAGGGCGCCCAGGTTCGCCGAGACGAACGCCAGGCCGGTGACCCACGCGGGCAGCGACCGCCCGGAGAGGAAGAAGTCGACACTGGTGCGGATCGCCCGCCGCGCGGCGAAACCGACGCCGAGCACCGTGACGAAGTAGAGCGCCAGGATCAGGTAGTCCAGGGCGTTCATGTTCAACCGCAGACCGTCACCCATCCCGCGCTCCCTCCGTGGCGACTGCGCCCGCAGGTACCCACTTCGCGAAATTTCATGCACGGAGGGCGATCCGTGGACGCGACGGAGCCCCGGCCGTCCACCGGCCGGGGCTCCGTACGGCGTGGGTCAGCGGCGCAGTACCCGGTCCAGGAAGTCCCGGTAGCCACGTACGGCGACCCGGAGCTGCTCGGTGTCGGCCGAGCCGGACTCCTGCCAGCCGCCGAGCTTCGCCTTCTGCTCGCGCAGCGCCGCGGAGAGCGCCTCGATCGCCTCCTCGACCAACGACTGCGCCTCGCCGACCGCGGCCCGCGGGTCGTCCACGAAGCGGAGCTGGACGTCACGCCAGCGGTCCCGGAAGTCCTGGGCGGTCTCGGCGGCGAAGAGCGTGGCGGCGTCGGTCGGCACCGCGCCCGGGGTGGGCCGGGCCGCGCCGGCGAGCGCCGCCCCGGCCGCACCCGCGCCGGCCGCCGCCGTGCTGGTGTCCGGGTCGACCATCGCCGGCTCGGCGCTGCCGTAGCCGGCCCCGCCGGCCGCCGCCTCGTCGCCCGCCACGCCGGAGTGGGCGGCCTCCCAGCGGTCCGGGTCGTGGAGCCGGTCGCCCGCCGTCGGGTCGGCCCGCTCGTCGTCGAACGCGTCGGTCCGGCCCGGGGCGCCGTCGCCCGGTGCGACGGTGTCCTCGCCGCGCGGGTCCCGCTCGTCCTCGGGTCGCCCGCTGGCCATCGCCGACGCGGCCACCGCGTCGCCCACCGAGGTCGCCCCGAAGGTCGTCGGCAGCGGCGCCGGGTCGTGGTACACCGGCCGGTCCTCGGCGTCGGCGGCCTCCGCGTCGCGGAGGTCCCGGGCGTCGTACGCCCGGGTCTCGTCGAGCTCCGCCTCCCGGCGATCGGCACGCTCGCCGGCCACCGCCGGGTCGTCGAAGGTGCCCCGGTCGTCCAGCGCGTCCTCGGGCACCTCGGCCCGGGCGGCGGGATCGGCCCCGGACCCGTCGCCTTCGCCCCGGTCGCCCGGGGGCGGGACCGGCACCGGCGCCGACCGGACGGACTCGGGGTGGTCCTGCGTGACCTGCTGCTCTTCCTGACGCATGGCGGCGGCCTCCTCAGCGGCTCGTGGCGTCGTGCTCGTGGTCGGGGTGGCGCTGCTCCGGCGGCCGGTGACCGACCGGGTCCTCGCCGAGCAGGTCGGCGAAGAGGGCCCGGTAGTGCACCAGCGCCTGCCGGAGTTCCTCGGTGCCGGCCTCGCCGCGCTCGTTGCGCAGCCGGATGTCGTGGGCGTCCCGGTAGTGGGTCAGGGTGCGGGCGTGCTCGACGGAGAGGTGGGCGATCTGGTCGGAGAAGTCCCCGGTGGGGTACCCCCGCTCGGCGATCAGCCGGCTGACCAGTTCGTCGGCGTCGCCGACGGTTTCGGCCGGGGAGTCGACGAAGCGGACCTGGAGTTCCTCCCAGGCGGCGGCGTAGCGGGCCCGGGACTCCGGGTTGAGCGGAGTCAGCTCCAGCTCGGCGTGGCGGCGTTCCCGCTCCCGCAGCTCCCGCTCGGCGGCGCCGCGGCTGTCCTGCTCGGCGACGGCCCGGTCGTACTCGGGGCCGAAGCGCTGTTTGAGCGCCCGGCGGCGGCTCGCCACCACGGCGACCGCGGCCAGCGCGGCGAGCACCACAACGACGATGACTATGACGACTACCTGCGTGGGCGACATGGCTCCTCCTTCGCCCGCTGGTATTCCCTCCCGCGCGTGATCGCCAATCCCGTTCGGCGGCACTTTCCTGCGCGATCGCGCCCGGGTGAACTGCCCACGGCACGGCGGGGCACACATCGTCCGGCGCGGCGAGAATCTGAGTCGTTCCAGGAGGAGCCGCTGGGTGGGATGAGAACCGGGTGGCCCACGTGGAGCGCGAGGCGCACGGGACCTCCGGTGCGGAGGTGCACCCGGGATCGCCGGATCCGCGCGTCGACTCCGAGCCGTCCTAGGTGGTCGGTCCACCGGTCCCATCCGGCGGGGCGTTCCCGTCCAACGGTGTCCACAGCGAACATTCCGGACCGTAGTGACGGGCGAGACGGCCGGTAGTGCATCCGCTGGGGATTACGTATCCTGCCCAAGGCGCCCGGGCCGGGGCCCGGCGTCGCGGCCCCTCCGGCCGGTGCCGGCGCCACCCCTGCGACACCTTCCCCCGGGCGAGGTCTGATGAACACCCGAGACTGGCCGATCCGCGCCAAGCTGACCGCGCTGGTCATCGGTCCGGTGACCGGGCTGCTGGCACTCTGGATCTTCGCCACCACGCTGACCTTCGGGCCGGCCCTCGACCTGCTCGCCGCGCGTACCCTCCTCTACGACCTGGGCCGCCCCGGCGAGAGCGTGGTCGCCGAGCTGCAACGGGAACGCCGGCTCTCGGTCGTCCAGCTCGCCGGCGACACCGCCCTGCCGGTGCTGGCCGAGCAGCGCGCCCGCACCGACCGGGCCATCGCCGAGCTGCGGCGCCGGGTCAACGGGGAGAAGCTGCGCGACGCCGCCGACGACCTGCTCGACGCCCGGCTCGACCAGCTGGTCTCCGCGCTCGACGCGCTGCCCGCCGGCCGGGGCTTCATCGACAGCCGGAAGGTGGACCGGGCCGGTGCCGTCGGGCTCTACAGCGGGATGATCGGCTCCGCCTTCCAGGCGTTCTCCGGCATGGCCACGCTGCCCGACGCCCAGCTCAACCGGGAGGCGCTGGCGCTCACGGCGCTGGGCCGGTCCCGGGAGCTGCTCGGCCAGGCCGACGCGCTGCTGGCCGGCGCGGTCACCGCCGGCCGGTACGCCGAGGGTGAGCACGAGCAGCTGGTCCGCACCATCGAGAACCAGCGCTTCCTGGCCGAGAACGCGGTGGCCGACCTGCCGCCCGCCGAACGCGCCGAATACCAGCGGCTCACCGAGGGGGACGGGTTCGTCCGGCTGCGCGCCCTCCAGGACACCCTGGTCCGCGCCCGCGACCTGCCGGCCGGGCTGGACGTACGGGCCTGGGAGGCCGGCTACGCCGCGGTCTCGCAGGGCCTGCGGGACTTCGAGCTGCGTGGCGCCGACACCCTCGCCGAGCGGTCCGTGCCGATGGCGGTACGCATCCTGGTCCGGCTCGCCGCCGCCGGGGTGCTCGGCCTGCTCGCCATCGTGGCCTGCGTGCTGGTGGCGCTGCGGGTCGGCCGGTCGCTGGACCGGCGGCTCACCGGGGTGCGCACCGCCGCGCTGGAGATGGCCGAGCACCGGCTGCCCGACGTGGTGGCCCGGCTGCGTCGCGGCGAGGAGGTCGACGTCGCCCGCGAGGCGCCCGAGCTGGACCACGGCGGCGACGAGATCGGCCAGGTGGGCCGGGCCTTCAACGAGGTGCGCCGGACCGCCGTCCAGGCCGCCGTCGACGAGGTCACCCTGCGTCGCGGCCTCAACGAGGTGTTCCTCAACATCGCCCGCCGCAGCCAGGGGCTGGTGCACCGGCAGCTGGCGCTGCTGGACCGGCTGGAGCGGCGTACCGAGGACCCGGACGAGCTGGCCGGGCTGTTCCAGGTCGACCACCTCGCCACCCGGCTCCGGCGGCACGCCGAGGACCTGGTCATCCTGGCCGGCGCGGCCCCCGGGCGGGGCTGGCGCAACCCGGTCGCCGCGGTCGACGTGGTACGCGGCGCGATCTCCGAGGTCGAGTCGTACGACCGGGTCGACGTGGGCGAGGTGCAGCCGGCCGGGGTGCTCGGCCGCGCCGTCGGCGACGTGATCCACCTGCTCGCCGAGCTGATCGAGAACGCCACCGTCTTCTCCCCGCCGGGCACCCGGGTGGACGTCACCGGCCGGACCGTGCCGGGCGGCTACACCATCGAGATCACCGACCGGGGGCTCGGCATGTCGCCGCCGGCCCTGGCCGACGCGAACCGCAAGCTCTCCCGCGCCCCGGAGTTCGACCCGACCGACAGCGCCCGGCTGGGCCACTTCGTGGTCGCCCGGCTGGCCGCCCGGCACGGCGTCCGGGTCGAGCTGCGGCCGGCCGCCCCCGGGGGGATCACCGCCGTGGTGTTCGTCCCGTCGGACCTGGTCACCGACGAGCCGGCGCTCGGCACGACCGCCCCGGACGGAGCCGCCGGGCTCGACGACCGGCGGAGGGCCAAGGTGACCCGGCTGGCCACGGTCCCCCGGACGCGGGCCGCCCGGCCCGGCCGGGAGCGGCCCGAGTCGGCGGTGCTGCCGCTGCCCGCCGGGCGTACCTCGGGAGTGGAGACGCCGGCGGACGGCGACGGCCTGCCCCGCCGGGTCCGCCGGCGCGGGCCGGTGGCCCGCCCCCGGCCGGTCGTCGTCGACAACCCGGTCCACCGCACGCCCGAGGAGGCCCGCCGGGCCATGTCCGCGCTCCAGGCCGGCACCGCCCGCGGCCGCCGGGACGGCGCCCGCGGCGCCGCCGAGCCCTCCCCGCCGGAGCCGCCCGCGGCTCCGGACCAACGAACCGCGACTGAGAGGGACGCCTAGTGGTGCACACGACGCGGCAGAACGCCGATCTCGACTGGTTGCTCGACGACCTGGTGGAGCGGGTGCCGGCCGCCCGCCAGGCGGTGGTGCTGTCGGCGGACGGCCTCCTGCTCGGCGCCTCCGCCGACCTGGACCGCACCGACGCCGAACACCTCTGCGCCCTGGCCTCCGGCTTCTCCAGCCTCGCCAAGGGGGCCACCCGGCACGTGGGTGGCGGCGCGGTCCGGCAGACCGTGGTGGAGATGGAGTCGGCGTACCTGTTCGTCACGGCCGCGGGGCAGGGCGCCTGCCTGGCGGTGGTGAGCGACGCCGACGCCGACATCGGCCTGGTGGCGTACGAGATGGCGATGCTGGTCATCCGCGTCGGCGAGAACCTCAGTGCACCGGCCCGCACGGCGGCGACCGATGCGGGCTGAGTCGCCGGGCCCGCAGCACGAGTGGCTGGACGCCGCCGCCGGCCCGGTGGTCCGCCCGTACACCCTCACCGGCGGCCGGGTGCGCCCGCCGGTCGACGGCTTCGACCTGGTGGCGTTCGTGCTGACGGTTCCGGGGGCCGACCCGACCGGCGTGCCCGGTCTCCAGCCGGAGCACCGGCGCCTCGTCGACCTGGCCCGGCGGCCGGTGGCCGTGGCCGACCTCGCCGCCGACCTCGATCTCGCCGTCGGCGTGGTCCGGGTGCTGCTCGGCGACCTCCTCGCCCGTGGGCTCGTCACGGTGCGCCGGCCGCCGGCCGCCGCCCACCTGCCCGACGACAACATCCTCAAGGCGGTGGTCAGTGGACTCCGTGCGCTTTGACCGGGAGCCGGCCGCGCCGCGGGTGCCGCTGGCTCTGAAGATCCTCATCGCCGGCGGCTTCGGCGCCGGCAAGACGACGCTGGTGAGCGCGTTGAGTGAGGTCCGGCCGTTGCAGACCGAGGAGGTGCTGACCGGCGCCGGCATCGGCACCGACGACGTCTCCGGGGTCGAGCAGAAGTCGACCACCACGGTGGCCATGGACTTCGGCCGGATCACCATCAACGACGACCTCCAGGTCTACCTGTTCGGCACCCCCGGACAGGACCGGTTCTGGTTCCTCTGGGACGAGCTGGCGTTCGGGGCGCTCGGCGCGGTGGTGCTCGCCGACACCCGCCGGCTGGCCGACTGCTTCCCCTCGATCGACTACTTCGAGCAGCGGGGCATCCCGTTCGTGGTCGGGGTGAACTGCTTCGACGGGTCCCGCAAGTTCAGCCTGGAGGCGGTACGCGACGCCCTGGACCTGGATCCGGACGTGCCGCTGGTGCTCTGCGACGCCCGGGACCGGCAGTCCGGGAAACTGGTGCTGATCTCGCTGGTCGAGCACGTCGCGCGGCAGCGGGGCGAGCCGGTGCCGGTGGGCTGACCCGGTCCGCCCACCGGCGCGACCCGGCCCGCCCGGAACCGCGCCGCCCGGCCCGCCCGGAAAACCGGTGCCCCGGATGACGCCTAACCGGGCGGCTCCCCGGGAAGCCTCTGGTTTGATCGACGGTGGAGACGGCGGAAGGTGGGAGCGGTGACCGGGCAGGACGTGATCGTCCACATCGGGGGCTACACGGCGGAGTCGGACGGGCGGGCCGAGGGCATCGTCGCCGCCCGGCGCGACCCGGCGACCGGCGCGCTGACGCCGCTCGGCACGGTGGCGGTCACCCCGTCGCCGTCCTTCCTCGTCCGGCATCCGGCGCTGCCGGTGCTCTACGCGGTCAACGAGCTGGCCGAGGGGCAGGTGAGCGCCTTCCGGGTCGGCCCGGGCGGCGACCTCGACCCGCTGGGCGTACGCCCGACCGGAGGGGCGGAGCCCTGCCACCTGGCGGTCGCCCCGGACGGGCGGCACCTGTTCGTGGCGAACTACGGCGGCGGCAGCGTCGCGGTGTTCCCGCTGGACGCCGACGGGACGCCGGGGGAGCGCAGCGACCTGGTCCGGCACGAGGGGCACGGCGCCGACCCGGAGCGGCAGGAGCAGGCGCACTGCCACATGGTCTCGCCCGACCCGGGCGGCGGGCCGCTGCTCGCCGTCGACCTGGGCACCGACTCCGTCTACCGGTACGACCTCGATGCCGCCTCCGGACGGCTGGTGCCCCGCGCCCCCCGGCTGCGGACGCCAGCCGGCGCCGGACCGCGGCACCTGGCCCGGCACCCGGACGGGCGGCGCTGCTGGCTGGTCGGCGAGCTGGACGGGACGGTCACCGCGTACGACCTGACCCCGGACGGGTTGCACCAGCGGGTCCGGGTGGACGCCAGCGGCCGGGTCGGGCACGTGCAGCCCTCCGAGGTCGCCGTCGGGCCGGACGGCCGCTTCCTGTACGTCGGCAACCGGGGCGTGGGCACGGTCGCGGTCTTCGCGCTGGACGGCGCGGCGCCCGAGCTGGTGGCCGAGGTGGACACCGGGGGCGAGTGGCCGCGGCACTTCGTCCTGACCGGCGAGCACCTCTACGTGGCCGACGAGCGGGCCGGCATGATCAGGATCTTCCAGGTGGATCCGGGCACCGGGGTGCCCGAGCCGGTGGGCGAGCCGGTGCCGGTGGCGAGCCCCACCTGCATCCGTCCGTGACCGACCGGTCACCGAACCACCGTCCGCAGTGGACTTTGATCACCTGGGATGACTGACCACTCACTCAAAGTGATGATTTGGCGATCAACTGTTTCTCCTGCGTAACTTTCGTCCGAACGGTTGTGGCAGTAACCCCACGAGATACGCAAGATGGTCACCGTGTCTGGCCGCCATCGCATGCGTTCTAAGCTCCACGGGGCAGGTGCCGTCGCCGCGGCGACCGCGCTCGCTGTCGTCGTAGCCGGCTCCTGGTTCGGTTACCGGCAGCTGGCCGGCCCGAGCTGCTCGGGGCGAATCGAGCTGTCCGTCTCGGCGGCCCCGGAGATCGCCCCCGCCGTACGCGCGGCGGCCGACCAGTGGGTCACCGACGGCGCGGCCGTCGGCGACACCTGCATCGCCGTGAACGTCTCCTCCGCCGAGCCGGTCGACGTGGCCGCCGCGGTGGCGAGCAAGCACGGCGCCACCCTGGCCGGGGTCGGGCAGGCCAGCGGCACCGCGGTCACCCCGGACGTCTGGGTGCCGGACTCCTCCACCTGGCTGGTCCGGCTCAAGAGCGGTGGCGCCACCGCCTTCGCGCCGGCCAACGGCGCCTCGATCGCTCGCAGCCCGGTCGTGGTCGCCCTGCCCGAGCCGGTGGCCTCCCGGATCGGCTGGCCCGAGAAGGAGATCCGCTGGACCGACCTGCTGGGCCAGGTCACCAGCAGCAAGCCGCTGCGCGCCGGGATCGTCGAGCCCACCCAGGACGCGGCCGGCCTGTCCGGGTTGCTCTCGCTGACCGCCGCCGCCAGCGCCACCGGCAAGGCCGGCTCGCCGCAGGCGCAGGAGGCGATGGTCGGGGCGCTGCGGGCGCTGGCCACCAACCGCTCCTCGCTGCGGCAGGACCTCCTCGCCCGCTTCCCGCGCTCCACCGACCCGACGGCCATCGCCAACGGGCTCGGCGCGGCGGCGCTGTCGGAAGAGGACGTGATCGCCTACAACAACACCAAGCCGCCGATCCCGCTGGCCGCGCTCTACATGAAGCCGGACCCGATCGCGCTGGACTACCCGTTCGCGGTGCTGCCCGGCATCGAGCCGACCAAGGCGTCGGCGGCCCGGGTGCTCTTCGAGGTGCTGCGGACGCCGAGCTTCAAGGACCGGCTGGCGGCGCAGGCGCTGCGGGCCCCCGACGGCAACTGGGGCGACGGGTTCAAGGCGCCGCAGGGCGCGCCGAGCCCGGCGAACGGCGGCGCGAGCGCCGTCCCGCCGTCCGGCCAGGGCGGCGCGGCCGACCTCGACCCGAAGGCCATCCAGACGGCGACCACCACCTGGTCGGTGGCCACCCAGTCCGGTCGCATGCTCTGCGTCATCGACGTCTCCGGCTCCATGAAGAAGCCGGTGGCGACCGCCAACGGCGCCAGCCGGGAGCAGGTCACCGTCGCCGCCGCCAGCCAGGGCCTGGGGCTCTTCGACGACTCCTGGTCGATCGGCCTGTGGACCTTCTCCACCAACCTGAGCGGCTCGCAGGACTACCGCGAGGTGATCGGGATCAAGCCGCTGTCGAGCAACCGGGGCGCGCTCCAGCAGGGCCTCGCCTCGATCCGGCCCTCGGACGGCGACACCGGTCTCTACGACACCATGCTCGCGGCGTACAAGAAGGTCCAGCAGGACTGGGAGCCGGGCAAGGTCAACTCGATCGTGCTGTTCACCGACGGCAAGAACGACGACGCCAACGGCATCTCGCAGAAGGCGCTGCTCGACCAGCTCAAGAAGCTGCGGGACGAGGAGCAGCCGGTGCAGGTGATCATCATCGGCATCGGCAACGAGGTCAGCCGCGCCGAGCTCAAGTCGATCACGGACGTGACCGGCGGTGGCTCCTTCGTCACCACCGACCCGAGCAAGATCGGCGAGATTTTCCTGCAGGCGATCGCGCTGCGCCCGCCCGCGCCGCGCTGATCCGACACTCAGCGCACATGTTCCGCCGTACCGGCAGATCCGGTACGGCGGAACGCTTCCCGGCCCCGGGGGCCGGGTGAAAACTGACGGCAATGCGTCCGAAGCAATCGGTAACCATAATTGTCGAGGCAAGATGACCGGGTGCTCCGAACCGCGGCTCTCCCACCGGGAACGCGCGGCGCGGGGTCGTCCTGAGCGAAGTGGGGAGGGCCGGTGACCTCGGCGACGCTGTTGACCCCCGCCAGCACGTCGTCGCGACCGGGTGGCGACCGCCCCGGTCCGACGACCCGCGCCGCGGAGCGGGCCTACATCCGGCTCCTCGTGGTGCTGGACACCGCCGTGCTGGCCGTGGCCATCCTGATCGGCTACGTGGCCCGGTTCGGCGACGAGCAGCCGAGCGGCTCGGAGATCCCGTACGTGGTGGTCGCGCCCGCCCTGCTGCTGGTCTGGCTGGTCTCGCTCAAGGCGATGCGCTGCTACGACGACCAGGTGCTCGGCTACGGCGCCGACGAGTACCGGCGGGTCAACGCGGCGAGCCTGCGGCTGGCCGGCGGCATCGCCATCGCCGGCTACATCGCCGACGTCGGGGTCTCCCGGGGCTTCCTGGCCATCTCCTTCGCGGTCGGCACGGTCGGCCTGGAGGTGGCCCGGTTCGCCGCCCGCAAGCGGCTGCACCGCGCCCGCGACCGGGGCGCCGGCTGGTCCCGCAAGGTGCTGGTGGTCGGCGACACCGCGCACGTGCTGGAACTGGTGCACACCCTGCGCCGGGAGCCGTACGCCGGCTACCAGGTGGTCGGCGCCTGCATTCCCGACGCGCTGCTCGCACCGGTGCCGCAGCGGCTGGGCGACGTGCCGGTGGTCGGCTCGTTCCGGGGCATCCCCGAGGCGGCCACCGCGATCGGCGCGGACACCGTGGCGGTCACCGCCTCGGGTGAACTCACCGCGACCCGGCTGCGCCGGCTGGGCTGGCAGCTGGAGGGCACCGGGGTCGAGCTGGTGGTGGCCCCGGCGCTGACCGACGTCGCCGGCCCGCGCATCCACACCCGGCCGGTCGCCGGCCTGCCGCTGATCCACGTCGAGGCGCCCGAGTTCCGGGGCGCCCGCAAGCTGGTCAAGGGGCTGGTCGACCGCTCGATCTCGCTGATCGCCCTGCTCCTGCTGGCCCCCCTGCTGGCGGTGATCGCGCTCGCCATCAAGCTGGACAGCCGGGGCCCGGTGCTGTTCCGCCAGACCCGGGTCGGCCAGGGCGGCAAGGAGTTCGGCGTCTTCAAGTTCCGCACCATGGTGGTCAACGCCGACGCCCTGCTCGCCGAGCTGGCCGCGCGCAACGAGACCGACGGCCTGATGTTCAAGATGCGCGACGACCCCCGGGTGACCAGGGTCGGCCGGCTGCTGCGCAAGTGGTCCCTGGACGAGCTGCCCCAGCTGGCGAACGTGCTGCTCGGCCAGATGAGCCTGGTCGGCCCCCGCCCGCCGCTGCCCTCCGAGGTGGCCCGGTACGACGGCGACGTGGCCCGCCGGCTGCTGGTCAAGCCCGGCATGACCGGCCTGTGGCAGGTCAGCGGCCGGTCCGACCTGAGCTGGGAGGACGGCATCCGGCTCGACCTCTACTACGTGGAGAACTGGTCGCTCGCCGCCGACCTGACGATCCTCTGGAAGACCTTCGGCGCGGTGGTCAACAGCCGCGGCGCCTACTGAGCCGGCGGGCGGCCGGGGCGGGTCAGGGCTGCGGGCCGAGCCAGTCCAGGCAGACCACGACCGCGTCGTCGACCAGGTCGCCGGCCACGAAGGCGCGCAGGTCGCCGATCAGCGACCGGACCGCGTCCAGCGGCTCCATGGGGCCCGTCCGCCGCAGGAAGCGGTCGAGCGCGGTCTCGCCGTAGCGGACCCGCTCGGAGGTCGCGTCGATCACCCCGTCGCTGACCACGAAGAGCCGGTCGTCCCGGCGCAGCTGGAACTGCTGCTCCCGGTAGTCGGTGCCCTCGAACATGCCGAGCGGGAACTGCTTGTCCAGGACCTGCTCGGTCACCTCGCCGTCGCGCAGCCGCACCAGGCGCGGCGAGCCGGCGTCGACCACGGCCAGCGTCCCGCTGGCCAGGTCCAGCTCCAGCAGGAGCGCGGAGAGGTGCTGCTCGCCCCGGTGCAGCGCGTAGATCGCCTGGTCGGCCAGGGCGGCCTGGTCGGCCAATGCGAGTTTGGCGCGGCGGGCGTTGCGCAGCGCGTGGGTGGCCAGCGAGGTGAGCATGGCGGCGGCCACCCCCTCGCCCGAGCCGTTGACCACCGAGAGCCACAGCCGGTGGCCGTCGTCGGACCAGTCGAAGCCGTCGCCGCGCACCGCGTACGCCGGCTCCAGCTGGCCGGCCAGGCTGAACGAGGGGCGGATCCGGCTGCGGCCCGGCAGCAGCTCCCACTGCATCTCGGCGGCCAGGGTGAGCCGCCGGCTGCGCCGGGCGGTCAGGTAGATGTCGGTGGTGGCCGCCACGGCGGCCAGCTCGTGACCGAGCGCGGTGGCGACGGCGTCCAGCGCGCCCAGGGCGGCCGGGTCGGCCGGCACCGGCGAGAGCCGGAGCACCCCGCGCCGCTCGCCGCGCATACCGACCGGGAACCAGCCGGTGCCCTCGGAGACGATCGGCTCCTGGTGGTCGAAGCACCGCCACGCCGGGTGCCCGGGCGTGACGATCGGCTCACCGCCGGACAGCGGGAGCAGCGCGGCCAGCCGGTAGTCGACCTGGTACAGCTCGGTGCGGGTGATCCCGTACGACTGTTCCAACTCGGTGGCGAGCCGGTCGACGAGCTGGTCCGTCGGCGCCTCGGTGAGGCTCCGCCGTGCCCGATCCACCGGTCCGCTCATCTTTGCTCCTTTGCACAGGTCGCCGGCCTGATGAGCCGGGTAGTCTCGGGCACACCATGGCCGAAGAACGCGGTCCCAAGGGACCTGATGCGAGTATGGCCGCTGCCCTCGACGAGGCGGCGGGCACCCTGCTGGCTGTCTGGGAGGCGGCCCGCGAGCGGACCACGAGTCGGCTCTCCGGCCCACAGCTGCGGGCGGTCATGGTCGTCGAGCAGTACGACGGGATCAACCTCCGCCGCCTCGCCACCCTGACCGACATGCTGCTCTCCTCCGCGAGCCGGCTCTGCGACCGGCTGGTGGCGGCCGGGATGCTGGAGCGCGAGCCGGGCCGGTACGACCGGCGGGAGATCGCCCTGCACCTCACTCCGACGGCCACCCGGCTCCTCGCCGAGCTGCGCGCCGACCGGCGCTACCGGCTGGACCGGATCCTGGCCGGGATGAGCGCGGAGGGGCGGGCCGCGCTGGTCCGCGGGATGCGCGAGTTCGACGAGGTCGGCCGGCGCGGAGAGGCCGCCCCCGCGGAGGGCTGGCCGGTGCTCCAGCCCTCGGGGGAGCGGATCGGCGACCCGCTGGCCGAGCCGGAGTCACCGGGCGAGCCGCCGGTGGCCCGTACCGCCTGACCCGGCCGGGTCACCCCGCCGCCACGACCAGCATGGCGATGTCGTCGTGCACCTGGCCGTCGAGCCACTCGTCGACGAGTTGGAGCAGCCGGTCGATCAGCGCGGCCGGCGGCAGGCCGGCCCCGGCGGCGAGCGCCTGCCGCAGCCGGGCGTCGCCGAACATCTCCAGCCCGGTGGGGCCACCCCGGGCCTCGGTCACCCCGTCGGTGTGCGTCACCAGCAGGTCGCCCGGAGCGAGGCGTACCTCCGCCTCGACGAAGCGGGCCGTGGTCAGCGAGCCGACCGGCATGCCGCCCACCGGGACCGGCTCGACCCGGCCGTCGGTCCGGACCACGAGCGGGGCCGGGTGCCCGCCGCCGGCCACCCGGACCAGCAGCCCGCCGTCCGGCTCGCGGCTCAGGGCGCCCAGCAGGAGGGTGGTGAACTGGGCCCGGCGGGCCGCGTCGGGGGCGTCCAGCAGCGCGCGGTTGAGCAGCACCATCAGCTCCCGCGGGCGCTGCTCGACCAGCCGCAGGGTCTGCAACGACTGCCGTACCCGCCCGGTCAGCACGGCCGCGCCGACGCCCCGGCCACAGACGTCGCCGAGCGCGAAGAGGCCGCCGTCGGCGGTGGGGAAGAGGTCGTAGAAGTCGCCGCCGATGCGCAGGCCGTCCCCGGCGGAGCGGTAGCCGCCGGCCAGCGTCATGCCGCGCAGCGGCGGCAGGTCCGGGGGGAGCAGGCTGTTCTGGAGCACGCGGGCCAGATGGGCCTGCTCGCCGTAGAGCTCGGCGGCCGCCAGCGCCGCGCCCGCCCGGGCGGCGAACTCCCGGGCCAGCTCGGTCTCCCGCAGGTCGAAGGCGGTCCGCTCGGGCCGGCGGACCAGGATCAGGGCGCCGGCCGGGCCGCCGGCGCTGCGCATCGGGCTGATCAGCACGGTGCCGGGCCGGCCGAAGCCCGCGGGCAGCACCTCGGCCAGGTCGGCCAGCTCGGCGTCGAGCCAGGGGCTGGGCTCGGTGGTTTCGCCCGCGAGCGCCTCGATCAGCCCGGGCACCGACTCGGCGGCCCGCCACCCGGCGACACCCGTGGCCGGGCCCGGGTCGTCGGTGGCGTACCGGATCCAGTGCGGCTCGTCCTCGGCGGGCGGGGCCGGGCGGTGCACGACCACGGCGGCGTCGGCCAGGTAGGGCACCGGCAGGGTCACGGCGGCGTGCAGCGTCTGGTGCCGGTGCAGGGAGAGCCCGAGCCGGCTGCCGGCCCGGGCCAGGAACGCGGTCCGGGACCGTTCGGCCACCAGGGCCTCGGTGCGTTCCCGCTCCTCGGTGGCGTCCCGCACGTACCAGGCGCAGTGGCCGCCGGCCAGGCCGCGCCGGACGCCGCGCAGCAGCCGGCCGTGGTGCTCGGTGTCGAAGGTCCCGCCGCCGGCGCGGACCGCGCCGGCCAGCGCGGGCACGGGGCAGCCGGCCAGGTCGACGCCGGGGGCGAGTTCGGGGAGGAGTTCCGAGGCCATCGCGTTGACCAGGGTCACCACGCCGGCCTCGTCGGTGGTGACGACGGCCTCGGCGAGCCCGTCCAGCAGCTCGCGGGCGAGCCGCTCGTCGGCCGGCACCGCGGTCCCGGCCGGCCGCCGGCCCGGGGAGGTCTGCTCCTCGCCGGCGACCCCGCCCCGTCGGGCGGTCGTCACCGCCGGTGGCCGGGCGCTTCGGTCAGTCGACCTGTGCGCATGCTGTCGGTGCACTCCTCGGTTGCGGGTCCGTTGCCTGGGGGCAAGCGTACCGAGCGGGGCTGCCGAACGCCCATCGAGGAGCGCCCGGGTCAGCCGGAGCGGGCCAGCCAGCCGACCGGCCGCTCGACTATCCGGCGGATCACCGAGGCCGCCCCGCCGACCGCCGCGGAACGCGCCCCGAGCGCGGCCGGGCGCACCGTCACCGGCGACCAGGCGGCGGTGAGCACCCGCCGGGAGATCTCCGCGACCACCGGTGGGCGCAGCCAGGGGGCCAGTGGGGCGTATCCGCCGCCGAGCACCACGGTGTCCAGGTCCAGCAGGTTCACCACGCCCGACACGGCCACCCCGAGGGCGGTCCCGGCGTCGGCCAGCGCCGCCAGGGCGGCCGGGTCGCCCGCCCCGGCCAGGTCGGCCAGCCGGGTGGCGGCGGTGTCCGCCGGCAGGTCCGCCCCGGCCAGGCCGGCGGCGGCCAGGATCGCCTCCTGGCCCGCGTACCGCTCCAGGCAGCCCTGGCCGCCGCAGCGGCACGGCCGCCCCTGCGGCTGCACCGGGATGTGACCGATCTCGCCGCTCCAGCCGCGCGCGCCCCGGTAGAGCACCCCGTCGAGCACGATGCCGGCGCCGATGCCGATCTCGCCGGTGATGTGCAGGAAGCTGGCCGAGCCGGGCGGGCCGGCGTGCAGTTCGCCGAGCGCGGCCAGGTTGGCCTCGTTGTCGACCACCAGCGGGGGGATCCCGTCGACGGGCGCGGCGAGCGGATGCCCGGCGAGCAGGGCGGGCACGTCGACGTCGCGCCAGCCGAGGTTGGGCGCGAGCCGGACGAGGCCGCCCTCGCCGACCAGGCCTGGCACGGCGAGCGCCGCGCCGGCCACGGTCAGCCCGTCGAGAACGGCGGCGGCGCGGGCCTCGGCGGCCAGCGTCGCGAGCCGGTCGAGGGCGTCGGCGGGGGGCACCGGGCGCAGGTCGGCGCGGCGCACCAGGTGGTGCCGGACCGTCCCGGTCAGGTCGACCACGCAGGCGGCCAGGTAGTCGACGTTCACCTCCAGGCCGAGCCCGGCCGGGCCGTCGCCGGCCAGCACCAGGCCACGGGCGGGCCGGCCGGCCCCGGTACGCGGCGCGGGCTCCGCCTCGGCCACCAGCCGGCCGGCGATCAGGTCGTCGACCACGGCGGACACGGTGGCCCGGGTCAGTCCGGTGCCGGCGGCGATCTCGGCGCGGGACGGTGGCCGGTCGGCGGCGGCGATCCGCCGGAGCACGACCGCGAGGTTGAGCTCGCGGAGGCTGCCCTGCCGGACCGCTCCGGCGCTGCTGGTGCTGTTCACCGCTTGACACTGCCACACGACCGCCATTTAATTCAACCACTGAACAAATTGCGGACGACGCCACCACCCGGAGGTCCCCCATGGCACCCAGTCCCACCCCCGCCGACAAGTTCTCCTTCGGTCTCTGGACCGTGGGCTGGCCGGCCCGCGACCCGTTCGGGGACGCCACCCGGCCCGAGCTGGACGCCGTGGAGGCCGTGCACCGGCTCGCCGAGCTCGGGGCGTACGGGATCACCTTCCACGACGACGACCTGGTCCCCTTCGGCGCGGACGCCGCCACCCGCGACCAGCACATCGCCCGGTTCCGCAAGGCCCTCGACGAGACCGGCCTGGTCGTGCCGATGGTCACGACCAATCTCTTCAACCACCCGGTGTTCAAGGACGGCGGCTTCACGAGCAACGACCGGGACATCCGCCGGTACGCGTTGCGCAAGGTGCTGCGCAACGTCGACCTCGCCGCCGAACTGGGCGCCCGCACCTTCGTCATGTGGGGCGGCCGGGAGGGCGCCGAGTACGACGTGGCCAAGGACGTCCGCGCCGCGCTGGACCGCTACCGCGAGGCGGTCGACCTGCTCTGCCAGTACGTCGTCGACCGCGGCTACGACCTGCGCTTCGCCCTGGAGCCGAAGCCGAACGAGCCGCGCGGCGACATCCTGCTGCCGACCGTCGGGCACGCGCTGGCGTTCATCTCCACCCTGGCCCGCCCGGAGCTGGTCGGCCTGAACCCGGAGGTCGGCCACGAGCAGATGGCCGGACTGAACTTCGCCCACGGCATCGCCCAGGCGCTCTGGCAGGGCAAGCTGTTCCACATCGACCTCAACGGCCAGCGCGGCATCAAGTACGACCAGGACCTCGTCTTCGGCCACGGCGACCTGCTCAACGCGTTCGCCCTGGTGGACCTGCTGGAGAACGGCGGGCCGAACGGCGGCCCCGCGTACGACGGGCCGCGGCACTTCGACTACAAGCCCTCCCGGACCGAGGACATGACCGGCGTGTGGGCCTCGGCGGCGGCGAACATGCGCACCTACCTGCTGCTCAAGGAGCGGGCCGCGGCGTTCCGGGCCGACCCGGAGGTGGCCGAGGCCCTGGCCGCCAGCAAGGTGGCCGAGCTGGCCACCCCGACCCTGAGCCCGGGCGAGGGCTACGCCGACCTGCTCGCCGACCGCTCGGCGTTCGAGGAGTTCGACCCGGACGCGGCCGGTGCGAAGGGCTTCGGCTTCGTCCGGCTCAACCAGCTCGCCGTCGAGCACCTGCTCGGCGCGCGCTGAGGCGGGCCGCCATGCCGCTCGTCGCCGGGGTCGACTCGTCGACCCAGTCCTGCAAGGTGGTGGTCCGGGACGCGGAGACCGGCGCGCTGGTCCGGCAGGGCCGCGCGCCGCACCCCGAGGGCACCGAGGTCGACCCGCACGCCTGGTGGGACGCCCTGCGGGCGGCCGTCGCCGAGGCCGGCGGGCTGGCCGACGTGGCCGCCGTCGCGGTCGCCGGCCAGCAGCACGGCATGGTCTGCCTGGACGAGGCGGGGCAGGTGGTCCGCCCGGCGCTGCTCTGGAACGACACCCGCTCCGCCGACGCCGCGCGGGAGCTGGTCGAGGAGGCCGGCGGCGGGGAGGCCGGCCGCCGGTTCTGGGCCGACGCGACGGGCGCCGTGCCGGTGGCCAGCTTCACCGCCACGAAGCTGCGCTGGCTGGCCCGGCACGAGCCGGCCAACGCCGAGCGGGTGGCCGCCGTCTGCCTGCCGCACGACTGGCTCACCTGGCGGCTTGCCGGCGCCCCCGGCCTGGCCGCGCTGCGCACCGACCGGGGCGACGCCAGCGGCACCGGCTACTGGTCGCCGCGCACCGGCGAATACCGCCTCGACCTGCTGGAACGCGCCTTCGGACGGCGGATCGGGGTGCCGGTGCTGCTCGGGCCGGCCGAGGTCGCCGGGCACCTCGACCCGGCGGCGCTCGGCGCGAGCGCCGCCGGCCCGGTCCTCCTCGGGCCGGGCACCGGGGACAACGCCGCCGCCGCGCTGGGCGCCGGGGCCGGTCCGGGCGACGTGGTCGTCTCGATCGGCACCTCGGGCACCGTCTTCGCGGTCGCCGACACGCCCGCCGCCGACCCGACCGGGGCGGTGGCCGGCTTCGCCGACGCCACCGGCCGGTTCCTCCCGCTGGTGTGCACGCTCAACGCGGCCCGCGTGCTCGACGCCGCCGCGACGCTGCTCGGCGTCGACCTGGCCACGCTGAGCGAGCTGGCCCTGGCCGCCCCGCCCGGCGCCGACGGGCTGGTCATGGTGCCGTACCTGGAGGGCGAGCGGACCCCGGACCGGCCCACCGCCACCGGCGCGCTGCACGGCCTGACCCTGGGCACCTCGTCCCCGGCCCACCTGGCCCGGGCCGCCGTCGAGGGCATGCTCTGCGCGCTCGCCGACGGCCTCGACGCGCTGACCGCGCAGGGCGCCCGCGCCGACCGGATCATCCTGGTCGGCGGCGGGGCCCGCTCCGCCGCCGTCCGGCGGATCGCCCCGCAGGTCTTCGGCCGGCCCGTGGTCGTGCCCCCGCCCGGGGAGTACGTCGCCGACGGGGCCGCCCGGCAGGCCGCCTGGGTCGCCCTGGGCGGGGCGGCGCCGCCCGCCTGGTCGGTCGGCGACACCGAGGAGTACGCGTCGCCGGGCGTCCCCGCCATCCGCGAGCGCTACGCCCTCGCCCGGGACCGCGTCGTCGACCGGGTGCGGGGACAAGACCCGGTGCGGGGATAAACGGGATGCCGGGCGGTCGACCGGCGGGGATCATCGTGGCGTGCCACCGACCTCCCCGACCGGAGCCGCCGCCCGGCCCAACCCGCTGCCCGTCTTCCAGTACGACGACGTCGACAGCCCCGGCGACGTCATCGACACGCTGCTGCTGACCGACTTCGTCACCGGCCGTCACCCCTGGGCGCGGACGGTCCGCCTGGCCAAGGTCCGGGCCGGGGCCGAGCTGGTGCCCGAGCGCGCGACGCTGACCCGGACGGCCATCGAGCGCAACCGGGTGGCCCGGCTCGCCGGCGGCGACGGCTGGACGGTGCGGGTGGTGAGCTGGCGTGGCCGGGGCGCGGAGGTGACGGTCACCGCCGTCGACGAGGCGACCGGCGCGGCCGTCCTGGACGAGATCGTCACGGGCGGGGCCGAGCCGGTGCAACGGGACACCGGCCCGATCGGCTTCTGGCACCAGAACGCCCGCCGGGGCGCCCAGCGGGACACCCGGCGCATCACCACGCCGACCTGGTCCGACATCCGGGCCAACTATCCGGCCGCGGCGGCGACCCGGCTGGACGCCCTCATGGTGGCGACGCCCGAGACGGTCGCCGGTCGGCTGCTGCTCATGCACGGGCCGCCGGGCACCGGGAAGACCACGGCGCTGCGCGCGCTCGCCCGCGAGTGGCGCGAGTGGTGCCAGGTGGACTGCGTCCTCGACCCCGAGGTGCTCTTCGGCGATCCCGCCTATCTCGCCGAGGTGGCGGTGGGGGAGCACGAGGAGGGCGACGACGGCGAGGAGCGCCGCCGCTGGCGGCTGCTGATCCTCGAGGACTGCGACGAGCTGATCCGGGGGGAGGCCCGGCAGGCGACCGGGCAGGCCCTGTCCCGACTGCTGAACCTGACCGACGGGCTGCTCGGCCAGGGACGCAACGTGCTGGTGGCGATCACCACCAACGAGGACCTCTCCCGGCTGCACCCGGCGGTGACCCGGCCCGGGCGCTGCCTGGCCCGGATCGAGGTCGGCCCGCTGTCGCACGCCGAGGCGGCCGGCTGGCTCGGCACCTCCGCCGGCGTCCCGCCGCAGGGCGCCACCCTCGCCGAGCTGTACGGGCTGCGTGCCGGGACGTCGCCGGCCGGCGCGGTGCCGGTCGAGATCGGCGGCTACCTCTGACCGGGTGGGGGCCCGTGTTCCGGCCGTGACCGGCACCTGATTGGCTGCCCGGCATGAGCAGCGGCACGAGGGTCTCCCGGCAAGGGAACGCGGCGCACCGGTTCTACAGCGTGGTGGTGTTCGTGGTCCTCGCCTCGCTGGACAACGTGGCCATCGGCCTGGTCCCGCCGCTCTACGGGTCGATCTCCGGCGCGCTGGGCGTGTCGTCGCGGCTGCTCGGCCTGGTCACCGCGGTCAGCTTCCTGGTCAGCGCGGTCGCGGCGGTGGCCTGGGCGTACGTCGGCGACCGGACGAACCGCAAGCCGCTGCTCATGGTCGGCACGCTGATCTGGGCGGCCGGCACCGGGGGCAGTGCCCTCGCCGAGCACTACTCGACGTTCCTGGTCGCCCAACTGGTCGCCGCGGTCGGGCTGGGCGCGGTGGGCTCGGTCGGCTTCTCCGTGGTCACCGACCTGATCTCGCCGCGCCGCCGTGGCCTCGTGATGAGCTTCTGGGGCCTGTCCCAGGGCGTCGGCACGCTCGCCGGCACGCTGACCGGGGGGCTGCTCGGCGCCACCGACTGGCGGCGGCCGTTCCTCGTGCTCACCGTGGTCGGCCTGGCCGCCACCGTGGCGTACCTGTTCACGTACGACATCCGGCGCGGGCAGAGCGAGCCGGAGCTGGCCGCGGCGCTCGACGCCGGCGCCGAGTACGACTACCGGATCAGCCGCGCCGACCTGCCCCGGATCCTGGCCCGGCGGACCAACCGCTGGCTGGTCCTCCAGGGGCTGACCGCGCAGGCGGCGTTCGGCTCGCTGGTCTGGTTGCCGGTGCTGTTCAGCCAGCGGGCCGAGGCGCAGGGCTACTCGGCGGCCACCGCCGTGGTGGTGGGCAGCGTCTTCGCCACCCTGTTCCAGCTCGGCGGGGTGCTCTCGATCGTGGGCGGCCTGGCCGGCGACGCGCTGCAACGGCGTACGCCGAGCGGCCGGGCCCTGGTCGCGGCGGTGGGCATCCTCGCGGCCGTGCCGTTCTACCTGGTCCTGTTCCTCGTGCCGATCCGGATCGACGTGCCGGACGGCGGCAGCTCCGGCGCGGTGATCGCGGCGGTGCTGGCCAGCGTGTTCACCGAGCCCACGGTCGGGCTGAGCCTGCTCACCGCCGTGCTCGCCCTCGCGCTCACCTCGGCCAACTCGCCCAACTGGTTCGCGCTGATCGCCGACGTCAACCCGCCCGAGCACCGGGGCACCGTCTACAGCCTCGGCAACCTGGTCAACGGGGTCGGCCGGGCGGCCGGCAACGGGTTGGTCGGGGTGGCCTTCCAGGCGCTGCGGGCGGCCTTCCCGCCGCCGCTGAACTACGCCGTCGGGCTGGCCGCCTTCCAGCTCTTCTTCATCCCGACCGGCCTCATGTACTGGCTCGCCGCCCGCACCTCGCCCCGGGACATCGCCCAGGTCCACGACCTGCTGCACGCCCGCGCCGACCGCCTGTGAGAAAGGGGCCCCTTCCGCGCACGAGGCGTGGGAAGGGGCCCCTCCTTGCAGCTGTCAGGCGCGGTACCAGACAGTCACGTCGGTGGGGACGGCGTCGGCCTCCAGCGGGGCGCTCGACGCCAGCACCTCGGCGCCGGCCGGCAGCGGCACCGGTACCGCGCCGAAGTTGGTGAGTACGGTGAGCCCGCCGTTGGTGAGGGCGAGCACCTCGTCGCCCGAGGTGAGCCAGCTCATCGGCCCCCGGGCCAGGCCGTGCTCGCGGCGCAGCCGCAGCGCGGTCCGGTACAGCTCGTAGGTCGAGCCGTCGACCCCGCGCTGCCGGTCGAGCGCGTACTCGGCCCAGACCGGCGGCTGCGGGAGCCAGCTCGCGTCGGTCGGCCCGAAGCCGTACGACGGGGCGTCGGCCTCCCACGGGATCGGCACCCGGCAGCCGTCCCGGCCGCGCTGGGTGTGCAGGCTGCGCTCCCAGGTCGGGTCCTGCCGGGCCTCGTCGGGCAGCGTGGTGTGCTCCGGCAGCCCCAGCTCCTCGCCCTGGTAGAGGTAGGCGGAGCCGGGCAGGGCGAGCATCAGCAGGCTGGCCGCCCGGGCCCGGCGCAGGCCGAGCGCGGCGTCGGGCTGCGGGTCGCCGATACCGATCCCGTTCGGGCGGCCGCCGCCGACGGCCAGCCCGAGCCGGGAGGCGTGCCGGACCACGTCGTGGTTCGACAGCACCCAGGTGGTCGGTGCGCCGACGCTGTCGGTGGCCTCCAGCGAGCGGGTGATCACCGCGTACTGGGCCGGGGCGGTCCAGGCGGCGAGCAGGTACTCGAAGTTGAACGCCTGGTGCATCTCGTCCGGCCGCACGTAGCGGGCCAGCCGCTCGGCCGGCTCCACCCACGCCTCGGCGACCAGGATCCGCTCCCCGTCATAGGAGTCGAGCAGCCGCCGCCACTCCCGGTAGATGTCGTGCACGCCGTCCTGGTCCCACATGGGCGGGCGCGGCTTGTCCACGTCCTGACCGGAGAGGATCTCCTGCGGCTCCTGCCAGTCGGCCAGGTCGGCCTGCTTGATGAGGCCGTGCGCCACGTCCACCCGGAACCCGTCGACGCCCCGGTCCAGCCAGAACCGGAGGATGTCCAGGAACTCGGCGCGCACCTCCGGGTTGCCCCAGTTGAGGTCGGGCTGGCCGGTGTCGAAGAGGTGCAGGTACCACTGGCCGTCCGGCAGCCGGGTCCAGGCCGGCCCGCCGAAGACGCTCGTCCAGTCGTTCGGCGGCTCGGCGCCCTGCGGGCCCTTGCCGTCGCGGAAGATGTACCGCTGCCGCTCCGGGCTGCCCGGCGCGGCCGCGACCGCGGCCCGGAACCAGCGGTGCTCCGACGAGGTGTGGTTGGGCACCAGGTCGACGATCACCCGCAGGCCGCGCGCCTTCGCCTCGGCGATCATCTTGTCGGCGTCGCCGAGGGTGCCGAAGAGCGGGTCGACGTCCCGGTAGTCGGCCACGTCGTAGCCGGCGTCGGCCTGGGGGGACGGGTAGAACGGCGACAGCCAGATCGCGTCGACCCCCAGCTCGCTGAGGTGGTCGAGGCGGGCCGTGATGCCGGGGAGGTCGCCGATGCCGTCGCCGTTCGCGTCGGCGAACGAGCGCGGGTAGATCTGGTAGATGACGGCCTCGGTCCACCAGCCGGTGGCCGGGGTCTCCTGCGTCGCGTCGGTGTTCAGCGCTTTCTCCCTGTCGTGCGTACGGGACGAATTCTTCAGTTTGCCCGGGGCGGCGCGGTCGATTCGCGCACCACCAGGCGAGTGGGCAGGATCACGGAGGACGGTGACCGCGGGTCGGTTTCCGGGCCGCGCTGCGCCGGCACCAGCCCGGCGTACGGCTCGACGGCGCGCCCGCCCAGCGGGTCGAGCAGCATCCGGGCGGCCAGCAGACCCTGCTCCGCGGCCGGTTGGGCGATGGTGCTCAGGCCGAGCACCCCGGCCAGGTCGTGGTCGTCGACGCCGATCACGCTGACGTCCTGCGGCACCCGCAGCCCCGCGTCGCGCAGGGCGGTCATGGCGCCCATGGCCATCTCGTCGCAGGCGGCGAAGATCGCGGTCGGCGGTTCGCCCCGGGCCAGCAGCTCGGCGGTGGCCCGGGTGCCGCCGTCGACGGTGAACTGCGACTCGACGTCCAGGCTCGGGTCGGGCCGGAGCCCGGCCGCGCGCAGCGCCTCCTGGTAGCCGCGCCGGCGGTCGAGATGGGTGGTGAAGGCCAGCTCGTCGTCCGGGTCGCCGGAGATGTGCGCGATCCGGGTGTGGCCGAGGTCGAGCAGGTGCCGGGTGGCGGTCCGCGCCGCGGCCACGTCGTCGATCCGGACGCAGGGCCAGCCGGGCACCCCGCTGCCGGAGCTGATGGTCACGCCGGGCAGGGCCAGCTTGGTCAGCGCGGTCAGGTCGGACGGGCGCAGCGGGGTGGCGACCAGGATGATCGCGTCGACCCGCTTGTGCAGGCTGGCCGGGCGCAGCACCCGCTGCCGGATCTGCTCCCGCCCGCCGAGGTTGTAGAGCAGCAGGTCGTAGCCGTTCTGGTGGAGGTAGTCCTCGACCGCCTCGACCACGGTGCCGAAGAACCAGCGGGTGATCCGGGGTACCACCACGGCCACCGTGCCGGTCTTCCCGCCGGCCAGCCGGGAGGCGCTCGGCGAGACCGCGTACTGGAGCTGCTCGGCGGCGGCGAGCACCCGGCGCCGCGTCGCGGCCGAGACCGTCGGCAGGCCGCGCAGCGCCCGGGAGACGGTGGCCGTGGAGACCCCGGCCAGCCGGGCGACATCGTCAATCTTCGTCATTGGTTCCCCGCTCCGAGCCGCGCCCGCCGCCGCCGGGGGACCGGCGGCGGCGGAGCAGCGGATCAGCCCTTGACGCTGCCGGCGAGCAGACCCCGCACGAAGAAGCGCTGGAGGGACAGGAACACGATCAGCGGTACGACGATCGACACGAACGCGCCGGCCGTCAGCCGTTGCCACTCGTTGCCCCGGGTGCCGGCCAGCTCGGCGAGCCGGACGGTCAGCGGGGCCGTCTCGTCGCCGCCCCCGGCGAAGATGAGCGCGACCAGCAGGTCGTTCCAGACCCAGAGGAACTGGAAGATGCCGAACGCGGCCAGTGCCGGGGTGATCAGGGGCAGGACGATGGTGCGGAAGATCTTCGGGTGGGTGGCCCCGTCGACCCGGGCCGCCTCCATCAGGTCCCCCGGGAGCTGCGAGATGAAGTTGTGCAGCAGGAACACGGCGAACGGGAGCGCGAAGCAGGTGTGCGCGAACCAGACCTGCGCGAACTTCTGCTCGTCCACCAGGTCCCAGGCCGGGAGGATCTGTACGCCGGCGACGGTGACGCCGGTGGAGAAGAACTTCAGCAGCGGCACGAGGGCCATCTGCAGCGGCACGATCTGCAGCGAGAAGATCGCGATGTAGAGCCAGTCCCGCCCCTTGAAGTTGATCCACGCCAGTGCGTACGCGGCCAGCGAGGCGAAGGCGAGCGGGAAGAGCACCGACGGGATGGTGATGGCCAGCGAGTTGATGAAGTAGCTCGCGAGCTGTCCCGAGGAGGAGCTGCTGAAGAGCACCTCCTGGTAGTTCTCCAGCGTGAACTGCGGGTCGCTGAAGAACGTCCACCAGCCGGTGGTCTTGATCTGGTCCTCGGGCCGGAACGAGGAGATGAAGAGGCCGAAGGTCGGGATCGTCCAGAGCAGCGCGATCACGATCGAGACCAGCGTGGCGGTGCGGCTGTTCAGCCGCTTCCGCACCCGGGCGGCGCGGGTGGTCGGCCCGGTGGCCTGGGTGCCGGCCGGGACGGTGGGGGTTGCGGTGGTCATCTCAGCCCTCCCGCTGCTGACGCAGGTTGCGGATCTGGTAGATCACGATCGGGATCACCAGGACGAAGAGGAAGACCGCGAGCGCCGAGCCCTGCCCGTTCTCCTGGTACCGGAACGCCTGGTTGTACATCTCGGTGGCGATCACGTTGGTGTCGTAGTTGCCGTTGGTGGCGGTCCGGACGATGTCGAAGACCTTGAGCGTGGCGATCGAGAGCGTCACCACCACGACGATCAGCGCCGGCCGGATGCTCGGCATGGTGATCTGCCAGAACATCTGCCAGGGGCTGACGCCGTCGAGCCGGGCCGCCTCCACGATGTCCGCGGGGATGGCCTTGATGGCGGCGGAGAGCACCACCATGGCGAAGCCCGCCTGGATCCACACCATGATCACGATGAGCAGGAAGGTGTTCAGCGGCGACTCCAGCAGCCACTGCTTCGGCTCCCCGCCCAGACTGACCACGATCTGGTTGAGCAGGCCGATCTGGTCACCGTCGCCGCGGTAGGCGTAGACGAACTTCCAGATGATGGCGGCGCCGACGAACGAGATCGCCATCGGCAGGAAGATCAGGGACTTGGCCACCGCCTCGAACCGTGCCTTGTCCACGAGGACGGCGTAGATCAGGCCGAACGCGGTGGCCGCCAGCGGAACCAGCAGCACCCAGATCAGGCTGTTGATCAGCACCCGGACGATCGAGTCCTCGGAGAACAGCCAGCTGTAGTTGGCCAGGCCCACCCAGTTGCTGCTGTCCTTGTCCATGAACGACAGGAGGGTGGTCCGGATCGCCGGCACCACCAGGCCGACGAGGAGAAACAGCAGGGTCGGCAACAGGAAGAAGAGCGCGATCAGGCCTTCCCGCGGCTTGCGCCAGCGGGGCAGGGTCGCGCCGCTCGCCACGGCGGCGACCAGCCGCTCGTCCCGTCGGCGGGCGAACCAGGCCGGCACCACGTCGAGGAGCAGGAGCAGCCCACCCACCACCGCGACGAAAGCGATCAGCCCGTACATCAGCATGAGGAACTTCGGCTGTTCCGCCGCGAAGTCGAACTCCATCGACCCTCCCTCAAGGGTTCGGTTGCGGGCGGTGGCCCGGCCCGCGTCGCGGACCGGGCCACCGCCTCAGATCACTTCCAGCTGCCCTCGATGCCGTTCAGCACCGTGGTGGTGTCCTTGCCGTTGATCCAGTCGACCATGCCCTTCCAGAAGGTGCCCGCGCCGACCGCGGCCGGCATCAGGTCCGAGCCGTCGAACCGGAACTCGGTCTTCGGGTCCTGGAGGATCTGGACGGAGAGCTTGTCCACCGGGTTCGGGACGTTGTTGATGTCGAGCTTCTTGTTCGCCGACAGCCAGTCGCCGATCTTGGCGCGGCTGTTGACGTACTCGCCGGAGGCCAGGTAGGTCTGCACCGCCTGGACCTCGGGACGGTCGGCGAAGGCCGAGACGAACTCGCCGGCGCCCAGCACCGGCTTGCCCTTGGCCGGGTCGACGGCCGGGAAGTAGAACGCGAAGACGTCGCCGTCCTCGGCCACCTTGGTGCCCTCCGGCCACTGGTTGGCGTAGAAGGACGCCTGGCGGTGCATGGCGCACTTACCGGTGGTGATCGGCGTGCCGGCCTCCTGGAAGGAGGTGGTGGCGATGCTCTTCACGCCGCCGAAGCCGCCGTTCATGTACTTCTCGTTCTTGAGGATGGTGCCGGCCTTGTCGACCGCGTCGGCGACCTTCGGGTCGTTGAACGGGATGCCGTGGGTGGTCCACTGGTCGTAGACCTCCACCCCCTGGGTGCGCAGCAGCACGTCCTCGATCCAGTCGGTGGCCGGCCAGCCGGTGGCGTCACCGGACTCGATGCCCGCGCACCACGGCTTGGTGCCGCTCGCCGCGATCTTGTCGCTCAGGGTGATGAGCTCGTCCCAGGTGGTCGGAACGCTCCAGCCCTTCTCCTTGAAGGTCTTCGGCGAGTACCACACGTACGACTTGACGTTGGAGCCGAGCGGCACGCCGTAGAGCTTGCTGTTGACGGTGCTGTACTTCAGCCAGTCGGGGGTGAAGTTCTGCTCGGCCATGGCCTTGGTGTCGGCGCCGACCTCCTTGATCTTGCCCGAGTCGACGAACCGCTTGAGCAGACCCGGCTGCGGGATGAAGGCCAGGTCGGGGGCGTTGCCGCCGTCCACCCGGACGCCGAGCTGGGCCTCGAACTCGCCCGAGCCCTCGTGGTCGATGTCGATGCCCGTGCAGTCCTCGAACTGCTTCCAGGACTGGTCCAGGCGGTCGGCCTCGATGTCCCGGATCGACGAGTAGATCGTGACCTTCTTGCCGTCGTGGCCCTGGTACTTCTCGTATGCGGCGCACTCGGGCTTGCTCGCGTTGCTGCTCTTCTTGTCGTTGCCGGTACCGCAGGCGGTGGCGCCGAGCGCCAGCCCCAGAACGCCGGCGATCGCGAGAGCCTGGCGCGATCTGGCAAACGCCATGCCGATCTCCTTCCTTGCCGGCGCGTGGGGGAAATCGAACCCGCGCCGGTCCGATGGTCGTCCCCACATGTAAGCGCTTGCATCGCGTCCGGTCCACCCCCTGCCGGACACGGCCCGGTAACAATCCCGAAACCCGCTCACCGGCCGTGGGCACGCTCCCACGCTCCGCTGACGGTGCCGCCGTGTCCCCTCTTCCCATCGATGGAACTTTCTGCCACGCTGTCCGAAGCGGATCGAAAACTTTCAACATAGGAGGCAATGGATGCGCAAGCGCTGGTTCAGCCTCGCGGCGGTGGCGGCCGTCCTCGTGGCCCTGGTGCCGGCGGCCCCGGCCATGGCCGCGCCGACGTTCAAGGTTCCGTTCCCCTGCAACCAGTCCTGGTCCGGCCAGACCCGGTCCGACCACAGCCCGGCCTACGCCATCGACTTCAACCGCACGGACGACCTCGGCGACCCGGTGGTGGCCAGCGCGCCCGGCACCGTCGACCGGGTCACCGACCTCGGCGGCACCAGCTACGGCAAGTACGTCCGGATCGACCACGGCAACGGCTACACCACCTACTACGCCCACCTGAGCAGCTTCAACGTCTCGGTCGGGCAGGTCGTCGGCTACGGCCGGGTGATCGGCTACGTGGGCAGCACCGGCGGCTCGACCGGCCCGCACCTGCACTACGAGCAGCGGCTCAGCGGCAACGACATCCAGGTCCGGTTCAACGGGGCGCTCGCCCTCTACTGGGGCACCAAGACCTACACCAGCGACAACGGCTGCGCCGGGTCGAACACGGGCGCCGGCACCGTCAACACCACCTCCGGCGTGGCACTGACCGTCCGCTCCGGCCCCGGCACCGGCTACAGCGCGGTCGGCACGGTGGCCGACGGCGCGAGCGTCACCATCTACTGCCAGACCAGTGGCACCTCGGTCACCGGCACGTACGGCACCAGCTCGATCTGGGACCGGATCGGCTCCGGCCGGTACATCTCCGACGCGTACGTCTACACCGGCTACGACGGGTACATCCCCGGCGTGCCGCGCTGCTGACCCGGGGTGGGCGCGGGGCGGACCGCCCCGCGCCGCTCACCGGTTCAGCTGCCAGATGGCGAGGTTGAGCGCGGCCGCGAAGGTCACCCAGGCCCAGTACGGCAGCAGCAGCAGGGCCGCCCGCCCGGAAACCCGCCGGAACAGCGCCACGGTGACCCCGATGGCCAGCCACATCAGCACGATCTCGGCGAACGCCAGCCCGTAGCGGCCGGCGCCGAAGAAGAGCGGGGTCCAGAGCGCGTTCAGGACCAGTTGGGTGACCCAGGCGCCCAGCGCCGGCCCCCAGCCGGCCCGCTGCCAGACCAACCAGCCGGCCACCGCGATGAGCGCGTAGAGGACGGTCCAGACCGGCCCGAAGAGCCAGGGCGGCGGTGCCCACGCCGGCTGTGCGAGATCGGCGTACTCCTGCTGGGTGTTGCGCACGCCGAGCGCGCCGACGGCCGCCGCGACGGTCACCGCGGCGCCGAAGCCCAGCAGGGCCCACCACCTCCGGCCGCGCCCGACCCGCCGGATGGTTCCCGAGATCGTCATGCCATCAGATGCCCGGCCGCGCGGTGGACAAACCGGCCCGCGCAGCGCGACGCCGGGGTCGCCGGATCCGGAGCCCCGGTCTGGGAGGACTGGGCTGCCGGACCCGACGACCCCGGCGGGTCAGGTGTGGTGGAAGGGTCGACCGGCTAATTGTTGAAGATGCTGACGCCACCCGGGCCGACCAGCAGGCCGACGATGATGAGGACGATGCCCCACAGGATCTGCCGGCGGAAGAGCGCGAGGATGCCGGCGACCACCAGTACGACTGCGAGAATCCAGAGAATCAGCTCCATGTCGGCTGGATACCCGTCCGTCGGATCCTGGAAACCTGCTTCTCAGTCGAGATGATCACCCACGTGGAAGATGCTGTACGCCTGCTTGATGACCGGGTGCGCGACGTTGCGGACCCGTACGCCCCCCGGGGTCGTGCCCCGTTCGCTGCCGTGGTGTGCGTGCCCGTGCAGGGCCAGCGCGGTGGGCGCCGAGTCGATCGCCTGGCCGAGCTGGTAGCAGCCGAGGAACGGGTAGATCTCCAGCGGCTCGCCGGCGAGGGTGTCCGGCACGGGGGAGTAGTGGGTGAGCGCGACCAGGAGGTCGCAGTCCAGCCCGCGCAGCGCCGCGCCGAGGGCGTCCGCGCTCTCGTTGGTGGTCCGGACGAACGCCTTCATCTCCGGCTCGCCGAAGTCGCTGGCGCACCGTCCGGCGAACCCGCCGCCGAAGCCCTTCACCCCGGCCACGCCGAGCCGCCTGCCGGCGCACTCCAGCACGATCCCGGTCCCCTCCAGCACGGTGATCCCGACGTCCTCCAGCACCTTGACCACCTGCGGCACCTGGTCGCACTGGTGGTCGTGGTTGCCGAGCACGGTGACCACCGGCACGCCGAGGTTGCCGAACTCCTGCGCCACACACCGCGCCTCGGACTCGGTGCCGTGCCGGGTCAGGTCCCCGGCGAGCAGCAGCACGTCCGCGCAGTCGGGCAGTTCCTCGAGCGCGGGCCGGAACCGGCCGACCACGTCCTGGTCCAGGTGCACGTCGCCGACGGCGGCGATGCGGATCACCATCGAACCTCCTTCACGGCAGCTCCTCGACCTGGGTGGGTGCCTGCGTGCGGATCACGCCGATGTCGCTGGTGATCGGGAGGTCCGGGAAGCGCTCGGCCACGCGGCGGAGGATCTCCTCCCGCCGGTGCGGGCTCTCCACCTCGCCGTAGAGCACCAGGCCGCGCTCGCGGCGCACCACGGTGATGCCCTGCTCGGCGACGTCCGGGTCCTCGGCCAACATGCTCTGGATCTCCGCCTCGACGTACTCGTCGGGCGGCCCGCCGCCGTGATGCTCGGTCACGAGGTCTCCCTTCCTCCGGGCGCGCCGCCGGGCAGCACGTCCAGCCGGTCGAGCAGCACCAGGAACGCCTCGGCGTACGGCGAGTGCTGCGTCTCCTTCCGTACCCGTTCCCAGTCGATCTGTTCCCGCAGCGAGCGCGCGAGCGGCAGGGCCCGGGCGAAGTCGCAGTAGTGCTGGGAGAAGCTGAGCAGCTTGTGCACCATGAGCTGGCTGGCCGAGAGCACCGGCATGTGGATGGCGTCGACCGGCCGCACGATGGTGTCGGCGAAGGTCTCCTCGGTCACCGGGGTCTCGATCGGCCGGTGGATCAGGTCCACCATCCGGCCCTCGTCGTAGACCTTGACCAGCCAGTCCTCGGGCGGGCGCTCGGCCGTGAAGCCGGCCTCCACCAGCGCCTCCAGGGCCCGGTCCACGTCCTCGTGCCGGATCAGGAAGTCCACGTCGTGGTCGCTGGAGTGCCCGCCGTGGGCGTACACGGCGAAGCTGCCGCCCAGCGCGAAGGGGATCTCGGACTGCTTGAGCACGGCGGCGACCTTCTTCAGCGTGTGCACCAGGGTCTCGTCCCCGCGCTCGGCCATCTGGGTCTCCCGTCGTCGTAGGTGGCGGTGGGAATGAAGTTGCGTACCCGGCGTACGGGTCGGCCACACCTGTTGCGGGCGCGCGTTGACCTGCTGGGGACAGATGCGGACAAACCGCCGAAGGCGAGCGCGGGTCGGATAGCCTCGTCAGGGTGGCCAGGTCACTGCGGGTGCGGCGCGGCAGGGCCCGACTGCGCGCCGTCGCCCTGATCGGCATCGACGGCTCGGGCAAGACCACTCAGGCCCACCGGCTCGCCGAGGCGCTCACCGCCGCGGGCCACCCCGCCACCTACCACCGCAACGCCGGCGGCCGCCGCTGGCTCGGCCGGCTGGCCCAGCGCGTCGGCCGGCCCGACGCGCAGCGGCTCGTGGGGCGCAACGGACTGCTCGCCCTGGAGTCCGTGCTCCGCTGGCTGGCCATCGCGCTCGCCCTGCTGAGCTGCCTGGTGACCGGCCGGACGGCCGTCATGGACCGCTGGTCCGCCTGCCAGTACGCCAGCATCCGCGCGCACGGCGGGCAGCGCTGGGAGCGGCTGGCCCGGGCCGGTTACCGGGTCTTCCCGCCGCCCCGGGTCACCTTCCTGCTCACCGTGGACCCGGCCGAGGCGTACCGGCGGATCGAGCGGCGCGGCACCGACCACGAGAGCATGCAGTGGCTCAGCGCCGCGGCCACCGCGTACCGGACCCTGCCGGAGTACGGCGGCTTCGTGGTGGTCGACGGCAGCGGCACCCCGGAGGAGGTCTCCCGCCGGATCCGCGCGCACCTGACCGAGTGGCTTCCCGGCGACCCGCCCTCGCCGGCCGACCCGGACCCGGGCGACACCCGACCGCCGTCCGGCGGGGCGGGGCGGGGCGAACCGGTGCCGGCTCAGGCCCGCCCGTAGACCGGGATGCCGGCCCCGCTGGTCGGCGCCGACTCGTCGGAGGCCAGGAAGCGGATCACCGCGGCGATCTCGGCCGGCGGGACCCAGCGCCGGTGGTCGGCATCCGGCTGGGCGGCCCGGTTGGCCGGGGTGTCGATCACGCTGGGCAGCACGGTGTTGCAGCGCACCCCGCGCTGCCGGTACTCCACGGCGACGGCGTTGGCGAAGGCCTGCACGGCCGCCTTGGCCGTGGCGTAGCCGGCCGCGCCGGGGAACGGGGCCACCGCGGCCCGCGCCGACACGCAGACCACCGCGCCGCCGCCGGCCGCCACGAGGTGCGGCAGCGCGGCCTGGGTGACCAGGTAGGTGGGGCGCAGGTTGATCCGCAGCATCCGGTCGAACTCCTCGATCGGGGTCTCGTGCACCAGCCCGCCGCTGGCGTAACCGCCGACCAGGTTGACCACGGCGCGCAGCGGCGCGGCCGGCTCGGCGGCGGCGACGACCACCGCCCGCGCGGCCCCGGCGGGGTCCAGCAGGTCCGCCGTCACCCGGACCGGCCCGGCGGCCGGCGCCGTCGCCCCGCCACCCTCCCGTTCGGGTACGACCACCCGCCAGCCGGCCTTCAGGAAGGCGGCGGTGACCGCACCGCCCAGCCCGCCCGTGCCCCCGGTCACCAGCACCGTCCGCTCCGCCATGGGCACACGCTAACCGCCCGGCCGGCCCGGCGGTGACCGGGCCCCGATCCAGCCCCGTCGATGCTGGTCGATGTTGGTCGGCGCGCGGGGGCCGGCCGACCGGTGACCTCGGCAAGGCCGTCCGGCCGGTACGGCGGGCGCGACGGCCGAGCCGCCCGTCGGCCGGCGGGGCGGAGTCGACCGCAGCGGAGGAGGCGGCGGGGCTGCGGGAATGGCACCCTTGGCGCGGGGGGCGGGCGCGGAAGGCGGTACTTTTCCCGATACGCGCCGTCATGGTTGACGGTCACGCCTCATGAAAGTAAGTTTCATCCGTGGCGAAGAGTCCGAAGATTTCTGCGAGTCACGAGCCGGGTGGACTGATCGTCCACATCAGCGGCCTGCTCCCCTCGCTGTCCCCGGCCGAGCAGCGGGTGGCCCGGCTGGTCGTGTCCGATCCGGCTGACGCCGCCCGGCGCACCATCACCGACCTCGCCACCGCCGCCGAGACATCCGAGGCCACCGTCATCCGGTTCTGCCGGTCGGTCGGCATGGACGGCTACCCCCAGCTGCGCATCCGGCTCGCCGCCGAGGCCGCCCGCCGGGTCGAGCCACCGGACGCCCGGGTGGTCGGCGGCGACATCCCGCCCGGCGCCGACCTCGCGCAGATCATCGCCACCATCGCGTTCAACGACGCGCGGGCGGTCGAGGAGACCGCCGAGCAGCTCGATCCCGCCGTCTGCGAGCAGGTGGTCGAGGCGATCGTCGCGGCCGGCCGGATCGACGTCTACGGCGCCGGCGCCAGCGGCTTCGTCGCCTCGGACTTCCAGCAGAAGCTGCACCGCATCGGCCGCACCGCCTTCTACTTCCCGGACGTGCACACCGCGCTCACCTCGGCCGCCCTGCTCGGCCGCGGCGACGTCGCGGTCGGCATCTCGCACACCGGCACCACCTCCGACGTCATCGAGGTGCTCGAGCAGGCCCGCGCCCGGGGGGCCACCACGGTCGCGCTGACCAACTTCCCCCGCTCGCCGATCACCGAGGTCGCCGACCACGTGCTGACCACCGCGGCCCGGGAGACCACCTACCGCTCCGGCGCGATGGCCAGCCGGCTGGCCCAGCTGACCGTGGTCGACTGCCTCTTCGTCGGCGTGGCCGCGCGGAACCGGACCAAGGCCAGGAAGGCTCTGGAGGCGACCGCCGAGGCGGTCCGGTCCCACCGGGTGGGCGCCGGCCGGAGGCGGGCATGACGGCAGGGCGGGTGGAGCGGGACGAGATGGCCCCGGTACGGCCCGTGGTCCGGGTGGGCGCCCCCACCGAGCGGCGCAACCCGCAGAGCCTCGACCTCGACCTGATGTCGACCCGGGACGTGCTCACCGTCATCAACGAGGCGGACCGGCGGGTGCCCGCAGCGGTGGCCGCCGTCCTCGACGAGATCGCCGAGACCGTCGACCTGGCCGTCGCCGCGCTGCGCGGCGGGAACCGGGTGCACTACTTCGGTGCCGGCACCTCCGGCCGCCTCGGCGTGCTGGACGCCGCCGAGCTGGCGCCCACCTTCAACTCGCCGCGGCACTGGTTCTGCGCGCACCTGGCCGGCGGTCCCGAGGCCATGTGGCGGGCCGTCGAGGACGCCGAGGACGACGAGCGCGGCGGCGCCGCCGAGGCCGCCGAGTGCGTACGCCCCGGCGACCTGGTCGTCGGGCTGGCCGCCAGCGGGCGCACCCCGTACGTCCTCGGGGCGCTCGCCGCGTCCCGGGCGCAGGGGGCCGCGACCGTGCTGCTCTGCGCCAATCCGGAGGCCGCCGCCGCCGGGTCGGTGGATGTCTTCATCGGGGTGGACACCGGACCCGAGGTGGTCACCGGGTCGACCCGCATGAAGGCGGGCACCGCGCAGAAGCTGGTGCTCAACACGTTCTCCACGGCCGTGATGGTGCGCCTCGGCCGGGTCTACTCGAACCTCATGATCGACATGGTGGCCACCAACGCGAAGCTGCGCGGCCGCATGATCTCGATCCTCATGGAGGCCACCGGCTGCGCCGAGGAGGTCTGCCGCAGCGCCCTCAACGAGGCCGACGGCGACCTGAAGACCGCCCTCGTCTCCCTCGTGTCCGGGGCCGAGGTCTCCGCCGCCCGGGCCGCCCTGGCCCGCTCCGCCGACCAGGTACGCGGCGCGCTCGCCCTGCTCGCCTCCTGACAACTCCGCCCGCCGGATCCCCTCCCGGCCGCATCCGGACGACCGGTGCGACACGTATCACGTGGCGGGAGGGGACGTCCCGCGCGCTGCGGATTGTTCCACCAGGCGTGGGGTAATCCTCACCCGTGGCTGAACCGACCGGTCGGCGGACGCGTATCTCGCAGTGACCAGGATCGCAATGTCGCGGTGACGCGGGTCGCTGTGTTCATGGAATTCGCAATGGTGCGATTTCATGGGTGGACGACGATGCCGCTGCTCCGACGCCCTCCGACGGGGGCGTACGCGGGCCACCCGAGCAGGGGTTCTGACAGCAAACATGGACCGGGCTCTCAGCTACTACTCAGGCATTCGTGACAGTTTCGACTCACGACATGGAATCCCCGACGCGTCTCATCTGTTGTGTAGGTGTCAGCACCTACGGGCACAGCGGAGGTTACGGGGAGGGCTGATGAACGTGGGGATGGCAAGGAACCGGGCAACCGGCGCGAGCGAGGGGACCGTGGCAATCGTGGACAAGAACATCGGCATGCGTACCGACGAGGTCGCCGAGGAGCGGGACCTGGTCGGCGTCTACCTGCACGAGATCTCCCGGACGCCGCTGCTGGACGCCGCCAAGGAGGTCGACCTCTCCAAGGCCATCGAGGCCGGCCTGTACGCCGAGCACCTGCTCGGCGAGGACCGCGTCCCCGACGGCGTCGACCGGGAGGACCTGGAGCGGCTGGTCGTCGAGGGTGAGCGCGCGAAGGACCTGTTCATCCGCGCCAACCTGCGGCTGGTCGTCTCGATCGCCCGCCGCTACGTGCGCTCGGGCATGCCCATGCTGGACCTGATCCAGGAGGGCAACACCGGCCTGGTCCGCGCGGTCGAGAAGTTCGACTACGAGCGCGGCTACAAGTTCTCCACCTACGCGACGTGGTGGATCCGCCAGGCCATCAGCCGGGCGATCGCCCAGCAGGAGCGCACGGTGCGGCTGCCCGTGCACCTGGTCGAGGACGTCAACCGGATGCGCAACGTGGCCCGGCAGCTCACCCGCGAGCTGGGCAGCGACCCGGAGCCGGAGCAGATCGCGGCGGCGCTCGGCGTCACCGTCGAGCGGGTCAACGAGCTGCGCCGCTGGTCGCAGGACACCGTCTCGCTGGACACCCCGGTGGGCGACGACGGCGACACCAACCTCGGCGACCTGGTCGCCGACAGCGACGCCCCGTCGCCGGAGGAGATCGTCCTCACCGGCCTGGAGCGGCAGCGGATCGAGGGTCTGCTCAACCACCTCGACGACCGTTCGGCCGGCATCATGCGGGCCCGCTACGGCCTGGAGGACGGGCGCGAGCACTCGCTGACCGAGGTCGCCTCGCGGTTCTCGCTCTCCCGGGAGCGGATCCGCCAGCTGGAGATCCAGGCCCTCGGCCGGCTCCGTGAGCTGGCCCGGGCCGAGGGGCTGCAGGCGGCCTGAGCTGGTAGTAATGGACAAGACGAACGGCCGGCGTCCGATAGGGGGACGCCGGCCGTTCGCCGTGTCGGGGGTCAGCGCACCCGGCCGTAGCCCGCGATCGTCATCATGTTCATGTCCCGCTTGAGCACGTTGCGGCCGGCGCTGGGCGCGTCGATCACCTGACCGCCGCCGATGTAGAGCGCGACGTGGCCGAGCCCGGAGTAGAACACCAGGTCGCCGGGTTGCAGCGAGCTGCGGCTGATGCGTGAGGTGGCATCCCACTGCATCGCCGCGTTGTGCGGCAGGGACTTGCCGGCGGCCCGCCAGGCGGCCAGGGTCAGCCCGGAGCAGTCGTAACCGTCCGGCCCGTCCGCGCCCCAGACGTACGGCTTGCCGATGGCGCCGTAGGCGTAGCGCACGGCGACGCCCGCAGAGCCGGAGATGGCCGGGGCGCTGCCGGCGGAGCTGGACCGGGCGGGTGCCTCGGTGGCCCGGCCGTACGCCTTCCGGCGCAGCTCGTAGAGGCGGGCCAGGTCCGCCTCGATCTTCTTCTTGCCGGCGACCAGCTGCTTGGCCTGCGCCGCCTCCCGGGCCAGCGTGGCGTCCAGCCGCGTCTTCTGGTCGATCAGCCGGCGCTGGGTGTCCGTGAACCCGGCGATGGTCTGCTGCCGCTGACGGGTGAGCTGGTCCAGGGTGCCCAGCCGGTCCGGCAGCGTGGCGGGCCCGCCGGGCTCCAGCAGCGCCTGCGCGGTGCGCAGGCCCCCGGTCTTGTACGCCGTGGCGGCGATGGCGCCCACGTCGGCGCGGCTCCGCTCGGCCTGCTCCTGCAACGGGCCGATCTTGGCCTGCAACGTGGCCGCGGTGGCCTTGTTGGCCTTGATCTCTTCGTTGAGCTTGTTGTACGACTCGACGATTCGCTCCAGCTCAGTCGAGGACTTCTCGATCTGCTTCGTCAGCTCGGCGGGGGTGGGCTCGGCCCGAGCCACCGACCCCGGGGCGAGCAGCGCGGCCGAGAGGCCGGCCACCGCCAGCGAGCGCAGCAGGATCCGTAAGGACGACAAGAGCGGAAGGCTCCTCTCCGACTCCTCGCCGGGGCGGCGGGCGACCCGGCGACACCGGCCCGGGGCCACCCTGGTGGATGGCGGTCGACCGGACCGGCCTGCCCAACCTAACCCGTGACCGGAGTGACGGGGAGTTGAAGCAGGGGCGAAAGTTGGCAAAGTGTCAGGAAGTGCCGCCGGTGCCCGTGACGCTTCGTGACCGGTTCGCGGGCGGGCCGTCGTGGCGCCGACGCCGGGTGGGCGGATCGCGCCACTGGCCCGATTCGTCGTTCTGGGCGGATGTCGCCAGGCAACGCGCCGCAAAGTCACGACAAAGACGGAAATCACTCCTGTTTTCCGGCCTGACCCCCGAGCTGCCGCCGGCCCGTGGCCAGGTAAACCGCCCGGCCGGGTGGCGTCGCCGCAACACAATGAAGCGCGGAGCTCGGGAATCCCGCCGCGCGGCAAGGCTGGCGCGCCGCAGGAAGGCCCGGCCCGCGAACCCGGGGAGGCCGCCGTGCAGACCGATGGCTTTACCACCCGCCCGCCCCGGTCGCCCGGCGCGGCCGCCTCCACCCTGCTCTACGCCCGGCCCGGCATCGTGGTCACCGGGGAGCGCTTCACCGTCGGCCGCAACAGCTGGCCCGTCGCCGACATCACCCAGCTCTGGACCGCCCGCGGTCCGCACGACCGGCTCGCCCTCCGGGCGGTCGCCGTCTCCGCCGCACTGATCGGCGGGGTCGGCGTGCTGCTCGGCTTCACCGGCGGGCTGCAACGGCTCACCGCGGCGGCGTACCTCACGCTCGGCGCGGTCGGGCTGCTGCCGCTGCTGCTCGTGCTGGCCGGGGATCGCTGGCGGCCCCCGGCATACGAGCTGTGGGGGCGGCTCGGCGGCGCCGAGGTGCTGCTGTTCAGCAGCGACGACGAGCGGCAGTTCGGCCAGGTCACCCGGGCCCTGCAACGGGCCCGGGAGGGGGTACGCCACGGCGGCTGGGCGGACCCGCCCGCGGCGGCGGCGTGGCGGCCGAACCGCTGACCGCCCCGGGTCAGCCGGCGACCGGCTCCGGGGCCCGGGGCGACTGCTCGGCGGCCAGCCAGTGGCTCACCCGGCGCTCGGCGTAGAACGAGACGAACGGCACGGTGCCGGCGAGCATCACCAGCAGCATCCGCTTCAGCGGCCAGTCGGCCCGGCGCGACAGGTCGAAGGTGAGCGCCAGGTAGATCATGTACAGCCAGCCGTGCGCGGTGCCGACCACGGCCACCACGGTCGGGTTGTCGAAGCCGTACTTCAGCGGCATCCCGATCAGGACCAGCACCACCAGCGCCACGCCCACGATCCAGGCGATCACGCGGTACCGGGTAAGGGCTCCGCCCACCGTCGTCCGTCCTTCCGCACCGGCCTCAGCCGGGATAGTCGCCGGGCTTCGCGCCCGGGTTGGCGTTCAACCAGGAAAGGTAGCGGTTGTACGCGGCCAGCTCGCCGTCGTCGGCCCCGCCGACCGGAACGGCCGGCACCCGGGTGACCCGCACCGGCCGGCGTACCGCCGGGGTGGCGACGGCCGGCTCGGACCCGGCGGTCGCCGGCGGCGCCGGGGTGGCCTGCTCCTCGCGCGTGGCCCGCAGCGTGTGCCGCAGCTCACGCCACCACACGAAGACCACGAAGCCGGCGAAGACGGGCCACTCGATCGCGTAACCGAAGCTCAGCGTGTTGCCCCCGGCGGCCCGGGTGACCTGCCACCAGCCGAGCCCGAGGAAGCCCACCACCAGCACGACCATGGCCACGTGGCGGGCGATCCACGCCGGTGTCCAGAGCCGCTTCATGCCATCGAGGGTACCGGGCCCGCCGGCCGTCTCCGACACGGTGTCGTAGGTGGCGAGGGTTTGGTGGCACCCCGGCTGGGCATCCGTCTAGACGCCAGCCCGAACGAGACGAGGGGGCGACGATGACCGAATCAGTACGCCGCGACGCGAGTCCGGAGCAGCGGGTGACCGAGTGGGACGGCGATCACGCCCGCACCCAGGACATCGACGGTGAGCTGCTCGGGGTGGACCCCGCCGACCTCGGCGACGAGGACCTGATCCGGGAGATGCAGAGCCTGCACCGGACCCGGCTCGACACCCTCCGCCACGCCACCGACTCGGCGCTCGCCAACCACCTGCGGCGCACCGCCGAGCTGGAGACCGAGTACCTGGCCCGGCACCCGGGTCGGGAGGTCGACCCGAGCCGGCTGCGGGACGCCTGATGGGCAGCCACGCCGAGCGCGGCATGTCCGCGCCGCCCGAGGTGGTCTTCAACACCGCCACCGACCCGGACCGGTCGGCGGCCTGGCTGCCCGAGGAGCTGCGCCGCTCCGGCACGCACCGGGTCGAGGTGGTCGACGCCGAGGACATGCGGGCCCGCTGGAGCTCCGAGTCCGCGGGCTGGTCGGCAGACATCGACGTCGAGCCGGCCGACGCCGGGGGCGCCCGGGTCCGGCTGGACCTGGCGGGCACCGACCACGGGATGGCCGACGAGATCCTGGCCAGCCTCGCCCGCGAGGTGGCCGACAACCTGACCGCCGGCTGAGGCCGGCGCTGGCACGATACCGAGGAGGCCGGGTTGACCGGGAGTGGCCTGAAGCAGAAGGTGGCGCGGCTGCGCCAGGCGTACGCGCCGCACGAGCACCGGCCGCTGGGCGGCTACCTGGTGGCGATGGGCACGTACGGCGCGGTCACCGCGTCGCTGGTCGGCCTGGTCAGGGCGACGGGCCGTCCGGTGCCGGCGCGCCCCGCGTCCGGCGACGTGGTGCTGCTCTCGATCGCGACCCACAAGCTGAGCCGGCTGCTCGCCAAGGACGCGATCACCAGTCCGCTGCGCGCGCCCTTCACCCGCTACGACCACCCGATCGGCAGCGGCGAGGTGATGGAACAGGTCCGCGACCAGGGCAGCCCGACCCGGCACGCCGTCGGCGAGCTGGTGAGCTGCCCGTTCTGCCTGGCCGTCTGGGTCGCCACCGGCCTCACGGGCGGGCTGGTGCTGGCCCCCCGGCTCACCCGGCTGGTCGCCACCGCGCTGACCGCGGTGGCCGCCTCGGACTTCCTCCAGATGGGGTACGCGGTGGCCCAGCAGGCCGCCGAGGGCGGCCACCGCGAGGAGTGACCGTACGACGGAGAAGGGGGCCGGCGCGCCGCGCCGGCCCCCTTCGCGTCCGGGTCAGCTCAGGTGGGGGTGGTGCCGTGGTCCTCGCCGGCCCAGCCGCGCGACGCCTCGGGCTCCCGCTCCTCGCGGTCCTCGTCGGTGATGATGTCGTCGGCGACCGCGGTCTCCTCGTGCTCGTTGGCGAAGTCGGCCTCCGGAAGCGTGTCCATGCCCCGGGGTGGCTGGCCGAGCGCCGGAGGGTGCTCGTGTTCCTCGTTGCGGTCGGTCATCGCGCTGTCCTCTCCGTCCTCGGGCCGCGTCCGCCGGAAGGCTCAGGCCACCGTCCCGCCGAGCAGGTCGGCCGCCTCGTCGACCGCGTACTCGCCCTGCGGCAGGGCGGCGATCCGGGTGAGCAGCTCGGCGGGCAGCTCGGCGGCCACCGCCCGGCGGTAGATGTCCGCCTGACTGATCCGCTCCTGGCCGTGGTAGATGTCGTCGAGCAGTTCGTCGAGCGGCCGGGTGTCCGGCTGCTCGGTCACGGGCGCGTCATCGGTCACGCCGGTCAGCTACCCGGGCCCGAATCGGTCAAACGTCCCCACCCGGCCCGCCCCACGGCGTTGATCATGAGGTTGGCGGCGAAGTCGATCTCCTTCGCTGCCGCCAACCTCATGATCAACGCTCGGGTGGGTCAGGCCGGGGTCGGGAGGGTGGCGCGGCGGTTGCGGACCGCCTGGGCGAGGTGGTCGAGGACCTCGGCGGTGGTGTCCCAGCCGATGCAGGCGTCGGTGACCGACTTGCCGTACTCCAGCCGGCGGGTGGGGTCGAGGTCCTGCCGGCCGGGCTGGAGGAAGCTCTCCAGCATGATGCCGACGATGCCCCGCTGGCCGGCGGCGAGCTGGGCGGCCACGTCCGCGGCGACCAGCGGCTGGTTGCGGTGGTCCTTGCCGCTGTTGGCGTGGCTGGCGTCGACCACCACCCGCTCGGGCAGCCCGGCGGCGCGCAGCAGGTCCAGCGCCCCGGCCACCGAATCCGCGTCGTAGTTGGGCCGGCCACCGCCGCCGCGCAGCACCAGGTGGCCATCGGCGTTGCCCCGGGTGTGCATGATCGCCGGGGTGCCGGAGACGTCGATGCCGGGGAAGACGTGCGGGACGCCGGCCGCCCGGATCGCGTCCACCGCGGTGCCGATGCTGCCGTCGGGGCGGTTCTTCATGCCGATCGGCATGGACAGGCCGGAGGCGAGCTGGCGGTGCACCTGGCTCTCCACGGTCCGCGCGCCGATCGCGCCCCAGGCCACCGTGTCGGCGATGTACTGCGGGGTGATCGGGTCGAGGAACTCGCAGCCCACCGGGAGACCCAGCCGCACCACGTCGAGCAGGAGCGCCCGGGCGGTACGCAGGCCGGTGTTCACGTCGCCCGAGCCGTCCAGGCCCGGGTCGTTGATCAGGCCCTTCCAGCCCACGGTCGAGCGGGGCTTCTCGAAGTAGACCCGCATCACCACGAGCAGGTCGTCGGCGAGCCGGTCGGCGGCGTGGCGCAGCCGGGCCGCGTACTCCAGGGCGGCGGCGGGGTCGTGCACCGAGCAGGGGCCGACCACGACCAGCAGCCGGTCGTCGGCGCGGTCCAGCACCCGGCCGACGGCACGCCGACCGGCCACCACGGCCTCGGCGAGGGGGTCCTCGAGCGGCAGGTGGTGGTGCAGCAGGGCCGGGGTGGTCAGCGGCACGACACGGTCGATCCGCTGGTCGATGACCCGATGAACGTCCGGGGTCGTCGTCACGGTGGGGTTCCTTCCGCCGACCGTGCCCGGGGCCGGCGCCCGGGATCGAGCCGGCTGCTCGTACGCGAAAGGGCAGGGAATCATCCCTGCCCGGCCGGCTCTAAGAGGAGTGACGTCAGCTCATGGTCGAGTCACCGGCTCCTCCAGCCGGCTGCCTAAACCATCGATACGACCGCGTCACGCCCACCAGCGTACCCGACGGGAGGGGTGGGTCTCACCCGCTCGTCGGGTAAGCCGCGCCTCATGTTAACCCCGGTCGATGGAACTGCGGGTAACTCCAGAGGCACGGCATGTGTCCGCGGGCCGTCCGCGCGGGTGACCGCCCGGTCCGGCCGATGATCCATCCCGAATGGCAGGACTCCGACGGTGGCACAGGCCACTGCCAGTGCGTGAATGCCGGCCGGAAAGATCTGCGCTGCGTACCGCATGCTGGGAAGCGCGGGGTTCCGCCAGGCCTCGGCGGGGGTATGAGGACGGCATGAGCCACCACCAGAGCGACCAGGACCGGATCGAGTCCCGCGCCCACCTGCTGCCCGAGGAGGCGGCGGCCGGCAGCGAGGACCCGGAGGCGCAGGCCGACGCCATCCTCACCGAATCGGACATCCGGGAGGAGGACCGGAACGTGGCACCGGACACCGTGCTGGAGCACCGGACCTCCGAGCAGACCGTCACCCCCGTCGAGCCGCCCGACTGAGCCGGGCGCCCCGGCCCCGCCGGGAACCCCGGTAGGTGGTGTCCCGCAACCAGGCCAGCGGACCGGCCACCCGCAGGCCCGGCGGCACGTTGCCGATCGGATCGAAGGCCAGCGCGGCGTCCTCCCGGGCGTCGCGCGGGCCGTCCAGCCGCACCTCGCCGAACGGCCGCCACGGCCCGACCGCCGAGGCCACCGCGAGCACCAGCCGCGGCCCGTCGTCGCCCGCCGCCGCCGGGAGCTCGGCCAACCCGCGGCCCAGCTCCGGTGAGTCCGGGTCGGCCAGCACGGCGAGGTACAGCCGCCGCCGGCCGGCCCGGAAGGACATGATCGAGCTGTACGTCCCGGTGAAGCGGCGGCGGGGCAGCGGCAGGTGGCGCAGCACCGGCGCCGCCCCGCTGGAACTGGCCAGCAGGTCCACCGGCGGCTCCGGGTCACGGTGCAGCCGGATCCCCACCCCCAGCACGTCCGGCCAGCTTCCCGGGGTGGGTACGCCCTTGGACAGCCGGACGGTCGCGGGCCACCGGCCGGGCAGGTCCAGCAGCGGCACGCCGGTGGGCGGGCCCGGCGTACCCCAGATCAGCACCTCGGCGGAGAAGGTGCGGCCGGCGGGATGCAGCAGCCGGGCGTGCCGGAGCCGGGCCAGCGCGGCGGCGGCGTGTTCGACCAAGGACGATGCGGGGGAGGACATGTGCGGCGAGTACCCCGGCGCGCGGCGACGATGCTCCCCGCACGTCACCTTTCCGCCCGCGAGATCGGATAGCGTCGTGCCATGCCCGACAGCGGTTACCCCTGGCCGATCGAGACGACCCGACTGGACAACGGTCTGCGCGTGGTGGTGAGCGAGGACCGCACGGCTCCCGCGGTCGCCGTGAACCTCTGGTACGACGTGGGATCCCGCCACGAACCGGAGGGGCAGACCGGCTTCGCCCACCTCTTCGAGCACCTGATGTTCGAGGGCTCGGTCAACGTGGCGAAGACCGAGCACATGAAGCTCATCCAGGGCTCCGGCGGCTCGCTCAACGCCACCACCAACCCGGACCGGACCAACTACTTCGAGACGGTCCCGGCCGAGCACCTGGAGTTGGCGCTCTGGCTGGAGGCCGACCGAATGGGCGGGCTGGTCCCCGCGCTGACCCAGGAGACGCTGGACAACCAGCGGGACGTGGTGAAGAACGAGCGCCGCCAGCGCTACGAGAACGTGCCCTACGGCGACGCCTGGCTGCGGCTGCTGCCGCTGCTCTATCCGCCCGGGCACCCGTACCACCACGCCACGATCGGCTCGATGGCCGACCTGAACGCCGCCGACCTGGCCACCTTCCAGGCGTTCCACAGCACCTTCTACGCGCCGAACAACGCCGTGCTCACCGTGGTCGGCGACACCACCGCGGCCGAGGTGTTCGCGCTGGCCGACAAGTACTTCGGCGCCCTGCCGCCGCGCGACGACATCCCGGCCGCCCCCGACGGGCGCACGGTCCCGGCCGGCGGCGGCCCGGGGGTGGAGACGGTCACCACCGACGTGCCCGCTCCCCGCGTCTACGTCGCGCACCGCACCCACCCGTTCGGCACCCCCGGCTACGACGTGACCACCGTGCTCGCCACCGTGCTGGGCAGCGGCCGGGGCAGCCGGCTCTACCAGCGCCTCGCCGACGGCGAGCGGATCGCCCAGCCGGACCTGGTCGGGGCGTACGGGGTGGACCTGGCACACGGCCCCGCGCCGCTGATCGCCACCGCCACGGCCCGCCCCGGTGTGTCCGGCGACCGGCTGCGCGAGGGGCTGACCGAGGTGGTCGACGAACTGGCCACCGTGCCGGTGACCGCCGCCGAGCTGGACCGGGCCAAGGCGCTGCTCAGCACCATGTGGTGGCGGCAGATGTCCACGGTGGACGGTCGTGCGGACACCCTCGGCCGCTACGCCACCCAGTTCGGCGACCCGGCCCGGGCCGGCGAGCGGCTGCCCGCCTGGCTGGCCGTCACCGCCGAGCAGATCGCCGAGCAGGCCGCCGAGCTGCTCGGCGCGGCCGACCGGGCGACCCTCACCTACCTGCCCGAGGAGACCTCATGACGCTGATCGCCACCCGTCCCGGCGCGGGCGCCGCCCGCCCGTACCGGTTCCCGCAGGTGGTCCGCCGGTCCGCCGCCGGCGGGCAGGTCGTCGCCGCGCACCTGCCCGGGCAGAACCTCGCCGTCGCGCTGCTGCTGCTCGACGGCGGCGCCGGCCGGGAGCCGGTCGGCAAGGAGGGGCTCGGCGGCGTGCTGGCCAAGGCGCTGGAGGAGGGCACCGCGCAGCGGGACGCCACCGCGTACGCCCTGGCCATCGAGGCGCTCGGCACCGAGCTGGTGGCCGGCCTGGACTGGGACTCGTTCCAGGTCAGCGTGCAGGTGCCGGTGGACCGGCTGGGCGCGGCCGTGGAACTGCTCACCGAGGCGGTGCGCACGCCCAAGCTCGACCCGGCCGACGTGCGGCGGGTCCGCGACGACGAGGCGACCGCGCTGCGGATGGACTGGGCGAACCCGGGCCCGCGCGCCGACGCCGTGCTGCGCGCCGACCTGTTCGGCGCGGACAACCGCTGGGGCCGCCCGCTGTACGGCGACCCGGACAGCGTGGCCGCCCTGGACGTGGACGACGTGACGGTCTTCCACTCCGAGTGGTTCATCCGCCCCGGCACTCTGATCGTCGCCGGTGACCTGGACCGGATCGACCTCGACGCGCTCGCCGCGACGGTGTTCACGGGGGCCGGCGGCGCGGCGCCGGACAAGGGCGGCCCGATCGAGGTGCCGCTGTCGGAGCGGCGGCGGATCATCCTGGTCGACCGTCCCGGCTCGGTGCAGTCGACGCTCCGCCTCGGGCACCCCTCGCCGCACCGCGCCCACCCGGACCACGTGCCCATGACGCTGGCCGGCACGGTGCTCGGCGGGGCGTTCACCTCCCGACTCAACCACCTGATCCGTGAGGTGCGCGGCTACACGTACGGGATCCGGGGCGACTTCGCCTCGTCCCGCCGGTTCGGGCGGTTCGCGATCAGCTCCGGCGTGCAGACCGCGGTGACCGCGCCGGCCCTGGTCGAGGCGGTCGGCGAGGTGTCGCGTACCCGCCTGACCGGGGTGACCGAGGACGAGCTGGCGGTGGCCCGCTCCTGGCGGGCCGGCCAGCTCTCGGTCGAGCTGCAGAGCCCCCGGGCCATCGCCTCGGCGCTCACCACTCTGGTCGTGCACGACCTGCCGGACGACTACCACGCCCGGCTGCGCGAGGCGCTGCTCGCCGCGACCGTCGAGGAGGTCTCCGCGGCGGCCGTCGCGCACCTGCACCCGGAGTCGCTCACCCTGGTGGTCGAGGGCGACTCGGCGCTGATCCGGGACGACCTGGTGGCCGCCGGCCTAGGCGAGGTCGTCGACCACGCCCCCTGACGCGTCGGGCCGGGGCCGGTTCTCGCCGGCCCGGCGACGTGGCGGTGTCGACCGGCCGGGGACACCGCCACGGCGGGACCTCGGATGTGATTCCCGTCGCGTCACAGGTCGTCCGGTGGCCGGCCGGTGGACGCGGAAGCTCCGGCCCGGCCCCCGGATGGCGGGCGATTCTTCGCCGGTGGCCCGCCGTCGGGCGGTGTCGTTGCAGGTCGACGGCCCGATCGGCGAACGAGGTGGCCGGCGGCGCGCGGCCCGCGCGCTGGGAAAGGTATCCCGCCGGCCCCGCCCGGCTGGGTAGCCTCGCGGGCATGAGGATCGGCATTGTGGGGGCCACCGGCCAGGTCGGTGGCGTGATGCGGCAGGTGCTGGCGGAGCGCGACTTCCCGGCGGAGCAGGTGCGGCTGTTCGCCTCGGCCCGGTCGGCCGGGCGCACGCTGCCCTGGCGCGACGGCGAGGTCACCGTCGAGGACGCGGCCACGGCCGACTACCGGGGCCTGGACATCGTGCTCTTCTCGGCGGGCAAGGGCACCGCCCGGGAGCTGGCCCCCCGGGTCGCCGAGGCGGGCGCGGTCGTCATCGACAACTCCTCGGCGTTCCGCATGGACCCCGAGGTGCCGCTGGTGGTCGCCGAGGTCAACCCGCACGCCATCGCCGACCGGCCCAGGGGCATCGTGGCCAACCCCAACTGCACCACGATGGCCGCCATGCCGGTGCTGCGCCCGCTGCACCAGGAGGCCGAGCTGGTCAGCCTGGTCGTCGCCACCTACCAGGCCGTCTCCGGGGCCGGCCTGGCCGGCGTGGCCGAGCTGGACGAGCAGGTCCGCAAGGTCGCCGAGCACGCCGCCGGGCTCGCCTTCGACGGGTCGGCCGTGGAGTTCCCCGCGCCGCGCTCGTTCGCCCGCCCGATCGCCTTCAACGTGCTCCCGCTGGCCGGTTCGATCGTCGACGACGGCTCGTTCGAGACCGACGAGGAGCAGAAGCTGCGCAACGAGAGCCGCAAGATCCTGGAGATCCCCGGGCTCAAGGTCTCCGGCACCTGCGTGCGGGTGCCGGTCTTCACCGGCCACTCCCTCCAGATCAACGCGCGCTTCGCCCGCCCGCTCACCCCGGCCCGGGCCCGCGAGCTGCTCGACGGCGCGCCGGGCGTGGCGCTGAGCGACGTGCCGACCCCGCTGGAGGCGGCCGGCCAGGACCCGACGTACGTGGGTCGGATCCGGGCCGACGAGACCGTCGAGCACGGGCTCGCCCTGTTCTGCGCGAACGACAACCTGCGCAAGGGCGCGGCGCTCAACGCCGTGCAGCTCGCCGAGCTGGTCGCCGCCGAGCTGCGCTGACCCGGTCCCGCGTGCCCGGCGGGTGGCCGGGCACGCGGGCGGGAAGTGCGGTGAGATGGGGACGACCACACCAGTCGACACGGGAGGCCCCCATGGCGGACGAGCGGACCCGGCAGGCCCTGACCGACCTCATCGCGAGCCGGCGGCTCGGCGTGCTCGCCACGCTGAAGCGGGACGGCCGGCCCCAGCTGTCCACCGTGGTGCACTCCTTCGACCGGGACGCCGGGCTGATCCGGGTCTCGGTCACCGACGGCCGGGCCAAGACCGCCAACCTGCGCCGCGACCCCCGCGCCAGCTTCCACGTCAGCAGCGAGGACGGCTGGGCGTACGCGGTGGCGGAGGCGCGGGCCGAGCTGACCGCGGTGGCGGAGCGGCCGGACGACGCGACCGTCGGGGAACTGGTCGGGCTCTACCGGGCGGTGCAGGGCGAACACCCGGACTGGGACGACTTCCGGCGGGCCATGGTGGCCGAGCGCCGGCTGGTGCTCCGGCTGCACGTCGAGCGGGTCTACGGGATGCCGCCGCGCTGACCGGCGCCCCGACGGCGCCACGCCGCCTCGCCCGCGGCGGTGCCGCGTTACCTCGCCCGCGCCGCCGGGTAGACCGCCGTGCCGACACCGAGAGGGGAGCACCATGACAACGGTCGGAGAGTTCATGACGACCCGGTTGGTGACGATGGACGGCAGCGACACCCTCACCGCCGCGGCGCAGGAGATGCGGGACAGCGCCATCGGCGACGTGGTGGTGACCGATGGCGACAACGTGGTCGGCATCGTCACGGACCGGGACATCACGGTGCGGGGCGTGGCCGAGAACATGGATCCCAACACGACCCGGCTCAACCAGATCACCAGCAAGGACGTGGTGACGGTGAGCCAGTACGACGACGCGGTGGCCGCCGCCGACCTGATGCGCACCTACGCGGTCCGCCGGCTCCCGGTGATCGACGACGGCCGCCTGGTCGGCCTGGTCTCCATGGGTGACCTGGCCGTGGAGCGGGAACCCCAGTCGGTGCTCGCGGACATCAGCGCCGACGAACCCAACAACTGACCCGTCCGCCGCGGTGACGCCGGCCTCCGGTTCGGAGGCCGGCGTTCGCGCTGCCCGAGGGCGCGCAGGCCCGGCGCGCGACTCACCCGAACCGGGCGAGGTTGACCGCCCACCCGGCGGGGACCCGTCCTCGGACGTCGGAGGCCGCGGATCGCGGGAGGAGTCGCCCGGATGGACACGACCACGAAGTTCTTCGAGGACCTGGACCGGCGAGGGTTCGAGCCGCTGCTGGCCAAGACCTCGGGAACTCTCCGGTTCGACCTGCACGAGGGACCGCAGACCACACACTGGCTGCTGGAGATCGACCGGGGCAACCTCCGGGTCCGCCAGGAGGACCAGGAGGCCGACACGGTGGTGGGGACCGAGCCCCGGCTCTTCGGTGAGCTGGTCAGCGGCGAGGAGAACGCCATCGCGGCGCTGTTGCGCGGGGACATGACCGTCTCCGGCGACCTGCGCCTGGTGTTGCAGCTCGAACGGATCTTTCCCGGTCCGCCGGAGTCCCGGGGGCCGCACCACTCGTTCCAGAGGAGGGCTGCCTGATGGCTGCGAACAACACCATCCGGATCCTCGACGGCAACACCTTCGTGGTCTCCGAGGACACCGGCGACATCGAGGCCACGCCGAGCGAGCCGACCGGCCTCTTCTCGATCGACACGCGGTTCCTGTCCAAGTGGGTGCTGACCGTCAACGGCGAGCGCCTCAACGCGCTCTCCTACGACGACCTCCAGTACTACGAGGCCCGGTTCTTCCTGGTGCCGGGGATGGCCACGCACTACATCGACGCCAAGTTGTCGATCATCCGGGAGCGGGCGGTGGGCGGCAGCTTCCGGGAGACGCTGACCATCCTCAACCATGACGAGAAGGCGGTCGACCTGGAGATCCGGATGGAGGCGGGCGCCGACTTCGCCGACCTGTTCCAGGTCAAGGACGAGATCCTGAACAAGAAGGGCGAGACCTACGCCGAGGCCGAGGCGGACCGGCTGCGGCTCGGCTACCGGCGGGGCAACTTCCGCCGCGAAACGGTCATCGCCGCCTCCCGGCCGGCCCGCTACGACCGCAACGGGTTCGCCTGGAGCATCCACCTCGAACCCAACGAGCAGTGGGACACCGCCATCGACGTGCAGACCCACGCGGTCGGGCCGGGCGGGCGGGACCTGCGGATGGGGCTGCGCGCGCACGGCACCGAGCGGCTGGCCCTCCAGCACGACCTGGAGCGGTGGGTCGCCAAGGCGCCGAAGGTCAACACGGAGCACGAGCAGTTGGCCTCGACGTACCGGCGCAGCCTCATCGACCTGGCCGCGCTGCGGTTCTCGCCGCTCTCCCTCGGCGGCCAGACCCTGCCGGCCGCCGGCCTGCCCTGGTTCATGACCATGTTCGGCCGGGACAGCATCTTCACCTGCCTCCAGGTGCTGCCGTTCGCGCCGGAGATGTCGAAGACCACGCTGCGCATCCTGGGCGCGTTGCAGGGCACCCGGTTCGACGACTTCCGCGACGAGGACCCGGGCCGGATCCTGCACGAGATGCGCTACGGCGAGACCGCCGCCTTCGAGGAACAGCCGCACTCGCCGTACTACGGGTCGGTGGACGCGACCCCGCTGTTCATCGTGCTGCTTGACGAGTACGAGAAGTGGAGCGGCGACGTCGCGCTGGTCAAGGAGCTGGAACGCGAGTGCCGGGCCGCCCTGAAGTGGGTCGACGACTACGCCGACCTGGTCGGCAACGGCTACATCTGGTACGAGCGGCGCAACACCGACACCGGCCTGGAGAACCAGTGCTGGAAGGACTCCTGGGACTCCCTCTCCTACTCCGACGGGACGCTGCCGCCCTTCCCGCGGGCCACCTGCGAGGTGCAGGGGTACGCGTACGACGCGAAGATGCGGGCCGCCCGGCTGGCCCGGGAGTTCTGGGACGACCCGGCGTACGCCGAGCAGTTGGAGCGTGAGGCGGCGCAGCTGAAGGAGCGGTTCAACCGGGACTGGTGGGTGGACGACGGCGGCTACTACGCCCTGGGGCTGGACCCGAACGGCCGGCAGTGCGACGTGCTCAGCTCCAACATCGGCCACCTGCTGTGGAGCGGCATCGTGGACGAGGACCGGGCGGCGCAGGTCGCCGCGCACCTGGTCGGCCCACGGCTCTTCTCCGGCTGGGGGGTGCGCACCCTGGCCGAGGGCGAGGTCCGCTACAACCCGATCGGCTACCACAACGGCACGATCTGGCCGTTCGACAACTCCTTCATCGCCTGGGGGCTGCGTCGGTACGGCTTCGCCGAGGAGGCCGCCACCATCGCCAACGGCATCCTGGACGCGGCGCGGTACTTCGACGGGCGGCTGCCGGAGGCGTTCGGCGGCTACCAGCGGGAGCTGACCAAGTTCCCGGTGGAGTATCCGACGGCGTGCAGCCCGCAGGCCTGGTCGACGGGGACCCCGCTGCTGCTGATCCGGACCATGCTGGGGCTGGAACCGCACGAGGGGCACCTCGCGGTGGACCCGCGGCTGCCGGTCGGCATGGGGCGGATCGAGGTGCTGGACATCCCGGGCCGGTGGGGCCGGGTGGACGCCTTCGCCCGGGGCCGGATCGACCTGCACAACCTGGTCGACTGACCGGCACCGGAACCGGCGCCGCCGAGCCCGCGGGACCGGCGGCGCCGCCGGGCGTTCAGTGCCCGGGCAGCAGCGTGTCGCCGTGCGCCTCGCCCTGGGGGAGCAGGCAGAACTCGTTGCCCTCCGGGTCGGCCAGCACGGTCCACCGGGGCAGCTCGCGGACCACCGTCGCGCCCGCCTCCAGCACGGCGGCCCGCTCCTCGGCGTCGCCGACCAGGTCCAGGTGGATCCGGCCGGGACCGGGCAGGTCGTCGACGGGGCTGATCCACACGTCCGGGCGGTGGCCGGCGGGGTCGCGCAGCAGCACCGACTCGCCCGGCTCCAGCGACCGGTCGGCGAGCTTCGCCCGGTCCTGGTCGACCACCGGCAGCCCCGTCACCGTGCTCCAGAACGGGGCGAGCAGGTAGGGGTCCCGGCAGTGGATGACGATCGCCGTGAGGTCGGGCATGCCCTGCACCGTAGTCGGCTCAGGCCGGCGGGAGGACGGTGTCCAGGAACGTGGCGGTGACCGCCTGGATGTCGGGGCGGGCCAGGTCGAGCGCGTGCCCGCCGTGGGTGAGCCAGAGGTGCGCCGGGTGGCCGGCGGCGAGCAGCCGGCCGGCCAGGCCGACCGACTGGGCGGCCGGAACCGCGGCGTCGTCGCGGCCGTGCACCAGCAGCACCGGGAGGCCCGAACCCAGGTGGCTGGCGACGGTCGCGTCGACCGTCGCCGGGTCGTCCGCGGCGGGCGGGTGGCCGAGCAGGTCGACCCAGGGGTCGTCGTGGCGGCGCAGCCGCCGCCACTGCGGGTCCAGCGGGTCGACCGGCGCCCAGTACGCCAGCACCGCCCGGACGTCGCCGGGCCGGTCCACCCCGCGCAAGCCCAGGTGCAGGGCCAGCATGGCGCCGGCCGAGTCGCCGCCGACCAGCAGCGGCAGCCCGCCCGCCGCGGCCCGGGCGGCCCGCGCCGCGGCGCGTACGTCGTCCAGCTGGGCCGGCCAGCTGGCCTCGGCCGCGAAGCGGTAGGTCGCGGGCACCACCCGCAGCCCGAGCGGGGCGAGGGCGGTCCCGTCCTCCTCGGAGCGGGCCCGCCATCCGCCGCCGTGGATCCAGAGCAGTACGGCGCGATCGGTCATCCGGCCATGCTGGCCGCTCGGGTACCCCGCCCGCCACCGGATCTGCCGACGGCAGAGCCGGGTTTCCGACGGCGCTCCTCGCCCCTACGGTCCCGTAACCTACTCGGGGTAAAGTTGGTGGATGCCGGAACTCGTGTACCCGCCCGTGATCCTCGCCGCCAAGACGATGTTCCGCGCCCTCGACCTGCGCCTACGCGTGGAGGGCAGCCACCACGTGCCGCGCACCGGCGGGGCGGTGCTGGCCTCCAACCACGTCAGCTACCTCGACTTCATCTTCTGCGGCTACGGCGCGCACGAGTCCCGCCGCCTGGTCCGGTTCATGGCCAAGGACGCCGTCTTCCGGCACAAGGTCTCCGGCCCGCTGATGCGCGGCATGAAGCACATCCCCGTGAACCGGGCCGCCGGCGCCGGCTCGTACGCCTCCGCGGTGGCCGCCCTGCGCCGCGGCGAGGTGGTCGGCGTCTTTCCGGAGGCGACGATCAGCCGCTCGCTCACCGTCAAGGAGCTCAAGAACGGCGCGGCCCGGATGGCCCAGGAGGCGGCCGTGCCGCTGCTGCCGGTCGCGCTCTGGGGCACCCAGCGGCTGTGGACCAAGGGCCGGCCGCGCACGCTGACCCGCCGGCACACCCCGATCACCATCCTGATCGGCGAGCCCATCGAGCCGGCCGCGTACCCGGACGGCAACGCCCTGACCGCCGAGCTGCGCACCCGCCTCACGGCGCTGGTCGACCGGGCCCAGCGGGAGTATCCGGACCAGCCCGCCGGCCCGGACGACGCCTGGTGGCAGCCGGCCCACCTGGGCGGCTCCGCGCCCACCCCGCAGCAGGCCGCCGAGCTGGACCGCCCGGGCCGCCGCACCACCGCCTCCTGATCGCCGCGCCGCGACCTGGAGCCGTCGGTCGTGGCCGGATCGTTCCGCATCCGGGCATGATGGTGTCTGCCGGCCGGGCGCCCGCCCGGCCAGGATCGAGCCCATGAGCAGAGCAGCACTCGTCGTCATCGACGTCCAGGAGTCCTTCCGGCAGCGCCCGATCTGGGCCCACGCCTCCCAGCCGGACATCGTCGACCAGGTGAACCGCCTGGTCGACGCGGCCCGCCGCCGGGGTGACCTCGTGGTCTGGGTCCTGCACGCCGAGCCGGGCACCGGTGGCGTGTTCGACCCGGCGCTCGGCCACGTCCGGCTCATCGACGGCCTCACACCGGCGGCCGGGGAGCCGACGCTGGTCAAGACCTCGCACAACGCCTTCACCACCACCAACCTCCAGCAGCTGCTCACCCTCGCCGGGATCCGCGAGGTGGCGGTCTGCGGCATCCGCACCGAGCAGTGCGTGGAGACCACCGCCCGGGTCGGCTGCGACCTCGGGTACGAGATGACCTTCGTGACCGACGCGACCGTCACCTTCCCCACCCCGCACCGGGACCTGCCGGCCGACGCCCCGCTGGAGCGGATCCTGGCCGACCCGCGCACCCTGTCCGCCGCCGAGATGACCGCCCGCACCGAGTACGCGCTGGCCGGCCGGTTCGCCACCGTGCGCACCGTCGCCGAGATGACCCCGCTCCCGGTCGGCGCCTGATCCATGGCCCGGGTCGCGTTCCTCCTGGTCCCGCAGCTGCACCTGCTGGACCTCGCCGGGCCGGCCCAGGTCTTCTCCACCGCCGCCGACCTCGGGTACGACTACCGCCTGCACTACGTCGCCGCCACGCCCGAGGTGCCGACCGTGCAGGGGGTGTCGCTGCGGGCCACCCTCGACTGGCCCGCGCTGGACCGCGACGACCTGGTGGTCGTACCCGGGTGGCGGTTGTCGGCGCACGGCCCGGCGGGGCCGGTCGGGCCGGACGAGCTGCGGCGGCTGGCCGACCACCACGCGGCCGGCGGCACCGTGGCGAGCGTCTGCGCGGGCGCCTTCGCGCTCGCCCGGGCCGGCCTGCTCGACGGGCGGCGCTGCACCACCCACCACGACGTGCAGGACGAGCTGGCGAGGCGGCACCCGGCGGCCCGGGTGGTCCGCGACGTGCTCTACGTGGTCGACGACCGGGTGGTCAGCTCGGCCGGCATCGCCAGCGGCATCGACGTGGCGCTGCACCTGATCGCCACCCGGCACGGCCCGGCGGTGGCCGCCCGGATCGCCCGCACCCTCGTCGTGTACGCCCGCCGCAACGGCCACGAGCAGCAGACCAGCGCCATGATGCGCTACCGGTCGCACCTGTCCGACGCCGTGCACCGGGCGCAGGACCTGATCGACGGGCACTACGCCGAGCCGCTGCCGCTGGCCGAGCTGGCCGCCGCCTGCGGCGTCGCCGAACGCACCCTGAGCCGGCTGTTCCGGCAGGCCACCGGGCTGACCCCGCTCGCCTACCAGCAGCTGCTGCGAGTGGAACGCGCCGAGCACCTGATCGGACACGGCGCCACGGTGGAGGCCGCCGCCCGCGCCGTCGGCTTCACCGACGCCCGGATGCTGCGCCGGCTGCGCGCCCGGGGCCGCCCCGACCCGGCCACGCTGCGGCTGGCCGGCTGACCCCCCGGGTCAGCAGGCGGAGCCGGGGCGGTCCCGCGCCGGGACGTCCTGGCGGGGCCAGGCCGTCGGCTCGGCCGGACGGTAGTAGTCGTCGCGGGACAGGAACTCGACCGGCAACGAACCCGGCAGGGTCACCGACCCCAGGGCCGGGCCGGGGGACGGGTTCATCCGGGCCGTCAGGGCGGCCCGCTCCGGCGGGGAGAGGTCCACCAACTCGGGGCGGCGCAGCCGGAACGCGGCCACCGAGCGGCGTACCTGCCGGGCCAGCGCGGCGACCAGGGCGACCGGGCCGGTGAGCGCCAGCGCCGGCTGCCGGATGGTGCGCAGCGCGTCGCAGACCACCCGCAGCTCGCCGGTGCCGTCCGAGCCCTCGGCCAGCTCCAACCGGGACGGCCACTGCCAGCGGATCTGGCCGCTGACCAGGCGGGACAGCCGGACCGGACGCCGGTGCCGGGCGTCCGTCCGGCCGTCCCGCCCGGAGACCAGGGACAGCTCGGAGCCGGTGCAGACGTACGCCAGCCGCCGGTCCGTCACGGTGACCGTCGCCGGCGTGGGCAGCGCCCAGGACCGGACGTCGTCGGTGGGGCCGAGCAGGTGACCGGCCACCAGCAGCCGGTGCTGCCCGAGCAGTTGCTCGCCCGGCTCCGGGAGCAGCGCGTATCGCCGGTCGAGCACGGGACGGGTGGGATCGTCATCCGCGTCGAAGCGGTGCGGCCCGATGAAGAACGGTGCGGCATCCTCCGACACGGTCACGACCTCCCGATGGCGGTTGGCGATACGTCGAGCCTGGCCGACGCGGGTGCGGCTGTCATGACACCCGTTAGGGGGTCGGCCGGTCGGCGGACGCCTGTGACCGGTAGATGCCGATATCTTCCGGCCGGACGAGGCCGTCCTCGATCGCCCGGGCGAGGAGCGCCGCCTTCGTGGCGGCCGGCCGCCCGGCCCGGGTGTACTTGATCCGCGCCCGGTCCACGTACTGCTTCACGGTGTGCTCGCTGATGCGCATCCGGCGCGCCACCGACGCCTTCGACATCGACTGGAACCACAGCAGCAGGGCCTCGCGCTCCTTGTCCGACAGGGCCGGCCGGTCCGGCCGGGGGTCGCCCACGAGCGCCCCGGCCAGCGCCGGCGGCACGTACGGGCGGTCGCACGCGGCGGCGAGCACGGTGGCCACGCAGTGCTCCCGCCCCTCGTGCTTGGCGAGGAACGCCACGGCCCCGGCGTCCAGCGCGGCCAGCATGGTCTCCGGGTCGGTGTGCTCGGAGTAGACCACCACCCGGCGGCCGGCCGCGCTCAGCTCGGCCAGCTTGTCCAGCACCATCCGCCCGTGCAGCCGCAGGTCCAGCAGGACCACCTCGGCGTCGGGGGCCGCCCGCAGCACCACGTCCGGGTCGTCCCCGGTGGCCAGTACGCGCAGCCGCGGCTCGCCGGCCAGCCAGGCGCGTACCCCGTCGATCACGACCGGATGGTCGTCCACGATCGCCACGCCGACCGGCTGCCCGCCCGTCACGTCCTCCGCCACCGGGTCTGCGTCCATCTGATCTCCCCGTCCCGCTCGTGCAGGTGCTCCACCGGCCCGTCCCCGCCCCCGCCCGGCGGGCCGGTCGCGTCCGGCCCCTCGTGATCGGGGGTGACCAGGCCGACCACCACCTCGTCCGGGCCGGCCACCACGGTCAGCCGGGCCCAGCCCCGGGCGTCGGCGAGCGCCGCGGTCGGCGGGTCGACCAGCCGCCGGCGTACCTCGACCGGCAGCTCGGGCGGCGCCCCGACGGCGACCAGCTCGATCGGCAGGCCGTTCCGTTCCGCCAGGTCGGCGGCGGCGCGCAGCTCGTGCAGGAGCGGATCCGGCACGTCGTCCGACTCGGCGATCAGCCGGCGCAGCCGGGCCGCCGCCAGTACGGCGCGGCGGCGTACCGCCGGGTCGGCCGGGTCGGCGTCGCCGGTCGCGAGGGCGGCCAGCACCTCCTCGGCGGTGCCGCTGACCAGAGCGAGCCGCGCCTGCCGCTCCCGCCGCGCCCGCTCCGCGGCGTCGCGCTCCGCCGCCACGGCCAGGGCCGCCGCCGCGGTGCCGGCCCGTTCCCGGGCCAGCGCGGCGATCGCCGCCGCCCCGGCGAAGACCGCCACCGGCAGCGACGAGGTGCCGTAGACGTACATGGCGTAGCGGCTGAGGTCGGCCGGGGTCGTGACGCCGTGCAGGGCCACCGCGACCAGGGCGATCGTCGCGTGCGCGCCGAGCAGCGCGAGCAGCCAGCCCAGCGGCCGCCGCCAGAGCACCAGCAGGAAGAACCAGGCCAGCCCGCCCCACACCCAGTTGGCCGTGGTGAACAGCTGCCGCTCGCCGGCCGCCGCGAAGACCGTCCCGTCGACCACGAGCAGCGCCGCCGCCAGCGGCCGGGCGGGCGGCAGCCCGCCGCGCAGCAGACGTACGCCGGCCGCGCCGCCGATCGCCGCGGTCACCAGCCAGCCGGCGGCGACCACCGGTGGGGCGGCCAGCCGGGACCAGGAGCCGAGCAGCACCGGCAGCCCGACCGCCAGGTGCCAGGCCAGCGCGATGATCACCGCGACGATCCGGGCGCCCCGGTCCGAGGCGTCGGCCACCGCGTGGGCCGCGGCCTCGGCCACCCCGGGATCGGCGCGCTCCGGTGCCCGTTGGCGCACGGCCGGCCGGGCCGCCGTTCCGGCCGCGACCGCCCCCGACTCAGTGGACACCCGACCACTCCAGCCGGATCCGGGTGCCGGCGCCAGGGGCGGAGGTCACGTCTGCGCGGCCGCCCACCGTGGCCATCCGGCCGTGGATCGACTCGCGCAGGCCGTACCGGTGGGCCGGGACCGTGGCCGGGTCGAAGCCGGGGCCGTCGTCGGCCACCTCGACCACCACGGCGCCGGCGTCCCGGGCCAGGCAGAGCGTGGCGGTGGCGCCCGGCGCGTGCCGGGCCACGTTGGCCAGCGCGGCGGCGGCGCTGTCGGCGAGCGCCGCGGCGACAGCCGCGGGCACCCGGCACGGCGCGAGCGTCGCGGTCACGGCCAGTTCGGGCAGCCGGGCCAGGACCGCCCGCAGCCGCTCGTCCAGGGCCACCGCGCCGGCCGCCGGCGCCGAGCGCGCGTCGGCCAGGGCGGTGAGGGTACGCAGGTCGGCCGCGCACCGCTCGCGCAGCGCGGCCGACGGGCCGGACACCGCGCCGAGCCCGACCATGGTGAGCGTGGCGAGGACGGTGTCGTGCAGGTCGCGGTTCTGCCGCCGCTCGGCCTCCCGGGCGGCCCGCCCCGCCACCGCCTCGTGGGACAGGCGCTGGTAGTCCCCGAAGGCGGCGTCGGCATGCTCGATCCGGCGGCGCATCACCGCCGTCATCATCGCCGTGCAGCCGGTCTGCACCAGCAGCGTCCCGGCGTGCGCCCGCGCCTCCACCGGGTTGCCGGCCAGGGTGGCTCCGGCCGCGTAGCCGGCGGCGACCAGCAGCCCGGCCGGGACCGACCAGCGGGCCGGCGCGGTGGCCTGCGCGTTGATCACGGTGGTGCTGGCGAGCACCGCGACCCAGCTGCCCTCGCCGGGCAGCACCTCGGGCGCCACCAGCCAGGGGATCGCCAGCCCGGTGGCGGTGGTCAGCGCCACGTCGCCGGCCACCAGCGCGCCCGTGATCCCGTGCCGGAACGCGCGGACGGCGTACCAGACGGACCAGGCGGTGAGCGCGACGACCGCGGGGACCAGCAGGGCCACCCGGACGGGCGGGGTGCGCACCGCCAGCGCGACGACCGCGGCGACCAGGCCGCAGGTGAGCCGGAGCAGCGCCGGCAGGGTGGTGAAGATCAGGGTGAACGCGCCGCCCGCCGGCCGGTCCAGCGGGGACGGCGGCAGTGTCGTGGCGGCAACGACCGGCATCGGGGGAGGTGTCCTTCCGGCAGCGACCCGGTCGGGTCCGCACGGCCTAGATCGACGCCGGAGAATAGCATGTTCGCAGGCAACTGGTCACCCTCGGTACGCGGCGCGTCGCTATCCGATCCGGCCCGGGGTCGGGCGGGCCGTGCGGGCAGGCACCCGAGGTCACTTCCGGCCCGAAGCCTCCAGCGCGGCGTCGTTGAATTCCTGGATCTGCGCGCTGGTGGCGTCGGTGCGCCAGATCAGCCCCCACAGCAGCGGCGGAGCGTCGTCGATGGGCACGTACGTCACGTCCGGACGGACGTAGTAGCGCCGGACCTGCTCGCCGACGGGAACGACGCCCTGCCCGGCGCCGACCCGGGTCAGCAGCTCGTTGAACGTTCGTCCGGCCGGTCCCCGCGTGATCGGCCGGCCCGCCGGCGTGTGGCTGGGCGTGCGGTCGTCGCGATAGGCGTCGGGCACATCGGCGAACTGAAGGACGACGGCGTCGGCCAGATCCTCGACGCAGACGGATGTGCGACGGGCGAAGGGGTGCTGAGCCGGTACGGCGAGCAGCCGGGCCTCGCTGATGAGGACCGGGCCGGTCGTCAACTCCCGGTCGTGGACCGGGATCGAGGCGAAGGCCAGGTCCACCTCGCGGCCGTGCAACCACGGCAGCACGTCCACGATCTGCGCCTCCTGGATCCGCACGGTGCAGCCGGGCATCCGGCGCTGGAACACCGCTGTCGCGCTGGTCAGCAGTTGACCGGCGGCAGCGCCGACGTACGCCACCCGCACCGTGCCCGTGATGCCGTGCGCCGCCGCCATCGCCTCCTCGACCGCGGCCGTGACGCTCGCCCAGGCGGGCCGGAGCTGCTCCTGCAGCCGGCGGCCCACCGCCGACAGCTCGACCCGGCGGCTGGTGCGGTGGAACAGCGGCGCGCCCACCTGCCGCTCCAGCTTCCGGATGACCTGGCTGACCCGCGTGCCGGACACGCGCAGGCGGGCGGCGGTACGGGCGAAGTGCAGCTCCTCGGCGAGGGTCAGGAAGGTCTCCAACTCGTGCCGTTCCAGCATCGTCACCCCCGACCAGATTCCGAAGCTGAGCTTCATGATGCCTGCGCAGCTCGGCGTTGATCATGCCCGTGCCGCGGCGAAGAGTTGACCCCGCAGACCGCACCGGACCGGTGCGGAGCCTGATCCTCTCAGCCGCGCCCCCGAACTCCACAGGAGAGCATCGATGTCCACCGCGTACGTCGTCGTCACCGTCCTGGCCGCCGCCTGGGTGGCGTTCTCGGCCCTGTCCGTCTTCATCCGTGCCAGGTGGGTGGTGGAGCCGCTGGCAAGCTACGGCGTGCCCCGCTCGTGGTGGCCGTGGCTGGGAGCCGCCAAGGCCGCCGGGGCGGCGGGCCTGCTCGCCGGCCTGATCGTGCCGGCCATCGGCGTGGCGGCCGGGATCGGTCTCGTTCTCTACTTCACGGGTGCCGTCGTCACCGTGATCCGGGCCCGCTCGTTCTCGCACATTCCGTTCCCGCTGCTGTACCTGGCGCCGGTGGTCGGTGCCATGGCGCTCGGTTTCGCCGCCTGATCCCCGGATCCGCGGTCCCGGCCGCGTCCGCTCAAGCACCGGCGACGGCGAGCAGGTGCGAGCTGGCCCCGAGCACCGCCGGGTCGCGTTCGAACGCCTCGGCGCAGGCCACCGCGTCGGCGAAGAGCCGCTCGGCCGGGCCGGTGCCGAGCGCGTTCAGCACCGGCCAGAGCGGACCCTCCACCCCGTACAGCGCGGGCGCCGGCAGGCCGGCCGCGACGAACTCGTCCACCAGCTGCTCCGGGCGGTGGAAGTAGGCCGTGGTGAACCCGGTCCGCGGGTCGTTCACCCCGGTGGCGTACGCCTCGCGCAGCAGCGGGCGGTTGTGCTCGTCCACCAGCCCCTGCGCGGTCAGGTCGATGAGCGCCGCGTTGCGGCTGATCACCGCGGCGACCACCGGACCGCCGGGCTGGGTCAGCCGGGCCGCCTCGCGCAGCGCGGCCACCCGGTCGGCCCGGTCGGTCAGGTGGTAGAGCGGGCCGAGCAGCAGGGTCGCGTCGGCCGAGCCGTCGGGCAATGGCAGGTCCCGGGCGTCGCCCACTGTCGCGGTGATCCCCGGGTGTGCCGCCCGGGCCGCCGCCACGTGCGCCGGCACCAGGTCGACCAGGTGCACACGGTGCCCGGCCGCGGCGAGCCAGCCCGCGTACGCGCCGGGGCCGCCGCCGATGTCCAGCACCTCGGCCGGCGGGGCGGGCAGCAGCCGGGCGAGCAGATCCCGGGTCCGGCGCGCCTCCAGCCGTCCCTGCGGCGACCGGTCCAGCCGGTCCGCCTCGGTGAAGACCTCGGTGTAGTAGCGCCGGATGTCCGGCTCGGCGGGTCGATGCTGCGGCATCCGTCGATGGTGGACGCCTCGCCCCGGCCCGTCACCCGGTTTACGGTGCGGGCCGCTGGCGCGGCGCTTCTACCCTGCGGCCATGACGTACCAGCCGGCCATGGTGCCGCCCAGGAAGTCGAACACCACCCGGGTGGTGCTCACCGTCGTCGGTGTGGTGCTCGCGCTCTGCTGCGTGGGCGGCGTCGTCGGCGGCTTCGCCATCTACCGCGCCGCGCAGGAGGTCACCGGCCCCGCCCGGACCACCGTGGACACCTTCGCCGGCGCGCTCGTCGCCCGCGACTACCCGACGGCGTACGGCCAGCTCTGCGGGCGGGTGCGCGACCGGGTCAGCCAGGAGGACTTCGTCCGGCAGCAGTCCGCCCAGCCGCTGACCGGCTACCAGATCGTCGGGTTGAACGTCACGAACACCAACGGACGGGTCCGCGGGTCGGCGGAGGTCCGCTTCACCCCGCAGAGCGGCACCACCGTGACGCAGGCGTTCGTCCTGGTCAAGGAGGACGGTGGGTGGCGGATCTGCGAGTGACACCGGCGCCGTCCCGGCGTGCGCGGCTGGCCTAACCTCGCTGCCATGTCGAGCAGCAGAGGCGGTCGCCGCCGGTCGCAGGATCTGGTCGCGCGGGCACGCCAGGAGATGACGGCCGGATCGGAGCGCGCGGACGCCACCACCGCGGCGGACCCGGATCCGGTACGCGGCGCCGAGCCGGTTCCGCCGCGCGCCGGCGCTGCCCGGTCCGCTCCTCTGGCGCTGCTCGTGCCCGTCGGCATCGTCGCCCTCGTGGCGCTGCGCGTCGTGTTCGGCGACGAACTGCGGGCCCGGATCGACGAGAGCGCCTGCGCCTGGACCGGCTGCACCGGCACCGGCATGGCCGTCGTCGGCTGGCTGCTGATCACCCTCCCGGTGCTGTGGGCGGTGGTGGCCGTCGTGCTGTGGTCGCGGCTCAGCGCGCCGGCCCGGGGCGCCGCCGTGCTGCTCGGGCTGGCCTTCCTGCTGGTGGCCTGGGTGCACGTGCCCGGCCGGCGCTCCGCCCTGTACCTCCTCCTCGACGGTCCGGCCGCCGGGGCGACGGCCACCGGGATCCGCTGGGGCGGCGTGGGCGCCGGGCTGGCCGTGGTCGGCGTCTTCGTCGTGACCGCCCGGGCGGAGGCCCGGCGGCGGTCGGCCCCCGGGCGTGCCGTGGCGGCCCTCATCGCGGCGGCACTGCTCAGCACCCTCGCCGTGGCGGTGGCCCGGGCCGAGGCGGCGCCGGTGACGGTGGCCGAGGCGATGCCGGAGCGGACGTTCCGGGCGGCGGGGGACACCCTGCGCCGGACCAGCGGGAAGGACCTGCGCGGCTGCGCCGGCGTGCTCGCGGGCGACGTGCTGGACGGCTGCGTACGGACGATCCGGGTCAGCTACACCACCGACGACAGCGACGCGGTCGTCCACCTCGCGGCGGTGCTCTTTCCCGGCGAGCGGGCGGCCCGGGACCGGCGCGGCCGGCTCCCGCGCGGCGCCGCCCAGCTCGGGACGCCGGGCGGCGAGACCATCACGGTGAACTCCACGACCGGGAACTGGGTGCTGCTCGGCAGCGTCGGGCACGCCGACGGGCGGAGCATCGCCGAGGCCGACCGGGGCTACCTGCTCTGGGCGGCGAAGCAGGTGGCGTACCGGTTCATCGGGCGTCAGGTGGGCCTGCTGGTCGCCCCCTCGGCCGCGGACGGTATCGGCCCGCGTACGCCCTGACCGGCCCGCACGGTCACGGTCCGTCGGGGTCGCGGCCCCCTGCGGTAACGGTGTGACATCCCGCCGGGGACGAGCGCTGAGGGGCACGGAACGAAGGCACGGAACTCGTGACCAGCGCGTCCGTGGTGTAGCCGGCCGGTCACCGGGCGGCACCGCCCGAGGCGTCGGCGGTCGGCCACCCCCAGGCCGGCGCCGGGTCACCCGTGCCCGGGTCCCGCGTCCCGGCGTGCGCGCCGGGAAGCGCGCTGTCCGGAGGCACGCCGAGCGGCACGTCCGTGTCCACACCCCCCACAACGGAGCCGTACCGATGTCACAGTTCGTCCTCGCGAAACTGCTCACCCTCAAGGCCGGCGCGGCGGTCCTCGCCGTCACCGCGGGCGGTGGGGTCGCCTACGCCGCCGCCACCGGCACCCTGCCCGGTCCGCTCGCCGACCGGACCGCGAAGCCGGCGGCGCACGCCACCCACACGCCCTCCGCGACCGACGGCAACGGCAAGGGCCCGGCCGACGCCAAGGGCAGCCCGTCGCCGAACCTGGTCGGCCTCTGCCGGGCGTACCGGGCGGGCGCGGGCGACAACGCGGGCAAGGCGCTGGAGAGCCCGGCGTTCCGGGCGCTGGTCACCACCGCCGGCGACAAGGAGAAGGTGGCGGCGTACTGCGACACGTTGCTCGCCGCCGAGAAGAGCCGGCCGGCGCGACCGACCGTCACACCCAGCCACCCGGCGGGCCGGCCGGACAGCCGGCCGACGGTCACCGGGACCGAGCGTCCCGGCGGCCACAAGCCCACCGCGCGGCCCACCCACTGACCTCCGGCGCCGGGCGGGTCACTTCACCCCCCCACCCGCCCGGCGCCGGTACCGCGGCTCGCCCGGACGACCTTCCCCCCCCGGTCCTCCAATGCGAGGTCGCGAACCCGCGCCCGATCCGGCGCGGCGAGGCGGCGGCCGGATCCCCCCGGCCGCCGCCTCACCCACCTCCACCTACCGAAAGGCCGCCTGGTCGGCGTGCCCGCGCAGCCACTCCAACGCGGACCCGGCGTGGCGCAGCACCGAGATGTGCCCGTCCTCCGGGTAGCGGCGCAGCTCGGCGGCGGGGCAGCGACCCGCCAGCCACCCGGCGTGGGCCACCGGCGCGATCCCGTCCCGCCCGCCGTGCAGCAGAAGCACCGGCGGCGTCACCCGGGCGGGGTCGAAGCCCCACGGGTGCACGTACGCCAGGTCGTCGTCGATCAGCCCGCCCGGACCGCCCCGGACCGCCGGGCCCACCACACTGTCGAACCAGGACCACTCGCCGTGCAGCGCCGCCAGGTCGGCCGGGGTGAACTCCGGGTCGTACTCGGCGCCCGAGGTCGCGTGCGCCTCCTTGGCCGCCCGTCCCGCGACGGCCGCCCGCAACGAGGCCACCCCGGCCGGCACCATGCCGGCGAACCAGTCCAGCCCGGCCGCGCCGTACGGGGCCAGGCCGGCGCCGACCACCACCGCGACCACCCGGTCGGGCAGGAGCGCGCCGCAGGCCAGGGCGTGCGGACCGCCACCGGAGTGGCCGATCACCGCGAACCGGTCGAGGCCCAGCGCGTCGGCCACCGCCGCGACGTCGGCGGCGACGGAGGCGATGTCGCGCCCCGGCAGCGGAGTCGAACCGCCGTAGCCGGGGCGGTCGTGGGAGACCCAGCGGAGGCCGAGCCGGTCGGCCGCGGCGAACAGCGGCGCGGGCGGCGCGCCGATGTTCGGCGTGCCGTGGTGCCAGAAGACGGCGAGCCGGTCCCGCCCGCCGGTGTCGTAGACGTGCAGGGTGCGGCCGTCGGCCAGGCGGAGGTCCGTCTCGGTCACCATGGGCGGAGAGTACGTCGGCCCCGCGCCGGCCGCCGACCGGCCGGAACCGCCCAGGCGCCGATACGGTCGGGGTGTGACCGAGTCCGCCCACCTGACCGAGACCCGGGCCGCGTACGACACCGTCGCCGCCGACTACGCCGCGCTGGTCCGCGCCAAACTGCCCGAGCTGCCGCTGGACCGGGCGGTGCTCGGCGCCTTCGCCGAACTGGCCCGCGCCGCCGGCGGGCCGGTGGCCGACCTCGGGTGCGGCCCCGGCCACGTCACCGCCCACCTGGCGACCCTGGGCGTCGACGCGTTCGGCATCGACCTGTCGCCACGGATGGTCGCACTGGCCCGGCGGGCGTACCCGGAACTGCGCTTCGAGGTCGGCTCGATGAGCGCGCTGGACCTGCCCGACGGTCGGCTCGGCGGGGTGCTCAGCTGGTGGTCCATCGTGCACACGCCGCGCGAGCTGCTGCCCCGGGTGTTCGCCGAGTTCCACCGGGTGCTCGCCCCCGGCGGCCACGCGCTGCTCGGCTTCCACGGCGGCGACGACGAGCACGTCCGGCGCGACCGGGCCTACGGCCACCCGGTGCCGCTCGACGTGCACTTCGCCCGGCCGGAGGGGATCGCCGCGCTGCTCGCGGCGGCGGGTCTCCCGGTGACCGCGACCATGTGGCAGGCACCGGGCGAGGGGCAGCGACGCCCGGCGGCGTACCTGTTCGCCCGCAAGCACTGACTGTGTCCCACGTCACAAACTCTGTCCGGCCGGGCTGTCGAATCGGTTGTTCCCCGGCCGTCGGCAGGGTGGAAGCCGGCGCGGGGCCGGTCCCGGAAAAGGAGGCACCACCATGCGACTCACCATCACCACGTTCCTGACCCTGGACGGCGTCATGCAGGCCCCTGGCGGCCAGGAGGAGGACCGCACCGGCGGCTTCGACCTGGGCGGCTGGCTGCCGCCGCACTTCGACGAGACGGTCGGCGGATGGATGGGCGAGACCTTCGAGCGGGCCGAGGCCCTGCTGCTCGGCCGCCGCACCTACGACATCATGGCCGCCTACTGGCCGCACGTGACCGACCCCGCCCAGGGCGGCCCGGACAACCCGCTCAACCGGCTACCGAAGTACGTCGCCACCACCCGCGACGACGAGCTGACCTGGTCGGGCTCGCGCCGTCTCGACGGCGACCTGGCCGCCGCGATCACCGAACTCAAGAACCGCCCCGGCGGCGAACTCCAGGTGCACGGCAGCGGCGCGCTCGCCCGCTGGCTGATGCGGGAGGGGCTCATCGACACGTACCAGCTGCTGGTCTTCCCGGTGGTGCTGGGACGCGGACAGCGGCTCTTCGCCGACGGCGTGCCCCCGGCGGGCCTGCGGCTCACCGGCACCCGCACCTCCGGCACCGGGGTGACCATGCTGACCTACGACAGCACGGGCGCGCCGAGCTTCGGCAACGTCTGACGGTCACCGTTCGGGGAGCGGGCCCGCCAACGCCCGTAGAGTCGGCGGGTGGAACGCGAGGAACTGATCGCTCTGCTCGCCGAGGAGAACCCGGTCACGACGGCCTGCCGTGAAGCCCTCGCCCGGGGAGCCGCTTTCCGTATCTGGGATGGCGCCTTCGGCTCGGTCCCCGCGAACAACCTCGCAGCCACCTACGGGGTGCGGCAGGCGCACACGAGGGAGCGGGGCATCCCGACGCTCGGTTTCGCCGAGGCCGTCGAGACGCTCCGCGCGCTCGGCGAACAGCACGTGCGGCTCGGCGGGGTGACGCAGCTGGACCCTCCCTACTACTTCCAACTCTTCCTGACGGCCGACGCGGCGTCAGTCCTCGCGTGCATCGGAGTGGATCAACGCCATCAACAGCGACGGACCTGATCTCCTCCTCCGGCGGTTGCGTGGGTCACCACCAGGTCGGGCTGCCACGGGTTCGCGGGGGCACCGGGGACGGATCGTGGCGGCTACGCTGTGCCGCACCGTGAAAAGGGGTGGTCGGTGCGGCACAGGCTGCGGCAGGTCGCGATGCTGCTGCTCGGCGCGCTGCTGCTGGGCGCGGCCGGGCTGAGCGCCGGCTCCTGGTACGGCGGCCGCGGTGCCGTGTCGCTCAGCGACGACCGGGCTCGGAAGGTGGCGGCGGAGCTGCTCCCCGAGACCGAGCCGGTCGGCGGCGTGTTCGTGCGCGGCTACCGGTACGGCGTCTTCCTGGCTGCTGACGACTTCGGTTCCGCTCACGCGGAATTCCACTACGGCTACCGTCCTGACTGCACGCTCTCCGACCAGCTACGGCGCAACGCCGCGTCGCGGGGCTGGGAGGACCTCCATCGCGTGCCGGGCGAGCCGTGCGACGGCTGGCGAGCCCAGGCGGACGGTCTGCTGGTCACGCTCACCCACCGTGCGACCGGGTCGGCGCTACGGGTCGCACCGGCCGCGCCGGACAGACTCCTCGCCGTGACGCTCGTCGGCGGCCTCGTCGGTGCCGCCGGCGGTGCGGCGCTGTTCTGGCTGGTGACGCGGCGACGTCCGCCCGTACCCCGGCTGGTGCGCGTGCTTGCGGTGGTCGCCCTGCTCCCAGGTGCCGTCCTCACCTGGTCGGACCTGTTGACCGACGGGCTCGCCGAGCCGGTGTGGCCCATCTGGCGGTCACTGGCTCCCCTGGGGGTGCCGCTGACTTTGGTGCTTCTGCTGGCGGCCTGGATCGTGCTCACCAGGCGACCGAACCCGACCGGACCCGCCACCGAGACGACGGCCGCCGTGCCGGGAACAAGCGCCTAGGAGCTGACCGCAGCGTGGAGAGTGGAGCACCGGGGGATGGGGCCCTCAGGGGAGGGCGGGTTGCCTGGGGGTGATGGCTGGTGAGTGTCCTGGGCGAATTCGTCCGGCTCGATCCCGAGTTGCTGGAGGAGATTCGCGCCCATCCCCAAGCCGCGTATGTCCGCCTGTCAGGCTGGCAGGAGGTGGCCCGGCTGGACCTGGGTCGGGCCTGGAAGCGGCTCGGCGCCCTCATGGACGCCGCGCACTTCCCGATCAACCCCATCAACACCGGATCGTTCTATCCCGACGAGCGGACGTCCTGGGGTGCCCAACTCGACTCCCGGTCCCTGACGGCCGAGGAGGTCACACGGGCGGCGGCGCACCTCAGCCGGACCCCGTTCGACGTCCTCAAACCCCACTTACGACAGGTGCTGGAAGAGGAGGACGGCATCCTGGTCAACCTCGACCCGGCCTCCCCCCGTTACCTGGAGCCGCTCTCGCCTAAGGAAGCCGCGCAGGTGCGCATACCGGATGAACGGGTGCGGGACATCGAGCTCAACCTCGCCGAGGGCTACGAGGCACTGGTGGCCTTCTTCGACACCGCCGCCAAGAACGGCCAGTGCACGGTCTTCTGGGCAGCATGAACCCAACGATCCGATCGCGGTCAGGCTCGTGCCTGCTCCTGGCTCGCGAAGCAGCAGCTCCTGGCTGAATTGGCTTTACCCGAGCGGTGGTGAGCGACTCGCCCGGGAGCGGCAGAACGTTGACCTGGGGTGACGTGGTGCGCCCGGCAGGATTCGAACCTGCGGCCTTGGGATTAGAAGTCCCCTGCTCTATCCGCTGAGCTACGGGCGCGCGTCGACGGTGTCGCGCCAAGAGGGTACCGCCGACCCCGGGCTGGCCGGGGGAACGGGTGGGCGCGGCCACGTCGCCGCCCAGCGTCCCACGGCCCGGCTCCCGCGGGCACCCCGGATATCCGGGTCACGGGCCGCCGGCCCCGGACCGGTCCGTACCCTCGGCAACGTGCTGCTCGACCCGGAAACCGAGAACGAAATCGCCTACGAGCTGTGCCAGTTGCTCGGCCGCGCCATCCTGCCCGTGCACGGGTCCGACGGGCCGGGTGCGCCGGCCGGGACCTTCGGCACCGCCTTCTTCTACAGCGAGCTGATCGGCGCGACCGACGACGGGGAGGTGGTGCACGAGTGGCTGCTCACGGCCGCCGCGACCACCCGGGCGCCGTACGGGGAGATCGGGCTGCGGCCGAGCGTCACCGAGCCGGCGGACGCGGCCGCGGAGCCGGTGGAGCTGCCCGACTTCGCGGACCGGTGGCTGGACCTGCCGGAGATCGGCCTGGCCGCCATGCCCACCGGCGGGCTGCACGGGTACGCCGAGGACCGGGGCTGGACCTGGCGTACCCAGCAGGTGACCGACGCGATGGCTGCGCCGGCCGACGCGGTAGCCCGGGTCGGCGCGGAGCCCCGCTCGGCGTTCGTGCTGGCGCTCGGGGTCGGCGACGACGGGTCGCGGCCGCTGGAGGCGGTGATCGAGCGGGTGGCGTGCGACGGCGACGAGGTGCGGGTCACCACCGAACTGCCGGCCGGGTACGCGGGCGCGCCGGTGTTCGGCGTCGAGGCCGGCCCGGACGGCGAGATGGCGCTGCACTGCCTGGGGCTCCTGCTGCCGGCCACCTCCGGCGGGCATCCGGTCGCGACGTTCGACCGGATCCGGTCGGCCCTCGCGGCGGCGACCGCCGGTTACCGCTGACCCGTCCGGCTCAGCCCTCGGCGGTCGCGCCGGCCGTCTCGTCGGCCGGCCGCCGC
>NZ_BMRA01000013.1:41944-61345 GCF_014648395.1 Micromonospora fulviviridis | reverse complement strand
CGGCTCCGCCTCGGTCGGCCCGGCGCCGAGGAAGCCGTCCGCCCACCGGCCGACCTCGGCGAACACCTTTTCGCGTACGGCGGGGCCGGAGAGGGTCAGGTCGTGCAGCCCGCCGTCGAAGCGGGCCAGGGTGACGTGCCGGCCGAGCCGGGGCGCCCAGCGCACCATGTGCTCCACGTCGAGCACCGCGTCGGCGAGGGTGGCCGAGTCGTGCCACTTCGTGCCCCGGTAGCTGCGGGTGGAGCAGGCCAGCAGCACCGGCACCGGGATGTCCAGGCCGGCCCGGAGCTGGCGCTGGCCGGCGCGGATCGCGTTGATCCAGCCGGCTCGCACCGGGAACCCGGCGAGCGGCTTCCAGGCCAGGTCGTACCGCCACTCGCCGCGGTGGTCGGCGTGCAGGCTCTCGCCGTACACCGTGCCCAGGCCGAAGGGGAGGATGCGCTGCGGCGCCCGGCGGCCCAGCCGGGAGACGGCGGCCGCGAGGGGTCGACGGACCAGCCAGGGCGCGTTGATGTCGAAGAACGGGCTGTTCAGGAAGATCCCGTCGACCAGGCCGGCCTCGCGGCGGGCGTGCGCCCAGAGCGAGATGATCAGGCCGCCGGTGGAGTGGCCCATGGCGAGCAGGGTGTCGTGCCCCTCGTCCTCGCGGATGATCTTCGCGGCGGCGTCCAGCTCGGGGAAGTAGTCGCTCAGGTCGCGGCAGAAGTTCGGGGTCTGGTGCGGTTGCAGGCTGCGGCCGTACTTGCGCAGGTCGAGCGCGTAGAAGTCCCAGCCACGCTCGGCGAAGAAGTCGGCCACGTGGGTCTGGAAGAAGTAGTCGACGAAGCCGTGCACGTAGAGCACGGCCCGGCCGGTCGGGCGCTCCGCCCGCCGGCGGACCAGGGTGGCGACGATCAGTCCCTCGTCGTCGGTGCCCAGGTCGATCGTCTGCCGCTCGTACGGCGGTCCCAGCACGTCCGGTTCCACGACCGCGACGGTACGCCGCCACGCTACCCGGCGGTAGCCCCCCGCCCCCGCCCGCCGGCACCGGGCGCGGGCGGAGGCGGGGGTGATCTCAGACGGTCTCCGCGTCGACCCGCTCGGCGGCCTGCGCGGGGACGCCCTCGGGCTGGTCCGTCTCGCGCAGGTGCTTGTTGTGGCGCGGCTCCTGCCGGGTCTTCGCGTCGTTGAGCCGGCGGCGCAGGTCGTCCCGGACGTCGTTGAGCGCGGCGTGCAGGTCCTCCTCGGAAGAGGTGGTGACGATCTTCTGCCGGCCCGCGACCCAGCACTCCAGGGTGACCTTCTGCCCCCGGGCGTTCCGGTCCTTGACCGACACCTCCAGCTCGGTGGCGTCGGCGTGGAACCCGGCGAGCCGGGCGTCGAGGGTCGCGAACTGCTCCGCGATCCAGTTCCGGTCGCCCTGGGAGAACCCGGCGCCGACACGGAGGCACTCGGCCACGGTCGCGGGGTTCGCCACGGCGCTCATCGCCGGGTCTCGCAGACGTCTCGGAGAAGCATCGTCGCTCCCTTTCACTCGGTTGATCAAATCCATACCCAGTCGGGCCGCGTCCGGAACCCGGCCTCTTTGATCATGCTTCTCGGCAGGTCACGGCCACAGGGCCGCTGGTCCTAGCAGACCGGGACTTTGATCAGGTGGTTGTCCACAGCCGGGTCCGTCGTCCACAGCCCGGCCGGAACGGCTGGCCCGGGCCGGGTCGCCGGCCGAGGCTCGGTCCGACAAGCCGAGTTCCCCTGGGAGGGGCGATGTTCGATACGTACGTCACGATCGTCGGCAACGTGCTGACCGCGCCGGAGTGGCGCCGGACCACCCAGAGCAACACCCTGGTGGCCAACTTCAAGGTCGCCTCGACCGCCCGCCGCCTCGACCGCGACAGCGGCCGCTGGGTCGACGGCAACAGCCTGCGGGTGCGGGTGAACTGCTGGCGGAAGCTGGCCGAGGGGGTGGCCGCCTCGGTGACGGTCGGCGACCCGGTCGTCGTCGCCGGCCGCCTCTACACCCGCGACTGGACCGACGACGCCGGCAACCACCGCACCCTCTACGAACTGGAAGCCGTCGCCGTCGGGCACGACCTGTCCCGGGGCCGGGCCCGGTTCCTGCGCAACCGGCCCGGCATGACGACCAGCACCGTGGAGGACGCGGAGGCGGAGCGCCGGGTGCACGGCGAGGCGACCGAGCCGGTGTCGGACGAACAGGCCCCGACGTCGTTCGACGACCGGCCGTTCGACGACGAGTTCCCGCCGACGGAGTTCGACGCCCCGCGGGTCGTGCTCAGCACCGGGGCGGACCCGACGGCCGGCGACCTCGACGAGTTGGTCGACCCGTTCGACGACCGGCCCGACGGCCCGGCCGCCGGGGAGGACGACGAGGTGGGCGCTGAGCCCGCGACCGGTGAGCCGGACCCGGCCGGCGAGGCCGCGGGAGTCACCGGGACCGGCCGTGCCCGGCGGGGCCGGGGGCGGACCCCGGTGCCCGCCTGAGCCGCCCGGATCGTGCATCGGGGGAGCGGGGTGGCGACGCCGGCGTGGCCACCCCGCCGTACGACTAGGCTGGCCGGCCGGAGGTGGTGACGGGTGCGGCAGGCGACCGCCATGGCGAACGCGGCGGGACTGGTGGCGGGCTACGCGCTGGACTCGCTGCTCGGCGATCCGCGGCAGTGGCATCCGGTGGCCGGCTTCGGCCGGGCGGCCGGCGCCCTGGAGCGGCGGATCTACCGACCCGAGCGGTCGGCCGGCGCGGCGTTCACGGCGCTCGCGGTCGGCGCGCCGGTGCTGCTCGGGGTGGCCGCCGGCCTCGCCACCCGGCGTCGCCCGGTGGCCCGGGCCGCGTTGGTGGCCGCCGGCACCTGGACGGTGCTGGGTGGGCGCACCCTGCGGCACGAGTCGCGGGTGATGGCCCGGGCGTTGCAGTCCGGTGACCTCCCCGCCGCCCGGGGCCGGCTCAACCACCTGTGCGGGCGGGACCCGTCGGCCCTCGACGAGCCGGAGCTGGCCCGGGCCACCGTCGAGTCGGTCGCCGAGAACACCTCCGACGCGGTGGTCGCCCCGCTGGTCTGGGGCGCCGTCGCCGGGCTGCCCGGCCTGCTCGGCTACCGGGCGGCCAACACGCTCGACGCGATGGTGGGCCACCGCTCACCCCGGTACGCCCGCTTCGGCACCCCGGCCGCCCGCCTGGACGACCTGCTCAACCTGGTTCCCGCCCGGCTGACCGGGCTGCTCACGGTCGCCGTGGCCCCTACCGCGCACGGGGACCGCGCCGCCGCCTGGCGGGTCTGGCGACGGGACCGCAACGACCACCCGAGCCCGAACGCCGGGCAGTGCGAGGCGGCCATGGCCGGCGCGCTCGGCGTGCGGCTCGGCGGGCGCAACGTCTACTTCGGACGCGAGGAGACCCGGCCGTTCCTCGGGGACGGGCCCCGGCCCGAGGCGCGGCACCTCAAGCGGGCCGCCCGGATCTCCGGCGCGGTCGGCCTCGCCGCGCTCGGCCTCGCGGCGACCTACCCCGTGACGGTGGGGCGCCTGGTCGGCGCGACCGGTCGCACCGCGCTGCGCGCCCTCGGCCGGACGCGACCGGGGAGCGGGCGGTGAGCGGCGGGCTGCTGGTCGCCGGGACCACCTCCGACGCCGGCAAGAGCGTGCTCACCGCCGGCATCTGCCGCTGGCTGCGCCGCCGAGGCGTGCGGGTCGCCCCGTTCAAGGCGCAGAACATGTCCAACAACTCGGCCGTCGTGGTCGGGCCGGACGGGCGCGGCGGCGAGATCGGTCGCGCCCAGGCCATGCAGGCCGCCGCCTGCGGGCTCGCCCCGGACCTGCGCTTCAATCCGGTCCTGCTCAAGCCGGGCAGCGACCACGCCAGCCAGGTGGTGCTGCTCGGCGAGGCGGTCGACACGGTCACCGCCGGCAACTACCGGGAGCTGCGTCCCCGGCTCGCCGGGACCGCGTACGCGGCGCTGGCCGAGCTGCGGTCCGAATACGACGTGGTGATCTGCGAGGGCGCCGGCAGCCCCGCCGAGATCAACCTGCGGGCCGGCGACTACGTGAACATGGGGCTGGCCCGGCAGGCGGGCCTGCCCGCCATCGTGGTCGGCGACATCGACCGGGGCGGGGTGTTCGCCTCGATGTTCGGCACGGTCGCGCTGCTCGACCCGGCCGACCAGGCCCTCGTCGCCGGCTTCGTGATCAACAAGTTCCGGGGCGACCTGGGGCTGCTCCGGCCGGGGCTGGACATGCTGCACAGCGTCACCGGCCGTCCCACCCTCGGCGTGCTGCCCTGGGCGCTCGACCTCTGGCTCGACGCGGAGGACTCGCTCGCGTACGGGCGGGTGCTCGGCCGGCCGGCGGCGCCCCGGGGCACCGACTGGCTCGACGTGGCGGTGGTCCGGCTGCCCCGGATCAGCAACGCCACCGACGTCGAGGCGCTGGCCACCGAGCCCGGCGTCCGGGTCCGGCTGACCATCGAGCCGGCCGAGCTGGCCGCCGCCGACCTGGTGGTGCTGCCCGGCTCCAAGTCCACCGTGGCCGACCTGGCCTGGCTGCGCGAGACCGGTCTGGCCGACGCCGTCCTGGCCCACGCCGCCGCCGGGAAGCCGCTGCTCGGCATCTGCGGCGGCTTCCAGATGCTGTCCCGGGCCATCCACGACCCGGTGGAGAGCCGCGCGGGCAGCGTGCCCGGCCTCGGGCTGCTCCCCGTCGAGATCACCTTCGACCCGCGCAAGACGGTCCGGCGCGCCGCCGGCACCGCCGCCGGGGACGTGCCGGTCCACGGCTACGAGATCCATCACGGCCAGGTGTCGGCCGCCGACCCGGGCCTGCCGCCGCTGCTCCGCTACACCGACGGCACCGGCGAGGGGGCCCGGCTGGGCGCGGTGCAGGGCACCCACTGGCACGGCGCCTTCGAGTCCGACGCCTTCCGCCGCCGCTTCCTCACCGAGGTCGCCGAGTTGGCCGGGCGGACCGGGTTCAAGGTCGCCCCGGACACCACGTTCGCCGCCGCCCGGGAGCGCACCCTCGACCTGCTCGGCGACCTGGTCGAGGAGCACCTCGACACCGACGCGCTGTGGCGGCTGATCGAATCCGGGGCGCCGCCGGGCCTGCCGTTCATCCCACCCGGCGCGCCGACCCCCTGACCGGGCCGAGCGCCCTGAACGTGGAGGCCGAGCGGGCTGGACGACTGAGCGCCCCGGGTGGGCCGGCCGTCTTCAGCAGGCGGGCGCACCGGCCCGCTGGGGGTCAGTAGCGGATGTCGGCGGGACGGTCGGACATGGGCAGCCCCGCCTCCCGCCAGCCCTGCACGCCGCCGATCATGTCGGTGGCCCGGCGCAGGCCGAGCGCCTGGAGGCCGGCGGCGGCCAGGCTGGAGCTGTAGCCCTCGCGGCACACCAGCACGATCTGCCGGTCGTAGCTGGTCGACTCGGGGATGCGCCAGGCGCTGGCCGGGTCGAGCCGCCACTCCAGCACGGTCCGGTCGATGACGATCGCCCCGGGCAGCTCACCCTGCTCGCGGCGCTGCGCCTCGGTGCGCGTGTCGACCAGCAGGGCCCCGGCGCGGACCGCCTCGACGGTGTCGTGCGGGGTGAGCCGGTGGAGGCCGGCGCGGGCCTGTTCGAGGAGGGCGTCGACGCCCGGACTCATCACGTCATGGAGCACCTCCCGATGATGCCCACGGGGACGCCGGGCCGCCCGGCGAACGGCCTGCTGGTGCCGCAGGATCCAGCGGACGAGGGACGGCTAGCGTCGGTCGGGTGACGGTGGCGGTGGTCGAGGCGTACGCCGGGTTGGCCCGGCGGGTGCTGGCCGGGCCGGCGCGGTTGGGGCGTACCCGACTGGTGGCGGTCGACGGGCCGAGCGGCGCGGGCAAGAGCGTCTTCGCGACGCGCCTCGCGGACGCCGTCGCGGCGCTGCCCGGCGGCGCCCGGCCGACGGTGGTCCGCACCGACGACCTGCTCGACGGCTGGGACGACCAGTTCACCTTCTGGCCGCGCCTTGAGGAGTGGGTGCTCGGACCGGTCCGTGCGGGCCGGCCCGGGGCCTACCGCCGGTACAGCTGGGTGCGCCGGCGGTTCCTGGACCGGGCGGTGCCGGTGCCGGCCGGGCCGGTGCTGATCGTGGAGGGGGTGAGCGCGGCGCGGGCGGCGATCCGGCCGGAGCTGACCCTGTCGGTTCTCGTCACGGCGCCCGCCGGGTTGCGGCTGTCCCGGGCGCTCGCCCGCGACGGCGCGGAGATCCTGCCCGAGCTGCGCCGCTGGCACGCCCGGGAGCGGGCGCACTTCGCCGCCGACGGCACCGGTGCCGCGGTGGACCTGGTGGTCGACGGTGCGCCCGGCCTGCCGCACGACGCCGGCCGCTACTACGTCCGGGCCGGAGGGGCGGGCTCGGACGGCGGGGCGAGGTAAGGCCGGCATACGATTCCGGTCATGACCTCACCGATCATGTCCGAGTCCGAGGTGCGGGCCGCCGTCGAGCGGGAACTGCCCGGCGTCCGTGCCGACCTCGAGCGACTCGTCCGCATCCCGGGCATCGCCTTCGAGGGCTTCGACCACTCGCACGTCGAGCGTTCCGCCGAGGCGGTGGCGGAGCTGCTGCGCGGCTGCGGCCTCGACACGAAGATCGTGCGCTCCGGCGGCCAGCCGGCTGTGATCGGGACGAAGCCGGCCCCGCCCGGGGCGCCCACCGTCCTCATGTACGCCCACCACGACGTCCAGCCGGTCGGCGACCTGTCGCTCTGGGAGTCCGACCCGTTCGAGCCGGTGGAGCGGGACGGCCGCCTCTACGGTCGCGGCGCCGCCGACGACAAGGCCGGCATCATGGCCCACGTCGCGGCGCTGCGCGCGTTCGGCGACCGGCTTCCGGTCGGCGTGGTCCTCTTCATCGAGGGCGAGGAGGAGTACGGCTCGGAGTCGCTGGAGCAGCTGCTCATCGCGCACCGCGAGGAACTCGCGGCGGACGTCATCGTCATCGCCGACTCGACCAACTGGGACGTCGGCGTGCCCGCGCTGACCACCTCGCTGCGTGGCATCGTCAACTGCTTCGTGGAGGTCCGCACCCTCGACCACGCCGTGCACAGCGGCATGTTCGGCGGCGCGGTGCCCGACGCGCTCACCACGCTGGTGAAGCTGCTCGCCACCCTGCACGACGACGCCGGTGACGTGGCTGTCGAGGGTCTGGTCGGCCGCGAGGGCGCCAGCGTCGACTACCCCGAGGACCGGTTCCGCGCCGAGGCCGGGCTGGTCTACGGCGCGGAGCTCTTCGGCACCGGCCGGATCACCGACCGGCTCTGGACCAAGCCGGCCCTGGCGATCCTCGGCGTGGACGCCCCGGCCACCGGGGAGGCGCCGAACGCGCTGGTCCCGGCCGCCAAGGCGAAGCTGAGCGTACGGCTGGCGCCGGGCGACGACCCGAAGAAGGCGTACGCGGCGCTCATCGCGCACCTGGAGAAGCACGCCCCGTGGGGCGCGCAGGTGACGGTGACGTTCGAGCACGACGGCGCGCCCTGCGTCATCGACGCCACCGGGCCGATGTTCGAGGCGGCGCGGGCGGCGTTCCGGGGCGCCTGGGACGGCACCGACCCGGTCGACATCGGCGTGGGCGGCTCGATCCCGTTCATCGCCACGTTCCAGGAGATGTTCCCCGACGCGGCGATCCTGGTGACCGGTGTGGAGGACCCGCACGCCCGGGCGCACGGGCCGAACGAGAGCCTGCACCTGGGGGAGTTCGCCCGGGTCTGCGTGGCCGAGGCGCTGCTGCTGGCGAAGGTGGCCGAGGCGGGCGTGAAGCTGCCCTGAGGCGTCGAAACCGTAACTTCGGGGCCGATGTCGGAGTTTGCGGTGTGTCGGGCGGCGGGGTGTTATAGCCTCTCGAACATGCGTACGAACGACGACATGTCGCGGCTCCAGGCCGCCGTCAGTGCTCTGGGGGACGTCGATGTCTCCGCGTGGCCCGAGGACACGCTCAAGGAACAGCTCGGCGAGCTCTCCGCCGCGCTGGTCGCGCTCGACACGCTGCTCACCCGGGTCGCCGACGAGGTGCGCGCCCGCGGGCTGCGGATCGAGGAGCCGGTCTCGGCCTGAGCCGGCCCGCCGCTTCCGCGGTCTTGGGGAGTTGACGTTCCTGGGGGGCGCCAACTCCCCAAGATCGCGCGGGAACCGCCCCGGTGTCGGGGGTGGCTGGCAGGATGAGGGACGTGCGGTTCCTTGAGCTGGCGGCCACGTCGGCGGCGGTGGGCGCCACCAGCGGCCGGCGGGCCAAGGTGGAGCTGCTGGCCGCCGCGCTGCGGTCGCTCGACCCCGACGAGGTGCCCGCGGGCGCGGGCTACCTCGCCGGCGAACTGCGGCAGCGGCAGACCGGGGTGGGCTGGGCGAGCCTGCGTGACCTGCCTCCGCCGGCCGCCGAGCCGAGCCTGACCGTGGGCGGCGTCGACGCGGCGATCGAGGAGATCGCGGCGGTCGGCGGCGCGGGCTCGCAGGCCCGGCGGCGTGAGCTGCTCGGCCGGCTCTTCGCCGCGGCGACCGCCGACGAGCAGCGGCTGCTGGTCGGCCTGTTCCGGGGCGAGCTGCGCCAGGGCGCCCAGGCCGGCCTGCTCACCGAGGCGGTGGCCCGGGCCGCCGACGTGCCGGTCACGGCCGTCCGGCGGGCCCTGCTGCTCGCCGGCGACCTGCGGGCGGTGGCGGTCGCGGCGCTCTCCGGCGGTGCGGCCGCGCTGGCCGGGTTCGGGCTCCAGGTGGGTCGCCCGCTCGCCCCGATGCTGGCCCAGAGCGCGCCCTCGGTCGACGAGGCGCTCACCGCCACCGGCACCCCGGCGGTGGTGGACGTCAAGCTCGACGGCATCCGCATCCAGGTGCACCGGTCCGGTCAGGACATCGCGGTCTTCACCCGCAGCCTGGACGACATCACGGGCCGGCTGCCCGAGGTGGTGGCCGCCGTCCGCGCGCTGCCCGCCCGGGAGTTGGTGCTCGACGGCGAGGCGATCGGGTTGGACGCCGAGGGCCGGCCCCTGCCGTTCCAGGAGACCTCCAGCCGGGCCGCCCGGCGCACCACCCCGAGCACCACCGGGCGCACGCCGGTGGCGCCCGCCGTGCTCGCCGCGGCCGAGCGCACCGGCGAGACGGTGCTGACGCCGTACTTCTTCGACCTGCTGCACCTCGACGGCACGGACCTGATCGACCTGCCCGGCCGGGAGCGGTGGGCCGCGCTCGCCGGCGCGGTCGACCCGACGCTGCTGGTCGGCCGGGTGGAGGTGGACGACCCCGAGCAGGCCGGCGCGGCCTTCGCGGCGGCGGTCGACGCCGGCCAGGAGGGGGTGGTGGTCAAGGACCCGACCGCGCCCTACGACGCCGGCCGGCGCGGCGCGGCCTGGGTCAAGGTGAAGCCCCGGCACACCCTCGACCTGGTGGTGCTCGCCGTCGAGTGGGGCAGCGGCCGGCGGCAGGGCTGGCTCTCCAACCTGCACCTGGGCGCCCGCGATCCGCGCACCGGCGAGTTCGTCATGCTCGGCAAGACGTTCAAGGGGCTCACCGACGAACTGCTGCGCTGGCAGACCGAGCGTTTCCTCGCGCTGGCCGTGGAGAAGGGCGACTGGGTGGTCCGGGTCCGGCCGGAGCAGGTGGTCGAGATCGCCTTCGACGGGGTGCAGGCCAGCAGCCGCTACCCGGGCGGTATGGCGCTGCGCTTCGCCCGGGTCGTGCGCTACCGGGACGACAAGACCGCCGCCGAGGCGGACACCATCGACGCGGTCCGGGCCATCCACGCCGGTCGGGTCACCGGCTGACCGGGGGCCGGAGGCGGCGCGGCGCCGCCTCCGGCGCGCGGCTCAACCGACCGACAGCGACCGGGCGTAGTTGACCTGGTTGTTGATCTGCTGCACCTGGAACTGGTCGGCCACCGGGATCCGCGCGACGTACTGGTGCCCGCCGTTGATCACGGTCACCTGCACGGTCCCGTGGTGCCGCGTCTCCTTGATCAGCAGGAAGAGGAGGCTGAACACGGTCAGGCAGAAGAAGCCGAGCACCGCGGCGACGATCGCCCAGGTGGCCACCTTCTCCTCCTTCTGCCAGTGGTCCATCACATGCCAGGAGGAGCCGGCGAGCGGCAGGACACCGGCCGGGGTACGGATCACCGGCGGCGTCACCATGATCTCGCCGATCTGCACAGCCACCATGGACTGCGCCGGCGGCAGCGGCCCCGCTGGCGGCATGGGCGGGTACGCCCCGGGCGCGACCACCAGCGCCCCGCCGTGCGGAGCCGGCGGACCCGGCGGCGCGGAGAACTGCGCGGTCGCGGGCGGCGCCGAGAACTGAGCCGGCGGCGCCGAGAACTGAGCCGGTGGCGCGGAGAACTGGGCGGTCGCGGGAGTGGCCGGGAACTGGGCAGCGGCCGGCGGGGCAGGGAGCACCGGTGGCGCCGGGATCGCGGGCGGCGCCGGGAACCGCTCGGTGGGCGCGGCGGTGGCCGGGGCGTCCGCAGGTGGCGTGGCCAGCACCGGGAACCGCTCGGTGGGCGGCGCGACGGCCGGCGGCATGGCGGACCACGGGTCGTACGCCGCCGGGGTCGGCGGCTCGGCGGGCAGCGGCGTCGTGGGATCAGGGGTCACCGCGACCCCCCACGGTTGACGATCATGGGCGGACCCTACAGCGTCCCCGCCGCCCGGTGTGCCCACCGAATGTCCGGTTCGGGCGCTCCGACGGGCTCAGGCGGAGGTGGGGGAGACCGGCTCGGCGGCCCGGTCCAGCGGCTTGCGCGGGGCGTCCAGCCCGGCCAGCCGCCGGGCCTCTCGGCGGGCGACCCAGCCGTAGCCGACGAGGCTCATCCCGGCGAAGAGCCACCACTGCACCACGTAGCCGAAGTTCTGCCAGTTGTTGGTGTGCCCGATGGGCACCGCCTGGAAGGCCGGGTCGGCGGCCGGGGTCTGCTGGTCGAGCAGCACGTAGCCGCCGGAGACCGGGTAGGGCAGCTGCTTCGCGAGGCGGGGGATGCTGATCCGCCGGGTCTCCAGCTTGCCGTCGCGCCGGTCGACCGCCCCGCCGCCGCTCTCGCTGGACACCAGCCGGCCGGAGACCGTCACCTCGCCGGTCGGCGCGGCCGGCACCGGCGGCTGGGCGGTGGCGTTGCCGCCGGGCACGGGCGGGATCCAGCCCCGGTCGACCAGCACCGCGCTGCCGTCGGCGAGGACCAGCGGGGTGAGCACCTCGAAACCGACCTTGTTGTCGACGGTCCGGCCGCGGACCAGGACGACGTTCGTGCTGTCGTACCGGCCGGTGGCGGTGACCCGGGTCCAGGTGAGCCGCTCCTCCGGGGCCGGGCCGGTGGTGCCGGGTCCGCCGGTCGGGGCGGGCAGGGCGTCGCGCAGCGGCGCGGGCGTCATGGTGGCGCCGGCGTCGATCCGCTCGTTGATCGCCGTCCGGCCCCGGTAGCGGTCCAGCTGCCAGTTGCCGAGGAACACCATCACCGCGGCGGCCGCCAGGGTCAGCGCGAGATAGCCGAGCCAGCGCGGGGTCAGCAGGAACCGGTACACGTTGGCAAAGGCTACCCGTATGAGCGGCGCCACTGCCCCGTACCGGGTCGGAACGGGCCGGCCGGCGGCCGCCGCGCGTCGGTCCGGGCGGGTATGGTCACGCGGGCGGAAACCACCCCAGACCAGGAGTCGATGATGACCGTCGTGCCGCGCGTCGTGCTGAGCGCGCCCTCCTCGGGGCACGGCACCGGTGCCCTCTCGCTCGGCCTCCTCGCGGCCCTCGCCGACCGGGAGCTGGACGTGGCCGGGTTCAAGATCGGGCCGGACCAGGTGGACGCCGCGTACCTGGGGCTGGCCGCCGGCCGGCCGGGGCGCAACCTGGATCCGCGGCTCGTCGGCCCGGATCTGGTCGCCCCGCTCTTCGCGCACGGCGCCGCCGGGGCCGGGTTCGCGCTGGTGCAGGGCACCATGGGGCTCTACGACTCGATCGCCGGCCGGCCGGAGACCGAGTCCACCGCGGCGGTCGCGACCGCGCTGCGCAGCCCCGTCGTGCTGGTGGTGGACGTGGCCGCCATGGGCCAGTCGGTGGCCGCCCTGGTGCACGGCTTCCGGGCGTACGACGAGCAGCTCTGGCTGGGCGGCGTCATCCTCAACCGGGTGGCCTCACCCCGGCACGAGGCGATGCTGCGCGAGGCGCTCGACGACGTGGGGGTGCCGGTCTACGGGGCGCTGCGCCGGCACGAGCTGCCCCCGGTGCTGCCGGCCCGCCGGCACGGGCTGGTGCCGGTGGTCCAGCGCGACGCCGAGGCCCAGCGGGCGGTCCGCCGGCTCGGCGAGGCGGTCGCCGCCACGGTCGACCTCGACCGGCTGCTGGGGCTGGCCCGTTCCGCCCCGGAGCTGACCGTCGCGCCGTGGTCGCCGGAGCCGGCCGCGGGCGCGCCCGCCGGGGAGCGGCCGGTGGTGGCGCTGGCCGGCGGCCCGGGCGGCAGCTACAGCCACCCGGAGACCGCCGAGCTGCTGCGCGCGGCCGGCGCCGAGGTGGTCACCGTCGACCCGCTGCGTGACGAGGCGCTGCCCGCCGGGACCCGGGCGCTGGTCGTCGGTGGCGGACTCCCCGAGACGTACGCGGAGCAGCTCTCCGCCAACCGCCGGCTCTGCATCGCGGTGGCCGAGCTGGCCCGCACGGGCCGCCCGGTGATCGCCGAGGGGGCCGGCCTGCTCTGGCTGGCCCGGGAGCTGGACGGCCTGCCCATGTGCGGGGTGCTCGACGCGGTCGGCGCCAGCCGGGACGGCCTGGTGGTCGGCTACCGGGAGGCGACCGCACCCGGTGACAGCGTGGTGGCCCGGGCGGGCGCCACGGTGGTGGGGCACAAGCAGCACGCCGCGGTGCTCACCCCGCGGGCCGGCGAGCGGGCGGCCTGGCGCTGGGAGGGCGGCGCCCCGGAAGGCTTCGTCTGGCGGGGCGTGCACGCGTCGCAGCTCGTGCCGCACTGGGCGGCGCACCCGGAGATCGCGGCCCGGCTGGTGGCGGCGGCCGTGGCCCCCGCGGAGGCCCCGGCGTGATCGGGCAGGTGGCCGTGCGCCGTTTCCCGGCGCTGACCGTCTCCACCCCGCGCACCGAGGTACGCCAGCTCGTCGCGGCGGACGCCGAGGCGGTCGACGAGGTGTTCGCGGACCGGCAGACCCAGCGCTGGCTGCCGCTGGCCGACTCCTCGGGTCAGATCGACGGGCGGGCCTGGTGCACCGAGCTGGCCCGGCAGCGGCGGGACAGCGGCGAGGGCGACCACTGGGCGGTGGTCCGCCGCGAGGACCAGCGGGTGGTCGGCTGCCTCTGGACCCGCCGCACCGACTGGGGCGCCCGGCTGACCGAGGTGTCCTACGCGATCGCCCCGCACGCCCGCGGCTACGGCCTGGCCGCCGAGGCGGTCGACGCGGTCGCCATCGCGCTGATCCTGGAGCACGGCTTCCAGCGCGTCGAGCTGCGGGTGGCCCCCGGCAACGTGGCCTCCCGCCGCGTGGCGGAAAAAGCCGGCTTCAGCTACGAGGGCCTGCTCCGCAACGCCGGCTTCGTCCACGGCGCCCGAGTGGATCTGGAACTCTGGTCCTTCGTAAGCGCCGACCTCCGCTGACCCCCCACTTCGGGGAAGTTGATCAAGAGGTTTGCGTCGGGAATCGAGCGATTCCGCGCGCAAACCTCTTGGTCAACTGGCCCGGGCGCACCCCCGGGCAGCCTCAGGGGGCGGTCAGCCCACGATCTGGTCGCTGGGTGGGGTGAACTGGCGGGTGGGTTGGCCCTTCAGGGCGTCGCGGAGGGTCATGGCCACGGCGTTCACCGGGATCTGGGACTGGCCGTCGCCCACCGCGTTGAACGGGTTGTCCGGATCGGCGATGAAGCTCGCCGCCGCCAGCTCCGGCGTGTAGCCGACGAACCAGGCCGACCGGGTGCTGTCCGTGGTACCCGTCTTGCCGGCGACCGGGCGGCCGACCGTGCCCCGCACGCTGTCCGCCGTCGACCAGCCGCCGCAGCCCCCCTTGGCCGGGGTGTCGCCGGTCGGGCAGCGGGCCGCGTCGGTGGCCGCCCGGGCCGCGTCGGCGCTGACCACCTGCCGGCAGCGCGGCTTGGCGACCTCCCGCTGCACCCCGCCCGGCGTGCGGTAGGTGGCGGGCGTGCCGTCCCGGTTCATGATCGAGTTGACCGGGATCGCCTCGCAGTAGCGCCCGTCGGCGGCGACGGCCGCGTACGCGTTGGCCATCTCCAGCGGGGTGGCGTCGGAGACGCCCAGGGTGAACGCGCCCCACTTCTTCACCTTGGTCGGGGACGCCTGGTCGCGGTCCACGTCGGTGCGCCAGCGCAGCCCGAGCTGCTCGGCCAGCCGGACCGCCTTGTCCGCGCCCACCTGCTCCTCCAGCCACACGAAGTACGTGTTCACCGACTTCCCGAAGCCGGACCACATGGTCTGCTGGCCGGTCATCGCGCCGCTGGCGTTCGACGGGGCCCAGCCGTCGTACACCGACGACTTGTACCGGTACGGGGCGTTGAACGAGGTCGAGAGCTTCATCCCCGAGTCGAGGGCGGCGAGCATCGGGAACATCTTGAACGTCGATCCGGCCTGGTAGCCGGGGAGTGTGCCCCCGCCCAGCAGCGGCGCCACCGTGTTCGGGTAGTTCGCCTTCACCTTCGGACCGGCCTCCGGGTTGGAGCTGGGCCCGTTCTCGCTGAGGTCCAGCGAGTAGTTGCGATTGACCGCCATGGCCTTGACCCGCCCGGTGCCCGGTTCGGCGACCACGACCCCGTTGGCGAACGGGCTGCCCGTGGCGTCCTTCGCGCCGACGTTCTTCTCGGCCGCGGCCTGGATCTTCGGGTCGATGCTGAGCACGATCCGGTAGCCGCCGCGGCGCAGCTTGTCCATCCGTTCCAGCCGGTTCTCCCCGAACGCGGGCTGGGCGCTCCACCAGTTCTTCAGGTAGTCGCAGGCGAAGCCCCACGTGCGGTACTGGTCGTTGATCGAGGCGCAGTCGTTCGGCGGGTTGGTGAGCCGCAGCTTGATCGGCTCCGCCTTGGCCGCCGCCGCGGCGTCCGGCGAGAGGTAGCCGAGGCGGGCCATGTTGTCGAGCACGTAGTTGCGCCGGCCGGTGGCGTCCTTCTGGTCGGAGGTGATCGGGTCGTACTCCGAGGGGGACTTGACCAGGCCGGCCAGGGTGGCCGCCTCCACCGGGGTGAGGGTGGCCGGGGTCTTGGAGAAGAAGATCTGCGAGGCCGCGTAGATCCCGTACGCCCGGTGGCCGAAGTAGGCCGAGTTGAGGTAGCGCTCCAGGATCTGCTCCTTGCTGACGTGCTTCTCGATGTCCAGCGCCATGCGCATCTCCTTGACCTTGCGCAGGCTGGTCTGCTGGGTGGCCTCCTGGACCTCCTTCGGCGTCTTGGCGCTGTCCCGCAGGGCCATCCGGACGTACTGCATGGTGATCGTCGAGGCGCCCTGGGAGACGCCGCCGGACCGGGCGTTGGACACGAAGGCACGGGCCACGCCCTTCGGGTCGACGCCGTGGTGCTGGTAGAAGCGGTTGTCCTCGGCGGCGACGATCGCCTGCTGGACGTTCGGCGACATGTCCTCGATCTTGGTGTACTGCCGGTACTCCTCGTAGAACATCGTCAGCACGGTCTTGCCGTCCGGCGCGTACAGGTACGAGGTCTCGGCGGGCAGCGCGGTCTTGAGGATGCTCGTCTTCTGCTCCACTGCGTGTGCGGTGGCCTTGGCGCCGATGCCGGTGACGGCGGCCAGCGGATAGGCCGCGGCGGCGACCACGATGCCGGCGATGAGTCCGGCGCGGAGGAGGGGCACGGCACGACCAGCGGAGGCAAGGGGTCGGTTGCTCACATGGTCAAGCTATGACATTTCCGATTCGGAAATGAGAAGAATTCATAAACGGGCGAGGGGGTTCAGCGGTGGTGACGCGGCCCACGCCGGGATGCGCTGTCCCGGGCGGCGGCTTCCCGGCAGGATCGCGGACATGCGTGCTCAGCTGATCGGGACCGACGCTCCGGCGGGCGAGCCCGACCTCGGCCACCACGGGGACGCCGAGGCCACCCCCGGCCTGGTGGACCTGGCGGTCAACGTCCGCCGCGCCCCGATGCCGGACTGGCTGGCCGACCCGCTGGTCGCCGCGCTGGGCGCGCTGGCCGCGTACCCCGATCCCGGCCCGGCCCGGGCCGCCGTCGCCGCCCGGCACGGGCGTCCCCCGGAGGAGGTACTCCTCACCACCGGCGCCGCCGAGGGCTTCGTGCTGATCGCCCGGGCCCTGCGCGAGGCCCGGCGGCCGGTGGTGGTGCACCCGCAGTTCACCGAGCCGGAGGCCGCCCTGCGGGCCGCCGGCCACACCGTCGAGCGGGTGCTGCTCGACGCGGGCGACGACTTCCGGCTCGACCCGGCCCGGGTGCCCGCCGACGCCGACCTCGTGCTGCTCGGCAACCCCACCAACCCCACCTCCGTGCTGCACCCCGGCGAGGCGGTCGCCGCGCTGGCCCGCCCCGGCCGGGTGCTGGTGGTCGACGAGGCGTTCGCCGACACCACGGCGGCCCCCGGCGTCGAGGGCGAGCCCGAGTCCCTCGCCACCCGCCGCGACCTGCCCGGCCTCGTGGTGGTCCGCAGCCTCACCAAGACCTGGGGGCTGGCCGGGCTGCGGATCGGCTACCTGCTCGGCGACCCCGGGCTGCTCGCCCGGTTCGCCGCCGCCCAGCCGCTGTGGGCGGTCTCCACCCCGGCGCTGGCCGCCGCCACCGCCTGCGCGTCCCCGGCGGCCGTCGCGGCCGAGCGCGCCATCGCCGCCGGGCTCGCCGCCGACCGCGACCACCTGGTGGCCCGCCTGTCCGGCCTGCCCGGGGTACGCGTCGTCGGCCAGCCCGCCAGCGCCTTCGTCCTGGTCCACCTGGCCGGCGCCGCCGCCGTACGGGAGCGGCTGCGCGAGCGCGGCTGGGCGGTCCGCCGCGGCGACACCTTTCCCGGGCTCGGCCCGGACTGGCTGCGGATCGCGGTGCGCGATCCGGCGACGACCGACGCCCTCACCGACGTGCTGGCGGAGATCCTGGAGGCATGATGTTGGAGTCCACCGTCGCGGCGATCCGGCCGCTCGACGAGGCCGCCATGGCGGCCGCCCGCGAACTCCAGGGCCGGCTCACCAAGCCCGCCGGCTCCCTCGGCGCCCTGGAGCCGCTCTCCGTACGCCTCGCCGGCCTGGCCGGGACCTGCCCGCCGCCGCTGCCCGAGCCGGCCGCAGTGGCGATCTTCGCGGGCGACCACGGCGTGCACGCCCAGGGCGTCACCCCGTGGCCGCAGGAGGTCACCGCCCAGATGATCGCCAACTTCGTGGCCGGCGGCGCGGTGGTCAACGCGTTCGCCCGCCAGGCCGGCGCCTCGGTCACCGTGGTGGACGTCGGCGTGGCCACCCCGCTCCCGGTCGGGCCGACCACCGACCCGGCCGGCCCCCGCCTGATCGCGGCGAACGTACGGCCCGGCACCCGGGACCTGACCGTGACCGCGGCGCTCAACCGGGACGAGGCCCGGGCGGCGGTGGAGACCGGCATCCGGGTCGCCGGGGACCTGGTCGACGCCGGGGCCGGCATCCTGCTCACCGGGGACATGGGCATCGGCAACACCACGCCGGCCGCCGCGCTGATCGCCGCGTTCACCGGGGTCGACCCGGCGGCGGCCACCGGACGGGGCACCGGAGTGGACGACGAGACGTACGCCCGCAAGGTCGGCGTGGTGCGGACCGCGCTCGACCGGCACGCGCCCGACCCGACCGACCCGCTGGGCGTGCTGGCCGCGGTCGGCGGCCTGGAGCACGCCGCGCTGGCCGGGCTGGTCCTCGGCGCCGCCGCGCGCCGGGTGCCGGTGCTGCTGGACGGCGTCATCGCGGTCAGCGCCGCCCTGGCGGCCGCCGCGTTCGCGCCGGACGCGGTCGGGGCCATGGTCGCCGGGCACCGCTCGGCCGAGCCGGGCGCCACGGCGGCGCTGCGGCACCTCGGCCTGGATCCGCTGATCGACCTCGGGCTGCGGCTCGGCGAGGGCACCGGCGCGCTGCTCGCGCTGCCCGTCGTCACCGGCGCGGTCCGGGTGCTGCACGAGGTCGCCACCTTCGACTCGGCGGGAGTGGCCGAGAAGTGAGCGCTCGGATCCTTCCACCCGGCGTGTTCCGTCGCGGCGGGACGGCGGCGACGTGAGCGGCAACCCGTACCCCCTCGGGTTGCGGCTGGCCGGCCGGCGGGTGGTCGTGGTCGGCGGGGGAGCGGTGGCCACCCGGCGGGTGCCCGCGCTGCTCGACGCCGGCGCGGATGTCCTGCTGGTGGCGCCGGAGCTGACCCCGGCGCTGCGGGCGCACGTGGACGCCGGGCGGCTGCGCTGGGAGCCGCGCCGGTTCGTCCCCGACGACCTGGACGGGGCCTGGCTGGTCCAGGTGGCCGTGGACGACCGGGTCGCGGCGGCCGCGGTCAGCGCCGTCGCCGCCGAGCGGCGGATCTTCTGCGTCCGCGCGGACGACCGGGCCGCCGCCACCGCGTGGACCCCGGCGGTGACCCGGCACGGCCCGGTCACCGTGGCCGTGCTGGGCGGCGGCGACCCCCGCCGCGCCATGACCGTCCGCGACGCCGTCCGCGACCTCCTCGGCGCCGGCAAGGGCACCCTGCCGACGCCTCCGGTGGAGCACGGGCCGCCGGTCGACACCGCCGGCGGGCGGGTGGCGCTCGTCGGCGCCGGGCCGGGCGATCCCGAGCTGATCACCCTGAAGGGCTGGCGGCTGCTCATCGAGGCGGAGGTGGTGGTCGCCGACCGGCTCGTCCCCGGGCTGCTCCTCGACGAGCTGCGCCCGGACGTCGAGCTGGTCGACGCCTCCAAGATCCCGTACGGGCCGTCGCGGGCCCAGGAGGAGATCAACCGGATCCTGGTGGACCGGGCCCGCGCCGGCAAGGTCGTGGTACGCCTCAAGGGCGGCGACCCGTACGTCTTCGGCCGGGGCGGCGAGGAGCTGCTGGCCTGCGCCGAGGCGGGCGTGCCGGTCACCGTGGTTCCCGGGGTGACCAGCGCGATCTCGGTGCCCGCGGCGGCCGGGGTGCCGGTCACCCACCGGGCGGTGGCGCACGAGTTCACCGTGGTCTCCGGGCACGTCGCGCCCGACTCGCCGGCCTCGCTGGTCCGCTGGGAGTCCCTCGCCGGCCTGCACGGCACCCTGGTGATCCTCATGGGCCTGAAGAACCTCGCGGCGATCAGCGCCACCCTCGTCGCGCACGGCAAGCCGGAGCAGACGCCGGCCGCGGTGATCCAGGAGGGCACCACCACCGGCCAGCGGGCGATCCGCTCGACCCTGGGCACGGTGGCCGCCGATGTCGAGGCCGCCGGCCTGCGCCCGCCCGCCATCGTCGTGATCGGTGACGTGGTCGGGGCCCTCGACACCTGAGCGTCGAGCAG
>NZ_BMRA01000013.1:0-41902 GCF_014648395.1 Micromonospora fulviviridis | reverse complement strand
CTCACTGCTTGAGCATGTTGTCCAGCATCAGGGCGCAGCGGATCAGCCCGAGGTGGCTGTACGCCTGCGGGTGGTTGCCCAGCCCGCGCTCGGCCAGCGGGTCGTACTGCTCGGGGAGCAGCCCGGTCGGCCCGGCCGTGTCGACCATCTGGACGAACAACTCCTCCGCGTCGCTGCGCCGGCCGGTGCGCAGGTACGCCTCGATCAGCCACGCCGTGCAGATGTGGAAGCCGCCCTCCCGGCCGGGCAGGCCGTCGTCCCAGTGGTACCGGTAGACGACCGGGCCGCTCCGCAGGTCCGCCTCGATCTTCAGCACGGTGGACAGGAAGCGCGGGTCGTCCCCGGCGAGCAGCCCGGAGATGCCGATCCAGAGCGACGAGGCGTCCATCTCCTCGTACCCGTAGGCGACGCTGTACGCCTCCGCCTCCGGGTGCCAGCCGTGCTCCAGCACGTTGTCGGCGATCCGGTCGCGCAGCTCGACCCACTCCGGCCGGTCCTCGCCGCCGTGCTGCCGCACCACGTGCAGCGCCCGGTCGACGGTCATCCAGAGCATGACCTTGGAGAAGACGTGGTGCCGGGGCGGGAGGCGGGCCTCCCAGATGCCGTGGTCGGGCTCGTGCCAGCGGCGGCGGACCGCCTCGACCATGTTCTCCAGCACCCGCCACTCGTCCTCGCGGACCGAGCCCCGGGCGTCGGCCACCGCGGCGATCAGGTCGGCGACCGGGCCGAACACGTCGAGCTGGAGCTGGTGGTTGGCGAGGTTGCCGACCCGGACCGGCCGGGAGCCGGCGTACCCGGGCAGGGTGTCGATGACCGCCTCGGCGCCCAGCTCGTAGCCGTCGACGGTGTAGAGCGGGTGCAGCCGCTCGGGGTGCCCGCCGGTGCGGTCGATGACGCCGTCGACCCAGCGCAGCAGGCCCTCCGCCTCCTCGGTGGAGCCGAGGTCGACCAGCGCGCGGGCGGTCATCGCCGCGTCCCGCAGCCAGCAGTAGCGGTAGTCCCAGTTCCGGACGCCGCCCAGCTCCTCGGGGAGCGAGGTGGTCGCCGCGGCGAGGATCGAGCCGGTCGGCTCGTGGCAGAGCCCGCGCAGGGTGAGCGCGCTGCGGGCCACCAGGTCCCGGGCGGTGCCGGGCAGCCGCAGCGAGGCCACCCAGTCCTTCCAGGGCTGCTCGGCGGCGGCCTGCCGCTCGTGGATGGGCACCCGGTGGTGCTCCAGGCTCTGGGTACCGAAGCGCAGCTCCAGCACCACCTGGCCGCCGGCGGCCGACAGGTCCACCACCGCCTTGGCGGTCTCGTAGCCGGCGTCGTTGGTGACCTCCCACTCGACGCCGGGCGAGTAGAGCGCCACCGGCTCGTTGGAGCCGAGCACCAGCAGCCCGTCGTCGAGCGGCTGGAGCTGCACGGCGACCTGACCGAACTCGGGACGCGGGGCGAAGTCGATCCGGGCCCGCCCGGTGCCGCTGAGCACCCGGACCAGCGTCGAGTCGCCGGTGACGATCGCCGGGCCGTCGGGCGTGGTCTCCTTCGCCGGCAGGTCCAGCCAGTCGGTCACGGTCAGGCCCGACCAGCGGGTCTCCACGGTCATGGTGTTGCTGCGGTAGCGCTGGCCCAGCGGGATGCCGCCCCGCTGCGGGCCGACGGTGAAGTGCCCGGCCGGGCTGCCGCCGACCAGGTCGGCGAAGATCGCCGCCGAGTCCGGCTTCGGGTGGCACAGCCAGGTGATCTTGGCTTCTGGGGTGACGAGAGCGACCGTGCGGCCGTTGGCCAGCATCGAGTGCCGCTCGATCGGCACCGCCCGCTCGCCGAAGAGCCAGTGCCGCCGGGTCTCCAGCAGCAGGCCCAGCGCCCGGGCCGCCTCGATGGGCTCGGCCACCCGGTAGTCGGCCCGGGTGTCGCCCGGGCCGATCTTGATGCCGACGTCGGGCCCGTGCAGGTTGCCGAAGGCGTTCTCGTCGGTGACGTCGTCGCCGATGAACAGCACGGCGCTGGCCGCGAGCTGGGTCCGGAGCTGGTCGACCGCGGTGCCCTTGTGGGTCGCCACCACCGACAGCTCGATGACCTCCTTGCCCTGGGTGACGGTGACGTCCTCCCAGGTGGCGGGGCCGCTGCGGACCGCCTCGATGGCCGCGGCCGCGATCTGCGGGTCGACCCCGCGGGTGTGCACGGCGACGCTGGCCGGCTTGCGCTCCAGGCGGACGCCCGGGTGGGCCGCCGCGATCTCGCGCAGCTCGTTGCGGAGCCGGGTGCGGACCGCGATCAGCTCCGGGGTGAGCCGCTCGACGAACCCGATGTCGAACTCGGAGCCGTGGCTGCCGACGAGGTGCACCTCGCTGGGCAGCCGGGAGAGGGTGGCCAGGTCGCGCAGCGCGCGGCCGGAGACCACCGCGACGCTCGTCTGCGGCAGGGACGCGAGAGCGCGGACCGCGGCCACCGACTCGGGCAGCGGCACGGCCTTGCTCGGGTCCTCGACGATCGGGGCCAGGGTGCCGTCGTAGTCGCAGGCGACCAGGAGCTGGGGGACCCGGGCGATCCGGCCGATCGCGGCGCGCAGCTCGGGATCCATCACCCCGCCGGGCGGAGTGGTGGAGGTGTTCGCGCTCACGCAGCCTCCGCATCGGGGACGCCCAGTTCGGTCAGGAAGGACTTGGCCCAGTGGCCCACGTCGTGGCTGCGCAGGTGGCGTTGCATTATCCGCATCCGGCGTCGGGCCTCGGGTTTCTCGACGTGCACGGCACGCAGCAGCGCGTCCTTCACCGCGTCGGGGTCGTGCGGGTTGCACAGGAAGGCCTGGCGCAGCTCGGTGGCGGCGCCGGCGAACTCACTGAGCACGAGCGCGCCGCCCTGGTCGGCGCGCGATGCGACGTACTCCTTGGCCACCAGATTCATTCCGTCTCGCAGCGGGGTCACCATCATCACGTCTGCCGCGACGTACATCGCGGCCAGTTCGGAGCGACTGTACGACTGATGCAGATAATGCACCGCCGGCACGCCGACCCGTCCGAATTCGCCATTAATCCGGCCTACTTCGCGTTCCACCTTCACCCGAAGTGCCTGGTAGTGCTCCACGCGCTCGCGGCTCGGTGTGGCGACCTGCACCATAACCGCGTCGGGAACTGTCAACTTTCCGTCAGCGAGGAGTTCGCGGAAGGCCTTCAGCCGGAGCTCGATGCCCTTGGTGTAGTCGAGCCGGTCGACGCCCAGGATGATCGTCTTCGGGTTGCCCAGCTCCTCGCGGATCTGCTTGGCGCGGGCCTGGATCGCCGGGTCCTCGGCCAGCCGCTCCATCTCCCGGGTGTCGATCGAGATGGGGAACGCGCCGGCCTTCACCTGCCGGCCGTCGACCTGGATCATCTGCCCCTCGTAGCGGAGGCCGAGCAGGTGCCGGGCCAGCCGGACGAAGTTCTGCGCCGCCAGCCGCTGCTGGAACCCCACCAGGTCCGCGCCGAGCAGGCCGCGCAGGATCTCGGTGCGGAACGGCATCTGCATGAACAGCTCGATCGGCGGGAACGGGATGTGCAGGAAGAACCCGATCCGCAGGTCCGGCCGCAGCTCGCGGAGCATCGCCGGGACGAGCTGGAGCTGGTAGTCCTGCACCCAGACCGTGGCCCCCTCGGCCGCGACGTCGGCCGCGGCCTCCGCGAACCGGGCGTTGACCAGCCGGTACGCCTCGCGCCAGCGCCGCTTGTAGGCCGGGGTCTCGACCGCGTCGTGATAGAGCGGCCAGATCGTCGCGTTCGACTGCCCCTCGTAGTAGCGCTCCAGCTCCTCGGCGCTCAGCGGCACCGGGTGCAGCCGGATCCCCTCCAGGTCGAAGGGCTCGGGGGCGGCGCCGGTGCCGCCGGCCCAGCCGACCCAGGTGCCCTGGTGCTCGGCGAGCACCGGGTGCAGCGCGGTCACCAGGCCGCCCGGGCTGCGTCGCCACTGCCGCCCTTCGGGTGTGCTCACCTCGTCGACCGGCAGTCGGTTCGCCACAACGACAAAGGAGCTACGGACGGTCACGATCGGCCACCTCCGGTTGCTGACGGGTCCACCGCGATGAGCGTACTGAGCGTAGCTGCGGCGTCTGTTGCCCCGTGCCGGAGTTCCCTACCCTTCCCGGAAGCGCCGAATCCAGGTCGTGATCTTGTCGACAGCTGCGGCGCGCCGCGTACTCCTGGGGCGGGGTGATGTGGGCGGAGCGGGGCGTACCTGTCAGGATTGAGGATGGCGTGCGCGCGGCCGGCCCCGGCCGGCGGCGGCGGGCGGACCTCACGGCCCGCGCCCGCGCCCGCCAGTTCGCGATCGCAACCGACGGAGGTAGCCCGCACCGTGGCCCAGTTCATCTACGTCCTGGAAAAGGCGCGCAAGGCGCACGGCGACAAGGTCGTGCTCGACAACGTGACGCTGAACTTCCTGCCGGGGGCCAAGATCGGTGTGGTCGGTCCGAACGGCGCCGGTAAGTCCAGCCTCCTCAAGATCATGGCAGGTTGGGACCAGCCGAGCAACGGCGAGGCCCGGCTCATGCCCGGCTACACCGTCGGCATGCTGGCCCAGGAGCCGCCGCTCAACGACGCCAAGACCGTGCTCGGCAACATCGAGGAGGCGGTCGCCGAGACCAAGGCCAAGCTGGAGCGGTTCAACAAGATCGCCGAGCAGATGGCGACCGACTACTCCGACGAGCTGATGGAGGAGATGGGCAAGCTCCAGGAGGAGCTGGACCACGCCGACGCGTGGGACATCGACTCCAAGCTCGAGCTGGCCATGGACGCCCTGCGCTGCCCCGCGCCGGACGCCGACGTGACCCAGCTCTCCGGCGGTGAGCGCCGCCGGGTGGCGCTGTGCAAGCTGCTGCTCGAGGCGCCGGACCTGCTGCTGCTCGACGAGCCCACCAACCACCTGGACGCGGAGAGCGTGCAGTGGCTGGAGCAGCACCTGGCCAAGTACGCCGGCACCGTCATCGCCATCACCCACGACCGGTACTTCCTCGACAACGTGGCCGGCTGGATCCTGGAGCTGGACCGGGGCCGGGCCATCGGCTACGAGGGCAACTACTCCACCTACCTGGAGAAGAAGGCCGCGCGGATGGCGGTCGAGGGCCGGCGCGACGCCAAGATGAAGAAGCGCCTCGACGAGGAGCTGGAGTGGGTCCGCTCCAACGCCAAGGCGCGGCAGACCAAGTCCAAGGCCCGCCTCGACCGCTACGAGGAGATGGCCACCGCGGCCGAGCAGACCCGCAAGCTGGACTTCGAGGAGATCCAGATCCCGCCGGGCCCGCGCCTGGGCAACACCGTGATCGAGGTCAACAACCTCGTCAAGGCGTTCGGCGACCGGGTGCTGATCGACGGCCTGTCGTTCTCGCTGCCGCGCAACGGCATCGTCGGCGTGATCGGCCCGAACGGCGTCGGCAAGACCACCCTGTTCAAGACCATCGTGGGCCTGGAGGAGCCGACCGCCGGCACGGTGCGGGTCGGCGACACCGTCTCGCTGTCGTACGTCGACCAGAGCCGGGCCGGCCTGGCGGGGGACAAGACGGTCTGGGAGACCGTCTCGGACGGGCTGGACCACCTCCTCGTGGGCAAGGTCGAGATGCCGTCCCGGGCGTACATCGCCGCGTTCGGCTTCAAGGGGCCGGACCAGCAGAAGCCGACCAAGGTGCTCTCCGGCGGCGAGCGGAACCGGCTCAACCTGGCGCTGACCCTCAAGATCGGCGGCAACGTCATCCTGCTCGACGAGCCGACCAACGACCTCGACGTCGAGACGCTCGGCAGCCTGGAGAACGCGCTGCTGGAGTTCCCCGGCTGCGCCGTGGTCATCTCCCACGACCGGATGTTCCTGGACCGGGTCGCCACGCACATCCTGGCCTGGGAGGGCGACGACCAGAACCCGGCCCGGTGGTTCTGGTTCGAGGGCAACTTCGAGGCGTACGAGAAGAACAAGATCGACCGCCTCGGCGCCGAGGCCGCCCGGCCGCACCGCGTGACGTACCGCAAGCTCACCCGTGACTGACAAGTTCGTCTACGACTGCACGCTGCGCTGGTCCGACCTGGACGCGTACGGCCACGTCAACAACTCGCGCTTCCTCACCCTGTACGAGGAGGCGCGGGTGGCGATGATGTTCGCCGGCGGGCGGGCGTGGGGAGTGGGCTCGTTCGCCGACGGGGTGGTCATCCGCCGGCACGAGGTCGACTACCTGCGCCCGGTCGACTACGCGCTGGGCCGGGCCACCGCGGAGGCGGCCCCGACGGTCCGGATCGAGCTCTGGGTGGAGGAGATCCGGGCGGCCTCGTTCACCATCGCCTACGAGCTCTACGACCGGGACGTGCTGGCCAGCCGGGCCCGCTCGGTGCTGGTCCCGTTCGACCTGGCCGCGCAGCGGCCCCGCCGGATCTCCGCCGACGAGCGGGCCTTCCTGCTCCGGTACGCGCCCGGGCTGCCGGCATGACCGCGCCGGCCACCGGCCACGGGCTGGACGGGGTGGCCGACGCGGGCGCCTTCCTGGCCCGCCTGGTCCGGCTGGACCCGGCCGTCCTGGTCCGGCTCCGGCCGGTGCCGGGGGCCGGGCGTACGGCCCTCTGGGCGCGGCTGCCGTGGGACGTGCTCGTGGTGCGTACCGTCCCCGGCACGGCGCCGGGTGACGCCACCGTCGCGGCGGCCGAGTTGCTGGCGGAGCTGTCGGCCGGCGGCGACGCGCTGCCCCCGCGCCGGGACGCCGGGTGGCGCTGGCCGCTGCCGCCGGTGGCCAGCCGGGCGGTGGAGGCGCTGCCCGGCGCGGAGGTCCGGCGGATCGCCGCCGCGGCGGCCGGGACGCTGCGCGAGGCGTCCACCCACGGCGTGGCCGGTCGGGCGGTGGGCCAGCGGGCCCTGCGGGACGCGCTGCTCGACCACGTCGCCGTGGTGGTGACCCCCGACGACGCGCCGGACGCCCCGGTGGAGGTGCCGCAGCGGCTGGTGCAGGGGCTGGTCCGGATGGGCTTCCTCGGCGCCGGCGACGTTCAGGTGCGCACCGCCGGCCGTTGGGTCGGGCTCGTCGGACCGTACGGAGCAGCCTGGTCGCGGAAGGTCGCAGACCTCGCCGTGACGCCCACCCGAGGTCATCCGAACGGATGACCCCCGTTCATTCTTCCGGTTTGGGGCAGCCGTTGGGGGGATGCCTCATCCCGGCTGTCCGGGTACCGTCCATCCTCGGATCCAACGCACCGTAGGCGACTGGATCCGCTGGGGAGTGAGGTGCGCGAGCGATGCCGTGGTGGTCATGGCGCCCAGGTCCCGCCAGTGGCGGCGATCCGGAAACTCGAAGCGGGACCACAGTGGAAGACACCGTCCGGGTCGGACCACCGACCCCCCGTCAGCCGGCGGACGACGCGGCGGCCGAGCGGCCCGTGATCGCCGACATGCCGGCAACCGTCGCCCCGGTCACCCTCGGCCGGGTCTGCGACGCGCTCGACCTGCTCGACGTGCGCTACCTGGCCGACGGCGACGGCAACCTGCTGGCCATGTGGGAGCGGCACGCCGTGCTGGTCACCCTGGAGGGCCCCGAGGACGAGATCCTGGTGATGCGGGCCCGCCCGCACGCGACGGTGCCACCGGACTGGGCCGACCGCGCCTACCGGGTGGTCAACGAGTGGAACCACACCCGGCGGTTCTGCAAGGCGTACATCGGCGACCCGACCGAGCGCGGCCAGCTGCCCATCTACGCCGAGCTCCAGGTGCCGCTCGGGGCGGGCACCCACGACGCGCTGCTGGTCGAGATGCTCGACTGCGGTGCGGCGGTGGCCACCACCTTCGTCGACTGGTTGCACGACGAGGGAGCCCTGCTCTGACGGGGTCGGCGCGGCCGCCGGCCGGTCAGCCCTCGGCCGCCGGGTCCTCCATCACGTTCACCATGAAGTACGCGGCCCGCTCCAGGTAGTCCCAGAGCGCGGCGGCGAGCTGCGGCGGCAGGTCGAGCCGGTCCACCGCCCGGCGCATGTGGCGCAGCCAGGCGTCCCGCTCGACCGCGCCGATCCGGAACGGCGCGTGCCGCATTCGCAGCCGGGGGTGACCGCGCTGCTCGGAGTAGGTGTGCGGGCCACCCCAGTACTGGATGAGGAAGAGGGTCAGCCGGTCCGCGGCCGGGCCCAGGTCCTCCTCCGGGTACATGGGCCGCAGCAGCGGGTCGGTGGCGACACCGGCGTAGAACTCGTCCACCAGCTTGCGGAAGGTGGGTTCGCCGCCGATCGCCTCGAAGAGGGTCATCGACTCGCCAGGGGAAGTCACGTCACCCATCCTGCCAGGTGCCGCCCGGAGGCGGCTCCCGCCCACCGCCGGAGCGGGAGTCAGGTCACCGCGTGCCGGCGCCGGCTGCGCTCGCCGGCCCGGTCGCCCACCGCCGTCCCCCGGGCCGGGGTGTGCGTGGCGGGCGCCGCCATGGTGGCCGTCGCGGCGGATTCCGCCCGGGCGACCTCGACGGCCGCCTCGATCGTCGCCGGGCGCGGCCAGGTGAGCACCGCGAGGAGCATCAGCAGCACGCCGGCGGCGCTCCACAACCCGACCACGGAGGGGATGGTGAACCGTTCGGCGAGAGCCCCCGTGGCCAGCACGGCGGCACCCTGGATGATCTGGGTCCCGCTGGCCATCACGCCGAAGGCGCGGGCCCGGTAGCCGTCCGGCAGCACCTGGACGAAGAGGCCGTTGGCGACCGGGATGAGCCCGGCCACCGCGAAGCCGCACGCGGCCGCGAGGAGCGCCACGACGATGGGCGGCGGGTCGAGCACCGCCGGGACGAGCACCGCCGGGGCGATCACCGCGAGCGGGCGCATCAGGGCCAGCCGGCGGGCCGGGGCGACGAGCCGCCCGACCATCAGCCCGCCGAGGATGTAACCGACCGGGTTGGCGGCCATGATGACCGCCTGGGCGGTGCCGGTGTCCATGCCGTCCCCGCTCCGCTCGGCGGCCCAGGCCGCGGCGAGCCCCTCGGGGACGATCGAGAAGACCATCGCGCTGAAGACCAGCACGGCGATGGCGCGCAGCACCGGGCGGCCGAAGACGAGCCGGAACCCCTCGGCGGTCTCCCGCAGCAGGTGACTGCGATGCGCCTCGGTCATGGCGGGCGGCCGGTTCCGCAGGCCGAAGCGGACCAGCGCGGCGGAGAGGCCGAAGGTGGCCGCGTTGATCAGCAGCGCGGCGGCCGGGTTGACCACGGCGATCGCCGCGCCGAGCAGGTAGCCGAGGACCTGGGCGGCCTGCCCGGTGCTCGCGGAGACCGACAGGCCGACCACCAGCCGGTCGCCGGCCAGGATCTGCGGCATCAGTGCGGACCGGGCGGCCTGGCTCGGCGGGTTGGCCAGCGTGGTCGCGAAGATCAGCGCGAGGATCGCCCAGGGCGGCATCCCGGGCAGGGCGACCAGCACCATCAACGCCATCCGCACCAGGTCGCAGGCCACCATGACCTGCCGGTAGCGGTATCGCTCCGCGAGCGCGGAGAGCAGTGGGCCGCCGACCAGCCAGGGCAGGTAGCTTGCCGCGAACGCGGCGGCCGAGAGCGTCACCGAGTCGGTCTGCCGGTAGACCAGGACGGTGACCGCGGCCTTCGCGACGTAGTCACCGATCCAGGACAGAGCGCTTGCCGTGAAGAGGACGCGGAACTCCGCGAGGCTGAACAGATCGCGGAAGGTGGCCGGGCCCTCCTGGGCGGGTCGCTCGTCGGACACCGTCGCCTCCATCGTTCCCGGGCCGACCACTCGTGATGGCCTGACCTGGGAACCGTCGTCAGATCTACGGATCAGCGAGGACACGAGCACGCTCCTTTGGGGAGCGTGTTCACCGGATTCTGCCCGATCGTCTGACAACTGGCTAGGGTGAACGGATTGATCGTCGCATCTCCGACTGAACGAACGGACGATACCCGAGGGGCCGCGCGGTGCGCGACCCCCGAAAATCGTCCGGCCCGCCCGGCCGACCGGAGACCCGCGTCAGGTGGCCCCGCCGGTGCCCGTCTCGCCCGGGGCCGCGGGGCGGGGCGGCAGCCCCGGATAGAGCCGGGCCGCCGCGATCCGCGCGGTGATGCCCGAGTTCTCCAGCGCCTCGGCGAGCCGCCGGCGCAGCTCGCGTCCGACCGCGAACTGCCCGTCGGCCGTGGTCTTGACCACGGTACGGATCACCGCGCCGTCGACCGTCATCTGCTCGACGCCGAGCACCTCCGGCTCCTCGACGATCTGCGGCGACAGCTCCGGGTCCAGCGCGACCGAGGCGGCCGCCGTACGCAGCACCGCGGTGGCCTCCTCGGTGCCGGCGAAACCGATCGGCAGGTCGACCACGACCAGGGCCCAGCCCTGGCTCTTGTTGCCGACCCGGACGATCTCGCCGTTGCGGATGTACCAGAGCACGCCCCGGCCGTCCCGGACCGTGGTGACCCGCAGGCCCACCGCCTCCACCACGCCGGTCGCCTCGCCCAGGTCGACGGTGTCGCCGACGCCGTACTGGTCCTCGATCAGCATGAACAGGCCGGCGATCAGGTCCTTCACCAGGCTCTGCGCGCCGAAGCCGAGTGCCACGCCGGCGATGCCGGCGCTGGCCAGCAGCGGGGCCAGGTCGAAGCTGAACTCCTTGAGCACCATGAGCAGCGCGATGCCGAAGATGAACGCCGTGACCATGCTGCGCAGCACCGAGCCGATGGCCTCGGCGCGCTGGCGCCGCCGCTCCGGCACGAACTGCTCCGGGTCGAGCGTGGCGCTGGGGATCCGCTCGCGCAGCGGGCGGAGCATGGTGGGCACAGCGCCCTCGGTGGTGGTCCGGACCAGCCGGTTGATGGTGCGGTGCAGCGCCCAGCGGGCGGCCACGGCGAGCAGCAGGATCAGCACGATCCGCAGCGGCTTCAGGACGATCCAGTAGCTGCCCTCGGCGAACCACGCCGAGCCGGTGATGTCGTAGACGTTCTTGCACCAGGTGTCGGTGCGGCAGTCGACGGACGGGGACGGGCTCGGCTCGACGGCGGACAGCGCATGGAGCAGCAGGTTGGCGGGACTCACCCTGCCTTCGTACCGCAAGGTCGCTGGGCGCCCGCTGGCGACCCGCCCGCCTCCCGCCGACGGGGCGGCCAACCGATCATGCCGGGCGGAACCGGTCATCGTGACACGGGCGGAGACAGCTTCCCGAGGGTACCCCGGATTAGTGCGTGCAATCCGGGGCGCGATCAGGGACTATTGGCGCAACGGACGTCGGTGATCCGGCCGGCGTCGGTGTCGTTCCCCGCTGCCCGCGGGGCGCGCCCGGCGCCATGGTGGCCGGAGCGGCTGGACCGGGAGGGTGAGCGCGATGCCTGACATACGACCCACGGCGGGCTCCGGTGCGCTCGTTCTCAACGCCACCTATGAGCCCCTGTGCGTCGTGTCGGTGCGTCGCGCCGCGATCCTCGTGCTCTCCGCCAAGGCCGTCTGCGTGGCCGACGGCGAAGGCATCCTGCACAGCGCGCGCAACGCGCTCCCGGTCCCCTCGGTGGTCCGGCTGACCCGCTACGTCCGGGTTCCCTACCGCACCCACGTCGGGCTCTCCCGCCGGGCGATCTTCGCCCGGGACGGCTGGCGCTGCGCCTACTGCCGCGGTCCGGCGGAGACCATCGACCACGTCTTCCCGCGCAGCCGGGGCGGCCGGCACGCCTGGGAGAACGTGGTCGCCGCCTGCGCCCGCTGCAACCACACCAAGGGCGACAAGACGCCGGCCGAGCTGGGCTGGCGGCTGCACAACCTGCCGGCGGCCCCGAAGGGCACGGCCTGGCGGGTGCTCGGCCACCGCGCGCCCGACCCGCGCTGGGCCGACTGGCTCGACCTGCGCGAGCCGGAGACCGAGGCGGCCTGAGCGGCGCTCACTGGCGCGCCTTCACCAGCGAGGCGTAGACCACCAGGTTGTCCGCGTAGCCGGTCTCGCCGCCCACCCAGCGGCCGCCGCAGGTGATGAGCCGCAGGTTTGGCCGGCTGAAGTCGCCGTAGACCTCCCGCACCGGCAGCCGCTCCTTGCCGTACCGCTCGATCGAGGTCACCTCGAAGACGGCCACCGAGCGGTCCTGCCGGGTCACCTCGATCCGGTCGCCGTCGTCGAGGTTCTTCAGGTCGTGGAAGACGGCCGGCCCGGTGGTGGTGTCGACGTGCCCCACGATGACCGCCGGGCCGTACTGGCCGGGGGTGGGGCCCTGGTCGTACCAACCGACCTCACCGGCCCGGCCGACGTCGGGCACCGCGATGCTGCCGTCCGGGGCGATGCCCACCCGGTGCACCGGCGCCCGCAGGTCGATCTTGCTGATGGTCAGGTCGGTCGGCGGGCTGCCGGACAGCACGGGGAACTTCTTCGGCGGCGGGCGCAGGCCGGCGGTGAGCTGTTCCGGCAGCACGCTGACGCCGGTCACCTGCTCCACGCCCAGCATGGCCACGATCAGCGCCATCAGGGCCGCGACGACGAGCACCGGGGCGCCGGGGCCGCGCTGGGCGGCGTACCGCCAGCGGCCGGCGGCCGGGGCGGGCCGCGGCGGCACCGGGCGGGCGTGCGGGTCGGCGGTGGTGACGCTCGCCGAGAAGGCGTGCCCGGCGGCGCGGACGAACCGGCGCGAGGCGCGGGACGCCAGTCGCAGCCCGACGGCGGCCCGGGACCCGGCCCGGTGCCGGCCCCGGCGGGCGCGGCGCGGTTGGCGGGCCATGGCCGCACCCCCGTCAGAAGCGGCTACCGGTCTTGCGGCGGGCACCCACCCCGGCCACCACGGCGACCGCGACCAGACCGCCGACCAGCAGCAGCGAACCGGCGCCCCGGCCGCCCGCGGTGCCCCCTCCGCCGGTCGCCGGGCCCTTGCTCGGCTGGGCCATGTTCAGCACGGTGAGCATGGTGGAGGTCCTCTGGCCGTTGGAGCACTCCAGGTTCACCGGGTAGTCACCGGGCGCCTTGTTGCCGGGGATGGTGACCGCCCCGGTCAGGAAGCCGTTGTCCGGCCGGAGCATCACCCGCCCGAAGGCGTCCGAGGTGACCTGGGCCTGCCGGTCGTTGTTGTTGTCGCAACTGGCCCGGATGCTCACCCGGGTGCCGGCCTGGGCGCTGTTCGGCGTGACCTCGACGAAGACGTTCTCCCCGGCGCGCGCCGGGGAGGCCGTGGCCAGGACGAACGCCGCGATCAGGCCGAGCAGGCCCAGAACGCCCCGGAGTGCGCGGTGTGACAGGAGCCCTCGCATGATTCCCCCCTTCCGGTGCGGCGCACCGGAATCCTGCTGACGGGCAGCGCGGGCTGAATTCCCCCTGATCCCAGGGCAAACCCGGGGCGGATCAGCGGCGCCGGCCGGCCGGGGGCGCTCCGGCGGGCGGGAGCGGGGTGACCGGGTGCCACTCCAGCGGCGTGGAGAGCACCATCGTGCTGGACGGCTGGCCGTACGGGGCGAGTCGGTCGATGACCCCCTCGAACTCGCCCATCGTGCCGGCGGCCACCTTGAGCATGCTGCACGCGTCGCCGGTGATCCGGTGGATCTCCATGATCTCCGGCCAGTCCGCCACCTCGGGGTCGTTGAGGATGCAGCGCGACCCGTAGCAGGACATCCGGATCAGCGCGAGCACGGTCCGGCCGGCCCGGGTCAGGTCCACGTGCGCGTGGTAGCCGGTGATCACCCCCGACTCCTCCAGCCGGCGTACCCGCTCGGCCACGGCGGGCGGGGAGAGGTGCACCCGGCGGGACAGCTCGCTGTACGAGAGCCGGGCGTCGGCCTGGAGTTCGCGCAGCAGCGCCCAGTCCATGTCGTCCACGCGGTGACCTTTCTTCCGTGAAGTCGAGTGCCGAAGACGCCTTCGGCTCGACAGGTGGGACTACCGTACCGCCGTTGAACAGGCATTCCATCTGCGGATCAACCAGCGGCATCATGTCGTCTACCCCGGCGTACGAAGGGAGATGACGGTGGAACAGACGACGGCGGTGCGGCCGGCGACCTCGCAGCAGCGGGCGGTCCGCGCGGCGCGCAACGGCGGCGAGCCGACCCTGGAGTTCGCCGACCGGGTGCCCTACGACGCCTACGTGCACGCCAGCACGCTGCACCAGCTCCAGCAGCCGCTCAGCGACGACCCGGGCGAGATGTCCTTCCTCATGGTCAGCCAGATCATGGAGCTGTACTTCAAGCTGACCTGCCACGAGCTGCGGCACGCCCAGCGCGAGCTGCGGGCCAACCGGATCTGGGACGCGCTGCCCCCGCTGCGCCGTGCCGCCCTGCACATCGAGGGGCTCAACGCCGCCTGGCAGGGGCTGCGCTGGATGACCCCGGCCGACTTCAACCGGTTCCGCGACCGGCTCGGCGAGGGCTCCGGCTTCCAGTCGGCCATGTACCGCCAGCTGGAGTTCCTGCTGGGCCTGCGCGACCCGGCGCTGATCCGCCCGTTCCGCCGGCAGCCCGAGGTGCACGCCGAGCTGACCGCCGCACTGACCACGCCGAGCCTCTGGGACGACGTGGTGGCGCTGCTCGCCCGGCGCGGCTTCGAGCTGCCGGCCGACCTGCTGGAGCGGGACGTGGCGACCGAGCACGAGTCGCACCCCGCCGTCGAGGCCGCCTGGGTGCGGATCTACGCCGACGGCGGCCCCGACAACCACCTGCGCCTGCTCGGCGAGGCGCTGACCGAGGTGGCCGAAGGGTTCAGCGACTGGCGCTGGCACCACATCAAGGCGGTGCAGCGCTCGATGGGGGCCAAGGTCGGCAGCGGCGGCTCCGCCGGGCTGGCCTGGTTGCAGCGGAGCATGGCCCGGGTGGTCTTCCCGGAGCTATGGTCCGCCCGTACCGCGATGTGACCGGAGAGAGCAGCATGCACACCCCCGAAGAAGACGCCCGCGCCCGCGACGCCGCCGACCCCGGCCACCGGCACCTGTTCCTGGTGCCGCCGGCCGAGGGCGGGCGCTACCCCGAGGTGGCGTACCTGGCCGGCAACTCCCTGGGCCTGCAACCCCGGGCCACCCGCGAGGAACTCCTGGCCGACCTGGACGCCTGGCGGCGGCTGGGCGTGGAGGGGCACCTGGAGGCGGAGCGGCCCTGGCTGCCGTACCACGAACTGCTGACGGCGCCGGCCGCGCGACTGGTCGGCGCCCGCCCCGCGGAGACCGTGGTGATGAACTCCCTCACGGTCAACCTGCACCTGCTGATGGTGAGCTTCTACCGGCCGGCGGGGGAGCGGACCCGGATCGTCATCGAGGACAGCGCCTTCCCCTCGGACAGCTACGCGGTCCGCAGCCAGGCCCGCTTCCACGGCCTCGACCCGGACACCGCCGTGGTCCGCCTCAAGCCGCGCCCCGGCGAGGACAACCTGCGGACGCAGGACGTGCTCGACTTCCTGGCCGCCGAGGGGCACACCGTGGCGCTGCTGCTGCTCGGCGGGGTCAACTACCTGACCGGCGAGCTGATGGACATCCCGGCGATCACCGCCGCGGGCCGGGCCGCCGGCGCGATGGTCGGCTGGGACCTGGCGCACGCGGCCGGCAACGTGCCGCTGTCGCTGCACGACTGGGACGTCGACTTCGCCGCCTGGTGCTCCTACAAGTACCTGAACTCCGGTCCCGGCGCCCTGGCCGGAGTCTTCGTCCACGAGCGCCACCTCGGCGACCCGGACCTGCCCCGCTTCGAGGGCTGGTGGAGCACCGAGGCGGCCACCCGGTTCGAGATGACCCCGGTCTCCCGGCCGCCGGCCACCGTCGAGGCGTGGCAGATCTCCAACCCGCCGATCTTCGCGATGGGCCCGGTACGCACCTCGCTGGAGCTGTTCGACTCGGTCGGCATGCCCGCGCTGCGCGAGCGCAGCCTCCGGCTCACCGGCTATCTGGAGCGGCTGCTCGACGAGGTGACCGCGGACCGGCCGCTGACCGTCATCACCCCACGCGACCCGGAGCGCCGAGGCTGCCAGCTCTCGGTCCGGATCGGCGCGGGCAGCGCCAGCGAGCTGACCAAGCGGCTGCGGCACGAGCACGGCGTGATCGCCGACGCCCGGGAGCCGGACGTCGTCCGGTTCGCCCCGGTGCCGCTCTACTCGACGTACCACGACTGCTGGCGGGTCGCCGACGCGCTGGCCGCGACCGTGGAGGTGAACCGATGAGTGCCGAGCGCGAGGAGATCGCCGTCGTCGGCGCCGGACTGGCCGGCTGTTTGCTGGCCTGCTTCCTGGCCCGGCGCGGCTACCCGGTCGCCCTCTACGAGCGGCGGCCGGACCCGCGCACCGGCCGGGTCGAGCGGGGGCGCTCGATCAACCTGGCGCTCTCCGAGCGCGGCCTGGACGCGCTGCGGCGGATCGGCCTGGACCGGCAGGTGATGACGGACGCGCTGCCGATGCGGGGCCGGATGATCCACCCGGTGGAGGGGGAGCCGCAGTTCCAGTCGTACAGCGTCTCCGGCGACCGGGCGATCAACTCGATCAGCCGGGGCGCGCTGAACAACGCGCTGCTGGACGCCGCCGCCGCGCTGCCGGGCGTGCGGATCGCCTTCGACCACCGGCTCGTCGGGCTCGACCCGGCCAGCGGCGAGATGACCTTCGAGACCCCGCAGGGCAAGGTCACCGAGACCGCGTCGGTCGTGCTCGGCACCGACGGCGCCGGCTCAGCGGTGCGCGGGCAGCTGCTGGCGTACGGGGCGGTGACCGAGAGCCTGGACTTCCTGGACTACGGCTACAAGGAACTCACCATCCCGCCGATCGGCGGCGAGTTCGCCCTGGACCCGGGCGCGCTGCACATCTGGCCGCGCGGCACCTCGATGATGATCGCGCTGCCCAACCCGGACCGCTCCTTCACCTGCACGCTGTTCTGGCCGACCCACGGCACGCAGAGCTTCGCCTCGCTGGGCAGCCCGGCCGCCATCGAGACGTACTTCGCCACCCACTACCCGGACCTGGTGCCGCTCGCGCCGAACCTGGTCGACGACTACCAGCACAACCCGGTCGGGGTGCTCGGCACCGTCCGCTGCACGCCGTGGCAGGTGGCCGGCAGGGTCGGCCTGCTCGGCGACGCGGCGCACGCCATCGTGCCGTTCTACGGCCAGGGCGCGAACTGCGCGTTCGAGGACGTGGTCGAGTTGGACCGCTGCCTGGACGAGTGCGGCGACCAGTGGGCGTCGGCGCTGCCGCTGTTCCAGCACCGCCGGCAGGCCAACGCCGAGGCGATCGCCCGGATGGCGCTGACCAACTTCGTGGAGATGCGGGACAAGGTCGCCTCGCCGGTGTTCCAGACCCGCAAGAAGATCGAGCACGCGCTGGAGCGCGCCCTGCCCGGCCGCTACGTCTCGCAGTACGAGCTGGTCTCCTTCTCGACCACCCCGTACGCGGAGGTGCGCCGCCGCGTGCGCCGGCAGTACCGGGTGGTGGGTGCGGTGGCGGCCGGCGCGCTGGCGGCGCTGGCCGGTGCGGCGGTGGCGCTCGGCCGGGGGAGGCGAGGATGACCCTCTGGGATCCCCGGCTGATGGCCGGGCACGCGCCGGACGGCCCCGGGCTGCTGCGCAACTTCGTCGGCGGCTCCTTCACCGACGCCGGGCCGCGGTTCACCAAGCGCAGCCCGGTCACCGGCGAGCCGGTCTTCGAGGTGGTCGAGGCCGGCGAGTCCGTCGTGGACGACGCGGTGACCGCCGCTCGGGCGGCGCTGCGCGGCCCGTGGGGCCGGATGGGCGAGCGGGAACGCGCCGAGGTGCTCCGCCGGGTCGCCGACGAGCTGGAACGCCGCTTCGACGACCTGGTGGCCGCCGAGGTCGCCGACACCGGTAAGGCCATCTCCCAGGCCCGCACGCTGGACATCCCCCGTGGGGCCGCCAACTTCCGGGCGTTCGCCGAGATCGTGGCGACCGCCCCGACCGAGTCGTTCACCACGGTCACCCCGACCGGCGGGCGGGCGCTGAACTACGCGGTCCGCAAGCCGGTCGGCGTGGTCGCGATCATCGTGCCGTGGAACCTGCCGCTGCTCCTGCTCACCTGGAAGGTCGCCCCGGCCCTGGCCTGCGGCAACGCCGTGGTGGTCAAGCCCAGCGAGGAGACCCCGGCGTCGGCGACCCTGCTCGCCGAGGTGATGGCCGCGGCGGGCGTGCCCGAGGGCGTGTTCAACCTGGTGCACGGCTTCGGCCCCGGCTCGGCCGGCGAGCACCTCACCCGGCACCCGGGCGTCGACGCGATCACCTTCACCGGGGAGTCGGCCACCGGCAGCGCCATCATGCGGGCCGCCGCCGACGGGGTGAAGGCGGTGAGCTTCGAGCTGGGCGGCAAGAACGCCGGCCTGGTCTTCGCCGACGCCGACCTGGACGCGGCGGTCGCCGGCTCGGTCCGGTCCAGCTTCACCAACGGGGGCCAGGTCTGCCTCTGCACCGAGCGGATCTACGTGCAGCGGCCGGTCTTCGAGGAGTTCACGGCCCGGCTGGCCAAGCGTGCCGACGAGCTGGCGTACGGCTGGCCGGCCGACGAGGCCACCGTCAACATGCCGCTGATCTCGCACGCCCACCGGGACAAGGTGCTCGGCCACTACGGGCTGGCCCGCACGGAGGGCGCCGAGGTGCGCGCCGGGGGCGGCACGCCGCGCTTCGGTGACGCCCGCGACGGGGGCGCGTACGTACAGCCGACCGTGCTCACCGGCCTGGGCCCGGACGCGCGCACCAACCGGGAGGAGATCTTCGGGCCGGTGGTGCACGTCGCACCGTTCGACGACGAGGACGAGGCGTACGCCCTGGCCAACGGCACCGACTACGGCCTGGCGGCGACCGTCTGGACCCGGGACGTGGGCCGGGCGCACCGGGCCGGGGCGCGGCTGGACGCCGGCATCGTCTGGGTGAACACCTGGTTCCTGCGCGACCTGCGCACCCCGTTCGGCGGCGTGAAGGCGTCCGGTATCGGCCGGGAGGGCGGGGTGCACTCGCTCGACTTCTACTCCGAACTCACCAACGTCTGCGTGGACCTCTCATGAGCGCGCGGGGTGCGCGCGACGGGCAGAATGGCCGGCGTCGTCAGCGCACGCAGCGAGGAGCCGGGATGACCGTCGACATCGAAGCCGCCAACCGGGAGCTGGCCGTGGCCCGGCAGGAGGAGAAGCCGTGCCCGCCGCTGCGCGGGCGGCTGCTGCCGGAGGGCGACATCGAGGCGGCCTACCAGGTGCAGCAGGTCTACACCCGGCAGCGGCTCGGCAAGGGTCACCGCCGGGTCGGCGCGAAGATCGGCCTCACCTCCCGGGCCGTGCAGGAGAACTTCGGCGTCTTCCAGCCCGACTTCGGGGTGCTCTTCGACGACATGGCCGTCGGCGACGGCGTCGAGGTGCCGATGAGCCGGCTGCTCCAGCCCCGGGTGGAGGCGGAGATCGCCTTCGTGCTCGGCGCCGACCTGCCCGACGAGCGGGTCACCACCGTCGACCTGATCCGGGCCGTCGACCACGTGCTGCCGGCCATCGAGATCGTCGACTCCCGGATCGCCGGCTGGGACATCTCCATCGTGGACACGGTGGCGGACAACGCCTCCAGCGGGCTCTTCGTGCTCGGCACCGCGCCCCGCCGGCTGGCCGACGTGGACCTGCGGCTCTGCGGCATGGTGCTGGAGCACGCCGGCGAGCCCGTCTCGGTCGGCGCCGGGGCGGCCTGCCTCGGCAACCCGTTGCACGCACTCCTTTGGCTGGCCGGCACCATGGCCCGCGCCGGTGACCCGCTGAAGGCCGGGGACGTGGTGCTCTCCGGGGCGCTCGGCCCCATGGTGCCCGTGACGCCGGGCGCGGCGTACGAGGCGCGGATCTCCGGGCTCGGCTCGGTGCGGACCTGTTTCTCCAAGGAGGCCTCATGACCGTCGGAGTGGCGGTGCTCGGGTCGGGCAACATCGGCACCGACCTGATGATCAAGGTGCTGCGGCTGAGCGGCGAGCTGCGCATGGTGGCGATGGCCGGGATCGACCCGGCGTCCGACGGGCTGGCCCGGGCGCGGCGGCTCGGCGTGGCCACCACCGCCGAGGGCGTCGACGGCCTGGTCGCCATGCCCGAGTTCGCCGACGTCGAGCTGGTCTTCGACGCCACCTCGGCGGGTGCGCACCGACGCCACGACGCGGTGCTGCGGGCGCACGGCCGGACCGTGGTCGACCTGACGCCCGCCGCCATCGGCCCGTACGTGGTGCCGCCGGTCAACCTCGACGAACACCTGCACCAGCCCAACGTGAACATGGTGACCTGCGGCGGGCAGGCCACCGTGCCGATCGTGCACGCGGTCGGCCGGGTCACCCCGGTCGCGTACGGGGAGATCGTCGCCTCGATCGCGTCGAAGTCGGCCGGGCCGGGCACCCGGGCCAACATCGACGAGTTCACCGAGACCACGGCCCGGGCCATCGAGGTGGTCGGCGGCGCCGAGCGCGGCAAGGCCATCATCGTGCTGAACCCGGCCGACCCGCCGCTGCTCATGCGGGACACCGTCTACTGCCTCTGCCCGGACGCCGACGCCGACCGCACCGCGATCGCCGCCTCCGTGGCCGACATGGTGAAGACCGTGCAGGAGTACGTCCCGGGCTACCGGCTCAAGCAGGACGTGCAGTTCGACCGGGTGGACACGTACGCGCCGGTGCTGGGCCGGCACTTCACCGGGCTCCAGGTCTCTGTCTTCCTGGAGGTCTCCGGCGCCGGGCACTACCTGCCCGCGTACGCCGGGAACCTGGACATCATGACCTCGGCCGCGCTGCGCACCGCCGAGCGGCTGGTGGCCCTGCGGGCGAAGGAGGTGCCGGCATGACCGACCTGTACATCCAGGACGTGACGCTGCGCGACGGCATGCACGCCATCGCCCACCGGTACACGGTGGACCAGGTGCGGACCATCGCCGCCGCGCTCGACGCGGCCGGGGTGGCCGCCATCGAGGTGGCGCACGGCGACGGGCTGGCCGGTTCCAGCGTCAACTACGGCCACGGTGCGGCCGGCGACGCCGACTGGATCGCCGCCGCCGCCGAGGTGCTGACCAACGCGCGGCTCACCACCCTGCTGCTGCCCGGAATCGGCACCATCGCCGACCTCAAGGCGGCCAAGGCGCTCGGGGTGACCAGCGTCCGGATCGCCACCCACTGCACCGAGGCGGACATCTCCGCCCAGCACATCTCCTGGGCCCGCGAGAACGGCATGGACGTCTCCGGGTTCCTCATGATGTCGCACATGAACGACCCGGCCGGGCTGGCCGCCCAGGCCAAGCTCATGGAGTCGTACGGGGCGCACTGCGTCTACGTCACCGACTCCGGCGGGCGGCTGCTCATGTCCGACGTGGCGCAGCGGGTCGACGCGTACCGGCAGGTGCTCGAACCGGAGACGCAGATCGGCATCCACGCCCACCACAACCTGTCCCTCGGGGTGGCGAACAGCGTGCTGGCGGTCGAGCACGGCCGGATCCCCGGCCCGGGGCCGGCCGGCGCGGACGCCCCGCACGGCCGGACCGTCCGGGTGGACGCGTCGCTGGCCGGCATGGGCGCGGGCGCCGGCAACGCCCCGCTGGAGGTCTTCGTGGCGGTCGCCGAGCTGCACGGCTGGAAGCACGGCTGCGACGTGTTCGCGCTCATGGACGCGGCCGACGACCTGGTCCGCCCGCTCCAGGACCGGCCGGTCCAGGTCGACCGGGAGACGCTCTCCCTCGGGTACGCGGGCGTCTACTCCAGCTTCCTCCGCCACGCCGAGCGCGCCTCGGCCAAGTACGGGGTGGACGTCCGCTCGATCCTGGTCGAGCTGGGCCGGCGCCGGATGGTCGGCGGCCAGGAGGACATGATCGTGGACGTGGCACTCGACCTGGCGAGCAAGGAGCACTCATGATCGGGCCGGACATTGCGGGGATCGCCGAGAAGCTGGGCGCGGCCGCCGACTCGGCCACCGCGATCCCGCAACTCGCCGCCGAGACCGGCCTCGACGTGGACGCCGCGTACGCCGTGCAGGCTGCCCTGCTGCAGCGTCGCCTCGACCGCGGCGAGCGGCTGGTCGGGCTGAAGATGGGGCTGACCAGCAAGGCGAAGATGGCCCAGGTCGGCGTGGACGAGGTGATCTGGGGCCGGCTCACCGACGTGATGCGGGTGCCCGACGGCGGCACGGTCGACGTGGCCGACTTCATCCACCCCCGGGTCGAGCCGGAGGTGGCGTTCCTGCTGGACCGCCTCCCCGAGCCCGGTGAGCCGGTCGGCGCGTTCAGCGAGGCGGTCCGCGCGGTCGCCCCGGCGATCGAGCTGATCGACTCCCGGTACGCCAACTTCACCTTCTCCCTGCCGGACGTGGTCGCCGACAACACCTCGGCCGCCGCGTTCGTGGTCGGGCCCTGGTCGCCGGTTCCGGACGGGCTGGACAACCTCGGCGTGCTGCTGGAGATCGACGGGCGGGTGGCGCAGGTCGGCTCGACGGCCGCGATCCTCGGCGACCCGCGCCGGGCCCTGGACGAGGGCATCCGGCTGGCCGGCCGGCACGGCGTCCGGCTCCGTGAGGGCTGGGTCTTCCTGGCCGGCGCGGCCACCGCCGCCGTGCCGCTGCGCCCCGGCGCGCACGTCCGGGCCGTCGTGGAGAAGCTCGGCACGGCGTCCCTGAAGGCGGCCGCATGACGGCCCGGGTGGTGGCCGGGAAGGCCGTGCCGCGCGGCGCCTTCCCGCACGTCAAGGTCGCCGGCGGGTTCGTCTTCGTCTCGGGTACGTCGTCGCGCCGGCCGGACAACACGTTCGCCGGTGTCTCGGTCGACGAGTTCGGCACCACCGACCTCGACATCCGGGCGCAGACCCGGGCGGTGGTCGGGAACATCCGCGACCTGCTCCGCTCGGTCGGCGCCGACCTGGGTGATCTGGTGCAGGTCACCAGCTACCTGGTCAACATGAACGACTTCGGTGGCTACAACGAGGTGTGGGCGGAGTTCTTCGACGCCACCGGGCCGACCCGGACCACGGTGGCCGTGCACCAGCTTCCGCACCCGCACCTGCTCATCGAGATGCAGGCCGTGGCCCTACGTCCGTCGGGAGGTCAGTCATGAGTGAGATCGCCGAGCCGTTCAGCTTCCAAGGCTGGATCGGGGAGAACCAGCACCTGCTCAAGCCGCCGGTGGGCAACAAGGAGATGCTGCCGGGCAGTGACGACTTCATCGTCATGGTGGTGGGCGGCCCGAACCAGCGGACCGACTTCCACGTCGACCCGTACGAGGAGTTCTTCTACCAGGTCAAGGGCAACATGCACATCAACCTCATGCTGCCCGAGGGGCCGCGTACGGTGCACGTGCGCGAGGGTCAGATGTGGATGCTGCCGCGCAACACCCCGCACTCGCCGCAGCGCCCCGAAACCGGCTCGATCGGCATGGTGATCGAGCGGGTCCGCGAGGAGGGCACGCTGGAGAAGTTCCAGTGGTACTGCCCCGAGTGCAGCCACAAGGTGCACGAGGTGGAGCTCCAGGTCCGCGACATCGCCGCCGACCTGCCCCCGGTCTTCGCGGAGTTCTACGCCGACGAGAAGGCCCGCACCTGCGGCAACTGCGGCGCCCTGCACCCGGGCAAGGGCTGATGCCGGGACCCGTCGTCGACGTGCACACGCATGTCGTACCCAAGGGGTGGCCGGACCTCGCCGCGGCCTGCGGCGGGTCCGGCTGGCCCTGGCTCCGGGTGGACTCCGAGCGCGCCGCCATGATCATGGTGGGGGAGACGGAGTTCCGGCCGGTCGGCGCGGAGTGCTGGGACCCGGAGACCCGCCTCGCCGACATGGCCGCCGACGGCGTCGACGTGCAGGTCGTCTCGCCGACCCCGGTCTTCTTCAGCTACGACCGCCCCGCCGACCAGGCCGTGAAGGTCGCCCGGATCTTCAACGACCTCACCCTGGAGGTCACCGCCGGGGGCGGTGACCGGCTGGTGCCGTTCTGCCAGGTGCCGTTGCAGGACCCGGACGCCGCCTGCGCCGAACTGGACCGCTGCCTGGCCGCCGGGCACGCCGGGGTGGAGATCGGCAACCACGTCGGCGACCGCGACCTCGACGACGCCGGCATCGTGCAGTTCCTGACCCACTGCGCCGAGGTCGGCGCGCCCGTCTTCGTGCACCCGTGGGACATGCCGGGCGGGCCCCGGCTGGACCGGTGGATGGCCCGCTGGCTGACCGGGATGCCGGCCGAGACGCACCTGTCGGTGCTGGCGCTGATCCTCGGCGGGGTGTTCGACCGGGTGCCGGAGACGCTGCGGATCTGCTTCGCGCACGGCGGCGGCAGCTTCCCGTTCTGGCTGGGCCGCGCCGACAACGCCTGGCACCGCCGCGGCGACCTGGTACGCGGCGCGTCCAGCGCCCCGCCCAGCGCCTACGTCGACCGGTTCAGCGTGGACTCGGTGGTCTTCGAGCCGGCCGCCCTGCGGCTGCTGGTCGACACCATGGGCGAGGACCGGGTGCTGGTGGGCAGCGACTACCCGTACCCGCTGGGGGAGCGCCCGGTCGGGCAGGTGGTCCGCAAGGCCGACTTCCTCAGCGCCGACCAGCGCGACAAGCTGCTGTCCCGCAACGCCCTGCGCTTCCTGCACGGCTGACCGCGGTACCGGCCGGCTGGCCGGCGCGTGAGAAGTGCATCAGGTGCAGGTCGCGGGCAGGATGACGGTATGGCCGAGCCGCACGACCTGACCGCGCTGGAGCAGGCCGCCGCGATCCGTCGGGGTGAGCTGTCCAGCGTGGAGCTGGTCGAGCACCACCTGCGCCGGGTGGACGCGCTCGCCGACACCCTCGGCGCGTTCGTCACCGTCACCCCGGAACGCGCGCGGGCGGCGGCCGCCGCCGCCGACGCGGTGCCGGCGGAGCGGCGCGGCCCGCTGCACGGGGTGCCGACCGCGATCAAGGACCTCACGCTCACCGCCGGCGTACGCACCACCTTCGGCTCGGCGGCCTTCGCCGACTTCGTGCCGCCGGTCGACGCCGACGTCGTCCGGTTCATGGCCGCCGCCGGGCTGGTGAGCCTCGGCAAGACCACCACCTCCGAACTGGGCTGCTCGCTCTACTCGGAAGGGCTCGTCGCGCCGCCGGCCCGCAACCCGTGGGGCCTCGGCTACACGGCGGGCGGGTCCAGCGGCGGGGCGGCGGCCGCCGTGGCCGGCGGTCTGGTGCCGGTGGCGCAGGGCTCCGACGGCGGCGGTTCGCTGCGCATCCCGGCGGCCCTCTGCGGCCTGGTCGGCTACAAGCCCAGCCGGGGGCTGGTTTCCAGCGGCCCGCTCGGCTTCGGGGCCTTCGGGCTGCCCACCAGCGGCCCCCTCGGCCGGACCGTGACCGACGTGGCCGCGCTGCTCGACGTGCTGGCGCAGCCGGTGCCCGGCGAGCCGTACCTGCCGCCCGCCGCGCCCACCGGCGGCTACCTGGGCGCCGCCCGGGACGCCGCGCCGGGCCGGGTGCGGATCGGCCGGTTCACCGCCCCGATGCTCGCCGACGAGCCGGTCCACCCGGACTGCGTGGCCGCCGTCGACCGGGCCGCCGCGCTGCTCACCGAAGCCGGCCACGAGGTGGTCGACGTCCCCGCGCCGCTCGGCCCCGACGCGTGGCCGCTCTTCGAGACCGTCTGGTACGTGCTGGCGCTCGCCCCGGTGCCGGCGGAGCGGGAGAGCGACCTGCTGCCGCTGACCCGGTTCCTCCGCGACCGGGGCGCGGCCGTCGGCGCCGGCCCGCTGATGGCCGCGCTCGGCGAACTCCAGGCCCAGGTACGCCGCGGCGTGCGCCGTACCGCCGGGTGCGACCTGCTACTCTGCCCGACCCTGGCGGCCCCGCAGGCGCCGGTGGGGTCGTTCGCGAGCCTCGGCCCGGCCGAGGATTTCGACCGGCAGCGCCGGTTTTCGCCGTACTGCGCCATCTTCAACGTCACCGGCGACCCGTCCGTTTCCCTGCCGGTCGGCCGGACCGGTGACGGGATGCCGGTCGGTGTGCTGCTCACCGGCCGGTACGGCGACGACGCGACATTGATAGCCACTGCCGCGCAACTGGAGCACGGGTGTGGCGGGTGGGATCAGCACCCCGCAATCTGGCGGGCCGTCGACTCCGCTAACGTGAACAGCACAAGCGGAGTCGGGCGCGCGTCGTCATGACCGTCCACCCGACCCGGAACATTCCTGGTCTCTCTTTCCGCCTGGGGGCGTTGGGATTGTCTGTTACCGAGACGTTGCTGGTCTTCGTCGGCATCCCGGCGGCCGCCGTGCTGGTGATCGCCGGGCTGGCGGCCGCGGGCAACCGTGGCGGTGGCGGTGGCGGCGCCAAGCGCTACCGGCCCGGCCGGCCGTTCGACTTCACTCCGGTCTGGTTCCTGGGCCGTCCGGAGCAGCTGGCCGACTCGGCCGGCACCGCACTGGCCGCCGGGGCGCAGGCGCCGGCGCTGACCAGTCGCAAGCAGGAGCAGGCCGGCCGGGAGGCGCCGGCCGGTGGAACCGGAGGCGCAAGTGACCGTTGGTGAGAAGCAGGCCGCGACGGGGACCGGTACCCCGCCCGAGGTCCTGGACGGGCCGTTCTCGACCCGTCAGCTGCTCCGCATCGACGAGGCGCTCCGCCTGGCCGACCAGGGCACCGGCCTGGTCTTCTCGGTCTACGTGGGCGGCCTCGACGAGCCGATCCGGGAGCACGCCGGGCGGCTGCACCGCCAGCTCGCCGACCCGGACAGGTCCGTGCTGATCGCCGTGTCGCCCAACCAGCGGCAGCTTGAGATCATCACCGGCCGGTACGCGCGCAAGCGCATCCCGGACACGTACGCCAAGCTGGCCGCACTCTCCATGGTGGCCTCGTTCGGCGGCGGCGACCTGGCCGGCGGCATCATCCAGGGCCTCGACCAGCTCGCCAGCCACGCCGGCAAGGGCTGAGCCCACCCGCACACGACAGAGCCCGGCCCGCGAAACGCGGGCCGGGCTTCTTCGTGTCTACCGCCGGTCGGGGCGGGGCGGCCCGAGCCCGGGCCGCCCCCGAGGATCAGGCGCTCCGGGCGTCCCGGGCGCGGGCGTTGAGGGCGCGGGACACGCCGTCGCGACCCTCCGCGACCAGCCGGCGCAGCGACGCCGGGTGGCCCTCCTGGGCCAGCCAGGCGTCGGTGGCCGCCACCGTGTCCTCCTCGACCAGGTACGCCGGGTAGGCGAGCTGGACGAACTCCTGCGCCGGCTCGCTGTCCCGCTGCGCCCACACCTGCGCCGCCGCGGCGAAGTACTTCTCCCGGTACGGCGCGGTGAGTTCCACCTGCGCCGGGTGGGTGAAGCCCTGCAGCAGCGCCCGGTTGCGCCAGTTCGGCAGCGCCTCCGGGCCGGTGAGCTCCGCCCACACCGCCGCCTTGTTCTCGGCCGTCGGCACGAGCGCGTGCGCGTACGCGGCCTCCCGCTCGCCGCTGGCGGTCCGGTCGCCGGCCAGCTCGGCCTCCACCTCGGCGGCCCCGGCCGCGCCGTTGGCCACCAGCGACTGGAGGACGGTCCAGCGCAGCTCGGTGTCCACGGTCAGCCCGTCCGGCACACCGGCGCCGTCCAGCCAGCCGCGCAGCGTGGCCAGGTCCTCGTCGGAGCGGGCCGCGGAGGCGTACGCCCGGGCCCAGGCGAGCTGGAAGCCGCTGCCCGGCTCGGCCGCGGCGAGAGCGGTCCGGGCGGTCCGGGCCAGCTCGGCCCAGCCGGTCGGCGCCCAGGCCGGGTCGGCGTAGAAGGTGAGCGTGGTGGTCGCCTGGCGCAGGGTGGCGGTGACCAGGTTGATGTCGGTCTCGGCCGGCAGCCCGGCCAGCACGAGCGCCACGTAGTCCCGGGCCGACAGCTCGGCGTCCCGGGTCATGTCCCAGGCGGCGGTCCAGCAGAGCGCGCGGGCCAGCGACGAGTCGAAGCCCGCGATGTGCTGCACCACGGTCGCCATCGACCGCTCGTCGAGCCGCAGCTTGGTGTAGGTGAGGTCGTCGTCGTTGAGCAGCAGCACGTCGGCGGCGGGCCTGCCGTGCAGCACGGACAGCTCGGTCAGCTCGCCGGTCACGTCCACCTCGACCCGCTCCCGGCGGACCAGCCGCCCGTCGGTCAGGTCGTAGAGGCCCACGCCGATCCGGTGGGTGCGCAGGGTCGGGTGCCCGGCGGGCGCCTCCTGCCGGACCAGCACCCGCTCGTACGCGCCGTCGGCGCCGATGGTCACCTCGGGGCGCAGCGTGTTGACCTGCGCGGTCTCCAGCCACTGGGCGGCGAACTTGCGCAGCTCCCGGCCCGAGGCCGTCTCCAGCTCGGAGAGCAGGTCGTCGAAGGTGGCGTTGCCCCAGGCGTGCTTGCCGAAGTAGGCGCGCAGGCCGGCCAGGAACGGCTCCTCGCCCACGTACGCGACCAGCTGCTTGAGCACGCTGGCGCCCTTGGCGTAGGTGATGCCGTCGAAGTTGACCTCGACGGCCTCCAGGTCCGGCATCTCGCAGTAGACCGGGTGGGTGGAGGAGAGCTGGTCCTGCCGGTAGCCCCAGTTCTTCCGGATGGACAGGAAGGTCGTCCACGCGTCGGAGAAGCGGGTGGCGTGGGTGTTGCACCAGTGGCTGGCCCACTCGGCGAACGACTCGTTCAGCCACAGGTCGTTCCACCAGCGCATGGTGACCAGGTCACCGAACCACATGTGCGCCAGCTCGTGCAGGATCGTGTTGGCGCGCTGCTCGTACTCGAAGTCGGTGACCTGCGAGCGGAAGATGTAGTGCGACTCGGCGTGCGTGACGCAGCCGAAGTTCTCCATCGCGCCGGCGTTGAAGTCCGGCACCCAGAGCTGGTCGTACTTGGGCAGCGGGTAGCGCACCTGGAACTTCTCGTGGAAGAAGTCGAAGCCCTGCTTGGTGATCAGGAACAGGTCGTCCGCGTCCATGTACCGCGCCATCGAGGCCCGGCAGTAGACGCCCAGGTCGATGCCGTCGTGGCTGTCCCGCACCTCGTGGTACGGGCCGGCGCAGAGCGCCGTGATGTAGGTGCTCATCCGCGCCGACTCGGCGAAGTGGACGGTCTTGAGCCCCTCGCCGGCCGGCTCCTCGCGCTCCACCGGCATGTTGGACACCACCCGCCAGTGGTCCGGGACGGTGGCGTGCCAGGTGTAGACGCTCTTCAGGTCGGGCTGGTCGAAGCAGGCGAAGACCTTCTGCGCGTCGGCCGTCTCGAACTGGCTGTAGAGGTAGGTCTCACCGTCCACCGGGTCGACCGTGCGGTGCAGGCCCTGCCCGCTGTTGGAGTAGCCGAAGTCGGCGTCGACCACGAGGACGTTCTCGTCGGCCAGGCCGGTGAGGGTGAGGCCCTTCTCGGCGGACCAGCCGGCGAGATCGACGGGCGTGCCGTTCAGCGTCGCCGACCGCACCGACTCGGCGGCCGTCTCGATGAAGGTGCTCGCCCCCGGCTCGGCGCAGCGGAACCGGACCTCGGTCACCGACCGGAAGGTACGGCCGTCGGCCTGCACCGCGGTCGACAGGTCAAGCTTGATGTCGTACCCGGTGACGTCGAGCAGGCGGGCCCGCTCGGTGGCCTCGACCTGGGTCAGGTTGCGCACTCCCGGCACTGTTCGTCTCCATCCCACTCGTCTCGCCGCGCCCCGCGGCACCGGCCTCCCGGCCCGCTCGTGACGGCCGGTCCGAAACCGAGTCTTCCATGCACGGACACCCTTCGGTGGCCGAGGTCACGCTCTCATTCCGGTACCGGTCGATGCCGGTTGGGGTGAGGATCGGAGGGGAAGGCGCCGGAGCTCCGGCGTTGTGGAGTCGCGAAGGGATGACACCGTGACCGAACGTGTCGCCGTGGACATGTGGTTCGACCCGCTGTGCCCGTGGGCGTGGATCACCTCCCGCTGGCTGCTGGAGGTCGAGCAGGTCCGGGACGTGGACATCCGGTTCCACGTGATGAGCCTCTCGGTGCTCAACGAGGGCCGGGACCTGCCGGAGCAGTACCAGGATCTGATGAAGAAGGGCTGGGGCCCGGTGCGCGTCTGCATCGCGGTCGAGCAGGCGCACGGCGGGGAGGTGCTGGGGAAGCTCTACACCGCGATGGGCACCCGGATCCACCTCGGCAAGGAGGAGCTGGGCCGGGACATGCTGGCCGGCGCGCTCACCGATGTCGGCCTCGACCCGGCGCTCGCCGACGCGGCCGAGTCGACCGAGTACGACGAGGCGCTGCGGGCCAGCCACGAGGCGGGCATGCGGCCGGTCGGCACCGACGTGGGCACCCCGGTGATCCACGCCCCGGGCCCGGACGGCGGGCAGGTGGCCTTCTTCGGCCCGGTGATCACCCCGGCGCCGAAGGGCGAGGCGGCCGGCCGGCTCTGGGACGGCGTCCTGCTGGTGGCCGGCACGCCCGGCTTCTACGAGCTGAAGCGCAGCCGGGAGGTCGGCCCGGTCTTCGACTGAGGCCGTGCCGGACGAGCCCCGCGCCGCCCCGTCACCGGGCCGGTGCGGGGCTCGTTTCACCGGGTGTCCCAGCCGGCGGCCCGTCCGGGGCCGCAGCCCGGCAGCTCCTGGAGGCGTTCCCATGGGTAAGCACCGCCGCCGCCTGTCCGCCGACCCGCCGGAGACGGCGACCGAGGACTCCGGCGCGACGTACTGGTCGGTGGCCGAGGGCGACTGGCCGGCGGTCCCGGCCGAGATGGCCGGCCTGCTGGCTCCGCCGATCGTGGTCGGCGTCGCCCGGGTGGTGGCCACCTCGCGGATGACCCCGCCCGCCGATGCGGGCGTGCCGGCCCGGACCCCGGGCACGGTCCGCACCAGCGCCGCGGCGGGCCGCCCGGCCCCGTCCGGGACGACGACGGTCCGGCTCACCGCCTCCGGCGGCTCCCGGCCGGCCGCCCCGACGCCGGGCGGGAGCGCGGCCCCCGGCCGGCACCGCACCGGCTGACCGCGTCCCCTTTCATCTGGTGGACGGCGCGCGGGTCCGGCACCGTCGCCCCGGACGGCGCGGGTAGCGTCAGCGGGCATGACGGTCGTGCATCCGATCGCCCGGGCCTGGATCACCACTGGCGGCACCGGCGCGCAGAACTACGACGAGTTCGCCGACGACGCGGAGATCACCGCCATCGTCGAGACGAACCCGCACAGTGCCCTGGGCATCGAGATGCCCCACCGGGCGCCCGGGAGCCTCGGGAAGTCCTTCCTCGACGCGCTCCCCGACGCGGTGGCCCGCCTCGCCGAGGCGAAGGCGGACGGCAGCTACACCCCGGCCGAGCAGGTGGTGGTCCTCTACCGGATCAGCGCGCCGGGCGAGGAGAGCGCGTACGGGCTGTTCGCCATGGTCGACACCGACCAGATCTCCACCCGGGCCGACGAGCCCGGCCTGGTGATCCGCAACGAGGACGTGTTCATCGCCAAGGTGCGGGAGCGCGTCGCCCTGGCCGAGGCGCTGGGTCACCTGCTCTCGCCCGTACTCCTGCTCCAGACCGGGCGCGGCGACGAGCTGCACGCGGCGCTCGCGGCGGCGACCGAGTCCGCCGGCGCGCCCGCCGCCACCGACGTGGACCAGGCCGGCCGCACGCACGCCATCTGGCTGCTCGGCCCGGGCCCGGCGCAGGACGAGCTGACCGCCCTGGCGGGCGGCGGCGAGCTGGTGGTCGCCGACGGCAACCACCGCAGCCTGGCCGCGCAGACCGGCGGCTTCCCGCGCTTCCTGTCGGTGATCACCACGCCGGCGTCGGTCGCCATCCAGCCCTACAACCGGCTGGTCAGCGAGCTGACCACCACCCCCGACGAGCTGCTCGACCGGCTCCGCGCCGCCGGCGCGGAGATCACCCCGATCGCCGGCCCGGTCGACGTCCCGGCGACCGGCGGCACCGTGCACCTCCACCTCGCCGGCCAGGGGTACGCGGTGAGCCTGCCGCACGTCGGCGGCGACCGGCTGGAGAACCTCGACCACGCGCTGGTCGAGCGGCTGCTGCTGCGCGACGCGCTCGGCCTCGACCCGGGCGACAAGCGGATCACCTACGTGGGCGGCGACTACCCGGCGAGCTGGCTCACCGGCGAGGTCGACGCGGGCCGGGCCGAGCTGGCCGTCCTCGTGGCGCCGGTGACCGTGGACGACTTCGTCGCGGTGAACCTGGCCCGGGAGAAGATGCCGCGCAAGAGCACCTGGTTCACCCCGAAGGCGCGGGCCGGCCTGGTCGTCGCCGAGCTTCCTCGCGCAGCCGTGTGACGAATCCGCCTCCGTGCCGCCGCCCGCGCGCCGGCACGGGGGCGGGCCTGTCAGACTGCGCGGTATGCGCGTCTACCTGGGATCCGATCACGCCGGTTTCGAGCTGAAGGTGCACCTCGCCAACCACCTGGCCAAGCAGGGGTACGAGGTGGTCGACGTCGGCCCGCACGCCTTCGACCCGGACGACGACTACCCGGCGTTCTGCCTGCACACGGGGCAGCGCGTGGTCGACGATCAGGGCAGCCTCGGTGTGGTCATCGGCGGCTCCGGCAACGGCGAGCAGATCGCCGCCAACAAGATCGCCGGGGTCCGGGCGGCGCTCGCCTGGAACATCGACACCGCCCAGCTGGCCCGCGAGCACAACGACGCCAACATCGTGGCGGTCGGCGCCCGGCAGCACACCCTGGACGAGGCGACCGCCCTGGTCGAGGCGTTCCTCACCACCCCGTTCTCCGGCAACCCCCGGCACGCCCGCCGGATCGCCCAGGTCGCCGACTACGAGCAGAGCCGGGAGCTTCCCGAACTGCCCGCCTGACGCGTCGCCGACGGGCGCGCCGCGCGGGTCGCGCCCGTCACCGCCCGGTGCGGGGCAGCTCCTCGCGGGGCACCCAGTTGCGGCGGACGATCACCACCCGGGCCTCGGCCTCGGCCAGGTCCTCGTCGGTCGGCCGGGCGGCGTCCCGCGCCCGCAGCGCGGCCGTCACGCTCACCTGCGACGAGCCGGAGCCGACCAGGCCGCGCAGCCCCCGCTCGCCCTCGTCGGCGGGCGGTCCCGGGCGCCGGCCGCGGGGCTCGTCCGGCTCGGCGCGTCGTGCACCCCGCGGCGCCCGGGAGCCGTCGTCGTCGTGCACCCCGGCCGTGCTCGCGGTCAGGCCGTCGCCGTCGGGTGACCCGCCGTCGCCGTGGTGCCGCAATCGCCGTCGCCGTCGCTCCGCATCGCCCACCCTGCGACCGTACCGCCCGGCGCGGGCCGCCGTCCCCGACCGACCAGGCCGGCGATCATGAGGTTGGCGTCGACGGCCCGCGCGGATCGCCGCAGGGTGGGGGCGGCGGGTCGTCAGAAGACCTCCATGGGGGCGGGGGCGCGGTGCCAGCCGAAGGCGGCCGCCGCCGTCGCCACCGTTCCCGGGACCAGCTCCCGGACGCGGCCGGCGGCGGTGAGCGCGGCCAGGCCGGCGCCGCCCAGGTAGAGCTCGCCGAGGGCGCGGACGTCGCAGGCAAGCCCGGCCGGCGCCGCGGTGGCCGTGCACTCCGCCCCGGACGGGCCGCCGACCAGCCGCCACCGGCCGGCGTTCTCGGGCAGCAGGTCGTCGGTGACCTCGACCACCACGTCGACGTCGGTGGCGTACCGGCGGGCGGCCAGCGCGGCCGGCACGTCCACGACGCGCACCCAGAGGGCGTCGGCGAGCTGGGCGCCGAGCTGCCGCGGCTCGTCCACCAGCCGGAACAGCGGCTCGTCCACGGCGGCGATCGGGAAGGACACTCGGCGGGTCAGGTCGATCGAGAGCAGCAGCCGCCACAGCGCCAGGTACGCCTCCGACCGGGCGGCCACCACCTCGCCCACCTGGACCTCGGCCCGCGGCCCGGTGCCGGCCCACTCCTCCTTCGTCCGGTAGAGCGCGTACCCGTCGAGGCCGTCCGGCCCGTCGTGCAGCAGCACCCGGCGCTCGGTGGCGCCGCCCCGCAGCCCCTTCACGTCGGCGAGGACGTAGTCCCACCAGCGCTCGTCCCGGCCCGACCAGCCGGGGCGGTCGGCGCGTACCCGCTCGTACAGCCGGGCCAGCTCGGCCCGGTGCGGGTCCGGCCGGTCCAGGCGGAGGGTGCCCTCGGCGGGCGTCGGGTCCGGCAGGCGCAGCCCGAGGGTGTCGCCGGCCAGCACGAACCGCTGCGCGGCCAGGCCGTAGCCGAAGCGGGGATAGATCCGGCCCTCGCTGGCCCAGAGCACCGCGATCGGCTCCCGGCCGGCGTCGCGGACCTCGCGGAGCTGCCGGCGCATCAGCGCGGTGAGCAGCCCGCGCCGGCGGTGCGTGGGGGCCACGGAGACCATGGTCACGTGCGCGGCCGGCACGCTGGCCCCCGGAACGGCCAGGTCGCGGCTGAACGCCGCCGCGTGCGCCACGGCGGTGCCGCCGTCGCGGACCAGCAGCGACCGGTCCGGTTCGAAGATCCCGCGCTCGACCTTCAGCAGTTCGGGGTCGACGTCCCCGTGGAAGGCGAGCGCCAGCAACGCGGCGATCTCGTCGAAGTCCTCGGCCCGGGGCACCAGCGCGTCAATCATCGGATGTGTCTAACCCATCACCTTCGGGGTCGGCACCCTATTTGCCGGCTCGCTACCCTCGGAACCGTGGCCGGCGTGGGTCGAGGGGGAGGACACGAGATGGCGGACCAGACACAGCCGTGGGCCGAGCGGACGGTCGAGGTGCCGCCGCAGCCCGGCGTGGTGCCCCCGCAGCGGGACGCGTTCCGGCGTGGGGTGGCGGCGGTCGGCCAGCCCCGTGCGCCCCGGACCGAGCAGTTCCCCGCCGTCGACCCCGCCGACTGGACGGGCGAGTCGTCGCCCCGGCGACCGATGGGTTGGCACCTCGCCCAGCTCCGCCGGGGCGGGGAGTGGAGCGCCGCGGGCGCCCTGTTCGCCTTCGTCTGCTGGGGCATCTGGGCGATCTCCGGCCGGGGCGACCTGACCGCCCCGCTGCTCACCTTCGTCCTCAGCCTGCTCACCGCCGCCGGCCTGTTCGCCCTGGCCCGCCTGCTCGGCCGGCTGGTCCTGGAGCGGCAGCTCGGCCGGGTGCGGCGCAGCGCCCGCGGGGCGCACCTCGTGACCGCGCTCTTCCTGGCCGGCGTGGGGGTGGCCTACCTCCAGCAGACCGAGTGGGTGGTCTCCGCCTGGAACTGGGTGACCGGCAACTGAACACCGTGGCCGCGGGCGGGACGGCCCCCCGCCGCCCGCCCGCGTGCCCGGTCGCGGAACGCCGCGACGCCGGTCGTCACTCCACCAGGACGGCGCTCGCATTACCCGGCCGGACGCGGTTCATCCGTCGCCCGGTGGGCTGAGCGGTCACCGCCCTCGGCGTCGGCCTTTCCAGAGGCGACCGCCCACCGCCGCGGCCGGGCCGTTCACCGAGCCGGGGCGCGCTTCCGGCGCACCGACCCCGGCCGGCCGTCGTGCCGGCCCGGGGTCGCGACCAGCATGGCGGTATGGGCGCGTATCGATCAGCGTACGAGCGGAGCCTCGCCGACCCGGCCGGCTTCTGGCGGGAGGCCGCGGCGGACCTCGACTGGCACCGGGCACCGGAGCGGATCCTCGACGACAGCGCGGCGCCGCTGTACCGCTGGTTCCCCGACGGGGAGCTGAACACCTGCCACAACGCGCTCGACCGGCACGTGGCGGCCGGCCGGGGCGACCAGCCCGCGCTGATCCACGACAGTCCGGTCACCGGCACGGTCCGCACCCTCACGTACGCCGAGCTGCTCGCCGAGACCGCCCGGTTCGCCGGTGCGCTGCGCCGGCTCGGCGTCGGCCGGGGCGACCGGGTGCTGCTCTACCTGGCCATGGTGCCGGAGGCGGTGATCGCCATGCTGGCCTGCGCCCGGATCGGCGCGGTGCACTCGGTGGTCTTCGGCGGCTTCGCCGCCCACGAACTGGCCGTCCGCCTCGACGACGCGCGGCCGACCGTGGTGGTCGCCACCTCCTGCGGCATCGAGGTGGACCGGGTGGTGCCCTACCACCCGATCCTCGCCGCAGCGCTGGACGAGGCGACCCACGCCCCGGCGCACTGCGTCATCGTGCAGCGCCCCCAGGAGCCCGCTCCGCTGGTCGCCGGCCGCGACCTGACCTGGGACGAGGCGATGGCCGACGCCGAGCCGGTGGAGTGCGTGCCGGTCGCCGCCACCGACCCGCTCTACATCCTCTACACCTCCGGCACCACCGGCCGCCCCAAGGGCGTGGTCCGGGACAACGGCGGGCACGCCGTGGCGCTGCGCTGGTCGATGCGGAACGTCTACGGCATCGAGCCGGGCGACGTCTTCTGGGCGGCCTCCGACGTGGGCTGGGTGGTCGGCCACTCCTACATCGTGTACGCGCCGCTGCTCACCGGCGCGACCACCGTGCTCTACGAGGGCAAGCCGGTCGGCACCCCGGACGCCGGGACGTTCTGGCGGGTGGTCGCCCAGCACCGCGTGGCGGCCCTGTTCACCGCCCCCACCGCGATCCGGGCGATCCGCCGGCAGGACCCGGACGGCGCGCTCCTGGCCGGCCACGACCTGAGCAGCCTGCGCGCCCTCTTCCTGGCCGGTGAGCGGCTGGACCCGGACACCTGGGCGTGGGCGGGGGAGCGGCTCGGCGTGCCCGTGGTGGACAACTGGTGGCAGACCGAGACCGGCTGGCCGGTGGCGGCCAACCCGCGCGGCCTGGAACCGCTGCCGATCAAGCCCGGCTCCCCGTCGGTGCCCGTCCCCGGCTACGACGTCCGGGTGGTCGACGCCGGCGGCCGGGAGGTGCCGCCGGGCACCGACGGCTCCATCGTGATCCGGCTGCCCCTGCCGCCCGGCTGCCTGCCCACCCTGTGGGGCGACGACGAGCGCTACGTCCGCTCCTACCTCGCCACCTTCCCCGGCTACTACCTGACCGGCGACGGCGGCCGGTTCGACGACGACGGCTACCTCTACGTGATGGGCCGCACCGACGACGTGATCAACGTGGCCGGGCACCGCCTCTCCACCGGGGCGATGGAGGAGGTGCTGGCGGCGCACCCGGCCGTCGCCGAGTGCGCGGTGATCGGCGTGGCCGACGCGCTCAAGGGCCAGGTGCCCAGCGGGTACGTGGTGCTCAAGGCCGGCGCCGACGCGGACCCGGACGCGCTCGCCGGTGAGCTGGTCGCCCTGGTCCGGCAGCGGATCGGGCCGGTGGCCGCGTTCCGCCGGGTGACCGTGGTGCCGGCGCTGCCCAAGACCCGCTCCGGCAAGATCCTCCGCCGGGCCATGCGGGGGCTGGTCGAGGGGCGGGACGAGCCGGTGCCGCCGACCATCGACGACCCGGCGGCGCTGGCCGTCTTCCGCGACCTCGGCGCTACTCCTTGACGAAGCGGTGGAGGACGAAGTCCTCCTCCGAACCGCACGCGATGACCTGGGTGTTCCAGGAGCAGGAGTCGCCCCGGACGTCCTTCAGCTCGCCGAGCTGGGCCACCTTGCCCGACCCGGTGCCCACCCCGGCCACGCTGCGGTCGTCCACCCCGCTGCCCAGCGGGTCGGCGAAGACCAGCAGGTTGCCGGCGTCGACCCGGACGGCCACCCCGTCCTCGTCGTCGAGCACCTTCGTCCCGTCCGGCGCGAAGAGGGTCGCCGCCGGCTCCGGGTAGATCCGCCGGGCCAGCACCCGCTCGCCGACCGACACCAGCTGGGTCATCCCCGGCGCCGCCCACCGCTTGACGCCCTTGCCCTCCTGCGCGGCCACCACCACGGCGGTCTTGTCGTCGGAGCTGGTCACCTCCAGCAGGCAGGCCCGGTGCTCCCCGCACGGCGCCAGCGCCTTGCCCCGGCGGTTGTCGTCCTCCGCCCGGTAGAGCACGCTCGGCTGCGCCTGCTTCCCCAGGTCGTACGCGAGCAGCCGCCCGTCGTCGCCGGCCACGTAGAGCCGGTCCTCGTGCGCGGCCACCAGGTCGTCCGGCTCGGCCACCGCCTTCCAGTCGCGGATCACGTCGCCTGATCCGAGGTCGATGAGCCGGACCGACTTGTCCGCGCTCACCTGCACGAGTTGCTCGACCGGGCCCTGCTCCGGGTCGCGGGGCGAACCGTCGCCGTACCCGGGGCCGGACACCGCCTCGTCGGTGGTCACCGGGTGCACGCTGTCGCGCGCGTTGCCGTACTGGTCGGTCAGGTCGGGCAGTGACCACTTCTCGTCGCCGTTGCTCAGCTTGAGCCCGACCAGCCGCTTCCGCTCCTGGTCGGTGAGCGCCACCACGTCCCTGCCCACGAACATCTCGTCGTCCCCGTGCACGGTGTGCCGCCAGCGCGGCTGGCCGGACCCACCGTCGAGCACCTCCAGCTCGCGGGGCGTGCTGCTGCCCGACGCGTCCGCGAGCAGCCCCACTGCGCCGGGCAGCGCGACCACACCGGCCCACTGGTCGGCCGTGGTGGCGCTCTCCTTGCGCCACAGCTCCTTGCCGGTGCCCGCCTCGACGGCCACCACCGCCAGCCGGTCGTCCTCACGCGGATAGGCCAGGTAGGCCCGGTCGCCCGCGACCGCCGTGAACATCTCCACGGGCCGCTCCCCGCCCGCCGCGACCCGGACGCCCTTGCCGAACGCCTCGAAGTCCAGCTCCGGGTGGCGGTCCCGGGTCAGGTAGAGCACGGTCGCGGTGGCCACCCCGACCAGGGCCGCCACCGCGCCCACCGAGATCCACAGCGCCCGCCGGCGCCGGCCACCGCCGGTCGGCGCGGCCGGCGACCCGGGCGCCCCGTTCCCGGGTACGCCGGGCCAGCCCGGCCACGCGCCCGGCTGGTGCGGGACACCGGGGCCCTGCGGAGGTACGCCGCCGACCGGCGAGCCGGGCGGGAGGGGCGCGGCTGCCGGCGTACCCGGGACGGGTGAGTGCGGGGCCACGGCGGTGCCGCGCGGTCCGGCGGCGAGCGGCGTGCCGTTCGGTCCCGCGGCGACGGTCGTGCCGTCCGGTCCAGTGGCGCTGCCAGCCGGGAGAACGGGGGTCTTCGGATCGGCGGCAGCCGTCGCCATCCCGGCGGGCAGCGTGCCGGCGGGACCCAGGCCGGGCAACGTGCCGGCCTGGCCCGCCGCAGGCTGGTCGGCTCCGGCGAGCGGCGACGTGGTGGGCTCGCCGAGCCCGGATCCGGCCGGCCGCTCCGCGGCGGGAAGCGGTGGCGTGCCGGGGTCGAGCAACGTGCCGGCCGGGCCGACGCCCGGGGTCGCGGCGGCCGGCGGGCCGGCGAGGGCCGCGCCGGCCGGCGCAAGCGGCAGCGGCGGGGCGGCCGGGCGGTTCCGGCGCAGCGGCAGGTCGGTCAGCGCGCCCTCGGCGACCGGCAGCTCGGGCTGCTCCAGCACGGTGGGCGCGATCCCCAACTCGGCGTGGAGCAGCCGCGCCACCAGGGGAATCCGGGACGAGCCGCCCACCAGGAACAGCCCGGCGAGCCGCTCCGGGGTCAGCCCGGCCGCGGCGATCACCCGCCGGGTCTCGGCGACCGCCCGCCGCAACAGCGGGGTGGCCACCCCCTCCAGCTCCGCCCGGCTCAGCGACACGGCGGCCGGCACCCCCGGCACCGCCACCGGCGCCGCCGTCGTCCGCGACAACATCTCCTTGGCGCCCCGGACGTGCTCGACGAACTGCAGCCGCTCCCGCCACTGGGTGGTGTCGGCCGGCTCGCTCAGCCGCGCCCACTGCGCCGGGTGGGTGGCGGCGACCCGCGCACCGACCAGCGCGAGCAGGGCGGCGTCCAGGTCCAGCCCGCCCAGGTCGTCGAGGCCGCCGCAGGAGATCACCCGGAAGCCGGAGTCACCCCAGGGGTCCGCGCCCTCGTTGCGGACCACGGCGACGTCCAGCGTCCCGCCGCCGAAGTCGAAGACCGCCACCGACTCGCCCACCGGGACGGGCCGGCGCAGCACCTCGGTGTAGTAGCGGGCCGCCGCGACCGGCTCGCGCAGCAGCCGCGTGCCGGGCGGGGTGGGACCGGACAGCGTGTGCTCGGCCGCCGACGGCCAGCCGGCCAGGGCGAGCGCCTCGGCGAGCACCTGCCGCCGGCCGGCGTCCCAGGTGGCCGGGCAGGTGACCACCGCGGGCGGCAGGAACCCCAGCGCGCCCACCGCGGCCTCGCCCACCGCCCGCAGCACCGCGCCGAGCAGCTCGGCCGGGGTGTGCCGGCGGTCGCCGAGCGTCACCTCCGGCTCGTCGACGCGGCGCTTGGGGTTCGGCTCGTAGCGGTCGGGGTCGGCATGGGCCAGTCGCAGCGCGTCCCGCCCCACGTGGAGGCGCCCGTCGGTGTCGGCGTACACACCGGACGGCAGGATCGGGTCACCGTCCACGAGCAGCGGTCGGGTACGCCCGTCCGGCCAGCGCAGCACGGCCACGGTGTTCGAGGTGCCGAGGTCCACGCCGAGGGCGAAACCGTCCTGCTGGCCTGACATCCGTCACTACCTCCACCCGACGAGGTGACGTTCGGCCCCGCATCGTACGCAGCCCTCGCCGTACGCCGTTCTGCGGTGGGCGGCGCGGAAAGCCAGGTGCGGTGTACGACCCGGACCGGCCACCATGACCGGATGATCGAAGCACGCAGCGCGGCCGGGGCGGTGCCGCCCGCTGTCACCGAGGCCGTCGCCGCAGCCGTGGGCGGGAAGCCCGATGATCTGCGCCGGCTCCTGACTGCCTTGTCCGCTGTGGACGCGGGCGGCGACGTCGACGCGGCCCGGGCGACCCTGCGTCTGCTGGCCGGGCAGCCCCGCCTGCTGACCCGGCTCGACGAGCACGTCCGGTGGAACCCCTGGCGACCGCCGTACCGGTCGTCGGACGTCGACCGGCTGGCCGCCGCGCTCACCCGGCCGACGGTCGGTCCGGTGGCGGTCGCCGTAGCGGCCAGCCATCCGGACGGCCGTATCCGGGAACGGGCGGTCCGTGTGCTGCTGTCCCGACCCGTGCCGGAGCTGACCCCGTTCCTGGTGCTGCGCACCGCCGACTGGGTGCGGCCGGTGCGCGACGCCGCCCGCGCCGGCCTGGCGCTGCTGCTCGCCGATGAGCCGGCCGCGTACCTGCCGGCCGCCGTGCCGGCCACCGCGCTGGTCTCCGTCCGGAGCCGCGGCGGCTTCGCGGTCCAGCAGGTCACCGCCGCGCTGCAGGCCGCGCCCGCCCGGCTCCGCGCCGAGGTGGCCCGCAGCGCGCCGGCCGCGCAGCGGCGCGCCTTGTTCGACCTGGATCTGGCGCACGCGCGGATGCGGCTGGACGACATGCTCGCCGCCGTCACCGACCGGGATGTCCGGGTGCGCGCCCGGGCCGCCGAGGCCGCCGCCCGCGAGGCGGTCTGGACCGGCCGCCTGCCCGTGCTGCACCGGCTCGCCGGCAACCGGCACGCCGAGGTACGGGCCTTGGGCCTGACCGGGCTGCTCCGCCTCGGTCGGCACGCCGAGGTGGCCGCCTTCCTCGACGACCGGCATCAGCTGGTCCGCGCCATCGCCCGCGAGGCGGCCCGCCGGGAGGGAACCGACGCCCCGGCCGCCTACCGAGCGATGGTCACCGGCGGGACACCGAGCGTCGGCGCGGTCGCCGGGCTGACCGAGGTGGGCGACCCCAGCGACGCACCACTGCTGCACCCGCTGCTCGTTCATCCGGATCCGCGGCTACGTGCCGCCGGCGTACGCGGCCTGGCCCAGTTGGGCGCCGTGCCGGTGCCGCTGGTCGTGCCGCTGTTGCGCGACCCCGCCGCCGGAGTGGTCCGGGAGGCGGCCACGGCGCTGCGCCCGATCAGCGGCGCGCTCCCACCCGAGCTGCCCTGGGCGCTGCTCGCCGACGAGCGGGTGGAACTCCGTCGCGCCGGCTACCGGCTGCTCGGCACCCGCCCGCCGGCGCTGCGGCTGCGGGCCGGACTGCTCCTCGTCGAGGACCCGGATCCGCGGCTGGCGGAGCGTGCTCGCGCCGATCTGACCGGGCTGGCCCGGGCCACCGTGCGGACCTACCGCTGGGAACCGTCGCCCCCGGAGCTGGAGCTGACCGTGCAGTCGCGGGCCGAACTGCTCCGGCTGACCGCGGCGGTCGAGCCGGCCCTCGGCGCACAGATCATCGAGCGACTGACCGAGTGGCTGCACCGCGGCTGAGGCCGAGCGGGTCGCGCCAATGGTGGTGGTGGAGCGGGCGACGGGAATCGAACCCGCACCGTCAGTTTGGAAGAGCGCGCTCAATCGGTC
>NZ_BMRA01000012.1:89128-240776 GCF_014648395.1 Micromonospora fulviviridis | reverse complement strand
GCACTCGGGAGGGTGTGGGAGAGTAGGACACCGCCGGACAATCTTCCAGTCAGGGCCACCCTTCGGGGTGGCCCTGACTGCGTTTGTGACCCGCTTCGGTGAATCCCCCCGGGCACCCTGCCGCGTCTCGTACCGTCGGTGCGGGACCGCCCGCGCCTGCCCCGTCAGGCCGGCGGAAAACGTGACGTGCTGTACGCGTCCTCCCACGATCGGAGCGGACCGGTCGGGGTACCTGCTGATGGTTCGGCCGGAACTGACCGCCAGGCGCTGGCGGAGGCAGGAGAGGTCATGAAGATCGGAATCATCGGGTCGGGGCACATCGGCGGCACCCTCACCCGTCGACTGCGCACGCTGGGCCACGACGTCACGGTGGCCAACTCGCGGGGGCCGCAGAGCCTGACCGACCTGACCACGGAGACCGGCGCGACGGCCGGCACCCTGGAGGAGGCCGTCCAGGACGCGGAACTGGTCGTCATCGCCATCCCGGTCAAGGCGGTGCCGGACCTGCCGGCGGCGCTGTTCGACGGCAAGCTGGTCGTCGACGCGGACAACTACTACCCCCAGCGGGACGGCGACATCCCCGAGCTGCTCGACCGCAGCCTCAGCTCCAGCCGCTGGACGGCGGACCACCTCAAGGGCGCCCGCGTCGTGAAGGTCTTCAACAACATCCAGGCCGCGCACCTCATGGACGCCGGCAAGCCGGCCGGCACGGCGGGCCGGATCGCGCTCCCGGTGGCCGGGGACGACGCCGACGCGAAGCGGGTCGTCATGGAGCTGGTGGACGAGCTGGGCTTCGACCCGGTGGACGCCGGCACGCTCGACGAGAGCTGGCGGCAGCAGCCGGACACCCCCGTCTACGGCACCGACCGGGACGCGGACGGCGTACGGCAGGGGCTGGCCGAGGCGCGGCCCTGAGGGCGTACGACAGGGAAAAGCCCCGCCGGCGACGTGGCCGGCGGGGCTTTCCCGTGCGTGCGCGCGACGGGCGTCAGGCGGGCGGCTTGGCGCAGATGAAGCGCGGCTCGGGGTCGTAGCGCCAGCTGAACTTCTCCCGCTTCACCACCTTGCCGTCCTTCTTGATGACCCGGTAGGCGTCCTGGGCGAAGCCGACGCTGCCCGCCGCGGCGATGCAGTCCGGGCCGGGATCGAGGTAGACCGTCTTCGGCTGGGTGATGTCCCGGCGCGGGCCGTACTCGGTCTTGACGCTGTCGTAGATCTTGGTGCTCCACATCGACACGGTGATCGTGCTGGCCGTGTAGGACGTGTCGATCAGGACGCCGTACGGGGTGTTGTTGCGGAACTTGAAGTCCAGCTGCGGCCAGTAGATGGTCGACTCGATGACCGCGGGATAGCGGCTGAAGTAGAACGAGTGCGGCTTGTGCTCGACGTCCTCCAGCCCGGCGTAGTAGCTGGCGTTGAAGAGCGTGGTGGTGAACTGCGAGACGCCACCGCCCACGCCCGGCACCAGCTTGCCGTTCACGATGGTCGGCGCGTCCTTGTATCCCTGGTCGTAGCCGCGCTCACCGGTGTGGCCGTTGAGCGAGAAGGTCTCCCCCGGCCGCACGATGGTGCCGTCCACGTCCTTCGCGGCCTGGACGATGTTCTGGCTGCGCGGCGAGGAGAGGCCGCCGGGGAACCGGGTGGTGAAGGTGGAGACCCGCTCCTTGATGCCCAGCTCGGCGAGCTTGGCCTCGGTCAGCTCGGGCTCGGCCGGCTTCAGCTCGGCGGTCACCGTGCGGCCGTCCGCCTTCGGCAGGACGGCGAGCAGGTCCCGGCCGAGCGCCGTCGCGTCGACCTGCCGGCCGGCCCGGCTCGGCACCACCTTCGGCTTGCCGCCGCTGATGGTCAGCCCGGCGTCCTTCGGCGCGACCTCGAGCTTCGCGAGCTGGTCGCCGAGCGCGGTCCGCAGCCGCTTGACGTCGATCCTCGGGGTGAGCTTGCCCGCGTCGTCGGCCGAGAAGCGCAATCCCCGGGCGATGGCGGCGGGCGGGATGGTGACCGAGCCGCCGTCGGTGGTGAGCGTGACGGGCGCCGCGACGGCCGGCCGGGCCAGCTCGGCGACGAGCCGGTCGACCTCCTCGCGCGTGCTGGCCGGCCACTTCTCGACCAGCGGCACGGCCACCGGCGCGCCGGCCAGCCAGCCGGACTTCACCGCGTGGGCCGCGCCGGTGGCGTCGACGGTCAGCGCCGGCTTCGGGTAGACCGGCTTGGGGGTGGTGCCGGTGTAGATGATGGCCGGCATGGTCATCTCGCGGCCCTGGTCGCCCATGGCCCTGCGCAGCGCCGCCTCCAGCTTGGCGGTGTCGACGGTCACCACCGGCTCGACCGTGCGGGAGCCGACGAGGCGGCTCACGGGGTGCGCCTCGGCGGCGGCCGCGGCCGCCACGGTGGCGTCCACGTCGACGGCGAGCCCGATGTCGGCCGGCGTCAGCTCGGCGCTCTTCTGCCCCACGGTGACCGTGATCGGGGCGTTCAGCGCCGCCGCCCGGCGCTCCAGCTCGGTCTGGAGCGCTTGGGCCGCATCGGCCCGGCTCCGCCCGCCCAGCTCGGCGCCGAGGACCGTGGTGCCCCGGGGCACGTCGCCGGCGTACGCGTAGGTGCCGAGACCGGTGCCGGCGGCCAGCACCGCGGCGACGATCCCGCCGGCGAGCAGCAGGCGCCCGCGCCGGGACCGCCCCGGCTTCCCGGGCCCGCCCGCGTTGGGGGCGGCGACCGGTTCCGGCTCGATGTCCGGCCAGCTCACCGCTTTCACCTTCACGGTGGGCCGGTCGTCGGCGGAAGGCACTTTTTCGCCGTAGAGCGTCACAGCAACCTCGATCGGAAGTACCACGCGGGGACCGCTTCCCCCGCGGGAGACACCTACGGTAACCAACGCTTGAGCGAGTCGGGAGTCTCCGTCCCGGCGGCCGGCCGGGCCGCGCGTCCGCCGTCCCCCGGTGTCGCCGTCATCACGCCCGCCGGGCTCCCATGCCGGTCCGGATCGTGGGACGGTGGCCGGGTGCGGACGGACGAGCGGACCCTGGCGTACGGCGGCGGCTGGCTGGACCGGGCTGCGGCGCTACGCGCCGACCCGGCGTGGATCGCCGCGCGGCTGAGCGATCCGGAGAGCGTGCTTCTGCCGCTGTGGCGGGACCGCTGCCTGGTCTCGGCCGACCGGGCGCCGGTGCGCCGCTCCGCGGCCGAGGCGGTCGGGCTGCGCTCCGCCGCCGACGAGACGGTGTTCCTCGGCCTGGACGCCGGCCGGGCGGTGTTCGCCGTGGACCTCTCCGGCCGGGGCGACGCCGAGGCGTGCGAGCTGGCCGGCGCGGCCGAGGCCGTGGACGTCCGGGCCCTCGTGGGCGGGCTGGGGGCGGCCGAGGCGGCCGTCCAGGCGTACGCCAAGGGGTTGCTGCACTGGCACCGCGGCCAGCGCTTCTGTGGCGGGTGCGGGGCGGCGACGGCGGCCGGCGACGGCGGCCACACCCGGTCCTGCACCGGCCCCGACTGCGGGCGGCTGCTCTTCCCCCGGATCGAGCCGGCGGTCATCGTGCTGGTCGAGGCACCCGGCGACGCGGAGTGGTGCCTGCTGGCCCGGCACCGGGGCGCGGCCGAGGACTCCTGGTCGACCCTCGCGGGCTTCGTGGAGATCGGCGAGAGCCTGGAGGACGCGGTGCGCCGCGAGCTGGCCGAGGAGGCCGGGGTGACCGTGGTCGACGTGGCGTACCAGGGATCGCAGGCGTGGCCCTTCCCGGCCGGGCTGATGGTCGGCTTCCGCGCGACGGCGGCGTCGACCGAGGTGCGGGTGGACGGCGAGGAGTTGGTGGAGGCGCGCTGGTTCAGCCGGGCCGAGCTGCGGGAGCGGGTGGCGGCGGGGCGACCGCTGGGCCGGATCGACTCGATCGACCACCACCTGCTGCACAGCTGGCTGGCCGCCGGCGACTGACCGACGGTCAGGCCGGTGCGGCCGGCGTCGCCGGGACGCGCCGCCGGCGGGTGGTGACGGCCATCGCCACCAGCGCGGCCACGGCGGTGCCCAGCGCGCTCCACAGCAGGCCCGTGAAGGTGTGCGGCGCTACCGCCCCGGCCACCACCACCAGCCCGACGGCGGCCGTCCAGAGCGGGGCGGCCGGCCAGCGGGCCCCGGCCGCGACCTGGGCGTTGAGCAGGACGAAGACCACCGCGTACAGGGCGCCGATCGCGGCGAAGGCGGGGGCGTGCGCGCCGAGGCGTACGTAGTCCTCGCCACCGGCGAGGCGGAAGGCCAGCCCTCCGCCGAGCGCCGAGGCCAGCACCAGCACGAGCCCACACGCCCCGGTCAGGGCGAGCGCGACGGTCCGGCTGCGCCGGTCGCCCCGGGCCAGGCGGGGCAGGGCCAGCACGGTGACGACCTGCGGCGCCCACAGCGCGCCCTTGGCCAGCACGGTGCCCACCGCGTACGCCCCGGACTCGGCCGGCGGCAGCAGTTGCCGGGCCAGCAGGAGGTCGGCGTAGGAGACCACGAGCATCGCCAGCGTCGCCCCGCAGCCGGTGACGACCTGGGCGGCGGTGAGCGCCGGCGCAGGTGCCGCCGGGGCGGCCGCGGTCGGCTCCGGGGCGGGCGCGGGCGGGGCGGCGGCCAGGCGCGCCAACGCCAGCGGGGTGAGGGCGGCGAGGAGCGCGCCGGCGAGCAGCGACCCGGTGAGGCCGGCGCCGAGCAGCAGGCCGAGGATCACACCGCCGTAGCGTCCGGCGGCCAGTAGGGCCATGCCGAGGGCGAGGCGCAGGAACCGCTGGGCCCCCTGCAACTCGCCGAGCCAGCGGGAGGAGAGCACCACGGCGACCGTGGTGACCGCCAGCATGGCCGGGACCTCGGCGGGGATGCGCAGCACCGTGGCGAGCAGCGGGGTCGCGACGACCAGGACGCCGCCGGAGAGCGCGGCGGTCGTCAGGGTCGCCCGACGCGCCGTCGTGCGGCCGTGCCGGGCGTGGTGCACCGCCACGGCCAACTGCAGGCCGAGGCCGGGGACGCTGGCGATGGCGACCAGCCCGAGCGCGGTCGCGAGCACCCCGAGCCCTGCCGCGTCGAGCCGCCGGGCGGCCAGCACCGGCACCAGGTAGGCCAGCGCGTTGCCCGCCGTCCCGGCGACCATGACGGCGGCTCCGGCCGTGCCGAGCCGTCCCGCGCCGGCTCTCGTCGCCCCGGTGGGTGTCACCCCTGCCCCGCCTCGGCTCACGTGATCGAGGAGAGGTCGGTGCCGCGCCACGAGGTGGCCTGGCCGTCCGTTCCCGGGGCGGGGTCGGCCGGCGGTGGGTCGGCTGCCGGCGGGGCGGCGGGGCGTACCGGTCGCCGCCGGACGGTGGTGGTCAGCCAGAGGCAGCCCAGGGCGAGCAGCGCCGCGAGCTGCGGGCCGGCGGCCGTGTGCCGCTGCGCGACGGTGAGGTGCAGCCAGCCGGCCAGCAGCAGCAGGGCGGCCGGCAGCCAGGACCAGGCGAGCCGGACGGCCAGCCGGGCGCGACGGGGGTCGCGGGGCCAGGGGAGCCGGAGTGGCCCCCACGCGGCCAGCACCAGGCCGACCGCGACCAGGAGGACGCCGAGGAGCCCGCCCGACAGGATCACCGCCGCCGCACCCGTCACCAGCAGCGGCAGCGAACCCGGTCCCCGCCGCCGGGCGGGCCGGCCGACGGCCGACGGGGTGGTACGGCGCTCGGGCAGCACGGCGAGGACGACCACCCCGACGAGCAGCACACCGCCCAGGAACAGCCCGGAGCGGTACGCCGTGTCGGGAACGAATCGCAGCACCACCTCGCCGGACGTCCCGGCGGGCAGCACCCAGCCCTGCTGCCAGCCGTCCACGACCAGCGGCGTCAGCACCTTGCCGCCGATCGTGGCCCGCCACCCGGCGTTCGTGTTCTCCCGTACGGCGAGGACGCGGTCGACGGGGTGGTCGGCGACGCGTACCCGGCGCTCGGTGGCCGACCAGTCCGCCACCTCGACCGACGAGGCCTGCGGAACGGCGCGGGACTGCGTCGGGCCCGGTACGAGTGCCACGCGGGTCGCGCGGGCCAGCTCGCCGGGGCTGGCGAGGAGCCGGGACTGGCCGCTGGCCAGCACCAGTCCACCGGTGCCGACCGGGCCGCACGGTACGGCCGGCACCTCCCGCGCCTCCAGCAGGTCCCGGAGCGTGGCGGTCAGGCTGGTGCGGACCTGCGCGCCGGCGATCTCCAGCGTGGGGCCGGAGCCGCAGCCGAGCTTCACCGGGGCGTCCAGGTCGGGCGTCCGGGCGGGACCGGCCGGCAGCACGCTCACCTCGCCGACGGCGATCGGCAGCGGCTCCGGCGCCTTCTCGCCGTACGGGTCCTGGCTGTAGGAGGACGGCTTGTCGAGGAACTGGATGGTGATCTCGTCGGTGCGCATCGGCGGTTGCAGGGTGAGCTGGCCGTTCTTGTTCAACAGCCCGCCGCGTACGCCGTCGTCACCCACGACCCGCACGCTGCCGACCTTGGAGGCGGCGACCTCGGGGTCGAGGGAGAAGCGCAGCCCGCTGATGACCTGAGTGCGGGGCCACGCCAGGTGCAGGATCGGGTTCTCGTCACTCGGCGCGGGCGACCAGGCGGTCGCCGGATCCCCGTCGACGACCACCCCCGGCCGGGCCGCCGGGTCCGGCACCGCCGTCGACGAGGCGGTCACCGCCGGGGCGAGGCGCAGCGGCTGGGCGGCTGCCACCTGCCGGTCCAGGACCGCGTTCAGGGCGCCGCCGGGTTCCGGACGGGCCCAGACCCGGGCCGCGTACGTCCCGGACGTGGGCAGGGAGAACGTCCGGTCGATCGACCGGCCGTCCTCCGAGCCGCGAGCGACGTCCGCGGAGCACCGGGGCCGGCCGTCGACGAAGTAGCAGGCCGGCGTGGTCGGGGCGGCGGAGACGACGACGGCCGCCGGCCGGTCGGTCGCCGGTGGGGCGGGCATCGCGAGGGTACGCCCGGTGCGCAGGCCGGGAATCTCGATCTCGGAGATACCGACGGTGCCGGAGCCGGGCCGTTGCCCGATGGTCGCCTCGATCGCGATCCGCAGGTCCCGGGTGGCGTGCACCCCCGGCAGGTCGAACGTCATGCTGTCGCCGAACGACTCGACCGCCAGGCTCTCGTACCCGGCGGTGACCACCACCTTCGTGGGCACCGTGTCGGCGCCGAGGTCGAACCGCACCCGTACCTGCCTGATCCGGGTGGACGCGGCGAGGGTGACCTCCAGCCACTGCGCCGACCCCGCGGTGTCCGGCGCCGACTGCCACGACGTGCCCGGATCGCCGTCCAGTGAGGCGTACGGCTGGTGTTCGGGGCGGGCTCCGCCGCGTACCCCCACCTGCGCTCGGGAGCTGGACGCCCGGATGGCCGTGATGCCGTCGTACCGGGCCACGGTGGACTGGTCCGCGCCCCAGTCGGGCAGGTAGTCGTGCGCCGGGGCGGGCACGTCGAAGGAGTCGGACGCGGTGAGCGTCGCCGAGGTGTCCCGCAGCCGGCCGAAGGAGACGTCCCGCCGGCGCAGCCCGTCGGTCAGCGTGACCGGTCCGGAGGCGTCCCCCGCGTCGCCGGCCAGCACCGTCGGCGCCGCGGTGAGCTGCCCGGCCGCGGCCATCTCCAGCAGCGACTCGGGACCGCCGACGACGGTTGTCACGTCGTTCCTGTCGTAGGCGACGACCGGCTCGACCGGGCGGTCGACCCGGAACACCTCCAGCGCCCGCGTCGGCACGTCGAGGCCGTGGTCCCGGAACACTCCGTCCGTGGCCCCGCCGCCCCGCTCGGGGCCGAAGCCGGCGACCAGCGTGAGCCCGGGCGTCCGCTCCAGCGCCTGGCGGACGACCGCCGGTCGGGCCGTGTTGGAGCGGCCGTGGTCGAGGTCGGCGCGGAACAGGACGTGGCTGACCCCGGACCGGGCGAGCAGGTCGGCCAGGCCGGCCGAGCCGTCGCCGTTGGCCAGCGCCGCCTCGACCGCGTCGAGGAGCCGGATGGTCGTGGGCGGGGTGAAGGGGATGGCGTTCCGGACCGCCCAACGCCCGTCGAGCAGGGGCTGGGCGATCTCGTCGGTGGTGCTGCCCCAGTCGTACGAGGGGAAGCGGGCGCCGGGCACCACGAGCACCCGGCCCCGTCCGGTGTGCGTGTCCAGCCAGTCGGCCGCCTCGGACCAGTAGCGCGGCACCTTCGTCACCCCGCCGGGCGTGGCGAGCCCGCCGGCCACCGCCGGACCGGCGACGCCGACGACGGCGGTGGCGGCGACACCGGCGGCCAGCCAGGCGAGCGCGGTGGCCCGCCGGCGCCGCCGCGCCGGTACGGTCCGGGCCACCCGGATGAGGAGGCCGACCAGGTGGGCCATGCCGAGGGCGAGCGGGAGCCGCAGCAGGACGTCGAACTTGTGGACGTTGCGCAGCGGCGCCCCGGCGCCGTCGAGGAACTCCCGCTCGGGGCCGGCCAGGGCGTTGGGCAGGTCGCTGACGTGCCCGAGCCCGACGAGCGCGACGCCGAGGAGGAGGCCGGTGACGAGGAACCGCCGGTGCGGCATGCCCGGCCGGGACAGCCCGACGACGCCGAGCAGCGCGACCGCCAGGGTGGCCACGACGAGCACCCGCTCGGTGGCCAGCTGCGCCCCGGCGGGCAGGGTCGGACCGAACGGCCCGCTCAGGTAGGCGACCCAGTAGGAGGCGCCGCGGAGCACGGTCACCGTGTCGGTGACGCTGGTGGTGAACCGGGCGGACTCGATGTAGTCGAGGAACGGCGGGCTGTACCGGCCGAGCACCAGCAGCGGCACCAGCCACCAGGCGGTGGCCAGGGCGACCGCGCCGGACCAGGCGGCGAGCGCCGTGATGCGGCGGCGTACCGGCCGGAGGGTGGCGAGCCAGAGCAGCGCCAGCGGGACGACCGCGAAGACCGCGGTCGCGTTGACCCCGCCGGCGCAGGCGACCGCGAGGGCCGAGCCGGCGACCGCGCGCCGGACGGGACGGCCGTGGGCGAGCCCGACCAGGGGGATCAGCACCCACGGTGCGATCGCGCTGGGCCAGGACTCGACCGAGGACCAGCCGAGCTGGGTGAGGATTCGCGGTGACAGCGCGAAGGACACCGCGGCGATCATCCGGGCGGCCGGGGTGCCGATGCCGAGGCGCCCGGCGAGCCGGACGGCCCCCAGGTAGGCGACGCAGAACAGCAGCGCCCACCAGAGGCGCTGCACCACCCAGGCCGGCAGGCCGATTTCCGATCCGAGCAGGAAGAACGGCCCCATCGGCCAGAGATATCCGTACGCCTGGTTCTGCAGCTGGCCGAAGGTGCCGGTGGGGTCCCACAGGTGCAGGGAGCGGAGCAGCCAGCCGGCGGGGTTGACGTTGAGGTCGATCTTGGTGTCCGGGACGGTCAGCCCCGGTTCCTGTTGGAACGCGAGCGCGGAGAGGACGATGCACACTGCGACGTGGCGGAAGCGGCGAGTGACATGACGGGTGCGACGACCCACCGGTCCGCTGTCGCGTGTCGCCTCTGCGCGCATGTGGCTCCCTGTCTCCGGCACCCCCGACCGACCCGGCGGACGCGGGGCGCAATCGCGAGAGGTTAACCGGGCCCCGTGGGAACCGGGCCCCTGGGTACCGGGACCTGGGGCGCGATGCCGTCGGTGATCGGGCGAACGGCGGTGCCCACGGCGTGTAAGCGTGTGGCAGGCTGCCCACCATGTCAATGCCGGAAGTTGAGGCGGTGACGCGTCCGCACGAGCCGGGCGCGGAAGGGGACGGGCCCGGGCCGGTGGCGCGGTGGCTGCGGGCCGACCGCGTACGGGCCGTCGCGGTCGTCCTGATCGTGGTGGCCGTCGCCTGGCGCGCCGGCATCGCCACCCGTGGCTGGTTCTCCCAGGACGAGTTCGTCATCGCCGCCCAGGCCAGCAGCGCGGACCTCACCGTCGACCACCTGCTGCGCACCTTCAACAACCACCTCATGCCGGGTGGTCTGCTGGTCGCCTGGCTGATGGTCCGGGCCGCCGGCTTCGCCACCTGGCCGTGGGTGCTGCTGCTTGCGGCGGGTCAGGCGGCTCTGGGTGTGGCCTTCTACCGGCTGCTGCGGGACCTGCTCCGGCCCGGGTGGGGGCTGCTGATCCCCCTCTGCATGCTGCTGTTCAGTCCGTTGACCCTGGAGACGACCTCGCTCTGGCTCGTCGGGCTGTTGATGCTGCCGGTGCTGCTGGCGATGGTGCTCGCCATGGCGGCGCAGGTCCGGTACGCCCGCACCGGCCGGCCGCGTCACCTCGTGGCGGTCGTCCTGTGGGTCGCCTTCGGCCTGGCCTTCGACTCCAAGGCGCTGCTGATCGTGCCGCTCCTGTTCGCCCTGACCGCCTGCCTCTTCACCGTCGGCGGCCCGACCCGGACCCTGGTGACCACCACCCGCCGGTACTGGCCGGCCTGGCTGGTGCTGGCCGCCCTGTCGGCCGCCTACCTCGTGTTCTACCTGGGCCGGCCGGCGGGCGCGCTGAACCGGCCGCAGTCCACGGGCGAGGTGCTGACCTTCCTCGGTGACCTGGTCGGTGTCACCCTGGTCCCCGGCCTGCTCGGTGGCCCGTGGCGGTGGACGTACGCCGGTGACGGCCCGCCGCTGGCCGACCCGTACGACGTACCCATGTGGCTGTCCTGGGCGGCGTTGCTCACCCTGGTGGTGGTGACGGTCCGGTGGCGGCCGTCGGCGCTGCGCGCCTGGACGCTGCTGCTGTCCTACGTCTCCATGGTCGCCCTGCTGTTCGCCGCCACCCGGCTCGGCGGCGTGCTCAGTCCGCTGGCCGGGCTGGTCCCCAGGTACGTCGCCGACGTCGTGGTGGTCGCCGCGCTCTGCGTCGGGGTCGCCCTGCTCGGGCGCTCGGACGCCGAAGAGGGCGACGTGTCCTCGTGGCCGTTGCCGACGGTGCTGCGCGAGCCGGGCGCCTTCGCCGTCGGCCTGGTCGCCATGATCATGGTCATCGCGACGGTCGGCGTCGGCACGCTGTGGAGCACCGCCCGGTTCGGCGACAACTGGCGCACCAAGTACGGGCGGGACTACCTCACCACGGCCCAGACCGACCTGGCCACCGCGTCGCCCGACACCGTCTTCCTGGACGACATCGTCCCGGACCGGGTGGTGGCCGGCTACTTCTGGCCGGACAACCTCCAGTCGCACTTCTTCCGCCCCGCCGAGTTGAAGCCCAGGTTCGTGACGGAGGCCGAGAACCCGTCGACGTTCGACGACACCGGCCGGATCCGGCCGGCGACGGTGCAGGGCCGGCGCATCCTCCCAGGCCCGGACGACACCTGCGGCCACCAGATCGGGGGCGCCGCGACGGCGCGCATCCCGCTGGAGGGGCCGGTGCCGGAATGGCCGTGGGTCGTCTACTTCGGCTACCTCAGCTCCGGTGACTCGACGGTGACCTTCCGGCTCGGCGAGGCCAGCCACCAGTTCACCGTGCGGCGGGGGCTCAACCAGATCTACTTCCCGCTGGAGGGGGGCGGCCCGGCCGTGGAGGTGACCGTCGCCGACCCGTCGGTGGTGATCTGCACCAAGGCGATCACCGTCGGTGATCTCGTGCCGGCCCGCTGACCCGCGGCTGCCGCCTCCCGCCATGTCCGTCCCGACCGGTCCGACCCGCCGCGAGCGTTGGCTGCTGTACGCGGTCGCGGCGGTCGTCGCCGCGGTGGTGCTCGCCCCGCTCGCGGCACCGGGTTACGCCCTGCTCTACGACATGGTGTTCGTGCCGCGGCAGCCGCTGACCTGGCAGCTCGTCGCGCCGGCGGACAGCCTGCCCCGCGCCGTCCCCATGGACGCCCTGGTCTCGCTGGTCACCCAGGTCGTACCGGGGTGGCTGGTGCAGCGGCTGGCGCTGGGCGGGGCGGTGGTGTTCGCCGCCGTCGGCGCCGGCTACCTGGTGCCGACCGAGCGGCGGGCCACCCGGGTGGTCGCCGCGGTGGGCTACGCCTGGACGCCGTACCTGGCGGAGCGACTGCTGATCGGCCAGTGGGGGCTGCTCCTGGCGTACGCCGCGCTGCCCTGGATCGTGCGGGCCGCGCTGCGGGTGCGCGCCGGTCAGCCCGGCGCGCTGCCCCGACTCGTGCTCGCCGCGGCACCCGCCGCGATCACCCCGACCGGCGGCCTGCTCGCGTTCGCGGCGGTGGCGCTGCTGGTGGCGGGGCGTGAGCGGCGGCGGTCGACGGCCCTGGCGATGGGGGCCCTGCTGGCGTTGAACGCGCCGTGGCTGGTGGCGGCCCTGGTGACCGGGGCCGGCGGCACGTCCGACCCGGCCGGCGTGCAGGCGTTCGCCGCCCGCGCCGAGAACTGGGCCGGGCCACTGGCGGCGCTCGCCGGCACCGGCGGCATCTGGAGCGCCCAGGCCACCCCGGGCAGCCGGGCGGGCGCCCTGGTCCCGCTGGCCACGCTTGTCCTGCTGCTCGTGGCTGCGGTCGGCGCCGGTCCGCTGCGCCGGCGGCTGCCGGCGGGTGTGGCGCTCCGGTTGGGCGTGCTCGCCGCCGGTGGCCTCCTGCTGGCCGCCCTCGGCGTGCTGCCCGGCACGGCCGACGCGTTGCGCTGGGCGGTGCTGCACGTGCCGGGCGCGGGCCTGCTCCGCGACGGTCAGAAGTTCCTCGCCGGGTACGCCCTGCCGCTCGTGCTCTGCGCGGCTCTCGGTGTGGAGCGGCTGGTGTCCCGGTGGGACCGGGACCTTGCCCTGCTGGTGCTGGCCGGGGCGGCGCTACTGCCGGTCGCCGTGATGCCGGACCTGGCCTTCGGCGGCGCGGGCCGGTTGCGGCCGGTCAGCTACCCCGCCGACTGGCGTCTCGTCGCGGCGGTCACCGCCGAGGAGCCCGGTGTGGTCCTGGCGCTGCCGCTCAGCGCCTACCGGGCCTATCCGTGGAACCCCGACCGGATGGTGCTGGACCCGCTGCCCCGCTACCTCTCCGCCGAGGTGCTCACCGACGACACCCTCCGGGTGGGTGACGTGACGGTGGCCGGAGAGAACCCCAGGATCCGCGAACTACGGCGGCTGCTCCGCGACGGCCGGCCGGTGGCCGGGACCGGGGTGCGCTGGGTGGTGGTCCAGCGGGGCTCGACGGAGGCGGTCGACCCGGCCTGGCTCGCCGGTCTGGAGAAGGTCCACGAAGGACCCGCGCTGACTCTCTACCGCGACCCGAACGCGCCGCCGGTGTGGCGCCGGAGCCCGCCCGGTCCAGGTCGGTGGGCGGCCGTGGGGGCCTTCACGGGCGCCCTCCTGGTGGTCGCGTTTGCTGCCCTTTCGGTGCTACGCCGCCGGCCTACTCCGTGGTAACGTCCCGCTCGCATATTTCGACAGGGGAGGATTGGCATGCGTAAAGCCCTCACGCTGCTGGTGTCGGGCCTGGTGGCAGCACTGCTCGGGGTCTTGGCACTCGGCGGGCTCGCCGCTGCCGCCACCGCCAGCGCCGCCGAGGCGCGGGACAGCGCCAAGAGCGCCCGCGAGGCGGCACAGAAGGCCGGCAAGCCGGACCCCTTCACCCCCGAGATCTACGGAACCAGGTAACAGGCTTCCGCCGGCAGCTCCCCGGCCCTGGCCACGGCACCCGTCGTGACCAGGGCCGCGAACCTTTCTCCGGCCGCCGGCCAGGTGAACGACGCGGCGTGCGCCCGGGCCGCCGCCCCCATCCCCTGCCGCATCTCGTCGTCGCACAGCAGGTCCCGCACCCTGGCGACGTAGTCGTCGACGTCCTCGGCGAGCAGTCCCGTGCGTCCGTCGACCACCGCCTCGGCGACGCCGCCGGCGTTCCGGAAGGCCACCGTCGGGGTGCCCGCGGCACCGGCCTCCACGATGGTCAGTCCCCAGCCCTCCTTCAGCGAGGGGGTCAGGGCCACCCAGGCCGCGGCGAGCAGGTCCGCCTTCTCCTCCTCCGTCACGTAGCCCCGGAACTCGACCCGGTCGGCGATGCCCAGCTCGTCGGCGAGCTGGCGCAGGTGTGACTCCCACCAGCCCTGGCCGGCGACGACCAGCCGCAGCTCGGGCAGCTCGCCGGAGAGGGCCGCGACGGTGCGCAGGGCCACTTCGATCCGCTTGTGCGGAACCAGCCGGCCGAGCGCCACGAGCAGCGGGTACGGTGCCCGACCGGCGTCGGTGGGGGGCAGCTGCGGGGTGCCGTTGTGCACCACCGCGACGCGTTCCGGGGCCACCCCGAGGGTGGCCAGCTCGGCCCGGGTGGCCTCGGAGACGGTGACGTACCGGCAGCGCCGGTAGACGCGGACGGAGAGCCAGGACTCCACCCACCAGCCGAACCGGGCCGCCCGCGGGCCCAGCACCACCGGCCACTGCTGGCGGTGCACGTGGTGGACGAGCATGAGCACCGGCCGGCGGGACCAGAGCGGGGCGAGGAACGGCAGGCCGTTGCAGACGTCGACCAGCACCTGCGGGCGGCGCCCGCACCGTCGTGCGGAGAGCGGGCCCACGCCGACGAGCCCGGCGAGGTACGAGAGCGCCGCCCAGGCGTAGACCGTGTGCCGGCCGCCGCGACGGACCAGCCGGACGCCCGCCTCGTTGGTCTCCTCGGCGGGAGCCGCCTCGTGTGCCGCGCAGAAGAGCGTGACCTGGTGCCCGTGCCGGACCAGCTCGGCGGCGACCCGCTCGATGTAGACCTCGGAGCCACCGCCCTCGGGGTTACGGGTGTCCCGCCAGTTCAGGAACAGCACATGCCTCGGAGTGCCGGCAGGGTGCACGCGATCCCTACTCTCAAGTAATTTAGCGACGCGCGTCACACTAGGGGTTGGTGGTCGGCCCGGGCAATGGCCGTTGGGTCATCGCTACTCAGCGTGCGGTGCCGACTGCCGGGACCGACCGGTCCTCCTGCGGTGCGGCCGGCCGGCGCGCGCGTCGTTGGCTGCCGAGCAGCTGGAGCGGCCGTTCGATGCCGTAGTAGCTGACGGCCGCGTAGGCGAGCCCGCCGGCCATGGTGAGCGCGAACGTGCTGACCAGACCGCCGGTGAAGAGCGGGCGCTGGGTCACCAGATAGATCAGTTCGAGCACCAGCGGGTGCCAGAGGAAGAGGCCGTACGACACGGCGCCGAGCCACCGGGCCGGTGCGGCGCCCAGCGCGACCTTGATCCGGCTGGGCGGTCCGAACGCGACCGGCACCAGGATCAGCACCGCGACCGCCAGGTAGAGGGTGAGCTTGACGGCGAATGCCGCGGGGGACGGCTCGGTGAGGTCCCGTGGCCCGGCCACCGGGGTGGTGGCGATCGCGAACAGCCCGACCGCCGCCGTCCAGCAGGCCACCGGCGCTGCCGCGAGGTCGTCGAGGATCCGGAAGGAGGCGGGAGCGGTGCCGGTGCGCAGCGCCACGTGCGCGGCCGCCAGCGCCATGCCCGCGCCGAACCACCCGCCGTACGCGGGCAGCCACGTCGTGTGCAGACCCATGTCGAGCCAACCGAGGGCCATCGCCACGAGCCAGCCCGCCGTGACGAGGAGGCCGCCGCAGGTGGCGAGCACGGTCCGTACGGGTCGCCAGGTCCGGCCGGTGGCCGGCACCGCGATCAGCGGCAGGATGAGGTAGAAGGCGACCTCGGTGGCCAGGCTCCAGGTCTGGCTGAGCCCGTTGCGCAGCAGCCCGGGCGCGTAGATCTGGGTGAAGGTCAGGTGGTGCAGCCAGTCGCCGACCGGGGCCGGCCGGTTCTGCGGCAGCACGATCAGGCAGGTCACCACCGTCAGCCAGTACGCCGGCAGGATGCGCAGCGCGCGCCGCCACAGGTAGCGGCCGGTGGCCGGTCGACGCCTGCCGGTCGCGACGCTGAGCGCCCAGGGCCGGAACAGCAGGAAACCCGAGAGCACGAAGAAGATCGCCACCCCGGCGTCCAGCCGCGCCAGCCAGCCTCCCCACTCGGCGTTGCCGGTCGCGCCCGTGTGGAAACCGACGTGATGCGCGACGACGGCGGTCGCGCCGAGGGCGCGGAGTGCGTCCAGGGCGGGCAGCCGGGCGCCAACCGTTGGCTCTGGTGCCGATGACACGGCGGCTGAGGACATCTGGACATCCAGGGGGTCGCGGCGGAGGTAACCGAGCGGTAACCTGCCGGCCATGGTAGGGATCGGACGGCCCGTACGACAGGCGTCGGGGCGGCAGGTTACAGGAGGATGAGTGAAGCTTCGTGTGGGCGCCGCGCTGTTTGGGCTCGGCGTCTTGTTGCTGGTCATCGCAATCGGGCTGCCGTTGTATCTGGCGCCCGCGGTGACCAAGCTTCCCTATGACCTCGACCGGACGACGTCGAAGGCGGAGGCGGTCAACGCCCGCGCCCTCAAGGTCACGGTCGTGGGGGACTCGGTCAGCATCGAGGTTCCGCAGGCAACGCTCGTGTCGACCGTCGAGGTGATCCCCCAGCCGGAGGCCACCGCCGACCGGTTGCCCAAGGAACTCGCCGGCAAGGCGGTTGTCTGGGACGTCTACCAGACCGTCAAGAACTCCGGCGGAGAGGTGTTCAGCCAGTACAGCACGGAGCTCGCCCTCGACCGTGCCAGCGGCGCCGCCGCAAACTGGGACGAACAGTGGCTGAACGAGACCGGCGCGGAGCAGACGCCGGTCGGCAACGTGACCTACGAGGGTCAGGTCTACAAGTTCCCCTTCGACACCAAGAAGAAGGAGTACCCGGTCTTCGACCGTGACCTGAAGCGGGCCACGCCGGCCAAGTTCACCGGCACCGAGGACGTCAAGGGCCTGGAGGCCTACCGGTTCGAGCAGCGGATCGAGAACGAGACGCTGAACACCCCGGAGAGCAACATCAAGACGCTGATCGGCCGGTTCGCGCCCCAGGCCACGACCGGGAAGGTGGTCTACAGCAACACCCGCACGCTGTGGGTGGACCCGGTCACCGGCGCCTACCTCAAGGTGCGCGAGCAGCAGCACAAGGAGTTCCGGCCGGACAACGGGCCGGTCACCGTGCTGCTCGACGCGGACTTCAACTACACCGAGGACACCATCGCCAAGAGCGTGGAGACCGCCAAGGACAACCGCCTGAAGATCGGCATGGTGCGGACGTACGTGCCGATCGGCGCCGGTGTTCTGGGCGTGCTCGCCCTGCTGGCGGGCATGCTGCTGGTGCTGCGCGGCAACGGCGGCGACGCCACCGCTCGGCACCGGCTCGCCGAGGCGCCCGCCGGTGGCCCGTCGGGTGACGACGCGCCCGTCGGTGGTCCCTTGAGCGACGAGATCCCGCCGGCGTCGACGAACTGGCGTACCGACGAGGAGTCGTCGACGGTGCCGGCCCAGCGTCCCGCGGTGGACGACGAGGCCGAGAAGCGCTGACGTAGGGCACGCGGGGGCGGGTCGACCGGTGGTCGACCCGCCCCCGTTGTCATGCCGTCACGCTCAGCGCCCGTTACTTAATCGTAATGCGTCGATGGTTTGACCGCGCAGGGTGACGAACGCCGGCGCTCATGCCCGATTCGCGGGCTTCTCCCCGCTGTCGGCCGGCCCGTTCCCGCACCGACGGTGAGCGCGAGGGCGACGCGGCGGCGGCGGAGTTACCTGTGAGTAGGATCGCCCCTTGTGACGCACGCCTCTGTCGGTGCACCATCAGACGCGCGTTCGTTACCCGCTGGTAACAGTCGCTGCGGCCCCGGCACGGGGCGCCGATTCGTCGACCAGCCACCCCGACGAGCGCCCGCCCCCACCGAGGAGGAATCTGTGCAGATCGACAACCCGGGACGTACCAGGTGGCGGCGCTTCGCCGCGATGATGGTGCCCGCGACCGCAGCCGCCGGCGCCATCCTGTTCGGCATGTCGACCGGAGCGATCGCGTCCGACATCACCGTGTCCGGCCAGACCTTCAAGATCAGCGCCGACCGGCTCGAGGGCGACGGCTTCAAGCAGTACGGCGGCATCGTCCGGGAGAAGGACGGCACCGTCCACCCGGTCGCCCTCGCCGAGATCACCAGCGCCGACCTCTACAAGCTCTGCCAGTCGGTCCGTGCCGACCTGCCGGGGCTGCCGGTGGTGCTCACCATCAACGCCGGTGACGGCAAGGACCCGGCCAAGGCCAAGGACCTGATGATCGCGATGGACAGCCTGGACGGCAACGCGACCTTCGGCAACATCAAGATCGGCCGGGACGCGTCCGACCTGAACCCGACGGCGCGCACCGGCTCGTTCGGGCAGAACGCCGAAACGGTCACCATCACCAACCTCGAACAGGTCTCCCGCTACACCACCGCCTCCACCTTCAACCTGGTGGGCCTGCGACTCAAGGTCAACGTCGGGGACGCGGCCAAGAACAAGGAATGTTTCTGAGCCGAAACCGCAGGCCTGCGGCGGGCGACTGCCGCAGGCCCGTTCCGTCCCTCGTTTTTCGCTCCGCCAGGAGGAGTACGTGACGAACGCTGATCCGCAACACGTCCGCGCCGGTGGTGCCGGCCGGGTGTGGCGGGGCTTCCAGAGCTGGCGGCGGACCCGGCCGTTCTGGGGCGGCCTGCTCACCGCGCTGGCAGGGGTGGAGATGTTCGCCTCCACCAAGATGACCCTCAACGGCTTGAGCTTCCACAGCGGATCCACCGGGCTCTACTCGCTGCTGATCCCGGTCATCCTGGTCAGCTGCGGGCTGCTGCTCTGGTTCAGCCCGGGACAGCGGCTGTTCTACTCGATCGTCGCGGTGGTCACCACGATCTACTCGCTGATGGGGCTCAACCTCGGCGGCTTCTTCCTCGGCCTGCTGCTCGGCATCATCGGCAGTGCCCTTGCCTTCGCCTGGACGCCGACCGCCCGGCCCGCCACCGACCCCACCGCCGGTCCCACTGACGGCGAGCCGGCCGCCGAGGTGCCGCCGGACGGTCCGCCGGAGTCGCCCGGCACCTCCCGCGACCCGCAGTACTTCGCGGTGGCGCTGGTGGTGCTCGGCCTCTCCGCCACGGCGCTGGTGGCCATCCACCCCCAGCCCGTACGAGCGGCCGCACCCGCCACGACCCCGACCACCTGCCCGAAACCGCCGGCGCGGGCCACCACCCCGTCCCCGTCGCCCAGCCGCGTCACCCCGACCCCGACGGCCAGCCCGAGTTCGTCGGCCAGCCCGAGCCCGTCGGCGGAACCCAGCTCGGACGGCAACATCCTCACCGACATCCTGGACGGCATCGGAGACCTCTTCACCGGCGGTAAGCGGGCCGCGTCGACCGCGCCGTCGGCGAGCCCCAGCCCGGCCGCCGGCGCGGTCGGGACGCCCGGCGCGCCGGCCGCGGCGACCCCGACCCCGACCGGGTCGGGCGGCGCCACTCCCACCTGCCCCCCGGCGAAGCCGAGCACCCCCCGCAAGGTGGAGGCGGGCGCGCCGATGCCGAAGATCGCCCCCGAACCGGGACAGCCGAAGGTGGCCCAGCAGCCGTCCAAGCTGACCGGCTCGAAGGTCACCATGACCGGGCTCCGGTTCGAGGGGATCGTCGAGCTGCCCACCCAGGAGGGCACGCTGAAGTGCCTGAAGTTCACCATGGACAAGGCGGTGACGGAGGACTTCACGCTCCGGGCCACCGGCCCGGACGGTAAGGCCCAGCGGTACGTCACCGACCGGCTCACCGTCGAGGGTGACGTCGCCTTCTACGCCACCCGCTTCGTCGGGCATCTGCTCGGCATCAAGATCACGCTCACCCCGGACCTGCCGTTCCCCGACGGCATCCCGATCACCTCGCCGATCCCGATCAGCTTCACCGACCCGGTGATCGACCTGGCGTACGAGAACTCCAAGTCGCTCACCGCCCGGCCCGTGCTCAAGCTCGACCTGGCCTGACGCGCGACGGTAAGCGGAACGGCCGGGAGCCGGAGGATCCCCTCCGACTCCCGGCCGTCGTCGTCGCTCAGAGCCGGGCCAGCGCCCGGCGCAGCGGGTCGAGCCCCAGCGAGCCCAGGTCGAGGGCCTGGCGGTGGAACTCCTTGAGGTCGAACTCGGCGCCCTTGCGGGCCTTCGCCTCCTCGCGGGCCTGGAGCCAGATCCGCTCGCCCACCTTGTACGAGGGCGCCTGCCCCGGCCAGCCCAGGTAGCGGTTCAGCTCGAAGCGCAGGTTCTCGTCCGGCACCCGGCAGTGCGCGCGCATGAACTCCCAGCCCAGCTCCGGCGTCCAGCGCTCGCCCGGGTGGAAGCCGAACGGGTTGTCGGCCGGGATCTCCAGCTCCAGGTGCATGCCGATGTCGACGATCACCCGGGCGGCCCGGAACGCCTGCCCGTCGAGCATGCCGAGCTTGTCGCCCGGGTCCTCCAGGTAGCCCAGCTCGTCCATCAGCCGCTCGGAGTAGAGCGCCCAGCCCTCACCGTGCCCGGAGACCCAGCAGAGCAGCCGCTGCCAGCGGTTGAGCAGGTCGGCGCGGACGGCGGTCTGGGCGACCTGGAGGTGGTGACCCGGCACGCCCTCGTGGTAGACCGTGGTCACCTCGCGCCAGGTGGAGAAGTCGCTGATGCCCTGCGGCACGGCCCACCACATCCGGCCCGGCCGGGAGAAGTCCTCGCTCGGGCCGGTGTAGTAGATGGCGCCGTCGCTGGTGGGCGCGAGGCAGCACTCGATCCGGCGCACCTGCTCCGGGATGTCGAAGTGGGTGCCGTGCAGCTCGCTGATCGCCTTGTCGGCGAGCGCCTGCATCCAGTCCCGGAACGCCTCCTTGCCCTGGATGGTCCGGGCCGGGTCCGCGTCCAGGGCACGCACGGCGTCATCGACACTGGCACCCGGACCCGCGATGCGCCCGGCAACGGTTCGCATCTCGCCCTCCAGGCGGGCCAGCTCCGCGAAACCCCAGGCGTACGTCTCGTCGAGGTCGACCCGGGCGCCGAGGAAGTACTGCGAGGCCAGCTCGTAACGCTCCCGGCCGGCGGCCTGCTTGAGCCGCCCCTGCGGGGCCAGCTCGGTGCGGAGGAACTGCCCGAACTCGGCGGTCGCGGCGGTCGCGGCGGCCGCGCCCTTGCGCAGCTCGGCGCCGAGCGCGCCCTCGGCGCCGAGCCGCTCGGCCAGGCCGTGGAAGAAGTTGTCGCCGTTCGGGTCGACCCAGATGTCGCACTGCTTGGCGACCTCGACGAGCTGCACCTGCGAGCTGACCTGGCCGGCCGCCGCCGCCTCGCGCAGCGTGCGCTTGTAGCCCTCCAGCGCGCCCGCGAAGCGGTTGAGCCGGGCGGCCACGTTCGCCTTGGCGTCGTCGCCCTCGGTCGGCATGAGGTCGAAGACCATCCGCAGGTCGTGCAGCCCGCTGGCGATCACGTTGACCTCGCTGCTGGCCTCGCCGGCCTCGTAGCGGGCAAGCTCCAGACCGAGGCGCTCCTGCATCGCCTCCCTGGCGGTCCGCTCCGACTCCGTGTCCGGCTCGGTCACGTCGAGGTCGGCCAGGGTGCGCCGGGTCAGGTCGGCGCGGGCCGTGTAGCCCTCGGGGGAGAGGTCGTCGAGCTGGTCGTCGTAGCCGGCGATACCGACGTAGGTGGCGCCGGTCGGGCTCAGCGGAGCCCAGTCGGCCACGTAGCGGTTGGCGAGGTCATCGATTCGTCCCACGCTGCGACCCTACGTGACCGTGCCACCCCGTTGTCGACCAAGTTCGTCGTGTGCGGAGGAGCAGGCGCAGGTGTGGTCGAGCGGTTGTGGCGGTCGACACGGCGTCCGATTTTCGCGGGACTTCGTCGTACCCCTACGGCAGAGTGTCAGGGGTGACAGTGGATACCACTCCTGACCGGGCCCCGTTGCGGAGCTGGCTGCCCGGGTTCCTCGCGCTCGGCGTGATCTGGGGTTCCAGCTTCCTCTTCATCAAGGTGGGGGTGGCCGAGCTGCACCCGTTGCATCTCACCCTCTACCGGGTGGCCACCGGCGCGGTGACGCTGCTGGTGGTGCTGGCCGTGCTGCGCGACCGGCTGCCCCGCGAGCCCCGGGTCTGGGCGCACCTCGTGGTGGTGGCCGCCTTCGGCGTGGCGCTGCCGTTCACCCTGTTCGGTTTCGGCGAGCAGCGGGTGGAGTCGATGCTCGCCGGCATCTGGAACGCCACCACGCCGCTGATCGTGCTGCCGCTGGCGGTGCTGGTGTTCCGCACCGAGCGGCTGACCGTGCGGCGCGCGATCGGGCTGGCGCTGGGGTTCACCGGCGTGCTCGTGGTGCTCGGCGTCTGGGAGGGCGTGGGCGGCTCGCACTTCACCGGCCAGCTCATGTGCCTCGGAGCGGCGGCCTGCTACGGGGTGGCGATCCCGTACCAGAAGAAGTTCATCGCGGGCAGTTCGTACTCCGGCCTGTCGCTGTCGGCGGCGCAGCTGCTGGTGGCGACCGCGCAGCTGGCGCTGGTCGCGCCGCTGGTGGCCGGCGCGCCGCCGGTGCCCACCGGGCTCTCCGCGAAGGTGGTGGGCTCCGTGCTGGCGCTCGGCGCGCTCGGCACCGGGCTGGCCTTCGTGATCAACCTGCGCAACATCCGGGTCGCCGGGGCGAGCACCGCCTCCACGGTCACCTACCTCATCCCGGTGTTCGCGGTGCTGGTCGGCGCGGTGGTGCTGGGCGAGCGGATGAACTGGCACCAGCCGGTGGGCGCCCTGGTCGTGCTGCTCGGCGTGGCCGTCGCGCAGGGGATGCTCGGCCGCCGCCGGCCGGCGTCCGTCCCCGCCGCCGCCACCCGTCCGGCGGTGCCGGCCGGCCGCTGACCGGCGGGTCGGCGAGGTGGCGGGGTCCGGGTCCCGGATGCCGCCACCGCGGCCGCTCAGCCCCGGCCGGCCGTCCACTTCACCAGGCGGTCGGCCTTCCAGGTGTTGACCACCCGGTTCGCCGGTACGCCGCAGAGCGCGGCCCGTTCGCAGCCGAAGCGCTGCCAGTCGAGCTGGCCGGGGGCGTGCGCGTCGGTGTTGACGGCGAACTTGCAGCCGGCCTCCAAGGCGCGGCGGATCAGCCGCTTCGGCGGGTCCTGCCGCTCCGGCCGGGAGTTGATCTCGACGGCCACGTCGTGCTCCGCGCAGGCCGCGAAGACCGCGTCCGCGTCGAAGTCGCTCTCCTTGCGGGTACGCGCCCGGTGCCCCCGGTCGCCCGGGCCGGTCACCCCGGCCGGCCGGGAGGAGACCATCCGCCCGGTGCAGTGGCCGAGGATGTCCAGGTGCGGGTTGGCGATCGCGGCCAGCATCCGGCGGGTCATCTTCGCCCGGTCGTCGTTGAGGCCGCTGTGCACCGAGCCGACCACCACGTCGAGCCGGGCCAGCAGCTCCTCGTCCTGGTCCAGCGACCCGTCGGCGAGGATGTCCACCTCGATGCCGGTGAGGATGCGGAAGCCCTTCGGCAGCGCCTCGTTCACCGCGGCCACGTGGTCGAGCTGCTTGCGCAGCCGGTCCGCCGTGAGCCCCCGGGCCACCGTGAGCCGGGGCGAGTGGTCGGTGAGCACCACGTACTCGTGCCCCAGCTCGACCGCCGCCAGGGCCATCTCCTCGATCGGTGAGCCGCCGTCGGACCAGTCCGAGTGGGTGTGGCAGTCGCCGCGCAGCGCGTCCCGCAGCTTCGCGGCGGCCTCGTCGAGGTCGGTGCCCTCGGTGGCGACCAGCCGGCGCAGGTAGACCGGCTCCTCGCCGGCCAGCGACTCGGCCACGCAGCGGGCCGTGACGTCGCCGACCCCGGACAGCTCGGTGAGCTTGCCGGTGCGGGCCCGCTCGGCCACCTCGCCGGTCGGCAGGGCGGCGAGCGCCTTGGCCGCCGACCGGAACGCCCGGACCCGGTAGGTGGCCTCGTTCGCCCGCTCCAGCAGGAACGCGATCCGCCGCAGGTCGGCGATGGGGTCCCGCGCAGTCATGCCCTGCAACCTACGCGCCCGTGCGGCCCGCCGCGCGGTGTCGCCCGGGGTGTCGGGAGTGGACGGCGGTCAGCCGGCCGCGGCGGAGTCGCTCGGCGCCTTCGGGCAGCCGTGCTTGCGCTGCCAGGCGGTCACCTCGGCGGCCGGCGCGCGGTTGCCGCGCTTGCGCCACGAGTCCAGGTACTTCGCCGGCCAGACCACGCCTCGCCGGATCCACCAGTCGTCGTGGCCCGTGCACTTCGGGGAGAGCCCGAAGTGCAGGTGGCAGACGTTGTTGGCGTTGCCGGTGCGGCCCACCTTGCCGAGCTGCTGCCCGGCCCGCACCCGGACCCCGGCGTCCACGCCGGTGGTGATCGCGCTCAGGTGCGACCCGTAGTAGCGGACCCCGTCGTCGCCGAGCAGCGAGACCGACAACCCGCCGTTGTACGGACCCAACGGCCCCCGCCGGCTGAACCGGTCCACCCGGCTCACCTCGAGGATCACCCCGTCGGTGACCGCCACCACCGGCTCGCCGCAGTCGGCGAAGATGTCCGTCCCCGGGTACGCGGAGTGGGTCGGGTGGTAGTCGACGTTGCCGGCGCGGACCGGGAAGACGTGCCGCAGGTCGGTGCGGCTCGGCGAAGGGGACGGCGTGGGCGGGGCGGCCGACGCCGTGGGGTCGGCCGGAGCGGCGGGCCGCGCCCCGGTGGCCATCGCGCTCGGACCCTGCCACGAGTTGCCCGGCGCCGAGGCGGGGCGGTCGCCCGGGCCGCACCCGGCGGCCAGCGCCGCCACGAGCAGCAGGACCGGGTACGCCGGACGCGCGCGGCGTCCGATCGATGGCGAGCGCATCCGGTCATCCTTACAGACCACTACCGTGGGGACGAACGCTGAGACGGGTCCGTACCGCACGGTCGCTCTGCGTGACCTCGGTACATCTACGTTCCGTGAAGGGGGCAGCGGTGACGAACGGCTGGCAGGGCGTACCCGGTGAGCCCGGTGCGGGGCCCGTGCGGCCGCTGCCACGCACCCCGTCGGGGCTCTTCCCGTCGGGGGCGCCGATGCGGCCGAGCTACCGCGAGCCGTACCCGGTCACCGGCGCGGGCGTCGCGGTCGGCGCGGTGACCGCCTTCGCCTGGCTGCTGCTGTTCGGCCTGCTCGGCCGGGACGTCCCCGGCTACGCGTGGTGGACGCTGTTCGCCGGCGGGCTGGCCTGGCTGGCCGCCGCGGTGCTGGTCCGGCACGGTGACCGAGGGGTGGCCACCGGGGTCGCGATCGTCACGGCGGGTGGTTGGAGCATCGCCGCGGCGATCGTCGCGGTGCGCTGGGCGCAGAGTGGCGACTGGCCGCTCTGGTGACCCTGCGTGCCGGTTTCATTGCGTAGTGAAGACCGTCTTGACGTACGCGCGGTGACGGTTCACGCTCGCGGTATGGCCTGGACCACCCCGCCGCGGCTCGACCCCGAGCGGAGCCGCCGCCGCCTGCAACTCCTCGCCGAGTTGGCCGGTGCCCGCACGGTGCGGCAGCGCGTACGGCCGCAGCGGGCCCGCAGCGAGCGCCTGCGCGAGCTGATCGCGACCCGCCGCCGCGTCGCCGGCTGACCGACTTTCTCCGGGAACGGCCGGCCCTTCGGGGCGTTGACCGGTCGGCTGCCGACCCGACCGGTTAACGTGCATCGCGTGACGAGTCGGCGTGCTGCCGAGGTCAACTTGGGGGGACCGTGTCGTACTTCGCTGCTGCCGTGGCGCGCGTCGAGGGCGCCTGGACCGCCGACGAGGTGAGCCTGCGGGGCGTCACCGACATCGAGGAGGTGGCCGACCGGCTGCGCGACGTCGAGCCGGACGCCGACCTCTCGCTGCTCTTCGTCGAGGCCGACGACACGTACCTGGTGATCCTGCGCCTCGACGAGGGGGAGGACCTGCGGGTCTTCGGCTCCGACTCGGCGTACGCCGAGGAGTCCCGGCTGGGCGCGCTGCTGGTCGGGGACCTGAAGACCTCGGTCACCGGGCTGGAGGACGCCGACGAGCCGCGGCCGGCCGCCGGTGGCGACGAGGAGACCGAGCAGCCGGCCGTGGACCCGGAGGCCGACCCGGTGGGCGACGCCGACATCCTCGCCGACCTGGGCATCCCGGCGCCGAAGCTGCTCTCCCTCAGCGGCTCCGAGGGAATGATGCCGGCCGACGTCACCGCCGAGATCTGCCAGGTGCTCGGCTGCGCCGACGAGGTCGAGGAGCTGCGTGAGGTCTGAGCCGCCCGGCCCGGAGTGGACCGGCGGGGCGGAACCCGCCGACGCCACCGATCCGGCCCTGGAGACCGTACGCCCGGGGCAGCCCACCCCGGGCCGGCCGGCCCGGGTCGGTCCGGGCGCGGACGAGGGGCTGGCCGACCCGGGCGGCGTGGGCCGCCGGCAGCGGCACGAGCTGTGGATGCGTCGGGCCCTGGAGGTCGCGGTAACCGGCCCGGACAGCGTGCCCGAAGACGGCCCCGACGCGATCGAGGACGTCCCGGTCGGCGCGGTCGTCTACGGCCCGGACGGCGCCGAGCTGGCCATCGGCCGCAACGAGCGGGAGCTGACCGGCGACCCGACCGCGCACGCCGAGGTGCTGGCGCTGCGCCGGGCCGCCGAGCGGCTGGGCCGCTGGCGGCTGGAGGGCTGCACCCTGGTGGTGACCCTGGAGCCGTGCACCATGTGCGCGGGGGCGATCGCGCTGGCCCGGATCTCGACGGTGGTCTTCGGCGCGTGGGAGCCGAAGACCGGCGCCGTCGGCTCGCTGTGGGACGTGCTGCGCGACCGCCGCCTCACCCACCGCCCCGAGGTGTACGGCGGGGTGCGGGAGGCGGAGAGCGTCGCGCTGCTGCGCGCCTTCTTCCGCTAGACCGCCCGGTCAGGCGGGTTGCGGGGCGGGACGCAGCAGGGTCTCGGCGACGGCGCGGCCGGCCTCGGTCCAGGCGGTGGGGCGCAGGGTGGCCGGGTCCAGCCGGACGATCGACCGGGTGCCCTCGGCGTAGACCGTGGCGCCGTCCACCGAGCGGAACTCGAAGGCGTAGCGGGCGCTGCTGGTGCCGAAGTGCTCCAGCCAGAAGTGCACCGCCACCGGGCCGACCCCGGTGACCGGGGCCCGGTAGGTGATGGTGAACTCGCGGACCGCGTGGAACACGTCGGGGGCGCTGTGCAGGTCGCCGCGGAAGGCGACGCCGCGCTCGGCCCAGTAGGGCGTCAGGGCGCGCTCGAGCAGCATCGCGTAGCGGGCGTTGTGCAGGATGCCCATGGCGTCGAGGTCGTCGAAGTGCACGGGGACGTGCTCGACGTGACCGAACTCGGCGACCGGCCGGTCGACGGTGGCGTGGCTCATGACTGGCCTTCCGGTAGCAGGGTCGGATCCGGGCAGAGCGCCCGCAGCCGGTTCAGCAGGCCCTGGCGGGCGTGCCGGTAGGTGGTGTCCGGGTCGAGCAGCCGGGACCGCATCGCCGCGCTGATCCCCAGCGCGTCGATCTCGTACGCCAGCAGCGGCACGTCCAGGTCGGCGGGGAGTTCGCCGAGCTCGACGGCCTCCCGGACGAGGCGTTCGAGGAACGCGGTCCACCGGCCGAACGCCTCGGCGAGCCGGTCCCGGACCGGGCCGGGACGGGCGTTGTACTCGAACTCGGTGTTGGCGAAGAAGCAGCCGCCGGGCAGCACCCGGGCGGCGTAGAACTCGATCCGGGCCTCGTGCAGCGCGCGCAGCCGGCGGACGCCCCGGGGGGCGCGCAGGGCCGGGGCGGCGATCCGCTCCTCCCACTGGGCCACGGCCCGGTCGACGGTGGCGAGTTGCAACGCCTCCTTGGAGCGCCAGTGCGCGAAGAGGCCGGACTTGCTGACCCCGAGCCGGTCGGCGAGCTGGGCGAGGGAGAGCCCGTCCAGGCCGACCTCGGTGGCCAGCGCCACGGCGGTGTCCAGCACCGCGGTGCGGGTGCGGTCGCCGCGGGCGACGCGGCCGTCGGAGGTCATGCGGGCAGCGTAGCGAGAAAACAGCACGACCGGTCGTATTTATTTGTGTGACCCCGGTAACGGCGACCGCCCCGCCACCGGGCGGTGACGGGGCGGTCCGGGATCGGGTCGGATCAGGCGGTGACGGGGCGGTCCGGGATCGGGTCGGATCAGGCGATGGCGGTGTCCAGGGCGATCTCGACCATCTGGCCGAAGGTCTGCTCGCGCTCCTGCGACGTGGTCTTCTCGCCGGTCTTGATGTGGTCGCTGACGGTCAGCACGGTCAGCGCGCGGGCCTTGAAGCGGGCCGCGATCGTGTAGAGCGCCGCCGACTCCATCTCCACCGCGAGCACGCCGTAGTCGGCGAGGGTGTCGTAGAGGTCCGGCCGGTCGGTGTAGAAGGCGTCCGCGGCCAGGATCGGGCCGACCCGCATGGTGATGCCGCGCCGCTCGGCCACCTCGACCGCGGTACGCAGCAGCCCGAAGTCGGCCACCGGGGCGTAGTCGATCAGCCCGTCGAACCGCATCCGGTTCATGTTCGAGTCGGTGGACGAGCCGATCGCCGCCACCACGTCCCGCAGCTGGAGGTCCTCGGTCAGGGCGCCGCAGGAACCGACCCGGATCAGCGTCTTCACGCCGTACTCGTTGATCAGCTCGTGGGCGTAGATGGAGGCGGACGGCATGCCCATGCCGGAACCCTGGACGGAGACCTCGACGCCGTTCCAGCGGCCGGTGAAGCCCAGCATGCCGCGAACCGTCGTGTAGCAGCGGGCGTCCTCGAGGTAGGTCTCCGCGATCCACTTGGCCCGCAGCGGGTCGCCCGGCATCAGGACCCGCTCGGCGATCTCTCCCGGCTCAGCGCCGATGTGCGTACTCATGGCAAAGATCCTGCCAGGCCGGGCCGGGGGATACCGGTTCGGCGTCCAGACCCGGGGTCCTGTACCCTACTCGGCGGTGGCGTGTCCGAGTGGCCTAAGGAGCACGCCTCGAAAGCGTGTGAGGGTTTACGCCCTCCGCGGGTTCAAATCCCGCCGCCACCGCTCGTGAAATGCGAGAACGCCCGGTCGATCCGTGAGGATCGGCCGGGCGTTCCGCTTGTGGTCTCAGTTTTGGTCTCAGTTCGTGCTCAAGAGGCCGATTTCGGCTTCTCCGGCGGGCTGTCCCAGAGCAGTCCGCCGACGCGCTGCGCAATGTCCCGCCGGACCTGGGCGGTGAGGTGTTGGTACCGGGCCGCCATCGCGGAATTGGACCAGCCCATGATGCCCATCACGGCGCGCTCGGCCACGCCGAGGATCAGCAGCACGGTTGCCGGCGGTGTGCCGGGCGTCATGCAACCGGCCGTCTCGTAGCCCGGCGAGCTTGAGCACTCGCTTCCATTCGTCGTAGTCGGTGCGCGGGTTGACCGGGCCGCCGGTCGGCATGGCGAACAGCCAGTCACCTCCCTCCCAGAGTTGGGCGGCGGTAGCGCGCTCCTGGTCCTGCTCGTCGCTGTGCTTGCGGAGCAGCGCCACCAGCTCGTCAGGGAGGCCGATGCTGCGCCGACCGGCCCGAGATTTGGTGTCGGCGGTATCGGCCCGAATCTGTCGGCGGTCGGGACAGTGGCCGCCGTGCTTTCGGCCGCACGGTGAGCGGCACCCGTGCTCCCACCTCGGCCGTTGCCGGCCGCGCCGGACGGTCAGGGTCCCGGCGTCCAGGTCAACATCTGACCGGCGCAGGCCGAGCGCCTCCCCCTGGCGCAGGCCGAGGGCCAGCGCGACCGCCCACCGTGCGCTGTTACGCCGGCCATGGGTGGCAGCCATGAGCCGCTGTACCTCGGCGACCGTGTACGGCTCGATCTCACCCTCTGGCATGCGCGGTGTCTTGGCGAGGGTGGCCGGGTTCTTGACGAGGTGCCCCCGGCGTACGGCCTCGTTGAGCGCGGTTCGGATCGTGCGGTGCACTTGGTGGGCGGTCGCCGGGGCGCTGCCGGTCTGTTGCATCCGGCGGTAGAAGCGCTCCAGGTGCTCGGGCTCCAGGCGCTCGATCCGGTGGGCGCAGGCTGGGCTACCAGTGGCGGTCGTCAGCAACAACAACTCCGCCGGGGCGGTCACCGCCTATCTGACCGCGCACCGGCTCGCCGGGTACGTATCGCCCGTGGTCGGCCGGGCGTACGCCGATCCGGCCCGCATGAAGCCCCATCCGGAGCCGATCATCCATGCGGTTCGCGCTATCGGCGAGCCGTCGGGCCGCTGCGTCCTCGTTGGCGACTCACTGTCGATCGAGGGAGCACGAGCCGCCAGCGCGCGAGTGATCGGATATGCGAACCGGCCGCCAAAGGTGGAAGCGTTCCGAGCGGCCGGGGCGGATGCCGTAGTCACGAGTATGGGGCGGATCGCTGAAGTTCTGATCGAGCGGTCCCGCGGCTAACTTTCACCGGGCCTATGGTTGCCCGGCGCTCCACAGTGCCCATCCCGCGGCCTCAGGGACGGATTGACCCCGAGCCTTTCCGCTCACACCGGACTAGTTGACGCCCTGCTCAGCGCCCTGACCGGTTGCCGCCCCTAGGCTCCAAGCAGTTACTTGGTTTAGCTTGATCCGCCAGGGCATTCGGTTGGTCTGGCCCTGGGGATTCAGAAGACACCCGTCAAGGATGTGGACGTAAACTCCGGTGTGATCAAATACGGATCCATCGTCAGCCATTTTGCCGGCTGCTTCATTGATCACTCGAAAAATCCTACCGATTGATCCCGCGCCGCCGCCAATGCCGGCAAACCACTCGGCGTACCAGCGCTTCTTGCTCACCAGATTTCCGTGGATTGCCCCACCCGGCACCAAAAGGAGAAGGCCCACCTCAAAGGCATCACCGACATACTCTGCCATGTCAACGAGGCTTGCAAGTGTGGTGTCGATACTGTCGTCAGGCACCAACATTGGAAAATCGTGGGCTGCGGTATAATCGCGGTCCACTTCGTCAGCCATGGGAAACACCTTCCTTGGAGGGGTCATGAAGACTCAAATGATCGGGATGGTTGATGCAGGCTTCTTGGCTCGCTCGGCGGTGAATTTGCTCGGCAGACCGGCCGTGGTCGAGGGCGAAGAACTCGTCTACTGGCTCCGCATTGTATCAAGGCGACTTGGTCTTGGTTTCCTGCGAGGCTACTGGTACGACGGGGCATATCCCGAAACTCACCGTGAGAAATATGCTGAGCAGCAGAAGCGTTTCGCCGAGCTGGAGGAGTGTGCTGGCCTTCAACTGCGACTCGGCCACCTGGAGCCCCGTCCTTTTGATTTCAAGCCAGCACTTAAGGCTGCGACCGCCGAACTGGGTGTCGATTATGCCGACCTGATGAGTCGAATGAAGCTGGAGCGACTCTACCAGCAGAAGGGCGTTGACACGCTAATCGTCCTGGACATGCTCCGTCTAGTTCAACAAGGGTCCTGCGGCGTAATCGTGCTCATCGCGGGGGATAGAGACTTGGCTGAAGCAGTCCGAGCCGTTCAGGGCCTAGGCGCGACAGTTATCATTGCGCATCCCGAGCGGGCTCCACTATCGCCAGAATTGCGCGACCTGGCCGATGATCGCATCATCCTAACTGCCGGCATCATGGAGAAGCTCACAACCAAGTACGCCGACAGAAGGCGTGAGTTGATGTCCACGTTGCTCGGTGAAATGGAGGCTGAGTCGGAGAGGGCTCGCCAGCTTATAGAGGCTGACGCCGGTCAGTAAAGTCTCGGGTGACGTGTACGAAGGCGCACGGAGTCTCAGTTGGCGTCTCATCCGTTCGCGGGCCCGCCACCAAAAGGCAGGGAACCGCTATGAACCGTCACTCTCCCCATTGACGCGACGCGCTAACATCTCGAGGTATGCGCCAGAGGGAGGGCTCAATGACGGTCATGAGCGCGCTACGAGAAGAGGCAAAACAACAGTTCAGGGCGTTGGCCATTAATCTCTGGTTGCAGACCAAACACTGGCCAGCTTTCCGGGTGCTTCCGCGAGCGCGCCTACTGTATGCCACTTGGCTCAGCGTCGTTTCCCAACATAGCGCCACGCCCGGCGGCCCTGCGGGGCCGACGGCCCTCACTCTACGGCGGATTTCGATTCACTCAGCTATTAATGATAGGTGGATCTACAGGACTCCTCTATCGGTTGTTGGCGTAGGGCTGAGCATCTCCTTGCTCCTTGCGATTCCCGTCTTCTCCGCCTCATTCGTTGATGCGCAACTTCCCGCCGGAGGGGTCGTGGCTGTCGGGTTCGGCGCGATCATGTCATGGATGCTGCTGACCCTCATATTCGGAGCACTGGCTCGGATTCCGCCCCTCTCCTTTGCTCCTCTCTTGGTCCGGCTTGCAGAGATAGGGGCCAGTGCGCTGTTCGCATGGTGGATCATTCGCGGGAACGGCAACGCCCTGCTGGAATCCTTTATGAACAGAGACAGTGTCGCGCAAAGTGATAGAGTTCTGACGCTGGCTATTGTGCATACCTTTGCGATAGCTACCGCGCTGTACGTTGTTGGTGCGTTCGTGGTCGATTTTATGTTCTACATAGCTGGATCCAGATCACCCGTCGAGGTGCTGAGCCGGCGAATTAACGGATATCCACCACCCCTGCATATTGCGGTCGAGACATACCTCTGCTTAATCACGTACATCGACCGAAGCAGGTCGTGTATGCACAAGAGGGCGGTCAAAAAAGCGATCGTCTCGATCATCCGATTCCACCGATCGGAAATGATTCTAGACATCGACCGCTGCGTCAGAAGCTTCGGCGGCAGCCTCGAGGATAAAGCCCTGTACCGCAACAGAACGGAGGCCGTTGCTTGTCGACTACGAGACCACGAGCGGAAACTCCTTGACTCTTCAACTCCCAGGGAGGTCGACAGCGTCCTACAAGAGATGACGAGCGAGGTTGAGTCTCTATGTGTGAATGGCTGGCAGGAGGCAAGCGCCCAAGTCAAGCGAGATCTGAGAGTCCACCTAGCCGGATTCGTGCGCCGCGTCGTGCCGGCGATAGGTTTGGCGGCATTGGGGTTTTTCTACCCTCAGCTACCTACAGTGGATCCGGCCGGGTCGGGAACGGGAGCTGTTCAAGCTACGATAATCGCGGCAGCAATAGCCTTACTATTCGCATCGGATCTACCGCTAGACGGCGGGGTGGCCAATTTTTTGGGTAGAAGAGGGCGAGGCCGAAGTGAGCGTGACTAGCTGACAAAATGGGGCTGACGTTCGCGGGGCGGCCAAGCGCCGGGGTGGGGAACCATCGCGGATAGATGATCGCAGACCTCGAAAGCGTGTGAGGGTTTACGCCCTCCGCGGGTTCAAATCCCGCCGCCACCGCTCGTGAGATGCGAGAACGCCTGGTCGATCCGTCACGGATCGATCGGGCGTTCCGCTTTCCGGCGTACCGAGGGCCGGACCGGGCTCGGGTGAGCCGGTTCACCCGCCGCTGTCGTCGTGCGGAGCCGGGACGACTAGGCGTCGAGCGGATGGGCGAGGAGCCTGCTGCGCCCGCCGGATCCGATCGACTGTGCCGCCGTGCTGGACGGCTTGCGTTCCGCCTGGTCCTCGAACGAGGCCAGGAACTCCGTGGCGAAGTCGAGCCGGGGGTACCGGTCGAGCACGCTTTTCCGCAGGGGCTCGGGGAACTCCTCAGGACGTCGTCCGGCCACGTCCCAGGCCGTCGCGACCTGCAGCAGGTGGGACTCGGCGTCGTCGGCGGCGGACACGTCGGCGCGCATGTGCGTGACGACGATGTGTTCCGCCCGGGCCGCGCGGGCCTCGGGCCAGCCGGCGGCGACTCCGAACACCCACGCCAGCTGCCCGCCGGCCTCCTCGAACGGAAGCGAATGACTGTCGAACGGCTCGGTGAGCCCGGCGTCGTGCAGGAGGGCCGAGACGTAGTACAGCTCGTCGTCGAAGGCGATCCGGTGTGCGCGGGCGTACGTCACCCCCCACACGTATGACCGGATGGAGTGATTGAGCAGCGCGGGCGAGCAGTAGCGGGTGGCCACGGAGAGCGCCGCCGTCCCCTCAGCGGTACGGAGAAGCTCCGGCAAACCGGAAGACTCGGGCATAGGCGGATTGTACGAACGGGTTGCCTCGGCCGCGGGTTCACACTCCGCCGCCGCCAACCGTCGAAGCGCCCGGCACATCCCGGCGGCTTCGTCGTGTCTGCTCCGTCCGGGCCTGGGCGGCGGCGGCCCGGAACCGCAGCAGCGGCATGTCGGCATCGGCGCGCTCGGCGAAGTGGTCGAGCAGCTCCCGGTGCACGAAGATGTAGCCGTCGCCGACCTGGCGCAGGAAGAGGCACTGCACCGCGTGGTCGAGGAACGGCAGCAGCGGGTACGGCACCAGGTCCGCCCGGGCGAGCCGCCGCCGGACCAGGGCCTGCTCGATCATCGGGGAGAACGCGACGACGCTGAACAGCAGGAGGCTCGTGCCGCCGCCGAGCAGCACGGCGAAGCGGAGCGCCTCGGCCGCGCCCCGGGCCAGTGCGACCGGCGCGAAGCCGAGCGCAGCGACGCCCAGCCCCAGCGCGACGAGGTTGCCGGCCATCACGGTCAGCCGCTGCCGCAGCAACGGGCTCGGCAGCTCGCGGCGGCCGGTGCGGGGCGGCGGCGGCCGGAAGTAGAGCAGCACCTGGGCGCTGTCGAGGGCGACCAGGGTGACCACCGTGGCGAGGAAGAATCCGGCGCCGTAGCCGAGGCCGGCGGTCCAGCTCGGGCCGCCGGGTGCGAGCCAGCCGGTGAGCCCGCCGACGGCCGCGCCGGCGACGAGCGCCGAGACCTGGATGAACCGCTCCAGCTCCGCGAGCCCCATGGTCCAGGCGACCACCCAGCTCTCCGGGCGCCGGTCGTCGCGGTCGCGGATGGCCCAGGTGAGGTCGAACAGGTCGTCGTAGTTGGCCGCGTACATGAGCACGGCCAGCGCCACCAGCCCACCGGCGACCACCAGGCCGGTCACCGAGCCCAGCGCCCAGCCCGCCGCGCCGAGCAGCGCGGCGAGTGCGGTGCAGCTGAGCAGCCGGGTGACCGCCGTCGAGGTCCACAGCGCGGCCGAGTGCCGGGCCGACCACGACTCGTCGATCATGTCCAGCACGAAGACCGTCTGCTCGCGCAGGCTCAGCACCTGGGCGAGGGTGGCGAGGTGGCGGGCCGTCCGCTCGGGCCGGTACCGGGGGTGCGGCCGGCGGCGCAGCATGACGTCGACGTACCGGGTGAAGAGGCGCTCGCGGTCGGAGCCGGCCGGGGCCGGGCCGGGTCCGGCGTCGGCGGGGTCGGCGTACGCCAGCGCCATGATGCTGAGCATCAGCGGCGAGTCGGCGAGCTGCCACAGCTCGGGGTCGGCCTCGAGCGCGTCCCGCAGGCCGCCCAGCCCCGGCCGGTCGAGGTACCGCGCGATCTGCGACCGGTCCAGTGGCTGGATGGCGACGGTGCCGTAGAGGGGCAGTTCCGACCGGAGCCGGGCGTACTCCGCCTGCCGGCAGCAGACGGCGATCGGGGTGAGCGGCTGCCGGCCGTGGAACGCGGCGATCGCCTCGGCGCAGGCGTCGCGGTGCGGCTCGGCCACCTCGTCCAGGCCGTCCAGCAACGGCAGGATCTCTCCCGCGGCCACCCAGCCGGCCGCCTGTTCGGCGGGTATGCCGTACCGCTCGGTGAGCTGCTCGACGAGCCACTGGTCGAGGGGCCGGCGGAGGGTGGCCCAGGAGGAGAGGTTGAAAACGGCGGGGATCGGTGCGTCCGGGTCGTGGTCGGCGCGATCGAGCAGGTCCCGGGCGAGTTCCAGCAGGGTGGTCGTCTTGCCGGCGCCGGGGGCGCCGACGATGACCACCGCCTGGTCGAGCTGGTCGAACAGGGCCGACATCGAGGTCCGGTCGTCCAGCGAGCCGGTGAGGCCGTCCCGGTGGCTGGCCCGCAGGCTCCACGGGTGCCGGCGGTCGTCGGCGGTCGCGGCGATGCCCAGCTCGATCCGCGCCTCCTGGTACAGGGACCGGTCCAGGACGCTGGTCACCCAGTAGCGGCGGACCCGCTCCAGCAGCACCTTCCGGGCCCGCGCGGCGCCGGCCGTTCCGATCCCCCGCGGCTCCCGGCCGCGCTGCACCTCGATGACCACCAGGACCGTCACCAGCAGCAGCACCAACGGCCAGGCCAGCCAGAGGTACGGGGACCAGCGCCCGGGCAGCGCCCCGGTGGCGACGTTCGTGGCCACGCCCAGCAGGGCCACGACGATCACCGAAAGGCCGACCATGACCACCCGACGCATGCGTCGTCTCTACCGTCCCACCGGGCGGCCGCACAACCCACGTCCGGCGGGCGGACGGGTCAGCAGGGGCCGTAGCCCTCGTCGAAGAGGCGGCGGGCCCAGTCCGCGTACCCGGCGATGATCTTTCGGACCGTGCTGCCGTCGTGCAGGAAGAGGTACGCGCGGTCGCCGCTGCGGGCCAGCAGGCCGTCGAACCGGTGCATCTCCTGTGGAGCGTCGAGGTCCACCACCGACGGGTACGCGTCGTGCACCGCGTCGACCGGCGTGCCGACGGTGATCCCCTCGGGCGTGCTCATCGGGTCGTCGAGCCAGAGCAGGACGAGCCGGTCGTCGACGAAGATCGGGCTGACCGAGCCGTGGCCGGCCAGCGTGGGCCCGCACGCGTCCTCGTCGGTGCGCAGGACGCCGCGCCGGGTCAGGTCGTCCTCGGTGGCGCCGAACTCGGCGTTGTCCAGCCCGTCGAGGCTGACCACCTCGGCCGCTCCGACCGGCCGGGCCGGCACGTCCGGCCCCTGTGGACGGACGCCGCTGCCGGCGATCGAGGCGGCCGCCATCAGCGCGGCGATGAATCCGAATTGTCGCAATCTCATGCAATCCCCCAGTCCCCAACGGGACCGGAGCGATGAGGTTGCTGGTGCTGGTCGGATTGCCGCAGTTCCCACTCCTCGGCCAGCTCGTCCCAGTAGTCCGCGGAAAGTCCGCGCCGCCCGTGCGCCAGCCAGCCGGCCGTGTCGCGCTCCAGGTGCAGGCCCAGTTCGGCGAACGGGTCGATCCACGGCCCCGGCTCGGCGCCGAGGCGGGCGAGCGCCGCGTTGATCGGCCACTCGGCGCGCGGCCGGTCCAGCCGGTCGTCGAAGCAGGGCCCCCAGCTCGGCTCGCCGCCCAGCCAGACCGCCGCGGCCTGGTGGCCCAGCCCGCCGGCGAACTCCGCCTCCAGGTACGCCACCGGCCCCCGCCGGGACCAGCGGGCCAGCAACTGGCTCAGGGCGGGCGAGAGGACGAGCTGGAACGGCTGCTCCGCCGAGGGCTCCCCGGTGGCGAAGTCCGGCAGCCGGCCGGTCAGCTCCTCGACGAGCTGCGAGGTGACCGGCAGCAGCGCGAAGTCCTGGCGGAGCGCCGCGAGCACCGCGTGGTCCAGGCCGGCGGTCTGCTCGCGGAGCAGTTCGATGTCGGCGACCACCGCGCTGAGCTGGTAACTCATCCGCTCCCCTCGGCGTCCACAGGCTGTGGATGGAACATGTGTACGACGGCTGGTCAGTCCTCCTCGGCGGCCGGTGGCGGGTCGGTCATCTCGAAGGCCATGAGGGTGGCGCCCACCCGGACCGTACCGGGCGCGTGCGGCGGCTGGGCGGCGTCGTGCAGCTCCGTCATGATCGCGTGCAGCCGCCGGCGCGCCGCCGCCCAGGCGTCGGGGGAGACCCACAGCTCCGCGTCGGTGGTGACGCCGGCCGTCCCCGGGGCGCGCCCGGCCACCCGGTCGAGGAGGTTGCGGGCGAGCGACTCGGCGAGCAGTGGCTGCCCCTCCTGCTGCTCGGTGAGCCAGGGTCCGCGTACCGCCCGGTAGCGGCGTTCCCGGCCGCCGCGCCGGGCGCGCACGTCGGCCAGCTCGACCAGGCCGGCGGCGTCCAGCCGGCGCAGGTGCTGGCTGGCGAGGGCGTGGGAGATGGCCAGCTCCCGGGCGAGCGCGGCGGCCGAGAGCGGCGCGCTCCACAGCAGCGAGAGCATGCGCAGTCGTACCGGATGGGCCAGCGCGCGCAGGCGCGGGTCGGTGGTGCTCACGGCCGCCATTGAACCGTACCCGCCCGCCGCATCCACCCCCAAGCATTGACTTGGGGGTCGGGTGTGGACAGAATCGCACCGCACGGGGGAGGTGCCATGAGCTGGGGTACGACGAGGGTGCTGGGCAACCGCGACGCCGGGCGCTACCTGGCCGGGGTGCTGGTGTCCGGCTTCGGCACGGCGGCCATGCTCCTCGTGGCCGGGATCTGGGTGAAGGACCTCACCGGGTCGAGCAGCCTGGCCGGCCTCGTCACCCTGGGCACCTGGGGGCCCACCCTGGTCGCCCCGCTGATCGGGGTGCTGGCCGACCGGTTCCGCCGCCGGCCGCTGCTGATCGCCCTGCACCTGGCCATGGCCGCCCTGCTGCCGGTGCTGCTGCTGGTCGACACCGCCGCCCGGGTCTGGCTGATCTTCGCGGTGATGGTCGCGTACGGGGTCAGCTTCGTGCTCATCGACTCGGCCGAGGCGGCGCTGGTGCCGGCCGTGGTCCCCGGCGAGTTGCTCGGTGACTTCAACGGGCTGCGGATGACGGTCAACGAGGGCATGAAGCTGGTCGCCCCGCTGGCCGGCGCCGGCCTCTTCGCCGCGTACGGCGGGCACCCCGTGGTGCTCCTCGACGCCGCCACCTTCGCCCTCGCCGCACTGCTGCTCACCCTGATCCGGGTCCGCGAGGCGCCCCCGCCCCCGCCCGAGCCCTGGACCCGCCAGCTCGCCGAGGGACTCGGGCACCTGCGCCGGCACGCCCTGCTCCGGCACCTGGTTGCCTGCACGGGGGCCGCCATGCTGCTGATCGGGATCAACGGCGCCCTCGCGTACGCCGTGGTGGACGACGGCCTGCACCGGCCGCCGGAGTTCAACGGGGTGCTCGGCACGGTGCAGGGCGTCGGGTCACTGGTCGGTGGTCTGGCCGCCGGCGCCCTGTTGCGCCGGCTCGGCGACCGGCGGGTGACCGCCGTGGCGGCCGCGCTCCTGGCCGTCGGCCTGGCACTGCGGGCCGCGCCCGGCCTCGTGCCGGTGGTCGCCGGCACCCTGGCGGTCGGGGTCGGTGCGCCGCTGGTGCTGATCACCGTCTGGACCGCGGTGCAGCGGGAGACGCCGAACGCGCTGGTCGGGCGGGTGTCCGCCACCGTGAACACGCTCACCTTCGGCCCCGGCACGCTCGCGGTCCTGGCCGGCGCCGGCCTGCTGGAACTGGTCGACCACCGGGTGATCCAGCTGGCCGTCTGGGCGCTGCGCGGCGGCCCGCGTCCCGCTGCATCGGAGGGCCCGCCTGCCGCCGGCTTGGAGGAGGCCGCGCCGGCACCGGCCACCCCGCATGCCGCCGCCCCGGCCGCCGGGACGGCGGAGCGGGGCTGACGGCGTACCGCGGCAGGGGCCGACCCCGGTGGAGCCGGCCCCTGCCGCGGCGCCGGTCAGCCGGTGAAGCCGCCGTCGGCGTTGATCGTCGCGCCGGTGACGTAGCCGCCGTCCGGCCCGGCCAGGAAGGCCACCACGGCGGCGATCTCGGCCGGCGCGGCGTAGCGACCCAGGGCGGTGAAGCCGCGGATGGCGTCCGCGTTCGGCCCGTCCGCCGGGTTCGCGTCGGTGTCGGTCGGCCCGGGATTGACCAGGTTCACGGTGATCCCCCGGCCGCCCAGCTCCCGGGCGAGGCCCCGGGTCAGGCCGAGCAGGGCCGTCTTGCTCATCGAGTAGAGGGCGAGGCCGGGGAACACGGCCCGCTCGGCCACGTTGCTGCCGATGTTCACGATCCGGCCGCCGTCGGTCAGGTGCCCGACCGCCGCCTGGGCGAACACGAACGGCGCCCGCACGTTGACCGCGATGGTCCGCTCGACCTCGTCCGTGCCCAGCTCCGTCACCGGGCCGGTCAGGAACACCCCGGCGTTGTTGACCAGCACGTCGAGCCGGCCGAACTCACCGGCGACCCGGTCGACCGCCGCGCGCGCCGCCGCCGGGTCGGCGCTGTCCGCCGGCACCGCCAGGGCGCGCCGGCCCACCGCCTTGATCTGCTCCACCAGCTCGGCCGCCCGGTCGGCGCGCCGCTCGTAGGTCAGTGCCACGTCGGCGCCCTCCTGCGCCAGCCGCAGTGCCACCGCCGCCCCGATACCCCGGCTGCCGCCGGTCACCAATGCCACTTTTCCGTCCAGAACTCCGGTCATGCCACCAGCCTGCTCGGCGGCGGGCGGGGAGTCTGGCGGCGATCAGACGCCGCGTTGGGGGAAACGGCGAAGGGCCGGCCCCCGGACGGACGGGTGTGGCTGAACCGGCCGACGGGAGCCGTGCCGCTGGTGTTTTGCGTAACATCCATGCACTTCGGAGCGCCTTCTGGTCGGCGGGCCAGGGTCCGATTCCGGCCCGCGTCGCGTATCGGATCACGAACGGGGAACGATGAGCCGAACAGCACACAGGGGCCGGCGCGCACGAGTCTGGATGGTGGGGGTGGGCGTTCTCGCCCTCCTGGCCGCCGGTGCGGGCACCGCCGTGGCGGGTGGCGACCGGCCCGCCGACGGCAGGACCGCCGCGCCGCAACTGGTCGCCGCCGGTGGCACCACCGCCAAGGCCGACAAGACGACCAGGTCTCCGCAGCCGGGACGGAAGCCGCGTCCCACCGCTTCGCCGACGTCCAGCCCGACCACCAGCCCGACGCCGACGCCGACCCCGACCGCCACCACCCCACCGCCGAGCACCGACGTGAACGTGCAGATCCCGATCCCGGGTTACGTCACCAACTTCCGGTTCGGCGACATCGTCGTGGACGAGGCGCGCAGCAGGGTCTACATCACGGGAGGCAAGGGCACCGACGGTCTGATCGTCACCGACCTGGCCGGCAACGTCCTGCGTACCCTTCCGGGCATCGCGCCGGGGGCCGCCGGGATGACGCTGAGCCCGGACGGCAGGAAGCTCTACATCGCCGCCGGCGACCAGGACTGGCTCCGGATCGTCGACCTGGACACCTGGGAACTGGACGGGCAGTTCGCCGGGAAGACCGACGGGACCATGACGTGCCCGAAGGACATGGCCTTCGCGGCCGGCCAGCTCTGGGTCTCCTGGGGGTGCGAGAACGAGCCCACGGCGGGCATCGGCCGGGTCGACCTCGCGACCGGGAAGTTCGACGTGTACGCCGTCGACGCCATCGACCAGCGGATCACCTCGGCGATGCTGCTGGCCACCTCGCCCGCTCAGCCCGACATGCTGATCGCCGGGGCGACGGGCACCAGCCCGGCCCTGCTGGTCCGCTTCGAGGCCACCGCGACGGGGCTGATCCAACGGGCGATCAGCCGGACCGACGGTGGCTCGGTCGCGCAGCTGGCCCTCACCCCGGACGGCACCGAGGTGATCGTCCCCTCGGGCGCGCCGTACTACCACCCGGTCCTGCGCACGTCCGACCTCGTCGAGGTGCACCGGTACCCGACCGTGCCGTATCCGAATGCCGTGGCGATCCGGCCCGACGGCCTCGTCGTCGCAGGCACCGACTCGTCGTACGACAAGGACGTCTGGGTGTTCGAGTCGGGTGCCACCACGCCGACCGCCACGTACGAGTTCGGGCACCTGCCGAACCAGGAGACGTGGGCGCACAACCTGGTCAACGGCGGGCTGGCCGTGTCCGGCAACAAGATCTACGCGGTCACCGACCAGTTGGCCGAGCCGGAGATGGTGACCCTGCGGATCCGTACCCTGCCGTGACTGTGCCCTGAGTGACAGCGGAAGGGCCGGTCCCTGATGGGGCCGGCCCTTCCGTTTGTCCTGCTCAAGAGAGCGGAGGATACGAGATTCGAACTCGTGAGGGTGTTAACCCAACACGCTTTCCAAGCGTGCGCCCTAGGCCTCTAGGCGAATCCTCCGCGAGCCAGGATACAGGTCCCCGACGGCCGGGACACCCCACCACCCCCTGAAGATCCACCCCGGGTCGGGTAGGCTTGGCGGCACCCCCCGTGCGGCGTGCATCTCGTGAACCTCCCCAGGGCCGGAAGGCAGCAAGGATAAGCGGGCTCTGACGGGTGCACGGGGGGCCTTTCTGTCTCCGGGTGCCGGTAACGTCCCTGCGGGTCAGGTCACGGGGTGGTGGGTGGTCACCCGCGGCCGACCGGCGCAGAATGGCTCGGTCGAGAGGAGGCGGGACGGGTGGCACTGGCCCTTTACCGCAAGTACCGGCCCCGTACGTTCGCCGAGGTCATCGGCCAGGAGCACGTCACCGAGCCGCTGTCGCAGGCGTTGCGCAGCGGGCGGTTGAACCACGCCTACCTCTTCTCCGGCCCCCGGGGCTGCGGCAAGACCTCCAGCGCCCGGATCCTGGCCCGCTCGCTCAACTGCGAGCAGGGGCCCACCCCCGAGCCGTGCGGGCAGTGTGAGTCGTGCCGCTCGCTGGCCACCGACGGCGCCGGGTCGATCGACGTCATCGAGATCGACGCGGCCAGCCACGGTGGCGTCGACGACGCCCGTGAGCTGCGCGAGAAGGCGTTCTTCGCGCCGGCCCGCAGCCGCTTCAAGATCTACGTCATCGACGAGGCGCACATGGTCTCGTCGGCCGGCTTCAACGCCCTGCTCAAGCTGGTCGAGGAGCCCCCGGAGTACGTCAAGTTCATCTTCGCCACCACCGAGCCGGAGAAGGTCCTCGGCACGATCAAGTCGCGGACGCACCACTACCCGTTCCGCCTGATCCCGCCGAAGGTGCTCCGGCCCTACCTGGAGCAGCTGACCGAGGCCGAGGGGGTCAAGGTCGAGCCCGCGGTGTTCCCGCTGGTGGTGCGCGCCGGTGGCGGCAGCGCCCGGGACAGCCTCTCCGTGCTCGACCAGCTCATCGCTGGCGCCGGCGCGGAGGGGGTCAGCTACGCCCGGGCCGCCGCGCTGCTCGGCGTCACCGATTCCGCGCTGATCGACGAGATGTGCGACGCGCTCGCGGCCGGGGACGGCGCGGCCGCGTACGCCACCGTCGACCGGGTCGCCGAGGCCGGGCACGACCCGCGCCGGTTCGCCTCCGACCTGCTGGAGCGGCTGCGCGACCTGATCGTCCTGCAGCAGGTGCCGGACGCCGCCGCCAAGGGCCTGATCGACGGCCCCGCCGACCAGATCGAGCGGATGACGGCCCAGGCCCAGCAGCTCGGTCCGGCCACCCTCTCCCGCTGCGCCGACATCGTGCACAACGGCCTGGTCGAGATGCGCGGCACCACCGCGCCCCGGCTGCTGCTGGAGCTGATCTGCGCCCGGATGCTGCTGCCCGGCCTGGACGACTCGGCCGGCGGCCTGCTCCAGCGCCTGGAGCGGATGGAGCGCCGGCTGACGCTGGGTGGCACCGAGCCGCCGTCGGCCGCCGCCGGCTCCGCGCCGGTCGCTCCCGCCCCGGAGGTACGCCCGGCCACTCCCGCCCCGACGGCGGCTGCCGCCGCGCCCGACCCGGAGACCGCCGGCACGCCGGCGGGTGCCGGCACCCCGACCGGGGCGGCCGCCGCCCGCGCCGCCGCTGCCGCGGCGGCCGGTACCCGCTCGGTGCCGGCCCGCCCCGCCGACCCGGCCGCGACCGGCCCCGCCCAGCCCGGTCCGGGCGCCCGCCCCGGCTCGGCCCAGCCGGCCCCGGGCGGCTCCCCGACCGACCGGATGCCCGCAGGCCCTTCGGCCGACGGTCCGGCGTCCGGCGCTCCCGCCCGGCGTCCGGTGCCGGCCTCGGCGGTGCTGCCCGATCCGGCGACCCCCGAGCCGCCGCGCCCCGGCGCGGCCCCGGCCGGCGCGCTGGACGCCGTCGCGGTGCGCCGCGTCTGGCCGGAGGTGGTCGGCAAGGTCAACCGGAGCAACAAGCGGATCGCGGCGCTGATGCGCGACGCGGTGGTCCGCGACCTGGACGGCGACACGCTGGTGCTGACCGTGAAGTCGACGGTGCTGGCGAAGATGATGGCCGACCACGCGGCCGTGCTCACCGATGCGCTCTACGAGGAGCTGGGCGGCCGCTGGCAGATCCGGTGCGAGGTGGCCGGCGAGCGGGGCGCGGCCTCGCTCGGCGGTCCGTCCCGCCCCTCCGGTTCGTCCCGTCCGACGTCCTCCGATCCGGCCCCGGCGAGCCCGGCGTCCGAAGCGGTCCCGGCCCGTCCGCCGTCCGGACCGGCCGGCGCGGACGCCGCACCGGCTCGTCCGGCAGGGGGCCCGGCCCGCCCGGCCGATCCGTCCGACGCGCCGGGGAACCACGCCGGTGGCTCGGCCGGGAGCCGGCCCGGGAACGCCGCCGGCCTGTCCGGCTCCCCGGCGAGCGATGCCGGGGGCCGGCCCGGGAACGCCGCTGGCCCGTCCGGTGGAGACGCCCGCGCGTCGGAGCCGTCCGGTGGTCCGGCCCGGCGGCCGGCCGGTCCCGCTGCGGGGACGGCTGGCGGCGGGGACGACGACGAGGAGGACTGGCCGGAGCCGGCCCGACCGGGTGGCGCCGGGGAGCCGGCGGGTGCCGGGGCCAGCCCCACGGCCGCCGCCGGCGGGGACGACTGGCCCGAGGCCGCCCGTCCGGGCGGGGCGGCAGGCGTGACCACGCCCGCCGCGCCGGCCGCCGTCTCGACGACGGTCGCGGCACCGGCCGTACCGAAGCCGGCCGGACCACCGGTCGTGGCGCCGTCACCGGCGGCCGGTGGCACGCCGAAGAACAGCGCGATCGCGGCGGCCCGCGCGGCCGCCGCGGCGGCCGCCGCCGGTGGCGGGCCGAGCAAGGGCCCGCGGGCGGCGCAGGCGACCCGGAAGACCGCGGACGCCGACTGGGCCGGGGAGCCGCCCTACGACCCGGACTACGACGGGCCGGTCGGCGGCCGGTCGGCGGTGGCGGCCCCGGCGGCGCCCGCGTACGAGGGCTTCGATCCGGGCGACGAGCCGCTCGACGACGTGATCGACGAGCGGACCGCCCGGCAGTCCAGCGAGGAGCAGGCCGTGCAGCTGCTGCGCGAGGCGTTCGGGGCCGAGAAGATCAACGAGGTCGACGCGCGCTGAGCGCGCGTCGACCGCCGAGGAGCAGTGCCGCCGCCCGACTAGGCTGGGCGCGGCCGATCAGACGAGTGCGAGAAGGAGCCATCGTGCGCCCAGGTGGACAGCCGAACATGCAGCAGATGCTGAAGCAGGCGCAGAAGATGCAGCAGCAGATCGCCAAGGCCCAGGCCGAGCTGGCCGAGACCGAGCTGACCGGCACCGCCGGTGGGGGCCTGGTCACCGCCACCGTCGCCGGCACCGGTGAGCTGAAGTCGATCAAGATCGACCCGAAGGCGGTCGACCCGGAGGACGTGGAGACGCTGGAGGACCTGGTCGTCGCCGCCGTGCACAACGCCGCCGAGGCGGCCCGGGAGCTGACCGAGAAGAAGATGGGCCCGGTCGCGGGCGGGATGGGCGGCCTCGGCCTGCCCGGGTTCTGAGCCGGCAGATGTACGAGGGTGCCATCCAGGACCTGATCGACGAGCTGGGCCGGCTGCCGGGCGTGGGCCCGAAGAGCGCACAGCGGATCGCGTTCCACGTCCTCTCGGCGGATCCCGCCGACGTGAACCGGTTGGCCGGCGCGCTGCGCAAGGTCAAGGAGCTGGTGCGCTTCTGCACCACCTGCTACAACGTGGCCGAGTCGGAGCAGTGCCGGATCTGCCGCGACCCGCGGCGTACGGACGAGGTGCTCTGCGTGGTCGAGGAGCCGAAGGACGTCGTGGCGATCGAGCGGACCGGTGAGTTCCGCGGTCGCTACCACGTGCTCGGCGGCGCGATCAACCCGCTGGAGGGCATCGGCCCGGACAACCTGCGGATCCGGGAGCTGATGACCCGGCTGGGCGGCGGCGCGGTCCGTGAGCTGATCCTCGCCACCGACCCGAACACCGAGGGTGAGGCGACCGCGACCTATCTGGCGCTGATGGTGAAGCCGATGGGCATCGCGGTGACCCGGCTGGCCAGCGGCCTGCCGGTCGGCGGCGACCTGGAGTACGCCGACGAGATCACGCTGGGCCGCGCGTTCGAGGGCCGCCGAGCGGTCTGATCGCGGCGACGACCATGCCGGCCGGTCCCGTTCGAGGGGCCGGCCGGCGTCGTTCGCCCATCCGGAATGTGGGACGAGTGTGATTCGCCACCGGCTCACCGCCCGATCGGCGACTGACCTGTTTCGCCCCGATTCATCCGATCCCACTATCTGCTCCCGGCTGTGACAGTCCTGTTTGTCGGGAGATCCGCCGCTGTCAGACCCGGCCACTTGGTGTCGGCTTGGTAGCGATTGCCTAACGGGCGTTCCGCATTCTGTGTGTCGTGTCATAGCCTCCCGCACACGGACTGAGTCACAGCTCGGCGTGGACACATGCGCATGACAGAGGTGAGAGATGCAGGCGAGCAGGCTTAAAGCGGCCGTGGCCCTCGCGGCCGCCGCCGCTCTGGCGGTCGGGGCGTCCGGCTGCGCGAAGAGCGAGCGCGACGACGACAGCGGTGGGGCCAAGACCGGCGGCACCTTCGTCTTCGCGGGCGCCGGTAACCCGAAGAACTTCGACCCGATCTTCAACGACGACGGTGAGTCCTTCCGGCCGATCCGGCAGATGTACGACACCCTCGTGCAGAACAAGCCCGGCACGGCCGACCTGCAGGGTGCCCTGGCGGAGAGCTGGGAGCACGACCCGGAGGGCAAGGTCTGGACCTTCAAGCTGCGCAAGAACGTGAAGTTCCACGACGGCACCCCGTTCAACGCCGCCGCGGTCTGCTTCAACTTCGACCGCTGGTTCAACATGAAGGGCGCCGCCGCCCAGTCGCAGATGATCTACTACTCGGACGTCTTCGGTGGCTTCGCCAAGAACGAGGCCGAGGGTGTCGGCGAGCCGGTCTACAACAAGTGCGAGGCGAAGGACGACGGCACCGCCGTCGTCACGATGAACCGGTACAAGGGTGCCTTCCCGGGCGCCTTCGCGCTGACCGCGCTCTCGATCGCCAGCCCCGAGGCGCTGAAGAAGTACGACGCCGACACGGTGAAGCAGAACGGCGACTCCTTCGAGTACAGCGCGTTCGCCAACGAGCACCCGGTGGGCACCGGCCCCTTCACCTTCGGTGGTTGGGACAAGGCCAAGGGTGAGATCACCCTGAACCGGAACCCCGACTACTGGGGCGAGAAGGCCAAGGTCGACAAGCTCGTCATCAAGGTCATCGAGGACGAGAACACCCGCAAGCAGGAGCTGCGGGCGGGCACCGTCCAGGGCATCGACTTCCCGGCCCCGGCCGACCGGAAGGCGCTCTCGGGCGAGGGCTTCCAGGTCCTCGACCGCCCGGCGTTCAACATCCTCTACCTCGGCTTCAACCAGAAGAACCCGAAGCTGAAGGACCTGCGGGTGCGCCAGGCGATCGCCTACGCCCTCAACCGCCAGCAGCTCGTCCAGACCAAGGGCCCGGGTGGCACCAAGGTCGCCGACGAGTTCATGCCGGACACCGTGCTCGGCTACGCGCAGGACGTGCAGAAGTACGACTACAACGTCGACAAGGCCAAGCAGCTGCTCAAGGAGGCGGGCGCCGAGAACCTGACGCTCAACTTCTACTACCCGACCGACGTCTCCCGGCCGTACATGCCGAACCCGCAGGAGATCTTCACCGTCCTGGCCAACGACCTGCAGGCCGTCGGCATCAAGGTCAACGGTGTGGCCCGCCCGTGGAACGGTGGCTACAAGGACGACGTGCAGCAGTTCGGCAAGCACGACCTGCACATTCTCGGCTGGACCGGTGACTACAACGACCCGGGCAACTTCGTCGGCACCTTCTTCGGCCGCGCCAAGGTCGAGTTCGGCGACCAGGCGATGACCGAGATGTTCGACGCCATCACCAAGGCCGACGCCACGGTCGACGAGGCCGGCAAGAAGGCCGCGTGGGAGCAGGTCAACCGCGACATCGCCGCCAAGTGGCTGCCGGCCGTGCCGGTCTGGCACGCCCCGCCGGCCATCGTGGTCACCAAGGACGTCAAGGGTCTGGTCGCCAGCCCCCTGACCGACGAGCGGTTCAACACCGTCAGCGTCGGCTGAAGCGCTACTGACCGCTGACGCCGTACGCGGAATCGGCCCGGGCCGGGCTCTCTCTCCCGGCCCGGGCCGACCCGCTGTTTACCGAGAATCTGGTGTGTGAGAGATGTTGCGAGTCATAGTCCGCCGCCTGCTGCAGCTGGTGGTGACCCTGATAGGGCTGTCCGCGCTGGTCTTCGTCTGGCTGCGGAATCTCCCCGGCGGCCCGATCGAGGCGCTGCTCGGTGAGCGGGCCACGCCGGAGCGGCGCGCCCTGCTGGTCAAGGCCCTCGGCTACGACCAGCCGATCCTGGTGCAGTACGCCAAGTTCATGCAGCGGCTGCTGACCGGCGACTTCGGCAACTCGATCCGGAGCGGTGACCCGGTCACCGAGGTGATCGGCCGCGCCTTCCCGGCCACCATCGAGCTGGCCGCTGCCGCCATGATCATCGCCATCGGGCTCGGCGTGCCGCTCGGCTACCTCGCCGCCCGGCACCGCGGCCGGCTGCTCGACAACCTGAGCATCGCCGGCACCCTGCTCGGCATCTCGATCCCGATCTTCTTCCTGGGCTACCTGCTCAAGGACGTATTCACCCAGAACATGCACTGGTTCCCGCCCTCGGGCCGGATCAGCACCGGGGTGGACAACACCGACGTGACCGGGTTCTTCGTCCTCGACGGGCTGCTCACCCGGGAGTTCGACGCCGCCGGCGACGCGCTGTGGCACCTGATCCTGCCGGCGCTCACCCTGGCCACCATCCCGCTCGCGGTGATCGTCCGGATCACCCGGGCCAGCGTGCTCGACGTGCTCAACGAGGACTTCGTCCGCACCGCCGAGGCGAAGGGCCTGCGGCACAAGACCATCCGGGGCCGTCACATCCTGCGCAACGCCCTGCTGCCGGTGGTCACCACCATCGGCCTGCAGACCGGCGCGCTGCTCTCCGGCGCGGTGCTCACCGAGCGGGTGTACAACTGGGGCGGCCTCGGCACCCTGATCTACAACTCGATCAGCGGCGGCCGCGACTACCCGGTGCTCCAGGCGCTGATCCTGCTGGCCGCGTTGGTCTTCGTGGTCGTCAACCTCCTGGTCGACCTCTCCTACGCCTTCATCGACCCGAGGGTGCGTGTGCGATGAGTGATCCGATCACCCGGCCCGTCGTGGGCACCCCGCGCGAGAGCGTGGACCCCGCCGCCGTCGAGGAGAAGCGCGAGGGCACCCTGCCGCGCGGCCTCGACCGGCTCGGCGAGCGCAAGCGCGCCCGGCTGGAGCAGCTCGCCCAGGCCACCGCCGACAAGGGCGGCGTGAGCCTGGTCCGGGACGCGTTCCGTCGGCTGCGGCGCAACCCGACGGCGATCGTCGGCGCGTCCATCGTGGCGCTGTTCATCCTGGTCGCGATCTTCGCGCCGCTGCTCGCGCCGCACGACCCCGCGCAGCGCTTCGACGAGCTGACGAAGAACCTCACCGTCGACAACATCCCCGGTGCCAGCAGCGAGTTCCCGCTCGGCTCCGACCCGCTCGGCCGGGACTTCCTGTCCCGCATGATCCACGGCAGCCGGCAGACCCTCTTCGTCGGCGTGCTCGCCACGCTGATCGGTTTGGCCCTCGGCGTGCTGATCGGCGCGATCGCCGGCGCCTTCGGCGGTTGGGTCGACAACATCCTGATGCGCTTCACCGACGTGATGCTGGCCCTGCCGGCCCTGCTGCTGGCCATCAGCCTGGTGGCCATGGCCAGCCGGTCGAGCCAGTGGACGGTCATCCTGGCGGTGGCCATCGTCAACGTGCCGATCTTCGCCCGGCTGCTACGCGGTTCGATGCTCGCCCAACGGGAGAGCGACCACGTGCTGGCCGCCCGGGCGCTCGGCGTCAAGCAGGGGTCGATCGTGCTCCGGCACATGCTGCCCAACGCCATGACCGCCGTGATCGTGCAGGCCACGCTGACCCTCTCCACCGCGATCCTGGAGGCGGCCTCGCTGTCCTTCCTCGGTCTCGGTGACCCCGACATCAACCGCGCCGAGTGGGGCCTGATGCTCGGTGTGGACGGTCAGCGCTACTTCGAGGTCCGCCCGGAGCTGGCCTACTACCCGGCCGTCGCGATCATCGTGGTCGCGCTGGGCTTCACCCTGCTGGGTGAGGGCATGCGCGAGGCGATCGACCCGAAGAGCCGGCGGTGACGGCGATGCGGACCAAGGACCTGCACGATGAGGAAGTGACCCGATGAGCCTGCTCGACGTACGCGATCTGAGCGTGGTGTTCCAGCGTCGCGGTGAGCGGCCGTTCACCGCGGTCGACAAGGTCAGCTTCAGCGTGGAGCCGGGGCAGACCGTGGGCCTGGTCGGCGAGTCCGGCTGCGGCAAGAGCGTGACCAGCCTGGCGATCATGGGCCTGCTGCCCCGGCGGGGCAACAAGGTCACCGGCGAGGTCAACTTCGACGGCGCCGACCTGCTGAAGCTGCGCCCGGACGACATGCGGGACCGGCGCGGCCGGGACATCGGCATGATCTTCCAGGACCCGCTCTCCTCGCTGAACCCGGTCGTGCCGATCGGCACACAGGTGGCCGAGGTGCTGGAGCGGCACCGCGGGATGGACCGCAAGGCGGCCATGAAGGAGTCCCGGGAACTGCTCGACGCGGTCGGCATCCCCGACCCGATGCGGCGGCTCAAGGAGTACCCGCACCAGATCTCCGGCGGCATGCGGCAGCGCGCGCTGATCGCCATCGCGCTGGCCTGCAAGCCACGGTTGCTGATCGCGGACGAGCCGACCACCGCGCTGGACGTGACCATCCAGGCGCAGATCCTCACCCTGCTCAAGCAGCTCGTCGACGAGACCGGCACCGCGCTCATCATGATCACGCACGACCTGGGCGTGGTGGCCGGCCTCTGCGACACGGTCAACGTGCTCTACGGCGGCAAGGTGGTCGAGCGGGCCGCCCGCCACGAGCTCTTCGCCCGGCCGCGGCACCCGTACACGCACGGGCTGTTGAGCTCGGTGCCGCGGCTGGACTCGCCCCGGGGCGAGCGGCTGCACGCCATCCGCGGCTCGGTGGCCGACAACATCCCGTGGGTCGAGGGGTGCGCGTTCGCCCCCCGCTGCGACAACGTGGTGGACGCCTGCCTGGAGGGCACGCCCCCGCTCGACCCCACCGCGACCGGCGGCGACCTGCGCTGCAACAACCCCGTTTCCGAGGAGGTGGCGGTGCCGTGACCGAGTCGACCGAGCGGACCGGACCACTTGTCGAACTGCGCGACGTCAAGGTCCACTTCCCGATCAAGAGCGGTGTGCTCTTCGACCGCACCGTCGGCTACGTCTACGCCGTCGACGGCGTCTCGCTCTCCATCAACAAGGGCGAGACGTATGGGCTGGTGGGCGAGTCGGGGTGTGGCAAGTCCACCCTCGGCCGGGGCCTGCTGCGGCTGGTCGAGCCGACCGACGGCGAGATCGTCTTCGACGGCACCGACATCCGCGCACTCAAGGGCGAGTCGATGCGCCGGATGCGTCGCCGCATCCAGATGATCTTCCAGGACCCGCTGTCCAGTCTCGACCCCCGCCAGTCGGTGGAGTCACTGCTGGTCGAAGGGCTCAAGGCGCACGGCCTGGCCAAGGACAAGGCGGCCACCGACAAGCGGCTCCGGGAGGCGCTCGCCGCGGTCGGCCTGCCCGCCTCGGCGCTGAGCAAGTACCCGCACGAGTTCTCCGGCGGGCAGCGGCAGCGCATCGGCATCGCCCGGGCGCTGGTGCTCGACCCGGACCTGATCGTCGCCGACGAGCCGGTCTCCGCGCTGGACGTGTCCATCCAGGCCCAGGTGATCAACCTGCTGGAGGAACTGCAGAACGAGCACGGCCTGACGTACCTGATCATCGCCCACGACCTGGCGGTGGTCCGGCACATCGCCGACACGGTCGGGGTGATGTACCTCGGCGGACTGGTCGAGGAGGCGTCCAGCGACGACCTCTACCGGGAGCCCATGCACCCGTACACCAAGGCGCTCATGTCGGCGGTGCCGGTGCCGGACCCGCAGGTGGAGGACCGCCGGGAGCGGATCCTGCTCGCCGGCGACCTGCCCTCGCCGACTAATCCGCCGGCCGGCTGCCGGTTCCACACCCGCTGCCCGTGGGCCCAGCCGACCCGCTGTGCCGAGGAGCGGCCGGCGCTGCGCGAGGTGCTCGGCGGGCACCGCGTGGCCTGCCACTACGCCGAGGACATCGCGGCCGGCCGGATCCGGCCGCACGAGGTGGAGCCGGAACTGGTCCGGCCGGACGACGGCGCGGCGCCCGGCGACACCGGGGAGCTGATCCCGACCCCGTGACGTGACGACGCGAGGCCCCTTCCCCGGCGCGGGAAAGGGGCCTCGTCGCGTTCGGAGCGGTCAGCCCTCGGGACGGTTGAGCAGGGCCACCGCGACGGTGTGTACGGCGTCCAGCGCGGCCGGGTCGGCCAGCGGCACCCGGCCGCCGGTCACCGCGTACCACTCGTCGGCGTCCTTGTACTGCACCCGCAGTGTGACCTGGCCGTCGGCGTACTCGGTGCGCAGCGTCAGGTCGCCGGTCACCACGCCGGCCTCGTCGGTCATCACCCCGCCCGCGCCGGCGGTGATGTCGCTGGTCCGCTCCTGCGGCCCGGGTGCCGGCGGGGCGCCGGCGGGCGCGGGCGGGGTGGCGTCGGCGGACATCCCGGCCCCGGAGACGTCGGCGGGGGCGGCCGGCGTGCCGTCCGCCGTCATCCCGGCCGAGGTCGGGCCGGGCGCGGTCGCACCGCCGGCCGCCGCCGCGGCGTCCTCGCCGGTGGCGTCCGGCGTCCTCTCCGGCGCCGGTGTGTCGCCGGCACCGGTCACGGCTTGTTCGCCCATGTGCAGCCCTCCAACATGTCGGTGAGAGCGGCCTTCTCGGCACTGGTCACCGTCAGCCGCCAGTAGTGCTTGACCGTCACCCAGTCCGCGGCGTACTGGCACCAGAACGAGCGGTTCGCCGGCTTCCACTGGGACGGGTCCTGGTCACCCTTTGCCCGGTTGGAGCGGAGGGAAACCGCCATCAGCTGCGGCCGGGTCAGGTCGTTGGCGAAGTCGCCGCGCTTCGCGTCGTCCCACTCGTCGGCGCCGGAGCGCCAGGCGTTGGCCAGCGGCACCATGTGGTCGATGTCCACGTCGGCCGGATCGGTCAGCGCCTGCCCGTCGTACGGGCTCTCCCAGCGGCCACCGACCACGTTGCAGCCGGAGAGCTTGATGCCCTCCCCGTCCCGTTGCAGCACGGTGTCCCGCACGTCGCAGTTCTTGCCGGTGTCCCGCCAGTGCGGGAAGCGGGTCCGGCTGTAGCCCTTCATCGACCCGGCGGCGGCGACGGTCAGCTCACCGAGCTGCTGGTTGACGTTGCCGGCGCTGCTGGGTGGCGTGTCCGGCTCGTCGACCGGCACGCAGCCGGCCACGCCGAGGGCGAGCACCGCGGTGAGCGCGACGGCCATCCCGGCACGGGCTCCTGATCTCGTACGCACAGACGACACCTCTCCAGCTTGCGTGCTCCGGGCGAGTCCGCACAGTACCCGGCGACGGTTTCCGTGATTCGTGGCGTCGGAAGTGGAGCGCCGGGCAGAGTGGTTACCCATGACCGCACCCGCCCCCGCGCTGCGTATCGGCTCCACGGCCGGACGCGGCACGCTGCTCGCCGCGATCCTCGCCTCGGGCATGGTCTTCCTGGACAGCACCGTGGTCAACGTGGCGCTGCCCCGGCTCGGCGCCGAGCTGGGCGCCACCGTGGCGGGTCTGCAATGGACCGTCAACGGCTACCTGTTGATGCTGGCCGCCTTCGTGCTGCTCGGCGGCGCGCTCGGCGACCGGTTCGGGCGGCGGCGGGTCTTCCTGGTCGGGGTGGTGTGGTTCGCCGTGGCGTCGGTGCTCTGCGGGCTGGCCCAGGGCACCGGCTGGCTGATCGCGGCCCGGTTCCTCCAGGGCGCCGGCGGGGCGCTGCTCACCCCCGGCTCGCTCTCCGTGCTCCAGGCCAGCTTCGACCCGGACGACCGGGCCAGGGCGATCGGCACCTGGTCGGGGCTCTCCGGGGTGTCCACCGCGCTCGGCCCGCTCCTCGGTGGCTGGCTGATCGACACGCTCTCCTGGCGGTGGATCTTCTTCGTGAACCTGCCGCTGGCCGTCGGGGTGGTGCTCGCCGCGCTGCGCTGGGTGCCGGAGAGCCGGGACGAGGCCGCCTCGCGTACCGGGGCGGGCCGGCGGTTCGACGTGGCCGGCGCGCTGCTCGGCGCGCTGGGCCTCGGCGGCGTCACGTACGCCCTCATCGACGCCCCGGCGCGCGGCGCCGGCTCCCCGACGGTGCTGGTCGCGGCGCTGCTCGGGGTGCTCGGCGCGGTGGTCTTCGTGCTGGTCGAGCGGCGCCGCGGCGACGCCGCCATGCTGCCCACCGGGCTGTTCGGCAGCCGGCTCTTCTCGGTGCTGAACATCTTCACCGTGGTGGTGTACGCGGCCCTCGGCGGGTTCACCTTCTTCCTCGCCGTCTACCTGCAGAACGTGGTCGGCTGGTCGGCCCTGCTCACCGGCCTGGCCACCGTGCCGATGACGCTGCTGCTGCTTGTCGGCTCGGCCCGTGCCGGGGCGCTCGCCGCCCGGATCGGCCCCCGGCTGCCGCTCACCGTCGGCCCGGTGGTCGCCGCGGCCGGACTGCTGCTGCTGCGCCGGGTCGGCCCCGGGGCGTCGTACTGGGTGGACGTGCTGCCCGGGGTGGTCCTGTTCGGGGCGGGGCTCACCCTGGTGGTCGCCCCGCTGACCGCGTCCGTGCTGGCTGCGGTGGCGGACCGGTTCGCCGGGGTGGCGAGCGGCTTCAACAACGCCGCCTCCCGGGCGGGCGGCCTGCTCGCGGTGGCGGCGCTGCCGCTGCTGGTCGGCCTCTCCGGCACCGGGTACGAGCAGAAGACCGCGCTGGCCGACGCGTTCCGCGGGGCGATGCTCTGGTGCGCCGGCCTGCTGCTGGCCGGGGCGGTGCTGGCCGCCCTGCTGATCCACCGCCCCCGGCGGGAAGGGCCCCCGTCGGCGGAGGGCCCTTCCCGGAGCGGGATCAGGCGCGGGCGCGGTTGACCGCGCTGGTGACCGCCTTGATCGAGGCGGTCACGATGTTGGCGTCCACCCCGACGCCCCAGGCGGTCCGGCCGTCGACCTCGCACTCCACGTACGCGGCGGCCTGCGCGTCCCCGCCGGAGGAGAGCGCGTGCTCGTGGTAGTCGAGCACCCGTACGCCCACGCCCACCGACTGGAGCGCGTTGACGTACGCGTCGATCGGGCCGTTGCCGACCGCGGTGAGGGGGCGGACCTCGCCGTCGTAGCCGACGCGGGCCTCGATCTCGACCTTGCCCTCGGCGGTGCCGATGGCGTAGCCGGCCAGCGTGACCGCGGGGTCGACCTGGTGGTCGGCCAGGTAGTTGCGGGCGAAGATCTCCCACATGGTGCCCGGCTCGACCTCGCCGCCGTCGTGGTCGGTGACCTGCTGGACCACGCCGGAGAACTCGATCTGGAGGCGGCGCGGCAGGTCGAGCTGGTGCTCGGACTTCATGATGTACGCGACGCCGCCCTTGCCGGACTGCGAGTTGACCCGGATGACCGCCTCGTAGGTGCGGCCCAGGTCCTTCGGGTCGATCGGCAGGTAGGGCACGGCCCAGGTGAACTCGTCGACGGGCATCCCGGCCGCCGCCGCGTCGGCGTGCAGCGCGTCGAAGCCCTTCTTGATGGCGTCCTGGTGGGAGCCGGAGAAGGCGGTGTAGACCAGGTCGCCCGCGTACGGGTGGCGCTCGTGCACCGGCAGCTGGTTGCAGTATTCGACCGCGCGCTTGATTTCGTCGATGTTCGAGAAGTCGATCATCGGGTCGATGCCCTGGGAGAACAGGTTCAGCCCCAGGGTCACCAGGTCGACGTTGCCGGTGCGCTCGCCGTTGCCGAACAGGCAGCCCTCGATGCGGTCGGCGCCGGCCAGCAGGCCCAGCTCGGCGGCGGCCACCCCGGTGCCCCGGTCGTTGTGCGGGTGCAGGCTGAGCACCAGGCTGTCCCGCCGGGGCAGGTGCCGGTGCATCCACTCGATCGAGTCGGCGTAGACGTTCGGCATGGCCATCTCGACGGTGGCCGGCAGGTTGACGATCAGCTTCCGGTCCGGGGTGGGGTCGACCACGTCGATGACCTTGGAGCAGACCTCCAGCGCGTACTCCAGCTCGGTGCCCGTGTACGACTCCGGCGAGTACTCGTAGTGGATGTCGGTGTCCGGGGTGTGGATCTCCGCGTACTTCTGGCAGAGCCGGGCGCCGGTGGTGGCGATGTCGGTGATGCCGTCCCGGTCCAGGCCGAAGACCACCCGGCGCTGGAGCGTCGAGGTCGAGTTGTAGAAGTGCACGATGGCCCGGCGGGCGCCGCGCAGCGACTCGAAGGTCCGGTCGATCAGGTGCTCCCGGCACTGGGTCAGCACCTGGATGGTGACGTCCTCCGGGATGAGGTCCTGCTCGATCAGCTGGCGGACGAAGTCGTAGTCGGTCTGGCTGGCCGAGGGGAAGCCGACCTCGATCTCCTTGTAGCCCATCTGCACCAGCAGCTGGAACATCCGGCGCTTTCGCTCCGGGGACATCGGGTCGATCAGGGCCTGGTTGCCGTCGCGGAGGTCAACGGCGCACCAGCGGGGCGCGGTCTCGACGCGGCGGGTGGGCCAGGCGCGGTCCGGCAGGTCGAACCGGAACTGCTGGTGGTAGGGCAGGTAACGCTGGAACGGCATCCGGCTGGGGCGCTGCCGGGCGATCGGATCGGTCTCAGCGTCGGTGACAGGTTGAGCCATCTCGGAGTGCTCCCTGGGAACATGTGGCGTCAGCAGATCGGAAGGTGTCGGCGGAGTGCCGGGCGACGGTGCGCGGCGGTGCCGAGAAGAAGTTCGGATGTGCTGGACGGCGCGGTTCAACTCCGCGACGAGGTGCCGGCCGGTCAGGCCTCGTCGCGGCAGCCAAGGAGAAGGTACGCCCGCCACATGACAAGGTCACCCTACGTGGTGAGACCGGTGGTGGGAAGCCAGGTCCGGACTATGGGACCGGCGTCACGGCCTCGTCCGGCGTCACGGCCTCGTCCGGCGTCGCGGCGCCCAACCGCGGCGTCTGCCCGGCCCAGGCCACCACGGGTACGATCGCCAGCCCGATCAGCGCGAAGATCGCCGCGGTCGGGAACCAGCCCCAGCCACCGGTGGTGACCCCCAGCGCGGTCAGCCCCGCCGGGGCGATCAGGTACTGCACCTGCGTACCGAGCCGGAACGCCCCCACGTACGCGCCGCGCTGGGCGGCCGGCGGCAGGGTGGCGGTGAGCCCCCAGCTGCCGGCCGACTCGACCAGCTCGGCGACGATCAGCAGCGTCGCGGCGGCCACCAGCACCACCATGGTGAGCGCGCCCCGGGTCACCCCGGAGATCGGCAGGACCAGGCAGAACAGGGCGATCAGCAGCGCGCCCCGGCGGGACGCCCGGGCCGCGCCGGGCGCGGTGTCGGCGCCCCGGCTGGCGCGTACCTGGAGCAGCACGATCAGCACCGTGTTGAGCAGCACCAGCCCGGCGATCACCGTCTTCGGGGCGTCGGTGTGGGTGAGGATCCAGAGCGGCATCACGGTCAGGTAGAGCGTCTGGTGCGCGGTGAGCAGACCGGAGAGCAGGGCCACCGCCATGAACGGCCGGTCCCGCAGCACGGCGAGCCGGCTCATCGGCTCGGCCGGCCGGGCCACCTGCGGCAGCCGGGGCAGCCGCCGCACGAACAGCGACGTCACCAGGAACACCGCCGCGATGAACCAGACCATCCCCCGGTAGGCCGTGATCGTGTCCACGGCCAGCACCAGGCCGCTGATCACCGCGCCCAGCCCGAATCCGACGTTCAGCGACGAGCGCTGGTACGCCATCGCGGTGACCCGTTCGGCCGGGGGGAGCGCGTTGATCGAGTAGACCTGCCGGGCCACCCCGGTCGCGGCGTCCACGGCGGCCAGCGCCACCACCACGGCGAGGAACCCGGCGAAGCCGCCCACGAAGGGGTAGCTGGCGAAGAGCGCCGCCTCCAGCACCAGCCCGAGCACCCAGACCCGCTGCGGTCCGTACCGGTCGGTGAGCCCGCCCAGCGGCACCGTGCCCAGCAGCGACACCCCGGCCGAGACGGACAGGCCCAGCCCCACCTGGGCGGCGCTGAGCCCGAGCGCCCGGGTGAAGAAGACCGCGCTGCCGGCCTGGAACAGGCCGCTGCCGACGGCGTAGACCATGGCCTGCACGGCCAGGGCGCGGGTCAGCCCGGCGGGCGGTACGACGTGCCGGACGGCGGTGCGGATGGTATCTCTGGCCCCCATGGCCGGTGTGAACCGTGCCCCCACGGCCCCGGTCGAGCCTTTTAGTCTGAGGCGAATCCTGCGTCCGGGGGTGCGCGCGTGTCCGAGTTGCGGTTCAGCCTGGCCGATGTCGCGGGAGTGCGGCTCGCCGTCTCGCCGGCCAACGAGACGGTGATGAGCATGTGGGCACTGGCCGATCCGGTCCGCTACGCCGTGCATCTGCCGTGGATCGACCGGGCCCGGCTGACGCTGCGCCGCCCGGAGGTGTTCGACCGGGTCCGCCCGCTGGTGGAGCTGACCCGTCCGCGCCGCTGGCTACCCGACTTCCTCACGCCGGCGGCCCGGCCGGGCGTGGAGATGACCGAGCAGCTCGACCAGATCGCGGCGACGCCGCCGCACGTGGTGGTCCAGGACCTGTTGGCGACGACCCCACGAGGGCCGCTGAGTCCGTTCGGGCAGGCGCTGCTCGCCGATCCCCGGGGGCTGCTGCCGCAGGTCGTCGACGCGCTGCGGGTCTGGTACGACGAGGCGATCGCCCCGGACTGGACGCGGATGCGGGCGCTGCTCGACGCCGACGTCGCCTATCGCGCGGCCCAGCTCGCCGAGGGCGGTGCCGGTCGGTTGTTCGCGCAGCTCCACCCGAGCCTGCGTTGGCTGGGCGACCGAGTGGTCAGCGACGACCCGTTCGAGCGGGACTTCGACCTCCGTGGGCGCGGGCTGGCACTGAACCCGAGCGTGTTCACCGACCGGCGGGTGTTGTGGAACCTGCTGGAGGACTCGCTGCCGGCCGGCGCGTACCCGGTCCGGGCGGTCGGGACGCTCTGGGAGCCGGTTCCCGCCACGCCCGGGGATCCGCTGGCCCGGGTGGTGGGCGCCGGCCGGGCCGCGCTGCTGCACCTGCTCTCCGCGCCGGCCACCACCACCGACCTGGCCCGGCGTACCGGGATGTCGGGCGGGAACGTGTCGCAGCACCTGGCCGCGCTGCACGCCGCCGGCCTGGTCTCCCGGTCCCGGGAGGGCCGGCACGTCCGCTACCGCAACACCGAGGCGGCGACGGTGCTGCTCCGGGCCAGCGGCGGCGGCTGAGCCCGGCCGGGGCGGATCAGGCCAGGAGCAGGTCGGCGAGCGGCCGGCGGCGACGCAGCCCGGTCTCCCGGTCCCGCAGGTCCTCCTGCAGGGCGAACGGGTCGCCGAGCCGGCCGATCGCGACCACGACGGTGGGCCGGATGCCGACCGGCAGGTCCAGTTCGGTGGCGAGGCCGGCCCGGTCGAAGCGGGTGAGCTGGTGCGCGTGCAGGCCGAGCGCGGTGGCCTGCACGGTCAGGTGGGCGACGGCCTGACCCAGGTCGTACGCGGCCCGCTCGGGGTCGCCGCCGGTGTGCGCGCCGAGCAGCAGCGCCGCGGCGTGCCGGGCCCAGCGCTGGTCGTCGTCGGGGAGGCTGACCAGCAGCCGCTTCCAGGTGTCGTCGTCCCGGTGCCCGAGTGCGAACCGCCACGGCTGGGCGTTGCCCGCCGAGGGAGCCCAGCGGGCGGCCTCCAGCAGCGAGGTGGCCTCGTCGCCGGTGAGCTCGGCGGTCGGGTCGAAGGCGCGCGGGCTCCAGCGGAAGGCGAGCAGCGGGGTGAGGTCGAGCATGCGGAGAAGTTTCCTTGATGGGTGTTTTGCACCCTCGACCGCCCCCGGCCAGATGTGGCCAAGAGCACCCGTAACGGACATCGGGGTCAGGGCGTTCCCGCGCTCGGGCTGTCGGTCGGCGACGCCGCCTCCCGGCTCACCGGCTCGCCCTCGGTGACCGGCCCGGCCAGCTGCACGGTGGCCGGCGCCGCGCCCGGCTCGCCGGCCAGCCGCAGGGTGCCGAAGGCCGCCCGGACCGCCGCCGGGGTGCCGTCCGGCCGGTAGCAGTAGATGCCCACGTCCAGCGGGGCGTTCAGCGAGGCCGAGGTCGACTCGACCGAGTAGCACTCGCCGCTCACCCCCGGCAGCGCGCCGGCCGGCGAGACCGCGAGCGGGGCACGCCGGTCGGTGAGCACCTCCAGCCAGTCGGTGAACGGGTGCTGCACCCGCGGGTCCAGCTTCCGGGGCACGGCGTCGTCGGCGTCGCCGAGGCGTACGCAGCCCGCCGGCTGCGCCCAGCCGGCCGAGGGCAGGGCGCACTGGAAGAGCCCGTCGGCGTTCGCGGCGAGCGAGACGTCCACGGCGCCGCCCTGCCCCCAACCGGGCACGTCCACCCGCCAGGTGCCGTCGTTCGCGCTGGTCACCGCGACCGTCCGGGCCGCGCCTCCGGCTGGCTCGAAGGTGTACGTGGCGGTGAGGTGCCGGTCCTGCGCGGCGGCGGCCAGCGCGGCCAGCTCGTCGCGGGCCGCGTCCACCTCGGCCGGGACCGGATCGGCGGTGCTGGTCGGGGCCGGGCTCGCCGGGTCGGCGGTGCAGGCGGCCAGGAGCGCCGGCAGGGTGAGCGCCAGGGCGCCGGTCAGCCGCCGGGCCGCGCGTCGGTGTGCGTGCACCGGGTCATTCTGCGGTGCCGGCCCGGGTGCGGGGAGCCCGCCGTACGGTGTTCCGGCCGGCGTGTCGCGCGGCCGGGTCGGCCCCGGTGAGCCGCCCCACGCCGGGCCGGATGGTGGGATCACCCGACCCGGCGCCGTGCGGCGCCCGATACCCTGGGGTGGTCTGACACGCGCCGCCGGACCGAAGAAACCGGCGGCGCCGGCACGCTCAGGGTCGTCGCTGGGAGGGAGTGCACCGTCGTGGCACTCGTGGTGCAGAAGTACGGCGGGTCCTCCGTCGCCAACGCCGAGCGGATCAAGCGGGTGGCCGAGCGCATCGTGGCCGCCCGAAAGGCCGGCGACGACGTGGTCGTGGTGGTCTCCGCCATGGGGGACACCACCGACGAGCTGCTCGACCTGGCCAACCAGGTCAGCCCGCTCCCGCCCGGCCGTGAGCTGGACATGCTGCTCACCGCCGGAGAGCGGATCTCCATGGCGCTGCTCGCCATGGCCATCCACAACCTGGGGTACGAGGCCCGCTCGTTCACCGGCTCGCAGGCCGGCGTGCTCACCACCTCGGTGCACGGCAGGGCCCGGATCATCGACGTCACCCCGGGTCGCCTCAAGGGCGCGCTCGACGAGGGCGCGGTGGTCATCGTGGCCGGCTTCCAGGGCGTCTCGCAGGACACCAAGGACGTCACCACGCTGGGCCGGGGCGGGTCGGACACCACCGCGGTGGCCCTCGCGGCCGCCCTCGACGCGGACGTCTGCGAGATCTACACCGACGTGGACGGGGTCTTCACCGCCGACCCGCGGATCGTGCCGAACGCCCGGCACATCAAGCACATCACCTACGAGGAGATGCTGGAGCTGGCCGCCTGCGGCGCCAAGGTGCTGCACCTGCGCAGCGTCGAGTACGCCCGGCGCGCGGGGTTGCCGATCCACGTCCGTTCGTCATACTCGACCAACACCGGCACGATGGTCACCGGATCGATGGAGGACCTTCCTGTGGAACAGGCACTGATCACCGGGGTCGCCCACGACCGCAGCGAGGCGAAGATCACCATCGTCGGGGTGCCCGACGAGCCGGGCGCCGCCGCGCGGATCTTCGACACCGTGGCCGGTGCCGAGATCAACATCGACATGATCGTGCAGAACGTGTCCACCGAGGGCACCGGCCGCACCGACATCTCGTTCACGCTGCCCAAGACCGACGGCCCGACCGCGATGGCCGCGCTCAGCAAGATCCAGGAGTCGGTCAAGTTCAAGGGCCTGCTCTACGACGACCACGTCGGCAAGGTCTCCCTGATCGGCGCCGGCATGCGCTCGCACCCGGGTGTCGCGGCCGGCTTCTTCGCCGCCCTCGGCGCGGCCGGCGTGAACATCGAAATGATCTCCACCTCGGAGATCCGGGTCTCCGTGGTCTGCCGGGACACCGACCTCGACAAGGCGGTCCGGGCCATCCACGACGCCTTCGACCTGGGTGGTGACACCGAAGCCGTCGTCTACGCCGGCACCGGGCGGTAGTGCGGATGTCGTCGCTGCCCACCCTCGCCGTGGTCGGAGCGACCGGTGCCGTCGGCACGGTGATGTGCCAGATCCTCTCCTCCCGCCGCAACGTGTGGGGCGAGATCCGGCTGCTCGCCTCCGAGCGCTCGGTCGGCCGCCAGGTGCAGTGCCGGGGTGAGATGCTCACCGTCCAGGCGCTCACCCCCGAGGCGTTCGACGGGGTGGACGTGGCCATGTTCGACGTCCCGGACGAGGTCTCGGCCGAGTGGGCGCCGATCGCGGTCAGCCGCGGCGCGGTGGCGGTGGACAACTCCGGCGCGTTCCGCATGGACCGCGACGTGCCGCTGGTCGTCCCCGAGATCAACCCCGAGCAGGTCCGCAACCGGCCGAAGGGGATCATCGCCAACGCCAACTGCACCACGCTCGCGATGATCGTGGCGATCGCCCCGCTGCACCGCGAGTACGGCCTGCGCGAGCTGGTGCTCGCCTCGTACCAGGCGGTCTCCGGGGCGGGGCAGGCCGGCGTGGACGCGCTGCACGCCCAGCTCGGCAAGATCGCCGGGGACCGGGTGCTCGGCTCCCGGCCGGGCGACGTCCGGCAGGCGGTCGGCGACGAGCTGGGTCCGTTCCCGGCGCCGCTGGCGCTCAACGTGGTGCCCTGGGCCGGCTCGCTGGCGGACGGCGGCTGGTCGTCCGAGGAGCTGAAGATGCGCAACGAGTCGCGCAAGATCCTCGGGCTGCCCGACCTCAAGGTCTCCGCCACCTGCGTCCGGGTGCCGGTGGTGACCGGTCACTCCGTCGCGGTGCACGCCGTCTTCGCCACCGAGGTGGACGCCGAGGGGGCCCGCGAGGTGCTGCGCAACGCGCCCGGTGTGATCCTGGTCGACGACCCGGCCGCCGGCGAGTTCCCGATGCCGATCGACGCGGTGGGCACCGACCCGTCCTGGGTCGGCCGGATCCGCCGCGCCGTCGACGACCCCCGTGCCCTGGACCTCTTCGTGACGGGCGACAACCTACGCAAGGGCGCCGCCCTGAACACAGCCCAGATCGCCGAACTCCTGGCCAGGGAACTGACCCACTGACCCCCGCCCCTCCCGTCGATCTTGCACTTTGTGCCCGGGTGAACCGGGCCGAAAGTGCAGGATCGCGTGGGTGGGGTGGGGGGTTACGCGGCGGAGAGGTGTACGCCGTCTCGGCCCTGTTGTTTCACGGCGTAGAGGGCCTGGTCGGCGCGGCGTAGGGTGCGCTCCGGGGTTTCGCCGGGGCGGGGGAGGGCGACGCCGACGCTGATGGTCCGGCCGACGCGGCGGGCGGCCTCGGTGAGCCGCTCGGCGATCCGGACGGCCTCCTCGGGGCGGCTCACCTCGATCACCGCGACGAACTCGTCGCCGCCGGTGCGGTACAGCTCGTCGCCCTGGCGCAGCGCCGCCTCCAGCGCCCGGGCCAGCCCCACCAGCAGCCGGTCGCCGGCCTGGTGGCCGTACGTGTCGTTGACGTTCTTGAAGCCGTCCACGTCGATCGCCAGCAGGGCGGTACGCCCCGGCGTGGCGCTCGCGATCCGCTGCCCGAACGGCCCGGTGTGGCGCAGCCCGGTGAGCGGGTCCGAGCTGGCCTGCTCGCGCAGCCGGGCGAGCGTACGCAGCCGGTCGAGGCAGGTCCACGCCTGCCCGGCCAGCAGCTCGATCAGGTTGACCGTGGTCGGGTCGGGGCGCAGCAGCCGCTCGTCGGCGACCAGCAGCACCCCGCCGCCGTCCGGCGGGCCGACCGGCACCGCCACCAGGGTGCGCGCCCCGGCCCGGGTCAGCGGCAGGTAGTCCTCGGTCGGCGGGTGCCCCGCCTCGCCCAGCGTGTACGCCGAGCCGTGCCGGTGCGCCCGGGCGATCATCCGGCCGAGCGCCGCCGGCCCGGCCTCGGCCAGCTCGGCCCGGATCCGGGCCTCCAGCGGGCCGGGGGTGCCCGTCGGCGCGCCCAGCCGGGGCTCGCGCCGGCCGGCGAGGATCAGCACGGCGGCGGAGAGGGCCGAGACGTCCCGCGCCGCGGTGATCGCGGCGGTCATCAGGTCCCAGTCGGTGGGGGCGGTGGTCATCGCGGCGGCGTGCCGGAGCAGCTTCTCGCTGCGGCTCTCGGCCGGCGGACCGCCGAGCGCCCCGATCCGGGCGCCGAGCCGGTCGGCCAGCCGCTGTGCGGTCGCCCGCCACCGGTCGGTCTCGACCGGGCCGCTCCACTGGAGGTCCAGCACGCCGAGCGGCCGGCCCGCCCGGTCCCGCACCGGCACGCAGATCTCGGCGGTGACGTCGGGGCGTACCGGGAGGTAGTCGGGGTCGGCGGTCACGTCGGGGACGGTGGCGGGCTCGCCGGAGTCGTACACGCGGGCCACGATCGACGGCTCCGGTTCCCGGCGCGGGGTGCCGGCGTTGTCGGCCGCGGTCTTCAACGGCACGGTGGAGAAGACCTGCCAGGCGCCGGTGGCGGCGACGCAGCGGAGCCGGCCGTGGACCTGGAGCAGGATCGAGATCGTCGCCGGGGTGTGCCGGGCCAGCGCCGCGACGGTCCACTGGCACGCCTCCAGCGCGGTCGACGCCATCGGAAGGCGGACCGTGACGTCTCGGACGACTCGCTCGTGATCCACGTCGTTCCTGCTCGGAGGGGGCGGGGCGCGATCAAGGGTACTCATCGTGGGAGCCGGCGACCTTCGTACACATGTGCTATCCACAGGCTGTGGACGGGGCCTGTGGGTGCGCGGGGCCCCGCGGCGGAGGTCGGCGGCGATAGCGTGGGGGTCCCGGGCTCGTCAGGAGGCGCCGATGCTCATCGCCCAGCTCAGCGACCCGCACGTGACCACCGGCCCGCTCGCCGCCGAGCAGGCGTCCGGGCTGCACCGGGCGCTCGGCCGGGTGCTCGCTCTGCGCCCCCGGCCCGACTGCGTCGTGATCACCGGCGACCTGGTGAGCAACGGTCGCCCGGACGAGTACCTGGCGCTGCGCGAGATCATCGCGCGCTTCCCGCTGCCCGTCCACCTCGCCGCCGGCAACCACGACGACCGGGAGTCCCTGCTCGACACCTTCGGTGGCACCCCGTACCTGGGTGGCGGCTTCTCGGCCCACTACCACGTGGACCAGTCGGACGGGACGCTCGTGGTGCTCGACTCGCACGCCCCCGGCGACGACGCCGGGCGGCTCGGCGACGACCAGCTCGGCTGGCTGGACGGCGTGCTCGCCGGCCGCCCCGAGGCACCCGCCGTCGTGTGCCTGCACCATCCGCCCGTCGCGGTCGGCGTCCCGGCCATGGACGCCATGGGGCTCACCGACGCGGACGCCCTCGCCGAGGTGATCGGGCGCCACCCCCACGTGGTCCGCGTCGCCGCCGGCCACCTGCACCGGCCGGTGACCAGTGCCTTCGCCGGCACGGTGCTGACCACCGCGCCGAGCACCTGGATGCAGGTGAGCCTGGCCATGGCGGACGACGCGGAGATCGGGTGGGTCGCCGAGCCGACCGCGTTCCTGCTGCACCTGGTGTCGGCCGGCGGCTGCGTGACGCACACCGTCCAGGTCAGCCACGCCGCCGGGCGGACCTGCTGGTTCTGACCGAGCGGCTCCTCTGGTACGTCGCGTACGGCTCCAACCTGCACGCGGCGCGGCTCGACCGGTACCTGCGCGGCGGGCGCCCGCCCGGTGGGCTGCGCACGTACCCGGGCTGCCGGGACTGCCGCCCACCGCGCCGGACGGTTCCCGGGCTGATTCCCGGCGGCGTCTACTTCGCCGGCGAGTCGCGCGCCTGGACCGGCGGGATGGCGTTCTACGACCCGGACCTGCCCGGCCGGGCGGCCGTGCGGGGCTACCTGGTGACGGTCGAGCAGTTCGCCGACGTGGCGGCGCAGGAGATGTACCGGCCGCCCGGCGCGGACCTGGACCTGATCCGGGTGGCGGTGGAGACCGGCCGCGCCACCCTCGGCCCCGGCCGCTACGAGACCCTGCTCCGGGTCGGTACGCGCGACGGCCTGCCGATGCTCACCTTCACCGCCCCGCACCGGGCGTCCGAGGTGGACTGGGCGTCGCCCGCCCCGGTCTACCTCGGCATGCTCGCCCGCGGGCTGCGCGAGGCGCACGGCTGGGGCGTCGCGAGGATCACCGGCTACCTGGCGGCCCGGCCCGGGGTGCGGGGCAGGTGGCCCCGGACGCGGGTCCGGCACCTGGCCGTGGAGGCGGTCGCCGAGGCGGGACGCGGCGGAGGCCACCGGGACCGGGTCCCGATGGCCTCCGCCCTCAGCTCCGTGAGGTCGAGGTGGATCAGAGCGCCCCGAGGATGCGGTTGAGCAGGGCGACCAGCCCGTTCAGGGCCCCACCGGCACCGCCGGTGTTGTCGAGCAGGCCGGCGACGGCGCAGAGCAGGTTGCCGAGCAGGTTGCCCGGGCCCTGCTGCGCGGTGATGTCGAGCACCACCTCGTCCAGGTGCACCTGAAGACCGAGCAGGTTGAGGTCCAGCGGGCCGAGGTCCAGGTTGAGGATGTCGCAGGTGGCACTGGCCTGGACCGGCACGGTGATCTGCTGGCTGATCGCGCCGAGCGACGTCCCGGCGGAGTTGGTCAGGGTGCCGGCCAGCGTGCCGACGGCGGCCAGCTGACCGTCCTGGTTGACGAACCGGGTGGGCGTGAAGGTGCCGGCGAAGCTGCCGGCTCCGCCCAGCGCGTCGGTGAAGCTGCCGGTGACGGGCGTGCTCACCGCGGGTGCGGCCGCGGGTGCGGCGGCCGGTGCCTGCTGGCTGACCGGCGCGGCCTGCGCGACACCCGTCGTGGCGAGGACCATTCCTACGCTCGCGGCCAGGGCGACGGAGGCGGTTCGGAGACGTGCTGCATGCATGAACTCTTCCTTCCTCTGGGTCTCTCGTGCGTCCACCCGGTACCCCTGACCGACCCAGCGAATCGAATAAAATTCTTCACTTTCGATCTGTTTCGGACAGCTCGCCGCAGGTCAGGCGCCTGTCGACTCCTCGCTCCGTGCGCCCGCTCCGTGCGGTGCGGGTGATGGTCGAGAGCGGACAGTCGGCCTCTGCCGACCGGCCGTCGGTCGTGGCCCACCGATCGGTCACGATCGGCTCGTCCGGCGATATATTTCCGCCGGGGAAGGTTGTGCGGGCAAGCGTCTCCGCATGACATGGACGGTGTCCTCGCCCGTGGGGTCACCGGAGGCCGCTCCACGCACCAGGTGCGGCTCCGGCTTCGGCCCGTACGCCGACAATCGGGCCAGCCCTCCCGGCTGGCGAGTGGCGGCGGACAGCGGGGACGGCCACACCGCCGGCGGGTCCGCCCGGCGCACGGCGCCGGCTCCCTGGTCCCTGGGAGTCGGTGCCGTGGGCGCACCGCGATCGCGGCGGAACGGTCGGGACGGGTGGCTTCAGCCGAGCAGGGCGTCGCGCAGCGCGGGGGCCAGCACCTCCGGCGGCACCTCGTGGAAGCCGCCCGCCAGGCTGAGGTGGGTGGCCCCGGGGATCGCCCCGGCGGTCGCCACGGCCGCGTCCCGCAGCCACGGCGGGCTGCCGGTGCTGTCCAGCACCACGGTGGGCACGGTGATCGTCTTGAGCCGGTCGGCGGGCAGGCCGGCGTAGCCGGTGACCGTGGTGTCGTAGGCCAGGGTGTGTGCCAGCCCCGCCATCCAGGCCCATTCCGGGGCGCCGCGCATCCCGCCGACCGCCTCGGCGGGCACGCCGACCGCGTCGGTCAGGAAGAGGGCGACGGCGTCGTCGCGCCGGCCGGCCGCGACCAGTTCGCTCAGCCGCTCGGCCAGCCCCGGCTTCGCGCCGCCGTGCGGGCCGGCCTGGAACGGCGGCTCGAAGAGCGCCAGCCCGCTGACCGGCACCCCCTCGGCCACCGCGTACGCCGCGAGGATCGCGCCGGACGAGAGGCCGTAGAGGTGGGCGCCGGGGCCCGCCCGGTCGATCAGGGCGGCCACGTCCTCGATCTCGCGCTGCACCGCGTACGGACCGGTGTCGCCGCTGTCGCCGCGACCCCGCCGGTCGTAGCCGTAGACGGTGAAGTCGGCGGTGAGCGCGGCGGCCAGCGGGCGCGTGGTGCTCCGGTCGTTGAAGGCCCCGCCGACCAGGAGGATCGGCGGCCCGTCGCCGGCCGTCTCGTACGCGATCGTGGTGCCGTCGGCGGACCGCACCGAGTCCACCGTCCAGTTGGTCCCGCTCGACTCCATGGCTACATTCCTAGCCCATACCTCCGACAGGGGCGCGGCGTGAAGGAATTCATCCCCCGGTCATGTCCGACTAGTCGGACGTACCGGCGCAGGTTGCTGTCGATATCCACAGTTGAGATGCACTGCCCCGGTCGACCGATCGCTTGACGGGTGGCAAGCTTGCTTCGGCAGGCGGCGTCCCCCCGACCGCCGTCATCCGCGATCGACCCCTGTCACGGCACGTCCAGGGTTACCGGTGCGAACCATCGCCCGGACAGCCACGCGCCGAGTCTCACGAGGAGTTCCATGTCCGTCCCCGGGATGCGCCGGGCCGCCGTCGGCCTGGCCGCACTCGCCGCGACCGCGTTCACCGCGGTCGCCGTCAACCCCAACCAGGCCGAGGCCGGCCCGAAGCCGGTCGACGTCAAGCTGCTCGCCATCAACGACTTCCACGGCAACCTCGAGCCGCCGACCGGCTCCAGCGGCTCCATCGCCGGGCAGCCCGCCGGTGGCGCGGCATACCTGGCCGCCCACCTCGACGCGCTGCGCGGCACCACCGAGGAGGAGCGGGAGCGCACCATCACGGTCGCCGCCGGTGACCTGATCGGCGCCTCGCCGCTGCTCTCCGCCGCGTTCCACGACGAGCCCACCATCGAGGAGATGAACCTCGCCGGGCTCGAGTTCACCAGCGTCGGCAACCACGAGTTCGACGAGGGCGCCACCGAGCTGCTCCGGATGCAGAACGGCGGCTGCCACCCGGTCGACGGCTGCGCCGACGGCACGCCGTTCGCGGGCGCCGAGTTCCAGTACCTCTCGGCGAACGCCTTCAAGACCGCCACCGGCAAGCCGCTGCTGCCGCCGTACGGCATCAAGAAGGTCGACGGCGTCAAGATCGGCTTCATCGGGATGACCCTGGAGGGCACCCCGCAGATCGTCAGCCAGCAGGGCGTCGCCGGCCTCTCCTTCGCCGACGAGGCGGACACCGCCAACAAGTACGCCCGCATCCTGCGCGCCCAGGGCGTGCAGGCCATCGTCGTGCTGCTGCACGAGGGTGGCGTGCAGAACGGCGGCGGCATCAACGACTGCGTCGGCTTCAGCGGCCCGATCGTCGACATCGCCAACCGGATGGACCCGTCCATCGACGTGATCGTCAGCGGGCACACCCACGCCGCGTACAACTGCAACATCAACGGCAAGCTGGTCACCAGCGCAAGCTCGTTCGGCCGCCTGGTCACCGACATCGACCTGAAGGTCGACCGGCGCAGCGGTGACATCGTCAGCGCGTCGGCGAACAACGTCGTGGTGACCCGGACCATCGACCCGCACGGTGCCACGAACGACCTGATCACCCACTACAAGACCGCCCTCGGCCCGGTGGCCGACAAGGTCGTCGGCGAGACCACGAGCGTGATCAACAAGACCCAGGAGAACCTGTACCAGACCGGGGTCGACGTCAACGGCAAGCCGACGTACCAGACCGGTGAGTCGCCGCTCGGCAACCTGATCGCCGACGCCCAGCTCCTGGCCACCGACAACGAGCAGAACGCGGTCGCCGCGTTCATGAACCCCGGTGGTGTCCGCGCCGACCTCGACGCCGGCCCGGTCACCTACGCCGAGGCGTTCACCGTCCAGCCGTTCGCCAACAATTTGGTGACCCTGGACCTGACCGGCGCTCAGCTCTACTGCCTGCTGGAGCAGCAGTTCACCACCGCCAAGGTGCTGTACGCGTCCTCGACCGTGCACTACGTCGTCGACGTGAACGGCACCACGGCGCCGGCCGGCACGCCGTGCAGCGGCACCCGCGTGGTCCGGGGCAGCCTCACCATCAACGGCACCCCGGTCACCGACACGGCGACCTACCGGGTCACGGTGAACAACTTCCTCTCCGGCGGTGGTGACGGCTTCAGCGTCCTCACCGGCGGCACGAACGCCGTCACCGGCATGATCGACCTGGACGCCTTCACCGCGTACCTGACGGAGAAGTCGCCGGTCTCCGCGCCGGCCCTGGACCGGATCCAGACCACCGCGGAGGTCCCCGCCGCCTGACGGCCGACCGCACGACGACGGGCCCCCGGAATGCTCCGGGGGCCCGTTCGTGTGCTGACGACGGCCGCTATGCGTGCGCGGGCTCCGGCTCCCGGACAAGGGCGGCGGCGCGGCCGTCCTGGGCGGCGGTGAGCAGCGGGCGCAGCGACAGGGCCAGCACCGAGGCGGCCAGGCAGCCGCCCACCACGACCGCCACCCAGAGCCGGCCGTGCGCCGCGCCGATCAGTGGGCCCGCGGTGACCGGGCCGATGACCCCGCTGATCCCGAAGATCATCGAGCTCATGGCGTTGTACCGGCCGCGCAGCTCGTCGGTGGCGAGCGCGTTGGTCAGCGCCGGCATCACCGGCGACAGCATCGTCTCGCCGAACCCGAAGATCGCCGAGCAGGCCACCACGCCGAGCGCCGCGAGCAGCGCGTTGCCCGTGCCCACCACGCCGGCCGCGCCGAGGACCAGCCAGGCGGTCGCGAAGACCGCGCCCACCGCGGCGAGCGCGCCGGTCCGGCTCCGCCCCTCCATCCGGCGGATCACCAGCAGCTGGGACAGCACGATCATCACGGTGTTGCCGGCGAGCGCCCAGGCCACCACCCGGGGCGACACCTCCACCACCCGCACCGAGTACGCCGCGAAGCCCACCTCGATCTGCGCGTAGCCGCAGGTGGTGAGGACCAGGCCGAAGAGGACCAGCCGGCGGAACGGCCGGTCCCGCAGCACGGTGAGGTAGCCGCCGGGCGCCGTTCCGGTGTCCGCCGCCCGGTCCTGGGCCAACCGGTGCCCGACGTGCGGCAGGGTGAGCAGGATGAGGCCCGGCATCAGGTAGCTCACCGCGTCCAGCACGTAGATGGCCTGGAAGGTGACCGGGCGGGCCACGTCGACCACCGCGCCGGAGATCAGGCCGCCCACGCCGATGCCCAGGTTGAGCAGGGCGAAGTTCAGCCCGAACACCCGCTGCCGCTCACCGTCGCCGGTGAGCGAGGCGAGGATGGTGTTCTGGCCGGCCCAGATCGCCGAGCTGCCGATCGCGATCAGCGTCATCACGCCGAAGGCCGACGCGGTCGAGTCGACCAGCGCCAGTGAGCCGGTGCCTATCGCCTCCACGAGCAGACACGGCAGCACCACCCGACGGGCGCCGAACTTGTCGATCAACGTGCCGCCCAGCGGCGACAGCGCCAGTGTCACCGCCCCGAACCAGCCGATCACCAGGCCGGCCCGGGCATCGCTCAACCCGCGTACGTCGGTGAGGTAGATGAAGAGGAAGGGCAGGGTGAGGCCGCGCCCGACGGCCGACAGCAGGGTGCCGATCATGATCCGGCGGGCTTCGGGACGGGCGGGCAGGGCGCGGCGCAGCATGGCTGCATTCTTGGCGGCGGGTACGACGACCCGCGACCGGATTTGGGCCGGCCACGCGCTCGGCGGAGCCGCCGGGTGACCAAGCTAACCCCGTCTGCCATGCTGGCGCGGTGACCAGCACCTGGCGCCACCTGCCCGCCCCGGCCCGCGAGATCGCGCAGGCGGCCACCGAGGCGGTCGGGGCCGCGCAGGCCCGGGACGCCGGGGCGTACCAGCCGGCCGTCGAACGGCTCGCCGCCGCGGACCGGGCCGGGCTGGTGCTCGGCGGCGTGGTCCGGTTGCTGCTGGAGGAGGGCCACCCGGACGGGCTGGACGGCGACGACGTCCGCCAGGTGCTGGAGCGCTGCGTCCGGTCCACCGCGGCCTGGCTGCCCGACGTCGACCCGCACGTGCTGCTGGTGCTGCTGGCAAGCGCGCTCGGGGTGTACGACCCGGGCGACGACGACGCACCACCGGATCCGGCCACGATCGCCCGGCACGCCCCGCTGCTCGTGGCCGACCTGCTGGCGGCCACCGGGCGGCCCCTGGCCGACTACCTGTCGGCGGCGTTCGCCGAGGTCGCCCGCACCGAACTGCAGGACTGACCGCCGCCGCCGGCGCCGGTCACGGGCTGGCGGCGAGGAAGACGAACGCGGCGAGCAGCACCAGGTGCACCCCGCCCTGGAGCACGGTGGCGCGACCCGGCACGACGGTGAGCACGCCGGTCACCGCGGTCAGCGCGAGCAGCGTCAGCTGGGTGCCGCCGAGGCCCAGCAGCAACGGGCCCTCCAGCCAGATCGAGGCCAGCGCTATGGCCGGGATGGTCAGGCCGATGCTGGCCATGGCCGAACCGAGCGCCAGGTTGAGGCTGATCTGCACCCGGTCCCGGCGGGCCGCTCGGGCGGCGGCGAGGGTCTCCGGCAGCAGCACCAGCAGGGCGATGACCACGCCGACGAACGCCTGCGGGAGGTTCGCCGCCTCGACGCCCGACTCGATCGCCGGGGAGATGGTCTTCGCGTCGCCGACCACCGCGACCAGCGCCACGACCAGCAGCGCCAGGCTGGCCAGGGCGGTACGTGTGGACGGCGGGTCCGCGTGCCCGTCGCCGTCGGCGTCCTCGGGCATGATGCTGCCCTCCTGCGTCACCGGCAGGAAGTAGTCGCGGTGCCGGCCGGTCTGCACCATCACGAACAGGCCGTACAGGGCGAGCGAGGCGACCGCCGCGAAGGCGAGCTGGGCGGGGGAGAACTCCGGTCCGGGCCGGCTGGTGGTGAAGGTCGGCACCACCATGCTGAGGGTGGCGAGCGTGGCCACGGTGGCCAGCGCCCCGCCCGTACCCTCCGGGTTGAACACCGCCACCCGGCGGCGCAGCGCGCCGAGCAGCAGGGACAGGCCGAGTATCCCGTTGCAGGTGATCATCACGGCGGCGAAGACGGTGTCCCGGGCCAGCGCCTGCGTCTTGTCGCCGCCGCTGATCATCAGCGTGACGATCAGCCCGACCTCGATCACGGTGACCGCCACCGCGAGCACCAGCGAGCCGAGCGGCTCGCCGACCTTGTGCGCCACCACCTCGGCGTGGTGCACGGCCGCCAGCACGGCCCCCGCGAGCAGCGCGGCCACCACCACGATCAGCGGGCCGGGCAGGTGGCGGCCCCAGGTGGCCGCGAGCACGAGGACCGCGATCAGGGGTAGGAGGGTGGTCCAATCGGTCAAGCGGGATCGAATCAGTGCCGGCATGCTGTCAACTGTGCCAGCCCGGACATTCTCGGAAGCCTCTGCGTCGCCATGGCACATCAACCATGACGGCCGGAGGGAGGCCGCCCCTCACGCAGTGGTCCCTGAAACGGGTGGACCATGCCCGCATCCCCCGGTTCGGACAAGCAGGATCGACGAGATCGGGACGGCCCACCACTGTCCTCGATAGAGCTGCTCGAAATGACAATGAAATTGGACCGCCGATTCAGCTTAATCCGATCGGCGGTCCAATTCATTGTCGTTATCGGTAGGCCGACACGATCAGCAGGTCGCCGAATCCATGATGCGAATCTTGTCGACGGTCCAGAACCCCGTCGGGGTGTTGCTGTTGTTGACGCCCGAGTTGGGACGCAGGCAGTAGGTGTAACCGTTGGTGTAGTGCAACAGGGCTCCGTCGTCGTTGCGGGTGTTGTAGACGTAGTAGGAGCCGTAGGCTGATGAGCTGAGGGTTTGGTACGAGCTGGTGATGTCCTTGTAGGCGGCCGTCCACCTGCGAGCGTCCCAGTCGGCCTTGGTCTTGTAGAAACAGACCTGGGGATAACCGCAGCCGTTGGCCGTTCCCGCGCTGGCTGGCGAGGCAGTCACCACGCCTACTGAAATTGCCGCAAAGGCCCCCGCCGCCAGGGCGCCGACGATCCGCTTGACCCTCATTCTTTCCCCCGCTTTCGTAAGAGCAACTGCAGTGAACATAGCCGATGTCGCTGCTCTTGAGAAGGGTTCAAATGACGGAACCTTGTCCCCGCTGCTAAGGCCCGGTCACAGCTGTTCGGCGTCGGCAAAAGTGTCGCCCCTTTGTGGAGGGATGGGCGGGGCGGCGGCCCGCCTCGTCCAACGAGGTGCGGTGGGGCGGCGGCGTAGGTGAGGCGAAGGTGGGGTTGGGAGTTCGGCGGCACACCAGAGGTGGCCGGGAAAGGGGATGGCTGCCTTCGGCGGCTGCAGCGGCTGGTCAGTCGGATGCCGGCGCAGCTCGACGTGATCGACGCCACAGAGTTCCGCGGTCGTTGCTACCTTCTCGCCGCGTCCGCCGAGTGATGATCCCGGAAACGGATCAAGGCCCTTCCGCGGAGGGGCCTTGACCTGCTGTCACCTCTGGTCGGGGTGGCCGGATTCGAACCGACGTGGCGGTGGTGGTCCCGGAAACGCCGGAGGCCGCACCCGGTGGAACCGGCTGCGGCCTCTCACCACCTGATGCCGAGGGCGCGCTCGCGAGTCACTGGCGGCGGACGTACATGCCGAGGAGGACGGCGAGGCCCGCCAGGGCGACGAGGCCGGCCAGGACGATGAGGACCACCCCGATCAGCAGAAGCGGCGAGAAGACGGCGTTCCTTACGACCGCCGCGGTGTTGGCGTCGGTGTCGTTGGCGGAGGTGTTGCCGCTGCCGGCGGCGGCGGCGCTCGGCGTGCTGGTCGGCGTGGCGCTGGGCCTGCTGGTCGGCGTGGCACTGGGCCTGCTGGTCGGCGTGGCGCTGGGCCTTCCGGTCCCGGCGTTCGGGCTGGTGGTCGCGGCGCGCGGCCTGGTGGTGGCGGGCTTGGGCGCCGCCCCGGATGGGGGTGGCCGGTTCGAGATGTGGACCTCACCACGCGCCGCCGGGTCCCCTCCCTCGCAGTGCTGTTCGAACGTAGCGTCGAAGGTCTGCACATAGCCCTGGGGACCGAAGACCGCTTTGATGATCGTGAAGGAGCCGGTCAGCTCGTTGCATCCCCGCCCTTCGCCGCTCAGGTCCAGGCCTGGGCCGGTCCCGTTGAACGGGTGCCGGTGCGCGGCGGTATAGGTGCGCGGGACGAGAACCTGCGTGCCGGGTGCGTCGAAAGTGAGGGTCCACCAGTCGCCGTTGTAGGCGTTTACCGAGATGCTGACCGTGCTGCCGGTCGAGCTGGAGACGGTCAACCCGTCGCCGTTGCCGGTGGAGTACGAGTACGACTTACCTTGGCTGATGTAGTCACCGCTGTCCCCCCTGAAGCTCAGGGACCCGGTGGAAACCGTCTGCGCCTGGGCCGTGCCGGCCACGAGTAGGCCGCCGACGGCCGCCGTGAGCGACAGGGCAGCGGCCAGGACGCGCCGCCGCCAGAGCACCTTCATGGTCTGTCTCCCCACCGGCCCAACCGGCGCTGCGCACGGTCCAGCCGTCCGAATATGATCCAAACCAGCACTAGATCAGACACTCCAGCGAGACCCGGTGTCAACGATCGTGTGAGGTCTTCGTCAAGGATCATGTGGGACGGGACCGGCGAACCGCTCAAGCGCGGCACTCGCGTGACCGGGATCGCAGGGCACCTGCGTGGTTTGCTGCCTTCTCGCTGTCTCCGCGAGCGCACTGATACCCCGGAACGAATCAAGGCCCCTCCGTGGAGGGGCCTTGACCTGCTGTTACCTCTGGTCGGGGTGGCCGGATTCGAACCGACGACCTCTTCGTCCCGAACGAAGCGCGCTACCAAGCTGCGCCACACCCCGAGGCGTGCCGACAAATAGTAGCCCACCCGGTCCGATGGTCAAACTCGGTACCCCCCGCCCCGGGACGCGGGTCGCTCAGCGCGAGATCAGGGTGAGCACGCTCGCCTCCGGGGGGCAGGCGAAGCGCACCGGCGCGGTGGGGTGGGTGCCCAGGCCGGCCGAGACGTGCAGCCAGGAGTCGGAGCCGGGCCAGCGGTGCAGACCGCGCGCCATCGACCGCGGCAGCCCGCAGTTGGTGACCAGCGCGCCGTAGCCGGGCACGCAGACCTGCCCACCGTGGGTGTGGCCGGCGAGCAGCAGCCCGAAGCCGTCGGCGGCCATCCGGTCCAGCACGGCCGGCTCCGGGGAGTGGGCCAGCGCGATGGAGAGCGCCGCGCCCGGGCTGACCGGCCCGGCCACGGCCGCGTAGTCGTCCCGCTCGATGTGCGGGTCGTCCACGCCCACCAGCTCGATCTCCCGGCCGCCGGCCTTGAGGGTGGTCCGCGCGTTGTTGAGGTCCACCCAGCCGGCGCCGGTGAAGACGTCGCGCAACTCCTCGTACGGCAGTGGCACGCCCTCGGTGTACTCCCGGTCGGGCAGGAAGTAGGTGAATGGGTTCTTCAGGACCGGTCCGGTGTAGTCGTTGGAGCCGAAGACGAAGGCGCCGGGCAGGTCGAGCAGCGGTTGCAGGGCGCGCAGCACGCCCGGCACGGCGTCCGGGTGGGCCATGTTGTCCCCGGTGACCACCACCAGGTCCGGGTCGAGGGCGGCCAGCGAGGCCACCCAGTCCTGCTTGCGCCGCTGGTCGGGCATCATGTGCAGGTCCGACAGGTGCAGTACGCGCAACGGCTCGGCGTCGGTCGGGAGCACCGGTACGTCGTACCGGCGCAGGGTGAACATGTTGCGCTCGATGAGCGACGCGTAGGCCAGGGTGGCCGCCCCGGCGGCGACGGTCCCGGCCGCGAGCCGGAATAGTGTGCGCTTTCGCATGGCGTTCAGGGTAGTTTGACCGTCCATGAGCACGCTGAAGGACCGTCTCACCGCCGACATGCGCGCCGCTCTCAAGGCGCGCGACGAGCTGACCACCTCCACGCTGCGGATGGCCCTCGCGGCCGTCGGCACCGCCGAGGTCGCCGGGAAGGAAAAGCGCGAGCTCAGCGACGACGAGGTGCTCGCGGTGCTGACCAAGGAGGCGAAGAAGCGGCGCGAGGCGGCCACCGCCTTCGCCGACGCGGGTCGCGCCGAGCAGGCCGGCAAGGAGACCGCCGAGGGCGAGGTGCTGGAGCGCTACCTGCCGAAGCAGCTCTCCGACGACGAGCTGACGGGGCTGGTCTCGGGGGCGCTGGCCGCGGGCGGCTTCACCGGCAAGGCGCAGATGGGCCCGGCCATGAAGGCGGCCCAGGCCGCGGTGGCGGGCCGGGCCGAGGGCGGCCGGGTCGCCGCCGAGGTACGCCGGCAGCTCGGTCTCTGACCGCCCTGGTACGACGAAGCGGGCGGGCACCCACCAGGGGTGCCCGCCCGCTGTCGTCTGCTCGGGTCAGCCGCGTGGTCGGCCCGGTTTGGTGGGACCGGCCGGCGGCGGGACCACGGGGCCCGTGCCGGTGCCGGGCTTCGGCTGGCCGCCGCCGGCGCTGACCTCGATGGTCACCACGCCGCCCTTGATGGTGCGCCCGTCCGGGCTGGTGCCGGCCGCGGTGTCCACCGGGCATTCCGACGGGGTCTTCTGGCTGGCGACCACCGGCTCGAATCCGGCGCCGCGCAGCCGCGACTTGGCGGTCTCGATGGACTCGCACTTCACCCCTGGAATCGCGCGTTGGTCACCCTCGATGATCTTCCCGCTCGGCGGGGTGAAGTTGATCCGCTCCTTGCCCACCATGGCGTCGCGCAGCGTCTGGTAGACCGCCGGGTTGATGCCCCACGGCACCTCGTTGTGCCTCATCCGCTGGTTGGTCTGCGCCCAGTCCGGGTCGGCCTGGATGCCGGCCACCGCGTACTGCTTGGTCATGGCGACCAGCGCGGAGGTCTTGTCCCCGTCGGTGGTGCCGGACTTGCCGGCCACCGGGGCGTTGACGACGCCCCGGACGTTGCGGGCGGTGCCGTTCTTGCACTTCGAGGTCGAGGAGTGGTCACCCACCGGGCAGCGAGCCGCGTCCACGGCGGCCCGGGCCACCTCGGTGCTGATCCGCTGCTCGCAGTGCGGGTTGGCGATGTCCAGCTTCTCGCCGTCCGGGCCGCGGATCTCCTGCACCGGGATCGGCTCGCAGTACTTCCCGTCCGCGGCCAGGGTGGCGTACGCGTTGGCCAGTTCCAGCGGGGTGGTCTGCGAGACGCCCAGGGTGAACGCGCCCCACTGGTGCGCGGCGTCCTTGTTGGCGGCGAACTTGGCGTCGTTGGCCGCCCGGAAGGTGATGCCGAGCTTCTGCGCGGCCTTCACCACGTTCTCCGCGCCGACCCGCTGCTGGAGGTCCACGAAGAAGGTGTTGACCGAAGCGCCGAAGGCGCTCCACATGTTGTGCACGCCGGCCATCGACTTCGAGGCGTTCTGCGGGCAGTAGAAGTGCGTACCCGGGCAGGCGGCATCGTTGCCCGAGTCGATGATGTATTCGGACTTGAACTGCGGCTGCGCGTTGATGGTGTAGCTGAGCGGGTAGCCCTTCTCCAGAGCCGCCACCAGCGTGAAGATCTTGAAGGTCGAGCCGGCCTGGTAGCCGGTGATGCCGGCGCCACCGCTGATCAGGGGGTTCACCGTGTTCGGGCGGTTGCCCCGGATCTTCTTCGCGGCCTTCTTCGGGTCGCTGGAGATCTTGTTCTGCGGGTGATCCGGGTCGTCGAGCTTGAAGTTCCGGTTGACCGCGATGGCGCGGACCCGCCCGCTGCCCGGTTCGATGGCGGCCACCATCCGGGCGGCCGTGGCGTCCTCGCTCAGTTGGTTGCGGACCGCCTTGTCGGCGCCCCTCTGCGCCTGCACGTCGAGCGTGGTGGTGATGGTGTAGCCGCCGCTCTTCAGCCTCCGCTCCCGGTCGTAGGAGGTGGAGCCGAAGGTCTCCTGCTGGAGCCACCAGCGGTAGAAGTAGTCGCAGAAGAAGCCCCAGGACCGGGTGTTGGTGGCGACGCAGCCGTTCGGGGTGCGCTTCTTCGCCACCTTCAGCTTGATCTTCTTGGCCTGGTCGGCCTGCTCCTGGGTGATGGCGCCGATCTGCACCATGTTGTTGATGACATAGTCGCGCCGGTCGACCGCCTGGGGGTAGCCGATCGGGTTGGTGGGGTCGAACGCGGTCGGCGCCTTCACCATGCCGGCCAGCATGGCCGACTCCTGGATGTCGAGCTTGCTCGGCGGCTTGTTGAAGTAGACCTGGCTGGCGGCGTAGATGCCGTACGCGCCGTTGCCGAAGGCGGCGATGTTCAGGTAGCGCCGCAGGATCTCGTCCTTGGAGAGTTCCTTGTCGATCTGGAGCGCGTAGCGCATCTCGCGCAGCTTGCGCGCGCTGGTGTCCTCGGTCGCGGCGACCACGTCGGCCGGGTGGGTGGCCGAGTAGGAGATGGCCAGCCGGACGTACTGCATGGTGAGCGTCGACGCGCCCTGCCGCTGGGCCCCGGACTGGTTGTTGACGAACGCCCGGGCCACGCCGTTGAGGTCCACGCCGTTGTGCTTGTAGAAGTCGTGGTCCTCGGCCGCGATGATGGCCTTCTGCATGATCGGCGCGATGTCCTTGAGTTCCACGTCGCGCCGGTTCTCGTCGTACATCGTGGCCAGCGGGGTCTTGCCGTCGGAGGCCAGCAGGTAGGTGATCTGCGGGGCCCGGGCCACCGTCAGTTCCTTGGGCAGAGCGCCGAAGGTCTCGGCTCCCGCCTTGGCGGCAAGTCCGGACATCGCCACCGCGGGGAAGGCCGCCGCTGCGACCACCACGCCGGCCAACAGGCCACAGATGAGTAGCGATGCGGCGTTGGTCAGCACGTTGTGGTCACGTTTCCGCATCCAGGTCACCTCGACAGGGTACGCGAGTAGGGAACGAGGGGCGCGCGGGGAAGTTTCCCCATTTCCTGCGCGCGCCGACCTCGTTGTGCTAAACGCACGAACCCCGGTGCGTGGTTGCGTGAAACCTGGCAGAAGTCTCCTCCGAACGGGGGAGCGGCGCAGCGTTTTCACGTTCTCGGGCCGGGTAGACGGCGGGCGAAGGCCCGGGAAGCCGGGAGTGTCCGGAATGATGGATTTCGCCGACAACGTTGCGTAATCGGGCGACTACACAGCATGATGGTGGCGGCGACAGCAGCCACACGTCGTCCGCGCCGCCTGGGGAGGCCGGCCCGGACGACCGGGGGGAATTCGACGGCTGGTCGCGCGAAGTCGGTAGGTACTGCAAGGGGGGACGTGTACAGATGGGCATGATCACTGACTGGCCGTCACTGGCGGCGTGTCAGAACGGGGACCCGGACGCGTTGTTCGTACAGGGCGCCGAACAGAACGTGGCGAAGAGGATCTGCCGGAGCTGCCCAGTTCGGTACGAGTGCCTGGCCGACGCGCTCGACAACCGGATCGAGTTCGGTGTGTGGGGTGGCATGACCGAACGCGAGCGCCGGGCGTTGCTGCGCCGTCACCCGCAGGTGACCAGCTGGCGCAAGATGTTCGAGGCGGCCATGAAGAAGAACGCCAGGGAGAAGGCCGGTCGGGACAAGGTCCTCGTGACCACGGCCAACTGACCGGCGCGCCGGCCGGCGGTGCTCACCGCCGGCTGATCGCCTCGCCGATCGTCCGCAGCCCGTCGACGTCGTGCACGTCGGCGGGCTGCGCCGTCACCGACACCGCCGGCACCTCCGGGAACGCCTCGGTGAACCGGGCCGCCACCCGCTGCTCGCGTACCGCCTGCTCGGCCAGCGCGGCGTGCGCCCGCAGCACCTCGGCGGTGCTCTCGTGCCCGCCCGCGGAGGCCAGCCGCTCCGCGGCGGCCAGGCTGTCCGCCGCGGACAGCTCCGGCACCGCCGGCCGGTGCACCCGGTTGAGCACCAGGCCGGCCAGCGGCATCCGCTCGGAGCGCAGCCGGCCGGCGAAGTAGGCGGCCTCCCGGACCGCGTCCGGCTCCGGCGCCGCGACCAGCAGGAACGCCGTCTCCCGGGCCTGGAGGATGCGGTACGTCTGCTCGGCCCGCTGCCGGAAACCGCCGAACATCGAGTCCAGCGCGGCGACGAAGCCGGACAGGTCGGTGAGCAGCTGCGCGCCGAGCACCTTCTGCACCACCTTCGAGAACATCCCGAAGCTGGCCGTCACGAAGCTGAACATGCTCCGCCCGCCGCTGCGGGCCGGTGCGAGCAGCAGCCGCAGCATCCGGCCGTCGAGGAAGCGGGAGAGCCGGGCCGGCGCGTCCAGGAAGTCCAGCGCCGAGCGGGACGGCGGGGTGTCCACCACGATGAGGTCCCACTCGCCCCGGGCGTGCAGCTGGCCCAGCTTCTCCATCGCCATGTACTCCTGCGTGCCGGCGAAGGTCGAGCTCATGGCCTGGTAGAAGGGGTTCGAGAAGATCTCCGCGGCCTTCGCCGGATCGGTGTGCTGGAGCACCACGTCGTCGAAGGTGCGCTTCATGTCGAGCATCATGGCGTGCAACTGGCCGCCGCTGTCCTCGACGTCGATCCCCTTGACCTGGCGCGGCGTGTTGTCCAGCTCGGTCAGGCCGAGCGACTGGGCCAGCCGGCGGGCCGGGTCGATGGTGAGCACCACCGTCCGCCGGCCGTGCCGCTCGGCCGCCCGCAGCGCCAGCGCCGCCGCGGTGGTCGTCTTGCCCACTCCGCCCGCCCCGCAGCAGACCACGATCCGCACGCCCGGATCGGCGAGGATCTGGTCGACGTCCAGCGGTGGCGCCGCGTCTTCGGAAGGCACCAATCGAGCGTATCGGTCTCGAGGGTGTCTCTGCTCCGTGCCGGCCGCAGGTGTGAGTCAATCCGCCCGGACGAGCGTCTCGGCCAGCGTCTCGAGCCCCGCCCGGTCGACCCCGGCAGGCAGCAGCGGCACCTCGGTCAGCGGCAGGCCCAGCTCCACCAGCTCGGCGCGGAGCGAATCCTCCAGCTCCCGGCGTACGTGCTGGTCGCGGGCCTCGGCGGCGAGGCCGGCCACGGTCCGGGCGTCGGTCGGCAGGCCGGCGGCGGCCAGCCCGCGCTTCAGCTCGGCCGCGCTCACCGGACGGCCGGCCGGCACCGGGGGACGGGCCCCGTTCACGATCACCCGGCCGATCGGGAAGCCGAGCTTGGTCAGCTCGGCGATCGCGTCGACGGTCTCCTGGACCGGCATCTCCTCCAGCAGCGTGACCACGTGCACGGCGGTCATCGGCGACCGGAGCAGCGCGGAGACGCCCTCGCTCTGGGTCTTGATCGGACCGACCTTGGCCAGGCGCGCGGTCTCCGCCGTGACGTTGAGGAAGCGGCCGATCCGCCCGGTCGGCGGCGCGTCCAGCACCACCGCGTCGTACACCCGGCGCTGCCCGCTGGTCCGGGTGGTCGCCTCCTTGACCTTGCCGGTGAGCAGCACGTCCCGCAGGCCTGGCGCGATGGTGGTGGCGAAGTCGATGGCGCCCAGCTTGCGCAGCGCCCGCCCGGCCGCGCCGAGCTTGTAGAACATGTCCAGGTACTCGAGGAGCGCCTCCTCGGCGTCCACCGCCAGGGCGCGCACCTCGCCGCCGCCCGGTGCGTCGGCCAGGTGTCGTTCCTCGTAGGGCAGCGGGTCGGTGCCGAAGAGCTGGGCGATGCCCTGCCGCCCCTCCACCTCGACCAGCAGGGTGCGCCGCCCGCCGACGGCCAGCCCGAGGGCCAGCGCCGCCGCCACGCTGGTCTTGCCCGTGCCGCCCTTGCCGGTCACCACGTGCAGGCGGGCCGGCCATCTGCCGGCGGACTCGGCCGGCTGCTCAGTCGCTGCCACCCGTCGAGCCTATCCAGCCGCCGGGGTCAGGCGACCTCGCAGACCCACCAACCCGTCTTCCGCACCACGGTGAAGCGCAGCTCCTGGTCGGCCACCTTCTCGTCGGCGGTGGTCATGGTCACCTTGGTGCTGACCGTGGCCCGGTCCCCGGTCTGGTTGTCCACCTTCGGGCTGGTCCACCGGAACCGCGGGTTCTGGTACTGCCCCGCGTACTTCCGCACCTCGTCGACCTTGGCGGCGATCTTGTCGTCGTCGCGCGACGCGGAGCAGACGAAGGTGGCCGCCTTGCGGGCGTCCCGGTCCTGGTAGACCGCGGTGAGGAAGCCGTCCACCGCGACCGTCGGCTCCTTGGCGCCCTGGCCGTCCTCGGCTTGCCGCAGGGTGAAGAACGCGGCCGTGCCGCCGCCCCCGCAGAGCAGGATCGCCGCGCCCAGCACGATCGAGGCGATCAGCAGGCCGCGCCGCTTCTTCGGGGCCGCCGGCTGCGGGTACGGCGGGTAGCCGGGCGGGGGCAGGGCCCCGGGGGCCGGCGTGGCGCCGGCGGGTGGCTCCTGGTGTGCGGGACCTCCGGGCGAGCCGGCGGCGCCACCGATGGGCGGTTGGGTCATGTGCTCCCCCGGAGTGCGGCGCGCCGTCGCCGCCCCAGGCGACGGACACGTGATCGAGCGTGGCGGGCGAACGTGGGCGCTCGTCCAGACCGGAAGGGTAGCGGTCGGCGGGCGGCTTGCCAGCCCCGCGTCCGCCGCGCCGCGCCACACCGGACGTGAAGCCGCCGTCGCATTCCGGATCAGCAATGTGTCGCATATGTGACTGGAGGTGATCAGCCGTGCGCGTCCCGTTGCCGGGACTCCGCGCAGGTCCTACGTTCGTCGCGACGCGGGGGCCGGACCGGGCAGGGTTCCGAGCCGGATGGTGGTGACTGTGAACAGGTACGAGGCCCGGAGGCAGCGGATGCGCGACGCGGAGAACATTCCCCGAGCCCAGTTCTCCCCCGGTGAGCGGGCGGGACGGCCCGGCGACGCCGAGGGGCCCGGTACGGGAGTGCCGTTCAACGAGCGGTCCTACCGACCGCCGGCCGAGGTGCTGCGCACCCTGGTCCGGCCGGGCGGGCGGGGCCGGGACGAGGACGAGCCCGGCTACGTCATCCACCTGCCGGTCCGGGTCCCCGACCTCGCGGCGGCCACTGCGCTCGCCGGCACCGTGGCCACCTCGCTGGGCTTCCTCACCGAACTCGACGCCGGCGAGACGACCGTCTCCACGGCCGACGACCAGAACAACCGGCACCGGGTCTTCTGCGACCTGCTGCTGCCCGACCGCACCCGGTGCCCGCAGCGCTACGACCACGAGGGCCCCTGCGGCGAGCCGTCCGGTACGCCCGAGCAGCGTCCCGCGTCCCCGTAGCGGCGCCGGACCGTAGGCTGTGCCTGACCGCAGTCCATGTCAGGCAAGGGAGCCTTCACCCGATGCAGAAGTGGGAATACGCCACGGTCCCGTTGCTGGTCCACGCGACCAAGCAGATCCTCGACAACTGGGGCGAGGACGGCTGGGAGCTGGTCTCCGTGGTTCCCGGCCCGAACCCGGAGCAGCTCGTCGCCTACCTGAAGCGTCCGAAGGGTGCCGGGGCATGAGCAACGGACCGCACGCGAAGCTCGCGGAACTCGGCCTGACCCTTCCCGAGGTGGCGGCGCCGCTGGCCAGCTACGTGCCGGCCGTCCAGTCCGGGCAGCACGTCTACGTCTCCGGCCAGCTCCCGCTCGCCGAGGGCAAGCTGCTCGCCACCGGCAAGGTCGGCAACGGCGTCTCCGCCGAGCAGGCGAAGGACCTGGCGCAGCGGTGCGCGCTGAACGCCCTCGCCGCGATCGACTCGCTGGTCGGCCTGGAGAAGGTCGTCAAGATCGTGAAGCTGACCGGTTTCGTGGCCAGCGCGCCCGGCTTCACCGGCCAGCCCGGCGTGGTCAACGGCGCCTCCGAGCTGTTCGGCGCCGTCTTCGGCGAGGCCGGCCGGCACGCCCGCAGCGCGGTGGGCGTGGCCGAGCTGCCCCTCGACGCCCCCGTCGAGGTCGAGGTCATCGTCGAGGTGGCCTGACGCTCCGTACCCGCGATCTTGCGGTTGCCGGGCGGGCAGACAGCCCGCAGGGGGACATAACACCTGGCGGAGCCGCAAGATCGCGGGGAGTGGCGGGCGGGGTCGTACGATCGCTGCCATGGGTGGGCGTGTGACCGGAGCCGCAGCCGCGCTCGCGGACGAGCTGCCGGAGTGGGTGACGCTGGTGCGTGCCCCCAACCCCGGGCCGATGACGCTCGACGGCACGAACAGCTGGGTGCTGCGCGCCCCGGGCGCGGCGCACGCCGTGGTGGTCGACCCCGGCCCGGCCGACGAGGAGCACCTGGCCGCGCTCGCCGCGCACGGCCCGATCGGCCTCGTGCTGATCACCCACGGGCACGCCGACCACACCGAGGGCGCGCCGCGGCTGAGCGAGCTGCTCGGCGGCGCCCCGGTCCTCGCCGTCGACCCGGCGCACACCGTGAACGGCGCGCCGCTGACCCGGGACACCGCGCTCGACGCCGGCCTGGAGATCCGCCCGCTGACCACCCCTGGGCACACCGCCGACTCGGTCTGCTTCCTGGCCGGGCACGGCGACGAGCGGGTCGTGCTCACCGGCGACACCATCCTCGGGCGGGGCACCACCGTGGTCGCCCACCCGGACGGGCACCTCGGCGACTACCTGTCGAGCCTGGAGCTGCTCGCCACGTACCGGGGGATCCCGGCGCTGCCGGGGCACGGCCCGGCGCTGGCCGACTGCGGCGCGGCGGCCGAGTTCTACCTGGCCCACCGGCGGGCCCGGCTCGACCAGGTCCGGGCGGCGGTCGCCGCCGGCGCGACCACCGCGCCCGAGGTGGTCGAGCGGGTCTACGCGGACGTCGACCGGTCGCTGTGGTGGGCCGCCGAATGGTCGGTCCGGGCCCAGCTGGAGTACCTCGGCGTGACCACCCGGGAATCCGGCGCCGGGGGTGCGGGGTTGGAGCAACCGTGACCTGCCCGGTGTGTGGCACCGTCGCCGTACCCGGCGCGCGGTTCTGCCACAACTGCGGGGCCGCCCTGCCGGCCGCCGCCACGCTGCCCGCCGCCGAGCGGCGGGTGGTCACCGTTCTCTTCGGTGACCTCTCCGACTTCACCTCCTGGTCCGAGGACCTCGACCCGGAACGGGTCGGCGCGGTCACCGACCGGGTGCTGGCCGCCCTGGCGGGCGCGGTCAAGACCTTCGGCGGGCACGTCGACAAGCTCACCGGCGACGGGATCATGGCGGTCTTCGGCGCGCCGGTGGCGCACGAGGACGACGCCGAGCGGGCCGTCCGGGCCGCGCTCTCCATGCAGCGGGCGGTCCGCCGGGTGCTCGACGACGAGCGGGGCGGCGGCGCGCCGCTCGGCCTGCGGGTCGGGCTCAACACCGGCGACGTGATCGCCGGCATCCAGGCCGCCATCGAATACACCGTCATCGGCGACACGGTGAACACCGCCGCCCGGCTCGCCGACGCCGCCGCCGTGGGCGCGGTCTACGCCGGGGCGCGCACCTCCGCCGCCACCCGGCACGTCGCCTCCTGGCGGGCGCTGCGCCCGCTGCGGCTCAAGGGCAAGCGCGAGCCGGTCGAGGCGTACGAGCTGCTCGGCCTGTTGGACGCGCCGGGCACCCGGTCCGGCCTCGGCGACGAGGCGCCCTTCGTGGGCCGGGAGACCGAGATCGGCCGGATCGCCGGCCGGCTCGCCGAGGTGATCGACCGGAGCGAGCCACGGGTGCTGCTGATGACCGCCGAGGCGGGGATCGGCAAGTCCCGGTTCGCCGCCGAGGTGGAGCGTCTCGCCGCCGGCTACGACGTCGGCGCCGGCCGGTACGCCGCGCACACCGGCGCCCGGGTGCTCTCCGTCCGCTGCGCCGCGTTCGGCGAGCGGCGCCGGCTCGCTCCCCTCGCCGACCTGGTCCGGGCGGCGGTCGGCCTCCCCAACGACGCCGCCACCGCGCTCACCCGCCCGGCCGTCGAGGAGCGGCTGCGCCGCCTCGGGCAGCGCCTCGGCCGGCTCCCCGGCGACCCGCCCCCGCTCGCCGTGGACCAGCTCCTGGCCCTGCTCGGCTACGCCGAACTTCCCGCGGCCAGCGAGAACGGCGAGTGGAACGTCGCCGCCCCGCCGGCGGACGCCGAGGCGGTGCCCAACGCGGTCGCCGAGCTGCTCAGCGCGCTCGCCCTGGAGGCGCCGCTGGTCATCGTGGTGGACGACCTGCACGACGCCACGGCCGAGACGATCAAGGCGCTCGCACTGACCCTCAACCGGCTCAGCGGCCCGGTGCTGGTGCTGCTGCTCGGCCGGCCCGAGCTGGTGCGGACCGCCGGCGCGCTGACCCGGGTCGCGGACGCCGAGGTCCACGCGCTGCCCCCGCTGCGCGGCGCCGACGCCTCCCGGCTGCTCACCAGCTATCTGAGCGGCGGCAAGCTGTCGCCGGCCGACGCGGACCGGCTGCTCGCCACCGCCCAGGGCAACCCGTTCTACCTGGCCGAGCTGGTCACCCTGCTGATGGAGCGCGGGGCCCTGACCGCCGGCCCGGGGCGGGACGCCAACGTCGGCTGGCGGCTGGCGCCCGGCTCGCTGGGCAGCCGGCTGCTCTCCCGGGACCTGGCCGCCGTGCTCGCGGCGCGTATCGACGCGCTGCCGCAGGACGCCCGCTCGGTGCTGCGGGACGCCGCGGTGGTCGGCGACACGGTGCCCGGCGGCACGCTGGAGGCGCTGCGCGAGCAGCGCGTCGGGCGGGACGGCCGGCCGGCCGCGGTGGCCGCGGTCGAGCTGGACCGGGCCGTGGAGGAGCTGCTGCAACGCCGGATGCTGCACCGCACCCGCACCGGTTTCGCCTTCGCCACCCCGCTCATGCGGGAGGCCGCGTACGCCGGGGTGAGCAAGGCCGAACTGGCCGAGCGGCACGCCGCGCTGGCCCGCTGGGCCGCCCCGGAGAGCGCCGACGGCGCCACCGCCCCGCCCGGCGCGTTCACCGAGTCCGCCCGGGACGACTTCGTCGCCGAGCACGTCGAGCGGGCCGCCGCGCTCGCCGACGCGGTCAAGCTCCGTCCGGACGCGCCGGCCCGGGCGGTGGTCCCGCTGGGCGTCGCCGCGCTGGGCCGGGCCGCCCGCCGCGCGCTGCGGTCGGGGGAGCCGGCGATGGCCGTCGAGTACGCCGAACGCGCCGCCGAGCTGGCCCGCGACAGGGTGCCGCTGGCCGATCGGGTGGTGCACGCCCGGGCGCTGCTCCAGATCGGCCGCCCGGCCGACGCGCTCGCCTTCGCCGAGAAGATCGCCGCCAACGCCGGTGACGCGGCGGCCACCCGGACCAGCGCGCTGCTGCTGGCCGGGCAGGCCCACCAGACGCTGGGCGACGCCGCCCGGGCCGAGCGGAGCTGGCAGGAGGCGTTGCAGGTGGCCACCGCGGCCAACCTGCCCACCCTGCGCGCCTCGGCGATGCGCCGGCTCGGCATGGCCGACTTCATCGCCGGCCGCCTGGGCCAGGCGAGCAGCCGGCTGGCCGCCTCCTACCAGGTCAGCCTCGCCGCCCGGGACCCGCGCGGGCAGGCCTGGTCGTTGCAGAACCTGGCCTGGGTGTCCACCACCCGGGGCGACTTCGCCGGCACCGACGCGGTGCTCGGCCGGGCCGCCCGGCTCTTCGCCGAGCTGAAGGACCCGTACGGGCGGGCCTGGCTGCGCGGCACCACCGCGTTCGCCCGGCTGCTCGCCGGCCGGCTGCGCGAGGCGTGCCGTCTGGCGCAGGTGTTCCTGCCGTTCGGCGAGCGGGTCGGCGAGGCGTGGGCGGTGGGCACGCTCCGCGCCGTCGAGGCGTACGCCACCGCCGAGCTGGGTGAGCTGGGCGAGGCGGACCGCGCGGCGCGCCGGGCGTACCGGGAGTTCGCCGAGGTCGGCGACGACTGGGGTCAGGGCTTCGCGCTGGTCGTGCGCGGGGTGGTGGCGCGCGGGCTGGGCGAGCCGGAGCACGCCGCCGACCTGCTCACCGACGCCCTCGCGTACGCCGATCGCACCGCGCACCCGCTGCTCACCGGGATGGCCGGGACGCTGCGCGGATTCGTGGCGCTGGACATGGGCGACGCCGAGACCGCCGAGCGGGAGGCCCGGTCGGTGCTGACCACTGTGGAGCCCCACAACCCGCAGGCCCCGGCCCAGGTGGGGCCCCGGGTGCTGCTCGCCGTGGCCCGGCTCGCGGCCGGCGATTCGGCGACCGCCGTGGGGTTGCTCGCCCCGGTCGCCACCGCCGCCGCCAACACCCCGTCGCTGCTCTTCTCCCGCCGGCAGACCATCGCCCGGTACGCGTCCGCGCTGCTGGCCCACGGCCAGCGGGAGCAGGCGCTGGACTGGGCGCAGCGGGCGGTGTCCGCTCCGGCCGAGGACGTGCGCAGCCAGGTCGTCGCGCGGATGGTGCTGGCCGAGGCGCTCTCCGCCTGCGGCCGTCCCGCCGAGGCGCTGGCCAGCGCCGAGGAGGCGGTACGGCTGGCGTACGCCACCGAGCAGCGCAGCGAACGGGCCGTCGCCGACGCGCTCCGCGCCCGCCTCGCCGGGCACTGATCCCGCCCCCAGTTCTGCCGGTTCCGGGGATGTGTCCGTCGGAGGGGGCGGTTAGCGTGGGGGCCAGGGCCGTCCACGCCGACGGCCGCGGGTTGGGGAGGAACGGATGAGGCTGCCGCGCTCCGGCGCCGGCTGGACGATCGCGGTCTTCGGGCTCCTGGCGCTGGTGCTCGGCGCCCTGGGGCTGATCTGGCCGGAGACGCAGCTCCGCCTGCTCGGCTTCGAGGTGCCGGCCGAACGCGCCCCCGGTGACTACACCGGCACGTTCCTCACCGCGTCCTCGATGGCCTCGTTCAACATGGGGGTCTACTACCTGCTCGCGGTGGCCACCGAGTGGCGGCCGTTCTACCGGTTCACCGTCTGGTTCCGCCTGGTCACCTTCACCGTCTTCAGCATCGCGGTGCTCTCCGACGTCGCCCCGGACCGGTTCTTCGGGGTGGCCGCCTGGGAGGGCCTGGGCGCGGTCGCGACCGCCGTGGGCCTGTGGTGGGATTCCCGCCGGGCGGCCACCGGGTCGGCCGGGCCGGGTGCTGCGGACGACACCGTTCCGGGCCCGGGCGCGGTGCCGGCGACCGACGCGGTGCGCTGAGCGACCGGGACTGTTGGGTATTTTCGAGCCGTGACCGAGACCCCGCCCGGCGCCCTGCGGCTGCCCATCGTGCCCGGTCTGACCGACCTGGAGGTCTTCGCCCGGGGCGGCTACGCCACCGTCTACCGGGCCACCCAGATCTCGGTGGGGCGCGAGGTCGCCGTGAAGGTGGAGAACCGCACGCTGGCCAGCGAGCGGGACCAGGCGCGCTTCCTGCGTGAGGCGCGGGCGGCCGGCAAGATGTCCTCCCACCCGCACGTGGTGGACCTCTTCGACGTCGGGGTCACCGTCGACCAGCACCCCTACCTGATCATGGAGCTCTGCGACGGCTCGTACGCGGAGCGGATGCGCCGGCGCCCGTTGGGCGCCGTGGAGGCCCGCGATCTCGGCGTGAAGATCGCCGACGCGCTGGCCCACTCGCACGCGGCCGGGGTGCTGCACCGGGACGTCAAGCCGGCCAACATCCTCTACTCGCACTTCAACCCGGCGGTGCTGGCCGACTTCGGCCTGGCGGTGCTGGCCGAGGTGCGCGACGCCTCGGTCACCCTGGAGGTGCTCACCCCGGCGTACGCGCCGCCGGAGATGTTCAGCCACAGCCCGCCCAGCCCGGCCGTCGACGTCTACGCGCTATGCGCCACCCTCTACGCGGTGATGCACGGCCGCCCGCCGCGCTGGCAGTCCGAGCGCAACCCCAGCCTGGTCACCGTGCTGGAGATGTTCCAGCAGCCGATCCCCGGCCTGCCCGGGGTGCCCGACGAGCTCGTCGACGTGCTGCGGCTGGGCATGGCGAACGACCCGGGCGAGCGCCCCTCCGCCGTCGAGCTGCGCGGCCTGCTCGCCGCGCTCCCGCTGGACCCGGCCGCCGCCCCGGTGAGTGGCGCGCCCTACCCGGGTGCCCCGGTCAGCGGCGGTCCGACCACCGGCGGCAACCCGCTGAGCCGCACCGGCCAGCCGGGGCCGCGCCCGCCGTCGGAGGACACCCACCCGACCGTGCCGACCCGCGGCCGGCGGTGGCCGCGCCGCTGGTTCCTCGGCGGTGCGGGGGTGCTCGCGCTCGCCGCCTCGGCCGGCGCCGGGGCGTGGCTGGCCGGCGGTGCGCCGCCCGTGGTGTCGCCGACGCCGGTGGCCAGCGGTGCGGTCGAGCCGTCCGGGGCGAAGGTGCTGCCCGGCTGCGCGGCGGGCGACGTCCGGCTGCCGGCGGGCGCCCACTGCGCGTCCGAACTGGAGTGTTACGGCCCGGTCCGGCTGCGCCGCGACCGGGCCGAGGCGACCCGGGTGCCCTGCGACGGCCGGCACACCTGGGAGACCTACGCCGAGGGCGACCTGCCGGCCGCGCTGGCCGGGGCGGGCCACGACGCGGTCGTCGCCGACCCGGCCATCCAGCAGGTCTGCAACCTCAGCACGTTCCGGCTGGTCAGCGGAATCCGGCAGGCGACCGGCTGGAACCTGGAGGTGCTGCCACCGGCCGGCACGGAGCTGGACCGCACCTACCGGTGCCTGGCGGGGCGGGGCGTGGACGCGCTGGCCGTGCCCACGCTCACCGGTCGCTGACGCCGTTCGCCGTCCGCCGTTCCCGCACCGCCCGGGGGTCGAGCGTCGCCAGGGTGTCGGCGTCACCCGCGTAGCCGCCGGCGGGCGTGCGGAGCTGCCGTACCGCCCGGGGGTCGATCGCCTCCAGGGTGTCGGCGTCACCCGCGTAGCCGCCGGCGGGCGTGCGCAGTTGCCGCACCGCCCGGGGGTCGATGGCCTCCAGCGTGTCGGCGTCCACTCCGTACCCGGCGGGGGCCGGCCACTCCTCGGCCGGGGCGTCGGCACGGGGAGGGGCCTGGCGGGCGGCGGTCACCGTCACCCCGGCGACCATGCCGAGCAGGACACAGATCAGGGCCAGCACCACCGACAGGATGCCGGCGGGGCGCCACACCACCAACGTGACCAGCGCCGCCACCGCCGCCAGCGATGCGGCGACGGCCTTGACCCGCGCATCGGGCTTCGGGAACGAACTCACCCGACAAGCATGGCCCAGCGCGTCGACCTGTCAACCGCGGGGTTGGGACGGCTTCCCGTCAGAAGCGTTCCCCCGCGGCTCACTCTCCCCGTTGGAGGGCTAAAAGCGTCGATCGAGAAAAATTCGTTACATCAATCGGCAATCTGTCGCTTCTGCCCGCGTTTGACGGGCGGCTCCGGTTGGGCTTGATCCCTAAAGTGACGGGGGTCGAGGTCTCCTCGACGGACCCCGTTCCCCACCGGAAGGCAGCCACATGCCACGTGCAATCCGGTCCCTCACCGCAACAGGGATCGCCGGCCTCGTCCTCGCCGGATCGGCGGTCGCGCCGGCCGCGGCCGCGGCCCGCACGCCGCAACCGCCGACGTACGACCGGACCAGCGCCGCCGAGGCGCGCCGGGTCGACCGCGTGCCGACGCCGAAGCTCGACTGGTACGCCTGCTACGACTACGCCGAGTGCGCCACGGTCCGGCTCCCGCTGGACTACGACAACCCGAAGGGCGCCACCACCGAGGTGGCGGTGCTCCGGGTCAAGGCCCGCGACCAGCAGCACAAGATCGGCAGCCTGTTCCTCAACCCGGGCGGCCCGGGCGGCTCCGGCACCAGCATCGCGCTCGCCGCGCCGTACTTCCTCGGCGACGATCTGCTCGACCGCTTCGACATCGTCGGCGTCGACCCGCGCGGCGTCGCCGCCAGCGACAACGTCAAGTGCTTCCCGTCGGTGAAGGACCAGACCCGGGCGTACGCCGGGCTGAACGTCGCCTTCCCGTACACGAAGGCCGAGGAGAAGGCGTACGTCGCGGCGTCGAAGGCGGTCGGCAAGGGCTGCTCGACCACGGGCCGGCCGCTGACCGGCGCGGCGTCCACCGCCGAGGTGGCCCGTGACATGGACGTGCTGCGCCGCGCGGTCGGCGACAAGAAGCTCAGCTACCTCGGCTTCAGCTACGGCACCGCGCTCGGGCAGTACTACGCCAACATGTTCCCGGACCGGTTCCGCGCCCTGGTGGTCGACGGTGTGCTCAACCCGAACGCCTGGGTCGGTCAGGGGAAGGCCCGCAACCAGCTCCAGGAGACCCGGCTGCGCAGCGCCGACGGCGCCTACCGCGCGCTGCACGAGATCCTGGTCCGGTGCGCCAAGGCCGGTGCCGAGAAGTGCGCGCTGGCGTCCGGCGGCGACCCGGTCGCCGCGTACGAGACGGTGGCGCAGCGGCTGCGCAAGAAGCCGCTGGTGGTGGACGACCCGGACCTCGGGCAGTTCACCGTCAGCTACGCCGACTTCGTGAGCGCGACCCTCGGCAACCTCTACGACCCGAACGGCTGGCAGTACATCGTGGAGCTCACCGGCGAGCTGCTGGTGCTGACCGACCCGGCCGCGGCGGCGCCGGCCCGGGCGCAGGCGCGCACCGAGGTGGCCCGCCGGGCCGCCCAGGCCCGCCAGCAGCGCGGGTACGACTTCCCGTACGACAACGGGCTGGAGACGTTCCTGACGGTGGACTGCACCGACGCGTACCACCCGAAGAGCGCGGACGCCTGGCCGGCGCTCTCGGCCAAGGAGGACAAGCGGGCGCCGTACTTCGGGCGGGCCTGGGCCTGGGGCACCGCGCCCTGCGCCCGCAACACGTGGACCGTGCGCGACGAGGACGCCTGGACCGGCCCGTTCGACCGGACCACCGCCGCCCCGGTGCTGGTGGTCGGCAACTACTGGGACCCGGCGACCAACTACCAGGGCGCGGTCAGCTCGGCCCGGCTGCTGCCGAACAGCCGGCTGCTGAGCAGTGACAGCTGGGGGCACACCGCCTACGGCACCTCGGCCTGCGTGACCGGCGCGGTCGACGCGTACCTGCTCAAGGGGACGCTGCCCGCCAAGGGCACGCTCTGCACCGGCGACGCCCAGCCGTTCCAGGACGAGCCGGCGGCCACGCGGGCGGCGGCGTCGAAGAGCGACCTGGCCCGGGCCGGTGAGCCCGGCCGGGGCGAGCCGAAGCGGCTGCCGCCGGTGGTCGCCCCGCTGCCGGCGGTCGGCACGCTGACCGTCCGCTGACGGACCCCCGGGGTACGGCGGATGATCGGGCATCCGCCGTACCCCGGGCCGGACGGCACGCAGCGGATCGCCGTCCCGGGTGGGGAATCGCCGGCGTCGATCGGTCGGGACATCGCACTGCCGGTTCGGCGGGTTAGAGTACGGCCGCACCTCCGCTGCGGCCGATCCCCGGCCCGAACGCGAGGAGCGCTCCGCCGCCGTGATCCGCCCCTCTGGCGAACGGCGGCCCTCGACCTCCCGAGCAAGGAGATTCTCGACAGCCATGTCAAGAAGATGGATCTCTGTTCTGATGTCCGCCGGGCTCGCGCTCGGCGCACTCGGCATGTCCCAGCCGGCCAGCGCGGTCGACGCCGCTCCCGACGGTGGTGGCCGGGCGAACGCCGGCGTCAAGCCGGGCGCGCGCACCACCTCGGCCACCGCGAGTGCCACCATCCCGGCCGGCTACACGATCCGCGGGATCGACGTCTCCAGCCACGACCACAACCTCGGTGCCATCGACTGGCCGGGCGTGGCGGCCAACGGCTACAAGTTCGCGTACGTCAAGGCCACCGAGGGGCAGACGTACCGCAATCCCTACTTCGCTCAGGACTACGCGGCGGCCAAGGCCGCCGGCCTGCTCGTCGGCGCCTACCACTTCGCCCGCCCGGACGGGCGTGACCCGGTCACCGAGGCGAACTTCTTCATCGACAACGCGCAGTTCGCCAAGGACAGCCAGACGCTCGTGCCCATGGTCGACATCGAGTGGCCGTACTGGAGCGGCGCGCCGACCTGCTACGGGCTGAACACCACCGAGATGTCGAACTGGATCCGGTCCTTCACCGACCAGGTCCAGGCCCGCATCGGGCGACCGGTGATGATCTACACGAACACCAACTACTGGAATCCGTGCACCGGCAACAACGCCACCTTCGGCGCCAACCCGCTGGACATCGCCGGCTACACCAGCACCCGCCCGCCGCTGCCCGCGGGCTGGACGACCGAGACCATCTGGCAGTACGCCGCCGGCGACCCCGGCACGCCCGGTAGCTACAGCCAGAACGTGTTCAACGGCGACTACGCGGCCCTCACCCGGCTCACCGGCGCTCCGGCTGCCGCGGCGCCGATCGCCCTCCGCGCCCGGGTCAACAGCCGCTACGTGGTGGCCGAGAGCGCCGGAGCCAAGCCGCTCATCGCCAACCGGACCGCGGTCGGGCTGTGGGAGCAGTTCGACCTGGTCGACGCGGGTGGCGGGTTCGTCGCCCTCCGCTCGCGGGCCAACGGCCGGTACGTGGTGGCGGAGAGCGGGGGCGCCAAGTCGCTGATCGCCAACCGCACGTCGATCGGCGCCTGGGAGAAGTTCACCGTCGTGAACAATTCGGACGGCAGCATCAGCCTCCGGGCCAACGCCAACGGCCGGTACGTCGTGGCGGAGAACGCCGGCGCCCTGCCGCTGATCGCCAACCGCACGTCGATCGGGCCGTGGGAGAAGTTCGACAAGACCGCCACGTCCTGAGCCGCCGCCGTTGCCCGGCGCCCCGAACGAGGGGTGCCGGGCAACGGCGTTCGAGCCGTCAGTAGGACTTGTCCTGGCCGAGCACGTGCTGGGCGACGAAGTTGAGGATCATCTCGCGGCTGACCGGGGCGATCCGGCCGGCCCGGACCGCGCCGAGCAGGGTGGCCACGCCGTACTCGGTCGTCATGCCGGCGCCGCCCAGCGCCTGCACGGCGGTGTCCACGGCGAGCGCGGCGGCCTCGCCGGCCGCGTACTTGGCCATGTTGCCGGCGACGCCGGCCTCCAGGTCGCGGCCCGCGTCGTAGAGGGTGGCCGCCTTGTGGATCATCAGGCGGGCCAGTTCCACCTGCACCGCCGCGTGCGCGAGCGGGTGGGCGACGCCCTGGTGCGTGCCGATGCTCCGGCCGCCCCACACCTTCCGGGTGGCGGTGTACGCGCTGGCCCGCTCGATGGCGTACCGGCCGGTGCCGGCGCCCATGGCGGCGACCGTGATCCGCTCCGGGTTGAGGCCGGCGAAGAGCGCCGGCAGCCCGGCGTCCAGCGATTCACCGACCAGCGCGTCGGCGGGCAGCCGGACGTCGTCCAGGTAGAGCAGGAACTGGTTCTCCGGGGAGAGGATCTCCATGTCCAGCTTGGACTTCTCCAGGCCCGGCGCGGCGGTCGGAACGATGAACAGCGCCGGCTTCAGTTTCCCGGTGGAGGAATCCTCGGTGCGCGCCACCACCAGCACGTGCCCGGCCTCGTCGACGCCGGAGATGTAGCACTTGCGGCCGGTGAGCAGCCAGTCGTCGCCGTCGCGGCGGGCCACCGTGCCGAGCCGGTGGAAGTTCGACCCGGCCTCCGGTTCGGTGATCGCGAAGACGATCTTCTGCGAGCCGTCGGCGAGGCCGGGCAGGTGCCGCTTGCGCTGCTCGTCGGTGCCGTGCTTGTTGATCACGGTGGCCGCGATGGCGGGTGAGACCACGAGCAGCAGCAGCGGGCAGCCGGCCGCGGCCAGCTCCTCGCAGACGATGGCCAGCTCGGTGATGCCGCCGCCCCCGCCGCCGTACTCGGTGGGGATGTTGACGCCCAGGTAGCCGAGCCGGCCGGCCTCCTGCCACAGCTCCGTGGTGTGGCCGCCGGCCCTGGCCTTCTCGACGAAGTAGCCGTGGCCGTACTTCCGGCCCAGCGCCCGGACGGCGTCGCGGAGCTGGTCCTGCTCGGGGGTCAGGTCGAAGTTCATCGCGGGTCCTCCTCAGTGACCACGGCCAGCACGGCCCCGGTGTCGACCTGGCCGCCGGCCGGCACCGGCAGCTCCGCCACCACGCCGTCGGTCGGGGCGAGCACGGGGTGTTCGAGCTTCATCGCTTCGAGGGTCAGCAGCAGGTCGCCGGCGGTCACCCGCTGGCCGACCTCGACGTGCACCCGGGTCACCGCGCCGGGCAGCGGCGCGAGCAGCGACCCGGCCGCCAGCTCCGCGGTGGGCAGGGGGAAGCGCGGCAGCTCGGTGAGGCTCGCCGCCCCGGCCGGGCCGTCCACGAAGACCTCCGACCCCACCCGGTGTACGCGGAACGCCCGCCGCGTCCCGTCGACGTCGAGCACGACGCGGTCGGGAGCGGCCTCGACCACGGTCACGTCCGGCGCCCTGTCGCCGTCCGCCGCCGACCCGTCCTGGCCGGTCGGCACGGTGGCGGGCGACACCGACCAGTCGGCGAGCGCGCCCGTCCGGTCCAGCCGGTACCGGACCTCGATCTCGCCGTCCGGGCCGTCGAGCCGGGTGACCTGCGGGAAGGCCGGCACGTTGCGCCAGCCCGAGGGCAGCCCGCCCAGTACGGGCGCGGACGCGCGACGCCCGGCGGCGCCCGCCAGCGCGGCGGCCAGCGCGGCCAGGGGGAGTTGGTCGGCCGCGAGCAGCGGCGCGAAGACCTCCTCGTGCCGCTCCAGGAAGCCGGTGTCGGCCTCCGCCGCGCCGAACTCCCGGCTGCGCAGCACCCGGACCAGCAGGTCCCGGTTGGTGGCGACGCCGTGCAGCTCGGCGCGGGCCAGCGCGCCGGCCAGGGCGCGGGCGGCCTCGGCCCGCGTGGGTGCCCAGGCGATCAGCTTGGCGAGCATCGAGTCGTAGTGCACGCTCACCGCCGAGCCGTCCACCACGCCGGAGTCCAGCCGTAGGCCCTTCGTCGGGGTGAACTCGCCGACCACACCCGGGATCGTGAAGCGGTGCAGGGTGCCGGTGGCCGGGCGGAAGCCCTGGGCCGGGTCCTCGGCACAGAGCCGCACCTCGATCGCGTGGCCGTCGGCCGGCGGGGTGCCCGTCAGCGGCAGCGGTTCGCCCTCGGCCACCAGCAGTTGCAGCCGGACCAGGTCGAACCCGGTGACCGCCTCGGTGACCGGGTGCTCCACCTGGAGGCGGGTGTTCATCTCCAGGAAGTGGACCTCCCCGTCGGGCGCGAGCAGGAACTCGACGGTCCCCGCGCCGACGTAGTCGACCGCCCGGCCGGCAGCCACCGCCGCCTCGTGCAGCCGCTCGCGCACCCGCGGGGGCAGGACCCCCGGCGCCTCCTCGACGATCTTCTGGTGGCGGCGCTGGATCGAGCAGTCCCGCACCCCGAGGGCCACCACCGTGCCGTGCGTGTCGCCGAAGATCTGCACCTCGACGTGCCTGCCGCGCTCGACGTACCGCTCGATGAAGACCGTGCCGTCGCCGAACGCCGCGGCCGCCTCGCGGCGTGCTCCCGCCACGGCCTCGGCGAGCCCGGCGGCGTCGCGGACCACCCGCATGCCCCGGCCGCCGCCGCCCGCGGTTGCCTTGACCAGCACCGGGAAGCCCGTCACCTGGTCGGCCTCGGTCCAGGTCGGGAGCATCGGCACGCCCGCGTCGGCGAGCAGCGCCTTGGCCGCCATCTTGTCGCCCATCGCGGCGATCGCCTTGGCCGGCGGGCCGACCCAGGTCAGCCCCGCGTCGGTGACGGCCGCCGCGAAGTCGGCGTTCTCGGCGAGGAAGCCGTAGCCCGGGTGGACCGCGTCCGCGCCGGCCCGCCGGGCCGAGTCCAGGACGAGGTCGATCCGCAGGTACGTCTCGGCCGGCGTGTTCCCGGGCAGCCGGACGGCCAGGTCGGCCTCGGCGACGAAGGGCGCGTCGGCGTCCGCGTCGGAGTACACGGCGATCGTCGTGATGCCGAGCGTCCGGCAGGTGGCGAAGATCCGGCGGGCGATCTCACCCCGGTTGGCGACGAGAAGTCTGGTGATCACAGCGCCTGCCTTTCGTTCGCGACTGCGGTACTCCGCTTCGCTGCGTTCCTCGCGCTCACAGGGGAGCCCTCTCACATCCGGAAGACGCCGAAGCCGTCGGCGCCCTTCACCGGTCCGTTGTGGATCGCCGACAGGCAGAGCCCCAGGACGGTACGGGTGTCCCGGGGGTCGATCACCCCGTCGTCGTAGAGCCGGCCGGAGAGGAAGAGCGCCCCGGACTGGGACTCGATCTGCTGCTCGACCATCATCCGCATGGCGGCGTCGGAGTCCTCGTCGTAGTCGCGGCCCCGGGCGGCGGCGGCCTGCCGGGCGACGATCGACAGCACCCCGGCGAGTTGTGCCGGCCCCATCACCGCCGACTTGGCGTTCGGCCAGGTGAACAGGAACCGCGGCTCGTACGCCCGGCCGCACATGCCGTAGTTGCCGGCCCCGTAGGAGGCGCCGAGGTTGACCGTCAGGTGCGGGACCGTCGAGTTCGACACCGCGTTGATCATGAGGGCGCCGTGTTTGATGATGCCGCGCTGCTCGTACTCCGTGCCGACCATGTAGCCGGTGGTGTTCTGGAGGAAGACCAGCGGGGTGTCGGCGGCGTTGGCGAGCTGGATGAACTGGGCCGCCTTCTGCGCCTCCTCGCTGAACAGCACGCCGCGGGCGTTGGCCAGCACGCCGATCGGGTAACCGTGCAGCTCGCCCCAGCCGGTGACCAGCGCGGTGCCGTAGTTCGGCTTGAACTCGTCGAAGGCGCTGCCGTCCAGCACCCGGGCCAGCACCTCGCGCGGGTCGAACGGCACCTTGAGGTCGGCGCTGGCGATGCCGAGCAGCTCCTCCGGGTCGTACTTGGGTGGCTGGGGGAAGGGGTTGCGCGGCGGCGGGCCCTGCTTGCGCCAGTTGAGCCGGCGTACGCACTGCCGGGCCAGCCGGATGCCGTCCCGCTCGTCCTCGGCGAGGAAGTCGGCCAGGCCGGACTTCGTGGCGTGCATGGCCGCCCCGCCCAGCGACTCGTCGTCGGTGACCTCGCCGGTGGCCATCTTCACCAGCGGCGGCCCGGCCAGGTAGACCTGCGACCGGTCCCGGATCATGATCGTGTAGTCGGACATACCCGGCACGTACGCGCCACCCGCGGTGGCGTTGCCGAAGACTACGCTGACCGTGGGGATCTTCGCCGCGGAGAGCCGGGTCAGGTCCCGGAACACCCGGCCGCCGGGGATGAAGATCTCCGCCTGGGTGGGCAGGTCCGCGCCCGCGGACTCGACCAGGTTCACCATCGGCAGCCGGTTGGCCAGGGCGATCTCGCCGGCCCGCCGGGTCTTGGCGAGCGCCCAGGGGTTCACGGCCCCGCCGCGTACCGTGGGGTCGTTGGCGACCACGAGGCACTCCACGCCCTCGACCACCCCGATGCCGGTGACCGTGCTGGCGCCGACCGGGAAGTCGGTGCCGTAGGCGGCCACCGGCGACAGCTCCAGGAACGGGCTGTCCGGGTCCAGCAGCAGCTCGATCCGCTCCCGGGGGAGCAGCTTGCCCCGCTTGTGGTGGCGGGTCACGTACTTTTCCCCGCCACCGGCCCGGGCCTGGTCGAACGCGGACTCCAGCTCGGCGAGACGCTCCAGCAGCGCCTCACGGTTGGCCCGGTGGGCCGGCGAGGACGGGTCGATCGCGCTGTCCAGTGTGCTCACAGCGATCCTTTCGTTCGTGACTGCCGGGCTCGCAGACCCGGCTCACTCCTCGCACTCACAGGCCCATGCCCTTCGCGATGATCTCGTTCATGATTTCCGTGGTGCCGCCGCCGATGCCGAGGATCCGGGCGTCCCGGTAGTGCCGTTCCACCTCGGCGTCACGCAGGTAGCCGAAGCCGCCGTGCAGTTGCAGCGCCGCGTCGACGACGAAGTCGCACGCGGCCACCGCGACGTTCTTCGCCATCGCCACCTCGGTCACGACCGGCTCGCCCGCGGCGACGCGGGTGGCCACGTCGTGCACGTACGCCCGGGCGGCCTCGGTGCGGGTGTGCATCTCGGCCAGCCCGTGCCGGACGAGCTGCCGGCTGGCCAGCGGGCGGCCGAAGGTGGAGCGGTCCCGGCACCAGCGGGTGGCCAGTTCCACGCAGCGCTGCGCGGTGGCGTAGGCCTGGGTCGCCAGGGAGAGCCGCTCGGTGGCGAACTGCTGCATGATCGCCAGGAAGCCGGTGTCCTCCGGGCCGATCCGGTTCGCCACCGGCACCCGGACGTCGACGAAGGAGAGCTCGGCGGTGTCCGAGCAGTGCCAGCCCAGCTTCTCCAGCCGCCGGCCGACGGTGAATCCGGGCATGCCCTTCTCGATCACGAGGAGGCTCAGCGAGCCGGAGCCGGGGAAGTCGGTGCAGACGGCGGTGGTCACGAAGTCGGAGCGGACACCGCTGGTGATGTAGGTCTTCGACCCGTTCACCACGTAGTGGTCGCCGTCCCGCCGCGCGCAGGTGCGGATGCCCGCCACGTCGGAGCCGCCGTCCGGCTCGGTGATCGCCAGCGAGCCGATCATCGTGCCGGCGAGTGTCGGGCGCACGTATCTCTCGATGAGACCGTCGTCCCGCGCGGCGACCATGTGCGGCAGCGCGATGCCGTGGGTGAAGAGCGCGGCGATCAGCCCGGACGAGCCGCCCGAGCGGATGATCTCCTCGGTGACCAGGATCGAGTCGAGCAGGTCGCCACCGCTGCCGCCGACCGACTCGGGGAAGCCGATGCCGAGCAGCCCGATCTTCGCGGCGGTCTCGTGCAGCGAGCGGGGCACCTCGCCGGCCCGCTCCCAGTCGTCCAGGTAGGGCAGGACCTCCTTGGTCACGAAGGCCCGGGTCAGCTCGCGGAGCTGCCGCCGCTCGGGAGTGTCCACGATGGTCACGACGGCACCCCCGGGGTCAGGTCGGCGGGCAGGTCGACGATCCGGGAGCGGAGCAGCTCGCCGAGCGCCTTGGCCTGCGGGTCGAAGCGGGTGGAGGCGGCCACGCCCTGGCCGAGCAGCCCCCGGATCACGAAGTTGACGGCGCGCAGGTTCGGCAGCTCGTACCGCTCGACGGTCAGCGGGCCGGTCTCCGGCAGCAGCTCGGCCAGCCGCGCGACGGTCAGCCAGCCGCGTAGCCAGGCCCAGGTGGCGTCGGTGCGGGCCCAGACGCCGAGGTTGGCGTCCCCGCCCTTGTCGCCCGACCGCGCCCCGACCAGCTCGCCCAGCGGCGCCCGCCGGGTCGGCCCGGTGTCGACCTCCGGTGCGGCCACCGACTCGTACGGTCGCGGTGCCGCCGTCCGCGCCGGCGGGGCGATCGGCACCCGGACCCCGTCCGGCAGCACGGCCACGTGCGCGACCGCGTCCTGCGGCACGGCGTCGGCGGTGAAGACCCCGTACGGGGTGGCGTCGCCGGGCAGGGTGGTCAGCGTGCAGCCCGGATAGGAGGCCAGCGCCAGCTCCACGGCGGCCGCCGAGAAGGCCCGTCCGGCCCGCGCCTTGTCGCCGTCCCGCAGGTGTACGTGCAGCAGCGCGCTCGCCGCCTCGGTGTCGGTGGCGTCCGGGTGGTCGGTCCGGGCCAGCGTGAACTCCAGCCCCTCCTTGCCGACCGCCTCCTCCAGCTGCCCCCGGACCAGGGCCGCCTTGGCCGGGATGTCCAGCCCGCAGAGCACGAACGTCATCGAGTTGCGGAAGCCGCCGAGGTTGTTGACGCCCACCTTGAGGGTGTCCGGCGGGGGCGTGCCCCGGACGCCGGTGACCCGTACCCGGTCCGGCCCCTCCTGGGCCAGCTCCACGGTGTCCAGCCGGGTCACCACGTCCGGCCCGAGGTACGCCGGCCCGCCCACCTCGTACAGCAGTTGGGCGGTGACCGTCTCGACGGTGACCGCGCCGCCGGTGCCGGGGTGCTTGGTGAGCACCGCGGAGCCGTCCGGGTGCAGCTCGGCGATCGGGAAGCCGGGGCGGTGACCGCCGTCGGGCAGTTCGGTGAAGAAGCTGTAGTTGCCGCCGGTGACCTGCGCCCCGCACTCGATGAGGTGCCCGGCCACGGTCGCGCCGGCCAGCGCGTCCAGGTCGTCCCGGGTCCAGCCGAAGCGGGAAATGGCCGGGCCGACCGCCAGCGAGGCGTCGGTGACCCGCCCGGTGACCACCACGTCCGCCCCCGCGTCGAGGCAGGCCGCGATCCCGAACGCCCCCAGGTAGGCGTTCGCCGTCAACGCGTCCGGCCGGGCGAGGGCGTCGCCCTCGACGTACCCGATCCGCACGGTGAGGCCGAGCCGGTCGGCGAGCGCGCCGATGGCGGCGGCCAGCCCCGCCGGGTTGAGCCCGCCGGCGTTGGTGACCAGCCGTACCCCGCGCTCCAGCGCGGTGCCGAGGGTGCCTTCCAGCTGGCGCAGGAACGTCTTCGCGTAGCCGAGGGAGGGGTCGCGCATCCGGTCCCGACCGAGGATCAGCATGGTCAGCTCGGCCAGGTAGTCGCCGGTCAGCACGTCAAGCTCGCCGCCGTCGAGCATCTCCCGCCAGGCGGATAGGCGGTCGCCGTAGAAACCGGACGCGTTGCCGATGCGCAGCACGGTCACCGGACCACCCCGCTGCCCTCCGCCGCCCGCTTCCCGCCGGGCGGCCCCGCGAACGCCTGGGCCACGTCCAGCCACTCGTCGGCGACCGGCCCGGTGGCGACCAGCGCCAGGTCGGCGCGGTGCCGGCGCTGGGTCACCAGCAGGCAGAAGTCGACCGCCGGGCCGGTGACCCGGTCGGCCGCGTCCGCCGGCCCGAAGGCCCAGGTGTCCCCGTGGGGTGCCACCAGCTCGACCCGGACCGGCGCCGTCGGCACGGCGCGGCCGTGCGCCGCGAAGCTGTGCCCGAGGGTACGGAAGCCGAGGTGCGCGACGTGCCGCAGCCGGGCCGTGGGGGTACGCCGGACGCCCAGCGCGTCGGCCACGTCCTCGCCGTGCGCCCAGGTCTCCATGAGCCGGGCGGTCGCCATCGAGGCGGGCGACATCCGGGTGCCGTACCAGGGCAGTTTCTCCCCGGCCGGTGCGGCGGCGAGCGCCGCCGCGAGCGCGGCCCGGCCCGCCCGCCAGCGGGCCAGCAGCGCGGCGGGTGGGGCGAGGAACGCCTCGGCGCCGTCGTCGACCAGCCGGGACGGGTCCGGGGCGCCGGTGACCGAGGCGAAGAACGCCGCCGTGTCGGTCGCCGCCAGGTGGGCCACGTGGTCGGTCCAGGCCAGGTGGGCGATCTGGTGGGCGACGCTCCACCCGGGAGCCGGGGTCGGCCGCGCCCAGGCTTCCGGCGGCAGCGGCGCGACGAGGGCGTCGAGCTGCTCGGACTCGGCGGCCAGGTCCGCGAGCAGGGCTGTCAGGTCGACCATGGGGCCTCCGGGGAGTCAGTGCGCCCGCGCGCTCCCGGGCGTGGCGTCGGGGGTGAGCAGGGCGGCGAGCTGGCGCTTCCAGGTGTGCAGGAGTGCGGCGCGGCGGGCCGAGTCGTCGCTGAGCAGGTTGGCCACGCCGAGGCCGCGGAGCAGGTCGAGGGTGGCCTGCACCGCCTCGCGGACGCCGGGCCGCCGCTCGTCCACGCCGAGCAGTTCCACGGTCAACCGGTGCATCTCCCGGCCCACCCGGGCTTCGAGGGGGACCAGGGCGTCGCGCAGTTCGGCGTCGGTGCGGGCGGCCACCCACAGCTCCAGCGCGGCGACGAAGAGCGGCCCGGTGAAGGCGGCGGCGAGCAGGTCGACCACCCGGTCGAGTCGCCGCGGGCCGGCCGGCAGTGCGGCGGCCTCGGTGCGCAGCTCCACCGCCCGGCGCTCGGTGAGGTGGGTGACCGCGGCGGTGACCAGGGCGGCCTTGGTCGGGTAGTGGTGCAGCTGGGCGCCCCGGGAGACGCCCGCCCGGGCCGCCACCACGGTCGTGGTGGTGCCGGACCAGCCGTGCTCCACCAGGCACTCGACGGTCGCCTCCAGCAGCCGGGCCTGGGTGGCGCGGCTGCGCTGCTGTTGAGGGACGCGGGTCGATGCGGCGGGCACGGGGACAGCGTGCCGCCCCCGAAACAAACAGTCAAGCCTGACTTTTTCTGAGCTGGGACTGAGCGATGTTTTCAATCCAGGCACATAGATCTAGCTGTCCGTCGATGGCTGGGCTACCGTGCGGCCACCAGATCAAGGAGGCGTGCCGTGACTCAACCTCCCGACCCATCCGAGACAGGCGCCCAGGTCGAACGGTTCGGCTACCGGCAGGAACTGAGCCGGACCCTCAGCTTCACCGACCTGCTCATCTACGGACTGATCTTCATGGTGCCGATCGCGCCCTTCGGCATCTTCGGCAGCGTCTACGCCGGCTCCGGCGGGATGGTCGCGCTCGCCTACATCATCGGCATGGTGGCGATGATGTTCACCGCCCTGTCGTACGCGCAGATGGTCCGCGCGTTCCCCATGGCCGGTTCCGTCTACAGCTACACCGGCCGCGGCATCGCGCCGCCCGTCGGCTTCCTCGCCGGCTGGGTGATCCTGCTCGACTACGTCCTCGTGCCCGGTCTGCTCTACCTGGTGGCCAGCGTGGCCATGCACTCCCTCGTGCCCGGCGTGCCGGTGTGGGCGTGGCTGGCGGCCTTCGTCGTGCTCAACACCGTCGTCAACTACTTCGGCATCCGGATGACCGCCCGGGTCAACCGGGTGATGCTCGCCGCCGAGGTGGTCATCCTCGCGATCTTCCTGGTCGTCGGCGTGATCGCGCTGGCGCAGGGCAAGGGTGCGGGCTTCTCGCTCCGGCCACTGTTCGACGCGGACACCTTCTCCTGGCCGTTGGTCTTCGGGGCGGTGTCGATCGCCGTGCTCTCCTTCCTCGGCTTCGACGGAATCTCCATGCTGGCGGAGGAGAGCCGCGAGGAGGCCCGGCAGATCGGCCGGGCGATGGTCGCGGCCCTACTGCTGGCCGGTGCCCTGTTCGTCGTGCAGACCTGGGTCGCCGCCCTCCTGGTGCCGGACGCGGCCAGCCTGCTCGACAACGGCGACCCCGAGGGAACCGCGTTCTACGACGCGGCCCGCGCGGCCGGCGGAGGCTGGCTGGCCGGGCTGACCGCCCTGGCCACCGCGATCGCCTGGGGCTTCGCCAACTCCCTGGTCGCCCAGGCCGCGACCTCACGCCTGCTGTACGCGATGGCCCGCGACCGGCAGATGCCGCGCTTCCTCGCCCGGATCAACCCGAAACACAAGGTGCCGGCCAACGCCACCCTGCTGGTCGCCGCGATCTCCCTGGCGCTCGGCCTCTACATGGCCAGCCGGGACGACGGCATCTCGCTGCTGTCCACACTCGTCAACTTCGGCGCCATGACGGCGTTCCTGGCGCTGCACGTCTCCGTCGTGACCCACTACGTGGTGCGCAACGGCAGCCGGGACTGGTTGCGGCACCTGGTGGTGCCGGTGATCGGGTTCCTGATCCTGCTCTACGTCGTGATCAACGCCAAGGTCGCCGCCCAGGTGCTCGGCTTCGTCTGGCTGGGCGTCGGGCTGCTGGTCCTGCTGGCCTTCTACCTGACGGGCCGGCGTCCAGAGCTCGCCGCGCTGGTCGAGGTCGCCCACGAAAGCACCGACGAGCCGGTGAAGGAGCCGCAGTGATGATGGACGTGGTGAAGTACCGGCCGGAGCCGGACGAGCTCTCCTACACCTTCGGCGGGCGCGAGGCGGTGCTCCGGGTGCGCCCGGGCACGATCCTCGAGCTCTACACCGAGGACTGCTTCGGCGGGCGCGTCCGGAGCGTCGACGACCTGCCGTCGCAGGTCTGCCAGTTCCCGTACCTCAACCCCGTGACGGGACCGATCCACGTCGAGGGGGCCGAGCCCGGTGACACCCTCGCCGTGCACTTCATCTCCATCGAGCCGGCCCGCGACTGGGCCGTGTCCACCACCTTCCCGCACTTCGGCGCGCTCACCAGCACCCACACCACGGCGACCCTGCAACCGCCGCTCGACGAGGTGGTCTGGCGGTACGACGTCGACGTCGCGGCGGGCACGGCGACGTACCGGGCCCGCCGGGGCGACTACACCGTGGCGCTGCCGCTGGACCCGATGCACGGCACCGCCGGCGTGGCGCCCGGTGCCTTCGAGGCGCGGATGACGATCACCCCGGACGCGCATGGCGGCAACATGGACACCCCGGAGCTGCGGGCCGGAGTCACCGCGTACTTCGGCGTGAACGTGTCGGGAGCGCTCTTCGCCCTCGGCGACGGGCACTGCCGGCAGGGCCACGGCGAAGTCTGCGGCACCGGCATCGAGGCGGCCATGAACACCACCGTCGTGGTGGACGTCGTCAAGGGGGTCGGCACCCCGTGGCCGCGGCTGGAGTCGGACGACGCGCTGATGTCCACCGGCTCGGCCCGCCCGCTGGAGGATGCGTACCGGATCAGCCAGCACGACCTGGTCACCTGGACCGCCGAGCTGGTCGGCCTGGACCAGCTCGACGCGTACCAACTGGTCAGCCAGGCCGGCGAGGCGCCGGTCGGCAACGTGTGCGACACGAACTACACGATGGTGGCGAAGGTGGACAAGCGCTACCTGGGTGGGACCGGCGGGTACGACGGGGTGCACGCCCGGCTGCGTGAGACGGCCCAGCACTACCTGACCCACCGCTGACGGGCGCCGGGGCCGGCCGGGCCACCCCCGGCCGGTCCCGCTGCCCGCGGCGCCACTGTCGGATCGCGACGCACAAACTTCACGATCTCGCGCGGGCGTGGCCCGTCAGCGGCCGTCGCGCGGGCCGAAGACGGTGAGCGCGTCGGCGTCGGAGTGGCGCGAGCGCAGGTACTCGTCGGCCCAGTCGGCGGCGTCCGGGAAGCCCGACTCGGCGGCCACCCGGGCGCAGGCGGCGTCCACGTCGAAGGCGGTCCGGCGCAGCTGCACGCCCGGCCCGAGCAACGCCCACCAGGCGCCCGCGCCCCCGTACGGCATGCCGACGCTGCCCGGGTTGACCACCAGGCGGCGGTCCACCAGCCGGGTGAACGGCATGTGGGTGTGCCCGCAGACCACCGTGCCCACCTCGGCCGGCAGCCCGGCGAAGACCTCGGCCCAGCGCTCCAACCGGGAGTCGACCAGCACCACCTCCTCGTCGTCCCGGGGCGTGGCGTGGCAGAAGAGCACCTCGCCGAGGCCGGCCACCGGCAGCGTGACGGTCGGAGGCAGCGCGGCGAGCCGGGCCACCTGGTCGTCGCGGAGCTGGGTCGCGGCCCAGTTGGAGACGTCGACGGGGGAGGACTTCCCGGCGCGTGCCTCGACCAGCTCCCGGTCGGCGTTGCCGCCGACCCAGCAGGCCCGGTCGCCGAGCGAGGCGAGCAGGTCGAGCACCTCGACCGGCTGCGGGCCGGCCGCGATGTCGCCGGTGAGCACGATGAGGTCGGCGGCGGCCACGTCCGGCTCGGCCAGGACGGCCTCCAGCGCCGGCAGCGCGCCGTGGATGTCGGAGAGGACAGCTACCCGCTCGATCATCGCCCCAGCCTCCGCCGCGCCGGGCGGCCGGTCCAGCGATTCTGCGGCCGGCAGAGACGGAACCGGCCCGGACCCGAGGATTCACCGCGCCGAGCCGCGCCGGCGGAACGCAACCGGCCCGGACCCGCGGAGGCGGGCCGGGCCGGGACGCTTGGTGGCGGTGTCAGACCCGCGCGCGGCGGGCCAGGCGCTCCGGGTCGAGGATGATGATGCTCTTGCCGTCCAGCCGCAGCCAGCCGCGCGAGGCGAAGTCGGCCAGGGCCTTGTTGACGGTCTCCCGGGAGGCGCCGACGAGCTGGGCGATCTCCTCCTGGGTCAGGTCGTGGGTCACCCGCAGCACGCCGCCGTCGCGGGTGCCGAACCGGCCGGCCATCTGGAGCAGGTTCTTGGCGACCCGGCCGGGCACGTCGGTGAAGATCAGGTCGGCCAGCGAGTCGTTGGTCCGGCGCAGCCGGCGGGCCAGCACCCGCAGCAGCTGCTCGGCGATCTCGGGCCGGTTGTTCAGCCACGGGCGCAGCGCCTGCTTGCGCAGCCGGACCAGCCGGGTGTCGGTGACCGCCGTGGCCGTCGCCGTGCGCGGCCCGGGGTCGAAGAGTGACAGCTCGCCGACCATGTCCGACGGGCCCATCACGGCGATCAGGTTCTGCCGGCCGTCCGCCGCGCGGCGGCCCACCTTGATCTTGCCGGACAGGAGGATGTAGAGACTGTCGCCGGGCTCGCCCTCGTTGAAGACGACCTCGCCCTTGCGGACCTCGATCGTCTCCATCTCCTTGGCGAGCGCCTCGGCAGCCTCCGGGTCGACACCCTGGAAGATCCCGCTGCGGGCCAGTACCTCGTCCATCGCGCACCTCCGCTTGCGCGTGCCGTCCGTCGGCCGGGTCCGCCGTCCGCTGATCCCTCGCGCGCCGCCAGTCTAGGCGCACATGAGCGGGAATCAGAGGTGCACCCCTGGAATCTTGATCGTTGGGCGTAACCTGCCCGACCCGGTCAACGACTAGGATCCCGCCTCCGGTGCGGGCCGCCACCACCCGTTCCCACCTGTGATCGTAGGGTGACCGGCGTGCTGAGCGAGCCGTTCCTGACCAGCCGGCCCGAGGACGGGTCGGACATCCCGCTGCTGGTCTGGCGGGCCGAGGCGCCGCTGCTGGCGGTCGGCTCCGCCCCGCTGGGCGGGGGGATCGGCGTACGCCGGTGGGTGGTGAACGCGACCGTGCCGATGTCGTACGACCGGGACGACCCGGCCGCGCACCTGGCCGAGCTGGCCGACGGCCTCGGCCTGGCCGGGCCCGGTGTCGGGCTGCTGACCGGGGTCGACGTGACCGAGGTGGTGGCCCGGACGGACGGCGGCGTACGCGTCTGGGCGACCGTCGGCCTCGGCACCCCGGTCTGGGCGGCCGAGCCCGAGCCCGCCGCGCCCGCCCAGCGGGTCGGCACGGTCAACATCGTCGTGCACGTCCCGGCGCGGCTCGGCGACGCCGCCCTGGTCAACGCCGTGGCCACGGCCACCGAGGCGAAGGCCCAGGCGATCTGGGAACTGGGGTTGCCGGCCACCGGCACCCCCACCGACGCGGTCACCGTGCTCTGCCCGGCCGACGGCGAGCCGGCCCCGTACGGCGGCCCCCGCTCGGCCTGGGGCGCCCCGCTGGCCCGGGCCGTGCACGCGGCCGTCCTGGCCGGCGGCGCCGGCACGGTCGTGCCCTGGTCCGACCGGCGGGCGGGCTGAGCGTGGACCGGCCCCGCCCGGCCGATCGGGTTTTCCGACCGATCGGCCCTCGTCGTGGCATTCCCGGGCCGGTAGCGTCGCGCACGATGTACGCTCCCGCCCGCTCCCTGCCTCGTCCTCTCCGTCGCCGCTCCGCGGCCGGCGGCGCGCGCCGCTCTCCGGCCCTCGGCCAGCGCCTCGCCGCGGCCCTCGGCGCGCTGCTCGTCGTGGTGCTCGCCGCCGGGTGCGGCGACGATTCCGGCGACGGGCCGATCTGGCAGCCGGGCCAGGGCGGGGGGTCGACCGCGTCGGCGGGCCCCGCCGAGGCCGACCAGCCCGACGCGTCGGGTGAGCCGGCGGAGAAGTCGATCTCGCTGACCGCGACCGGCGACGTGATCATGGGCAACGCGCCGTCCAAGCTGCCCGCCAACGGCGGGAAGGGCTTCTTCGACGACGTCAAGGCCGCGCTCAAGGGCGACCTGGTGATGGGCAACCTGGAGGAGCCGCTCACCGACGACACCGGCGCCGGCAAGTGCGGCCCGCAGCCGAAGAACTGCTACCAGTTCCGGGCGCCCCCGGGTTGGGCGGCGCACCTGCGCACGGCCGGGTTCCAGCTGCTCAACCAGGCCAACAACCACGGCTACGACTACGGCCAGCAGGGCTACGAGAACACCCAGTCGGCGCTGGAGGCGCACGGGCTCAAGCACACCGGCGCGCCCGGCGAGATCACCGTGGTCGACGTCAAGGGCATCAAGGTCGCGGTGGCGGGCTTCTCGTCGTACCCCTGGTCGAACAGCCTGATCGACCTCGACGCGGCGAAGCAGGTCATCACCATGGCCAAGGGGATGGCCGACCTGGTCGTGGTGCAGGTGCACATGGGCGCCGAGGGCGCCGACCGGTCCCACGTGAAGCCGGGCACCGAGATGTACGTCGGGGAGAACCGGGGCGACCCGATCCGCTTCTCGCACGCGGTGATCGACGCCGGCGCCGACCTGGTGATCGGGCACGGCCCGCACGTGCTGCGCGGGATGGAGTTCTACAAGGGGCGGCTGATCGCCTACAGCCTGGGCAACTTCGCCGGGGGCGGGAAGTCGCTGAACAGCTCGGGTCGGCTCGGCTGGGGTGGCGTGCTGAAGGTGTCGCTGACCGCCGAGGGACGCTTCGTCGGGGGCGAGTTCACCTCGACCGCGATGAACAGCGTGGGCCGGCCGGCCATCGACCGGCAGGACCGCGGCCTCGGGCTGGTCCGCGAGATGAGCCGGGCCGACTTCCCGCAGACCGGCGCGCGGCTCGACGGAACCGGCAAGATCAGCGCTCCGGCGGGTGGCTGAGGCGCACCGCCGCCGCGTGGGCCCCGCCGGGACGTCGTCCCCGCGACGTAGGCTGGCCGGCGTGACCACGCGCTTCCCCGAGACCGACCTCGGCCGCACGCGCCGCGCCCGGCGGATCGGCCGGGTGCTGACCGAGACGCACCCCGACGCGCACTGTGAACTCGACCACTCCAACGCGCTGGAGCTGTCCGTCGCCACGATCCTGTCGGCCCAGTGCACGGACAAGAAGGTCAACGAGGTCACCCCGAAGCTGTTCGCCCGCTACCGCACGGCGGCGGACTACGCCGGGGCCGACCGCGCCGAGCTGGAGGAGCTGATCCGGCCCACCGGGTTCTACCGGAACAAGACCAGCTCACTCATCAACCTCGGCCGCGCCCTCTGCGAGCGCTACGACGGCGAGGTCCCCGGCCGGCTGGCCGACCTGGTCACCCTCCCGGGGATCGGGCGCAAGACCGCCAACGTGATCCTCGGCAACGCCTTCGACGTCCCCGGCATCACCGTCGACACCCATTTCCAACGGCTGGTGCAGCGGTGGGGCCTGACCACCGAGACCGACCCGGTCAAGATCGAGCACGCGATCGGCGCGCTCTACCCGAAGCGCGACTGGACGATGCTGTCGCACCGGATCATCTTCCACGGCCGGCGGGTCTGCCACGCCCGCAAACCGGCCTGCGGGGCCTGCACGCTGGCGAAGCTCTGCCCGGCGTACGGCACCGGGCCGACCGATCCGGTGGCCGCGGCCAAGCTGCTCAAGGGTCCCCGCGCCCGGGACCTGGCGGCGGCCGTCGGCATCGACCCCGAGCTGGTGCCGCAGCAGGCGGTCGCGGCGGAGGTGCCGTGACCCGCCGGCTCGCCTACCTGCTCGTCCCGCTGCTGCTCACGGTGGCCGGCTGCACCGCCAGCACCGAGGAGCCGGCGGGCCCGGCGCCGGCCACCCGGGCCGAGCGCCCCTCGCCGTTCGCCGACTGCGCCCCGCTGACCGCCGTGCCGCCGTCCGCCCCGGCCCCGTCCGGCGCCTCCGGTGATCCCCTGCCCGACCTGGCCCTCTCCTGCTTCACCGGCGGCGCCCCGGTGAAGGTGAGCGACATCCGGGGGCCGGCGGTGATCAACGTGTGGGCGTCCTGGTGCCCGCCGTGCCGCAAGGAACTGCCCGCCTTCCAGCGGCTCAGCGAGCGGGCCGGCGGCCGGTTCCAGGTGATCGGGGTCAACAGCCGGGACAGCCGCGGCGGCGCGCAGTCCATCGGCGAGGACTTCGGCGTCCGCTTCCCCATGCTGGTCGACCAGGGGGACGCGTTCGAGCGGGCGCTCGGCCGCAACGCCTTCCCGCTGACCGTCCTGGTCGACGCCGACGGGCGGATCCGGCACACCGACTCGACCGGCGCGCTCGACGACGCCCGCCTCGCCGAGCTGGTCCGTACCCACCTCGGGGTGCGGCTGTGACCCGACCGCCCGGCTGGCTCGACCCGCTGCTCGGCCGCCTCGGCACCGCGCGGGCCGAGGACTTCACCCGGCTCACCACCCCGGAGAGCGGCGGCCGGGAGAGCGCCGTGCTGGTGCTGCTCGGCGAGGAGCCGGGCGCTGGCCCGGACGTGCTGGTCCTCCAGCGCGCCGCCACGCTGCGCAACCACGCCGGGCAGCCGGCCTTCCCCGGCGGCGCGGCCGACCCGGAGGACGTCGACGCCAGCGCCACCGCGCTGCGCGAGGCGAACGAGGAGGTCGACCTCGACCCGTCCAGCGTGACCGTGCTGGCCGAGCTGCCCAAACTCTGGATCCCGGTCAGCGACTTCCTGGTCACCCCGGTGCTCGCCTGGTGGCGCGACCCGCACCCGGTGCACCCGCGCGAGCCGGCCGAGGTGGCGCACGTCGCCCGGCTGCCGATCGCCGAGCTGGTCGACCCGGAGAACCGGATGCGGGTACGCCACCCGAGCGGCTGGATCGGCCCGGCCTTCTCGGTGCGCGGCATGCTCGTCTGGGGCTTCACCGCCGGCGTGCTGAACACGCTGCTGGAGATGGGCGGCTGGGCCCGCCCGTGGCCGCGTTCCCGGGTGGTGGAGCTGCCGCCGACCGGCGCCGCCCCGGCCCCCTCGGCCGGCACCGACGCGGTCGACGAGAGCCCGGTGCGCTGAGCCGACCGGGATCACCGGCGCGGATCTGAAGGTCACGTTCAGCGAGCGGTCAGCCGGTACCGGGCACCGTGCCCGTACCCTGGGGGCGTGTCCGCCGTGGATCTCGTACTGCTCCTGCTCATGCTCGTGTTCGCGATCAGCGGATACCGTCAGGGCTTCGTCATCGGGGCGCTGTCGTTCTCCGGCTTCTTCCTGGGCGCCCTGCTCGGCCTGCAGGTCGGGCCGCTGGTCGCCCGGCAGTTCGCCGACAGCGGCACCCGCGTGCTGATCTCCCTGGTGGCCATCTTCGGGCTGGCCGTGCTGGGGCAGGCGCTGGCCGGCTGGCTCGGCTCCAACCTGCGGGCGGCGATCACCGGACCCTTCGGGCGGAAGGTCGACGACGCCGGCGGCGCCGTCATCTCGGTCTTCGCCGTCATGCTGGTGGCGTGGCTGGTCGCCGTGCCGCTCGGCTCCTCGTCGGTGCCCTGGCTGGCCTCCTCGGTGCGCAACAGCGCGCTGCTGACCGTGGTCGACCGGGTGCTGCCCGACAAGGCGCAGGAGCTGTCCACGGCGCTCCGCGACACGGTCGACACCAACGGCTTCCCGGACGTCTTCGGCGACCTCGCCCCGACCCGGGCCCGGCAGGTCTCCCCGCCCGACCCGGCGCTGGCCAACTCCCAGGTGGTGAAGAACAGCCAGCGGTCGGTGGTGAAGGTGCTGGGCTCCGCGCCGAGCTGCGCCCGCCGCATCGAGGGCTCCGGCTTCGTGTACGCCGACGACCGGGTGATGACCAACGCGCACGTGGTGGCGGGCACCCGTTCGGTGGCGGTGGAACTGCGCGGCGAGCGCTACGACGGCGAGGTGGTCGTCTACGACCCCGCGCGGGACCTGGCCGTGCTGCACGTGCCGGGGCTGCCCGGGCCGTCGCTGCGCTTCGCCGCCGGGGAGGCCGGCAGCGGGGCCGACGCCATCGTGCTGGGCTTCCCCCTCGACGGCCCGTACGACGCCCGCCCGGCCCGGATCCGGGACGTCGACCGGATCACCGGGCCGGACATCTACTCGTCCGGCGACGTGACCCGGGAGATCTACACGATCCGGGCGCTGGTCCGCAGCGGCAACTCGGGCGGCCCGCTGGTCTCCTCGAACGGGCTGGTGCTCGGCGTGATCTTCGCGGCCGCCGCGGACGACCCGAACACCGGCTTCGCGGTGACCGCCGCCGAGGCCCGGTCGGTGGCGCTGGCCGGCGCGGAGCGTACCCGGGGAGTGGCCACCGGCGAGTGCACCTGAGCCGGCGGCGGGCGACGGTGGTCAGCTGGCGGTGGCGCCGGCCGGCTTCACGTCGTCGCCGGAGCGGCCGACCGGCAGCTTTGCCCGGCCCCAGGTGAGCGTGCGGTCGAGCACCGCCCGCGCCATGATCGCCACGCAGACGCCGCCGTTGAGGAAGGACGCCGCCACGTCGCTGGGGTGGTGCATCCCCCGGTACATGCGGGTGAGCGCGACCCCGACCGGCACCAGCACCAGCAGCGTCCACCAGGTGACCTTGGCCGGGGTGCTCCGCGCCCGCAGCGCGAGCAGCACGGCGATGCCCACGTAGAGCGCCATCGCGGCGGACGTGTGCCCGGACGGGAAGCTGGAGGTCGGTGGCGAGCTGTCCATGTGCTCGACGGCCGGGCGGCGCCGGTCGATGGCCATCGTGGTGAAGAGGAAGATCAGCGCCTGCGCGCTCACCGCGGCGCAGAGGAAGATCGGCTCCCGCCAGCGGTGCAGGACCAGCCGCAGCACCAGGGCCACCAGCACGGTCACCACGACGATCACCTGGGTGCTGGCGAGCGTGCTGAACACCAGCGAGACGTCGTTCCAGCCCGAGGTCCGGTGCGCGGCCAACTCGCGGTTGACCGTGTCCTCCACGGTGAACGGCCAGGTCTTCGCGAGCACCTGGGTGACCAGGAGACCCAGCGCGACCATGACGGAGAAGAGCAGGGCCACCGGCAGCAGGATCCGCCGGGCGATCTGGACCGCGACATCGGACATGAGCCGCCCTTTACCCCGGCGGGTGCCGGACTACGCGTGCCGGCCGTCCGGCCCCGGTTCGGCCAACTCCGGCTCGACCCCCTCCCGGGCGGTACGCGCCGGCCGCCGGCCGATCCGGGTCCGCCAGGTGGCGAAGGCGGCCGAGGTGGCGGCGACCACCGCCACGCCGAGCAGCCAGCCGCCGACCACGTCGCTGGTCCAGTGCACGCCCAGCGCGATCCGGCTGAGCCCGGTCACCACGGCGATCAGCACCGCGACCGTCCAGAGCACGCCGCGCAGCGGCCGGCTGTGCCGGGCGAACGGCAGGAAGACCAGCAGCAGCACCCCGGCGGCGAGGGTGGCGTTCAGCGCGTGGCCGGACGGGAAGGAGTAGCCGGCCGCCCGCGCCACCGGGTCGAGCAGGTCCGGCCGGTGCCGGCCCACCAGCAGCTTCAGCAGCGCGCCGAGCAGCCCGCCGACGGTCATGGTGGTGACCACCCAGAGGGCCAGCCGGGGCGCGCCGCGCAGCAGCAACCAGACCACCGCCCCGGCGGCGGCCACCCGGAGCGGACCGGGCCCGAAGACGTGGGTCCAGACCTCCATCAGCCGGACCCAGGCCGGGTGGTCGAGGGCGTACCCGTGCAGGGCGTCGGTGATCGAGGCGTCCAGCCGGGACAGCGGCGACCAGGCGTCCAGCACCAGCAGTGCGAGCAGGGCGAACGGCACCAGCACCAGGAAGGTGGCGGTGGCGGCCAGGGTCAGCCGGAGACCCAGCGATCGGTCCCGGTCGAGGCGGCGGCGCCGCCAGGACCGCTCCTGCGGGGAGATCAGGTCGCCGGAGGTTTTCATGCGCTGTTCACTACCCAGGGTGGGGGGCGGTCAGACGGGCGGGACCGACCGACGGCTCCAGGTCGCGGCGCGGCGAAGACGCGCCGAGGTGGAGTCGTCGCCGGTCAGCGGCGGGACTGCCGGAACCGGCGGACCATCAGCGCGGCGCCGGTGACCAGGGCGACGAACAGGGCCAGCCCGGTCCAGAGCCGCTCCGGCGCCGAATCGTCGGCCTGGCCGGCCGGGCGGGCCGACCAGCGGGGCTGCGTCGGGTTGTAGCCGAACGGGTCGCCGCCCTGCCCGGCCGCGGCGGCCCGGGTGTCCCGGCCCGCGCCGGGGGCCGGCCCGAAGCCCACCACGCCGGGGGAGTCGTTGTCGTCGAGCGGGTTGCGGCCGACCGACGGCACGTCGGTGGTGAGCGCGGCCACCGGGTCGACCAGGCCGTAGCCGAACCGGTCGTCGCGCCCGGTGGGGCCGAGGTCCCGGGCCGTGGTGATCAGCCGGTTGACCACGTCCCCGGCGGACAGGTGCGGATAGCGGGCCCGGACCAGCGCGGCCGTCGCGGCGACCAGCGGGGCCGCGAAGCTGGTGCCCTGCACCCGCCAGTAGCCGCCGTTGGTGCGGGCGCCGTAGAGCGCGGTGGCCGGCGCGCTGAGCACGGTCTGGTGGCCGGTGATCGAGCCGGACCAGAGGTTCTGGCTGTTGCGGTCCAGGCCGGCGACCGCCAGCACGCCCGGCTCGCGGGCCGGGTACCAGACCTTCGGGCTGTTCGAGGTGGCCAGGTTGCCGGTGCAGGCGACCACCACGACGTCCCGGGCGAAGGCGTAGTCGAGGGCCGCGGCCAGGGCCGGGCTGTCCCCGCCGCCGCCCAGGGACAGATTGATCACGCGGGCGCCGTTGTCGACCGCCCAGCGCACCCCCTTGGCGACGATCATGGCGTCGTCGTACCGGTTCTCGTCGTCCAGCACGCGGACCGGGAGGATCCGCGCGTCCGGGGCCAGCCCCACGACGCCGCGGTCGTCGTCGGCCCGCCCGGCGATCAGCCCGGCCACCGTGGTGCCGTGGCCCACCGGGTCGGGCCCGTCCGCGCCGTCCGGCGTGACCAGGTCCAGGCCGGGGAGCACCTGGCCGGCCAGGTCGGGATGGGAACCGTCCACCCCGGAATCGATCACGGCGACCACCACCCCGCGGCCGGTCGACGTGCGCCAGGCGGTCGTCGCGTTCAACTCTTCGAGCTGCCACTGCTCCTCGCGGACCGGGTCCGCGAGGGCCAGCGTGTTCACCGGGGCGAGCCGGGCGGATTCGCGGATCGTGACGGACGGGGCGGCGTGCGCGGGCGGGGCCGGCGGGCCGGCCACGGCGGCCAGGACCGCCGCCGCGCCGAGCAGCGCGCGTCCGGCGAGACGCCGGGGTAGCGCGCTGGGAACTCCCTGCCGATCCCTGGTCACATTCCCCAGCCATTCATCGCGTCAGACACATGCCGCTCGGAGATTACCGGGTTTCCCGCGTGTGACGGTGCAACTCGGTGAGACCGGTCAGCCGGGCGGGAGATGGGCCAGCTGGACCAGGCGTACGCCCTCGCGCCGGGTGACCAGGCGACCGCGGCCCGGTGGTAGCGGGCCGGCCTTCACCTGACCGACGAGCGGCCCCTCCTCCGGGCCGCCCGACATCACCAGCCCGGCCGTGGACAGCTCCCGCAGCCGCTGGATGATCGGCTCGAACGAGGTCCGGCCGGCGCCACCGGAGCGGCGGGCCAGCACCAGGTGCAGGCCGACGTCCCGGGCGTGCGGCAGGTGCTCCTCCAGCGCGCGCAACGGGTTCGTCGGCCCGCCCGCCACCAGGTCGTAGTCGTCCACCAGCACGAACAGCTCCGGCCCGGTCCACCACGACCGGGTACGCAGCTCGGCCGGGGTGACCTGCGGCCCGGGCAGCCGCCCCTGGAGGTAGCCGGCCGCCGACTCGATCAGCTCGGTCGTGTGTGGCGCGGCGGTTCCGTATCCGATGAGGTGCGCCGTCTCGACGGCGCCCATCAGGCTGCGCCGGTAGTCGACCAGGATGACCCGGGCCTGCTCCGGGGTGAACCGTTGGACGATCGAGGTGGCCAGCGCGCGCAGGAACGAGGACTTGCCGCACTCGGCGTCGCCGAAGACCACGAAGTTCGGCTCGGTGGCGAAGTCCAGCACCACGGGGCGCAGGTCGGCCTCGGCCACCCCGATCGGGAAGGCCAGCCCCGTGGTCGCGGCCTGGTCCAGGTCGGCGTAGGGCAGCACCGGCGGGAGCAGCCGCACCCGGGGCGCGGCCGGCCCGGCCCAGGCCCCGGCGACCGCCTTGACCAGATCCCCGGTCTCGGCGCCCAGGCCGGCGACCCGGGGCTCGGCGGCGAGGAAGTGCAGCCCGCCCGCGGTGATCCCGCGCCCCGGCCGCTCCTCCGGCACGGTCGCCGCCAGCGCGCGCTTGACCACCACCGAGTCGGCCGGGTCGCCGAGGCGCAGCTCCAGCCGCGAGCCGAAGAGGTCGCGGATCGCCGGCCGGAAGTCCGACCAGCGCAGCGCGCTCGCCACCACGTGCACCCCGTACGCCAGCCCCCGGGTGGCCAGCTCGGTGACCAGCGGCTCCAGGTCCTCGTACTCGCCGCGCAGGGTGTTCCAGCCGTCGACCACCAGGAACACGTCGCCGAACGGGTCGGTGCCGGGCCGGCCGCCGGCCGTCGCCGTGGCCCGCCGCCGGCGCCAGGACGCCATCGACTCCACCCCCGCCTCGGTGAACCGCCGCTCCCGCTCGGCCAGGAGGGTGACCATCTCGCCGACGGTCCGGCGTACCGCGGTGTCGTCGGCCCGCCCGCTGACCCCGCCGACGTGCGGCAGGTCGCGCAGCGCGCCGAGCGTCCCGCCGCCGAAGTCCAGGCAGTAGACCTGCACCTCGGCCGGGGTGTGGGTGAGCGCCAGCGCGCAGACCAGGGTGCGGAGCAGGGTGGACCGTCCGCTGCGGGTGGTGCCGACCACCGCGACGTGCCCGGCCGCCCCGTCCAGGGCCAGCCAGAGCAGGTCACGGCGTTGCTCGAACGGCTTGTCCACCACGGCCACCGGCACCTGGAGGGCGCCGTGCAGCTCCGGGTTGCCCACGGTGAGCCCCCGGGCCGGGTCGGCGCCGACCGGACCGAGCAGCTCGTCGAGACAGGGCGAGGCGTCCAGCGGGGGCAGCCACACCTGGTGCGCCGGCGGGCCCTGCCCGGCCAGCCGCCCCACCAGCAGGTCGAGCAGTGTCTCGCCGGTCTCCTCCTCGGCGGGGAGGGCGGCCGGGGTGGCCGGCTCGGGCGCCGGCACCAGGTGGGTGGAGAAGGCGAGCAGCCGTGGGCTGCCGGCGCCGGCCGCGCCCGCCGGCCCGCCGCGGCGGGGCACCGCGCCGGAGACGTACGCGGCCTTGAACCGGACCAGCGGGTCGGTGCCCGAGCGCAGGTAGCCGTGCCCCGGGCTGCGCGGCAGCTCGTGCGCGTCGGGCACCCCGAGCACCGTCCGGGACTCCAGCGCCGAGAAGGTCCGCAAACCGATCCGGTACGACAGGTGGGTGTCCAGCCCGCGCAGCCGGCCCTCCTCCAGCCGCTGCGAGGCGAGCAGCAGGTGTACGCCGAGCGACCGGCCCAGGCGGCCGATCTGCACGAAGAGGTCGATGAAGTCGGGCTTGGCGGAGAGCAGTTCGGAGAACTCGTCGCAGATGAGCAGCAGCGACGGCAGCGGGGCGAGCGGGGTGCCGGCCGCCCGGGCCCGCTCGTAGTCGCGTACGCCGGCGAAGTTGCCGGCCCGGCGCAGCAGCTCCTGGCGGCGCATCAGCTCGCCGTTGATGGCGTCGACCATCCGGTCGACCAGGGGCAGCGCGTCCGCCAGGTTGGTGATCACCGCGGCCGTGTGCGGCAGCCGTTCGAAGGGCGCGAAGGTGGCGCCGCCCTTGAAGTCGACCAGCACGAAGTTGAGCTGCTCCGAGCTGTGCGTGGCGGCCAGCCCGAGCACCAGCGTGCGGAGCAGCTCCGACTTGCCCGAGCCGGTGGCGCCGATGAGCAGCCCGTGCGGGCCCATCCCGTCCTGCGCCGACTCCTTGAGGTCCAGCTCGATCGCCCCGCCGTCGGCGCCCACCCCGATCGGCACCCGCAGCCGGTCCCGGGCCGCCCGGGGCGTCCAGCCCTGCTCGGCGGTGAAGTTCTCCGGGTCGCCGAGGCCGAGCAGCTCGGGCAGGCCCGGCTCGGCGCCCGGCGGGGCGTCCGGTCCGCGTACCGTGCCGGCCAGCCGCAGCGGCGCGAGCCGGCGGGCGACCGCCTCGGCGTCGGCCGCCTCCAGCGCGTCGGCCGCGCCCACCTCGGCGTGCCCCTCGGCGGAGTGCGAGTGCAGCCGGCCGTCGACCAGGTCGAGCAGGAGGGCGTACCGGTCGAGCAGGCGGGGCGGCGGGGTGTCCAGGTCGAGGACGGTGACCGCGTCGATTCCGCCGTCGCCGGCCAGGTCGGTGGCTCCGGTCAGGTCACCGCCGTCGAGCACCACCACCACGTGCGGCCCGTCGGTGGCCGGGCCGGCCGGGCTGAACCGGGACCGGCTGCCCAGCACGTCGTCGAGGAGCCGCTCCAGCTCGGCTGCGGAGCTGGTGACGAGCCGGACCGGGCCGAGCGCGTCGGTGCGCACCGGGTGGTGGGCGTGCGGCAGCCACTTGACCCACTCCCACCCCGCCCGCCGTTCCGGCCCGGCGCACACCGCGATCAGCAGCTCGTCGGGGGCGTGGAAGACGGCGAGCTGGGTGAGCACGGCCCGGGCCAGCGCCTGGGCGTCCGGCGAGCCCGCCCCGGGGACGCCGACGGCTCCAGGTCGCCGCGCGGCGTCGGACGCGCCGAGCTGGAGCTGTCGCGCGGAAGGGCCGCGCACGAAGACCCGGGCGAAGCTGCGCAGCGAGAGCGCCACCGGCAGGTCGGGAACCACCGAGTACGCGTCCAGGAAGCGCCGCAGCGCCCCCGCGGTCATCGGCTCCAGCTCGTCCAGCGGCCGGGTGACCGGTGGGACCAGCGGGGTGGCCAGCGTCTGCGGCCCGACCCCGACCCGGACCACGGCGAAGTCGGGGTCGGCCGGCCGGCGCTCCCAGACCCGGTGGCTTTCCACGGTCGACCAGAGCCGCCCCGGGTCGGGGTGCCGGTAGTAGAGCCCCGCCCGCTGCGCTCCGGCGGTCTCCCGGACCCGGCGGCGCAGCGCGGCCAGGTGCCGCAGGTACTCCCGGCGGGCGGCCATCATCTCCGACTTCTTCGGGCCGGCGCTGCCCCACGAGGTCACCAGCATCGCCACCGAGGAGAGCCCGAACATGCCGCCCACCACGTACGAGTAGGCCCCGCCGCCCCGGCCGAACATCATGGCCATGGCCACCGTCCCGCCGAGCATCGGCAGCACCATCAGCGCCTGCTGCCAGCGCCCGCCGGCCACCGCGGGGATCTCCGGCGGCGCCTCCACGGGCAGCTCACCGGCCGGGATCTCCGGCGCCGGGCGGCGTGGCGGCCGCTTGATGACGACAGTGGACACTGAGCCTCCCCATGGCTCTCGGTAACCCGAGCCTGGCTCATAGTAGGTAAAGTCCACTCGTCCGTCAGCCACCGTTCCCGCTCGATATGGAGAAGCATCGATGACAAGCGGGCTGGCCCGGGTCACGATCAGCGCGCCCCGGCGGCGGGTCGACGTGGCCCTGCCGGAGCAGGTCCCCCTGGCCGAGCTGCTGCCCGAGGTGCTCCGGCACGCCGGGGAGGGGCTGGCCGACGACGGCGAACGGCACGGCGGCTGGGTGCTACGGCGGACCGACGGCGCCGTGCTGGCCACCGCGCAGGCGCTGCTGCCCCAGGGCGTCCGCGACGGCGAGGTGCTGCATCTCGTCCCGGCCCGCGCGCAGTGGCCCGAGTTGGAGTACGACGACGTGGTCGAGGCGATCGCCGACGGCGCCCGCCGCCGGGGCGCCGCCTGGTCGCCCCGGGCCACCCGGGCCGCCGCCCTGGCCGGTGCGGGCGTGCCGCTGGCCGTCGGGCTGCTCGCCGTGCTGACCGCCGGCCCCGGGCCGCGCGACGGCTGGCCGGTCGCCGCCGTGGTGGCCCTGCTCCTGGTGCTCGCCGCCACCGCCGCCTCCCGGGCGTACGGCGACGGGCCGGTCGGCGCCACCCTCGGCGGGTACGCGCTGCCCTGGGCCGCCGCGGCCGGCGCCCTGGCGGTCGGCTCCGGCGACCCCGTCGGCCCGTTCGGGGCGCTCGGACCGCTGCGCTGGATCGGCGCGCCCGAACTGCTCGCCGGCTCGGTGGCGCTGCTGCTGGTGTCGGTGCTCGGCCTGCTCGGGGTGGCCAGCCGGTCCCGGGTCTTCCTGGCCGGCGCGACCACCGGAGCGGCCGGCGCGGCGGCCGGCCTCGGCGGGCTGTTCCTCGACCCGGCCGGCACCGCCGCCGTGCTGCTCTGCGCGCTGGTCTTCGCGCTCGGCGGGCTGCCGCTGCTGGCCATCCGGCTCGGCAAGGTGCCGCTGCCGCCGATCACCCTGCCCGCACCGGCCGGCGGCCCGCCCGGCGTCCGTGACCTGCCCGACCGGGGGCGGGTGCACGCGGCCGTGGCCCGCACCGAGGAGATGCTGACCGGGATGTTGCTCGGGCACGCGGTGCTGGCCGTCGCGGCCGCGGCCGTGCTCGCCACCACCGGCGGGCTCGCCGGGCGGCTGCTGGTGGCGGTCGGCTGCGGGGTGCTGCTGCTGCGCTCCCGGCTCTTCGTGGCGGTCCGCCACCGGGTGCCCGGCGTCGCCGCCGGGCTGTCCGGGTACGCGCTCCTCGGCGCGGTGCTCGCCGACCGGTCCGGTCCGGCCGGCCGGCTGGCCCTGACCCTCGGCGGGCTGGCCCTGGCCCTGGTCGCCGTCGCGGCCGGCGCCACGTACGCCCGCCGGCCGGTCTCCCCGTACCTGGGCCGGCTGGCCGACCTGACGGACACCGCGCTGGTGGTCGCGGTGGTCCCGGTGGCCTGCGCGGTGCTCGACCTCTACGACCGGGCCCGCGGCCTGCTCGGCTGACCGGCACGCACGAGGGCCCGGGTCGCTCGGTGGAGCGGCCCGGGCCCGTCGCGCGGATCAGGTCAGTGCAGGGTCTCGCCGCGCTCGGCGGCCTCCTTGGCGCGCTGGTACGAGGCCACGATCTCGGCCTCGGCCTCGGTGCGACCCACCCAGGTCGCGCCCTCGACCGACTTGCCCGGCTCCAGGTCCTTGTAGACCTCGAAGAAGTGCTGGATCTCCAGGCGGTCGAACTCGCCCAGGTGGTGGATGTCCCGCAGGTGCTCCTGGCGCGGGTCCTCGTAGGGCACGCAGAGGACCTTGTCGTCGCCGCCCTTCTCGTCGGTCATCCGGAACATGCCGATGGTGCGGCAGCGGATCAGGCAGCCCGGGAAGGTGGGCTCGGGCACCAGCACAAGCGCGTCCAGCGGGTCGCCGTCCTCGCCCAGGGTGCCCTCGATGAAGCCGTAGTCGGCCGGGTACTGCGTGGAGGTGAAGAGGGTGCGGTCCAGCCGGATCCGGCCGGTCGCGTGGTCCACCTCGTACTTGTTGCGGTGACCCTTCGGGATCTCAACCGTGACGTCGAAATCCATCTCCCACGCTCCCTCGTTTGCCCACGCTGGCTAACGGAACCAGTGGCGTCGCCCACCGGACGGGGTGAACGGCCCCCGCCGGCTCCGACCGCCGCATAGTGTTCGGACCGAAGTAGTGTCACCCAAGGCGCTTTGGAGCGGGGGAGGAGGGGGTCGTGGGGAGGGAAGATTCACACTACCGCCCCGAGGGGGTTGACGGGCGCAGGTCCGCAGGTTCCGGTTCCGGCGGGGCCACCGGCCGCGTCTCGGTGCCCGGCGCCGGCCCCGCCCACCGCCCCGGGCCGCCCGTCGGGTCCGCCCCGGTCGGCCGCGCCAACCCCGGGCAGTACGGCCACCCCGGCCCCGCCGAGCACGGCCGCCCCGCCCCGCAGGAGTACGGCCGCCGCCCGCAGGAGTACGGCCGCCCGCAGGAGTACGGCGGCCCGCAGGAGTACGGCCGCGCCGCCCCGCGCGAGTACGGCCACGCCGACCCCCGGCAGTACGGTCACCCGGATCCCCGGGATCACGGCCCGGGTGCGGCCGCCCCGGTGAGCTGGCCCGGTTACGACGCGCCCGGTGGCATCCCGGTGAGCCCGCCGGTGCCTCCGGTCGGGGCCGCCCCGCTCCCGCCGGCGCCCCCGCCGCCGCGCCGGCGCCCGGTCCGGCTGCTCGCCGTGCTGGCCAGCGTGCTGATCATTGCCCTGGCCGCGGTCGGGGTCGCCGTGGTCCGCCCCGGCCCGGTGGCCGGCTGGCTGGGCGGCGAGGACGACCGGACCGCCGCCGCGCGGTCGCCCGAGCCGCCCCCGCCCGCCGTGCTGGCCGGCGCCGACGGCAACGCGCCGGTGCCCACCCCCGAGGGGGTACGCGCCGCGCTCGAACCCCTGGTCCGCGCCGCGGCGCTCGGCGACCGGGTGAACGTGTCGGTGGCCGACGTGACCACCGGCCAGGCGCTCTACGGCAGCGGGCAGGACGCCCCGACCGTGCCGGCCTCGGTGACCAAGCTGGCCACCGGGGTCGCCGTGCTGGCCGCCCGCGGTCCGGCGTACCGGATCCCCACCAGGGCGGTGGCCGGCGCGGCCCCCGGCGAGGTGGTCCTGGTGGGCGGCGGCGACCCGACCCTCGCGGTCGACAAGAACGGCTTCTACCCGGGCGCGGCCCGGCTGGACGACCTCGCCGCCCAGGTGCGCAAGGCGCTCGGCGGCACCGCCCCGACCAAGGTCACGGTCGACTCGTCCCTCTTCAGCGGCCCGGTGTACGGGCCCGGCTGGGACTCCGACATCCCCACCGGCGGGTTCGGGGCGGCGATCACCGCGCTCATGACCGACGGCGCCCGGCGGGACCCGGCGGAGGCCCGCCGGACCGAGGAGGCCATGAACCACGCCGCCGAGCGGGTGCCCCAGCCGGACCTGACCGCCGGCCGGCAGTTCGCGAAGCTCCTCGGGCTCTCGGGGGCCGCCGGCGAGGTGAAACGGGGCACCGCGCCCGCCGACTCCGGCGCGTCCGCGGCCGGCACGCCCGCCCCCGGCGCCGAGCTGGGCAAGGTCCAGTCGCTGCCGATGGTCCGCCTGGTCGACATCATGATCAGCGACAGCGACAACGTGATCGCCGAGGCGATGGCCCGCCAGGTGGCGCTTGCCAAGGGCAAGCCGGGCTCGTTCGCCGGCGGCGCGGCCGCCACCGACCAGGTGCTCGGCGAGCTGGGGCTGCCGGCCGACGAGATCAGCCTGGCCGACGGCAGCGGGCTGTCCCGCACCAACCGGATCAGCCCGTCCCTGCTCACCGACCTGATCACGCTGGCCGGCAACGGCAGCCACCCCGAGCTGGCCGCGATCTTCGGCGGCCTGCCGGTGGGTGGCTGGTCCGGCACCCTGGACGAGCGCTACCAGGCGGCGGTGACGAAGGCCGGTGCGGGCGTGGTCCGGGCGAAGACCGGGACGCTGTCCGGGGTGAACGCCATCGCCGGGCTGGTCACCACGGCCGACGGCCGGCTGCTCACCTTCGCGGTCCTCACCGACCGCACGCCGGACAGCCTCGACGAGACCCGGCAGGCCCTCGACCGGATCACCTCCGCGCTGGCCGGCTGCGGCTGCCGCTGACCCGCTCACCCGCTGCGACCGGCGTCGATCGGCCGGCGCGAGCCCGGGTGGGGGTGTCGCGGCGCGGGTACGGTGGGTTCATGGCGCAGTTCGTGGACTGGGATCTGGCCGCCGCGACCGCGGGGGCGCTGGGCAAGTCGGGCCCCCGGGTGTCGTACGCCGAGGCCACCGACGTGGTGGGCGAGCTGCGCCGGCTGACCGAGGAGGCCGCCGGTCACGTCGCCGACTACACCGGCCTGCGCGCCCAGGTCACCCACCCGCCGGTACGCGTGGTCGACCGCCGCGACTGGGCGGCCGCCAACATCGCCGGCCTGCGCGAGGTGATCACCCCGCTGGTGGACCGGCTCTCCGGCGACAAGCGTCCCGGCCCGCTCACCGAGGCGATCGGTTCCCGGCTCACCGGCGTGCAGGCCGGCACCGTGCTGGCGTACCTCTCCGGCCGGGTGCTCGGCCAGTACGAGGTCTTCGCCGGCGACCCCGGCCAGCTGCTGCTGGTCGCCCCGAACATCGTCGAGGTGGAGCGGAAGCTGGGCTGCGACCCCCGGGACTTCCGGCTCTGGGTCTGCCTGCACGAGGTGACCCACCGCACCCAGTTCACCGCCGTGCCGTGGATGCGCGCGTACTTCCTCAGTGAGGTGCAGGCGTTCGTCGACGCGTCGCAGGGCGGCGAGCACGTGCTGGAGCGGCTGCGCCGCGGCGTGGCCACGCTCGCCGACGCGGTGCGGGACCCGAACAGCCGGGCCAGCGTGCTGGACATCGTGCAGACCCCGGCGCAGCGGGCCGTGCTGGACCGGCTCACCGCGCTGATGACCCTGCTGGAGGGGCACGCCGAGTTCGTCATGGACGGCGTCGGCCCGCAGGTCATCCCGAGCGTCGAGTCGATCCGGGCGGCGTTCAACCGCCGCCGCGAGTCCGGCAACCCGCTGGAGAAGGCGATCCGTCGGCTGCTCGGCATCGAGGTCAAGATGCGCCAGTACGCCGAGGGCCGCAAGTTCGTGCACGGCGTGGTGGACCGGGTCGGCATGGCCGGCTTCAACAAGATCTTCTCCTCGCCGCTCACCCTGCCCCGGCTCGACGAGCTGGGCGACCCGGACGCGTGGGTGGCCCGGGTGCACGGCGGCCCCGCGAGCGTCCCCCCGGCCGCCGGCTGAGTTGGCCGCGCTCGCCCCACCGGTCGCCGCGGTCCGGCTCGCGGTACGCCGGGCGCTGACCGGGCTGCCGGGGGCCGGGCCGGTGCTGGTGGCCTGCTCCGGCGGCGCCGACTCGCTCGCCCTGGCGGCCGCCACCGCCTTCGTGGCGCCCCGCCTCGACCGCCGGGCCGGCCTCGTGACCGTGGACCACGGCCTGCAAGCCGGCTCGGCCGAGCGCGCCGAACGGGTGGCCCGGTGGGCGGCCGGAGCCGGTCTCGACCCTGTCGAGGTGGTCCCGGTGACCGTCGCCGGCCGACCCGGTGGCCCCGAGGCGGCCGCCCGCGAGGCCCGGTACGCCGCCCTCGTGGCCGCCGCCCGCCGGCACGGCGCGGCCGGGGTGCTGCTCGGGCACACCCGTGACGACCAGGCCGAGACGGTGCTGCTCGCGCTGGCCCGGGGCGCCGGCCCGCGCGGCCTGTCCGGCATGCCGGTCCACCGCGAGCTGGACGGGGTGCCGCTGCTGCGCCCGCTGCTCGACGTCGCGCGCGACGACACCCGGGAGGCGTGCGCCGCGCTCGGGCTCACGCCCTGGACGGACCCGCACAACGCTGACCCCGCGTACGCCCGCTCGCGGGTCCGCGCCGACCTGCTGCCGGCGCTGGTCGAGGCGCTCGGGCCCGGGGTGGTGGGCAACCTGGCCCGGACCGCCCGCCTGCTGGCCGCCGACACCGCCGCCCTGGACGAACTCGCCGCCGCCGCGCTCACCGGGGTCCGGGCCGCCGGGGGCGGGCTCTCGGTCGAGGGCCTGACCGCGCTGCCGGCGGCGATCCGCACCCGGGTGTTGCACGCCTGGGCCCGGGAGCTGGGCGCCTCGCCGGCCGCCCTGTCGCATCGGCACGTGGCGGCACTGGACGCCCTGGTCACCGACTGGCACGGGCAGGGCCCGGCGTACCTGCCCGGCGGTCTCCCGGTCCGCCGCCAGGCCGGTCGCCTCACCACCTGACCCGCCCCGGTGGTCCGCACGCCGGAACGCCAGCTCGCTGGAGTGGCGGTGTGCGGCCGCGCGCGATACCGCCAGCTCGCCGAGCCGGCGGTGGCGGGCGCGGCGCGGGGTCGCCGGGAGCCGCCGGAGGCGGTAGACAGGGCCCATGGCGTACCCCCGACTGCCCTTGCTGGCCCCCCAGGGTGCCGTCGCGACCAGCCAGCCGCTCGCGGCGGCCGCGGGTCTGGCCGTGCTGCGGCGCGGCGGCAACGCCGTCGACGCGGCGCTGGCCACCGCGATCACCCTGACCGTGGTGCAGCCGCCCTCGAACGACATCGGCGGCGACCTGTTCGCCATCGTCTGGGACGGCGAGCGGCTGCACGGGTTGAACGCCTCCGGCCGCTCCCCGGCCGCGCTGACCCGGGAGCTGGTGCTGGCCGCGACGGATCGGCGCGGCGCGGCGCCGGTCGAGGCGCTCGGCGGGGCGCAGGGCGAGGGGCCCGCCGTGCCGGCCCGCGGCTGGCTGCCGGTGACCGTGCCGGGCGCCCCGGCCGGCTGGCGGAACCTGCACGAGCGGTTCGGCTCGCTGCCCTTCGCCGAGCTGTTCGCCGACGCGATCGCCTACGCCGAGCGCGGCTACCCGGTGGCACCGGGCACGGCGGCCACCTGGGCGCGCGGGGTGGCCGCGCACGACGGGCTGGCTGGCGCGGAGTTCGCCGAGTTCCGCCGGGTGTTCGCCGTGGACGGCCGGGCGCCCCGGCCGGGGGAGTGGTGGCGCAATCCCGACGCGGCCGGCACGCTGCGGCGGATCGCGGAGAGCGGCGCGGCGGACTTCTACCGGGGGCGGATCGCGGCGGCGATCGACGACCACGCGGCCCGGACCGGTGGCTTCCTCACCGGCGACGACCTGGCCCGGCACGCCTCGACCTGGGTCGATCCGGTCCCGGTGCGCTACCGGGGGCACGAGGTGTGGGAGCTGCCGCCCAACGGGCAGGGGATCGCCGCGCTGCTGGCGCTCCAGGTGCTCGACGGGGTGGACCTGGCCGCGCTGTCGCCGGAGGAGCGGCTGCACTGGCAGATCGAGGCCGTGAAGCTCGGCTTCGCCGACGCGCACGCCCACGTGGCCGACCCGGAGCGCGCCGAGGTGCCGACGGCGGCGCTGCTCGACCCGGGCTACGCGGCGGCCCGCCGGGCGCTGGTCACCCCGCGGGCGGGTGACCCGGTGGCCGGCGAGCCGGAGCGCGGCGGCACGGTCTACCTCTGCACGGCCGACGCCGGCGGCATGATGGTCAGCCTGATCCAGTCGACCTACCTGGCGTTCGGCTCGCACGTGGTGGTCCCGGAGCACGGCTTCGCGCTGCAGAACCGCGGCCTCGGCTTCCGCCTCGACCCCGGCCACCCGAACGTGGTGGGGCCGGGGAAGCGGCCGTTCCACACGATCATTCCGGGTTTCCTGACCCGGGACGGGGCGCCGGTCGGCCCGTTCGGGGTGATGGGCGGGCACATGCAGCCGCAGGGGCACGTGCAGCTCGTCTCGGCCACCGTCGACGCGGGTCGCGACCCGCAGGCGGCCCTGGACACGCCGCGCTGGTACTGGCACGCCGGCCGGACGGTGCTGGTCGAGCCGGACCTGGACCCCGCGCTGGTCGCGGGGTTGCGGTCGCGCGGGCACGAGATCACCGTCGCGGCCGAGCCGTCGGTCTTCGGGTACGGCCAGGCGATCTGGCGGGCGCCCGGGGGTGGCTACGTGGTCGGGTCGGAGTCCCGGGTCGACGGCGCGATGCTGGGCTGGTGATCAGGCGTCGACCCGCTCCCGGAAGGTGGTCCGGTACGCGTGCGGGGTGGTGCCGACCCGGCGCGTGAAGTGGTGCCGCAGCGCCGCCGCGTCCCCGAAACCGGCCTGGTCGGCGACGCTCTCCACGCTCAGCCGGGTCTCCTCCAGCAGCCGCCGGGCCAGCAGCACCCGCTGGTTGGTCAGCCAGTCGTGCGGGGTGGTGCCGGTCTCGGCGCGGAACCGGCGGGCGAAGGTACGCGGCGCCATCCCGGCCCGGGCGGCCAGCTCGTCCACGGTCACCGTCCGGTCCAGGTGCCCCATCAGCCACTCCAGCACCGGCTCCAGGGTGGGCGCCTCGGGCGCCTTGGGGATGGGCGCCTCGACGTACTGGGACTGGCCGCCGTCGCGGTGCGGCGGGACGACCATCCGGCGGGCCAGTCGGGTGGCCGTGGCGGAGCCGTGCTCCTGGCGGACCAGGTGCAGGCAGGCGTCGATCCCGGCGGCGGTGCCGGCGCTGGTGAGCAGCCGCCCGTCCTGCACGTAGAGCGAGTTGCACTGCACCCGGGCCGCCGGGAACCGCTCCTGGAGGTCGTCGACGTGCCGCCAGTGGGTGGTGCAGTCGCGCCCGTCGAGCAACCCGGCCTCGCCGAGCACGAACGCCCCGGAGCAGACGCTGAGCAGCCAGGCGCCCCGGTCGGCGGCCCGCCGCAGCGCGGCCAGCACGGGCTCGGGGACCGGCGTCCGCCCGTCGCCGTGGGCGGGCACGGCCACCAGGTCGGCGTGCTCGACCGGGGTCAGGTCGGCGGTCGGGGTGAGCAGGAAGCCCGAGCGGCTGCGGACCGGCCCGCCGTCGGCGGTGCAGACGTCGAACCGGTAGCCGGGGAAGCCGTCGGCGGTGCGGTCGGTGCCGAACACCTCCGCGACGACCCCGAGCTCGAACACGGCGACCTCTTCGAGGGCGACGACGGCGACGGAGCGAAGCATGTGACGAGGGTAACCCGACAGGTGGCAGGAAATCGAGGCTCACTGGCATTCCTGCCACTGTCCGAAGGGTACGGCGGCCCGCAGACTTGGTGGTGTCCGGTGCGCACCGGCGGCGAAAACCACATCAACCACGCGAAAGTGAGCGCCGCCATGACCGTTCTGCTGCTCCTGCTCTTCCTGCTCCTCCTCGTCGGCGCCAGCGCCTCCGGGCTGACCGCCGACACCCGGGACTCGGCCGACTGGAAGCCGACCGAGGACGGCCGCCGCTGGCGCTCCCGCACCTGCTGAGGTGATTTGCTCCATGTGCGCCGATAATCCCCGGCGGGACCGCGCCAAAAGGGGCGGCCCCGCCGACGGAGGCCATCCGGCGTACGGCAGGCTAGGAGCATGGCTGACGGCTCCTGGTACGACGCCGACATCGACCACGTGATCATCTCCGAGGCGCAGATCCGCGAGAAGACCGCGGAACTGGCCAAGCAGGTCTCGGCGGACTACGCGCACGTCGAGGACGGTCTGCTGCTCGTCTGCGTGCTCAAGGGCGCGGTCATGTTCATGGCCGACTTCGCCCGCGCGCTGGGCCGCCAGGGCCCGCCCGCCGAGCTGGACTTCATGGCCATCTCCTCCTACGGCCAGGGCACGACCTCCTCCGGCGTGGTGCGGATCCTCAAGGACCTGGACCGGGACATCGCCGGCCGGCACGTGGTGGTGGTCGAGGACATCGTCGACTCCGGCCTGACCCTCTCCTGGCTGCTCCGTTACCTGGAGTCGCGCTCCGCGGCGAGCGTCGAGGTGGTGGCCCTGTTCCGCAAGCCGGACGCGGTCAAGGTGCCGGTTCCCGTGAAGTACGTGGGCTTCGACATCCCGACCGAGTTCGTGGTCGGCTACGGCCTCGACTTCGGCGAGCGCTACCGCGAGCTGCCCTACGTCGGCGTGCTCAAGCCCGAGGTCTACGCCCGGGCCTGACCCCGGCGCCCCGGCGATCGTCAGCCGACGTTCAGCGGGCTCTCAGCCTTCCGGTCTACGGTAGAGGCCGGTGACGTGGAGGCACCCTCCACGCCCGACCCCTCGAACCGCGTGACCGGGCGGTCGGGTGGCCGGGTGGGGAGCTCCCCGCCACGCCGGCTCAAACCCGGGTTCGCCGTACGCGTAAGTGCCGGGCTCGCAAGCTCACATCTGGCACGAACGGTGTACCGTCGAATGACCGCGGCGCGGCAGTTCGCGCGTCTCGGGGTCGGGGCCGGCCCGCACGGCGGCTGCGGCCGCCGCCCGAGGCGGCGACACCATTCAGACGGTCAGGACGTCGATCAGGAGGATGCGGGCGCCTCGGTGCCCGACAACAGTATGGAACGTACGCGTTTCTTCCGCCGACCGGTGGTCTGGATCATCCTGGTCATCCTCGGCGCCGTTGTGCTCAGTCAACTTTTCACGGCTGGTCCCAGCTACCACCGCGTGGACACGTCGGTGGCGCTCGACCAGCTCCACACCGCGAAGATCAACAAGGCGGTCTTCCAGGACAAGGAGCAGACGCTCCAGCTCGACCTGGCCCAGAAGACGAAGTTCGGCGACACCACCACCGACCGGATCGAGGCCCAGTTCCCCTACGAGGTGGGCAGCCAGGTCTGGAACGAGGTCCTGGACGCCAAGGCGGCCAACCGGGTCACCGGCCCGGCCGACACCAAGGTCTCGTCGGACAGCATCTGGGTGAGCCTGCTGGTCAACCTCCTGCCCATCGCGCTGCTCGTGCTCCTGCTGCTGTTCTTCATGTCGCAGATGCAGGGCGGCGGCTCGCGGGTGCTCAACTTCGGCAAGTCCAAGGCGAAGATGATCACCAAGGACACGCCGAAGACCACCTTCGCGGACGTGGCCGGGGCGGACGAGGCCGTCGAGGAACTGCACGAGATCAAGGACTTCCTGCAGAACCCGGCGAAGTACCAGGCCCTGGGCGCCAAGATCCCGAAGGGCGTGCTGCTCTTCGGCCCGCCCGGTACCGGTAAGACCCTGCTCGCCCGCGCGGTCGCCGGTGAGGCCGGCGTGCCGTTCTACTCCATCTCCGGCTCGGACTTCGTGGAGATGTTCGTCGGTGTCGGCGCCAGCCGGGTCCGCGACCTCTTCGAGCAGGCCAAGTCGAACGCGCCCGCGATCGTCTTCGTCGACGAGATCGACGCGGTCGGCCGGCACCGTGGCGCCGGCATGGGCGGCGGCCACGACGAGCGGGAGCAGACCCTGAACCAGCTGCTGGTCGAGATGGACGGCTTCGACACCAAGGGCGGGGTCATCCTGATCGCCGCCACCAACCGGCCCGACATCCTCGACCCGGCGCTGCTGCGCCCGGGCCGCTTCGACCGGCAGATCCCGGTCGACGCCCCCGACATGGAGGGCCGCAAGGCCATCCTGCGGGTGCACGCCAAGGGCAAGCCGTTCACGCCCGACGTCGACCTCGACTCGGTCGCCCGGCGTACCCCCGGCTTCAGCGGCGCCGACCTGGCCAACGTGATCAACGAGTCCGCGCTGCTCACCGCCCGCAAGGATCAGCGGGCAATCACCAACGACTCCCTGGAGGAGTCGATCGACCGGGTGATCGCCGGTCCGCAGCGGCGGACCCGGGTGATGAGCGACCAGGAGAAGAAGATCACCGCGTACCACGAGGGTGGGCACGCGCTGGTCGCCTGGGCGCTGCCGCACGCCGCGCCGGTGCACAAGGTGACGATCCTGTCCCGGGGCCGGTCGCTGGGCCACACGCTGGTCCTGCCGACCGAGGACAAGTACACCCAGACCCGGGCCGAGATGATCGACACCCTGGCGTACGCGCTGGGTGGCCGGGCCGCCGAGGAGCTGGTCTTCCACGAGCCCACCACGGGTGCCGGCAACGACATCGAGAAGGCCACCCAGCTGGCCCGCGCGATGATCACCCAGTACGGCATGAGCTCCAAGCTCGGCGCGATCAAGTACGGCACCAGCGGCGACGAGCCGTTCCTCGGCCGCAACATGGGCCACGAGCGGGACTACTCGGACGCGGTGGCCGCCGAGATCGACGGCGAGATGCGGGCGCTGATCGAGCTGGCGCACGACGAGGCCTGGGAGATCCTGGTGGAATACCGGGATGTCCTGGACAACATCGTGCTCGAGCTGATGGAGAAGGAGACCCTCTCCACGGCCGACATGGCCCGGATCTGCGCCCGGGTGGCGAAGCGCCCGCCGATGGCCCCCTACCACGGCTTCGGCAAGCGTCAGCCCTCCACCGAGCCGCCCGTGCTCACGCCGGCCGAGAAGGAGACGCTGAAGGCGCAGGCCCAGGCCGACGGCGCGGCGGTCGGGTCCCCCTCCCACAACTCGGACGGTACCCACTGAGTACCGACCCGACGGCCAGCTCCCGCGACCGGGAGCTGCCCGTCTCCGCGACCGAGCCCGACGGGGACGACGCGCTCGACTACGTCGCCGCCCGCCTGATCAGCGGCAAGCTGACCGGGCGGCCGGTGGAGGAGAGCGTCGACCTGGCCCGCATCGAGAAGGCGGTCCGGGAGATCCTCGTCGCGGTCGGCGAGGACCCGGACCGGGACGGTCTCCAGCAGACGCCGGCCCGGGTCGCCCGCGCGTACGCCGAGCTCTTCGCCGGCCTGCGGGTCGACCCGGCGCAGGTGCTCAGCACCACCTTCGAGGCCAACCACGAGGAGCTGGTGCTCGTCCGGGACATCGACGTGATGAGCCTCTGCGAGCACCACCTGCTCCCGTTCCGGGGCAGCGCGCACATCGGCTACATCCCCGGGCCGGACGGCCGGATCACCGGCCTGTCCAAGCTGGCCCGGCTGGTCGAGGTGTTCGCCCGGCGCCCGCAGGTGCAGGAGCGGCTGACCTCGCAGATCGCCGACCTGCTGATGGCCAAGTTGGCGCCGCGCGGCGTCGTGGTGGTGCTCGAGTGCGAGCACATGTGCATGGCGATGCGCGGCATCCAGAAGTCCGGTGCCAAGACGATCACCTCGGCGGTCCGGGGCACCCTCCAGCACGACGCGAAGTCGCGCGCCGAGGCGATGGCGCTGATCATCCCGCGCTGACCGCAGCGAGACAGGGCCCTTCCCAAGCGGGGAGGGCCCTGTGCCGTGTCCGGGGTCAGTCGGCCAGCATGGCCAGCAGCAGGCCGGCCGTGGTCAGCACCGCCGGAACCAGGCAGACCAGCGCGCCGAAGCGGGGCGTCCGGTCCACCCGGTCGGCCGGGCGGGGCCGGAACAGCCGCCCCACCGTGAGCCAGCCCAGCATGAACGCGACCGCCGGCAGCGGCAGCCCCACCACCAGCATGAGCACGGTCAGCGGGCCGGTGCCGGTGACGAGGAAGAACACGAGCTGGACCAGCGGCACCAGCAGCGCCAGGGGACCGTAGACCAGCAGGTTTCGGGGGTGCGCCGGCCAGCGGGCCAGCCGGGGCAGGCCGCGCGCGGCGAGACTGTCGTCCGCCGAGTCCGCCCAGCCCCGGGCGGACCGCAGGGCGGCCAGCACGGCCGCCGGGCCGGCCGCCATCGGCCGGGTCGCCTCGGTCACCTCGGGTGGCGTCGGGACCAGCGAGATCGCCGGCACGCCCAGCTCCCGCAGCCGTGACTGCTGCGGGGCGAGCCGCTCGCGGACCGCGGTCAGCTCCTCCCGGGCCGCCGCCACCGACCGGGCCTGCTCGCTCGCGGCGGTCGCCGCCGCCCGGCGTACGCCGTCGAGCTGGCGGGCGGCGGCCACGTAGTCCGCCCAGGCCGCCCCGGCCGGGTCCACGTCGACCGTGGGGCCGCCGGACCGGGGCGCCGGCACCGCCGTACCGGTCTCGCTCATGACCCCACACCCTCGCCGAAGGGGACCAGCACGGTGCCCTGCTCACCCGGGCCGTCCCAGAGCACCGCCCGGGCCGGCCGGGGTCGCCAGAGCACCGGCCGGTCGAAGAGCTGCTCCAGCCGGGCGCCGGGCACGTCGGTGACCACCACGGCGGTGAGCTTGTCCACCTCGCCCTCCGGACCGAGCAGCCCGGCCAGCGGCGCCACCGTGCGCCACCAGCCGAGCAGGTGGCGGCCGGCGGGCGGGCCCTCCAGCAGCAGCGCGCGCAGCAGCTCGGGCGGCAGCTCGGTCGCGTCCGGCACGTCCAGCCCGAACACCACGAGGTAGCCCGGCTCGTCCGCCGCCATCGCCGCCCGCAACCCGGCCACGTCGACGGTCTCCACCCGGTGCCGCCCGGCCAGCTCGGCGGCGAGCACGCCGGCCGGCTCGGCCGAGCCGTTGGCCAGCGGCGCCAGCACGAACCGCGCCGCGCCCGGGTGCGCCGCCGCGGCGCTGCGGACCGCGGTGACCAGCAGCCGCTCGGCCTCCTCGTCCCGGCCCAGCACGGCCAGGTTCCGGCCGGCGGCCGGGCCGAGCGGCACGGCCACCGTGGAGCGCCGGATGTCCACCGCCCGGCCGAGCAGCGCGGCCGGCGCGTGCGCCCGGCCGCTCAGCGCGGCCCGGTGTCGCGGGTCGTTGGCGAGCAGCGGGCGGGCGAACCCGGCGAAGACCACCGGCGGGGCGGCCCCCTCGGGCCGGGCCGACCAGAGCCGGTGCCGCAGGTCGGCGAGGACCGCGGGGTCCTCGTGCGGGTCCGGGAACCGGATCATCCGCTCGTGGCCCCGGGTCGCGCCGCGCGGGCCGCCCAGCCCGCCGGCGGTGTTCACCACCGCGCTGCCCACCGGCAGGCCGGCCGCCGAGTCGTTGGTCGGCTCCAGCACCGCCGAACCGCCGGGCAGCGCCACCCGCACCGGGAACTGGCCGAGCAGCGGGTCGCGCGGGCCGCCGATGCCGAGGTCGCCCTCGCCCGCGAGGACCAGGTGGATCCCGTACGACCGGGCGGCGCGGGCCAGCCCGTCCAGCCGGGCGAGCAGGTCGGTGGCGAGCCGGTCCCGCTCACGCAGCAGCAGCGGGAAGTTGTCGATCACGCAGACGATCCGGGGCAACGACTGGTGCTGGCGCAGCTCGGCGTAGCGCTGCCCGCCGGCCCGCCGGGCCGCCTCCTCCCGGCGGCGCAGCTCGGCCTCCAGCTCGCCGAGCAGGTCCGCCACGTACTCGCGGTCGGCGGCCATCCCGGCGGCCCGGACCTGCGGCACCCAGGACCGGTCCCGCTCGGTCTGGAGGAACTCCACGAAGGACTCGCCGTCGTCGAGGTCGGCCAGGTAGAGGACCAGCTCGTCCGGGCCGTAGCGGGCGGCCAGGCCGAAGAGCGCGTCGGTGAGGAACGCCGACCGGCCGGCCTGCGAGCGGCCGCTGACCAGCCAGTGCGGGGTCAGCTCGGTGAAGCCCAGGCTGACCGGCCGCCCCGCGGCGTCACCGACCGTCGTGGTCAGCCCGTCGACCGAACCCTCCGCCCAGAGCTCCCCGTCGGGCAGCAGGTCGGTGAGGGCGAGGCGGGAGCCGTCCTCGATCTGCCGGACCAGCCGCCGGCACACCCCGGCCACCAGTTCCTCGGGCGGGTCCTCGTCGAGGAAGACCGGGGAGTTCAACCCGCCCGGCGGCTCCGACCCGGGGCTGCTGAAGCCGGCGGCGGGCGGATCACCGACCAGCGCGTACGCGGTGCGCACCGCGAGCGGGGTGGCCTGCGGCAGCGGCACCGTGTCGGGCCAGCCGGCCACCACCAGGTGCAGCCCGGCCCGGGGACCCTGCGCCGCCAGCTCGGCGAGCCGGTCGAGATCGGACGGTGCGGCCCCGTCGGGCAGGGCGGCCACCATGAGCAGCAGCGTACGGTCGTGCCCGCGTTGACGGGCGGTGCCGGCGGCCACCCACTGCTCGGCCTCGGCCAGCACCGCGCGGAGCCCGGTCAGGTCGGTGGCGGGCGGTGGCAGCAGGCCCGCGTCGGCCAGGGGCGCGTAACCGGCCAGGGTGGCGTCCGGGCCGCCGTCGACCGCGCGGGCCAGCAGGGCGCCGGCCGGGCTGGCCGCGAACAGCCGCAGCAGCAGGGCCCGGAGCAGCCCGGCCACCCGCGGGTCGCCGGCGTCGGCGTCCACGCTCAGATGTCCGCTGCCGAGCAGCGGCACCAGCGCTGGGAACCGGGCGTCGTCCAGCGGCGCGGCGGTCCCGACCCGGACGAAGGCGGGCGGGCCGTCCCCGGGCGGCGTCGTCGGGGTCAGTGTCTCCAGCGGGTCGCCGGCCCAGCCCGGTGCGGCGAGCGCCGCCGCGGCACGGAGCCGCTCGGCCAGCTCGTACTGCCGGTGGTGATCGGCGGGCGCGGGCCGGATCTCGTCGAGGATCGCGGCCGCCGCGGTCGCGGTGGCCTCGGCCCTGCGGTGCAGCGCGGCGGCCCGGCCGGCGCGCGCCTTCGGACTCGCCACCCGTCCACCTCTCTTCCCGAGGCCGACATCTCCTCCCCGATGGTGACGGTATCCCAGCCGGGGGCCGTCCTCCGGGATGTCGGTCGGCGCGGTGCCCGGCTCAGCGGTGAGCAGCCTCACCCGGCAGCCAGCCCCGCCGGGCGGCCTGGTAGCCGAGCTGCATCCGGGTCTGCACCCGGGCCAGGTCCATCAGCCGGCGCACCCGGCGCTGCACGGTCCGTAGCGAGGTACGCAGGTGACCGGCGACCGCCTGGTCGGTCAGGCCGGTCAGCAGCAGGGTCAGGATCTGCACGTCCAGGTCGTCCACCCCGGTCCCGGCGAAGTCGTCCGCCGAGGTGGTCACCTCCATGGCGGCGGCCCACTCCAGCTCGAAGAGCGCGATGAGGGCGTCCAGCAGGCCGCTCTGGTGCACCAGCAACGCCCCGGCGGTTGCCACGTCCGACGAGGTGATCAGCGGGACGATGGCGATCTCGCGATCCACGATGAACAGCTTCAGCGGGAGGCTCTCCGCGATCCGGATGTCCTCGCCGGCGTTGCGAGCGGCCACGATGCCGTCGATGTCCACGTCCTCGTCGAGCATGCCCCGCTCCAGCAGCACCCGGTAGTGCACCCCCCGGGCCACGGCGGCGTCCTCCGCGGTGTTCTCCGCACCGCTGATGATCGCCACCGGTGCCTTGACGAAGGTCATCACCTCGCTGCGCGCGCCGAGTTGGAGCTGTTCCAGGCGTTGCCGCAGGGCGGGCACCCCGACGATCACGTCCACCACCTCGGCGACCCCCCGGCCGGCGCTCGCCGCCCGGTACAGCTCGGTCAGCGAGCCCAGCTCCAACTCGGCCAGCCGCAGCTCGTTCTGCCGTTGCAACAGCAGCGCGCCGAACGCGGTGGCCGGCGGGGAGGCCACGAACCGGGCGGTGTCCCCGACGCTGCGCGCCGCCAACCCCTTGCCCTCCAGCACGCCCAGCAGTTGCGCGGCCTCGTCCTCGTCCCCGCCGACCTGGCCGGCGAGCTCGGCGGGGGCCGCCGAGGGCAGCGCGACCAGCGCCCGGTACGCCGCCGACTCCTTCCTGCTCAACCCCAGCACGTCCAGCACCATGTCACGCCTCCGCCGTCTCGCCCGCGAGAGAGTCTGGCGGTTTTGCGTCATGGAAGGAAGCCGCCGTGGTGGATCCGTTGCCCGGCCGGGCCGGCCCGTCGGATGGTCTGCCATATCCACGCTCTTCATGGAGAGGCCCACACATGCGACGAAGTCCACGCCGCCTGATCGCCGTCACCGTCGCGGCAGCCCTGGCCGCCGCGCCTGGTTCGCCGGCCGCCGCAGGCGAACCACCGTCACCCACGGCACCGGCACCGGACGCCTCCGGCGTCACCGACACCGTCACGCTGGTCACCGGGGACGTCGTCCGGGTCACCCACCCGGGCTCCGGTCCCGACGTGGTCACCGTCGACCAGCGCGCCGGCTCCACCGGTGGCGTGCAGACCCAGACCGTCGGCGGTGACCTGTACGTCATCCCCGACGCGGTGCTGCCGTACCTCGCCGCGAACCGGCTCGACCGCGAACTGTTCAACGTCACCGACCTCATCGAGGACGGCTTCGACGACGGGCACGCCGCCGAGCTTCCGCTGATCACGACGTACCCGGGGAACGCCACCGCCCGGAGCGCGGCGCGCACCGCGCCGGCGAAGGCCCACAAGGTGCGCGACCTGCGCAGCATCAACGGCATGGCGATCAGCACCGCGAAGAAGGATGCCGCCTCGTTCTGGCGGGCCCTCGCGCCGGAGACCACGCCGGGCCGGTTCGCCGGCGGTGTCGGCAAGGTCTGGCTCGACGGCCGGGTCAGCGTCGACCTGGCCGACAGCGTCGCCCAGGTGGGCGGGCCGACGGCATGGGCGGCCGGGTACGACGGGACGGGCAGCACGGTCGCCGTCCTGGACACCGGAGTCGACGCCGCCCATCCGGACCTCGCCGGGAAGGTCAAGGACGCGGTCTCCTTCGTGCCCGGCTCGGACACCGGCGACCGCCGCGGGCACGGCACCCACGTCGCCTCCACGGTGGCCGGCACCGGCGCCGCCTCCGGTGGAGCCGAGAAGGGTGTCGCCCCCGGCGCCGACCTGGTGATCGGCAAGGTGCTCGACGACAACGGTTCCGGCCTCAACTCGTGGATCATCGCGGGCATGGAATGGGCCGCCCAGCACGCCCGGGTGGTCAACATGAGCCTGGGGTCGCAGGAGCCGAGCGACGGCACGGACCCGATGGCCCAGGCCGTCGAGCGGCTCACCGCCGAGACCGGCGCCCTCTTCGTCATCGCCGCCGGCAACAGCTACGGCGAGGCGACCATCGGCAGCCCCGGCGCCGCGGACGCCGCCCTCACCGTCGCCGCCGTCGACGGGAAGGACGTCCGCGCCGCCTTCTCCAGCCAGGGCCCTCGCTTCGGCGACAACGGCCTGAAGCCGGACCTCTCCGCTCCCGGCGTGCAGATCCTCGCCGCCCGGGCCGCGGCAAGTCCCGGAACCGGCAGCTACGTGAAGATGAACGGCACCTCGATGGCCACCCCGCACGTGGCCGGCGCCGCGGCCATCGTCGCCGCGCGGCACCCCGACTGGTCCGCCGACCGGATCAAGGACGCTCTCATGTCGGCGTCGAAGACGCTCACCGGCACCACGCCGTACCAGGTGGGCTCCGGGCGGCTCGACGTCCCGGCCGCCCTCGGTGACCTGCAGGCCACCGGCTCGGCCGACCTCGGCTTCCATGCCTGGCCACACTCCGACGACCAGCCGGTCAGCCGGACCGTCACCTACCGCAACAGCGGCGACAACCCGGTCACCCTCGACCTCGCGCTGACCGTCACCGGTCCGGACGGCCAGCCGGCCGCCCTCGGCACGGTCACCCCGAAGCAGGTCACCGTGCCCGCCGGCGGCACCGCCACCGCGACCGTGACCGGCGACCCGAACGCCGTCAGCGGCACCGGCCGCTACACCGGCACCCTGGCCGCCACCGACGGGACCGGCTCGGTGGGCGTGCACACCGCCGTCGCCCTGGTCAAGGAGGAGGAGCGCTACAACCTCGCGCTGAAGGGCACCGACCGCGACGGCACGCCGATCGGCGGGTACGTGACCGTCTACCGCTACGGCGACACCTTCACCCGCACCGTGGCGCTCGACCCGGCGACCGGCACCGCGCCCGCGCTGCGCCTGCCGCCCGGCGAGTACACCGTCACCGGCTTCCTGCCGGTCGCCGGCGACGGCGGACCCGACTCGCTCGGCGCCGCCCTGCTGGGCACCCCGAGCCTGAAGCTCGACGCCGACCGGGCCCTGGAGCTGGACGCCCGGCAGGCGCACAAGGTCACCGTCACCACCCCGCGCCCCAGCGAGGACAGCTACCGGCGGATCCAGTACTTCCGGGACTCCGGCATCGGCGGTCAGTACGCGGCCTTCAGCGCCCTCTACGGCGTCTCCCCCCAGGTCGACGACGTGTACGTGGCCCCGACCGGCCCGATCACCGGCGGCAGCTACGAGTTCGCGGCCCGGTGGGACCGGGGCGTGGCGCACCTGAAACTCGCCGGGCACACCCCCGCCACCGTCAACCTCGACCCGCTCTACCAGTCCGGCTCCGCCCGGCTCGACGGCAAGGTCGAGCTGACCGGCGTCGTCGCCGGCACCGGCCGGCCCGAGGAATACCAGGGCCTCGACGTCAAGGGCAGGGCCGTCCTGGTGACCCGCGACGACACCGTCACGCCGGCCGCCCGGGCGCAGGCCGCCCAGGCCGCCGGGGCCGCGCTCCTCGTCGTGGTCAACAACCAGCCGGGCCGCTACTACCAGCAGGCCGGTGGCACCGACGTGCCGGTGATCTCGCTGACCCACGCCCAGGGAGAGCCGCTGCTGGCCGCCGCCCGCGCCGGCACCCTGGTCCTGCGGGGCACCGCCGTGGAGTTCACCCCGTACCAGTACCACCTGCTCCGGTCCTGGCCGGGCGAGGTGCCGACCGACCCGACGTACGCGCCGACCGAGGAGGAACTGGCCCGGGTGGACCAGACCTTCCGCGCCGGCACCCCGTCGCTCGTCTTCGACCTGGCCGCCGACTGCCGCCCGTACTACTGGCCGCCCTGCCAGGGCCCGAACGAGCCGTTCGCCGCGCCGTCCACCCGGGTCGACTACTTCTCCACCCAGCAGGGCACCTCGTGGTACGAGAAGGCCGACCTGCTGCCCGGCTGGGAGCAGCGGCACCAGCAGATGACCTACCGGCCCGGTCAGCAGCTGACCCGCAACTGGTTCGCGCCGGTCACCCGGCCGCGCCTCGGCCCCGGTTTCTGGCTCCCGTACCGGGACCGCGACTTCCTGGCCGTCAACGTGCCGCCGCGCAGCGGTGACACCGACATGACCGGCATCGACGACGCGGCCACCGTGAAGTCCCGGCTCTATCAGAACGGCGTGCAGGTCGGCAGGGAACAGCTGTCCCAGGCGGTGCAGACGAGCGTGCCCGCCACCGACGGGGCGGCCGAGTACCGCTTCGAGCAGGAGAGCACCCTCCCGGCCGGTCCGTGGCTGGCCCCCACGAGCACCCGGACGGCGTGGACCTTCCGGTCCGCGAGGCCGGCCGCCGACGTGCGGGTGCTGCTGCCGCTGCTCCAGCTCGACTACCGGATCGACACCGACCTGACCGGCTCGGTGAAGGCTGGTGGCCAGCAGAAGATCGGCCTGACCGCCACGCACATCGACGGCGTGACCGGAGCCGGCAAGCCGACCGGCGGCACCCTCAGCGTCTCCTACGACGACGGAGCCACCTGGCAGCCGGTGACCCTCACGGCCGACGGCACCGGAGCCTGGTCCGCGATGCTCAAGCACCCGTCGACCGCCGGGTTCGTCTCGCTCAGGGCCACCGCCTGGGACGACGCCGGCAACAAGGTGGAGCAGCAGCTCATCCGGGCGTACCGGATCCGCTGACCGCCGCGGCACGACCGCCCGGCACGACCCCGACCAGGGCCGTGCCGGGCGGCGCCCGTCCGGCGGTTCGCCACGATCCGCCAGTTCTCAGGCATTGGGTACGCGGCGCGCAGCCGATAGCCTCAGAAGGTGGAATCAGTGCAGCCCCCCGCCGGTTCCCAGGTCTCCCGGGTACCGGCGCAGCGGACCCCGCCCGAGCAGTTGGCGCCGCCCGCGCCCGCTCCGGCGCCGGTACGCCCGAAGCGGCGGCTGCGCACCGTTCTCGCGATGGTCGCCGGGGTGCTGGCGCTGCTCTGCGCCGGCGGCGCGATCGTCGGCTTCGTGCTGTACGACCGAGCAACCGCTCCCGACCGCAGCGCCCCCGATGTCGTGGTGGCCAACTACATCCAGACTTTCCTGGTGGACCGCAACGACACGAAGGCGCAGGAGTTCACGTGCACGTCCGGAGCCGACCTCGATGCGGTCCGCGCTCTGCGGACCGAGCTGGAGCAACGAGAGGCCAACTTCGACGTTGTCGTCAAGGTGAGCTGGGGTCCCCTCGCCCGTGCAAAGGACGGGGAGGGTGAGTCGGTGACGACGACGCTGGCCATCTCAAGCTCGTCGAGCGGCCAGCCGCGGAGCAGCCGCCGGGAGATCTGGCGTTTCCACGTCGTCAATACAGACGGGTGGCGGGTGTGTGGCGCCAGCAAGATCGGCTGATTGCCCATCACTCCAACCAGAGCAGGTGGACCGGTACCTCCATGGTGGTCGGTGCCTGGCCGCGCCAGGCCCACCGGTACCACTCCAGTTCCGGGGCCACCCGGACGCAGATGTCCCCGTCCGCGCCGGAGTAGGCCTCGGTGACCGCGCGGAGGTCGCGCTGCTCGGTCGCCCCGGTCACGTGCACCACCCGCCGACCGGTGACCGAGTCGGCCTCGAAGACCGGCGTGGGCGGGCGCCGGGTGGGCGCGTCGAGCGAGACCAGCCGGATGCCCGGCTCGGGCGGGCCGGCGCTGGCCCGCCGCTCGCCCACGGTCTCCACCCAGACCCGCTCCACCGGCACCAGCGGCGCGAAGACCTCCACCTGCTCGGACTCGGCGCGGTACCACTCGTGCTCCGGAATGACCGGCACATAGGTCCGGCTGCCCTGCACGACCCGCTCGTCGGCGCGCAGGTCACCGCGCCAGCCGAGGCCGGGCAGGCCGACCAGCACGCGGCGGCCCCGCAGTTCGATCCGGCCGGTGGCGGGGACGATCTCGACGGGGCGGGGCGGCAGCGGTGCCCAGTCGGGCCGGTCCGCGAAGGGGTCGGGCAGCGGGTTGCTCATGTGCCGGTGCGCCTCACGCGGTCCCGTCCACCGGGGCGCCCCGCTCGCGCATGAACGGGACCGGGTTGATCGCGCCCCGGCTGGACCGGTCGCTGTCGACGTGCACCTCGAAGTGCAGGTGCGGACCGGAGGAGTTGCCGCTGGTGCCGGAGAGACCGATCACCTCGCCCGCCTCCACCAACTGGCCGGGCGTCACCCGGGGGCGCTCGATCATGTGGCAGTAGCGGGTGATGTAGCCGCCGGCGTGCAGGACGTCGACGAACCAGCCGCAGCCACCCTTGCCCGGCCAGCCGTCCCGGTCGCAGTCCCGCTTCCCTGAGTGGTCGGGATCGCAGCGGGCCACCAGCACGCGGCCCGCGGAGGCGGCGTGGATCTCGGTGCGCTTGTCGGCGGCGAGATCGACCCCGTTGTGGCTGGGCCGCTCGGTGGTGCGGAAGCCGGAGACCACGCCGCCGGGCAACGGGGCGGTCCAGCCGGAGGCGGCGATCCGGGCTCCGGCGGCGGCGTCGCAGACCGCCTTGCCGGCGATCTCGACGGTCCGCGCGGCCCCGCCGGCGAGCGCGTCCACGATCCGGCCGGCCAGGTCCTCGTGCTTGGCGTAGGCGTCCGGGAAGGCGCTGACCTGCACCCGCTGCGCCACCACGGTCAGCGGCCGCTGCTGCCAGTTCCGCACCTTGACCATCTTCTCGTAGAACTTCCGGGCCGCGTAGGAGGGCGTCATCCGCTGCTCGACGCTGCCCCAGCCGGGCCGCTGCTGGAACAGGCCCAGTGAGTCGTGGTCGGCGCCGACGCCCTCGTGCGGCAGGGCCAGCGAGGCCGGAATCGTGCTGTTGGCGAGGTTGCGCAGCGCGGACTCCTGCATGGCGGTGGCCAACGCGATCACCCAGCCGCGGGCGGGCACCTTCATGTCCTGGCCGACCTTGATGATGACGGCGGCGTTGCGGAGCTGGCCGTCGCCGTACTCGGTGAAGCGCGGCATGTCCCCCGTGAGGTTGACCTGGTAGGCCGGGTCACAGTTCAGGCCGGCGAGCACGCCGTCCTTCTGGTCGCCGCCGAGTTCGGTGAGGAGGAACGCGCCCGCCCCGCCGACGCAGCAGAGCAGGGTGAGCACGGTGGTGACCGCGGTGACCAGGACGCCGACCCGCAGCTTGCGGCGGACCGGCGCGGCGACGCCGGACGCCGTGCTCACGGCCGCTCCCAGTCGACCACGTCCACCAGCCAGAGACCGTCCGGGGCCACCAGTTCGAGCCGGAGCCGGCCGTTGTCGAGCGGGATCAGCGCCTCCACGAAGGACTCCGTCCGGGGCCGGAGGGTCACCGCGCCGGCCGTCCGGCGGGCGGGCACGCTCTCCGGGTCGGCGCCGGTCATCTTCTCGATGAGCGCGGGCGTGGAGAGCGGCCGCAGCCGGGCCTGCCAGGCGTCGCCGCTGCTGCCCGGGCCGGTGAGCCACGCCGTGGTGAACCGGCTCGCGGTCTGCTCGGGGGTGGCCTCGCCCGGTCGCGTCTTCGGAGAGACCGCCGCCGGTGGGCTCGACAGCACCCCGTCGTCACCGGCGTGCGGGTCCACCGTGCTGATCGGCTGGCTCGGCCGGACGCTCAGGCCGGTGGTCGAGTCGACCGGGCCGGAGACCAGCCGGGCCGCGCCGATCACGCCGAAGATCAGCACGGCGATCACCAACGCGATGCCGAGCCGGGACCGCAGCACCCGGGTGAACAGGAACTCCAGCGCCCGCCGCACCGGTGTCACCGTGCCTCGGAGCGGACCCGCGGCGCCGGCTTGGGCGCCGGGGCGCGGTCGGCCGAGTCCGGCCGGTAGACGGCGAAGGACGGTGCTTCCTCGGGCACGTCCGGTCCGGTCCAACCCGCCGGCTGGCGGCGCGGCCGGGGCGCACTGCCGGCTCGCCCGGACCCGGACTCGGTCGCCGGCGCCTGCTCGGGACGCTCCCGCCCGTCCGGCCGTTCCCGCTCGACCACCGCGACGGTGTGCGCCGGGTCCTCGTGCCGGGCCTCCGGCCGGAGGCTGCGCTGGTCGGCCGGCACGCCGCGCCGCCGCCCCATCGCGGGCTCGGCCGTGCCGCCCGGCTCGGCCACGTCGAGGCGGGCCGCGACCCGCATGTCGCGGAAGAACCGCCGGTGCCAGGAGCCGGCCGAGCTGACCGCCTCGCTGCTGTCCTTGCCGCCGAGCTGCGTGATCCGCCGGTACGGGCGGAGCAGCAGCCAGCCCACGACGCCGCAGAGCCAGACCAGGACCACCTGGAGCCAGCCGGGCAGGGTGGGCGTGTTCATGATCAGATCCACCGCGAACAGGTAGATGGCCGCACCCGTGCCGAAGATGGCGATGTTGAACACCGCGGCGACCACCGCGTTGGCCAGCCGCCGGAGGCCGGCGCTGGCCGGGCGCATCAGCCCGACCGTGCCCAGGATCGGCGCGGCGATCACGGCCCACCGGAAGATCAGGAAGCCGAGCAGCACGAGCAGCGAGGCGGTCAGGTCGAACATCGCGAAGAGCAGCGAGGCCAGCACCGCGATGAAGCCCGCGCCGATCCGGTCCATGTCCCGGACGCCCTGGAGGTACTCGTACGCCTCCGGGTCCTCCGACTTGATCTGTTCGGCGACCTTCGCCCACTGCTGCTGCTTGGCCTTGATCACCACGTCGCGAGTGGCGGGATTCGCGCGGATCGACTCCGCTTCGTCCCAGGTCAGCGACTTGGCGTCGTAGAGCGCCGGACCGTACTTCTTGGCGGTCTCGCTGTCGGCCGAGCCCAGCACGCCGCGCAACCAGTTGCGGTAGAGCATCGTCTCGGTCGCGGTGTCGCTGGCGCGCACGGCCGGGGGTCGGTGGTCCTTGCACGCCGCGGGGTTCGGATCGTCGCACTGGCCGGGCGGCGTGTCCCTCGACGCCGGACCGACGGCGTCGTGCACCACACCGAGGGTGGTGATCAGGGTGTTGTCGGCGATGTTTGCCGACTTCACCGGCCAGGCGGCCAATGCGGTCACCGCCACCATGACCAGGATCGCCCAGCCGGCTGTGGTCATGGCGTTGCTCATGTCCGACTGGCGGGAGCGCCAGAGCAGGTAGAGGCCGACCACGCAGATGGTGATGATGCCGAAGACGCTGAACACCTTCTGGTAGACGGCCTTGGTGGCCTGCTCGACCAGCGGGTCCGCCCAGCGCCACATCGTGCGCGGGTCCCAGGCGCGTTCGCGCAGCGCGTTGGACGCCCCGATGATTGCGTTGGCGAACATGAACTCGCCGTTCGCCACCATCGTGGTAAACCGGTAGTCCGGATGCAGCACCGAGGAGGCGCAGCCGCCGTCGACGTCGTACGTCGTGTAGCTGTATCCGGCGTAGCCGTAGTCGCTGTAGAGGCCCTTCGGTCCGGGCTGCTTCGCGGAGTCGGGGCGGGAGGCGAACCAGCCGGCCAGACCCGAGTCCGGTGCCCCGGGTACCGGCGCGTTGCGGCACTCGACCTGGTCCTCGCTGACCGCCTTGAGCTTGGCCACGCAGGCGCGGAAGTCGGCCTGCCACTCCTTGGTGCTGCACAGCTCGGCCCGGGCCTGGGCGGCCGGCACGGCGGCGTACGCGGGTGTCGCCCCGACCAGCGGCCAGGAGATGGTGGCCCCGGCCAGTACGCCGAGCGCGATGAGGAGCGCCGCGATCCGTGCCCGGGCCCTCGCCATGTCACGCCTCCAGATCAGCCAGGACGGTCGGCAGCTGCCCGGCGGCCTGGGCGACCGCGGCGGGGGTGGTGTCCAGGTGCTCCAGCAGCCCGTCGACGTACGACACGTCGACCCGGACCTTCTGCACGCGACCGTCGACGTCGCGCATGACGAACTCGCGGAAGCCGAGCCGGGCGGCCGAGCCGCTGTCGGCCTGGGACAGCGAGGCGAGGGTGGCCTCGTAGCCGTCGTTGACCGGCACCCGGAGCAGCCGCAGCGCCTCGGAGGCGATCTCGGTGTCCTCGGCGATCCGGCCCACGAAGACGGTGGAGACCAGGTTCTGCACGTCGAGACCGAGGATGTCCTTCGGGTTCTGCGAGGCGACCAGCGCGGCCAGGTTCCACTTGCGGGAGTCGCGGGCGAGGCGGACCAGGAACGACCGGCCGGAGCGCCAGCCCTCCATGAAGTGCGCCTCGTCGAGGCCCACCAGCTTCCGCGAGGACATCGAGCCGCCGTAGCAGCGGCGGACGGCCAGCCGGTGCGCGGTGTGCAGCATCGGCAGGGCCAGTGCCTCCTCGGCCGACCAGTACTCCCGCTCGATCTTGAGGTCGGGCAGCCGGAGCCCGGCCATGGTGATCACGGTGAGCGCCGCGTCGGCGCCGAGCAGCCCCTCCGGCGGGCGGCCGAAGAAGAGCATGGCCAGCGGCATCTCCGCGGTGTCGAGGAGCAGGTTGGCCAGCTCCCGGCCGGCGTCGTCGTCGAGCCCCTGGAGGCAGGCGACCACGTCGTCCAGGGTGGAGGTCTCCTCGGCCGGAACCTGGCGTACGGCGTGCCGGAAGAGGGTGGCGGTGGACGCCTCCCGGGCCACCTGCGGCGGCACCAGCATCATGCAGATGTCCTGCACGAGCATCCGGCGCTCGGCGCGGGCGTTGGAGACCGCGATCTCGAACTCCCGGTCGCCGGCCGCCCCGGCGCCGAACTCGCTGCGCAGCGGCGTCGGGATCAGCGCGTACGGGGCCAGGGTGCCCTGCTCCGACCCGGTCAGGTTGAGCACCCGCGAGTACGGCGCCAGCTCGGGCATGGCGCAGAGCCGGGCCAGCGGGCCGGACGGGTCGAGCAGGGTCACCTGCACGCCCCGCCGGGCGGCCAGGTAGCCGAGCGCGCCGAGCAGGGTGGACTTGCCACCGCCCGGCTCGGCGACGAAGACGGCGAGGCCGGAGCGCTCGCGTACCTCCATGGGGAAGTGCAGGTCGAGGAAGACCGGGCGGCGGCAGGTGCCGGCGGTCCGGCCGATCAGGTCGCCGCGCCGGTCGCCGACCGTGGACGCGGCCTGGGGCAGCGCGGCGGCGAGCAGGTTGACCGGCATCCGCCGGACGTAGCCGGTGTTGGCGATCGGCTCGCCGGGGATGAACTCGCGGGCCAGCCAGTCCTGGTTCTTCGGGTGCTGGAGCGAGATGCGCAGCTCGCGCGAGTAGAGCTGGATGAGCCGGCGGGCCCGTTCCAGGCACTCCTCGCGGGTGCGGCCGCCGACCGCGATCCGGTGCCAGCCGTGCGCGCGGGCCGAGTCCACCGGCAGGCCGGTGGTCATCTCGTCGCCGATCACCAGTGCGCGCTTGGCCAGCCGCTCCAGCTCGGGCGGGGCGTCGATGCCGTGCTCGGCGTAGTCGAGCTGCTGGGAGCGGATCATCCGGAGCCGATGTTCGAGGTTCCGGAAGGAGTCGCCGGGGCCGAGGATGTCGACGCGGGTGGAGAGCTCCATCGGCCACGGCAGCCGCTCGTGGAAGTGCAGCCAGGGCTCGTGCCGCTCGGGGATCTCCAGCGGTTCCATCCGGCCGACCGCGAGCACGGCCACGTGCCGCTCCTCGCCGGTCATCCGGTTGACCAGCTTGACGGTGGAGCCGTAGGGGGTGCGGTAGCGCTCGACCTGCTCGGTGAGGGCCAGCAGGTCACCGCGTTCCCACCGGCCGTTGGTGATGGGGGAGAGCACCCCGGGCGGCGCCATGCAGAGCGCCACCGAGCGGTAGAGCAGCCATTCCAGTTCCTGCGCGGTGACCCGGCGGCCACGCATGCCGAACGCGCCGAGCACCTCGTCGAACTGCTCGACGGTGCGACCGAGCCGGCGCCGCTCGCCGTCGGCGGTGCCCCGGCCGAAGGTGCGCAGCAGCCGTTCGGTGAGCGAGTCCCCGAGCGACCTGCGGGCGAAGGTGACGCCCAGGTAGGTCTGCCCCTCGGCGTGGTTGACCGCCATCAGGTGCCGCTGCGCGGCGACCAGGTGGTCGGCCCAGCCGGTGGTGCCGGGCACGTCGGGCAGCGGGGCGGCGGTGTGCGCGTCGATGGTGCGGGCCCACTCGTCGGCCGGGAACGGCCGGGTGGTGCGGCGCAGGTGCAGCCGGAAGCCGGCCAGGCCGGCGTACTGCTCGGAGATGGCGGAGAGCAGTGCCTCGCGCTCGGCGTCGGGACGGAACGCCCAGCGCACCTCGGGCAGCCAGTACCAGGCGGTGACCGTGTTGGGAGTGAAGGTGAGGTGGCCGGCGATCTCGGTGATGGCCAGTTCGACCGAGGGGTCCCGGTCGCCGAACTTGATCTTCGGGGCCCGGACCCGGACCGGCTTCATGGGCCGGCCGCTGCGCTCCGGGGACCGCTGCCGGGGCGGGGCCACCTCGCGCGCGGGCTGCGGGGTCACCTCGCGGGCGGGCGCGGTGGCCATCTCGCGCCCGTTCGACCGGGCCGGCTCGGCCGTGCGCCGGTCGGCTCGGCGGGTGGGGCGCCCGACCGGGCTCTCGGGCTCGGCCGGCTCGGGCTCCACGGTGGACGGGAGCGCCGGGAGCCGGTCGCCCACCTGGTGCGGCACCCGGGTCCGGGTGACCGGCGCCGGTCCGAGGGCGGGCTGCTCCGGCGGCTCGGGGGCGGCGTGCACCGCCGGGCGGGCGGCCTCCGGCGCCTCGCGCGGCCGGCCCACCGGGCGGACGCCGGGCGCGCCCTCCGGGAGCCGGGCCGCCGGCGGCTGCCCCTCGGGCAGGGCGGGCACGGCCGGCGGGGCCGGCTCTGCCGGAGCGGCCTGCGGAACCGGCAGGGCCGGCTCGACCGGAGCGGCGTGCTGGTGCGGGATCGGCAGCGCCTCCCGGCCGACGCCGCGCCGGGGCGGCGCCACCACCGGCTCCACCGGGGCCGGCGGGCCGGCGGGCGGGTTGGCCGGCCGGCGGACGCGGGGCTGCGCGCCCCCGAAGAGGTCGAGGAAGGGGGAGTCGATGTCGCCGCTGTCGGCGGCCACGGGCTCCCGCTGCTCGCCGCGCGGGGCCAGCGGCCGGGGCGGCTGGAAGACCCCGACGCGACCGTGCTGGGGGCTGGTCACCAGGGCCGGGTCGAGGGTGACCTCGTCCAGCTCCTCGTCCGCTGGGTAGTCGAACGACCGCGCACGGTTACCGTAGGGCCCGGCCGGACGTCCGGCCGGGGGACCCGGCGTGGAAGAGCGACTCATGCGACCGCCTCACCCGCGTCGTTCGTCTGCGCCGTCTGCGTACGCCCGGTCATGCCAGTTCCTCCCGGATCCTGATCCGGCTCGCGACGAGGCGCGGATCGCGCAGTTCGGCGGCCGGCTCCCGGGTGCGTCGCCAGTCCGTCAGCGCGGTCCGGATGACCATGCGCGCCGGCCGGTCCGGGTCGACGTACCGGAAGATGAACGAGGTCGTCACGATGGCGAGCGAGATCTCCCAGGCGGGGAAGAGCTCGACCTGGAGCGTGAACAACCAGTGGATGAACATGTAGAGGGGTACGAGCAGCATGAACAGGCCGTACTGGGCGTACGGCAGGTGGACGGGAAGGGTGTAGCCGGGCGGCCCCAGGTAGACGAGGCGAGCCCGGTAGATGTCGTCGTCGGTGCGCAGCCGCATCGTCGCCCAACGCCTATTCGAAGATCAGCTTGATCAGGTAGTCGCCGACGA
>NZ_BMRA01000012.1:0-89065 GCF_014648395.1 Micromonospora fulviviridis | reverse complement strand
ACCTTGGAGATCTCGCCCCGGCTGGCCCGGCCGATGAAGATCACGCCGAGCACCGCGAGCAGGATCGGCGCGATCTTGCTGGCGAAGAAGGAGACGACACCGTTGGTGTCGATGCCCTTGGGAGCCGGCTCGGCGAGTGGAGTCGACGCCAGGGTGTGGAGCGCGTGGTCGACGGCGGCGGACGCCGTCCCCATGAGCTCGATGGCGATCACTGGAAAACCTCCCCAAGGTCGCGGCCGGCGGCGCCGCGGTGGTGCACGTGGGCAAAGCCTGGCGGGATGGTGCTCGTTCCACACAGCGTCGACGACGCTGCGTTCGTCACCCACCACGCAGGGTGGTGAGCATTGGGAGGATTCGTCCCGCTTAGGCCCTCCCTCCAGGCTTCGCCATCTCGATGCTGGGCAATTCCAAAGCGTACGGCCCGGCCACCTTTGCGACAACCCGCGAAGAGTCGACCCGGAACGGACCCGACGACCGATCGTGCACCTGTTCCAATCCCCACGTCAGGGGTGCCGTGCGCCGGGGTCGCCCGGGCCGCCGGAAGCCCTGCTGGCGACCGGTACTGTCGGGTCCGTGACCGATCTGGTACGGGCGGAGACCCCGGTGGTGATGGGCGTCCTCAACGTCACGCCCGACTCCTTCTCCGACGGCGGCCGATACGCCGACCTCGACGCCGCCGTCGCACACGGAGTGCGACTGCGGGCGGCCGGCGCGGACCTGGTCGACGTCGGCGGCGAGTCCACCCGGCCGGGCGCCGACCGGGTCGACGCGGAGACCGAGATCGCCCGGGTGCTGCCGGTGATCCGCGAGCTGAGCGCCGCCGGCATCCCGGTCAGCATCGACACCAGCCGGGCCCGGGTGGCCGAGGCGGTCCTCGCCGTCGGCGCGGACGTGGTCAACGACGTCTCCGGCGGCCTCGCCGACCCGGACATGGCCCGGGTGGTCCGGGACGCCGGCTGCCCCTGGGTGCTCATGCACTGGCGGGGCCACTCGCGCGAGATGCGGGACCTGGCCCGCTACACCGACGTGGTGGCCGACGTGCGGGCCGAGCTGAGCCGGCGCGTCGACGAGGCGCTGGCCGCCGGGGTGGCCGCCGACCGGATCATCGTCGACCCGGGGCTGGGCTTCGCGAAGACCGCCGCGCACAACTGGGAGTTGAGCGCCCGCCTGCCCGAGCTGGTCGACCTCGGCTTCCCGCTGCTGTTCGGGTCGAGCCGCAAGTCCTACCTGGGCCGGCTGCTCGCCGACCCGGACGGCAACCCCCGCCCCACCGCGGAGCGGGAGGCGGCCACCGTGGCCACCAGCGTGCTCGCCGTGGCGGCCGGCGCCTGGGGGGTACGCGTGCACGACGTCCGGGCCACCGCCGACGCGCTCGCCGTCTGGCGGGCCACCGGCCGCCCGCGCCTGGCCCGGCCCACCACCGACGAGGGGGAGCATTGACCGACCGGATCGAGCTGACCGGCCTGCGCGCGCACGGCCGGCACGGCGTCTACGACTTCGAACGCGCCCAGGGGCAGGAGTTCGTGGTCGACGCGGTGCTCGAACTCGACCTCGCCCCGGCCGCCCGCTCGGACGAGGTGACCGACACCGTGCACTACGGCGAGCTGGCCGAGAAGCTGGTCGCCGTGGTCACCGGCGAGCCGGTCAACCTGATCGAGACGCTCGCCGACCGGCTCCTCGCGGTCTGCCTGGCCGAGCCGCTGGTCGCCGCCGCGACGGTCACCGTGCACAAGCCGGAGGCCCCGATCCCGCACGCCTTCCGGGACGTGGCCGTGACGATGCGGCGTACCCGGTGAGCCGGGCCGTCCTGTCGATCGGCAGCAACCTGGGCGACCGCCTGGCCCACCTGCGCGCCGCGGTGGCCTCGTTCGGCGACACCGTGCTGGTGGTCTCCGGCGTCTACGAGACTCCACCGTGGGGGGACGCCGACCAGCCCGCGTACCTCAACGCGGCGGTGCTGGTCGGGGACCCGGCGGCGACCCCGCGCGACTGGCTGGCGCGGGCCCGGGCCGCCGAGGCGGCGGCCGGGCGCACCCGCGACCCGGAGCGGCGGTACGGGCCGCGGACCCTCGACGTGGACGTGATCGCGGTCTGGGACGCGGCCGGGGAGCCGGTGCTCAGCGCGGATCCCGAGCTGACCCTGCCGCACCCCCGGGCCCACCTGCGCGCCTTCGTGCTGCGGCCGTGGATCGACATCGAGCCGCACGGCCGGCTGCCCGGCCACGGCTGGCTCACCGACCTGCTCAACGCCGAGCCGCTCGCCTCCGACGCGCTGGAACTCGGTCCGCGCCCCGATCTGACGTTAGAGTCGGACACATGATGCTGTGGAGCCGGACGGCATGAGCCAGGCCCAGTCCCCGCGCGACCCCCACCGCTTCCGGATGGGTCCGACCCGGATCTCCACCCTGGTGGTGGCCGCCCTGGCCGCCGCCGCGCTCGCCTGGCTGCTGATCAGCACCTTCTACTACGAGGTGGCCCCCGACCTGCCCTGGCTGCCGGTGGTCACGTTGGCCGGCCTGGCCGTGCTGGAGGCGTACGCGGCGGTCAACACCCGCGGCCGGATCGAGCGCCGCCCCGGCCGGGACCCGGTGAACCCGCTGCTGGTCGCCCGGTTCGTGGTGCTGGCGAAGGCGTCCGCCCTGGCGGGGGCCATCTTCGCCGGCTTCTACGCCGGGCTGACCGCCTGGCTCTTCGTCGAGCGGACCAACGCCGCGGTGGGCGACCGGCCGGCCGGCGGTGCCGGGCTGCTCGCCTCGCTCGCCCTGGTCGCGGCGGCGCTCTGGCTGGAGCGGTCCTGCCGGGTGCCCGAGCAGGAGGACGACGAGGACCGGGAGCCCGGCGACCGGGAGACCCCGCGCGGCCGGCTCTGATCCGGGGGTTCCCAGCACCTCCCCCCGCAGGTACCGTGCCTGGCGACCGGAGAGCAACGGCCGCCGCCGGTCCGCCCGCGCGTCGGACCGCACGGCCGGCCGAGTGGGAGGCGCGGGCCATGGGGTACGACGAGACGGGCCGGATCGCGCCGGTGGAGACGTCGTCCGGCGTGCCCGCGGCGGTGCTGGAGAACGTCTTCGACGACCCCTCCCACGGCGAACCCGGCCGGGACCGGATCGCCGTGCACGTGGTCTGGGAGTTCCTGCTGCTGGCCGGGCTGGCCGCGGTGACCTGGCTGCTCTGGCGCGAGGACGCGGACGCGCTGCGCGGCGGCGCGCTGAAGACGCTGCTGGTCGACGTGGCCGGGCTCGGGCTGCTCACCCTGGCCGCCGGGCTCAGCCTGCGGGCCGCCGCGGTGAACCTGGCGATCGGGCCGGTCGCGCTGGCCGCCGCGCTGCACTTCGCCGAGCAGGGCGACCGCGGCGTGCGCGAGGCGCTGCTCCCGGCACTGGTGGTGGCGGCGCTCGGCGGGCTGGCGCTCGCCCTGGCCGTCGTGGTGCTGCACGTGCCCGCCTGGGCGGCCAGCCTGGCCGGCGCGGCGGGCGTGATCGTGTACATCGAGCGGCGGACCACCCCGATCGCGGTCCAGGGCGACTACGACCCCCGGCGCACCGCCCTCTACCTCTTCGTCGGCTTCGCCGCGGTGGCCGTCCTCGGCGGGCTCTTCGGCGTGATCAAACCGGTCCGCCGGCTGGTCGGGCGGTTCCGGCCGGTCGCCGACCCGGCCCGACGGCGGGGTGGCGTGGCCGCCACGGTGACCGCGCTGGCGCTGATCGCCTCGACCGTGCTGGCCGTGCTCGGCGGGGTGCTGATCGCCGCCAACGGGGACGGCCCGGTGGCGCCCGGCAGCGGGTTCGACTGGTCGGTCCTGGCGATCGGTGCGGTGATGCTCGGCGGCACCAGCGCGTACGGCCGGCGGGGCGGGATCTTCGGCACCCTGCTGGCGGTGTGCGCCGTGGAGGTCTTCCTGGCCTGGGCCGTGACGCAGGACTGGACGATCAGCCGCTGGGCGGTGGGCGGTGCCACCCTCGGGGCCGGGCTGCTGGTCACCCGGCTGGTCGAGACGTTCGGCCGGCCGCGGCCGACGCCGCCGGGTGGGGTGCCGGCCGGTCCGAGCGGCGACGGCACGATCAGCACCGGGTGGGCGTTGACCCCGTCGCCCGAGCCGGCCGACGCCTGGCCGTCGGTCCTGCCCGTGCGGGACACCGACACCGTCGACTCGTGGGAGTCGCCGCGCTGGGAGAGCGAGCCGCGCCGCTGGGACGCCGGGGACCGCTGACCGGGGCCGTCCGTCGCCGGCGTCGCGTCCGGCGGGCCGGAGCTGATCTCGCCGGTTAGGCTCGCGGCATGACGGAGACTCCTGCCCCCGGCGGCCGTACCTTCGACGAGCTGGACAAGCTCTCCACCGAGGAACTGCGCGAGCAGGCGTTCCACCTGGCCCGGGAGCGCCGCGACGTCGAGTTCTTCTGGTCGGTGCTGCGGCACATGCCCAACGCGGACGAGGCCGCGGTCCTGGACGGCGCCCCCAACTCGATCGGGCCGATCATCGACGAGGCCAACGCCCTCTGGCGGGAGATGACCGGGCACGGCTACGAAGAGGAGGAGTCCACGCCGCTGCTGCGCGCCGCCTTCATCGACTACCTGCTGAAGCACTGAGCGATGACCACCCGCCGACCCTCGGCGGTGGACCGGGTGCGCAGGTTTGCCCGGCGCGGTGGGCCGGGAACTGACCGCTCCATGGCCCTCACCAACCGCCCCCGCACCGTCGGCGCGTACGGCACGGCCGCCGGCACCGGCACCCTCGCCGCGCTCCTGCTCGTCGCCGTCTGCGGCAGCCCGATGTACGTGGGCTGGGTGCAGGACCACACCGACCCGACCGGGGCCGGCGGCTGGTTCCTCCGGCTGCTCGCCTGGCCGGCCTGGCGGCTGCACGCCGACGACCCGTCGCAGGGCGTGCTCGCCACCAACCTGCGGGCGATCCTGCTGCTCGTGCTGGCCGCCGCGCTGCTCTACCTGCTGCCCGGCCCGCAGGTGGCCCGGGTGGAGAGCTCGGGCAGCCAGTTCTTCTCCGGCTGGGGCGCCTACGCCCTGGCCGCCGGCTGCACGGCGTTGCTGGCCACCCTCCTCGGGCCGCACGGCTCGCTCTTCGCCGCCTTCCAGGGCGCCAGCACCGGGGTCACCTACGGCTTCTTCGCCGGCTGGATCGTCGGCCTGGCCAGCCTGGGTGGCCGGGCCTGACGCCAGAACCCGTCGGCCCTGCCGGCTCAGTCCAGTACGCCGAGGCCCAGCACCCGGGTCCGGCTGAGCAGTCCGACCGGCCGGCCGTCGTCGGTGACCACCGCGTGCTCGGCGCCCGAGGTGAGCAACCCACCCAGCGCGTCGTACGCCGAACCGCCAAGCGGCACAACCGGCAGGTCGGCACCGCCGTCGGCCGGGAGCGGGTCGAGCACCTCGCGGGTCACCGGGGTGACCGCCAGCCGACGGATGCCCCGGTCGGCGCCGACGAACTCGCGGACGAACGGCGAGGCGGGCGACCCGAGCAGGGCCGCCGGGGTGTCGTACTGCTCCAGCCGGCCGCCCTCGGAGAGCACCGCGATCCGGTCGCCCAGCCGGACCGCCTCGTCGAGGTCGTGGGTGACCAGCACGATGGTCTTGCGGACCTCGGCCTGCAACCGGAGGAACTCCTCCTGGAGCCGGGTCCGGACGATCGGGTCGACGGCCGAGAACGGCTCGTCCATCAGCAGCACCACCGGGTCGGCGGCGAGCGCCCGGGCCACCCCGACCCGCTGCCGCTGCCCGCCGGAGAGCTCGTGCGGGTAGCGGCGCCCGAACTGTCCCGGGTCGAGACCGACCAGCTCCAGCAGCTCCTCCACCCGGGCCCGGGTCCGCTCCCGGGGCCAGCCGAGCAGCCCCGGCACGGTGGCCACGTTCGCGGCGACGGTCTGGTGCGGGAAGAGTCCGACGTTCTGGATGACGTACCCGATACGGCGGCGCAGCGTCACCGGGTCGACCCGGGTGACGTCGTCGTCGCCGAGCAGGATCCGCCCGTCGGTGGGCTCGATCAGCCGGTTGATCATGCGCAGCACGGTGGACTTGCCGCAGCCGGAGGGGCCGATCAGCACCACCAGCTCGCCGGCCTTCACCTCCAGGCTCAGCTCCCGCACCGCCTCCGTGCCGTCGGGATAGCGCTTGCGGATGCGCTCCAGGGTGATCGAGGCCGCGCCGTGTCCGGCGTCCGGGGTAACGTCCACGTGTGTCCCTCCACCTGAGCTACCGGGCCGCGCCCGGTAACCCGTGGTTCTCCTGGCAGTACGTGCGGGACAACTCTGACACGATCCTGGCCGCGCTGCGTGAGCACACCTGGCTGACCGCCCGGGCGGTGCTCATCGCGGCGCTGGTGGCGCTGCCGCTCGCGGTGGCGGCGTACTGGTTCCGGTCGCTGGCCGCCCCGATCGTGGCGCTGACCGGTGTGCTCTACACCATCCCGTCGCTGGCGCTGTTCGCCTTCCTCGCCCCCTACCTGGGCATCGGCGCGATCACCGTGCTCACCGTGGTGGCCCTGTACGCGCTGCTGGTCATCGTGCGCAACGCGCTGGCCGGGCTCAACCAGGTGCCACCCGAGGTACGGGAGGCCGCCGAGGGCATGGGTTACGGCCGCTGGGGCCGGCTGTTCCGGATCGAACTGCCGCTGGCGCTGCCCGGCATCCTCACCGGCGTACGGCTGGCCACGGTCTCCACGGTGGCGCTGGTCACGGTCGGCGTGGTGGTCGGCCGGGGCGGCCTCGGCCAGCTCATCTTCGCCGGCTTCCAGAACAACTTCTACAAGGCCCAGATCATGACCGGCACCGTGCTCTGCGTGCTGCTGGCGCTGGTGCTCGACCTGATCCTGGCCGCCGTGGGCCGGCTGCTCACCCCCTGGCTGCGCGGGCGGAGCTCATGAACCCGGTGCAGCAGGCGGTCGTCTGGCTCAACGACCCGCTCAACTGGTCGAACCCGGGCGGCATCCTGGACCGGCTGGGCGAGCACCTGAGCATGTCCGCGCTGGCGGTGCTGCTCGGCTGCCTGGTGGCCTGGCCGGTCGGGCTCTGGCTCGGGCACACCGGCCGGGGCGGCGGCCTGGTGCTGCTGGTGTCCAACGTCACCCTCGCCGTCCCGACCCTGGCCCTGCTGACCATCCTGCCGTTGACCTTCCTCGGCTTCGGGCGGCCGGCGGTGGTGGTCGCGCTCGCGGTCTTCGCGGTGCCGCCGCTGCTGGCCAACGCGTACACGGGGGTGCGGCAGGCCGACCCGGAGGCCCGGGACGCGGCGCGCGGGATGGGGCTCTCCGGCGCGCAGGTGCTGCGCCGGGTGGAGCTGCCGCTCGCGGTGCCCTACCTGGCGGCCGGGTTCCGCACCGCCGCCGTCCAGGTGGTGGCCACGGCGGCGCTGGCCTCCTTCGTCAACGGCGGCGGGCTCGGGCAGATCATCCGGGCCGGGTTCGGGCTGGACATCGCGGCCGGAGGCGGCCAGATCGTCGCAGGCGGCGTCCTGGTGGCCGGGCTGGCGCTGCTCGTCGAGGGGGTGCTGGCGGTGGTCGAGCGGGTGGTCACGCCGCGCCCGCTGCGCCGGGCCCGGCGGGCGGCGAACCGCCGTGCGGCCGACGCCACGGCGGGCGGCTGAATCGACCCGATGACGATCGCGTGACGAAACCCGCTCGGAGTTTGTCGGTCCGAGCCGGAGGATATTGGCTGGAATTCGCGGGCGGCCGATCGGATCGCCCGTCGGACACGCGGCCGGCCCGGACGGGTCGCGCCGGGACACGGAAGGCGGGCACTGATGCGCGCACGTACCACCCTGGCCGTGGGGGCGCTCGGCGTCCTCACCGCCGGCCTCCTCGCCGGCTGCGGCGACGCCGGTTCCTCCGGCACCGACGCGCCCGAGAAGGGCGCCTCCGGGGCCGGTTGCGCCCCGGTGGCGGGCGACAAGCTGGTCGTCCTCACCGATGACAAGAAGCTCCAGAACACCGACAACGTCATCCCCGCGGTCAACGCGAAGGCGGCCACCCCGCAGCTCGTGGCCGCGCTCGACAAGGTCTCCGCGAAGCTCGACACTCCGAAGCTGATCGAGCTGAACCGGGCGGTCGACGTCGACCGGAAGACCCCGCAGGTCGCCGCGAAGGAGTTCGCCGACGCCAACGGCGTGACCGACGGCGTCGAGAAGGGCCCGGGCGGCCAGGTGACGGTCGGCGCCGGCAACTTCAGCGAGAGCCAGACGATCGCCGAGCTCTACAAGATCGCGCTCACCGCGGCCGGCTACGAGGTCAAGGTGCAGACGATCGGCAACCGTGAGCTCTACGAGCCGGCCCTGGAGAAGGGCCAGGTCCAGGTCGTCCCCGAGTACGCGGCGACCATGGCCGAGTTCCTCAACACCAAGGCCAACGGCAAGGACGCCCAGCCGGTCTCCTCGCCCGAGCTGGACAAGACGGTCAGCGCGCTGAAGGCGGCCGGCGACAAGGTCGGCATCACCTTCGGCCAGCCCGCCCAGGCGCAGGACCAGAACGCCTTCGCGGTCACCAAGGCGTTCGCCGACAAGTACCAGGTCGCCACCCTCTCCGACCTGGCGGCCAAGTGCTCCGGCACGGCCACCGTGCTGGCCGGCCCGCCGGAGTGCCCGCAGCGGCCGAAGTGCCAGGCCGGCCTCGTCGAGGTCTACGACTTCAAGGCCGGCTCGTTCAGCTCGCTCGACGCGGGCGGCCCGCAGACCAAGAACGCCCTGAAGACCGGCGCGGCCAGCGTCGGCCTGGTGTTCTCCTCCGACGCCGCGCTCGCCGCAAGCTGACCACCCTCGCTGGCGTCGGCGGGCCGCCCCGGCCCGCCGACGCCAGCGGGGCAGGCCGCCGGGGCCGGACGGGAAGTCCTGGTCACCGGCTTTTACATCGATGCTTTCGGCCCGTTCCCTACCGGGGCAACTCTCGGTAGTCTGCTCAGCCATGCCCGCCTCGGTCGCCCCCGCCGAAAACCGCAGTCCCGCGCTGCTGACCGTCCTGTTCTGGATCGGTGTGGCGCTCGCGCCACTGGCGGCGCTCATCCTGCTGGTCGCCGACGGCAACGGCCCGCTCCGGTTCGGCGCCGTGCTGGCGATCCTGGCCGTCGTGCTGATCGGCCTCTCCATCGCCCTGCGCGCGGAGAGCGGCGGCGGCGCGGCCGGCGCCGACGAGATCCGCGCGGAACTCGAGCAGCTCCGCCGGGAGTTGCGCGGTGAGATCGTGGCCGCCGCCCAGCGCGGCAACCAGGCGCTCGACCAGGTCCAGCGGACCCAGGAGTCGGTCGCCGCGATGCGTCGACGGCTCGACGCCGCGGCCGCCGGTATCGCCGCCGCGGCGGGCATCGCCACGCCCGCCGCCGAGGAGCCGGCCGGTGGCCGCGCCCGGGTGCTCGCCGAGCCGTACGACGAGGGGCGCGCCCGCAGCGAGCCGGGCCGGGCCCAGCCCGTCGCCCGGGACGAGGACGAGCCGGCCCGCCGGCCGCAGCCCGGCACCCGGTACGGCGCCGACCCCGCCACCGACCGCCCCGGCTACGGCGCCGACCGCCCACAGCCCGGGGTCTACGGCGCGGACCGCCCACAGCCCGGGGTCTACGGCGCGGACCGCCCACAGCCCGGGGTCTACGGCGCGGACCGCCCACAGCCCGGGGTCTACGGCGCGGACCGCCCACAGCCCGGGGTCTACGGTGCCGACCGCCCGCAGTCCGGCGTCTACGGCGCGCCGCGCGCCCCGGAGCCGGAGGTCCGGCCGGAGCCCCGGCAGGTCGGGGTGGTGCACCACACCGAGACCGTGCACGTCACCACCCGGCACACCATCGTCGACGGCGGCGCCGACCCGGCGGGCACCCGGTACGGCGGGTACGCCGGCCGCTGGTCCCCGGCGCCGGAGGAGCGCTCGTGGAGCGGCGCGGAGCCGGAGGATCGTCCCCGCGCCGGGTACCGGGACTCCGACGACGACCGCGCCCGGCCCGGTCGGGACGAGCGCTCCTGGTCCGCCCAGGTCGGCGGCGGCTGGTCCGGTCCGGCCGAGGGATCCCGGTCCGGCGGCTCGGTGTCCGGCCAGGGCGGCGACCGCGCCTGGTCCGGGTCAGCCGGCCACCGCGACGACGCCTCCTGGGCCGGCGCCCCCGGGGGCGAGCACCCGTGGGCGGGCGTCGGCCGGGCGTCCGGCGAGGACCGGGGCTGGTCGGCACGGGAGGACGACGACCACGGCTGGGCCGGGGAGCCGGCGGACGACCGCTCCTGGCGCCAGGACGGACGGGCCGACGACCGGGCCTGGCGGTCCGGCCAGGACGGGCCGGCCGACGACCGGCCCTGGCCGGCGGGGCCCGGCGGCCGCGAGGAGGCGGACTGGAACGCCGACCGCGACGAGCCCGCCCGCACCGGGCAGGGCGCCTGGTCGGGGCGGGACGATCGGACCGACCAGGGCGGCTGGTCGGATCAGGGCGACCGGGGCGGCTACGGCGAGCGGGCCGCCGAAGGATGGGCGGGCACGGGCGCCCGTGCCTGGACGCCGGCCGAGCAGTCCGGTCGCGCGGTGGCCGACGATCCGGACGGGGACTACTGGTCGGAGCTGCGCACGGGCAACCGTTGGGCCGCGGTCCGCGACGACGAGCACGGCCGGGAGATCCGGGTCGGGGAGCGGCGGGCCGCGGTGCACGCCGACGGCGGCGGCACCGAGTACCGGGTCGAGGACCGCTGGGCGTCCGTCCGGGGCCAGGCCGTCCACGGGGAGCCGGGCTCCGGTTGGGCGCAGGAGAGCCGGCCGGCGCTCCCGGTCGGCGGGGTGCCGGTGCCGGACGAGTGGCGGCCCCCGACGCAGCGCAGCGGCCAGCCCGAGTGGCGTCAGGTCGAGCCCGAGCCGGCCCGCTACGGCTACCCGCCGCGCGACGACGCACCCCGGGCCGGCGGCGCCCGCGCCACCGACCGCTGGCGCTGACCGGCCGCCGCTACTTGTCGATGTCGCCGACGACGAAGAACATCGAGCCGAGGATGGCGATCAGGTCCGGCACGAGGCAGCCCGGCAGCAGGGTCGCCAGCGCCTGCACGTTCGCGTACGAGGCGGTGCGCAGCTTGAGCCGCCACGGGGTCTTCTCGCCCCGGGACACCAGGTAGTAGCCGTTGATGCCCAGCGGGTTCTCGGTCCAGGCGTAGGTGTGCCCCTCGGGCGCCTTGACCACCTTGGGCAGCCGGGTGTTCACCGGCCCGGTGAGCCGGTCCACCCGGTCCAGGCACTGCTCCGCGAGGTCGAGCGAGGCGTACACCTGGTCGAGCAGCACCTCGAAGCGGGCGTGGCAGTCCCCGGTGGTCCTCGTGACCACCGGCACGTCGAGCTGGTCGTACGCCAGGTAGGGCTCGTCCCGGCGCAGGTCCAGGTCCAGCCCGGAGGCCCGGGCGACGGGCCCGGAGGCGCCGAACGCGGCGGCGTCGGCGGCCGACAGCACGCCCACCCCGACGGTGCGGGCCAGGAAGATCTCGTTGCGCCGGATCAGGTTGTCCAGGTCGGGCATCCGGCGGCGGACCTCGCCGATCGCCGCCCGGGCCCGCGTGGTCCAGCCGGCCGGCACCTCCTCCTTGAGCCCGCCCACCCGGTTGAACATGTAGTGGATCCGGCCGCCGGAGACCTCCTCCATGACCGCCTGGATGGTCTCCCGCTCGCGGAACGCGTAGAACATCGGCGTGATCGCGCCGATCTCCAGCGGGTAGGAGCCGAGGAACATCAGGTGGTTGAGCACCCGGTTCAGCTCGGCGAGCGCCATCCGCAGCCAGACCGCGCGCTCCGGCACCTCCATGCCCATGAGCCGTTCGACGGCGAGCACCACGCCCAGCTCGTTGGAGAAGGCGGAGAGCCAGTCGTGCCGGTTGGCCAGCACGATGATCTGCCGGTAGTCGCGGACCTCGAAGAGCTTCTCCGCGCCCCGGTGCATGTAGCCGACGATCGGCTCGGCGGAGACCACCCGCTCGCCGTCGAGCACCAGCTTGAGCCGGAGCACGCCGTGCGTGGACGGGTGCTGCGGCCCGATGTTGAGCACCATGTCGGTGCCGAGCTGCTCCCCGCCGGCCCCGGTGCCGACGGTCAGTTCGCGGAGGTCGCCGGCGTCGGTGGTCATGTCCGTCATCGTGCCATGAGCGGATCGAGGGTGACGCCGACCGGTTGCAGCAGCCACCAGTGCCCGCCGAGGCCGGCCGGGTCGGTCAGCTCGGCCACCGCCGACGCGGCGGCCAGGGCCCGCAGGTAGCCGGCCGGGTCCCGGGAGGCCAGGCTCAGCGGCGGTCGCCCCCCGTCGGCCCCGAGGGCCCGCAACCCCTCCCGCTGCGAAACCAGGGTGTACGCACACCGCGCGACCCGCTCACCGGCGGAGGCGACCGAGTCCACGGCCACGTGCGCCGTCACGTCACACGACCCGTCCGGCACCGGCGCCACCTGCCGCCCACCCCGGTAACCGGTCAACGTCCCACCAACCGGCCGGTCCCCGCGCAGGTGCCCGTAGTCCACAGCCAGGGCAACCCCCCGATCGAGGCGCCCCAGGGCGTAGGCCCACGCCTCATCCCGCGCCCTCCCGATCTCCACCCGGCCCCGGACCGTGTTGACCAAGGAGTCGTCGGCGGGGGTGGGCCACCAGTGGGTGAGCCAGGCGGCGTCGTCGGGGGTGAGCTTGTCGCCCGTCGACTCCTCGCCGGAGGTCGGGTTCACCAGGAGGTAGCGCCAGCCATCCTCGGTTGGCACGGCCAGGTCCAGGGGGACGTTGTCGAGCCATTCGGTGGCCAGCAGGACGCCGGTCGTCCCGTCCGGGATCTCGTTCACCCAGTCGATCTCCGCCGGCAGATCCTCGGGGCGGGGGGCCCGCTCGACGGCGGTGAGGCGTAGCCGGCCGGCGGGCTCTCCGGAGACCCCCGCGAGCAGGGCCCGCAGCAGCTCACCCCGCCCCGCGCCCACGTCCACCACGTCGAGCTGCGCCGGATGACCCAGCGCACGATCGACGGCGTCGAGCAGGCGCAGCAGGGCGGCGGCGAGCACCGGGGACGCGTGCACGCTGGTGCGGAAGTGGGCGGCCGGCCCCGCGCCGGAGACGAAGAAGCCCTCGGGCCCGTAGAGCGCCCGGTCCATCGCCACCCGCCAGGGCAGCCACTCGCTGGAGGTCACCCGCCGACGGTACGGGCCGGCCAGATCTCCACGCAGCCGTCCGGGGGTACGGCGTCGAGGTCGGGCGCGGGCCGCCCGGAGCGGGCCACGACGGCCGCCACCGCCTCCCGCCACCCGTCCAGATCCTCGTTCAGCTCCAGGAACTCGCCGGACACGTGGCTGACGTCCAGGTAGCGGAAGCGTTGGCCCTCGGGCGGCAGCACCAGGACGCAGAGCCCCACGGACACGATCTCGGACCAGGGAAAGCCGGGCCCGCCCCCGGTCCGGACCCCGTCGTCGTCCACCGTCACCCGGTTCGGCACGAGGGCAGGTTAGCGGGTCCGGAGGCACACCCCGATCGGCTGTTGAAACCCCTTCGCCACGGCCGGTGAAGGTTTTCACACATGCTTGTTTCGGCTCCGTGACCCCGGCGCATACTTGCGATCGACCGGTACCCCCTCCGAGGACTGGATCGATTGCCATGAGCGCACCGCTGCGTTCGCGTCCGGCCGCCCCGCCCAGGGCCGCCGACGCCCCGCTCGTCTTCCCGCGCACCCTCACGGTCGGCGTGATCGGTGCCGGCCGGGTCGGCGCCGTGCTCGGCGCGGCCCTCGCCGCGGCCGGCCACCGGGTGGTAGCCGCCGCCGGCGCCTCCGGTGCCACCACGGCCCGGATGGCGCTGCTGCTGCCGCAGACCCCGACCCGCTCCGCGGCCGCCGTGTCGCGCGCCGCCACCGACCTGCTGATCGTGGCGGTCCCGGACGACGCCCTCGCCGGCGTGGTCGCCGGCCTGGCCGAGGCCGGCGCGCTGCGCCCCGGCCAGGTGGTCGCGCACACGTCCGGCGCGCACGGGCTGGCCGTCCTCGCCCCGGCGGCCGCCGTCGGCGCCCGGCCGCTCGCTGTGCACCCGGCCATGACCTTCACCGGTACGCCGGACGACCTGACCCGCCTCGCCGGTATCTCCTACGGGGTGACCGCTCCGGCCGAGCTGCGCGCGTTCGCCGCCCGGCTGGTGGCCGACCTGGGCGGCGTGCCGGAGTGGGTGGCGGAGGGCGACCGGCCGCTCTACCACGCGGCGCTGGCGCACGGCGCGAACCACCTGGTGACCCTGGTCAACGAGGCCGCCGACCGGCTGCGCGACGCCGGGGTGGACCGGCCGGAGAAGGTGCTCGCCCCGCTGCTGCGGGCCGCCCTGGAGAACGCGCTGCGGCTCGGCGACGACGCGCTCACCGGCCCGGTCTCGCGGGGCGACGCGGGCACCGTACGCCGGCACCTGGAGCGACTGGCGGCGACCGCGCCGGAATCCGTGCCCCCCTACCTGGCGTTGGCTCGACGGACGGCGGATCGCGCGATCGCGGCGGGCCGGCTGCGGCCGGCCGACGCGGCGCCGCTGCTGGACGTCCTGAACGGGATCGAGGTGCCGGCGTGAGCGCGAGGAGTGAGCCGGTTATGCGGGCCCCGCAGTCGCGAACCGAGGAGGCGCTGCTGATGACGGAGCTGGTGCACACCCGCAAGGAGCTCGCGGCGGCCCGGGACGCGCTGACCGGCACGGTCGGCGTGGTGATGACCATGGGCGCGCTGCACTCGGGGCACGAGACGCTGCTGCGGGCCGCCCGGGAGCGGGCCGACCACGTCGTCGTGACGATCTTCGTGAACCCGCTCCAGTTCGGCCCGAACGAGGACTTCGACCGCTACCCGCGCACCCTCGACGCCGACCTGGAGATCTGCCGGCGGGCCGGCGCGGACGTGGTGTTCGCGCCCGCCGTGGCGGACATGTACCCGGAGGGCCAGCCGAAGGTGCGGCTGAACCCGGGCCCGCTGGGCGAGGACCTGGAGGGGCTGAGCCGCCCCGGCTTCTTCCACGGCGTGCTCACCGTGGTCATGAAGCTGCTTCAGCTCACCCGCCCCGACCTCGCCTTCTTCGGCGAGAAGGACTACCAGCAGCTCACCCTGGTCCGGCGGATGGTCCGGGACCTGGACGTGCCGACGGAGATCGTCGGGGTGCCGACCGTTCGCGAACCGGACGGCCTGGCCCTGTCCAGCCGTAACCGCTACCTGTCCGCCGAGGAGCGGGCGGCCGCGCTGAGCCTCTCCGCCGCGCTGCGGGCCGGCGTCGAGGCCGCCGAGCAGGGCGCGGACGCCGGCGCGGTGCTGGCCGCCGCCCACCGGGGCTTCGACTCGGGTACGCCCGGCGCCCGCCTCGACTACCTGGTGCTCACCGACGCCGACCTGGAGCCCGGCCCGGTCTCCGGCCCGGCGCGGCTGCTGATCGCCGCCTGGGTCGGGGCCACCCGCCTGATCGACAACACGGCGCTCCACCTGGCCCCGCGTTCCTGACCCCACCACATCCCTTCGGAAAGGCACCCCGATGCTCCGGACCATGCTCAAGTCGAAGATCCACCGGGCCACGGTGACCCAGGCCGACCTGCACTACGTCGGCTCGGTGACCGTGGACGAGGATCTGCTCGACGCCGCCGACCTCATCCCCGGCGAGCAGGTCGCGATCGTCGACATCACCAACGGCGCCCGGCTGGAGACGTACGTGATCCCGGGGCGGCGGGGCAGCGGCGTGATCGGCATCAACGGCGCCGCGGCGCACCTGGTGCACCCCGGTGACCTGGTCATCCTCATCTCGTACGGGCAGATGGACGACGCCGAGGCGCGCTCGTACCAGCCCCGGGTGGTGCACGTCGACGCCGACAACAAGGTCGTCGACCTGACCGCCGACCCGACGACGGCGGCCCCCGGCACCGCCGGCGCCCCCGTCCCCAACCCGCTGGCCGCCACCCTGAACTGACCCCATCTGCCCCATTTGCCCGGGGGTCACAACTGCAAGATCGGGGGGTGGTGGGCCGGGGCGAGCGCGGTCTGTTACCAGAAGGTCATTTTCGGCTACGCTGGGCGGACCGTCGGGTTGACGGTCTCGCCTGGGGGAGGCCGCGATGCGCCGTGCGCTGGGGGTTCTCGTCGCCGCGCTGCTTGCGGGGGCGCTTCTGGCCGCGTGTGCCTCGCCGGGCGGGCTGGACGGCGATCTCACCGACGACTGGGGCGCCCTGCCGGTGGCCGGCCCGTTCACCCCGGCGGCCGGCGTCTGCCAGGTCGGCGACTTCACCCCGACCGTGGGCCTGTCCGGCTACGACCCGGTCGGCTGTGACCTGCCGCACCGGGTGGAGACGGTGCACGTGGGGGCGTTCACCGTCGAGCGGGCGGCCCCGCCGACGCTCGGCTCGGCCGAGCTGCGCGCCGCCTTCGCGGAGTGCGACACCCGGGCCGGCGGCTACGTCGGCGACAACTGGCGGGCCGGCCGGCTGCGGCTGGCCGTGGCGCTGCCCACCGGCCCCGGCTGGGCGGCCGGTTCCCGCTGGTACCGCTGCGACCTGACCGAGCTGACCACGGTCGAGGCGGCGGCGACCGTGGTGACCCGGACGGGCAGCCTGCGTGACGCGCTCAAGGGGCCGTCGCCGCTGCGGCTGGGCTGCCAGCGCACCGGCCGGGACGCCCGGCGGGTGCAGACCCTCATCCCGGTCGACTGCCGCGCCCCGCACGACGCCGAGTTCGTCGGAGTGTGGGCGGCGCCGGACCGCCCGTATCCGAAGAAGGCCGCCGACTGGGCGCCCCTCTACACCGGCTGCAACACCGTCCTCGCGAGGTACGCCGGCGTGCCCGACGACCCGACGCTGCGATTCCGCAGCGGCGTGGTGGTCCGCCCGCCCGGCGCGGGCCGGTGGGTGGTCGGCGACCGGGGGGTGCGCTGCTACCTCTGGCTCAGCGACCGCACCGTGACCGCCTCGCTCAAGGGTGCCGGCCCGGCCGGCCTGCCGGTACGGACGAGGTAGCCGAAACCACTCGTCCCGCCCCCGCCGCCCGGGATGAGGGGCCTTCGGGTTGACTGTGCTCATGGACCTTCCGACCGTCGACCTGCCGGCCCTGCCCCGGCTGCTCGCCGCGCCCGCACCCGGTTGGGTGGAGACCACCGACGTGATCGTCGTCGGGTCCGGGGTCGCCGGGCTGACCGCCGCGCTGCACCTGCGCGAGGCGGGGCTGCACGTCACCGTGGTCACGAAGGTCAACATCGACGAGGGCTCGACCCGCTGGGCGCAGGGCGGCATCGCCGCGGTGCTCGACCCGGCGGACACGCCGGCCGCGCACGCGTACGACACCGAGGTGGCCGGCGTGGGCCTCTGCGACCCGGCGGCGGTGCGGGTGCTGGTGGAGGAGGGCCCGACCCGGCTGCGCGAGCTGATGCGGATCGGGGCGGAGTTCGACCGCAACCCGGACGGGTCGCTGATGCTCACCCGGGAGGGCGGCCACCGGGCCGACCGGATCGTGCACGCCGGGGGCGACGCCACCGGGGCCGAGGTGCAGCGGGCGCTGCACGCCGCGGTGCGCCGCGACCCGTGGATCCGGCTGGTCGAGCACGCCCTGGTGCTGGACCTGCTGCGCGCCCCCGGCGACGGGCCGGACGGGCTCGGCCCGGCCTGCGGGATCACCCTGCACGTGCTCGGCGAGGGCAGCGAGGACGGTGTCGGGGCCATCCTGGGCCGGGCCGTGGTGCTGGCCACCGGCGGGATGGGGCAGGTCTTCGCGGCCACCACCAACCCGGCGGTCTCCACGGGCGACGGGGTGGCGCTCGCGCTGCGCGCCGGCGCGGCGGTCACCGACGTGGAGTTCGTGCAGTTCCACCCCACCGCGCTGATCGTGCCGGCCGGTGAGCCGGGCGCCGGCCTCGCCCAGCAGCCGCTGGTCTCCGAGGCGCTGCGCGGCGAGGGCGCCCACCTGGTCGACGGCGACGGCAAGCGGTTCATGGTGGGCCAGCACGAGCTGGCCGAACTGGCGCCCCGGGACGTGGTGGCCAAGGGCATCCACCGGGTGCTGCTGGCCACCGGCGCGGACCACGTCTGGCTGGACGCCCGCCACCTGGGCGGCGACTTCCTGGCCCGGCGCTTCCCCACCATCGTGGCCTCCTGCCTGGCCATCGGCGTCGACCCCGCCACCGACCTGATCCCGGTCGCCCCGGCCGCCCACTACGCCTCCGGTGGCGTCCGGACGGACCTGCGGGGCCGCACCTCCATCCCCGGCCTGTACGCCTGCGGCGAGGTCGCCTGCACCGGCGTGCACGGCGCCAACCGGCTCGCCAGCAACTCGCTGCTGGAGGGGCTGGTCTTCTCCCGCCGGATCGCCGAGGACATCGCCGCCGGGCTGCCCGAGCAGGCGAAGCCGGCGGAGACCGGCGCCTGGGTGGGCGGCCAGGGCTGGCTGGTGCCGGCGGGGGCGACGCCCGCCCTGCAGCGGGCCATGACCCGGGGCGCGGGGGTGCTCCGGTCGGCGCCGACCCTCGCCGACACCGCCGCCACCCTCACCGAGGTGGGCCAGGCCCGGGGTGTGCCGCGGACCGCCGACTGGGAGGCGACGAACCTGATCACCGTGGCGTCGACCCTGGTGGCCGCCGCGTACGCCCGCCGGGAGACCCGGGGCTGCCACTGGCGGGAGGACTTCCCGACGGCCGACGAGCGGTGGCGGGGCCACCTGGTGGCCGGGATCGGGGCGGAGGGCTTGTTGACCGAGCGCTGGCAGGAGAAGCAGTGAGCGCGAGGAGTGAGCTGGTCCTGCAAGCCCCGCAGTCGCGAACGAAGGAGGCACAAGTGAGGGAGTCGACCGAGGGGTTGCTGCGGGCGGGTGGCCTGGACCCGGAGCGGGTCCGGCAGGTGATCGTCGACGCGCTCACCGAGGACCTGGGCGCGGACTTCCTCGACGTCACGAGCGTCGCCACCATCCCGGACGCGCAGAACGACACCGCCGACCTGGTCGCCCGCGCCGACGGCGTGGTGGCCGGGCTGCCGGTGGCCGCCGCCGTGTTCGAGCTGGTGGGCGAGGTGACCGGGGCGGACCGTACCGTCGAGGTGTCGCTGGTGGCCCACGACGGGCAGCGGGTGGCGCGCGGCGACGTGCTGGCCACCGTGACCGGCCCGACCCGGCTGCTGCTCACCGCCGAGCGGACCGCGCTCAACCTGCTCTCCCGGATGTCCGGGGTGGCCACCCACACCCGGGCCTGGGCCGACGCGCTGGCCGGCACCAAGGCGATGGTGCTCGACACCCGCAAGACCACCCCCGGCCTGCGGGCCCTGGAGAAGTACGCGGTCCGCGCCGGCGGCGGCACCAACAAGCGGATGGGCCTGCACGACGTCGCCATGATCAAGGACAACCACAAGGTGGCCGCGGGCGGGATCGGGGCGGCCTTCCGGCGGGTCCGGGAGGCGTTCCCGGACGTCCCCGTGCAGGTGGAGGTGGACACCCTGGCCGAGGCGGTGGAGGCGGTCGAGGCCGGAGCCGACTTCCTGCTGCTGGACAACATGACCCCGGCGCAGCTGCGCGAGGTCGTCGCCGCCGTGGGCGACCGGGCGGAGCTGGAGGCGACCGGCGGGCTCACCCTGCCGGTGGCCGCCGAGTACGGTGCGACCGGCGTCGACTTCCTCTCCGTCGGCGCGCTGACCCACTCCTCGCCGATCCTGGACATCGCCCTGGATCTGCGCGAGGAATGACGGTTTAGGCTGCCGCTGTGCTGCTCTGCATCGACATCGGAAACACCAACACCGTGCTGGCGACCTTCGACGGCGACAAGCTGGTGCACAACTGGCGGATCAAGACCGACGCCCGCTCCACCGCGGACGAGCTGGGTCTGATGTTCCGGGGACTGCTCGCCGGTGACGCCGTGGAGATCACCGGGGTGGCCGCCTGCTCGACCGTGCCGGCCGCGCTGCGCTCGCTGCGCACCATGCTGGCCCGTTACTACGCCGACCTGCCCAGCGTGATCGTCGAGCCCGGGGTTCGCACCGGCGTGCAGCTCGCCATCGACAATCCCAAGGAGGTCGGCGCGGACCGGGTGGTGAACACCCTGGCCGCGTACACCCTCTACGGCGGGCCGTGCATCGTGGTGGACTTCGGCACGACCACCAACTTCGACGTGATCAGCGGCCGGGGCGAGTTCCTCGGCGGCGCGTTCGCGCCGGGCATCGAGATCTCCTTCGACGCGCTCGCCGCCCGCGCCGCCCAGCTGCGCAAGGTGGAGGCCACCCGGCCCCGCTCGGTGATCGGCAAGAACACCGTCGAGTGCCTCCAGGCCGGCCTCTACTTCGGCTTCGCCGGCCAGGTGGACCGGATCGTCGAGCGGATGACCGAGGAGCTGGGCGAGGTGAAGGCCGTGATCGCCACCGGCGGCCTGGCCTCGCTGGTGCTCAGCGAGTGCCGCACCATCACCCACCACGAGCCGATGATCACCCTGATCGGCCTGCGGATGGTCTACGAGCGCAACAACTGAGCCTCACCGCCGCTGGGAGCGCAGCACCAGGGTGCGGTAGGGCAGCTCGACCGTGGCCCGGCCGGCCAGGTCGGGGTGGGTGGCGAAGAGTTCGCGCAGCCCTCGGTCGACGCGGTCCCGCTCGGCCGGCGTGGCGGTCAGCCAGTAGGACCGGGTGTGCAGCATGGCGACCACCTCCTCGGGCGTGAGCGTGGCGGTGTGGGCGAACTCGCCCAGCTCGACCGGCGTGAAGGCGGGGCCGAAGTCGGCGTACTTCTCCACCACGTTGCCGGCGTTGTCGCCGAGGTGGGCGACCCGGCTCAGCTCCGCCACCCAGTCCACGCCCTCGTCTCGGACGTTCCAGATCGGGGCGAAGGTGCCGCCCGGGCGCAGCACCCGGGCGATCTCGGCGTGCGCGGGCTCCCGGTCGAACCAGTGGTAGGCCTGGCCGACCAGCACCGCGTCGGCCGCCCCGTCCGGCAGCGGAATCGCCTCGGCGCTGCCGGCCAGCGCCGTCGTGCCCGGCGTGGCGGCCGCCAGCTGCGCCCGCATCCCGGGATCCGGCTCCACGGGTACGACCTGCGACAACTCCAGCTCGCCGCGCCGCGACCCGGAGCCGTCGGAGCCGAGCGCGAGCACGCCGCGGGTGAGGATGCCGGTGCCCGCGCCGAGGTCCACCACCCGCGCGGGGGCGGCCAGCCCGTCCAGCGCCCAGCGCAGCGCCTCCTCCGGATAGCGGGGGCGGAACCGGTCGTACTCGGCGGCGGCGGCGCCGAAGGAGAGCGCCTGGGTGACGTCGGTCATGAGGGCGAGGCTAGTGCGGCGGCCGGCCGCGTGGTGGCCGGTGGCGTGCGCCCGGGCGGCCCGGGTCCCGGCCGCGTGGGGTCAGCGGCGCCGGGCCCGGACGACCAGGGTGCGGTAGGGAAGGTCGACGGTGTCCCGGCCGGCCAGGTCCCGATGGGTGGCCAGGAGGTCGCGCAGCTCCGCGTCGACCTCGCGGCGCCGGTCCGGCGCGGCGGTCAGGTAGTGCGAGCGGGTGCGCACCATGCCGAGCAGCTCGTCCGGGGTAAGAGTGGTGGCGTGGTCGAACGCGCCCCACTCGGGCGCCGTGAACCGGGGACCGAAGCCGGTCACGGTGGCGCGGAGGTGGTCGACGGTGTCGCCGATCTCGGCGATCCGGTTCAGCTCGGTCACCCAGCCGACCCGGTCGTCCCGGAGGTTCCACACCGCGGCGAAGATCCCGCCGGCCCGCAGCACCCGGGCGATCTCCGGGTGCGCCCGCTCCCGGTCGAACCAGTGGTACGCCTGGCCGACCAGCACCGCGTCCGCGTACCCGTCGGGCAGCGGGACCGACTCGGCGCTGCCGGCCCGGGCGGCGACGCCGGGCGTGGCGGCCTCGAACTGGGCGCGCATCCCCGGGTCGGGCTCGACGGCGGTGACCTCGTGCCCGAGGGTGAGCAGGCCGCGGGCGAGGATCCCGGTGCCGGCGCCCAGGTCGACGGTCCGGGCCGGCGGGGTGAGGTCGTCGAGCGCCCACCGCAGCGCGGCCTCGGGATAGCGGGGCCGGTAGCGGTCGTAGTCGGCCGCGGCGGCGCCGAACGAGAGGGCCTCAGTGGGGTCGGTCATGGCGGGCAGGTTATCCCGTAACGACCCGGCGGGCCCTTGAGTACGCTCGGGGCCTGACCCCGCCCGAATTCTCCGTCTGAGGAAGCGTGCCGTGACCGAGCAGAACGCCCTGCCAGTAGACCCCGCCGACGACCTTCCGGAGCAGATGAAGGTCCGCCGGGAGAAGCGGGACCGGATGCTCGCCGAGGGCGTCGAGCCGTACCCGGTCGGCTTCCCGCGGACCAGCACCCTGGCGAAGATCCGCGAGCGGTACGCCGAGCTGCCCACCGACACGGCCACCGGCGACCGGGTCTCGGTCACCGGCCGGGTGATCTTCGTACGCAACACCGGCAAGCTCTGCTTCGCCACCCTGCGGGACGGCGACGGCACCGAACTCCAGGCGATGCTCTCCCTGGACCGGGTCGGCGCCGAGCGGCTGGACGACTGGAAGCGCCTGGTCGACCTGGGCGACCACGTCGGGGTGACCGGTGAGGTGATCACCAGCCGGCGCGGCGAGCTGTCGGTGCTGGTCGAGGAGTGGGCGGTCACGGCCAAGGCGCTGCGCCCGCTGCCGGTGGCGCACAAGCCGCTGAGCGAGGAGGCCCGGGTCCGCCAGCGCTACGTGGACCTGGTGGTCCGCCCGCAGGCCCGGCAGATGGTCCGCACCCGGGCCGCCGCGGTGCGCAGCCTCCGGGACACCCTGCACGCGCAGGACTACATCGAGGTCGAGACCCCGATGCTCCAGCTGCTGCACGGTGGCGCGGCGGCGCGCCCATTCGTGACCCACAGCAATGCGTTGAACACCGATCTGTATCTGCGAATCGCGCCGGAACTGTTTCTCAAGCGGGCGGTCGTCGGCGGCGTCGACCGGGTCTTCGAGATCAACCGCAACTTCCGTAATGAGGGCATCGACTCCTCGCACTCGCCCGAGTTCGCGATGCTCGAGACCTACCAGGCGTACGGCGACTACAACACCATGGCCGAGCTGACCCGAAATCTCGTGCAGCAGGCCGCTCTCGCGGTCGCCGGCTCGACGGTGGTCACCCACGCCGACGGCCGCGAGTTCGATCTGGGCGGCGAGTGGCGCTCGGTGTCGCTGTTCGGTGTTCTTTCCGAAGCGCTCGGTGAGGAGGTCACGGTCCGCACCGAAAGGGCCCGCCTGGTCGAGTACGCGGACAAGGTCGGCCTCTCCGTCGACCCGAAGTGGGGCCCGGGCAAGATGGCCGAGGAGCTGTTCGAGGAGTTGGTGGTCCCGTCCCTGCAGGCGCCCACCTTCGTCCGCGACTACCCGGAGGAGACCAGCCCGCTGACCCGGGCGCACCGCAGCGAGCCGGGCCTGGCCGAGAAGTGGGACCTCTACGTGCTCGGCTTCGAGCTGGGCACCGCGTACTCCGAGCTGGTCGACCCGGTGGTGCAGCGGGAGCGGCTGGTGGCCCAGGCGCAGCTCGCGGCCCGGGGCGACGACGAGGCCATGCGACTGGACGAGGACTTTCTCCGGGCGATGGAGTACGGAATGCCCCCGGCCGGTGGTATGGGAATGGGAATCGACCGGCTCTTGATGGCGCTGACCGGCCTGGGAATTCGGGAAACCATCCTGTTCCCGTTGGTCCGGCCGGAGTAGCACAGAAGCTTCTCCGGGTCGTTACCGCATCCTATTGACGAGGCAAGCCGCGGGCGGGTTATTGTGCTCCTGTATTACAGGGGCGCAACCCTGCTCGAAAGGAATGTGGGACGTGGCCAAGCAGATCATTCACAAGCTGGTCGATGACCTGGACGGCGGGGACGCTGACGAGACCGTCAAGTTCGCGCTCGACGGTGTGCAGTACGAGATCGACCTCTCGGCTTCCAACGCTGAAAAATTGCGTGACGTATTCGCGCAGTACATCGCGCACGGGACCAAGGTCGGTCGCGGCGGGGTGGTCGTGGGTGGCCGGGCCGCGCGCGGTCGTGGCGGCGCGACCGCCGACCGCGAGCAGAACAAGGCAATCCGGGCCTGGGCCAAGAAGGCCGGCAAGGACATCTCCGACCGGGGGCGCATCCCGCAGGAGATCGTGGACGAGTACCACGCGAAGGCGGGGCACTGACCCGACGACCCCCGCAGCGGGCGACACGACGCCGGACCGGAGTGCCACTCCGGGCCGGCGTCGCCCGTTTCCGCCCGGCTGCGCCGTCTGTCCGGTCCGCGCCCGGCCGCCCCGCAGGGCGCTCCGGCCCGGGAAGAAACCTGGCCCCCGGCGAGTTGTCCACAGGCGGTGGAGATTCTGTCCACAGGTTGTGGAAGACCGCGGCCGGGCGCCGACGCCCCCGCCCCGAGCCCCTCGACCGGGCTTTTCCACCGGCGGTCGAATTTCGCTCTGCGCGTACAGGCTGGGGTACCGGAACACCTCCTGAGCGCGGACGGTTGTCAGAAACGACGCGTGAACGGCCATTCGCGAGGACACACGACCTCAGCGGAGTCGGTCCGCGGCGATAGAGTAAGGAGGCACGGACGCCCGTCCCGGACGTCCGCGCACCGGCCCCGCCGAGATCTGACCATCAAGGCGCACGGCACGTGAGGAGCACGAGGGCATGTTCGAGCGGTTCACCGACCGAGCGCGACGGGTTGTCGTCCTGGCCCAAGAAGAGGCCCGGATGCTCAACCACAACTACATCGGTACGGAGCACATCCTGCTGGGCCTGATCCACGAGGGTGAGGGTGTCGCGGCAAAGGCCCTGGAGAGCCTCGGCATCTCCCTGGAGGGCGTCCGTCAGCAGGTCGAGGAGATCATCGGCCAGGGCCAGCAGGCGCCGAGCGGGCACATCCCGTTCACGCCGCGGGCCAAGAAGGTGCTGGAGCTGTCGCTGCGCGAGGCGCTGCAGCTCGGCCACAACTACATCGGCACGGAGCACATCCTGCTCGGCCTGATCCGTGAGGGCGAGGGCGTCGCCGCCCAGGTGCTGGTCAAGCTCGGCGCCGACCTCAACCGGGTCCGCCAGCAGGTGATCCAGCTGCTCTCCGGCTACCAGGGCAAGGAGCCGGCCGCGGCGGGCGCCGCGCCGGGCGAGGCCGCGCCGTCGACCAGCCTCGTGCTGGACCAGTTCGGCCGGAACCTGACCCAGGCCGCCCGCGAGGGCAAGCTCGACCCGGTCATCGGGCGCGAGAAGGAAATCGAGCGGGTCATGCAGGTGCTCTCCCGCCGGACCAAGAACAACCCGGTCCTGATCGGTGAGCCCGGCGTCGGCAAGACCGCCGTGGTGGAGGGCCTGTCCCAGAAGATCATCAAGGGCGAGGTGCCCGAGACTCTGAAGGACAAGCAGCTCTACACCCTCGACCTCGGTGCCCTGGTCGCCGGCTCCCGCTACCGCGGTGACTTCGAGGAGCGCCTCAAGAAGGTGCTCAAGGAGATCCGCACCCGCGGCGACATCATCCTGTTCATCGACGAGATCCACACCCTGGTGGGTGCGGGTGCCGCCGAGGGCGCGATCGACGCCGCCAGCATCCTCAAGCCGATGCTGGCCCGTGGCGAGCTGCAGACCATCGGCGCCACCACCCTCGACGAGTACCGCAAGCACCTGGAGAAGGACGCCGCTCTCGAGCGCCGCTTCCAGCCGATCCAGGTGGGTGAGCCGTCGCTGGCCCACACCATCGAGATCCTCAAGGGCCTGCGGGACCGCTACGAGGCGCACCACCGGGTGAGCATCACCGACGCGGCTCTCGTGGCTGCCGCCACCCTGGCCGACCGCTACATCTCCGACCGCTTCCTGCCGGACAAGGCGATCGACCTGATCGACGAGGCCGGCGCCCGGATGCGCATCCGCCGGATGACCGCGCCGCCAGACCTGCGCGACTTCGACGAGCGGATCGCCCAGGTCCGCCGCGACAAGGAGTCCGCGATCGACGCGCAGGACTTCGAGCGGGCCGCGCAGCTCCGCGACAAGGAGAAGCAGCTCCTCGGGCAGAAGGCCCAGCGGGAGAAGGAGTGGAAGGCCGGTGACCTGGACGTCGTCAGCGAGGTCGACGACGAGCAGATCGCCGAGGTGCTCGGCAACTGGACCGGCATCCCGGTCTACAAGCTGACCGAGGAGGAGACCTCGCGCCTGCTGCGCATGGAGGACGAGCTGCACAAGCGCGTCATCGGCCAGGAGGACGCGGTCAAGGCGGTCTCGAAGGCGATCCGGCGTACCCGGGCCGGCCTGAAGGACCCGAAGCGCCCGTCCGGCTCGTTCATCTTCGCCGGCCCGTCCGGCGTCGGTAAGACCGAGCTCTCCAAGGCGCTCGCCGAGTTCCTGTTCGGCAGCGAGGACGCCCTCATCCAGCTGGACATGTCCGAGTTCCACGACCGGTACACGGTGTCCCGGCTCGTGGGTGCCCCTCCCGGCTACGTCGGCTACGACGAGGGCGGGCAGCTGACCGAGAAGGTGCGTCGCCGGCCGTTCTCGGTGGTCCTCTTCGACGAGATCGAGAAGGCCCACCCGGACGTGTTCAACACGCTCCTCCAGATCCTGGAGGACGGGCGGCTCACCGACGGCCAGGGTCGGATCGTGGACTTCAAGAACACGGTCATCATCCTGACCACCAACCTCGGCACGCGGGACGTCGCCAAGGCGGTGTCGCTGGGCTTCCAGGCCTCTGAGGACTCCGAGTCCAACTACGACCGGATGAAGCAGAAGGTCAACGACGAGCTCAAGCAGCACTTCCGGCCCGAGTTCCTGAACCGGATCGACGACACCATCGTCTTCCACCAGCTGCGCGAGAACGAGATCCTCTCGATCGTCGACATCATGATCCAGCGGATCGAGACGCAGCTCCGGAACAAGGACATGGGCCTGGAGCTGACCGACAACGCCAAGAAGTACCTGGCGAAGAAGGGCTTCGACCCGGTGCTGGGCGCGCGGCCGCTGCGTCGCACGATCCAGCGCGACATCGAGGACAACCTGTCCGAGCGGATCCTCTTCAACGAGCTGACCCCGGGTCAGATCGTGGTGGTGGACTGCGAGGGCGACCCGGAAAACATCGACAAGTCCAAGCTCGTCTTCCGGGGCGCCGACCGGCCGGTGGCCGTTCCGGACGCGGTCCCGGCGGACCTCGGCGGCACCGCCGCCACGGGCGCGGACGACGCCGCGTAAGTTCGGGCAACTGATCGAGGGCGACGGCCCCGGCAGGCGAAAGCCTCCGGGGCCGTCGCCTTTTCTCCTGCCCGGAGGTCAGGTGTGTCAGGGGCGGGGGAGCGGGACCGGCGGGCCGTCGCCGATCAGCCGGAAGGACTCCTCACCGACCGGCTCCACCAGGCCGTCGGTGACCAGCCCGGCCAGCGCCCGGGCCCGCTGCACGTCGTCGTGCCAGACCTGGTCGAGCCGCTGGTGCGGCACCGGCCCGGGAGCGTCGCGCAGCACGGCGAGGAGCAGGCCGCGCACCTGGCGGTCGGTGCCCGCGTAGCGCTGGGGGCGGCGGGTCGGCCCGGCCGGGGCCGGCTGGCCGGAGGCCCGCCAGGCGCAGACCGACTCGACCGGGCACACCGCGCAGCGCGGGGCGCGGGCCGTGCACACCACCGCCCCGAGCTCCATGAACGCCGCGCTGGCCAGGGCCGCCGCGGCCGGCTCGATCGGCAGCAACTCCTCGGTGGCGACCAGGTCGGCGGGGCGGGTGGCCGGTCCGGCGTCGGGCTCGCCGGCGATGGCCCGGCACACCACCCGCCGGACGTTGGTGTCCACCACCGGGTGCCGCTGCCCGTACGCGAAGGCCGCGACCGCCCGTGCCGTGTACGTGCCGACCCCGGGCAGCGCCAGCAGTTGGTCGAGCCGCTCCGGCACCTCGCCGCCGTGCCGCTCCACGATGGCCACCGCGCAGTCGCGCAGGCGTACGGCACGGCGGGGATAGCCGAGGCGGCCCCACATCCGGATCGCCTCGGCCGGGCTGTCCTCGGCCAGCGCGGCCGGGGTCGGCCAGCGGGCCAGCCACGCCTCCCAGGCGGGCAGCACCCGGACCACCGGCGTCTGCTGGAGCATGACCTCGCTGACCAGGATCGCCCAGGCGCCGACACCCGGCTCGCGCCACGGCAGGTCGCGGGCGTTGTGCTCGTACCACCGGCTGACCAGGGTGGCGAAGGTGGGCTCAGACATGGCGTCGCCGATGATGTCACGGGCGCCTTTCCCGCAGGTTGGGCGGGGCGGGCGGGCCGTCGCGGCGGACCGGCGGTGACCGGGCAGAATGTCCGGATGAACGAGCTCGCGATCACCGTCATCGGCCGGGACCGGCCGGGCATCGTGGCCGACGTCGCCGAGGTCCTCGCGCGGCTCGGCGCGAACCTCACCGACTCGACGATGACCCGGTTGCGGGGACACTTCGCGATGACCCTGATCTGCGTGGGCCCGGCCGCCGCCGACGTCGAGGCCGCGCTTGCCCCGCTCGCCGCCGAGGGCCAGCTGCTGGCCACCGTACGCGCGGTCACCCCCGACGGACAGGCCGAGCCCACCGGCGAGCCGTACGTGATGGCGGTGCACGGCGCGGACCGGATGGGCATCGTGGCGGCGATGACCCGGGTGCTGGCCGACGCGGGCGGCAACGTGACCGACCTGAGCACCCGGCTGACCGGTTCGCTCTACGTGGTGGTCGCCGAGGTCGAGTTGCCGGCGGGCAGCGCCGACGAGGTGGCCGGCCGGCTCGCCCGTACCGCTGCCGAGCTGGGCGTGGGGGTCAGCCTCCGCCCGGCGGACACGGACCTGCTGTGACGGCGGAGGAGTACGCCGGCCTGGGCGGCTGGACCCCGGAGAAGCTCGGCCTCGCCGGCGACGTACGCCCGGTGGTGTCCGCGCCCGATCCGGTGCTCAGTCGGCCCGGGCCGGCGGTCGACCCCACCTCGGCCGAGGTGGTCCAACTCGCCGCGGACCTGGTCGCCACCATGCGGGTGTCGCCGGGCTGCGTGGGCCTGGCCGCGCCGCAGGTCGGGGTGAGCGCCCAGGTGTTCGCCGTGGACGTGACCGGGCACCCGAAGGCGGTCACCGTGCACGGCACCTTCGTGCTCTGCAACGCCACGGTGGTGGAGGCGAGCCGCTGGAAGGCCGGGCGGGAGGGCTGCATGTCGGTGCCCGACCTGACCGGCGACGTGAAGCGCGCCAGCCGCCTGGTGGTCGAGGGCGTGCTGCCGGGCAGCGGCGACCCGGTGCGGCTGGTCACCGACGGGTTCGAGGCGCGGGCGCTCCAGCACGAGATCGACCACTGCGCCGGCCTGCTCTTCCTCGACCGGGTGGCCGGGGCGCACGCCGTCTACCAGCGCAAGGTCTACCTCTGAGCGGCCGTGGTTCGCATCCACTGTGGAGCTTCGGCGGGGCCGGGCGAAGGGTCACCGGCGCGTCGCGCCAGCGGGCCGGGCGTCGCGCCGCTACGGTGAACGCATCATGCGTCTGACGGTCGGCCCTCTGCCTCCCACCGTGTACTGGCGGCGTCGCGCCGTCGTACTCGGCGCCGCGCTGCTCTTTGTGATTGTCCTGCTCTATTCCTGCACCGGTCCCGACCGGAACACCGGTGGGTCCGCCGGCGGTGTGTCACCGAGCAGCACGGCGGCCCCGGGGCCGACCGGCTCGCTACTGACCCCGCAGTCAGGCAGCCCCTCGCCCACCCCGGGCGACTCGGGTGGCGGCAGCGGCACGGGCGACGGCAGTGGGACGAACAACGGCAGTGGGACGAACAACGGCAGCGGCCCGGGGACGAACAACGGCACCGGCACGAACGACGGTGGCGCGCCGGCCGCCCCGGTGGCCGACGACGGCACCTGCGCCGACTCGGAGATCCGGGTGACCCCGGTGGCGCTGCCGGCCACCGCCCAGCGGGGCACGGTGGTCACCCTCCGCCTCAAGATCAAGAACATCTCGGAGCGCACCTGCAGCCGGGACGTGGGGGCCGACCTCCAGGAGCTCTACATCAAGGCCGGCGCGAACCGGATCTGGTCCTCGGACACCTGCGGCACCGGCAAGGGCTCGGACGTGCAGTCGTTCACGCCGAACTTCGAGCGCTCCTACGAGCTGGGCTGGAACGGCAAGCTGGACAACAGCTGCGCCAACGGTGTGGCCAGCGGCAGCTTTGCCCCGATCGGCACGTACCAGGTCTTCGCCCGGGTGGGCACCAAGCTCAGCGAGCCGGTGAAGCTGACCATCACCGGCTGACGCCGGTCAGACGTAGCGCTCCAGGATGGACGCCTCGGCAAGGCGGGACAGCCCCTCGCGGACACCCCGGGCGCGGGCGTCGCCCACCCCCTCGACCGCCTGGAGGTCCTCCACGGTCGCGCCGAGCAGCCGCTGGAGGCTGCCGAAGTGCACCACCAGCCGGTCGACCACGGCCGCGGGGAGCCGGGGCACCTTGGCCAGCAGGCGGAAGCCGCGCGGGCTCACCGCGGCGTCGAGCGCGTCGGAGGCGGACGGGTAGCCGATCGCCTTGGCCACCGCGACCAGGTCGATCAGCTCGGTGGCGCTGAGCAGGTCGAGCTCGACCAGGGCCTCGTCGAGGGTGCGCGACTTCCGGCCGACCGGCAGGTAGTCCCGGATGACCAGGGTGCGGTCGGCGTCCACGCCGGCCATCAGCTCGTCGAGCTGGAGGGCGAGGAGCCGGCCGTCGGTGCCCAGCTCGACCACGTAGCCGGCGATCTCGTCGGCGATGCGACGGACCATCTCCAGCCGCTGCACCACGGCCACCGCGTCGCGGACGGTGACCAGGTCCTCGATCTCCAGGGCGGAGAGCGTGCCGGAGACCTCGTCCAGCCGGAGCTTGTAGCGCTCGAGGGTGGCCAGCGCCTGGTTGGCCCGGGAGAGGATCGCCGCCGAGTCGTCCAGCACGTGCCGCTGGCCGTTGACGTAGAGGCTGATGATCCGCATGGACTGGCTGACCGAGATCACCGGGTAGCCGGTCTGCCGGGCCACCCGCTCGGCGGTGCGGTGCCGGGTGCCGGACTCCTCGGTGGGGATCGACGGGTCGGGCATCAGGTGCACGGCGGCCCGGACGATCCGGGTGCCGTCGCTGGAGAGCACCACGGCCCCGTCCATCTTGCACAGCTCGCGGACCCGGGTCGCGGAGAACTCGACGTCGAGCGGGAAGCCACCGGTGCAGATCTGCTCGACGATCTTGTCGTAGCCGAGCACGATCAGCGCGCCGGTGCGGCCGCGCAGGATCCGCTCCAGGCCGTCGCGGAGCGCGGTGCCCGGCGCCATGAGGGCGAGGTTGGCCCGCAACGGGTCGCCGCCGGCCCCGCCGACGTTTCCGGTGACGCTCACGCTGATGGCACGGGCAGGGGAGCCCACGGCGCCGGTGCGGGCGTGCGGCGTCGTCGCGGCGGGCTTGGTGGCATCGCGGTCGATCGGCACGGGCACAGTCTACGGACTGCCGTGCGGTGGGTGCTCTCGTGGTTACTGTGATGTGTCACGATGTCCGGCTCCCCCGGTCGCCACCCCGCTGTGCCGGCTGTCCGAAATCGCCCGGCCAGTCCCACCGCAAGCCTACGGACCGTCACTCGGCCGACGCGCGCGCGGCAGCCTGGAGGGCCGCCCGGACGTCGGTGACCTCCGTCACCCGCATGTTCTCCGGGGCCACTCCGCTGCTGCCCGGGCCGCAGCCGGGCGGCACGAGGGCCAGCCGGAAGCCGAGCCGGGCCGCCTCGGCGAGCCGGCGGGGCACCGCCCCGACCCGGCGGACCTCGCCGGTGAGCCCGACCTCGCCGATGGCCACCAGGTGCGGGTTGAGGGCCAGGTTGAGCCCGCCCGAGGCGACCGCCAGCGCCACGGCCAGGTCGGCCGCCGGCTCGACCACCCGGATGCCGCCCACCGTGGCGGCGAAGACCTCGCGGTCGTGCAGGGTGAGCCGCTCGGTGCGGCGCTGGAGCACCGCGAGCACCATGGCCAGCCGGGCGCCGTCCAGCCCGGAGACCGTGCGCCGGGGAGAGCCGGCGACCGTGGCACCGATCAGCGCCTGCACCTCGGTGACCAGGGCGCGCCGACCCTCCATGGCCACCGTCACGCAGGTGCCCGGCACCGGCTCCGAGTAGCGGGTCAGGAAGAGGCCCGACGGGTCGGCCAGGCTGCTGATGCCGCCCTCGTGCATCTCGAAGCAGCCCACCTCGTCGGCCGCGCCGAACCGGTTCTTCACCCCGCGCACCATGCGCAGCGACGAGTGCTTGTCGCCCTCGAAGTGCAGCACCACGTCGACCAGGTGCTCCAGCACCCGAGGACCGGCGACCTGGCCGTCCTTGGTGACGTGCCCGACCAGCACGGTGGCGATGCCGCGTTCCTTGGCGACCGCGACCAGGGCCGCGGTGACCGCCCGGACCTGGGTCACCCCGCCCGGCACGCCTTCGGTGCCCGGGGTGGAGATGGTCTGCACCGAGTCGAGCACCAGCAGGCCCGGCTTGACCGCGTCGAGGTGCCCGAGCACCGCCGACAGGTCGCTCTCGGCGGCCAGGTAGAGCTGCTCGTGCAGGGTGCCCATCCGCTCGGCGCGCAGCCGCACCTGACTGACCGACTCCTCGCCGCTGACCACCAGCGACGGGCTGCCCGCGTTGGCCGCCCACTGCTGCGCGACGTCGAGCAGCAGGGTGGACTTGCCGACCCCGGGCTCGCCGGCGAGCAGCACCACCGCGCCGGGGACGAGGCCGCCGCCGAGCACCCGGTCGAGCTCGCTGACCCCGGTGGCGCGGGCCCGGGCGGGCGCGGCGCTGATGGTGGCGATCGGGCGGGCCGGCTCGGCGGGCATCCGGGAGCTGACCACCCGGCCGGACACCAGCGGGCCGGTCACCGTGCACTCGACCACCGAGCCCCACTCGCCGCACTCCGGGCAGCGCCCGACCCACTTGGGCGGCTGGTGGCCGCAGGCGTCGCACTCGTAGGCCGGGCGCGGCTCCTTGGCGGCGCCGCGGGCGCGGCCGGCGGTGGCGCGGGGGGAGGTCGATCGGGGCGTGCTCACCCCAGGACGCTAACCGGACGGTACGACGAAAGCCCACCCGGAAACGGCGACACCGCCGGGCGTGGCGCTGGCCACACCGGCGGTGTCGTCGAAGCGGGAGCGGGCGGTCAGCTGTGGTTCTCGCCCTCGATGAGGCCACCCGGGTGGCCGGCGCCACCCTCCTCCTCGCGGGGCTGCACCACCGGCGAGGGCGGTGCGGCCGGGGTCAGCGGTACGCCGACGGCCGCGCCGGTCTTGATCACCTTGCCGTCACCGAAGTCGAAGGTCAGGTTTGCCGGCTGGCCGACGAGCAGGGCCTGGTTCAGGCCGACGAGCCGGAGGGACTGCGCGCTGCCGGCGGTGAGCTGGACGTAACCCAGGGCCGGGATCTCGAACCGGGCCGGCCGGCCGCCCGGGGCCGAGCTGGCGGACGGCGAGGGGTTCGCCGAGGCGGAGCCGCTGGCCGAGGGGGAGCCGCTGGCCGACGGCGACTCACTGGTGCCGAGCGACTGGCTCGGCGAGGCGCTCGGGTCGGTCGCGGTGGGCGACGCGGAGGCCGGCTCGGTCGGCGAGCCGGTCGGGGTCGCCCCCTCGCTGCTCGTCCCGGCGCCGCTGAGCAGGACCTCCCGGGCGCTGTCGGTGGTGACCGTCACGGTCACCGGCTCCCGGCTGTCGTTGTAGAGCACGACGTTGACCCGCGCGTCGGCGCCGGCCTTGTAGCCCTCGGGGCCGGGGAACTCCAGGTAGAGGCCGCGCACCTTGTAGAGGTTGTCGGGGGTCTGGACGTTGACGCCCTGCACCGACGGGATCTTGTTGGCGGTCTCGGCCACCTGGCCGGTGCCACACCCGGACAGCAGCAGGCTCGTCGCCGCCGCCGTGCCGGCCAGCAGCAGGGCCGCCCGCCCGGAACCCCTGATCGAGCGCGTCACGTCGGTCCTCCTCGTCACGATCCCCGCCCGGCCGGACGCCGGACACGGGGTGGCCATACCCGCGCAGACCGCGCTCCAGGGTAGTTGGAGCTGATCGAGGCCCGCACGCCGACCCGGTAATGCCACCTACGTGGGGAACCGTCAGACCACCCGGCCGCTCGCCACCAGCAGCACCACGTCGATGAGCGCCACCACCAGCACCGCCCGGAAGGCGGCCACCTGTCGGCCGCCGGCCCCGGCCGCGGTGCGTCCCGCGTACCAGCCGACGGCCGGCACGCCGACGGCGGCGGCCACCGCCGACAGGCCGGCCCACGACGGCGGCCCGGGCGGCCCCAGGACCAGCACGACGGTGGCCGCGAGGAGCAGCCCGGCGGCGGCCCCCCGGCTGCCCGCCGGCCCCAGCCGGTGGGGCAGGCCGCGCACCCCGGTCCGCGCGTCGTCGGCCAGGTCGGGCAGCACGTTGGCGAAGTGCGCCCCGGCGCCCAGCAGCGCGGCGGCCGCGACCAGCCAGACCGGGGGCGCGGGCGCGCCGGGCAGGGCCAGCACCACGAAGGCGGGCAGCGCGCCGAACGAGACCGCGTAGGGCAGCACCGACACCGGGGTCGACTTCAGCGGCCAGTTGTAGAGCAGTGCCGAGACCAGGCCGAGGGTGGCGCAGAGCGCCGCCGCCGGGCCGGTGGCCAGCGCCAGCAGCGGGGTGGCGACGGCGGCCGGCACGGTGGCGCGGGCCAGGGCCCGCCGGGAGACCGCGCCGGTGGTCACGGGCTTGTCGGTACGCCCCACCGTGGCGTCCCGGTCGGCGTCGATCAGGTCGTTGCTCCAGCCCACGGCGAGCTGGCTGGCCAGCACCGTGAGCGCGACGACGGTGATCCCGGCCGGGTCGTGCCCGACACCCCGGGCCAGCAACGCGGCCACCACGGTGACCGCGGCGGCCGGTTCCGGGTGGCTCGCCCTGACCAGCCCTAACACCGACATCGACATAAGGGAAGTCTGGTCGTTACCGGGGAGTCGTGCCACGCTCGGTCCATGCGGAACGCGGCCCCGGTGTCCACCCCGCCCCGGGTGCTGCCGCCCAACGACCCCCGCCAGTACGACGACCTGGCCGGCGAGTGGTGGCGACCGGACGGCGCGTTCGCGATGCTGCACTGGCTGGCCGAGTCCCGCGCGGCCCTGGTGCCCCCGGCGTCCGAAAGGGACGACCTGCTGGTCGACCTGGGTTGCGGCGCCGGGCTGCTCGCCCCGCACCTGACCGGGAAGGGCTACCGGCACGTCGGGGTGGACCTGACCCGCTCCGCCCTCGACCAGGCCGCCGCGCACGGCGTGACGGTGGTCCAGGGCGATGCCACCGCGGTCCCGCTCCCGGACGGCTGCGCCGCCGTGGTCTCCGCCGGCGAGCTGCTGGAACACGTGCCGGACTGGCGGCGCGCGGTGGCCGAGGCGTGCCGGCTGCTGCGGCCGGGCGGGCTGCTGGTGCTGGACACCCTCAACGACACCCTGCTGGCCCGGCTGGTCGCCGTGGAGCTCGGCGAGCGGCTGCCCACCGTGCCGCGCGGCATCCACGATCCACGGTTGTTCGTGGACGCCCGCGCGCTGGTGGCGGAATGCGCCCGGCACGGCGTGGCGCTGCGTCTGCGCGGGATCCGGCCCGAGCTGGGCGGGACACTGGCCTGGCTGCTGCGCCGGTGGCGCGGCGCCGACCGTCCCACCCGGAGGGAGCCGCGCATCGTGCCGACCTGGTCGACCGCGGTGCTCTACCAGGGCCGCGGGCGGCGGAGCGGGTAGCGGGGGCCGCCCGGGGTAAAGGGACGCCGAGAAGGGGGCTAGATGACTGTGCACGCGCTGGAGGCGGCCCGCAGGTTGGCGCCGCGACTGGCCGCTCGCGCGGCCGACCACGACCGGGACGGCTCGTTCCCGGTCGACGACTTCGCCGACCTCCGGGTGGCCGGCCTGTTCGGGCTGATGGTGCCGCGCGAACTGGGCGGCATGGGGGCCACCTTCGCCGAGTACGCGGCGGTCGCCACCGAACTGGCCCGGGGCAACGGCGCGACCGCGCTGGTGTTCAACATGCACGCCTCGGTCACCGGCGCGCTGGGCGCGGTCACCGAGGAACTGGCCGAGGCGCTCGGCGTACCGGACGAGGCGCTGGCCGCCCGGGACCGCCTGCTCCGTGCGGCGGCCGAGGGTGCCTGGTACGCGGTGGCCATGAGCGAACGCGGCGCCGGCGCCCGACTGTCCCAGCTCAGCACGGTCTACCAGCCGGTCGAGGGCGGCTGGCACATCAAGGGCAGCAAGACCTTCTGCTCCGGCGCCGGCCACCCGGACGGCTACCTGGTGGCCGCCCGCAGCGCCGCCGACCAGTCGGTGGTCTCCCAGTTCCTGGTTCCCGCGGGGGAGGGGCTCACGGTCGAGCCGACCTGGGACTCGCTGGGCATGCGCGCCACCTCCTCGCACGACCTGCACCTGGACGTGACCGTCCCCGCCGACCGGCTGCTCGGCGGGGTGGAGGGCCTGGCGCTGGTGGTCGCCCAGCTCATGCCGCACTGGCTGGTGGCCAGCTACGCGGCGGTCTACGTCGGGGTGGCCCGGGCCGCGATCGACGCCGCCGCCGAGCACCTGAACGCGCGCGACCTGGCCGGCCTGCCGGCGGTCCGGGCGCGGCTGGGCCGGGCGGACGCGGCCGTGGCGGCGGCCGAACTGGTGGTCGCCGAGGCGGCCCGCCGGGTCGACGAGGCGCCCGGCGACGCGGAGACCAACCGCTGGGTGTGGCGGGCCAAGCTGCTGGCTGGCACCACCGTCGCCGAGGTGGCGGCGTCCATGCTGGAGGCCGCCGGCACCTCGGCCACCCGGCGGGGGCATCCGTTGGAGCGGCTCTACCGGGACGCCCGGTGCGGCTCGCTCCATCCGGCCACCTCGGACGTCTGCGCCGACTGGCTCGGCATCGCCGCGCTCGGCGGCGACCCGGACCGCGACGGCTCGACGCCTCGTTGGTGAAGCGTGGGGATGGGGGACGAGAGGTGGGGGACATGGGCGTGCCAGTGATCGCGGGTCTGGGTACGGCGCAACCGCCGTCCGCCGCGCAGGACGAGCTGTGGGCGGGCTTCTTCGCGAAGCACTTCTCCGGGACCACCCGGGCGCTGGCCGAGCGGATCTTCGCCAACTCGGGGGTGTCCCGGCGCCAGGCGGCGGTGAACCCGCTGCTGGAGGACGTCTCGGAGTGGCCCACCGAACGCCGGATGCGGCGTTACCAGGTCGAGGCGCTGCCGCTGGGCAAGGAGGCGGTCAGCCGGGCGCTGACCGCCGCCGGCCTGGACGCCGGTGACATCGGCCTCTTCGTGGTCTGCTCCTGCACCGGGTACGCCACCCCGGGGCTGGACATCCTGCTCGCCCGTGACCTGGGCATGGCCCCGGACACCCAGCGCATGTTCGTCGGGCACATGGGCTGCTACGCGGCCCTGCCCGGGCTCGGCGCGGCGAGCGACTTCGTCACCGCCCGGGGCCGCCCCGCGCTGCTGCTCTGCGCGGAGCTGACCAGCCTGCACATCCAGCCGCCGGGCGCGCGGGTGGACACGCAGCAGATCGTCTCGCACGCGCTCTTCTCCGACGCCGCGGTCGCCGCCGTGGTCGTCCCCGGCGGCCGGGGGTACGCGCTGCGCGAGGTCACCTCGGTCACCGACACCTCGACGGCCGACCACATGACCTGGGACGTCACCGACACCGGCTTCCGGATGGGGCTGTCGCCGAAGGTGCCGCAGGTGCTCTCGCGCCACGTCCGGGGTCTGGTCGACGACCTGCTGGCCCGGCACGGGTGGCGCCGCTCCGAGGTGGACGGCTGGGCGGTGCACCCGGGCGGGCCGCGCATCCTCAACGTGGTGGAGCGGGAGTTGGCCCTACCGCCGGCGGGGCTCGCGGCGTCCCGGGCCGTCCTGGACGAGCACGGCAACTGCTCGTCCCCGACGGTGCTGCTGATCCTGGACCGGCTGGCCCGGGCGGAGGCGCCGCCGGAGCGGGTCGTGATGCTGGCCTTCGGCCCGGGCCTCACTCTCTACGCGGCCCTGCTGGAGCGCACCGGCTGACGGGACGGTGGCCGCCGCCCCGCGCCGATACGCTTCCCGCATGGCTCCTGACGAGCGGATCCGGCGCGTGCTGCTGGTGGGGCTGACCGTGACGGCGCTGGCGGCCGGCGCCGGCTGGTGGCGGGCGGCGTCGCCGGCGCTGGGGCGGACCGAGCCCCGTGCGGCTCCGTCGACCGGCGCCTTCCTCCAACCCGGCTACCGGGTCGACCCGAGCGGTGCCCCGGTCCGGTTGCAGGCGGTGGTGGACGCGCAGACCGGGCGCGTGCTGGACCAGGTCGTGCTGTCCGGGCCGGAGGCGGATCCGGACGCGCCGGTGGTGATCCACGAGGGGCCCGGCGGGGTGGCGCGGCGCGAGGTCTCGTACGAGGTGTGGCGGGAGCGGTCCCGCCTGATGCCGGACGGCGCCCCGGTGACCCGCCGGGCGAACGCGTCGGACGGGAACCGGTTCCTGCTGACGGTCAGCTGCTCCGGCGCGGGCGCGGTCGCCGTCGGGTTCACCGGTTCGTCGGACGACGGGACGGAGCAGGTGCTGAGCTGCGGCGGGCCGGCCGCCGCCTCGGTGTCGGTAGTGGGCGCCAACGGCGGGCCGCTGCTGGTCCGGTTCGTCGCCCTGCGGGACCAGGTCGACCTCGACGCCCGGCTGGAGGCGCTGGCCTGAGCGGCGGTCAGCCGGCCAGCCGCACCAGGTCGTCGCGGTAGTCCGCCGCGGGGCCAAGCTCGGGCACGACCCGGACCAGGGTGCCCTGCCGGTCCACCAGCAGGGCGGCGGCGGTGCCCGGGTGGGCGGAGAGGTGCACGTAGGAGCGGAGGCCGCCGGCCGGGTCGGCGAGCGGCCGCACCCCCGGGGTGGTGGCGGCCTCGGCGTCGCGGCTCCCGGTGACGGTGACCACGGTCACCCCCGGCGGCGCGGTCGCCGCCGCGGTGCCGACCTCCTCCGCGCAGACGCAGGCGTCCACCAGGATGATCATGGCGGGCAGCATGCTGCGCAGCGGCACCGGCGCGTCGTCCGGACCGACCAGGTCCAGCGCGGGCAGCGGCCCGACCGGGGCCGTCGGGTACGGCAGCACGGTGGGCGCGCCCCCGGAGCGGTTCGACCGGGGCCAGGTGACGGCGGCCAGCCCGGTCAGGGTGATCAGCACGGCGACCAGCAGGAGCAGCACGGGCAGCCCGGGCGACGGCCGGCCGCCCGGGCCGAGGCGGGGCCGCACGGTGGCCTGCCGCCGGGCCGCGCGCAGCTCGCGGCGGACCTGGCGGGCCTCCTCGGCCAGCGCCGAGGCGTCGTCGGGGACGACCACCCGACCCCACTCCGGGGGCAGGTCGGGCAGCCCGTCCGGTGGCCCGTGGCCTTCAGCGTCAGGCATGCCCATCGGACCCCCAGGAACCGTCTCGGTGAGCGGACGTCCGTCCGTTCCCAGCGTCCCGCACCGGCCGTCGTACCGCCACACCTGGGCGCACGTGGAATTCCGGAGCTACCATGGAAGGAGCGCATCGCCCTAGATATGAACGCTTCCGTCACCCTTACCGGGTTGTCATCCGTTGGTCACGGAGCGTGTCGAAACCATCGGCTTGACCGCCTGTCAAGCTGAAGAAATACCTCTCACAGGGCCCCTGAGCTGCGCCAACGGTCAGGACAGCGGTGAGACATCGGTGCCTGAGCGTGTTACCCTAGACACAGCGAAAGGGGTTTCGAACCTATGGTTTTCAGTGTCGGCGAGACCGTTGTTTACCCCCACCACGGGGCCGCACTCATCGAGGCAATCGAGACTCGGGTCATCAAGGGCGAGCCTAAGCAGTACCTCGTCCTGAGGGTCGCGCAGGGTGACCTGACGGTCCGGGTGCCCGCTGAGAACGCCGAGATCGTGGGTGTGCGAGAGGTGGTCGGCGAAGAGGGCCTGGGCAAGGTCTTCGACGTGCTCCGTGCACCGCACACCGAGGAGCCGACCAACTGGTCGCGGCGTTACAAGGCGAATCTGGAGAAGCTGGCCTCCGGTAACCCGCTGAAGGTCGCCGAGGTCGTCCGCGACCTGTGGCGTCGGGAGCGGGAGCGGGGTCTCTCCGCGGGTGAGAAGCGCATGCTGGCCAAGGCCCGCGACATTCTCGTCGGCGAGGTCGCGCTGGCCGAGAAGAGCACCAAGGACGAGGCGGAGACGCTGCTCGACAAGGTGCTGACCGAGGCCTGATCCACACCTCATCGTCGTACCCACGCCGTAGCAAACGAATCCGAGGACCGCGACGTGACCGCGCAGCTCAATCCGCGCGGTGACGTCGCGGTCCTCGTTCCTGCGGCCGGTGCCGGGGTACGCCTCGGCCCGGGCGCTCCCAAGGCGCTCCGGCTGCTCGCCGGTGAGCCGCTGCTGGTGCACGCGGTACGCCGGATCGCCGCCGCGCCCTCGGTGCACACCGTCGTGGTGGCTGCCCCGGCCGCCGACGTCGAGTCGGTCCGGGCGATGCTCGCGCCGGTGGCCCCGGTCACCGTGGTACCCGGGGGCGCCGAGCGCCAGGCGTCGGTGGCCGCCGCGCTGGCCACCGTCCCCGCCGGGCCGGAGATCGTCCTGGTGCACGACGCGGCGCGGGCGCTCACCCCGCCCGAGCTGGTCGAGTCGGTGGCCGCGGCGGTCCGTGCCGGCCACGACGCGGTGATCCCGGTGCTGCCGGTGGTCGACACCGTGAAGGAGGTCGACGCCGGCGAACGGGTCCTGGGCACGGTCGACCGGGCGGCCCTGCGCGCGGTGCAGACCCCGCAGGGCTTCCGCCGGTCGGTGCTCACCGCCGCCCACGAGGCGGCCGGCGATCCGCTCACCGACGATGCCGGCCTGGTCGAGAAGCTGGGCGTCCCGGTGGTCTGCGTACCCGGGTCGGAGCTGGCCCTGAAGATCACTCGCCCGTTCGACCTGGCCCTGGCCGAGTACCTGCTGACCACCGGCGCCTGACGCGTACCCTCGGTTCATGATCGTTCCTCGGGTGGCCATCGGCACCGACGTGCACGCCTTCGCGGCCGGGCGGCCCTGCTGGGTCGCGGGCCTGCACTGGCCGGACCAGGACGGCCTGGCCGGCCACTCGGACGCCGACGTGGCGGCGCACGCCGCCTGCAACGCCCTGCTCTCCGCCGCCGGCCTCGGCGACCTGGGCGCGAACTTCGGGGTGGACCAGCCGGAGTGGGCGGGTGCGTCCGGGGTGGCCCTGCTGACCGAGAGCGCCCGGCGGGTCCGGGCGGCCGGTTTCGAGATCGGCAACGTGTCGGTCCAGGTGGTCGGCAACCGGCCCAAGATCGGACCGCGCCGGGACGAGGCGCAGAACGTGCTCTCCGCGGCGGTCGGCGCGCCGGTCACCGTCTCCGCCGCCACCACCGACGGGCTGGGCTTCACGGGGCGCGGCGAGGGGCTCACCGGGATCGCCGTGGCCCTGGTGTACGAGGCGCCGGCGGTGTGACGCGGCGACCGGGTGGCGCCCGGTCGCCGCGCCGGATCAGTCGACGTCCGTGCAGACGTTGTGGGTCGTGCCGTGGAGCATTGTGATGGTCTTCTCGAACGTGGGGGTGAACTCCACGGTGAACTGGCCGTCGACGATCCACAGCCCCTTCGGCAGCGAGCCCGCGTTCTCCCGGAAGCCGAGCAGCACCGGTCCGGTCACGTACCAGGTCATCGACCCGTCCGTGCCGTAGACGACGAGCGCGGTGCCGCTGGCGTCCGCCGTGGACGTGGCCCCGGTCTCCAGGTTGGTCACCCGGTCGATGAGGGCGCCGGTGAACAGCTCCCGCTTCGGCGAGCCGTCCGGGTACGTGGCCAGGGTCAGCTTTCGGACCTCGTCGACGATGGGTTCGACCCGTACCGCGAAGTCGCAGCGGGCTCCGGCCGGCAGCTCGAACGCCGCCTGCGGGGCCGGCTCCCAGGCGCCGGGCGCGATGTCGCCGCCCGCGGCGGACGCCGTGCCGGGCAGGGCCGTGACGATCGCGGCCACGACCGACGCCACCGCGACGCTCATCTTGAAACGCATGGTCACTCCATCCGTGCTTCTGATCAGGGCCGGACCAGGATCACCGGCCCCGCTCACCACGGGCTCACCGCGCGTCGAGCCGGAGCCGGGCCGGATCCGCCCGGGTGCCGGGCGTGCCACCGGGGCACCCACCATCCGCTCACCGCGGACTGACAACCGGCGGACCGGTCCAGCCTGTCCTGTTGGATATGGACTTCCGCCTGCTCGGACCCTTCGAGGCCCGCCACCGGGGCCGGCCGGTCGAGGTCGGCAGCCGACGCCAGGAGCGCTGCCTGCTCGGTGTGCTGCTGCTCGACACGGGCCGGGTCGTCCACACCGAGCGCCTCATCGACCTGCTCTGGAACGGCCGGCCTCCGGCGTCGGCGCGCGGTGCCGTGCAGACGTACATCGGACGGTTGCGGGGGGCGTTGACGCCGTACGGGGTGCGGATCGCCACCCGGGGCGAGGGCTATCTCGTCGAGGCGGACGGGCACCGGGTCGACGTCGACGAGTTCGGCGAGCTGGTCCGGGCCGCCGGCGTGGAGGCCGACCCGGGGGAGCGGGTGCGGCTGCTCGACCGGGGGCTGGCTCTCTGGCGGGGGCCGCTGCTCGCCGACGCGGCGGACGGCGAACTGCGGGACCGGCTGCACGGCACCGTCGAGGAGCTGCGGCTGGTCGCCATCGAGCTGCGCGCCGAGGCGCAGCTCGCGCTGGGCCAGCACGCCCGGGCGATCGCCGAGCTGATGCCCCTGGCCGCCCGGCACCCGACCCGGGAACAGCTCGTCGCCGTCCTGATGACCGCGCTGTACCGGGGCGCCCGGCAGGCCGACGCGCTGCGGCTGTACCGGACCACCCGGGAGCTGCTCGTGGACGAGCTGGGCGTCGAGCCGGGGGCGCGCCTGCGGGAGGTGCACCGCCGGATCCTGCGCGGCGACGACCGGCTGGACCGGCCCGGGCGGCCGGTGTACGAGGTGCGGGTCCGCGACGAGAGCCTGCCGTGGAGCGTCGGTGGCCATCCGGCGCTGGACTTCTGCAACACCTTCGCCGGGTGGGGCCACGAACCGCCGCTGCCCGGCGCCGAGTGGCTGCGCGGCTACCGCACCCTCGCCGTGTGGGCCGGGCACGTCGGTCTCCTCGACGACGTCTCGGTGAGCCGGCTGCTGCACCTGGCCCGGCGGGACCCCGACGGGGCCGAGGCGGTGCTCGTCGAGGCCCGGGGCCTGCGGCACGCGCTGTACGGGTGCCTGACCGGGCCGGACGACCGGCGCGCGTTCGACGCGGTCGCCCGGTACGCGGAGGCCGCCGCGAAGGAGCTGGTGTTCCGGCCCGAGACCGACGGCCGCGGGCGCTGGTGGCCGGAGCTGGCAGCCGGACTCCGGATGCCCCTGCACGCGGTCGCCTGGAGCGCCGCCCAGCTGCTCGCCGACCCGCGCCGGCTCACCCTCCGGATCTGCCCCGACGAGCGGTGCGGCTGGCTCTTCCTGGACGAGAGCGGGCTGCGGCGCTGGTGCAGCCTGGGCACCTGCGGGCGCTCGCTGGACCGGTCCCGCTGCCACAGCGCCTGACCGGTGCCCGCCCGTCGCCGCCGGGCGGAGGGACGCGCCGGCGGATACGCTCGCCGGGATGCCGAACGACGCCGCCCCCGACCAGTCCGCCGCCGACGGCTACCTCCAGCGCGCGCAACTCCTCGCCGAACTGGGCCGGTACGACGAGGCCGCCGAGGAACTCGACGCGGCGCTCGCCAGCCACCCGGGCAACGCCGAGGCGTTGACCATGCTGGCCCGGGTGCACCTGGCCGCCGACCGGTCGGCCGAGGCGCTGCCGGTCGCCGAGGCGGCCGTGGCCGCCGCCCCGGGTGCCCTGGCACCGCTGGTGGCGCGCGGCTTCGCCCTGGTCGACCTGGGCCGGTGGAAGGCCGCCGCGAGCACCGGGGACCAGATCCTGGCGCTCGGCCCGGACGACGCGTACGCCCAGCGCAGCGCCGCCGCGATCCTGGCCGGCGCGCGCAACGGCCAGCCCGCGCTCAACGCCGCCTGGCGGGGTGTGGAGCTGGCCCCGGAGACCGCGCAGGCGCACCTGGTGCTCGGCCTGGTCGCCGCCCGGCTGGAGCTGTACGACCTGGCCGAGCGGGCCTACCGGGAGGCGCTGCGGCTGGACCCGGAGGTGGCCGCGGCGCGGCACGACATGGGCGTGATCCGGCTGGAGCAGCGCCGCTACGCCGAGGCGCTGGAGCACCTGGCCGAGGCGGCGGCCCTGGATCCGGCGCGCGGCGACGCCGGCCCGACCATCGCCGACGGGCTGCGCCGCCTGGTGCTCCACGGCGCCGGCTGGTCGCTGGTCGCCACCGTGCTGGTCGCCTTCCTGGCCCCGGTCGCGCCGGGCCCGTCCCGCGTCCTCGCGGTGCTGGCCGCGCTCGGCGGGGCGCTGCTGGTCTGGCGGTACGCGGCCCGGCTGCCCGGCCTGCTCCGCGCCGACCCCGGCCTGGCCCGGAGCGGGTACGCGGTGGCCGCCGCCCCGGCGCTGCTGGTGCTCTACGCGCTGGTCGGCGGCCCGTGGCCGCTGGTCGCCGGTATCACCGTGACGGTGGTGGCCGGGTTCGCCGTGCTCGCCCGCGCCGGCCGGCACCCGGTGCGCTAGGCCCGGCGCGCCCAGGTCCAGGCGTACGCGTCGTCCTCGCAGGCGGTCCCGGCGTCGCAGAGGTCCAGCGGGCGGAAGGTGTCCACCATGACGGCCAGCTCGTCGAAGAACTCCGCCCCGATCGACCGCTCCGCGGCGCCCGGCTGGGGGCCGTGGGTGAAGCCCGAGGGGTGCAGCGAGATCGAGCCCTGCTCGATGCCGGAGCCGCGCCGGGCCTCGTAGTTGCCGCCGGTGTAGAAGAGCATCTCGTCGGAGTCGACGTTGTGGTGGTTGTACGGCACCGGGATCGCGTCCGGGTGGTAGTCCACCTTGCGCGGCACGAACGAGCAGATCACGAAGTTCGGGCCCTGGAAGGTCTGGTGCACGGGCGGCGGCTGGTGGATCCGGCCGGTGATCGGCTCGAAGTCGTGGATGGAGAAGGCCCACGGGTACATGTGCCCGTCCCAGCCGACCACGTCGAACGGGTGGTTCGCGTACACGTACCTGGTCCAACCGCGACGGTGCCGGACCAGCACCTCGACGTCTGTCTCGTCGACCAGCAGCGGCGTGTCCGGCCCGCGGACGTCCCGCTCGCAGTACGGCGAGTGCTCCAGGAACTGCCCGCGCACCGAGAGGTAGCGCTTGGGCGGGCCGACATGGCCGGCGGCCTCGATGGCGAGCAGCCGGGTCGGCTCGTCGCCGGTGGGCACGAGGCGGTGGATGGTCGAGGTGGGGATGACGACGTAGTCGCCGGCCACCGCCTCCAGCACGCCGAACGGCGACTCCACCCGCAGCGACCCGGATTCGAGGTAGAGGCAGTGGTCGCCGGTCGCGTCCCGGAACAGCGGCGACGGCTTGTCCGCCAGGACGTACGCGATCCGCACGTCGTCGTTGGCGAGCAGGTACTGCCGGCCGAGCACCGGGTCGGCGCCGGCCCCGTCGAGCTTGTGGGTGCGCAGGTGCCGCGGCTTGAGCGGCAGGTTGGGCACCCGGGTGAAGACGGGCGGGGTGAACTCCTCGGCGGCGACGATCGCGGTGGGCGCGTGCCGGTGGTAGAGCAGCGACGAGTCGGAGGAGAAGCCCTCCTGACCGACCAGCTCCTCGGCGTAGAGGGTGCCGTCGGGCTGGCGGAACTGGGTGTGGCGCTTGCGGGGCACCTCGCCGACGCTGCGGTAGTACGGCATCTCGCCTCCCGATATGTCCCGTTCTCCGGCCGGTGACGTCCGATAATCGGACGCGGTTGTCCGTTCCTTGTAGCGTCCCGTAGATTCTTGTCTCGTGTCAACGCAGGTGCCCCGCCTTCTCGCCGGCCTGGTCGACGACGCGGCGGTCTTCCCGCCCGGCAGCGCCTCGCTGCCGGACGCGGTGACCGCGCATCGCCGGCACCGTGACGGCTGGTACGCCGACCTGGTCGGCCCGCTGCTGCTGCCCGCCTCGTCGATCGCGGCCGGCGGGCTGGATGGCCTGGTCGACCCGGCCGAGGGCTTCGTGATCGGCCTGATCGGCGACACCGGCGTCGAGGGCCTGCCCTTCGCCCTGTCCTTCCTGCCGCCGCACGGGGTCACCGCCCGCCAGGTGGAGGCGCCGGTCGCCAAGCGCGGCGAGGACCCGCAGCCGGGCCTCACCGAGCTGATCAAGCTCGCCGGGCAGCTGGGGGGCGCGCCCGTCTACGCGGAGATCCCGCTGACCTTCGGGCTGATGGCCGCGCTGGACGCCCTCGCCGAGGCGCGGGCCGGCGGGCTGCCGGTGGCCGCCAAGTTCCGCACCGGCGGGCTGGCCGCCGAGCTCTTCCCGACCCCGGTCGAACTGGCCGCGGTGATCTGCGCCTGCCGGGACCGGGAACTGCCGTTCAAGCTGACCGCCGGGTTGCACCACGCGATCCGGCACCGGGACCCGGAGACGGGCTTCACCCACCACGGCTTCGTCAACGTGCTGGCGGCCACCCTGGCCGCAACCGGGGGCGCCGAGGTGGACGGGGTGGCCGAGCTGCTCGCCGCCACCGACCCGCTCCGTGTGGTCGAGCTGGCCCGGTCGCACCGGGAGGCCGAGCGCCCGCTGTGGGTCGGCTACGGCTCGTGCAGCATCTCCGAACCACTGACCGATCTGATCCGGCTGGGGCTGGTGAACGGGGGCTTCGAGGAATGAGTTGGGTGACGGGTGCGGCGGGTTCCCCGTACGGGGTGAGCAACCTGCCGTACGGCGTGTTCCGGCAGGGCGACCGCGGGCCACGGATCGGCGTACGCATCGGCGACTTCGTGCTGGACCTGGCCGGCGCGGAGGCCGCCGGACTGGTGCTGGCCGCCGGGGCGCTGGGCCGGCCCACCCTCAACGACTTCATGGCGCTCGGCCGTCCGCAGTGGACCGCCGTCCGGCAGCGGGTCACCGAGCTGCTCACCGATGCGGCGTACCGGCCGGACGTGGAGCCGCTGCTGGTGCCGCTGCGCGAGGTGGAGCTGCTGCTCCCGTTCGAGGTCGCCGACTACGTCGACTTCTACTCGTCCGAGCACCACGCGTCGAACGTCGGGCAGATCTTCCGGCCCGGTCAGCCGCCGCTGCTGCCGAACTGGAAGCACGTGCCGATCGGCTACCACGGCCGGGCCGGCACCGTGGTCGTCTCCGGCACCCCGGTCGTCCGCCCCACCGGGCAGCGGGCCACCGCGCAGGGCCCGACCACCGGCGCCTCCGTCCGGCTGGACATCGAGGCCGAGGTCGGTTTCGTGGTCGGGGTGCCGAGCCGGCTCGGCGACCGGGTCGCCGTCGGGGACTTCGCCGACCACGTCTTCGGTGTGGTGCTGGTCAACGACTGGTCCGCCCGGGACATCCAGGCCTGGGAGTACCAGCCGCTCGGCCCGTTCCTGGGCAAGTCCTTCGCCACCTCGGTCGCGGCCTGGGTCACCCCGCTGGACGCGCTGGCCGACGCCTTCGTCCCCGCCCCCGACCAGGACCCGCCGGTGCAGGACTACCTGCGCGACACCCCGCACCTCGGGCTGGACCTGACCCTGTCGGTCGAGTGGAACGGCGAGCGGGTCGCCGAGCCGCCCTTCGCCACCATGTACTGGACCCCGGCCCAGCAGCTCGCCCACCTCACCGTGAACGGGGCGTCGTTGCGGACCGGCGACCTCTACGCCTCCGGCACCGTCTCCGGGCCGGAGCGCGGCCAGGTCGGTTCGTTCCTGGAGCTGACCTGGGGCGGGACCGAGCCGGTCAAGTTCGCCGACGGCGCCGCCCGGACCTTCCTGGAGGACGGCGACACGGTGACGATCACCGCCACCGCGCCCGGCCCGGACGGCACCACCATCGCCCTCGGCGAGGTCACCGGGAGCATCCTCCCGGCCCGCTGACCCGCCCCCTGTTCACTCTCCGTCCCCGGTCGCACCCGCTGTGCGACCGGGGACGTTTCCTTCGCCGTTGATCGTCGCGGACTGAGTACGCCCCGGCGGTGCGGGCCGGGGCGCACACGAGTGGAACAGGAAGGACCGAGATGACCGAGCTGACCGGCGCCGTCTGGCGCACCAGCAGCCGCTCCAACGATCAGGGCCTCTGCGTCGAGGTGGCCACCAACGTGGTCGCCGCGCACGGCGTGGTGGGCGTACGCGACTCGAAGGACCCACAGGGTCCGGCGCTCGCGGTCAGCCCACCGGGCTGGACGGCGTTCGTCGCCGCGATCCGGGGTGACGCCTTCCGCCGCTGACCGCTCGCCGCACGCCCGGTGCCCCGGTCGGGGCACCGGTGGTGGAAATGTCACGGCAAGGCTCCCGTTAGCCCGTCACGGCCCGTACCGTGGACGACACGGGAGGTGCCATGTCGACGGTGACGGTTTCCGCATTCATCGAAGCGCAGGACGTCGACGTCTGGCGGCTCCTCACCGACCTCCCGGCGCGGGCCGACTGGCTCTCCGCGGTCGGCGACGTCGAGGTGCTCAGCCCCGGCGACCTCGGGCCCGGCACCGCCTGGCGGGAGACCCGGGTCCGGCCGGACGGCATCGCCGAGGCGGAGGAGTTCCTGGTGGTCGAGGCGGCCGCCCCGGCGCGGCTGGTGCTCAGCTCGCGGGGCGCGGGCGCCGACTACCGGATCACCTGGACGCTGCGCGCCGTCGAGCGCCGGCGGCGCGGCTGCACCGAGGTCACCGTCGAGCACGAGGCGGTGCCGACCCGCCCGTACGGCCGGGTGCTCGCCCTGATCCTCGGCGGCCTGGCCGCCCGGGCGGTGGAGGGCGCCCTCCGCCGCGACCTGGCCGACCTGGCACTGGCCGTCGGGCCCACCCGGTCCGCCGAGGCCGCCTGAGCCGACCCGCCGGCCGACCCGACCGGGGTCGGGCGGTGCGGCGTCCGGGAGCCGCCGCTGGGTAGGGTGCCGGGCGGAGGTACGGCATGGGGAAGCCCTCGGGGCGGCGGATCGTGGTGGCGGTCGTGACGGTGCTGGCCGTCGCGGCGGCGGCTGCCGTGGTCCTGCGGGTCCTCGCGCCCGCCGAGGTGGAGACGGTCGCCCGGGGCGCGTACCCGGCCGCGCCCACCCCGCCGGTCGGGGTGATCGGCCGGCTGCCCGTGGCGCCGCTGGTCGTGGACGGCCGGCTCCGCGTCTACGCGGGCGCCCGCCAGATCTACGCCGACCAGCCGGTCTCCGGGAAGCATCGGGTCACCCCGTTCTGGTCGTACCGCCGCTGGCCGGCGAAGCTCGTCGGGGTGCTCGCCGAGGGCACCACGGTGGTGAGCCGCTGGTCCGACGGGAAGCTGGTGGCGCTGGACGCGCGTACCGGGCGGGTCGCCTGGCGGGCCGACGGCCCCGCGCCGGGCGCGGTGCCGAAGCCGCGCCGCACCTACGCCGCCACGGTGTGGGCCCCGGCGGGCCTGCACGTCACCCGGGCCGCCGACGGCCGTGCCGTGCTGGTCGCGGCGGGCCCGGGCGCGGTCGGCGGGTACGCCCTGACGGACGGCCGCCGGCTGTGGCGGGCCGAGGTGGGTCGGGGCTGCCGCGCCGACGTGGGCACCACGGCCGCCGGGGAACTGGTCGGGGTGGACTCGTGCGCCGGGCCCGCCACGGTCGAGTTCCGGGACGCCGCGACCGGCGCGGTGCGGACCCGCTGGCGGCCGCCGGACGCGCCGGGCCAGCTCGTGGTGACCCCGGTCGGCTGCCGGGACGGGCGCTCGGCCTGCCGGGGTCTGCGTACCTCGGGGCGCGGCGACGAGACCGGCCGCGGCTGGCTGGTCGTCGGCGCGGGTGAGCCGGTGGCCGCCCCCGCCCTGGACGGCCCGGACGCCGAGCTGGACGGCGAGCGGGCGGTGGGGACCGCGGGCGGCGTGGTCACCGGGCGGTCCGCCCGCACGGGCGAGGAGCTGTGGCGCCGCGCCGACCTGGGTCCGGTCCGGATCCTGGCGGTCGAGCCGGGCCGGGTGCACCTGCTGACCGAGAAGCGGGACCTCATCACCCTGGACCCACTGACCGGCGCGGAGCGGTCCCGGTTCGCCATGGACATCGGCCGCGACGGGACCGGCTGGCAGCCGGGCCGGGCGCACGCGGCGGACGGCTACGTGGCGGTGGAACGGCTCCGCGAGCGGGCCCGTCCGGACGACGACGACCAGGGGTACTTCCTGATGGCCGAGCCGGTGCTGTTGGCCGCGACCTGACTCCAAGAAACGGACAAATGGTACGATTCTCCGAGTGGTTCGGCGCACCGCCGGTCGCCCGGACGACCCCAGGCGTCCGGGGCCGGTCCGTAGGGGGTTGACGGACCGGCCCCGGACCTGCGCCGTCAGGCCAACGCGGCCTCGGCGGCGGCCAGGAAGGCGTCGTTCTCGGCCGGCGTGCCGATGGTGACCCGCACCCCGTCGCCGGGGAACGGCCGGACGATCACACCGCGCGCCTCGCACGCCTTGCCGAACTCGACGGCCCGCTCGCCCAGCGGCAGCCAGACGAAGTTGGCCTGGCTCTCCGGCACGTCCGGGACGAACTTGCGCAGCGCCTCGGTGACCCGGTCCCGCTCGGCGACGACCAGCGCGCAACGCCGCTCGACCTCGTCGGCCTGGGCCAGCGCCGCCAGCGCGCCCGCCTGCGCCGGCATGCTCGTGGAGAAGGGGGTGACCACCTTGCGCACCGCGGCGGCCACGGTCGGCTCGGCGACCAGCCAGCCGATCCGCAGGCCGGCCAGGCCCCACGCCTTGGACAGGGTGCGCAGCACCGCCACGTTCGGCCGGTCCAGGTAGCTGAGGCCGTCCGGCACCTCGGGGTCGGTGACGAACTCCCGGTACGCCTCGTCGATCACCACGAGCACGTCGTCCGGCACCGCGTCGAGGAACCGGTCCAGCTCGGCCTTGCGGACCGCCGTGCCGGTCGGGTTGTTCGGGTTGCAGACCAGGATCATCCGGGTCCGGTCGGTCACCGCCGCCGCCATCGAGGCCAGGTCGTGGCCGTGGTCGGCGTCGTTCGGCACCCGCACGCTGGTCGCGCCGCTGGTCGCCGCGATGATCGGGTACGCCTCGAAGGACCGCCACGAGTACAGCAGCTCGTCCCCGGGGAGGCAGGTGGCCCGGACCAGGTGCTCGGCCAGCGCCACCGAGCCGCAGCCGGTGGCGATCCGGTCGGCGTCCACGCCGTAGCGCTCGGCGAGGGCCTGGCGCAGCGCCACCACGCCCATGTCCGGGTAGCGGTGCGAACCGGCCACCGCCTCGGCGACCGCCTCCACCACGCCGGGCAGCGGGCCGTACGGGACCTCGTTGCTGGCCAGCTTGATCGCCTCGGGCAGGCCCAGCTCGCGGGCCAGGTCGGCCGGGCTGCGCCCGGGCACGTAGTTGGGCAGCGCGTCCAGGTCGGCGCGGGTGAGCCGCAGCGGAGGCTCGTGACGTCCGGTGTCGGTCATGGGGTGTCTCCCGGGGGGTTGGCGCGGTCGCGCGGGGCGGTACGGGTGTCGGGCCGGGTGCGAGGGAGCTGGACCACCACGGTCTGCGCCCGCTTGTCGTGCAGGGCCTGGCGCAGCGGCTGGTCGAAGAGCGGGGAGACCGCGTCGACGAACTGGAGCAGCAGGCCGAAGCCGAAGCAGTACCAGAGCAGGGTGGGCAGGCCGAGCGTGCTCCAGCGCCGGGTGGCCCGGCCGAAGCCGAGCGGCTGGTCCGTCTCGACCGGCACCGCGCGGACGCCCATCAGCCGCTTGCCGAAGGTCTGCCCGCGGGCCGCCATCGAGGGCACCTCGTAGGCGAACCAGAGCGCGGTGGCGATCAGCAGGATGGCAACCAGGAGGCCGGTGAACTGCTCGCCGGGGGGCGGCAGCGGCTCGTTGGTGGTGTCACCCACGTCGACCCGCCGCACGAACTCCTGCCACGGGGCGGCCCACTCACCGAGGAGACGCCAGACGAACCAGCCGTTGACCGCGGCGTTGAGCAGGAACACCACGCCGAAGTCGATCAGGCGGGCGACCAGCCGGGCGCCGTACGAGGCCAGCGGCAGCCCGTGCGGGCGCGGTGTCGGCGGACGCCCCGGCCAGCCCGGGTACGGCCAGCCCGGCGGCGGCCCCTGCTGGCCCGGTCGGCCCGCCCACGGCCCCGGCTGCCCGGGCTGCCCCGGCCACGGCTGCCCCGGCCACGGCTGCCCCGGCCACGGCTGGCCCGGGCCACCGGCCGGCGGGCCCGACCACGGACCGGGGGCCGGCACGCCCGGGTGCGCGCCCGGCGCCGGGGCCGGCTGGCCCGGGTGCGGCGCGGCGGTGACAGGAGCCGGTGCGGCGGCGGGGGCCGGCTCGGGCGGCGGCGGTCCGTCGGGCGGGGTGGCGTCGACCGGGATCGGCGCGCCGATCCACCCCTCGCCGTCCCAGTACCGGCGGGTCTCGGGGTCGGCGGGGTCGACGTACCAACCGGGTTGCACGCTCACGGCCGTGCCTCGCTGCACTCGCTCACGGTGCAACCTTAACGACGACCGTCCCGGCGAACTTGTCGTGCAGGCACTGCTGCCAGGGCTTGTCCCAGAGCTGCCAGAAACCGTCGAGGTAGTTGGCGAAGGGCACCAGCGCGGCGGCGACGAACTCCACCAGGTACCGCTTGCCGAGCATGCCCCGGGTGAGCGGGACGTTCGGGTCGAGCGGCACGATGCGCAGCTTCATCACCTTCTTGCCGAGCGTCTGCCCGGTCCGGCGGGCGTACTCCACGTGGTAGAGCCAGTAGAAGACGAGCAGGAGCGCGAAGACGCCGAACTCGGCCAGGAGCACGGGCAGGAAGTAGTCGGTCAGGACCGTGCCGAAGTCCGGCCCGGCCACCGTACCGTCCGGCCCGGGCGGCGGCAGGTCGTCGACCATCTTGACGACCAGCCAGACGAAGACCGGCGCGAAGAGCACCATCGCCACCGCGGTGGCCACCAGGCCGTCGATCAGCCAGGCCAGCAGCCGATCGCCGAAGCCGGCCAGCGGCTGCCCGTTGGGAGCCAGGGCGGGCGGCACGAAGCCGGCGTGCGGGGCGTACCCCGGGGGTGGCGGGGGGTAGCTCGGCAGCCCGGCGTACGTGGGCGGGGTGTGCTGCGGCGGCGGCAGGTACGGCCCGGACGGCGGCGCGAAGCCGCCGCCCGCGGGCGAAGGCCCGGCGGGCGGCGGAGACGCGGGGGAAGGCTGGGTCACGCGGACAGTGTTACAGGTTGCCGCGCTTCTCCTGCTCCCGCTCGATGGCCTCGAACAGGGCCTTGAAGTTGCCCTTGCCGAAGCCCAGCGAGCCGTGCCGCTCGATCAGCTCGAAGAAGACGGTCGGGCGGTCCTGCACCGGCTTGGTGAAGATCTGGAGCAGGTAGCCGTCCTCGTCCCGGTCGACGAGGATCTTGCGGGACTGCAGCTCCTCGATCGGCACCCGCACCTGGCCGATCCGGGCGCGGAGCTCCGGGTCCTCGTAGTAGGAGTCCGGAGTGTCCAGGAACTCGACGCCGGCGGCCCGCATGGCGTCGACGCTGGCCAGGATGTCGTTGGTGGCCACGGCGATGTGCTGGGCGCCCGGGCCCTGGTAGAACTCGAGGTACTCGTCGATCTGCGACTTCTTGCGGGCGACGGCCGGCTCGTTGAGCGGGAACTTCACCTTGCGGGTGCCGTTCGCGACCACCTTGCTCATGAGCGCCGAGTAGTCGGTGGCGATGTCGTCGCCGATGAACTCGGCCATGTTGCTGAAGCCCATGACCCGCTTGTAGAACTCGACCCACTCGTCCATCCGGCCCAGCTCCACGTTGCCGACCACGTGGTCGACGGCCTGGAAGAAGCGCTTCGGCTGGATGCCCGCGTCGATCATCGGCTGCCGGTCCACGATCGGGCCCCGGGCCACGAAGCCGGGCAGGAACGGGCCGGTGTAGCGGGACCGGTCGACCAGCGTGTGCCGGGTGTCGCCGTAGGCGGCGATGGCCGCCATCCGGACGGTGCCGTGCTCGTCGCTGACGTCGTGCGGCTCGACCAGGCCGGTGGCGCCCTGGGCGGTGGCGTGCGCGTACGCCGCGTCCACGTCCGGCACCTCCAGCGCGATGTCGGAGACACCGTCGCTGTGCTTCGCCACGTGCTCGGCGCCGTCGGCGTCGGGCCGGACCGCGCCGGTCAGCACGAACCGCGCGGAGCCGCTGGTCAGCACGTACTGGGCGTGGTCGCGGTAGCCCTGCTCCGGCCCCCGGTACGCCACGCAGGTCATGCCGAACGCGGTGGAGTAGTAGTGGGCGGCCTGCTTGGCGTTGCCCACCAGGAAGTGCACGTGGTCGAGGCCCTTGACCGGGAACGGGTCGCGGGTGATGTCGTGGTCGACGGCGCCGACGAGGGCGTCGACGTCGACCTCCTCGGTCGACTGGGGTCGGTCGATCGCCTGGGTCATGGTGGCCTCCCTTGCGTACCGGCCGGCCTCGTGGGCCGCCGTTGATCTGCTGTTGTGGCGAGGATCGCTGCGCAGCCGCCCGTTGGGCAACAGTCGTCGAAAGTGCTGGTCAGCTTGTGCATTCGGTAATGTGAAACCCCATGAACACTGGTCAGGATGTACAGCTCGACGTGCTGGATGCCCGCTTGATCGATCTGCTCGCCGAGGAGCCCCGGATCGGGGTGCTGGAGTGCTCGCGGCGACTCGGCGTGGCCCGGGGCACCGTCCAGGCCCGGCTCGACAAGCTGGTCGAGCGGGGGGTGATCGCCGGGTTCGGGCCGGACATCTCGCCGGCCGCCATCGGGTTCGGTGTGACCAGCTTCGTGACCCTGGAGATCAGCCAGCGGCACGGCCACGACCCGGTGACCGCGCACCTGGCCGCCATCCCGGAGGTGCTGGAGGCGCACACCATCACCGGCTCCAGCGACCTGCTCTGCCGCATCGTGGCCCGGTCGAACACCGACCTCCAGCGGGTCATCGACCAGATCGTCGCCTCGGAGGGCATCCGCCGCGCCTCCACGATCATCGCCCTCGCCGAGCAGATCCCCTACCGCACCCTGCCCCTGGTCCGCTCGGCCGCGCGCGGCGCTCAGCACGGCGGCTGACCGAGAAAGCGGCGCGACACGGCCGTTCGGGGGGCCGGCGCAGCGGTGATCGTCGCTACCGTGTGCGGTGTGAAGGGCCTTGGCGTACGCGGCTGGTTGCTGCTGGGGCTCATCACCGTGGTCGTGCTCGCCTCCACCGGGGTGTGGAACCCGTTCCCCGCCGTCTGGGACTGGGTCGACCGGAGCAAGCCGATCTCCGAGCCGGACGTGGTCTGGCAGCAGCGGGTCGGCGGCACCCCGAAGAGCGTCACCATCGCCGGCGACACGGTGATCGTCGAGCAGCGCACCCGGGTCGAGGCGCGCAGCCTGGCCAACGGCGCGCAGCTCTGGGAGCGCAAGGCCGACTGGGCCGCGGTGGCCGGCAGCGACCGGGACCCGGTCGTCGCCGTGGGCAAGCTCCTGGACAAGGGGTACGAGGTGCTCGACCCCACCACCGGCGTGGTGCGTCGCCGCGACGAGCGGGCGATCGCCGTCTGGACGTACCGCAACCTGCTGCTCGACGCCTACTGCGTGCAGCCCACCGACTGCACCCTGCGCGCCTGGGAGCCGCGCGGCACCGCGCCGCGCTGGAGCGCGTTCCTGCCCGGCGTGCACAGCGGGGTGCTCGCCGACAACCCGGAGCTGCTGGGCACCCGGCGTCTCGGCGCGCCGCGGATCGACGAAGGGGTGGCCGGGCCGGAGTCCGTCCCGCCGCTGCTCGGCTTCCCAATCGACGGCCGGGTGCACGTGGTGGACACCGCCACCGGCCGGGTGCTCCAGAACGTCGAGCCGGGCCGCCAGGAGCGGCTCGCGGTGGTCGGCGGGCGGTTGCTCCGGGTCTCCGCCACCTCCCGGGACGGCACCTGCTACTTCGTCCTCACCGCCGTCGACCCGGCGACCGGGCAGCAGGTGTGGCGGCGCAACGGGGTGAACCTGCGGACCGCCGACTACGCCGGCTGCGTGCAGCGGGAGGACCCGCAGGGCGCGCGCAACGTGCTGCTCGGCGTCGCCCCGGACGGGCGCGAGGCGGTCCTCGACGGGTACGACGGCCGGCTGCTCCTCGTCGGCGCGGAGGGCGAGAAGGTGCTCACCGTCGACGACCGCTACGCGGTGGTGCGCAGCGCCGACAAGCGTTCGCTGCTCGGCCGGGAGTTGTCGGCCGACGGCACCCGGTGGACCCGGCCGGCCGGTGGGAAGAGCGGCGCCGCGCTCACGCCGTACGCGGCGCTGATCGCCGAGGAGAAGCCGTCCCGGCTGATCGCGGTCGAGCCGCGCAGCGGTCGGGAACTGGTCCTGCTGCGTACCTCGGCGAACGCCCTGGCGGTCGGTCCGCACGGCATGATCATCGGGGAGGGGCGGGAGATCGGGTACGTCCGCTGGGGCGCCGGCGCCGCCGCGGTGCCCCCGCCGGACGAGGGCGCGGTGCCCGCGCCGGACCCGGGCGACACCTGGCGACCCCCGACCGACCAGGGCAGCTGCGGCCCGAAGAACGAACTCTGCGCCGACGGCAAGTGACGGCCGGTGAGAGCGGCGTCCCAGGACGCACCCGGCGGGTGCCACCGATCGACGGCTCTGCCCTAGGCTTTTCCGTCATGAGCAGTGCCGCCGCCTTCTCGTACGCCCCCCTGCTGCCGACCGGCCCCGACCAGACGGAATACCGCCTGGTCACCGATGAGGGCGTCGACGTGGTCGACGGCCCGGGTGGCCGTCGGTTCCTCACCGTGGAGCCCGCCGCGCTGACCGCGCTGACCGCCGAGGCGATGCACGACATCGCCCACTTCCTGCGCCCGGCCCACCTGGCCCAGCTCCGGTCGATCATCGACGACCCGGCGGCCTCGCCGAACGACCGGTTCGTCGCGCTGGACCTGCTGCGCAACGCCAATATCGCCGCCGGTGGCGTGCTGCCGATGTGCCAGGACACCGGCACCGCGATCGTGATGGGCAAGCGCGGCCGGCACGTGCTCACCGACGGCACCGACGCCGAGGCCATCTCGCGCGGCGTCTACCAGGCCTACACCCGGCTGAACCTGCGCTACTCCCAGCTCGCCCCGCTGACCATGTGGGAGGAGCGGAACACCGGCAGCAACCTGCCCGCCCAGGTCGAGCTCTACGCCGAGGACCCGGACGGCCATCCGGACGCCTACAAGTTCCTCTTCTTGGCCAAGGGCGGTGGCTCGGCCAACAAGTCCTACCTCTACCAGGAGACCAAGGCGCTGCTGAACCCGACGCGGATGATGCAGTTCCTGGAGGAGAAGCTGCGCCTCATCGGCACCGCGGCCTGCCCGCCCTACCACCTGGCCATCGTCATCGGCGGCACCTCCGCGGAATACGCGCTGAAGACCGCCAAGTACGCCTCGGCGAAGTACCTGGACGCCCTCCCGACGCGGGGCTCGATGAGCGCGCACGGCTTCCGCGACCTCGAACTGGAGGCCGAGGTGCTGGAGCTGACCCGCAACTTCGGCATCGGCGCGCAGTTCGGCGGGCGCTACTTCTGCCACGACGTTCGGGTGGTCCGGCTGCCCCGGCACGGCGCGTCCTGCCCGGTGGCCATCGCGGTCTCCTGCTCGGCCGACCGCCAGGCGGTCGCCAAGATCACCCCGTCGGGCGTCTGGCTGGAGCGCCTGGAGACCGACCCGGCGCGCTACCTGCCCGACGTGACCGACGCCCACCTGGACACCTCCGAGGTGGTCCGGGTCGACCTCAACCGGCCGATGGACGAGATCCGCGCCGAGCTGTCGAAGTACCCGGTGAAGACCCGGCTGTCGCTGACCGGCCCGCTGGTGGTGGCCCGGGACATCGCGCACGCCAAGATCGCCGAGCGGCTGGACGCCGGTGAGCCGATGCCGCAGTACCTCCGGGACCACGCCGTCTACTACGCCGGCCCGGCCAAGACCCCCGAGGGCTACGCCTCCGGCTCGTTCGGCCCGACTACGGCCGGGCGGATGGACGCCTACGTGGAGAAGTTCCAGGCGGCCGGCGGCTCGATGGTGATGCTGGCCAAGGGCAACCGCTCCGGCCAGGTCACCCGCTCCTGCCAGGCGTACGGGGGCTTCTACCTCGGCTCGATCGGCGGCCCGGCGGCCCGCCTCGCCCAGGACTGCATCAAGCACGTCGAGGTGCTCGAATACCCCGAGCTGGGCATGGAGGCGGTCTGGAAGATCGAGGTGGAGGACTTCCCGGCCTTCATCGTGGTCGACGACAAGGGCAACGACTTCTTCGCCGAGGTGACCAAGCCGGTGCTGACCGTCGGGCGGCGCTGACCTTCGGCGTACGCGAAAGGGGGCGTTGGGTGGGATCCCACCTGGCGCCCCTTTGTCGTGCCATCTGGTGACCGACGTCGGTGCGCCCGCCCGGTTTCACGCCCGGACGGGCGCACCGCCCCCGTCGGATGCCGTGCCCGGCAACCCGGCACGAGTCTCCGGCGTGCTGCTGTCGATCCGCTATCACTCCGCTATCACCCGCCCGCCGCATGCGGTGATCGGCGCGTTACGCTGCTGGAAGTTCCACAATGAGGCGTGCGGGGGCACAGATGCGGTTCGGGATCCTGGGGCCGCTGCGGGTCGGTGATGGCGAGGCCACCATCACGGCGGGTCGCGATCGGACACTGCTGGCCATGCTGTTGCTGCGTGCCGGCCGGGTCGTGCCCGTCGAGGAACTCGTCGACGCGATCTGGGAGGAACGGCCGCCGGCAACCACCCGGACCCAGCTCCAGATCTGCGTGTCGCGGCTGCGGCAGCGCTTCGCCGCGCTCGGCCTGCCGGCGGAGACGATCGTCACCGATCCGGTCGGGTACGGCATCCGGGTCGCCCCGGCCGACCTGGACGCCGAGGTCTTCGCCGAGACCGTCGAGGCCGGCCGGGCGGCGGCCGACGCGGGGCAGCCGGCCGAGGCCAGCCGCCACTACCGGTCCGCGTTGGCGCTCTGGCGGGGGCCGGCGCTGAGCGGGATCGCGAGCCGGAGCGTACGCCGGAGGGCGCAGGCGCTCGACGAGCAGCGGCTCACCGTGCTGGAGGAGTGCGTGGAGGTCGAGCTGCGGCTGCGCCGGGCGGCCGACCTGATCGACGAGCTCAGCGAGAGCGTGGAACGGAATCCGCTGAGGGAGCGTCTGCGCGGCCAGTTGATGTTGGCCCTCTCCGCGGTCGGCCGTCAGGCGGACGCGCTCACCGTCTACCGGGAGGGGCGCCGGATCTTCGCCGAGGAACTGGGCATCGAACCCGGCACGGCGTTGCAGGAGCTGCACCAGCGCGTGCTCGCCGGGGACCTGGCCCTGACGGGGCCGCAGCAAGCGGCCCCCAGCCCGGTCCGGGCGCTGCCCCGGGCGATCAGCGACTTCACCGGCCGGCAGGACACACTGGCCAGGCTGGTCAAGGAGATCGAGGAGCACGACGCCCGGATCCACCTGATCGACGGGATGGCCGGCACGGGGAAGACCACCCTGGCCGTGCACCTGGCGGCCGTCCTCGCCGGTCGCTACCCGGACGCCCAGGTCTTCATCGACCTGCACGGGCACAGCGAGCGGGAGCCGGTCGCCCCGGCGGCGGCCCTGGCCGCGCTCCTCCGCCAGCTCGGGGTGCCCGCCGCGCGCATCCCCGCCGACGTCGACGAGCGCGCCGCCCTCTGGCGCAGCGAACTGTCCGGGCGGCGGGCGATCGTGGTGCTCGACAACGCGGCCAACGCGGTCCAGGTCGCGCCGTTGCTGCCCAACGGCCCGGACTGCCTCACGCTCATCACCAGCCGGCGCCGGCTGACCGGCCTCGACGGCGGCCGGCCGTCCTCGCTGGCCCTGCTCGACCCGGACGAGGCGGTTGAGCTGCTCGCCCGGGTGGTGGGCGCGGACCGGGTCGCCGCCGAGCCGGAGGCGGCCGCCGAGGTGGTTCGCCGCTGCGGTCACCTGCCGCTCGCGATCCGGCTGGCCGGGGCGCGGCTGGCGCACCGGCCCCGGTGGCGGGTCCGGGACCTGGCGGACCGGCTGGTTTCCGGCCGGAACGCGCTGATCGAGCTGTCCGTCGGGGAGCGCTCGGTGGGGCATGCCTTCGACCTGTCGTACGCGCAGCTCGACCCGGCCGCGCAGCGGCTGTTCCGGCTGCTCGGCGTGCATCCCGGGGCGTTCTTCGACCACCAGGTGGCGGCCGCCGTCACCGACCTGCCACTGGCCGACGCGCAGGACCTGTTGGACGGCCTGGTGGACGCCCACCTGCTGGAGGAGCCCGATCCCGGCCGGTTCCGCTTCCACGACCTGGTGCGGGACTTCGCCCGGCAACTGCTGGACGGCGCGGGGCGGCCCGGGGAGCGGGCCGAGGCGGTGCGGCGACTGCTCGACCATCACCTGCACGCGGCGTACGCGATCTCCCGCCAGATGGAGCCGGCGGCCAGCCGCGCCGCCCTGGTGCTGCCCGAGCCGCCCCGACCCGACCTGGTTGCCGCCTGCGCGACCGAGGGCCCGGCCTGGTTCGACCGCAACCGGTCCACCCTGCCGGCGCTGGTCCGGCTGGCGGCCGACGAGGGCCTGCTCGCGCACTGCTGGCAGCTCGCCCGGGTGAGCTGGTACCACCTCTTCAGCCGCGGCCACCTGGACGAGTTGATCGACACCCACACCGTCGGCCTCCGCGCCGCCGAGCGGTGCGACGACGAGGCCGCCGTGGCCACCACCCGCAACTACCTGGCCTCCGGGCTGTTCCGGCTCGGCCGCTTCCCGGAGGCGATCGAGTTGATGGAGGGTGCCCTCCAGATCCGCCGACGGCTGGGCGACCGCGAGGGCGAGGCCACCGTCCGCCGCAACCTGGCCATCGCGTACGGGGCGGACTGGCAGTTGGCGCCGGCCATGGCGCACCTGGACGCGGCGCTGGACCTGGCCCGTTCCACCGGGCAGCCGGCCGCCGTGTCAGCGCTGCTGAACAACCAGACCGTGGTGCTGCTGGCCTGGGGCCGGTACGCCGAGGCGCAGGTCGTCTCCCGCCGGCAGCTCGCCCTCGCCCGGGAGGCGGGAGACCTGAACAGCGTGCGTAACGCCATCGGTCACCTGGGCGCCGCGCGGGCACGGCTCGGCGACCTTTCGGGCGCGCTGCGGTTCCTGCGGCTCGCGCTCCGGCTCAAGCGCCGGGAGGGCAATCGCTTCGGCGAGGGCGAGGTGCTCAACGAGCTGGGTGTGATCGAGCGGAAGCTGGGACGGCCGGAGGCCGCCGCGGCCCTGCACCGCGAGGCGTTGATCGCGGTGACCGCCTCGGGGGACCGGGTGCTCGGCTGCCTCTCCCGCAACCTGCTGGCCCGGGCCCTGCTCGACCAGGGCGACGTGCGGAGCGCGCTCGACCTCTACCGCCGGGTGCTCCAGGACGCGGTCCGGTTGCGGGCCCGGCACGAGGAGGCCGGCGCGCTGGCCGGCATCGCCCGCTGCCAGCGCCCGACCGACCCGGCGGCCGCCCGCTCGCACGCGACCCGGGCCCTCGACCTCCTCCGGCAGCTCGACGCTCCGGAGGGGGACGAGGTGGCGGCGCTGCTCGCCGAGTTGGGCTGAGCGATCATCTGCGCGCCGCCGCGCGCCGGGGCAGGATGGAACGCGTGACGACTCCAGAGGCGACCGGTTACCGGATCGAACGCGACTCGATGGGTGAGGTGGAGGTCCCCGCCGAGGCACTGTGGCGGGCGCAGACCCAGCGCGCGGTGCAGAACTTCCCGATCTCCGGGCGGGGCATCGAGCCGGCCCAGATCAAGGCCCTGGCGCAGATCAAGGGAGCGGCGGCCCAGGTCAACGCCGAGCTGGGGGTGATCGGCGCGGACGTGGGCGAGGCGATCGCCACCGCCGCCGCGCACGTTGCCGACGGCGGATACGACGACCAGTTCCCGGTCGACGTCTTCCAGACCGGCTCCGGCACCTCGTCCAACATGAACACCAACGAGGTGATCGCCACGCTGGCCGGCCGCGAGCTGGGCCGTGACGTGCACCCGAACGACGACGTCAACGCCTCCCAGTCCAGCAACGACGTCTTCCCCTCGTCGATCCACCTGGCCGCCACCCAGGCCGTGGTGGAGGACCTGCTGCCGGCGCTGAAGCACCTGGCCGGCGCGCTGGAGGAGAAGGCGGCCGAGTTCGAGACCGTGGTGAAGGCCGGGCGTACGCACCTCATGGACGCCACCCCGGTCACCCTGGGCCAGGAGTTCGGCGGCTACGCGGCCCAGGTCCGCTACGGCGTCGAGCGGTTGGAGGGGGCGCTGCCCCGGCTGGCCGAGCTGCCGCTCGGCGGCACCGCCGTAGGCACCGGCATCAACACCCCGTTCGGCTTCGCCGCGAAGGTGATCGAGAAGCTGCGCGCCTCGACCGGGCTGCCGCTGACCGAGGCCCGCAACCACTTCGAGGCGCAGGGCGCCCGGGACGCGCTGGTGGAGACCTCCGGTCAGCTCCGCACCGTCGCCGTCGGGCTCTACAAGATGGCCAACGACATCCGCTGGATGGGCTCCGGCCCCCGCGCCGGCCTGCGCGAGCTGCGCATCCCCGACCTCCAGCCCGGCTCGTCGATCATGCCGGGCAAGGTGAACCCGGTGGTCGCCGAGGCGATGCGGCAGGTGTGCGCGCAGGTCATCGGCAACGACGCCGCCGTGGCGTTCGCCGGCTCCCAGGGCGACTTCGAGCTGAACGTGATGCTTCCCGTGATGGGCCGCAACCTGCTGGAGTCGATCCGGCTGATCTCCGCGGCGAGCCGGCTCTTCGCCGACCGCCTGGTGGTCGGCCTGGTCGCGGACGCCGAGGTCTGCCTGGCGTACGCCGAGGGCTCGCCGTCGATCGTCACCCCGCTCAACCGCCACCTCGGGTACGACGAGGCCGCCTCGATCGCCAAGGAGGCGCTGGCCAAGCAGGTCTCCATCCGCGAGGTGGTGATCTCCCGCGGCCACGTCGACTCGGGCAAGCTCAGCGAGACGCAGCTCGACGAGGCCCTGGACCTGCTCCGGATGACCCACCCCTGAGGTCGCGGCGCCGCCCGCCGTGCTGATAACCGCTCGCCGAGGGTCAGGTGGGCGGGCCATCATCCGGTCATGGGCGATGACGGGGTGCTGCTGGAGACGGCGCGGCTGCGGCTGCGCCGGCTCACCATGGGCGACGTGGACCACCTGGTCGAGCTGGACAGCGACCCGGAGGTCATGCGCTTCCTGACCAACGGCCGGCCGACCCCGGCCGACACCGTACGGGACGAGCAGCTGCCCCGCCTGCTGGCCCGGTACGACCGCCGTCCCGGCCTCGGCCGGTGGGCCGCGCTGGACCGGCTCACCGGCGAGTTCCTCGGCTGGCTCGCGCTCGACCCGTCGGAGGACGGGAGCGAGGGGGAGTTGGGCTACCGGCTGCGGCGTTCCGCGTGGGGACGGGGTCTGGCCACGGAGGGGTCGCGGGCGCTGGTGCGGCACGCCTTCGACGTGGTGGGGGTCCGGCGGGTGTGGGCCGAGACGATGGCGGTCAACGACCGGTCCCGTGCCGTCATGGCCCGGGCCGGGCTGCGCCACGTCCGCACCTTCCACCTGACCTTCGACGACCCGATCCCGGGCACCGAGCACGGCGAGGTGGAGTACGAGCTGCGCCGGGAGGACTGGCCCGGGGTGCGTCAGGAGTGGGACGCCGCCTTGCGGGCCCGGTAGGCGCTCACCGCGGCCCGGTTGCCGCAGCCGGCGTCGCAGAACCGGCGGGACCGGTTCTTGGAGAGGTCGACCAGCACGTTCTCGCAGTCGGGGTGGTCGCAGCGGCGCAACCGGCTCAGCTCGTCCATCCGGACCAGGTCGGCCAGCGCCATCGCGGCCTCGACCGCCATCCGGGTGGCCAGCGGCGCGTCGCGCGGCACGGCGTGCAGGTGGTACGGCTCGTCGTCGTGCCGGACGAGTTGCGGAAGCGCGTGCGACTCGCGGAGCAGACCGTTGACCACCGCCACCACCTCGTCGGTGTCGGCGTACCAGATCCGGCGGAGCCGGGGCCGCAGCGCGCGGACCTCGCGCAGCTCCGCCTCGGTGTGCTCGTGCCGGCCGGTCCACCCGTACGCCGTGAAGAACTCGTCGAGGGCGGCCACGTCCGGCAGCCCTTCCCGGTCCGGGCCGGCCGTGTTGACCAGCGCCGCGGCCGCGACCAGGCCGCACTCGGTGTCATGAGCGAACAGCAACTTGACTCCTGTCGGGGTGCCGGCCTAGCGTCATCAGCATAACCCCGTTTTACTCATGTCGGTCGACCCAAGGAGCTGTCGATGCGTGAACGGCCCGGTGTCGGCCTCGGCCTGGCGCTGCTCTCCGCGCTCACCTTCGCCACCTCGGGCACCTTCGCTCGACCGCTGATCACCGGCGACTGGTCCGCCGAGGCGGTCGTGCTCGCCCGGGTCGGCATCGCGGCCCTGGTGCTGGCCGTGCCCGCCCTGCTGGCGCTGCGCGGCCGGTGGCCGGTGCTGCGCCGCAACGCCGGCACGCTCGTGGTGTTCGGGCTGCTCGGGGTGGCGCTGGCCCAGGCGTGCTTCTTCAACGCGGTCCGCTACCTGCCGGTCGGCGTCGCGCTCCTGCTGGAATACCTGGGCATCGTGCTGGTGGTGGGCTGGATGTGGCTGGTCCACGGCCAGCGGCCCCGGCTGCTCACGGTGGCCGGTTCGCTGACCGCCCTGTGCGGGCTGGTGTTCGTGCTGGACCTGACCGGCGCCGGCCGCCTCGACCCGGTCGGCGTCCTCTGGGGACTCGGCGCCGGGGTGGGGCTGGCGGGCTATTTCGTGATCGCCGGTCGGGTCGACCCCGCGCTGCCCTCGGTCGTGATGGCCAGCGGCGGCATGGCCGTCGGCGCCCTCGTCCTGCTCCTGGTCGGGCTGGTCGGGGCGCTCCCGCTGCGCGCCGGCACCGCCGACGTCAGCTTCGCCGGCCACGAGATGAGCTGGCTGGTGCCGATCGCGGGCCTGTCGCTGATCGCCGCGGTGGTCGCCTACCTGACCGGCGTGGCCGGGGCCCGGTTGCTCGGCGCGCGGCTGTCCTCCTTCGTCGGGCTGACCGAGGTGATGTTCGCGGTGCTGATCGCCTGGCTGGTGCTGGGCGAGCTGCCGAGCGCCGTCCAACTGCTCGGCGGCGCGCTCATCGTGGCCGGTGTCGCCCTGGTCCGGGTGGACGAGCTGCGCGGCGGTCGCCCCGAGCCGGTGGACGAGCGGGCCGACGCGCCGGCGCTGGCATGAGAGGCTGGCCGTCGTGCTGCGCGTGGTGGTGTTCGATGCCGACGAGACCCTGCTCGACCTGCGCCCGGCGGTGACCGGCGGGCTGCTCGCCGTACTCGAGGAGATGCGGCGGCTGACCCCGGCGGCGGCCGCGCTGTCCCTCGCGGACCTCGAGTCCGACTGGCACGCGGTCTTCGGCGAGCGGAGTGCGGCGCCGGTGCAGGAGATCCGGCGGGCTGCGCTGGCCCGGTCGCTGGCCCGGGTCGCACTCGACGACCACCTGGACGAGTTGGCGGCGCTCTTCTTCGCCCGACGCTTCGCCCTCACCCGGCCGTTCGCCGACGCCCTGCCCGCGCTCGCCGCGCTCCGCGGGCGCTACCTGCTGGGCTACGCCACCAACGGCAACAGCCGCGCGGAACGCTGCGGCCTCGCGGGCGAGTTCGCCTTCGAGCGGTACGCCCATGACGGCGGCCTGCCCAAGAAGCCCGCCCCGGAGTTCTACGCCGCGGTGGTCGAGGCGGCGGGCGTGCCGGCGGAACAGATGGCGTACGTCGGCGACTCCCTCGCCCACGACGTGGCCGGCCCGCAGCGCGCCGGCCTGCGGGGGATCTGGCTGAACCGGCAGGGCCTGCCCTGCCCGCCCGGGTTCCGTCCGGACGCGGAGGTGGCAACCCTGGCCGGCCTCCCCGGGGTGCTCGCCGCCCTCGACGGGGCCACCCCGATAGCGACGCCGTAGCCGGCGCATAGCCGGCCCGCCCAGCCTGGTGGGAGCCGCGGCCATCAACTGTGGTCGATAATTTGCACGACGCAATGACAACTGTGCGGACGGTCACGCCGTCCACGTCGGCCGTATCGCGGGACCGGCCGTGTGCGAAGTGGTGGGTCCCGCGAGTGCGGGCGTTTCCCGCTCCCTCACGGCCGCCAGCCCCGAGCGACCAGCGCGGCGCGGATCTCGCGGACCAGCGCGGGGAACTCCCGGTGCAGGCGGCGACCGGTCACGGGCAGCACCAGCCAGCCGGCCGTCACGAGCTGATTGAGCCGCTGGCGGTCCCGGTGCAGCTGATCCGGGTCGGCGTGCCACTGGCCGTCGTACTCGACGGCGACGCGGAACTCCGGCCAGGCCAGGTCAGGATGCAGAACGAGGCCAGACGGCCCGCGCACCGGGTGCTGCGCGACCGGGCGGGGCAGGCCGGCCAGCACCAGCCGGACCCGCAGGTGCGACTCGGGCGGGGACTGTGCCCCGGGATCCGCCAGGCCGAACACCCATCGCGCCCGCCGGCCGCCGGGTCGTCCCGCGTTGCGGTCGGCCACGCCGGTCAGATCGATCCGGCTGACCGTGCCCATGCGCAGCAGGGCGTCGACGATCCCGACCGCCCGGACCGGATCGGACCAGACCGCTGTCTCCCAGGCGCAGGCAGCCGGCTCGGTGCGGAGCAGCCGGCCTGGGCCGGTCAGCAGGCCCGGCTCGCCGCCCACCGGCCCGGGATTCGCGATCGCCGTGGCGACGACCGCCCTCTTGAGCCCGACGGCACTGCGGTCCTGGCCCGACGCGGTGCTCCGGAGGCCGGTGGCGGGGCCGTCCCGGCCCGGGGTGGTGTTCGCCGGCCCGTTGGCGGGGCGGTCACGGCCGGGGGTGGTGTTCGCCGGCCGGTTGGCGGGGCGGTCACGGCCGGGGGTGGTGTTCGCCGAGCAGGCCGCGGCGGTGGCGGGGATCAGGAGGCCGATCCGTTCGGGCGATGACGGGGCCTGGTGCACCCGGACGCCGGGCTGGGCGTCGGCCCGCACCGTCGCCGGCAGCAGGACGTGCACGTCGTCCCGGAAGCCGGCGGCGTGCTCGACCCCGTGCAGGTAGGCCGCCGAGGGCCCGGCGAGCAGCGTGCCCGGCGGCAGGCGCAGCAGCGCGGCGCGGCAGGCGAGCGAGTGGTCGCGGTCGAGGCGCGCGTCGGCGTAGACGTCCTGCCGGAGCCGGACCCAGGAGGCGCCCCGGAGCTGATGCCGGGTCAGCAGCCCGCGCCGGACGACGTCGGAGCCGCGGAAGACCTGCCAGGCGAGCTGGGGCGGTCGATGGGGATGAGGTGGCATGCCGACCAGCCTGGCGGCGTCGGACGGCCGCCGGACACCCCTGTGGACAACCGCGGTCGCCTCGGACGCGACACCCTGTGGACAACCACCACGGCGTCCGGCCGGTGTGTTAGCCGCTGTCGGGTCTCTGATCGTCTCCAGGTCGGCGAGCCGGGGGTGTCCACCGGCCTCGGATGCCGCCACCTCGCCGAGCCGGCGGCCGAGCCCCGAGACCGAGGCCGAAGTCGAGACCGAGCCCGAGGCCCAGGTCAGGACAGGGCCGCGGCGATCGACTCGGCGGCGGCGGTCACCTGGGCGCCGACCTCGGTGACGTCGAGCGGGGTCAGCGAGACCACCCCGACGCTCGCCTCCAGCCCCGGCACCCCGAGCACCGGCGCGGCCACCCCGTACGCCCCGGACTGCAGTTCGCCGCTGGTGCTCACCGGGGCGGCGGCGCCGGCCCGGCCGGCCAGGATGGCCCGCCCCGCCGCGCCCCGCTCCAGGGGGTGCCGCGAGCCGGTCCGGTACGCCACGTGGAACGAGGTCCAGCTCGGCTCGACCACCGCGAGAGCGACCCCCTCGCCGCCCTCGACCACGGTCAGGTGGGCGGTCGCCCCGGCCTGTTCGGCGAGCCGGCGCAGGGCGGGCAGCGCCCCCTCGGCGAGCAGCGGCTGGGCCCGCCGGGCCAGGTGCAGCACGCCCGCGCCGAGCCGGAGGCGGCCCTCGCCGTCGCGGCGCAGCATGCCGTGGTCGGTCAGCGCGCCGACCAGCCGGTAGACCGCCGCCCGGCCGATGCCCAGCCGATTCGCCGCCTCGGTGACGGTCAGCCCGCTCGGCGCGTCGGCGACCAGGTGCAGCAGGCGCAGCCCCCGGTCCAGGGTCTGCGCCGTCTCTCCCGCACGTGCCGCCGTGTCCACAGCACGCAGCGTACGACCCGGCTCCGGGGTACCTCGAAATGCGCGGACGGCTACCCTTGTACGGTGACGCTACGCCTGTATGACACCGCCACCCGTTCGGTGCGGGACTTCGTCCCGCGGGAAGCCGGCAAGGTGGGGGTCTACCTGTGTGGTCTCACCCTCCAGGCCCCGCCGCACATCGGCCACCTTCGTTCCGGTGTCAACTACGACGTGCTGCGCCGCTGGCTCACCGCCTCCGGTTTCGAGGTCACCTTCATCCGCAACCTGACCGACATCGACGACAAGATCCTGGTCAAGGCGATGGAGCAGGAGCGGCCGTTCTGGTCGATCGCGTACGCCAACGAGCAGATCCTGGCCGACTCCTACCGGGCGCTGAACGTGCTGCCGCCGACCTACGAGCCGCGGGCCACCGGGCACATCCCGGAGATGCACGAGCTGATCGCCCGGCTGATCGAGACCGGGCACGCCTACCCGGCCACCGACGGCTCCGGCGACGTCTACTTCGACGTGGCCTCCTGGCCGGCGTACGGGTCGCTGTCGGGCCAGTCGCCGGAGGACATGCAGTCCGCCGGGGACGCCCCGGACCGGGGCAAGCGCGACCCGCGCGACTTCGCGCTCTGGAAGGGCGCCAAGCCGGACGAGCCGGCCGACGCCTACTGGCCGTCGCCGTGGGGCCGTGGCCGGCCCGGCTGGCACATCGAGTGCTCGGCGATGTGCTGGCGCTACCTGGGCCCGGAGTTCGACATCCACGGCGGCGGGCTCGACCTGACCTTCCCGCACCACGAGAACGAGATCGCCCAGTCGCAGGCCGCGGACCTGCCGTTCGCCCGCTACTGGGTGCACCACGGCCTGCTCGGCATCGGCGGCACCAAGATGGGCAAGTCGCTGGGGAACACCCTCGACCTCGACTACGTGGCGTCCCTCGGCGTGCGCCCGGTGGAGCTGCGCTACTACTACGCCGCGGCCCACTACCGGTCCCGCATCGACTACTCGGAGGATGCGCTGCGGGAGGCCGCGGTCGCCTACCGGCGGATCGAGGGCTTCGTGCAGCGGGCCGCCGAGCGGGTCGGCGCCGGGCAGCCGGGCGAGCTGCCGGCGGGCTTCGTCGCGGCGATGGACGACGACCTCAACACCTCGGCCGCCCTGGCCGTGCTGCACGAGGTGGTCCGGGACGGGAACACCGCGCTGACCGCCGGCGACGATGTGACCGTCCGCACGACGCTCGCCGCCACCCGCGGGATGCTGGATATCCTGGGCGTTGACCCCCTGGACCCGGCCTGGACCGGCGGTGGCCGCGCGGACGACCTGCGCGGCGTGGTGGACTCCCTGATCGCGCTCGCCCTGGAGCAGCGCGCCCAGGCCCGCAGCCGCAAGGACTGGGCCGCCGCCGACGCCGTACGCGACCAGCTCAAGCAGGCCGGCGTGGTCGTCGAGGACACCCCCCAGGGCCCGCGTTGGACTATTGGAGAGCAGGACTGATGGCCGGCAACTCGCAGCGCCGTGGCCGGCGACTGACGCCGAAGGCGGGTGCCCCGAAGGGCTCCGGCGGCAAGAACAAGGACTCCCTCGCCGGCCGGGGCCGTACCCTCCCCGCCGACGAGCGGCCCTGGCACAAGGCGTACTCGGGCACCGAGAAGCTGCCCCAGCGCACCGCTTGGAAGCAGGACAAGGAGCGCCGCGCGGCGGCCGAGGAGGGGCGTGCCCCCAAGATCGGCCAGCCGGGCAGCAAGGACACCACCTGGGGCAAGGGTGGGGGCCGGGGCGTTCCCGCCGCGAAGGGTCGCGGCGGCAAGCCCGCCGGCCGGTCCGGGCCGCGGGTCGCACCCGGCCGCAAGGCGAACCCGGCCAAGGACACCCCGGAGCTGCTGGTCGGGCGTAACCCGGTGCTGGAGTCGCTGCGCGCGCAGGTCCCGGCGACCGCCCTCTACACCGCCCAGGGCATCGAGATCGACGACCGGGTCAACGAGATCGTCCGCACCGCCGCCGACCGGGGCATCGCGATCCTCGAGATCAGCCGGGCCGAGCTGGACCGGATGACCGGCGGCGTGCTGCACCAGGGCGTGGGCCTCCAGGTGCCGCCGTTCGCCTACGAGCCGTTCGAGGACCTGATGGCGGCGTCGCTGGAGCAGGCCGCCCCGCTGCTGGTCGCGCTCGACGGGGTCACCGACCCGCGCAACCTCGGCGCGGTCATCCGGTCGGCAGCCGCGTTCGGCGCGCAGGGCGTCTTCGTACCCGAGCGGCGGGCCGCCGGGATCACCGCGACCGCCTGGCGGACCAGCGCCGGCGCGGCCGCGCGGGTGCCGGTCGCCCAGGTCACCAACCTGACCCGGTCGCTCAAGGCGTGCAAGGACGCCGGCTTCATCGTGGTCGGCCTCGACGCCGACGGGCAGACCGACCTCTACGACCTGGAGGCCGCGGTCGGCCCGCTGGTCGTGGTGGTCGGCTCGGAGGGGCGCGGGCTGTCCCGCCTGGTCGGCGAGACCTGCGACCTGACCGTGAGCATCCCGATGGTCTCCGACGTCGAGTCGCTCAACGCCAGCGTCGCCGCGGCGGTCACCCTCGCCGAGGTCGCCCGCCGCCGCGCCGCCGAGGCGTAACGACGGCACGAAGAAGGGGCGGTCCGCCGTGGCGGGCCGCCCCTTCTTTTCGCGTACGTCAGATCCGGTTGCCGGTGGCGGCGTGGAAGACGTGGCTGCGGCCGGTGCGCGGCTTGACGAACACGGTGTCGCCCATGTTCGGCATGGTGCGCCGGTCGGTGCGGACCACGAACCGCTCGTTGTGGCCCTCGAGCGCGGCGTGGCCGTAGACGTTGGCGTCGGAGCCCAGGTCCTCGACCAGCTCGACCACGACCGGCATGCCGCCCTCGGTCGGGCTGACCAGGTCGCAGTCCTCCGGACGGAAGCCGACGGTCACCTTGCCGTCGCCGCCCTCGGCGCGGGCCGCCTCGACCTGCTCCCGGGTCAGCGGCACGTTCAGCTCGGCGAACGCGGCGCCGTGCTCGGTCAGCGGCACGGTCTTGATGTTCATGGCGGGGGAGCCCATGAAGCCCGCGACGAAGACGTTGGCCGGGGTGTCGTAGAGCGCCCGCGGGGTGTCCACCTGCTGGAGGACGCCGTCGAGCATGACCGCGACCCGGTGACCCATGGTCATGGCCTCGACCTGGTCGTGGGTGACGTAGACCGTGGTGACGCCCAGCTTGGCCTGGAGCGACGCGATCTGCGTACGGGTCTGCACCCGGAGCTTGGCGTCGAGGTTCGACAGCGGCTCGTCCATGAGGAAGACCTGCGGCTCGCGGACGATCGCGCGGCCCATGGCGACCCGCTGGCGCTGGCCACCGGAGAGCGCCTTCGGCTTGCGGCTGAGGAACTCCTCCAGCTGGAGCAGCCCGGCCGCCTCCTTGACCCGCCGGTCGATCTCCGACTTGGAGGTCTTGCGGAGCTTGAGGGCGAACGCCATGTTCTCGTACACCGTCATGTGCGGGTAGAGGGCGTAGTTCTGGAAGACCATCGCGATGTCGCGGGCCTTCGGCGGGAGGTGGGTGACGTCCCGGTCGTCGATGTAGATCGCGCCGTCGTCGACGTCCTCCAGGCCGGCGAGCATCCGGAGGCTGGTGGACTTGCCGCAACCCGACGGGCCGACCAGGACGAGGAACTCGCCGTCGCCGATCTGGAGGTCGAGCTGGTTGACCGCGGGGCGTTCGGTGCCCGGGTAGATCCGGGACGCCTTCGCGTAGGTGACCGTAGCCATGGTGAAGCGCTTCCTTTCACCGGCAGGAACGTGCCGGACGATCCGAGTGGAAGGAGCGACCGGCACGCCAGGTGCCGGCCAACGGGCGGTCGACCGGGCAGCCGAGGCCAACCGGACTGTCGTCCGTGTCACTGCACCGTAAACGGCTTTGGCGAGCCTGCCAAGACGGGAGGCGGCCGGTGGGACGGACCGCATACGGCATAACGGTCACTCGGGCACGGCGAGGTATCAATCTCCACGGTCGTGGCCGCGCTCGGCCATCGATCCGTTGGCCCGGAGGTCAGGAAATTGACGTTTTCCGTGCTAGGGAGCCCTGCCGAACGGGATTTTCGGCCACCGGTCGCTATGCTGACGACTGCACCACGCGCCCCTGTAGCTCAGCTGGCCAGAGCACTCGCCTTGTAAGCGAGATGTCGCCGGTTCGATCCCGGCCGGGGGCTCCAATTCCATCAGGCATTTCGCGGCGGTGGCCGTCGCGAGACGGCCCGATGACAGCAACGCGGTTCATGACAGCCGCCCGTCGAGCTTGCCGAGCGCCCGGGCGGACACCTGCCGTTGACGAGCTGCCGCCACGTGCCGGTCTTCTACCACCGCCGACAAGACCTGTTCGTGCTGTCCACGGCCGTGCTGCTGAGCGCCCTGCTCCTGCGTGGTCGGGTGCACACCCACCCATGGGTGCTGCCGCTGTTCCTACCCCCGATAGCGTTCGTGCTGCTCCGCCTCGTCGTGCCGCATCCCAACGGCGTCGTACAGGCCGTCGATCGCGTGCTGGTCGTCGCTTCCTTCGTCCTGCTGCCGTTCGTCACGGCCATCGTGGTACGGCTACTCGCACCCCGCTACTTCACGCTCCCGGCCTACCTCCCGGTGCGCCGGTGGTCGGCCTCGTGTCGGACGGCCTCTGTGAGGTCGCGCCAGGTACCCGCCGAGGTCTTCATCCGGTCAACCATCGACCGGGCGGCTGGTTCCATCCAAGGGGGCCCGCTGCACGGCTGCGGCCCTGGTTGGGTGCTCACCGAAGCGGTTGGCGGGTCTTCGTGGCCTGGGGTTTTGCTCACCTGAGGGCGGGGAGACTGGGGCGCGTGGAGCATCCGGAGGAGTCCCCCGAGAGACAGATCGTTCGGGAGCTGAAAGGGCTGAGCAGGGAGCAGGCTGGGCTGTGGTTCTGGTCCGCCTTGCAATACATAACGGACGCCGCAGCCGTCCATCGCGACGAGGAGCTGTACCGGGCCGCCCGCAAGATGGCCATGGCCGCTTTGTCGCAGGGCATCCCGTTGCCGTTCAGCGCGAGGTACGTAGTCTGCCCCGTCTGCCATGCCTACCCCGGTCAGAGCTGCATCCACATGCCTGGCCACATCTTGGAGGACGAGCTGCACCCGGAGCGGGCCGAGCGCGGCCGGAAGCTGCGCGAGTTGATGAGAACTGAGTGACCGAGGCAGTCCACTGCTCGTCCATCACGCTCAACTCCACCAACACTTGGGTGTCACGCAGGCCCTGGGACCGATCTGCCACGCAGATCCCGAGACCGGACGGCGGGCTGCCGGCGTGTCTAGTCCCACCACATGCTTGACGAATCCGTCCCAGGACATGCATGACATCGGACGTTGGAAGTGGGAGCCGGGCCGATGTGGCCCGGCTCCCTTGCTGATCAGTACGGGCGGAGCGACGTGAAGAACTGCCTCAGTTCGCGGGCGAGCAGGTCCGGTTCTTCCAGCGGCATGAAGTGCCCACCCCTACCTGGTTCGCTCCAGTGCCGGATGTCGGTGCAGGCGCGTTCGGCGATCTCGCGCGGGAAGTTGGCCATCGACGGTTCGGTGCTCACCGTGAACGCGGCCGGCACGGTGATGTCGGGCCGCGGACTGTTGTGGTGGAAGTCGAAGTACTGCCGGAACGAGGAGCCGATCGTGCCGCTCGCCCAGTACAGGGTGATGATCGTCAGCAGGGTGTCCCGGTCGAAGCGGCTTTCCAGGTTTCCGTGGTTGTCGCTCCAGTCCCGGTACTTGTCGACGAGCCAGGCGGCCAGTCCGACCGGCGAGTCGACCAGCGCCGCGGCGATGGTGTCCGGCCGGGTGCCCATGATGGCGCTGTAGCCGCCATCGGTCTGGTCGTAAACCGCTTCGGCATCAAGAAACGCCTGTTCGGCGGGGGACAGCGGGTGGGAGTCGAAACTGGCCGGGAACGGTGGATGGATCATGTGAATGCCGACCACCTGCTCGGGGTACAGAGCGCCGAGCCAGCCGGTGACCACGCCACCGACGTCGCCGCCGAAGGCGCCGTAGCGCTGGTAGCCGAGGACGTCGGTCATCAACAGGTGCAACGTCCGCGCCATCGCGGCGCGGGTGAGCGGGCCCTTCGGCAGCTCCGAGTAGAGGAAACCGGGCAGGGAGGGCACCACCACGTCGAACGCGTCGGCGGGGTCGCCCCTGTACTTCGCGGGGTTGGTCAGACGGTCGACCAGCGGCAACATCTCCACGAAGCTGCTGGGCCAGCCGTGACTCAGGATCAGCGGCAGCGCTGGCGAGCCTGCCGGGCGCACCCCGGGCACGCGAAGGAAGTGCATGCGCCGGCCGTCGATCTGGGTCTGGAAATGGGGCAATGCGTTGAGTTCGGCTTCGCGGGCCCGCCAGTCGAACGTATCGATCCAGTAGGAGACCAGATGCCGCAGGTAATCGGGGTCCGTGCCGGCCTGCCACGGCCGATCGCCACTGCGGTCCGTGAAGCGGGTACGGGCCAGCCTAGCCCGCAGGTCGTCGAGTACAACGTCCGATACGTCGATACGAAACGGGGAGAAGGTCATTGTTCCTCCGGTTAGGAGGGCGCTCCCCGACGCGGAGGTCAGCGGACAGGGATGGCCGGGTGGAGCGCCCAGACGTGACTTTGGGTTCTCACCGGGCTCACCTCCCCTCATCGCTGACAGCGGTCACCATACACGCCATCTTCTGCCGCGATGCCCGCCCCCTTGCGGACGGTGAAGGCTTCCGCGACGCGCATTGAGGATCATGTCGGGCATCTGGTGGGACGCGAGTGTCAAGCATGTCCCGTGACGGGACACGGCCAGCTGGCGGCGAAGGCCAAGGCCAGGTCGAAGAAAACCACACCCTCACGGGTCGCAGCGGCGCTGTTGGTCATCTCGTCCGGCGGCGTCGGTAGGCCACGACCGTGAGGGCGGCTGCGGCGCCGGCGGCCGCGAGGACCGGCAGGGGTTTGGCGCGTACCGCGGTGCCGACCTTCGCTGTCATGGCACGGGCGGAGGTTACCTCGGTGGACTCGGTCTTGCCGGTGGTCTGGGCACCGGCTTGGGCGGAGCCGCGTGCCTTGGTCATGGCCTGACGGGTCTTCTGCTTGGCGGTCGCGGCCCGCCGGGAGGCTTTCTGGCTCACCGTGCGGAACCTCTGCGTTGCCGAGGTCTTCGCTGACTGGCTGGCTGTGGTCAAGCGCTGCCGGAGTCCACCGGCCGCTGAGGTGGCCTTGCCGCCGAGGCGGGTCTTGACGTCGGTCTTGGCTGCCAGAGCGGCGACGGTTTCCCCCAGCTCCGCCCGCGTGTGCTGGATGTCCTGCCGAACTTTGTCCGGCTCGCTTGGGCTTGCCGTGCTCATGGTCGCCTCCGACCTGCCGCGCCGCGTATCGTCTCGATGTCTGCTTGCACGCTGTCCCTGGTCGCCGTGGGCGTGGCTGGCATGGCCTTGGTGACCTGCTTTTTTCCGCGTCGTGCCGCTACTGCTGCGGCGATGAACAGGACGACGGCGACGATGAGGGCAGCCAGCGCGTCCGGCATGAACGCGCCCAGGGTCAGCACCACTGCGGCGACGACGGCACCGACGCCGTAAAAGCCGAGCATGGCGCCGCCGCCGAGCAACCCGGCGCCCATGCCGGCCCGCTTGCCCTTCGCGGTCATCTCCGCACGTGCCATCGTCAGCTCGTCCCGAACCAGTCGGGTGATCTGTTCGGTGGCGCGCTGCACCAGCTCAGCGACCGGCGTGTCAGCAGAGGCGGCACCAGAGCTGCCGCTGGAATCTTCTGGCATACGTGCCTCACTAGTTTTGACGTACCGGAATGGCCAGCGATGCCGGCGACGGTGATGTGGTTGGGCAAGTCCGACTGCTGCGGCGGGACCAGGTCAGCCCTGCTGCACCACTGGCGACCTCACTGAGCCCGGCGAGGGTTCGTCGGATCGCCAGCCCAGAGGCGGCAAGGCGGTGCCTGCCAGATGGCCGGGGACATCAACCGCCGGGAATTCACCCGCCTGCCTGCGACGTCGCAGTGTCAGCGCGCCGATCGCCCCGGTCAGCGCCCCCACCCCGAACGCAAGGACCAACGCTTGCCGAATGCTTGAGTGGCTCCTGCGTCTCGTGATCGCTCCCTGAACCCAACGTGTCCGCATGGCCCTGATTGTCCGACTCAACCGCAGAGGCCATGAAGCTAATCGACAGACTTATATGGCACCCGCACAAGCCTCGCTCGGGGTTGGCCGCCGACGTCAAGCAACTCGGTGGCAAGTGCTCAGAGGCGCCGGCCGCCCAACGTCAGCCGTCGGTTGCTTCGGTCCGCATCGCCCTGCGGGCCGGCCTGGCGTCGCCGGCGGAGCGGTGGCCGCCGCGAGACGGCCCGATGACAGCGACGCGGTTCATGACAGCCGCCCGTCCAGCTTGCCGAGCGCCTGACGCATGGCATCAAGGTTGGCGTGGGCGTAGACCTTGTGGTCCTCCCAGACCTCGGCGAGGGCAGCCCGTTCGGCCTGCTGGCGCTCCTGGTGCTCAAGCAGAGCGAGCCAGATGACCTCGGGCAGCGGCAACACCGCCTCCGAGTCCTCGTGGCCGGTGTGACCGGTCAGGGCTCGGCCAGCCGGACGTATCCGGCGGAGCCCACCGCCTCGACGTCCCAGTGCCGACCGAACGCCCGCACCCCGTTGATCATGATCCGTCCGATCTCCTCGGGGACCTGCGGGTCGACCACCAGCTTGCCGTTGACCGCATCGAGGCCGAGCATGCTCCGGAGGAAGTTCAGCGGCGCGCCTGCCGCCCAGGCCTGCGGGCTGCACGCGGTGGGGTACTGCACCGGCCAGGTTGAGCGCGCCCGTTGATAGCCGGCGATCGCCTCCGGCAGTCGGAAACTGAACGCCTTCGCCGCCTCCAACAGCGCCAGGGAGACCCGGTTCGCCTCCTCCCGGTATCCGTAGCGTGCCATTCCGAGCACCGCGATGGAGTTGTCGTGCGGCCACACCGTGCCCAGGTGGTATCCGATCGGGTTGTACGCCGCCTCGTCCATCGACAGGGTGCGGATCCCCCAACCGGAGAACATCGAGTCCGCCATCAACTGCCGCACCACCTGCCCGGCGCGTTCCTCCGGCACGATCCCACTCCACAGCAGGTGCCCGACGTTGGAGGTGATGGAATCGATCCGGTTCTTGTCACCGTCGATCCCGACGGCGTAGTACCCACCCCGCTCCTCCACCCAGAAGTCCCGGTTGAACGCAGCCCGGAGCCGCTCGGCGTCCGCGCGCAGGCGCCGTGCCAGGTCAGGATCACCGAAGGGACCCTCGGCCAACTCAGCAAGGCGCAGTTTCGCGTCGTACGTGTAGCCCTGGATCTCACATGTGGCGATCGGCAGCACCGGCAACCGGCCGTCGGAGAACCGGACCCCGTCCCACGAGTCACGCCAGCACTGGTTGCCCAGCCCCTCCGGGGACCGGGTCAGGTACTCGACGTAGCCGTCGCCGTCGCGGTCGCCGTACCGGTCGATCCACTCGAGCGCGGCCAGGGCGTTGGGGCGCAGCGACCGGACCAGTTCGTCGTCGCCGGTGAACCGCCAGTACTCGGAGAGCAGAATGAGCCAGAGCTGGGTCGCGTCCGCGGTGCCGTAGTACGGGCTGTAGGGCTTCTGCCCGGTCCGGGTCAACTCGCCGTTGCGCACCTCGTGCAGAATCTTTCCCGGCTCCTCGTCGGTGAAGTCATCGACCTTGCGGCCCTGCAACCCCGCGAGCGCCACCAGGGCCCCCTTGGCCAGGCGCGGGCCGCCGATGAGCGTCTGGTAGGCCGTGATCAGCGTGTCCCGTCCGAAGAAGGTGAGAAACCACGGCAGTCCTGCTGCCGGCAGGGCGACCCGTTGCCCGTTCATTTCGGCTTCCAGACGCAGTGCGACCAGGTCCGTGAGGGTCTGCTCGATGACCTGCTCGAACAGGTCGCTGTCGCTGCTGAATCGCGCGACCACCGAGCGCCACCGGGCGGCAGGATCGACGGCGCTGTGCCGGAAGACGTCCTCGAAGTCGCCGCGCACCGGCTCCACCACCCCCATGCCCGGCGGCAGGGAGACCTTCAGATCGACCCCCCAGTCACCACCGGGCGGGAGGTCGAGCACCCAGACGAAGTCATCACCGTCCACCCGGTCCGGTACTGGCGACCCATGCACCTCGGTCTGGGCGACGAAGTCGCCGGCCTCGTAGCGGAACAGCAATCGACCGCTGTCCGCTCGGTGCCGTCGGGCGATGGCCTCGGTGCGTTCCCGCACGCCGGACTTGATCTCCAGGAGGTCGGCGAAGTCGCTGCCAACCCCCAGCCGCAGCTCGACACGAACGGGCTCGGTGGCTGAGTAGTGCACTTCGATCCGCTCATGCAGGCCCTCACCGAGATAGCGGCGTCGGCGGACGGTGAGGGCGTCCGCCGGCAGGTCCGGCAGTTCCGGATTGGCCAAGTAGAACTCCGCCGAGTAGTGGTCAACCGTCCCGGAGCGGAGAACCAGCAGCGGTGCTCCGTTCACGGTGAGCATCCACCGGTTCAACAACCGGGTGTCGAGATGAACGAGCCCACCAATCGAGCCCGCCGGGATGTCGCCGGTCGGGTCGGAGTACATGAACGTGGCACCACTGAGCACGGCGATCGAACCCGGGTCGAGTTCGGGCGGAAGATCCCGCTGCCGCTCGCCGTTCCGGTGCGCCGCGGCGAGGTGAGGCGTCGGATGCGCAGGCGTCGGACGCTGCTCGGCCATGAATCAACCGTAGGAACGCCGGTCGTGGCCGGTCATCACCCGCTCCGGGTGATTCCACAGGTGCTCCGAAGTCACGAGGCAGCGGATTCTCCACCAGCGCGCTCGCGGGCCCGTTTGATGCTGGCGACCTCGCCCTTGATCGGCCACCAGTAGAACGGAATGAACGCGGCGAGTACCGCCACGCCGAGTACGGGGTGCCAGGCGCCCAGGGCGGTTCCGACGGCGATCCACACGGGTGCCGGCCGGAAGCGCCTGCTGATCGCCGCCGCACTGGCCGAGTCGGTGGCCGGATCCAGCAGGCGGCGGCCGTGCCGCGCGTACTCCCAGATGACGTTGAACAGGATTGCCGCCACCTCGTAGGAGATTCCGTAGAAGACGACGGCGGTTCGCTCCCCCTCACCGGACTCGAACGCGCTGGCCAGGACGGCGGAGGAGAAGGGAAGGAACGCGATCTGCATCAACAGGAGGGTGTTGAAGAGCAGTACCAGGCGATCCGCGGAGCGGATGTGGTCGAACATGACGTGGTGGTTCACCCACATCTGGCCGATGAGCAGGAAGGTGATGAAGTACGCCGCGTATGACGGCCAGAGTTCCCGGAGGCCCTGCCACAGGTGTCGGGTGTCCTCGGGCGGGCGGATCTCCAGGACGAGCAGCGTGACGGCGATGGCAACGACCGCGTCACTGAAGGCGACGACCCGTCTGGGGTCCCGCTCCGCGCCTACCGGAGTGCTGAACCGCTCCTGCATGCCACCTCGGGCCTCCTCGGCGCGAAAATGGTCGAGTCCGAACGTGCCGCCTTTTCCCGCGGTTGCGAGGACCAAACGCACCGGACCCGCTGAGCGTGCCGCGCGGGGCGGAGGTGCGCACACCCCCGCCCCGGACCGGTCGCCGTCAGCCCCAGTTCTGGGGGGCCGGCTGCCGGGTGGTGGCGTTGATCCGGTTGAAGAAGTTGGTGGTGGCGATCCAGAGCACCAGCGCCGCCAGTTCCTTCTCCCCGAAGTGCCTGGCCGCCTCGTCCCACACCTCGTCCGGCACGGCGTCGCCGCGGTCGGCGAGCCGGGTCGCGTGCTCGGCCAGGTCTAGGGCGGCCCGCTCCGCGTCGGTGAAGTACGGCGTCTCGCGCCAGGCGGCCACCGCGAAGAGCCGCTCCTCGGTCTCGCCGTTCTTCCGGGCGCCGCGCGCACCGGAGTCGACGCAGGCGCTGCACCCGTTGATCTGGCTGGCCCGCAGGTGGACAAGTTCCAGGGTGGTGCCCGGCACGCCGGCCGAGTACGCGGACTTGTAGAGCAGGTTGACCGCCTTCACGGCGTCGGGGAGGAGGGCTGCCGGGTTCTGGATGCGAGCCTCGAGAGACATTTTCATCCGTCCTGTCCTGTTAGGCTGGCCGGCGTTCTTCGCGCGGCCGCTGTCGTCGTCCGTCACCGGGATGTCGAGGGCGGGACCGGCGGCGTGACAGATGTGACGGCGGTCACCCGGGGGCCGTGGGGGATGGCGAGGCCGTGAGCGACACCGACCTGTTGGTCCGCAGCTTCGAGGAGCAGCGCCCGCGCCTGCGCGCGGTGGCCCACCGCATGCTCGGTTCCGCCGCCGAGGCCGACGACGCCGTGCAGGACACCTGGCTGCGGCTGAGCCGCGCCGACGTCGACGCCATCGACAACCTGCCCGGGTGGCTGACCACCACGGTCGGCCGGGTCTGCCTGGACCGGCTGCGTTCCGCGAGCAGCCGGCACGAGGAGGCCACCGACGAGGCGGGGGACGGGTCGGCGGGGGAGGTGGTCGGGGGGCGGGATCCGGAGCAGGAGGCGCTGCTCGCCGAGTCGGTCGGCCAGGCGCTCGAGGTGGTGCTGACCACCCTCGGCCCGACCGAGCGGCTGGTGTTCGTGCTGCACGACATGTTCGCCGTCTCCTTCGAGGAGATCGCGCCGGTGGTGGACCGCAGCACCCCGGCGGTCCGGCAGATCGCCAGCCGGGCCCGCCGCCGGGTGCAGACCCGCTCGGCCGACCCGATCGCCGACCCGGCCCGCCAGCGCCGGGTGGTCGAGGCGTTCCTCACCGCGTCCCGGGAGGGTCGCTTCGACGACCTGGTGACCCTCCTCGACCCGTACGTGGTGCTGCGCGCCGACGCCGCCGCGGTGCGGATGGGCGGGTCCGCGGAGTCGCGCGGCTCCTCGGTGGTGGCCGACTTCTTCAACGGCCGCGCCCAGGCCGCCGTGCCCGCGTTCGTGGACGGGCTGCCCGGCGCGGTGGTCGTCGTGGACGGCCGGACCCGCCTCGCGCTCAGCTTCACGGTCACCGACCGGATCATCGGCATCGAGGTGGTGGCCGATCCCGAGCAGCTCCGGGAGCTCGACCTGGTGGTCGGGTGAGCCGGGCGGTCGAGGAGTCGAACCGGGCGATGCTGCGCGCCCGGGACGCCATGGACCGGGCGTACGCGGAGCCGCTCGACGTGCCGGCGTTGGCCCGGATCGCGCACGTCTCGGCGGCGCACTTCATCCGTACCTTCCGGGCCACCTTCGGCGAGACCCCGCACCGCTACCTGCAACGGCGGCGGGTGGAGCGGGCCATGTACCTGCTGGTGCAGACCGACCAGCCGGTCACCGAGATCTGCCACCTGGTCGGCTTCGGCAGCCTCGGCACCTTCAGCCGGACGTTCCGCGACATCGTGGGCGAGTCACCGTCGACCTACCGGCGGCGCAAGGCGACGCCGGTGGCCGCGCCGAGCTGCTTCACCATGGCCTGGATGCGGCCGAGCGCGGCGGTCACCGGCCGCGAACGCGACGACGCACGGTGACCCAGAGCCGGTCGCCGAGCCGGGTCCGCCGGATCCAGCTCAGCGCGGCCAGCCGGCCCTTCGCCGAGGTACGGGGGCGCGGGGGCGCGACGAGCCGGGCGTAGGTGGCTCCGGTGGACGCGCGGGTGGTGCCGGGTTCGAGCCGCTCCGAGGCCACCGCCAGCGCGGTGAACTGCTGGAGGACGCGGGGATCGGGCCGGCCGCCCCGCACCGCCTTGCGCAGCGCCTGCTCCACGACCGGACGGCGCATGAGCCCGGTGAGCGGCCCGTGTGCGGTGTCCAGCAGGTCGGCGACGGCCACCACCCCGTCGCCCTCCCAGACCCGGGCGGCGGTGGACGGCCCGGTGGCGGCGCTGACGAAGGGCACCTCCGCCCACTCCGGCACCAGCCGGGCGATCAGCGCGGTGTGCAGGAGCCGGTCGCGTTTCTGGGCCACGCTGAGGGCGAAGGTGATGGCCACGAAGCCGGGTGCCAGGAACGGGGTGACCATTCCCGTGAGGTAGGCGGAGGTGCACCACCGGCGCATCCGCTCGACCAGGTAGAGGTAGTCGACCAGGTGCTCGTCGCGCGGCCCGAGGCCGCGGGCGTGGGCCAGCACGGCGGTGACCCGGTCCCGTTCGGCGGCCAGCGCCTCGGGCGCCGCGGCGGCGTGCGGCACACCGGCCAGCAGCTTGGCCAGGCCCGCCTGCTCCGGGGTGGGGGCGGGATCGGCGTCGGCCTTCGGGTACCAGTAGCCGACCGCGAGTTCGCCGGCCGCGCCGGTGAGGCTCGCCGCGCGGGTCGCCTCGGGCAGCCGGTCGCGCACGGCCGGGCGGACCAGGTAGGTCGAGGGAAACTGGTGGTCGTGCAGGTCGGCAAGGCGTCGGGCGCGCTCGCGCAGGCCGGTGCCGAGCACGCTGGCCGGGGCGCCGGCGAGCTGGGTCCGGTGGTCCGGGCGCAGTCCCCGCTTCTCCCGGAGGAGCTGCACCAGCCGGCGGGCCACCTCGCCCTCCGCCGGGGTGTCGTCGTTGGTGACCAGCCGGGGCGTGCGGCCGGCGGCGATCAGCGTCGCGGCGATGAGGCGCGAGTCCTTGCCGCCGGAGAGGCCGAGGGTGACCTCGGCGTCGTGCAGCGGGTGCAGGCTGGCCGCGGCGCGGGTCAGGGCGTCGGCCGCCCGGTCCAGCCGCTCGTCCAGCGGCCGTCCCTGGTCGGCGTATCCGCCGCACACCACGTCGTCGGTGGCGTACCGCAGTTCGGTGCCGAGGTGCCAGCCGCCCTCGGCCCGGCGGCGACCGGTGACCCGCTCGCCGGGGCGCATGAGCCGGGTGCCGTCGATCGGCGACAGGTCGCCGCCGAAGTGCCCGCAGAGGGTGTACGAGGTCCAGCCGGCCAGGTCCGGCCGGGCCCTGCGGTGCAGGAACGCGGCGAGCAGGCCGGGGCGGGTGCACCAGGCGCTCACCCCGTCGGCGGCGCCGGTGAACACCCGGGCCATGCCGAGCCAGTCCTGTTGCAGGGCGAACCGGTCCCGGTCCAGCGCCAGCAGCCCGAACGGCGGCACCACCTCGCGGTGCACGTCCTCGCCGGCGAGCAGCCGCGCGGCCAGCGCGGCCGGGCCGGCCGCCGTGTCGAGCCCGACCGGTATGCCCAGGGAGACGGCGGTCACCGGCCCCTCGGTGCCGACCGTCGGCCACCGGTACGCGCCCGGGTCGGCCGGGTGCAGCACCACGACGCCCCAGTCGTCACCGCCGAACTCGTGTCGTCGCCAGGTGTCGGGCACCACCTCGGCGGCGGCCCGCTCGAACCGGTCCGCCCGGGCGGCCCGCACCGGCTCCGGCAGCGGAGCGGCGGCGAACCAGGCAAGCATCACGTGCATCTGCGATCCCTCGGAGTCGCGGGTGGAGCAGTTGCGTGGCCAGCAAGTTAACAATTGATCACGTCGGGGGGTGTCCCGTGTGGACAAACGACGCAGGCCGGACCTCGTTGCGTTCGCCCCGGGCGGCGGCGCGGGGGCGAACCCGTCACTTTTGGATAAGCAGCAGGTCAGCGAGCTGCTCTAGCGTTCCAGGCATGACGATGACCTCGATTTCCCGCTCCCAGATCTACGTCCTCGACCAGGACGAGGCGCTCGACTTCTATGTCGGCAAGCTCGGCCTCGAGGTGAACACCGACCAGGACCTCGGCTTCATGCGGTGGCTCACGGTCAACGTGCCGGGCGACCCGGAGCACGAGATCCTGCTGGAGAAGCCGGGCCCGCCGGCCCTCGACCCGGCCACCGCCGAGCGGGTCCGCGAGCTGCTGACCAAGGGCGCCATGAGCGGCTGGCTCTGCCTCACCACCGACGACGCCCGCAAGTCGTACGAGGACCTGGTGGCCAAGGGTGTGGACGTGACCGACGAGCCGACCGAGCGGCCGTACGGGATCGACTTCGGGATCCGCGACCCGTTCGGCAACCGGATCCGCATCGGCCAGATGCACCCGCGCGCCTGACCGGCGGGACCCCACGGTCGGGAGCGGGCGACTAGTCTCGCCTCTCCCGACCGTGGAGGTGACCCGAGTGCCCAGCCGACTGCTCTACCTGGTCCGGCACGGCGAGCAGGACCAGCCGGAGGAGGAGGCGGACACCGGCCTGTCGGCGCGTGGCCGCCGGCAGGCGACGCTGCTGGGCGAGCGTCTGCGCGGCATCGGGTTCGCCGCCGTCCACCACGGGCCGGCCCGCCGCGCCGCGGAGACCGCCGCGCTGGTCGCGGCCGCGCTGCCGGGTGTCCCGGTGTACGAGGACGACCGGGCCGGGGACCACATGCCGCACGACACCGACCCGGCCGGCCTGCCCGAGGCGTACGCGAGCTTCCTGGCCGGGTTCACCGAGCGCGAGCGGGCCGACGGGCCGCGCGTGACGGCGGAGGCCGTGGCCCGCTTCGCGACCGCGCCCGCCGAGGGCGACGTACGCGAGCTGATCGTCACCCACAACTTCCTGGTCGCCTGGCTGGTCCGGCACGCCCTGGAGGCCCCCGAGCGCCGGTGGATCGGCCTGAACCACCAGAACGCCGGCCTGACGGTCATCCGCTACACCCCCACCGGCCCACCCACCCTGATCGCCCTCAACGACGTCGCCCACCTCCCCCCGGACCTCCGCGCCACCGGCCTGCCCCCGGCCTACCGCATCTGACCCCCCGCCGCCCCGCGGTCGATCATGAGGTTGGCGGCGTCGAAGCGGACATTCGGCACCGGCAACCTCATGATCGCCGAGGCGGGCGTGGGTCAGGCGGAGAGGAGGTCGACGACGGCTCGGGCCAGGGCGCGGGCGGACTGAGGGTTCTGGCCCGTGACCAGGCGGCCGTCGACCACCACCTGCTCGGTGAAGTTGGGCGCCGGGACGTGCTGGGCGCCGGCCTCGGCCAGCTTGTCCGCGAGCAGGAACGGGACCTCCGCGGTGAGGCCGACCGCCGCCTCCTCGTCGTTGGTGAAGCCGGCCACCCGCTTGCCGGCGACCAGGTGCGAGCCGTCGGAGAGCCTCAGGTTCACCAGCGCCGACGGGCCGTGGCAGACGGCGGCCACCACCCCGCCGCGCTCGTAGATCGAGCGGGCGATCCGGGCCAGGTCCGGGTCGTCGGGGAAGTCCCACATGGTGCCGTGGCCGCCGGCGAAGAGAATCACGTCGTATCCGGTCGGGTCGATCCCGGCGGCCTTCGGGGTGTCCGCCACCCCGGCGGTGGCGAGGAAGTCGTTCTGGGTCCTGTCGTTCTCGTCCCGGCCGTCGAGCGGCGGCTGTCCGCCGGCCACCGAGACGAGGTCGACCTGGTAGCCGGCGGCCCGGAAGACCTCCCACGGCTCCGCGGCCTCGCCCACGTAGAAGCCGGTCCGGCGGCCGGTCCGGCCCAGCTCGGAGTGACTGGTCAGCGCGATGAGTGCACGAGTCATGCCGACCATGCTGGCGCGCGGATCCATAGCTGACCAATAGGCGAGGGTGGTACCGGCGATAGGTTTGCTGATGTGAAGGTGTCCCTGGACCTGCTCCGCAGCTTCCTCGCCGTGCACCGGTCGGGGTCGGTCACCGGCGCGGCGGAACTGCTCGGGCTGGCCCAGCCCACGGTGACCGCCCAGCTGCGCGCGCTGGAGGAGGCGATCGGCCGGCCGCTCTTCGAGCGGCTGCCCCGGGGCGTCACCCCGACCGCCGCCGGGAACGAGCTGGCCCGCCGGGTCGCCGACCCGCTGGACCGGCTCGCCGCCGTGCTGGCCGAGGACCCGACCACGGCGTACCCCCGGACCGTGTTCCTCGGTGGGCCGGCCGAGTTCCTCGCCGAGCGTGTGCTGCCGGCGCTGGCCGCCCCGGTCGCCGACGGACTGGAACTGCGCGTCTCGGCCGGGCTGCCGGACCAGCTGGTCGACGACCTGGTGGCCGGGCGGCTCGACCTGGCCGTGACCAGCGTGCGCCCGCGCCGTCGCGGGGTTGTCGTGGAGCCGCTCTACGACGAGGAGTTCGTGCTGGTGGCGGCGCCGGCCTGGGCCGGGCGGCTGCCCGACCCGGTCACCGCCGCGGCGTTGCGCGACGTGCCGCTGGTGGCCTACGGCGAGGAGGCCCCGATCCTGCGCCGGTACTGGCGGACCGTCTTCGACACCCGGCTCACCCGGACGCCCAGCCTGGTCGTGGCGGACCTGCGGGCGGTCCGGGCGGCGGTGGTGGCGGGCGCCGGGGTGAGCGTACTGCCGACCTACCTCTGCCGGGGTGAGCTGGCGTCCGGCGCGCTGCGGGCGCTGCTCGCGCCGCCGGTGCCCCCGCTCAACACGCTCTTCCTGGCGGCCCGGCCCGGGGTGACCGGCCGGCGCGAGATCCAGGCGGTGCGGCGGACGCTGCTGGCGGCGGCGGCCGACTGGTGAGGACCGGGGTCAGCCGGTGGCGCGGGTGAGCAGGTCGACCACGGCGGCCGTGGCGGGCGGCGGGGTGGCCTGGGGTGGGCAGTCCACGTAGCTCGTGGTGGTCGGGCCGACGGTGAGCCGATAGCTGAACGCGTCCGCGCACATGGTCGCCGGGACGGTGACGGTGGCCTCCGCGGCCAGCCGCGAGTCGGCGGCGAGTTGCCGCAGCCGGTGTAGGTCGGCGGCGCTGAGCTGGCCGGTACGGGAGCCGCCCGTCCGGTCGACGCGGGTCCACCGGCCGTCGGGCCGCACCGTGACGGTGTCGTTCAGCCCGACGATGCCGCCGGACTTCGTCAGCACCACGGGCACGCCCGGCCCGGCGGTGGTCGCGGCCGGGCCGGGGGACGCGGGCGCGTCGCCGTTCTGGGCACAGGCGGCGAGCGGGGCGAGAAGCGCGGCGAGGAGGGTCGCCGCGACAGGGGTGGCTCTCATGCCGATCGGACGCACGACGAAGCCACCCGGTTCCGACACGCTCCGTCGCATCGTCCGAACGGTCAGTGTCTCCGGCAGGAAAGCGCTCGCACCCTTTCACGTTCTTCGATGTATCGCTATATCTACATCAGTGACTACCCCCGTCACAACTTCCCCCCTTCAGGAGGGCCCGTGAAGAGATCCCTCGCCGCCGTCAGCGCCGCGCTACTCACCAGTGGCGTGCTGACCTGCGTCACCACCACGGCGCACGCGGCAACCCCGAGCGCCCCGACCCCCGAGTCCGCCGTATCCCGTGCGGACAGCCTGCTCCGCGCCAACCCCGGTGCCGTCCAGGGCGCCAGCGGAGAGGCGTACCAGGCCGTCCGCACGAAGGTGGACCCGTCCGGGGCCACCCACACCCGGTACGCCCGGACCTACCACGGCCTGCGCGTCTACGGCGGCGACTTCGTCGTGCACACGGCACCGAACGGCACGATGGCCGGAACCTCGGTCGGCCTGGCCGCGCCGCTCACGCTGAGCACCACGGCCAAGGTCGGCTCGGCCGCGGCCAAGGCCAGCGCGCGCAAGGCGTTCTCCGGCTCGCTCACCTCGGTGGGCACCCCCGAACTCTTCGTCGACGCCAGCTCCGGCACGGGCCGGCTGGCCTGGGAGACCGTCGCCAGCGGCTGGAAGGCGGACAAGCAGACGCCGTCCAAGCTGCACGTCCTCACCGATGCGACCACCGGCGCAGTGATCGGTTCCTACGACGAGATCGAGACGGTGGTCGGCAGCGGCCAGGGCATCTACACCGGCACGGTCAGCATCGACACGACGCTCTCCGGCAGCACCTACCAGATGGTGGACCCGTCGCACGGCAACGGCCGTACCTGCGACATGAACAACACCACCGGCGGCACCTGCACGACCTTCACCGACCCCGACAACAACTGGGGCAACGGCACCAACTCGAACCGGCAGTCCGCCGGCGTCGACGCCCACTTCGGCGCCGCGAAGACCTTCGACTACTTCAAGAACACGCACGGCCGCAACGGCATCTTCGGCAACGGTGCGGGCGTGCCGAGCCGGGTGCACTACGGCAGCAACTACGTCAACGCCTTCTGGGACGGCTCCCAGATGACCTACGGCGACGGTTCGGGCAACTCCCGCCCGCTGGTCTCGCTCGACGTCGCCGGGCACGAGATGAGCCACGGTGTCACCGAGGCGCTCTCCGGCCTGGTCTACTCCGGTGAGTCCGGCGGCCTCAACGAGGCCACCAGCGACATCTTCGGCAACATGGTGGAGTTCTACGCCGCCGCGCCGAGCGACCCGGGTGACTACCAGGTCGGTGAGAAGATCAACATCAACGGCAACGGTACGCCGCTGCGCTACATGTACAACCCGTCGCTGGACGGCTCGTCCGACTCCTGCTGGTCGACCAGCACCAAGAACAAGGACGTGCACTACTCCTCCGGCGTGGCCAACCACTTCTACTTCAACCTCGCCGAGGGCACCGGCTCCACCGCGTACGGCACGTCGCCGGTCTGCGGCTCGGCTCCGGCCGTGACCGGCATCGGTCGCGCCAAGGCGGAAAAGATCTGGTACCGGGCGCTCGACGTGTACTTCACCTCGAACACCTCGTACGTCAACACCACCACCCCGTCGAACACCGCCCGGGCCTACACCCTCAAGGCGGCGACCGACCTGTACGGCAACTGCTCCACCGAGTACAAGACCGTCCAGGCGGCGTGGACCGCGGTGAACGTGGCCGGCAACGACGCGCCCTGCGGCTCCACCGGCAACGACTTCTCCGTCTCGCTCTCCCCGACCTCCGGCTCGGTGACCGCGGGCGGTTCGGTCTCCACCACCGTCGCCACGGCCACCACCAGCGGGACCGCGCAGACCGTGACGTTCTCCGCGTCCGGCCTGCCGACCGGCGCCACCGCGTCGTTCAGCCCGTCCTCGGTGACCTCCGGCGCCTCGTCCACGCTCACCATCGCCACCACGGCGAGCACCCCGTCCGGCACCTACTCGGTGACGGTCACCGGCGCCGGCTCGGTGAGCCACTCGGCGACCTACACGCTGACCGTGAACGGCACCGGCGGCGGCTGCACCGGGGCCGGCCAGAAGCTCGGCAACCCGGGCTTCGAGTCGGGTAACACCGTGTGGTCGTCCACCTCGGGCGTCATCGGCCAGTACGGCTCCAGCGGCCAGCCGCCGCGTACC
>NZ_BMRA01000011.1:154920-272116 GCF_014648395.1 Micromonospora fulviviridis | reverse complement strand
GGTACGCGGCGGCTGGCCGCTGGAGCCGTACTGGCCGATGACGCCCGAGGTGGACGACCAGACCGTGTTACCCGACTCGAAGCCCGGGTTGCCGAGCTTCTGGCCGGCCCCGGTGCAGCCACCGGCACCCGTGACGGTCAGCGAGTACGTGGCCGTCTTCGTGCCCGACGCCGCCGTGCCGCTGATCGTCACCGGGTAGGTGCCGGCCGGCGTGCTCGCGGAGGTGGTGATGGTCAGGGTGGACGAGCCGCCGGAGGTCACCGTGGCGGGGTTGAACGAGGCGGTGGCTCCGGCCGGCAGACCGCTCGCGGCGAGACTGACCGACTGGGCCGTGCCGTTGGTGGTGGCGGTGGCGACCGTGGCGGTCACCGAGCCGCCCGGCGCGGTCGAGCCGGAGGTGGGCGAGACCGACACGGAGAAGTCGTTGGTCGGCGGCGGGGTCGTGCCGTTCACCACGTAGAGCAGCCGGTTCGGCGTGCCGGTGCCCACGTTGGTCACCACGTTCGGGGTGGCGTTGTTGACGAGGCTGTCCCGCACCTGCTGCGGGCTCCACGACGGGTTCGCCGAGAGCACTAGCGCCGCCGCGCCGGCCACGTGCGGCGACGCCATCGAGGTGCCGCTGATCGTGTTGGTCGCGGAGGTGCCGGTGTACCAGGCGGAGGTGATGTTGACGCCCGGCGCCAGGATGTCGACGCAGGTGCCGTAGTTGGAGAAGCTCGCGGCGGCGTCGTTGTTCTGCGTCGCCCCGACGGTGATCGCCGACGCGACCCGCGCCGGGGAGTAGTTGCAGGCGTTCTGCCGGTTGCCCAGGATGTCGCCGTTTCCGGCCGCCACGGCGTACGTGATGCCGGAGTTGATGGAGTTGGTGACCGCGGTGTCGATGGAGCTGTTGGCGGAGCCGCCGAGGCTCATGTTCGCCACCGCCGGCTTCACCGCGTTCGCGGTGACCCAGTCGATGCCCGACACCACCTGGGCGTTGGTGCCGCTGCCCTGGCAGTTGAGCACCCGGACGCCGACGATCTGGACACCCTTGGCCACCCCGTACGAGGAGCCGCCCACCGTGCCCGCGACGTGCGTGCCGTGGCCGTTGCAGTCGTCGGCGGAGCCACCGTCCACCGCGTCGAAGCCGGAGACGGCCCGGCCGCCGAAGTCGTTGTGCCCGAACAGCACGCCGGTGTCGATGATGTAGGCGCGCACGTTGCTGGCCGTGTTCGGGTAGGTGTAGGAGCTGTTCAGCGGCAGGTTCCGCTGGTCGATCCGGTCCAGGCCCCAGGACGGCGGGTTGGTCTGGGTGCCGGCGATCGAGACCGTGTGGTTCTGTTCCACGTACGCCACGGCGGGATCGGCCGCGATCCGCGCGGCGGCCTTGGCGCCGACGGTGAGTTCGAAGCCGCGCAGGGCTGCGCGCCACGTGCGGGCGACCGTGCCGCCGTGCCGGGCGGTCAACCGCTGCGCCGTCTCGGTGACCCGGGCGGGTGCGACGGCGTCGTCCTTCAACACCACGATGTAGCTGTCCGCCACGGCGGTGGGGCCACCGGCGGCGCGGATCGCGCCGGTGGGTTCGGCGGCCGCCGCGGGTGACGCGGCCGCGAGCATGGTCAGGGCGGCTATTCCGACGACTACGGACCTGTGTGGGAGACCCATCTCCCTACCTCCCTCCGACCGGCACAGGACCGTCCGCCCGGTGAGGCACAGGCGAATCGACGCTGACCGATCATTAAGAGGCTAGGTCAGCAGCGGAAACACTGTGAACATGCCGGATCTGCCATAACGTCGATGGGATGACCCCTACGGGAGGGCGTACGGGAGGAACCGGGGTGCCGGCCCGGATCCGGTCGGCGCCGGACCGGACGAGGCTGGGGCCATGGACGAGCATCTCACCGTGCTGCTCCCCCTCGCCGCCGTCTGGCTGGCCGCCGGCGTGGTGGCGGACGGACTGCCCCGGCTGGACCGCGCCCGCGCGCTGCGCCGGCGTACCGGATGGTTGTCCGCCCTGGTGCTCACCGGCCTGGCGCTGACCGCGGCCGTGCTGGCGGCGGGCCTGCAGAGCGCCGGCGCGACCGCGCTCGACCGGGCCGCCGCCGGGCTCACCCTCGCGGCGGCCCCGGCGCTGGTCGTCGCGGTCTGCACGGTACGCCGGATCCGTTGGCTGCGGGCCGGCGCGGGCGCGTTCGCCGCCGCGCCGGACACCCCCGCCCCGCACGGGCTGCGCGCCGCCGCGGCACACCCGCTGATCGCGCTGCCGCTCCAGGTCACCGCGCTGGCGGTGCTCGGCGCGGTGCTCCCGGCCGCGGGCGTCGACCTGTTCGCGACGCCGGCCGTCACCGGGCCCGCGACCACCGTCGCGGTGCTCGGCGTGATCGCCATCGGGGTACGCCACGCCCTGCGGCACAACCGCCTCGCCGAGCGGGCCCTGCCGCCGGCGACCGCCGTGTCAGCGCGTGCGGCCGGTCCCCTGCACGTATAGCAGCTCCAGGATCGCCCGGGTCGCCTCGAACCAGCGGTCCAGCCAGCCGGGCGGGGGCACACTGCCCTTCGGCGGCAACTCCATCAGCAGCCCGCGCAGCAGCGGATGGTCCACGAGGGACTCCTGCGGCTCCATGGGCCAGCCGGTCGGCGGGAAGGACGGCTCGGTGAGCGGGTTCGGGTCGAGCGACGGCAGGGAGAGCGGTGGGGCGGGCTGTTCCGGGGCGGGCGCGTCCCGGCCGCCGATCTCGGCGTCGCCGGAGCCCACCTCGGTGAGGACGCTGTCCCGGCGCGCCCCGCGGTACTTGCCACCGAACCGCTCGGGCTTGCCCGGGCCATTGGTGAGATTCTCTGAACCGATCGTCGTCATCCGTCTCGCCTGCCTCGCTCGGTTGCCGATCTGTGCGGTTCAACGACGCGGAACGGAACTGGCGACGGGTGGCCGGAACCGGCCGGGGCACGGGACGAAATGGTCCCGCCCGGCGACGCTGCCGGGCGGGACCACGCTCTGGGGCGGGACGCCGGATCAGCTCCGGCCGAACGTACCGCCTCTGGCGCCGGCGACGAAGGCGTGCCAGTCACCCGGGGCGAAGACCAGGGCCGGGCCCGTCCTGTCCTTCGAGTCCCGGACGCCGACCGCCCCGGTCGCGTACGCGACCTCCACGCAGTTGTCACAGTTCGGCCCGCTCTTCGAGCTCTTGAACCAGGTCGCCTGCGTCAGGTCCACGGGGAACTCCTTGGTCGCCATTTCCACAACGGCTCCTCTGCCAGTTTTGCGATGTGTGCGATGGATTCCTCCGGGCGAATGGCCGCTGCTCGAATGTGATCGAAGATGAAGCTGTACTTCTGCAGTTCGTCGCTCTTCTCCAGGAAGAGCCCACCCGTGGCGTTCTCCGCGTACACGACATCGGGATCACTCGGTTCGGGGAAGCTGAGGATCGTGAAGGTCCCGTCCATGCCGGCGTGCGCGCCCACCTCGAAGGGCAGGACCTGCAACGTCACGTTCGGCAGTTCGGCCACCTCCACCAGCCGTTTGAGCTGGCCACGCATCACCGCGTCGCCGCCAACCGGCCGGCTCAGCACCGCCTCATCGAGCACCACCCACAGATCGACCGGATCGTCCTGGGTCAACAACGACTGACGGCCCAGTCGGACACGCACCCGCTGTTCGACCTGTTCGGCGGTGAAGTCCGGCCGAGCGGCCCGGATCATCGCCCCCGCGTACTCCTCGGTCTCCAGCAGGCCCGGCACGACCTGCTGTTCGTACGCCCGGATCGAGCTGGCCGCCGCCTCCAGTCCCACGTACGCCCCGACCAGCACCGTGCTGTACGGATGCCACCAGCCCTTCTGCCGGGCCTCGCGAGCGATCTGCACCAGCTCGTCGCTCTCGGCGCCGACCACCCCGTAGATGCGGAGCATGTCCCGCACGTCCCGGGGTGTCGCGGTGGTGTGGCCGGTCTCGATACGCGAGATCTTGGAGGCCGAACACTCCAACTGCTCGGCGACCGTCTCGATGGTGATGCCGGCAGCTTCGCGCTGCCGGCGAAGTTCCGCCCCCAGGCGACGACGCCGGATGGTCGGGCTGCGCCGCTCGCTCACGACGCCACCCCTCGGGTCGATGGACGGGGAATTCCATTCCTCGCGCGCACCCGGCTACCTCCGGTCGGTCGCGCCCGGTTTCACACCCGCCGGGGCGCGACCGGCGTACGGCGGGCGAGCGTTCGCGGCAGGGGATGGTGCCGGTCGTCGACCGGCCGCGACGGGCGAAACCGGCGTCCAGTGTGCCGCCCCGGGACCTGAGGCTTCAAGCGTCCCGTTCACGTGTCCTGCTCGCGTATCGGCAAAAGTCGACGTGCAACTTGCATGAAGCACGTCCCTGATGCACTCTGTCGGTATGGCACGGGTTACTCACCGTCTTCGCATGATCTCCGGGCGTGGTCGCACCACGGGCCGCGGGACGGCAGGAGGGGAGCCGTCCCGCGCCGAGCGACCTGCCCCGGGGTGAAGACCCCGCCGCTGCACGCCAGGTTGGCTGTGGCGGCGGGAGCGGTAGCCGGGAGCAGCCGGGTGATGGTCGGGTGGCGGTCCGCCACCGCGGGTACGGCCCGACCAGCACCGACCCACTGATCAGACGGTCCACGAGGCAGATCCCCCGTCACCGGACCGACCTGTCCCCCCGATCAGACTCGCCGGCCCGCCCGCCGGCCGACCCTCCCCAGGAGCCCATGTGCTTCCCCGCTCCGGTGACGTACTGCACGTGACTCGCGCGGCGAGTGTCCAGTTCCTCCGACCGATCATGTTCCGGGTGATCCGGGTGCTCGACTGGCCGACCTACGACGGTTGGCTCTGGCTCGACGGCTACGAGTTGAACGCGGCGGGGGACGCGGTCAACCGGCGGTCGATCTTCGTACAGCAGGAGGGGTTGCGGCATCTCCAGGCCGCGCCGGCCCCGCGTCCGCACACCGTACGGACGGCCCGCCGTCCGGTGACCCGGACCCCGGTCCGGGTCGGCTGACCTCACGAAACCCGGTCGGGGGGCGTGCCACCGCCATAGAATTGGTACGCCCACCCCGGCAAACGCTCCACCCCGCGCGCCCCGGACCCTGAACCTGGGATGGTCATGGTCAATCTGCCCGCCGCGCGGCGGCACCACCGGTCCCGTATCGGCTACGCCCTCGGGCTTCTCGCGTTCCTCGGCGCCGCGACCGTACTCGCGCTCGTGGTCCGCCACCCCGCCTTCTCCGCGACCACGGAGCTGACCGAGCCGGTCCCGGCTCCGGAGATCACCGTGGTCGGGGAGGGCAACCGGCCGGCCACCGAAGCGGACGAGGACGAGCCCGACGGGGTCGACCCGCCGGTGGCCGGCGCGCCGGGCGGCGACGTCGGCCCCTCGGCGGAGGCCGGTGCCGGGGCCGGGGAGGGCGCGCTGGCCGAACGCCCCTCCGCCACCACCGACCTCAGCCGGTCGCTGTTCTACTCGGGCCTGCTCGGCCTCGCCATCTCGCTGGCCGGCCTGGGCCTGGTCGGCACCCGGCGCCGTCAGTGGTGAACGCCCAGGCGCCGCCGGCGGTGAGCGCTCAGGGCGTGCCGGTGACCGTCGGCGATGGCGTCGAGGTGGCGGCGTCCGTGGTCGGGGCCGCAGCCCGGGCCACCACGATGGCGACCCGGTCCCCCTCGGCGACCGGCTCGCCGGCCTCCGGGTTGGTCTCGATCACCGTCCCGGCGGGCCGGTCCGACGTCCGGTACCGCACCCGATAGTCCACGCCCAGCCGGTCGAGGGCCGCCCGGGCGGCGGACTCCGGCAGCCCCACCAGCGGCGGCATCGGCACCTCGGCGGCCGCCGTGGTGGTCGGCGGGCTGCTCGGCGGCGAACTGCTCGGGGCGGCCGTGCTCGGCGTGGCGCTGGTCTGCGGGGCGGTGCTCGGGACGGCCGATGGCGACAGGCCCGGCTCGGCGTCGCGATCCGCCGCGCGGAGAGCCAGCCAGACACCCAGGCCGATCAGGGCGATCAGCAGCAACGCGAGGACGCCCAGAAAAATCGGCATCCACCAGCGTCGACCCGCCTGCTCCTCGGTGTACCACTCGGTGCCGGGCTCGGGGTACCCGGCCGGGCGCGGCGGCGGAACGCCGGCGCGCCCCGACCAGGCGGGGCTGACCGGCTCCTGCCGGGTGGCGTCAATCGGCCGGCGCGCTCCGGCGCCGCCGTCCCCGCGGGGCATCGGGCGGGTCGCGTCGCCGGCCGCCGGCATGGCCCGCGTCGCCTCCGCGTCCTCCGCCCCCGTCCCGCCGGCACCGGTACGCCCGGCCGGCATCGCCCGGATCGCGTCGGCGTCCGCACCGCCGGCCGGGCCGTGCGGCATCGCCCGGGTGGCGTCGGCGTCCTCGGGCTCTCCGGGGCGGTCGGGTGGAACGGCACGGGTGGCGTCGGGGTCGGCGCCGCTCCGGTCGGGGGGCAGCGCCCTGGTCGCGTCCGGGTCCCCGGCGGGTGGCTCCTGGCGGTCGTCGCTCATCGCACGTCCTTTCCCCACCGGGACAGGGCGGCCTGGCCCTCGATCGTCCACGGTAACGGTCCGCCCGGCCATCGGCAGGCATCAGCGCGCCGGGCGGCCGGTCACGGGGAGGGCAGCGGGCTGGCGGTCGGCGTGGTCGCGGGCTCGTCGCCACAGGTGAGGGTGACCGGGTCGTTCCACCGGGCCGAACTGCCGCCGACCGGGTCCTGCGCGGTGACCGGACCCGTGCGGCCAATGCGGTAGCGGGGATAGAGGCCCGCCGCCACCAGATCGTCCGCCGCGTCGGCGCAGCTCTGGGCGACCAGGTCGGGCACCGGTACGGCGGGCGCCGGGCCGGCGACCCAGAGGGTGACCGTGACGCCGCGCTTCACGGGCGTCCCGGGCTCGGGCGAGGTGCGCTCGACGGCACGGCCGGAGCCGCTGCCGAACACCAGCCGCCAGCCGAGCTTGCGGTCCCGCAGCTCGCGTCGGGCCTGCTCGAAGTCGGTGCCCACCACCTGCGGCACGGTCAGGCCGGCGGGGGTGGTGGTACGCGTACCGGTGGGCCGGTCGTCGGCGGTGCTCGGCGGGGCGGCCGTGGGCGTGCTGGCGTCGACGGAGGGCGTGGCGGGAGCCGCGGCGGGCGGGGCGGCGGGGCGGTCCGGCTCCCCGGCCAGGACCCAGCCGCCGCTCGCGCCGATCACCGCGAGCAGGACCACCGCCAGGCCGCCACCGAGGAGCAGCCTGGTCCGGTCCGGCCCCGGTTCGTCGCGTGTCCCGGGCTGCCGGTCCGGGTACCCCTCGTCCGTCATCACATCCCCCGCCTCAGTCACCGGCGACCGTATCCGGCGCCACCAAGCCCGTCCCGGCCGAGCCGGCCGCCGTCACCACTCGCCGAGCCGACCTTGGGACGCTACGCTCCCCGGCATGGCCAGACGGGGCTGGGGAGGATCGACCGCCGCCGCGCTCGGCGTCGCCGCCGGTACGGGCGCCGCACAGCTCGGCTTCGGCTACGGGCTCGGCATCATCAACTGGGCGCCGGCCGGCGCCGCCCGGGTCGAGGCGGCCTGGGTGGCCAGCCTCGCGTGGGCCACCTGGATCTCCGCGACCTCGGTGATCGCCGGCGCGGTCTGCGCCCAGCGGCTGCGCGGCGCGGACGACGACGAGCCGGCGGGCACGCTGCCCCGGCTCGGCCTGGCGCTCGCCGCCGGGGTGGGCGCGTTGATCACCGTGCTGCTGGTGGCCGTGCCGGCCCGGGCGGCCCGGGTGCCGGCCACGTCCTCACCGCAGGCCGTGGCCGCCGGGTACGCCGTCGCCGGGCTGGTGCTCGGGGTGCTGCTGGCGACCTGGGCGCTGCACACCCGGGCCGCGGCCACCAACCTCGTCGCCACCACCGGCTGGCTCTGGCTGCTCGCCGTGGTCTCGGTGCTCGACGGGGTGCTCTCCGGCCGTGGCCTGACCACCGCCCAGCTCGGCATCTGGCAGATCAGCGCGGACAGCGGGCGGTTCTGGATCCGCGACTACTTCTACTGGCCCGGCGCGCTGCTCTCGCTCGGTTCGGCCCTGCTCATCGGGATCCTGGCCGCGCGGCGGGCGGTCCGCGCGCCCGAGCGACGGGTCGGGGCGGCGGCCTCCGGGGCGGCCGGCCCGCTGCTGGTCGCGCTGGCGTACCTGCTCGCCGTGCCGAGGCTCGCCGGGATCGCCGCCGAGCAGGTGTCGGCCCACCTGATCGCCCCGTACACGGTGATCGCCGGGATCGGCGGCTCGGTCCTGATGGCCGCGCTGGCGCAGCGGCCCGACCGCCGCGCCGCCGAGCAGGCCGTCGTGAATGTGCCCCGCCAGCGCACCGGTGAGCCGGACCAGTTCACCGCCGACGACCCGGAGCCAACCACCGGCCCCGAGCCGGCCACCGACCCGGTGGACGGCGCCGAACGGGTGCCCCCGACGGAACGGCCGACCCGCCGGTTCTTCGGTCGGCGCGCTTCCGCACCGGGAGCCGAGCGCGCGGCCGGATCGGCGCCGGCCACGTCGGCCGACCCGGCCGGCGAGCAGGTCACGTCCGTCGGCACGCTCCGCGAGCCGGAGACTACGGGGCAGCGTGACGCGAGCGGCCGCACCGGTTCCTCGCCCGACCCCACGGCAGCGACCGGTGCCACGAGCGCGGGCCTGGGCACGGCGCCGGACCGAGCCGCCGCGGGCCGGCGCGGCCGGGCCGTGCCACCCCAGCGGAAGCCGGAGTCGAGCTCGGCGGCCGGCACCGGCCCGGCCGTGCCGGCACTGTCCGACGGCGGGCCGGAAGCGGCCACCGGCGGACCGGCAGGATCCGCGGCGGCGGAACCGGCGGGCGACAGCGAGCCGGAGAGCGGCGCGACCGCGCCGACCACCGGACCGAAGGCCCGCCGCCGCAACCGCTGATCGCCACCACGGCAATCCCGCTGCCGAGGTGGCAGCACCGACGGGGTGCCGGAGGGCGCCACCTCCCGGGAGCCGGATCCGATCAGGTCAGCGGGAACCGGCGGTGGTCAGTCGACGGGCCAGGTGTGCACGGGCTCGTTGCCGCGTTGCAGTTCGGCGTAGCGCTGGACCATGTGGTGCAGCGCGGCCGGCCGGTCCATGCCCCGGTGCCGCTCGGCCGCCCACACCGTCTCGGTCTGCCAGACCGCGCCGTTGCGGCCGGTCCGGCAGCGCTCCTCGATCACCCCGAGCAGGCGGTCCCGCTCGGCCGGGGCCACGCCGAACCGGTCCAGCCCCTGCGCGGCGGTAGGTAGCAGCGTGTCGAGGACGAGCGTGGTGACCGGCACGTCGCCGAGCCGGGGCCAGTGCAGCACGGCGTCGATGCCGCGCCGGGCGGCGGCGTGGAAGTTCTCCTCGGCCGAGCTGAAGGTGAGCTGGCTCCAGATCGGCCGGTCCGCCTCGGCGAGGCCGCGGGCGAGGCCGAAGTAGAAGGCCGCGTTGGCGAGCATGTCCACGACGGTCGGCCCGGCCGGCAGCACCCGGTTCTCCACCCGCAGGTGCGGGCGGCCGTCCATGATGTCGTACACCGGGCGGTTCCAGCGGTAGACGGTGCCGTTGTGCAGGCGCAGCTCGCCGAGCTGGGGCACCCCGCCGGCGTGCAGCACCTCGACCGGGTCCTCGTCCTCACAGATCGGCAGCAGCGGCGGGAAGTAGCGGACGTTCTCCTCGAACAGGTCGAAGATCGAGGTGATCCAGCGCTCGCCGAACCACACCCGGGGGCGTACGCCCTGGGCCTTCAGCTCGTCGGGACGGGTGTCGGTGGCCTGCTGGAACAGCGCGATCCGGGTCTCCGCCCAGAGCTGCCGGCCGTAGAGGAACGGCGAGTTGGCACCGACCGCCACCTGCACCCCGGCGATGGCCTGCGAGGCGTTCCAGTAGTCGGCGAAGCTGTCCGGCGCGACCTGGAGGTGGAACTGGAGGCTCGTGCAGGCGGCCTCCGGCGCGATCGAGTCGGTGTGCGTACGCAGCCGCTCGACGCCGCGGATGTCCAACTCGATGTCCTCGCCCCGGGCGCCGACGATCTGGTCGTTGAGCACGCGGTAGCGCTCGTTGGTGGAGAGGTTGTCGGCGACCAGGTGCCGCTCGGTGAGGGTGGGCAGGATGCCGACCATCACGATCTTGGCCTCGGACTTGGCGGCCCGCTCGTCGGCGCGGCTCAGGCTGCTGCGCAGGTCCTCCGCGTAGTCGGCGAAGCCGGTGCCCTCGATCAGCCGGGGCGAGGCGTTGAGCTCCAGGTTGAACTGCCCCAGCTCGGTCTGGAAGAGCGGGTCGGCGATGTCGGCGAGGATCTGGTCGTTGCGCATGGCCGGCTCGGCGGCGGCGTCGACGAGGTTGAGTTCGATCTCCAGCCCGGTCATCGGCCGGTCGGCGTCGAAGCCGAAGTCGTCCAGCATCAGCGCGAACACGTCCAGGCACCGCCGGACCTTCTGCCGGTAGCGGACCCGGTCCTCGCGGGAGAAGGCGCCCTGCTCGACGTCTCTGCCCATCTGTCCTCCCGGCGCCGGCGCCACGGAACCGTACCGTTCCGCAACGCATTGTGAACCATTCACGTTGAGTGCGTAAGTGCGGCCCGGCCGCCGGTCCGGAGGCCGGGCGCAGGTCTGCACTCCTACCCAGCCGCCGCCCGCCGCACCGCGGTCAGCCTGCGAACAACACGTGACAATTCGCACCGCCCCGGCGTACGACGAACGGGCCCGCGCCGTCGGGTGACGGCGCGGGCCCGTGGGGTCGTACGCGGGGATCAGGCCTGGCGGACGGCCTCGCCCTCGATCTCGATCTTGATCTTCTTGCCGACCAGGACGCCACCGGTCTCCAGGGCGACGTTCCAGGTCAGGCCGAAGTCCTCCCGGTCGATCTCGGTGGACGCGGAGAAGCCGAAGATGTCCTGGCCGAACGGGCTGCGGCCGACGCCCTCGAACTCGACCTCCAGGTCGACCGGACGGGTCACGCCCTTGATGGTCAGCTCGCCGGAGAGGACGAACTCGTTGCCGTCGCGGGACTTCACGCCGGTGCTGCGGAACTCCAGGGTGGGGAACTGCTCGGCGTCGAGGAACTCCGGGCTGCGCAGGTGCGCGTCACGGTCGGCCTGGGCGGTGTTGATGCTGGCCGCCTGGATGGTGGCGGTCACCGCGGACTGCATCGGGTCCTCGGCCACGGTGATGGTGGCGCTCGCCTCGGCGAACTCGCCGCGTACCTTGCTGACCATCATGTGCCGGGCGACGAACCCGACGCGCTTGTGAGCCGCGTCCAGCAGGTAGGTGCCGGCGGTCGGGATGGTGAGACCCTCCCAGTCGCGGGTAACCGCTTCGGTGCTGCTGGTCATGGTGCTGTCCTCCAGGGAGATTGTTTAGTAGCCCAACGACTGACTTAGCAACTATAGGCACAGCAATATTCCCTGTGTCAAGGACTGCTAGGATGGCAGCGTGGACGAGAACGTGTTCGACGACCCGCGGATCACCGCCATCGGCCTCCTCTTCGAGGCCAGCGCCGGCCTGTCGGCCCGGTTCGCCGCCCAGTTCGAGGAGCACGGCCTCTCACCGGTCGAGTTCGAGGTGCTGATGCGGCTCACCCGGTCACCGGGTCACCAGCTGCGGATGACCGACCTCGCGGCGCAGACCTCCCTGTCCACCAGCGGCGTCACCCGCGTGGTCGACCGGATGGAGCGCGACGGCCTGCTCCGCCGCCGGGCCTGCCCCTCCGACCGGCGCAGCTCGTACGCGGTGGTCACCGCCGCCGGCCTGAGCCGACTGGACGCGACCCTGCCCGGCCACCTGCAGATCATCGAGGAGTGGTTCACCGGCCAGCTCGCCCCGGCCCAACTGGAGGCGCTCCTGGACGGCCTGCGCCGGGTCCGCGACGCGGTGCACCCCGGGGCGACCGCCGGCAGCACCGAGCCCGCGCAGGCCGGGCAGGCCGCCGGCTGCTGACCCGCCGCCCGGGCCGCCGGCACGCGCCAGCCACCGGCAGAAAGACCGGCAGAACCACCCGAACACCGGTCTATACCGGTGCAATGACCCTCAAATCGCCCACTCGCGCTGGATAGGCTTCCGGGCAGCGGGGGGCACCGGGGGGTGCCGGCGCGAGCGATGCAGCGAGGGGCAACACCAGGGGGCTTCTTCGCTCGCGCCACCCCCGCGCCTTAATCTCCCGCCCGGTTCCAATCGCGCCAGGTTCCAGTCCCGCCGGATTTCAGTCCCGCCGGACAGCGCGCTCCCGGCGGGCCAGCAGCGCGTAGAGCAGTGCCTCCTCGCGAGGCAGCAGCCGGATCCCGGTGGCCCGGCAGACCCGGTCGAGCCGGTCCAGCACCCCCACCTCGGCGGTGCTCGCCGCCAGCCCGACCAGCGCCTCGACCAGATCCCGCCGCTCGCCGCCGCCGGCGAGCTCGGCCGCCGCGGTGCGGTCCTGCCGCTCCCCGCCGCCGGTGGCGTGCTCGGCCGCCGCGGTGAACCATTCCGCCGCCAACTCCCGGTCCCCCCGGTGCAGTGCGAGATGGCCCTCGATCAACGCGCAGACCGCGTCCTCCGGCCGGGCGCCCCCGCCCTCCGGGTCCAGGGTCTCGACGCCCGGCGGCCGGCGCTGTCCCGGCACCGGGCGCGACGGCCGCAGCTCGGCCACCATCTCCAGCGCCTCCTCCGCCCGCCCGTCGAGGGCGAGCGCCAGGCCGATCGTGGCGAGCACCTGGCGCCGCCGGCCCGGGTCGCCCAGCTCGACGAGCGCGCCCGCCACCCGCCGCCCCTGCTCGGCCGCGTCGACGTACCGGCCCTCCAGCCGGGTCACCTCGGCCAGGTCGGCGCGGGCCATCAGGCGGAGCCGCTGCTCCCCGCACTGGGTGGCCAGCCGGTCGACCGCCGCAAGCCGGCGCCGCGCGCCCGCCAGGTCCGCGACCCGCACGTCGTGCCAGGTGAGGTGGTACTGGGCCACGGCCATCTCACGGACCCGGCCGTGCCGGGTGGCCAGCTCCAGCGCCGCCTCGGCCTGCTCCCGGGCCTCGCCGTGGGCGCCGACACCGCGCAGCAGCACGCAGAGCATCGAGCGGGCCGACAGCTCCCCGGTCACCTCCCCGGCCGCGCGGAACATGGCCAGCGCGTCCCGGGCCGCCGGCAGCTCCATACCGCCGGCACCGTGCTCGGCGGCGAGCCGCGCCACCCCGAGCAGGGCCCAGGCCCGCAGCACCGGCGGCGCGTCGGCGGTACGCGGGTCGGCCAGCAGCCGGCGCAGCCAGCGGCGCCCGGAGACGTCCCGCCCGCGCAGCCGCCACCAGCGGGGCAGCGCCGCCGCCAGGCGCAGCGCGGTCACCGGCTCGTCGTCGGCGGCGTGCGCCAGGGCGGCGGTGATGTCGCTGGTCGCCTCGTCGAGCAGGTGCACGGCCGCGGGCAGGTCCGCGCCGACCAGGTTCGGCGCGGTACGCAGCACCAGCCCCGCGACGACCAGCGCGTGCCGGCGCCGGATCCGGGTCAGCTCCCCCTCGACCGCGGCCTGCTCGGTCGCGAAGTCGCGGACCGCGTCCAGCAGGCGGAACCGGAACGGGCCGGCGCCCCGCACGCTGAGCAGCCCGAGTTCCCGCAGCCGGTCCAGCAGCGGGACCGCGTCCCGCCGCTCGCCGCCGTCGGCGAGCAGGTCCTCGGCCAGCTCCACCGACCAGCGGTTGCGGAAGGCGGAGAGCCGGCGCAGCGCCGCCCGTTCGGCGGGCGCGAGGAGGTGGTAGCTGGTCGCCACCGCCTCGCGCAGGGTCACCGTGCCGGCGGCGAGGTCGGCGGGCTCCCAGCCGGGGCGTACGCCGGCCAGGTCGAGGACCCGGTCGCCGTAGCGGTCGAGCAGTTCGGTGACGTCGAGGATCCGGCCGCGCGCGGCCATCAGCTCGATGGCCAGCGGCAGCCCGCCGAGGCGGCGCACCAGCGCGGCGAGCGCCGGCAGCTCGGCTGGGGTGGGTGGCTCGCGGCGCACCCGGGCGAGCCGGGCGGTGAAGAGGGCCGCCGCCGGCCAGCGGGCCAGTTCCGCCGGATCGACCGGCTCGGGACCGGCCGGCGGCACGTCGAGCGGCGCGACCGGCCGGACCAGTTCGCCGGGGAGCCCGATCGGACGGCGGCCGGTGACCAGCACCCGCAGCGTCGGCGCCGCCGCGACCAGGGCGCGCAGCGCCTCGGCGACCGGCACGGGAGCCCGCTCCACCGCGTCCACCAGCAGCAGCGCGGGTCGGCCGGCGAGCCGGCAGGGGAGATCGGCCAACCGGTTCACGCCGAGCACGGCGGCCGAGGCGGCGAGCACGTCGGCGGCGTCCGAGCCCTCGCCGACCAGCACTCCGGCCACGCCGGCCGGGTGCTCGGCGGCCGCCGTGTGGGCGACCGTGAGGGCGAGCGCGGTCTTGCCGACCCCGGCCAGCCCGACCAGGCTCACCACCCGATGCTCGGAGAGCAGGGCCACCAGCTCGGCGACGTCGCGGTCCCGGCCGAGCAGCGGGACGGGCTGGGGCAGCGCGATCGGCGTACCCGAATCGGTGGCGGCGGAGCCGGTGACCGGAAGGTGGCTCGCCGCGCGGCCGGGCACGGCGGCCTGGGCGGCGTCGGGACCGCCGACCGGGAGGTGGCTCGCTGCCCGGCCCGGCACGGCGTGGGCCGGGGCCGGGCGCGCGGCGGCGAGGAACGCCTGCCGGACCGGGCCGGTCAGGCCGAGGGCGTCGGCGAGCAGGTCGACGGTGGTGCGCTGGGGTCGGGTGGCCCGCCCCCGCTCCAGATCACGGACGGTTCGCACGCCGACGCCGGCCCGGGCGGCCAGCTCGGCCTGGGTGAGGCCGGCGGCGAGCCGGTGCCCGCGCAGCAGGTCGGGTAGCTGGGCACGGCCACCCGGGCTCCGCGAACGATCATGATCGGGAGTCATGGGCACGAAGAGTACGGATCGGGTCGGACGCTCCACAGCCCATCGTCGGCCAGCCGACCGTCCCCTGCGGATATCCGACAGACGGCTGACCCGCCCGGGCCCGACAGGCTCGGGCGGGCGCGGCTCACATGCCGAGATCGCGGGCGATGATCATGCGCTGCACCTCGCTGGTGCCCTCGCCGATCTCCAGGATCTTCGAATCCCGCCAGAAGCGGGCCACCGGGTACTCGTTCATGAAGCCGTAGCCGCCGTGGATCTGGGTGGCCTCCCGGGCGTTGTCCACCGCGATGGTGCTGGCGTGCAGCTTGGCGATGGCCGCCTGCCGCTTGAACGGCTCGCCGGCCAGCATCCGGGCGGCCGCGTCGTAGTAGGCCAGCCGGGCGGTGTGCGCCTTCATCTCCATGTCGGCGACCTTGAACTGGATCGCCTGGTACGCGCCGATCGGCCGGCCGAACGCCTGGCGCTCCTTCGCGTATTTGACGGACTCGTCGACGCAGCCCTGGGCGAGGCCGACGGCCAGGGCGGCGATGGCGATCCGCCCCTCGTCGAGGATGCGCAGGAACTGGGCGAAGCCGCGGCCGCGCTCGCCGAGCAGGTTCGCCGCCGGCACCCGGCAGTCGTCGAAGGTCAGCTCGTGGGTGTCCGAGGCGGTCCAGCCGACCTTCGAGTAGCCGGGAGCGACGCTGAAGCCGGGCGTGCCGGACGGGACGATGATGGTGGACAGCTCCTTGGAGCCGTCCGGCTTCGTGCCGGTGACCGCGGTGACCGTGACCAGCGCGGTGATGTCGGTGCCGGAGTTGGTGATGAACGCCTTCGAGCCGTTGATCACCCACTCGTTGGTCGACTCGTCCAGGACCGCCCGGGTCTGGGTGCCACCGGCGTCCGATCCGGTGCCCGGCTCGGTCAGCCCGAAGCCCGCGAGGGCCTCGCCGCTGAGCAGCTTCGGCAGCCACTGCGCCTTCTGCTCGTCGGTGCCGAACCGGTAGATCGGCATGGCGCCGAGGGAGACCGCCGCCTCGAGGGTGATGGCCACGCTGGAGTCGACCCGGGCCAGTTCCTCCAGGGCCAGGCAGAGGGCGAAGTAGTCGCCGCCCATGCCGCCGTGCTCCTCGGGGAAGGGGAGCCCGAACAGGCCCATCTTGCCCATCTGGCGGATGATCTCGTACGGGAAGGTGTGCTGCTCGTAGTGCTCGGCGATGGCCGGGGCGACAACCTCACGGGCGAAGTCCCGCACGCTCTCCCGCAGCGCCTCTTGTTCCTCGCTGAGCCGGAAGTCCATCTGATCCTCCTGGTGGGATGCCTTTGTGGACGGCCGCCGGGCGCTCGTGACGCCGGGTCGGGTGGTGCGGGTCGGGTGGGTCAGACCGGGGTGACGCCGTGCCGGCGCCTGGCGAAGTGCCGCTCCTTGCCGCGTGCGGCGGCGAACCGGCGGACCAGCTCGGCGCGCAGCTCGTGCGGCTCGACGATGGCGTCCACCACCAGCTCGCTGGCGAGCCGGACGATGTCGATGTCGCGCTCGTACTCCTCGCGCTTCGCGGCGACGAAGGCGGCCCGCTCGGCCTCGTCGGAGATCGCGGCGATCTTGTTGGCGTAGACGGCGTTGACCGCGGCCTCCGCGCCCATCACCGCGATCTTGGCGGTGGGCAGCGCGATGGTGGCGTCCGGCTCGAAGCCGGGGCCGGCCATCGCGTAGAGGCCGGCGCCGTACGCCTTGCGGACGACCACGCAGATCTTGGGTACGGTCGCCTCGGAGATCGCGGTGATCATCTTGGCGCCGTGCCGGATGATGCCCTGCTTCTCCACGGCGCTGCCGACCATGAATCCGGGTACGTCGCTGAGGAACAGCAGCGGAACGTTGAACGCGTCGCAGAGCTGCACGAACCGGGTCGCCTTGTCGGCCGAGTCGACGAAGAGCACGCCGCCCTTGAACATCGAGTTGTTGCCGACCACGCCGACGACCTCGCCGTTCAGCCGGCCGAAGCCGATGGTCAGCTCCTTGGCCCAGAGCGCCTGGATCTCGAAGAAGCTGCCCTCGTCGAGCAGGCCCTTGACGTAGCGGCGCATGTCGAACGCCTGCCGCTCGCTCGCCGGCACCAGCGCGGCCAGGTCGGCCTTCTCCGGCGCCGGCGCCGCCTCGGCGGCCGGCGGGGCCTGGGTCCAGTTGGTCGGCAGGTAGGACAGGTAGCGCTTGACCACGTCGAGCGCCTCGGCCTCGGTCTTGCAGAGGAAGTGCCCGACGCCGGACTCGGCGCAGTGCACCTTGGCCCCGCCCATCGCCTCCAGCGTGGTCTTCTCGCCGGTGACCATCTCGACCATCCGGTCGGAGCCCAGGTACATGCTGGCGTTGCCGTCGACCATGGCGACCACGTCGCAGAAGGCCGGGATGTAGGCGCCGCCCGCCGCGCTCGGCCCGAACAGGGCGCAGACCTGCGGGATCGAGCCGGAGGCGCGGACCTGGTTCCAGAAGATCTTGCCGGCGCCGCGCCGGCCGGGGAACAGGTCGACCTGGTCGGTGATCCGGGCCCCGGCCGAGTCGACCAGGTAGACCATCGGCACGCTGGTCGAGTAGGCCCGCTCGATGATCCGGATGATCTTCTCGACGGTCCGCGCGCCCCAGCTGCCGGCCTTCACCGTGGAGTCGTTGGCCATGAGGCAGACCGGCCGGCCGTCGATGGTGGCGGTGCCGGTGACCACGCCGTCGGCGGGCAGCCCCTCGGCCATCGCGTTGGCGTAGAGCCCGTCCTCGACGAAGGAGCCCTCGTCGACCAGGTACGCGACCCGCTCGCGGGCGAACAGCTTGCCCTTGGCGGCGTTCGCCGCGTGGTACTTGTCCGCACCGCCGGCCTTGGCGCGCTTGCGCAGCTGCTCCAGGGCCTCACCGTCGAGCGTCACGCCGACTCCCATTGCCACCGGCCGCCTCGTGGGCGCGCCGACCGACCTGAACGATCGTTAGGCTATCCCATCGGCACCCCCTCCGGCGACCCCGCCGGGTTCAGCCGGTGAGGGCGTCGGCGAGCGCGAGCACGGCGGCCCGCAGCCGCTCGTCGCCCAACTCCTCGCGCACCCCGCGTACGTGCTCGGCGGCGAGGGGGGCGAGCAGGGTGTGCGCGTCGGCCACCGGGTCCTCGCGCCCGGCCAGCAGCAGCGCGACGTGCCGGCACCAGAACCGGTAGGCGCCGATCCGGTAGCGGGCCCCCGGTGCCGCGGTCTCCGAGATCCGGACCAGGTCGAGATGGCCGAGCAGGTAATCGAGGTAGGCGGAGACGAAGGCGCGCAACCGATCGCGCGGGGGCGGCGCCGCGCCGGCCGGGCCGGGCCCGAGCGGAGGCGGGCCGAAGAGAATCGCCTCCTGGAGCGCTCGCTCCTGCTCGTCGAGGAGCGCCACGGCGAGACCGGCCTTGTCCCCGAACCGGCGGAACAGCGTCCCCTTGCCGACCCCTGCGGCGGCGGCCACGGCGTCCATCGAGACGGCCTCCACGCCCCGCTCCCGGAACAGGATCGCCGCCGCGTCCAGCACGGCCGCCCGGTTGCGCGCGGCGTCGGCGCGCTCCCGGGGCGGTGAGCTACGCAACTCCAGCAGTTCCCGCGGCGGGGTGGCATAAGCGGACTGCGGTCCGCTAACGTTCCGAGGCATAACCGGACTGTAGTCCACTTCCACAGGAGGATGCCATGACCGCCCTCATCACCCGCGACGAACTGCGCGCCGCGATCGACGCCGGCACGGTGACCGTCGTCGACGCGCTCGGCGGCGAGTACTACGCCCGGCAGCACCTGCCCGGCGCGATCCCGCTGGTCGAGGCCGAGGTGGCCGAGCGGGCCGGCGAGCTGCTGCCGGACCGGCACGCCGCCATCGTCACGTACTGCTCCAACCCCGCCTGCCCGAACAGCGGGCGGGTCGCCGACCGGCTCACCGCCCTCGGCTACACCGACGTACGCAAGTACGCCGCGGGCATCGAGGACTGGGTGGCCGCCGGCCTCCCCACCGAATCCGGCGCCCTCACCCGCTGACCCGCACCTGCGCCAGCGCTGTCGGATCAAGGGGTTTGCGTCCGTCCAGGCCGGATCCGGACGCAGACCCCTTGATCGACGCGGTCCGGGAGGTCAGGAGGGGATCGGGGTCAGGCGGGTGCGCGGGCCGGCGCGGAGGACGCCGGAGGGGAGCTTCTTGCCGACCAGGTGCTCGGCCAGCTCGGCGGCCTCGATGAGGGCGTCCAGGTCGATCCCGGTGTCGATGCCCATGTCGTGCAGCATGTGCACGGCCTCCTCGGTGGCCAGGTTGCCGCTGGCGCCCGGGGCGTACGGGCAGCCGCCGAGGCCACCGACGCTGGCGTCGAACTCGGTGATGCCCAGCTCCATGGCGGTGAGCATGTTGGCCAGCGCGGTGCCCCGGGTGTTGTGGAAGTGCAGCAGCACCGGCACGTGGGCGTTGCGGTCACGGACCGCGGTGACCAGGTCGCGGACCCGCCGGGGCGTACCCATGCCGGTGGTGTCGCCGAACGCCACCCGGTCGGCGCCGTCCCGGACCACCCGGTCCACGATGCCGGCCACCCGCTTCGGGTCGACGTCACCCTCGTACGGGCAGCCGAAGCTGGTCGCCACGATCACCTCGGCGGTCGCGCCCGCCCCGTGCAGCAGGTCGATCAGCTCGGCGATGTCGTCGAGCGACTCCTCGGTGGAGCGGTTGACGTTGCGCCGGTTGTGCGTGTCGCTGGCCGAGACCACCACCTCGATCTCGGTGAAGCCGGCGGCGAGGGCGCGCTGGGCGCCCCGCGTGTTCGGCACCAGCGCGGAGTAGCGCACCCCGTCGGCCTTCGTGGCCCGCTGCCACACCTCGTCGGCGTCGGCCATCTGCGGGATCGCCTTCGGGTGCACGAAGGACACGGCCTCGATCCGCCGCACGCCCGTGCCCGAGAGCGCGTCGATCAGCCGCACCTTGGCCTCGGTCGGGATCGGCTCCTCGTTCTGGAGCCCGTCCCGCGGCCCGACCTCCCGGATGGAGACGAACTCCGGCAGTTCCGCCATAAGGGGTCACCTCACTGTGACGGTGTTACGTGATGGGTACCCCCAGCATCCCACCCCGCCCTTCCTGGGGACCGTGATCATGAGGTTGGCGGCGACAGGACGGCCAGAGACTGCCGCCAACTTCATGATCAACAGGGGTGGACAGGGGTGGGCGGCCGGGTCAGCGCATGCGGGAGACGATGCCGGTGTCGTAGTCGCCGGACAGGAACTCGGGGTTCTCCAGCAGTTCGGCGAAGAAGGGGAGGTTGTTCTTCGGGCCGGCGATCTCGAACTGGGCCACCGCCGCCCGTGCCCGCTGCACGGCCTCGTCGCGGGTGGCGCCGCTGATGATCAGCTTGGCCATCAGGCTGTCGTAGAACGGGGTGACCGTGTTGCCGGCGACGTAGCCGGAGTCGACCCGGACACCCTCCCCGGCCGGCTCGTTCCAGGTGGTGATCGCGCCCGGACCGGGCAGGAACCGCTTCGGGTCCTCGGCGTTGATCCGCAGCTCGATGGCGTGCCCGCGCGGCGCGAGCGCGTCCGGGTCGAAGGTCGGGGCCAGCCCGGCGGCCACCCGCAACTGCTCCTCGACCAGGTCGACCCCGTAGACGTACTCGGTGACCGGGTGCTCGACCTGGAGCCGCGTGTTCATCTCCAGGAAGAAGAACTCCCCGGTGGTGGGGTCGAGCAGGCACTCCACCGTGCCCGCGTTGCGGTAGTTGACCGCCTCGCCCGCCCGTACCGCCGCCGCCAGGAACCGCGAACGCAGTTCGGGCGAAACCGCCGGGGACGGGGACTCCTCGACCAGCTTCTGGTTGCGCCGCTGCACCGAGCACTCACGCTCGCCGAGGGCCACCACCCGGCCGTCGGCCAAGCCGAGGATCTGCACCTCGACGTGGCGTACCCGGGGGAAGTAGCGCTCCAGCAGCACCGAGCCGTCGCCGAACATCCGCTCGGCGAACGAGCGGACCTTGTCGTACTCGGTGCGCAGCGCGGCCTCGTCGGTCGCCACGCCCATGCCCATGCCGCCGCCACCGGCCGCGGCCTTGACCATCACCGGGTAGCCGATCTCCGCGGCGGCGGCGACCGCCGCGTCCAGGTCGGCCGCCGGCTCGGTCGTGCCGGGCGCGACCGGCACCCCGGCCGCCGCCATCAAGTTCCGGGCGTTGATCTTGTCGCCCATCGCGGTGATCGCGTCCGCGCCGGGTCCGACCCAGATCAGGCCGCTGGCCTCGACGGTACGGGCGAAGTCCGCGTTCTCGGACAGGAAGCCGTAGCCGGGGTGGATCGCCTGGGCGCCAGTGTTCCGCGCGGCGGCGAGGATCGCCTCGACGTTGCGGTAGCTGAGGGCGGGATTGGCCGGGCCCACGCAGACCGCCTCGTCGGCCTCGGTCACGAACGGCAGGCCGGCGTCGGCCTCCGAGTGCACCGCGATCGCGCGGATCCCGAGCTTCTTCGCGGTACGGATGATCCGGCGCGCGATCTCGCCACGGTTGGCCACCAACAGCGATTCGAACAAGGAAGGGTCCCCTCTCAACGCTTCGTGCATAGCAGGGGCCTCTTCTTAACACGCGGACGGCGCGCGCGCTTAACGGGCGTTAAGGCGCGTCGCGCGTCAGGCCGGGTTGGTGGGGGCGAGCAGGGCGGCCAGGGTCGCCCCGCGCAGCAGCTCGGCCCGGCGCCGGCGGTCCACCTCGCCGCCGAGGAACGGGGTGGAGTTCATGAGGCCGAACGCCGCGTGCGCGAGCACCCGCGCCTCGCCGTCCGGCAGCCCCGGGTGCAGCGCGGTCAGCACGGTCACCCACTCCTCGACGTACATCCGCTGGAGCCTGCGGATGCGGCGGCGCGGCTCGTCCGGGAGGCGGTCCAGCTCGTGCAGGTGCAGGGCGATCACCGCCGGGTTGGCCAGCGCGAAGTCGACGTGGAAGTCGATCAGCGACTCCAGGGTGCCGCGCGGGTCGTCGGGGTGGTTGGCGGCCCGCTCCTTGCCGCCGGCGAGCAGCCCCTCGCTGACCGGGATCAGCGCGGCGACCAGCATCGCCTCCTTGCCGGCGAAGTGGTGGTAGAGCGCCGGGCCGGTGACCCCGGCGGCGGCGCCGATGTCGTCCATCGACACGCCGTGGTAGCCGCGCGCCGCGAAGAGCCCGACCGCGATCTCCAGGATCTCGTCCCGCCGGGACCGGCGCCGGCCCGCACCCGTCGCGCCGTTCGCCGCGCCCCGCGCCTGCTGTTCCACCGCCACCGGGCCAGCCTAGACCGCGCGCCCAAGCTGGTGGAGTCTCGGTTACCCGTCGGTCGCCTCACACCCCGCGCCCCTTGACCCTCGACCGGGTTGAGGCCGCAGGGTCCCTCGCCATGACCGCTACCGCGCTCGGCCGGGACTACCGGCTGCTCTGGTCCGCCGCCGTCTCGTCCCGGTTCGGCGACGCGCTGCGTACGCCGGCCCTGGCCCTGCTGGCCGCCGCGCTCACCCGTGACCCCCGGGCGATCGCCGCGGTGACCGTGGCCGGGCAGCTCCCGCCGCTGCTGTTCGGGCTGCTCGGCGGCGCCTACGCCGACCGGTGGGACCGGCGCCGGACGATGGCGGCGGTGGACGGGACCCGGGCCGTGGTGGTGGCGGCGCTGGCCGTGCTGGTCGCCAGCGGCCGGGCCGGGGTCGCCGCGCTGGCCGCCGCCGCGTTCCTGCTCGCCACCCTGGGCACGCTCTTCGACGCGTCCGCCTTCGCCCTGCTGCCGTCCCTGGTGTCGCCGGCCGCCCTGGCCACCGCCAACGGCCGGCTCCAGGCCGGCACGTCCGTGGCGGGCGGCCTCCTCGGCACCCCGCTGGCCGGCGTCCTCTTCGCTCTGGCCGCGTCGCTCCCGTTCGCCGTGGACGCGCTCACCTTCGCCCTCGCGGCGGTCCTCGTCCTCGCCCTCCGCCCGCTGCCGCCGGTCCCGCCCCGGCCGACGGGACCCGGGGTGTGGCGGGAGGCGTGGGCCGGGGTGCGGTGGGTGCGCCGGGACCGGGTGCTGTGGGGGGTCACCCTCGCCTCGGCCGGGTCGAACCTGGCGATCAGCGGGGTGATGGCGGTGCTGGTGCTCTACGCGCTCGGGACGCTGCGGGTGCCGGCGTCGGCGTACGGGTTGTTCGCGGCGGGGGTGGTGGCCGGCGGGCTGCTCGGGGCGCTGGTCGCCGGGCGGGTGGCGGCCCGGTTCGGCACCCTGCCCGCGCTGCGCGCGGTGCTGCTCGGGCAGACCGTGGCGCTGGCCGGGTTCGCCCTGGCCCGCGGCCCGCTGACCGGGGGTCTGGCGCTGGCCGGGTTCGCCACCGGCACCACGATCTGGAACAGCCTCTGGTCGGCGTACGGGCAGCGGAACGTGCCGGCGGAGCTGCTCGGGCGGGTCGGCGCGGCGCAGCGGGTGGTCGGCCTGGCCGCCGCGCCGCTCGGGGCGGCGCTGGCCGGGCTCGCCGGCGAGGCGTACGGGGTGGGCCCGGTGATCGCCGCGGCGGCGGGTGTGTTCGCCCTGGTCACCGCCGCCGCCTGGGGAACGTTCCGCAGCACGGCCTGATCGTCAGCGGCCGGCCGGCTCGAAGCCGGCCAGCCGTACGGCGAGCCGCTGGCGGACCGGGTGCAGCCCGGAGGCGGTGCGGAGGAGCAGGTCGCGCAGAGGGCGGGCGACCGGCGGGACGGCGGTGAGCCGGGTGAGCCCGGCGGCGAAGCCGAGCACCTCCTCGGCGAGCGGGCGGCGGGCGGCCGCGTACCCGTCGAGGAGCGTGTCGGGGCCCCCGGCGAGCACGGCGGCGAGGGTGTCGCCGAGGGCGACCGCGTCGCGGAGGCCGAGGTTCATCCCCTGCCCGCCCGCCGGGCTGTGCACGTGCGCCGCGTCCCCCGCGAGCAGCACGGGGCCGGACCGGTAGCTGCCGGCGATCCGGTGGTGGATCCGGAACCGGGAACTCCAGCGCACCTCGGTGACCCGGTCCGGCCGCTGGACCGGCCCCCGCTCGTCGAGCAGCTCCTGGAAGTGCCGGGCCTGCGGCTCGCGGGGCGCGTCGGGCACCTCGGCGACCAGCCGCACGGTGCCGTCGGGCAGGGGCGCCCAGACCAGCGGCCCCTGCCGGGCGAGGAAGAGGTTGACCTGGTCGCGCGGCAGCGCGCTGTCCACCCGGACGTCGGCGAGCAGGAACGACTCGCCGGGGTCGGCCGGGCCGCCGAAGTCGATGCCGGCCAGCTCACGGACCGGGCTGCGCATGCCGTCGGCGCCGACCACCCAACGGGCCCGGACCGTCCGCCCGCCCGCGAACGTCGCGGTGGCGCCGGCGCCGTCGAGGTCGAGGCCGGTCAGCTCGTACGGCCGGAGCACCCGCCCGCCGAGCGCGGTGAGCCGGTCGGCGAGCACCGCCTCGGTCTCCGCCTGGGAGACCAGCAGCGCGTACGGGTAGCGGGACGGCAACCGGTCGAAGGGAACGGTGAGCAGCACCCGGTCCCGGTCGCGGACGGTGAACCGGCTCGACGGCAGCCCGCGGTCGGCCAGCGGTGCGGCGACGCCGATCCGGTCCAGCACCTCCAGGGTGCCGGCGTGCACCACGGCCGCCCGCGAGGTGACCGGCGGGCTGGCCAGCCGGTCCACCACGGTCGCGGTCACGCCGTGCCCGGCCAGGGTCGCGGCCACGGCCAGGCCGGTCGGTCCGGCTCCCACCACGAGGACGTCGGTGCGCTCGGGAAGCATCGCTCCACCTCCAGGTTGTCAACAACTGTTTGCCAACACTTGTTGACAACGGTAGGCGCGGCGCGGTTTCTATGTCAACGCCTGTTGGCCTACAGTTGTGGGCATGACCGATACGGCACCCCGCGCCCGCCGCTCGGACGCCACCCGGGCGGCCATCCTGCGCGCCGCCCGGGAGCGCTTCGCCGCCGACGGCTACGAGCGGGCCACCATCCGGGCCATCGCCGCCGACGCCCGGATCGACCCGTCCATGGTGATGCGCTACTACGGCAGCAAGGAGGGGCTCTTCGCCGCGGCGGCCGAGTTCGACCTCCGCCTGCCCGACCTGGGCGCCGTGCCACCGGACCGGCTCGGCGAGACGCTGGTGCGCCACTTCCTCCGCCGCTGGGAGGGCGACGAGACGCTCGCCGCCCTGCTCCGGGCCGCCAGCACCAACCCGGGAGCGGCCGAGCGGATGCGCCGCCTCTTCGCCGACCAGCTCGCCGCGGCCGTGGCCGGCTTCGGCACCGACCCGGCGAACACCGCCCGCCGGGCCGGCCTGGTGGCCAGCCAGATCCTCGGCCTGGCCTTCACCCGGTACATCGTCCGGCTGCCACCGGTGGTGGAGATGGCCCCCGACGAGCTCGTCGCCTGGGTCGCACCGACCCTCCAGCGCTACCTGACCGGCCGGCCCGAGAGCTGACCCCCCGGGTTCCACCTCCCCCGGAAAACGAAAGGTCCCCGCGGGCGACACGCCACGCGGGGACCGGCCGGCCGGGTCAGCCGGCGACGCTGCCCGGCTCGTCGCCCCGCACGACGGGGGCCCGAACCAGGTTGCCCCACTCGGTCCACGAGCCGTCGTAGTTGCGCACCCGCGGGAACCCGAGCAGGTGGTGCAGCACGAACCAGGTGTGGCTGGACCGCTCGCCGATCCGGCAGTACGCCACCACGTCGTCGGACGGGCTCAGCCCGAGCTGGTCCACGTAGATGGCGCGCAGCTCGTCCACCGGCTTGAAGGTTCCGTCCTCGTTCGCGGCGGCCTTCCACGGCTTGCTCACCGCGCCCGGGATGTGCCCGCCGCGCAGCGCGCCCTCCTGCGGGTACGCCGCCATGTGCAGCATCTCGCCCGTGTACTCACCCGGCGACCGCACGTCGACCAGCGGCCGGCCGGCGCCCACGTGCGCCATCACCTCGTCGCGGAACGCCCGGATCGGCGCGTCGTTCCGCTCCGGCACCGGGTAGTCGGCGCGCGGTCGGGTCACCTTGTCCTTGGAAATCTCGCGCCCCTCGGCGACCCACTTCATCCGCCCGCCGTCGAGCAGCCGGACGTCGGCGTGGCCGAAGAGCCCGAACACCCAGAGGGCGTACGCGGCCCACCAGTTGAAGTTGTCGCCGTAGAAGACCACGGTGTCGTTGCGGCCGATGCCCTTGGCGGCGCACAGCTCGGCGAAGCTCTTGGCGTCCAGGTAGTCCCGCGTCACCTGGTCGTTCAGCTCGGTGTGCCAGTCGACCTTCACGGCGCCGGGAATGTGGCCGGTGTCGTAGAGCAGGACGTCCTCGTCGGACTCGACCACCACGAGGCCCTCGTCGCCCAGGTGCTCGGCCAGCCACTCCGTGGTGACCAGGCGCTGCGGGTCGGCGTACGACTGGAGGTGCGGATTCGGATCTGTCGGCACAGGCATGAGCCCCAAGGTACGCCGGATCACCGGGTCGCGACCGGGCATCCCGAATCGGGGTCGCCGGAGGTGGCGGCCCACACACGACCGGCCCACCACCCGGGCGAGGGTGGTGGGCCGGCCGGCTCGGTCGAGGGCGGTCAGCCCTGGACCACGAACCAGTAGTAGGTGTAGTCCGAGCGGTTGCCGGCCTTGTCGACCGCGTACACCGAGATCGGGTACCAGCGCGCATCGGTCGGGGTGAGGGTCACCGAGGCGGTGCCGTCGGCGCCCGCCGGGACGGTCACCTCGGGCCCGTTGTCGAACTGGTAGACGTACTTCTCCACGTCGGGCATGCGCGGGGCGAAGGTGAAGACGCCCGGCACGCCCACCCCACCGCCGGCCTCACCCGACGGGTAGGTCGTCGAGGTGACGGTCGGGGCGGTGCTGACCATGAAGGAGTAGGTGGCCTCCGGCGACAACTCCCCGGCGGCCGAGCGGGCCCGGACCGTCAGGGTGTTCCGGAAGCCCCGGTCCGGGGTGACGGTCAGCTCGGCGGCAGTGCCGTCGGTCACCGCCACGGTCTGCTCCGGCCCGTCGTTGAGCCGGTAGACGAACGCCACGGTGTCCGGCAGCTCGGAGTCGAAGCGGAAGGCCCCGGCCACGCCGATCCCGCCCTGCGGGTCGTACTCGTTGTAGAGGTACGAGATGATCGTCGGCTTCGGCTCCCGGACGGAGAAGGCGTACTGGCGCGACTGGGTCAGCGTGCCGTCGCCGGTCTCCCCGACGACGGTCACCATCTGCCAGCCCGAGCGCTCCGGCGTCCAGGTGACCGAGGCGGTGCCGTCGGCCGCCGCGTCGATCGTCTTCTCCTCCTCGCCGTAGAACCCGTAGTGGTACTTCACCACGTCCGGCCGCTGTGGCGTGAAGGTGAAGACCCCGGCCACGCCGGGCAGGCCGCTGTTGGTCTCCTTCGGGTACTGCGCCGAGTCGACCAGCGGGGCGTCGTTCACCAGGAAGGTGTACGTCCGCTCCGGCGAGACGGTGCCGTCCGCGGTGACGCTGCGGGCGACGAGGGTGTGCGTCCCGCCCTGGTCGGGCGTCCAGCTGACCGAGCCGTAGCCGTCGCCGTCGGCGTCGACGCTCTGCTCCGCGCCGCCGTCGAAGCGGTAGCGGAAGGCCACCGTGTCGGGCACCTCCGAGCTGAAGTGGAACTCGCCGGCCTGGCCCGGCCCACCGGCCCACAGGTCCGGCCGGTAGGGGTCGCCCCAGATGCCCGGCAGCAGGTCCCGCACGGTGAAGTACCAGGTCGCCGGCTCGGACTCGGTGCCGTCGCGGCTGACGCTCCACACTGCGAGGTGGGTCCAGCCGGCCTCCTTCGGCGCCCAGGTCACCGAGGCGGTGCCGTCGGCGTTCGCGGCGACCGTGGCCTCCTCGCCGTTGAACTGGTAGCGGTAGCTGACCGTGTCGGGCAGGCGCGGGGTGAAGGTGAAGACGCCGGGCACGCCCTGGCCGCCGCTGAAGCCGTACTCCTCGTAGACCGTCGCCGAGATCTTGGGCTCGGTGAGCAGCGTGAAGCTGCGCGTGGTGGTGGCCGCCACCCCGGCGGCGGTGAGGCTGGTGACGGAGAGCGTCCGGTAGCCACCCCGGGTGGCGGTGACGGTGATCGAGGCGGTGCCGTCGGCGCCCGCGTCGACGGTCTTCTCCGGGTCGCCGTCGAGGCCGAAGCGGTAGCGCACCACCCCGTCCATCCGCGGCCGCACCTGGAAGGTCGTCGCCACCCCGATCTCGGTGAGGGTGCCGTCGACGATCGGCGAGACGTCGCTGGCGCGGAAGTCGTACGTGGTGGTCGCCGACCGGTTCCCGGCCGCGTCGAGGCTCCACACGCGGAGGTAGTTGATGCCGGCCCGCGGGGTCAGCGTGACCGTGGCCGTGCCGCCCGGCCGGTCCGCGGCAACCGTCTTGTCAAGCTGGTCGTTCAGCGAGTAGCCGAAGCCGACCGCGTCGGCGGCGCCGTTGGCGCCGAAGGTGAACTGGCCGGCCACGGCCGGCGGCCAGCCGTCCCGGGGGAAGTCCGTGGAGGTGACCGTCGGGGCCGCGGCCGGGCCCTGGAAGTCGGTCCGGAAGTAGCAGACCGGGCTCCACTCGCCGGTGGCCCGGCTGTCCGCCGCGCGCATCTGCCAGGCGTACGTCCGGTCGTGCGCGAACAGGTCGTAGCTGAACCGGCCGACGGCCCGCTCGCCGTCGCGGGCGGTGTCGGTCCGCTCGATCCGGGCGTCCGGCTGGTCGACCGGCCAGAGCGCGACGGTCGCGGTGAGCTGGTCGGTGCCGCCCGAGTCGTTCCGGTCCTGATCGTGCAGGATCGCCGACAGGCCCAGGTCACCCCGGCGGACCAGCTGGTACGGCTCGGCCGTGGTGCAGTCCTTGCCGGAGGTCTGGAGGTCCGTCGGCACGCCGGGCCGGAAGTTGTGGTCGATGGAGAGGCCGGCCTTGCTGGCGTACTTCCGGGCCAGCGTCGGGTCCGCCTCCACGGCGGCGGGCAGCCGCAGCGAGAGGGTCAGCGTCGACCTACCCTCGGCGAGCGCCTGGCGCAGCCCCTCCGTGGCGTCGAAGCCCACGTAGGGAGCCGGGCAGCCGGACTGGTTCGGCAGCCTGGTCGTGTCGATCCGGGCCAGGTCGGCCGGCGGCTTCAACCAGCTCGACTTGACCGTGTACGGCCCGGTGCCCCACAGCTCGATCTCCGGGCGCTTGGTGCAGTCCGGCGCCGCGGTCTCCTTCACGTCGAGCTTGGCCAACTCGATGTCCGCCCCCCGGTAGCGGGAGATGTCGAAGGTGAAGTAGGCGCGCGAGGTGTGGGGGTGTCCCTCACCGTCCAGCCAGGTGCCGACCGGCACGTCGCCGGCCCGGTCGATGTTGTTCTTGCTGGGCAGTCTGGAGTCGGTCCAGGCCCAGGAGGTGTTGGTCTCGTAGCGCACGTCGTAGGCGGCGGCCGGCGCGGCGGTCGCGACGACCGTGCCGGCGGCGACCATCATGGACAGCGCGGCGGCGAGCAGACTTCGACCACCGGTGCGCGACGGATTTCGTGCAGGTATGAGGGCCATCCCTCATCCACCTTTCCCCGATTTCGACCCCGGGCACGATCGCCGGGGGCAGCGGATGTTATCCAGCGGGGAAGACATTCGGCGATCCCGATTCCGACGCGGCATCCCACATTGGACCTGCCGTCGCGGAGATTCACCCGTTGGGCCGGGGCGGCGGTGGTCCGGTCAGGCGTGCCCCCCGTCAGGCGCGGCGGTGCACCAGCCGGCCGGCCACCACCGTGGCCAGGCAGGAGCCGTCGGCGCCGAAGACGGCCAGGTCGGCCCGGCCACCGACCACCAGCGCCGGCGGCCGGGCGGCGGCGAGCACCGCCACCTCGTTCCGCGCGGCGGCGGCCCGCAGTGCCGGGTCGGCGACGTGGTCGGCGAGCACCGCGGCGGCACCGAGCCGGAACAGGGCGTGCACCCGCTCGCGCGGGGTCGGCGCGGGCGGCAGCGGCCCGTCGTGCACCAGCGCCGGCCCGAGGGTGCCGGCCCACCGACGCACCCGCACCTCCGGGTACGCCCCGGTCAGCTCTGCCAGCGGCGCGACGGCCTCGACCCGGTCGCCGGTCACCAGGACGGCGTGACCCGGCCGGGGCTCGTCGTCGAGGGTGAGCCGCAGCAGGGACGCGGCGTGCAGGGTCCGCACCGTCAGTCGAGGGTGATCGGCCCGAGCACCGGCCGCTTGGCGGTGACGAAGTCGCCGGAGGAGCGGCCGGTCAGCCGGCGCTTGATCCACGGGGCCAGGTGCTGGCCGGCCCAGCGCAGGTCGGCCGCCCGGGCGGCCAGCCAGGGGGTGGGGGCGGGGTGCGGCGGCACCATCAGCCACTCCTCGTCGCAGCCCACGCCGAGCGCGGTGAGCACCTGCCCGGCCACCCTCCGGTGCCCGGACGCCGACAGGTGCAGCCGGTCGGTGCTCCAGAGCATCGGGTTGAGGTAGGCGTCGTCGGCGTACAGGTCGACCAGGATGGCGCCGTGCCGCTCGGCGACCTCGCCGACCACCCGGTTGAGCAGGGCCACCCGGGGAGCCACCAGCCGCTGCCCGGGCAGTCGGGCCATGACGTCGGCGAACCGGAACAGCACCACGTCGGCGCCGCCGGAGCGCAGCCGGCCGACCACCGCGTCGAAGCGCGGCACGAAGGCGTCCGGATCGAAGGTACGGCGCAGCACGTCGTTGCCGCCGGCCGCGAAGCTGATCAGGTCGGGCTTCATGGCCAGCGCGGCCGGCACCTGCTCGGCCACGACGTTCGGGAACAGCCGCCCCCGGATGGCCAGGTTCGCGTACCCGAAGTCCGGGCCGGCCTCGGCGGCGAGCCGGGTGGCGACCAGGTCGGCCCAGCCCCGGTAGGTGCCGTCCGGATACGCGTCGTCCATGCCCTCGGTGAAGCTGTCGCCCACCGCCACGAAGCTGCGCCAGCGCACTGCGCCTCCCTCTGACTGACCCGGCAAAGCCGTCGGCCAGTCTCGCACCGACCGCCCGCTCACCGCCCGACCCCCGCACGGGACGTGGCGGAGGTCATCGGGCGGCGACCGTGAGCGGAGTCATCGGGACAAATGTCCCACTTGATGGGTCCGGGGCAGAAACCGTCCGCCGGATTATGGATGATGTTGCCCGTCATCCGGTCCGGGGGCGGGAGGCGCCCGCCGCTGCGGCTGGTCACCGACGGCGCGAACGAGGCACGCATGACCCAGGGACACCCGGCCGCCCACCCGGGCGCCGGTCAGCCGCACCCGCCGGGCCAGGCGTACCCGGCCGCACCGCCGGGCTTTCCCGCCGCACCCGGCTACGGGCCGCCGGGGGCGTACCCGGGCGGGCCGGGGCAGCCGGGGTTCGGGCCGTACCCGCCGGCCCCGCCGCCGCGGCCGAAGTCCCGGCGCGGCCTCTGGATCGGGCTCGGCGCCGGGGTGCTGGTGTTGACCCTCTGCGCCGGCACGGCGATCGGCGTGGGTGTCGGGCTGAGCAACCGCGGCGAGGACGCGGCCCCGAAGGCCGCCGCCGTGGCCAACGGGGTGACCGTCACCCAGCAGGAGTTGGACGACCTGCTGGCCCGGCACAGCAAGGCCCTCGCCGACAAGGACCTCAAGGGCTACCTGGCCCCCTTCGACCCGGCCCGCAAGGACCTGGTCGCCGGGCAGACCCGGCTCTTCACCAACCTGGGCAAGCTGCCGCTGGCGGTCGGCCAGTACCGCACCGTCGCCCAGCAGGGCCGGACCACCGACAGCTTCGGCCGGGGGGTCAGCTTCCAGCTCGACGTGTCCTTCGTGCACCAGTTCGAGGGGTACGACCTCACCCCGGTCGCCGAGTGGTACCGCTGGACCGTCGTCCGGGAGAGCCAGGGCGCGCCGCTCAAGGTCACCGCCGTCACCGGGGCGCCCGCCGCGCTGGGCAACTCGAAGACCGTCTACTACCCCGGCCCCTGGGACAAGTGGCGCGACATCCACGTCGAGCGCACCGCGCACACCCTGGTCATCACCGACGCCGCCCTGGCCCCCGAGGCGAAGCGGTACGCGCCGGTCGCCGAGGCGGCCGTGGCCGACGACTTCGCCGCCTGGCAGGCCGGCGGGGTCAGCGCGAACATCCCGAAGGGCTTCGTCATCAGCCTGGTCAAGGGCAAGCCCGACCTCGGCTCGCTCTACCGGATCAACAAGGAGGAGACCACCGAGGCCGGCGTCTCGATCGGCATGGTCTCCACCGAGCGGCAGAAGGGCGTCGACATCGGCGGCAGCCGGATCGTGATCGACGTGGCCGACCGGTCGTTCTTCGCCCCCGGCGACCGGCGCGGGCCTCGGGAGATCTTCCGGCACGAGGTGGGCCACTCGCTGGTCGCCAGCCTGGAGGACGCCGACAAGCAGGACTTCTTCGACGGCATCGAGAACTGGATCGTGGAGGGCTTCGCCGAGTACCTGGCCCACCGGGGCGAGCCGCTGAGCTCCAGCGGCCGCACCGCCCAGGCCCGGTCGCTCGTCCGCTCCGGCGACTGGGACGGCACGCTGCCGGGCAACGTCGACTGGGACTCGCCGGGGCGGCTCAGCTTCCACTACTGGCTCGGGCACGCGGCGATGACCCACCTGGCGGAGAAGTACGGCGAGCAGAAGCTGTTCCGGTTCGTGACCGCCCGCTACCAGGGCGCCACCGCCGACCAGGCCAGCCAGCAGGCGCTCGGCGTCCCGCTGGCCCAGTTCCAGTCCGGCTGGGCGGCGTACGTGCGGGCGCAGGCGCGGTGAACGGGAATCCGAGGAGCGAACGATGACGACCCCGCAGTCCCCGTGGCAGCCGCAGCCCGGAACGTCGGGTGGCTGGCCGGCCCCGCCGCAGCCCCAGTACCCGACACAGGCCGGGGCGCAGGTCCCGCCGCCGGCCGCACCACAGGTCCCGGCGGGAGGGGCGCCCCAGGCCCCGCAGCCGGGCTGGACGCAGCTGCCGCAGGCTCCACCGACGCAGGGCGGGCACCCGGGCTGGGCGCCGGTCCCGCAGGCCGGTCAGCCGGCGTACCCGGTGGCCGGCCACCCGGCGTACCCGGCGGCCGGTCAGCCGGCGTACCCGCCGCAGGGTTGGCCCGGGGCGGCACCGCCCCCGCCGGCGGCACCCGGGCGGCGCGGGCGCCTGGCGCTGCTCATCGCGGGTGGTCTGGTGGCCGTGCTGGCCGTCGGCGCCGGCACCGCCTGGGGAGTCTCCCGGCTGGTCGGCGGCGGCGCGGGCGACGACGACGAGCTGAAGACCGCCTGGGTGCTGGACTTCCCCGAGCGGCAGGACACCGGCCTGACCACCTACGACCAGCAGGACATGTTCGGCGCCTGGCTGGCCGGTGACACGGTGGTCCGGGCCCAGGGGGACGGGCTGCTCGCCTACCGGCTCTCCGACGGCGGGCAGGCGTGGGGCGCGCCCGCGCCGGAGGGCACCTCGCTCTGCGTCGCGGCGCAGGCGGTGACCGAGGGCCGGGGCGCGGTGGCGGCCGGCTCCGAGCAGTCCTGCAACACGGTCGCCGGTTTCGACCTGAGCAGCGGCAAGCTGACCTGGCAGGCGAAGTTCCCGGCGCCGGTCCGCGAGGGCCGGGACGCGCTGGCCGCGCCCGACCTCTCCGTCGCCGGCCAGCAGGTGATCGTCCGCTCCGGCGACACCATGATCGGGTTCTCCCTCGCCGACGGGAAGCAGTTGTGGCGCACCACCGGGGAGAAGCTGCTACCCGGCCGGGACTGCGGATTCAAGGACATGCGGGCCGCCGGGGACCTGGTCGTCGTCACCTACGGCTGCTCCACGGGCGGTGAGGTGGACGCCCTCGACCCGGCCACCGGCAAGGTGCGCTGGCGGCAGCGGCTGCCCGAGGCGAAAGTCACCGACGGGGTGCTGAGCGTGCGGCCGCTGATCAGCCTGCCCGGGCTGGGGCACGAGAGCTACACGGTGCGGGACCCGAAGACCGGCCGGGAGACGGCCTCGTTCACCGACCCGATCGACGGCACCGAACTGTGGGACGTGCCGCCCAACCGGTCCAACGCGATCGACGGTCCGGCCGTCTACCAGTGCCTCGGCGACGACGAGACGCTCTACTACCCGACGTTCCCGAAGAACGTGCCGAACTCGGGCCGGTCGGCGAACCAGATCATCGCCATCGACCTGGCCACCGGCAAGCGGCGCTGGATCTCCTCCGGGCACAGCGCCAGCAAGGTCGAGCTGATCCGCCGGGACGAGCAGGGCCTGCTGGCATGGGAGACCGGCGACCGGCGGAAGCTGCCGCCGCGGCTGGTGCGTATCGACCCCGCCACCGGCAAGGTCAGCCCGGTGGCGAAGGGGCCGCTCTCGGCCGGCTTCGAGGGCGAGGAGGCCAAGGTCCTCGAGCGGGACGGGGTCGTGGTCATCGTGCCCTGGAAGCACGTCGTGGCCGACCGGGCGATCACCGTGCTGCGCTGAGCAGGGGCGGACCACCGTTGGTCCGCCCCTGCTCAGTCGCATTTCTCAAGGGAGGGTTGCCGTCGTGGAACCGTGGTCGACGGTTCAGGGCACGTACGCCAGCAGCACCCCTGAGGTGGTGGGCTTGGTGACCGTGCCGAGCGGCGCGAAGGTGCTGTCCAGGACGCTGATGCCGGTCCTCCGCGTGACGATCACCTTGTTGTCGACGGTGAACAGGATGCTCCAGATGTCGCCCTTACCCGGCAGGTTCACCACCTTGCTCGTGGTGGTGTCGACCACCGCGAAACTGCCGTCCTCGCGGGACACGTCGGTGGGCTGCCAGCCGACTGCCACGTACCGGCCGTCCATCGAAACGCTCTGGGCCCGCCAGCCGTCCCAGTGCGCGGCCTCGTCCTTCGGCGGCGTGTAGGAGTAAAGCCGCGACTGTGTCCCGTCGCTGACGTACGGCTTGTTTCCCTCCCCCATCGCGGCCAGCCACCTGCCGTCGGCCGACCAGCACCGGTCGGTCTCCTGGCCCGGGTCACCGTCCACCCGCTTGTTGGCCGCCAGGTCGAACAGCACCGACTCCTGGGTCTTCTTGTGCACCATCAGCAGGTCACCGCCCTTCCACACCAGTGGGCGGGCACCGAGGCAGTTGACGTCCTCCAGGAGCTTCGTCGAGCCCGGCTTTCCGATCGTGCCGGCCAGGAGCACACCACTGGTGCCGCCGTCGGTGCTGTCCTGCACCCAGGCCACCCGCTTCCCGTCCGGAGAGACGGTGATGGTGTTGGACTCGCACCCGGTGGGGGCGGACGGAATCTGGTAGACCACCTGGTCCGAACTGCCGCGGACGGCGTGGATCCGGGCCCTGGTGGACGCCGGGGCCTCCAGGTAGTAGCGGGTGCCGGTGAGAACGGACGCCGGCTTCACCGGCGAACCGCTCGGCGAGGCGCTGTCCGACGGCGACGGCGACGGCGTCGGGGTGACCTCGACCGGGGGCCAGGTGCTGGTCACCGACGGGCCGGCGGGGGCGGGTGCCGGCCCCTGGCCGTTCGGGCGGATCGCGAGGGCGGTCCCGGTCGCGGCGGCCAGCACCACGAGGGCGGCGGCCGAGGTGGCGACGGCCCGCTGGATGCCGAGCCGGCGGGACGTACGCAGGGCCCGGTCCCGCAGGTCGACCGGGGTGACCTCCTCGGCCAGCCCGGCCAGGTCGAGTCGAAGGCGGTCCTGGTTCATCGGGCGCTTCCTTCCGTGACGTAGAGCTGGGCGAGTTCCGGGGCGACGGTGCGCAACTTGGCCAGGGCCTTCGAGGTCTGGCTCTTGACGGTGCCGACGGTGACGCCGAGCAGGTCGGCGGCCTCGGACTCGGTGCGGTCCTCGAAGAACCGCAGCACCAGCACGGCCCGCTGTTTGGCGGAGAGCTTCGCCAGCGCGGCCCGGAGGGTCAGCCGGAGCGTGGTCTGCTGGGCGTGGTCGGGAGCCGAGTCGCCTCCGCGCGGCTCGGGCACATCACCCGGCATCGACTCGGCCACCCGGCGGCGCCGCCACCAGGAGACCTGCAGGTGATACATGATCTTGCGGGTGTACGCCTCGGCGTTGCCGCTGTCGTGCAGCCGGCTCCACGAGCGGTGCGTCCGGGCCAGGGCGGACTGGACGAGGTCCTCGGCCAGGTGCTGGTCACCGGTCAGCAGGTAGGCCGAGCGCAGGAGTGCGGGGGTACGGGTTCGCACGAACGAGTCGAACTCACTCAGGAGAGGGTCCACACGAGCCGATCCTTGGGGTCAGGTGGTGCATCATCGTGACGCCTTCCCAGACGCCACCCCACCGCGCCATGGTTGCCGGCGGGATCACTGATTCTGAGCGACGCCCTTCCGGTACGGCCCCCAGGCAACGAACCGCTCGAACAGATCGCGCGGGGTGGGCCCGTCGTGCGGGTTCAGCCGGAACAGGTCGTGGGTCGCCTCGTGGTACAGCCCGGAGAGGTAGACGGCCAGGTCGACGGGGTGGTCGGCGTACTCGACCTTGAGCAGCAGACGCGCCTGGGCGCACGGCCACGGCAGCCCGCAGGCCCGGCACAGCCAGAGCGGCCGGATCGGCAGGTGCGCCGGCCAGTCCGGCGGATAGGGGCGCGGCCGATCGGGGTACGGCCCGAGGCGCGGCACGGGGAGGCTCATGGCGACTTCCTTCTCCGGTACGGGGGTGGGGATCGCCCCCGGCGCTTCGGGGGATCAGGGGGCGGCCCCCGCAGCGGGCCGGACGGGAGGCGGCTCGCTGGGTGACAGTCTGCTGAGGACACGACTACGCTCGGAAGCCGTCGAGGCGGTTCGTGGCGACCTCCCGTCGGCGCTCGCCGGCGCACGGCGACGCCAGGGAGGCGTCGGGAAATCGGGGAGGAAGTGTGGAGAGCGAACCGACCGCGGAGCTGATCCGGGCCCAGCTCCGGCGGCTGCGGTTGAAGGCCGAGCTGAGCCAGGAGGAGTTCGGGAAGCTGGTCCACTTCTCCGGGTCGCAGGTGTCGGCGGTCGAGCTGGGCCAGCGACCGCTGGACCGGTTCTTTCTGAAACGGGCCGACGAGGTGCTGGGCACCGGCGGCCTGCTGACGTCGCTGCTCAAGCTGGCGGAACGCGACGGCCAGCCGAGCTGGTTCCGCCCCTGGCTGGAAGCGGAACGCCAGGCGCAGCAGTTGCGGACCTACCAGCCCACTCTGGTTCCAGGGCTGCTACAGACCGAGAACTATGCCCGGGCAATGATCCGCACGGACGACATGATCAGTGACGACGAGGTGGAGAGGCGGCTCGCCGTCCGGCTGGACCGACAGTCCATTCTCTTCAGTGCGGACCACCCCAAGTACGTCGCCGTCATTGAGGAGTCGGTCCTTCGGCGCGCGGGCGAAGGTTTCCAGGGGCTCATGGTTGAGCAGATCGCGCACCTCATCGAGTGCGGCGGGCGGCCACACATTCACATCCACGTCGTCCCGACAGAGGTCGCCGTTCACGTCGGTCTGGTCGGGCCCTTCGCGCTGGCCCGTGGAAACGACGGCGGCTGGGTCGGTCACCTGGAGAACCAGCTCGGTGGCGTAGTCGTCGACAACGATGAGGATGTGGCTATCCTGCTGTCCAGGTGGGAGAGCGTGCGCAGTGAGGCATTTTCTCGCCAGCAGTCGACGGAGCTGATGAAGGAAGTGATGACGTCATGGAGCTGACCGGCGCGGCCTGGCGAAAGTCCACCCGTAGCGGCACGCAGGGCGACTGTGTCGAGGTGGCCGACAACCTGGCCGGAGTGGTCGGCGTCCGTGACAGCAAGGACCCCACCGGCCCGGTCCTCACGTTCACCCCCGACGCCTGGCGCGCCTTCATCATCCACGCCAGGCGCCGCTGACTCCTGGGCACGCTGGTGATCTTGTAAGTCGGTTCCCCGACAAGGCGTCGAGAGAAATCGCCCTATGCTCACGCCATGGGAGCGATCAAGCCGTGGCACCTGCTCGTCCTTGCCCTGTGCTGCCTGTTGCCCACGGCGGCGGCTGTCGCGGGCGGCGTGTGGGCGGCACGGCGGTCTCGCCGACGGGGCTAGCTGATCCTCTGGGTGCGGTTGTTGTCGTCGGGGCAGCAACAGACGCACCCACAGCGGCCAGACGACCGACGCGACTCAGAGGTACAGGCAGAACGGGTGGCCGGCCGGGTCGAGGTGGACGCGCACGTCGTCCTGGGGCTGGAAGTCCGCCACGGTGGCCCCCACGGACACGGCGTACGCCGACGCCGCGTCGAGGTCGTCGACCTGGATGTCGAGGTGTGCCATCATCCGCGGCTCGCCCGGGCCGGCGGGCCAGACCGGCCGCACGTACGCCGGCTCGGTCTGGAACGACAGCCCGGCTCCGCCCTCGGGCGCGACCAGGGTGACCCAGTCCGGCTCGTCCTCCCGGCGTGACCACCCGAGCAGCCGTTCGTAGAAACCGGCCAGCTCCCGGGCATCTGGCGCGTCCAGCACGGTCGCCGTCATCGTCAGCCGGGGCCTCTCATCCATCCCCCTCTCCTACCCCCACCACGGCGTCCTCCACCCCGGACCGTCCACCGGCACGGGGCGAATCCGATCGCCCGCCGGCCCGACCCGCCGTACGCTGCCTCAATGCTGCTGCGCATGTCGACTCTGCTGCTCCGGACCCTGCGCGAGGACCCGGCCGACGCCGAGGTGCCGAGCCACCGGCTCCTGCTCCGCGCCGGCTACGTACGCCGCGCCGCCCCGGGCGGCTACACCTGGCTGCCGCTGGGCAAGCTGGTGCTGGACCGGGTCACCGAGATCGTCCGCGCCGAGATGGCGGCGATCGGCGACCAGGAGGTGCACTTCCCGGCGCTGCTGCCGGCCGAGCCGTACCGGGCCAGCGGGCGGTGGACGGAGTACGGCGACGACATCTTCACCCTCGAAGACCGGAAGGGCGCCGAGCACCTGCTCGCCCCGACCCACGAGGAGATGGCCGCGCTGCTGGTGAAGGACCTGTTCAGCTCGTACCGGGACTTCCCGGTGACGCTCTTCCAGATCCAGACGAAGTTCCGGGACGAGGCCCGGCCCCGGGCCGGGCTGCTGCGCGGGCGCGAGTTCCTGATGAAGGACGCCTACTCCTTCGACCTCGACGAGGCGGGGCTCCAGGCCGCCTACGACCGGCACCGTGACGCGTACCAGCGGATCTTCACCCGGCTCGGGCTGGACTTCACCGTGGTGCACGCGATGTCCGGGGCGATGGGCGGCTCGGCGTCCGAGGAGTTCCTGGCCGCCACCCCGGTCGGCGAGGACACCTACGTCGGCTGCACCACCTGCGACTACGCCGCCAACACGGAAGCCGTGGTGACCCGCGCGCCGGCGGCCGGCGACCCGGAGGCCCAGCCGGCCATGGAGGTGCACGACACCCCGGAGACGCCGACCATCGCGTCCCTGGTCGACCTGGCCAACGCCCGCGCGCTCGCCGGCCGGACCGGCTGGACCGCCGCCGACACGTTGAAGAACGTGGTGCTGGCCGTGCGCCGGCCCGGTGTCGAGCAGGCGGAGCTGCTGGTGATCGGCCTGCCCGGCGACCGCGAGGTGGACCTGAAGCGGGTCGAGGCGGCGCTGCACCCGGCCACCGTGGCGGTCTTCGAGGACTGGGCGGCGCATCCGGAGCTGGTCCGCGGTTACATCGGGCCGCAGATCCTGGCCAAGCACGCCGTCCGCTACCTGGTCGACCCGCGGGTGGTCACCGGCACCGCCTGGTTGACCGGGGCGAACGAGCCAGGCCGGCACGCCACCGACGTGGTGTGCGGGCGGGACTTCGTGCCGGACGGCACCATCGAGGCGGCCGAGGTGCGGCCGGGCGACCCCTGCCCGGCCTGCGACGACGGCGAGCTGACCATGCGGCGGGGCATCGAGGTGGGGCACATCTTCCAGCTCGGCCGCCGGTTCACCGACGCCTTCGCGGTCGACGTGCTCGGCCGGGAGGGCAAGCCGGTCCGGCCCACCATGGGCTGCTACGGCATCGGCGTCTCCCGGGCCGTCGCGTCGGTGGCCGAGCAGCACCACGACGACCGGGGGCTGGTGTGGCCGGCCGAGGTCGCGCCGTGCGACGTACACCTGGTGGCGGCCGGAAAGGGTCCGCAGCTCGACGCGGCGCTGGAACTCGGCGGACGCCTCTCCGCGGCCGGCCTGCGGGTGCTGGTCGACGACCGCACCCACGTCTCGGCCGGGGTGAAGTTCACCGACGCCGAGCTGATCGGCATCCCGCGCGCCGTCGTGGTCGGCCGCCGACTGGCCGAGGGGTACGTCGAGCTGCGCGACCGGGCCTCCGGCGAGCGGATCGAGCTGCCGGTGGACGGCCTCGTCGAGCGCCTGCTCGACGAGGCGCGCGGGACGCGCCGCGACGTGGTGTAGCGGACGCACCACGGGGTACCGCAGACGGATCGACCAAGGTGTTTCGGAGGCTCTCATGTACCGGGTCAGTGACGTGATGACCAAGCAGGTGGTCTACCTGCCCGCGGAGACTCCCCTGGACGAGGCGGCCAGGGTGATGAAGGAGTCCGACATCGGCGATGTGGTGGTCACCGACGGGGCCACCCTCGCCGGCGTGCTGACCGACCGCGACATCGTGGTCCGGGCGGTGGCCGAGCGGGCCGACCCGTCGAGCACCACGATCGGTTCGATCATCACCCGCGAGGTGGTGATGATCGAGCAGCACTGCACCGCGGGCGAGGCGGCCGCGCTGATGCGCGAGCGCAACATCCGGCGGGTGCTGGTCTGCGACAACGAGCGCAAGCTGGTGGGCATCGTCTCCCTCGGCGACCTGGCCATGCAACTGGACCCGAACTCCGCGCTGAGCGACATCAGCGAGGCCGCCCCGAACGTGTGACCCGCCCGACCCGGTGCCCTCCCGGCCGACCCCGGAGGGCGCCGGGTCACCGGCGGTAGCCTGGCGGTCATGTCCGAGATGCCGAGCAAGCTGGCCGAGATCGTCGACGAGTTCGCCGCCGCCCCGCGCGACGTGGTGCTGGAGATGCTGCTGGAGTTCTCCGACGTGATCCCGCCGCTGCCCGAGGGTGTCGATCGGGGCGACCTGGAGCAGGTGCCGGAGTGCCAGACGGCGTTCTTCCTGCGCGCCGAGGTCAACCCGGACAAGACGGTGAGCACGATCTTCGACTGCCCGCCGGAGGCACCGACCACGCGGGCGTTCGCCGGCATCCTCGCCGAGGGGCTGGCCGGAGCCAGCGCCGAGGAGGTGCTGGCCGTGCCGGACGACCTCTACCAGCGGATGGGCCTGGCGCAGGCGATCAGCCCGCTGCGGATCCGCGGCGGCACCGCCATCCTGGCCCGGCTGAAGCGCCAGGTCCGGGAACAGATCTCCTGATCGACGGGTTGTCGCTGGTCATGGAGATCGAGATCTACGCCGACGTCGTCTGCCCCTGGTGCTGGATCGGCAAGCGCCGCCTGGAGCAGGCCCTGGCGAGCTACGACGGCGAGGTGACCGTGCGGTTCCGGCCGTTCCAGCTCGACCCGACGCCGGTTACCGAGCCGAAGCCGCTCATCGAGGCGCTGGGCGCGAAGTTCGGCGGTCGCGACAAGGCCGAGGGCATGGCCGCCCACGTCACCCAGGTCGCCAAGGGCGCGGGGATCGACATGCGCTTCGACCGCGCGGTGGCCGCGAACACCTTCGAGGCGCACCGGCTGGTCCGGTTCGCGACCGAGCGGGGCCGGGCCGCCGAGCTGGTCGAGCGGCTCTACCGGGCGCACTTCCAGGACGGGATCGACGTCGGGTCGACCGACGCGCTGGTCAAGCTCGCCGCCGAGGTGGGCCTGGACGAGACCGAGGCCCGGGACTACCTGGAGTCGAACCTCGGCCGCCGGGAGGTGGCTGCGGACCTGAGCGCCGCGCACCAGCTCGGCGTCTCCAGCGTGCCGACCTTCGTGCTGGCCGGGAAGTACGCCGTGACCGGCGCCCAGGAGCCGGAGACCCTGCTCGCCGCCCTGCACGAGGTGGCGCAGCGTGAAGCTGCCGCGTGATGTTTCACGTGGAACAAGATCGATGCGAGTGATGACCTAGGCCGGCCGGGCCAGGTCCTCCACCACCGTTGCCCCGGGCAGCGCGCCGAGCGCGGGCCCGGGCAACGCGATCTTGCTGTGCCGTACGCCGGACCCGATGATGACGTGCGGCATGGCGATCACCCGCGAGTCGACGAAGATCGGCCAGTCCTCGGGGAGCCCGATCGGGGTGATCCCGCCGTACTCCATCCCGGTCAGCTCGACCGCGTCGGCCATCGGCGCGAAGCTCGCCTTGCGCACGTCGAGCAGCCGGCGGACCACGCCGTTCACGTCGGCCCGGGTGGTGGCGAGCACCATGCAGGCCGCGTACCGCGTCTCGCCGCCCCGCTTGCCGGCGACCACCACGCAGTTTGCCGACTCCTCCAGCCCCACCTCGTACGCCGCGCAGAACGCCGCCGTGTCGGCCAGCTCGGCGTCGATCGGGGCGACCAGCACGTCGTCCACGTCCACGGGAGCCTCGTCCGGCCACCGCTCGATCGCCGCGGCGACCGGCGCGGCCAGCAGGTCCAGTCGGGTCCGGGCGGGCTCGGTCTTCAGCGTCCCCATCACGGGTGCGATCTTCGCACCCGCCGGGCGGCACCGCTCGCCGACGTCCCGACCGGCCCGTACGCCGGACGACCGGACGGGGCTCAGCTGCCGGTGAGGAAGGCGTTCTCGCGGGCGAAGGTGCGGTCCTGGTGGGTGGCCAACTCCTCGGCCCGCACCTGCTGCGCGCGGTGGGTCTCCACGTCCTCGATGCCGTGCCGGACACCGAGCCGGATCACGCCGTAGAGGAAGACGAAGCCGAAGACGTACAGGATCACGGTGGTGACGAAGACCAACATGCGGCCACGGTAGGGCGGCCCGGAACCGCAGAAGGTTTCATCTCCGGCCGGTTCCCCCGTACGTGTCGGCCAGGTGGTCGGCCCAGGTGCGGGTGCCGGTCGGGGTGGCGGTGGTGGTGAGCCCGCCGGCGCGCAACTCGCGGCCGAGCCGCCCCGGGATCCGGACCGGCAGCAGCGGCCGCCGCGATCCTCTCGCCGCGCGCCAGGCGCGGACCGCCTCGTCGTAGCGGAGCACCTCCGGGCCGCCGAACTCCTCGATCCGGCGCGACGGGCCGGCGGCCAGCATCGCGGCGAGCCGGCCCGCCACCTCACCGGCGTCGACCGGCTGGGCGAGCACCGCCCGATCCCCGAGCACCGGGCCGAGCCGGCTCGCGGACCGCAGCAACTCGTCCAGGAACTCGGGGAACTGCGTCGCCCGCAGCACGCTCCACGGCACCGGCCCGGCCGCCACCACCTGCTCGGCCGCCAGCTTGTGCCGGTAGTAGCCGAGCGGCACGCGGTCGACGCCGACGATCGAGACGTAGACAAGGTGGCCCACCCCGGCATGCCCGGCGGCCAGCACCAGCCGGCGAGTGCCCAGCACGTCGATCTCGTGGGTACGCCGGTTGGGCGAGGAGGCCAGGTGCAGCACGGCCTCGACCCCGTCGACCGCCGCGGCCAGCCCCTCACCGGTGGCCAGGTCGGCCGCCACCCACTCCACATCGGCGTCGCGCCGGGGCCGGCGGCTCACCGCGCGCACGGTGTGCCCCTCGTCGCGCAGCCGGGGCAGCGCCACCCGCCCGAGCCGTCCGGTCGCCCCGGTCACCAGCACCCGCATCGTCGCTCCTCTCCCGCGTCCTTCCACCGGACGGGACGGCGGGCCGGATCGTGACCTCCGGCCCCCGTACCCCCGATCCTGCGTCCCCGGGCCGGGGTGGCGCGGGCGGATCCGGTGGTCAGGCGGTCGCGACCGGCCGGCGCACCACCCGCCCGGCGAGCAGCACGCCGAGCAGCCCGCAGCCGGCCGCCACGGCCAGCGTGGTCGCGTAGCTCGCCCGGCCGGGAGCCGACCCGGCAGCCAGCACGGCCCCGGTCAGCGCCAGCACGGTGGCGGCGGAGAGCGAGTCGCCCAGTTGCAGCGCCGAGCTGTTCCGGCCCTGCTCGGCGGGGGCGGACAGGTCCAGGGTGAGCACCGACAGGGACGGGTAGAGCAGCCCCATGCCGAGTCCGGCGACCGCCCAGGCCAGCACCGCGAGCGCCACCGGCAGGGCCGGCAGGAGGGCCACCGCGACGCCGGCCGTGCCGACGGCGATGCAGGCCAGGCCGGTCCGGGGCAGGGTGGCGGCGGACCGCGGCGCGGCGATCCGGCCCTGAATCCAGGAGCCCACCGACCAGGAGAGCGCGCCGACCGTCAGCACCAGCCCGGCCGCCGTCGGCGAGAAGCCCCGCTCCCGGGACAGCATCAGCGGGATCACCACCTCGGCCCCGGCGAACGCCGCCGAGGCCAGGCCACGCAGCCCGATCACGGCCGGCAGCCCGCGCGCGGCCCGCAGGAACCCGGCCGGCAGCAGCCGCGGCACGCAGGCCAGCAGCCCGACCAGCGCCACGCCGATCAGCCCGGCGGCGAGCGCGCCGCGCTGCTGCCCCCCGTAGTGCAGCAGTGCGGCGCTCGCCCCCGCCCCGCAGGCCCAGCCGATCCGGGCCAGCGCGCCGGCCGGCGGCCGGGTCGGGGCGGTCGTCCCCAACGCCCGCAGCCCCGGCTGGATCAGCAGCACCGCCGGCACCGCGACCGCCGGCACCGCGAGGAACACCCAGCGCCATCCCAGGTGCTCGACGATCAGCCCGGCCACGGCCGGACCGACCAGCGACGGGACCACCCAGGCGGCGGCGAACGCGGCGAACACCCGCCGCCGCAACTCCTCCGGGTACGCCTGCGCGACGATCACGTAGAGCGCCACGGAGAGCAGGCCCGAGCCGAAGCCCTGCACGACCCGCCCGACGACCAGTACCTCCATGGTGGGCGCGGCGCCCGCCACCACCAGGCCCACCACGAACCACCCCACGCCGTGCCACATGGCGGGGCGTGGGCCGCGCGCGTCGCACCAGATGCCGGAGGCGACCATGGCCACCACCCCGGAGGCGAACGGGCCGCCGAAGGCGAGGGCGTAGAGGCCGAGCCCGTCCAGGGTGCGGGCGACCGTGGGCATCGCGGTGCCCACCGCCAGGGCCTCGAAGGCGAGCAGCGACACCAGGGCGACGCTGCCCACGGTCATCGCCCGCAGCCGCGGCGACCAGAGGTATGCGGGCGGGGCCGGCGGTACGGCGGTGGCGGTCGACATGGGCTCAAGCCTCGGACCTCAACGGGGATTGAAGTCAACGGTGAGCCCCGTCTCGTCAGGCCGACTCCAGCGCCTCGCCCACGCCCTTCACCAGGCCCGAGTAGTGCTGGTCGGCCAGGAGGTGCCCGGCGGTGATCACCAGGGCCAGCGGCCACTCGATGACCTGGAGCGCGGCCAGCACGCCCAGCCCCGCGTAGTAGGTCAGCTTGTCCGGCGGGGGCACCGCCACCTCGCCCAGCACCGGGATCTCCACCCGCCGGCAGTACGTCCTCATCATCTCCCGCGACCCGCTGAGGTTTCGTGTCAGCGTGCTCACTGGCGCCTCCCCGGTTCCGACGACGACATCGCTGTCCGAGCGGCATTCCACCGGCCTGCCCGTCCATGCCCCGGGCAGTGCGGAAACTTCCCCCGCCCGAGGGGCATAACGGACGCCGCGCCGGGAAGTCGGGCCCCCGGGACGAGGCCGCGGGAGGCGAGATGGCGTACGGCTACGACGACTTCAGCTCGGCACGTCCCGGCCTGAAGCCGTCAAGCGACGGCGGGACCACCGGAAAGCGGGGCCGGCAGCCCGGCCGTACGCCTCGATGACCTCGCTGGGCCGCGTCGCCGGCCTCCTCCTGTCGCCGGTCGCCGTGCCGGACGCCGTGGCCCGGGTCGCGCGCAGCGTCGCCACCGCCGTGCCGGACACCGCCCGTACCGTCGGATCCGCCCTGCCGGACACGGCCCGGAACGCCGTGCCGGGCAGCGTCGCCGAGGCGGCGGGAAGCGTGGGCGCGGCCGCGACCCGGCTGGCCCGGCTCGCCGGGCTGACCCGACGCCGGGTCTGGTCCCGCGACGGCCGGCACCACATCGAGGTGCACGGCGTCTGCCAGGACGGCGGCGACCGGCTGGCCCGGCAGGTCGAGGCGGCGCTGGAGGCGCTGCCCGGGGTGGCCTGGGCCCGGGTCAACGCACCGTCCGGCCGGGTGGTCGTGGCGGTCGAGGAGCCGAAGCCGAAGCTGCGCGACCTGATCGCCACCGTGGCGCGGACCGAGCGGGTGTGCCCGCACGAGCCGGACCCGGAGGTCCCGCCGCCGCATCCGCCCGAGGAGGGGCCGCGCACGCCCCGCACCCTGGGCGCGCTGGCCTCGGACGCGCTCGGCCTGACCATCTCGGCGGCCACCCGGATCCTCCCGTTCGCCCCGGTCCCCGGCGAGGTGGCCGGCTTCCTCGCCGCGGTCGACCTGCACCCGAAGCTGCACGCGCTCGCCGACCGGGGCCTGCGCGCCGACCCCCGCGCCGACCTGCTCTTCCCGCTCGCCGAGGCGGTGGTCCAGGGGCTCACCGGCGGCTGGGCGGGCATCGTGCTCGACGGCGCGCAGCGGGTCGTGCAGTGGGGTGAGGCGCGGGCCCAGCTCGCCGCCTGGGCGAAGGCCGAGCCGAGGCTGACCGGCGACCCGGACCGGGCGGTCGCCCGGGTGCCGGACGGCGAGCGGCCCTGCCCGGTCCCGGACGGTCCGGCCGAGCGCTACGTGAGCCGGATGCTGGCCGCGGGTGCGGCGGCCGGGGCGGCCGCGCTGCCGGTGGCCGGCGGGAAGCGGGCCGCCGCGCTGGCCCTGTCGTCGCTGCCCAAGGCCCCGGGCAGCGGCCGCGAGGGGTACGCCGCCCAGCTCGGCCGGATGCTCGCCCGGCGCGGCGTGATCGCCATGGACCGCAGCGTGCTGCGCGAGCTGGACCGGATCGACACCGTGCTGCTGGACGCCGCGGTGCTCGGCTCCGACCGGGGCGTGCTGGCCGACCTGGCGCCGCTGCCCGGTACGGACACCGGCCAGGTGGCCGCCCGGTCGTTCGCCCTGTTCGACCCGGCCGCCCCGGACGCCGTCCGCAACGCCGACGGCTGGCGGCTCGGCCCGCTGGACCGCATGGACGTGACGGACCCCGGGGACACCCCGGACAGCGCGAGGCTGCGCGCGGACGGCGGCCGGCTGCTCGGGCTGGCCGAGGGCGGCCGGCTCGCCGCCGTGCTGCGGGTCGAGCCGGAGCCCGTCCCCGGGGTGGACGCCCTGGCGACCGCCGCCCGCCACGCCGGCCTGCGGCTCGTGGTAGCCGGGGACGACGACAGCCGGTACGACTTCGCCGACGCCCTCGTGCCCGGGGGTCCCCGGCTCGCCGACTCGGTCCGTGACCTGCAACGCGAGGGCGCGGTGGTGATGGTGGTCTCCGGTGACCGGGCCGCGCTCGGCGCCGCCGACTGCGGGCTGGGGGTCTCCGCCCCGGAGGACCTGCCGCCCTGGGGCGCGCACCTGCTGGTCGGCGACGACCTGCGGATTCCCGCCCTGCTCATCGACGCGACCGGGGTGGCCCGGCGGATGACCGGGCAGAACATCCGGATCTCGATGGCCGGCACGGGGCTGGGAGCGCTCGGCGCGTTCACGGCTGAGCGGGAGCGGCTGCCCGGCCGGACGCTCGCCGCGGTGAACGGGGCCGCCGCCCTCGCCTTCGCGCACGGCGTCTGGCGGGCCCGGCGGCTGCCCGACCGGACCCGTACGCCAGCGCCCGCGCTCACCGCCTGGCACCTGATGCCGGTGGAGATCGTCCTCGACCAGCTCGGCACGCATGCCGAGGGGTTGACCGGCGAGGAGGCGGCCCGCCGCCGGCGTGCCGTGACCGGGGACGGGCACGGACCACCCGGGCTGCTCCGGGCGTTCGTCGACGAGCTGTCGAACCCGCTCACCCCCGTGCTCGCCGCCGGGGCGGTGCTCTCCGCCACGTTCGGCTCGCTGGTCGACGCCGCGCTGGTCGGCGGGGTGGTGGGTGGCTCGGCGCTGATCGGCGCGGTGCACCAGCACAACACCGAGCGCTCGCTGGCCGAGCTGCTGTCCCGTTCGGCGGTGACCGCCCGGGTGCTGCGCGACGGCGCGGAGCAGGTGGTGGCCGCGGAGGAACTGGTGGCCGGCGACGTGGTCGCGGTGGGGCCCGGGGACGCCATCCCGGCCGACTGCCGGGTGCTGACCAGCGACGGGCTGGAGGCCGACGAGTCGTCGCTGACGGGTGAGTCGCTGCCGGTGGGCAAGACCGCCGAGCCGGTGGTGGCCGCGGCGGTAGCCGAGCGGCACTCGATGCTCTACGAGGCCACCACGGTCGCCGCCGGCCACGGCACCGCCGTGGTGGTGGCCACCGGCCAGGAGACCGAGGCGGGGCGGAGCCTCGCCCTGGCCCGGGAGGCGCCCCCGGCCAGCGGGGTGGAGAACCGGCTCGGGAAGCTGACCAGCGCCGCCGTGCCGCTGGCCGCCGGCTCGGCGATCGCGGTGGCCGGGGCGGGGTTGCTCCGGGGCGTACCCCTGGCGGAGACGGCGGCGACCGCCGCGAACCTGGCCGTGGCCTCGGTGCCGGAGGGGCTGCCGTTCCTGGTCAGTGCCGCGCAGCTGGCGGCGGCGCGGCGGCTGGCCGAGCACGGCGCGCTGGTCCGCAACCCGCGGACCATCGAGGCGCTGGGCCGGGTCGACGTGCTCTGCTTCGACAAGACCGGCACCCTCACCGAGGGGAAGCTGCTGTTGGCCGGGGTGGGCGGCGGCGACGACCGGTACGCCCCGCCGGACCGGCTGGACGAGCCGCTCCGGCTCACCCTGGCCGCGGCGCTGCGGGCCACCCCCGCGGCGGCCGACCCGGACGAGCCGCCCCACCAGACCGACCGGGCGGTACGCGGCGGCGCGGGCACCGCCGGCGTGGTGGAGTGGACCGGCGCACCGGACTGGACGGCGGTGGGCGGGCTGCCGTTCGAGCCGTCCCGGGGCTACCACGCCACGGTCGGGCGGACCGCCGACGGGCTGCTGCTCAGCGTCAAGGGCGCGCCCGAGTCGGTGCTGCCGCGCTGCGCGGCGCGGCGCACCGCGCAGGGCGACACGCCGCTGGATCCGGCCGGCCGGGACGCGCTGCACGCGATGCTCGCCGAGCGGGCCGGGGCCGGGCACCGCATCCTGGCCGTGGCCGAGTGCCCGGTGGGCGCCGAGTCGGTGACCGACGAGCAGGTCGACGGGCTGGTCTTCGTCGGCTTCCTGGCCCTCGCCGACGGGGTGCGGGAGAGCGCCGCGCCGGCAGTGCGGCGGATCCGGCAGGCCGGCGTGCACACCATCATGATCACCGGAGACCACCCGGCCACCGCCGAGGCGATCGCCGCCACCATCAGCCCCGATCACGGGGAGCAGCAGGTGGTCACCGCCACCGAGCTGGACCGGCTCGACGACGAGGCCCTCGCGGAACGGCTCATGGCCACCGACGTGGTGGCCCGCTGCACCCCGGCGCACAAGGTGCGGATCATCCAGGCGCTGCAACGCCGGGGGCGGACGGTGGCGATGACCGGCGACGGCGCCAACGACGCGCCGGCCATCCGGCTCGCCGACGTGGGCATCGCACTCGGCCAGCGCGGGACCCCGGCGGCCCGCGCCGCCGCCGACCTGGTGGTCACCGACGACCGGCTGGAGACCATCATCGCGACCCTCGTGGAGGGGCGGGCCATGTGGTCGTCGGTCCGCCACGCGCTGAGCATCCTGGTCGGCGGCAACCTGGGCGAGATCGCGTTCAGCGTGCTGACCGCCGCCAGCACCGGCCGGTCGGCGCTCACCGGCCGGCAACTGCTCCTGGTCAACCTGCTCACCGACCTGGTACCGGCGCTGGCCATCGCGGTCCGCCCGCCCGCCTCGGACGGGGCCGACCACCTGCTGCGGGAGGGACCGGACACCTCGCTCGGCGAGACGCTGACCCGGGAGATCGCGCTCCGGGCCGGCGCCACCACACTGGGCGCGACCGCCGGCTGGACGCTCGCCCGGTGGACCGGCCGGGAGCGCCGGGCGGGCACGGTCGCGCTCGCTTCGCTGGTCGGCACCCAGCTCGGCCAGACCGTGCTGGCCGGCGGCACCAGCCCCACCGTGCTGGCCTCCACCGCCGCCTCGATCGGCGTCCTGGTCGCCGTGGTGCAGACGCCCGGGGTCAGCCAGTTCTTCGGCTGCACCCCGCTCGGCCCGGTGGGCTGGACCATCGCCGCCGGCTCGGCGCTCGGCGCCACCTTCGCCAACGGCGCGCTGACCCGGCTGGTCGACCGCCTCCCACAGCGCGACCCCCACCCGCATGGGGAAACTGACCAGGGGCACGGCGAGGAGCATGACGCCTGAGGTACTGGGGTGCTGACCTCCTGACGCGGCTCGCCGCCCTCCCCGGCGCGGGCCGGAGGGGCGGCGAACGGTCGGCGGCTACGGTCAGGAGCGCTCGGAGATCGCCTCGATGAGGTCGCCCACCGGGCGTTCCGGCAGCGAGCGGGCCACGTCGGCGACGGCCACGATGCCGACGAGGTCGTGCCCGTCGATCACCGGCAGTCGGCGTACCTTGTGCTGGCCCATGGTCCGCAGGATCTCGGCCGCGTCGTCGTCCGCGCCGATGGTCACGGCCTCGCCCTGGGCCAGTTCACCGGCGGTCACGTCGGCCGGGTCCTTCCCCTGGGCCAGCACCTTCACCACAATGTCCCGGTCGGTCACCATGCCCTTGAGGCGGTTGTCGGCGCCGCAGATGGGCAAAGAGCCCACCCCGAGCTCGGCCATCCGCCGGGCGGCGGTCCGGAGGTCGTCCTGCTCCCGGACACAGCTCACGTCGCTGGTCATGATCTCGCGTGCGGTCGGCATTGGCATGACACCTCACTTTCGGGGGGTTGTTACCCGTACCTCCTACCCCCGGCGGCCGGGGCCATGCCGCCGACATGGACGGCGGACCGGTGGGAACACCGCCGGTGGAGGTGATGGACATGCCATTCGTGCAGGTCGTCGAGTACCAGACGGACCGCCCCGACGAGGTGCGCCGACTCAGCGAGGAGTGGACGCGCGAGCACCCGTCCCCCGGGCCCGCCCGGGTGACCTTCGCCGAGGACCGGGAGCGGCCCGGCCATTTCGTCATCGTCGCCGAGTTCGACAGCTACGAGCAGGCCATGGCGCACAGCGGCCGCCCGCAGACCGGCGAGTACGCCGAGCGCATCCGCCAACTCGCCAGCGGCGAACCGCGGTACCTCAACCTGGACGTGACGCAGCAGCAGACGTGATCCGAGGCCGGCCGGCAGCGCGCCGGCCGGCCCGTCGGTACGGGCGCTGCGCGATGGATTGACTACCTTGTGTGGATGGTCCACGACGAGCAGCGCCCGCTCCCGTCACCCGCGGCCGGTGTGGGATCGGGCCCGGCTGGAAAAGGTGACGTCGTGTCGCGACGTCTGCTGAGTGGCCGGTACCAGTCCGAGGAGCTGCTGGGCAGCGGCGGCATGGGTGAGGTGTGGCGGGGCCGGGACCTGCGGCTGGACCGGCCGGTCGCGATCAAGGTGCTCACGGCGGCCGGCGTGCGGGAGCCGATGGCCGCGGAACGGTTCGACCGCGAGGCCCGCACGGCGGCCCGGCTGAGCCACCCGCACATCGTCGGCGTCTACGACTTCGGCACCGAGGAGAACCACTCCTACCTGGTCATGGAGCTGGTGGAGGGTCGGACGGTCGGCGACCTGGTCGCCGCGGGCCCGCTGCCGGTCGACCAGGCGCTGTCGATCGCCGTGCAGACCTGCGACGGAATCGCGGCCGCGCACGCCGCCGGGGTGGTGCACCGGGACATCAAGCCGGGCAATCTCATCGTCACCCCGGCCGGCACCGTGAAGATCTGCGACTTCGGCATCGCCCGGCTGCCGCGGCTGGCCGGGCAGAACACCCTCACCGGCCCGGCGACCAAGCTCGGGACCAGCTCGTACATGTCGCCGGAGCAGGCACTCGGCGGTCCGGTGGACCCCCGCACCGACCTGTACGGCCTGGGTTGCACCCTCTACGCGATGCTCGCCGGCGCCCCGCCGTTCGCGGGTGACCCGCTCAGCGTGCTGCACCAGCACGTCAACGAGCCACCCCCGCCGCTGCGGGACCGTCGGCCGGACGTACCCGTCGAACTCGACGCCCTGGTGTCCGAGCTGCTGGCGAAGGACCCGGCCGACCGGCCCACCGACGCCGCGGTGGTCCGGGAGCGCCTCGCGGCCCTGCTGCCCCGCGCCGGCACGCCGCTCGCGGTCGTCGCGGTCGACGCCGCGCCGGCCGGGCCCGAGCTGCCGGCCGCGCCGCCGCCCGCACCCGGGCCGGCCGCACCGGCGACGAACCCGGGCGACCAGCCGGGACGGCCCCGACGCGGCCGGCTGCTGGTGGCGGCCGGCCTGGTCGGTCTCGCGCTGCTCGCCCTCGCCAGCGTCACGCTGCTCGACCGGGACGGCGGGACGGCGCCCACCGGGCCGACCCGGGCGGCCGTCCCGTCCGCCACCACCGCGGCCGCGCCGAGCGCGCCCGTCGTGCCGGTCACGGTGGCCCCGAGCACGCCGCCGCCGACACTCGCACCGGCGACCCGGTCCCCGGCCGCCACACCGAAGCCCAGCCCCCGGCTCACCTCCGCGACGCCGAGCCCCACCCGGCCCCGGGACCCGATCGTGGCCCTGCGGCTGTCGATCCAGGAGCAGGTGGAGGCGGGGCAGCTGAACCCGGACGCGGCCAAGGACCTGCACGCCAAGACCGACGCGATCGCCAAGGAGACCGCCGAGGGGGACACCGAGCAGGCGCAGGAGCAGATCAAGAAGCTCCGCGACAAGCTGAGCGAGCTGCTCCGGGGCGGCAAGCTCACCGCCGACGGCTACGACGCGCTCAGCGGCGACGTCGACCGCGTCGCCGCCGAGCTGACCTGAAACCGGTCGAGGCCGGTGCGGTCCGGCGGTTAGGGTCGGCCCGTGCCGTCACCCCGCCTGGAGCAGATCACCCCGGACAACGTCCTGGCCGCCTGCGCGATCGCCGTCCGTCCCGACCAGGAGGGGCTGGTCGCCCCGGTCGCCCGGTCACTCGCCGAGGCGTACGCCCAGCCGGCGGTCGCCTGGCCCCGGTTGATCGTCGACGACGACCGGCCGGTGGGCTTCCTGATGGGCTTCCTCGACGTGCGGTGGGGTCAGGACCCGACCGACGTCCGCTCCGGCCTGTGGCGGCTGAACATCGCCGCGGACCAGCAGGGCCGGGGCTACGGGCGGTTCGCTGTGGCGGCGGTCGCCGACGAGTTGCGCCGCCGGGGCAGCGACCGGCTGTTCGTCACCTGGGCGCCCGGCCCGCACGGCCCGGAACGCTTCTACCAGCGCCTCGGCTTCCGGATCACCGGCGAGCGCAGCGGTGACCAGGTGGTCGGCGAACTGGCCCTCTGACGGGTCAGTGCCAGGTGGCGGCGGCCCGCCGCAGCCGGTCGTTGATCGCCCGGCCCACGCCGACCTCGGGAACCGGCTCGGCCACGATCTCGGTCACCCCGGTCGCGTCGAGCCGGTGCAGGGCGTCGAAGAGCCGCGCGGCCGCCGCCGTCAGGTCGCCCTCGGGCGACAGCACCTCCACCGCCGCCCAGTCACCCCCGGCCGGCGGCTCCCGGAAGGCCAGGAACCCCCGCCGGCCGCCGTCCCCCTCGGCCGCCGCGCCCAACCGCAACGGGGTACGCGGGGCGTAGTGCGCGGCCAGCGTCCCGGGCGCGACCGGCTGACCCGAGCTGCCCTGGCGTACCTCCACCGGGCCGACCGCCTCGACCAGCGCCTCCACCGGCAGCGCACCCAGCCGCAGCACCACCGGCCGCTCGCCCCGCGCGTCCACGATGGTCGACTCGATCCCGCACCGGGTCGGCCCGCCGTCGAGCACCACGTCCACGGCGGCGCCCAGCCCGGCCACCACGTGCTCGGCTCGGGTGGGGCTGAGCTGCCCGAACCGGTTGGCGCTGGGCGCGGCCACGGGCACCCCGGCGGCGGCGATCAACGCCCGAGCCGACGGCTCGTCGGGCACCCGCACGGCCATGGTGTCCAGGCCGGACGTGACGATCGGCGGGATCACCGCCGGCCGGTCCACGATCAGGGTGAGCGGGCCGGGCCAGAAGCGCTCCACCAGCGCGGCCACGGCCGGCGGCACCGCACCGATCAGACCGGGCAGGTCGGCGGCGTCGGCCAGGTGGCTGATCAGCGGGTCGAAGCTGGGACGGGCCTTCGCCTCGAAGATCCGGGCCGCCGCCTCGGCGTCGAGGGCGTTCGCGCCCAGGCCGTAGACCGTCTCGGTGGGGAAGGCGACCAGCCCGCCGGCGCGCAGGACGGCGGCGGCCTCGGCGATGCCGCTCTCGGCCGGCAGGACGCGCGGGGATCCGGTGCTCACGCACCCGACGCTAGCCTGCCGGGGGCACCGGCCCGGCACTACCCTGCCCCCATGGGCAGGCGGCTGGCGCTGGCGGTGGCCGGCGTCCTCGTGCTGGTCGGCTGCCTGGGCCTGCTGACCGCCGTGCCGGCCGTCCAACGGGCCCTCTCGCCGGTCGCCGAGCCCACGCCCCTCCCGCTCCGCCTCGCCGGCCCCCGCTACGACGACCTCACCGTCGACCTCGACCCCGGGCGGTACGCCGTCTGGGCCACCCGGCCGACCAGCGCCCCCGACCGCGACCGGTGCCGGGTGACCGGCCCGGACGGGCGGCCGGTGCCGGTGGGCGAGCCCGGGCACGTGGTCGAGTGGACCGAGGTGGCCACCGACGACACGGCCTGGACCTGGGCGTCGACCTTCGCCGTCCCGGCCGCCGGCAGCTACCGCCTCACCTGCCGCCTCGACCCGGACGCCCCCGGCCAGCAGTACGCGGTGACCCGGGAACCGGACCGCCGGCTCGCCCTGCGCCTGCGGCTGGCCCGGTGGCGGGGACTGCTGGTGGCGGCCCTGCCGGCCGGCCTGGTGATCCTCGGCATGACGCTGACCTGGCGCCGCCGGGCGGACTGAACTCGTTTGCGGCCCGCGCCGGGGCGATCCAGGATGGTCGCCGTGAGCCGGATGAAGATGCACGCCGACGAGGTCCAGACCGACGTCCACCTGGTCCGCCGGCTACTCGCCGGGCAGTTCCCGCACTGGGCCGACCGGCCGCTCCGCCTCGTTCCCTCGTACGGCACGGACCACGACATCTACCGGCTCGGCGACGACCTGGCGGTGCGGCTGCCCCGGATCGGCTGGGCCGCGCAGCAGGCGGCCCGGGAGGCCGAATGGCTGCCCCGGCTCGCCCCGCACCTGCCGCTCGCCCTGCCCGTGCCGGTGGCCATGGGCCGCCCCGCCGAGGGTTACCCCTTCGACTGGTCGGTCTGTGAGTGGCTGCCGGGCGAGAACGCCAACACCGGTCTCGACGACCTGGACCGGGCGGCGGTCGACCTGGCCGCCTTCGTGGCCGCGCTGCGGCGGATCGACACCGCCGGCGCGTACCCCCGGCCGCCGCGCGCCCGGGGCGCCGACCTGGCCGAGCTGGACGACGGGGTCCGCAACGCGGTACGCCGGCTCGGTGACCGGGTCGACGGCGGCGCGGTGCTGCGCGCCTGGCAGGAGTCGCTGGACGCGCCCGCCTGGGACGGGCCCGGGCTCTGGCTGCACGGCGACCTGCTGCCCGGCAACCTGCTGGTGGTCGACGGCCGACTCTCCGCGGTCATCGACTTCGGTGGGCTCAACGTCGGCGACCCGGCCTGCGACCTCCAGCCGGCGTGGAACGTCTTCACCGGCCGCAGCCGCGCCCGGTTCCGCGCCGAGCTGGAGGTGGACGACGCCTCCTGGCTGCGCGGCCGGGGCTGGGCGCTGCTCCAGGCGGTCATCGCGCTGCCCTACTACTGGGACACCAACCCGGGGATCGTCCGGCAGACCTCCCACGCGCTGCGCGAGGTGCTGGCCGACGCGGCCGTCCGCTACTGACCGGCCTCCCGGTCGGGCCGGTCGGCCGGGTCCTGCTCGGTGTCCGGGAGGGTGGGCGCGTCGGTGGGGTAGAGGCCGGCGACGAAGCCGTACACCTGGTCCCCGGACCGGGGGATCTGGGCGAAGCGGCGGGCGAGCGCCTGGACCTCCGCCCAGAACGCCCGCACCTCCTCGATCGGGATGCGCGCGTGGACGAGCGTGCACCGCAGGTCGTCCGCGGCATGGGCCGGGCCGGCCTCGGCGGCCGCCTCGGCGAGGCCGTTGATACGCGCCACGACCTGCTTGTCCTCGGGCCGGTTGAGCACGCCGACGTAGAAGGTGCGGGCGACCCGGCCGTAGAACCGCTCCTCGATCGCCCGGACCCGCCGGGTCCGCACCACCCGGAGCAGGCCGGCGTCGACCAGCAGGTTCACGTGGTAGGCCACGCTGCTCTTCGGACGGTCGACCGCCCGCGCCATCTCGTTGACCGTGGCGGCCCGCTCCAGGAGCAGCTCCAGGAGGGTGGCGCGAAGCGGGTCGGCCAGCGCCCGCAGCTGTTCGGGCGCGGTGACCACGAGCATCTCGTCGAGGTCGTAATCCGGGATCTGCTGATTGACCGACATTTCTCGACCGTTCTAGAATTCTGGATCATTCGATCGCTCTGGTTCGTTTGACAGGAGTCTAGAGATGGCCGACATCGTCCTCTTCCATCACCTGCAGGGGCTCACCGACGGCGTACGCGCCTTCGCCGACCAGCTCCGCGCCGGCGGACACACCGTGCACACCCCCGACCTGTTCGACGGCGAGCGGCCGGCGACCCTCGACGAGGGCGCCGCGCTGACCAAGCGCATCGGTGGCGAGGTCCTCGACGAGCGCGCCGACCGCGTGGTGGCCGACCTGCCCAAGGAGCTGGTCTACGCCGGCTTCTCCTGGGGTGCCGCCATCGCGCAGCGGCTCGCCCAGACCCGGCCCGGCGCCCGCGGCGCCCTGCTCTACGAGTCCTGCCTGCCGGTCACCGGCGAATGGGCCGTCGGCCCGTGGCCCGAGGGGGTCCCGGTGCAGATCCACGGCATGGACCGGGACCCCTTCTTCGCCCTGGAGGGCGACATCGACTCCGCCCGCGAGCTGGTCGGGATCGTCGGGCCCGAGCGGGGCGAGCTGTTCGTCTACCCGGGTGAGGCACACCTGTTCACCGACAGCTCCCTGCCGTCCTACGACGCGGACGCCACAACGCTGGTGGTACGGCGTTCCCAGAAGTTCCTCGGCCGGCTGGGCTGAACCGTCAGTGGCACAGCACCGCCACGTTGACGAAGAGGCCGCACGCGGCGGTCACCGACACCGTGATCGCGGCGGTCGCCCGGAGCGCGAAGGCGGTGCCGCCACGGCCCCGCCGGGTTGCCGACAGCGTCTGCTTCAGAACGACCAGGACCACCCAGCCGGACAGCAGGAGCGTCAGATAGAAGTCCCAGGCGGGGTTCGCGAACGCGCTCGCGTTGCCGTTGCCGCCGTAGTTGGGACAGTCCTCGTAGCGGGTGATCGGCTGGAGGACCGCCAGCAACGACGCGAAGAAGGCCCCGCCGATGAGGCAGACCCGGAAACCGCTGAGGCGGGATGGCGCGACGATGGCCCCGGCACTCAGCGCCGGGGCCATCGAACCCGTCTCGTCGTGATGGATGCCGGTCATCAGCTTCCGGCCGGGAACAGGTACAGGTCAAACCACGTCTCCTGGCTGTCGAGCTGCAACTGCTGACTGCCGTAGAGGCTGGGCGTCACACTGGCCGTACCGTCCGCGGCCACCGAAACCTGGCTGTCCAGTTCGGTGTCATCGATGCTGTACCGGAAACCGGTCACCGTGGTGTCACCGTTCGCGTCGAACCTGACGGCAATCTGGCCACCACCGGCGACGCTGTCCCCGTTCGGGAAGCTGATCGCCGGCTGGAGAGGCACCTTCGTCCCGGCGGCCGCCGACGCCGGCGACCCCAGCAGCGTCGAACCGGCGGCCAGTAGCACCAGCGACGCGGTCATCGCGACAAGTCTGCGGCGAGTAGAACGGGTGCGCGCACCCGAGGTTGATACGACAGACATCCCAAGCCCCCGAATCGTCGGAATGTCACGGCATGATCAAATTAGCCAACAGAATGATCTCCGTCAACGTCTCCGGCGCGGCGTGGATGGCCGTTGGCGGTCAGTCGAGCCAGCGGCCGTCGCGCATGAGGTCGCGTCCCCGTAGCTCGTTCGCCTCCCGCCAGGCCTGGATACGGCGCGGCCGGATCAGGAAGTACTGGTACGGCTCGTCGAGGTCGCGCGGGTCGAAACCGGTTCTGGTCGCGAACGCGTCGCCCGTCCCCGGGGCGAGGTCGGCGATGTCCACCGGCTCGGCGACGCCCTCGACGATGACGACGTCGCGGGTCGGCCCGAGGCTGAGTCGCACCCGACCGTCCGCCAACAGGTTGCGGCCGGTGATCGAGGCTCGCGGCGTGGAGATGAGGAACGCGGTGCCGTCCCAGAGGTACGAGAGCGGGATGAGGTGGACGCCGCCCGGGGAGCCCGACGTCGCGACCCAGAGATCGACGTCGCTCTCCAGTTTCGCGCGGGTGTCCCGCAGCCTCTCCTCACGTCCACGCGGCGGCGCGCCCGTCATGCTTCCTCCAGTCGCTTCATGGCGAACCCGCCATCTTCGTCCATCTGCCGGGTGGCGGTGATCGTCACGCCGGGCCTGCCACGGCGACCGGTTGACGCCTGACCGGTCCGCTGACCTGCATCGGCACACCCGCCACGCCCGCCGCGCGGCGCCGGTAGGCGCTGGGCGGTACGCCGACCAACTCGGTGAAGCGGCTGCTGAAGATGCCCGGCGACGGGCAGCCGACCGCGAAACAGACCTCGGTGACGCTGAGCTCGCCGCGACCCAGCAGCGCCGCCGCGCGCTCGATCCGCCGGGTCATCAGATAGGAGTACGGCGACTCGCCGTAGGCCAGCCGGAACTGGCGGCTGAGGTGCCCGGCCGACATGTTCACGTCGCGGGCGAGCGCCTCGACGTTCAGCGGCTGTGCGTACTCCCGGTCGATCCGGTCCCGGACGCGGCGCAGCCGGGTGAGGTCGCTCAGGCGCTGCGCGTGCGCGCGTGCGCGCCCCCACGAGGGGTGACACATGAGGGGAGTCCTTTCCTCGGTGCCCGAGGCACCGGCCTCGACGAGCGGATGGATGACCGGACGGATCAGCGAAGCTCCTGGATGCGGACCAGATTGCCCGCCGGGTCGCGGAAGGCGCAGTCGCGGATGCCGTACGGCTGCTCGGTCGGCTCCTGGACGACCTCGGCGTCGCTGGCCTGCACCCTCTCGAAGGTGCCGTCGAGGTCCCGGGTGGCCAGGAGGATCCAGCCGTAGGTGCCCTTGGCCATCATCTCGGCGATGGTGCGGCGTTCGTCGTCGGTGACCCCGGGGTCGGTGGCCGGCGGCGCCAGGAGGATGGACGTGTCGGGCTGGCCGACGGGGCCGACCGTGATCCAGCGCATCTTGCCCTGGCCGACGTCGTTGCGGACCTCGAAGCCGAGGACGTCGCGGTAGAAGGCCAGCGACTCGTCCGGGTCGACATGCGGCAGGAAGGTCGTGTGGATGGTGATGTCCATGACGATCATGCTAGGCACGGCACGGTGCCCGGGCTTCTCGATTCCTGATCGATCCGCCAATCTGTCTTCCCTACGGGCCGGAGGCGCCGGCGAAACCACCTTGCCGGCCGGACTGCCCCCTGCGACGCTTCGACCGTGATCGACAAGCCGGACGTCGACGAAGGACTGCTGGCGGCCGAGGTGGCCGCCGCCTGGGCCGTGGATGCCGCCGATCTCGTCTTCATGCCGGTCGGGCTCGACGGGAACGCGTGGGCGTACCGGGTGGACACGTCCGACGGACGGCGCTACTTCCTCAAGATGCGGCGCGGCGAGTTCACCCCGTCGGCCGTCCTGCTGCCCGGCTTCCTCCGGGCGCAGGGAGTCCGGCAGGTCGTCGCGCCGATCGACCTGCCCGGCGGCGGAGCCGGCCGGGCGTTCGGGGACCATCAGCTGCTGCTCTACCCGTTCCACGACGGCGGCAGCCGGTGGGGCCGCGGCCTCACCGACCGCCAGTGGATCGAGTACGGCGAGTTCCTGGGCCGGCTGCACGCGGTCACGCCGAGCGCCGACATCGCCGCGGTCCTGCCGCACGAGACCTACCGGTCGAGCGCGGGCGAGCGGCTGCGGACCCTCGGCGGGCAGGCTGCCGCGAGCGACATCCTCGGCGCGTTCTGGGACCGGTACGCCGCCGCGCTGCACCGGCTGTCGGACACGGTCGACGACCTCGCCTCCCGCGTGACGCGAGGCCGGCACGTCGTCTGCCACGCCGACATCCACCCCGGCAACCTGATCGCCGACGGCGACGGACCACTGCACGTCGTGGACTGGGATGCGCCGATCCTCGCGCCGCGCGAGCGCGATCTGATGTTCGTCTTCAGCCAGGACTTCGGCGATCACCCGATCAACGCGCACCGCGCCGAACTCTTCGGGCGGGGCTACGGGCCGCTGGAACCGGACCAGACCCTGCTGAGCTACTACCGCGGCGAACGGCACCTGGACGACATCGCCGTCTTCCTCGGTAGCATCCTCGACCCCGAGGCCAGTCCGGAATCCCGGGCCAACGACCTGCACTGGCTGACCCGCATCGCCGAGACGGTCGCCGACCCCGGCTACGCGCCCTGATCCGCCGAGCCCATCCGGCGCCGATGCACGCCGTTCGGCAGCTCTGTCTGCTGCCTCGGGCTGAAGGGCTGAGATGTTCAAAGCGACGGGTAGGGGCCGTGGCCTCTCCTATCCTCGGAACTGTGGCGGAGGAGGACGCGGAGCTGCTGACCCTGTTCCGGAACGCCGTTCGGCGGGTGCGCCAAGCCGCCGTGAGGCATCAGGACGAGGAGTTGCACCAAGCTGCGGCAGAGATCGGCTACGCGGTGTGCACGGTAATGCGCGGTCAAGGGCAGGCCTGCCTGGCGCCCGAGGACATGTGCGACTGTCCGGTCTGCGGCGCTCATCCGGGCCAGAACTGCATCTCCCTCCCGGGCCATTCTCTGGGTGACCGGCCGTTTCACACCGAACGGCAGCACCAGTGGGAGAAGGCGTAGGCCCCTGGCCGGTGACCGGACCGCAGGCGGCTCAGCGTCCCGGTACCGGGGCCGGTCGAGGTCGACCTGACGACGCTCCGGCCGTGGCGCGCCACCAGCGGCGCGACGCCAGCGCGGCCAGCCCCGCGCCGGCGGTGTTGAGCAGTACGTCGTCCACGGACGAGACCCGGTCCAGCCGCAGGACGTACTGCGCGACCTCGACCAGGGCTGAGCAGGCCGCCGCGAGCGCCAGGATCCGCGGTACCGACGCCAGCACCGCGAACCGCAGCGGGGCGAGGAACCCCAGCGCCGCGAACACCAGCAGGTTGCCGACGATCTGGACCGTCACCGTCAGCGGCCCGCCCGCGAGGACCGTGAACAGATCCCGCAGCGGTACGAGGCTCACCCGACCGGGGACGGCACCGGCCCGGTCGCCCGGCAACATGATCATCCATACCCACGGCACGGTCCCGTAGACGATGCCGGCCTCGGCCAGCGACGTCCGCCACGGCTGGGTGGCGCCGCGGACACTCCGACGGCGTGCCAGAGCCCACACCGCCAGCGCGGCCAACGGCAGCGCGGCCACCGTGAGGAGCACCACGCCGTTGAACGTGCCGAGCCAACCGTGCCACCCCCGGACCATGCCACCCCCGTTTCCGTCCGAGACAACGCCACTCTAGGGCCGCATACCCGGCCGTCGGCGCTCCGGGCGGGAGACGCGGCCGGCGGCGCTGCTGCGCCGCCGGCCGGGTGTTCAGGAGGTCAGTTCTTGACGTCCACCGCCGGCGGGTCGTCGTTGGTGTTCTTCGATACGAGTACCAGCTGGTACGTGGACAGCGCTCCCGGTGCGATCCACGACCACGAGCCACTCGGCTTCACCGCCCGCATCTCCCTGGCCAGGGCCTGCCCGGTGTCCGGGTCGATGATCAGACGCACCTCGAAGCGGCCGATCGCGGGGTTGTCCTGCGTGAATGCGATCGCCTGTCCGGGCCGACCGCGCATGTCGTGGACGGCTCCCAGCCCGCGCACCCCGGGCAACGTGGCGAGCACGCGGTATGCGGCGGCGCGGACCGCATTGCTGACCGGCAGGTCGATCACCACGTGGGCGGCGACGGTGAGCAGCCACTGGTCGCGGTCGGTGGGCATGTCGCCGCCTCCCCCGCCGAAGCGGCTGAGCAGTGCGCCGCGGAGGGCGGTCGGGTCGGTCGGCAACGCGTCGAGTTGCGCCTGCGACACGTTCCGGTCGCCGAGGGCGAAGAGGTGCTTTGCGTCGACCGTGTTGCCGTAGACCTTGCCCGGTGCGATCTGCAAATCGAACGGCTTCGGCTTGGAGATCTTGATGGTCGCCGGGGAACCGTCGCGGCGCCAGGCGGCCTCGTCGCTCGGTGTGGCGGGCGCGGCGCCGAGCGACTGCGAGATTGCCCAGCTGCTGTCAGCGCCGGAGTTGGCCAGCCAGTACTGGCCACCGGTCTTCTGGAACATGGTGTACGTGCCGTCGGCGGCATTGACCGGCACCGCGAAGCCATTCTCCGTTTGGATGGTCAGATAGCGCCCGTCGGCTTGCGGCGCTTTGTCGCTGCGTTCGGCTGCCACGAGCAGCAACCGGCTGGAGTCCATCGGCGCCTGTGTGGCCGGCGATGCGACCTCGGGTGCGGCATCGGGTGCATTGCGCGGAGCGGCGCCTGGTCCGGCCACGGCCACCGCGACGGCGGTGACGGCCGCCGCCCCCACGGTTCCGAGGAACGCCATCCGTAGACGCTTGGGCCTGCGGAGCTGGTCAGGAGTGGCGCGCCTTTCGGCGGCCGAAGGATGAGCCACGATGCCGGCAACGGTGTGTGCGGTTTGCTCGCCCCGACTCGGCGGTGGGTCCAGTCGTGCCGGCCGGGCCTTGGCAAGCAGGTCCACAACATCCGGTGAACGGCTCATCGGATCGACTCCTTCGGTACGAGCGTGGCGAGGGCAGATCGGGGGGATTCCGGTCCGATGGCGGCAGCCATGGCGACCTTGAAGTGACGCCGGGCGCGGTGCAGGCGCACGTAGTACGTCGCTGTGGAACAGCCGAGGACCCGGGCCGCCTGACCCGGCGCGAGCCCATGCCAGGCAACCAGCGTCAACAATTCGCGGTCACCGTCGGACAACTGGGCCAGAGCAGTGAGCACCGCGGCCCGCTCGGCGACGCCGTCTGCCACGTCGACGACGGACAACTCCTCGTCGGCGATCCACGCGCGCATCTCGGCCGCGATGGCCTGCTGCCGTTCCTCCGCGCGGTATCGCTCGCCCACGACATTGCGGGCGACGGCAAGCAGCCATGGCAGCGGCGTTGCCCTCGGCAGTTCCGGCAACCGCCGCCACGCCACCAGGAACGTCTCGGCCACGACCTCATCGGCCAACTGGCGACCGGCGCGCGTGACGGCATACGCATACACCTGCCGGTAATGCGCCTGGTACACAGCGGTGAAATGGTCCTCCGGTTGAAGTTCTGGCACTGGCTTCGGCCCTTCCTGTCAGAGGTTCCCCCGTCACCAGGAAATGTCTCGGGCACGCCGTTTCTTACATCGGTCACCGTTCTCGACCCGGTCACCCTCCGAAAGGCGGACCTCGGATCATGTCCTATGGCCTTGTCAGAACCTCGGCTCGACCGGTGAGGGCAGCATGTCGGCCCACTTGCGTAACACGTCGTGGCCGGTGGCTCCGAAGTTCAGGCGGGGGATGCGCGCCCAGTAGCAGGCCATGAGGCACACGAGGCAGGGCTCGCTGCCGGCGTACATGACGCCGTCTTCGAGGAGGTGTCGCCCTAGTACTCCGGGCGGAGCCACGCCGGACCGCGGGGCAGTTCGTGGAGGGGCTGCTGTCGGGTGTGGAACGTAAGACCTGCTGGTCCCTCGCGGAGCAGGCGGGTCACGCTGATCCGCAGGCGATGCACCGGCGGCTGGCCTTCTACCTGTGCTGGGCGCCTCGCCAGCGCACACCCTGCACTGGTCGATCTGGCGACGAACATCCCAAGCCCGAGCCCGGCGCTCCCACTATCAGCGCAGATCCGGACACAGCGCCGGCCGAAAGATCAAGTGAGCTGGAATACTAGGCCCCTCCCTTCGGGTATCCCAGGTAACTCTCGCCGGCCTGGGAACCGAGGCCTCCGGGCGGCTGCTTCCACTCGCCGGCACGCTTCCTCGAGATCGACAGGTGGGGCCAACGCTTTCGTGCCGCTTGCCGGCTGGCACCTACCGCCGCGCCTAGCTCGGGATAGCCGGCACCGCACTGCACCGCTTCCTCCGCGCTGTCGGACACGATGTCAGCGAGCAGGCGGCGCATCTGTTCACCTGCCGCCATGCGTGCCAGGTGGGCGGCCAGCATCCGCTGCTCGCCCCCCGACTCATGGTCGCCCAGGGCGCGGGCATCGGGGCCGGCGGCCGTCAGCCGCCGCGCCCAATCGGCGGCAACAGCACCAAGCTCTCGCCGCAACTCCTGGTGCTCATCCGGTGTCAGATCCCGCATGGTGCGACTCCTCTCGCCAGGTAGCTCACCCTCAGGGTCCGCGCGACAACAAAGGTTGTCAACCCTGGCGCGTGCCCGTGACGGCAGGACCCGCACCTGACGGATCACCGCACCCAGCTACGGGGCGACCCTCGGCGACCCGTGGCGGGCCGGTTGTCGGCACCGAGCGTGCCCCATGGTCCATGCAAATGACTCCCCTGCTTGATCGGCCGCCGTCAAAGCGGGTCAGGCCCAAAGATCAAGTGATGTTGGAGTACCAGGTTGGTGCCGGCGTGACGTAGGGCCATGACTTCGGCGTGTGCGGTCGGATCCCGCAGCTCGACAACACTGCTGGTGCCCTCGCCGATCTCTCCCATAAGGGGACGGCGTGACCGCTTGGCTGTACCCGGGACCGAGATCAACCGGTGTTCGTGCTGGTGGAGCCCAGGGGACTTGAACCCCTAACCCCTGCCTTGCAAAGGCAGTGCTCTGCCAGTTGAGCTAGGGCCCCGAGAACGGGCGGAGTCGCCCGGTGCTGGCAGTCGGAGGAGGCGCGGTCAGCGCAGGTCGGGCGCGGTGGTCGCCTCGTGCCACAGAGCGCGCTCGTCGTTCGAGGCCTTGATCTTCTTGGCCACGACGGCGGCAACGCCGACGACGCCGACCAGGATCAGGAGCTTCTTGAACATGGGCTTGACCCCTCGCGCTCGACTATCGTCGGACGATGTGCGGTGGGGCTAGCTGGAATCGAACCAGCGACCTCAGAGTTATCAGCTCTGCGCTCTAACCGACTGAGCTATAGCCCCGCGTAGCGACGAGCAAGGTTAACCCATCGCCGCCGTGGCTCCCAAATCGGGGGCCCCTGCCGGCGCGCTCACCCGCGCCATCCTGAACCTACCCGGACACGCGACGCCGGGGCGACCGCTTTACGCGGTGCCCCGGCGTCGTCGTCGGGTCAGTCCCGCTCGGCGAGCGTCAGCTCGATCCCGCCGACCAGGTCGGCGCAGACGTTGTAGACGAACGCGCCCAGCGTGGCCAGCGCGGTGAAGAGCACAACGTTGACCAGGCCGATCAGGGCGGAGCTGAGGATCACGCCCTTGGCGGTGATCCGGAAGCCGCCGCCGCCCTGGCCGCCGCCGGCGTTCACCAGGTCGGTGAGGCTGTCGTTCACGCTCTTGAACACGCCCATCGCGTCCAGGGCGAGGTAGAGCACCGAGGTGGCGACGACCACCACGATGAAGAGCACCACGGAGACCGCGAACGCGAACTTCATCACGGACCACGGGTCGATCCGCTTGAGGTTCAGCCGGGCCCGGCGCGGTCCGCGCGACGCGGCCGAGCTGACCGAGGTACGCGCGGCGCGTACCGCCTCACCCACGCGGGCGGCCCCGACGGCGGCCGCACCGCTGATGCCCGGCGGCAGGCCGCCCCCGTTCGCGGGGCGGCCCGAGGTGCCGGGACGCGCGCCGTCGGGCGACGGCTTCGGCGCCGTGCCGAGGCCCGCGCCGACACGCGGCTGGGTGCCGGTGGTGCCGGTGGACGGCCGGGCGGCCGCCGCCGGCTGGACCGGCTGGGCCGGCTGCGGTGTCGTGGCGGGCTTCGCCGCGGCCGGGGCGGCCAAGCCGTCGGCCGACGTCGGGGCGTCGACCTTCGTCTCGGCCTGCTCGGACGGGCTCGAGTCCGCACCGGGCTTGTCCGGCGGCGGGGCCATGCCGGGGGCCCGGGTGAACTTCGGGGCAGGCGCGTCGGCGGGGACGGTGGCCCGGCCCACGGCCGCGCGGCCGGTCGCTGGTGTACCGCCCTGTGCGGCCTCCTCGTCGACCGGGTTGGCCGAGGTCCCCTTGTTCCCCGACTTCGCCTGTGTCTCCGTCATCAACTAGTCCTGTTCGTCAGGCTCGTCGGCATTGCGAGCAATCGCCACGATAGTCACGCCGTCCGGGAGGTCCATCAGCTTGACCCCCATTGTGTTCCGGTCCCGCGTACGGCGTACAGGCTTCACCGGAGTCCGGATGACGCCACCGTTGCTGGTGATGGCGAACAGCTCGTCGTCCGGGCTGATCACCACCGCGCCGACCAGACCACCGCGTCGCTCGGTGATCTTCGCAGTCAGCACGCCCTTACCTCCCCGGCCCTGGACCGGGTATTCCTCGATCGGGGTACGTTTCGCGTATCCCCCGTTCGTCGCGACCAGCACGTCCATTTCCATGCCCTCGCGGACGACCTCCATCGCCAGCAGGACATCCTCCTCGCTGAAGCGCATGCCGATCACACCAGAGGTGGCGCGGCCCATCGGGCGCAGCGCCTCGTCGCTGGCGTTGAACCGAATCGCCTGGGCGTTCTTGGAGACCAGCAGCAGGTCGTCGGTCGGGGCGACGAGGGCAGCACCGACCAGCTCGTCCTCATCGCGCAGGTTGATCGCGATGACTCCGCCGGAACGGTTGGAGTCGAACTCCTCGAGCCGCGTCTTCTTCACCAGGCCGTTCTTCGTGGCCAGTACCAGGTAGGGGGCCACCTGGTAGTTCGGAATTTCGATGATCTGCGCGATCTGCTCGTCTGCTTGGAAGGCGAGCAGATTGGCCACGTGCTGGCCCTTGGCCACCCTACTGGCTTCGGGAAGCTCGTACGCCTTGGCCCGGTAGACCCGGCCCTTGTTCGTGAAGAACAGGATCCAGTCGTGGGTGGAGCATACGAAGAAGTGGCTGACGATGTCGTCCTGCCGCAGTGTCGCCCCGCTGACGCCCTTGCCGCCGCGCCGCTGGGAGCGGTAGAGATCGACCTTGGTCCGCTTGGCGTACCCGGTGCGGGTGATCGTGACGACCACGTCCTCGCGGGCGATGAGGTCCTCCATCGAGACCTCGCCGTCGAACGGCACGATCTTGGTGCGCCGGTCGTCGCCCCACTTGGCCACGATCTCGCCCAGCTCCTCGGAGACGATCCTCCGCTGCCGCTCCGGCTTGGCCAGGATGTCCTTGAGGTCGGCGATCTCCACTTCCAGCTTGGCCAGGTCGTCCAGGATGCGCTGCCGCTCCAGGGCGGCCAGCCGGCGCAGCTGCATGTCGAGGATCGCGGTCGCCTGGACCTCGTCGATCTCCAGCAGCCGGATCAGGCCCTGGCGGGCGTCCTCGACGGTGGGCGAGCGCCGGATCAGGGAGATCACCTCGTCGAGCGCGTCCAGCGCCTTGGCCAGACCGCGCAGGATGTGCGCCCGCTCCTCGGCCTTGCGCAGCCGGAACGCGGTCCGCCGGCGGATGACCTCGATCTGGTGCTCGACGTAGTAGCGGAGGAACTGAGCCAGGTTGAGCGTGCGCGGCACGCCGTCGACCAGCGCCAGCATGTTGGCGCCGAAGGTCTCCTGGAGTTGGGTGTGCTTGTAGAGGTTGTTCAGCACCACCTTGGCGACCGCGTCGCGCTTGAGCACGAGCACGATCCGCATGCCGGTACGCCCGGAGGACTCGTCGCGGATGTCGGCGATCCCGGCGAGCTTGCCCTCCTTGATCAGCTCGGCGATCCGCTCGGCCAGGTTGTCCGGGTTGACCTGGTAGGGCAGCTCGCTGACCACCAGCGCCGGCCGGCCGCGCTTGTCCTCCTCGACCTCGACCACCGCGCGCATCCGGATCGAGCCGCGCCCGGTCCGGTAGGCGTCCTGGATGCCGGCCTGGCCGACGATCAGGCCGTGGGTCGGGAAGTCCGGGCCCTTGACGATCTCCAGCAGCGCCTCGAGGGTGGTGGCCTCGTCGGCCTCCGGGTTCTCCAGGCACCACTGCACGGCCGCGCCGATCTCGCGCAGGTTGTGCGGCGGGATCTTGGTGGCCATGCCGACCGCGATGCCCTCGGAGCCGTTGATCAGCAGGTTGGGGATGCGGGACGGCAGGATGGTGGGCTCCTTGGCCCGGCCGTCGTAGTTGTCCTGGAGGTCGACGGTGTCCTCGTCGATGTCCCGGAGCATCTCCATCGCCAGCGGGTCGAGCTTGCACTCGGTGTACCGCATGGCCGCGGCCGGGTCGTTGCCCGGCGAGCCGAAGTTGCCGTTGCCGTCGACCAGCGGGTAGCGCAGCGACCAGGGCTGCGCCATCCGGACCAGCGCGTCGTAGATGGCCGAGTCGCCGTGCGGGTGGAACTGACCCATCACGTCACCGACGACGCGGGAGCACTTCACGTAGCCGCGGTCCGGCCGGTAGCCGGAGTCGAACATGGCGTAGAGGATCTTGCGGTGGACCGGCTTGAGCCCGTCCCGGACGTCCGGCAGGGCCCGCCCGACGATCACGCTCATCGCGTAGTCGAGGTACGAGCGCTGCATCTCGACCTCGAGCCCGACCGGCTCGATCCGGTCGTGCGCGACGACCGCGGCGAGTGTCTCCGGGGTCTCCGGCTCGTTCGGCGTGGACTCGGGAGTATCGGTCACTGTTAACCCTTATCAGACTCAGAGTCGTTTTCGTGCTGTGGATAACGGCTGTGGAAACCGGCCAGACTGTGGATAACTCTGTGGACCGCCGGGCCGGCCGGTGGATCCCCGGCCGACCCGGCCCGGCCCGTCAGATGTCCAGGAACCGCACGTCCTTGGCGTTGCGCTGGATGAACGACCGGCGCGCCTCGACGTCCTCGCCCATCAAGACGCTGAACAGCTCGTCGGCGGTTGCGGCGTCGTCGAGCGTCACCTGGCGCAGGGTGCGGGTCGCCGGGTTCATCGTGGTCTCCCACAGCTCGGGATAGTTCATCTCGCCGAGACCCTTGAACCGCTGGATGTCGTCCGGCCGTGCGTTGGCCTTCTTCTGCTGGCGCAGCGCGATCAGCCCGTCCCGCTCCCGGTCCGAGTACGCGTACTGCGCGTCGTCGCCCTTCTTGTTCCACTTGATCTTGTACAGCGGCGGGGCGGCCAGGTACACGTGGCCCAGCTCGACAAGGGGTCGCATGAAGCGGAAGAGCAGGGTGAGCAGCAGCGTCTGGATGTGCTGGCCGTCGACGTCGGCGTCGGCCATCAGCACGATCTTGTGGTAGCGCAGCTTCTCGATGTCGAAGTCGTCGTGGATGCCGGTGCCCAGCGCGGTGATGAGCGCCTGGACCTCGTTGTTCTTCAGCACCCGGTCGATGCGGGCCTTCTCCACGTTCAGAATCTTGCCGCGGATCGGCAGGATCGCCTGGGTACGCGGGTCGCGCCCCTGCTTGGCCGAGCCGCCGGCGGAGTCACCCTCGACGATGAACACCTCGGACTCGCGCGGGTCGGTGGACTGGCAGTCGGCCAGCTTGCCCGGCATCGAGCCGGACTCCAGCAGCGACTTGCGCCGGGCCAGCTTGCGCGCCTGCTGCGCGGCGATCCGGGCTCGCGCCGCCTGGGACGCCTTCTGGATGATCATCTTGGCCTCGGCCGGGTTGCGGTCGAACCAGTCGACCAGCCACTCGTTGCAGACCCGCTGCACGAAGCTCTTCACCGGCGTGTTGCCGAGCTTGGTCTTGGTCTGGCCCTCGAACTGCGGGTTGGCCAGCTTGACCGAGATGATCGCGGCAAGGCCCTCGCGGATGTCCTCGCCGGAGAGCTTCTCGTCGCCCTTGAGCAGCTTCTTCTCCGCGCCGTAGCGGTTGACCACGCTGGTCAGCGCAGACCGGAAGCCCTCCTCGTGCGTGCCGCCCTCGTGGGTGTTGATCGTGTTGGCGAAGGTGTAGACCGACTCGCCGTACGACTCGTTCCACTGCATGGCGATCTCGACCGACATGCCCTCCTCCTCGGCGCCGAACTCGACCACGGTCTTGTGGATCGGGTTCTTGGAGGCGTTGAGGTGCCGGACGAAGTCGGCGATGCCGCCCTCGTAGTAGAAGGTCACCTCGCGCTGCCGGCCATCCTCCTCCTCGGCCACCCGCTCGTCGAGCAGGTGGATGCGGAGGGCACGGTTGAGGAAGGCCATCTCCTGGAGGCGCCGGTAGATGGTCTGGAAGTCGAAGTCGACCGTCTCGAACACGTCGGGGTCGGGCCAGAAGGAGACCGCCGACCCGGTGCGGCCGGTCGTCTCGCCCTTCTCCAGCGGGGTCGGCTTCGAGTTGTGGTACTGCTGCCGCCAGACGGAGCCGTCCTTGTGGATCTCCACGGCCATCCGGGTGGAGAGCGCGTTCACCACCGAGACGCCGACGCCGTGCAGGCCACCGGAGACCGCGTACGCCTTGCCGTCGAACTTGCCGCCCGCGTGCAGCACGGTCAGCGCGACCTCGACACCCGGCTTCTTCAGCTTGGGGTGGAGGTCGACCGGGAAGCCGCGCCCGTTGTCGGTGACCCGGACGCCGCCGTCGGCCAGCAGCACCACGTCGATGGTGTCGCAGTAGCCGGCCAGCGCCTCGTCCACCGCGTTGTCGACGACCTCCCACACGAGGTGGTGCAGGCCGCGTTCACCGGTGGACCCGATGTACATACCGGGCCGCTTCCGGACCGCCTCCAGGCCCTCGAGAACGGTGATCGACTCGGCGCCGTACTTCTTGTTGTCCTCCGCTGCCACCCTCGGCCACTTTCTCGCGCCGGCCGCGCCAGGGCGCGGGGCGCGGGTTCGGCGGACAGGACGCGACGTCGGCGCGCACGACCGGTCCCCGGATCTCCAGGTCACGAATCGCGTACGCCGGTCGCCGCGGTTGCCCGCGGATCGCGATCGGCTCGACCCGATCCGGGACAATGATCAAGGGCCCTGGGGCCCCTGTCCGCCGCTCCGTGTCGGGTCTTTCGTCTCGCCGTCAATCTTACTCTGCGCAGCCGACCAAACCGCCACTCGGCACCCCCTGCGGGGCGGCTGAGAATGCCGTAGCGGGCCGAATGGCGCTGTCCGCGACTCCCCCTACACGCCACGGCCTGATCGAGGGCGCGGCTGGCACGGATCGGTACCGGCGGGTGACCGACCGGGGGTCGCGGCGGGACCTGCCGTGCCGTACCTTTTGCGGCGCCGCCGCCTGTGGTCTTGATCTTTCGCGGACGGAACCGGGACGATCGACCCGACCGGTCGGACAACGTGCTTGCTGAGAGGTGACGCCAGATGGGGCTGGACAACGTCGCGGTGCACTGGCCGCGGACCGGCCGCTTCTACGATCCGGTCGCGCCGGCCGAGTTCGTCGACTTCGGCGAGATCGTGGACATGCCACGCATCTCGGCACCGACCGCCGCGCTCGCCGAACTGATCGCGAAGACCGGCACGGTGCGGGCCACCGCGTACACCGAACTGGTCGACCTCATCCTCGGGCTGGAGAATGTGCTCTACGCCACGGAGAACTCGGCCGAGGACGAGGACCCGGTGATCGACCCGGACGGCTGCTCCTGGATCGCCGACGGCGTGGAGAAGTTCGTGGCCCGGCACCGCCCGTTCGGCGAGGCGGTCACCTTCGAGTCGGTGAGCGAGGTGCTGCGCTCGCTGCTCGGCGACGGGCGCCTGGCCGAGCAGCAGCTCCGCTGGCTCGACAGCCGGCTGGACAAGCTGCGCGACGAGAGCGGCGAGCCGCCGCAGTGGAACTTCACCTGCGCCGAGCTGAGCGTGCTCGCCGCCTTCTACCGACGCTGCGCCGAGCGTGGCTTCGCGGTCTACGCCGACGCCTGACCGGGCTGCCCGGCGGCGCCGGGCTCGGCGGTCGCGGCCCGGTTGGCCGCCGCGATCACCTCGGTCAGCACCGTGTGCAGGTGCCGCAGGTCCGCCAGCGGCAACCCGAGCCGCTGCACGATCGCCGGCGGGATCCGCTCGGCCTGCTCGCGGAGGGCCTGTCCGCTGGCGGTGAGCGAGACGGCCAGGCTGCGCTCGTCCGCCGCGTCCCGCTCCCGCCGCACGTAGCCGGCGGCTTCGAGCCGTTTGAGCAACGGCGACAGCGTGCCCGGGTCGAGCTGGAGCAGGCGGCTCAACTCGCGCACGGACAGCGGCGCGTACTGCCAGAGCGCCAGCATGACCAGATATTGCGGATGGGTGAGCCCCATCGGCTCCAGCAGCGGCCGGTAGACCGCGACGACGCCGCGTGCGGCCACGGAGAGCGCGAAGCACACCTGCTGCTCCAGCGCCAGGGGATCGCCCTCGAGCTGGTCGGCCACCCTCGTCCTCCTCGTCGTCGTTGCGATCCTAGCAACGCTTGGTGTACCAATTATTGGCGTACCAATCATGCATGGTCGGTGAGGGAGAGGGCGAACGGATGAGCGGCGACGAGCAGGTGGGCGACGCTTCCGGCAAGGGCGGCCGCCTCATGGGCTGGGTGTTCCGCAACCTCGCCGGCCCCTCCCAGGTGCAGGGCGCGGTGCAGGGCGGCTCGCGGCTGGCCCGCGAGGCGTGGAAGCAGGACCTGGAGCGGCGCAAGCAGTGGAGCCGCGAGCAGCGGGAGCTCAAGCGCGCCCAGCGGGAGGCACGCCGCACCGACCGGTGACGGTCAGCCGTAGGTGTCCCGGGGGCCGCGGCCGCGCACCCGGCGCGGGCCGCGCGACCAGGACGGCGCGGCCGGGCCGTGGATGTGCAGCTTGCGCACCACGTTGTGGCCCACCTCGCTGGCGATCTGCTTGAGCAGCGAGCCGGCGAGCAGCCGCAGCTGGGTGGCCCAGGCCGTCGAACGCGCCTCCACGGTCAGCTCGCCGTTCTCCAGCTTCACCGGGCGGCTGTGCTGCGCCACCTCCGGCCCGACCACCCGCTCCCAGGCGCCGAAGACCGTCGCCTCGGCCGCCGGCTGCTGCCAGCCGCGGGCCTTCACCAGCTTGTCCAGCACGGCGCCGAGCGGCTGCGGGTCGCGCGGGTCCGGCCCCGGGCCGGAGTAGCCGCGCAGCCGCTTCTCACCGTCGCCCTGGACCGCGCTGCGCCGCCGGGTGCTCGCGGCCGCCTGCCGGCGGGCCTTCGCGGCGTCCAGCACCGCCCGGGCCAGCTCCGGCCCGGCCGCCCCCTCCGGCAGGCCCGCGCCGGCCTCACCGCCCGGCTTCGCCTCCGGCCCCTCAGGGGTACGCCCACCGCGTCCCGGCCCCAGCCGCGCGGGCGGGAGCTCCACCTCATCCGACACGGCGTACCGTCCCCTCGCCCACCGCGTACCGGGTGCCCCGCAGGGTCGCCGGCACGTCGTCGTCCACCGCGCACGTCACCAGGAGCTGGCTCGCGCCGCCGACCAGCTCGGCCAGCCGCTCCCGCCGGCCGGCGTCCAGCTCCGCGAAGACATCGTCCAGCACCAGCACCGGCTCGATCCCGTCGGCGCGCAGCAGGTCGTACCCGGCCAGCCGCAGCGCCAGCGCGTACGACCAGGACTCGCCGTGGCTGGCGTAGCCCTTGGCGGGCAGCGGGCCGAGGGTGAGCGCCAGGTCGTCGCGGTGCGGGCCGACCAGCGTGGTGCCCCGCTCGATCTCCGCCGACCGGCTCGCGGTCAGCGCGGCGCCGAGCGCCTCGACCAGCGCCGCCCGGTCCGTGGTCGCCTCGGGCAGCTCCACCGACGGCCGGTACGCGATCCCCGCCGCGCCCCGACCCGCCGCCACCGCGTCGTACGCCTTGGCCACGTGCGGGGTCAGCGCGGCGACCAGCTCCAGCCGGCCGGCGAGCAGCTCCGCGCCGTGGTGCGCCAGGTGGGTGTCCCAGACCGCGAGGGTGGACAGGTCCCCGCCCCGCGTGCCGCCCGTCTTCCGGGCCAGGTACGCCGTCCGCAGCAGCGCGTTGCGCTGCTTCACCACCCGCTCGTAGTCGGCGCGCACCCCGGCGTACCGGGGCTGGCGGGTGACCAGCAGGTCGTCCAGGTAGCGGCGGCGCTCGGCCGGGTCGCCGCGGACCAGCTCCAGGTCCTCCGGGGCGAAGAGCACCAGCCGCAGCGCGCCGAGCACGTCCCGGGCGCGGCGGGCCGGGGAGCGGCCCAGCCGGGCCCGGTTGGCCTTGCCCGGGACGATCTCCAGCTCGATCAGGAGTTCCCGGCCCTCGTGCACCACGGCGCAGCGGATCACCGCCGAGGTGGCGCCCATCCGGACCAGCGGGGCGTCCGTGGCGACCCGGTGCGAGTCCAGGGTCGCCACGTAGCCCAACGCCTCGACCAGGTTGGTCTTGCCGACGCCGTTCGCGCCGACCAGCACGTTCGGGCCCGGCTCCAGGTCGACGCCGACCCGCTCGTACGAGCGGAAGTCGACCAGTTCGAGCCGGCGGACGTACACAGGCTGTGGATACCGGTCAGCGCTTGTGGACGGCGTGGCCGCCGAACTGCTGGCGCAGCGCGGCGACGGCCTTCATGGCGGGCGAGTCGTCCTGCCGGGAGGCGAACCGGGCGAACAGCGAGGCGGTGATGACGTTCAGCGGCACGGCCAGCCGGACCGCCTCGTCGACCGTCCACCGGCCCTCGCCGGTGTCCTCGGTGTAGCCGCTCAGCTCGGCCAGCTCCGGGTCCTCGTCCAGCGCCCGGTCCAGCAGGTCGAGCAGCCAGGACCGGACCACGGTGCCCTCGCGCCAGGACTTGAAGACGCCCGGCACGTTGGTCACCAGCTCGGACGCGGCCAGCAGCTCGTAGCCCTCGGCGTAGGCGTGCATCAGGCCGTACTCGATGCCGTTGTGCACCATCTTGGCGTAGTGGCCGGCGCCGACCGGGCCGGCGTGCACAAAGCCGAACTCGCCCTCCGGCTTGAGCGCCTCGAAGATCGGCATGAGCCGCTCGACGTGCTCCTGGGCGCCGCCGACCATCAGGGCGTACCCGTTCTGCTTGCCCCAGACGCCGCCGGAGACGCCCACGTCGATGTAGCCGATGCCCTGCTCGTTGAGGCGCTCGGCGCGCGGGGCGTCGTCGCTGAACCGGGAGTTGCCCCCGTCGATGATGATGTCGCCCTCGCCGAGGACGCCGGCGAGCTCGTCGATGGTGGCGTCGGTGACGCCGGCCGGGACCATCACCCAGACCGCCCGGGGCGACTCCAGCTTCTCGGCCAGTTCCGTGAGGCTCGCGACGTCGCTCAGCTCCGCGTTGCGGTCGTAGCCGACCACCTCGTGACCGGCGGCGCGCAACCGCTCGCGCATGTTGCCGCCCATCCGGCCGAGTCCTACCAGGCCGAGCTGCATGTGCTCCTACCTCCGTACGTCTGGGTGGTGCTGCCGTCGATCAGCGGGACACGCGGATCGGCATGATGAGGTACCGGTACCCCGGGACGACCTCGCCATCCTCGCCCGCCGGGGAAATCACCGCGGGCTTGAAGGCGTCGACGAACGCCAGCTGGGCGTGCTGGGCGCCCAGGTTGGTCAGGCCGTCGATCAGGTACTGCGGGTTGAAGCCGATGGTCAGCGGGTCGCCCGTGAAGGTCGCCTCCATGGCCTCGCTGGCCCGGGCCTCCTCGGTGCCGCCGGCCTCGACCACCAGGCCGTCGGAGCTGAAGCTGAGCAGCACCGGAGTGGTGCGCTCGGCGACCAGCGCCACCCGCTTGACCACCTCGATGAGCGTGGCGACCGGGACCCGGGCCTCCGCGTTGTGGCTGGCTGGGAAGAGCGAGCGCACCGGCGGGTAGTTGGCCCCGTCGAGCAGCCGGCTGGTGGTCCGGCGGGTGCCGCCGGAGAAGCCGATCATGCCCTCGCCCGCGCCGCCCTGGGACAGCGCCATGGTGACGTGGCCGCCGAGCGGGCCGAGGGCCTTGGCGGTGTCGTGCAGCGTCCGGGCGGGCACCAGCGCGTTGAGGCTGATCTCCGGGTCGTCCGGGTTCCACTCCATCTCGCGCAGGGCCAGGCGGTAGCGGTCGGTGGCGAGCATGGCCAGCGTGCTGCCGGACAGCTCGATCCGGACACCGGTCATCATCGGCAGCGTCTCGTCGCGCCCGGCGGCCACGGCCACCTGGGCCACGGCGGCGGCGAACGCGGCCGCGTCGACGGTGCCGGCGCTCTCCGGCATCTCGGGCAGGGTGGGGTAGTCCTCGACCGGCATGGTCGGCAGGGTGAACCGGGCACTGCCGCAGACCAGTTCCAGGTGCGCGCCGACCGCGGCGATGTCCACCGGCTTGGCCGGGAGCGCCTTGGTGATCTCGGCGAGCAGCCGGCCGGAGACCAGGGCGGCGCCGTCGGCGTCACCCTGCACCTCGACGGTGACCTGGCTGGAGACCTCGTAGTCGAAGCCGGAAACCTGGAGGTTGCCGTCGGTGACCCGGAGCATCACCCCGGCCAGCACCGGTACGGAGGGTCGGTTGGGCAGGCTCTTGGCGGTCCACGCGACCGCCTCGGCGAGCGCGTCGCGCTCCACTCGGAACTTCATCAATGCCTCCGCGTCGACGTCAGCGACAACTCTCTCATGCCGACCGCTGCCACCCGTCCCGCCCGACCGTGCGGGTACCCATCGCACCTTAGGGCGCGTGGGCATCGGCTGTGCGCCCGACCCCGTGGATCCAGGTGCCCGGGCGACTGCCGACGGCAGTGCTCCGGCCCGATCCACAGGAAGTCCAACGGTGATGATTGGTTTTTGTTGTTTAGAAGAGATAACTCATCGTCTTCATCGCACCTGTGCAAACTGTGGAGAACCGGCGTCCGCCCAGGTCAGCCAGGTTATCCACCGGTGGTTTCCCTGTGGAGAACCAGGGGTACAACCCGTGTCCGGGTCCACAGCCGTCGCCGGCCGCCGGGTTTTCCACGGCTGTCCACCGGTTGTCCACCGCTAATCCACCGGGTTTCTCCCCAGTGTTGTGGACAGCGCCGACGGCGTCGACCGTCGTCATCCCCAGAACCTTCAACAGGTCGCCCACAGGTCGACCGTCGTCGGTGGACAACTCGCCCGTCGTCCCCAGGCGTCCACAGCATCGTCCCCAGGAGTTGTCCACAGTCTGTGGGTAACCGGGTCGGAACCGAGCGTGGTTTTCCACCGCCTGTGTCACAGGGGATGTGGACAACCGGGTCGAGCTGTGGACGAACACGACCCCGATAGTGGGCCCTCCACCGGGTCGAGGGTCAAGCTCCGGGTCTCCACAGGCACGAAAAAGCCCGGCCGGTGGGGCCCGGCCGGGCGTCGCGTCGCCTTGCGTACGGATCAGGTGGTCTGCTTGATCCGGTTGGTCAGCTCGGCGATCTGGTTGTAGAGCGACCGCCGCTCCGCCATCTGCTGGCGGATCTTCCGGTCGGCGTGCATGACGGTGGTGTGGTCCCGGCCGCCGAACGCCTGGCCGATCCGGGGCAGCGACAGGTCCGTCAGCTCCCGGCACAGGTACATGGCCACCTGGCGGGCGTTGACCAGCACCCGGGAGCGGGAGTGGCCGCGCAGGTCCTCGAGGCTCACCCCGAAGTAGTCCGCGGTGGAGACCATGATCTGGTCCGCGTTGATCTCCGGCCCGGCGCCGTCGGGCATGAAGTCCCGCAGCACCTCCTCGGCCAGCGAGAGCTCGACCGTCGAACGGGTCAGGCTGGCGAACGCGGTGACCCGGATGAGCGCACCCTCAAGCTCGCGGATCGAATTCGACACCCGGGACGCGATGAACTCCAGCACGTCCGGCGGGGCGTACATCCGCTCCTGGGCCGCCTTCTTCTGCAGGATCGCGATCCGGGTCTCCAGGTCCGGCGGCTGGATGTCGGCCAGCAGCCCCCACTCGAACCGGGTCCGCATCCGGTCCTCCAGCGTGGCGAGCTGCCGCGGGGACCGGTCGGAGGTGATCACGATCTGCTTGTTGGCGTTGTGCAGGGTGTTGAAGGTGTGGAAGAACTCCTCCTGGGTCCGCTCCCGGTTCTCCAGGAACTGGATGTCGTCGATCAGGAGGATGTCCACGTCCCGGTAGCGGCGCTGGAACGCGCTGGTCTTGTCGTCACGCAGCGAGTTGATGAAGTCGTTGGTGAACTCCTCGGTCGAGACGTACCGGACCGAGCGGGCGTTGCCCAGCGTCGTGGCGTAGTGCCCGATGGCGTGCAGCAGGTGGGTCTTGCCCAGCCCGGAGCTGCCGTAGATGAACAGCGGGTTGTACGCCTTCGCCGGCGACTCGGCCACGGCCACGCTCGCCGCGTGGGCGAAGCGGTTGGACGAGCCGATGACGAACGTCTCGAACATGTACTTCGGGTTGAGCCGGTTGCCGCCGCTCTCCGCCCCGCCGGGCAGCCGCCGGTCGGCCTGGCCGCCGGGACGGTGGTCGGGGGCGCCGCGGCCGGGGCCGCTGTCCGTGGCGCCGTCGCGGGGCAGGCCGCGCAGCGGCGGGGCGCCGGCCGGGCCGGGCGCCTCCCGGTAGCGGGGCTCGTAGCCGCCGGCGTCGGGGGCGGGCGGTTCGACCCGGGGGCGCTCGTCGAAGGCGCGGCGCTCGGGTGCGGCGCGCAGCGGCTCGGCGAAGGCGGCGCTGAAGAGCGTGTCCTGCCCGTCCCGGCTGGCCGGGATCAGCTGGGGGCGGGCGCCGTCGGCGGTGCGCTGCCGGGGGGCCGGCTCCTCGGCCGGCGGCTCCGGGTGCGGGTCGGCGTACGTGGGGGCCTCCGGCCGGGCCGGCGGGAAGCCCAGCTCGGGGAAGCCGGGCGCGGTGTCCGCCGGGCCGGGCTGGTCGAAGCCGGCGAGCAGGTCCGCGGGCGCGGCGGAGGGCTCCGGGGCGCTGCGGTAGACGGTGCCGGCCGGACGGGCGCCCGGGTCCTCGGCGACGCGCACGGTGACGGCGACCTGGATGGGCCGGCCGAGCCGGCGGCTCAACGCCTCGGTGATGGCCGGGCGGAGGCGGGACTCGATCACGTCCCGGGTGAACGCGTCCGGTACGGAGAGCAGCGCGGTGTCCTCGACGATCGCCCGCAGCCGGGTCAGCCGGAGGTACGCCCGCTGCTGCGCGGAGATGATCTCGTCGGCGAGCTCGTCGGTCGTCGCCGTCCACACCGCGGCAAGGTCGTTCGATCCGGTCACCGTCGTGCCACCCCCCTCGCCTCTCCTCACGCCCGCCCGGACGGCTGACCGGTCGTCATCCACAAGTTATCCACAGCCTGTGTGTACCGACCGATTGTGGCCGCCCACCGGACGCGGGTCGGACCTGCCCCCTGGTTCCCGGAGGCGCTGAAGCGGGTTCACCGTGCCGAACGATTCACTACCTTGTCCGGTCTTGCCGGTCAGCGACAAACCCAGACCCCCGACGCTGACCGCAATCGGGCACGCTAACAGCGCGGACCCCGCGCCATCAACCGTCGACACCGGGACGGCCTTGTCAACATCAGTGAAAACCGCCCCTTCGGTCGCGCTTCCCGCGCTGGTCGGGGCCCTGGTGTGAGGTTTGACGGTCATTGCCGCCCTGCGTAGGCTGGAACGGCTGCTCTCTCGCCCTCTGCTAGGGTGATGGGTGCTTGCTGTCCGCGGTCACCTCCCCGCATCGCCGGGGCCCCGCACCGCCGGGCAGCACCGATCGGAGGCCACCGCTGAGGTGGCCTGGACCACCACACGACCCCGGGCGATCCCCCGCGCGGGGCGTACGACAACGGAGAGCCTGACGTGAGCAAGCGCACCTACCAGCCGAACAACCGCCGGCGCGCGAAGACCCACGGCTTCCGGCTGCGCATGCGCACCCGTGCCGGCCGCGCCATCATCTCGACCCGTCGCGCCAAGGGCCGCACCCGCCTGTCGGCCTGAGGCCGACCGGTCCGGTCCGGGGACGTGGGCAGTCGTGCTGGCGGCCGCGCAACGACTGCGGCGCAGTAGCGACTTCGCCGCAGCGGTCCGGGGTGGCCGCCGCGTCGGCCGTGGCGCCGTCGTGGTCCACCTGACCCTCCCCGAGCAGACCGGACCTACCGCGACAACCTCGCCGGAGCCGGCGCGGAGCAGCGGTGCGGAGACCTCCGCACCCCGCCGCGCCGGCTTCGTCGTGTCCAAGGCCGTCGGCAACGCCGTGGTCCGGAACAAGGTCCGCCGACGGCTTCGCCACCTGGTCCGCGAGCGGCTGGACGACCTGCCCGCCGGCAGCACCCTGGTGGTACGCGCCCTGCCGCCGGCCGCCGAGGCGTCGTACGCCCGGCTCGGGGCCGACCTGGACGCCGCCCTCGCCGCCGCGCGCACCCCCCGGGGCCGGCGGTCCCGGTGACCGAGCGCACTTCCCCGCCGCGGCCTACAACCGGTGCCCGCATGCTGTTGGCGCCCATCATCGCGTACCGTCGGTGGATAAGTCCGGCACTGCCGGCCCGCTGCCGGTTCTACCCGTCGTGCAGTGCCTACGCCGTCGAGGCGGTCTCCCGGCACGGTGCGCTGCGGGGGGCCTGGCTGGCGGTCCGGCGGCTGTCGCGCTGCCACCCCTTCCACCCTGGTGGACACGACCCGGTGCCGGAGCCGGGCGGCCGCCGCCGTGCCGACGTGACTGGAGCCTGAGTGTTTAGTCTCGACTGGATCTACTACGCGATCTCGTGGATCCTGCTGACCTGGCACTCGGCCTGGGACGCCATCGGGGTCTCGGTCGACGCCGTGATCGGTACGAACTGGGCCTGGATCCTCTCCATCATCTTCCTGGTGGTGACTGTCCGGGTCATCCTGTTCCCGGTCTTCGTCAAGCAGATCAAGTCGCAGCGGGCCATGCAGGCGCTGCAGCCCAAGGTCAAGGAGCTGCAGGAGAAGCACAAGGGTGACCGGGAGACGCTCCAGAAGGAGATGATGGAGCTCTACCGGAAGGAAAAGGCCAACCCGCTCATGGGCTGCCTTCCGATGTTCCTCCAGATCCCGGTCTTCCTCGGCCTGTTCCACACGCTCAAGCGGCTCAACCCCGACAACCAGGGCAAGACCCTGTACGGCTGGACCGTCGAGCAGTTCAACAGCGCCTCGAACGCGAAGCTCTTCTCTGCTCCGATCTCCGGGAAGTTCGGCTCCACCGCCGCCGAGATGGCGTCGCTCGGTGCGAACCTGACCACCGTGAAGATCGTCGCCGGCGTGCTGGTCTGCATCATGATCGCCACGACCTACCTGACCAGCCGGCAGATGATCCTCAAGACCGGCTGGGCGGAGGACCCGCAGCAGCGCATGGTGCAGCGGCTGATGCTCTACGGCATCCCGTTCTCGCTGCTCATCTCTGGCGCGATCTTCCCGATCGGCGTGATCATCTACTGGGTCACCAACAACCTCTTCACCCTCGGCCAGCAGCAGTGGGTGCTGCGGAAGTTCCCGCCGCTGGTGCCGCCGAAGAACAGCACCGCGGGCAAGACCACCGGCGGCAAGACCGCCGCTCAGCCGGCCCGGACCGGTGGCCTGCTCGGCCGCAAGACCGCCCAGCCGGCGGTCAAGGCCCCGGCCGCCGCCCCCAAGGTGGCCGGCCCGAAGCCCGGCGCCAAGCCGGTCAACCCGAAGAAGAGCGGCGGCCGCCCCGCCAAGCGACAGGGCTGAGCCCACCGGGCCGCCGCCGGAGATCCGGTGGCGGCCCGTTCCGGCCCCCGAGCTGCCACCGAGAGGTCGGCGCCGGGCCGGAACCGCCGCGCGGAGCGCGGTCACGGGCGAAACTGGCCCGTACAGACGTGCCCGAGGGCACCGGCGAAACCTCCCGCCGGCCCTCGGGAGACCAGCGGACCCGACGGTCCGGCCGAGCGAGTACGGAGATGAGACCGTGACCGACACCAGCATCCCCAGCGCCGACCAGTCCCTGGACGAGGAGGGCGCGCCGGCCGCCACCACCGAGGAGGCCGAGGAGACCCAGGCCGAGGCCCGGGAGAAGAAGGCCCCCGCCGACAGCGACCTGTTCCGGCAGAGCGAGATCGCCGCCGACTACGTCGAGGGCCTGCTCGACATCCTCGACTACGACGGCGACATCGACGAGCTGGTCTCCGGCGGCCGCCCGGTCGTCGAGGTAGTCGGCGCCCGCCTGCAGAACCTGGTCGGTCAGCGCGGCGCCACCCTGGAGGCGCTGCAGGAGCTGGCCCGGCTCGCGGTGTTCCGCCAGACCGGTTCGCCCAGCCGCCTGCTGCTCGACGTCGGCGGCTACCGCGCCGCCCGGCGCAAGGAGCTGGCCGCCGTCGCCAAGAACGCGGTGGAGAAGGTCAAGGAGTACGGCGAGCCGGTGCGCCTGGAGCCGATGTCCGCCTTCGAGCGCAAGTGCGTGCACGACGTGGTCAACGCGATGAGCGGCGTGGAGAGCGAGTCCGAGGGCGTCGAGCCGAACCGCCGGATCGTGGTCCGGCCGGTGGCGGACTGACCCGGGTGGCTTCCGACGAGACGACGGCGGGTGCCGTGACCGGCCCGGGCGGGGCGCCGCCCGGGCCGTCCCCTGTCCACCCCGACCCGGCCGTGGACCCCGTCTTCGCTGCCGGTGACGTCCCCGCTGATCCCGCGGTGCCGGCGGGGCCCGCGACCCCGGCGGATCCGACCTTCTCCGGCGAGTCCGCCCCGGAGCCGGTCGTGGCGGTGGACCCTGCCGCCGAGGTGACGCCGGCTCTCTTCAGCGAGCCCCTGCCGCCGGGCGGGTCCCCGATGCCGGCCCCGGCCACTCCCGCCGGTCCCGTCGACCCGGTGTTCGCCGAGCCGGCCGCTGCCGCTGCGCCGCCTCCCGGTGACCGGGGCGCCGCGGCCCCCGGCGACGAGGAGGCGGGACGGTCCTTCGTGGACGGTGCGGACCGGTCCGCCGGCGAGCAGCCGTCCCCGGCGGAGGCGACGTTGCCGCCCGAGTTGGCGGGCGCCGCCCGTACCCTCTTCGGCGACCGGCTCGACCTGGCCGCCGCGTACGCGGAACTGCTGGCCACGGACGGGGTGGTACGCGGCCTGATCGGCCCCCGCGAGACGCCTCGGCTCTGGGACCGTCACCTGCTCAACTGCGCGGCGATGGCCGAACGCATCCCGGAGGGGGCCAGCGTCATCGACGTCGGCTCCGGGGCGGGCCTGCCCGGTCTGGTGCTGGCCATTGCGCGCCCCGACCTCGCCGTGACCCTGGTGGAGCCGCTCGCCCGGCGGACCTCCTTCCTGATCGAGGCGGTGCAGCACCTGGGGCTGACCAGATCGGTCCGGGTGTTCCGCGGCCGCGCCGAGGAGGCCGCGGCCGGATCGCGTGACCGGGATCCACTGACCGCCGACATCGTCACCGCGCGCGCCGTGGCCGCGCTGGACCGGCTCGCCGCCTGGTGTCTTCCGCTGGCGGTGCCCGGCGGTCGGCTCATGGCGCTCAAGGGCGCCTCCGCCGCCGAGGAGATCGCCGAGCACGCCGCGGCGGTGGCCCGGCTCGGCGGCGGCGAACCGGAGTTGCACCGGTGCGGGGACGGCGTGATCGATCCGCCCGCGACGGTGATCGAGGTGGTCCGCGAACGGATGGTCGGCCCGGCCAGGAAGAAGAAGCCGAAGCGCTCGCGGGGCGGTCGCCGCCGCGGCTCCCCAGGGTCGGGACCGCTGACGCGGTAAGGCTTTCCGGACGCCCACCCGGTCGTCGGACCGGGTGGGCGTGAGCTGATCGATCAGAACCCGACGTGGACCCGCTGCGCCCGTCGGCCGTAGGCTGGCCGCGCGTCGATAGTGTGGAGCGGCGGTGCCGGGCGCACCCGAACCCGACCGCTCCCACCGGGCCGGTGACGCCGCGCGGTGAGCGCGGGGGCCTGAATGACGGGGTGCGGACCGACCATCCGGAGCGGGCAGGGATGACAGGTGCATGACGACGGCAGGTACGACGATCCACGGGTGACCGGGCCTGGAGGGCAGCCCTCTGCCACCGGCCCCGTTTCACGTGAAACCACCTACCAGGGCTGGCCGGCGAGCGGTGAGCCCGACGACCCGTCCACGCGTCCCCCCGACTGCGATCCGGTGGTGCGCCGGGAGGCGCCGTCGGCGGGTGGCGTGCGGCCGACGTCATCCGTACCGGCGAACGTGCCGCTGGCCCGGGATCCCCACGACCCGAACGGCGGCCCGGCGAACGCGCCCGCCCCTCGTCCGGCCCCGGTACGCGGCAACGCGGCGGTCCCCGCGCGCTACGAGCCGCAGCCGCCGGTGGTGGCCGTGCCGCAGCAGCCCACCCCCGAAGCTGCCCCGGACGTGGCCGTCGGCGCGGCTGCCCCTGCCGACACGCCACCGGCCGCCGGCTACGGCGCCGCACCCGCCGCGAGCACGTACGTTTCACGTGAAACCCCGACGCGCGAAGAGGATGACCCACCGTTGGCTATGGAGGCTATGCGCGCCGTGCAGATCCTGAATCCCAGTGGTGAGGTCACCATGCCCCGCCCCGAACGGACCCGGGTGATGTGCGTCGCCAACCAGAAGGGTGGCGTGGGCAAGACCACGACCACGGTGAACCTGGCGGTGGCGCTCGCCCTGCACGGCAACCGGGTGCTGGTGGTCGACCTCGACCCGCAGGGCAACGCCTCCACCGGGCTCAACGTGCCGCACCACACCGGGGTGCCGGACGTCTACGACTGCCTGATCGACAGCGTGCCGCTGGAGGAGGTGGCCCAGGCCGTCGAGGGCATCCCGAACCTGTGGTGCGTACCGGCCACCATCGACCTGGCGGGCGCGGAGATCGAGCTGGTCTCGGTGGTCGCCCGGGAGTCCCGGCTGGCTCGCGCCATCGCCGCGTACCCGGGGCACTTCGACTACGTCTTCATCGACTGCCCGCCGTCGCTCGGCCTGCTGACCGTCAACGCGCTGGTCGCCGCGCAGGAGGTGCTGATCCCCATCCAGTGCGAGTACTACGCGCTGGAGGGCCTCAACCAGCTGATCCAGAACATCAACCTGGTACGCCAGCACCTCAACCCGAAGCTCGAAGTCTCCACCATCCTGCTCACCATGTACGACCGGCGCACCCGGTTGGCCGATGCGGTGGAGCAGGACGTCCGGAACCACTTCGGGGACAAGGTGCTCCAGGCCGTGATCCCCCGGAACGTGCGGGTCTCCGAGGCACCCAGCTACGGGCAGTCCGTGATGACCTACGATCCCGGTTCGCGGGGGGCCACGAGCTACTTCGAGGCCGCTCAGGAAATTGCCGAGCGAGGCGTCATGGAGCCGGTGAGCCGGAATGCGTAGTGCGGAGAAGTCGCTGGGAGGCGTCGCATGAAGAACCGTCCTCGCGGCGGACTGGGCCGGGGGCTCGGTGCCCTCATCCCCACCGGACCCGCGCCGGGCAGCGCCCCGGCGACCGCCGAAACCGAGAACGGTACGGCGGCGGCCGCCCCGGCCATCCCCGCCGGTGGTCCGGCGGCGGTCGTGAACGGAGCCGCCGGCGCCGGCGAGGTGGCCACGCCGGCCGCCCCGGCCGCGGAGCCGGAGCCGCAACTGAGCCCGGTCCCGGGAGCCCGCTTCGCCGAGATCCCGGTCGACAGCATCGTGCCGAACCCGAAGCAGCCCCGGCACGTCTTCGACGAGGAGGCGCTGGAGGAGCTGAAGACCTCGATCCAGGAGGTGGGTTTCCTCCAGCCGATCGTGGTGCGCCAGCTCGACAGCGAGAAGTACGAACTCGTCATGGGCGAGCGGCGCTGGCGTGCGGCCCAGGCGGTCGGCCGGGAGAGCATCCCCGCCATCGTCCGGGACACCAAGGACGACGCGATGCTCCGGGACGCGCTGCTGGAGAACATCCACCGGGCCAACCTCAACCCGCTGGAAGAGGCGGCCGCGTACCAGCAACTGCTGGAGGAGTTCGGCGCGACGCACGAGGAGCTGGCCCGCCGGATCGGCCGGAGCCGGCCGCAGATCTCCAACACGATCCGGCTGATGAACCTGCCCGCCCACGTGCAGCGCCGGGTCGCCGCCGGGGTGCTCTCCGCCGGCCACGCCCGTGCCCTGCTCAGCCTCGACGACGCCGAGGCGCAGGAGCAGCTCGCCAAGCGCATCGTCGCCGAGGGCATCTCCGTGCGCGCCACCGAGGAACTCGTCGCCCTGGCGCTCGCCGACGGCCCGGCGAAGACCCCGGCCGCGAAGCGCCGGCCGAAGCCGCACGCGCCCGCGCTGACGGACCTCGCCGATCGGCTCTCCGACCGGTTCGACACCCGGGTGAAGGTCGACATCGGCCGGAGCAAGGGGAAGATCACGATCGAGTTCGCGACGGTCGACGACCTGGAGCGGATCGTCGGGATCATCGGTGTGGGCCACGAGGAACAGCCCGGGGAGTGAGTACGTCCCTGTCGGTCTCGGCCGCGTGGTCCCTGCGGGGGCGACGCGGCCGAATCGTTTGGAGGGTCTGCGGGCCGGATGGCGCGGGATCCGGTCGGCTGGGTGTTCGTTGGTGACGCTGGAGGTGGGTTACCTCGCTGTGTCGCCGTGCTGGTTGTTCTTTTCGGTGATGGTGCCGATGAGAGCCGGCCCGGGCGGCCGGCTTCGGGGGAAGTCGGCCCCAGGGTGGAAGGGGCGGCCGTGAGAGCGTCCTGAGCGCATCAGGACGGTGGACGGGTATCCGTGAGGGGTGCCGCAGGGTTCGGACCGGCTGAGGTCCAACTGTGGAGGCTCCTGGGGCCTGCCATGGGCAGGGCCGTCGGGTTCTCTCCGCTACTTCTCCCAGTCGCCTGTTGGAGGCCGGACGAGCCCTGTGCACCTGCGGCCAGCCTCGACAGTTCGCATGGGCTTGCTAGCGGGCTCCAGGCGGCCACCCGATACCGTCAGAAGGGTGGGCTCAGGGCCGGGGCACGTTTCACGTGAAACGGTGATGTGAGTCGAGGAACTCGGTTTCACGGAGACTCTGTCACTGATCGTTCCCGCCGCCGCTCACCGCCAGCAACAGTCGCGCGCTGTGCGGGTTGGGCGCCGGGCCAGCCCGGTCACTGAGCAGCCTGGTGCCCCGGGCGCTCCACCGGTCGCCAGCGCGGCGGCCTCCTTCACCGCCGGCTCCGTTGGCGGCCGCCGCCTAGCTCGTGCGCCGACGCCCGTGTGCGGTCGGCGCTGCCCACCGACATGCCAGTCGGCGTCGCCTGCCCGGCGGTGAGCCTTGCCGCAGAGGTACCGCTTGCCTCGGCGGCACGTCTGCGCGCCAGCGGCCTCCGCCCAGCGGCACCTCTGCACCGTGGGACCCCTGCCCGTTGGCCTCTGCCCGGGCGGCGGCCTCTGCTTGGGCGGCGGCCTCTGCTTGGGCGGCGCCTCTGCTCGGGCGGTGCCTCGGCTCGGGCGGTGCCTCGGCCCGGGCAGGCGCCTGCCCGGTGGCGCCTCCTGCCCCGTGGCAACCCTGCCCGGTGGCTACCCCTGCCCCGTGGCGCCTCCCGCCCCGTGGCAACCCGGCCCGATGGCGACCCCTGCCCGGCGGTGCCCCCCTGCCCGGCGGTGCCCCTGCGCGGTGGCGTCTTTGCTCGGCAGCCTCCGCCGACGCTCGTGCCGTGGCCGTGGAGTCGCAATCACTGCGAAGCCTCCTTGCCGATGTCCGTCTGTTGACTCGTGCTCTCTCGCTCCGGCCGTCGCGGTCCGCTGCTTCCTGGCATCGGCTCCTGTCCGGCAGACCATTCATGCCGAGAGCTGTGAGACCTTCTGGAGCGTCTGCCGTCGCCTTGGTGGCAGCGGGGAGGTCCGCCCCGATCTGGACCCGGCTCTGAGGTGCTGAACGGGCGCGGGGATCACTCCTATGCCCGCGGTGCCGCTCACCCGTCGTTCGCCGGTCTTCACGGCCGCAGGGCGTTGAGTCAACTCGCCACCAAGGGCTGGACGGTGGCGGCGCGAAAGCACGCTCCGCCCCATCGCACTGCCGTCAGGGAGCCCGGACTGTGAGCCGAGACGTGTGGCCAAGAAGTCGGCGGCCGACCAACCCGTCCGCAAGCAAGGCGGCCGGTCCGGGGCCTCCCTCGGGATCGCACGGTGAGCCGTGCGCGGGTTGCCGGCCGGGCGATGTTCCGCTCCCCGTCGACCAGCGAGAGAACCGAGCTTCAGGTGCCGGCCCCGGAACGTCCCGCTCTCACGCATGAGCGGCACCGCCCACTTTCCTGTTTCACGTGAAACGCCGGCCTAGCCCCTCCACCGGACGGGCGCGGCACCCTGCCGCCGGGCCGACCCGCTGAACCTTCGATCCGGCCGCACCGTGACCGAACGGGGTTGGCTGCTTGCCCCCAACCTGGCGAGCACACCTCGCCTCCCGGATCTGGGCCGACCTCGCGGCTCCTCGAGGGATGTTCACGGGGCGTGAGGCAGCTGCCGGGACTTGCCGCCATCCAAATCTCGTCGGTCACGCGGACCCTTCGAGGACCTGGACCGGCGAGGGTTCGAGCCGCTGCTGGCCAAGAACTGGGGAACTCTCAGGCGCAGGTCGCCAGAGACCGTCATGTCCCCGCGCAGCGCCCCCGCCGGCCGGGCCGTGGATGCAACCTTGCCCACCACGTTGCGGCACATCGTGCCGAGGCATGCGGGAGGGCGCGCCCCGGAGGCCGCCGGCTGCCGGTCGGCCAGGTATCGGGTCGGCCGGGTATCGGGCCGGCCCGGCATCGCGTCGTTCGGGCACCGGGCCGGCCGGGCATCGCGTCGGCCCGGTATCGGGCCGGCCGGGCATCGCGTCGGCCGGGCACCGGCTCGACCGAGCATCGGGTCGGCCGGCTGGTTGCAGGCGGCCCGAGGTTGCGACAACCGGAGAGGTTCGAGGGGTGCGGACAAGCGAGCTGAGCTCTTCCAAGGGTGAGCCAGGCCGCCGCATCCGAGCCGCCAAGAACATTGCTGGGGTCGAGCGCAGTGGGCGCTCTGCTGCCTTGACCGACGCGGCCCGCGATTCCCGTGGTCTCGGCTGGGGAGCTGTTTCACGTGAAACACGCGCCGCCGTGCATCCTCCGACCCCCGGACGCGCCCCTCACGAGAAGGGCCGGAGAGCCGTGAAACAGGCCGGTGCGGATGGCCGGTTCGCTCGTTAGGAAGGAAGGACCGAGGCACCCCCGCACCCCGTGGACAGCCCACCTCCGTTATCCACAGCCCTTGTCCACAGGCTCTCGCCGTTTCACGTGAAACAGCGCGCGAAAACCCTTGCTGAGCAGTGGATGACGCGGTGTGGTGGTGATCTCAGCGGCCTGTGGACAACGTGGTGGACAACCCGTTGTGGATCGACGAGGAACGCTCGCGTGCCCGGCGGTCAAGTAGGGACAGGCGTCGCCAACTCGGTTAGGGTCAGCGTCGTGCAGGACACCCCTCCCTCAGTCCCGGACTTCACCCAGTGGCCCTCCTTTCCCTTCGAGGGCGATCTCCACGTCAAGCCGCTCGACGAGCCGGTACCGGTCGAGCCTCCCCGCCGCGGCGAGGGGCACCGGGAATGCACCGCCTGCAACGCGCCGGACGAGGCGTACATCTGGGTGGGTGAGCGATGGCGGGTCCGGGCGATGGACCGGCCCACCGGCCTTCCGATGGTGCTGATCCTGGAGTCCCGGTCGCACCTCGATCTCGGCGACCTACCGAATCTGCTCGCCGCCGAGTTGGGCGTGATGACCGTGCGCCTGGAGCGGGCCATCCGCTCACTCGACGGGGTGGCCCGGGTGCACGTCAACCGCTGGGGCGACGGGTCGGCGCACCTGCACATGTGGTTCCTGGCGCGGCCGTACGGCCGGCTGCAACTGCGGGGCACCTTCCTGTCCCTGTGGGACTCGATCCTCCCGCCGATCTCCGAGGCGCAGTGGCGGGAGAATCTGGCCATGGTCGCCGCGTGGCTCGCCGAGTTCGGCGGCCGTCCCCTGGCCGAGCCGCCCCGCATCCAGTGGCAGGCGCCGTCGAGCTTCAACGCCCAGGCGGCCGGCGAGGCGGCCCGGGAGCCCGAGGAGGAGCCCGTGTCGGTGATCGAGGCCGCGGACGAGATCCCGGAGACCGAAGAGGCGGAGGGACCCTCGACCGTAAAACCGGAGAAGGCAGCCACACCGGAGAAGGCAGCCACACCGGAGAAGGCAGCCACGCCGGAGGAGGCCGGGGAGTCGCAGGCGCCGAGGCAGGGAGCCGGGTCGGCCTGAGGTCAGGGGCGGCGGGCGGCGGCGCGGGTGACCAGGGTGCCGAGCGCCCGCCCGAAGTCCAGCCCGGCCGCCTGGACGGCCAGCGGCAGCAGCGAGGTCTCGGTCATCCCCGGGGAGACGTTGACCTCCAGCACGTGCGGCTGCCCCTCTGCGTCGACGATCAGGTCGACCCGGGAGAGGTCGCGCAGCCCGAGCGCGGTGTGCGCGGCGAGCGCCACCTCGGCCACTCGCTCGGTCGTCCCGGCATCGAGCCGGGCCGGCGCGTGCCAGGTGGTGCGGCCGGCGGTGTAGCGGGCTGCGTAGTCGTAGACGCCGTTGCGGGGCACGATCTCGACCGGGGGCAGGGCCTGCGGTCCCTCGCCGAGGTCGAGCACGGAGACCGCCACGTCCATCCCGGGTACGTAGCGCTCCACCAGCGCCGTCTGGTCGTACGCGAAACAACCCACCATGGCGGCCGGCAGCGACGCGGCGTCCCGCACCACGGCGGCGCCCAGCCCGGAGCCGCCCTGCGCGGGCTTGACCATCAGCGGCAGGCCGAGCCGGTCGACGATCCGGTCCAGGACGGCCACCGCGCCCAGTTCGGAGAAGCGGTCGTGCGGCAGCGCCACCCAGTCGGGCGTGGGGATTCCGGCCTCGCGCAGCACCGCCTTGGCGGAGGGCTTGTCCCAGGCGAGCCGCGACGCGCGGGCGTCACAGCCGACGTAGGGCACGTCGCAGAGGTCGAGCACACCGCGCAGCGAGCCGTCCTCGCCCGTGGCGCCGTGCAGGGCGATCACCACGGCGTCCGGCGGGTCGGCGGCGAGGGCGGGCAGCAGCGCCACGTCGGCGTCCCGCAGTTCGGCCTCCACGCCGACCGCGCGCAGCGCGTCGAGCACCCGCCGGCCGGACCGGAGCGAGACGTCCCGCTCGTAGGAGAGTCCGCCGGCGAGCACCAGCACGTGCAGTTCGTCGGTGGCGGCGGATCCGGTCACGGAAGTGTGTGCGGCAGGGCTGACGGCCATGCGGGAATCATGCCAAGTCGGGACCGGGCGCGTCCGAGCCGCCCTGCCGGCGCCGCGGACCCGCGCCGCCGACCGCGCCGAAGACCTTGCGCATGGCGATCTCCTGCTCCATCACGCCGGCCAGCCGGCGGACGCCCTCCCGGATGCGCTCCGGCGGCGGGAAGGAGAAGTTGAGCCGCATGTTGCCGCTGCCGGTCCCGTCGGCGTAGAAGCCGGTGCCCGGCACGTACGCGACCCGGGCGGCGACCGCCCGCGGCATCATCGCCTTGGAGTCCAGGCCGTCGGGCAGGGTCGCCCAGACGAAGAGGCCGCCGGCCGGGGTGGTCCAGGTGGTGCCCTCCGGCATCAGGTCCGCGAGCGCGTCGAGCATGGCGTCCCGGCGCTCCCGGTAGACCTCCCGGTAGACCTTGAGCTGCTGCCGCCAGGGCATGGTGCCGAGGTACGTCGAGACGGCGGCCTGCGCGAAGCCGCTGGGGCAGAGGATCTGCGCCTCGCTGGCGATGACCAGCTTGTCGCGGACCGCGTGCGGGGCGAGGATCCAGCCCACCCGCAGGCCGGGCGCGAAGGTCTTGGAGAAGGTGCTCAGGTAGAAGACCCCGTCACGGCGCCGGGCCCGCAGCGGCGCGGGTGCCTCGCCCTCGAAACCGAGCTGGCCGTACGGGTCGTCCTCCACCACGAGCAGCCCGGCGCGCTCGCAGATGTCGAGCACCCGCTCGCGCCGCTCCTCGCTCAGCGTCACGCCGGTCGGGTTCTGGTAGGTGGGGATGGTGTAGAGGAACTTCACCCGCCGGCCGGCCCGGGCCAGATCGGCGATGGCCACCTCCAGCGCCTCCGGGATCAGCCCCTCGTCGTCCATCGGCACGTGCGCCACCTGGGCCTGGGCGGCCTGGAACACTCCGAGTGCGCCGACGTACGTCGGGCCCTCGGCGAGCACCACGTCCCCCGGGTCCAGGAAGAGCCGGGCCACCAGGTCGAGCGCCTGCTGGCCGCCGACGGTGACCACCACGTCCTCGGGCGAGGCGCCGCACGACGCGTCGATCCCGGACAGGGCCATCACCTCGCAGATCCGCTCGCGCAGCTCCGGGGTGCCCTGGCCGATGCCGTACTGGAGGGTGGTGGCGCCGTGCTCGGCGCCGAGCCGGCCGAGCATCTCCCCGACCGCGTCGAGCGGCAGTGCCGCGATGTAGGGCGCCCCACCGGCGAGCGAGACCACCTCCGGCCGGCTGGCCACCGCGAAGAGTGCCCGGATCTCGGAGGCCGTCATCCCCCGGACCCGCCGGGCGTACCGGTCGGTGTAGTCGTCGAGCGTCGTGCCGGTCATGACATCACCTCGATCGGGTGTCGGCGGGGCTGCCGCCCGGTGTGGTACCCGCGATGCCGGCAACCATGGCGGCGCGGGACGCCGGTTGGTCGATCGTAATCCGCGCCGACCAGCACCGGGCCCGCCATGTGGGTACGTCCACATCCCGGACCGGCCCTCCCCGCCTCGGGTGGGCGTTCGCGCGTCCTCTCCCGTACCGTCGGGCAGGGGCGTACGATCGCTCGTCGGGGGCAGAAGGCGGCGGGTGACCGCGGTGGTCCCCGCTGGCGAGCCTATGGGTGGGGTGCTCATGTCGCGACGTCTGGTCAGTCTGACCCTGGACACGCTGGAGGACCTGCCCCGCTCCTGCCGGCAGTGCGTCTACTGGGAGCTGGACCCGGTCTCTGCCGAGCGCGCGTGCGCCGCCGGCGACCCGGGCCTGGAGAAGGAAGCCTGGGTCTCGCAGACGCTCCTGGAGTGGGGTTCCTGCGGCAAGCTCGCGTACGTCGACGGCATGCCCGCCGGTTTCGTCATGTACGCCCCGCCGGCCTACGTCCCGCGTTCGATGGCCTTTCCCACCTCGCCGGTCTCCGCGGACGCGGCGTTGCTGATGACCGCCCACGTGGTGCCCGCCTTCGCCGGTGGTGGCCTGGGCCGGATGCTGGTCCAGGGGGTGGCCCGGGATCTCACCAAGCGCGGGATCAAGGCGATCGAGGCGTTCGGCGACGCGAAGTTCGGCGACGACGGGGACGACCCGACCCGGGCCTGCCTCGCCCCGGCCGACTTCTTCCTGTCGGTCGGCTTCAAGACGGTCCGCCCGCACCCGCGTTACCCGCGCCTGCGGCTGGAGTTGCGCACGGCGCTGAGCTGGAAGTCCGACGTCGAGTACGCGCTGGAGAAGCTGCTCGGCTCGATGAGCCCGGAGACGTTGCTCCGGCCGGTCCGGCCGGCTCCGGCCACCCGCTCGACCAGCTGACGGGCCGGCCGGGCTCAGTCCACCACCGTGCCGGCGGCCACCACGGCCCGCAGCTCGCTCACGTCGATCGAGCCGGTGGGCACGTCCCGCTCGATCGGGAAGTACATCCGCTGCACGGCGGCCACGATGGCCTCGACCACCCGGTCCCGGAACCGGGGGTCCACGAGCCGGCCCCGGTCGGCCGGCGAGGTCAGGTAGCCCACCTCGACGCGTACCGCCGGCATCCGGGTCAGCCGCAGCAGGTCCCACGCCTTGGCGTGGGTACGGCAGTCCCGCAGCCCGGTGCGGGCCACGATCTCCCGCTGCACCAGCCCCGCCAGTCGCTCCCCGGTGGCCGAGGTGACGCCGTTGTCGGTGCCGTAGTGGTAGGTGGCCACCCCGTCGGCCTCCGGGTTGGCGTGCCCGTCGGTGTGCAGCGAGATGAAGACGTCGGCGCCGAGGGAGTTGGCCAGTTGGGCGCGGTCCGCGTCCGGCAGGCAGGTCCGCGGGGACGGGCCCCGGGTGAGCTGCACCCGTACGCCGGCCGCGGCGAGCCGCCCCTCCAGGCGGCTGGCGAGGTCGTGCACGATGTCCGCCTCGGTCCAGCGCAGCGGGCCGTCGGGCACGACCACGCCCGGGTCGGTGCCGCCGTGGCCGGGGTCGATCACCACGGTCCGCCCGACCAGGGTGGGCCCGGCCTGCCGGATGGCGTCGGACTCGCGGAGCCACTGCGGCCGCCCGCCGACCACCTTGCGGCCGAGGCGGCGCAGCGCGTTGATGGTGTGCGGACCGCACGCCCCGTCCGGTTTCAGCCCCATCTCGCGCTGGAACTGGGCGACGGCACGGGAGGTGCGGATGCCGTAGATGGCGTCGGCGCGGCCGACGTCGTAGCCCATCTCCAGGAGCCGCTCCTGGAGCGACCGGACGTCCTCGCCGATCAGCGGCTCGGGGACCGCGTGGTAGAGGGTGCGCGCGCCGAACCGCCAGCGGGCGGCGTCCAACGCCTGCCAGGTTTCCGCGCCCACCCGCCCGTCCACGCTGAGGCCGCGGGACTGCTGGAACGCCCGGACCGCGCGTTCGGTCTCCGCGTCGAACTCGTCGCCCCCACCGCCGGCCGGGAGCAGTTCCAGGCCGTTGAGTACGGTGCGGATCTCGGCCACCGCGGGTCCCCGGTCACCGGGTCGGATGGGACGCACGACGACCCCCCTCTGCACGGACGCTGGCTGGCCGGACCACTCCGACGGAGGTGCCTTCCCGCCGCCGAACGCCTACGGAGCGTACCGTGGCCGGTCACCGACCGGCCCGGGTTCGGGGCAGGTCCGGAAAGGCGGAACCCCCGTCACCCGGGGTCGGGTGGCGGGGGTTCCGGCGGTGTCGGGCGTCGGCTCAGAGCGCCGACTCGATGAGCTTGACCAGTTCGCCCTTCGGCTTGGCGCCGGCGATGGACTGCACCGGCTCGCCGTTCTTGAAGATGGTCAGGGTCGGCACGGACATCACCCGGTAGGTGCGCGCCGTCTCGGGGTTCTCGTCGATGTTGAGCTTGACGATGGTGACCTGGTCACCCATCTCACCCGCGATCTCCTCCAGCAGCGGCGAGACCTTGCGGCACGGACCGCACCACTCCGCCCAGAAGTCGACCAGAACCGGCTTGTCGGACTTCAGCACGTCGCTCGCGAAGCTCGCGTCCGTGACCGCCTTGGTTGCTCCCACTATGAACCCCTCCTCCGGGACCTTTTCGTGAAAATCTTTCAGCCTTGCAGGGTGGCGATGAAGCGCTCGGCGTCCAGGGCGGCGGCACAGCCCGTGCCGGCCGCCGTGATCGCCTGCCGGTAGGTGTGGTCGACCACGTCACCGGCGGCGAAGACACCCGGAATGCTCGTCCGGGTGCTCGGGGCCTGCACCTTCACGTACCCCTCGTCGTCGAGTTCCACCTGGCCGCGGAAGAGCTCACTGCGCGGGTCGTGGCCGATCGCCACGAAGACGCCGGTGACGTCGAGCACCTTGCTCTCGCCGGTGTGCACGTTGCGCACCCGTACGCCGCTGACCTTGCCGTCCTCGCCGAGGATCTCCTCGATCACGCTGTTCCACTCGACCTTGATCTTCTCGTTGCCGAGGGCGCGGGCGGCCATGATCTTGCTGGCGCGGAACGAGTCGCGGCGGTGGATGATCGTCACCGACTCGGCGAACCGGGTGAGGAAGCTGGCCTCCTCCATCGCCGAGTCGCCGCCGCCGACCACCACGATGTGCTGGTTGCGGAAGAAGAAGCCGTCACAGGTGGCGCAGGACGACACGCCGTGGCCCAGGTACTCCTGCTCGCCCGGCACGCCCAGCGGGCGCCAGGCCGAGCCGGTGGAGAGGATGACGGCCTTGGCCCGGTAGGCCGTCTCGCCCACCCAGACGGTGCTGACCGCGTCGGAGCCGGTCTCGCCGGTGTCCTTGAGCTCGACCCGGGTCACGTCGTCGGTGAGGAACTCGGCGCCGAACCGCTCGGCCTGCTTGCGCATGTTGTCCATCAGCTCGGGGCCGAGGATGCCGTCCGCGAACCCGGGGAAGTTCTCCACCTCGGTGGTGGTCATCAGCGCGCCGCCGGACTGCACGCCCTCGATGACCAGCGGATTGAGGTTGGCGCGCGCGGCATAGACCGCCGCCGTGTAACCGGCCGGCCCGGAGCCGATGATGATCAGGTTGCGGACCTCGTCCACTGCCGTCTCCCGATGTGTGTGTTCGTCACCGGCGCGCACCGATGTCGATCCCGAGTGCCGACGGCCCAGCGGCGCCGGCGCCTGACTTGCAGAACGTCATCGTACGAAGCGGGGATTCCCGAGACGGTCATCTGGTGGGTCACGTCACGTGGCAGGACACGCCCGGGTGACCGTGACCTCACCCTACCCGCGTGGTGAACCGGGTGTCGGCGCCGGACCCGGGGACCCCGCACTCGGGTCCGCTCACCCACGCCCACCGAGCGCCGCCCGCGTCCGTGAAGGTGACCACCAGCGCCGGGCTGCCCCGGAACCGTGCGTAGTCGACCAGGTCGACGGTGAGCGGGCCGGCTCCGTGCTCGCCGCCGATCGCGGACAGGCAGGAGGCCAGCGCCTCCGGGCCGGCGAGCCGGTCCAGCGTGGCACCGGCGCCGACCCGGTGCTCGTTCTCGGTCCCCGAGGTGTCCCCCTTGCCGCCGCCCGCCGAGGGCGAGGTCGCACCGAACAAGGCCGACGCCTGGGCGAGCCCTTCGGGGCTGTAGTCGGTGCCGCTGTGCCGCGCCGGTCCGGTGGTTCGGAACGGCGTGGCCGCCAGCGGCGCGGCCTTGCTGTCGGCCCGGCCCTCCGCGCTGTCGCCCGCCGCGGTGATCCGGCCGGCCCCCGCGTCGAGCAGGTGGCTGACCCCGAACCCGACGGCGGTCACCGAGGCGGCGGCCAGCGCGACCGGGCCGGCGATCCGGGTCCAGCGCCGCGAGCGGTGGCCCGGTCCGGTGTTGCGGCCCGGCCGGCCCGTCCCGCCGGGCGCCTGGGCACCCCGGCTGGGCTGCGCGGGCACGACGGCCGGCCCCCGGTCCGGCTCGGAAGCGTCGGTGGTGAGAGCGGCGGTCGGGGCCGGGCCGGCGCCGGCGAGCGCCGCGTCGACCCGGTCCGCCACGGTGGGCGGCAGCTCCGGGACGGGCTCGGCGGCCCAGGCGGCCAGGTCGGCGTGGACCAGCTCGACCGCCCGGGCCAGGGCGTCGTACGCCTCGCCCCAGGCCGGGTCATGCTCGACCAGCCGGGCGACGGCGGCCTGCTCCGGGGTGCCGTCCAGCGCACCGCCGAGGTAGTCGGCGAGCAGGTCGTGGTCGACCTCGCTGAACTCCCGGGAAGTCACGTCTCCTCCTGGCTGGCGTCCCGCCGGGACAACCCCGACGTGGATCCGACGCCCTCGGGTGGCCGCGGGTTCCCGCCCGTGACCCCGGGCACGTCCGCTGACTCGTCGGAGCCGGTCCGCAGGTGCCCCAGGAGCACGGCCAGCCGGGCCCGGCCCCGCGCGCACCGGCTCTTCACCGTCCCCTCGGCGACCCCGAGCATGCGGGCCGCCTCGGCCACCGGGTAGCCCTGCACGTCCACCAGGACCAGCGCGGCGCGCTGCTCGACCGGCAGCCCGGCGAGGGCCTGCCGGACCACCAGGGCGGTGTCGTGGTCCCGGGCCGGCGCGGCCGGCTCCACCCCGCCGGTGTGCCGGCCGGGTTCCCCGTCGGTGTGCACCCCGTCCGGCAGCGGGACCGTGGCGTGCGTCTGGCGCCGCCGGATCCGGTCCAGGCAGGCGTTGACCACGATCCGGTGCAGCCAGGTGGTGACCGCCGAGTCGCCCCGGAACCGGGCCGCGGCGCGGTGCGCCGACAGCAACGCGTCCTGGAGGGCGTCAGCCGCCTCCTCGCGGTCGCCGACCGTGCGCAGGGCCACCGCCCAGAGCCGGTCGCGGTGCCGGTGGAACAGCTCGGTGAAGGCGTCCCGGTCACCGGCGACGTGCGCCCGCAGCAGGTCGAGGTCGGACACCCCGGCCGGCGGGCCGTCCCCGGTCGCCGGCCCGGGCGTACGCCCACCGCGACCCGCCATCACCACGTCCGGCGGAGGCGGTGCACCGGGTGCGGCGAGCGGCTCACGAGCCCTGGACCGTGATTTCCTGGACGCCCAGCTTCCAGCCGCCGCCGCTGTCCTTCTCCGGCAGCTCGGTGATCCAGAAGAGGAGGTACTGGTACTTCTCCTCCGGGTTGAACCCGTCGAAGGTCATCGTGGTGCCGTCGTGCTCCTCGAACGGCTGCCCGATCCGCTCCGTGTAGGCCGCGACGAGCTGCTTGTCGCCGGAGGAGCTGGAGGCGAACTCGCGCTTGCCGGCGCGTAGCTCCGCCGAGGCGCCGGTGGACGACAGGGTGGCCTGGATCGACTTGACCGTGTGCGGGGCGCCGAGGTCGATCCAGATCCCCATGCCCTTCTTCAGGCCGCCGAACTTGCCGTTGTTCCGGTAGCTGGCGGTTTCCCAGCCCTCGTTCGTGTTGCCGTCGATCACCTTCTCGGCGTCCCGCACCTCGGCGCGGTCCCGGCTCTCCGGGTCGATGATCCGGACGTCCTGGATGGTCAGCTTGCCGACCGGCGCGGCCGGTGCGCTGGTGCCGCCGGTGGCGGGCGCGCTGCTGGACGGCTGGGCCACCGGCTCCTTGTTCGGGTCCTTGTCGTCGCCGAGGGCGCTGATACCGATGAGCAGCCCGACCAGGGCCACCGCCAGCAGGCCGGCGATGCCCAGGGCGACCTTGCGGCCGCCGGCCGCAGCCAGCGGCGAGGGCTCGTCCTCGGTGTCGGCGGTGAAGCGCAGCGGACCGGCCTGCTCCAGGAAGTGCTCGTCGGCGGGGATGTCGAGCCGGTTGAGCTCGGCCGACAGCACGTCCGACGAGGGCGGTGCGATCTCCGAGTCGAGCAGGTCCATGGTGAGGTCGTCGAGGTACGCCGGCACCCCGGCGCGCACCTGGCGGGGCGCGGCGATGGCGCCGCCGGCGTCCCGGACCGCGTCGGGGAGGGCGGCGCGGCCGTGGCCGGCGGTGGCGCCGTGCAGCGGGGCCTCGCCGTGCGGCCAGTGCCCGGTCAGGGCGAAGTAGAGCACCCCGCCAACCGCCCGCAGGTCGTTCTCCTGGCTGTCCGCCCCGTCGGTCCGGGCGTCGGCCAGCACGACGCGGGCGTCGTCGCTGATCATCACGGTGCCGGGGTGGACGTTGCCGTGCACCATGCCGGTGGCGTGGACGGCGGCGAGGGCGCTGGCGACCGCGCTGCCGATGGCGGTCGCCCGGGCCGGGTCCAGCGGACCGTCGGCGGCGACGAGCTCGCGCAGCGACTGGCCGTCCACCCACTCGCGGACCACGTAGGCCCGGTCGTCCTCGTCGATCGCGTCGTAGACGCCGACCAGGTTGGGGTGGATCACCCGGCTGGCCGCGACGGCCGCCTGGAGCATCTCGGTGGCGGAGTCGCCACCGGGGTAGCGGAGGACCACCGCGACGGGACGGCGCAAGATCACGTCGACCCCGCGCCAGACGAGCCGGCCCGCGCTGTCGTTGTTGATGTGCTCGACCAGCTCGTACCGCTCGGCGAGGACCTCACCGGCCGTGGGAGCACCGAAGGTCACGACCGGAGGAGAGGTTTCCTCCGCCTCCTGACCCTCGCCGACCTGGGTCACCCGTCCTCCCTCGGTGATCGTGTCGATCGATGGACCCGTGCTGCTGGGCATGTGGCTTCCCGCTCTGCCTTGGATGGAACCGGCAGACCCGTGTCGACGCCCACGTCGGCACCTGCCGTGCCCGTCGAGAGCGACCTTACCCGGGATGCCCGGTTCTCCGACATGTCATCTTCCCGCCGGAGCCGTTGGGACACCAGTGACCCCGGGCATCGGCCGGGTAACGGCCGCGTCCGGCCAGGTCGCTGGGACATGCACGCCCAATCTAGATGTTGACGGCAAGTAGTCGGCGCAGGGGCGACCGGTGTGGCGGCCGCCGGGAACCGGAGTGGACTTCCCCCGCCCCGGCCTGGGCACCCTCAGCCGTACGGTTGGTTGTCCACAGGCCGAGAGGCCCATTGGGCGGCGGAACCCGGGGTTATCCACAGCCGTATCCCCAGGCTGGTGATCCTCGTTCACCGTCCGTCATCGGCGCCGGTCGAGGTCACCGCCCAAGCCTGCGCCGGACCATCCCGACCACCTCGGTGATCTCGCCGATCCGCAGCGCCATGGCCAGCACGAGGTAGGTCACGCCGATCACCGCGCCGCCGATCACCAGCTGGACGGCGGCGGCCAGCCAGCTCAGGTGCGCCGAATCGCCGGGGAGCAGCTTCACCACCAGCAGGCCGACCAGTGCGGCGCCCAGCGCGGCGATCACCACCCGGCCCATGGTCCGCATGATCCCGCCCAGCCCGATCCGGCCCACCCGCGGCCGCAGCAGCAGCGCCGAGATGACCGCCGCCGCCACGTACGAGATCGCGTTGCCGAGCATCATGCCGGCCGCCGCGAAGGTGGCCGAGAAGGCCAGGTAGAGACCGACCTGGAGGAGCACCCGCAGGGCGACCACCGGGATGTTGACCAGCGCCGGGGTGCGGGTGTCCGGCAGCGCGTAGAAGGCGAAGGTGAAGAGCTGGCTGATCGCGAAGGGCACCAGGCCGACCGCCGCCACCAGCAGCACGATCGAGGTCGCCACGGCGTTGTCGCCGGTGAAGGCGCCGTACCGGAAGACCACCACCGAGATCGGGCCGGCCAGCACCGCGTAGCAGACCGCGATCGGGGCGAGCACCGCGGTGACCATCCGGGTGCCCCGGGACAGGTCTGCGGTGACGTCGTGGAACCGGCCGTCGGCGGCGGCCGCGCTCATCCGGGGCATCAGCGCGGTGATGATCGAGACGGCGATGATGCCGTGCGCCATCATCAGCAGCAGGAAGACGTTGTTGTAGATCAGCAGGCCGGCGCTGTCCTCGCCCGCCGCCCGGGTGAGCAGGTTGACCACCACGAAGAGGCCGAGCTGGTTGACCGCGACGTAGCAGAACATCCAGGCGCCGAGCTGGGCCAGCTCGCGCAGCCCCAGCTCGCGGAAGTCGAAGCGCAGCTTCCACCGGAAGCCGACCTTGCGCAGCGCCGGCAGCAGTCCGGCCGCCTGGACCGCCACGCCGAGCAGGGCACCCCCGCCGACCAGCAGGATCTGCCCCCAGCCCATGTCCTCCGGCCGGATCGCCTCCGCGCCGTAGATCAGGATGTAGAGGCCGAAGGCGCCGATCACCACCAGGTTGTTGAGGATCGGCGCCCACATCGGGGCGGCGAAGTGCCCCCGGGTGTTCAGCACCGCGGCGATCAGCGCGCTCAGGCCGGTGAAGAACAGCATCGGGAGCATCAGGTACGACAGGTCGGTGACCAGGTTCGTGTAGCTCGCGTCCTTGCCGCTGGCGTAGAGCGCGGTGAGCACCGGTGCGCCGACCATCGCGATCAGCGCGGTGGCGGCCAGAGCGAGCACGGCCAGGGTCAGCAGCCGCTGGGCGTACGCCTCACCCCGATCGGGGTCGGTCTTGCGCCGGCGGACCAGCACCGGGATGAGCACGCTGGTGAGCACGCCGCCGAGCAGGAACTCGTAGACCTGGTTCGGCAGGAACTGGGCGGTGGTGAAGACGTTGCCGACCAGGTTGCCCAGCGCCGCGCCGACCATGAGGTTCCGCACGAAGCCGGTGCCCCGGCTGACCAGGCTGCCGATGGCCATCACCGCGCTGTTCGCCGCGGCGCTCGTCTCCGCGACCACCTCCTGGGGCGGCGCGGTGGCCTCGACGCCCGGCTGGTTCAGCGGCTCGGCCGAGATGAAGGTGGCGCCGTCGTCCGGCGGCAGGCCGCCGCCGTGCGCGTTCGCGCTGCGGTAGAGCCCGCCGCTCATCTGCCAGCCTCCAAGGGGTACGTCGGAGCCGGGGCCTCGCCGGCCCCGCCCAACCGGAACCTTAGTCAACCTCGGCCCGTTACCCGCGCCCGGCGCAGGAGATACGGTCCCGGCCCGATAGGCTTGCGGTCCCATGTCCGAAGTCTCCGCCTCCCACGCCGCCGAACGCCGCGAGCTGACCGCCGCGCAGCGCAACGCCGTCGCCGAACTGCTCCGCGTCTCTCCCGTCGCCGACGAGCTGGGCCGGCGTTTCGCCCAGGCCGGTCACGAACTGCACCTGGTGGGCGGATCGGTGCGGGACGCACTGCTCGGTCGCCTCGGTGACGATCTGGATTTCTGCACCGACGCCCACCCGGACGAGACCATCCGGATCATCCGGGGCTGGGCCGAGTCGATCTGGGAGACCGGACGGGAGTTCGGCACCATCGGCTGCCAGCGCGACGGGCTCCGGCTGGAGATCACCACCTTCCGCGCGGAGGCGTACGACCAGGTCAGCCGGAACCCGATCGTCGAGTACGGGACCAACCTGGTCGACGACCTGAAGCGCCGGGACTTCACCATCAACGCGATGGCGGTCAGCCTCCCCGACCACCGGTTCACCGACCCGTACGGCGGCCTGGCCGACCTGGCCGCGAAGATCATCCGTACTCCCGGCACGCCGCAGGAGTCGTTCCGCGACGACCCCCTGCGGATGCTGCGCGCGGCCCGGTTCGCCGCCCAGTTGCGCTTCACGGTCCACCCGGACGTCGCCGAGGCGATGACCCGGATGGCCGCCGACCTGGACCGGATCACCGCCGAGCGGATCCGGGACGAGTTCACCAAGCTGCTCTGCGGCGCCGACCCGATCACCGGGCTGCGGCTGCTGGTCGACACCGGGCTGGCCGACCGCTTCCTGCCGGAGCTGACCGGGCTCAAGCTGGAGATCGACGAGCACGCCCAGCACAAGGACGTCTACGAGCACACGCTGACCGTGGTCAGCAACGCCATGTCGATGGAGGAGGACGGCTGCGACTTCGTGCTGCGGATGGCCGCCCTGATGCACGACGCCGGTAAGCCGGCCACCAAGGCGGTCGGCCCGGACGGCCGGGTCAGCTTCCACCACCACGAGGTGGTCGGCGCCCGGCTGACCAAGGCCCGGATGAAGGCGCTGCGCTACCCCAAGGACGTGACCTCCCAGGTGGTCAAGCTGGTCGGCCTGCACCTGCGCTTCTACGGCTACGGCCGGGGCGAGTGGACCGACTCGGCGGTCCGCCGCTACGTCACCGACGCCGGTGACCTGCTGTCCCGCCTGCACAAGCTGACCCGCTCCGACTGCACCACCCGCAACCGGCGCAAGGCGTCCCAGCTCGCCGCCGACTACGACGCGCTGGAGGAGCGGATCGCCCGGATCGCCGCCGAGGAGGACCTGGCCCGGGTCCGCCCCGACCTCGACGGCAACGCGATCATGGAGCTGCTCGGCGTGCCGCCGGGACCGGTCGTCGGGCGGGCCTGGCAGCACCTCAAGGAGCTGCGGCTGGAACGCGGCCCACTGGAGCGGGACGAGGCCGAGGCCGAGCTGCTGCGCTGGGCCCGCGAGCAGGGCATCGTCGGCTGACGCAGGCTGACGCCGATACGCCGGCGTGTCGACCGAACGGTTGACGCGCACGGGTCGATGTCTCCCGCATGATGTTGGTCATCGCCAGCCTCCCGATTCCGATTCGAGGATGAGGCTGTTCCGATCGCATCCGCCCGTCCGATCCGGACGGTCGCTGGACACGGGGAGAACGCTCAGTGACACGTCACGGCGCGCTGCGCCGCTCTGCGCTGGTGGGGCTCGCCCTCACCTCGGCAACCTCCATCTTCTGCGCCGCCACCGGCGGCCCCGCCCTGGCCGACCCGGCCGACCCGCCGCGGGTCGAGGTCCGGGGCGCCGACTCGGCTGACGCGGTGCCGGACCGCTACATCGTGGTGCTCAAGGACGGCAAGGCGAGCCCCGCCGAGGTGCGGTCCGACGCCTCGGCCCTCGCCGACGAGCACGGCGGGTCGGTCCGCCAGGTGTTCACCAAGGCGCTGCACGGCTACTCGGCCAGCATGAACCGCCGGCAGGCGGAGCGGCTGGCCGCCGACCCGGACGTCGCGTACGTCCAGCAGGTCCAGCGCTGGTCGGCCACCGGCAGCCAGACCGGCACCCCGTCCTGGGGCCTGGACCGGATCGACCAGACCACCCCGAAGACCGACGGCGTCTACACCTACCCAGCGACCGGGGCCGGGGTGACCGCGTACGTCATCGACACCGGGATCGACATCGATCACCAGGAGTTCGGCGGGCGGGCCAGCTACGGCTACGACGCCGTCGAGAAGGACAACGTCGCGCAGGACTGCGACGGCCACGGCACCCACGTGGCCGGCACCATCGGCGGCACGAAGTACGGCGTGGCCAAGGACGTCAAGCTCGTCGCCGTACGGGTGCTGAACTGCGAGGGTGGCGGGACCAGCGAGCAGGTGCTCGCCGGCATCGACTGGGTCACGGCGAACGCCGTCAAGCCGGCGGTGGCCAACATGAGCCTCGGCTTCGGCGGCATCGACCAGGCCGTCGACGACGCGGTCAACCGCTCCATCGCCGCCGGCATCACGTACGCCGTGGCAGCCGGCAACAGCATGCGGGACGCCTGCGGCGTCTCCCCGGCCAGCGTGCCGGCGGCCATCACCGTCGGCGCCACGGACAAGGTGGACTTCCGGGCCGTGTTCTCCAACTACGGCCGCTGCCTCGACACCTTCGCGCCCGGCACGGGCATTGTCTCCGCCGCCATGGGCACCACCAGCGAGTCCGTGGCGATGAACGGCACCTCGATGGCCTCCCCGCACGTCGCGGGCGCCGCCGCGCTGCTGCTGGAGGCGCACCCGGCCTGGACCCCGCAGCAGGTGCGCGACTCCATCGTCACCACCGGCGTCGGCGGCGCGGTGCACGACACCATGGGCTCGATGGACCGGCTCCTGCACGTCGGGGCGGTCCCGACCGCCCGCGGCTCGTACGGCCTGAAGGCGCGGATCAACGGCCGCTACGTGACCGCGGAGACCGCGGGCACCAAGCCGCTGATCGCCCGGGGCACCACCGTCGGCGCGTGGGAGAAGTACGACGTGGTCGACGCCGGCAGCGGCCTGGTCGGGCTGCGTGCCCGGGTCAACAACAAGTTCGTGACCGCGGAGAGCGCGGGGGCGAAGCCGCTGATCGCCCGGGCCGCCTCGATCGGTGCCTGGGAGAAGTTCCAGATCGTCGACAACACCGACGGCACCATCAGCCTGAAGGCGACCATCAACGGCCGGTACGTCACCGCGCCGAGCACCACCTCCCCGCTGATCGCCAGCAAGACCGCGATCGGCACGGCTGAGAAGTTCGACTTCGACGCGGCGGCTCCCGTGGTCGGCATCAAGTCGCTGGCCAACGGGAAGTTCGTCACCGCGGAGAGCGGCGGCAGCCAGCCGCTGATCGCCCGGTCCGCCACCGTCGGGGCCTGGGAGAAGTTCGAGATCGTCAGCGTCGGCGACGGCTTCTTCGGCCTCAAGGCGCTGGTCAACGGCAAGTTCGTGGCCGCCGAGAGCGCGGGCGCGAAGCCGCTGATCGCCCGGTCTGCCTCGATCGGCCTGTGGGAGACGTTCGACTTCCTCGACTACAACCCCGACGGCTCGATCTACCTCCGGGCGTACGTCGACGGGCAGGCGGTCACCGCCGGCAGCACCGGCACCAGCCAGCTCATCTCCAGCCGTACCGTCGACTGGAACAGCGAGACCCTGGGTCTCGGCATCGGCGAGAAGTTCGTCGTCGCGGTCATCTGACCATCCTCGTAACGGCGCCCGCCGGAGCCCCGCAGGAGGGGGTTCCGGCGGGCGCCGTCGTGTCACTGACCTGCCTCGGTGGTCACGCCTCGCGGCTTTCCTGTTGCCCCTTGTGAGCTGCCGGGCGGAGCGGATAGCGTCACCACGCTTCTTCATTTCACGGGGGTGAATGTGACGAAACGCGTCCTTCCTGCTGTCCCGATACCCGCAGCTGCCGGCGATGCACCGGTCCGCCGGGCTTCGCTGCCCGGCATCCAGCGGGCCTGATCCTTCGCCCGGCGGCGTCCCGCCGGCCGGCGCAGCCGATCCCTCCAGCCGGAAACCGCGTCGGCTTCGCGCATCTCGGGAATCGTCGGACGCCGATGTCTTACTGGTGGCGCCGCGCTCACGCCACCCCTGACCGCCCTTCCCACGACCTCAGGTCACGGTGGAGTCCGCCGTGACCTGGGTCCGGATGTCCGACCGACCCTGCTTCCTGCCACCCAAGACGACGAGGAGCCATGAATGAGAAGAACCCTGCGGTTGGGGCTCGCTGCCGCCCTGACCGGCGCCCTGCTCGCGGTACCTTCGGCCGCCGCCCATGCCGACGAGGTGATGCCGCTCGTGCCAGCAGAGGACTACGCCTACCCCGGGGCATCGGCGATCCAGCAGGAGTCCGGGCTCCAGGTGAAGCGCGGTGACGGCAACGTCCGTTTCGCCGCGCGTCGCACGATGGACGAGAATCAGTGCAGCTTGGACCAGATCCAGGTCGAGCAGTTGATTCCGGATTCGCCCTATGGCTACTACTACTGTTTCGACGTCAAGGCCCCGAAGGGTTACGTGACGCTTTCGGTTTCCGGCACGTTCGGTGTTCGCGGTGGCAGTCAGCCGCTGACGGCCACTGCCGAACTGCCCACCGGAACGCAGCAGAGCTATGACGTGGGCGCGGGATCCTTCGTGCCGATCAACCCGGGTACCGGAAACGAGCTGCCGGCGAACACGCTGGTCGAGCTGCGACTGACCGGGACCGTGACGCCGCAGGTGGGTTCTGCCTCGACGTACCCGTTCGTAGCGAAGATCCGCATTCCCAGCGGCGATCCGGCCTACGGCTACCGTGAGTGCAGCGGCACCCTCGTGGATGCCTACTGGGTGCTGACCGCCTACGACTGTGTGTACTACGTTGCCACCGATCCGCCGACGCGCACCCCGCAACCGACCCAGGTCATCCTCAATCGCGCCAACGTGGACGACACCGGCGGTTTCCAGACCACCGTGGTCAGCACCGTCGGCAACGATGTCCTCCGCCTCGCGCTGCTGCGTCTCGCCGCGCCGGCGACCGGCGTGACTCCCGCTCTCTTGGCGACCCAGGCACCGCAGGTCGGCGAGCAGTTGATCGCCACCGGCTACGGCCACACGGCCACCGAGTGGGTCGGTCGCCAGCTGCACACGGGCACGTACACCGTGTCGAGCACCGCCACCGACACGATGGTCATGGACCGCACGGCGGACAATCCGGCGAGCACCTGCAAGGGTGACCTCGGTGGCCCGACCCTGCGCCAGTCCGGGAGCACCGTGCAGCTGGTGGGCGTGCATCTCCGGAGCTGGCGGGGTGGCTGCGTCGGCAGCACCGAGACCCGCACCGACGTGACCGAGGTTCGCGCCGACTCGGCTGCGAGCTGGATCCGCAGCGTCACTTCGCCGATCGCCCTGCGCGCCCGGGTCAACCTGAAGTACGTGACCATGGGTGGCTCCACCACCACTCCGCTGATCGCCAACCGGACCGCCGTCGACATCTGGGAGAAGTTCGACCAGATCGACCTCGGCGGCGGCTACGTCGCCCTGTACTCCCGCCACGTCAAGCGGTACGTGACGGCGCCGGGCGCTGCCAGTCCGCTGGTGGCCGACCGGACGTCGATCGGCGACTGGGAGAAGTTCAAGGTGATCACCAACAGCGACGGCACGACCAGCCTGCTCGCCAACTCCAACAGCAGGTACGTCTGCGCCGATGCGGCCGGCGCCAGCCCGCTGATCGCGAACAAGACGGCCATCGGCCTGTGGGAGAAGTTCGACCGGGTGGCATCCAGCTACTGAGCACGGAAACGCGAAAGGGGTGCCGAGGATCGGCACCCCTTCCGCGTCCGTCACTGGATCTTGTCGACCGCCGTACAGCGGTTGGCCGGACCTCGACTGAGACAGCGAGATCCTGGCCGTCGTCACTGGGTGACGGTGTTGCCCTCCACAGCGTTCTTGCCGTTGGTGTGCGCGCCGCCCAGCTTGGCGAGCAGCCCGGCCAGGTCGATGCCGGTCAGGTCGCTGCCGAGTTGGAGGCCCTGCGCCACGTTGCCGGCGACCGACTTCGTCAGCGACGATGCGCCGTCGGTGGAGATGACCGTCATCTTGTCGATCGCGCCGATCGGGGCGCTGGCCGCCTCGACAACCTGCGGCAGCACCTTGACCAGCAGGTCCAGCACCGCGGCCTCGCCGTACGCGGCGAACGCCTCGGCCTTGCGGGCCATCGCGTCGGCCTCGGCCTGGCCCTTGGCCAGGATGGCCGCGGCCTCGGCCTGGCCCTCGCGCTCGACCGCCTCGGCGATCGCCGAACGCCGGCGCTGCTCGGCCTCACCCTCCTTGGCGCCCTCGATCGCGTTCGCCTCGGCCAGCGCGGCCCGCCGGGCCCGCTCGCCCTCACCGGTGAGCCGGGCCTGCTCGGCGGCGGCCTGGGCGGCGGCGATGGTGGCCTGCCGCTGCGCGTCCGCGTTGAGCACCGCGGCGTTGCGGGCCGCCTCGGCCTCCTGCTCGACCTTGTAGCGGGCCGCGTCGGCCGGCTTGCGCACCTCGGTGTCGAGCTGACGCTGCTTCAGCTCGGCGTTGCGCTCGGCCACCTTCTGCTGCTCGGAGAGGATCGCCTGGTCGCGCTCGGCCTGGGCGAGCGGGCCGGCCGCCGCCGACCTCGCCTTGGCCGCGTCGATCTCGGCCTGGATGGCCGCCTGCTTGAGCGACAGGTTCCGGTTCGCCTCGGCGATCGCCTCCTCGGCGAGCAGCCGCTCCTGCTCGGCCTGCTGCCGGGCCCGCGCCTCGGCGATGGCCGCGTCCTTGAGCACCCGGGCGGCCTCGGGCCGGCCGAGGTCGGACAGGTAGGACCCCTCGGCCAGGATGTCCTGGAGCTGGAAGGTGTCCAGCACCAGGCCCTGGTTGGTCATCGAGTGCTCGGCCTCCTCGGCGACCGCGCTGGCGAACGCGGCCCGGTCCCGGATGACCTCCTCGACGGTGAGCCGGCCGACGATCGAGCGCAGCGCGCCGGCCAGCACCTCCCGGGTGAAGTCCTCGATCTCGTCCTGCTGGTGCAGGAACCGCTGGGCGGCCGCGCGGATCGCGTCCTCGGTGCCGCCGACCTTGACGATCGCCACGCCGTGCAGGTCGGTGCGGATGCCCTGCTTGCTCACCGCGCCCTTGATGCCGACGTCGATCCGCCGGCTGGACAGGTCGAGGGACTGGAGCTTCTGCACCACGGGCAGCACGAAGACCGACGCGCCGAGGACGACCTTCTGCCCCGACATGTCGGTGGAGCGTCCGCCGTCGGCGGTCTGGGTGGTCCGGCCCTTGCGGCCGGTGACGATGAACGCCTCGTTCGGGCCGGCCACCTTGATCCGGGACAGCACGAAGAGGACGAGGACGACGGCGAGGAGGACCGCGCCGCCGATGGCGACGAGCAGGGGCATGGGAGTTCCCGTCTGTGCTGGGGGAATCAGTAGGTCTCGACGTGCACGCTGGTCTCGCTGAGCGCTTCGACCACGAAGATCCGGGCGCCGACCGGGATCGGACGGTCGGCCCGGGCGTTGAGTTTGACCGGCTGGCCGGCGAGGCGTACCCGGACCTCGCCGTAGCCGTCGGCGGGGACCGGGGTCACCACCAGGCCGATCGCGCCGACCAGGTGGTCCCGGGTCGGCGTGGCGTCCGTGCGCATGTTCCGGGCCGCGCGGCTGAGCCGGGCCGCCAGCCAGCCGGGGGGCACGGCGGCGAGGGCGCCGCCGGCCACCGCCGCCGCGACCATCCCGGGGGTACGCCCACCGAGCAGCTCGTTGACGATCGCGGCGCCGAAGCCGAACGCCCCGGTGAACCCGGCGACCGCCTCCAGCGACACCGGCCCGTCGATGTCCGGGTGGCCGAGGTGGAGCACGCCCGACCCGAGCAGGGCGAGCGTCAGCACGCCGACCCCGGCTCCGCCGATGATCAGGAAGATGAGCGTCCCCGTGGCCACGACCTGCACGGTATCGACGCCGTGCAACATCGAATACTGAGCGAACGGTCAGCGCGGTGCGACGGTCACCTCCAGGTCGACCAGCTGTTTCGGCAGGGGCTGGCGGACCAGTTCCCGACCGGAGAGGTCAGCGAGCACGAAGTCCCGCGACCCGTGCGGCCGCCGGTAGAGCAGCCGGTCGTCGGTGACCCACACGGCGTCGGCGGTGGGCAGCTGGTTCACCACCCGGCCGGTCGCCGTCTCGACCAGCAGCGGTTCCTGCTGGCCCTGGACGACCACGAGGCTCCCGTCCGGCGACCAGGACCACGGCCCGGCCGGGTCCCCGGGCATCGGCTCGAACCGGGTCGGCCGGCCGTCGTCCGCAGAGAAGAGCTGCACGCCCCTGCGGGGATGCCGGGCCGACTCGGACCGGGGCCGGTTCGGATCGGTCTGCTGCAACGCCACCTCCCGGCCGTCCCGGGTCCAGACGAAGAAGCAGTAGTCGGTGCAGAGGAAGCGCTTCATGTCCACCGGGTGGGTCTTCCTCGCCCCGTCCCTGCCGAGCACGACGAACCCGAAGTGGTCGAACCGCTGGGTGGTGAACAGGAGCCGCCGCCCGTCCGGCGACCACGCCGGGGCGGAGAGCGCCGGGCCGACCTCGTACCAGCGGGTCCTGCCGTTCGCCGTGTCGACCAGGCCGACCTCGCGGGGGCGGTCCTCCTGGGTGACCGCGACGAGGGAGCCCGTCGGCGCCGGGAAGATGCCGTCGTAGCGGTCGGTGGTGAAGTAGCGGCCCCGTCCCCGGTCGAGCAGGACCCCGCTGCCCGACCCGCCGGTCGCCTGGGCCCGGATCACCACCCAGTCGCCGGGCAGCACCAGCGGTTTCCCGGCCCAGTCCGCACCCGGGGTGGGTCGCATCGCCGGCGACGGGGTGACCGTCACCGGTGGCGCCGTCGGTGGCGTCGTCGGGGGCGGAGTCGGCCGGGGCCGGAACAGCACGAAGGGCAGGGTCACCGCGACGACCGCGACCAGGGCGGCTCCGGCCGCGGTCACCCGCCGTCGGCGGCGCAGCCGACGACCCCGGCCGAGCGCCCGGGTGGCCAGGTCCGGTGCGGGGCCGGCGTGGTCCGCGAGTTCGCGTACGGCCGCCCGGAGGGTCTCGTCCAGCGACGTGCTCATCGGGTCACCTCCGCTCGGCTGGTGCGCTCGTCCAGCCCCGGCACCAGTTGGCGCAGCTTGGCCAGCGCCTTGGCGCTCTGGCTGGCCACCGTGCCGGTCCGGCAGCCGAGGAGCGCCGCGGTCTGTTCGACGCTCAGGTCCTCCAGGTAGCGCAGAGTCAGCACGGCCCGCTGCCGGGGCGGCAGTGCCCGCAGCGCGTCCCGGAGCAGCAGCCGCAGGTCGGTGTCCTCCTCGCCGGTCACCGCCCGCTCCGGCAGCTCTGCCAGCGGCACCTCCGGGCGTCGCGCCCGGCGCCGCCAGCCGGAGACCTGGTCGTGGTAGAGGATCCGTTTCACGTACGGCTCCGCGTCGCCGCGGATCCGGGGCCAGCGGGCGTACGCCTTGGCCAGCGCGTTCTGGAGCAGGTCCTCCGCCGCGTGCTGGTTCCCGGCGAGCGCGTACGCGACGCGCAGCAAGGCCGCTCCCCGTTCGTTGACGAACGCGGTGAACTCCCCGTCGACCTCTGCCACCGCCCACCTCCGTAGCTCAGACGCCCGGGGCGGGAGGAACTTTGCCTCATGGCGCGGGACAATGGGCGACATGCGTTGGACCGTGCTCGACTCGCCGATCGGGGAGTTCTCCGTCGGCACCGACGCCGACGCCGTCCGCGGGGCGCACTTCGGCCGCGTGGCGTCGGCGACCGACGACCCCGGCGACGAGGTCGCCCGGCTGGCGGTGGCCGAGTTGCGGGCGTACTTCGCCGGTGAGCTGACCGGCTTCACCGTGCCGGTGGTCGCGCCGCGTGGCTCGGAGTTCGAGCGCGCCGTGTGGCGGGAGATGACCCGCATCCCGTACGGGGAGACGAAGACCTACGGCGAGGTGGCGAAGGCGGTCGGCGATCCGGGGGCGGCCCGGGCGGTCGGGGTGGCCTGCAACCGCAACCCGGTGCCGGTGCTCGTGCCCTGCCACCGGATCGTCGGGGCGGGCGGCAAGCTGGTGGGCTTCGGCGGGGGGCTGCCGCGCAAGGTGACCCTGCTGGAGCTGGAAGCCGCCGTGGCGCTGCGGCGCGCCTGGTCCTGACGTACAGCGAAAAGGAAGGCCGGGTCCGTGCGGACCCGGCCTTCCTCCGTGTGCTCAGCGCGTCAGCGCTCGACCTCGCCGGCGATGAACGCCTCGACGGCGGCGTGCGCGTCGTGGTCGGCGTACTGCTTCGGCGGGGACTTCATGAAGTACGAGGAGGCGGAGAGGATCGGGCCACCGATCTTCCGGTCCAGCGCGATCTTCGCGGCCCGGACGGCGTCGATGATGACACCGGCCGAGTTCGGCGAGTCCCACACCTCGAGCTTGAGCTCGGCGTTGAGCGGGGTGTCACCGAAGGAGCGGCCCTCCAGGCGGATGTACGCCCACTTGCGGTCGTCCAGCCACGGCACGTGGTCGGACGGGCCGATGTGCACGTCGCTCTTCTGCATCTCGTGCGGGATCTGGGAGGTCACCGACTGGGTCTTCGAGATCTTCTTCGAGACCAGGCGGTTGCGCTCCAGCATGTTCATGAAGTCCATGTTGCCGCCGAAGTTGAGCTGGTACGTGCGCAGCAGCTCGACCCCGCGGTCCTCGAAGAGCTTCGCCAGGGCGCGGTGCACGATGGTGGCGCCGACCTGGCTCTTGATGTCGTCACCGACGATCGGCAGGCCCGCGTCCTCGAACTTCTTCGCCCACTCGGGGTCGGAGGCGATGAAGACCGGCAGGGCGTTCACGAACGCGCAACCCGCGTCGATCGCGGCCTGGGCGTAGAACTTGTCGGCCTGCTCGGAGCCCACCGGCAGGTAGGAGACGACCACGTCGACCTGCGCGTCGCGCAGCGCCTGGACCACGTCGACCGGCTCGGCGTCCGACTCCTCGATGATCTCGCGGTAGTACTGGCCGAGACCGTCGAAGGTCGGGCCGCGCTGCACGGTGACGCCGGTCGGCGGCACGTCGCACAGCTTGATGGTGTTGTTTTCGCTGGCCACGATGGCCTCGGCGAGGTCCATGCCCACCTTCTTGGCGTCCACGTCGAACGCCGCGACGAACTTCACGTCGGAGACGTGGTAGTCGCCGAAGGTGACGTGCATGAGACCCGGGACGCGGTCGTTCGGGTCGGCGTTCCGGTAGTACTCCACGCCCTGCACGAGGGACGAGGCGCAGTTACCCACACCGACGATGGCGACGCGGACGGAGCCCATAACGTCTGCCTCCTTCTTCTTTCATCACGGCCGCTTCGTCCTGGACTCTCCAGGCGGGGGCGGGCTGTCGTTTTCTCCTCGGCCGCCGGTCGTCCCGGATCGGGGGACCGTCGGGGCTCGGCCGGAGCGCTCGTTGGCGATGAGCTCCTCCAGCCAGCGGACCTCGCGCTCACAGGCGTCGAGCCCGTGGCGTTGCAGTTCCAGGGTGTACGCGTCGAGCCGCTCGGCTGCCCGGCCGAGCACGTCACGAAGTCCTTCGCGACGCTCCTCGATCTTCCGGCGACGACCTTCCAGGATCCGGAGCCGGGTGGCCTGGTCGGTCCGGGCGAAGAACGCGAAGTGCACGCCGAAGCCCGTGTCGTCGTACGTCTCGGGCCCAGCCTGCGCTATGAGCTGGGCGAAGCGTTCCTTGCCCTCCGCGGTAATGGTGTAGACCACCCGACCGCGTCGGCTGGTCAGCGCGGGAACCTCCTCGGCGGTCGCGGGTGTCTCGGCGGCTTCGGTGATCCATCCCGCCGCCTGCAGCCGGCGCAGGGTCGGGTAGAGCGAGCCGTAGCTGATCGCCGCCCGGATCGCGCCGAGCTTGGCGGTCAACTCCTTGCGCAGTTCGTAGCCGTGCATCGGAGCCTCCTGCAGGAGGCCCAGGATGGCGAACTCGAGCACGGGCCATCCCTTCTTACCCCCGGCGCGGAGCGGTAACCGCCGCGATGTATCGGACCGATACATCGCACGTTAGCGGAGACGCATGATCAGGGCAAACCCCCGATTCCGAGGTTCTGTCGTCACGGATCGTGACGGTGGTCGCCTCACCCCGCCGGACCGCGTACCCTTTCCCGCATGCGTACGCAGCGCCAGGTGGTCGACTACTCGCTCCAGAAGCGAGCGGTGCTGCGTGAACTCCTCGCCGGGCGGATCGGCGCGTACGACGTCTGCGACGCCTCGCCGTACCTGAAGAACGCCGCCCGCTTCCACGGCGAGCCCACCGACCAGCGCTGCCCGATCTGCCGCAGCGAGAACCTCATCCACGTCCACTACATTTACGGCGACGAACTCAAGCAGTCGGCCGGCCAGGCGCGTACCCGGGCGGAGTTGCCCGTCCTGGCCATGACGCTGCGTGAGTTCCAGGTGTTCGTGGTGGAGGTGTGCCCCGGCTGTGACTGGAACCATCTCGTCGAGCAGTTCCTGCTCGGTCGCGACGGTCTGGCGGGCGGCACGGAGGACGCGGCGGAGCAGGAGACCGCGAGCGGCTCCACCCCTCGGCGAAGGCGAGAGGCCCAACGGTGAACCCGGCTGTCCCGATCGATCCCGGCCCGATCCCTGGGCGGGACGAGCGACAGCTGTTGGGTCTGAATAGTCCGAATAGGTCGGATTTGACGCCTGCGCCCCGGCACGCCCGGGGTGTAGCGTCTCGTGTTCCATCTCACGGCAACCCGGTGGCGGCGCGCCCGCGCCCCACCGCGACCGGCAGGGTGTGAGGAATGAACTACGGCGATCCCAGTTCTTCGCGTGGGCGGGCCCAGACTCCGGGCCCGAACGGCGACCCGCACGGGAACGGCTGGTCCTCCGGGTCGGAGGGCGCTGCCTCGGCCCGGGCCTCCGTGACGCCGCGCGGCTCCGCGTCCGGTGGCCGGGCCTCGGTCGGCGGCGCCGCCCCGACACCCCGCGGCGCCGCGGGCTCCGCCTCCGTGGGCCGGGCCGGCGCGGGACGCGCCTCGGTGCCGGTCTCGCCGGCACCGGGCGCCGCTTCGGGCCGGGCCGGTGCCGGACGGGCCTCCGTGCCGGTGTCCCCGGCCGGCCCCGCCGGGCGGGCCTCGGTCGGCGCGGCGAGCGTGGGCACGGCCGGCCGGGCGAGCGTCGGCTCGGCGGCCGTGGGCGGCCGGGCCGCGGTGGCCCGCGCCGGCGTGCCCGGCATGGCCGGTGGCGGTCCCGGTGGGCCGGGCGGCCCGACCGGTCCCGGTCGGGGTGGTCGCGGCGGGCGCGGAAACGACCCGGCGGCGGCCGCCCGGGCGAAGAAGCGCCGGCGGATCAACATGCTGATCGCCGGGTTCGCCGTGTTCGTCATGCTCGCCGGCATCGGCGTGGTCGGCTTCACGTGGTACTCGCAGAAGGTGCTGCTGCCCGAGGACACCATCCCGCCGCTGTCGACCACCATCTACGACCGCACCGGCAAGACCACCATCGCCAAGGTCGGCGACCAGAACCGGCAGCTGGTCACCATCGACCAGATCCCGGAGTGGGTGCAGCACGCCGTCGCCGCGGCGGAGGACCGGAACTTCTACCGCCACTCCGGTGTGGACTACAAGGGCATCGCCCGGGCCGCCTGGAACAACATCAGCGGCGGCGACAAGCAGGGCGCCTCGACGATCACCCAGCAGTACGCCCGCAACGCGTTCGACAACCTGAACCAGGACACGTACGGCCGCAAGGTGAAGGAGGCGATCCTCGCCTCCAAGCTGAACGACAAGTACGACAAGCGCGAGATCATGCAGCACTACCTGAACGTGATCTACTTCGGCCGCGGCGCGTACGGCATCCAGGCGGCGGCGCAGACGTACTTCAAGAAGGACGTCTCCAAGCTGACCGTGGCCGAGGCCGCCGTGCTCGCCGCGCTCATCAAGCAGCCCGAGCCGAGCGCCACCCACAAGGGCTACGACCCGGCGATCAACCAGCAGGACGCGCTGGACCGGTGGAACTACGTCATCAACGGCATGATCACCGAGAAGTGGCTCGACGCGCCGAACATGCCGCCGCACCCCACCGAGTACCCGACCAAGACGCTGCAGAAGCCCTCGAAGAACAACGGCGGCGGCTTCGGCATCGACACCCCGTACGGCAACGTGGTCAACTACGTCTCGCAGGAGATGCGCGAGATGAACCTCTGCACCGACAACGAGGCCGAGGTCACGCTGGACAAGCCGCTCTGCTCGAAGGCGCTGAGCCGGGGCGGCTACCGGGTCACCACCACCATCGACACGAAGATCCAGGCGGCGGCGCTCGAGGCGGCCCAGCGGGCCAAGAAGGGTTCCGAACTCGACGGGCAGCCCCCGAACCTGATGGCGGCCCTGGTCTCGATCGATCCGAGCAACGGCGAGGTGCGCGCCTACTACGGCGGCGACAACGGCACCGGCACCGACTACGCCGGCAAGAACTTCGACAACGGCGTCGTCAGCGGCGGCCACTCGCCGGGTTCGAGCTTCAAGATCTACACCCTGGCGGCGGCCCTCAAGGAGGGCATCTCCCTCAAGTCGCGCTGGAAGGGTTCGGCGTTCACCCCGAAGGGAACACAGTTCAAGGTCAGCAACGCCGGTGCCGACAAGGTTTCCTGCGGTGACTCCTGCACGCTTGAGCTGTCGACCCTGAAGTCGCTGAACGTGCCGTTCTACTACATCACCGAGCAGATCGGCCCGGACAAGGTGCTCGACATGGCCAAGCAGGCCGGCGTCACCACCATGTGGCGCACCGACACCAGCCCGGCCAGGGCCTACGACCTCACCAAGGCGGACCCGAAGGACCTGGCTCCCGCGCCGTTCTTCCACGTGATCGGCTACGGCCAGTACCCGATCACGGTCCTCGACCACGCCAACGGCGTCGCCACCTTCGCCAACCAGGGCGTCTACAACAAGGCGCACTTCATCAAGAAGGTGGAGAAGCAGAACCCGACCACCGGCAAGTGGGACCTCGTCGGGGCCCCGAAGCTGAAGTCGCAGCAGCGCATCCCGAAGGACATCGTCGCCGACGTCACCTCGGTGCTGGAGCAGTACCCCGCCAAGTCGTCGCACCGTCCGCTCGACGACGGTCGGAAGGTCGCCGAGAAGACCGGTACCTGGGAACTCAACGAGAAGACCACGGACAACGGTGACGCCTGGATGATCGGCTACACGCCGCAGCTCGCCACCGCCGTCTGGGTCGGCAACAAGGGCGACCGCAAGGCGATCAAGGACGACGACGGCAACAAGATCAGCGGTGCGAGGATGCCGGGTGCGATCTTCCAGCGCTTCATGAACGACGCCCTCAAGGGCAAGGACAAGCTGGACTTCCCGCCCGCCGCGAACATCGGCAAGGACGACGTCGGCAACGGCACGGCGCCGCCGCCGGACCCGACGCAGCCGGGCCAGCAGCCGGGCTGTGACCCGCTGGGCCTGTTCTGTCCGAACAACCCCGGCGGTGGCAACCCCGGCGGCGGCGGCCCTGGCGGTGGCGGCCCGGGCGGCCCCGGCGGGGGTGGCGGCGGTGGCCTGCTGCCGAGCACACCACCGACCCGTCAGACCAACTGACGCACACGGCCTGACGGCGGCGGCCGGACC
>NZ_BMRA01000011.1:102890-154894 GCF_014648395.1 Micromonospora fulviviridis | reverse complement strand
CGTACCGGAATTTCTGCGCGCGAGGCGCGACGGCGGGGCCCGGCGTACGGCAGGATGCCTCTCCATGAGCACCGAGTCGACGGCAGGCATCGACGAGAACGGGTCCGACCGGCAACTCCAGCTCGGGGCGCCCGCGGCCGCGCGACGACCGGGAGCCGTCGTGGACCACCCGTCCCGCTCGGACGGCTTCGTCCGCGGCGCCGCCGAGCTGGTCGGCGGCCCGCTGGGTGACCACGCCGTCGCCCTGGACCGGCCCGCCGGCCGGGAGGGCCGGTTCTGGACCGCGGCGCGGATCGTGCTGGCCCTGGTCTGCCTGACGCTGGCCCTGCACTGGGTGCAGAAGTCGCCCTGCCAGGACGGCGCCTGGCAGAACAACGTCCAGTACACCCGGATGTGCTACACCGACGTGCTGGCCCTCTACTACGCCGAGGGGCTCAACGAGGGCAAGGTCCCCTACGCCGACCACCCGGTGGAGTACCCGGTGCTGACCGGCTACTTCATGGGCGCGCTCGGCCTGCCGGTGCACGCCCTCGGCGTGGACAACCCCGGCATCAACCAGGGGCAGTGGTTCTACAACCTCAACGCGCTGGTGCTCAGCGCGCTCGCCGTCGCCACCGTCGCGGTGATCCTCAGCCTGCGGCGCCGGCGACCGTGGGACGCGGCCCTCTTCGCGCTCTCACCGGCCCTGGTGCTCACCGCCACCGTCAACTGGGACCTGCTCGCCGTCGGGCTGGCCGCGTTCGGGCTGCTGGCCTGGGCGCGTACCCGACTGGACCTGGCCGGTGTCCTGCTGGCCGGTCTGGCCGGGGTGCTGCTCGGGCTCGGCGGCGCGGCGAAGATGTGGCCACTGTTCATACTCGGGCCGATCCTGGTGCTCGCGATCCGCGCCGGCCGCATCCTGCACGCCGGCGTGTCCGTCGGCGCGGCCGCGCTGACGGTGGTGCTGGTGAACCTGCCGGTGGCGATCCCCTACCCCGAGAGCTGGGGCAGGTTCTTCGACCTGAACACCACCCGGCCGATCGACTGGGGCACGCTCTGGTACATCGGGCGCTACCTCGACGGCCGGGTCAGCCCCTCCGCGCCCGGGGACCTCGGGCCCTTCGAGTGGCTGAACGCGCACATCTCCGCCCTCAACTGGCTGTCGTACCTGCTCTTCGGCCTGGCCTGCCTCGGCGTGGCCGCGCTGGCGCTGCTCGCCCCGCGCCGGCCCCGGCTCGCCCAACTGGCCTTCCTGGTGGTCGCCGCCTTCCTGATCTTCAGCAAGGTCTGGTCCCAGCAGTTCGTGCTCTGGCTGCTCCCGCTCGCGGTGCTCGCCCGGCCGCGCTGGGGCGCGTTCCTGGCCTGGCAGGTCGCCGAGGTCTGCTACTTCGCCGCCTTCTACGGCGAGCTGCTCGGGGCGGCCACCACCCGGCCGGTCTTCCCCGAGGGCGTTTTCGTGCTGGCCGCCAGCCTGCGCCTGATCACCGTGGCGGTGCTCTGCGGCTTCGTGATCCGGGACATCCTGCGCCCCGAGCGGGACGCGGTGCGGGACACCTACGCCGACGACCCGGACGGCGGGGTGCTCGACGGCGCCGAGGACGCGCCCTGGTATCAGCGCTGGCGGCACCGATCCGCCGCCGTCGACCGTCCCGCCGAGCCCGTCACCGCCTGACCGGAACCCCGGTCAGAGGCGGTAGACCACCGCGTCGCCGACCTCTTCCCGGGTCACGCCCAGCCCGTCGACCGGCCGGTCGAGCATCCCCTCCCACGGGGTGCCGCCCAGCCGGTCGCGGAGCACCACCACGTTCTTCACGCCCATCCGGCGCAGGTAGTCGACGCTGCCGAAGTCGGGGAAGCCGACCGTGGCCTCGCGTACCTGGGCCTGGGAGTTCGGGGTGAAGCCGCTGCCGCCGTTGACCATCCGCTGGAACCGGTCGGTCGACCAGAGCATCACCGGCTGGTCCAGGTTCTGGCTGCTCGGCAGCACCAGCATCGGGCCGTCCACGGTGCGCATCACCGCCGGCTGTCGCGGCGCCACCGGGTGTGGGGTGACGTTCAACCCCTCCACCACGACCAGCAGCAGCGGCACCAGGGTGGCCAGCCGCAGCCACGGGCCCGGCCACGGCGGGACCCGCTCGGCGGCGAGCTCGCGTACCCGGGCGCAGAACGCCGTCACCGCGCCGGCCGCGAGCAGGCCGAGCAGGAGGGTGGTCCAGAGCATCATCCGGCCCGGCGTCCGCAGCCCGTTCCAGCCCGGCAGGTGCTCGAAGAGCGGCACGTAGGTGAACCGGCCGTCGAGGAACCGGGTGCCCATGGCCAGCGCCATGGTGACCAGCACCCCGGCCAGCAGGAAGAGCCGGTGGCGGACCCGCCAGACCGAGAAGAACAGCCCGCCGGCGGCCAGCGCGTAGAGCACGAAGCCCGGCAGCAGGGTCATCTCCGGGTGCCAGGGCAGCACGGCCCGGGCCCCCTCGTGCAGCTCACCCCAGATCCGCGACTCGGCGGGGGCGGTGAAGAACCCGCTGGCCGGCGGCGAGTAGAGCTGGATCTCGCCCAGCGTCCTTGCCGCGTTCGGGTGCAGCTCCGCCACCTTGAAGTACGGCACGGCCAGCGCGGCGCCCACCATGGCGAAGACCAGCCCGCCGAGCAGGTCGGCCAGGAACAGCCGCCGGCCGAACGGGCGCTTCACCCGACGCCGCCGCACGAACCAGACGACCGCCGAGACCAGCACGACACCGGCCAGCAGGTACGCGAACGGCAGCCCGATGCCGAAGCCGAGGCTGAGCTGCCAGGCCGCCACCAGCCAGCCGGCGAACGCCCAGCCGGCGTGCCGGCGCCGCGGCCGGTAGCCGTGCCGCAGCGACCAGCCGTGACCCCGGGCCAGCATGGCCAGCGCCAGCGGGATGCCGCCGTTGGAGATGATGTGCAGGTGCCCGGCCTGGGCCAGCAGCCACGGTGCGTACGCGTAGCTGGCCCCGGCCACCGCGCCGCCGATCCGGCCCGCGCCGAGCTGCCGCGCCAGCGCGTACGCCCCGAACGTGGCGAGCGCGTGGGCCAGCACGAACATGATGTTGTAGCGCAGCAGGGCGTCCTCGGGGCCGGCCCCGATCATGCCGGCCGGGGCGTACCCGAGCAGGGTGTCGGAGAAGGCGAAGCTCCACGGCTCCGGGAAGAACGTGTTCGAACTCCACAGCTGCCCCGGGTCGGTCAGCAGGATGTGCCCGGACCAGGCAATCTGCCAGGACTGGAGGCTCGGGTCCCAGTAGTCCTGCGGCAGGGTGTAGCGCGGGTAGCGCAGCGTGGGCCAGGTCATCAGCACGGCCAGCGCCAGCGAGGCGACGGCGGCCAGGGTCCACTCGTGCACCAGGAACCGGCCCACCGCGCGGACCGCCCGGCGGGGCCGGGTGAGCACCGGGTCGGGGGCGGGACCGAACGCGGTCCAGGGGTCGCCCGGCTGCTCCCCGTCCTTGTCGCCGGTCTTCGCCTCGCCGTCGGCCTTCGCCCCGCCGTCTGTCCCGGCCTTGTCGTCGGTCCCGGCCTCGGCGATCTCGGCCTTGCCGGGCTCGGCGCTGCTGTCGGCCGCGCCGCTGTCGGTTCCGCTCTTGCCGGTCCCGCTCTTGCCGGTCCCGGCGTTGTCGTCGCTCCTGGCCTTGTCGCCGGTGTCGGCCCGGCCGTTGGTTCCGGCCTTGTCCGCCCCCGCGCCGTCCCCGCCGGACCGGGCGGCCGTGTCGCTGCCGCCCGCCGCGTCAGGCGCCGCGTCGGGCGGGGTGTCGCCGGTGGCCGGCCGCGCGGCGCTGCCGGCCCGGCCGCCGGCCGCGTCGGACTGCTCGGTGGTCATGCCGCGGCACCCAGCTGCCCGCGGAGGAAGGCGATGTCGGCGGCCTGGCCCTCGACGCCGCCCGGGGTTTCCACGATCACCGGCGCGCCCGCCGCCCGGATCACCGCGACCACCAGCTCCGGGTCGATCGTCCCGCCGGTCAGGTTGTCGTGGCGGTCCTGCCCGGAGTTGAACGTGCCCTTGGAGTTGTTCGCGTGGATCAGGTCGATCCGGCCGGTGATCGCCTTCACCCGGTCGACCAGCCCCAGCAGCTCCTCGCCCCCGGCGTGGGCGTGGCAGGTGTCGAGGCAGAAACCCACCTCGTAGTCGCCGAGCGCGTCCCAGAGCCGGGCCAGCGCGTCCAGGTGCCGGGCGCACGCGTTGTCGCCGCCGGCGGTGTTCTCGATCAGGATCGGGAGCGGGAACCCGCCGGAGTCCGCCGCGTACGCGAAGGTCTTCCGCCAGTTGTCGAAGCCGACGGCGAGGTCGTCACCGGCGTTGACGTGGCCACCGTGCACGATCAGCCCCCGGGCGCCGACCGCCGCCGCCGCGGCGGCGTGGCCGAGCAGCAGCTTGCGGCTCGGGATGCGGATCCGGTTGTTCAGGGTGGCCACGTTGATCACGTACGGCGCGTGCACGTAGAGGTCGACGTCGGCGGCGCGCAGGCGCTCGGCGTCCTCGCGCGGCTTCGGGGCCTTCCAGCCCTGGGGGTCGGCGAGGAAGAACTGCACCGCCTCGGCGTCCCGGGCGGCCGCCTCGGCCAGCGGGTCGGTCGGATCGACGTGGGCTCCGATTCGCATGCAGGGCAGCCTACGTCGCGCCTCCGACGCACGGGGTTCCCGCGCGCGGGGGTTGCGTGGTACGGATCGCGTCACCACCCGGCCCGGCGGTCGTTGTCCGAGGTGGGATCGATGGTCGACGCTCCGCCCGGACGCGGGTCCACAGCGCGTACGGGTGGAGGGGAGACCCCCGGCAACGGGACGCCCCGCCGTGCGGCCCGGCACGACGGGGCGGGATCCGCTCGTCAGACCCGACGGCTCGTCGCCCGAGCAGCTGGGGCGAATTCCTCCATTTCCCCCAAGAGGTGACGAGAGCCGTTGTATGGTCAGACCAGGTGACAACACGATAAAGCTCCGCGGGGCGTCCTCGATCCAACCTCATCGGTGTGGTCGTTCCTCCCCAGGTCCCACCCAAGGAATGCGGACGGGACGCCCCGCGGCCCTGTGGACAGGGGTCCACCTTCCGGTACGCGAGCCGGAGGTGGGCCCCTGTCGCCGCGCCCGGACGCCGTGGACGACCGGCCCGGGCATGATCGTCCGGACCGGGTATCCTGGTCCGGTTGTCCGCGTCCGGCCGGGTTCCCCCGGCACCGGTCACGGGCAGCGACGCACGACCTCCTGCCACGGAAGGACCGTGGCCGCTTAGCCCACAGGAGGTGAGCACGTCTTGCGTCATTACGAAGTCATGGTGATCCTCGACCCCAGCCTCGAGGAGCGCACCGTCGCCCCGTCGCTCGACACGTACCTGAACGTGATCCGGACCGCGGGTGGCTCGGTGGAGAAGACCGACGTGTGGGGCCGCCGGCGCCTCGCGTACGAGATCAACAAGAAGGCCGAGGGCATCTACGCCGTCATCGACCTCCAGGCATCGCCGGAGGCCGTGGCTGAGCTGGACCGTCAGCTCCGACTCAACGAGTCGGTGCTGCGCACCAAGGTCATCCGCCCGGAGATGCGCTGAGCATCTAGACCCGGCACGTCCGGATCAAGCCTCATCGACGCTGTCGGAGGGCTCTGAGAGCCTGTACGGCACAGAGATGAGTGCGCGAGGAGATGGTCATGGCAGGAGACACCACCATCACGGTCATCGGCAACCTGACCGATGACCCCGAGTTGCGGTTCACCCCCTCCGGGGCGGCGGTCGCCAAGTTCCGGGTCGCCTCGACGCCCCGCTTCATGGACAAGGCGTCCGGCGAGTGGAAGGACGGCGAGCCGCTGTTCCTCTCGTGCACGGTCTGGCGGCAGGCCGCCGAGAACGTCGCCGAGTCGCTGCAGCGCGGCGCCCGGGTGATCGTGTCCGGCCGGCTGCGTCAGCGGTCGTACGAGACGCGCGAGGGTGAGAAGCGCACCGTCATCGAGCTGGAGGTCGACGAGATCGGCCCGTCTCTGCGCTACGCCACGGCGAAGGTGCAGAAGATGTCCCGCTCGGGCGGCGGTGGCGGCGGCTTCGGTGGTGGTGGTGGCCAGGGTGGCGGCGGAGGCAACTTCGACGACCCCTGGGCCTCGGCTGCCCCGGCTCCCTCGCGCGGTGGTTCGGGCGGAAACTTCGACGAGGAGCCCCCGTTCTAATGGCGCCGAGCGCCCGCGATCGCAAACCAGGAGCAAGAGCAATGGCCAAGGCTGCGGCACTTCGCAAGCCGAAGAAGAAGGTGAACCCGCTCGACAAGGACGGGATCACCTACATCGACTACAAGGACACCGCGCTGCTGCGCAAGTTCATCTCCGACCGCGGCAAGATCCGCGCTCGGCGGGTGACCGGCGTGACCTCGCAGCAGCAGCGGCAGATCGCCCGTGCGGTCAAGAACGCCCGCGAGATGGCGCTCCTGCCGTACACGGCCACGACCCGCTGAGAGGAGGCACCGACATGAAGATCATCCTGACTCAGGAGGTGTCCGGCCTCGGTGCCCCGGGCGACATCGTCGAGGTGAAGGACGGCTACGGCCGTAACTACCTGCTTCCGCAGGGCTTCGCGATCGCCTGGACCAAGGGCGCGGAGAAGCAGGTCACGGTCATCAAGCGGGCCCGCGCGGCCCGGGAGATCCGCGACCTCGACCACGCCAACGAGGTCAAGGCCCAGATCGAGGGTCTGAAGGTCAACCTGAAGGCCCGCGCCGGCGACGGCGGCCGGCTCTTCGGCTCGGTCACCTCGGCCGAGATCGTCGACGCCGTCAAGGCGGCCGGCGGTCCGACCCTGGACCGTCGTCGGCTGGAGCTGCCCAGCCACATCAAGTCGCTCGGCGCCTACCCGGTCAGCATCCGGCTGCACCCCGAAGTGACCGCCAAGTTCGACCTGAACGTGGTCAAGGGCTGACACCCGACAGCACGACGGAAGGGCCCGCACCGACATTCGGTGCGGGCCCTTCCGCATGTCCGGAGGCGGACGCCGGTCGCCGCGTCACCCGATCGGCTGGCCCGTCACCGCGCTGATGATCACGGTGGACAGACCGCCACCCACCACGGCCGCCGCCAGCGCCACCGTCGCCGACCGCCAGGTCGTGCCGACCCGGCGCAGCACCACCGCCACCACGAGACTGCTCAGCAGCGCCAGCCCGAACCGCGGCGCGCCCGCCACCAGCGAGGCGACGGCGTGCGCCCGCGGCGAGTCACAGCCGCCCCCGGTGATGTCGGTGACGCACCCCGCCGGCGGCTGACCGTCGAGGAACAGCAGCCCGACGAAGAGCAGCAAGGCCGGCACCAGGTAGCACGCGGCCGTGTAGACCAGCGGCCGCAGCGGCCCACCCGGATCCGCGTCGAGCAGGTCGTCCTCCAGCCGGCGGCTCCACGACCCGCCGCCGATGGACTCCACCCGCTGCCGCAGCGTCGACCCGCCGGCCCGGCCCGCCCCCACCGGCTCCACCGGCTGGCGGCGCGGCGCCGGCCGCGGCGCGCTGTAGGCGACCATCGGCGACCGTGGGGCCGACGGCGGCGTCTCCGTCCAGCGCGGATCGTCACCGGCCAGCCGCGTCCCCGACCAGAACCCCTCGGCCCGCTCCGGCGACGCCCAGCCCTCCCGAGCCGGCGCAGGCGGCGCCGTCCGGTCCCACGCGTCGGCCTCCGCGTACCGGTCCCAGGCCCCGGTCTCCCGGACCCGGTCCCACTGGCCCGTGTCGGCGTACCGGTCCCACTGGCCGGTGTCCGTGAACCGGTCCCACTCGCCGGTCTGCTCCGTCCGGTCCCAACGGCTCTCCGCCTGCTCCCACCGGCCGCCGGCGGCGGGACGGCCCCACGCGTGCACGCCCGACGCGTCCCACGGGTCGACCGCCGGCTGCTCCGCCGGATCCGGCTCCGCCGCCCGGCCCCGCTCCCACGGGTCCACCGCCGGCCGCGACCACGAATCCGCCGCCGCGCTCCGGCTCCGCCGGGTCGGCCGCTCGGCGGCCCACCGGTCACCGTCGTCACCCGACGCCGGCGTTTCCTCCAGGCCCGACCAGGTCACCTGGGGTCGCCGGGTCGCCGCGCGTCGCGGCCGGCTCCGCGGGGCCACCCCGGAGACCGGCTCGCCCTCGATCCCGTCGGCGCGCCGGCTCCCGACGTACCCGTGGTCCTGCGGGGTTTCCAGGGTCCACTCGGCGGTGTGCTCTGACACCGGGCCGGAGCCGATGGCCCGCAGGTCGCGGCGGTCGTCCTCGCGGCGCCAGCCCGCGTCGGCCCGCCAGCCCCCATCCGGGCGCGGCGGCTCGACGTCCGCATCGTCGTCGGGAGCGGCGTGCCGGCCCCCGCCGTCGGCCCGGCGGATCCCGGACTCCAGCGCCCACCGGGGAAGATAGCTGTCGACCGGCTCGTCCTGGCCGCGCCCGACGGCACGCCGGCGGCTCGGTGTGCGGTAGCTGTCGGGGGCGGGCGACTCGACCGGGAGCGGATCGGCGGGAGCGTGCCAGGAGGCGCTCGGCCGGCGCTCGCGCGGGCTGTCCTCCCCGCTTCCCCAGTCCCGGTGTCTCACGGCCGGAGCGTGACCCTTCTCAACCGAAAGTGCAATCCGCTGTCCAGGTGTAGCCGTTCGCAGAGATAGTACGGGACGAACGTCGCCAAAGCTCGACCCGAAATCTTCCGTCCACAGGGTGGGGATCGCAAAACCGCAGGTCAGCGCCGAGTGGCCCGGAATTCCCCATCACTTATCCACACCCTGTGCACACCCTGCGCACATGCCTGTCCACCGGTGTCCACAGGTTGTCCCGAGGCTCGTCCACCGGTGCTGTTGAGGGGCTGAGCTCGGGTTCCGTATCGTGGCCCCCGACCGTCCGGGCGATGGCCCCCGACCGACCGGAGGGTCGTCGGAAGTTGTCACACCCCGGCGGTAGAGCTGGATCCGATCCGACGCAGCAAGGGGGGACCCGTGTCGGTCACCGACGAGACGCGCTCGGAGCGGGCCGGGGGGCAACCGCCCGCGCCCGCGCAGCGGGACGGCCAGTTCGAGAAGACCCCGCCCCAGGACGTGGCCGCCGAGCAGTGCGTCCTCGGGGGCATGCTGCTCTCCAAGGACGCCATCGCGGACGTCGTCGAGATCCTCAAGTCCAACGACTTCTACCGCCCGGTGCACGCCACCATCTTCGACGCGATCCTCGACATCTACGGCCGGGGTGAGCCCGCCGACCCGATCACCGTGGCCGCCGCGCTCGCCGACTCCGGCGACCTGGCCCGGATCGGTGGCGCGCCCTACCTGCACACGCTGATCGCCAGCGTCCCCACCGCGGCCAACGCGGCGTACTACGCCCGCATCGTCGGTGAGCGGGCGGTGCTGCGCCGGCTGGTCGAGGCCGGCACCCGGATCGTCCAGCTGGGCTACGGCACCGCCCAGGGCGGCAGCCGGGACGTCGACGACATCGTCGACCTCGCCCAGCAGGCCGTCTACGAGGTGACCGAGAAGCGGGTCAGCGAGGATTTCGCCGTCCTGGCCGACATGCTCCAGCCGACGCTCGACGAGATCGAGGCGGTGGGCGCCCAGGGCGGGGTGATGACCGGTGTGCCCACCGGGTTCAGCGACCTCGACCGCCTGCTCAACGGCCTGCACGCGGGTCAGCTCATCATCGTGGCCGGCCGGCCTGGTTTGGGCAAGTCGACCGCATCTATGGACTTTGCCCGAAACGCTGCTATCCGGGCCAACCAGGCGTCGGCGATCTTCTCGCTGGAAATGAGCAAGGTCGAGATCGTCATGCGACTCCTCTCGGCCGAGGCGCGCGTACCGCTGCACGTGCTGCGCAGCGGCCAGCTCTCCGACGACGACTGGACCAAGCTGGCCCGCTGCATGGGCGAGATCAGCGAGGCGCCACTCTTCGTCGACGACACGCCGAGCATGAACCTCATGGAGATCCGGGCCAAGGCGCGGCGGCTCAAGCAGAAGCACGACCTCAAGCTGATCGTGGTCGACTACCTCCAGCTGATGACCTCGCCGAAGCGCACCGAGAGCCGGCAGCAGGAGGTCGCCGACCTGTCCCGTGGCCTCAAGCTGCTGGCCAAGGAGGTCGAGTGCCCGGTGATCGCGGTGAGCCAGCTGAACCGTGGCCCGGAGCAGCGCACCGACAAGCGCCCGCAGCTGTCCGACCTGCGGGAGTCGGGCTCGATCGAGCAGGACGCCGACGTCGTCATCCTGTTGCACCGCGACGACTACTACGACAAGGAGTCGCCGCGGGCTGGCGAGGCGGACTTCATAATCGCCAAGCACAGAAATGGCCCGACCGACACGGTCACCGTGGCCGCGCAGCTGCACCTGTCCCGCTTCGTCGACATGGCGATCGTCTGACCCACAGCGGACGAGCGAGCCGTCAGCCGAGTAGCGGGAACCAGCCGGCTGCCTCGCCCAGTTCCCGCCGGTCGCGGTCGGTGAGCGGCACCCGGCCGGTGGCCTTGAGCAGGTAGTCCCGGTCGTCCCAGCCGGTCGGCCGGACCGCGTCGTCGCTGAGCAGCCCGTCCACGGTGGCCACCGCCACGCTGGTGGGGGCCGCGGCGGGGAGCGGGGCGTCGGGCAGGTCCACCACCAGGTCCAGGTGGTGGACGACCGCCTCGGTGGTCAGGGTGGCGAGGAAATCGGGTACGCGCAGGACGTGCCCCTGCGTGGTGACGTACCCGTCGGGGTCCGCGGCGGCGGCGGCCCGGACGGCGGCGGACGCGGTGTCGGACCAGATCCGCACCACGCCGCTGGGCCGGTCGAAGGCGGCGGCCGAGCGGCGCGCCCACCACGCGTGCTTCACGCTCGCCTCGTCGTCGCCGCCCGGGGTGAACGCGCGCCAGTAGCTGACGTCGTCCACGTCGGCCGGGCCGGGTGCCGGGCTGGCGAGGGCGACCAGCGCCCGTTGCGCGTCGCAGAGCACGTGGAAGAGCAGGTCGGCGACGAGCCAGCCCCGGCAGCGGGTGGGTCGTTGCAGGCCGGCGTCGTCGAGTCGGGTCACGACGGCGGTGATGCCGTCGTACGCCTGCGCCAGCGCCTCGTGCTGCCGGATCGCGGTCATGTCGAGCAGCCTGCCACGACGGGGCGGAGTCGGCACGACGGCGACGCCGGGCCGGTGGATCGCCGGCCCGGCGTGGCGACGGTCAGTCGAACAGTTCGCCGAGGAAGCCGCCGTGCTTCTTCTTGCGGCGGTAGTGACCGTGGTAGCCGTAGTGCTGCTGGCCGTGGCCGTACGCGGGCTGCGGGTAGCCGTGGCCGGGCGGCGGCGGAGGGGGCGGGGGGACGGCGCCGTAGCCGGGCTGGTGCGGAGCCGCGGCGGGCGGGGGTGGCGGGGGCGGGGTGTAGCCGCCGCCGGCCGGCGCGGCCTGCCGCGCGCCGTGCTGCTGGTTCCAGTTCGCCTCGGCCTCGAACAGCTTCTCGAGCTCGCCGCGGTCGAGGAAGATGCCGCGGCATTCGCCGCACTGGTCGATGACTACTCCGCTGCGCTCGTACTGGCGCATCTCTCCGTGGCATTTGGGACAGGTGAGCTGCATGACACCGAAGGTACCCGGTGGACTCACGCGGTGGCGGTGAGCGCCTGCGTCACCTCGTCGTCGGACACCTCGTGGAAGTCGTCGTAGTACGCCCCGACCGCGGCGAAGTCGGGTGGGATCTGGGCGCAGATCACCTGGTCGGCCTCGGCGGCGAGCATCTCGTACGCCTGGTCGGAGCCGACCGGGACGGCCACCACCACGCGGGCGGCGCCCAGGTGCCGGGCGACCTGCACGGCGGCGCGGGCGGTGGCGCCGGTGGCCAGCCCGTCGTCGACGATGACGGCGGTGCGCCCGGTCAGGTCGAGCTGCGGACGGCCGCCCCGGTAGAGCCGCTCGCGGCGGTCCAGTTCGGTCTGCTCGTTCCGGCGTACTTCGGCCCGCTCGTCCTCGCCGAGCCGGCCGGCGACCATCTCGTTGAGCACCTGCACCCCGCCGGGGCCGAGCGCGCCGTACGCCACCTCGGGCGCCCAGGGCACGCCGAGCTTGCGGACCACCAGCACGTCCAGCGGCGCGCCGAGCCGTTCGGCGATCACGCGAGCGACGGGTACGCCGCCGCGGACCAGCCCGAGGACGATGACGTCGGGTCGGCCGGCGAGGTCACTGAGCCGGTCGGCGAGCATCCGTCCCGCCTCGGCCCGGTCTCGGTAGGTGGTCATGCCTCAGGTCTACGCCCTCCGGCCGGGCCGTGCCGGCCAGTTGCCCGGAAAGCCGGTCAGGGGGCGACCTCGGGGCGGCGGTCGGCGAGCGCCAGGGCGGGGGCGGTGACCAGCAGGGCGAGGGGGTAGAGCAGGTAGCCGAAGCGGGTCGAGGGCATCAGCAGGATCGCGGCGAGCAGCCCGTACCCGCAGATCAGCGCGGTGGCGGCGGCGGTGCGCGGCGGGCGGCGCAGCAGCCGGACGGCGATCGCCACCCCGACGGCGACCAGCAGCGCGGCGGCGACCACCCGGCCGGCGGGCAGCGCGCTCGCGATCAGGTGGCCGGGGAACGGGGACTGCGCGGGGCTGGTCACCAGCCCGTGCCCGAGCGGGAAGCGCAGCACGTTCTCCACCAGGGCGTCGCGGTCGACCAGCAGCACGGGGAGCAGCGCGAGGACCGGCAGGCCGAGGGCGCCCAGGGCGGTGCGCAGGCCGGCCCGGCGGGTGACGGCCCAGCAGACCAGCACGACCGCCACCGGCCAGGCGAAGAGCTTCAACGCGCCGGCCACCCCGACCGCGAGGCCCGCGCGGCCGGGCCGGCCGGCGGCGGCGAGGGCCAGGGCGAGCAGGCAGAGCGCGAGTACGGGCAGGTCGTCGCCGCCGGTGGCCAGAGTGAGCGCGCAGACCGGTAGGACGGTGGCCGCCTGCACGGCGCGCAGCACGGCGGCGTCCCGCCGGGGTGCGGCGGGGCCTGCGGTGGCCCGCAGGGTGAGCACGGCGGCGGCCAGCGCCAGCGCCGTGACCAGGGCGAACCAGACCCGCGCGTCGGTCCACCAGGCGTCGGCGGCGGCCCGGGGCAGCCCGAACAGCGCCATCCCGGGCTGGTAGGGGGTGTAGCCGAGCAGTTGCTCGCCGGGGGGCAGGGCGGCGATCGCGTCGTGCCCGAGATAGGGGGTGCCGTGCTCGGCGAGCCGCTCGCCGGCGTGTTCGACCACGATCACCTCCTCCTGGGCCCGGTCGGTCCGCCCACCGGCCCGCTGGATGCTCTGCGCGATGACCGGCAGCACGGCGGTGGTGGCCCAGGCGAAGCCCGTCACCGCCCAGCGGGCGGGCAGGCCGGCGAGGGGGGTGCCGGGGCGCCGGCGCCGGGCCAGGAGTTGGCCGGCGGCGGCGAGCGCCGCCAGCCCGTACCCGATGGTGGCGAGCGTGCCCCACGCGCGGTGCGGCAGCAGCGTGGAGGTGGCGGCGGTGACCGCGGCGAACACCGCGGAGACGGCGTAGAGGCCGAGGTCGAGGGGGAGGCCGCCGCCGGCGGTGTCGACCGCCTGCCAGCGGCGGATGGCGGGGGCGGTCCGGTCGGCGTCGGCGGTCACGCCGGCCAGTCTGGCAGACCGGCGCCGCCGGTCGACTCACCGATCTTGGCGGGTCGCCCGTGGTCAGGGAGCCGGCGTGGCGGTGCGGTTGCGACCGCCGCCGGTGCGGCGGCCGGGCAGGCGGATCACCGCGCCCGCGTCGTGCAGCGCCGGCGCGAGGGCACCCGGGCGGCCGCCGGCCCCCCGCTGGAGGGCGGCGAGCAGCGTGCCGGACGGCAGCGGCCGGGCGAACAGGTGGCCCTGCCCGGCGGCGCAGCCCAGCTCCCAGAGCGCCCGCCGTTGCGGCTCGCTCTCCACGCCCTCGGCCACCACGGTCAGGTCGAGGCTGCGGCCCAGGTCCAGCGTGGAGCGGATCACCGCGGCGGCCTCGGCCGTGCTCTCCATCGCGGTGACGAAGCTCCGGTCGATCTTCAGCTCGTGCACGGGGATCCGGGAGAGCAGCGACAGGGAGGAGTAGCCGGTGCCGAAGTCGTCCAGGGCCAGCCGTACGCCGGAGTCGCGCAGCCGGCTGAGCACCCGGTCCACCACGTCGAGCTGGCTGAGTGTCAGGGTCTCGGTCAGCTCCAGCACGAGCCGGTCCGGCGGCAGGTCGTGCGCCCTCAGCCGGGCCAGCACCGCCCCGGGGAAGCGAGCGTCGAGGAGGCTGCGCGGCGACACGTTCACCGAGACCGGCAGGTCGAAGCCGGCGTCCCGCCAGGAACCGGCGGCGATCAGCGCCTGGTCGAGGATCGCCTCCGCGAAGGCGGGCAGCAGCCCGGAGCGCTCGACCGCCTCCAGGAACCGCAGCGGGTCGATCATGCCGTGCGTCGGGTGGTGCCAGCGGGCCAGCGCCTCCGCGCCGATCACCTCGCCGCTGCCCAGGTCGACGATCGGCTGGAAGTTGACGGTGAACTCGTGGTCGGCGACGGCCCGGGGCAGTTCGCCGCCCAGGGTGAGCCGGCCCAGGTCGGCGGTGTCGCGGGTCGGGGCGTACGTGGCGATCCGCTGGCCAGCCCGCTTGGCCTGGTACATCGCCACGTCGGCGCGGCGCAGCAGCTCGGGCATCCCGCCGCTGGCCGGGGCGACCGCGATGCCGCCGCTGGCCTCCACGCTGATCCGCATGCCGTCCAGGTCGAGCGGCTCGTGCAGCGCGGCCAGCAGCGCCTCGGCACGGTGCGCGGCGACCGCCGGGGCGGGCAGGCCGCGCAGCAGGACGGCGAACTCGTCGCCGCCGAGCCGGGCCACCAGGTCGTCGGGGCGGGTCGCGCCGCGCAGCCGGTCGGCGACCTGCGTCAGCACCCGGTCGCCGGCGCCGTGCCCGAGGGTGTCGTTGACCTCCTTGAAATGGTTGAGGTCGATCAGCACCAGGGCGGTGATGCCGTCGGCGTGCCGGTTGGTGAGCTGCTCGGTGCCCTCGTCGAGCAGGTGCCGCCGGTTGGAGAGCCCGGTGAGCGCGTCGTGGGTGGCGGCGTACGCGTGCTCGTCGGCGATCCGGGCCAGCTCGGCGTACGCCTGGGCGTTGCGGACCGCCGTGCAGAGCGCCGACGCGAAGGTACGCAGCGTGTACTGCTCCCGCTCGGACAACTCGACCGGCCCGGCGAACCGCAGCCGCAGCACCCCGATGTCGGCGGTCTGGTCGTGCCCTTCGAGGCGGGTGGTGAGCACTGAGCCCTCGATCGCGCTGGGTGTGCCGGCCGGCCCGCGGAGGGTGATGACGCCACCGGCCCCCCGGACCAACCGCCCCTCCTCGCGAAGCTCGATGTCGACCTCGTCGGCGGAGAAGAGTTCGGTGGCCTGGGTGACCGCCGTGGTGAGCACCTGGTCGAGGTCGACCACGTTGAGCGCGTCGGTGGTGCGCGCCAGGCGTTGCCACGCCTCCCGCTCGGCCCGGCTGCGCACCCGGCTGGAGTTGGCCAGGTGCAGGCTCAGGACGAGGGGCGGGACGACCACCAGAAAGGTCGGGTTGAGCCGGAGGATGAGCAGGGTGGACAGGACCACCGAGAAGCGGGCGAGCACACTCGCCAGCCGGAGGTCGAGCTGCTGCCGGAAGCGGTTGAGGATCGGCGTCCCGGTGGCGAACGCAAGGACCGGGAACATGAGCAGCTCGTCCAGCACCACGACGGTCAGGTAGGCCAGCACCAGGGCGGGCAGGGAGCGGCCGATCGATCCGGACCACGGCCAGGTCCAGCCGGCGGCGAGCAGGACCAGCCCGCCCGCGGCGGCGAGCGTCATCTCCTTGGCGATGCCGAAGGCCAGCTTGATGGGGGGCAGCCGGTTGATCGTGCGCGCGATTGCGACGCCCAGCCCGGTTGCGATGATCACCCACGGCACCGGCGCGACGGCCAGCCCGATGACCGACGCGGCGTCCGTCCAGGAAATGCCGTGGGTCGTGGCCCGGATACGGATGCGGACATTGACGGTGGCGGCGACGGCAATGAGGAACGTGAGTGTGGCGGCCCGCGTGACGTGTGTCTGGGTCATCAGGCCGCGGCTGTCAATCATCCGGAGGCTGACCAGCGCCGAGACCCCGGCGGTAAACACGACGAGACCGACTAGCAGCAGCAGCCGCCGATCGGTCCCAGTGTCGCGTGCAAGGGTGCGAGTCACGTCATGGCCTCCACCGCGCGTTCCGTAGCGGTGCGTGTACCCGTACTGTACGGCCCGCTCAGGCGGCCGGAAAGGTCGCTCACATCCAGTCGTTGCCGCGCATCTGCCTAGCCCTTCGCTCGATCCTGCGGAGCCGTTGTCGTCGACCCCCACCGACGCAGCACAGCTTATGGCGTTTAGGCCGAGTTGGTAACATTAGATGTCCATATGCGCATAATGCGCTAATGCCGCCGCCTCTTGTCACTCGCTGTCTTTGCCTGAAGACTGAACGCATATTCGGGGCGGGGTTCCAATGCGATTATCGAGTGCCCTCGTCCACGATGTCTCTAGTCGTTTGGGCACTGGCTTACATCACACCCGGCAGGTCCACGGACCGGAAAAATGTCGTCGCTCTCTGATATCTTTTGAAGTCGTGCGGCAGATCGCGCACTATCTTCCTTTGGGACGCCTTACGCATATATTGGCGGGGAATGCAGTTATTTGATTTGGCTGCGGAGGAAGGATTTGGCGGACGTCCGGCTCCTGGGGGAACCCGAGGCGTGGTGGGGGTCGACCCGGCTGCCGCTGGGCACACCGAAACAGCAGCTCGTGCTGGCGATGCTCGCCCTGCGCGCCGGCCGGGTCGTCACCATCGACGCCCTCGTCGACGAGCTGTGGCCGGAACTGCCGCCGCGGTCCGCGGTGCCCAATGTGCGGAGCTACGCGGGCAATCTTCGCCGACAGTTCGACCGGCACGGCGGCCCGACCATCGTCCGGCTTTCCGGCGGTTACCGGTTGGACCTGACTGACGAGCAGGTGGACGTACGCCGGTTCGAGCAGCAGGTTGGCGCCGCAGCCCGACCGCCTGGTCGCGCGGTGCCGTCCACATCGCGGACGCGCTGCTCAGCCAGGCCGAGCGGCTGTGGCGGGGGCCGCTCGCGGCCGGGCTGCCGGTGGGTCCGGTACTCGCCGCACGCCGCGCGGCCCTGGACGAGCAGCGACTGTCCGCCGTCGAACTCCGGGCCAGGCTGGAGCTCGAGCTCGGCCGGACCAGATCCGCGATCGCCTGCCTCACCGACCACGTGGTGACCCACCCTTACCGGGAGCAGGCGCATGCCCTGCTCGCTCGCGCCCGTTACGCGGACGGCGATCCCGCCGGGGCGCTCGCCGCGATCCGTCGGGCGGAGGCCGTGCTCGCCGACCAGCTAGGCATCAAGCCGGGCAGCGAGTTGCGCCGACGGCCCGGAACGCGCGCCCGGTCGTACCCGGCGGATAGGCTCGCGGCCGTGACCGAACCCGCGCAGCTCACCCACGTCGACCCGGCCGGCGCGGCCCGGATGGTCGACGTCTCCGCCAAGCCGGTGTCCGGCCGGCTCGCGGTCGCCGCCGGCCGGCTCCGCACCACCGCCGAGGTGGTCGAGCTGCTGCGCCGCGACGGCCTGCCCAAGGGAGACGCTCTGGCGGTCGGCCGGCTCGCCGGGATCATGGGGGCCAAGCGCACTCCCGACCTGATCCCGCTCTGCCACCCGATCGCCCTGCACGGCGTCACCGTCGACCTGCGTCTCACCGACGACACGGTCGAGATCACCGCCACGGCGAGGACCGCCGACCGGACGGGGGTCGAGATGGAGGCGCTCACCGCGGTGGCCGTCGCCGGGCTCGCCCTGGTCGACATGGTCAAGGCGGTCGACCCGGCGGCCTCGGTGGACGCCGTCCGGGTGCTGCGCAAGGAGGGCGGCAAGACCGGCGAGTGGGTCCGGCCGGAGGACCGGCCGTGATCCGGGCCCGGGTGGTCGTGGCCTCGAACCGGGCCGCCGCCGGGGTCTACGCGGACACCAGTGGCCCGCTGCTCGTCGCCGGCCTGCGGGAGTTGGGCTGCGAGGTCGACGAGCCGGTGGTGGTGCCCGACGGCGAGCCGGTCGGCGAGGCGCTGCGGGCGGCCCGCGACGAGGGCGTCGACGTGGTGCTGACCAGCGGCGGCACGGGGGTCACCCCGACCGACCGCACCCCCGAGGTGACCCGCCCCCTGCTCGACTATGAGATCCCCGGCATCGCCGAGGCGATCCGGGCGCACAGCCGCGACGCGGTGCCGACGGCCGCGCTGTCCCGTGGGCTGGCCGGGGTGGCCGGCCGGATGCTGGTGGTGAACCTGCCGGGCTCGCGCGGCGGGGCGAAGGACGGGCTGGCGGTGCTCGGGCCGATCCTGCGGCACACGGTCGACCAGCTCCGCGGCGGCGACCACTGACCACGCGCCCTGGAGCCCTCGGCCGACCGGCCGGGGATAGGCTCGGTCGATGAGCACGGAAACCGCAGCCGCCGCGGCCGAGGTCGCCGCGCCGCCGCCGGCCGGGTGGGAGGAGGCCCGCTCCCGGGTGTACGCGGTGGGTCTCGCCGCCGCGCTCCCCGCGGTCAGCCGGCCGCTCGCCGACGCCGACGGGCACACCCTGGCCGAGCCGCTGACCCCGCAGACCGATCTTCCCGCCTTCCCGACCTCCAGCGTGGACGGCTGGGCGGTGCGCGGGGACGGCCCGTGGCAGGTGGTCGGCCGGGTGCTCGCCGGGCACACCCCGCCCCCGCTGGAGGCCGACGGCAGCACGGTGGAGATCGCCACCGGCGCGATGGTCCCCGAGGGCGCGACGGCGATCCTGCGGATCGAGGAATCGACCCGGACCGCCGACGGCCGGGTGGCCGGCACGCCCCGCCCGGCGCCGGAGTGGCGTGAGCCGGGCGAGGAGGCGTACGCCGGGGAGGAGCTGTTGCCCGCCGGCACGCCGGTCGACCCGGCGGTGCTCGGCCTGGCCGCCTCCTGCGGGCACGACACCCTGCGGGTCCGCCGCCGGCCCCGGGCCGCGCTTCTGGTCTTCGGTGACGAGCTGCTGACCTCGGGCCCGCCGGGGGCCGGCCGGGTCCGTGACGCGCTCGGCCCGTCGGTTCCCGCCTGGCTGCGCCGGTACGGCTGCCAGGTGCGCCCCGCCGACGTGGTCGGTCCGGTGGCCGACACGCTGCCCGCCCACGTGGCCGCGTTGCGCGCCGCGCTGGCCGACGCCGACCTGGTCTGCACCACCGGCGGCACCATGCACGGCCCGGTCGACCACCTGCACCCGACGCTGGAGGCGCTTGGCGCCGACTACGTGGTGAACACCGTGGCGGTCCGGCCGGGCTTCCCCATGCTGCTGGCCCGGCTGGTCGACAACGACGGCCGGGTGCGCTTCGTGGCCGGCCTGCCGGGCAACCCCCAGTCCGCCGTCGTCGCGCTGGTCTCGCTGGTCGCACCGCTGCTCGCCGGCCTGCAGGGTCGGCCGATGCCGGTGCTGCCGCAGGTCACCCTGGCCGAGCCGGTCCCGGGGCGGGGCGACCACACCCACCTCGCCCTGGTGCGTTGGGACCGGGTCGCGGGCACCGCGCATCCGGTCAGGCACGTCGGCTCGGCGATGCTGCGCGGCCTGGCCGGCGCGGACGGCTTCGCGGTGATCCGGCCGGGCACGAGCGGCGCGGCCGGCGACCGGGTGCCGGTGGTGCCGCTGCAGCTGACCCCCGGGGAGCGGGCATGGTGAGCGCGAGCCCGGAGGCGGCGAACCAGGGTGGAACGGCCGGTGTGGTCCTCGGCGCGGTGACCGACCGGCCGCTGGACCTGGCCGCGCACGAGGCGGCGGTCGCCGACCGCCGGGCCGGCGCGGTGGTCTCGTTCCAGGGCGTGGTCCGCGACCACGATCACGGGCGCACGGTCGACCTGCTGGAGTACGAGGGCCACCCGACCGCCGAGGCCGTGCTGCGCGAGGTGGCGGCCGAGATCGCCGCCGACCCCGAGGTGTACGCGGTGGCCGTGTCGCACCGGATCGGTCCGCTGGAGATCGGCGACGTGGCACTGGTGGCGGCGGTCAGCACCGCGCACCGGGCGGCGGCCTTCGCGGCCTGCGCGCGGCTGGTCGACGAGGTGAAGGCGCGGCTGCCGATCTGGAAGCGGCAGGTGTTCGCCGACGGCACCGAGGAGTGGGTGAACTGCCCCTGACGGTCAGCGCCGGGCGGCGAGCTGGGCCGTCCGGGCCAGCCGGTCGTGGTAGAACGCCGGCTCGGCGCCGGGACGCCAGGGCAGCGCCGCGACCAGCACGATCAGGGCGATCGCCAGGGAGTTCTCCATCAGCGCGCCGAACAGGCCGTCCTGGTAGTGGGACACCTCGGGGAGCTGGTGCTCGTACGGCCAGATCGGCGAGATGAGGAAGAGCAGGTAGAGCCCGAGCGCGCCCACCCCGTGCCGGAGCCCGGTCAGGGTCGGGTACCAGATCGGCGGGCGCAGCGCCGGGACGCCCGTGGCCGGCGGCGTGCCGGTGACCCGGGGCAGCAGGCCGCGGATCGCCTCGCGGCGGCGTACCGCGGCGTCGGCCAGCACGATGATCGCCGGGATGACCCAGACCAGGTGGTGCGACCAGGAGATCGGGCTGATCACGTTGGCGGTGAGCCCGACCAGGGTGAACGCGGTCAGCTCGTCGCCGTCGGCGCGGGCGCTGGCCGCCCGGGACAGCCCGAGCGCCAGCATCAGCACCGAGAAGGCCAGCCACAGCAGGCCCGGTGTGTCGATCGAGTCGTAGAGCCGGGCCAGCAGGCCGGCGAGCGACTGGTTGGCGGTCATGTCCGCCGCGCCCACCCGCTCGGTCTGCCAGAGCACGCTGGTGAAGTACGTCCGCGACTCCTCGCCGACCAACCCGAACGTCGCGATGGTGACGCCGATGGTGGTGCCGACCGCGGTCAGCGCGGCCCGCCACTGCCGGGTGATCACCAGGTATCCCACGAACAGCGCCGGGGTGAGCTTGACCGCGGTGGCCAGCCCGATGCCGACCCCCGCCCAGGCGCCGCTGTAGACGAACCGGGCCAGCGCCGAGTCGGCGGTCTCGTAGTGGGTGCCGCGCCGGGCCCGCCAGCGCAGGCCGACGAGGTCCGCCATGATCAGCGCGAAGAGAAGCAGGTTGACCTGGCCGTAGCCGAGGGTCTCCCGGGACGGCTCGATGGCAACGGCCAGCGGGGTGGCGATGCCGACGGTGAACCAGAGCGACCAGCCCAGCCGGTCGACGATCGGGCGCAGCAGCGCGGCCAGGACGACGGCGAGCGCGGCGATGCTGGCCAGGGCGTTGAGCCAGCCCGCGGCGTCGACCGGCAACCAGGACATCGGCAGCATGGCCAGGCCGGCGAAGGGCGGGTACGTGAAGCCCAGGGTGGTCGACGGGGCGATGAAGTCGTACAGCTCGTTGCCGCTCGCCCAGTACACCACCGCGCCGTGGTAGATCTTCATGTCGAAGAAGTTGTACGGCCGCCCGAAGGCGCCGATGGCGAGCCAGGCGGCGTAGGCGACGGCGGCCACGACGCCGGTCCGTGCGACCGTCCTGCGTTCGATCCCCCGGGTCGCGCGATGGAGGGGAGCGAGGCGGTCCGTCCGTCTACCGACTGTCGTCGGCATGGCGTGGCCACCCCCGTACCAAGGTCGTCCTGTCCGTCCAGGTCCAGCACGGAGCCTAGAACGGCGCCTCACGTCACTGCCTCCCGCGTTATGCGACCGTGTCCGATCCCACACGTGTTTTTGACATTTCCGCCGGGTTAACGGGTCTCGGACGGTTCAGGTGATTGGTGGCCTTGCGGGGGTGGTGGCCGTATCGATGCAGGTCAGCCTGGGATTCGGCGGGCGGTGGCCGCCGAGCGTACGGCGATCTTCGCCTCCCGGCGGGCGGTCCGGACCGCCCGTTGCACCGAGCGGCGCGAGTGGTTGATCCGGTGGCCGGTACGCCAGCGGAGCCCCGGCTTGCCCTCGGTGTCGGCGGCGGCGAGGAGGAGACCGCCGAAGAGCCCGAGGTTCTTCAGGAAGTGGATCTGGTTGTTGTTCCGCGCCGCCGGGTCGTCGTTGTTCCAGAAGGGATGGCCCGCGGCGGTGGTCGGCACCAGGGTGCCGGCGAGGACGAGCGCGGCCGGCCGGGTGAACTTGCCGGTCGCCAGCATCAGCCCGGCGATCAGCTGGGTGGCCGAGTTGGCCCGGACCAGCGTCGCGGTGTCGGTGGGGATGCGGGGGTTCAGGTTCTGGATCAGCGGAGCGACCTTGTCGGTGATCGGCTGCGCGGCCGGGACGAGCCGTCCCGGGTTCCGCAGGTTGCGGGCGCCGCTGACCACGAAGATGCCGCTCAACATGACGCGGGCGAGGGAGCGCACGGGCTTCATGGCTCAGTCATACCCCGTCGCGACCCTCGGCACCCCTGCAACACCCGAAAGGGATCGGCCGACGTGGACGTCCGCACGGTACCGATTTCAGCGACCGTCGCGGATGGACGGCCTCCGCGCGGTAAGGTCGCGCGGGTGACGACCCTGCGACTCCGACCCGAGGACCCGGCGGACGAGGCGCCGGTCGCCCGGGTGCTGGCCGCCGCGTTCGCCCGCCCCGACGTGACCACCCCGCCCGAGGTGGGGCTGGTGGAGGAACTGCGGCACAGCGACGCCTGGATCCCGGAGCTGGCCATGGTCGCCGAGTACGGCGGCGAGGTGGTGGGCTACGCGCTGCTCACCCGGGTGCAGGTGCGCACCGACGGCGGCACCTGGCCGGCACTGGCGCTCGGCCCGGTGGCGGTCGCCCCGCACCGGCAGCGGATCGGGCACGGCGCGGCCGTGGTGCAGGCCGCCCTCGACGCCGCGACCGAACTGGGCGAGCGGCTCGTGGTGGTCCTGGGCGACCCGGCGTACTACCGCCGGTTCGGGTTCGGCCGGGCGGACCGGCTGGGGCTGACCAGCCCGTGGTCGGGGCTGGGGGAGCCGTGGCAGGCGCTGGTGCTGCCGCCGTCCACCAGCGACGAGCCGCCGCCCCCGTCCGGCGAGGTGGTCTTCCCGCCGCCCTGGTCCAAGGTCTGACCGGCGGTCAGGCCGGCTGGGTGCGCAGGTAGCGGCCGAAGTGCGGGACGGTGAAGGCGACCGTCCCCCGCTCGCCGGAGTAGATGAGCCCCTTCTTGATCAGCGCGTCGCGGGCCGGCGAGAGGCTGGCCGGCTTGCGGCCGAGCGCCCGGGCGATCTCCGCGGTGGGCACCGCCGCGTCCATGTCGTCGCGACCGCTCTCCTCCCCGTCCACCAGCGCGAGCGTCGCCATGGCGCGCATGTACTCGCGTTCGGCCGGGGTGGCCCGCTCGAACCGGGAGCCGAAGAAGCCCACCGCCAGCTCGGCCTCCGCCTCGGGCGCGGCGACCCGGACGTCCGCGGCGGTGATCGGCGAGCGGGGCGCGTGGTCCCAGGTGGCCTTCCCGTACGCCTGGACGAAGTACGGGTAGCCGCCGGACTTCTCGTAGAGCAGGTCGAGGGCCTTCTGCTCGTACTCGACCTCCTCCCGTTCGGCCGGGGCGCAGAGCGCCTGGTCGGCGGCGATCCGGTCCAGCCGGTCGATCCGCTGGTAGCGGAAGAGCCGCTCGGAGTACGACTTCGCGGCGCTCAGCACGGCCGGCAGGTGCGGCAGCCCGGCGCCCACCACGATCAGCGGCGCGCCGAGCTGGGACAGCTCGTGGCAGGCGGCGCAGAGCGCGGACACGTCCTCCGCACCGAGGTCCTGCATCTCGTCGATGAAGATCGCGATGCCGGTGCCCACGTCGGTGGCGACCGCGGCGGCGTCGGTGAGCAGCTCGACCAGGTCGATCTCGATGTCCCCGGAGTCGGCCCGGCCGCTGCTGGCCGGCACGTCGATGCCGGGCTGCCAGCGGTCGCGCAGCTTCGGGGCGGCCCCGCCGCGCCCGGCCGGCACGGCCCGCTGGGCGAACGCCTTGAGCACGCCGAGGAAGGCGTCGATCCGGTCGGGGGCGCGGTGCCGGGGGGCCAGCTCGCGGACCGCCATGTGCAGGGCGGCGCCGACCGGCCGGCGCAGCGACTGGTCCGGGCGGGCCTCGATCTTGCCGGTGCCCCAGAGGTGGTTGATGGCCTGCGAGCGCAGGGTGTTGAGCAGGACGGTCTTGCCGACGCCGCGCAGCCCGGTGAGCATCAGGCTGCGTTCCGGCCGGCCGCGCGCGATTCGCTCCAGCACCACGTCGAAGACGTCCAGCTCCCGCCCCCGCCCGGCGAGTTCGGGCGGGCGCTGGCCGGCGCCCGGGGCGTACGGGTTGCGGACCGGATCCACGAATCGCACAGTATCGGGCCGTCTAGTGGCCGGGCTAGACATGCGTAGATGCAACTACCGCGTGTCGGGCCGTCGAGACAAAACTAGGGCTGTCTAGCGTGGATGCTAGACAGCCCTAGTTTGGGCTACGGTCCTACCGCCGCTTGAGGCAGAGCACGAAGTCGAGGGTGTCGAGCTGGCTGTCGAAGAAGTACCAGTCGGTGTAGCCGTCGACCTTGGCGCACTTCGACTCGGCGTCCTTCTTGCCGCTGGTCGAACCGTCGATGCGGCGCAGCACCTGGTAGGTCTTCGCTCCGCACTCGGTGATCACCAGCTTCGGCTGGCCGGAGCCGCCCTCGTTGGCGACGCACTGGCCCGCCTTCACGAAACGCGGGTCGGTCGAGGACGCCGGGGCCGGCGGGGTGGTCGCCGCGTCGGCCGGCTCGCTCGCCGCGTCGGTCGGGCCGGCGGCCGGCGCCGACGAGGACGCCGTCCCGCCCGTCGGCGCGTCGTCGTCCCGGCCGAGCACCCAGTACGCCCCGGCGCCGCCGAGCAGCAGCACCGCCAGCACGACCAGCACCACGAGCAGCGGGCCCTTGCCGCGCTTCGGCGGCGTCGGCTCGGCGTACGGCGGCTGGCCGCCGTAGCCCGGATCGGCCGGGTAGCCCTGGTAGGGCGGGGCGGCCGGCGGCGGGCCGGCGTTCCAGGCGGGGGCCGGCTCGTAGCCCTGGGTCGGCTGGTCGTAACGCTGGGTGGGCGGCTCGTAGTGCGGCGTCGGTGGCTCGCCCCAGCCGCCCGGCTGCCCGCCGTACCCCGGGTCGTAGCGCGGATCGGCCGGCGGAGCGTACCCGTCGTCGGGGCGCCGTCCACCCCACGGCTCGGGGGAGCCGCCGCCCGGTGGTCCGAAGTTCGACATGAACGCCCTCCTGCGTACGCCAGTGCTGAGAGGCCGGCCACCAACGGGGGACGCCGACGCCGTGGTCACCGTAGCGTGGTCCACCGATGAGCTCACGCCCCACGAGTGCGACGCCCGCCCTCGACCGCCCCGCCGCCCCGGCCCGCCCGGCCCTGATCTGGACCGCGCTGGTTCTCGTCTACGTGCTCTGGGGCTCGACCTACCTGGGCATCCGGGTCGCGGTCGAGTCCCTGCCGCCGCTCACCTCCGCCGCGCTGCGGTTCGCCGCCGCCGCGGCGGTGCTCGCCCTGGTGCTGCGGCTGCGCCGGGGGCCGGGTGCGCTCCGCGTCGACCGGCGGCAGCTCGGCTCGGCCGCGCTGGTCGGCGTGCTGCTGCTGGCCGGCGGCAACGGCCTCGTGGTGCTGGCCGAGTCCGGCCCCGAGGGGACCGCGCTGCCCTCCGGCATCGCCGCGCTGCTGGTGGCCACCGTGCCGCTCCTCGTGGTGCTGCTGCGCACGGGCGGCGGTGACCGGCCCCGGCCGTGGACCTTCGCCGGGGTGGCCCTCGGCTTCGTCGGTCTCGTGCTGCTCGTCCTGCCGAGCGGCGGGTCGACGAGCGTGCCGCTGGTCGGCGCGCTGACCGTCGTCGCGGGGGCGGTCAGCTGGTCGGTCGGCTCGTACCTCTCCAACCGGATCCGGATGCCGGACAACCCGTTCGTGGCCACCGTCTACGAGATGGTCGCCGGCGCGGCGGCGCTCGCCGTGATCGCCACGGTGCGGGGCGAGCTGAACGGCTTCTCCCCCGCCGAGGTGACCGGCCGCTCCTGGGCGGCGCTGGCCTACCTGATGGTGGCGGGCTCGCTGGTGGCCTTCACGGCGTACGTCTGGCTGCTGGCCCACGCCCCGATCTCCCTGGTTTCCACCTACGCGTACGTGAACCCGGCGGTCGCCGTGGCGCTCGGCGCGCTGCTCGCCGCCGAGCCGGTGACCGCGCAGGTGCTGCTCGGCGGCGCGGTGATCGTGGCCGGCGTCGCGGTGGTGGTCAGCACCGAGCGCCCACGCCGGTCGGCGGCACGAGCCGTCGACGGGGCGCCCCCGGAGCCGGCCCGCCGGTAACGTTCCGGCCCGTGTCGGCCGGGCTGGTGACTGGTGTCGCGCTCCTCGGCGCGCTGGCCGGCCGAGCCGCCGTCCCGCTCGCCCACCGCTTCGTCGACACGGCGGCACCGCCCGGGAAGCCGGCGGGGTTCTCGTCGGACGGCCCGGCCGAGCGGGGTACGACGGCCCTGGTGGGCGCGGTGGTGTTCGGCGGGCTGGCCGCCGACCGGGGCGCCGATCCGGCACTCCCCGCCCTCCTGCTGGTGGCGGCGATCGGGCTGGCCCTCGCGGTGGTGGACCTGGCCTGCCTGCGACTGCCCGACCCGCTGGTGGGCGCGGCGGCGCTCGCCGGCGGGCTCGGCCTGGCCGTGACCGCCCTGGTCAGCGGCGTTCCCGGCCGGCTGCTGACCGCCCTCGCCGGCGCGGCCGTTTCCTTCGCCGGCTACGTGCTGCTGGCGCTCCTACCCGGCGCCCGGCTCGGCTTCGGCGACGTCAAGCTCGCCGCCGCGCTCGGCCTGCCGCTCGGCTGGCTCGGCTGGCCGACCCTGGGCCTCGGGCTGCTCCTCCCGCACCTGCTGAACGGGGTGACCGTCCTCGCCCTGCTCGCCGCCGGCCGGGTACGCCGCGACACCCCGCTCCCGCTCGGCCCCGCGATGCTCACCGGCGCCTGGCTGGCGATCCTGCTCGCGTGACCCTCCCGCCCGCGCCGTCGGCGAGGGCGTCCGGAAGGGCCCTCTCTCAGATCAGCCGGAGCTGGCGGTCCTTGGGGCGGCGGGGTTCGGTGTCGCCGAAGCGCTCGAACAGCCCCGCGTCGATCACGTCGAGGAACGGGGACGGGCGGCACTCGCGCTCCGACCCGTGCCGGGTGCGCCGGGCCGCGTGGCTCACGTAGAGCCGGTCCTGGGCCCGGGTCAGCCCGACGAAGAAGAGCCGCCGCTCCTCGGCCACCGCGTTGACGTCCGGCTCCTGACCCGGCCAGCGCAGCGGCAGCAGCCCGTCCTCGGCGCCGACCAGGAAGACCACGGGGAACTCCAGTCCCTTGGCCGCGTGCAGGGTGAGCAGGGTGACCGCCTCGGCGCGCGGGTCGAGGGCGTCCACCTCCGCCCCGGTCGCGAGCTGGGCGAGGAACAGCCCGAGGTCGTCGCCGCAGCGCCGGGCCAGCGGGGTGAGCAGGTCGACCGCGCCCCGGACGTCCTCGGGGCGTACCGCGCCGGAGCCGTCGAGGGTCGGCACGGCGAAGCGCTCCGCCAGGATCTGGCCGGCCAGCCGTACCCGGGCGGCCAGGGAACCGTCGAGCCCGGCGTGCCGCAGCTCGCGGGCGATGGCGGTCACGCCCGGCCGGTCGCGCAGCCGGTCGTGCGAGCGCTTCTGCACCGGGATGTTCGCGCGGGCCAGCGCGTCCACGATGGGCGCGGCCTGCGAGTCGGTGCGGTAGAGCACCGCGATGTCGGAGAAGGACAGCGAGGTGGCCCGACCGTCGATCCGGCCCGAGTCGAGCGAGCGGTGGGAGAGGCCGCCGACCAGGTCGTCGATGGTGCGTACCAGGAAGTCGGCCTCGTCCGCGACGGAGGTCGCGGCGTAGCGACCGACCAGCGGGGCCTCCGGGTCGAGCCGGGCCGGGTCGAGGCGGCGGCCGCGGACCAGGGACGATGGCGCGATGGCCTGCACGGCGGCGGCCAGGATCGGCGCCGACGACCGGTAGTTGCGGTTCAGGCGGACCAGCCGGGCGTCGGTGAAGTCCTGGGAGAAGCGCAGGAAGTAGCCGACGTCCGCGCCCCGGAACGAGTAGATCGCCTGGTCGGGGTCGCCGATGGCGCAGAGGTTGCCGTCGGCCGGGCTGAGCAGCCGCAGCAGCTCGTACTGGACGGCGTCGACGTCCTGGTACTCGTCGACGAAGATCCACTTCCAGCGCTCGCGGTAGTCCCGGACCAGCTTCCGGTCCGCCCTCAGCAGCGCCACCGGCAGGGTGAGCAGCTCGTCCAGGTCGACCAGGTCCCGCTTGCGCAGCAGGGCGGCGTACCGATCGTCGTCGTCGCCGGCCTCCGCGCGGGCGGCGGCCCGGTCGGCGTCGTCGGCGATCCGGAAGTCCGCCGGCAGCCCGGCCGCCTGCGCGTTCTCCCGCAGGATGGTCAGGCCCAGCGAGTGGAAGGTGCCGACGGTGACGTCCTCGGCCACCGGGCCGAGCAGCCCGTCCAGCCGGTGCCGCAGCTCCTCGGCGGCCCGCCGGGTGAAGGTGATCGCGAGGCATTGCTCCGGAAAGACGTTCAGCTCCGCGCAGAGGTAGGCGATCCGGTGCGTCAGCGTGCGGGTCTTGCCGGTGCCCGGGCCGGCCACGATGAGCAGCGGACCGCCCGGCGCGGAGGCGGCCACCCGCTGCATCGCGTCGAGCCGGTCCAGCAGCCCGGTGCCGACCTCCTCCATCCCGGCGAGCATCGGCTCGAACGGCTCGTGCGGGGAGGGCGCCGGCGCGATCGGTGGCGGGGGCGGCGGGGCCGGCTTGCGCTTCGGCTCCGCCTTGGCCGCCGCCGGGCGCCGGGCCTTCGGCTTCGGCGCCGGCTCCGCGGGCTTCCGCTGCGCGGGCACGGGTACGTCGAAGAGCGTGTCCTGGCCGGCGCCCCCGGCCGACGAGCCCAGCTCGGCCGGGTCGAAGAGGGTGATCACGCCGTACTCGCCGTCGTAGCCGGGAACCCGGCGCACCTCGCCGCGGCGCAGCCGGCCGATGCCCTCGGCCAGCAGCTCGCCGCCGACCCGGCCGATCTCGTCCAGCGGGGTACGGGTGAGGATGTCCAGCTCCGGGCCGAGCGCGGCGATCAGCTCGTGGAGCTTCCCCTCGACCTTCTTGGAGCGCGCGCCGACCTTGTTGAGCTCGCCGAGGATCTCGGCCAGCGGCACCAGGTGGGTCACCTCCCGGGCGTGCGCCGGCCGGTGCCCCTCGGGCCGGTCGGCCAGCTCCGCCACCCGGCTCAGTACGCCCACCGTCAGCGGCTTCCCGCACTCCGGGCAGCGCCCGCCGGCCTCCCGGGTGCGCTCCGGGGACCAGTTCACGCCGCAGAGCCGGTGCCCGTCGGCGTGGTACTTGCCCTCCTCCGGGAAGAACTCGATGGTGCCGGCCAGCCCGTCGCCGGTGCGCAGCGCCTCGCGGATGGCGAAGTAGTCGCGGGCCGAGTCGAGGACGGTGGCCTCCCGGGCCAGCGCCGGCGGCGAGTGCGCGTCCGAGTTCGACACCAGCTGGTAGCGGTCCAGGCTGCCGACCCGCCAGTTCATCTCGGGGTCGGAGGAGAGACCGGTCTCCACGGCGAAGATGTGCTCGGCCAGGTCGGCATAGCAGTCGGCGATCGCGTCGAAGCCGGACTTCGAGCCGAGCGCGGAGAACCAGGGCGTCCAGATGTGGGCCGGCACCAGGTAGCCGTCCGGGCTGGCCTCCAGGGTGATCTCCAGCAGGTCGCGGGAGTCCAGCCCGAGGATCGGCCGGCCGTCGGAGCCCAGGTTGCCGATCCGCCCCAGCGCCGCGTTGAACCGGGCCACCGCGTCCAGGTCCGGCAGGTAGATGAGGTGGTGCACCTTCCGGGTCCGGTCGTCCCGCTTGTAGATCGTGGAGATCTCCACGCTGAGCATGAACCGGACCGGGTCCGCCTCCGCCTCGCTCGCCAGCCGGGGCGGCAACCGCCGGGCGATGTCCCGCTCCGCCTCGGGGCTCAGCCGGTAGAGGCCGGGCTCGGCCGGGTGCAGGGTCTCGCGCAGGTGGTCGTACCAGGCGGGGTGGGTGAAGTCACCGGTGCCGAGCACGCCGATGCCCTTGCGTCGGGCCCACCAGCCGAGGTTCGGCAGGGTCAGGTCACGGCTGCACGCGCGCGAGTACTTCGAGTGGATGTGCAGATCCGCGACGAATGGCGGGAGGCCACCGGGGGGTGCGGCGCTGAACGGAGGCACGCCGCATCCTGTCACGCCCGGTCCCCTGCCCGCCCGCCGCCACGCGTACGCGTGACCTGAGCAATGCGGTGCTGGACCGGGCGGCCGGGACGCGCTATGGGGCGCGCAGCTCGACCAGGGTCACCTGCGGCGGCGCGCCCACCCGGACCGGCGGGCCCCAGAAGCCGGCGCCGTTGGTCACGTACACCTTGGTGCCGTCCACCTCGCCCAGCCCGGACACCACCGGCTGCTGGAGCTTCACCAGCAGGTTGAACGGCACCATCTGGCCGCCGTGGGTGTGCCCGGAGAGCTGGAGGTCGACGCCGAACTTCGCCGCCTCCTGCGCCGCCACCGGCTGGTGGGCCAGCAGCACCACGGGGCGGCTCGGGTCGCGGTCGCCGAGGGCGGCGGCGTAGTCGGCGGGTGCGGCCAGCCCGGTGCCGGCGGCGGTGACGTCGTTGACCCCGGCCAGGTCCAGCACACCGCCCCGGGCCCGGATCTCCTGGCGCTCGTTCTGGAGCACCCGCAGGCCGAGCCGGTCCACCTCCCGCACCCACTCCTCCACGCCGGAGTAGTACTCGTGGTTGCCGGTGACGAAGAAGCTGCCGTAGCGGGAGCGCAGGTCGCGCAGTGGTTCCGCGGCCGCGCCCAGCTCGGCCACCGAGCCGTCGACCAGGTCACCGACGACCGCCACCAGGTCGGCGTCGAGCCGGTTGATCATCGCGACGATCCGTTCGGTGTGCGCCCGTCCGCGCAGCGGCCCGAGGTGGATGTCCGAGACGGTGGCGATGCGCAGCCCGTCCATGCTGCGGGGCAGCTTGGCCAGCGGGATCCGCACCCGGTCCAGTCGGGGCGGCCCCATCGCGGTGCGTACGCCGTACCCGGTGACACCCGCGGCGGTGAGCCCGGCGAAGATCGCGGCCCCCCGGGCGAGCAGCAACCGGCGGGACGGGTCGTGGTCCGGCCGGTCCCCGGCGGGGCCGCCCTGCGGTCCGGCGGCCGGCGGCCCGCTGTCCTTGCCGGCCGGCGGCTCGGCGGGCCCCGCCTCCGCCGGCGCGGCGGGCGGCTCCGCGAGCGCGACGGACGACGTGGCGGTGGAGCCGGCCGCCGCCGGCTCCGCGACGTGGCCGGCCACCGAGGCGTCCGCCCGGACGCCGCCGCCCGCCGGCGCCGTCGCCGGCTCGGCAGCCACGCCGGTCGCGGCCCGCTCGCGGCGGCGCAGCACGAGCTTCGCCACCGCCATGGGCACTTCCAGGACCAGCAGCAGCACCAGCAGGTAGAACATCAGGGCCAGCCACAGGTAGCCCGGCCAGGCCAGCCAGTACGAGCCGTTGCGGGTGCCCACCATGGTCGCCGGCACCAGCAGCGCCAGCAGCAGCGCGGCCACGCCACCGGCCTTCCGCCAGCGGCCCGGCCGGGTGGTGTCGCGGACCAGCCGTTTCCACAGGTAGAGATGGATCAGGGCGGTGACGAGCACAGCGAAGCCCACGAAAGTCGCCATCGCCAGCACGAAGAGCCTCCTCAGCCGCCCGCGAAGGGTGGTAGCACGTCGACCGTCGCCCCGGCCGGCAGCGGTGCCTGACGATCATGGCAGGCCAACCCGTCGACCAGGAAACTCGCCGCCTTCAGCACCACGGCCAGCCGCTCGCCGTGCCGCTCGGTCAGCTCGTCGAGCAGTTCGTCGAGCGACCGGCCGGCGGGCGCGGCCTCCTCGGCGCGGCCGGCCGCGGCCCGCGCGCCGGCGAAATAGCGGACGGTGAGCTGCACCGGTCAGCCTCCGATCGCCGACATGGGGCGGGCGGGTTGCAGGAAGGTGGGGTCGTCGATGCCGTGCCCGGCCCGCTTGCCCCACGTCGCGGCTCGCCAGCGCCGGGCCAGTTCCTCGTCGTCCGCCCCGGCGCGCAGCGCGCCGCGCAGGTCGGACTCCTCGGTGGCGAAGAGGCAGTTGCGGACCTGACCGTCGGCGGTGAGCCGGGTCCGGTCGCAGTCGCCGCAGAACGGCCGGGTCACGCTCGCGATCACCCCGACCCGGGCCGGCCCGCCGTCCACCAGCCAGGTCTCGGCCGGGGCCGCGCCCCGCTCACCCGGGTCGGCGGTCAACGCGAACTCGGCGCGCAGGGCCGCGAGGATCTCCTCGGCGGTGACCATGGTCGACCGGTCCCAGCCGTGCTGGGCGTCCAGCGGCATCTGCTCGATGAACCGCAGCTCGTAGCCGTGGGCCAGGGCGAACCGGAGCAGCGCGGGCGCCTCGTCGTCGTTCACCCCGCGCATCAGCACAGAGTTGATCTTCACCGGGGTCAGCCCGGCGGCCGCCGCGCCGGCCAGCCCGGCCAGCACGTCGGCGTGCCGGTCCCGTCGGGTCAGCTCGGCGAACCGGGACCGGTCCAGGGTGTCCAGCGAGACGTTGACCCGGTCCAGCCCGGCGGCGCGCAGGGTGGGCGCGAGGCGGTCCAGGCCGATGCCGTTGGTGGTCAGCGAGATGCGCGGGCGGGGCTCCAACGCGGCCGCCGCCGACACGATGCGGGCCAGGCCCGGCCGGATCAGCGGCTCGCCGCCGGTGAAGCGGACCTCGGTGACGCCGAGCCGGTGCACCGCCACCCGGATCAGCCGGACGATCTCGTCGTCGTCGAGCAACTGCGGCCCGGCCAGCCAGGGCAGCCCCTCGGCCGGCATGCAGTAGGTGCAGCGCAGGTTGCACTTGTCGGTCAGCGAGACCCGCAGGTCCCGGGCGATCCGGCCGTACCGGTCAACGAGGACCCCGTCGGTCGTCATCGGCGCGGCGGTCACCCGTCGACCGTAGCGCGTCCGGTGCCGCTCAGCGCGGCGCGGGCGACGGAGTCCACGGCCGCCCGGTACGCCGCGCCGAACAGCGCGGTGTGCACCAGCAGCAGGTGGAGCTGGTGCAGCGGCACCCGCTCCCGCCAGCCGTCGGCCAGCGGCCACGCCTCCCGGTAGGCGGCCGTGATCCGGTCGAGGTGCGGCGGGCCGCCGAAGAGGGCGAGCTGGGCCAGGTCGGTCTCCCGGTGACCGCCGTGCGCGGCGGGGTCCACCAGCCACACCCGGTCGTCGAGGCCCCAGAGCAGGTTGCCGGGCCACAGGTCGCCGTGGATGCGGGCCGGCGGCTCGTCGCCGCCGAACTCGGCGATCCGGTCGATCAGCTCCTCGACCGGGCCGGCCTCGGCGCCGGTGAGCGCGCCGTTGTCGACCGACATCCGCAGGTAGGGCAGCAGCCGCCGCTGGGCGAACCACTCCGGCCACGGGCCCGGGTCGGGGGTGTTGTCCTGCGGCAGCGCGCCGATGAACCCGGGCCACTCGGCGCCGAAGGCGGGAGCGCCGGCCCGGTGCAGCCCGGCCAGCTCGCGGCCGAACAGCTCGGCGGCCTCCGGCGTCGGCTCGCCGGACTCGACCCAGTCGAGCGCCAGCAGCTCCGGCAGCGCCACCACCACCTCCGGTACGGCCACCGTGCCGGCCTCCCGCAGCCAGCGCAGCCCGGCCGCCTCGGCGGCGAAGAAGCCCTCGGGCACGGCCCGTTCGGCGTGCTCCGGCCAGGTCTTGGCGAAGACCGAGTGCCCGTCGTCCAGGGTGAGCCGGGACGCGGCGCAGATGTCACCGCCGGAGACCGGTGTCTCCCGGATCCGCTGGTGGGTCAGGAAGGTCGGCAGGTGCTCCGGGTGTGCCCGCAGGTACGCCAGGTCCATGAGCGCAACGTAGCCGTTCGACGGGGCCGGCGCGGGCCGTGCCCGGCTCCGGGGCGTGCCGTTCCGCGCCGACCTGGGCCGATACTCAGCGTGTCTGTGGACAACCTGCGTGTCGTCCACAGGGCCTGTCGCGCCGGTGCCCGTCCGCCGCACGCTCCCGGCATGAACTCCACCGAGCGTCCCCGCCTCGCCGTCCGCTCGCCCGCCGACCTCGTCGCCGCCGTGCCGTACCTGCTCGGCTTCCATCCCGCCGACAGCGTCGTGGTGGTGGCGGTACGCGGCCGGCGGGTCGTCTTCGCCGCCCGGGGTGACCTGCCCGAGCCGGGCGCCGACCCGCGTCCGGCCGCCCGGCACCTGGCCGAGGTGGTCGCCCGGCAGGGCACCGACGCCGCCACCGTGATCGGCTACGGTCCGGCCGCCCGGGTCACGGCCGCGGTCGACGCGGTCGGCGAGGCACTGGACCGGACCGGCCTGCTCGTCCTCGACGCGCTCCGGGTCACCGACGGGCGCTGGTGGTCCTACCTCTGCGCCGAGCCGGCCTGCTGCCCGCCCGAGGGCACCCCCTACGACCCGGCGGCCAGCGAGGTCAGCGCGGCTGCCGTCTTCGCCGGTCAGGTCGCGCTGCCCGACCGGGCCGCGCTGGCCGCGCAGGTGTCCCCGCTCGGCGGGCCGGTCCGGGTGGCCATGCGTCGGGCCACCGCCCGGGCCCACCACCGGCTGGCCGAGCTGACCGCCGCCCCCTCCATCCGCTCGGCCGGGGTGGCGGCGGTGCGCACCGCGTTCCGCCGGCACCGGCGCGGTGAGCGGCTCGGCGACGACGAGGTGGCCTGGCTGACCGTGCTCCTCACCCACCTTCCCGTACGCGACCACGCCTGGTCCCGCACCGACGGCCGGGACGCCGACATCAGCCTCTGGACCGACGTGCTGCGCCGGGCCGAGCCGGAGCTGATCGCCGCCCCGGGCAGCCTCCTGGCCTTCGCCGCCTGGCGGGCCGGGCACGGCGCGGTGGCCGCCGTCGCCCTGGAGCGGGTGCTCGCCGCGCACCCCGGCTACTCGCTCGCCGTGCTCCTCGACGACGCGCTCCGCCGCGGGCTGTCCCCCGCCGAGCTGGACGGCTGGCCGGCGACCGCCGGCGCGGTGCTGCGCCGCCGCAGGCGTCGTCCCCGCGGGTGACCGGGTCACCCGGTGACGCGCTGCGCCCCGGTGTAGACGTTCATGGTCCCGCCGCGCAGGAAGCCGACCAGCGTCATCCCGGCCTCCTCGGCCAGGTCGGCCGCGAGCGTGCTGGGCGCGGAGACCGCGGCCAGCAGCGGCACCCCGGCCATCCACGCCTTCTGGGTCAGCTCGAAGCTGGCCCGGCCCGACACCAGCAGCAGGTGCCCGGCCAGCGGGAGCCGGCCTTCCCGCACCGCCCAGCCGACCACCTTGTCCACCGCGTTGTGCCGTCCGACGTCCTCGCGCAACACCACCAGTTCGCCGTCGGCGGTGAAGAGGCCGGCCGCGTGCAGGCCGCCGGTGCGGTCGAAGGTGCGCTGGGCCGCGCGCAGCCGGTCGGGCAGCGCGGCGAGCAGTTCGGCGGTCACCGCGAGCGGGTCCTCGGCCACCGCGAACCGCGAGCGGGTCCGGACGGAGTCGATGCTCGCCTTGCCGCAGACCCCGCACGAGCTGGTGGTGTAGAAGTTGCGGGCCGGGTCGGTGGCCGGCTCCGGCACGCCGGGCGCCAGGACCACGTCGACCACGTTGTAGGTGTTCGGGGTCTCCGCCCCGGCGCAGAGCTGCGCGGTGCGCACGTCGTCGGCCGAGCGGATCAGCCCCTCGGTGAGCAGGAAGCCGATCGCCAGGTCCAGGTCGTCGCCGGGGGTGCGCATGGTCACGGCGAGCGGCCTGCGCCGGCCGGGCCCGGCCGGGCCGACCCGGATCTCCAGCGGCTCCTCCACGACCAGGGTGTCCTGCCGGCGCAGCCGCGCCCGCCCGTCGGCCGCCGCGTCGAGGTCGATCCGGAGCACGCCGCGCCGATCAGTCGCCCGTCCCATGCCGCCATCCTGCCCCGCGCCCCCGGGCACCCGCACCGCGACGCCACCCGCGGCTACGGTTGCCGGGTGACGGCGTACGCGGCGGTGGTGCTCTCGGGCGGCGCGGCCCGCCGGATGGGCGGGGTGGACAAACCGGCCCGCCCGGTCGGCGGCCGGCCCATGCTGCACCGGGTGCTTGCAGCGGTGGCCGACGCGGGCACGCGGATCGTGGTCGGCCCGGCCGGGCCGGTGCCCGAGGGGGTCCGGGTGACCCGCGAGGAGCCGCCCGGCGGCGGCCCGGTGGCCGCGACCGCGGCCGGGCTGGCCCTGCTCGACCCCGGCACGGCCACCGTCGCCCTGCTCGCGGCCGACCTGCCGCTGCTCACCTCGGCGGCGGTGGCCGAGCTGCGGGGCGCCCTCGACGGCTCGACCGCCGGAATGGCCTGCTACGTCGACGCCGACGGCCGCCGGCAGCAACTCTGCGCGGTGTGGCGGGTGGGCGCGCTGCGCTCCGCCCTCGACCGGCTGGCCGCCGAGCGCGGCGGCACGGTCGACGGTGCGCCGGTGCGGGGGCTGCTGGCCGGCACGACCGTGCGGGAGGTGTCCTGGTCGGGCTCCGGGCCGCCACCCTGGTTCGACTGCGACACTGACGAGGACGTACGCCGGGTCGAGGAGTGGACGAGATGACGGTGATGGACGACTGGGTCACGGCGGCCTGCGCCGAGCTGGGGCTGGACCCGGCCGAGGTGCCGGTGCCGACCGTGCTCGACCTGGCCAAGGACGTGGCGCACCAGGTGCTGCGGCCGGGGGCGCCGGTGAGCGCGTACCTCCTGGGGGTGGCCGTGGGTCGTGGCGCGGAACCGGCCGCGGCGGCCGCCCGGCTCAGCGCGCTGGCCGGCACGTGGCCGGTGGAGCTGGACGGGACGGCTCCCGCCGGCTAGCACTCCGCGGGCCGCTGTCCGATCCCGGTCGGGGTGATTCGACCCCCACGGTCCGTGGGTAGGGTGGCGAGGACGGACGGAGGCGATCATGACGGCAGACCACCCCTCGGCGCCGGCTGGTGAGCCCGCCGGCGCGACGCCGGAGCAGCACGAGTCGATCCTGCTGGACGAGCCGACCACGGCCGACCTGCGGGCCAAGGTGACCGAGGCCTGGCGGGAGTTCGCCCGCGCGCTGGCCGAGCGGCTGCGCGGCCTGCCCGCCGGCGCGCACCTGGAGGTCACCCTCGACCCGACCGCCTCCGGCACCGGGGACGCCGTCTACTCGGTGAGCGTGGACGCCGGCGAGGAGGGCCACCTCTCGGCCCGGGCGGTCGGCAACGCCACCCTGCCGCAGGGCTACCGGCTGGACCGGGCCGCGGTGGCCGACATGATCGCGCTCGGCTGGTCCCCGCCCGGCGTGGTGCCGGGCTCCGGCGAGCAGTTCGGCCTGGACTGCGTCGCCGACGAGGCCACCCGGTTGTCGGCCGTTCTGTCCCGGACCCTGCGCGACGTCTACGGTGCCCCGCACCCCGCCTTCCTGGTCTACCTGGTGCACGACGCCGAGGGGGAGCCGCTGCCGTTGGAGCCGCTCGGCACCGCGCGCAGCGAGTTCGGCCCGGACCGCGACGTGGAGGCCGACCTCGACGAGGCGCTGGCGGCCGCCGCTGCCGCCCAGGCCGGCGAGAACGACGTGCTGGCGCTGGAGGAGCGGGTCCGCACGGTCGTCTCCACCATGCTGAAGTCCAAGGCCGACCAGGTGCAGGTGGACTCGGACGGCGACATCAACATCCGCGCCGGCTCGGCGATGGTCTTCGTGCGGGTCCGCGACAACCCGCCGCTGGTCGACGTCTTCTCCCCGGTGCTCACCGAGGTGGAGCCGACCGAGCGTCTCTACGTGAAGCTCTCCGAGCTGACCAACCGGATGCCGATCGGCCGGCTCTACTGCGCCGACGACACGGTCTGGGCCTCGATCCCGGTGTTCGGCCGCAACTTCCAGGCCACCCACCTGATGCTCGCCGTGCAGGTCATGACCGGGCTGGCCGACGAGCTGGACGACCGGCTGCACGGGGAGTTCGGGGGCAAGCGCTTCTTCGGCGAGGGGGACAAGCCGGCCCGGCCGCAGGAGCACCGCACCGGCATGTACCTCTGACGCCGCCCGTCAGCGCACGTCGAGCAGGGTCTTGCCGACCGTGGCCCGCGACTCGATGGCGGCGTGCGCGTCGGCGGCCCGGTCCAGCGGGAAGCGCTGCCCGATCAGCGGCCGGAGCCGGCCGGCGGCCCCCTCGGCGAGAGCCTGTTCGGTGAGGGCCCGCAGCTCGTCGGGCGTGCCACCGGGGCGGACCAGCGTCACCCCCCGGGCGGCGGCCTCCTCCTCGGGCAGGTCCGCCCAGGCGCCGCTGGCCAGCCCGAAGCTGAGCATCCGCCCGCCCCGGTCGAGCAGGTCGAAGGCCGCCCGGGCGAGCGGTCCGCCCACCCCGTCGAAGACCACGTCCACCCCGCCGACGGCGGCCCGGACCCGGTCGGTCCAGTCCGGCTCGCGGTAGTCGACCACCGGGTCGAGTCCGCGCTCGCGGAGCAGCGCGACCTTGCGGGGACCGCCCGCCGCGGCGACCACCCGCGCGCCGGCCGCGGTGGCGAGCTGGGTGAGCAGGCCGCCCACCCCGCCGGCCGCCGCCTCGACCAGCACCCGGTCGCCGGGCCGCAGCGCGGCCGCCCGGGCCAGCATCAGCGCGGTCCGGCCGTCCGCGAGCAGCGCCACGGCCGCGTCCAGCGGCAGCCCGTCCGGTACGGGGATCGGCGCGCCCTGGTCCACCACCACGCGCTCGGCGTATCCGCCGGAGCCGCCGGTGGCGCTGACGACCCGCCGGCCGACCAGCGCCGGGTCCACCCCGGGGCCGACTCGGGTGATCGTCCCGCCCACGCCGTTGCCGGGGATCACCGGCAGGGACGCGGCGAACGGGCCGAATCCGGTCGCCCGGAACATCGTCTCGATGAAGGTGATGTTGGCGTGCGCCACCTCGACGAGCACCTGCCCCGGACCGGGCACCGGATCGGGCGCCGGTCCCGGTACCAGCACCTCCGGCCCGCCGAACTCCCGTAGCCACACCGCGCGCACGTCGCCTCCCCGCTGTCCCTCTCGAACGCCTGCCGTCCAGTGGACGACCTGAAGTGCGGTTGAGGTCAAGCCGAGGAGGGGCCGACGCCGGGGGACTCGACCAGCCGGGAGAGGACGATGGTGCTGCGCGACGAGGTGACGAAGGACTCGGCCCGCAGCCGCTCCAGTGCCTCCTCGAGGTGCGCGATGTCGGCGGCCCGCAGGTGCACCAGCGCGTCCGCCTCGCCGGAGACCGTGTACGCCCCGACCACCTCGGGATGCCGCCGGGCGGCGGCGCCGATCTGGGCCGGGGTGGTCCGGCCGGCGCAGAACAGCTCGACGAACGCCTCGGTGGTCCACCCGACGGCGGCCGGGTCGACGACCGCCGTGAAGCCCCGGATGACCCCCGCGGATCGGAGCCGGTCGACCCGGCGCTTGACCGCGGGGGCGGAGAGTGACACCCGGGTGCCGATGTCCGCGTACGAGGCGCGGGCATCAGCCACGAGCAACGCAATGATTCGCTGGTCAACCGCGTCGATCTGCAACGTTCCGCCTCTGGGAAGCAATGGTTGTGGCTGTTACCAAAGTTGTACCGTACCTACTCTTGGTGACCGTGAACCAGCAGCGAGTCCCGCGAAAGCGGACATATCTCATGTGCTCGCCCGAGCACTTCGCGGTCGAGTACGCGATCAACCCGTGGATGGACGTGACCGCCCCGGTCGACGCCGAGCTGGCGGTCAAGCAGTGGGACCGCCTGCGCGAGACCCTGGTCGGCCTCGGCCATGAGGTGCACCTGCTCACCCCCGAGCGCGGGCTGCCGGACATGGTGTTCGCCGCCAACGGCGCGTTCGTGGTGGACGGGACGGTCTACGGCGCCCAGTTCAAGCACGAGCAGCGGCACGCCGAGGCCGCCGCGCACCGGGCGTTCTACGAGTCGAACGGCTGGCGGTTCATCGCGCCGAGCGAGACCAACGAGGGTGAGGGCGACTTCGCCTACCTGCCGGAGGCGCACGGCGGGCTGATCCTCGCCGGCCACGGCTTCCGCACCGAGCCGGCCGCGCACGCCGAGGCGCAGGAGGCGCTCGGCCGGCCGGTGGTCTCGCTGCGCCTGGTCGACCCGCGCTTCTACCACCTGGACGTGGCGCTCGCCTCGATCGACGACGAGAACATCGTCTACTACCCGGGCGCCTTCTCGGCGGCCAGCCAGCGGGTGCTCACCCAGCTCTTCCCGGACGCGGTGGTCGCGGACGACGAGGACGCCCTGGCCTTCGGTCTCAACCTGGTCAGCGACGGGCTCAACGTGGTGCTGAACAGCGAGGCGACCCGGCTGGCCGGCAAGCTCAAGGCGGCCGGCTACCACCCGGTCCCGGTCGAGCTGGCCGAGCTGAAGAAGGGCGGCGGCAGCGTGAAGTGCTGCATCGCCGAACTGCGCCACTGACGCACGGGAACGGGCGGTCTCCCCGAGGGGAGGCCGCCCGTTTTGCGTACGCGGGGGAGGATCAGCCGAGCGTGGCCAGCTCGCTGATCACGACGTTGGAGAGCAACCGGCCGTCGAGCTGGACCTTGCGCAGGTACCACTTCTGCTGCGGGGTACGCGGCTGGTTGAACTGCCAGGCGCCGCGCGGGCTGTCGACCTGGCCGATCTTGCCGAGCGCCAGGTTGACCTGCTGCGGGTTCGGGTTCTCGCCGACCAGCCGGATCGCCTTGTCGAGCACCTGCGCGGCGTCGTACGAGGCCATCGCGAAGGTGGTCGGGGAGGCGTTGTGCGCCTTCCGGTACGCCGAGGCGAACACCCGGTTGGCGGTGTTGTTCAGGTCGGCCGAGTAGTTCAGCGCGGTGTGGATGCCGCACTGCTGGATCAGCGCGCGCTCCTCGCCCTTCTCCCCGTCGTCGAGCTGGCTGAGCACGGTGCCCTCGGTGAGGAAGCCCGGCGCGTAGATCGGGCCCCGGTATCCCTGGGCGTAGAGCTGCTTGATGAACTGCACCGCCTGCGCCCCGGTGTAGTGGCAGAAGATCGCGTCCGGCCGCCGGCCCAGGGCCTTGGCGATCGGGCCGGAGTAGACCCCCTTGCCCGGGTTGGGGTAGTCGGGGGTGAAGATCGGGTCCTCGGTCAGCCGCCGGCCGCCCTGCTCGTAGCCGTTGCTGAGGCCGTCGATGACGTCCCGGCTGCTCTGGCCCTGGGTGCCGAAGATGGCGATCCGGCTGGACGCGTCCAGGGTCTGCCGCAGGTACTGCCCGAGCGCCTCGCCCGGCTCGTTCAGCACGTAGGAGGTGCGCCAGATGTAGACGACGCTCTGCAGGCTGATGGGGGAGGCGTTGGAGCCGATCAGCGGCACCCGCGCCTGCTCCACGGCGTCGCGGATGCCGGACATCACGACGGAGCTGACCACGCCGGTGAGCGCCAGCACGCCCTCCTTGAGCAGCCGGTCGACGGCGGCCTGGCCGGTCTTGGCGGTGTCGCCCTCCTCGGCCGGCACCAGCGTCACCGGGTGACCGCCGAGCTGCCCGTCGTTGAGGGACAGGAAGAGCTGGAACCCGTTGGTGATCTCGTCACCGATCACCTTGTTCGGGCCGCTGCCCGGAACGATCAGACCGATCTTGATCGGGCTGCCCGGCTTGGCCTCGTCCGCGGTGTCGGTCCCGCAGCCCGCCGCCAGCCCGGTGGTACCCAGCGCGGCCAGCAGTTGTAGCGCCCGCCTGCGGTTCATCTGCGACACCGATTTCCTTCCCGATGGAGCGGCCGAGGTGCAACGCCCCTCCGGCGTTCTACCTGCTTGGCGACGCTGCGTCAATGCCCGAAAGATCATCGTGCAGGGACCGCAACGCGGTGACCACCTGCGGCCAGGCGGCCGAGTCCGGCGCGATCAGCCCGAAATGTTCGCATTCTGGCAGCTCAACCAGCGTGGCGGGGCTGCCGGCGGCCCGGGCCGCCGCCACCCAGGAGCGGCTGATGGCGACCGGGACCTGCTGATCGACGGTCCCGTGCATGACTACCGTGCGTACTCGGATGGGCACCAATGACGATGGATCGGTCGCCGCGTACCGGTCCGGGAACTCGGCCGGACCGCCGCCGAGCAGCGCGGCCACCGCGCCGGAGTCCAGGTCCAGCCGGTACGCCTCGGCGAGGTCCGCGACCGGCGCCAGCGCCAGCACGCCGCCCACCGTGGCCGGAGCGTGCGCGGCCGCGTACAGCGCCAGGTGCCCGCCCGCCGAGTGACCGACGAGGATCGGCGGGGCGGCCGCCACCAGGCCGGGCAGCGCGGCCGCGGCCAGCCCGGGCAGCGCCGCCACCCCGGCCAGCACGTCGGTGAGGGTGTGCGGCCAGCCCCCGCCCGGCTGGCCGGTGCGCCGGTACTCGACCTGGGCGACCGGGTGGCCGAGCGCGGCCAGCGCCGCCGCCATCGGGCCGGTGTGGGTCCGGTCGTACTCGGCCCGCCAGAACCCGCCGTGCACCACGACCACCAGCCGCCGGGGCGGTCCGTCGCCGGCCGGCCGGCGCAGATCGGCACACTGGTCCGGGTGGTCGCCGTAGGCGACGGTGGCGTCCGGCGGCGGGGCCGGCCGGGTCAGCACGGCGCGCGGGTCTGCGGGCATGAGGGCGACGGTAGCGCGCCCCGGCCGGGTGGTTCCGCGCCGGCAGCCGGTCCGGGCGCGTGCGCGTGGTGGGGGTGGGTAAAGATGGGTCCCATGACCGAAGCGCGCTCCGCCGGACAGGACGACGAACAGGGCAACGATGGCATCCCCGGCACCGTGGTGGTGGTCGGGCCGGACGGCCGGCCGGTCGGCACCGTCCAGACCGACGAGGGCCAGGGGGAGGATCCGACCCGCCTGGTCGAGCAGCCCGCCAAGGTGATGCGGATCGGCAGCATGATCAAGCAGCTGCTGGAGGAGGTCAAGGCGGCGCCGCTGGACGACGCCAGCCGGCACCGGATGCGCGAGATCCACGAGCGCTCGATCGTCGAGCTGAAGGAGGGCCTCGCCCCCGAGCTGCGCGAGGAGCTGGAGCGGATCTCGCTGCCCTTCACCGAGGACCAGGCGCCCAGCGAGAGCGAGCTGCGGATCGCCCACGCCCAGCTGGTCGGCTGGCTGGAGGGGCTGTTCCACGGCATCCAGGCCGCACTGGTCGCCCAGCAGATGGCCGCCCGCGTCCAGCTGGAGCAGATGCGCTCCGGCCGGCAGGCGCTGCCCAGCGGCCCGGGCGGGGTGCTGCCGGGCATGCCGGGCATGCCGCAGACCAACGAGGGCCACGCGCCCGGCCAGTACCTCTGACCCGCCGGGACACCGACGAACCCTGACCGGCCGGGTACGCCCGGCCGGTCAGGCCACCCCGAAGACCTGCTCCAGATACGCGGCCACGCCGTCCTCGGTGTTCGCCCCGGCCACCTCGTCGGCGATCGCCAGGACGGCCGGGTGCGCGTTGGCGACCGCCACCGCCCGGCCGGCCCAGGTCAGCATCGGCACGTCGTTCGGCATGTCACCGAAGGCCAGCACGTCCCGCTCGTCGATGCCGAGCCGCGCCGCGTACCAGGCCAGGCCGGCCGCCTTGGTCACCCCGGCGGCGGAGATCTCCACGAGCCCGCTGTACGACGAGTGGGTCGCCTCGGCCAGCCCCTGCAGGGCGCCGGCCACCACCCGGACGAACACGTCCGGGTCCTGCTCGCCGGCCCGGGCCAGCAGCTTCACCGCCGGCACGGCGAGCAGCTCCTCCGGCGACTCGATGGCCCGGATCGCGTCGGCGTCCGCGTCCCAGCGCAGCGGGTAGTGCGCCTCGTGCCGCATCTGCCGGCTGTCCACGATCTCCACCGCGAAGCTCACCTCGGGCACCGCGGCCCGCAGCCGCCGGGCCACCTCGGCCAGCAGCTCCGGGGCGAGCGGGTCGGCGCGGAGCACCTCGTCGGCGACCGGGTCGTACACCACGGCGCCGTTGGCGCAGATCGCCGGCAGCGGCTCGGCGAGCTGGTCGTACACGAGCTGGAGCCAGCGGATGGGACGGCCGGTGACCAGCACGACCGGCGTGCCCGCCGCGGAGATCCGGGCCAGCACCCCCGCGGTACGCGGGCTGAGCGTCCGGTCGTCCCGGAGCAACGTGCCGTCGATGTCGGTCGCGACCAGCCGAGGTGCCTCTCCCATCACCGGGAGAGTAGTCGGTCCAGGTAGACGGCGACGCCGTCGTCGTCGTTGCGCAGGGTGATCTCGTCGGCCGCCGCGCGCACGTCCGGGTGCGCGTTGGCCACCGCCACCCGGCCCCAGCCGGCCCAGTCGAACATCGGCAGGTCGTTCGGCTGGTCGCCGAAGACCAGCACCTCGGCCGGGTCGACGCCGAGCCGCTCGGCGACGACGGTGAGCCCGGTGGACTTGTCCACCCCGGGCGGGCAGATCTCGACGAAGCCGAGCCCGGCCTGGGTGAGCGTGGCCAGCTCGGCCGGGACGATCCGGCGGGCCACCGCCAGCAGTTCGTCCACGTGGTGGTCGGCGGTCCGCGCGAACGCCTTGAGCACGTCGCAGGAGAGGCACTCGGCGCGGCTGCGCGCCTCGAACCGGTCCTGGTAGGGCCAGCTCGGGTGGTAGTCGCCCCAGAGCGGCGCGTCGTGCTCGTCGGACGCCTCCACCATCACGGTGAGCGGGCCGACGGCGGCCTCCAGGTCGGCCAGGATCCGCGCCAGCACCGCGCCGGAGAGGCGCTCGTCACGCAGCACCAGGGGCCCGGCCGGGTCGCTCTGGTCGACCACCCGGCCCCCGCCGGCCATCACCAGGAAGTCGGCGGCGCGGATGTCGTTGCGGGTCAGCTCGGTGAGGCGCGGCCCCCGGCCGGTGGCCCCGACCACCGGGATCCCCGCGGCCCGCACCCGGTCGAGCACCTCGTGGGTGTACGCGGAGACGGTCTCGTCGCTGCGGACGAGCGTGCCGTCGAGGTCGGTGGCGATCAGCTTGGGCAGTCCCGGGCGGGTCATGGTTCCTCCTTCGCCCGCCGCCGTCGCGTCGGCCGTCCAGGTCCTCGGTGCCGCGGCCACCGGACGGCGGGCAGCAACCGTATCTCGCGGAACGGGTCGCAACCATGGCTTTTCGGCGAATCGGACACCAACCCGCGGCGGCCGTCCGGTGTCCCGACCCCGGCAGGCGCGCGGGCGGTCCGGAGGCGGCCGGAAGGACCCTGCCGCGCCCGGTCAGCGGGGCGGTTCGGGGTGGGCGAAGGGCGTCGTGGGCTGGACGCTCAGGTCGGCCGGGGCGGGTGGCAGCTCGTCCTCGGCCGCCCGGCGCCGGCCCCGGCCGGACCGGCCGTCCGCGGGCCCGGTGGCCGGCTCCGCCCCGGGCTCGTCCGCCCGGTCGGCGGGCTCGGCGCCGGCCCGGCCGGACAGGTGCAGCGCGGCGGCCAGCAGCACGACGGCGAGGAAGGCGGTGACCAGGCCGCGCCCGTGCTCCACCTGCAACCGCTGCTCGGTGGGGAAGAAGAAGGCGCGCCGGGCCAGCTCCTGAAGCGAGGAGGCGGTCGCGACCAGCATGGCGAGCAGGGCCGCCGCGAGGCCGAGACCGGCGAGCCGGGCGTGCTGCCGGACCGCCGGCGCGCCGCGCAGCGCCAGCGCCACGGCGACCGCCAGGCCGAGCAGTCCCACCAGGTACGCGACACCGAAGCCGCCCACCTGCGCCGCACCGCTCGGCAGCCGGACCGTGGTGCTCCCGTCCGGGCCCTCGTCGGGCACGGTCATCACCAGCCACTCGCCGATCAGCGAGGCGACCGCGGCCACCGCGCCGAGACCGGCGAGCACCGGCGGGAGGCGATGGTCCCGGCCCAGGCCGGCGAGCGAGCGCCCGACCCGGCCGGACGGGGCCGGTTCGGCGTCGCCCCACTCCACGACGGTGGTGCCGTCGGACCGGTTGTCCTGCCTGGGGATGGGAAGATCCTGGGACATCGGCCACCCTTCCCGTACGCGGGCCTGCGTCGAATCATGGCACAGCCGGCACCCGCCGACGGGGACCGCAAGCGCACAGCCCGGTGCGGGGCGGGCCGCTTTCGGTTAGCGTCGGTGCCATGCCTATCCGTACCGCTTCCGCTCGTTGGCAGGGCAACCTCACCGAGGGGTCCGGCACCGTCCGCACCGGCAAGGGCGGCCTCACCGGTAACTACTCCTTCAAGTCCCGCTTCGAGGAGGGCGAGGGCACCAACCCCGAGGAGCTGATCGGCGCCGCGCACGCCAGCTGCTTCTCGATGGCCCTCTCCAAGCAGCTCGCCGACGCGGGCGCCACCGACACGTCGGTGGAGACCACCGCCAAGGTGCACTTCGACAAGACCGACGCGGGCATGACCGTGACCCGGATCGACCTGGAGACCGTCGGCCAGGTCCCGGGCCTGGACGAGGCCCAGTTCACCAAGCTGGCCGAGGCGGCCAAGGAGAACTGCCCGATCTCCCGGCTGCTCTCCCCCGGCGCGCAGATCACGCTGAACGCCCGCCTGGCCTGACCACGTCCGACACGGCGAGGGTGCCCACCGGGCGCCCTTGCCGTGCTGCGTGCCGATCGTGAAGGGGTGACCGGGCGGCGTGGCCGTGCAGATGAGCCGGGAGCGGTTCGAGGAACTCGTCGGCGAGGCGCTCGACGAGGTGCCCGAGGAGCTGCTCGGGCTGATGAGCAACGTGGTCATCCTGGTCGAGGACGACCCGCCGCCGGGCGAGGACCTGCTCGGGCTCTACGAGGGGCACGCGCTCACGTCGCGGGGCTGGGACTACGCCGGCGTGCTGCCCGACCGCATCCTCATCTTCCGGAACCCCATCCTGGCGATCTGCGACACCGAGGACGACGTCGTGGACGAGGTGGCGGTGACGGTGGTGCACGAGATCGCCCACCACTTCGGCATCGACGACGACCGGTTGCACGCCCTCGGCTGGGGCTGACCGGGCCCGCGTCGCGCCCCGCTCGGCCGATCCCCGCTGTTGCGCGGGTCCCCTAACCTCCGGTGCAGGCACACCCCGATGCAGGAGGAAACCCATGCGCAGCGCGCTGTTCTCCGCGGAGAACCTTGAGAAGGAGTCCCAGCAGCCGGGCATGCGGCTGCAGAACTCCAAGATGCTGAAGATCGAGCTGAACGGCGAGGCGATGGCCCGGGTCGGGTCCATGGTCGCGTACCAGGGCCAGGTGCAGTTCCAGGCGCTCGGCTCCGGCGGCATCGGCAAGTTCATCAAGCAGCGGCTCACCGGTGAGGGAGTGCCGCTCATGAAGCTCTCCGGCCGCGGCGACGTCTTCCTCGCCGAGCTGGCCAAGGACGTGCACATCATCGACCTGGAGCCCGGCGACGCCCTGTCGATCAACGGCTCCAGCGTGCTGGCCTTCGACTCGACCCTCCAGTACGACATCAAGATGGTCGGCGGCGCCGGGATGGCGTCCTCGTCCGGCCTGTTCAACTGCGTCTTCACCGGCCACGGCCGGATCGCGATCACCACCAAGGGCACCCCGGTCGTGCTCAACGTCGACCAGCCCACCTACGTCGACCCGCAGGCCGCGGTCTGCTGGTCGGCCAACCTCCAGACCGGCTACCACCGGGCCGAGCAGCTCGGCCTGGGCACACTGCTCGGCCGCAGCACCGGCGAGGCGTTCACGATGAGCTTCGCCGGGCAGGGCTTCGTCGTGGTCCAGCCCTCGGAGGAGCCTCCGGTGCAGGGCAGCGGCGCTCAGCAGCAGCAGGGCGGCCTGCTCGGCGGCCTGCTCCAGTGACCGTCCGGTGCGTGGGGCGCCCGGACGGGCGCCCCACGCACCGTCAGTTCAGCTCGCCGGCGCGCAGCCGGGACAGCCAGGCCGCCGCGTCCGCGTAGTCGGCGTCGGTGAGGCCGGCCGGCGCGGGGACCGGCCGGTCGCTCGCCGCCGGGTTCCAGCGGTGCCGGGGGTACGAGCCGAGGAAGCGCACGTCCGCGCAGACCCGGCGCAGCCCCTGCAACGCCTCGCCGAGGCGTACGTCGGCGACGTGCCCCGTGCAGTCGAGGAAGAACACGTACCGGCCGAGCGCCTCGCCGGTCGGGCGGGACTCGATCCGGCTCAGGTTCACCCCGCGGGTGGCGAACTCCGTGAGCACCGACAGCAGCGCGCCGACCCGGTCGTGCGCGATGTAGACCGCCAGCGAGGTGACGTCGTCGCCGGTCGGCGGCGGGGGCGGGCCGGGGCGGGAGACAAGCGCGAACCGGGTCACCGCGTCCGGGTGGTCGGCGATCTTGTCGGCGAGCACGGTCAGCCGGTGCCGGGTGGCGCCGATCGGGGCGCAGATGGCGGCGTCGTACTCGCCGCTCGCCGCGCCCGCCGCGGCGGCGCCGTTGGAGAGCACGTCGACCACGGTGGCGTCGGGCAGGTGGTCGCGGAGCCAGCCGCGGCACTGGGTGGACGCCTGCGGGTGGGCCGCCACGCTGCGCACGTCGGCCAGCGCGATCCCGGTGCGGCTGGCGAGCACGAACTCGACCGGCAGGATCACCTCGCGGGTGATCACCAGCGGCTCCCCCTCGGCCAGTTCGTCCAGGGTCACGCCGACCGCGCCGCCGATGGAGTTCTCCAGCGGCACCAGCGCCGCGTCCGCCTCCCCGGCCCGTACGGCGTCCAGCGCCTCGCCCACGCTGCGCGCCGGCGTCCGATCACCCCGCTCGGCGGCGGGGACGGTACGCAGCGCCTGCTCGGCGAAGGTGCCCTCGGGACCCAGGTAGACGAAGCGGGTCGGCGGTGTTCCCGGCATGTCGACCAGACTACGCACCCGGGGTGCCGTCGCAGGCCAGGGTCCGGATGCCGGACGGGCCGGCGGCGCGTACCTCCACGCCGCACACGTCCGTGCCGGCCGTGACCAGCTCCAGCGCGGCGGGCCGGCCCCGGGTGATCACCTGGAGCTCCTCGTGCCCGCTCACCGCCAGCACCGTGTACTGCCAGCCCTCCGCGCAGAGCGGCCCGGTCCGCACCGTGACCCGGACGTCCCGGGGCAGCACCCGGGCCGGACCGCGCAGCAGGGCGACGACCCGGTCGGCGGAGGGGCCGGACCGGCAGGGCGTGGCGGTCGGGTCCGGGGTCGGCGTCGCGCGGGTCGGCCGGGTCGGGGTCACCGGCGCGGTCGGCGTCAGGGTCGGGGTGGGGGTGGCGGAGATGGTCGGCGCGGTGGTCGCGGACGCGGTGGGGTGGCGCAGCTCGGGCGGCGCGCCGCAGCCGGCGAGGGCGAGCAGGGCGGCCAGTGCCACCGGAAGGTGTCGGTGGGCGGGGCGGGGCGGGGTGCAGGACACGGTGCGATCCTCGGCATCGAGGGACGTCGTCATGGCCGGTCGGCCGAGCCCATCGTAGGAGGATCCCCCGATCGGGTGAAGGTCACTTGTGGACCCGGTGCCCGGCCCGCTCCAGCGCGCTGGTCGCCTCGGCCAGCCGCACGGTCGGCACCAGCACGTGGTCGGTGTCGTACGTGGAGAAGGCCACCACGTCGACCCGGGCCCGGGCGAGCGGGTCGACCAGCGCGGCGAGCGTGCCGGTGACCGCCGCATCCAGCGGGCCGACCAGCCGCAGGCAGCGCCACTCGGTCTCCACGTCCGCTCCGGCGGGCGCCCGCTCGGCGGGGCAGATCACCGAGACGCCGTCGGCGGTCCAGCTCACCGTCACCACGTCACGGCCGGCGAGCGCACCCCAGAGCCGTGGGGGCAGCACGGTGCCGGCCGGCAGGCGGCACACGGCGTACTCGCCCGGCAACACAGCGACATCGAGCATGAGGGCACCCTACGGCCTCGGCGCGGCACTGCCCCAGCACCGCCCGGTGCGGCGATCGCCACGTCGTCGCAGGTCAGACGGCCGAGAAGAAGGTGAGTGAGCCAGCGACCTCGCCGTCGGTGAGCACCGGCGTGGAGATGGCGTCCACCGTCGTGCCGGCGTCGGCGCCGGGCCCCTGGACCCGGAGCAGGCCCCGGGCCAGCCGGCCGGAGAGCAGCGCGAGCAGCGGCGGGATCTTGTCGGTCTCCTGCTCGGTCAGCTCGCTCGGGCTGGCGGTGAAGTCGACCAGGCGCAGGCCGCCCTCCAGCAGGGGCCGGCCGATGACGTCCTCGGGGGCGCCGAGGCAGAGCAGGTCGCAGCCGGACGAGGAGATGGCCACCACGGTGGTCTCGGCGTCGATGAGCAGGCACGGCTCGGCGGCCCGGGAAACCGTGCCGGACCACTGCCCGAAGTTGTCGGACTCCTGCTCGGCCGGTGTCCCCGCTGGGGGCGCGAACACTTCCGAGAGCGAGAGTTCGACGTGGGCCACCGCGCCTCCTATGTACACCGACGGTCTGTCCACGCTAGCCGGTCGTCCCGACGACCGCCCGACCGCGCTGCGTCCGGTCACCGGAGCCGCAGGCACATCCGAGGGCTCGGCGGGACCGGGGACAGGGGTCGGTGGGACGGGTGCCCGGTGTCGGGCGGCCGGCGACGGCGCGGACCGACGGAACCACCGGGGCGGAGCCGCGGACCGCGTGGCGTCGCCGCAGACGTTACCGGCGGGCGGCCCGCTTGTCAGCGGCCGTTCGGCCCTCCTCGTACCACCGGTAGTCGGCCGCTGGACGGTACGTGCCGTTGAGCCACGTCGACGGGGCCTGGGCGATGCGGGAGAGCTTCTCGGCGGTGGCTGGACTGATCCGGTTGCCGCCCGCCACGAGCAGGCGGTCCAGCTCCCGGTGGGTGGCCATGAGGCAGTCCTTGGGCAGGCCGTAGACGCTGATGACCCCGGAGCCGACGAAGGTCAGCACCGGGGTCACCGGGATCGGCAGGCCGACGGCATCGGAGAGGGCCTTGGCGGCCCGCTTGGCGTCGCGGCGGGCCTCGGCCACATAGGGCGGACGCTTGCCGTTGATCTGCACGACGTCGCCGGCGACGAGCACCCGGGCCCGGCCGTGGTCGGCGACGGTGACCGCGAAGAGCCCGCTCGGCCCGATGGCGAGGAACCCGGCCCGCTCGTCCTGCGTGCGGTCGAGCAGCACGTCCGCGACGTCGGTGCGGGGCCACTCGATGACGTGCCAGGCGGGGCCGAGGTGGTCGAGCTGGCCGAGGGCGCGGGCCCCGGCCGCCTCCAACTTGCGGGCCCCCCGCTCGGCCCGGCGACGGCGGGCCCACTCCAGCGGAGTCGGTCGGGCCGGCTCGAGCACCGAGGTGGCCTCGACCCGGGGGTGCGGCACCGACACGGGCGGCAGTGCCCGGCTCGGTACGGCTCGGCGAGCGGGAAAGACAGTCATCGCGACCTCCGGCAAAAGGTCTCTCGAAGTTATGTCTCCACTACCCTACGTTGCGCACCCCGGTGCTCGGCAAGTTGGAGCGCCGGAATGAGTGCGGATGAATGCCATATTCATTCACACTTCTTTTCCCGGATGGTGCGGAAGCCTGCCCTACGCTGCGAAGGTGACCCACTACGTGGACAGCGAGGTCGGTCGGCTCGGCACGGTGCTGCTGCACCGCCCGGGGCCGGAACTCGCCCGCCTCACCCCACGCAACAACGACTCCTTGCTCTTCGACGCTATCCCATGGGTGGGCAGGGCGCAGGAGGAGCATGACGCCTTCGCGGCGGCCCTGCGGTCCCGCGGCGTGGAGGTGCTCTACCTGGCCACCCTGCTGGCCGAGACCCTCGCCGTGCCCGAGGCGCGGGCCGAGCTGACCGAGTTGGTGCTCCGCTCGCCGCGGTTGGGCGACACCCTGCGCCGCCGGGTCGCCGACCACCTCACCTACCTCGACCCGGCCGCCCTGGCCGACGTGTTCGTGGCCGGGCTCGCCCACGAGGAGGTACGGATCGGCCCGGACCGCCCCGGCGGTCTGGTCTGGACGCTGATGGACCGGCACGACTTCGTCATCGATCCGCTGCCCAACCTGCTCTTCACCCGCGACTCGTCGGTCTGGATCGGGGACCGGGTCGGTGTGACCAGCCTGGCCATGCCGGCCCGCCGCCGGGAGACCACGCTGACCGACGCGATCTACCGCTACCACCCGCGCTTCGTCGGCACCGAGTTCGTCTACCACCCCGAGCTGGAGCACCTGGAGGGCGGCGACGTGCTGCTGCTCGCGCCGGGTGTGCTCGCCGTCGGCGTGGGCGAGCGGACCACGCCGGCCGGCGCGGAGCGGCTGGCCCGGCAGGTCTTCGCCGCCGGGCTCGCGCACACCATGCTCGTGGTGCCGATCGCCCAGGAGCGGGCCACCATGCACCT
>NZ_BMRA01000011.1:87628-102822 GCF_014648395.1 Micromonospora fulviviridis | reverse complement strand
CCAACGAGCTCTCCGCGTACACGGTCATCGCCGGCGCGGACGGCGAGGACCCGCGGGTCGACGGCCCGGCGCCGTTCCTGCGGGCCGCCGCCGACGCCATGGACCTCGACCAGCTCCGGGTGATCGACACCGGCCTCGACCCGGTCACCGCCGAACGGGAGCAGTGGGACGACGGCAACAACACCCTCGCCCTGGCGCCGCGGCTCTGCGTCGGCTACGAGCGGAACGTGGAGACCAACGCCCAGCTGGAGCGGGCCGGCATCGAGGTGATCGCCATCGCCGGGTCGGAGCTGGGCTCCGGGCGGGGCGGCCCGCGCTGCATGTCCTGCCCGCTGGTCCGCGAACCGCTGCGCGGTTGAACGACGACGGGCCCCGGTCGGCGACCGGGGCCCGTGGCGTGGATCGGCTCAGCGCAGGGTGAGCTGGCGGCCGAGCAGGCCCTGGCGGGCCCGGCGCCCGGCGGCGTCCAGCGGCTCCCGCTCCTCCAGTGCCTCGGCGTACCGCTTGGCGAACTCGGTCACCGGCTCCTCCCAGTCGGCGGCCGGTGCGTCCTCGGGCAGGTCCCAGACCGGCACCAGGCGGCCGTGCGCCCGGAACATGCCGGCGAACCGGGTGTTGTCGCCCAGGGTCAGCGTGCCGGCCACGCTCAGCCGGGACAGCGCGTCCAGCGCCACGTCCTCGTCCTCCGGCAGCACCCAGCGCACGTGCGCCTTGTCCGGCACCTGGCACCAGTACGCGGCCCGCGCCGCGGCCAGCTTCACCGTCGGGTAGATCGCCGCGTTGGCCCGCTCCAGGGACGCCTGCACGTTCGGGTCGTCGGCGGCGCCCGGGTCGAGCCAGAACTCGAACCCCTCATGCATGCTGATCTCCAGCGGGCCGTCCACCAGGATGTCCTGGAGGCGGGGGCCCTGCCCTGGCAGCGGCGGCACGCTCACCTGGCCGCCCGGCTCGGTGCGCAGCGCGCAGAGCAGCGCGTCGGCCAGGTCCCGGGAGACGTCGCCGGACTGCTGGTGCCGCTGGAGGCCGATGAAGACCCGCCCGTCCGGCTTGGTCATCGCCGGTGCGGCCATCGGCAGCACGGTGGCCAGGGTGACCGGCCGGTCGCCGTGCTCCTCGACCAGCTCGGGGGTCAGCCGCAGCGGCGCGGAGGCGGCCGGCACCAGCTCGCGCAGGGCGATCCACTCCGGCTCGTCGACCAGGCCCTCGAACGGTCGGGGCACGAAGACGTCGCGCACCTTCTCCCGCTTCGGGGTGGTTTCGGCGGCCCGCTGGCTCTTTCGACGCTTGCTCACGGCGAGACAGCCTAGATGCCGGCCGGGACGGGTGTGGGCCCAACCCGCCTCACCGGTCGGCTCAACCGGCCACGACCAGGTCCGACCGGGTCGCGCCGGTCGGGTCGAACTCCGCCCAGACGCTCTGGCCCAGGCCGTCCCGCTCGACCCCCCAGCGGCTCGCCAGCCCGGAGATGATGTGCAGGCCGCGCCCGTCGGCGGCGTCCGGGGCGGCGACCCGCATCAGCGGGCCGGAGGCGCCGCCGCCGTCAGTCACCCGGAGCTGGATGGTCGGCCCGCCGGCCGTCGCCCGCAGCCGCCAGGCCACCCGGACCACGCCCCCGGGCAGCGGGTCGGCGTGCCGAACGGCGTTGCCGACCAGCTCCGCGAGGACCGCGACCAGGTCGGCCAGCAGGGTCGGGGGTACGACGTCGGCCAGCTCGTCGGCGAGCCGGTGCCGGGCCAGGCGCGCGCCGGTGGCGTGGTGGGGCACCACCACGCACCACGCTCGTTCGGCCGAACCCGTCGACACCGTCGTTCCTTCCCACCCCCGTGCGGGCCGGGTTCACCCCCGTGGCAGCCGCACCTCTGCGACCGTACCCCCACCGGCTCTCGGTCGGAGGGATACCCATCCATTCTGCTGTTCAACGATCTGGCGGACGAGATAGAGCCCCAGGCCGGCTCCCGGGTAGCGCCGCCGGTCACCGGACTCCCCCTGCCAGAACCGGTCGAACGCCCGCTCCACGTGCTCCGGCCGGATGCCGATGCCCCGGTCGGCGACCCGGAAGGAGACGGTCCGCTCGTTGGCCTCGGCGCAGACCTCGATCGGGGTGTCCGGCAGCGAGTACTTGCCGGCGTTGGTGCTCAGCTCGGTGAGCACGGTGGCCAGGCTGTGCCGGTCGCCGAGCGCCTTGGGCAGGTCGGCCGGCAGGTCGAGGACGATCCGGTGGCGGACGTCCGCCGGCAGGTCGGGCACCGCCGCGCGCAGCGCGTCGCCCAGGTCGAACGGGGCGGCCGGCTCGCCGCCGGGGCGGTTCTCGGTGGCGGCGGTGAGCAGCCGGTCGACCAGCCGGGCCAGTTCGTTGGCGCGTTGCCCGATGATCCGGGCGGCCTGCCGCCGGTCGTCGTCGCTGAGCGACTCCCAGTGATCGGTGAGGGTGTCCGCGTACCCCTTGATCACGGTGACCGGGGTGCGCAGCTCGTGGCTGGTCACCGCGACGAAGAGGTCCCGGTCGTGGTCGCGCCGCTGCTGGTCGGTGATGTCGCGGAAGGTGACCACCCGCAGCGTGCCCGGCCCGGGCAGCTCGCCGGAGGTGATCCGCAGCCAGCGGCCGTCCGGCAGCCGGTGGTCGAGCACCTGGCCGGACGGGGGGAGCGGGAACGGCAGCGGCCGGTTCAGCGCCTCGCCGGCCGGCCGGCCGGTCACCTGGGCGGCGGCCGGGTTCCAGAGCCGGACGCGGTGGTCGCGGTCGACCACCGCCAGGCCGTCGGCGAGCGCCGCCACCACGGGGCCGTCGCCGTGCACCGGCAGGCCGGTCTGGTCGCCGTACATGTGGGCGATGCAGGCGGCCACGTAGCGGATCACGGCGCGCTGGGAGGCGTCCAGCGGCCCGCCCTCCGGGTAGAGGGCGTGCAGGCTGCCCACCGTCAGGCCGCCGATCTCGGCCCGCGCCAGGATCATGCGGCGCAGCCCGCGCGCGGCGACCTCGTCGGCGAGCGCGCCGGGGATCGCGTCGACCCGGACCTCGCGGACGGGCGGGCCGGAGAGAAGGCAGACGGTGGCCGGGTCGGTGGCCGGCAATGGGCGGCCCGTGACGAACTCCGCGCTGCCGGTCGCCGCGATCACCCGGCCGCCGGCGGGGGCGAACTCCACGAACACCAGGCCGGCCGCGCCGACGGCCGGCTCGACCTCGCGGAGCAGCCGGGTGAGCACGGGCAAACCGGACTCACCCGAGTTGATCATTTTGATCACGCTGGTGTGGCCGGCGATGAGGGCGGTGAAGTCGGTTCGCTCCGGCATGTCCCGAGTGTGCCGCGCCGCCCGGCCCGCGCACACCCCCTGGCCGGTCGACCGCCCACCGGTCGGACCGGGAGGATCATCGGCCCAACCGGGCCAACGTCCGGGCGGGCCGGTCGGTGATCACCCCGTCCACCCCGGCGGCCAGCACCAGCTCCAGGTCCGCCGGCTCGTTCACCGTCCAGACGTAGACCTCGTTGCCGGCGGCCCGCAACGCGGGGACGAGCTGCGGGCGGGCCCGGACCAGGCCGATCCCCGGCCCGGCGATCCGGGTGCCGAACGGCAGCCGGCCCAGCCGCAGCCAGCGCGGCAGCACCTCCAGCAGCAGCACCGTGGGCAGCGTCGGCGCGAGGTCGCGGATGCGGCGTACGGCCAGCGGGGAGAAGGACATCACGGTGACCCGGACCGGGTCGTCCGGGCCGGGCTCGGCCAGGCCGTACCGGCGCAGCACGGTGACCAGCCGGCGCTCGACGTCCCGGCCGTAGCGGGAGGGGTGCTTGGTCTCGATGAGCAGCCGGACCGGCCGCCCGGCGGCGAGCACCGCGTCGAGCAGCCGCTCCAGCGTGAGCAGCCGGGTGTGCGACTCGTCGAGCGCTTCGTCCCCGTCGGCCGCCGACGCGCCGGGGTGCCACGAGCCGAAGTCGAGCGCCTCCAGTTCGGCGAGGGTGCGGGCGCTGACCAGCCCGTGACCGTTGCTGGTCCGGTCCAGCCGGCGGTCGTGGACGCAGACCAGGTGCCCGTCCCGGGTCAGCCGGACGTCGCACTCCAGCCCGTCCGCGCCCTCGTCGAGGGCGCGGAGGTAGGCGGCGAGCGTGTGTTCCGGCAGGTCGTGGGAGGCGCCGCGGTGCGCGAAGACCAGGGGGGTGGTCATGGCCGCGTCACGCCTCAGGCGACCCGGCCCGGCTGCCCGTCGTCGGTGACCACCGGGCGGCCGGCGGCGGCCCAGTCGCCCATCCCGCCCTCGACGTTGCGGACCTGGTCCCAGCCGTTGCGCATCAGGTACGCGACGACCTGCGCGGACCGGCCGCCCGAGCGGCAGATCACGGCCACCTCACGGTCGTCCGGCACCTCGGCGATCCGGGCGGGCAGCTCGGTCATCGGCAGGTGGTGGGCGGTCGGCGCGTGGCCGGCGCCCCACTCGTCGTCCTCCCGGACGTCGAGGAGGTAGATGTCGTCGGGCACGGCCGACGCGGGCACGCTGGGAACCTGGGGTCCGAACACGGCTACCAAGCCTAGCGGGCCGGTCCGGTCAGAGCCGGTTGACCCAGCGGGGGTGGGCCACCGCCCATTCCGGCATCCGGGTGCCGCGCAGCGCGTCGAAGAGCCCGCCGCCGCCGTTGTCGAGCACCACGTACGAGACCTGGTCGATGGTCTGCGGGTAGGAGGGCACCTGGACCCCGTGCAGGGCGTCCGCGGGCAGCCCGCGCAGCGCGAAGAGCAGGTCCTCCAGGGGTACGCCGTTGCTGTCCAGGGTCAGCGCGCCGCCGACCGCCCGGAGCACCCGGTCCAGCTTCACGGGGTCGCTGCGCAGGTGGGTCTCACCGGCCTTGTCGAGCACCGCCCGGAGCATCTGCTGCTGGTGGCGCTGGCGGTCGTAGTCGCCACCGGGCAGGTCGTAGCGCTGCCGCACGTAGTCCAGCGTCCGGGCGCCGTCCATCTGCTGGCAGCCGGGTTCGAACCGGGTCTTCGTGTGGATCGACCGGACCGGGGTGTCGACGCACATCTTGATGCCGCCGAGCAGGTCGATGACCTGCTTGAAGCCGGAGAAGTCGACCAGCGCGGCACCGTCGAAGCGCACCCCGGTGAGCCGGGTCAGGGTGGCGCTGAGCAGCCGGGCCCCGGCCTCGCCCCCGCCGCCGTGCTCGTACGCCGCGTTGACCTTGTCCTGGCCGCCGCCGTAGCCGGGCGCCGCCGGGATGGCCACCAGCAGGTCGCGCGGCACGGAGATCAGGTACGCCTGCCGCAGCCCGGCCGGCACGTGCACGATCAGGATGCTGTCCGAGCGCTGGTCCTCGGGGTTCGCGCCGGGCCGGTGGTCGGAGCCGATCAGCAGGTAGTTGAGCGGACCGGAGAGGTCGGTGCGCTTCTGCCGGGCCGACGCGTCCAGCAGTTGTTCCTTGGTGACCGTGCGGTCGTAGCGGTTGGTGAGCCAGTGCAGGCCGGCCACGCCGAGGGTGGCGAGCAGGAGCAGGGCGAGACCCGCGCCGAGCAGGAACCGGGACCAGCGGGCGGATCGGGTCCGCCCGCGTGCGTTCCGTGCTGGCCTGGACGTGACGTTCCCCCCGTAGCCGCGACATGAGACCCGCTCACGTCAGGCTACGGGGGGAACCGCCGGGCGGTGCCGCTTTCGCCGCGGCTACCGGCCGGTCACCAGGTCATTTGCGGGTGGACAGGACGCTCGGGTTCGACACCACGAAGTCCGCGAGCTTGTCCTTCTTCACCGCCTGGAACATCTCCATGGTCGTCTCGTTGAACTTCTCCCGGCCGTTGCCGGCGGTGCTGTAGGTGCCGCCGTTGGTCCGGAGGGTGACCAGGTCGTTCCCGCTCACGCCCTTGAGCGTGAAGATGAAGTTGGCCATCGGCACGCCGCCGGTGTCCAGGATGAAGGCCTTGCCGGCCGCCTTGATCAGCGAGTTCAGCTTGATCGGGTTGGTCAGCATGCCCTTGTCGGTGGCCTTCTTCGCCATCGCCTTGATCAGCTGCTGCTGGTTCTGCTGGCGGTCGTAGTCGCTGTTCGGCAGGCCGTAGCGCTGGCGGGCGTAGTCGAGCGCCTCCCAGCCCTCCATCTCCTTGCAGCCCTTCTTGTGCACCACCGGGGTCATCGACTTGCCGGTCTTCTTGGCGTCGGCGTTCCACATGGGCTTGCCGTCGACCATCATCATGTGGTGCGACTTGACCTCGTGGCTCACGCAGATCCGCACCGTGCCGAGCGCGTCGATCACGTTCTTGAAGCCGCCGAAGTTGATGATCGCGGCGCCGTCGAAGCTGATCCCGGTCATGTTCTTGATGGTCTTGGCCATCAGCTGGGCACCGCCCTCCCAGCCGCCACCGTTCTGCGCCCCGTGGAAGAACGCGGCGTTGATCTTGTCGGTGCCGCCCCGGTAGCCGCTCTTCTCGAAGGCCGGGATCTGCGCCTCGGTGTCCCGGGGGATCGAGATCAGGTAGGCCTGGTCGTGGGTGGCCGGGATGTGCAGGATGATGATCGTGTCCGACCGCACGTTGTCGGCGGCCCAGCGCTCCCGGGCGTCCACGCCGAGCAGCAGCATGTCGATCGGGCCGTCCAGGCTGTTACCGCCCTCGGCGTTGGTCTTGCCCGCCTCACCGAGCAGGTTGCCCTGGTCGATGCTGCTGGTCGCCTGGCCGATCACCGCCTTGCTGCCGACGATCGCGAGGCCGCTGGTCATCATCAGGACGGCACCGAAGATCACCGTGAGCTTGGCCCAGAGCGGGTCCTTGCGCTTGGTGCGCTTCTTCCCGCCGCCGGGGCCGCCAGGGCCGGGCTGTGTCGGGATGATCGGGGGAACCCGCCCGGGTGATCCGGGCTCCAGTGACTGAGGGCGACGGCTGGTCTCGACCGGCATGCGTGCTCCAGCTCGGTGATCGGGGGCGGGACCACTCTACGTATCTGTTCCCGTTCTCGCGACCTCGTGCGAGGGCTATTCCCGTCAATCTCGGCCAATGGCTCGGGGTTGTGTCCGAACGGCCAATTGAAAGGATCCGGTCGGCGGTTGGCTCACTGCGGGGCGAGCCTTGACCGCCGATCGGATGCGCCACCATCGCGGGAGTGGCGTCAGCCGCCGCTCCCGTCGGTGTCCGTCTTCTGGTTGGCCTTCAGCCAGTCCGCCATGGTGTCCGTGGCGATGGCCTTGTACATCGCCAGCGCCTTTTCCCGGTCGGAGACCACCACCGACTGGCCGTCGATGGTCTGGCCGCCCAGGTTGGGGCTGGTGACGAAGGTCAGGTTCTCCCCGCGCAGGCTCCGGAACTGCAGCGCCATGTCGGTCAACGAGAATCCCTGGTCGACCGTGACGGCGGCGGTGACCGCCTTGAGGAAGTCGTTGAGCTTCTTGGGGTTGGTCAATGTCCCGGTGCTGGCCGCCTTGTCCATGAGCGCCTTGAGGAACTCCTGCTGGTGGCGCATCCGGGCGAAGTCGCCGTCCGGGAACTGCTTGCGCTGCCGGACCCAGTCCAGGGCCTCGGCGCCGTTCATGTGGTTCACGCCCTTGGTGAACGTCCGGTACGGCTTGTGGATCGAGGTGATGGTCCGCTCCACCTTGAGGTCCACCCCGCCCAGGGCGTCGGTGACCTCCTTGAAGCCCGCGAAGTCGATGGCCATCACGTGGTCGATCCGGACGTCGCTGAAGCACTCCACCGTCTTCACGGCGAGCGGCAGGCCGCCGAACGCGAAGGCGGCGTTGATCTTGTTGCGGGAACCCGAGTCGCAGGACGCGCCGGCGTTCTCGGGGATCGGCACGTACAGGTCACGCGGAATGGAGACCAGGTAGGCGTGCTTGTGGTCGGCCGGGATGTGCATGACGATCAACGTGTCCGCCCGCCACTTGCCGGCGGCGTCCACCTCGGCGTCCGGGTCCCGCGAGTCGCTGCCCACCAGCAGGATGTTCAACGCGCCCTCGACCTGCTTGGCCGGCCGCCCCCCGGTGATCTGGGAGAAGGGGTCGGTCCGGGCCAGGTCGCCGTTGAGGTTGCGGGCGTAGAGCCAGGCGCCGACGCCGCCGAGCAGCGCCAGCACCAGCACGGCCACGCCGGCCACCAGGCCGATCCGTCCCCAGCGCGGACGGGGGCCGCGCCGGCCGGGACCGCCGGCACCGCCACCCGGCCCGTCCGGGCCGGTCGGTCCGCCCGGACCGCCGGGCCCGCCGGAGCGCGGCTCCTCGTCGTACGAGGGGTACCAGCGGGCGTCGGTGGCGCGGGCCCGCCCGCTGGCGCCCCGGCCGGAGCCGGGAACCTGGGCGCGGCCCGCGCTCCGGTTCAGGGGTGCGGCGAACGGGACGCCGGCAGACGAGGTCGCTGACATGTAACCGAGGGTAGGTCGGCCGAGCCACCCTCGCCCTGAGGCGCAGCGGGGTGTCAGCCTCCTCCCAGCGGGGCTCAGTACCCTAGCCGGCCGCGGAAGTACTCGATCGTGCGTCGGAGACCGTCTTCGGGCGCCACGGTGGGCTCGTATCCCAGCAGCTCACGGGCGAGGGTGAGATCGGGGCGGCGCATCTCCGGATCGTCGGCCGACCGGGTGATGTAGCTCACCTCGGAGCTGCTTCCGGTGAGTGACACGATCGTCTCGGCCAGTTGCCGCATCGACATCTCGTGCTCGGTGCCGCAGTTGATCGGGCCGGTCTCGGTCGAGTCGAGCAGCAGCAGGATGCCCCGCACCAGGTCGTCGACGTAGCAGATCGACCGGGTCTGGTTGCCGGTGCCGTGCACGGTGATCGGCTCGCCGCGCAGCGCCTGGGAGATGAAGGTCGGGATGGCCCGGCCGTCGTCCGGCCGCATCCGCGGGCCGTAGGTGTTGAAGATCCGGACGATCGCGGTGTCGGTGCCCCGGCTGCGGTGGTAGGCCATGGTGGCCGCCTCCGAGAAGCGCTTCGCCTCGTCGTAGACGCTCCGGATGCCGATCGGGTTGACGTTGCCCCAGTACGTCTCGCGCTGCGGGTGCTCCTTCGGGTCCCCGTACGCCTCGGAGGTGGAGGCCATCAGGAACCGGGCGCCGTCGGCGGTGGCCCGCTCCAGCAGGTGCAGGGTGCCCACCGAGCCGACCCGCAGGATCTCCACCGGCAGCTTCTCGAAGTCGGTGGGGCTGGCCGGGGAGGCCATGTGCAGGATCGCGTCGAACCGCTCGGCCATCGCCGGGTGGTCGGTCGGCAGCCCCTCGGAGATGTCCGCCTCGATCAGCGTGAAGGTCGGCTTCTCGAGCAGGTGCGCGATGTTGTCCTTGGAGCCGGTGACGAAGTTGTCCAGCACCACGACCGTGCAGTCACGCTCGATGAGCCGGTCGACCAGGTGCGACGGGACGAAGCCGGCGCCGCCGGTGACAAGGATGCGATGTCCGGAGCCGAAGCGGGGAGCGACCTTCATGCCGGCCAGCCTACTCAAGCCGGTGGGCCGGAGCCGACGACGGCTCCGGCCCACCGGGGGTGGGGGTGTGGTCAGTGCGCGCCCGCGCCGGTGAGCGAGCGCACCTCCAGTTCGGCGTACTTCTCCTCGTCGTGCTCCTTCGACAGCAGCGTGCCGATCCAGCCGCAGAGGAAGCCGAACGGGATCGAGATGATGCCCGGGTTCGACAGCGGGAACCAGTGCCAGTCGTGCTCGGGGAACATGGCCGTCGGAGCTCCGGAGACCACCGGGGAGAAGAAGACCAGCACCACGGCGGCGAGCAGGCCGCCGTAGATGGCCCAGACCGCCCCCGAGGTGTTGAACCGCTTCCAGAACAGGCTGTAGAGGATCGCCGGCAGGTTGCCCGAGGCGGCGACCGCGAAGGCCAGCGCCACCAGGAACGCCACGTTCAGGCTCTGCGCGAAGATCGACAGGACGATGGAGATCGCGCCGATCACCAGGGCGGAGATCCGGGCGACGTTCACCTCCTGCCGTTCCGACGCCTGACCGTTCTTCATGACGTTGGCGTAGAAGTCGTGCGCCAGGCTGGACGACGACGCCAGGGTGAGCCCGGCGACCACCGCCAGGATCGTGGCGAAGGCGACCGCCGCGATGATCGCCAGCAGCGTCGCCCCGCCCAGGTTCCCGCCGAAGAAGTCCTTGCCGAGCGCTTCGGCGAGCTGCGGGGCGGCCGTGTTGCCGGCCTTGTCCTGCGCGGTGATCGCCTTGCCGCCGACCAGCGCCGCCGCGCCGAAGCCGAGGGCGAGGGTGAGCAGGTAGAAGGTGCCGATGATGCCGATGGCCCAGAGCACGCTCTTCCGGGCCGCCTTCGCGGTCGGCACGGTGTAGAAGCGGATCAGGATGTGCGGCAGGCCGGCCGTGCCGAGCACCAGCGCGATACCCAGCGAGAGCAGGTCCATCTTGCTGTAGAAGGTCTTCAGCGCGTCGCCGGGTGTCTCCACGCCGTAGCGCAACCCGGGTTCGAGGAAGGCCGCCCCCTTGCCCGAGGCGTCGGCCGCGTCACCGAGCAGCGAGGACAGGTTGAACTTGTACTTCGCCAGCACCAGCAGGGTCATCACCAGCGCGCCGCTCATCAGCAGGAACGCCTTGACGATCTGCACGTACGTGGTGCCCTTCATGCCGCCCACGGTGACGTAAATGATCATCAGGGCGCCGACCATGATGATGGTGGCGACCTTCGCGGTGTCGGCGTCCATGCCCAGGAAGGTGGTGCCCGGCTTGATGCCGAGCAGCAGGGCGACCAGCGCGCCCGCGCCGACCATCTGGGCCAGCAGGTAGAAGATCGACACCGTGATGGTGGAGACCGCGGCCGCGGTCCGGACCGGGCGCTGGCGCATCCGGAAGGCCAGCACGTCGGCCATCGTGTACCGGCCGGAGTTGCGCAGCAGTTCGGCGACGAGCAGCAGCGCCACCAGCCAGGCGACCAGGAAGCCGATCGAGTAGAGGAAGCCGTCGTAGCCGTACAGGGCGATGATGCCGGCGATGCCCAGGAACGACGCCGCCGACATGTAGTCGCCGCCGATCGCCATGCCGTTCTGGAAGCCGGAAAAGGACCGGCCACCGGCGTAGAAGTCGGTGGCGGTCTTGGTCTGCCGGCTGGCCCAGACGGTGATCGCCAGCGTGATCGCCACGAAGACCAGGAACAGCGTGATGGTCAGGTTGCGTGCGGTGGTGCCGCCCGCCTCAGCCGCGAGGACCGTGTTCATGGGTCACCTCCCCCACCTCGGCGCGGAGCCGGTCGGCCACCGGGTCGATCCGCCGGTCGGCGAACCGCGAGTAGAGCCAGGCGATGACGAACGTGGAGACGAACTGGAGCAGGCCGAAGACCAGGGCGACGTTGATGTTGCCGACCAGCTTCGTGCCCATGAAACCCCGCGCGTACGCGGAGAGGATGACGTAGAGCGCGTACCACAGGAAGAACGCGACGGTCATCGGGAAGACGAAGCCGCGCAGCGCGCGCCGCAACCCGGCGAACTCGTCCGACCGCTGGACGGCGAGGTACCGTTCCGCCGCCGACTCGGCGGGTGCGGACGCGGGTGTGTCCGTGGACATCTGTGGATCACCACCTTCGCAGGCGTGGGGAGTTTTCGCGCACGGTAGAGAGCGCGCTCCCCGCCGGGGAAGGCTCGGATCGGCGACGGTCGACGGCTGCGCCGAACGGCGGTCCGGGTGCGCCGAGTGACCTACGTCACTCCGGTCACCGGTCGGTGGTCAGTCGGTCAGCCCCCGGTAACGGCCGCGGTAGTGCAGCAGCGGCGCGGTCTCCTCGGCAAGGTCGACCGCCTCGATGGTCGCCTCGACGAGCAGGCCCCAGCCGTACTCCCGGGTGGCGTCGAGGCGGCATCCGGCCCACCCGCCGGCGTCCGCGGGCACCGGCCCGTACGGCGTCTCGATCCAGGAGTCGAGAGCGAAGAGGCCGCCCGGCGACGGGAAGAGGCCGGCGAACCGGTCGGCGAGCTGCCGGTGCTGCGGGCCGAGCGGCGCGACCGCGAACCGGCCCGCCTCCTCCACCGCCGCCCACAGCTCCGACTCCGGGTCGACCAGCCCCAGCAGCCGGTCCGGCTCCCCCTCGGCCACCAGGGTGGACGAGACGGTCAGCCCGGCCGGGCCCGGCGCGGTCCAGAGCGTCACGGGAGCGGCCAGCCGGCCACGCAGCCGGCGGACCGGCGAGCGCTGTCCCGCCGGCACGGCGAACGGATCGGTGTGGTGGATCTCGGCGCCCGGCTCATGATTCACGTGAAACATTGTGCCGCCCCGGCCCCGGGCCCAACCCAGGAAGCGCCGGTGCAGGTCCCGGGCACCGGGAAGCTGCTCGGTGGCCTCCGCCAGGAGACGACCCAGGTAGAGCAGCAGCGCGGTGCGGTCGGACCGGTACTCCACCAACAGCGCGAGCCGGGCCGGCTGGCACGGCCAGTGCGCCCCGCACGCCCGGCACCGCCACGCCGGCCGCATCGCGACGTGCGCCGGGCCCGGCCGCTTCCAGATCTTGGACGAATTGGGCCCCTCAGGGGGCCGTTTCCGTCCAAGATCTCGGCGGTCATTCCGCATCAGCACCTCCCCGGGACGGGGTCGCCCCGGCCGGGGGATGGCCGGGGCGACCTGCCGCAGGACCGGCCGCCGGGTCGTCGCCTCCACCAGCCGGGCCGCGCCCCTCCACCCTGGACTCGGCGGCGCGGGCAGGGGAGGATGCCAGGGCTTACTACACAGCGCGATCACGTACTTACCGGAGAGGTAAGGATGAACATCGAGGTGTGGATCCGGGCGTTGAAGGCCGCCCGGGCCGGTGCGGACGTCTCCCAGGAAGGGCTGGCGGCCACGATCAGGTGGAGCCCCTCCACGGTGGCCGCCATCGAGACCGGGCGACGCCGGCCGACCATGGAGTTCGCGGTCGCCGCCGACCAGGCACTCGGCACCGGCGGCCTCCTCGCCCAACTGCTGAAGGCCGCCGACCAGGAGCGCGGCCCCTCGTGGTTCGTGCCCTGGCGTGGCTACGAACAGCAGGCGATCAGGCTGCGCGCCTTCGAGGCGTGCCTGGTCCCGGGCCTGTTGCAGACCGAGGACTACGCCCGCGCGGTGATCTCGACCGGCGGCCTGCATCCGCCGGGCGCCGTTGACGAATTGGTGGCCGTCCGACTGGAGCGACAACAACTGCTGCATCGTGACGAGCCGCCGCACTGTGTGTTCCTGCTGGACGAAACCGCTGTCCGGCGGCCTGTCGGTGGGCCGGCGGTGCTGGATGCCCAACTCGCGTGCCTGCTGGAGGTGGCTGAACTGCCGGCTGTGCGGCTGCATGTCGTCCCGCTCGCGGTCGGCGAGCATGCCGGGCTCGGTGGCGGCTTCGTGCTGGCCGAGTTGCCGGATTCCGAGCGGGTGCTCTACCTGGAGAATGCCGCGCGGGGACACGTGATCGACGACCCCGGGACCATCGGCTTGATCGAGCGGAAGTGGGATAGCCTCCTCGGCGAAGCGCTGTCCACGGGAGCCTCACTGGATCTGATCCGGAAGTTGAAGGTGACGCCATGACCACCGCCGAGCCCTGCTGGCGCACGTCGTCCCGATCGACCGACTCCGGTGGTAACTGTGTCGAGGTGGCGGACAACCTGCCCGGGGTGGTGCTGGTGCGGGACAGCAAGGACCCGTCCGGGCCAGCGCTCGCCTTCACCCCGGACGCCTGGCGCTTCCTGGTCACGAGCCTGCGGCGGCACGGGCTCGACTGAGGGCCCTACCCTCCCGGCATGTCTCTCGTCTCACCGCAGCAGCTCGCCCAGGAGCGCGTCGTCAGCGCGGACGCCATCCTCGGCGGTCAGGTCGACCTGCGCGCCTACCCGCACCGGCACCTCGTGGTCACCGCCCGGCACTCCTGGGGACGCAGCGGGTTCCGGCCGCTCATGGAGGCGGTCGAGCACCTGTCCAACTACGGCTGGGAGCTGGTCAACGTGACAAGCGTCGGCGACGGCCACCACCTGTACGCGGCCATGCGCCGCACGGCCTGAACCGGCTAGGCGGCGAGGGAGCGGCGGGCGGCGGCCAGCACCTCCGGGTCGGCGCAGCCGGCGGCGTACCCGGCGATCCGGCGGCGGATGTCCCGGCGCAGCAGCCAGACCCCGATCCGCTCGGCGACCGGACGCAGGAACGCCGGCCGGCACCGGAAGTTGTACCGCCAGGTGGCCAGGGTCGTGTCCGGCTCCGGGCCCGGGGCGAACCGCCAGCCGCCGCCGAACCGCTCGAAGAACCAGGGCCCGCGGACCATCTTCATGCCCACGTTGGTCGGCGGGGCCCAGGAGACGTACTCGCTGACCATGACCAGGCCGTGCCGGGAGCGGGTGAAGGTGCGCACGCCCCTGCCGGGGCGGGTCGCCCCGTCGACGAAGTGCTGCTCGCGGACGAACGGGTCCCAGCGGTAGCGGACCGGCGCCACGGTCTGCGACACCGCGAAGGCCAGCTCCGGGGGGACCGGAACGGTGGTCACCGCCTCGACGACCGGCATCAGCGCCTCGGGGTGACGGCGGCCAGCAGCTCCGGCTGCCGGTGGTCCAGCACGTCCCCGGCCAGGTACGCGCCGAGCAGCGCGGCGCCCAGCCCGTACGCCAGGCCGACCGGCAGGGCCAGCCAGAGCCAGACGTCGCCGAGCAGCGCGGCGGCCACCACCACGGGCAGCCCCGCCACCGCCGAGGCCACCATCGACACCAGGGCGTACAGGCTCTTCGCCATCCCGGCGCCGGTGTTCATGGCGAACGGGTTGCTGGTCTCCGGCAGCGCGTAGCCGCCGAGCACCGAGACCGTCGCGTTGATCGCCAGCCCGCAGCCGTACGCGGCGAACAGCCCGCCGGCCATCACGCCGAGCCAGCCGGGTCGCCCGAGCAGGACGGCCAGCACCACGGCGACCGTGCCGAGGATCGGCACCACGTAGAGCGAGAACGCGGCCATCCGCGCCCGCAGCTCCACCCGCCCCGGGACGCCCGCCACGACGTTGGCCGCGTACGCGCTGCCGTCGAAGCCGAACTGGTTGGCCAGGGTCACCGAGGCGAGCACCCCGACGAAGAGCATCGAGAGGCTGACCAGCACCGGGGACGAGTCGGCGGTGGCCTGACCGAACGCGGCCCCGCCCTCGGTGGCGAGCCGGGAGCCGCCCAGGTTGACCATCACCGGCACGAAGATGCCGACCACCGCCACGGTGATCAGGTTGGCCCGCCGCCGGGCGTCCCGCCACCAGTAGCGGCACTCCCGGGCGACCAGCGCGCCGAACCGGTCCCGCCGCGCCCAGCCGACCGCCCGGG
>NZ_BMRA01000011.1:0-87566 GCF_014648395.1 Micromonospora fulviviridis | reverse complement strand
GCGCTCGCCGCGCCCACCATGGCCGACTCCAGCGACCGCGACCACCAGAACAGGAGTACGCCGATCGCCGCCACGGTGATCAGCAGCTTCGGCACGGCGGCCCAGGCCCGGCCCTCGGCCACGTCGACGCCGGCCGTCCAGGGCGCCCCGAACGGGGTCCAGCCCACCACCCGGGCCACCCCGGTGAGCCGGTCCCAGTCGGCCTGCTGGACCGCGCCGAGCACCAGCAACTGCAACGGGCCGAGCAGCGCGGCGAGCACCGCGAGCAGCACGGCGGCCAGGTCGCGTACCCGGCGGGAGCGGAGCATGGTGGCGAAGGCGCTGGTCACCGCGCGGGCGGCGGCCACGCAGAGCAGCAGGCCGAGGAGCACCCCGAGCACCGTGACCAGCGCGGCGGACCAGCCGCCCAGCGCGCCGGCGGTGACCACCAGCCCGGCGACCGTGACCAGCGTCGCCAGCACCGGGACGCTGACCAGGGCGGCCGCGAACAGGCCGGTGACCAGGGTGCGGCGGGAGAGCGGGAGCAGCGCGAACCGGGCCGGGTCCAGGGTCTCGTCCACGCCGAAGAAGACCAGCGGCAACAGCAGCCAACCGAGGGTCAGCAGGCAGCCGCCGAAGGCGGCGGTCATCAGCGCGTACCGGGACTCGCCGGCCAGGCCGGGCGCGGCGAGCAGGAAGAAGCCGCCGGCGGCGAACCAGAGCCCGAACAGCACGCCGCCCACGAACAGCGCGATCCGCCACGCCTGGCCGCGGAAGTTGTTGCGCAGCACCCGCAGCTTGAGGCGGATGAAGTGCCGGGGCGAGACGGCCCGGGCCGGCCGCTCGGCGGCGGTCACCGGGACAGCCACGACAGCTCCTCGCCCGTCGCCGTCCGCCCGCCGACCACCTCGACGAAGACCTCCTCCAGCGACCGGTCGCCGCGCACCTCGGTGAGCGTGCCGACCCGCTTGATCCGGCCGTCGGCCAGGATGGCCACGTGCGAGCAGAGCCGCTCGACCACCTCCATGACGTGGCTGGAGAAGACCACCGTGCCGCCGCCCACGACGTAGCGGTGCAGGATGTCCCGGATCAGCGCCGCGGACACCGGGTCGACGGCCTCGAACGGCTCGTCCAGCACCAGCAGCCGGGGGCCGTGCAGCAGCGCGCAGGCCAGGCCGATCTTCTTTTTCATGCCGGCCGAGTAGTCGACCACCAGGGTGCGGCCGGCGTCGGTGAGCGCCAGCACGTCGAGCAGCTCCGCCGCCCGCTGTTCGACCACCGCCGGGTCCATGCCGCGCAGCAGACCCTGGTACGCCAGCAGCTCCGCACCGCTGAGCCGGTCGAAGAGGCGTACCCCGTCGGGCATGACGCCGAGCAGCCCCTTGGCGCGCACCGGGTCGGCCCAGACGTCGTACCCGAGCACCCGGGCCTGGCCGGCGTCGGGCCGCAGCAGGCCGACGGCCATGGAGAGGGTGGTCGTCTTGCCGGCCCCGTTCGGGCCCAGCAGCCCGTAGAACGAGCCGGTCGGCACGTCGAGGTCGACGCCGGCGACCGCGACCTTGGTGTCGAACCGCTTGGCCAGGCCACGGAGGGACAGCGCCGGGTGCTGATCGGTCATGCCCACGACCGTAGCCCGGCCCGGCCAGCGGTCGATCGGGCCAGAGGAGGATCTTCCCGTCCTCCTTGGTGCCTACTTTGACAGTGCGTGTGCAACCGGTCGCGGCCGTGAAGGGTGTCAGAGGCACAACCGCCACGGGGAGGGACAGTGGATGAGCCGGACGGGTTCGAGGAGTTCTACCGAGCCACCAGACAACGCGTCGTCACCGTGCTCTACGCGCTCGGTGGCGACCTGACCGAGGCCCAGGACGCCGCCCAGGAGGCGTACGTGCGGGCCTGGCAACGCTGGTCACGGATCAGCGGGTACGACGACCCGGAGGGGTGGGTCCGCACCGTCGGGTACCGCCTGCTGATCAACCGATGGCGCAAGGTCCGCAACGGTCTGGTGGCCCACCGGCGTCACGGTCCACCACCGGCCGCCGGGCCACCCTCGGAGAACACGGTGGCGCTGGTCGCCGCGCTGCGGCAACTCCCGGCGGACCAGCGGCACGCCATCGTCCTGCATCACCTGGCCGATCTGCCGGTGGCCGAGATCGCGGTACAGACCGGCACGCCGACCGGCACGGTCAAGGCCCGCCTCGCCCGCGGTCGCAAAGCCCTGGCGGCCCTGCTCGACGTCACGCTGCCCGAGGAGGTCAGCAATGCCTGATCAACTCTTCTCCGACCTCTACCGCGACACCGACCGCCTGACCTGGGCCCCGGTGGAGGAGGTGCGCCGCCGTGGCCGGCAGCGGACCCGGCGCGCGCGCGTCGCGGGCGTACTGGCCGTCGCTGTCGCCGTCGGTGTGCTCACCTCGGGCGCGGCCGTGCTCGCCGGTCACCGGGACGCCACGCCACCACTGCCACCCGCCACCGTCGTGCCCAGCACGCCCGGTGCCGACCCCACGGTCTCCCCGACGCCGTCGGCCGAGTCGAGCCCGAGCCCGGACGCGCAGTCGAGTCGCCGGCCGACCGGCGGCACCCCGTCCAGCCGGCCACCCAGCCGGGCGATCCCGGCCGGCGCGACCCTGCAACTCGCCGACCTGCCGCCCGGCTTCGCCATGTCGCAGGGCAGGATCAAGGTTGACTGGACCCTGGAATCGGCGGCCGTCTCCTGCGAGAACCGACTGCCGGCACTGTCGGTCGGCGCGCTGGCGGACCGCTTCGCGGTATTCGACTCGCCCACGGCCTGGCTGGCCGAACGGGTCACCCGCCACTCCCAGGCGGATGCCGTGACCTCGATGAAGCGGGTGCGGCGGATCGTCGCCGACTGCGTGCCGGCTCGTCCCGACGACTCCCTCTCGATCCTCGCGGAGGGGTTGGGCGGCGACGACGGGGTGCTGGTGGGGGGCGAGATCAAGGGGATCCCGAGCCGTTGGCTCTTCGTCCGGCAGGGTGACCTCGTGGCGCAACTCCGGCTCGACCACCAGGCGACGCCGGACGAGGCACGCCACTTCGCGAAGCTCGTGGCGGACCGGCTCTGCGTCGGCACCGACGCCTGCTGAGCACGCACGCCCCGGGGAGCGCTAGAGCCGCAGCGTCTCCGGGGTGTGCAGGCGGAGCATCGTGACGCCGACGTCCCGCGGCAGCCGCCGCCGGGTGGCCATGGACACCGCCACCATCACGGTGAACGCCAGCGGCACCGTCCACGCGGCCGGCTGGGTGGTGAGCGTGGCCGGCCAGCCGGACAGCGGCGGCCCGAGCACGGTGAGCAGGACCGCGCCGATCGCGGCGCCGCCGCCGACCAGCACCCCGGCGGCGGCGCCCAGGTCGGTGAGGCCGCGCCACCAGATGCCGAGGACCAGCAGCGGGCAGAAGCTCGACGCGGCGACCGCGAAGGCCAGCCCGACCACCTGCGAGACGTCCAGCCCGGAGACGTTGAGCGCGAGCACCGCCGGCACCCCACCGGCGATCACCGTGGCCAGCCGGAAGCCGCGTACCGAGCCGCGGCCGAGGACGTCCGTGGAGATCACCCCGGCCACGCTGGTGAGCAGGCCGGACGAGGTGGAGAGGAAGGCCGCGAACGCCCCCGCGGCCACCAGCGCGGCGAGCAGCCGGCCGGTGGTGCCGTCGCCGAGCGTCGCACCGGGCAGCAGCACCACCACGGCGTCGGTCTGCCCGGTGACCAGCAACTGCGGCGTGTAGATCCGGCCCAGCACGCCGTAGATCGTGGGCAGCAGGTAGAAGACGCCGACCAGGGCCAGCACCACCAGCGTGGTGCGCCGGGCGGCGGCCCCGTCGGGGTTGGTGTAGAAGCGCACCAGCACGTGCGGCAGGCCCATGGTGCCGAGGAAGGTGGCCAGGATCAGCGAGTAGGTCCCGAACAGGCCCCGGTCGTCGTCGCCGGCCGTGTCCGGCAGCAGCCAGTCGGTGGCGTCGGTGGCCGTGCCGGAGACCTCGGGCACCGGGTCGCCGGCGGCGAAGTCGAGACGGTCGCCGGGGCGTACCTCCCGGATGTCGCCGTCGGGCAGGGTGAGGGTCGCGCGGTGCTCGACCACCACGGTGGTCGCGGTCCGGAACATCGGCCCGTCGGGCGGCGTCACCGCCGGGCGGGCGTCGGCCTGCCACTGCAATGCCAGGAAGATCGCGGGTACGGCGAGCGCGGTGAGCTTCAGCCAGTATTGAAAAGCCTGGACGAAGGTGATCGCCCGCATCCCGCCCAGCGCGACGTTGGCGGTCACCACCACGGCGACCAGCAGCGCCCCCACCGGGTAGGGCGAGCCGGCCACCGTGGCCAGGGTCAGCCCGGCGCCCTGGAGTTGTGGCACCAGGTAGAGCCAGCCGATGAAGATCACGAAGACGGTGGCCAGCTTCCGCAGCCGCCGCGAGCCGAGCCGCACCTCGCAGAAGTCGGGCAGGGTGAACGCCCCGGAGCGACGCAGCGGGGCGGCCACGAAGAGCAGCAGCGCCAGGTAGCCGGCGGCGAAGCCGACCGGGTACCAGAGCACGTCGACGCCGTACTTGAGGATCAGCCCGGCCACGCCGAGGAAGCTCGCCGCCGACAGGTACTCCCCGCCGATGGCGGCGGCGTTCCAGGTCGGGCTGATCGCCCGGGAGGCGACCAGGAAGTCGGAGGTGGTGCGGGCCAGCCGCAGCCCGTAGAAGCCGATCCCCACGGTGACCAGGGTGACCGCCACGATCGCGGGGACCACGTACCCGTTGGTCATCAGCGCTCCGGCCGCTGGACCAGGTCGGTGAAGTCCTGCTCGTTCCGCTCCGCCAGCCGCACGTACGCCCAGCCGACCACGATGAGGAACGGGAAGGCGACCACACCGAGCAGCAGCCAGGGCAGGTTGACGCCGAGCACGGTGACCCGGCCGACCGAGGGCGCGATGGCGAAGAGCCAGGGCAGGCCGCCCAGCCCGATCAGCACCAGCAGGCTCAACCGCAGGGCCAGCGAGAGCTGGGCCCGCACGAGGCCCTGCACCAGCGTCTCGCCGACCCGGGTCTGCTGGGTCAGCTCCGAGCGGGTGCGGTCGGCGCGGCTGCCCGGCCGGGAGACCTCGGCCAGCACGACGCGGGTCCTGGCCGGCTGCGGGGCGCGCGGGACGGGCACCGGAGCCGCCTGCGCGGGCCGCCCCGGAACGTCCCGCTCCTCCGCTCCGGTCATCCTCGGCAGTCTCGCCTGATCAGCGGGAATGTCAAGAGGACCGGGACGGCCCTGTGCACAACTTGTGGATAACGCTTCACTCCTGTGGACAACCCGGTGGATGACGGCCGCCTCGTTGTGGACGACGGAGCGGGATGCCACCTTCTGAGCGTTGCCTGGAACCTTCCGTCCGCCTGGTGAGTGGAACAGGTGGAGAGGGGAGGTGACGGTGTCCGACGGTGAGCTGATCTCCGAGCTGTACGCCGGCTGTTTCCGCCGGCTGGTCGTCCAGTTGTACGCGGTGACCGGTGATCTGGGCGAGGCGCAGGAGGCGGTCCAGGAGGCGTTCACCCGCGCGCTGGCCGCGCCCCGGCGGCTCGCCGGTCTGGACAACCCGGAGGCGTGGCTGCGCCGGGTGGCGGTGAACGTCGCCCGCAGCCGGCACCGGCGGCGCCGGGTGTTGGACACCCTGCTGCGGCGGATCGGTCCGCCACCCGCCGTGGCCGACCGGTCGCCCGAGCACCTGGCCCTGCTGGCCGCGCTGCGCGGGCTGCCCGAGGGACAGCGGCAGGCGCTGGCCCTGCACTACCTGGTCGACCTGCCGGTGGACGAGGTCGCGGCGACGCTGGGCGTCTCCCCCGGCACGGTCAAGTCCCGGCTCTCCCGCGGCCGCCAGGCCCTGGCCGTGCTGCTCTCCGACCCCGAGTCCGCCGACAACAGCACCGGGAGGATCGATGTCCGATCGTGAGTTCACCGGCTTCGACGTGGAGACCGTGGCGGAGGCGGTACGGCAACCGCCCCTGGCCGACCTGCGGGCAGCAGCCCGGTCCCGCCGCCGGCAGCGGTCGGCGGTGCTGGCGGTGACCGTACTGGTGGCCCTGGCCGGCGTGGCGGCGGTGCCGCTGGCCGCGCGGTCCGGCGGGACCGGCTGGGCCGGCCCGGACCAGCCGCCGGCCCGTCCCGACCGCGCTGGCGCGGTCGTGCTGACCGACCCGGATTCCGGGGTGGCGATCACCCGATTCCGGTGCACCGTCTGGTTCGCGCACACCGACGACGGCGGTCGGACCTGGTCCGACTGGGACGAGGCACGCTACCGGCCGAGCACCTGCGGGCCTGACGACGATGCCCCGGACCTGGAGTACGCCGTGCTCGCACAGGGTGTCTATCTCATCCGTGAGGAAGCCGGGTCACACCTGTCCACCGACGGCGGCCGCACCTGGCGGGACGCGGACCGGGCCATCGTGCCGGTGGCGGCGTTCCCGGCGGAGGCCCGCCCGGTCTTCTGCCAGCAGGGCTGCGGTGCGGTCCGGGAGCCACTGGCGGTGGACGGGGCGACGGTGTATCGGCTCGCCGGGAGGTCACCGTCGCCGTATCCGCCGTTCAGCATCTATCCGGCGGCGGACGGGTCGGTGTGGGTGACCTACTGGCCGGGCGAGCCGGACCAGCCGATGATCGTCGCGCGCAGCGCCGATCGGGGCGCGACCTGGACCAGTTGGCGGCCCGAGGTTGGGGCGAACGTGGTGGCTGCCGTCGGAGCCGACGAGCGGGAGGGTTACCTGCTGATCGAGCCGGGTCCCCCGCTCGGGTCGACGACGCTGACCGGTCCGGCGAGGCTGCTACGGACCACGGACGGTGGGCGGACCTGGGTCGACACCGGCACGGACCTGCCGGCGACCCAGGCGAACCCGAACTTCACGATCGGGTCGGACGGCTCGCTGCTGGTGTCGCTCTGGGGGGACGACGCACCCGAGCCTTCGGCGAAGCTCCTGGTCAGCCGGGACGGTGGACGGCACTTCAGCGTCTCGCGCGACTACCGGAGTCTGGAGGGGACCGCCGGGGTCGCCCAGGGTCGGGCCTGGCTCTACGGGCGGGACGACCGGTCGGACGCCGCACCGGATCACGTCATCGTGACCACCGACGGCACGGGCTGGACCCGGTTTCCCCTGCCGCACTGAGCCTCGGTGCCGGCGCGGCCCACCGGAGGCCGCGCCGACGCCGCGCTCACTCCAGTCCGACGCGTACCGGATCGGCGGTGGCCGAGCCGAGCCAGGTGTGCGGGTTGCCGAACCAGCACCAGCCGAGCTTCGGCGCGCCCTGGCTGATCCAGAGCGCCGGCACCCGCTTGTCGCCGCAGCGGGAGCCGACCAGCGAGAAGCACCGGTTGCTGGCCAGGGCCGGCGGGTGCAGGGTGACGAAGGCGAGGCCCTCGTCGATGGTGATCGGCAGCCGGCCCCGGGTGGTCATCTCCGCCAGCGCGGTCGAGGGCGGCAGGTTCCGGTACTCCTCGCCCCGGTCGACGTCGAAGAGCAGGTACGCCGGCCCGGCGGGCACCTCCAGCTCCTTGATCGGGTCGAACGTCGGCAGGTCGTCGGCGGGGAAGTTCCGGTCGAGGATGCCGGGCTTCCGCTTGCCGGCGAGCGTGGTCAACGCGATCCGCTCCTGGACGGGCACCAGCTCGCGGGTGGTCACCAGCAGGAAGGGCACTCGCCCATCGGTGGGTGTGGACAGGTCGGCCGCCCCGGCGACGGCCGCGCCGCGCAGCGGGGTGAGCAGGTCCCGGAAGGCGTCCTCGGTCAGCCCGGCCAGGGCGGGGTAGCCGAGCAGCACGAGGCGGTCGAGTTGACGGTCGAATTCGGTCGCGGCGTCGTAGCGGCTGTCGGGCATGCGGCCTCCATCTGTCGTACGGCGTCCCGTACAGCGTACGACAAGGAGCGCGTATTCCCGACCAGCGGAAGAATTTCTGGGATCAGCGGTTCCAGTCCTGCTTGGCCGCGCGGACCAGCTTGTCCTTCAGCTCCCGGGTGTGCCGGCGGCTCACCGGCAGCTCGGTCCCGTCGATCACCACCACGTAGCCGGAGTTGACCAGCCGCAGCTCGGCGATCAGCTTGAGCTGCACCAGGTAGGACCGGTGGATCCGGACGAACCCCGCGTCGGCCCACCGCTCGGCCAGCGTGGCCAGCGACACCCGGACCAGGTGCGAGCCGTCCGACGTGTGCAGCCGGGCGTAGTCGCCCTGCGCCTCCACCCAGCGCACCGCCGAGCGGGGCAGCATCCGGGTGGTGCCGGCCAGCTCGATCGGGATGGTCGGATCCTCCTCGGCCCGGGCCAGCGCCGCCGGATGCGAGGGGACCACCCGCGCGCCGATCACCCGGCGCAGCGACTCGGCCAGCCGATCGGCGCGGACCGGCTTGCGCACGTAGTCCGTGGCGCCCAGGTCGAAGGCGTCCACCGCGCCGTCGTCGTACGCGGTCACGAACACGATCGCCGGCGGCCGGGCGAACCTGCGCAGCACCCGGGCCAGCTCCATGCCGTCCAGCCCGGGCATCCGGATGTCCAGGAAGACCACGTCCACGTCGCCGTCGCGCAGCACCCGCAACGCCTCGGTCGCGTCGCCGGCGGTGTCCAGCCGGGCCACCCGCGGATCGGCCCGCAGGTGGTAGGCCAACTCGTCCAGCGCCGGCGGCTCGTCGTCGACCGCCAGCACACGGAGAAATCCGGTCGCGGCGTTCATGACGTCGCCCGTACCCCGGGATGGAACTTCGGCACCCGCATGCTGACCTTCGTACCCGAGCCCAGGCCGGTCTCGACGACCAGGCCGAACCGGTCCCCGAAGGCCGACCGGAGCCGCTCGTCGACGTTCGAGAGGCCGACGTGCTGGCCCGGGTCGTCCGCCGGGTCGCTGCCGGCGCCGGAGACCTCGGCGATGCCGGCGGTCAGCGTCGTCGGATCCATCCCCACCCCGTCGTCCTCCACCGTGATGTGGCACTCGGCGCCCGCGTCCCGGGCCTCGATGCTCACCATGCCGGTGCCCGGCTTGCGGGACAACCCGTGGCGGACCGCGTTCTCGACCAACGGCTGGAGGCAGAGGAACGGCAGGGTCACCGGCAGCACCTCCGGCGCGATCTGGAGCCGCACCTGGAGCCGCTCGCCGAAGCGGGCCCGCTCGATGGTCAGGTAGCGGTCGATCGAGCGCAGCTCCTCGGCGAGCGTGGTGAACTCCCCGTGCGCCCGGAACGAGTAGCGGGTGAACTCGGCGAACTCCAGGATCAGCTCGCGGGCCCGCTCCGGGTCGGTCCGGACGAACGAGCCGATCGCGGTCAGCGCGTTGTAGATGAAGTGCGGGCTGATCTGGGCGCGCAGCGCGCGTACCTCGGCCCGGGCGAGGCGCTCACGGGAGGAGTCCAGCTCGGCCAGGGCGAGCTGGTCACCGGCCCAGTGCGCGGTCTCCAGGGTCGCCTGCACCAGCCCCGGGGCCGGCTGCTCGTCGGCCACCGCCACCAGCGCCCCGACCACCCGGCCGTCGGCGCTCAGCGGGGCCACCACGGCGCCCCGGACCGGGCAGTCGACCAGGTCGCAGTGCAGCTCCGACTCGCGCAGCACGGTCGAGCGCCCGGTGCCGACCGCCTTCCGGGCCGCCGCGAGCAGCTGGTCGCCGTGATGCGTGCCGTGCCCGTCGAGGGCGAGCAGCACGTCCCGGTCCGTGAGGGCCAGCCCGGCCGCCCCCACCAGGGCCCGCAGATGGCGTACGGCCTTCGCCGCGCCCGCCTCGCTCAGGCCGCCCCGCAGCGGCTCGGCGGCGAGCCCGGCGGTGTGCAGCACCTCGTACGTGGCCCGCTGGGTGGCCGTGGCGATGCCCCGGCGGGCGCGCAGCCGCAGCACCGCCCAGAGCGCCGCGGCCAGCGCGGTGACCAGCGAGACGACGCCGAACACGGCCGAGAGGTTGCCACCCACGACACAGATCCTGACCGGTGGCGGCCGCAACGCCAACCCCGCGTCGCTCGCGACCTACCACCGGGGTGGCAGGGCCGGGACGGCGCCGCCCAGCGGATCGGCCAGCAGCTCCGTGAAGCCCAGTTCGGCGGCGCCGACCAGGGTGGCGTCGTCGCCGAGCGCCGAGGTGCGCAGCCGTACGCGTTCCCTGGCCACGGGCAGCACGTTGGCGGCGATGCGGGCCCGGACCGGGTCCGCCGCGCCGGAATAGACGTCGCGCAGCATCCCGCCGAAGATCACGATGCCCGGGTTGAACAGGTTGATCAGGTTCGCCACGCCGACCCCGAGCCAGTCGCCGATGCGGCGCAGCGCCTCGCGGGCCGCCGGGTCGCCCCGGCCGGCGTCGGTCACCACGTCCCGGAGGGCCGCACGGCCGAACAGGTCGGCCGGCCGCCCGGCGGCGTCCAGCAGGGCCCGCTCGCCGACCTCCGCCTCCAGGCAGCCGTGGGAGCCGCACCCGCAGGGCCGCCCGTGATGCGGGTTGACCACCATGTGCCCCAGCTCGCAGGCGTAGCCGCCGTCACCGTCGAGCAGCCTGCCGCCGACGATGATCCCGCCGCCCACGCCGACGTCGCCGTGCAGGTAGATCATGTTCTGGAAGCCGACGCCCGCGCCGCGTCGCTGCTCGGCCACCGCCCCGAGGTGGGCCTCGTTGCCCACCGGCACCGGCCGGGGCAGGCCCAGCCGGCGGCCGAGTTCGGCACCGAACGCCTGGTCCACCCACCCCAGGTCCGGCCCGAACCGGACCATCCCGTCGCCCGGCCGGATCATCCCGCAGTACGACGCGCCCAACCCGACGCACACCGCCTCCGGTGGGGCCGCGTCGAGCAGTTGACGACCGAACCCGGCGAGGACGTCGACCACCCGGTCGAGGTCGGCGCCCGCGCGGGGGCGGGACGCCCACCTGCGGTCCAGCAGGACGCCGCCCAGCCCGACGCGGGCGGCGGTCACCCAGTCCACGGCGACGTCGAACGCCAGCACGTACACCCCGGCGGTCTCGGGCCGGACCACCAGCGACGGCCGCCCGGTCCGGCCGGTGTCCGTCGGCGCCTCCTCGCGGACCAGTCCCGCGGCGGTCAGTTCCGAGGTCAGAGCCATGATCGTGCTGCGGTTCAGGCCCATCCGCTCCGCCAGCGCCGCGCGGGAGACCGATCCGTCCAGGTGGACGTGCCGGAGCAGGGTGCCGAGGTTGCGCCGGCGGATCTCCTCCTGGAGCAACGTGACCTCCCGCGTCGGTCGCTCCGGGCGTTCCGCCTAGTAGGCGCCCTTGCGGGCGAGCACCACCCCGACGGTCCGCCACAGGATGCTCAGGTCGTATGCCAGCGACCAGTTGTCGACGTAGTAGAGGTCGAGCCGGACCGCCTCGTCCCAGGAGAGGTCGGAGCGGCCGGAGACCTGCCACAGCCCCGTCATGCCCGGACGGACCAGCAGCCGGCGCCGGACGTCGCCCAGGAAGTCGCCGTCGTCGGCGGGGAGCGGGCGCGGGCCGACCAGCGACATCTCGCCCCAGAGCACGTTGATCAGCTGGGGCAGCTCGTCCAGGGAGGAGGCGCGCAGGAAGCGGCCCACCGGGAAGACCCGGGGGTCCTGCTTCATCTTGAACAGCATGCCGTCGGTCTCGTTCTGGTCGACCAGGCCGGCCAGCCGCTCCTCGGCGTCGACGTACATGGTGCGGAACTTCCAGACCCGGAAGGTCCGCCCCTCGTGCCCGACCCGGGGCTGCCGGAAGAAGACCGGCCCGCGGTCGGAGATCCGGATGGCGATCGCGATCGCGGCGAAGAGCGGGGCCAGCAGCACCAGGCCCAGCCCGGCGGCGACCCGGTCCATCAGGCTCTTGGCCAGCAGCGCCGGCCCGGACAGGGTCGGCTCCTCGACGTGCAGCAGCGGCAGGCCCTCGATGGGGCGGATGTGCACCCGCGGGCCGGCGATGTCGGTGAGCTGGGGCGCGACCACCAGGTCGACGCCGGAGCCCTCCAGCTGCCAGGCCATCCGGCGCAGCTCGCCCGGCTCGGCGCTGGCCGAGCCGCAGACCGCGATGGTGTCCCCGCCGACCTCACGCACCAGGGCGAGCACGTCCCGGCCGGCGTAGACCGGCACCGGGGTCTCGATGCCGCGGGCGGCGGCGTACCCGTCGGTGAGGTGGATGGCCACCGGGACCAGCCCGGCCCCGGGGTTGCGGGTGACCGCGGTGTAGACCTCCAGGCACTCCGGCAGGGTGCCGACCAGCACCATCCGGTGCCCGGCCTGGCCGATGCGGCGGCGGACGGTGTGCAGCGCCAGCCGGGCCACCATCCGGACCAGCAGGATCAGCAGCATCGCGCCGAGCAGGGCGAAGCCGACCGTCCACCGGGAGAGCGAGTAGGTCTTCGTCGCGAAGGCGATGAAGGAGACGGTGGCGGCGACCGCCACGCCGGCCCGGGTCACCCGTTTGAACTCGTCCGGCCCGAGCCCGAGGTAGCGCCGGTCGTAGGCCCGGTTGCCCCACAGGATGAGCAGCCAGCCGAGCGGCAGCAGCACGAACGCGACCGTGTAGAACCACGACTGGGGCGCGTGCCGGAAGCCCGAGTCGGCCTGCTCGAAGATCTGGATGGCCAGGAAGCTGGCCAGCGCCGCCGCGCCGAAGTCGAGCAGCAGGAGGATGGCGATGTAGGGGCGATGCCAGCGGGACACCCGGCGCCGGGCACGGGCCCACGCCAACCGGGGTACGCCGTTGTGCGACGGCGGAGTCGGCGGCTGGATCTCGAAGCTGTCGACGTGCCGCACGCTCTTGCTCCGGCCTGTGTTGGTTACCGGGCGCTGGAGGCTTGTCGTCACCTCAACCAGTGTCCTCCCGCATGACGCGCGCCCTCACTCGCCGTGAGGGCCCGGGTCGCCCACCGTCCCAGTCTCCCACGCGGGCCCGGCCCGGACCGCCCCCCGAGGGAGAAGCCGTCCGATGGTGCTCGCGGAGATCTGGCCGGCTTCGAGTCGGTTGTGAAGCCGGGGACCGAGCCACTATACCGATGGATGGCGGCCCGGGTAGAGGTGCGGAGTGGGACCTTCCACGATCCCGGGACGATTCCTCTCCGTAATCGCGGAGTGCGATTACTCACCGTACGAGTCGGGACAACCGTCGGTCAGCCAGGGGCTTGCCGCCGGTCTGACAGGTGGGGCAGTACTGGAGGCTCGAATCGGCGAACGACACCTCCCGCACCAGGTCGCCACAGACCGGGCACGGGAGCCCCTTCCGGGCGTGCACCTTGAGCCCCGAGCGCTTCTCCCCCTTGAGCTCCGCGGCCCGCTGGCCCATCGAGCGCCGGACCGCGTCACCGAGCACCGCGCGCGTCGCCGCGTGCAGCGTGGCGAGCTGGTCGTCGGTCAGCCGGTCGGTGATCGCGAACGGGGAGAGCTTCGCCGCGTGCAGGATCTCGTCGGAGTAGGCGTTGCCGATGCCGGCCAGCACCGACTGGTCGGTCAGCACGCCCTTGACCTGCCCCCGGCGGCTGCGGAGCCGGGCGCCGAAGGTGGCCAGGTCGGCCTCCAGGGCGTCCGGGCCCAGCTTCCCCACCCCGGGCACCAGGGCCGGGTCGGTCACCAGGTACGCGGCCAGCTTCTTCTGCGTGCCCGCCTCGGTCAGGTCGAAGCCGGAGCCGTCGTCGAGGCGTACCCGCAGGGCGATCGGGCCCTTGCCGGGCCGCAGCGGGGCGGCCGACGGGAACGCCTCCCGGTAGTGCAGCCAGCCCGCCCGGGCCAGGTGGACCACCAGGTGCAGGCCCTCGTCGAACCGGACGTCGAGGAACTTGCCGTACCGGCCGGCGCCGGTGACCGTCCGGCCCGCGACCGCGCTCGGCGGCGGGTCGTACGTCTTCAGGGCGCTGATCGCGGCCACCTCGACCCGCTCGACGCGCCGGCCGACCGCCCGCTCGCGCAGGTAGCCGGCGAGCGCTTCCACCTCCGGTAGTTCAGGCACGCCACAACGGTAGCCTTCTTTCCCGTGAGAATCGTGGTGGCGCACAACCGGTACCGGGAAGCCCAGCCCTCCGGCGAGAACACCATCGTCGACGCGGAGATCGCACAGCTCACCGCGGCCGGGGTGGAGGTGCTGCCGTTCCTGCGCAGCTCCGACGAGATCCCCGCGATGTCGAAGCCGGCCAAGGCGCTGCTGCCGATCTCGCCGATCTGGGCCCCGAAGGCCCAGCACGACCTGGACCGGCTGCTCACCGAGCACCGCCCGGACGTGCTGCACCTGCACAACCCGTACCCGCTGCTCTCGCCCTGGGTGGTGCGGACCGCGCACAAGCGCGGCGTGCCGGTCGTGCAGACGGTGCACAACTACCGCCAGGTCTGCTCCTCCGGGCTCTACTTCCGGGACGGGGTGATCTGCCAGGACTGCCGGGGCCGGGCGCTGGGCGTGCCGGCGATCGTGCACCGCTGCTACCGGGGCTCCCGGGCGCAGAGCGCGCTCATGGCCACCACGCTCGCCGTGCACCGCCCGACCTGGAAGTCGGTGGACCGGTACATCGCGCTCACCACGGCGGTCGCCGACCACCTGCGCGACTACGGCATCCCGGACGAGCGGATCGTGGTCAAGCCCAACGCGGTGCCCGACCCGGGGACCCCCGCGCCGCCCGGGGACGGGTTCCTCTTCATGGGCCGGCTGAGCCCGGAGAAGGGGCTCGACCTGCTGCTGACGGCGTGGCGGCGGCACCCGGTGGGCTCGCTGGGCCCGCTGCGGATCGCCGGCGACGGCGAGCTGCGACCGCTGGCCGAGGCGGCCGCCGCCGACCGGCCCGACGTGGTCTACCTGGGCCAGCTCGACCGGCCCGGGGTACGCGCCGCGCTGGCCGACAGCGCCGTGGTGCTGGCCACCTCCACCTGGCACGACGTGCTGCCCACCGTGATCATCGAGGCGCTGGCCAGCGGCCGGCCGGTGCTCGGCACCGCGCTGGGCGGCATCCCGTACCTGGTCGGCGCCGACGATCCCCGGGAGCCCGCCGGGACCGGCCCGGCCGAGGTGGCCACCGCCGCGCCCGGCGACGGGCACGTCTCCCTGCCGCGGGGGGTGCAGCGCGGCGAGGCCGGGTGGGTGGTCGCGCCCGACCCGGAGGCGCTGGCCGCCGCCCTGCCCGTGGCCCGGGCCGGCGCGGCGACGCTCGCCCCCGCAGCCCGCAGCCGCTACGAGCGCACCTTCCACCCCGACGTGGTGACGAAGCGCCTCATCGACATCTACGCCGACGTCGCCGCCACCCGCCACTGACCCCGCCCTCAGGCGTCGATCGGGTGGGGCGGGTCAGCGGAGGGAGGCGCGGGCCGAGAAGGCGATGCTGGCGAGGAGGAAGCCGCCGTTGACGATCGTGAAGGCGACGATCACCCAGACGGTCAGGGCGGGGGCGAAGGTCAGGACCAGGCCGGCCAGGAAGATCACGGCGCCGTAGTCGCGGACCAGCTTCGCGAGGCGTACCGGGAGCGAGGTCGAGGTGACCATGCTGGCCGCGTTCGGGCCGGCCTGCATCACCGAGGTGACCAGGTTGACCATCCAGGTGCCGGCGAAGACCGCGATCAGCCAGGTGGGCGTCGAGGGGCGCTGCGCCACGGCGGTCGCGCCGAGCGCGGTGACCAGGGCGATCTGGGCGGCCACGTCGCAGAGCACGTCGACCCGTGCCCCGGCCGGGTTGTTCTGCTTGGTGACCCGGGCGAGCTGACCGTCGGCGCAGTCCAGCGCGTACGCGATCTGCCAGGCGACCAGAGCGAGCAGGCCGACGGCCCAGGCCGGCACGGAGCCGGCGGCGACCTTCGGGGCGAGCGCGACCACGGTGACCGAGGCGGCCAGGCCGAGCACAAGGTTGGTGATGGTCAGCGCGGTCGGGCGCAGCCCCAGGCGCTGGGCGACCAGCGCGAAGACCGCGCCGATCCACTGGCTGATCGACTCGCTGAACAGGCCGCCGCCCCGGTTGACCCGGTGGAAGTCGGCGACGGAGGGGCGGGACGGCTCAGCCAAGGTGGTCGCGGAGTGCACCGGCGTAGTCTGCCAGCCGCTCCCGCGTCTCGGTAGGCGACATCGCCAGGTGTTCGAGGATGGTGTAGCGGTCCGGCCGGGTGGCCGGCGCGAACTGCACCGCCTCCACGAACTGCTCGTCGGTCAGGCCCACGTCGGCGGGGAGCCGGGGCAGGCCGTGCCGGGCCAGGCAGGCCGACATCTCCGCGAACCGGCGCTCGTCGCCGCGGAGGAAGGTGCAGAACAGCGCGCCGAGCCCGGCCAGCTCGCCGTGCGACGCGGTGCCCGGGTAGAGCGCGTCGACGGCGTGCATGATCTCGTGGCAGCCGCCGCTGGACGGGCGGCTGGTGCCGCAGACCGCCATGGCCAGGCCGCTGGAGATCAGCGCCTCGGCCAGCACGGTGACGAAGGCGTCGTCGCTCATGTCGCCCTGGTGAGCGAGCACCGCCTCGGCGCCCATCCGGGCCAGCGAGGCGGCCAGGCCGTCCACCGGTTCGCCGCGTACCTGCCGGGCCAGTTCCCAGTCGGCCAGCGCGCTGATGTTGCTCACCACGTCGCCGATGCCGGCCCGGTTGTGCCGCTCCGGCCCCGCCTCGACGAAGTCCAGGTCGACGATCACGGCGATCGGGATGTGCACCCCGTAGGAGCCCTTGATCCCGTCGGTGACGAGGCTGGCCACCGGCGAGGCGATGCCGTCGTTGGCCAGCGCGGTCGCCACGGTGACCATGGGCAGCCCGCGCCGGGTGGCCGCGTACTTCGCCACGTCGATGGTCTTGCCGCCGCCGATGCCCACCACCGCGTCGTACGACCGGTTGCGCAGCTTGGCGCCCAGGTCGTCGGCGGCGTCCAGGGTGCCGCCGGACACGGTGAACAGGTCCGCCGACCGCAGGGACGGGCGGATCAGCTCGGCGATCTGCTCGCCCTGCCCGGGACCGACCACCACCGCCACGTCGCCGCCGGCGGAGATCCGCCCGTCGACCAGGATCGCGGCGAGGTCGGCCACCGCACCGCGCCGCACGTCGATGTGCAGCGGGGTGAGGATCGTCCGGGCTAGTAGCGGCACGCGATCTCCCGCGCCCGGGCCAGGTCGGCGTGGTTGTCGACCTCGACCCAGGAGACGTCGCCGATCGGGGCGGCCCGCACCTCGCCGCCCCGATCGGCGAACTCCTGGTAGCCGTCCTCGTAGTAGAGGTTCGGGTCGCGCCGCCAGGTCGCCTCCAGGGCGTCGGCCAGCGCGTCGGCCACCTGAGGCTCGATCAGCGTCGCGCCGATGTACTCCCCGTACGCCTCGCCCGGGTCCATGAGCTTGGTGATCCGGGTGAGCTGGCCGGCCGCGTCGAAGGTGGTCTTCATCTCCTCCTCGGCCAGCGCCTTGATGTTGTCGATGGCCAGCAGGATGCCCGGGCCGCGCTCGGCCAGCAGGGTCTTCTCCACGCTCACCGGGTGCACGGTGTCGCCGTTGACCAGCAGCACGCCCCGGGAGAAGTGCTCACGGGCCAGCCAGAGCGAGTACGCGTTGTTCCACTCCTCGGCCTTGTCGTTGTGCACGAGGGTGATCGTGACGCCGTACTTCTCCTCCAGCGCGGCCTGCCGCTGCCGGACCGCGTCCGCCGCGTAGCCGACCACGATCACGACCTCGGTCAACCCCACCTCGGCGAGGTTGCGCAGCGCGATGTCGAGGATGGTGGTCTCCCCGTCGACCGGCACCAGGGCCTTGGGCAGGGTGTCGGTGTACGGGCGCAGTCGGCGCCCCGCACCGGCGGCGAGCACCATCCCGATCATGCCGGCACCATCCTCTTCTCGACTCCGCTCCACCGGGGGAGGATATCGCCGCGCCGCCGCCGGCCGTGGTTCAGCCCGGCAGGGCCGCCAGGTCGGCGAGCAGCTCCAGCCGTTCCTCCGCGGTGAGCACCGCCCACGGGCCGGCCGCCCGGCGGTCCGTCTCCTGCTCGATGGCCAGCCGCTCCGGCCCTTCGGGCAGCTCGACGATGCTCGCCGCGGTGTGCCCCGCCGCCGTCCACGCCGCCGCGTGCGCGTCCGCGCGGTGGTAGCGAAGCGTGCCCAGCCGGTTGAGCAGCAGCACCCCGGGCGGAGTGCCGTCCGGCTCGTACGGCGGGGCCATGGTCGCGAAGGCGCCGGGCTCCGCCGACGCGAACGCGTACGCCAGCACCCGGCCCAGCGCCGGGACCAGCCGCGCCACCCGCTCGTCGTGGCCCGCCCAGAGCTCCTCGGTCACCTCGCCGTGCACGCCGAACAGCTCGGCCAGGAAGGCGAGCCCGCGTTCGGTGGCGCAGAAGCCGCCGCCCGGGAAACGCTGGATCATCCCGTACGCGACCTGCTTGTCCAGCGCCCGCTGGCAGGCGGCCGGGTCCCGGTAGCGGGTCACCGCCGCGAAGCCCGCGGCGTCCACCGTGCCGCCCGGCACGGCCAGCCGGGTGCGGAACTCGACCAGGAAGCCGGTGGCGGCCGGTCCCCCGTACCGGGAACTCAGCTCCGCGCCACCGCCGTCCCGGCCCGCGAGCATGCCGGCGACGAAGGCCCGGTCGACGGCCGGGGCGACCAGCCCCGCGAACCGGTGCGGCGGCAGCTCGACGCCGTCGGCCGACCCGGCTCGCTGTGCCGGAGGTCGCTCCGCGCCGCGACCGGGGGCGGTCTCCCTCACAGACCGATCGAGCGCAGGGCGGCGAAGGCGTTCTCGGCGATCCGCCGGATCAGCCCGTCGTTGACGTCGCGGTGCTCGTCGAGCAGGGCGACGTCCTGCTCCGCCAGCCAGCGGAACTCGGTGTGCTTGCCCGCCTCCAGCCGGGGCCGGCTGAGGTCGCCGTCCACCCGGACCAGGAAGTCGGTCTCCACCCGGGTCAGTCCGTCGTCGCCGGTGTACTGGTACTCGCCGACCTGGCCGAGCACGTGCGAGACGGTCCAGCCGGTCTCCTCGATGACCTCCCGGCGCAGCGCGTCCTCCACCTCCTCGCCCGGTTCGAGGTGGCCGCCGACGATGTCCCAGCAGTTGGGGAAGAGGCGCCGCTCGGGGGACCGGCGTTGGATGAAGATGCGGCCGTCGTCGTCCACGATCAGCGCGCCGGCGCAGCGGAGGGGCTCGGTGGGCACCTCAGAACAGTAGCGATCTCGCGCCGTTCATGGCGATGCCCGGTCTTGTCCCGTTCCGCATCGATGGCCCACCATGTCCGTACCGAGGCCGCCGTCCCACAGGGGTGATGTGATGCAGGTACGGGAAGCGATGTCCAAAGAGATTCTCGTGGTCGGCCCGGAGCACACGCTCCGCCAGGCGGCCCGGATGATGTCGGAACGGCGGGTCGGGTCGGCGGTCGTGATCGACCCGGACTCCGAAGGCGTCGGGATCATGACCGAGCGTGACGTGCTGTACGCGATCGGGGCCGGGCTCGACCCGGACGTCGAACGCACGGGAGCCCATCTGACCTGGGACGTGGTCTACGCGGGCCCGGACTGGACGGTGGAGGAGGCGGCCACCGCGATGGCCCGGGGCGGTTTCCGGCACCTGGTGGTGCTCGACGGTCGCGAGGTGGCCGGGGTGATCTCGGTGCGCGACCTGATGCGGGTCTGGGCGCGGGAGCACACGGCGCCCCGGGTCTGAACCGACGACGGAAAAGGGCGATGGCCCGGCCGATACCGGCCGGGCCATCGTCGTACGGTGCCTCAGATCACGGGCCGACGAAGACGTTCGTGGCCCGCCAGTCCACGTTGTCCACGGTCGGTCCGCTGACCAGCGTGGCGGCGTTGCTCGGAGCGCCGTTCCCCCAGTCGCGGGCGTAGAGGTGGCCGTGGCCGCGGGCCACGGTGTAGAGCTTGCCGTCGCTGAGGAACATGCCACCCACGCCGCCGTAGCCGGTGGTGCCGGCGACCGTGCCCCGCTCGGCGCCGACGACGCCGGTGTCGGGGGTGAACCCCCGCCAGAACAGGGCGTTCTGGCCGGCCAGCGTGTAGTAGATGCGACCGGCGGTGTAGAACATGCCGGTCACGTTCGGCAGTTCGGCGGAGAAGTCGACAGTCATGCCCGCGTAGGTCGAGCCCTCCGGCGCGGAGCCGGTGACGACGAGGTCCCACTTGGCGTCGTGGTACGGGTCGAGCTTCTTCGGGGTGCCGAAGGTGGTGCCGTCGAACGAGCGCTTGTAGAGGTCGCCGTTGACGCCGTAGAACAGGTCACCGCCGACCCAGAACGCGCCCTTGATCGCGGACCACCGGGTGCTGTCCGCGTTGGCCACCGAGGTCGCGTCGCCCACCGCGCTCGCCCCGTCGTACGACCGCTTGGTGATGCTGTCCAGCGTCGTGGTGGGCGGCACCGGCGGGAGCTTGACGATCTCGATGCCCTGGACGAGCGGGTTCTCCACGACCCGACCGAAGTCGATGTCGATGTTGCCGTCGCTGGTGACCGCGAAGGCCCGCATGGTGCCCCGGCTGGTGCCGCCGGTGGCGGCGACCGGGTCGAAGTCGTTCAGCTTGAGCACACCGTCGACGCTGACGTCGAACTTGCGCGCGCCGACCACGCCGGTCTTGGCGTAGCGGTTGGCCAGGTAGAGCCGCACCTGGACCGGGGTGCCCGCCGGGACCGGGAAGTCCCACTGCATGTCCGGAGTGGTCGACAGGTCCCAGCGCTCGCTGTTGAACAGCGCGATCGGGGTGCCGGACGGCACGGTGGCGTCGACCGTCGCGTTGGTGCCGTACGCCGTGACGTTGCTGCCGGTGTTGTGGTAGGTGCTCGGCGTCGCCACGCTGTCGGTGGCCCAGGCCGGGCCGCTCGGCGCGGCCAGCTGGTCGCCACCGGCGTTGACCCGGTAGAGGACGTCCGCCGCGTCCGGCGTCGGCGCGGTCTTGACGATCTCGATGCCCTGGACGAGCGGGTTCTCCAGGACCCGGCCGAAGTCGATGTCGACCACGCCGTCGCTGACCACGGAGAAGGACCGCATGGTGCCGCGGTCGGTGCCGCCCGCGCCGGCCACCGGGTCGAAGTCGTTCAGCTTGAGCACGCCGTCGACGCTGACGTCGAACTTGCGCGCGCCGACCACGCCGGTCTTGGCGTACCGGTTGGCGAAGTAGAGCCGCACGTCGACCCGGGTGCCCGCGGCGACCGGGATGTCCCACTGCATGTCCGGGGCGGTCGCCTGGTCCCACCGCTCGGCGTTGAACAGCGTCGCCGGGGTGCTCGCCGGCACCGTCGCGTCGAACGTCGCGTTGGTGCCGTACGTCTGCGCGGTGTTGCCGCTGTTGTGGTACGGGCTGGGCTCGGTGGCCGTGTCGCCGGCCCAGTCCGGGCCGCCGTCGGTCGCCGGGATGGCCGGACCACCGGCGTTGACCCGGTAGAGGACCTCGGTCTGCGCCGCGCGGCCGGCCTGGTAGACGTCACCCGGCAGGCCCTTGGTGCTGGTCGAGTGCGGGGCGTTGCCGCCGTCCAGCGGGAAGAAGGCGAGCCGCTTCCGCTGGTAGTCGAAGTTGCCGATGTACTCCTGGTCGCTGCCCAGCCAGAGGCCCTCCGGGGTCACCAGCATCTCGGTGACGCCGTAGCCGCGCGGGTGGCGGCCCGGGTTCCAGGACAGCGGCAGGCCGCTGGCCGGGTCGAGGGCCGCGATGCTGGCCCGCGGCACCGCGCCGGGGCCCGCCTTGTCCCGCGCGAGCGGGTTGTTCGACCAGCGGAAGTGGCCGCCGACGTAGATGGCCTTCTCGCTGATCCCGGTGGAGAGGAAGGTGTCGCCGCCGCTGTAGTTCACCCAGGTCGGCTGCTGGCCGTTACCGCTGGCGGTGGTCTCCCAGCGAGCCACCGAGTCGCAGAGCGTCCCCGGGTACGACGCGCCGGTGGTCACCACGACGAAGTACTTGCCGTCCGGGGAGAACTGCACGTCCCGCACGTACGAGTCGAACGAGATGTACCGGCAGGCCGCCGAGTAGCCGTCGGTGTTCCAGTCGGCGATGGTGGCCGCGCTGTCGCCCAGGTCGATCCGGACGATCTGGTCGTGGACGACGCCGTTGGCCTTCTTGAAGTTGCCGATGACGATGAGATGCTTGCCGTCCGGCGAGACGGTCAGCTTCTCCACGCCGACGCCGGCCTTCGCGCCGCCGTTGGTGCTGGTCCAGTTGTGGTTCTCGGTCAGCGCCACGGTGAGGTAGTCGGTCACCGCGCCCGTGGTGGGGTTCAGCGACGCCAGCCCGTTACGGGTGGTCGTCGCGGTCACCGTGGAGAAGATGCCGCCGACCAGGAGCCGCCCGTCGACCAGGGCGATGTCGCTCACCGTGCCGTTGAACGCCGGGCCCTTGAAGCCGGCGACCGGCGTGCCGTCGGCGACGTTGAGCAGGGCGAGCTTCCGGAAGTTGGTGCCGTTCACCTGGTTGAAGGTGCCGGCCAGATAGACGGTGCCCGGCGTCGGGCCGGCGATGATCGCCGTGACCTCGCCGTCGAGCACCGGGGCGAAGGCCTCGTCGAGCTTGCCGGTCGCCTTGTCGAAGGCCAGCACGCCCTTCCGGGTGACCTCGGTGGTCGACGCGCCGCGGTTCTGCGCCTTGGTGAACGAGCCACCCACGATCACCTTGGTGCCGGCGTCGTAGATGGCGACGACGTTGCCGTCGTTGATGTTCGGCGTCTTGTCCGTCGGCACCTCGCTGACCATCGTGGTGTGGTCCGGCGCGGGCGCGGCGAGCGCGGGCACGGGGGTGAAAAGGGTGGCGATGCCGAGTACGGCGACGCCGAGAGCGGACACCGAGCGGTGTCTCAGGAGCGAGGAAGCCACAGGCTACTCCGGGGGAAACGTCGGAGGCGCTGCGGTCATGGCCGGTGTCGGCGCGAGGTGGGGCGCCTCACGGCCGACCGCAGACGTGAGAGCAATACCTTCTCGCATCCCCCCGTCGCCCGTCCACCCGGGATCGGCCTTTTTGACCGAGAAAACGCCCCAGGTCACACGAAAAGACGAGGGAAGATCATCGACTCGGTACGGAGGGTGGCGCCGAGGAGACGCTGAGATCCGGCGGCGGGGGATTGAAGTACGGATCGGTGGCCATCTCGCGGAACACCGCCGCGCTCTCCGGGTCGTTGCCGAACGTGCTGTCGTACAAGGGCTTCGTGGTCTGCCGGGCGGCGAAGTAGACGGCCGCCTTGATCTGCGGGTGCTTCTTCAGGTACGGCCCGACCTCGCGCATCCAGTTGGCCCGCTGGCCGGGCCGGCCCTCCTGGGTGAGCCCGAACTCGCCGATGACCACCGGCCGCGGGTGCTTCTGCGCGAAGGCCATGAAGTGGTCCATCCGGTCGGTGAAGCTGTTCCACTCCGGGCCCGGGTAGACGTCGGCGCAGAGCCAGTCGACCTGGTCGTCACCGGGGTAGTAGGCGGCGGCGTCCCGGTCGGGCTCGGCGAAACCGTCCGCGTGCGGGCACCACACCCAGGCCGCGTTGGTGACGCCGGCCTCGGTGAAGATGGCCCGGACGTGCTTCCAGGCGGCGACGTAGTCCTCCGGGGAGTGCATGCTGGCGGCCAGGTTCGGCCGGTCCATCTCCCACCGGTAGCGCAGCAGCACCGGCACGCCGAACTCCTTGACGTCCGCGGCCCGCTGCCGGATCAGCGAGTCGTAGACGCCGCTGACCGTCGACCGGGTGTCGGTGCCCTGCCAGGAGATCATCTGGAGCTTCCCCTGGGACTGGAAGGCCCGCTCGGTGGCGCCCGGGAAGGCCTCGTTCCACTCGTGGAACATGTGCGCGATGGTCAGCTCGCCGCCGGCCGCGCGGTTGAAGTCGTCGAACGCGGCCGCCCGCCCGGTGGCGTTGTGGAACTGCGGCTTGACCCAGGCGCCCACCCAGGCGCCCTTCTCCGGCAGCTCCGGCCCGCGACCGGTGGTCCGGACCGGGCTGGTCCGGGGCGTCACCGTGGGCGGGGGCGCCGCCGCCGTCGTGCCACCGTCCGGCCGGTCGGTCGAGCCGAAGTCACAGGCCGCCACCGCCGGAACGAGGCAGGTCAGGGCGAACACGGCCGCCATCGTCCGTCGTAACCGTCGTACCACCGCAACCTCTCCCCAGGATGGTCGCCGGCCCCACGGTTGTCGGCCCCGGCGACCCCGTGTCAGCGGAGCGGCGCGCCGGGACGGGCGGGCGACCCCTGGCACTCTACCGGCGCGACGGCCCGGCGCGACGGCCCTTACGCGGTGTAGCCGAGTTCGCTGAGCAGCGGCCCCGCCTCGGCGACCACGTCGGCGAGGTCCTGTTCGGTCAGCCGCTGCCGCCACCGACCGACCGAGTTCGGCCGGGCCTTGGCGAACCGGGCGTGCAGCGCCTCCCGGCCCGCCGGGTCACCGACGGCCAGGAAGTCGGCGACCACCTCGGCCGCCTCGGCCGGGCGGCTGACGATGTCCTCGTAGCGGAGGTGCCGGACCCGTTCCGCCGGCAGGCCGGCGAGCTGGGCCAGCGCGCTGCTGGTGAAGCGGCGCCACATCCAGGCCGAGCGGCGCAGGTCGGAGACCTGGCTGAACTCCTCGCGCCGCTCCGGCTCCACCCAGAACCGGGGCGCGGCCCCCCAGGGCGTGCCGCCGCGGCCGCTCTTCCCGGTGCCCGTCGAGGCGGCGTTCAGCCACGGCTGCTCGGCGTGCGACACCGCCACGTCCCGGCCGTCCCGGTAGACGTGCAGGAAGACCGCGTCCGGGAAGACCTCGGCCAGGAAGGGCACGATGAAGCAGTTCTCCGGGTCCTTCTCGGCGAACCGCAGCCCGCCGTGACCGGAGGCGGCGAGCAGCGCCCCGTAGTAGCCGCGGAAGTAGCGGGCCGCCCGCTGCGGGGTCCAGCTCCCCTCGTACACGCAGCGGGCCACCGCCTTGGTCAGCCGGGGCTCGAAGTGGTACGACACGTCCGGCAGCGCGCCCACGCAGCTGCCCAGGAACGTGGTGCCGGAGCGGGGCGCGCCGAGGATGAAGATCGGCCGCTCGACCTTCAGGCTGAGCTTGCGGTTGGCGGCCTCCACCGGCCGCTCCAGCTCGCGGCGTTCCTTCCGGTCCGCCAGCAGGCCGACGGCGGCGAGCTTCGCGGCCTTCACGGTCGACAGGCCGGAGTGCGGGGCGAGGGGCGTGCTGCTGGTCATCGGGGTCCCATCGGTACGCAGGAACGGGTCAGGACTGGGCGGCCGGGTTCGCGCCGGTGCGGTTCCGGCCCCGCCGCAGCGCGCGCAGCGCGTCGAGGTGCAGGGTGGTCCGCCAGCGCCAGGCGCCGGCCAGGTACGCCGCCGCGCCGCCGGCCGCCACCAGGGCGAGCGCCGGCACCGGGGCGTCGAGCAGGCTGGCCACCCCGAGCGGCAGGCCGAACGCGGCGACGGCCAGCGCCATGGCGGCCCGGGTGCCGGCGCCGAACGGGTGCAGCCGCATCGACCACCAGAGCTGGCCCAGCGGCACCAGGTTGGTGACCAGGATGGAGACGGTCCAGGCCAGGGCCGCGCCGAGGATGCCGTACCGCGGGATGAGCACGAGGTTGGCGACCACGTTGAGCACCGTGCCGGCCATCGCGTTGTAGAAGGTCCAGGCGGTCCGGCCGGCCATGTTGAGCACCATGTCGACCATGCCGCAGCCGGTGGCCACCAGCATGGTCAGCGCGAGCAGCAGCACCACCCGGTGACCGTCGCCGTAGCCGGAGCCGAACAGCGCCAGCATCGGCGTGGCGAACGCCGCGAACAGCAGGTACGCCGGCCAGGAGAGCAGCACCAGCCACCCGGTCGCGGCCTGGTAGAGCTGCCGCGCCTCGGCCCGGTCGTCGCGGGCGAAGGCGGCCGCCAGCCGGTGCTGCACCGAGCTGGAGAGCGCCACGCTGGAGAGCTGACCGAGCGCCAGGAACCGGGTCGCCGCCGTGTAGATCGCCGCGTCGGCCGGCCCGCGCAGGGCGCTGAGCAGCACGATGTCCAGCCGCTGCACCACGATCGCGGCCAGGCTGCTGACCGCGCGCGGCCCGGTGAACCGCCAGAACGGCCCGACCAGTTCGCCCGTCGGCACGGGTCGGGTCACCTGCCGGCCGGCCCGGCGGACCAGCCGGCCCAGCCATGCCAGCGCGACCGCCGCGGCGAACAGGTAGGGCACCACCCAGGCCAGCGGCAGCGCGACGGTGGCGGAGAGCCCGAGCCAGGCGGCCACCGCCACGGCCAGGAACTGCACCAGGGTGCGGCCGAGCCGTTCCACGGTGAGCAGCGGCCGCATCTGGCCGAAGCCGCGGCAGGCGGCGAGCGCGTAGTCGTTCAGCGCGGCCAGCGGCACGAACGCCAGCAGGATGCGCAGCGCGGTCACCCCGCCGGGGCCGGCCTCCGGCATGGTGGCCTCGGCCAGGGCCGGGGCGGCCAGCCAGCCGGCCAGCCCGAGCAGCGCGCCGACCGCCAGCACCGGCAGCAGCCCGGCCAGGATCGTGCCGCGGATCCGGTCCCGCTGGTCGAGGGTCCGGTGCCGGCTGACGAAGTAGACGGTCCCCACGTCGGTGCCGAGCCGGGCCGCCGACGCGGCGATCATGAAGGCGCTGGTGGCCGCGAAGAACATGCCGGCCTCGCGGACCGACCAGCCGCGGGCGATGACGATGTTCAGCCCGAAGCCGGCCACCGCCGCCAGGCCCACCCCGACCAGGTTGGCGAAGCCCTGCCGGGCCGCGCCGCCCAGGCCCGCGCCGGGTCCGCCGGCGGCGCCGGGTCCGCCGGCCGGTGCGGTGAGCGTCGGGGTGCCGCCGGCGTCCGCGCGGGTCACCGCCGCCACGACGGCACGCGTCCCCACCAGGAGGCCAGCCGCTCGTCGTACGGGGCGAAGTGGTTCTCCAGCCGCGCCCGCAGCTCGGCCGACATCGGCGAGCGGGACCGCGAGTTGTGCTTGCCGAAGGCGATGTCCGCCCACCGGGGCAGGCCGAGGAAGTCGCAGACCGCGTCGAAGGAGGGCCGCGGGTCGGCGAAGAAGTCGTCGCTGTCGATGACGTGCAGCCGCTCCCGGCCGACCAGGGCCTCCAGCCGCTCCACCTGCTCGATGTACCGCCCGCGGGCCAGGTACGCGTTGTGCTGGAGGTGGTGGCTCGCGTACGTCGGGTCGGCGGTCATCCGCTCCCGCTCACCCGCCGTCCGCTCCTCCTCCAGCGCCAGCGCCCGCTCGAAGTCCGGCTCGGTCTCGTAGCCCCGGGCCAGCTCGTGGGAGTGCGCCGAGTAGGCCCGCTCCACCGGGTCGCGGAGCAACACGAGCAGCTTCACCGAGGGCAGGTCCTTGGCGATCCGCTGCGCCGCCAGCGGGTGGAACATGTAGTACGGGCTCGACTCGCCGGTGATCCCGCGTACGCCGACCTGCTCCTTCACCGCCTCCGCTTTCGCGGTGGTGGGGAAGTGGCCGAGGTACCAGTTCATCCCCCGGCGGTAGTCCACGTCGAAGTAGTGCACGCCCTTGTGGTAGGCGGGCGGCAGCACCCCCGGGTGCTGCGAGAGCGTCTTGAACAGCGAGGTGGTGCCGCAGCGCTGCGCCCCCACGATCAGGAATCCCGGCACCATCCGCGACCCGGCGGTCAGCCGACCGACCGTCCGGCTCACCGACTTCACCGCGCGGAGCGCCTGCTCCTTGGCCAGCGTCACGTCCCCACTCCTCACTCTCACCGGGCCCGACGGGCCAGGTGTTCCTCCACGGCGGGCAGCAGCCAGGTGTCGACGTGCCCCAGTCGCGCACCCGCCTCCGCCTGCCGGTCCCGCAGATAACGGGCCGCCAGCTCAACCAGATAGAGCACGGCGACCAGGTCGGCGCCCCGCCCGTCGGGGTCGAACGGCGCGAGCGCCCGGTCCGCGCCGGCGATCAGCGCCCGCGCCGCCTCGACCGGCTCGACACCGTCGTTGCCGATCGCGGTCTGCACCGCCCGGTGCAGCTCGTCGTAGCCGACCGGCACGTCCGCCTCGAACCGCTCCCAGTCCCACACCAGCACCCGGCCGTCGGCCAGCACCGCGCTGTTGCCGCCGTTCCAGTCGCCGTGCCAGGCGCCGAAGGCCACCGTCGGGTCCAGGTCCGCGACCGTCTTGAGCGCCGCGCGCAGCCGCCCGGCCTCCGGCCGCGCACCGAGCGCGTCCACCGCGTCGGCCAGCCGGGCCGCGTGGTCGCTCCCCGCCCACGACCGCCGGCGTACGCCCAGACAGCCGGCGACCGCCACCATGGCCGCCCGTTCGGCCGCCTCGGCGGCGGCCGGGGTGGCCCGGGGCAGCCGCACCGGCAGCGCCTCCTGCACCAGCAGCGCGTGCCCGTGCCAGTCGCCGTGGTGGCGTACCGCGGCCACGGTGACCGGGCCGAGCGGCAGGTCGGCCAGCCGGCGCAGCGCGGCGGCCTCCGCGTCGACCAGGGCGCGGGTCAGCGGGTCGACGCCGAGCTTCGCGTAGCCGAGGGCCCGGCCGTCCGGGGCGAGCAGTTGCAGCACCGGCTTGCGGTTCGCCCGGGCCGGCCCGATGTGCAGGCTGACCAGCGCCCGCTCGCCCAGCACCTCGGCCAGGTACGCGTCCAGCCCACCGCCGGTCACCACCAGCCGGTCGCGGAACACCAGCGGCCCCAGCCCGAGCCGGAACGCGGTGGCCAGCCCCTGCCGGACCAGCCGGGCCTTGCGGCCGACCGCCTCGGTGGAGTGCCGGACGGCGCTCGCCGCGGCCCGGCCGGAGCCGGTGGGCACCAGCAGCCGGGGGCGGGACGCCGAGGGCACCACCACCCAACCGCCGCCACCTCTGCGCAGGGCGGGTTCGGCCGGCTCGGGCCAGATCAGCCCGGCCAGCTCACCGAGGTAGGCGGAGCGGCCGTCGCCGTCCGGGGGTACGCGGAACACCATCAGTGGTCACCGGCAGCTTCCAGTCGGGCCCGCAACCCGGCCACGGTGCCCCGGGGCGGCGCCGGCGCGAGCGCCCGGCGGAGCCGGTCGTTGCGGGCGAGCAGGGCGACCGAGATCAGGCCGTAGGCGAGGGTGGCTTCCAGTGCCCCGTAGGTGAACTGGAAGAAGAGCATGAGGATGAGCACGAGACTGCCGGCGATCCCGATCGCGCTGTGGTCGCGGCGGTAGCGCCAGAGGCAGTAGAGGAAGAAGCCGTTGTAGCAGATGGCGCCCACGTAGCCCTGGCCGACCAGCATCGCCCAGAGCTGGCCGTTGCTGCCCAACTCCCGGTTGCCGCACTGCTTGCAGTCGTCGGACTTGCCGATGGCGATCGACCGGTTGCTGCCGATCAGCGCCCGGTTGCCGCCGTAGCCGAGGATCGGTGAGTGGTTGGCCGCGGTGACCGCGCCCTCGGAGAGGGTGGTGCGGATGTCGTCGCTGTGCCCGTTCTGCAGTCGCTCGTCGAAGGTGCGGCCCAGTGGTGTGGCGACGATCAGCACCCCGATCAGCCCGACCGCCAGCGCGAGCCCGCCGAGCACCACCATCCGGCCGCGCAGGGCGAGTCGGATGGCCACGTAGACCGCGGAGATGCCGAGACCGATCCAGAGGCCGCGGTTGAGCGAGTAGATGATCGGGAAGATCGCGGCCAGCACGATCGCCACGCCGGCCACCCGGCGCAGCGGCCTGCCCAGCACCACCCAGCCGACGATCAGCCAGATGAGCAGGATCGCCGTGTTCTCGCCCCACGAGTTCGTGTAGGTGAACGGCGCGGACGGCCGGGGCGAGCTGGCCTCGCCCTCGATCACCTGCTGGACCTGGGCGAACTTGACGTCCATGAGCGAGGCGACGAAGGGTTGACTGGCGATCGAGTGCGGCAGGATGAACCGCAGCGGCGCGATGAAACCGAGGGTCGGGAAGAGCGAGCCGAGCCAGCCGCCGATCACCACGACCACGCCCATGAACCCGAAGAGCCGGACGATCCGGCGCCGGGACAGCTCCCGCTCGCCCAGGTTGTAGACGTAGAGCATGACCACGGTCATGCCGACGTAGTTGGCCAGCCGGATGGCCCAGCCGATGTACCGGCCGCCGCCGCCCGGCGGCAGCGTGTTCGGAGCGGTGAGGCCGAGCATCGCGGCGGAGAGCACCACCCAGAGCAGCAGGAGCAGCCAGATCCCGAAGCCGGGCGGCACCCGGACCGGGCCCCGGCGGACCATCTGCACCAGCATCGGCACCGCGAAGATGACGAAGACGAAGCTGGACACCCCGAGCGCCCACCACAGCGGGTAGAGCACGAAGAGCGCGATCAGCGGCCACGCCGTGGGCAACCGCAGCGACCAGCCCTTCGGCCGCACCGTGGCCGGCGGGAGCCGGGTCCCGGCGGGCGGCGGTACCGCCGCGTCGACCGAGGCCGACCCGCGCGCCGGGCGGGGCGGGGTGACGGTGCTCATTTCACGGTGACCTTGGCGGTGGTCGGCGCGTAGATCACCCAGGCGTTGCCGGGCTGCGGGTGCAGGAGGTCGCCGCCGTTGTCGGCGAGGGTGCAGACCATCCCCTGGCCCGGCTTGCGCCACCGGCCCTTCGCGCTGGACGGCCCGGAGACCGCGACCACCGCGCCCTCACCGAAGACGTTCGCCGACGGGAGCGACCGCGGCGACGGGTTCCGGACGTCGAGCGTCCGGTATTCCATGGTCAGCACGATCACCGAGGCGGCGGTCACCGTGGCGGTGCCGACCTTGCCCACCCAGAGCGACTTCTGCTGGTCGTACCGCCAGACCATGGGCGGGCCGCCGGAGACGGCGACCGACAGTTCGGTGGCCGGTGCGAGGTCCCGCGCGGCCAGGGCGGCGCCGTCGGTGGCGTGGTCGAGGGGTGGCGTCGGCGGCTGGCCGCCCTTCGGCGCGGCCTTGAGCAGCGCGGTCGTCGAGGTGTAGCCGTCGTCGAAGGCGTCGCCGTCGTCCGGCGTGACCCCGGCCAGCCCGGACTTCTCGAACTGGCTGAGGAAGCCGGTGGGGCCGCCGGCGTAGCCGACGACCGGCCGCAGCACGCCGACCGACCGGATGTCGACCGGGCGGATCTCGGCGACCGGGCCCACCTTGGCGGCGTCACGGGACTGGAACACCGCGGTCAGGTGCAGCGTGTCGGACTCGGCGAACTCGGCGTAGACCAGGTCGGCCGCGTCCAGCCCGGCCGGGGTGGTCGAGGGGCTGACCCGCAGCGGCACGGCGACCGCCTGGCGGCCGGCCAGCGGCGCCGCGCTCACCGGCGCGCCGGTCAGCGGGCCGGCCGGCAGGCTCGGGGTCGGGCTCGGCGCGGGCGTGGCCGCGGCGCTGCCCGGGTCGACCACGTCGACGCTGCCCGCGTCGGGCTGGGGTTCGCTGCAGGCCGTGCCGAGGCCGACCACTAGGGCCGGTGCGAGGGCAGCGCGGAGCATCTGCCTGCGGTTCACCCCAGGTCCTCGCCGGAGTCGAGGGCGTAGCTGCGGCCGTCGCCGTCACCCCGGGACCGGTAGGTGCCGCCGCTGCCGTTGACCGGCAGCGGCTTGCCCGGCGCCGGCGGCTTGACCTGGGCCGACGCCGTGCCCGAGGCGGACGGCTTCGCCGACCCGGCGGAGGTGCCCGACCCGGACGGCTGCATCCGGGGCAGCACCATGGTGGACTCGGCGGACGGGCCGGGGCTCGGCCGGGGCTTGGGCCGGTTGGCCGGGGCCGCCGGGCGGGCGGCGCCGGGCGCCGGCGCGGGCAGGCGCGGGGCCAGCACGGCGCCGATCACCGGGGCGTTGACCTGCTCGAACTGCTGGAGCGCGGCGGTGATCTCGCCGCTGCGGGTCCGCCCGCTCTCGGCCACCACGATCACGGCGTCGACGTGCCGGCCCAGCGCCTGGGCCTCCACGGCGAGGGTCGGCTGGGCGGTCTCGATGATCACGTGGTCGAAGCGCGCGGACAGCTCGCGCAGGATCTCCAGCAGGCCGGAGACCGGCAGCTCGACCTCGGCGTCCAGGTCGCCCGGGACGAGCACCCGGAGCTGGCCGAGGCCGGGCAGCGGGGCCAGCGCCTTGAGCGCCGGCACGTCCCGGCGGAGCACCGAGGCCAGGCTGTGCCGTCCCTCGGCCACCCCGGTGATGCTGCTCAGCGCCGAGTCCGGCTTGGTGGTGATCAGGGCGACCTGCTGGCCGGTGCGGGCGTACGCGGCGGCCAGGTTGGCCGCCACGAACCCGGCGGCGGTGCCGGCCGAGCCGTCGCAGAGCAGCAGCTGGCGCCCCCGACCGGCCTGCGCCGGCTCGGGCACCGCGGAGAGCAGCACGTTGCGCAGCCGGCCCAGCTCGCGGGAGATCTTGTGGGTGGCCGGCAGCACCGTCAGCGACTGGGTACGCCCGGGCAGCTCCAGCAGCAGCGGCAGGCCGACCCGGTCGGAGATGTCGCGCCCACGGCGGATGCGGGTGTCGAGCCGGTCCAGCACCAGCGCCAGCACGATGCCGAGCAGCAGGCCGGCACCCATGCCGCTGGCCAGGTTCAGGGTGCGGTTCGGCGAGCTGGGGCTCTCCGGCAGCCGGGCGTCCGAGATGATCTCGCCCGGGTCGGAGTCGGCGGAGAGCAGCGGGCTGAGCCGGTTGTTCAGCGAGGTGAGCTGGTTGGTCAGCACGTTCCGGTCGGCCTCGGCGCGCTCGCGCTCCGGGCTGTTGGCCGGCGCCGCGGCGATCCGCCCGGCGACCGCGCTGAGCTGCTTGTTCACGTCGGTGATCTGCTGCTTGAGGGCGGTGGTCTCGTTCTCCAGCGCCTTCTGCGCGGTGGCCTTGCGCAGGTCGAGGTAGGCCTGCGCGAAGGCGTGCGACCCGGACTGCGCCTGGGCGGGGCTGTCGGCCTCGTAGGACACCTGGAGGATCTGGCTGTTCGGCGGGACGGTGACCGTCACCGACTTCACCAGCTGGTCGGCCCCGGTGCTGACCTTCATGAGGCCCTTGGCCCGCTCGGCCACGACAAGCGAACGGACCACCTGGGCCTCGGTGTCGAGGTTCACCTTGGCGTTGGGGTTGCTCTCCGCGCCGGCGCTGAGCGGGCGGACCAGCAGCGACGTGCCCGACGTGTAGCGCGCGTGCTGGAGCTGGCTCACCGCCAGGCCGCCGGCCAGGCCGAGGACCGCGGCGAGCACCAGGATCCACCAACGGCGGCGCAGCCAGCCCAGGTAGGCCATCAGGGCAAGACCGTCGGAGTCGCTCTCGGCCAAATGGGGTGAGGGCATCAGAGTCTGTCGCTCCCTTTCGACCGAGCCGGGCAGTCCACGGCGCAGCTGGACCTGACCGTGACCTTGAGTGTCCCCGATCCGAACGACGAGGGAAAGTCTGCTCACGTTCCGGTAAGCCTGCCCAGGTGTAGGCAGCCCGCGTAGATATGGCCGATCGGCGCTGGCCATTCGGCGGGTTTCCCGGCATGGGGCCCGACCTGCCCCCGTGGCCGGCGTCGTCGCCGGCCCTCGTGCGGAGCGGTGACGGAATCCTGACACATGCCCGGCCCGCGTGGTTGGCCCGGCCCGTCGTGCCGGTCGTGACCGGGCTGACCTCGGCCGTCGCACGCCCGGCCGGATCCCGGCGCCGGGAGTCCCGGGGTGACCCGACCGGTAGGTGGGGATCCGTCCAACGGCCCCTTCAGTTGGCCACCCCCGCGCCAGTAGGTTGTCATGGCGCGTCCGAGGGTCATTCGCGAAAATCCGGACGCGGTCGCGGCCTACGGGGAGGAACGTTTTGGTGAGCGGGTCAATCGACGACTCGGGGCAGGTCCTGCTGGTCGGCTCCAGTGGCGGGCATCTCGCCCAGCTCCTGGCGCTGGAGCCCTGGTACCGGGAGCGGCGACGGGCGTGGGTCACCTTCGACACCCCGGACGCCCGCTCGCTGCTCGACGGCGAGGACGTGGTCTGGGCCCACCACCCCACCACCCGGAACGTCCGGAACCTGGTCCGCAATGCCTTCCTCGCGCTGAAGGTGATCCGCCGGCGCCGGGTCGACGCCGTGGTCACCACCGGCGCCGGGGTCGCGCTGCCGTTCGTGGTCGCGGCCCGGCTGCGCCGGATCCCGACGGTCTACATCGAGGTCTACGACCGGATCGACAGCGCGACGCTGACCGCCCGGCTCTGCCGCCCCTTCCTCTCCGCGATGCTCGTGCAGTGGGAGGAGCAGCGCCGCATGTACCCGGAGGCGACCGTCGTGGGGAACCTCCTGTGAGCGCGAGGAGTGAGCCGGTTCTGCGAGCCCCGCAGTCGCGAACGAAGGTGGCGCTGTGAGCGCGAGGAGTGAGCCGGTTCTGCGAGCCCCGCAGTCGCGAACGAAGGTGGCGCTGTGACCGTTAATCTGCCCCGGCAGCGCGACGGCCGGCCCGCGCCCTACGTGCTGGTCGTCGTCGGCACCGACGTGCACCGGTTCGATCGCCTCGTGGGCTGGCTGGAGCGGTGGCACGCCGACCGGCCCGGCGTCCGGCTCGTCCTCCAGTACGGCCACAGCCGCACCCCGGCGCTGCCCGAGGCCACCCCGTTCCTCGGCCACGAGGAACTCCAGCGGGCGATGGCCGAGGCGACGCTCGTGGTGAGCCACGGCGGCCCGGCCACCATCACCGAGGCCCGGCGCACCGGCCACCTGCCGATCGTGGTGCCCCGCGACCCGGCCCACGACGAGCACGTCGACAACCACCAGCAGCTCTTCTCCCGACGGTTGGGCGCGGCCGGCATGGTCCGGCTCTGCGAGACCGAGGCCGACCTGGTCGCCGCCCTCGACGAGGGGCTGGCCGACCCGGCCCGGTTCGTCCTGGCCGCCGACCCGGGTCGGCCCGATCCGCGCGCCGAGGCGGTGGCCCGGGTCGGCGCGGTGATCGACGACCTGGTGGCCCGCCGGGTACGCCAGCGCGCCGGCGGGCGGCGCGGGTGAGCGCCGCGGAGACGGCTGAGCCCCGCGTCCTCTTCGTCGGCGGCCTCGGCCGCAGCGGCTCCACCCTGCTGGAGCTGCTGCTGGCCCAGAGTGCCGACGTGTGCGCGGTCGGTGAGGTGGTGCACCTCTGGGAGCGGGCGCTCGGCGCCGACGAGCGGTGCGGCTGCGGTGAACGCTTCACCGTCTGCCCGTTCTGGCAGCAGGTCGGCGAGCACGCCTTCGGCGGCTGGTCCGCCGTCGACCGGGACGACGTGCTGGCGCTCAAGGACCGGGTCGACCGGACCCGGCACATCCCCCGGCTGGCGAAGAACTCGCTCTCCGCGGAGCAGCTCGCCGACGTCCGCCGCTACGCCGACCTCTACACCCGCATCTACCGGGCCGCCCTCGCGGCGACCGGCGCCCGGGTGGTGGTCGACTCCAGCAAGCACGCCTCGCTGGCCTTCGCGCTGAGCTGGGCAGAGGGCCTCGACCTGCGTGTGCTGCACCTGGTCCGGGACAGCCGGGCCGTGGCGTACTCGTGGGGCAAGCAGGTGCGCCGGCCCGAGGTGGTCGACGGCGAGGACTTCATGCCGACCTTCTCGCCGTTCGAGGTGAGCAAGCTGTGGACCGCGCAGAACGCCGCGTTCCACCTGCTCGCCGCCCGGGCGCAGGTGCTCCGGCTGCGCTACGAGGACTTCACGGCCGACCCGGCCGGCACGGTCCGCCGGCTGCGCGAGTTCGCCGGCCTGCCCGACGACCCCGAGGCGCTGAGCATTCTCACGTCCGGCGACTCCGGCTCGCCGCGCCCCGACCTGGCGCCGTCGCCGCCCGCCGCCCCCTTCCGGGCGCACAGCGTTGCCGGCAACCCGCTGCGGTTCAGTGGTGGCCCGTTGACCGTGCGGCGGGACGAGGCGTGGCGGAGCCGCCTGCCGCGCCGCAGCCGGGCCGTGGTCAGCCTGGCCACGCTCCCCTTCCGAGTCCGCTACGGCTACCTGGGCCAGCGGGGATCCGACGAGTCCGTGGAGAAATCATGAGTGGGCCGAGCATCTCGGTCGTCGTACCGACGCGGGACCGTCCGGAGCTGCTGCGCGCGGCGCTCGACGCGATCCTCAGCCAGGCGCACCCCGGGTTGATCGAGGCCATCGTGGTCTACGACCAGTCCGAGCCGGACCGGTCGCTGGAGCGGGACCGGGGCGACCGCCGGGTCCGGGTCATCACCAACACCCGCAGCCCGGGGCTGGCCGGGGCGCGCAACACCGGCATCGAGGCGGCCACCGGCGACCTGGTGGCGTTCTGCGACGACGACGACGAGTGGCTGCCGGGCAAGCTCGCCGCCCAGCTCGGCGCGCTCGACGTGCACCCGGACGGCGCGCTGGTCAGCTGCGGCATCCGGGTCAGCTACGACGACCGCACGGTGGACCGCTCGCTGGACCGGTCCCGGGTGTCGCTGGAGGCGCTGCTCCGTGACCGGCTCACCGAGCTGCACCCGTCCACCTTCCTGATCCGCCGGGCCGCCCTGCTCGACGCGATCGGGCTGGTCGACGAGCAGATCCCGGGCAGCTACGCGGAGGACTACGAGTTCCTGCTCCGCGCCGCCCGGTACGCCCCGCTGGTCAACGTGGAGAGCCCGTACGTGCTGGTCCGCTGGCACAAGCGGTCGTACTTCGCGCAGCGCTGGGAGACCATCTCGACCGCGTTGCAGTGGCTGCTGCGCCGCTACCCGGAGTTCGCCACGGTGCCGCACGGCGAGGCGCGGGTGGCCGGCCAGATCGCCTTCGCGCAGGCGGCCATGGGCAACCGGCGGGACGCCGTGCGCTGGGCCCGGCGCACCCTGGCCCGCAACCCGCGGGAGCCGCGCGCCTACCTGGCGCTGGCGGTGGCGAGCCGCGCCGTGCAGGCCGACCGGGTGCTGCGCACCCTGCACAAGCGCGGCCGGGGCATCTGAGCCGTACGCCGAACGGGCGGGCGACCAGCAGGTCGCCCGCCCGTTTCCGTGCGCGGGGTCAGGCCACGCAGAAGGACTTCCACGCCTGGATGCTCGGCTGGTCGAGCAGCCGGAAGTCACCCTGGCTGACCACCTGGTTGTAGTAGGCCACGAACTCCGGCCGCTGGCCGTTGAGGAAGCCGGTCATCGAGCGGATCCAGGTCGCCCGGCCGCTGCCCGAGTCGCCCGGCACCAGGTCGCTGCCGGTCTCGGCGACGCCCCAGGGCTTGCCCAGCGCCTTGGACTTGCTGATCATCTCGCCGTAGATCTCCTGCGGCGAGGCGTACCGCTTCCACTTCGCGCCCCAGTTGTAGCAGTCCCAGCCGAGCGTCTCGATGACGTCGCCGCCGGGGTAGAAGGCGTCGAAGCTGCGCCCGGACTTCGGGTCGAGCGTCCAGCACATCAGGATCAGCGTGTTGATCAGCTTCGGGTTGTTCGCCCGGTTCGCCAGACCGGCGACCCGCTTCCAGGCCGTCCGGTACGCCGCCGTGGTGAACGCGCCCCGCTCGACGTCGTCCTCCGGCTCGTGGAAGTACGACCAGTACACGTTGTGCTCGCGCGGGATCGAGGCGAACCAGGAGGCGAGCCGGGAGTCGTACTTGCCGGAGTTGATCTCCTGCGGAGAGGCCTTGAAGGAGACCACCACGGTCCGGTCCACCACGTCGGCCCGGCTGCCGTTCCAGGCCGGCGGAAGCCCCGGGAAGAAGACCCGGGCCATGCGCAGCTTGCCGAACGTCCGGTCGGAGCGGCTCAGCGCCTGCCCGAAGGTCTCCCCGTTCTGCACGCCGATCGACGCGCCGGGGAGGGTCAGCCGGGTCCCGGCGAAGCCCGGGGTCGAGCCCGCGGAGGTCGACGGCGACGCGGCCGGCTTGCCGCCGAGGCCCTGCTCGGCGCTCGGGGTCGGGGCGCCGGGGGTGGCCGCGCCGCTCGGGCCGGCCGACTGCGCCGGGGCGACGGTGCCCGGCGCCTCGCCGGCCTGCCGGGTCTCCTCGGGACGCAGGGTCGCCACGGCGACCCCGCCGCCGGCGACGGCGAGCACGAGGGCCGCGGCGATGGCGACCCGCCAGCGGCGCCGGGATCCCCCGGGCGGTGTCGGAGTCGGCGCGACCGGGGGAGGCGGCGGCTGGTCGACGCCACCGGTGCCGGTACGCGGCTCGGCCCAGAGGTCCCCGGGCGGCGGCCCGGGCAGGGTGGCGGTGGCGGTGGGCGTGCCCTCGGCCCAGCCGGCCTCCGGGCCGGGACCGGCCGGCGGCCCCCAGCCGTCGTGCCCCCCGGGACCGCCCTGCGGCGTCAGGCCCACCGGACCGCCCTGCGGCGCCCAGTCGGCGTCCCCGCCGTGCGGTGCCCAGCCGGCATCCCCGGTCTGCGGCGCCAGGCCCGCCGGAGCGCCCTGCGGCGCCCAGTCGGCGTCGGGGTGCCCGGCCGGGCCGGCCTGCCGCGCCGGCCAGGCGTACCCCCGATCGGCGCCGGCCCACTGGGGATCGGCGTGACCGGCGGCCGGCCCGCTCTCCGGCCAGGGCAGGCTGGATCGCGCCTCGGCCGGTGGCACCGGCGGCGCGGCCTCGGGCCAGGGCAGGGCGGGCGCGCCCTGCTGGCGCGGTACGTCCTGCCCCGGCCAGAGACCGGTCGGCTGTTCGAAGGCGTTGTGCTGGTCTCGCTCGGCCGGCATGACCCTCCCTGGCTGGCGGCGGCCCGTCTCTCGGGGCTCAGGTCGGACGTGCATTCCGACCGACGATACTTCCCGGTCACCTGGGCCGTGCGTACCGCAACACTCAGCCGAACGCCCCACCCGGGGTGCCGGTAACGGTCGAAGCGGGCATCTCGACCCCGGTGCGGGCGATCGCGTCGAGCAGTTGGTCGGCCAGCTCGGGCCGGCAGACCAGCAGGTCGGGCAGGCGCGGGTCGGCCCGGTTGTAGCGCAGCGGCGACCCGTCGATCCGGGACGCGTGCATCCCGGCGCCCAGGGCCACCGCCACCGGAGCGGCGCTGTCCCATTCGTACTGGCCGCCCGCGTGCACGTACGCGTCGACCTCACCGGTCACCACGGCGCACACCTTGACCCCGGCGGAGCCCATCGGGACGGCCTGCGCGCCGAGCAGCTCGACCAGCTCGCCGACGAAGGCAGGCGGGCGGCTGCGGCTCACCGCGATCCGGATCGGCCCGTCGACCGCCTTCGGGGTCGGGCAGCCGGTGCCGAGGATGAGCTGGTCACCGTCCACCGTGGTGCGGGCCGGCATGCCGACCGCGCCGGCGACCAGGGCGCCGTCCGGGGCGGCGGAGCGCTGCCAGAGCGCCACGTGCACCGCCCAGTCGTCCCGGCCGGCCTCGGAGAACTCCCGGGTGCCGTCCAGCGGGTCGATGATCCAGACCCGGTCGGCGTCGTGCCGGGGCGCCCGCTCGCCGTCCGCCCAGGCCCGGCGCGAGTCGGCCTCCTCCTCGGAGAGCACCGCGTCCGCGGGTCGCCAGCGGGCCAGCGCCGCGGTCATCAGCTCGTGCGACGCGCGGTCGCCGGCATCCTTGAGCGCCTTCGGGTCCGTGAAGCCCTGCCGGTCCCGCAGCGCGGTGAGCGCCTCGCCCGCCCGCCCGGCCAGCCACTGCGCGAACTGCTGGTCGTCGAGCCGTCCGGCCTCGTCCTCGGTCACGAGCCTCACCACCTGTCTCCCCGGGTCTGCCGCGACCCGCAATCCTTCGGCGGCCGGTGGTTCCGGCGCCAGCTTCCGGTCGGATGGTAGACAGCCGTGAACCTCGTTCGGATCTCCGCCGGCCCTGGTGGACGGAGCGGCCGCCCGCATGTTGAACTTCGCGTGTATGGCGGTCGGACCCGCCGGACCAGGCCCTAGGCTCGTGCGCATGACCGCCGAGCAGCTGATCTCCTTCGCCCGTGGCGCTCCCTCGCTGGACATCGTCGATGTCGAGGGGCTCAAGGCCGCCGCCGTCCGCGCCTTCGACGCCGACCCCGCCGGGATCACGGCGTACGGCACCTCCGTCGGTTACCCGCCCCTGCGGAAGTGGATCGCGGAGAAGCACGGCGTCGAGGCCGACCAGGTGCTGATCACCAACGGTTCGCTCCAGGCCGACGCGTTCCTCTTCGACCACCTGGTCCGGCGGGGTGACGCCGTGGTGGTCGAGCGCCCGACGTACGACCGGACGCTGCTCAACCTCCAGCAGATGGGCGGCGAGATCCACGGTGTGACGATCCAGCCGGACGGTCTGGACACCGCCGAGCTGCGCAAGCTGCTGGAGTCCGGGGTCCGGCCGCGGCTGGCCCACGTCATCCCGAACTACCAGAACCCGGCCGGCGTGACCCTCTCCCTGGAGAAGCGTCGCGAGCTGCTCGACCTGGCCGCCGAGTACGGCTTCACGATCTTCGAGGACGACCCGTACGCGGACATCCGGTTCCGGGGCGAGCCGCTGCCCTCGATGCTGTCGATGGACACCCGGGGCGTGGTGGTGCACGCCTCCAGCTTCACCAAGACGGTCTGCCCGGGCGTCCGGGTCGGCTACCTGGTGGGCCCGGCCGACGTGATCGCGACGATCGCCAAGCGGGCCACCAACCTCTACATCTCGCCGGGCATGGTCTCCGAGGCGATCGTGCACCAGTTCTGCGTCTCCGGGGAGATCGAGCGGTCGATCCACACCGTGCGGACGGCGCTCGGCGAGCGCGCCGTGGTGCTCGCCGAGTCGCTGCGCCGGCACATCCCGGAGGCCCGGTTCGTGGAGCCGGACGGCGGCTATTTCCTCTGGGTTGAGCTGCCCGAGGACGTGGAGGTCGACCGGCTGGCCCCGGCCGCCGCGGAGCGCGGCGTGGCGGTGGTGAAGGGAAGCGACTTCATGATCGACGGCGGGCGGCACGCCCTCCGGCTGGCCTTCTCCGCGGTGACCGCGGACCGGATCGACGAGGGCGTCCGGCGGCTGGCCGAGGCGATGGCGGCCGTCCGAGGCTAGATTTCTGTCGGGTTTCTGACAGAACGGCGATACCGGCCGGCCCGGGTCTCCCGCTGGGCCGGCCGGCGGCCCACAATGCTGCGAGCGCCGCTCACCTTTTGCCGGTGACCGGTCCGCCGACCGGCAGCCGCATGGGCTGCCCCGGTCCGGACCGTCGGCGCTCACAGCAGAACTCCCGCCCCCAATGGGTGCCGGGTGGGCCGTGTCGCCCCTCACCCCCCTGACGCGGCCGGCCCGCCCGGCGCCGTCACCGTCTCCTGCCCGGTGTGACGCGGCTCGCAGCCCGGTCGCCGGCTCCGCGCTCGCCCACGCTCCGCCCCGCCCTCACCGGCGTAACCTGCAAGCCGCAGCTTCGTGGAGAGGGGGCGAGATGACGGACCGGGTGGCACGCGACCGCACCGCCGGGCAGAACGGTGACCGGGCGCCCAGACCACGGGCCTGGGCCGCGCCGGTACGCGCCATGTCGCGCATCCTCAACGCCGACGGCTCCCCCCGCACGCCCCAGCCGGCCGACCCCGGCCGGAGCGGGATCGTCGACTGCGGCCTCTACGTCGACGGCGAGCGCCAGCCGGGCGAGTGGCACTACGCGGACGCCCTGGCCGCCGCCCGCCAGGAGCGCAGCGGCTTCGTCTGGCTCGGCCTGCACGAGCCGGAGCTGGACGAGATGACCGCGATCGCGGCCACCTTCGGCCTGCACGAACTGGCCGTGGAGGACGCGGTCAAGGCCGAGCAGCGGCCCAAGCTGGAGCGCTTCGGCGAGGTGGTCTTCCTCGTGCTGCGCACCGCCCGCTACTGCGAGCACACCGAGCTGACCGAGAACTCCGAGGTGGTAGAGACCGGCCAGGTGATGCTCTTCATCGGGCCGAACTTCCTCATCAGCGTCCGGCACGGGGACGCCTGCCGGCTGTCGCCGGTCCGCGCCGACCTGGAGGCGAAGCGGGACCTGCTGGAGCACGGCCCGTGGGCCGTCGCGTACGCGATCACCGACCGGGTGGTGGACCTCTACCTGGAGGTGGCCGACCGGCTGGAGGACGACCTCGACGTGCTGGAGGCGGACGTCTTCGACCGGCAGAGCAGCGGGCGGATCCAGCGGATCTACCAGATGAAGCGGGAGCTGGTGGAGTTCAAGCGGGCGGTGGTGCCGTTGCAGCGCCCGCTGCTCACCCTCACCTCGCAGGTCAACCGGGAGGTGCCGCAGGAGGTGCGGCGCTACTTCCGGGACGTGCAGGACCACCTCAGCCGCACCGTCGAGCAGGTGAACTCCTACGACGACCTGCTCAACTCGATCCTCCAGGCGCGGCTGGCCCAGGTCACCGTCGACCAGAACAACGACATGCGCAAGATCGCGGCCTGGGCGGCGATCGGCGCGGTGTGGACAGCCATCGCGGGCATCTACGGCATGAATTTCGAGAACATGCCGGAGCTGAAGTGGACGTACGGCTATCCGGGCATCTGGGCCGTGAACCTGGGCCTGTCGTTCGTCCTGTACCGCTGGTTCCGCCGCAACGGCTGGCTGTAGCCCGTCCGCACACGGAAGCGCCGGCCGCGCGGGGCGTACCCGCGCGCGCCGGCGCTTTCCGTGACCGTGCGGGTCAGCGGCGGCCGCTGGCCTTGGCGGTGTTCTTGCCGTTCTGCATCGCCTTGGTGACGTCGTCGGCCGGGCGGCCGGAGACGTCCCGGGCGCCCTCGGCGACCGAGGGGACCTTGTCGCTCGGGTGGATCTTGGGCTGGGTGCCCGGGGTGGTGGTCGAGGCGCTGTCGCCCCCGGCCACCGCCGAGCTGCCGGCGCCGGTGGGGCCGCCGGCCACGCCCGACTTGCTGGACATGGTGGACGCGTCGGTCACCTTCGCGGTCGCGTCGGGGGTCTCCACCACGATGGTGTCCACGTCCTCGCGCATCGGCTCCAGCTTGCCGGCCGGGTCGTACTCGGCCCACTCCTGCTGCTCGCGGCGGCGCCGCATGGCCATCGCGCCGGCCAGGCCGGCGACCGTGCCGGCGAGCAGCAGGCCAGTCGTCATGCCGCGCGACTTCTTCTGCTTCTTCTTCGCGGCCTTCATGTTCTTCGCCTTCACCTTCTTGCTCATGGCGGCCTGCTTGGCGGTGGCGGCCTTCCGGCCGGTCAGGGCCTTGCCGGCGGCCTCGGCCTGCGCGTTGCGCATCGCCATGAGCAGCGGCGCGAGTGCGGCGGCTGTCGATGCGACACCGCTCGACGCCCGGTCCCGGACGACGATCGCGGTGGGCGCGACGGCGCCCCGGGCTGCCTGGACCCGCGGGCCGACCGAGGCGCCGGCACCCTTCGCCGCGTGCGTGGCGGCCTGCCTCAGGTGACCGATGCCCTGGTTCAGCTCCGCCTTCGCGAGCTGCCCCTGGGTCTTACGCCGCCCGATTCCAAACACGGTCCCACCTCCTGGGAGTTGTTCCTTCGTCATCCTCCACCTTCGGATGCCTCCGCATGGCCAGATCGGGCACATGGGAGGATCCGCATGGAACTGACCAACGAGTGAGGAGTACCCGTGGCCGAGGCTGTCTACGCCACCTTGCACACCAACGCTGGCCCGATCCGGCTGGAGCTCTTCCCGAACCACGCGCCGAAGACCGTCCGCAACTTCGTCGAGCTGGCCGAGGGCACCCGCGAGTACATCGACCCGCGTACCGGCCAGCCGGGCAGCGGGCCGTACTACGACGGCACCATCTCGCACCGCGTGATCAGCGGCTTCATGGTCCAGATGGGCGACCCGACCGGCACCGGTCGCGGTGGCCCGGGCTACAAGTTCGCCGACGAGTTCCACCCGGAACTGCGCTTCGACCGGCCGTACCTGCTCGCCATGGCGAACGCCGGGCCGGGCACCAACGGCTCGCAGTTCTTCATCACGGTGGGCCCGACCCCGCACCTGAACAACCGGCACACCATCTTCGGTCAGGTCGCGGACGAGCAGTCGGCGAAGGTCGTGGACTCGATCGCGAACACCCCGACCGGCCCGAGCGACCGGCCGCTCCAGGACGTGGTCATCGAGCGCGTCGAGATCGAGCGCAAGCCGGCCTGAGCGTCGCGCGGGTACCTTTGCTCGCATGACTGAGCGCTCCGGGCAGGCAGGTGACGCCACAGGCGGGCCGGTGCCGACCACTCCGGTCTGCTACCGGCACCCCGATCGGGAGACCTACGTCCGGTGCACCCGCTGCGACCGGCCGATCTGCCCGGAGTGCATGCGGGACGCCTCCGTGGGCCACCAGTGCCCGGAGTGCGTCAGCGAGGGACGCCGTAGTGTGCGGCCGGCGCGTACCGCCTTCGGGGGCGGTGCGGCCGGCCGCCAGGGCTACGTCACGAAGACGCTGATCGCGCTGAACGTGCTGGTCATGGTCCTGTCCATCGCCTCCGACCGAGGCGGGGACGCGGCCGCCGGCGGGTCCGGCTTCGGCGGCCTGATGGGCGGCTCGACGCCGCTGACCGACTGGGGTGCGGTGCTGGGGCTGGCGCGCTTCAGCGACGGCACCATCGGCGGGGTGGCCGACGGCGAGTGGTACCGGCTGGTCACCGCGATGTTCCTGCACTACGGCGTGGTGCACCTGCTGCTCAACATGTGGGCGCTCTGGGTGCTGGGCCGGACCCTGGAGGCGGTGCTCGGCCCGCTGCGGTTCCTGGCGCTCTACCTGATCGCCGGGCTCGGCGGCAACGTCGCGGTCTACCTGTTCAGCGCCCCCAACTCGCCGGCGGTCGGTGCGTCGACGGCCATCTTCGGCCTCTTCGCCGCGATCTTCGTGATCATGCGCCGGCTGGGCCGGGACACCTCGGCCATCGTGCCGATCCTGGTGATCAACCTGATCTTCACGTTCACCGTGCCGGGCATCTCGGTGGCCGGACACCTCGGCGGGCTGGTGGTCGGCGCGCTCATGGCGCTCGTCCTGGCGTACGCCCCGCGGATGCGGCGGACCGCCTTCCAGGCCGCCGGCGGGGCGATCCTGCTGGTGGCGCTGCTCGGGCTGGTCCTCGTCCGCACCGCGGCGCTGACCGGCTGACCGGACGCGGCGGCTCAGCGCGCGGCGGCCCGGGCGGCCTCCAGGGCGGCGGCGACCTCCTCGGGCGGCGCGTCCAGGTCGTAGCGGCCGAACAGGTGCAGTGACTCGCCCGCGTCGATCTCCAGCGTCTCGGCGGTGATCCCGCGCCGGGTGCGGCGCTCCACCCGGACCGACTCCACGGCCGCCCAGGGCAGCCGCCGCCGGCGGGCGAAGCCCTGGATCACGGTGATCCCCTCCGGGTCGGCGGCCAGCCGGACCGGCGCGACCAGGTCGCGCAGCGCCCAGCCGAGCAGCCCGGCGGCGGCCAGCCCGGCGAGCACCAGCTGGATCCGGTCCTCGCCGGCGAAGAGGAGGCCCAGCGCGACCAGGACGAGCGCGCCGAGCGCCTTGACCGCCGGCAGCACCGGCGGCACCCGCCACTGCCGGGCCGGGGACGACTGTGGAGTCACCGCCCCAGCATGCCAGCCGGGTGGCCCCGGGAACGGGGGAGGACGATCGGCCGGGTCAGCACGTAGTATCGGGCCAAGCCAGGTTACCGGGGAGTAGACATGAGTGACGCGGTCATCGTCGGTGCGGTACGGACCCCGGTCGGGCGGCGCAAGGGCAGCCTTGCCGGCGTGCACCCGGTCGACCTCTCGGCGCACGTGCTGCGCGCCCTCGCCGAGCGGACCGGCATCGACCCGGTCGACGTCGACGACGTGGTCTGGGGCTGCGTGTCGCAGGTCGGCGAGCAGTCGTGGAACGTGGCGCGCAACGCCGTCCTCGCCGCCGGCTGGCCCGAGTCGGTCCCCGGCACCACGCTCGACCGGCAGTGCGGGTCCAGCCAGCAGGCGCTGCACTTCGCCGCGGCCACCGTGCTCTCCGGCCAGGCCGACCTGGTGGTCGCCGGCGGGGTCGAGTCGATGACCCGGGTGCCGATGGGCTCCAGCGTGGCCGGCGGAATGCCGTTCAGCCCGGCGATCCTGGAGCGCTACCGCGGCGTCGAGGGCGTCGCCGAGGGCAGCCCGCTCCCGTTCAACCAGGGCGTCGGCGCCGAGCTGATCGCGCAGCGGTGGCGTTTCTCGCGTACGCAGCTCGACGAGTTCGCGCTGGCCAGCCACGAGAAGGCGGCCGCCGCCCAGGACGCCGGGGCGTTCGACCCCGAGCTGGCCCCGGTGGCGCTGGCCGACGGCGGCAAGTTCACCGCCGACGAGGGCATCCGGCGGGACACCTCGCTGGCCAAGCTCGGCGAGCTGGCCACCCCCTTCAAGGCGGACGGCGTGGTCACCGCCGGCTCGGCCTCACAGATCTCCGACGGCGCGGCGGCGCTCGCGGTCACCACCAGCGAGTGGGCCAGCCGGCACGGCCTGCGCCCGCTGGCCCGGGTGCACACCGCCGTGGTGGCCGCCGACGACCCGGTCACCATGCTCACCGCCCCCATCCCGGCCACCGCGAAGGCGCTGCGCCGCGCGGGGCTGGGCATCGAGGAGATCGGGGTGTACGAGGTGAACGAGGCGTTCGCCCCGGTGCCGCTGGCCTGGCTCGCGGAGACCGAGGCGGACCCGGAGCGGCTGAACCCGCGCGGCGGTGCGATCGCGCTCGGCCACCCGCTCGGCGGGTCCGGTGCGCGGATCATGACCACCATGCTCCAGCACATGCGGGACAACGGGATCCGCTACGGCCTCCAGACCATGTGCGAGGGCGGCGGCATGGCCAACGCCACCATCGTCGAGCTGCTCTGAATTCGCTGGCCGGCGCCAGGGGCAGCGCCTAGCGTGCGGACCGTGACGACACCGGACTGGTCCGATCCGCAGTGGCGGGACGGCGCGCTGGCCTGGGTCGGTGACGCCCTCGGCGGGCACGGCCGGCGGGTGACCGGCCCGGTCGAGCCCCGGGTGCGCCCCTGGTCGCTGGTCTGGCGGGTGCCCACGGAGGCCGGTCCGGTCTGGTTCAAGGCGAACAACCCGGGCACCCGCTACGAGGCGGCGCTCCTGGCCGAACTGGCCCGGCTCGCCCCGGGGACCGTGCTCGACCCGCTCGCCGTCGACGGCGCCCGCGGCTGGGCGCTGCTGCCCGACGGCGGCCCGAGCCTGCGCGACGTGCTCGCCGGGGACCTGACGCACTGGGAACGGGTGCTGCCCGCGTACGCGGCGCTGCAGATCGCCGTCGCGCCCCGGGTCGACCGGCTGCTGGCCGCAGGGGTGCCCGACCACCGCCCGGAGCCGATGCCGGAACTCCTCGACCGGCTGCTCGACGACTCCGACGCCCTGCTGCTCGGCGAGCCGGACGGGCTGACCCCGGAGCTGCACGCGCGGCTGCGGGCGTACCGGCCGGAGTTCGCCGCGGCCTGCCGGCGCCTGGCGGAGTTCGGCGTCCCGGCCAGCGTGCAGCACGACGACCTGCACGACGGGAACGTCTTCGTCACCGATGCCGGCTACCGCTTCTTCGACTGGGGGGACGCTTCGGTCGCCCACCCGTTCGGCAGCCTGCTGGTGACGCTCAACTCCGTGGCGCACGGCGCCGGGCTGGCACCGGGCGACCCGGTGCTGGGCCGGCTGCGGGACGCCTACCTGGAGGCGTGGACCGACCGCCACGACCGGGCCGCCCTGCGGGAGGCCGCCGGCCTGGCCATGAGGGTCACCACGGTGAGCCGGTCGCTGTCCTGGCGGCGCGCCCTGGCCACCCCCGACCCGGCCCGTGCCGAGTACGCCGCCGCCGTCCCCGGTTGGCTCGGTGAGGTGTTCGCCGACCCGCCGGCCTGACCGGGCCGCCCGACCGGGGCTCGACGTCGCACCGGCTGTGCGATTTGCACGGGTGGAAGTTCCAGAAATCGGGAGTGACCCATATCACTCCTGCTCACCTGCTCGTTGCATCTTGCATGGACGTGTTCTCGCGAACGTTCCTTCCGGCCGCCGCCGACACCGGCCTGGCGACCCAGACCGTCAGCCGGCACATGCCGGTCTTCCGCCGGTGCGTCGGCTCCGGCGATGCCACCATCCTGGTCACCCGGTGCAGCCGTCCGGACCACCCGATCGGCGGCGACTACCTGATGCTGCTCACCCACCGCCGCCTGGTGGTCACCCGGCAGACCCGGGTGCTGCACCGGCTGCGCCTGCACCTCAACACCGAACTGCGCGAGCTCAGCAACGTCACCTGGAGTCCCGACCCCCGGTCGCACAGCCTGGAGCTGGCGGCCACGGCGATCGACGGGGTCCGGGAGCGGTTCCTCATCCGGACCCACCATCCGAAGCAGGTGTGGCAGCTCGACGCCCTGCTCAACCACGCCTTCCGGACCCGGCTCCGTACGCCCGCCGAGCGGCTTGTCGCCACCATCGGCGAGCCGCCGGCCGGCGCCCGCCCGGCCGCGTTCCGCCCCGCGCCGGTCCGCTGACCGGCTCTTTACCGAATCCGAACATTCCCCTGACCGTCCGGGCGGCCCCCGTTCGGTCATCATGGGCCGGTGACCGCCGACGACGCACCGCGCGGACTCGTCCTCGTGGTGGAGGACGAGCCGGCCATCGCCGACCTGGTCCGGCTCTACCTGACCCGGGACGGGTTCGGCGTACACCTGGAACGGGACGGGGCGGCCGGGCTGGCCGCCGCGCGGCGGCTGCGCCCGGTGGCCTGCGTGCTCGACATCGCGCTGCCCGGCCTGGCCGGCACCGAGGTCTGCCGGCGGCTGCGTGAGGCCGGCGACTGGACGCCGGTCATCTTCCTCACCGCGCGGGACGACGAGGTGGACCGGGTCGTCGGCCTGGAACTGGGCGCGGACGACTACGTGACCAAGCCGTTCAGCCCGCGCGAGCTGGTCGCCCGGGTGCGGGCGGTGCTGCGCCGCACCGCCGGCGCGCCCGCCACGACCGAGCGGCCCCGGGTGGTCGGCCCGGTCACCCTCGACCCGGCCCGCCGCACGGTCACCGCCGCCGGCGCCCCGGTGCAGCTCACCTCCACCGAGTTCGACCTGCTCGCGCACCTGATGGCCCGGCCCGGCCGGGTCTTCACCCGGGAGGAACTGCTGGCCGGCGTCTGGGGGTACGCGGCCCACGCCGGCACCCGGACCGTCGACGTGCACGTGGCGCAGGTCCGGGCGAAGCTCGGCCCGGCCAGCGTGATCCGCACCCACCGCGGCGTCGGGTACGCGGCCGATGCCTGAGCAGCCCACCATGGCGCTGCCGGTCGTCGGTCCCGGCCCGCCGGCCCCGCCCCGGCGGCGGTTCGCGCACACCCTGACCGCCCGCGCGGTGCTGGTCACCTGCGCCGTGGCGCTGGTGTCGGTGCTGGTCACCGCGCTGGTCGCGGTCCCCCTGGCGGTGCGCGGCGCCGAGCGGCGCGACCAGGTCGCGCTGGCCGCCCAGGCCCGGCTCGCCGCCGATGTGCTCCGGGTCCGGGCGGTACGCCAGCGGGACACCGCGGGGGATCGGCTCATCCGCCAACTCCGCCAGCAGCAGATCGAGGTGTACCTGATCCGGGCGGGCCAGGCCGACCGCGCTGGCCTGCCCCGGCAGGTGGTGAGCCGGGTGGCGGCTGGCCGGGACGTCTCCGGCCGGCGGCTGGTCGGCGGCGAACGGGCCCTGGTCGAGGGCCGGGCGCTGCCCGGCGGGGACGGCGTGGTGCTGACCCGGGCGACCCGGGACGGACCGTGGCGGCAGGTGCTGCTCAGTCTCTGGTTGCCGTTGCTCGCGGGGCTCGCCGCCGGGGTGGCCGCCGGCCTGTTCCTCGCGCGCCGGCTGGCCCGGCCGATCCGGACCGCGGCCACCGCAGCCGCCCGGCTGCGCGCCGGGGACCGGGCGGTCCGGGTGCCGGTCGAACCGCCCGACGAGGTGGCCGACCTGGCGTACGCGCTGAACGGGCTGGCCGCCGCGCTGGCCACCAGCGAGGGGCGGCAGCGCGAGTTCCTGCTCTCGGTCTCGCACGAGCTGCGCACCCCGCTCACCGCCATCCGCGGCTACGCCGAGGCGCTGGCCGACGGGGTGATCGAGGCCGACGCGGTGCCGGCCACCGGCCGGACCGTGCTCGCCGAGTCCGAGCACCTGGACCGGCTGGTCAGCGACCTGCTGGCGCTGGCCCGGCTGGAAGCCGCCGACTTCCCGCTGGAACCCGGGCCGGTCGACCTGACCCGGCTCGCCGCCGACGCGGCCCGCACCTGGACGGACCGGTGCGCGGCGGTCGGCGTGCCGTTCCGGGTGGAGGCGCCGGCCGCGCCGGTGCCGGCGTACACCGATCCGGGGCGGATCCGGCAGGTGGTGGACGGGTTGCTGGAGAACGCGCTGCGGGTCGTACCCCCGGGGGCGCCCGTGGTGCTCGCGGTCCGGCCGGCCGGCACGGACCCGGCGGAGGGCGGCGTCGTCGAGGTCCGCGACGGCGGACCCGGCTTCACCGACGACGACCTGGCGGTGGCGTTCGAGCGCGGGGCGCTGCACCAGCGGTACCGGGGGGTGCGCAAGGTGGGCAGCGGTCTGGGGCTGGCGCTGGCCGCCGGGCTGGTCCGCCGGCTCGGCGGCGAGATCACAGCCGGGCACGCCCCGGAGGGCGGCGCGGCCCTCACCGTCCGGCTGCCCGGCGATCCTTACCTGACCCGAACATCGGCCTGACGATCCGCTCGTGCGCGCGGGAGAGGCTGAGGGCACCACGGACGAGAGGAACACTGATGGCACGTCAGGGAATCGTCACCGGCGTCACCGCGCTGCTCGCGGCGGCCGCGCTCGGCCTCGCCGGCTGCGGCCAGGCCCAGGTCGCACAGGACTCGGCGAAGGAGACCGCCGTCGAGGTGGCCGCCGCGATGGGCGCGGACGGCCAGGCGCTGGCCGCGCTCGGCGTCGACGCCGCCGACCTGGACGTCGACCCGGTCGCCGCACCGGCTCCCTCGGCCTCCGGCGCGCCCGGTGAGCAGGCCGGCCCGCAGGACAAGCGGGGCGAGCGGGCGCAGGAGTGGCGCAAGCGGCACCGCGCCCGGGTGCTGCTGCGCAAGAACACCCTGCACGGCGAGGTCGTGGTGCAGACCAAGGACGGCGGGACGAAGACCGTCGCCGTGCAGCGCGGCCAGGTGACCGCGATCGACGCGAAGTCGATGACCGTGAAGTCCACCGACGGCTTCACCATGACCTGGACCTTCGACGAGAAGCTCCGGGTGGTGGAGCGGCGCACCACCGTGCAGTCGAGCGACATCAAGGTCGGCACGACGGTCGGCGTGGCCGGCGCCAAGGACGGCGACAACGGAGTGGCCCGGCTGATCGTGGTCCCGTTCGCGCAGAAGTGAGGCGGGAGCACCGGGGCCGGCGCGGTCGCGCCGGCCCCGGTGGCGTTCCTCAGTAGACGCGGGACCCGATGAAGTCGTCGTGCCCGTAACCGACGGGGTTGGCGTACGACCGGGACTCGAAGGACCACTGCTGGCGGGTGCTCGACGAGCAGGTCGCCAGCCGCAGCCGCGGGGTGCCCAGCCAGGGGTTGTCGAAGGCGACGCAGAGGTTCGTCGCGCCGGCCGGCTTGAGCTGGTTGCCGGCGAAGACGAACTTCTGGTTCGCCCCTCCGTGACAGTCGTAGATGTTGACCGTGGTGCCGGCGGTCAGGCTGCCGCCGCTCACGTCCAGGCAGCGGTCGTGGGAGAGCTCGGAGTGCAGCGACTGCCGCGCCGGGTCGTACCAGAAGCCCTGGTTGCGGCCGCCGTGGCAGGCGTACGACTGCTGCACCGTGCCGTTGCGGGAGTTGTACCCCTTGCCGTCCACACAGGTCCCGGTGGCCGCGTTGCGCAGCTGCCGGAACTCCAGCAGCCCGTCGACCAGCACACCCTGGCCGGTGCTGGCCGGGTCGACGCAGGTGGCCCGCTGGGCGCCCGAGTTCCAGAACTGGGTGACGCACTGGGCGAACATGCCGTGCCCGCGGTAGTTGGGGTGGAACGACTGCCGGGCGGCGTTCTCGTCCCAGATCCCGACCTCGATGAAGAGGCCGCGGACCGAGGTGTTGTCGGTGCACACCTCGTGGCCGTGGAAGAGCCGGCTGGCGTCCAGGTAGCGGGTGCCGGTGTTGGTGGCGGCGGCGCGCAGCGCCGACTCGAACATCGGCACCGCCTTGTTCCGGGCGAACGCCATGTCGGCCAGGTAGAGCAGGCAGCCGCCGGAGTACCAGCCGGGGAAGTTCGGGTTGTCCTCCACGTCCGGGCTGCCCGGGCTCGGGTACGACATGAGCACCAGCTCGTAGTCGGTGCGCAGGTAGCCGGCGGCGGTCATGGTCTGCCGGATCGAGTTCAGCGCGTCCTCGACGGCCTGCCGGCTGCCGTCGGTGCGGATCGTCCACTGGTCGGTGTAGGTGGGCCAGCACGCGCCCTGGAAGAAGACCCGGCGCACGGCGCAGTCGGTGGCCACCGGCCCGAACTGGATGGTGCCGTCGCCGTTCGCGCCGACCACCACCCAGATGAGCCGGACGTGCGTGTTCCGCGCCTTGATCGCGAGCTGGTCGCCCTGGTTCAGCTCGTTGTGCTGGGTCGGCCCGCCGGCGATCAGGTTCCACGGGGTCGCCCCCGAGCAGGCCAGGTTGTACTTCTGGTCGGCGGGGATGCCGGTGCGGAAGACCGCCTGGTCGTACGAGCGGTCGCACCAGTTGCCGGCCTGGTGGGTGCCCGGCACGTAGTTGCCGACGCCCTCTCCGGAGATCTCGCTGTCACCCATGGTGACCAGGGCGGTGCGCCGCTGTTCCAGCGGCCGGATGTCGGGGGAGCCGTAGAGGGCGGTGGCCTCGGCGGCGCGGACGGTCTCCAGCGCGGCGGGGAGCGGCTGGACGGCGGGCCGGTCGGCGGCGGCCGCGGGGGCGGCCGGTCCGAGCAGCAGCGGCAGGGCGAGGGCGGCGGCGGACACGGCGGCCAGGGTGCGGCGTCGGATCGTCCGTGCGCGCCTGGTGGGGGTACCAGACATCGACGCACTCCTTTCGCCTCAATCGCGGGACGTCGATTGAGTTACCAGACGGTAACCGTCCGATGGCGAGATGTGAATACGTCTCGGAAACGTTGCGGCGGGGTGCGGAAGGGCACTTCTCCGGCAGATCGGGCGGGCGGTGCGGGGTGTCCGGCCAGGTCGGGGGCGGGCTGTGGTGACCTCGGCGACCAGCCGGGTTACGCTAGGCCCCGACTTGCCGTCGCCACCGTGGAGAACCCGTGAAGCTCTCGATCCTCATGCCGGTCTACAACGAGGAAGAACGCATTGCGGATGCCCTCAAGCAGGCATTGGCGGTGGACTACCCGTGCGAGATCGAACTCGTCGTCGTGGACGACGGCAGCCGTGACGGCACCGGCGAGGTGCTCGGCCGGGTGGACGACGCCCGGCTCCGGGTGATCACCCACCAGCGCAACGCCGGCAAGGGCGCGGCCATCAAGACCGCCGTCGACAACGCCGAGGGTGAGTACATGGTCATCCTCGACGCCGACCTCGAGTACGACCCGCAGGACATCCCGCGGCTGCTCGAGCCGGTGCTCGACGGGCGGGCCACGGTGGTCTACGGCAATCGGACCTTCGGCAGCCACAGCTCCTACAGCTTCTGGTACGTGATGGGCAACAAGGGCGTGACGCTCGCCGCCAACGTGCTCTACAACTCGTACATCGGCGACCTGGAGACCTGCTTCAAGCTGATGCCGCTGGAGCTCTACCGCTCGCTCCAGGTCCGCTCGCGCGGCTTCGGCATGGAGGCCGAGGTCACCGGCAAGCTGCTGCGCCAGCGCATCCGCCCCTACGAGGTCCCGATCAGCTACCGCGCCCGGGGCCGCGAGGAGGGCAAGAAGATCACCTGGAAGGACGGCGTCGAGGCGATCTGGATCCTGGCCCGCGAGCGGGCCCGGCGCCGCCCGGTCGGCCCCGCCGCCCGCTGACGCCCCACGACGACACGGACCCCGCACCCCGGCCCAGGCCGGTGTCGCGGGGTCCCGTCGTCTCGTCGTTCAGGCGGCCGCCCGGGCCGGGGTGAGGAACGCGTCGACCGAGCGGCGGAGGCCGGCCGCGTCCAGGCCGTGCCAGCGGTCGTGGTCCTCGGGCGTGCCGTAGCGGCGCAGGTCGGACCGGCCCACCCCGAGGGCGAGCAGCCGGTGCGGCCGGTCGGCCAGCGCCGCGCCCACCACCCGGGCCGAGGTGCCCGCCAGGTACGGCTCGACCAGGATCACCTCGATGCCGGCGAGCGCCCGCAGCCCGGCCGTGTCGAACGGGCGCGGCCGGTGGGTGTAGGCCACCGTGACCGGCCGGTCGGCCACCGCCGCGAGGGCCGCGTCCAGCAGCGGCCCGACGGCCACCAGCAGCGGCGCGCCCGGCCCGGCGTCCCGCACCACCCGCAGCTCACCCGCCTCGGGGTACGCCCGCGCGTTGGCCTGCGTGGACAGCCGCAGGTACGCCGAGTCCCGCCCGCACACCAGGTCGCGCAGTAGCCCGGGCACCTCGTCCGGGTGACCCGGCACGTGCACGGTCCAGTCGCGCAGGGTGTCGATCAGCGCCACGTCGGCCGGCCCGAGGTGGGTCCGCCCCGCCGCCGCCCGGTCGTACGACGCGCCGACGCTGACCAGCACCGCGCCGACCCCCTGGTGGTCGAGGTCCAGCTTGATCTGCTCGTACGCCCGCTCGACGAGGAACGGCGCGTAGCTGTGCACGATCGGCCGCTGCCCGGTCAGCGCCAGCCCGCCGGCCACGCCCACCATCAACTGCTCCCGGATGCCGACGTTGACCACCCGGCCCGGGTACCGCGCGGCGGCCGGGGCGAACGCGGCCGCCGAGATGTCGGCCAGCACGATCGTGGTGCGGGGATCCGCCAGGACCTCCTCGGCCGTGGTCACGAAGACTTCGCGCATGTCCATGGTCACTCCCCGTCGGTGACGACCGCGACGACGACGTGCGGCCGGTGGTGGTCGTGCCCCGTCAGGGCGGTGTGCAGGGCGGCGTGGTCCCGGCCGTCGACGGTCTCGGCCGTCCACCCGTTCACGGTGAACCGGCTGGCCGCGCCGCCCGGCCAGCCGTGGCTCGCCGAGCGGTTGTCCAGCACGATCGCGGTCAGGTTGCCGAGCCCGGTGGCGCCCGCGTACGCGATCGCCTCGTGGTTCGAGCCCTCGTCCAACTCGGCGTCGCCGAGCAGCACGTACACCCGGGGGTCGGTGCGGCCCTGGGCGCGCAACCCGAGCGCGGTGCCCACGCCCAGGCCGAGACCGTGGCCGAGCGACCCGGACCCGATCTCCACCCCGGGCACCAGCAGCCGGTCCGGGTGGTCGCCGAGCCGGCTCTCCGGGCCGCCCTGGTCGTCCAGCCACGCCACCGGCACGAAGCCCTTGGCGGCGAGCAGCGCGTAGTAGCCGGCGACCGCGTGCCCCTTGGAGAGCAGGAAGCGGTCCCGATCGGGGTCGTCCACGGTCTCCGGGGTGATCCGTAGCACCCGGTCGTAGAGCACCTGGAGCACGTCCAGCGTCGAGTACACGTTGGCGCCGAACTCGCGGCCGGCGCGTACCCGGTCGAGCAGCGCCCCGAGCAGCGCGGGGTCGGTGGCGGTCGTGGTGGTCATGCGGATAGCCTCGGAGTTGAAGCACACTTCAACTCAAGGCCCTGTGATGCACGAAGCAACACTGACCATCGGGCAGCTCTCCGCCCGCAGCGGCGTGGCTGCCTCCGCACTGCGCTACTACGAGCGGCTCGGGCTGATCCGCGCCGAGCGCACCGGCGGCAACCAGCGCCGGTACGCCCGCACCGAGCTGCGCCGGGTGGCCTTCATCCGCATCTCCCAGCAGGTCGGCGTCTCGCTGGAGGAGATCCGGGAGGCGCTGGACTCGCTGCCGTCGGGGCGTACGCCCACGCCGGACGACTGGGCCGCCCTCTCGAAGAGCTGGCGGGACCGGCTGGACGAGAGGATCCGGTTGCTCGGCAAGCTCCGCGACGACCTGGACGGCTGCATCGGCTGCGGCTGCCTCTCGTTGCAGCGCTGCACCCTCTACAACCCCGGCGACGCGCTCGCCGCCGAGGGCCCCGGCGCCCGGCTGATGCTCCCCCGCGAGGGCTCCGGCGCGGCCTGACCGGTCAGCGGACCAGGAGCACCTTGCCCAGGTGGTCGCTGGTCTCCACCAGCCGGTGCGCGTCGGCGGCGTCGGCCATCTTCGCCCGCGCGTGCACCACCGGCCGGATCTTCCCCGACTCGACCAGCGGCCACACCTGCTCGCGGACACCCCGGACGATCTCCGCCTTCTCGGCGAGCGGGCGGGAACGCAGCGCCGTCGCGTGCACCGAGGCCCGCTTCGCCAGCAGCATCCCCAGGTCCAGTTCGCCCTTGCGGCCGCCCTGCATGCCGATCACCACGAGCCGCCCGCCGGTGGCCAGCGCCGCCACGTTCCGCGGCAGGTACGCGGCCCCCATGATGTCCAGGATCACGTCCGCGCCCCGGCCGTCGGTGACCCGGCGGACCTCCTCGACGAAGTCCTGCTCCCGGTAGTCGATGGCGTGCGCGGCGCCCAGCTCGCGCAGCCGCTCGTGCTTCGCCGCCCGGGCGGTCACCACGACGGTCGCGCCGAGCGCCACCCCGAGCTGGATGGCGAACGTGCCGATCCCGCTGCCGCCGCCGTGCACCAGCAGCGTCTCGCCCTCGGCCAGGCGGGCCAGCTGCACCACGTTCGAGAAGACCGTGCAGGCCACCTCGGGCAGCGCCGCCGCGTCGACCGGGTCCACCCCGGCCGGCACCGGCAGCAGCTGGCCGGCCGGCACGGCGACCCGCTCGGCGTACCCGCCGCCGGCCAGCAGCGCGCAGACCTCGTCGCCGACCGCCCAGCCGGTCACCTCCGGACCCAGCGCGGCCACCACCCCGGCACACTCCAACCCCGGGTACGCCGGCGCGCCCGGCGGAGGCGGGTACTGCCCCTGCCGTTGCAGCAGGTCGGCCCGGTTCACGGCACTGGCCCGCACCTCGACCACCACCTCGCCCGGGCCGGGCTCCGGATCGGGCACCGCCGCCCAGACGAGCGCCTCGGGTCCACCGGGTTTCGGGATCGTGATCGCGTGCATAGCCCAGTCTTACCCGATCCGACCGGCCGTCCACGCCCGGGCCAGGATCTCGTCCACCGTCTCCTCGGGGGTCTGCGCCGAGGTGTCCAGCCAGAGCCCGATCCGGGGCGTGTCGGCCCGGAACCCGGCGTCCAGGTCGGCGACCGGCCAGTCGCCGTACCCCTGCTTGGGCCGGTCCCGCTCGCGGGCGGCGACCACGTCGGCGCGGGGCGCGAGCACCACGACGGCGAGCGGTCGGTGCCGGATCCGGTCGACCAGGGCCGGCAGCTCCGGGCCGAGGACCACGTCCTGGAGCACCACGGTGAAGCCGGCGGCGGCGTACCGGTCGGCGGCCGACGCGGCGAGGTCGTAGCGGAGCCGGAGCTGCCGCCACGCCTCGTCGCTGAGCTCGGCGGTCATCTCGGCGCGCCCGCTGACGATCATGCGACGGAACACGTCACCGCGCAGGTGCACGGCGCGGGGCAGCCGTCGGGCCAGCAGCTCGGCCACAGTGGACTTGCCGGCCGCCATGATTCCACTGATCAGCACCACCGCCGGGGTTTCCCACACGGGAGCATCCTGCCAGCGGGGGTGGGGACGGCGGCTCGCCGGTTCCACCGGCCGTGGCAGACTAGGCACGGCCACGCACCCCGTCGGGGGCGTGGCAGGGAGGGTTCGCCTAGTGGCCGATGGCGCTGGTCTTGAAAACCGGTAAGGGCAGCGATGTCCTTCGTGGGTTCGAATCCCACACCCTCCGCTCGCCTGGGCGGCAAAACGCCCCTGACCAGCGCGAACGCCGGTCAGGGGCGCGTCCGTCCCGCACCCGGGACGGGGCGGGCTCAGGCGATGAGCAGACGAAGGCCGAGCTCTGCCGCGTCGAGGTCGACGAGGTCGCGGTTGCGTTCCGCCCACCGGCCTGAGGCGAGGTCGTCGCGGAGGCTGTCCACCGCCCTCCGCTCGGCGTCCGGCCCGACCCTGGCCCAGACCGACACCCCGCGACGGACGTTCTCGTCCAGGTACGCCTCGGGCCGGCGCCAGTAGGCCTCGAAGAAGCCGTCGACGCAGTCCCACGGGATGGGTACCGGCTCCACGCGGGCCCCGATCGCGCCGGCCAGCTCGGCCAGCGAAGGCCGGCCGGCAACGAGGTCCGCGACCTCGGGAAGGTAGTCGCGAGTGAGCCAGAACCGACTCAGCCATCCGGCGTCAGTGGTGTCGTGCGTGAACACCACCACGCGCCGCGCGACCCGCCGCATCTCGCGCAGGCCGGCGATCGGGTCCTGCCAGTGATGGATGGTGGCGAAAGCCATCGCCGCGTCGAACGACTGGTCCTCGAACGGAAGGCTCTCCGCGGCGGCGGCCACGCACGGCGCCGAGCCTGCGGGGCGCTGCGCCCGCATGAGCGCCGACGGCTCGACCGCGGTGAGGTCCCGGTCGGCCGGCTCGTAGGAGCCCGTACCCGCCCCGACGTTCAGTACCGTCCGCGCGTCGCCGAGCGCGGCCCAGACCTGTGCGGCGATCCGCGGTTCGGTGCGTCGCGTCACGGTGTACGTGGCTCCGATGGTGTCGTACAACTGCGCGCTGGACATGTCGTCGCCTCCCTGGCTCGCACCAGCCCCACGCCGCGCACGGGGCCTGGCGTCGCTGCCCTGGAGAGTAGGTCAGTTGTCACTGGATGGTGAGCCGGTGGACCCGGACACGGGGCGCTTCGGGTTCGATCGGGGCCGCGGAGGGGGTATGAAGGGGCGCAGGACATTCGCGTGCACCCGGAAGGACCGTTTCGATGAGCCTGGAACGACCGATCGCCCCGGACCCGTACGAGCTGCTGCCGACGGTGCCGTCGTTTCACCTGACCAGTGACGACGTGCACAACGGCGAGCCGATGGACGCCCGGTACGCGCACGGCAGCACCGGCGGCGAGAACCTCTCCCCGCACCTGGCCTGGTCGGGCTTCCCGGACGAGACCAAGAGCTTCGTGGTCACCTGCTTCGACCCGGACGCGCCGACCGGCAGCGGCTTCTGGCACTGGGTGCTGGTGGACGTGCCCGCCTCGGTCACCGAGCTGCCGACGGGCGTCAAGGAGAGCGACCTCGGGGCCGCCTTCAGCATCCGCAACGACTACGGCGACACCGGCTACGGCGGTGCCGCCCCGCCGCCCGGTGACCGGCCGCACCGGTACGTCTTCGCCGTGCACGCCGTGGACGTGGAGCGGCTCGACGTTGGCAAGGGGGCCAGCCCGGCGTACGTCGGCTTCAACCTGGCCTTCCACACCCTGGCCCGGGCGGTGATCCGCCCGACGTACCAGGTCAAGGAATGAGGCGACGGGGCCTCCGCACCACGCGGAGGCCCCGTTCCGGTCAGCTCGGGACGCGGGCGACCGCGAAGACGGACTGGCCGAACGGCGGCCGGACCCGCTGCTCGGCGGCCTTGGTGGCCGGGAGGACCAGCGTGTCGTAGACCTTCACCATCGGGCCCTCCTTCGGCATCAGCCGGAAGACCTTGGTGGCCATGAAGTAGCCGATCAGGCCGAGCGCGTTCGCGTAGTGGATCTTCTCGACGGTGAGGCCCGCCTCGGTCATGGCCGCGGCCAGGGTCTTCTTCGTGTAGCGCCGGACGTGGCCGGTGGCGACGTCTGCGGGGCTCATGGCGAACTGGAACGCGGGCACGATGATGATCACGGCCCCGCCGGGGCGGACCAGGTCGCGCATGCTGCGCAGCGCGCTCACGTGGTCCTCGATGTGCTCCAGCACGTTGTACGACACGGCCGCGCTGTAGTCGCCACGCTCGGAGTGCGGCAGCAGCATCTGCCGGACCTCGATGCCGGGGTGCTCGGCCAGCCGCTCCTTGAGCCGGACCAGGCGGTCCGGGTCCGCCTCGGTGGCGGTGATCCGGGGCAGGCGCTCGGACCACTCCAGGGCGTAGTCGCCCAGGCCGCTGCCGATCTCGATGGGATTGTCACCGAGGTAGGGCACGGCGAGCTCGACGAACCAGCGGCGGTGGTTGACCGCCGTGGCGAGTCCCTCGAGCACCTCCGACTGGACGCGCTGGTCCCCAGTGATATCTGCCATGCGTCGATTCCTCACGATATGACTGACCCGCGCCTGGACCGACAGAGTCAACCATCCGAAGGGATGGCGGGGGAATCGGGGCACCGGGGGTGGCCGAAATGCGGTCGGGGGTGGGCACGTGATCGGCGGTCGGCGAACCCGGCACATAGTACGCCAGTACCCAGAAACATGTCACGGCCCTGCCATACCCTGACTACGCTCTGAATTGCCATGACTACTCCTGAATCGGACGCCGCTCCGGGTGGTGCCGCCGAGGACGGGCCCGACGAGGGCGGACGACCGGGGCAGGACAGGCGGGTCGACGCCCTCGCCGTGCTCAGTTTCGTGCTGCTCGCCTTCTGGGTGACGGCCCGGGTCTGGCTGGACCCGGCCAACGGCGTCCGGGACAACCGCACCGATCAGGCGCAGTTCGAGTGGATGATGGCGCACGGCGCGCGAGTGGTGACCGATTTTGCCTATCCGTTCACCTCGGACCGGATGAACGTGCCGGACGGCGTCAATCTGATGGCAAATACGTCCGTATTATCCATTTCGCTGCCAATGACGCCCGTCACCGTCCTGTTCGGGCCCCGCTGGTCATTCCTGCTCTTTCTCACCCTCGGAATGGCGGCCACGGGCGTGGCCTGGTATTTCGTCCTCTCCCGCGTGTTGATCGGGGCCCGCGGTCCGGCCTGGCTGGGCGCCGGCTTCTGCGCGTTCGCGCCGGCCATGGTCTCGCACGCCAACGCCCACCCCAACATCGTCAGCCAGTTCGTCGTGCCGCTGCTCGTCTGGCGGACGCTGCGCCTGGCCGAGCCGGGCCGCTGGCTGCGCAACGGCGTGCTGCTCGGGCTGCTCATCGTCTGGCAGGCATTCCTCAACCTGGAGATCCTGCTGATGACCGCGATCGGCCTGGGCGTGGTGGTGCTGGCGCTCGCCCTCGGCCGGCCCGAACTGCGCAGCGCGGCCCGGCCCTTCACCGCCGGGCTCGGGGTGGCCGCCGTGTTCTCCGGAGTGCTGCTGGCGTACCCGCTCTCCGTGCAGTTCTTCGGACCCGGGGCCTACCGGGGGCTCTCCACGCTGATCCGGGGCTACCGCACCGACCTCGCCTCCTACGTCGCCTGGTCCCGCGAGTCCCTGGCCGGCGACGCCCGCGGCAGCGTCTGGCTGGCCAAGAACGCCACCGAGGAGAACGCCTTCTTCGGCTGGCCGCTCGCCGTGCTGGTGGTCGCGCTGGTCTGGTGGCTGCGCCGCAACGCCGTGGTGCTCGGCCTGGCCGCCGTCGGCGCGGTGTTCGTGCTGTTCTCGCTCGGCCGCGAGATCCGCTTCGACGGGCGGGACACCGGCATCCCGGGCCCCTGGGCCGCGCTGGAGCACCTGCCGATCCTGCACTCGGTGGTGCCCACCCGGTGGTCCCTGGCGCTCACCCCGATCGTCGGCATCCTGCTCGCGCTGGGCGCCGAACACATCCGGCGGCTGGCCCGGCGGCACCCGGCCGCCCGCGGGCGGATCCGGTTCGTCACCGCCACCGTCCTCACCATGGCGCTGCTGCCGCTCCTGCCCACCCCGCTGCCCGCGGTGCGCCTCGACCCGACCCCGGCCTTCGTCACCTCCGGCGCCTGGCGCCCGTACGTGACCGGCGGGCACAGCATCGTCACGCTCCCGCTGCCCGACACCACGTACGCCGTCCCGCTGCGCTGGTCCGCCGAGACGCGGCTGGACATGCCGCTGGCCCGGGGCTACTTCCTCTACCCGGACACCCGGCCCGGCGCCGGCCGGGTCGCCCTCTTCACCGCCCCGCCCCGCCCCACCAGCACCTTCTTCACCACCATCCGGCAGACCGACGCCGTGCCGCCGATCACTCCGCAGGACCGGGTGGCCGCCGTGGACGACCTGCGGTACTGGCGGGCGGGCGCGGTGGTCCTCGACCCGCGACTGCGGCAGGCCGGGTCACTGCACCGGGGGATGACCGAGCTGACCGGGATCACGCCGACCTTCACCGGCGGGGTCTGGCTCTGGGACGTGCGTGCCCTGGTGGGCTGACCGAACCCGGCCGGTCAGGCCTGGCGGACGCAGCAGCCCTGGCAGATCTTCGGCCGGGGCAGGGTGAAGGCCAGGCAGCAGGTGCGCCGCTGCACGGTCGGCTCGCCGGCGGGGCCCGGCACCAGTTCGACCAGGTCGCTCAGGTCGAGCGCGTCGAGCAGCGTGCCGATGGTCGCGGTCGAGGAGCCGGGAAGCGCGTCCGAGGCCCGCAGGATGCCGTGCGCGATGCCGGACGCGACCGAGCCGAGCAGCGTACGGGTGCCGATCCGCACCTCGCCCTGGATGGCCGCGATCAGCGGGGCGAAGTGGGCGTCGAGCAGGGAGGCGCGCAGCGCGTCGAGCAGCGCCGCCTCGTCGGCGACCACCCGGACCTCCGGTGCGCCGGCCAGCGCCAGCGGGTCGCCGGGGAGCACCGCGACCGTGGTCGAGCTGCGCAGGCCGAGGGTGAGGAGCTGGTGGTGGTCCTCGAAGTGGACCAGCACGTCGGCCGGGTCGAGCAGCGGCACCCGCCGGGCCGAGGCCCAGCCGAGCACCGCCGGCAAAGCCGTCCAGTAGCTGTAGGACTTCCAGGCGAGCGCGGCGCAGGCGTGCGGGGTGCCGCCCCAGCGCCGGCCCGCTGCCCGCAGGAACTCGGGGAGCAGGGTGCCGTCGACCAGCCGGGTGGCCGGGGTCCAGTGGGGCGCGCCGTCGGTGACCAGCAGGCCGGGCGCGAGCCCGGGCAGGTCGTCGGTGCCGAACATGGCCCGCAGGGTCGCGGTGACCGGGGCGAACGGGGTGGCGGCCTCCCGCCCCGGCATCACCGCAGTCACCTGGCCGTCCCCTGTCTGGTCGCCCCACCGGCCGACATCTACCGTCGGCCCGGACTAAGGCTAGCCTAACCACAGCTTCCCTTCGAGGGGAAGCGGTCCCGAAGGCTCCGGCGAGAGGTCCCGGTCACTCCGTCGCCCGTCGCGTACTACCCGGCGACGTGGACGGAAAACGCCGCCCAGCGGGGCGGCGGACCGCGCAAGCATCGACGGATGCCGCTGAATTGTCAAGGCGAGTGTCGAATACGAGGCAGTTTCCGTACACGTTCGGCCACTGAACGTGAAAATGGTCTTCCCGCGTACGAGGAAGCCGATGACGACCTCACCCATCGAGCGTGCCGCCGACTCGTTCGCGGCCGAACTCGCCCGGCACCGCACCGGCCGAGGGCTGTCCAAGAAGCAGTTGGCGACGCTGATGGGCTTCGACCCGTCGTACGTCAGCCACGTCGAGGGGCGCCGGCACCGGCCCACCGAGGACTTCGCCCGCCGCGCCGAGGCCGTGCTGGAGGCCAGCGGCGCGATCTGGCAGCGCTTCCGGGAGTACGACGAGCTGCGGCACGGCCGCTCCGGCGGTCCGCACCGGGACCCGCCCGTGCCCGGCCAGTGGCTGCCGCCCGGCACCGGGCTGGTGGTCGAGCGCGAGACGGCGACCCTCACCTACACCGACGACGGCTGCTACCACTGCGCGATCCGGCGCGAGCTGTACAACGCCGGCACCGAGCCGGTCACCCGCTACCTGGTCCGGGTCGCCGTCGACCGCTACCCCAACGACCCGGGCCGCTCCAACCGGCACCACCGCGAGCACCCGCTCACCTTCGCCGAGCTGCAACTGGCGGCCTTCCGGGACGACGGGGGCACGCGGGAGCCGATGCACTGGCGGGCCAAACACGACCGGGACGCGTTCAAGGAGATCTGGCTGCTCTTCGAGAACGACGAGGGGCGCTTCCCGCTCTACCCCGGCGACCGGGCCACCATCGAGTACGCCTACCGGGTCGGGCGGGACAAGTGGGGCCCCTGGTTCCAGCGCGCCGTACGCCTCCCCACCCGGCATCTCGCCGTCCGCCTCGACCTCCCCGCCGACCTGGACCCCAAGGTGTGGGGCGCGGAGACCTCCCTCTCCGCCGAGGAGGGGCCGCTGCGCACCCCGATCCAGCGCAGCGACGACGGCGGCCGGGCGATCTTCGACTGGGCGACCGACGACCCGCCGCTGAACGCCCGCTACCGGATGCAGTGGCGCTTCCGCAGCCAGCCCCCGGACGTCGAACCCGAGGGGGCCGCCCCCGGCGCCCGGGTACGGGCCAGCGACCGGATGCGGGCCGTCGGCATCCTCCAGCGCGGCGACGACCTGCTCCGGCAGCCCGCCCGCCAGTTCGACCTGCCCCGGGAGGAACAGCTCGCCCGGGACGTGGTCGACCGACTCGCCGGCCTGCTGGTCCGCCTCGACGAGCTGCACCCGTTCAGCAAGGGCGTCGGCATCGCCGCGCCGCAACTCGGGCTCGGCTGGGCCGCCGCCCTGGTCCGCCCCGCCGACCGGGTGGCCGAACCCGTCGTCCTGCTCAACCCCCGGGTGGTCGACAGCGCCTCCGACACCGACGAGCAGTACGAGGGCTGCCTCTCCTTCTTCGACCACCGCGGGCTGGTGCCCCGGCCGCTACGGATCGACGTCGAACACGCCCTGTGGGACGGCAGCCGGGTCATCACGTCCTTCGAGTACGCGATGGCGCGGCTGGTCGCCCACGAGATCGACCACCTGGAGGGCCGCCTCTACGTCGACCGGATGGCCCCCGGCGTGCCGCTGGTGCCGGTCGAGGAGTACCGGGAGACCGGCAACCCCTGGCGCTACTGACGCCGGAACTTCGGTACGCGGGCCGGTTGCCGGCCCGGCCCGCGCACCGTGAACGGGGGCCGGGTCGCGTGCCCCAGGGGGCAGGGGCACGCGACCCGGCTCGGGGGGAGCAAGGTCTACAGGTTGCCGAAGGTGTCGTAGCGGATGTTGTCCGGCGGCACGTCGTCGGCAGCCAGCGCGCGCAGGGTCGCCCGGACCATCGCGGCAGAGCCGGAGACGTAGCAGTCGTGCGTGGTCCACGGGCCGTACCGGGTGACCACCTCGGAGATCTCGCCGAGTTCGCCGTCGAAGTCCGGGTCCTCGCTGCACGCCGGGGTCACCGACAGCCACGGGTGGGCGGCCACCAGCTTCTCCAGGCCGGGCAGCCCGTACAGCTCCGCCGGCCGGCGGGCACCGTAGAAGACGTGCACCCAGCGGGTCCGGTTGACCCGGGTCAGCTCCTCCACCAGCGCCTTGATCGGGGCCAGCCCCACCCCGCCCGCCACGCAGAGGATGTCGCGGGTGGAGGCGCGGTCCAGGGTCATCGAACCCATCGGCGCGGCCACCCGCAGCAGGTCGCCCGGTCTGGTCCGGCGGACCAACGCCCCGGAGACCCAACCCGCCGCCCCGGCCGGCGTCCGCACGTGGAACTCCAGCACGTTCTCCTCGTTCGGGGCGTTCGCCACCGAGTACGTCCGCCACACCCGCGGGTGGTGCCGGGGCGCCTCGACGCTCACGTACTGGCCCGCCTGCCAGGTCATCGGGTGCTGGAGGGCGCGCACGGTCAGCACGGCGGTGTCCGGGCCGTGCCGCTCGTGGGTGAGCACCTCGGCGTGCCAGAACGGCGGGTTGTCGTCGGCCGCCGCGCCGGCCAGCATCCGCGCGCTGATGCTTGCGTACGCCTCCCGCCACGCCTGGTCGTACTCCAGGTTCCAGCCGTCCCCGGCGGTGCTGCGCAGCGCGTCCAGCAGGGCGACGCCCATGGTCTCGTAGTGGCTCGCCTCGACGTGGAACTTCCGGTGGTCCCGGCCCAGCGCGCGCAGGTACTCGTCGAAGCTCTCCGGGTCGTCCACCGTCTGAGTGGCGGTGACGATCGCCTCCAGGATCCGGTCGCCCTGCCCGGCCATCTGCACGGGGAAGAGGCCGCGCAGCGCCGGGTCGAGGAGGAACAGCCGGGCGTAGAAGTGACCGCTGAGCCGCTCCCGGTCCTCCTCGACGAGGGTCCAGCTCTCCTTCAGCAGCCGCGCGAAGTTCTCCACGAGGGCACGCTCCTTCTCCTGACGGGCGGATCGGCCCCCATAGAATCTCCACGGAGCGTGCGCACCGGTCGCACACGATGTGCGATCGGCTCACCTGGCCGCCGGGACGTGCCGACCGGTCCCCGAGTGCGGCACAGTGGTCCGGTGACGGTTGACGAGCTGACCCGCCCGGTCTCCCGCCGGACCCTGGGCAGCGAGACGCTGCTCGTGCTCGGCCTCTCCCTCGGCCAGTCGGCCGTGTACGCCCTGGTCTCGCTGGTCGCCAAGCTGACCGCCACGGGCGGGCTGTCGAAGCAGACCGCCTCGCTGAACACCTCCGTGTCGGCCCGGCCCTACCTCGACCTCACGTACCAGCTGCTCGGGATCGTCTTCGCGCTGCTGCCGGTGCTGCTCGCCGTACACCTGCTGGCGCGCGACCCCGGCGACCCGGCGCGGGCGCTCGGCGCCGACCTCACCCGGCCCGGGTCGGACCTGGCCCGGGGCGCGGGCCTGGCGGCACTGATCGGCCTGCCCGGGCTGGCGCTGTTCTGGGCCGCGGCCCAGCTCGGCATCAACGCCACCCTGGTCCCGGCCGCCCTGCCGCACCTCTGGTGGGCGGTGCCGGTGCTGATCCTGGCCGCCGTGCAGAACGCCGTGCTGGAGGAGGTGATCGTGGTCGGCTACCTGTTCACCCGGCTGCGGCAACTCCAGTGGCGGGTCGGCGCGGTGCTCGCGGCGAGCGCCCTGCTGCGCGGCTCCTACCACCTCTACCAGGGGTTCGGCGCGTTCCTCGGCAACGCCGTGATGGGCGTGATCTTCGGGCTCTTCTACCTGCGCACCCGCCGGGTGGGGCCGCTCATCGTCGCGCACACCCTGCTCGACGTGGTCGCCTTCGTCGGCTACGCACTCCTGCCGAAGTCCTGGTTCAGCTGGCTCTGACCGGCCGAGCCCGCGATCTTGCACTTGGTGCCCCGACAGAAGGGGCCAAAGGCTCAGAAGCGGGCCCAAACTGCATGATCGCGGAGCGGGTCAGCGGCGGGGTGGGCGGTAGAGGGTGATCGCGCGGGCGGCCAGGCGCTCGGCGGAGGCCGTGTCGCCGGCCGCCGCGGCCAGCGCCGCCGCCCCGGGAAGCAGCCGTGCGGCCAGCCGCAGACCCAGCCAGCCGGCGGCCTGCGCGGCCAGCGGGGTGGCCAGCCGCCAGGCCGCCTCGGCCGTCCGGGACCAAGGGCCCTCCGCGGGAGCCCCGGCCGAACGGGCCGCGTCCAGCGCGGCGCGGGCCGTGCCGCCGTCCGGGTGCACCTGGGTCAGCACCAGCAGCTCGGCCACCCGGTCCGGGTGCGCCGGATCCCGGCCGTAGACGGCAGCCAGGTGCAGCACCAGGTTGGCCTGGGTCCAGAGCACCGCCGTGAGCTCCGCCACCGGTGCGAACAACCCGGCACCCGCCGCGAGCGCGCCACCCGTACCGGCCAGCCGGACGAACCGCCGGGTCACCAGCCGGGCCAGCCCGTCGGCGTCCGCGTCGGGGTAGGCGTCGCGGGTCCGCTGCACCCAGTCGGCGGCGCGCGGCCCGAGGGCGTCCACCGCGGCGAGGGCCAGCAGCTCGGGCGCGAAGCCCGGATGATCGAGTACGCGCGCGCCGACCGTCCGCCAGCTCGCGCCGGCGTCACGCGCTTCCGCCTTGGGGATGACCTGGGCGGGCACGACCGGAATGACCTGGCCGGCGGCGGTCTGTTGATCGGCGGTCCGCGTCGCGGCCGGTTCGGCCTCGGCCTGCGGGTCCCGCTGGTCGACCTGTTCGGCCCCCGGTTCGGCGGAGGGCTGTGCGGCAGTGGTCAGGGTCTCTGCGGCGGTCGGTTCGGCTGGGACCTGTCCGGCACTGGGCTCGGTCGGGGCACCCGTGGCAGTCGGTTCTGCCGGGGTGTGTGCGGCAGTGGGCTGCGGCGGGATCTGTGCGACGGACGGCCGGCGAGCGGGTGTCCGTTTCGTCGGTGCGGCCTTCTTCGCCGGGGCTCTGGTGCTCTTCCGCGGCCGTCCGGCCGGCGGCGACGCGACGGCTTCCGGCGTTGCGACGGCAGGCTCTGCCGCCGGGCGTCGGGGTGCAGTCTCTTTGAGCGCCTCGTTCTCCTCGGGTGCTGTGGTCTCGGGTGCTGTGATTCCGGGTGACTTGATCTCGGGCGCCTTGACCTCGGGCGCCTTGACCTCGGGTGCCTTGGTTTCGGGTGCCTTGGTTTCGGGTGCCGCCGGAGCCGTGGGGATTGCGATCTCGGGCGTCGCCGGAGCCTCGGGCGCTGTCGTGGACTTCCGCGCTGCCGAGGTGGCCTTCTTCGCCGGGGCGGCCTTCTTCGCGGCCGGCGCACGGCGCGGCCGCTTCGGGGCCTCCTCGATCACCGGCTGGTCGATCACCGGCTCGTTGTCAGCGGCGATGGCCCGGCGTGGCGAGCCGGCCGGCGTACCCGGGTCAGCGCTGCCGGCCGCGACCTCGGCGGACGGGCGCGGGCGTGGGGCCGCCGGCACGTCGGCGGCGGGCGGCGTGGCCTGCGCGGGGTCGGGTGGCTGGAAGAGGACGGTCGGCGCGGCCTTTGCCCGCCTGGGCCGCGGCGGTGTGTCCCCCGCCACCTCCGCGGGAGCGGGCTCGGGCGCGGGCGGCGGCGTGAAGGTCGGCTTGGCGGAGCGGCTCCGCCGGGCCTGGACGGCGGGCTCGCGACGGGGCGGATCGCTCGGCGGCTGCTCCTGCATATCGATGGAGCGTAGACCCGAGCGTGACGTGGCACACGATGAAAACGCAGGGGATGGCCCCTTCCCGGTAGTCGCTTTGCTCCGGGTGGGTACGGACCTGTATCCTCGGGCGCGGTGGTCTCCGGGCCACCAGGGAGACTTCGCCTAGTCTGGTCTATGGCGCCGCACTGCTAATGCGGTTGGGGTCTTAAAGCCCCTCCCGGGTTCGAATCCCGGAGTCTCCGCGCGAAAGCCGGTGTGTAGACTGGCCGAGCAGCAAGCGCCCGTAGCTCAATGGATAGAGCATCTGACTACGGATCAGAAGGTTAGGGGTTCGAGTCCCTTCGGGCGCACAGGGTTTGAGCAGGGAAAGCGCTCCTCTTGTCATCGACAACAATCGACGGGAGGGGCGTTTTTCGTGCATCCATGGATGCACGATCACCGCTAAAACAGGCCGATCGTGACCAGGAGTCACCAAGTGCATCGTTCCTGCAGGATGCGGGGGCGGTCGGACGTGGTGGCGGGGCTTGTCGACGAGTCAGATGCTCGGGTGGTCGCAACCTCTGCTGATGTTGGTCGCGGTTTCGTCGTCCAAGTCCACGATCCCAGGGAGACACACGGACCAGCGCGACGCCCGCGAGCTCGGGCGCAGGTCGAACGCATCCTTGGCTGGGTGCTTGTGTGCCGGTGGGCGGAGCCTTCGCCCCAACACCCGATCCCGCCCGACGGGGAGGCGGGATTAACCTAGGCCAACTTGGCAGTACGACGGGGTGGGGACCGAAGCTACGTGATCACCGGTGAATTGAAGAGCAAGATCGACCGCGTCTGGGATGCCTTCTGGTCGGGTGGCATCTCGAACCCGTTGGAGGTGATCGAGCAGATCACCTATTTGCTCTTCATCAAGCGGCTCGATGACCTGCACACGCTGGAGGAGAACAAGGCGAACCGGCTGGGCAAGCCGATGGAGCGCCGAATCTTCCCGGAGGGCTGCGACGAGCAGGGGCGCAAGTACGACGACCTGCGCTGGTCGCGCTTCAAGAGCGCTGCGCCAGCCGAGATGTTCGAGATCGTCGGCGAGCGGGTGTTCCCGTTCCTGCGAACGCTCGGCGGTGACGGGTCGACGTACTCGCACCACATGAAGGACGCCCGGTTCACCATCCCCAACCCGGCCCTGCTGGCCCGCGTGGTCGACATGCTCGGCCAAATCCCGATGGAGGACCGGGACACGAAGGGCGACCTCTACGAGTACATGCTCAGCAAGATCGCCACGGCCGGGCACAACGGACAGTTTCGTACGTCGCGGCACATCATCCAGCTCATGGTCGAGATGACGGCTCCGACACCGACCGACGAGATCTGTGACCCGGCCTGCGGCACCGCGGGCTTCCTCGTCGAGGCTGGCGAGTACGTCCGCCGAACGCATCCGAACGCGCTGTTCGACGCGGTGCAGCGGAAGCACTTCCACGAAAGCATGTTCCACGGCTTCGACTTCGACAGCACCATGTTGCGCATCGGCAGCATGAACATGCTGCTGCACGGCGTGGAGAACCCGGACATCCGTTACCGCGACTCGCTGGCCGAGAACGTCAGCAACGAGTCGGAGAAGTACTCGCTGATCCTGGCCAACCCGCCGTTCGCCGGCAGCCTCGACTACGAGAGCACGTCCAAGGACCTCCAGCGAGTCGTCAAGACCAAGAAGACTGAGCTGCTCTTCCTCGCCCTCTTCCTCCGGCTGCTCAAGCCCGGTGGCCGGGCGGCGGTCATCGTGCCGGATGGCGTGCTCTTCGGATCGAGCAAGGCGCACAAGGAGCTGCGCCGCATGCTGGTCGAGGAGCAGAAGCTCGACGGCGTGGTCAAGCTGCCAGGTGGATCCTTCAGGCCCTACTCCGGTGTCTCCACCGCAATCCTGCTCTTCACCAAGACCAACAGCGGCGGCACCGACAACGTCTGGTTCTACGAGGTCACCGCGGACGGGTGGAGTCTGGACGACAAACGCACTCCGCTGCTGGCGGCCGACAAGCTCGGCCCGGCGCCCGACGTAGCGCTGGCCGAGGACGAGCACGCCAAGAACAATCTGCCCGACGCGCTGGCTCGCTGGTTCCGGCGCGACGGCGAGGAGCTGCAGCGGGCCCGGACCGAGCAGAGCTTCTGCGTGCCCAAGGCGGACATTGTCGAGCAGGGCTACGACCTCAGCCTCAATCGATACAAGGAGGTCGTCCACGAGGAGGTCGAGCATCGCTCGCCGCTCGACATTCTGGCCGACCTGGAGCGCCTGGAGGCTGAGATCCAGCAGGGCATGTCCGACTTGAAGGCGTTGCTGGCATGAGCGCATGGCCAAAGGCGAGGCTGAGCGACTGCTGCGAGATCGTCTCCGGTGCTACGCCCAAAACTGGTGTCGAGGAATATTGGGATGGTGAGATTCCCTGGGCAACACCGAAAGACCTAAGTGTCCTTCGCGGCACCTACATTCATGACACGCCCCGTAAGATCACCGCAGCCGGCCTGAGAAGCTGCGCGGCATCGGTACTTCCGGCTGGTTCGGTTCTGCTCAGCTCCCGGGCGCCAATCGGACACGTCGCCATCAACACCATTCCGATGGCCACGAACCAGGGCTTCAAGAGTCTCGTCCCTGACGCCCGGGCGGTGGAGGCGAAGTACCTGTACTGGTGGCTGAAGGGAAACAGATCCTATCTGGAGGGTCTTGGCAACGGCGCGACCTTCAAGGAGATCTCCAAAGCCGTCGTCGCGCAGGTAGAGATACCCCTGCCTCCGCTTGAAGAGCAGCGGAGGATAGCGGAGGTGCTGAACCGGGCGGACGAGGTGCGCACCAAGCGCCGCGAAGCCCTCGCCCACCTCGACGACCTCACCCAGTCGATCTTCCTCGACATGTTCGCTACCGAAGCCTCGAACGCATGGCCAACGGTGACGGTTGCTGACGTGGCCGACCAGCGCAAGGGCTCGATTCGGACGGGTCCGTTCGGCAGCCAACTGCTGCACAGCGAGTTCGTCGACCACGGGGTTGCCGTTCTTGGGATCGACAACGCGGTCAGCAATGAGTTCCGGTGGGACGAACGAAGGTTCATCAGCGAGGAGAAGTACCAGCAGCTCGCGCGGTACGCCGTTCATCCCGGCGATGTCCTGATCACCATCATGGGGACCTGCGGTCGTTGCGCTGTTGTACCGGACGACATCCCCCGGGCCATCAACACAAAGCATCTGTGCTGCATCACGCTGGACGCTGGCCGCTGCATGCCGGCATTTCTCCATCGGTACTTTTTGACGCACCCAGCCGCTCGGCGCTACCTGCAGCAGACAGCGAAGGGAGCGATCATGGCAGGGCTGAACATGGAAATCATCAAGGCCCTGCCCGTCGTGCTGCCGCCACTCGCCCTGCAGCAAGCGTTCGTTAAGCGCCTTCGAGGCGTCGAACGCATGAAGGCGTCACATCGAGCAAGCTTGGCGGAACTCGACGCGCTGTTCGCGTCCCTGCAGGATCGGGCCTTCCGGGGGTTGCCCTGACGTGAGACGATCGAGGGCTGTCGACTGTGGGGGGTTGGCGCTCGGATGAGCAACTTCGCGTTCCTGCGGGCCGAGTGGCCCGGACTGTTTGGCGAGGCCCTGCGGGCCGAGCGGCTGGCTGTCGCCGACCCACGGGCTTCGTGCTTCTACGCCCGGCGCGCGCTCGAACTCGCCCTTACCTGGCTCTTCGAGGCCGACGGCACGCTCAGCAAGCCGTACAAGGACGACCTGTCGGCGATGATCCACGAGCCGTCGCTGCGGAACCTGGTGGGCAACAGCCTGCAGGCGAAGATGAACATCATCCGCAAGCAGGGCAACACGGCCGTTCACAAGAGCACGCCGGTGACGTCGAAGGAGGCGGTGCCGGTCGTCCGTGAGCTGTTCCACGTCATGTACTGGATCGCTCGGCACTACACCCGCGACCAGGCGGTGGTTCCGGCGAGCGCGCTCGCCTTCAACCCGGACCTGATTCCCCGGCCGGTCCCCTCGCAGGTCCGGCAGCAGACCCAGGCCGAGCTCAAGGCGCTTGCTGACAAGCTCGCCGCCCAGGACGCGGCGTTGGCCGCCGAGCGGGAGAAGTCGGCCACCCTCGACGCCGAGTTGGCGAAGCTGCGCGCTGAAATCGCCGCCGCGAAGGCCGCCAACGAGGCTCGCCCCGACGACCACGACTACGACGAGGCGAAGACTCGCGACCTCTACATCGACCTCATGCTGCGGGAGGCCGGCTGGCACCTCGACCGCCCAGAGGACCGCGAGTTCGAGGTCACCGGCATGCCCAACACCACGGGCACCGGGTACGTCGACTACGTCCTGTGGGGTGACGACGGTAAGCCGCTCGCGGTGGTCGAGGCCAAGCGCACCCGCCGGGACGCCACGGTCGGCCAGCAGCAGGCCAAGCTGTACGCCGATTGTCTGGAGCAGCGGTACGGGCAGCGCCCGGTCGTCTTCTACACGAACGGCTACGAGACCTGGCTCTGGGACGACACCGCCTATCCTCCGCGCCCGGTGCAGGGCTTCTACACCAAGGAGGAGCTCCAGCTCCTGATCCAGCGCCGCGACACCCGCAAGGCGCTCGCGGACGTGCCCATCAAGCAGGAGATCGTTGAGCGGTACTACCAGCACCGGGCGATCCGGGCCATCGGCGAGGCGTTCGAGACGCAGCGGCAGCGCCAGGCACTCGTCGTGATGGCCACCGGCGCTGGCAAGACCCGCACCGTGATCGCCCTGGTCGACCTGCTGATGCGCGCCAACTGGGTCAAGCGGGTGCTCTTCCTCGCCGACCGCAACGCGCTGGTCAACCAGGCGGTCAACGCGTTCAAGGCGCACCTCTCCGACGCGGCGACGGTCAACCTGGTCACCGAGAAGAACACCGAGGGCCGGGTGTACGTCTCGACGTACCCGACCATGATGGGCCTGATCAACGAGACCGCGAGCGGCGAGCGCCGGTTCGGGCCCGGCTACTTCGACCTGGTCATCATCGACGAGGCGCACCGCTCGGTCTACCAGAAGTACCGGGCGATCTTCTCCTGGTTCGACAGCCTCCTGGTCGGGCTCACCGCGACCCCGCGCAACGAGATTGACCGCAACACCTACAGCCTGTTCAACCTCGAAGACGGCGTCCCCACCGACCACTACGACCTCGACGACGCGGTCAACGAGGGCTTCCTCGTCCCGCCGCGAGCGGTCTCCGTACCGCTGAAGTTCCAGCGCGACGGCATCCGCTACGACGACCTCACCGAGGAGGAGAAGGACGCCTGGGATGCCCTCGACTGGGGCGAGGACGGGCCGCCGGACAGCGTCGACCCGGACGCGGTCAACAAGTGGCTGTTCAACGCCGACACCGTGGACAAGGTCCTGGAGACGTTGATGACCCACGGCCACCGTGTGGCCGGCGGCGACCGGATCGGCAAGACCATCATCTTCGCCAAAAACAACGCCCACGCCGACTTCATCCAGAAGCGGTTCGACCTCGCCTACCCGATGCACCGCGGCCACCTGGCACGGGTCATCACCCACAAGACCGAGTACGCCCAGAGCCTCATCGACGACTTCTCGGAGAAGGAGAAGGACCCGCACATCGCGATCTCGGTAGACATGCTCGATACCGGCATCGACGTCCCCGAGGTCGTCAACCTGGTCTTCTTCAAGATCGTGCGGTCGAAGTCGAAGTTCTGGCAGATGATCGGCCGTGGCACCCGGCTTTGCAAGGATCTCTACGGCCCGGGGCAGGACAAGGAGAACTTCTTCATCTTCGACTTCTGCCAGAACTTCGAGTTCTTCAACCACAACCCGAAGGCGGCAGAGGGCACGCTGGGTGAGTCGCTGACGGAGCGCCTGTTCAAGGCGCGGCTCGAACTGATCTACCGCCTCGACCAGCGCCTCCCCTCCGACGTCGGCGCGGAGGTTGAGGCCGACGGGACGCAGAGCGAGGCGGCGCTGCGCTGGGACCTCGCCCACAACCTCCACCGCCGGGTGGAGAACATCCACCTCGACAACTTCGTCGTCCGCCCCAAGCGGCGCCTGGTGGAGTACTACATCGACTTCGAGCACTGGCACCGGCTCAGCCCCGAGGCCGTGGACGAGATCGGCAGCAACCTCGCCGGCCTGCCCACCGCCGTCAAGGACGAGGACGAGGCCGCCAAGCGGTTCGACCTGCTGGTGCTGCGCCTCCAGCTCGGCCAACTCGAGGTCGAACCCGCCTACGACCGCCTGCAGCGACAGGTGCAGGACATCGCCTCGACCCTGCTGGAACAGACCAGCATCCCCGCGGTCCGCGAGCAGCAGCAGCTCCTCGACGAGGTGGCCGGCGACGAGTGGTGGCAGGACGTCACCCTGCCGATGCTGGAGCTGATGCGCCGCCGCCTCCGCGGGCTGGTCAAGCTGATCGAGAGGTCCAAGCGGGCCATCGTCTACACCGACTTCACCGACGAGCTGGGCGAGATCTCCGTCGTCACGCTGAACGACATCAAGATCGGCACGGACTTCGAGCGGTTCCGCGCGAAGGCCCGGGTGTACCTGCGCGCCCACGAGGACCACCTGGCGTTGCAGAAGCTACGCCGCAACAAGCAGCTCTCGCCCACAGACCTCGATGAGCTGGAACGGATGCTCGCGGCCAGTGGCGGCGGCACCGAGCACATCGACGAAGCCCGCCGCTCGGCGCACGGGCTCGGCCTGTTCATCCGGTCGCTGGTGGGCCTCGATCGGGAGGCGGCCAGCGAGGCGTTCGGCGAGTTCCTCGCCGGTCGCACCCTGACCGCGAACCAGATCAACTTCGTCAACCTGATCATCACCCACCTCACGCAGAACGGCGTGATGGAGCCCGCGCGGCTCTACGAATCCCCGTTCAGCGACATCGCCCCGCACGGCCCAGACTCGATCTTCCCGTCCGCCGACGTCGACCGCCTGATCACGATCCTCAACTCCGTCCGAGACACCGCCGCTCCTGCGGCCGAGGTGGCTTAGCCAATCGAAGAGATGCCGCTGCTCACCTTGCCGATTGAGCTCTCGGACAACCATGTGGCCCGCAAGCGGGCGGTGCCGCCTCGATCCCGGTCCTGCTGGCGGCCTTTCGCCAACATCGGCCGGGTTGCCCGGCCATGCTGACGGCCGGCGGGGGTTTTGTCCTTCTCAGCGGTAGGCAGCTGCACAAGAATGAGACGTGAGTGGGCCGGAAGATGTTCGGAGGGGCCATGAGCATGAGTCGTGAAGAGGCGCTGCGGTTGGCGGACGAGCCGGTGACCGCCTGGACCAACGCCGAGGTGGAGTACGAGCCCCGCCCGGTGAGGAACACCTTCTTGGTGGAGCTGAGTGAGGGCGACCTCACGTGGCTCTTCGAGGAGGCCCAGCGCCGCGGCGTCAAGCCGTCGGCGGTGATCCAGGCCCTGATGAGCCAGGCGCGCCGAGCGGCAGAAAGCTTGCCAGCAGATCAAGAAGCCGGCGACGGATCCAGGGAGGATTGACCCTGCATCCATGGATGCACTCTACGGGAAGGAAACGCGTTCTAGCGTCACGTTCCGTCGACACTGCTACATATCGAATCCGGACAAACCTGCATAACTGCAGGTCACGGGTACCCTCTCCTTCTGGCTACGGATCAGAAGGTTAGGGGTTCGAGTCCCTTCGGGCGCACAGCAGGTCAAGGGCCGGTTTCCCATCACGGGAGACCGGCCCTTGATCGTCTGACCCCCACGGCTGACCCCTACGCCTACGCGTCGAAGAGGAAACCGAGCCGGTCGACCGAGTCCTGCTGCACCCGGCCTGTCGCCTCCACGTAGATCGACTTGGTGACCGTAGGGAGCTGTCCTGAGCACGTCCTGAATCCGGCGGAATCCCTCCGCCCATGCTGTCGGCGGCCCAGCTCGGCGCAGCCAGTCCTGCTAGCCCTAGCGTTGCCATTCGCCGGGCTCGAATCATCGACATGGCGACCCGACGCCGTCGCAAGCCCGCTCGTCCTCGGCGCACTCGGCACCGGCGCCGCCTACGTCCTGAACTACCGCATCGTTGATGACGAGGCCGGACTGCCGCATCAGTGGTCACCTACCTCCTGCCGATCGTCGCCGTGATCCTCGGATGGCTCATCCTCCACGAAGCCATCACCGCCGCGATCGCGGCCGGCATCGCGCTGGTCCTTGCCGGGGTCACCCTCACCCGGAAGCGGTCGGCCGAGACGCGGTAGGAGCTGTGATCCGACAGCTGACGTGGGTGTCTGGTCCCACCACCTGCTTGACGAATCCGTCCCAGCACATGCACGACAGTCGGCCTTGGTTCCTCGGTCGTCCTGGTTGCCGTCGGTGACATCTGGGTGCCTGCGGGCCCACTCAAACTCAGGCAGAGAACGAACCATTGCCGCCAAGACGCCATGCACGAGGGGAAGGCCGCCCAGCTCGCTGATCCCGACCCACGCGATGTCGTCATGCTCGTCAGGTGCACGGTTGGTCGGAGAGCCAACCCAGTCTCCAATTTGCCAGACGCCCACGTGAAGGGCGTCCTCACCACTGCCGGCATGCAAGACGCCCAACCGTGAAGCGGACTCCGCCACAATGTGAACACCGAGCTCCTCGTGCATCTCACGCGCGAGGGCTTGTAGTTCCGACTCACCCGCTTCGACTTGCCCCCCGGGCAGATCCCAGACATCTGGGTATGCCCGTTTGGTCGGCCTGCGGTGTACTAGCAGGACCGCGCCGTTTTCAACGAGTGCGCCTGTGACGACGACATGCATGACGGGATTAGAGCAGAGGGATAGGACAAGCTCGCTCCAGCCAAAGGGGACGCCCAGACGCCCAAATCTGCCGCGATCCGATCGCTACGAGGCGTGGCGGCCCATCGCCGGCGGTTCGGCCAGATAGGCAGCCGAACCAGCAGGCCGAGGGCCGGCCGCCCGTTCGGGAGACCGGCCCTCGGGTTCGCAGGGTCAGAAGGTGCGGGTCGGGTCCCACTGCCGGTTGGCCTCGTCGGCGGCCCGGCGGCGCTCGGCCGCGGCGCGCTTGCCCGCGTCCGCCCCGCGCATCGACGCGCCGACCGCGACGGCGCCGAGCCAGGCCAGGGTGCCCATCACCGCGACGGCCCGGAAGCCGCCGGTGATCCAGCAGGCGAGGATGACGGCGAGGCCGCCGGCGGCGATGCCCCAGCCCCACTGGGTGGGCAGGTGCCGCAGCGCCGAGGCGACCAGCACGGCCAGCGCCAGCGAGGCGATGGGGCTGGGCTCCTGCGGCAGGTCGGCGACCTGCGAGACGAGGATCGCCACCGCGACCACGACCAGGCCGGCGACGGCCGTCCAGGTGCGGTTGATCCGGCGACCCAGCGCGAGCAGGGACACCACCGCGGCCACGGCGGTGTCGAAGACCGCATAGCTGCCGCCCCAGCTGTCGCTGATCATGTAGGCGGTGAAGGCCATGCCCAGCAGAGCCGCCAGGGCGAAGGCGATGTCGAAGGCGATTCCGGCCCCGCGGGCCGACCGGTCCGAAGTGTCCATGCGACCCACGCTAGGTACTCGCCGGGCCGGCCGAACCGGTCAAAAGTACGGTCCGGGGCGCGGCGAACCGTGCTTTGGGCCGATGTTGGGCGGCGGCCACCTCTCCAGGATGTGGTCATGCCTATTGATGAGTCGTGTCCGTTGCCGCGGGTCGAGGTGCCGCGATGATCTGGATGAGTTGGCGGCAGTTCCGCACCCAGGCCCTCGTCGGCGTCGTCGCGCTGGCGCCGCTGGCGGCCTACCTCCTGTTCACCGGTCTGGACATCCGGCAGGCGTACGACCGTTACCAGTCCCGCTGCGAGGTCGCCGACCGGTGCCTGGACGCGATGAGCCAGTTCCAGGACGACTACCGCACCCGGCTGCTCTTCCTCGCCCTGCTGCTGGCGATCATCCCGGCGGTGCTGGGCGTGTTCTGGGGTGCGCCGCTGATCGCCCGGGAGTTGGAGTCGGGCACCCAGCGGCTGGTCTGGAACCAGAGTGTCACCCGGCGCCGCTGGCTGGCGGTCAAGCTGCTCTTCGTCGGCTTCGCCAGCATGGCGGTCGCGGCCCTGGCCAGCCTGCTGCTGACCTGGGCGGCGAGCCCCTACGACAAGGTGTCCGGGGAGCGCTTCGCGGCGCTGGCGTTCGGCGCCCGCAACCTGACGCCGATCGCGTACGCGGCGCTGGCCTTCGTGCTCGGCACGGTCATCGGGCTGCTGATGCGCAAGACGGTGCCGGCGATGGCGTTGACCATCCTGGCCTTCACGCTGCTCCAGTTCCTGATGCCGAACATGGTCCGGCCGCACCTGATGGAGCCGGTCACCGTGACGAAGGCGATGACCGCCGACGCGTTGCGCGAGCTGCGCGGGGTGGGCACCGACGCCACGGTGAAGGGCCTGAGCATCCCGAACGCCTGGGTCACCGGCACCAGCAAGCTGCTCACCGCCAGCGGCCAGCCGGTCGACGCGCGGACCATCGACACCTGTCTGACCAAGCCGCCGCAGACCGCCGGGGGCGGCGCCGGCGACACCGCGGGCTGCCTGGGTGACCTGAACCTGCACGTCAAGGTCGACTACCAGCCCAACAGCCGCTACTGGTCGTTCCAGTGGATCGAGTCGGCGTTCTACCTCGCGCTCGCGGGGCTGCTGGCCGGCTTCGGCCTGTGGCGGATCCAGCGGCACGTCAGCTGACCGCGCGCATCAGACGGCGGCGCCGGGGAACCCGTTTCCCCGGCGCCGCCGCGCGTGCTTTCGCGCCGTCGGGGGCGGGCGGAGGGAAACCAGTCAAAAGTACGGTAGCCAAGAGCGCCGACCCTACTTTGGACCGATGCTGCGGCAGACCGCGATCCGCAGGATTGACGCTATGCCACAGGAGAATTCCTATCCCGCACTCCAGGCCGAGGGTCTGACGAAGCAATACGGCAAGCGGCTGGCGCTGGCCGACTGCAACCTCAACGTCCCCCGCGGACGGGTGGTCGGCCTGGTCGGGCCGAACGGCGCCGGCAAGTCCACGCTGCTGAACCTCGCCTGCGGCCTGATCACGCCGACGGCGGGGATGCTGCGGGTGCTCGGTTCGCCCCCGGCGGCGAACGCGGCGCACCTGGCCAAGGTCGGGTTCGTCGCGCAGGACACCCCGGTCTACGGCACGTTCACCGTGGCTGACCACCTGCGGATGGGCGCGAAGCTGAACCCGTCCTGGGATCAGTCCCTGGCCGACCGGCGGATCGCGCAGGTCGGGCTCAACCTCAAGCAGAAGGCCGGCCGGCTCTCCGGCGGCCAGCGCGCCCAGCTGGCGCTGACCATCGCCGCGGCGAAGCGCCCGGAGCTGCTGATCTTCGACGAGCCGGCCGCCGCGCTGGATCCGCTGGCCCGGGACGGGTTCATGCAGAACCTGATGGAGTTCGTCGCCGAGCTGGGCGCCAGCGCGATCCTCTCCTCGCACCTGCTCAGTGACGTGGAGCGGGTCTGCGACTACCTCATCGTGCTCTGCGCCTCTCGGGTGCAGGTCGCCGGCGAGGTGAAGGACCTGCTGGCCCAGCACCACCGGCTGGTCGCCCCGCGCGGCGAGCTGGACCGGCTGCCGGCAGAGGTCGAGGTCATCCGCATGCAGCACACCGACCAGTACAGCCGGGCGGTGGTACGGGTGGCCGGCGCGCTGCCGCGTACGCCGTGGAGCGTCGAGCCGGTCTCGCTGGAGGAGATGGTCCTCAGCTACATGACCCGGGCGGCGGGCGTCTCCGCCGGCCTGACGGACGCCATGGCGGGGGAGGCCGTACGGTGATCTGGACGACCTGGCGGCAGTTCCGCGGGCAGGCCCTCGTCGGCGTCATCGGCCTGGCCCTGATCGCCGCGTACTTCCTCTACCTCGGGTTCGACATCCGCGAGTCCTACGACAACTACCGGGCGCAGTGCGCCAGCCTGGCCGACTGCGGCCCGCAGCTGAGCCAGTTCAGCGCCGACTACGAGAACACCCTGCTCTACCTGGCCGCGCTGCTCGGGCTCATCCCGGGTCTGGTCGGCATGTTCTGGGGCGCGCCCCTGGTGGCCCGGGAGCTGGAGGCCGGCACCCAGCGGCTGGTCTGGAGCCAGAGCGTGACCCGCCGGCACTGGCTGGCGGTCAAGCTGGCCCTGGTGGGGCTGGCCAGCATGGTGGTGGCGGGCGCGGCCAGCCTGCTGCTGACCTGGGCGGCCAGCCCGGTCGACCAGGTGGCCGACAACCGGTTCAGCACGATCCTGTTCGGCGCCCGGAACATCGCGCCGATCGCGTACGCGGCGTTCGCCTTCGTGCTCGGGACGCTCATCGGCCTGCTGGTGCGCCGGACCGTGCCGGCCATGGCGCTGACCATCCTGGCCTTCGTCGTCTTCCAGTTCCTCGTGCCCAACGTGATCCGGCCGCACTTCCTGCCGGCGGAGCACCTCACCATGCCGATGACCGTGCAGGCCATCAACCAGGCCCGCAGCCTGGGCAGCATCACCGGCGCCCCGGTGGTCAAGGGCCTGACCGTGCCGGACGCCTGGGTCACCGACGTCAGCGAGCTGCTCACGAAGACGGGCGAGCCGCTGGACGAGGGGATCTTCAACGAGTGCTTCACCAACGCCCCGGAGACCGGCACGGCCGAGGGCCCGTACGGGGACACCGCGGTGTGCCTGGCGAAGCACGACGTGCACGTGGAGATCGCGTACCAGCCGACCAGCCGGTACTGGTCGTTCCAGTGGCTGGAGTCGGCGTTCTACCTGGTGCTGGCCGGGCTGCTGGCCGGCTTCGGGTTCTGGCGGCTCCAGCGCCGCCCGAGCTGAGCCCCGGCGCGTGTCGTCCGGCCGGCGGTCTCCAGGACCGCCGGCCGGACGCCTTTTCCAGCAACGGAGAAGAAGATCCGGTACGTCAGTTCGCGCCTCCCGTGCCCGTGACCTGCTGCTTTCCATGCGGGATCGGGGGCCTCCCGTCGCCGGCAGTTTCTGACAGGTAGGAATCGGCCTCGACTCGGTCGTCACGTGGCGGCTGGAGCACGAGGGCCGGGGCACCCGGATGCTGATGGAGCACTCCGGCTTCGACCTCGACAGCCCGTTCCAGGCGGTCGCCCACCGCACCATGGGCAGCGGTTGGCGCTCCTCCGTGGTGCGCTCCATGCTCACCGTGCTGGAGCAGGAGTCCTGACCCACCACGGCGGTGGCGGCGCACCCCTCTCCGGCCTGTCCGGCAGCATCCACGCGGACGCGCGCGGCTAGGGTCCGGATCATGAGCGTGCATCCCCGCATCGTCGCCGACGACTTCCCGGCCACCGTCCGTTTCTACGCCGACCTGCTCGGCGAGCCGGAGAAGGTGGTCGCCGATTTCGAGTACGCCAGCTTCGACTCCGCCGGCGAGACCGTGCTGGCCGTGCTGGGCCGCCGGGCGGCCGAGACGGTGCTGCCGGTGGGGCGGGGGGACGGCGGTGTGCTCGTGGTGGTCCCGGTGCCCGACGTGGACACCACCGTCGCCGCCCTCCCCGCCGGGACGGTCGTCGCCGCCCCGGCCGACCGCCCCGGCTGGGGCGTCCGCTCGGCCTACCTGCGCGATCCGGAGGGCAACCTGGTCGAGGTGCAGACCTGGCTGCCGCGCTGAGCGGCCCGGTCGATCCGGTCCCGCTGCCCGGCGCCGTCCATCAGGCCGGCCGCCGGGCAGCGGACGTACCGCTCCTCCCCCGGATCACAGCCGCTCCGGCGTGCGGATGCCGAGCAGGTGCAGGCCCTGCCGGAGCACCCGCGCGGTCAGGTCGCAGAGCACCAGCCGGCTGTCCCGGACCGGCTCGTCGGCCCGCAGCACCGGGCAACGCTCGTAGAACGCGCTGAACGCGGCGGCCACCCGGGACAGGTACGCGGTCAGGTGGTGGAACTCCAGGTTCTCCGCCACGGCGCCGACCACCGCCCCGAAGCCGACCAGCTCGAAGGCGAGCGCCCGCTCGGCGGGCTCGGCCAGCGAGACTCCCGCCTCCGGCCGGGCCGCCACCCCGGCCCGCCGGAAGATCGACCGGATCCGGGAGTGTGCGTACTGGAGGTAGGGCGCCGTGTTGCCGTCCAGCGACAGCATCCGCTCCCAGTCGAGCACGTAGTCCTTGTGCCGGTCGCTGGACAGGTCGGCGTACTTGACCGCGCCGATGCCGACCGCCCGGCCGACCTCGGCCGCCTCCGCCTCGCCCAGCTCCGGGTTCCGCTCCCGGGCCAGCGCCGTGGCCCGGGCCACCGCCTCCTCCAGCAGCCCGACCAGTTTCACCGACCCGCCGGCCCGGCTGCGCAGCATCCGCCCGTCCGGGCCGAGGATCGAGCCGAACCCGACGTGCTCGGCCCGGGCCGGCGGGGCCAGCCAACCGGCCTGCGCGGCGGCGGCGTAGACCATCTCGAAGTGCCGCCGCTGCGGCAGCCCGACCACGTAGAGCAGCCGGGTCGCGCCCAGCGTGCCGGTCCGGTGCCGGATCGCCGCCAGGTCGGTCGCCGGGTAGCCGTACCCGCCGTCGGACTTCCGCACGATCAGCGGCAGCGGCTCGCCGTCCCGGCCCACCGAGCCGGGCGGGAACACACACGCCGCGCCGTCGCTCTCCCTCAGCAGCCCGAGCCGGTCCAGCTCCTCGACGACCGGGCCGAGCAAATCGTTGTAGCTGCTCTCGCCGTGGAAGTCCCGCTCGGTGAGGGTCACGTCGAGCAGGTCGTACACGGTCAGGAAGTAGCGCTCGGACTGCTCCACCAGCAGCCGCCAGAGGCGCAGGGTCGTCGCGTCGCCGCCCTGCAACGCCACCACCCGCTGCCGGGACCGCTCGCGGAAGGCCGCGTCGGCGTCGAACTTGGCCCGGGCCGCCTTGTAGAACGAGTCCAGGTCGCCCATCGACAGCTCCTGCGCCGCTTCGGCCTCACCCAGGTCGACCAGGTGCTCGATCAGCATGCCGAAGGGCGTCCCCCAGTCGCCGAGGTGGTTGGCCCGCAGCACCCGGTGCCCCAGCCACTCCAGCAGCCGGGCCGCCGCGTCGCCGATCACCGTCGACCGCAGGTGCCCGACGTGCATCTCCTTCGCCACGTTCGGCGCCGAGTAGTCGACCACCACGGTCTCCGGCGCGGCGGCCTCCGGCACCCCGAGCCGCGGGTCGGCGGCCAGCGCGGAGACCAGCCCGGCCAGGGCGTCGTCGGCCACGGTCAGGTTGAGGAAGCCCGGTCCGGAGACCTCCGCGGTGCTGCACAGGCCGGCCAGTTCCGCGCGCTCCAGCACCTCGGTGGCGATGGCGCGCGGCGGCCGGCCGAGCCGCCGGGCCAGTGCCAGCGCCGCGTCGGACTGGAAGTCCGCGCGCTGGGAGCGCCGCACGACCGGGTCCACCGGCCCGCCGGCCACCGCGGCGAACGCCGGCGCCAGCCGGTCGGTCAGCAGTTTCTCCAGATCCATGGGTACGCCGATCTCGCTCGGATCCGCCGCTCGCGGATCACCGGATGGGGATGCGGGCGGACCGAGGACGATCGGCGATGACCGGCGGCTCGATCCGCCGGTCGCAGTGAGGAATGCTCAGCGCAGGCGGTCGCGGGACCGCCGGCGTCGCAGCGCGCCGAACAGGACGTCGGAGGACGCCGTCGGGAACGCGTGCGAGCTGGTCATGCGAGCAGCCTAACCGGCCGGCCCGGGGGCGGCGCAAGGCCGTACCCGGGCCGGCCGGCCGGCGTACCCGAAATCTCAGGCCGGCGTGCCGACGGCCTTGCGGTAGCGCTCGGCCCGCCGCCGCATCTGGGTGTACGCGCTGGTCAGGCCCATCGCCCGGCGCACCTCGACCAGGGTGCGGCGCACCTCGGCGCGGGTCCGCTCGGTGCCCTCGAAGATCAGTTCGTCGATCAGGCCGCGCTGCCCCTCGAACCGGGCCCGCCGCTCCCGGACGGGGTCGAGGAACCGGTTGAGCGCGCCCGCCAGTTCCTCCTTGACCTCGACGTCGCCGACCCGACCGGCCCGGTAGCGCGCCTTCAACTCCTCGACCGTCGCCCGGTCCGGGTGGAACACGTCGAGGTACGCGAAGACCGGGTTCCCCTCGACCGTGCCCGGCACGTCGGCCCGGACCCGGTTCGGGTCGGTGTACATCCCCATCACCTTGCGCCGCACCGTGGCCGGGTCGTCGGAGAGCGCGATGGCGTTCCCCTTGCTCTTGCTCATCTTCCCCGCGCCGTCGGTGCCGACCAGGGCCGGCGTCTCCGACATGATCATTTCCGGCACCGGGAAGACCTCGCCGTAGAGGTGGTTGAAGCGCCGGGCGATCTCCCGGGTCACCTCCACGTGCGCGGCGTTGTCCTTCCCCACCGGCACGACCTGCCCCTTCACGCAGAGGATGTCGGCGGCCTGGAGGACGGGATAGCCGAGCAGCCCGTACGGCATCTCCTCCTTGCCGGCGTCCCGGCTCATCTCCTTGAGCGACGGGACCCGTTCCAGCCGGGGCACGGTGACCAGGTTCTGGAACAGGGTGTTCAGGTCGCCGACCTCGGGGATCGCCGACTGGAGGTAGAAGGTGGCCCGGTCCGGCTCGACACCGGCGGCGAGGATGTCGGTGACCATCTCGCGGGCGTTGTGGGAGACCTGCTCGATGTCCTCGCGGCTGTTGCGCGTGGTGAGCATGTGCAGGTCGGCGATGATGAAGAAGCTCTCGTGGCGCTGGTGCAGCTTCACCCGGTTGGCGATGCTGCCGACGTAGTGGCCGAGGTGCAGCCGCCCGGTCGGGCGGTCACCGGTGAGCATCCGTGCTGCGGACATGGTCGTACGCCTCTCATGGCTGGTCGGTGGAGGACGCGCGGGCGCGCGGAGGAGACCCGGGGTGTGCCCGGATCAGTGGAGGTGGCTCGTCAGTGCGAGCGCCGCCATCGCCCGCCGGCGCGGAACCGCAGCCCACCGGCACGGAGGACGTCGAGGATCTGCTCCCGACCGTCGTCGACACGGGCCGGGAGAACCGGAGCGGCAGCCGCCGGGAGACCGTCGAGGGTCTCCGGGGCGCAGGTGCTCGGCCGGACCATGTCTGACACGGTAGCCGGTCCACCGCTGCCGGCGCAGACCGGAACGCGCGACGGCCCGACCGGCCGCCGCGCGTCTCGCGCCCTGTTCAGCCCCGGCGGTAGCTCTCGGCGTAGTAGTTGCCGACCTGCTCGCGGTACTCGGTGCGACCGAGGTCGTCGGGATCGAAGGCCGGTGACTCCTTGACCTGCTCCCGCGTCCGGTCCACGTGCACGACGCGCTCCAGGTGGTCGACCCGGGCCACCGTGCCGACCGGCAGCAGCACCTTCCGACCGAAGATCCACGGCCCGGTGTCCACCACCAGGTAGGCGGCGCCGGCGTCGTCGCTCGCCTCGTCGATCGCGCCGATGCGGCCGTCGGTCGCCTCCACCCGGTAGCCCGTGAGGTCGATCGGGGTGCCCGGGCCGGGCGCGTCGGGGCCGTCGTCGTCGGCGCCCGCCGGACGCTGCCGCGGCACGTCGTCCGGGCGGGTCTGCTCGTAGCCGCCCGCGAGGGCGGACGGATCCCGCCAGGTCCACGGATTGAACGGTTGCATGGTGGCCACCTCCGGGTGTCGTCGTGTCGCCACTTCGAACAGTGCCCGGAGGTCGAATCCGGGAAACACGAAGGCAATTCCGAATTCATCGGGGTGTGTTTATGCGAGATACCTCATAATCGGTGCTCGCCGATCGATTCCGCCGCTGCCGCGCAGGTGATGGCCTGTGTGCCGGCCGCCCGGCACACCCGGAAACGGGCCGGAGTGGCCACCGCGCACATTCGTCCGGCCCGGAGCCGACACCATTCTGGTCCCGCATCCGTCGGCACCAGTGAAAGGGAATGCAGATGCAGCGACTCATTCGACGAATCGGGATCGCGGCGGCCGTGGCGGCCGTCCTGGTCGGGGTGGCGGGCACCGGCGCACAGGCCGCGGTGGTCAACCCGTACACCCCGGAGGCGCTCTGCGGCCCCGGCTTCGTCGCCGTCGACCAGGACCCGATCCACGACACCGCCACCGGCGCGCGGCTCGGCACCGTCCACCTGCTGCGCAACCCCCTCACCGGGTACGGCTGCACGGTCACCCTCAAGTCCGCGTACGTCGGCACGCTCACTGGGACCCGCGTCTACCTGGACCCGGAGTGGACCGCCTTCGGCATCGACGAGGGCAGCCGGCGCTACGCCGCCGGCCCGGTCCACCGCTACGTCGGCGCGGGCTGCGCGATCTGGGGCGGGTCGATGACCGACCCCGCCGGCGTCGTCCACCACCACGACCGGGCGAACCCGGCCATCGGTGGGGCGGTCACCTGCTTCTGACCCGCGTGCGGCGGGCCGGTTTCGCGGCGCGCGGGCCGGCCCGCCGTCAGGGTGCGCGAGCGGTGCGCGGCGCTCGCCGGGGTACGTGCTCGCCGGCGCGGCCCGGTCCGCGTGGCAGCACAGCATCCCGCCGGTGCTGCGCTACTCGCTTGACCTTCCGCATGCTCCGGCCCACGCGGTCCTGACCTGACCTGCGCCGACGTGCCGCTGGCATACTGGCCAGCCATGGTGTTGTCGCGCGGCTCGTCGCTGTTCCTGGTCGGGGTCGGAGTCTGGACCTGGGTGATCTGGCCGAGGTTCGCGGTCGCCATCTGGAACGACCCGCGGGCGTGGTCGGCCGGCGCGGTCGGCGAGGGCAGCCCCACCAGCTTCCTCTGGGTGCACGCGCTGCTCATCGCGGCCTCGCTGGCCATCGGAACGACCGTCGGGGTGCTCGGCATCCGGGGCTGGCTCGCGTCCCGCCGCCGGCCGACCGCCTGAGTGCCCGCCCGCCCACCCCGCGGTCGGCGGAAGCCCTCGGGCATCGCCGGCACGGCCGGGGAATGCGGAGGCCACCCGAGGCGCTGTTCCTTCCACGCGCGAACAGTCGTCGAGCCGTCGATCGCGGGGGATTCCGCCTCCACAGCGCCGCTGAGCAGGGCAGATAGCTCTGCGGTGATGATGTGACGCGGGACGCTACCCCTGGATTTGACGATCAAACCCGAACCCGCGTAACTTTCTCTCTGCCAGCGCGGAACGGGGCAAACGGGACGAACATCCCGGGGGCCACGGACCGGGCGGCACCCGGCACCAGCGAGGTCCAACCTCGACGGAAGCCGGGCCGGGCGGGGCGCACCGAAACGCCGCAGGGCGGATTTGGTGGAGCGGAACCGACCGGGTAAGGTTGACGACCGGCAGGGCACCGGGCGAGCTAGCGGGAGACCGCAGCGGCCGGCCTGCCAAATCCGATGACCAAGCAAAGCGGTTCGCCGCTGCGCGAGTTCAGCGGCGCCAACCCGTACGAAGCATGACAGACCGGGACACACGGTTTGACACGGCGGAGACGGTGAGGTAACGTAGTAAAAGTGCCCGGCGCGAGAGCGGCGGGTGCGGGTGAACGAAATGCCCCG
>NZ_BMRA01000010.1:286075-297552 GCF_014648395.1 Micromonospora fulviviridis | reverse complement strand
GACGCAAACCTCTTGGTCAACTCCGCGGAAGGCACCAGGACGGGAACGGGACCGCGCCTCACACCCAGCCCGGGTCCTGGGGCGAACGCGTGGAGGCTCCGTCGATCAAGAGGTTTGCGTCAGGAACGCGGGCCGTGCCGACGCGAACCTCCTGGTCGACTGCGCCTCGCGCTCAGGTCGGGCCGCGTGGGCGCACGGGCACTCCGCCGGCCTCCGGACATGGTGACGCCCGGGACCGCTGGGTGCGGTCCCGGGCGGGAGGTGGCGGGTCGGGCGGCCCGCCGTCGGGGTCAGTCGGCGATGAGGCGGTCCCGCTCCACCGCCTCGTACAGGGCGCGGATGTTGCGGCTGCCGAAGCCCCGCGAGCCGCGCCGTTGGATGAGCTCGTAGAAGAGGGTGTTCGCCTCGTACGGCGACCGGGTGAAGAGCTGGAGCAGGTAGCCCCACTCGTCGCGGTCGGCCAGGACGTTGGTCTCGCGGAGCTGGGCGATCTCCTCGGTCATGCCGGTGAACCGGTCGGCGAGCATCTCGTAGTAGGCGTCCGGCGTGTTGAGGAACTCCACGCCCAGGGCGCCGTACTCGCGTACCGCGGGGACGATCTCGTCGACCAGGAAGGCGAGGTGCTGCACGCCGGGGCCGCCGTTGCGGCCGAGGAACGCGTCGAGCTGCCCCGGGCTCTTGGTCGGGTCCGGCGCGACCAGGGTGAAGGTGACCTCACCGGAGGCGCTGCGGACCACGATGGAGTCCATCGCCTGGTCCCCCACGGCCACGTACTCGCTGAAGTACCGGTTCAGCCCGAGGGCCGCGCCGTAGTAGTCGGCGTGCTGCTCCAGGGTGCCGCCGGCCAGGCAGACCGCCACGTGGTCGAGCTTGCGGATCCGGCCGGCGGGGCCCTCCGGGGCGGTGGACGGCGTCCAGTCGCCGATCGCCGGCAGCCGGTCGGCCGGGCCGCCGGAGGCGGGCAGCAGCGTGTGTCCGACGTCGCCGAAGCCGGTGACCACCGGGTGGCCGCGGAAGGAGCGGCTCACGGTGGCGCCGGCCGCCGCGGCGGCCTCGACGGTGGCGTCCACGTCGTCACAGGTCAGCGCGATGTCCGCGATGCCGTCTCCGTGCCCGTCGAGGAACTTCCAGGTCTTCGGGCCGGCGGTGACGATGATCTTCACGGTGCCCTGCCGGAGCAGGGTGGAACGGGTGTCGTCCACCGCGGACTCGGCGACCTGCCGGAATCCGAAGCGGGAGACGAAGTAGTCGACCGCGGACTGCTGATCGCCCACGTACAGCTCGACGTATTCAATCTCTCGTGCAACCACGGAGCTTCCTTTCGCAGCCGGGATGGCGGAAGGGGACGGGTCCGCGCCGACACGGCAGGGACCGCCGACCATCACCAAGAGGGGTTTCCGTCCGCCGGGCCGGAGGCCGGCGCGAGCGCGGCAGCCGTTGCCCCGTCGGACCGAGCCGAGGCCGGGAGCTGCCCGTTTCCTACGCACGGTCACTATGGCCCACCGTCACGGCGTCCATCAATGCGCCGCCGCCGGGCCGGTCACGGGCCCCGAGGGGGTCGACCGTTCGACTGCGCCCCGCCGTCAGTTGGACACCCGCCGCGACCGACCACTGTGCCCGGTCGCCGGTCCGCGCCCGATTGATCGGGGCAGGAAGCGGTGCCACAGTACGATCCGCGCCGCCGCCGGAGTGCCGACGCGGTGCCGAGACCGGTCGGCCCGGGCGCCCCACGGCCCGCGCCTCGACCCCGCTTCCCCGACCCGCCGCGACGGCCCCGTGCCGCCGACCGCCCGGGGAGGACCCGCCGTCAGACAGGAGAGGGTGACCGACATGACCACGGTCGTGTGCCGTCCGCGCAGCAAGCCCCGCATGTGGGGATGGACATTCCGATGACCACCACGCTCAGCGCCCCCGAGCAGGGCGTCCTCCGCCTCCCCGCCGCCCGCCCCCGCAGCCGCCCCTCCGCGCCGCCGGCGGCCCGGATCACCGGGGTCGGCACCGCGGTGACCGCCGACTCGTACAGCCAGCGGGAGCTGCTCGACATCTTCGCCATCACCGACCCGCGGATCCGGTCGGTGTTCCTCAACAGCGCCATCGACCGCCGCCACCTCACCCTGCCGCCCCGGGACGCCGCCGGCGCGGTGCTCCCTGAGAGCCAGGGCGCGCTGCTGGCCAAGCACCGGCGGCTGGCCGTGGAGATGGGCGCGAACGCCGTACGCGAGTGCCTCGCCCGCATCGGCGCCGACCCGCGCGACATCGACTACCTGTGCTGCGTCACCACCACCGGCTTCCTCACCCCGGGGCTGAGCGCCTTCCTCATCCGGGAGCTGGGCATCGAGGTCCGCTGCCACCGGGTGGACGTGGTGGGCATGGGCTGCAACGCCGGCCTGAACGCCCTCGGCGGGACCGCCGCCTGGTCCGCCGCGCACCCCGGGCGGCTCGCCCTGATGGTGTGCACGGAGGCGTGCTCCGCCGCGTACGTGATCGACGGGAGCATGCGCACGGCGGTGGTCAACAGCCTGTTCGGCGACGGCGCGGCCGCGATCGCCCTGGTCGCCCCGGCCGACGGCGACGCCGCCGCGGAGCCGGCCGGGCCGCGGATCCTGTCGTTCGCCAGTCATCTGATCACCGACGCCATGGGCGCCATGCGCTACGACTGGGACGACGACCAGCACAAGTTCAGCTTCTACCTGGACCCGGACATCCCGTACGTGGTCGGCGCGCACGCGGAGCGGGTCGTCGACCGGCTCCTCGGCGAGCACCACCTGCGCCGCAGCGACATCCGGCACTGGCTGGTGCACTCCGGCGGCAAGAAGGTGATCGACGCCGTCCGGGTCAACCTCGGGCTGTCCCGGCACGACGTCCGGCACACCATCGGCGTGCTGCGTGACCACGGCAACCTGTCGAGCGGCTCGTTCCTCTTCTCCTACCGTCGACTGATCGAGGAGGGCGTGGTGCGGCGTGGCGACCACGGCGTCATGATGACCATGGGTCCGGGCTCCACCATCGAGACGGCGCTGGTCCAGTGGTGACCGCGCCGGCCGCGAACGGCTTCGCGGAGACGAGCCCCGAGCCGGACCTGCCGACGCTGCGCGTCGACGGCGCCGCTCCCCTGACCACCGAGACGGTCGCCGCGCTGCGCGCCCTCTGCGACCGGGTGGAGGACCGGGGTGACCGGCTGGTCGTGCTGCACCTGTCGGGCGCGCCCGGCCCGGGCTGGGCCGACGACCTCACCGTCGCCCTGGTCAGTCGCTGGGAACGCGAGCTGCGCCGGCTCGAGTGCCTGCCGGCGACCTCGGTGGCGGTGGCGCACGGTGACTGCGGCGGCGCGGCACTCGAAGCGCTGCTCGCCACCGACCACCGGATCGCCGCCGGCCCGGCCCGGCTGGTGCTGCCGCTGGTCACCGGCGTGACCTGGCCGGGCATGGCCGTCTACCGGCTCACCCAGCAGTGCGCCGACCGGGCCGCGGTCCGCCGGGCGGTCCTGCACGGTACGCCGCTGGACACCGCCACCGCCCTGGCCGGGCACCTGCTCGACGAGGTGACCGACGACGTCCCCGCGGCGCTCGCCGCGGCGGCCGGCCGGGCCGCCGGGCTGTCCGGCGCGGAGCTGGCGGTGCGGCGGCGCCTGCTCTTCGAGGCGGCCACGGCGGGCTTCGACGAGGCGCTCGGCGTCCACCTCGCCGCCTGCGACCGGATGCTGCGCCGGCGCGAGGAGGCGTCGTGACCGGCCTGCTCTCCGAGGCTCCGGCGGCGGCCGCGGAGGTCGTCCGGGCCGACCTGGCCACCGCCCGCGCGGTCCTGACCCGGGAGGCCCGCCGGGCGGAGGCGGTGCTCGCCGCGCTGCCCGTGCCGGACCTGCGCACGCCGCATCAGCGGGCCGCCGCGGAGACCGCCAAGGACCGGGTACGCCGGCTGCGCGCCGCCTTCCTCGACGCGCACGTGGACGCCGTCTACGACGAGGTGACCGCCGGCCGGGAGCTGCGCCTGGCCGAGCTCTGCGCGGAGGCGGCCCGGGCCTTCCCCGGTCTGGTGCCCGACGCGGCGCGGCTCGCGGCCGAGCGCGTCCGGCCGCAGCTGCGCAAGGAGGGGCACGAGATCGACCAGGGCCTCTTCCTGGGACGGGTGCTCGGCTCCCCCCGGGCCGGCCGGCACCTGCTGGACGCCATGCTCCGGCCCACCCCCCGGGCCCGGGACCTGCTGCCCGAGTTCCGCCGCACCGGGGCGCTCGACCTCGGCTCGGTGCGGCTGCGGCGGGAGGACGGGGCGGCGCGGATCACCATGTGCCGCGACGACTGCCTCAACGCCGAGGACGAGCGCCAGGTCGACGACATGGAGACCGCCGTCGACCTGGCCCTGCTGGACCCGGGGGTCGAGGTCGGCGTGGTGCGGGGCGGGGTCATGACCCACCCGCGCCACGAGGGGCGGCGGGTGTTCAGCGCGGGCATCAACCTGAAGGCGCTGCACGCCGGGCAGATCACGCTGACCGGCTTCCTGCTCCGGCGGGAGATGGGCTACCTGGCCAAGATCCGGGGTGGGCTGCACGACGAGGACGCGCCGTGGCACGCGCCGACGGTGCAGAAGCCGTGGATCGCCGCGGTGGACACCTTCGCCATCGGCGGCGGGATGCAGCTGCTGCTGGTCTTCGACCACGTGATCGCCGCCGACGACGCGTACCTCAGCCTGCCGGCGGCCCAGGAGGGGATCGTGCCCGGGGTGGCCAACCTGCGGCTGACCCGGATCGCCGGCCCCCGGCTGGCCCGGCAGGTGATCCTGCTGGGCCGCCGGATCCGGGCCATCGAACCGGAGGCGCGCCTGCTGCTCGACGAGGTGGTGGAGCCGGCCGCGGTGGACGGGGCGGTCGAGGACGCGGTGGCCCGGCTGCGGCAGCCGGCGGTGGCCCCGAACCGGCGGATGCTCAGCGTCGGCGAGGAGTCGCCGGACGAGTTCCGCCGCTACCTGGCCGAGTTCGCGGTGCAGCAGGCCCTGCGGCTGTACAGCGACGACGTGATCGGCAAGGTGGGCCGGTTCGGCCGCCCGGGAGGACCGCCGCGGTGACCCCCCGCGTGCGGTACGAGAAGGCCGACCACGTCGCCCGGGTGACGCTGGACCGGCCCGAGGTGCTGAACGCGATGGACCTGCGCATGCACGCGGAGCTGGCCGAGGTCTGGGACGACGTGGAGGCCGACGACGACGTCCGGGTGGTCGTGCTGACCGGCGCCGGGGACCGGGCCTTCTCGGTCGGGCAGGACCTGCGGGAGCGGGCCCGGCTGGACGCCGACGGCGTGCCCCCGAGCAGCTTCGGCTCGCGCGGGCAGCCCGGCTGGCCCCGGCTCACCGAGCGGTTCGACCTGTCCAAGCCGGTCCTGGCCCGGGTCGACGGGTACGCCCTCGGCGGCGGCTTCGAGCTGGCCCTGGCCTGCGACCTGGTGGTCGCCTCCGACCGGGCCGTCTTCGCCCTGCCCGAGCCGCGCCTCGGGCTGGTGCCCGGGGCGGGCGGGGCGTTCCGGCTCAGCCGGCAGGTGCCGTTGAAGGCGGCGATGGGCTACCTGCTCACCGGCCGCCGGATGGACGCCGGCACCGCGTACGCCCTGGGGCTGGTCAACGAGGTGGTGCCGGCCGGTGAGCTGGACCGCTGCGTGGCCGGTTGGGTCGCCGACCTGCTGGCCTGCGCGCCGCTGGCGCTGCGGGCGATCAAGCAGGCGGTGCTGGAGTCGTTGGACCGGCCGCTGCCCGAGGCGTTCACCGGCCGGTACGGCTGGGAGGAGCGCCGCCGGGCCAGCCGGGACGCCGTGGAGGGCCCGCGGGCCTTCGCCGAGAAACGCGCGCCGGTCTGGCTGGGCCGGTGACGGCCGTGCCCCGGACCGACCGGCGCACCACCACGACGGGAGTGAGATGACCACGTTGCCGAATCCGGGCCCCGGGCGCGTCCTGCGCCGGGACGAGCTGCACGACAGCCTCTCCGATCCGCTGCTGGACACGATGAACTTCCTCAACGAGGTCACCTCCCGCTACCCGCGGGCGATCTCGTTCGCGCCCGGCCGCCCGTTCGACGGTTTCTTCGATCTCGACCAGGTCTTCGACAGCATCCGCGCCTACCTGGACCACCTGGCCGCGCAGGGCCGCTCCCCCGCCGCGATCAAGGACGCGATGTTCCAGTACGGCCCGGCCGCCGGCCGGATCCGCGAGATCATCGCCGACTGGCTGCGCCGTGACGAGGGCATCGACGTGCCGGCGGAGTCGGTCGTGGTCACCGTCGGCTGCCAGGAGGCGATGGTGCTGGCGCTGCGGGCCCTCATCCGCGGCCCGGAGGACGCCCTGCTGGTCTCCAGCCCCTGCTACGTCGGCATCACGGGCGCGGCCCGGCTGCTCGACATCGCCACCACGCCGGTGCCGGAGCGGGAGGACGGCTTCCACCCGGAGGACCTGGTGGCCGCGCTGCGCGCCGAGCGGGCGCGGGGCCGCCGCCCCCGGGCGTGCTACGTCATCCCCGACCACACCAACCCGTCCGGGCTGTCGATGTCGTTGGCGGCCCGGCACGAGCTGCTCCGGCTGGCCGAGGAGCACGACTTCCTGGTGCTGGAGGACAGCCCCTACCGGCTGGTGAGCCCCGGCCGCCAACTGCCCACGTTGAAGTCGCTGGACACCGCCCGGCGGGTGGTGCACCTCGGCTCGTTCTCCAAGACGCTCTTTCCCGGGGCGCGGGTCGGCTTCGCCGTGGCCGACCAGGAGGTGGCGGACGGCGAGGGCGGGACCGGACTGCTGGCCGACGAGCTCAGCAAGATCAAGAGCATGGTCACCGTGAACACCTCGCCGCTGAGCCAGGCCGCGGTGGCCGGCATGCTGCTCGCCGCGGGCGGGACGGCCGCCGACCTGAACGCGGAGACCTCCGCCTACTACGGCGAGGCGATGCGGCACACCCTGAAGCGGCTCGACGAGCGGCTGCCGGCGCCGCGCCGGGCCGCGCTGGGCGTGCGGTGGAACCAGCCGGCCGGCGGGTTCTTCCTCGCCCTGACGGTGCCGTTCCGGGCCGACAACACCGCGCTGGCCCGGTGCGCCCGGGACTTCGGCGTGATCTGGACGCCGATGTCGTACTTCTATCCGGAGGGCGGCGGCGAGCACGGGATCCGGCTGTCGATCAGCTACCTCACCCAGGAGGAGATCGACGAGGGCGTCACGCGGCTGGCCCGGTTCGTCGAGGCGGAGGCCGGCGCGTCCTGATCCGCTCGTCGGGAGGTGGCGGCGCGGGAAAACCCGCCGCCACCTCCTTCTTCTTGCCGTGCCGGTGATGGATGCGCGGCCGATGTGTGGCGCTCGCCACACCGCGCCGTGGCGCTGATATCCGACAGCCTGTCGGGCGGGCGAATGTGTGCGGCGATCCCACCCGGCCGACCGCAATCCGTCCCGGAACCGCGCGATGACCTGCGAATTCAGTGGAAAGCGCGGAGGGCGGGGCGGCCATGTGCAGTATCCGTTTACGCACGTATCCCGGCGGCTCCTCCACCCACCAATCTTTTCCCACTGGTTAACCGAACCGTGATGTGCGAGGGATTTACGCGATCGCCGCCCCAGCGGGTTGACGCACCGTGCACGGCATCCCTCGCGCCCGGCCGTGCGAATGCCGGTGACCGCGTGCCTATTTTTCCGGACACAGCCGGTCAGGACCGGCATCCGCTACGAACCCGGCAACCGACCCATCGGCCCGCAGATTTCGCCGTCCACACTCGCCGATGCGCCCGAAAGAACCGTCACGCCGGCATTCATCAGGAATGGCGGACACTACGCATGGCCATCGGCTGGGAACCGTGCGCTTTGGGTATTGTGTCCCGTTCGCGCGTTAATCGAACGTCCGGATCATGGATCGACGCTGCGGTCAAGTGCCCCGCAGTAGCGTCAGGTACAAATCCCGCGTGCAATACTTTGCAGCGGAGCCGCGTGGTGGATAGAGTCAGTCATCGATACGTCGCGGCGTTACGTGGGCGGTCGGTACCGTTCAACGCCAGGTCGACACATCACCGCGTTGAGGGGAATCAGAGCCAACGGGGGGTTGGTGTTGGAACATCAGATGGTCAACGATTTCGCCGACCGAATGAAGGCGGAGCAGAATTACAGCGAACTGATTGATAAATTGCCGATCGAACGGCTGCCGGTCGAATCCCTCCAGATGCTCGACTCACCCCGCCTGCACGGCGAGAACCCCGAGCACACCCGCATGCTGGCCAGCATCGACGCCCCGCTCCCACCGATCATCGTGCACCGCGCCACCATGCGTGTCATCGACGGGGCGCACCGCCTCGGCGCCGCCCGGATCCGCGGTGACGACGTCATCGAGGCGCGGATGTTCGACGGCACCGCACGCGAGGCGTTCGTCCTCGGCGTCAAGGCGAACATCGCGCACGGCCTGCCGCTGTCGGTGGCCGAGCGCACCACCGCCGCGGAACGCATCATCGCCAGCCACCCGTCCTGGTCGGACCGCACCATCGCGGCATCCACCGGGCTGAGCGCCCGGACCATCGGCAACATCCGCCGGCGCCTGGAGTCCCAGGGCGGCGCGGGCGAACAGGTGACCGCCCGCATCGGCCGGGACGGGCGGGTCCGCCCACTGAACAACGTGGAGGGCCGGCTCAAGGCGGTCAGCTACATCAAGAGCCAGCCCGACGCGTCGCTGCGGGAGATCGCCAAGAACGCCGGGGTGTCCCCGTCGACCGCACGGGACGTGCGCAACCGGCTGCAACGGGGCGAGGACCCGCTGCCGCCCGCCCGGTGCGCCACCAACCGGCGTCCCGGCGGCGCGCACCTCACCCTCGAACCGAAGGACCCCCCGCCCGCGCCCCGGCCGAACCTCGTCTCCATGCTCCAGGGGCTCAAGCAGGACCCGTCGCTGCGCTTCACCGATTCCGGGCGGGAGCTGCTGCGCTGGATGTTCGCCCGCGCCATTCAGAACAACGAATGGGACGGGTTGGTCGACAAGGTACCGCCGCACTGCGCGTACGTCATCGCCAACGTGGCCCGGCAGTGCGCGCAGGAATGGCAGGAGTTCGCCGAGACGCTGGAACAGCAGGGCGCCGATCGCAGCGCCTGAGCCGGACACCACCCGGGTGTACGACTGCGGACGGTCCGCAGTCGTACACCTGGACCGCGTTCCGGTGACTCTCGCGAGCGACGGAGGATACGTCGGTGGACTCCTACGCAGACCTGCTGTCCCGGGCCGCCGCCAACCCGGACGTGCTGGGGCTGATCCTGACCGGTTCGCACGCGCGAGGCATGGCCGGGCCGGCCTCGGACCACGACGTCATCGTCGTGGTGTCCGACGAGCGGCGGTGGCGGCCGACCAGCCGCTCGGCCGAGCTCGACGAGATCGTCTACACCCGCGACCAGCTCGCGGACACCTCCGACGAGTGGCAGCGTTACGCGTTCCGGGGCGCACGAATCCTTCTCGACCGAACCGACGGGCAGCTCGCCGAGCTGGTCCAGGCACAGGCCACCCTCACCGGGTCGGAGGCTGCCGCGTGGGCCCGGGAGGGGCTCGACGGTTACCTCAACCAGATCTACCGGGCCGCGAAGAACCGTCGCGACGGCGCGCCGGTGCTGGCGCGCCTGGAGGAGATGGAGAGCGTCTCCTGGTTCATGACGGCGCTGTTCGCCATGCACGGACGGGTGCGGCCGTACCACAAGTACCTGCGCTGGGAGCTGCGCACCTTCCCGCTGGGCGAGCCCTGGCACGCCGACACCCTGCCGGAGCGGCTGGCCGACGACCCGTCCGGCCTCTTCCCCGACCTGGAGCGGCTGGCCCGGGCGAAGGGCCACGGCGACGTCCTGGATGCCTGGGGCCCGGACCTGGACCTGCTGCGGCGCGAATGAGGCCGCGCCTGCCCGGTCGGTCGGCGCTCGCGGGGAGCCGCTAGGCGAAGAGGCGGGCCAGCTCGGTACGGGAGCGGACGCCGAGCCGGTGGAAGATGTTGCGCAGGTGGTGGTCGATGGTCCGGGTGGAGAGTGACATCCGGCAGGCGATCTCCCGGTTGGTGGCTCCCTCGGCGACCAGTCGGGCGATGTGCAGCTGCTGGCCGGTCAGCAGCTGTGCCGGCGGCCGGTGCGGCGACCCGACCGACTCCCCCGCCGCACGCAGCTCCGCGCCGGCCTGCTCGGCCCAGACCGTCGCGCCGAGCAGGGTGAACGTCTCCCGCGCCCGGTGCAGGTACGCCCGGGCGTCGCGCGGCCGGCGGGCCCGGCGCAGCTCCCGGCCGAACAGCAGCTCGGTGCGGGCCCGCTCGAACCGGTCGGTGTCGGTGGGGTGCAGCCGCAGCGCCGTGCGGAACTCCCGCTCGGCCTCGGCGCTGCCCCGGGGCGCCAGCAGCGCGTGGCAGCGGGCGGAGAGCGCGCGGCGCGACGGGCTGGACGTGCTGCTGGCCCAGCGGTCGAAGACGGCGAGCGCGGCGGTGGGCCGCCCACCGTCGTGGGCGGCGGCCTCCACGAGGTACGGCGTGGCCATCACCTGCACGAGCACCTGACCGCGGGCGGTGCCGGTGCGGGCCAGCGACGCCAGCCGGGCCGCCGCGTCGGCGTGCCGGCCGTCGACGAGGTCGAGCACGCCGAGCGCCCACTGCGCGTACGCGTAGGGGCGGCTGCCCGGGGTGGCGCCGTCGCCGATCTCGGCGATCCGGGCGAGGCTGGTGGCCCGGTCGGCCCGTACCGCGGCCAGCACGGCGAGGATGCCGAGATGGACCCGGGCGCAGGTGCGCTGGCCGGCGGCGCGGGCGATCCGCAGCCCCTCGCGGGCGGTCTCCGCCGCCGTGGCGTGCCGGCCCAGCCAGTACTCGGCGACCGCCCGCAGCTCCAGCGCGCGGGGCAGGACGGACAGCTCGCCGCGCGTCCGGGCCAGCTCGGCGGCGCGGTCGGCGAGCCGGTGCGCCGCGCCGTCCACGGCCACCAGCAGTCCGGCCACGGCGCCGCAGACCAGCGCGGCCGGGGTGAGCGCCGGTCCGGTCAGCCGGCCGCCGAGCACCACGACCCGGCGCAGCGCCGGTCCGCCCTGCTCGTGGTCACCGCGCAGGGTCGCCCCGACGCCGGCCGCGAACGTGGTCAGCAGCTCCACGTCCGGCGGGTCGCCGGGCCGGCGCAGCGCCCACGCCCGCCGGGTCACCTCGGCGTACCGGTAGTGGTCGCCGGTGAGGCAGATGGCCTCGCCGGCCCGGACCAGGCCCAGCAGGGCCGCCCCGCGGTCGGCCGGTGCGACCGCCGCGGCGGCGGCGAGCAGGGTGGTGACCGCGGTGGACGGCGCTTCGCACCGCAGTTGCATCTCGCCGCGCAGCAGGTCGGCCCGGCCGGTCGCGACCGGATCGGCGGGCAGTCCGGAGAGCAGGCGCCGGGCCTGGTCGGGGCGGCCGGCCGTCCAGGCGCAGCGGGCGGCGGCGACCACCCGGTCGGCGGCGCGGGCGGGCTCGTCGCTGAGTTCGGCGGCGCGGCCCAGCGCGGCGGCG
>NZ_BMRA01000010.1:268987-286063 GCF_014648395.1 Micromonospora fulviviridis | reverse complement strand
CCGCCGCCTCCAACTCGGCCGCCAGTACCGGGTCGGGGCCGTCGGCGGCGGCGGCGCGGTGCAGGGCCCGGCGCAGCGGCCGGCCGTCCAGCGCCCGGGCCAGCAGCAGGTGGGCCGCCCGCCGGTCGGCCAACGGCGCCACGACCTCAATCATGGTCCGGGTCAGTGGGCGCGGGAAGGTCACGCCCGCCGGGCCGGCGCGCAGCAGGCCGGCGGCCTCGGCCGCCGCGAGCGCCTCGACGGCCAGTCCGGCGGCCCGCGCGGCCCGGGCCAGGGTGGCCGGGTCCCCGTCGGGGTCGAGCGCGGCGAGCAGCAGCACCCGCCGGGTGTCCGGGGGGAGCCGGTCGAGTGAGGCCCGGTAGGCGGCGCCGAGCGCCCCGTCGGCCGGCGGAGTGGCGGGCAGCGGCTCCTCCCCGTCCCACTGCCCGGGGGTGAGCGCGCCGGCGAGGTCGACCAGCGCCTGCGGGTTGCCGCAGCTGACCGTCGCCAGTTCGGCGGCCACCGTGGCCGGCGGTGGGGTGGGCCGCCGGTCGGCGAGCAGCGCGCGGCACTGTTGCTCGTCGAGCGGGGAGAGCCGGTGGGTCGGGATGCCGTCGGCCGCCGCCGCGCTGCCCGCGGTGAGCAGGAGGGCGACCGGCAGCCGGTGCAGCCGGCGGGCCACGACGGCGAGCGTCTCGGCGGTCTCCGGGTCGCCGGCGTCGATGTCGTCCACCGTGCACAGCAGTGGACGGTCGCGGGCCGCGGCGGCCAGCAGGGCGAGCACGGCGGTGGCGAGGGCCAGCCGCCGGGCGGCCGGGCAGCCGCCGCCGGCCAGCGCGCGCCGCAGCAGACGCCGCTGCGGGTCGGGCAGCGCGCCCGCCCGGTCGAGCACCGGATCGAGGAGGCGTTGCAGGCCCGCGTACGGCAGGGTCGCCTCGTCGGGCAGCCCGGCGCCCGCGAGGACAGCCCGCTCCCCGGCGTGCCGCCGGGCGTACGCCAGCAGCGCGCTGCGGCCGGAACCGGGCTCGCCGTGGAGGAGCAGCGCGCCGCCGGCCGCCCCGTCGAGCAGGCGGCGGACCGCCCGGCACTCGTCGTCCCGACCGTGCAAAGCTATTTGCACTCTGAATGCACTAACCATGCATTCAGTTTCACCTATCGGCAACCTCTCGGAAAAGAGGTGGCCCGGCGGGATCCGCCAGCAGCGCCGACACGGTGCGCGCCATCACCGCGCGGGCCGGACCCACGCCGAGCCCCAGGCCGTCACGCAGCATGGACCGGGCCGCCCACATGCTGGCCGCCACCATGGCGTGCACCAGCTGCTCCCGTCCCGGACCGGCCCGGTCCAGCTCGGCGGCGAAGAGCCGCTCGACCTCGTCGCGGACCCGGTCGACGTGCTTGCGGCGGTTGCGGTGCAACTGCGGGGAGAGCGGCTCGCGCAGCTGCGCCGCCCGGGCGGACGGGGCGATGAGGTGCAGCAGCCGGGCCCGCTGCCGACAGTAGGCGTCGACCCGCTCCCCCAGCGGCAGCCCCATCCCGTCCGCCTCCTTTGTGCATGCCGAGTGTAGACAGGCCGGTGGGGCGGCCGCCGTGGCGACCGCCCCGGGTGCGCGGCTCAGGAACTGGGGCAGGTGTTGCGGTACTCCTCGATGGCGAGCCCGCTCGGGCCCGGGCAGAGGAACTGCTCGTACCGGGTGTCGTTGTCCACGAACCGCTTCAGCCAGGCCACCATCTGCTTGGCGGTCGGCGTGTTCACCGACTGCGGGAAGAAGTGGCTCGCCCCGTTCAACTCCAGGTACGCCTTCTCGGACGAGGCCGGGATGCTGTTGTAGAACGGCTCCGAGTGGGTGGCGACCGGGGCGACGGTGTCGCTCTCGCCACCGACGATGAGCGTCGGCACCGTGACCCCGGACCAGGTCTTGTCCAGGTTCCAGGGAGCGAGCGGGACGGCGGCCTGCAGCGACGGCCGGGCCGCGGCGGCCTCCAGGGTGCCGCCACCGCCCATCGAGTGCCCGGCCACGGCGAGCCGGCTGGCGTCGATCCGGCCGCGGACGGCGCTGCGCTGGACCAGGTAGTCCAGCGCGGCCAGGAGTTGGCGCCCGCGGCTGTCCGGCTGGTCGAGCAGCGTGTTGGTCTCGATGCCGATGACCACGAAGCCGTGTGAGGCGATCCGCGGACCGAGCCAGCTGAGGCTCGACCAGGTGGCCGTGTAGCCGGGCGAGATGGCGATGGCGCCGAAGGTGCCCTCGCTGGTGCTGGTCGGGTAGTAGACGACCCCGCCGCCGAAGCCGGTGACACTGAGCGCGGAGACGCTGTAGGACGTGGTGGCGAAGGGGCCGCGGCTGGCCTCCAGGATGGCGTTGGTCGGCGCGGGGCCGCGCTCGTAGGGGTTGTCGGCGGCCTGCGCGCCGGCCGGGACGGCCGCGGCGCCGCCGAGGGCCAGGACGGCCGCCACGGCGAGTCGGGCCAGGGTCTTGACGGGGGCAGGGGGACGGGTGGTGGTGGCTGATCGCACGTCGGTTGCTCCTTGTCGGGTCGGAGATCCATCGACATGCGTCAGTATTGAGAGCACCACCCGTCACCCGCATCGGCGAAATCACCGGTCGTCGCGCCCGGCGACGGGCCCCGACGCCGGCGGTGGCCCACCTCATCGACGACGAGGACCCGGCCGCGCCGGCACCGTCAGCCGGACCCGCTCCTCCTCGGGGCGCTCGTCGATGTCGTCGAGCTGCGCCAGGATCGTGGCGCGCAGCTCGTCGTAGTCGCGGAAGTAGTGGTCGTGGAACAGGGTGTAGCCGGTCCACATGAGGTTGGCGCACACCCGCGGCGGCACCTTGCCGGTCGCCGCTCCCATGCCGACCAGCGCGATCGACCGGATGCTGCCCGGCTCCCGCTCGTTCTGCGCGTGCACGGCCTGGAACGCCGCGGCGCACGGCCGTCGCCCACGTCGCCGGGCTGCTGCCCGGACTCGACTGGCACGTCGAGCAGCCTGGTGGCCTGAGCGGTCGGTGACCTGGTCGTGACATGGACAGTGGACGATGGGCGGATGCAGCTCACCCGACGGAACCTGCTCGGCGTGACCGCGGCGGCCGGCGTGACCGGCCTGGCCACCGGCTGCGAGCCGGAGCGGCGAGAGGCGGCCGGGCCGGCGGCGAGCGCCGTACCGGCCCTGGACCCGGCGAACTGGGACAGCGTGCGGGCCCAGTTCGCGCTCGACCGCAGCAGGGCGCACCTGGCCACGTTCGTCTTCGCGCCCCACCCCGCCCCGGTGCGCGCCGCCGTCGCCGCGCACCGGGACGGGCTCGACCGGGACGCCATGGGCTACCTGGCCGCCAACGAGGAACGCCTCGACGGCGCGGTGCTCGGGGCGGCGGCCCGCCACCTCGACACCCGCCCCGACCAGATCGCGCTGACCGACTCCACCACCATGGGCCTCGGGCTGGTCTACACGGCGGTCCGGCTGCGGCCGGGCGACGAGGTGCTCACCACCGAGCACGACTTCTACGCCACCCACGAGTCGTTGCGGTTGCGCGCCGAGCGGGACGGGGTGACGGTCCGCCGGGTGCGCCTCTACCGCGACCCGGCGGTGACCACCGTCGACGAGATGGTCGGCAATATCGCGGCGGCGGTCTCCGCCCGCACCCGGGTGGTCGCGCTGACCTGGGTGCACTCCAGCACCGGCGTGAAGCTGCCGGTCCGGCGCCTGGCCGAGGCGGTCCGCGCGCGCAGCCCCGAGGCGCTGGTCTGCGTCGACGGGGTGCACGGCTTCGCCGCCGACGCGGCGACCCCGGAGCAGCTCGGCTGCGACGTGCTGGTCTCGGGCTGCCACAAGTGGCTGCTGGGGCCGCGGGGCACCGGGCTGGTGTGGGGCAGCACCCGGGCGTGGAGCCGGATGACCCCGGTCATCCCGACCTTCGACCGGCGCAGCATCGGCCGCTGGCTGTTCGCCGGCACGGGCGGGCAGCCCACGCCGCCGGGGCCCGCGCACACGCCGGGCGGCTACCACAGCTTCGAGCATCGGTGGGCGCTCGCCGACGCGTTCGAGTTCCATCGGCGGATCGGTCCGGACCGGGTCGCCGCCCGCAACCGGGAACTGGCCGACCGGCTGAAGGAGGGCCTGGCCGGCATCCGCGGCATCCGGCTGGTCACCCCGCGGTCGGCCGAACTCTCCGCCGGGGTGGTCTGCTGCCAGGTGCCCGACATCCCGGTGGGTGAGGCGGTGGGCCGGGTGTACGCCGCCGGCGTGATCGCCAGCAGCACCCCGTACAACCCGTCCTACCTGCGGTTCGGCGCCACCATCGCGAACAGCGAGGCGGACGTCGACGCGGCGCTGAAGGCGGTACGCGGGCTGGTGTGAGCCCGATCCGTCGCGGCCCGCAGGTGTGCCGTCGCCCGTTCCGGGAATGGCACGCCGGCGGACCGGCGACGGGCGACGGAGGTCAGGTGGGCAAGGGGAGGCAGGAACCGGGCGAGCCGCGGGCGGGAACCGTCGGTCCCCCGTACGCGGCGGAGGAGGGCGACCGGCGGCAGCCCGCCGGCGTGCACCACAGCGCCCCGGCGATGTCCGACCCCGACGTGGTCCTCCAGATCCCCCACCTCGAGGTGGACGACATCTGCGTCGAGGCCGGCGACCTGGACGCCCACCTGTCCCTGCGTGCCCGGTTGGGCGGCCTGCTCCAGGTGGACGTCGGGGTGCAGGCCCGGCTCGGCACGGCCCGGGTCGACATCCGGGGCGTGACGACGGAGGCGATGCTGGAGGTCCGGCTCGACGAGCTGAACGGCATCCTCGACCGCGCCCTGGCCACCGTCGACGGCAACCCGCAGGTCGTCGAGACGCGGACCGTCGACACCACGGTCGACCGGACGGGCCGGACCGCGCAGCGGGGGCCGGGTCCCCAGGGACCGCCACCCCGGACGCTCCAGCCGGCCGACGCCGCGGGCGGGGCGGCCGTTTCGGGGCGTACGGCGTGGCGGCGGTTGCGGAAGCTCGCCGGGGGCGGCCGGCCGCTGCGGCGCGTCGCGGCCCGGCTGCGCCCCGACCCGAAACCGGGGCCGGAACGCGAGGGGTGACCCCGCGCTACTCCTCCAGGTCGGTACGCGGGATCAGGTCCGGTGACCAGCGGACGTCGTAGCGCGGGCCGGCGACCGACTCGGCGAAGGCGGCCCCCGCGGCGGGCGAGGCGGCGATCCGCCAGTCCAGTTCCTTGTCGACCTCGAACCAGATGAGCCCGATGACGTCCCGGTGTTTCGGCAGCGCCCGGAAGGTCTCCCGGATCCACTGGGCCTTGTGCCCGCGGCCGTCGGAGGCGCCGGTCTCGGTGACGACCAGCGGTCGCCGGCTGAAGGTGCGGATCTCCGCGATGGTGGGGCCGAAGATGGCGTCGAAGGTCGAGTAGGCCGACCACTTCCCGGTGCCGTAGTAGCCGGTGGCGCCCACCCAGTCGACGTAGTCGTCGCCGGGGTAGAGCTCGGCGAGGTTCCCGGTCGTCTTGCTCCACCGGGCGTTCGGGCTCCACACCCAGATGACGTTGGTGGCCCCCGCCCGCTCGAAGAGGTCGTGCACGTGCCGCCACGCCTTGACGTACTCGCCGGGCCGGTTGCCGTTGGCCCTCTCGCACCACGGGTACCAGTCGCCGTTCATCTCGTGGGCGAACCGGATGGCGACCGGGTAGCCGAGCGATTTCACGCCCTCGGCCCAGGAGCGCAGGTAGCTGTCGAAGTCGCCGTCCACGATCCGTGACAGCCGGTAGCCCGGCTGGGTGGACCGCAGCCGGTCGATCTGGCGGGCGGTCAGCTTCTTCTGCTTCCGGGCCGCCAGATCCACGTGGTGGTTCCAGGGTTCCCAGCCCAGCATGGGCAGCATGCCGCGGTCCTTGATCCGGTCGAAGAGCACCCGGTCGAACCTGCCGGACTCCCAGTCCACGCCGAAGAGCATCACCTGCGGCTCGCGCCGCGCGGCCGCGGCGAAGCCGTCCACCGCCGCGAAGTCGTACGGACCCTTGTCGGTCATTACGCCGAAGAATGCCTTGCCGGCGGGCGGGAAGAGTTCCGCGGCCGGTTGGAATGGGGGGCCGTCGGCACCGGCCGGCACCACGGCGCCCGATTCGGCTCTCGCCGGCGGGTCGGACGTGGCGCCCTTCCCGCCCCCGCTCGTGGTGACCGGCGCCAGGGCCAAGGCGTAGACCAGCAACAGCGCGGCGATCACCGCCATGAGGACCCTCGGCCTGGTCAGCCGTATCACGTCACAACCTTCTCCACCGCTACGTCCGCGTTTGGGCAAGTTTATATCGGTTGAGGGGTCATGTCCGGAGAGCTAGTTCTCCAGCCTGGTACGCGCGAGCATGTCGGGCGACCAGCCGAACCGGTAGCGAGGGTCGGCGACCGCCGTGGCGAAGGCCTGCGCCACGGCCGGGGAACTGACGATGCGCCAGTCCAGTTCCTTGTCCACCTCGAACCAGATCAGCCCGATGACGAACGGGTACCGGGGCAGGGCCTCGAACGCCTCCGTGATCCATTCGGCCTTTCGCCCCGTGACGTCGGAGGCGCCGGTCTCGGTGATGACCAACGGCTTCCTGCTGAACTCGCGGATCTCGGTGAAGGTGGGGCCGAAGATCTCGTCGAAGGACCGGTAGTCCGAGTGGAACCCGATGCCGTAGTAGCCCGAGAGGCCGACCCAGTCGACGTAGTCGTCGCCCGGGTAGAACCGGGAGAGTTTCGGCATCGAGTCGTCCCATCGGGCATTCGGGCTCCACACCCAGGTCACGTTGGTGGCCCCGGCCGCCCGGAACGTCTCGCGTACGTGGCGCCACGCGCTGACGTACTCCCCCGGCCGATTGCCGTTGCTCGCCTCGGACCACGGATACCAGTCGCCGTTCATCTCATGCGCGAACCGGATGGCCACCGGGTAGCCGAGTGATTTGATCCCTTCCGCCCAGGACCGCAGGTAGGGGTCGAAGTCCCCGCCCGCGATGCGGGACAACCGGTAGGTGGGCTGGTTCGACCGGATCCGGTCGATCTCCCGGACCGGCAGGCCCTTCCTGCGGGCCGCTTCGTCCACCGTGTTGTCCCATGGTTCCCAGGCCAGCAGCGGCAGCATTCCGCGGCCGCGGATCCGGTCGAACCGCGTCCGGTCGAACCGGTCGGAGCCCCACCACGAGCTGAACATCATCACCTGCGGCTTGTGCTTCGCGGCCGCCTCGAACCGGTCCGCCGCCGCGAAGTCCTGCGGGCCCTCCTCGGTCATCACGCCGATGAACGCCTTGCCGTCCGGCGGGAAGAGTTCCGCAACCGGCTCGGCCTTCACCGGCCGGTCGGACCGGTCGTCCTCCCGGCCTCCGAACACGGTGGCCGGCGCCATGGCGACCGCGTAGGTCAACAGCGGCGCGCCGATCAGCACCATCAGGACCCGCGGAACGGTCACCCTCATCGGTCCTCCAGCTTCGTGCGCGGGAGCATGTCCGGCGACCAGGTGGCCTGGTAGCGAGGGGCGGCGACCGCCCGGGCGAAGGCCGTGGCCACGGCCGGGGAACTGACGATCCGCCAGTCGAGTTCCTTGTTCACCTCGAACCAGATCAGCCCGATGATGAACGGGTACCTGGGCAGGGTCGCGAAGGCCTCCGTGATCCATTCCGCCTTCCGCCCGATGTGGTCCGAACCCCCGGTCTCGGTGACGACCATCGGCTTCTCGCTGAAGGTGCGGATCTCGGTGATGGTCTTCTTGAAGACCTCGTCGAAGGACAGGTACGGCGCGAAGTCGTACTTACCGTAGTAGCCCGTGACGCCCACCCAGTCCACGTAGTCGTCACCCGGGTAGTAGGTGGAGATCGCGGGGGTCAGGTCGGTGTATCTGACGTTCGCGCTCCACACCCAGGTGACGTTCGTGGCCCCGGCCGCCCGGAACACGTCGTGCACGTGGCGCCAGGCCTTCACGTAGTCACCCGGCTGGTTGCCGTTGACCAGCTCGCACCACGGGTACCAGTAGCCGTTCATCTCGTGGGCGAAGCGGATGGCCACCGGGTAGCCGAGTGACCTGATCCCGTCCGCCCAGGACCGCACGTAGTTGTCGAACTCCCCGCCCGCTATGCGGGACAGCCGGTAGCTGGGCTGATCCGAGCGGACCGCGTCGATCTGCTGGGCGGTCAGCTTCTGCTGCCGAGCCCGTTCGTCCAGCCGGTAGTCCCAGGGTTCCCAGCCCAGCATCGGCATCATGCCGCGGTCCTTGATCCGGTCGAAGAGCGTCCGGTCGAACGTGGCGGACGCCCACCCCTCGCTGAAGAGCATGACCTGCGGCCGGTGCTTGGCGGCCGCCGTGAACCGGTCCACCGGCGTGAAGTCGTGGGGACCCTTGTCGGTCATGACACCGATGAACGTCTTGCCCGCGGGCGGGAAGGGTGCTCGAGGTCGGGGCGCCTCCGTCGCGGCCGTCACCGCCCCGACCCGGCCCTCGGAAGTCGTGGTGGGCGCCACGACGAAGGCGTACGTCAGCAGCAACGCGCCGGTCAGCACCAGCACGATCCGCGGAAGGGTCACTCTCATCGCATAACCTCCTCAGCCGCGACCCGTGACCTCGGCGGATGGACCTCCTCGGTCTCCGCGCGAGCGGGGGCGGGCACGACCATCTCGTCGTCCGGCTCGCCGGTGGCCCGCAGGTTCGACACGAGCGCTATCAGTGGCGGACCGAGACCGGTCAGAAGGGTCAGGACCGGCCACACCCGCAGCAGGGGTGAGCTGTTGTCCAGCACGAAGCTCGCGCCGAGCAGACCGGCGGAGACGCCCGCCCAGCAGAGGTGCAGCCGGAACGTGCGGAACGACTCGATGGTGCGCAGCTTCCCCTTGGCCGTCACCACGAACCCGAGTTTGCGGCGCAGCAGCGCGGTGAACCCGGCGGCCACGTAGATGGGCCCGGCGAACAGCGCCAGCGCCATGCCGACCAGGCCGATCTCCTCCCGTTCGTGCGGGGCGATGTTGAAGCGACGGAGCCAGAGCCACAGCACGAACCAGGTGCCGAAGGTCGAGCCCCAGAGCACCGACCACACGGTGACGTCGAGCTGCGCCGAACCCACGCCGGTGAGCAGGTACATCGCGGTGGCGAGGTTGCCCAGCAGCAGGCTGACCGCGACGCTCGGGTAGTAGAACTGGAGCAGGCGGTACTGCCAGCGGCGCCGGGACGGCAGCTCGCGCGGTGCGCGCAGTTCGGGCCGGACGAGGATCTCGCAGATCCCGGCCGCCCACCGCTTCTGCTGGTTGAAGTAGTCCGCCCACGAGGTCGGGCCCTCGCCGATGGCCACCACGTCGGGTGTGTAGACGCCCTTCCACTTGTTGCCCGTCTCCGGATTGGTCGCCGCGTGGATGCGGATGCTGGTCAGGTGGTCCTCGATGATGGAGTCCTGGTAGCCGCCGATGGTCCGCCAGGCCGCCGGCCGGTAGAGGTGGCCGGTGCCGGTGAGCAGCGGCGCGTCCAGCCCGTTGCCGCCGCGGGCGATGAGGCCGTTGTAGAGGTACTGCTGCACCGAGGCGCCGTGCGCGACGAAGTTCTGGTGCATGTTGCCGTACACCTGGGGGGTCACCACGAAGGCGACGTCCGGGTCGCGGAAGTAGCCGAGGGTGCGTTCGAGGAAGTTGGGCAGCGGTACGTGGTCCGGGTCGACGTTGGCCACCACGTCGTAGCGGTTCTCGTGCTCGGCCCGCCAGGCGTTGTGGTTCCCGGACTTGGTCCGGGCCCGGAACTCCCCGCCGGGCTGGTTGTACTCCGGCCGGCCCTTGCGGCTGAAGTGGTGGACGCCGAGCCGCGCGGCCATCTCCTTCACCGCCGGGTCGTCGCCCTCGTCGAGGATCCAGACGTCCACCTTGCCGCAGTAGACGAGTTGGCGCAGCCGGCCCAGCGTCCGCTCCGCGACGTCGAGGGGCTCCTTGCTCGGCACGATCGTGGTGAGCAGGGCCACCCGCAGGCCGACCGGCGGGTCCACCGGCACCGGGTCCCGGGCGTGGAACGCGAACACCCACACCACCACGTTCTGCGCCAGGCGGATCAACTCGACGCCGACGACCACGCAGAAGCCCAGCCGGGCCGCGACGGTCTCCCAGCCGCCGGCCCCGACCACGCCGGGGCCGGGCACGTGCTCGGGCAGCAGCAGCCAGCCGACGAACAGCAGCCCGGCCGCGCTGTTGACCAGCACGAGCAGGGTCAGCACCAGCCGCGCCGCGGGCGAGGCCACGTGCCGGAACTCCACCGCCGCCCCTGGGCGTCGCGGCGCGACCAGCGGCCCGGCGGTGGCGCCGCACCTGGCGTACGCCAGGCGGGCCCGGATGTTCAGCAGCCGGCGGTCCGGTCCCTTCCGCGCGGGCGGTCCGGTTGGGGCGATCACCGGCGAACGGTTGCCTGAGGTGCCCGGCGTGCCGGGCCGGGACGGGCGTGTATCGGCGGCGATGGCCACGTTTCCCCCATGGTGCTCTCGCCACGAACCCGACAGATGCTGATCCTGCGCGGGCAGTGGGCTGAACTGATGTTGATCGGTCAGAGGGCGGTGCGGTCGTCCACCAGGAGGGCCAGCGTGAACCCGGTCGGGTGCCAGACCTGCGCCACCTGGTATCCGGTCCTGAGCAGCTGCTCCGTCGCGCCACCGACGGGCGGCACGGGATCCGGGCGTTCGCCCGGGCGGATCACCCACAGCCGCCGGACGCCCCACAGGCACCCGGCACAGCCGTGCGGCGGCGCGGCGGCGAGCAGGTCCGTCGGCCGCCGGTCCGCGGGCAGGTAGCGGGCCACCAGGGTCCGCGCGTCCGCGTCGCCGTAGACCACGCCGTCGCCGGGCAGCCGCCGGGCGCCGACGATCTGGGCGACCTCGCGGGTGGCCTGCCCGTGCCCGTCCGGCGCGCGCAGGGCCGCCTGGGCCGGCGCGCCGATCAGGGCCAGCGCCGCCGGCACCGCCACCCACCAGCGGGCGCGCACCCGGGACAGCGCGGCCGCGGCCAGCGTCGCCCAGGCCGGCAGCGTGAAGAGCAGGCTCGACGGTGACCAGACCGGCGTCGCCTGCGCCACGAGCAGCAGGCCGAGCGGCGGCAACACCGCCCAGGCGGTGCAGACCGCGGCGGCGTGCCGCAGCGGGAGGCTGAACAATGCCAGCCCGAGCAGCACCGCACCCAGCGCGGCGACGCCGAACAACTCCTCGGGGGCCGCGGCGAGGGCCGACAGGTCGGGGCGGGCCGCGGGCGCGATCTGCCCGCCGGCGCGTACCCCGGACCAGAGCAGCGCGGCGGCGGGAAGCGTGCCGAGGGCCGCGGCGGCCAGCCACCGACCGGCCGCCCCGCGCCGGAGGGCGAGCACGACCCAGCCGTGCCCGACCAGCAGCAGGAGCGCCACGGCGTGGCACAGGCCCAGCAGGATCACGGCACCGGCGTACGGGGCGAGGCGGCGCAGGCTCGGCCGGTCCATGGCGGGCACCAGGAACCAGGTGGCGAGCACCGCGGCGAACAGCGCCAGCGCGTACGGCTGGGCCTCCTGCGCGTACCGGGTGACGCTCGGCAGCAGCGCGAAGATCACCCCGGCCAGGACCCCCGTGCCCGGCGTGAACATCCGGGTGGCCAGCGCGCCGACGAGCGCCGCGGCCGCCGTGACGGCCAGCAGGGACGGTACGCGCAGCGCGAGGTCGGAGGCGCCGAACGCCGCCGCCCAGGCGCGCATGAGCAGGTGGTACGGCACGAGCGTGACGTCGCCGCCGGGCAGCCCGTCCGGCCAGGGGGAGGTGGCGGCCCGCCAGGTCGCCAGCTCCGCCAGGCGCAGGCCGGGCGTGCCGGCGCCCACGAGGCCGAGCGCGCCGGCCAGCAGCGCCGGCAGCAGCCAGGCGGCGAGCCGCCACCGGGAGGTGTCGGCCGGTGGACGGTGCGCGCGGGCCCGGGACCCGACCAGGCGGTCCTCGCCCCAAGGGTCCTCGACCCGGATGTCCCCCGGCCCGATCCGGGGCAGAACCATGGTGTCCGCGTCCATCATCGTTGACTCACGCATTCCTGTGGGTGCCGGCGATCGAGGCCCAGCCCTCCCGGGGCGCGACGCCGGATCGGCGTGGGCGCGACGGGGCCGGCCGTGGGCGCGGCCGGCTCCGGGAGTCCCGGGTCGAGGACTGGATGACACCGAGGAGCCTAATGAGCCATCCTCGGCATAACGCCTATACGAGACAAAAGGCGCGAAAGGATGAATCCGGGCAGTAGTGCAGCGGCGGACGAGCGGCAGGGCCCGGAAGGAGGCGGCGCAGGCCGCCCGTCACCCACCGCCGGGGCATCCGTGCGGGTCCGCGCAGCCACCGGTTCCGGGGCTGCGCGGACCGGCCCCGGATGGAAGGATGACCCGGTGTCGTCGCTCGCTCTACCGCACGTGACCTTCCTCGGTGGACATCCGCGTCGCACGGGCGAGACAGCGGGGCTGACCGCCGTCCTCGACCGCTCCGGCATCGACCTGCGCCGGCCGATCCGCCGGTTCCTGCGACTTCCCTGGCCCGCCCTGCGCGGGCTGGACGTCCGCACCCCGGACCTGCTCACGATGGCGCTCCGATATGACGGCCTGCGCTCCGACGGCGCGTACGTCGACCTGCACCTGGACCAGGGGGTGTGCCGGCTGCACGTCCCCGGCGCGCCGGCAGCGGAGCTGCGGGAACGGCTCGCCGCGTGGGCGGCGGACGCGGCGGGGCCGGGCGAGCCGCTGCCGGGCACGCCCCCACCCCCGCCCCGGCAGGTGCGCGGCCCGGCCGGCGTGGCCCGGATGTCCCTCGACGTCTGGCGGGCCGCCGGCCTCGGCGCGGAGACCGTCCCCGACCGGGGCACCCTGGCGTACCGGCTCGCGGTGGCCGAGGACCATCGCCACTGCGGCCGGTTCGCCGAGGCAGTCGCCCTGCTCGAACCCCTGGCGGCCGGGGCGACGACCGCGTTCGGGCAGCTCGACGAGGACACCCTGACCGTCCGCAACGCGCTCGGTCAGACCTACCTGGCCGCCGGGCTGGTCGACGACGGGCTGGACGTGCTGCGGGAGGTGGTGGCCGCCGCCGAGCACCGGCAGGGCGCCGACGGCGACCTCACCCTCGTCATCCGGAACAACCTGGCGATCGGCTACCAGCAGGCCGGTCAGTACGTGCAGGCCATCGAGCTGCACGAACGCAACATCCGGCACAGCGAGCGCCGGCACGGGCGGCTGAGCCGGCAGACTGCCGGCCGGCGCAACAACCTGGCCGCCACCCTGGCGCTGGCCGGCTACCGGCGGCGGGCCATCGAGGGCTACTGGGAGGTCCTCGACGCGCTGTCGGACGGCGCCTACGACGACACCCTGGCGGTCACCGCCCGGCAGAACCTGGCCATCCTGCACAACCCGTCCTGGCGGCCGTGACCCGTCACGGGCGGGGCGACGGGCGGTCGGCCGAGCCGGCCCGGCGGGCGCGCGGGACCACGTCGTCCTTGCGGACGATCGCGGTGACCTGCTCGCCGATCTCGCGGGTGAGCCGGTCGGGACAGGGCAGTCCGAGCTGGAGCGCCAGGTCCCGGCCGTACAGGTCGACGGCGGCCTCGGCCAGGTCGGCGTACACCGCGACGGACAGGCGGGCGCGGTAGCGTGCGGTGAGCAGCGCCACCAGGCCGACGACCAGGGCCGGCCACCAGAACGCCCCGAGGACGGCGTACAGCAGGCCCCAGCCGACCAGCCGGGCCGCCGCCCCGCACCGGTCCTGTGCCGCCGCCAGTTCGCTCCGCGCCTCGTCCGGGAGGAGCAACCACAGGCGCGGCCACCCGCTCGCCAGGTCGATGCCGTAGCCGCGGTGTACCCGGACGTCCGTCGCGTGCAGCCGGTCGCCGACCCAGGTGGGGCGTGCCGGCTCCACGAGGCAGATCGCCGCCCGGCGGGCGATGGCCCGGCGCGTACGCTCGCGCAGCGCGGTGTCGCCGGTGTCCGCGAGCAGCGCGCGTTCCGCGGCCAGCACGGCGGCGTCCGCCCGCTCCCACCGACGGCGACGCCGGTCGGCGAGCCGGCGCAGCACCGGCCCGGACCCGGTCAGGCTCCACGTCCAGGCGACGAGCACGCCCACCGACTGGGCGACGAGCCCGGCCACCGCCGCGCCGAGCAGGAACGCGACCGCGTCGATCAGCAGGCTCGCTCCCGATCCGCCGGCCCGCCCGGCGGCCAGCCCGTCCCACCAGGCCGCCACGGCCCGCTGGTCCACGGCATGCCGGTGGCCCAGGACGGAGGCCAGCACCACCGCGGCGGCGAACAGCGCCCCCGGCAGCAGCAGCGCCGCCGTCCAGCGGGTCACCAGCTGCTTGCCCAGCTCGGCGACGAAGGCGTTCACAACGCGATCCGGCGTTGCCCGAACGGCGTGCCGGTCAGCCCGCACACCGGCCGGTCACCGTCGTCCGCGGGGACCGCCCGGGGACACGGCTGTGGGCTCGGACAGCTCCAGGCGACGACCGTCGGGTGGCCGCCCCCGCCGAGCCACGGCTCGAATCCGCGTACGCCGAGGGTCAGCCCGTCGATGCCGTGGCGGGCGAAGGCGTCGTCGAGCCGGTCGAGGTCCTCCGCCAGGCGCTGGTCCAGGCGGCCCTGGCCGACGGCGTCGGCGATCCGGTCGAGCACGTCGGCGACGCCGTAGCGCTCGGCATGCTCACGCAGTTGCTCCCCGGCCGCCTGGTGGCACAGCCGTCCGACGCGCTCCGCGACGAGTTCCAAGGCGAGTCCTCCGGCACGGTTGGCTTCCGCTGCCACAGTAGTGACCCGGGCAAGCCGGCACCGTCCTTCCGGGCGGGTGTCGGCCGGCTTCCGCGTACCGGCCGAGGCGGGCAGGATGGACACCCGGAGATCGTGGGCCGACGCCGGCGCAGCGGAATCGAGTAGGCGATGTCGAGACGGACCACCAGCGCCGCCGTACGGCGGGTCACGGCGGTGACCGCCGAGTACGAGCGCACCGCCGACCCGTCCGTCCTCACCGGACCGGAGCTGTCGTCCGACGCGCACCTGCTCGCCGCCGTGGCCGGCGACCGCGGCGCCGGTCGGTCGGCTGCGCGGGCGCTGGCCCGGCTCCACTGGTACCGCTACCTCGACCTGCCCGGGTTGGACGGCCTGCGGGAGCGCCGGGCGGCCGTCGCGCTGTTCCGGCAGGGGTGCCGCGACGACCCGGACGGGGTGCCCGAGCCGATCCGGGACGAGTACCGGGCGGGCGACCGGCCCGAGGCGCCGCGCCTGTCCGACGTCCTGCTCAGCCAGCAGCAGGCCGACCGGATCGAGGGGCTGCGGCAGCGGTACCGGGCCGGTTCCGGGAAGGTCCTGCGGATGCTCGTCACGCTGTACCGGGAATGGCTGCCGCACCTGGCCTGCGAGAGCGGCGATGCGATCGCCCTGCTCCGCGCCGCGCTGCTGACCGACCTGTCCGAGGCGCTGGCGACGCTGGCCGAGGAGGGTGGTGACGGCGGGACCTACGACGAGGCCCTGGAGGCCGCGACGCAGGCCCTGGGCGCCACCTCGGCGCGGGACCCGCACCGGCCGCACCGGCTGGTCCGCCGTGGCAGCCTGTTCGAACTCTACTTCGACCGGGGCGCCGGCCCGCGGGCCCTGGAACTGGCCGTCGGCGAGTACCGCCGGGCGGCGCAGCTCGGCTGGGGGCGGCACCCCGTCGATCCACGCGTGGCGGCCCGGCTCGGCGCGGCGCTGTGCCGACTGCACGAGATACCGGATCAGGCGTCGGTGGAGCTCCTGCTCGAGGCGACCGCGGCGTGGCGCGACGCGGTCCACACCACCGCACCGGACCACCCGGGGGCGGCGCCGGCCCTCCGACGCCTCAACACCGTCGTCAACCTGCTGGCCCGCGAGATCGGTCCCGACCTGGCCGGCACCATCGTCACGGCGGCCGACCAGCAGGCGGTGCTCGACGACCTGCTGTGGCAGGCCGAGGAACTGGCCGGACGGAGCGCGGTGGACGCCACGCCGCCGGCGCTGGCCGAGCGGTACGAGTCGGCCGTCGTGCTGGTCGCCGCGGTGCCCGGCTTCCATCCGGGGCGGCCGCGGGCCCTGCTCCTGCTGGGCGAGGCGGAGCTGGCCCGCTGGGAGCACGGCGGCGACCTGGCCGGCGCGGCGCGGGCGGCGAGCTGGGCACAGCTCGCCCTGGACGCCGCCGGGCCGGGGCATCCACTGCGGCGGCAGGCGCTCAACCTGCTGGCGGGCGCGGCCGCCCAGGCGGGGGTGCACGGGAAGGCCCCGGAACTGGTCGAGGTCGCCCTCTCCGCCGCGCGTGCGGCGCTGGACCTGACCGACGGGCAGCCGGACACGCGCCCGGAGCAGCTCGTGGTCCTCGCCGGCACCCTGGCCGACGCCGGCTGGCTGGCCGACGACCCGGAGCTGGTGGACGAGGCGCTGGGCTACCAGCGGGAGGCGTTGGCGCACACCCCCGTGGAGCACGAGTCGTACCCGCTGCGGTTGATGCGGCTCGCCGGCATGCTGTCCCGCCGGACGGCGCTGGCGCCCGACGACGCGCTGCTCAGCGAGGCCGTGGAGACCAGCCGTCGCGCCGCCGAGGCGCTGCCCCGCGACGACCCGCGCCGGGTCGGCTTCCTGTACAACCAGGCGAGCAGCCGGTCCCTGCTGGCGGTACGCCGGGCCGACGAGGCCGGCCTGGCGGCGGCCGAACGCACGTTCCGCGACGCGCTCGCCCTGCTCCCGCCGGAGCACCCGGACCAGCCCCGGATCGGCAGCTCGATCGCCGACACCCGGTACCAGCGGTACCGGCTCAGCGGGGACCTCGACGTGCTCGCCGACGCCGTGCGGCTGGCCCGGGAGGCGGTGGCGCAGACCCCGGCCGGGCACCACTGGTGGCCGGTACGGGCCGGGCTGCTCGCCCGGGCCGCGGCCGAGCTGGGCCGGTCGAGCAGTCCGGACGCCGACCGGGCGCGGCGCGAGGCGATCTCGACGTACGCCGCCATCGCCGCGTCGTCCGGGGTGGACTCGGCGACCCGGATCGACGCGGAACGCCGGCAGGCCGAGCTGGCGCGGGAGGCCGGCGACCCGGCGGCCCGACTGGCCGCGCTGGAGCGTGCGGTGCGGCAGCTGCCGGCCTCGGTCGACCGATCGTCGTCCGGACG
>NZ_BMRA01000010.1:0-268969 GCF_014648395.1 Micromonospora fulviviridis | reverse complement strand
GTCGCCGCGCTGGGGGGCGTGACCGCCGAGGCCGCCGCCGCCGCGATCGGGGCGGACGACGCCGACGGCGCCGTCGAACTTCTGGAACGCGGCCGGGGTCTGCTGTTCCACGAGGCCCTGGGCATCCGCGGTGGCCGGGTGGAGCTGCGCGCGGTCGACGCCGGGCTCGCCGCGGAACTCGACCGGATCGACCGGGAACTGGCGGAGGCGGACGCCTACACGCAGGTCCGGAAGTTCACCATCGAGGTGGAACGCCGGACGGGGTCGGGCGAGGTGGTCGCCAGCTCCACCAGGGACTGGGATCCACGACCGGTCTGGCTGGCCCGGACCCGGCAGCTCGCCGCGGAACGGGACCGGGTGGTCGAGCGGATCCGCCGGCTGCCGGGGTTCGGCCACTTCCTCCGGCCGCCGTCGATGCCGCTGCTGCGGCAGCGGCTGGCCGGGATGCCGGTCGTCGTCGTCACCACGCACGGCGACCGGGGCGACGCCCTGCTCGTCCCGCCGGACCCGGACCGGCCGGTGCGGCCAGTGCGCCTGCCCGACCTGCGCGCGGTCACGGTCCAGCGGAGCGTCACCCGCTGGTACGCGGCGGTGGCCGAGTCGACCGATCCGGCGGTGCCGTTCGACCGGCGCGCCGCCGCCCAGGAGGAGTTGCATCGCATCCTGGCGTGGCTGTGGGGCGCCGTCGCCGGGCCGGTGCTCGACCTGCTGGCCCCCGTGGACGACCCGCCGCCGCGGATCTGGTGGTGCCCGGTCGGCGCGCTGGCCCGGCTCCCGCTGCACGCGGCAGGTCACCACCGCGAGCCGGGCGGCCGCCGTACCGTCCTCGATCGCGCGGTGTCGTCCTGGACGCCGACCCTCACGTCCCTGGCCCACGCGGCGGCGGACCGGCCGCCCCGGCCGGCGGCCGCCACGGCCGCCGTCGTCGGCGTACCGACCGCGCGGGACCTGCCGGCACTGTCCCAGGTACGCGCCGAGGTCGAGCAGGTGGCCGGGTTGATGCCCGGCTCGACGGTGCTGACCGGCACCGAGGTGGCGGCCGACGCGGTGGCGGACGCGCTGCGGGAGCACCCGATCGCGCACTTCGCCTGCCACGGCGAGGCGGACGCCGGCGTCGCCGCCATGCTGACCAGCGGGCTGCGTCTCGGCGCCGGCGGCACGCTCAGCCCGCACCTGGTGGGCTCCTACCAGCTGGAGCGGGCCGAACTGGCCTTCCTGTCCGCGTGCGGCTCCGCCGAGACGCACCCCCGGTTCACGGACGAGCCGCTGCACCTGGCGGCGGCGTTCCAGCTCGCCGGTTTCCGGGGGGTGATCGGCACGACGTGGCGGACCCCGGACAGCGCGCGGATCGCGGCGTCGTTCTACGCCGGGCTGACGAACGACGGCACCCGCCCGCCGGACACCGCCGCGGCGGCCCGGGTGCTCGCCGACACGGTGCGGGCCGTCCGCGACGAGTTCCCGGCGACGCCGACCCGGTGGGCCGGCCACCTCCACGTCGGACTGAACCGGCCGCTGTGAGCGGCCCGGCCGCCGCCGTCAGTCCACCGGCGGCGCCAGCGTGCGGCGCAGTTCCCGCTTGAGCACCTTGTGGCTCGGCCCGATCGGCAGCGCGTCGACGTACCGGACCTGGCGCGGGTACTTGTGGCGGCCCAGGTGCTCGCGGCACCAGTCGATCAGCTCCTGCTCGGCCGGCAGGCCGGGGCCGCCCGGGTCGGGCACCACCACCGCGCAGACCTCCTCGCCGTGCCGGGGGTCGGGCACGCCGATCACCGCCACCTGGCCGACCGCCGGGTGCCGGGCCAGGACCTCCTCGACCTCGCGCGGGTAGACGTTGAAGCCGCCCCGGATGATCATGTCCTTCTTGCGGTCCACGATGGTGATGAAGCCGTCGGCGTCCTTGCGCCCCAGGTCGCCGCTGCGGAACCAGCCGTCGACCACCGCCTCCGCGGTCGCCTCGGGCCGACCCAGGTAGCCGGCGAAGACGTTGTGCCCGCGGATGACGATCTCGCCGAGCTCGCCGGTCGGCAGCAGCTCGATCCGGTCGTCCAGGTCGGCGCGGGCGATCTCCACCTCCACGCCCCAGACCGGGTGCCCGATGGTGCCGGGGCGGGTACCGAAGTGCGGCTGGTTGGTCGTCGCCGTCGGCGAGGTCTCGGACAGCCCGTAACCCTCGAAGATCGTGGTGTGGAAGGCGGCGTGGAACCGCTCCAGCACGGCGACCGGCAGCGACGCCCCGCCGGAGACGCAGAGCCGCAGCCGGGGCAGGGCGGTCCGCTCCCGGGCGGCGTCGAGCAGCGCCACGTACATGGTCGGCACGCCGTGGAAGACGTTCACCCCCTCGCTCAGCATCAGGTCGATGGCGGCCGGCCCGGTGAACCGGCTCAGCAGCACCAGGGTCGCGCCGACGCGGAAGGTGCCGTTCATCGCCACGGTCTGGCCGAAGCTGTGGAACAGCGGCAGGCAGCCGAGCACCACGTCGGTGGAGCGGGCGTCGTTGGCGTCGAAGACGTTGACGGTGGCGTTCATGACCAGGTTGAGGTGGGTGAGCAGGGCGCCCTTGGGCACGCCGGTGGTGCCGCTGGTGTAGAGCACCACCGCGGTGTCCTCCGCCTGGCGGGTGACGTACGACGGCAGCGCCGGCAGCGGCCCGCTCACCTCCTCCAGGCGGGACGCACCGGCGCCGGCCGGCCCGACGGTGACCAGCGGGACGCCCGCCGCCGCCGCGGCGGCGGCGCCCAGGGCGAGCTGCGAGCCGTGGCAGACCAGCAGCTTCGCGCCGCTGTCGCGGAGCACGTGCACCGCCTCGTCGACGGTCAGCAGCAGGTGCACGGGCACCAGCACCGCCCCGGCGGCGAGGGCGCCGTAGTAGACCCGGGGGAAGTCGACCACGTTCGGGGCCAGCAGGGCCACCGGGTCGCCCGGGGCGACGCCCAGTTCCCGCAGCCCGGCGGCGTAGCCGCGGGCCTGCCGCCACAGCTCGGCGTACGTGACCCGGCTGTCGCCGTCGACCACGGCCACCGTGTCCGGGTGCCGCCGGGCGGCCTCGGCCAGCACCATGGCCAGCGACAGCGCCGTCATCGGGCCACGCTCCGGAGTGGCCGGCGGCCCGTCGCGGTCGACTCCTCGATGCAGGCGTAGCTCCTCATGCCGGATGCCCTCCCGGGTCGGTGTGGTGGCGGATCAGAAGGCGTTGACGCCGGTGAGCGCGCGTCCGATGAGCAGTTGCTGGATCTGGCTGGTGCCCTCGTAGAGGGTCGCGACGCGGGCGTCGCGCAGGTACTTGCCGACCGGGAACTCGTCGATGTAGCCGTACCCGCCGAAGACCTGGACGGCCTTGTCGGCCGCGCGGACGGCGGCCTCGCTGGCGAAGAGCTTGGCCATCGAGGCCTCGGTGGCGAACGGCTCGCCGCGGTCGACGAGGTCGGCCACCCGCCACACCAGCAGCCGGGCGGCGGCGGTGTCGACGGCGATGCCGGCGATCAGCTGCTGCACGAGCTGGTGCCCGGCGATGGGCTTGCCGAACTGGACGCGCTGCCCGGCGTAGCCGACCGCGGCGTCCAGGCAGCCCTGCGCGATGCCGACGCAGCCGGCGGCCACCGACATCCGGCCCTTGGCCAGGGTGGCCAGGGCCAGCCGGAAGCCCCCGCCCTCCGGGCCGAGGCGCGCCGAGTCGGGCACCCGGACGGCGTCGAACCGGAGTTCCCCGGTGGCCTGCCCGCGCAGGCCGAGCTTGCCGTGGATCTCCCGCCGGGTGAGCCCGGCGGCCCCGGTGGGCACCAGGAACGCGGTGATGCCCCGGTGCCCCGGGCCGCCGGTGCGGGCGAACACCAGGGCCACGTCGGCGGTGGTGCCGTTGGTGATGAACGTCTTCGTGCCGGTGACCAGCCAGTCGCCGCCGTCGCGGACCGCCCGGGTGCGCAGCGCGGCCGCGTCCGAGCCGCTGTCCGGTTCGGTGAGGGCGAAGCAGCCCAGTGCCTCGCCGGAACAGAGCCGGGGCAGCCACTCGGCCCGCTGTGCCGCCGAGCCGTACGCGGCCACGGACTTGGCCACCAGCCCGAGCGACACCGAGACGATGCCCCGGACGGCGGAGTCGCCCCGGCCCAGCTCCTCCAGCACCAGGCAGTAGGTGAGGTGGTCGCCGCCGGACCCGCCGTCCTCCTCGGGCACGGTGAGCCCGAGGAAGCCGAGCCGGCCGAGCTTCCCGACGACGTCGGGGTCGACCTCCTCCCGCCGGTCCCAGGCCGCCGCGTGCGGCGCCACCTCCCGGTCGACGAACTCGGCGGCGAGCCGCCGGGCCGCCACCTGCTCGGCGGAGAGCTGAAGGTCCATGCGGCATAAACTAGCGGTGCAAGTTTAAGTGCGTCCAGACCCCTCCTCCGCCGAGACCGCGGCGGGACGGCTCAGGCCAGTTCGGGTGCGGGCACCTCACGGAGGCGGCCGTCGTCGAGGCGGAGCCACCGCCGCACGCCGATCTCGGCGAGGAACCGCTCGTCGTGGCTCACCACCACGAACGCTCCCCGGTACGCGCCCAGTGCGTTCTCCAACTGGCCCGCGCTGACCAGGTCGAGGTTGTTCGTCGGCTCGTCCAGCAGCAGCAGGTGGGGCGCCGGCTGCGCGTACAGGACACAGGCGAGGGTGGCCCGCAACCGTTCGCCGCCGGACAGCACGCCGACCGGCAGGTGGGCGCGCGCGCCGCGGAAGAGGAACCGGGCCAGCAGGTTCATCCGCTCGGCCGGCGGCCGGTCCGGGGCGTACGCGGCGAAGTTCTCCGCCACCGTCCGGTCCGGATCGAGCAGGTCCAGCCGCTGCGACAGGTACGCGACCCGGCCCTCGCCCCGGCGCACCTCCCCGCCCTCGGGGTCGAGGTCGCCCCGCAGCAGCCGGAGCAGGGTGGACTTGCCGGCGCCGTTGGGGCCGGTCAGGGCGATCCGCTCCGGCCCCCGGATACTCAGGTCGACACCCGCCCCGGCGAAGACGGCGCGGTCGTCGTGGTGGACCTGCATCCGCTCCCCCGCCACGACCGTCCGGCCGGCCGGGACGGTGGTCTCCGGCAGGTCCAGGGTCAGCGTCTGGTCCTCGCGCAGCGCCCGGCTGGCCTCGTCGAGCCGGGACTGGGCCTCACTCACCCGGTTGGCGTGCGTCTGCCGGGACCGGCCGGCCGACTCCTGGGCGCTGCGCTTGAGCCCGCCGGCGACGATCCGGGCCAGGCCGGCGCTGTCGAGGTTGCGGGCGGCGTTGCCGGCGCGCCGTTCGGCCCGCTCCCGGGCCTGCTGCATCTCGCGCTTCTCCCGCTTCACCTCCTGTTCGGCGCCGCGCACGTTGCGCTCGGCCGCCTCCCGGGCCGCCCGGGTGGCCTCCTCGTACGCGGTGAAGTTACCGCCGAACAGGCGCACCTCCCCGCGGTCGAGTTCGGCGATGCGGTCCATCCGGTCCAGCAGGGCCCGGTCGTGGCTGACCAGCAGCAGGCAGCCGGACCACTCCTGGAGCACCGCGTACAGCCGGTGCCGCGCCTCGAGGTCCAGGTTGTTCGTCGGCTCGTCGAGCAGCAGCACGTCGGGGCGGCGGAGCAGTTGCGCGGCGAGGCCGAGGGAGACCACCTGCCCGCCGCTGAGCGTGGCCAGCCGCCGGTCGAGCGCGACGTCCCCCAGGCCGAGCCGGTCGAGTTCGGCCCGGCTGCGCTCCTCCACGTCCCAGTCGTCGCCGACGGTGGTGAAGTGCTCCTCGGCGGCGTCACCGGCCTCGATGGCGTGCAGCGCCCGGAGCACCGCGTCGACGCCCAGCACCTGGGCCACGGTGAGATCGCCGGCCAGCGGAAGGTTCTGGGGCAGGTAGCCGAGCACGCCGTCCACCGTCACGGCGCCGCCGGTGGGGTTGAGGTCGCCGGCGATCAGCCGCAACAGGGTGGTCTTGCCGGCGCCGTTCGGCGCGACCAGGCCGGTGCGGCCGGGCGGCACGGTGAAGGACAGGTCCTGGAAGACCGGGGTGTCGTCCGGCCAGGAGAAGGAGAGGTTGCTGCAGACGACGCAGGCGTCGGACATCGGAGAGACCTCACGGTTGAGCCGGGCAGGGCACGGCTGCCCGGATGACGAGACAGGGATGCGACGAGGTGGGCCGGGAATCACCCGGAGATGTCGTCGTCGCCCGTCATGTCGGTCTCCTTCGAGTCGAAGCGCGGTCTCTCGGCGCGCGCCCGACCAGCCTAGCAACTCCGCGCGGCGCTCTTGACCGCGAATGGCGGGCGGCTTAGCTTCATCGATCAGAAAGGTCTCTTAACTGATCCCGCTCCGTCCGCCGTGGGAGTGCCGATGCGACCGTTCCGCCACCGCCGCCTCACCGCCCTCGCCGCCCTGTCGACCCTGCTGGTCACGGCCGCCCCACCGAGCGGCGCGAGCGCCGCGGACGGCTCGCCCCGCCGGGCCGGCTACCACCGGGTCGGGTACTTCACCCAGTGGGGCATCTACGGCCGGGCCTTCCCGGTCCGGAAGCTCGACACCTCCGGGGCGGCCAGCCGCCTCACCCACGTCAACTACGCCTTCGGCAACGTCAGCGAGGACGGACGCTGCTACGTGGACGGCGGACCGGGTGAGGGGGACGCCTGGGCCGACTACCAGCGCCCCGTGCCGGCGGAGGAGAGCGTCGACGGCGTGGCCGACGCCTGGGGCGAGCCGCTCAACGGCAACTTCGGCCAGCTGGCGAAGCTCAAGGCCCGGCACCCCGACCTGAAGGTGATGATCTCGCTGGGTGGCTGGAGCTGGTCGACCTACTTCTCCAACGCCGCGCGCACCGACGCGTCCCGCCGGGCGTTCGTCGCCTCCTGCATCGACCTCTACCTGAAGGGCAACCTCCCGGTGCTCGACGGCGGCAGCGGCGGCCCAGGCGCCGCCGCGGGCGTCTTCGACGGCATCGACCTCGACTGGGAGTGGCCGAACTGGCCGGGCGAGCCGGGCAACGTGGTCCGCGCCGAGGACCGGGAGAACTTCACCAAGCTGCTCGCCGAGTTCCGCCAGCAGCTCGACGCGTACGGCCGGCAGGCCCGGAAGCACTACGCGCTGACCGCGTTCCTGCCGGCCAACCCGGCGGCCATGGACGCCGGGTACGAGGGCCGGAAGATCTTCCGGTACCTGGACTTCGCCACGGTGCAGGGGTACGACTTCCACGGTTCCTGGGATGCGGTGACCAACCAGCAGTCCGCGCTGCGCGTGCCGGCGGGCGCGCCGGACAGCCCGGACTTCTCCGCCGAGGTGGCCGTCGACGGCTGGCTCGCCCGGGGCGCGCCGCGCGGGAAGCTGGTCCTGGGCATCCCGTACTACGGTCGCGGCTGGACCGGCGTCACCGGGGGCGGGGACGGGCTGTTCCAGCCCGCGGCCGGGCCCGCGCCGGCCACCTTCGAGGCCGGCTCCGAGGACTACAAGCAGCTCAAGACCCTGCCCAGCAAGGGCTTCACCGTCCACCGCGACCTGCGCGCCGGGCACGCCTGGCTGTTCGACGGCACGACCCTCTGGACGTACGACGACCCGGCCGTCGTGTTCCAGAAGACGCTCTACATCCGGCGCGCCGGCCTGGCCGGGGCGATGGTCTGGTCGCTGGACGGCGACGACGACAACGCCACGCTGACCCGGACGATCAGCGTGGGCCTCGCGACGCCGTAGCGGCCCGTCCGGCGGGCCACCACCGTCACCGCCGGGCCAGCTCCGACTCAAGCCGCTGGACGAGCGTCTTGCGGTCCTTGCCGTCGCGCTCGCGCCGCAGCGCGGAGCGGAGCTGCCGCGTGTCCAGGCCCCGGACCAGCTTGACCGCCTCGGTGACCGGCAGGTCCGACAGCTGCCCGGCCGCCGTGGCGTCCCGGCGGGCGCGCTTCGCCGGGCCAGTGTTGGCCACGTACTGCCGCCCGGACCGGGACGCCTGCCGCTTCTTCGTGTCGGTGTCGCGCCGTTGCTCCTCCGAAAGCTGCTGCCAGGCCCGTTTGGGCAGGTAACGAGCGGTTTCGCCGTTCCGGCGCGCCCGGGTGGAGCCGGACCTGGTCTGCCAGTCCTCGGCGCCCCACCGCTGCAGCGACCGCTGCCGCTGGTCCCTGGGCCCCTCGAAGCCGCCACCGCGCTTCTTGTACTCGTTGGTGAGCAGCTGCGACTTGCGGGCCGACCACTGCCCCGGTCGGCCGCCCTTGTCGGACGCCTTGATCTCCTCCTTGAGCTGTTCCCTGAGCTCGGGTTTCGTGTACCTGGCCATGCGGGAGGCGTTCCCGGAACCGCGAGGCACATGCGTCCGGCCGGCCGAACCGGCGCCGGCTCCGGCGGCCGTATCCTCCCGGAATGGCGAAGCCGGTCTGGGCCGACGGTGCGGCCTACGAGGCGTACGTGGGCCGGTGGAGCCGGCTGGTGGCGCGCGACTTCGTGCGCCGGCTGGCGCTCCCGCCCGGCCTGCGCTGGCTCGACGTGGGCTGCGGCACCGGCGCGCTGACCGCGACCGTGCTGGCCGAGGCGGATCCGGCGCAGGTCACCGGCATCGACCCCGCGGCGGGATTCCTGGCCCACGCCCGCGACCAGGTCGACGACCCGCGGGCCGCCTTCGAGATCGGTGACGCCCGGGCGCTGCCGGTGGGCGACGCCGGCGTGGACGTCGTGGTGAGCGGGTTGGCGCTCAACTTCGTGCCCGACCCGGCGCGGGCGGTGGCCGAGTTCGCCCGGGTCCTCCGGCCCGGTGGCGTGGCGGCCGCGTACGTCTGGGACTACGCCGAGGGCATGGCCATGATGCGCCACTTCTGGGCGGCGGCCGAGGCGCTCGATCCGGCGGTGGCGGAACTGTCCGAGGGGCGCCGGTTCCCGCTGTGCCGCCCCGAGGCGCTGCGTGCCCTGTGGACGGACGCCGGGTTCACGGCGGTGGCCGTCGAGCCCGTGGTCGTGCCCACGGTGTTCGCCGACGTCGACGCGTACTGGGCGCCGTTCCTCGGTGGCCAGGGCGCGGCGCCGGCTTACGTGGCGTCCCTGACCGAGCCGGACCGGGCGGCCCTGCGCGACCTGCTCGTCGCCCGCCTGCCGGTCGAGGCGGACGGGTCCGTCCGGCTCACCGCCCGGGCCTGGTCGGTACGCGGCACCGCACCGTCGTGATCGCGCCCGCCGGGCGCGGGGACCGGCTGCCGGGTCAGCGGTCCGGGCCGGTGTCCGGCGCCCGGGACCGACGGCCACGCCGGACGGCGTAGGCCCGGCGCATCTTCACGTAGTTGCCGCAGCCGGCCATGGAACACCAGCGGCGGGCCTGGTTGCGCGAGGCGTCGTAGTAGGCCCACCGGCAGGTGTCCCGGTCGCACACCTTGAGCCGGGTCCACACCTGGTCCTGCGCGCACTGCCGGATCGCGTCGACCAGGGCGGCCAGCGCCACGTCGAGCGGGGTGGACCGGGCGGGGACGAGGCGCGGCCCGCCGTCCGCGAGCGTCATCCGCACGGGCGCCGCGGCCAGGGCCTCGTCGAGTCGTCGCAGCGCCCCGGGGTCGGCGGGATGGCCGGCGTGACCGAGCAGCACCGCGCGCAGGCCCTCGCGGACCGTGCGAGCTGTGGCGAGGTCCGCCGGGCCCAGCCGCGCGTCGGCGGGGATCACGCCCCGCTCGGCGAGCCAGTCCCGCAGCGCGTCCGGCGTGGCCAGCGACTCCTCGTCGACCTGCGGCTCGAAGGTGTTGACGAAGTCGCGCACCAGTCGCACGGCGGCCGGCACCGGTCGCTCGTCGCCCACCCTCGCCCTCCTCGCGTCCACACCAGCGTAATGCCTTGACCGGTGTAGCCGCCTCTGGGATCGTCCGGTGTGTACACCAGCGAAAGCGGTTGGCCGGTGTGAGAAGCGGACCGCCCGGGTTCCGTCGCCGGCCCGCGGCGAGGCGGGAGGACGGATCGTGGCCACCACGCTCAGGGACGTGGCGCGGCACGCCCGCGTGTCGGTGAAGACCGTCTCGAACGTCATCAACGACCACCCGCACGTCAGCGACGAACTGCGCCGCCGGGTGCGGGAGGCCGTCCGGGCGCTCGGCTACCGGCCCAACCTCGCGGCCCGCACCCTGCGCACCGGCCGCACCGGTTTGCTCGCGCTGGTCGTTCCCGACGTCGAGGCACCCGGCCTGCACGGGTTGGCACGGGAGGTCGTCCGCGCGGCGACGCGTCAGGGCTTCCGGGTCGTCGTCGAGCCGCACGGACCCGACACCGGGCCGCCCGCGCCACCGGCGCGGGCCGGCGGCCCGCCGGGCGTCGACGCCGTCCTCCTCGTCACCGACGTGGTGCCGCCGGGCCTGATCGACGCCCACCTCGGCACCGGCACTCCCCTGGTCCTGCTCGGCGAGAGCCGGGACCCACGCTGCGACCGGGTCGCGCTCGACGGCGCCCGGGCCGCCACGGACGCCACCGAGCACCTGGTGGACACCGGACGGCGACGGATCGCCGCCATCGGCGCCCGGCCCGGTGAGGCCACCGGACCGGCGCAGCCGCGCACCCTCGGCTACCAGCGGGCGGTTCGCCGGGCCGGACTCGACCTGCCCGCCGGCTACCTGCGCACCACCGCCCAGCACCGGTACGAGGACGGCTATCGGGCCGCCCGCCGGCTGTTCGCCCACGAGCACCGCCCGGACGCCGTCTTCTGCTACTCCGACCGGCTCGCCATCGGCGTCCTGCGGGCCGCCGCCGACGCCGGGCTGCGGGTGCCCGCGGACGTGGCGGTGATCGGGATCGGTGACAGCGCGGAGGGCCGCTACTCGCGACCGACGCTGACCTCGGTCTCGGCCGACCCCGCGTTCCTCGCCCGGACGGCGGTCGCCCTGGCCGTCGCCCGGTTCGACCACCCGGACGCCCCACCCGCCCGGATCACCGCCCCGCACGCGATCCTGCCCCGGGAGAGCACCCGTCCCGCCGGTTGACGGCGCGACGGTCCACACCGGCATCGCGGCGCCTCCCGGACGTGAAACGGTGTTCTACAATCGACGCCGCCCTGCGAGGTGCTGCCGATCAGCAGTCTCCACGGGATCCGGGCCTACTCGGGGGAGGCGCATGGTGAGCGGGGCTCTGGGCGGCGGCGGTGTGCTGGATCCGGACGGCGCCATGGACCGGATGCGGGCCTGGAAGGGCCGCATCGACAAGCTCGCCGCCGACACCAAGGTGATGAGTGACCGCCTGCAGGAGCTGCGGGTCACGGTCGAGGACGACAACGGGCTGGCCGAAGTCACGGTCGACTCCAGCGGCGCGCTGCTGGACCTGCGCCTGGGCCGCCAGATCCAGCGGGTCTCCCCCGAGGTGGTGGCCGAGGCCGTCATGGCGGCGATCCGGCGGGCGAAGGGGCAGCTCGCCGAGCGGTCACAGGAGATCATCGCGGAGACCGTCGGCACCGACTCGGCGGCCGCGCGGGCGATCGCCGAGCGGGTGCACCGGCAGCTGCGCCCCGACCCGGAGCCCGGTTGGGGCGAGCCCGGCTCGTACGACGGCCACGGCTGGCGGCGATGAGCGGCCCGGCCGGCTGGGTGGCCGACACCGAGCAGATCCGGGCCCACGCCGCGTACATCGACGCGTTGCGCGCGCGGTTCGACGCGGTCCGCGGCGCCAGCGCGCACATCGCCCAGGACGACCGAGCGTACGGGCTGCTCTGCGGGTGGATCTCGGGGATCCTGGAGGACCGGCACACCCGCCAGGACGAGCTGGTCGCGTACGTCGACGAGAACCTCAGGCTGGTCGCGGACGGGCTGCGCCGCACCGCCGACAACTACGACAACGTGGACGGTGACGCGGCGAGCTCGATGAGCGCGATCAGCCGGCGGTTGCGGGCATGACCGACGAGTCACTGGTCGCCGACGTCCGGTCCACCCGTGAGGTGTGGACGGGGTCGTCACTGGCCGACGGCGTCGAGGGCCTGGTCGACGCGATCCGCAGCGAGGGCTGGGTCGACGACCTGCTCGCCGGGGCGTCGTTCGGGCTGGACGTCGCCGCCACGGTGCTGGACCCGTTCAGCGCGTTGCTGGCCAACGGCCTCGGCTGGGCGATGGAGTACTTCGAACCGCTGCGGGAGATGCTCGACTGGCTGACCGGCATGCCCGACGTGGTCGCGTCGCACGCGGCGACCTGGGACAACATGGCCGGCCACCTGCAGCGGATGGCGGCCGACCTGCAGGCGCACCTGGCCGGCGACCTGCCGGACTGGCGTGGGCACGCCGCCGAGGCGTACCAGTCGCTGATGAAGAACAACGTCGACGCGATCGCCGGCCTGGGCGGCGCGTCGGCGGCGATGGCCGCCGCCACCCAGGCCGCCGGGAACCTGGTCTCGTTCACCCGCGACATCGTCCGTGACCTCATCACGGACCTCGTCGCCCGCGTCATCGTCTGGGCGGTCGAGGCGATCTTCGTGGTCACCATCCCGGTGATCGCCGCGCAGATCACCGCCGCCGTGCTGAAGTGGGCGGGCCGGATCCTGAGCTACACCACGGCGCTCGTCACCAGCCTCACCAACCTGTCCAAGCTCATCAACGGCTGACCGGGGGGATCGTGGCGAAGCCCAAGGGACCGCACGGCGGCACCGGTGACGGCGGCGACGGCGGTGAGGTCGGCGACGGCGGTGTGCCCCGGCAGCGGAGCGGCGGCCAGCACGGCAGGCCCACCACGGTCGCCGAGAGCCACCGGGCCATCGCCGAGGCGGCGGAGAGCGGCCGGCCCGGCGGACCCCGGTCCACCGACGGCAGGCCCGGCGGGTCCGAGGGGGACACCGGGTCCCCGCGCCCGCAGAACGACCCGGAGCTGGGCAAGCACGACGAGCAGACCCTGGAGGAGATCGCCAAGGCGCGCCAGCAAATCGCCGGCCAACTCCAGGACATGGCCGACGACGCGTGGGACCACGTCGACCAGAACCGGGACTCGATCCTCCAGCAGGACGGCTACCAGCGGCAGCGGGACAAGCTCATCGAGAAGGGCTACCCCGAGGACGTGGCGGACCTGATCGTGGAGCGTACGGCGCTGGGCACCGAGTCCCACCGTCACCTCGCCAACGCGATCGACAGCGAGGCGACCACCATGCTCGACCCGGAGACGGGCTTCCGGCTGCGCACCGAGGTCGGCTACGACGCCCAGGGAGTCGAGACACCGAAGGTGAAGGACCAGGACTTCCGGCCGGACGTCATCCTCGAGCGCCAGTACAAGGACCCGGTGACCGACGAGACCGACTGGGAGGTCGCGCACGCCTACGACCTCAAGACCGGCCTGAAGACCGGCATCGAGCCGAGCTGGGCCAACAAGGTGCAGCGGGTACTGGACCTGCCCGAGCCACCGGAGGAGCTACGGCCGACGCAGCGGCCGCTGAGCGTAGACTGACCGCGCCCGGCCACCGACCCGCGAAAGGTGCGTATGTCCTCTGCTGACACGGCGCGGCGGTGGCGGCACGTCCTCACCGAGCTGCGGCCCGACCTGCCGGGAGACTGGTCCCTGCGGGGCACCGGCCTCGACACGGTGCTGGTACGCGAGCCGCTGGACTGGGCGCTGGCCTGGATCGGCTACTCGGGTTCGCCCACCCGGCCCGTCGGCTGGGTCGCCGCCGGGGTGCAGCCGCTGGTGGCGCCCTTCACCAGCTGGATCATGACCTACGGCGTCCGGACCGACGAGGTCCGGTCGGGACCGCCGACGGTCGACCTGTCCGCCGACGAGGCGGTGGACCAGGCGCGGCGGTTCGTGCTGGACGCCGGCCTCGCGAAGATCGACAGCTGGCCCGCCGAGCGCCTCGCCGACGTGGCCGAGCGGGATTTCGCCCAGGATCCGCGCCGGCGCCGCACGCACTGGCACCAGCTGCCCGGATGGCGGGTGGTGAACGGCACGGGCTCCCCGGTCGAGCCGGCCACCCAGCTCGTCGAGCTGTGCCGCGAACGGGCCGCCGGGACCTCCGGCACGGGCGCCCGGCAGCTGGCGGAGCAGGCCACGTTCCACGAGCGGCTCGTGCGGGCCTGGCAGGACGGGGAACGGGAGGCGGCGCTGGAGTTCCTGACCGGCCGGCGGGATGAGGCGCTGGCGGCCCGGAAGCTCGACCAGGCGCTCACCCCGTAGGCGGGTCCAGCCGCGCCACGACCGGTGCCAGCGCCTCGGGCAACCGCACCTGCACGGCTCCGCCGGACTCCCCCGGCACGACGCGCACCGGGTGGAACTCGCCGTCGCGCCACCAGAAGACCTGGTCGGAGCAGGGATCGGCGGCGGCCTCGAACATGGACCCGGCCAGGCGGTGCAGTGCCACGGCGCCGTCCCGCAGGCCCTGGTCCACCCGGTGCAGCAGCACCGCGCTGTACTGCGGCGCCGCGACCAGCGCGCCGTGGTCGGCGCCGTCGGGCAGGAACCGCTTGACCGACATGAGGGCGGTCGTCACGAACGGGTTGCCGTCGGCGGCGAGCAGGCGCACCGACCCGCCGGTGGGCAGCTCGTGGTCCCGTACGTCGAGAGTGGTCAGTTCGCGCTCCACGGTCTGCCGCACGGCGATGCGCACCAGCTCGGCGGGTTCGCGGTCCAGCCGCGCGGCCTGGGCGAGGGTCAGCAGGTCCAGCCGCCCGGGTCGGTTCACCACCACCACCGCGGTGAAGTGCGTGCCGAACGGCATGGCCAGATAGCTGTCGGTCGCCGCGGCGTCGGCCGCCGGGGTGAGTCGGAGCCGGAGCTGCGCGACGTCGACCGGCCCGAGGTCGGTGGAGACGCTGTCCGGCAGCTCCCGGCGGACCGCCGCGACCCAGTCGGCCACCAGCTGGGGCCACGCCTGCCGGGGCTGGTCCACGCAGCTGCGCAGCAACGGGACCAGGGAGACCCGGGCGCGACCACCGGGCACGGCGACGACGATCTCGTCGCGGTCCGGCGCGACGCGTGCTCCGGGCAGGCGGGTCGGCAGCGCGTCCTCGACCAGAGCGCGGACGTTGCCCATCAGGTCTCCGTTCTGCGACGACGCCACGCTGCATTCATACCATCGGCCCGCGACCGCGGCTAACGGCGCCGACGGCCCGCTCGGCGGGGTGTGGTGCGCGCGCACCCGGGTAACCGGCGGGCCGAGGGAGGGGACGCCGTGACGGATGAGGCACCGGACTACTTCCAGCCGGAACACGGCCTGGTCGTCACCCACCTGCTGATCGTGCGGGACGTGGACCGCTCGCGGGAGTTCTACCGCCGCGTCCTCGGCGCCACGGTGGTGCGTGACCGGCGGCCGGCCGTGCTCCGCCTGCACAACAGCTACCTCGTGCTCAACGACGAGGGCGGCCCGACCGACGACAAGCCCACCGTGACGGCCCGGGCGCCGACCGACCCGGACACGCTGAGCGGGGCGCTCAACATCCGGGTCACCGACGTACGGGCCGTCTACGAGCTGTGGCGTTCCCGGGGCGGTGAGTTCCTGACGGAACCGAAGGACCACGGGATGGAGATCCGGTGCTACCTCCGCGACCCCGACGGATACCTGATCGAGCTGGGCCAGGGCACCGGCATCCTGGCGGAGCTGGGCCGGCCCGTGCCGGGCTGAGCCCCGGCCGGGCGGCCCGGCCGGGGGTCGCCCGGGACGGGTCAGACCCGGGTGAGCCGGACGGCGTCGGCGATGACCAGGCCGCCGGCCGAACTCCACCGGCTCACCGCCACCCGGTTGGCGTCCCCCGCCGGCAGGGCGAAGGTGCCGAGGGTACGCCACTGGCCGCCGGTCGCCCGCTGGTCGACGTAGACGGTCCGGTTGCCCGTCGTCGTGGCGATGATGTACGGCGTCGAGCCGTTGTAGCCGGCGTTGGCCGGCCACCAGGCGTCGACGCGGTAGTTGGCGGCGGCCGGGACGTTGAACCGGTACCAGGCCGCGTCGCTGGCCGCGACCGGGTCGGCGTAGCGGTAGTCCGCACCGTAACGCTGCCCCGAGTAGGACGAGACGCCCCAGTTGGCGCTGGCGGTGAAGCGCCCCGCGGTGGCGTTGTCCACGATGGAGGACCAGGCCGTGCCACCGGCCATCTTCGCGGCGACGTCGGCGCGCATCACGTCCAGGTCGATGAAGGACGGGTCGATCTTGCCGGTGGTGCTGGTCTCCCGATGCCCGCGGGCGTAGCTGGAGTCCCGGCCGAGCCTGGTGAGGACCGCCGCGGTGGCGGCGACGGAGGCGTCGTACTGGGCCGCCGTCATCTCCTGGCTGACCCCGTTGTAGTCGATCTCCCAGCCGATCAGCATGGTGTTGCCGTCACCGGCCGGGATCGGCCCGCTGCCGCCGCTGGTGCCGGCGTGGTTGCAGCGCCCGGCCGAGATCACGTGGAAGACGCCGTGGTAGTCGACGAGCGCTTGGCAGAGCGGGCCGGGCAGGTCTGAGCGGCCGTTGATGCAGATGCTGAGCGCCGGGTGCGGGTTGGTGGCACTGGAGGTGGAGGCGGTGTGGTGCCAGAGCACCCCGATCGGGTCGAAGGAGCCGGGGCGCATCCGGTTGAGCCAGTCGCCCTCGACGACGACCTGCACCCCGGCCGCCCGCAGCACGTCCACCAGCCAGGGGATGGTCGCCATCAGGAGTCCCCGAGCAGGTCGGCCAGGCACTCGACCCTGGGCGCGGCGGCCGCCGCGCGGGGCCGGGCCGCGACGGTCAGCGCGGCGGCCACCAGGGCGGGGATGCCGAGCAGTCCTCGGCGCCGGAGACGGACGGTTCGTGACGTGGGCATGGCACTCCTTCGGCGACCGGTCGAGGAACGTTGGCGGGGAGGTTATACCGTCACGAACGTCTATGTCGATACCCTTCATCATCGATCGTCGGGCTGAAGGAAATTGGCAGTCCCGTCAGCGCTCCGACCCACCCACCGGGGAGGTCCCGCGCGGCGGGCCGTTTGACCGGCGGCGATCCCGGAAAGAGTGGCGGCATGAGCTGGGCCCGAAGAGCCGTACCCGCCGCCGTCGCCGCCGTGGCGGCCCTCGCCGCGCGTGACCTGCTCCAGCGCGACCACGCGCTGCTGCGCACCTTCCCCGTCCTCGGCCGCGCCCGCTACCTGCTCGAGTCGATCGGGCCCGAGCTGCGCCAGTACATCGTGGCCGGCAACAACGAGGAGCGGCCGTTCACCCGCGACCAGCGGCGCTGGGTGTACGCGTCGGCGAAGCAGGAGAACAACTACTTCGGGTTCGGCACCGACAACGACATCGAGTACACCCCCGGCTACCCGATCATCAAGCACCGCACCTTCGGCCGGGCGGTGCCCCCGTCCTCCCCCGCCGCCGGGCACGACGTCACGCTCCCCTGCGCGAAGGTGCTCGGCGCCGCCCGCGGCCGGGCCCGCGCGTTCCGCCCGGAGTCGGTGGTCAACATCTCCGGCATGAGCTTCGGCTCGCTCTCCGGCAACGCCGTCGAGGCGCTCAACCGGGGCGCCGCCCTGGCCGGCTGCCTGCAGAACACCGGCGAGGGTGGGCTGTCGCCGTACCACCGCAACGGCGGTGACCTGGTCTTCCAGATCGGCACCGCGTACTTCGGGTGCCGGGACGAGCGCGGCCGGTTCAGTCTCGACCGGCTCAAGGACCTCGTGGCGGGAGCGCCGGTACGGGCGCTGGAGATCAAGCTCAGCCAGGGCGCGAAGCCGAGCCTCGGTGGCCTGCTGCCGGCCGCGAAGGTCTCCGCCGAGATCGCCGCCACCCGGGGGATCCCCCAGGGACGGGACTGCGTCAGCCCGTCGCGGCACGCCGAGTTCTCCGACTGCGACAGCCTGCTCGACTGGGTGGAACTGCTCGCCGCCGAGACCGGCCTGCCGGTCGGCATCAAGTCCGCCGTCGGCGACCTGGGCTTCTGGGCGGAGCTGGCCACGCTCATGCGCGACACCGGCCGCGGCGTGGACTTCGTGACCGTCGACGGCGGCGAGGGCGGCACCGGGGCCGCACCGCTGATCTTCACCGACTCGGTGTCGCTGCCGTTCCAGCAGGGCTTCTCGCGGGTCTACCGGGTCTTCGCCGAACGGAACCTGCACGAGCAGGTGGTCTTCGTCGGCGCCGGAAAGCTCGGGCTGCCGGACAACGCCGTGGTGGCGTTCGCGCTCGGCGCCGACATGGTGAACGTCGGCCGGGAGGCGATGCTGGCGATCGGCTGCATCCAGGCGCAGAAGTGCCACACCGACACCTGCCCCACCGGTGTGGCGACCCAGAACCCGTGGCTGGCCCGGGGCGTCGACCCGGCCCGCAAGTCGGTACGGGCCGCCAACTACGTCCGGACGCTGCGGCGCGACCTGGTCAAGGTCGCCGAGGCGTGCGGCGTCGAGCACCCCGGGCTGATCGACACCGGCGCCGTCGAGATCCTCGACGGCCGCACCGCCTCCACCCCGCTGGACCAGGTGTACGGGTACCGCGCCGGGTGGGGGCTGCCCTCCGCCGCCGACCGCGCGGAGATCGTCCGGCTGATGAACGCCGAGGCGCCCCAGGGCGGCAGCGCGCCGCCCTCACCGACCGCCGTGGGCTGAGCCGCCCCCGCGGCCCGCTCATCTGGGCGGTTCCGCACCCGTCTGCTCACTGATCAGGTACTCCGCGTACCAGTCGGGCCAGTTCGGGTCGGTCTCGCCGGTGCGCTTCTCGTGCTCGCCGTGGGCGGCGGCGGCCCGGCGGAGCGCGGCGGCCAGGTCGTTGGCAGAGGCGAACGAGGTCGTGGCCGCCTCGACGCGCCCGGGAAGCCGCGTGGTGATCTCCTGGAGCAGCCAGGTGTTGCCGTCCGGATCGCTGAACGAGGCGCGGGAGAAGTAGCTACGGCGCTCCGGATCCGGGCCGCTGACCGTGCCGCCCGGGCCCGGGTGGTAGATCTCGCTCACGTCGACACCGGCGGCGAGCAGCCCGCTCCGGGCCGCCTCGATGTCCGCGACGATCAGGTACGCCTTGGCCGACCCGGGCGCGGCGGCGGTGAGGGTGGGGCCGAACTGGACCGAGCATCCGGAACCGGGCGGCGTGAACTGGACGATGCCGGGCGGCGTCTGGTCGAGCCGCCACCCGAGGCGCCCGTAGAACTCCTTGGCGCGGTCGACGTCCGCCACCGGGACGACGACCACCTCCAGCTTCAGGTCGAACTTCCGGATCGTCGCGCTCGCGTCGTTGCGCCGGACATCCGTCGCGCTCATCGCGGCCTCCCTGCTGGCCTGGCCTCTCGCCCGCCACGTTACTGCTCCCGCAGCCGCGACCTGCCCCGTTTCGGCATCGCGGCGGTGAGCCCGGGCGGCGGTCAGCGGCCGCCCGGCGGGTCGCCGCTGCCCTGCGCCCGGGGGCGCCGGTGGTCGGTCAGCCGGAGTCCGACACCGCGTACCGCGACGACGGTCACGCCGGTGCCCAACCGGTCGAGCTTGCGGCGCAGCCGCTTGACGAGGGACTGCACGTCCGCCTTCCGCTGCAGCCCCTCGTCGTGCCAGACCGAGCGGTGCAGTTCGGCATAGCTCCAGACCCGGACCGGCTCGGCGGTCAGGCAGGCCAGCAGGTCGCGCTCCAGCCGGGTGAGGACCACCTCCCGGTTCCCCCACCGGGCGGTGGAGCGGGCCCCGTCGACGACCAGCGCGTCGTCCGGCGCACGGGCCGGGGCGACGGCCGGCGGAGGATCGACGGCCGCCGGCGGCCCCGGTGGCGTGATGAGCCTCCGTAGCTCGTCGAGGTCGGCGACCAGGAGCAGGGGCGCGACGCCGTCGAGGAGTTCGGTGAGTCGGATCCGTTCGGCCGGTGACGGCGTCACCCCGATCACCAGGGGGAAGGGGTTCTCCCCCGGATCGATCCCGCCCGCCGGAGTCTCGTTCCCGATCACCGCACCCACCCCCAGGAACAACGACAACGGTTGCCTGCCTTGGGAATCGCCGTGACAGAGATTGTCAACCAGGCCGTCCACTGGCGAACTGTTGGTGACAAGTTGCTCACGTACGGTTCTTGATCGCGCTTTCCTGTCGATCATAGTGTCCACTCAGGCAGCCGGCGTAGACCCGCACGGCGCCTAGGGGGCCTGGGGGGTTCGTTCGTACCGGTGTTAATCCGACGGGAGAGGAGTCTCCTGCGCCCTTCCGCCATGGCTCGAACATCGCGGGTCGTTCTGGAGGAGGCAGCACCGATGCTGAGACGTCCACACAGGAGGGGCCTGGCCGACCGGCTGGTGAGCGCCGGCGCGGCCCTGGTCCTCGCCGCGACCGGCCTGGCCGCCACGGGAACCGGCGCACAGGCTGCGCAGACCGGAACGGGAACCGGCGCCACGTCCGGCGACAAGATCCGCCCCGAGCTCACCCGGCAGCTTCAGGGCAAGAGCGAGGGCGACTTCTGGATCCACTTCAGGGACCGGGCCGACCTCGCCAAGGCCGCCGCGGACAAGGACTGGGTGAAGCGCGGCGCCGCCGTCGCGGACGCACTGAAGAAGACCGCCGCCGAGAGCCAGGCCCGGATCCGCGCCGAACTCGACAGCTCGGGCACGAAATACCAGACGTTCTGGGCGACCAACGCCATCAAGGTCAGCGGCGGCTCCCTCACCATGGCCCAGAACTTCGCCGCCCACGCCGAGGTGGACGGCCTGTACGCCCCGACGGAGTACAAGCTGCCCGAGGTCACCGAGGGCACCGACGAGAAGTCCGTCAACGCCCTGGAGTGGGGCATCGCGAACATCAACGCCGACGACGTCTGGTCCCAGTACGGCGTCAAGGGCGCCGGCATCACGGTGGCCAGCATCGACAGCGGCGTGCAGTTCGACCACCCGGCGCTGGTCAACTCGTACCGGGGCAACAACGGTGACGGCACCTTCGACCACGACTACAACTGGTTCGACGCGGCCGGCGACTGTGCCACCGCGCCCTGCGACTCCGACGGCCACGGCACCCACACGATGGGCACCATGGCCGGCTCGGACGGCGCCAACCAGATCGGCGTCGCCCCCGGGGTCAAGTGGATCGCCGCGAACGGGTGCTGCCCGACCGACGCCGCGCTGATCTCCTCCGGCCAGTGGATGCTCGAGCCCACCGACCTCAACGGGCAGAACCCGGACGCCAGCAAGCGGCCGAACATCATCAACAACTCGTGGGGCACCACGCTGCCCTCCACCGAGCCGTTCATGGAGGACGTGACCGACGCCTGGACCGCCTCGGGCATCTTCGGCACCTGGTCCAACGGCAACAACGGGCCCTCGTGCCAGACCAGCGGCTCGCCGGGCAGCCTGTCCAGCAACTACTCGGCCGGCGCGTACGACGTCAACAACAACATCGCCAGCTTCTCGTCCCGCGGCACCGGCCAGAACGGCGAGATCAAGCCGAACCTGTCGGCGCCCGGTGTCAACGTCCGGTCCAGCGTCCCGGGCAACTCGTACGCCAGCTACAGCGGCACCTCGATGGCGGCGCCGCACCTCGCCGGTGCGGTCGCGCTGCTCTGGTCGGCGGCACCCACCCTGGTCGGCGACGTCGCGGCGACCCGCGCGCTGCTGGACAACACGGCGGTGGACAAGGCCGACACCCAGTGCGGCGGCAGCACGGACGACAACAGCGTCTACGGCGAGGGCCGGCTGGACGCGCTCGCGCTGCTCAACGCCGCCCCGATCGGCGACAACGGCACCCTGGCCGGCAAGGTGACCGACGCGGGCACCGGCGCCCCGATCGCCGGCGCCACCGTCGCCCTGACCGGCGCGGCGACCCGCTCGCTGACCACCGGCGCCGACGGGACGTACTCGTCGCTGCTGCTGGCCGGCGACTACCAGGTCGCCGTCTCGGCGTTCGGCTACCAGAGCAGGACGCTGTCCGCGACGGTCACCACGAACGCGACCACGACCCTCGACGTCGCGCTGACGGCGGTGCCGAGCGTGACAGTCGGCGGCCAGGTCACCGACGGCTCCGGCCACGGTTGGCCGCTCTACGCGAAGGTGAGCGTCGACGGCCTGCCGGTCTCCGACCACACCACGCCCGCCAATGGCCGCTACAGCCTCAAGCTCCCGGCCGGGGCGACCTACCGCCTCAAGGTCGAGTCGCGGTACCCGGGCTACCAGAGCGTGACCAAGGAGGTGGTGGTCGGCTCCGGCAACGTCACCAGCAACATCGCCGTACCGGCCGACTCCGCCGCGTGCACCACGGCGCCCGGCTACACCAACAGCTCCGACGGCGAGTACGAGACCTTCGACGGGGACACCGTGCCCGAGGGCTGGTCCGTGGTCGACAACGCCGGCACCGGCCAGGTCTGGAAGTTCACCGACAGCGGTGAGCGGGGCAACCTGACCGGCGGTGCCGGCCGGTTCGCCATCATCGACAGCGACGACTACGGCAGCGGCGGGCGGCAGGACACCTCGCTGGTCAGCCCGGTCGTCGACCTGACCGACGTCGCCACGCCGGTGATCCGGTTCAACCAGGACTACAACTGGCTGAACTCCGACCGCGCGGACGTCGACCTCAGCCTGGACGGCGGCACCACCTGGAGCAACGTGCTCCGGCAGGCGGCCGACGTCCGGGGGCCGAGGGTGACCGAGGTGCCCATCCCGCAGGCCGCCGGCCAGGCGCAGGTCCGGGTCCGGTTCCACTACTACGACGCCTCCTGGGAATGGTGGTGGCAGGTCGACAACGTGCTGATCGGCAGCCGGATCATCTGCAAGCCGCTCGACGGCGGCCTGGTGCTGGGACACGTGCGGGACCGCAACGACAACGGATACGTCAACGGCGCCACCGTCACCAGCGACGACCGCCCGGCGGAGAAGGCCACCACGGTGGCGACGCCGGACGACACCGAACTGGCCGACGGCTTCTACTGGATGTTCTCGTCGCTGACCGGCGCCCATCCGTTCACCGCCCGGGCCGGCAACTACGTGAGCCAGACCAAGCAGGTCGACGTCGAGACCGACTGGGCGACGGCGGCGAACTTCCAGCTGGCCGCGGGTCGGTTGGCGGTGCAGCCGGCATCGGTGACCGGCACGGTCCGGATGCCCACCGGCAAGGTCAACAAGACCTTCACGGTGACCAACACCGGCGGGGCGCCCGTCACCGTCGAGTTCACCGAACGCGACGGCGGCTTCGTGCTGCAGCGGGCCGACGGGTCCCGGCTGTCCGAGCAGGAACTGCTCGGGTCGACCGGTGCGCCGGCGCAGCGGCTCACCGCCCCGACGTCGTTCGCGGCGCGCCCGTCCGGCAAGTCGGCCACCGCGGCCGTCGCCACGCCGGCCGGCCCGCAGGCGGCGCCCTGGACGGGCATCGCCAACTACCCGGCCAACGTGATGGACAACCGGGTGGTGAACCTCGACGGCAAGGTCTACTCGATCGCCGGCGGTGACGGCACGGCGTCCAGCGCGAAGAACTACGCGTACGACCCGATCGCCCAGAACTGGACGGCCGTCGCCGACCTTCCCGGCGCGCGCAACGCCATGACGGTCGGGGTCGTCGACGGCAGGATCATCGCCACCGGCGGCTGGGGCGCCTCCGGTCCGGACGGCACCACCTGGTCGTACGACCCGGCGGCCAACACCTGGACCAGGAAGGCGGACAACCCCGCGCCGCGGGCCGCCGCCGGCCAGGCCGTCGCGGACGGCAAGCTGTACGCCGTCGGCGGCTGCACCACGGCAAGCTGCCTGCCGATGTCCAACTCGGTGGTCCGGTACGACCCGGGCGCCGACACCTGGGAGACCCTGCCCAACTATCCGAAGTCGGTGGCGTTCCTGTCCTGCGGCGAGATCGGTGGCACCGTCTACTGCACCGGCGGCAACGACGGCACCACCTCGCAGAAGGCCAGTTACGCCTTCGACCCCGGCGCCAACGCCTGGACCGCCGTCGCGGACGCGCCGGCCGACAACTGGGCCAGCTCGTTCGCCGTCGCGAACGGCAAGCTCCTGGTCGTCGGTGGTTCGCAGGGCGGGGCGATCACCAACGCCGGCTTCGCGTACGACCCGGCGACCGACTCGTGGGCGAACCTGCCCAACGCCAACGCCCCCCGCTACCGCGGTGGCGCGGCCTGCGGCTTCTACAAGGTCGGCGGCTCCTCGGGCGGCTTCACCGCCACGAAGGACAGCGAGGTGCTGCCCGGCTTCGAGGAGTGCGCCGAGGGGCCGGCGGACGTCAGCTGGCTGACCGTCGACAAGTCGAAGGTCACCCTCGCGCCGGGTGAGAAGGTCACGGTGACGGTCGGCATGACCGCCAACGTGGACCAGCCCGGCACCTACTCGGCGTCGGTCGCGATCAAGGAGAACACGCCGTACACCGTGGCGCCGGTGGCGGTCACCATGGTCGCGCAGCCGCCGACCACCTGGGGCAAGCTGATGGGCACCGTCTCGGGCACGAGCTGCCAGGGCGCCACGGCGCCGCTGCCCGGCGCGGTCGTCCAGGTCGACTCGTGGGCGATGTCCTGGACGTTCGCCACCGACGCCGACGGCAGGTACGCCTACTGGATGGACCGGCGCAACAACCCGCTCACCATCATCGTCGCGAAGGACGGCTGGAAGCCCCAGACCCGTCAGGCGAGGATCAGCACCGCCACGCCCACCGTGGAGGACTTCACCCTGTCACCCATCCGCTGCTGACCACTGATCGCCGTGCCAGAGGTTCGGCCCGCCCGGTGTCCCCACCGGGCGGGCCGAGCCGCGTCGGCGGCCCTGCAGGGGCGCGGGCGGCGCCGGGAACGCTCAGGACGACGCGAGGCGGAAGCCCACACCCCGTACCGCCTGGATCGTCGGCGCCGCGCCCAGCCGGCCGAGCTTGCGCCGGACCCGGCGCACCACCGAGTGCACGTCGGAGCCGCGTCCCAGATGGTCGTTGCCCCACACGGCACGGTGCAGCCGCGCGTAGGTCCACACCTCGCCGGGTGTGCCGGTGAGGCAGACCAGCAGGTCGTGCTCCAGCGGCGTCAGCCCGACCTCCCGCTCCCGCCAGCGCAGGACGCGCCGGTCGGAGTCGATGTCCAGCCCGGGCACGGGCGGGCCGGCCGGCGCGACCGCGTCGGGGGCGGCGGGAGCGTCCGCGGGGCGGCGGACCAGATCGAGGAACCGTCGTGCCTGGTGGACGCTCGAGACGATCAGGAACGCCTCGGTGCCGCCGAGCAGTTGGGCGAGCTGCCGGCGTTCCGCCGCCGAGGACGCGATGCCAATGACCAAGGACGCGTTCCCTGTCATCACTCGCCCTTCCGTTTCCCACCCTTTCGTGAGGCTGGTGCGCAGCCCGGGCGATAACGCGCGCCGATGCCGCGCAGGTGGTCGCACGCGGCCGCCAGGCGTGGGTGGTTGCGGACACCTGCGGGTCGGCCGGGAAGGGCGTGCTGGACCTGCGTTCCGTGGTGAGGCGTTGATGGTCTGCTGACCGCGATCATATAGCCGCTCACCGATGATTGGTATAGCCGTTAACGGCACCGCAACAGCCGTCGAGAAGATTACTGACGTCAATTTCTCCGGCGGCCCGTGCGGCGCGCGCAACCCGCATCGGCCCAGCGGTACGACGGGGAATTGGCCCTGCCCGACCGGCCGGTCGCCCTCGTAGGGTCGGGTCCGACGAGACCGACGATCCGCCGAGGTGAGCCACCGTGTCCTATCCCCCGCCCCGGTACTCCGGCCGCACGGGCGCGCTGAGCGCCACCTTCCGGGCGGCGGACGCGCCGCCCGATCTGGTGATCGGAAGCCGCACCACGGTGGGTCACCTGGCCACCGGGGCGACCACCGACGGCGCGTTCGGCCTCTACCGGTGGGACATGGCTGCCACACCGCCGGCCGACACCACGCCCCGCGGCCACTACCACCGCACGTTCGCCGAGTCGTTCTTCATCCTCGACGGAACGGTCTCCCTGCTCACCGGCGACCGGTGGATCGACACCGGGCCCGGCGACTACCTGTACGTGCCACCCGGCGGCATCCACGCCTTCGCCAACAACTCGGGGCTCGCGGCGTCGATGCTGGTCCTGTTCACGCCGGGCGCACCCCGCGAGCCGTACTTCCGGGAACTGGCCGAGATCGTCGCCACCGGCCGCCACCTCACCGAGCAGGAGTGGACCGCGCTGTACGCCCGCCACGACCAGTACGAGGCCCCCGCCTGACCGCGTGAGCGCGGTCCGCCGCCCGGTGGACAGCGGACCGCGCTCACGCGGCGGGACGGAGCCAGGACCGAAGCCGTCCTGAGACGTGGTGGATCTGGCGGCTTGACCCGTTCGACCGGCTCAACGGCGCCGAAGGTCGTCGGCGGCCGCGTGCGTCTCGTCCTGCACCTGGTGGACGGCCGACCGGCCCTGGTCCCGGACGGCGGACGCGCCCTGGGTGGCGGTGGACCGCACCGACTGGGCCGCCTGCTGCGCGGGCTCCCGCAGGTTGTCCCGGAGCTGGTGGCCGACCTGGCTCGCCTGCTGGCGCAGCCCGGCGGAGTGCTCACCGACCATGCCCCGGGCCTGCCCCGCCCACTGCCGCTCGGGACGGCTGGGCGGGATCAGCGAGGAGACCAGCAGTCCGGCGCCGAAGGCGATCAGGCCGGCTGCGAGCGGGTTGCCCTGTGCCTGGTCCCGGGACTGCTGCCCGAGTGACCGCGCCTCGTCCCGGACCGAACCGGTGGCCTGGGACATCCGCTGGCCGACGCTGTGCCCGTCCATCTGCGCGCCCATCACCTTCTCCTTGGCCCGGGTCAGCGCGCCGCGTGCCTGCCCGACGCGCTCCCCGGCGATCCGACGCGGGTTCACCTTGTCGGTCAACGCATCCACGTCGCTGCTCAATTCGCTCCGGGTGTTCTCGATCTCTGATCGGATCCGGTCCGGATCGTTGGACATGACCCACTCCCTCCTGGCTCGGTCACCGGCCTCGCATGGCCTGCGGCATCTCCCGCGCGGTCTGTTTCGTCCGGGGCAGGACCGCACGGAGTTGCCGCATCTTCGTCCGTGCGCTGGCGAGAAGGACGGCAGCGACGACCGCCCAGACGACCGCCACGATCAGCGCGGCCCAGCCCTCGTCCATCACGTTCGACAGGCCCCACCACACCGCGTACGACACGAACAGCACGGCCAGGAAGCCGGCCAGCGCCGCCCCGCCGAACATCCCGCCGGCCTTGCCGGCCTGGCTCGCCTCCTCGCGCAGCTCCGCCTTGGCCAGCTCGACCTCCTGGCGGACCAACGTCGAGAGATCCCGGGTCACCTCGCCCAGCAGCTCGCCGACGGAGGCCTGACTCCGCTCCTTCTCCGGGGCACTCACGGCGCCACCCCGCCCGGGACCTCCGGCTCCGGCCGGCCGGGGGGCGACACGTTCTGCGCCCGGGCCACCCCGGTGTACGGCTGCTCTCCGGCGTACGGCGCCTCGACCGTCCGCCCGGACGGCGGCGGCGCTGTCGACACCGGCTGCGCGGGCTGGGCCGGCTGGGCGCCGGGGCCTGCCCCGTCGGAAGCGGTCAGGTTCCGGGTGAGCCGGCCGACCAGCAGACCCGCCACCACGGCGCCGGCGAGGAACGTGCCCGGATGCTGCCGGGCGTACCCCCGCACCTCGTCCAGCACCTCACCGGGCTCCCGCTGGTCCAGCCACCCGGCGGCCCGCTGCGCGGCGTCCGCCGCCCGCCGGACCGCCTCGCCGGCCATGCCGGACTCCCCGCTCCGCTCCGCCATCGAGCCGAGCCCGCGGCCGAGGTCGCGCAGCCCCTCGGCGGCCCTGTGCTGCTGGGTCCGAGCCTGGTCCCGCAGTTGCGTGGTGGCCTGCCCGGTCAGGTTCCGGGTCTGTTGCCACGCCTCGGCGGCCACGTGCCCGCCCTGCTCGGTCGCGGCGTGCGCGACGTTGCCACCGGTCTGCGCGGCGGCCTGGCCGACCCGGGAAGCCTCCTGCCGGGCCTGCTCGCCGGTGCCGCCTGGCGGGCGGCTCTGGTTGGTTGCCGTCATGGCCCTGCTCCCTCCCTCGCTCCCGGCCGCCGACGCGGCCGGGAAGCTCCCCCGCGCTACCCGCCAGGCGACCCGAATCCACTGCCGAAGGACGGAATCGGGCCTGTTGACGTGCCCGCGGAGGCGGCGTCGAATATTTGTTGCCACTGCTCGACGGGAAATTGCGGCAGGAATGACCCGACCACTCCTCGCCCTGCCTGATATTCGCCTCGGGCCGATCGGGGAATGCCCGCGTGAGCGGGACTTATGCGGGTCCGCTGGCCAGGTGGGGAGCCAGGGCGGCGGGTGTGCGGGCACGCCGGCGGAAACAGCCCGAACGTGTCAACTGCACCGAACGTGCCGGCGCTGCCGCTCTCGCGCCTTCACGATGGAACCGGAGGCACCGGTGGTGAGAGGAGAGATCGGCGTGAAGCGTGGACGTGGCAGGAGAGGCCGGCTGCTGCAGGCAGCGGTGTTGTCCCTCTCGGCGGCGACGGTGGGGTTGGCGGTCGTGCGCGCGGCGCGTCGTACCGCGGGAGCGGCCCCCGCCAGCGATGCGTGGGCCCGCGCGGACGGCGCCGTCGCCGTCGACGGCATGGACGCGGCGGCCCTGCGCGGCGCCGCGGAGGGTCGCGGCCGGGACACGGCGTCGGCGGCGGCGAGTAACTGACCGGTCAGTCCGGCTTCCTCGTGCCGACCCACGTTCACGGCACCGGGATCGCCCGGGACGACGCGGGTCAACCGTCCCGGCCCTGGGCCGGGTGCGCGAGGTTGCCGTAGGTCGGGCTACCGGCCGTCTCGTACGTCAACTGGAGCGCGCCGGTGGCGTGGGTGACCGACTCCGTGAGCCGGAACGCCGCCGGGACGGTGCCCCCCGCGAAGAGCCGCTTGCCGCTGCCGAGCGTCAGCGGGTAGAGCCACAGGTTCAGGCGGTCCACGACGCCGAGGCGCAGCAGCGACTGCACCAGGTCGAGGCTGCCGATCACGTGCAGCTCGTCGTGGCGCTCCTTGAGCCCGGCGACGGCCTCGGCCAGGTCGCCGCCGAGGAGCCTCGAACCCGCCCATCCCAGCGGCTCGCGCAGGGTGCGGCTCGCCACGTACCTGGGTACCCGGTTCAGCAGCCCGGTGAAGGGGATCTCGGCGGGGGCCGTCGGCCAGTAGTTGGCGAAGATCTCGTAGGTCCGGCGGCCCAGCAGCAACGCGTCCATGCTGCTGGCCTGCGCGAACATCGCGGCGCCCGACTCGTGGTCCAGCAACGGCGCCTGCCACCCGCCGTGGGTGAAGCCGCCGGCGCGGTCCTCGTCGGGCTCCCCCGGCGCCTGCGCCACCCCGTCCAGCGTCACGAACTCCGTCACGACGAGCCTGCCCATGGGACTCCTCCCCCTTCACTCCGTACCGCGTCCCTCGGCAGACCGCGTCAGCGGCCGGAAATCATCGGTCCCACCGGCTACGCGCCGGACTGCGGGGTGGACATCGTCGTGCCGGCCCGCAGGTGCGCGAGGGCACCGCTCCAGGCGACCAACTGGTCGAGCATCGTGTTCACCGCACCGACCTGGTGATCACCCGGCTTGAAGACGCTGAAGTTCTCGAAGTCGGTGAAGAGCGAGAGCGCCACCTGGGCGCGTACGTCCGCCATCTGCAGCTCGGCGACAACCAGGCGGAGGTGCTCCACCGCCCGGGTGCCGCCGACGCTGCCGTAGCTGACGAACCCGGCCGCCTTGTTGTTCCACTCCGCGTAGAGGAAGTCGATCGCGTTCTTCAGCGCCCCGGAGGTGGAGTGGTTGTACTCCGGCGTGACGAAGACGTAGCCGTCGTAGGAGGCGATCTTCTCGGCCCACCGCAGGGTGTGCGGCTGGGTGTACTGGCCGAGTGACGGCGGTGCCATCTCGTCGAGGTGGGGCAGGTTGAAGTCCTTGATGTCGACGAGTTCGTACCGGGCGTCGTCGCGCTTCGCGGCGATCTCGTGAACCCAGCGGGCCACCGTCTCGCCGTTACGTCCGGGCCGGGTGCTCCCGATGATGATGCCGATCCTGGTCATTGCCGTCCCTTCCGTCCGTTCGCCCGGCGACTGCGGGCGCGGGCGGCGTCTACCCGGTCGGCATGGTTTCGAACGGCACCGTCATCCGGATCAGTGCCAGTCGCTGATCTGCACGTCGCGCGGTGACGGGGCCCCCTCGCCCGTCTCGACCAGCGACTTCAGGCTCATGAGGTAGGAGCCCCACTTGGTGCTGCAGTGGTGCATGAACTCCACCGGCTCCCGCCAGCCCTGGTGCTTGAACAGCACGATCGTGTAGTCGCCGTCCTGGCGGAGGTCCCAGTCGATCGTGGTCCCCATCCACTCCTCGGGGCCGTCGACCACCCGCCACACCACCCGCTCGGAGGGCCGCATCTCGACGACCTCCATGTCGAAGCCGCCGGGCAGGAACCGGAATTCGAGGACTCCGCCGACCTCGCCGCTGCCCTTCGTGTCGTCGGTCCACCAGCCGGCGAGGCCCTCCACGGTCGTCAGCGCCTCGTACACCTTCTCCGGCGTCGGGGTCTTGACCCCGACCCGGTGCAGGATGTCCACCATCTCGTTTCTCCTTGATCTCGTTGTCAGTCCTGTCGGGTGCGCTGGATCGCCTCGGCGATCCGCTTGATCCGTTGCAGCCGGGCGTCCCACGCCGATCCGACCGACGACAGCTGGGCCACCGCGCGGGCGAGCTGCTCGTCGTCCACCCGGTACCGCTTCTCGCGGCCCGCCGGCGTCGCCCGGACCAGGCCGACCCGGTCGAGGACGCCGAGGTGCTTGGCCACCGCCTGGCGGGTGACCGGCATCTGCTGGCTCAGCGTGGTCGCGGTGCCGTGGCCCTCGACGAGCAGCAGGTCGAGCATCCGCCGCCGGGTGGGGTCCCCGATCGCGGACCAGAGGTCGTCGTCGACCTGCTCGGCCACCCCGGTGCTCACGCCCGCACCTCCAGCGCCGCGGCGTACGGGACCAGCCGCGGCAGGTAGAAGTCCCAGCCGGTGACGTGCTCCCGGTACTGCTGCTCCAGGACGGCGACCTCCCAGCCCATCTCGCGGAAGCCGGTCTCGGTCATCCGGAGCAGGGTTCCGCCGCCGGACGGGGTCAGGTCGAAGGTGACCAGCAGCGAGTTGCCCTCCGCCGCGACCTCGCCGGCCGGGTGCGTCCACCGGAACGAGAACCGCCGCGGCGGCAGTACGTCGACCACGGTGAACGGCACGATGGCCCCGTCCGCGTCGGGGTCGCCGAAGACGATCTCCCCCGTCGACCCGGGCGTCGGGTCGTACCGGGCGTCGTCCGGCCACCACTGCTTGAGGTGGTCGGGACTGCTCACCACCTCGAAGACGATCTCGGGCGACGCCTCGACGTAGATCTCGCGCTCGATGGTTCCGAATTCCACGACATCCTCCTGCAACGTTTGGTTGCGCATGACGCTACCCCGGCAGCCGGTTCTGGCGCAACCATCAGTTGCGTTTCGAGGTCCGTACGGGTGGCGACCGGCTCACCGGGTTCGATGAGCCGAGGGCGGCGGAAGCGCCTCTACGATGCGAGCGTGACTCGCGTTGTCCCGGTCCGGCGGCCGTACGCGCTGCTCACCGCCGCGCTCGTCCTGTTGTTGCTCGGCGCGGGCGTGGCCTGGGGCGTCGACGGCGCGCTCGGGCTGAGCCACCGCCCCGCCGCCGTGCCGCGCGAGGACGTCGCGGCCGCGCCCCGGCGGGTCACCGCGCCGGCGCCGCCGCTGGCCGCCGTGGCCGTGCCGGACGAGCCGCGTACCCGCAAGGCCGCCACCGCCGTCGCGGACGCGCTCGTCTCCCGCGGCCTGCCCCGCCCGGTCGTCACCCCGGCCGCGCCGGGCCCGACCGCGCCCCGGACCGGCTCCCCGACGGGCTCGCGCGCACCGGATCTCTCAGCGGTGACCATGCTGCGGGCGGGCGTGCTCGGCACGCCGGACCGGGCGCCGGAGTCGTACCGGATCGATGTCCGCGGGACCGAGCTGACCGTCGAGGGGGGCGACGTGGCAGGCGTCGCGGCGGGGCTGTACCGGCTCGCCGACCGGATCCGCTCCGGCGCCGAGGCGCTGCCCGCCGCCGACGCGGGCCGGCTGGTCACGCCCCGGCTCGGCCTGCGGCTGACCGACGCCGGCTCGGTGGGCCGCGAGCCGGACCCGGCCGCCTTCGCGGCGGGCGACGACTACAACCTCAACACCGATGTGGTCCGGGAGGCGCTGCTGCCCACGGCGCCGTGGGTGGACGCCGGCGCGGTGGCCCGCATCGGGGCGCAGTTCCGGCAGTTCGTGGACCGCTCGGTGGCGCAGGGCTACAACGCCGTCGTCGTGCCCGGCTTCCTGGAGTACGTCACCTTCGCGAAGGTCGGCGACGGGCACGCCGTGTACCCGTCCGGCGACCCGCACGTCGACCGCGCGCGGGCCATGGTCGCGGCGTTCGGCCCGGTCTTCGGGTACGCCGAGCAGATGGGCGTGAAGGTCTTCCTGCTCACCGACATGCTCGCGGTGTCGCCGCCGCTGGAGGCGTACCTGGACAGGACCGTCGGTGGGCTCGACGTGACCGACCCCCGGCTGTGGGCGGTCTACCAGGCCGGGCTGGCCGAGCTGTTCGAGAGCCTGCCCTTCGTCGACGGCCTGATGGTCCGCGTCGGGGAGGGCGGCGAGGTGTACGCTGCGGACGGCTGGGACTACTCGTCGAAGCTCGCGGTCACCACGGAGGCGTCCGTGCGCGCGATGCTGCGTGCGCTGCTCGACACGGCGGGGAAGGCCGGCCGGGACGTCATCTTCCGCACCTGGACCGTGGGCGTCGGCGCCGTCGGCGACCTGCACACCAACCCGGAGTCGTACGCGCGGGTGCTGGGCGGGTTCGACGACCCGCACCTGATCGTGTCCACCAAGTACACCCTCGGCGACTTCTACAGCCACCTGCCGCTGAACACCACGCTGCTGGCCGGCGCGCACCGCCGCATCGTCGAGTTCCAGGCCCGGCGCGAGTTCGAGGGGTTCGGCGCGCTGCCCAACGACCTCGGCCCGCTGCACCGCGAGGCGCTGCGCGCGTTCCTCGCCGCCAACCCGAGGGTCGAGGGCGTCTGGAACTGGACCCAGGACGGCGGTCCGCTGCGCGCCGGGCCGATGTCGCTCTACCTGCGCAGCGGGTTCTGGCAGCTCTACGACCTCAACACGTACGCCGCCGCACGGCTGGCCTGGGATCCGGACGCCGACCCCGCGCAGGTCACGGCGGACTGGGCGTACCGCACGTTCTCCGCCGACCCGGCCACGGTCGCCGCGATCGGGCAGGCCATGGCGCTGTCCCAGCCGGCGGTCACCAAGGGCCTCTACATCGGGCCGTACGCCGACCGGACGGTGCGGGCGCTCGGGCTGGAGCCGCCGCCCATGATGTGGATCTTCGAGTGGGACATCCCGACCGGCGACTCCGCCGCGCTCGACAGCATCTACGCGGTGACCGGCGATCGGGTCGACGCGGCGATCGAGGAGGGCGAGCAGGCCGTCACGCTGGCCCGGCGCATGCGGGACCTGGTCGCCACCACCGACCCGGCCACCTGGCGCGACGCCGGGCTGCGCGAGCACTTCACCGACACGCTCGACTACCAGGTGAACCTGTTCGAGGCGCTGGCGGCCTACCGGACCATGGTGCTGCGGCACGCGCAGTGGCTGGACACCGGCGCCCCGGCCGCCTACACGGGCTGGCGGGCGGCCGAGACGGCGTACCACGCGGCGCGGGACGCGCATCGCCAGCGCTACGGCGCCGACCTGGACCTGCCGGCGTACAACTTCACCGCCGCGGACCTCGGGGCGCGGCGCGGGGACCGGGACCCGGCCATGGCGTGGGCGGCCCGGGCGCTGCTCGCACTGATCCTGGCGGTGGTGCTGCTCGGCCTGCGCGGGCACGGGGCCGGTGGCGGCGCCGCGCGGGGGCTGCTGCTCGGCGCGGTCCGGCCGTGGCGGGTCGCGGCGCTGCCGGTGCCCGGTTCCCGGGTGGACCGGATCCTGGTGTGGCTGGTGCCCGCCGTGGTCCTGGTGGCGAGCCGGCTCGTGTTCACCTGGTTCGCGGCCCCCGCGCACCTGCTGGTCACCCTCGGCGGGTGGGCGCTGTTCGCCCTCGTCGTACGCCTCGTCGTCGGCCGGCGCGACCCGTTCCACCTGTGGGCCGTGGTCGGCGGCGTCGCGCTGCTGCGCAGCGTGCTGCTCCTGACGGCGCTCGCCGGGCGCGGGCCGGGGCGGTACTGGTTCGCCTTCTGGACCGCGCCGGCCCTGCGCGCCGCGTACCTGACCGTCGCGTTCGCGGCGTTCTGCTGGCTCTTCGTGGCCACCGCCGTCGTCCTGCGCGACCGGTACGGCCTGCCGCGGCGCCGCGCCGTCGGGCTGACCCTGACCGCCGCGGGTGTCCCGCTCGGGCTGCTGGCCGGCCTGGTCGCGGTGATCGGCCTGGAGCGCGCGCTGACGGTGTGGAACGACCAGCTGGCGCTGCTGCCCTGGGGCCTGTCCCGCATCCTCGGAATCACCGTCTACCTGGGCATTCCCGCCGGCCTCCCGGGGTACGCCGCCGTCGCCGGAGCCGCCCTGGCCGCCGTCGGCCTGCTGCTGTCCGCCGGGCACAGGCGCCGCGGGCCGTCGACGGCGTCGCGCCGTGCGGTTGGGTCCGGCCGGGCGGGGTAGACCGCCCCGACGGCGGGGCGGGCCACGGCCGGGTTGACCGGTTCGGACCCCCAGGACGGCTCGGGGGGCCGATGTCGGATGCAGCAGCGCGGCGCAGCGGGCCCGGGACGTCCGACGACGTCGTGGAGCTGCGGGTGCACGGGGCCGCCAACGTGGGCGCCGGCCAGGCGCTGGACCTGCCGCCGGTCGAGCAGGTCGCGGGCGACCGCAACGGCGGCTTCTACCGGCCCCGCCACCGCGGTCCGGACCCCGGCGCCGCACGGGTGACGGTGGAGGCGTACCGCTGGGGCGACCTGCCCTCGGGAACCATGGCCCGGACCCTGTCGCTGGTGCTCCTGCTGCCGTTCATGCTGGTCAACCTGGCGATCTGGATGCGCCCGGCGAACCGGGGCTCCGACGCGACGGTCAGATCGCTCTGCCGGCTGCTGGCGCTCACGCTCACCGCGCTGTACGTGCTCGCCTTCGCCGGCGTCGCGCTGGACCTGGTCGCGTGGAAGTGCCTGACCTCGCCGCAGTGCCTGGCCGGGCGCAGCTGGCTGTCCTGGCTGGGTGGGCGACCGGCCGGGCTGCGGCTGGCGGTCCTGGCGCTGGTCCCGGCCGCCGCCGTCGGCCTGGTCTGGCGGGCCGCCACCCGCCCGGGGCGGGTGTTCGAGGCGTTCCGCGCACCCGAGGCGGAGGTCTCCGGGCACCCGCTCAGCACGATCGGCCGGTGGGATGCGGAACCGCTGGTGGGTCGGCTGCGCTCCATCCACGTCGCGGCGGCGTTCGCGACACTGGACGTCACGCTGCTCGCCGCCCGCGCCTCCCCCGGCGCCTCGGCCGGCACCGTCACGCTGGCCGTCGTGACCGGCGCGGTCCTGGCCACCTGTGTGGCCCTGCTCTGCACGCCCGCGCTGGTCGACCGGGCCCCCGGGGACCGGCGACTCGACCGGGTCGCCAGCACGCTGCGGACGATCGCCGTCGTCCTGACCATCGTGGTCACGGCCCACGTGCTGACCGGCCCGGCGCGCTGGCCCGAGGGGGGCGGCCTGCCCGGCTACGACTCGACCCTCACCTGCCTGTTCGTCACCCAGACCGCCCTGCTGGCCGCGCTGGGGGCCGTGCTGCTGTGGCGCCGGGACCGCCGGCCGGACGCCACGCCGCTGCTCGGGCTGGGAGCGCTGGCGAGCACGGCCGCGGCGATCGGCCTGGCCGTGGCGTACTCCGCCGAGATGTTCTACCGGGCCGCGGACTTCCTGGACCGCAACGCGCCGAACACGTCCACCGCACCGCCGCAGGCGTACACCTGGGCGATCTACGGCTTCTTCCGGGCGGTGCTGATCACGCTGGTCGTGGCGGGCCTGGTGACGCTGGCCTCCCGACCCGGCCGGTTCCGCGCCGCGGCGGCGATCGTCGCGCGCGACCATCCGGACCCGCCGGCCGAGGCCGGGCCCCGCCTGCGGCAGGTACGGCGGGCGATCGCGAGAGCGCGCTTCACCGAGAGCCTGATCCCGCTGGCCGTGGTCTACGCCTGTCTCGCCGGGATCGGCACGGCCACCACCACCATCGGCCTGCTGGATCTGCGTCCCGGTGACGTCGTCGAGCGGTACGCCGGGGTGCCGGCCGGCCTGGTCTCCTTCGCCATCGGGTTCGGCAGCTGGGTGATCGCCGCGATCATCCTCGGCCTGGTCGTCGGCGCGATCTTCGCCTACCGGACCGTCGAGTACCGGCGTCACGTCGGCGTCCTGTGGGACCTGGGCACGTTCTGGCCCCGGGCCGCGCACCCGTTCGCGCCACCCTGCTACGCGGAACGGGCCGTGCCGGAGCTGACCCGGCGGATCACGTACCTGGTCGGCCGCGGCAACGCGGTGCTGCTCACCGGGCACAGCCACGGTTCGGTCCTGGCCGCCGCGACGGTGCTCCAGTTGCCGCCCCGGATCAGCAGCCGGGTCGCCCTGCTCACCCACGCCGCACCACTGCGCCGGCTCTACGCGCGGCTCTTCCCCGCGTACATCGACGACGAGGTGCTGCACGAGATCGGCGCCCGGGTCGGCTGGCGGTGGGTGAACCTGTGGCGCGACACCGACCCGGTCGGCGGCTGGATCTTCTCCGCCCATCCGCCGGGGGCCACGGCCGGCGGGCCGGCCTCGGCGGTGGACCGCCGGGCGCGGGACCCCGCCGAGGTGGTGGCTCCGCCCGGCGATAGCGTCCCGCCGCCGATCCTGGGACACCGGCCCTGCGAGTCCGACCGGCGGTTCGCCGAGGCGGCACGCGAGCTGGTCGAGCGCCTCCGCGAGCCGCCGGGCGAGGCGCCCCGCTGACCTCCGCGGCGCGACGGCCGATCCCGCGCCCGGCCGTCGCCGCGTGCGGCTCGGATCAGTGGGAGGACCGGGCGGACCGCATCCAGTCCTGGTAGTGCGTGGGCGCCAGGTGCGCGTCCGGGCCCCCGATGAGCACGTCGCCGGCGGCGACCGCGAACATGCCCGCCTTGTCGTCGGTGACGACCTGCCGGTCGTCCTGCTGCGCGGCCAGGGTGATCCGCCCGAGGTCGTCGAGGGCGAAGACGTCCGGCCCGGCGACGTTGCGGACGCCGTTCAGCGGCGCCCCGGTGGCGACGTCGACGACCGCGTCGACGACGTCCGCGGCGGCCATCGGCTGGATCCGGGTGGCGGGCAGCCGGACGGTGCTGGCGTCGGAGGTCCAGGACAGGACCGCGTTCATGAACTCGAAGAACTGGGTGGCACGCACGATGGAGTACGGCGTGGGCCCCTGCCGCAGCAGGTCCTCCTGGAGGGTCTTGGCGCGGTAGTAGTCGAGCTGGGGGACCTGGTCCACGCCGACGATCGAGAGGACCACCTGGTGCCCGACGCCGGCCCGCTCCCCGGCGGCCAGGAGGTTGTTCATGGTGGTCCGGAAGAAGTCGATCGAGGCGTCGTCGAAGGTCGGCGAGTTGGCGACGTTGACGACGACCTGCGCGCCCTCCAGCGCCCGGTCCAGGCCCTCTCCCGTGAGCAGGTCGACGCCCGTCGAGGGCGCCGCGGGGACGGCCTCGTGTCCGGCCGCCCTCAGCTTCTGGACCACCTGCGAGCCGATCAGTCCGGTGCCACCGATGACCGTGAGCTTCATGGCTCTCACCCTTCCACGGCGCGCCCGTACGGCACGCCGGCTTCGTCGAGGATCCGTCCTCAAACTCGGATACTTTCTGTCCGAGACCATAGTCGGATAGTCTGTGTCCGAGTCAAGGGGGGTCGGATGAAGCTGTCGGGTGGGGTCGAGTGGGCGCTGCACTGCTGCGTGGTGCTGACCACGGCCACGGAGCCCGTGCCGGCTGCCCGGCTCGCGGAACTGCATGACGTCTCCGGCAGCTACCTGGCCAAACAGTTGCAGGCACTCTCCCGCGCCGGCCTGGTGACCTCCGTCCAGGGCAAGGCGGGCGGATACGTCCTGACCAGGGCGCCCGAGCAGATCACCGTCCTCGACGTCGTCGCCGCCGTCGACGGCGCCCAGCCCGCGTTCGTGTGCACGGAGATCCGCCAGCGCGGCCCCCTCGCGACGCCGGCGGAGGCCTGCACCCGGCCGTGCCCCATCGCCCGCGCGATGGCCGGCGCCGACGCCGCCTGGCGCGCCGCCCTACAGGCGGTCACCGTCGCGGACCTCGCCGGCGCCGTCGACGACGACTACGGACCGACCGCGCTCGGCGGCATCCGCACCTGGCTCAGCGGGCCGGACGGGGGCGACACCGCGACCGCCGAGGTCGGGTAGTCGCCGGGCCGCCCTGCTTGAGCGCGGCGGGCAGGCGCGGGCAGACTGGCGGCATGACGCGAGGCACTGCCCTGGTCCGGCGACCCAGCGGCCGGCTGGCCGAGGGGCTGGTCACCCACATCGAACGCAGCGACGTGGACGTCGCGCGGGCCCGCCGCCAGCACGAGGCGTACCGGGCGGCGCTCGCCGAGGCCGGCTGGCAGGTGCGCGAGGTCGCCCCCGCCGAGCAGTGCCCCGACTCGGTGTTCGTCGAGGACACCGTCGTGGTCTGCGACGACCTGGCGGTGCTCACCCGCCCGGGCGCGCCGGAGCGCCGCCCGGAGGTCCCCGGCACCGAGAAGGCGGTACGCGAGGCCGGGCTGGAGGTCGTGCGCATCGAGGCGCCCGGCACGCTGGACGGCGGCGACGTGCTGCAGATCGGCGACACGGTGTACGTCGGCCGGGGCGGCCGCACCGACGAGGCGGGCGTGGCCCAGCTGCGTGCCCACCTGGCGACCCGGGGGCGCACGGTGATCCCGGTCCCGCTGCGCGAGGTGCTGCACCTCAAGTCGGCCGTGACCGCGCTGCCCGACGGCACCCTGCTCGCGCTGCCGGAACTGCTCGACACGACCGCGCTGCGACAGCCGGTGCGCCCGGTCGACGAGGAGGCCGGCTGCCACGTCGTACCGCTCGGGGACGACCTCGTGCTGCTGGCCGCGTCGGCGCCGCGCACCGCGGCGCTCGTCGCGGACCTCGGCTTCACACCGGTCGTGGTCGACATCAGCGAGTACGAGAAGCTCGAGGGCTGCGTCACCTGCCTGAGCGTGCTGATCCCCGGGGCCTGACCCGCCCTGACCGGCGGGGTCGCGGTCGACGTCAGGCGGCGAGGCGGGTGATCGCGGCGACCGACCGGTCCACGTCCGCCTCGGTCGTGGTCGCGTTCGAGACGGAGAGCCGCATGAGGCGCCGCCCCCGCCACGTCGTACCGCCCGCCCAGCAGGTGCCGTCCGCCTGCACCGCCGCCACCACCCGGTCGGTGCGCGCGTCGTCGCCGAAGCCGACCAGCACCTGGTTGAGGACCACCTCGTTCGCCACCTCGAACCCGGCCGCCGCCAGCCCTTCGGCGAACCGGCGGGCGAGCGCGCAGCAGCGGTCGACCAGCGCCGCGACCCCGTCGCGGCCCAGCTCGCGCAGTCCCGCCCAGACCGCGAACCCCCGCGCCCGGCGCGACGACTCGGCGGTGAGGTCCGCGCCCACCGGCGGGCCGCCGGAGCCGACCAGGTAGGCGGCGGCGTACGACATCGCGGCCGCCTGCACGTCGGGCCGGGTGCAGAACGCGAAGGCCGAGTCGTACGGCAGATTCAGCCACTTGTGGCCGTCGCAGGCCAACGAGTCCGCCAGTTCCAGCCCGTCCACCAGATGCCGCGTGGCCGGGCTCGCCGCGGCCCACAGCCCGAACGCCCCGTCCACATGCGCCCAACCACCGTGCCGGTGGACCAGCTCGCACGCCTCGCGCAGCTCGTCGCAGGCGCCGGTGTTCACGTTGCCGGCCTGTAGACACACGATGGTGGGGCCCGGGGAGCCGGCTCGCAGCACGGCCCGCAGCGCGCCGACGTCGATGGCGCCGTTCGGCCCGGCCGGCACCGGCTCCACCACGTCCACCCCGAGGCCCAGCAGACGCAGCGACCGGTCGATGGTGCCGTGCCGCTCCTCCCCCGCGATCACCCGGATCGGCGGCGCCCCGAGCAGCCCACGCCGTTCCACGTCCCACCCCGCGTCGGCCAGCACCTGGTGCCGGGCGGCGGCGAGCCCGGCGGTGTTCGCCGCCTGCGCACCGGTCACGAAGCCCACCGACGCCGACGCCGGAACCCCCAGCAGCTCCTTCAGCCAACCGCCGGCGGCCGCCTCGGCCGCGATGGCGGCCGGCGACGTGACGGCGTTGAACGCGAGCTGGTCCCAACCGGCGGCGAGGATGTCGGCCGCGGTCGCCGCCGGCAGCGCGCCGCCGACCACGAACCCGAAGTACCGCGGGCCGGCGCTGGCGACCAGGCCGGGCCCGGCCGCGGCCAGCAGGTCCGCCAGCACCTGCTCCGGTGGGCAGGGGGCGGAGGGCAGCGGGCCGGCGAAGGCGTCGGTCACCGCGGCCTGGTCGACCGGCACGCCGACCGGCCGGTCCGGCAGCGACCGCCGGTATTCCGCCGCATGGTCGGCGGCCAGACGGAACAGGTGACTCGGTTGCTCCACCGACGCACCCTATCGCCCGGGACCGCGCGGGCCACGCCCTCGATCCTCGACCGCGCCGCGCAGGCCTCAGTCGTGGATCCGGACCCTGCTGAGTCGGCTGACCATGGCCGGGTCGCGCGCGCCGTCTAACGCGCGTCACGCCCGACCCCGGCCTCGACGACCGGGTGGTCTCGGGATTGGCCGGAATTGCTCGGCGGGGGCATGGTACGAGTGCTCGGTGAGTCCTGACGGTCGCCGGCCAGACACCAGCCGGTCACGGCCTGCCCGGGTTGCCGAGCAGGCGAAGGCGACCGCTGCCCGGGTTCGTGGTCGAGGTGGCCGGGCGGGCCGCTTGCGGCTCAATCAGCTGGAGGTCGCCCTGGTGATCTCGGTGCAGGCGGGACTCGCCGCAGCTCTGGCCTGGTCGATCGGGCGTGATGTGCTGGGCAACCCCGCGCCGGTCTTCGCCCCTTCCGCCGCGGTGGGTACGATCGTCGCCGCACTCGGCCAGCGCGCCCACCGCACGGTCGAACTGCTGCTCGGAGTCGGACTCGGCATCGCCACCACCGACTTCCTGCTGACCATTCTGGGCACCGGGTTCTGGCAGACCGGGTTCATCGTCGGATGCGCCATCCTCGCCACGCTCCTGCTGTTCGGGCGCAGCGGGGCTGCCGTTGGCCAGGCCGGCGGTACGGCGGTGCTGCTCGCGACCCTGGCTCCGGCCCAGAAGGACCTCGAGTGGCCTCGGATCGTCGAGGCGACGGTCGGCGGTGTCGTGGGCCTCCTGGTGGTCGCGTTGCTGGTGCCACTGAACCCGATGCGGATCCTCGACCGCGACGCAGCCCCGATCTTCAAGTGCCTCGCCGGCCAGCTGCGGGAGGTTTCCGCAGCGCTGTCCACCGGCGATCAGCAGCGGGCGGTCCGAGCGTTGGACGCCTTGCGCGGCATGGGACCCGACCTCGCGCGGATGCACCAGGCGCTCAGCGGCGCCCAGGAGGTGGTCAGCCTGGCGCCGGCCCGTTGGCTGCGCCGTCGGGATGTGGAGCGCTTCGCCCGCGCGACCGCTCAACTGGAACGGGTCATCGAACACAGCCGGGGGGTGGCCCGCCGGTCAGCGATGGCGTTGGAGTACCACGAGCCGATTCCCCCCGAGCTGCCCGCCGGTGTCGGACAGCTCGCCGATGCGGTCGAGCTGCTGCGCCGTGAGCACCTCGCCGGGCGCCCGACCGAGAGAACCCGCCGTGCGGTACGCGAGGCCGTTTCCAGGGCTGGCCGAGCCCGAGCCCTGGGAGTCGACGAGTTCGGAGACGCGGTGGTGACCCAACTGCGCACCGCCGCGAGCGACCTGCTTCGAGCTACCGGCTGCGACGCGACGTCGGCGAATCGAGAGGTACGGAACGCCGCGCAGCGCGGCGAGGATTCCGTTCGAGCGGGTGGTACGCCCGGATGAGCAGGGCGGTACCACCAGGGCTCTCACCTCGTGATGATCACGTGGAGGCGGCGGGGCCCGTGGATGGACGCCCTCGACCCGGTCGAGTTCGATGTCGCTGGTGGCGGACGGTCCACTGATCCAGGTCAGCGGCCGGTGCGGGGCGACGCGACCCCTGCCAGGCGTGATCGTTCGCGGAACGGGTAGGCCCACCCGGCCGCCGCAGCAGGCCGGCCACCGCCGCCGGAGACGCCGCTCAGGGGGGTACATGGCGGACACGCCACCACCGCAGGGCGGACCGTCCGCCACCGGCGACGTCATCGAGCTGCGGGTGCACGGGGTCTCGGGCGCCAGCGCCGGGCAGGTGCTGGACCGGCCGAACACCCACCAGGTCGCCGGTGACCGCAGTGGCGGCTTCCACCGTCCCCGGCCGGGCTACCCGGACACCCGAGGGGCGGGCGGGGTGGTCCTGGAGGCGTACCGCTGGAGCGACCTGCCGTCGGGAACCGCGGTACGCACGTTGTCGCTGGTGTTCCTGCTGCCCTTCATGCTCTGCAACGTGGCGCTCTGGATGCGTCCGGCCAGCCACGGCACGGGCGCGGCGGTGGTGAAGGCGCTGTGCCGGACGTTGGCGCTCACCATGACCGCGCTCTACGTGCTCTCCATCGTCGGGGTGGCGCTGGACCAGGTCGCCTGGAAGTGCATGGCCCTGCCGAGCTGCCTGTCGGGACGGAGCTGGATCTCGTGGCTCGGCGGGCGGCCGACGGGCCTGCGGCTGGCGGTGCTCGCGCTCGTCCCGGCCGCCGCCGTCGGCCTGGTCTGGTGGCTCGGCGCGGGTCGGAGATGGAACTTCCCGGCGTTCCGCGGGCCCACGACCATCTCCGGTACGCACCAGCTCAGCGCCGTGGGGCAGTGGGACACGGCGCCCCCGGTCGCGCGGCTGCGCGAGATCCACGTCGCCGCCGCGCTCGCCACCCTGGACCTCAGCCTGCTCGCCGCCCGGGCCGGCGGTGGCGCCTCCGCGAGCACGGTCGCCCTGGGGGTGGCGACCGCCGCGGTGCTGGCCGCCTGCGTCGCGCTGGTCTGCGCCCATCCGGTCATCGACGAGCCGAAGCGGGTGGCGGCCGTCGACCGGGCGACGAGAGGACTGCGCACCGTGGCGTGCGCGCTCACCGCGCTGGTGCTCGTCGCGGTGGCGGCGGATCCGGCGCCCTGGTCGTCCGGCGACGGCCTGCCCGGATACGCCCTGCTGGTGACGTGGCTCCTGGTCGCGCAGACCGTCCTGCTGGTCGTGCTCTGGGCCGTGGTGCTGCGCCAGCGCCGCGCGCTGCGGGGCGGTTCGAAACTGCGCGGGCTCGGCGCGCCGGTCCTCGGGGCGGCCGCCACCGGGGTCGCGGTGGCGTTCTCCGCCGAGCTGGTCTATCGGGTGGCGGACCTGCTCGATCGCGGCACGCCGACGCTGCACCGCTCGCCCATCGGCCCGCCGCTGGCGTACAAGTGGGCGATCTTCGCGTTCTTCCTGGCGGTGCTGGCCGCACTGGTCTTCGACGCCGTGGTCGTCCTGGTGTCCAGACCCGGGCGGCGCCGCGCCGCCGCAGCCACGGTCGCCCGCGACTTCCCGGACGCGCCGCCCGAGGCCGCACCCCGGCTGCGGCAGGTCGAGAGGACGATCGCCCGGGCCTGGTTCACCGAGCGGCTGGAACTGCTCGCCGTGGTGTACGCCCTGCTCGCCGGGCTCGGCCTGGCCAGCAGCACCGTGGGGCTGCTGGAGCTGTACCCCGGGGACGTCATCGAGCGGTGGACCGGGGTGCCCGCCGCACTGATCAATTTCGGTACCGCGCTGGGCAGCTATGTCATCGCGGCGCTCATCGTCGCGCTCGTGGTCGCCGGCATCTTCGCGTACCGGACGGCCGAGTTCCGCCGCTACGTCGGCGTGCTGTGGGACCTGGGCACCTTCTGGCCGCGGATCGCCCACCCCTTCGCGCCCCGCTGCTACGCCGAACGTGCCGTGCCGGAGCTGACCCGGCGCATCTGCTACCTGACCTCCCGCGGCGACTCGGTGCTGCTCACCGGGCACAGCCACGGCTCGGTGCTGCTCGCCGCGACCGTGCTCCAGCTGCCACCCGGCGTCGGCGACCGGGTGGCGCTGCTGACCTACGGCTCACCGCTGCGCCGCCTCTACGCCCGGCTCTTTCCGGCGTACGTCGACGACGAGGTGCTACGCGAGGTGGGCCGGCGGGTCGGGTGGCGGTGGCGGAACCTCTGGCGCGACACCGACCCCATCGGCAGCTGGGTCTTCTCCGGCCACCGCGACGGCCAGCCGCCCGGCGTCGCCGGACCGGCCGGTTCGGTCGACCGACGACTGCGCGACCCGTGGGACGTCGTCGTCCCGCCGAGCGACACCGTCGCGCCCCCCGTCGTCGGACACTGGCCGGGCGAGTCCGATCCACGCTTCGGCGACGCCGTCCGGGAGCTCGCCGAGCGGTTGCGCCGCGAAGGCCCACCCGGTTCGAGTCAGGACGGCACCCAGCGTCCCAGGTAGGACATGAGCGGAGTCAGGTCGTCGCCCCCGGCCCGGTAGCCGATGTGCCCGTCGGGGCGAACCAGGAACAGGCCCGACGCCCCGGGGCGGACGCCGAGCCGACGGAGCGCCGCCGCGGCTCCTGCCGAGGCCAGGCGGTGCACGGTGACCCGACTTGAGTACCGCTGCGACAGGGCCGCCACCTCGCCGGTGGGCCACGCGGAGGATGGCCCGCACAGCAGCAGGTGCCAGCCGCGCGCGGACGTGAGCCGATGCAGCGAGCCGCCGTCGGGCAGCGGGGCGTCGGGCAGCCGGTCACCGGCCCGGGGACCGGAGCGCGGCCCGTGCGGCCCGTCCGTCGACAGCGGACTGCGGCGGTAGCTGATGCCGAGCTGCGACACGGTGCGGAAGGCGGCGGCCCGTACGAACCTGGGGGCGAGCGCGGCGGGGAGCAGCGCGGGCGCGACCCGGGTGCGAGCGAACCGGATGAGCGGGTTCGTGGAGGTGGCCACGGTGAAGGCCCGGTCGGTGAAGCGCAGCACCATCCGGCCCACCGGCGCCCGCTCCGTCTCGTAGGTGTCCAGCAACGCCGGGTCGGCGCCGTCGCGCAGAACCTGGGCGAGCTTCCACCCCAGGTTGACCGCGTCCTGGATGCCGGTGTTCATGCCCTGCGCACCGGCCGGGCTGTGGATGTGCGCGGCGTCGCCGGCCAGGAACGCCCGGCCGGCCCGGTAGCGGGTGGCGGCCCGGTGGTGCAGCCGGAAGTTGGTCATCCAGACCGGATCGCGCAGCCGCACCGTCCCGCCCGTGTAGGTGTCGGCCAGGGTCTGCACCTCCTGCAGGGTGACCGCCGCGTCGGCCGGGGGCGCGTCGGCCGGTGGACGCATGGCCAGCGCTCGCCAACCGGCCGGCTGCCGGAGCGGGAACAGGAACAGCATTCCCCGTCCGGAGAGGAACACGTGCGCGGCGCCCTCGGCGACACCGTCGGCCTCCAGGTCGGCCAGCACGAAGGTCTGCGGATACGAGCCGCCCTCGAAGCCGATCCCGGCGAGGTGGCGCACGGGGCTGTGCGCGCCGTCGCAACCCACCACGTAGGCGGCCGACACGTGTTCCTCGCGGCCGTCCCGATGGCGCAGGGTCGCCACCGCGTCGTCGGCGGTCTGGGTCAGCCCGACCAGCTCGACGCCCCGCTCCACGTCCACCCCCGCCGTCGCCAGGTGCTCCCCCAGGATGCGTTCGGTCTCGGCCTGCGACAGGAACAGCAGATGGGGGTACGCGGTGTCGGGCAGGCCCAGATCGAACAGCGGCACCTCGCGCTCGCGGCCGCCCACGTGCAGGCACAGCCGGACGGCGGTGTTGCCGCAGGCCACCAGGTCGTCGGTCACGCCGAGGCCGGCGAGGACCTCCAGGGTGCGCGGCTGGACACCCAGCGCCCGCGACTCGTGAACCCGGTCGAGAGCCCGATCGACCACGCGGACCCGCACGCCGAAGGCGGCCAGCTGACCGGCCATGGTCAGCCCGGTGGGTCCCGCCCCGACCACCAGGACCTCGACCGCGTTCACGGGGACACCACCCACGGGATGCTCATGCCTCGACGGTAAGCCCGGACCCGGGTGTCGGAGGCGGCCCGGGCGCGGTGAACCCCCGCGTCGGCTTCCGACCACCACGGCAGGAACCACGCCCCTGCCCGGATAACATCGGTGGGCGTGAGCCTGTCACTGCTGTCCCCGGAGCGTCGGGCGGTGCTGTCGCGGCGCAGCCTGTGGCTCGCCTACGCGACCGCCGGCTACAACCTGCTGGAGGGCCTGGTCGCGATCGCCGCCGGCGCGGCGGCCTCCTCCACCGCCCTGATCGGCTTCGGTCTGGACTCGTTCGTCGAGGTGTCCAGCGCCGCCGTGCTGATCTGGCAGTTCCGCTCCCGCATACCGGAGGACCGGGAGCGGCTCGCCCTGCGGCTCATCGGCCTGTCGTTCTTCGCCCTGGCCGCCTGGGTGACGGTCGACGCCGTCCGCTCGCTGCTCGTCGGTGGCGGCGCCGACGCCAGTCCGGTCGGCATCGGCCTGGCCGTGGCATCCCTGATCGTGATGCCACTGCTCGTGGCCGCCAAGCGCCGCACCGGCCGGGAACTGGGCTCGGCCACCGTGCTGGCCGACTCCACGCAGACCCTGCTCTGCACGTACCTGTCCGTGGTACTGCTCGCCGGCCTGGTCCTCAACGCCGCGTGGGGTTGGTCCTGGGCCGACCCGCTCGCCGCGCTCGTCATCGCCGGGGTCGCGGTCAAGGAGGGCGCGGCGGCCTGGCGCGGCGAGCACTGCGACGACTGCTCGCCGCTGCCGTCCGCCGACGCGGGTGTCCGCCCCGCCACGGACTGCGCCGACGGCTGCTGCGCCGACGGGAAGGCGTGACCACCCGCGGTGGTCGTGTCCTCAGGCGACGGAGGAGTCAGACGGGGGTGGCGGGCTGGCACAGCCGCTCGCCCGTGGCGGGATCCTGGCACAGGTATCCGCTGGTCGTGTGCATCCAGCCCCACAGCCAGTCCTTGAACACCGGCTGCCGGCAGTGCTGGCAGGTCGACCTCTGCCGTTCCTCGGGCTCGGGCTGTTGAACCTGGGCCCCGGTCTCCGATTCGGTTGGCTCCACCGCTGTGGCCTCTGGCCGTCGCTGCGGGCGTGGGATGGGCGGTGCGGGCTCGGCCATGAGTGCTTCCTGTGCTGTTCGAGTGGACCGGGCGGCGCCTCGGGGCCCTGAACCTCGATCGTCCGCCCGCCCAAGGGAGGGTCCTGTCAAGCGTTCTCTGCACAGGAAGAGCGCTGTGGGTCGCGGTGCCGTTACGCGATCGCGCGACGACGGCCCGGATCAGCTCCGCTGGTACTCCTCCCAGGTGAGCACCGGGCTCACGGCCGGCCCGTCGTCGGGGCCTCGGTTCGCCAGCCCGTTGAGCCCGAGGTAGTAGTCACCCGCCTGGTGCTGCGCCGGCGCCGACTGGTCGGTGTCGGCCAGCGCCACGGCGTGGATGTGGTAGGGCCAGTTGCCCTGCGCCGGCGTCCGCAGCCAGGCGGCGAAGCCGACCCGGCGCAGGTGCCGTACCACCGTCGTGCGGTAGGTGCCGGACATGCCGTCGACCGCGAGGTCCAGCGCGCCGCCGCCGTCGTGGGTGCCGGCCGAGGTGGGGTCACTCGTGCTGTACGAGCCCTGGCTGATCGCCATCTGGCGGCCGAGCAGCCGCTCCGCCTCCAGCAGCATCGCCCTGGTCCGGCTGTTCACGCGCGCGCCCCGGAAGTCCAGGACACCACCCGGGGTCAGTGGCCGGACCACGGTGAACCGCTGGTCCCCCAGTGCCCGCAGCGAGGTCAGCCCCGGCAGGCCGGTGGCGTCGAGGCCCGCGTACCCCAGCGATCGCTGGTAGGCGGCGTACGCCGCCACGGTGCTGGTGCCGAAGTGACCGTCCACGTAGGTGGCGCCGAGCAGGCTCCGGTCCCGCAGCGCCCGCTCGACGAGGAGCACGCTGTCCCGGCTGCCGGCCGTGATCGCGGTGTCCGCGCGCCGCGGGTCGATCTGCGCCGCCTTGATCAGCGCCTCCATGTCGACCTCCGGCAGGGCCGCCCTGCCCGGACCCGCCGCGAGCAGCCCGGCACCGACCGCGCCGAGCGTCGCCGCGGCCGCCCGGCCGAGCAGTCGCCTCCGGTCCAGCACGGCCTCCGGTCGATCGCTACGCCCGGGTCGCCGCCCCGGCCCGGCCGACGTCCCCGGCATCACCAGGCCGCCGGCAGGTAGGCGACCGACCAGCCGCGGTACGAGCCGTGGTCGAGGTAACCGGCCACCCCGACCCCGCCGCCGACGGAGGTGCCGATCACCTTGCCCTCCCCCAGGCTGATCGCCACGTGTCCGGTGCCGACGGAGTTGTGGTACCAGACCAGCGCGCCCCGCGGCGGGATGCCGGAGCTGTTCAGGTAGCCATGGCTGCTCTCCCAGTCACCGCCGATCTCCGCGGTGTTCCAGCCCGAGCCGCCCCATCCGTACGCCTGGGCGACGAAGGCCAGGCACAGGTTCTCGTAGGCGGTGGAGCGGTACCGCTGGAAGGCCCAGTCGATCGCGCCGTTGGGCGATCGCGGGTTCGCCTTGGACGACGGCTCGTCACCGACGTAGGCGCAGCTGTTGACGACCTGGCCGTCCGAGCCGGTGTGCACGTAGGCGTCGGAGACCATGCCGCCGTTGGACAGCAGGTCCCACAGCGTCGTCGTGCCGTAGGTGCCGGTCACCGACTGGCCGGTGGTCTGGCACAGCAGCGTGACCGTCGACCCGTCGGACACCGTGCGCCACGCCGCGTAGCCGGTGCCGGGCCCCGACCGGACGCTCAGCGCCGTACCGGAGGTGTTGATCGTGCCGGTGGCCGAGTCGGCGTACGCGTACGCCGTGCCCGGCACGGCCCCGACCAGGACGACGGAGAGCGCGGCGGCGGTGACCGCGGCGACCGGGCCGCGCGGTCGCCCGCGCAAGACATCGACAATCTTCCACATGATTGAGGAAGCTAGCGGCTGCCCGCGGCCCGGTCCACGCCCGTTTGGATATTCTTGCCGTGGATGCTGATTGACCCGAAACTAACCTTCACGTACTCCGGTGAACAGCGCGGCGTACCGGGTGAGGTAGAGCGGCCATCCCTCGTCGTGGCCGACGCCGTCACTGACGGCCTGCCAGCCCGGGCCGTGCCGGTCGAGGTGGCGGTGTTCCAGCTCCACCCGGGTGCGCTGCGGGGCCTCGGCGACGAATCGGACCTCGACCTCGCTGGTGTTGTCCGGGTCCGTCTCGACCTGCCACCGGGGATTGATGTCCCAGCTGAACACCACCCGGTTCGGCGGTTCGTAGGCGAGCACGCGCGCCCAGCGGCATTCGCTGCCGTCGACACCCCGGTCGTAGATGTGGCCGCCGACCTTGGGCTCGAACACCGTCTCCGCGATCGCCGCACCGAGCAGGTTGTGCTCCGGCGGCTTGAAGTCACCGAACCGCTCGGTGAACACGGCGAACGCCCGTTCGAGCGGCGCCTCGACGACGATCTGCCGGCGGACCACCGCGGCAGTTGTTCCGGTCATGGGATCTCCTCGGTCGGTTCTTCGACGACGTCCTGATAGCTGTCCAGCGCGCGGTGCCAGAACGTCTCCAACTGGTCGCGCAGCGCGGCCACCCCCGCCGGGTTGAGCCGGTAGACCCGGCGGGTGCCGGCCGCCTGGTCGGTGACCAGCCCGGCGTCCTTGAGGACCTTGAGGTGCTGGGACACCGCGGGCCGGCTGACCGGCAGTTCGTCGGCGAGCTCGCCGACGGCGCGGGGTCGCTCGGCCAGGCAGGCGACGATGGCGCGCCGGGTGGGATCACCCAACGCGTCCCACCCATCGGCGGTTCGGTAAGTAGCCACGAACGGTACACTACGGCTTACCGATGCGGCGCGTCAAGGTCGCGCGCCGGCCGCGGATCCGGTTCCACCTTCGTATCGATGGCGTTGGTGAAACGATGGAAGACGTGGGAACTCCGAAAACTGCTGCACCCGCCATGTCGCCGCTTGCCGGCGAGCCGATCAAGCGAGCCGATGCCGAACGGCTCGCGGGAGTGCTGAAGGCATTCGCCGACCCGGCCCGGCTGCGACTGCTCAGTCTCATCCAGTCCGCTCCGGAGGGCGAGGCGTCCGTCAGTGACCTCACCGCGCCGCTCGGGCTCTCCCAGCCGACCGTGAGTCATCACCTTCGGATCCTCACCGAGGCCGGCCTGCTCGAACGCGAGAAGCGCGGGGTCTGGGCGTACTACCGTCTGGTGCCGTCCGCGATCGCGGCGGTCGCCGACCTGTTGACGCCGCCCCGCAAGCGGGCAACGAAGAAGGCCCGCTGATCGGGCGGGGGGTCAGGCGAACTGTGGCGCGGGAGTCTCGGGGCAGGGTTCGAGCGAGAGGTGCGCGGACAGCGCGCGGAGGAAGTCGGGCGCGTCGAAGATCCGGCCGGCGGAGGCGACGCCACTCGTCCTCGTCCGGCCGTCGAGGATGCGCTGGACCGCCTCGACCGCCAGCGGCGCGCTGATGGCGTAGATGTCCCGGCCGTGGGCGACGACGCGTCGTCCCGTGTCGCCCGAGCGCACGACGACGTCCACGGTGAACGTCTGCGCCGACCGGCCGTGCTCGTCGACCGCGGTCGGCGCGGGGGTGTCCGGGCCGGCCAGGTCCTGGGCCGCGCCGGTGGTCATGTACGTGGTCACCTCGGGGATAGACAGGTGGCTGGGGACGGTCACGACGTCGGCCATCGTGAACCCACCGAGGACGGTGCGGCGGCCCATCGGGGCGGGGAACTCCCATTCCACGGCCGGCAGCCCACTCTCGTCCACGTGGTACTCCAGCCGGCCACCCGTGTAGCGGACCCGCCGGCCGGCGCGCCGCTCGCGGGAGACCGTGCCGGAGGCCAGCGTCCCGGCCGTGGGGTGCCAACTGCTCAGCCCGTACGCGACGTGCGCCTCGTCGGCCGCCGTCCAGTCGCCCATCGCCGTCGTGACCAGCAGGTCGCCGAGTCCGCCGAAGAAGGCCATCGCCGGGACCACAGCGACGCCCGCGGCCCGGGCGCGGTCGGTGAAGTGCGTGAACGTGTCGACGTTGGCCTCGATCTCGGCCGCCACGTCCACGTACGGAATCCCGGCGCGCAGCGCGGCCTCGATCACGGGGGCCGCCGTCGAGGCGAACGGGCCGGCGCAGTTGACGACCGCCGCCGCGCCCGCCAGGGCCCGGTCGAGCGAGGCCGGATCGTCGACCGACGCCACCCGGTGTGCGAGCCCCGGATGCGACGCCGCCAGCGCCTGGAGCCGGCCCGCGTCACGACCGACGAGAAGCGGGACGAACCCGCGCTCGCGCAACTCCGCCACCACGAACCGCCCGGTGTGCCCGTACGCGCCGAACACCGCCACGGTCTGACCCGATTCCATCTGTGACTCCTCCGAAAAGATCGACTGAGAAGAGCCTCCCAGGGGCGGCCGGCCCGGGACAGTGTCTGGAACGCCATGCCCCGTACAATTTCGGACATGACCACTGTCGCACTCGCCGCCACCGAGGCGATGCTGCACTTCGAGCTCGCCATGGCCTGCGAGGTCTTCGTCCGCGACCCCTCCGGCCTGGCCGACCCCTGGTACGACCTCGTGGTCTGCGGCCCGGGCCCGGTCCGGATCGGCAGGTTCCGGATGGACCCTGACGACGGGTTGGACCGGCTCGCCCGCGCCGACACCGTGATCATCCCCGCCGTGGAGGACATCGACGCGGACCTGCCACCCGACCTGCTCGACGCCGTCCGCGCGGCCCACGAGGCGGGCGCCCGGATGGTCTCGCTGTGCACCGGCGCGTTCGTGCTGGCCGCCGCCGGGGTGCTGGACGGGCTGCGCGCCACCACGCACTGGGCCCACACCGAGGCGCTGGCCGCCCGCTATCCCCGGGTACGGGTCGACCCGGACGTGCTCTACGTGGACAACGGCAACGTGCTCGCCTTCGCCGGCAAGGCCGCCGCCATCGACCTGTGCCTGCACCTGATCCGCCGCGACCACGGGTCGACGGTCGCCAACGCCGTCGCCCGCCGCCTGGTCGTGCCCCCGCACCGCTCCGGTGGCCAGGCCCAGTTCGTCACCACCCCGGTCCCCGCCCGCGACGACCACCCCCTCGGCAACCTGGTGCCCTGGGCGATGGAACGGCTGGACCATCCGCTGACCGTGGAGGACCTGGCCCGCCAGGCCAACATGAGCTCGCGCAACCTGGCCCGCCACTTCAAGTCGGTGACCGGCACCACCCCGCTGCAGTGGCTCTCGACGCAGCGGATCCGCCGGGCCCAGGAGCTGCTGGAGAACACCGACGACAGCATCGACGCCATCGCCCACCTGGCCGGCATGGGGACCGCCACGACACTGCGCCGGCACTTCAACCGCACGGTCGGCGTACCCCCGGACGTCTACCGTCGCACCTTCCGCAGCGCCCCGCCCCCGGCCTGAACGACCGCCGCCTCAGAACCCCCGGGCGAGCCGGTGGTACGCCTGGCTCCAGCGGATCTCCTGGGCGAACCGGCGCGGGTCCGTGTCGGCGTCGATGACGACCAGCTCCGTCCGGCTCATCTCGGCCAGATCGTGCAACTCCTCCACCCCCACGGCCCGCGACAGCACGGTGTGGTGCGGGGCGCCCGCGGTGATCCACGCCTCGGCGGAGCCGGCAAGGTGCGGACGGGGGCGCCAGACGGCCCGGGCCACCGGCAGCCGGCGCAACGGCTGCGGCGGCGACACCACGTCGACCTCGTTGGCGACGAGCCGGAAGCGCTCACCCATGTCGGCCAGGCCGAGCACGACCGCGGGACCCGGCTCGGCGTCGAAGACCAGCCGGACCGGGTCCTCCCGCCCGCCGATGCTCAGCGGGTGGATCTCCACGGAGGGTACGTCCGCGGCGATGCTCGGGCACACCTCGAGCATGTGCGCGCCGAGGACCAGTTCCCGGCCCGGCGTGAGGTCGTAGGTGTAGTCCTCCATGAACGACGTCCCGCCGTCGACCCCGACCGCCATCGCCTTGAGGGCGTGGACCAGGACGGACGTCTTCCAGTCACCCTCACCGCCGAAGCCGTAGCCGTCGGCCATCAGGCGCTGCACGGCGATGCCCGGCAGTTGGCGCAGCCCGCCCAGGTCCTCGAAGTTGGTGGTGAAGGCGCGGAAACCGCCGGCTTCGAGGAAGGCACGCAGGCCGAGCTCCAGCCGGGCGGCGTAGCGCAGGGACTCGTGCCGGTCGCCGCCGGGGCGCAGCTCGGGGACCACCCGGTAGCTGTCGTCGTACTCCTTGACCAGGTCGTCCACCTGCGCGTCGGTGACCTCGCCGACCACCCGGACGAGGTCGTTGACCCCGTAGGTGTTCACCGAGACGCCGAAGCGCAGCTCCGCCTCCACCTTGTCGCCCTCGGTCACCGCGACGTCGCGCATGTTGTCGCCGAAGCGGGCCAGCCGCAGCGACCGCATCGCCGACCAGCCGATCGCCGCCCGCGCCCAGGCTCCCACGCGGGACACCACGCGCGGGTCGCTGACGTGCCCGGCGACGGTCTTGCGGGCCACCCCGAGGCGGGTCTGGATGAACCCGAACTCCCGGTCGCCGTGCGCCGCCTGGTTGAGGTTCATGAAGTCCATGTCGATCTCGTCCCACGGCAGCAGGACGTTGGCCTGGGTGTGCAGGTGCAGCAGCGGCGTCCGCAGCGCGTCCAGGCCGGCGATCCACATCTTCGCCGGCGAGAAGGTGTGCATCCAGGCGATCACCCCGATCGCCCCCTGCGCCGCTGCGTCGCGGCAGACCCGCAGGATGTCGCCGCTGGTGGTCAGGACCGGTTTCCAGACGACCCGGGCGGGGATCTGCGGCGAGTCGTGGAGCGCCGCCGCGATCTGCCGTGACTGGTCGGCCACCTGGCGAAGGGTGTCCTCGCCGTACATGGCCTGACTGCCGGTGAGGAACCAGATCTCAGGCTCAGCGTGCGTTGCCATGGAGTTGCCTTCCGCGAGGTGGTCGGTCACTTGTAGCGGATTCCGATCAGACGTTGGAGCAGGATGAACGCGAAGAGCAGGCCGCCGATCACGATCTTGGTCCACCAGGAGTTGAGGCTGCCGTCGAAGGTGATCAGCGTCTGGATGACCCCGAGGACCAGCACCCCGAGCACGGTGCCGAAGACGTAGCCGGAGCCGCCGGTGAGCACGGTCCCGCCGATGACCACGGCGGCGATGACGTCGAGTTCCATGCCCACGGCGATCAGCGGGGCGCCGGAGAGCGTGTAGAAGGACAGCAGGATGCCGCCGATCGCCGCGCAGAGGCCGCTGATGGTGTAGACGGCGATCCGGGTCCGCCCCACCGGAAGCCCCATCAGCAGCGCGGACTGCGGGTTGCCGCCGATGGCGTACACGTTGCGGCCCAGCCGGGTGTACGCCAGCGTGTACGCGGCGACGGCGACCACCACGAAGGCGACGAGCACGCTGATCGACACGAAGTTGCCGCTGGGGTCACCGATCCGTTCCTGCGACATGCGCGTCCAGAACCCGTCGGTGATCGGGATGGACGAGCCGCTGATGAAGGTGCACATGCCGCGGGCGAGGAACATCCCGGCGAGGGTGACGATGAACGGCTGGATGTCGAAGAAGTGGATCACACAGCCCATGAGGAAGCCGAGCGTCGGCCCGATGAGCAGCGCGGTGAGCAGCACCAGCGCCGCCGGCAGCCCCTCCCTCAGCAGGAACGCCGACACCATCGCGGTCATGGCGACGACCGAGCCGACGGAGAGGTCGATCCCGCCGGTGAGGATCACGAAGGTCATGCCGACCGCGACGACGAGCAGGAAACCGTTGTCGATGAAGACGTTGAAGACGACCTGGACGTTGGAGAACGCGCGGTACTGGGACACCCCGACGCCGTACAGGACCAGCAGCAGAACGAGCGTGGCCAGGACCGGGACGTGCCGCCGGGGCAGCCGCGACCAGGTGCGGGTGGCCATCAGGGACAGGGTTGTCATGCCGGCACCTGCTCCTTCGGCTGCTCGCTCACGGGGGCGGGGGCGGCCGCCGGGGCTCGGCGTCGGGCGAACCGGGCCCGGAAGCCCGGCGCCTGGATCAGGCAGACCGCGATGACCACGACCGCCTTGAACAGCAGCGAGGTCTGGGGCGAGATGTTCATGGCGTACACCGTGGTGGTGAGGGTCTGGATGAGCAGCGCGCCGAGGATGGTGCCGCTGAGCGAGAACCGGCCACCGGCGAGCGACGTGCCGCCGATGACGACGGCGAGGATGGCGTCGAGTTCGACCCAGAGGCCGGCGGCGTTGCCGTCGGCGCTGGACACGTTGGCCGTCATCATGAACCCGGCGACCGCGGCGCAGGCCGCGCTGATCACGTAGACGAGGAAGGTGATCCGCCCGGACCGGATGCCGGCCAGGCGGCTGGCCCTGGCGTTGCCGCCGACGGACTCGATCATCAGGCCGAGGGCGGTCCGCCGGGTCACCACGGCGACGACCGTCGCGGCGGCGAGGGCGAGGAAGATCGCCAGCGGCAGGGTCAGCAGGTGACCGACGCCGATCGCCTTGTACGGCCCGGAGTTGATGGTCAGGATCTGCCCCTCGGTGATCAGCTGGGCCAGGCCCCGCCCGGCGACCATGAGGATCAGCGTGGCGATGATCGGCTGGATGCCGATGACGGCGACCAGCACCCCGTTCCAGGCGCCGAGCACCAGGGCCACCCCCAGGCCCAGGGCCAGCGCGGTCAACACGCCGCCGAGGTCGTTCTGGTCGGGCTGCCGGCTGATGTGCAGGCAGGCGATGGCGCCGCTGATCGCGCAGAGCGAGCCGACCGACAGGTCGATGCCGCCCGTGGCGATCACCAGTGTCATGCCGAGCGCGACCAGGATCAGGGGCGCGCTGAGCCGCAGGATGTCGATCAGGCTTCCGTACAGGTGACCGTCCCGCATCTGCACCGAGAGGAAGCCGGGCCGGTAGACGGTGTTGGCGGCCAGCATGACGACGAGGACGGCGACCGGCCAGAAGAGCCGGTGCGTCGTCAGCGCCCGGTAGCCGGCCTTCCGGTTGCTCATGACGGCATCCCCTCCTGCCCCGCGCCGGCGGCGATGCTCTGCATGATCCGGTCGGCGTCGACGCTCTCGTCGTTGGTGAGTTGCGTGACCATCTCGCGGTCCCGCATCACGGCGATCCTGTGGCTGAGGCGCAGCACCTCCTCCAGTTCGGCGGAGACGAACAGCACCGCCATACCGCCGTCGGAGAGCTGGGCGACCAGCCGCTGGATCTCGGTCTTCGCGCCGATGTCGATGCCCCGGGTCGGCTCGTCGAGGATCAGCAGGCGAGGCTCCGTGATGAGCCAGCGGGCGAGCAGCACCTTCTGCTGGTTGCCGCCGGACAGGTTGCCCACCGGGATGTCGGGGTCCGCCGGCCGGATGCTCAGGGCCCGCACGTACCGCTCGACCAGTTCGTCCTGGCGGCGGCGGGGAACGGGGCGGAGCCAGCCCCGGGCGGCCTGCAGGGCGAGGATGATGTTCTCCCGCACGGACAGCTCGGCGATGACGCCCTCGGCTCGCCGGTTCTCCGAGCAGAAGCCGATGCCGCGGGCGATGGCGGCCACCGGCGTACGCAGCGACGTGGGTGAGCCGTGCACCCGGACGCTGCCGTGGTCGGCGCGGTCGGCGCCGAACAGCAGCCGCGCCACCTCGGTACGGCCCGAGCCGAGCAGGCCGGCGAGGCCGACCACCTCCCCCTCGTGGATGGTCAGGCTGAACGGCGCCACGGCGGAGCGGCGTCCCAGCTCGCGGGCGTCCAGCAGCGGCGTGCCCTCCGCCCGGTCGGCGGGGTCGTGCCGGGGGTGCTCGTCGAGTCGCTCCAGCACGCGCAACTCCTTGCCGATCATCTTCTCCACCAGGCCGAGCTGGGGAAGCTCGCTCGTCGCGTACTCGCCGACGAGCTGGCCGTTGCGGAGGACGGTGATCCGGTCGGCGATGCCGTAGACCTGGTCGAGGAAGTGGGTGACGAACAGGATCGCGATGCCGTCGTCGCGCAGTTGCCGCATGACCCGGAACAGCTGCGCGACCTCACCGGCGTCGAGACTGGAGGTCGGCTCGTCCAGGACCAGGACCCGGGCCTCGATGTCGATGGCACGGGCGATCGCCACCATCTGCTGGACGGCCAGCGAGTAGCTGCCGAGCTGCGCGTTGACGTCGATGTCCAGGTCGAGCCGGGCGAGGAGGCTCCGGGCCCGGCGACGCATCTCGCTCCACCGGACCGCGCCGAGCCGGCGGGGTTCCCGGCCGATGAAGATGTTCTCCGCCACCGAGAGGTTGGTGCAGAGGTTGACCTCCTGGTAGACGGTGCTCACCCCGGCGGCGGTGGCCTGCATCGGGCCGGTGAACGACACCTGCTCGCCGCCGAGCGTGACGGTGCCCTCGTCGGTGCCGTAGACACCGGTCAGCACCTTGATGAGGGTCGACTTGCCGGCGCCGTTCTCGCCCATCAGGGCGTGCACCTCGCCGGGGAAGAGGCGGAAGGCCACGTTGTCGAGCGCGCGTACGCCGGGAAAGGACTTGCTGATTCCCGTCATTGTCAGGACTGGATGGCTGCCTGTCATGCCACCGGACCTTTCCTGAGTGGGGTGAGAGGGCACGCGGGCCCGGGTCGGTGGGGCCGGCGCGGCGGCCGGGCCCGAGGCCCGGCCGCCGCATCGGATGCCGGGGGCGTCGGCCCCCGTGGTCCGGTCAGTACTTGCGGTTGGGCAGCGCCTCCTTGGCCTGCTCCTGGGTGAAGGTCGTCTCCTGGGTCTCGATCCGGGCCGGGACCTGCTCGCCGTTGTGCACCTTCTTGACCAGGTCCATCAGCTGAGGACCGAGCAGCGGGCTGCACTCGGCGATGAAGTTGAACTTGCCGTCGGCGAGGGCCTGCATGCCGTCCTTGACCGCGTCGACGGTGATGATGGTGATGTCCTTGCCGGGCACCTTCCCGGCCGCGGTGATCGCCTCCAGCGCGCCGAGGCCCATGTCGTCGTTGTGCGCGAACAGCACGTCGATCTTCGGGTTGGCCTTGAGGAACTGCTCCATCACCTGCTTGCCGCCCGCCCGGGTGAAGTCACCGGACTGCGAGGCGATGATCTTGAGGTTCGGGTTGGCCGCGATCGCCTCGGCGAAGCCCTTCTTCCGGTCGTTCGCCGGCGCCGAGCCGGTCGTGCCCTGCAGCTCGACGATGTTGACCGGGCCGCCGGCGGCCTTCTTCTGCTCCACCAGCCACTCCCCCGCGAGCCGGCCCTCCTTCACGAAGTCCGATCCGAGGAACGTCTTGTACAGGGACTTGTCGGCCGAGTCGACCGACCGGTCGGTCAGGATCACCGGGATCTTGGCGTCCTTGGCCTCCTTGAGCACGGTGTCCCACCCGGACTCCACCACCGGCGAGAAGGCGATCACGTCGACCTTCTGCTGGATGAAGTTGCGGATGGCCTTGATCTGGTTCTCCTGCTTCTGCTGCGCGTCGTCGAACTTCAGGTCGATCCCGGCCCCCGTCGCGGCCTCCTTGATCGAGGTGGTGTTCGCCGTACGCCAGCCGCTCTCCGCGCCCACCTGGGAGAAGCCCAGCGTGATCTTGCCGTCGTCGCCCTTGTCACCCGTGTCGCTGTTGCCGCAGGCCGCCATGCCGGTGGCGAGCAGCGCGGCGGTGAGCACCGCGATGGCCTTCCGGGACGGCAGGTGGGTCCTCATTCTCTTCACCGCTATCTCCTCGGGGTGAGCGTTCCGCGAGCGGCACGCCGCTGCGTTGGTGGTGGTGTCCGGGGGTGGTGCGACGCGGACGGCCCGGGTCGGGGGCGCCGCGCGATCGGGGCGGCCGTCAGGGGCTCGCGGGTGAGGGGGGTCGCTGTCCGTAGACGTTCTGGTAGCGGTCGTGCAGAGCGTCGACGTCGACCGCCGCCATCGGCAGCGGCTCGCCGAGCGCGCGGGCCAGGTGCGCGGTGCGGGCGATGTCCTCGCACATCACCGCGGCCTTCACCGCTGCCCGGGCGTCCCGGCCGATGGTGAACACGCCGTGGTTGCGCATGAGCACGGCCGGCGAGCGGTGCCCGGCGAGGGTCTCCACGATCCCCTTGCCGATGTCGTCGCCGCCGATCAGGGCGAACGGGCCGACCGGGATCTCGCCGCCGAACTCGTCGGCCTGCGCGGTGAGGTGGCAGGGGATCGGCTCCCCGCGGGCCGCCCAGGCGGTCGCGTACGTGCTGTGGGTGTGCACCACCCCGCCCACCTCGGGCAGCGCCCGGTAGACGTAGGCGTGGGCGGCGGTGTCGCTGGACGGCGCGAGGTCGCCCTCGACCACGACACCGTCGAGGTCGCACACGACCATGTTCTCCGGCGCGAGGTCGTCGTAGTCCACGCCGCTCGGCTTGATCACCATGAGGTCGTGGCCGGGCACCCGGGCGGAGACGTTCCCCGCCGTCCAGGCGACCAACCGGTAGCGGGTGAGTTCGGCGTGCAGCCGGGCGACGCTCTCCCGGAGCCGCCGGATCTGCTGACCGGGCTCGGCACTCATGCGACCACCTCCAGCGGCGTCGTGGCCCGTGCCGCCGATCGGTCGAGGGCGGCGTTGCGGATCGCGCGCAGGCGGGACATGACGTCGTCGCCGCCGCGACCGAAGTGGTCGTGCAGGGACCGGTACTCGGCGTAGAGCGCGTCGTAGGCCCGCGCCCGCTCGGGATCCGGCCGGTACGCGTCGCGGTCCACCCGGCCCATCGCCGCGGAGGCCGCGTACACGTCCGGGTACGCCCCGGCGGCGACCGCGGCGTGGATCGCCGACCCCAACGCGGGTCCCTGGGCCGACCCGATGAGGCTCAACGGGCGGTTGGTGACGTCGCTGTAGATCTGCATGAGCAGCCGGTTGGCGGTCAGGCCGCCCGCGACCACCAGTTCCCGGACCGGCACCCCCGCCGCGACGAACGCTTCGATGATCATGCGGGTGCCGTAGGCCGTCGCCTCCAGCAGCGCGCGGTAGACGTCCGCCGGGCGGGTGGCCAGCGTCAGCCCCACGACGAGACCGCTCAGGTCGTGGTTGACCAGCAACGAGCGGTTGCCGTTCCACCAGTCCAGCGCGATCAGCCCGTGTGCGCCAACCGGCTGCGCCGCGGCCAACTCGGAGAGCCGCTCGTGCGAGTCCGCACCGGCCGGGGCGGCGTGCTCGACGAACCAGCCGAAGATGTCGCCGACGCCGCTCTGACCGGCCTCGTACCCCCAGGCTCCGGGGCTGAGTCCACCCTCGACGACGCCGCACATGCCGGGCACCTCCGCCAACGCGGCGCCGTTGACCACGTGGCAGGTGGAGGTGCCCATGATGGCGACCAGGTGGCCGGGCACCAGGGCCTGCGCGGAGGCGGCGGTGACGTGGGCGTCGACGTTGCCGGCCGCGACCGCGATGCCCTCGGGCAGCCCGGTCCAGGCCGCGGCCTGGACCGTCAGGGCGCCGGCCCGGGCGCCCATCGGCAGCAACGGACCGTCCAGCTTGGCCACGAAGTCGGCGAACCCCGGGTCCAGTGCCGCCAGGAACTCCCGGGACGGGTACCGGCCGTCCTGCCGGATGCCCTTGTAGCCGGCGGTGCAGATGTTGCGGGTCTCCACCCCGCACAGCTGCCAGACGATCCAGTCGGCCGCCTCGACGAACCGCGCGGCGCGCCGGTAGACCTCCGGATCCTCGTCGAGGATCTGCAGGCCCTTCGCGAACTGCCACTCGGCGGATATCTTCCCCCCGTACCGGTCGAGCCAGGGCTCGCGGCGCTCGTGCGCGAGGGCGTTGATCCGGTCGGCGTGCGGCTGCCCCGCGTGGTGTTTCCACAGCTTCACCCAGGCGTGCGGCCGGCTCCGCAGCTCCGGCACCTCGCAGAGCGGGGTGCCGTCCACCAGTGTGGGCAGGACGGTGCAGGCGGTGAAGTCGGTGGCGACGCCGATCACCCGGGCCGGGTCGATGCCCGCGGCGGCCACGGCGGCGGGCACCGCTTGGCGCAGCACGTCCCGGTAGTCCTCGGGGTCCTGCAGGGCCCAGTCGGGCGGGAGTGGCACCCCGTCCGGGAGCCTGGACTCCATCACCCCGTGCCGGTACTCGTGGACCGCGGTGCCGAGTTCCGCCCCGTCACCGACCCGGACCACCAGCGCCCTGCCCGACAGTGTTCCGAAGTCGACCCCGACGACGTACCGGTCCCCCCGTCCGTCCACACCCGTCATCTCCACCTCCGCGTGCCGTGGCTCACATTGTTAGCGCTCACATCGGCGTCGGTCAAGATGCGATCGCAACAGGTCCGTAACAGGGCGGCTACCGACCCCAGCGGGGCGCCACGATCGGGTCGAGCCGCTGCGATGATTGGGTGTTAACGTTCACACCCATCGATTCGTCTCGCCAGTCCTTCTGGGACTGTCACGGCGACGGCGGCCGGCCGGAGGGTCTGTTAGCGCTAACCTGCACGCTCGTCGCCGCAGCGGTTTCGATCCGCCACGGGCGGCCCGGCGGACCCGCCCGGCGCGAGCTGCGCACCGTGGCGCACCGAGCGTGTCGGCCTCACCCGACCACGCGCGGTGGCTCCGGTACGGAGCCTGGCCAGGTCACCGCTGTGAACGGTCACAACTGGTGCCGCTCGGTCGGGTCGGTCGCCTCGGGCTGCGGCACGGCGCGGCGTGGCGGGCTGCGGATCCGGCGCGGCCTACGGCTGCGACCGCGTCAGCGCGGCGGGGCGGCGACGCTCTGCCGGGAGATGAGAGTCGGCGCGACGGTCTGCCGCGACTCGCCCACCGCACCCGACTCGATCTGCGCGAGCAACAGGTCGAGGCTGGCCTGGGCCACCGCGGCGAAGTCCGGCCGGACGGTCGTCAACGGCGGGATGAAGTACGCCGCCTCCGGCACGTCGTCGAAGCCCACCACACTGATCTCGTCCGGCACCCGGCGGCCGTACTCGTGCAGCGCCCGCAGCACACCCAGCGCGAGGTGGTCGTTGGCCGTGAAGATCGCGGTGACCTCGGGCATCCGCGCCAACATCTGCCCGCACCGGTAGCCCGACGCCGCCGACCAGTCCCCCGGCACCAGCGGAGGCACCTCGACACCCGCCGACCGCAGCGCCTCCCGCCAGCCCTCGATCCGCCCGGCGCTGTCGAACCAGTCGGCCGGCCCGGACACGTGCCACACCGTGCGGTGACCGGCCTCCAACAGATGCTGCGTGGCATCCCGCGCCCCCGCCACCTGGTCCACCGTCACCAGCGGCACCGGGCGGCGCGGGTCACCGTCGACCGTCACCAGGGGAACATCCTTCGGCAGGTGCTCCAGCGCCTCACCGGCGGACTCGACGGGGGCGATGACGACGATTCCGGCCACCCGGTGTGCCAGGTGCCGCTCCACCGCCTCGGAGATGGAAACCCGGTCCAGGTCCCGCACGCTGCCCACGGTGACGGCGAAGCCCTCCTCGGCGGCGGTCTGCTCCAGCGCCGCCAGCAACGACGCCGGGCCGTACAGGGTGGTGTTCTGCGCGACCACGCCGATGACCTGTGACCGGCCGGTCACCAGCGCGCGAGCGGCCCGGTTGGGCCGGTAGCCCAGTTCGGCGATCGCCGCCTGCACCCGCAGCCGGGTCTGCTCGCGGACGTTGGGGTGCCCGTTGAGCACCCGCGACACGGTCTGATGGGAGACCCCGGCAAGGCGGGCCACATCCGTCATCGCGGGACCCCGCACGGCCCTCACCCTCCCCGCCAAGCCCCGGCCGCGCTCCGGCGGTCGACGCCGGAGCGGCTGGAGGCACCATCCGCAGCCCTGCCCCGCCCTGGCCGAGCACCCGCGGCAGCACGGCACAAGACCAGCGCCAGTGTACGCCCGGGGCCCCGTCCCGCCCGTCGAGGCAGCGCCTCCCCCGCTGGCCGACGCGGCACGGTCGCCCCCCTCCCCCGCAGATCCGCCCCGGGCCCGTACGGCCGGGCGGGCTCGGCCGTACGCCGAGCCCGCCCGCTCCCGTTCCATCCGATCCTGCCCGCGAGCCGTGGGAACGCCGATCCGATCCCGCACCCGCCGTTGCCGGGGAGCCACGAGCACCCGGGCCGGACCCGCGTCACGCCACTAGCGCTGCAGCGTCAGCACACCCGGCCGGTACGGCAGGAGGCCGTAGTCGCCGCCGGAGTTCGGGGCACGTCCCTGGTAGAGCAGCTGAAGGTTGCAGGGATCGATCGTCATGGTCTGATCGGGGTTGTTGCGCACCAGGTCGCCGTGGCTGATGTCGTTGGTCCAGGTGGCGCCGCTGTTGGCCTTGCCGGCGAAGGGATTGCCCTCGCTCGCGGCCTGCGGCGTCCAGGTGCCGCCCAGGCTGCTGGCCGTGAACGAGCGGAAGTAGCGGCCCTGGGAGCCGATCGCCTCGACCAGCATGAGGTACTGGTTCTGGCCCTGGACCTTGTAGACCTGGACTCCCTCGAAGAGGTTGTTGGTCGAGTCGCTCATGATCACCGTCGATGACGTGCCGAAGGTGCCCGGGAAGTTCCCGATGGGCATGCTGGCCCGGTAGATCTTGCCGTTGTCGCCGGCGAAGAACAGGTACATGTTCGTGCTGTCACCGATGAGCGTCTGGTCGATGGGTCCCGTACCGGAGCCCGAGATGCTTCCGGAGAAGAGCGTCTGCTGCGACGACCACCCGTTCACGTTGGTGGGGTCGCTGGACGTCCGGTAGGAGAACGCGGTGCCGCCCCACTGGTAGGCGAGCACCCAGATGTTCTTCGGGGCGAAGTAGAACAGCGTCGGCGCGACAGCGGAGAAGGGCATCGCGTTCTGGCTGGCCGAGGCCATGTCGGACCAGTTCGTGAACGGGCTGAAGTTCATCGAACCCCACGACGTCCCGGTGTCGTGCGTCGTGGCGTAGACCAGGTGCCGGCCGTTGTACACGACGTGGGTGAAGTCCTTGAGCGAGACCCACCCCGACCTCGGGTTCGCCAGCGCGCCCGTCGACGACCAGCGGTACGTCGACGGAAGAGTGCACGAGCCGGTCGGCGGCGGCGTGGTGGGGGTACCCCCACCGTCGACCCGGACGAGCTGCCACTGCTGGTTGGCGCCGTTCCAGTCGTTCTACTGCACGATGCTCCCGCCGTCGGCGGTCGAGGCGCCCTGCACCTCCACCACCTTGTTGCTGTTCCGGTTGATCAATCGGACGTAACCGCTGTCGGAGTCGGCCAGCCGGAACTGCTGGTTGGCCTGATTGCCGTCGGTCCACTGCACGATGTTGGCGCCGTTGGCGGTCGACCAGTTGTAGACGTCCAGCACCTTGCCGGACAGCCGCGACCGCAGCCGGTAGTAGCCACCGCCCGAGTCCACGAACTGCCACTGCTGCTGGTTGCCGTTGTTCCGCGACCACTGCACGATCCGTGCGCCGTCATTCGTGGCCAGGTTGTACACGTCCAAGGCCTTGCCACTGTTGCGGTTGACCAACACGTACCAGGCGCTCGTGTCGACCGTCGCCGCGGCGGCGGGCGTCGAGACCGCCACCGCGGCGGCACCGCCGACCACCACCGCCGTCACGGCAGCGGCGACGACCCGCGGCAACCACCTTCGCCGCCGCGACGGCGGCGCGACCGATGGAGACCTACCCAAGGCAGACATGATCCTCCTCCTATGACCAAGAGCCGAACGGTCCACCCGGCGACGGGCGCACCGCGACGCACGGCTGGACGCACACGCCGGGTTTGTCAGCGCTGGCGGGTCGCCCGCGTGTCCGAGCCCGCGCCTGAACCAAGGCCGGACGATGCGGGCCTGCCCGGTGAGCCACTGGCATCGCCGTCCTCGTTCATCGACTGTGAGCGATAACATTGTCGTCGTCAAGTCGCAATGTTCCAGATCCAGCACGAGACGGAATCGCATCGACCGACGCCTTAGCCCTTGAATGCCGGGAAACGATCTGGCAACGTTGACGGCCTTGTTGCATGTGCATTCGGCGCGCGCCCGCACACCTCGGGATCTCCGGACCACCGCCGCTCACACCGCACGTCGACGGGTGTTGTTAGCGATAACAGCCGGTCGCAACTCCCGACCGGAGGGAACACCCCCATGACCGTCGACGGCACGGCCCCACCGGCCACCGACGTGGCCGACGTCCGGGTTGGCCATCGCCGCTGCCGTGACCTGCTGCGAGCGTCGGCGCCGCCGCGCTGAACGCCACCGAGGCGGCCCCGGCGTCGGTGGAATCCGGGGCCAACGGCCGACGGGGGCGTCGTGACCGGCAGGTTTATCGCGTTCCGCCCCGGATACTCCGCCTCGTGTTCCTGGCTCGAGGTGTGGGATTGCCGAGGCAGGCGAACGCCGTGCGTGCCCGCGGCGGCGATCCGGACTGATGACGGATGGATGAGCCGGACCGCGCGCGGCGCGTACGGGAAGAGACCACCTGGCACCGGGCGACGATCCTGGAGCTGTTCTTCGATCTCGTCTTCGTGTTCGCGCTGAATCGCATCAGCCTGCGGCTCCTGGACGACTTTCACGCCGGGGGCCTCGGGTTCGGCGAGTTCGCCGAGACCCTGCTGCTGTTCCTGGGGCTCTGGTTCATGTGGCAGACGACTGCCGCGCTGACCAGCCGGGTGCATCCGGATTCGCCGCCGGGTCAGTTCATCGTGTTCTCCTCGATGGCCGGTGCCACCGTGATGGCCGTTTCGGTCCCGCAGGGGTTCGAGGGACGAGCTCTGCTCTTCGCCGGCGCCTGGGTCGCGGTCCGGACCAGCCGCGTGCTGCTCTACCTCTCGGTCAAACGGGTCAGGACCGGCGGCTCGGCGCTACCGGGCCTCCTGTCGCTCGCCGGGAGCAGCATTCCGTGGCTCGCCGGGGCGCTGGTGCACAGCCCGCTCCTGCGGGGCGGGCTCTGGACACTTGCGCTGGCCATCGAGTTCCCCGGGTTCGTGGTGGGCTTCAGTCAATGGGCCGGCAGACAGGTCGCGGGCAAGCACCTGGCCGAGCGATTGCAGCAGATCTTTCTGATCAGCCTGGGTGAGGCCGTCTTCGTGTCCGGCCGGGCGTTCTCCGACAGCGACCTCACCTTCTTCCACGGGGTGGGGTTCGCGCTGGCCTTCGTCGGCATCGTGCAGCTGTGGCGCATCTACTTCTACCGCGCCGGCCTGATCCTGCCGCTGGCCATCGCCGCCGCCCGGGATCCGACCCGGCAGTCCGTGGCGGCCGCCCTGAGTCATCTGGTCATGGTCTCCGGCGTCGTCCTCGCCGGCGTCGGCTTCGAGCTGTACATCGACGGTCCCACCGGGCGACCGGAACCGAACTGGCTCGTGGCGATCCTCGGCGGTCCGGCACTCTTCCTGCTCGGGCGGGCTCCCTTCGAGCTGCAGGTCTTCGGCCGGATCTCCCTGTCACGGCTGATCGGGCTCCTCGCCCTCGGCCTGCTGGTCCCGGCCGTGTGGCATGCTGCTCCGCTGGTCGCGGGTGCCGGCGCCACCGCGGTGCTGTGCGGGATCGCTGTCGCGGACGCGCGGCGTGCCCGGAGGCGAGAGCCCGAGCCACCGGCCCCGCTGATGTGAGTGCCGCCTCTCCGGTCACCCGCGGCATCTCTGGTTCGCTGCGTGCCGATCGTGTTCGGCACCCTCGTGCCGGGCGGGCCCGAGCTTCGCTGGCACGTACCTCACCGCCGCCGCACTCGTCCTGACCGGTGTGGCGTGGCCGCGTCGGACGATCGCTCTGGGCAGCGACAGGAGGGGTCGGAGGTTTGTGAGGGGCGGGTCGGGTAACCCGCGCCATGGCCGCTGACCGGCGAGACCTGACTCGTCCCGGCGCCGCGACCGAGCATGCCAAGGCCTTGGCGGCGCGGGCCCGGCGCCGCGGTGGCGAGGCAGGCCGGCTGAGGCTGCGGCTGTTCACGATCATCCTGCTCGTCGCCGCTCAATGTGGGCTTGCCGCGACGTTGTCCTGGGGGCTGGCGCACGACGTCCTGGGGCGCCCCGCGCCGATCTTCGCGCCCAGCGCGGCCGTCGGCACGATCGTCGCCGCGCTCGGGCAGCGCGCCCTACGCACCGCCGAGATGATGCTGGGCGTGGGGCTGGGCCTGCTCGTCAGTGATCTTCTGATCCGCTCCATCGGGTTCGGGCCCTGGCAGATCGGCCTGGTGGTCATGCTGTCCATCGCCGTCGCCCTGTTGATGACCGGGCGCAGCGGTGCGCTGGTCGCTCAGGCGGGCAGTACCGCTGTGCTGATCGCCACGTTCTCCCACGTAGAGCAGGGACTCGAATGGCAGCGCATCGTCGACGCGGGAGTGGGCGGTGCCGTCGGGCTGGTGGTGGTGGCGTTGCTGCTACCGATCAACCCGATGCGCATTCTTGAGCGGGCTGTCGCACCGGTCGCCGCTACCCTCCACACGCAACTCCGGGAGGTTGCACACGCACTCGCCCAGCGTGACCCGGAACGCGCGGTGCGGGCGCTGGACCGGTTCGGCGGGATGGAGCCCGACGTCACCCGGATGCACGAGGCCCTGGCCGGCGCCGAGGAGGTGACGACCATCGCGCCGGCGCGGTGGAAGCGCCGGACCGATGTCGAGCACTACCGGCACGGCATCCAGCACATCGATCGAATGACCCTCGGGTGCCAGGCCCTGGCCCGCTGGGCCGCGACCACGCTCCAATACGGCGAGCCGGTGCCGGAGGAACTACCCGCCGCCGTGGAGAGGCTCGCCGCGGCGATCCAGCTGCTGCCGCGAGAGGCACGAACGGGTGGGCCGTTCGACAAGACCCGCGCTGCGGTACTGGACTGCGCCCGCCTGGCCGGTCAGGGGTACCAGAGGGGCGCCAAGCCGTTCGCGGACGCCCTGGTGATCCAGCTTCGCACGCTGGCGAGCGACCTGCTGCGGTCGACCGGGTACGAGCCGGCGACGGCCAACCAGATGGTGCGCGAGGCGGCCACGTCCTAGGAGCAAGCTGCACGGGCGGACGAACATCGCCTACGGGCGACGGCCATCCAGGTCGGGCAACGGGCGCTGGCAGATCTCGTGGGCCTCGTCGGCCGCGAGGCCGAGCATGCGCAGCACGTCCTCCGTGACCTGGTCCGTGGCGGCGGCGTCGTCACGTTCGGGGTGGTCGTGCAGCAGTTGCCCGAGGCACAGTGCGGCGCCGGCGACGATCACCGTCGCCAGCTCGGGGTCGCGCACGCTGAACCGGCCCGCGCGGACGGCGTCCTCGATGTCGCGCCGGGCCCGCGGTGCGAGTCCCTTGTCCGAACCCGCCAGGGCCAGGCCGTTGTTGAGCAGGACCTTGCTCAGCTCGGGACTGCGGCGGTGGAGGCGTCCGGTCAGCCGGAAGCTCTGCGCGAAGACCTGTGCCGGGTCGTCCAGCCCCACGGTCAGCTCGTCGAGCAGCGCGCCGTGGCGCTCGAGGGCGTCCTCGACGGCGGCGCGGAAGAGCTGCTCCCGGCTGTCGAAGTGGTTGTAGAACGACCCCATCCCCACGTCCGCGGCCTGGGTGAGCTCCAGGATCGGGACGTTGAGCTTGCCGGCGGCCAGGAATGCCTGGGCCGCGCGCACGAGCGCGAGACGGGTATGCGCTTTGCGCCGTTCCAGGCGGTTCGGGGCGTGCCCTGTCTGCTGCGCCATGCCTGCTCACCTCTCCGGTCTCCGGCCCACCTTACCGCGACCAGCATCAGACATGACGGAATCGTCACCCGCTCTTGACTGACGCTAAACTCGTCAGTGACGATTTCGTCAGAAGCTTGAAAGGAGCCGGACATGATCGACCGGCAGGACCCGCACACGGGTCTGCACAGCGAGCAGGGTGGGCTGCCGGGCGAGCACCCGGGGCGTGCCCGCAACCCGATCGTCAAGGTGCACGACCTGGCCTGGCTGGAGTTCCAGAAGCCCGATCTGGAGCGGGCCCAGCTGTTCGCTCAGGCCTTCGGCTTCACGACGTCGCTGCGCACCCGGGATGAGCTGCACCTGCGGGGCACCGATCCGGGCTCGCCCTGCGTGCTCATCCGCCGGGGGCCCCGTTCGCGGTTCGTCGGCCCCGCCTTCAGGGCCGCCGAGCCGAACGACGTGCTGCGCCTCGCGGAGGCGACCGGGCGGACGATCACCGGTCTGCCGGAGAGCCTCGGCGGGGTGACGGTGGATCTGGCCGACCCGAGCGGGGCGCAGGTCCGCGTGGTCGCGGACACACACGAGCTTCCCGCACTGCCCACACAGCAGCCCCTGACGCTCAACGTCGGGCCGGACGTGGCGCGGGTGAACGCCACCCAGCGGCCGCCGCGCGAGCCGGCCAGGGTGCAGCGACTCGGTCACCTCGTGCTGCAGACCACCAGATACCTCGAAACGCTCAACTGGTACCTCGAACACCTGGGCCTGATCGTCAGCGACTTCCTCTACCACCAGGCACAGCGCGAGCGCGGTCCGGTCATGAGCTTCATCCGCTGCGACCGCGGCAGCACGCCCACCGACCACCACACGCTCGCGATGACCCTCGGCCCGGCCAACCGGTACGTGCACTCGGCCTACCAGGTCCCGGACCTCGACTGCCTGGCCGCCGGAGGGGAGCACCTCCTCGACCGGGGCTATCGACGGTCCTGGGGAATCGGCCGGCACATCCAGGGCAGCCAGATCTTCGACTACTGGCGCGACCCGGACGGCTTCCTGGTGGAGCACTTCACCGACGGCGACCTGTTCGACTGCTCGCTCGAGCCGGGCTGGGCGCCGATGGCCGCCTCCGCGCTCGCCCAGTGGGGTCCGCCGGCCACCAAGGACTTTCTCGGCATGAGACCCGGCCGGGAAGCACTTCGCGAGCTGCGCGCGGTCATCGGCGCGCTGCGCGAGGACAACGAATTCGACCTCCACCGCCTCCGCGGCCTGATGAAAGCGTTCACCTCATGAGCACCTCTGTCCTGCGCACCGCCGACGCCTGGTGGGTGCTCACCCCCACCGGCGCCGCCAGGGTGCACACCAGCGCCACCACCACCGCCGAACTGCTGGCCGACCGGCCGGCGATCGCCGTGGCCGCGACGAGCGGCGAGACGGTACCGGTCGACGACCTCGCCCTGGTCTCCCCGGTGACGGCGCCCTGCCGCGTCGTCGCCCAGATGACGAACTTCGCCTCGCACGTCAAGGACAGCGGCGGAGATCCCGCAACCACCCCCTTGACCTTCTTCCGCAAGACCTCGGGCTCGATCAGTGGGCCGTTCGCCGACGTGGTCCGCCCCGCCCATGTGCGTCTGCTCGACTACGAGGTGGAGATCGGCCTGGTCTTCGGCCGCGAGATGCCGGTCGGCACGACCGTCACCGATGACAACCTCGCGGAGTACGTCGCTGGCCTGGTGGTCACCAACGACATCTCGGCACGCGACGTGCAGCTGCCCAAGACCCAGTTCTACGAGGGCAAGTCCTACCCGACCTTCACCCCGGTCGGCCCCGCGCTGGTGCTGCTCGACGCCGACGAACTCAAGCGGTTCGCCGACCTCCGGCTGAAGCTGTGGGTCAACGGCGAGCTCCGGCAGGACATGACCGTCGCCGACATGATCTACCGCCCGGCCCGGGCGCTGCGGGCGCTGACCCGCTTCCAGCGGCTCGACCCGGGTGACCTGCTGCTGACCGGCACGCCTGTCGGAACCGCCCTGAGCGCGCCGCCGAAGCCGGTCATGTTCCTCGTGTCGCTGCTGCCGCCCGCGGTGAAGTGGAAGATGTTCTTCAAGGGTCAGGCCCGCAACCCCAGGTATCTCAAGGACGGCGATGTCGTCGAGGCCGCCATCGCCACCGACGACGGCGCGATCGATCTGGGCCGGCAGCGCACGGTCGTGAGGTACGCCGAATGACCGGCCCCCTGCTGTGGCCGGACTACGCCACGCCCGCCGACCTGGCCGCTGTCGAGGCCGTGCCGCTGGCGGCGCGGGGCCTGCCCGAGTCGACGTACGCGCTGCTCGCGCGGGCGGCGACGCGCTGGCCGGACCGGACGGCGATCAGTGTGCTGCGGGACGCCGCCCACTGGCGTGAGCCGCTGGGCCGTACCTTCGCCGAACTCCTGGCCGACGTCCACCGGTGCGCGAACCTGTTCCACGAGCTCGGGGTGCGGCGGGATGACGCGGTCGCCCTGATGGCACCCAACTGCGCCGAGCTGATCACCGCCACGCTGGCCGCGCAGCTCGCCGGAATCGCGGCGCCCCTGGGCGGCGGCCTGTCGCGGGAACACCTCGCCGAACTCCTCCGGCGCTCCGGCGCCCGCGTGCTGGTCACGGCCGGGCCCGACCTCGCGCCGGAGACGTGGCACACCGCGCGGTCGTTGGCCCGTGACGGACTGCTCGACGCGATCGTCGTGCTCCGGCCCACCGGCGCGGCGGGCGCCCCGGAGCCGCTGCCCGCCATCGACGGCGTACGTGCCGGCTACCTCGGTGAACTCGCCGCGGCCATGGATTCCTCCGCCTTCCACGGTGACCTGCCCCGGTCAGCCGACCTGGCCGCGATGTTCCACACCGGCGGCACGACCGGCGCCCCGAAACTCGCCGCGCACACCCACGCCAACGAGGTCACCGACGCGTGGATGCTGGCCGCCAGCGCGCTGTTCGACCGGGAGACCGTGGTCTTCGCGGCTCTTCCGCTGTTCCACGTGAACGCGCTCGTGGTCACCCTGCTCGCGCCCCTGTTCAAGGGGCAGGCGGTGGTGTGGGCGGGTCCACTCGGCTACCGCGACCCGGCACTGTACGGCGCGTTCTGGAAGCTCGTCGAGCACTACCGGATCGGCGCCATGAGTGCCGTGCCCACCGTGTACGCGACGCTGGCGCGGTGCCCGGTCGACGCCGACATCAGCAGCCTGCGGTATCCGATGGTGGGCGCCTCGCCGCTGCCCGCCGCGGTCCGGGACGGCTTCCAGGCCCACACCGGTGCAGCCCTCATCGAAGGTTACGGGCTCACCGAGGCCACCTGCGCCAGCGCGCGCGGCTTCGCCGATGCGCCGCGGCCGGGCTCGGTCGGCCAGCGCCTGCCCTATCAGCGGGTTCGGGTGGTCGCCGTGGACGGAACCTGGGAGGACGTGCCCGTGGGCGAGACCGGCGTGCTGGCGATCAGCGGTCCGACGGTCTTCCCCGGCTACGTCGTCGACCGGAACGACGACGGCCCGGTCCTGGATGGGCTTGGCAAGCTGGTCGACGGCTGGCTGGACACCGGTGACCTCGCCCGCATCGACGACGACGGCTTCATCTACCTCACGGGCCGGGCCAAGGACCTCATCATCCGCGGCGGGCACAACATCGATCCCGCCGTCGTCGAGGACGCGCTGCTGTCCCACCCGCAGGTCATGGCCGCCAGCGCGGTCGGGCGCCCCGACGCCCACGCCGGCGAGGTACCCGTCGGCTACGTCACCCTTCTGCCCGGCGCCACCGTCACGGAGACGGAGCTGCGCGACTGGGCGAGCGATCGGGTGCCCGACCGCACCGCGGCGCCCAGGACCGTGACCGTCCTCGACGAACTGCCCGTCACCGCGGTGGGCAAGCTCTACAAGCTCGCCCTCCGGACGGACGCGGTCCGCGAGGAACTCCGTGCCGCGCTCGACCAGATCGCCGGAGTACAGGACATCCAGGCCTCGATCGAGAGCAGCTCCGTCGTGGCCACGGTGAAGATTCATCCCTCTGTCCAGGAGGCGGCCGTCAGGGCGATCCTGGGCCGTTACGCCATCGAATGGCGATTGGTGGTTGTGTCATGACGCTCGCTGCCGGCATCCTGGCGGTACTGCTCGCCCTGATCTTCCTCGCCCTCGGCACGGCCAAGATCCTGGCCGTGCAACCCATGCGCGAGCTGGCCGCCGAGGCCGGTTTCTCCGTCGCCGCGTACCGCCGCATCGGCCTGCTCGAGGCGGCCGGAGCGATCGGGCTGCTCATCGGCCTGATCGTGCCGTTGATCGGCACCCTGGCCGGCGCCGGGTTGCTGCTCCTGCTCGGCGGGGCCGTCGTCGTCCACCTGCGCAAGGGTGACGGCCCGCGCAGGTACGCCCCGGCGGTCGTCTGCGGACTCCTCGTCGCCGCCTACCTCACCCTCCACCTCGTGGCGGCCCGATGAGGACGGCTCCCGTGGTCATCGTCGGCGCGGGCCCCACCGGGCTCACGGCCGCGACGCTGCTCGCCCAGTACGGCGTCGAGTGCCTGGTCCTCGACCGCTGGGAGTCGATCTACCCGCAGCCCCGGGCCGTCGCCCTGGACGACGAGGTCCACCGCATCCTGGCGCGGCTCGGGCTGCGCGACGAGTTCGCCGCGATCTCCCGGCCGCACCTGGGTCTGCGCCTGCTCGACCGGAACATGCGGGTGCTGGCCGAGTTCCGGCGCGACGTCGCGCAGGGCCGGCACGGCTACCCCCAGGGGAGCATGTTCGACCAACCGGAGCTGGAGACGATCCTCCGCCGAAATCTCGAGCGATACGGCGGCGTCACCCTTCGTGGCAACGCCGAGGTCACCGCGCTGACCCAGGACGCCGGCGGAGTCCGCGTCGACCTCACCGACACCGCCACGGGCGAGCACGAGTCGGTCCGGGCCGCGTACGTCCTGGGATGCGACGGCGCCAACAGCCTGACCAGGGCCTCGATCGGCGCCACCATGCAGGACCTGGGCTTCACGCAACGCTGGCTCGTCATCGACGTGGCCACCGAGGCCGACCTCGGGCAGTGGGAGGGCGTGCACCAGCTCTCCGATCCGGCCCGCGCCGGCACCTACATGCGAATCGGGAACACCCGCTACCGCTGGGAGTTCCAGCTGACGCCCGGCGAGACCCCCGACGACTACCGCGACATGGGCCGCCTGCATCCGTTGATCTCCCGGTGGACCGGGGACATCCCCGCCGTGGAGCTGGAGATCATCCGCGTCGCCGAGTACACCTTCCGCGCGCAGGTGGCCGACCGGTGGCGCGACCGGCGGATGTTCCTGCTCGGCGACGCCGCCCACCTCACCCCACCGTTCATCGGCCAGGGCATGTGTGCCGGGCTGCGCGACGCCATGAACCTGGCCTGGAAGCTCGCCGGCGTGCTCGACGGGGCCCTGGCCGAGACCGTGCTGGACACGTACGAGATCGAACGCAGGCAGCACGCCCGCGCGATGATCAAGCTGGCGAAGCTCATCGGTACGGCGATGACGGCCGGCGGCGAGTTGGGCAATGTCATCCGGCGCGCCGTGGCGCCGCGGCTGCACCTCGTGCCGGGCCTCACGGACCTGGCCACGGACAGCCGGACACCGCCGCTGCACCGCTCCGACCTCGTGGTGCGGCCGCGCCTGCGCCGCGGCCTCGCCGGCGGGCTGTGCCCGAACGCGATCATCGACGGCGACCGGCGTTTCGACGACCTGGCCGCCGGCCGGTTCGCGATCGTCACGTCCGTCGAGCCGTCCGCCGCACAACGTGCCGACATCGAACGGCGCGGGGTGGTTGTCGTCGTCGCCCGGCCGGGCAGCGAACTGCGCCGGTGGTTGGCGTCAGGCGCTGCTCGCGCCGCCGTCGTCCGCCCGGACGGCGCCGTTCTCCATGCCGGCCGCCGGCTGACCTGCCGGACGATCGACGCGATCCGCCCGCTCGGCGGGTGATCAGGGACCCGGACGCTCCGCGGTGCTGGTCAACGGCCCCGGCCCGGGGTTCGATGACCGGGCACCACCACCACTACCGGTGGGAGCGCCGCCCGGCTGGACCGGCCAACGGGTTTCGTTTCCGCACGACCGGGAAGCGGATGACATGGCCTCTGATCCAGGCGCATCGGCGAAGCGCACGCTGGGGCGGGCGCGAGAGACGGTTCAGAAGATCCACCAGGCCGCCGTCCGGCACCAGGACCCACACCTGCACCAGTTGGCCGACGACATCAGCGAGATCGCCCTGACGCTGGGGCATGACGCCGGCCCGGTCCAGGAGTGGCGTGTCTGCCCGGTGTGCGGCGCCGAGCCGGGATCGCACTGCATCCGCAAGCCGGGGCACGAGTTGGTGGACGGGATGCATCCGGAGCGGACCAGGCTGTAGCGCGAACACCTGCACGCCACGCATCGGTACCTGACCCACTGTGGTGCGACAGCGGTTCGCCGGGACGTTTCGAGCACACGGTCCGGCGCGAAGGGCTACCCCACCGGCCACCACCGCGACACTCCCGGCAGCCGCGTCGTCGCGATATGGTCAGGCGGCTGGGGTGGCCTTCGACAGGGCCCGATCGGGCCCCCGGACCGGCCCTCCGCACACCAGCCCGACCACCGGCGAGGAGATGCCGGGGAGGCCGGGCATCGCCCGCGACGGGGAGTCGGAATGCCTGGATGGCCGGTGTCGGACGGCGCGGCCCGGAAGATGTACGCCGGCGGCCGGGGCGATGCCACGGCGCGGCGGTTCGCGCGGTTCTGGGCGGCGGTGTTCCGCCTCGGTCTGGCACCGAAGCGGTGGGTGACGTTGGAGGTCCCGGGACGCCGCACCGGGCGGGTCACCGGTTTCCCGCTGGGCATGGCCGACCACGACGGCCACTGGTTCCTCGTGTCGATGCTCGGGGAGCAGTGCAACTGGGTCCGCAACGTCCGCGCGAACGGTGGCCGGGCGGTCATTCACCGGCGTCGCCGTACGCCCTGCCAGTTGATCGAGGTGCCGGCAACCGACCGCGCGCCGATCCTGCAGCGCTATGTGCGAAAGGCGCCGGGTGCTCGCCCGCACATCCCCGTGGACCCGACCGCACCCGTGAGCGAGTTCGAAGCCGTCGCCGCGCGCTACCCCGTCTTCCGGGTCGAGCGCCAGCCGACCCGCGACCGGCCGGGGGCGTGATCAGCGGGTTCTTCCCGCTGATCGACCCACGACCGGTCGACGGGCAGCTCCGGCGCGGCCGACGGCCGTAGCGGCGGCAGGGAGGCTCAGCCGCAGTTGCCCCAGCTGGACCGTCCCGCGCCCTGCCAGCTGGTGCCGTAGAGGACCTCACCGCGGTACATCACACACTTGTCGACGGCGGAGCGCTGGATCGCGGCGTAGTACTTGAAGCTTCCGGAGTCGTCGACCCAGGAACCGCCCTCCACCCGGATCCCGGCGGAGACCCCGGTGGTCGAGCCGACGGCGACCCGCTTGAGGGTGGCGACACAGTTGTACCCGCTCGCGCTGTTGTACATCAGGTAGACGTCGCCCACCTTCGTGCCGTCCGAGGCGTAGATCGACCGGTGGCCGTCACTGGCGTAGGCCCACGAGCCACCGAAGTCGTTGTTGCACGCCTGTGCCGCGGTGAACGGGTTCGTCGCTGCCTGCGCGGGCGATGCGATTGTCACCGCCGCAACGGTCGCGGGGAGAATTGCCATGGCCAGTCGTCGCGCTGATCCGCGCACACGTTCCTCCAGATGCTCCGGCGCGGAAACCGCGCACACGAGCCCTCATGATCCCACAGTGGACAGCGCGCAAGATCACCGACTCGACGGCGCACGCGTCCGCCGCGGGTGGCGCCCACGACGACCGCGCGCCGGCCTGGCGAAGCGGTCCTGGCCGTCGCCGGCGGGCTGCTCACCGGCCTGCTCGTCGTCATGTTGGACGGCCTGCGCTTCCTGTTCGACCCGTCCGGCCGAACGTAACCTCCGCGCCGGTCCGGCCGACATCCGAACCAAAAGCAATTCCGCTGATATCTGTTCGCGACCGTTTCGACGAAATGAGCGACAGACGGCTCCCGCATCCCGTCCTGGCCTCGCCGCGCGTTTCGCGACAGGCCGGAGGAAATCCCAACTGTGCCGATTCACCGTCAGGAGCGCCGTTCGTCGCATCGGTCGGAGCCTCGCGAAACGGCACAAGGCGATCGAAGGAGTGCCGCCCGGATCGAGGCCGGAATTCTCGCCCTTCACGGACCACTTTCGGTAACCGGGCCGTGCCCGCACGGTTGGCGATTACGGTGCATTGACGTGACCATCATTCGCCCTGTCGTGGTGGCGCTCAGCGCCTTCCTGGCCGCGCCCGCCGTAGTACCCGCGTCGCCGGCGCGGGCGGTCGCGCCGTACGTGCCGTGCCCGGCCGCGAAGCCGCCGGCGCCCCCGCCCGCCGCACCGTCGCCGCCACCGGTCGGATCCGCCGACCGCGCCGTCGGCGGTGAGTCGCTGGCGACGCCGGGACTGTCCATCCCGGCCGGTGCGCCGATGGCCCCGGCGGTGACCGCCACCTCGTGGGTCGTCGCCGACCTCAACAGCGGCATGGTCCTGGGTGGATGCGGCCCGCACGAGCACCGGACGCCGGCCAGCGTCCAGAAGATGCTGCTCGCCGCCGCCCTGATGCCCCACCTCGACCCGACCCAGGTGGTCGAGGTGACCCGGGCGGATCTGCAGGATCTCGACCCGGCCAGTTCGGTGATGGGGCTGGTGCCGGGCGGCCGTTACTCGATCGAGAGCCTGTGGCTGGGCCTTCTCCTCAGATCGGGGAACGACGCCGCCAACGTGCTGGCCCGCGTCGGCGGCGGCGCCGCCGGCCGGCAGGGCGGCGTGCAGGCGATGAACGACGAGGCACGCCGGCTGGGCGCCAACCAGACCCACGCGGCGACACCGTCCGGCCTGGACGGTCCCGGTCAGTACACCAGCGCGTACGACCTGGCGCTGATCGCGCGCGCCGCCTACGCCCGCGCGGACTTCCGGCGGTACATCGCCACCCGGGTGGCGGAGATACCGGCGGAGCCGGGACGGCCGGGCTTCGCCATCACCCACGACAACACGCTGCTGGACCACTACCCGGGGACGCTCGGCGGGAAGACAGGCTTCACCGACCTGGCCCGGCAGACGTACGTGGGGGTGGCCGAACGCGACGGGCGGCGGCTCGCCGTGACCCTGCTCGGCGCGGAGACCGCGCCGCTGGGCAGCCTGGGCGAGGCGGCGGCGCTGCTGAACTGGGGTTTCGCGCTCTCCCCCGACGCGTCGGTCGGTCGCCTGGTGGCCCCGGACGAGAAGAAGCACGACCGTCCCGTGGCCCAGGTCAGGGCCGGGCAGCACGGGCAGGCCACGACCGGGCGGTCGACGCCGTGGGCCTTCATCCTCGGCCCGGGGGCCGCCGGCGCCCTGGCCGTCCTGCTCCTGGCGGCCCCGTGGCGACGACGGGCGGCGCGCGCGGCGGCCAAACCGTAGCGGGCCCGATCGGCCCGGCGGTTGCGTACATTGCGGAGGTCACGCCGCCGCGAAGAGGAGAACCATGTCGAAACCGCCGCTGCCCGAAGCCGCGATCACCATGCTCCGGAAGGCGAACCCCGCCGTCATCGCCACGCTCCGACCCGATGGCCAGCCGGTCTCCGCGGCCACCTGGTATCTGTGGGAGGACGGCCGGATCATGGTGAACATGGACGAGGGCCGCCGCCGGCTGGACCACGTCCGCAACGACCCCCGGGTCACCCTCACGGTGCTGGACGAGCAGGGCTGGTACACCCACGTCACGATCGTCGGGCGCGTGGTCGAACTCCGCGACGACGAGGACCTGGCGGACATCGACCGGCTCTCCCAGCACTACGCGGGGAGGGCGTACCCGCGTCGGGACCGCCGGCGGGTCAGCGCTCTGATCGAGATCGACCGCTGGCACGGGTGGGGCGCGCTGAAGGACAACAGCCAGGTCGGCTGAGCCGGCTGTGCCTCAGGAGCCACCGGCACCCCGTGCCGCTGCCGGTCAGCCGACGCCCACCTGCTGCCGCTCCGGTTCGATGACCGCCACGACGCGCGCTTCCCCTCGCGGGTACGACTGGCCGGTGTACTTGGTGGCCAGCCGATCGACGATCGACCAGGCCGCGTCGCCGTCGAGCCACTCGACGACGCGGCCGCGGACGACGACGGGCTGGAACGGGTCGTCGGGTGGCGTCATGGACAGCGCGACCCGCGGATCGCGGCGCAGGTTGCGGGCCTTGCGCGTGCCCGGTCCGGTGAGGATCACGACGTGGTCGCCGTGCGTGCCGATCCAGACGGGGACGCAGTGGGGTGCGCCGTCGGGCAGGACGCTGGCGAGGTGGGCGATCGGGGTGCCGTCCAGCACGCGGCGCACATCGGGGTCGAGCATCGGGATCATCTCCTGGCGTGGGTTCGCGGTGGGCTGCTCGGCAAGGGACGCGGCGGTGCCGATGACGAAGGTCATCGTTCGACCTCGTAGTGGAGGTGGGTGACGCCGGGCGCCGCGACGGCGTCGACGAGGCGGAGACGCACGTGCCCGGGGAGGGCCTGGAAGAAGGGCCGGCCGCCGCCGAGCAGGACCGGCACCTGGTGGAGGACCACCGCGTCGACGAGCCCCGCCGCCAACGCCTCGGTCACGACGCCGCCGCCCATGAGGCCGACGTCCTTGTCGCCGGCGGCCCGGCGGGCCGCGGCGATCGCGTCCGCGATGCCGGTGGTGACGAGGGTCTGCCGCTCGGTCATCTCCGGTGCCGGCCGGTGGCTGAGGACGAACAACCGGGCCGCCGGATGGGGGCTGCCGCCGCCGAAACGGTCGGAGTCCTCGTACGTGTTGCGGCCGGCCACGATCGCGCCCACGCGCCCGGCGAGGGCGTCGAAGACCCGGGCGCTGGGTTCGCTCAGCCGGAAACCGTCGAACACCTGGCTGGGGGTGTCGCCGTCGAAGTACCAGTCGAAGAGCATCGTCCCGTCGCCGAGCCCACGCCCGGCGCCGGGCTCGCGGCCGGTGATGTAGCCGTCGACCGACACGGCGTGGGCGCTGAAGACCTTGCTCATGTCCGTGATCCCTCCTGGAGTTCCTTCAAGAGACCCTGACCATAGCAACCTCAGTTCCTTGAGGGAACCCCGATTGCTAGACTGGGTCCATGCAGCGCACGGACTTCAGCAGGATGGCGTGCTCGATCGCGCGCACGCTCGACGTCATCGGGGAGCCCTGGTCGCCGCTGATCCTGCGTGACGTGTGGGTCGGGCTCACCCGCTTCGAGCAGCTCCAGGGCGACCTCGGGATCTCGCGCAAGGTCCTGACCGAGCGACTGAACCACCTGGTCGACCAGGGCGTGCTCGAGCGCCGCCCCTACGACCAGCGACCGCGCTACGAGTACGTCCTGACCGAGAAGGGCGCCGAACTGGTCGACCTGCTCATGGTCATGACCCGCTGGGGAGACAGGTGGCTGGCCGGCGAGGCCGGCCCGCCCGTGCTCTACCGCCACCACGCGTGCGGCGAGGTCGCCGGTGTCGACCTGCGCTGCGACCACTGCGGCGAGCCGATGCACGCGAACGACGTCGACCCGCTGCCCGGCCCCGGTGCGGCCCGGTGACCGGGACGCGCGTGGCGGGCCGGCACGAACAACCGCCACCCGCCCCGGTGGCGCACGTTCGCTAGAAGCGGTCCCGGGTGCCGAGGAGGACGTGGTGGGCGAAGCGGTGCCACGGCGCGAGTTCGGCGTCGATCTCGGCCCAACGGGCATCGTCCACGTGGAGCACACCGTCGACGCGCGGGAGTGCCTCGATCAGCCGCATTCGCTGGTCCTCGCTGGGGTGGGTGCTCCACAGGTCGGTGGTTCGCCGGCTGAGCTGGCGGGCCAGCGGTAGGTGGCCGGCCAGGTGCTGCCGGGTTTCGGCTGCCGTCGGCTCGAGCTGCTCACTGCTCAGGCGGGGCGCGAGGTGCCACAGGTCCTGCCAGATCCGGCCGGCGAGCAGGACCGTCTCGGAGGACTGGAGGAAGGGTCCGGTGCCGGCCACCCGGCGGGCGATCAGGTCCGCGCGATACTCGGCACGGCGACTGTCGGGCATCGCGACGCTGTCGACGAGCAACTGCGCGGTGGCCCCGGCGACATTGACCAGAGCGAGGACTCCGTGCACGGCCATCCCGAGGAGGACGGTCGTCCCGCTTCGCTGCTCGGCCAGCGCGTTCGCGGCGTGCAGGGTGCGCCGCCAGGGGTTCCGCCCGCCCGTGGCGGCCACCGCCCGGGCACCGAACGCCCTCGCCGGCAACGTCCGCCGCACCCGGAGCGGATCGCCGTTGGCGAGGTGGCCCAGCTCGTGGGCCAGCAGCGAGACGCGGGCCGGTCGCGGCAGCATGAGCCACAGGGGAATCCCGATGACGAGCACCGACCGCTGGCGCAGGCCCAGTCGGGCGACCCCGGCGTTGATGCTCAGGTCCGCACAGATGACGTCGGGCACCGGGGTCCCGGCGGCGTCCGCGACCTCCCGCACCAGACGGTGCAACTGCGGGGCCTCGCGCTCGGCGATCACCCCGCTCCTCGGGACCCGCCCGAACGAGGGCTTGACGAGCAGCAGGACGAGCACGGCGGGAATCGCCAGCACCAGCCGGACCCCCGGCGGCAGGGCATCGGCCACGACCAGCCAGCCGAGGTAGCCCACCGCGGCCACCCCGATCAGGGTCAGCACCACGGACACCGCCACCAGCCAGACCTCACCCGGTGACGGCCCGGTCGGGCGTACCTCCGGGTCGGCGAGCAGCTCCTCATGCGTCGCCCGGTCGAGCTCCAGCCCACGCCGGAACCCCCACCGGCCGATCATCGTGGTGCCGCGCCACGGCGCCAGGGCCGGGTCGTACACGTCGAGGTTCCACCGGCAGGCAGGACACCAGGAGACCGCCGCGGCGTCGACCAGGACCAGGTCCTGGGCACACGCCGGGCATCTGCTCGGCATCGTCGTCTTCGTCGGCACGAGGCCGGAGTGTAGATCGCGATGCCCGGAATGGATGTCCCGTTCCGGCGCGGGACGCGGACCGCTTCGTCGACCCGCGAGCCCGTCGGCGCCGTGCCCGCCCCCATAGGCTGGACGAATCGGGCCGGTGTCCGATCCGGCGACGCCCAGGGAGACCGCGATGACCGAGAGCACCCGCCGACCGGCTGCGGCCGGGGCCCGCGGCGATGACGGGTGGCTGACCGAGGTGGCCCGCGGGGCCAGCGCCGACGCCGGCGGCGTGCCGGTGGAGTTGCTCGGCGACTACCTGCGGCTGTTGACGGACGCGGCGGTGACCGGCCGCCGGCCGCGCCGCGGCGAACTCGACGCGGTGGGGGCGCTCGGCCGACGCGCCGCCGAGCAGGGCGTGTCGGCGGGCCGGGCCGTCCGCCTGTACCTGTCCGCGGCACGGCGGCTCTGGCGGCACCTGCCGCACCTGGCCCGTTCCACCGACAGCGAGACGGTACGCGCGGCGGCGGACGCCGTGCTCCACGTGGTTGACGCCGCCGTGGCCACTCTCGCCGAGGGTTATGCGGCGGCCCGCCGGGAACTGGTTCGCCGGGAGGAGGCCCTGCGCCGGGAACTCGTCGACGACCTGCTGCGCGGGGACTCCGACCTCGGCGGGTTGGTGGAGCGGGCCGAGCCGTTCGGGCTGGATCTGGCCCGCGTGCACCAGGTCGCGCTGGCCTCGCCGGGTCATCGGCTGCCGGACACCGAGGCGGCGATCAGCGCCCTGGAGCGGGTCATCTTCGACCGGTTGGGCGATCGGGACGTGCTGGTGGCCACGAAGGAGGGCTTGCTCGTGGTGATCGCCCCGGCGGACACGGTGACGCCCGACCGGGGCGGGGGCGACGGCGGGCCGGTGGCCGATCTGGGGCGGCTGATGCACGGCGAGTTGGACCGTCTGGTGCGGGGCCGGCCATGGCAGGTGGCGGTGGGCCGCCCGCACCCGGGCCTGTACGGCATCGCCCGCTCCTACGAGGAGGCCCGCGAGGCGCTGACCACGGCGCGGCGACTGCACGCCGACACACCCGTGATCGACGCCCACGACCTGCTCATCTACCGGGTCCTGCTGCGGGATCAGGCGGCGATGGTGGACCTCGTGCAGGCCGTGCTGACGCCGCTGAGCCAGGCCCGGGGCGGCGCCGAGCCGCTGCTGGACACCCTGAACGAGTACTTCGCCTGCGGCGAGGTCGCCACCGACGCGGCCCGTCGCCTGCACGTGTCCGTCCGCACCGTCACCTACCGGCTGGACCGGATCCGGGCGCTGAGCGGCTACGACCCCGCCGATCCGCGGGACAGGTTCACCCTGCACGCCGCCGTACTCGGCGCGCGGGCCCTGGACTGGCCTCGCCGGCCGCTGCCGGCGTAGCGGCTCAGGCCGGGACGGCGACCAGTTCCGGGAAGCCGAGCAGGGCGGCCAACGCGCTGGCCTCGGTACGGGTGAGGGTGAAGCTGATCATGCGGTCGGGATCGTCGGGGTCATCGTGGACGACGTCCCGGCGGTCGCCCGCCTGGTACTCCACGATGCCGATCCGGCGGCCCTGTCCGGTGGTGAAGGTGTGTCGTACTCCGATGCCGGGCAGGGTCGTGCGTTCGATGTTCACGGGGAAAGCTCCTTGCGGGACGGCTGCCCAGGGCCGGCCGGGAGCGGGTCGGCGCTACGGCAACGCGGTGGACGGTCGAGCGGCTGTCCCGACCTCCGGCGGCGCCCGATCGGCCGACCAGGCGGGAACGCAGCCCGCGACGGCGCGGCTCAGGCGGACCACGATGCACACACCGAGCGCGCGGCCGGCACGAACCGCCGCGACGACAACCGCCAGCACGGCCAGCATCGACAGCGCGAGGGGCCGCCCTACGCCGACGGGGTGCTGCTGGTTCCGCATGCGGCCAACCATAGCGTCCGCCGAATCTCGCTCCGGGGGCCCGACGCAGGGACGCCCCCAGGGGGCCGGCCGCGGATCGCGGGCCGCCACGAGCGGTGACGGCAGCCGGACGGCACGCGATGGAGTTCTCCGGCGGCCGGCAATGAAGCGGGCTTTTATTGGCCGGTCGCGCGCAATGCCAACCCTCTGCTTCCGGGCGACGCTGGAGGTCCGACGCGGCACCCGAAACAGCGAGGAGGCGGTGATGATGACCCGCACGCCGGTGGCTACGCCGCCCGTGTCCGCCGGTTGTCCGCCGCTGTCCCGGCGTGGACCGGCCCGGATTCCAGGTCCGGCCGGCGGCGTTCCCCTCCGGGATCGGCCACGTCTCCCCGCCGCCGGCGGACTGCCGACGCCCTGTGCCCCCGGCGGGCTGACGCCGTCGAGCGCAGCGGCCTGACGGTCGCCCAGCACGACTCGGCCACCCGCCCACCGCATCCCGCCCCGTCCACCGGACGGCTGTGCATCGCTACGTAAAAGAGGTCGGTATGTCCGGCAACGTCACTTCCGTTCCCCCTCCGGCACGCACCGGGATGCTGGTCGGCCGGTCCCACACCACCCGCCCGGTGGTGGCCGTCCGTCCCGAGCCGATCGCCGTGGACCTCGGCAGCGCCCAGCTGCGGATCTGGCTGGGACCCGGCGGGGTGCTGAGCGTCCCGGTCGGCCAGGGCCTGCGGACACCGGTCGTGCGGCGCGGCCGGGTCGTCGACGGCCCGGCCTGCGCCACCGAGCTGAGGCGGCTACTGCGCGAGCACCGCACCCCGGTGCCGGTGGGGGCGCTCGTCGTGGCCTGCCGTCCGGTGCTCGCCACTCCGGCCGACCAGGAGGTGACACGCCGCGTGCTCAACGCCGTACTCGCGCCGTCCCGAATTCTCTTCGTCGACAGCGTCCGCGCGGGCGCCATCGGTGCCGGCGCCGCCGCCGGCACCCTGCTGCTCGCCGACATCGGCGCGCAGCTCACCGAGGTGGCCCTGCTGGAGGACGGCCGGGTGGTGGCGGCCCGGCGCGCCGAGGTGGGCACCCGCGACCTGAACCACGCGGTGACCGCCGCCATGCTCGCTGAGACCGCGACCAGGCTGATCCGCGAGCTGCGACAGGAGCCGGCGGTGCGGCCGCTGATCCGCGCCTCCCTGGCCCGCGGCGTGATCGTGGTCGGGGACGGAGCCACCCGGCCCGACCTGACCGCCCGGCTGGTCGCCACGTTGGGCGCGACCGTGCACCGCGCCGCGTCACCGCGCACCGCCGCGCTGACCGGCGCCGGCATGGCGGCCGTCGCGGCGACCCGACACCCCGCCAGCGACTGAACCCGACCTTCCACCAGAGAGGACCACCGACCATGACACACACCCTCGACGACCGCACCGAGACGCTGCGCGAACTGCTGGAACGCCAGTTCGGGGAGCACACCGACCAGCTCACAGAGCTGACGCTGCTCTCTCGGCAGCGTGACCACGGCGGCCACGACCCGGACACCCTCCGCCGGCTGATCGAGGTGGCCCAGCAGGGCATCGCCGACACCGCCCAGGCGCTGAGGCGCATGTCCGAGGGCAGCTACGGCGTCTGCGAGAGCTGCGGCCAGGACATCCCGTCGGCCCGGCTGGAGATCCTGCCCTCAGCTCGCTTCTGCGTACCGTGCCAGGAGCGTGGCTGACCGGGCGGCGGGTGCGTCAGCACCGCCACACCCGCGGACCGGCGTTCTCCGCGTCGCCGCCGGGCCGCGCGTGCCCAACGACCAGTCCGGTGTCGGACACGGCCACGGCCAGGTCCTCCTGCCCGCCGGGCATCCGCAGCTCGACCGCCGCGCCGTCACGCAGGAGGAGGCCGCCGGCGACCACCCAGCCGGCGGCGTTGACCGCGTCGCCGGGACCGTCCGCCGTCAGCGGAGTGAGCGCACCGGTCCGCAGGTCCCACAGGGCCGCGGACCTGGACGGCCACAGGCCGCCCGTCGCCCAGTCGCCCTGTGCCGCGTAGCCGGCGGCGGTCTGACCGGCCGGCGCCGTCAGCTTCCGGCCCCTGCCCTGCTGGTCCCAGGCGTACGCCGCGCTCGCGACGCCCTTCCGGTACATCGCGCCGACGACGGTCCCGTCGTCGGTGATGTCGAAGACGTTGGCGCCGTCCGGGAGGGGCAGCTTGACCGCTTCCGTCGAGCCCGCCCGCCAGAGCAGCACGATGCTGCCCTCGCCGCCGTGGTTGCCGCTCGGCTCCGCGTTGATGACGACGTCACCGGCCGCGTTGATCCCGGGCGTCGGGTACACGTGCCAGTTCCCCGGCGGGGTGCGCAGCCGGGTGTAGGCACCCTTCTGGTAGCGGAAGACGTACTCCTGCCGCCCGTCCTCCACGAGGCCGACCGCGACGCCGGCGGCGTTGACGGCGGTCACCTGGACGGATCTGCCGGGCACCGGCAGCGCCTGCGGCTTCCCGTCCGTCCACAGGACCGGCCGGAAGTCCTGCCCGACGACGTCGTTGCCGACCACGTACCGTCCGGTGGGGTCGACGCCCGCGGCCGTGACGTTCTTCATCCCGGCCGGGAGGGGCAGTTCGCTCGGCTGGCACGCTGCGGCCGGGGCCGTCGCGGTCCGGTCCGCGCCGGCCGGCTCCGGCGCTCCGGTCGCGCCCGGCGCGGGGCCGGCCGGGGCGGCGTCCGGCCGCGCGCCCGTTGTCGTCAGGATCGACGGCGCCGTGAGCAGCAGCGCTGTCGCCAGCGCCACGCCTCCGGCCCCCACAACCGAGCGGCGGCGAAAGGCGCGCCGGCGGCCGGCGCGCACCAACCCGTCGATCTCGATCCGGCTGGCCGGCACCTCGATGGCGCGCAGCCGGTTCCGCAGTTCCTGTTCGTCGTTCATGGCCGAGCCCTCTCCCCCTGTGCGATCACGACCGGACGCCCGGTGCCCAGCGCCACACGCAGCGCGGCGAGTCCCCGTGCGCACTGGCTCTTGACGTTGCCCGCCGAGCAGCCGAGAGCCTCCGCGGTCGCCTCGACCGAGAGGTCACCGAAGTAGCGCAGCACCACGACCGCGCGCTGGCCCCTGGGCAGCGACCGCAACGCCGCCAACAGCGTGTCCCGCTCCTCGATGCCCTGTTCCGCGGGGACGGGGAGATCGGGCAGCCGGTCCCCGAGCAGCACCTTCGACCACCCGCGTCGCCGCTCGTCGAGGTATCGGCGCACCAGGATCCGGTGCACGTAGCCGTCGAGGTTGTCGGCGCCGGCGGCCCGCGTCCAGTTGAGGTAGAGAGCGGTGAGCGTCGCCTGGACGATGTCGTCCGCCTGGAAGGCGTCGGCGCAGAGGAGGTACGCGGTGCGATGCAGCCGCGGTAACCGCGCTGTCACGTACTCGACGTACTCCCGTTCGAGGTCGGGCCGCATCCTGCTCCCTTGTTCCGCGGGCGTGGGCCGTGGTGCTCCGGTCGTCTCTATGTCGCCGGCCGCCGGCAGGAAGGTTGCACCGGGCGCGGATTCGGTTCGCGGACGGGTCCGACTCCGCAGGGCGCCCACGGGCCCCGGCCCGCGCCGCCGCGGCACACCGGCCGGCGCGTCGACGGGTAGGTTGCCGAGGGGGTTCCTGGCCACGGGGAGGTGCCATGTCGGCGCGCCGAGCGGTGCTGGTCATTCCGGGTAGCGGTGGCTGCTGCCATGTGCCCCACCAACTCTTCGCCGCGGACGCGGCGCGGATGCGCGGTGGCGACCTGCACCGCGTGTCGTGGCGGGAAGACGTGCCGGCTGAGCCGGCGGCACGCGGCCCGTGGGCCGTCGCACAGATCGCGGCGGCGCTGCGCGACCTGCCCGAGCCGCTGATCATCGCCAACTCGCTCGGCACGCTCGCCGCCGGTCTCGCCGCCGAACGACGGCTGCCGGCCATCTGGATCACGCCGCTGCTGCACCGCCCGGAGGTGGTCGACGGCCTCCGCCGGGCCGGCGCGCCGTGCCTGCTCATCGGTGGTACGGCGGACCCCAGCTGGCGCCCGGACCTGGCCCGCGAGTTGTCCCCGTACGTGTGCGAGGTGGCCGGCGCCGACCACGGGCTGCGCGTACCGGGTCCGCTGGCGAGGTCGGCCGCGGTGCTGGCCGAGACCGCCACGGCGGTGGAGGACTTCCTGGACGGAGTGCTCTGGCCCACCGCCGCGCCCGCCCGGGGCTGACACCGCCCGTTCCCGTCAGTCCGTCGGCGGCGCGATCAGGTAGCCGATACCGCAGCCGGTGAAGGAACCGCGGGCGATCCGGCGGGCGTGCTCGTCGGCCACCCCGAAGAGGTTGGCGGTCCAGACCAGACCCACGAAGCCGAGCAGCAGGGCGAATCCGATGAGGCCCAGCCCTCGCTGGATGTGCAGAGGCATGGCGCGGCTCCCGAAGGGGTGACGGGTCCGGTGGCGTGGGTGCCAGGGTAGGCGACCATCGGTGCCCCCAGGTGCGACGCCTGGCGGCCGTCAGCCCTTCCGATCGCACTATCGATCAAACAGATTTGATGTATCGTCCGAGTCATGAGTGCGTCCGGGCACGCCGCCCCCGCGTTCCTGCGGTTGGCCGCTCATCCGTTGCGCTGGCGGCTGCTGACCGAGCTCGCCGGCAGCGACCTGCGGGTCCGGGAGCTGGCCACGCTCACCGGCGAGCCGCCGAACCTGGTCTCCTACCACCTGCGGCTGCTGCGGGACGGCGGTCTGGTCGCCGCCACCCGGAGCAGCTTCGACGGCCGCGACAGCTACTACCACCTCGATCTGGACCGCTGCGCCGAAGGGCTCGCCGGCGTGGGCGCCGCCCTGCATCCGGCCCTGCGTCCGGGCAGCGGCACACCACCGCCGCCCGCCCGGCGGCCGCGCCGCCTCGCCGTGCTGTTCGTGTGCACGGGCAACAGCGGCCGCTCACCGATCGCGGAAGCCCTGCTCCGCCGGCACACGGCGGGACACGTCGAGGTGAGCAGCGCCGGGAGCCGGCCGGGCCCACGACTGCATCCCGGCGGCGTGCGGGTCCTCCGCGACCGGTACGGCATCGATGTCTCCGACCAGCGCCCGCGCCACCTGGACACCCTGAGCGGCCGCCGGTTCGACTACGTGATCACCCTGTGCGACCGGGCCCGCGAGGTCTGCCCGGAGTTCCCGCAGCACCCGCGCCGCATCCACTGGAGCATCCCCGACCCCGCGTCGGCCGGTGACAGCGAGCAGGCCGGCCATCGGGCCTTCACCCGCACCGCGGCCGACATCGACAACCGCATCCGCCATCTGCTACCCGTCCTCGAGCAAGGGGGTTCGCGCCATGACCGCAAGCCACGAGTACGCCAGCGTCCGCTACCTGGTTGACGACGTCGCGGCAGCCGTCGACTTCTACACCACCCACCTCGACTTCCGGTTGGGCGCCGACGCCGCACCCGCCTTCGCCGAGGTGGTCCGCGGCCCCCTGCGACTGCTGCTGTCCGGGCCGGCCAGCTCGGGCGCCCGGGCCACGCCCGAGGACGCCGCCGACCCTGGCCGCAACCGCATCCACCTCATCGTCGACGACCTGGCTGCCGAGATCGAGCGGCACCGGGCGGCGGGGCTGCCCTTCCGCAGCGAGGTCGTCGCCGGCCCGGGTGGGCAGCAGATCCTGCTGGCCGACCCCGCCGGCAACCTGATCGAGCTGTTCCAGCCGGCCGGTCAGGCGCGCGCCGGGACAGCCGTACCGTGACCGGCCGGTCGCCGGCGGAGGTCAGGTCGTCCGGGTCGGACAGGTCCCGCGTGGACACGAGCCGCTAGGCAGGAGCCCGTACCTCATGTGCCGGGCCGGGCGCCGGCCCCGCGCGGTTCGAGGCCCGGCGCCCCGGCGCCACCGGGATGGATGAGCGGAGACCGCGTTCGGGGCGAGCGGCGGGACAGCACGCATCCGGTCAGCGCGGCGGCGAGGCCGGCCAGCCCGGCCGCCGCGAAGCCGCCCGCCGGCACGGAGGCGTCGATCGCCAACCCGACGAGCGGGGATCCGAGCGCGAAACCCGCGCTCTGCGCCGAGGATTGCAGGCCGGTGGCCTCACCCCGCGCGCCGGCGGGCGCCAGCCGGCTCACCGCGTCGGCCACCGTGGACAGCGTCGGCGCGGTGAGAAGCCCGGCGCCGACGACGGCCGCGCACAACCAGGGCCAGTCGTGGGCGAGCCCGGCGGGAATCGTCACGAGCCCGAGCAGGCCGAGCAGCAACCACGTGGGCAGCGGCCGGGACAGCGCGCCGTAGATCAGCCCACCGGCGACGGAGGCGACGCCGAAGACGGCGACGACCACGGCGGCCCAGGACACCTGACCTGCTTCCCGAAGCGTGGCGACGATGGCGAGGTCCACGCCGCTGAGCAGCGTCGTGGTGCCGAACGCCATGGTCAGGGCGGCAACGATGCCGGCGCCCAGCCGCTCCCGGCGCGGGGGCCGTCCGCCCGCGCCGGCATCCGCCTCGCCCTCGGCACGCAGCGGCGGATTGAGCAGGGCGATCCCGGCTCCACCGGCCGCGATGGCGGCGCCGACCCCCCACGCCACCACCGAGGGGGACGTCATCGCCGCACCGAGGATCACCACCGCCGGGCCCACGATGTACGACAACTCGCCCTGCACCGCCTCCAGCGCGAACGCGGCCCGGCGGAGTCCCGCCGTCGTCATCGCGGCGATCGCCTGCCGGGTCACCGCCTGGGCCGGCACCATCAGCAGACCCGCCGCGAAGGCGGCGCCCAGCAGTACCGCGTACGGCAGGATCGGCACGCTCAGCCAGAACACGACCTGGAGGGCGACGGTGGCCAGCAGCACGATGCGCAGGCCCCGCCGGTCGATCATGCGGCCGAGCAGCGGCCCGCCCAGCGCCACCCCGGCGGTCAGAGCCGCCGCCACACCGCCCGCTGCCGCGTAACTCATGCCCAGGCCGAGCACGACATACATCGTCAGCGCCATCACGTCGGCGGTGATCGCGGCGCGGGCGAGCAGCGAAACGCCCAGCAGCGCCGCCATTCCGGGCAGGGCGAGCACTTCTCGGTATCTCGTCACCGCATGACGCTAGATCCTCGGCAGGGCCATAGGAACCACTTGATTTGTTGGAGCGCGCATAATCGATTCTTATGGCCAGGGATCTCGAGACCGCGTTGCTCCGCACGTTCGTCACCGCCGTACGGGCGGGCAGCATCAGCCGCGCCGCGACCGCGCTCGGACAGACCCAGCCCGCGCTCAGCCAGCAGTTGCGCAGGCTCGAGAGCGTCGTCGGTCGTCCGCTGCTTTACCGGTCGCCGTCCGGCGTCTCGCCGACCCGGGCGGGTGCGGAGCTCCTGCCGTACGCCGAACGCATTCTCGCGCTCTCCGCACAGGCGCTCACCGAGACCGGGCGCGCGCTCACCGGCCGCTGCGGCATCGGGCTGCTCGAAGACCTCGCCGCGTCCCAGCTTCCGCAGGCCCTCGCCGACCTCGCCCGGCTGCACCCCGGCGCGACCCTGGAGGTGCTCAGCCTGTCCGGCACCGCGATGCGGGAGGCCTACGACGCGGGCCGCGTCCACCTCGTGCTCGACGAGGTGCCGGACCTCCCCGGGTCGCCGCGCTGGACGGTACGCCGCCCGCTGGTCTGGGCGATCGGCCCGGGGGTGGACGTGGCCGCCGATCCCCTGCCGGTGGTGCTGTTCTCGAACACGTGCGCCTGGCGTACGTCGGTCCTGGAGACGCTGGAACGTGTGGAGCGGCCCTGGCGGGTGGCGTTCGAGAGCAACAGCCTGGTCGGGGTGCTCGCCGCGGTACGGGCCGGGCTCGGCGTCGCGGCGCTCATGCCCACGAACCTCGAACCGGCCATGGCCTGCCACGACGCAGACGTCCTGCCCACCCTGCCGGACGTCGAGCTCGGTCTCGCACGGCACCCGCGGACCGACGGTGATCCGCTGATCGACGCCGTGGAGACCGCGCTACGGCGCACGATCTGAGGCTGTGCGGCGCCGCACCGGGCAGGCGCGGTCAGGCCGCGCCATGGGTGTGGACGGGCGCGTCCCCGGCGGCCCGGAGGAAGGCGCGGACCAGCGGAGTCTCACCGGTGCTGCGCCACACCGGGGCGTAGCGCATGATCGGCCCGTCGATGATGGGCAGGAACGTGATGTCGCGGCGCAGCCGGGAGGCGGCCGTGTACGACCCGATGGGTGAGATGACGCCACCGGCGCTGATCGCCGCGAAGGCCTCCGCGAGGGTGGTCACGGTGGCCCCGGACCGGATCGGCCGGCCGGCCGGTGTCACGGATGCGGTGTGCGCCTCCCACACGTAGTCCGGAACGGGCCCGTCCGGATACACCACCGGGTAGTCGCCGAGATCCTCCATCTCGACCTGGCCCCGCCCGGCGAGCGGGTGATCGGGCGCGACGGCGAGCACCAAAGGCTCGGTGAACAGCTCCGGCCCCACGACGAGGTCGGGCTCGCGGACCGGTAGCCAGAGCAGTCCGACGTCCACCCGACCGGAGCGCAACCCGCCGAACGGGTCGGTGGGGAGGATCTCGCGCATGCGCACCTCGCACTGCGGATGCCGCTGCCGGAACAGGTCGAGAACGGCGGCGATCTCCTGGGCGTGCGCGTCGAACGTGCCGATGGTCAGCGTGCCGACCTGCCCGCGAGCGGTGGCGGCAGCCTCGTCGAGGCCCGCCATGATCTCGCCGTAGCCCACGTCGAGCCGGGCGCGGAGCCGCTCGCCGAGCGGGGTGAGCCGCACGCTGCGGCTGGTCCGCTCGAACAGGGCACCGCCGATCCGGCGCTCCTGCTGCTTGATCGACTGGCTGACCCGCGCCTGGGACACCCGGAGGCGTTCGGCCGTACGCCCGAAGTGAAGCTCCGCGGCCAGCGTCAGGAAGATCTCGATGTCGCGCAGCTCCACTCGGCCGTCTCTCCCCCTTGCTCAGCGTCCGAAACCGTCATGACGTACGCCGCCCGGAAGTCTACGGCGGTCGCGAGGGCGCGACCGTGGAGCGGCGGGCGCCGGTCAGCGATAACCGGTGGCTAATGCGGCGATTCGATCTTTCACATTGTTCGGCACCGACGGTCGGGCGATGGTTCTTGCCATGGAACCTCTGCTGGACATCGTGGCGGCACCGGAGTCCGGTGCCCCGCGGTGGCGGGCTCTGGCGCAACGCGGGGTCGTGGCCGGGGTGGCCGGCCTGTGGCCGATCAGCCCCCTCGGGCTCGACTTCCTGCTGCCCATCGCCCCGGCCACGGAGCCGGGCGCCGCCGAGCTGAGGCTGTACGTGCAGCCCGAGTGGCGGCGTCGCGGGGTCGGCTCGCGGCTCCTGACCGCGGTCCGGGAGCAGGCCACCCCGCCGCGCCTGGTCACGAAGGTGGCCGTGGGCTCACCGGGACAGGCGTTCTGCCGGCGGCACGGCTTCCGGCACACCCGATCCTGGCGCCACGAGCTGCTCACCTACTGCGACGTCCACCAGGCATGGCTGGGTGAACTGGTGGACGCCGAGCACCCCGGCTACCGCCTGACCCACTGGACCGGCGACCTCTTCGCCGCGCCTCGCGTCGAGGATCTGATCCGGAGCCCGAGCCGGCCCGGCAACGCCGTGTTGACCGCCGCGGACGCGGACGGCGAGGTGGCGGCCTACGCCCTGGCGGTCGTCGGCGCGCCCTCCGATCCCCGCGCCCACCAGTACGGACCGGCCGTGCTCCCGGGCCACCGCGGACGGCGGCTGAGCCGTTGGGTCAACGCCGCCCTGATCCAGCGGCTGCGCGAGGTCCACCCCCACGTCGACGAGATCGAGACCGCGGGCGCCGAGGACGACCCGCGCCTGGTCGCCACACGCGAGCACCTCGGCTTCCGCACTCTCCGCCGGGTGCACATCTACGAACTGTCGGAAGGAGGCCGGTCCTGAACAGACCCCACCTGGCGCTCCTCGCCGCCACTGCGCTGTTCGCGCACCGTCGTCGGCGAGGTCAGGGCCGTTCGATCCCCCTGCGCGAGCAGATCCGCCGAACCGCCCCACCGGCTCCCCGGTGCCCGCCGGGACGCGGGCGGGCGACACCCGCGGCGCCGGCCGGCCCGGGCCGGGCGAGAGCTCCGCCAGGGGCCCGGACGCACGGGGCCCACGGCGACATCCCCACCCGAACCAGCACTGCCGGCCCGCCCGCCGCAATGTCCGAGACGCCCCCGCACGACCAGGAGACACACATGACGAAGAACGGCACCCGTACGACGTGGACCGGCATGGTCCCGGTGGACGACACGGCCCTGGCCGTCACCGACACCGGCGGTCCCGGTGTCCCCGTGGTCTACCTCAACGGTCAGTTCGCCACGCAGGGATACTGGCGGCGGGTCGTCGCCGACCTGGGGACGGGGTGGCGGCACATCACCTACGACGAGCGGGCACGCGGCAGGTCGAGGCGTTCGGCGGACTACTCCTTCGAGGCCGCCGTCCGGGATGTCGATGCCGTGCTCGCGGCCCGGGGCGTGGACCGGGCGCTGGCGGTGGGCTGGTCCTACGGGGCGGTCGTCGCGGCGCACTGGGCCGGCCGGAATCCGGACCGTGCCGTGGGTGCGGTCATGGTCGACGGCGCCTTCCCGTACGACTGGCTCGACGAGGCCATGGAGCAGCGGATCCGGAAGTTGTTCCGGCGGATGAGCTGGTTCCTTCCGCTGCTGCGCCCGACGGGCCTGGCCCCGCGGATGACCGCCGGACAGCAGGCGGACAGCAACATCGAGCTCGGCAGGCTCTCCCGCGAGCGCGAGCTGGGCCCCGTGCTGGACACCATCGCCGTCCCGGCACGGTACGTGATCGCCTCGGGCACGTCCTTCGGAAGCCGCGGTGACGAGCAGGAACGGATCCGCACCGGCCTCGACGCGGTGACCGCCCGCAACCCGAACATCCGGATCAGCGCGAAGGTCGCCAGCAACCACGGCGCACTGCTCAAGAAGGACTTCCGGGCCATCACCGCGGCCGTACGCGAGATCGCGGCTCTGGACCGGGGTACCGCGAAGCAGAGGTGATGCGGCGGCGGCCGCGGTCGTTCGCGGCGCGCCCGGTGACCGGGTCGGCGTCTTATTGGCAAAGAGGACCGGTCCGGCGAGCGGGTGCCGGCCACGCCAGGGTGGCCCAGCGCGCGGTGCGCTCGACACGGCCGGCCCCGGTCGTGACGCCCGCCGGCCCGGTTCACGCCGTGATGACCACGTGCAGGTGGCGAGGCCCGTGGACGCCCTCCACCCGGTTGAGTTCGATGTCGCTGGTGGCCGACGGCCCGCTGATCCACGTCAGCGGCCGGTGCGGATCGACCCGGGCGAGGGCGTCCGGCACGGTGGCGACGACCTGGTCGGCCCGCAGCACGCACACGTGCACGTCGGGCAGCAGCGTGATGACCCGACGGCCCTGGTCCGGGCCACCGTCGAGCACGATGGTGCCGGTCTCGGCGACGGCGACCGCCGCCGCCGTGACGACCCCGTCCACGGCGGCGACCCGCCCCGTCGGGAGGTCGTCGTCCGGCAGCACGTCGACGCTGTCGGGCAGCCAGTGCCGGGGCAGCCCGGCCGGCACGACGACCTGCCGGCCGCCGAGCACGTCGTCGACCACCCGGGCGACGTCGGGCGTGGCGCACCGGTGCACGGTGGCCCGGTAGTCGGTGAGGCGGTCCACGAACAGGTCGACGTCGGCGGCGACGGCGCCGGCGGGCCGGTAGTCCCGGGGCACCTCGACCGGTGCCGGCCGTGGCTCGCCGAGGGCGGACCGGAGCCGACCGAGGATGAGGTCACGGGAGCTCACCGCTCGACCCACCACTCACGGAAGGTCTGCGGCGGCGGGGCCGGCAGGTCGCGGCTGGCCGTCCAGCCGGACAGTGGAGGCGGCAGACCCCGCCCGCGCGGACCCGCGAGCCGGGCGAGCCTCGCGCCACGCTGCGCGGCCGCGTACAGCGCCGGGTGGTCCATCGTGTACGCGGCGGCGGCCATGGTCGCGGCCTCGGCTCTCGGGTGCGGGGCCTCGGCGCGCAGGTGGACCAGGATCGACGGGATGTCGATCATCACCGGGCAGGCGTCGTAGCAGGCCCCGCAGAGCGACGAGGCGTACGGCAGGGAGGCGTTGTCGGCGACGCCGGTCAGCTGCGGGGAGAGCACCGCCCCGATCGGCCCGGGATAGACCGACCCGTAGGCGTGCCCGCCGGTGCGCTCGTAGACCGGGCAGACGTTGAGGCAGGCCGAGCAGCGGATGCAGTGCAGCGCCTGCCGGCCCACCTCGTCGGCGAGCACCGCGCTGCGCCCGTTGTCGAGCAGCACCAGGTGCACCTGCTGCGGGCCGTCGCCGGGGGTGACGCCGGTCCACATCGAGGTGTAGGGGTTCATCCGCTCCCCCGTCGACGCCCGCGGCAGCAGCTGGAGGAAGACCTCCAGGTCCCGCCAGGTGGGGATGACCTTCTCGATGCCCATCACGGTGATCAGGGTTTCCGGCAGGGTGAGGCACATCCGCCCGTTGCCCTCGGACTCGACGACCGCGACGGTGCCGGTCTCGGCCACGGCGAAGTTGGCCCCGGAGACGGCCACCCGCGTGCTGAGGAACGTCTCCCGAAGGTGCCGGCGCGCGGCGGCGGCCAGGGCCGCCGGCTCGTCGGTCAGCCCCGGATCGACGCCGGGCATCTCGCGCAGGAAGATCTCCCGGATCTCGGCCCGGTTGCGGTGGATGGCCGGCACCAGGATGTGGCTGGGCTTGTCCCGCCCGAGCTGGACGATCAGCTCGGCCAGGTCGGTCTCGACCGGCTCGATGCCGGCGGCCTCGAGGGCCTCGTTGAGGCCGATCTCCTGGGTGGCCATCGACTTGACCTTCATGACCCGGTCGGCGCCCGTGGCCCGGACCAGATCGGCGACGATCCGGTTGGCCTCGACGGCGTCGGCCGCCCAGTGCACCGTGCCGCCGGCCGCGGTGACCGCCGCCGCCAGCTGTTCGAGCAGCTCGGGAAGGCGGGCCATGGTGTCGGTCTTGATCGCCCGGCCGGCGGCGCGTAGCTCCTGCCAGTCCGGCACCTCACCGATCACCGCACCCGATTTGTCGCGGATCGTCGTGGTGGCGTGCCGCAGGTTGCGGCGAAGCTGGGCGTCACCCAACGCCCGCCGGGCCGCGGCGGGGAACGGTTCGTCGCCACGCAGGTGGCCCACCCCGGGCGGGGCGGTCGCCGGCATGCCCAGGAACGTGGTCCCATCTCCGGTGGCGCCGGCGGGCCGGCCCGGGGCCGTCACCGGGCCACCCCCGCCGCGTCCCGGCCGGCGCCGCGGGCATCCGCCTCGGTGCTGGCGAGGATCTCCGCCAGGTGCACGGTCCGCACCCCCGCCCGCAGCCGGGACAGCCCGCCGCCGATGTGCATGAGGCAGGAGGCGTCCCCGGCCGTGCAGACGTCCGCCCTCGTGGCCAGCACGTTGCGCATCTTGTCCGCCAGCATGGCGGTCGAGGTGTCGGCGTTCTTCACCGCGAACGTCCCTCCGAAACCGCAGCACTGCTCCGCCTGCGGCAACTCCACCAGTTCCAGACCCCGCACCGCGCGCAGCAGCCGCAGCGGCTTGTCCCCCACCCGGATCATCCGGAGGGAGTGACAGGTCGGGTGGTACGTGACCCGGTGCGGGAAGTACGCCCCGACATCGGTCAGCCCCAGCACGTCGACCAGCAGTTCCGACAGCTCGTGCGTCCGCGCGCCCACCTCCTCCGCGCGGCTCGCCAGCCGCTCGTCCCCGGCCCGGCGCGCCACCGTCGCGTGCTGGTGCCGCACCGAACCCACGCACGAGCCGGACGGCGCCACCACCACGTCGTACGGGGCGAACACCCGCACGTGCCGGCGCACGAGGCGCAGCGCCTCGTCCGGATAGCCGGTGTTGACGTGCATCTGCCCGCAGCACGTCTGGTCCTCGGGGAAGACCACCTCGTGGCCCAGGCGTTCGAGCAGCCGTACGGTCGCCTTGGCCGCCTCGGGGAAGAGGGTGTCGGCGAGGCAGGTGACGAACAGTGCGATCCGCATCCTCAGCCGCCCATCCTGGGTCTCGCGAAGGAGGACCCGCGGTGCCGGAGTCCCGCCCCTGCATCAGGATGGTACCGAGTGCGCTCGCCCCGACCTGTCCGGCGACCACCGGCAGCCCGCAGGCTTCGGCGGTCAGCTGACAGCGCAGGGCTTGTGGGTATGGGTACGGCTTACCGGGAGAGACCGTCGAGGGCCTGCATGATGACGTCGGTGACGGCCTGCGGCTGGGTGACCATGACGACATGGGAGGCGTCGATCCTGGTGATCGTGGCACCGGCGCGTTCGGCCATGTGGAGCACCACGTCGCTGCCGGCGGCCTTGTCGCCGGTGGCGACGGCGGCCCAGGAGGGCAGCTTCTTCCAGGCCGGGTTCGTCGTCGGTGTGGAGAAGGCCAGCGAGGAGGCGGGGCGTTGCGTGACCGCCATGACCGTGGCGTCCTCCGGAGCGACGTCGGCGGCGAACGCGTCGTGGAACTTCGCCGGGTCGATGAGGAACTCGGCCTCGGTCCCCGACGCGGTCGGGTACTGCGCGGGCGCCAGCGCGGAGGTCAGGACGCTGTCCTTGGAGTTGCCCTCGATGTCCATCAGGGTTTCGCCCTCGTCGGGGGCGAAGGCCGCCACGTAGACCAGGCCGACCACGTTGTCGACCCGCGACGCGGCGTTGGTGATGACGGCCCCGCCGTAGGAGTGGCCCACGGCCAGCACCGGACCCTGCGTCTGCTGGAACGCGCTCGCCACATACGCGGCGTCCTCCGCGATGCCGCGCAACGGGTTCGGCACCGCCTTCACCGCGACGCCGGCGGCCAGCAGCCGCGCCACGACCCCGTTCCACGAGGAACTGTCGGCGAAGGCGCCGTGCACCAGGACAACCGTGGGCGCGCCGGGACGCGAAGTGGCCGTGGACATCATTTCTCGGTTCATCGAGGGTGCGATCCCTCTTCGGTCAGTGGCACTGCGTCACCAGCGGCTCGTTCTCGTCGACGAAGTACGTCGAGAGCATCATGGTGGTGACGTCGTCGGTGATGTTCCGCGCGTTGTGGACGACTTCGGGTGGGATCAGGAAGGGCTGCCCGGCGTGGATGGTCAGCGTGGGCCGGTCGTCGAACTCCATGGCGACCGTGCCGTGGATGAGGAAGCCCACCTCCTCACCGGGGTGCCTGTGCCGGCCCGACGCCAGCCCCACCGGGATCTCGAACAGCGTCTGGACGATCAACCGGCCCGGTACGGAGGCCGGGTGCCGCTGCAGCTCGGTACGCCGGACGGCCGGTGGTTGCCCGACACCAGGAGGCTGCGACATGTACGTCTCTCCTGTCCTGTCCCGTCGATCGCCGGCGCTCGTGCTCACCCGGTGACGAGCGGCATCCGTCCATCCCGCGCACAAGGCGGAGACCGGTGACGCCACCCGGCCCACCGAGGATGGCAGGCGGCGCAGCGACCAACCCCTGGATCACGCGGTGGTCATCCGTTCGTGCGGCAGCGGAACGTGGCGCTCCATCCCGGGCGCGACGAGCAGAGCCGCCGTCCGGTGACCGGAGGGCGGCTCTGCTCGTGTGCGGGCGGCCTCAGGGCCGGTCGGCCGTGCCCACCAGGTTGATGAGGCCGGCCAGCAGCGCCACGCGTGGGACGACGGAGTCGAGGTCGAGCCACTCGTGCGGGCTGTGGTCGGCGCCGCCGATCGGCCCGAGCCCGTCCAGGACGGCCGCGCCCGCCTCGGCCAGGAGGTTCGCGTCGGCGCAGCCGCCGGTGGCGGTGTGCGACACGGGCACGCCGAGCCCGGCACCGACCTTGGCCGCCAGCTCGGTCAGCCAGCGCCCGCCCTCGCCCGGCTCCCACGGCGGCGTGGGCGCGTGCACGGCCAGCTCGGCGCGGACTCCGGAGACGGGCGGGGCGGCGACCAGCCGGCGGATCTCGGCGAGCGCGGCCTCGTACTCGCCGGTGTGCCAGGCGCGCAGGTCGATCAGCATCCGGGCGTGGTCGGCCACCACGTTGGGCCGCCCGCCGGCCTCCAGCAGCCCGACGTTCACGGTCACGCCGGGCCAGCGCCCGTTGAGCTGGTCCAGTGCCACGGTCAGCCGGGCGGCGGCGAGCAGCGCGTTGGCGCCGCGTTCGGGCTCGATGCCGGCGTGGGCGGCCCGGCCGCGCAGGGTCACCTCCAGGTCGGCGACGCCCTTGCGCGCCGAGACCAGGTCGCCGTTGTCGCGGGCGCACTCCAGGCAGAGCGCCACGTCGGCCGCGGCACCGAGGGTACGCAGCAGCGGCCGGCTGCCGGGCGAGCCGATCTCCTCGTCCGGGGTGCAGACCAGCGTCAGTTCCTCGTACCCGTCGAGGTTCAGCGCGGCCAGCACCTCGACGGCGGCGAGGCCGGCGAGCAGGCCGCCCTTGTCGTCGCTGACTCCCGGCCCGTACGCGCGGCCGTCGTGGATCCGGAACGGCCGGGCGGCGGCCGTGCCGGGCGGGAAGACCGTGTCGAGGTGCCCGGCGAGCAGGATCCGGCGGCTGCCGGTGCCCCGGCGGCGGGCGATCAGCACGTCGCCGAGCGGCGTGCCGGCCGGGTCGGTGACCGGTTCCCGCTCGACCGCCAGCCCGGCGGCGAGGCACCAGGTCTGGACGAGGTCGGCGGCGGTGCGCAGCCCGTCGACCTGCCGGGAGCCGGAGTCGACGGCGACCAGCTGGGCGAGGCGGTCGTGGTATGCGGCCAGCCGGTCGCCGGCTGCCGCGAGCAGCGGGTCCATCAGAGCACCTTGTCGAGGAAGGCGCGGGTGCGGTCGTGGCGGGGGTTGCCGAGCACCTCGGTCGGGGTGCCGGACTCGACCACCACTCCCCCGTCGAGGAACGCGACCTGGTCGGCGACCTCGCGGGCGAAGCCCATCTCGTGGGTCACCACCACCATGGTCATGCCGTCCGCGGCGAGCCCCTTCATCACGTCGAGCACCTCGCCGACCAGCTCGGGATCGAGCGCGGAGGTGGGCTCGTCGAAGAGCATCAGCTTGGGGCGCATGGCCAGGGCCCGGGCGATGGCGACGCGCTGCTGCTGGCCGCCGGAGAGCTGGCTCGGATAGTTGCCGGCGCGCTCGGTCAGCCCGACCCGGTCGAGCAGCCGCATGGCCTGCTCCCGTGCCTGCTCGCGCGGGATGCCGAGGACGCGGACCGGCGCCTCGATGACGTTGCCGAGCGCGGTCAGGTGCGGGAAGAGGTTGAACCGCTGGAACACCATGCCGATGTCCCGGCGGCGCACGGCCACCTCGCGGGCCTTGAGCTCGTGCAGCTTGTCGCCGTGGCGGCGGTAGCCGACCAGTTCGCCGTCGACCCAGAGCTGGCCGCCGTCGATGCGCTCCAGGTGGTTGATGCAGCGCAGGAAGGTGGACTTGCCGGAGCCGGAGGGGCCGAGCAGGCACGCCACCTCGCCGGGCCGGACGGTCAGGTCGATGCCCTTGAGCACCTCGACCGGGCCGAACCGCTTGGTGACGCTCTCGGCGCGCACCATCGGAGTCATCGCACGCCTCCCCGGGTGAAGCCGCGCCCGAAGCGCCGCTCGATCAGCCACTGGCCGGCCGAGAGCAGGCTGACCAGGGCGAGGTACCAGATCGCCGCCACCACGAGCAGCGGGATCACCTTGTAGTTGTTCTGGTAGACGGTCTGCACGGCGGTCATGAGGTCGCGCCCGGCGATGATCGACACCAGGGCGGTCGACTTGAGCATGGTGATGGTCTCGTTGCCCATCGGCGGGATGATCACCCGCATGGCCTGGGGCAGCACCACCCGGCGCAGGGTGAGCGTGGGGCTCATGCCGAGCGCGGCGGCGGCCTCGGTCTGTCCGCCGTCCACGGCGAGGATGCCGCCGCGGATCACCTCGGCGGCGTACGCCATCTCGTTGAGCGACAGGGCGAGTACGGCGGCGACGGTTCCTGTGACCACCACGCTGGTGGGCCGGTCGAAAAGGACGGTGCCGGTGAACGGCACGGTCAGGGTGATCCGGGGGAAGAGCGCGCCGAGGAAGCCGAAGAAGATGATCTGGACCAGCAGCGGGGTGCCCCGGAAGACCCAGATGAACGTCCACGAGACGCCGCGGAGCACGGGGTTCTCCGACAGCCGCATGACGGCGAGCACGATGCCACCGGCGGTGCCGAGCAGCATGGCCAGCAGGGTCAGCCAGAGGGTGGTGACCACGCCGTCGAGGACGTAGTCCTTGAACAGGTAGTGGGTGATGGTGCCGGGTTCGAGGTTGGGGCTCGTGAACAGCGCCCGGAGGAACAGGGCGGCCAGCCCGAACACGATCAGCGCGGTCAGCCAGCGCCCGTAGTGGCGGACGGGAACGACGCGTACCGCGGTGGTGTCGGTGGTCATTCTGCGGTGCCTCCTGCGGAGGAAGATGGCGGCGGTCGCCGGGCGCCTCCGGGCCCGCCCTCACGGAAGTGGAGGGCGCCCGGCGACCGCGGATCAGGGGTGGTGGTCCGCCGGGGTCAGTCGATGGCCTGGTCGATGGTGGCCTGCTTGACCGCGATCGGGGTCTGCTTCCACCGGGCGAGGATCTTGTCGTAGGTACCGTCGTCGATGAGCGACTGCACGGCGGCCTGGTACGCCCCGGCCAGTTCCTTGTTGGCCTTGAGGAAACCGAACCCGTTCGGGCTGGCCAGCCAGCCGTTGGGCGCCGACGGGTCGTCGACCAGCTCGGCCTTGCCGCGCAGCGAGGCGGCGGTGTCCACCAGGTTGACCTTGGTGGCGGCGACCGCGTCGACGTTGCCGGCGATCAGCGCCTGCACGGCCTGCGGATTCTCCGGGTACTCCTTGACCTCGACGGGCTTGCCGCCGCAGCTCTCCTTGGCGTACGCGGTGAGGTTCTTCGCCTGGTTGCTGGCCTTCTGCACGGCGACCTTGCGGCCGCACAGGTCGGCGACGCTCTTGACGGCGAGCGGGTTGCCGGTGGCCACCAGGAACCCGGTGCCGGAGGCGGAGTAGTCGACGAAGGTGGCCACCTGCTGGCGCTCCTTCTTGTCGGTGATGCCGCCGGCGATGGCGTCGTACTTGCCGGCCTGGAGGCCGGGGACCAGACCGTCGAAGGGCTGCTGGGAGAAGGTCGCCTTCAGCCCGAGCCGGGCCGAGGCGGCCTGGAACAGGTCGTAGTCCAGCCCCTTGAACTCGTCGGTCTTGCCCTCGACCTTGAAGTCGATGAACGGCTGGTAGGGGGCGTTGGTGGCGACGGTGAGGCTGCCCCGGTCGCGCACCTCGGCGGGGACCTTCTTCGCGAGCTTGTCGTCGGTGTCGACCGCGCCGACGCCCTCGATGGTGACGGAGACGGGCTTGATCTGGTCGCCGGAGGTGCCGGCGGAGGTGGTGGAGCCGCCGCAGGCGGCGGTGGCGGCGAGCAGGGCCGTGGTCGCGCCGACCAGGGCGAACTGGCGGATGCGCATGGGGTGTCCTTCCGGGGGCCAGGTGTCAACCAGCCCCCGGACTGTAACCCACGTTACGATCTCGGCGAGATTACAATTTTCTGTAACGTCGTCGTCAGCCCTCGCCGAGGGCCTGCTGGGCCGCCTCCATGGCCTTGAGCCGGGCGCCGGCCACCGGACCGAGCCGGTCGATCAACGCCGCGACCAGCGTCTCCACCAGCGCCAACGTGGGCGTGAAGCTGTCGTACGGCGAGGGGGACTCGACCCGGCTGGGCAGCACCACCTCGGCCAGGCCGGCCACCGGGGACAGCCACCGGTCGGTGAAGAGCACCACCTTGGCGCCCCGCGCGGTGACGTTGCGAGCCAGCGCGAGGGTCGCCTCCTCGTAACGGCGGAAGTCGAAGAGCACGACGAGGTCGCGTCGGCCCACGTCGACCAGCATGTCGGTGCGCTCCACCGGGCCGGCCGGCAGCAGCCGGCTGTTGCCCCGCACCTGCATGAGGTGCAGCACCAGGTAGTGGGCGAGCAGCGTGGAGAAGCGACCGCCGGCCGCGGTGACCCGCAGCTGCTGGTCGGCGAAGAGACGCACGGCGGCGTCCAGTTCACCCTGCGGCAGCTCGGCGAGCGTCCCGGCGACCGCCTCGGGCAGGGTCGCGGCGGCCCGGGGCAGCGCACCCTCCGGCGGCACGCCGGTGCGCTCGGTCGCCCGGTACGCCGTCAGCGGCGAGGTCTCCCGCTCGGCCAACTCCTCGCGCAGCGCCCGCTGGAACTCCGGGTAGCCGCCGAACCCGAGCCGGGACAGGAAGCGCAACACCGTCGGAGCGCTCACCTCGGCCCGCTCGGCCAGCGCGGCGACCGTGCCCAGCCCGGCGGACGGATAGGAGGCGAGCAGGGCGCGGGCGACCCGGCGCTCGGCCGGGCTGCACTCGCCCAGCCGCTGGCGGATCAGCGCGGCGACTCCCACGCCGTGGGGTTCGTCGACAGGTTCGGGGTTCGGCACGCGCCGAGCCTAACGGCCCTCGGTCGGGGCGTCGGGGACGGCGGGTCCGCGGGGCGGGCGGCACCCCGCCCCGCGGACCCTGGGGGGGTGCCGGGTCAGGACCGGGTGAGTGCGCAGGAGTAGTCCGCGGTGCCGGAGCCGGAGTACGCCTCCAGGTCGAGGTAGTAGGTCGCCGAGCCGGACGCGGTCCGGGTCAGGGTGATCGACTCGTCCGCGCCGGCGCCGTCGTTGACCGACCGGGTCAGCGTGCTTCCGGTCGAGCTCAGCAGGTAGAGGTCGGCATCGTACGCGGTCGGGATCGCGCAGGTGGCGGTGAGCGTCTGCCCGCCGGCGAGGGTCAGCGCGAAGTAGTCCCGGTCGGTGCCGCTCTTCATGTCGCCGGTGACCGTGGCCGGGTACGTCAGCGCGGCGATGTCGTTGGCCGCGGTGCGCGAGTCGTTCGGCTCCACCTCGACGTAGCTGGACCCGCCGGAGGGCGGCGGGGCGGAGCAGTCGGTGACCGGCGTGCCGCTGTAGAGGCTGCCGTCGGGCACCCCGGCCCGCACGCTCTTGAGGTAGTAGCCGCAGGTGGGACGGTTGGCGAAGTCGTACGTCTGGCCGCCGCTCAGCTTCCAGATCTTGAAGTTGGTGTAGGTCAGCGGCTGTCCGGAGACGGCGACCTCGGGCTGGTGGTCGCCGAGCACCACGTACGCGCTGGGACCGCTCAACGTGGCCAGACCGTTGCGGTCGATGTAGAGCGAGGCGCCCTCCTCGACCCCGACGCCCCACGCCTTGCCACCGCTCGCCAGCCCGTCCTTCACGGCTCGGGCGACGAACGCCATGGTCCGGCCCATCCGGTCGCGGGTGACGAAGTGGGAGTCGTTGACGGTGTTGGCGTAGTTCGGCCAGCGGAACATGCCGGTGGTGAAGGTCAGGGACCGGTCGTACGGGTTGGCCAGCGCGGTCGACGAGGTGGCGCTCGCGGCGCAGGCGTCGTAGACGATGTCGCTGTTGACGTGGTGACCGGCGCTGCCGCCGCCGACCCCGCCGCCCTTGGCGACCACCGACTCCACCGACGCCTCCAGCGCGGTGCCCTTCCAGGCCACGTAGTTGCACTGGTCGCCGCCGGCGAAGTAGACGAACTCGGCGTTGCGGATGTCGGTGTTGACCTGGCTGTCGTTGCCGTCGCGGGCGGCGGTCAGGGTGAGGGTGGTGCAGGAGTTGATCCCGGCCAGTCCGGTGATGACGTCGCACTCCGGGGTCCCCGACCCGGAACCGGCGACGACCACCACGTCGATCGCCCCGGTGCCGCCGCGGATGGCGTCGACCGCCCTGCTCATGGTCGCGGTGACGATCCCGCCCGAGCCGTTCATCGTGTACGCCGGGCCGGACCAGGCCGCCCGGCTCACGTCGGTGGCGCTGCCCTGGCGGACCCTGGTGACCTGTGCGTGCGCGGCGGTGGCCCCGATCGGGGCGATGGTGAGGAGCGCGGCGGCGGCCGCCACCAGGGCGACGCGGCGGGGGTTGCGGGCAGGGAACATGGGCACCTCCAAGGGGCCACGGATCAATGAAACAGAAGTTACATCCAGCTATCACAACACTCAATACGTAACCTCTGTTACAGCGCCGCGACCGGCTGCCGATGGTCCGGGCCGGGACGACACCGACCGGCGGTGCGCTGCCGCCACGGGGGCGGGAGCGCACCGCCGGTCAGGACGGCGGGTGCCTACCGGGTCACGCCGGCGCGATGCCGATCACCACGTCGGTGAACGTGGTCGCCGTCGCGCCCCGGTACGCCGCGAAGCCGTGGCCGCGCGTCAGGTGGGCCTCCCACTGCGGGTCCTTCTCGTACGACGTGCCGCCGACGGACGCGCAACCGGCCTGGGCGGCCAGCCCCTCGACCAGTTCGACCATGGCGTAGTCGTAGAAGACGTCCGTGGACGGCGCGACGGCACACGGACCCTCCGCCGGGGTGACCGGCGGCTTGCCCGCGCCCACCACGGTCCGCCACCCGGCGGCCCGGTACGCGTCCCCCGCGGTGAGCCGGCTCCACCGCACGCCCTCGATGCCCCACACCCCGCCGTGGTCGGTCACCCGGGCGCGGCGCAGGTCGAGCACGCTGACACCGCGCTGCCCGAGCACCCGCAGCGCCGGGCCGTGCCCGCCGACGCCCGTCACCTCCAGGGCGGTGTTCTCGTCCAGCCCGAAGACCCGTGGGTGGTGGGTGTCCGAGGCGAGCCGGATGGAGCGCGCCTCGCGGCCCCGGCGGGAGAAGTGGGTGTCCACCAGGCCGGCCGTGAAGAACCCGAACCCGCCGTGCGGCAGGTAGCCGAGCGTGTCCGGGTCGTCGAAGTAGCCGGGCTTCGCGCCGTCCCGCAGGCCCGGCTCGGTCGACCCGCCGGTGATCATGTCCCGACCGGCCATGATCTGGGCTCCGGCGCTGGTGCCGGCGACCACCGCCCCGTGCCGCAGCTTGCGCCGGACGGCGGCCAGCGCCGCGCTGTCGCGCTGCGACGCGCCCCTCGTCATGGTGGTGACGTAGCGGTACTGGTCACCACCACCGAAGAAGAACCCGCTCATCGACTCGATCTGCCGGACCACGGCCGGGTCGTCGGCCGCGGTCGGATGGTCCAGGTCGATCGGGATCCACTGGGCGTCGGCCACGCCGTACGTCCGGAACAGGTCCGCGTAGTAGTCGCCGTTGCAGACGCTGTTGTTGCAGTCGGGGGTGCCGGCGTCGGGGTCCTCGGAGGGCACCGGGGCGGCGGCGGTGAAGATGCCGATCCGGGCCTTTCCGGGGCCACCGGCCAGCCGGACGATGTCGCCGTAGATCTCGCTGTTGTCGTCGGCGAGCGCGCCGCCGACGAGCACCAGGCTGCCGCCGGTGCGGTGGGTGGACGGGGCAGCCGTCGCGGAGGCGGCCGGCAGGGTGAACGTGACCACCGCGCAGACGCCGACCCCCAAGGTCAGCAGGCGGTTCAAGGGCATGACTGCTCCTCACAGGACCGTGAGGGCGGGCCGAGCACGAGCGTACGGCAGCGGCCCGGCAGCCGACAATGATCGACCGACCGGGAACGTGCCGGGCGGGGATGACGATCCGTGGCATCGGGTGCATCCACCGGAGACGTTCGGGCCGAACAAGGGTCGTGACGACAGTCACCGCTTGGGTCCATCGACGAAGGGCTTACCCATGAACTTCTCTCGCGTCGCCGCCCGCGTCGCGGTGGGCGCCACGGCTGCGGCCATGGCCACCACCGCCGTCGCCGTGCCCGCGCAGGCGGCCACGTCGCAGTCCGGGACTCGCTCGCTGGCCGCCGTTCTCACGGCCGACACCAGCGGCTTCGACCGCAACCCCCGGGACTTCGACGTGCTCACCGCGGCGGTGCTGGCGGTGTTGCAGGCGAAGCCGGACTCCCCGGTGAAGGTGCTCACCGACGGCTCGGTCCCGTTGACCGCGTTCGTGCCGAACGACTACGCCTTCCGGGAGCTGGTCCGCGACATCACCCACGCCCGCACGCTCCCCGGCGAGCGGGCGGCGTTCGACGCCGTCGCCGGCCTCGGCACGGACACCGTGGAGGACGTGCTGCTGTACCACGTGGTGCCGGGCGCCACGATCGACCGCAGGGCGGCGCTCAAGGCCGACGGGGCGGAGCTGACCACCGCGCTGGGCGCGACCGTCGAGGTGGACGTCAAGCGCTGCTGGTACGGCCGGCAGGTGCGGCTGGTCGACGCCGACAGCAGCGACCGCGACGCCCGGGTCGTGCGCTTCGACCTCAACAAGGGCAACAAGCAGATCGCCCACGCGGTCGACCGGGTGCTGCGCCCGATCGACCTGCCCTGACGCGCGCGGCCGGCGCCCGGCACCCGCCGGGCGCCGGCCCTCGCGCTCGACCTCGATGCCGGCGCCCGTCCGGTGTCATCCGGTGACGCGGAAGCTGCGGGTCGCGAACGGGCCCAGGGTCACCCGGTGCCCGATCGGCGTCGCCCCGGTCGGCCGCTCCGCGAGGTCACACTCGACCAGGGCGCCGTCGACACCGGACACCGTGGCCACCACCTCGGCGGAGGTGGGGTTGGACAGGCGCAGCACCGCACCGTCGCCATCCTCGGCCGGCTTGTACGCGCACACCTGCGCCCCGTCCACCCGCAGCCCGGAGACCGGCGCGGGCGCCGGCGCGCCCGGCCGCAGCTGCCAGGCGCGCAGCGGCGCTCGCCGCCGGGCCGCCGCGGCCGTCACCGAGCTCTCGTCGGCGTCGAGGCGCAGGCCGATGGCGGCGGTGATCCGCCGCCGGCACTGAGCCTCCGGGGTGGGCAGCTGGGGGCCGGCGCCCGCCGTCCGGGCTCGCAGGTCCGGTCGGGAGAGCCAGCCGACCCCGCGGAGCACGGTGACGGCGAGCGACGGCCGCTCCCCCTCGATGCCCTGCACCTCCGGCAGGCCGGGGGCGAGGACGGCCAGCCCGGGCAGGGTGGCCAGGGACCGGACCGGCGCCACCCCGGCGTCGGCCTCGTACCCCCGCTGCTCGGGCAGCGGCCCGAGTGGTGCCTTGAGGGGCCGTTCGAGCAGGCTGAAGTGGGTGTCGGCGACCCACGTCGTCGCCGTGGCGTCGGTCGGGAAGTGCGCCTGGAGCCGGTGGTCGTCGGCGGTGTTGTCGAACTCCAGCCGCCAGTCGAGCTCGGGCACGCCGGCCCAGATGGTGGCCGTGATGGTCAGCGGCAGCACGACGCGGTCGGTGGAGCGGGCGGCGCGGTCGGCGGTGAGGCCGGCCGGAATGTCGAGGTCGGCGCGGACGACGATCCGGGAGGCGACGTCCGTCTCGTGGACGCGGGCCTCCCGCAGCACGGGTACGACCGCCTCGTCGGTCCGTGGCGGGTCGTAGGTGTAGGTGTCCCCCGCGTCGCCCACGTCGACGAGGCGGCCCAGCCCGGGCAGGTTCCGTCCGGTGGCCGCGTCGACCAGGGTGAACGAGGCGTCCCCGGCGACGGTCAGGGTCCAGCCGTCCCGGGTCACGCTCCGCCCGGCCGACCCGGCCGGCACGACGGCCGGCTCGCCCGGGGCGACGGGGGCGGTGTAGCCGGTCCAGCCGCCGGCCGGCGCGTCGGCGACGAACGCGATCCGGTGCCGGACGGTGTCCCGGGTGTCGGGCAGGATGTCCAGGTCGGCGCAGAACAGCGGGGTCGACTCGGTCTCCAGCAGCTCGTACGGCACCGGGTGGCCGGTGGCGTCGTACAGGCCGGCGAGGGTGTGCCCGGGAGCGGTGTGCACGTCCACGGTGACCGGTCCGGTGACCGGCGCGGCGTGCGGGTTGACCACCACCACGGCGGCGGCGTCGGTGACCGGGTCGCCGGCCGGCCGGGTGTCCAGACCGAGGTCGAGCAGCGCCCGCTCGACGAGGTGCTCGCCCACCTGCTGTGCCCGGGCGAAGCGGACCTCGTTCTCCCGGTGCACCTCGTCCACCGAGCAGCCGCAGATGGAGTCGTGGGGAGCGTTGGCGAGCAGCAGGTCCCAGGCGTGCCGGAGCAGGCCGGTGGCGGTGGCGCGTCCGGCGCGGACGGTCAGCGGCTCGGCCCAGGACTCCAGCAGCGTCTCGGTGGCCGCGTTGGCCTGCTTGAGATACAGCCGGGTGGAGAGGGTGCCGGCGAGCACGAAGGTCAGCCAGTCGCCGGGGTGGCGCAGCTCGCCGGTGACCACCGCCTCGGTCGGCACGGCGTCGCGGACCGCGGCGAAGTACTCGGCGAGGGTGCTCTCCACGGCCGCGCCGTCGCCCAGGCCGGCGGGCAGCGGGCGCGGCGCCAGGTGGTCGCCGCCGTTGAGCAGCAGGTACGGCCCGTCGGCGTCCCGGCCGGCCTGCTTGTCACGGAAGGTGGCGAGCCGGTCGGCCGCGGAGGCCGCCTCCCAGAGCACCTCCGGCTCGTAGTAGCCCTGGTTGACCGCGAGGACCTCGGAGCCGTCGGGGGAGCGCCAGCGGAACCGGCTCCGCTGCGGCGGTGCCCCCCGCCAGACCAGCGCGGTGTCCAGGCCGAAGCCGCGGAGCACCCGGGGCAGGTCGGCGGGGTGGCCGAAGGCGTCCGGGCAGTAGCCGACGTCGGCCAGTCGCAGGCCGAGCTCGGCGGCGACCCGGCGGGCGGTCAGCAGGTTGCGGATCAGATTCTCGCCGGAGACGAGCTGGTTGTCGGCGAGCACGTGCCAGGGGCCGACGCAGAGCCGGCCGCCGGCGGCGTGGGCGCGTACCCGCTCGGCGAGGTCGGGACGGACGGCGAGCGCGTCGAGCGCGGTGACGGTCTGCCCGTCCAGGTGGAAGCGGCGCAGCTCACCGGTGTCGAGCTGGTCGCAGACCCGGGCGACCAGCTCGGCGAGGCGGGCGCGGAACGATTCCATCGGCCGGTACCACTCGCGGTCCCAGTGCGTGTGGTTGACGACGTGGACGGTCATGACATCTCCCGGCTGGTGACGAGGGCGGCGGCGAAGCGTGCGGTGACCACGGCGGGCCGGGTGATGGCGGTGCCGACCACCACGGCGTGGGCGCCTCGGCGCAGCGCCGCCGCGGCCTCCTCGGGGGTGTTGATCCTGCCTTCGGCGATGACCGGCACGGGCAGGGTGTCGGCCAGCGTGCCGACGAGGGCCAGGTCCGGGTCGCGCGGCACCGCGCCGCCGGTGTAGCCGGACAGGGTGGTGCCGACCAGGTCGACGCCGGCGGCCACGGCGGCGTGCCCGTCGGCCGCGTCGGCCACGTCGGCCATCACCAGCACCGTGGGGTGGGTCTCCCGCAGCCGGGCGACGGTCTCGGCGAGGGTGAGCCCGTCCCGCCGGGGCCGACGGGTGCCGTCGAGCGCGACGATCTCCACGCCGGTGGCCGCCACCGCCTCGGCGTGCGCCAGGGTCGGGGTGATGTAGACGCCGGAGGCGCCGCTCTTGACCAGGCCGATCAGCGGGGTGTCGGGCAGTGCGGCGCGCAGTGCCCGCAGGTCGGGCAGGCCCTGGGCGCGGATCGCGGCGGCGCCGCCGCGCAGCGCGGAGCGGGCGAGCGCCACGATGTGCGTCGGGTCGTCGAGCGGTTCGCCGGGGTCGGCCTGGCAGGAGACGACCAGCCGGCCACGGATCGTGTCGAGCACGGTCATCGGGTGATGTCCTCCAGTACGGCGCCGAACGGGCGGTCGGTGTCCACGGCGGACGGCGCGGCGCCGAGGGCGAGCGCGGCCTCGCGGGCGGCGACCACGTCGGCCGGTCCGGCGGGCCGGTCCGGCTCCACGGCCAGGTCACGGGCCCGCTCCCCGTCCAGGGCGCCGTGGGCGGCGGCCAGTTGCACGGCGGCGAAGCGCGGATGCTCCGCCGGCACGTCGGCGACCCAGGCCAGCGGCACCCCGGCGGCCACCAGGTCGCGCTGGACGGTGATCAGGAACGCCGGGTCCCGGACGTCGGACACCGGCCGGCGGTCCAGGGCGGCGCGGGCCGCGAGCGCGCCGGCCGCCTCGCCGACCGCCCACTCGCCGTGGTGCACCCGGTACGCCGCGGCCGCGACCTGGGTGGCGCCGAGGTTCTTGGCGGCGGCGAGCAGGTTGACCGCGCCGCGCGGAACCAGGCTCGCCGCGGGGATGGTGAACGGCGCGGTCTCCCGGTAGACGGGGGCCGGGTGGCCGGTGCGTTCGTGCAGGTCGACGTGGTACCAGGTGACGCCGAGCGAGCCGGGCAGGTGCCGGGCACGGGCACGCCCGGGCAGCGGCGCGAGGTCGTGTCCGGTGACCGGCCGGTCGACCACGATCCGCCGCGCCTCCCGCAGGTACGGGGCCTCGGCGAAGCCGTCGGGCGTGCCGGCGGCCTCGGGCGCCAGGCGCAGGCCGGGAAAGCCGCGCCCGCCGTCCTCGCGGGGCGCCTCGGTGCGCAGCCAGTGCACGAACGCGGCGGTCAGTTCCCGGCCGGCGCGCTCCGCTCCGGCCGGGTCGCCGATCGGGTCGTGTCCCGCGCAGTCGTTGGTCGCCCAGTTGAGCACCACCAGCTCGGGTGCGGTGGCCCGCAGCCGGCGGTAGGTCCAGAACGGCGGCTTGCCGTCGGGGCCGTCGGTGAACATCCGGTACCGGTGGACTCCGCCGTCCCAGCCGGGGATGTCGAAGGAGAGCCGGTCCCGCAGGGCGGCGTAGTCGGCCGGGGCGGGGCCGGTGTGGTCGGCGCCGGGGTCGTGTTCCACCAGGGCGCACCAGGTGAACGACTGCTGGGCGGCCGGATCGGGACCGCCGGGCACTGCGTCCGGTTCGCCGTACGCGTCGCGTCCCTCGGAGCCGGTGACGGTGGCGAAACCCGCGAGAGGGGCGAGGTCGCCGCGTTCGGTGGCGTCGCAGAAGACCGCGGCGGCCAGCACGGTGCCGTCGGAGAAGGTGACGTCGCGGACCCGGCCGGCCTCGACCCGGGCGGCCACCGGCGCGAGCCCGGTCAGCACGGTCACCTTCGCGTCGGCGAGGCTCGTGTCCAGCACCCGCTGGGCGACGGCCGGTTCGAAGCAGAGCCGGCTGACCCAGCCGCCACCCGGGTTGGCCACGCCGCCGTAGTGGGCGCGGACGGTGTCGCGGAACGCGCGGTAGCTGGCCGAGGCGCCGAAGCTCTCGATGTGCGGGTGCTCGTCCAGGGCCGGCAGGGCCTGGGTGGTGACCTGACCGCCGACCCGGGAGTGTTCCTCGACCAGGACCACGGTGGCGCCGGCCCGGGCCGCGGCGAGCGCGGCGGCGACGCCGCCGAACCCGCCGCCGACCACGGCCACGTCGGCGGTCAGGGTCGGCTCAGGGCTGCTCACCGGTGTCCTCCAGGGTGAAGTCGATCTCGTAGGTGCGGTGCCAGGGCAGAGTCACCGAGGCGGGGGCCACGGCGAGGCCGGGCACCGCTGACAGCTGCCGCCACCGTTCGCCGAGCAGCTGCGCGATCCGGGCGGTGACCGCCGGGACGTCGGCCTCGGCGATGTGGTCGTGCCGGGTCGGGTCGGTGCCCAGCTCCCGGCGCAGCCGCGGTCGGGCGTACGACATCCAGACGTGGTCGTCGACGAGCCGGTGGGCGAGCAGCCGACGGGCGGCGGCCTCGTCCAGCGTGCCGGCGGCCCGTCCGACCTGGTACGCGACCAGGGTGGCGAGGGCGCTGCCCACCGTGTTGCCGGCGGTGTTCCAGCCGGCGAATCCCGCCAGCGCGGCGTACGCGCCGTCGCGGGCGAGGTCGGCGACGAGGCGGGGGTCGGCGCCGTTGCCCAGCGCGCAGTCGGCCAGGGCGACCGGTCGCCCGTCGGCGAGCAGCCGCCGGACCAGCGCCGCGGTCCGGGCCGCCGGGGCCGGGTCGGTGTCGTCCGGCGGGGCGGTGGCCCAGTCGGCGTCACCGGGCTGCGGCGGGTGGACGACCAGCACCGTGTCGGCGTCGGCGAGGTCCACGATGCCCGCCCCGGCGGCGGCGGCCTGACTGGCGATGCCCGCGCCGACCGGGACCGGCTCGTAGCGGGCCACCCGGTCCAGGCCGTCGGGTTCGGCGCAGGCGACCGCGACGCGGGGCGCGTGTCCGGCGGCGGCGGTGAGGGCCCGGGCCACCAGCACCGCGCCGATCTCGTCGGCGCCCGGGTGGGCGAGCACCCGGTCGGTCACCTCCAGCCAGCCGGTCCAGGTCCGCAGCCACTCCCACTCGGCGGTGCCGACGGCGGCGACGGCGGTGTCGTCCGCGCCGATGACGAGGGTGTCCAGCACCCCGTGCGCGGCGAGCCCCAGCGCGGCCTGGTTGAGCACGTGGTTGCGCTGCCGCCGACGCAGGAAGTCGCGCCGGATGTCCTGCGGCACCTCGGTGTGCGGCCGCTCCGGCGCGCCCAGATCCCGGTGCAGCGCCGCGGAGTAGGCGTGCAGAGCCCGCCCGTACCGGGCCCAGTAGTCGGGTTCCTCGCCGGCGTCGTCCGCGTCCGGGGTGCGCTGCACGACGGTCGCGGCGTACACCGGGGAGGGCCCGTCGGAGAGGGCGGACCACCGGTTCAGTACCGCGGTGGCCGGGTCGTCGTGCAGTCGGGAGGCGATCAGGCCGCCGAGGCCGAGCGTCTCCAGCGCGACGACGGCGGCGTCGGCCCGGCGGCTGCCGAGCCAGCCGGCGAGCCCGTCCGGGTCACCGGGGCGGCGGCTGGCGGGCAGCAGGTCGGCCGGCGGCACCTCCACGGCGGCGCCGGCGACGGCGGCGACCATCGCCGGCAGCGACCGGCAGACCGGCCGGTCGTCGAGGGGAACCAGGGCGAGACGCATCACCGGCCGGCCTCCCCGCCGTCACGGCCCGCGTCGCTGGTGAGGCCTAGCCCCCGGCAAGCCGCCTCGGCGGCGCCGACCAGCGGAGCGTCGCCGCCGAGCGCGGCGGGGACGAGCGGCACCGCGCCGAGCACCGGCATGCAGGCCGCCGCGAAGGCGGGTTCGGCGGCGGCCACCAGTTCGGGTACGGCCGCCCCGCCGCCGAGCACGATGCGGTCCGGGTCGAGGGCGTTGGCGAGGCCGGCGAGCGCGGTGCCGAGGGCCGCGCCCGCCTCGGCGAGCACCCGTGCGGCGGTGGCGTCGCCACGGTGGGCGCGGCGCACCACCTCCGGCAGCGCGATGACGTCGCCGGTGTGCTCGGCGTAGGCGGCAGCGATGGCCGGGCCCGCGGCGACCGCCTCGACGTGGCCGGTGACGCCGCACGGGCAGGGTCGGCCGACGGCCTGCGGGACGGGGATGTGACCGAGGTGGCCGGCGGCGCCGCGCCGTCCGGTGAGCAGCGTCCCGGCGACGTGCACCCCGCCGCCGATCCCGGTGCCCACGGCGACCCCGATGACGATCGGTAGGCCGCGTCCGGCGCCGTGCACGGCTTCGCCGAGGGTGAACGCCTGCACGTCGTTGAGTGCCACCCCGGGCAGGCCGAGGCGGGCGCGCAGCGCCGCGGGGACGTCCACGCGGGACCAGTCGCTGATCGAGGAGGTGGCGGCGGTGAGCAGCCCGGTGGACGGGTCGACCAGTCCGGGAGCGCCGACGCCGACGGCCACCGGCGCGTCGCCGAGGGATCGGACGAGCGCGGCGACGTTGTCGAGAACGGCGGCGGCGCCGTCGCGGGCCGGGGTGGGCGCCTGGGTACGGGCCAGCACGGCTCCGTCACGGACCAGCGCGACTGCGGTCTTCGTGCCGCCGATGTCGACGGCGGCGACGAGGGGGTGGGTCATGACGTCCTTCGGATCACGGTGATGCGGAAGTCGTACCGGTCGGCGCGGTACATGCTCTCGGCGCGCTCGATCGCGACGCCGGCCTGGTCGTAGGTGATCCGGTCGACCCGCAGCGCGGGCGAGTACGGGGCCACACCGAGCAGCGCGGCCTGGTCCGCGTCCACCACGGTCGCGGCGATCACCTGGTCGGCGTGGTGCGGCTGGACGCCGCGCGCGCCGAGCGCGCCGTAGAGGGAGCCGCCGACGACGGCGGCGTCCAGCTCCCCGACCCGTTCGGTGGGCAGCCAGACCTCCTCGATGCACATCGGGAGCCCGTCGGCGAGCCGGAGGCGGCGGATGTGCGCGACCTCGGCGCCGGGCGACAGGGACAGGTCGCGGGCCACCGCCACCCCGGCCTCGGTCAGCGTGAAATCCAGCAGCCGGGAGTCCGGGGTGAGGCGGCGGCTGCGCATGTCCTCGCTGAACGAGGTCAGCGCGAGTGACTTGGAGATGGTGGCCGGGTCGGCGACGAAGGTCCCCGAGCCCTGGGCCCGGTAGACCAGGCCCTCCTCCTCCAGCCGGCCGACGGCCTGCCGCACGGTGGCCCGGCTGACCCCGAACCGGGCGACGAGTTCCCGTTCGCTGGGCAGCGGGTCGTGCGGCCGCAACGTCGAGCCGATCTCGGCGCGTAGTGCGGTGTACAGCGCCTCGTGCTTCCACGCGGTCTTGCCGGTGTTGGCGGTCACCCCTTCACCCCTCCCTCTCCGATCCCCCGGAAGAACATCCGCTGCAGGGCAAAGAAGACCGCCAGCAGCGGTATGACCGCGATCATCGTGCCAGCGGCGACGACCCGTTGGTCGTTGGTGAAGGTGCCGGAGAGGTACTGGAGCCCGACGGTGAGGGTGAAGTTGTCGGGATTCTTCAGCACGATGAGCGGCCAGAGGAAGTCGTCCCAGGCGAACAGGAAGCTGAACACGCCGACCACGGCGAGGGAGCCGCGCACGCTGGGCAGGGCGACCCGCCAGAAGCGGGCCCACTCCCCCGCGCCGTCGATGGCGGCGGCCTCCTCGGTCTCCTTCGGCAGGGCGAGGAAGGCGGTGCGCATGACCAGGATGGACAGCCCGGAGACCGCCCCGGGCAGCAGTACGCCGAGGAGGGTGTCGACCAGCCCGAGGCTGCGGACGGTGAGGAAGACGTTCACCATGATCACCTCGAACGGCACGACCAGCGAGGCGAGTACGGCGGCGAACACCGCGCCCCGGCCGCGGAAGCGCATCCGGGCCAGCGCGTAGCCCGCCATGGCGCCGAAGAGGCAGTTGGTGAGCACGCTGGCGAACGCGACGATCGCCGAGTTGCCGATGTAGCGCCACACCGGGATGACGTCGGCGACCTTGCCGAAGTTGACGAGCGTCGGGTGGGCCGGCAGCAGGGTCGTGTCGGGGCCGTAGATCGGCTCGCCGGTGCTCTTGAGCGCGGTCGACAGCTGCCAGAGGAAGGGCCCGACCAGCAGGACGGTCATCATCAGCAGCAGGACGTAGCGCAGTGCCGGGACGGCGATCCGTCCCGCGCGGCCGCCTCCCCGCGTCGGCCTTCCGCCCCGGGGCGCGGCGGCGGCGCGCGGGTGGTCCGTACGCTCACGCACGCTCATGCCTCGTTCCTTTCGCCGCGGCGGCGCAGCACGAGCGCCAGCACGGAGAGGCCGAGGGTGCCGACGAAGAGCACCAGGCTCATCGCCGAGGCGTACCCGACCTCCCCGTCGACGCCGAGGCCGACCTCGCGGATGTAGTAGACGATCGACTTGGCCTGCCCGCCGGGTCCGGCGGTGCCGGAGGACATCACGTAGATCTCGGCGAAGACCTTGGTGGCGGAGATGGCGGACAGGGTGCCGACCAGCAGCATGGTGGGTCGGACGGTCGGCACGGTGACGGACCGGAACCGGCGCACCGCGCCGGCGCCGTCGACGCGGGCGGCCTCGTACAGCTCGTTCGGCACGTTCGACAGGGCGGCCAGGTAGATGACCATGTAGTAGCCGAGGCCCTTCCAGACCGTCACCAGCATGCAGGAGAACAGCAGCAGGGTGGCGTCGGTGAGGAAGGGCAGCGGCTCGGCGACCAGCCGCAGCTTCACCAGCACGGCGTTGACCAGGCCGTCGGAGGAGAGCAGCCAGCTCCAGATCAGCCCGACCACGACCATCGAGGCGATGACCGGCGAGTAGAACACGGCCCGGAACGCCCCGATGCCGGGCAGCTTGGCGTGCACGAGCTGGGCCAGCAGCAGCGGCAGCAGCACCAGGGCGGGCACGACGACGACCAGGTAGAGAGCGGTGTTGCCGAGCGCCCGGAAGAACTCGGTGTCCTCGGCGAGGCGGGTGAAGTTCTCCGCGCCGGTGAACTGCCCGCCGCCGAGCGCCTGGGCGTCGGTGAAGGCGAGGACGCTGGTGTTGGCCAGCGGGCCCCAGGTCATCAGGGCAGTGACGAGCAGCGCCGGGGCGAGGAAGAGCCAGGGTACGTACCAGCGACGGCCGATCACGTCGGTGAGCTCCTGTCGTGGAGGGGTGGCGGCGCCGCCCGGCGGGTGACCGTCGGGCGGCGCCGGTCGTCGGTCAGCGGGCGAGCAGCTTGTTGGCCTCGTCCACGGCCTGGTCCAGGGCGGTCTTGGGGTCGAGGTCGCCCTGGACGGCGAGCTGGATCTTGCCGATGACCACCGCCTTGGTCCGGTCGTCCCACTGGACCGGGGTGAGGTTCCGGGCCTTGGCGATCTGCTCGGCGGAGATCTTCCGCGCCAGCGAGGTGGGGTCGGCGGTGTCCACCTGGCTGAAGTACGGGTCCTTCAGAGACTCGGCGGTGGACGGCAGGATCGTGACGATCTTGGCGAAGGCGAGCTGGTTCTCGGCGTGGCTGACGAACTTCGCGAACTCCAGCGCGGTGGCCGGGTTCTTGCTCTTCTTCGGCACCAGCAGGCCCATCACGGACATGTTTGTGGTGCCGTCGGCGCTGGCGATCTGCGGGGCGACGGCGGTGGCCTTGGCGACGGCCGGGGCGTTCTGGCCGACCACCTTGAGGAAGTTCGGCCCGGACGGGAAGAGCGCGACGCGGCCGGCCGAGTACGCCTCGGTCTCCTTGGCGTGGTCCTGGGTCAGCCAGTCCGGCGCGATGGCCTTGCTGGCGTACAGCTCGCGCACCCGGGTCACGTACTGCACGGCCTCGGGGGTGTTGAACGTCCACTTGGTGGCGCCGTCGTTGAGCAGCGGCACGCCGAGCTTGGCCAGGTTGGGGACGAAGCTGTTCTCCAGCGCCGGGTGCCAGCCGTAGAACTGCCCCTTGCCGGCGGCGGAGAGCTGCTTGGCCTGGGTGAGCAGTTCGTCGATGGTCTTCGGCGGGGTGTTCGCGTCCAGCCCGGCCTTGGCGAACAGGTCCTTGTTGTACATGGTGATCTCGCTGGTGAGGTACCACGGCAGGCCGTAGGAGCCGGCCTGGCCCGGGACCTTGAACGCGTCCCACGCGCCGGGCACGAAGTTGGCCTTCACGTCGCCGGCGTTGGCCTCCATGTCCACGAAGACGCCCTGCTTCTCCAGCTTCTGGGCGAAGTTCGGGTTGAGGTTGACCACGTCGGGCAGGGTGCCGGCCTGGGCGTCGTTGGTGATCTTCTCCTGCGCACCCTGGAACGGCAGGTCGACCCATTTGACGGTGGTGCCCGGGTGCTTGGCCTCGAAGCTCTTGATCAGGCCGTTGATGTAGTCGTCGAAGGTCGGCTTGAGCGCCAGGGTGGCGAAGGTGATCTCACCCTTCACCTCGCCCTCGATCTTGCCGGAGCCGGCCGAGCCGGCGTCGTCACCGCTGGACAGGCCGCAGCCGCTGAGCAAGAGCGCGGCCGCCAGCGCGGCGGCGGCGAAGGCGCGGGTACGCCTCATGAGGGTCCTCCATGCATGGGGGGTAGTGGTACGGACCAGTTGGGCAGAGAGTGGACCACGATCACCATTCAGGTCAAGTGCGAGCTCGGTTTTCGGGACCAGTTGTCCGGTTTGAGTCTCGAACCGAAGTCTTGACTTGTCCGTACCACTCGGCTCACGATGAGGCGCATGCCTTCCCCCACACACCTGCGACGGGCCGCCGTCAGCGGGGCGGCCGGCGCGATCCTGCTCGGCCTGCTGACCGCCCCCGCCGCAGCGGAGACCGCCGCCGCCGAATCGGGCCTGCCCACCGTCGTCGCCGCCGACGGCGCCACGGCCACCATCGATGCCATCGACCCCTCCTCGCGGGCCGCCGGCGTGCTCGCCCTCTACACCCCGGACTCCGGCGCGGAGACGAAGACCAACGCCTTCGGCGGCGAGGCGGTGCTACGCGCCGCCGGCGGCGGGACGTACGAGGTGCTCAGCGTCTGCACCGCCTTCGACCCCTGCCCCAAGCCCGGCAACAACGCCATCCCCGCCGACGGGGTGGTGCTGTCGGCGTCCCCGCCCGAGACCGGGGGCACCGACGACCGGCGGTGGCTGCGCGACAAGCTGCACGCCGGCGACCGGGTGCAACTGCGTAACCTCCTGATCCGGCGGGCCGCCACCACCCTCGACGCCACCGACCCGACCGCCGCGACCAACCCCGACGGGGTCGACCCGGCCAAGGGGCAGTGCTTCCCCGGCTGCCGCGGCGCCGAGCAGCTCATCGCGTACACGCCGGCCGCCGGCCGGGAGCGCACCGGCACCAACGACTACGGATACGAGATCACCGTCCGGGACGGGCGGGTGGTCTCGCGCCAGGGCGGCAACAGTGTCATCCCGGCCGACGGCTTCGTGCTCTCCGGGCACGGATCGCGGGGCTCCTGGCTGGAGGGGAACGCCCCGCTCGGCGCGAAGGTGACGGTCACCGGCGCCACGGTCACGGTCGACGTCGACGCGGACAGCTTCCTGCTCGGCGCGGAGCGGGCGGTCACGGCCGCCCGGCAGGCGAAGGGCGCCGCCACCGCCACCTGCCTGAAGATCGACCCGGCCGCCGTCGACGCCGCACTGGCCGAGGCCGGCGACCTGCTCGACCAGGCGCGCGAGGCCGCCGCCGGCGAGCCGGAACGCTCGGCACAGCTGGCCCGCGACGCCGCTCGGCGGGCCGACGTGGCCGGGTACCGGGCCCGCGAGTCCCGCCCCGTCGAGGGCCGGGGCCTGTGGGTGCGCCCCATCGAGACCAGCCCGGAGCAGATCCGCGCCTCGCTGGACCGGATCGCCGCCGCCGGGTTCAACATGGTCTTCCTGGAGACGGTCTGGGGCGGCTACACCATCTACCCGAGCGCCGTCGCCGAGCAGGCAGGCATGCCGGCGCAGCGGCCCGAGATGCGCGGCTTCGACCCGCTGAGGGTCTGGATCGACGAAGCGCACTCCCGGGGCATCGAGCTGCACGCCTGGACGCACACCTTCTTCGTCGGCATCGAGGCCGGCGGCGGGCCGGTGCTCAAGGCCCACCCGGAGTGGGCGGCGGTGGAGCGGGAGGACGTCGGCAAGGCCGGCCCGCAGCCGTCCCGGATGGAGCCCGGCTACTACTGGATGGACGCGGCGATCCCCGCGGTGCGCTCGCACGTGCTGGCGATGTTCGAGGAGATCCTGCGCGGCTACGCCGTGGACGGGCTGCACCTGGACTACATCCGCTACCCGGTCTCCCTGCCCTACGGCGCCGACTTCTCCTACTCCGAGTACAGCCGCCGGACCTTCGCCGCCGAGCACGGCGTCGACCCGTACACCCTGACCCCCGAATCGCCGCAGTGGCCCACCTGGAACGCCTGGCGGGAGAAGCAGGTCACCACCTTCGTCGACCAGGTACGCACCCTGCAGAAGCGGGTGGCCGCCGAGCGGAAGCTCTCCGCCGCCGTCTTCGCCGACCCGACCGACGGGCTGGCCAAGAAGTTCCAGAACTGGGGCGCCTGGGTGGACGCCGGAACGCTCGACTTTCTCACCGGGATGTCCTTCGGCACCTCCGCCGACTCCGTCGGCCACGACACCGCCGTCATGCGCCGGCGGGTCGGCGCGGTGCCGCTCTACACCGCCACGTACGGGCCGCTGCGGGGCTCCTCACCCGACCTGATGCTCGATCAGGTGCAGGCGGTCAACGACGCCGACTCCGACGGCGCCGCCCTGTTCGCGTACAACCAGCTCAACGCCCGCCAGCAGGAGGCGCTGCGCGAGGGGACGTTCCGGGCCCGCTCGGTGGTCCCCCACGCCAACTACCGCGCTGCCGCCCGTACCGGCGTCGCGGCGCTGCGCGCCACCCTGGCGGAGGCCACGGCCTGCGCCCCGGCGGCCACCACGGCCGAGGTCCGGTCCCGCCTCGACGCCGCGGAGCGGCTGCTGGCCGACGGGTTGCCCGCCCAGTCGGTCGACGTGGCCGCCGCGCAGCTGAGCAAGGCGGCCACCGCGGCGGGCCGTTGGGGCGACGCGGTGCAGCCGGACCTCACCCGACGCACCGTACGCGACCTGCACATGTACGGCCGATGGGCCGAGCTCGCCTGATCCTCCAGCAGCAGGGTGCGTCGACTGTCGACGCGCCCTGCTGCATCTCCATCGCCCGGCGGTCACCGCCCCTCGACCAGGGCACCGCCGGCGTCGCGACCCTCTCGCCAGCGGTCATAACACCCGCGTTATTGCTCAACCGGGCTGTGCGCGCGGCACCGTGCCGGTGCTGTCCTTCATAGACGTTCGTGTCCGTGAACCGAAGGAGGTAGCCGTGTTCAGGAGACTCGTGACGGCCGGCGCACTGGTCGTCGCCCTGGTGCTCTCCGCACCCGTCGGCGTCGACGCGGCCGTGCCGGATCCGGGAAGCCCGGGCGGGTACGCCGCCGGCTACGTCGACACCACGGTCCAGGCCAACGGACGAAGCTTCTCAGCCCGGATCTACTACCCGGCGACCGCGGCCGGCAACGCCCGACCCGTCGCCCCCGGCCGCTTCCGCGCCATCGCCTTCGGGCACGGCTTCCTCCAGGGGATCTCCCGCTACTACTCGACCCTCAGCCACCTGGCCACGTGGGGCTTCATCGTCGTCGCCCCCGGTTCCCAGGGCGGATTCTCGCCGGATCACAGCGCCTTCGCCGACGATCTGAACGCCGCACTCGCCTGGACGGCGGCGCAGGACACCACGACCGGATCCCGTTTCGCCGGGCACGTCAACACCGACCGGTTCGCCCTGTCCGGGCACTCGATGGGCGGTGGGGCGAGCCTGCTCGCCGCGGCGCGCAACCCCCGCGTCGTGACCGTGGCGAACCTGGCCGCGGCCGAGACGAACCCCTCCGCCAAGGCGGCCGCGGCGACACTCGGCATCCCGGTGCAGCTGGTCGCCGGCGACCGCGACACCATCGCCGGGGTCGCCGGCCACCAGCGGCCCATCTACGACAGCAAGCCGCCCGCCAAGCAGCTGCGAACCATCCGGGGCGGTTACCACTGCGGCTTCATGGACAGCTCGTCCCTCTTCTGCGACAGCGGGGGCGTCAGCCGAGCCACCCAGTTGCAGCTCAGCCGGCGGCTGCTCACCCAGTGGTTCCTCCGCCACCTCAACGGTGACGCCACGTACGACGAGGCGGTCTGGGGCGGGGCCGCGCAGACCGATCCGGCCATCGCCTTCGAGGGCGTGCGCTAGGGACCGGGCCCGGCCGTCGTGTTCGTCGGCCCGGCCCGCGCCCCGCACGTGCGGTCAGACCGTGGCGGGCGCCGCCAGGAGTGTGCGCAGCTCGCGGACGGCGGCCCGGCCGGCCCGGTTGGCGCCGACCGTGCTCGCGGACGGCCCGTAGCCGACCAGGTGGATCCGGGGGTCGGCGACCACGCGGGTGCCGTCCATGACGATGCCGCCGCGGGGCCCGCGCAGCCGCAGCGGGGCCAGGTGGTCCAGCGCCGGCCGGAAGCCGGTGCACCAGAGAATGACGTCCGCGTCCTGAGCCGTGCCGTCGCGCCACCGGACGCCCTCGGGCACGATCCGGTCGAACATCGGCCGGCGTACGAGGAGACCGCGGTCCCGGGCTTCGCGCAGCAGCGGTGTCCACGCGAGCTCGGACGCGCTGACGATGCTGCCCGGAGGCAGGCCGGCCCGTACCCGTGCGTCCACCCTGGCGACCACCTCGCGTCCGTAGTCCGGGGTGAACGGCCCGTCCCGGAACACCGGCGGCCGGCGGGTGACCCACGTCGTCGACGCCGCGACGTCGGCGATCTCGATCATGAGCTGCACGGCCGACACTCCGCCCCCGACGACCACCACCCGCTTGCCGGCGAACTCCGCCGGCCCCCGGTAGTGGGCGGTGTGCAGCTGCCGCCCGCGGAACGACTCCTGCCCGGGGTAGTACGGCACGAACGGCCTGGTCCACGTTCCCGTGGCGTTGATCAGTGCCCGGGTGGTCCAGGTGCCGTTGTCCGATTCCACGAGGAGGCGACCGTCGCCGGCGTCCCGGACGGCCGTGACGGCCACCGGGCGCCGCACATCGATGCCGAATTCCCGCTCGAAGGCGGCGAAATAGGCCGGCACCGCGTCGGCGGCCGGCTCGTCCGGCGACGGCGGCGGGAAATGCATGCCCGGCAGGTCGAAGATCCCGTTCACGGTTGCCATCCGCAGCGTCGGCCACCGGTGCTGCCAGGCCCCGCCGGGCGCCGGGTCGGCGTCCAGAACCACGAAGTCGAGACCGGCGGAGCGCAGGTGGTACGCGCTGGAGAGCCCCGCCTGCCCAGCCCCGACAACCACCACATCCGTATCCGGCATGTGCGGCACAACGTCCCGGGCTGGTCCGGGCCTTCCCAGGGCAATGGATCTCACATTCCCCGCGCCCGCCGCCGGCCGAGGTGGGGGTGAGCCGTCCCGACCACTTCTCCCGGCCGGCCTAGGACCCGGTGTCACCCGGCGCGGCAACGGTGCCGCCGGCGTAGAGCAGCCAGCCGGAGAGGCCGAGCAGCTGGACCCGCTGCCAGGCGCCCAGCGCCGCGTCCGGGTGGATCAGCTCGACCAGCGTGCCGGCGGTGCCCACCAGCAGCACCGCGGCCACCGCCAGCCCCCAGCGGAACGACGCGCGACGATCGCGCCGGCTCACCAGCAACGCGAGCAGTGAGGCCAGCGCGGCGGTGATCGCCACCGACGAGCTGACCGAGTGCCCCTGGTCCCGCCAGGACAGCGCGCCCAGCTCCGCCAGCCGGGCGCAGCGGGCGTCGGCCGAGGGCGCGCAGTCCATCGAGCTCACCGTGCCGTCCAGCGCGGTGGCCACGCCGAAGGCGACCAGCCCCCACCAGGCCCACCGCGGCCAGCCCCGGGCCCGCCGGGCCAGCGCCAACCCGGTCGCCGACGCGAGCGCGCCGACGACCAGGTCACCCAGGCCGAACACCAGGTGGTACGGCTGGTCCCGGGCGGCCAGCTCGCTGGCGTACCCGTCGAGGAGGCCGAACGACGGGTTCAGCAGCGGTCCGATCAGCCACGAGGAGTAGAGGACCGCGGCCAGCCCGAGCGCCAGCCCCGGCAGCGCCCGGGCCCGGTCGAACCGGCTCACGAGGATTCCCGGACCAGCGGGAAGGGCAGCGTCTCCCGGATCGACCGGCCGGTCAGCAGCATCAGCAGCCGGTCCACGCCCAGGCCCAGGCCGCCGGTGGGCGGCATGGCGTACTCCAGCGCGGTGAGGAAGTCCTCGTCCAGCTCCATGGCCTCGGGGTCACCGCCGGCCGCGTTCAACGACTGCGCGGTGAGCCGGCGCCGCTGCTCCGTCGGGTCGACCAGCTCCGAGTACGCGGTGCCCAGCTCCATCCCGAACGCCACCAGGTCCCACCGTTCGGCCAGCCGGGGGTCGTCCCGGTGCTGGCGGGTCAACGGCGAGACGTCGGTCGGGAAGTCCAGGTAGAACGTGGGCGCCTCGGTGCGCGCCTCGACCAGCCGCTCGTACAGCTCCAGCAGCACCGCGCCGCGCTCCCAGCGCGGGTCGTACGCGACCCCGGCGGCGTCGCAGAGCTTGCGCAGGGCGGCCAGGTCGGTGTCGGCGGAGACCTCCTCGCCGAGCGCCGCGGAGACCGCCTCGTTGACCGTGCGGACCGGCCACTCGCCCCCGACGTCCACGGTGTCGCCCGTCCCGGGGCGGCGCACCACCGGCGACCCGTGCACCGCGACCGCCGCCGCGACGATCAGCTCCCGGGCCAGCTCGCGCATCACGTGGTAGTCCGCGTACGCCTGGTACGCCTCCAGCACCGTGAACTCCGGGTTGTGGCTGTGGTCGACGCCCTCGTTGCGGAACGCCCGGCCCAGCTCGTACACCCGCTCCATCCCGCCGACGGCCAGCCGCTTCAGATACAGCTCGGGTGCGATCCGCAGGCTGAGCCGCAGGTCGTACGCGTTGCTGTGGGTGACGAACGGGCGGGCGTTCGCGCCGCCGTGCACCCGCTGGAGGATCGGCGTCTCCACCTCCAGGAAGTCCCGGTCGGCCAGGGAGCGCCGCAGGCTGTGCAGGGCGGCGCCGCGGGCCCGCAGCAGGTCCCGCGCCGCCGGATCGATGGCGAGGTCGAGGTAGCGCTGCCGGACCCGGGCCTCCGGGTCGGCCAGCCCGTGGTGCTTGTCCGGCAGCGGGCGCAGGCACTTGGCGGTCAGCCGCCAGTCGGCCACCCGCACCGACACCTCGCCGCGCCGGGTCGCGTACACCTCGCCGGTGGCACCCACGTGGTCGCCGATGTCGACGGTGGCACGCCACCGGTCCAGGTCGTGCTCCAGCACCAACTGCAGGTCGCCGCTGCCGTCCCTGATCGTCGCGAAGCAGATGCGCCCGTGGTCGCGGACCAGCAACACCCGGCCGGCCACCGACACGGTCTCCCCGGTGCCGGTGTCCGGCGCCAGCCCGGCGTGCCGCGCCCGGACCGCCGCGCAACCGTCGGTACGCGCGAACCCCACCGGATACGGGTCGACGCCCTCGGCGCGCAGCCGGTCGAGCGTCGCCAGGCGTACCCGGATCTGCTCGGGGAGGTGCACCTCCGCCGGCCCCGGCGGCACGGCCCGGACCGTCGCGGCGGCCGGCGGCACGTAGCCCACTCCGCCGCCGGCCGGCGGCGCGCCGTGCAGCGGACTGGGCCGCCCGCCCGGCAGGGCGACGAAGCCCTCGGCGATCGCCGCGGCGAGGCCCACCCGGGCCAACTCCCGGCGCTCCGCGAAGCACAGGTAGCGCGGCGTCCAGTGCGGCTGGTACTTGGCGTTGGAGAGGTACAGCGACTCCAGCTGCCACCAGCGGGAGAAGAAGAGGAGGGTGTGCCGCCAGAGCCGGATCACCGGGCCGGCGCCGATCCTCGCGCCCTGCTCGAAGACCGACCGGAACACCGCGAAGTTCAGCGACACCCGTTCGACGCCGAGCCGGGGCGCCGTGCCCATCAGCGCCGCGACCAGGAACTCCGTGACCCCGTTCTCGGCCGACCGGTCCCGGCGCATCAGGTCCAGCGAGAGCCCGTCGGCTCCCCACGGGCTCAGCGACAGAAGCGCCCGCACGCGGCCGCCCGCGTCCCGCGCCTCGACCAGCACGCAGTCGCCGTCGGCCGGGTCGCCGAGCCGGCCCAGCGCCATGGAGAAGCCCCGCTCGTGTTCGGTGTCCCGCCAGGCGGTGGCCAGCCTGGCCAGCTCGGACAGCTCCGCCGCCGGGATCTCCGCGTGCCGGCGCACCCGCGCCGTGTAGCCGGCCCGCTCCACCCGGTGCACGGCCTGGCGGACCGGGCGCATGTCCCGCCCGTCGAGGTCGAACTCGCGGGCCAGCAGGATCGCCTCGTCCCCCAGGTGCAGCACCTTCAGCCCGTGCCGGTGGTACGCCTTGGCGCCCGCCTCGCTGGTGCCCATCACCGCCGGGGTCCAGGCGTACGCGCCGGCCTGTTCGAGCCACGCCTCGATGACCGGCCCCCACGCCTCCGGGTCCCCCACCGGGTCCCCACTGGCGAGGCTGACCCCGTTGACCACCCGGTAGGTGATCGCCGCCTTGCCGCTGGGCGAGAAGATCGCCGCCTTGTCCCGGCGGGTGGCGAAGTAGCCGAGCGAGTCGCGCCCGCCGTGCCGGGCGAGCAGTTCCCGGATCCGCTCCTCCTCGTCAGGGTGCAGCACGGCAGCGGCCCGCTGCGACCGGAGCAGGGTGAAGAGGCCGGCCACGAAGGCGATCCCGCCGAAGCCGCCGATCAGCAGGTTGACCCAGCCGGGCGCCTGCCCCTGCCGGGTGACGTCCAGGGTGATGGCGCCGCCGAACACCTTCTCGACGGCGTAGCCGAGCCGGTCCACCCAGGTGCGCAGGCTGCCCGGCTCGACGAGGAGCAGCAGGTAGCCGAGCCCGACCGCGACCGCCGCCAACCCGAGGAAGACTCCCAGGGCCCGTCGGAGGCTGCCGCTGCGCACCCGGGCGTAGAACTCCCGCCGGGCGGCCAGCAGCAGGGCCAGCGCCCCGGCGGCGAAGGCTATGCCGACCCACACCCCGACCGTCTCCAGCGAGGTGAACAGCCGCTCCCCGGCGTCGTCGGTGAGGTCGTTGCTGCCGACCACCAGCAGCAGCACGCCGGCCAGCACGCCGACGGCCAGGCTCAGGGTGAAGTAGACGACCAGCACCCAGTACGCCAGCCGCTTGCGGCGCAGCACCGCCGAGGCGAGGGTGCCGAGGAAGACCGCGTACGCCAGGTTCGCCGGGGCGGGCAGCAGCAGGGCGTCGATGGCGGTGCGGACCGGCTGGATGTCGGAGCGGACGGCGCTGCTCAGCGCGGCCAGCGCGCAGACCACCGCGATCACCCAGAGCAGGGTGGCGAAGGCCCTCGGCACCTGGCGCCGCCAGTCCCGGTCGGCGCGCCGGGCGTCCGCCACCGTCCGCGACGCGGTGCTCGGGGTCAACGTGGCCTCCCTCGTGCCGGTGACGCCCCGGCGTCGACCGGCCTCATCGTAGCCACGCCCGCCGCCGGGCCCACCGGGAAGCGACACGCCGAGACCCGCATCTCCCCGGGCCGTCGTAGCTGCGCGTCGTCCGGGCGGACGCCGACCACGGGTCGTTCGAGCTGAGCTGCGGCTCCCTGTCGCGGCGTCGCCGCCTGACCGGCCCGGACAGGCGTAGGCTGGGGCCATCCCGGAACCGACGACATCCCACTCCTGAGGTGCCCGCCACGCCGGCTCGCCCGAGGGGATGCCATGCTCGTACCCGAAGCACCCGATCCGCCGCGGCCCGACCGACCCTCCGTAGGAGACCGGACGCACTCCCCCGCCCACCGGGCCGGGTGCCGTTGACCCGCGCCGGCGCGACCCGGACCGGCGTCCGCGCCGCGACGCCCGCTCGCGATCGTCGCCCTGTTGATCCGCACCGCCCGCGTCACCCAGCGCGGCGCCGCCGCCGAGCGGGGCGACCGACGACCCGGCCGGACGGGTCGGCGAACCGGCACCCGCCGGGCGGATGGCCCCACCACGCGCACGACCCACCGCTACGCCGCGGTCACGGCGATAAGGATCCACCATGACGCCATCGACCAGCGCCCTCGCTCCCCCGTCGCCGCCAGCGCCGCCTTCGACGCCGCGCCTGCGGACCGAACCCACCCGGTCCGCGCGCACGCTGCTCGACGGCGGCTGGTGGCCCCGGTCGACCGACCCGCTCGCGGAGCTGCCCGGCCTCGTCCTCGCCATCGACCTGCTGCACGGGCCGATCGTCCGGCTGCTCCTCAACACCGACATCTGGGACGGCAATCCACGCCGCCTGACCATCGACGGCAGGGTGGTGCGGCTGGGCTACTTCACCAGTCAGCCCGCCAGCCTGCTGACCGCCATCTGCCGCAACGACGACCGGGTCGACCTGCTGGTCGTCCCGCCGGACACCCCGGTCGACCTGGCCGAAGCGGCGATGGAGCGAGCCGCCACGGCCGGCAACAGGGTCCATGCTCCCCGGCTGCTCACCGTCGCCGCGGAACCGGCACCCGCGCCGGCAGCACCTTCGCCGAGGCAGCGAAGGACCGACAACCTTCCCACCATCGCCACCGAGGAGCAGAACATGACCATCGCCCGGGACACGATCGTCTCCGCACTGCGCCGGCGCGGCCAGCACACCAGGGCCGACTGGGTCGAGCGGGAGCTGCCGGAGCAGGTCGACACCACCCGGCACACCGGGCTGCTCGCGACCCTGAATCTCGACCCCGCCGAGCTCGGCGAGTCGACAGGTCGGTGAGGCCGGCCCTGCCGGGACCGGTGGCCCGGCGGACGCCGCCGCGCCACCACCGCCTGCGGGGACAGGCAGCACCTCGCCACGTCGACCGGTTCCCCGACGTCATCCCGGCCGCCGGGACCGAACCACCCTCATGTCGAATCCAGCAGCAGGACCTACGGAGACAACCCCCATGCGCTACCTCAGCGACGTCAACCTGCGCGCCGTACTCAACGTCCTCATCGGCCGGGCTGGTGGCACCGTGGAAATCAGCAACGAAGAGCTGTACGACGCGATGCTGCCGGACCACAGCCACGGCGAACGCGTGCTCGTCGAGGAAACAGAGACCGGCCTCCGACTGTCCATCGTCGACCGCCCGTAGGCCGGGCCGTGAACCGGACGCGACTGGACCCGCCGTCCCGACCCCGGGTCGGGACGGCCGCCCGGGCTACGCCACGGGTGTCACCCGATCCAGTACCGGTTGAACGGGGGAATCGGGCGGCGTGAGGGCTGAGGCGGACCATGCCCGCGCAGCGCCACGAGCACCTCGTCCGTCGTTTCCGCCTTCAGCAGTCCGGCCCGCCGCGACGCCATCTCACGCACTTCACGATCGCGCCGGGTCCGAACAGCGCCAACCTGCCCATACGCGCAATCTCAAAGCTCGCGACCGGCGACGTCGGATGCCATGGCGTCGGCGCGCGCCTCATACGTCTGGCGACCCGCCTCCCCCTCCGGCCGTCGAGCGACGGGCCGCTCGCGTCCCCAGGCGGCCAGCGGCTGGAGTGCGCCGTTCAGGCGCACGCCGTCCTCGGTCAGCGAGTACTCGACGCGGGGCGGCACCTCGTCGTAGGAGACGCGGCGCACGACACCGTCCGCTTCCATCTCACGTAGGTGGGAGGCCAGCACCTTCTCGGTGATCCCCGGCAGCAGTCGACGCAGCTCGCCGAAGCGGCGGTGGGGGTGCTCGTGGAGTGCCCAGAGGATCAGCACCTTCCACTTGCCACCGATCACCTCCATCGCGGTGTCGATGCCGCAGGCGTGTCCGTCCGGTGCGCCCGGCCGGTTCAGCGTCGTCATGCCCCACCCTCCCGACGTGCTCGCTCACCCCGAGGTAACCACCCACTCCGAAGTGCGTACTTGATCACCACAAGGCCCGCGGCCAGCCTAATCGGCATGGCACCGAACACTGTTGAGAAGACTCCCGTCACGCTGCTGGGCCTCGGCGCGATGGGCACCGCGCTGGCCCGTACCTGGCTTGCCGCCGGCCACCCGCTCACCGTCTGGAACCGCACCCCGGCCCGCGCCGCGGCGCTCTCCGCCGTGGGAGCGACGGTCGCGGACAGCGCCGCTGAGGCCGTCGCAGCGAACACCCTGCTCGTCGTCTGTCTGTTGGACGACGCCTCGGTCGAGGAGGTGCTGGCCGGCACCGACCTGGCCGGGAAGGATCTGGTCAACCTGACCACCAGCACCCCGGCCCAGGCCCGCGCCCGCGCCGAGTGGGCAGGCGCGCGCGGCGCCCGCTACCTGGACGGCGGGATCATGGCTGTCCCGCCGATGATCGGCGTCCCGGAGGCCGGCGGCTACGTCTTCTACAGCGGCTCCCGGGAGCTGTTCGAGCGGCACCAGGAGACGCTGGGCGTCGCGGCCGGCACCACCTACGTCGGCCAGGACGCGGGCTTCGCGGCCCTGCACGACGTGGCTCTGCTCAGCGCCATGTACGGGATGTTCGCCGGGGCGGCGCACGCCTTCGCCCTGATCCGCAAGGAGGACATCGACCCCACGTCGGTGGCCCCGTTGCTCGCCGACTGGCTCGTCGCGATGGCCCCGGCAGTTCACCAGACCGCCGCCCAACTGCGGAGCGGCGACTACACCAAGGGTGTCGTCTCCAATCTCGCCATGCAGGTGGCCGGCACGCCGACCTTCCTGGACACCGCCGAGCAGCAGGGGGTCAGCCCGGAACTGCTCAGCCCCTACTTCGAGCTGATGCGCCGCCGCCTGGCCGAGGGCAGCGGCGAGGAGGACCTCACGGGGGTGATCGACCTGCTGGTGCGCTGACCGGCCTTCCAGGCGACGGCGCTGGTCACAGTCCGCCAGAAGCGGCTGTGACCAGCACTTTCCCAACACGCTCCAGGCCCTGTTCCACGCTCGGCGATCGCTGGCCCGCCACCGGAGGATCTTGTTCCCGTGACAGGCGACCCGCACGTCGCCCACAGCTCCCTCAGGCGGGGGATCCCGGTACCTCCCAGTCGGGAGTTGCCGGCCGGGCCCACCTGCCAGATTTGCGGGCATGAACCTGATCAAGCCGTTGTCGCCGGCGTGGGCTGGGGCGCTGGCGCTGACGCCGTACGCGGTGATGAAGACCTACTGGGCATTCGGTGGTGCGGCCGGGCGGCCCGAGGGGGACCTCGCGGCGGAGTTCGAGCGGAACGGCGCTCCCGAGCCGCTGATCTGGATGGAACGGCACGGACTCGACTTCACCGTGCTGGGGGCGGTGGGGGGCTTGCTACTGCTGCTGGCGCTGGTCCGGCCGTGGGGGATGCGGATCCCCCGGTGGGCGCTGCTGGTTCCCGGCTGGGCGGGTGCGGTGTTCCTTGTTCCGTACGGGATCGGCACCGTGATCGCGGCAACGCTCGGCATGTCGGTCGGCTCCACCGAGGGCTGGTCACCGTGGGTGGGGGTGGTCGGGGGCGTCGCGTTCGCCGGGTTCGGCGGTGCGCTCGCCGTCTCGAGCCGGTCCTATCAGCGCCGGTCGCAAACCGGTCTGGCCCACCGGCTGAGGCTGCGGCACCGGCGCAGCGATAGCCTGCCGTCATGGGGAGCGCCGAACTGGATGAGTTGATCGTCGCGGACGCCGACGCGCTGCGCGTGTGGTTGTCGGCGAACCACGCCACGTCGCCCGGTGTCTGGCTCGCCCTGACCAGGAAGGGCGGCACAGTCACGACGCTGACCTGGCAGCAGGCGGTCGACGAGGCCCTGTGTTTCGGCTGGATCGACGGGCAGGCCCGTAAACGGGATCAGGAGACCTCCTGGATCCGGTTCACCCCTCGCAGGCCCCGCAGTTCCTGGTCACAACGCAATGTCGCCCACGTGGCCCGGCTGGAGGCGCAGGGACGGATGCTGCCCCCAGGTCGCGCCGCCGTGGAAGCCGCGAAGGCGGACGGGCGGTGGGCGGCCGCCTACGCCCCGCCGTCGGAAGTCGAGGTGCCGGCCGACCTGCTCGCCGCCATCGCCGCCGAACCCGCCGCCCAGGCCATGTTCGACGTACTCACCAAGACCAACCGGTTCGCCCTCATCTACCGCGTCAACGCCGTCAAACGGGCGGAGACCCGCGAGCGGAAGATCGCCGAGTTCGTCGCCATGCTGGCCCGTCACGAAACCATCCACCCGCAGAAGGCCAAGCCTGCGAACGCGCCCTGATCGGTTCCGGGCGCCGTGCAGGAACGGTGATCGTTGAGGTGGTCAGTCGGTGCGAATGCCGGTCAGGATCTGCATGGCGTGGCGTTCCCGGTCGGCGAGTTCGGTGAGGATTGCCGAGGCGCGGGTCAGCTGGTCCGGGTCGCTGGTTCTTCCGGCGGCGGCGATGTGGTTGGAGACTTCGGTCCACAGTGGGGCGATCTCGGCGTACAGCTGGTGACCGAGGCGGAGGTTGTCGTCGTCGACGATCGTGGCGCATTCGGCGAGGAAGTCTCGGTACATGTTGCGGAACAGGGCGCCGCCGGTCCCGCCGCGTTCCATCAGCGCCGCGGCCACCGGGAGGTCGCGGGACGGGTCGCTGCAGCGGTCGAGCCACCGCGGCACCTGTCGGGCCGCTTTGCCGATGCCGCGGTGGCCGAGGTTGGCGATGGGTGGCGTGAGGAAGGCGCGTGCGTTGCTGCGGATGGCCGCCCGGATGGCGTCGCCCAGATCAGGCCGGTCGGTGGGTGTGGCGATGGTGTAGGAGAGGTTGCGGGCGGTCATCGGTCCGCGTTCGTTGCGGGCCCGCTCCAAGCTCGTCAGCGTGGTCGTCACGGTGCCGCCCTGCTGGGCGGTGTCGATCAGGTAGGCCTCGGTATCGTCGTAGCCGTACATCGCGACGAAGTGGCCGCCGAAACGGACCTTCGTGGTGAAGTAGTCCAGGTGGTAGGAGTCCAGCTGCAGGCCGACCGGGCGTCCGGCGTCGAGGGCGGCGGCGACGTTCTGCCAGGCCCGGCGGGGCGAGGCGGTCTCCTGGATGTGCAGCGTCAGGCCCAGCCGGTCGGCCACGGTCCGGGTGATCATGGCCGGCTTGGTGCGGCCGCCGAGGAACGGAAAGTCCATGCTCCTGGCATCCCAGTAGACGAAGCCCAGACCTTCGCCGAGGCCGAACAGCATGGGCTCGGACAGGTCGACGCCCTTGTGGTGCAGCAGGGCCCCGAGCGTGGTGGTCTCGCAGTGCCGGCCGGCGGGGAACGCCACGTTCTCGATGATCATTTGGTCTCCTCGGCTGCTGGCCGGGACGGGCCGGACGGGGGTCGGACCGGCCAGGCGATCTCCGTGCGGAGCGCGGCCGTGGGTACGCCGGGCATGGGCGGGACGAGGTAACGCTCCTCGGCCGGGCCCGCCAGCACCCGGTCCTGCTCAGCGATCCACCGCCCCAGCGATCGGTAGGCGGCCTCAATGTCGTCGTAGCCGCCCTCGTGAACGGTCGCGGCGAGTAGACACCCCGGCAGCTGCCCGGGTGCGATCTCCGCGGTCGGCCGGGGCGGACGCGCCACCGGTGCGAACAACTCCACCTCCAGTTCCGCCGCGTCGAGGTCGTCGCTGAGGTAGCGGGTCCCGGTCGGCCCCGTCGGGGCGATCCCCTGCTCGGCGAGGCCGGCGAACAGCCGCGCGAACCCGGGCGCCAGCGCCTCGGCCAGCCCGCTCAGCGGGGCACGCACCAGCGTGCGGGCGATGGGCTGGGCGTCGCGCCACCGTTCGTACACGTGCAGCCAGCCCGGCAGACGTCCCGGTTCGGCCAGCACGGCCCTCAACCGCCCGGCGATCTCGTCGAGTCGGGCCGCCCGCGCGGCCACGCGTTCCCGGTGCCGCTCGATGACGTCGCGTGCCTGCTCCGGGGTATCGGCCGACAGGATCTCGGCGATCTCGGGCAACGGCACCTCCAGCTCTCGCAGCCGCCGGACCAGCCCCGCTCGGACGAACTGGTCGACGCTGTACCGGCGGTAGCCGGTATCCGGATCGACCCACGCCGGGACGAGCAGACCCAGCCGGTCATAGTTACGCAGCACTCGAACGGACAACCGGGTCGCCCGCGCGAACACCCCGATCGGCATCAACCCCGTCACCGACGCCTCCAACAGCCTCAACCCTCCCTCGGGGAGAGGGTCAACCCCCGGCCCGGCCTCCGCCGCACCGACCAGGAACAAAATCATCACGGAACGGCCCCGGCCAGCCCGGCACCAGAGCGCGCTCCGCATCCAGCCGCTGACCGCGTGTCACGGAACGTCACAGTCGGTCGATAGAGACAGCGACTCGCTCTTGCTGATGCGGACGTCGTACGGTCGAGCGGCGGATTCCCGACGAGGGCTGGGCTCTTCGCTAGTCCTGGGTGACGGGTCCGAGGTCGCCAGTACGGATCGTCTTCGCCACCTCGCTCAGGTCGTTGTCCAGCTGGTGGTCGCGCCCGGGCAACCGGTGCAGCTGTGCCTGCGGGATGGCGCGGGCGTACAGGTCGGCATGCGACGGTGGGGCAGTCTCGTCCTGGAGCCCATGGAACACATGCACCGGCACGCCTTGGGGCAGCCTCGCGCCGAGGTCGTGTGGCAGCTCGAACTCGTCGCCGGGCCAGCCGCCCGCACCGACGAACGGAGCGGCGACCAGCACGATCGCCCTGAGCTCCGGCTCCGGTGGCCGCTCGGCGAGCGCGTTGACGAGGATCGTCGCGCCCACCGAATGGCCGACGACGACCGCGCCGTCGTGCAGGGCCGTCATCTCACGCCGGATGGCCGCGCTCCACCTGGCGTAGCTCGGGTCGTCCTCGTCCGGCATGCGCGGGTAGCGGACCTCGTACCCGTCCCCGAGCTCCCGCCTCAGGCTGGCGACCAGCTTGCCGTCCCACTCGTCGTGCGCGCCCGCGCCGCCGCCCTGGATGAACAGGATCTGCCGCATACCTGCCATGACGATCCACCTTCGCGCCCTCGTGACGATCCAGTTCGATACCCGCTGCCGGCCCGTGGGAAGCCCCGGCGACCCGCCAGGTCCGCTCCAGCCGCGCCCACCCTCTGCACACAAGGCCCACTGCGGTGCAGCGTCTATGCGTCGCCGTGGTGATCGCTCACGATGGCGACATTAGCGACCGCAGAGGAGCGGGTGGTGCCCACCTCGCCGACCCCGCCCCGCAGTGCTCTTCACCAGGACAAAAATGGGTCGCCTCGCCAGGCAATGCCGCCCTACCGTCAACTCGATCTTCTTCCGACCCACTCACAGAGGACTTCACCCCGCGTGACGCCGCCTGCTCTCTAGACCTGACACCTTCCCGTGCATCGGTCGCCGACGTCGCCGTCGGCTCTTTTCCCATGCCTTCCGTCAGGTCTTCGGAGAGATCATGTCTACGCGTCCTCATATCGTGCTGTCCTGGCCCCTTCGGCGCACGCGCCTTCCCCTGCTCCCGTTCCGCTGCGTCCACTGCCATTCCAGCCTCGCCAACCCGGGCGACGGCAAGTTCCGCGTCGATGCCAACGGCGAACTCCTCGACATCCGGCTCCTGGTCGCCTGCGCGTCCTGCGACCGCAGCCGGCGCAACCGGCTCGCCCTGGAGCGGGACTCATGCTGGCGACTGTTCGCCTCGCCCCCTCCCGAAAGCCCCTGGCCCGTCCAGCTTTCGGTCACCTTCGGCGGCCCCGTGCCCCGTCTCCCCGAACGGCTCATCACCCAAGGATCTGGGGATCAGCCGCGGAGAGATCGCTCGCCGCGCCAGGATCGGTGTCCCGCTGAAGCGCAGAACTCACAGGGACTTCTGGTGCTTCCTGCTGCGAGCCGCCGCCGTGGGCCTGAGCCGGGGCGAGCGGCGAGGTGGCCGCGCCCCGGTCTGCATCACGCAACGGTCCGCGCGCGGTCGCTCATGAGCGGGCGCGAACGAGCGTATGGGCCGGCCCGATACCGGCGACGAAGGTGAACGCCCTGGTGCGTACATCCGGACCTGCCGATGAGCGAGCAGGTCGTTCGCCCACCCGCCGCGAAAACCCGTTGCGAGTGGCCAGCACCGAATGTCTGGTTGATCGAGCCACCAATCACAGGAGGGACATGACGCCCATGTCGCTGCCCACCCCCACGCTGCACACCACTCGCCTCAGACTGCGTCCCTTCGACGACGCCGATACGAACGACCTCTTCGCGCTGCACAGCAGCGCTTACGTGCTGCGCTACTGGGACGCGCCACCGTGGAGCGATCGCGTGCGCGCCGAGCGGTTCATCACGGCTTGCCGGCAGATGGCAGAGGAGGGCACCGGGGCGAGGCTGGCCGTGGATCGTGACTCCGACGGGGCGTTCATCGGCTGGTGCAGCCTGAGCCGGTGGAATCCGGACTACCGCAGCGCGTCGTTGGGCTACTGCTTCGACGATGCGGCGTGGGGCCACGGCTACGCGACGGAGGCCGCGCGCGCTCTGCTGCGGTGGGGATTCGACACGCTGGACCTGAATCGCGTCCAGGCTGAGACCGATACGCGCAACGTGGCCTCTTCCCGCGTGCTGGAGAAGCTCGGGTTCGTGCGTGAAGGGACGTTGCGGGAAGACTGCGTCGTGAACGGCGAGGTCTCCGACTCGTGGGTCTACGGGCTGATCAGGCGAGAGTGGCGGCCATCGTCCGAGCCGGTGCCGGTCCGCTGAGCCGTCGTTCCCTCACGCGACTTCGCCAGGCATCCGGATGCTTCGGCGCGTCGAGCGGCCAACCGGACCAGGCGACCGAGACGGGCTCGCCTGGTCCGGGACCGCCGTGCGGACGATCCTGATCAACCCCCGCTACGCCGGCCCCAGGTCTGGAACAAACAGCGCACCGACAAGTCCTACCGCTGGAACCGGTAGGCCCGCTCGACCCTCGCCACGTGCACCTGGTAGCGCTCGTACCAACGCTCGCGCGCGAGGTGCTGGGCGGCGCGGTGCTCCGGGTCGTCGTGCCAGGCGCGGAGCGCCTCGTCGTCGGTGAAGAAGACGATCGTCAACTCGTCGCCGTCGTCCGTCGTGGCCGAGCGCCGGCCCAGGTATCCGGGCCGGCGCTCGGCGAGCTCGACCATGCGGGCCAGCGTCGCGGCGTACCCGTCGGCATCGGCGCCGGTCCGGGTCACTGCAGGATGGCGACGTGGTACGGCGGCTCGATCACCGCTCGGCGACCTGGGTGCGACGGGGCGCTCCCCAGCCCTCCGCCAGTCGGGACGGGTGGAGATTGTGGCCGCCGCCGTAGAACTCCAGGAACTTCATGATGAGCGGATCCCACCGGTCCGGGTCGACGTACCGGGTGGAGCCGGGTACGAGCAGATCCTGCTCGACGTGCACCCGCACCACCTGCACGTCGATCGCTACGACGCCGGAGCCCGGCTCGCCGAACGGATGCATCCGGTTCACCACCGCCTCGAGGTGCACCAGACACTCCGCGACCCGAGGCGGCGCCACCTTCTCCGACGGCACGGGCGTCAGGCCCGCGGCGCCGAACTTGTCGGGCTCGTAGCGGTACCCCTTGCGCAGCTTGTGGTCGGGGACGGTCCGCGTCCCGGTCAGCAGCGCAAGCCGGTCGACGGCGGCCACGAGGCCGGAGTGGGCGAGGTTGAGCACACACTCCCCGGTGCGGGCAAGGTTGAGGGTCGTCTGGGACGTCTCGTCCAGGCCGAGCATGCCGGACGACCCCACCCAGAACGCCGATGACATCGGCGCGAGGTTGGCCGAGCCGTCCTCGTTGGATGAACTGATCAACACGACCGGAGTGCCGAAGTAGAGCACTCGCGGTTCGACGACGCGATGCATGGCGGCAACTGTGCCAGCGGACGATCCGTCGCCGCTGGCGAGAAACGGACGGCGAATTCGATCAATGGGCGGGTTCGGCACCTCCCGTCCTCGCCCGGCGCATCCTTTCGCCGCGACTCTTGATCGCTGCCGAGTCTGCTGATTGGCTGGCCGGCATGACTGAGCTCGGACCCGTCGCCTGGCCGCCGGAGCCGATCCGGACCGAGCGGCTCGTGCTCCGCGCGGCCGAGGCCCGGGACCGTCCGGCGTTCATCGAGCTGCTGGCGTCGCCGGAGGTGAACACCTACCTCGGCGGCCCCCGGCCGCGTGACGAGCTTGAGCGCGAGCTGCCCGCGGCGCCCGGGCGGTGGCCCGGGAGTCTCGTCGTCGATCTCGACGGGGCGATGATCGGCCAGATCCTGCTCAGGAGAGCAACCGGGCACCGCCGCCCGGCCGCCGAGGGGAAGGCCGATCTCGGTTACCTGTTCCTGCCGCGGGCGTGGGGCGTCGGGTACGCCGCCGAGGCGTGCGCGGCGGCACTCGACTGGTTCGACGGCGTCCTTCCCGGCGAGCCGGTGGTGCTCACCACCCAGACCGCCAACGTCGGCTCGATGCGCCTCGCGGCGAAGCTGGGGTTCACCGAGGTGGAGAGGTTCCACGCCTGGGACGCCGAGCAGTGGCTCGGCCTACGGCCCCCGGTCACGCCGCCTGCCTGAGCTCGTACTCGCCAGCACTGCCGGAACGGGGTTGCGGGGTCGTCAGTCGGTCCGGGTGCGGAGGCTCCGCGCCAGGGTGGGGATCATCACCGTCGCAGGGACGAGGTGTAGCCCGAGGAGGGCGGTGGTGGTGGCGGTGTCTGCCCCGGCGAGGAGGGGCGGGACCAACGAGATCGCGGTCAGCGACACTGCGGTCCACACGAATCGCTCGGCGGGGCGAGCGCTCCACCGACGAAGAGCGACAGCGATGACGATGCCCATGACCGAGAAGAAGCCGGTCACCACGGCGAACCCGGACAGCGGGATGGTCTCGCCGCCATCGGGAACCTCGAAGTCGACACCAACGGCCTGGGCAAGGGCAGCAGCGAGGGTGGTGGCCACCATCGCCGCGAGCGTGGCGAGGAAGCCGGTGCCGGCGAGCCTGCGGAGTCGGTGGCTGGTCTGGCCCGATGCCGGACCCGCGATGCCCCCGGTGTCGTTCATGCTGGTCATGTCGTTCCTCCAGTATTCGGTAACTGGCGTAGGGGTGTGTTGACTGGCATGTGACGCGGCGACGATGCGCACCCTGGCCCTGCGACGGCCGGGGTTCGGCAGGGCGCGGACGCCGGTGCCGCGGAGCCAGAACGCGGCGTCGCGTCCGAGGACCGGGCCGGGCTCGCTGTCGCGCAGTTCCAGCCGCACCCGCCCGCGGGTGACGACGCCGAACGCGTCGCAGCACTGTGCCGCGACCACTGCGACGCGCGCGCCGCCGCGCAGCGCGAGCGTGCGCCCCGGGCTTACTCCGTGCCGTCCGCCGGCAGGCGCTCCGGCAGCCCGAGCCGCGGGAACTGGTCGTCGTGGAAGATGATGATCTCGGTGATCGCCCCACCGGTGATGCGCAGGACGTCGATCGTCAGCGGCAGGTATGCGCCCTCCCGCTTCCGCCAGTGGTAGAAGGCGACGGCGGGCTGCCGATTCACGGAGGTGGGGACGGCGCGCAGACCCGTCATGCCCTCGAAGCCGTCGTCGACCCAGTTGTTCACCACGGCGTCGCGGCCGACGTACACGCCCGGCGTGGGCGGCATCGAGCAGCGGACGTCGTCGCGCAGCATTGCGGCGAGCCGGCCGATGTCCGTGGCCACGCTGGCGTCGGTGAAGCGGCGCACGAGCTCGCGGGTCTCGGCGTCATCCTCGCCGCCGGTCCAGTCCTGCCGCTCGGCGGGCAGGTGCTCCCGCATGCCGGCGCGGGCCCGCTGCAGCGCGCTGTTCACGGAGTTGACGGTGTCCCCGAGCAGCTCCGCGACGTCCTTCGCCGGCCAGCCGAGCACGTCCCGCAGGATCAGCACGGCCCGCGGGCGCGGCGCGAGGTGCTGGACCGCGACCAGGTACGCCAGTTCGATCGTCTCCCGCGCGAGGGCGACGGTCTCCGGCTCGTCCGCGTCGCCCGCGGGCAGCTCGTCGAGCAGCCGGTCCGGGTAGGGCTGCAGCCACAGCACCTCGCCGCCGGTCGCGGGCTCCGGGCGGCGCTTGGCGAGCAGGTCCAGGCAGGCGTTGGTGGCGATCCGGTACAGCCAGGCCCGGAACGTCGACCGCCCCTCGAAGGTCTCCCGCCGCCGCCAGGCACGCAGGAATGTCTCCTGCACGGTGTCCTCGGCGTCCTCGAACGACCCGAGCATCCGGTAGCAGTGCACGTGCAGCTCCCGCCGGTGCCGCTCCGCCAGTCCCGAGAACGCCGGCTCGTCGACCTCGCCCAACCCGCTCACGCCCAGCTCCTTCAGCCGAATGCCCGCACTCATCACGTCATCCTTCCGCCTCGTCGTGTCCCGTCGTAGGTGTGACGGGTGCGGGCGCGACAACTCATCACCAGGGGTCGGTCGGCATGGCTGATCCGGTGGCGGAGCACGACGCGCGCTACGGCGAGGAGGGCGCGGGTCGGCCGGAGTGGGCGCGGGGATCGTCGGCGTCGGTTGAACCCGGTCACCGGTCCGTCAGGGCCGCACCCTCGACGTCCTGCCGGACCGGTGAATGTCGCGTCGAGGATCGAGGCGGCGGTCTCACGGCGGTAGCGGCCAGGATCGCGGCGGTGCCGCACAGCGCGGCGGTCCAGCCCAGGGTGGCGCCAGGGGCGGTGTGGTCGGCCAGGGCTCCGGCGAGCCAGGGGCCGGCCATCTGCCCCACCGCGAAGATGACGGTGAAGGTCGACAGCGTGCCGGTCACCTTCTCCGGCGGCGTGGCCGCACGGACGAGCGCGGTGACCGCGGCCGGCACGGCCATGAAGGTCACGCCGTAGGCGAGGGCGGAGACGATCACGACGGCCGGGACGGGCATGAGCAGCACGAGCGCGGCGGCGCACGCGACGACGCCCAGCAGGACGGCGAGGAGCCGCCCGCCCGGCCAGTGTCCGGTTGGGCGTCGCCACGCGCTCGGTGCGGCCATGACGGCGAGGCCGAGCAGGATCCAGGTGACGGCCGTCTGCGTCGTCGAGGCGTGCCGATCGTCGAGGTACACCGACAGGAACGTGACGTAGGCGAGGTAGCCGGCTGCGAACAGCAGGTAGACGAACGCGACCGGCCACAGCCGACCGACGGGGGCGGCCGGCCGCCCGCTGCTGACGGTGGTCGTAGGTCGGGCGGCGGTCCAGCTCACCGCCGCCGCCAGCCCGGCGGCGGCCGCGAGACCGACCCAGGCGAGCGGCCAGCGTTGCGGATGCTGGTCCAACAGTGGCGGGATGGCCGCTCCACTGACCACGATGCCGATCCCGGTTCCGGCGAAATAGACCGTGGTCGGGGCCAGGACCGCGCCGGCGATGAACGCCAGAGCTCCGGCGAAGCCGGCCAGCGCCCTGCCGGCAAGCAACGCGGCATCGTGGGCACTGACGGCCGTCACCGCGAGGGCCACGGCGCACAGCACCATGCCGAGTCGGAACGTCGCCCCGAGGCCCAGCCGTCGCGCCAGCGCGGTGGTGACCAGGGCACCGGCGAGGTAGCCGAGCCCGTTGGCGGTGGTCATCGCGCCGGCGCGGGCCAGGTCCCAGCGCAGTTGCTCGGCCATGGCCGGTAGCACCAACCCGTAGGCGAAGCGGCCGAGCCCGAGCGCCGACGCGGTGCCCAGCGTGAGGCGTGCCGACCGCCACCCCCGCCCAGTCACGCAGGCGTCCGCAGGTGCAGGTCGAGGAAGTCCGCGATGGTGCGGGCCAGTGCCACCCGGTGGTCGGACAGCGCGTGGTCGGTCGGGAAGAGCCGGTGTTCCAGCCGGACCACCGGGTACGCCTGAAAGGCCTCGACCAGCGGCCGGTGATGCACCTCGGCGGGAGTGACCGCGTCCCGGCCGGTCCCGACCAGCAACACCGGCCGGTCCGCCAGGCGCGGCGCGAGCCGGTCGAGGCGCCAGGCGTCACCGGCGGCTTCCATCTCCGCCACGAGCGCCTCGCCGCTGGTGCCCCGCAACGGCAGCAACTCGGCGTCCCACGCCTGCACGTACGCCGACCGGAGGGCGGGATCCGCCCGCAGGGCCGCGGCCGCGACGCCGAAGTCGAAGCCGGCGACCGAGACGACGGCTCCCACCGCCGGGTCCGCGGCGGCGGTCATCAGCGCCGCGAAGCCACCGAGGCTGTGCCCGACCACGGCCAGCCGCCGCGGGTCCAGGCGGTAGGCGACAGAGGTGGCGTCCTCGCGTACGGCGGCAACCACCCGGGCGGCGTCTTCGAGCACGGCCTGCCAGGACCAGGAGCCGCCCACACCCCACGAGCCACGGTAGTGGAACACCAGCGTGGCGTAGCCGGCCCGACGCAGCGCGTGGGCCAGGTCGAAGTTGCGCTCGTTGCCGGGAAACCCGTGCAGCAGCACCACGACCGGGTGCGGACCAGAGCCGGCCGGAACGTGCAGGACACCCAGCAGCGTCTCGCCGCCGCTCGCGAACGTCACCGCCGGGGTGGCGGCCGGCGGGCTCACCGTGGCCAGCGGATCGGTCGTCAGGAAGTCAACGGTCATGGTCGCCCCAATACATAGAACCGATCGGTTCGAAGGAAGCTAACAGAAGATCGAACCGATCGGTATGATCACAGTCATGCCCGTACCCAAAGGCACCCCGCTCGACCCGGCGCACACCCGCACGGCGATCCTGCGCACGGCCACCCGCCTGCTCTATCAGCGCGGCCTCGACGGCATCGGGGTGGCCGAGCTGTGCGCCACCATGGGCGTGTCCAAAGAGACGCTCTACCGCCACTTCGGCTCCAAGGAAGAACTTGCGCGCGCGGTCCTCCAGGCCCGTAGCGACCGCATCCTGCGCTGGGTGCACGACGCCGTGGCCGCGGCCGGCGACGACCCCTTCGACCAGCTCGCCGCCGTCTTCGACGCCCTCCAGCGGTGGCACGGGGAACCCACCTTCCGGGGCTGCGCCATCCTCAACGCGGCCACCCAGCACCACGACGGCCCCGCACGCGCGGTGGCCCGCCAGCACCTGGACCGCCAACTCGACGTCCTGATCGACATCGCGCGTCGCGCCGCCGTGACCGACCCCGTCAGCACGGCCAAGCAGATGCTGGCGCTCCGGACCGGCGCCACGATCCTCGCCGACCATCACGGCGACGCCGACGCCGCCCGCGTCGCCAAAGAGGCGGCGCTCGCCCTCCTCCGTACCGCGCGCTCACACACCCCGCGTCGCGGCAGCGACGGCACGGCCTCCACGACCACGGACTGACAGGACGAACGACATGACCGCACCCTCCCTGCACGGCCGCCGGTTCGCCGCCGTCGCGAACGTCGGCGGCGAGATCGGCGCCGACACGGTCTTCGAGTACCAGGAACGAGACGGTGAGGTCCACGCGACCTACCACGGCGGCGGCATACGTCGCGGCTTCCTCGTCGGCACCCGCACCGGCGACACACTCGACATCCGGTACGTCCAACTCAACGACAGCGGCGAGACCTCCACCGGCCACTGCGTGTCGACCATCCACGTCATGCCGCACGGGCGGCTACGCCTCGACGAGAGGTGGGAGTGGGAGTCGCGTCCGGGCGGCGGCACCAGCGTGGTCGACGAGCTCGCACCCTGACCGGCACGGACCCCGTCACCAGCAGGCCCGGCCGCACCACCTTCACCGTGGCCGTGGTCCCGCCGGCGACCTTCTCGTCGTAGCCACGGATCGCCGCCGGGCCGGCCTTGGTTCCCGGGTGAAGCCCTTGCCGCGCCAGCGGTCTGCTCGTCGTGGACGATCTCCCGCTCCCACCGCGGCCAACGCGTCCAGCGGCGGCTACCGGCAACCCGCTTTCGTTGATGGACCACATCGACGGCGGCGCCGTTTCGTTCGGCGGGACGGTCAGTCCGGGACGTCCGCGTCGAGCAGGCGCCGCGCGGCTGCGCGGGCTTCGCGGGCCGGCTCCGGGCTGCCGGCGATTGCCGCGGTGACCATCGCCCCGTTCGCCAGGATGAGCAGCTGCCCGGCGCGCGCCGGAGGCTGGTCCGCGTCCGCGACCAGGGCGGCGATGTGGTCGGCGAAGGCCCGCTTGTGGGTACGGACGATCTCGACGACGTTCTCCGACGCGGCGCCGAGTTCGGCGAACGAGTTGATGAAGGCGCACCCTCGGTAGTCGGGCTGGCCGAACCACTCGTAGAGGTAATCGAATACCGCCAGGATCCGCTCGGTGGGGTTGGTCCGCGCCGACGTGTACGCCTCCAGCTCCGCGCGGATGGCCAGGTCGCGCCGCCGTAGCACCGCCTCGACCAGGTGCTCCTTCGACGGGAAGAGCTGGTAGGTGCGCTTGAGCGAGACGCCGGAGGCGGCCCTGATGGCGTCCATGCCGACCGCCTGGATGCCTCGGTCGTAGAAGAGCGTGTCGGCCGCGTCGAGCAGACGGGCCTCGGCCGTCGTGTGGTCCATGTCAAAGTCCCTTGCGCAGAGAACCGTCGTTCTCCTACGGTAGCAACCAGTCGGAGAACGATCGTTCTCCAGGTTGTCGAGGAGTCGGCATGTCCCCTTTCGCCACCCGTCATCACCTGGTCACCGTCGCCGGCCAGCAGGTCTTCTACCGCGAGGCCGGAGATCCGAGCCGGCCGACGTTGGTGCTGCTGCACGGCTTTCCCACCAGCTCACACATGTTCCGCAACCTGATCCCCGCACTGGCCGACGAGTTCCACCTCGTCGCCCCTGACCACGTCGGCTTCGGGCAGTCTTCGGCACCGCCAGTGGACGGGTTCGACTACAGCTTCGAGCGGCTCACCGAGATCACGCTCGGTCTGCTGGACACGCTCGGCATCGACCGGTTCGCCCTGTACCTGCACGACTACGGGGCGCCGATCGGCCTGCGGATCGCCAGCCGCCACCCCCAGCGGGTCACCGGGCTGATCAGCCAGAGCGGGAACGCCTACACCGAGGGCTTCACGCCGTTCTGGGAAGTCCTGTTCGAGCACGCCAAGGACCGCCAGGCCCACGAGCCCGCGGTCCGGCGACTGCTGGAGGCCGAAGCGACCCGCTGGCAGTACACCCACGGCGTGCCCGCTGACCGCCTCGACCGGATCGGCCCGGAGACGTGGCTGCTCGACCAGGCCGGCCTGGACCGGCCCGGCAACCGGGAGGTGCAGCTGCAGCTCTTCTGGGACTACCAGTTCAACCTGGACGTCTACCCCGACTTCCAGCGGTACTTCCGTCAGCACCAGCCGCCCACGCTCGTCACCTGGGGCCGGCACGACGAGATCTTCGGCTCCGCCGGCGCCGAGGCGTACGCCCGGGATCTGCCCGGCGCGGAGATCCACCTGCTGGACACCGGCCACTTCGCGCTGGAGACCCACGGCGACGAGATCGCAGACCTGATCCGCGCCTTCCTGCGGCGGACGCGGTAGAGCCGTGTCCTCCGCCACCCTGCGGTCACGAACCGGCCGGCGGGAGGCCTGGGTCGTCGCGCTGAGCGCGGGCAGCATGCTGCTCGGCGCGGCGGCCCTGCTCGCCATCACCGAACAGCTGACCGGTCTGGACGTATTCGCGTTGCCCTTCGTCGCGTCGGCGGCGGTCCTGGCCATGGCGCCCCGCGCGCCGCTTGCCCGACCCGCCGCAGTGCTGCTCAGCTATGCCTCCTGCGCCCCGATCGCGGTGGCGATCACCGCCGCGGTGGGCCCTTCGGTGTGGACCGCGACCGCGGCGGCGGTGTCCTCGGTGGTGGCCATGCTGCTGCTGGGGGCGCCGCACGCACCGGCGGCCGTCTGCGCCGCGTTCATCGGGCTGGCCGGCGCCAGCCCCGGCTATCCCGTCCACACGGTGCTGCCGGCCGTGTCGATCGTGCTCGGGGCGGCGCTACTCAGCGCGCGGCTTCTGCCCCACTACGACTACCGGCCGTCCTGGCGCTGAACGGCCCGCCGGCGGTCGACTCCGACTCGGACCGGCAGGTGACATGGGTCAGGCCGAATCGGTGGGACTGGGGCCGGCTGGGCGTGATCACGCCCAGCCGGCCTCGGTCATCCGCACGGCCGGGTAGCTGGTGCGGGCTCACGAACACCTGCCCGGCAAGGTCTGTGACCCGACGGCGGAACGCGGCGTGACGAGAACCCCCTTGGGCGCCAAGGCTTGCCGCCGACACAGGGTCAGTCACTGACGCCAAGGTGCAGCAGCCAGATGCGGTCGCCCTCACGGACGACGAGATCGACGTAGGCCGCCTCGTACCAGTCCTCGGTGTCCACGGTAAGCGCCCAGGACTCGGCGGAGTCGGCCCAGAGCCGCCCCATCAGGGCCACAGCCCATTCCGTGAGCGCTTCGGCCAGGTCCCGCGCCGGCGACTGCTCGGCCCAGGCGCGCGGCTGCCGAGTCGGAACGAACAACCCCGGCAGCGCCTCGCGAACCAGGGCGGACCAGGAACTCACCGACTCCAGCCCCGAGACCCGGCACTGCCGCGGTAGCAGCGCGTTCACCGAGGTGACGACGTCGTCGTCGGTCAGCGGGCCGTCCACGAGTGTGAAGGTTCAGGCGTGGTCAACCTCTTCCAGCAGGTCCTCGAGGACCCGCAGGGCGTGCCGAACCATCTCCGGAACCGCGTCCGGCCTCGCGTCGCGCACCGCTGACAGCACGGCCCAGTTGAATCCGATCACGTCGGTCAGGCTAACGAGCACCGCCAGCAGAGCTGGTTGAGCACGATGCCGCAGATCCGGGTCGCCCGAAGCCGCCGGCAGCAGCACGCGACACCACCGGACGGTCCTCGGTTCCACAGCGGCCCGAAGAGGCGCTCCGGGCAGGCGGCGGAGTCCGTTCAGTGCGCATGGGCCTTCGCACCCGTGGGTGGCTTCAGGTTCGGGACGATGAGCAGCGACACGACCGCCGCCGCAGCGGCCGTCGCCGCAGCGAAGGTGAAGGCACGGGTGAAGCCGACGCTGCTGCTGCCAGCGATACTCGCCGCCGCGATGCTGGACACCACTGCGACGCCGAGGGCGGCGCCGAACTCGTGGAAGGTGCTGAGGAGACCCGAGGCCAGTCCGGCTTCGTGATGAGCGACCTGTGCCAGGGCAGTTGTGGAGGCGGCAACGAAGGCGGCGCCGATGCCCGCTGCGCCGACGCTGATCCCGGTCACCATCGCAGCCGCGCTGTCCCAGAACGCGGGGAGCGCGGTGCCGAGCGCGGCGATCGCAAGGCCAGCGGCGGCGACCGGCCGGGCACCGAGGCGGCCGATGAGGTGACCGGCGACCTGGGCTCCGACGATCGTTGCCAGGGCGACCGGCAGGAACAGCAGCCCGGTGCGCAGAGCCCCGTAACCCTTGTGGTGTTGCAGGTAGAACGACCCGAGGAAGAACACCGCGATCATCAGAGCCGTCGCTGCCAGGATGAGGAACGTGCCGGCGGCAACCGGCCGGCGGCTCAGGATCCGCAGGTCCATCAGGGGTGAGCGCACGGTGCGTTGCACGACGGCGAACACGACGTAGAGGACGACGGCACCGGCCAGCGTCCCGAGGGTCGTCGCGGTCAACCAGCCGCGGTCGCCGGCGTTGATCAGCGCGTAGATCGCCGTGCCGGTTGCGGCGGTGACGAGGATGGCGCCTGGCACATCGAGACGTGCCCGGGTTGCCGGCGACAGGTGCGCCGGCAGCATCCGGGCCAGTGCCACCAGCACGATCAGGCCGATGGGCACATTGATGTAGAACACCCACTGCCAACCAGGGCCTGCGGTCAGTACGCCGCCGAGCAGAACACCGATCGCCGAGCCGCCGCCGCCGAGCGCGGACCACACGCCGAGGGCCTTGTTGCGTTCGTTCCCGTGGAAGGTTCTCGTGACCACCGACAGCGCCGCAGGCGACAGCAACGCCGCACCGACACCTTGCGCGACTCGGCCGCCGATCAGCAGAGCGGCACCCGGGGCCAGACCGGTGACCAGGGACGCGGCCGTGAACACGAGCAGGCCGAGCAGGACCACGCGGCGGGCGCCGAAGAGATCGGCCGCCCTCCCGCCGAGCAGCATCAGGCCGCCGAACATCAAGGTGTACGCACTGACGACCCAGGTCAGTGTGTCGCGTTCCAGGCCGAGGTCCGTGCCGATGTGCGGCAGCGCGATCGCCACCACGGTGACATCCAGGATGAGCATGAACTGCGCGACGCCGAGCAGTGCCAGCAGGCGCCAGCGGCGTGGGTCGGCGGCGAAGGTGTCGGGTTGGTCGACGGCCTGAGCGGACACGGAGTGGCCCCCAATTCGAACAGCTGTGTTTGAGTTGTGTCGGGTACAGTAACTCGTACAGCAGTGTTCGACAAGGGAGTCCGGGTGGCGGCAACGGGGCAGGCGAAGACGCCGGGCAGGCGGGCCGATGCGCAGCGCAGCATCGCGGCGATCCTTGAGGCCGCCGTGAAGGCCCTGAGCCGCAACCCGGAGGCCAGCGTCAGCGAGATCGCCAAAGCCGCGGGCGTCGGCAGGGTCACGCTCTACGGTCACTTCCCGAACCGCGCCGATCTGGTTCAGGCGGCGCTCGCTCGGGCCATCGACGAGGGCCACAGCGCCCTCGACGCGGTCGACCTGAGCGGCGACCCGAGGCAGGCACTCACCCGGCTGATCCATTCCAGCTGGCTACTGGTGAACCAGTCCCGGTCCCTCCTGCTGGCGGCTCAGGAGGTTCTTCCACCTGGCCGCATCCGTGAGCTGCACGCCGGGCCGGTGGAGCGCGTCGAAGGCCTCGTCAGGCGCGGCCAGGAGGAGGGAATTTTCCGCAGCGACCTCTCGACTCCCTGGCTGGTCGGCGTCATGCACAGCGTGATGCACAATGCCGCCGACGAGATCAACGCCGGCCGCCTGGACATGGAGGAGGCGCCGGCGTTCATCACCGCCACCGTACTGGCCGCCTTCACTCCGCCCGGCAGCCGCGTTCCCGCCTGAGCAGCCACCAGCAGTTGGCGGCCCTACTATGTGTGGGTAGTAGTTGCCCTAGGATGGCGACCGCATCCGGTAGGAGCAATGTGTGGGCGTCGGGTCCACGCCTCCTCGGCGAAAGGATCGACAGCGCCTTTCCAGCGGCGTCGCCGGGCGGCCTGACCTTGCCTGCCGCCGCATCGGGTCCTGCCGAACAGTTGTCAGCACGTCGCGCCGCACTCTGGGCACTACGGGTGTGGCTGGCGCTGTTTCCCGCCCTCATCGTGGCGCTCGCGTTCGCCTCCCCCGCCGCCGCGCACTTCAAGCTGTTGAAGGCTGTGCCGGCCGACGGCGCGCGGGTCGATGCCGTTGCGGAGATCCGGCTGACGTTCAGTGCCGCCGGCACGCCCACCGGAGCTGGATTCAAGCTCTCCGACGGCACGGGCAACGTCGTACCGGTGACCAGCCACACCCCCGACGGTGGCCGTACCTGGTTGGTTCACCCGAGCGTTCCCCTGACCGGCGGCACGTTCAAGCTGCGATGGAATGTCGCAGCCCCGGACGCCCACCCGCTGACCGGTGTCCTCACCTTCGCGGTGGCCTCGCCTCCCCCGTCGGCCGGAGCGACCGCCAGTCCCCAGGCATCCAACGGCCCGCACGGACACGCCGGCCATGGCCTGCCCTCGGCCTCGCCACCCGCCCACTCCGGCGGACACGCCGTCGGCCATACCGCTGATGCGGAACAGGAGCCCGTACGGTTCGTCGGCGCCGTCGGGCGGTGGCTTTCCTACGCGGCGATCCTGCTCGGTGTCGGTGGTCTCGTCTTCGCGTTGACCACCTTGGTCGGCACTCGCAGTGACATCCGGGTGGTGCAGGTATGGGTGCGGGCGGCTGGGCTGACCGTGGCGGCCGGAGCGGGCCTTGAGTTGGCTGCACTCGCGGCGGTCTTCAGCGAGCAGGGCACCTTCGCCTCGGCGGCCAGCGTCCCGGCGTTGGCCGCGCTCAGCCAGACGCCGGTGGCCGCCAGTCTGGCCCTGCGGTTCACCGGCGCGGCCGGCCTGCTCGTGTCGGGTTCACTCGAAGCGGCGCTGATCCGGGGTCGACACGCGGTCGGGCGTCACGCCGTTCCGACCGTTGCCGCGATACCCACCGACTCTCGGAACCTGGTGACGCCTGCCGCTGATGGGACGACCGGCGACGGCGTCCGGCGGGTGCGAGCGCGAGCGGTCCGCCCTGTGCTCCTGGGTCTCACCGTGGCCCTGCTACTGGGTTCCTTCTTGCTCGACGGGCACACCGTCACCGCGGAACCTCGGGTCGTCGTCGTGGCGGCCGACGTCGCCCACACCATCGCCGCCGCAGTGTGGGTCGGCGGGGTTCTGCTCCTGGCCGCGCTCCTGCTCGGCCGCGCCCGCACGGGCGCACCGACGGGCGCCGCCGAGATGGCGTTGCGCTTCTCCATACCGGCCACCGCTGCGGTAACGCTCACGGGTGTCGCCGGTGTCGCGCTGACCCTGGCGATCCTGGAGCGGCCGGTCCATCTCGTGACCACCAGCTGGGGCCGGGTGCTTCTTGTCAAACTTGCCCTGGTGGCGGTTGTTGCCGTTGTCGGGTTCCACAACAGCAGGCGTGTGGTGCCCCGGCTCGACGACCCAGGGATGGACGGCACTCTTCGGCTACGCCGCACCGTCCTGGTCGAAGCGCTGCTGATGGTGGCCGTCCTGCTGGTCACCGCCATCCTCGTCAACGCCGAGACGTAGCCGGCACGAGCGCGTTGGTCGACTCGGCGCTCGTCGCAGGTCGGCGCCGGTGGATCAGCCTCCTCGGGCTGATCCACCGGCATCCGGTGGGCGGTCGATGGTGTCGGTTCGGATCAGGCGACGCTCACGGGTTGGGCGTCGTCGGCCGGCTGCCGCCGGGCGCCGCGCAGGGTGAGCCCGGCGGTGACCGCGCCTGCGGCGGCGATGATCCCGGCGCCGATGAAGGCGGCGGAGTAGCCGTCGGTGAGGGCGGGCAGGTCGCCGAGCCGGTCTGCGCCGGCGGCGGAGGCGACCGCGGTCATCGCGGCCAGACCGAGCGCCGAGCCGACCTGGTAGCTGGTGTTGACGATGCCGGAGGCGAGTCCACCTTCCTCGGGTCGGGCGCTGGAGATCGCCGTGCCGAGCGACGGGATGAACGCCAGCGACATGCCCAGCGCGGCGACCAGTGAAGCCGGCAGGACGTCGACGGTGTAGCTGCCGTCGGGGCGTACCAGGGCGAGCCAGCCGAGCCCGATGGCGAGGATCGCGAGGCCGGTGACCACCATCGGCTTCGCGCCGAACCGGGCGATGGCCCGCGGGGCGAGCGCGATCATGCCGATCATGATGAGGATCGTCATCGGCAGCAGCGCGGCGCCGCTGGGGAAGGCGCTGTAGCCGAGGACCTGCTGCAGGTAGAGGTTGAGGAAGAACCACATCGGGATCCAGGCCGCGCCGAGCAGCAGTTGGGCGATGTTGGCGGCGGCGAGGTTCGGAGCGCGGAAGATCGACAGGCGCATCAGCGGCTCGCGCCGGGACGCCTGGATGGCGACGAAGGCGGCCAGGGCGACGACGGCTGCGGCGAGGACCAGCCAGGTCTGCCCGGAGGTCCAGCCGACCTCGGGGGCGCGGACGATTCCGTAGACGGCGGCGCCGAGGCCGACGGTCACCGTCAGGGCGCCGAGGACGTCCAGGGACCCGCGGCGGGTACCCCCGGTGGGCATGAGGGCCGGGGTGGCCAGCAGCGCAAGGACGGCGATCGGGATGTTGATGTAGAAGACCCAGGGCCAGCTGATGTATTCGGTGATGACGCCGCCGAGGAAGACGCCGGCGGTTCCGCCGGCGGGTGCGGCCGCGCCGTACAGGGCGAGGGCCCGGGTGAGTTCCCTGGGTTCGGCGCCGAACAGCATCATCAGCAGGGTGAGCGCCGACGGGGCGATCAGTGCGGCGCCGGCGCCTTGCACAGCGCGGGCGGTGAGTTCGACGGCGACGCTGTCGGCCAGGCCGGCGACGGCCGAACCGATGAGCAGGATGAGCCAGCCGGCGGCGAACATGCGGCGGGCACCGAGCAGGTCGGACAGTCGGCCGCCGAGCAGGAGCAGGCCGCCGAACGCGACGACGTAGGCATTGAAGACCCAGGACAGGTTCTCGGGTGAGAAGCCGAGGTCAGCCTGTATGCGTGGTAGTGCGACGCCGATGATCGAGGTGTCCATGATGACCATGAACTGGGCGAGGGCGATGAGTCCGAGGGCCCACCAGCGCTTGGCGGCGGATGACATGGCAGCGACTCCTTCAATTACCCCTAGGGGGTATGGGTAGTGGCAAAGTTCTACCCCCTACCCGTATTGATCGTCAAGTGATGCGGCCTATATCCACCTTTCGGTAAGGCGATGCTCCGAAGTGTTGAGACGTATACGGGGGTGGGGTATGTTGGGCCCTGTCCAGCCACGCACCGCTGGCCCGTCCCCGGACGGACCCTGCGCACCCGTCGACGGCATCGTCTGCAAACACCGAGGAGATCCACATGTGCGGCAATGAATCGAGCTGCGGCTGCGGCACCGTCACGATCGACAGCGCCCCCACGGCCGCAGACACCACCGGCGCCCGGAGCACCTATCAGGTGTCGGGCATGACCTGCGGCGGCTGCGCCAAGAAGGTGACCGGGCACGTCTCCGAGATCACGGGCGTAACCGATGTCCAGGCCGACGTCGCCGCGGGCACCATCACTGTTCTCAGCGCCAACCCTCTGGACACCGACGACGTCCGCGCCGTCGTGCAGCGGGCCGGCTACCAGCTCGTGGAGTGACCCGGCTACAGGCGCATCCGACCAGCGACCGTGAAGCCGGTTGCGGCGCCGGTTGACGCCCCGCACGCGGGACACGCCGCCCCGGCTGTCACCGGAGGTCTAGAGACACGTGATGACGGCAGCGAGCATGCCGATGCTCACGGGCGCCATGAGGGCAGCCGCGGCGAGCGCGGCGCGGATCGCAAGGTTGCGGCCGTGCGGGGTCCGCGACTGAAGTCGCTGGAGCCGAATTCCCACCTCTCCCCCGGCCATCGACAGGGCGGACGGCGGGTGCGGGGCGCCGGCGAAGCTCAGGAGTGCACCTCGCACGGCCGCCTGGCCGCATTCCCGGACCGCCGCGGCGTCCGCACGCAGCTCCACGAGCAAGCGGACGGCCGCCGGCGCTTCGCGGGTCAGCGGCAGCCAGGGAACCGCCGACGCGAGCCCTTCCACGGCGGACACCAGCAGGTGGTGACGCTCGCGCAGGTGAGCCCGTTCGTGGCTCATCACCGCGGCGAGCTGGTCCGCCGGCAGGTCACGGGTACAACTGGCGAGCACGGTCATCCCGCCGGCGCCACCGATGCTGTACGCCAACGGGGTCGGGTGAGGGATCCACAGCACCGCGGTGTCGCCTGGCCCGGCCGTCGCACCGCTCAGAGTCAGCAGATCGGCGTGGGCGCGCCGGGCCCGGTAAGCCGACCGCGCGCGACGGGTGCACGACACGACGAACTTCGTGAGCGCCGCGAAAATGATCAGAGCACCGGACGCCCCGAGGACTTCATCGAGGGCAGGCGGGCGGCTGGGCTGCGCCCAGTGCCAACAGAGCCGGGCGAGGTCATGCAGCGCCCAGTCGTGGGCGGCGCCAGGGGCGAGCAACGCGGCGACGGCCAGGGCGAAGGTGACCATCACGGCAGTGAGCAGCCCGAGCCAGCCGAGCAACACCGCGACGGGGTCAGCTACGTGGCGGAAGCAGAATCGCAGCGCGACCGGACCGCACCAGGCAGCGATCCCGGCACCGGCGAGCAGTGCCAGCGCGACACTCACGCCTCGGGCTCCCGTTCGTGGAGCACCTGCTTGAGGATGTGCAGTTCCCGCTTCGAGGCTGATCTGGCGAAATGCAGGAGCACCAGATCGGGGTCGGTGCTGGTCTCCAGCACGTGGCGCAGCGTGCGGGCGGTGATCTCCTCACGGGTGCCGGCAGGGCGGTAGCGGTACGCCTTGCCGTCCTTCTCGCGGGCGGCCCAGCCTTTGCGGTGCAGGTTGTCGAGCACGGTGAGAACGGTCGTGTAGGCCAGGGCACGGTCGGTGGTCAGCCCGTCGAGGACGTCTCTGACCAGCAGGGGTTGGTCGGCCCGCCAGAGGACCTCCATGACTGCCGCCTCGAGTCTGCCCAGCTCCGCCACGTGCGCTCCCTTCGTGCCGCAAGGGTACGCGGGGCGACGCGCCAGGCCGGCAGGACGGGCCGAGGAAGCGCCGGCTGCTGGCGAGCGCAGTGGCCCGATGCCTCGTCACCCGCCAGGAGGTCGGCCACACCTTCGGCCTGGACCACCAGGACGAGAACTTCGACAAACCAACCTCGGCACCTGCATGGACTACACCGACGACCCCGGCACCAGGTTCACCGAGGCACATCGCGGCCCCTCGCCGAGTGGCGAGGGACCGCTTGTGCTGGTGCGGGTCAGGCCGCGCGAGTCGGCCCGCTCGGCCCCGGTGAGGTCCTGACCACGGAGCCTCTCGTGGGGTGGGGAAAGCCGTCCGGCCCGGCCCGACAGGCGCCGTCTAGAGGCGGTCGAGGATCTTCTGCAGGGTCTGCACCTCGGCGGCCTGATCCGAGGCGATCTTGGCGGCGAGCGCCTTGGCCTCGGGATTGGTGCCGTTGGCCTGCTCGGTCCTGGCCATCTCGATGGCGCCGTTGTGGTGGGCGATCATCATCTCGGCGAACTTCTTGTCGAAGGCGGTGGCCTTGGCCGCGGTCAGGTCCGCCATCTCCTGCTCGGACATCATGCCGGGCATGTTCGAGTTCATGCCTGGCATGTCATGACCGGGCGAGGCCGACATCCCCGGCATGTTGTGCCCGGGCGCCGAACTCATGCCCGGCATGCTGTGGTTGCTCGGGAGTTCGGTGGACTTCCCCCACGCCGTCAACCACCCCTTCATGGTGGTGATCTCCGGATCCTGCGCCGCCTTGATCTTGGCAGCCAGGTCCTTCAGCTCGGGGTCGCTCGCTCGGGTCGGGGCCAGGTCGGCCATCTCGACCGCCTGCTGGTGGTGCGGGATCATCATCTGGGCGAACATCACGTCCGCGTCGTTGAAGGTGGCGTTGGCCGGGGACGAGGTGCTCGTCGACGGGCTGCTGTTGCCGTGCCGCATGCCGGCCGTGTCGTCACCGCCGCCGCACGCGGCGGTGACGAGCAGAGCGGACAGGGCGACGCCCGCGAGGGCGCTGCGGCGCAGGATGGTTCGCTTCATCAGGTACGTGGTCCTTGTCGCTAGGTCTGCGGTAAAGGGTCGTGGGATCCGAGCAGTGCGGATTCGCGCGCTTCCTATGTCCGCATGACCGACACAGCGGTCAGATGTAGCCCGATGGGACGGTGCGACGGGGCCCGACGCCTCCCGGTCGCCCAGGATCGTGGGCCAGCGGGCACGCAGAGATCCCATCGGCGGTGCCGCAGCAGCGACAGGGAGCCGAGGACCAGGACGCCGCCCAGCACAGCCAGGCACACGGTGAACGCGTGCAGGCCGTCTTTGCGGCCGTGCGAGCCATGGTGGCCCTGCGCTGGAGCCGGCGCGTCTTCGATCGTGTGGACGGCGGACGTCATGTGCCCGACGCCGGGGGATACGAGGTCGGACGGGTGGCCGAAGGTGTGCATGCCGAACACGCCGAACGTCAGGGCGACGAGCAGCACCAGCCGCAGGAGCGTCTGCCTCCGCAGCCTCGGTTCCTTCAGCATCGGACCTTTCATCCCATAACCAGACTAATTGTGCGAATGCGGCCGATGGCAGACCTCACTCGTCCCGACGCGCTTCTACTAATCGCGCATAGTAGATGGCATACCATGGGCACCTGCCGAGGGACCGCGGGTTGGGGGTCAACCCGCCCGACGGACAGCTCTACGTCGCGACCCACCACGGCGTCGTGCGCTTGTCCCACCACGGCTCACTTGGCCTGCCGGCCTCGAGGTCGGCGGGCACGGTGGCGTCGAGTTGCCGCCGCCCGCGTACGCCGTGGCGTCGACGACGGCCTGGACCACGTCCGGGCGGTGAGCGGAAGTCGCGGGCCTTCGCGGTCAGGCCACGGTCGCCCGGCGGCACGGTGGTCACGGCGGTCACTCCGGTGACGGCGAGCAGGCATCCTCGCGTGGGCCGGCCTCGGCGGCGAGGTGATCCGGTAGCCGTGGCGGGTATGCCGGCGAGCCCGCCCTGAAATTCGCGGTCCCACTGCGGAGAGGACGCGGATCCCATGCACGACAACGGCTGGATCTGGCCGATGGGCGCCATGATGATCGGCTGGCTCATCCTGGCCGTGATCATCGTCGCTGCGGTGTGGCTGGCCGTGGGCAACGGCCGGCGGCCCGCAGACCGCAACGACTCGGCGCGGCGCATCCTGGCCGAGCGCTACGCCCGCGGGGAGTTGGATGTCGAGGAGTACCACCGCAGGTTGGACGCGTTGCGCTGACCGCTCCCCCACGCGGCCACACCCCGCAGGTGGTCAGCTGACGTCGAGCGGTCCCGTGGCGGGCAGGGTGACGGTGAACGTCGCGCCCTTGCCGGGGCCCTCACTGGCGGCGCTGATCCGGCCGCCGTGCTGGACGACGATCGCGCGGGCGACGGCCAGGCCGATGCCCGATCCACCATGCTCGCGGTCCCTGGCGGTGTCCGCCCGATAGAAGCGCTCGAAGACGTGCGGCAGGTGCCGTGCGTCGATGCCGTCGCCCGTGTCCGCGATGCCGAGGTGCACACCGCCGTCGTCCCGGGTCGCGCGCGCACTCACGCTGCCGGCGGGCGGGGTGTGGCGTAAGGCGTTGTCGAGGAGGGTGCCCAGCACCTGGCCCAAGCGTTCCGCGTCGGCGTCGATCAGTCCGACATCCGGTGCGACCTGCTCGTGCAACGTCACGCCCTTGGTGGCGTACCGCGGTCGGGCGGCGGCGACGGCGGCGCTGACGAGTTCGCTCTACCACGCCGAGACCGGCATGATGATCACCTTGGCCCACGAGGAGTAGCCGGGCCTGCCCTTGCCAGAGGTGACGGAGGACCCGGTCCGTGGAAAGGGGCGGGAGCCTCCGTCGCAGGCTGGCGGTCAGGTCACGCGGCGCGTGAGCGAGATGCCCGCGGCCTTTGTAGGCGTACTGGGTGAGACCGGAACAGTCGAAGGCGTCCGGACCGTCGGCACCCCAGACGTAGGGGTCCCCGAAATGCTGGCACGCGACCCGGATCGCCGTCTGCGCGGCATTGTCGACCACGCCGGAGATGGTGGGGCAGCCCGTCACCTTCACCGTCGTCCTGGGCAGCGAGGCGGTAGGCGTTTGATTACCCGCCGGCTCGACCCGGAGGCCGGCCATCCCCTGGCGGTTCAGGCCCGCGGACGTTCTGCCACCGAGACAGCCGGACGCGCGACGCCTGACTTCCATCGCCGCCGGCCCCCGCTGGGGAGTCCGGTGGTGGGCTGACCGGCCGCCCCGCCCTGCCTGACCGGCCACAACAACAGTCACCAACCCGACAACCCGTAGTCCCGGGCAACCATCCCGACCAGCATCGACACGCCAACATCACGTGGGGAGCACAGCATGACCGAGCCGTACCCGAACCAGCAGCCGCAGCAGCCCTACCAGCAGGGCAGCCCCGGATACCCGCCCCAGCAGTACCAGCCCGCGGACCCCGGGCAGCCGCAGCCCACCGGCTTCGTCACCACCCCGCCGCCGACCAAGCCCAACCGCCGCAAGCCGCTCCTCCTCGCACTCGGCGCCGCCCTCGCCGTGCTGGTGCTCACCACCGCCGGCCTCGCCGTCTACGAGGGCTTCATCAAGGAGGACTCCGGCGTCGCGGCCTGCAAGGCGATGCGCGACGGCACGTCGGTCGTCGCCGACGACAAGTCCGGCAGCGACGACAAGATGACCGAGGCCGAGTACCGCGAGGTGCGGGAGCTGTTCGAGGATTCCCGGCACGAGAAGCTGCGCGAGCACGGCACCGCGCTGGTCGACATCGTGTGGCAGGTGTCGAACCTGCCGGAAGGCGAGGAGATGGGGGCACTGGCGTTCATCGGGCCGATGGGCACCCACGTGGCCGGGCTGCAGACGGCGTGCGCCGACCAGGGCGTGATCGTCAACCTGAACAAGAAGTAGCCCGAACAGCCGGAAGCCGCCTACCGCCGAGAGGGGTGGGCGGCTTCTTCATGTATCGATTGCCCGTCAGGGGATGCCGCAGTCCTCGGTCGCTCAGGGTGCCATGTGCGGACTGACCAGTCCCGCTTGATAGGCGATGACAACGAGTTGCGCGCGGTCGCGCGCACCCAGTTTCGCCATCGCGTGGCTGACGTGGGTGCGCGCGGTGGCCGGGCTGAGAAACAACTTGGCGCCGATCTCGTTGTTGCTCAGGCCCTGTCCCACGAGGGCCAGCACCTCGCGCTCGCGCTGGGTCAGCACCGCGAGCCGGCCCTCCGCGGCCTGGTTGGCTGTTCGTTGCGCGGTGAACTGGCCGATGAGTCGTCGGGTGATCCGCGGCGCGAGCAGCGCTTCTCCGGCGGCGATCACCCGGATGGCGTGCAGGAGCTCGGCAGGTCCGGCGTCCTTGAGCAGGAAGCCGCTGGCGCCGGCTTGTAATGCCTCGAACACGTGGGCATCGGTGTCGTAGGTGGTGAGGATGAGTACCCGGACCTGTTCCAACCCGTGCGTCCCGGTGATCTGGGCGGTGGCTTGAATCCCGTCCAGCTTTGGCATGCGGATGTCCATGAGGACGACGTCCGGGCGGTTGGCGCGGGCCAGCGCGACGGCTTCGGCGCCGTTGGTGGCCTCTCCCACCACCGTGATGTCGTCCTCGACGTCGAGCAGCATTTTGAACCCGGATCGCACCAGGCCCTCGTCGTCGGCGAGCAGCACCTTGATCGGGAGGTTGCTTGCTGGCGACGCGGCCGGTGCGTTCACAGGCGCGACCCGGTCGGCGCGAGAGGCAGCCGGGCCGTGATTTCGAACCCTCCGCCCGGAGTCGGCTCGGCATCGAGTTCTCCGCCCAGCAGTTGACAGCGCTCGCGCATTCCGAGGATCCCGCGGCCGGGCCTGGCCGAGGTGCCGGTGCCGGTCGGCTGCCGGGCCGACAGGTGCGAGCCCGCAGGGTGATCACCTGGGGCGGCACGGCGGCCCTCATCGGTCACGCGGATCTCCAGAACGTCGATCCCCGGCTTCAGGGCTACCGTCACCCGAGTCGGGCCGACGTGGCGGATCACGTTGGTGATCGATTCCTGCAGGATTCGGTAGGCCGCGCTCCCCACCGCGCTCGGCAACGGCGCCGCGGGCGGGGTCTGCTCCAGGTTGATGTCGAGTCCGGCAGCGCGTGCCTTGGCGGTGAGTTCGTCGATCTGCTCAAGCCCGGGGTACGGCACACGCCCGTCGTTCTCGTCACGGAGTACTCCGAGGATGGCTCGCATCTCTCGCAGCGCACGAGAACTGGTCTGCTCGATGGCTTGCAGCGCCTCGCGTGCCACTTCCGGCCTCTTGTCGAGCACGTGCGCGGTGACACCGGACTGGACGTTGATGATCGCTATGGCGTGCGCGACAGTGTCGTGGACCTCGCGGGCGATCCGGAGTCGTTCGGCGTCGACCCGCGCCCGCGCCTCCTCCTCGCGAGTTCGTTCGGCCAGCTCGGCGCGGTCCTGAGCCTCGGCTGCGATGACCCGTCGAGACCGGACCGACTCGCCGAGAGCTGCGCTCATCACCGACGCACCGATGCGGAAGAACACCCAGCCGATGGCGGCGCGTGGCTCGATGTCGGCCGCCGCGATGAGCCACCCGACGGCCAGCACCGTGGTCCCCACACCCGCGATCACCAATGACCGGCGGCCGTCACCGTACGCGGTGAGGGTGTAGAGGGCGACGAAGAGCCCGAGCCAGCCCGGTCCGTCCGGGAAGTCGAGGCTGAAGTAGACCAGGCTGGCGAGTGCGGTGGTGACAAACACCGGAACCGGCCACCGGCAGCGGACAGCCACGACCAGACCACTCAGCGCGAGCAGCGCGAATCCGAGGTTTCCGAGGTCGGTGAGCGGGCGCGGCGCCCCGTCGGCGGCAACCTTGGCGACCGTGCCCTGCACCTGCATCACGGCGATGAAGAGCGCGAGCGCAACGTCCTGCGCCACCACCCGCGAGGGAAACGACACGGCACGCTGATCCATGCGGTGATCCTACGGTTCTCGCCCATGGACGACGCTGCGCACAGACGCGCGACCTGCTACGCCGGCGGGCGTAGTGAGATGCGAGGCCGGCTACGCCCGACTGCGTAGACGCTGCCTCCCGCTGTCCGAGGCCACGGCAGCCTCCCCGGCGCGACGATCGCCGCCATGACCGATCACCTCCACCCGCTTCGGGGAGCGCGCCATGCGTAGATTCTTCGCCGGCCTGGCGGCCCTGCAGATGCTGGCCGTCGTCACGCAGTTCTTCCTGGCCGCCAGCGGCGCGTTCGACACGGCGCCCAACGACGAGTCCTTCCAGCCCCACCGCGCGTTGGGCGGCGGGATTGTTCTGATCGCGGTCCTGGTGACCGTCGTCGCCGCGACTGCCCGGATGCCCGGGCGGCTCATCGGGATGAGCGGCCTGGTCGCCGGGCTCGCGGTTGTCCAGTTCGTGATCAAGGGGATCGCCACAGCGCTCGACGGCACCGCCGGCGGGCTCGTCTTCGGCCTGCACGCGGTCAACGGTCTCGCCATCGTGGCGGTGACCGGGATGATCATCCGACAGGCCCGGCAGCTGTCCAGGCCGGCTACGCAGCTGTCCAGGGCGGCCACGCCCGCGCGACAGGCGCCATGACCACCGGGCTGCGGATCGTTCTGGACCACGTTGTGGCGCTGCTGAGCATCGCGGCGTGGTTCGCGGCCGGCGTCGCGCTGGCGCTGCGGCGTACCCGGCTGGCGTCTGCCGTCCTCGTCGCAGCGGTGCTCGTGACGCTCCTCCGGGTGGGCACCGTGGCGATGCTGGCCGGCAGGGGCTGGTGGTTCGTACAGGAGAAGGTGCTCCTGGGGCTGCCTGTGCTGGGGGCCGCCGCGGCCGGCGCCGTGCTGCTCGCCGGCCCGCGACTGCTCGCGGCGAGGCGGGGGCGAGGCGACGGCTGGTCGGTGTCCGGCGTCGTTTCGGTGTTCACCGCGGCGTACGCGGCGCTGGCCGGTCTCGTGGTGACCTTCCTGGTCGGGTACCCGCTGACCTTGAGCACGGCTCTGATCACGATCTCGCTGGTCTGCGCCGGCGCGTTGCTGACCATGCGCGTGGTCGCGCCGGCCGCCGAGGAGACCGCTGGTGCGGGCGTCGCGCCGGCGCTGGGGGGACGCCTGATCTCGCGTCGCCGGTTCCTCGGCTGGAGCGGCGGCGCGGCCGCGCTGACGGCGGCCGGCGCCGGCACCGGCACCGGACTGTCGTTCCTCCCCGCCGAGTCGGTGACGGTGGGAGGGGGTGCCGGACGCTCGTCCCGAGCGGCGGTGTCGGTGGCCGACCTACGGGGCTCCGGCTCGCCGGCACCGGGCGGCACCGTGCGACGACACGTGCTCACCGCGAAGAAGGCCACCGTACGGCTGGCGTCCGGACGCGAGATCGACGCGTGGACCTACAACGGCGAGGTGCCGGGTCCGGCGATCACCGCGATCCAGGGTGACCTGATCGACGTGCGGCTGCGAAACGACGACATCGAGGGCGGGGTGACCCTGCACTGGCACGGCTACGACGTACCGTGCGGCGAGGACGGCGTGCCGGGTCTGACCCAGATGGCCGTGCGGCCCGGTGAGGAATTCGCCTACCGGTTCCGCGCCGACCAGGTGGGCACCTACTGGTACCACACCCATCACGCGTCCCACACCGGCGTACACAAGGGGCTGTACGGAACCCTCGTCGTGACCCCGCGCCAGGGGCAGCGAGCCGACGGGCACGCCGCGGTGGAGCAACTGGACCTGACCCTACCGGTGCACACCTTCGACGGCACCGTCGTGATCGCGGGCAGCGACGGCCGCACCGAACACACCGCACCGCCCGGCACCCCCGTGCGGCTGCGATTGATCAACACCAACTCGAATCCGCACCGGATCGTCCTCGCCGGAACCCCGTTCCGGGTGGCGGCCGTCGACGGCCGGGACCTCAACCAGCCCGGCGAGGTCAGCGACGTCGGGCTGCGCCTGCCCGCGGGCGGGCGACACGACCTGGTGTTCCGTATGCCGGAGACGCCCGTGGCACTCGTTGTCGACGACGATCGTGACGGCGGACTGCGCCTGCGCCCGCATGGTGACGTCCCCGGTGACGCGGGCGCCGAAGACACGTCGGCCCTGCCGGAGCTCGACCTGCTGCGGTACGGAGCCCCGGCCGCCACGCCCTTCGGCGCCCGCGACGCCGACCGGCACTTCACCCTGGTCCTCGACCGCGGACTCGCCATGGTGGATGGCCAACCGGCGTACGCGCAGACCGTCAACGGCCGGGGCCACCCCTCGATCCCCGATCAGCTCGTCGCCGAAGGCGACATCGTCCGGTTCACGGTGGTCAACCGGAGCCTGGAAACGCATCCCTGGCATCTGCACGGTCACCCTGTGCTCGTCCTGTCCAGGGACGGAACACCGTCGACGGGCAGCCCGCTGTGGGTGGACACGTTCGATGTGCGGCCGGGCGAGACCTGGGAGGTCGCATTCCGGGCCGCGAATCCCGGGATCTGGATGAACCACTGTCACAACCTGCCCCACGCGGAGCAGGGCATGATGCTGCGGCTCCACTACGACGGCGTCACGACGCCATTCGGCGGCCCGCACGGCGGAAGCCCGGGCCATGGCCACTGATCCGGCCCGCACCGCCGGGTGCGCGGACGAGCTCAAGTCGGATCTTCTCGTCCTGGTCGCCCGGCACACCCGGGCCGTCATCGACGCCGAACTCCACCGGCTGGCCCGTCGAGCCCCGTCGCTCTCCCCTGCCGACCTGGCCTTCGTCAACACGGTGCTGGAAGACCTCGCCGATTCGACGGTTCTCGCCCCGTTGCGAAACGCACCACGGAACACAGCGCCTCTGCTGACGCGCATTTTCGCGCTGAACACCGATGACATGAGGAGAAGATGATGACAACCGAGGCTCCCCGTACGGACGGAGCTCTGGCGGGACTGGCCCGGTTCTGTTACCGGCGCCGTCGCCTGGTCCTCCTGACCTGGATCGTCGGCGTGATCGCCGTGGCGTTGGTCGGCTTCGGGTACGGCGCCGCCCCCGACAACGACTTCTCCGGTGGGGGCTCGCAGTCGGCCAGGGCGCAGAAGCTGATGGAGAAGCACTTTCCCGAGGAGCAGGGAGACCGGCTCAGCCTCGCGATCAAGGCTGACAAGGGGATCGACGAGCCTGCCTCCCGGCAGAAGATCGAGAGGACCATCGCCGATCTCGCCGACTCACCTGTCACCGGGCCGGTGGTTTCGCCCTATCAGGACAGGAGCCTGGTGACGGCGGACCGCCGAATCGCCCGCATGACGATTCCGCTGAGCGACAAGGAGGTGACGAAGAGCGAGGTCAAGCCCTTGGTGGACATCGTCAAGGCCGCCTCCGACGAGAACGTCACGCTCGCGCTGGGCGGGTACATGGCCGAGAAGGCCGAGACACCCCCGCAGGGTTCGGCCGAGAGCGTCGGCATCCTGGCGGCAGCAGTGATCTTGTTCATCGCCTTCGGGTCGCTGGTCGCAATGGGCTTGCCGATCGTGACCGCCCTCCTGGCAATTGCCGCCGGCCTCGCGCTGATGAAGATGGTCGGGCACGTGGTCCCCGCGCCGGATTTCACTCTGATCTTCGGCGCGATGATCGGGCTCGGCGTCGGCATCGACTACGCACTGTTCATCGTGACCCGCTACAAGGACAGCCTCCGGGACGGCGATGAACCCGAGAGCGCAACGGTCAAGGCCATCTCGACCGCCGGTCGCGCGGTGCTGTTCGCCGGCACGACCGTGGTGATCGCGTTGCTGGGCCTGGTCGTCATGGGACAGCGGCTGATGACCGGGGTGGCCGTCGCCACGTCGGTGATCGTGCTGGTGACGATGATCGCCGCAGTGACGTTGCTGCCCGCGTTCCTGGGCTTCACCGGATACAGGATCAACTCGCTGCGCCTGCCTCGTCGCGCGTCCCGCCGGAACCAACCCGCCGGTGCCCGGTCCCAGCAGCGCCGTACGCCAGCCGAGCGTTGGGCCGGCGTGGTGCAGCGCAGGCCGCTGGTCGCCGCACTCCTCGCCGGCGTGAGCCTGCTGGTGCTGGCCGCCCCCACGCTGTCGATGCGGCTGAGCCAGCCCGACGCCAGCGTCCAGCCCCACGACAGGAGCAGCTACATCTCGTACGAGATCCTCTCCGAGGGCTTCGGTCCGGGCTACGGAGCACCCCTGATCTTCGCCACCGAGGTCGAATCCCAGGATGCCGATCTGGGTTCCGTCGTCGAAGCGGTCAGCAGGACCGAGGGCATCGCCTACGCCACACCACCGCGGGTCAGTGAGAACGGGCAGGCCGTCACCTTCACCGCCTTCCCCACGACCGGTTACCAGGACGAGGCGACCGCGAACCTGGTGCACGAGCTCCGCGACGACGTGCTGCCCCGGACACCCGGCGGCGAACAGGTCCTCGTCGGCGGGCCGAACGCCAGCACCATCGACGTCGCCGAGGAGTCCGGCTCGCGCCTACCCCTGATGATCGTGGTCGTCATCGCGATGTCCATGGTGCTGCTGATCGCGTTGGTCCGGTCGGTCACGATCGCCCTGCAGGCCGCCGTGATGAACCTGCTGTCGATCGGCGCCGCCTACGGCGTGATCGTCGCGGTCGTACAGTGGGGATGGCTCGGCCCGATGCTCGGGTTCCCCGCCGCCATGCCGGTCACGACCTGGGTCCCGATGATGATGTTCCCGGTCCTGTTCGGCCTGTCCATGGACTACCAGGTCTTCCTGACCTCACGGGTCCGTGAGGAGTACGAGCGGACCGGCGACACCCGCACGGCCGTCGCCCGGGGGCTGGCCGGGACCGCAAAGGTCATCACGGCGGCGGCCGCAATCATGATCGCCGTCTTCACCACCTCACTGCTCGGCCCCGACATCGCGGTCAAGCAGGGCGGCCTCGGCATGGCGGTCGCCGTGCTCATCGACGCCACGGTCGTCCGGATGATCCTCGTCCCCGCGGTGATGGAACTGTGTGGCAAGGCGAACTGGTGGATGCCCGGACGCCGGGCACCGAAGGCGACCGCGGCTGCGCAGGCCAGGGTCGGGGAAGAGGCCAGAGTCTGACCCTTCGACCAACCGGAGTGCGGGGAATCTTCGATCGGGCTCCCCGCACTCCATCGAATTGAGGACCGCGTGGCAGTTCCAGACCTGACGCGCGATCTGCAACGCCGCCTAGCCCAGTTCGACGAGTCTGGCGAGGTTCGCCAGGGCCATGCGCGTACCCGTCTCGTTGTCCTCGGCCGGGATCACATCCGGAATGCCGTCATGAACGACGACGACCTCGGTGCCGCCGTCCGCATCGCTGAGCGTCGTGGTCATGGTCATCGCGCCGCGGAGCGCGGGATCGTCGGTCTCGAACTCGACGACCTCGACCACCTGCTGATCGGGTACGAGCTTGGCGAAGTGACCGTGGTAGGTGTCGGTGTGTGCCGTCGACTTGCCGGTACCGTCCGGCGCCTCGTAGGTGAGCGAGACGCGCAACGAGCCGCCCTCGCGTGCGTCGAACTCGTGCACGTGGCCGCTCATGCCGGTGGGCACCCGCCACCTGGCGACCGCGGCCGGGTCCAGCAGTGCCCGATAGACGGCTGAGCGCGGCGCCCTGACGATCTGGGATACCTGCGTGGAGTACATGGAATGAATTTAGTCCGCCCGCCCTCGCCTGCGCCCCGTCACGATCCGGGTCGGCACCGACCGGCTGCACGTCCTGAGCCCTCATGCCATTCGTAGCGCCGTGGCCGGGGAGAGGCGGGCGGCCCGCAGAGCCGGATAGACACCCGCCAGCCCTCCGATGAGGAGGGCGGCGGCCAGCCCCGCGCCGATCGCGGCAGCCGGCACGAGCGTCTGCCAGCCGCGGACGACGGACATCACGTACGTGACCGTGGCGCCCAGCAGGACCCCCGCCGCGCCGCCGCCCGCGCCCAGCAGCAGCGACTCGACCAGGAACTGCGCCGCGATGTGCCGCCGGGTGGCGCCCAGCGCCCGGCGCAGCCCGATCTCTCCGCGCCGTTCCAGGACCGAGATCACCAGCACGTTGGCAATGCCGATGCCGCCGACCAGCAGAGCCACGGCGCCGAGGCCCAGCAGCAGGACGGTGGCTCCGCCGGTGACCGCGAGCCGGGCGGTGAGCGCTTCCGAGGGCCGGCTCACCGCGACCTCCTCGGGGTGGGCCGGGTTGGCCGCCCGCCCGAGCAGCCCGGCCACCTCATCGGTGCGCTCGGTCTGTGCCCGCACGAAGATCCGGGTCGGTCTGCCGTCGTACCCGAATTGGTCGGCCGCCACCGTCGCGCCGATCAGCGCCGAAGCGTCCAGCTCTGGCGCCAGCTCGACCGGCGCCATGATGCCCACCACCGTGTACCAGTGGTGGCCGAGGTAGACCTGCGGATGCCCGGTGACGCGGCGGATGCCCAGCGAGGTGGCAGCGTAGTGGCCGAGCACCACCGCCGGATAACGGGCCGTGGCCGCATCCAGGAAGCGGCCGTCAACCAGGGTGCCGTCCAGCGTGGCGAGTAGCGCCGGGTCGGCGGCCCGCACCGACAGCCCGCCGGTCCGCCCGGGCGGCATCCGGTCGTTGCGGTAGATCCGCACGTCGAGCATCGCGGTCGCCGCCGAGGTGAGCACCCCATCGGTACGCGCCACCGCCGTGCCCGCGGTCACCGGCAACCGGGCCTCCTCCCCGCGGATGGTCTTGCCGCTGCCCACGGTGAGCAGGTTGGTACCGAACCGATCAATGCGGGCAAGTACGTCCGACTGGCTGGACCGGGTGACGCCGAGCACGGCCACCACGGCCGCGATCCCGATCGCCACCCCGAGGATGGACAGCGCCGCCCGGCCGGGCCGCGAGCGCAGGCCCACGGTGCTCACCGGCAGCAGGTCGGCGACGCGCAGGCGGGACCTCACGACGCACCCTCGATGTCCGCCACCACCAGGCCGTCCCGCAACTGGATGCGGCGTCGCATCGCCGCGGCGACCCGCTCGTCGTGCGTGATCACCACGATGGTCACACCGTCGTCGTTGAGCTCGCGGAGCAGTTCGACGATCTCGGCGCCGGTCACGGAGTCGAGGTTTCCGGTGGGCTCGTCGGCGAGCACCACGGCAGGGCGGCCGACCAGCGCGCGGGCGATCGCCACCCGCTGCCGCTCGCCGCCGGACAGGTGTGCCGCAGGGAAGTCGGCGCGGTGGGCCAGCCCGACCCGCTCGCAGGCGGAACGGGCGGCGCGCCGGCGTTCGGCGGCCGGCACACCGCGGTAGAGCAGGCCGGTGGCCACGTTCTCAGCCGCACTCAGCCGCTCCAGCAGAAAGAACTGCTGAAAGACGACTCCGAGGAGGTGCGCACGCACGCCGGAGAGCTGCCCGTCGCGCAGCTTCTCGACCGGGTGGCCGGCGATGCGTACCGAGCCGCCGGACGGGCGGTCCAGGCCGGCGGCCAGGTTGAGCAGCGTGGTCTTGCCGGATCCGGACGGGCCTGCCACGGCGACCAGCTCGCCGCTGTGCACGGTGAGGGTGACACCGCGCAAGGACTCGACCGGCGGCGTCCCGGGGTAGACCTTGCGCGTATCGATCAGCTCCAGGACGGCGGTCATTGCGCCGGCACCTCCACGGTCTGGCTGGCGGTGAGGCCGCGGACGATCTCCACCTGGCCGTTGCTCTCGTCGAAGCTGCCCGGTTCCACCTGAACCGCGGCCCCACCGGCCAGACGCACCTGGTAGCCGCCGCCCGGCCGCGCGAGCAGTGCGGCGATCGGGACCAGCAGGACATCGCGGCGGGTTCCGGTGACGATGTCGACGGTCACCGGTGCCTGATCCAGGCCGGAGCCGCGGGGCAGGCGGACAGCGATGGTGAGCGGGACCGTCGCGGTGTCCGGGTTCGCCGGCTGCTGCGGGCCGTTGCCCGAGTCGGCGGAGGGCGCCGTCGCGACCTCGCCGACGCCGGTGACCCGACCGGGGATCGGGTCGGCGTCCGGCAGGCCGACCTCGACATGGTCGCCGGTGTGCACAGTGCTGCGCTGCGCGGTGTCCAGTTGTACGGTCACCGCCCGGTCCGTCGACGTCCCGCTGAGCACCGTCATCCCGGGCCCGACGGTGCCGCCGACCCGGATCTGCAGCTGGGTGACGCGCAGCGGGGCGGGCAGGAACACGACCTCGCCCTGGGCCAACCGTCCGGTGCGCTGGGACGCCGACCGTCCCCAGGACGTCTCCCACCGTCGGATCGCCGCAGCCGTGGTCGCGCTGAAGTGCCGGTCCACCGTGATCCGGTGGTACGGGTCGAAGCCCATGGCGACCAGGTTGCGCTCCAGTTGCCGCACGTCGGGGCCGTCACTCATCCCGTACCGGAAGCCACGGTAGGCAGGAACACTGCCCAGCAGGAGACGGACCGGTGCGTCGGCGACCCGGTAGAGGACGGCGCCGCGGCCGATCGTGTCGCCCGAGTCAGGCCCTGTGGTCAGCACGCCCGGCGCGCCCTGATGGTCGACGGTGTAGGAGCCCAGGTACCCGAGGACGCCGCCGACCTGGATGCGTTCGGTGAGCGTGCCCTGGGTGACCGTGGCGGTTCCGATGGCCACCGTGGCGGCGGGCGTGTCGGGGGCGTTCCCCTGGGGGCGGGCGGCGTAGGCCACGCCGGCGGCGAGCGGCGCGGCCACCGCGACCGCGAGCACGGTGCCGGTCCCCCGCCGGCGGCTCACTTCTTGCCTTCGTTCGCGCCACCGCCGTTGTCGTGGATGCGGACATCCCCGCTCCAGACCTGCCTGCACGCCTGGGCCGCCGTGTTCATCCGCTGGGGCGGGACTCCGTCGGCCAGCGGGGTTCCGGTGAGGTCGAACTCGCCGGCGGCGTTCGGGTCGGGGAACTCGGGGATGCCGTGCTCGCGGATGCACTTGGCGTACTCGCCGAGCTTCCGCACGTCCTCGGACGAGAGCTGTGCCTTGGGGCGGAACGCCGTTGCGGGATACCGGTCCTCGATCGACTTGCACGCCTCGATGGCCCCGGGATGGCTCCGCAGGTCGGTCTTCCATTCATACCCGCCCTGAGGTGGGAACTGGAGGTATCCCTCCGAGCTGAGGTCGGCGTCCGGCATCCGGGGCAGACCGTGGTCGCGCAGGCACTGAACCCACTCCTGGCCGAGGGCGAGCAGCTGCTGACGGCTCACCGAGGCGGACGCCGACGGGCTTTCCGCCCCGGATGCAGAACCACCGCGCTCGCATCCGACAGCCCCGGCCCCGATCGCGAGCAGCGCGACGAGAAACACTGTGGACGTTGGTCTGGTCATGGTCACACGGTGCCCGCCACAGCGGTTCAGCTCATCGGACCGGAGTCGGTCCTTCGGCCGCCGCCGGTACCGCGGACGTAGCACCTGAGTCGGACGCTGCCGATGTCTTCCGTCCCTACCATAGGAGAGTGCCTCGGTTCGTGCCGCGCCACTTCATGACCGACGCCGCCCTGGCGGTGGTGCTGATCGTGCTGACCTTGGGGCCCGGGCTGGTGATGGAATTTCTGGCCAGGACGAACCCGGATGTCGCGGCGGAGTCCGTGAAGAAGAACGCTCTCCCGGCGGAGCAGCTGTGGTGGATGTTCGCCGCGCTGATCGTTGTCGGCCTGCTGATCAGACGACAACATCCGCCGCTGGCACTGGTCCTCACCGGGGCCGGGGTGTTCGGCCACCTTTTCAGCGACGCCAAGTTTCAGCTGCTCGATCTGGCACTTCCGCTGGTGCTGTACACCGTGGCCGCGATGGCCCGAAACCGGCGGGTCTCGCTCGCCGTGCTGGCCCTCACCATGCTCCTGACCTACGCCACGATGCTGAGCGGCCGGATCTATGCCGAACAGCAGGAGTTCGCGCAGTCCGGCAAGCAGGCCGCGCAGAAGCAGGTGGCGCAGAGGCAGGTCGAGGGGGCGCCGGCCAGGGAAGGAACAACGCAGGGGCTGGCGCCCGCTTCGGTGATCTCGGTCGACCGACTGGTCAATGTCGGCCAGTCGGTCACGGAGCTGTGGTTGCTGCTGGTCGCGGCGTTCGCCGTCGGTGACGGCATGCGCAGCCGACGCGCGCACCTGGCCGCGGTCGAGCAGCGCACCGCCGACCTGGCCCGGGAGGAGCGGCATCGGGCGGCGCTGGCCGTCGCGGCCGAGCGCGCCCGGATCAGCCGCGAGCTGCACGACGTGGTGGCGCACGGGATCTCGGTGATGGTGGTGCAGGCGCAGGGCGCGTCCGCCGCGCTGGACCGGCATCCGGACCGCGCCGCCACCGCGCTGCAGCACGTGATCACCACCGGACGTGCCTCCCTGGTCGAGATGCGCCGGCTCCTCTCCGCCGGGCGCACCGACGCGGCCGACGACGCGCGACTCGCCCCGCTGCCGGGCCTCGGCGCGCTGCCCGCGCTGATCGGTCAGCTGCGGTCCACCGGAATGCGGATCGACCTGCACGTCGACGGAGTGCCCGCCGCGGTGCCCGCGGCGGTCGACCTGTCCGCGTACCGGATCGTGCAGGAGGCCCTGACGAACACACTGAAGCACGCGGGCCCGGGCGCCAGCGCGGTGCTGCGGCTGGCATTCGAGCCCGGACGGCTCCGGGTCGAGGTGGCCGACGACGGCACGGGCCTGACGAACGGGGCGGACGGACGCGGCAACGGGCTGCGCGGCATCGCCGAACGCGTCGCCATGCTGGGCGGCGACCTGGAGACCGGCGCGGCCGACGGCGGCGGATTCCGGCTGTGCTCGACGCTGCCGCTCCCGCTGCAAGCGCCCGAGGTCACATCGGTACAGCGATGAGCATACGAGTCGTGCTGGTCGACGATCAGACGCTGGTGCGCACCGGGTTCCGGCTGGTGCTGGAGGAGACCGGCGACATCGAGGTGGTCGGGGAGGCCGCCGACGGGACGCAGGCCCTGAGCCTGGTGGCCCGCAGCCGGCCCGACGTGGTCCTGATGGACGTGCGGATGCCCGGCCTGAACGGCATCGAGGCGACCCGCCGCATCCGCCTCGGCCCGCACCCGGCCCGCGTGATCATCCTGACCACCTTCGACATGGACGAGTACGTGCTCGCCGGGCTTCGCGCCGGAGCCAGTGGCTTCCTGCTCAAGGACGCGCTCGCCGCCGACCTGATCTCCGCCGTACGTGTGGTGGCCGCCGGCGAGGCGGTGGCCGCGCCCACCGTCACCCGCCGCCTCTTCGCGCACTACCTCGGCAAGACCCCGCCCCGGCCCGACACGAACGGGCGGCTGGCGGCGCTGACGGAACGCGAGCGCGAGGTGCTGACCCTGGTCGCGCGAGGGCTGTCGAACGCGGAGATCGCGGCAGCGCTCTTCGTCTCCGAGAGCACGGTCAAGACGCACCTCGGCCGGATCCTGGCGAAGCTGGGCCTGCGGGATCGGGTGCAGGCGGTCATTCTCGGCTACGAGTGCGGCCTGGTCGAAGTCGACAACGATCGGTAGGCGAAGGGGATGCCGTCACCGCGACGCCGACGTGGTGGTCGACCCGATCGGCGGCGATGTCGCGGTCGGGCTGCTGGCCACGCTGCGTCCCGGCGGCCTCCTGGTCACCCTCAAGGGCCGCAACCCTCGGCTGGAATCCGCAGCGGCCCAGCGTGGCGTGCGGCTGGCCTTCACCTATGTGACCCCGGACGGCGCCGCGATGGCCGGGGTGGCGCAGCTGCTGGGCCCACGCACCGTTGGGATTCGTTTGGTGTCCGAGGATCGACACGAACCGATCACCAAATCGGGTTGCGCGTGGTGGGTGCCATCCCGATCGCCTGACAATCACCCTACCTGGAGCGATCATGAGAGCCCCAGGATCGCCGCACGAACGCGACTTCGCAGATGACGGGGCGGTGACCGCGAGGGCGGAGCCGTCAGGCTGAGCGGCTGTCACCGAGCTCGTCACCGACCGGGTTGCCGGCCCGGTCGCCGGGGATCGTCGCAGACGCCCTCCCGCGGACGTGCCTGTAGCCGTCATCGGCGAAGTCATCGCCGTACTGCTGCCCCCGGGCCTCACCGCGGATAGCATCCCAAGCGGCGCCAAGATCCGGTTGGCGGGATACCCGCCGGGCCGGGGCTCCGGGGCGGGCTGATCCTCCCGGCCTGGAGCCCCACCGGGTCAGGCCGTCGCCATCTGGCGGACGTGTCTGCCCTCGGCGAACTCCTCCACCATCTTGGCGCAGAAGGCCGGAAGGTCGCTCGGGCTGCGGCTGGTGACCAGGCCGTTGTCAACCTGTACCTGCTGGTCCACCCAGTTCCCGCCCGCGTTGCGGATGTCGGTGCGCAGGCTGGGGAACGAGGTGACGGTCCGCCCGTTGACCATCCCGGTCTCCACCAACGACCAGGGGCCGTGGCAGATCGCCGCCACCGGCTTCTGTTGCTCAAAGAACGCCCGGACGAAGTCCATCGCCTGCGGGTTCATCCGGAGCCGGTCGGGATCGACGGTCCCGCCCGGCAGCAGCAGTGCGTCGTAGTCGGCCGCATTGGCCTCGTTCACGGTCCGGTCCACCCGATAGCGGTTGGCCGGGTTGATGTCCTGGTTCATTGACTGGATCTCGCCGGAATTCAATGAGATCAGGTGGACCTCGGCCCCCGCCTGCTCCGCGGCGGCCCGGGACTGGGTGTACTCCACGTCCTCGACCCCGTCGGCGGCGAGGCAAGCGACTCGTCTGCCGGTCAGTGGCTGCTGGCTCTGCGCCATTTGTGCGGCCTTCCTTTCGCGGCGCCGCCCCCTCGGCGGCGCATCGTTCGCTCGCGGTCGCCTTCCCGGTGTTGGCACCGGGAAACAGGCCACCGAACGCCGCTCGAGGGCGGACAATCCGCCTATACGCCCGCCGCTCACAGAGGGCCTGCGCGGAGGAAGGTCGCGCTACGAGACTGCTTTCTGTCGCAGCGGGACAACGCACTCTACCCACTACCCAGGCTCCCGAAAGGCCGCCATGACCCTCGCTGCCGCCGCGATCGAGCTGCCATCCGGCCAGACCATGCCCGTGCTCGGCCAGGGAACCTGGTACCTGGGCGAGCGCGCCGGAAGGCGGCAAGACGAGATGGCCGCCCTACGCGCCGGGCTCGACTTGGGCATGACCATGATCGACACCGCCGAGATGTACGGCGACGGCGCCTCCGAGGAACTCGTCGGCGAGGCGATCATCGGACGACGCGCCGACGTCTTTCTGGTCGACAAGGTGCTGCCGTCCAACGCCAGCCGACGAGGAACCGTGCAGGCCTGCCGCCGCAGCCTGCAACGACTCGGCGTCGACCACATCGATCTCTACCTCCTGCACTGGCGCGGCATGCATCCACTCGCGGAGACGATCGAGGCGTTCGCCGAACTCGTCGACGCCGGTGACATCGGGCAGTGGGGCGTGAGCAACTTCGATCTTTCCGACATGACGGATCTCCTCGAGGCGGGCGGGAACTCCTGCGCGACCAACCAGATCCTGTACAATCTCACCCGCCGGGGTCCCGAGTACGACCTGCTGCCGTGGCTACGCGAGCACCGAATCCCGGTGATGGCGTACTCGCCGATCGAACAGGGCCGACTGCTCGGCCATCCCCAGGTCGCGGAGGTCGCCGCCCGACACGGGGCCACGCCCGCTCAGGTGGCGTTGGCCTGGCTACTGCGGCAGGAGAGGGTTGCGGCCATCCCTCGATCGTCCAACCCGGAACACACCCGGGAGAACGCGGAAGCGCGCGACCTGCATCTGAGCGAGGAGGACCTGGCGGCACTCGACACGGCGTTCCCGCCGCCGGCCGGCCCGCAACCGCTGGAGATGTTGTAGCGTCACGGATCGGTTCGGCGGACGGCGTCTGCGTCCGTGCGTCCGCTCGGCGGTGGGTGGGCGCAAGAAGCTTGCGGCGGTGGGCGGCGTGCAGCTGCCGACCGCAAGACATCCGGAGTCGAGCCGGGCGCCGACCGGCCCGGTCAGGTGCCGACCCGGCGGGGCTGGAGCCGTCCCGTCCCCGGCCCGGTCAACTGCCAGAACTCCTGGGGCAGCTGGTCGACCAGGTCTCCGTACTCCTTCGCGCTGGCCGACTCACGAAGGGTATCCAGCACCGCCCGTGCTGCGTCGGTGGCCACCTGGCGATCCACCCCGGCCCGTGACTGCACCCGTTGGAAGAATTCGGCGAGCCCGAACCGTTCCGGATCTTCAGTGGGCCTGTCCACCAGCCCTCGCAGCTCCTCAGGGAGTTGAGAAGCGAGGTCCCTCGCCTGGCCGCCAGTGATCCGTTCTGCCAACGTCTCGAGCGTGGCCCGGGTGATCGGTTCCGCCTGCCCCGGCGGAACCTTCGGTCGCGCTGCCACGGACTGGATGAACTCGGTGTAGTTCACCTGGGATCCCCTCTCGAACCTGGTTGCGGCGGGTACCCGCGCCCGCCGGGGTGAAACGGCGGTCCGCCCGCCCTCAGCCAGCTGGTGGGGGAGGGCGGTGGCTGATCCGGCGGGTTACCCGAAACTGGTACAGGCCGGCGCTGGTGACGGCGTAGAAGGCGGGCAGGAGGAGGAAGATGGCGAGGCCGACCAGCGGCGTCACCAGGTAGCCGAGCACCCCGGCGAGGGCGTACAGGAGGACCCCGGCGAGGGCCCGGATCCGCTCGACGCGGAAGAACTCGTGCTTGACCTGTTCCTTCAGCAGGTCGGGGTGCCGGGCCAGGTAGTGGTAGAACGCCAGCCACGTCGCGCACAGCGACGCGCCGATCAGCGCGTAGAAGGCGATGGCCACGCGCTGGTCGGCGTTGTCGTGTTCCTGCAGGGCGTGCGACACGACGATGGTCGGAAACGGCAGCAGCGCCGTGGTGAACAGCACCAAGAGGTTCATCCAGTGCAGGCCGCGATCAGTCTGCTGGATGCGGTTGAATGCCGCCTTGTGGTTGAGCCAGACGACGGCCACGTACGAGTAGGACGCGAGATACGCGACGTATGCCGGCCACTGGCTGAGCAGTCCGGACAGGAGGCGGCCGGGCGGGACGTCCGGTACCCGGAGATCCAGGACCAGCAGCGTGATGATGATGGCGAAGATGGCGTCGCTGAACGCCACGGCACGGCTGGTGTCCGACCGGGTGCCTAGCTCCGTTTCTGGCCCGCTCACCGAGCGTGCCTACCCAGGGTTGTCCCCGGCTAACACCCAGGCCCCCGCCGCCCGCAATGCGAATCAGTATGACCGGCGCCTCCCGACAGACGCCGCATCCGGCCACCGTGCACGCCACGGTTGCCGGATGCGGGTGGTCGTCAGGGTTTGAGGACGACCTTCTCGCAGTGGTCCTGTTTGTTCTTGAAGATGTCGAAGCCGCGTTCTGCCTCGTCGAGCGGCAGGGTGTGGGTGATGACCCGGGTCGGATCGATCTCGCCGCGTTCGATGCGCTGCAGCAGCGGCTTCATGTAGCGCTGCACGTGGCATTGCCCGGTACGCAGGGTCAGCGCTCGGTTCATCCACGCGCCGGAGGGGAACTTGTCCAGCAGACCGCCATACACGCCGATCACCGATACGATGCCACCGCTGCGGCACGACAGGATCGCCTGCCGCAGTGCGTGCGGGCGCTCGGTCTCCAAGCGGACCGCCTGCTTGACCCGGTCGTAGGCGTGGACGTGTGCACTGCCGTGGGTGGCCTCCTGGCCGACCGCGTCGATGCACTTGTCCGGTCCCCGCCCACCGGTCAGGTCCAGCAGCCGGGACCGCACGTCCACCTCCTCAAAATTGATCGTCGTGTAGCCCGCCCGTTCCGCCATCTGCAGCCGGTACGGCTCCTTGTCGATAGCGATGACCTTCGCGGCGCCGAGCACCCGGGCGCTGTCCATGGCGAACTGGCCGACCGGGCCGGCGCCCCACACCGCCACCACGTCGGTGGACTGGATGTCGCACATTTCGGCACCCATATAGCCGGTGGGCAGGATGTCGGAGAGGAACAGCACCTGCTCGTCGGTCAGATCGGACTCGATCTTCAACGGACCGACGTCGGCGAACGGCACCCGCGCGTACTGCGCCTGACCGCCCGCGAAGCCGCCCGTCAGGTGTGAATAGCCGAAGATCCCGGCGACCGGATGACCGAACATCTTCTCCGCGATCCCGGCGTTGGGGTTGGAGTTCTCGCAGCAGGAGTACAGCTCGGCGGCGCAGGCACCGCACGCGCCGCAGGCGACCGGGAACGGCACCACGACCCGGTCGCCGACCCGTAGCTTGTCGGCGGGCACTCCTGAGCCGACCTCGATCACCTCGCCCATGAACTCGTGGCCGATGACGTCGCCGTCCTGCATCGTGGGCACATACCCATCGATCAGGTGCAGGTCCGAGCCGCAGATCGCGGTGGTCGTGATCCGTACGATGGCATCGCGCTTGTTCAGGATCTTCGGGTCCGGTACGTCACGGACCTTGACCTTGTTGCGGCCCGCCCAGGTGTTCGCCCTCACGCGGCCGCTCCCTTCGCGAGCTCGGAATCCGACAGCGGTTGCGCCGGACGCTGCGGGAACTCCTTGCGGGCCCGCTTGCCCCACGGGGCGCCGTCGGAGCGGACCACCTCGCCGGTCTCCAGCACCTGCTTGAGCCGGCGCAGATCGTCGTCGAGCTGCTGGTGCGGTTCCTCGCCGAAGTACTTGGCGACCGCCTTGCCGACGGCGCCGCCCGGGATGTCGTAGGTCAGGACGACGTGCACCTCGGTGCTCACACCGTCCGGGGCGGGCACGAACCGAACCGTACCGGCGTTCGGCACGTCGGCGTTCCCGGTCGACCGCCACGCGATCTTCTCGCCGGCCGCCTCGTCGATGATCTCGGCGTCCCACTCGACGTTCTTGCCGAACGGAGCGCTGGCGGACCAATGGCTCGTACGGTCACCAGTGGCGCGGACCTCCTGGAGATGAGCCATGAACGTCGGGAGATTGCCCAGATCGCGCCAGAACGCGTAGACCTCCGATGGGGGTTTACGAACGGTTGTCGTGGCGGTCAGCTCCATGGGTCCTCCTCTGCGTGCGCCCCGTACCGCCTGCGCGGAGCCCATCTCCTTCGCCCGGGTGGCTTGCACGGCGGTCAGTAGATCCAGCACCGTGATCCCGAGGACGGCGCCAGTGACATTAAGGAGCCGCCGCCGGCGGCGCCCGCCACGGTGAGCGAGGGCCATTCCGAGCGAGGTCAGGTCCATCGCGTCGCCCACGACACGGGTCCACGCCCAGGCGCTCTTCCGCCGGCTCGTCAGGAGTCCGGCCGCGTGTACAAGCTCCCGCGCCCCGACGAGCGGCACCACCGCCCGAGACGTCGGGGAGTCGTCCACGCCGCTGATCCGGCGCACCGTGTCCGGCGCCGCCAGCTGTGCCACGCCCAGACCGAGACTCATCCAGCCGAGCCCGCGCCCCCGCCGCTGCACCTCCTCCTGCCGGGCATTCGCTGCCTCTCGGACTGCCAGTCGAGTCACGGGTAGCCTCCGTATCCGATCACACCTGGCCGAGCATCCCGGTCATGGCGAACCGGGGCGGCGAACTAGTGGGGCCGGCATACCCGCCGCGGACCACCTGAACCCCGCCAATCGACCGCTGACGGAGACCGCACGCCAGGCCCGGGCGGATCAGAGGGCGTCGGGAAGGAGCCCATCGTCACTGCGACCGGCCGGCGAACGCCGGCGGACCAGGAACCGACTGGCGCCCAACGGTGGGGCTACCCGTCCCTCTCGTCCCGCCAGCCGCCGGGTTCGGGATGGTAGCCGTAAGCGGCGGCCCGCACCGTTTCCTCGTTCTCCAGCCCGGAGCCGATCGCGCCACCGACGGTGGCCAGCGAACTGGTGATCCAGGCGAGCGTCAGGTAGTCGGTGAAATCGACCGGTCGCTGCAAGGTCTGCTCCAGCACGGATGTGTCGATCAGCAGCGCCCCGACGAGCACCGTTCCAGCGAACAGGACCAGGTAGGACACCGCCGTGGCCAGAGTGAGGGTGAGGATCGTACCCAGGTTGAACAGCCGGGCCAGCTCAGCAGGTGTGTCCCGGTCTGGCTTCTCCCACAGGTCGTGCGCGACGATCAGCCAGGCCACCAACGCGGTCAACCCGAGTACCATGATCACGGCGAGCCGGAGTCCGCCGAGCGCATCGCCCATCTGCCAGATGGTGTCCGTGGTGAGCGCGAACGCGGCCGTGCCAAAGGCGCCGACAAGCAGCTTGGACAGGCCCAGCAGAGCCCGTCCCGGTCGGTTGGCCCGGACCATGCCGACCAACAGCCGCACCCGGCCGATCAGCGGCGAGGCCACGTACCCCAGTTCCCCGGCCTTGCCGACCACCTGGTGGATGGCCGTAACCCGGCTTGCCATCTCGGCCGGTGCCCAGCCGGCCCGCGGCACCCGCTGGTCCGAGGCGTCGGTGAGTAATCGGCTCACCATATCCGGAACGGCCGCGCGGGCTGCTCGCAGCTGCTGCAGTCCCAGCGCCGGCAGGGACACCATCGCGACCCGGCGCCGGCCGGAGGTCTGCGCGACCAGCGGCACCCCCTCGGTGTGCAGCGGCAGGTCGGTCAGGCAGATTGCGACGTCCCACCGGTCGCCGGTGCGCCGTTCCGCAACGTCGTCGAGCAGCGCCTCAACGCCACCGTCGCGGCGCGGCGCCACCTCACCCCAGCCTTCCCGAACAATCCACCGTACGTCCGCGTCCACCCGCTCGGCGAGCCGGCCGGCCAGCTCGGCGGTGAGCCGCGCGGCGACCCGGGCCGGGTAATCCGGCGGGGTCGCCACCAGCCCGACGACGATCTCCGGACGGTGCTGTTCGCTGTGGGTCATCGGTGTTCCTCACGGGTAGCTGGGCTCGTCACCGTCCACCGGCACCAATCGCGTCGTCGTGAGCCCTCCGACGGTTGTCATGGTGCTCCCTCTCGGTGTCGGCACGGAGGTCTTTCGCCACCCCGGTCGGCGCGGCGGCCACGAAGAAGGTGCCGACGCTGCCCACTCCCTGGATCACCGGATAGACGGCCAGGCCCCGGGCGCACACAGCCATGAACGACCCGGTGGCGCAGCTTCGCCCGTCGTTGGCTCGTCGTGAGCGCGCGGGCACGGGTGGGAGCAGGAAGTCAGCTGCTTGCCCCTCGCTTTCAGACGCAGCCGATCCGCGTCTGCTCGGCCGCACCGCTGAGCCGTTTGATGCTTCGGCACACGGGTAGACCGCGACCCGGTCCGAGGGGGTGGGCCGAGGATCGGAGCCACATACCGATGTTGGGCTCCATCCGGTCCGCATGTGAGGCGAGGCCCGAGGAGTGCGGGATGGCCGAACCGGAGAGCCGGGGCAGGGGCGCACGGGAGTCGCCCGCGCAACCGCGCGAGCAGATCGATCGACAGCGCGACGCCGAGGAGGGCGCGGGAGTGTCCGGTCGTGGCCAGAACCTCGGTCCCGCCGGCGGGCCAACGGGTGCCGAGCGGCCGGGCAACTACCCCGCCGCCCCGCAGCGTGGTGAGCACGAACTTCCCCAGCCGGCTGGCGGGCACAGCAGCAAGACGATGTCAGACCCGGACGTCGTCCTCCAGATCCCGCAGGCCAAGGTCGAACAGATCTACGTCGAGGTCGACGACCTGGACGCCTCCGTCTCACTGCGAGCCCGACTGGGTAGCCTGCTCCAACTCGACGTGGGCGTTCAGGCGCAGCTCGGCACGGTGAAGATCGATATCAAGGGCGTTGAGGCCGAGGCGATGCTCGAGGTTCGGCTCGAAGAGCTCCGCGGCATTCTCGACAGCGCCCTCCGCACCATCGAGCGCAACCCTCAGATCATCGAGTCGCTGGTCAAGACGGTGGACACCGCCGTGAACCAGGTCGGACAGACAGCTCAACAGGTGCTCGGGCCGCAGGGGCCGCTAGCGCGGACGCTCGACCACGTCGGGCAGACGGCGCAGGAGGCGCTGGGGCCCAATGGGCCGCTGTCGCAGACGCTGCAGCAGACCACCCAGCAGGTCGGCCATCAACTCGGACAGACCACTCAGCAACTGGCTCAGAACGGCGCGGCGGCGGCTGGCGGCGGTGGGGGTCTGGGCGGTGTGCTGGGCGGATCTCCAGCCCGAACGGCGTGGCAAAGAATGAAGAAGGGCGTCAACAACAGCCAGCCACTGAGGCAGGTCACGGCGCGGCTGGTAGGACCGCAGGGGCAACATCGGCAGAGCTGACCGACGTCCGCCGTGGCGCCAAACGGTGCACGGCTGCAACGCTCAGCCATACCCTCGCCCGAGTAGGCCCCAACACCATCGTCAGAGCCCACTCCAGCTTCAGTTATGCAAGCGGATGGGGCTCGCTGGTGAGTGCCGCCAGCCCTGCGGCTACCTCATGGATGGTTGCCCGTACATAAGTAGCGGTGGTGCCGGCGTCACCAGCGCTGCCTGAGTGGCCGGCGTAGGCGCGGGCGATGGCGTAGCCGAAGTTGCGCTCCACCGACGTCAACGTGGTGTGCCGCAGCCAGTGGGTACTGATCTGCTGCGCGTGCACCCACGGCAGGCGCTCACCGATACGCACACACAGGTGGTCGTAGCGCCGGTAGGTGATCGGCTGCCCACTGCGGTACCGGAACAACGGCCCCGTCTCGGTCGCGTGCCGCTGCTCGGCGTGGCGTTGCAGGTACCGCATGAATGTCGGCGACACCGGCTGCCACCGGACCGTCTCGCCCTTCTCGCGCAGCAGGATCAGACACTGGTCCGGGTCCAGGTCGACCGGCCGCAAGGCTAGGGCCCCACCACGGCGGCACGCCGTCTCGGTGTGCAGCCGCAGCAGCAGACTGTCCGACGCCGGATCGTCACCCGTGCTCGCCGCGACCTCGTCGATCGCCGCCAGGCGAGCGTCCGCCAACGCCCGCCGCGTGCTCGGCAACCGCCGCGGCTTCGCCACCTTCAGCGCCCGTGTGGTGCGAAATGATGATGTCATAGGCAAGTCAGGCTATATGGGAATCCGTCGCTTCGCCCTCCCGTCGCAACAGATCCGCTAATCCGCATTGGTGCTCGAAAGTGACCTGATCGAGTTGCTGGAACAGCCGTTTTTGCGGCGGGAAGTCTGGCGGACCCGTTGCAGGGCAAGGGGTTTGCTGGCGCTCCCTGCCGCGTGACCGAAAACGACGTTGTGTCAGATGCTGATTTCGGCTGCCGTTCCTCTTGTTTTGTGGCCGGATGGGCCTTGACCTGCGCCGATAGCGGGACGACTCTGGCCTCGGTCCGGACATCCGGTCCGGAAAGAATAGCGATTGGACGGCAACCACGCCACCGACAATCGCTACGACGCGTGCGCTGACACTCAACCATCTGTGAACGCCAGGTCAAAATCCTACGCCAGATGTCGACGCAGTGACTCAAGCGCAGGCCACGGACGACCAGCAGCTTCGTGGTCGACGAAGAGGGCGAGAGCGCGCCCGTTTGAACATCGGAAATTTGGTCCTTGGAGCCGACATGAGGAATCTACGTATCGGGCTCACGATCCTGACGACCACCACTGTGACGTTCGTGGGTATCCACGCCGTCCCCGCGGCCGCCACGGCGTCCACCACCACCCGGGTCAGCGTCTCCAGCGGCGGGGCGCAGGGCAACGGCCACAGCGGAGGCCGTGGGATCAGCCCCGACGGGCGCTGGGTGGCCTTCGCGTCGGAGGCCACCAACCTGGTCCCCGGCGACACCAACGGCCGCTCGGACATCTTCGTCCGTGACCGGGCCACCGGCACCACGGAACGGGTCAGCGTCGCGACCGGCGGCGCCCAGTCGTCCGGCGCCCAATACACCGTCAACAGCACCGACCCGGTCATCAGCGCCGACGGCCGCTACGTCGCCTTCGTCTCGGACGCCGCCAACCTCGTGCCGGGCGATGCCAACTTCTCCGACGACGTCTTCCTCCGCGACCGTGTCGCCGGAACCACCACCCGGATCAGCGTCTCCACCGGCGGCGCCGAGGGCGACTACCCCAGCTACGAGCCGACGATCAGCGGCGACGGGCGCTACGTCGCGTACACCTCGTGGGCGACGAACCTGGTGCCGGGCGACGAGAACTGGTCGCCGGACATCCTGCTGTGGGACCGTGTCGCCGCGACCACGACCCGGGTCAGCGTCTCCACCACGGGCGGCGACACCTATGGGGAGAGCAGCCAGCCGGCGATCACCCCCGATGGACGCTACGTCGCGTTCACCTCGACGGCGCCAAACATGACGACGCCGCCCACCTACAACGGTTCTGAGATCTTCGTCCGCGACCTCGTCACCGCCACCACCAGCGCGTTGAGCTACTCCACTAACGGCGCCGAAGCGAACAGCGACAGCTACCGCCCCGCGATCAGCGCCAACGGCCGCTACGTCTCCTACTACTCGTACGCCACCAACCTGGTGGCCGGCGACACCAACGGCCGCTACGACATCTTCCTCCGCGACCGGGTTGCCGCCACCACGACGAGAATCAGTGTCGCGACGGGCGGCGCCCAAGCGAACATGGACAGCTATAACTCAGCGATCAGCGCGGACGGCCGCTACGTCGTCTTCGACTCGGGAGCAACGAACCTGGTAGCCGGCGACACCAACGGGTACCTGTGGGACGTCTATCTGCGGGATCGCGTAGCCGGCACCACCACCCGCGTCAGCGTCTCCACCGCCGGAACCCAGGGCAACAGCCAGACCGGTGGCCCGTCGATCAGCGCCAACGGCAGACTCATCTTCTTCAGCGGAGTGGCGACCAACCTGGTGCCCAACGACACCAATAGCGCGAACGACGTTTTCCTCCGGGACCTCGGTGCCTGACGACACCACCACCGCACCGCCCCGCGGTACCAGCGAGGGTGCGCCGCCCACGCGGCGGCGCACCCACCGCCCGGAACGCCCCGGAGCTGTTCGGCGGCCCGCACGCGGACCGAATTCGGAAGCTCCCCCCGCGCGACTGCTACCTGGTGCTCATGGACGGCTTTGGGCTGTTGAACAGACGCGGGATGCGTCGGAGAGCGTGCGGTGCGTACAGTTCCGGGTCGGACTTGGGGTGGGCCGGGTAGATCCGGCGCAGGGAACGGGACGAGACAGCGACGGCATGACGGCGGACAACATTACCGAAACCGGTCAACACGGCATTGACCGCGGCCGGCTGGAGACCTGTCTCAGCGTCTTCGAGGCGTTGGAGGACCTGCCTCCCGATCACCCCGACGTGGTGCGGGTGCAACGGGCCACCGCAAAGCTCTACAAGGTGATCAAGCAGCGGCGACGCGAGGAACGGCGGGATGCCATTGCGGCGGCCGACCGCGCGGTGACGGAGGCCACCGCCACCGGCGCCCCGGGCCGGATCGACGACGAAACCCAGGGCATCCCGCTGGCCTCCCCCACCGTGGGTGCCACGGCCGGCTTCCTGCACAATCCGCGCGGCTGCTACGTCTGCAAGCAGCGTTACCGCGAGGTGGACGCCTTCTACCATCAGCTCTGCCCGCCCTGCGCCGCGCTCAACCGGGAGCGCCGGAACGCCCGCACCGACCTGACTGGCCGGCGCGCGCTGCTAACCGGCGGCCGAGCCAAGATCGGCATGTACATCGCGCTGCGGCTGCTGCGCGACGGCGCGCACACCACAGTAACCACCCGGTTCCCGCACGACGCGGTCCGCCGATTCGCCGCGATGCCGGACAGCGGGGACTGGCTGCACCGCCTGCGGATCGTCGGGATCGACCTGCGTGACCCCGCCCAGGTGATCGCCCTCGCTGACTCGGTCAGCGCCCAGGGACCACTCGACATCCTGATCAACAACGCGGCGCAGACCGTCCGCCGCACGCCCGGGGCATACGCGCAGCTCGTCGCCGCGGAGGCGGCGGCCCTGCCGGACGGCCCTTTGCCGGAGCTGATCACGTTCGCCAAACCTACCGGCCAGGGCGACCCGGCGGGCCTTATCGCCCCGCCGCAGTCGACCCCGGTCACCCCGCAGGCGCTCACCGCGTTGGCGCTGACCAGCGGCTCCGCCTCGCCGGAACGGATCGCGGCAGCCACCGCCATTGACGCCGGCGGTCTGGTGCCGGACCTCGACCCGGTCAACAGCTGGGTGCAGCGGGTGCACGAGGTGGATCCGGTCGAGCTGCTCGAAGTGCAGCTGTGCAACGTGACCGCGCCGTTCGTGCTGGTCAGCCGACTGCGACCGGCGATGGCCGCAGCGACTGCCCGTCGGAAGTACGTGGTGAACGTGTCGGCGATGGAGGGCCAGTTCGCCCGCGGCTACAAGGGGCCGGGGCACCCGCACACCAACATGGCCAAGGCCGCGCTGAACATGCTCACCCGGACCAGCGCCCAGGAGATGCTGGCCGACGGCATCCTCATGACCAGCGTCGACACCGGCTGGATCACCGACGAGCGGCCCCACCCGACGAAGATGCGGCTGGCGGACGCCGGCTTCCACGCCCCGCTGGACCTGGTCGACGGCGCGGCCCGGGTCTACGACCCGATCGTCCGCGGCGAACAGGGCGAAGACCTGTACGGCTGCTTCCTGAAGGACTACGCGCCCTGCGCCTGGTGATCAGCGCGCCCACCCCGCCGTCGGCCGCCCAGGCTCAGGCCGACACGGTCAGCACCGTCGTCCCCGGCCACCACAGGTCCAAGCTGCGGTGGCTGCCGCGATGGAGTCGGTGCTCCAAGCCGGCATGTGGTCCGCGGTTTTCGTCAGTTCGTCGAGGAGTGGGCGGACGGCCAGGTGATCACGATCGGGGTGGACACAAGCGCCCCACACCGCGACGGCAGTGGACGATGCCAGCCAGCGGCCGTTAGCCAGCCTGCAGATTGAGTCCACGTAGCGTGGGTCGACCTTCTCAGCGGTCGGGTCGCGCTGCTGAGACCCGGGAACGGAGCCCTGTGAGGTAGGTCTCCAGGACCGTGCGGAACACCTCGTTCTCGTCCTCGAGAGCGGTGGCCACGTGGGTGCTGGCCGACCGCAGCGTCGCGGGGCGCTGCGCGGGGGTGGCGTAGGCACGCATACCGATCGCGACATCCAACGCCTGTTGCTCGGGAGAGAGGCTGAGCAGTGTCGCCGTGATGCCGATGTGCCCGAGGACTACCTCCGCGAAGGCACGGCAGTGACGGGCGGCTTCTTCGGGCTCGAATCCCGCCTTCGTCAGCTCGCCGATGATCGTGTGAACGAGCTGCATCTCGGCGTCGCCCCCGGTGAAGCGTGCGGCCGACTGGGCCCCGAGCGCAGGACGCGCCAGGTAGGCCTGCCGCATGGACCAGGCGGCGCTGCGCAACGTGTCCACCCAGGTCCTGCCCGGCTCGATCCCCGCAACCGCCTCCGCCATGATCTGGTCACCCATGGCGAGCAGGAGCTCGTCCTTGTTGCGGAAATGCCGGTAGAGGGCGGTGGGATCGGCGCCGAGGGCACGTCCGAGGCGGGTGAGGGTCAGGAAGGTCGCTCCCTCACTGTCGGCGAGGCGCATGGCGGTCTGCAGGATGACCTCCCGGGAGAGGCTTGCCCGCGTCCTCGTCCCGGACGAGCGCGTGGGCCCCGGCGGCGCATCCGGGGAGGCGCCGGGACCGCCATCGGATTCCTTCGCCATCGAACTCGGCCTCCTCGTGGTCGCGCTGATGCCAGCAGATCACACCGCCGCGACCGTGGCCCGCGCCGGGTCAGGCAGGTGGTCATGGCGGGGCCGGGCCGTCGTCAGTGGCACTGTCAACGCCGTTGACGGAAGGAAATCGCGGCGAGTAGATTCCAGCTCCGTCGCCGATCACGCGGCCCGCATCGTCTCCAGGAGGATCCATGGATCGCAGCAGGCTCAGCACTCTGTTGGAGCGCGAGCGCGACAGCTACGTCCGACGGAATCCGCGTTCGGCCGCGGCGTACGCGAAGGCAGAGCACCTGTTCGGTCGAGTGCCGATGACCTGGATGAACAAGCAAGCCGCCGGCTTCCCGCTGTACCTGGAGTCCGCCCGCGGCAGCCACGTGGTCGACCTCGACGGCCACGATTACGTCGACCTGTGCCTGGGCGACACGGGAGCCATGGCGGGGCACAGCCCGACCGCGGTGACGGAGGCGGTCACGCGACGGCTGGCCTCCCTCGGCGGAGCGACGGCGATGATGCCGACCGAGGACGCCGAATGGGTGGGCGCCGAGCTGACCCGCCGGTTCGGCCTGCCGAAGTGGAGCTTCTCGCTGACCGCCACGGACGCCAACCGCTGGGCGATCCGCCTGGCGCGCGCGGTCACGGGTCGACCGAAGGTCCTAGTCAACAGCTTCTGCTATCACGGCAGCGTCGACGAGTCACTCATCCTCGTCGGCGAGGACGGCGAGGGGGTCAGCCGGCCGGGCAACGTCGGCGCTCCGTGCGACGTGACGCTGACCAGTCGAGTGGCGGAGTTCAACGACGCCGACGGGCTCGCGCGGCAACTCGCCCACGGCGATGTCGCCGCCGTGCTCATGGAGCCGGCGCTGACCAACATCGGCATCGTGCTGCCCGAGCCGGGCTACCTCGACGCGGTACGTAGCCTGACTCGCCGGCACGGCACTCTGTTGATCAACGATGAGACGCACACCTTCTCGGCTGGCCCCGGTGGCTGCACGGGTGCCTGGGGCCTCGCACCGGACATCGTCACCATCGGTAAGGCCATCGGCGGCGGGGTGCCCGTCGGCGCGTACGGCCTCTCCGCCGCGCTGGCCGCTGCGATCCTCGACCGCGACGACCTCGACCTGGTCGACATGGGCGGGGTGGGTGGGACGCTGGCCGGGAACGCGCTGTCGCTGGCCGCCACGCGAGCCACGCTCGAGCATGTGCTCACCGATTCCGCGTTTGCGGGAATGACGGCGCTCGCGACCCGGTTCACCGACGCGGTCACCACGGTCATCGAGGCCCATGACCTGCCGTGGTCGATCAACCAGCTCGGCGCCCGGGCGGAGTACCGGTTCGCGCGACCCGCCCCCCGCGACGGGACCTCATCGGCGCGCGCATCGGACGGCGAACTGGAGGACTATCTGCACCTGTACCTCGCCAACCGCGGCGTGTTGCTCACTCCGTTCCACAACATGGCGTTGATGTCGCCCGCGACGACTGCCGCTGACGTGGACCACCACACCGAGGTGTTCACGACCGCCGTCGCGGAGCTCCTGGGGTGACCACCTCGCGTCCGCTGGCCGGACAGGTCGCCCTGATCACCGGCAGCGGCAGCGGCAGCGGCATCGGCTTCGCCTGCGCGCGCCGCCTGGGCCTGCTGGGTGCGCGCGCCTATTCCAGGGCGCTCAGGGGCGCACGCGAATGACGGTCTTGCCCTTGCGCCGCTCGGTCGGGTTGAGCGCGGGGATGGCGTCGTCGAGAGTCGCGACTGTTCCGATGTGCGTGCGAAGGCGCCCGTCTCGCACCCGGTCGACGATCTCCATTAGCTGACTCGGAACGGACTCGACGACGAAGTCGACCGCCAAGCCGTCGACAGGTCGAGCCTCAACAGGTCCGACCACCGACACCAGCGTCCCGCCAGGCCGGATGATGCTCGCCGAGCGCCTTTGGATATCACCGCCGATGACATCGAAGACCAGGTCGACCCCGCCGATGTCGTCGAGATCCTCGTGGTCGAGGTCGAGGAACTCGTTCGCGCCGAAGTCGAGCGCCGCCTGGCGGTCCGCCGCCCGACCGGTACCGATGACGTAGGCGCCGAACTCCCGGGCGAGCTGCGTCACCACTGATCCGACGGCGCCGGCGGCGCCGTGTGCGAGGACGCTCTGCCCCGCCTGAAGACGACCGTGCTGGAACAGGCCCTGCCACGCGGTCAGGCCGGAGATCGGCAGACTCGCACCCACCGTGAAGTCGACGTTCCCCGGCAGCGGCGCAAGGTTGCGTGCCTCCACGGCCGCGTACTCAGCCAGCGTTCCATCGCGGTGCCAGTCCGTGATCCCGAACACCCGCTGTCCCAACGAGAGTCCCGTCGTGCGTAGCCGAGGGAGGAGACCACTCCGGCGAACTCGTGGCCGATGATCGCCTGGGCGCGATCGTGACCGCAGCGATCGACCCACGTCGAGGGCCACTCCCACTCCGCGGGGACGAAACCCGACGCGTGGACTTCAACGACGACGTCGTTGATCGCCGGCGTCGGCTCAGGCCGCTCCGCGAGTGTGATCCCGGCTGCTTCCGCGGCCTGATCCATCGCGACGATTGCCTTCATGGGTGCCTCCGTATATCTCGTGCTCGTCGGCTCTGCGCGCTGCCTTTTGGGCCCGCTAGCCCTACAGGTGCCGACAATGACATCCGCCCTGGTCACGGCCGGCTTGACCACGACGACAAAATCTTGCCCTCATCAACGTGCCCAGGCTGGTCGAATCGCTGAAACCCCTGGGCGAGGATGACTGGTCGTGCTGCTTCGACTGGCCTACCTCGGCGTAACCAACGCGCTGGCGATGCTGGCACCCGAATGGAAGGCCACCGCAGCCTCGGCACTGGCACACATGCTGGCCGCCTCGGGCGGCGACCCTGTGGCGATCCCCGATCACCAGGTCGCCGAGGTCTTCCGACCAACTCTCGACCGCCTCGTCGGGGCGGGCAGTACGGGGCAGGAACGCACCCTGGTCCTAGCCGGGCCCGGCATTCCGCACGCCGACGGCGACCTCGCCCTCATCCCGGAACACCCGCAAACCGGTGAACTCTGGCCGGTAACCCCGCCGATGATGCCAGTCCCGCTGGCCTGGGACGCCTGGCGACACCTCGCGTTCGACCGAGCCCCGAAGCCGGTTGGACGGTCCGTCCCAATCCCGCCGGACGCCCTGCCGGCACTGCTCCCGAATCACCGATTCGAGCCGGACGGTGAGATCTTCCTCAACGTTCTCCCTCGACTGCCGCAGGTCAAGCAACCACGGTTACGCGCCATCCACGACCGACGCCGCCCCTACAACTACACCCTCTACAAACTCCTGAACACCGGGTCACCGTGACAGCGGCCCCCCTTCGACGGGTTTACTACCACCCGCATGAGCGACAATGCCCGGCAGAACACCGCGGGCAACACATGCCGACGCCTTCGGGCTCGCCGAAGTGGTCACCGTTGAGGAAGCTCTGCTCACAGGGCTGCCGGTGGGATTCGGATCTCAGCTCGCGGGATCGATACCGACGCCACCAGGCTGCTACCCAGAGCCGTACATCGATGCGACCCCGGTCTCGTAATTGGCGTCGTCGGGCCTCAGATCGACAGCCGACACCAGCCAGGCGGGGAGCAGCGAACCCTGACCACTTCGGTCTTCTCTGGGAGGTCACGCCGCACCGCTCGACCGCATCACCACAGTTCAGGGACCTCTGCCCTGCCCAGCCTCGGTAGCTCCTCGGGCGCGGTGACCACTTCGCCAACCTGCACCCAATCTGCTCCCACTTGCAAGGCCAGGTCATCCAGTGGTTCCTTACCGCCGTGACCTGCGCACACTCCCCCGCCAGGGAACATAGAGCGCCGTCGACCGCAGCGCGAAATGGCTGAGCACTCCGGCGTGAAGCAGGACGCTGCACCCACTCTGACCTGCAGAAACGCGAAGCCGCAGGTAGGGGCGGGTGCAGTTGAGCGCCGTCACGCGCTGTCGGATGCAGTTCAACGCCGTTCAACCCACCCGGCTGCTCCCCACGTGCTCCCCGATCCCCGGCAGCCGACCGCGGCGTCGCCCGGCGCCTTGGCGCTCCGCTTCGACACGTTCTCAAGAAACAGGACCGAGGCTGACGCTTACTCAGCGCGACCGGTGTGCTGAGCAGCGCGCGCACGGCTGGCGGCAGATGAGCTCAGGACGCGTTGCGTGAGACTGATCGTGTGACCAATCGCCTCGTACAAGAAGTCACGGGTGCCCGACCCTGGGTGCGCCTGCCCACTCCGCAGGCTTATGCCGAACCCACTCTCCGAGTGGTTTGGCTGGAGCACCGTCGATGAAGGCTGCGATTGCCTCTGTTGCCTTGGCCATGCTGGAGACGAAGCCACCCGAGAATGTGCAGTCGCCGCCGAGCACCGGGAGTTCGACTGTTTTCGTCTCGGGCAGCACGCCATCCCCAAGAAGAAGGCGGCAGTCGTCCGGGGACTCAAACAGGTGCATGACTGCGTAGTCCCCTTTGAACGAGAACGTCAACAGAGGGTAGTCCGCCTCGACGCGGCGAACCTCCGTGTATCCCTCTCGGGCGCCGAGAAGGTGCTGGAGCCGCGACATGAAGCCGTCGACGTCAGACCGGGTCTCCGTGGAGGCCAGGTCGCCACTTCCGGGATCGATCGCGATCCATGCCACGTCCATGTGTGTCTCCATCAGGCGAGTCGAGGCGTCGCACGCAGCCTCTTTCACGAGCACGCAGGGTGCGCTGTCTTCGGCATGTCCGGCCGCCAGCCAGCCCGACCCGTCGTGAGGCCGGCGGCAAGCGGATCGCGGCAAGAGCGGATGTTTCATGCTGGCCGACCTACCAACTTCGACGGGACGCTGGTGGCGGCCTACTCGCCTGCGTCTGCGTGGGTGAGTAGGCGAGCGGCCAGCGCGCGCACCTCGGCTCTGAGTGCGGCGGGCCGTTCGATGGTGAAGGGCCAGCCGAGCCCGGCCAGCATCTGGGCGGCGCCGTCGAGGTGTTCGGCTCGGGTGGTCAGCCGCACTCCGTTGGCGACCTCGGTGAGTGTGCCGACCGAGGGAAGGATCCGCCGCCGTGCCTGGGCGAGGCTGGTGTGCAGCAGGACCGAGACGTCGTGGGCGTAGGGCACCGAGGCCAGTCCGGCGAGGACGTGGCCGGTGGGGTCGAACCCGGCCGGTACCTCGAACGCCCCGTCGGTGCCGCGGATAGCGCTGATGCGGTCGAGTCGGAATGTCCGCACGGATTCGCTGGCGTGGTCGCGACCGGTGACGTACCAGCGGCCGTTGTGGAAGACCAGCCCGTACGGGTCCAGGCCGCGTTCCTCGCTGGAGCGGCCATGCCAGTTGGTGTAGGTCAGCTGTACCGGGTGTCGGTGGCGGGCCGCCTCGGCGAGCACCAGCAGCACCTCGGTGCCGGGCGGGGCGGGTTGTCGGACGGGTCCGGTGACGTCCATGGTGATCAGTAGGGCGTCGATGCGCCGGGCAAGGACGGCTGGCAGTACCCGGCGCAGCTTGGCGGCGGCGCTCTCGGCGGCCGCGTGATCGGATGTGACCAGTCCCGCGCGGAACCCGGCGGCAAGGCCGAGGGCAATGGCGACCGCCTCCTCATCGGTGAGCATGAGCGGCGGCAACTTGTATCCGGGCGCGAGCCGGTACCCGCCGTAGCGGCCACGGCGCGCTTCGACCGGGATGCCCAGGTCGAGGAGGTGGGTCGCGTAGCGGCGGACGGTGCGCTCGTCGACGCCGAGCCGGCGGGCCAGGTCGCCGACGTTGAATGCGCCGCCCGACTGGAGGACCTCTAGCAGGGCCAGTACCCGCGCTGTCGGCCTGGCCAAAGACGTCCTCCTAATCCGGGCGGAAACTGTCCGGTATTGAACGTAGCGTACCGCGCATGACGACATTCGTACTGGTCCCCGGGTTCTGGCTCGGCGCCTGGGCCTGGCATTCGACGGCCGCTGAACTACGCCGGCACGGCCACGACGTGTACCCGATCAGCCTGACCGGCCTCGGGGAGCGCGCTCACCTGGCCCGTCCCGACACCGACCTCGATGTCCACGTCACCGACGTGGTCAACCTCCTGCGCTACGAGGACCTTCGCGACGTGGTCCTCGTCGGGCACAGCTACGCCGGTAGCGTCGTCACCGCGGCCGCCGACCGCGTCACCGACCGCGTCGCCCAGCTGGTCTATGTCGACACCGGCCCGCTGCCCGACGGGGTGACCCAGGTCGAGTTCACCCCGCCGGCCGAGCGCGAGCGCAACGCGGCATTGGTGGCCGACCACGGTGACGGGTGGCGGCTGCCGCCGCCGCCCTGGGCCGACCTGGCTGCCAGCGTGCCCGACGTGGATGACTCGATCGTCACGCTGCTGCGCGAGCGGTCGGTTGACCAGCCGTGGGCGACCGCCACCGCCCCGGTCCGGCTGACCGGGGCGTGGGAGAAGCTGCCAAGACTCGGCGTGCTGTCAAGCTTCACCGCCGCGCAGGTGCAGGGGATGGCCGCGACACTGCCGCTGTACCGCCACATGGCCGACGACGCGTGGCGCTACGAGGAACTGCCGACCTGGCATTGGCCGATGCTCAGCCGACCGGTCGAGCTGGCCGCAACCCTGCACCAGGCGCGGCTGACGGCGTAACCGCCGCTGCCGGGTGACCACACACCAGGACACCCGGCAGCGGTACGCGGTCAACGACGGGAACCCAACAACCCGGCCATGCCACTCAAAGCAACGTCCGCAATTCGGCAGTTCCGCGCACACTCAGCGGCAGTTGAGTACGTCATCTGCCGATGATCCGCGGAGCGCTGACATCGCGGTTGTCGATGAGGATATCGGCTCGCTGTTGCGGGGAGCAGGCTCTGAAGTAGATGCGCTGGGCCTCCACGTAGCGCCGCATGCTCGGGTGCTCTGGATCGGGGTTCGTGCCGTCACGAGCGGCCATACGCCTGGCCGTTTCATCGAAGGGGACATCCAGGAACACCGACAAGTCCCAGGCCATGACGATCTCGTCCCGATGCAGAAAGAGCCCGTCGACGACGAGCACCGTCCCAGGAAGGGCAGTAAGGGGTTCCGGGTCGAGGATGATGTCGGTCGCGAGGTCATGCGCGGCTGGCCGGTATCGCCGGGAGCCGGCCGGGCCGAACGGATCCAGGACGTCGCTCTGGAATCGCAGGTAGTTGTATGAGTCCTGCCAGAAGCCTTCCGGCGACTCGCGTCCCTGTCGGTACCGGACCGCTCGGACGTTGTGGAAGTCGTCGAGTGATATCCGCACGACACGGCGGCCGAGAGCGCGCACGGCCGCGGCGAGTTCGTCGGCGAACGTGCTCTTGCCGGATCCGTCCGGGCCGTCGACAGCAACGCGGAGACATCCAGGGCCGTCGGGTGCGGGAATGCGCTGTGCGACCTGCCCAATGACGTCACGCCGCTCCGCAGAGGCAATCATCCGGCAAGTCTCCCAACCGGCAAACCGAACAGCCGGCCGGGCAATGACACACATACTCTTCTCGGCATGACAGCGCACGGCGCCAGGCGCAACTGACGCGCGCGGACAGCGGCAGATTCGTGCGTTCCTCACCGTCACCTTGCCGGCCCTTCGGGCCGTTGGTGGTCTCCGAGTGCTCCACGAGGCTGCGTTGCACCGGATGGGGTACGGCTCCGAGTCGCGATCTCCTACCGGCCGGTGGCACCGTCGATGAGCTCTCGCAGGATGTCGGCGTGACCGGCATGCCGGATGGTCTCGCTCGTCATGTGGGCGAGCACCCAGCGAAGCGTACGAGGCGCGTCACCGACCGGCTGCGCGGTGAGGAGGTCGGGGCCAGCGGCCGCGATGATGTGGGCGTCGCTGTCGGCGATCGCGGTCCGGTAGCCGGCGATGATCTGTTCCGGGGACCGGTCCGGCTCGACCACCATGTCGAAGTCGACGTCGGCGTAGCGCGGGTCGCCGGCGAACGTGTAGCCGAACCAGTACCGTTCGGCGTCGGTCAGGTGCTGGACCAGGCCCAGCAGTGTGGTGTCGGAGACGACCAGGCGGCGCCGCAGCTGCTCCTCGTTCAAGCCGGCGACCTTCTTCAGCACGCATGATCGAGCGAAGGACAAGAAGGCGAGGGTGGTGTCGAGCTCGCCACCGTCGTTGCGCGGTACGGCTTCGCGTTGGGATTCGATCATGCCTTGACCTTACGTACTGTCATCCGGGAGAGGCAGGTGGGGACGTCAGGTGCGGTACCGACCAGACGCCCGCTCATCGGCATGACAGTGCACCCGATCAAGCTGTCTTTGATAAATGCTCACCCGGTCGACGGCACTGCGTGCTCGATCGCCTTGTCAGAGGGGGACTCGTCACCACCCGCCTGGATTGCGGCCCGACTCGCGGGAGATGCCCGAGCCGGTGTCCGGGTAGCGGCCGAACCGTTCGTTGTGCAGGTGGGCGAAGAAGTAACACATCGCCTCGCACTCCGCGTCCATCACTGCCATCCGGGGGGCAGCGTGAACCGCGTTGTAGAACTCCCGGCCTGCCGCGACGATGAACCCGCGGCAGTACAGGAAGCCGTCGTCCGAGCCGTCGGTGTGCTCATGGATTTCTTGCCGATCGAGGTCGTACAGCTTTCGCTCGACCACGCGGTCCAAATCCGTCAACTCCGCGCTCGACAGGTCGGCACACAGCCGACGTAGCTGCGCCAAAAACCGATCCATCCAGGCTTCGAGGGCGTAGAGGCTGCCGTTGTCATCATCTGCTGCGGGATCACGCCCGACCAGCGCCTGCCGGACGCAAGCCGGCTCGGGCCCGAACGTCGCCCATGCCGACTCGACCAACCCCCAGAATCGGGCCTCCTCGTCTTCGGTCGGTACCCGGCCCATGCCACTCGTCATCACGACAGGAAAATAGCGGGACCCACCGACATCGGGGTCCGCGATCGAACCGCCGCCCATCGCCGTCGGTGGCGACGTCGATCGGCGGCCCATCCTGGTCACTCGATCGCCTCAGCCCCCACCGGCCGACAGATCTCGCCCCGCGCAGTGGGCCAACAATCTGATTCCTTCGGGCACGCCGAAGAGCTCACCAAGCAGGAAGCCCTGGTCAGAGGATTGCCGGTGGGATTCGCGTCTCAGGTAACGGGATCTCGGCCGACGCCAGCACGGCAGGGCCCAGAGTCATACGTCGATGCGCGACCGCACTCTTGACGGGCGTCAGCAGGCCCCAGGACGACGGCCGGCACCAGCCAGTCAGGGAGCAGCGGAGCCTGACCACTTCGGTCTTCTCTGGGAGGTCACGCCGCACCGCTCGACCGCATCACCGCAGGTCAAAGCCCTCGCCACTGTCCGGTGTCGGTGAGCACTTCGGGCGCGGTGACCACTTCACCAACCTGCACCCAATCTGCTCCCACATGCAAGGCCGGCCCATCCAGCGGCTCCTTACCGCCATGACCTGCGCATACTTCCCCACCAGGCGATATAGAAGAATGCCGACTGCTGCCCAAACTGGCTGAGCACTCCGTGTGAAGCAGGACGCTGCACCGACTCTGACCTGCGAAAACGCAAAGCCGCAGGCAGGGGTGGGTGCAGTTGGGTGCGATCAGCTGCCGTTCGGTGCGGTTCAGGGCCGTTCAGTGCACCCTGCTGCTCCCAACCTGCTCCCCCGATCAGGGGCTCGCGACCGGGCTGCTGCGTCCAGGCTTTGCAGGGGTCATGGGTCGGCTGGGCCACGCCAACGCCCGCTCATCCAGATCGGCGGGCGACCACCTTCGCTGCCCGCTCAGCGCGGGGACAACATCCCGGTCCATGTCACGCACGGGTGTCACCACCAGCAGCCCTCAGCAGCCGCTGGCAACCGCCGCTTGACACCAAACAGCGTGGGATGTCTTGTCGGCGATGACGTGGTCGGGCCGGACCCGAGGCCGACTGGGCCCCGGCCGCTCGACCCGGATGGCGACCATGACCTGGGCGAAGCGGGTGCAGTCGTTGACGTTGCCGCCGGAGAGCACGAACGCCAGCGTCCGGCCCAGTCCGTCGCAGGCGAGGTGAATCTTGGTGGTCAGTCCACCTCGAGATCGACCGAGGGCGTGATCTTGTGGTTCGTCCGATTCCCGGCGCCCCCTTTAGCGCCGGCCGCGTGCTGGTGGGCTCGCACGATCGTGGAGTCGACGGACACCAGCCAGTCAATGTCCCCTGCCGCGTCTGCGTCGGCCTGGACCCCGGCGAGCATCCGCTCGAACGTGCCATCGAGGGCCCACCTGCGGAAACGGGTGTAGATCGACTGCCAGGACCCGTACCGGGCCGGCACGTCCCGCCACGCCGCGCCGGCCCGGATCTTCCACACGATCCCGTTGAGCACCCGCCGGTCATCGACCCGCGGCCGACCACCAGTCACCGCCGACGGCAGATACGGCGACAGCGCCTCCCACTCGACGTCAGACAACTCGTAGCGACGACCCACGCCCTACATCATCCGACACCAAGATCCTTTGAAGACACCGCCTAGCGGTCACCACGACCACCACCGCGGCGCTGGCCCCGCGATCCAGGGTGGCGACCTCGTGTTGGCTGCACGAGGTCGCCGCCCGATGGTCGACGGGAGTGGTTACCGCACCACGCTCACGCGGTCGATGGCGACGGCCGCGGACGATGCCGACTTGACCCGAATCGTGTTCGCACCGGCCGTCAGGGACAGTCCGAGCGTCCTCGTGGCCACGGCGGTGGAGGATCCGGTCGCGGGGAGGTTCACCGTGATGGCGGTGCCCCCGTTGACCTGGAGCTGGACGGTCTGCGCAACGGCGCTCGCGTAGTCCAGGCGGACGGTGTGGTTACCGGCCGCCGCGACGGTCAGACCGGTGATGTCCAGCGTTCCGCTGCCGCTGAGGCCCGCCACCGCGGAGCTCCCCGAGCAGCCGGAGCAGCTCGTCGCGGTGGCGCCACCGGCGAGGGTGTTGCCGGCGGCTTCCGCCTCGGTGGCGCGCTCGATCGTCAGGGCGTCGATGTCCGAGGCGAAGGCGCTGGGGTTGTCGAACCTGATGGTGTTGTTACCCGCCACCAGGGGCACGTCGACGCTCCACTTGTTGAGGAACTCCCAGCCGCCGGAATCCGGCAGGTTCTCGGTGCTCAGGACGGTCCCGTTCACCGTGATGCGGACGGATCGCGGGTCGGCCGACGTGTAGGTGAAGGTCATCCGGTGGGTGCCCGCCGTCGACGCGGTCACCTTGTTGAACTGGACCGAGCCACCCGAGCCGACGTTGCCGATCTTCGACCCGTTGGAGCAGCCCTTGCACGCCTGCGCGGAAGCGCCGCCGGCGAGGGTGTTGGAGACGGACTCCGCTTCGTACCGGGCGTCGCCGCTTCCGATCTGGGCGAGCGGCGTCTGGGAGACCTGCACGGCGACCCCACCGGTGGCGATCTCGGGCAGGGACAGCGTGGTGGTGCTGCTGACGGTCTGCGTGCTGACCTGCACCCGGCCCGACGCGTTGTCCGAGAAGATCGTCGCGGTGTAGGAGCCGGCGCCGAGGAAGGTCAGCGGGACGGACGCCGTGCGCGCCGGCGAGGTCATCCCGGCGATGAACCAGTCGCCGCCCAAGCGGCGGGCCACCGTGATGTGGTCCCCCGGGAAGCCCTCCACGACCTTCGTCTCATCCCACTTGGTGGGGATCGCCCGCATGAGGTGGCGTCCCGGCCACTGCTCGTACGCGGCGGCCGAGTCGGCATAGTTGATCATGCCGGTGTTGTAGACGATCGCCTGCGCGAGAGTGTGGGCCTGGGTGAGCACGGACGCGTTCTGCGAGATCATCGCCGGCGTGTAGTCCATCGGGCCGATGGGACCGCGCGTGAAGGGGTAGGTCACGTCGGCGGCGGCAGTGGTGGGCGGGGGGTACTTGTAGTGCTCGGTGCCGGCGACGGCCTCCGTGGTGAGCACCCACGGCCAGGTGCGGTTCTCACCGCCGGGCTTCGTGCTGCCGTGCAGGTCGAGCATCATCTGCCCGGCTCCGGCGGCGTCACCGATGGACTGGTACCACTGCTGGACGGCCTGCGAGTCGCTCAGGAAGAAATCGACCTTGAGCCCGTCCACTCCGTACGCCTTGTGATCGGTGACGAGCTTCGTCGCCGCGGCCGGGGTCTGTCCCGCGTCTGCGGTGACCCAGGCGAACACCTTCACACCCTTCTGGTGCGCATAGGCCGAGATGGCCGGAAGGTCGACCGCCGGCACGTAGCAGCAGTCGACGGTGATGTACTCGAAGCCCATCGAGGCCGCGAAGTCGACCATCTGCTTCTGCTTGTTCAGGTCGGATGCGCTGTCCTCGTCGGTGTACCACGACCAGGCCGCCCGGCCGGGCTGGACCCACGAGGGGGTCGAGGCGGCCGGCGGGTTGAGGTTCTGCATCAGGTCGCTGTTGTAGAGCTTGTCCAGGTTCGACGCGATGACCGCCGTACGCCAGGGTGTCTGGAATGGGTAGGTGCTCGCGATCGGAAAGCCCTGGTCGGGGGTCCGCACGATGTTCAGCAGGCCGGTGCCGGCGCCGTCGCCGTGGAGCATCGCGGGCGCGTAGCTGGCGTTCGAGTTGTAGACGTTCGCCTCGCTGATGAGGGTGAAGTAGGTGTTGCTGTTCACCGAGACCAGGGCCGGCATCGTCAGGTTGGTGCCGGAGTTGAGGCCGGCGGCGTTGCGGTAGATGTAGTCCTGCTCGTAGTTGGCGTTCCACGGCGCGGCCCAGCCTCCGTCACCCGGGTTGAGCCGGAAGCCGGTGGTCTCGCCGGTGATGCTGGCGGCCCCGGAGCCGGGGATCCGGTACCGGAAGGCGATGCCGTCGTTGTACGCGCGGGCGATGAGCTGCAGCGTCGCGCCGCCCTTGGTGTAGGTCAGCGTCATCTCGCGGCCGTCGTTGGTGTAGGTCGGCTTCGTCCCGGCCGGCAGCGAGTACGTTTCGGTGATCACGGCCCGGGTCTCGCCCGTGTAGGTCAGGCCGCTGGTGAAGTCGGTGGTGCTGGTGGTGATGCCGAGCGGTGACGAACCGAAGACCGCGGTACCGCCGGCGGTGACGCCGTAGGTGAGCGCGCCGCTCGTCTGGTCGGTGACGGTGAGGTTGATCTGACCGTCCGGCGAGGTGATGGTGTGCGTGACGAGAGCGGCCGCCGGGCTCGCCGTAAGAAGCGACAGCACGAGCGCGGCGACCGCCGTCGAGGCGATGGCGACACATGTGGGACGAGAACGTCCCCGCCGATTTCGCATGGTTCCCCCTGCTGGTGGTGGGGTGCCTTCGTCTCGCGAGGTCCTATTCTCGCGAGACGTTCTCGAGGCTAGGACCGCTCGAGTCGCCCAGGAATGCGCCTTCTGACGGGCGGACTGGACGTTCCGACTCGGTTGCCGCCGCTCCACGCTTCGCGGCGGCAAGCGCCTGAGGCCGGAACAGCAGCAGCTGCGGGAGCGACGTCGCGAAGTAGTCGGGGGCGGCGTCGGGGTCGACCTCCTGCGGGCGCGGTTGAGCGTCGGCGATCGCCCGGGCCGCCTCCGCCCCCTCCTGGTCACCGAGGAGGGCGTAGAGGGCCGAGAGGCGTTCGTGGATTGCCGTCGTCGGTGCGAGCGGATGGCGCGCCTCGCCGAGAGTCGCGGGAGGGGTGAGGGCAGATTCGGCATACCGGATCGCCGCGTGGACGTCCCCGTCCGCCTCCGCCTGCCAGCTGAGCGCGAGGGCGACGTGCTCCCACGCCGCCAGGGCCAGACCTTCGCCGCCCTCCCAGGGCGCGAAGGGCCGCGAGGTCAGGACGGCGCGGGCATCCGCTGCCCGGCCGACGGCGCTCAGCAGCTCGACGTACGAGATGGTGAGGTCGTCGCGCTCGAGAACCAGGGAGAGCTCGCATTCCAGGAGGTCCAGTCGCCGCTCGGCCGTGGCGCCGGCGAGCGCGAGGAGCTGGTCTCGTTCATAGAGGAGACGGGCCGAAGGGTGGAGGTGGAGAGCTTCGCGGTACCAGCCGAGGGCTTGCTCGGCCAGGCCGTGCAGGTTGACGACGGCGACAGCGGCGTTGCGCAACGTCACCGCGTCCGCCTCCCCGGCGTCGATCGCGCGCCGCCAGAGCCGCAGAGCTTCCTCCTCACGGCCGGCGTCGTAGAGGAGCATCCCGAGCAGCGCACCCGTGCGGTGGTCGTCGGGGAACAGGTCGAGCACGGCACGCAGTGCGTCGTGGTCGTCGAGTCCGACGGGGAAACACCGGCGCGGGTCGACGCGGCGGGACTCCGCGAGAGCGTCGTCCGCGCTCTCAATCTGGCCAGCCCGACGGAGCAGCACGGACCGGTGGAGGTGGGCGATCGGACGGACATTGCCCGACAGGCCGACCGGCCGCTCCGCCGCCTGCGCGAGCAGGGTGATCGCCCGATCGTCCTCGCCGGCCGCCGCGAGCTCGAGCGCCACGTCGATGACGGTACGACCGTCGGCGCTCACCGGCAGGCCGGCGAGCGCGCGAGCCACCTGGTCGAGCGGATCGAGCACGAGCCGGCTCCGGAGGTGCTCGTCCGCCGGGTCGGTGCGGCCGAGGCGTCGCTCGAGGACGATCCGGAGCGCGAGCGCGCGCGAATCGGCGGCATTGACGGCCAGCGCCTTCTCGACGGCCGCCAGCGCAGCACGGTCCGACCCGCCCCGCGCCAGGATCCGAGCGGACTCCAGCTGGGCCGGGGCGAGCCATCGCACGTCCCACGCGGCCTTGGCGAAGGCATCGAGCGCGGCTGCGTCGCGACCGGTGCGCATCAGGACCAGCCCCAGTAGGTACCGGGCCTCGCCGTCGCGCGGGTTGCCGTTGCGCCGGGTCTGGCTGTCGAGCGCGCGCCGCAGGTGCGTCTCGGCCTCCGCATAGCGGCCGCGGCGCAGGAGGTGCTCGGCGAGCGCCGTGTTGCTGCGGCTGTCTAGCTCGTCGCGGCGAAGCGCCTCCTCCCAGTAGGGCAGCGGCGATCTCGTCGGGTGCCGGTTCTGGGAGAGATGGATGCCCGTGAAGTACAGCTCGTCCTGGCTGGCGATCTCCTTCGGAGCGGGCGGCTCGCTCGCCGTCCACGGCTCCTCGGTGATGATCTCCGCGCGGGGGCGCCAGGCAATCAGGCGTCCACCATCATCGCCGGTGACCCGCAGCTCGTGATCAGCAGGTCGAGCCGACCCCGTCGCCGCCTCGAAACGGAACGGCACCCCCGGGGCGATCCGAACCCGCTCGTCGACGATCACGTCGTTACCGGCCGTCACCGTGACGCGCACGTCACGCTCGGAGACCAGGCAGACGCCTCCGGCCACCACGCCGTCCGCGACGTCGAGCCGCACGGCGGCCTCCGCCGTCGCCTGGTTCGCGGGCCCGATCTCGTGGATCGGGAACCACAGCTGGCTGAACTCCTTCGTCTCTCCCGGCTCGAGCCAGGCGAAGTCGGGCTGGTTGTCGGTGTAGACGCCGGCCATCAATTCTACGTACGGCCCGTCCTCGTCGGTCAGGAGCCGGTCCCACGCGTGCCCGAAGGCCGCGTCACCCCACGTCCACTGCTTCTTGCCCGGAGCGATGTGGCGATCGGCGACGTGCACGAACCCGGCCCGGGCCCGGTGGTCGTAGCCGCCGAAGAAGTCGTCCTCGGTGTCGGTGACCATGTACGACGTCGGCACGGGGATGTTCCGGTAGAAGTCGATCCGGTCGCCGCCGGTGGCGTGCCGGGCCGGGTAGTCGACGCCGTAGTAGGGCCGGTCAGCCTCGGGGAACGCGGTGATGGCGCGCCGGGCGTGGTCGGCCACATAGGCGACATCGGTCGGGAAGAACGACTGGTAGTCGTCGTGCACGCGCGCCGCGACGTTGGCCCACCAGAGGAAGGTCTGGACGTCGCTGGTGCGGTTGTGGAGCCGCGCGACGAGTTCCACGACGGCACGATCCGGGGGCAGGCGCACGCCGTGCATCCCTTTCATGCGGGTGAACGGGTCGTGATCGGAACACCAGACGGTGACGGATCCGTCCGGTTGCTCCTCGATCGCGGTGTCGACGGGGAGGAAGGTCGCGGGCCGGTGGTGTTGCGGCCAGTTGAACTCGACGCCGCCGGAGATCCAGGGTCCGGCGAGCCCGACAAGCGCCGGCTTGATGACGTTGTTGCGGTAGAAGAAGTCGTAGTCGGCCGTCTTGTCGTAACCGATGTGGATACGTCCGCCCAGCTCGGGAAGGACCATGAGCCGGATCCAGCGGTTCTCCAGATGGATGGCCTGCCAGGTCCGGTCGGTCGGCTCGGCGGAGACCCGATCGATGAACGGGATCGGGTAGACGCGTCCGCTCGACCCCTGGTAGACGCGACGGTCGAGGAACATCGGGAACTCGTCCGGCGTCCCGGGCTCATAGGTCGGAATGGTCACTGGGGCACTCCACGCGACAGCGCCACCGGCGTCGAGGCATTCACGCAGGTGTTCGGGTGCGGCAGGGCGGAGGTCATCGCTGAGCATTGCTCCATCCAATCGACGAACTCGCCGCGGTGGAATGCAGTAAGAGCACGCCCCCCTGGACAATCCGATGATCGTTACCCAGAATGTCCCCATGCCCATCGAAGATGGATTCCGAGGGCAGCGGCTCGTCGTCGTGCCGCGGCCCGTCGTCTCCGACGCGCTCAGGAAACCCGTCACCCGGCGCCTTCTCGTGACGGATGTCGGCTACTATCCGGACGCGCTCGACCATCAGATGAGCAGACCGCGAGGCACGAACGAGACGATCGTCATGGTCTGCGCCGCCGGCACCGGCTGGGCCCGGATCGGCGACACGACCCATCGGATCGGCAGCCAACAGGCGATCGTCATCCCTCGCGGCATCCCCCATTCGTACGGCTCCGACGCGAACCACCCCTGGACGATCTGGTGGGCGCACATCACGGGCACCGATGCGCAGGAGCTCGTCGAGGGCATGGAGGTCACGGCGGCGCGACCGCTGCTTCGGGTACGGACGATCGAGCGCGCTGTCGCGCTCCTCGACGAGATCGTCACCAACCTCGAACGGGACCAGACGCCCCCACGGCTGATGGCCGCCTCCGGCGCCGCGTGGAAGCTCCTGACCCAGCTGGCGGTCGACTGCTTGCTGCCGGCGCCCGAAGATCCGCTGCAGCGGGCGATGAACTACCTGAGCGACCGGCTCGACGGATCCGTGCGGGTGCCCGAGCTCGCCCGGCTGGTCGGCGTCTCCCCGACCCACCTGACTTCGTTGTTCCGGCGTGCGACGGGCGGCGGCGTCCTCGCCCACCACACGGCGCTGCGGATGGCGCGAGCGCGCCAGCTCCTCGACACGACGGATGCGACGATCGCGGAGGTGGCCCGCGATGTCGGATACCACGACCCGTTCTACTTCTCGCGGCACTTCCGGCGCCGCCACGGGATGAGCCCCTCGGCCTTCCGCGCCCGCAACTCGTGACCGGCGAGCCGTGGGATCCGCCGATCATCCGACAAGGCGGATTCCCCATGAGACGCTCCACCGCTCGCCGGCGTCGAGCCAGCGCAGCCCCTCGCCCGTGCGCAGCGCGTTCGGCGGGGCGGTCATCGGTTCGACGGCGAGCGCGACCCGCACCCCGCCGTGCCCGGTGGGGAACGCATCCGCCCGGTACAGCTGGGTCCAGCGGTAGGCCGGGTCGGCCCAGAGCTCGAGCTGCGCCCCATCATCGGCGCCGAGGCGATGCACGATTTCACCGTCGGCGTCCTCCCGCATCAGCGTGGCATGGCCGGGTGCCTCGGCGACGAGTCGCGGCCGCCGGAGGTCGCTGGAGGTGCCGTCGACCGGGAAGCGGTCGCGCGGGATGTGCCGCTCGTCCAGACGGTAGGCGTGCGTCGCGTCCACGCTGAGTCGCAGTGCCTCGACCGGCTGTTCGCCGAGACGCAGGTAGGGGTGGGCGCCCAGCGCGACCGGGGCGTGCTCGGCGCCGACGTTGACGACGTCGGTGGTGACGGTCGCTCCTCGGTGATCGACCCGATAGGCGACGACGACATCGAGTTCGAACGGATAGCCGGGCGGACGTCGGATCATCGTGCCGAGCACGATCGCGGCTCTCCCCTGACGCAGGATGTCGAAGCGTCTGCCGGCCAGCAGGCCGTGGTTGGCGTTGCCGAGCTCTGGCTCGCTGACGTCGAGCTCGTGGCGGCGTCCGTCGTGCCACCAGCGCGCGTCCTCGACGCGGTTCGGCCACGGCGCGAGGATCGCCCCGGCCATGCCGGGGACTCCAGGCATCGTGTCCGTCGGCTCGACCAGGTCGACGCCGCCGACGGTCAGCCGGCGGAGCGAGGCCGCCAGCGGCTCGACGACGAGCGTCGTCGCGCCGCCGGCGAACCTGACCGTCGGCCGCTGGGGCCACCGGACGGGACTCACACCGCCTCGATGCGGAACAGCACCGTGCGATCCGGGTCGAGAGAAGGCGCTTCGAGACCGTGGACATGCAGTGCCCGCCCCGTCGTACGCACGCCGGCGTCGAGCCACGGCGGCCTCTGCCCGGCGGGTACGGGGGCCCCCGGCGCGAACTCGGTGACGCGGTACCGCCTCTCGGGATCGAGCCCGGGGAACCGCAGGCGCGCGGGCGGCCAGGTGGCCGTGCGCGACAGCACGGTGAATCCGAAGATCGCCTCGGAACCGTCGACCGCGACGACCCCGTCGAGGCGCACGTCCGCACCCGTGTCCGCGCGAACCGTTCGACCGGTGTGGAGCAGGCTCCGATGCCGCTTGTGGGCTTCCACCCATCGTCTGACGTGGGCGAACGTGTCGTCGTCGAGCTCGGTCAGGTCCAGCTCGACGCCGAGGTTGCCCCAGAAGGCCGTCGCCGCGCGGAAGTCGAGGGGCGCGACGCGGTGAGTGGTGTGCGAGTCCTCGGCACCGATGTGGGTTCCCTGCAGCTCCGGCGGGACGAGCACACCCGTCCACCGCTGGACGTCGACGCGTTCGTGCGGGTCGTTGCAGTCGGAGGGCCAGACGCGGTCCGTCCGCTGGAGGACACCGAGGTCGATGCGACCGCCGCCGCTGGCACACGACTCGATCTCGAGCCCGGGATGCCGGCGGCGCAGCTCGTCCATCATTGCGTACACGGCGAGGGTCTGCTCGTGGACGCCCGCCCGGCCGCTGCCGCTGTGGCCGGCGTCGGTGAGGTACCGGTTGTGGTCCCACTTGATGTAGTCGATGCCGAGCCGGTCGACGAGGTCGGACACCTTCCCGAGGACGTGCGCGTTCGCGTCGGGGTTTCCGAGGTCGAGGACGTGCTGGTACCGCGACGGGAGGCCCGGTCCGTGGCCGCCGTCGAAGACCCAGTCGGGGTGAGCGCGCGCGAGGTCCGAGTCGAGGTTGACCATCTCCGGTTCGAACCAGAGGCCGAACTGCATCCCGAGGCCGTGGACGTGGTCGGCGAGGCCGTCCAGGCCGTCCGGCCAGACGACCGGGTCGACGTCCCAGTCGCCGAGCGAGCTGGTGTCGTCCCGACGCCCGGTGAACCAGCCGTCGTCGAGGACGAACCGCTCGATCCCGAGGTCTGCGCTGCGCTGGGCGAACCGCCGCAGCTTCGCCAGGTCGTGGTCGAAGTAGACGGCCTCCCAGGTGTTGGAGAGGACCGGCCTGGCCGAGCTCGGGTGCTGAGGACGGGCACGGAGCATCCGGTGCATCCGGTCGGTGACCTCGTTCAGGCCGTCGCCCCACACGCCGTGGACCGTCGGGGCGGCGTAGGACTCGCCGGGCTGGAGGGTGACCTCGCCGGAGAGCAGGATCTCGCGCGCGCGCAGGTGCCGGGTGCCGGCGGGGGTCCGTTCCGCGGCGACGAGCTGGTTGCCGCTCCAGGCGAGGTGCGCCGTCCACACCGCGCCACGCTCGAACCCGAACCCCGCCTCGCCCGCGGCGAAGAGGGTGGAGTGGTCGAGTCCGGGTTTGCCGCCCCGGCTCTCGCGCAGCCAGGTCCCGATCGGGAAGGGATGGCGCTGCGGCACGCGCTCCAGGGCCCACCGGCCGCTGAGGTCGAGCAGCTCGCCAGCCGTGTCCGGGAGCGGCAGCGCCGGCTCGACGCCGTCGAGCGCGTACGGCCCCGACCCCTCGTTGCGCAGCTCGGCGGAGAGCGACAGCACACCTTCCGGGCTCAGGTCGAGCCGGAGCGCGACCCGGAGCGCGGACTCGGGGTCGGTGGCCACGCTCTCGACCTGGTCGTCGGTGGTGGTGTGGGCGGCATCGCGGAACCACGGCGCGAACGCCCGCCCGGCGCGGTTCCCCGTGACACCCGGACGGCCGAGCCACCCTTCGGCGAGCTGCGGGATGACCGGCACGGGCTGCGGGTACGTCACCGCGCTGTCGCCGATGGTCGGAAGCGTGGCGGATCGCAGGTCGGCGAGCTGGTCGTGGTCGAGGGCGCCGAGGTCGGCTCCCCAGTGCAGGATGCGCGGGAGACGCCCGCCGGTGAGGTCGACGACGACGCTGACGCCGCCGCGCCTGAGGTGGACGATGTCCGGTGCGGGGGGCATCTCTATCCCTTCAATCCGCTGCTGGCGATGCCGGCGAAGAACTGTCGCTGCAGGACGATGAAGACGATGACGAGGGGGAGGGTGCAGATGAGCGCCCCGGCCATCAGGGCGGGGTAGTCGGTGCCGAACTGTCCCTGCATGCTCGCCAGGCCGACCGTGAGCGGGCGGTTGTCGCCGGCCGGCGTGACGATCAGCGGCCAGAGCAGGTCGTTCCAGGAGTACAGGGAGGTGAGCACGGCGAGAGCGGCGAGCATGGGTCGCGCCATCGGCAGCATCACGCGCCAGAAGATCCGCAGAGTCCCGGCGCCGTCGAGCTGCGCGGCCTCCTCGTACTCCTTCGGCATCGTGATGAACGCCTGCCGCATGAGGAAGGTGCCGAAGGCGCTGAAGACGCCGGGGATGGCGAGCGCGGGGACCGTGTTGAGGAGTCCCAGCTCCTTCATGATGTCGAACTGGCCGAGCACGAACAGCTGGCTCGGCACCATCAGCATGAGCACGAAGAGCGCGAAGATCACGTTGCGGCCGGGGAACCGGAGCCGGGCGAAGGCGTAGCCGGCGAGCGCGGCCACGAGAACCTGCCCGGCGACGCGGAGCGCGAGCGAGGTCGCCGACACCGTGAACTGGGCCCAGAACGGGACCGACGCGAAGAACGTGTCGAAGCCGACGAGGCTCGGGGTCGCGGGGACGATCGTCGGCGGGAGGGAGGCCACCTCGTTGGAGGTCTTGAACGCGGTGAGGATCTGCCAGACGAACGGCACGACCATGAGCGTCGCGGCGACGATCAGGATGAGGTGGATCCGCCACTGGCCTCGGCTGCTCACGGAGCGGCGCCGCGGGCTCCGTCGGCCGCCGTTCCGCACGCGCGGGGTGGCGAGTTCGATCTCAGTCATAGTTCACCCACCTCCTCTGCAGGCGGAACTGGATCGCCGTCGCGATCATGATGATGACGAGCAACACGATCGCGATGGCCGCGCCGTACCCCTGCTTGAACTGGACGAACGCCGCCTCGTAGAAGAGATAGACGATGGTCTTGGACCCGTCGATGGCGGTGTTGTTCACGCTGCCGAGCATCACGAAGACCAGGTCGAACATCTGCAGCGCGCTGATGATCGTGAGCACGGTGACGAAGAAGACGCTGGGGCTCAGCAGCGGCAGCGTTATCGAGAAGAACTGGCGGATGCGCCCGGCCCCGTCGACGGCCGACGCTTCGTAGAGCTCGACCGGGATGCTCTGCAGCCCGGCGCCGAGGATGATCAGGTTGACCCCGAGGCCCATCCAGATGCCGACGACGGCGAAGGCGTAGATCGTGAACCGGTCGTCCGCGACCCAGTACTCGCCGGGGACGCCCACGAGGGAGAGCAGGTAGTTCAGGATGCCGAAGTCGCCGTTGAGGATGAACCGCCAGACCATCCCTACAGCCACCGGGAGGGTCACGACGGGGAGGAAGAACAGCACCCGGTAGAGGGTGCGTCCCTTCGCGGCCTGTTCGATCAGGGCCGCCAGGACGATCGCGATCGGGATGCCGAGGAGGACGAGGAGGGTGTACCGGGCGGAGTTGCCGAGAGCACGCCAGAAGTCCTCGTCGCTCAGCAGCTTCGTGTAGTTGTCGACGCCGGTAAACGTTCCGGGGCCGAAGACGGGCACCTTCATGAAGCTCTTGACGAAGGTCGAGAGGAACGGCCAGAGATACAGCGCGGCGAGCCCGATGAAAGCCGGCACGATCATCGGGATGGCCCACCAGTCGATGCGGTTCCGGCGGCGGCGGAGGCGCGGGGGCGAGGTGGGGCCGGGACGGCGCTGCTGCCGCCCCGGCCGGTCGAGTGTGGCCCTCATTACTTCTCGGCCAGGACCTTGTCGATCGCGCCCGCGTACTGCTTGGTCGCGTCGGCGACGCTGGTGGTGCCCTCCCACGCGCCGGTGAGGTACTTGGTCTGGTCGCCCTGCCACTCGGCGGCGTTGCCCTGGACCGGCAGCGGGACCGAATACTCCTTGGCGTCGATGAACACCTGGAGGTTCTTGAACTCCGGCATCGCCGCCATCCAGGCCTTCTCACCGCCTTCGTACGCGGGGAGCACGGCACCCGACTTGGCCTGGATCTCCGCCGCCTCCTTGCCGCTGGCGAACAGCAGGAACTTCTTCACCGCGTCCGGGTGCTTGGTTCCGGCGAAGCCGACGTTCACGATGCCGCTGGTGACGGTGGCGCGCTTCTCGCCGACCGGGAGCGGGGCGACATCGACGTTCGCGGCGATCTGCTTGTTCTGGTAGAGCTTCAGCGCCCAGTAGGCGCCCGACATGTACATGGCGACCTTGCCCTGCTCGAACATCGTCTCGGCCTCGGTGTCCGACAGCTGCTTCAGCGTCGGCGACGACTTGTCCGCCTGGAGGTTCGTCCAGAACTCGATCCCCTTCTGCGCCTTGGGGCTGTCGATCTCGGCCGTCTTGCCGTCGTCCGAGATGACCTGGCCACCGGCCTGGAAGATCGTGTTGTAGTAGCCGCCCTGGTAGTCGATCGGAGCGGCGACGCCCCACACACCGGCGGCCGGATCGGTGAGCTTCTTGGCGGTCGCACGGAAGTCGTCCCACGTCCAGTTCGCCGACGGGTGGGCGACGCCCGCCTTGTCGAAGATCGCCTTGTTGAACCACACCGCGTTGGTGTCGACGTCCTTCGGCAGGCCGTAGATCTTGCCGTCGCCCTGGTCGTACAGGTCGAGCACGGCCTTCGGGTACTTGCTCAGGTCGACCTTCTCCTTCTTGATCTCGTCGGAGACGTCCAGGAGCTGACCGCCCGAGGCGTAGGGCCGGATGTTCTGCGCGAGCATCCAGAAGGCGTCGGGAGCGGTGCCGCCGGCCGCGCCGGTCTGGAGGGTGGACCAGTACTCCGGCCAGGGGCGCTCTTCGACCTTGACCGTGATGTTCGGGTTCTCCTTGGTGAACGCGGCGGCGATCTCCTTCATCGCCGGAGTCTGGGTTCCCGCCCAGACTCCGTAGGTGAGGGTCACCTTCTCGTTCGAGTCACCACCGGTGTTCCCGTTGGAACAGGCGGTGAGAAGGGCCGCCGCGGCGATGATCGCCGGTGCGATGAGCAATCTCCTGTGCATGGGTTCTCCTTGATATGCCGGCCGTCAGTGACCGGACTGCTGTGGGCACGACAGGGTGCGGGCGGTGAGGGTGGGGTTCGCCCAGTCGATGTGGGCGGCCGACTCGGAGCTCGGCTCGGTGCGCAGCGTCAGCGTGCGGCAGCCGGTGATGTCGATTCGGAAGGGGACGGCCGGGGCTCCGGCGGTCAGGTCGACGCGGAACAGCACCGTCCCGTCGGCCTCGACGATCGCCGCGGCCGCCGTCGCCGGTGTCTCGTCGTCGATGCCGACCACGCCGTCGAACCGTTCCCCACGTCCGCCGAGGTGAAAGTGCGCCTCCGCCGGCGACGACATGCCCAGGCCGGTGTCGTACTCCTGTCCGGCTATCGACATGCGGCGCCCGTCCCCGGGGTTGCCCCCGCCGTTGCTCATGTCCCGCTCGACGGGTCCGCTCTCGTTGCGGAACGCGAGCATCGGAAGGGAGGACAGCGGCGCGATGCCGGAGAGCGGGCGGACGGCCCGGACGGGGCGGACCGTCGGGACTCCGCGGGTAACGGGGCCCTCCACCGTGACGACGCCCAATGCGCCCGGCGGAAGATCAGCGGGCGCCTGGATGTCCCACCGACCAGAGCGCCGGGGAGTCGCACGCCAGCCGGGCCCCACCCGCACCGACACCGCGTCCGGGGCGACGATCTCGGCTCGCCCGTCTTCGTCGAGCTCGACGAGCTCGGCGGACACGACGGGAGGAGCCGCCGGCTCGACGGGTGCCGCGCGGAACGCGTCTCCGCCGGCCGGTGTCAGGATGGCGACGAAGCCGCCGTCCCGGCTGACCGGGACGGTGAAGATCTGCTCGACCGTCGCGCTCCTCTCGGTCAGGCCGCGGCCGTCCTCCGTGCGGGCGTCGCCGACGATCCACGCGTCGAAGGGTCCACCGCCGAGCCGGTCGAGCGGGACCTCCACGGTGCGGGCGGGGCCGGTCGCGATTCCTCCGACGAACCAGCGATCGCCGGAGCGGCGCGCCACGACCGCCTCGGTGTCGGGTGTCCCTGCGAGCAGGCGGGTCTCTTCCCAGCTCGGAGCGAGTTCCGCCAGGAAGCGGGCGACGAGCGGACGCTCGACGTACGCGTCCACGCTGTCGGCGAAATGGGTGATGCCGCACTCGAACGCGACGCTGAGCGCGAGCTCGTGCCCGTCGCTGGTCGACCGTCCCGGCGCCGTGAAGGCCACCGGCGTGTAGTCCATCCCGCCGACGACGTTGCGGGTGAACGGCTGGATGACGTTGTGCCCGGCCGTCAACGGGGTGTCGTTGTAGAAGACGTAGTACTCGGATCCGCGGACCGCTTCGTAGCCGATCACCTGGGGCCAGGTCCGCGCCCAGCCGCGCGGGATGACGGACCCGTGGAAGTTCACCATCAACCCGAGACGCGCAGTCTCCTGAAGGATGGAGTCGTACCAGCGGTAGCGGTCCTTGGACTCCGACTCCATGAAGTCGACCTTGATGCCGGCGACGCCCCACGACCGCCACAGGGCGAGGCGTGCGAGCTTCGCCGGCCCGTCGAGGTCGTGCCACACGGTCCACAGGTGGACCTGGATGCCGAATCGGCTGGCGTACGACACGATCTCGGGGACCCAGGTCTCCTCCCAGCCGCAGTCGATGAGGAGGTGCTCCCAGCCGAGCCGGGCCGCGACGTCGACGAAGTGCTTCTGCGCCTCCACCTGGGCCCCGGAGTAGAAGTCCGACCACCACGACCAGGCGGCGCGACCCGGCCGCACCCAGCCGGCGTCCTGGACGGATCGGTGCTGGGCGGGCGCGAGCTCGTCGACGAAGACGCTCTCCACGACGTCGGCGATCCCGCCCACGACGAAGACCCGCCAGGGCGTGATGGCGCCGCGCGCGATCTCGGTGACGGCGTCCGCCCGCTGGAAGGCGAGCACGCCTTCCGCCGCGTCGACGACGGCGTGTGCGCCGCTGTAGCGCCCGTCGATGCCGGACTCCGTGATGAGGACGTGTTCGCCGTCCCGTCCGCGCAGGAGCGCGGGAAACCCGTAGGCGCCGCTGGCCAGGTGGGGGATGTCCCGCCCGAATCGAGGGGTCTCGTACCAGGTCTGATAGGCGAGCAGCCACGCGCGTTCGAACCCGTCGAGCTCGAGGGCGGTCGCTTCGCCGTCGAGGGTGCTCAGCCCCCGCAGGTCGGGGATCCCGTAGCGGAGGGCGACTCCATCGGCGGCGACCCGGACGTCGATGCACCACTCGCGGTCGCTCGCATCCGCGAGCGTCACCGTCAGCTCCTCGTGCGTCCACGTGCGCGGTGTCGTCGACTTCCCCGACCAGGGCGTCATCGTCTCTTTGATGCTGCGCGTCGATGCGCGCACGAAGCGGCTCTCGGCGGCGAGGTCGCGGCCACCGACGGTCACCCCCAGGCGGATCCGCAGGACGGTGCGGGAGCCGCGGAGGGTGGTGAGTCTCAACCCCGCGTCATTGGCCGCGACCAGGACGCGGAGCCCGCTCGCGACCAGCTCGGCAAGCGGCAGGGTGTCAGTGACCACATCGTCTCCATCCATGCTCGGGTGCCTGGCGCCGGGTGGCCTGGCCCAGAGACTTCGCTGGTCGAGACTAGGGTGTGTCGGACCTGCACGGTATGACGCTTCGCTCTGCCGACCTGGATGTTTCGACAGTCCTTGTGCGTCCTACATCCACTAAAATCGCTATTCTGCCTATCCCTGATGGATGAATCGTCACTCCGCCCGATCGGCGGCGCGGCACTCCAGCCGACGTCCAGGGCACGTCCAGGGGCATCCAGCGGAGGCGGAAATTAAGGCAACCGCCCGTCGCGGCTGGAACGTCGCTGCGACCCTGCGCGATCCGCCGAAGGCCGACCCGTCCTTCGCCGAACTCCCCGGTGTGCTCGTGCTTCCCCTCGACGTCACGAAGCCGGAGACGATCCGCGCCGCCATCAGCGCGGCCACCGAACGGTTCGGCCAGCTCGACGCCGTGGTCAACAACGCCGGGTACGCGCAGCTGGGGACGGTGGAGGAGGTCTCCCTCGACCAGTGGCGCGACCAGTACGAGACCAACGTTTTCGGCGTGGTGGCCGTCATCCAGGCGATCCTGCCCCAGATGCGTCAACGGCGGGCCGGCCACATCCTCATCACCTCGTCGATGGGCGGCCAGGTCAGCCTGCCGACCATGTCCAGCTACACCAGCTCGAAGTTCGCCGTCGAGGGCATCGGTGAGGGCCTGGCGAAGGAGGTCGCCCCGCTCGGCATCGACGTGACCATCGTCGAACCGGCCGGGTTCACCACCCCGTTCTTCCAGAACCTGCGCCAAGCCGCGACGCCCCTGGACGACTACGACCCGGCCCGGGACGCTATGGCGGCGTTCGGCAAGACCTCGGTGCGCGCCGACGTCGAGAAGTCGATGTCCGCGATCGCCGACATCACCGGCATCGAGAACCCGCCATTGCGCTTGGCCCTCGGCAGCTTCGGCCTCACCATGGTCCGCGGCAAGCTCGCCGAGCTGGCGGAGAACTACGCGGCCTACGAGGAAATCACCCGCGCCGTCGACTGAGCCGCCGGCACGGGAAGGCGACTATCCGATTAGTGGATCAGTAGCGCGGCGGCGGGGACACCAGCCCGGCCCTCGGTCCCGCGACCTGGCCAAGCTGATTCCTTCGGGCGCGCCGAAGAGGTCACCGGAGTGGAATCCCTGGCCAGGAGGTTGCCGGTGGGATTCGTGTCTCAGCCCCCGGGATGTATACCGGCGCCGCCACGGCGGATGCCAGAGCCGTAGGTCGATGCAGCACGACCTCGCGAGCGGCGTCAACGAGCCCCCGGCCGACAGCGGGCACTAGCGAGACCGGGAGCAGCGAACCTTGACCACTTCGGTGTTCTCTGGGAGGTCACGCCGCACCGCTCGACCGCATCACCGCAGGTCAAAGCCTCGCCCCTGTCCGGTGTCGGTGAGCACTTCGGGCGCGGTGACCGCTTCACCGGCCTGCACCCAATCTGCTCCCAAGCGCAAGGCCAGGCCGTCCAGCCGCTCCTTACTGCTGCGACCTGCGCATACTCCCCTGCCAGGCAACATAGGACGCCGTCGACTGCTGCGCGAAACCGCTGAGCACTCCGTGTGAAGCAGGACGCCGCACCCACTCTGACCTGCAAAAACGCGAAGCCGCAGGCAGAGGTGGGTGCAGTTGCGTGCCGTCCGGTGCCGTTCGGTGCGGTTGAGGGCCGTTCAGTACACCCTGTTGCTCCCAACCTGCTCCCCGAGCCAGGGCTTACCCGGCTGCTGCGGCCAAGCTGAGACGGACCGTCCTGCAGGTCGTTCGTTAGAGATCGTGGCCCCTTGCCCGAGCGGCACTGGCTAACGCCGACGCCCGCCCAGCAACCCGTTAGGCTCAGTCGCTCCCGCCCCGCTCCCAGGGCCCGATCGTCGACCGGACGTGCTCATGAATGCCGCGCCTTATCAGCGGCAGTTGATGATGCCGGCGGGGCATTGCTCTTCGCGAATGTCGGCTCGAGACAGAATCAAGGGATGGCAAGCTCGGGAGTCGTACGGACCTATCACAGCGACGAGGGATGGGGCATCATCGACGGTCCGGGTGTGCCCGGCGGGTGTTGGGTCCACTTCTCGGTGATCGCCGTGAACGGGCTTAGGCAGCTCGCCGCCGGGCAGAGGGTCTCGTTCCTGGCCGAGGCTGAGACCCAGGATGGGTTCGCGCACCGGGCGGTGAAGGTGTGGACGGGCAACACTGAGCCAGACGGCAAACGACGAGAAGGCACCCAATCCTCCGCCTTCCACAGCACCCTGACGCTGACCTTCGACGAGCCGCCGGAGCCCAGCGGGCGCTGACAGCGAGAGCCCCTTTCTGGCTCCGCCCTTGGCTACGTGCAGACCAGTCCGGTGACCTGCCGAGCGCTTCGCGGCATGTGCGTGCGCCCGCAGGGCTGGGCCGTTCCGTCTGAGGCTAGGGCCAGCATCCACTCCACGCCGTCGCGGGCGGCGGCAATGCCTGGCTCGCGGGACTGCGGTTGCCGGGCGCGGGCGTGGCCTTTGGCGAGCCAGGTTTGGTAGAGGGCGGTTTCGCGGGTGCGACTGTGGTCGTAGCCGGCCGGTGCGCGGCGCAGTAAGGGTTCGGCGGCGTCCTGGGTGCCGAGTCGGGTGTGGGTCGAGGGTGCGGCGGGTGATGTCGACGTCGTGACAGCGGTCGGGCGGCCCAGGGGAGGCATTCCAGCAGCAGCGCGCGTACGACGGGGGTGGCATCGATTGCGACGGTGACGGCGGACGCAACCCTTGTCGCCTCGCTTGCCGGCAACCCTGATGGCAACATGGACGGAACTCCGCACACCGCAGCAGGCGAAGGCATCGCCTCAACACGGAGCGCGTTCACCGAGAAGGGGACAGACCCACCGCATCGACGGCCCGGACGGTGGATCACTCATCGCGGCCCCCTTGCACCTCCAAGCAACTGTCGGATTGCAGAAGCGGTCCACACAACCAGCCAAACACGGGGTCGAGGCATCAAAGCCCAAAGTCGGATGGTTCTTCGGCCGCCTTTCGTCGATAGGCATCCAGAACCAAGGCGCTCTGGTTGATTAACGCATCAAAGGACTCTTCCTTGCGCTCGTCGTAGCTGGATTCGCCATAGCTCCTAACTAATTCAGCTAGCAGGTCCGCAACCTCGACGAGGTTCAGGTACCGGAAACCGTCAATCGCGCGTTCGAACTCATCGGGTTCGATGACTTCCATCGCAAAGCCGAAGCCACCGCCCATAATTGCATTGAAGACCCGATGGACATGGGCAAGCTTGGCAACCCCGAGTGGCGCGTCGGCCGGCACCACGCCTTCAACTCCATAGTCAACTGCCAGGTTGTATACGCTGTCCATAGATCTCATGATTTCTACACATCTCCCACTAGACCCGATTTCCCACGTGTCCTGAGCGTGTTATTTACGTACATCCCAAAGTCCCATTGCTGATGGAAAGGCATATCCGCAAGCATATCCCGGATCGGCTTTCCACCCGTCCAGTTGAAGGTTTTCGCATAGTACCCATTCTTGGCAAAATTTATGCTTTGATCTTGAAGGAACATATTATCAGCGTTATTGATCCACTCCTGCGGAAAGTTGGACCTCCCTGGCCCCTGCTTTCCTTGACTTTGCTCAACGACGTGCTCCCAGTTCAATTTAGGCCCGCCCGGCGTCGCGTAGTTTCTGGCCGGCCCATGCACCTGCAACCAGCCACCAGCTTTGTCATAGCTGGAGTACCCGTCAGCAGAATTCGGCGTCCATGAATTCGCGCCACGGCCGACTGGGCATGACTCGCCACCGGAGACGCCGAGGTTGATAAAGCCGGGGTCGTTGTTATGTACCAGGACCGGAGCACTGCCAGCGATCACATAGTACGTGTGGGTGGTGGCGACGGTGAGGTCGCGCATCACCTCGGCGCCGGTGAAGTTGCGGACGGCGGTAACGTACTGGATCTGTCCGTCGGGACCGACCAGCATCGATTCGCCGGGAGTCAGATCGGCAGCGTCGACCCACTGACCGGTGCTGGCGTCCCAAAACGGGTGGTGCGCGGTGGTGTGCAGCACCGACCGGGTCGGTCCGCGGGTGCTGCGTTCCCCGTCGCCCTCACCGGTGGGTCGCGCCGCCTGGTCGACAGGCACGACAGGCACGACAGAAACGGTCACGTCGGTCAGCTCGGTGTCCCGGTTGGCGTGCAGCAGGGTCACCTGCTGGTCGCTGTGCTTGCCCGTCGACGGGTCTGTGGTAGCCACGGTGTCACCGACGTTGACCTCGGAGATCGGCCGCGTGCTGCCGTCGGCCATCAACACCCGCGTGTTCGGGTCGAAGCTGTGCGTCCGCAGGTCCCCACTGCATGACGTCGGTTCAGGCTCCTTGTCCTGAGCCGGATCAGAGTCACGACGCCGCTCCGGCCGGTTCTGCTCGGGCCGGTTCTGCTTCGGCGCGGTCCTGTCCGGCTTCTCCTGCCGCTTCGGCGACTGCTTCGCCTTCGGTGGTGTGGCTGGCTTGGACGGTTTGGGCTTGGGCTTGGGCTTGGGCTTCGGCTTGGGCTTGGGCTTGACCGGCGGCTTGGGCTTCTTCTTGGGCGGTTTGGGCTTCTTCGGAAGCTTCTGCATGAGGTCGTTGAGGTGCTTGCGCGCCTGATTCATCAGGTCCTGCGCCCGGCGCATGATTGTGCGGGCGCCCTCGACGATCCGTTTCCACATTCGGTACCCGCTGAAGGCGCGGTCGACAGCCCGATACAGCGACTTGCCGATCTTGAGTGCCTTGATTGGTCCGAGGAAGTTGGTGGCGAGGTCGATGCAGTCCCAGACGCCTCCGTCGAGGCATCCCATCAGCGACGTCCAGCCGATCATGTCGAGGAGCATCCCGACGCCGACCTGGAGCAGGATGTCGAACAGCGAGGTTTGGCTCTCCCGCTCCGCCCGCTGGTACTCGGCTTCCTGCCGGGCGATCTCCTCGCCGGCGAACTTGACGTCTCGCTGGTGCTGCGTGAGGTCACGGGTGTATTGGGCGATCGCGGCGTCGTACTTCTTCAGCTCGCACGCGTAGTCGTACTCGCCGCACTTGCCGTCCACCGCATGCCCGGTGGTGTCGGTGTTGCCCACCGGGTCCGCCTCGGCGTACGCGAACCTGTTCGCCGCCCCCGACGTGGGGGTGGGGTTGAGCGTGACATCGTCACGGGTGTCGAATGCGCCCGTCTCCGGGTCGTACCACCGTGCCCACATGTTGACCCGGCCGGTGCCCTGGTCGGTCCACTCCGACTGGTAGCCGAGCTTGCCGATCATCCCGGTGCTGGACAGCACCTTGCCCCACGGGTCGTAGGCCACCGATGCGGTCAGCGCCGTGCCCGTGCCGCTGAACTCGCCCACCACGTCGGTGTGCAGATCGGTCCAGGCGTAACGCTGCGTACCGCCGGATGCGACACCCACGAGCCCGTCCGCGGCGTCCCGCACGTACACGGCGCCACCGTCGCCGGCCACCGTGTTGCCCAAACCGGTGTACGTCAGGTTTGGCTGGATCAGCCGACCCAAGCCGTCGTAGGTGTAGGTAGACGCCACACCACCGGCCGCGCCCTGAGACTCCACCTGGTTGAACGCGTCCGTGACGGTGTCAGTGTCCTGGCCGCCGGACCTGGTGCGCGCGAGCGTGCCCCGCGGCGTGTATTCGTAGCTCGCGCCGTCCGACGATGACAGCAACTGGTTGCGGGCGTCATAGGCGAACGTCTTGCTGCCCGCCTGCACCCGGTTGCCGGACTTGTCGTACGCGTACACCACCGGGGTGGTGCCGTTGTTCCAGCCGATCAGCCGGTCGGCCAGGTCGTAGGTGTAGGTGTTGGCCGCCGCGCCGGTGAGCCCGGTGGTCGTCTTCGAGGTGACGTTGTCGTTGAGGTCCCACCCGTACTGGATCTTGGCGATGCTGGTGCCGCCGCTGGTCTTCAGCTCGTCGGACGTCACCCGGTGCAGCTCGTCGTAGCCGAACGACCGGACGTTACCGCCCGCGCCGTACGTGATCGACGACACCTGTGACAGGGTGTTGTACCCGTAGGACAGGTTCGTCCCCGCGGTCGGGTTGACCACCGTGGCGGGGCGGCCAGCGGTGTCGTAGGTGTACGACGTCGTCCCGGCCGCATCCGTACGGGAGGTCAGCGACCCGTCGCCGTTGTAGGCATACGACGAGGCCCCGGATACGCCACCGATCGTCACAGGCAGGCTGCGGTCGTCGTACTCGACGGTGGTCTCGCCCGCCGAGCCGACGAACGACGTCATCCGGCCCGCCGCGTCGTAGCCGAACGTGCGGTCCACCGTCGTCGCCTGCGCGCCGGCGCCGGAGCTGCGCACCAGCCGGCCCAGGTCGTCGTACTCCGAGGTGACGCTCACCCCGCCCGGCGAGTCCAGCCGTACCAGCTGACCCGCCGCGTCGTACGACATGGTGAACGTGCGGTCGGCGAGCGTCGGGTAGGCGGTCGTGGCGGGCTCGATCTGCGACTCGACCAGGCCCCACGGGTTGTAGGTTGTGATGAACCTGTTGCCGCGGCCGTCGGTGAACCGGGTCTGCCGGCCGGCTAGGTCGTAGCCGAACGTCGTGACGATCTGGTCGGATCCGCTGATCGGCTCGGTCTGCGACACCAGCTGCCCGGCCGCGTCGAAGGCGAACGTCTTCGTCGTGCCCCGCGCGTCGGTGGCCGCCACCAGGTTGCCGGCCGTGTCGTACTGGCTGGACACCGTACGCAACAGCACGTCGTCGGCCGGCGCGCTGGTCGCGCCGGGCGAGTACGACTTGGCGCTGATCGCCCGCCCGGCCAGGTCGTAGGCCATGGTCTGGTAAGTCTGGTCGGGAGCGGTGACCCTGACCGGACGGCCGGCGCCGTCGTACTGCGTGGTGGTGGTGTTGCGGGCCGCGTCGGTCACCGAGGTCTGCTCACCGGCGGTGTTGTAGTCCTGCCTCGTGACCACGCCGGTCGGCGAGGTGATCGACGTCGGCCACGGGGAAGACACGTACCCGAATGTGGTTGTGTGCGCCTGCCCGGTTTGGCGCACCACCTCGGTGGAGGTCAGCGTCCGGCCCAGGTAGTCGTAGGTGGCGGTGCCCTTCGCCCCGGTCGGGTCGGTCTGTGAAAGCAGGTCGCCGTTGAGGTTGTACTCGAAGCGGCTCACGCCTCCGTCGGGTGCGGTGACCTTCGCGGCGCGACCCAGCTGGTCGTAGACGATCGAGGTTTCCGCGCCGAGCGGGTCGGAGGTGGACACCACCTGTCCCACGGCGTTGTACACGTTGGTTGTCTTCGCCGCGATCGGGTTGGAGGAGCCCGGCGGGGTGTACGCGGGCAGTTGCGTCTCTACCGGCTGGCCGGCGGCGTCATAGCGGACGACGGTGACGTTGCCATTGGGGTCCTGCTGTTCGGTCAGCTCGCCGAAGGTGTTGTAGCCGAGCCGAACCGTCGACACCGCGGTGACCGGTGCCTGCTCTCCCACCACGGTGCTCACCGCCGGGGAGGTGGTCACCACGGCGCGGCCCACCTCGTCGTTGGTCACGTAGGTGGTGTTGCCCCTCGGGTCCGTCGTCGACGTGATGGAGCCGTCCACGTCCAGGGTGTAGCTCGTGCGGATGACCCGAGCATCCGCGGCAGGCAGGGCGCCGGAGTGCACCTGGCCCACCTCGCTGCCGTTCAGCGGCCGCGAGTAAATCTGCACGTCGTCGACCCGGCCCTGCCAGAAGTTCTCCAGCACGCCGTTCCAGGTGCCGGCGCCGATGAGCACAGACTTGCGCGGCGTCAACGCCGCGGTCGCGGTGGCGGTGTGCTTGAGCACCCCGTTGACGTACAGGCTCATCGTGCCGGAGGCGGGATCGTAGGTGCCCGCCAGGTGGGTCCAGGTGTTCAGCTGCCCCGACGCCGATGTCTTGGCGGCCTTGCCCGCCGATCCGGTGGTGTCGGAGTCCTTCATGTTGAACCGCCACTCGGTGGTGGCGTCGTCGAAGCCGAGCGAGAAGGCGTCCTGCAGCGCGCCGCGTGCGGCGACGGCTTTGTGCTTGGCGGTGCCGTCGGTCAGGTAGACCCATGCGGCGACGGTGAAGCCCGCAGTGGCGTCCACCGCCGGGCCCGCCGTCTCGATGGCGGTGGTGCCGGTGAACTGCGCCGATCCGCCGTGGTCGGTGGACCAGCTGACCCCGCTGGCCGGCAGCGTGCCGGCGTTGTTGCCGGTGGAGTCCACGGCCGTGCCGCCGGTGGTCTCGTCAAGTTTCCACCGGCCAACCGGGGTCGCTCCGCCGCCGGTGTACGTCGTGCTCGACAAGACCCGGCCTAGCGGGTCATACAGTGCCTCCGAGGCGCCTACCAGGGTGCCGCCCTGGGTCAGGGTCGTGGACAGCACGTCGTCGTTTGCCGAGTAGGTGTGGCTGGTGGTGCGGTTGAGTCCGTTCGGGTCGAGGGTCGCGGTCCGGCCGCGGCCGACCGCGTCGTACGTACGGTCGGTCCGCGTCAAACCGTTGTTCGTGGTCTGCGAGACCAGGTTGCCCGCGGCGTCGTAGCTGTTGTTCTCCTGCACGAAGGACGCGCCGGTGCTGGGGTCGCGCCGGGTCACCGTGGCGAGCAGGTTGTTGTCGGTGTAGGTGTACTCCGTCTTCCAGCCCATCGCGTCGGTCACCGACGCCAGGCGGCCGCCCGGGTCGTACGCCATCGACTTGACGACCAGGTCCGTCGGCGCCGAGGGATTGTTCGGGTCCCCGGTGTAGTCCTCCACCACCACGGCGAGCTCGTTACCAAGGGCGTCGTAGTCGGTGCGCACGATGCTGCCGTCGGCGTGGGTCTGTCGGTCCACCCGGCCATACGGGTCGTAGCCGAGGGTCAGCGTCTTGCCCCTGGCGTCGGTCTCGGTCACCCGCCGCCCGTGGCTGTCGTAGCCGTAGGTCACGGTGCGCGGCGCGTCCCCGCCGGTGCTGTCCGACACGGTCTCCGATACCGGCAGGCCGTCCTCGTTGTAGGCGACGGCGGTGACCGGGGTATGCGTCGCGCCGGTGACCTGGTTGGTGGTCGCCGGGTCCGTCCGCTCGACCACCCGGTCCAGCGCGTCGTGCTTGAAGGCGGTCGTCGAGCTGGGCACGCCTCCGACGACGTCGATTTCCTTGGTGGTGCGGCCCAGCTGGTCGTACTCGTACCGAGTGACCAAGCCTGCCGGGTCGGTCACCTCCGCGATGTCGCCGTTCGCGAAGTAGACGATGCGTACCACGCCGCCGCCCGGCTTGGTGATCGTCGATGGCAGGCCGGGCGGGGCGAAGCCCCCGCCGAACGCCGCGACGGTGGTGCCGTCGGTGTAGGCGATGGTTGTCCTGCGCCCCAGGGGGTCGGTGGTCGCGGTGCGGTTGCCGGTGACGGGGTCGTACGTGTAGGTGGTCAGGTAGGTGTTGTCAGACGCCGACGTCGACCCTGCTTCCCGCTTCTCGAGCAACCGGTCGTTGAGCACGTTCGCCGGCGGGGTCTGAGTGGTGGCATCCGGGTAGTAGGTGGAGTAGCTCGTTGAGCACTTGTTCGCCGACCGGTCCTGGCAGGTGGTGGTGGAGACCACGTTGCCGCGCACGTCGTGCTCGTTGATGGTCATGTTGCCGTTGGGGTCAGTGACCGTGCGCAGGTAGCCCTTGCTGCTGTAGCCGAATCGGGTCGTGAAGCCGCGGACGTCGATCTCGGCGACCTTGCGCCCGGCCTGCAGGTCGTGCACGTCCTTGCTCTGGGCGTCGTCCGGGTGCACCACGGTGTAGGTAACCCCCGGCACGGCCGCGGCCTTCACCGCGTCCCGGGCCTTGAACTGCGCCTCGACGTGCTTCGCGTCCAGTGACGAGCGGTAGAACGCGACCTCGGCGATCTGCCCGTTGAAGTAACCGTTGAGGTTCGTCGGCGTGGACGGCCAATGGGTGCTGACCTTGCCCGCGCCAATGTAGCCGTAGTCCAGGGTGCGGGTCTCCGTCGACGTGGTCGTCTTGGTGCCGATCTGCTTGCCGTCCAGGTACAGGGCCTGGCCGGTGGCCGTGCGGGTCAGCACCGCCGAGTGCCATTTGCCGTCGTTGACCGTGGTGGTCGAGGTCATCGCACCGGCGCCGGTGCAGTAGCAGAAGGTCCCGCGCAGCTTTCCGTCGACACCGATGTACAGCGCGGGAAGCCACTGGAGGTCCCCACTCTGCCCGAGCGCGTAGGTCTGGAACCCGGCCAGGACCCCACCTGCTGAACTGCTGGTCTTGAACCACAGACCGACCGAACGGTCATCGGCCGTCGCCGGCGGGATCTCCGCGCCCGGCAACCTCAGGTAAGAGGACGTGCCGTTGAACGATGCCGCCGGAGCGGACGGTCCGAACGGGCCGGGCGTCCCGCCGAGCGTTACTGAGCTGTAGCTGGCGATGTCCCCGTTGACCTCATTGACGGCGTCCACCGTGCCGGTCTCCGCCAGCCGCCAGTAGTTCGACGGCGCGCCGCCCAGCACCGTGCTCTCGTAAATTTTCGTGGTGCCGGCCACGGACGCGGGGAGCGGACGCCACACTCCTCCGTTGCCGTCGGTCATCTGGCTGACCCGGCCGGTCACGCCGTCGTAGGCGACCTGTGCGGTCGCGTTGCCGGACGGGCGCCGAACCGTTGTCAGCGGTGTCACCGGGGTCCTGGCCCGGTAAATGTCGCCGACCATCTGGTCGGTGACCGGCGTGTCGAACAGCGCGACCTCGGCCACCGATCCCGTGAAGTGGTCCCGGGCGCCAAGATTGCTGATCGTGCTGCCGTGCGACTGGTTCGGCCAGCCTCCGCCGAGGAAGCCGGTTCCGATATAGGAGTAGACCGGGCTCATGTCCTGGACGGCGACGCCGGTCTGCTGCGCCACCTGGACGCCGTCGACGAACATCTGCTGCTTGTTGCCCGATGCCGACAGCACGACGTGGTGCCACTGGTTGTCCGCGACGCTGGCCGCTGATTGCATCGGGTTGTGCGCTCGCGCCACGAACGACTGGTCGGTTTGGTTCGCCCGGCCGCATGCCCAGATTTGCATCTCCGCGCCGTTTTGCGAGCCGTCACCGACCGAATCCAGGCACTTGGTGGAGTTGTCGTTGATGATCTGGCCGTTGGCTCGCACGTCCCACTTCTGGTCGACCGCACCGGTGCAGGACCAGGTCACGACGTCCACGCCGTTAGCGATGCCGCCGCCAGAAACGCCCGCGCACTTGACCGCGCCTCCGCTGGTTACCCGCAACTCCCGGTCCGCTGTCCATGTCCACTGCTGGTTTGCCGCCCCGGTGCAGGGGCCCAGCGCCAGGATCACCCCGTTCGCCGAGGAGTTCCCGGGTACCTCCAAGCACTGTCCCTGCCCGTAGGCGATCAGGCTTCCGATGGAGGTGCCCAGGGTCGGGGCGGTGGGAAATCCTCCCACGAGCTTCCCGTTGGAGCCGATGTACAACGTCGGGTTGTAAGCCCCCTTGGCGGTGCTCGCCGTGGCCGATTCCCAGGACTGGCCGTAGAGCACACCGTCGCCGCCGGAGGTCTTGAACCACATGCTGATCGCCTGTTGGGAGGCGTCCCCGACCAGCTTGGCCGGCACCGACACCTGCGACGAGGTGCCGTTGAAACCGGCTGCCGTGGCCGCAGAGGCGGCCAGCGGGCCAGGCTGCCCCAGGGTCACATTGCTGTAGATGCCGTTGTCGGCGCCGGCGTTCTCGAGCACCGAGCTGGCGGCGGTGGTGCCGCTGGTCTCGGTCAGCCGCCAATACGAGTGAGGAAGGGCGTTGCTCACCGCGGTCTGGTACAGCGAGCCATTGGTGTAGGTGTAGGTGTGGCACTGCGTGCTGGACGTCGGCGGGCAGGCCTGGGTCAGCGCGTCGCCAGCGTAACTGTAGGTCCAGGTGTTCTGCGTTGTCTGGCCGTCGACGGTGACGGGATCGGTGCTGACCGATGCGACGTGCGCCGCGCTGGCACCCGGTGGGGTGGCCCAGCCCAGCGTCAGGGTCCGTCCCGACGCGGCGGTCATCTTGGTCATCAGGCCGCTGGTGTAGGTGAACGTCAACGCTCGGCCGGAGACGTCCTTGACCTTGGTCACCGCGTACCGACCCGAGCCCTGAGAGGTCAGGAACTCGTAGCTGGTGCCGTCCTTCTCCAACAGCTTGTAACCGCCGGTGACCGTCGAGAGCGTGACCGTACGCCCGGCTGGTGAGGAGAACGTGCCGTTGCCGTTGCGACCGAAGGCCATCTCGCGGCCGTTCGGGTAGGTCACCACCACGGTGTTGACGACGGTGGTCCCGCTGGCGTACCGCTCGGTCGCCCGTGCGTCGGCCATGGTCGACCAGCCAGCGCCGAACGCGTGGCCGCTGCGCGGATCGATGCTGTTGTACGACCGTGTGATCTCCAGCGGCGGACCGACCGTGTTGACCATCGCGTCCCTGGTGGCAGTGGTGTAGTTGCCGATGCTCGGGTCAAACCCGCGTCCCGAGTTCTGCGACAGCCCAGACGTGATCGACGGCTGCGGCACCGGTGTGACCAGCAGGTACTTCGGTGGGGCAGCATTGTCGACGAGGAGGCCGTCGGAGACCTGCACCGTCCAGTAGTAGGACTCACCCCAGGTCAGCACGCCGGATGGGAGGGTCCACGACTTCTTGGTGATCCAGTTTGAGGTGGCGATCTGGGTCTTGCTGTCACTGCCGTAGACGGTGAACTTGTATTGCAGCGACTTCGGGAACTTGTCCGGGTCGTGCGCGTCAGCCAGCAGTTCTGGCGTCAACGTCTGCACGGCCTGCCCGTAACCCGGGTACTGCTCGTTGACCTGCGGATATTCGTTCAAGTCGTAGGTGAGCTGCAGGTACGGCTTGTAGGCCGCGCCATAGTTGGCGGAGGTGAACCGCTTGAAGCCGGTGGAACTGGTCTCCGATGCGGTGAGCGCCAGACCGTTGTTGCCGATGTCCCGGGTCGACCAGGCGTTGAAGGTCGTCAGCGAGAGCGGCACCGACCACCACTTGCCGACGCTGCGATCGCCCGACGTGTTCCCGCACGCAGGAGAGTTGTTCGTGATCGTCAATGAGCCGATCGCGACTCCGAAGGTAGGGCCTGCGGCCAGGCCCGCGTTGTTGGTCAGCGAATCGACGGTCCACGGTTCGTGGATCTGCCGCACGAAGAAGGGTGTGTTGTCGCCGCAGTTCCATGACCAGGTGTGGTAGAGGAACAGCTTCGCTGCTTTGATCTGCGTGCCTACTAGGCCGTCGTTGTCGAACTCGTCGAAGTGGATGAAGGATCGCGAGATCGACGTGCCGTTGTTCCAGGTGCCGACCGGCAGGTCGTCGGTGTTGTGGTTGGTCGTACTCGAGTCGTTGTCGACAAAAACGTCACCGGTGTCGACGGTGTCCATCGTCGAAGGGTCGACCCGAACCGGGAAACGTCGAGCAGGGTCGGCCAACCACGCTGCGTCGGCTGTCACCCGCAGCGCGGGCCCACCGTTGACGGTGATCAACTCATAGGTGACCGCGGACGACTGTGCCGGCGCGCCGGACTTGGGGTGGACGTTGGAGTCCTCCATGTAGCCCTGCGGCACCCGCAGCGCCAACTCGCCCTTCGCATCGAGCAACGCGATCGACCCGTCACTGCGCAGCTGCGGGGTCAGCCCGTCCAGCCGTAGCGGGAAAACCCACTGATTGCCCGCCGCCGGAGACTTGAGGACGATGGTCTCCTTGAGGCCGTCAGCGAAGGCAGCCAGCTCGATGTCCGTGCCGGGCAGGATTTCCGGGTACGTTGCCGTGGAGCCTTCGACCACGGCTGTCACCTGCGCTGCTCCTTGCAGGCCGTATGCCAGCGAATGACCCGAGGCGGTTGTGACCGACGCCAGCGGATCTGCGGCTCCAGCGGAGCCGCGGGTGGCCAGGTTCACGTCGATGGAGTTCGCGCCCATTGCCCACCGGCCGCCGCGGCGGATCAATGCAGTGTCAATCGGCTGGTATTCCCCGCCAGCGCCCTTGAAGTTGACCCGTGAGCCGTACAGCCGGCGGGTGAACGAGCCGTCGGCGTTCTGAAACTCGTCGTACCGGGCGCTCGACCGCTGGGGCACCCGCTTGCTGGTCTGCTCGTTGAAGCTGTTCTCCCCGGACAGTGGCGGGGCCGTCCAGGTCTTCGTCGGTGGCGGTGCGGGATTCTCGGCATCGACCGCGCCGCGCCCCCGGCCAGGCGCCTGACCCTGTCCGCCGTCGGCCCGGGTCTGCTCCGCCGAAACGTAGTGATCACGGTTCTTGGCGCCGCCAGCGGACTTCTGCACCGGCACGCCCCGCACGTCCGCCCACGCCGGCAACTGCCGGAACCACGACGACAGCGACGGCAGCGGAAAACCACCATCCTCGGGTACCGCCCCCTGCGGCACTCCCAACGACAGCGCCAACGCCAACGTGGTGACGACAGCGATCCGGCGCCTCATGGGCTCCTCCGAGACTGGGATTGATCAACAGCCCGGGGAGTCTCGCGTGGGTGGTGGCATCTGCACAAGATCTTGTTATCCAGCCGCGGCTCACTTAGGGTGCGCCGGTGTCCAATCACGTACGGCCGCGCCCGGTGGCAGCAGACCGGCGCCGCCGGCTCCAGAAGCTGCCGTCCCGACGGCGCCCGGCCCTGCGGCTCGCGCCCGGGCGGCCGAGGCGTCTCGCCCTGGCCGCACTCGGTCTCCTCCTCGTGGCCGTCACGGCGGTCTGGGTGCTGTGGCCCGAACCCGAACCGCGTCAGCGCGAATACCTGAACGTCACCGCATGCCTGCTGACCGACCGCTCCGGGATCAGTGGCGATTCAGCGAAGCCGGTCTGGGCTGCCATGCAGGAGGCCTCGGTCTCCAGCCTCGTCAAAGTCCAGTACCTGGCGGTCAACGGCCCACAGACAGTCGACAACGCCCGTAGCCACGTGGCGTCCCTAGCGGGCAGCCAATGCGGCCTCGTCATAGCCGCCGGTCCTGCCCAGATCGACGCCGTTGTGGCCGCCGCTCCCACCTTTCCCCAGGTGCGATTCATCACCGTCGGTGGAAGCGCCGCGGCAGCCAACGTCACCGCCATCGATGCCAAGGACGCAGGTGGTCTGCGTAAGATGCTCAAGCAGGAAGTGATCGCGCTCGCCGACGCCGCATCCTGACCGAGCCGGGCTCCGGAGGTCGTGTCCCGGCTGATGCTTGACACTCGCGTCCCACCACATGCTTGACGGACGGGGCAATGCTCAACTGTTGAGGCCGGTACCCTGCGCCGGTGCCGGTCCCCCACAGCCTCCGCGAGCGATTCCGTGATCCGGCCTTCTGGCAGACGTTCTTCTTCGACGCGGACGGCGCCACCCGAGTCCCGAATGCCACCGTTGAGCTTTCCGTAGGTGGCGATTGCCAGCTGGTGCTTGAGGTGCAGGGCCGGTACGACTGCTACGAGCTCGGTATCCGCACCCCGACGTCGGACGGAGTTCGCAGCATCGGCTGGGACGACATGGCTCACTGGCACCCGTTCGCGCTCCGGTGGTGGGAACTCGACCTCATCTGCCGCGCGGCATCTGCCCTCGACCCGCTGATGCCACACCCGGGTCCCACGCTGGTCCTGCTCTGCCGCTTCGTCAGCGTCCAGGACGACGATGACATCCAGCAGATCACCTCCACCATGCACACGGCGTTCGAGTCGCTGCGCCCGGCCGGCTGGGTCGGTTACTGGCCGAACGTCACCGACTGGCTGGCACGCCGCGACTTCCGCGGACGCGGCGTCTCCTGGACCCGTGACCAGTCGGGCAACCTCTACGCCGTCCAGGACGAAGACAGCGACTACCCCTTCTACAGCATGCGCGGCGAGCCCACCGACGACCCGGCAGGCTTCCCGTACGAGGAATGGCGGAGCCTCCTCGTAGCAGCTGGCAACACACTCGGCGTCTAGGCCAAACGTCAAGCAAGTCCGGGACGCAGGCGACTCGGTGCGGGTCCGGCCTGGCGATGGGCAGACCTGGCTCCGCCCGAGTGAGTGGCAGCCTTCATGACCAAAAGCCGCGGACAGCAACCTAGACCAACGGTCAAGCGTCAGGTGGGACCAGACAGTAGGCAGGAGGGGGAGACTGCATCGGTGGCCAGCGGATGGATGCGAACCCAGATTAACGAGTTCTTGGCGCTAAAGGATCAGGTCATCCAGTCCTGGAGTGGCGTGGAGATGGCGGTGCGGGGCGGCGATGGGCCGACACCCGAGTTCGCCGGCCAGGACGTACCCTGCCTACCACTGTGGGCTCTGCACGCACGGACCGACATCGGCGACACGGTCACCATCGCCACCTACCAACACGATGACCCGTTCGGAGTGAGGATCGAGCGGAGTGCCGGGTCTGACAGCGATGACGTCAGCCATGGTTATCGACGCCGCGCCCTGCCAGAGCTGCCCACGGGCCTGGTCCGAAGGGTGTCTATCGACTTGGACGGCGACGTTCTCGCCGAAGTCCGGCTTCAAGTTGAACGCCGCGATCTGCTGCTGGTGGCCGGCGAAGCGGAGGAGAACTTTGACGGCCGGCTCGTATGGCGCCGCCTTGACGAGTCCGTCCTCGCGTTCACAGACCCGAACACGGTCGAACAGATGAAGTGGGTACCCGCTCGTAGGCAGCTACAACGAATCACCTGATGCCCTGCTGCGTCGCTCGAGCACGCGTCTGCATCGGTGACGTTGGACGTGTACGCGGGCCCGTTCGGTGACGACCTCAACGCGACCGCCAACCGGCTCGACAAGGCGGTCACGGCGCGGGACGCGGACTATCTGCGGACTGACACCACGGACCGCGGCGTGACCGACCGCGGGAAACGGCGAAGCCCAGGTCGATGACCTGCGCTTCTTCACAGAGCCGCCTGACGGAATCGAACCCGCAGCCATCCGCAGCTTCGCCCGTGGCCTACGCCAAGACCTCGCCGCCGTCACCGCCGGACTGTCCATGTCCTGGAACTCCGGCCCCTTCGAAGGGCACGTCAACCGGATCAAGATGCTCAAACGACAGATGTACGGCCGCCGGTGGGGGTTCGAGTCGCCGGCCAGCGACTTGGCGCCAATGTTGCCTGACCTGCGATGTGGGGCCTGGGGCTAATCGGGGGGCGACAAGAACCATTGCCCCACCACCGATGGTGGTCGCCAAGATCCTGAAGCCCACACAACTCTAGGTGCTGCGGTGACCCCTTCGGGCCCGCCGAAGAGGTCACCGTCCAGTAAGTCCGGGCCAGAGGGGCTGCCGGTGGGATGCGAGTCTTTAATCGTCCGGACTCCTAACCACTGCACCAAGCAGGGCTCCAAAGCCGTACGTCGATGCGGCACGGTACCGGCGCCTCACCGTACAACCAGCCCTTCCCCGCCGCCCCGTCCGTCGGGTGAGGATGGCGCCTCAGGTTCCCGTCTACTTCTTGCTCGACGCCCCCAGCTCCCACGCGTGAAGCCCGATCATCAGTGAACCGATGGACGGAAGAACCATGCCGCGATCAGGTCCGGCATTCCACACTGGACTTAGTCTATTGAGGAAAACTCCACGAGAGGGACCGCAAATGACCGGGCCCAGGGCCGTCGAGGCCCACACGGTGGCGCCATGTCGATCCACAGTCTGATCTTGCTCATCGCACCGCCGACGGTGGGTGTCATTGTCGGCTACGCCAGCGGGGGTCGAATCGCCGGCTTGCGGAGCATCCGACTCTCGGCCGTGTGGCTCCTGTGGCTGGCCGCCGTCGTCCAGGCGGCGCAGTACCACGTGGCTGCCCTGCGGCATCCCGGCAGGCTGGTCGTCGTATTCGGCCTGGTCCTGTCGTGGCTGGCCATGAACCTTCCCAGATGGCCGCTCGCGATCCGCGTCGCTGGTATCGCCATCACGGTAGGTGCGCTCGCCAACGGAGTGACTGTTGCCCTCAACGGACGCATGCCATATCAGCCGAGCGGGGCTGAGGCGGTCGGCCTACGGCCGGATCTCACCACGCCCAAGAACGAACCCGCGGACGATGCGACCCGGTTCGCGTTCCTCGGTGACACGATCCCCGTCACGCCGTTGAAGAAGCTCGTCAGTCCCGGCGACGTGCTCATCGGCGCCGGGACCGTCGCGCTGACGGCGCTCGCGATGCGCCGCCGCCACGACCAACCCGATCCGGTACCCCAGCACATCACGGGAGGTGAAACATGACCATGTCCACCGTCTGGCGCCAGGCCGCCTACGCGATGCTCACGTTGGCGTCGCTGGCCCTGCTGCTCTACACCGTCGGCGCACCAATGACAGAAGGAAGCTGAGGGGCCGGCATGAGAATCCGCATTATTGTGGCGCTCCTGTCGCTCGCCACACTGCTCTACACGGTCGGTGCACCACACGAGCACGGAGGCTGAAGCGCGCGATTCCGCAGGAATGGATCGCGGCTCCGGCGACGCCGGGTGACCCCTGGCTGCAACTCGTCAGCATGACGAGCAAGAAGTGCCTCGGCGTCAAGGATGTCAGCTACGACAACGGCGCACCACTGCAGGTATGGACCTGCAGCATGAACCGGAACCAGCGCTGGAACATTTCCTAGCCGCGTGACGCAGCGGCCGGGCCTGGTGCGGTGTCGACCACGCCCGGCCGTTGCGCAACCGGGGTCAGCAATCCTGAACGCGGCCCACTCGCTGCCACCAGCACCTGTAGCTGACCAACGATTGGCATGATGGGCTCGTGACCGAGCCGGTGTTTCGATACCACCCTGATCCGTTGGCCACGGGCTCGGCGGTGCGGATTCAGCACGAGTGCAGCGTCTGCGCCCGACTTCGGCACTTTCGCTACCGGGGACCGATACGGCGGACAGCCTGAGAGTCTTTGCCTGCACTGCATCCACTCCGGGGAGGCTTCCAGGGCACTCGGCGTCGTTGTCGCCGCAACGGATGGCAGCGACATCCTGGACCTGCCTGCCGAGTTCAGCGACGCAGTCGACGTGCCTGACGACGTGCCGCACCACGTCATCGAGGAGATCACCCGTCGGACCCCTGGCTTCACCGGCTGGCAGCAAGGATCATGGCTCTACCACTGCGGCGATGGCGCGGCTTTTCTCGGACCGGCTGGCTACCGCGATGTCGAACCTCATCCGGACGCCCTGAACATGCTTCGCGCGAGCCACCGGCAACTCGGCTGGTCGCCCGAGGAGACCGAGGAGTTTCTGCACCGGCTCGACCGCAACGATGAGCCCACCGCATATCTGTTCCAATGCCTGCACTGCGGGACATATCTCGCGTCCTGGGATATCAGCTAACCGCGGCTCATCGCCGAGAGGCAGGCGCACTCCTGTCGCCATGAGGGGACGCCGCCAGACTGCCAGCCGGGGACGCGGCGACGGGTGACGGTCGGCGGGGTGCGTTGCGGATGCCGGCGATGTGGGGCTCGCGTCAAAGGGGTCGGGCAAGCTCCGGAGCAGGATCTGTCGCCGCTCATCGTCGTCGCGTCTGCCGGATTTGTCCCCGACGATCTCGCGCCGGCACGCACCCCCCGTGCTGCACGATGCTACCCCCAGTCTGGGCCGATAGAGGTGCACAGAGATCTTGATCAACAAGCGACCGAGGACTAGCGTGCTGCGCGCGCAGATGTTGCGTATGCGAACCATCCCTGAGGGAGACCCTATGACCGCGCGCCGAACGGCTCGCCACCTCCTACCCTGGGCCACTACCGCCCTGCTCACCGCCGCCGTCACAATCCCAGCCACCGCAGCACACGCCTCCACTGGCAGGCACAAGGCGTCGGTGACAACGGCTACGGCCGCCGCCGACAGAGACCTCAACGGCGATGGCATCCCGGATCTCCTCACGGTCGGCGGGACGTCCGGTCTCGCCTCCGGGCTGTGGCAGGCCACCGGCGTCATGGGCGACGACAGCGCCACCGGGACCGGACGGGTGAGCACGCCCGCGCTGAACATCGGAGCCAACGGCAACAACATCTTCCGCGACAACGTGCCATCCGACTTCGACGGCGCACAGGTCATCACCGGAACCTTCACCGGTCGCGGAGTCCAGGACGTGCTGGCCTACTACCCCTCCGGCAACAGTGCCGGCGGCGCGGTGATCCTTAAGGGCACCGGCGACGGCTCGGTTCTGCAAAGCCATCTCGACGAGAACGCGGACCCGATAAACCCCGGCACGTTCACCGACAACAACGGCGACAACCCGCTGCAGTTGGCCAACGCCTACAACGCCTCCGGGCACAACTACCTCTACCCCGACCTCATCGGAATCAGCGGGGACGCCGCCAACGACTACTACCTGGACTACTACCCCAACTTCAACGGCACCGGCGGCTACGGGTATGTCGCCCAACTCAACACGGCCACACCGACCGGCGGCCACGACTGGAACACCTGGACGATCGCGTCCACCCAGCTCTCGTCCGGTACGGCCATGTTCCTTTGGAACCAGTCGACCGGGCAGCTGCACCTGTGGGAGGGCGTTACCTTCACCGACAACGGCGACTTCACCGGCACGCTCGCGTACACCCAGTACCAGATCTCGACCAACTGGAACCGGGACACCACGCTGTCCACTCTTGAAGCCGCCGACATCAACGGTGACGGCGTACCGGACCTGTGGGCCGTCACCCCAGCCGGCGCCGTCACGGCCTATTTGATCTCCGACCTGTCAACCACCCGGGCCGCGACCGTACGAATCAGGAAGCCGCAGAACTTGTCATAACCCGCCGCGCGAGGACCACATGGGACGGATGTGGTCCTCGCGTCGCCTATGGAAGTTCTCACGCCGTTGGCGTTCTTTCCAGCAATCGGCCGCTGGCAACCGTCCTTCCCCAGGCCCGGAGGCCAGTTCAATCTATGTCTCGTATGGGTCCCAGTGAGCGGCGTAGCGCAGCAGCGAGCGGGCCAGGTCGGGGTGGGCCGCCGCCCACCGGGTGTCGAAGAGGAACCACTGATCGAACCCGAAGAAGCTGTCGATGTACCGGGCGACCTGCGCGATGTGCGCATCCAGCCGGATCAGCGACTCGGTGGGGCGCTCCTCGGGCCGCAGTTCCAGCATCTCCCGGTGGACTGCGTCGTGCGCGGGCACTCGGTCGAGGCCGGCGGGTGATGGGGCGTATCCGGGCAGCCGGGCGTAGCGCTCCAGCGCCGGGCCGGCGTCGTTCTCTCCGGGGGCGACGAGGGCCCGCAGCAGCCGGGCGTCGTGCGGCCAGCGGTGAGCGCCGGGGTCGTCGACGCCGAGCAGGTGGGCGGCGAGGTCCGGCAGGGTCAGGCCGGGGAAGACGGTGGCGCCGGCCAGGTCCAGGTTTCGATAGGTATCGGGCGATGCCCAGCACAGGCGGACCGAGAAGACGGACTCCGGTCCGGGCGGGGCCAGCCGGACGGTACGGACCGGTACTCCATGGCTGAAGGCCGCGCCTGGCGCGGCCGTGCTGGCTGGCAGGGGCCAGGTGTCGTGCAGTATGAACGCAAGCCGGTCGGGCGACGCAGCGGCGGCCTCGTCGTCGACGAAGTAGTATGCCAGGTCCACCTCGTCGTCATCGGTACGCACTCTCAGGGCGTGCTCGCCGAGCCGGATGAAGGTGCCCTCGTCGTCACCCTCCACCCACAGATGTTCGTTCAGCAGCTCGCGCAGTTCGTCAACGGTCTCCGGCCGGGGCAGGTTCCGCCCCTGGACCTCCTCGAAGATCGACTCCAGGCCGTAGACGTTGCCGCCCAACTCGCTGTCGATCCATGCGTCCGGGTCGTCGTGCTCCCAGCCGCGGCGGAACCAGTCGAGCACGGTCGCTTCGGGCAGGGCGACCACCCGCTTGCTGAACGGCGAGTCCTCCCGCCAACGACACACGAAGTACATGCGGCCGACTGTAGGCCGACGGGTACCTGCGGTGGCGACGGCGCTACAGCCGCGTTCTGTAGTGGGATTGCCCACGCCCGAAGGGGATCGCGTCCTGCCCTGATGGGGTCGGACTGGATCTGGGAGCTGCGAGCGGCGCGGCGCTTCTTCGTCGGTCATCACTCCGTTCACTCTGCTGCTGACTCCGGTTTCGCTACCAAGCGCAGCCAACATGATTGCCCGACCGTCCGGACGGCGACGTCCGCTATTCGCAATGAGCGGACTTCGGCCCCTGTACCTGGGCCATCGGTACTGACACTTCGCGCGCGCCGAAGAGGTCGCCATGCAGGAAGCGCTGGCCAGAACGTTGCCCGTGGGATTCCGGTCCCAGCTGCCGGAATGCCGACCGACTCCGCCACGGCGGATCTAAAGCCATCCGCCGATGGAAGAAGGCCGCGGTAGCTGGCGTCAGCGGGCCAGGACGACACGCCATGGCAGCCAGGCGGGGGGCAGCAAACGCTGACCACTTCGGTGTTCTCTGGGAGGTCACTCCGGATTACTCGACCACATCACCGCAGGTCAAAGTCCTCGCCCCCGTCCGGTGTCGGTGAGCACTTCGGGCGCGGTGACCACTTCGCCGACCTGCACCCAATCTGCTCCCACCTGCAAGGTCAGGCCATCCAGCGGCTCCTTACCGCCACGACCTGCGCACACTCCCCTGCCAGGCGACATAGAGCCTTGTCGACTGTTGCGCAAAACCGCTGAGCACTCCGTGTGAACGCGGGCACGCTGCACCGTTGCATGCCATCCAACGCCGCCTTGCACCGTCGAGCAGGCTCCCTCTGCTGCCTACACTCGTCTGCTGCCGCCCGTTGCTGGACGTCTCGCTGCCTATTGGCTGCCTCGCCTCCGAGACGGACCACCGGATTAAGAGGCAGGGCTGCCCATGTGATCACGAGGCTCCGACCTCGCGGCGGCCGGCAGGGAGCACCTGGCCAGGTCAGAAGGCGAGTGGGTGGCTGCTGTCAACGTTGCTGTCGCTCAGCCCGCCTGCCCGGCCAATCAAGGCCCCGATTAGTTACCCGTGGAGCTGATTCGCTTCTTGAACTCCTCAAACCTCTTCCGAAGGACGTAGATTTGGTCCAAGAAGGCTTCCGCGAAGGCGAGAGCGTCTTCTGCGTCACCCCTTGCTACGCGGGTTCCTGTGAAGTGCGCACCCTGATTTCCCAAGACTCGAAGGCCATCAGCCCATTCGGCAAGGGTGGTGTCGATAAGGCCTAAACCTTTCAGTCTTTCCAAGCCTTTAGCAAGGGCCCGTTCATTGATACCGTTCTCCTTGCAAACACCTTCAAGAGTTCGGCGGACCATAACCACAGTCGCCGTGTAGGCCTTTGCGTCGAAGCAAATTTGAGCCTCGTCAAACTCTTTCCTAATCTCTTCCGGCACGCTCGCGCTTAACGGTCGACGTGCCGGATATATGAAGGTTGCGCTATTCCAAGCGTGTGCAGCCATCTCCCTGGCCCGCAGTGACGCTCGACCACACTCTCCACACCGAAGCAGTGAGTAGGCAACATCTGGATCTAGCGATTCGTCTGGGTCACTCTCTTCTAACACCGTACCGCAGACTACTTGTATTGACGGTCGCTCACAATGCGGGCAAACCAACAACAACCTGTCCGGCCCATCCAAGCGAGCGTTCGGCGGGGGTATCACGTCTGGGCTGGCGGGTTCGTCGCGCACTGATACATCTTCCCATCGAGATGCCCTGGTCCGCGACCGCAAGCCGCGTCGGATCGAGCTATCGGTGGTTCAGGGGTGCGATCATTGGAGTCCGAGGCCCCTCAGCAGGCCAAGTCACCAACGGAGCATCTAGGTTGCCGCGATGAACAAACCTACGGGCCGGCGCGATCGACGCTGGGCGTTGCCCTTGTGCCCCGTCAAGTGGTTCTTGCACCCTGCCCCACCCTCCGCAACTTCCCGTGTAGCGGCTTTGGGGCCTCATCGCCGCCCGCCGTCTTTTTTGGACAGAACCCTGTTTCGGCATGCCGTCTCCTTGGCCTACAACCGCTGGCCAGAGCCTACGTAGCCGTGACAATCGATGCGTTCAGCGGCCGACTGTCGGTGCCCGGGCGATTGCCAACCGCCCTCGTCCGTGACCTTCGCGCGCTCGCGCGGTTCCTGCTGCTGTCGGCGCTGGCGGCTGGCGGCCACCCGCTGACGAGGTGCTCGTCGGGCCACAGTCACCCTCCGCCGTCGCCACCATCCGGGCCCATCCTGCCCGACTACTGTGAGCTTGGGAATCGTGTTGATCTATACCGAGGGTAACTGCCCTACTTGGCAGGCAAGCACGCAGCGTTGAGCTATCCGCTGCCAGCGTGCCGCTGGGAGCCTGTGTTGACCGTTGCGTCGGGCACGGATCGGGCACGGTCATTGGTTCGGCGTAAAGGAAATACTTCGCCCGGCAATCGACACATGCCACCTACCCCTAACTCTGGTCCGGCGGTCCTCGGCCACCGAAGTACACACTAACCAGAGACATCGCTCCTTGCCGAAGCTAGGAGGCCTGGCGCTTAAAGGTCCAACTGAGGCTGACCGGCATGCCGGCGTTCTGGAAGCCCGCGCGGTTGGTGGAAACCACGGTGTCAAGTACCGATACTGTCGAAAGCTCCCACCCCTCGGCCCCGAGTTCGTTAAGCAGGTCCGGATACCGCTTCTCGACGGGAAACACCTCCGGCTTTTCTTGTCCCGGTCGGTTTACTTCATACTTGCCTTGCCAGTAAGGCTCAGCAGGTCGCCAAGTGAAGGTCATAACTAGGTACTCCCACCGCGTTCTCATCGGCGCAGCAGAAGCAAGTGGCGGGAAATCCTGTTCATTCCGGCCCGCGCAGCCGCGATAGCTGCGGCCTGGGCTTGAAGAGCTGCAATTTGCGCAGGATGAGGCCCGCCCGGCCATGCCTGAATCGGTCGAATCACGTCTTCTCCTTTAGGAGAGCCACCGGTTGGGGTACGTCGGATTCACTATATGATCAAAGGGTGAGGAAGACTACGGACAGCAGAATGAGCTGTCCTAGATCTGACTGAGTCGGCCGTCCGTGGCTCGCAGCCAGCGAGGTGGACCTGCCCGTCTGAGGGCGGGGCCGCTGGCCAGCACGCGCCATCTCAAGCGGACCTTGACGCCCTGGGTGAGCGGTGACGAGTCGGGGCCGGAGTTGGCGGCGCGCACCTTGTAAGGGCAGGCCATCGGCCTGCCCCCGACTCCTGCGAGAGGTTCGCAGAGGCTCCGAGGTCAAGGGCGGCCCGCAGGGCCGTCGCTTGCGACGCGCAGCGCCCTTGAGCTTGGAGGAGCGGCCCGGCACACTCGCGCCGCCGACTCCGGTCCCGACGGCCGCGACCCGCCGCGCGGATCCGGCGTGCCCTTCCCTGCGCCGCATCGCTCGGGCGCGGCGCGGCCGGCTGCCGGCGACGAGCCGCCACCACTTCCACGCCCAGCCCGTCTGCGGCGGTCCCTGGGCTTCCCGCTCTCCGCGCCAGCCGACGGGCGTTCTGCGTGGCCGGCGTGGAGCGACAGCGGAGCGTCGGACGCGCGCCCAGGCGGCGGCGCGTGCGGCCCGTCTCGGGCTGCCTTGATAGACGTAAGGAAAGTCCTCGCACACGGCCGGCAGCCGGCTGTCCGGTCTCGGGACCTGCGTGACACATCGGTATCAGGACCTGGGTGACACTCCGCCGAGTGTTGGTGGAGATGAGCGTGATGGAACAGCGGTATCGAGCCGTCCAGGACGTGCTTGCCGGATCCACGGTCACGGACGTCGCCGAACGATTTGGAGTCTCCCGCCAGGCCGTGCATCGCTGGTTGGCCTGGTATGCCGACGAGGGTCTGGAAGGGCTGGCCGATCGGTCCAGCCGGCCGCACTCGTCACCTGGGCAGATTCCGCCGGAGGTGGAGGCGCTGATCTGTGAGCTGCGGCGGAATCATCCTCGCTGGGGTGCCCGTCGTCTGGTCTTCGAGCTCGGCCGCCGGGACTGCCCTGGCCCAATCCCGTCGCGGATCACGGTGCATCGGGTGCTGATCCGGCACAGGCTGATCAACCCGACGCCTCGCCGCAGGCGGCGGGAGGACTATAAGCGGTGGGAACGTGCCCGGCCGATGGAGCTGTGGCAGCTGGACATCGTCGGCGGCATTCGGCTGGCTGACGGTGGTGAGGCGAAGGTCGTCACCGGCGTCGACGACCGATACTCCCCTTCCAGGCGACATAGATTGCTGTCGACCGCTGCCTCAAACGGCGGAGCACTCCGTGTGAAGCAGGACGCTCCGCCGACTCTGAACTGCGAAAACGCAGAACCCGAGGCCAAGCGGGTGCCGTTGAAAGCCGTTCGGTGTCGTTGAATGCAATTCAACGTCGTTCACCGCACCCGACTGCTCCCACCCCGCTCCCCGATCCTGATCCCACGGCAGGAGCCACCAAGGGTCGCAGCCGCGCAGGTCGTACGCGAGAGAACCCTCGCGGTCCCGGTAACGCCCTCCACCATCCGAGACCGCCCGGCCACGACACGCACTGGCTCAACTGGCGACGCCGTCACCAGGCCCGCGCACGCTGATGCCACCAACGCACACGGCTGAACCGGGACTACGCCCTGGTCAGCTAGTGCCTCGTCTTTGAACGTTGATCGTGTAATCCGTCGGTTCTGAGGACTCGTCCGGCAGGCTGTCTCTCATCGTTCACGGTGGGAGGTGGTAGCCGGTGGGCAGACGCCCGGAGGTGTTCGTCCGGCAGGTCTCGATGGCCGAGGGTCAGCGGTTGCAGCGGATCACCCGGACGGCGAAGGACCCGGTGAAGCTGCGCCGGGCGATCGTGGTGTTGATGCCAGGGGCAGCCGGCGCCGGACATCGCCCACCTGCTCAAGGTGACCGAGGACTACGTCCGCGATGTGATCCACGCGTTCAACGAGCGGGGGTTCGACGCGTTGGACCCAAATGGAGCGGGGGCGCACCGAGACGATCGATGAGCAGGCCCGCGACTGGATCTGCGTCATCGCCCGGTGCGACCCCCGCTTCCTCGGCAAACCGTTCTCCTGCTGGTCACTGTCGAAGCTGCGCGACTACCTGATCGAGGCTGGCTACGTCACGACGATCAGCGCCGAGACCGTCCGGCGGATCCTGCACGAGCGCGGGGTGTCCTGGCAGGCCACCAAGGCCTGGAAGGCCAGCACCGACCCCGACTTCACGTTGAAGATGCGCCGGATCCTGGACCTCTACGACCACCCGCCCGCCAACGGGCGGGTGATCTGCGTCGACGAGTTCGGGCCGCTGAACCTGCAACCCCGCCCCGGCCGCGCCTGGCGATCCCAGGGCCAGCCGGTGCGGCTGCGGGCCACCTACACCTGCGACCAAGGCGTCCGGCACATGATCGCCGCCTTGGACCTGGCCACCGGGAAGATGCATTACCGCATCCGTGACCGCAAACGCAGGCGCGAGTTCCTGGCCTTCCTCAAGACCTTGCGTCGCCGCTGGCCCGGCGAGACCTTGTACGTGATTCTGGATAACTTCTCCCCGCACAAGCACCCCGAGGTCCGCGCCTGGTGCTCCGCCAACGAGGTGGAGCTGGTGTTCCTGCCGACGTACGCGTCGTGGCTGAACTGGATCGAGGCCGAGTTCGCCGCCGTTCGCTACTTCGCCCTCAACGGCACCGACCACCGCACCCACGCCGAGCAGGACACCGCCATCGGCGACTACATCCGCTGGCGCAACCACCGAGCCAAACCCAAAACCGCATTCGCCGCCGGCTCCAAGATACGCCACCCGGATTACCCGTTCAAGGCTGCATGACGAGGCACTAGCAATTGGCGGCTGCCGTACTAAGCGTGTCCTATTTGAGATACCGCTCCACTTCGGCGATCCACTCCGGCACGCCCTTGTAGACCTTCCGGTATAAATCGAGAATCTCCTTCTTGGTCATGTGCTCCAATTCGTCCTTAGGGATCTTCTTAGCCAGCGCGGTAGAAATCGGCGAATGCTGACCTGCTGTCAGAATGATCGACGGGGCCTTTTGGACGTCGTGCCCAAGATGCTTGAGAACGGACTGTTCAATGATGTGGTGGGCCTGGTACGCGCCGCCGTGGCCTCTGGTGAATACCGAGAAAGAATCGAATGGCCCGATGATGCCGCGCTTGTTCATTTCGGCTGCGATGATTGGCATGCCCTTATCGAATTTCTTCGCGAGAGACTCGGCCGCCTCGACGGACAATGTGCGGCTGACTCGTTTCCCGGATCGTACTGCCTGAATGAAAGCCTTTCCTTCCGCGTTGGGCGAAATCGCTTTCTTGGCGACAGCCTTGGCGACATTCCTCATTTTCAGTATGGCGCCTAGCGTCACCTTGCCGCCAGAGGCTGCTCCCTTCTTCAGCGCGCCTTTGACAAGCAGTTTCGCGCCGACGCCAGCGGCGCCCTTGCCGACGCCGGACGGTGTCGGAACGTAGTCCAGCGGACCGAGCCCTTCGGATTCGACGCCGACCGCAGCCCCGGCATCCACGACAAAGTTACCCTCGCGATCGACGAGTCGGGAGATTCCGTCGGCATGAAACGTCCGGTACCCGATGATTTCTTTTGTTTCCGGGTCCAGCACAACGCCGCTGATGCGGCTACGATTCTCGGGCAGGTCTTCTTCGAAATCGCTGATGCCTTGCGGGCCGGACTCGTCGTCCACGGTGATGCCGCCGTCGCCAGCGCGCGCCGCCTCGCCCGGGAGTCGGACACTGGCCGGTGGCGCGATTATCGGATCCATTCCCAAATCCGTGTTCACGAGCGCGGTACTCGTGCCGACGTTCGGTCCCCACAGAAAGTTGACAATGTCCGCGATTTGATCCCGGGGAAGTGTCTCGACCCGCCTCTTTTCTCTGAGAAGAAATTCCAGATCCCGCTGCATTTTGGCGCGCACGGTCTGCATGGCGAGCACGAGCCTGGGTCCGCCGACCAACCCGCCAGCCTCCTCATCACTGAGAACCTTCTCTGCGAGCTTGGCCAATCGAGGCAACAGGTCGTACATCGGCAGACCCTGGATCTCCGCGAGCGGGGCGTTGTTCTCCTCCCTGCGCTGCACGACCTCACCGAGCGGCCCGGAAGGCCCGGCCGGTGCCTGACCGGGTAGTGCCTGACCGGGTAGTGCCGCCGCGGGTGCGCCGGCCGGGCCGATCGCGGCGTTGCCCACGGCCGCCTTTGCTTGGACGGCACGCGCTCCGAGGCTGCCGCCGGCGGTCGCGGCGGCGGCAGCCGTCGGGGTCGCCGACGCGCTAGCTGGTGTCTGCTCGGCGGCCTTCGGGCGGGTGTCGTTGTCGGGTTTCCTCTCCGTGTCGGCTGACGAAACGCCGGCGGCCACGTTGATCAACCGATCTGGGTCGGTGTCAGCAGGACGTACAGTCTGGTCGGGCAACCCTCGCCGGAAAAGTTGATCGCCATTGGTCTATCCGGTGGCCCCAACCACTCCACGTGGCTACCGCCGACGCTGCGGCGCAGGCCGCTATAGATGGTCGCACAGTGATCGGCTGCCACGGCCTGCTGGTCACGCGGGACCCGCGTCCAGGCAATCGATTCCAGGCCCACGGGGGATGAGATGTCGCACCGCTGGCGCACTTCCCACGCGTACTCGTTCAGCGCTCCTCCGATTTGCCCGATGAGATCGCGACGGTCCGAGTCACTGTTGAAGTGGATGTCTGCGAGCACGTGGAACTGTTCTCCGGACTGGTCAACGTCGTCTACGTTGCCCGACCGCACCGCATCAGCCAGGGCCTGCCCGCCGTCGCCGCAGGCGTCGACCGCGATCACCTGGACGCAGTCGCTCACCTCCTCATACGTGATCAAGAATATCGACGCGTCCGTGCCGGCTTCCAGTTGGTCGGCGGGCGGGTTGACTATGAGGTCTCCGTCGCCGTCGTTGGCGAGCGTGGCCACGCCGGCGCACGCGTAGACGAGGGCCAGTGCCCGGCCCTGGCCGACCTTGACCGGTGCGGTGGCCGATCCCGGGACGACGCCGTAGCCGGCGAACCGGATGGTGTTCGCGCCGCCAGCCTGCTTGTAGTGCCTCTGCCACGCTGCTGACTTGGTGAGCAGGTTGGTGGTCCCCGGCTCGAACTCCACCACGTCGACCTTCTTCCACGGGATTTCCTCCCCCGCGTTGCCACGCAGCAGCGCCTCCAGATCCCGCGCCTGCCCCTCGTCCGCGGCGTGGAACAGCCACACCGCGACCCGGCTCGGTGCGACCGACGGCGCGTCTACCGGGCCCTCGCACTGCTCGTGAAGGCGCCGGCGGAAAAGGACCCAGTCCTTCGTCGCCCGAACTTCAGCCGAAGTCGTGGCGCGAGGCGGGAACAGCCGCCGCACGCCGCGCTTGACGTACAGGGCGCCGTCAGCGTGCAATGTCGACAGGATCTTCAACGCTGCGACGGCCGCATCGTGGTACGCATTCCCCGGCTGCAGAATCGTCGGGTCCTCCGTGCCGTCAACGGCCAATATCCGCTTTGTTCCTTTGGGGAGCTGCTCTCGCAGCGCCGCTCTGAGCGCCGCGAGCAGGGCGTCAGCGTCAGGCACATCCACCTGAAAGAGGTCGAGCAGCAGCCCCCTCGCACGCACCGGAGAGCCCTTCCAGGCCACAGCGGCGACCCACCTGAAACTGTCGTCGGTGATCCAGATGGCCTCGTACCCCTCCAGCATCATCCGGCGCGCGATGAACGTGTGGCTAAACGACCAATTCAGCTTGAGGTGATCGGGGTCGTAGGTGGCTTCGGCGCAGCCGCTCAGCTCTAGCACCACCTCTGTCTCCGGGGCGTCGGCTCGATCTAGGCCACGTTGGATCTGGCCGTCGAAGCGCTGCGTCATGGACATTCGATCGGAGCCCGGAAGGACGATCTCGAACGTGGCGTTGAACGGGGCGGTGCCCCCCTGGGGCATAGCGAACGGGTCCACCGGGATCCACAGCGACAACAGCGTCGCGACGACCTGCTCGCCTGGCGCCTGCGGCGCTGAGGCCACCCGCGTGGCGCACCGCTTGACGCGGTGGGCGACGTCGCGGACCTTGGCCATACACGGCGCAGTGGTGCCGATATTCAGGCCGTCCAGACCGGTGATGGTTTCGGCCAGGCTGGCGGGCGGCCGGGTGGGCGGACGGATCCGCCGACGGATCAGGTACTCCACTCGTTCTTCGACCGCACCGAAGGCGACGACTGTAGCTTGGATCGCCGGGCCCGGTTCGATCCGGGCTGCGCCGTAGAGTGACGGCTGCCGGTCGATCTGCGCGGCCGGGTGGGTCAGCCGTTCGCCGGAGCGCTGCTGGCCGTTGCGCCTGCCCACGGCGATGTCGATGTCGACCGCGAGGCTCACCCCGGTGCGAGTCGCGCCAGCCGGGTGGAGGGTGCCGTTGGGCACCAGTACGTCGACGGGTTCCTGGGCGTCGGGGTGCTCGATGCCGTGCAGCAGCGAGATGCGGCGCATGTGTGTCGCCAGTTCCAGTTCGTGCGCGATCTGGTCTTGGCGGACGGTGCACAGGCGCAGGTCGACGCCCGGTCCGAGGAGGTTCTCCAGCTGGCGGCGCAGTGGGATGCGGGTGGAGAGGTCGACGGGCAGGTAGCCCGCCGGCGGCAGCTCCACGAAGCCGTTGTCCACCAGGACCTGTGCGGATGTGGCCGCCGCTGGGACGGCCTCGACCGCCTCAGTCACCCGCGCCTTGAACAGGTCCGACGCCCGCGCGGCCGCCGACGGGCGCCCGGCCCGCGACAGCTCACCCGCGAGCTGCTCAATGACCTGGGCGGACCACTGGAGGAGGTCATGCGCGGGATTGTCTGGCCGGTCCGGGTCGACGGCGTGCCGCAGCGCCGCCGGGGAGGCCCGTTGCAGGTCGGCGAGCTGGCACTGGAACTGCAGCACCTGTGCCAGGAACACCGGCCAGGGCCGCAGCTCGAGCCGCCCGTCCCAATACGACCGGGGCGGGGTGGTCATTCGTTCGCGGCGGGCGGTCCAGCCGTCGAGCAGGGTGATCTGTGCCCCGTTCCAGCCCAGTACGGCGAGGGGCACCACGTCGGCGCCGGCCAGCGGCGCGCCGGCGGCCGGGGGTGCACCGGCACACCACCGGTGCAGTCCCAGCTCGGCTGCGGACAGCAGGCTGCCGCCCTGCTGCCACTCCTCGGCGAAGTATGCGGCCGCGACCTGTGAGCGCAGGTGGACCTCCGGTCGGGTGACCCGGGGCAGGGCTGGCAGCGCGGCGCTGAGCACGAGCGGCCTCAACGACAGCGTGACCCCGTCCACCAGATACGGGGCGTCGGTGGGGGTCGCGCAGGCGTCCGCGCACAGTCGCCCGAACACCTCGGTCTCCCCGCACATCTGCTGAGCCTGGCTCAGGCAGACCAGATACAGCGTGGTGGTGCCGACGACGGTGCCGGAGGTGGCCACCACCGAACGGGCACAGCACGTGAAGCCGACCGACGGTGTCTCCACCACTGGGCTGTCGGGGGCGGGCGTCAACAGCGCAGGGACGTCGGCCTCGACCGCCTCCGGCAGGTACAACATTCGGCCCTGCGGGTCGACGGCCAGACCGGCGGACAGGCCGAGCCGGGTGTCGCTCCGTTTGGAGACGTCGTAGCCGTGCACCACGCCCGGCCCGCCGGCTCGGTTGGCGAACTCCACGTACGCCCGCTGGGCGCGGCGCTCCTGGTTGAGATCGGCCGCGCGCAGGAACCGGCCGTCGAAGTAATTGAGGCCGACCAGCGGCGTGTCAGTGGGGACGAACGTGAGCCCCGCCGTGCCACCGGTGAACACGATTCCGGGTGGATTGGTGGTCATTGCCCCATTCCTTTGGCGAGGATCTCGACCACGTCATGGCCGTCGTTGGCGGGGGCCGCTGGATCGCCCACCCGGCCAGCGAGCGGGACTGGGCGTCGGTCCACCAAGCGGACCAGCGGTGTGGGACCGGTTCCCCGCAGCACTAGGCGGTACGACCGTTTGGCCGTTGGCGCGCTGGGCAGCGTGAACTTGATCCGGGCTGGCGTCGAAGGCTGCCCCATGGATTGGCGGGTGAAGGTTGGGTTCAACTTCAGCCGTGCCCACTTGGCCACATCGGTGTCGAAGGCGTGCAATTCGAGGGCTTGCTCCACGGTGCCTTCCTCCACGTCGTGGGTGAGTTCGATGGTGACGTGCTTGTCGGTCCGCTGGATACGGAGCACTTGGGGCGCGCGCGCGTGTTCCACCGGTCGCCGCCCCGCGGAACCAGCGAGCAGTTCTGCGATCAGCTCTTCGATGACCCACGTCGGCAGGTGCGCGCGGCGCACGGACAGGTCGATCGGGGCTTCGAGCCGCCAGCTGTCGCCGACGCGTACCAGGGCGAGGCCGGGCAGATCGGCCAGCAGGATCTCGCCGGGCTCGTCTTCTGGGTAGAGCCGGGTGCGTTCGGACAGTCGTGGCACGAGTCCGGGTGGGCCGAGACAGGCGCCGACCTCGGCCGCGACTTTGCGGAAGGCCTGCAGCCAGCCGTTCGGCGGCACGGATGTCCCGTCCGGGCACACGCGATCGCGGACCAGTGTGCGCAGCGGCTCGAACACCTTGTCTCGCTCGTCTGGCGGCGGCACAGGTGCGGATGGGTCGCGCGGCCGATCGTAGGGGCGCAGTTCAAGGTGCGCGAATTCGAGGATCCGGGAGTACTCGACGGCGGTGCTGGCCTGGCCGCAGGTGTCGCCGATGGACGGGACCGGGCGGGACAGGCAGGTCGCGTAGCAAAGGACCAGCCGGGCGTCGAACGTCTTCCGGTCGGCATCCCCGCCCGGCCGCACCGCGTGTTCCTTGACCTGCTCTTCCAGCCAGTCGTGGACGTTGAGACACATCGGGGCGCTGGAGTACACCTCCCGGCCGAGCCCGTCAACTGCGAGGCCTGGCCCAACCAGTAGCGTCGGTTCGTCCTCGGCGACCTTGACGTCGTAGCCCCATACCACGCCCTTGCCGTGCTGCCAGGCCTGGTGGAGTTGCAGTTTGCCTCGTGGGTTGGCGGCGAGCACCTGGAAGTCGGAGACGCCGAGCAGCATTCCGTAGTGCACGGCGAGCGACGTGAACGGGTCTGCGGCGGGCGCTGTGGCCGGCGGCGGATCGGTGATCATGGTGATTCACTCGGTCGGGGCAGCGCGGGTACGCGGAGGTCGCCGCCGTCCGGTATCGCCGCCGCCTCGTCGCGCCGGGCCCGCAAGTCCTCGGCGGCCGCGTCCTGGTGTAACTGAATGGTCAGCTGGGTGTACAGGGCGTCGGCGTAGGCGGCCTCGGCGGTGGTGAGGTCGTTGGCGAGCTTGTCCGGGTCGGTCAGAGTCGCCAGCCGCTTCACCGTGTCGGCCGCCTGCAGCGCTTGAACGGCGAGCGCAATAATGTCGGGCGGCACCGCCACCTCCCATGCATCGAGGATCTCCACCAGGTTTGGGGGCAATGCGGCCATAGCTTCGTCGAGCTTGGCAGCCGCCGCGGCTGCCGCCTCGCGTTCGGCTTTAACCTCGTCGTCGGTGGCCGGGTCGTACGCGGGGTCGAGGGCCTTCTTGAGGCCGGCCTTCGCGGCCAGCGCCGCGCGTGCCGACCTGTCGCAGATGAGAGCGTCGCGGACTGCGTGCTCCTTGGCGGCCGCGCCGGAGTCCACCGCTGCCTTGCCACGTTCGTCGATCCGGGTCTGAACTGCGGTCGTCGGCGCGGGCCATGCCACAACCTTCTGCAATACCAGCAGCGCGGCGGCGAAGTCTGCAGGCGCGCGCTGCGCAGCCGCCACGGCCGACCTGGCCCGGTTGTAGGCGTCGCCGGTCTGGGCGACCGCGCCGTCGATCAATGAGCGGGCGGCGGCGGTCGCGTTGACGGCAGCGGCGGCCCGCATCACGGCCTGCCGGCGCTCCTCGATGGTGGTCAGCGCGTCGGTCACCCGGGCCTGGACCAGGTCGTGCAGGGTGGCCCCGCCGAGCAGCGTCGTGAGCCGTCCGGTCACAGCGGTGGTCAGCGCGGTGACGGCCGGCCGACGTGCTTTGGCCACCGTCTCGACGACTTTGGTGGCCAGGGCGATGCGCCACACGTCCGCGGCCGCCGCGTCCTGCTTCGCCAGCACCAGTTCCGCCGCCGCCCGCTCGGTGTCGCCCTTCGCCTTCTCGCTCGCGGCGGTGACGCGCTTCACCTCGAGGGCCTTGGTTGCCGCCGCCTCTTGGGCCGCCGCGTACCGGATGGCCAGCGGTCGCTGGGCGAGTAGGTTCTCGTCGAGCTCTTGTTCGATGGCGTGACGGTCGGCGCCCATGGTGGCGGCGGCCAGTTTCTGCTGCAGCGTCGACGCGGCGGCCCGCAGGGCCGTCAGGTCGATCCCTGCCGACTTCTCCTCCGCCTCCGCCGCGGCCTGTTCAGCCCGGAGTCCGTTCAGCTTCGCGCTGAGTGTGGTGACGGTCTGCTCGAGCCGGGTTACCTGGACGGCGCGGAGATCTTTCACGGTGACCGGTGCAGCCATCGCGGCGACTCCTTTCTGGACGATGGATCGGTCGGAACGCCCGGCGGTAGACCGGGAAACGCCAGGCCGGCCTTGACGTACTCGCGGCGGATGGCGTGAACGAGGTGCGCGGGGTTGATCGCGGCACCGCCGTCGCCACCCGCGTCGGCATCGGCGGCGGCCAGGAAGGCCGCAGCGACGGCGGCGTTGCGGATCAGCGCGCCGGGCAGGTCGTACAGGGCGGCCAGTTCGCTCAGGTCCACCGCGGAGTCGACAGGCGCGGTAGCGGGAAGGTGCCGCCGCCACAGCGCCAGCCGGGCCTGCTCGTCTGGCGGGTCAAACGGGACGATGAACTCGATGCGGCGCGCGAAGGCGGCGTCGAGGTTCTGGCGCAGGTTGCTGGCGAGCACGGCGACGCCGTCGAGGCGTTCCAGCCGCGACAGCAGGTACGCGGTCTCCAGGTTGGCGTATCGGTCGCGGGCGTCACCAACCTCGGTGCGCTTGGCGAAGAGCGCGTCCGCCTCGTCGAACAGCAGTGCCGCGCCGCTGCGCTCGGCGGCGTCGAACACAGCGGCGAGGTTCTTCTCCGTCTCCCCGATCCACTTGGACACCAGTCGGGACAGGTCGACCACCAGCAGGTCGCGGCCGAGTTCGGCGGCGATGACCTCGGCGGCGAGCGTCTTGCCTGTGCCTGGCGGGCCGCAGAACAGCAGCCGCAGCCCCCGCGCCCCGTGCCGACCGGGCAGGAACCCCCACCGGTTGACGACCACTGGCTGGGCGCGCATCCGTTCGACCGCCTCGCGCAGTTGGCGCGTGCGGTCCGGCGGTAGTACCAGGTCGTCCCACGCCGCTTGGGGGTGCGTCAGCACCGCGCCCGGCGGAACGGCGTCGGCGGTGTGGGCGTCGACGGCAGCGGTGAGTTCGCGCCGCAGGTCGTCGGCTGCCAGCGGCCGGTCCAGCAGGGCGGCGCGCATCCGCACGTCGGCGGCCGCCACCGCGAGGTCACCGGGTTCGATCGAGGCGGGGCCGATGGGTCGGGCGGGGTTGCCGAGTTCTGGCAGGGCGGCGACGGCAGCGGCGTGCCGGTCCGCCCGGTCGAGGGCGCCCGCGGGTACGGTCAGCAATCGCCTCGGCCACGTGGCGGCGGCCGTCTCGCGGTTGACCACGAGCAGCGGCACCGACCGCTGCGGCACCGAGAGTTCGGGTGGGACGGTGAGGTCGAGCTGACCGACTGGGGCGTCGTCGGACCACAGCACTGGCACGACGTCACGGGCGAGGGCGAGGACCAGCGCGGCGGTGGCGAGGTCGGGGTCGGGCCGGCGGGTCCGCAGGACGACCGGTATGCGCCCGGAGGCTGACACCAGGGCGGCGAGGCGCCCGGCGAGCGGGCCGGGCCGGTCACCGGTGGCGAGGACGGTCACCGGCGCTTGACGTTCGACGGCCAGGCGGGCGGCCCGTACGGCTGGTAGTTCCAGCCAGTGGTCCAGCCCCCACGAGGGAGCCGGCCGGCGGTCGGGCACGGCGTCGGCCGGCCAGCCGTCGAGCCCGGCGAGCGCCTCGAACAGCAACGGCGCTGGCCTCAGCGTCCGGTCCGGGAAGGGCCCGGTGCCGTCGGCGGTGATCGCCCGTACCCGCGCCAGCGGACTGGCGGCGAGCGCGGTGCGCAGCCCCGCGCGGGTCGCGACGCCGGCGAGGAGGCCCTGCTCGGCCAGCGTGCCTGCGAGACCCACCGTGGGCCATGGCTGCCCCTCTGGGTGCAGGGCACGCAGAATTGCGCCCACCCCTTCGTGGTGGTGCCCGATCGGCGAGAGAACCATCAGATCACGGTCGAGCGGGCCTAGCGCCAGCCCTGCGACCAGGCGGTCCACCGGCTGCCAGCCACCGGCGGGCAGGTCGAGGCAGCTGCCGTCCACCGGGCCGGCGGCTGCCGCGCCGGGCAGCAACCGCAGGAACCGCGCCGCGGTCTCGTCGCCGAGCGCCTCCAGCGCGACGCTCAACCGGCCGGCCATCCGTGCGAGGGCGGCGTCTAGCCGGTCGGGACATGAGTCGCGGGTGGGAAGCACGGTCGCCTCAGCCATAGCGGAACCGCACGACGCAGCCCAGCCACGGCAGGTGGCCGGGATCGAGATCAAGGCCGGCGCGGCGCACCTCGATGCTCACCTCGTCCAGGTCCAGTCGCACCTCGATCCAGCCAGGGTCGGCTTCAACCTCGGCGCGCCGCCTGCAAGTGGCAAACAGCAGGGCACGCTCGGCGATGCTGTCGTCGACGACCAGGCGCCGCCGGAGCGCGGCGACAACCCCGTCGGCCTCGTCGTCGATTGGATCGTCGACAACCGGCACTGGGCGCGGAGGTTCCCGGTCGGGTGGCAGGCCGCAGAAAGCCAAGACAGCCGGATCGTCCGGGGCGGCGGGCCCGCCGTCGGGCACGGCCCGCGCGATGATGCGGCGGGCCAGCGCGTGCAGGACTGGCCGCAGCGCCGGACCGTACCGGTCCGGGTCGGTGGCCACCCGGTCGGGCAGGCCCACCTCGGCGACCAGCGGAAGCAGGAACAGCAATCCACCCCAGCCGGTTCGCCACGACTGCACGCGGTGGTACGTCGGCGCGGCGACCGCACCGGCTTGCGCTCCATCCGCCGGGGGCGCTGCGGCTCGCAGGTCGACCAGCGCCGCCACCGCCTCGGCCGCGGCGGCGGTACGGGCCGCCGCCGGCTCGACCTCGAGGACCGCAAGCGCCGCCAGTAACCGCGCCACGGCGATGTCCATGTCGGCGTCATCGAGCGTCGCGGCGTGGATCACCGACCGCTCTGCCACCACCTGGGCGAGCCGCGCCGAAGCGGTGCCGTAGGTGCCGGGTGCCGGCACGTCCGAGCCGGGTGCCAGGGCCTTCGGTGCGGTGTGTCCGTCCATGGCGGGTTGACCCGTGGCGCCGGGAGGCTGATCCACGGCGGCGGGTACTGGGCGCCGGGCCGCGGACGGTGGGCCGGCCGACATCAGGGAGGCACGGGACGCGGCCTGGCCCTCCCAGCCGAAAGGCGGCGGGGCCACTGCGCGGGACAGCTCGACCGACCCGCCGGCGGACAACCATGCCCGCTCGGTCAGGTCGGCCAGTGCCGCGGCGCCGGCGAGGGCGACGAAGCGGTCCAGCCGGCCGGTCGCGGCCGCCGCCACGACCAGTGCCACGACCGGTGCGGTCCCCTCGGCCTGGGCGTCGGCCAGGGCCAGCCGGAGAGCCTCGCCGTCGATGCTGCCGTCGACGGCGCCCCCCGACGGCCACAACCGCAGCATCTCCCACGCCCAGGCCCGGCCCCGGTCATCGGCGAGGACCGCGGTGACCAGGTCTCGACGGGCATGCGCCCGGCTTAGGAACCGCACCACGTCGGAGCCGCCCGCGGCGAGCGCGGCCGTGGCGGCGTCGGCGAGCGCCCGGCCCCAACCGGCGACCAGTTCGGCGTCGGCGAGAGCCCAGTTCATCCGGTGGTCGACAGCCAGCCGCCGTAGGCACACCAGCGTGTCGCGGCCGTCGGCCGTGCCGGTGAGGGCATCTTCGAGGGCGTCGTCGCGCAGCCGGGCGACAAGTCCGTCGAGGCGGCGACGGGCCGCGCCGTCGGGGTCGGTGTGGGGGTGCCAGCGCACGGTCAGGCGGTCGACGGTGACGCTCACGAATCGATCACCGTCCCCTCGCCAAGTCGGGCGCCTCCGGCACGGATGCCGGCCCGGCCGCGACCGAGGATCGTCGCGGGGCCGGCCGCGCTCGCGCCGACCACCGCCGGCACGAAGCCAGAGCTGGGGCCGACGATCGTGGACACCTCCAAATGCAGGCTCACGCCGACCCGCATGCCGACGCCCACCGTGCACACGCTCGCCACGGTGTGGGCTGGTCGGTGAAGGTCGAGCAGGTCGCGGACGACGGCGAGCCGGTCGCAGTCGAGGTCGCCAGCGATGAGCACGGCGAACCGGTGCGCGTGCAGGCGGAACGCGTCGGCCGGCGAGGTGTCCGGGTTCCGCGCCACCTCACCGCCGACGCGCAGCGTGCTGCCTACGACGGCTGAGGCCGGTCCCGGGTCGCCGGTGTCGCCGCCGACGAACGCACCGCCAGAGCCGCGCAGCCGAAACTCCTCGACGATCGCCACCGGGCACTGGAGGTAGATCTCGAGCAGGCGGCGCAGCCCCGCTACCGTCCCGCGCTTGCGGTAGAGGCAGACCGCCTCGGTCAGCAGCGTGCGCCGGGCGGCGGCCTGCCACCGCTCGTCCAGGGTCAGGCCGATCAGCGAGGCCAGCCACGGCAGCAGTTCGTCGGGGGCGCCGCGCGGGTCGAGCAGCAGGTCGCGTTCGCCGGCCCGCCGTTCCATGTCGGTGAGCAAGCCGTCGATCAGCGCCAGGTAGCGGCGCAGGAACGACGCCGCAGCCGGGTCGCGGCGGTAGCTGCGCGGCAGCTTTCGCAGCAGGTCGTGGCTGGGGAACTCGGCCCGAAGCGCCCGGATGCGAGGCGTGGCACGGCTGGTGCCGGCCAGGCCCAACCGCACCCACAGGTACCGTCCCGGCAGCGCCGACACCGGCGCCTCGTACACCTCGTAGCGGTCGTGTGGATCCAGTGGGGCCCACGGCAGTTCCCGGCCGGTCTCCCGGCGGTGCAGCGGCTGGGTGCGGGCGAGCAGGGTGGTCGCCGTGTCCGGCGGTGTGATCGGGCCGGTTGCGCCGTCGGGCGGGTCGTCGGTGGTGGCGAACCCGACGGTGAGGTCGGTGCCGGGTGGTACGCACGCCTCCACGAACACGCGTCCCCATGTCTGCTGGTAGGCCAGGCTGTCCAGGGTGTAGGTGTCGACGTACCCCCGGGGCAAGTACGCGACCCGCTCGGTGGACGCGACGCGTAGCGCGGTGCCGTTCCAGTACGCGATCCGCCCGTCAGGGGTGCGCACGATGCCCCGTCCGTCGTACCTGGGTGCGAGCAGCGGCACGTCCGCCTTGGCAGCGCCATCGACGACAGCCCAGGTTCGTAGTGGGCGGTCGGGCGGCCCGGCGGCAACCACCCGGTGCTCGCCGTCGAGTTCAAGGTCGGTTGCTCCCGTCACTGCGATCGGGGCGTGCAGGGTGGAGCCGGTGACCGAGGTGATCCAGGCGCCACCTCCGTCGCGCAGCAGCAGCCATACCGTCCCGTCCGGGCCTACGGTCACCCGTGATGGCACCGCTGCCGGCGGCACGCCCGCCAGTGCACCGGTGTCCAGCACCACCTCGCGTAGGGTGCCGAGGGCGTCGACCTCCGCCAGCGGGTGCCGCCGGGACGCGGTCACCACGAGCACCGACCGTCCAGCGGCGGCGAGGTCGACCGGCGGCCAGGGGAGGGTGATCGTGCGTAGCAGGCGGCCGTCGGCGAGGTCGACCACCGCGACTGTGCCGGTCGCACCGTCGAGAACGAACAGGTGCTCGTCGGCGTCGGTAGCCAGCGCTCGGGCCCGCAGCGGCCGTCCGAGTGCGGCGCCGACGGCGACGAAGCCGACCCCGCGTGGTGAGGCTGCGGGGGGCGGCTGCTGCGGGCCAAGCAGGTCGATCGGGCCGGCGCCGGCCGGGCGGGGCCAGGGGACTCGCTCGATCTGTCCGCGTTCGGGCGCGCCGTGGTACAGGTGGCCGCGGTCGAACGCCAGGCCGGCCGGCTCGATGTCGGGCTCGGCTGGTGGAGGCCACTGCTCGTCGGGCGGACGAGGCTGGTGGTCGAGCAGCACGTCGCCGGTGACATGGTCGACGACGGTGTTGTGGTGGAAGCAGCGCCGCCACTCGTCGGCGCCGACGACGGGCGCGATGCGGCGTCCGGCCGACGCCGGCGGCAGTGTCGGGACGGCGGTCATCAGCATTTGTCTCTGGGTACGGGCACCGGCACGGGGGCGGGGGCCGGTGGTGGTTGCGGGCCGCCGGTACCGGGGTCGGGGGCGGGGCCTACCACCACGGTGACCTCGGTCAGCTCCGGTACCTCCCAACCCGCCAGTTTGACGGTGCCGGGCGCCGGCTGGGCCGGTTGCAGGTCGGCGACCTTCAGCTCCTCGACGAACTCCACGCCCTCCACCTGAAGCACGGCTGCTTCTAGTTCCGGGCCGTGGACCCGGTGGCCGAGCGGCCAGCCCCGACCGTCCGGTCCGTACGGCGGCAGCGGCGCCAGGTACTGGCGTAGCACAAGTTCTACCCAGCGGCGTACGCCGATGGCGCTGTACCCCTTCTTCACCGCCAGCCCGACCGAGATCCCTACCCGGTGGTAGGTGGGCGGTATGACATACAGCTCGGTCGTCACCAGCCGCCGGGCGTCCAGGTGGCGGCAGACTGCGCGCAGCAGCGTCGCGTCGGCGCGCGGGGCGTTCGGGTGCCGGGGGTCCTCGGTGGGCCACACCACGACCGACACTACGCCGGCGGCGTCGAAACTGCGGCTGGTGGGTTCGAAGCGGGGGAGGCATTCGGCGCGGCCGACACCGGGGATGGTGGCCAGTTCGCGGAAGTCGTCGGCGGTCACCGCGCGGTCGTGGCGGACCAGTTCTCCGGGGATGCGTTCCAGCGCCCGGGAGATGGGTTCGGCGTCCTCGCCGCCCGTGGTGGACAGGGGGTTGGTGACGGTGACGTCGGGGCCGTCCAGCACGGTGTTGATGTCGCCGGGCTTGACCAGACCGCGCCGCCCGCCGCCGTAGCGGTAGGTCACGGCACGCACCGGCGCCTGGGCGGGCAGGACGCGCCCTCGCACGCTGTCGCCGCAGCGCAGGCGGCCGGCGCCGGGGTCGAGCAGCAGGTGGCAATCCGTTCGGGTGCTGGCGGCCAGCGTGTCGACGATCGTCCACTCCACCCACTTGTCGCCCTGGAAAACCTCCACCTGCAGCGTGCCGGGCACGACGGGCGCATTGGCGAGGGCCAGTTCCTGGCCGCTTAGCCCGACGCCCACCCCGAGCAGCTCCGGCGGCGCCTCGGCGACCTGTTCCACCTCGGCGGCGTTGACCCCGATCCAGCGCAGCCGTCCGAGTTCGGGCACTCCCTGACGGGGGAAGGCGCGCAGCCAGAACAGTACGGGTGGGCGGTCGGCCAGCGCGGGTGGCCGGTCGGCGATTCCAGCCAAGTCGTCGTCCGGCGGGGTGAGGCCGATCTCGTCCAGTTCGGCGGCCGGCAGTTGCAGGGCGATGACGCCATCGTGGCGCAGCCCGTCGGTGGTGTCGCGCACGACGTCGACCGGCAGGAAGATCGGCGTGCCGTCGGACGTGGTGGCGGTCGTGGTGACCTGCCAGATGAGCGTCGTATCGATCCGACCGGTGGGTCCCGGCTCCGGCGTGAGCTGCTGGGCCGACTCGTCGCACGGTTCGACCTCGTCGATCGTCGTGTACTCCGCGTCGGTGCCGACGCCGAGCACCAGCGGGGCCCGGCCGAGCGGTCCGTTCACGCTGAGCAGCGCCGCCGGGTCGAGGCCGGCCGGCCGGTCCAGGGCGTGCACCGCGACCCAGAGGCATCGGTCGACGGCCCTCGACACGTCCAGTGGCTGGAACCCGGCTGCGGCCTGGTCCTGGCCGAGCACCTGTTCCTCGTACGGCTCGGCCTGGTCGGGACTGAGGTCGGCCGCGTCGAGCACTCGCTGGTACTCGTCGATCAGGATCGGGTCGGTGGGGGCGGCCGCCACGGCTTTGATGGCGGCGGACACCTCGACCGGCAGTACGTTGACGTCGTTGAGCACGCGGAACGGCACCTCGCCGGCGGCCACTGCCGATCCGAGGGTGATCTGGGCCGGCTCGCCGGTGGCGCGTAGCGGGGTGAACGTGACTAGGCCGCGGGCGCTGCGCGGCGGGTACGGCGACACCTGCAGCAGCCGCAGCAGCCACAGTCGGGTCTGGTCGGGGATCTGGTTGAACCGGTACAGCAGGCTCTCGCCCAGGTGCGCGACGAGTTCCAGCAGGGTGATACCCGGGTCGCTGGGACCGCGGTCGGTCCACTCCGGTGCGTACACGGGGATGCGTGCCAGCAGTTCGTCCCGCAGCTGCTCGTAGCTGCGGTCGTCGAGCACGGGGGATGGCAGGGTCATCTCAGCCACCTCCAGTCGGGCCGGAGAGCCCGAGCGGTACCCGCAGACTGTCGGTGCTGCGGTCGCGGACGTGGGTGTAGCCGATCGACACGAGCACGACGGCCGGGTCGTCGGTAGGTGCAACGTCGACGTCGGTGACCACGATTCGGGGCTCGAAGGCCCGCAGCGCCGCATCGACATCCCGGGCGATGGCGGCCCGGGTGGCGGGCGTGTTGGGTTCCATCAAGTACTGGCGCAGGCCGCAGCCGAAGTCGGGGCGCATGACGCGTTCGCCGGGGTCGGTGTCGAGGATGAGCAGGATCGACTGGCGGATCAGTGCGGGGCCGCTCTGCCAGTCCAGCGTGCCGTCGCCGGCCGGTTCGGGCGGGAAGCGCCAGCCGGTGCCCAGCGGGTCGGAGACGATCACGGCCGCACCACCTTCGAACGGCTTATCCGGGGGGCGAACACGCGACCGGGCACGGCCGCCTTCGGACGCTGGGCAAGCGCGCTGCGGGCGAGGACTGCGTACATGCGGTCGTCAAGCTTTCCGTTCTTGTGCGCCTGCTTCACCGCGCCGGCCAGGGTTGTTCCCGCTGGCGTTCCGGTCGCCTGGTAGCTGGTGCCTCCGAGCAGCTTGGTCAGTGCCTCATCGACCTTCGCGTCCCTTGCGATGGTGGCGGCCACCGCGCCGTCGATCTCCAGGCCGCCGCCGAGTGCCTCGAACTTTCCGGCCAGGTCTGCGTCGATTTTCACGTCGGGTGGAATGCAGAAGCGCAGTAGCAGCAGGGACCACAGCTGGAAGACGAACACGAGGATCGGCAGGAACAGCCGGAACACGAAGAACGCCACGATCGTCAGCAGGGGGATGGCGAAGGAGCAGATCTGGATGGCGGTATTCTTCTTTGCTTCGGTTGCCTCCAGGTTCTTGGCGGTGAAGGCTAGCTCGGAGTTGACCGGTGACCGGAACCGTACGCCGCCGGTCCCTCCTGGGCCGAGCCGGATCGCGTCGGCGTGCAGTTGCCGCAGGTCGGGCATTTGCACAGTGACCGGTCGGTTGGCGGTGCCCTCCAGGTCGAAGTGGGCGGCGAGCTGGTATGCCGGGGTCGGTTGGGACCAGGTGACCGGACAGTGGCAGTGGGCGCCGTCGCGTGGGCATTGCGACCGGTGCCGGCGCACGAAGCAGCGGATTTCGTACACGGCATCTTCATCGAACCGGGCGGCGCCACGGGCATCCACATCCGAGGACCCGGTCGGGACGACTCCGAAGTAGATGGTCTCGCCGGTGGCCTCGTGGCCTGGCCTGGTGGGGTCGGCGACCAGCGGGGTAAGCGGGTACGTCGCCTCGGTGATCTGCTCGGGCACCTCCTCGACCGACGCCCACTCCCCGATGCCGGCCAGGGGTGTCACCTCCGGCGACCCGGTGCACGAGGGGCGGGGCACGAGCTTGCCGTCGCCGTCGACGCCGGTGGGGATCCAGCCCTGCAGCTGGCGGACCGCACCGGCGCTACGGGCCCAGGTTTGCACGACGGTGCGGGCCTCGAGTTCGGCCCGGTCTGCAAGCCGCAGGCGGGCCTCCAGCGTGGCGGCTCGCAGGCCGCCGGTCTTCTCGCCGGCCCGCAGCGCTGCCATCTGCTGCTCGATTACCTCGCGGCGGCGTCGGAGCGTGCTGTGGCGGCGCAGCGCGCGCTGTAGCTGCGGATCCGGCTGCCGTGGCAGGTCGGTGGTGCGGCGGCGGACCACGAACCCGGCCTCGCACACATCCGCTCGGCAGGCGGTCGGGAAGCCTGCGACGTCGCAGTGCAACGAGCACACGACGAGGTAATGGCGGTGGTGCGAGCCGAGGTACAGCTTGCGGCGGCCTGTGCCGCGCCGGGTCGGAATGCGGCCGTACCCGTTGCTGGACAGCGTGAAGACCTCGTCGGTGTCGGGCCGGAACTCCAATCGTCGTTGCGGGTCGGCCAGGAACATGTTGACCAGATCCGGTGAGTCGTACTTTTGCAGCACGGGTGCGGAGGTGCGGACCGCGCGCCGGTCCGCGGGGCGGCCGGGGCCGGTGGGGTCGGTCGGGTCCCGCAGCGGCCAGTGCCACCACGGCGCCACCAGGTGCCAGTCGTGGCCCACGTGGGTCTGCACCGTGGCGGTCACCAGACGTTCCCCGCGCCGGGGGTGTAGCTGGGTGACACCACGCCCACGCTGGCGATCATGTTGGTGCAGGTCACGATGCCGTCAAAGGCCGCGGTGGGCGCGTGAACGTTGAGCGCGGCTGCCGTCACCTCCACGGTCGCGTTCGCCCGCACCTGGATCTGACCGGCGGCGGTGAACGTGACCGTGGAGCCGTCCTGGTGGGTGATCGACAGTTGCCGGCTCGCCTCGTCGAGCACCACCTGGTGGCCGTTTTCGGTCTGCAGTGTGACCTTTGACCCGGCGGCGTTGTCGTCGAACTCTAGAAGGCTGCCCGACCGGGTTTTGATGACCCGTCGGTCGTTGGGGCGGGTCGGGGTGACCGGCATGGTTTCGCGGCCGTTCCAGCAGGAGCCCACTACGTAGGGCCGGCGCAGGGCTCCCGCCTCGAACCCGACGACGACCTGTGTGCCGACCTCCGGTAGCGCCAGGAATCCCTGGTTGTCGTCGGCGTACGGGGTCAGCAGCGTGGCCCAGGCCCGTACGTCGGCGTCGGCGTCGCCGAGCCACGGGTACCGCACCTGAATACGGCCGAGGCGGTCCGGGTCCACGATGTCGGTGACGATCGCCGGGTACAGGCCAAAGTAGGAGTTGTTGCTTTGCACGGCGGATCCTCCGTCTCTTATCCCTGGTTGACGGTGGGTCGTTCGGCCTCGAACCTGGTCCGCAGCCCTTTGGCCAGGTCGTAGCTGTGGTGTACGCGCGTCACGTAGTAGCCCGGACCGTCGAAGGGGCGGCCGCACCGGGTGAGGGTGAGCTTGCTGCCGACGACGAGTTGCGGTGTGCCGGTGGTTACCCCGTGCACCCGCACGAACCGGCGGGACCGGCGCAGCATCTCCGCCCGAGCCAACGCCCGCGCCTCGGACTCGACGAGCGGAACGTCGCGGACGCTGCGCCCCGGCAGCACTCCGAACGCCCGCTGCAGGGTCTGCGGGCCGGTGCGACCACCTGACACCTCGGCGTCAACGGTGGTTGCCGGGGCCTGGGTCTCGATGGGAGCCCGCGTCGCGGCGTTGTAGCCGGACACGTGCACAGCGCTGCACTGTTCGGCCAGGTCCGCCCGGACGGTCACGCTGATCAGGTCGCTGCCCCGCACCAGAGTCACTACAGTGCCGGGCCGCCGGTCGCGGGTGGCCAGGTGTAACGCGCCGTCCATGGCCCATACTTCGGCCTGGATACGTCGGGCCCGTTCCCTCAGGAACGCCAGGTCGCTCTGGTTGACCTGCTGCACCACGTCGTATGTGGGTCCGTCCGCGGCCACGTGGGGCGTGAGCCCGTGCCGGGCGGCGATGGTACGGGCCACGTCAGCATCCGAGACCCTCACGTAGGTTGCCGAACGCTGGGTCATCCGCAGCCGCATCAACTCGTCCTCGGCCAGCATGCTGACGTGCGGCACGTCACCCTCGGCGAAGTGGACCTCCAGCGCCGACACGGTGCCGGTGAACACCACCTTCTCGTTGCCGGGGGGGCCGAGCGACACGGACAGCCGCTTGCCGAAGTCGAGTGGCTGGCCGTCGAGGTATTCCACAACGTCGGTGGTTGGCCGCTCGCGTGGCGCGCTGGCGAGGACGTGGGCGCGCAGCGTGCGCAGGCCCTCGACGTCCTCCTCGACATCGAGGCGGACCAGGTCGCGGCCGAGGTCTGGTTCGCGGGCGCCGTTGACGGCGAACACGGGAGCTGTCGCCGCGTACGCGGGTGCCTCAACCATCGAAGCCCTCCCCCGCGACCCGCGCCCGGCGGCGCTCCTCCTCCTCCGCCTGGCGGCGGTATTGTTCGTGCCGCTCCCACACCGACGGCTGGTCGCCGCCTGCCGGCGGCTCTCCGGCCATTCCCTGGACCTCCACCTGCGAGGTGATCTCGCCGACGTGGACAGCCATCACCCACCTCCACAGCTGCGCCCGCATGCGCACCTGCATCCGCACACTGGCGCGGCCGCAGCCGCCGCCGGGACGGCTGCCAGTGCACGCCAGCCCGGCACCGTCGGGTCGTCGGTCTGCGGAGGTAGCGTGCCGCCCGAGGCGACCGTGCGTCCGCGCACGTGCACCAGCCCCGTCGAGGCGGGGCCGGCGGCGGCCAGCCGCGGCCGCAGCGGCACCCCGAACCCGAACGTAACGGCCCGGCGGTCGGCGACGGGCACGCCAGCCGGCAGCGGGGCGCGGTCGCCGGCGCGCACGGTCACGGCGGCGCCGGCTGCGGGGGCGTCGGCGGCAAAGGCGTTCCGGTTGCGCTCGGCCGCCGCCCCAGCATTGTGGGCCGCTGCCCGGTCGAGGGCGCGGGTGAGTCCGCCCGCCGCGGTCAGCGCGGGACCCCCCGCCGGGGCGCGGGCGGGCACCGCGCCCCCGCCGTCGCCCGGGCGGTCGTTCGCGCCCCGTCCGGACCGCCCTCTGAGGGCGATCTCCACGCCCAGCCCGGCGTCCAGCGACAGAGACGCGGAGAAGTCGATGCGCTGGCCGGCCTCTAGCCGTACCGGGTCGGTGATGCCCTGCAGCCCTTTCCAGGCGCGTGGGTCCAGGCCCATCCGGTTGGCGAAATCGGGTGCGCTCTCCCCCGCTAGTGCGGTACCGGTGCGGTCCGGCGGCGGGGGCGTTGGCGGAACCTGGGCACCGGCCCCACCGGCACCCGGTGGCACCGGCGGCGTCGCGCCCGCCCCGGTGTTCGTCCCGGCTCCGGCGAGATTCGCATCGAACTCAGGGTTCTGCACCTTGATGGTGACCGCGCACTTGGCCCGCAGCGGCGTACCGCTGGCGGCGAAAAAGTCGAAGTCGGTGTTGAGCGCTGTCATCACGCCGACCACCGAGAACGTGCCGTAGGTGAATCGCAGCCGCGGCGGCACCGACTTCGCCTGGGCCATCTGCGGCAGCACGAACCGTTCCAGCTGGCGGGTGCGGGTGCGCACGTCGACCGGCGCCTCCGTGGTGCCCTCGTCGGCGGTGTCGTAGACCAGGTCGAAGGTCAGCGTCGATGTCGACCCCTGGTACTGGGTCTTCTGCCGCCCGGCGTCCTTGCCGAAGTCGGCGGTGCTGGTCATCTGCACCCGTAGGGTCGCCGGGTTGATTTGCACCTCGATGGGGTTTCCCACGTTCTTGGGCGGGTTGGTTGGCTGTGGCGACACTTCCTGCAGAGACGCCTTCTTGAACTCCATCAACTCGCCTCCAAGCGCAGGCCCTCATGGGCGATCTGCAGCTCTTCGATAGCCACCTCGCCGGTGCGCGCGTTGAGCTGTGGTCCGACCACCTTCGCCGGCAGTCCGCGGGTGAAAGTCCAGACGGCGACGGGCTGTTCGTCCTCGTCGAGGACGGCGATGGTGCCGTCGTAGCGCCGCAGCGGGCGCACCCCATCGACCACGTCCTGGAACCACCGCCACAGGTCGCCGTCGACCCGGCCGGCGGCCGGATGGAGCATGCCGCGCCGCAGGACGATTCGGGTCACCTTGGCGCGCCCGGCTCGCTGGATGACGCCGTTGTTCCGGCCACCTTCGACGTACTCGGCGACGTCCATCTCCAGGTCCAGGCCGGAGCACTCCTGGAATGCGCCATCCCCCAGGGTCCCTCCGCCGGGCGGCGCACCGGGTTTCGGCGACGGCGACAGGGTCACGCGGAACCGGAACGCGCGGGCGAATAGGTCAGCCATGGCGGATCACCCCCGGCCCGACTGACAGGCTGGTCTCCGTGGCGCCCTCGGCATTGATCGCGACCCGCACCACGATGAACTCTGCGGGTTCGGACGGCGCGACTCCCACCTCGACCACCACCCGGCCCACACCGGGACCGGAAGCGACGTGCACGAACCAGGATGTCTCCGGTGTGGCACCGGCGAAGGCACCTTCGGCGGACAGGTCCGCGAGAAGCTGGTCGAGCTGGCGCTGCAGCCCGGCCCGCAGCTGGGTGCCGTCGGGTTCGAAGACGGTCCACTGCAGCTGCCGTCGCACCACCCGTTCGATGAGCAGCAGCAGTCGCCGGGCGGTGAGTTGCCGCCACGCCCGGTCTGTGGCCAGGGTCCGGCAGCCGGTCAGCCGCACCCCGTCCGGCTCGGGCAAGAACACATTGACGCCGAGACCATGCAGTTCGGTGTGCCGCTCGCCATCGACCCGTTCGGCCACGTCGACCACGCCGAACGCGGGCTCGTTGGCCGGACCGCGGCTGACGCCCTGACGCAGCTCACACCGGGCGATGATGCCGGCTGCCACCGCCGACGGCGGCAGGAGTAGCAATGGACCGGTTGGGTCGCGCCGAACAGGACGTCCGGCAACGCGTTGCGCACCGGCGGGCGCAGGCTCATCGGCGGGGGCGCGTAGCCACGGGTGGTAGGCCGCCGCGTGGGAGGAGTCGAACGAGCTCCGCCAGGCCAGTACCTGCCGTGCCAGCAGTCCCGGCGGCACGTCGAGCAGGGCGACCAGGTTCAGCCGCTCGGCGACGGCGACCAGCCGCTGCTGAAGCGCCACAATACGCTCGAGCACCTTGGGCGCGGTGGGGTCCAGCCGCAGGCTGGCCAGCCCGGGCCCGTGTGCACTGCCGGTCGCGCGTGAAGGGGTCGCCGGGCGGCACGGGCGGAACTGCGGGTCAGGCGCAGGCGTCGGGGCGGGCGGGGCGGGCGGCAGCCGCTCGGCGCGGTAAAGGTCAGGGACCACCACGGTCGCGGCCCCGGGCGCGCCGAGCAGGCAGTCCAGTCCCTCCACGCCGGTGTCATCGCCATCGGTCAGACGACCGAAGAAGTCCTCGGGCGTGATCAGGTGCCACCGGTCGGCTCCGCCGTAGCCACGAGCGATCACCTCGGTGGCCGCCGGGTCGACCAGTTCCACCTGCCCGCCGTCGTCGCCAAGCACGTCGACCAGGCGAGACTCCTGCCGCACTACATCGGGCAGGAACCGCGGGTGTGCGGGGTGCAGACCCAGCCCGGGGAAGTGCTCCTGGCGCAGCCGTGCCGGGTCCTCGTCAGTCACCAGGAGTTCGGCGGTGACCAGTTCGACCACGGCCGGTCCGGCCATCACAACCGGCCGGTCGAGCACGGCAACGAGATCGTGGCGCGGATCACCACGTCGGCCGACCCGGCGCAGGGCGGAGACGAACGCGACGGCGACGCGCCCAGCCGAGCGAATCCGCAGCAGCGCGCCGGCCGGCAGCGACCCGCCGGGGTCCAGGCGCAGCGTCGACTCGGTCAGCGGCTGGGCGTGCACCGGCCGGGACGGGAATGTCAACCGGACGACCAGCCGGTTGCCCCAGGAGCCCTCGTTGCGGGCCCGGAGGGCCAGCGGAGCGCCGCCGGTGATGCACACCGGTGAGGTGAGCTGCAGACGCGCGCATCCAGGGGGTGGTCGGCCGACGTCCGGCCGATCTGGTCCCCGATGGACGATCCGTACGATGTGGGCGCGCCGGCCGCCCTGGGCGAAAAAGGTGGCAACGGCGTGCGGGAGCAGGCCCTCGCCCTCGAAGCCACCGAAGCGCTCCAAGTATCCGTCCCAGCTGTCGACGGCGACTGCCACGGACCGTGCGTACGCGACGCCGGCCTCGACCAGGGTCGGATCGTCGACCGGCTCCCAGGCAGGGCCGCGCGGGGCGACACCGACGAATGCGACCTCGTCCATCGGCTCGACGACCAGCCGCGGCGCCCGCGCGGCCGACGCGAAGTACACGCCGGGCGCGCCCAGCGCGAACGGCGGCGCGCCTCCCGCCACGCCCGCGATGTCCACCGTCACCGGTCCGCCCCCGTCACTCGTACTCGATGCCCTCGTGCACCAGGTGCAGTTCCTCCAGCGCTACCTCGCCGCCGCCCTTGGCGGCGAGCGTCGGGCCGACCCACTTCTTCGGCTGGGCGTTGCGCAGGACGATGTTGAGCACCTCGTTGCGGGACTCGTCGAGCATCACGATGGTGACGGTGCGTGGCTGGTACCGGCCGTCGCGCACCGCCTTGATCCACTCGAAGATGTCGGTGGAGCCGACCAGGCCCCGCTTCAGCGTGACCTCGTCGAGCTTGAAGGTGTTCGCAACCTTGCGCATCGTGTTGAACTTGTCGACGCCGGTGCGGTATTCGGAGAAGTTGATCTCGTTGCCCAGGCCGGACACGTCGGAGAACCCGGCCTCGATGGGGCCCCCGCCGTCCACGTCGCCGAACTCCACCCGAAAGTTGAATGCCCCGTACGGGTTGTCACGCTTGGCTGCCACGGTCCGTCTCCTCTTGTCAGCCGCGGGCGTCCGCGGTGAACTGTCCGATCCGGAAGACCACGAACTCCGCCGGCTTCACCGGCGCCACCCCGATCAGACAGATGAGCCGGCCATTGTCGAGATCGTTCTGCGTCATGGTGGTGCGGTCGCAACGTACGAAGTACGCCTGGTCGGGAGTTGTGCCGAGCAGCGCTCCGTTTCGCCACTGGACCTCGAGGAAGTCCTTGACGGTGCGGGCGATGTTGCGCCACAGCGGCTCCCCGTTCGGTTCGAACACCGCCCACTGGGTCGCCTTGTCGATGGAGTGCTCCAGGTAGATGAACAGCCGCCGCACGTTGACGTACAGCCACTCAGGGTCCGAACTGAGCGTGCGAGCGCCCCACACGCGGTGACCACGACCGGGAAAGAGGCGCAGCGCATTGATGTGCTCAGGGTTCAGGACCTCGTTGCGGCCCTGGTTGATGTTCATCTCGAACCGCGTCAACCCGAACACGACCTCGTTCGCCGGCGCCTTGAAAACGCCACGCGCGACGTCGGTGCGCGCGTAGATCCCGGTGACGAAGCCTGACGGCGGCAGGCACAGCTTCTGCACCGGCACCCCGGGCACGGTCGGGCTGTTCGGGTCAAGCACCTCCACCCAGGGGTGGTAGAGCGCGGCGTACTTGGAGTCGAAGTTGCCGCGGAACGCGCGGATCTCGTTCATCGACGCGCCAAACGGCCCGTCCACCACCGCGATGCGGTACTTGCAGGCCTCTGCGTGGTCTATCAGATATTGAGTGGCAACCTGCCGCTGCTCCGGCGTGTCCAACGCACCGGCATCGGGCAGCGCGACAATGGCGATGTCGTCCACCTCCGCCAACGCTTCCAGGCCAGTGGCCTTACGCTCGGCCACATCAGGGTCGGCCGGCTTGCCCTGAAGGTCGTCCGGCCCCGGCGGCACCCCGTCCTTGCCACCCTCGAGCCGGAACGTCCTGCACGGCTTGCCGTCGCCCACCAGCCCCTTGAGCAGCCAGATCGGGTTCGTGCTGGTCGAGGTGAAGTCGTAGTCGAACCAGACGACGCAGTCCTCGTCCTCCGGGTCGTCCAGCGCGAGGATCTTTCCGATGGCGCGGGGTCCCGACGGGTCGAGGTCAAGCCGGGGGTAGTGGTCCTGCCGGTCGTCGTCGACCGCCACCGTCACCGACACTTGCACCGGAAGCAGCCATGCGGAGACCGCCGGCGGCGCCGGGTTGCCCTGGGCGTCGAGGAATGTCTGTGTCTTGTCCGGGTTCTTCCGAACGATACGCAGCCGGGTGAAATCGATTGGGGTGAGCGGCCCGGGCAGCTGGTCAGACTGTGGCACGACCTCGAGCACAGATCCGTCACCGACAAGGTTGGCGCACGCGGCACTGCCCGTGTGGAGGCCTACGTCGCCGCTGCGTACCGCCTGCACGGTAACCGCGACGTTGCCCGCGTAGCCCGGCCAGCGGGCCCGTAACCGCGCGACCGACGGTGTCGGCGACGGCACCGACACGTCGATGGACGCCAGACCGGCGTCTCCTGAGACGGGCCTGTAGACGCGGGAGATGTACAGGCGCCGTCCGCCGTTGAGGAAGAACGCGCGGGCCGCGTGGGCGACGTACGGCAGCCGGCTGGTATCGAGCGGCTGCAGCTTGCCGTAGACCCGTTCGAACTCGACGTAGCTGGTGACGAGCCTGGGTTCGGTCGCGCGCGGACCGCCGGGGTACTGGACCGGTCCGTACCGGGTGACCCCGGCGAAGCCTGTCGTCGAGGTGGGCACGCCCTCGATCGACTTCGACCGGAAGCTAGTCTCTTCGACGAACACGCCCGGAGCAAGGTACTCAGGCATGGTCTTCCTCTCAGGTAAGGACGAACGGCGGTGGCCGAGTAACACCGCCGCGCCAGCACCGCACCGTCTGCACGGCGATCTTTGTGTAACCGGCGGGGACGGCGGCGCCGGTGCTCACCCCGTCGGCCGGGTCCAGGTTTCCCACCGGTTCAATCGGCAGGTGCCACAGCGGGTCCTCCCGGCTGCCGGCCGGCGAGTCGACGGGCGTGCCCGACGGCGGCAAGGGCCGTGCGCGCACCACGACCTCGACATCGACCGTCCGGGCTGGCCGCTTGGCCAGTTGCAACGGCAGAGCGCCGATGACGAGCACGAACTCACCGCGGTCGTCGCCATGTCCGCGCCACCGCACCGGCCCGTGGCCGGCGGTCGGCCGTGCCTCCACCCTCACCCACGGCGCCGGTGGGCCGCCGGCTCCCCAGGTGACCCGGCCGCGCAGCACTGTAGCGCTGGGCAGGGCACCGTGGTCCGCTCCGGGAAATAGCACCGGGCGGCAGGCCCGGGCCGCCAACGGCCGCGTCGGGTCGATGTCGTGGCCTCGCTCAAAAGCCCGCACTGTAGCGAGGTGTGGTACCGGCACCGACAGGCGCCGGGGCACATATCGCCGGCGTGAGTCGACAATGCGCAGCACCAGGCGGGGCCGATCAGTGGACGGGCCCCCGAAGGCGATGGCGAACCGACCGGACGGGTTGGGGCGGATCCTCGGTAGCCCGATTGCGTCGTCGGCTGCCGCGATCGCCGACAACCGAACGGGATGCGGCCGCGGCACATCTTCCAGGTGCAAGTCGAGCCCGTCAAAGACGTCTCGCCCGCTCAACGCGTCGCGCGGTGCGATGCCGAGCCGAAGCCGCCTGACATGCTCGTCCCACACCGGTGAAAGGATCTCGTTCACCGCGTCGCCCCGACCGTGCGGGCCCCGGCATCGGCAAGGTCGGGGCGCAGGCCCTGAACGTGGGTCAGCACGTCAGACAGAGGCACCCCATCGCGGGTAGATACCACCACGACCCTGGCGACATACGGGATACTGAGCCGGAAGTCGCAGGTCAGGCTATCGAACGTGCGCATGAGGTCATCGGTCGAGATGTCCTCGAGATAGAGCTGTACCGCCTCGTTCGCAGTCCAGTCACCGTCCGGGTGCAGCAAGGGGCCACTCAGCGCTCCCAGCTCCTCCAGGAGCTGAATTGCCCGCCCGATGATCTGGTGCTCGTGTTCGGCGTTGTCGGCCCACGCCGTCAACAGGAAGTGCAGATCGACCGGTAGGTGCGCCCGCCCGTCCACCGCACCTACGGACGACCAACTAGCCCTCATCGTCTTGTTGAAATCCACCCGGTACAGGAGCACCGACAACGCCGGACGCACCAACGTCGGCGAAGCGGTGTCGAAGTCCTCGGTCCGCACCAGCCGAACCTGGGTGGCATGGGTCCTTACCGGCTCCTCAGCGGCGAAGCCAGCAGCGAGCGCAAACTCGATGCTCTTGCCGACCGCCGCAATGCTCCGGAAACCCGCCACGGGAAGAGACTGTATCTACGCCGTCTCGGCAATGTCGTCGCTTTCGCCGGTTTTGTCGCTTCCTCCTGTCGGCATCACTGGTGCCACCCGTCTACGGATGCCCAGGCGCGAGGGACAGCTTGAGGAGCATCGATCTCAGCAGGGCGAACACTTCGGGGCCGCCGAAGAGGTCACCGAGCAGGAAGCTGGTCGGGGCAGTGCTGAGATTGATCTTCCACTCCTGCTGCTTGTCACACTGACCGCCCACAGAGCCGTTGCACCGCCTGTCAAAATCCGCCGCGACGGTCCCGACGGGCACTGGTCACTAGCCAACCGCGGGGCTGAAGCCCTTCGCCCTCACAAGCACCTCCGCCTCAGCCAGAAGCTGGTCGATGTCCGCGTCGCTCCACGGTAGGACATCGCCAGAGGGTCAGTCTTCACCCGTCGCCGACACCCGACCGTCTGGACGTCATTGAAGGCTGTTTGTGGGTGTCTCCGGGCAGGCGGCAAGGCCGAGGCCTCCGCGATATGCGGCGGCGACGTAGACCTCAGACAGATAGCCCGCGGAACTGCCGGACGCCATCGTCCCTTTGTACCAAAGCGTCGAAGCTGCTCGATGTGGATTGGTGACATCCGGTGCGTTGAGGTTGTAGTTCACGACCTTCGGCCCGTGGGTGTAGCAAGTGGCGTGCACGAGCGCACCAGACCACATCTCGGTGCCTGGGATCTTGCAGCCGCGGCTCGCGCATCGGGTTCTTGGCACCGTCGACAGGTCTGACGGCGTCGTGTCCTCGATCATCGAGTCCGGTCCGACGGCGATCATGTTGCTGACGACGACGACCCTCATCGGGGGCGGCTGCTGGTCCGCCGTGGAGGGCGCTGCGGGCTGCGGAGCGGGCGCGAAGGCGATGGCTAGGACGGCCGCGATGCAGGCCGCGCTCACGATGCCGACGGCGAGGCGCATCCGCCGCGCCCGCAGGCGTCTGTTCGTCCCGGCGTCCGGGGTCGCGTCGGCCACCGAGGGGTCCGGCCCATCGTCGCGATGATCCGGAGCGAGCGGTTTGGCTGAAGGTGAGCCGCTGAGTCGAGCGACCTCCTCGCGCATCTCTTCCCACCGCGAATGCCATCGCGCGATGTCGTCCTCGCCGGTGAGGTCCACGGCTTGCAGGTACGACCGGACGGCTGGCCAGGTGGGCGGGCGGGTGCCGCCTGCGGCTTCTGACAATACGGTCTTCGAGATATGGACCTTCTTCGCCATTGCGGCATAGGTCGGCGCTCCGGCCGCATCGCGCAACTTGCGCAGCTCGGCGGCGAACGCGGCGACCGGACCTCGGGAAGGATCTATCGGGCGCTGTTGACGACCCATCGGTCTCCAATCCTCGCGCAGCGGCAGGCATCGTTGTCCGGCAATTGATTGTCCGGGTCCAGGACTGCTGCCGTACATCGTTCCCGGGAGTTAGGAACGCTGTTGGCGGACAGACCGCTGAGATGGACCGGCCCGGAAGGGGAACCGAAATGTGGATCAAGCCACGTATGAGGACGCTCGGGAGTGTGTTGCTCGTCGCGGCCTTCGCGCTCGTGGCCGTGCTGGTCTCCGGCAGTGCGCAGGCAGGTGAAAAGCGCACCGGGCAACCGGCGGCGGAGGCTGCGGCAAGTTCCAGTTGGTGGAGGGCGGTTGGTTCCGGGGATCTCCGGGCGAATCCGAATATGAACCGGGGGAGCAGCGGGACGTTCAGCCAGAATGACGAGATGTGGCTGCAGTGCTACTTCTTCGGCGGCCCGGCCGGACAGTACGGGAACAAGCTTTGGTACTGGGCGTACAACTACACCCGGGCGACGCAAGGATTCATCAACGACACAAACCTGAACACGCCGGGCACCGCCGCGAACCCACAGCCGCAGGCAGAACCGTGCCTGCCCGCCGGCTACGGCAGCGACTACCCCGGCTCCGTGTCGTTCAAGGTCATCAACGCGCCGAATCTGGTCGTCTGGGGCAACTCGCCCTCGACCATGTGGCCCGCAGGCCACGGGTTCGCGAACAACGAGACGATGCGGCTGCACTGCTACTTCTTCGGCGGCCCAGCCGGGCAGTACGGCAACGTGTTGTGGTACCTGGCCTACAACGTCAACCGCAACACGTACGGATGGATCAACGACACCAACCTGAACACCCCCGGCACCGCCGCGAACCCCCAGGTCCAGACGTCGCGATGCTGGTGACGGCTGAGGTGCTGCTCGCTTGAACCGCCGGTCGTGGAGTACGAAGCTCCACGACCGGCTCTCGGTCGCGTCACTGGCGGGCATCGCCGACTCCACCACAGCGGCTGCGCCGTCCTCTGGCTCGCACCCGACAGCGCAGGCGGCCCGTCCAGGGTCTACGACCACACCACCGTCACCGTCGACGACCCCACCACCTGAATCAACCTGATCGGCCAAGAAGCCACAGACGCCCTGACCAGGGCCTTAACCCGCGCCCAATCGCAGGGCCTCGTCGACGGCACAGCGGGGACCAATCAGTTATGAGACACCTTTTAGCTTGAGCTTTAACCTGCTGGGCGGCGGTATCGACCCCGGCTGATCATGGGGACAGCCCTT
>NZ_BMRA01000009.1:149743-333264 GCF_014648395.1 Micromonospora fulviviridis | reverse complement strand
GACGGCGACGCGGTGGCAGAAGTGCCGCACGACGGCGAGGTCGTGGGCGATGAACACGAACGCCAGGTCGAGGTCGCGTTGCAGGTCGCGTAGCAGGTTGATGACCTGGGCCTGGATGGAGACGTCGAGGGCGCTCACGGGTTCGTCGGCGACGATGAGCTTCGGGCGCAGGGCGAGGGCGCGGGCGATGCCGATGCGCTGGCGTTGGCCGCCGGAGAACTCGTGCGGGTAGCGGTTGTAGTGCTCCGGGTTCAACCCGACCAGTTCCAGCAGTTCCTGGACGCGTTTCTTGATGCCGCCGGGCGGGTTGATGCCGTTGACCTGTAGCGGCATGGCCACGATCCGGCCGACGGTGTGCCGGGGGTTCAGCGAGGCGTAGGGGTCCTGGAAGATGATCTGCAGGTCCTGCCGCAACGGCCGCAGGGCACCGCGCCGGGCGTGGGTGATGTCCCGGCCGGCGAACTCGATGGTGCCGGCGGTCGGCTCCAGCAGCCGCACCAGCATCCGCCCCGTGGTGGTCTTCCCACACCCGGACTCACCGACCAGACCCAGCGTCTCGCCGGGGCGGACATCGAAGTCCACACCGTCCACGGCCCGCACCAGGCCGCCGCCGCGGAAGCCGCCGCGCACCGGGAAGTGCTTGGCCAGGCCACGGACCTTGAGCAGCGGTTCGGTCATCGGGCCACCCCCACCCGGGCGATCTCGTCGCGGTAGAGGCGCTGGCGGGCGGCCTCCGGCAGGTGACAGGCGACCAGGTGCCCGCGCTCGGTCGCCGGAACGAGGTCCGGCACTTCGGTGCGGGAGCGGTCGCCGTTGCGGCCGGCGTAACGGCACCGGGGGTGGAACGCGCAACCCGACGGCAGGTTGATCAACGACGGCGGGTTGCCCTTGATGGGCACCAGGTCCGCGTCGGCGTCGCCGTGCAACGACGGCACACTCGACAACAACCCCCACGTGTACGGATGCTGCGGCCGCCGCAACACCTGCTCCACACTCCCGCGCTCCACCGCCCGACCCCCGTACATGACGAGCACGTCATCAGCCACCTGAGACACCACGCCCAGGTCGTGGGTGATCAGGATGATCGCCGACCGGAACTCCTCCTGCAGATCACTGAGCAGGTCCAGGATCTGCGCCTGCACCGTCACATCCAGGGCGGTGGTCGGCTCGTCGGCGATGAGCAGGTCCGGGTCGTTCACCAGGGCCATGGCGATCATCGCCCGCTGCCGCATACCCCCGGAGAACTCGTGCGGATACTGATCGAACCGCTTCCCCGGCTGCGGGATGCCGACCCGGCCCAGCATGTCCACGGCCCGAGTGCGCGCCTCCCGCTTCCCGGCCCGCGGGTGATGCACGCGGTATGCCTCGGCGATCTGCTTACCGACCGTGTAGTACGGGTGCAAGGCGGACAGCGGATCCTGGAAGATCATCGCCATGTCCCGGCCCCGCAGCCGCCGCACCTCCTCCTCCGGCATGCCGACCAGCTGACGGCCGCCCACGGAGATCTCCCCCGAGATGGCCGCGCGCTTCGGGTTGTGCAGGCCCAGGATCGCCAGCGACGTCACGCTCTTCCCCGAACCCGACTCCCCCACGATCCCCAGGGTCCGACCACGCTCGACGGCGAAGGAGACCCCGTCGACCGCCCTCACCACGCCGTCCTCGGTGTCGAACCGCACCCGCAGGTCCGTGACCTGGAGATAGGGCCCCTCGCCGGAACGCGGCACCGGAAGCTCCACCATGTCGATACCTCCCGTCAGCTCAGCCGGACCCGCGGGTCGATGACCGCGTAGAGCACGTCGACCACGATGTTGGCGACCACGATGAACACCGCCGCCAGCAGCACGGTCGCCATGACCACCGGCAGATTGAGGAACTGCACCGCCTCCACGGTGGCCTTGCCCAGCCCCTGGAGGCCGAAGATGGTCTCGGTGATGAAGGTGCCGCCGAGGCTGGTGCCGATGTCCAGGCCCGCGATGGTGACGATCGGCGTGACCGCGGCGCGCAGCGCGTGCCGGGTGTGCACCTGCCGGGCGGAGAGACCCTTCGCCCGGGCGGTACGGACGAAGTCCTCCGACAGGGTCTCCAGCATCTGCGCCCGGGCCAGCCGGGCGTAGAGCGCCGAGTTGAGGAAGCCGAGCGTCATCCAGGGCAGCAGCAGCCCCACCGCCCAGCGGGCCGGGTTCTCGGTCAACGGGGTGTAGCTGGGGAACGGCAGCAACCCGGTGGAGTAGACCAGCAGGTAGAGCAGGATCAGGCCGAAGAAGTAGACCTGCATGGACGCGCCGGCCAGGGTGACCCCGATGGCGGCCCGGTCGAGGGCCGTGCCCCGGCGCAACGCCGACACCATGCCCAGCGAGATGCCCAGGGTCAGCCACAGCACCGCGCCGCCGAGCACGATGCTGAAGGTCACGGGAGCGCGCTGAGCGATGATCTTGGTGACCGGCTGGTTGTTGCGGAACGAGTAGCCCAGGCAGGGCGCCGGGCAGTCCTGGCGGAAGTCCCCCTCGCCGTACGTGCGGCCGACGAAGACGCCCTTGACGAATTCCGTGTACTGGCGCGGCAGCGGCTGGTCGATGCCGAGCCGCCGCTCGACCTGGGCGATGTCCGCGGCGGTGCAGTTCTTGCCGCACATCACCTTGGCCGGGCTGCTCGGCACCGCGAAGAAGAGACCGAAGGTGACGAGGCTGATCACGGCGAGGGTCACCGCGGCGACGAGCAGCCGCCGGACGACGAATCGGAGCACGGGAGCACCTCCCCCGGGTGGACGGGTGGGGGCGGTCCGGCGTGGACCGCCCCCACGGACGGTCACTGCTTCACGTGGATGCCGTTGAGCGAGATGATGCCGAAGGCGTCGCTGAGGAACGCGTTGCCGACCTTCGAGCCGTGCAGCTCGTAGGTGGCGTCGTAGTAGCAGGGCACGACCGGGGCGTACTCCCGCATGATCTTCTCGTCCAGGGCCATCCAGGCGGCGTCCTGCTGGGCGGCGGGCAGGTTACGCACCCGGTCGACCTCGGCGCTGACCGACGGCTCGTTGAGGTACGAGACGTTGTTGTTGCCCTCGTCGACGATCTCCCGGCCGTCGTAGACCGGCGGGATGATGGTGGAGCCGGTCGGCCAGTCCGAGCCCCAGCCGCTGAGGTAGAGGTCGTACGGGTTGTTCTTGCGGCCGATCTCGTCGTAGTAGCTGGTGTTGTCGATGGGCTTCATGACGATGTCGAAGCCCATGTCGGTGAGGTTCTTCCGGATCGCCTCGGCCTGCTGGGTGCGCAGCTCGGTGTTGGAGTGGGCGAGCACCAGCTTCGGCTTCTTCCCGGCCAGCAGCTCGGTGACCTTCGCCTTGTCCCCGGTGACCGGGGCGTTGAACACGTCGTACTTCTGCCAGCCGGCGGTGGTCGGCGACATCAGCGTCGTGGCCGGGTTGCCCGCGGCCTGCCCGCCGAGCGCCTTGAGCGCGGCGTCCTTGTCCACGGCGTAGTTCAGCGCCCGGCGGATGGCCAGGTCGGTGACCCGCTGGGTGTTGATGCTCAGCACCCAGGTGTACTGGGTCGGGCCCTTGACCACCCGCTCGACGACGCCGGCGGCGGTGGTCCGGGGCAGCACCGCCGGCGGCACGTCGGTCCAGCTCAGCGCGGCCTGGTCGGCCGGGGCGTCGGCGACCAGCCGCTCGGCGATCTGCGCCTGCTCCAGCCCGAAGGTGACCCGGATGCGGTCGGGGTAGGCGTTGCGGATCGGGTCGGTCTTCGGGTCCCAGTTGGGGTTGCGCTCCAGCTCCAGCGCGACGTCCCGCTCGTAGGACTTCACCTTGTAGGGGCCGGAGGAGAAGGGCCGCAGGTCGTAGTTGGCCCGGGTGTCCTTGCCGGCGGGCACCGGGGCGGTGGTGGGCAGCGCGGCCGCGTACGGCAGGTCGCAGTGCGGCTGCGGGAAGGTGAACCGGATGGTCCGGTCGTCGGGCGTCTCGACGCCGTCCGGCACCGCCTTGCCGCCGTCGTACGGCCCCTGGTAGGTGGCGTTGTACGCGCCGCCCGGGTAGAGCCACTGCTGGATGTAGTGCGGCCCCTCGTTGAGGTTCGCGGCGAACGAGCGGGCCAGTCCGTACGCGACGTCCTTGCTGGTCACCGCCGAGCCGTCCTCGTACTTCACCCCGTCGCGCAGGGTGAACTCCCAGACCTTGCAGTCGTTGTTGACGTCCTTGCCGGGACTGGTGGCGAGGTCGCCGACGAGCAGCAGCTTGCCGCTGCCGTCCTCCTTGTAGCCGTTGAGCGCCCGGTAGAGCAGCCCGCCGGTGACCTGCTGCACGTTGACGTAGTTCCGGGCCGGGTCGAGGTGCTCGAAGTCGGAGTTCTGCATCACGGTGAGCGTGCCGCCGGCCTTGGCGCCGTCGACCGCCTTCGCCGGCCCCTGGTTGTCGGCCGCCTCGTAGGAGATGGAGCCGGTCTGCGTCTTGGCCTTGCCGTCGCCACCGCCTCCGTCGTCGGTGGTCGGGCTGCAACCGGCGGCGACGAGCGCCGCCGCGATGAGGACACCGGTCAGTGTCCGGGTTCGTGCGCGCACGGGTGTGCTCCCTTCCCGCCCGGCGGCCCCCGCCGGCCGGGCGTTTCGATGGCCGTGGGGTTACCGGGTGGACCGGGGATCCAGCGAGTCGCGCAGCGCGTCACCGAAGAGGTTGAACGCCAGGACCAGCAGGAAGATCGTCAACCCGGGGAACAGGGTGTACCAGGGGTCGCTCGCGACGTAGCCGATGCTGTTGTAGATCATGCGGCCGAGGTCGGGCGTGGGTTCGGTGACGCCGATGTTGACGAAGGCCAGCGCCGCCTCGATGGCGATGAACTGCGGCACGTTGAGCGAGACGGTGACCAGGATCGGCGCCCAGATGTTCGGCAGCAGTTGCCGGAACAGCAGGTGCCCGGTCCCGGCGCCGGCGGCCCGGGCGGCCTCGACGAACTCCCGCTCGCGCAGGGAGATCACCTGGCCGCGGACCAGCCGCGCGGTGTAGGTCCAGCTGAACAGTCCGAAGGTGGCGATGATCAGGGCGACCCGGAAGGCCGGCGGCGGCGCCTCCCGTTCGGTGTAGAAGCGGTCCTGGAGGATCGGGATCACGGCAAGGGCGAAAATGAGGAACGGGAACGCCAGGGTGAGGTCGATCAACCAGTTGACCGCGCTGTCCAGCCAGCCCCGCGCCCAGCCGGCCAGCACGCCGACCGCGACCCCGATGAACGAGGCCAGCAGGGCCGAGGCGAAGGCGATGAACAATGACGTGCGCAGGCCGTACACCAACTGGAGCAGGATGTCCCGGCCGCTGCCGGGTTCGAGCCCGAGCCAGTGGTCGGCGTTGATACCGCCGGCGTAGCCGATCGGCATTCCGAAATCGTTGAGCCGGCCGACGAACTTGTCGGTGGGGTCGATTCCGGTGAGCCGGCCGAGCAGCGGCGCGCCGAGCGCCACGAGGGCGGCGACGGCCAGTGTCACGGCGCTGACCCGGGCCGTCCGGTCCCGCTTGAGACGCAGCCAGGCGAGCTGGTTGGGTGAACGGCCCAGGATCTCCCGAGCGCCGGTGCCGGGTGGGGCGGTGGCGCTGACGGCCGGGTCCGGCGCGGCCGGGTCGCCGGGTGCGGTCAACGACGGTGGGTGGGACAGGTCGCTCATGAGGAGTCCTCCCGACGGCGACGAATAACGTCCTGCCACTCGACGGTAAACCGCTGGGGAACAGCCCTTTGAATCGTTCTGGTAACGGCCGGATCGGTTGTCAGGAATCGACAACGATACGGTTTACGGAAAGCGTCGTCGCAATAACGGCCGGCTTCGGTTGTCATCCGTTCGGCCATTCGCTCGACAGTTCCGCAATGGCTTTCCGCAGGGCCCGATCCCGGTTGTCAACCGATCGGACATTTCCCGGCACCGATGTCACACCCATCGCCCGCGGAGGCCGAAGGGCGTAACACTTCGTGACGCTTCGCGTTCACACCGTCCACCTAGGGTTCTCGTCGGCCCGGTCGCACGACGCCCGGGCCGACACCCGGCCCCGACCCGGGGCCCCGACGGAAGGACGACCCATGCCCTTCGCCCGACGTACCGCCGCCCTGGCCCTGGCCGCCGCGCTCGGCGGCCTCGCCGCGACGACCGCACCGGCGGCGGCCGGCGCGGCGCCCCGCCCCGGCCCGGAGACCCCCTCGGTGCTGCTGCTCACCGTCGAGGGCGGCGACGACGACATGCGCGCCACCGTGCTGACCTGCGGTCCCGCCGGCGGGCTGCACCCCGACCCGGCGACCGCGTGCCGGCTCGTCGCCCGCGTCGACGGGGACCTCGACGCGCTCGACGTGCGGTCCGGCCCGTGCACCCGCGAGTACGCACCGGTCACCGCCCGCGCGGTGGGCTTCTGGCAGGACCGGCCGGTCGCGTACACCCGGACCTTCGACAACCGGTGCGAGCTGCGCCGCGGCACCGACGTGCTGTTCGACTTCTGAGCGGACGCGGGCGGCGCCCGCCGTGCGCGGGCGCCGCGCCCCGCTCAGTGGGTCATCGAGATCGAGGCCCGGCCGATGTACGCGACCTGCGCCGCGAACGACACCAGCGCGACCGGCACGCCCACCAGCACGGCCGGCCCGGTCGACAGGCCGGCCAGCCCGGCCAGCAGGGCAGCGCCGAGGCCGAGCAGCAGCGCGTTGATCGCGCCGACCAGCGCGGCGGCGGTCAGCAGCAGCTGCCACCGGCCGGGCCGGGCGCCCACCGCCGTCCAGGCGGAGCGCATCTCGCCCCCGGGCGTCGCCGCGTCGGCGAAGAAGTCCTGGTCGCCGGCGAGCCGCTGGTGGTACCAGGCCCGGATCCGCTGCATCCGTTGCAGGTCCAGGGAGTTCTCCACCATGTTCTGCACGAGCCGGCCGAAGGTGAGCAGCCCGGTGACCACCAGGGTGGGCAGCACCGCGCCCAGGTACGGCCGGAGCAGCGGACCGTTGCCGGACACGAAGCCGAGCCCGATGAGCGCGGCGGAGAGCAGCGACAGGAAGACCGTGGTCCGGCCCACCGACTCGGCGACCGTGGCGCTGCGGCCGGTCTGGAGCACGAAGTGCTCGGTGGTGAGGGCGGTGAGCAGCGCCTGCTCCCGCGCGTCGTCGTCCATCCCTGCGCCCTCCGGTGCCGGTCACCGCCACCATACGGAGAGCCACCGCGCCGCCGGGCCGGAACCGGGCGGGCCCGTCACACTCCCGCGCCCCGGCGGCCGTTGCGGGGCGGCCCGGGCGGACAATGGCGGCGGGCGCGATGGTCGCGGCCGGCGGTGACGGGCGGGAGGCCGGGGGCGTGTCCGAGGCGGAGGACCAGCGGCGCGGGCCCGAGGCTCGCCAGCACGGCGACGCTCGCCCGGCCGCCCGCGGCAACCGGGAGCTGCACGCCGACTGCGCGCGCTGCTTCGGGATCTGCTGCGTCGCGCCGGCGTTCGCCGCCTCCGCCGACTTCGCCCTCGACAAGCCCGCCGGGCAGCCCTGCCCGAACCTGCGACCCGACTCCCGCTGCGGCATCCACCAGGACCTGCGGCAGCGCGGCTTCCCCGGCTGCACCGTGTTCGACTGCTTCGGCGCCGGCCAGCACGTCGCGCAGGGCACCTTCGGCGGGCGCGACTGGCGGGCCGACCCGTCGACCGCGCGGCGGATGTTCGACACCTTCGCGGTCATGCGCCCCCTGCACGAGCTGCTCTGGTATCTGACCGAGGCCCTGGCGCTGACCCCGGCCGGCCGGCTGCGGGACGAGCTGGCCGCCGCCCTCACCGAGACCGGGCGGCTCACCGACGGCACCCCGGAGGAACTGCTCGCCGTCGACGTCGACGCGCAACGGGACCGGGTCAACCGGCTGCTGTCCCGGGCCGGCGAGCAGGCGCGGGCCGGCCGGGCCGGCGTGGACCGGCGCGGCGCGGTGCTGATCGGCGTGGACCTGCGCCGGGCCGGGCTGGCCGGCGCGAACCTGCGCGGGGCCTGCCTCATCGGCGCGGACCTGCGCGGGGTGGACCTCGGCGCGGCCGACCTGACCGGGGCGGACCTGCGCGGCGCGGACCTGCGCGGGGCCGACCTCGGCGACTGCCTGTTCGTGCACCAGTCCCAGCTCGACGCGGCCCGCGGCGACCACCGGACGGTCCTGCCGGCCGGCCTGCGCCGCCCGGCGCACTGGTCGCTGACCGTCACCCCGCTCCGGTCGCCCGGCGGCCCGCGGCCCTCCGGTGGGCGGTCGGCGGGCCGGCGCCCGAACGGCGGACCGGCCGCGGGCCGACGCCGCCGCTGACCGCACGCACCCGAGGGCGGCCGGGGTTTCGCCGCGTACGGGCCGGGTAGGCCGCGTCACCGTGGCGACGGACGGAGGCGGACCGGTGAAGTACGAGACACGGCAGGGCAGGCAGCCGGTCGATCCGGCGCACGCCGAGGACGAGGCCGGCCAGGCCCGGCTGGTCCAGGTGGAGGCGGACACCGACGTGCCGGCGCCGGAGCCGGGTGCGCCGAAACCGGACGAGGTGACCGAGGACGACGGATCCGGCGTGGCCGGTGGCTCGTCGGGCAGCAGTTCCGGCGGCTCCTCGATGCCGACCCACCCGGACGCGGCCCGCTGAGCGTTTGCCTCCGGACGGGACGGGCAGGAGTGCGACATGACGAGTGAAGAGTCCTTCGGCCGCGCCGCCACCGACGAGCCCGACGGCGCGACCGCGTACGAGGCGTCGCTGCGCCCGCCGGGCGAGTCCCTGCACAGCACCGACGACACCGGTGACGACTTCGCCGACCTGCCGGCCGAGGAGCGCCGCTCCGCCCGGGAGGTCAGCCGGGCCGGCTACGACGTCGCCGAGGTCTCCGGCACCGCGGACCCGGCGAACGAGCCGGAGGAGATCGAGGAGGGCCGCCCGGAGCGGTGAGCGGACCCGCGGTCACGGCGTGGCGGAGTGCTGCGGCGCCGGCCGGGGCACCACGCTGATCGCCCCGGCTGGGCAGAGCTCCACGGCGAGCCGCACCCGGTCGACCGTGCCGGCCGGCGGCTCGGCGCGGCGGAGCAGCACGAGACCGTCCTCGTCGTCCTGGTCGAAGACCTCCGGCGCGGTCACCACGCAGTTGCCCGCCCCGCAGCAGCGGTCCCGGTCCACCCGGACCCGCACCGCCCCGCTCACCAGGTCACCAGCAGCGCGTCGAGGCCGTAGACGACCGAGCTGTCCCGGGTCGGCAGCCGCCCCTCCGTGGTGGCCGAGCGCAGCCGGGGGAACCGGCGGGCCAACTCCACGAGCGCGATTCGCAGCTCCGCGCGGGCGAGGGGCTGGCCGATGCACTGGTGCACCCCGAAGCCGAACGCGACGTGCTGCTGCGCCGCCCGGTACGGGTCGAACTCGTCCGGCCGGTCGAAGATCGCCCGGTCGCGGTTGGCCAGGGAGAGCACGGCGATGGCCCCCTCCCCGGCCCGGATCAGCCGCCCGCCGATCTCGACGTCCTCGGTGGCCAGGCGGGGCAGTCCCGTGCGCACGATGCTGAGGTAGCGCAGCAGCTCGTCGACCAGGCCGTCGGCGTGGCCCGGGTCGTCGCGCAGCGCGGCGTACCGGGCGGGGTGGCGGAGCAGCAGCAGGGTGCTCAGCCCGATCATGTTGGCGGTGGTCTCGTGGCCGGCGATGAGCAGCAGCACGGCCATGCCGACCAGCTCGTCGACGGCCAGTTCCCCGGTGTCCACGCGGTCCCGGGCCAGCCGGCTGAGCAGGTCGTCGGTGCGCTCCCCGGTGGCCACCCTCGCCTCGACCAGCCGGTGCAGGTAGTCGCGCAGTTCCCGCACGTGCCGCTGGACCCGCTCGGGCGGGGCGTCCCGGTCGATCAGCGTCCGGCTGCGCTCCTGGAAGAAGTCGTGGTCGGCGTACGGGACGCCGAGCAGGTGGCAGATCACCATCGACGGCACCGGCAGGGCGACGTGGGCGACCAGGTCGGCGGGCGGGCCGGCGGCGTGCAGCTCGTCCAGCGCCCGGTCGACGGTCTGCCGGATCAGCGGCTCGATCCGCCGCACGTTCCTGATCATGAATTCGGCGGTGAGCATCCGGCGCAGTCGGGCGTGCTCGGCGCCGTCCATCCGGATGAACCCGCCCCGGCGGTCGCCGAACGCGCCGGGCGGGATCCGGCGCAGCAGCGGGAAGCCCGGCCGGGTCAGGTCGGCGCTGAAGCCGGGGTGGCGCAGCATCTGCTTGACGTCGGCGTGCCGGGTGACCAGCCAGGCCGTCGCGTCGGTGGGGAGCCGGACCCGGGTGACCGGGCCGGCGAACCGACGCCGCTCCCCCGCGTCGAGCGGGACGAGCGGGTCACGGTCGAGGTTGGTCGGGGGCCAGAGCGGCAGGTCGGTGAGGGGCGCAACGGTCACGCGGACACCTCCGGGAGGGTGACTGTCCGTGACGGCATCGATCCGCTACGTCACCCATCGACCGAGGTCGACACAACCCGCCCCGGGCTCAGCGAGCGGCCGGCGCCGCCGCCCGCGCCTCGGCCATCCCCCGGTTGGCCAGCGCGTCGGCCCGCTCGTTCTCCGGGTGTCCGTTGTGGCCCTTCACCCAGAGCCAGGTCACCTCGTGCCGGGCGCAGGCCGCCTCCAGCCGCTGCCACAGGTCGGCGTTCTTCACCGGCTGCTTCGCCGCGGTCAGCCAGCCGTTGCGCTTCCAGGACGCCAGCCAGCCCGTGATGCCGTTGCGCACGTACGTGCTGTCGGTGTGCAGTCGCACGGTGACCGGGCGGGTCAGGCTCTCCAGCGCCCGGATCGCGGCGGTCAACTCCATCCGGTTGTTCGTGGTCGGGGTCGCCTCGCCGCCGCACAGCTCCCGCTCGTGCCCGCCCCAGCGCAGCAGCACACCCCAGCCGCCGGGGCCGGGATTGCCGCTGCACGCCCCGTCGGTCCAGATCTCCACGACCCCGCCGGTCGCCGCCTCCGCCATGCCGGCAACCTACCCGGTACGCCCGCGCCCGCGACCACCCGACCCGGACAGCGGCGCCACCGTCCCGATATGGAATCGCCGCTCGACTGACCGCGTCGTGCACCGGAATGCGGGCCTGGATGCGGGCGGCCGTCGTCGGCACGGACGGGTCGGCACGCCGGACCGGGCGGCCTGTCCCACCAATCAGGTGCCACGAGCCCTCCGAGTGGCCGGGCCGGCGCTGGGCTGCTCGGCCATCGCGGCCGACGGCGAACCGGTAAACCCGCCACTCCGTTCGGGGAATTTCTCGGTGCCCCGGTGGACATCGGCCGATACTTTACGAAGCAAACACTCAGCCGAATGGCCACCGCGACGTCATCCTAAACAATTCGGTCTGATAGCTGTAGGTGAAGGCGAATCGCGCCGCCGTCGCGTCGACCCTCCATTTGCGACGCCACCGATCGCCGCTACAGCAGACGCTTCCCGGCCCGTCGCGTGCTGGCCACGCCGCCCCGCCACCGGCTCCATTGAGCGGTCACTCAGCGCGACGAGAGGGTTGCCTAACCATATTTCGCGCAGGTGGAAGCAGTGATTCCGGGGGCCATGCCCCGGGCGAGCAACTGTCACTTTCACGACTGTTCAGCTGTTAGACACTTCGCGTTCGCCCTTCGTAATCTCTGACGACACCGCGGCCATCCCCTTGAGCGCCACCGCGTCGGGACCGAACCAGAGTCGGTTCCGCGCATATTTCCGACCGGCTTCCGTGCTGTTTCCGAGCGGCAATTGCGACGGCTCGGCGCTGCCTGGAAGCGCAACTGATGGAGGGTGGAATGACCGAAGTCGCGCACGCGTCCTCGATGGCGAAGGACGACGAGGAGGCCGAAGAGTCCGATGGCGAGATCCGGCGGCGCCGGAACTCCCGCGCCGCCGAGCCCGCGCCGCACTACCTGCACCGGCCGGCGTCCGACCGGCAGGTGCGGCTGAGTGTCGTGGTACCGACCCGCAACGAGGCGGAGAACATTCCTACGCTGCTGTCCCGCCTGGGCGGGGCGGTCGCGGCGCTGGGCGCGGAGATCATCTTCGTCGACGACAGTGACGACGACACGGTGGACGTCCTGGCGCGACACGCGACCGACGCCCCGGTCACCGTACGCCTGCTGCACCGACCGCCGGGTGCGCGGGACGGCGGCCTGGGCGGCGCCGTGCTGCTCGGCGCGCGGCACGCCTGCGGCGAGTGGGTCATGGTGATGGACGCGGACCTCCAGCACCCGCCGGAGTCGGCCGGCAGGCTGGCGGACATCGCGATGCGACACGACGTCGACGTGGTGATCGGCACCCGCTACGCCGGAGAGGGCTCCACCGAAGGGTTGGGCGGCGCGGCCCGTGAGGCGACCTCGTCGTGGGCCACCCGCCTGGCGAAGAGCCTCTTCCCGCGCCGCCTGACCACCATCAGCGATCCGATGAGCGGCCTGTTCGCCTTCCGCCGGGCGGCCGTCGACCTGGACCGGATGAACCCCATCGGCTTCAAGGTGCTGCTGGAACTGGTCGTCCGCCACCCTGGTGCCCGCGTCGCCGAGGTCGCCTACAAGATGGCGCACCGGCACGCCGGCCGGTCCAAGGCGTCGGTGCGGGAGGGGCTGACCTTCCTGCGGCACCTGGGGCGGCTGCGCAGCCAGCGGCTGGTCGGCCAGATGCGGGAGCGCCCGACCACCACCCGTGACCGCCTGACGGAGCTGATCAGGATGGTCGCCTTCGGACTGGTCGGGTTGACCGGCATGGTAGTGAACACCGCCGCCCTGTGGTTCTTCTACGAGCCGGCCAACCTGCACCACCTGCTGGGCGCCACGCTGGCGACCCAGCTGTCGACGGCGTGGAACTTCGTCCTCATCGACCTGCTCATCTACCGGCGCACCCGGCAAGGCTCGCGGGCCGGCCGGGCCAGCCGCTTCTTCCTGCTGAACAACGTGCTGCTGCTGGTGCGCCTGCCGGTGCTGCAGGCCCTGGTCTGGGCCGGCGTCGGCATCCTGACGTCGAACGCGCTCACGCTGGCCGCCCTCTTCCTCGTCCGGTTCCTGATCAACGATCGGGTCATCTACTCCCCGGGCAGCACCGGCCGGCGCGATCCGGTCCGCATGCTGGTCAACCTCAGGGCCCCCGAGGCCGCCGCCACCCCCTCCCGCAAGCGGTACCAGTACCTGGCGTACCGGTACGACGTGGCCGGAGTGGTCACCATCGGCTCCCAGATCATGCTGCCGGAGCTGGAGTTCTTCCGCGCCCAGTGGGTCGCGGACTCGGACGTCGACATCGCGGTGCGGGTCAGTGATGTGGGCGGCCGGGGGCCGCAGCGCCGGGCCGCCATGACCGAGTACGCGAACGAGTCGGTCCTGCGGTACGAAGAGCATCTGGGCCGGTTGGGCGCGAACTTCCGGATCCAGCTCGGTTCGCCGATCGACATCCAGGTCGGACCGCTGCTCGCCCGGTCGCCGCACGTGGTCTACACCAACATCATCGAGGCGCTGCTGCGGTTCGTGCTGGTCTCCCGGGGGCACATGCTCCTGCACTCCGCGTGCGTCAACCTCAACGGCGTCGGGGTGATGCTCTCCGCCCTCACCGACACGGGCAAGACCGCCACCGTGCTGCGCCTGCTGCGCGACCACGGCGGGCACTTCCTCTCCGACGACATGACCCTGATCGGTCCGGACGGCGTCGCGACGTGCTTCCCCAAGCCGTTGACCATCAGCGCGCACACCCTGCGGGCCGTGCAGGCCCAGGACCTGACGCCCGCCGAGTGGCGCCGACTGCAGTTCCAGAGCCGGCTGCACTCGAAGGGCGGCCGGTCGCTGGCGCTGACCCTGAGCCGGTTCAACGTGCCGATCATGGGCATCAACGCCATCACCCAACGGCTCATCCCGCCGCCGAAGTACAGCGTCGACCGGCTGGTGCCCTGCCGCATCGGCACCAGCACCCGGGTGGAGGAGCTGTTCATCATCGAACGCGGCACGCCGCGGATCAGTGAGCTCGGCGCCGACGAGACGTTGGAGCGGATGATCCAGAACACCGACGACGCGTACGGCTTCCCGCCGTTCCGCTACCTGGCGCCGGCAATCACCATCGACGGGCAGGGATACGCGCAGTTGCGCGAGCGGGAGCGGGAGATCCTCGCCGCGTTCCTGTCCCACGTGCGGAGCCGGGTACTGGCCTCGGACCGGTTCGGCTGGGCCGACGAGATCCCGGCCCTGCTGCGGACGGAACGTCGCGACCCGCCGGCCGAGCAGCAGGTGCTCCTGCCGACCTGGCCGAGTTGGCCTGGGGCGCTGGCCCCGAGCGGAGCTCGTGCGTGAGCATGACCCGATCCTCCGTCGAGGAGATGGAGCACGACCGTTGCGCCGCAACGGTCGTGCTCCCTCCCGTCGCGCCTTCGTCGGTGTCGCGCCCCGGGGACACCGGCCAGGGCCACGGGCGGCGCCGCTGGGCCACGCCGTCCGCCCTCGTCGCCATCGCGGCCCTGGCGCTGTACCTGCGGGTGTGGCAGCTGGACGCCCTCGGCTTCAACAGCGACGAGGCGGTCTACGCCGGGCAGGCCGCCTCGCTCGCCGGCAATCCGAACTACACGCCGTTCTTCCCGGTGTTCCGCGCCCACCCGATGCTCTTCCAGACCCTCCTGTCGCCGTTCTTCCGCACCGGCGAGGTGGACGTGGCCGGGCGGGTGGTCGTGGCGGTGCTGGGCGTGGCGACGGTACTCGCCGTCCACCTGCTCGGCGCCCGGCTCTACGGCCGGCGGGTCGGGCTGGTCGCGGCACTGCTCGTGGCCGTCATGCCGTACCACGTGATCGTCACCCGCCAGGTCCTCCTCGACGGTCCGATGGTGCTGTTCGCGACGCTCACGCTGTACTGCCTGGTGCGCTTCGTGCAGGGCCAGCAGGTGCTCTGGTACGTCGCGGCCGGCGGCATGCTCGGACTGACGATGCTGACGAAGGAGACGAGCATCGTCCTGGCCGGTGGGGTCTACGCGTTCCTTGCGCTGACCCCGACGGTGCGTCGTCCGGTGCGACTGTCGCTGCTGGCGGTCGCCGCGATGGCGGCGGTCTTCGCGACCCATCCGGTCTCGCAGGCGATGGCCGGGCGCACCCAGACCGGCAAGAGCTATCTGGTGTGGCAGCTGTTCCGGCGGCCCAACCACTCCATGGGGTTCTACCTGGAGACGGTGCCGCCGGCGATGGGGCTGCTCGTGGTGGCCGCGGCCGCCGGTGGCCTGTGGTGGCTGCGCCGGCACCGGTCCTGGCGGGAGACACTGCTGCTGTCGTGGATCGCCGCGCCGGTGCTGTTCTTCCAACTGTGGCCGGTCAAGGGTTTCCAGTACCTGCTGCCCGCCGTGGCACCCGTCGCGGTACTCGCGGCGCGGGCGTTGACCGGGATGCCGGTGCCCGAACGGCTCCGCCGCCTGCTCCGCCGGGTCGACCGGGTGGGCGTCGGGCCGTCCCGCGCGGTCCGGACCGTGCGCACCGCGGTGCTCGTGGTGGTCGCCCTGAGCCTGCTCGTGCCCAGCTGGCACGCGGTCAACCGGGCGGACAACGCCACCTTCCTCGCCGGGTCCGGTGGGGTGCCCGGCGGTCGGGAGGCCGGGCGATGGTTGGCCAGGAACACGCCGCAGGGGTCCGTGGTGCTCACCCTGGGCCCGTCGATGGCCAACATCATCCAGTACTACGGCCACCGTCGCAGCTACGGCCTCTCGGTGAGCCCGAACCCGCTGCGGCGCAACCCGTCGTACGAGCCGCTGCCCAACCCCGACTGGTGGCTGCGCCACAACGACCTGCACTACGTCGTCTGGGACTCGTTCTCCGCCGGACGCTCGGCGTTCTTCTCGGAGCGGTTGATGGTCCTGATCCGCCGTTACCACGGCCGCGTCGTGCACACCGAGTTCGTCAACGGGACCGACTCCACGGGGGCTCGCGTCCCGGTTCCCGTGATCATCATCTACGAGGTGCGTCCATGACCGATCTTCACTCCGCGCGTCGCAGGCACGTCGGTCGCCTGCTCGGCCGCGCGCTGCTGATCGCCGGCCTGCTGGTGCTCGCGAACCCGCCCGCGACCGCGCACGCCGCCGGGGCGGGGGCCGCACCGAGCCCCACCACACCGATCGACCACTTCGTCTTCCTGATGCAGGAGAACCACACCTTCGACAACTACTTCGGCACGAGGCCCGGCGTCGACGGGATCCCCCCGGGCACCTGCATGCCGGTCAGCCGGGGCCGGGCCGAGCCCTGCGTCAAGCCCTTCCACCTGGGCGAGCTGGGCAGCCTCGACCTCGACCACACGGCCGAGGCCTTCCGGGTGCAGTACAACAACGGCCGCATGGACGGCTTCGTCGAGGGGGTCAGCACGCAGGGCAAGGACGGCAAGCTCGCGATGGCCTACTACGACGACCGGGACCTGCCGTACTACTGGAACATCGCCGACGAGTACGTGCTCTTCGACCGCTTCTTCAGCTCGTCCAATTCGGGCAGCATCCGCAACCACATGTTCCGGGTGACCGGTGGCCCGGGTGCCGCCGGGCCGTCGGAGTCGATCCCGGCGGCCGGCTGGGGCGACATCCCGACCATCTTCGACCGGCTGGAAGCGGCGGGAATCAGCTGGAAGTTCTACGTGGAGAACTACGACCCGACGATCACCTTCCGCTCGCGCACCAGCGCGGAGGACGTCGACCGGGGCGCGCAGGTCATCTGGGTGCCGCTGCTCGGATACGCGCGCTACGTCGACGATCCCCGGCTGTTCAGCAAGATCGTCGACCTGGACCAGTACTACGACGACGCCGCCAAGGGTCAGTTGCCCGCCGTCTCCTTCATCGCTCCGGCCGGGGACAGCGAACACCCGCCCGGCAGCATCCGGGCCGGCCAGAACCTCGTCCGGACGCTGGTGACCCAGCTGATGCGCTCGCCGGACTGGGACTCGTCGGCCTTCCTGTGGTCGTACGACGACTGGGGCGGCTGGTACGACCACGTGCCGCCGCCGCAGGTCGACGCCTACGGATACGGCTTCCGGGTGCCCGCCCTGCTGGTCAGTCCGTACGCCAGACGCGGGCACGTGGACTCCACCACCCTCGACTTCACCTCGGTGCTGAAGTTCATCGAGGTCAACTGGCGGCTGAAGCCGTTGGCCGAACGCGACCGCAAGGCGAAGACCTTCCTCGACGCCTTCGACTTCGACCGACCACCACGGCCGGCCGTCCTCCTCGGCACCGAACGCACGCCCCCCGTCGTGACCAGACCGGACCCGGTTCCGGTCTTCGCCTCGTACGCCGTCACGGGCAGCCTGGTGGCGACGCTGGTCGGCGTCGCGGCGCTTCGGCGGCGGCGATGGTCGTGACCCGGCGCATCGTGCGGGCCGCCCTGCTGTCGCTGGTCGCGGCCGCGTTGACGGTGGTCGTGCTGCCGGCCGCCGCGAGCGCCCGGCCCTCGTCGGCGGGGCCGGGAACGCTGCACCTGCAGACGGTGCCCCCGCTGCCCGGCGTGGTGGTCAAGGTGGACGGTCAGGTGGCCAGGTCCGACACCAGGGGCCGGCTCGCGATCCGCGTCCGCGACTTCGTCGGCCTCGAGAAACGCCTCGTCGTTCCGGAGACCCGGATCAGCCCCGATCGCAAGGTCATCTTCGACCGGTTCCGGGGAAACCCCGACGCCGGGGCGCACGGCAAGGCCGTGGAGCTCGGTCTGCGCACGGCGCGTCTGGTGTCATGGAGCTTCCTCGACCGGTTCGGCGACGCCGTGCCCGCGGACCGGGTCTCCGCCATGCGGCTGCGCAGCAACACCGGTGAGATCCACGATCTCGCCGGCGCCGAGGTGGCCCAGCCACGCTGGGTCTCCGAGAGCCGGACCCAGCAGGGCCCGCAGGGGCTGGTGTCGAAGCAGCTCTACTACGTGGTCGACAGCGCGATGGTCGACGGCACCTCGGTGGTCAACCGGGCGGGACAGAAGTTCGTGCCGTGGGAGCAGCAGGCGTGGGTGGTGCAGCTGCTCTTCTTCCGCGTCGCGTTCACGGCGACCGACATGTTCTTCACCCGGCAGGTCGGCGACGGCATCGAACTCACGCGCGCCGACGGCGGCGTCGAGCGGCTGCCGTTCGGCCGGGACGGCACGGCGGTGGTGCCGGACCTGCCGCGCGGCACGTACACGATCACCGTGTTCGGCGGCGGCGTGTCGTTCGGGCGTCCGGTCAGCATCAGCAAGGACCAGGAGGTGACCCTCACCGTGATCAGCGTGACCGACATGACCCTGGTGACCCTCGCGATCCTGGTCGTCGCGGTGGGCCTGGTGCTGCTCGGACGGCCGCACCTGCTCGGCCGGCTGCGCCGGGCCGGCCGCGCCGTGACCGCCGGCGACGGGGCACGACGCCCGCCGTCGAGGCACCGCCGGCGGTGGCGGAGGCCACGGGCGGGCGCACCCCCGCGGTTCCCGGCCGAGGATGACCGGGCCGCGCCACTGCGGGCCGGGGTCACCCTGGTGCTGCTGCTTGCCGCGCTGGCCGTCCCGCTGCTGCCACCCGGGCCCGCCCGGGCCGCCGTCGGCCATCGAGGGGACGCCACCCCGCGGCCGGCGGCGGTTCCCGTCCCGGTCCTCGCCTACTACTACATCTGGTTCAACCCGACGTCCTGGAACCGCGCGAAGATCGACTACCCGCTGCTCGGTCGCTACTCCAGCGATGACGTCGAGATCATGCGGCGGCACGTGCGGATGGCCAAGTCCGCCGGCATCAACGGGTTCCTGGTGTCGTGGAAGCACACCCCGCAGCTCGACGAGCGGCTGGCCAAGCTGGTCGAGGTGGCCCGGGAGGAGCACTTCCGCCTGGGCATCGTGTACCAGGGGCTCGACTTCGCCCGTACCCCGCTGGCCTTCGACACCGTCCGCACGGACCTCACGTACTTCGCGACCCGGTACGCCACCGACCCGGTCTTCGACATCTTCGGCCGGCCGGTGGTGGTCTGGACCGGCAGCGACCGCTTCACGGCGGCGCAGATCGGGGCCACGGTCGGCGGCGTACGGGGAAAGCTCCTGGTCCTCGGGAACGCGAAGAGCCTCGAGGACATCGAGTCGAGTCAGGGCGCGCTGGACGGCCAGGCCTACTACTGGTCCTCGGTGGACCCGACGGCCGGCACCAGCGGGAAGAAGCTGGCGGCGATGTCCCGGGCGGTGCACCAGCGGGGCGGGCTGTGGATCGCCCCGGTGACGCCCGGCTTCGACGCGCGCCTGGTCGGCGGCAAGCGGGAGGTGCCGCGCCGGGCGGGTGACACCCTGCGGGCCTCGTTCGCCGCGGCACGCCTCTCCGACCCGGACGCGATCGGGGTGATCAGCTGGAACGAGTTCAGCGAGAACACCCACATCGAGCCGAGCGAACGCTTCAGCGCCGCCGACATCAACGTGCTCGCCGACCTGCTCGGCGTACGCGTCGACATCGCGGTGCCGGCGGACAGCAGCGAGCCGGGCAACGGCGACCACTGGGGGCTGAGCGCCTGGGCCGCGCTCCTGGTCGCCGGGGCGGTGGCGGTGCTGTTACCGCTCGGGGTGCTCTTCCAGCGCCGTCGCTCATCACCGTCCCCGCCGGGCCGGCCCTCCGGAACGGAGGCCGATATCGAGCAGTGACAACGATTCGCTCCTGGGGAGGCGCGCACTGGTCGCGCGGGCGGCACGTTCCACACCCGCAACGTCTTCACCAGGAGGGATTGCCTTGTCACGAACACACCACCGGGCCAGACCGGGCAGCGCGGCCCTGGTCGGCCTGCTCGTCGCGACGACGATCACCGTCGGCGGCCCGGCGCATGCCGCCTCGGCCTGGACCCCGACGGCCGACAGCTTCGTCAGCAGCGCCGACCCCGGCGCCAACTTCGGCTCGAAGAGCTACCTCAAGGTCGACGGCTCCCCCGGGCAGGTGGCCTACCTGCGGTTCGACCTCGCCGGCGTCGTGCCGGGCACGCCGGCGGTGCTGCGGTTCTACGCGGAATCGAGCCAGCGTGCCGGAGTGGCGGCGCGCCAGGTCACCGACAACGGGTGGCACGAGGCCGCGATCACCTGGGCGAACGCGCCGGGCGTAGGCGCCACGGTGGACGCCAGCGGTCCGATCACCGCCGGGACGTGGGTCTCGTTGGACGTGTCGTCGCTGGTGACCGGCGACGGACCGGTCACCATCGCGCTCACCACCACCGACGACACCGCCCTCCGGATCACCAGCCGCGAGGGCACCCGCCCGCCCCGGCTGTTCGTGCCGCCACCCTCGTCCCCCTCACCCTTCGTCGTCAGCGCTGGCGCGGGCGGCTACCGGGCGGTCTCGCAGACCACCGGACAGACGTACACCGGGAGCCTGAAGTTCGTGGTCGAGGGCGCGGTCCATGACCTCAACGAGACCGGCGGCGGGACCGTCCAGTTCGCCGCCGGTGTGTTCGATCTCGGCGCCGAGTACTTCAAGCTCGTCCAGATCACCGCCGTCACGTTCGCCGGCGCGGGCGTCGACCAGACGGTCATCCGCAACTACAACAGCACGGACGCCGACACCGAGCCGTTCAATTTCACCGGCGCCTTCCGGGTCACCGTGCGGGACCTGACCGTCTCGGCCGGCGGTCCGGCGCGGTCGACCAGCGACGCGCTCGACTTCGACCAGGGCAACGACGTCCGCGTGGAGCGGGTGAAGGTGACCGCGGCCCGAGGGCGGGGCATCGTGTTCGACGGCAAGAACGCGGGCTGGTCGTCCGTGGGCAACATCATCCGGGACTGCGTGATCGTCGGCGTCCCCGGCGACGGGATCGAACTGCTCGCGTCCAGCGGGGACACGGTCACCGGCTGCCTCATCAGCGACGTCGGCGGGCACGGTATCCAGCTGAACAAGTCCTCGCCCACCGCCGACCAGCCGAACAAGAAGCCGACCCGCAACGTCCTCACCGGCAACCGGATCTCGCAGGCGGGCCAGGACGGCATCAACGTGAACGGCGGCGACGACAACGAGGTCCGCGGCAACACCGTCGTCGACAGCTCCGACGACGTGTCCGGGCGCGACGGCATCCGGATCACCTCCGCCGACGCGGTCTCCTGCGACGGCAACCAGGTGTGGGGCAACGTCTCCACCGACGACCAGACGACCAGGACACAGAGGTACGGGCTGAACATAGCCTCGGCGCTCTGCCACTCCACGGTGGTCGGGCCGGACAACGTCTTCACCGGCAATCTCACCGGCCCGATCCGGGACGCCGGCACCGGAACCGTCTACCCCTAGAGGACTGACTTCGATGAATCTTCGCAGAGCGACCCGGCCCCGGGCCGCCGTGACAGTCGTCGCCGTGTTTGTCGCCGCCGGGCTGACCCTGACCCTCAGCGGCCCCGCCGAGAGCGCCTCCCCCACCTGCCGTACGTCGAGCCCGCCGAGCGGGGCCTACACCGTGCTGGTCTGCGTCACCCAACCACCCAACGGCAGCACCATCGTGGGCGACGCCGTCGTCACGGCGACCGTCAACGTGACGGCCGGCACCAGCCCCGGCGTCGCGAAGATCGAATGGTCCCTGGACGGGCAGTACCTGCTCACGGACTTCCAGTCGCCGCACCAGTTCGCCCTCTCCTCGGCCGACTTCGCCGACGGCGAACACGTGCTCGGCGTCGCGGCGAAGATGCGCGACGGATACGCCGGCCCGGAAACCCTCACCACGGTCACCTTCGCCAACGGCAACGCCACCGCCCCGGAGAACACCCGGCAGTGGTCGGTTCCACCGATTCGCGCGCGCGGTCCCCAGGAACCCTTCGTCGTGGCCGCTGTCGGCGACGGCGCCGGCGGCGAGACCAACGCGGTGAACGTCACCAACTCGCTCGTCGGATGGGACCCGGACCTGTTCCTGTACCTGGGCGACGTCTACGACGAGGGCACGCTCACCGAGTTCAAGAACTGGTACGGCGGCGCCGACGCCTTCTTCGGGCGACTGCGCGGCGTCACCACCCCGGTCGTCGGTAACCACGAGTACACCGGCAACAGGGCGGACGGCTACTTCCACTTCTGGGACAACATCCCGCACTACTACAGCTACGACGCCAACGGATGGCACTTCGTCGCCATCGACTCGACCAGCAACTACAACCGGGTCGCCCCGGGCACGCCCCAGTACGAGTGGTTGGCGGCGGACCTCGCCGCCAACCGCAGCCCGTGCACGATGGTGTTCTGGCACCACCCGCTGTTCAGCATCGGCTCGGAGGACCCCGCGCCGCGGATGCAGGCCATGTGGGACCTCATGGCGGCGCATCACGTCACGCTGCTGCTCAGCGCACACGATCACAACTACCAGCGCTGGACGCCGATGGGCGCGGGCGGCGTGCCCGCCGCCGACGGCATCGTCGAACTGGTGGTGGGCGGCGGCGGCCACTCGAGTCAGGGCTTCCTGAGCTCGGACGCCCGGGTGGTCAAGACGAACAAGAGCTACGGCGCGATGCGGATGGAACTCTTCGGCAACCGCGCTGACCTGCGCTACCACGCGGCCGGGGCCGGGGGAACGACCCTGGTCGACTCGTCGACCGTCTCCTGCAAGGGCGCGGACGGCATCGCCCCGACCGCACCCACCAGCCTGACCGCGAACCCGACCCCGATCCCGTCGGTGAATCTCAGCTGGACCGCGGCGACCGACAACTACGGCGTGACCGGCTACCGCGTCCACCGCGACGGCGCCGCCGTGGCCGACCTGCCTGCCACCGCGACCACCTGGACGGACACCGCCGTCGCCGGGGCGACCCGGCACGAGTACACCGTCGACGCGGTCGACGCGGCCGGGAACCGGTCCGACCGCGGCGCACCGGTGGCCGTGACGGTCCCCGGCCCGGACACCACGCCGCCCACCGCTCCGGCCGGGCTCGCCGCCGTGACGTCGCCGGAAAGGGTGAGCCTCACCTGGTCGGCGGCGGCCGACAACGTCGGCGTCAGCGGATACGAGGTGCTCCGGGACGGCGCGCCGGTGGCTACCGTGCCGGCCACCACGTACGCCGACAGCGACGTGCCGGCGAACGAACCGCACACCTGGAGCGTCCGCGCCCTGGACGCCGCCGGGAACACCAGCGCCGAGTCGAACCCGGTGACCGCCGTACGCGACACGCTGGCGCCGTCGGCCCCGACGAACCTGCGGGTGACCGGCGTGGCGCCCGGCGCGGTCGGCCTCGCCTGGGACGCGGCCACCGACAACGTCGGCGCCGCACGGTACCGGGTCTTCCGCGACGGCAGCCTGCTGGCGGAGACCTCGTCCGGCGAGACGTTCGTCGACGAGACGGTAGGCACCGCCCGCACCTCGTACACGTACCTGGTCGCGGCGGTCGACGGCGCGGGGAACGTGTCCGGGCCGAGCGAGCCGGTGTCGGTCACCACCCCGGACGCCGACCCACCCACGCTCCCCACCGACCTGCAGGCCGCGGCCGCCGGCCCGAACCGGGTCGAGCTGTCGTGGGGGGCCGCCACCGACGACTCCGGCGTGGCCGGGTACCGGGTCTATCGCGACGGCACGGCCATCGCGACCACGACGGGCCAGACCTTCACCGACACCACCGCCCTGTCGGAGACGTCCTACTCGTACACGGTCTCCGCCTTCGACGGCGCCGGGAACTCGTCAGGCCCGGGCGCGCCGGCCGCGGTCACCACGCCGGCGGTCACCCCGATCACGGCGGTGGCGGACACCTACGTCAAGGCGTCCAGTCCCACCAGCAAATACGGGACCGCCACGCTTCTGCGGGTCGACGGCGACCCGGTCACCAACGCCTACCTGAAGTTCGCGGTGTCCGGGCAGACCGGGGTGGTGCGCCGCGCACGGCTGAAGATCTGGATCGCGGCCGGCTCGTCCAGCGGCTTCGTGGTCCGACCGGTCGCCGACTCCACCTGGTCGGAGACCCAGACCACCTGGAACAACGCACCCCCGATCGGCAGCACCGCGGTCGCGGCCAGCGGCCGGACGACCAGCGGCTCCTGGGTCACCCTCGACATCACCCCGGTGGTGAGCGGCAACGGCACGTTCACCGTCGGCCTGACCTCGAGCGGCGCCTCGTCGAGCAGCTACGGCAGCAGGGAGTCCGACACTCCACCGCTCCTGCTGTTGGACGTGACGTCATGAGGTGGGCGCCCACCCGGATGAACCCGCCCCGGCGGTCGCCGAACCCGCCGGGCGGGCTCCGGGCGCGGCCACCCTCTGCCGACCGGCGACCGAAAACCGCACGACACCCGCGAGGCGGTCTGGCAGGGTCACCGATCATGGACGGACGGTGGGACGGCCTACGGGCCGACGTACGCGCGGCGATCGACGACCTCGTCACCTCCGGCCGGGAGGCCGGCGTGCAGGTGGCCGCGTACCTGGACGGGGCGCCGATCGTCGAGGAGCAGGCCGGCCTGGCCGACACCACCACCGGCCGGCCGCTGACCGCCGACACCCCGGTGCACGCCGTCTCCACCGGCAAGGGGCTCACCGCCACCGTGGTGCACACGCTGACCGAGCGGGGGCGGCTCGACTACGACCTGCGCATCGCCGACGTGTGGCCGGAGTTCGCCCGGCACGGCAAGGACGGCATCACACTGCGGCACGCCCTCACCCACACGGCCGGGCTGCCCACCCTGCCCGCCGACGTCACCCCGGCGGACTTCGCCGACTGGGACCGGATGTGCGGGCTGCTCGCCGACGCCGAGCCGCTCTGGGCGCCCGGCGAGCGGCTGGCGTACCACGCCTGGACGTGGGGCTGGCTGGTCGGCGAGGTGGTGCGGCGGGTCACCGGCAAGCCGGTGTCGCAGGTGCTGGCCGAGGAGGTGGCCGGGCCGCTCGGGGTGGCCGGCGAGCTGTTCCTCGGCGTGCCGGAGGCCGACCTGCCCCGGCTTGCCCGGCTGGAGGACGCCGGCCTGTCCGCCCTCCTGACGTACGCGAGCGCGAACCTGCCGAACTTCGACGCGGTGGCCCCGCCGCACGTCCGCCCGGACGCCACGACCGGCAGCCGCCCCGAGGTGCTGCGCGCCGACGTGCCGGCGGTCGGCACGATGTCGGCCCGCGCGGTCGCCCGGATGTACGCGGCGCTGCTCGGCCCCGTCGACGGGGTGCGGTTGATCTCACCGGAACGGCTCCGCGAGGTCTCCGCGGCGGCGGTCCACGCCGAGGAGTGGGTGTTCGGGCAGGAGACGACCTTCGGCCTCGGCTACGCGGTCGACGTGGACGGTTCGTTCGGCACCGCCGGCAGCGGCGGCAGCCTGGCGTTCGCGTACCCGGGACTGGGGTTGACCGTGGCGGCGGTCCGCAACCGGCTCGGCGCCGGCGACGGCGACCCGATGGAGCGGCTGCGGGTGCTGGTCCGCGACCGGGTGGCCGCGGAACTCGGCCGCTGACCGCTGTCGAGAACGGCGGTCGCCGCTCGTGTGAGGGGTGGAGGGCCGGCAGCGGGCCGGCCCGCCCCGAGGGAGCGGCATGCGGAAGATCATCGTCACCGAGAACGTCAGCCTGGACGGCGTGATGCAGGCCCCCGGACGTCCCGACGAGGACCCCCGGGACGGCTTCACCCAGGGCGGCTGGGCGGTGCCCTACAACGACCCCGTCATGGGGCGGAAGATGGGCGAGGGCATGGCCTCGACCGGGGCGCTGCTGCTCGGCCGCCGCAGACCAGCCGGGCGAGCTGCGGCTGACCGACAGCGTCACCACGACCACCGGCGTGGTGATCGCCCGCTACGAGCCGGCCTGACCGGCGGCCGGCGGCCCGGCCTCCGGCACGGGGGCGGGGGCCGGGCCGCGGCGCACCCGGGCGCGCAGCCGGTCGACGGCGTCGCCGAGCACCGCGCCGGTCATCGGCAGCAGCGGGCTGGACCGCATCACGGCCAGGTCCTCGGCCGGTGAGGTGGCGCCGTCGAGGAAGCGCAGCACCCGCTCCGGCGGGTTGCGGTCGAACAGCCGCTCGAAGAACGCCACCCCGTCGACGTGCCCACGGTCCAGGGCGCGCAGCGCCACCGCGTCCATCCACCGGTGACGCGCCGGGTACGCGGGCGCCGGCACCGGCGGCCGGCCCGCCGCGAGGGCCCCGGCCACCTGCTCGGCCTGGCGGAGCATCGCGGAGAAGGTGAACCCGGTGGACGGGCGGGTGGCGCCGCCGGCCGTGCCGAGCCGGACCACCCGCGGCGAGGGGCGGGTCACGAACGGGCCGTCGGTCATCGGGATCACCCCGTTCTCCACCTCGCGCACCCGCAGCCCGCCCAGGTCCAGGCCCAGCAGGCCGGCGTACCCGCGCAGCGCCGCGTCGTACCCCGCGTCGGTGAGCACGGCGGGACCGAACTCGGTGTACTCGACCAGGGCGTACCGGTCGTCGACCGGCAGCACGTAGCCGAAGGAGACGCCCCGGGCGGGCTGTGGGGTGCGGAAGTCCATGAGCACGGCCCGACCCTGGTCGAACGTGGGCCGGTCGGCCGCCAGCCACCAGCCGCGGAAGTGCTGCAACCAGCTGGTCCGCCCCGGCCGGGCCGGCGGGCGGGGCCGGGAGTCGAGCACCCAGCCGGCCCGGACCAGCGGCTGCCCCTCGGGGTCGTGCACGGTCACCCGGTCGCCGTCGTCGGCCAGCGCGCCGGCCGGCGCGCCGACGCGCACCGCGCCCAGCCGCCGTTCGGCCGCGGCAGCCCGGTCGTAGACCGGGCCGGAGCGGAGCATGGCGTACCGCAGCGGGGTGAGCGGCAGAGCGCGGCGGCCGGCGGGCGTGACCACCTCGACCTCCGACCAGCTCGCGCTCAGCAGCGGGTCGAGGTCGCCGCCCGGGGCGCCCCAGAACGCCCAGGTCCGGTCCTGGCCACGCTTGTGCACCGGATCGACCACGGCGACCCGCAGGCCGGTCAGGTCGTGCCGGTCCAGGGCGGCCAGGACCAGGGAGGCGGCCCCGCCGCCGCCCACCAGCGCGAGGTCGACCTCGACCGGGGTTGCGTGCACCCGCCCACGCTGCCACACCCCGGAAACCGCCGCCGTCCGGGACCCGCCGTGCCGCGCCGGCCGCGCCGCGTAGATTCGCAGGTGGATCACCGACGACGGGGGGACGGACATGGGGCGGGCGCCGCTGCGGGTGGGGCTGCTGGGGTACGGGATCGCCGGGCGGGTGTTCCACGCCCCGCTGGTCGCCGCCACACCCGGCCTCCGGCTGGACGCGGTGGTCACCCGCGACCCGGAGCGCCGCGCGCAGGTCCGCACCGAGCACCCGGAGGCCCGGATTCTCGACGACGCCGACCAGCTCTGGCAGGCCGCCGACACCCTCGACCTCGTCGTGGTGGCCACGCCGAACCGGCAGCACGTGCCCATGGCCCGGGCCGCGGTGGCGGCCGGACTGCCCGTGGTGGTGGACAAGCCCCTCGCGCCGACCGCCGCGGAGGGCCGGGCGCTGGTCGCCGAGGCGGCCGCCGCCGGGGTGCCGCTCACGGCGTTCCAGAACCGCCGCTGGGACGGTGACTTCCTGACCGTGCGCCGGCTGGTCGAGGCCGGCGAGCTGGGCCGGGTGACCCGCTTCGAGTCCCGGTTCGAGCGGTGGCGGCCGGCCATCAAGCCGGGCTGGCGGGAGAGCGCCGCGCCCGGCGAGGCCGGCGGCGCCCTGTTCGACCTCGGCGCCCACCTGGTCGACCAGGCGGTGCAGCTGTTCGGCCCGGTCCAGCGGGTCTACGCCGAGGTGGACCGGCGGCGGCCCGGCGCCGAGGTCGACGACGACGCGTTCGTGGCGCTCACCCACACCGGCGGGGTCCGCTCCCACCTGTGGATGAGCGCGGTGACCGCGCAGCTCGGCCCGCGATTCCGGGTGCTCGGCGACCGGGCCGCCTACACGACGTACGGGCTGGACCCGCAGGAGGCGGCGCTGCGCGACGGCGGCCGGCCGGGCACCCCGGGCTGGGGCGAGGTCGACCCCGACGAGTACGGCCGGCTCGGCGCCGACGGCGAGCTGCGGCCGGTGCCCACCGAGGCGGGCCGCTACCAGGACTTCTACGCGCAGCTGGCGGCCGCGCTGCGGGACGGCGCGCCACTGCCGGTGGACCCGGCGGACTCGGTCGGCGTGGTCGAGCTGATCGAGCTGGCGCACCAGGCGGCGGTGCAGGGCGTCACCCTTCCGGTGCCGCCGCTGCGCTGAGCCCGGGCCCCGCTCAGGCGACGGTCGCCGGGGTCTCCCGGCCGTCCGGGGCCGGATCGGCGTACGCGGCCGCCACGGTGGCCCGGTCGAACACCCGCCACGTCGCGGCGATCACCGCGACCGCCACCACGAACCCCACCCAGTAGGGCGCGGTGATCCCGTACCGGTCGGCGACCAGGCCGCCGAGCAGCGCGCCCACGCAGTTGCCGCCCGCCGCGATGAACAGGGTGGTGCTGCCCACCCGGCCCATCAGCGCGGGCGGGGTGAGCCGCTGGCGCAGCGAGTTGGCGACCATGTTCCACAGCGCGCCGTGCACCCCGAAGGCGAACAGCGCCAGCCCGACCACCACGGCGCTGCGCGAGGCGGCCAGGGCCAGGTGCAGGCCGGCCTCGATGAGCAGACCCACCCGGACGGTCCACGTCGCGGTGATGGTGGCGACCAGCCGGTCGCCGACCGCCGAGCCGAGCAGCCCGCCCACGGCCATGCAGGTGAACAGCGCGCCGTAGCCGACCGAGCCGAGGCCGAGCCGGTCGGTGGCGAGCAGCACCAGCACGGCGAGCGCGGCGGTCAGGGTGACGTTGAGCAGCCCGATGAGCAGGGTCATGGTGCGCAGCAGCCGCTGGGACAGCAGCCAGCGGAACCCCTCGGCGACCTCCGCGCGCACCGAGCGGCGCCCGCCCGCCCCGGGCGAGCCCCGGTACGACCCGGCGAGCAGGCCGACGAGGACGGCGCTGAGCGCGTACGTGCCGGCGTTGACGGTGAACGGGATGGCGGCGGCCACCACGAAGAGGAAGCCGCCGAGCGGGCCGGCGACCATGTTCTGCATGATCTGGGTGCCGCCGCCGAGCCACCCGTTGGCCCGTTCCAGGCGGGACCGGGGCACCACGGCGGGCACGACCGCCTGGGCGGCGGTGCGGAACACCACCTCGCCGGTGTTGACCACGAACAGCACCGCATAGAGCAGCGGCACCCCGGCCCGGTCGGTGACCATCGCGGCGGCCAGCACGGCCAGCACGGCCACCCGCAGCCAGTCGATGACCACCATCAGCCGGCGCCGGTCGACGCGGTCCACCAGCACCCCGCCGGGCAGCGCGAACAGCAGCCAGGGCAGCCAGGCCACCGCGGCGCCGGCCGAGACGGTCAGCGGGTCGTCGGTACGCGAGGCGACGTAGAGCGGGGCGGCCACCGTGGCCATGCCGCTGCCCAGCGCCGACATGGTGCTCGCGGTCCAGAGCCGGGCGAACCGCCCGTCGAGCCGATCCCCCGTCGTCCCCGTCACGGCGAGGCAACCTACCAGGGATCGGACGCCGTGCCGACCGGGTTACCGCCGGTCGGACCAGCTCACTGGTCTTCGGTGGGGGGCCAGCCGGGGGCGAGGTCCGCCGCGAGCCGCTCCCATGCTCCCCCACCGCCGGGCAGCGGCCAGGCACGGTTACGGCCCAGCTCGCGTGCCGCGTCTCGCAGTGCGGCGGCGAACTGCTGCGAGGTGGCGGCCAGGCGAGCGGGCGCGACATCGTTGCGGCCCGCGAGGGCGGCCATCCGCTCGGAGTACGCGCGCAGCTCCCGTCGTTCCCCGGCGGCGACCAGCGCGGGGTCGACAGGAGGTGCCAGAACCAGCACCGGCGGTCGGGTCCCCTCGGCCAGCGCGGCGACGATCCGGTCGTGGCCGTCGAGGACCAGCAGCGTCTGGAGGCCGCTGACCCACCAGAGCAGCACGGGCGGCAGGGTCCCCTCGCGGACCTGCCGGCGCCACGCCCGCACCCGGGCACTGTCCGGCGGGGCGAGGCGCCGTAGCGGGAGGATGTCCCGCTGGTCCTCGACGGGGTGGCCGTAGCCGAACCAGGTGATGTGGCCGCGGTCCGGATCGACCACCGGCAGCCGCGGCCAGTGGCCCGGGACCGCCCAGTGCGGCATGCCGGGGGTGAGCGTCCACGGCCCCCGGTGCAACGGCCCGTCCTCGGCCTCGGCGAGCCAGCTGACGAACCGGTGGGCCCAGCGGGCTGCTCGGTCCCCGCCGCCTCCGGTGTCCCCGACCCGGCGGGCTTGGGCGGCGCTGATCGGTGGGACCGGCGAGCGGTAGCCCCCGGCCCGGACGTAGTGGACGCCGTGATGCCAGGGATGTTGTCGCGCCAGCAGGACGACCCGGTCGGTCTGGCGGATCAGGAACCGCCGGGCGCCCGCCACTTCCACGCGCAGACCGGGACGCACCGGCGTCTCCACCTCCAGGGCCAGTCCGTCCCAACCGCCTCCTGGCGCGGTCGGCAGCGGCGACCGGGCCAACCGGCAGGTCATCCGGCTACCGCCTGGAGCGCGGCGGGCCGTTCGGGTTCCGGTGCGGTGGGGGGACATGGGGTCAGGATGGCCGCTCGGCGGCCAGACCCGCGACCCCTTATCGGACGGCCGGATGGGATCATCTCGCATGCCCCTCACGAACCCCTGGCTCGCCGGCCCCTCCCCCACCGCCCGCCTCGACCGCGACCGCCTGCAGGAGCGCATCCTCAACCTGTTCTCCACGCAGAACATGTGCGTGCTGGCCACCACCGGCCCGGGTGGCCCGCTGGCCACCCCGGTGCGCTACTTCCACCTGGACTTCACCCTGATGTTCACCGCGGTGGCCGACTCACCGAAGATGCGCAACCTCGCCGCCGACCCCCGCGTCTCGGTCGGGATCTTCGCGCCGCTGGTCGGCCAGGCCAGCAGCCGGGGCGCGCAGGTCTTCGGCCGGGCGCGGGTGCTGCACCCCGGCGACCCGGACTTCGACCACCACTGGCCCGCGTACCGGTGGCAGTCCGACCACGTGGAGCGCTCCCGGTCGCTGGACGAGCCGCCGACCGGGCCGCTCGTGGTGGTGCCGGCCGAGCGGATCGTCTACACCGAACACTGGCTGCGCCGCGAGGGCTACGCGCCGCGCCAGTTCTGGCGGGCCGCCGGCCCCCGCTGAGCCGCTGGGACGCCGGGCGGGCGCCGCCCAGGGCGGATCTCCCATTTCCCGTACGCCTCGCACCCGGACGGATCACAGTGGGTGACGTGGTGGAGGAGGTGGCATGACGGGACTGCGTACCGACCTGTACGAGCTGCGGATGGCGGCCAGCTACCTGCGCCGGGACATGACGGAGCACGCCACGTTCAGCCTCTTCGTCCGCCGGCTGCCGCACCGGCGCGGCTTCCTGGTCGCCGCCGGGCTGGCCGAGGCGCTGGCGTTCCTGGAGGGCTTCGCCTTCGACGACGCCGAGCTGGGCTACCTGCGGGACGTCGTCGGGTTCGACGAGCCGGCCCTGGCGGCGCTGGCCGGGCTGCGGTTCACCGGGGACGTGTGGGCCGTGCCGGAGGGTCGCGTGGTCTTCGCCGACGAGCCGCTGCTGGAGGTCACCGCGCCGATCGCGGAGGCGCAGCTGGTGGAGACGGGCGTGCTGAATCTGATCACCTTCCACACCACGGTGGCCACCAAGGCGGCCCGCTGCCGGCTCGCCGCCGGCGGCGCGCAGCTGATCGACTTCGCGTTCCGCCGCACCCACGGCATCGAGGCCGGCGCAGGGGTGGCGCGGGCGTCGGCCATCGCCGGCTTCGCCGCGACCAGCGACGTCGAGGCCGCCATGCGGTACGGGATCTCCCCGTCCGGGACGATGGCCCACTCGTACGTGGAGGCGTTCCCCGACGAGCGGGCGGCGTTCCGCGCGTTCGCCGCCGACTTTCCCACGAACCCGATCTTCCTGGTCGACACCTACGACACGCCGGCGGGAGTCCGGGCCGCCGTCGATGTCGTCACCGAACTGGGCCTGACCGGCCCGGTCGGCGTACGGCTCGACTCCGGCGACCTCGGGGCGCTGGCCCGGCAGGCCCGGGCGATCCTCGACGACGCCGGGCTGCGGCAGGCCCGGATCATCGCCAGCGGCAGCCTCGACGAGAACGTCATCGCGGGGCTCGTGGCACAGGGCGCACCGATCGACGGGTACGGCGTGGGCACCAAGATGGGCGTCTCGTACGACGCGCCGTCGCTGGACAGCGCCTACAAGCTCGTGGCCTACGGCGACCGGCCGGTGCTGAAGCTGTCCCCCGGCAAGGCCACGCTGCCCGCCGCCAAGCAGGTCTTCCGTGATCCGACCGGCGCGGCGGGGGACGTGGTGGGGTTGCGCGACGAGCCACCACCGGCTGGCCGGGAGCCGCTGCTGGTGCCGGTCATGCGCGGTGGCCGCCGGCTCGACCCCGCCGACCCCGCGGAAGCGGTTCGCGCCGCCCGTGGCCGCTTCGACGCCGATCTCGCCTGGCTACCGGAGCCGGCCCGCCGGCTGGCCGATCCGACGCCGCCGACCGCGACGGTCAGCCCGGCGCTGGCGGCGCTGCACGAGCGGGTGGCCGCGCGGCTCGGGCGCGGCCAGGCGGAATGACCATCAGTGACGGTCCGGGGAGTGACGGTCAGGCGGGGCCCGCCTGGCGCAGCTCGACCTTGCGCACCTTGCCGCTGACCGTCATGGGGAAGGCGTCCATCACCCGTACGTGCCGCGGGATCTTGAAGTGCGCCAGCCGGTCCCGGCAGAACTCGGCGACCTCCTCGACGGTGAGCGTGTCGTGCCCGTCGCGCAGGATCACGCAGGCCAGGATCTCCTCGCCATAGCGCTCGTCGGGGACGCCGACCACCTGCACGTCGGAGATCTTCGGGTGCCGGTAGAGGAACTCCTCGATCTCGCGCGGGTAGACGTTCTCCCCACCCCGGATGATCATGTCCTTGATCCGGCCGACGATGGTCAGGTAGCCGTCCTCCCGCATCACCGCCAGGTCGCCGGTGTGCATCCAGCGCGCCGGGTCGATCGCCTCGGCGGTCCGCTCCGGCTCGTCCCAGTAGCCGAGCATCACCGAGTAGCCCCGGGTGCACAGCTCCCCCGGCTCGCCCCGCGGCACCGTCACCCCGGTCGCCGGGTCGACCACCTTCACCTCGACGTGCGGCAGCACCCGCCCCACCGTGGCGGTCCGTCGGTCCAGGTCGTCGTCGGGCCGGGTCTGCGTGGACACCGGCGAGGTCTCCGTCATGCCGTAGCAGATCGCCACCTCGGCCATGTGCATCCCGTCGATGACCCGCTTCATCACCTCCACCGGGCACGGCGAGCCGGCCATGATGCCGGTACGCAGGCTGGACAGGTCGTAGTCGGCGAAGTCCGGCAGGGCCAGCTCGGCGATGAACATGGTCGGCACCCCGTACAGCGAGGTGGCCCGCTCGGCGGCGACCGCCCGCAGCGTCGCGGCCGGGTCGAAGGTCGGCGCCGGGATGATCACGCAGGCGCCGTGGCTGGTGGCCGCCAGGTTGCCCATCACCATGCCGAAGCAGTGGTAGAACGGCACCGGCAGGCAGATCCGGTCCCGCTCGGTGTAGCGGACCAGCTCCCCCACGAAGTAGCCGTTGTTGAGGATGTTGTGGTGCGACAGCGTCGCGCCCTTCGGGAACCCCGTGGTCCCCGACGTGTACTGGATGTTGATCGGGTCGTCGCAGCTCAGCTCCGCCGCCCGCGCGGCCAGCCGCTCGACCGGCACCGCCGCCCCGCCGGCCACCAGGTCGTCCCAGCTCGACTCGCCGAGCCAGACCACCGTGCCCAGCGCCGGGCAGGCGCCGCGGACCTCGGCGACCATGCCCCGGTAGTCGCTGCTCCGGTAGCCGGGCGAGGAGACCAGCAGGCTCACCCCCGACTGGTTCAGCACGTACTCCAGCTCGTGCCGCCGGTAGGCCGGGTTGATGTTCACCATGATCGCGCCGATCGTGGCGGTGGCGTACTGCACGAGGACCCACTCCGCGCAGTTCGGCGCCCAGATGCCGACCCGGTCACCCTTCGCCACCCCGGCCGCCAGCAGGCCGCGGGCCAGCTCATCCACCGCGCGGCCGAGTTCGGCGTACGTCCAGCGCCGGCCGCTCGGGCAGTCGACCAGGGCCTCCCGGTCCGGGTACGCCGCCACGGCGCGGGCCAGGTTCGCGCCGATGGTGTCGCCGAGCAGCGGCGCGTCGGAGATCCCGCTGGCGTAGGAGGGCAGGCTCATCGGAAGTCCTCCTCGCGGTACTCGCCGGCCGGCCGCGCCTGTGCGTCACCGTGCTTGTCGCGCTCGGCGGCGCGCAACTCGGTCCGGCGGATCTTGCCGGAGATGGTCTTCGGCAGGTCGGCGAACTCCAACCGCCGCACCCGCAGGTACGGGGCCAGCCGGTCCCTCGAGTGCGCGAACAGCGCCGCCGCGGCCTCCGGCCCCGGCGCCCAGCCGGGCGCGAGCACCACGTACGCCTTCGGCACGGCCAGCCGCACCGGGTCCGGTGACGGCACCACGGCCGCCTCGGCCACCGCCTCGTGCTCCAGCAGCACGCTCTCCAGTTCGAAAGGCGACACCCGGTAGTCCGACGCCTTGAACACGTCGTCGGTGCGCCCCACGTAGGTGAGGTAGCCGTCGGCGTCCCGGGAGGCGATGTCGCCGGTGTGGTACCAGCCGTCGCGCATCGCCGTGGCGGTCAACTCCTCGTCGCCGTGGTAGCCGACCATGAGCGCGGTCGGCCGGTGCGCCAGGTCCAGGCAGACCTCACCGTCGTCGCCCACCTCCCCGGTGACCGGGTCGACCAGGCGCACCACGTAGCCGGGCAGCGGACGCCCCATCGAGCCCGGCTTCACCGGCGCGCCGGGCGGGTTGCCGATCTGCGCGGTGGTCTCGGTCTGCCCGTACCCGTCCCGGACGGTGACCCCCCAGGCCGCCTCGACCTGCTCGATCACCTCGGGGTTCAGCGGCTCCCCCGCGCCGACCACGCTGCGCGGCGGGCGGGCGAGCTGGGTCAGGTCGGCCTGGATCAGCATCCGCCACACCGTCGGCGGCGCGCAGAAGCTGGTCACCCCGCACCGGTCCATGGCGGCCATCAGCCCGGCCGGATCGAAGCGCGAGTAGTTGTAGACGAACACCGTGGCTCCGGCGTTCCACGGCGCGAACACGTTGCTCCAGGCGTGCTTCGCCCAGCCGGGTGAGGAGATGTTCAGGTGCACGTCGCCGGGGCGCAGCCCGATCCAGTACATGGTGGACAGGTGTCCCACGGGGTAGGAGGCGTGGGTGTGCTCGACCAGCTTCGGCCGGGCCGTGGTGCCGGAGGTGAAGTAGAGCAGCAGCGGGTCGCCGGCCCGGGTCGGCCCGTCCGGGGTGAACACCTCGTCCGCGCCGTACGCCTCGGCGTAGTCGTGCCAGCCGTCGACCGGGGCGCCGACCGCGATCCGGGTGTAGTCGCCGGCCACCTCGGCGAACTTGCCGGCGTGCTCCGCACCGACCACCACGTGCCGGGCCGCGCCGCGCGCCAGGCGGTCGGCCAGATCGGCCGGGCCGAGCAGCGGCGTGGCCGGGATGATCACCGCGCGCAGCTTGATCGCGGCGAGGATGGTCTCCCAGAGTTCGAGCTGGTTGCCGAGCATGAGGATGAGCCGGTCCCCGGCCCGGACGCCGCGGGCGCGCAGCCAGTTCGCCACCCGGTTCGAGCGGCGGGACAGCTCGGCGTACGACCAGCTCCCCTCACCCCCGTCCGCCTCGACGATCCGCAGCGCGGTGTCGTCGTTGCCCTCGGCGAGCACGTCGAACCAGTCCAGCGCCCAGTTGAACTCGTCCAGCCGGGGCCAGCGGAACTTCTCGTACGCGGTCTCGTGGTCCGTCCGGTGCGCGAGCAGGAAGTCGCGCGCCTCGCGGAAGGCTTCGGTGCCGGCGGTGGCCATGGGGGTGTCCTTCCTGTCCCGGGCGCGCGGCCGGAGGGGACGGCGCCGCGCGCAGTACCCTGATCCTCGATCGGGTGACGCAGGTCTCACCACCCCCGGACGGGGGTGCCGGCGGGGAGGTGGCCAGGTGGTGACGCTCTACCCGCGCGACGACGCCGACGAGGTCCGGCGCGGCCTGCTGACCCTGCGCCGGGGCACCGGCCTGCCGGTCGCCTTCGGCGGGCTCGTCGCGCCGGGCGGCCCGCCCCGGATGACCATCACCGAGCTGGCCGGCACCAGCACGACCGCGCTGCGCGGCCTCGCCATCCACGCGGGCGCCGGGCTCGGCGGCAAGGCGCTCGCCCTCGGGCTGCCGCTGCGGGTCGACGACTACCCGGTGGCCCGCTCGATCAGCCACGAGTACGACGCCCCGGTCTCCGCCGAGGGACTGCGCTCGGTGCTCGCCGTGCCGGTGGTGGTGCGCCGCGAGGTCCGCGCGGTCCTCTACGGCGCGGTACGCCAGCGCCTGCCCCTGTGCGACCGGCTGGTCGCCGCCGCCGCCGACGCCGGGCGGGACCTGGAACGCCGCCTCGCGGACCGGGACGCCGCCCGGACGGCGCTGGCCGCGCTGCCGACCGTGCCGGCCCACCCGGACCCGACCGGGCCGGAGTGGGAGCAGGTCCGCCAGGCGCACGCCGAGCTGCGCGGCCTGCTGAACCGGATCGCCGACCCCGAGCTGCGCGACCGCCTCGACGCCGTCGCCGACCGGCTCGCCGGCGCGGCACGCCGGCCCGGGCCGCCGGCCGCCGTGGCCCTGACGCCCCGGGAGACCGACGTGCTGGCCTGCGTCGCCCTGGGCTGCACGAACGCGGACGTGGCCGGGCAGCTCGGGCTGCGCCCCGAGACGGTGAAGAGTTACCTGCGCTCGGCCATGCGCAAGCTCGGCGCACACACCCGGCTCGAGGTCGTGGTGGCCGCCCGCCGCGCCGGCCTCCTTCCCTAGCGCTTCCCCGGTTCCACCTCGCGGGAGTCGGCGCTTCGCCGTCGTGCCGGCCCGCACACCGCCTAGAGCATCCTAGGAGGCTAGCTTCGAGGTCATCGGCTTCGGCTGGACAGGCAACCGCGCGGCTGCTTATCCTCGGTACAGGCAGCCATGGGGTTGCCTGTCCGGAGGGAGGACGAGTGGACGAGGTGTTCCGGGCGTTGGCCGACGCCAGCCGCCGCCGGCTCCTCGACCGTCTGAACGTCCGCAACGGACAGAGCCTGCGCGAGCTGTGCGCCGGGCTCGACATGACCCGACAGTCGGTGAGCAAGCACCTCGCGCTGCTGGAGGCGGCCGGGCTGGTGACCACCACGCGGCGCGGGCGGGAGAAACTGCACCACCTCAACGCCGCCCCGATCAACGCCGTGGCCGACCGGTGGATCGGCCGGTACGACCGGGCCAGGGCGCAGGCCCTCGCCGACCTGCAGGCAGCATTGGAGGGGCAGCCCATGGAGGGCCCGACGTTCGTCTACACCACCTACATCCGCACCACCCCGGAGCGGCTCTGGAGCGCGCTCACCGCGCCCGAGTTCACCCGCCGCTACTGGGGCGGCGTCACCCTGGTCTCCGACTGGCGGCCCGGCTCGCCCCTGCTCTGGCAGGACTCCCCGGACGCCGAGCCGAAGGACCTCGGGCAGCGGGTGCTGGAGGCCGAGCCCTACCGGCGGCTCGCGTACACCTGGCACGGCTTCCAGCCCGAGCACGCCGCGCACTTCGGCTGGTCCGACGAGGAGTTGGCCGCCCGGCTCGGCGAGCGCCGCTCGAAGGTCACCTTCGACCTCACCCCGCACGGCGAGACGGTGCGGCTGACGGTGACCCACGACGACTTCTCCCCGGACAGCGAGATGCACCGGGCGATCAGCGGCCAGCTCGACGGCAGCGGCGGCTGGCCGGAGCTGCTGGCCAGCCTCAAGAGCCTGCTGGAGACCGGCCAGCCGCTGCCGGAGCCGGTGCGGGCCGGGTGAGCCCGCCCGGCCCGCTCAACCAGCCGGCCCACGCAACCGCCGGGCCCGCTGAGCCGCCCGCGCTGGCGCGCGGAGGTCGGGTCGGCGCTGCCCACCCCGTGGCGACAGCCCCGACCCGGCACCTCAACGGCGGGCGGTGCGCCGCAGCAGCGGGACGAGCACGGCGGCCGCCACCAGGTGCAGGGCGACGAGCGTCAGGATCGCCACCGTGCCCGCTCCCTGGCTGACCGGGCCGAGCAACGACAGCAGCAGCGCTACCCCGGCCACGCCGGTCCAGACGGCCCGCGCCCGGGCGGTGAACCGCTCCAGCAGGGCCAGCAACGCCCACCCCGCCAGGCCGGCGAGCAGGGTGCTGACCGCGACCGCGACCGCGGTCACGGACTGCTCGGTCCCGCCGTTGCGGGCGACCAGGTCCATCCCGGCAACGGGGACGGCGGCGACCCACACTGCCAGGGTGGCGGCGGTGGCGGCGAGTACCGCCAGGGCGCGGTCGCGGCGGCGCGCCGGACGGGTGACGGTGCCGGCGGAGACAGTGGGCGTGGTCGTGGTGTCCATCGGTGCATACCTCCATCGAGCGAGATCGGTCACCGGGGACACTAGGCCCACGCCGGAGGTCCGGGGATCCCGCCGCGGACCGGTTCGCCGCTCCGTCCCGGGGACCAGGTGGGCCCGGATCTCCGTCTGGCGACCGATGAGTCGGGGTGGGTCGGCGGCCTAGCATCCGGGGCGTGAACTGCCGGCCCCGCTCCCGAATCCTGCTGCTGCTCGACGGCGGCATCGCCACCGTGATGCTCGCCGTCGCCCTGACCGTCCTGCTCGCCCCGGGCACCCCGCCGACGTCGTCCGGCGGGACCGCCGCCGCGGTCGGGCTCGCCGCCGCGCAGGCCAGCTGTCTGCTGTGGATCCGGCGCCGACCGGGGTACGCGTTGGCGGTGGCCGCGCTCGCCGGCGTCGGGCTGGAGGCGCTCTGTCCCCCGCTCGGCTGGCTCGGCCTGGTCACCGTCCCGCTGGCGTACGTGGCCCGGCTCCGCCCGCCCCGGGTCTCGCTGGTCGCGTTGGGGCTGCTGCTCCTCCCCACACCCTGGGAACTGGTCACGGGGGGCTGGCGGGACCTGCTCTTCGCGGTGACCGCGCTGGGTCTCGGCTGGGCCCTCGGCGAGTTGCAACGCGGGCAGGCCCAGCGCCGCGGCGACCGGCAGCGGCAGGTGCTCGCCCGGGAGCGGGAGCGGATCTCCCGCGAGCTGCACGACGTGGTGGCCCACCACGTGGCGGTCATCGCCGTTCAGGCCGCCGCCGCCGAGGACGTGTTCGACGCGCACCCGGAGCGGGCCAGAGCCGCGCTCGGCGCGATCAACGTGGCGGCCCGGTCGGCCCTCACCGAACTGCGGGCGATGCTGCACGCGCTGGCCACCGACGACGGCACGGACCCGGACGGGCCGCAGCCCGGGCTGGCGCAGCTCGACGCCCTCGCCGACGCCGTGCGGGCGGTCGGCATCGAGGTGACCATGGACCGGGACGCCGGCGCCGAGGACCTTCCCGGCGGGGTGCAGCTGTCGGCGTACCGGATCGTGCAGGAGTCGCTGACCAACGCGTTGCGGCACAGCCACGCCACCCGCGCCGAGGTCAGCGTCCGCTACGACGACGGGGTGCTGCGCCTCGCGGTGGTCGACGACGGCACGGCGGCGCCGCGCCGGCCGGGCGCGGGCGCCGGCCGGGGCATCGTCGGGATGCGTGAGCGCGCCCGGCTGCTGGGCGGCACGCTGGAGGCCGGTCCGCTGCCGGCCGGCGGGTTCCGCGTCGAGGCCCGGCTACCGGTGGCGGTGGCGCAATGAGCGTCCGTGTGGTGATCGCCGACGACCAGGACCTGATCCGCGCCGGCCTCGCCATGATCATCGACGCCCGGCCGGACCTGACCGTGGTCGGCGAGGCCGCCGACGGGATCGAGGCCGTGGCGGTGGCTAACCGGACCCGTCCGGACGTGGTGCTCATGGACGTGCGGATGCCCCGGCAGGACGGCATCGCCGCCACCCGGGAGCTGGTGTCCGGCGGCAACCCGGCCCGGGTTGTCATGCTCACCACCTTCGACCTCGACGAGCACGTGTACGCGGCGCTGCGCGCCGGGGCCAGCGCCTTCCTGCTCAAGGACACCCGCCCGGCCGACCTGGCCGAGGCGGTGCGGGTGGTGGCCCGCGGCGAGGCGCTGCTCGCGCCGACGGTGACCCGCCGACTGCTCGACCGGTTCGCCGACCGGCTGCCCGGTGCGGCCGCCGACCGGGGGCGACTCGCCGCGCTCACCGCCCGCGAGGTGGAGGTGCTGACGCTCGCGGCCCGGGCACTGTCCAATGCGGAGATCGCCGAGCGGCTGTTCCTGAGCACCGCCACCGTGAAGACGCACGTCTCCGCCGTGCTCACCAAACTCGGCCTGCGTGACCGGATCCAGGCGGTGGTCTTCGCCTACGACGTGGGGCTGGTCCGCCCCGAACCGCCGCCCCGCTGACCGGCCTTCCGGTCGAGCCGGGTGCGGTGCACGCCCTCGCGCAGCTCGTCGTCCCCCATCACCAGCCAGACCAGGCCGCAGTCCTGCGGGCCGGTGACGTCGACCTGGCAGAGGGTGCACGGTTCGCCGGGGCGGATCGGGCAGCTCGCCGTCGGCCGGGGCGCCCGCGTCGCGATGCTCACGCCTCCAGGGTGCCGCGCCGCCCGGGGCCCCGTCAGGGCCGTTGGTCCTCACCGGGAACCATCCGGGAAGCCGACCCGGACGGGACGGCCGCTGCCGGGCCGAACCGGACACACGTGCCGAGCACCGTCCGGACGGGACGGCGCACGCGGGGCGGGACGAGCCCTCCGGCCCCGCCGTCCGTGCTGGACGGGCATGTCCGCCGCACCCGGGACCGACCGGGAACACGTGACGGCAACGAAGATTTCTCAATTACGCCTAGTGACCGCCGCAACCCTCCTAGTGTTGGCCACACCGGTGCTAGTCACGGAGTTGGCCACCCGAACGGCGTCCCACGCAGACAGCGGACGAAAAGTGAGGGAAGACGCGGATGAAGGCAAAGACAGTTCTCGGATCGGCGGCGGTCGGCGTGGGCCTCGGCACACTCCTGCTCCCGGCCGCCGCCCTCGCGGACACCACCGTCTCACCGGCCACCACCCCGGTCGGCGGGACCGTCGTGCTCACCACGACGTCGTGCAACCCGAAGGCGGGTGACGCGCTCTTCCGCGTCACCGGTCCCAACCGGGACCAGAACGTCAGGTCCACCACCGCCGCGGCGGGCGGCGGGCTCAGCGCCGAACTCTTCACCGCCGGGTTCACCCTCGGCACGTACACGGTCACCACCACCTGCGGCGACGGCAGCAACGGCGGCACGGCCAGCTTCACGGTCACCCCGATCGGCGGCGCGCAGGCCGGCGCCGGCGGCCGGGACGGCGACACCGGCGTGCTGGTCGCGGGCGGCGCGCTGGCCGCCGCGGCGGTCGCCGGCGGGACGTACGTGATGGTGCGCCGCCGCCGGCGCGCGACAGCCGTCGCCTGACGGCCCGCCACACCATCCCTGAGCGGGTGCCCGCGCCGGTCCGACCGGCGCGGGCACCGCGTCCACGACGGACGGAGGTGGAACCCTGTCGTCGCAGCGCCACCCCGCGGGCTGGCCGTCGCGAGCCCGCACGGCCGCCATCGTCGCCGCGGTCACCCTGGCCGGCGCCACCGGCGCCGGGCTGCTCGCCGCCGGCCTCGGCACCACCGCCCACCCACCGCCCCAGCCGGGCGCCTCGGCCGCGCCGACCGCCGAACGGTCCGGCTCGCCCGGCCCCGTGCTCCCCCGCTCCGAGCCGGTCCGCGTCACCATCCCCCGCATCGGCGTCGACGCCGACATCGTTCCGGTCGCCACCGACACCAGCGGCGCCCTGGAGGTGCCGCCGCTGGACCACCCGGAGATCGCCGGCTGGTACCGCCGCGGCCCCACCCCGGGCGAGGCCGGCAACGCCGTGCTGGTGGGACACGTCGACTCGCTGCGCGGCCCGGCGGTCTTCTTCGACCTCGGCCGGCTGCGTCCCGGGGACGCCGTCGAGGTCACCCGGGCCGACGGCCGGGTCGCGGTGTTCACCGTGGACGGTGTCGGGGCGTACCCGAAGGAGCACTTCCCCACCGAGCGGGTGTACGGCGGCGGCGCCGAGGCCCGGCTCCGGCTGATCACCTGCGGCGGCCGGTTCGACCCACGCACCGGCAGCTACCCGGACAACATCGTGGTCTTCGCCACCGCCGCCCGCTGACGCGGGCCGGACACCACCCGAGCGCCGGCAGGCCGTACGGTGGGCCGTCAGATCCTCGGCGGTGGAGGTGCGCGGTGGACCGGTCGGCGGTACGGACCCGGCGGCGCGGGCGGTTGCTGCCCGGTCTCGTCGCCCGCCTGCTCGGGCGCACCGACGAGGCGGCCGGGCCCACGCCGCGCCGGGCCAACCCGGACGCCGTGGTGGACTGCGCGGTCTACGTGGCCGGCCGCCGGGAGCCGGGCCGGCCGCACTACGCCGACGCGTACGACCGGGCCCGCCGCACCCGGCGGGCCTTCGTCTGGCTCGGTCTGCACGAGCCGGGCCCCGCCGTGATGGCCGCGGTCGGGCGGACCTTCGGGCTGGACGAGCTGGTCGTGGCGCAGGCCCTCGCCGACGGGCACCGCCCCACCGTGCAGCGGCACGGCGACGTGACGCTGCTGGTGCTGCGCACGGCGGGCTACGTGGAGCACACCGAGCTGACCGCCACCTCCGAGGTGATCGACACCGGGGACGTGATGGTGTTCCTCGGCGACCGGTTCGCGCTCACCGTGCGGCACGGCGCGACGGGCGCGCTGACCCCGGTGCGGGAGGACGTGCAGCGCCGGCCGGGCGTGCTGGCCGAGGGGCCGTGGGCGGTGGCGTACGCGGTCTGCGCCCGGATGGTCGACCTCTACCTGGAGGTCGCCGGGCACCTGGAACGGGACCTCGAACGGGTCGAGGAGAGCGTCTTCGCGCGCGACCGGGACGCCGACATCCAGCACATTTACCAGCTCAAGCGGGAGGTGGTGGAGTTCAAGCGGGCGGTGCTGCCGTTGCAGTCGCCGCTGCACGCGCTGCTGGAGCAGCGGGGCGAGGGCCCGCCGCCGGCGCTGCACCGCTGGTTCGTCGACGTGGAGAGCCGGCTCACCCGGGCGGTGGACCGCATCGCCTCGTACGACGAGCTGCTCAACTCGATCCTCCAGTCCCGGCTGGCGCAGCTCGCCGTGGAGCAGAACAACGACATGCGCAAGATCGCGGCCTGGGCGGCCATCGCCGCCACGCAGACCGCGGTGGCCGGGGTCTACGGGATGAACTTCGCGCACATGCCCGAGCTGGGCTGGCGGTACGGCTACGCGGGCGCGCTGCTGCTCATGGCGACCGCCGCGGTCACCCTGCACCGGCTGTTCCGGCGCTCCGGCTGGCTCTGAGGAGGTCAGGGACCGCCCAGGTCGGACAGTTCGGCGTCGAGCAGCTCGGCGAGGCGGTCCGCCCGCCACGGGTCGGACTCGGCCGTCATGCCCCGGCTGGGCATCTCCACCGTCATCAGCAGGTAGAGGTGCAGCCGGTAGAGCCCGAGCCGGCGGCGCGCCCCGGCGTCCAGCGGGAACGGCGCGACCGCCCGGTAGGCCCGCACGAGGGGGTCGTCCGGCTCGTCCTCGGCGCGCCGGAACAGCAGCGGCGACACCAGGTCCAGCAGCGGGTCGCCCCAGAGGTGGCGCTCGCCGTCGACCAGCCCGCTGAGCCGGGGCGTGCCGCCGGGGCCGTCGACCGCCAGGACGTTGCCGGCCCAGCCGTCGAAGTGCAGCAGCGCCGGGCGGCGTACCGCGTCGAGGACGTGGGCGTGCCGGTCGACCAGCTCGCGGATCCGGGCCGCCGGCACGGGCAGCGGCACCGCCCAGTCCGCCGCGTCGGTGAGCAGGTCGTCCAGCAGGGCCGTGTACGCGCCGCGCCATGTGGGCGCGCCGCTGCGGCCACCGTCGTAGCCGTAGCGGTCGCCGGTGACGGCGTGCAGCGTGGCGAGCGCGCGGCCGAACTCGGCGCGGACCGGGCCCACCTCGACGCCGGCCCGGGTCAGGTCCCACAGGCTGCGGCCGGGCAGCAGGCCGGTGAGCAGCCAGTCGCCGAGCACCGGGTCGCGGCCGTGGTGCAGCAGCGGCGGCACCGGCACGGCGGGCGCGCGTTCGGCGACCAGCCGCAGGTAGCGGGCCTCCGCCCCGATCATGTCGCGCTCGTAGCGCAGCAGCGGCACCTGCGGCGGCGGCCCCACCTTGAGCACCACGGCCCGCCCGTCGTCGAGGGTGACCCACCAGACGGCGGCGAACCCGCCGCCGGTCAGCGGCCCGCAGCCGTTCACCCCGGGCGTGGGGCCGAGGGACGCGGCCAGGTAGCGCCGGACCTGGTCGGGGTCGAGGCGGCGTTGGGTCGGGCTCATGTCCCGCACCACGCTAGCGGCCGAGCCGTGCGGGCGCTGTCCCGGAACGGCCGGGCGGGGTTCCGTAGGCTGGCCCGCATGATGTGGCGGCGGTACGTGGCGATCGGCGACAGCACCACGGAGGGGCTGGACGACCCGGACGAGGCGGGCGGCTACCGGGGCTGGGCCGACCGGTTCGCCCTCGCGGTGGCCCGCGCGCAGGGCGGCCTGGAGTACGCGAACCTCGCCATCCGTGGCCGCACCACCGCGCGGATCCGGGCCGAGCAGCTGCCGGTGGCGCTGGAGCTGGCCCCCGACCTGGCGACCGTGGTGGCCGGCATGAACGACGTGCTGCGGCCGTCGTTCGACGCCGACCGGGTGGTCGAGGACGTGCGCGCCATGCAGCGGGCGCTGGTCGGCCAGGGCGCCACCGTGCTCACCTTCACCCTGCCCGACCCGGCGCCGGTCATGCCGCTGGCCCGCCCGTTGCGGGGCCGGGTGCTGGCGCTGAACGAGGCGGTCCGCGCGGCCACCGCCGAGACCGGCGCCACCCTGCTCGACCTGGGCGCGCACCCGGTGGCCTCCGATCCGCGACTGTGGAGCGACGACCGGCTGCACGCCAACTCGGCCGGCCACGAGCGGATCGCCGCGGCGCTCGCGCACACCGCCGGCCTGCCCGGGTACGACGACTCGTGGTCGCGCCCGCTGCCGCCGGCCGCCCGCCGCGCCCGGCACGAGGCGGTCCGCGCCGAGCTGGCCTGGGCCCGGCGGCACCTGCTGCCCTGGCTGGGGCGGCACCTCCGCGGGCGCTCCTCCGGCGACGACCGGGTGGCGAAGCGGCCGGTGCCGCTGCCGGTGGAGTTGCCGGCGGCCTGAACAGTCCGACCACGCAGACCTGACGTACCGAACCGGGCCGGCGACCGTGCCGAAAGGTTGCCCTGCGGGGAACGGGTGACGAGGATCACTCGGAGGATCGGTCCCCGGCCTCGATGGACGGAGACCTGGCGACAGAGGAGTCCCCCGATGCCTGATCTCAACCGGCGCACCCTGCTGCGCGGCGCCGCCGCGGCGGCCGGCGGCGCCGCCCTCGGCGGCCCGTTCATCGGGTTCGTGGCGCGTGGCGAGGCCAGCGCGGCCGGCCGGCCTCCGGCACCCGACCCGACCCTGGGGCCGGTGCCGGACCTGCGCGACGGCAAGGTCCGCCTGCACCTGCCCGCCGGCTTCCAGTACCGCTCGTTCCACGACACCGAGTTCCCCGTGACGCTGGACGACGGCACGCGGCTGCCCGGCCGGCACGACGGCATGGGCGCCTTCCGCGGGCCGGACGGCACCGTCCGGCTGGTCCGGAACCACGAGGTGAACAACCCCGGCCCCGCCTTCGGCGACGCCGCCGCGGCGTACGACCCGATGGCGCAGGGCGGCACCACCACGGTCGAGGTGACCCGCCACGGCGAGGTCCGGCGCTCGTGGACCAGCCTGAACGGCACCATGATGAACTGCTCCGGCGGTCGGATGCCCTGGGGCAGCTGGATCACCTGCGAGGAGACGGTCAACGGGCCGGACGTCGGCCCGGACTTCACCGGCACCTCCAACGTGCCGCTCACCCAGCCGCACGGCTTCGTCTACGAGGTACCCGCGGACGGGCAGTCGGACCGGACGCCGATCACCGCCGCCGGCCGGTTCGCGCACGAGTCGGTGGCCTACGACCCGCGCGGCGGGCACCTGTACCTGACCGAGGACAACTTCGGCTACCCGTCCGGCTTCTACCGGTACACGCCCCCGGCGGACCCGATGAGGTGCGGCCGGCTGACCGACGGGGGCCGGCTGCAGATGCTCGCGGTGCGCGGCCGCCGCAATCTGAACCTGGCCGCCGCGCAGCGGCCGCACGCGACGTACCCGGTGCAGTGGGTGGACATCGACGACCCGGCACCGCGGTTCCCGTACACCCCCGGTCAGGTCGCGCCGACGACGAACGACCAGGCGCTGACGTACGTCTCGCGGCAGGGCTGGGACCGGGGCGCCGCCTACTTCTCCCGGCTGGAGGGGTCGGCGTACGACGACGGCGTCGTCTACTTCACCGCCACCCAGGGCGGTGGCCCCGCCGAGACGGCGACCGGCCCGGTCGCCGACGGATACGGCAACGGGCACGGCCAGGTGTGGGCGTACGACTGCCGGGCGCAGGTGCTGCGGTTGGTGTACGAGTCGCCCGGGCCCGACGTGCTGGACTTCCCGGACAACGTGACCACCAGCCCGCGCGGCACGCTGGTGGTCTGCGAGGACAACGTGAACGACAACTACGTGCGGGGGCTCACCCCGCGCGGCGAGTTGTTCGACATCGCGTTGAACCGGTTGGTCAGCAGCACCGGAGCGGACCGGTCCAACGACGAGTTCGCCGGCTCCACCTTCAGCCCGGACGGGCACACCCTGTTCGTCAACATCCAGGCGAGCCGGGGTATGACGTTCGCGATCTGGGGTGACTGGTCCCGGATCGGGGTCTGAGGCAGCGGCCGCGGCGGGTGGGTGGCCCACCCGCCGCGGCCGGTGTCAGGCGGAACCGGGCGCGGGCGGCAGGCGGCCGGGCACGGCTCAGCGCTCGATCGGCCGGCGGGTACGCGCCCGCTTCAGCTCGAAGAACCCGTCGGTGCCGGAGACCAGCAGCACCCCGTCCCAGAGCCGGCCGGCGTCCTCACCGCGCGGGATCGGGGCCAGCACCGGCCCGAAGAACGCGTGCATCCCCCCGTCGGCGCCGGTGACGTGGATGGTCGGCGTGCCGAGGTCCTCGCCGACCGGCGCCAGCCCGGCCTGGTGGCTGGCCAGCAGCGCCTCGTCGTGATCGGTGGTGTCGGCGGCGTCGGCCAGTTCGACCGGCAGGCCGACCTCGGTCAGCGCCGCGACGTACAGCTCGCGGCCGATCGGGGCGCGTTCGTGGTGGATCCGCTCGCCGAGCGCGGTGTAGAGGTCGCGCAGCACCTCCGGGCCGTACTTCTGCTCGGCGGCCACGCAGACCCGCACCGGTCCCAGGCCCGGCTTCAGCCATTCCCGGTACCACTCCTCCAGCCCCTCGCGCCCCTCGTTGAGCAGGGACAGGCTCATCACGTGGAAGCGGATCGGCACGTCGCGCACCCGCTCCACCTCCAGCAGCCAGCGGGAGGCGTTCCAGGCCCAGGGGCAGCGCGGGTCGAACCACATGTCGGCGGTGGGCATCGTCGTCTCGGTCCCTTCGCGGGTGTCGGTTGCCGAGTCGACGGTAGGCCGGAAAGTGGCCCATCAGCAGAGCCAATCCGAGCGCGGATCATTGGGCCGATCCAGGCCCTCAGGCGCGCTTGAGCAGCTCCCCGCGTTCCGCCTCCACGGCGGCGAGCCGGGCGCCCAGCTCGGCGGCGCCCAGCTCGAGCGCGCGGCGCAGGGCGGCCACCTCGCCCTGCGACCGGCCGGTCTCGTCCAGGGACCGCTCCACGCGGCGCAGCACGACGAAGTCGGTGAGCAGGTTGTCCATCCAGATGTCGGTGAACCGGGTCAGCTGGTCCAACCCCCGGGTGGTCGGGTCGAGGGCCGGCCCGGGCAGGTCGGCCAGCTCGGTCCGGAGCGCCGCGAGCGCCCGGTCCACCCGCGCGGAAGCGTCGGCCGCCTCGTCGAGGATGTCGTGCTTGACCATGCTGGTGACCAGGCCACCGCCCATCGCGTCGTACGTCGACCAGTCCGCCGCGCGGCTCAACAGCTTCCGCAGGTGGTGCAGGGCCGACTCCGCGTTCCGGGCCGCCCCCACGGCCTCGGTCAGCTCCCGGTGCTCCGCCGTCAGCCGGCCGCGCTGTTCGGCCAGCTCCAGCAGCCGCGGCCGGCGCGGATCGTCGGAGGCCGTGAGCAGGCGCTCCCGCTCGTCGAGCAGCGCCGCGTACTCCCCCGGCGCCGTGGCGATCCGACGCCGGCGGCCCTGGGTCCGCGCCGACTCGTCCCGCAGGGCCGCGAGCAGCCGCTCGGCCTCGGCGAGCCGCAGCCGGGCAGCATCCGCCTCGGCGCGTTCCCACGCCAGCGCGTCGTCGCGATCGCCGCGAACCGCGGCCAGCACCCGGCTCAGGGTGAGCCCCTCCAGGCGCTCGACGTCGGCCTGCTCGGCGTCGAGCCGCTCGCGCAGGGCGGAGACGGCGGCGCGCGCCGCGCCGATCCGCACGGACAGCTCCCGCAGCCGCTGCCCGGCCAGGTCGTGTTCCCGGATCGCCGCCGCGGCTGCCGCGAGACGCCGGTCGATGTCGTCGTCCATGCCGTCATTGCACTACCGGCCCGCAAACGCCGGCGGCCGGTGGCGTTGCCCGCGCCGGGTTTGACCACCGACGCGGTGGGAAGACACGCGCGCCGCGCGGGCCGGCCGGCCCGACCGCCGGACGCACCCGTCCGGGCCGCGGCGGACCGCGAGGAGGAACGATGGCCCAGGCGGCCACCAGACCGAGCAGCGCCAGGAAAGCCACCGGGGCCCGCAAGGCGCCGATGCCGAACAAGGCCGCGGCGAAGAAGGTCGCGACCGCCACCAAGCGGGCGACCGGGGCGACCGCCGCCAAGACCCCCGGCGGGAAGCCGACCCCGACCACCGCGCGCGCGGCGCGGAAGAAGGCCACCTCGGCCACCACCGCCACGCCCACCCGCAGGCCCACCGCCAAGGCGGTCGCCGCGAAGAAGGCCACCACGGCGGCGAAGAAGGCCCCCGCCACCAAGGCCGCGGCAAAGAAGGCGCCTGCCAAGAAGGCCGTGGCGAAGAAGGCGCCCGCCAAGAAGGCCGTGGCCAAGAAGGCGCCCGGTACCAGGAGGACGGTGAAGAAGGCCCCGACCACGCGGACCACGGCGAAGAAGGCCCCGGCCGCCAAGGGCACGGCCCGCGCGGCCACCGCCAAGAAGGCCGCCGCCGGCGCCAAGGCCCAGCGGGTCGCCGCGACGCGTACGCCGGCGAAGAAGGCGACCACCATGGAGTCGTTCGGCACGCGGCGGACGGCCCGGACGAGCGCCCGGTGAGCCGTCGGCGAGAATGACCCCGTGGCGAAACGCGATGCCCGCCGGAGCGCGGCCGACCCGACCGGCGGGCCCTGTCCCTGCGGCTCCGGCCTGCCGTACGCGGACTGCTGCGGGCCGATCCACCGGGGCGAATCGGCGGCGGCCACCGCCGAGGCGCTGATGCGCTCCCGCTACAGCGCCTTCGCGGTGGGCGACGCCGCGCACCTGCTGCGCACCTGGCACTCCACCACCCGGCCGCCCCGGCTGGCGCTGGACCCGGGCACCCGGTGGACCCGGCTGGAGGTGCTCGACACCGACCGGGGCGGCCTGTTCGACACCGAGGGCACGGTCCGGTTCCGGGCGCACTACCGGGAGGCCGGCCGGCCCGGCACGGTGGCCGAGCACAGCCGGTTCGTCCGGGAGGACGGCCGCTGGGTCTACCTGGACGCGCTACCCGACTGACCGCCGGCTCGCGGGCGACCCGCGCACGAGCCGGCGACGCCCGTCAGGGGCCGGCGACCGCGGCGCGCACCGGCAGGCCGAGCCGGCGTACCGCCGCCCGGACCAGCTCGTCCGGCGGCGCCGCCACCTCCAGCACCACGCCGGACTCGTCCGGCCCCAGGTGCTCCAGGATGGCCCGCTGCGAGTCGAACAGGCTGGCCGGCATGTAGTGGCCGACCCGCCGGTCCAACCGGTCCCGGATCAGCGCGGAGGCACCGTCCAGGTGCAGGAACTCCACGTCCGCCGGCCCCTGCCGCAGCACGTCCCGGTACGCGCGTTTGAGCGCCGAGCAGGTCAGCACGGTGGACACCCCCTCGGCGTGCCGGTCCGCCATCCAGCCGGCCAGGGCGCGCAGCCAGGGCCAGCGGTCCGCGTCGTCGAGCGGCACGCCGGCGCGCATCCGGGCCACGTTGGCGGCCGAGTGGAACTCGTCGGCCTCGGCGAACCGCAGGCCGGTCAGCTCGCTGATCCCCCGGGCCACGGTCGTCTTGCCCGCGCCGGACACGCCCATCACCACGACGTGCCGGGTGGGCGGCCGCTCACCAGTCATGGACGGTGCCGTCCTTGAGCCGGTTGAACGGCAGGTACGCCGGCTGGTACGGGAACCGGGCGGCCGCCTCCTCGTCGAGCTCGACGCCGAGGCCGGGCTGCTCGCCCGGGTGCAGGTAGCCGTCGGCGAAGGTGAACGACTGCCGGAACACCTCGTTGGTGAGCGGGCCGTGCTGCATGTACTCCTGGATGCCGAAGTTGTGGATGGCCAGGTCCAGGTGGAGTGCGGCGGCCATGCCGACCGGCGAGATGTCGGTGGGGCCGTGGATGCCGGACTTGATCTGGTACTGGGCCGCGTAGTCGAGCAGCTTGCGCATCGCGGTGATGCCTCCGGTGTGGGTGACGGCGGACCGGACGTAGTCGATCAGCTGTTCCCGGATCAGCGTCTGGTAGTCCCACACGGTGTTGAAGACCTCGCCGATGGCCAGCGGGGTGGTGGTGTGCTGGCGGACCAGCCGCAGCGCCTCCTGGTTCTCCGCCGGCGTGCAGTCCTCCAGCCAGAACAGGTCGTACGGTTCGAGCGCCTTGCCGAGCTTCGCGGCCTGGATGGGGGTCATCCGGTGGTGGCCGTCGTGCAGCAGCGGCAGCTCGGGGCCGAACTCGTTGCGGACCGCCTCGAACACGCCGGGCAGGTGGCGCAGGTAGGCGCGGGTGTCCCAGTCCTCCTCGGCGGGCAGCGGGATGCGCTGGGCGGGCTCGTAGTCGTACCGCTTGCCGTCGATGCTGGGCTGGGCGGCGACGCCGTACACGGCGTTGATGCCGGGTACCGCGGTCTGCACCCGGATGGACCGGTAGCCCAGCTCCAGGTGCGCGCGGATCGAGTCGAACAGCTCGGGCAGGTCCCGGCCGGAGGCGTGCCCGTACGCCATGATCCCGGTCCGGGACGCGCCGCCGAGGAGCTGGTAGAGCGGCATCCCGGCGGCCTTGGCCTTGATGTCCCAGAGCGCCACGTCGACGGCGGCGATGGCGGCCATGGTGACCGGCCCGCGCCGCCAGTAGGCCGACCGGTACAGGAACTGCCAGGTGTCCTCGATGCGGTGCGGGTCCCGCCCGATCAGCAGGGGGACGACGTGGTCGGCCAGGTAGGACGCGACGGCCAGCTCCCGGCCGTTGAGGGTGCCGTCGCCCAGCCCGGTGAGACCCTCGTCGGTGGTGATCTTGACGGTGACGAAGTTGCGGTCGGGGCTGGAGACGATCACGTCCGCTGCGACGATCTTCACGCGGATGCCTTTCTCGGGGTGGGTCAGCGAAGGGTGTCGCCGGGTTGCCGGGAGTCCAGGAGGGACAGCTCGTCCCGGCGCGGCAGGGTCTCCCAGTCGCCGTGTCCGGCGACGGCGAAGGCGCCGAGGGTGACCGCGCGGCGCAGCCGCCCGGCCAGGTCGAGCCCGTCCAGGTGGCCGGAGAGGTAGCCGGCCGTGAAGGCGTCCCCCGCGCCGACGGTGTCGACCGCCGTCACGGGCAGCGCCGCCGCGTCCCGGCGGCCGTCCCGGGTGTACGCCCGGGCGCCGTCGCCGCCGAGCTTCACGAGCACGGTCGACACGCCCCGGGCCAGCAGCCCGGCCGCCAGCGTCTCCTCGTCCGCGCCGGGGGCGCCGACCAGGTCCAGCTCGTCGGCCGAGGCGACCACGACCGAGGCGTGCCCGGCGAGCGGGGTGAGCACGGCCCGCGCGGCGTCCCGCGACCACAGCTTCGCCCGGTGGTTGACGTCGAGGCAGACCAGCGTCCCGGCCCGGGCGGCCGTCTCGGCGGCCCACGCGGTGGCCTCCCGGGCGCGGTCGGAGAGCGCCGGGGTGATCCCGGTCAGGTGCAGCACCCGGGCGCCGGCCGCCAGGGCAGGCCGCAGGTCATCGATGCCGAGCGCCGACCCGGCCGAGCCGGCCCGCTGGTAGAGCACCCGGGTCAGGTCGGCGGTGCGCCGCTCCAGGAACATGAGCCCGACCGGGCGGTCGGGGTCGCGGACCACGTGCGTCACGTCGACGCCCTCGGCGCGGAGCTGGCGCAACAGGAAGGTGCCCAGCTCGTCGTCGCTGACCCGGCCGGCGAACGCCGCCCGGTGGCCGAGCCGGGCCAGCCCGATCGCCACGTTGGCCTCCGCCCCGGCCAGGTGCGGGGTGAGCGCGCCACCGACCGCGAGCGGCCCGGTCGAGCGCAGCGAGACCAGCGCCTCGCCGAGGGTGAGCAGGTCGAGTCCGCTCATGCGACGGTCCCGGGGTGGGTGTCGAGGTCGGCGGCGGTCATGCGACGGCGGCCAGGTAGGCGCGGGCCCGCTCGCGGAGGGCGTCGAGGTCGCCGCCGGAGGCGGCGTCGCCGACCAGCGGACCGCCGACGCCGACGGCGATGGCCCCGGCGGCGAGATAGCCGGGCAGCTCGGCAAGCCCCACCCCGCCGACCGCGACGAACGGGATGGCCGGGAAGGGGTCGCGCAGCGCCTTCAGGTACGCGGGGCCGCCCAGCGAGGCCGGGAAGAGCTTCACGGCGGCGGCTCCCGCCCGGACCGCCGCGTACGCCTCGGTCGGGGTCAGCGCGCCGGCGGCCACCGGCAGCCCGCGGCGGACCGCCTCGCCGATCGAGTCGACGACGGCCGGGGTGACGACGAACTGCGCGCCGGCCGCGGCCACGTCGGCGACGGCGGCCGGGGTGAGCACGGTGCCCGCGCCGACCAGGGAGCCGGGCGGGGCGGCGGCCCGGATCGCGGCGATGGCGTCCAGCGCGCCGGGCGTCGTCAGGGCCACCTCGACCACGCGGACACCCTCGGCGAGCAGGGCGGTGCCGGTGGCGATGGCGGCGGCCGGGTCGGTGCCGCGGATGACCGCCAGCAGGCGGGTGGCGGCGAGTTCGGCGGTGAGGTCGAGGGTCATGATCACCATTCCGCGTAGGAGCCGTCCCGGTGCCGCCACATGGGGCTGCGCCAGGCGTGGCCGCGCTTGTCGGCGGCGCGCACCGCCGCCTCGTCGATCTCGATACCCAGGCCGGGCGCCGTGAGCCGTTCGACGTACCCGTCCACGAAGGTCAGTGGCGTCTTGTCGAGGCAGTAGTCGAGCACCTCGGCGCCGAGGTTGTAGTGGATGCCGATGCTCTGCTCCTGGATCAGGTAGTTCGGCGTGGCGAAGCCGACCTGGAGGCAGGCCGCGAGGGCGATCGGGCCGAGCGGGCAGTGCGGGGCGAGCTGGACGTCGTACACCTCGGCCAGCGCGGCGATCTTGCGGACCTCGGTGATGCCGCCGGCGTGCGAGAGGTCCGGCTGGGCCACCGCGATGCCGGCCTGGAGGACGGGCAGGAACTCCTGCCGGCTGTAGAGCCGCTCCCCCGTGGACACCGGCGTGGTGGTGGAGCGGACGAACTCGCCGATCAGGTGCGAGTTCTCGGGCACCACCGGCTCCTCCAGGAAGAACGGCCGGTAGGGCTCGAGCAGCGGGGCGACCCGGCGGGCGCTGGCCAGGCTGAACCGGCCGTGGAAGTCGACCGCGACGTCCCGGTGGTCACCGAGCACCTCGCGGGCGGCGGCCACCCGCTGGACCACCCCGTCGAGTTCGGCGACCGAGGCCACCGCGCTCATCCGGCCGGAGGCGTTCATCTTGACCGCGGTGAGGCCGGACTCGACCGCGGCGCTGATCTGGTCGCGTACCTCGCCGGGCTCGTCGCCGCCGACCCAGCCGTACACCCGGATCCGGTCCCGGACCGGGCCGCCGAGCAGCTGGTGCACGGGCGCGCCCCAGTGCTTGCCGGCGATGTCCCAGAGCGCCTGGTCGAGGCCGGCCACGGCGCTGGCCAGGATCGGGCCGCCCCGGTAGAACGACCCCTTGGTCATGACCTGCCAGTGGTCCTCGATGCGCAGCGCGTCCCGTCCGATCAGCAGCTCGGCGAGCTGGTCGACGGCGGCGCGGACGGTCTCGGACCGACCCTCGCAGGTGGCCTCGCCCCAGCCGACGATCCCGGATTCGGTCTCCACGCGGACGAAGAGCCAGCGGGGGGCGACCAGGAAGGTCTCGATGCGCGCGATGGTGGTCACGGTGCTCAGCCCTTCGTCGCGCCGGCGGTCAGGCCGGAGACCACGTACTTCTGCACGAACAGGGCGATCACCATGATCGGCAGGGTGACCACGGTGGCCGCGGCCATGAGGCCGCCCCAGTCGATGCTGGCGTAGCCGACGAAGTCGAAGATCGCCACGGGCAGGGTCTTGGTGTCCGCCCCGGACAGGACCAGGGCGAACATGAAGTTGTTCCAGGAGAAGATGAAGGACAGGATGCCGGCGGTGGCGATGCCCGGCACGGACAGCGGCAGGGTGATCCGGCGGAACGCGCCGATGTGGGTGAGCCCGTCGACCAGCGCCGCCTCCTCCAGCTCCTCGGGCAGGCCGTCGAAGAAGCCCATCATGATGTAGACGATCAGCGGCAGCGAGACGAACATGTGGCTGAGGATCAGCACGGTGAAGCCGCCGACCAGCTGCAGGTTCGAGAAGACGTAGTACCAGGGAACCAGCAGCGAGACGCCGGGGATGACCCGGGCCATCAGCACCACGAGGGCCGACTTCTTCATGTTGAACCGGCTCATCGAGTACGCGGCCGGCACGCCGAGCAGCAGCGACAGCACGGTGGCGGCGAACGCCACCCACAGGCTGTTGCCGATGAACTGGACGTAGTGCGACTGCTTGAGCACGGTCGCGTAGTTGTCCAGGGTGGGTGAGAAGACCAGCGCCTTGCCGGTGTCGTAGATGTCGACGTTGGTCTTGAACGACGCGGCGATCATCCACAGCAGCGGCGTGACCAGCGACAGCACCACGACGACGAGCGCCACCACCCGGAACACCCGGTACGCGGGACTGGCCTTCATCGCTTGGCCTCCTTGCGCCGGGCGGTCAGGGCCCACATCGACCCGATGATGATCAGGAAGAAGAGGATGAGGACGGTGGACGAGACGCCGTACTCGTTGTAGTCGAAGCTCAGCCCGTAGGCGTACACGTTGAGGGTCTCCACCTCGTGGAAGGAGCCGCCGCCGCGGCCCTTGGTGGCGTAGAGGATGTCGAAGGTCTTCAGCGCGTCGATGCCGCGCAGCAGGATCGCGACGATCACCGTGGGCATCAGCAGCGGCAGGGTGACGTGCCGGAACCGCTGCCAGGTGCTGGCGCCGTCGATCCGCGCCGCCTCCTGGGGTTCCTCGGACAGCGAGCTGAGCCCGGCGAGCAGGATCAGCACCACCATGGGGGTCCACTGCCACACGTCGATGAAGATCGTGGTGGGCAGGGCGGAGTGCTGCCCGGCGAGCCAGGGCTGCGGGCCGATGCCGACCCAGCCGAGCACCTGGTTGGCCAGGCCGATGTTCGGGTCGAAGATGAGCCGCCACATCATGCCGACCGCGACCGGGGTGGCGACCAGCGGCATGAGGATGGCGACGCGCACCCACTTCTGGCCCTTGAACGGCCGCCACAGCAGCAGCGCGATGGCCATGCCGAGGACCACCTCGAACAGCAGCGCCACGAGGGTGAAGCCGGCGGTGCGGCCGACCGCCGGCCAGAACCGGTCGGTGTCCGACAGCACGTCGAGGTAGTTCTGGAAGCCCACGAACTCGCTCTCGGCGCGGACGGACCCCTCGGCGTCGGTGAGGCTGAGCCAGGCGGTCCAGCCCAGCGGGATCACGATCAACGCGGCGACGAAGGCCATCGCGGGCGCGGCGAAGAGCCACTTGCGGTGGTCGTTGGCCCAGCGCGCCCAGCCGGGCGTGTCGGGCATGACGCCGGCGCCGCCGGGGGCGCGGCGGGGGGTGGTGACGGTTGCCATGAGATCTCCGGGGTGGGCGGACCGACAGGGGTACGCGGGTGGCGGGGCGGAGCCCCACCACCCGCGCGCGTGCTACTTGGCCTCGTCGTCCAGGAACTTCTGGAAGGCCTCGTTGGCGGTGTCGGCCGCGGCCGCCGGGTCCTTGCCGGTGATCGCGTCGACGATCGGCTGGCCGACGAGCTCGCGGGCCTGGCCGACCTTCACCACCACGGGCCGGTCATGGGCGACGCCGTCCTTGGTGCTCGCGGTGATGGCCTCGACCAGGTCCTTCGGGTAGCTCGCGGTGCCCTCCGGGTTGGCCCAGACCGAGGTACGCGCGCTCGGCACGCCGGCCTTCTGCTGAGCGAGGGTCTGCTGCTTGCCGGTGGCCCACTCGACGAACTTCCAGGCGTTGCTCTTGTTCTTCGAGGCGTCGTTGATGCCCAGCGCCCACGACGGGATGTTGTACGGCTTGGAGCCGGCCGGGCCGGCCGGGAACGGCGCGAAGCCGACGGTGTCGGACACCTTGGACTTGGCCGGGTCGGTGGCGTTCTTGTAGAGCGAGTTGGCCTCGGTGTAGAAGGCGGCCTTGCCCTGGGTGAAGATGGCCATCGCCTCGGGCCAGCTCATGTCGGTGCTGACGTTGGCCGGGCCGGAGTCCTTGATCAGCCCGCCGTAGAAGGCGTACGCCTGCTTGGCGGCGTCGCTGTTGACGGTCGCCTTGCCGCTGCCGTCGACGAAGTCACCGCCGAAGCTGTACAGGAAGCTGGAGAACTGGGTGACCGCCGGCGACTTGCCGGTCCGCGCGACGAAGCCCGCGGTGCCCGGGACGCTGGCCTTGATCTTCGCGGCGGCGGCCTTGAGCTCGTCGAGGGTCTTCGGCGCGGCACTCAGTCCGGCCTTGGCCAGCAGGTCCTTGCGGTAGTACAGGACCTCCTGCTCGGTGATGATCGGGACGCCCACCGGCTTGCCCTCGTAGGTGGTGGCCTCGACCGGGCCGGACTGGAAGTCGGAGTAGTCCCAGTCCTTGCTGGACTTGACCTGGTCGGAGAGGTTGGCCAGGTACTTGTTCTTGGCGAAGAGCTTCCCCTCCTGGAGGGGGCGGTACATCATCACGTCCAGGTCGGACGAGCCGGCGTTGAGCTTGACGTTGTACTGGTCGGAGAGCTGGTCCTCGCCGAGCTGGGTGATCTCGACCTTGAGCCCGGTCTGCTTCTCGAACTCGGGCAGGGCCGCCTTGATGTTCTCGGTCCAGACGTGGTTCGCCAGGGTCACGCGAACCGTCTTGGACGCGCCGCTGTCGTCGCCACCGCCGCCGCAGGCGGCCAGGCCCATGGCTGCGACCACGGCCAGAGACGTACCGAATATCGATCGACGTCGCACGTCATCTCTCCTTTTCTCGTGGTCGCCGCCCCGGGGGAAGAGCGCCACAACGCTGTAACGTCCGCTTAACGACGGGATGCTAGGCCGAAAAAGCTGACTTATTCAAGGGGTGATCCCCAACTGATATGCTCCGACCCGTGGATCACTCCTCCTCCGGGGGCGAGACCGGGCTGCACGCCCGCGTACTCGACGAACTCGGCACGGCCGTCTGTGGCGGCGAACTGGCCGCCGGCTCCGTGCTCAACATCGACGAGCTGGTCGACCGGCACGCCGTCTCCCGGTCGGTGATCCGCGAGGTCCTCCGGGTGCTCGCGTCGATGGGCCTGATCGAGACGCGCCGCCGGGTCGGCGTCCTGATCCGACCCGCCGAGGCGTGGAACGTCTTCGATCCGCAGGTGATCCGCTGGCGGCTCGCCTCCGCCGGCCGGATGGCGCAGCTGCGCTCGATCACCGAGCTGCGGACCGCGGTCGAGCCGCACGCCGCCTGGCTGGCCGCCGGACGGATCTCCCCCGACGACGCCAGCGACCTCGTCGGGGTCGCGGCGAAGATGTGGGCCGCCGGGCAGGCCGGGGACGAGGAGCGGTTCCTCCGACTGGACATCGAGTTCCACCGGCGGGTCCTGGCCGCCTCCGGCAACGAGATGTTCGGCAAGCTCCGGGAACTGGTCGCCGAGGTGCTCACCGGCCGGCACCACTACCACCTCATGCCGCACCACCCCGACCAGCAGGCGTTGCAGTCGCACGCCGACGTGGCCTCGGCGATCCAGCGCCGCGACGGCGAAGCGGCCCGCCGCGCCATGGTGCAGATCATGGAGCAGGCGTTCGACGAGATGAAGTCGATGTGGGAGCAGACGACCGGCTGAGCCGGCCTCCCCACCGGGGACGGATCGGGGCGTAGACTGGGCGCGGCGCAGTCCTGCGCCTCACCTCCATCCCGGTGCTCACGCCACCGGTCCCGCGGAGGCAAAGGGGGCCCCGAGCTCTCGGGACGCGGTGCCGACAGGCCCACCGACACGCCACATGCCCTCGGCGGGGTCGACGGGAGCGTGAGTCCCTGCGACCGCGCCGTCGACAGGGAGCATGTGATGACGAGTCACAGGTCGTTCAAGTTCCGGGTGCGCACCCGGATGGCCCGGACCGGCGAGAGCTACACGACCGCCCGCAGGCAACTGCTGGCCGGGTCCGCAGCCGCCGTCGCGGCCGCGGAGCCCCCCTCCCCCGCCCGGACGCAGATGGACCGGGTCTCCGCCGCGTTGCTGCGCGAGCGCACCGGCCACGACTGGGACGAGTGGTTCGCCCGGCTCGACGCCTGGGGCGCGGTCGACCGGACCCACGCCGAGATGGCGCGCTGGCTGGTCACGGCGCACGAGGTGCCGGGCTGGTGGGCGCAGACCATCACCGTCGGGTACGAGCAGGCGCGCGGCCTGCGCGCCCCCGGCCAACGGCGCGGTAGCGGCTTCGAGGCCACCGGCAGCCGCACGGTGGCGGTGCCGGTGGCGGTGCTGTTCGCGGCGTTCGCCGACGAGGCGGTACGCCGGCGCTGGCTGCCCGACGTGGCCGTCTCGGTCCGTACGGCCACCGCACCGAGGAGCTTCCGCGCCGACTGGGCCGGCGGGCCGAGCCGGATCGCCGTCGGCTTCACCCCGGTCAACGAGACGAAGGCCCGGGTGGCCGTACAGCACGAGAAGCTCGCCGACGCCGCGGAGGCCGACCGGCTCAAGGCGTACTGGCGGGACCGCCTCGCCGCCCTGAAGCAGCTGCTGGAGCAGGGGGAGGTGACCCGATGAGCGCCGCGACGTTCGTCAACCTGCCGGCGGCCGATCTCGACCGGGCGGTCGAGTTCTTCACCGCTCTCGGCTTCACGGCCCGGCCCCGGCAACCCGACGGGGACAGCGCCCAACTCACCCTGGGCGAGACCACCCACCTGATCCTGCACACCCCGGCGGCCTTCGCCGCGTTCGCCGGCGCCGGGGTGTGCGACACCGCCATCAGCCGGGAGGTGATCGTCGGCCTCGCCGTCGATCGGCGGGAGCGGGTGGACGCGCTCGTCGACGTGGCGGTCCTCGCGGGTGGCACCTCGCTCGGCCCCGGTCAGGACCTCGGTTACCTGTACATGCGCGGGTTCCGGGACCTCGACGGCCACCAGTGGTCGTTCCTGCACCTGCCCGGCTGAGCCGGTGGTGGGGCCGGCGGCCACCCGGCCGCCGGCCCCACCGTCAACCGAACGCGACCGCCGCCAGCCAGCGGTCGAGCAGCGCCGCCTCGCCGAAGACCTCGACCACGGCGGTGTCGACCGGGCGCCGCCGGTAGACCATGAGCAGCAGTTCGGTCACCGGGCCGCGGACCGCCACGGCCGCTCTCTCGTGCGCCCGCCGCCAGGCCAGGGTGTCCCCGGTGAGGTCCACGAGCCACTCCGCGCCCAGCTCGGCCGGCACGTCGGTGGCGTGGAGGTGCAGGGTGCGGTCGGGGCCGAGCAGGTCGCGCCGGTGCGGATAGAAGTCCAGCATCTGCGGCAGGGAGCCCAGCTCCATCCACTCGTCCAGCGCGTCGACCGCCACCGCCGGGTCGACGGCGAAGTCCACGCCCAGGGCGAGGGCGGCGTCGGCCCGGTGCAGCAGCGTCTCGTGGGCGAACCGGCGCGCCCAGAACACCCCGGCGGCCGGCACCGACAGCGGCGTCCAGGTCGCCACGTCGGGGCCGGCCTCGCCGAGCGCATCGGCCAGCGCGGCGGCGCTCTCCACCAGCCAGGGGCCGACCACCCCCGGCTCCTCACGGGCGTACGGGGACAGGTCGCGGAAGTGGGTGTCCGACGGCGGCCGGTCGGCCCGGGTGCGGACCACCTCGGCCGCTACGTGCTGGCCGCCGCCGAGGTGCCGGGCCAGCTGGCCGACGTTCCACCCGGGGCAGGAGGCGACGGGCGTGGTCAGGTCGGCGCCGTCGAGATGGGTGCGGAGCAGATCGCTCTGGGCGACGATCTCGGCACGATGGCGGTCGAAGCTCAGCGCGGCCATCACCCCAACCTAGCGGCCGTCCGGCCGCCCCGGCGGGACCCACCGGGCGTTTCGTCCCACCCCGGCGCCGGCCGGGTCAGGGCGTGCGGGGCACCGGCTGGGCCAGCGCCCCGATCTCGCGCGGCAACTCCGCCAGGGCCTGCTCGAACTCGGCGTGCCCGACCACCCGGTGCAGCGTCTGCAGCACGGCCCGCGCGCCCCGCTCGGCGACGTCCGGCGCCGTGCCGGCACGGTCGGCCACCCGGCGCAGGAACTCGTCGTACCCGAACGCCTCCGGCTCCTCCGGGCGGGCCCGGGCCAGCAGCGGGCGCAGCTCGTGCGCCACGTGGTCGGCCAGGTCCGCCGCCTCGCCGCCGCTGATCCGCTCGGCGAGGGTGCGCAGGGTGGCCTCGGTCAGGGATCGCGCCGCCTCCGCCGGTACGCCCGCCCGTGCGGCCACCTTCGCCACGAACTCCAACTCCGCCATCGCTCGGTCCTTCCGTCCCGGAGACCGCGTGGCTACCCGCCGGCGACGCCCACAAACGGCCGGCTCCCCCACCCGTCCGGGGGCGCCGGCCGTCTCGTGCCGCGGCAGGGTCAGGACTCGCGGTTGAACAGGCGCTTCGACCAGAGGTACCCGACCAGCGCGATGACGGCGCACCACGCGAGCGCGATCCACGCGTTGTTGCCGATCGGCTCGTCCATCAGCAGGCCGCGCAGGGTCTCGATGATCGGCGTGAACGGCTGGTACTCGGCGAACCAGCGCAGGCCGGCGGGCATGGAGTCGGTGGGGACGAATCCGCTGCCGAGGAAGGGCAGCAGGACGAGGGGCATGGGCAGGTTGCTCGCGGTCTCGACGCTCCTGCTCACCTGGCCGAGCGCGACGGACAACCAGACGAGCGCGAAGGTCACCGCCACCAGGAAACCGGCCGTGGCCAGCCACGCGGCCGGCCCGGCGGTGGGCCGGAAGCCGACCAGCAGTGCCACGCCGATCACGACCACCAGGCTGAACACCGCCTGGATCACGCTGCCCAGGACGTGTCCGGTCAGCACCGAGACGCGGGCGATGTGCATGGTCCGGAACCGGGTGATGATGCCCTCGGTCATGTCCATGGCGATCGAGATCGCGGTCCCCTGGACCGTGGCCGCCACGGTCATGAGGATGATCGCGGGCGCCACGTAGTTGGCGTACGCGGCGCGCCCGGCGGCCGCGCCGATGTCCGCCGTCCCGTCGAGCCCGGCACCGAGCGTGCCGCCCAGCACGTAGACGAAGAGCAGCAGGAAGACGACGGGCATCCCGACGAGCATCACGGTCATGGACGGATACCGCAGCATCCGCTTGAGGTTGCGGCGCAGCATCGTCGCCGAGTCGCGCAGCGGATGGAAACGGAGGCTTGCCGGAGCCGGGCCGGTGAGGGCGGGGGCGCTCATCGGGTGGTCACCTTCTCTCGGGTGGGGTTGCCGGTGAGGGCGAGGAAGACGTCGTCGAGATCGGGGGTGCGCACAGACAGTTCCTCGACCTCGATGGCCCGGTCGTCGAGCCGGCCGATCAGGGTCTTCAGCGAGCGCAGGCTGCCGTCGCTGGGCACCCGCAGGGCGAGGGCGTCGTTGTCGCGCGAGGATTCGTCCAGCACGGCCACGGCCGCGTCGAGACACTGCGGGTCGGCGAACCGCAGGCGGACGTGTCCGCCGGGGATGCGGCGCTTCAGCTCCTCCGCGGTGCCCTCGGCGACCACCCGGCCGCGGTCGAGGACCGCGATCCGGTCCGCCAGCTCGTCGGCCTCGTCCAGGTACTGCGTGGTCAGGAAGATGGTGACGCCGCCGGCCACCAGGTCCCGGACGATCTGCCACATGGCCCGGCGGCTGCGCGGGTCGAGCCCGGTGGTCGGCTCGTCGAGGAAGATCACTTGCGGACTGCCGACCAGGGTCATCGCGAGGTCGAGCCGCCGCAGCATGCCGCCGGAATAGGTCGATGCCGGCTTCCTGGCCGCCTCGGTCAGGTCGAACTGTTCGAGCAGCCGGGCGGCGCGGCGCCGGCCCTCGCCCCGGGCCAGGTGGTGCAGATCCGCCATCAGCCGCAGGTTCTCCTCGCCGGTGAGCAGCTTGTCCACGGCGGAGAACTGACCGGTGACACCGATCGCGGCGCGCACCGCGTCCGGTTCGCGGGCGACATCGTGCCCGGCGACCTGGGCGTCACCGGCGTCGGCACCGAGCAGGGTGGAGAGGATCTTGACGGTGGTGGTCTTCCCGGCGCCGTTGGCGCCCAGCAGCGAGAAGACCGTTCCCCGTGCCACGTTCAGGTCGAGACCGTCGAGCACCACATGGTCGCCGAACGATTTCCGTAGCCCGGTCGCGGCGATCGCCGGCCGGGACTGCGTGCTGGTCATGTTGCCTTCTTCCGGGGCCGAGAGCGGGTCAGGAGCGGTGGATGGTGATGTCGCCGAAGGAGGTGCCGCCGCGGATCTCGACGGTTCGCGCGACGTCGTCGGGCCGGGTGGTGTTGTCCAGCAGGTTGCGTACCTTGCCGAATCCGGTGTTGACCTCGAGCCAGGCGGCGGCGCCCTCGGCGATGCCGATGTCCAGGTCGCCCATGGCGGTAGCGAGGACGACCGAGCCGCGGCTCACCTCGCCGAGGCGGATGCTGCCGTTGGAGGTCTTCGCGTCGACGCCGGCGCCGGCGTGTTCGATGTGGATGCCACCGTTGGCGGCGCGGACCCGCACGTCGCCGGTGACCGCGTCGATCGTGGTGTCCCCGTTGGAGTTCTTGATCACCGCGGTGCCGTCGACCTCGCCGATCTGGACCTTGCCGGAGCCGGTGGAGATCTCGGCGTTGCCGGCGACGTCGCCGGCGGTGATGTGACCGGCCGAGGTGTCCAGGCGCAGGGGGCCGGTTCGTTCGAGCCCGATGTTCCCGGCGGAGGTCTTGAGCCGGCACTGCCCGAGCCGGCCGGCGCAGCGGTAGTCGCCCAGCTGCATCTCGGCGGACAGGTGGGAGCCGGTGGGCAGTTCGATCGACACGTCGACCGAACGGGTCTTGCGGGAGAAGTCGAAGGCACGGATCTTCGGGCCGGTGACCCGCAGCGTGCCGTTGCTGAAGTCGACCCGGACCTGCTGGGCGGCCTTCACGTCGGACTCGTCGGCTTCGTCGCTCGGGCGGACCTCGACGACGGTGTCGGTCCGGTCGCTGGCGGCGATCCGCACGTTGCCGACGCCGAGTTCGAGCGTGACGGAAATCGGTTCGAGCGTTTCGAAACGGGGCATGGTTGTCCTCGCGTCAGGGGTAGGTGGGCCGTCCCCGCAGGTCGGGGGACGGGTGGGGAAAGTGGTGCGGCGCGGCTACCGGACCCAGCCGGTGAAGCTCTGCGGGGTGCGTTTCGCGCTGCCGGGTCGCTCGGGACGCTGGTCGCGGTCCGAGCGCTGCAGGCCGGCGGCGGCCGCCCGGACCAGCCAGGCGTTGACCGAGCGCCCCTCCCGGGCCGCGGCCTCCTCGACCGCGGCCTTGAGCTGCTCGGGCAGGCGTACGTTGATCCGGGCGGAGGGGCCCTCCTCGGCGATCAGCAGATCGCTGTCCGGCGCGCCGGCCGTCGCCGTGCTGTCCTCGGCGGTGCGGCCGGACGGCTCGGCGGGTGGCACGGTCACGACGAAGTTCGGCTCGCGTCCGCGCAGGCGCAGCTCCACCGAGCCCGGGGCCAGGTCCCGGGTGATCTCGTCGGCGGCGGCCGAGAGCGCGTCCAGCAGTGTCATCCGGATCGCCGACTCGAGCGACCCGGTCAGGCGCTCGACCAGGGCACGCGACTCCTCACCGCCGGCTTCGGCAAGCGTGGCGAACTCGCGTCCGAGGTTGCTCACATACGACGTCAGGTCCATGGTGCCATCGTGGCACACGTATGGCACCACAGGCAAGCCTAGTTGGCTCAGAAAGGTGCCATCCTGGCGTCATCTGGTGCCGTCCGGCTCAAGAGCGCAGGTCAGCGGCGGGTTCCGGGCCAGGTCGGGCGGTCGTCAGGCGATGGCGCGCGCCGCGCTGACGATCGCGTGGGCGCCGATGCCCGCCCGGTCCATCTGCTGCGCCGGGGTGCCGGAGCCGGGCAGCCCGCGTACCGCCAGGTGGCTCACCCGCACCGGCTCGGCCAGGTCGGCCAGCGACTCCAGCACGGCGGAGCCCAGCCCGCCCTGCGGGTAGTGGTCCTCGACCACCACCAACCGGCCGCCGGTGTCCCGTACGGCGTCGAGCAGCCGCTGCCGGTCGACCGGCTTGACCGAGTAGAGGTCGACGACCCGCGCGTCGATCCCCTCGCGGGCCAGCTCGTCGGCGGCCGCGAGGCAGTTGTGCACGGTCACCCCGGCGCCGATGAGCGCGACGTCGCTCCCGTCGCGGACCACCTTGCTGCCGCCGATCGGGAAGTCCTCCCCGTTGTCGTACAGGACCGGGTACTTGCCGCGGGTGGTGCGCAGGTAGCTGACGCCCTCGCGGTCGACCATGGCGGCGACCAGGGCCGCGCAGGACACGGCGTCGCTCGGGTAGAGCACGGTCGACCCGTGCACGGCGCGCAGGGCGGCGAGATCCTCCAGCCCCATCTGGGAGGGGCCGTCCGGGCCGATCTCCACGCCCGCGTGGGACCCGGCGAGGGCGATGTCGGCCCGGGAGATGCCGGCCATCCGGATGAAGTCGTAGGCGCGGGAGAGGAACGCGGCGAAGGTGGCCGCGAAGGGCCGGTAGCCGCGCACGCGCAGCCCCACCGCGGCGGCGACCAGTTGCTGCTCGGCGATGAACATCTCGAAGAACCGGTCCGGGTACGCCTCGCCGAACTTGTCGGCCCGGGTGGAGTCGCTGACCTCGCCGTCGAGGGCCACGACGTCCGGCCGGGCGCCCAGCGCGCGCAGCGCGTCCCCGTACGCGTTGCGGGTGGCGACCTTCGTCCCCTTCTCGTACCGGGGCAGCTCCAGGGGCTTCCCGGCCGCGGGGGCGGGGGCCGGCGGCGCGGCGGCGGGCCGCGGGCCGGCGACCCGGATCTGCCGCACGCCGCCGAGGGCCTGGACGGCCCGCTCGGCCTGGTCCGGTTCGAGCGCCTTGCCGTGCCAGTCCGGCCGGTTCTCGATCTCCGGCACGCCCTTGCCCTTGACCGTCCGGGCGAGCACCACCGTCGGGCCGGTCGCCTGCCGGGCCCGCCCGAGCACCTCGTCGATGGCGGCCAGGTCGTGGCCGTCGACGACGAGCGGGTGGCAGCCGAACGCCTCGACCCGCCGGCGGTAGGTGTCCAGGTCCCACTCCAGCTCGGTCGGTCCCCGCTGGCCGAACCGGTTCACGTCCACGATCGCGGTGAGGTTCCGCAGCCCGTAGTGGCCGGCCTTGTCGAGCGCCTCCCAGATGGAGCCCTCGGCCGTCTCGCTGTCGCCGCAGAGCACCCAGACGTGGTACGGCAGCTTGTCCAGGTACCGCCCGGCCAGGGCGATGCCGACGCCGACCGGCAGCCCCTGGCCGAGCGAGCCGGTGGCGGTGTCGACCCAGGGCAGCACGGGGGTGGGGTGGCCCTGGAGGCGGGAGTTCGACTGGCGGTAGGTCTCCAGCAGCTCCTGCTCGCTGATCGCGCCGGTCGCGCGGAAGACCGCGTACAGCAGCGGCGAGGCGTGCCCCTTGGAGAAGATCAGGTGGTCGTTGGCGCGGTTGCCCGGGTACGACCAGTCGTAGCGCAGGTGGCGGGAGACCAGCACCGCGAGCAGGTCGGCGGCGGACAGGCTCGACGTCGGGTGGCCGGAGCCGGCCCGGGTGCTGCACCGGATCGAGTCGACCCGGAGCTGGGCGGCCAGTTCCGCCAGCCCGGTCAGTTCCTCCTCGCGCAGGGTGCGCTCTGCTTCCATCGTCACGCCGCGTCGCCTCCGTCCCGACCAGCCCACCGCCGGCCGCCCCGGGCCCACCCCGGGGACGACCGGCGCCGGTCGCTTCCGCCCATACCGTAGTCAGGAAAGCCCCGTATTGTCGGGCAACGACCTATTCGGCAGACCCGGGCTGGCGGGTCGACCGATGGCCAGCCGGCCCGCCAGCAGCAGGTACGGCAGCACCGCCACCGCGAAGGCGACCGCGTTGCCGGCCGCGCCCGCCACGACGCCGTATCCCGCGTAGACCGCGACGATGGTCAGGTCGGTGGCCATCCCCGCCGCCGAGGTGACGGTCGCCCGGTCCGGCCCGCTGATCCGGGCCTGGAGCCGCACGTCGGCCAGCACGGTGGCGAGTTGGAACGCCGCGAACGCGACGCCGACCAGGACGAACCCGGCCGGGTGGCGGAGCAGGGCCCCCGCGGCGAGGGCCAGCGCCGCGCCGGCCAGCAGGGCGGCGAAGCCACGGTCGGTCAGCCGCTCCCCCGCCGGGGCCAGCAGGCCGCCCACCGTCGTGCCGGCCCAGACCAGCAGGAGCAGCAACGGCACGCCGGCCGCCGGAACCCCGGTGTCCCGGGCCAGCAGCGGCGTGTACTCGTCGAGGCCGCCCCACACGGCGGCGACCGCCGGCACCAGCAGCACGGCCGCCCGCACCGACCGGTCGGCGCGGGCCTCGGCCAGCCCGCCGCGCAGGCTCTTCCACCAGCCCGGCTCGGCCGGATCGGGCTGGCCCTCGCCCGCCGCGTCGGGCTGGGCCGCGCCGGTCCGGTCGTGGCCCGCCGGCTTTGCCGCGCGGTGCTCGGGGAACCGGGTGGCGACCGCCGCGGCGGCCAGGCACGCCGCCACGCTCGCCGCGCCGACCGCCGGATAGCCGCCGAGAGCCAGGACCGGGGCGGCCAGCCCCATGGCGGCGACCACCCCGAGCGACTCGGCGGTCTTCGCCCGGCCGGCCAGCCGGGCGTACCGGCCGGCGGCGCCGAGCCGGTCGAGTTCGGTCCAGACCAGCGCCTCCAGGGCGCCGGAGCGCAGCGCGCCGCCCGCACCCCAGAGCAGGAAGCCGACGGCGAACGCCGGGTAGGACGGGACGAGTACCCAGAGCGCGAAGCCGGCGGCGGCGAGCAGCGGGGCGAGGCAGAGCAGCAGCCGCCGGGAGACCGCGTCGGCCCAGGCGCCGGAGGGCACCTCCAGCAGGATGCCGGCGGCCGACCAGAGCACGAAGAGCGAGGAGATCTGCCCGACCGACAGCCCGGTGTCGGCGAAGAGCAGCGCGTAGACCGGATAGAGCAGGACCAGGTCGGTGAGGAACGCGTAGGCGTAGAGGGTGGCGGCGAGCCGGCGCTCGGCGGGCACGCGCGCGGAGACGATGAGCATGGGGCCTTCCCACGGGGACGTGACGGACACCGGACGTGCGGTGTCCGCGGTGGCCCGCGGGCTCGACCCTCAGCAGGGCATCAATGTCGCCAGTGCATGCGGCGATGGTAACCGGACAGCCGGCACCCACGCCGCCCCGAACAGACGGCCGGGGTGGGACCCGTAGGGCCCCACCCCGGCCGGTAGGCGTTCGGTCAGCGGCGGGACCGGTCGACGTCCGCCTGCGGGATGACCATGGTGGCCTCGCTGTCCGCGGACTGCTCGGCCGTGGGCTGCCGCGGCGTGGTCGGCTGGGTGCGGTCCGGGTCGCCGTACGCCGGCACCGGCTGGGTCGGCTCCGCCGCGCCGTACGGGGCGACCGGCAGGGTCCGGTCGGCCTCGGTCTCGCCGGCCACCGGCCGGGTCAGCTCGGCCTCGGCGTACGGGCTGGTCGGCTCGGCGAACCGCGCCTCGACGTCCCGCCGCCCGGCCTGGTACGCCCGGGCGTGGGTGGCGATGGTCCGCGACTCCTCCTCGGCGCGGGCCAGCCAGTTCTCCCAGCGGCTCTGCATGGGGCGGACCAGACCGCCGCCGACGCCGACGACGAGGATGCCGCCGACGGTGGCGAGCACGGCGATCAGCACCGGGGTGGTCACCGTGGTGGCGACGCCGATCTGGTTGAGCGCGGCGATGACGCCCAGGCCCAGGATGAACACCGAGGCGATGTTGGCCAGCACCCGGCCGTAGGACAGGCCGCCGAGAGCGCTGGAGATGATGTCCTTCACCGCCCGGGCGATGGCCGCGGCCACCACCACGATGACGATGGCCACGAACGCCCGGGGCAGCCAGGCGATGACACCGGCGATCAGGTCCGAGATCGGGTTCGGGCCCCAGATGCCGAAGGCGAGCTGGAGGGTCACCAGCAGCACCGCGTAGTAGGCCAGCTTGGCGACGATGTCGCTGGCGTCGTACTTCGAGCGGGCCAGCGCGGTCTTGATGCCGCCGCGCTCGACGGCCCGGTCGAAGTGGACCCGCTCCAGGACCTTGTCCACGATCTTCAGCACGGCCTTGGCCACCAGCCAGCCCACGATCAGGATGGCGACGAAGGCGACCGCCTTGGGCAGGAACAGCATCACCGAACGGAACGCGTCACCCACCGCGTCCCCGAAGTTGTCTCTCATCGAAGGGCCTCCACGCACATGGTCAGGGGTCGTTCACCTGGAGCTACCCTGACCAGCCGTCCGGGAAACGCGGTCAGCCCCCGGGGCAGCGGTAGCGGACCTGCGTGCCGGCCTGCACCGGCGACGGCTCGATGACGTTGACGGTGGCGGTCCCGTTGGTCGCGCCGACCCCGCTGAACGTCCACTTGAGGGTGAGGGTGACGGTCCGCTGGCCGCGGCCGACCCGCTCGGTGAGCAGGCTGCCCGGCGGCGCGTCCGAGCGGAACCACTGGTAGCGGATCACCCCGCCGCGCCCGTTGGTGCGCACCGTGGCCACCACATCCACGGTGACGTCGCAGGCCACGCCGGGGGGCCGGGGCACCGCCACGGTGACCCCCTCGACCTCCAGCGGGCGCAACCGCTGCCAGAGGTAGAGCCCGACCACCACCAGCAGCGCCGCGGTGAGCAGGGTGGACAGCACCGAGACGACGCGGCGCCAGACCGGGCGGGGCCGCCGCGCCGAGGGCGCCGCCGGCCAGGCCGGGGCGGGCGGCGGGGTGGCCGGCACGCCGGGCCCGAAGCGCAGTTCCCCGCCGGGCGCGGGCGCCGTGCCGCCGCTCACCGCCCGCGCGTCCGCCGTCGCCTGCCGGTACGCCCCGGCGGTCGGCCCGGCCGGCGCGCTGCGGTACTCGGTGGGCTCGGCGGCGCGCGGAGCGCCGACGGTCGGTACGTCGAACCGGGCGGTCGGTTCCGGCGTCGCGCGGAAGTGCACGGTCGGCTCGGCGGCGCCGGGCACACCCCCGGTCGGGCCGCCGAAGCGCGCGGTCGGCTCGGACGCGCCGAGGTGCGCCGTCCGGTCGTCGCCGGGCCACCCGGCCGCCGGGGAGGTCGCGCCGAAGTGCACGGTCGCGTCCGGGCTCGGGGGCGGGGCGGGCGGCGCCGGCGGGCCGAGGTGGACGGTGGCGTCGGTGTGGTGCGCCGGGTCGCCGGCGCGACCCAGGTCGACGGTCGCGCCGGGGTCGGTGGGCAGCGCCCGGGTGGGCAGCGCCTCGGTCGGCTCCTCGGGCCGGGTCACGCCGGCCGTCCCCGGGTCGCGGCGCAGGTCTGGGCAGCGGGCACGGTCGACTCCTAGCCGGGGGTGCAGTAGTTGTAGAGCGTCACGTACACCGGCGACGCCGAGGTGGTCGCGTTGCCGGCGGCGTCGACGGCGGTGACGTGGACGGGGATGCGGGTGCTCTGCTTCGGCGCCGACAACGGGCCGAGCGTGCCCCGGAACACGCCGCGCCCGGCGGCGGCCATCGACCCCGTGCCGGTGGCGCCCTCCAGGGTGTAGCGGAAGGTGACCTTGAGTGCGGCCGGGCCGCTGCGGTCGTCGGTGACCGTCGCGGTGACCGTTGCGGTCTTGTAGCCGTACGGGCAGCCGTTCGGTTCGAGCTGCCCGGGGTCGGCGGCGACACCACCAACGGTGGGGGCGGTGACGTCCGGCGGCGGGGGCGGCGAGGTGCTGGTCGACGGGGTCGGGGCGGGAGCGCTGGTGCGTACCGGCGAGCGGGTGGGCGTCGCGGAGCGGGAACCGGTCGGGGTGGCGCTCGGGATCGCGGACGCGGTGGCGGTCACGGACGGGGTGGCGGTCACGGTCGGCGCCGGCGTGCCGGTCGGCGTGGCGCCGGCCGGGCCCGTGCTGGTGGGGTCGGTGACGGCCGGGGCGGTGGGGCCGTCGGCGGTGGCCGGGTCGTCGTGCGCGGCGTAGCTGTAGCCGGCGCCGCCGGCCAGCAGGGCGGCCGCGAGGGCGCCGGCGGCCAGCACGGTCCGGGCGCGCCCCCGGCCGAACCGGCCGCTCCCCGCCGTCGTGCCGAGCGTGGTGCTGGCGAGGCTGGTGGCGCCGCCCGCGCCGTCGGGGAACGGCCAGAGCGCGGCGAGCAGGGCGGCCCGGCGGGCCAGCTCGCGCAGGCCCCGCTCCTCCCACTCCTCGCCGTATCCGGCGCCCGCCACCCGGTCCAGGATCTCCAGGAACACCTGGGCGGGCTGCGGCCGCTCGTCGGGGCGCTTGGCCATGCCGTGCCGGAGCAGCTCGTGCACCGGCGCGGGTGCCGGGTCGGTCGGGATCGGCGCGGAGACGTGCTGCTCGCGCAGGGTGAACAGGTCCGGCCCCTCGTACGGGGGCCGGCCGGTGAGGCACTCGAAGAAGGTGGCGGTGGCCGCGTAGATGTCGCAGGCCGGGCTGGCCGGCGCGCCGGTCCACTGCTCCGGGGCCATGTAGCGGGGCGTGCCGGAGACGGTGGTGTCGGAGCCCTGCCCGACCGGCATGGCGATGCCGAAGTCGGCGAGCTTGCTCAGCCCTTCGCCGGTGACCAGCACGTTCTCCGGCTTGTAGTCGCGGTGCACCACGCCGCGGGCGTGCGCGGCGGCGAGCCCGGCGAGCGACCCCTTCAGCACGCAGAGCGCCGCCTCGGGGGTGGTCGGGCCGTGCGCGCGCAGCATCTGGCGCAGCGAGACCCCGTTGACCAGCTCCATCACGATGGCCGCGCCGTGGGGCGACTCGACGTACTCGTAGAGGCGGCTGACGTGCCGGTCGTCGATCTCGCCGAGGAGCCGGGCCTCCTCCCGGAAGGCGGTCCGGAAGGAGGAGTCCGCGCCGATGTCGCGCACCAGGTACTTGATGGCGACCGGGGTGCCGGTGGCGTCGTGGGTGGCGAGCACGACGCTGCCCGACGCACCGGCGCCGAGCCGACGGACCGGCGTGTAGCCGGACAGCTGCCAGCCGCTCATGCGACGAACTCCACGGCGTTCCAGGGGCGGGTGTCGGCCTCCGCCTCGCTGGTCATTCTGGTCGCGCCGGAGCCGCCGTCCATCGGCGCAACGGGTGCTTCCGCGCGCCGGACGGCGACCCCGGACCCGGGGTGCCGGCCGGGTCCGGGGTCGGTCGCGGACGGGCCGGCCAGGTCGGCGGGCCGGTGGTCGGTTTCGGACACACCGCCACAGCTAGCAGACGCCGGCAAGCCCGCCGGTCAGATGGCGGTGGCCTGGACGACCTTCCACTCGCCGTGCACCGGCACCAGGGTGAGCACCACCCGGTTCTGGTCCACCTTCTCCCCCGCCGTGGTCACGTTGCGCCGGTACTGGTTGAGGTAGAGCAGCAGCTCCACCCGGTCCGGCTCGGCGCTCACCACGCCGGTGGCGGAGACCTCGGCGAGCACCACGGCCTGCTGTTTCGTGGCCGTCGCCTTGAGCGCGGTGGTGGTCTGCGCGTACTCGTCGGCGAACGCGCCCGTGGCGAAGGTGCGGCCGTTGGCGACGCTGTCGTCGAACGTGCGGTAGTCGTACGAGAAGAGGGCCTTGGCGGCGGCCGGGGCGGTGGCCAGGGCCTGCCGGACGGCCTGGTCGCGCTGGCCGGCGCGGCGGTCGGCGGTCCAGCCGGCCACCGCCACGGCGGCGGCCAGCAGCAGCGCGACGACGAGCAGCGGCACGGGCCGCAGCGGGGGTCGGCGCAGGACGGTCGGTACGCGCATCGGTCTCCTCCTGTCGGTCATCCGACGAACTGGAGCTTGGTCACGAGCCAGTCCCCCGAGTCCCGGTCCCGGACCAGGTCCAGCTGGATCCGGTAGTGCGACGGCCGCCCGTCGGGCGCCTTGACGTTGCGGACGGTGGCGTCGACCGCGACCAGCACCACCGCGCGCCGCCGGTCGCCGGAGACGATCCCGGCGCGCAGCACGGTGCCCTGCGACTGGACCTTGTTCTCCACCACGGCGGCGCGCACCTGGGCCTGACCGCGGGTGAACTCGTCCTTGAAGTCGCCGGTGGCGCCGGCGGTGATCCGGCTCAGGTCCCGGTCGACGCTGGCCGCGCTGACCGAGACGAAGTTGACCGCGGCCTGCCGGGCGGCGGCGACGGCCGCCCCGCGGGCCTGCTCGGTGGCGCGGTCGACGTACCAGCGGTGGCCCTGCACGCCGGCGCCGGCCAGGGCGGCGGCGAGCAGCATCACGAGCAGCGCCGTGAGCGCCCGGGCCCGGCCGCGCGGGACGTCGCCGACCGACTCGGCAGCAGCGTCCGGCTCGTCGGCGGCGTCCGCCTCGGCGGACTCCCGGTGGGGATCCGGCAGGTCCTCGACCTCGGCCGGGTCGCCGACGACGGTCAGGTCGCCGGCCTCGGTGGGGTCCTCGACGGGTTCCCGGTCGAGCCGTTCCAGCACCCGCTCGATCGGCTCGGCGGGTGCGGGCACCGCCCGGGTGACCAGGCGGCGGCGCGGTGGCGTCGGCCCGCCCGCCTTCGCGCCCTTGATGACCTTCAACGTGGTGTTCCTACGGCTGGGCACCGCCACCTCCTCGGGTACGCCGGTCACGGGGTCACCCCGGCGAGCAACAGCTGTTTCCAGGACTGGGCGCCGGCGGTGCGGTACTGGCCGCCGGTGCCGCCGAACTGCAGGGGGCGGCCGTCGGCGCCGAGCACCAGGCCGGTCGCCGGGTCGTACCCGGGGTCGCCGCCCCGGTCGGCGGTCGGGGGCGCGGGGTCGGCGCCGCCGGGTCGGGGGGCGTTCCCGGCGCCGCGCACGCTCGCCCCGGCGGACCGTTCGCCGGCGTCGCACCGGGTGCCGCCGCCGGAGTAGACGCAGGACGGCGGGTTGCCCGCGTTCACCACGAGACCGAGGTGCGCGGTGCCGTCGCCGGGGGTGACGGTGAACCCGCCGGCCACCGCGATCGGGTACACGACCAGGAGCTGCTCGATGCCGGGCAGCCGCCGGGCGGCGATCCCGTTGACGGTGACCAGGTTGCCGAGCAGCACCCCCACGTCGGGTTCCAGGCCGCGCAGCAGCGCCCGCAGCTCGACGCCGGCCGGCGGTCCGCCGGCCAGCAGCCGGCGCAGGTCCGGGTCCGCGGCGCGGAGCGTGGCGGCGAGCTGCGCCAGCCCGGCCGACCAGCGGCGCAGCGCCTCGGCGGACTCGGCCTGGGTGGTCAGCACGGTCCGCGCGTCGCGGATCAGCGCGAGGGTCTCGGGCAGCCGCTGGTCCGCCTCGGCGAGCAGGGCGTCCCCGGCGTCGAGGAGGCGGGCCAGGGCCTGCTCGTTGCCCTCGAACGCGGTGCCCAGCTCGGTGACGAGCACGGACAGGTCGTCCGGGTCCACCGAGCGGACCAGCGCGTCCAGGTTGGTCAGCAGCGTCTCCGGGGCCAGCGGGAGGCCGGTCCGGTCGGCCGGGATCACCGCCCCGTCGGCCAGGTACGGCCCGCCGTCGCGGTCGGGACGCAGGTCGAGGTACTGCTCGCCGACGGCGGACCGCTGGGCGACCACCGCGCGCAGCGCGTCGGGAACCCGGACCCCCCGGTCGATGCGCAGGTCGGCGCGGACCCCGTCGCCGCGCAGGTCGACCGCGGTGACCCGGCCGACGGGCACGCCGCGGTAGGTGACCGGGGCGTTGGCGAACAGCCCGCCGGCGCGGGCCAGGTCGACGTGGATCACGTAGCCGGTGTGGAACAGCCGGTCGCCGAGGCCCACGTAGCGGATGCCGACGTAGCCGACGCCGAGGATGCTCACCAGCACGAAGGCGAGCACCTGAAGCTTCACGGTGCGTCCGATCACGGGATCAGCCCTCCCCCGAGCACGTCGGTCAGGTCGCCGACCTGGCCGACGACGGCGCCGGTCACCGGGAGCACGCACTCGGCGGTGAGCACGGTGCCGTCGGGCAGTTCGGTTCCGGCGGGAAGCGCGGTGCCCGGCGGCACCAGGCCCTTGGGCAGCAGCAGCCCGCCCAGCGGCACGGCGGAGCCGGGTTTGAGCAGCTTGCAGCCTTCCGGCAGCCCGCACTCCTTCGGCGGGGTGAAGATGGCCGGGAAGTCCTTGAGGTCCGGCAGGCACCGGACCAGCGGCAGGTCGGGGAGGACGCCGCCGCCGGGCTTGGCGCCGGGCCGCGCCGGGCCGCCGCCGGTGGCGGGCGGCCGGGGCGCCGTCGGGGTCGCCGGCCGGGACGCCCGCGGCGCCGGGGCGGGCGCGGCGGCCACCAGGTTGGCCAGGATGCTGGCCGCGTCCAGGTCGGCCGTGACGGACAGGTTCACGAAGTCGCCGACGATCGCACCCGTGACGTTCGGCGGGAACGGGTACGACAGCATGAAGTCCAGCGACTTCGGCAGGTCGTCGCCGGCCCGGGCGAGCTGTTCCAGGATCGGTTGCAGGGACGTCACCGCGGCCACCGTGTCGGCCCGGCTGCGCTCCACCACCCGGGTGCCCACGGTGCCGAGCCGGCCGAGCGCGGTGAGCGCCTTGGTGAGCTGGGCGCGTTGCCGGGCCAGGACGGTCAGGCCCGGGGCGAGGGAGTCCAGCGCGTCGCCGACGACCTGCCGCTGCCGGGCCAGCCGGCCGGTGAGCCGGTCCAGGGCGTCGATGGCGCGGACGATGTCGGCCTTCTGCCGGTCGAGCCCGCCGAGGAAGGTGTCGAGCTGGGTGAGGGTGTCCCGCAGCGCCGGCTCGCGGCCGGCCAGGGCCCGGTTCAGCTCGGCGTTGATGGTGCGCAACTGGGCCAGGCCACCGCCGTTGAGCAGCAGGCCCAGCGCGGCCAGGACCTCCTCCACCTCGGCGCCGCGGGTGGTGCGGGACAGCGGGATGAGGTCGCCGTCGGCGAGGTCGCCGCGGGCCGGCTCGGCCGGGGGCGGGGCCACCGCCACGTACTTCTCGCCGAGCAGGCTGCTCTGGCGGACGGCGGCGGTGGCGTTCGCCGGCAGCCGCACCGCCCGGTCGATGCGCAGCCGGACCCGGGCGTGCCAGCCGTCCAGCGAGATCTTCTCGACGCTGCCCACGGTGACGTCGTCGACCTTCACGGCGGCCCGGGGCACCAGGTCCAGCACGTCGGTGAACTCCGCGGTGACCGTGTAGCCGGGCCCGGCCGGCCGGCCGCCGGGCAGCGGCAGGTCGGCGACCTCGGGCAGGCCGCAGCCGGCAGGCAGCAGGGCCACGGCCAGCGCGCCGGCCAGCAACCGGGGCAGCCGGGCGCGGGTGGCGGCGGGCGCGCCGGACAGCCGGGCGGTCACGCCGGGCCCCGCAGGATGCCGCCGAGCGTGGGGTCGCTCGGGATGGTGGAGCCGCCCGGCGCCTGGTCGGCGGTCGGCGCACCGGGGGAGCTGACGGAGCCCGGTGAGGACCCGCCTCCCGCCGGGGCGCCGGGCGGCAGCTTGAGCAGCTTGCGCAGCTGGTCGGTGAGGGGCAGCCCGCGCTGCCGCAGGGTCTGCGCGAGCTTGGTGCAGATCGCCGGCACCTCCGCGGCGGGAAGCTGGGCGACCATGAGCGAGCAGGCGAAGGTGGCCGGGTCGTACGGGCCGAGCGGGTTGTCGCGGGTGTCCAGGGTGCCCGAGCGGGGGTTGTAGGCGAGGTTGAGGTTGCCGATGGCCAGCGGGGCCACGTCGAGGATCTGGATGACCGCCTGCTGCTGCTTGACCAGGACCTTGGTGATGTCGGCCAGCGCGGTGACGTTCGAGGTGAGCGCGGTCCGGTTCTGCCGGACGAAGGTGGTCACGTCGCCGAGCGCGGCGGCCAGGTTGCGCAGCGCCCGGGCCAGCTCCTCCTTCTCGCCGGCGAGCTGCTCGGCGACGTCGGCGAGCTGCTGCTGGAAGCGGCGTACCTGCTGGTCGCTGCGGGCCAGGGTCGTGGTGAAGCGTTGCAGGTTGACCACCGTGCCGAAGAGGTCGCCGCGCCCGTTCGACAGGGTGGTCAGCGCGCGGGAGACCCCGTCGAGCGTCTCGTGCAGGTCGGCGCCGTTGCCGTCCAGGTTGGCCCGGCCGGTGGCGACCAGGTCGGACAGGGCGCCGTCGGCGTTGGCGCCGCGCGGGCCGAGCGTCCGGTTGAACTCGTCGAGCGCGGCGTAGATGTCGTCGATCTCCATGGGCGCGGCGGTCCGGTCGACCGGGATCCGCGCGCCGTCGTCGAGCGCGGCGCCGCCCGTGTACGCCGGGGTGAGCTGCACGTACCGGTCGCTGACCACGCTGGGCGGGACGATCAGCGCCTGCGCGCCCGCCGGCAGCCGCAGCTCCGGGTCGTAGCGCATCTCGACCCGGACCACCCGCCCCTGCGGGACCACCTTCTCGACCTCGCCGACGCGGACGCCGAGGATCCGCACGTCGGAGCCGGCGTAGACGCCGACCGCGCGGGTGAAGTACGCGACGACGCGCCGCTGCGGCGGTTCGTGCCGCCACACCGCCGCCCCGGCGGCGACGGCGATGACGAGCACGGTGGCCGCGGCGAGCGGGCGCCGCCAGCGCTGGATCCGACCGGGCATCAGCGACCTCCGGTGGCGGCGGGCAGGTAGGGCTGGAGCAGACCGTCCACGTACGAGTCGAACCAGCGCCCGTTGCCGACCACGTTGGCGAACGCGGTGACGAACGGGCCCATCCGGCGGATGGTCTGCTCCAGGTCGTCGCGGTTGCGTTGCAGGACGGCCACCACGTCGCGCAGCTTGCGCAGCGCCGGTTGCAGCTGGGTGCGGTTGTCGGCGACCAGCCCGGAGAGCTGGGTGGCGAGCTGGTCGGTGCCGACCAGGAGCTGGTGGATGGCGTCCCGCCGCCGGCTGACCTCGGTGAGCAGCTTCTCCCCGTCGGTGACCAGCTTGCGGAACTCCTCGTCCCGCTCGGCGAGCACGCCGGTGACGCCCCGGGCCCGGGACAGCAGGGTGCGCAGCTCCGCGTCGCGGGAGGAGACCGTGCGGGACAGCCGGGACAGTCCGGTCAGCGAGGTGCTCACGCTGGACGGGGTGTCGGCGAAGGTCTCCGACAGGGTCGTGAACGCCCGGGCGAGCTGGTCGGTGTCGACCTTGTCGAGGGTGTCGGCGAGGCCGGTGACGGCCTGCACCACGTCGAACGGTGCGGCGGTGCGGTCCAGCGGGATCTGCCCGCGCTCGGGCAGCTTCCCCGCGCCGGCCGGGGCCAGGGCCAGGTACTTCTGCCCGAGCACCGTCTTGATCCGGATGGTCGCGCCGGTGTCCCGGCCGAGGCGTACGCCGTCGTCGTCGACCCGGAACCGGACCCGTACGTACGGCTGCGGCCCCCGGGCCAGTTCCACGGCGGTGACCACCCCGACGCGCACCCCGGCCACCCGGACCTCGTTGCCGGTGGCCAGGCCGCTGGCGTCGTGGAACGCGGCGGCGTACGCCCGGCCGGTGAGCGCGGCGATCCGGTCGAGCTGGAAGGCGCCGAGCAGGGCGGCGACCAGCACGGTCAGCCCGACCGCGCCGACGATCACCGGGTTGCGTTCGCGGAACGGTCTCACCGGGCACCTCCGGTGGCGCAGCGGGCGGCGGTGGCGTCGACGCCGGGCACGGTGAGCGGCGCCCGCCCGTCGACGGCGAGCCGGCCGTCGAAGTCGCAGAGGTAGAAGTTGAACCAGGAGCCGTACGAGGCGACCCGGGTCAGCGACTCGTAGCGCTGCGGCAGCCGGCCCAGGGTGGCGTCGATGACGGCGGAGTTGCGGTTCAGCGTGCCCGCCAGCTCGTCGAGGGCGCGGACGTCGGCGGCGAGCGGCGGCCGGGTCTGGCGCAGCAGCCCGGCGGTGGTGTCGGTCAGCTCGCCGAGGCTGACCAGCGCCTCACCGATGGCGGTGCGGTCGGCGGAGAGCCCGGAGACGAACTGCTGGAGCTGGCTGATGCTCTGGTCGAGTTCCTGGTCGTGTGCGGCCAGGGTGCCCAGCACCTCGTTGAGGTTGGTGACCACCCGCCCGATCACCGCGTCCCGGTCGGCCAGGGTGCTGGTCAGCGAGGCGGTGCGGCGCAACAGGCTGGCGACTGTGCCGCCCTCGCCCTGGAGCACCTGGACGATCTCGTACGCCAGCTTGTTGACCTCGGCGGGGTCGAGGGCGGTGAACAGCGGCCGGAAGCCGTTGAACAGCACGGTCAGGTCCAGCGCCGGCTTGGTCTGGCTGAGCGGGATGAGGCCGTCGGCGCGCAGCGGGCGGGGGTCGCCGGGGCCCTCGGTCAGCGCCAGGTAGCGCTGCCCGACCAGGTTGCGGTAGCGGACGGCGGCGCGCACGCCGACGGCCAGCGGCACGTCCCGGTCGACGGTGAAGGCAACCTCGGCGGTGGTGTCGTCGACCACCCGGATGTCGGCCACCTTGCCCACCCGCACGCCGGCGATCCGCACGTCGTCGCCGGCGAGCAGCCCGGTCACGTCGGTGAACCGGGCCCGGTAGGTGGTGCCCTCGGGCGGGAACGCGCCGAGGGTCTGCGCGAGCAGCCCGGTGGCCAGCAGCGTGACCGCGGCGAACAGCACCAGCTTCACCAGCGCGGGGGTCGTCTTCCCGGTCATCGGGCGGTCACCACCGCTCCGCGCAGCAGCGGGCCCCAGAGCAGCACCGCGAAGTCGGGCACCTCGGCGGGCGGCGTCCCGGTGAGCCCGCCGACCAGCGGTTTCACCAGCGCCCGCTCCTCGGCGGTGCCGGCCCGGCCCATCGCCGGGGACGCCGGCGCCGTCGGCGCGCCACCGGCCGGGACACCGACCGGCAGGGGCGCCGGGGTACGGGCGCCGCGATAGTCGTAGCCGTCGGCGACCGGCACCTCCGGGGCGGGCACCCGCGGGTGCGGCATGCCCCGGCAGTCCGGGCCGTCGTGGGCGGCGTAGACCGGCTCGTCACGGCCCCGCTCGTACGGGCCGCCGTCGCGGGTCACCTCCAAGGTGATGTGCATCCGGCCACCGGCGAAGACCTCCTCGACCCGGGGTTGCAGGGCGACCAGCCCGTGCACCAGGCACGGGTACTCGGGCGCGTAGGCGGCCAGCAGTTCCAGCACCGGGCGGCTGACCTGGCCCAGCCGGATGAGCTGGTCGCCGTGCCGGTCCAGGAAGCCGCGCGCCGTGTCGGCCGTGTCGGTGGTGTCGGCGAGGAACGCGGCGAGCTGGTCGCGCTGGTCGCCGATGGTGCCGGCGGTGACGGTCACGTCGCGCAGCAGGGCCAGCAGGTCGGGCAGCGCCGCGTCGTAGCTGTCCAGCACGGCGGCGAGCTGGCGGAGGTCCTCGGTGATCGTCGGCAGCTGCGGGTTGAGCTGCCGCAGGTACGCGCCGAGCCGGGCGAGGTTCGCGCCGAGCCGCTCGCCGCGCCCCTCCAGGGCGGTGGCGATGGCGCCGAGGGTGGTGGCGAGCTGATCGGGGCGGATGGACTGGAGCAGCGGCAGCGCCTCGTCGAGCACCCGTTCCAGCTCGACGGCCGTGCGGCTGCGGTCCTGGGTGATCACGGCGCCGGCGCGGATCGGCCCGGCGGAGCTGCCCGGGGGCGGGACGAGTTCGACGTACCGCTCGCCGAAGAGGGTCTTGGGCAGCAGCCGGGCGGTCACGTCGGCGGGGATCCGGGCGGTGGCGGCGGGGTCGAGGGCCAGCCCGACGATCGCGCCGTGGCCGTCACTGCGCACCGACCGGACGTCGCCGACCACCACCCCGCGTACCTTCACGTCGGCGCCCTCGATCAGGTGCAGGCCGGCACGGTCGGCGCGGAGGGTGACCCGGTCGACCGGGGTGAACGCCCCGCGGTACTGGAGCACGGCGGCGGTCAGCGCCGCGGTGAGCAGGGCGACGAAGACGAGGCCGAGAAGACGGTGTCGCATGGTCGTCACCCCGCGATCCGGACGGTGGTGGTGGCGCCCCAGATGGCCAGGGACAGGAAGAAGTCCACGACGTTGACCGCGACGATCGCGGTCCGCACGGCCCGCCCGACGGCGACGCCGACCGCGGCCGGCCCGCCCTGGGCGGTGTAGCCGTACCAGCAGTGCACCAGCACCACGATCACGCTGAACACCAGCACCTTGCCGAAGGACCAGAGCACGTCCGCCGGGGGCAGGAAGAGGTGGAAGTAGTAGTCGTAGGTGCCGGCGGACTGTCCGAAGTAGCCGACCGCGATGGTGCGGGTGGCCAGGTAGCTGGCCAGCAGGCCGACCACGTACAGCGGGATGACCGCGATGAAGCCGGCGATCATCCGGGTGGTGACCAGGAACGGCAGCGAGGGCACGCCCATCACCTCGAGCGCGTCGACCTCCTCGGAGATCCGCATGGCGCCGAGCTGGGCGGTGAAGCCGCAGCCGACGGTGGCCGACAGCGCCAGGGCGGCGACCAGCGGCGAGATCTCTCGGGTGTTGAAGTAGGCCGAGACGAAGCCGGTGAACGCGCTGCTGCCGAGCTGGTCGAGCGCCTGGTAGCCCTGGAGCCCGACCTCGGTGCCGGTGAAGAAGGTGAGGAAGCAGATCACCCCGACGGTGCCGCCGAACACGGCGAGCGCCCCGGTGCCGAAGCTCACCTCGGCCAGCAGCCGGATCACCTCGCGCCGGTAGCGGCGCAGGGTGCGCGGCGCCCAGGCCAGGGCGCGCAGGTGGAAGGCGAGCTGGCCGCCCAGGTCGTCGAGGTACCGCAGGACGGCCATGTCAGCTCCCCTTCTGCGGGACGACCTGGAAGTACACGGCCGTGACCACGAAGTTCAGCGCGAACAGCAGCATGAAGGTGATGACCACGCTGCGGTTGACCGCGTCACCGACGCCCTTCGGGCCGCCCTTGGCGGTCATCCCCTGGTGGCTGGCGACCAGCGCGGCGGCGGCGCCGAACAGCAGCGCCTTCACCTCGCCGACCAGCAGGTCGGGAAGCTGGCCGAGGGCCTGGAAGCTGGCCAGGTACGCCCCGGGCGTGCCGCCCTGGAGCACCACGTTGAACGCGTAGCCGCCGGTCACGCCGACCACGCTGACCAGGCCGTTGAGCAGCACCGCGACCAGCATCGAGGCGAGCACCCGGGGCACCACGAGGCGGTGGATCGGGTCGATGCCGAGCACCTGCATGGCGTCCAGTTCCTCGCGGATCTTGCGCGCGCCGAGGTCGGCGCAGATGGCCGAGCCGCCGGCGCCGGCGATGATCAGCGCGGTGACGATCGGGCCGGCCTCGCGGACCACGGCGAGCACGGAGGCGGCGCCGGTGAACGACTGCGCGCCGAGCTGGCGGACCAGCGAGCCGAGCTGGAGCGCGATGACCGCGCCGAACGGGATGGAGACCAGCGCGGCGGGCAGGATGGACACCGAGCTGATGAACCAGGCCTGCTGGACGAACTCGCGGACCTGCACCGGCCGGCGGCCCAGCCCCCGCAGGGTGTCCAGGCAGAACGCGAAGAACTCGCCGGTGTGCCGCACGGCGGAGACCGGGGCACTCACCGGACCACCTCACTCGGTTCGGGCGCCCAGCGGCCCTCGAACGACCCGGGCGGCGGGGTGACGCCGTTTTCGCGGCACCACTGCCCGGGCGGGCGCTCGGCGCGGCGCGGCCGCCCGTCCGACGGGGGCAGTTGCAGCGGGATCGGCGGCAACGGCGGCAGCTCCACGCCGGCCTGCGCCTCGGCCGCCAGCTCCTCGGCGTCCTTCTCCTCGGCCATCCCGATCGGGCCGATCCGCTGCGCGTTGAGGAACTGCCGGACCACCGGCTCGGTGCTGGACAGCAGCATCTCCCGCGGCCCGAACATGGCCAGGTGCCCGTGGTAGATCAGGCCGATGTTGTCCGGCACGGTCCGGGCCGTGTTGATGTCGTGGGTGACGATCAGGAAGGTCGCCCCGGTGCGCTGGTTGAGGTCGACGATGAGCTGGTTGAGGTAGGCGGTGCGCACCGGGTCCAGCCCGGAGTCCGGCTCGTCGAAGAGGATGATCTGCGGGTCGAGGACGAGCGCGCGGGCCAGCCCGGCCCGCTTGCGCATCCCGCCGGAGATCTCGCCGGGCAGCTTGTGCTCGGCCCCGACCAGGCCGACCATCTCCAGCTTCTCGGTCACCACGGCCCGGATCTCCGACTCGGAGCGGCGGGTGTGCTCGCGCAGCGGGAACGCCACGTTGTCGTAGATGGTCATCGAGCCGAACAGCGCGCCGTCCTGGAACAGCACGCCGAACAGCTTGCGCACCTCGTACAGCTCGCGTTCGGAGAGCTTCGGCAGGTCCCGGCCCTCGATGACGACGGAGCCCCGGTCGGGTCGGAGCAGCCCGACCAGCGTCTTGAGGAACACCGACTTGCCGGTGCCGGAGGGTCCCAACAGGACGGAGATCTCCCCCGCGGGCAGGGTCAGGGTGAGGTCCGACCAGACCGGGTGCCCGCCGAAGGACTTGGTCAGTCCACGTACCGCGACCTCGACGCCCATCGCTCCCCTCCCTTCGTGTCCCACCTGGAACATCGGGCGGGGGCGGCGGGGCGCAACAACTACTTTGGGTCACCGGTCGGGGACGGGCGGCGAGCTATGCAAAACCCCGGAGGTGTGGATAACGTGCCGGAAACCGGCCGGTGATGAGGATGTTCCGCGAACGCCATGACGACAGTGATCGAGTCCGAGCTCGTCCGCCGGGCCGCCGGGGGCGACCCGGCGGCGGTCGAGGCGGTGCTGGTCGGCGTGCGTCCGGGGCTGGTCCGCTACTGCCGGGCCCGGCTGGGCCGGGTGGGCGGGGCCTACACCACCGCTGACGACGTCGCCCAGGAGGTGTGCGTGGCCGTGCTGCGCGCCCTCCCCCGCTACCGTGAGCAGGGCGTCCCGTTCGCCGCGTTCGTCTACGGCATCGCCGCGCACAAGGTGGCCGACGCCCAGCGCTCCGCCGTCCGGGACGCCGCGGTCACCCCCACCGAGACCCCGGTGGAGCGGCCCGACGCCGCGCCGGGGCCCGAGCAGCAGGCGGTGGCGAGCGACCTGGCCCGGCGGCTGTCCGCCCTGCTCAGCCGGCTTCCCGACGTGCAGCGGGAGATCGTCCTGCTGCGGGTCGCGGTGGGCCTCTCCGCCGAGGAGGTCGGGGACGTCGTCGGCATGTCGGCGGCCGCGGTCCGGATGGCCCAGTCCCGTGCCCTGGCCCGGCTCCGTACCCTGGCCGGGGGCTCACTGGACGAGGTGGCGGCATGACCGGGCGGATGCCGGGCGACGGCGACGAGGCGATGGACCTGGGGACCATCGCCCGCGACGACGCGCTGCTCGACGCGCTCGGCCGCGGCGAGCCCGCGCCCGACGACGACGCGCTCGCCGGGCTGCTCGCCGCGTGGCGGTCCGACCTCGCCGAGGAACCCACCGGGGTACGCCCCGCCGCGCCGGACGCCGTCGAGGAGGTGCCTGCGCGGCCGGCGGTCCGGCGGCCCCGCCCCTGGACGCTGCGGCTGGCGGCCGCCGCCCTGGCGCTGCTGGCCCTGGTCTCCGGGCTCGGCATCAGCAGCCGCGACGCCGGCCCGGGCAGCCCGCTCTGGTCGCTGACCAAGCTGCTGCACCCGCAGCAGGCCGAGGTGCGCGGCATCGAGGACACCGTCGACCGGGCCCGCGCGGCCCTGGACGCCGGCCGGCTCGACGACGCCGAGGCGCTGATCGCGCAGGCCCGCCGGGACCTGGCCCGGGTCGAGGACCCGGCGGCGGTCGCCCGGCTGGGCGCCGCGCTCGACGTGCTGGCCCGCGACCTGGCGGCGGCCCGGGCGGTGGCCGCGCCGCCGAGCGCCGCGCCGGCCGGCTCCGCCCCGGCCACCCCCGCGCCCACCGCCGTGCCGAGCCCCACCCGCACCGGTGCGCCCCGGCCGGGCCCCGCCTCCACGGGCGGCTCGCCCAGGCCCGGGACCAGCGGATCGCCCGCCCCGGCCGACAGTCCCCTGCTGCCGCTGCCCCGGCTGCCACTGCCGTCGGTGTCGGTGTCGGTCTCCGTGCCGGGCCTGCCGCTGCCCGGTCTGCCGCTGCCCACCGGGGGCGGGCTGCTCGACTGAGCGCCGCGACACATCCATTGTGTGCGGTGAGCACAGCATGGGATCGCAGGACCGCGGGCGAGGTGGCATCGGCGCGACTGCCTGGTCCGCGCCGGCGCCCGTTCCTCTCGCCGATGCTGGTGGGGCTGCCGCTACCAGCTGATGGAGCTCCGAACATCAGGCCTCAGTGGGACTCCGTGGCTGCACGACACATGACTACGACCTAGCTATCACCGAGTACAGCCGACCATCGGCGGCTAGGACCATCGAGCCTCATCCGATGCGGTCCAAATACCAGCCATCGGTACCACTCATCCGTCCACGACCAGCGCTCCGGATATGCGAGACTCAACGGCCGCACCCCATTGGCGTTGGCCGTTGAGGCAAGGACACCCAACGGGTTTTCGTAGACTTCAGCATTGGGCGGAACTATGCACCTCAAGTCGTTTCGGGTCAAGAATTTCCGACGCCTCAAGAACGTCCATGTCATGCTTGACGAGGAAACGACGATCTTCGTGGGCGCCAACAATAGTGGAAAGACGTCGGCCACCCACGTCTTTCCACTATTCCTCGGGAACCAGAAGGGCCAGTTCCAGCTGTACGATTTCAGTGCGGACTGCTGGAACCAGTTCAGCGAATTTAACCCAGAGAGGGACGACCCAGAGACAAGCTTACCCCGAATCGTTCTAGACCTGTGGTTCGTGGTCGATGACGAGAACTTGCATCGTGTAGTTGATTTCATCCCAACCCTGGAGTGGAATAGCGAGCAGCCTGTGGGCGTGCGTCTGGAATACATGCCACGGGACCATTTATCCCTCATAACCAATTTTCACGAGGCGCTAGACGCTATCGATATCGAAGCCCTTAAACCGGAATCGCACTACAAACCCTGGCCTGAGGATCTCACAGACTACCTGACGCGGCGACTACGATCCGAATATGGGATTCGATACTCGGTACTCGACTCTCAGCAGTGCGACGATGACGGCAACCCGAATGAGTCATATACACCGTACGTCCTTGGATCATCCGATTCAGGATCGGCAAAGAAGCTCGAATCCCTGATCCGAGTTGACTTTCTGAGTGCGCAACGACACCTCACGGACACGGATTCACGCGGCCGAGCCGAGGAACTCTCCAAACGGCTTAGCAGGTTCTATTCAAGGAACTTGGAGAAGCGCAACGAAGACCTCGAGGCGCTAAACGCCATCTCAGAATCAGAGGAAAAGCTCAATGCCCATTTTGCCAAAGTCTTCGGGTCAACACTGGAAAAGCTAACGCAACTAGGTTACCCCGGCCTAACTAACCCAAGCTTGGTGATCAAGGCCTCTTTCAACCCGGAGAGCATCCTCAATACGAGTGCCCGCGTCCACTACGCACTGCCTCAGACCAGCACCGGTGATGTGAGTCAAACCACAACGCTTCCCGATCACTACAACGGCCTAGGCTTCAAGAACCTCATCTACATGGTTGTAGAAGTTCTCGACTTCCATCATGCCTGGACGGAGGTCGCTGAAGAAACGCCACCGATCCATCTCATTATGATTGAGGAGCCAGAGGCGCACCTGCATGCCCAGTTGCAACAGGTCTTTATTAGGAAGATTCGCGACATCCTTCCACCCATGCCGTTGCACTTCACTACACAGATGATCGTGACGACACACTCAGCGCATGTTATCTATGAATCAAACTTCGAGCCCATCAGATACTTCAAGCGGTCCGGCCCTGATGGCAACATATTGCACAGCGACGTGCGCAACCTCTCAACATTTCACAATAACGAGGAGCAAGAAACTAGAGAGTTCATACGGAGATACTTAAAGCTCACCCATTGCGACCTCTTCTTCGCTGATGCCGCGGTCTTAGTCGAGGGAAATGTCGAGCGACTCCTAGTTCCACTAATTATCCATAAGGCGACCCCCGCACTTCGGCAATGCCATTTGACGATCCTAGAGCTCGGTGGCGCCTTCGCGCACAAGTTTCGGAGCCTGCTCGAGTTCCTGGGGCTTACCACCCTCGTCATTACAGACCTAGATAGCGTATATGGAGAAGACAATGAAGCATCAGGACAAAAGGCGGGCTCCGCCTGCATGACGACGACGGCTAAGGCAAGAACCTCCAACGAAACCTTGCGAGCCTGGCTCCCCAGTGTAGACGGAATTGCTGAGCTGTTAGAACTGAGCGACAAGGAGAAGTGCCCCCCGGGAGCCGAGGGCCAAGCGGGCAAGGTACGTATAGCCTTCCAGACTAAGCAGCCAGTCACATGGAATGGAGAAAGTTTAGAGCTGGCAGGGCGCACATTCGAAGAAGCATTCGCGTTACAGAACCTAAGATGGTCCCAAGATTCCGCCCAGCAAGGGCTGGGCTTAGGCATTAGTGGAAGCGAATCACTCGCGGCTAACGAGTTGCATGAGAAGCTGCACAAAAGAGTTAAGTCATTCGAGAAGACATCGTTTGCCATGGGGCTCATCGCAAAAGATCCGGAGTCTTGGGCCGCCCCTCACTATATTGTGAACGGCTTATCCTGGCTGGCGGACGAACTGCTCGGGCCTGAGACGTCCGCGACCGACGTCGAGGAGGGCTAAGTGACGGCAAGGACGTTGGCTCCTGACACTGATGCGGATGCACAGCTCAAGCGGATCCTGGGGTCTGAACCATCACCAAGCTTCTCTGTTGTGGCCGGAGCAGGCTCGGGAAAGACGACGTCCCTGGTCAAAGCACTTGCACACGTCGCCGCAGTCAAGGGCGACGTATTGTCGGCAAAGGGCCAGCAGATCGCATGTATTACCTACACTGAGGTAGCTGCGGAGGAAATCTTCCAAGAGGTCGGCAGTAATCCCTTGGTCCATGTATCAACTATTCACAGTTTCCTTTGGAGGATAATCTCTCCGTTTCAAGCAGACATTGGTGGCTGGGTTCAACGTCACCTGCAACGGAAGATCGACGAACTAGCAGAGGCAGGGGCGTCCGGAGATCCCCGCAGGGCCTCGAGGGCCGGTGCGGCAAAAGAGAAGCGAGCCCATCAACTCGCTGGGTCCAGGAGTATTCGGTCGTGGACATACGGGGTCGGGGGCGACTACGGCCGAGGGATCGTTGGACACTCAGACATCCTCTCGATGGTGCCTGAGATGCTCTTGTCGCGGCCCTTGTTGTCCAGAATCGTGGCGGCCAAGTTTCCGTTCATCTTCGTTGACGAGAGCCAAGATACCGAACCTCGAGTCCTAGAGGCACTCCTTCATGTCCGCCGTACACAGCCGGACAGGATATGTCTTGGATTTTTTGGCGACCCAATGCAAAGGATCCACTTTGGTGGCATCAGTGATATTCCGGCAGAGCGGGGCTGGGAGATCGTAAAGAAGCCCGAGAACTTCAGATCATCACTGAAGGTGCTCAGTGTTGTCAACCACATTCGCGCTGGCGCCGACGGGTTGCATCAGGTGTCGGGGCTCCCGGAAGAAGCACAGCGCCACGGCGAGGTCTTCTTTTTTGTCTTGCCGGCCGACAGCGAACGTACCACGACCCTGAAGAGGGTTCGCACCTGGCTTGACTCACACAGCGCTTCTGGAAACTGGACGCTTGACCCCCCCGCCGGGGCAAAGATCTTGCTAATTATGCACAAGCTTGCGGCGCGCCGACTGGGCTTCGAGAACCTTTATGCGGCGTTTCATCAACGCGGTGCTGGATCGATCAGTGAGGCGTTTGACGAAGGCAATGCATGGCCGCTAACGCCCTTGATTAACAGTATCCTCCCATTGTGCAGAGGCGCCTCCAGCGATGTCCCAGCCGTGGTCGTACGCCGACACGGCACGGCATTAAGCGATGAAGCGCTCAGGTCAGTCTCGGTGCACACGGCGTTAAGTGCCGCCAAAGAGGCGGTGCATGCGCTAAGGCGTGCTGCACAGCAAGGAGGACCGGGTTCCATGGGAGAAGTGCTCCGAATAGCTCATGAAGCGGAGCTTGTAACTCTTGATCCCCGTCTCGCCGGGTTCTTGGACTCCAGGGATGACAACGACATCGCGCTTCCCGAAGCGACGAAATCAGTACTAGAAGCGCTCATGGCCTGTGACGTAGGCGAGCTGGATGGCTACGTTTCCTACATCAATCGGGCCTCACCATACTCGACTCAGCATGGGACTAAGGGGGCAGAGTTTCCTCGGGTAGTCGTGGTCCTTGATGATAATGAGGAGTCGTGGTCACTCTACTCGTACGAGAAGCTGTTGGGGCTGCGGCCTTTGTCGATAACCGACAGAACCAATCGAGCCGAGGGAAGGGATAGCGTGATTGAGCGCACCCGCAGGCTGCTGTATGTGTGTGCGTCAAGAGCCAGGGACAGTCTGGCTATTGTTCTGTATACGGCAGACGTGCCTGAGGCAACGCAGGCGCTTGAAAGAGCCGGATATCCGAGCGCTGACCAAGTATTCACACTAGAAGACATAGGCAGCTGAAGCTGGATTAAGATCACAGACGTAATCGATATCCTTGCGACTATGGGGAGACCTGCTCGACCCTGCCAGATCGGCGGTGCTGGCGGCTATAGGCCGCACCGGCCCTCGACGGGAGTGACCCTCCCGCCACATTCCCGACACTCCGTTACTGTGCTGCCGTGAGCAACACAGCAGCGGCGCACGGACCCGTCATCGAGGGTCGCGCGGCGCGGATGACCACGAGCCGCCGGCTGAGCGTCATGATGCTCGGGATGACCGTGCTGGTGCTCGCCGGCGGCGGGGTCGGCGCGGTGGCCCTGTCCCACACCGCCACGGTCTCCAACCGGCTGGCCGACCGGATCTCCCCGGCCCGCACCGCGGTGAGCCGGCTGGAGAGCGGGCTGCTGGAGCAGGTGGCGGCGGTCCGCGGGTACGTCATCACCGGCGATCCGGAGCTGCTGCGCCCGTACGAGGAGGGGGTGGCCGCCGAGCGCGCGACCGCGCGGCGCGCCCGCGACCTGCTCGCCGACGAGCCGGCGGCGCGGCGTGAGCTGGACGCCGCGCTGGCCCTCGCGGAGCGCTGGCGGGCCGAGTACCCGACCCGGCTGATCGCCGCCCGCCGGGCCGGCGCGAGCGCGGCGGAGCTGGCCCCGGTGGTACGGCAGAGCGGGCTCGCGTTCGACGCCGCGCAGGCCGCGCTGACCGGTCTGGAGGCCCGGCTGGACCGGGTGCAGGCGGCCGGCCGGGCGGACCTGGACCGGGCCCGCGCGCTGCGGGACCTCCTCTTCGTGGCGATCCTCGCCACCCTGCTGCTGTCCAGCATCGTCATCTCGGTGCTGGTCCGGACCACGGTGCTGCGCCCGCTGGACCGGCTGGGCGCCTCGGTGCGGCGGGTCGCCGGCGGCGACTTCGAGCACCGCCTCGCCCCGGAGGGTCCGGCCGACATCGCCCGGCTCACCGCGGACGTGGAGACCATGCGGCAGCGGGTGGTCGACGCGCTGAACACCAGCCGCCGGCACCGGGACGCGCTCGAACAGCAGGCCGCCGAGCTGCGCCGGTCCAACGAGGACCTGGAGCAGTTCGCCTACGTGGCCTCGCACGACCTCCAGGAGCCGCTGCGCAAGGTGGCGTCGTTCTGCCAGATGCTGCAACGCCGCTACGCCGACCAGCTCGACGACCGGGCCCGGCAGTACATCGACTACGCGGTGGACGGGGCCACCCGGATGCAGAACCTGATCAACGACCTGCTGGCGTTCTCCCGGATCGGCCGGGTCTACCGCGACGACCGGGAGGTGGACCTGGCCGCCACGCTCGCCCAGGCCGAGTCGAACCTCTCCGACCCGATCGCCGAGGCGGGCGCCGAGATCCTGGCGGACCCGCTGCCGGTGGTGCACGGCGACCCGACGCTGCTCACCATGCTCTGGCAGAACCTGCTCGGCAACGCGGTGAAGTTCCGCCGCCCCGACCAGGCGCCCCGGATCCGCATCTCGGTCACCGAGGACACGGCCGGTTGGGAGTTCGCCGTGGCCGACAACGGCATCGGCATCGACCCCCGGTACGCCGACAAGATCTTCCTGATCTTCCAGCGGCTGCACCCGCGGGGCACCTACGACGGCACCGGCATCGGGCTGGCCATCTGCAAGAAGATCGTCGAGTACCACGGCGGCACGCTGCGGCTGGACGACGCGTACGCCGACGGCGCCCGGTTCGTCCTCACCCTGCCGAAGCCGGCCGCCGCGGTGAGCGTGCCGGAGCAGGCGGGCGAGCTGACGCCGGTGGCTCCGGGCTGAGCGCGGGGCCACCGGCGAGCGCTCAGCGTTCCCGGTCGGCGGCCCGGCCTATACCTGTCCGGTCACTGCGCGGGTGGGCGCCCGTCCCCGTCGGCGGCGGCCGCCGCGACGTTCTCGGTGACCGGCCCGAGCACCGGCTCGACCGGCGTGGCCTGCTCCGCCGGGCCCCGGCCGCCCTGCCCCGCGGGGCCCCGGCCGGCCTGTCCCGCCGGACGGACCTGGTCGACGTCCCCGCCGGCGAGCCGGTCGAAGAAGCGCAGCAGCTCGACCGGGAACGGCATGACCAGGGTGCTGTTCTTCTCCGCCGCCACGTCCACCACCGTCTGGAGCAGCCGCAGCTGGTACGCCCCCGGCGTGTTCGCCATGGCCCGCGAGGCGTCGGCGAGCCGCCGGGACGCCTGGAACTCGCCGTCCGCGGCGATCACCCGGGCCCGGCGTTCCCGTTCCGCCTCGGCCTGCCGGGACATCGACCGCTTCATCCCCTCCGGCAGCGACACGTCCTTCACCTCCACCCGCTCGATGAGCAGGCCCCACGGCTTCTCGGTGGGCGCGTCGATGACCGCCTTGAGCTCGGCGTTGATCCGGTCCCGGTCGCGCAGCAGGGTGTCCAGGTCGGCCTTGCCGATCACCGAGCGCAACGCGGTCTGCGCGACCTGGAGCACCGCCGACGGGTAGTCGCGGACGTTGACCAGCACCTTCACCGGGTCGACCACCCGGTAGTAGACGACCGCGTCGACGGTGAGCGTGACGTTGTCGCGGGTGATCACGCCCTGCGCGGGCACCCCGATCACCGTGGTCTGCATGCTCACCCGCACCATCCGGTCGGCGATCGGGACGATCAGCTGGAAGCCGGGCTGGCGGATGCGCTCCAGCACCCGGCCGAAGCGGAACACCACGCCGCGCTGGTACTGCTGGACCAGCCGGACGCTCAGCGAGGCCACGAGCACCACGAGCGCGACGACGATGATCAGCGCGATGACGGCGGCGGCTGCCATGGTCCCCCTCGATCCCGGAGGCGCCCGCCTCCCGGCCGCGCGCGTACCCGGTCCGCCGCCCTTCACTCCTGGTGATGTCAAGCGGGAGGCGCCTGGACGGATCTTGGAGAGTTGCCGTCAGCAGCGAACGGGAACTCGCCAAGATCTACGTTTCCGGTGTCAGTGGGCGGGATTCCTGACGTAGGACCCGTCGCGGAACTCGAAGACGACGAGATCCCTGTCGTACACCTCGCGGAAGTGGCCGCCGTACCCGTCCTCGACGACGTGCGGCGCGATGAGGTCGAGGATGGTGACCAGCTCGCCCAGGTCGTCGTCCAGCCAGTAGTTCCGGCTGTGCAGACCCCACTGGAACACGTCGCCGGCCGCGGTGAAGCCGACCCGCTGCCGGCGCAACGACGCCACGTCACCGCCGGGCAGGTAGCTGTCCGGGTCCGACGACAACAGCCGGTACGGGTGCTCGTCCGGGTGCAGCGTGGCGGGCAGGTCGTCGCGCAGCCCGAGATGCCACCGGAGGGCGTCGAGGACGTCGGGCGGCGTCTCGTCGTCCAGGAAACAACTGAAGACCACCTCGTAGTGCAGGCTCACGGACCTTCCTCCTTCTCGTGGACGGCCAGCAGAGCAGAGACGCGACGGTCGACGGTCCGCGGCCCCACGGCGGTCAGAAGCGGCGGGCCAAGGGAATGCCGCGCGGTGGGGCCTGGCGCAGCAGCCAGACCGGGTTGCCCGCCCCGATGATGACACCGTCCCGCCCCCGGACCTGGGTCCGCAGGTAGCTGCCCGCACCCGGAGCGACGGACAGGTCGTGCCAGCCCTCCCGGAGCTGCCGCCAGGGCACCTGTCCGATCCGGATCGCCGGGGTCGGGTCGGCGACACCCGCCCGGTCGACCGTCCCGGTCACCACCTCCAGGGTCGCGCCGGCCGGCAGGTCGGTGGCGCGCAGCCGCACGGTCAGGTCGGCCGCGTCGGTGGTCAGCACGGCGCCCATGGCGCTGCGGCCGCCGATCTCCAGGTCGAGGGCGCCCCGGTAGCGGGCCAGGTCGGTGAACCACGCCTGCCCGGCGCGCAGCGCCGCCACCAGGTCGTCGCGGCCCGTGGAGGCCGCCCAGACGTACGTGACGTGCCGGTCCCGCCCGGCCCGCCAGTCGGTGCCGTCGTGGTCGTCGGTCACCCCGACCGCCGTGACCGGGATGGCGTTGCGCGCGGCCACGTCGTACGCCCAGAGGTGGTCGTCGACCGGATCGCGACCGATCTCGATCAGGTCGACGCCGAGCGCATTCCGCTCCACCAGCAGCCGCGCGAGGGACTCGCGGCGTTCCACGTCCAGCGGGTGGTTCCAGCACACCACCCCACCGTGGCCGTGCAGGAACTCGACCATCCGTTCGGTCGCCCCGACGTCGTTGTCCCGGTACGGCGGGGACGGGAAGGCGGGCAGCGTCTGGTCGCCCCCGAACCAGTTGAGGTGCCGGACCATCGACACCTCGTAGGCGCGGTGGTGGGTGACGCCCGGGTACGCCCCGGCGTAGCCGCGCAGCACCTCGGCGCGCAGTTCCTCACCGGCCTGCCCGGCACGCCGGGCCCGGTCGAAGACCAGCCGGTCGACCACGTACGCGCCGCGCGCGCCGGCCGCGACCTGCACTCCGAGGCGCAGCCCGCGCAGCGAGTTGTCGCCGGCCACCAGGTCTGGCCAGAGCCGCCGGACGTCGGCCAGCAGGTCGAGGGTGTGCCGCCGCCAGGCGCCGGGCGGGGCGGGCAGGTCGACGGTGCCGTGCCGGCCGTCGGCGCGGTGCCGGGTCGCGGTCGCCGCGCCCAGGCGGTAGCGGAGCACGAGCTGGCCGGCGGGGCGGCCGGCGCCGGCCGGGTGGTGGGACAGCGCGATCTCGACGATCAGGGTCGCGTCGGGACCGGCAGTCTCGGGCAGCACGTCGAGGTGCAGGGTGGTGTCGGAGATGTTCCCGGTGTGCGTCCAGTTCCACGCCTTGCCGGCGTACCAGAGGATGCCGGCGCCGGCGGCGGTGAGCCGCAGCGCGCGGCCCGGGTCGTCGGCGGCGTGCGGGGCGGCCACGAAGTCGGCGGCGGAGGCGGTGAGCGCGCCCTCGGTGGACGCCGTCCAGGTCCAGGCGAGCCCGCCCTCGGGCTCCTCTGGGCCGTCGAAGTGGACCACGCGGCGGTGGTCGTGGGCGGCGACCCGGAAGTCGTGGTCGGTCCACCAGAGCACGTCGACGGCGTTGCGTCGGGCCTGGTCGAGGTGGGCGGCGTAGCTGGCGACGCCCTCGCTGAACGAGGCGTGCAGGTGCATGGCCATGCTGATCGGCCGCCGTCCGCGGGCGACCGGCGGCGGGTCGCCGGTGGCGGCGAGGCCCACGGGTACGCCGATCCCGGCGACCGCCAGCCCACCGGCGGCGGCGAGCAGGCTGCGCCGGTCCAGCCGTGCCCGATCGCCCATGCCGCTCCCCCGCTCCCCTGCCGGCCCGGGCCAGCGTACGGGCGGCGGCGCCGGCCCGGCATCCGGCGATCGTGCGGCCGGCGGGGACCGCCGGGTCAGCGGGACGGGCGGGCGGCGGCGGGCACCGGGTCAGGCGGCGTAGCGGGCGGCGAGGTCGACGACCCGGCGGGCGGCGGCCACCATGGCCCGGTCGGCGAACCGGCCGTCGGGCAGCACCACGGTGCCGGAGTCGCGGGCGTGCGCGTCGGCGACCGCGGCGAGCAGTTCGCGGGCCCGGTCCACCTCCCGGTCGGCCGGGCGGAACGCGGCGGCGATCACCGGCAACTGTCGCGGGTGGATGGCGGCCCGGCCGAGGAAGCCGAGCCGCCGGCCGGCCGCGCAGGAGGCGGCCAGGCCGTCGAGGTCGGCCACGTCGGCGTACACCGACATGGCCGGCGGCGGCAGGCCGGCCGCGCGGGCCGCGACCACGATCCGGCCGCGGGCCCAGAGCAGGCCGTCGTCGTCGGCGACGCCCAGGTCGGAGCGGAGGTCGGCCTCGCCGAGCCCGAGCGAGGCCACCGCCGGGTGGGCGGCCGCGATGGCGTACGCGGACTCCAGCCCGACGGCCGACTCGACCAGCGGGTGCAGCGGGGTGTCGACCCGGGCGGCCACCGCGGCGACGGTCGCCGGGGACTCCACCTTGGGCAGGCGCAGCCCGGCCAGCCCCGGCCGCCCCGCGACGGCGGCCAGGTCGGCGTCGAGGTCCGGTCCGGTCAGCTCGTTGACCCGCACCTGCACGGGCAGCGGCTGCGGGTCGGCGAGGAAGTCGGCGACGGCGTCCCGGGCGTACGCCTTGCGGCCGGCCACGACGGCGTCCTCCATGTCGAGGATGACCGCGTCGGCGCCGGCGGCGACCGCCTTGGGGAACCGGTCGGGCCGGTCGCCGGGCACGTAGAGCCAGGTGAGCAGCATCAGATCACCCCGCGCTCCCGCAGCGCGGCCAGCTCGTCGGCGGTCAGCCCGAGCGCGCCGAACACCGCGTCGGTGTCCTGGCCGTGGCGGCGGCCCGCGTGCCGGATCTCCCCGGGGCTGTCCGACATCCGGAACGGCACGTTCTGCATCCGCACCTCCCCCAACTCCTCGTCGGGGACGGTGACCACGGTGCCGAGCGCCGCGTACTGCGGGTCGGCGAGGATGTCCCGCACGTCGTAGACGGGTGCCACGGCGGCCTGGGCGGCCTCGAACGCGGCCACCACCTCGTCGCGGTCCCGCTTCGCCACCCAGTCGCCGACCGCGGCGTCGAGTTCGTCGGCGTGCGCGGCCCGACCGCTACCGGTGGCGAACCACGGCTCGTCGACCAGGTCGGGGCGGCCGACGAGCCGGACCACCCGCTCGGCGATGCTCTGCGCGCTGGTGGACACGGCCACCCACCGTCCGTCGGCGCACCGGTAGGTGTTGCGGGGCGCGTTGTTGTTGGACCGGTTGCCCAGCCGGGGCTGGACGTAGCCGAGCTGGTCGTACCAGGTGATCTGCGGGCCGAGCATCGCCATGATCGGCTCGATGATGGCGAGGTCCACCACCTGGCCCCGGCCGGTCAGGTCGCGGCCGCGCAGGGCCAGCATGACCGCGTACGCGGCGGCGAGCGCGGTGACGGAGTCGGCCAGCCCGAACGGGGGCAGGGTCGGCGGCCCGTCGGGTTCCCCGGTGGCGGCGGCGAAGCCGCTCATCGCCTCGGCGAGGGTGCCGAACCCGGGCCGGGGCGCGTACGGGCCGACCTGCCCGAAGCCGCTGATCCGGGCGATCACCAGCCGCGGGTTGACCGCGTGCAGCTCGTCCGGGCCGAGACCCCACCGCTCCAGGGTGCCGGGGCGGAAGTTCTCCACGAGCACGTCGGCGTCGGCGAGCAGCCGGCGCAGCAGGTCCGCGCCCTGCGGGTCGGACAGGTTGAGCGTCACGGTCCGCTTGTTGCGGCCGAGCACCTTCCACCACAGGCCGACGCCGTCCTTGGCGGGGCCGTGTCCCCGGGACGGGTCGGGCTTGGCCGGGTGCTCCACCTTGACCACGTCGGCGCCGAAGTCGCCGAGGAACGCGGCGGCCAGCGGACCGGCGAAGAGGGTGGCCAGGTCGACGACCTTGACGCCGTGCAGCGGGCCGGGCGTGGTCACGGCGTCCCCTTCGCCGGGTCGACGGCGGCGAGGAACACGTCCCCGTTGCCGAGCGCGGCGCCGCCGTCGGGCGTGCCGGCGGTGCGGCCGCTGACCAGCAGCCGGCCGTCCGGCCCGAGGGTGGCGTAGACGTTCTCCTCACCGAACGGGTCGGCGGCGTCGTCGCGGGCGGTGCCGTACTGGGCGACGGCGACCTGCTTGCCCCGGGCGTCGAGGCGCAGGGTGAACACGTCCGCGCCGCCGGCCGGCACGCCGAGGATGCTGCCGGTGAAGCCGACCACCGCGAGGGTGCCGTCGGCGAGGGCCAGCACGTCGGTGCCGGCGTCCGCGCCGCGCCCGCCGGTGACGGTCCGCCAGCGCTGCGCGCCCTTCGCGGTGTACGCCACGGTGAGCACGTCGCCGGCGGTGGCGCCGGTCGCCACCACCTCGCCGGCGCCGGTCACGGTGACCCCGCCGAGCAGGTCGTCGCCGGTGCCGCCGGCCACGGTGAGCCAGTCGCGGGCGCCGTCCGGGGTGAACCGGGCGAGCCAGCCGTCGGCGCCGCCGAGCGGCGTGGCGCCGAGCAGCGCGCCGGAGGTGCCGCCGGCCACGTAGACGCCGTTCGCGTCGGCCGCGACGGCGTACGCCTTGTCCTCGCCGGGGCCGCCGAACTGCCGGGTCCAGGCCAGGGTGCCGTCCGGTGCGATCCGGGCGAGCACGGCGTCCTTGTCGCCGGCGCTCGTCCCGTCGAACGTGCCGCTGGTGTAGCCGGCGACGTACGCGCCGCCGTCGGGGGCGGCGGTGATCGCGTAGAACCGGTCGGCCTTGGCCGGGTCGCCGGCCTGGGTGAGCCAGGCCCGCTGCCCGGTGGCGGTCAGCTTCGCCACGACCGCGTCGTCGGCGGGGCTGCCCGGGTGCCGGCCGTCGAGGTCGCCGCGGGTGTACCCGGCGGTGAGCACGCCGCCGTCGGGCAGCGGCACGGTCCCGTAGAGCCGCTCGTTGGCGGGGGTGCCGAACTGGCTGGTCCAGCGGACCGTGCGCCGGTCGGCGGCGAGCCGGGTGACCACGGCGTCGAGACCGCCGGCGTACGGCTGGCCGGCGACGCCGCCGGAGGCCGCGTAGCCGAGGGTGACCTCGCCGTCCGGGTGGGCGGCGACCCCGCCGGCCCAGTCCGCGCCGGCGGTGCCGTGCAGCGGGGCGGGCAGCCCGGCCGGCGGGGTGACGCTGAGCGTGGCGGCCAGGTGCTTCAGGCCGTCGACGAACGCGGGCCGCCAGACGTCCCAGTCGTGCCCGCCGTCGAGGACGCGGAACTCGGCGGCGACGCCGTCGGCGCGGCGGACGGTGTTGTAGAGGGTGGCGGCCTCGTAGTCGAGGTCGTGGGCGGCGTCGGCCGGGTCGGGGTTGGCCCACTCGTCGTCGCCGACCGCGATGAACATCCGCACCGGCGACTCCGGATCGAGACCGGGCAGCAGGGCCGGGTAGTTCAGCCGCTGGTACACCTCGTCGGAGAAGGGCCGGTCGCCGTCGCCGAACGCGCCGAACTCGCGGGCCGAGGAGTCGGCCGGCGGCAGCGGCCGGTAGACGGCGGGGCTGAGCACCAGCGCGTTGGCGAAGAGGTCCTGGTGGGCGAGGGCGTAGCGCAGCGCGCCGGCCCCGCCCATCGAGTAGCCGCCGACCAGCCGGGCGTTCCGGTGCGCGGCGGTGCGGTACGTGGCGTCGACGTGCGCGACGAGGTCGTGGGTGAGCGCGGTCTCCACCGGCCGGCCGGGGCGGTCGGCGCCGGTGTACGCGGAGTCGACGTACCAGTTGCCGCGCTCGCTCCACGGGGCGTCGGGCAGCACGGCGATCACCGGCGGCACCTCGCCGTCGGCGATGAGCCGGTCCAGGTCGCTCTTCACCCGGGTCCACGCCTGCATGGTGTCGCCACGCCCGTGCAGCAGGTACAGCACCGGGTAGCGGGTGCCGGCGTTCGCCGCGTCGGCGTAGCCGTACGGGAGGTAGACGGTGTAGTCGACGGGCGCGCCGAGGGCCGGCGAGGGGGCGGTGGCGGTCGTGAGGGTGCCGGACCGCTCCTTGCCGGCGACGGCGGTCTCCGGGGCGAGGCCGGCGAGCCCCACGGCGGTCAGCAGGGCGACCAGGGCGGCGCCGGGGCGCCAGGCTCTTCTCATCGGAGGGCTCCTTCGGGCAGGTCGGCGGCGCAGCGGAAGCCGATCGAGGTGGAGCGGGTGAGGCCGGCACCGGTGAGCAGCAGCTTCACCGACACGTCCGGCGGCTGCGGGCCGCCGTCGAGATACCAGTCGGAGCCCTCCGCCCGGTACGCGCAGCCGCCCTTGAGGATGACGAAGCGGGTCCGCCCGTCGGAGTGCTCGCTCTCGGTCAGGTTCCACACGAGGGGCTCCCGCCGGACCAGCAGGCCCGCCGCGGCGGCCACCTGCCACTCGTCCTCGGTGGGCAGTCGCAGCCCGGCCCAGTCGGCGTACGCCCGGGCGTCGGCGAGGTCGACGCCGGTGACCGGGGCGTCGGCGGGGCCCTGCCCGGCGGTGAACCGTTCCGGCCGGACCGGCCGGTAACCGGTGGCGGCGAGGAAGCGGGCGTACTGGCCGTGGGTGACCTCGTGCGTGTCGATGGCGAACCGGCCGAGCCGGACCTGGCGGCGCAGCGTGCCCGTGTGGTGCAGGCGCGGCGGCAGCGGCTTCCACTCGTCGACGTACGGGGCCTCGCCGTAGAGGCCGGTCTCCCGGACCCGGTGGTGGACGGTCAGCTCGTGCCGGCCCCCCTCGACGGTGACCATGCCGTCGGGCAGCGCCGCCAGCGGCGACCACGGGGTACGGGCGCGCACGGCGGCGCGGGCCGGGAAGGACGGGTCCCCGGTCGGCGGCTCGTGCCGGGGCACCGGGGTGTCGGTGGCGACCACGGCGGCGATCGCCCCGGCGGGCAGCGGCCCGCCGACGGCCACCCGGCCGTCCTCGAGTTCGGTGACGGCCAGCTCGGCGCCGGTGACCAGGTCGACGAAGCGCCCCGGCTTGCGGTCGGTGAGCAGCCACGGGCCGTCGTGGTCGGCCCCGCGGTTGACCACCGTCCACAGCGGCTGGTCGTCGTGGGTCCAGCGGGACGCGTACACCTGGCCGGCGCCCGGGTGGTCGGCCAGCGGGACCCAGTCCTCGGCGCGCAACCACGCGGCGTGGCTGGCCTGCACCCGGCGCATGGCCCGCAGGACGGCCCGGTCCCGCTCGTTCCAGCCGACCCAGACGCCGAAGACGCTCTCCCAGACCAGCACGCCGCAGCCGTTGAGCCAGGCGGAGTGCAGCTCGTCGAGGTGGTCGCGGTGCCAGCGGCGGGTGTGGTGCAGGACGTGCCGGCGCTCGAACCACTTGGCCCGCAGCACACCGGGGGTGTCCGAGTCGGCGAACCACTGCGCCCACGACATGGCGTGGTCGGCGATCCGCGCCAGCGGTACCCGGCTCTCCCCCTCCAGGACCAGGCCGGGGCGGACCGCGTCGAGCGCCTTGCGCAGCTCGCCGGCGCCCTCCTTGAGGGTGTCCAGGAAGACGCCGTCGACGCCGAGGGTGGCGGCCAGCGCCGCGACCTCCTCGGCGTCGGCGCCCGGCTCCCGCCTCGTGCCGGTGTCCCACGGGTTGTAGTCGACGAACACCCGGACCCCGGCGGCCTGGAACGCGCGGACCACGTCGGGCAGCTCGGGCACGTCGCGATACCAGTCGAACTGGTTGCGCTCGTCCAGCCCGATCACCGGGTACGCGTGCCAGAGCACCACCCCGTCGAAGCCGCCGAAGTCGCGCCGCGCCGCGTCGAGGAACGCCGCCACGGTGAACTCGCCGCGGTCGTGGTCGTACAGCGTCTCGTCCCAGAGCCAGGCCAGGCAGACGGTGAAGCAGTCACCGGCGATCTCGTCGTAGTGCGCGCCGGTGTAGCCGAGCCGGGCGCGGGCGTCGGCCCGCCACCGGGTGAGCTGCTCCCGCCAGGCGGGCCAGTCCGCGGGGTCGCCGGGGGCGGCGAAGATCTTCGCCTCGTCCAGGGTGGTCAGGTCAGCGTGCGCGCCGAGCGGTACCTCGGTGGGCCGGTCGATCGGCCGGGGCACGTACGGGTTGAAGCTCACTCGACCCCTCCGTAGGTGGCGGCGGACAGCGCGTCGATGGCGGCCCGCTCGGGCAGGGCGGTGGACGCCCCGGGGCGCTGGGCGCAGGCCGCGCCCGCGGCGCACGCCCAGCGCAGCACCGCCGTGGCGGTGTCACCGGTGAGCCCGCCGCGCTCGGCCAGGGCGACGGCGAGCGCGCCGGTGAACGCGTCGCCGGCGGCCGTGGTGTCCACCGCGTCGATCTTCGGGGCCGGCACCTCGATCCGGGCGCCGTCCCGGTCGGCGTAGGCGGCACCGCGCGCGCCGAGGGTGAGCACCACCCGGGGCACCAGGCCGACAAGCGTGTCGAGCAGGGCCGCCGGCTCGTCGGTGAACACCCCGGCGACGACGGCGGCCTCGTGCTCGTTGACCACCAGCACGTCGACGAGGTCGAGCAGTTCGGCCGGCAGCGGCCGGGCCGGGGCGGCGTTGAGCACCACGGCGGCGCCGCCGGCGCGGGCCCAGCCGGCGGCCCGGGTGACCTCCGACAGCGGCACCTCCAGTTGCAGCAGCAGCACGTCGGCCTCCGCCACCGCGCCGCGATCGGCGTCGTCGAGGGTCAGCGCGGCGTTCGCGCCGGGCGCGACCACGATGCAGTTCTCCGCCGCGTGGTCGACGGCGATCAGCGCCACCCCGGACGGCCCGTCGACGGTGCGCAGCCCGCGCAGGTCGACGCCGGCGGCGGCCAGGTTGTCCCGCAGCAGCCCGCCGAACCCGTCGCCGCCGACCGCGCCCACGAAGGCGCAGGCCGCGCCGGCCCGGGCGGCGGCGACCGCCTGGTTGGCGCCCTTGCCGCCGGGCACCATCCGGAAGTCGTCGCCGAGCACCGTCTCGCCGGGCCGGGGCAGTTGCGGCGCGGTGACCACCAGGTCGAGGTTGGCGCTGCCGACCACCACCACCCGGGCGCTCATGCCCGGTTCCCGTGGGCCAGGGCGAGGGTACGGTCGGCCAGCTCGTCGAAGCCGATGCCGTCGAAGCCGGCGATGCTGCTGGCCAGCCGGTTGCGCAGCGGCGCGACCCAGCGCCCCGGCAGCCGGGCGGCGCCGGTGAGCGCCCCGGTGACCGCGCCGACGGTGGCGCCGTTGGAATCGGTGTCCCAGCCGCCGGCGACCACCGCGCAGATGGACCGTTCCAGGTCGCCCCGCCCGTACGCCAGGGCCGCCGCGACCAGGGCGGCGTTGTTGCGGACGTGCACCCAGTGCAGGTGACCGTGCCGCGCGTAGAGGGTGTCCACGATGCTCTCCCAGTCGTCGCCACCAGCGCCCAGGGCGCGCGCCTCCCGGACGGCGGCGGTGAACCGGCTGCCCGGGGGCAGCACCGACTCGCCCGCGTCCAGCACCGCGTCCACGTCGCCGGCCACCGGCGCCGCCGCGGCCAGGGCGGCCACCCAGATCGCCCCGTACGCCCCGGCCCGGACGTGGCTGACGGCGGCGTCCCGCCAGGCGGCCTCGGCGGCCCGGTCGGGGCGGCCCGGGTTGGTCCAGCCGTACACGTCGGTGCGGATCTGCGCGCCGATCCACTCCCGGAACGGGTTGTGCCGGCGGGCGGTCTCCGGCGGGGTGAGTCCGAGCAGCAGGTTGCGGTAGGCGACCCGCTCGGCGGTGAACACCCGCCCCGCGGGCAGCCAGTCCAGCCACGCCTGCGCCACGTCGGCGCTGGTGAAGCCGGGCCCGTGGGTCTCCAGGACGCGCAGCGCCAGCAGCGCGAAGTTGAGGTCGTCGTCCTCGGGCATGCCGGCGATGTTCTCGGCCAGGCTGGTCGGCGCGCTGCGCCGGTTCCACGGCCAGCGGGCGGCCACCTCGGCCGGCAGCCCCCGCGCGGTGAACCAGTCGCGCAGCGGCCACCGGCCGGCGGCGGAGAGGATCTCCCGGATCCCGTGGCGGGGGATCTTCTCCACCGGCTTGCCGAGCAGGCCGGCGGCCGCCCGGCCGAGCCAGGCGCCGTGCAGCCGGTCCCGCTCGACGGTGGTCGGCAGGTCCCAGGCGCCCGGCCAGGTCTTGCGGACCGCGTCGAGGTCGTCGGGCTCGTCCGCGGCGACCGGGCCGGGCAGCGCGGCGGCGACGGCGAGCAGCGCGACGGCGAGGGCCCGCAGTTCCGGCGGTGCCGGCACCGGCGAGGCCCCGCTGACCGGGGCCGTGACGTCACCGCCGGCCGCCGCCCAGCGGTCGGCCAGGGCGGTGACGTCGCGGCCCTCGTCGCGGCTCGCGGCCAGTTCGTGCGGCAGCAGGTCCTCCGGCTGCACCCAGGTCAGCCGGAGCCCGCGGGCCGGCGTCCCGGCAGCGCTCATGCCAGCCCGCCGAACCGCTCGGCGCGCCGGGCGAAGCGCTCCCGGTCGCGGTCGAACACCTCGGTGGCCACCCCGGCGAGGACCCGGGCGGGCTCGACCAGGTCGGTGCGGGACGCCGCCGCGACCGTCTCCGACCACTCGGCCGGCACGGCCGCCGCGCCGCCGAGCGCGCCGGCGATCGCGCCGGCCATGGTGGCGGTGGAGTCGGCGTCCCGGCCGTAGTTGACCGAGCCGAGCACCGCGGCCCGGTAGTCGCCGCCGGCCACCACCAGCATGCCGAGCGCCACCGGCAGTTCCTCGATGGCGTGCAGCCGGCTCGGGCGGCGGGCGCCCAGGCCGGGGCTGCGGTACTCCTCCCCCACCGTGTCGTAGGGGGCCACCGCGGCGCGCAGCGCCGGGATGGCGGCCTTCCAGTCGTCGTGCCCGCGGGCCTCCTTGACCACCGCGTCGATGGCGGCGCGGGTGCCGTCGCGGGCCAGGTCGAGGGTGGCCGCCACGACGTCGTCGACGTTCGCGCCGGGGGTCGCGGCGGCGGCGACCGCGGCGGCGAAGACCGCCGCGGCCTCCCGTCCGTAGCTGTGCTGGTGCGCCCCGGCGATCTCCACGGCCTCGGCGTACGCCCCGGCCGGGTCACCGGCGTTGACGATGCCGACCGGCGCCATGTACATGGCGGCGCCGCAGTTGACGATGTTGCCCACGCCCGCCTCACGCGGGTCGGCGTGTGCGTGGTGCAGGCGGGTGACCAACCACCGCTCGGCCGCGGCCAGGCGGTGGAAGGTCACCCCCTCCCGCTCCAGGTCCGGGATGTACACCACCCGCTCGATCAGGTCGGGGACGAGCAGTTCCACCACGTCGTACGCGTCGAGGTGGTCCCGCTTGGCCGCGTACGCCCGGACCAGGGCGTGGGTCATCAACGTGTCGTCGGTGATGTGCCCGTCGCCCTTGTGGTACGGCGCGAGTGGCCGCGCGGTGGCCCAGTCGGCGTGGTACGGGGGGACGATCCCCTCGACCCAGCCGCCGAAGCGGGCGCGGATCTGCTCCGGAAGGGCCGTCTCGGTGGCCCCGCCGAGGGCGTCGCCCACCGCGGCGCCGACCAGGCATCCGACCGACGTGTCGAGCAAGAGTGACATGGTTACCTCAGAACCTGCTTGCCACCGTCGACCAGCTGCGTGCCGAGCTGGTCCAGGGTGATCTTGTTGGCGAAGTACTGCTGGAGGGCCGGGGTGGCGTACTTGGTCTTCCACTCCGGGTAGCCGGCGGCCTTCTGGAACGGGGCGACGGTCAGGTCGGCGGCGCTGTCCGCGGCGACGTCCCAGCCCTGCTTGCCCCCGGTGGCCTTGACCAGCTCCTCGTTGGCCTGCTTGCCGGTGGGCACCAGCCAGTCACCCTTGGCCAGCGCGGCCATGTTGGTCGGGTTGAGGAACCACTCCAGGAACTGCGCGGCCTGCTTCTTGTGCTTGCTGTCCTCGGCGATGGACAGCGTCTGCGGGTTGGCAGCCTGCTTGCTGGAGAGGCCCTTGATCGGCGGGAGGGTCACCCACTCGAAGCCGGCGGGGGCCTGCTCGACCATCTGCTGGCGCAGCGAGACCGAGCCGGGGAGCATGGCGTACTTGCCGCCGAAGAAGCCGGGCAGGGTGTCCGCGCCGCTCATGCCCAGCGCCTCCGGGGAGGCCGACTTGCTGGTGTAGAGCATGTCGTGGATCCGCTTCGGCACCTCCTTCTCCGCGTCGCCGACCTTGACCTCGGTCTTGCCGCCCTCGGTGTAGAAGAACTTGCCGTCGTAGTTCAGCGCCAGGTTCAGCACCCGGTTGGTGGGCGACTTGAGCGCCCAGGCGGCGCCGTACTGGCCGGGCTTGGTGAGCTTCTGGGCGTTGGCCTGGAACTCGTCCCAGGTCCAGCCGCCGTCGGCCGGCGGGACGGCGATCCCGGCGGCGTCGAGCAGCTTCTTGTTGGCGATGACGACCTGCGACTCCAGCAGGAACGGCACGCCGGTGACCTTGCCGTCGAACGTGGCGGTGTCCCAGACGCCCGGGTCGATCTGGCCCTTGAAGTCGTCGCTGAGCAGCTTGGAGAGGTCGGTCAGGTAGCCCTGCTTGCTGAACTCGCCGATGGCCGAGGCCTCGTAGTGCACGATGTCGGCCACGTCGCCGCCCTCGAACGAGGTGACCAGCTGGTCGTGGATCGAGTTCCAGTCACCCTGGACGTACTCGACCTGGATGTCCGGGTGCTCGCTGTTCCACTTGGCGACCAGGTCCTTGTTGGCCTGGAGCGACTCCTTCTGCCAGGCGAGGCTGAGGAAGCGCAGCTTGGCCGGGCCGGACGAGTTCTCGTCCTCGCCGCCGCCGTCACCGCACGCGGTGAGGGCGCCGAGCCCGACGACCGCGACCGCGGTGGCCGCGGCGAGTCGACGGAATCTGCTACGGAGCATGGGGGATTCCTCCTTGGTGGTGGTTGGGGGATGTGGTCAGCCCTTGACCGCGCCGGCGAGCGACCCGGACGAGAGGCGGCGTTGCATGACCGCGAAGAAGATCAGGCTGGGCAGAGTGGCCAGCAGCGAACCGGCGGCCAGCGGACCCAGGCGGGCGGTGCCCTCGATGCCGACGAACCGGGCCAGGGCGACCGGCAGGGTCGCCAGCTCGGGCGTCTTGACCAGCACCAGGGCGAAGAAGAACTCGTTCCAGGCGGAGATGAAGGAGAACAGCGCGGTGGCCACGATGCCCGGCGCGAGCAGCGGGAAGACCACCCGGCGCAGCACCTGGAGCCGGCTGGCGCCGTCGACGCTGGCCGCCTCCTCCAGCTCCCGCGGAATGTTGCGGACGAAGCCCTGCAGCATCCACAGGGCGAACGGCAGCGCCCAGACCACGTAGATCAGCACCAGCCCGGCGTGGGTGTTGGCCAGCCCGACCTGCCGCAGGATCAGGAAGATCGGGATGATCAGCAGGACGAACGGGAAGAGCTGCGACAGCAGCACCCAGCCCAGCGCGACGGTGCCGAGCCTGGTCCGGAACCGCGCGAGGGCGTACGAGGCGGGCAGCGCGACCAGCACGGTGAGCACCGCCGAGGCGAGCGACACCTGGAGGCTGTTCAGCGCGGCCCGGCCGAGCTGCTGCTCGGTGAAGGCCTGCACGAAGTTCTGCACGGTGGGGTTGCTCGGGATGAGCGTGGGGTGCAGCCGCACCAGTTCGCGCGGCGGCTTGAACGCGGTGGAGAGCAGCCAGACCAGCGGGAACCCGAGGAAGATCAGGTAGCCGGTCAGCGCGACGTACTGGAGCGTCCGCCCGGTGCGGCTCGGCTTTCCGAACATGTCAGTTCGCCTCCCTCAACCGGCGACGCAGGTAGACCGCGAGCAGCGCGACGATGATCACGACCATGACGTTGCCGAGGGCCGCGGCGTAGCCGTAGTTGCCGTAGCGGAACGCCTCCTCGTAGGCGAAGAGCATCGGCAGCATGGTCTTGCCGCCCGGCCCGCCCGCGGTGAGCACGTAGACCAGGCCGAACGAGTTGAAGTTCCAGATGAAGTCGAGCGAGGTGATCGCCACGACGACCGGCGCGATGGCGGGCAGCGTGACGTTGCGGAACCGGTGCCAGGTGGAGGCCCCGTCCACCGCGGCCGCCTCGTGCAGTTCGCGCGGCACGCCCTGCAACCCGGCCAGGAGGACGACGGTGGTCTGCGGCATGCCGGCCCAGACACCGACGAGGATGACCGCGGGCAGGGCGGTGCTGAAGTCGCCGAGCCAGTTGGTGCGCAGCCCGTCGGCGCCGACGCGGTGGAAGAACTCGTTCAGAAGGCCGGCGTCCGGGTGGTAGACCAGCTTCCAGAGGATGCCGACCACCACGGGCGGCATCGCCCAGGGCACCACGGCCAGCACCCGGGCCAGCCCGCGGAAGCGCAGTTGCTGGTTGAGCAGCAGGGCCAGGCCGAGGGCGAGCACGAACTGGAGCACGGTCACCCCGACCGCCCAGAGCAGGCCGATCTTGAACGAGTTCCAGAACAGCTCGTCGCCGAGCAACTCCCGGTAGTTGGCCAGCCCGGTGAAGCTGATCTCGACGTTGCGCCCGGCCCGGGCGTCGGTGAAGCCGAGGTAGATGCCGCGTACCAGCGGGAACACCGACAGCACCACGATGGGCAGCAGCGACGGGAGCAGCAGCAGGTAGATGCCGAGCCGGTCGGAGCGGGACCGGGCCCTGCGGGGCCCGTCGGCGCGGGCGACGTCGGGCCGTTCGGCCACCGTGGTCATGCCGTCACCTCCGGGGTACGCGGCGCGGGAGCGGGGAGCGACGCGGCGGCGCTGGAGGCGCGCACGGCGAGGCTGGGGGCGACCTGCTCGCGGCGCGGCGGCAGGGTCGGGTCGGCGATGCGCTGGAGCAGCAGTTCGGCGGCGCGGCGACCGCGCTCGGCCGAGCCGAGGGAGACGCTGGAGAGCTGGGGGAACATCATCCGGGCCAGCTCGGTGTCGTCCATGCCGACGACCGCCACGTCCTCGGGGACGCGCCGGCCGGCGGCCAGCAGGGCGTGCAGCGCGCCGACGGCGATGAGGTCGTTGGCGCAGACCAGCGCGTCGGGCTCGGCGCGGGCGAGGAGGCGCTCGGTGGCGGCCCGGCCGGCCGCGTACCGGAAGTCGCCGACCTCGACGAGGCGCTCGTCGAGAGCGATGCCGTGCCCGGCGAGGGCGGCCCGGAAGCCGGCGTCGCGGGCCGCGCCGGGCACGGTGTCCAGCGGGCCGTTGACGAAGCCGATCCGCCGCCGCCCGGCCGCGACCAGGTGGTCCACGGCCAGCCCCACGCCGGTACGCGAGTCGGTGCGGACGTTGTCCACCGGCGCGTCGCCGGGGAGCTGGCCGACCACGACCACCGGCACCGGGCTGTCGACCAGCGCGGCGAGGTGGTCGTCGGTGACCCGGATCGGGGAGACGATCATCCCGTCGACGTAGCGGTGGGCCAGCCGGCGCAGCAGGGCGGTCTCGTTGGCGATCTGCCCGCCGGTGGCGTGCACCAGCAGCTGCCGGCCGGACGCGGCCACCACGGACTCGATGGCCCGCATCATCTCGACGTACACCGGGTTGCCGATGTCCTCGACGGCGAGCGCGACGAGGCCGGTGCGCTGCGACTGGAGCGAGCGGGCGATGGCGTTGGGCACGTACCCGACCTCGGCCGCGGCCTCGCGCACCTTGCGGACGGTCTCCGGGCTGCCGCCGACGCCGTTGAGCACGCGGGAGGCGGAGGCGATGGAGACACCGGCGCGGGCGGCGACGGTGTGGACGGTGGGCCGGCCGTCGGCCGACTCCTGTAAACGTTTACGACCCACGCCCGGCACCTCCACCTGTCTGCTGTAAACGTTTCCGGGAGTCTGCGCCCGACCCGACGATCAGGTCAAGACCTCGTTACGAAAACGTTTCCAACCGCGCTGACCTGGGTCGGCGATGCGGCGTGGGCCGAGGCCCCGGCGGGCCGGGGCCGGTCAGCGTGGGGGAACCGGGACCCGGGCGGTGAGCGGGTGGCCGGTGAGGCGGCGGACCGCCAGGTAGCCCTCGCAGCCGAGGCAGAGCCCGAAGGCCGCGTTGAGGAAGGCGGCGGCGAGCGCCGCCGCGGTGGCGACCAGACCGAGCAGCGGCACGCCAGCCAGCCAACCGGCCGCGCCGACCGCGGCGAAGGCCAGGCCGACGAGCTGGGCGAAGCGGACCGGGGCCACCGGCTCCAGCTCGGCCGGCGGGGCAAGCCGGGGCGCGACCAGGGCGCGGAACAGCAGACCGTACGGGCCGAGTCGCGGGTGGACGGCGGTCAGCGCGAAGACCACGGCCTGGGCCAGGACGAGCCAGCCTGAGCCGGTGACCAGGGCGACGGCGAGGACGACGGTGGTGAGGGCGGCGGCGAACCGCGGCCCGCGAGGGTCGAGCAGCATGGGGGCTTCCGTTCGGCGGCGAAGGGGTCGGTCAGGCGGTGGCGACCGGCGCACAGAGGCTCGCCGCGAGCCGGCCGTGGTCCACCACCCGCCGCCGGATCAGCCGGACGCCGCTCACGCCCGCGCCCCGGCGGCCAGCGGCGCGAGCGCGGCGAGCAGGTCGTCCCGGTCCGGCACGCCGGCGGCCCGCCGGACGATCCGGCCGTCGCCGTCCACCAGCAGCACCGTCGGGGTACGCCAGACGTCCAGCTCGCGGGCCCGGTCGAGGTGCTCCTCGACGCCGACCTCCAGCAGGGTGACCCCGTCGAGCCGCCCCGCGACGTCCTCGAGGACGCGGCGGGCGGCGCGGCAGGGCGCGCAGACCGGGGCGGAGAACTGTACCAGGGTGACCGCGCCGGGGCGGACGCCGAGGGCGGCCAGCGCGGCCCGGTGCGGCGCGGCGGCCGGGGACACGGCACGCAGCCGGCCGTCGCGACGGCGCCGCCACCAGCCGAAGGCGGTGGCGGCCGCGAGCACCGCGACGAGCACCAGGACACCGGTCAGACGGGGCGGCTGCACGGGTCCAGGCTGCCACGACGACCGGCGGTAGGAATCCCGCCGTCTCACCCACCGGACGTGACATCGCCTACTCCGGCGGTGGGAAAGGAGGGCCGGCCGACGGCGCCGCGATTGACAGTCGTCGCATTTGTCCTCTGGCGCGCCGACCGATCCTGGCAATATTCTCCACTTCGCGCGCAGCAGTTGGAGTTCCTTTACACGCCCGCACACCCGTCGGGCCACCGAGGAGATGCCATGCACTTCGACCACCCCGAGCTGGACCGTCGTACCCTGCTGCGGGCCGGCCTCGGCGCCGCCGCGGTCGCGGTCGTCGGGAGCGAACTCGCCTTCCCGGCCGCCGCGCAGGCCGCGCCGGACGCGGACCTCGACTGGATCATCAGCTGCGACGAGTGGGGAGCCCGCCCGCCGGCGGACCCGCTGTCGATCAGCGCGATCGCGACCAACAAGATCATCGTGCACCACATGGCGTTCCCCAACAGCACGGACTACTCCGAGGAACACGCCAAGCAGCTCGCCCGCGACTGCCAGAACCTGCACATGGACGTGAACCGGTGGTCGGACACCGGGCAGCACTTCACGGTCAGCCGGGGCGGCCACGTCCTGGAAGGCCGGCACGGCAGCCTGGAGCGGTTGCAGGCCGGCGACCGGCAGATGATCTCGGCGCACTGCCCCGGCGAGAACGGCCGGGCCATCGGCATCGAGAACGAGGGCACCTACGTCACCGACACGCCGCCGCAGGAGCTGCTCGACTCCCTGGTCAAGCTCTGCACCACCATCTGCCAGCAGTACGGGCTGCACGCGCACGACATCTTCGGCCACTGGGACTTCCGGGCCACGCAGTGCCCGGGCGCGATGTTCTACCGCGAGTTCCCGGCGCTGCGCCGGCGGGTCTTCGCGAAGCTCGGCACCGACCTGGCCGACGTGCCGGCCCGCCGCTGGCCGGACATCTGGCGCTTCGTCGGCGGCCCGGTGGTGAAGGTGGCGCAGTACCTGCTCACCTTCCGCGGCTACACCGTCCCGGTCACCGGCGTGTTCGACGCGGCCACCGTGGCGGCCGTGCAGGACTGGCAGGCCCGCAACGGCATCCCGGTCGACATCGACGCCACCCTCACGGCACCGACCTGGGAGACCCTCGCGCCCGAACTGGACAAGGACGCCACCGGCATTCCGGTGCAGGCGGTGCAGTTCATGCTCAACTCCAAGGGCTACGCCGACGTGGCGATCACCGGCGAGTACGACTACCCGACCAAGAAGGCCCTCCAGGACCTTCAGGAACTGCACGGTCTCGACACCAACGGCAAGGTCAGCACCACCACCTGGTGCGCCCTGGTGGGGGGTGTGGTGCGCCAGTCGTTCCAGAAGAGCTGACCGGCGCACCGGCGGGGAAGACGGTGGGGGTGGCAACGGCGCCACCCCCACCGTTGCCGTCCGTACTCGCCCGTCGCGCCTCGTAGGCCCCGGCCCGTCCCTCTGCGACGATGCCCAGGTCACGACACCGAGGAGGCGAGATGACGTCCCGACTGAATCCGTACCTGAGCTTCCGCGACAACGCCCGCGCCGCGATGGAGCACTACCAGCGGGTGTTCGGCGGCGACCTGCGGATGAACACCTTCGGCGAGTTCGGCAACCCGGACCCGCAGGTGGCCGACCTGATCATGCACGCGCAACTGGAGACCGACCAGGGCTCACGCTGATGGCCTCCGACACCCCGCCCGGGATGGAGTTCACCCCGGGCACCACCATGGCCGTCAGCCTGAGCGGCGACGACGCCGACGACCTGCGCCGCTGGTGGGAACAGCTCGCCGACGGCGGCACCGTCACCATGCCGCTGGAGAAGCAGATGTGGGGCGACGAGTTCGGCATGTGCGTGGACCGGTTCGGCACGTCCTGGATGGTGGACATCGGGCAGCCCCAGGCCTGACCGCCGGGCGGAGGTGGCCCGAACGGCGGTGTCCACGCTGGTGTGACCGGCGTTACCGTACGCGGATCCACGGATCCCGCCGGAGAGGACGACAGTCATGGACGGCAGCCCCCGCGCACACCTCCGACGCCTGGCCAGGCTGGCCACCGCGGCCGCCCTCGCGGTGGCCGGCCTGGGGCTCGTCGCCCCGCCGGCACACGCGGAAGCCGGACCCAAGGTCACCGTGCTGACCCGGAACCTCTACCTGGGCGGGGACCTCACGCCGTCGATCGCCGCGCCGACCCTGCCGGCGTTCCTGGCCGCGAACGCCGCCCTGCTGAGCCACGTGGACCTGGTCGACTTCCCGGCCCGGGCGGCGCTCATCGCCGACGAGATCCGCGAGCGCAAGCCCGACCTGGTCGGCCTGCAGGAGGTGGCACTCTGGCGCACCGGGCCGCTCGGCGACCCGGCCCCGGCCACCGAGGTCCGGTACGACTACCTGGCCCTGCTCATGGCGGAGCTGGCCGGGTCCGGCCACCCGTACGACGTCGTCGTGGCGCAGGACGAGGCGGACCTGGAGGCCCCGGCCGGGGCGCCGCACCTGCGGGACGTCCGGCTCACCATGCGGGACGTGATCCTGGTGCGGCACGGCGGCCGGGTCAAGGTCGCCGGCACCTCGTCGGGCAACTTCGCCAACAACCTGGTCTTCCCGCTCGCCGCCACCGGCGGCACCGCCACGAGCACCCGCGGCTGGACAGCGGTGGACGCCGTGCTGGGCAGCCGCACGTTCCGGTTCGTCAACACCCACCTGGAAGCGTTCCACCCCGGCGTACGCCTGCTCCAGGCGCAGGAACTGCTGCGCGGCCCGCTGAGCGTGCCCGGTCGGCTGATCCTCCTCGGTGACCTGAACAGCGGACCCGAACTGCCCGACCCGAACAACCGGCTGGCGTACCTCGCCCTGGTGGCCGGCGGGATGGTCGACACCTGGCCCGTCCTGCACCCCGGCGACCCCGGCTACACGGCCGGGCTGGGCGACGACCTGACCGAGCCGGCCGACGACGTCGAGCACCGGATCGACATGGTGCTGGTCCGCGGGACGGTGGTGCCGGTGTCCAGTGAGGTCTTCGGCAACACGCGGCAGACCCCCGGCGGCCGGTGGGCATCGGACCACCTGGGTCACGAGGCCGTGCTCGCGCTGCCGTAATCAAGCGGAAACGTCGGCATTCGCGCCTGGTGAACGGCACCTATCCCAAGGCATGGAACGCCATCAATCATTACCCGGAGGTAGACATGAGTCACTCTCACCTCCGGGTATGACGCCCGGGCACGGAGGGCGAGACGTCGGCAAGCGGTAGCCGGGCGTACGACCGGCCCGACTCCGCACCCCGGAGGAATCGCCATGCCCCGTCCCCCCACCCGTGCCCGGCTCGCGGCGCTGGCCGCCGCCGCCCTCACCGCCAGCGTCCTGACGGTCGTCGCACCACCACCGGCCGTCGCCGCCACCACCTTCACCGGCAACGACTACTGCCTCGGCCAGTGCGCCGACATCCTGCCGCCCGGGGAGAACGGCAACGCCACGCTCGCCGCGATCCTCGCCCACCAGGCGCTCGGCACCCGGCCCGCGCACTCGAGCGACCAGCTCGACGAGTACGCCAACCTCGTCTACGGCTACGCCGGGCTCACCGACGAGCAGATCGCGCAGTTCTACAACGACGCCTCGTTCGGCGTGCCCGACGCCCAGGTGGAGAGCACCGTGCAGCCGCGGGCGGACGTCACCATCGTGCGGGACCGGGCGACCGGCGTACCGCACATCACCGGCACCACCCGCTCGGGCACCATGTTCGGCGCCGGCTACGCCGGCGCGCAGGACCGGCTCTGGGTGATGGACCTGCTGCGGCACGCCGGCCGCGGCACGCTCACCTCCTTCGCGGGCGGCGCCCCGGGCAACCGGGAGCTGGAGCAGAGCATCTGGGCCAACTCTCCGTACACCGAGGCGGACCTCCAGGCCCAGGTCGACGCGCTGCGCCAGAAGGGCGCCCGCGGCCAGCAGCTCTACACCGACGTCACCGACTACATCGCCGGCGTCAACGCCTACATCGACCAGTCCATCAGCGCCGACAACTACCCCGGCGAGTACGTCCTGGCCGGCGCCGGCAAGCCGAAGCACTTCACCATGACCGACCTCATCGCCACCGCCGGCGTCATCGGCGGGCTGTTCGGCGGCGGAGGCGGCTCAGAGATCCGGTCCGCCCTGGTCCGGGTGGCCGCCCGGGCCAAGTTCGGCACAGACGAGGGCGACCGGGTCTGGCAGGCGTTCCGGTCCCAGAACGACCCGGAGACGGTGCTCACCCTGCACGACGGGCAGAGCTTCCCGTACGGCGCCACCCCGGCCGGCGCGACCGGCGCGGTGCTCCCCGACGCCGGGAGCGTCGTGGCCGAGCCGCTCGCCTACGACCAGACCGGCGGGGCCACCACCGCCCGGGTCGGCGGCGGCAGCACCAGCACGCAGCCGCTGCTCAGCGGCCTCGCCGGGCTGCGGTCGCACGGCATGTCCAACGCCGTGGTGGTCTCCGGACGGCACACCACCACCGGCAACCCGGTCGCCGTGTTCGGCCCGCAGACCGGCTACTTCGCCCCGCAGCTGCTCATGCTCCAGGAGTTGCAGGGGCCGGGCGTCAGCGCCCGCGGCGCCGCCTTCGCCGGGCTGAACCTGTACGTGCTGCTCGGCCGCGGCCAGGACTACGCGTGGAGCGCCACCTCCGCCGCCCAGGACCTCACCGACACCTACGCGGTGCCGCTGTGCACCACCGACGGCAGCGCCCCGACGCTCGGGTCGAACCGCTACCTGTGGCACGGGCAGTGCGTGGCCATGGAGGTCCTCCAGCACACCAACTCCTGGTCGCCGACCCTGGCCGACTCCACCCCGGCCGGCTCGTACACGCTGCGCGCGCTGCGCACGAGGTACGGGCTCGTCGCGTACCGGGGGCTGGTGAACGGGCAGCCGACCGCCTTCACCAGGCTGCGCTCGACCTACCGGCACGAGGCCGACTCGGCGATCGGCTTCCAGGCGTACAACGACCCGGCCGCGATGGGCTCCGCGGCGGCCTTCCAGCAGTCCGCCGCGAGCGTCGGCTACGCCTTCAACTGGTTCTACGTCAACTCGACCGAGGCGGCCTACTTCAACTCCGGGTCGAACCCGGTCCGGCCGTCCACCGCCGACCCCAACCTGCCCACCCGGGCCGAGGCGGCCAACGAGTGGGTCGGCTGGGACCCGGACACCAACGCCGCCACCTACACCCCGGCCGCCGCCCACCCGCAGTCGGTCAACCAGGACTACTACGTCAGCTGGAACAACAAGCAGGCCAGGGACTTCGGCGCGGCCGACGGCAACTTCAGCTTCGGCTCCGTGCACCGCGGCCAGCTCCTCGACGGCCCGGTGCGCGCCGCGATCGCCCAGCGCAAGCTCGGCCGGGCCGACGTCGTCCGGATCATGGCCGACGCCGCGGTCACCGACCTGCGCGGCCAGCAGGTCCTCGGCGACCTGCTGCGGGTGCTCGGCAGCGCACCGGTCACCGACCCGACGCTGGCCGACGCGGTGACCAAGCTGCGGGCCTGGCAGCAGGCCGGCGCCCGGCGGGTGGAGACCGCCGCCGGGTCCAAGGTCTACCAGCACGCCGACGCCATCCGCATCTTCGACGCCTGGTGGCCGCTGCTGGCCGCCGCGGAGTTCCGGCCCGGCCTCGGGCCCGACCTCTACGCCGCGCTGGTGGACGCCATCGAGGTGAACGAGGCGCCGTCCGGCGGCCAGAACGGCGGGCGCGACGGCAGCGCCGTCTGGGCGGCGCAGGGCCAGCCACACAAGGGCTCCTCGTTCCAGTACGGCTGGTGGGGCTACGTCGACAAGGACATCCGCACCGTGCTCGGCGACCCGGTTGCCGGCGGGCTGGGCCGGACGTACTGCGGCGGCGGCAACCTCGGGACCTGCCGGCAGAGCCTGCTCGACACCCTCGCCCAGGCGGCCGCCGTGCCGGCCGCCACCGTGTACCCGGCCGACAAGTCCTGCGGGGCGGGCGACCAGTGGTGCGCCGACGCCATCGCCCAGTCCGGGCTCGGCGGCATCACCCACCCGCTGATCGCCTGGCAGAACCGCCCCACCTACCAGCAGGTCGTCTCGTTCCCGGCGCGCCGCGGCGACGACGTCACCAACCTGGCCCAGGGGCGCCCAGCGACCGCGTCGAGCACCCAGTTCCTCACCAGCCACACCCCGGACAAGGCGGTCGACGGCAGCCTCGGCAGCCGCTGGTCCAGCAGCTACAACGACAACCAGTGGATCCGGGTGGACCTCGGCGCGGCCCGCACGGTCGGCCGGGTGGTGCTGCGCTGGGAGGCCGCGTACGGCAGCGCGTACCGGATCGAGGTCTCCCCGGACGGCGGCACCTGGCAGACGGTGTTCAGCACCACCGCCGGCAACGGCGGGACGGACAACGTCACCCTCGCCCCGGTCAGCGCCCGCTTCGTGCGGGTGTACGGGGTCAAGCGGGCCACCTCGTACGGCTTCTCGCTCTACGAGTTCGAGGTCTACGGCCGGTGACACCCGCGGCCGGCCGGCGGGCGCCACCCGCCGGCCGGCCACCGGGCATAAGGTCGTCGGGTGGGCGGCGGCACGGTACCGATCGGCCCGGCGCTCGTCGTGGCGCTCACCGCGCTCACCCTGGCCGGCGCCGCCGTGCTGCGGCTGGCCGGGCTCGGCCGGGCCCGGACCGTGCTCACCGCGGCGGCCCGGGCCACCGTCCAGCTCGGCGCCGTCTCGCTGGTCATCGTCGCCGTCCTCCGCGCCTGGTGGAGCACCGCCGCGTTCGTGCTGCTCATGTACGTCGTCGCCGCCCTCACCGCGCGCCGGCGGGTCGGGGCCGGGGCGCCGGCCCGGGTCGCCCCGCTGGCCATCGCGGCCGGCGTGGCGCCCAGCCTGGCCGTGCTCCTGGCCAGCCGGGCCCTGCCGGCGACCCCGCTCGTGGTGCTGCCCACCGCCGGCATCCTGATCGGCGGGGCGATGACCGCCACCAGCCTGGCCGGCCGGCGTACCCTCGACGAGCTGCGCGCCCGGCACGGCGAGTACGAGGCCGGGCTGGCCCTGGGGCTGCTCCCCCGCGACGCCGCGCTGGAGATCTGCCGCCCGGCCGCCGGGCAGGCCCTCGTCCCGGCGCTGGACCAGACCCGCACGGTCGGGCTGGTCACCCTGCCCGGCGCGTTCGTCGGGGTGCTGCTCGGCGGGGCCGGGCCGGTCCGCGCCGGGGCCACCCAGCTGCTGATCCTGCTCACCCTGCTGGCCGTGGAGGCGGTGGCGATCGCGGTGGCCGTCGAGCTGCTCGTCCGGGACCGGGCCCGCACCGGGCCCTGAGCCGGGTGTAGCGGGAGCGGGAAGGGGTAACGGCGGGCCGATGACCTGGGTGGGCAACCTGCGCGTCCGGCCCGACCTGCTCTACGTCGCGAGCGGGTGGAGCACCCTGGTCACCGACGTCCGCGGCGGGATCGCCGGGGCCGACCCGCAGGGCTTCTTCGCCCGCAACACCCGGGTGCTCCGCTGGGAGCGGATCACCGTGGACGGCCGCGAGCCGGTGCCGTTCGCCACCGCCAACGTGGGCGGGCACGCCCAGCTCTCCTACGCCGAGCTGGGCGACGGGGAGGCGCTGCCGTCGCGGGCCGCGTACCTGACCGTCGCGCGGTTCGTCGGCCCCGGGCTGCGCAGCCGGTACACCGTGGTCAGCTACGCCGCACGGCCGCTGCGGTTCCGCCTCGTGGTGGCGGTCGAGGCGGACTTCGCCGACACGAGCGAGGCCGAGGCGGGCCGCCGGCTCCAGGTCGGCGGGGTGGCGGCCGGGTGGGACCCCGACGCGGCCGAGCTGCTGCTCACCTACCGGCACGAGGGGCTGGACCGCGCGGTGGCGATCCGGCTGCGCGCCGACGCCCCGGTGGCGTACGCCGACGGAGGGTTCACCGTCGACCTGGTGGTGCCGCCGGGCGGCAGCGCCGGGGCGGACCTCCTGGTCGAACCGGTCTTCGACGGGACCCGGCTGCCCGCGCCCCCGGCCACCTTCGCCGAGCCCGACGACCCGGCCGCCCGGGCCCGGACCCGGCTGGACGCCGAGCTGGCCCGGCTGTCCAGCAGCAACTTCGACGTCACGGCGGCCTGGCGGTGCGCCGTGCGCGACCTGGCCGTGCTGCCGCTCGGCGAGCCGGCCGGCCCGGCGGCGCCGATCGCCGGCCTCCCCATCTACCAGGAGATCTTCGGCCGGGACACGATGACCGCCTCCTGGCAGGCGCTGCTGGCCGGCCCCACCATGCTGGCCGACAGCCTCCGGCTCAACGCCCGGCACCTGGGGCAACGGATGGACGACTGGCGGGACGAGGAACCCGGCAAGCCGCTGCACGAGGCCCGGCAGGGGCCGGTCTCCCTGCTCGGGCTGAACCCCTACGGCGCCTACTACGGCGACTGGTCCACCGCCCCGGACTTCCTGATCTTCCTCGGCCAGTACCTGGCCTGGACCGGCGACCTCGACACGGTGCGGGACCTGCTGCCCACGGCGGGCCGGGTGCTGGAGTGGATCGACCGGTACGGCGACCCGGACGGCGACGGCTTCCTCGACTACCACTGCCGCTCCCCGGGCGGGCTGAAGAACCAGGGCTGGAAGGACTCGGACACGGCGATCGTCGACGAGCGGGGCGAGGTGGTGCCGAACCCGATCGCCAGCAGCGAGCTTCAGGGCTACTGGTACGCCGCCCTGCGGCACGCCGCCGTGGTGTTCACCGTCACCGGGCACCCGGCCCGGGGCGCCGCCCTGCTGGCCCGGGCCCGGGGGCTGCGCCGGCGGTTCCACCGGGCGTACTGGCTGCCCGACCGGGGCTGCTACGCCATGGCGCTGGGGCCGGACCGGCGGCCGGTCCGCTCGACCAATTCCAACGACGGTCACCTCCTCGCCACCGGCATCGTCCCCACCCGGGTCGCCGAGAAGGTGGCCGACCGGCTGCTCGCCCCGGACATGTTCAGCGGCTGGGGGGTGCGGACCCTGTCGGCGGAGCACCCGGCCTACAACCCGTTCAGCTACCACCGGGGCAGCGTCTGGCCCGTGGAGGCGGGCACCATCGGCCTGGGGTTGGCCCGGTACGGCTGCTGGCCGCACCTGCACCGGCTGGCCGAGGGCATGGTCGGCGCCGCGGCGCTGTTCGCGGAGCACCGGCTGCCGGAGGTGCTCAGCGGGCTGCCCCGGGACGCCGCCCACCCGCACCCCGGCGTCTACCCGAACTCGTGCTCCCCGCAGGCGTGGTCGGCCAGCGCGGTGGTGGCCCTGGTCCAGGCCCTGCTTGGGATGCGTCCGGCCGCGCCGCTGCGCACGGTCCTCATCGACCCGCACCTGCCCGCGTGGCTGCCCGACCTGCGGCTGGAGGGCGTACGGGTGGGCGGCGCGACGGTGGACCTGACGGTGCGGCGCCGGCGGGGCGGGCGGACCTCGGTGCGGGTACGCGGCGACCGGCTGGCCGTGGTCCGCCGCCCGCCCCGGCAGGCGATCGCCCTCGCCCGCCGGCAGGTGTAGTCGGCGCCGGGCGGGGAAACCGGCGGCGCCTGGGGCCGAGAAGGAAGGACCGGCATGGAGAGTCGCGCGAAGTCGATGGGGCATGCGATCCACCCCATCCTGATCGTGTTCCCGCTCGGACTGCTCGCCACCTCGGTGATCTTCGACATCCTGTACCTGATCACCGACCGGACGGGCTTCCAGGTCTCCGCCGCGTACACCATCGCCGCCGGCGTGATCGGCGGCCTGGTCGCGGCGGTGTTCGGCCTGATCGACTGGTCGGCCATCCCGGCCGGCACCCGCGCCAAGCGGGTCGGCGCGGTGCACGGCCTCGGCAACGTGGTCGTGCTGGTGCTGTTCGCGGTGAGCTGGCTGCTGCGCCGGGGCGCCGACAACTGGGACCCGAACGCCGGTGCGCTGGTGTGCAGCTTCGCCGGCATCGTGCTGGCCGGTTTCACCGGCTGGCTGGGCGGCGAGCTGGTCGAACGGCTGGGGATGAGCGTGAGTGACGGTGCGGGCGTGAACGCGCCGAGTTCGCTGTCCCGCCGGCCGCGTGCCCGCGGCGCCTGATCCTCGGGGCGCCCGTCCGGCGCCCGGCCGGGTGTAGCCGCTCCCCCGCCGGGAAACCCGCCCCGGCCCGGTGGCCGACTGGGCGCCACCGGCGCACGAGGAGGGAAGAGCGGATGTGGGCGATCACTCTCGACCGGGACGGGGCGGCGCCGGCCGCCCGGGACGACGTGGCCCGGCCCAGCCCCGGCCCGGACGAGGTGCTGGTCCGGGTGCGGGCGTCCTCGGTCAACGCCTTCGACCGGAAGGCGGCGGCCGGGATGATGCGCGGGTCGATGGACTACCGGTACCCGGTCGTGCTCGGCAAGGACTTCGCCGGCGAGGTCGAGGCCATCGGCGGCACCAGCCCGTTCCGTGTCGGCGAGGCGGTGTTCGGTGTGCTCATGCGTCCCTACCTGGGCGAGGGCACGTGGGCCGAGTACGTGACCGTCGGCGGCGCGGACGGCATCACCCGCGTCCCCGACGGCGTCGAGCTGTCCACCGCGGGCGTGCTGGGGCTGGCCGGAGTCACCGCCCTCGACGCGCTCGACGCGCTGGCCGTCCGGCCGGACGACACGGTGCTCGTGGCCGGGGCGACCGGCGGCGTCGGCGCGCTGGCCGTGCAGTACGCCCGGCTGGCCGGCGCCCGGGTCGTCGCCACCGCCCGCCCCGGCCCCGCCACCGACTTCGTCCGGGACCTGGGCGCCGCCGAGGTGGTCGACTACACCGGCGACCTGACCGGGCAGGTGCGGGCGCTCGCGCCGGACGGCGTCCCGGCGGTGGTGCACCTGGCCGGTGACGGGGCGCCGCTGGCGGGGCTGCTCGCCGCCGGCGGGCGGCTGGCCTCCACCATCGGCTTCGGCCCCGACCAGCACCCGGCGGCCGTCTCGATCTTCGGCAGGCCGGAGCGGAGGACGCTCGACCGGCTCGCCGACGACGTGCTGGCCGGCCGGGTCCGGGTGCCGGTCGACCGCCGCTACGACCTGGACGAGGTGCCCCGGGCCCTCACGGAGTTCTCCGGCGCCCTGGGCAAACTCGCGGTCAGCATGCCCTGACCGGCCCGGCGTTCGAACATCTGTGCGAACATGTGCTGGTGTCGAGCGAGGCCACCATCCTGCACGCCGACCTGGACGCGTTCTACGCCTCGGTCGAGCAGCGCGACGATCCCCGGCTGCGCGGCCGTCCGGTGATCGTCGGCGGCGGCGTGGTCCTCGCCGCCAGCTACGAGGCGAAGGCGCGCGGGGTGCGCAGCGCCATGGGCGGCCGGCAGGCCCGGCGGCTCTGCCCGGACGCCGTCGTGGTGCCGCCCCGGATGGCCGCCTACACGGAGGCCAGCCGGGCGGTGTTCGAGATCTTCCGGCGGACCACCCCGCTGGTCGAGGGGCTCAGCATCGACGAGGCGTTCCTCGACGTGGGCGGGCTGCGCCGGCTGGTCGGTCCGCCCGTCGGGATCGCGGCGGAGCTGCGCCGGGAGGTCCGCCGGCAGGTCGGCCTGCCGATCACCGTCGGGGTGGCCCGGACCAAGTTCCTCGCCAAGGTGGCCAGCGGGGTGGCCAAGCCGGACGGCCTGCTGGTCGTCGCGCCGGAGGGCGAGCTGGCCTTCCTGCACCCCCTGCCGGTGGAGCGGCTGTGGGGCGTCGGCCCGGTCACCGCCGCGAAGCTGCGCGAGCGGGGCCTGCGTACGGTCGGGCAGGTGGCCCGGCTGGACGAGCCGACCCTGGTGTCGCTGCTCGGCGCGGGCGCCGGCCGCCACCTGCACGCCCTCGCCCACAACCGCGACCCGCGCGCCGTGCAGGTCGGGCGGCGGCGCTCCTCGATGGGGGCCCAGCACGCGCTGGGCCGTGAGCCGCACTCCCCCGCCGAGCTGGACGCCGTGCTGGCCGGGCTGGTCGACCGGGTCACCGGGCGGCTGCGGGCGGCCCGGCGCACCGGCCGCACCGTGACCCTGCGGCTGCGTTTCGCCGACTACACCCGCGCCACCCGCGCGCACACCCTGGACAAGCCGACCGCGCAGACCGCGCCGCTGCGGGCCGCCGCCCGGTCGCTGCTGCGCGCCGCGCTGCCCGAGATCGAGACCCGGGGCGTCACGCTGATCGGGGTCGCCGTCGGCAACCTGGACGACGGGCACGTGCAGCTCACCCTGCCGTTCACCCCCGACCCGGGGCCCGCGCTGGACGCCGCCGTGGACGCGGTGCGGGACCGGTTCGGGTCGCGGGCGCTGACCCGCGGCGTCCTCCTCGGCCGCGACCCGGGGTTCGAGATGCCCCGGCTGCCCGACTGACGGGTAGGGTCCGGCCGTGTCGATGTTCCGCACCCCGCAGGTGATCCTGTTCAGCGAGGACGTGTCCCGGGCCGCCGCCTTCTACGCCGGGCTGGGCTTCACCGAGACCTTCCGGGTGCCCGCCGACGGCCCGCCGATCCACGTCGACCTGACGCTGGACGGCTACCGGATCGGCATCGCCTCGGTGGCGTCGACCCGGGACGACCATGGGCTCGACCCGGTGCCGAGCGGGCAGCGCGCCGCCGTGGTGCTCTGGACCGACGACACCGCGGCCGCGTACGCGACGCTGACCGCCGCGGGCGCGCCGGCGCTCGCCGCCCCGCACGTCTGGCTGTACCGGCTGCTCATCGCCTGGACGGCCGACCCGGACGGCAACCCCGTCCAGCTCGTCCAGCCCCTGCCGGCCGACCGGTCGTGAGCGCGCGGCCGCGAGCGCCCCGCCGGCCGCGGTGACCGGCGCCCGCCGCCGCCTCCTCCCTGGGTAGGAGGCGGCGTCTCGGACCTGCGGCCGGCATCGGGGCTTCAGGTCGGGCGCGACGGGGCGGCCCGGCCACCAGCATCTACAGGCATGACTACCGTGCTGAACCGGGCGGCGCGCTGGCACCGCCCCCTGATGCTCTTCGTCGCGGCGATGGCGGCGCTCACCGTCGTCGCGGCCGTCGGCGTGCTGGCCGACCCGCGGGTGCTCACCGGCGTGCCGATCTGGCTCAAGCCGCTGAAGTTCGCCATCTCGTTCGTGCTCTACGGCATCACCCTCGCCTGGATGGTCACCCTGCTGCCGCGCCGCAGCCGCGTCGCCGAGTGGGCGGCCACGGTGATCGTCGCCATGTCGGTGGTCGAGATGGCGGTCATCGTCATCCAGGTGCTGCGCGGCACCACCAGCCACTACAACGGCACCACCCCGCTGAACGGCGCCCTGTTCTCGGCGATGGGCGCGGCGATCATGGTGCTCTTCGTCGCCCAGCTGGTCATCGGGATCGTGGCGCTGCTGCGGCCGACTGCGGACCGGGTCGCCGGACACGCGGTCCGGCTGGGCCTCGGCCTGTCCCTGCTCGGCATGCTGGTCGCCATCCCCATGGTGACCCGTACGCCCGACGGGGCGGCCGAGGGGATCAGCGGGGCGCACAGCGTCGGCGTGGCGGACGGCGGGCCGGGGCTGCCCCTGGTGGGCTGGAGCACCACCGGTGGCGACCTGCGGATCGGACACTTCGTCGGGCTGCACGCCCTCCAGGCGCTGCCGTTGCTGGCGATGCTCCTCAACCGCTTCCTCGGCACCCGGCTGGACGAGCGGACCCGGGTCCGGCTGCTGCTCGTCGCCGGCGCGGCGTACGGCGCTGCCACGCTGCTGCTCACCTGGCAGGCGTTGCGCGGGCAGCCGTTGCTGCGCCCCGACGCGCTCACCCTGGCCGTCGCGGCGGCCCTGGTGGCGGCGACGGCGACCGCCGCCGGTGGGGTGCTGGCCCGCGGGCAGCGCCGCGCGGACGCGGTGGTGGTCGCATGACCGGGACGCTGTTCACCCTGACCTTCGCGGTCGCCGCACCGTTCTGGGCGCTGATGATCCTGCTGCCCCGCTGGTCGTGGACCGCCCGGATCGTCGGCTCGCCGCTGATCGTGCTCCCGGTCCTGCTGATCTACGCGGTCCTGGTCCTCCCGGCGCTCGGCCGGGTGCTGCCGGTGGTCACCGCGCCGACCCTGGACGGCGTCCGCGACCTGCTGGGCAGCGCGGACGGCGCGGCGGCGGCCTGGGCCCACATGATCGGGTTCGACCTGTTCGTGGGCCGGTGGATCTGGCGGGACAGCCGGGAGCGGGGCATGCCGGCGCCGCTCGTGGCGCCGGTGCTGCTGCTGACCATCCTGCTCGGACCGCTCGGCCTGGCCGTCCACCTCGGACTGCGGACCGGCTGGGCCCGGCCGGCGGGCCCCCCGGCTCCCGAGCGCACCGCCTAGGCTGGCGTCGTGGGCTGGGTGGGACGCCTGTTCGACGCACGCGACACGCTCGCGCGGATGCTGCTGCTCGACCTCAGCGGCCTCGGGTACCTGGTCTTCGGCGCCCGGGGCCACCACGCCCCGACGACCACGCAGTGGGTGCTCGCCCTGGTCGCGTTCGGCACCGCCCTGGCCTGTCACCGCCGGCCGCTGGTGAACCTGGTGGCGCAGGCTGCGCTGCTGGCGGTCGCCTTCCCGCTGGTCGACGACACGACGATCAACCAGGTCGGGGCCAGCTGGGCGCTGCTGGAGCTGACCATGTGGGCCGGGCGGCCCCGGACCATCTGGCTGGCCGCCGGGCTGCTGGCCGCGGTCGACCTGACCGACTCGATCGGCGACCCGGTCCGGCGGCTGCTCTCCGGCGTCTTCGGCCTCACCGTGGAGGTCGGCGTCCCGCTGCTGCTCGGCCTCGTCATCCGCACCACCCGGGAGCTGGCCCGGCAGGCGGAGGAGCGGGCCGCGGCGGAGCAGCGCCGGCGGGAGTCGGAGAGCCGCGCCGCCCGCGCCGACGAGCGCAGCGCCATCGCCCGCGAGTTGCACGACGTGGTCGCGCACCACGTCGCCTCGATGGTGCTGCGGGTCGGGGTGGCCCGGCACGTGCTGCCGGACCTGGATCCGCGGGTGAGCGAGGTCTTCGACGACGTGCACGGCACCGGGACGGCGGCCCTGAACGACCTGCGCCGCCTGGTCGCGGTGCTGCGCGACCCCGACGGGGTACGCGGCGACGCCGCGCTGACCGCGATCGAGCCGGGGGCGCTCCCGGCGGCGCTCGACGCGGCGGTGGACCGGGCCCGCCAGGCCGGGATCACCGTGGAGGCCGACGTCGACCCGGGGGTCGGGTCGCTGGACGCGGTGCGGGGCCAGGCGGTCCTGCGGCTGACCCAGGAGGCACTGACCAACGTGGCCAAACACGCCGGCACCGCGGCCCGGGCCCGGCTGGCCGTGGCGGTGGTCGACGGCGCCGTGCACTGGGAGGTGTCGGACGACGGCCGGGGATCGGTGCCGGCCGCGGTGCCGGCCGGCGGCGGCCACGGGCTCACCGGGATGCGGGAGCGGGTCGAGGTGCTCGGCGGGCGGCTGGAGGCCGGCCCCACCGGTGCCGGCTGGCGGGTCCGCACGGTCCTGCCCGCCGGGGGCGTCGCGTCGGACGGCCCGCCCGACTCGCCCGCCCGCCCGGCGGAGCCGGCCGCGCCCCGCCCGCGCCCGGCCGGCCCGCCCGCGCCGGAGCCGGCATGATCCGCGTCCTGCTGGTCGACGACCAGCACCTCATCCGCGCCGGCCTGCGCATGCTCTGCGACGCCCAGCCCGACCTGGAGGTGGTCGGCGAGGCCGACAACGGCCGGGAGGCGATCGCCCTCGCCGCGCGGCTGCTGCCCGACGTGGTCGTCATGGACCTGCGGATGCCCGGCGTCGACGGGATCACCGCGACCAGCCGGATCCTCGCCGACCGTCCCGCCACCCGGGTGCTGGTCCTCACCACCTTCGGCGACGACGACCACCTCTACCCCGCGCTGACCGCCGGCGCCTGCGGGTTCCTGCTCAAGGACGCGCCCCCCGCCGACCTGCTCGACGGCGTACGCCGGGCGGCCGCCGGGGACAGCCCGTTCAGCCCCGAGGTGCTGCGGCGGCTGGTCCAGCGGGCGGTGCACGCGCGCGCCGGGTCGCCCCGACCGGTGCACGGCCTCACCACGCGCGAGCGGGACGTGCTGGACCTGGTGGCCGAGGGCCTGTCCAACACCGAGATCGCCGAGCGGCTGCACATCGGCGTCACCACGGTCAAGACCCACATCACCAGCCTGATGACCAAGACCAACAGCGCGAACCGGGTACGCCTGGCCCTGTGGGCCCGCGGCGCCTGAGCGCCGGCCGGCCTCACTCCTCGATGGCGCCGCCCACCGCGCGCAGGTGCTCCCGGAACGTCAGCGCCGGGTTCTCGGCCCGGCCCGCCAGGTACGCCCCGAACCCGACCTGCGCCCGCAGCGGCTCGCCGGCCCGGATCCGGTCGGCCTGCCGGCGCTCGGTGTCCCGGATGGACTCCGCCAGGTCGAACAGCTCGCCGACCCGGCCGGCCGGCACGAAGAGCACCCCGTCCTCGTCGGCCAGGGCCACGTCGCCGGGATCGACCGTGCACGACCCGACCCGCGCCGAGGCCAGCGCCTCGGCCGGCCGCGGGTCCAGCCGCTGCGGCCCGGTGGGGGTCGCGCCCAGGCTGAACACCGGCAGCCCGACCGACCGGATGTCACCGGTGTCGCGGTGCAGGCCCCACACCACCAGGCCGGCCAGGCCGGCGACCCGCGCCTCCAGCACCACCAGGTCGCCGACGCACGCCTCGTCGGTGCGCCCGTCGTTGTCCACCACCAGCACGTCGCCGGGGGCGGCCCGGTCGATCGCCTCCAGGAAGATGTCGACGCTGCCGACGTGCCGGGCCGGCAGCACCCGGCCGGCCAGCCGCCCGCCGGCCAGCACCGGCCGGACGCCGGCCGGGGCGCAGCGCACCGGGACGGCGGCCCGCAGGCAGGCGTCGGCGACGTGGGCGGTGGTCAGCGCGGCGAACCGCCGGGACAGCTCTGCGCGGTCGATGGTCATGGCCCGACGCTAGCCAGCCGGCCCGGCCCTGGGAGGGGCCAGTTCGCGGCCCGTGGCTCCGGTTCGTCGCCCACGCGCCGGCGCCAGGCCGGGCTCAGGCCGGGCGGGGTGCGCGCGCCGGCGGGCGGAACGGGTCGCTACGGCCGCCGGCGCGCCGGGCCACCCGGGTGCGCCGCCGGGACCGCGGGGTGTGCCGGACCGCCCGGTGCAGGTGCGCCCGCAGCGGCGGGCACCGTTCCGCCTCGCCCGCGCCGGCCGCCTGGCGCACCATCCGGTTGGCGTCGTCCGGGTCGCACCCGGTCGCGCGCAGCAGCTCGCTGTCCGCCGTCCGCAGGTCGGTGATCACCCCGTCGCCGAAGGAACGCACGCCCCACGCCCAGGCCCGCCCGGCCAGCTCGGCGCTCTCCCGGACCAGCTGGCGGGTGCCGGCCAGGTCCTCGCCGTCCCGGCACTCCCGGCGCATCACCCTGACGGCCTGGCCGAGGCGGGTCACGGCGTCGGCCAGCGTCGGCGGGATCGGCTCGCCGTACTGGAGGGCGGTGGCGGAGCGGCGGGCCACCGAGCGGGCGTACAGGATCACCCGCTCCAGGTGTTGCGCGGCGGCGGCGTACCGGTGGAAATGGGCGCGGCGGCGCCAGCGGACCGGGGCGAGGGTGACCACCTCCTCGGCCCCGCTGAGCGCCTCGTTGAGCCGCCCCACGTCGGCGTCGAGCCCGCGCATCCGCTCCAGGGACCGGACCGCCGCGTCGGCGTCCCGGGTGGTCAGCGCCCGGGCGACGGCGTCCAGCTCGGTGGTGAGCGTGGTGACGATCGGCTCGGTCGCCCGGTCCAGCACCCGCAGCGGGTTGACCGGCAGCAGCAACGCCACCACGAAGAGGCCGACCAGGCCGCCGACCAGCGCGTCGAAGATCCGGGGCAGTTCCAGGCCGGGCTCGACCGGGGCGAGGGTGGCGATCAGCACGGCGGTACCGCCGGCCTGGCCGACCAGGGCGCCGCCGCGCCCGGCGACCAGCAGCGCGGTCGCGATGGCCAGGGTGACCACCAGTCCGGTCTGCCAGGACCCGGAGCCGAGCAGGGCGCGCAGCACGTCGCCGACCACGATGCCGAGCCCCACCCCGACCAGCAGTTCGAAGGTGCGCCGGGCCCGCTGGCCGATGGCCGTGGCGATGGTGCCGACCGCGGCGGCGGGCGCGAAGACGTGGGCGCCGGGCCCGAGCAGGCGCTGGGCGAGCAGCGCGGCGAGCGCGGCGGCGAGCCCGGCCTGGACGGCGATCACCACGGTGACCTCCAGCTGGCGCAGCCGCAGCCGGCCGGCCGCACCCCCCTCGGCGCGGGCGTGGGCCAGCGCCCGCCCGGTCCGCTCGGTGGCCCGGTCCAGGGGCGAGCGGACGGTGTCTGGGCGGTCGTCGGCCATGGCGGCGGTTACCCGGCGCGGCGCGGGTGAATCTCCGGTCGTTGCCTGCGGCCGGCGGCCGGGTCAGCGCGGGAAGGTGCGGTCGAGCAGGTCGAACAGGGCGGTCCAGTGCCGCTCGGTGGCCCGCTCGTCGTACATCGGGGTGTCCGCCTGGGTGTAGCCGTGGCGGGCACCGGCGTAGACCTCCGAGCGGTAGGTGACACCGGCCGCGTCCAGCGCCTTCTCCAGGGTGGCGATCTGCTCGGCGGTCATCGACGGGTCGTGGTCGGCGTGGCCGAAGTACAGCTCGCCGGTGACCGCGCCGACGCCCAGGTGCGGGCTGTCCGGGGCGTCGGTGACCACCCGCCCGGCGTGGAAGGCGGCCGCCGCGGCGATCCGGTCCGGGTGTGCCTCGATCGCCCGCAGCGCGTTCGTGCCGCCCATGCAGTAGCCGACGGCGGCCACCGGGCCGGGCGCGACGCCGGGCTGCGCGGCGAGGAAGTCCAGGTAGGCGGCCGTGTCCCGGGCGACCACGTCGGGGGTCAGCGCGCCGATCATCGGGGAGACCTTCGCGAACAGCGCGCCACGGAGGGTCTCGTCGCCGAGGCCGGAGAGGTCGACCAGCGGGGCCCGGCCGAAACGGTGGAACAGGTTCGGCACCAGCACGACGTACCCGCGGGCGGCGATGGTCCCGGCCATCTCGGCCAGCCGCGGGCGCAGGCCGAACGCGTCCATGAAGACCAGGACGGCGGGGAAGGGCCCGTCGCCGTCGGGCCGGACGAGGAAGGCGTCCGCCACCCCGTCGCCGGTCGGCACGTCCACGGTCGTCGTGTGCACCCTCAACCTCCCTGAGCCGCGCGTTCCGCCGTGCACGCTACCCCCGGCCCGGGAGACCCGCACGGCGAGCCCTTCCGGCCGGCCCCGGCGACCGGGCATCCTGGGTGGATGGGAGAGGTGCGACCGATGCCCAGCTTCGGGGACCTGTTCACCGACCTTCGCGGCGAGGACCGGACGCTGCGGGTCAGCTACCACCCGGACCGCGGCGCCGTGGTGCTGTCGCTGTGGAGCGGCACGCTGTGCCGCGGCTCGTTCCGAATGCCCGCCGACGACGTGGACCGGCTCCTCGCGCTGCTCACCGCCGTCCGGATCGCCGCCGGCGGGGACGACGCGGCCGGTCCCGGGACGGCCGCCGACCAGAGCGAGAGCGCCTCCCCGGTCCCCGAGCCGTCCGTCGAGCGCACCGGCGACGTCTCCGGGACCGTCCGCCGCGCCGCACTGCCGACGCCCCGCGTCGCCTGAAAGCTGAAACCGGACGAAGGAGCAGCTTTTTCGTCTTCCGCGCACTACCGTTTCGGTAGGAGTTCGGAAGGGAGGGACGATGCGTCCCGTCTCACCACACGTCATTCGCCACCGCCGCCCCGCCGCGCACGCCGCGCTCGGGATGGCCCTCCTCGTCGCCGGCCTGGCCGTCCCGGCCACCCCCGGCTCGGCCGCCGGTGCCACCACCGGCGCCACGGTCACGCTCGCCGCCGCCAGCCAGCCGACCCTGCGGCAGGGCTCCCGGGGCGCGGCGGTCACCCAGCTTCAGACGCGCCTCACCGCCCTGCGCTACGACGTGGGCGGGGTCGACGGCATCTTCGGGCCGTCGACGCACCACGCGGTCGTCGCCTTCCAGAAGGTCAACGGCCTGGTCCGCGACGGCATCGTCGGGCCGCGCACCTGGGCGGCGCTCGACCGTCCGGTCGTCCCGAAGCCGAGGTACACCCACCCGGGCTACTCCGTGGAGGCCGACCTCACCCGGCAGGTGCTCTACCTGGCCAAGGGCGGGTCGGTGGTGCGCATCCTGGACGCCTCCAGCGGCAAGGCCAGCACCCCGACGCCGACCGGCAACTGGACGGTGCAACGGCGCATCGACGGCTGGCGGCAGAGCGACCTGGGCCTGCTGTGGCGGCCCAACTACTTCTACCGCGGCTACGCGGTGCACGGCGCCACCTCCGTGCCCACCTACCCGGCCAGCCACGGCTGCGTCCGGGTGCCCGTCCCGGCGATGAACCGGCTCTGGACCACCATCCGCATCGGCACCCCGGTGCACGTCTACCGCTGACGGTCGCGCGACGGTGGCCCGGCGGTCGATCGCCGGGCCACGTCGTTTGCGGCGGCGGAGCGCGGGAACACGCCTTCCTCCAGCCGAGAGGGAGGCGTCGAGGTGGACCAGGACGAGTTCATCGGCTCGGTGGCGAAACGCTGCGGGATGTCGTCGGAGCAGGCCACCGCCGTCACGAGGGCCACGTTGACCACACTGGCGGAGCGGATCGACGGCGGGGAGGCCCGGGATCTGGCCGGCCGGCTCCCCGAGGCGCTGCGGGCGTACGCGTTCGGCGGCAGCGAGACCGGCGAACGGTTCGGGCTCGACGTGTTCGTGGAGCGGGTCAGCGGGCGCGCCGACATCGACGTGGACCGGGCCAAGGACGGCGTGACGGCCGTCTTCGACGTGCTCCGCGACGCCGTCGACCCGGCCGGCTACGCGGACGTCGTCGCCCAACTCCCGTCGGAGTACGGCGAGGTGGCCGACCAGACCGCGCCGTTCGTGCAGCGCAGCCAGTGACGGGCGGCGGACGATGAGCGTCGGCGAGGAGGAGCCGCTGCGCCGGCCGCCGGAGGCCGACGCGCAGGAGCAGCGGCAGGACGAGACGGTGGTCGGCCCGCCGGACACGATCTCGGCCGCGGTGCCCGAGGCGACCGAGGCGGACCTGGCCGAGCAGGGCGTGCTGGTCCCACCCAGCGACCGCACCGGCCTGCCCGACGCGGTGCGCGACGACCTCACGCCGGCCGACGCGGTGGAGCAGAACCAGGAGATCCCGACCCCGGACGAGGACCGCCGGGACTGACCGGTCAGCGGTCCGGGCTGTCCGCCGCGGCCATCACCCGCAGCGCGTTCGGGTCCAGGCCGATGCGCACCGGCGTCTGCCCGTAGGGCTCGCCGTCGACCTCGATCCGCGCGGGCCGGTCGGTCTCCAGCCAGAGCTGGCGGACGGCCAGGAAGGGCTTGTCGCCCAGGGTGCGGCGGTGGCCGGCCGCCGCGTTGCGCGCCGTCTCGCGCAGCAGGCCGCGCCGGGTCGGCCCGCCGACCGGGTACGCGACCAGCAGCCGGTCGTCGGCGTTGGCGTCCGCGGTGATCGGGCGGCCGGCGTGGAAGCCGCCGTTGGCCACGTACACCTGGTGGGTGTCGAAGCCGTGCTCCCGCCCCTCGGCGCGGACCGTGACCCGCAGCGGCCGGTGCCGGGCCAGCAGCCCCAGCGCGGTCAGCGGGTACGCGAGCCGGCCGACCACCCGCTTCAGCCGTGGCGGCGCGGTCAGCATGATGTCGGCCGACAGCCCGATCCCGACGTGGTTGGTGAACCGGGTGTCGCCGATCAGCCCCAGGTCGACGTCGATCACCTTGCCGTCGGTGAGCAGGCCGACGGCGGCGTCGAGGTCGAGCGGGACGCCGACGGTGCGGGCGAAGTTGTTGGTGGTGCCCAGCGGCAGCAGGCCCAGCGCCATGTCCCGGTGGGCGAGCAGCCGGGCGGCCGCGCCGATGGTCCCGTCGCCGCCCCCGGCGACCAGCAGGTCCGGCCCGAGGTCGGCGGCCTCGGCGAGCACCCGGTCCAGCTCGCCGGGCCGGTCGACCGGGTACGCGCCGAGCAGCGTGAAGCCGGCCGCGCGCAGTCGGGAGTGGACGGTCTCGTAGAGCCGGCGGCCCCGCCGGGAGTGGGCGTTGACGACCAGCGCCGCCCGCCGCCCGCCCCGGATCGCCGCCCCCAGCTCCTGCTTGGTCCGCACGGTTCCCGACCCTATCCGCCGATCGGCCGCCGAGGCGGAAACCGCGGGCCGGTGGCGCCGGTCAGTGTGCGGCGACGGCGACCGCGACCGGCTCGACCTCGGCCAGCCGCGCCGGGCGGACCACGGTGAGCAGCACGACCAGGGCCACCGCCATGCCGCCGGCGACCACGGCCGCCATCGCCACGCTGCCGTTGCCGAGCACACCGACCAGCGGCGCGGCGAGCGCGCCCACGCCGAACTGGACGGCGCCGAGCAGCGCGGCGGCGGTGCCGGCCGCCTCCCCGTGCCGGGACAGCGCCAGGGCGGGCGCGTTCGGCATGGCGAGCCCGGCCGCGGCGAGCACCACCCACAGCGAGGCCAGCACGGCCGGCAGGCCGCCGACGCCGGTGGCCGCGAAGGTCAGCAGCACCAGCCCGGCCGCGGTGCCGACGGCGAGCGCGGTGACCAGGATCCGCTGCGGGGTGTACCGGCGCAGCAGCCGCACGTTGAGCTGGGTGGCGGTGATGAGGCCGACCGCCCCGGCGCCGAACGCCAGCCCGAACTGCTGCTCGTCCAGCCCGTACCGCTCCTGGAAGACGAACGACGACCCGGCCACGTACGCGAAGAGCGCCGCCATGGCGAGCCCGGCGACCAGGACGAGCCCGACGAACGTCCGGTCCCGCAGCAGCGCGCGGTAGTCCCGGCCGACGGCGGCGAGGCCGCCGTGGCGGCGGCGCTCCGCCGGCAGGGTCTCCCGGAGCCCGACCGCCGCGACCACGACCAGCAGCAGGCCGAAGACGGCGAGGGCCACGAACACGCCGCGCCAGTCCGACCAGCGCAGCAGCGCCGAGCCGAGGGTGGGCGCCAGGATCGGGGCCGCGCCCATCACGAGCATGAGCCGGGAGAAGAGCCGGGCGAAGGCGGCGCCGCTGAACAGGTCGCGGACCACGGCCATGGCGACCACCGAGGTGGCCGCGACGCCCAGCCCCTGGAGCACCCGCAGCACGCCGACCACCTCGACGGTCGGCGCCACCACGCAGAGCAGCGAGGCCAGGATGTGCAGGGCGATCCCGGCGAGCAGCGGCAGGCGCCGGCCCACCGCGTCGGAGAGCGGGCCGATCAGCAACTGGCCGAGGGCGAGCCCGGCGAGGGTGCCGGTGAGGGTGAGCTGCACGGCGGCCGAGGTGGTCTCCAGGTCGGCGGTGATGGCCGGCAGCGCGGGCAGGTACATGTCGATGGTCAGCGGGCCGATCGCGATCAGCGAGCCGAGGACCAGCACGAGGCGCAGCTGCTGCCCGCGGCTCATCAGGTCACCGGGTGTCTCGACGGGCGGGGCGGTGGAGGACTGCGCAGTGGTCACACCTGGCAGCAAATCCCCGACGGCCGATCTCATTCCCCACTCGGGCGAAGGTGCCCCAGGTCACAGCGGATCGTTGAACCATCCGCCGTACGTCCCAGCGGGAGGAGACACCGTGCCCGAGTACCCACGGCCGGCCGCCGAGGTCGGCCGGATCGAGCCGGCGCCCCGCCGGATCCGCGCCTACCTGGCCGGCGAGCTGGTGCTGGACACCGGCCGGGCGCGGTACGTCTGGGAGTGGCCGCCCTACCCGCAGTACTACGTCCCCGCCGCCGACGTCCGCCGGGAGCTGCTGGTCGACGAGGGACGCCGTGAGGAGACCCCGCTCGGCCCCGCGCGGCTGCACGGGCTGCGGGTCGGCGAGTTCGCCCGGGCCGCCTGCGCCCGGTGGTACGGCGCCGACGCGCCGCCCGGGCTGGCCGACACCGTCCGGTTCGACTGGGCCGCGCTGGACGCCTGGTTCGAGGAGGACGAGGAGGTCTTCGTCCACCCCCGCAACCCGTACGCCCGGGTGGACGCGCTGCGCTCCACCCGCCACGTCCGGGTCGAGCTGGACGGGACCGTGCTGGCCGAGTCGACCTCGCCGGTGCTGGTCTTCGAGACCGGCCTGCCGACCCGCTACTACCTGAGCCGCACCGACGTGCGCTTCCGGCACCTCGCCCCGTCGCCGACCCGGACCGCCTGCCCGTACAAGGGCCGCACCAGCGGCTACTGGTCGGTGCGCACCGGGGGCCGGCTCCATCGGGACCTGGCCTGGTCGTACGACTTCCCCACCGCCGCGCTGCTGCCGATCGCCGGGCTGGTCGCCTTCTACAACGAGAAGGTCGACCTGGTGGTGGACGGGGAACGCCTCCCCCGGCCGCGGACGCACTTCTCCTGACCCGGCGCGGCGGGCAGCGGGCGACGCCACGGCCTGCGTAGGGTGGGGCCGCAGTCCGTGACCTCGCGGCCGGCGCCGTCGGGGCCACGTCGCCATCGCCGAACGCGCACGGGAGGAGCGTCAGCGTGACCGCCACTGACTGGACCACGGACGTCGAGGGCACCGGCCGATACGCCGAGGTCAACGGCATCAACCTCTACTACGAGACGCACGGCACCGGGCATCCGCTGATCCTGCTGCACGGCGGGCTCGGGTCGGGCGAGATGTTCGGGCCGGTGCTGCCCGCGCTGGCCGCGCGGCACCAGGTCATCGCCGTCGACCTGCAGGGTCACGGCCGCACCGCCGACGTCGACCGCCCGCTCGACCTGCGCACGATGGCCGACGACATCGCCGCGCTCATCGACCATCTCGGCCTGGACCGGCCGCACCTGGTGGGCTACTCGCTGGGCGGCGGCGTGGCGCTGCGCGCCGCGGTGGCCCACCCCGAGAAGCTCGGCCGGCTCGTCGCGGCGTCCGCGCACGTGCGGTCGGACGCCATCTATCCGGAGATGCGGGCGCAGCAGGGCCAGGTGACCGGGGCCGCCGCGGAGTTCATGACGGACACCCCGATGTACCAGCTCTACCAGCGGGTGGCGCCACGCCCGGAAGACTTTCCCCGGCTGCTCGACAAGATCGGCGCGCTGATGGCGGAGGACTTCGACCTGACCGAGGAGGTCGCTGACCTGCGGGTGCCGACGCTGATCGTCGCGGCCGACGCCGACATGGCGCCGCCGAGCCACTACGTGGAGGTGTTCCGGCTGCTCGACGGCGGCCTCCGCGACGGCGGCTGGGGGAACGAGGGCCGACCCAAGGGCGGGCACGCGCTGGCGATCCTGCCGGGTCTCACCCACTACAGCATCTTCAGCTCGCCGCTGTTCGCCGCGGTCACCCTCGCCTTCCTCGACGAGCCGGCGGGCTGACTCCGGCTCGGCGCGGCGGGGACCGGCACCGCCACCTCCGCGAACCGGTGCACGGCCGAACGGGCCGGCTTCAGGAGGCGGCGGAGCGGATGGCCGTCCCCCGCCGCGCGGGCAGCCGCTCGGCGGCGACGGCGGCGAGCAGGAGCAGGGCGAGCACGCCGAGCGCCGCGGCGGGCGGCAGCAGCACCCCGAGCGGCAGCAGGAGCAGGGTCAGCACGGCCACGGCCGGCTGGGCCGGCGGGACCGGCTGCCCGGTGAGCCGCAGGAAGAGGAGCCGGCCGCCCAGGTAGAGCGCGGCGCCGCCGTACAGGGCGACCGAGGCGGACCAGCTCAGCGTGGCGCCCCCGGCGTGCGCGTCGCCGCCGTGCGCCCCGGCCACGAGCGCGAGCACCTGCTCGATGCCGAGCGCCAGGTAGATGACCGCGGTGATCAGCAGCAGGTGGGTCTGGCTGTAGGCGTCCGCCGCGATGCGGTCCCGCCGGTCCCCCGTGGCTGCGGCGAGGACGCGGGCGGCGGCGGGCCCGGCGTGGTCGAAGTACAGCCACCAGAGGCAGACGGTGACCGCGAAGCCGACCAGCGCCACGCCGAGAACCGGCAGCGCGGTCACCGCCGACGCGACGCCGACCCCGGCGGCGACGACCGACTCGCCGAGCGCGATGATCAGAACCAGGCCGTGCCGCTCGGTGAAGTGGCTCGCGCTGCGCAGCGGCCAGGTGCCGCGCCGGGCGTACGACACGCGTTGCCCGCCGATCTCGACGACGAACGCCACCACCCACAGCACCGCGTGCGCCGCCCCGCTCAGCAGCGCGCCGACCAGCAGCGGCACCCAGCCGGCGACGCTGACCGCCGCGAAGAACCGGATCCGCGCCCGCAGCCCGGGCACGCCGGCCGCCGCCCAGTGGTAGAGCCCCAGGTGGACGGCGCGGAGCAGCACGTAGGCCAGCGCGACGAGCAACGGGCCGTCCAGTCCCGGCCCCGGCGTCCACGCCTCCGGCATGGCCAGCGCGGCCACGAACAGCGCCGCCATCGCGACCAGGAACCCGCCGCGCACCACCCCGACCTCGGCCCGCGTGTGGTTGCCCAACCAGGTGTACGAGGACCAGGCGAACCACAGCAGCACGAGCAGGATCAGCCCCTGCCCCATGGTGGTCGGTGTGGGCTCGGGCCCGATCAGCGCCATGATCCGGGTGAGCGCGAAGACGAAGACCAGGTCGAAGAAGATCTCGAACGGCGTCACGCGGCGTCCGGCCGGCGCCGGAGCGGGCGGGCGTGGCCACGCCGGACGCCGCCGTCCCCCGTCCCGCCCCACGTCGCCGCCCCTCCCGGCTCGACCGACCGCCTCCGCCGACGGTAGGCCGTGCGGGCAACGGCATCAGCGGGTTCCGGTGATTGTCCGCTGGCCGCGGCGGCCGTCGCGGGTCACGCCGGGACGGCGTCACCCCACGCGGCCCGCACGAGGGCCGGGAGCACCACGGCCGCCGGTCCGTGCAGGTTCAGCTCGCACACCGCGTCCAGCGGTGTCTCCTCCGGGTTGACCTGGATCACGGTCCCGCCCCGGCGGGCCGCGACCTGCGGGATCTCGGCGGCGGGATACACCAGGCCGGACGTGCCGACGGTGAGCAGCACGTCGCAGCGGTACGCCGCCTCGACGGCGGCCTCCAGGGCCTGCTCCGGCAGCGCCTCGCCGAACCACACCACCCCGGGCCGCACCAGGGCGGCGCAGCGCCCGCAGCGGGGTGGTGTCAGCCGCCGGCCCTCCCCCGGCTCCGCCCCGCCGTCGGGCACCGGCGCCGGCTCGGCGCAGGCCGAACAGCGCGGCGCGAACAGGCTGCCGTGCAGGTGGATCGGGGCGGCGGAGCCGGCGCGCTCGTGCAGGTCGTCGACGTTCTGGGTGACCACCACCGTCTCCGGGACCCGGGCCGCCATGGCGGCCACGGCCCGGTGCCCCGGGTTCGGTTCGGCCCGCCGGACGGCGTCGCGCCGCCACTCGTACCAGCCCCAGACCAGGGCGGGGTCGGCGCGGAACGCCTCCGGGGTGGCGAGGGTGCGCGGGTCGAACCGCGCCCAGAGCCCGGTGCCGGCGTCCCGGAAGGTGGAAACGCCGCTCTCGGCCGACATGCCGGCGCCGGTGAAGACCACCAGTCGCCGCGCCTGCGCGAGCAGCTTCGCCGCTGCCGCCGTACCCGGGGGTTCCATCCGTTCCCGCTCCCGCCCCGACCGGTCAGTCCCCGACGACCAGGCGGACGTCCACCCGGTCGCCCAGCCCGATTCCCTCGGCCCTGCGCACCGACGTCTTCACCGGCACCACGTACCGCCCGTCCTTCGGCCAGAGCGACGTCTGCCAGCCCGTCGCCCCGATCCGCGCGGTCACCGGGATCATTCCCCAGCCGTAGGTCACCGACGCCGAGGCCGCCTCCAACTCACCGCAGAGCTCGTCGGGGACGGTGACGAAGTGCCAGGGCGCCGGCCCCCGCCAGAACCACACCTCGCCGCTGAACTCCAGTTCCACCCGCTCAGGATAGGCGTCGATCCCGACCGGCCCGGACCACCCGCAGGCCGACCAGGACCGTCCACACCAGCAGCGGGAACACCGCCACCCGCTCCATTCCCCCGACCCCGATGCCCACGTCGACCTGCCCGAGGAAGAGCACCACGCCGGCCACCCCGACCGACCCGAGGACCAGGCTCGCGGCGCGCATCCCGCCCAGCACCGGCGACCGCCCGGCCAGCGCCGCCACCAGCATCCCGAGATTGCCCAGCACGAAGATCAGCAGCGCGGCCAGGAAGTGCCGGTTCTCGTCCACGTCCGCCGGGGCGGCGGCGGCCAGGCCGTACCCGGCGGCGGCGGCGAGCGTGAGCAGCCGCGCCGCCGTGGCGGCCACCCCGCGGCCGAGCGCCGGCCAGGTGAGCAGCACCCCGAGCGCGAGCAGCGCCGCGGTGACGGCCGTCGCGCCGTTCATCGCCTCGTGCCAGGGCGAGCAGACCGGGCGGGGCCGGGTGCTGTCCCACAGGCCGCAGGTCACGTTGCCGAGGTCGCTGATGTTGTTGGTGGCCCAGCTGAACGGCGGCCGGCGCCAGGCCAGCCCGACGATCACGTTCGCGGCCAGGAACAGGGGTGTGGCGAGCAGCCAGCAGGCGGCGCCGAGACGGTCACGATCCATGCGCCCAGTCCAGCGCGCGGGGACGGCCGGCGCACTGGGCGTGGCGGGCCGGAACAGGGTAGGGCCAGGCATACCCGGGGAGTGGGTCCAGACGGCTGGGCTGCCCGGACACCGCGTGGCTAGCGTGACGACATGACCTTGGACGAGCCCCGGCACCTGGCGGAGGCCCTGCGCCGGCCCCGCTACCTGATCTCCGCGTGGCCCTGGCGCGCGCTGGCGTACGCCGTCACCACCGTGCCGCTGTCCGGCGTCCTCGCGGTCGGGCTGTCCGTGGTGGGGGCGCCGCTGCTCGCCGTGGTCACCGCGGCACAGCGGGGCCGCCCCGTCGCCCTCCCCCTCGTCGCCGTCCTCACCGTCGTCGCCCTGGCCGCGCTGGCCGTCGCTCCGCTCGCGAGCGCCCCGCTGGCCGTGGTGGAGCGGTGGCGGCTCGGCGTCGTCGACGGGCGTCCACTGCCCGGGCCCCGGGTACGCGGGCTGGCCGCGCGGTACACCACGGCCGCCGGGTGGCGGGAGGTGGCGTACGCGGCCTGGCTGGGCGGTGTCGTGCCGTTGGCGTACGGGATGTTCGCCCTGCTCGTCCTGCTCGACGTCACGCTGGTCGCGGGCCCGTGGCTGGCCGGGGGCGCCGAGCGGATCGTGCTGGTCTGGACCACCGTGGACACCCCCGGCGCGGCGGTCCCGTACGCCGTCGCGGGGCTGCTCGCCGTGCCGGGGCTGGGTTACCTGGCCGGCCTGCTCGTGGCGGGGCAGGCAGCGGTGGCCCGCCGGCTGCTCGGCGCCCCGCCCGACGGGACGGCGCTGCGCGAGGTCACCCGCTCCCGCGCCCGCCTGGTCGGCGCCTACGAGGCCGAACGCCGCCGGATCGAGCGGGACGTGCACGACGGGGCCCAGCCGCGGCTGACCAGCCTCACCCTCCAGCTGGGGCTGGCCCGGCTCGACGTGCCCGAGGACTCCCCCGCCGCGAAGCCCCTGGCCGTCGCCCACGAGCAGGCCAAGGAGCTGATGGTCACGCTGCGCGGGATCGTGCAGGGCATCCGCCCGCAGCAGCTCACCGAACTCGGCCTGGCCGGGGCGGTGCGTGAGCTGGCCGCGCAGGCCACCGTCCCGGTCACCGTGCGTGCCGACCTCACCCGCCCGGTGCCGGAGCTGGTCGAGACCACCGCCTGGTACGTGGTCTCCGAGGCGCTGGGCAACGTCGCCCGGCACGCCGGGGCGAGCCGAGCCGAGGTCCGGCTCACGCTGCCCGACCGCCGCCTCGTCGTGGAGGTGGAGGACGACGGCCGGGGCGGCGCCGACCCGGCGCTGGGCACCGGGCTGACCGGGCTCGCCGACCGGGTCGCCGCGGTGGACGGGCGGTTGCTGCTGGCCAGCCCGCCCGGTGGTCCTACCCTCGTCCGGGTGGAGCTGCCGTGCCGCCCGTGACCCGGGTCGTTCTCGCCGAGGACGAGGTCCTCCTGCGGGAGGGCCTCGTCGGCCTGCTGACCCGGTTCGGCTTCGCCGTGGTCGCCGCCGTCGGCACGGCGCCCGCCCTGCTCGACGCCGTCCGCACCCACCGGCCGGAGCTGCTGGTGACCGACATCCGCATGCCGCCCGAGCACCGCGACGACGGGCTCCGGGCGGCGGTCGCGCTGCGCACGGAGCGGCCCGACCTGGCCGTGGTGGTGCTCAGCCAGCACGTGCAGAGCGGGTACGCGGCCGCGCTGCTCGACAGCGGCGACGGCCGGCGGGTCGGCTACCTGCTCAAGGACCGGGTCGCCGACGTCGCCGAGTTCGCCGACACCCTGCGCCGGGTGGCGGCCGGCGGCACCGCGGTCGACCCCGACGTGGTGCGGCACCTCCTGCGCCGCCCCCGGGACCCCCTGGCCGCCCTGTCACCCCGGGAGCGGGAGGTTCTGGCGCTGGTCGCCGAGGGCCACTCCAACGGGGCGATCGCCGCGCGGCTGCACGTCACCGAGGCGGCGGTCGGCAAGCACGTCGGGAACATCCTCACGAAGCTCGACCTGCCGCCCAACGACGACACCAACCGGCGGGTGCTGGCCGTGCTCACCTACCTGCGCTCCGGCGGGTAGGCGGCTCAGAGGTTCATGGGCGCGGGGTCGGTGGCCAGCTGGCGGAACCGCACGCGCGGGTCGGGCACCAGCCGCCGGGAGGACAGGTCCAGCAGGCCGCCCACCCCGGTGATCGTGGCAGCCTGCGTGCCGTCCGGCAGGGTGAGCTCCTGGACGATCTGGAAGGTCTTCCCCTCGCCCCAGCGGAACTCGCAGGACACGTCCACCTCGTCGCCGCCGCGCAGCTCCCGCAGGTAGCGCACGGTGACCTCCAGGGCCACCGGCCCCACCCCGCCGGCGAGGAGCCGGTCCTGTGCGATGCCGGCGGCGCGCAGGCACTCCCACCGGGCGTGCTCGCCGTACTGGAGGTAGACGGCCTGGTTCAGGTGGCCCTGGGTGTCGAGCTCGTAGCCGCGGACGGTGACGCGCACCCGGAACGGATCTGCCATGCGGTCGAGCCTAGACAGGGGTTACGACGACCCCGCCGCGGCGGTCACAGCTGGTGACGGTCGTCGGCCGGCAGCCCCGGCGCCGCGGGCGGCTCGGCGGCCTCGTCGGGCTGCCCGAGCTGCGCGACGTGGGTCGGGTCGAGGACCCGGGAGAGGAACGAGCGGGTCCGCTCGTGCCGGGGCGCGCCCAGCACCTCCTGCGGCGGCCCCTGCTCGACCACCACCCCACCGTCCATGAACACGACCCGGTCGGCGACGTCCCGCGCGAACGCCATCTCGTGGGTCACCACCATCATGGTCATGCCGTCCTCGGCGAGCTTGCGCATGACGGTGAGGACGTCGCCGACCAGCTCGGGGTCGAGCGCGGAGGTCGGCTCGTCGAAGAGCATCAGCTTGGGGTCCATGGACAGCGACCGGGCGATGGCGACCCGCTGCTGCTGCCCGCCGGAGAGCTGGGCCGGGAAGGCGCCGGCCTTGTCGCTGAGCCCGACGCGTTCCAGGTTGGCGCGCGCGACCCGCTCCGACTCGGCGCGCCCGCGACGGAGCACCCGGCGCTGGGCGATGGTGAGGTTGTCCAGCACGGTGAGGTGCGGGAAGAGGTTGAACGACTGGAAGACCATGCCGATGCCGCGGCGTACCGAGTCGATCTCGACGTCCGGGTCGGTCATCTCGGTCCCGTTGACCCAGATCCTGCCGGCGGTCGGCTCCTCCAGCAGGTTGACGCACCGCAGCAGCGTCGACTTGCCGGACCCGGACGGCCCGATGACGCAGACCACCTCGCCGTGGCCGACCTCGAAGTCGATGCCCTTGAGCACCTCGAGCGGGCCGAAGGACTTGTGCAGGTCGCGGATCTCGACGGCGGGCTGGGACTGGCTGGTCGTCATGGGGTCACCGAGCCTTGGCGTAGCGGAGTTCGAGGCGGCGTACCACCTGGGACAGGGGCAGGGTGATGATCAGGTAGGTGAGGCCGGCCACCAGCAGCGGGGTGGCGTTCACCCGGTCGTTGAGCGTGTCCCGGCCGAACTTCGTCACCTCGATGGTCTGCGCCGTCACGCCGAGCACGTAGGCGAGCGACGAGTCCTTGGTGAGCAGGATCAGTTCGTTGGTCAGCGGGGGGATCACGATCCGGAACGCCTGGGGAATGACGATCGTGCGCATCGCGGTGAAGTGCGACATGCCGAGGGTGCGCGCCGCCTCCATCTGCCCCTTCGGCACGGCCTGGATGCCGGCGCGGATGGTCTCGGCCATGTAGGCCGCCGCGGTCAGTCCGAGACCGATCGTGATCGACCCGAACACGCCGCCCGGGATCTCGCGCTCCGGAAAGGCGATGGGGATGCCGTACCCGACGAGGAAGAGCACCAGCAGCGCGGGCAGACCCCGGAACAGCTCGATGTACGCCGTCGCCACCCAGCGGTACGGAGCCACCCGGGACAGCCGCATCAGCGCGAGGACGGTGCCGAAGACGAGGCCGAAGGCGAACGCGCCCAGCGTGTAGAGGATCGTGTTCCGCAGCGCGACGGTGATGATCGTCGGGAACATCGACTCGATGATGTCGACGCGGAAGAACGCTTCCCTCAGCCGACCCCAGTCCGCCGCGAGGACCACCACGGCGATGACGGCCACGAAGGCCAGGTACTGGAGCCAGAGGGACAGCCGTTCTCGTTGGCGGCGTCGCAGCTTCACGGTTCGGCGCTCCTAGCGAGGTGCGGAGGGCGCGCGCCCGGCGCGCGCCCTCCGGCCGGTGGGTGGCTCAGGCGTTCGGCTTCTTGCCGATCCACTTCTCGTAGATCGTGTCGTAGGTGCCGTCCTGCTTCGCCTTGGCGAGCACCTCGTTGATCTTCTTGAGCAGCTCCGGGTTGCCGTCCTTCTTCACCGAGAAGCCGTACTGCTCACCGGTGTCGAACTCGGCGGTCACCTCGAACCCGCCCGGGTGTTCCTTGATGTACTCGGTCCAGACCGGCAGGTCGTTGATCGCGGCCTCGATCTGGCCGTTGGCCAGCGCCTGCTGCTCCGCGGCGAGGTCCTCGAACTCGACGAGCTGCAGGCCCTTCTCCTTCTCGAACTTCTTGGCGTAGTCGCGGCCGGTGGTCGCGGCCTGGACGCCGACCTTCTTGCCCTTGAGGTCGTCGAGCGACTTGTACGACTTCCCGGTCTTGACCAGCAGGGCCTGGGTCGCGTCGAAGTAGGGATCGGAGAAGTTCATGACCTTCTGCCGTTCCTCGGTGATGGTCATGCCGGCGGCGGCCGCGTCGCACTTGCCGGTGTTCAGGTCCTGGCCGGACTTGATCCCCTCAAACGGCGTGTCGACGATCTTCTGCTCGACGCCCAGGTCCTTGGCGACCAGGTCCATCACGTCGACGTCGAACCCGACCACCTTGCCGGCGGCGTCCTTCGACTGGAACGGCGCGTACGGCAGGTGGGTGCAGACGGTGAGCTTGCCCTTCTCGACGAGCTTGACCCCGCTCGCCTGGGTCTCGCCGTCCTCCTTCTTGGCGCATCCCGCGGTCGCCGCGAGGGCGGCGATCGCCACGATGACGCCAGCCCTGCGGACTGCGCTGGAGAAAGTCACGACAGTGTCCCTCCGATCGACCCCGGTGTGACAGGCAGCCAGGGGTGGTGCAAAGACGATGTGCCAGGGGACGGTACCCGATCGACGGAGGCACACCAAGATCACTGCGGCCGTCCGCGTCCAAGCTGTGACCGATCCGGCCGGTGAACCCGGCACCCGGCCCGCAACCGGGCGCCCTTGCCGGCAAGGACTGAATGGTGGTTCACTTCTTGCGTGGCCTACCGGAGCACCGAGCGCGTCAAGGCTCGGCTGAGCGCCTCGCGCGAGCGGATCATCGCCGCCGCGCTGGCGATCATGGCCGGGCACGGCTATGCCGGCTGCTCGGTCGCGGCCGTCGCCGAGCGGGCCGGCGTCGCCACCGGCAGCGTCTACCGCCACTTCCCCACCAAGGCCCACCTGTTCGCCGAGGTGTTCCGCACCGCCTCGCAGCGGGAGGTGGACGCCGTCGCGCGCGCCGCCGCGCTGGAGGCCACCGCCGCCGACCAGGTGTCCGCCGTCGTCGAGACGTTCTCCGGCCGCGCGCTGCGCTCGCCGCGGCTGGCGTACGCGCTGCTCGCCGAGCCGGTCGACCCGGCGGTCGACGCCGAACGGCTCACCTTCCGCCGCGCGTACGCCGACCTGATCGCCGGCTACGTCGCGGCCGGGGTGGCGAGCGGCGAACTGCCCCCGCAGGACCCCGAGTTGACCGCGACCGCGCTCGTCGGCGCCCTGGCCGAGGCCATGGTCGGCCCGCTGGCCGCCGGGGTCGCCGGCCCGGCCACCATCCCCGACCTGATCAGGTTCATCCACCGCGCGCTGGGAGTGTCGCCGTGACCACACACGAGGTCGTCAACCAGGTCCCCCCGCTGTCCGGCTACGACGCGGCGGACGACCCGGCGCTGCTCGACGGGCTGGACCGCGAGGGCGCCGGCTGGGCCGCCGCGGAGCTGCACGAACTCGGCCGCCTCGGCGGCGCCGCGCCGGCGATCGAGCACGGGCGGCTGGCCAACGAGCACCCGCCGGTCCTGCGCACCCACGACCGCTACGGCCACCGGATCGACGAGGTGGAGTTCCACCCGGCCTGGCACGAGTTGATGCGTACCGCGGTCACCCACGGCCTGCACGCCGCGCCGTGGGCGGACGACCGGCCCGGTGCGCACGTGGCCCGGGCGGCCAAGTTCTACACGTGGCGCCCCGACGCGGGCCACGGCTGCCCGATCTCGATGACCTACGCCGCCGTGCCCGCGCTGCGGCACGCCCCGGACCTGGCCGCGCGCTACGAGCCGCTGCTCACCGCAACGGCGTACGACTTCGGGCTGCGTGCGCCGCTGACCAAGCGGGGGCTGCTGGCCGGCATGTCGATGACGGAGAAGCAGGGCGGCTCGGACGTGCGCGCCAACTCCACCGTCGCGCACCCCGACCCGGACGGCACCTACCGGCTCGTCGGGCACAAGTGGTTCACCTCGGCGCCGATGTGCGACATCTTCCTCACCCTCGCCCAGGCGCCGGGCGGGCTCACCTGCTTCCTCGTCCCGCGGGTCCTGCCCGACGGCACGCGCAACCCCCTGCGGCTGATGCGCCTCAAGGACAAACTCGGCAACCGGTCCAACGCCTCGGCGGAGATCGAGTACGAGCACGCGGTCGCCTGGCGGGTCGGGGACGAGGGCCGTGGCGTGCGCACCATCATCGACATGGTCAACCTGACCCGCCTCGACTGCGTCATCGGCGCGGCGGCCGGGATGCGGCAGGGGGTGATCACCGCCGTCCACCATGCCACCCACCGGGCGGCCTTCGGCCGGTACCTGGTCGACCAGCCGCTGATGCGCAACGTGCTCGCCGACCTCGCGGTCGAGTCCGAGGCCGCCACCGTCCTCATGATGCGGCTCGCCGGAGCGACCGACCGGTCCGCGCGCGGCGACGCCGCCGAGACGGCGTTCAAGCGGCTCGCCCTCGCCGTCGGCAAGTACTGGGTGTGCAAGCGCTGGCCGGCGCACGCCGCCGAGGCCCTCGAATGCCTGGGCGGCAACGGCTACGTCGAGGAGTCGGGCATGCCGCGGCTGTTCCGGGAGTCGCCGCTGAACTCGATCTGGGAGGGCTCCGGCAACGTCGCCGCGCTGGACGTCCTGCGCGCGGTCGCGAAGGAGCCCCAGGTCATGGAGGCGTTCCAGGCGGAGGCGAGCGCCGCCGCCGGCGCCGACCCGCGGCTCGACGCCGCGCTGCGGCAGGTGCGGGCCGACCTGTCCGACCGCGACGACCTGGAGCTGCGGGCCCGCCGGGTCGTCGAACGGCTCGCCCTGGTCCTGCAGGGCTCGCTGCTGGTGCGGCACGGCCACCCGGCCGTCGCGGACGCCTTCTGCGCCTCCCGCCTCGGCGGCGACCACGGCCAGGCGTTCGGCACACTGCCGAGCGGTGTCGACTTCGCCACGATCATCTCCCGCGCCGCACCGAAGGTGGGCTGACCGGAACCCGGCCCGCCCGGGTCAGCGGGCGCCGACGATGCGCAGCGCCATCTCGGCGTACCGGGCGGCGATGTACTCGGGGACCAGGTCGCCGCCGTCCCGGTACCACCGGCCCACGTCGACGCCGAGGGAGAGCAGGGCGGCGGCCGCCATCCGCGGGTCCGGCGTCTCGAAGACCCCGGCGCTCACGCCCGCCTCCACGAGCTGCCGGATCGCCTGTTCGATGCGGTGGCGGATCTCCCGGATCTCGGTGAGGTGCGCGGGGCTGAGCGCGGCCAGCTCGTAGTTGACCACCCGGGTGGTGGTGTGGTCGCGGGCGTGGGTCACGACGAAGTCGTGGACCACCCGCCGCAGCGCCGTGGCCGGGTCGGCGGACGAGGCGACCGCCTCCCGCACCAGCCGCAGCACGTGCTCGTGCCCCGAGCGCGAGATCAGGTAGAGCAGCTCCTCCTTGGACTTGTGATGCACGTACAGCGCGGCGGGGCTCAGCCCGGCCGCGGCCGCGATGTCGCGGGTCGTCGTGCCGTGGAAGCCCCGCTCGGCGAAGGCGGTGACGGCTGCCTCGAGCAGCCGGGCGCGGGTCGCGTCGGCGCGGGACTGCTCGGCGCTGTCGGTCACCACGCGTCCACCTTCCCTCCTGAGCCTCGGCCGGCATTGATACCACAACCGGCCGGCGCCGACCTGTTGACGACTCCCGCCGGGCTGTCGCACACTCCCTCAGACACATTCTAAGCAAGCGCTTAGTAACTTTCGGAGGGGGTGGCCGTGTCGGAGGCCGCGTCGAGCAGATTCGCCGGTCGCACGGCGATCGTCACCGGTGCCAGCCGCGGCATCGGCCTGGCCATCGCCGAGCGGCTGGTCGCCGACGGCGCCAAGGTGGTCGTCACGGCACGCAAGCGGGAGGCGCTGGACCAGGCGGTCGCCCGGCTGGGCGCCGAGCACGCGATCGGCGTCGCCGGGCACGCCGACGACCCCGACCACCAGGCCGAGGTGGTGACCCGGGCGATCGACACCTTCGGCAGCGCGGACTTCCTGGTCAACAACACCGGCGTCAACCCGGCGTACGGCCCGCTGGTCGAGCTGGACCTGGCCGCGGCCCGCAAGGTCTTCGAGGTGAACTGCCTCGCCGCGCTGTCCTGGGTGCAGCAGGTCCACCGGGCCTGGCTGGGCGAGCACGGGGGCGCGGTGGTCAACGTCTCCTCGGTGGCCGGCGTCCGGCCCGCCTCCGGCATCGGCTTCTACGGCGCCAGCAAGGCGATGCTCACCCACCTCACCCAGCAGCTCGCCGTCGAGCTGGGGCCGGACATCCGGGTGAACGCGGTCGCCCCGGCCGTGGTGAAGACGAGGTTCGCCACCGCCCTCTACGAGGGCCGGGAGGAGGAGGTCGCGGCGGCGTACCCGCTCAAGCGGCTCGGCGTCCCCACGGACGTCGGCAGCGTCGTCGCGTTCCTGCTCTCCGAGGACGCCGCCTGGATCACCGGTCAACTGCTCGTCGTCGACGGCGGTCTCACCCTGAGCGGAGGTGTCTGATGCCGGTACGGGACAGGGGCGTCGTCGTGACCGGCGCCGGGCACGGGATCGGCCGCGCGCTGGCCACCCGGCTCGCCGCCGAGGGGGCGCGGGTCGTGGTCAACGACCTCGACGGCGAGGCGGCCCGGCGGGTGGCCGAGGCGATCGGCGGCTGGGCCGCTCCCGGCGACGCCGCCACCGAACAGGGCGTCGCCGCGCTGGTCGACACGGCCCGCGGCCACCTCGGCGACATCGACGTCTGGTTCGGCAACGCCGGGATCGACCGGGGGCGCGGACTGGACGCCGGTGAGGCGGATTGGGCCGCCAGCCACGAGGTGAACGTCATGGCCCACGTGCGGGCCGCGCGACTGCTGATCCCCGCCTGGGTCGAGCGCGGCGCGGGCCGCTTCGTGGTGACCGCGTCCGCGGCCGGGCTGCTCACCACGCTCGGGAATCCGGCGTACGCGGTCAGCAAGCACGCCTGCGTCGCGTTCGCGGAGTGGCTGTCGGCGACGTACCGGCATCGCGGTGTCGTGGTGCAGGCCATCTGCCCGCAGGGCGTGCGGACCCGGATGCTCGACCGGACCGGACCGCTGCGGGACCTGATCAGCCGCGACGGGGCGCTCACCCCGGAGGACGTGGCCGAGGCGACGTGGGAGGCCCTGCACGACGACCGGTTCCTGGTCCTGCCGCATCCCCGGGTGGCGGACTACTACCGGCACCGCGCCACCGACACCGACCGCTGGCTCGACGGCATGAACCGGCTGCAGCGGCAGCTCGAGGACGAGGGGGCGTTCCGGTGAGGGCATTGCGGGTGACCGAGCTCGGCGAGCCCCGCGACGTGCTGCGGCTCGTCGACGTGCCCGACCCGGAGCCGGGCCCCGGACAGCTCGTGGTCCGGGTGCTGGCGTCCCCGGCCAACTTCCCCGACGTCCTCATGTGCCGCGGCGAGTACCAGGTCCGGCCGGAGCTGCCGTTCACCCCGGGGGTCGAGCTGTGCGGCGAGGTCGTCGCGCTCGGCGAGGGGGTGACCGGGTTCGCCGTCGGCGACCGGGTGCTCGGCGGCGCGGCGCTGCCCCACGGCGGGTTCGCCGAGTCCGCGCTGCTGGACGCCGCGACCACGTTCCCCGCGCCACCGGCGCTCGACGACGCCGAGGCCTCCGCCCTCTACATCGGCTACCAGACCGGCTGGTTCGGCCTGCACCGGCGGGCCGCGCTGCGCGCCGGCGAGACGCTGCTGGTGCACGCGGCGGCCGGCGGCGTCGGCAGCGCGGCCGTCCAGCTCGGCAAGGCGGCCGGGGCCCGGGTGATCGCCGTCGTCGGTGGTCCGGAGAAGGCCGCGGTGGCCCGCGCGCTCGGCGCCGACGTGGTGGTGGACCGGCGCGACGAGGACTTCGTCGAGGTGGTCAGGGCCGAGACCGGTGGCCGGGGCGCCGACGTCGTCTACGACCCGGTCGGCGGCGACACCTACCAGCGTTCGACCAAGTGCGTGGCCTTCGAGGGCCGGATCCTCGTGGCCGGCTTCGCCGGTGGCCGCATCCAGTCCGCCGCGCTCAACCACGCCCTGGTGAAGAACTACTCGATCGTCGGCCTGCACTGGGGCCTCTACCAGCGCCACGACCCGGCCGCCGTCGCCGAGTGCCATCGTGCCCTCACCGCGCTGGCCGCCCAGGGCGCCGTACGGCCCCTGGTCAGCGAGCGCCTCCCGCTCGACGAGGTGGCCGCCGGGGTGCAGCGGCTCGCCGACGGCGCCACCGTCGGCCGGGTGGCGTACGTCCCGCTTCCGACCCGCCCTCACCCCATCCATCGAGGAGTTGACGCGCCATGACCAGCACGCGCACCGCCGTCGTCACCGGAGCGGCCCGTGGCATCGGGGCCGGCGTCGCGAGGCGACTGGCCCGGGACGGCTTCGCCGTCGCCGTCGTCGACCTGGACGAGGCGGCGGGCCAGCCGCTCGTCGACGAGATCGTGGCCGCGGGCGGCCGGGCCCTGGCCGTCGGCGCCGACGTCGCCGACGAGCAGGCGGTACGGGCGGCCGTGGACCGGATCGCCGCAGAGCTGGCGGAGCCCACGATCCTGGTCAACAACGCCGGCATCACCCGGGACAACCTGCTGTTCAAGATGACCGCCGACGACTGGGACGCGGTCGTGAACGTGCACCTGCGCGGCTCGTTCCTGATGACCCGCGCCGTGCAGGGCTACATGACCAGCGCCGGTTGGGGACGGATCGTCAACCTGTCCAGCACCTCCGCGCTGGGCAACCGCGGCCAGGCCAACTACGCGGCCGCGAAGGCGGGGTTGCAGGGCTTCACCAAGACCCTCGCCCTGGAACTCGGGAAGTTCGGGGTCACGGCGAACGCGATCGCCCCGGGCTTCATCGAGACCGAGATGACCGCCGCCACGGCGGCCCGGCTCGGCGTGCCGTTCGAGGAGTTCAAGCGGGCCGCCGCGGCGCAGATCCCGGTCGCCCGCACCGGCACGCCGGAGGACATCGCGCACGCCGTGTCGTTCCTCGTCAGCGAGGGCGCCGGCTTCGTGTCCGGCCAGGTGCTGTACGTCGCCGGCGGGCCGAAGTCCTGAGTGGAGGAGGCGAGACGATGAGGGTCTTCGAGAGCATCGAGGAGCTGGAGCGGGCGGTCGGCACCCATCTCGGGCACTCCGACTGGCACCGGATCAGCCAGCAGCAGATCGACGCCTTCGCCGAGGCGACCGGTGACCGCCAGTGGATCCACGTCGACCCGGTGCGGGCCGCCCGCAGCCCGTTCGGCGGGACGATCGCGCACGGGTACCTGACGCTGTCGCTGGTGCCCATGCTGGTCTGGCAGGTCTACCGGGTCGAGGGGCTGACCATGGGGGTCAACTACGGCGCCAACAAGCTTCGCTTCCCCGCTCCGGTCCCGGTCGACTCGGAGGTGCGGGCCGGCGTGGAGCTGCTGTCGCTGGCGCCCGGCGGGGGCGGCTACCAGCTGACCGCGAAGGTGACCGTCGAGCTGGCGGGCGCCGAGAAGCCGGCCCGCGTCGTCGAGACCGTCAGCGTCCTGGTCCCGTGACGGCCCCGGCGCTCCCCGACCCGCCGGGCCTCGACCTGGCCCGGCTCGCCGACTGGTTCGCCGCCTCGGTGCCCGGGGCGACGGGGGTGTCGACCGCCCGGCTGATCGCCGGCGGAAAGTCCAACCTCACCTACGAGGTGGGTGACGGGCGGACGACCTGGATCGTGCGGCGGCCGCCGCTGGGGCACGTGCTCTCGACCGCGCACGACATGGCCCGGGAGTACCGGGTCATGTCGGCGCTGCACGCCACCGACGTGCCGGTCCCGGCGACCTACGCGCTCTGCGCGGACGCCGACGTCCTCGGCGCGCCGTTCTACGTGATGGAGCGGGTCGCCGGCACGGCGTACCGGCACGCGGCCGAACTCGAACGGCTCGGCCCGGAACGCACCCGGGTCGTCTCGGCCAGGCTGGTCGACACCCTGGCCACCCTGCACGCGGTCGACCCTGCGGCTGTGGGATTGGCCGACTTCGGCCGGCCCGAGGGATTCCTGGCCCGGCAGGTGCGGCGGTGGCGCAAGCAGCTGGACGCGTCGTACTGCCGCGACCTGCCGGCCGCCGACGAGCTGTACGCCCGCCTGGCGGCCGGGGTGCCGGCCGACTCGGCGCCGGGCATCGTGCACGGCGACTACCGCCTCGACAACGTCCTCGTCGACGACCGGGACCGCCTCGCCGCGGTCATCGACTGGGAGATGGCCACACTCGGCGACCCGCTGACCGACCTGGCGCTGCTGGTGCTCTACCAGCGTCTCGGCCGGCTCGTGGGCACGGCCGTGGCCGAGGCGTCGTCCGCGCCCGGCTTCCTGACCGAGGACGAGATCCTCGAACGGTACGCGGCGGCGCGCGGGGGCGCCCTTCCGCCACTCGGCTTCCACCTCGGCCTGGCGGCCTTCAAGCTGGCCGCGATCCTCGAGGGCATCCACGTCCGCCACCTGCGTGGCCAGACCGTCGGGGCCGGCTTCGAGCAGCTCGGCGAGGTCACCGAGCTGCTCCTCGACGCCGGCCTGACCTACCTGAAGGAGCACTGATGGACTTCGCCCTGGACCCGCGGACCGAGGGACTGCGCGACAACCTCCTGGACTTCATGGACCGCCAGATCCATCCGGCCGAGCAGGTCTTCCACGAGCAGCTCGGGCAGCTCGGCGACCGGTGGGCCTGGGACTCGGTGCCGGTGCTCGCGCAGCTGCGCACCGCGGCCAGGAAGCGGGGGCTGTGGAACCTCTTCCTGCCGGGTGAGCACGGGGCCGGCCTGACCAACCTCCAGTACGCCCCGCTCGCGGAGATCACCGGGCGGAGCCACCTGGCGCCCGCCGTGCTCAACTGCGCCGCCCCGGACACCGGCAACATGGAGGTGCTGGCGATGTTCGGCACCGCCCAGCAGCGCAAGCAGTGGCTGGAGCCGCTGCTGGACGCCGAGATCCGGTCCTCGTTCGCCATGACGGAGCCCGACGTGGCGTCGTCGGACGCCACGAACATCGCGACCCGGATCGAGCGGGACGGCGACCACTACGTGATCAACGGCCGGAAGTGGTGGATCACCGGCGCGATGAACCCCAACGCGCGGATCCTCATCGTCATGGGCAAGACCGATCCGCAGGCCGACCGGCACCGCCAGCAGTCCATGGTGCTGGTCCCGCGGGACACCCCGGGCCTGGAGGTCGTCCGCGGCATGGAGGTGTTCGGCTACGACGACCACGACCACGGCGGTCACGCCGAGCTGGAGTTCCACGACGTCCGCGTGCCGGTGGAGAACCTGATCGGCGCCGAGGGCGACGGCTTCGCGATCGCGCAGGCCAGGCTGGGGCCCGGCCGCATCCACCACTGCATGCGCTCGATCGGCCTCGCGGAGCGGGCCGTCGAGCTGATGTGTGCGCGCGCCGAGCAGCGGGTCGCGTTCGGCCGGCCGCTGGCCGAGCAGGGCGTGATCCGAGAGTGGATCGCCGAGTCGCGGGTGCGGATCGAGCAGCTGCGCCTGCTGGTGCTCAAGACGGCCTGGCTCATGGACACCGTGGGCAACAAGGGCGCGCACACCGAGATCCAGGCCATCAAGATCGCGACCCCGGCCACCGTCCAGTGGATCCTGGACAAGGCGATCCAGGTGCACGGGGCGGCGGGGCTGTCCCAGGACTTCCCGCTGGCGAGGGCCTACGCCGGTATCCGCACGCTGCGTTTCGCCGACGGCCCCGACGAGGTGCACCGGAACGCCCTGGCCCGCCACGAGCTGCGGCGCCAGGCGGCCGCGAGGCGGCGGAACGACACCGAGGGGGGCACGGCCTAGGGTGGTGGGCATGGCAGGCCCCGACCCCTCCGCCGACGGCTCCGCGGCCCGGAATCCGCTCACCGTGCTCACGCTGGCCGAACTCCGCCAGCGCAGCAGCGTGAAATGGCGGATGCACCCGCCGGACGTGCTTCCCCTCTGGGTCGCGGAGCAGGACGTGCCCCTGGCCCCGCCGGTGGCCGACGCGCTGCGCCGCGCCATCGACCTCGGCGACACCGGCTACGCGCACGGCACGGCGTACGCCGAGGCGCTCGGCGAGTTCGCCGCCGGACGCTGGGACTGGCACGACTTCCGGGTCGACCGCACGACCGTCGTCCCCGACGTGATGATGGGCGTCGTCGAGGTGCTCCGGCTGGTGACCGATCCCGGTGACGCCGTGGTCGTCTGCTCCCCCGTCTACCCGCCCTTCTACGCGTTCGTCGGCCACGCCGGCCGGCGGGTGATCGAGGCTCCGCTCGGGCCCGACCTGCGGATGGACCCCGCCGCTCTCGACGAGGCGTTCCGCCGGGCCCGGGCCTGCGGCAGCCGGCCGGCGTTCCTGCTGTGCAGTCCGCACAACCCGACCGGCGTGGTCCACCGCCGGGACGAGCTGGAGGCGGTCGCCGACCTGGCCCGCCGGCACGGGGTGCGGGTGGTCTCCGACGAGATCCACGCCCCGCTGGTGCTGCCCGGGGCGCGCTTCACCCCGTACCTCACGGTGTCCGGCGCCGAGGACGCGTTCGCCCTCACCTCCGCCTCCAAGGCGTGGAACCTCGCGGGGCTCAAGGCGGCGCTCGCGGTCGCCGGGCCGGAGGCCGCCGCCGACCTGCGCCGCATGCCGGAAGAGGTCAGCCACGGCCCCAGCCACCTGGGCGTCCTCGCGCACACCGCCGCGTTCCGTGCCGGCGGGCCGTGGCTCGACCTCCTCCTCGACGGCCTCGACGCCAACCGCACCCTGCTGGAGACCCTGCTGGCGAAGCACCTGCCGGCCGTCACCCACCACCGGCCCGAGGGCACCTACCTCGCCTGGCTGGACTGCACCGGGCTGGGCATCGCCACCGAGCAGCCGGCCGGCGAGCCGGGGGTGGCCAGCGACCTCGCCGGGCCGGCGAGGATGTTCCTCGACGACGCGCGGGTCGCCTTGAGCTCCGGGCACGTGTTCGGCACCGGCGGGGCCGGCTTCGTACGCCTCAACTTCGCCACCTCACCCGCGATCCTCACCGAGGCCGTCACCCGGATGGGCCGGGCCGTCGACGCGCACCGCCCGCCGGCGGGCTGAGCACGCGGCTCGGCGGCCGGGTGGGCCGCCCGTGGCTCCGATCACGGGTGTCTCGCCGTTTCGGGCTGATCCACCTCGGGTATCTGCCGGACGCCGGCGGGCAGCGGGACGATGTGACCCCTGCCGTTCGCTGACAGGCGTCGAGAAAGGCAGGTCACTCGGTGGTGAATTCGTCCTTGAGGCCGACGATGTCGAGGACCTTGACGGTGATCCGGGAGGGCTCGCGCACCACCAGGGCGCTGCCCGCGGAGGCGACTCGCCGGCGAACCGCCAGCAGCGCGTTGACGCCGGCGGCGCAGAAGAAGGTGACCCCGCTCAGGTCGAGCACCAGCACCGCGGGCGGTCCGCCGGCCACCAGCCTGTCCACGAGGCCGACGAACCGGTCGACGGTCGCCAGGTCGAGCGGGCCCCCGACCCGCACCACCGCCGCCGGACCCTCCCGGGCGAGCGCCAGGGACAGGGTCGGCAGGCGGGTGATCTCCGGCCCCGCCGGATGCTCTGCGTGGTGGACGGACATGAGCTGCTCCTCTGGTGAGGACGTCAGACCGGGTTGATGCGCGCGCCCACCGTTGGTGGCGCGGCACTGGTCCTGGGCTCATGTCCGAACCCACCCCGACCCTAGCCCCGTTCCGCCCGATTGGCACCCCCGCCGACCGGCGAAACGTGGGCTCCCCGACAGGAAAAGCACTGGCCGGGCCCCTCAGGGGGCAGGCCGGAGCAGTGGCGTCACCTTCGGTGCAACCGAACGGGCACATGGATTACAGGAGGTAGCGGTGGTGTCCGGTGCTGCTGACCCGTCTCTGGCCTCGGCCTACGGCCGACTGCTGACGCTGCTTGCCGACTCGCCTCACGTCGACGTGTTCCTGGACCAGATCGTCCGGGTCGCGGCGGAGGTCGTCGCCCCCGCCGTGGCGTGCGGACTGACCGTGCGCCGCGACGGAGGCGCCCTCACGGTCGCCAGCAGCGACGAACTCGCGGCGCAGGGTGATGAGATCCAGTACGGGGCTGACGAGGGCCCCTGCCTCGCGGCGCTGCGCCAGGGGCAGGTCGTCGAGGTGTCCGACCTGCGCGACGATCGACGCTGGCGCCGCTACCGGGAGCGTGCGCTCCGGCTCGGCATCCGCAGCTCGCTGTCGCTGCCAATGACGGTCGACCGCGAGACCGTCGGCGCGTTGAACCTCTACGCCACCGAGCCGCGTGCCTTCACCGACACGGAACGCCGGCACGCCCTGGCGTTCGGCGAGCAGGGGTCGGCGGCGCTGAGCGTAATCCTCCGCCAGGCCGACCAGGCGCTGCTGCATCAGCAGCTCACCGACGCGATGGCCTCCCGCAGTGTCATCGACCAGGCGCTCGGGGTGATCATGGGCCAGCAGCGGTGCACCGCCACGGAGGCCTTCACCCTGCTCCGGCAGGCGTCACAGAACCGCAACCGCAAGCTGCGTGACGTGGCCGCGGAGATCATCACCCAGGTCACCGGCGAGTCCCCGCAGCCGGCCCCCGGATTCGTGGCGCCTCGCCAACAGTCCTGAGTGTGGCACCGGCCCCGGCGGTGTCCGCGGACAGGAAGACGGCCGCGGAGGTTCCGCGGCCGTCTTCGATCGTGTCGAGGTGTTCAGCGGTTGCGCAGCGGGGCGAGCGCGGTGCTCCAGGCCACGACCTGGTCGAGGGTGGTGTTCAGCGCGTCCTGCTGGAACTGGCTGGGCTTGAAGACGCTGAAGTTCTCGAAGTCGGTGAAGAGCGACAGCGCCACCTGGGACCGGACGTCGGCCATCTGCAACTCGCCGGCGATCAGCCGCAGGTGCTCCACCGCCCGGGTGCCGCCGGCGGAGCCGTAGCTGACGAAACCGACCGCCTTGTTGTTCCACTCGGCGTAGAGGAAGTCGATGGCGTTCTTCAGGGCGCCCGAGGTGGAGTGGTTGTACTCCGGGGTGACCATCACGAACCCGTCGAACGAGGCGATGGTGCTGGCCCAGCGCAGCGTGTGCGGCTGGGTGTACTGACCCATCGACGGCGGGTACGCCTCGTCCAGGTGCGGCAGTTGGTAGTCGAGCAGGTCGATGAGCTCGAACTGCGCGTCGCTGCGCTGCTTGGCGACGTCGAACACCCAGCGGGCGACCGACTCGCCGTTACGACCCGGGCGGGTGCTGCCGAGGATGATTCCGATCCTGGTCATGTCGTGGTGCCCTTCCAAAGTCCTTGCCTGGTCAAGTACAAGCTAGCGGTTAATTGCTTCGTCAAGCAACCAACGGTCGGGTGGCGGCTGTCACGGCGGCGCGTGTCATTGCTCGGTCAAGCAAGTACAATCGGCGCATGTCCGCCGCACCGCAGCCGCTGCGCCCCCTCAGCACCGAGGAGGAGGCGCTGGTCCGCTCGCTGGGCAGGCTCATGCACGTCCTGCCCCGCACCATCGACGCCGACATGGTGGCTGACCGCCAACTCCCCCTCACCGAGTACACGGCGCTCATGCATCTCTCCGAGGCGCCGGGCCGGCGGATGCGGATGAGCGAACTCGCGGCGGCGTGCCAGCTCTCGTTGAGCGGGATGACCCGCACCATCGGCCGGCTGGAGACGCAGGGCCTCGTCGAGCGGACCAAGTGCGCGGAGGACGCGCGCGGGTGGAACGCCGTCCTCACCGACGCCGGTCTCGCCCGGCTCCAGGAGTCCTGGCCGAGCCACCTGGCCAGCGTGCGGCGACGGTTCCTCGACCACTTCGAGGGCATCGACCTCGTCCAGCTGGCCCGCGCGTTCCAGCGCGTCGGCACGGCCGACTGAGCTTCCGGCGGCCGGACCCGGCGGTCCGCCGCCCGCGCGGCGGGGACGGCGGACCGCCGGACGTGGTCAGCCCAGCAGCTCCCGGACGCGCGGGATGACCCGCGTGCCGTAGAGCTCGATGGCGGTCATCAGAGCCGCGTGCGAGAGGCCGCCCATGCCGTACTTCATCTCGAAGCGGTTCGCGCCGAGCACCGTGAGGTTCGCGGCGATCTTCCGGGCGACGGTCTCGGGCGACCCGACGTAGAGCGCCCCGTCCGGCCCGACCTCGCGCAGGAAGGACTCCCGCGTCGGCACGGCGAAGCCGCGGGTCCGGGCGACCCGGCGGATGACCTGCTGATAGCGGGGGAAGAACTCCTCGCGGGCCTGCTCGTCGGTGGCGGCCACGTGACCGGGCGAGTGCACGCCGATCGGCAGGGGGTCCTTGCCGAGCTGCGTGAGCGCCTGGTGGAAGAGGCGGGAGAAGGGCGCGAAGCGGGCCGGCGACCCGCCGATGATCGCGAGCATCAGGCCGTAGTCGTACCGGGCGGCGCGGATGACCGACTGCGGGTTGCCGCCCACGCCGATCCAGGCGGGGAAGGGACCCGACTCGGTGTGCGGGACGACGTCCTGCTCGTGCAGCGGCGCACGCATGGTGCCCTTCCAGGTGACCGGCCCGCCCTTGCGCAGCTCGGCGAAGAGCTGCGCCTTCTCCTCGAAGAGCTGCTCGTAGTCGGCCAGGTCGTAGCCGAACAGCGGGAACGAGTCGACGCTGGAGCCGCGGCCGAGGATCACCTCCGCCCGGCCACCGGAGACCGCGTCGAGGGTGGAGTAGCGCTGGAAGACGCGTACCGGGTCGTCGGAGCTGAGCACCGTGACGGCCGAGCCGAGGCGGATCCGGGTGGTGCGGGCGGCGATCGCGCCGAGCACCACGTCGGCGGCGGAGAGCGGGAAGTCGTCGGTGTGGTGCTCACCGAGGCCGAAGAAGTCCACGCCGACCTGATCGGCGAGGACACCCTGCTCGACGATGTCGCGGATCGTCCGGGCGTGGGAGAGCGGCCGGTCGTCGGCGTCGTGGGTGACGTCACCGAAGGTGTCCAGGCCGAGCACGAGCGGAAAGGTGGTCACGATGTGCCTCTGTCTCTGTGGTCGGTGCGGGCGGCCAGCGCCCGCGTGAACTCGTCCCGGCCCAGCGCCACGCCGAAGACCGGGCCGCCGGGTTGGAGCAGGCGCCCGGCGCGCAGGCTGTCGAGCCGGACCGTGTCGTAGCCGATGCGTTCGATCAGGTCCGCCACGGTGCGCACCGCCGCGGGGTCGTCCCCGGCGACGCCGAGCGCCCGGCGGTCGGACGCGCCCGCCGGGCGGCGGTCGTCCTCCAACTCGTGGTAGCCGATGTGGTTCAGCGTCTTCACCACCGTCGACCGGGCCAGCCGGCGTTGGACGATCTCGCTGCTGCCGTGCCGGGGGTCGTCGAACATCTCCTGCACGCCGTCGACGGGCGGCCAGTAGTTCATGGTGTCCACCACGAGCTTGCCGGCGACCAGGGCGGGGTCGAGGCCCGGGAACCGGTGCAGCGGAAGGCCAGCACGACGATTCCGGCGTCCGTGACGGCGTCCGCCGCCCAGCGCGCCTCCGCGCCCGGCGCCAGCACGTCGGTGATCAGGGCGATGTTCGCGGGATCGCCGGAGGCCGCGATCGTCACCGGGTACCCGGCGGCCATCGCGACCCGGGCGATCACCGGACCGGTGTGCCCGGCCCCGAGTACGGCCATCCGCGGCCGGGACGACAGGGTCGCCGTCGCGCCCGGGGCCACGCCTGCCGGGGCGAGGTCGTCGTCACCCATGGCTGCACCTCATTTCCTTGACTGGTCAAGCATATCCGCAATGCTTGACCGATCAAGGATTGGCTCGCTCACACCCAGGGAACGTGATGACGGTGGAGACGCGCGGCGGGCGCCGGCGGGCCGCGGGTGGTCCGGCCGCCCGGCGGGACAGCCAAAAAGTTTTGTTCGGTTCCTACAACTCGCGCCGCTCAGGGTTCGGCGGTTACGACATGGCGCCGCCGGCCGGCACGCGGAAAGGTGATCACTGCCGGGGGCCGTCGCCTCGCGGCGCGTACATCGTGGGTCCAACGGAGGGGTCGGTCGGGTGTTCAGCCGTATCGCCATCGTCAACCGTGGAGAGGCCGCGATGCGGCTCATCCACGCCGTCCGAGAGCTGGCCGCGGAGACCGGGACACGGATCGAGACCGTCGCCCTGCACACCGACGTCGACCGCGACGCCACGTTCGTGCGCGAGGCGGACGTCGCCTACGACCTCGGGCCGGCGTCCGCGCGCCCGTACCTGAACCTGGCGGTGCTGGAGCGCGCGCTGGTGGAGACCCGGGCGGACGCCGCCTGGGTGGGCTGGGGTTTCGTGGCCGAGGACCCGGCGTTCGCCGAGCTGTGCGAGAAGATCGGGGTCACCTTCGTCGGACCGAGCCCGGAGGCCATGCGCCAGCTCGGCGACAAGATCGGCGCGAAGCTGATCGCCGAGGAGGTCGGCGTGCCGGTCGCGCCGTGGAGCCGCGGCGCCGTGGAGAACCTGCCCGCCGCCCTGGCGGCCGCGGCCGAGATCGGCTACCCGCTGATGCTGAAGGCCACCGCCGGTGGCGGCGGGCGCGGCATCCGCGTGATCACCAACGAGGCCGAGCTCGCCGACGCGTACGAGCGCACCAGCCAGGAGGCCGCGCGGGCGTTCGGCAGCGGCGTGGTGTTCCTGGAGCGCCTGGTCACCGGCGCCCGGCACGTCGAGGTCCAGGTGATCGCCGACGGCCAGGGCACCGCGTGGGCCCTCGGCGTCCGGGACTGCTCGGTGCAGCGGCGCAACCAGAAGGTCATCGAGGAGTCGGCGTCGCCGGTGCTCAGCCCGGCGCAGGCCGCCGAGCTCAAGGCGTCGGCCGAGCGCCTGGCCGTCGCGGTCGGCTACCGCGGCGCGGCGACCGTCGAGTTCCTCTACCACCCCGGCGACCGGCTGTTCGCGTTCCTGGAGGTCAACACCCGCCTCCAGGTGGAGCACCCGATCACCGAGTCCACCACCGGGTTCGACCTGGTCAAGGCGCAGCTGCACGTGGCCGCCGGCGGGCGGCTCGACGGCGAGCCGCCGGTGGAGCGCGGGCACGCCATCGAGGCCCGGTTGAACGCCGAGGACCCGGACCGCGACTTCGCGCCCTCCCCCGGCCGCATCGCCCGGCTGGACCTGCCGGCCGGGCCGGGCATCCGGGTGGACACCGGCGTCAGCGAGGGCGACACCATCCCCGCCGACTTCGACTCGATGATCGCGAAGATCATCGCCTACGGCCGGGACCGCGACGAGGCGCTCGGCCGGCTGCGCCGGGCGATGGCGAACACCACGGTGATCATCGAGGGCGGCGCCACGAACAAGAGCTTCGTGCTCGACCTGCTCGACCAGCCCGAGGTGATCGACGCCAGCGCGGACACCGGCTGGATCGACCGCGTCCGCGGCGAGGGGCGGCTCGTCGCGCACCGGCACTCCGCCGTCGCTCTGGCGGCCGCCGCCATCGAGGCGTACGAGGAGGAGGAGCGCGTCGAGCGGCAGCGGCTGCTGTCGACGGCGTCCGGCGGCCGCCCGCAGGTGCAGCACGCCAGCGGCCGTCCGCTGGACCTCAAGCTGCGGGGTGTCGGCTACCGCATGCGCGTGGCGCGGGTCGGCGCGCACCGGTTCCGGGTCGGCATCGAGACGGCCGGTGGTGTCCGCACCGCCGACGTCGAGCTGGACCGCTTCGACCGGCACACCGGGCAGATCGTGGTCAACGGCGTCCGGTACCGCGTGCTCACCGACACGTACGGGCCCATCCACCTGGTCGAGGTGGACGGCGTGACGCACCGGGTCAGCCGGGACGAGGGCGGCGTGCTCCGCTCCCCCATGCCCGCGCTGGTCGTCGCCACGCCGCTGGCGATCGGCGCCGAGGTCGAGGCGGGCGCGCCGGTGCTGGTGCTTGAGGCCATGAAGATGGAGACGGTGCTGCGGGCGCCGTTCCGGGCGCGGCTCAAGGAGTGTGCCGTCTCCGTGGGCAGCCAGGTGGAGGCCGGCGCGCCGCTGCTGCGGCTGGAGCCGCTCGCCGACTCCGGCGCCGAGGCGGCCGACGGCCCGACCGGGGCCGCCGTCGAGCTGGACCTGCCCGCCGAGCCGGTGGAGATTCCCGCGCGGCAGCGCGCCGCCCGCGGCCAGGAGGACCTGCGCGCCCTGTTTCTGGGCTTCGACGTCGACCCGCACGACGACCGCCGGGTGCTCGACGACTACCTCGCCGCCCGCGAGGCGGCCACCGAGGACGGCCACCGGCCGCTGGCCGCGGAGCTGGAGCTCGTCAACGTCTTCGCCGACCTCGCCGAGCTGAGCCGTAACCGGCCGACGGGCGAGGACGGCGACGGCCACGTCCCGAGCGCCCGCGAGTACTTCCACACCTACCTGCAGAGCCTCGACATCGAGCGGGCCGGGCTGCCGGCCGCCTTCCAGGCCAAGCTCGGCAAGGCGCTCGGGCACTACGGGGTCACCGACCTGGAGCGCTCCCCCGCGCTCGAGGCGGCGGTGTTCCGGATCTTCCTGGCCCAGCAGCGCGCGTCCGCCGACGCCACGGTCGTGGCGACGCTGCTGCGCTCGTGGTTGCGGGAGCCGCCGCCGGACGACACGCTGCGCGAGCCCGCCGGCCTCGCGCTGGAGCGGCTGGTGGCCGCGACGCAGGTCCGCTTCCCGGTGGTCGCCGACCTCGCGCGGGGGGTGGTGTTCGCCTGGTTCGCCCAGCCGCTGCTGCGCCGCAACCGCGCCCGCGTCTACGCCGAGGTCCGCCGGCACCTGCGCCACCTCGACGAGCACCCGGACGCGCCGGACCGCGCCGAGCGCGTCGCGGCGATGGTGCGCAGCACCGAGCCGTTGGTGCGGCTGCTCGGCCAGCGGCTCGTGCGCGACCACCTGGACAACGCGGTGATGCTGGAGGTGCTGACCCGGCGCTACTACGGCAACAAGGGGCTCACCGACGTCCGCACCCGCGAGGTCGCGGGCTGCACGTTCGTGGTGGCCGGGCGCGCGGACTCGACCGTGGTCTCCGCCGCGGTGCGCTTCGACGCGCTCGGCGGCGCGCTGCGCGGGCTCGCGGAGCTGGCGGACGGCACGGACGCCATCGACGCCGACATCTACCTGGCGTGGGAGGACCAGCCGGAGGGCTTCGACGCGATGGCGGCCGCGCTGCACGAGGTCGTCGCCGCGCACCCGCTGCCGCGGCAGGTCCGCCGGGTCACCGCCACGGTCGCGGGCCGCGGCGGCGCGGTGATGCACCACCACTTCACCTTCCGGTCGTCGGACACCGGCATGACCGAGGACCGGCTGATCCGCGGCCTGCACCCGTACATCGCGCAGCGCATGCAGCTGGAGCGGTTGAGCAAGTTCGACCTGACCCGGCTGCCGTCGGCCGACGAGGAGGTCTACCTCTTCCAGTGCGTGGCCCGGGAGAACCCGTCGGACCAGCGCCTCGTCGCGTTCGCGCAGGTGCGCGACCTGACCGAGCTGCGCGAGCAGGACGGGCGGTTGGTCGCCCTGCCGACGACCGAGGACACCGTGGCCGCCTGCCTCGACTCGATCCGCCGGGCGCAGTCGCGGCGGCCCTCGAAGTCGCGCTTCCAGACCAACCGGATCGTGATCTACGTCTGGCCGCCGAGCGAGCTCACCCGCGAGGAGATGGAGATGATCGCCGGGCGGGTGCGCCCGACGACCGCGGGCGCCGGGCTGGAGGAGATCCTGTTCATCGCGCGACAGCGGGACCGGAGGACCGGCGAGCTGACCAAGATCGCCGTACGGATCTCCTTCACCGCCACGGGCGGCGCCGAGCTGAGCGTCGGTGAGCCGCCGGTCGAGCCGGTCGAGCCGCTCGACGACTACCGGCTGAAGGTGCTGCGCGCGAGCAGCCGCAACACGGTGTACCCGTACGAGCTGACCGGCCTGCTCGGCGACTTCGTCGAGCACGACCTCGACGACAAGCACGCGCTGGTGCCGGTCGACCGGCCCCGGGGGCGCAACAGCGCGGCGATCGTCGCGGGCGTGGTCACCACGCCGACCCCCCGCCACCCGCAGGGGGTCACCCGGGTCGTGCTGCTCGGCGACCCCACGAAGTCGCTCGGCGCGCTGTCCGAGCCGGAGTGCCGCCGCGTGATCGCCGCGCTGGACCTGGCCGAGCGGATGGGGGTGCCGCTGGAGTGGTACGCGCTCTCCGCCGGCGCCCGGATCTCCATGACCTCCGGCACGGAGAACATGGACTGGGTGGCGGCCGCGCTCAAGCGGATCGTCGAGTTCACCCAGGACGGCGGGGAGATCAACATCGTCGTGGCGGGCATCAACGTCGGCGCCCAGCCGTACTGGAACGCCGAGGCGACGATGCTCATGCACACCAAGGGCGTCCTCGTGATGACGCCGGACTCGGCCATGGTGCTCACGGGCAAGCAGTCGCTCGACTTCTCCGGCGGCGTGTCGGCCGAGGACAACTTCGGCATCGGCGGCTACGACCGGGTCATGGGCCCGAACGGCCAGGCCCAGTACTGGGCGCCGAACCTGCCCGCCGCGCGCGACGTGCTGATGGCGCACTACGACCACACGTACGTGGCGCCCGGCGAGTCGGCGCCGCGGCGGGCCGAGACGACCGACCCCGTCGACCGGGACATCTCGGACTTCCCGCACACCGTGGCGGGCAGCGACTTCACCACGGTCGGCGAGATCTTCTCCGCCGCGGCCAACCCGGACCGGAAGAAGCCGTTCGACATCCGGACCGTCATGCGGGCGCTCGCCGACCAGGACCACCCGGTGCTGGAACGCTGGGCGGGCATGGCCGACGCGGAGACCGCGGTGGTGCAGGACGTGCACCTCGGCGGCATCCCGGTGTGCCTGCTGGGCATCGAGTCCCGGTCGGTGCCGCGCCGCGGCTTCCCGCCCACCGACGGCCCGGACACCTACACGGCCGGCACCCTGTTCCCGCGCTCGTCGAAGAAGGCCGCGCGGGCGATCAACGCGGCCAGCGGCAACCGGCCGCTGGTGGTGCTGGCGAACCTGTCGGGCTTCGACGGCTCGCCCGAGTCGATGCGCAAGCTCCAGCTCGAGTACGGGGCCGAGATCGGGCGCGCCATCGTGAACTTCCGCGGGCCCATCGTGTTCTGCGTGATCTCGCGCTACCACGGCGGCGCGTTCGTGGTGTTCTCGAAGGCGTTGAACCCCAACATGACCGTGCTGGCGCTGGAGGGCTCGTTCGCCTCGGTGCTGGGCGGCGCCCCGGCCGCCGCGGTGGTCTTCTCCGGCGAGGTCAACGCCCGCACGGCGGCCGACCCCCGGGTGCGCGACCTGGAGGCCCGCGTGGCGGCCGCCGCCGGCGCCGACCGCGCCGCGCTGACCGCGGAACTGGACGAGCTGCGCTCGTCGGTCCGGGCCGAGAAGCTGGGCGAGGTGGCCACGGAGTTCGACCGGGTGCACAGCATCCAGCGCGCCGTCGAGGTGGGCTCCGTCGACGCGGTCGTCCGCGCGGCGGAACTCCGCCCCCGGGTCATCGAGGCCATCGAGTCCCACCTGCGGTGACCGCCGGCGCGGCCGGGGTGAGCGCCCCGGCCGCGCCGCGGCCGCGGCCACACGGCACGAAGAAGGGCCCCGGAGCGAACTCCGGGGCCCTTCCTTCGTGCGAGGGGATTACTTGGTGAGCGGGGACAGCTTCGGGTCGTTGGCGTACGCCTCGGCCGCGTTGGCCTTGGTGACGGCCACCGGCGGCAGCAGGTAGGTGTCCACGACCTTGACGCCGTTGTTGTACGACTTGGTGTCGTTCACCTCGGGGTTGTTACCGGCCTGCAGGGACTTCACCATGGCGATGGTCTGCTTGACCAGGTTCCGGGTGTCCTTGTTGATCGTCATGTACTGCTCGCCAGCCATGATCGACTTGACCGACTCGACCTCGGAGTCCTGACCGGTGACGACCGGGATCTGCTTGCCGGCACCCTTGATCGACGTGATGATCGCGCGGGCCAGGGTGTCGTTCGGGGAGAGGACGCCGTCCAGCTCCTTGTTGCCGTAGGTCGAGGTCAGCAGCTGGTCCATGCGGGCCTGGGCGCCCTCGGCCTTCCAGCCCTGGATGGCGGTCTGCTTGACGTCGGTCTGCTTCGAGGCGACGACCACGTTGCCCTTGTCGATCTCCGGCTTGAGCACGCTCATGGCGCCGTTGAAGAAGACACCGGCGTTGTTGTCGTCCGGCGAGCCGGAGAACAGCTCGATGTTGTACGGACCGTTCGGCTTCTTGGCCTTCATGCCGTCCAGCAGGGCCTGGCCCTGGAGCTGGCCGACCTTGAAGTTGTCGAACGCGACGTAGTAGTCGAGGTCCGGGGTGTTGGTGATGAGGCGGTCGTACGCGATCACCTTCGCGCCGGCGGCGTGCGCCGCGGCGACCTGGGTCGACAGCTGCGCGGCGTCGGTCGCGCCGATGACGATGACCTTCGCGCCCTTGGTCACCATGGCGGTGATCTGGGCCTGCTGGTCCGCGACGGTGGTCGAGGCGCCGGCGTACTGGACGTCGCTCTTGAAACCGGCCTCCTTGAGGCCGTTGGTGAACAGGTCACCGGCGAGGACCCAGTTCTCCGAGGTCTTCGACGGCAGGGCGACGCCGATCAGGGAGTCGGCCGCGAAGCCCTTGGTGTCGCCCTTGGCGCCGCCGGTGTCGCCGTCACGGCCGGAGCCGCAGGCGGTGGCGGTCAGGGCCAGCGCCGCGATGGCGCCGATGGCCATCGACTTGCCGATCAGTTTACGCATGGCTGGTGGTGCCCTTCTGGAGAGGTGTTACGGGGTGTGAGGCGGGGTGGAACGTCAGCTCGGCACGGCCGTGCGGGCGGTCTCCCGGTCCGCGTCGGGCGGTGCCGTGGGCGGGGCGGGAGTGTCGCGGCGGAACGAGCGGGTGAGGCTGCCGATGACGGAGAACCGGCCCTGCTTCTTGTTGTAGACGTCGAGCGCGACGGCCAGCAGCAGCACCAGGCCCTTGATGATCTGGACCCGGTCGGTGCCGACGCCGAGCAGCTGGAGGCCGTTGTTCAGCACGGCCATGACCAGACCGCCGACGATCGAGCCGCTGATGGTGCCGATGCCGCCGGCGACGGCCGCGCCACCGATGAAGACCGCGGCGATCGCGTCCAGCTCCCAGCCGTTGCCGTCCTGCGGTCCGGAGGCCGCCGAACGGGCCACGAAGATCATGCCGGCCAGGGAGGCCAGGACGGCCATGTTCATCATGACGAAGAAGTTGACCCGCTTGAGCTTCACACCGGAGAGCTCCGCGGCCCGGGAGTTGCCACCGACGGCGTAGATGTGCCGCCCGCCGGCGGTGTTCCGGGTGTAGAAGGAGTAGGCGAGGACCAGCGCCACCAGGATGATGCCGGAGACCGGGAAGCTCGTGCCGACCCGGCCGCTGGCGAACCGCAGCGACGCGAAGACGATCACGCCGACCATCACGGCCATCCGGAGCACCGAGATCCACATCGGGGCCGGCTCGGCGTCCATCTCCCGGCGGGTCTTGCGGGCCTGGAACTCCCGCCACACCACGGCCACACACGCGGCGAGGCCGAGCAGGAGCGTCAGGTTGTTGTAGCCGGTGTTCGGGCCGACCTCGGGCAGGAAGCCCGAGCCGATCACCCGGAAGCCCTCCGGCACCGAGATCGTGTTCGCGTTGCCGATGAACTGGTTGCCGCCCCGGAAGAGCAGCATGCCGGCCAGGGTGACGATGAACGCCGGCACCCCGACGTAGGCGACCCAGAAGCCCTGCCAGGCGCCGATGATCGCGCCGATCACCAGGCCGAACAGGATGGCGACCGGCCAGGGCAGCGACCACTCCGCCATCGACTTGGCCACCAGGATGCCGGTGAAGGCGGCGATCGAGCCGACCGAGAGGTCGATGTGCCCGGCGACGATCACCATGAGCATGCCGATGGCCAGGATGAGGATGTACGAGTTCTGGTTGAACAGCGCGATCAGGTTGTCCGATCGCAGGGTCAGGCCGTCCGTGAGGATCTGGAACAGGACGACGATCGCCACCAGGGTGAAGATCATCCCGAACTGGCGGGCGTTGGACGTGGTCCCTCCGAAGAGGTTCTTCTGCAGGTCCTTGATTCGGCTCATCGTGTCTGCATCTTCTTCGTCGAGGTCATCTGCTTCATGAGGGTTTCCGGGTCCGCGTCCTGCCGGGCGATCTCGCCGGTGATGGCGCCTTCGAACACGGTGTAGATGCGGTCGCAGAGCCCGATCAGCTCGGGCAGCTCCGAGGAGATGACGACGACGCCCTTCCCCTGGTCGGCGAGCCGCTGGATGATGCCGTAGATCTCGTACTTGGCGCCCACGTCGATGCCGCGGGTCGGCTCGTCGAGGATCAGGAGGTCCGGGTCGGTGAACATCCACTTCGCCAGGACGACCTTCTGCTGGTTGCCGCCCGAGAGCTTGGAGACGCCCTCGTCGACCGTCGGCGCCTTGGTGCGCAGGTCCCGCCGGTAGGACTCGGCCGCCTGGTACTCGGCCACCTCGTCCAGGACGCCGTGGCGCGAGATCTTCGACAGCTTGGCGGCCACCGTGGAGGTCTTGATGTCGTCGAGGAGGTTCAGGCCGAGCGCCTTGCGGTCCTCGCTGACGTACGCGAGCCCGTGGGCGATCGCGTCCGCCACCGTCTTCAGGACGATCTCCTTGCCGTCCTTGATGATCGTGCCCGACTCGTACACCCCGTAGGAGCGGCCGAAGACGCTCATGGCCAGCTCGGTGCGGCCCGCGCCCATCAGCCCGGCGAAGCCCACGATCTCGCCGCGCCGCACGGTGAAGCTCTCGTTCTTGCAGACCTGGCGCTCCGCCGAGATCGGGTGGCGCACGTTCCAGTTCCGGACCTCGAAGAAGACCTCTCCGATCTTCGGGGTGTGGTCCGGGAACCGGCTGCTCAGCTCGCGGCCGACCATGCCCCGCACGATCCGGTCCTCGTCGACGCCGTCCGCCTTGACGTCCAGCGTCTCGACGGTCCGGCCGTCGCGCAGGATGGTGATCTGGTCGGCGATCGCCTCGATCTCGTTGAGCTTGTGCGAGATCATGATCGAGGTGATGCCCCGCGAGCGGAAACCGCGCAGCAGGTCGAGCAGGTGCTGCGAGTCGGCCTCGTTGAGCGCGGCCGTCGGCTCGTCCAGGATCAGCAGCTTGACGTCCTTGGCGAACGCCTTGGCGATCTCCACCAGCTGCTGCTTGCCGACGCCGATGTCCTTGATCAGGGTGTCCGGGTCCTCCCGCAGGCCGACCCGGGCCATGAGGTCCAGCGCCATCCGGTTCGCGGCCTTCCAGTCGATCGCCCCCCGCTTGCGGGGCTCGTTGCCGAGGAAGATGTTCTCGGTGATCGACATGTCCGGGATGAGCGCGAGCTCCTGGTGGATGATCACGATCCCGGCGTTCTCGCTCGCCCGGATGTCCGAGAAGCGGGTCTCCGCGCCCTGGTAGATGATCTGGCCGTCGTAGCTGCCGTACGGGTAGACGCCGCTGAGCACCTTCATCAGCGTCGACTTGCCGGCGCCGTTCTCACCCACGATGGCGTGGATCTCGCCGGCGCGCACCACAAGGTTGACGTCGGCGAGCGCCTTGACGCCGGGGAACTGTTTGGTGATGGAGCGCATCTCCAGGAGGACGGGCAGATCGCTCATCGCTCCCACCACCTTGCCAACGTCATGGCCGCCTCCGCGATGGGTTATGACCTTCGCTCACTTTTCGTTGTCGTCGGCAACCCAATCTCGCCGGGGGCTGTTCCGCAAGTGCTCAAGTCGCTCTTTTTCGTAACAAGTCGGTAATATCGACCGCCACGCTGAGTGACCTTTGCGACGCGCCCAGCGCTTGCCGACAAGCGCCGAGGTGGTGCTACTGATCAACTAATGACATCGTTGACGCGCATCGTATACCGCTGTTTCGCGAAGCGCCCTCGTGGCCGGGACGGCCTGGTGAACCGGTGCGGCCGGCCACCCACCCGAGCCCGCGGCCGGGCCTCGCGCGGGTGTCATAATCGCGGCCATGACCGCTGACCCGAAGGCTGGTCGACCGAGCCTCGCACAGGTCGCGGCGCTGTCCGGGGTGTCGGTGAAGACGGCCTCCCGGGCCCTGGGCGGCGAGCCCCGGGTGGCCGCGGACACCCGCTCGCGCGTGCGCGACGCCGCCGACCAGCTCGGCTACCGGCTGAACGGCGTGGCCCGCGAGCTACGGCGCGGCGCGAGCACCTCCACGCTGGTCGGCCTGCTCATCGGCGACCTGGCGAACCCGTTCTACTCGCGACTGGCCGGTGGGCTGGAGCGCGAGCTGCGCATGCGGGGCCTGCAACTGATCACCGCCAGCACCGACGAGGACCCGGAGTGGGAACGGCGGCTCGCCGACGCGCTGCTGGAACGGCGGGTCCGCGGGCTGGTGATCGCCTCGACCGCCACCCACCACGCCCACTTCGCGGCCGAACACCGCCACGGCATCCCGTTCGTGTTCGTGGACCGGCCGCCGGTCGAGCTGGCCGCGGACACCGTGCTGCTGGACAACCACCACGGTGCCCGGCTGGCCGGCGCCCACCTGGGCGCGGTCGGCCACCGGCGGATCGGCGTCGTCGGCGACCTCTCCCGGCTCAGCACCCACCGTGACCGGCTGGACGGCTTCGCCGAGGCCATGCGCGCGGCCGGCGTGGCGAACTGGGCGGACTACCTCGTGGAGAACGCGCACGACGTCGCCGCCGCTGAACGGGCCGTGAGCGAGCTGCTGGGCCGTACGCCCGCCCCGACCGCCCTGTTCACGATGAACAACCGGATCACCCTCGGCGCCCTGCGCGCCCTGCGCGGTCACCCCGCTCCCCCGGCGCTGGTCGGCTTCGACGAGGTGGACCTCGGCGACGTCCTGGGGGTGAGCGTCGTCGCACACGACCCGGAGGACATGGGGCGGCGGGCGGCACGGCTGCTGCTCGACCGGATCGACGGCCACCGCGGGCCGGCCCGGCAGGTGGTGATCCCCACGCGACTGCTGGCCCGGGGTTCCGGGGAACGGCCGCCGGGGACGGCCGGCGCCTGAACGCCCCCGGCCCCGCCCGGCCGAAAACGGCGTGCGGCTCCGGCGGGACCGCTCTACCGTGCCCGGCGTGAACCTGGACATCGTGAGCCTGGCGGAGCGGCCCGACCTGGCCCCGCTGCTCGACAGCGACTTCGACGGCGCCTGGCCGCAGTTCATGCTCTGGGACCCGATGGGCTCGGTGTACTACAGCGTCGCCCACGACCTCTACCCGGAGTTCGTCTTCGCCGCGGTCGACCCGGCCGAGCCGGGCCGCGCCGTCGCCCGGGCGTACGCCGTGCCGCTGCGCTGGACGGAGGACGAGCTGCCCGACGGCGGGTGGGACCGGATGATCCAGCGGGCCGCCGTCAACCGGCTCACCGGCGCCACCCCGAACCTGGTCTCCGCACTGGAGATCTGCGTGCGGCCGGACCGGCGCGGCGGCGGGGTGTCCGGGCTGATGCTCGCGGCCATGCGCGAGGCGGCGGCCCGCCAGGGCTTCGACACCCTCGTCGCGCCGGTGCGCCCGAACGGCAAGGCCGCCCTCCCCGACCTGCCGATGACCGAGTACGCGGCGCGGGTGCGCCCCGACGGCCTGCCGGTCGACCCGTGGCTGCGGGTGCACGTGCGGGCCGGCGGGGTGATCGAGCGGGTCGCGCCCCGGTCGATGGCGGTCACCGGCACGCTCGCCGACTGGCGGCGGTGGACCGGGCTGCCGTTCGACACCAGCGGGCCGGTGCACGTGCCGGGCGCGCTGGCGCCGGTGCTGGTCGACGTGGCGCACGACCACGCCGCCTACGTCGAGCCGAACGTCTGGGTCCGGCACCGGCTGTAGTGCCGGCGGTCAGGCCGGCCAGGCGTGGCCGATCCCGTCGAGCAGGAGGACCACTCCCTCGGTGGCCGCCTCGCGGTCCCGGGAGATCTCCCGGTATTCCGGCGAGGTGGACCAGCGCTCGAAGTCCTCGCGGCTGTCGAAGGACATGAGCACGGCCTTCTCGTGCGGCCAGCTCCCCTCGACCACCCGAGGGGACCCGTCGGCGGCGAGCAGCCGGCCGCCGTGGCGCGCCAGGACGGGCAGGAAGGCGGCGACGTACCGGTCGTAGCGCGCCCGGTCGTGGATGGTGATCTGCGCGAGGGCGTAGACGGTCACCGGCCCAAGGTTACGGACCGGTACGCGTCCCCGGTGTCCCCCGGCCCGGCAGCACCGGGCGGCCTACCGGCCGACCGTTCCGACGGTGAAGTTGCGGAACGAGCCGATCGCCCCCTGACCGAAGGCCCGCTCCGCGGGCGCGATGGAGACGCTGTGGGACGCGTACCGGGGGTCGCAGGCGCCCGGGCCGGTGGCGTCCGGCGGGGTGCACCCGTACTGGAACGGGAACGCGTCGAGCAGGCTGAACAGGCCGTGCGCCATCGAGAACGACCGGATCCTGCCGGCCAGCGGTTCGCCGGGGCCGAGGGACGGATAGGTGCCGGCGTAGGCGACGCCCTGCCGGTCCAGCGGCACACCCACCTGATCGACCCGCGGAGCCTGTCCTGTCCGCGCACGTCGTCCTCCCTGCGGCCGGGGCGGGGCGCCGCGCGGTGCGTTCGCTCCACCTCGGACCATCGTCCGAAATCGATGCGGGCGGACATCCACCGCACGGCGCGGCCCGCCGGCCCGGTCGGCGGGCCGTCCCGCCGGGGCGGCGCCGCCGGCGCGTCGCCGGGCTGCGCCACCGTGGACCGTCGGGTCGGGAACGGCTGCGGCACGGGAGCTGTCAACTGTCCGAACCGCCCTGGCCATACCGCCCCTGAGCTGCGGATACTGGGAACAGAGGGCAGCGGGGCGAGCCGCGCCGGTTGGGGGCAGTCAGATGATCGACCAGGAGGCCCAGCCCGAGGGCACGCCCGGCACTCCCGTCCCGGCGGCGCCCGCCGATGGTTCCGGAAGCGGTGGTGGTGGCGGGAGCGGCGGGACCGCCGGGAGCGGCACCGCGCCGACTGCGCCCGCTGGCGGTCCCGGAGGCGGCGGAGGCGGCGGGAGCGGCGGTTCGGGCGTGCCCACCGCGGTGTGGCAGGTGCGGGTGCGCACCAAGCTCGACGACCTGTACCAGCAGCTGAGCGACCTCGAGACCCGCGCCGCCGCGAATCCCGCCCGGGTCGCCGCGCTGCGCGCCCAGCTGTCCGGCGTGGAGTCCGTGCTCGGCCGCAGCGGGATCGTCGAGTGGCTGCGCGGCGGCAAGCTGGAGTACGCCTGGCAGAGCATCCACTCGGTGGAGCGGGCCATGGTGGAGCTGCGGACGCCGGAGGAGCTGCTCGGCCTGCTCCCCGCGTACCAGGGCGCGGCCGCGCAGTTCCTGAAGGCCGACGAAAAGGTGCTCACCGACTTCGACGCGACGGCCGACGTCGCGGAGCCGGTGCGCTTCCAGGCCAAGGTGCGGGCGTTGCTGCTGCGCTACCACTCGGCGTCGGACGAGTTCCACGAGTCGGTACGCCGGTTGCGCAACCGGATGCTGGGGCTGTCCGTCTTCGCGCTGGTCGCCGAGGCGCTGATGGTGCTGGTGCAGTGGCGCAGCCGGGACGTGCAGCTGCTCAAGCCGCCGACCGACGCGGGCGGCGTGCCGCCCTGGCGCCTGCTCTTCTTCGTGCTCATCGCCGGGGCGCTCGGGGCGTTCATCAGCGCCCTGCCCTCGATGATCACCTCGCGCTCCGGCGGCCTGCCCTACAAGCTCCCCTTCCAGCAGGGCCTGCTGAAGCTGGCCATCGGTCCGCTGGTCGCGGTCGTCGGGATCATGCTGGTGATCGGTGGCCTGGTGGAGACCACGGTGAACAGCACCGCCGCCCTGCTGGGCGTCGCCATCGTCTTCGGCGCCGGGCAGCAGGCGGTCACCGCGTTCGCCGACCGCCGGGCGTCGGAGCTGCTCGCCCCGGTCACGAAGAGCTGAGCGGGGCGGCGGCGAGCCGCTGCCGAGCGCCGCCGACCTGGGTAGCCTGAGGCGCATGATCTTCATTACCGCGAAGTTCCGGGTCCGGCCCGAGGACGCCGACCGCTGGCCGCAGATCGCCGCCGAGTTCACGGCGGCCACCCGGGCCGAGCCGGGCTGCCTCTGGTTCGACTGGTCCCGCAGTCTCGACGACCCGACGGAGTACGTGCTGGTCGAGGCGTTCCGGGACGACGAGGCCGGCGCGGCGCACGTGCGTTCGGCGCACTTCGCCGAGGCGCAGCGCACGCTCCCGCCGCACCTGGCCGAGACGCCCCGGATCGTCAACACGACCGTGCCCGGGCAGGACTGGTCGCGGCTCGGCGAGATGGCCGTCCCCGAGGGCAGCTGAGGGGCGGTACGGCACCGGCGCCCACTCTGAAACTTTCCAACGGACACCGGGGCAGGTATTGAAGCTTGTTTGCATCTGCGGCTACCCTCCGGAGAAGTGATCCACTATCCACCTTGGAGGGGTCGGAGCATGCGCAAGCTGATGTCGGCGGTCGGTGCGGGGGCGTTGCTGACGGCGGGGCTGTTCGTCGGCGCCGCACCGGCGCAGGCGGCGGCCTGCACCCTGGTGCAGTCCGAGATCTACAACGGGGCCAACATGATCGCGTGGGCCCGGGGCCTGGAGGGCTGCTCCGGCGACGTCTACTGGGAGATCCAGTCGGGCGACGGCGGCAGTTGGCAGGTCACCGAGAGCGGCACGACGCACTACGACAACCAGACCGTCAGCTACTACGGCGACGTCGAGCTGCCGTGCTACCTGCGGCTGTACGCGAAGTTCGGCACGCAGGAGAAGCTCACCCAGCCGGCGCGCAACTACAACTGCGCCGGCTGACCCGGCGGGCCGGGGCGGGGACGCCTGCCGCACCCCCGCCCCGGCCCGGTCACGGGATGGTGAGGCCGTACGCGGCGAGGATCTCGGTGATCGGTTGGTAGTAGCTGGTGCCCCCGCTGGTGCAGTTGCCGCTGCCGCCGGAGAGGATCCCGAGCACCGTGCCGGTCGACGCCACGTAGAGCGGGCCGCCGCTGTCCCCGGGTTCGGCGCAGATGTTGGTGCGGATCAGCCCGTACACGGTGCCCTCGGCGTAGTTGACGGTCTGGTTCAGGCCGGTGACCGAGCCGCACCGCACCCCGGTGGTGGCGCCGCTGCGGCAGACCGCCTGGCCCACGTACGCGTTGCCGGCGCCGTAGACGGTGACCTGGCCGGGGTAGGTGTACACGGCGCTGGGGTGGGCCACCGTCCCGGTGTAGCGGACCACGCCGTAGTCGTTGCCCGGGAAGCTGGTGCCGGTCCGGCTGCCGAGCACGGTGGTGCGGGCGCTGTCGGCGTACCAGGTGCCGGCCAGGTTGGTGCAGTGCCCGGCGGTGACGAAGTAGGAGGTGCTGCCGCTGCGCACGTTCGCGCCGAGCGAGCAGCGGCCGCCCCCGCCGTAGATCGCCTGGCCGCCGGCGATCAGGGTGCGCAGCCGGCCGGGCTCGCGGCGGAGCACCGCGCCGGCGCGGGCGGCGGCGCGTCGCAGCGCGGCCAGTTCGGCGCCGGCGACGGTGTCGTCGACGGTGAGGGTCAGCCGGCCGCCGGCCGGGTCGATTCCCCAGGCGGTGCCGGGGGTACGCACCGCGGCGAGCCCGGTATCCGGGGCGGTGCCGGCCCGCGCGGCGGTCGGGGTGCCGGCGAGCAGGGCGGTCAGGGCGAGGACGGCGAGCGATCGGCGCATCCGGGATGCCTCCTCCATCGTCGAGGATCGATGCCCGTCCAGCATCCGCCCCGGCCGCCCCCGGTTCAACCCTCCCCCGGCGTCCGCCACCGGACACCCGCGCCCGCGACGCTCAGTCCTCCGGCTCCGGGCCGAGCAGCCGGATCTCCTCGATGTCGATGGCCGCCTGCAACTGCCGCAGCACCACGTCGTCGATCTCGTTCCTGTTGCGCAGCCGAGTGATCTCCTGCCGCTTGCGGTCCAGCACGCCCAGGCGCAACCGTCGGGTCATCTCGCGCTCCTCGTCGGCCTCGTCGCTGCGGGGGGAGCGGACGTCGGCGAGGTGGTCCTGGTAGTCGGCGCGGAGCCGTTCGACGGTGTCCGAGGACGCGCCGAGTTCGGCGGCGACCTCGGGCAGCGCGTCCAGGGCGGCCTCGGTGGCCCGGATGCGGGCCCAGCGCACCTCGTGCTCGCGTTCCTGGTCCCCCATCAGGCGGGCCCAGGCGACCACGGCCGGCAGGGTGGTGCCCTGCACCACCATGATCAGCACGATCGCCACCACGGTGACGAAGATGATCAGGTCGCGCTCGCGCACGGGGGTCCCGGCGTGCGTGGTGACCGGCACGGCCAGCGCGGCGGCCAGCGAGACCGCGCCCCGGAAGCCGGCCCAGCCGGCGGCGGTGCGGACCCGGGCGTCGAAGCGGCGGGCGCGGCGGGACTCCCGGCGGTCGATGCCCTGCAACCCGGCCACCGACAGGTGCACCCAGATCATCCGGGTCGCCACCACGACGAGGACGACCAGCACCGCGATCCCGAACGACTCCAACGGCGAGTGGCTGGTGATGCTGCGCAGCGACCGGGGCACCTGCATGCCCAGCAGTACGAAGAGACTGCCGTTGATCATGAAGGTGGAGAGGTCCCAGAACGCGTACGCGGTGATCCGCGAGCGGGCCCGGATCACCCGGGGCCCCGCGTACGAGAGCAGCAGCCCGGCCACCACGACCCCGAGCACCCCGCTGGCGTGCACCGCATCGGCGAGCAGGAAGGCGACGAACGGGGTGAGGATGCTCAGGCCGCCCTCGCGCATCGGGTCGTCGACGTGCTTGCGGATCAGGACGACCACGCCGCCGACGAGCAGGCCCGAGAGGATCCCCCCGAGCGCCTTGCCGACGAACTGCCCGCCCAGCTCGAGCGCGTCGGGCACCGCCCCGCCGGCGATCACCCCGACGGCCACCGAGAAGAGCACCAGCGCGGTGCCGTCGTTGACCAGGCTCTCCGTGCGCAGCGTGGTGAGGATGCCCCGGGGCATCCGCTTGGCCAGGCCGGCCACGGCGGCGGCGTCGGTGGGCGCGAGCACCGCGCCGAGCACCCAGGCGGCGGCCGGGTCGACGCCGAGGGCCTGGGCCGCGTACGCCACGGCGACCATCGTGAGGATCACCAGCGCGACGGCGAGCAGGGCGATCACCACGAGGTTGGCCCGGATCTCGCGGAGGCTGATGACCAGGCTCTCCCGGTAGAGGATCGCCGGGAGGAAGAGCAGCAGCACCACCTCGGGTTCGAGGATCACGTTGTCGAACGGCGGCAGCAGGCCGAGTCCCGCCCCCATGGCGATGAGCAGCACGGGCGGGGCGACGCTGTACCGGCCGCCGATGGTGGTGCCGATGAGCACGGTGGCACCGAGCACCGCGATCAGCACGAGTGCGCTCATGCCGTACCCCCGTCGCCGTCCGCCGGCTCCCACGGTGCCGCACCGCCGCGGCGCGGCGGGCTGGAACGGGCGATCGCTACTCGAAGCGGGACGGGTCGGCGGCGCCGCGGCGCAGGATCTCCGGTTCCGGCCCGGACAGGTCGACCACGGTGGTCGGCTCCAGGCCGCAGTCCCCCGCGTCGACCACGGCGTCGACCAGGTGGTCGAGCCGTTCCTTGATCTCCCAGCCCTGGGTCAGCGGCTCCTCGTCGCCGGGAAGCAGCAGGGTGCTGGAGAGCAGCGGCTCGCCGAGTTCGGCCAGCAGCGCCTGGGTCACCGTGTGCTTCGGTACGCGGACCCCGACGACCCGCCGCCGCGGGTCCTGGAGGCGCCGGGGCACCTCGGCGGTGGCCGGCAGGATGAACGTCCAGCTGCCCGGGATGGCGGCCTTGACCTGGCGGAAGACGGCGTTGCTGAGCTTGACGAACTGGCCGAGCTGGGCGAAGTCGGCGCACACCAGGGTGAACGGGTGCCGCGCGTCGAGGCGCCGGATCTCCCGGATCCGCTCTACACCGGCCCGGTTGCCCAGCTGGCAGCCGAGGGCGTAGCAGGAGTCCGTCGGGTAGGCGATCACGCCGTCGGCGCGGAGCAGGTCCACGATCTGCCGGAGCACCCGGGGCTGGGGATTGTCCGGGTGCAGGTCGTAGTACCTCGCCACGTCGATGAGCCTATTCCGCCGGACGGCCGGAGGCGAGTGGAGAAGATCCGGCGTGACCAGGTTTGACGTACGGGCGTTCTGGAAACAGAGGGGCGGCTCGAATGAGGGGGGACCTGTTCATGTCCGAAGCCAGCACAGACCGCGCCGACCGTCCGGCCGAGGTGACCGATCCGCTGTTGTGGGGCCTGTCCGCCGCGGTGGCCGACGCCCACCAGCCCGACGAGGACCGCGTCTGCGTCAGCCCGAGCTGCGTCGGCGCCGCCTGGCCCTGCGCCGCCTGGAACAACGCCCAGGAGGGGCTGCGCGCCGCCCGCGCTCCGCGTCCCGCGCCGCCGGCCGACGCCACTGCCGGGGAGCCGGGCCGCGGCGACCCGCTGACCGGCTGGTCCACCGACCTGCTGCCGGCCGCCCGGTCGGAGACTCTCGCCGTCACCGCGGCCTGACCGGGCCGCTCGAGCTGGCGGTGCCAGGGGAAACGTCCACCGGCACGCCGGGGCGCGCCGTACCGTCGAGGTGAGGCGGCCGGCGCGCCCCGCGGTGCGACCGTCGCCGACCCCGCCCGCGCGGCACGCCGGCACGTGTCCGACCGCCGCCGCGCCGCGCGCCCGCCGCATCCGGAGGTGAGCCCGTGGCGCCCGTCCCGGCGGTCCGCACGCTCGGTGTGGAGGAGGAGTACCTGCTCCTGGATCCGGTGACCGGGCAGAGCCTGCCGGTGGCCGACCAGGTGCTCACCGCGCTCGCCGGGCCGAGCCGGGAGCAGAGCCGGCAGGAGTTCCGGCACAGCATGGTCGAGATGGTGACGCCGATCTGCACCGACCTGGCCGAGCTGAGGGAGCACCTGGTGGCGCTCCGCCGGACGGCGGCCGAGGCGGCCGAGGCGGCAGGAGCGCGGCTGGTGGCGGTGGCGGCGACGCCGGTGTGCGAGCCGCACCGGTCGGTGCCGGACAAGGACCGCTACCGGGCCATGTCGCACCGGTTCGGGCCGGTGGCGCACGACCCGGCGGTCTGCGGCTGTCACGTCCACGTCGGGGTGTCCGACCGGGAACTCGCCGTGCAGGTCTGCAACCACCTGCGGCCCTGGCTGCCGCTGGTGCAGGCGCTCACCACCAACTCGCCGCTGCACGACGGGCGGGACACCGGGCACGCGAGCTGGCGCGCCATCCAGTTCGACCGCTGGCCCAGCGTCGGGCCGACCCCGCACTTCGACTCCGCGGCCGACTACGACCGTACGGTCCGGGACCTCGTCGACGCCGGCATCATGCTGGACGCCCAGATGGTCTACTGGTACGCCCGCCCGTCCGTCGCCTACCCGACGGTGGAGATCCGGGTGGGCGACGTCTGCCCGACGGTCGACGACACCGTGCTGGTGGCCGCCCTGCTGCGGGCCCTGGTCGCCACGACGATCGACGACGTGCGGGCCGGCCGGGCCGCGCCGCGGATCCGGAACTGCCTGGTGGCCGCCGCGCACTGGCGGGCCGCGCACGACGGGTTGGACGGGCACCTGGTCGACCTGCGCGCGGGCGGGTCCCGGCCGGCCTGGGAGCTGATCGACGACCTGGTCGCCACCGTGACCCCGGCGCTGGCCCACCACGGCGACCTGGAGGTGGTGCACCACCAGCTCGACCGGCTGCGCCGCGACGGCAGCGGGGCGACCCGGCAGCGGCGGATCCTGGCTGACACCGGCGGAAACGTCCGGGCGGTCCTGGACGAGCTCGCCGCCCGTACCCTCGACGGCTGAGCCGGGACGGTCAGACGGGCGGGATGCCCGACCGCCCGATCCGGGCCAGGTCGGGTTCGCCGTCGACGGTCCGGCTGGGCGGCGCCGCGGCCGGCTCGGTCGGCTCGCCCGGCTCGGTCCGGTCCTCGATCGCGGCGCTGCCGACCTCGCGCATCAGGTCCGCGACGACGGCGAGGGCGGTGGCCTTGTCGGCGTACTGCCGGCCGGTGGCGATGACCTGGCCGTCGTCGCCCACCAGGCTGAACCCGAAGCTGCCGGTGTCGGCGGCGGCGATGAGGAACTTCATCCCCGCCCCTTACCCGCGCGGCGGGCGGCGACACCCGGGCCGCCGGTCCGGCCGGTCAGTCGATGCCGTGCGCCTGCAACCACAGCTCCAGCATCCCGAGCTGCCAGAGCTTGTTGCTGCCGGCGGCGGCCTGCGCGCGGTCCGGCTCGGCGAGCAGCTCCGCCACGTACGCCGGCCGGAACAGCCCCCGCCGCCGGGCGGCCGGCGCGGCGAGGGCCTCGGCGACCAGGTCGCGGACCGGGCCGTCGACGTTGCGCAGCGCCGGGACCGGAAAGTAGCCCTTGGGCCGGTCGATCACCTCGGCCGGCAGCACCGACCGGGCCACCTCCTTGAGCACACCCTTGCCGTCCCGGGCCGTCTTGTGCTCGGGCGGGCAGGCGGCGGCCAGCGTGACGAGGTCCTGGTCGAGGAAGGGCGTACGCACCTCCAGCCCCCAGGCCATGCTCATGCTGTCGACCCGCTTGACCGGGTCGTCGGGCAGCATCAGGTGGGTGTCCAGGCGCAGCACGGCGTCCAGCGCCGTCTCGGCACCGGGGGCGGCCAGGTGCGCCGCCAGCACCTCCCGGCTGGCGTCCCGCGGGCAGGCGTGTGCCGGGCCGACCACCCCGGCCAGCTCGGCGTGCGTACGGTCGAAGAAGGCCTCGGCGAAGGCGTCGGCCACCGCGTCGCGGGGCACGCCCGCGAGGGGCTGGTGGTAGCCGTAGCCGGCGAAGACCTCGTCCGCGCCCTGGCCGGACTGAGCCACCTTGACGTGCCGGGCGACCTGCTCGGAGAGCAGGTGGAACGCGACGACGTCGTGGCTGCCCATCGGTTCGGTCATCGCCGTCACGGCGCGGCGGACCGCCGGGACGAGGTCCTCGTCGCCGAGCCGGATCCGGTGGTGGTCGGTGTCGAAGGCGGCCGCCACCAGATCCGAGTAGTGGAACTCGTCGCCCGCCTCGCCGTCGCGGCCGCTGAAGCCGATGCTGAAGGTCTGCAGGTGGTGCTGGCCGGCCTCGGCGAGCAGGGCCACGATCATGCTGGAGTCGAGGCCGCCGGAGAGCAGCACGCCGACGGGCACGTCGGCCACCAGGCGCCGCCGCACGGCGGTCCGCAGCGCGTCCCCGACGGCCGCCGTCCAGTCCTCGGCGGTCCGGCCGGCGTGCGCCGGGTCGCGGACGTAGTCGGGCTGCCAGTAGACGCGCTCGCGGGACCGGCCGTCGGCCTCGACGATCCGCAGGGTTGCCGGTGGCAGCTTGCGCACCCCGCGCAGGACGGTGCGCGGCGCCGGCACGATCGAGTGCCAGGACAGGTAGTGGTGCAGGGCCACCGGGTCGATGTCGGTGTCCACCTCGCCGGCCCGCAGCAGCGCGGGCAGCGTGGAGGCGAACCGCAGCCGGCCGGGCGACTCGGCCAGGTAGAGGGGCTTGATGCCGAGCCGGTCGCGGGCCAGCACGAGACGGTCGCGCCGGTGGTCGACCAGACCCACCGCGAACATCCCGACCAGGTGCTCGACGAAGCGCTCACCCCACTGGGCGTACGCCACGAGGACCACCTCGGTGTCCCCGGTGGAGCGGAAGGTGTGGCCGGCGGCGATCAGTTCCTCGCGCAGCTCCGGGTAGTTGTAGACGCAGCCGTTGAAGACCAGCGTCAGCCCGAGGTCCTCGCGGGTCATCGGCTGCGCCGCCGCCTCCGACAGGTCGATCACGGTCAGCCGACGGTGCCCCAGCGTCACCCAGCCCGCGGGTCGCAGCCCCTCGCCGTCCGGGCCGCGCGCGCGCATCGCCCCGGTCATCCGCTCGACGGCGGTGGTGTCCGGCCGCGACCCGTCGAAGCGGGCCTCACCACTGATGCCGCACATGGTCGGCGGCCACCCCCGTCACTCGGTCCCGGTCGGCGGGCGGCGACTACCCGCAGCGGCCTCCGGAAAACCTGATCGTGCTGGTCAGGCGGCTTCCGGGCGCCACGCCGGGGTCGACCGGACGGGTCGAGAGAGCGCTCTCTTTTGACATGAAACATTGACGGGCGCGTAACCGGAACCTAACCTCGCTCCTCAAGAGAGCGCTCTCACACCCGGCCGGGCCACACCCCGCACCTCCATTCCCCATGGTGAAGGGAACCCCATGACACTCCCCCTCCGGGACTTCTCGCCCGGCGATCCTCCACTGGCGAGCCCCGTCCGGCGCCCCGGCGTCCGGCGCGCCCTCGCCCTCGCCACCGCGTCCGTCCTCGCGGCCGGCGTGCTCGGCGTCGTGGTGGCCGGCGGCGGCACCGCCACCGCCGGCACAATCGGCGCGGGCAGCTACACCGAGACGCTGCCGCCCGGCGCCGTCCTGCCCAGGGGCTGCGGCGACATCAGCACCAACCCGCGGCTCTTCACGACCGCCGACGCCCCGAAGGGCGCGATCCCGACCAACGACTGGTGGTCGTCGCTGATCTGGAAGCGCAACAACTGCGCCACCAGCGAGAACATGCAGGCCCACCCGCTGGCGTACCACGCCGAGAACAACGGGCTCGGGCTGTCGTACACCACCACGCCGGCGATCAGCGGCAGCGCCACCGGGGTCGGCGAGTACCACTTCCCGTACACCGAGGACGTCCGGGTCGGCGTGGCCGGGCTCGCCGCGCCGGTGGTCAAGGCCGCCGACTGGACGGACTGGACGGTCACCGCCGACTGGAGCGACGGGGCGCGGACCATGCGCGCCACCATCGGGCACGGCCTGCCGTTCAGCTACTACACGGTCAGCGGCGGCGCCGCGCAGCTCACCGCCGCGGCCGCGCCCACCGTGTGGACCAACTCCGGCTCGACCATCGGCTTCACGGTCAACGGCCACGACTACGTCGCGTACGCGCCGACCGGCGCGACCTGGAGCGTCAGCGGCGCCGGCATCAGCTCCACCCTGGCCGGCAAGGGCTACTTCTCGGTGGCCGTGCTGCCCGGCGGCGCCGACCGGGCCGCGCTCGCCACCGAGTACGGCCGGTACGCCCACGCGCACGTCACCGGCACCCGGATGAGCTACGCCTACGACCCGGCGACCGGCGCGGTACGCACCACGTACGCCGTCACCACCACCCCGCGCGAGGGCACCGAGACGAAGACCGTCGTGGCGCTCTACCCGCACCAGTGGCGCAGCCTGACCGGCGCCACCCCGATCACCCCGAGCTACGTCTCGCCGCGCGGCGCGATGCGGGTCCTCACCGGCGTCTCGTCCTTCACCACCGGCATGCGGTTCACGGGGGTGCTGCCGGAGGTGCCGGCGGTCGGCGACTCGTCCGGGGCGGACCTGGGCACGGTCACCAACTACCTCAACGCCGAGCTGGCCAACCCGGAGGGAATCAGCGGCAAGGACACCTACTGGGCCGGCAAGGGCCTCGGGCGGGCCGCCCGGATCGCCGAGATCGCCGACCAGCTCGGCCTCACCACGGTCCGCGACGCGGCGGTCGCCGCCATGAAGGCCCGGCTGACCAACTGGCTCACCGCCGGCTCCGGCGAGACCGGCCAGTTGTTCCACTACGACCGGAACTGGGGCACGCTCATCGGCTACCCCGCCTCGTACGGCTCCGACGAGGACCTCAACGACCACCACTTCCACTACGGCTACTTCGTCGCCGCCGCCGCCACCGTCGCCAAGTTCGACCCGGCCTGGGCCGACGACACCCGATACGGCGGCATGGTGGACCTGCTCATCCGCGACGCCAACAACTACGACCGCGCCGACAGCCGCTTCCCCTACCTGCGCGACTTCGACATCTACGCCGGCCACGACTGGGCCTCCGGCCTCGCCCCCTTCTTCGCCGGCAACAACCAGGAGTCCTCCTCCGAGGGGATGAACTTCGCCAACGCCCTGATCCAGTGGGGACAGGCGACCGGTGACACCGCCGTCCGCGACGCCGGGGTCTTCATCTGGACCACCCAGGCCGCGGCGATCGCCGAGTACTGGTTCGACGTGCGGGACGAGAACTTCCCGGCCGCCTTCGGCCACAGGACCGTCGGCATGGTGTGGGGCGACGGCGGGGCGTACTCCACCTGGTTCTCCGCCGCGCCCGAGATGATCCAGGGCATCAACATGCTGCCGATCACCGGCGGCCACCTCTACCTCGGCGACGACCCCGCCTACGTGAAGGCCAACTACAACGAGCTGGTCACCAACAAGGGCGGCCCGCCGACGGTGTGGCAGGACATCCTCTGGGAGTTCCTGGCCCTCGGCGACGGCGACCAGGCGCTGCAGAACTTCCGCGCCAACAGCACGTTCGCCAGCGAGGAGGGGGAGAGCAAGGCGCACACCTTCCACTGGATCCGCAACCTGGCCGCACTGGGCAACGTGGACCCGACGGTCACCGCGAACCACCCGCTGGCCAAGGTCTTCAAGAAGGGCACGGCCCGCACGTACGTGGCGTCGAACATCACCGCCCAGCCGTTGACGGTGACCTTCTCCGACGGCACGACGCTGGCCGTCCCGGCGGGCAGGACGGCCACCTCGGGTGCGCTCACCTGGAGCGGCGGCAACGCCACCGGCGGCGTCGTCGTCCCCACCGGCCCGCCGCCGACCCCGACGGACTCGCCCTCGCCCACGCCGACCAGTCCCAGCCCGTCGCCGACCAGCCCGAGCCCGACCACTCCGCCCCCGTCGCTCAGCCCGACCCAGTACCTGCTCACGGGTGGCGCGCTCGGCGGCACGGCCGGCGCGGCCGGCACGGTGTCGGTGGCCGCCGCGAACGGCAACCACGACGGCACCCCGGCCAACCCGCAGGTGTTCACCGCCACCGGGCTGACCGGCGCGTACAACGGCGGGTCGACCGTGTTCGACCTGGCCGTGGACGCGGGCACCGCGGTCGGCAACGGCGTGCAGGCCCGGGTCTCGTACGACCTGACCGGCGACGGCACCGTCGACCGGGTGGAGACCTACTCCTACTACGCCACCGACCCGGTGACCGGGGTCGAGCACTACCGGCAGACCCAGGGCCTGAAGTCGGCCACCGGAACGCTCGGCGACCTCGTCGACGGCACCGTCAAGGTCGAGGTCTGGAACGCGATCGGCAGCGGGGCCACCACGCTGGGCGTCGGCAACTCGTCCCAGCTCGTGCTCCCGTACACCGGGACCGGCCCGACCACGTCGCCGAGCGGTCCGCCGACCGGCTTCGCCGCGGACCTGTACCTGACCGGTCAGACGCTGACCGGCGCGGCGGGCGCCGCGGCCAGCACCACGGTGCCCGCGGCCAACGGCAGCTGGGTCGGCAGCCCGCACAACCCGCTGGTCTACACGGCCACCGGGGTCACCGCGGCCTACGCCGGCGGGCCGACCCGCTTCGACCTGTTCCTCGACGCCGGCACGACCGTGGGGAACGGCACCCAGGTCCGGGTCTCCTACGACCTGACCGGCGACGGCGCCTTCGACCGCGTGGAGACGTACCAGTACTTCGCCACCGACCCGGTCACCGGATGGGAGCACTACACCGAGGCCCGCGGCCTCTACTCGGGCGTGGGCACGCTCGGGAACCTGGCGGGCGGGACGGTGAAGGTGGAGGTGTGGAACGCCATCGGCGGCGGCGCCACCAGCCTGGGCACCGGCAACCGCTCGAAGCTCACCCTGCCGTACACCGCCTGACGGCT
>NZ_BMRA01000009.1:129825-149697 GCF_014648395.1 Micromonospora fulviviridis | reverse complement strand
GTCGCGGCGAACAACTCCGGGTCGCTGGCCACCGGGATCACGCAGAGCAGGTGACCGCCCGGCGCCCGCAGCACGTGGCAGTCGAGCCAGCGGGAGACCGGCGTCGCGCCGAGGCGGACCAGCCGTTCCACCTCGGCGGCCACGTCGTCGGTCTCGATGTCCAGGTGGTGCCGGGGTGCGTCGTCCACCGACTGCACCGCGGTGACCAGCCCGGGCACCACGTCGACAAGGCCGGTGAACTGCGGCTCGGCCGGGTCGGTGCGAGTCGCCGCGCCGAGCGCCGCGGACCAGAACTCGGTCGCCTGCGTGGCGGACTCGCGGGGGGCGTCGAGGATCAGGGCGTACAGCCGGGACCGGTGCATCGGCCGAGCTTAACCACGGTCGGCTTCGACGGCGGGCTCAGGCCGACGGGCTGACCGCGCGCAGCCACGCCTGGGCGATCAGCGCGTGGCCGAACGGGGTGGGGTGCACCCCGTCGCGGGTCCACACCCGACCGTCCACCCCGGCGGCCTGGAACAGCTCGTCCACCGCCACCAGCGTCGCGTCGAACTCGGCGGCGAGCTCGCGGACCACCGCGACCTTCGGGTCGAGATCCTCCCGCCACGCGTGCTGCGCGTCGTCCAGCGGAACCACGAAGGGCTCGACAAGGACCAGCCGGGCGTCCAGCGGCCGGGTGGCCTCCAGCAGGTGGCGGTAGTCGCGGGCGAAGTCGGCGGCGCTGGTCGGGTCGTCACGGGTGTAGCGCCGCCAGGTGTCGTTGATGCCGATCAGCACCGACACCACCTGCGGGGCGAGGGCCAGGCAGTCGGTCTCCCAGCGGGCCCGCAGGTCGCGTACCCGGTCGCCGCTGATCCCCCGGTTGAGGAAGGTGGCCCGGTGGTCGGGGTGGCGGGCGGTGAACCAGGCGGAGGCCATCATGGCGTACCCGGTGCCGAGGTCGTCGGGGCAGGACCGGTCCCGGCCGGCGTCGGTGATGCTGTCGCCGATGAAGAGGACCCGGCCGCCGCGCGGCACCTCCACCGTCATCCGCCCGTCCCCCGCCCGCTCGACGCCGTTTCCATGATCATGCCGCACGTCGCTCGGGCGAGCGGCACCGGGCACCCGGCCGACTGACGGCCGACCCGCCGGGAAAAATCCGCCGTCCGGCTGTTGCGTTTCGCGGCCGGGGACCGATCACCCAACTGTGGCAGCGCGGCGACCGGTGTGTGAAAACCTCCCCAAGTTGCCCTGCACCGTTGCAATCGGCGCACAACCGATGGTTGACTGCTGCACCATGCCAGAGCCGAAGATCACGGACAGGCCGGTTTTTTCGTGAGAAGCACCGACATCACCCGGCGGACCACCTGGCGGCAGCGGGCGGCACGCTGGCTGGATCCGACGGTCGCCCGGTGGGACGTCTCTCCACCGGAGACACCCGAGCCACCACCGCCGGAGGACCGCGGGCCCGGCCCGTGGCCCGCCATCTGCGAGCAGTTCGCCCTCCGGATCCTCGCCTCGGCGTACCAGATGGGCGCCCACCTGGAGGCCGTCGAGGCCGACGAGCAGGACCCGGAACGGCTGGAGCGGCTCTACCGGATCGACCACGCGAACACCCGGATCCGGCGGCACGCGGAGAACCTCCAGGTGCTGCTGGGCCGCCGGGTCGAGGACGCCGACCCGCAGACCGTCCCCCTCGTGGACGTGGTCCGGGCCGCCGCCTCGGCGGTCGAGCACTACCCGCGCATCCGGGTCGGACACGTGGTCGAGCTGGCGGTCGTCGAGTTCGCCGCCGACGACGTGATCCGGGTGCTCACCGAGCTGCTGGACAACGCCACCCGGTTCTCCCCGCCCACCGCCCCGGTGACCGTGTCGGCGTTCGTCACCGAGGACGGCGGCGTCCTGCTGCGGGTCGAGGACGCCGGGGTGGGCCTGCACCCCGACCACCTGACCCAGCTCAACGCCCTGCTCACCGGCCGGCCCGCCGCCCCGGTCGCGCTCGACCCCGCGGCCCACCTCGGGCTCGCCGTGGTCGCCCACCTGGCCGTCGCCCACCGGCTGCGGGTCGCCCTCACCACCCGGCCCGCCGGCGGGACCACCGCGACCGTGGCCGTTCCCGGCGCGCTGCTCTGCGAGATCCCCACCCCGGGCCCGGCCGCCGCGGCGCCCGCACCGCCACCGGCCTGGCCACCGGCCGGGCACGGAACCGAGTCCTGGAGCACGCCGATGGCCACGCCCCACCGCGGCACCGACACGCCGACCGTCCGGCTGGCCACCCTCGACGGGCCGGCCGCCGAGCCGCCGCCCACCACCGGGCCGCCCACCACCGGGCTGCCCCGACGGGTGCCCGAGAGCGTGCGCGACCGGGTCCCGGCGCCCCGACCCCCCGCCGACACCGGCGCGGGCTCCCCGCCCGAGGCGTGGCCCGACGAGACGGCCGCCTTCGCGGCCGGCGTCAGCGACGCCCGCACCCCCACCGACGGAGAAGGACGGCAGTGATGACCCACGCGTACCCGGGAACCGGCACCGGCAAGGGGCTGCCCGACTGCGCCTGGCTGATCCGGCAGTTCGTCGAGGACGTGCCCGGCGTCAGCCACGCGATGCTGGTGTCGCTGGACGGCCTGCAACTGGCCGCCTCGCAGGGCGTCGGCCGCGACCTGGGCGACCAGCTCGCCGCGCTCACCGCCGGCCTGCTCAGCATGGCCGACCGCAGCGCCGCCCTGCTGGAGCTGGGCGCCGCCGAGTACCTGACCGTCCGGCTGCCCCGCGGGCACCTGCTGTTCATGCGGGTGGGCGAGTCCGCGGGCCTCGCGGTGGCCGCCGCGCCCGGCTGCGACCTGCGAGTCGTGTCCTACCGGATGACGCAGTTCGTCGGCGCCGTGTGGCACGCCCTCACCCCGGCCGTCCGGCACGAGCTGCACCGCATGACCGCCGCCCAGGCCCGCTGACCGGCCGGAGGACGAGGATCATGCAGCTCAGGTACTGGAAGGTCCGGCCGTACGTGCTGACCGCCGGCCGCACCCGCACCCGGCAACCGCTGCTGGTGCACACCCTGGTCTCGGTGCCCTACTACGACGCCGTGTTCGCCGCCGGCCTGCTGCCCGAGGCCCGCTCGCTGTACGAGCAGGCCCGCCGGACGGCGCGCTCGGTGGCCGAACTCTCCGCGGTGTGCGGGATCTCGCTGGGGGTGACCCGGGTCGTCGTCGACGACCTGGCCGCCACCGACCGGCTGCTGGTCCACACCGACCACGACAACGTCGACTTCCGCCTCCTGGAGAGACTGCGCGATGGCCTCCGCAAGCTTGCCTGACAGCCCGCTGCTGACCTCGGCGAAGATCGTCATCGCCGGCGGCTTCGGGGTCGGCAAGACCACCTGCGTCGGATCCATCTCGGAGATCCCGCCTGTCAACACCGAGGCGTGGATGACGGCGGCCAGCGAGACCGTCGACCGGCTGGACCCCGGCATCGACAAGACGACCACCACCGTGGCGATGGACTTCGGCCGGCTGACCATCGGCCCCGACCTGGTGCTCTACCTGTTCGGCACGCCGGGTCAGCCCCGGTTCTGGCCGATGTGGGACGACCTGTGCCGGGGCGCGGTCGGCGCCCTGGTGCTCGCCGACACCCGCGACCTGGCCGCCTCGTTCCCGGCCGTCAACTACTTCGAGCAGGACAGCGACGTGCCGTTCGTGGTCTGCGTGAACCTCTTCGACGGGGTGCTGCACCACCCGCTCGAGGACGTCCGCGCCGCGCTCGCGCTGCCGGCCCGCGTACCCCTGACCGCCTGCGACGCCCGCGACCCGTCGTCGGTGGCGCGGGCGCTGCTGACGGTCGTGGAACACGCCATGTCCCGCACCCCCCGGCCCGCCGCGGGCGCGCTCGCGGCGCGGTAGCTCAACCCTGGAGGAACCATGCGCAGAATCCTGATCGTCGGAGCCGGACAGTCCGGGCTCCAGCTCGCCCTCAGCCTGCAGTCCGAGGGGTACGACGTCACCGTGATGTCCGCCCGGACGCCCGACGAGATCCGCCGGGGCTGGGTGATGAGCACCCAGGCCATGTTCGGCACGGCGCTCGCCACCGAACGCCGGTACGGGCTGGACCTGTGGCAGAACCGGGCGCCCCGGATCGACGGGCTGCACGTCTCACTCTCCGCGCCGCCCGGCGAGCGGGCGCTGCGCATCGCGTGCCCGCTGGACGAGCCGGCGCAGAGCACCGACCAGCGGGTCAAGATGGCCGACTGGCTGGAGCTGTTCGAGGTGCGCGGCGGGACGGTGCTCTACCAGACGGTGACCACCAGCGATCTGGACGGCCTGGCCCGGCTCGGCCGCTACGACCTGACCGTGGTGGCCGCCGGCAAGGGCGACCTGGTCGGCGTCTTCGACCGCGACCCGGCCCGCTCCGTGTACGAGGTGCCGCAGCGCGGGCTGGCCGTGGCGTACGTGCACGGGATGACCCCGGACCCGCTGCTGCCCGTGCCGCACGTCAGCTTCAACGCGGTGCCCGGGCTCGGCGAACTGTTCGTCATCCCCGCCCTGACCCACTCCGGTCCCTGCGAGATCCTGTTCTGGGAGGCGGTGCCCGGTGGGCCGCTGGACCTGTGGACCGAGCGGCGCGACCCGGCCGAGCACCTGAAGCTCACCCTCGACCTGGCCCGCCGCTACACCCCGTGGATCTACGAGCGGTGTGCCGAGGTGGAGCTGACCGACGGGCGGGCCACGCTGTCCGGGCGGTACACCCCGACGGTGCGCCGCCCGGTGGCGGAGCTGCCCTCGGGCGGGCTGGTGCTGGGCATGGCCGACGTGGTGGTGGCCAACGACCCGATCACCGGCCAGGGCAGCAACACCGCGGCGAAGTGCGCGTCCGCGTACCTGGGGTCGATCCTGGAGCACGGCGACCGGCCGTTCGACCGGGACTGGATGACGGGGACCTTCGAGCGGTTCTGGGCGGGGACCGGCGAGGCCGTCACCGGCTGGACGAACGCCATGCTGCAACCGCTGCCGCCGCACGTGCAGCAACTGCTCGGCGCGGCCGCCGGCAACCCGGTGGTGGCCCGGCGGTTCGCCAACGGGTTCAGCGACCCGAACGACTTCCGGGACTGGTTCCTCACCCCGGACGCCGCCGAGCGCTACCTGGCCTCGGTCGCCGGCTGACCGCCCCGCCGGACGGGAGCCGCCGCCCCCGGGTGGCTCCCGGCCCGTCACCGGCCGCCTCGGCCTTCAGCCGGACGCCTCGGCCCTCAGCGGGGCGGGCGCCGAGGGGCCGGTCAGGCGGTCACGTGGGCGCTGTCGCCGGCCGTCGCCGCGAAGGCGGTGCCGCTGACCATCCGCGCGCCGTCCGAGACGAGGAACACCACGAGCGGCGCGACGTCCTCCGGCTGGACCCACGGCACCCCGAGCGGCGTCTTCGCCCGCAGCGCCTCGACCGCGCTCCGCTCGTCGGCGGCGGGGTCCCCGGACGGCGTCTTCCCGCCCTCGACGATGGCCTGCGCGTAGCGGTCGTGGTGCCGGGTCAGGGTGGTGTCGACCAGGCCGGGGATCACCGCGTTCACGGTGATCCCGTGCGCCCCCAGCTCCAGCGCCGCCGACTTGACCAACCCGATGAGCCCCCACTTCGACGCCGAGTAGGCCGCACCGTTCGTCGTACCGTGCTGCCCCTGGGTGGAGGAGGTGACCACGATCCGCCCGCCGCCGCGGCGGACCAGCAGCGGGGCGAAGACCCGCAGCACGTTGGCGGTGCCCGTGAGGTTGACGTCGATCTGGTCGTGCCAGTCGGGGTCGGCCATCTCCAGCAGGGGCTTGAACGCCTGGATGCCGGCGTTGGCGAAGAGCACGTCGACGCCGCCGTGTTCCCGCTCGACCGCCGCGGCCACCGCGCGCACCGCGCCGATGTCCCGCTGGTCGGCCACGTGCGCGGACCACCGTACGCCGGCGGCGGTGACCCGCCGGCCGGTCTCGGCCAGGTCGTCCGGGCTGGCCGGCGGGAAGTCGAGGATCGGGCTCACCGGCCCGGCCACGTCCACCCCGGCCACCTCCGCGCCCGCCTCGGCGAGCGCCACGGCAGCGGCCCGGCCGATCCCGCGCGCCGCGCCGGTGACCACGGCGACCCGCCCGGACAACGGCGCTGCGGACATCGGACCCACCCCCCGTTCCGCCGCCCGCCGACGGCACCCGGTCCCCTCTCGCACCGTAAACCCGTCCGCACCCTCCCCGCCCGGAGATCGACGCCGCCACCGCCCCCCTTCCCGGCGACGCGGCGAATCTTGGCGACTTTCCGTTCGCAGCGAGCGGTAAGTTGCCAAGATCTGCGCGGCCTTCCGGGAGCGGGCTCGCCGCGCAGCGGCTGACGCGCGACCGTCGATGGCGGGGACGGCGCGACGCGCGGTGACGGGATGGGGTGCGGGGCCGGGCGCGCCGGCGGGTGACGGCCGTGCGGGTCAGAGGGTGCGGGTCAGGTCCGTGAGGATGTCGGCGGCCGGTGCCGCCCGCGCGCCGCGCCAGCCGGTGCCCGCCCACAGGTGCAGGCGGTCGGCGTCGCCGGCCCCGGCGGCGGCGACGCGCAGCGGCCGGGTCAGGTGGTGCAGCGCGGGGTAGCCGAGCGGGGCGGCCGCCTCGTGCCGGTCGATGAAGTCGTTGCGCAGCCCGCGCGCCGGGCGGCCGGTGAAGGCGCGGGTGACCACCGTCCGGTCCCGCGCCGGGTCGGCCAGCGCGTCCCGGTGGGTCCGGCCGGTGCCGCTCTCGTCCGCCCGCAGCAGCAGCGTGCCGACCAGCACGCCCACGGCGCCGGCGGTGAGCGCATCCCGGACGTCCGACGGGCCGCCGACGCCGCCCGCGCCGAGCACGGGCAACCCGGTGCGGCCGGCGACCAGCGCGACCAGGTCGGGCAGCGGGCGTAGCGGCGGCGGGGTGTCCGGGGTGAAGGTGCCCAGGTGCCCGCCGGCGGCGCCGCTCTGCGCGACCAGCCCGTCCACCCCGAGGTCGGCCGCGGCCGCCGCCTCGGCCGGGTCGGTCACGGTGACCAGGACGCGGCTGCCCGCCCGGCGCAGGTCCCGAACCACCGGCTCGGGAGGCAGCCCGAACGTGAAGCTGACCACCGGCACCGGGTCGGCGAGCAGCAGGTCCAGCTTCGCCGCCCAGTGGTCGTCGTCCTCGGTGCGCGCGGCGGCCGCCAGGTCCAGGCCGTAGGGCGTGCCCTCGGCGGCGATCCGGGTCGCGTAGCGGCGAAACTCCTCCTCCGCCACCGGCACCGGGGTCGGCACGAAGACGTTCACCCCGAACGGCCGCCCGGCGGCGTGCAGCTCGGCGACCTCCGCCGCCACCGCCTCCGGCGTCTTGTAGCCGGCGGCCAGGAACGGGAACGCCCCGGCCGCGCCCACCGCCGCCGCCAGCCCGGTGGTGGTCGGTCCACCGGCCATCGGCGCCGCCACCACCGGCGCGTCCACCCCGAGCAGTTCCGTTATCCCGTCCACCGCACCAGTCTGCCCGCCCACCGCCCGCCACACGCCCTCGCCCCACACCTCCGCCCGGCAAGATCCACACCAGGTCGGCGAGGTAGGGGCGTCCCGGTCATGCGGAGAGCGCCACCTCCCGCGAGGTTGCGTCGATCGTCAGGACGGCAGGCGCTCGCGCAGCCAGCCCGGCTCCGGGTTCACCACGGCCTCGTCGCGCAGCACCACGGTGGGGACGGTCTCGTCGCCGCCGGTGACCGCCCGCACCGCCGCCGCCCCGTCCGGGTCGCGCCAGATGTTCACCCAGTACGCCCGGCCGGCGCGGCGACCCAGGCGGAGTCGCAGCCGCAGGCAGTAGCGGCAGCCGGGCCGCCAGTAGACCACCGGCCGGCCGTCGCGGGCACCGCGCTCCTGCGCCTCGGCGGCGGGCAGCGACCGCGGGAACGCCAGCGGCGAGAAGAGCACCCCCAGCACCGTGAAGACCAGGAACTCGACGACGGCCAGCGCGGGGGTCTCCGCGCGGACCGCGACGAGCACACCGACCACCGGCATGAGCACGGCCATCCACCAACTGCGCAGCACGTCGCGGGATGCTACCCGCCGCCGTCAGGCGGTCGCGTCGGCCAGCAGTTCGAGCAGGTGGCGGTACGGCTGCCCGGTGGCCCGCGCCAGGCCGATCTCGCAGGTGCGGTTCACCGAGGCGTACCCGTCGAAGGAGCGGGCGGTGACCGCGGCGGCCTCGGCGCGGGTGGCCGAAGCGGTCAGCTCGGGATGCAGCAGCCCCCGGTCACCCGCGAAGCCGCAGCACTGCCAGCCGTCGGGCACCACCACCTCGTCGGCGACGGCGCGGGCCACGGCGAGCAGGGCGTCGTCCAGCCCGAGCCGCGTGGACGAGCAGGTCGGGTGCAGCGCGAGGGAGCCGAGCCGGCGGCGCACGGTGAGCCGGGGCAGCAGCTCGGTGGCCGCGTACGCGACGGCGTCGACCACCCGCAGGTCGCCGGCCCCCGCGAGCAGCTTCGCGAAGCCCTCGGTGCACGAGGCGGCGTCACTGACCACCGGCAAAGCGCCGTCGCGGCTGGCCGCCCGCAACGCCGGCGGCACCCGGTCGCGCACCGTCTCGTAGCCGGCCGTGAGGCCCTTGGAGGACCAGGGCGTGCCGCAGCACATGCTTCCGATCCCCTCGGGCACGAGCAGGCGTACGCCGGCCCGGTCGGCGAGGGTGAGCAGGGCGGCGGCCACGCCGGAGCCGCCCTCGGCCGGCGCGAACAGGGTGCCGAGGCAGGACGGGACGAAGACCGCGTCCGGCTCGTCGGCAGGCCGGGGGCGGCGCGGCCGGCCGCCCCCGGGCAGGTCGCGCCGCCACTGCGGGACGCGGTCGGCGCCGAGGACCGCGCGGGCGGCCCGGGTGGCGGCCTCGGGCAGCGCGGGCGGCAGCGCGCCGGCCAGGTCGAGCCCGCGGGCCATGCCCCGGGTGGTGGCGCCCCAGCCGCGGGCGGCGCCCCGCCAGCCGGCCTGCGCCACCCCGCCGGTGCGGTCGGCGCGCAGCCGCCGCACCAGGTCGCCGGTGTTGATGAGGACCGGGCAGGCGGTGGCGCACATGCCGTCCACGGCACACGTGTCCACCGCGTCGTAGTCGTAGGCGCGCTCCAGCTCCTCGGCGAGGGCCGGGTCGCCGGCGGCGCGGGCGGCGGCGATCTCCCGGCGCAGCACGATCCGCTGCCGGGGCGTGGTGGTCAGGTCGCGGCTCGGGCACACCGGCTCGCAGTAGCCGCACTCGACGCAGCGGTCCACCTCCTCCTCCACCGTCGGCACGGTCTTCAGGTGCCGCATGTGGATCTCCGCGTCGTCGCTGAGCAGCACACCCGGGTTGAGCACGCCGTCCGGGTCGCAGAGCGTCTTGACCTCGCGCATCACCGCGTACAGCTCGTCGCCGAACTGGCGGCGCACGTACGGGGCCATCACCCGACCGGTGCCGTGCTCGGCCTTGAGCGTGCCGCCGTGGCCGAGGACCAGGTCGACCATCTCCTCGGTGAAGTCGGCGTAGCGCGCCGGGGCCGCACCGCCGGCGAACCGCTCGTTGAGCATGAAGTGCAGGTTGCCGTCCTTGGCGTGGCCGAAGATGACGCTCTCCTCGTACCGGTGCCGGTCGAAGAGGTCGGCGAGCGCGGCGCAGGTGCCGGCGAGGGCCTCGACCGGGACGGCGATGTCCTCCAGCAGCGCGGTGGTGCCGGACGGGCGGGCGCCGGCGACCGCCGCGTACAGGCCCTTGCGGATGTGCCAGAGCGCGGCGCGGGCGGCGGCCTCGCCGCTGAGCCGGGCCGGGGTGGTCAGCGGCAGGTCCGCCAGGACCGGGCGGGCGGCGGCGATCCGCTCGGCCAGCGCCTCCGGGTCGGACTCCTGCCACTCGACCAGCAGCGCCGCGTGGTGGCGGACCGGCAGGCCGCGCAGCGCGGCGTCCGCCCGTGGGTCCCGCTGGGCCACCCGCAGGGCGGCCGCGTCCAGCAGCTCGATCGCCGCCGGCCCGGCGGCCACCAGCGCCGGCATGGCGGCCATGGCCGCGCCCAGGGTATCGAAGACCAGCAGGCCGGTCGCGGCGTGCCGGTGCACGGGTACGGTGCGGAACGTCGCCGCCGCGACGAAGGCGAGGGTGCCCTCGCTGCCCACCACGAGCCGGGTCAGCAGGTCGGCGGGCTCGTCGTGGTCAAGGAAGGCGTTCACCCCGTACCCCATGGTGTTCTTCATGTTGTACTGGGCGCGGATCCGGCGCACCGAGTCGGGGTTGTCGCGGACCCGGTCGCACAGCCGCAGCAGACCGGCGTGCAGCTCGGGCTCGGCGGCGCGCAGCCGGGCGTCGGCGTCCGGGGCGCCGGTGTCCAGCACGGTGCCGCTGGGCAGCACCAGCAGCAGCGACTCCAGGGTCCGGTAGGTGTTGAACTCGGTGCCGCAGGTCATCCCGCTGGAGTTGTTGGCGACCACCCCGCCGACCGTGCAGGCGGACTCGCTGGCCGGGTCCGGGCCCAGCTTGCGGCCGTAGGGGGCGAGCCGGGCGTTGACCTGGCGCAGCACCACCCCCGGCTGCACCCGCACCCGCCGGCCGTCGTCGAGGACGTCGAGGTCGCGGAAGTGCCGCCGGGTGTCGACCAGCAGCCGGTCGGTCACCGCCTGACCGCTGAGACTCGTGCCGCCGGAGCGGAAGGTCAGCGGGGTGCCCGTGCGGCGGCTGTGCCGCAGCAGGGCGGCGACCTGCTCGGCGCCGGCCGGGGTGACCACGGCGCTCGGATGCAGCAGGTAGTGCGACGCGTCGTGGGCCAGCCGGAGCCGGTCCACGGCCCGGGTGGTCACCCCGCCGGGCACCACCGCCTCCAGTCCGGCCCGCGCGTCGCCGCTCAGCTCCACCATCCTCGCCGCACCTCCCCCGACCCACCCTAGTCAGGAGCGGACGACGCGCCGCCGGCCCCTTGCCCCTACATCGACCTGGGTGGATACTCGCCGCTACAGCGTTCGCCGAGGTCGCACCCCGAACCGACCCCGGCGGCACGGCATGGACGCCGACGCAACCGGCGGCCTTCACCGTCCGAGGAGAAGACCGTGAGAATCCGCCGAAGCCGACTCACTCCCCTGCTCGCCGCGACGGTCGGCCTGGTGGCCGCCGGCGCCTTCGCCGTTCCCGGCGCCGCCTCGGCCGCCGCGCCGAGCTTCACCGCCGACCAGCTGTCCCGGGTCGACTCCGCCGTCGCGGCCTCCGGCGTCGACGGCATTGCCTGGCGCGTGGACGCGGCGTCCAGCCGCGTGGTGGTCACCGCCGACGAGAGCGTCTCGGCCGCCGAACTCGCCACGCTCAAGAAGAGCGCCGGAGCCCAGGCCGGCGCGATCCGGGTGGACCGGGCCAAGGGGGTCTTCCGTCCGCTGCTCTCCGCCGGTGACGCCATCTACGGCGGCGGCTACCGCTGCTCGCTCGGCTTCAACGTGGTCAAGTCCGGCGTCTACTACTTCCTCACCGCCGGGCACTGCGGTGACGTGGCCAACACCTGGTACACCAACTCCAGCCAGACCACGCTGATCGGCCCGACCGTCGGGTCCAGCTTCCCGGGCAACGACTACGCGCTGGTCCGCTACGACAACGCCGGGCTGAGCCACCCCGGCGGCTACACCGCCGCGAACGCGTTCGTCGGCGAGTCGGTCAAGCGCACCGGGTCGACCACCGGCACCCACAGCGGCACCGTGACCGCCCTGAACGTGACGGTCCGCTACCAGGGCAGCGGCACCGTGAAGGGCATGATCCAGACCACGGTCTGCGCCGAGCCGGGCGACTCCGGCGGCCCGCTCTACGACGGCACCAAGGCGCTGGGCATCACCTCCGGCGGCAGCGGTAACTGCCGGACCGGAGGCACCACCTTCTTCCAGCCCGTCACCGAGGCGGCGAGCGCGTACGGCGTGACCGTCTACTGAGTCACAGCACAAGGGACCCGCACCCGCTCCGGGTGCGGGTCCCGTCGTGTGTCCCTAGCGTCCGGCCGCCGCCGCAGGCAAGCACCTGTCGGGTCTCCGCCACCGGAAAGAACTGAGTGGACGTTCAGCCCGTCCGGACGGGCCGGGCCGCCCGTCGTCGGCCCGATGGTTGTCACCCGGCAAGGTCGAACCTTCGCGCTGTTGCGAGGGTGTTCGCGCGGTTACGCAGTGACTTCAATCAAGGCCGAACGAAACACCGGCCGTGGGTGAAGGGACACCGCATGACCGCTCCGACCGGCCTGCCCCTCGTGCTCTGCGGCCCGATCGTGCGCCGCGTCGACCCGACCGGCGTCACCGTCTTCGTCGCCCTGCGCGCCGAGTGCACGGTGACGCTGACCGTCTTCGCGCTCGGCGCCGCCCCCGGCTACGCCCGCGGCGCCACCGTCGGCACCGGGAGCCGGGTCACCGTCAAGCTCGCCGACCGGCTGCACGCGGCCGCAGTGACCGTCACCGGGGTGACCCTCGCCCCGGGCACCCTCTACGGCTACGACCTGGCGTTCGCCGGCGGGATGAGCGCGGGCAGCCTGTTCGAGCCCGACGTGGTGGCCGCCACCGCCGTGGCCGCCCGCACCGCGCTCACCTACCAGGGCCACCCGCAGGCACCGGCCGCGGTGCCCGCGGTGCCCACTTTCGTCACCCCGCCGAGCGACCCCAACCAGCTGCGCATCTTCCACGGCTCGTGCCGGAAGCCGCACGGCGAGGGCCAGGACGCCTTCCCCGTCCTCGACCCGATCATCGCGGCCGCGGGCGGGGACCCGGCGCGCCGCCCGCACCAGCTCGTCCTCGGCGGCGACCAGATCTACGCCGACGACGTGGCGGATCCGCTGCTCGGCATCATCCACGGCCACGACGCGCTGCCGGCCGCCGGCAGCGAGCCGGCGGTCCCCGCGTACCTGGGGGTGGCGGCGCGGCTGGGGCTCGCACCGGAGGCGATGCCGGTGGGCACCAGTTCGCCGCCGACCGACCTGACGTACCTGCCGGGCAAGCGGGCCACCGCCGTGGCGCGGGACGCGAAGTTCACCTCCGGGTACGCCGACAGCCACCTCATGTCGCTGCGCGAGTACCTGTGCATGTACCTGCTGGCCTGGTCCGACGTGCTCTGGCCGGCGAGCTGGCCGACCTTCGAGCACGTGCTGCCCGCGGACACCCGGATCCTCAAGGACCCGCAGGACCGCCGGCCCGGCGAGACGGTTTACGACCTGATGCGCGCCGGCCGGCCGTACTCGCCGAGCGCCCAGCAGAAGGAGATCATCGAGCGCTGGGAGCGGTGGCAGCGGCAGGCCCTCGCGCTCACCGGTTTCCGGGCCGGCCTGGCCGCGGTACGCCGGCAGCTCGCCAATGTGACCACGTACATGGTCGCCGACGACCACGAGGTCACCGACGACTGGAACATGACCCGGTCCTGGGTGGACGACGCCGTGGTCACCTCGCCGCTGGGCCGGCGGATCGTGCGCAACGCGATGGCCGCCTTCGTGGTCTTCCAGGCGTGGGGAAACACCCCGGAGCGGTTCGCCGAGAGCGGCCCCGCCGGGGAGGCCGGCCGGGCCGCGCTCACGGCGCTGCGCGGCTGGTCGGCCGCGCCGAACGACGCCGACGACGTGGCCCTGCGTACCCGGTTGGGGTTGCCCACCGGGGTCACCCCGGAGGGGAAGCTGGTCCGTCCGGCCGGCGCGTTGACCTACCACTACACGGTGACCTGGCCCCGGTACCAGCTCATCGCGCTGGACACCCGGACCTGGCGGCAGTATCCGGGCGGCCCCGGCCACCCCGGCGGGCTGCTGCTCGACGACGACCCGCTCGACGGGATGCTCACCGGCGGCGGCGTGCTGGGCGACGACGGGGTCACCGTGGTCGCGCAGCCGGTGGCGCTGTTCGGCGTGCCGATCCTGGAGCAGTTCGCCCAGCCGCTGGCCAAGGCGATCGCGGGCCGGTGGACCGCCGACGCCGAGGACGCCTGGGTGGCCAGCGACGCCGCCGTGCACAAGGTGCTGGCCCGGCTCTTCGCCGCCGCGCCGCCCGGCCCGGACGGGGTACGCCGCCGGCGGCTCGTCATGCTCGGCGGGGACATCCACTTCGGCTCGGCCGAGCGGATCCGCTACTCGGCGACGCTCCCCTACGCCTGCGGGCCCGACCGCGCGAAGCCGTACGAGGGGGTCAACCGCACCGAGGGCGTGCTCGCCGGCTTCGTGGCCAGCGCGTTCCGCAACGAGGACATGGCGACCCGGGCGCTGCACGACGTCGGCTACCTGCCGCTGCTCGACGGGACCGGCCGGATCGACCTGGTCGGCTGGGCCAACGAGCGGCCCGACAAGGAGGGCCAGCGGATGCAGGCCGGCGTGCGGGTGACCGTCGGCGCCGACGACACCACCGGCTGGTGGGTGTCCGGCCGGCCGTCGGTCAGCGACTACGACGCCCTGAAGATCCTCGGCCGGCAGCCCGAGTGGAACGTGTACGTGCAGTTCCTCCGGCACGACGAGGCCGACCCGGAGGTCCGCCGCGACGGCACCCCGGAGGCCGTGGTGGACCCGGCCGGGCTGCCCCGCGACCAGGCGCTCGCCCAGTACCTGGCGGCGGCCCGGAACCTGGACCACTACAAGGGCTCCTGGGGCAACGGCAAGGAGATCGTCGGCCGCAACAACCTGGGCGAGATCACCTTCGACTGGCCGGCCGGCGAGTGCAAGACCGCCACCCAGCGGCTGTGGTGGCACCTGCCCGGGGAGAACCGGGCCGCCGCGCTCACCACGTACACCGTGGACCTGTCGTTCGGCTGCTCGCTGACCACCCCCGCGCCGTACGGCGGGTTCGTGCTGCGCGCCGGCGACCAGGACGCCACCGGCACGGCGCTCGCCCGCTACGACGGGGTGGAGCGGCCCGCGAAGCTGGTCACCGAACGCTGGGTGAGCCGGCTCCAGCAGGACCTGGCCACGCTGGGCTTCCGCACCCCGGGGGCGACCGACGGCAGCTACGGCCTGATCACCTACTGGGCGGTGCGGGAGTTCCAGGCGTACGCCCGGCGGGAGCGCGCGGCCGTCGAGCCGGCCGGCGCGACCGCGCCCCGGTGGTCGGACCGGCTGCAACCGGTCGACGTGCCGGAGTCCGAGCGCTACCTCGGGCCGATCAGCGGGGTGGCCGACCTGGCCACCCAGGTCGCCATCAAGCACTGGCTGGACAAGCGCTGGCGCTGCCCCGTGGTGGTCGAGTCCTGGCAGGTCGCCGGCGACACCTTGCAGCGGTTGGCCCAGCCGAACGTGTGGCTCTTCGACGAGGTCACCGCCACCGACCAGCGGCTCTACTCACGGGTGGTGACCGGGCGGCCGGCCGGCGCCGGCAACCCTCCACCCGGGCACCCGGAGCTGATCCGGCTCGGCGCCTACCGGGGGCACGCCACCGACGCCGAGTGGAGCGGGCCGGTGCTCGACCCGGAGTCGGAGCTGCTGCCGGAGGCGCTGCTGCCCCGGCCGCAGGACCACGGCAGCGGGCCCACGCTGACGGCGCTGGTCGCCGCGATCACGGCCGGCGGCGACCCCGGCGCCCGGGCCGCCCGGCAGCTCTCCACCTTCAAGGTGCTCCGCGCGGTGGCCGAGAACCGGGTGCCCGAGGCAGCCGGCGGCTGGTTCGACGCGGTCGCCGCCGACGACCCGGCGGTGCTCCGGTTCGGCCCGTTCGGCTGGCGGGCGGACGGGCCGCGGACCGCGCCCACCACGCTGCCCCCGGCGCTGGACATCGGCGCCGAGCCCGGCGAGATGTGGGCGTACCTGGCCTGGCTGCGGGCCACCGACCGGGACGCGTACGACGCGCTCGGCGGCCTCGGCGGGATCAACGCGATCCCCGGCTGGGGGAAGGACGGCGGCGGGCTGCTCCACCCGGAGCTGCGGGTGCTGCGGGCCCGCCCGGCGGAGACCGACTCGACCGGCGCGGCCCGCGAGTCGGTGGGCACCACACTCGAGCTGCTCGGGCTGCGCTCCTGGCACTGGCTGCACCGCTACGCGCTGGCCCTGCGCGGCCACGACGGGGTGCGCCGGGGCCTGTGGACGCCCGCGCGGCAGCGGCTGCACGACCTGCTCGTCACCGACTGGGACTCGCCGGACCCGGCGGCCACCCCGACGGTGGCCGGGGTGACCGGCGCCGACGGTCAGCCCCGCCGGGCCCGCATCGGCGACGTGTTCACCTCCGAGCGGTCGGTCGCCCTGCTCGCCTGCTGGCAGCAGTACCGGGCGCACCAGCTGGTGGCGGTCGGACCCCCGGCCTCGGTGGGCGAGAAGCCGGAGTTCCGCACCCGGCCCCGGGCGGCCAGCGAGCTGCACACCGTGCTGACCCGGGCGAAGGCGCTCCAGAACTTCGACGGCCCACCCACCGGGTGGACCGACGCGCACGAGAACGCCCTGGTCACCGCGATCCGGCAGGTGGTGAGCGCCGATGCCCCGGTGGCCAGCGCCCTGGCCATGCTGGTCGGCTGGCCCACCTGGCCGGCCGGGCACCGCTACACGCTGCCCGTCTCGGCGCTGCCCGCGGGCGAGCGGACGCTCTCGGCCGCCCGCGGCTCGCTGCGGCTGGACCTGAGCGACCTGCCGCGGGTGACGGCATGACCGGCGGCACGCGAGGACGGGAGCTGCGATGACCGAGCCGAAGAACGTGCTCGCCCTGCTCTGGGACGAGATCAAGCTGTTCGCCGAGCCGGTGCTGGCCGCGTACGACCCGTGGCGGCGGGCCCGGCTGATGCGCGCGCTCGGCTGGGACCTGGAGGCGGTCAGCGGCTTCGACGCCGCCCGCTTCGAGGAGTGGGCGGGCACCGTCGGGGACGCCCTGGAGGCGCTCGCCGCGGTGCGCGACGACGCCAAGCTCGACAGCATCGCCGGCCTCACCAAGCTGGGCGAGGCCGTCGGCGGGGTGGTCGGCAAGATCGGCGACCTGCCGACGGTGAAGAACGGCCTGCCGGACGTGCCGGGGCTCGCCGAGGAGCTGGCCGACGACCTGCTCGACCTGCTGGTGCTGACCTACCTGCTGCGCCGGGCGCCCTGGCTGGTGCCGATGCTCGACCTGCTCGGCCTGGTCGACCCGGCCGCCGCCAACCCGCCCAGCGCGCCCATGCCGCCGGGCGACTCGCCGGTCCGGCTGCCGAAGCGGCGCGACGAGCTGCACCTGGACCGGGTGGTCGACCTGGTCCGCGACCCCGGCGCCTACTTCAAGGACCGGTACGCGCCGCAGGGGCTGGACACCCCCGAGGGGGTCGCCGAGTTCTCCGCCCGGCTGCTGCCCCGGCTGGCGCGGGCGCTGCGGGCCCTCGGCCTCGACGCCGACCAGGGCGTCCGGCCCGATCTCGGACCGGACCAGGGCGAGGTCGGGCGGCGCCTGGCGGACAGCCTGCTGCGGCTGCGGTTCAGCGGGCTGCGCACGCCGGACGGCACGCCGCCGCCCGGTGCCGGCCTGGCGGCCTGGACCCCCACCTTCGGCCTCGGGGCCACCCTGGGCCTGGCCAGTTGGGACGGCCGGTTCACGGTGATCCTCGCCCCGACCGGCGAGGCGCGCCTGGACGGCGCCATCGGCAAGTGGACCGTCGCCACCGAGCTGAGCGGCGCCGGACCGGCGCTGGCGATCAACAGCGCGGGCGTGACCTTCAGCGGCGAGGCCGCGGTGGTGAAGTGGGCCGCCGAGGTCGCCCGGATCGCCCCGGCCGGGCAGCCCGGCTGGATCCTCGGCTCGCCCGGCGGCACCCACCTCGCCGTCGAGCAGCTCGTCATCGGCGGCCGGGCCACCCTCGGCGCCGGCCGCGACGACGTCGAACTGAGCATCCGCGCCGGCCGGGCCGAGCTGGTGGTCCGGGCCGGCGACGGCGACGGCCTGCTGGCCAAGCTGCTCCCCGCCGACGGGCTGCGGGTGGGCCTCGACCTCGGCCTGGCCTGGTCGATGCGGGGCGGGCTGCACCTGTCCGGGGCGGCCGCGCTCGCCGCCGAGTACCCGGTGCACCTGTCCTGGCACGGCCTGGGCATCGAGGGGCTGCGGATCGCGCTGGAGGCGTCCACCGCCACCCGTGCGCTGAGCCTCACCCTGACCACCACGGTGCGGGCCACGCTGGGCCCGCTGCACGCGGTGGTGCAGAACATCGGCGTCGCCGCCGACCTGACCTTCCCGCCCGCGCTGCCCGCCGAGTCCGGCGACCGGGCCACCGGCGGCAACCTGGGCGCCGCCGACCTGCGCCCCCGCTTCAAGGGCCCGGACGGCGTCGGGCTGCGGATGGACAACGGCATCGTCTCCGGCGGCGGCTACCTCTTCGTCGACGAGGCCCGCGGCATGTACGCCGGGGTGCTCCAGCTCGGCATGACCTCCACCACGCCGCTGGCCCCCATGAAGGGCTTCCGGCTCCAGGCCACCGCCATCCTGAACACCCGCAACCCGGACGGCAGCCGGCTCACCGAGGCCGACGGCGGGCACACCTTCTCGCTGCTGCTGGCCGGCACGTACGAGTGGTTCCCCGGGCTCATGCTGTTCTGGGGCATCTCCATCACCGGCCTCGGCCTGGTGGTCGGCTGGAACCGGCGGACCAACCCGGAGGAGGTGCGCAACGCCGCCCGCGCCGGCACCCTGGACGCCCTGCTCTTTCCCCAGGACCCGGTCGGCAACGCGCCCGCGGTCATCGCCACGCTGAGCCGGATCTTCCCGGTCGACACCACCGGGACCGTGCTCGGGGCGATGGTCCGGCTCAACTTCCTCGGCGGCCAGGTCGTCGCCGACCTCGCGGTGCTGGTCGAGTTCCCCGACCCGGTGCGCATCCTGCTGCTCGGCAAGCTGGTCATCGACTTCAAGGACGCGGGGAAGTTCCGTCTCGACTCGGCCGGCATCGTGGACTTCGCCAAGCGGGAGATCAGCGTCGACGCCGCCCTGATCGACTCGAAGCTGTTCGGCCGGCCGGTGTCCGGGGAGATGGCGCTGCGCGCCCGGTGGGGCGCCGGCAGCACCTTCGCGGTCTCCATCGGCGGCTTCCACCCGCGCTACAACCCGCCGCCCGGCTTCCCGCCGGTCAAGCGCTTCGCCATCGCGTTGCAGAAGTCCGGCAAGGGGTTGAACCTGACCGCGTACCTCGCGGTGACCAGCAACACCGCCCAGTTCGGGGCCGAGCTGAAGCTGCACTTCGAGGGCGGCGGGTTCGTCATCGACGGCCGCGCCTGGCTCGACGTCATGTTCCAGTTCAAGCCGTTCTGGTTCACCGCCGAGATCGGCGCCACGGTGTCGCTGAAGTTCAAGGACAAGGAGCTGCTGGCGGTCAACCTGCTGGTCGGGATCAGCGGTCCCGGCCCGTGGAAGGCGTGGGGCGAGGCGCGCATCAAGTTCCTGTTCTGGGAGGTTTCGGCGAAGTTCAGCTGGACCGACGGGGACACCGCCGCGGCCGACGAGCCCACCTATGTCGACGCCGGGGACGCGCTGCGCGCGGCGCTGTCCACCCCGGAGGCGTGGGAGGTCCGGCCGGCCCTCACCGCCGGGGAGCCGGTCACCCTGCGCGACCTGGCCGGCTGGAGCGGCCCGGTGCTGCTGCAACCGGGCGCCCTGCTCTCGGTGCGGGAGAACGTGCTGCCGCTGGACACCGACCTGTCCCGGATGGGCACCTCGCGGATCAGCGGCCCGAACCGGTTCACCCTGACCGGGGTGAGCGTCGGCGCCGGCGACGACAAGCTGGCCGGCGCGCTCGGCGAGCCCGTCGAGGACGACTTCGCCCCCGGCCAGTTCCGCGACCTGTCGCCCGAGGAGCAGCTCACCACCCCCGGGTTCGTCCGCCTGGCGGCCGGCCGCACGGTGGCGCTCCCCGACGGCACGGCGCTGCCCGACACCGCGCTCACCGCGTTCGCCCCGCTGAGCGACGACTCGGCGTACGACCGGATCGTCATCGACGGCCCGGACGACGCCGGCCGGCCGCTGCCCCGGGTCGCGCCCGAGCAGCTCGCGTACGTCAT
>NZ_BMRA01000009.1:109184-129714 GCF_014648395.1 Micromonospora fulviviridis | reverse complement strand
GACCTGCTGGCCCGGTTCGCGGCCACCGCGCCGGCCGCGTTCGCCGGCAGCCGCCGCTCCGGGCCGGCCCGGTTCACCGGCCCGGTCCTCGGCCTCGGCGACGCCGGCCGCGGTGACGCCGGACTCACCGCGCCCGCGCCCGCGCCGCGCCGCGCCGCCGCCCGCGGGCCGGTGCCCGGGCCGCGTACCGCGGCCGAGGCCGAGGCCGAGGCCACCGAACCGTCCCGCCGTGCCGGCACACTGCGCCGGCCCCGGGTCCGGGTGCCGCGCCCCCGGATCGTCCCCGCCGAACTGGAGGTCTGCTGACATGGGTGGCCTGCGTTTCCTGCCCTGGGTACGCGACGGCGTCGCCCGCGTCGTCGCCGACACCGACCCGCTCGCCGGGGCCCTGCCGCGGGCCCGCGCCGCGGTCGACCTGACCGTCACGGCGCTCGGCACCGAGACCGCCACCGGGGCGACCCGGGAGATCACCGGCACCTCGACCGCGCTGCTGCACGGCCCCGGTGACGTGGTCGGCGTCGACCCCGAGGAGATCATCCGCAGCTTCCCGGCCCCCGGCGCGGAGAACGTCGAGGTGTCGATGTTCGCGGCCGTCGAGTTCGACCGCCCCGACCTGCCCTGGCTCTACACCCCGGCCCGGCCGGACGCCAACGGCGGGCTGCGTCCCTGGCTGGTGCTGGTCGTGGTGCCGGTGGACGGCGGCGGCGCGCTGCGCACCGAGGCCGGTCAGGCGCTGCCCCGGCTGGCCACCACCGTCCGCCAGCTGCCGGTGCTGGCCGAGTCGTGGGCCTGGGCGCACGCCCAGGTGCTGGTCACCACCGAGGACGAGGACGTCTCCGCGGTGATCGCCACCGCGCCGGAGCGGACCCTGTCCCGGCTGGTCTGCCCCCGCCGGCTCGCCGCCGGCGCCGAGTATCTGGCCGCGGTGGTCCCGGCCTTCGAGGCGGGCGTGCGGGCCGGTCTCGGCGAGCCGGTGGCGGACACCGGCCCCCTCGCTCCGGCCTGGGGACCCGGGTCGGCACATCCCGGCCCGGACGACGCCGTGCTGCTGCCCGTCTACCACCACTGGACGTTCCGCACCGGGCCGGACGGCGACTTCGAGTCCCTCGCGCGGCGGCTGCGGGCCCGGCCGCTGCCGGCGGACGTCGGCCGGCAGCCGGTGGACATCGCCGCGCCCGGCGGCGGCCTGCCCGCGCAGGCCGAGGAGGGGGTCGAGGGCCGGTCGGTGCTCGGCTTCGAGGGCGCGCTCGCCTCGCCCGCGATGACCCCGACCGCCTGGGCCGACGACGTCCGGGCCGCCTGGCAGGGCGCCCTGACCGGGCTGTTGCGGCACTCCGCCGACCGGCTCACCCCGCCGCTCTACGGCGACCTGCACAGCCAGGAGACCCAGCTCCCCGCGCCCGGCGCGGAACCCCGCTGGCTGGCCGGGCTGAACCTGGACCCGCGGCACCGCGCCGCCGCGGCGCTCGGCACCCAGGTCGTGCAGCGGCACCAGGAGGACCTGGCGGCGGCGGCCTGGCAGCGGGCCGCCGAGATCCGCGAGGCCAACGAGCAGTTGCGCCGCGGTCAGGCCGCCCGCGACACCGCCGAGGCCCTGTACGCCCGCCGGGTCGACCCGGACGCACCCGGCGCCACGGTCGGCGACGACCGGCTGGTCGCCCTCACCCGCCCGGTGCACGACCTCGTCGAGGTGTCGCACCCCGGGCTGGCGGCCGACACCGCCGAGCCGCTGGACCGGCGCCTCGCCGGCAACCCGGGCGCCGCGGCGGCCACCTCCGCGTCGGTGCGCCGGCTGCTGCGCCCGCGCGGCCCCCTCGCCCGGCGGGTCGACACCGACGGGGCGGCGGCGCTGACCCGGCTGGCCGGCGGCGCCAGCGCCGTCCCCGCCGCCCGGGTGCCGGCCGGCGGCACCGTGCTGGACACACTGGTCAGCGACGGGCGCGGCGTGGGCGACCTGACCCGCGCCGTGATCGAGGCGGCCGCCGCGAACCCGTGGTGGCACACCGGCACCGGCGCCGTGCGCGCCCTCGCCGCCCCGGCCACGGCGCTGGCCGCCGACGATCCCGTGACCCGCGTGGTCACCAACGGCGGTGACCTGCTCACCGGGGACCGGTTCTTCGTCGGCGCGGCCGACGGCCGCCTGTTCGAGCGGCGCCGGCTCGGCCCGGACCGCTGGGTGTGGCGGGACCACGGCGCCCCGCCCGGCACCGCGGTCGCCACCTCCGGCGCCGTCCTGGCCCCCGGCCGGGCCTACGTGCGGACCCGCGACAGCCGGCTGTTCGAGCGGAGCTGGGACGGGGACCGGTGGGTGTGGGCGGACTGCGGCGCACCGGCCGGCGGCGTGCACAGCCGCCCGGTGGCCGGCGGCGGGCTGATCTACGTGCTCGGGGGCGACACCGCACTGTGGCGCTTCGACCCGACGGGCCGCTCCTGGACCTCGCTGGGCACCCCGGTCGGCGGCACCGAACGGCTCTGGGGCACGCCCCGGCCGTCCTTCGTCGGCGTGCTGGTCGCCACCAGCAGCAACCGGCTGTTCGCCCACAGCGGAGCGTGGCGGCAGATGCCCGGCCCGCCGGTCTGGGGCTCCCCGGCGGCCGAGCACGTCCACCCCGACCACCGGCGCGCCGTCGAGTACGTCACCCCCGACGGCCAGCTGGTGTCGCTGTACGGCGACGGCGCCACCCAGCAGCACGATCCCGTGCCGGAGGGCCGGCGGGTGATCTCGCTGGCCCAGGACGCGCCCCCGTTCGGCAACGAGGAGGAACCGGGCATCGCCACGCTCACGGTCAGCGCCACCAACCCGGCGGACGTGCGCCTCATGACCCGCTACCTCTGGTACCACGACGGGCAGGAACGGTTCATCTGGGGCTGGCGCACCGAGACCACCCAGGTGCCGGCCGGCGGGTTCGGCGCGCACCGGCCCGGGCCGCTGGTCGGCGACTCGCGCGACGGCGAGCTCTTCGCGGTCACCGCGGACGGCCGGCTCACCTCCTGGCGCTGGGCGTACCCGCGGCCGACCGCCTGGGTCGACCACGGCACCCCGGCCGACCCGCGCGGCGCCGGACCCGTCGACGCGCCCGCGCCGGCGCACGTACGGTTCGCCCCGAAGGTGGGGCTGCTCTCCTCGCTGGTCTTCACCCACACCGTCACCCAGGGCGCCGGCAGCCGGCCGCGTGCCCAGGTCGCGCACAGCCTCGCCGAGGACGGCGCGGTGCGGGAGCCGGCGCTCACCGCCGCGGTGGACGGGCCGGCCGTTCCGGCGGTCGCCCGGGCCACCGCCAGCACCCTCGGCGCCGTGCTGCCCACCGCCCGGCCCACCCTGGTCACCGCCGCCCTCCTGCCCGGCACGACGACCGGCACCGCCCGGATCGCCTACTGGATCGGCCGTGAGGCGGACGCGAACGGGGCGGCGGCCGGCGGCTGGACCGGCCCGTTCGAGCTGCCCGACCCGGTCAGCGCGGAGGCCGCCGGACTCGACGTGGCCCTGGCCGACCTGGACGGCGACGGCCGGCCCGAGCTGATCGTGGCCTACGCGGTGAACCGCGCCGGCCGCACCGACAACCAGGTGTTCTACCGGATCGGCTGGCGGCTGGACGAGACCGGCGCGGTCGCCGACGGCTGGACCGACTCGCTGCCCACCCCGATGCAGCTCGGCTCCGTCAACTCCGTCGGTGTCGACGTGGTCGACCTGACCGGTGACCAGACGCCGGACCTGCTGGTCTTCGCCACCGGTGCGGTGGGCGGCGCGCCGGTGGCCCGCTACCTCGCCGGGAAGGGCCTCAACCGGCGCGGCCGGGTCGTCGGCGGGTGGACCGTGGCGCGGCCGGTGCCGGACGAGGCGGCCTTCGCGACCGCCGAAGGGGCCGGTGTGGCGGTCGCCGACATCACCGGCACCCGCCGCCCCGACCTCGTGGTGGCCCGGCGCAACGGCGCCACCGTGACCTGGCGGGCCGCCTTCGACCTCGACCCCGACGGCGTACCGGTGAGCTGGACCGCCGCCATGACGGCCACCGGCGCCGCCGAGGCGGGCGCCCGCGGCTGCACGGTCACGATCGCCGACCTGCGCGCCGACCTGGTCGCCGACCGGGCGAAGATGGGTGACGACTTCATGTCCGCGGCAGCCGCCCACCAGGGCCGGCTCGCCCCGGCGCAGGCGCTGGCCCGCGACCACCACCCGGCCCCGGTGGCGCTGGACGACGCCGCCGCGGCGGTCCGCGAGACGGTCCGCCCGGAGACCGCCGTGGCCGGCGAGGTGCTGGCCGGGCTCACCCTCGGCGACGGTGACCTGGTCGACGCCCTGCCGGACAGCGGCGACCCGCTGCGCCGGCTGCTCGCCGGGGTCACCTTCGACGTGCCCGCCTACGAGCTGCTGCGCGGGCTGTCCCAGGAGCACGTGGTGCCGAACCTGCCGGCCGTCGCGCCGGAGACGATGACCGCGCTGGCCGCCAACCCGCGCTTCATCGAGGCGTTCCTCGTCGGGCTCAACCACGAGATGAGCCGGGAGATGCTGTGGCGGGAGTTCCCCGCCGACCCGAGGCAGACCTGGTTCCGGCAGTTCTGGGACGTCCGCGGCGCGGTGTCGGCGGGCGCGCCGCTGACCGACATCCCGCCGCTGACCGACCCGGCCTGGCGCAACGGGGCGCTGGGCAGCCACCTCACGGCGGTGGGCGCGCCCGGCGAGCAGTCGCTGGTGCTGGTCATCCGCGGCGAGCTGCTGCGCCGCTACCCGTCCACCGTGGTCACCATGCGGGCGGCCACCTGGACCGGCCCCGAGGAGCGCACCCCGACCGGGCCGGACGTGCTGCCCATCTTCAACGCCTGGCTCTCCCCCGACCTGCTGCTGTTCGGCTTCCCGTACACCGCCGAGGTGGCCCGCGGGGCCGACGGGTCGGCCGGGCACTTCTTCGTGCTCCGCGAGCAGCCCGCCGCGCCCCGCTTCGGGGTGGACCTCACCGGCGACCCGCCGCCGCCGGACGCGGTGGTGTTCGCCGCCCGGCAGGGCCGCAACGCCGCCGACACCGCCCGCGCGGTGCTGCAACGCCCCGTCCTCCTGGCCCGCCACGCCAGTGACCTGCTACCGACGCCGGAGAGCCAGTCATGAGCACCTCGACGTACGCCGCCGACCGGCCGCCGCTGTCCGGCGCGCTGACCGGAACCCCGTGGACGCTGACCGCCGCCGCCCCGGCCGTCCTGCTGCCGGTGCGCCTGGAGACCCGGTTCGCCGGCGCCACCCTGAAGATCCGCGTCTACCCGGACCAGATCCATGTGGACGACCACGAGCCCGGGCTGACCGCCGAGGAGATCGCGGCCGGCCGGGCGTACTGGGGGGACGGGCGGCCGGGCGGGCCGAACGCGAACCCGGACGAGGCGGCCTGGACCGACCTGGTCCGCCGCTTCGGCGCGCCCCGGGCCGGCTGGATCGCCCGGGTCCTCGAGCCGGTCGGCGGGGTCTTCCCCGATCCGCTGACCCGCACCGGCCCCTGGTGCGAGCCGGCCCGGGCCCGGCTGCTGCCCACCCAGTGGTACGCGGTCGGCCGCACCGCCGGCGGCAAGCTGTTCAGCGGCACGTCCGACCCGGTGACCCGGGACCTGGCGGTCGGCCCCAGCCCGGTGCCCGACGCCGCGACCGGGACCATCGACCCGGCCGACGAGGCGCTGCCGATCGACGCCGGGATGCGCTGGACGGTCGACTTCGCGGCCGCCAAGGCCGCCGGCATGGCGTTCACCGTGACCGTGCCGCTCGACGCCAAGGGCGAACCGGAGCGGATCGAGCGGCTGGTGGTGTTCGGCCTCGACGCCGCCACCGGCCCGGCCGGGTCGGCCCGCGCGCTGGCCCGGCTGCTGGAGGCGCACGCCGCCACCGACGGGCTGGCCTTCCTCGCCCCCGACACCCCGACCAACAACACCGGCTCGGACGCGCCGGCCGCCGCGCCGACCGCCGGGGCCGTGTCCACCTCGGACAGCGCCGCCGGTGCCGCCGCGCCCGAGGCGGCCGCCGCGCTGGCCGCCGCCGCGCTGGGCGTGCCGCTGACCGCCGCGCCGGACGACGCTCTCACCGCCGCCCGTCGGGCGCCGGCCCGCGCCGGCGCGCCCACCGGACTGGCCCGGGGCGGCGGCGCCACCGCCGTCGACCGGCCCGCCGGGCGGCTGGTCCGCCGGCTGCTCTGGCCGTCCAGCTTCGGGGGCCTGCTGCGCCACCTGCTGCCGGTCGCCACCCCGGCCGAGCGGGCCGCGGTCCGCGCGCACTTCGTGGCGCACGTGCACGCCGAGGGTCCGCTGCCGACGCTGCGGATCGGCCGCCAGCCGTACGGGCTGCTGCCGGTGGCCAGCCTGCGGGACTGGCAGGCGGCCGGGCCGGGTGAGGCGAAGGCGGTGGCGCTGCTCACCAACCTGTGGCGCAAGGTCTGGCTCGCCTCCCCGGTGCCGCGGATCGTGCCGGGCCTGGCCGACCCGGAGGCGACCCTGCTGGAGATCCTCGGCACCGACGCCCGGGTGCTGGAGGTGCGGGCCCGCAGCATGCTCGGCAACGAGTACGTGAGCTGGCTGTGGCGCTTCGCCCGGCTGGGCCTGGGCCCGGACTGGCGGGAGCAGGTGGTCGAGCCGGCCCGCGACCTGCTCGCGGCGCTCGGGCTGGGCGGTCCCACCGACCCGCGGCTGTCCCTGGCGGTCTTCGCGAAGCAGGCGTACGCGCTGGGCACCCCGCTGCTGGACGGGCCCGGCGCGCCCCGGGCCGGACGGGTGCGGGCGTACCTGGACGCGCTGGCCGCGGTCGGGCTGCGCGGCGACGAGGTGCCGGTGACCCCGGGCGACGGGCCGGTGCCGCTGTTCCACCGGCTGCTGCGGGCGGCCCTGATCGCCGAGCACTCGGCCGCCGCGGACGCCTTCGCCGCCGAGGCGAGCCTGCCCGGTGCGGCGGAGCTGCCGGAGCCGGAGCTGGTCGACATCCGCCCGCGCGAACGCACCCCGGTGCTGCGCCGGCGGCTCGCCCTGCCGGTGCCGGGCACGAACCAGGACGTCGGCGCCTACCTGGCCGGCACGTCGGCGGACCCCCGGCAGGTGCGGGCGACCGCCGACCTGCGGGACTTCCGCACCGCGCTGACCGGGCTGCGCGACGCCCTCGACGCCGGCCTGCCCGCCGCCGACCTGCACCGGCACGTGGCCGGCACGCTCGGGCTGGCCAGCCACCGCCTGGACGCCTGGATCACCTCGCTGGCCACCCGCCGGCTCGCCCAGGTGACCGCCGGCCCGGCGCCCGGTGTGCACGTCGGCGGCTACGGCTGGGTGGTGGACCTGGCGCCGGCCGGCAAGCCGGCCATGGTGGACCGGCCGGCGGACATTCCGGCGTCGGTGGCCCCGCCGACCCTGCCGCTCGCCCCCGCCGGGGCCGGCCACGTGCACGCGCCCTCCCCCGCGCAGGCGGTGACCGCCGCGGTGCTGCGCAGCGCGTCGCGCAGCCACGGCGGCGACCGGGCCCTCGCGGTGGAACTCTCGTCCCGCCGGGTCCGCCTCGCCGAACAGCTCCTCGACGGCGTCCGGGCCGGGCAGAGCCTCGGCGCGCTGCTCGGCTACCGCTTCGAGCGCGGTCTGCACGACCACCCGGCCGGCCCGTGGGACCAGCTGCTGCCGGCGCTGCGCCGGCTCGCCCCGGTTCGCGCGCACCGGGTGGACCCCGCCGACGACGGCCGTACCCGGGTCGCGGTCACCGTCGAGTCGACGGCCACCGTGGACGGCCTGGAGCTGCACCGGCTACACACCGCCGGTGGGTTGGACGGCTGGCTGGCGGCCCGGCCGGCCGGCGAACGCGCCGCCGTCCTCACCGTGCTCGCCGACCTGGCCGACGCGGTCGACGCGGTCTCCGACACGCTGCTCGCCGAGAGCGTGCACCAGCTCGCCCTGGGCGACACGAACCGGGCCGCGGCGGCCGTGGACGCCGCCTCCGGCGCGGCCACCAGCCCACCCGAGCTGCACGTCACCCGGACTCCGGCGACCGGGGCCGCGCTGACTCACCGGGTGCTGCTGCTGGTCAACGTGGACGCCCGGTTCGACCGGCTCCGCCAGGACTGGCCGGCCGCCCGTGGCCACCACCCGCGGCTCGCCGGGGCCGCCGTGGACGCCCTCGCCAGCGTGCTGCTGCCGCCGTCGTTCCGGGTCTTCTGGCGCTACCGGTGGCACGCCCCGGACGGGGTCACCGCCACCGTCTGGCGGCCGGCGAGCCTGGATCGGATGCAGGTCCCGGCGGTCGACCTGCTGGCCGCGCCACCGCACCCCGGCCGGCCCGACGACGCCGAGCTGGACCGGCGGATCGCGCTGGACGCCTGGGGCCCGCTGCGCCCCGCCGAGGTCGGCGACGACTGGAGCCTCGAACTGGACTACGACCGGGATCCCGGCTGGCCGCTGGAGCGGGTCAGCCTCGCCGAGTTCCTGCACGCGGTCACCGTGCTCCGCGACCTGTTCGGCCGGTCCCGCCCGGCCGTCGCCGCCGACCGCGGCGACGACCCGTCGGTCCCGCCCCAGATGGACGCCACCACCAAGGCGCAGGCCGACGAGACGTGGCAGGCGGCCCGGCAGGCCGCCGCCGGGCTGGCCGCGCTGCCGGCCCCGGACGCGGCCGGCTGGGACGAGCCGACCGCCCGGACCCTGCTGACCGTGGCCGCGGGCCTCGGCGTGGTCGGCGCGGTGCCCCCGCCGGTCCGGCCGGGCGCGGCGGGCGCGGTCGCGGACACCGCGGCCACCGCCCGGTTCGAGCTGGACCGCCGGCTCGCCGCGCACTGCCGGGTCGTCGCCGAGCTGCACGACCGCACCCCCTGCCCGCCCGGCGGCTGCACCTGCGACCCGGCCACCGACTTCGACCGGCCGGACGTCCCGCCGGCCCGCCGCCGGGAGACGCAGATCGCCCGGCTGCGCGCCCTGCTCGGCCCCGACATGCCGGTGCTACCCAAGGCGCTCGCGCCGCAGCCGGCCCAGCTCGCCACCGCCCTGGCCGCCAGCGACGCGCTCCAGGGCGGGTCACCCCATCCGGTACGCCGCTGGCTGTCCCGCTACGGCCGGGTCCGCCCCGCCGTGGGCCGCCTCCAGGAGGTGCTCACCAGCGCCGACGCGCTCGACGCCGGGGGCGTGGTGCGGGTACCCGCCACGGTCACGGTGGCGCAGCTGCCGTACGCCCCGGGCGACCGCTGGGTCGGCGAGGCGGCGCCGAGGGCCGGCACCGAGCCGCTGTCGCTGGTGGTGGTCGCCCCCGGCGGGATCGACCCGACCCGCCCGGTGCAGGGCGTCGTGGTCGACGAGTGGACGGAGGCGGTGCCGGCCGAGAAGGCGCAGACCGGGCTCACGTTCGAGTACGACGCGCCCGGCGCGGCCGCCCCGCAGGCGGTGCTGCTCGGCCTGGCCCCGCAGGGCGCCACGAACTGGCAGCCGGCGGGTCTGGTCCAGGTGCTGGACGAGGCGCTCGACCTGGCCCTCGCCCGGGCCGTCGACCTCGACTCGCTGGGCGCGGCCGGGCAGTTCCTGCCCGCCCTCTACCTCCCCACCAACGTGGCCGAGACGACGACCACCACCGACTTCGTGCCGGACGCGACGCTGACCCCGCAGGGCGGACAGGAGGCCAACCGATGACCACCGTCGAGGAGCCGCGCACGGTCACCGAGGGGCCCTCGGTGACCACCTGGACCCGGCTGGAGCCACGGACCCGGCGGGCCGACCTGGCGCCGGCCGTGGACGCCCGGATCGCCGACCCGCTCTGGCTGCTCGCCCGTCAGTGGCAGCTCGGCGAGTTCACCGGCGAGGACGCCGGCTCCCCGGTCGCCGCCCGGGTGCACGCCGAGGTCGCCCCGTTCACCCGCTACCGGCCGGGCCCCTACTCGGGGGCGGTGGGCCTGCCCGCCGGGGTGCCGTGGGAGGCGCTGGTGGAGCGGGAGCCGGCGGCGACCGCCGGGGACCTGCGCCACGCCGTGGAGAGCGGCCAGCAACTGCTGCGGCTGCTGGCCGCCGCCGGGGCCGGCGAGCTGGCCGGCCGGGTGTGCGCCGCGTACCCGGTGCCGGCGACCCCGCCCGACGGCGCTTCGGCGGCGGACCCGGAGACGGTCGGCTACCTGCGCATCGCCGCCGGCCGGGTGCCGCACGGCGACCTGGCGCTGCGGGCCTGCGCCGAGGGGCGGTTCGCCCGCGAGATCGAGGTGCCGGCGGCGCTCGCCGCCGCCGTGGACCGGGCCGTCGCCGACTGGTACGCCTGGCTGGGCGTCCCCGCGCGGCCCGCCGGTCCCCGCCCCGGCTACCTGCTGCAACTGCCCGCCGTGCTGGCGCCGGGCGGCACCCGGCCGGCCGCGCCGCCGTGGCCGCCGGCCGACTTCACGCCGCTGTACAGCACCCCCGGGCTGGAGGGGCCGGCGTGGCTGCGGGAGCGGCTGGAGCACGAGGCGGCCGTCGCCGCGCACGACGGCCGGGCCGAACTGGTCCTCACCGCCCACGAGTACGACGGGAACCGGCTGGACTGGTACCACTTCGACCACGAGCCCGGCACCACGCTGGAGGCCCGGCCGGCCGTCCAGGACGTGGTGAAGGTGCTGCTGCCCACCCCGGTCGCGTACGCCGGCATGCCGTCCACCCGGTTCTGGGAGCTGGAGGACGCCCGGGTCAACCTGGCCGGCATCGGCGCGGGCGCGGGCGACCTGGCCCGGATGTTCGTGCTGGAGTACGGCCTGGTCTACGCCAACGACCACTTCCTGCTCCCGCTGGAACTGCCGGTGGGCTCGGCCACCCGGGTGCGCTCGCTGCTGGTCACCGACACCTTCGGCAGCCAGACGCTGGTGCCGGCCGCCCCCGAGGGCGTCGCCCTGTTCCGCCCGGCCGGTGCCACCGGCGGCGGGGCGGCCGACGTGCTCGTCCTGCCGGCCACCGCGGCCGCCACCCTGGACTCGGCGCCCGTGGAGGAGGTCCGACTCGGCCGGGACGAGACAGCCAACCTGGCCTGGGCCATCGAACGGACGGTCACCGGCGCCACCGGCCGGCCCATCGACCGGACCGCCCAGGTGGGCCGGGCCGCCGTGCCGCCGCGCCCGCCGGCCGACCCCGACGCGGACGTGCCCGCGCTGTCGTACGCCTTCGCCACCACCGTGCCGGAGAACTGGGTGCCGCTGCTGCCCGGCCCCACGCAGGACCGCCCCGACGTGGTCCGGCTGCGCCGGGTGCCCCTGCAACAGCCGAACCGGGACGGCGCGCCGGTCGCGGTGACCGGCTACAGCCGGCTGCTCGACTGGCGCGAGCGGGACGGCCGCCTCGTCGAGCTGGCCTTCCCCGAGGAGGAGGTGCCCCGCGCCGGCAGCCGGCTGCTGCGCCGGTGGCAACTGGCCCGGTGGGCCGACGGCTCGGTGCACCTCTGGCTCGGCCGTACCCGGCACACCGGCGCGGGCGAGGTCTCCAGCGGCCTGCGCTACGACACCGTCCAACCGCGCTGACCATCCCGCCCGCGACCGACCCAGACAGCGGAGAACTGCTCATGACGATCATCTGGAAGAAGGACCTGCCGCTGCCGATGGCGCGGCCCCGGTACTACGACTACGAATACCTGCGCGCCGACGACCTCACCCAGGCGCTGGACTACCTGCTGGCCCGGCAGAACCTGGCCGCCCGGCTGCTGCGCCCGGTGGGCGTGGTCAGCGGCCTCGACCTCACCGCGACCGGCAGCGACGTGACGGTCGGCCAGGGTGTGGCGATCGACGGCGACGGCAACGTCATCGTGCTGCCGGACAGCCGGCGCACCACGCTCCCCGGTGACGGCACCTTCTTCGTCTGGATCGAGTACCACGAGTTCCTGACCGACCGGCGCGACGAGGGCGGCGTTGCCGCGGAGACCCGGTGGACCGAGGAGGGGCTGGTCAAGGTCAGCGCCACCGCCCCCACCGACACGGCGCACGCGGTGCTGCTGGGCAAGGTGGCCCGCACCGGCGGCACGGTCACCGTCCAGGGCACCGGCCGGCAGGTCGCCGGGCTGCGGGTGCCGGTCGGCGCGATCGTGCCGGCCGTAGGCCCCGGGTCGCAGGCCGGCATCACGTTCCCCACCGACCCGGGCGGCGGCTCCGGCGACGAGGCGTACGTCCGCTACTGGGCGTACAGCGGGGAGAACACGATCCTGCGGATCGCCAACAACAACGATCCCGACGACCTGATCGCGTTCACCCAGTACGGCGCGGACCGGCTGCGCATCGGCGGCGGCATGCTGCACCTGGGCAGCCTGGAGGGCGCCACGGTCAGCGCCGGGCAGGTGGTCAGCGCGCTCGGCTTCTGGGGGCCGGGCGTGCAGCACGCGCAGTTCTCGTTCCGCGCCGGCAAGGGCTTCGAGCTGGTCGACCGCAGCGCCGACGGCCCGAACCTGGCCTACACCGAGGGCAGCAAGCCGTACGCCGACCTGGCGGTGAAGGAGCTGCGCGCGGCGACCCTGCGCGGGCGTGGTGGGTTGTCGGTGGTGGCCGAGGGCGGCCTCGGCCTGCGGGCCACCGGCGGGGTCAGCGTGGTCAAGGACGGCACCGGCAACGGCGACCTGAGCGTCGGGGGCGTGCTGACGGTCGCCGGGAACCTGAACATGCCGAACTGGACCTGGATCAACGGCGGCACCCGGCTGCACATCGGCGGCCCGGAACGGCTCTACCTGCTCAACGCCGCCGGTGTGCACATCGGCTTCGGCGGCGTCGGTGGCGCCGACAGCGGCTGCCTCTTCGTCGAGAACCGCAGCTCCTTCGGCGGCGACATGCGGGTGACCGGCAAGATGGTGGTCGGTCCGGCGACGCCGCCGCTGGCCTCGTGGAGCGGCGGCGGCATCAGCACCTTCGACCTGTTCGCCTCCGGCGCCATCTACCTCGGCAACAGCGAGGCCAGCGGCTACACCATCAGCCTCAACGCCGCCACCGGCGTCATCAAGGGCAAGTCGAAGCAGTTCGCCATCGACCACCCGCTGGACGGACCGGACGCCACGCGGCGCCGGCAGCTCGTCCACGCCGCGCTGGAGGGGCCGGAGAACGGCGTCTACTACCGGGGCGAGGGCCGGCTGGAGAACGGCTCGGCCACGGTGGAGCTGCCCGCGTACTTCGAGGCGCTGACCCGGTCGGAGGGGCGGACCGTGCAGCTCACCCCGGTCTTCGAGGACGACGAGCCGGTCTCGGCTCTGGCCGCGGGCCGGGTCCGGGACGGGGCGTTCCGGGTCCGCACGGTCGACGGCTCCCCCGCCTCGCACGCCTTCTGCTGGCAGGTCACCGCGATCCGCGCCGACCTGGAGCCGCTCGCGGTGGAGGTGCCGGCATGATGCCGACCGGCTGGTGCCCGGGCACCCGCACCGTGACCGGCATGCTCGGCACCTACCCGGGGACGAGCTGCGTGCGGATCTTCTTCGGGCCGGGTGACGGGCTGCCCGCGGCGGCCTGGACCGACCCGCGGCAGCGGCTGGCCCAGGCGCCCGCCGACGCCGACGTGATCGTGTCGCACAAGGACCCGGACGTGGACGCCGCCGCGTTCGTCAATGCCTGGCAGGCCACCGGCCGGACCGGCCGGCTCATCCTGGTGCCGCACCATGAGCCGGAACAGCAGACCGGCGGCGACCCGGCCCCGGCCGCGTTCCGCACCTCGTGGTCCCGGACCCGCACCCAGGTGGGCGACCATCCCGCGCGGCACGACGGCCGCTTGCGGCTCGCGGTCTGCTGGACCCTGCAATGGGTACGCCGGGTCGACGCCGCCGGACGCCGGGTCAACGACTGGCGCACCTGGTGGCCGGAGCACGAGGCCGCCGCCGTGGACCTGGTCCTCGCCGACTGGTACCCGTACGACCCGACGGCCCGCAACCCCTTCCGCCCGGCCGGCTACGAGGAGCCCGCCTCCGCCCTGGCGATCATGGTGGAGCTGTCCCGGGCCACCGGCAAGCCGTGGGGCATCGCCGAGATCAACCATCCGCGGATCACCACGGCGGGCGGCTACCCGTCCGACCTGGACCCCGACGGCAGCCGCTGCGCCGCCTGGTACCGGCGGATGCACGCCTGGGCGAAGGCGAACGGCTGCCAGGTCTGGTCGCACTACCACCGGGACGAGGGCGACCTCACCGAGCGGAAGACCGAGCAGCAGGCGCTGCGCGAGCTGATCGCCGCAGAGGCGGCCGCGCCCCGCCGGCTCGCCCCGGCCCTGGAGACGCTGCGCGCCGAGCTGACCCGGCGCTGGCCGGGCGCCGGCCGGACCGTGGTCGACTCGGCCCACCACGCCGACCACCGGCCGAACGCCCGGGGCTCGGTCGACGCGCTCGACGTGGACGTCACCGGCGTGGACACGGCGGCGCTGCTCGCCGCGTTCCAGCGCCACCCGTCGGCGGCGCACTGGATCCACGCCGGCGCCACGGCCGGCGCCGACGACGGCTGGACCCGGCGGCCGTACGCCGGGACCGACCCCGGCAAGGACCGCCTGCACCTGGGCATCCGGTCCACCGAGGCGGCCGAGCGGGACCAGCGCACGTGGGGCCTGGTCGAGGAGGCCGGGTCCGACGCCACGCGATTCCTGGCGCTGCTCAAGGACCCGGCGGTTGCGTTCCAGCTGCGCGCGCTGCCCTGGCAGTACGTCGGCGGCGGCATCCCGAAGGGCATGTCCACGCTCGGCGTGCTCAACGAGATCGTGCAGACCGTCCGGGTCATCGGCGAGACCGTCGCCGGGCAGGCCGCCGACCCGGCTCCGGTCCGGGCGGCGCTGGCCCGGCTGCCCGAGCCGCGCCCGGCCGCCGACCCGCCGGAACCGCCCGGTGGGGCGGCGGGAGCGCCGCCGGTCGACACCACGCGGCCGCCGGGCGGGGCCGGCCTGCTCCGGACCCCGGCCGAGGTCGACGCGCTCGCCGACGCGGTGGCCGCGCGGGTCCTCGCCGCGCTGCCGGCGCACGCCTCCGGGGTGTCCGGCGGGGACCTGACCGCCGCGCTCCGGGCCGCGCTGGCCGACCTGACGGGATGAGCCGGCGGGCGGGTCCGCCCGCCGGCTCGTCCGATCGGGTGAGCGGGCGGCCCGGGCGGCGGAGCGGCCGGCTCCGCCGATCCCGCGGTCGGCCCTCCGGTCGGCGGGCGGCCCGCACGATCGGCGGGCCCCGGCGGCCACCCGGGTCGGCGTGGCGCTGATAGCCGACTCAGGTGTTGCCCCGGTGACCTGCGGTTTCGACAGTGGAAACAAGCTTCGCCGCGCACGCCGCGGCGGTGATCCGCCGGCGTGTCGCGCCGCCGCGCGACGCCGGCCCGAGCAGGAAGCGGAGGCACCGCGATGGACACCGTGACCATCGACCCCGACTACCAGGTGACCGTCTTCGAGGAGGACGACGACCCGGAGACCCTGATCGGCGACGAGATCGAGTACGACCTCGCCGCGGAAGAGGAGCAGTGACGTGAGCGCCCACCTGGCACCCGCGTTGCGGGTGCTCCGCGACGAGATCAACACCCGGTGGCCGCACCGGGACCACAGCTCGGACGGCTGGATCGGCGACGCCGCGCACCAGGCGCGCCGCTCCGACCACAACCCGGACGGCGACGACGCCTCGGTCAACGCCCTGGACGTGGACGTCGACGGCATCGACCCGCTGCTGGTGGTGCGCCACGCCATCACCCACCCGTCCTGCCAGTACGTGATCTGGAACCGGACGATCTGGAGCCGGACCCGCGGTTTCACCGCCGCCCGCTACACCGGCAGCAACCCGCACCAGAAGCACCTGCACGTCAGCGTCAGCCACCAGCGGTCCCTCGAGGACAGCCGGCGGCCCTGGGGCATCGCCACCGCGGCGGTGATCCGGCTGGGTGACCGGGTCCTCAAGAACGGGTGTCGGGGCAGCGACGTCCGCGAGTTGCAGACCCTGGCCAACCGCCTGAACGCCCGGCTCACCGTCGACGGCGGGTTCGGCCCACGCACCGCCGCCTGGGTCCGCGTGTTCCAGCAGGCCCGGAAGCTGACCGTGGACGGGATCGTCGGCCCGGCCACCCTGGCCGCCCTGCGGCAGGCCACCGCCCGGCCGCAGCCGCAGCCGGGACGGGCGCCCGGGTGCCGCACGCTGAAGCGCGGCAGCACCGGCGAGGACGTGGCGTTCGTCAAGCGGTTCATCGGCACCCGCCGGTGCGGCCCCACCGGGGTCGACTTCGACGCGCGTACGGAGGACGGGGTCCGCTGGTACCAGCGGATGCGCGGGCTCGACGACGACGGCGTCGTCGGCCGGCTCACCTGGGGACAGATGGGCGTGCGGATCACCTACTGACCGGGCGGGACCCGGTCAGCTCTGTCGCAGCGCCGGCATCGGCACCGGCACGGCCAGCGCGGTCGCCCCGGCGCCGGCGCCGCCCTCGCAGGTGTTCGGCGGCACGGTGCCGATGCCCCGGGTGGCGGGCCGTTCCGCCGCCCAGAACATGAAGCCCAGCATGCCGGCCGTGCTGCCCGCGCCGTGCGGGGCGACGCTCTGCACGTACGGGGCGGCGGCCTTCTGCACCGAGGTGGCGTAGTCGACGCACTCGGGCAGCGGCTTGCCGCCGTAGGCCAGGTAGACCGCGCCGGTGAACTTGGCCGGGGCGAGCGGGGGCACCGGCGGGCTGTACTGCGGCTTGCCGTCGACGTGCTCCTGCCAGTTCGCCTGCGCGGTGCCGGCCGAGACGGGCCGGGCGGTGACCATGGCGTTGGCGTAGTCGAGCACCGGGGCGTCGGTGCGCAGCCAGTCGGCGGTGGCCTTGCGGTTGAGGTCGATCAGCCAGCGGTCGCCGGCGGCCACGTCGATGGTGAGCCGGGCCGGCGGGCGGGCGCCGGTGGCGTCGTAGGGGTGGACCGCCCGGTAGGCGTCGATGAAGGACTGGAGGCCGGCCAGGTTCGGGCCGGTGTTCTGCTCGTAGTCGATCTCGATGCCGACGCCGAGCCGGGTGGCCACCGCGGCGGCCCGCTGCCCGAGCAGGGTGGGGTTCTCGGCGAGCGCGGTGTCCCAGTCGTCGGTGTAGGTGATGCCGCCGACGGAGAGCATCACCCGGACGCCGCGGGCGGTGAAGTACTGCACGATCTCGGCGGTCATGCCGCGCGGCACCCCGTCCAGGGTGGTGGCGTCGGTGGTCTGCCGCAGCAGGTCGAGCGGGTTGACGAAGCTCAGCACCACGAGGTTCACCGAGGGACGGCCGTCGCCGCGGTCGACCAGCCAGTGGTTCTGGCTGTCGAACTGGGCGACCGTGCGGACCGTGCCCCAGGTGCAGAAGTCGTCGCCGCAGTGCCAGGCGCCGTAGACCTGGACCGGGGCGGCCGCCAGCGGCGCGGGCCCGGGCGGGGGCGCGGCGACGGCCGGGCCGGTGGTGGCGAGGACGAGCAGGAGTGCGGCCAGGAGTACCGAGCGTCGCATGGGGACCTCCCCGACTGTTCAGTACGCCTTGTTTACAGTAGAGCGACGACCTGCGTCAATGCGTCCCGGCGATCCGCTCCAGCACCCGTTGCTGGAAGGCGCGCGCCTCGGGTCCGGCCGGCGGCGGGCCGCCCCGGCGGGCCGCGATCGACCGGCGGATCAGCCCGCCGTCCGGGTCGTCGGCCGCGAGCCGCCGCCCGGCGTCCACCTTGCCCAGCCAGACGCCGTCGCGGCAGCGGACCAGCGCGCGGCAGGCGCCGAGCACCGCGTCCTCGGCGCCGGGGGCGGGAGCGTCGCCGGGCGGGGTGGGCAGCGCCAGCCACCAGCGCAGCGCCTCGACCAGCAGCCGCCGCAGGTCGGCCGGCCCGGGGTCGGCGAACACCTCGGCGGCGGGCGGGCCGAGCAGGGCCAGCCCGGACTGGCGCAGGATGCTGCGGTCGAGCGCGTACCAGAACCGCCCGTCGGCGGCGGGCCGGTCGGCCGGGTCGTAGGTGGCGCGGAACGGCATGGTGGCGCCGGTGTTCAGCTCGACCTCGAAGCCCGGCTCGGGCGTGCCGGAGCCGGCCACCTCCCGCCGGTAGACCACCAGTTCCAGGCCGCGCGCCGGGCAGGGCAACGCCTCGTGCCGCAGCCGGTCCACCAGCGCCCGCTTCACCGGCCCGGCGACCGGCCGGACGACCACCAGGGCCACGTCCACGTCGCTGCGCCCCGGCTGGTACGCGCCCAGCCCCACCGAGCCGGCCGCGTACGCGCCGACCAGGTCGTCGCCGAGCACCGCCCGGGCCCGCCCGACCAGTTCGTCGAGGTAGCGGCGCACGTCGGAGTCCATGCCCGCATCCTGCCCGGTCCGGATCGGGGCGGCGCGGGCCGGGGTCACTCCGCCGGGTCGGGGCAGCAGACGGTCAGCGCGACGGGGACCACCTTCACCTTCAGCCGCTTCGCGGTGCCGCGCGCGCCCCCGTCCAGCTCGTACGTCTTCGGCTCGGCGAAGCGGACGGTCACCTTCCGGCCCCGGGTGATCCGGACGAACGGCGACTCCTCGGAGCGGCCGGCGGCCATCCGGCCCAGCGTGCGGGCCCAGTCCACGGCGCCGCTGGCGGTGGAGACGCCGATCTCCAGCGCGCCGTCGTCGGGGCGGGCGTCGTCGAAGGCGGGGATGCCGCCGGTGATGGTGCCCACGTTGCCGAACAGCACGCAGCTCGCCTCGCCGTCGAACCAGTCGGCGCCGTCGACCCTGATCCGGGTCCGTACGCACTCGCCGCGGACGTGCCGCAGCCCGGTCCAGACGTACGCGATCCGGCCGAGCTTGCCCTTGAGCTTGCGGTCGGCGTCGCGGATCAGGTCGCCGTCGAACCCGGCGCCGGCCATCACGGCGAAGTGCTCCCCGTTGAGCCGGCCCAGGTCCAGCTCGCGCCGCCGGCCGCGCAGGGCGATCCGGACCGCCTCGGGCAGGTCGGCGGGGATGCCGAGGTTGGTGGCGAAGAGGTTGGCCGTGCCGGCGGGCAGGATGCCCATCGGCACCCCCGACCCGGCGAGGGTGTCGGCGCAGCGCTGGACCATGCCGTCCCCGCCCCAGACCAGGACCAGCTCGGCGCCCTTGCCGAGCGCCTTGCGCACCTTCTTCGGCGCCTTGCGGCTCTTCGGCACCTCGTACCAGAGGAGCCGGCCGACCCCGGCGGCGACCAGGTTGGCGCGCAGCTCGTCGAGGCCGCCGCCGAAGGTCTTCTTCCGGTGGGCGACGACCGCGACCACGCCGGCCGGCGGCGCGGCGGCCTCGGTGTCGGGGCAGTCGACCGTGCTCGTGCTCATGACCCCCGGTGGTACCCCACCGCCGGACTTTCCACGCCTGCCCGGATTCGCGACGCGCCCGATTTCGATCAGCCGCATGCTGTGATCAATCGACTTCGTTCGGTAGAGTGCGGTCGGTGATCGCCGGCGCTGGCCGGAGATCGGGGGGTGCCGGGATGACTCGACGGGGCGCACGGCTGACGCGGGTCGCGCTGCGTCTCGGCCTGCTGCTCGGCGGGGTCGCCGTGGTCTGGGGCGCCCACGAGGTCGCCACCGGCGCCGCCGCCCACGCCGCCGAACGCCCGCCGGCCGGGCCGCTCACCGCCGCCGTCGACCTGCTCACCGACACGCTGCACCCACTCCTCGGGGCGGTCACGACTCCCCCCACGTCCGCCGGTGCGGCCCCGGGCGCCACCCGGCCCGCGCCACGCGACCACGCCACCGCACCCGCGCCGTGCGACCGCGCCGCCCCGCGCACGCCACGCGAGCACGCCACCCGGCCCGCGCCACGCGACCGCGCCACCGCCTCAGGTGAGCGCGCCACCCCGCGCGACCGTGCCGCCGGGCCCGCGCCGCGGTACCGCGCCACGCCGACCCGCGAACGGTTCCGCCCGCGGCCCGACCAGCGTGCCGCCAGTCGGCCGGAGGGCCGGCGGTCCGCACCGGCCGCCCGTCCCGGATCGACCCGGGAGGACGCACGGCGACCGGCCCGCGACCCGGGCACGCCGGCACAGCGGGCACCCCGGCCGGGCCCCGGTGGAGCGCTCGACGCGGTCGTCGGGCCGGTGCGCGCCGGGGTGCTCGACCCGGTGACCGACGCCCTCCGTCCGGTCACCGACCCACGGCGCAACAAGGTGCTCACCCCCGTCGGCGGCCTCCTCGGGCCGGTCACCCGGCCGGTCGGTTCCGGCGTGCTCACCCCGGTGGCCGGGGTGCTCGCCCCGGTCACCAGGCCGCTCGCCCCGGTGCTCGGCCCCGTGTGGCGTGCCCTGAAGCCCGTGCGTGAGCCGCTGGATCCCGTGCTGAAGCCGATCAAGCCGGTGACCGACCTGCTGGACCCGCCGGCCGGCCAGGAGACCACGCCGCCACCCGCCACGCCCCCGCCGACCGATAATCCCGGCACGCCGCCCCTCGCCAACGCGGGCGGCCCGGCCCCGGGCGTCTCCGCCGGCGACCTCGGCTCCCCGGCCGGTGCCGAAAACCCCGGCTCCCCGCGCGGTGCCGGAGAGCCGGTCGAGCCCGGCCCGCGCCGGGCGACCGTGGGCCACCCGGCGCAGGCCGGCGCCGCCACGGGGTCCGCACCGGCCGGGACCGAGCGGCCGCGCCCGGTGCTGCCGGAGCGCGACCGGGTCCCGGCGACGCCGGTCCCGGCGGGCAGCGGCGGCG
>NZ_BMRA01000009.1:90734-109135 GCF_014648395.1 Micromonospora fulviviridis | reverse complement strand
CGGCGACGCCGCGGTCGCCGGCACCGTCACCTGGGCCTCGCCGGCCCTGGCCGACGACCGCTGCCGCCCGGCCGACGCCCCGGCGCCCGCGTCCCGCTCGACCCGCCCGGGCACCCGGCCCGCCTGACCGGCCCGCGGTAGCGGCCACCGCCGCGCGCCGCCCCCGGCTCCCCCCAGCGACAGCTGCACGGCCGCTCACGGCCGGCGCCGGCCGACGAACACCCCGGCGCCCTCCCACTTTCGATGACCCTGGTGACCAGGAGTTCCTTCATGAGCACAGCTACACCCGTCGTCCGGGCCCGATGGTGCGACATCGGTCGGATAGCCGATCTCGTCGCCGAGGCCCTCTCCCCCACCGCCCTCGCGGCCTGGCTCGTCCCCGACGCGCAACGGCGCACCGCCGTGCTCGCCGCCGTGGCCCGGATCTGGACCGAACACGCGATGCTCTTCGGCGACGCGTTCCTGCTCCGGGACGGCACGGCGGCGACCGTGTGGTTCCACCGCTACCGGCCGATCCCGGCGCCGAACCGGTACGCCGACCGCCTCGCCGCGGCCGCCGGCCCGGACGAGGAGCACTTCCTCCGGCTCGACGAGGCGCTCGCCGCCCGTCGACCGGCGGAGGCGCACAACCACCTCGCGCTGCTGGCCGCGCCCGGCCCGGCGGCCGCCCGCCGGGCCGCCGCGGCACTCGTCGGGGCGCAGCGCTGGATGGACACCCTGAGCCTCCCGACGTACGCGGAGGCGTTCACCGAGACCGACCGGGACCTGTTCCGGCGGCACGGGTACGCCGACCGGGAGGCCATCGCGGGGCCGGGCGACACCACCACCCACCCGATGTGGCGGCTCTCGCCGTTCTGGGCCGGCCGCTCCGGCGGCAACGGCCGCTGGCCGGCCCGCCGCATCACCAGCCGGACCCGCAACGGCCGGGCCAGCGGGTGGGCGCTGCGCTGATCCGGCGCCGACGGTCGGGCCGGGGCGGCGTTCCCGCCGGCCCGGCCCGGCGGGGTCAGCGCAGCGGCGGGTTGGCGTACCGGACCAGTTCGAGGGCCTGCTCGTCGAACCAGGCGCCGGCCGCCGGGTCGGCCGTGCCGCCGCGCGCCGGGTCCAGCCCGGTGCCGGTGCCCCGGTCGCACTGCCCGTCGGACTGGCCGGGCGTCTTCACCCAGAGGAACGCGTCGGCCAGCGGGTCACCGGTCGCGGTGGTGGGGCGTACGCCCAGGCCCCGGTCCGGCGGGTTGCACCAGGTCTGCGGGTCCGGCCAGCCCGCACCGGCCGGCGGGGTCCACGGGCCCTGCCCGTTGCGGCTGGTGTCCACCACGAAGTGGGCGAGCCGGTCGGCTGGCACGTCGCCGACGTTCTCGGCGTACCAGGCGTCGGTGCGGCCCCAGGTGCTGAAGTCGGCCGGGTCGGCCGGGTAGTACTGGCTGGCGCACCAGTCGAAGTGCCCGCGCGCCCACTCGGGACCCTCGGTGCCGTAGTGGACGCACCCGGCGATCCAGTTGCCGTACTTGAGCTGGCGCTCGGTGGTCTCGTAGTTGGAGACGTTGAGGAAGAAGCCGTCGGCCTTGGCGACGCCGGCCTTGACCAGCCGGTCGGCGGCGTCACCGACGCCCAGCCAGGCGCTGTGCGTGCCGTCGAGGTAGACGCTGGTGCGGGGCAGGGCGGCCAGCCGGTCGACGGCGTGGTTGAGCATGGCGAACCGGTCGGCGGCGGCGGTCGCCGGGTCGGCCTCGGCCGGGCGGCACCAGTCCTGGGTGCCGTTGATGGTGGTGTACCAGGGGATGATGCCGAGGCCGTCCGGCTCCAGGATCACGGCCACCTCGTGGCCGCCGATGCCCCGGGCGAAGGCGTCGATCCAGGCCTCGTACTCGGCCACGGAGGTGGCGCCGCCGGCCGAGTACTGCGCGCAGTCGCGGAACGGGATGTTGTAGGCCACGAGCACGGGCACGGTCTTCTTGCCGGCCGCCCGGCGTACCTCGGCGTTGACGGTCCGGGTGACCTCGGCGGGGGAACCGCCGGTCACCCACACCGCCTGGGGCGTGCGGATCATGGCACGCAGCCCGGCCGCCTGCTGGTACCGCCCGGCGGCGGTCAGCTCGGCGATCTGGGTCACCGCCCCGTGGTCCGGCCGGGGGGTGTAGAAGGTGACGCCGTCGCGGAGCTCCGCGCCGGCCGGTGCGGGCGAGAAGGGCACGGCCGCGGCGAGGGTCGCGGCGACGGCGGCGAGACCGGTCACGGCGCGCCGCCGGAAGGGAGTCAGGGCCACGTCATTGCTCCTGAGGGACGGGGGAACGGGCGGTGGGAGCGTTCCCGCAGCTCGTCAGAGCCTGCCCGGAGCAGCCGCGACTGTCAATGTCTCCGGGCCGGCCGGCGCGTCGTGCAGGCGCCTCACCGTGCCGGAGGTCACCCCTAGGACGGGCGGACGCCTGTGCCGTCGCCGCAGCTCCGCTAGCCTGCGAGCCGGGCAGGGACACGATTCGGCCGAGCAGTCGGAGGGTATCGGGTGCGGATGCTTCAGACCGGTGACAACGACGACGCCGACGGTGCCGCGACCCCGACCCCGGGGCGGAAGCGCCGGCGACACCGCCTGCTGATCTTCCTGGCGGTGTTCGCGCTGCTGGCCGGCTCGGGCCTGGTGGCCGGTGGCTACTACTTCGACAGCGTGCCGACCCCCACCGACCTCAAACTCCCGGAGTCGACCACCGTCTACTACGCCGACGGCCGCACGCCCATGGCGAAGCTGGGCGCCGAGAACCGGACCATCGTCCCGTACGACCAGATGAACGACTCGGCCAAGCAGGCCATCGTGGCGGCCGAGGACCGCACCTTCTGGACCAACAAGGGCGTGGACTTCAAGGGCGTGCTCCGGGCGGCCTGGGCGAACGTCACCGGTGGGCAGCGGCAGGGCGCCTCCACCCTGACCCAGCAGTACGCGCGGGTCGCCGCCGACCTGCGCGGGGTCACCTACTCGCGGAAGCTGCGCGAGGCGGTCATCGCCTGGAAGCTGGACGACAAGTACAGCAAGGAGGAGATCCTCGGCTTCTACCTGAACACCGTCCCGTTCGGGCGGGGCGCGTACGGGATCGAGGCGGCCGCGCAGACCTTCTTCGGCAAGACGGTGCGCCGGGACGCCCCGCCGCAGCAGCAGCTCACCCAGGCCGAGGCGATGGTGCTCTGCGCGATGGTCAAGCAGCCGGAGGCGGACCCGGCCGACCCCGAGGGCTCCCCCGGCTACGACCCGCGGCGCAACGCCACGGCGAAGCAGAACTCGATCGACCGCTGGAACTACATCCGCGACGGCATGGTGAAGCTCGGGTACCTCACCTCGGAGCAGGCGGCGAACCTGGCGTACCCGGACTCGGTGCGGCCCATCGACCCCAACGCCGGCCGCTCCGGGCTGGACCGCCCGACCGGCCTGGTGGTCAACCACGTGCTCAGCGAGCTTCGGCAGACCGAGCCGTTCCGCGGCCAGCCGGACGAGGCGATCCGGGACGGCGGCTACAAGATCGTCACCACCATCGACAAGCGGGTGCAGGACGCCGCGGAGGCCGCCGCCGACATCCGCCGGGACACCGCCCCGGAGGCGGTCCGCGGCCAGCCGAAGAACTGGCAGGCCGCGCTGGTCGCGGTGGAGCCGGGCACCGGCCGGGTGCTCGGCTACTACGGCGGCGACAAGGGCTCCGGCGCCGACTACGCCGGCTGGTACTCCGACGAGAACGGCCAGGCCCGCGGGTTCGGCCAGCACCCGCCGGGCTCGTCGTTCAAGGTGTACGACCTGGCCGCCGCCGTGGAGAACGGCATCTCGGTGAAGCAGCGGTTCGACTCGCCGGACACCAAGGAGTTCCCCGAGTCGGGGCGGACCAAGGGCAGCCCGGCCGGCCCGATCCGCAACGCCGAGCACGCGCCCTGCCAGCCGAACTGCGCCCTCTGGGAGTCGACCGTCGCCTCGCTGAACGTCACCTACTTCGAGCTGACCGAGAAGCTCGGCACCGCCAAGGTCATCGACATGGCGAAGCGGGCCGGGGTCGAGTCGATGTGGGAGACCGTCAAGGGCAACCCCCAGCCGCAGCGGGTGGACCTGCGGGACAAGCCCGCCGACGAGGTGGCCGGGCGGTTCTCCACCGAGGTCGGCATCGGCCAGTACGGCATCAGCGTGCAGGACCACGCCAACGGGATGGCCACCTTCGCGGCCGGCGGCAAGCGCGCCGAGGCGCACTTCGTCCGGTCGGTGACCAAGGGCGACGAGAAGGTGTGGAGCGAGCAGCTCAAGCAGACCGACCTCGGTCTCGACCAGGAGGCGATCAACCAGCTCGACTGGACGCTGCGCCGGGTCAGGGCGGCCAAGCTGGACAACGACTGGGACTCCGCCGGCAAGACCGGCACCTGGCAGGCCGGGCAGAGCACCACCCAGAACGTGCACACCTGGATGGTCGGCTGGACCGGCGCACTCGCCTCCGCCGTCTGGCTCGGCACCACCGACGGGAAGCCGCTCAGGACGACGGGCGGCAGCTACGAGGTCTACGGCTCCACCGGGCCCGGGCCGATCTGGCGGCAGTTCATGGAGCAGGCCACCGCGGCGTTGAAGCTCGACCCGGACAAGTACCGCTTCCAGGATCCGGCGTTCCCGGACGACGCCCCGGAGACGACCACTCCGACGCCGGCGCCGACGACCTCCTCGGCCACCCCGTCCGCTCCGGCGACGCCGAGCCCGACCCCGTCGCGCCCGAGCCCCCGCCCGAGCGACCGGCCGACCTCGCTGCCGACCGTCTCCCCCTCGCTCACCCCGCTGCCGACCCTGTCGCCGTCGAAGACCCGGCGACCTCGGTGACCGCGGGGCCGCCCCCGGTCGGTGCGATGATCGACGGCATGCCGAACCCGACGACGGACGCGATTCGGTCGGCCTGGGCCGCGCTCGGCGGGGACCCGGCCGACGCCGCGGCGGTGCGGCCGACCGGTCCCGCCGGGGTGCTGCCAGCCCGGCTGCCGGTCACCGACCTGGCGGTGGCCTGCGTCGCCGCCGCCGGACTGGCCGCTCTGGAGCTGGGCCGGGCCCGCGGGGCCGGGACGGAACCGGTGACCGTCGACAGCCGCGCGGTGGCGGTCTCCTTCACCAGCGACCGGCACCTGCGGGTGGACGGGCAGGCGTTCAGCGGCTTCGCCCCGCTGTCCCGGTTCTGGCCGGCCGCCGACGGCTGGGTGCGTACCCACGCCAACTACCCGCACCACCGGCGGCGGCTGCTGGCCACGCTCGACCTCGACCCGGCGCGCCCGGACGACGAGGCGCTGGTGGCGTCGGTGGGCGAGCGGATCGGCGCCCTCCCGGCGCGCGAGGTCGAGCAGCGGGTGACCGCGGCCGACGGCCTCGCCGTGGCCGCCCGCACGCCGGACGGGTGGGACGCCCATCCGCAGGCCGCGGCCGTCGCGGCGGAACCCCTGGTCCGGCTGCGGGCCGACGCGCCGGCGGCAGCCCGCCCGGCGCCCCTCGCGCCGGCCGGGCTGCCCGCCGCCGGGGTACGCGTGCTCGACCTGACCCGGGTGATCGCCGGTCCGGTGGCCACACGTTTCCTCGCCCTGCTCGGCGCCGACGTGCTGCGCGTCGACTCCCCCGTGCTGCCCGAACTGGAGCCGCAGCACCTGGACACCGACGCCGGCAAGCGGTCCACGCTGCTCGACCTGGGCCGGGACGCCGACCGGGCCCGGTTCGCGGCGCTGCTCGCCGACGCCGACGTGGTGGTGACCGGCTACCGGCCGGGAGCGCTGGACCGGTGGGGCCTCTCCCCCGAGGCGCTGCGCCGGCACCGCCCCGACCTCGTGGTGGCGCGGCTGTCGGCGTGGGGCGGCACGGGCCCGTGGGCCGGGCGGCGCAGCTTCGACAGCCTGGTGCAGGCCGCCACCGGCATCGCCGAGGTCGAGCGGCGGCCGGACGGCACGCCGGGGGTGCTGCCGGCCCAGGCGCTCGACCACGGCACCGGCTACCTGCTCGCCGCGGCGGTGCTCCGGGCACTGGCGCTGCGCGCCGGCGACGGGGGCGCCTGGACCGCCGACCTGTCGCTGGCGCGTACCGCCCGGTGGCTGCGGCACGAACTGCCGGCCGGGCCGGTCACGGCCGCCGGCCCGCCCGACCCGGGCCCCTGGTGCGCCGAGCGGGACTCCCCCGCGGGCCGCCTCCGGTCCGCGCTGCCGCCGGTCACCCTGCCCGGCGGTCGGCGGGACTGGGCGAGCCCGCCGACGAGGTGGGGCGGCGACCCGCCGGCCTGGCTGACCAGCTGAGCGCGGTCCGGCCGCGTCAGGGGGCGAGCACGAGCCTGCGCAGCTCGGCGTCGAGGGTGGCCGCGTCCACGCCGCCCGGCCAGCCCCGCAGCAGCGCGCCACCCTTGGCGATGACGACCACGGCCGGGGGTTCGCGGACCGCGTACGAGCGCCAGATCCCGCCGTCGGCGTCGAGCGCGACCGGGTAGTCGACCCGGTGCTCCCGCAGGTAGCGCTGGACGTCCTCGGGCCGGTCCTCGGTGGCCACCCCGACGAAGACGACCTCGTCCCGGTGGCGGCGGGCCAGCTCGCCCAGGGCCGCCTGGCGGTCGGCGCAGAGCGTGCACCAGGAGGTGAAGAAGACCAGCACGACCGGGCGGTCGGACCACAGGTCGGCGAGCGCCACCGGGCTGCCGTCGGTGAGCACGCCGGTGACGGCCGGCGCGCCGGGCGCCCCGGACGGGGCCGGGCGCAGCGCGAGACCCGCCGGCGCCGGGCCCGGCAGCGCGGCGGCCCCACCGGCGGGCGGCGCCGGCCGGGCCGGCGCGTCGTCGCCGGCGGAGCAGGCGGTCGCGGCGAGCACCGCGCGCAGCGCGACGGTGGCGAGGCGGACGCCGTACCCCCGGGTCACGACGGCACCACCGCGACCAGCGCCGGTCCCTCGCTGTCGTTCGGGGTGAGGTCCACCGGCGGGTGGCCGTCCACGACCAGCCGGTAGGCGTCCCGTGCGGCCAGGTCGACCGGCACGGCGAACTCGCAGTACGTCGGCACCCGCGGCACCTCCAGGTCCTCGGCGAAGGTCGCCACCGAGCGGCCCGGGGACAACGCGCCCTCCGCGAGCGTCCGGCCGGCGGTGTCGACCACCTGGAACGGGGCCCGGTTGTGGAAGTGGGTGTAGGGGCCGGTCCCGGCGCACTCGACGCCCGCCGGCCGGATGTTGATGTCCCGGACGAGCACCCGCACGGTCGTCGCCGACCGGGCCTCCTCGGGGTCACCGCACGCGGCGAGCGCGCCGGTGAGCAGCGACGGCAGCACCAGCGCTGGCAGCAGGCGGCGCATCTGTCCTCCTGGTCGTCGGGGCGGTACCCGGGGCGGTGCGGCGCGCCGCACCGCCCCGGTGCGGTCAGCCGAGCTGCGCCCGGGGTCGTTCCACCCGGCACTGGCTCGTCACGGTCCTGCTCGGGTCGCTCTCCGAGGTGGCCGTGAGGGTCACCAGCGTGGTGGCGGTCGCGCCGGAGCCGGCCCCCACCGAGACGGCGACCGGGGTGCTGGCGCCGAACTCGGCCGTGGCCAGCTCGTTCGGCAGCTCCACCCGCCAGCCCTGGCCGTCGACGGTCGCCGAGAGCCGGTAGACGTCGGACTTCAGGTACGCCCCGGCGTCCTCCGGGTGCGGCTGCCCGCCGGCCGCGTACGTCCCGGTGTTGGTCAGGTCGAACGCGCAGGTGGCGCCCTTGCCGGTGGGCTCGCCCCGGGTCACCAGGTGGCCCTTGGACAGCGCCACCCCGTGCGTGCTCGGCCCGGCGCCGTCCAGCGACCGGACCGCCACCGTGTACGAGAGCACCCCGTCGCCGTCCCGGCGCAGGTTGAGCACGTAGAAGTGCAGCCGGTTGGCCTCGTCCACGTACTCGTACTCGCTGCCGGAGTTGGCCCCGGCGTGGAACAACGCGTCGGACAGCTGCCGGTAGTCACCCATGGTGATCTTCTGCGGGGTGCCGTTCGGCTGGTAGAAGTCGACCATGTCGATGTCCTGCGGGTTGGCGTCGACCACCCACACGAACGGCGCGCTGTCGGTGTTCTTGGTCTTGCTGATCAGCACGCCGTTGTCCGGGGTGAACGAGTCCGCGCCCATCCGGTCGACGACCTCGACGGTGTAGTTGTTGTACCGGCCGCCGTCGCAGAGCGGGTCGGTGGCGACGGTGCACGCCGGCGAGCGGTCGCTGTTCATGGCGATGTTGAGGCCGGTCAGCCCGCCGGGCCCGGCGTCCACGGCGCGGGCGGTCACGTCGGCGACCACCATCCCGGAGGTGGCCAGCCCTTCCCGGGACAGCCGCAGCACGTGCTCCTCGCCGAGCAGCCCGATCTTCAGCTTGTCCCGCAGCGTGTGCAGCGAGCCCATCGAACCGCCGTTGACCGGCGGGATCTGCCAGCGGGTGTGCGGCCCGCCCGGCCCGTTGAACGACCCGCGCGACATCATGCTCCAGATGCCGGTGTAGGCGCGGCGCAACGGCGTGCCGTACGGGTTGTTGTAGTTGTCCCCGATGCTCAGCAGGTGGCTCAGCTCGTGGGCGTACACGCCCATGCCGGAGCTCTCCGCCTGGGTGGAGGAGCCGCCGCCGGCGTTCGGCCAGATGGTGGCGGCCGCCTTCCACGAGGTCCACTCGACGTAGCGGGTCTTCGCGTAGTTCGGCAGGCTGGGGTCCGGGGGGCCCCACGCGTCCGGCACGTCCTCCTTGGTCTGGAACATCATCTGGCCGAACTCCTGCCAGGTCGACGACTCGTCCTGGCCGGCCGAGAGGATGAAGACCAGCTCGAAACTGTCGGCCACCGCGTCGCCCACCGCCGCGCGCCAGGCGCCCAGCCCGTCGGTGCGGATGTTCTTGGCGCACGCCTCCCCGGTGGGGCAGGCGCCGGGGTTGAAGCCGTTGTCGATGCCGTACTGGTAGGACTTCGCCGGCATCTCGTACGGGCCGAAGCCGGTGAGGTCCACCCCGTACCGGCCGTTGGAGTCCTGCATCCAGTACTCGTGCAGGGTGTGTCCCCGGTTCAGGTCGCCCGGCTTGTTGAGGAAGTCGGTGTAGAACGTCGCGACCTGGCTCCGGGGCACGTTGGCGGCGGTCGCCTGCGGGTTGCCGAAGACCGTCGAGCCGGCCGGCTGGGTGATGACGAACGGCTGGTCCACGTAGTCCAACGTGACCAGCGCGATCTTGAAGTTACGGACCGAGCCGCGCACGGCCGGATCGGCCCAGTTCCGGTTCGGCACCTGCCGGTAGTCGTCCCAGGTCATCGTGTCGGGGTTCTGCCAGCGCTGGGGGTCGAGCGGTTGGAACGGGGCGGGCCCGTCCGGCGGGTCGCCCGGTGCGGCGGAGGCCGGCCCGGCGGAGCCGGTCGCGACCAGGACGGTCGTGACGGCCGCGGCCAGCACCGAGCGCCACACCGCACGCCTGGTGGGCAGAAGGTGCATCGAGTCACCTCTCAGGTCGGGGGGCGGGAGGGGGCGGGGCGGCCAGGGGCGCTCGCCGTCCCGAATGATCACGCTCGATCCGACCCTAGGAGCCGGCCGGCGCGGCGGTCACCGTGCAGATGTCGGCAGGTGGACCGGCCACTTCCGACACGTGCAGGACGTCACGCCGTGGGCACCGGCCCGGCGTCGGCCCGCTCGGCCCGCCGCAGGTCGCGGCACAGCCGCTCCTCCAGCTCGGGCGGCAGCGCGCCGCGGGGCGGCCGGCACGGGCCGCCGTACCGGCCGCTGAGCCCCATGGCCAGCTTCACCGCCTGCACCCCCTCGGTCCGGGCGCCCCAGCCGAGCAGGGGGTGCAACCGGGTGTAGAGCGGCAGCGCGGCGGCCAGGTCGCGGGCGGCGCAGAGCCGGTGCAGGCGCAGGCAGAGCCCGGGCAGGACGTTGGCGCTGCGCGCGAGCCACCCGGTGGCCCCGCACACGGTCAGCTCCAGCAGCACGTCGTCGGCGCCGGCCAGCACGTCCAGGTGCGGGCAGAGGTCGCGGACCCGGTGCAGCCGGCGGACGTCGTCCTCCCGTACCGCCACCACGCCGTCGGTCTCGGCGACCCGGGCGAGCAGGTCCGGGGTGAGGTCCACGGTGGCCTCGGCCGGGTCACGGCACACCACCACCGGCAGCCCGACGGCGGCCACCTCGCGGTAGTGGGCGACCACCTCGGCGGGGCCACCCGGGTAGCCGACCGGCGGCGGGGCGAGCACCGCCTGCGCCCCGGCGACCCGCGCCTGCTCGGCCCAGTGGCGCGCCTGCCGGCTGCCGTACCCCCCGACGGCCGGCAGCACCGCGCAGCCCGGCGGCGCCGCCTCCACGACGGCGCGGACGACGTCGGCGCGCTCCCCCTCGGACAGGGCCGGGTACTCGCCCAGCGGGCCGCACGGGGTCACGCCCCGGCAGCCGGCGTCGCCGAGCCACCGCACGTGCTCCTGGAGCCGGTCGTGGTCGACGGAGAGGTCGGCCCGGAACGGGGTGGGGAGGGCGACGACGACGCCCTGCCAGGGCCTGGTTGCGGCCACGACGGTGTTCCCTTCTCGGCGGACCCGGCCCCGCACACGTTAGGGACGGACCGGGCCGCGGTCTTCCGACAGATGCCGGAACCGCCCCGGGCGCGCCGGGTACGGGTGTCGCGGGGGTATTGCGCGCCCGCCAACATCATCGGAAGGTAGGCCGAGAGTCCTACCAGCACACGTCCGGCCCGCGCCGTGCGGGGACCCGCCGGGACCCGGGCCGGTCCGGGGGAAGCGCATGCGCATGGAGCTGCAACGCATCGTCGACCGGGTCGCGGCGCGGGTGAAGCGCCCGGCACTCATCGAGGACCGGCGCCAGCGCGTCGTCGTCTACAGCGAACACACCGGGCTGATCGACGGGGTACGCCGCAGCTCGATCCTGCGCCGGCACACCACCCCCGAGGTGATCGCCTGGGCCCGGGAGATCGGCATCATGGAGGCCCGGCAGCCGGTGCGTACCCCGGCCTGCCCCGACCTGGACCTGCTGCCCCGGGTCTGCGTGCCGATCCGGCACCAGGACCTGCTGCTGGGCTTCGTCTGGTTCATCGACGGGGCCGACGGGATGACCGACGACGACATCTCGGTGGTGACCGAGGCGATGCCGGACCTGTCGCTCGCCCTCTACCGGGAGAACCTGCTCGGCGAGCTGACCTCGCAGCGGGAGGCGGAGGCCACCCGTACGCTCCTGGTCGAGTCCCCGGAGGCCCGGCGGGAGGCGGTCCGGTCGCTGCTGACCGACGGCGTGGTGGCCCGCGACGGCCAGGTCACCGCGCTGGTCGCCCAGCTCGCGGTGACCCGGGACGACGTCCTGGACGACGCGGCCCGGATCGCCCTGGAACACGCGCTGGTCGCCACCCGGCAGTGGGTCGGCTCCCGCGAGACCCTGCACCTGGTCCGGCACGACCACGGTGTGCTGCTGCTGTGCGGCGGGCGGGCCACCGGCCGGGCGGCCGCCGGGGACGCCGCCGCGCACCTGGACCAGGCCCTGCGCGCGGCGACCCGGGGGCTGGCGTCGGTGAGCCGGACGGTGCTCGGGATCGGCGACGACCGGCCCCGGCTGTACGACAGCGTGCTGTCCTACCAGGAGGCGTTCCAGGCGGCCCGGGTGGGCGTGCAACTGCCCGCCCTGGGGCCGGTCGTGCCCTGGGCCGACCTGGGCATCTACCGGTTGTTGTCGGGGGTGGACGCCCAGCACCTGGACGTCGCGCGGGTGCACCCGGGGCTGGGCCGGCTGCTCGGCGACGAGGCGCACCAGGTGCTGCTGGAGACCCTGGAGGTCTACCTGGACCTGGCCGGCAACGCCCACGCCACCGCCGAGCGGCTGCGGCTGCACCGGACGACGCTCTACTACCGGCTCCAGCGGGTGGAGCTGCTCGCCGGCACCGACCTCAAGGACGGCAACGAGCGGCTCTGCCTGCACCTGGCGCTGAAGCTGGGCCGGCTCACCGGCCGGTACCGGCCGGACCGGTAGCCGGGGCGGGGCGCCGTTGCCCCGCCCCGGAGTCTCCTACAGGCCGGCGGCCACGGCCGCGGTCCGGCCGCCGACCACCGGCAGGGTGATCCGGCTGCGGTCGAAGTGGACGGTGATGTGGGCCCGGGTCTGCTTCGCCCGGCTGCTGTAGCCGGAGTACGAGCCGAGCAGGACCACGCCGATCTGGTGGCCGGCGTCGAAGACGTAGTCCTCGGGGAGCAGGTTCAGGTCGACCGCGGTCTTCTCCCCGGGCACCAGCGGCGTCGACACCGACGGCGAGTCGAGGTTGAGGCCGTCGATGACCCCCTTGGTGACCAGCTCCTGCGGGTTGGCCGCCACGGTCTTCTCGGTCCTGCGGTAGCAGGCGTTCTCCGCGAAGCCGCCCCAGGTCGCCGTCGCGCCCCAGCAGTCCTCGTCGGTCAGCGTCCGGATGCCGTCACCGCTGGTGCTGAACCGCGGGCGGGTGCCGTAGTCGACGAGGAGTCCGGCGAAGCTGGTGTCCTCGCCGTCGACGGTGGCGCTGATCTTCACGACCGGGGTGCCGGAGACGTGCAGCGGCGCGGTCAGCGGCCCGGAGAGGAACACCAGGCGGTTGTCGGTGTTCGCCGCCGGGTCCGACGGGTGCCGGATGGCGTTGGTGGCGGTCATCGTGGGGGTGTCCTGGAAGGTCGCCGACCCGTTGCCGGGGCCGGAGCGGACGGCGAGCGCGCCGACGTTCCCGGCCTCCGGCGCCCGGAGGAACACCTGGGTCGGCCGGGCGTCCGGCAGCGGCCAGGCACTCGCGGTCTCCCAGACGTCCGGCGCGCGCTCGATGTCGACGGCCGGCTCCCGCATGATCCCGTTGTCGACGCCCTGGAGCCAGTGGTCGAACCAGCGGTGCAGGGTGTCCACCCAGGCGCCGCGCCGGAAGTCGAACGGGTCGACGTGGCCGGTGCCGGTCAGCCAGAGCTTGCGCGGCACGCCCTGCTCGCCCAGCGCGGCCCACCACTTGCTGAAGTGGTCCGGGCGGACGTTGTCGTCGTTGATGCCGTGCACCACGAAGACGCTGGCCCGGACCCGGTCGGCGTGCGGCACGTAGTCGCGCTCCGCCCAGAAGTCGTTGTAGTCGCCCGTGACGTCGTCGCCGCCCTGCCCGAGAGCGGCCCGCACCGGGGCGCAGTACGCGCGGCGGGCCGGGTTGGTGACCGTGTTCGCGAGGCTGCCCGAGTAGTTGTTCGCCCGGGTGACCAGGCCGTTGCTCCGGGAGTAGTCGTACCAGCTGGAGATCGCCGAGATCGGCACGATGGTGGTCAGCCCCGCCACCCCGTCGGCCGCGGCGGCGTTGGCCAGGGTGCCGTCGTACGACTTGCCGATCATGCCGGTGCGGCCGTTGTGCCAGTCCGCCACGACCTCCCGGCCGGCGGCGTCGACGCCCGGCCGCCGCCCGTTGAGCCAGTCGATGGCGGTCGGCGCGCTGATGTTGTCGGCCCGGCCACCGGTGACCGGGCAGCCGGTCGAGTTGTTGGTGCCGATCATGTCGAGCAGGACCACCGCGTAGCCGCGCGGGACGAAGTAGTTGTCGTAGAACAGGGGCCAGGTGTCGTTCAGCCCGTCGCCGTCGAGGTCGGCCTTGCACTCGCCCTCGTTGCCCCGGCAGACCGTCGAGTAGTACGGGCTGGCGTCCATCACCACCGGCACCTTGAGCCCGTTCTCGCTGGCCCGGGGCCGGATCACGTCCATTGCCACGATGTCGCGGGCGCCGTCGCCGTCGGTGTCCACGTCCGAGGTCACGAAGACCCGTTCCCGGACCGCGTCGGCGTAGCCGAACACCGGCTGGGTGACCCCGTTCTCGACCACCAGCCGGGCGCTCTCGTCCGCGCCCGGCTCGGCCAGGGCACCGGTCGCCGGCAGGCCGGTGACCGCGACCGCCAGGGCCACCACGGCGGCCCGCCAGGCATGTCTTCCGCTTCGCATCCGCATGCTCCTCCTCCCCGCGCCGGCCGCCGGCCGGCGACGCACCCAGGGGCGACGCCGCCGCGGCGGTGGCCCCGAACCTACGGATCGACAGGTGTACGGGTCTTCGGACACCTGTGGAAGAAGCCCGCCCGCGGCTCCTACGCCTGTCGCAGGCCGCCCGCCGCGGCACAAGGGCGCCGGGCACGGGGCGCACCCGTGCCCGGCGCCGTCGGTGCGACTACAGGTCGCGCACCCGTACGTCGCGGAACTCGATCAGGTCGTTCGTGCCGTGGTTCTGCAACCCGACGAACCCGCTGAGGAACTGCCGCAGGTCGGTCGGCGGGTCACCGGCCCGGGACGACGCCTTGCCCGGCGTGTTGTCGAACTCGTTGATCACCACGCCGTTGCGGATGATCGTGTAGTGCTGGCCGACCACCCGGACCTCGTAGTCGTTCCAGGTCCCCTTCGGGGTCGCCCCGGCCTTGTCGAGCCCCTGCGGGTCGAAGTTGTAGATCGACCCGGTCTTCTGGGGCTCGCCGGTGGGCCCGTCGTAGATCTGGATCTCGTGACCGCAGTAGATGGCCACCCACGCCTGGGACGACCGGGCCGAGCCGACCGTGCCGCAGCTGCCGTCCGGCCGCTGGTCCAGCGGGATACGCGGGTCCGGGAACCGGGCGAAGACCCCGCTGTTGGCGTACGTGGCGCCGGCGGAGACGTCCCGGAACTTCAGCCGCAGCGAGAAGTCGACGAACTCGTCCTTGGCGTACCAGAGCATCCCGAGCCCGCCGGAGCTGCGGATGGTGCCGTCGGGCTGCAACGTGAACGATCCGCCGGGCGCCTGCCGCCAGTCGGCCAGCGAACCGGCCGTGCCGTCGAAGAGCGACCGGTAGCCGGCGACCTTGCCGATCGGCGACTGCGCCGCCGCGGTGCCCAGCTTCGTCGCCTCCTTGTTGTCGAGCACGCCGTCGCCACGCAGGTCGTTGACCACGTCGGCGACGTGGCTGACGAACTGGCCGTGGTTGGTCCAGCTCCGCTCGTCGTCGATCAGGTCGTTGACGGTGCAGCCGCCGCCGACCTGGTGGTTGGTCACCCCGGTGTCGGTGTCCAGCATCCGCACCGTCGCGCGGGTGTCCGGTGCGGCGCAGCCGGCCGTGACGGTGATCGTCGCGGTGGAGACCTGGCCGTCGGCGTACGTCACCTTCAGGGTGACCTGGTAGGTGCCGTAGTCGGCGTAGGTGTGCGTGGGGTTCGCCTCGCGCGACGGCGCGCTGCCGTCACCGAAGTTCCACTCCCAGGCCACGCCGCCGGCCCGGGCCGCCGAGAACGCGATGGTCTTCGGCTGGCTCGGCGTGACCGCCCGCCAGGCGGCGTCGCTCGCCCGTGGCGTCGCCTCGCCACCGGTGTAGGCGATCCGGATCAGCTTCTGGTTGCTGTGCAGGCTGAAGAAGCCACCGGCGTAGTCCAGCAGGTACAGCGCGCCGTCCGGGCCGAACTTGGCGTCCATCCAGGACTGGAGCTGGTTTCCGCCGTTGCCGCCGCGGATGATCTGGCGCAGGTCCTCGGCGAACGCGGGCGGGCCGTGCTCGTCGACCGTGCTCGGGTCGACGGTGACCGCCACCCGGTTGTTGGCGTTGGACTGGTCGCCGATGAACCACTTGTCGTCCCAGTACGCCGGCCAGGCCACGCCGCTGCCGGTGTCGACCTTCTCCCGCTGGTAGGTCGGGCCGTCCATGATGGCCTGGCCGCCGCCCTTGAGGTACGGCTGGGTGAAGGTCTCCTGCCCCACCTGGTACGTGGGCAGCCCGCTGCCGTCGGTCCGCTTCGGGTAGACCGGGCCGCCGCCCTGCGGGGAGTACCAGATCATGTTGTCCCGGGCCGGCGGGATGTTCACCAGGCCGGTGTTGCGCGGCGAGGTGTTCTTCAGGTTGTCGCAGTCGTACCAGCCGGTCAGCACCGTCGCGTCCGTGCTGCTGCGGTCCCGGTACGGCTGCCGATTGCCCATGCAGTACGGCCAACCCTGGTTGCCCGCCGAGGTGATGATGGTGGCCGTCTCGTACTTGGCCGGGCCGAGGTTCGGGTCCGGGCCGCCGGCGTCCGGGCCGACCCAGGCCGCGGTGAGCCAGTCGTTGACCGGATCCCAGGCGATCCGGGCGATGTTGCGCACGCCCATCACGTAGATCTCCGGGCGGGTCTTGCCGCCGCCCTCCTCGGCGCCGGTGAACAGGTTGCCGGCCGGAACGGTGTAGGTGCCGTCCGCCTCCGGGTGGATGCGCAGGATCTTGCCGTTGAGGTCGTTGGTGTTGCCGGAGGTACGCCGGGCGTCCTGGAACGAGGTGCCCTTGAACTCCTGGGTCCAGTTGTTGCCGGAGTAGCCGTTGGAGCCGCCGGAGGAGTTGCTGTCACCGGTGCCGATGTAGAGGTTGCCGCTCTCGTCGAACGTCATCCCGCCGCCGGCGTGGCAGCAGCTGTGGATCTGGGTGTCCCAGTGCAGCAGGTCCTTGCGGGTGCCCTGGTCGATGGCCTGCTTCGCGGCGTCGTAGGTGAACCGGGAGACGGTCCGCTGGCCGATCCGCCGGTCGCGGTCGATGGACTCGTGCGGCATCCAGTAGACGTACACCCAGCCGTTCTGCGCGAACTTCGGGTCGAGGGTGATGCCGACCAGGCCCTCCTCGTTCTTCACCAGTTCGCTGCCGCTGCCCCGGTTGCCCATCACCGCGAGGGTGGTGAGCAGCTTGACCTGCTTCGTCGCGGGGTCCCACCGGTGGATGGTGCCGCAGCCGAGGCCGACCTTGGGGTCGTCCCAGCTCACCACCGGGCCGCTCGGGCAGGCCGCCTTGCCGATGTAGAACACCCCGCCGTCGGGGGCGATGGTGAGGCCGTGCGGCTCGCCGATCTGGTCGAGCTGGCCGGGCTGGTTGGTGGTGGTGAGCCGGTCGACGCGGTAGTTCGCGGCGATGGTGGCCTGGCAGTCACCGCGGACCAGGCCGGCCGTCCACCGGATGGCGCCGGCCAGGTGGCCCTGGAACTGCTTGTCGCTGGTCCAGCTCGCCTCGGTCCGGCCCATCCCGGTGTAGAAGGACCGGCCGCCGTCGTAGTCCTGGCACCAGGAGACCGGGTGGAAGGCGCCGTTGCCGCTCAGGCCGGCGTTGTAGGTGCCCTCCTCGACCTGCGCGACGGTGTGCACCCGGCCGACCGGGCTCGGGTCCCAGTTGATCCACTGGTCGGAGCGGGTCCAGGTCAGCGGCAGGCCCTTGTTGGCCGGGTGCTGCCGGTCGGTGACGTCGACCGTGGCCTTCTGCACCACGGTGTCCGGCGCCGGTCCCGCGTCGGGGCCGATCAGCCACAGCTCGGCCAACTGGATCAGCGGCTCCCCGCTGTTCGCCGTGACGTTGAGCCGGTAGTGCTGGTAGGCCGTGGTGTTGGTGAAGCTGAACTGCCTGGTCTGGAACCGCTGCGGGAAAGTCTCGTTGCTGCGGGTGTCCAGGTCGGTCCAGGTGGTGCCGTCCTGGGAGCCCTGGAGGGTCCAGTTCTTCGGGTCCCGGCCGGGGAAGTCGTTGGCCGAGGTGAGCGCGTAGCGGCTGACGACCACCGGCGCGGCCAGCTTCGCCGCCAGCCAGCCGGTCGGCGAGAAGGTCAGCCACTTGGTGCCGGTCGAGCCGTCGATCGCCTTCGCGGCGGTCTCGTTCGGCGGGTTCTCCGCGCTCGCGGTGGCCGACACCGGCTTCTCGGCGTTCGGCAGGCCGGCGGCCGGCCGGGTGCCGATCAGGCCGGTGAACCAGGACGAGTCCGGCTGGGCGCGCGCCGCGTCGTGCACGCCCACGAACCCGCCGCCGTTCTTCACGTACGCCTGGAAGGCCGCCTCCTGCGTGTCGTTCAGGGTGACGCCGTTGGCGGAGAGGAACACCACCGCCCGGTAGCGGGCCAGGTTCCCGAAGCTGAACACCGCCGGGTCGGCGGAGTCGTCCACGGTGAAGCCCTGCTGCTCGCCCATCTCGCGGATGGTGGCGGTGGCCTTGGCGACCGGGTCGTCCTGCTTGTCGACCGGGCCGTGGAAGACCAGCACCTTGACCGCCGCCGCGGCCTCGGCGGCCGCCGCGGGTGTCGGCGCGAGGGTCTGGCCCGGCAGGGCGAGCACGCCGAGCGCCAGGGCCGCGCTCGACGCCAGGGCGCCGAACCGGCGGCGGGCGCCGGGGCGACGCGTGGTCGAGGGTGGTGTGGTGGTGGATCCCGTCGGGCCGGCGTCGAAGCCGAACCAGCGGGAGAACCGGACATGGCGTCTGTCGGCCATCTCGACTCCTCCTGGTGTGAGGTTTCCGGGTTCGTCGATCCCGCCGGTGACGTGAGGCGGTCACCGGAGGAAGGGCGTACGCGTCCACCGGCGCCACCCGTGGCGGGCGGCCGGTGCGGCGGTACGGGAGGTGGAGGTCGTCCGGTGGCTGCCGGTCCTCGGCGCTGAGGGCCGGCAGCCGCGGACCCGTCAGTCGTGCTGGTGCGCGCCGCCGTCGGCGGC
>NZ_BMRA01000009.1:31681-90718 GCF_014648395.1 Micromonospora fulviviridis | reverse complement strand
CCGGGGCAGCCCCGGCGACGCCGTGCTCGTGGTCCATGCCGGGCGGCATGTTCCCGTTCTCGTCGAGGACGTGCAGCATGGTGGACATCCCGGCGTCGGAGTGGAACTGCATGTGGCAGTGCAGCATCCAGTGGCCCGGCCCGACCGAGTCGCCGGCCATCACCTGGGCGCCGAACGAGTCACCCGGGCCGAGCGTCTTGTTGTCGATGATCGGCACCTGGTCGGCGAACGGCTGGCCGTTGCTCACCACCCCGGTCCGGGTGTCCGCCCAGGAGTGCCCGTGCAGGTGGAAGGTGTGCATGTCGTTGCCGATGCCGACCACCACGAACTCCACCCGCTCCCCCTTGCGGGCGACCAGGCAGGTCGGCCCGGGCTGGGGGTTCACCTCGGTGCAGGTGTCGGTGGCCTCGCCCCGGCGCAGGTTGATGCTCTGCCGGTCACCGAAGGCCACCGTGTAGGTCCGGTCCGGCTTCGGGTCGCCGGAACGCCGGACCACCAGGCCGCCGAAGAGGCCGGCGGACAGGCCCTGCGTGCCGTGCGGTCCGCCGACCACGTGGTCGTGGTACCACCAGTAGCCGGCGGTTCCCGGCGTCCCGGTCCGGTTGTTGCGGGGCTGGGCGTACCAGGTGTAGGTGCGGGACCCGCCCGACGGGACGTACGAGCCGCTCTGCACCGTGCCGTCGGAGTCCTGGGTGTACTTGACTCCGTGCACGTGCAGCGAGACGCCCAGCGGATGGGTCGGGCTGGTCCGCAGCGCCGCCAAGGTGGCCTCGGGCACCTGGTTGTGCAGGGTGATGGCGAGGCACTCCCCCTCCGTCATCTCCATGAGCGGGCCCGGGTACGAGGCCGTCTGCGGGGTGAGGCCGTAACCGAGCCGGACCTGGGTGCCGTCCTTCGGCAGCTCCACCGCGTACAGCTGGATGGTCCGGTCCGGCTTGGCGCAGCCGTCCGGCCGCTCGGCGAACATCCCGGTGCGGGCCGCGGCCAGCCCGCCGGCGCCAACCAGGGTGAGCAGCACGACCGCCGCGACGACCAGCATCCGCCGGCCACCGGTGCGGGTGCGTCCGACGCGGGGCTCCCGCGGCCCGGACTCCTCCTCGACCAGCCGCCAGGCGCTCACCGGGCACCCCGCAGGTCGACCATCCGCTGGTAGCTGCGCTCCGCCGCGCCCAGCGAGCCGGGCGGGTTGGGCTGTGCGCCCGGCGCGGAGTCCTGCTCCCAGAGGAACTCGAAGCGCCCCCGACCCTTGAGTTCGCCGAAGAACTCGGCGAACGGGATCACCCCGGCGCCGAACTCCACGTCGGCGTAGGAGTTGCCCTGCTGCGGGTCGGGCAGCGGCACACCGTCCTTGACGTGGAAGAGCGGATAGCGGTCCGGGTGGGCGTTGACGTAGTCCACCGGCCGGAAGCCCGGATACTTCCGCGCCCCGCCGTACGCCCACAGGATGTCCATCTCCAGGAAGACGTACCGGGGGTCGGTGAGTTCGAGGAAGAGGTCGTAGAGCCGCACGTCCGGCCGGTCCGTCGCGAAGGCGAACTCGATGGTGTGGTTGTGCTGGTAGAGCTTGAGGCCGCGGGCGGCGGCGGCCGCGCCCCAGGCGTTGAACTCGGCGGCGGCCCGCTGGTAGCCGGCGATGGTCCGGTCGCCGGTGGGGGCCTGGGCGGTGCCGATCGCCGGCATGCCGAGGATCTCGGCCACCTCCAGCTCCCACTCCAGGTTGGTGCGGAAGTCGTTCAGCCCGCGGTGGCTGCCGGCCGCCTTGAGCCCGTTGTCGTCGAGCAGCCGGCGGATCTGCTCCGGGGTGATGGCGCCGACCGACCCCTGGGTGTAGCCGGCGAACTCCACCTCCCGGTAGCCGATCCGGGACAGCTCCTCGAAGACGGCGGCGAAGCCGACCTGGGCGATCTTGTCGCGAACGCTGTAGAGCTGGATGCCCACGTGCCCCTGCGGGATGAGCTTGCCGCAGCCCCCGTCGGCGGCTCCGGCCGGCGCCGCGCCGGCCAGGCTCGCCGCGCTGACGGCGACCGTGGAGCCGGCCAGACCCCGCAGGAGGGTACGGCGGTCGATCCTGTTCCTTGCCATGGTGGTGTCCCTTTCGCTCGTTCAGCAGCAGGTGTTCGCGGCGCCGCCCGGACAGCAGGCGGTCAGCGGGGCGATCCGCACGTTCCGGAAGCTGACGACGTCACCGGTGCCGTGGTTCTGCAGGCCGACGTATCCGGTGGTGTGCTGCCGGCCGGCGGTCCCCGGGTCGTCCGCCCGCGGCGGGTCGAAGACCGCGCCCGGCGCGTTGACGTACTCGTTGATCAGCACGCCGTTGCGGAAGACCGAGTAGTGCTGGCCGACCACGCGGATCTCGTAGTCGTTCCAGGTGCCCTTCGGCGTGACCCCGGCGCCGGCGAGGCCGACCTGGTCGAAGCCGTACACCGAGCCGCTCTTGTACCGGTCACCGTCGGGCCGGTCGAGGATCTGGAGTTCGTGGCCGTACTTGATGGCGACCCACTCCGGCCGGGACTCGGCCGGATGGTTCCGGACGTCCGGGAAGCGGACGAAGACGCCGCTGTTGGCCCGGCCCTCCCCCGGCGCGTCGTCGCGCCACTGGAGCTTCAGGGAGAAGTCGCCGTACGCGCTGACCGGGTACCAGAGCATGCCGAGCCCGGGCACCGGCCGGCTGGTGATGGAGCCGTCGGCGTTGCGGGCGAACCCGCCGGCGCCGACCTGCTGCCAGCGCCCGAAGGACGCCGTGGAGGAGTCGAGGATCGGCTGGTAGCCGTCCTTGCCCGCCGGCTTGCCGACGCCGGAGCGGGCGGCGGCGCTGACGAGGCGGCCGTGCTCGGTGTGGGTGATGACGCCCAGGTGGTGCAGGTGCTCGGCGATCGCGGTGACGGAGGAGACGAACTCCCCGTGGTTGGGCCAGCTCCGCTCGTCGTCGATGACGGCGTTGATGGTGCAGTCGCCCTGGACCACCCGGTTCGGTACGCCGCTGTCGACGGTGCCGAGCCAGACGGTGGGCCGGGTGTCCTTGACGCACTCGGGCTGCGGCCCGCTGGCGACCACCGTGAAGCTGACCGAGGCGGTGCCGGAGGTGTTGCCGGCCCGGTCGGTGGCCCGGTAGCTCAGCGTGTGGGCCCCGGCCCGGTCGACGGTGACCGGCGCGGTGTAGCGGGCGTACGGCTGGCCGTCGAGCGAGTACTCGACGCGGTCCACCCCGGAGCCGCTGTCGGCGGCGGTCAGCGTGACCGTGGCGCTGCCCAGGTAGGCCCCGGCGTCGTCGAGTTGCCCGGTGACGGCGGCCGTGACGGTGGGCGGCGTGGTGTCGGGCGCGGGCGGGTCGACCACGGTGAACGACACCTGTTGGGGCGACGACGTGTTGCCCGCCTTGTCGGTGGCTCGGTAGCTCACCGTGTGCGCCCCGACCTGGTTGACGGTGACCGGCGCGGAGTACGCCGCGTACGGCTGGCCGTCGAGGGAGTACTCGACCCGGTCGACGCCCGATCCGCTGTCGCTGGCGGTGAGGGTGACCGTGCCGGCGCCGAGGTAGTTGCCGTTGGTGTCCTTCTGCCCCGTCACGGCGGCCGTGACGGTGGGCGGCGTGGTGTCCGCCGGGGTCGGCTCGACCACGGTGAACGACACCTGCTGCGGTGGCGAGGTGTTGCCCGCCTTGTCGGTGGCCCGGTAGCTCACCGTGTGCTGCCCCGGCTGGTTCACCGTGACCGGTGCGGAGTAGGTGCCGTAGGCGGCCCCGTCGAGCGCGTACTCGACCTTCGCCACGCCGGACCCGGTGTCGCTGGCCGAGACGGTGACCGTGGCGCTGCCCAGGTACGCCCCGGTGGCGTCCCGCTGGCCGGTCACCGCGGCGGTCACGGTCGGCGGCGTGGTGTCCGCCGGGGTCGGCTCGACCACGGTGAACGCGACCTGCTGCGGCGACGAGGTGTTGCCCGCCTTGTCGGTGGCCCGGTAGCTCACCGTGTGCTGCCCCGGCTGGTTCACCGCCACCGGGGCGGTGTAGCCGGCGTAGGGCTGCCCGTCGAGGGAGTACTCGACCCGGTCGACGCCGGAGCCGCTGTCGGCGGCCGTCAGGGTGACCGTCGCGCCGCCCACGTACGCCCCGGTGGTGTCCTTCTCGCCGGTCACCGCGGCGGTGACGGTCGGCGGCGTGGTGTCCGCCGGGGCCGGTTCGACCACGGTGAACGCGACCTGCTGCGGCGACGACGTGTTGCCCGCCTTGTCGGTGGCCCGGTAGCTCACCGTGTGCTGCCCCGGCTGGTTCACGGTCACCGGCGCGGAGTAGGTGCCGTACGCGCCGCCGTCCAGGGCGTACTCGACCCGGTCGACCCCCGACTCGGCGTCGGCGGCGGTCAGGGTCACGGTGGCGCTTCCCACGTACGCCCCCGCGGCGTCCCGCTGCCCGGTCACCGCGGCGGTCACGGTCGGCGCCGTGGTGTCCGTCGGCGGCGGTTCGACCACGGTGAACGACACCTGCTGCGGCGAAGACGTGTTGCCCGCCTTGTCGGTGGCCCGGTAGCTCACCGTGTGCTGCCCCGGCTGGTTCACCGTCACCGGCGCGGAGTAGGTGCCGTACGCGCCGCCGTCCAGGGCGTACTCGACCCGGTCGACGCCGGAGCCGGTGTCGGTGGCGGTGAGGGTGACCGTCGCGCTGCCCAGGTACGCGCCGTTGGCGTCCTTCTCCCCGGTCACGGCGGCGGCGACCGTCGGGGCCGTGGTGTCCGAGCCGCCGCCGCCGACGACCAGCAGGCCGGTCATGCCGCCGTGGCCCGGGATGGAGCAGAAGTAGCGGTAGGTGCCCGGGGAGAGCACCACGTCGACCGTCCACCGCCCGCCGTTGGCGTCGGTCGGATCGGCCAGGATGTTCACGTCGACGTCGCTGTTGTAGGCCGGGTCCGACGTCTCGAAGGTCAGGGTGTGCTGCATGCCGGTGGTGTTGCCGGTGGCTGCGCTGTTCTCGAAGACGAGGGTGGCCGGTCCGGCGACGGCGGTGGTGGGGGCGGAGCGGTAGGCGAGGAAGTTGTCCCCTGCCGTCCAGGTGAGCACCTGGGCCTGCAACGGGGCCGCGGCGGTGGCCCGCGCGGAGCGTTCCGGGTCGGTCGGCCGGGCGTTGGCCGGGGACGAGGAGAGCGCGGTGGTCAGCAGCAGCGCCAGCGTGGCGAGGGCGGCCACCGGTCTCCGGAGCCGGCTGGCGGAGCGCCGGTTCGGCGGTGGATGTGCGTTCATGGCTTCCTCTTTCACGGTCCGGGAGCAGCGTGCGTCGGTGGGTCGGTCGGCGGAGCTGTCGTGCCGGCGTCGTCCGTGCGTCCCCTCCCCTGGCCGCACGGGATCCCCGGCCGTGGCCGGGCCACGGTCGTCCGATATGGATGGTGGAGCGCCACCGGGGCGGCGGCGGTCGCCGCGCACGGTGGTATCGCGGAGCTGAAGGGGTTGGTCGGGTACGGGCATCGGGCGGCCGGTGAGGCGCGGCCGCGTGGTGGCGTCGACCCGGGGTGGCCATGGCTGGCCGGTCGTGGTCCGCGGACGGGTTGCGCCGCCCGGAGGGCCCACCGTCGAGGGCTACCGTGCCGGTAGTTCATCTCGACGAAACATATTGATAGGGACCGACCCTACTGACTTACTCTCAGCGTGTCCATAGCTTTCGTCGTTCCATCAAATACTTTTCTACGGAACAGACGAAAGACCGAACGCCGGCCGCGATACGCGGCCTACCTCACGTCATCAATGTCGTGCGCCCCGGACCGACGCGACCCGTGGGGCCGAACGGGTGATCATTCGCGGGCCGTTCGGCACCGGCCGGCGGACCGGACGGTGCGGGAGATCAGCGGCTCGACCGAGGGGGCAATGCGCGCCATACGCACACAGCGGCAATCACCGCAGATCGGACCGGCCACCGTCCACCACGGAGAACATTCGGCCTGATCAGGCCCTATTGAAGATCATGGCTTCCTCAATTGCCGGCGAGGACGCGGCGGCCGGGAGGCGTCGGTTGCCCGGGTCACCCATTGATCCCGGCCCGGGGCCATGTGATTGTGCCCCCAGCGAGTCGCCGACCCCGGGGGCTCGCCGACGGTCGATCTGTCGAACCGGGGCCACGCCGGCAGCCTCGGAGACCGACCGTCCCCCGCCTCGCAACACCGCGCCGCCCGTCCCCACCGGGCTCCGTGCGGCGCGCCTAGGAACAGGAGCGAACCCCCTTGAAGCTCTCACCTCGCCTCGTCGCGCTCTCCGGCGCGGCGGCGGCCGGGCTGATCGCCGCGGGCACCGCCGCGGCGGTGCAGGCCGCGCCGCCCGGCCCCGCCGCCCCCGACGCCGCCCAGGCCCGCGCGATCGCCGCCGACTCGGCGCGCGCGCTGGTCGCCGACCGGCCCGCCTACCTGCACGCCAGCTCGGACGAAGCGTTCGTGCAGAAGCCGGTCATCTCCTCCGAGGGCACCCAGTACGTGCCCTACGAGCGCACCTACAAGGGCCTGCCCGTGGTCGGCGGTGACTTCGTGCTGGCCACCGACGCGGCCGGCAACCTGAAGTACGCCTCCGTCGCGCAGCAGCAGGCCATCGGCAGCCTCGCCACCACGCCGAAGGTGACCTCGACGGCCGCGGCGAAGACCTCGCGGGCCCAGCTCAAGTCGGTCAGCACCGTCGAGGGCACCAACCTGGTCGTCTACACCCTCGGCGCCAAGCCGGCGCTGGCCTGGGAGACCACGGTGCGCGGCACCGACGCCGAGGGCCCGAGCCGGCTCACCGTCGACGTCGACGCCCTCACCGGCACCGTGCTGCGCAAGCAGGAGCGCATCGTGCACGGCACCGGCACCGGGGCGTGGAACGGGCCCAGCCCGCTGAGCCTGAACACCACCCTGTCGGGCAGCACGTACTCCATGAAGGACCCGACGGTCACCAACCTGAGCTGCCAGGACGCCGCGACCAACACGACGTTCAGCGGCTCGGACGACGTCTGGGGCAACGGCACCGCCACCAACAAGGAGACCGGCTGCGTCGACGCGCTGTTCGCCGCTCAGACCGAGCACAAGATGCTCGCGCAGTGGCTGGGCCGCAACGGCGCCGACGGCAACGGCGGCTACTGGCCGATCCGGGTGGGCCTGAACGACCAGAACGCCTACTACGACGGCACCCAGGTCCAGATCGGCAAGAACACCTCGGGCCAGTGGATCGGCTCGCTCGACGTGGTGGCCCACGAGATCGGCCACGGCATCGACGACCACACCCCGGGCGGCATCTCCGGCTCGGGCACCCAGGAATTCGTCGCCGACACCTTCGGCGCGGCCACCGAGTGGTTCGCCAACGAGCCGTCCAGCTACGACGCTCCCGACTTCCTGGTCGGCGAGAAGGTCAACCTGGTGGGCAGCGGCCCGATCCGCAACATGTACAACCCGTCGGCGCTGGGCGACCCGAACTGCTACTCCAGCAGCATCCCCAGCACCGAGGTGCACGCCGCGGCCGGCCCGGGCAACCACTGGTTCTACCTGCTGGCCAACGGCAGCAGCCCGACCAACGGCCAGCCCGCCAGCTCCACCTGCAACGGCAGCAGCGTGACCGGCCTGGGCATCCAGAAGGCCATGAAGATCATGTACAACGCGATGCTGCTGAAGACCTCGTCCTCGTCGTACCTGAAGTACCGGGTCTGGACGCTGCAGGCGGCGAAGAACCTCTACCCGAACAGCTGCGCCGAGTTCGACGCGGTCAAGGCCGCCTGGAACGCCGTCAGCGTGCCGGCGCAGACCGGTGAGGCGACCTGCACCGGCACCCCGACGCCGACCCCGACCACCACGACCACCCCGCCGTCGGGCAGCTGCACCGGCCAGAAGCTGGCCAACCCCGGCTTCGAGTCGGGCAACGTGAGCTGGAGCGCGAGCTCCGGCGTCATCACGAACGACACGGCGCAGGCCGCGCACGGCGGCTCGTACAAGGCGTGGCTCGACGGCTACGGCTCGACGCACACCGACACGCTCACGCAGTCGGTGACGATCCCCGCCGGTTGCCGGGCGACGCTGAGCTTCTGGCTGCACATCGACAGCGCGGAGTCGACCACGACCACCGCCTACGACAAACTGACCGTCAAGGCGGGCAGCACCACCCTGGCCACCTACTCCAACCTCAACAAGGCCACCGGCTACGTGCAGCGGTCCTTCGACATCTCGTCGCTGGCCGGCACCACCGCCACCATCTCCTTCAGCGGCGTGGAGGACAGCTCCCTGCAGACCTCCTTCGTCGTCGACGACACCGCGGTCACCCTGAGCTGACCGCAGCGGAGCGGCCGGTCGTCGTCCTCCCGACGGCCGGCCGCTTCGTCGTCCCCGCCGTCCGTCGCGGCCCGCATACCCTCGGCGGCCGGCGGCGGCCGGGTTTCAGGCCGGGCGGGCCGCGCGGGAGTCGGCGCCGTCGCGGCGGATCCGGGCCGCGACGCCCTCCATCGCCCGCCCGAATCGCTCCATCTCCCGCGCGGACTGCTCCGGCAGGCCGCCGAGCCGCGCGGCGAGGGCGTCCACGTCGGCCTGGGCCGAGGCGCTGACCCGGGCGTCCAGCTCGGTGAGGGCGGCGTTCACGGCCGACACCAGGTGCCCGCAGAGGGTCTCCATGGACTCCCCGGCCAACGCCGGGTCGACGGTGACGGACTCCAGCCGGCCACCCTGGACGGCGACGGCACGGACCCGGCCGCCGGCCGCGATGCCCTCGGCCCGGAGCAGCTCGCCCGGCGCGCCGTCGGGGTGCTCGGCGGCCCGGGACCGCATCGCGGAGAGCGCCTGTTGGGTCCTGGTCAGCAGCTCGTCGAGGCTCGCGGCCGCGGAGAACGGGTCGTTGGTCATATCCGCGCTTTCTTCACGTCTTTCCGAGCACCGTGACGATAGCAACCGCCCCCGACGCCGACGCCGGTGAGCCCGGCCGGCCCGGTGCGACGCCGAACGCCCGGCCAGGAACCCCGGCCGGGCGTTCGTGGTGCGGTGGACCGGCCCGCGCGGGGCCCGATCCGGTGGGGTCTCAGCGCAGGCGCAGCTTCTGACCCGGGAAGATCAGGCCCGGGTCCGCGCCGACGACGTCCTTGTTGCGCTCGTAGAGGCCGCGCCAACCACCGGCCACGTTCCTCGCGTCGGCGATCTCGGAGAGGGTGTCTCCGGACCGGACGAGGTAGCTTCCGGCGCCACTCGTGCTCGGCGTGGCACGCCGCTCGTTGCGGGTGACCGGCCGGTCGGCGCGCGACTTCCGGTCCTTGGTGGCCTTCTTGGCGGACTTCGTCGAGCCCGAGTCCTTGCTGGCGTACTTCTTGGTGGAGCCGCCCTTCTTGCCGCAGACCGGCCAGGCGCCGATGCCCTGCCCGTCGAGGACCTTCTCGGCGATGGCGATCTGCTCGCCGCGGCTGGCCAGGTCGGCGCGGCTGGCGTACTTCTGGCCGCCGTAGCCGTTCCAGGTGCTCCGGGAGAACTGGAGCCCGCCGTAGTAGCCGTTGCCGGTGTTGATGTGCCAGTTGCCGCCGGACTCGCACTGGGCGACGGCGTCCCAGTTGACGCCGGCGGCGCTCGCCGGGGCGGCCGGGCCGAGGAGGGCGGCGGCGCCGGTGGCGGCGCCGACGACGAGCGCCCCGACGGCGGTGCGACGCTGCGCGGTCCGGCGATGACGGGCGACGTGTTCCATTGCCATGTGGTTTTCCTCCACGCCGACGAGGTGAGCTGTCGGGTTCGGGCCGAGGAGCCCGGCCGCCGGAAGGCGGCTTCACCCCGAGGTGTCGTGCACCGAGGAACGTGTGGGTCCCCCGCTCCCGCCCTGAGGTCCAGGTACCACCGGGCCGGCGGCGGGATTAGGCGTTGCCGGCCCGTGGTGTCCGCGATCGCGAACGGATACGACGTTAGGAACGGTTTCGGACGATCGCCCACTTCTTGTGAAGTTCTTCACCCGGCCGAGCGACGGCCGCCGCGTCCGGGTTGCGCACCGTCCGAAGGGGGCTTATGAGGCGCGGCTCAGTAGGTCAGGCCGTATCCCTGCGGGAAGAGCGGGACCTTGCCGTCGCCGGCGTTGATCGGTTGCTGGCTGACCGAGTTCATCCAGGTCATCGGCAGTTTGCCCGTGGGCGCGTACCCACCGAAGAGGACGTCGGCCACCCCGCCGCCCTCGGTACCGGGCAGCCAGGCGGCCAGCAGCGCGTTCCACCGGGGCAGCTCGGCGGCGACATCCAGCGGCCGGCCGCTGACCAGGACCACGATCACCGGCACGCCCGAGTTACGCAGCGTCGTGATGGTCCGCAGGTCGTCGCGGTCCAGGCTCATGCTGCCGGCGCGGTCGCCCTGCCCCTCGGCGTACGGTGTCTCGCCGACCACCGCGATCGCCGCCCGGTAGGTCTTGTCGATGCCGGTGCCGCGCTGGTTGTAGGCGACCGTCGTGGTCGGACCGACCGCGGCGCGGATGCCCTGGAGGACGGTGGTGCCGGGGGTGACGGCGCCGGAGGAGCCCTGCCAGGAGATGGTCCACCCGCCGCTCTGGTTGCCGATGTTGTCGGCGTTCTTCCCGGCCACGAAGATCTTGTTGCTGTCCCGGGCCAGCGGCAGCACGCCGCCGTCGTTCTTGAGCAGCACCTGGGACTGGCGCACGGCCTGGCGGGCCAGCGCGCGGTGCGCGGTGTCGCCCACCGTCGGGGTCCAGCTCCGGTCGCTGTACGGCCGCTCGAAGAGCCCCAGCTCGAACTTCTTGGTGAGGATGCGCCGGTTGGCGTCGTCGATCCGGCTCATCGGCACGTGTCCGTTCTGCACCTCGGCCCGCAGCGTGCTGAGGAAGGTCTTCCAGGCCGCCGGCACCATCACCATGTCGATGCCGGCGTTGACGGCGGCGCTGACCTCGGCGGCGGTGAAGCCGGTGGCGCCGTCGATCTGGTCGATGCCGTTCCAGTCGGAGACCACGAAGCCGGAGAAGCCCAGCTCCCCCTTGAGGACATCGGTGATCAGGTAGCGGTGGCCGTGCAGCTTCACCCCGTTCCAGCTGCTGTAGGAGATCATCACCGAGCCGACGCCACGCTGCACCGCCGCCTGGAACGGGGGCAGGTGGACGGCGCGCAGGTCGGCCTCGCTGAGCTGGGTGTCGCCCTGGTCGTCGCCGCCGGTGGTGCCGCCGTCGCCGAGGTAGTGCTTGGCGGTAGCGAGCACCGACGTGGGCCCGCCCAGGGTGGGGCCCTGGAGGCCGGTGACCAGGGTGGACAGGCTCGCCGGCAGGTCCGGGGTCTCGCCGAACGACTCGTAGGTGCGGCCCCACCGGTCGTTGCGGGCCACGCAGAGGCAGGGGGCGAAGTTCCAGTCCACACCGGTGCCCGTGATCTCCTCGGCGACGGCCTGGCCGATCTGCTGGACCAGCGCCGGGTCGCGGGTCGCGCCGAGGCCGATGTTGTGCGGGAAGATGGTCGCCCCGTACACGTTGTTGTGGCCGTGCACGGCGTCGACCCCGTAGATCATCGGGATGCCGAGCGGGGTGGCCAGGGCGGCACGCTGGAAGCCGTCGTACATGTCGGCCCAGGACGCGGCGGTGTTCGGCGTGGGCGCGGAGCCGCCGCCGGAGAGGGTCGAGCCGAGCCGGTACGTGGTGAGGTCGCTCGCGGTGACCGAGCCGCGTTCGGCCTGGGTCATCTGGCCGAGCTTCTCGTCGAGGGTCATCCGGGCGAGCAGGTCGGCGACGCGGGTGGCGACGGGCAGCGTCGGGTCCTGGTACGGCAGGCCGGCCGCCGTGGCCGGGGCGGGCGCGGCCAGGGCGGTGACCGCGACGAGCAGGAGGGCGAGGCCGAGGGGACGGGGGCGGTGGTGGTGACGGATCACGGGTCGCTCCTTCCGGAGGAACGCTGAGGCCGTTCACCCGCACCCTATGCCCGCTCGCATCGACTGTGAGCAATCCTTTCCGGTTCCGGAACCGCCGGGCGGGCCGGCGCCGGCGGGGGCTACCGTGGCAGGGTTCCCGCAAGATCGGCAAGAGGTGGCGAGGCATGAGCGACCACGGACACGAGCTGGCCTTCGGCGGCTTCCTCACGCCCACCGCCGGCCGGCCGGAGCAGGTGGTGGCCCGGGCCAAGCTCTGCGAGCAGGTCGGCCTGGACCTGGTCACCTTCCAGGACCACCCCTACCAGCCGGGGTTCCTGGACACCTGGACGCTGATGTCGTTCGTGGCCGCGGCCACCAGTCGCATCACCCTGGCCGGGAACGTGCTCAACCTTCCGCTGCGGCAGCCGGTGGTGCTGGCCCGCAGCGTGGCCAGCCTGGACCTGCTCACCGGCGGCCGGGTCGAGCTGGGCCTCGGCGCCGGCGCCTTCTGGGAGGCCATCGAGGCGGTCGGCGGGCGGCGGCTCTCCCCCGGCGCGGCCGTGGACGCCCTCGACGAGGCGATCCGGGTGATCCGCGAGGTCTGGGACACCGAGGGGCGCGGCATGATCCGCGTCGAGGGCGAGCACTACCGGGTGGTCGGCGCGAAGCGCGGGCCGGCGCCGGCGCACCCGGTGCGGGTGTGGGTCGGCGCGTACAAGCCGCGGATGCTGCGGCTGGTCGGGCGCGCGGCGGACGGCTGGCTGCCGTCGCTGGCGTACCTGCCGAAGGGGCCGGCGGAGCTGCCGGCGCTGAACGCGGTGATCGACGAGGCCGCCGCGGAGGCCGGGCGGGAGCCGGGCGCGGTGCGGCGGCTGCTCAACGTCAACGGCACCTTCGCCCGGTCCTCCGGCGGCTTCCTCGACGGCCCGCCCGAGCAGTGGGTGGAGGAGTTGACCGGGCTCGCCCTGGACCACGGCATCGCCACGTTCATCCTCGGCAGCGATGAGCCGCGCGCCATCCAGCTCTTCGCCCAGGAGGTGGCGCCCGCCGTCCGTGAGCTGGTCGCCGCCGAGCGCACCACCCCGGGCAGCGGCGCCCGCGCCGTCGAGGAGCAGCAGGCCGCCGTCGAGGCCGGCGGGTCGACCACGCTCGCGGTCTCCCCCACCCCCGATCCGGGGGTACGGGTGAGCGCGCGCCGGCTCTGGGACGAGTCCACCCGGCCGGCGGCGCCGCCACCGCCGGCGGGGCACGTCTACACGCCCCGGGGGCAGGCCGTGGGGCAGCACCTGGTGGACGTGCACGACCACCTGCGCCAGGAGCTCGCCCAGGTGCGGGACCTGCTCGAACAGGTCAAGCGCGGTGCCGTCGCCCCGGACGCCGCCCGGGCGGTGCTGAACGAGATGACCATGCGGCAGAACAACTGGACGCTCGGGGCCTACTGCGCGGCGTACTGCACGGCGGTCACGCAGCACCACGGCCTGGAGGACAGCTCGATCTTCCCGCATCTGCGCCGCGCCGACGCCGGGCTGGCGGCGGTCCTGGACCGCTTGGAGGAGGAACACGTGGTGATCCACGGGGTGGTGGAGAGCGTGGACCGGGCGCTGGTGGACCTGATCCGGCAGCCGGGCGACTTCACCGAGCTCCAGGCGGCGGTGGACCTGCTCACCGACACCCTGCTGTCGCACCTGTCGTACGAGGAGCGGGAGATCGTCGAGCCGCTGGCCCGGCACGGCTTCTTCGCCGGGCAGCTCTGACGGCGGATATTCCCGGGCGCGGCGTGAGATAGCTGGCTTTTGTTTTCCTAAGTCAGCCGGGTAGCGTCAGGCCCATGACGGACTTCCTCGCGCAGCGCGACTCCTGGTCCACGGCCAACTGCTCGATCGCCCGCACGCTCGACGTGGTCGGCAACCGCACCACCCTGCTCCTGCTGCGCGAGGCCTCGTTCGGCACCCGGCGCTTCGACGACTTCGCCCGCCGCGTCGGCGTCAGCGAACCGGTGGCCGCCGCCCGGCTCAAGCAACTCGTCGCCGACGGGCTGCTCGACCGGCGGCCCTACCGGGAGCCCGGCCAGCGCACCCGCGACGAGTACGTGCTCACCGCCAAGGGGCGCGACCTGCTGCCGGTGCTCGCCGCCCTGCGCGAGTGGGGCGACACGTACGCCGTCGAGGAGCCGTCGGTCCGGCTGGCCCACCACGACTGCGGCGCGGCGGTGCACGTGGCGCTGCGTTGCGCGGCCGGCCACGACGTGCCGGCCGACCAGGTCGAGCTGCTGCCCGGGCCGGGCCTCCTGCCGTCCTGACCACCCACCCCTTCCCACCTCAGGAGCAACGACATGAAGATCGCTGGACGCAGCGCCCTGGTCACCGGGGCCAACCGCGGCTTCGGCCGGCACCTGGCCGCCGAACTGCTGGCCCGGGGCGCCACCGTGTACGCCGGCGCCCGCAACCCGGACACCGTCGACCTGCCCGGCGTCACCCCGGTGCGGCTGGACATCACCGACCCCGCGTCGGTGGCGGCCGCCGCCGAGCTGGCCGGCGACGTGACCCTGCTGGTCAACAACGCCGGCGTGAGCACCGGCGCCGACCTGCTCGACGGTGACCTCGCGGAGATCCGGCTGGAGCTGGAGACCCACTACCTCGGCACGCTGTCGGTGGTGCGGGCCTTCGCGCCGCGGATCGCGGCCAACGGCGGCGGGACGGTCCTGAACATCCTCTCCGCCCTGTCCTGGATCACGTTCCCGCAGGTGGGGGCGTACGGCGCGGCCAAGGCGGCCGAGTGGTCGATGACCAACGCGCTCCGCACGCAGCTCGCCGACCGGGGCGTCCGCGTCGCCGGCCTGCACGTCGGCTACATGGACACCGACATGGCCGCCCACGTGACCGCGCCGAAGTCCGACCCCGCGGAGATCGCCCGGCTCGCCGTCGACGGGATCGAGGCCGACCGGTACGAGATCGTCGCCGACGAGACCTCCCGCCAGGTCCTCGCCGGCCTCTCCGGCGGCGTCGCCGCCCTCTACCCCGGCCTGCCGTGATCCGTCGCCGCCGCGCGGCACAATGACGGGATGCGACAGGGGTACGCCCACCACGCCGTCCTGGCCGTGCCGCCGGACGCCGACGACGGCGCGCCCGGCGCGGCCGTGACGGTCGCGCTCTGCGGGCACTGGGAACACGAGCCGCCCTGCCCGGTCGCGCCGCACCACACCCGGGCCGAGCGGGTCGGCGACGAGCTGCGCCTGCGCATCCTCTTCGCCACCGAGCCGCACCGGGAGCAGCGGGTCCGGCAGGACATCGACCGGGCGCTGGCGGGCGGCTCGCTCGCCGGCCCGGACGGCGCCACGACCCGGTGGCGACTGCTGCGCAGCGGGCCGGCCGAGCCCTCGGCCCACGAGACGGACCACCTGGCGCGACTGGTGGGCGGCTGACGGCCCGCCGGCCCTGGGCAGGAGCCCCGGGGCCGGCGGGCCGCCCGGCCTACAGGCTCCGGGCGAGCCGGTCGGCGAGGATCCGGGTGAACCGGGCCGGGTCGGCCAGTTCCCCGCCCTCGGCCAGCAGCGCCATGCCGTACAGCAGCTCGGCGGTCTCGGTCAGGGCGCTGTTCTCGGCGCCCTGCTCGTGCGCCTTGCGCAGCCCGGTGACGAGCGGGTGGGTCGGGTTGAGCTCCAGGATCCGCTTGACCCGGGGCACCTCCTGCCCCATGGCCCGGTACATCTTCTCCAGCGTGGGCGTCATGTCGTGCGCGTCGCCCACCACGCAGGCCGGCGAGGTGGTGAGCCGGGTGGAGAGCCGGACCTCCTTGACGCTGTCGGCCAGCGCGCCGGTCATCCAGGTGAGCAGGTCGGCGTACTCCTGCCGCTCGGCCTCGGCCCGCTCCTTCTCCTCGTCGGTCTCCAGGTCGACCTGGCCCTTGGCGACCGAGCGCAGCGTCTTCCCGTCGTACGCGCCGACCCGCTCGACCCACACCTCGTCGACCGGGTCGGTGAGGATGAGCACCTCGTAGCCCTTGGCGCGGAACGCCTCCAGGTGCGGGGAGTTCTCGATGGTGGCCCGGTTCTCGCCGGTGGCGTAGTAGATCTCGGTCTGGCCGTCCTTCATCCGCTCGACGTAGTCGCGCAGCGTGGTCAGCTCGGCCGGGTCGTGGGTGCTGGCCGCCCGGACCAGGTCCAGCAGGGCCTCGGTGTTGTCCGGGTCCTCCAGCAGGCCCTCCTTGACCACCGCGCCGAACTCGCCCCAGAAGGTGCGGTACGACTCGGCGGAGAGGCCCTTGAGGGTGGCGAGGACCTTCTTGACCAGGCGGCGGCGCACGGCCCGGATCTGCCGGTCCTGCTGGAGGATCTCCCGGGAGATGTTCAGCGACAGGTCGTGCGCGTCCACCACGCCCTTGACGAAGCGCAGGTAGTTGGGCATCAGCGCGTCGCAGTCGTCCATGATGAACACGCGCTTGACGTAGAGCTGCACGCCCCGGCGGCCCTGCGGGGAGAACAGGTCGAGCGGGGCGTGCGAGGGCAGGAAGAGCAGCGCCTCGTACTCGAAGGTGCCCTCGCCCCGCATGTGGATGGTTTCCAGGGGGTCGGCCCAGTCGTGCGCGACGTGCCGGTAGAACTCCTTGTACTCGGCCTCGTCGACCTCGTCCCTGGCCCGCGCCCAGAGCGCCTTCATCGAGTTGAGCGTCTGCTCCTCGCGGGTGGTGGCGCCGTCCTCGCCCGGCTTCTCCACGGTCATCCGGATCGGCCAGGCGATGAAGTCGGAGTAGCGCTTGACGATCTCGCGGATGGTCCACTCGGCCGTGTAGTCGTGCAGGTTGTCCTCGTCGTCGGCCGGCTTGAGGTGCAGGGTGACCGAGGTGCCCTGCGGCGCGGTGTCGACCGCCTCGATGGAGTAGGTGCCCTCGCCCGTGGACTCCCAGCGGGTGCCGCCGGCCTGCCCGGCGCGGCGGGTCAGCAGGGTCACCTTGTCGGCGACCATGAAGGTGGCGTAGAACCCGACGCCGAACTGGCCGATCAGCTCCTGCGAGGCGGCCGCGTCCTTCGTCTCGCGCAGCGTGCGCAGCAGTTCCGCCGTGCCGGACTTGGCGATCGTGCCGATGAGCCCGACCACCTCGTCGCGGGACATGCCGATCCCGTTGTCCCGCACGGTGAGCGTGCGGGCGTCCTTGTCGACCTCGATCTCGACGTGCAGGTCGTCGGTGTCGACCTGGAGGTCCTTGTCGACCAGCGACTCCAGGCGCAGCTTGTCCAGCGCGTCGGAGGCGTTCGAGATCAGTTCGCGCAGGAAGACGTCCTTGTTCGAGTAGATCGAGTGCACCATCAGCTGGAGCAGCTGACGGGCCTCGGCCTGGAACTCCAACGTCTCTACCCGGTCGCTCACACCGACTCCCTTCCACTTCGCGGGCCTTCGGCGGAAAGGATACGAGGCGTGCGCACCCGGCCACCGCAGGGTGGTCGGTCTGATCTGGTCCAACCAGTTGACGGGTTGATGTGTGCGGGGCCACACTGCTGCGCATGGCCTTCGCCCCCGTCCCCCGCGCCTCGGTCTCCGACCACGTCTTCGGCCAGCTCCGCGACGCCATCGTCAGCGGTCGCTACCGGCCGGAGGAGACGCTGCCCGGCGAGCGGGAGCTGGCCGCCGCGTTCGCGGTGAACCGGCACGCCGTCCGCGAGGCGCTGCGCCGGCTCCAGCAACTCGGCCTGGTCCGGGTCAGCCAGGGCGGCGCCACCCGGGTGCTCGACTGGCGGGTGCACGCCGGGCTGGACCTGGCACTCTCGCTGGCCCGCTCGGGTGACGTACTCCCGGTCGAGACGCTGGTCCGCGACATGCTGGAGATGCGGGCCTGCGTCGGGATCGACGCGGCCCGGCTCTGCGCGGAGCGCGGCGACCCGGAGGTCACCGCCGCGCTGGTCCGGGCGGCCGAGGAGTACGGGTCGCTCGCCCCCGACCTGGACCGGATGAACGAGGCCAACATCGCGATCTGGTGGCTGATCGTGCGGGGCAGCGGCAACACCGCCTACCTGCTGGCGTTCAACAGCCTGGTGGCCGGCACCTTCGCCGTGGGCGACGTCCCCCCGGACGCCCGGGCCGCCGAGCTGCTCGACGTCGCCGGCCACCGCCGGCTCGCCGCCGCGATCGCGTCCGGCCAGGGCACGGCAGCCGCCCGGCACGCCCGGGCCCTGCTGACCGCCCCGGTCACCACCCCCACCCCCGCCGTCAGAAGGGAAAGTTGAGCATGATCCCCGCCGTGCTCTACGCCGTCCCGGCGTTCCTGCTCCTGATCATCATCGAGGCGGTCTCCTACCGGTTCCTCCCGGACGACGAGGAACGCGGCTACGAGCTGCGCGACACCACCACCAGCCTCTCCATGGGGCTGGGCAGCCAGATCATCGGCTTCCCCTGGAAGCTGCTCACCGTCGGCATCTACGCCGCGCTGTGGACGGTCGCGCCGGTGCACCTCTCCCCCGCCCACTGGTGGACCTGGGTGATCGTCTTCTTCGCCGACGACCTCGCCTACTACTGGTTCCACCGCCTGCACCACGAGGTCCGGGTGCTCTGGGCCAGCCACGTGGTGCACCACTCCAGCGTCTACTACAACCTCTCCACCGCGTTGCGGCAGAGCTGGACGCCGATGACCTCGCTGCCGTTCTGGCTGCCGCTGGCGCTGCTCGGCATCCCGCCGTGGATGATCTTCCTGCAGCAGTCGATCAGCCTGCTCTACCAGTTCTTCCTGCACACCGAGCGGGTCGGGGTGCTGGCGCGGCCCATCGAGTTCGTCTTCAACACCCCGTCGCACCACCGGGTGCACCACGGCTCGAACGCCGAGTACCTGGACCGCAACTACGGCGGCATCCTCATCATCTGGGACCGGCTCTTCGGCTCCTTCGAGCCCGAGCGGGCCCCGGCTCAGTACGGGCTGACCAAGAACATCCAGACCTACAACCCGCTGCGGGTGGCCACCCACGAGTTCGCCGCGATCTGGGCCGACGTGCGATCCGCCCGCTCCTGGCGCGAGCTGCTCGGCTACGTCTTCGGGCGTCCCGGCTGGCAGCCGCTCCGGTGAGGCGCCCCTGGCTGGCCCTGTTCGGGGTCGTCGCCCTGGTCGAACTGGTGGGGGTGGCGCTCAACTCGACGCCGACACAGTGGCTGGCCAAGCCGCTGCTGGCGCCGCTGCTGCTGGCGTACCTGTGGGACCGGCGACGCCGGGTGGACCCGGTGGCGGTGGGCCTGGTCGCCGCCACCGCCGGGGACGTGGCCCTGCTCGTGCCGGGACAGGCCGCGTTCCTCGCCGGCATGGGGTGCTTCCTGGTCACCCAGGTCGCGTTCCTCACCGCCTTCCTGCGCCACCGCCGGCCGCCGGTGGCGGCGACGGTCGGCTACCTGCTCGCCTGGGCCGGCGCGAACGCGCTGCTCTGGGGTTCGCTGGGGGCGCTGCGGCTGCCGGTGCTCGCCTACAGCCTGGCGCTGTCCCTGATGGCCGCCGCCGCGGCCGGGGTGTCCCGGCGCACGGCGGCCGGCGGGGCGCTCTTCCTCGTCTCCGACCTGCTGATCGGCGTGGGCGCGGCGGGCAACGACTTCCCCGGCCGGGACCTGCTGGTCATGGCCACCTACGCGGCGGCCCTGGTCCTGATCACCACCGGCTGGGCCGCCGCCACGGCGGGGCGCCCGGCCCGTTCTCCGTCGCCCGCCGAGGCCGTACAACCCGTTCCCTGAACAACCCCGGACCGCGCGGTGGCGGTGTGCGGCCTTGCCGGACACCGCCACCGGCCGCGGGACTGGAACGAGGCCGGGGCACGTAGCAGTCGGGCCCGCGCAGCCTCACATCCGGGATCTCAGCACGTCGACCTCACAGCCTGGCGCGAAGGGGTCGAAGCCGTGCTCGATCAGCCAGCGAACTGCCAGCAGGCTTCGCAACGACCACCACGCGTGGATCACGTCGAGGTCGATGTCGGTGCCATAGCCGGCGATGACGTCGTCGAGGTGCTCCTCGTGTCCGAGCGTGAAGGTGGCGAGGTCGTACAGGGCATCACCCTGGCCCGCCTCGGACCAGTCGATGATGCCGGTGACCTCGTCGCCGTCGACGAAGACGTGCGCGATCTGCAGGTCGCCGTGTGTGAACGCCGGAGTCCACGGCCGGAGCGCGGCCTCGGCGACCTGGCGGTTGCGGGTGACCAGGTCGGCGGGCAGGACACCGTTCGTCACGAGCAACTCGCACTCGTCGTCGAGTTCCGCCGCCAGCGCGACGATGCTCCGGCCGGCCCGGCCCGGCAGGGGCGGCAGGGGCGCTTCGTGCAGCTTCCGGATGGCGGCGCCCGCCGCGGCCCACGCCGCCGGCGACCCGGTCGACGGGCCGCCGAGGCGCCCAAGCGTCGTCCCCGGGAGGGCGGCGATCGCGAGCACGGGCGGCTTGCGCCACAGGACCTCCGGGGTCGGGACCGGCGCGAGGGACATCGCCTCGACCTCGACGTCGATGCGCGCCTGATCGGCGTCCACCTTCAGGAACACGTCACCGACGCGCAGAGTCGCGCGCTCGGAGTGGGCGACGACGACTTCGACCTCCTCCATGGGCGACCAGTATCCCGGGGAGGATCGCCGACGTCGCCAGGTTTATCGCGTGCGACTACGCGGCTGACCGCGTCCCGCTACCCGGCGGCCTCGTGCACGACACCGACCTCTGACCAGGTCAAGCCCACCACTTCTGTCAGGAGCCCTGAGGGGTTGACTCCCTCGCGAGGGCCCGCGTCACGACCGTCAGGTCGTCGCCGCCGAGGCCCTGCTCGACCGCGCGGCGCCACTCGGCGGCCAGGGCCTCGGCGGCCGGGAACCGGCCGGCCGGCACCTCGCGCAGCGCGAGGTCCACGTCCTTGAGCGCCAGGGCCAGTGAGTACTGCGCCGTGTAGTCGTCCCCGGCGATCCGGTCCAGCTTGTCGGCGGCCCAGGGCGACACGAGCGGGCTGCCGCGCAGGGCCCCGTGCACGGTGTCGCGGTCCAGGCCGAGCGCGTCGCCGAGGGCCACCGCCGCGGCGAGCCCCTCGTTCACGAAGGCGAGCAGCAGGTTGTTGACCAGCTTCAGCCGCGACCCGGCGCCGACCGGCCCGACCCAGACGGTCCGCTGCCCGACCGCGTCGAAGACCGGCGCCACCCGGTCCCGCACCTGCTCCGGTCCGGAGGCCAGGACGACGAGATTGCCCTGTTCGGCCGGGCCCCGGCTGCCGGCCACCGGCGCGTCCACCAGGGTCACCCCGGGACGCTCGGCGCCGACCAGCTCGGCCAGGCGCGCGGTCTCCGTCACCCCGATGGTGCTCATCTGCGCCCAGACCGCGCCGTCGGGCAGCGCGGCCAGCATCCCCTGGTCGACGGCGATGGCGCGCACCGCGGCCGCGTCGGTCACCATGGTCACCGCCACGTCGGCCCGGCGTACCGCGTCGGCCGGGTCGGCGGCGACCTCGGCGCCCTGGTCACCGAGCGCGCGGGCCGGCTCCGGGTGCCGGTTCCAGACCACCGTGGTCAGCCCGGCCCGGATGAGGTTCGCCGCCATGGGCGCGCCCATGCCGCCGAGCCCGAGCACCGCCACCCGCGTCATCCGCCGCTCCCCACCTCGCCTACCGGGCAGCCTAGGCGCGCCGGTGACAGTGAGCATCCCGATCGCGGACTCTCGCCCGTCGGTCCATCCGCGGAACGTCACCGCGCCGGAGCGGATAGAGTCCCGGGGCAGACGGCCCGCCACCCCCTGGGTAGACCTGTCGGGGAGCGGTGTGGGCATGCGTCGACGGCCCGGCGAGGAGCTGCGGGACCGGCTGCGCCGGCGGGACCCGGGCTACCGCATCATCCGCCGGGCGGCCCGGCTGACCGTCGTCGCCTCGCTCGTCTTCTACGGCTGCCGCTACGGCCTGGGCAACATCACGCTCGCGACGTACGCCCTCTTCGGCACGGTCGCCACGGGCAGTTTCGCCCAGCTGCCGGGGCCGCCCGCCGAGCGGGCGCGCACCCTCCTGACGGCCCTGCCGGTGGCCTGGTCGCTCGTGGCGGTCGGCACCGTGCTGGCGGTCAGCACCGCGGCGGCGTCCGCCGGGATGCTCGTCGTCGGGTTCGCCGTGGCGTTCGCCGGAGTCGGCGGGCCGCGCCTGGTCGGGCTGGCCAACGCGCTCCAGCTCTTCTACATCCTGGCCTGCTTCCCGCCGTACCAGCCCGAATCCCTCCCGGCCCGGCTGGCCGGCGTCACGCTGGGCGCCGTCCTGGTCGCGCTCGCCGAGGTGACGCTCTGGCCGGACCCGGCTCCGGTCTCCTTCCCGCAGCGCCTCGCCACGGCGGCGGGCGGTCTCGCGGACCTCGTCGACGCGCTGGCGGACGTGCTGGTCGCCCGGCCGGGCGCGGCGGAGGAGGCGGCCCGGCGGCATGCGCGGGCCGCCCAACTGGTCGACCAGGTGCGGATGCCTCGACTACCGGTGACGGCCCGCCCCACCTCGGCCGGCCGCCGCGACCGGGCCTGGCGGGACGCGGCGGCGGCCGTCCAGGAGGTGCTGGCGGTCACCGGGCCCCTGGCGTCCCGGCCGGACGTGCCGGGCAGCGGGGACGCCGACCTGGCCGACGCGCTCCGGCGGTGCGCGGCCTCGCTCCGCCGCTCCGCCGACGTCGCCGTGCGGCGGCCGGGCGTCGCGGCCGTCGAGGAGCCGGAGCGGGCCAGGGCGCTGCCGCCGTCGTGGCGGGCCGCCGGTCCGGCCCGGCTACGCGTGGACGCGGCGGTCCGAGCGCTCGCCGACCAGGTCGGGACGTTCGCGACGGCGGTCGGGATCGCCACCGGTCCACCCCGACGGCAGGCTGCGCGGCCCGAGGCGGGTCCGGACCGGTTCTGGTACGCCGGGCGCAGCGCGTGGTCGCTGTACCGGCAGCAGTTCCGGGCGCACCTCACCCCGCGGTCGGTGTACCTGGAGGGAGCGGTCCGGCTCGCCGTGGCCCTGGCCGCCGCCCGGGTGGTCGCCGGGGTGGTCAACCTGCAACACGGGTTCTGGGTGCTCCTGGCGACGCTGAGCCTGATGCGGGCCTCCGCCTCGGACACCCGGACCACGCTGCGTCCGGCGCTGGTCGGCACCGTCGCCGGGGGCGCGGCCGGCGGCCTGCTCCTGCTCGTCTCGCCCGAACGGCAGGCGTACGCCGCCCTGCTGCCGCTGGCGCTGGTGCTGGCCTTCGGCGTCGGCCCCCTGCTCGGCCTGGGCTGGGCCCAGGCGCTGCTCACCCTCCTGCTCATCGTCGTGTTCGCCCAGCTCAACCCGGCGTCCTGGCAACTGGCCGGCGCGCGGGTGCTGGACGTGGCGATCGGTGCCGTGGTGGGCGTCCTCGCCGGCCTGCTGCTCTGGCCGCGGGGCAGCGGCGGCGAACTGCGCCGCAACGCCGGCGCCTACCTGGCGGCGAGCGGGCGGGCCGCCGAGCGGATCGTCGAGGCGCTCGCGGGTACGGCGGACGCACACCCCGCCGTCGAGGCGGCCCGGCGCGCGGAGGCCCTCGCCTCGGCCTCCTTCGTCCAGTACCACGCGGAGCGCCACGACCCCCGGCTGTCCCACGTCGACTGGGACGCGGTCCTGGCGGCCGCGCATCGGGCCAGCTACGGCGGGCAGGCGCTGCTCGCCGACCGCCGGCCCGGGGCGCTGGCCCCGTGGCCCGGCCCGGCCACCGCGCTGGCCGCCCGGGCCACCCGGCTTCGGGAGGGCTACGCCGACCTGGGCCGCCAGGTGTCGCGGGGCCGGGTCGACCGGCCACCCGTGCCGGCGGATGGGACCGGGGACGTCGCCCGGCAGGTGCACGGGCTGGTGCGCGACGGCGAGGAGCGGCCGGCCGTGCTGTCGCTGGTGGAGGTCGACGGCTGGCTCGCCGACCTCGACGGGCACCTCCGCCGCGTGGCCGCCGCACCACCGTGACGCCCGGCGCGCCCGCTGCCGGCGGGTATCCTGCTCGGCGTCGGACCAGCGGGAGGTGGGGCGTGACCAGGGAGACCGGGCGCAAGCTCGTCGCCTCCAACAAGAAGGCGCGGCACGACTACACGATCCTGAAGACGTACGAGGCCGGGATCGTGCTGGCCGGCACCGAGGTGAAGTCGCTGCGCGAGGGACGGGTGTCGCTGGTCGACGCGTTCGCCCAGGAGCGCGACGGCGAGATCATGCTCTACGGCCTGCACATCGCCGAGTACGGCTTCGGCACCTGGACCAACCACCAGCCCCGGCGCACCCGGAAGCTGCTGCTGAACCGGGTGGAGATCGCCCGGATCCTGGAGAAGCTGCGCGACGGCGGCGTGACGCTGGTGCCGCTGTCGATGTACTTCTCCAACGGCTGGGCCAAGGTCGAGCTGGGCCTGGCCCGGGGCCGCAGGTCGTACGACAAGCGCCAGGCCCTCGCGGAGCGGGACGCCAACCGGGAGATCGCCCGCGAGCTGGGCCGCCGCCTCAAGGGCCGCCGCCCGGCCTGATCAACGCCCGTGCATGCGGCGCGGCCCGCGTGCACCCGCTAATACAAGACTTCTTGTACATCATGTGTTGTGGGTCTAGGGTGACGGCATGGCGGACGAGCCGAGCACCCTGCACCTGACCGATCCGAGAGCCATGCGGGCGCTGGCCCACCCGACCCGGATCCGGCTCCTCGGCGAGCTGCGCATCCGCGGTCCGCAGACCGTGGGCATGCTCAGCGACGTCACCGGCGAGGCGGTCGGCTCGGTCAGCTACCACCTGGGCAAGCTGGCCGAGCACGGCTTCGTCCGGGAGGCCCCCGAGCTGGCCCGCAACCGCCGGGAACGGTGGTGGCGGGCCGCGCACGCGCGGACCTCCTGGGAGCCGGTCGAGGCACTCGCCGACCCCGAACGCAAGGCCGCCTCCGATCTGCTCCGCCGCGTCATCCTGGACCGGTACGTCGACCGGCTGCTGGCCTACCTCGACGCCGAGGCAACCCTCGACCCGGCGTGGGTTCGTGGCACCGCCAACAGCGACTCCACGCTGTACCTGACCAGCGACGAACTGGTGGAGCTGCGGGCGGACCTGGAGGCGCTGTCCGCGCGCTGGCAGGCCCGCAGCGACCGGGACCGGCCCGGCGCCGACACCGTCACGCTGATCTACCACGCCTTCCGGGATCCGCGGTGACGCCGGCCCCGCCGCGCCGGACCCCGCTGATCGGGCTGCTGATCGCGCACACGGTCTCGCTCACCGGCAACATGCTCACCCTGATCGCGCTGCCGCTCTACGTGCTGGCCGAGACGGGCTCCCCCGCCGCCACCGGGCTGGCCGGCGCCTTCGCCACCGCCCCGGTGGTGCTCGGTGGCGCCTTCGGTGGCGTGCTCGTCGACCGGATCGGCTACCGCCGGGCCAGCGTGCTGGCCGACCTGGTCTCCGGCGTGACGGTCGCCGCCGTACCGCTGCTGCACGCCACGGTGGGGCTGCCCTTTCCGGCGCTGCTCGGGCTGGTCTTCGTGAGCGGCCTGCTCGACACCCCCGGCCAGACCGCCCGCACCGCGCTGCTGCCCGAGGCGGCGACCGCGGCTGGGGTGCCCATCGAGCGGGCGATCGGCTGGTTCGAGGCCACCGAGCGTGGCGCCCGCCTGATCGGCGCGCCGGTGGCCGGTCTGCTGGTCAGCGCGCTCGGCGCGCTGCCGGTGCTGGCCGTGGACGCGGTGACGTTCGCCGTCTCGGCGCTGGCGGTGGCGGTCCTGGTGCCGGCGAGCCTGCGGCCGACCGCCGAGCCGGGCACCCCCTCGTCCGGCTACTGGCGGGACTTCGCCGCCGGGCTGCGCTTCCTGGCCCGCGAGCCGCTGCTGCGCGCCATGGTGCTGCTGGTGCTGGTCACCAACCTCTTCGACGCGACCAAGAGCAACGTGCTGCTGCCGGTCGTCGCCACCCGGGACCTCGGCGGAGCGGCGGCGTTCGGCCTGCTGGTCGGCGCGATGGGCGGCGGGGCGCTGGTCGGCTCGCTGCTGTTCAGCGCCGTCGGGCACCGGCTGCCCCGCCGCGCCACCTTCGTCACCGCCTTCGCCGTCGCCGGCGCCCCGCCCTTCTGGGCCCTCGCCGCCGCCCCGCCGCTGCCGGTGGTGGCCGCGGTCTTCGCGGTGGCCGGCCTCGCCGCCGGCGCGATCAACCCGCTCATCGGCGCCGTGAAGCTGGAACGGGTGCCGGCGACCATGCGGGCCCGGGTGTACGGGGTGATCGGCGCGGGCGCCTGGGCGGCCATGCCGGTGGGCGCGTTCGGCGCCGGCCTGGCCGCCGACCGCTTCGGCACCACCGCGACCCTGGTCGCCGTCGGCACCGGCTACCTGCTGGTGGTGCTCACCCCGCTGCTCGGCGGCCCGTGGCGGGACCTGCGCCGGCCGGCGCCACCGGAGCAGCCGCGGCCGGACCGCTCCCCCATGCCCGCCGCCACCGGGGCGGAGTGAGCGCGGCCGGTCAGCCGTCCGGGCCGGGCGGGACCGCGAGCGGCCGGCCGGCCTCGACGTCGACGTGGGGTCCCCGTCAGGCTGCCCGACCCGGAGCCTGACGCCACGCCGGTCTCCCCGACGACCGCTCGCGGGGAGACCGGCGTGGCACGTCAGGCGGCGACGCGGGCGAGCAGCGTGAACGCGCGGACCGGGTCGCCGGTGAGCTGGGCGTGGTCGGCGTCGGCGATCAGCGCCGCCCAGTTCGCCGGCGCGCTCCCCCGTACCACGGCAGCCTGGGCGGCGTCCCGGGCCACCCCGAGGATCGCCTCGACCAGCGCGGCGTCCCGGTGGTCGGCGCCGAGCTGCCGCCCGAGCCGGTCCAGCGCCCGTGGGGCGTCACGCAACGAGCCGTCCGCGTGCCAGTTCGATCCGGCGAGAGCGGCCCGGACCTGCGGGCGGTCGGCCGCGACCGCGGCCAGCCGGTCCCGGCCCGGGTCGGTGCGCAGGCCCCAGCCGAAGGGGAACAGCGGCCGGTAGTCGGCGTCGCCGACGTTGACCGGCACCTGCGCCTCGTCCCGCGGCCAGCTCACCGGCAGCCGGCCGGTGAACGGACGGCGACCGAAGAGCACGTCGGCCACACCGGTGCCCTCGCTGCCCGGCAGCCAGGAGGCCACCAGGGCGTCGATCTCGCCGAGCTGGTCGGTGAGCACCTGCGGCCGGCCGGAGACCACCAGCACCACGCACGTCGGCAGCGCCGCGCACACCTTGTCGACGACCGCCCGGTCGGCGGGCTGGAGCCGGAGCGACTTCTCCTCCTGCTGCGGCGCGCTGCACCAGCCGCACTCGGGCCCACCGACGTCGCCGTAGCCCTCCGCGTACGGGGTCTCGCCGACCACCACGACGCCGACCTCGGCGCCGTCGGTGGGGGCCGAGGCGTCGGCGCTGTAGGTGACCCGGGCCTCCGGGGCGACCTGGCGAATGCCGTCCAGGACGGAGGTGCCGGGGACGGCGTCGGCGCCGGAGACGCCCTGCCAGGTGACCGTCCAGCCGCCGGCCTGGTTGCCGAGGTCGTCGGCGTTACGGCCGGCCACGTAGAGCGAGGCGTCCGGGCGCAGCGGCAGGGCCCGCCCGCTGTTCTTCAGCAGCACCTGGGACTTCGCGACCGCCTCGCGGCCGATCGCCCGGTGTGCCGCGCTGCCGACCTGGTCGACGTCGTCGGCCGAGGCGTACGGGTGCTCGAAGAGGCCCAGCTCGAACTTCTTGGTGAGGATCCGCCGCACCGCGTCGTCGATCCGCGCGGTGGGCACCCGCCCGGCGGTCACCTCGGCCAGCAGCAACTGCTCGAACTGCTCGGCGTTGTACGGCTCCATGAACATGTCGGTGCCGGCGTTGACCCCGACCCGGACCTTGTACGCGGTCAGCCCGCCGTTGGTCGGCTCGGACGGGTCGGGGATCTGGTGGATGCCCTCCCAGTCGGAGATCAGGAACCCGTCGAAGCCCAGCCGACCCTTGAGCACGTCGGTGATCAGCTCGCGGTGGGCGTGCATCTTGGTCGGGTTGCCGAGCCCGTCCTCGGTCCAGTCCAGGCTGGAGAAGGAGGGCATCACGCTGCCCACCCGGTGGGCCCGCACGGCCGGCAGGTAGGGGGCGAGGTCCACCCGGGCGAAGTGCTCCCGGTCGGTGACGGTGACGCCCTGGTCGATCGGGTACTTCTGCTCCCACCAGGGCTTGCCCTCGTTCGCGGCGGCGACGGCCTCGTCGTAGTCGGTGTCGCCGTCGCCGGCGTAGTGCTTGGCGGTGGCGAGCACCCGGTCGTGGTCGTCGAGCCGGCCGGGCCGCCCCTGGAGGCCGTCGATGACGGTCTCCATCGACACCACCAGCGCCGGGTCCTCGCCGAAGCTCTCGTAGCTGCGGCCCCACCGCTCGTCCCGGGAGACGCAGAGGCAGGGCGCGAAGTTCCACGGGATGCCGGTGGCGCGTACCTCGGCGGCGGTGGCGTGGCCGACCCGCTCGACCAGCTTGGGGTCACGGGTGGCGCCGAGCCCGACGTTGTGCGGGAAGACCGTGGCGCCGACGACGTTGCCGTGACCGTGCACGGCGTCGATGCCGTAGATCAGCGGGATCTGGAGGCGGGTGCTGAGCGCCTGAGCCTGGAGTCCGTTGACCATCTCGACCCAGGCCGCCGGGGTGTTGCTGGCCGGGGTGGAGCCGCCGCCGGAGAGCACCGAGCCGAGTTGCCAGCGGGCGACGGCGGTCGGGTCGTCGGCGACGGCCGCCCGCTCGGCCTGCGTCATCTGGCCGATCTTCTCGGCGAGCGTCATCCGGCCCAGCAGGTCGGCGACGCGCCGCCGCACCGGTAGCCGGGAGTCGAGGTACGGCAGGCCGTGCGCGGCGACCACCACGGTGGGCCGGGCCGCGACGGTGGCCCCGTCGGCGGTGAGGGTCAGCGGCAGCGTCTCGGCGGTCTCCGCCGTGCCGTCCGCACGCAGGGCGACCGTGAGCGAGCGGGTGGCGCCGGACGGGGCGCCCGCCGGGAAGGTGAGCGTGCCGGAGGCGGCGGCGTAGTCGACGCCGGGGGTCGCGGTGCCGGCGCCGGTGGCCCAGCGCACGGTGACCGGCGCGGCCAGTGGCCGTCCGTCGGAGGTGGACACCGCGAGGTCCACCGGCACCCGGCTCCCCTCGGCCGCCGCGTACACCGACCGGCCGGCGGTGACGGTGACCGTGCCGGTGTCGGCGGCCGCCGCGGGCAGGGCCGGCAGCAGGGCCACCACGAGGGCGCCGGCCCCGGCGAGGGTCACAGGTCTGGGCAGTCTCATCTCGCGCCTCCCCACGGGACCGGTCGCCTGGTGCCCCGTCGGCCCGGGCCGCCCACGTCCCGGTTCCGGATCCTCCCGAACCGCATCGCATTACGTCAATATTTCCGGCCGGTTCCGGAACCGGGCGCGCCCACCCGGGGAAGCGCTCTCTTGACAGCTCCGAGCTTCGTTCATAACTTCATCGAAGTCTATCTTTATGGTTTGTTAACAACAGGGGAGGCACCGTGCGCAGGATCCGTACCATCGTCGCCGTGGCCCTCGCGGCCGTGGGACTCACGGCCGCGCTGACCACCGTCACCGACACCCCCGCCGTGGCCGCGCCCGGAGCGGTGACCTGGTCCGACGACTTCACCGGCCCGGCCGGCGCGGCTCCCGACGGGAGCAGGTGGCGGTACGACATCGGCGGCAGCGGCTGGGGCAACAACGAGCTGCAGTACTACACCAACAGCACCCGCAACGCGGCCCTCGACGGCAACGGCAACCTGGTCATCACCGCCCGCAAGGAGAACCCCGCCGGCTACTCCTGCTGGTACGGCAGCTGCCAGTACACCTCGGCCCGGCTGCTCACCAACGGCACGTTCAGCCAGGCGTACGGCCGCTTCGAGGCGCGCATCAAGATCCCGCGGGGGCAGGGGCTCTGGCCCGCGTTCTGGATGCTCGGCAACGACATCGCCACCAACCCCTGGCCGAACAGCGGCGAGATCGACATCATGGAGAACGTCGGCAAGCAGCCGTCCACCGTGTACGGCACGTTGCACGGCCCCGGTTACTCCGGCGGCAACGGCCTGGGCGGCTCCACCTCGCTCCCGAACGGTCAGGCCCTCGCCGACGCCTTCCACACCTACACCGTCGACTGGGCGCCCGACTCGATCACCTGGTACCTGGACGGCGTGGCGTACTCCCGCAAGACCCCGGCCGACGCGGGCAGCAACCGGTGGGTCTTCGACCACCCGTTCTTCATGATCATGAACGTCGCGGTCGGCGGCAACTGGCCCGGCTCGCCGGACGGCAGCACCACCTTCCCGCAGACCATGACGATCGACTACGTCCGGGTCCAGGCCTGGGACAACGGCGGCGGCGGGGGCACCGGCGGGCAGATCGTCGGATACGGCAACAAGTGCGTGGACGTGGCGAGCGCCAACACCGCCAACGGCACCCCGGTCCAGCTCTGGACCTGCAACGGCACCGCCGCCCAGCGGTGGACCTGGAACGCCGACGGCTCGGTCCGCGCCCTCGGCAAGTGCCTCGACGTGACCAGTGGGTCGACCGCCAACGGGGCGAAGGTGCAGCTCTGGGACTGCAACGGCACCGGCGCCCAGCGGTGGGTCTTCACCGCCAACGGCGACATCGTGAACCCGCAGGCCAACAAGTGCCTGGACGCCACCGGCGCCAGCTCCGCCGACGGCACCCGCCTCCAGATCTGGGACTGCACCGGCGCCCCCAACCAGAAGTGGCGCCGCTGACGGCCCATGGACCCCTGCCGCGTTGATCATGAGGTTGGCTCCTGTGGACGGGGCGTTCCAGGGGGCTAACCTCATGATCAGCGCGCCGGTTCCGGTAGGGGGTGAGGCATGGGTTCCGTCCTGGTTCAGAGCATCCGCACCGGGCGGCTGGTTCTTCTGCCGTTGGGTGTGGGGCACGCCGGGGAGATGGCCGTCGTGTTGGGTGATCCGGGGTTGCATGCCTTCATCGGTGGGGCCCCGGCCGATGCGGCGGGTCTGCGGGCCCGTTACGAACGGCTTGTCGCCGGTTCGCCGGACCCGGAGGTCTCCTGGTGCAACTGGGTGATCCGACTGCGCGACGAGGGGTGCCTGGTGGGCACCGTGCAGGCGACCGTCAGCGGCCCGGCCCACGACCGCGTCGCGGAGATCGCCTGGGTGGTGGGGACCGCGTGGCAGGGGCGGGGCATCGCCACCGAGGCGGCCCGGGGGCTGGTGGCCTGGCTCGGGCGGCAGGACGTGCGCACCATCATGGCCCACATCCACCCGGAGCACCGGGCCTCGGCCGCCGTCGCCACCGCCGCCGGCCTGACCCCCACCGACGTACGGCACGAGGGCGAGATCCGGTGGACGAGGACCGCCGGTAGCTGACGCGTACCGTGGCGCCATGACGGAAGTCCTGCGGTACGCCGCCTTCACCATCGACCCGACGGCGGGCAACCCCGCCGGCGTGGTCCTCGACGCCGGTGGGCTCACCGACTCGCAGATGCAGGCCATCGCCGCCGACGTCGGGTACTCCGAGACGGCGTTCCTCGCCGCCACCGGCCCAGGCGAGTACGACGTCCGGTACTTCAGCCCGCAGGCCGAGGTGCCGTTCTGCGGCCACGCGACCATCGCCTCGGCGGTGGCCGTCGCCGAGCGCGGCGACACCGGCGAGCTGGTCTTCCGGACCCGGGCGGGGGTGGTCCCGGTGGCGACCGGTCGAGCTGCCGGCGGGCAGCCGACGGCGACCCTGACCAGCGTGGCACCCTCCGACTCGCCGGTGACGCCGGACGACCTGGCCGAGGCGCTCGCCGCCCTGGGCTGGGCCACGGACGACCTCGACCCGGCGATGCCGCCCCGCGTCGCGTACGCCGGCGCCCATCACCTGGTCATCGGCGCGGCGACCCGGGAGCGGCTGGCCGCGCTCGACTACGACTTCGACCGGCTGCGCGACCTGATGCTGCGACGGGACTGGACCACCGTGGCGCTGGTGTGGCGCGCCTCCGGCACGGAGTTCCACGTCCGCAACCCCTTCCCCGTGGGCGGCGTCGTCGAGGACCCGGCGACCGGCGCGGCCGCCGCCGCGCTCGGCGGCTACCTGCGTACCCACGATCTGGTCGAGCCGCCGACCACCTTGCACCTCCATCAGGGCGCGGACCTGGGCCGGCCCGGCCTGCTGGTGGTCGACGTGCCCGCCGGCACGGGCGGGATCCGGGTGACCGGCAACGCCGTGGTGATGGGCTGAACACGCCGGGGCCCGGCTTCCCTCGCGGAGAGCCGGGCCCCGGACGCGTCGCTCAGTCGGTGCAGGACGGTGTGTCGAAGTGCCCCGGAGTGCTCGGGAACGCCGCCCCCGCCCCCTGGTCGGGGTTGTCCCGCGGGTACACGTAGGACAGTTCCAGGAAGGCCGACGTGCCCGCCGTGGTCACGTCGCTCGCGCTGCGACCGGCGCCGTTCGCCCAGGCCAGCCGGGTCAGGAAGTCCTGCATGGCCGGGCTGTGCTGGCGGACGTCGTTGAACCCGCCGTACGCCGCGTTGCAGTGGGTGAACAGGTTGTACGCGCCGTTCCAGTCGAACAGCCGGTCACCGTTGTTCGGCCCGTTCTGCGTCACGTCGCCCTGGAGCACGTCCCGGTCCCAGCCGCCGTAGATCCAGTCGGTGCCGTGGTGGTGCTGGTTGTCGGCCAGGACGTCGTTGTCCAGGTTGGTCGCCTCGAACCAGCGGCACGGGTCGACCGTGCCGGCCGCCAGGTCCACCGGCCAGGCCCCCGCCGCGCAGTTGTCCGGGTAGGAGCCGCGCGGCCGGAAGTCCAGCAGGTCGGACCCGAGCACGGCGGTGACCGCCGGGCCGCTGGTCGCCCCGGCCCCGCCGAACAGGTGGTCGACGTACTGGTCCTGGTCGCCCCGGGCCGCGGCGCTGAACACGCCGTTCACCAGGCACTGCGGGTTGGCCGCGTCGAGCACCGGGTCGCAGCCCCTGCCGCCCCAGAGCACGTCCGAACCCTCGCCGCCGAACACCTCGTCGCCGCCGCTGTCGCCGTTGGCCACGTCGTCGCCGAAGCCGCCGTGGATGTTGTCCGCGCCGGCCCCGCCCCGGATGAGGTCGGCCGCCCCGGCGGTCAGCCCGGCGTACGGCATGGGCGCCGAGGTGGCGCTGCCGATCCAGGCGTCCCCGTCGGTGTCGTGCAGCAGGTCCACCCGGCGGTCGTAGCCGCCGGCCCGGAACCCGGTGAACGTCTCCTGCGGGACCGAGGAGAGCGTCGCCGTGAAGCCCAGCGCCGCCACGTCGTCGGCGTTGAGGTACTGGTTCACCACGCCGCCGCGGTCGCCGAGGATGGCGTCCCGGCCGTCCTCGCCGTAGAGGCTGTCCGCGCCCAGCTCACCGAAGAGGTCGTCGTCGCCGGCGCCGCCGCGGATCGCGTCGTCGCCGTCCTGGCCCCACGCCCCGTCGTTGCCGGCGTCCCCGTAGAGCTGGTCGTTGCCGTAGGCGCCGGCCGGTTCGCAGGTGGCCTGCGCGGTGGTGCAGAACCGGGTCGACGGGCCGGGTAGGGCCGGGTCGTGGGTCCGCGCCACCGTGGCGCCGGCCGGCACGGCGCCGGTCGGGTACCGCTCGGTGTAGACCCGCTCGGCCGCCTTGCCGTCGACGGTGGTCACCGTGCGCAGCAGCGAGCCGTTGTCGCCGAGGAGCACGTCGTCGGCGCCGTTGCCCTCGACCACGTCCCCGGTGTCCCGGAACCCGGCGGCCGCGCTGCCGCCGATCAGGTCGTCCTGCCCGGCCGGCGTACCGGCGCCGACCAGGTCCGCCGGGGCCGCCGGGTCACCCGGCCAGCCCGGATCGGGCAGCGGGGAGACCGTGGTGCGGCCCGCCGCGCCGAGGGCGGTGTCGCCGCGCAGCGTGTCCGCGCCGCCGTTGCCCTCCAGGTAGTCGCCGTCGCCGTCGCCGGTCAGCGCGTCGTCGCCGTCCTGACCCCAGAGGGTGTCGACGCCGTCGCCGCCGCTGACCCGGTCCGCGCCGGACCGGTTGGCGGTGGCCGCCGCCCGGTCCAGCAGCACCACGATCCGCGGGCCGAACGGGTTGCCGTCCGCCCCGAGCCGGACCGTCACGGCCGTGGGCTGCTCACCGGCAAGCGGGCGGAGCACCGCGCCGTTGTCACCGATGACCGCGTCGGAACCGGGTCCGCCGAACAGGGCGTCCGCGGTGTCCGGCTGGCCCGTCGTGGCCGCCCCGGTCCCGTCGTACGCGGTGCTGGAGCCGCCGACCAGGTCGTCGTCGCCGGCGTCGCCCTCGACCCAGTCGGAGCCGGGGCCACCCTCGGCGAAGTCCGCGCCCGCGTCGGCGTGCACCCGGTCCGGTCCGCCCTGGCCGAAGATGACGTCGTCGGCGTCGCCACCGGAGATCAGGTCACCGCCGCTGGTGCCGGCCGCCGGGGCGAACCCGAGGTCGAGCAGGGTGACCTTGCGCGACGGCACGGTCCGGGCCTGGGTGACCCGCGTCGCGTCGGCCGTGGCCGGCACGAACCGGGCGTTGTCCCCGGCGATCAGGTCGGCGTCGCCGTCACCGAAGAGCTGGTCCCCGGTGTCCGGGCGGCCGGTGCCGGCGACGGGCTCCTGGGCGGAGCCGCCGACGATCTCGTCCTTCCCGATGCCACCGTGGACCACGTCGGCGCCGTTGTTGCCCTCCAGCTGGTCGTCCCCGCCGTCGCCGTCGACCCGGTCGTCGCCGAGCCCGCCGTAGGCGATGTCGCCCTCGGGGCCACCGGAGAGCACGTCCCCGGCGCCGGCGGCCGGCACGTCGCCGGCCAGGTCCAGCGGGTACGGCCCGACGTCGCCGATGCGCGGGGTGCCGTTGTCCCCGACGATCCGGTCCACGCCCTCCTCGCCGTAGACGAAGTCCCGGCCGTCGGCCACGCCGGCCACCCGTCCGCCGCCGTAGAGCACGTCGTCGTCCGGGCCGCCGAGCACCTGGTCGCCGCCCTCGTTGCCCTCGGCGGTGTCCACGCCGGTGCCGCCGTACAGGCCGTCGTCGCCGGCGTTCCCGAAGAGCAGGTCGATCCCGTCGTCGCCGTGCAGCTGGTCGACGCCCGGACCGCCCCAGGCCCGGTCGGCGCCGCCGCCCAGGTGGAGGGTGTCGTCGCCGAGCTGGCCGCAGGCCCGGTCGTCGCCGCCGCCGAGGTCGGCGCGGTCGTTCCCGCTGCCGGCGGTGACCACCTCGACCCCGGCGCCGCCGAGGATGAGGTCGGCCGCGCCCTGGTCGGTGGGAGCCGGCTGGTCGCCGGCGAGGCTGGCGTCGGCGCAGGTCTCGGCGGTCAGTCGCTTGTCGCCGAAGACCGTCGCCCCGCCGTCGCCGCCGACCACGTGGTCGCTGCCCAGGCCGCCGACGAGCAGCTTGGTCTGCGACTGGGTGCCGGCCGGCAGCGGCTGGTGGACGACCTGGCGGGCCGGGCCGTAGCCGTCGGTGCCGTCCGGGTCGCCGACGCTGGACGGCTCGGCGATCACGTAGTCCTCGTCCGGGCCGCCGAACAGCTCGTCGGTGCCGTAGCCGCCGACCAGCACGTCGTCGCCGCCGTAGCCGTACAGGTGGCCGGTCTGCCCGTTGGCCGAGTGGGACACGACCAGGTCGGCGCCGGCGCTGCCGTGCACGGTGTCCTGGCCCGCGCCGGTGTCGACCTTGTTGGTCAGCCCGGCGTCGCCGCTGCCGGCCGCGTCCGGGTCGGCCGGGACGCCGCTGCCGGCGGTGTGGATGGTGTCGTCGCCCTTGCCGCCGTTGAGGATGTCCGCGCCCGGGCCGCCGACCAGGAGGTTCTTCCCGTTCGGCCGGTCGTCGAGGACCACGCCGACGACGTCGTCGCCGCCGTTGCCGTAGACGGTGCTGGCACCGTGCCCGACGGTGACGTGGTCGTCCGCGCCGGTGGTCTCCTCGGTCGGGTCCTTCAGTTTCGTCCAGTCGACCAGGCCGGTGAGGCTCTTGTCGCCGACCGAGGTGTGCACGGTGGTGCCGGAGCGGTCGACCGCGCCGAGATCGCTGTCGCCGGCCACCACGTCGTTGCCGTCGCCGGTGGTGACGGTGTCCTTGCCGGCGCCGCCGGCGACCCGGCTGACCTGGCCGGCCGCCTCGGCGGTGACGATCACGTCGTCGCCGCCGCGGCCGTCCACCCACGCCGGACCGGTGCCGGTGCGGATCTGGTCCCGGCCGTCGGAGCCGAGGACCACGGCCGCCTTGTCGAACGCCGAGGTCTTCGTGCCGTCGCCGCTGGTGTCGCCGTCGCCGAGCAGCAGCACCGACAGGGAGACCTTGTCGGCGTCGGCGACCTGGTAGCCCCGCCCGTCGACGACCACCCGGGTCAGGTTCGGGTCGAGGAACTCCTGCTTGCGCCCGAGCGCCTCGACCGCGAAGCCGTCGAAGTCGTCGGTGGCGCCCTCGGTGCCCGCGTCGGCGTAGTGCAGCGCGTACACCTTCACCACGTCACCGGCGTAGGTGCCGGCGCCGTTGTCCCACGCCTTGTCCCCGCGCTGCTCCTTCTTGCCGAACCTGCCGGCGAAGACGACGAGGGTGTCGTCGACCGTGCCGCCCAGCTCGGGTGGCTTCGGTTTGCAGTCGGGTTGCGCGCGGAAGTCCAGCAGGGTGGCGTCGACCAGGGTGAAGTCGAAGGTCTTGGAGAACAGGAACAGGTCGATGGTGATGTAGACCTTGAGGAACACCGACAGCTGCCCGCTGGTGGTGAAGAGGCAGACCGGGTTCACCAGCAGCGCCTGGAGGAACTCGCTGGTACGGAACTTCCCGTCGTTGTTCGGGTCGTTCCAGCTGAACCCGACGGTGAGCCGGATGCCGCCCTCGATGCCCGCCTTGACGATGAGCACGCTGACCTCGGCCCCCGCGGCGATCTCGCCGCGCAGGGTGACCACCGGCACGGGCTTGCCGCTGCTGTCGGTGGTCTTGAAGTAGAGGCCGTCGAGCAGGCTGACCGCGTCGAGGTCGGTGCCCTCGGTGGCGGCCTCCACGGCGTGCCGGATGCCGGCGGTGTCCAGGCCGGCGATGAACCGGGCGGTCACCGAGGCGCTGCCGGAGAGGGTGACCAGCACCGGCGGCGGGGCGTACACCGGGCCGAAGGACTGCCGCCAGCTGAACCCGAGCGACAGCGGGCCGGAGTCGAAGCTGACCAGCTCGACGTCCTGCCCCATGAGCAGCCCGAACAGCGAGCCCGGGTTGTCGAAGACCGGGAAGCTGAAGCCGGTCTTCTGGGCGTTGGTCTTGCCGTTCTCGTCGGGGGTGAACAGCTTCCCCGCGTCGCCGCCGGCCGCGCCGTCGACGGCCGTCTTGACGTCCGACGCCTTGGCCGGCTGGTAGCCGGTGCCGCGGTCGATCAGGCTCTCGGCCGAGGCGGGCGACACCTCCGTGGTCAACGCCCTGGCCGAGTCGACCTGGAACGCGCCGAGCGGAATCGAGCAGTTGGTGGCGCAGGAGGTGGGTATCCGGTTCACGAAGGTGATCACGGATCGTACGGTGTCGACGAAGTCGAGCTTCGGCCCGCCGGTCAGGGTGCTGAACGTCTTGGCCAGCCAGACCAGGGTGATGTCCGGTCCGCCGGTGGCCTTCGACAGGTCGGACAGCACCGGGATCGGCGCGTACAGGGTGTCGATGACCGGCTGGAGCGGGCCGGTGACCGCCTTGATCTTCTCCACCACCGGCTTCAGGATCTTGGTGAAGAAGGCCCCGGCGTCCAGCGCGATGTCGGTGAAGGTGACCTGGAGCGGCGTGGTGACGTTGCCGCCGGTCGCGCTGAGCCCGCCCTGCTGGTGCTTCAGGCCCCACTTGAGCGCGAAGCGTGCGCTGACGCCGGGCAGCGCGGACACGTCGCCGCCGGTGTCCACGGCGGCCGCCAGCCGCCAGCCGATGTTCACCTCGGCGGTGAGGTCGGTGGCGATGAGCGAACCCAGGTCGGCGAACTCGGCGAGGGTCAGCTTGGCGTCCGCGTCGGCGGCGCAGTCCGCGGCCACCGCCGGGTCGAAGCAGCTCTTCTCCCCCGCCGAGCCCTTCAGGTCGACCCCGAAGTAGGCCCGCACCAGCGGCGCGGTGCCCTGCTTGGTGGCCTTCACCTGGATGAAGGCCAGCTGGGCGGCCAGGTCGCCGGTCATGTCGAAGGTGGCGCCGATCTGCACCTCGGGCGCGGTGTCCCCGTCGTGGGTGGGGACGTAGAAGCCCTCGTCCCGGTCGAGGACCAGGTCCAGGTGCAGCTTCCAGCCCAGCTTGGCCTGGATGCCGTCGGGGGCGCCCTTCTTCGCCTTCAGCGACAGGCCGGGGATGCCCAGGTCGAGCGGCACGTTGACGCCGAGGCACTTGTCGCTGTCGCTGGCGTCCTTGCAGCCGTCCGCGGCCGAGGGCGCGCCGCGCGAGGCGGTCAGCTTGATCCGGATGGACTGGAAGTCCTCCGGCTGGCAGGGGGTGGCCACCCCGCTGCGGCAGCCGACCACCGCGCTGACGCCGGAGTCCAGGTCCTTGAGCACGTCGTTGAGGGCCGTCTGCATGCCCGCGCTGTCCAGCGTGGCGTTGGCCAGCACCGGGCCGATCGCGGCCTTGACGTCCGCGCGCAGTTGCGCCACGAACTTCTGGCCCTGCTGCAGGTCGTCGCCGACGAGCGGCAGCTTGCCGTCGAAGCTGGCCAGCCGGAGCGCCTCCTCCACCTTGGCCAGGTAGCCGTCGATGCCGACGTTGAAGTCGGTCAGCTTCAGCGACAGGTTGGCGAAGCAGGAGGTGAGGTCGGGGGTCTGCGCGTGCGGCGTCAGGTCCAGCCCCATGGTGAAGGTGAGCAGGTTGGTGGCGTCGGCGGGTTCGCAGTTGTTGACGAACAGCGGCGCGCGGGCGCAGACCGGGGTGGTCGCGCTGCCGACCCCGCCGCCGCAGTCCACGCCGGCGGTGGTGAACGTCGGCGTCAGGCCGAGCAGGTCGGTGACCGGCCCGTCGGCGGCGAGCCCGCCCAGGCCGACGCTGAGGTTGGCCTTGACGGTGGCGAAGTCGGGGTCCTTGCCGAGGTCGAGGGCGAGCGGGCCGACCCGGGCGGCGAGCGCCGCGTCGTCCACTCCGCCCTTGACGGTGACCTTGGCCGAGGAGTTCTTGTCCAGCAGCGGCGCCGCGTTGAGCTTCAGCGGCAGCAGCAGGCCGAGCTGCGCCCGGGCGTCGACGTCGAGGGCGAAGGTGCCGGAGCTGTCCAGGCTGACCAGCTCGCGGGCGCCGTCCCAGGCGAAGGCCAGCGGTCCGGCGGTGCGGACGTTGCGCTTCCAGTCCAGCCCGATCCGCAGGTACGGGCCGCCGGCCCGCTCGTCCAGGGTGAACTGGATCCCACTGTCCTCGCCGATCGCGTTGTTGAGCTGGTCGAGGGCGTCCTGGAGGGTGTCCGGGGGCGCGGCGAGCAGCTTGTCCAGCGCGTCGGCCAGTTCGGGCCGCAGCGCGTACGCCGTGCCGTCGGCGGGCTTCGGCGTGCCGGCGGCGTCCACCCGCAGGGTCTGGCCGTCCACCCGGTCCAGCACCCGGTATGCCTTGCTGCCGATCACGACGGTCCGCCCGGCCAGCCGCGGGTCGAAGGCCGCGTCGCCGCTGCGGTTGCCGTCCTTGAGCAGGAAGTTCGCCCCGTCGGCGGCGAACGTGACGCCCTTGCCGACGCCGCTCTCGTCCGCGCCGAGCAGTTCCCGGGCCGAGCGGCCGAGCAGCGGGATCTCGGTGTTCAGCGGCCCGCTGCCGCCGCCGGGCTGGGAGAGCGCGGCGTTGACCAGCCGCAGCGCCTCGACCACGACCGCGAAGAGGGCCTTCGGGTCGTCCGGGTTGAAGTCGACGGCGAAGATGCCGTCGAGGCTGCTGGTGTCCACCACCGGCTGCTCGCCGGCCTTCCAGCTGACGTCCACGCCGACGCCCTGGCCGAGCGCGCCGGTGGCGCCCGGGACGCTGACCGTGACCCGGCCGGTGGTCTTCACCGAGGACGAGACGGCGAGCAGGTTGCCCGGCTCGGACTGCAACCGGCGGAACAGCTCGCCGAGGCTGACGTCCTGCGCCTGCTTGAAGCTGACCTGGAGCATCCGCTGCCCGGCGGCGGCCGGCCCGACGGCGAGGTCGCCGCCGAGCCTGACCTTGAGGAAGCCGGCGTTGGCGAAGAAGTCGACCGCGGTGGTCACCGGGAAGTCGGCCGCGAACAGCGGCGTGGCCGGGTCGGTACGCAGCAGCACCCGGTCCGCGTTGGCGGCCGGGCTGCCGAGGTCGTCGCGCAGGTCGAGCACGAGGGTGACCGCCGCGCTGTAGCGGGGCTTCACGGTGGCGAAGCTGGCCTGGGCGTTGGCCGCCCGCAGGCCCACCTTCTTGTCGCCGCCGGCCGGCTTGGTGAGGGTGCCGGCGAGTTCGACCGCGCCGATGTTCGGGCTGGAGCCGCTGATCACCCAGACGCTGTCCGGGCCGGGCCGGCCGCCGATCCAGTCCTCCGCCAGGGTGACCGTGGTGGCGGTGTTCGCGGCGATGGTGCCGGCCGACGTGCCGGCGACCACCCGCTGGCCGACAAGCTCACCGGGGGTGAACCGGTTCCCGTCGACGCTGAAGCCGTTGGCCGTGAAGGTGGCGCCGCGGCCGGAGACCGAGGCGGCGCCCGGGTCCAGCGGCACGGCCACGGTGGACTCCCGCTCCAGCTTCACCCGGAAGACCAGCTTCTCGCCGGCGAAGGAGAGGTTGTCGACCGGCAGCCCCTCGGCGGCGAGCAGCGCCACGAGTTGCTGGATCGAGCTGAACTTCGGCTGGCCGGCCTTGGCCGGGTCGTCGGTGGCCGGGTCGAACTCCGGGTCGTCCGGCTTCGGGTGCACGTACTTCTTGAGGAAGCCGGCGAGCTTCTCGTTGACCTTCACCGCGTCGGCGAAGGTGCCGCGGAGGAAGGGCAGGCTCAGGTTGCCGGCCGGCCCGCTCTGCTGCACCCCGCTGAGCAGGGTGGCGAGCTGGGCCAACCCGGAGGCCAGGTCCAGCGGGCTCATGTTGCGGAACTTGGCGATGGTCTCGTCGAGCCCGGTGGTGGTGACGGTCGGGCTGCCCACGCTGATGTCGTTCCAGTCGACCTTGACGGTGGCGGCGACGGCGGGCAGGGCGAAGGGGGCGCCGGCGGTGGCCGCGCCGAGATTGACCTGGCCGTGCACGGAGCCGGGGCCGGGCTCGGTCTCGGTGTCGGAGATCCGGCCGCCGCCGGCGTTGTCCAGGGCGACCTGGACCAGCCCGCTGAGGGAGCCGGCCGCGCCCAGCTCACCGGTGCCGGCGCCGGCGCCCGTGTCGAAGGCGAGCCGGCCGTCGCCGTTGGGGTCGGTGACGGTGGCCTTGACGTGGGTGCGGGCGGTGAGGGTGCTGCCGGCGGTGAGGGTGACGCCGAGAATGCCGACCGAGGCGGTGGCCTGGTCCAGGTCGGCGCGGAGCGTCGCCGCGGCGTCGATGTCGAGGCGCGGGGTGTCCCCGTCGCGGACCAGGTAGGTCTGCCCCGCAGCGGTGTGCCGGGCCCGCAGGTGCAGGGTCGCCCAGCCGGTGACGTCGACCGCCTTGGCGACGGTCACCCCGCCGACCGCCAGGTCCTTCGCGGTGACCTGCCGCTTGGTGGTGACCACCACGTCGAGCAGGTGGTCGCCGCCGCTGGTGGTGACCGTGCTGGTCAACCGGGTGCCGCCGCCGAGGTCCACGTCGTCCTTGGTCAGGCCGCCGGCCAGGGCGTCGGACGCCTTCCGGGCGAGCTTGTCGGTGTCCACGAGCGCGCCCGGGCTGACGCCGAGCAGCGGCAACGGCTGGCCGAGCCGGCCGACGCGGGACAGGCCGCCCTCCGCCCAGGTGGCGGTCTTCGACATCAGGTTCTTGAGCGCGCTTTCCCACGCCTCGTCCGCGTGGGCCGGCGCCGCCGTCCACACCAGGGCGAGCGCGGCGGTCACCACCGCCGCGGTCAGGCCGGCGAGCAGCCGCCGTAGAGCCACCATGAGCCACCTCTTCCTCGATGGCCGTCACCGACGGCGCTGGTCCCGCGCCAGCACATCGATCGCGAGGGCGACCCACAACTTCTGTGTCGAGATCGTGACACAGCGTCAGACTGATCGGTCTACGTCACTACGCCGGGAGTCCTGATCGGACTGAGCGGTCAGCCAGATCGGCACGCCGGCACGGACGGAACCCGGCGAGCCGTGTAACGAAACGGCGGGGGCCGACGCTGATGAAAGCTGCCCCGCACGGGAGCCGGCGGCTCGCCGGGATCAGAACGGGGCGTCCACGGCCAGCCGCCGCACCTGGGTCAGGTACGGGTCCAGCTCACCCACCTCGAACCGGCAGGTGCCGATGACGTGCCAGAACTGGCCGCCCGGGTCGCCGTCCAGCTTGTACCGGCCGTCCGGGCTCACCGCCGCCCACCCGTCGGGCAGGCCGATCAGGGTGGTCCGGAGCTGGGCGTGCTCCGGATCGGCGACGTCCCACAGCCGCACGGTGCCGTCGTCACCGGCGCTGGCCAGGAGGCTGCTGTCGGGGCTGAACGCCACCGACCAGACCCGCCGGGTGTGTGCCGCCAGGGTGCCGTGCAGCCGGCCGGTCCCCGGGTCCCAGAGCCGGATGACCAGGTCGTCGCCGGCCGTGGCGAGCAGGTTGCCGTTGGGGCTGAACGCGCACGACCAGAGCCGGCCGGTGTGCTCGGTGAGCACGGTGCGCCGCTCGCCGGTGAGCGCGTCCCAGACCACGGCCACGCCGTCGTTGCTGGCGCTGGCGAGCAGTGTCCCGTCGGTGTTGAACGACACCGCGTACACCCGGTCGGTGTGGTGTTCGAGGGTGAGCCGGCAGGTCGCGGTGGCCGCGTCCCAGAGCCGGACGAGCTGGTCGTCGCAGCCGGTGGCGATGGTCTCGCCGTCCGGGCTGAACGCCATGGCGCGCACCCGGCCCCGGTGCGGGGTGAGCGTGGCGAAGTGCCGGCCGGTACGCCGGTACCACAGCCGCACGGTGTCGTCGTCGTTCGCGGTGGCGAGGGCGTCGCCGTCGGGGCTGAACGCGGCCGCCCAGACGTGGTCGGTGTCCACGTTGAGCTCCCGCTCGTCGACGCCGGTGTCGGTGTTCCACAGGTGCACGCCACCGTCGCCGCTCGGCGCGGCGACCAGCGACTCACCCGGGCAGAAGACGGCCGAGAGCAGCCGGTCGGCCGGGCTGGCGAGCTGGCGGACCAGCCGGCCGGTGCGCGGTTCCCAGAGCCGCACCACGCCGTCGTTGCCGCAGGCCGCGAGGACCTCGCCGTCGTCCCGGAAGGACAGCGCGGTGACCCGCCGGCCGTGCCCGCGCAGGGTGTGCTGGAGCTGCCCGGTGCGCACGTCCCACAGCCGGGTGGTGCCGTCGTTGCTGCTGGTCGCCACCTGGGCCTGGTCGGGCCGCCAGACCACCGGCCAGACCGAGCCGCGGTGCCGGGTCAGCTCGTGCCGCAGCTGGCCGTCGGCGCTGTCCCAGAGCTGGATCGCGCCGTCGCTGGCGGCCGTGGCGAGCAGGCTGCCGTCGCCGTTGAACCGGACGCTGTAGATGGCGCCGCGCTGCCGGCCGAGCACCCGGACCGGGCGGCCGGTCTCCACGTCCCAGAGCCGCAGCGCGCCGTGGGTGTCGCCGGTCGCCATGAGCGTGCCGTCGGGGTGGATGTCGAGGGCGTACACGTCGGCCTCGTGGCCGCGCGGCTGGCGCAGCAGCTCGCCGTCGATGGCCCGGCGGATCCAGACCCGGCCGTGCTGGCCGACCGCGGCCAGCAGGCGGCCGTCCGGGCTGTGCACCACCCGGTAGACCACCTCCGGCTCGCGCACCTCGAAGGCGAGCCGGCCGGAGGGGATGTCCCAGCCCCGGACCACGCCGGCGCTGTCCACCACCACGACCCGCCGGCCGTCCGGGCTGAACGACGTGCCCCAGATGGGCGCGGCGTGGCCGGGCCACTCGTGGCGCAGCCGCGCGGTGCGGGTGTCGTAGAGCCGGACCACGCCGGCCGCGTCGCCCACCACGAGCCGGCCCCGCTCGCCGTCGGTGAGCAACGGCCACACCCAGCCGGCGAAGACGTCCTCGATGACGTGCCGCACGTCGCCGTGGTCGGCGTCCCACAGCCGTACGGTGAGGTCCGCCGCCCCGGTCACCAGCTGGTGCGAGGCGGCGTCGAACCGGACCGCGTAGACCCGGCCCCGGTGCCCCTGCAGGGTCCGCACCGGCAGCCCGGCCGCGGTGTCGCAGATGAGCACACCACCGTCGTCGCTGCCCACCGCGAGCACCGCCCCGTCCGGGCTGTACGCCACCGGCACCGGCAGCCGGCCCACCTCGAAGCCGTACGCCACGCCCACCGCGGGCGGGGCCAGGCCCGGCGCGACCGGACGGCCCGGGGCGACCACGGCGCCGCGCAGCTCCGGCGCGCGCAGCAGCGCCGCGTCGGCGCTCACGTCGATCAGCGCGGTCCGGTGCCACCGGCTGCCGGTGATCCGGGCGCCGCGCAGGTCGGCGCGGAACAACCGGGCGCCGGCCAGGTCCGCGTCACGCAGGTCCGCCCCGGCGAGGCGGGCCTGGTCCAGGCGGGCGCCGCGCAGCCGGGCGTGCTCCAGCCGCGCCTCGGTGAGGTTGGTGGCGACCAGGCGGGTGTCGGTCAGGTCGGCGGCGGTCAGGTCCGCCCCGGCCAGTTCCCGGTGCGACAGGTCCTCGCCGCGCAGCACCGCGCCGCGCAGGTCGGCCCGGTCGGGCAGCCGCAGCCGGGCGCTGAGCCGCAGCGCGTTGGCCCGGACCGTCTCCCCGGCCGCCTCGTCACCCAGCACCCGGGCGGTCCAGGCGGTGCACCGGGCCGGGTCGGCGAGGTCGCCGAGGAACTCCACGGTCAGCGCGGACAGCGGGCGCACCGCCAGCGCGGTCGGCTCCTCGCCCCGGTTGAGCTGCGCGGCGATCCCCTCGGCCACCAGCCACTCCATCACCGAGGTGTGGATGAACCCGAACAGCCCGTCGTCGGTGCGGACCAGCAGGCTGCCGGCGCCCACCGCGTGGATCGCCTGCTGCCCGGACAGCCGGGAGTCGGCCAGCCCGGCGAGCTGGCCGGCGGCCTCGGCCAGCTCGGCAAGTCGCAGGTAGGACTCGCCGCTCTCCCAGAGCTGGAAGGCCAGCCGGCTCACCGCGTGCCACAGCTCGGGCCGGCGCAGGCTCACGGGCGCGCCCGGGATCCCCTGGGTACGCCGCTCCTCGAAGTCCAGCCAGGACTCCAGGATCTCCCGATAGAGCGCCGCCGCGCTGAACGTGCCACCCGCCCCGGCCACCGCGGCCAGCCGTCCCTCGTCGAGGTTGGCGATGAAGCCGAGCATCCGCGGGTTGCGGGAGAGGCCGAGCAGGTCCTTCACCCCGGCCAGCAGGTCGAGCCGCTCGCGGGCGGCCCGCTCGTCGCCGCCGTAGCGGTTGCGCAGGAAGGTCTCGATCTGGCCGGGGGTGAAGTCCTCGATGGCCAGCACCCGGCGGTGCGGCAGCAGGCCCACCCGTTCGCCCAGGGCGGTGAGCACCTGCGAGTTGGTCTTGAAGTGCTGGGTGCGGCTGCTCACCACGATCTTCGCGTGGCCCTCGGCCGCTTGGAGCAGGGTCTCCAGGTGGTCGGCGGCCCGGTCGTAGGTCACCCGGGCGACCAGCTCGTCGAAGCCGTCGAAGAGCAGCACGATCCGCCCCTGGCGGAGCATGTAGCGGAACGCCTTGAGGTCGATCACCTGCTCGCCGTGGTTGGCCAGGTGCGCGGCGACGAGGCCGTCGACCGAGTGCGCCTTGTCCAGCGCGCGCAGCTCCACCAGGATCGGGATGAGGTCCGGGGCGGCGGTGGGCAGCCGGCGGGCCACCTCGCGCAGCGCGAAGGTCTTGCCCCGGCCGAAGTCGCCGAGCACCAGCGCGAACCGGCCGTCCGGCGCGGAGATCAGCTCCAGCAGCTCGTCCACCACGTCCTCGCGGACCCGCTGGTCGGCGCCGACCAGATGCCGGTAGCGCTGCGGCACGTACTGGCCGGGCGGGTAGAGCCGGTCGGCCTGCAGCCGGGCGGTCTGCGCGGCGACGTAGTCGCGCAGGTCGAGCAGGCCCTGGAACTCGGTCAGGTGCAGCAGCCGCACCCCGCGCCGCTGCGCCGCCTCGGCCAGCCCCCGCGGCACCCGGTCGCCGTCGTAGACCAGCTCGGAGGGGATGTCCGGGTCGGTGGCGTGCACCCGCCGGGCGAAGTGGTCGACGTCGTCCGGGGACGGGGTGCCCACGTACGCCCCGACCCGCTGCTGCCGGACCACCCCGTCCGCCCGGTAGGTGACGTAGAGGTGCGGCGGATCGGCCTCGACCCGGCGGAGCAGCACCCGGTCGTGGCGCGCCTCGCAGACCTCGGCGAGCCGGTCGAGCAGGCGCTCCAGCGGGGCGGGCGGGGCCACGGCCGGCGCGGTGGCCGGCGGGTCGGTGGCGGCGCCCTGGGTGGGCCCCTCGACCACGGCGGGCCGCCGGGGGTCGGGCACCTGGGCCGGGCCGGCCGCGCCGAACGTCGCCTCCGCGCGCGGCCAGCTCAGGCTGGTCGGCTCGCCCACCTCGTGCCGGTCGTCGCGGCCGAGCACCCACCGGGTCATCCCGTCGGCGTCGAGCCGGAGCACCTGGGCGCGGCCGTCGCGGGAGGCGGTGGCCAGCGGCACCACGGGGTCGACCCGGGCGCCCGGCGCGGCGTCGGCGAGCAGCAGGTTGAGCATCGGGCCGACCAGCCGGTTGAACGAGCCGCGGTCGCGCAGCGCCGCCCGGTCGGGCACGGCCACCTCGTCGGCGTACGGGGTGCGCGGGCCGGGGGCGTGTGCCATCGCGCCCAGCCGCAGCCAGCCGGACTGCTGGTAGTGGCGCAGCCGCTGGGCGAACCAGGTGGACTGCGCCTCGCCGAGGAAGCCGTACCGGTCCTCCTCGCGGTGGGTGATCGCGACGGTGGAGTTCAGCCCGGCCACCACCACCCGCAGGTCCGGCACCGGGAAGAGGGTCCACGGCTGCTCGCTGTCGAAGATCCGGTCCTCGAGACCCTGGTAGAGCTCGTCGAAGAGGCGCGCGTAGTGCCGCCACTTCGGCCAGTACGGCGGCTGCGGGTCGACGTCGTCGGCCTCGCAGGTGGCGAAGTAGGCCCGGCTCGCGGCCATGGTGACGTCGCGCGGGCCGGGGACCACGACCAGCCGGTGCGGCTCCAGGCCGAGCAGCACCCGCAGCCCGGTGAGGAAGCTCAGCGCGTCGGAGAACTCGCGGGGGCTGCCCGACTCGGTCAGGTTGCCCGCCACCACCAGCAGGTCGGGCCGGGGCACCCCGTCGTTCATGAGCAGGGTGAGGTCGCCCATGAGGTGTTCCTGGAGCTCGCCCGGGGTGACCGGGGCGCCCGGCTCGATCACCCCGCGGCCGAAGCGCGGCCCGGCCACCTGGAGCACGGTCAGCGCGCCGCGCGCCGTCGGCACGGCGGCGGCGCGCGGCGGGAACGGCGGCGGGTTGATGGGGGTACGCCGGGCGCGGCGCGGCGCGGGCGCACCGCCGGCGGGCGCGGCGAGCACCCCGGCCGGGTTGGCGGGGTGGTGCGGGAAGGCCGGCTGCCGCATCGGCTTGGCCCGGCCGTCGAGCGCCTCCCGGATCCGGTCCAGCACCCGGCCTCGCGCCTGCGCCGGGTCGTTCACGCCGACCAGGTCGACGTAGGTGATGGTGGCGAGCAGGCCGTCGATGGGGCAGTCCTCGACCCGCACGGTGACCAGCTTGTTGCCCGTGCCGTCCGGGTCGGCCCGCAGCGCGGCCTGCCATTCCAGCTTGCCGTAGGTGGAGTGCAGGTAGCGTTCGGACAACACCGCCACCACCACCTCGGCCTCGCGGACCCCGCGGTCCATGAAGTCGATGAAGTTGGTGCCGGCCACGAAGTCCCACGCCTGGAGCAGGGTGCGGTAGCCGGCTGCCTCGAACTCCCACGCCAGCCACGTCGCCCAGCGCTCGTCGGCCGGTGAGTAGCTGATGAAGAAGTCGATGGGGCGGTCGGACCGGGTCGGGTGCGCGCCTACAGCCACATGGTCATTATGGCCACCGACGGTCAATCCGTGGATACCCTCGGCAGCCGCTGCGCCGACCGCGTCGGGCCGGTCCGGCCGGGTCGGGGTGTGGGAGGATCATCCCTCGTGGAGACCGTGGGCGAGCCGCCGTCCGCCGCACCGGACCGGACCCGCTGGGGCCGACTGCACGTCCTGGACTGGATCGCGCTCGGGCTGGCCGCGGTGGGCGTCCTCTGCGTCCTCACCGGGCTCCTCCCCCGCGCCGACGCCGAGGCCACCGTACGCCGGATCGTGCCCATCCTGATCTTCCTGGGCACGGTGGTGGTGCTGGCCGAGCTGACCGCGGTGGCCGGGGTCTTCGACGCGTTCGCCGCCCGGGTGGCGATCACCGCCCGGGGCAGCTACCGGGCGCTGTTCTGGCTCTGCGTCGGGTTCGCCTCGGTGACCACCATCGCGCTCAACCTGGACACCACGGCCGTCCTGCTCACCCCCGTGATGATCGCTCTGGCCCGCAAGCTGGGCGTGCCGCCGACCCCGCTGGCCATGACCACGGTCTGGCTGGCCAACACGGCGAGCCTGCTGCTGCCGGTGTCCAACCTGACCAACATCCTGGCCAGCGACCGCATCGGCCTGGAGCCGGTGCCCTGGGCGGCCCGGATGTGGTGGCCGCAGCTCGTGGCCATCGTGATCACCATGGTGCTGCTCTGGTGGTGGTACTGGCGGCCGGCCCGGGCCGGCGCCGACCCGTTCGTCCCGCCACCGCCACACGTGCCGCCGGACCGGGTGCTCTACCGCACCGCGCTCGTCGCCTGCCTGCTCTTCGTCGCCGGGATCCTGGTCGGCGTCGAGATCGGCGTCGCCTCCGGGGTGGCCGCGGCGATCCTGGTCGCGGGCTTCGCGGTGCGCGCCCGCGTCAGCCTGCGGCTCGCCCTGGTCCCGTGGCGGCTGCTGGTCTTCGTGACCGGGCTGTTCCTGGTGGTGCAGACCGTCGGCCGGCACGGTCTGGACACCGTGATGGGCACGCTGATCGGCGACGACCCGGGCGCGGCGGGCGCGCTGCGGGCCGGCGGCGTCGGCGCGCTCTTCGCCAACGTGGTCAACAACCTGCCCGCGTACGTGGCCGGCGAGGCGGTCATCGCCGCCGGGAACCACACCCAGTTGCTGGCACTGCTCGTCGGCACCAACGTCGGCCCGCTGGCCACCCCGTGGGCATCGCTGGCGACCCTGATCTGGTACGAGCGCTGCCGGGCCGCCGGGGTGGCCGTGCCGCTGGGCCGGTTCGTGGCCACCAGCGCCGCGCTCGCCGTCCTGGCCACCACGGCCACGGTGGCCGCCCTGCTGGTCGGCCCGGGCTCCTGACCCCGGAACCCGCGAACCGGGGGTGTTCGTCGTACCCGCCGGGCAGGATCAGGACGACCCGCCACGACCGGCAAGGAGGCCGCACCGTGAACACCGTGCCCGACATGATCCGCCGCTACTTCGCACTCGCCGGCCAGCCGGACAGGGAGGCCTACTTCGCCCTCTTCGCCGACGACGCCGTGGTCGAGGACGAGGGGCGGTCCCACCGGGGCATCCGGGAGATCCGCGAGTGGCGCCGCGACACCCCGCTGGTCTCGTACGAGATCACCGACGTCCAGCACAGCCCGGCGGGCACGGTGGTGACCGCCACCATCAGCGGCGACTTCCCGGGCAGCCCGTTCGCGGGGCTGCGGTTCCGGTTCGAGGACTACGACGACGCCCAGATCCGCAAGCTGCGCATCGCCCCCTGACCGCCGCCCGTCAGCGGGCCCGGCGGGCCAGCAGGCGGGCGGCGTAGAGCAGCGCGCTCGCGGCGAGGAGCGCCCCGCTGACCGCCAGCCACCGGCCGAGCAGCGCCCGGGGCGCCAGGCCGGTCGCCGCCAGGTAGGTGCCGTCCCCGAGCCCGAGGATCCCGGGCAGGTAGACCAGGAACAGCAGGCCGGCGCCGAGCGCCGGGACCCGGACGTGGTTCAGCGGCGACGGGGCGCCGGCCCGCCCCAGGGCGCGGCGCAGCGCCCGGTCGAGCGACGCGTACACGGGGAAGAGCACCAGGTCGTGCGCGATCACCGCGCCGAGGAACCACAGCAGCATCCGCAGGGCCGACGCCTCGCCGGCCAGCCGCAGCGCGATCCAGCCGGTGACCGCGAAACAGCCCGCCAGCAGCAGCAGGTGCCAGGGCGCGGCGCCGTAGGCCCGCCGGAACTCAGCCATCGAACACGATCTCCGCCACCCACTTCGTGCAGTGCACCCCGGGCAGCGCCGGCACGATGATCCGCGCCGGGTAGCCGTGGTCGGGGCTCAGGTCGACGCCGTTGACCCGCAGGGCGAGCAGCGCGTCCGGGTCGGTCACCTGGCCGCCGTGCAGGACGGCCTCGCGGAACAGGCCGGCGCGCTCCAGCGACCGCACCCGCGCGGTGGCCGGACCGGCCGCCCCGACCAGGGCCGCGAGGTCGCGCAGCCGGACCCCGGTCCAGGTCTGGGAGGTGGACCAGCCCTCCACGCAGGCGATCGGCAGGACGGCCGTGTGCTGCGCCAGGCCGAGCAGCCGGGCCCGGTCCAGGGTCACCGTACGGTTCCCGGCGCGCAGGGTCAGCCGCCAGCCGGGCCCGGTCTGCTCCGGGGTCACGCCGGCCGCGGCGACGCTGCGGTTGACCGGGAAGCCGGTCGGCCCGTCGTCGATCCGCCGGCCGCGCGGCAGCAGCAGCGCGGTGCGGCGCAGCCCGTCGACGCTCTGCCCGACGGTCAGCGCGGCCAGCAGCAGCGCCCCGCCGCCGACCAGGGCCAGCACCCCGCGCCGGCTCATCGTCGCCGGCCCGGGCCGCCGGGCCACGAGGCCGTCCGGATCCGCCGGCTCCGGCCGGGTCCGCTCCACCGGGGTACGCACGAAGCCCGGCCCGCGCAGCGCGGTGACCAGCCGGGGCAGCTTGACGGCCACGTGGGTGACCAACGCGGCCGTGAAGATCCAGGCGCCGTACCAGTGCGCGGTGTAGAAGTCGAAGCCGAACAGGTACGCGTACTGAATGTTCAGCAGCCCGGTGGCGGTCTGGAAGAGGATGCCACCGACCAGCAGCAGCAGCGACAGCCGCTCCAGCAGTTGAGCGGCCGAGCGGGCCGGCGGCCAGTCGAAGAGCTTGGGCACCACCGACCAGAGCTTGCCCAGCACGACCGGCACCAGCACGATCCCGAGGGTCACGTGCAGCCCCTGGGTGACGCGGAACAGCCAGGCGGGCCGGGTCGGCCAGTCGAACACGGGCGGGTGCAGCCAGCCCACGTCCCGGGGGAACGCCTGGTCGAGGCGGGGCCCGTACGCGATCCAGTCGAGCAGCCCCGTGACGATCACCAGGGGCAGGGTGGCCAGCAGCACGGCGCCGAGCACCGAGGTCAGCCACGGTCCGCGGACCGGGCTGCGCCAGGCCCGGTCGGCGGCGTCGACCCCGGGCGGGCGGTGCCGGGCCAGCCCGCGCCACAGCGCCGCCGGGGCGGCCGACGGTGCGTCGTCCGGTGGGGGCGGGCTGGCGGGCACGTCTCCTCCTCCTGGTCCGCGCGGTCCGGCCGACCCGGCCGCCGGTGGTCCCTTCAGCAGGACGCTAGACGCCGCGACCGGACGCCGGTCCGGTTTGCCGCATTACCGAACCCTTACCGCCACCGTCTCTTACGGACCGCTGACGTCCACCGCGAACCGCCCGAACCGGAGCACGGGGTGCCCTAGCCTGGCCGCATGCGGGTACTGGTCACCGGCGCGGCCGGTTTCATCGGATCGCAGATCGCCGACCTGCTGGCCGCCGAGGGCCACGAGCCGGTCTGCCTGGACGCGCTGCTGCCCCAGGCGCACGACGGCGCGCTGCCGGAGTGGTCCCGGCCGCACGATCCGGTGATCGGCGACGTCCGCGACGCCGCGCTGCTGGACCGGCTGCTGTCCGGGGTGGACGCGGTCTGCCACCAGGCGGCCATGGTGGGGCACGGGCTGGATCCGTCCGACGCCCCCGACTACGCCGGCCACAACGACCACGGCACGGCTGTGCTGCTCGCGGCCATGCACCGGGCCGGGGTGTCCCGGCTCGTGCTGGCCAGCTCGATGGTGGTCTACGGCGAGGGGCGCTACACCTGCGCCCGGCACGGCGTGGTCCGACCCGCCCCGCGCCGGCCCGCCGACCTCGCCGCCGGCCGGTACGACCCGACCTGTCCGGCCTGCGCCGGCACCCTCGACCCGGCCCTGGTCCCCGAGGACGCCCCGCTGGAGCCGCGCAGCACCTACGCGGCCAGCAAGCTCGCCCAGGAGCACTACGCCGCGGCCTGGGCCCGGCAGACCGGGGGCGGGGTGTGGGCGCTGCGCTACCACAACGTCTACGGTCCCCGGATGCCCCGCGACACCCCGTACGCCGGGGTCGCCTCGCTGTTCCGCTCGGCGCTCGCCGACGGCCGGCCGCCCCGGGTGTACGAGGACGGCCAGCAGCGCCGGGACTTCGTGCACGTCACCGACGTGGCCCGGGCCAACCTGCTGGCGCTCACCGCGCCCACCCCGGACGGGCTGGTCCCGGTGAACATCTGTTCCGGCGAGCCGCACACCGTCGGCGACCTGGCGGCCGCCCTGGCCCGGGCGATGGGCGGCCCCGATCCGGAGGTGGTCGGCGGGGCGCGGGCGGCCGACGTCCGTCACGTGGTGGCCGACCCGACCCGGGCCCGCGACCTGCTCACCTACACCGCGAGGGTCACCTTCACCGATGGCGTGACCACCTTCGCCACCGACCCGCTACGCGACCCCGCCGCCCTGCCCGCCTGAACCCCGCCGGCCACTCCTCCGCGTTGACCATGAGGTTGGCGGCGCCATCTGCCTGGCTTGTTGCCGCCAACTTCATGATCGCCGGGAGGTGGGACGTCGCCGAGATCCGGCCGGGGCGGTCAGGAGACCGTGAACAGCAGGTGGTTGACGGCGAGTGCGGTGAGCGCCTGGGCGGCGAGCCACCAGCGGCGGGCCGGTGGCGGCAGGTGGGCCACGGCGACCAGGAGCCAGACCGCGAACGGCAGCCAGATCCGCTCCACCTCGGCCTTGCTCATCCCGGACAGGTCGGCGGCGGCCACCGCCAGCGCCGCGGCGGCGGGCAGCAGCACGGTGGGCCCGAGCGCTCTCACCCACCCGCGACCGCCGCCGCTCCCGAACTCCCCCGCGACCGGCCCCTGGTCGCTCCACTGCCCGGCCGCACGACGGGCCGGCCGGGCGGCGAGCGCGGCATGCCGCAGCGCCGGGCCGAGCACCGGCCGGGCGGCGAGCGCGGCGCGGCGCAGCGCCGGCCCGAGCACCGGCCCGGCGGAGAGCAGCAGCGCCGCCAGGTTCGCCCAGACCCAGTACGCGTACGGCCGCTCGGCCGCCCAGCCCTGGTAGTAGCGCTCGACGACCCGGTCGTACCCCTCCCACCAGCGGAAACCGGCCAGCACGAAGAGCACCGTGACGGCGGCGACACCGGCCGTCGCGGCGAGCAGCGCGGCCCGGCGGCGGCCCCGGCGCAGCGCCAGCACGGCCAGCGCGAGCACGCCGACCAGCACGAACCCGTACGACAGGTGCAGCGCGAAGCCGAGCAGCAGCCCGCCGGCCAGCGCGGCGACCGGCCCGCGTACCGCCAGCAGGGCCAGCCCGGCGGCGACCACGCCGGTGAAGACGGCGTCGCCGGAGGCGCCCAGCCAGACCGCGCCGGGCAGCAGCACCAGGAACGGCAGCACCGCGCGGGCCGCCTCGGGGGCGCCCAACGCCCGCAGGGTGACCGGCACCGAGACCGCGGCGGTCGCGCCGACCAGCACGCAGCAGAGCGCCGCGGCGGTGCCGCCGCCCAGGCCGACCCGGTCCAGCCAGACGAAGACCAGCAGCGCGCCGGGCGGGTGCCCGGCCGTGTGGGTGGACCAGGAGTCGGGCTGGAAGTCGAGGATCCGGTCGGTGAAGCCGGCCAGCATCCGGGGGATGTCGACGACGCCGGGCACCTCGTGCAGGTACTCCGCCTGCGGGGTGAGCCGCCGGGTCAGCCCGGCCGACCAGCCGTCCACCAGGGCCAGCGACAGCGTCCAGGCCACCGCGGCCAGCCAGCCGGCGGCCAGCAGCGCGCCCCAGCGGGCGGTCCGCGCCCAGCGCAGGCCAGGCCCGAGCACGACCACGGCGACCAGCACGGCGAGCGGGGTGCCCCAGCCGACGTGCGGCCGCCAGGTGGCGTAGAGCGGCGCGGCGTCGGCGTGCAGCCCCGCGCCGCGCCGGTTGAGCACCAGCCCGACGGCGACCGCGGCGACGAGCAGCGCCGCCTCGACGGCCAGCGCGACCAGGTCGCCCCGGTGCCCGGGGGCGGTCCGCCGCGGGCCGGGGACGCGGGGCAGGGTGGCTGCGGGTCTCATGACGACCGGACGGTACGGCCCGCCGGGGCACCGGACGGGCCGAACCGCGCTCACGTCACCGGATGGTAAGAAATGCCTGCTCGGTAAGGGTTCCGTAAGCACGATCGGGGCTTGGCCGGGCACGGACCGGCCTAGCGTCGGCGGCATGCCGACACAGATCGACGTGGTGCTGCCGTGCCTGGACGAGGCCGCCGCCCTGCCCGGCGTGCTGACCGCGCTGCCGCCCGGCTACCGGGCGATCGTGGTGGACAACGGCTCCCGGGACGGCTCGCCGGAGGTGGCCGCCCGGCACGGCGCGCGGGTGGTGCGGGAGCTCCGCCGCGGCTACGGGGCCGCCGTGCACACCGGCCTCGAACACGCCGAGACCGAGCTGGTCTGCGTGCTCGACGCCGACGGCTCCTTCGACCCGGGCGAGCTGCCCGCCCTGGTCGCCCCGGTGGCGTCCGGCGCCGCCGACCTGGCGGTGGGCAGGCGCCGGCCGGTATCCGCCGGGGTCTGGCCGTGGCACGCCCGGGCCGGAACGGCGCTGGTCGCCGCGTTGCTGCGGCAGCGGGGGGTGCCGCTGCGGGACCTCAGCCCGATCCGGGTGGCCCGGCGGGACGCCCTGCTCGCCCTCGGGGTCACCGACCGGGCCTTCGGCTACCCCCTCGAACTGATGATCCGGGCCGCGGCGGCCGGCTGGCGGATCCACGAGCACGACGTCCGTTACGCGCCCCGCGCCGCCGGGACCCGGTCCAAGGTCTCCGGCTCGGTCCGCGGCACGGTCCGCGCCACCCGGGACTTCCTGGCGGTGCTGCGCAGCGTGGAGGGCCCGCGGTGACCGTCCTGCTGGTGGTGGCCAAGGCGCCGGTGGCCGGGGCGGTCAAGACCCGGCTCTGCCCACCCGCCGAGCCCGCACAGGCGGCCCGGATCGCCGCCGCCGCGCTGCGCGACACCCTCGACGCCGTCGCCGCCACCCCGGGCGTCGTCCCGGTGCTGGCGCTGGCGGGACGGTTCGCCGACGCCGAGGACGGGCCGGACCTCGCCGCCGCGGTCGCCGGCTGGCCGGTGCTGGCGCAGCGCGGCGACGATCTCGCCGACCGGCTCGCGCACGCGCACGCCGACGTGGCCGCCGCGTACCCGGGACGGCCGGTGCTCCAGATCGGCATGGACACCCCGCAGCTCACCGCGGCGCGGCTGGCCGCCGCCGTACGCCGGCTCGGCGCGCCGGCGACCGACGCGGTGCTCGGCCCGGCCGCGGACGGCGGCTGGTGGGCGCTGGGCCTGCGCGACCCCCGGCAGGCGGCGGCGCTGCGCGGGGTGCCGATGTCCACCCCCGACACCGGGCGGCGCACCCGGGCCGCGCTGGCCGGTCGCGGCCTGCGGGTCGGGACGCTGCCGGTGCTGCGCGACGTGGACGACTGGGCCGACGCGCTCGCGGTGACCGACCTGGCCCCCACCGGCCGGTTCGCCCGGGAGGTCGCCGCCCTGCGGCCGGGCCGGCCGGTCGGGGGCCGGCGGTGACGGCCGACGGCTTCGGCACCGCGCTGCGCCACCGGGACGCCGACGCGCACTGGCTGGTGCAGGCCGACGGGACCCGCCGCCGGCTGCCCGTGGAGCGGTGGCACGGGCCGGCCGAGCCGGCGACCGCCGCCGTGGTGTCCCGCTGCGCCGGCCCGACGCTGGACCTGGGTTGCGGGCCGGGCCGGCTCACCGTGGCGCTGACCCGGGCCGGGCTGACCGCCGTGGGAGTCGACGTCTCGGCCCGGGCGGTGGCGCTGACCCGGGCGCGGGGCGCCGCCGCGGTCCAGGCCGACCTCTTCGACCCGCTGCCCGCCGAGGGCCGGTGGCGGCACGTGGTGCTGCTGGACGGCAACATCGGCATCGGCGGCGACCCGGGGCGGCTGCTGCGCCGGTGCCGCGAGCTGCTCCGGCCGGACGGCACGGTCCTGGTCGAGCTGGACCCGCCCGGCAGCGGCACCTGGCAGGGTCGGGCGCGCGTGGTGTCCGGGCGGCGCCAGGGGCCGAGTTTCGGCTGGGCCCGGCTGGACACCCGGGCGGTGCACGAGCCGGCCGCGGCGGCCGGCCTGGCGGTCCGCGAGCTCCACCCGGCCGGCCGGCGCTGGTTCGCCGAGCTGGCCGCCGGCTGACGCGGCGGCCGGGAGACGCCCGGTCAGGGGCGCGCCCCACCGCGCAGGGCGTCGAGGGCGAGGTCGAGCGCGGCTGCCAGGTGGTCCGTCCGCCCGGTGTGCAGCAGCAACAGCACCCCGCCCTGGATGCCCGCCAGGATGGCCGCGGCCGCGCGGCCCGCGTCCACCTCGGGCGCGATGTCGCCGGTCGACTGCATATGTCGGACGCCGTCGGCGATCGCGTTCTCCCAGCGCCCCAGCAGCCCGGTCACCACGGACCGCGCCGCCGGGGTGCGGCGGCCCGTCGGACCGAGCAGGGCACCGAGCGGGCAGTGCTGGCCCTGCTCCCGGTAACGCGCGATCAGCCGGTCCCGCCATGCCTGCCAGGCGGGCCAGGACGTCAGCTCCCCGAGCAGTGGCTGCTGGTCGACGAGCACCTGGTCCGCCTCGTGCTGCGCCACCGCGAGCAGCAACTCCTCCTTGCCACCCGGGAAGTAGTGGAAGAGCTGGCCCTTGCTGGTGCCGGTGCGGGCCATCACGTCCTCGAGGCGGACCTCGTCGACGCCGCGTTCGCGCAGCTCAGCGGCGGCGCCGGCGACGATCCGGCTCCGGGTGGCCGTGCCCTTCGGGGTGAGCGCCTGTGCCATGGTTCCTCCGCTGGGTCAGCCGACCGGCTGCGCGGCGCCGTTGAAGACCGGCGGCGCGTACCCGGCGGGCTTGTCGCCGATGCCCAGGCCCGGGCTGACCACCCAGGACTGGTACTCCGCAGTGAACATCGAGTACGGCGTGGCCGCGGGCACGGCGCTGGCGCGGTCGAGCCGGTCCCGCAGCTCCGGCGGGATCTCGAAGTCCAGCGCGGCGAGGTTGCCGTCGACCTGCTCCGGGCTGCTCGCCCCAATGATCACCGAGCCGACGCCGGGCTGGGTGGCCACCCAGTTGATCGCCACCTGAGCCATGCTACGACCCAGTTCGCCGGCCACCCCCTCCAGCGCCTCGATCACCCGCCACTCCCGGTCGCCGACCGGCCGGCCGTTCCCGCCCACGCCGCCGAGCCGTCCCGCACCGGTGAGGCCGTCCCCGGCGCGCCGGTACTTGCCGCTGAGCAGGCCACCGCCGATCGGGCTCCACGCGGTCAGCCCCATGCCCAGGGACTGCGCCATCGGCACGTACTCCGGCTCGATGCCTCGGGCGAGCAGCGAGTACGGCAGCTGCAGGTTGATCATCGGGGTCGACAGGTGTGCCTCGGCGACGCTCTGCGCCCGGGCCGCGTACCAGGCCGGTACGTCCGACAGGCCGGCGTACCGGATCTTGCCGGCCCGGACCAGGTCGTCGAAGGCGCGGACCACCTCCTCCACCGGGGTGATCCGGTCCCAGGTGTGCAGCAGGTACAGGTCCAGGTAGTCGGTGCCGAGCCGGCGGAGCGACGCCTCCACCGCGCGGATCATGTGCTTGCGCCCGTTTCCGCTGGCGTTCGGGTCGCTCGGGTCGACGCTGTTGGTGAACTTGCTGGTCAGCACGAGGCGGTCCCGCACGCCCGCGGCGGCGATCAGCCGGCCGAGGATCCGCTCGCTTTCCCCGGCGGTGTAGAAGTCCGCGGTGTCGATGAAGTTGCCGCCGGCCTCCAGGTAGCGCCGGACGATCGGCTCGGCCTCCGCCTCGGTCTTGCCGTACGCGGCGTGGAAGCCGGCCGTGCCGATGTTCATCGTGCCCAGCGCCAGGCGGCTCACCCGGAGCCCGGACCGGCCGAGCAGGTAGTAGTCATGCATCGCGTGGATCTCCAGATCTTTCGTGGGCAACTCCGCGACCGGCCCGGGCCCGACCGCCTGACGTCACTGTGGCTCGCCAAAAATGGACCGGCAAGTCCAGAAAATGCCCGCCGGAAATCCGGTACGGCCGCACCAGGGCGGCGGGCTACCGTCCGCGCATGAGCGACGAACCCACCCTGCACTTCTGCGCCGATCCGGGCGAGTTCCTCGCCGCGGCCGGCGACCACCTGGCGGCGAACCCGGTGGTCGGCACGGTCGTGGCCACCGTCGCGCACCGGACGCTGGACCGGCGCGCCGACGGGGTCCCGCCGCCGGAGGACGACTGGTGGCTGGTGGTCCGGGACGCGTCCGGCGCGGTGGTGGGCGCCGGCATGCGGACGGCGCCCTTCGCGCCGCGCCCGCCGTTCCTGCTGCCGATGCCCGACGAGGCGGCCGTGGAGCTGGCCCGGGTATGGCACGAGCGCGGGGAGGAGGTACGCGCCGTCAACGGCGCGCTGCCCGCGGTCCGGCGGTGCGCCGCCGAGGTGACCCGGCTCGGCGGTGGCCGGGTGGAGGTCGCCCAGCACACCCGGCTGCACGAGCTCGGCGAGCTGGTGGAGCCGGCGCGGGTGCCCGGCGCGTTGAGGGTCGCCACCGAGGACGACGTCGACCTGGCCGCCGAGTGGTTCGACGCGTTCATGGCCGACGCCGACGAGCAGGCGGGCCGCCCGCGCGGGGTCAGCGCACACGAGACCCCCGACCGGGCCGAGCTGCTGCGCCGGATCCGGGGCGGACGGCTGTGGTTCTGGACCGACGAGGCGGGCCGGCCGGTGCACCTCACCGCCGCGAACCCGCCGTCGTTCGGCGTCGCCCGGATCGGCCCCGTCTACACCCCGCCGGAGCAGCGCGGGCGGGGCTGGGCCAGCAACGCGGTCGCGGAGGTCTCCCGGCTGCTGCGGGCCGAGAGCGCCCGGGTGTGCCTCTTCACCGACCAGGCCAACCCGACCTCGAACCGGATCTACGCCAACCTCGGCTACCGACCGGTGGTCGACATGGCCAACCTGGTCATCGTCCCCTGACACCGACCCGACGGCCGGC
>NZ_BMRA01000009.1:0-31638 GCF_014648395.1 Micromonospora fulviviridis | reverse complement strand
CGTCGACGGCGGGATCAGCGGTCGAGGTCGAGCGCGGCCAGCCGCTCCGGGTCGGCGATCACGTCGATGGCGGCGATCCGCCCGCCGGTGACCGTGAACGCCATCACCGACAGCGGCCGGCCGGCCGCGCTGACCAGCACCCCGGCGGCGCCGTTGACAAGCACCGGCCGGGCGAACGGGGAGAACCGGCCGAACGTGGTGGCCTGCGCGGCCACCACCCGCGCGCCGGTGAGCACGGTGGAGTGCCGGGCCCGGGCGGACCCACCGTCGGAGCGGAGCACCACGTCGGGGTGCAGCACGGCGACCAGCCCGTCGAAGTCACCCTCCCGGGCGGCGGCCAGGAACGCGGTGACCACCTCCCGCTGGCGGGCCAGGTCCGGGTCCGGCGTGGGCGCCTGCCCGCGTACCCGGCGGCGGGCCCGGCTGGCGAGCTGCCGGGCGGCGGCCGGCGACCGGTCGACCAGCGCGCCGATCTCCTCGAAGGGCACGCCGAACATGTCGTGCAGCACGAAGGCGAGCCGCTCGGTGGGGGTCAGGGTGTCCAGGACCACCAGCAGCGCCAGCCCGACCGAGTCGGCCAGCACCGCGGCGTGCGCGGGATCGGCGTCGGCCTCGGCGACGACCGGATCCGGCAGGCGTACGTCGAGGGGGTCCTCACGCCGGGTGGCGCGGGCCCGCAGGGTGTTCAGGCAGACCCGGGCGACCACCGTGGTCAGCCAGGCGGCCAGGTTGTCCACCTCGGTGGTGTCGGTCCGGGCCAGCCGCAACCAGGTCTCCTGCACGACGTCCTCGGCCTCGCTCAGCGAGCCGAGCATCCGGTACGCCACGGCCCGCAGCTGCGGGCGCTCCTGCTCGAACCGCTCGGCCAGCCAGGTGTCCTCGCCCATGTCCCAGTCCTTCCTCGCGGGGTCCCCGCTGACCGACCCGGGCCGGCACGCCGGTGTGACGGCATGTGACGCCCGTCACTTCGGTCACACCTGTCGCCCGCCCCGGGTCGAGCCGGTGAAGCACGAAACGTAGCGGACCTGCCCGACACGGAGGACGACATGAACGCACCCATCCTGGTCACCGGCGGCACCGGCACCCTGGGCCGGCTCGTCGTGCCGCTGCTGCGCGACGCCGGCCACCCGGTGCGCGTGCTCAGCCGCCGCGGCGGCCGGCTCGCCGACGGCGTCGAGCACGTCACCGCCGACCTGCTCACCGGCGAGGGCGTCGACCCGGCGGTACGCGGGGTCGACACCGTGCTGCACCTGGCCGGCGGCCCCAAGGGCGACGACGTGGCCACCCGCCACCTGGTCGGTGCCGCCCGGCGCGCCGACGTGCGGCACCTCGTGTACATCTCGGTGGTCGGGGCGGACCGGGTGCCGCTGGCCTGGCTGCGGTCCAAGCTGGAGGCCGAACGGGCCGTCGCCGGGTCGGGCGTGCCGTGGACGACGCTGCGCGCCGCCCAGTTCCACGACCTGGCGCTGACCATGGTGGAGAAGATGGCGAAGCTGCCGGTGGTCCCGGTCCCCGGCGGGTTGCGCCTCCAGCCGGTCGACGCCCGCGACGTGGCGGCCCGGATGGCAGAACTGACGCTCGGCACGCCGGCCGGGCTGGTGCCGGAGCTGGCCGGCCCCCGCGTCTACGGCATGGACGAGCTGGTCACCGGCTACCTTACGGCCGTCGGCCGGCGCCGGCTGCGGCTGCCGGTGCGGCTGCCCGGCAGGGCCGGCCGGGCGTACCGCAACGGGGACAACCTCGCCCGCCCCGGCGCCACCCTCGGCGTACGCACCTGGGAGGCGTTCCTGGCGGAGCGGCTGCGGCGGCCGGCGGCCGAGGCGCGCGGCCGCGCGGCCTAGCCCCCGGGCGTCGGGGCCGGGGACGTCGCGGCAAGCTCGGCCAGGTGGCGCAGCGAGTTGGTGAGGTGCTCGGGGCCGAAGGGCGGGAACTGGATGTACTCGCGGATGGACTGTGGCACCGCCGACCAGTCGTAGGTGAGCGTGACCGCGGTCTCCGACGGGCCGAGCGGCGCGAGGTCGTAACGCCACAGCCAGCCGCCGAACTCCAGGTGACCGTCGTCCTTCTCCTGCCCCGTCAGCCAGCCGATGGCGCGCGGCGAGTCGAGCACCTGGACCTGGTTGGCCACCCGGTAGTCACCGTCCGGATGGTTGGCGTGGTACATGTCCATTCGGAAGATCTGCCCCACCTCGGTCAGCGGCGCCCGGTCGACAGGCGCCTGGACCCAGCCGGTGCCGTCGATCGCCGCGTGGGTCGTCGGGTCCGCCAGCACCGCGAAGACCCTCGCGGCGGGCAGGGCGACGGTCAGGGTGGCGGTCACGTTCTCCTGGTCCACGGTGTGCACGCTCCTCGTCATCTCAACTCGGGGCTCCCACAGGCGCCGAACGGGGACGTTCCCCACAAGCAGACGACGGGGCGAGGCGGAACTCATCGGCCGTGTGGGCGAACCCGTACCCGGTTCGCCGAACGCGCCGATCGGGACCGGATCCCGATCGGCGCGTCGCGGACCACCGGCAGGGGTTGTCAGCCGAGGTGTCGGGCGAAGAACCGCAGCGTGCTGTCCAGCTCGAAGGCCGGCATGTCGCCGTGCTTGCCGTTGTTGGCGTGCAGGGTCTTCTCGGCTGAGCCCAGGGCGTCGAACAGCGCCAGACCCTGGGCCCGCGGCACCCGCTCGTCGTCCCACTGCAGCAGGAACTCCACCGGGACGGTGATCCGCGCGGCGGCCTCCGCCGTCGCCAGCGCCCCGCCCAGGCCGAGCACCGCCGCACGGACCCGGGGTTCGGCGGCGACGAACGGCACTCCCAGGCCGCAACCCAACGACACGCCCCAGTAGCCCACCGGACCGGCGCCGACGTGTCCGAGATCCTGGACCGCGTCCAGGACCGCCTGCCATTCCGGGACGGTCTGGCGGGCCACGAGCGCCTGGAAATCGGCGATCAGCGGAGCCAGTTCCGCTCCGGCAGCCACGCGAGCCTGGTTCTCGGTCGCGATCCGGTCGTACCGCTCATCCGTCGGCCGGTCCCCGTGGCCGGGCACATCCACCGCCACGACCGCGAAACCACACTCCGCCACGAAGCGGCGTGCGCGGTCCACGATGTCGGGGGCCTTCTTGTGCTGGCCGCCGCCGTGTCCCATGAGGATGAGGGGACGCGTACCGGCGGCGTCTTCCGGCGTCCACAGCACGCCGGGGATCTCGCCGAGGGTGAAGAGCTGTTCGGAGACGCCGTCCGACGACGTCGCGGGGTTCACGCGCATAGCTTTCGAGCCTTTCGGAATGCCTTCTGCGGGCACTCCCTAGGCCATGCGAGGGAGGGAGCCCAGACCTGTCACAGCGTTGATCGGTCTCACCTCCTCAGTTCGCAGCAGCGCACAGCGACGCAGAAGCTATCACGAAGGGCTCACCCGCGTTGGTGCAAGATCGGCCCACAGGGCAGACGGTGCGCAGAGCATGGCGGGCCGTCTGGCACGGGTGGCGCGGCGAGGCGGAGTGCTGTCTACTCCTCGCCTGTGGGTGGAACAGCCTTGAGCGTCCTGACTCCCTACCCGGCTGAGAGGGTCGAACCGATCCTGGTGGAGGAGATGACCGCCGAAGGCCTGATCCGGTATGAGCCGGACCCGAACGACTGGCACTCGGCCGACGGCCTGCCCTACGGCTACTACCTCCAGTCGCCGGACGCAGAGACCGATCCCGAGGAGCTGCAACTGGTGGAGCGGGCGAGTGGGGCGACCATGCGCTGCGACATCGGGCTGCACATCTTCGTCAGCGACCTCGCCGGCCGTCCCGCCCTCGCCCGGACAGCTCAGCGAGTGGCGCTGCGGACCGACGGCTGGGTGTTCGTCGAGTTTCACGACCCACCCGTCGCAGAGCTCCTCCACCGTCTTGGGGAGGCGGGCCGCTGCATCCCGGTCGGCGACGCCGTCTATCTCGACGCGGCGGCGATGGCCGCGTGGATCGCGCACCCCGACTTTCACGTCATCAAGTGAGCAGGCCACTGCCTAGGGCCGCTCGGCCGGGCAGTTGTCGCTGGTGAGCGTAACGCTGTACTCGGTGTCGTCGTCGGTGATGCCCGACGGCAGGCCGCCGAACCACGTCTCCACCTTCTCCCGGCCCCGGTGCTGCTCGTAGTGCAGGTGCGGCGCACCGGAGTTCCCGGTGCTGCCGACCCGTCCGAGCTGCTCGCCGCGGGCGACCCGCTGTCCCGCCCGGACCAGGGGCGGTTCGAGCAGGTGCAGGTACTGCGTCTCCCACCTGCCACCGTGGTCAATCTTCACCCAGTACCCTCCGCCACGGCCGCGCGGACCCTTCGGGTTTTCCGGGGTACGCCCACCCAGGGACCCGTTGATCCCCGCCACGGTGACCGTGCCGGCGTGGGACGCGAGCACCGGCCGCCCCCACGCGTCGCCTTCCGTGGGGAACAGGTCGACGTCAAAGTCGTCGTGGCCGGGGTAGGTGCCCAGCCGCCAGGTCTCGCCGCAGTGAACGGGGAGCTGGAACGGCGGGCGCGGGCCCGGCGGGCGCAGCAGGGGTACGACGACCACGGCGAGCGCGAGAACGGCCGCGGCCCCGCCGAGCGCGAGAACGACGCGAACGACACGGCGCCGGTCGCGGGATCTGTCTGGCTGGCCGGTCGTCATCGCTCCGAGCATGGCAGACACCGACCACGTGGCGGAGGACAGCCGCCTTCCGACCTTGCGGCCTCCCCCGGTCGTGGCCGACGCTCCGGTCAGCCCACGATGACGCGGCGCACCCGCACCTTCGGAGGCTCGTTGCGCAGGTGCCGGTGCAGGTGCTGACGGACCTGCTCGTTCCAGACCTCCTGGTCGTAGTCCGGGTCCGGCGGGATCCACTTGTGCGACCCGTCGCTGTAGTGGAACTTCGCGTCCCCGGCGCGCAGGACGCTCACCGCACCCACCCGAGGAAGCGCCGGTGCAGCGCGCCGGCCGGCAACCAGTGCAGATCGGCGGAGGCTCGGACGAGCTGCGCGCCCAGGTAGAGCGCGAGCGACACCGGGGCGTCGGCGAACTCCGCCCGTAGCTGCTGTCGGCCGGCGGCACACGGCCACGGCGCGGCACAGCTCCCGCAGCTCCAGACCGGCAGCACCGGGCCGTGCGTGGTCAGTCGCTCGCGCTGATCCACAGCCTGTCCACTCAAGCTCGCTCCCTCCCGGTGGCCCGGCTGCGAGATGTCCGCTGCGGACCGTGCGTCCCCTGGCGAGAAGTAGCCTCACCAGGGATCGGGGGAAGATCCAGGCAACGACCGTCCGCTGCTCGTCCGTGCTGTCCGCGGACAGCGGTCGCCACTAGGGTTTGCCGGGTGGACGACTTCCTTCAGGTGTCGACGGCGACCTTGACCCGGGACGCGGGCGTTCGGCTCGCGGAGGGGGCCGTAGCCGCCCGGCTCGCCGCGAGCGCGCAGGTGCTCGGCCCGGTGACGAGCGTGTTCTGGCATCTCGGCGAGCAGGGCACCGGCGAGGAATGGCAGGTCCTTCTCGTCACGACCGCCGCGCGATACGCGGCGCTCGAACGCCATCTGCTCACGGAGCATCCGTGGCGGAACCCCCAGGTGGTCGCGGTGCCGATCGTGAGCGGCGCTACCGACTATCTGGCGTGGGTGCGGCGGTCGGTGCAGGACGCGTAGCCGCCTCGGCGGTCATTGCCCGCAGCTCGACCACGCAGGGCAACAGGGTGTGCGGCTCCAGGCGACGGAGTAGCGCATCGATCCGCTGGCCGGGGCGGACGGAGGCGACTCCACCCGCCAGTCGGAGGGCAGTGGCGGCAGCGTCGCAGGCCATCTCGACCTCATTCGCGTCCAGATAGGCGTCGGCAAGCCAGGTGAGGTAGAGCGCCTTGTCCCGGGCGTAGGTGTCGTCGAACTCGGCCAGGACACGCTCAAGGACCGGAACGGCCCGGACCGGTCGACGCAGGGCGGTCCAGCAACGCCCGGTCATGACCTCGCTCTCCGTCCGGTCGACCCAGTACACCCAGTCGGGCTCAGGACGCTCGTCCTTCTCCGCGAGACACCGGGTGCCGATGCCCAGGTGCCGGTCCGCGCCGCCGGCATCCCCGGCCGTCGCGAACGCCCAAGCCGCGCGGAGATGCAACAACGCACGGACGCCCGGTGTCGCCGCTACGCCGACTGTGGTGCAGGCGGCGTCGGCCAGGTCTACGGCTCGGCCGTGCAGAGTGAGCTGCTGGTAGGCGAGAAGCGCGAGTCCGTTGCCGATGAGCGGGGCATCGTCCGCCTCGCGCGCCGCCGCGAGGCTGGTCCGGTACAGGCGCTCCGCCTCGTCGTGCACACCGGCATCGAATGCCGCCCAGCCGGCCAGTTGCGCCTGCTCGGCGAGGATCGCAAGCAGCTGCCGGCCGACGGCTTCGCTGTAGGAGCCGTCCCGGATCAGCCGGCTCGTCGACTCGACCTCGGCGGCGTACGCCTGGCGCGTGTCGGCACCGCCGAGGTAGTTGTCGAGGCGACGGAGCCGGGCGGTGCGTTCGGCGAGCCTCCCCGGCGTCGCGGCGTCGACCTGGCGGCCATGGCTCAACAGGGTGTGCGGCAGGGCAGCCGCGAGCCCCGCTGCGGCGACGAATTCCCGCCGGCGGACTCCCGGTCTGGCGGCGAGCGCGACAAGTTCACCCCTGGCCCGCAACACCCGGTCGAGCTGCTGGGCGATCTGGGCCGTCGGGGCCTTGGCGCCGGTTTCCAGCTCGTGCAGATAGGACTTGCCGTAGAACGTCAGTCTCGCCAGACCGCGCAGGGAGAGCCCGCTCTCCTCCCGCAGGGCACGCAGCCGGCACGCGAACGAAGGTTCGGTCATGTTCACCTACCAAGGTGGCCCGAGCGACGCCGGAGACACGAGCGGAAATCCGTACGGTAGCCGATCAAGCACGGAAAGTCCGGCAGCCACCAGCGGCACCCGACCTCGCAGGTCGAAGCCCACGATTCCAGTGGCTCGGGTCACCAGCCGACGGTGGAGAGGCTGATCGGGGTGAGCTGGCGGACCTGCGGCTCGATCCACTGTGCTGCGGTGACCAGCTTGACCAGCCGGTCGATGGTCTCCGGCGGGCCCGCCACGAAGCTGCGCCGGTCCGCCGGGCAGCCGTACCGGTCGTCGAAGCAGCCGCCGTCGAGGGCACGGACCACCATGCCGGCCTCGGCGGCGAGCAGCATCCCGGCCGGCAGGTCGACCGCCTCGGGCCGGTAGCCGACGATGCCGTCGATGTCGCCACGGGCCAGCATCACCCAGGACAGCAGGGGCGCCCACAGTTGCAGCACCCGGCGGGCGGTGGTGTCGAGCACGACCTTCAGCGCGCGGGCGGTGCTGTCGTCGCGGGCCACCTCGTGCCCCTGGGTCCAGGCCAGCACCGGCGCGGTCGGCACCGGACGGCGGGGCGCGTGCAGGGGGCGGCCGGCCGGCCCGGACTCGTGCACGAAGGCGCCCCGGCCGCGGACGGCGGACCAGGTGCGGCCGGCGACCGGGTCGTGCACCACGCCGAGCACCGGCGAGCCGCGGTCGCAGAGGGCTATCCCGACCACGTACGCGGGCAGCCCGATCGCCACGTTGTTGGTCCCGTCGAGCGGGTCGACCAGCCAGGCCCAGGAGTTGTCGGCCGCGTACTCGCCGCCCTCCTCGGCGATCACCCCGTGCTCGGGCCAGCGGGCCCGGATCCGGTCGACGATCAGCCGTTCGGCGGCCAGGTCCAGGTCGGTGACCAGGTCACCGGAGTCGTTCTTGGCCCGGGCGTGCAGCTCCCCCCGGGTGCCCCGGCGCAGCAGCCGCCCGGCCGCCTGGGCCGCCTCCACCGCGAACCGGTGCGCGTCGCGCAGGTCGGGCCCGCCTCTGTTCGGCTCCATGTCCATGGCTCCTCCAGCCAGTCAGCCCCGTGCCACCAGTCGCGCGATCTCCCGCGCCATCCGTGCCGTCTCCGCCGGGTCGCAGCGGTCCCGGCGTACCCGGTGGCTGCGCCCGTCCACCGCGCCGAGGCTCAGGTCGCACACGCCGGGGGTGGTCCGGCCGAGCGCCACGGTCACCGCCGGCTCGCCGGCGTCGACCTCCGAGGTGTGGAAGCCGCCGGCGCGCAGCGCGTACGAGTCGCCGACGGTGTGCGTCTCCACGGTGGCGGTCACGGCGGTGACCAGCCGGTCGGTGGCCGCCATCTCGTCGACGTCGCCGCGGCTGTGCACCTCGTAGATCCGCCAGGCCGGGTCGGCGGGCGCGTCGGTCACCTCGATCAGCTCGTTGCGGACCGTGCCGTGCAGCACGTGGCTGAGCAGGTCCCAGCTGTGCGAGTGCATGGTCGAGGTGGTCGGCCGCACCGGCGGCGGGTCGGCCGGCCAGGCGTGCACGCAGATCCCGTCCGGGCCGGTGCGCTCCACCGGCAGGCAGGTGAAGCCGAGCGGGTGCCGCACGGCCAGCAGCGGCCGCCGGCCCTCGGCGACGTCGTCGAGGACGTCGAGCACCCAGCCGCGCAGCAGCTCCGGCCGGGCGCCCCGGTCGATCTCCCGTTCGAGGTCGGCGTAGGTCATCATGCGTACGGGTTCCTCGCCTGGATGGCCCGGCTCACGATGTCGGCGACCTCGCGGTCGCCGAAGGACCGGGGTAGCGGCAGCCCGAGCGCGGCGAACAGCTTGCGCACCTGCTCGACGGAGGGCTCGTCGTCCAGCTTCACCGTCGCGGCGGCCTCGATGGGCACCCGCCGGCTCTGCTTCCGGCTGTAGTCCAGCTCGATGTTGAACCGGTTGTAGTAGAGCTCCCTGCGGTCGATCCGCAGGGCCGGTGTCTGCGGGTTCTCCTGCGTGATGATGACGCAGGTCGAGGAGAGGTCGTAGCGGAAGGTGGTCATCTCCGCGGAGAGCCGGACCTCGACGGTGAGCAGCCCGGAGCGTTGCAGGTGCCAGCAGGCGGCCAGCACGGTCGCGTACGACTCTTTGCGGGTGCGGTCGACCGTCCACCGCTCCCCCGGCGCGTCCGGGTCGAGGCTGCGGCGGAACCGCGCGTAGCGCTCGCAGACGTCCTCGTCGGTCGGGTCGATGATCTCGATGGCGAAGCTCAGGGTGGCGTTGCGCCGGCGGGCGTGCTCCAGGCACTGCGGCAGGGTGACCGCCCGGGTGAAGGTGCCCGTTCCGCCCTTGAACGCCCACGAGTCGGTGTGCTGGCGGGCCTCGGCGAGAGCCCGGCCGACCTCGCTGCCGTGCAGCACCCGCACCATGGAGACGCTGTCGATCGCGTCGCGGGCCCGGTTCAGCGCTCCCTCCGGGCCGGTGATCTCGTTCATCTGGGGGACCAGCTCGGTGAGCCGGTCACGGGTGTCCCGCATGACCTCCCGCACCTGCTGCTGAGCGGTCTCCCGGCGCAGCCGGTCGCGCAGCACGGCCTGCGCGAGCACCGCGAGGACCAGCAGGATGGCGCTGTTGACCACGTCCTGGCTGACCGTGTTGGTCAGGCCGAGGATGGCCACGGTCACGGCCAACAGCAGGCCGATGAACGCGTCGAGATTGTTGACGACCCAGGTGAACAGGCGCGCCATGACATCCCCCGGTCGACGACGGAACCTCCATGATAGCCCTTTGTCAATATCACCATCACGCGCTGTTCGGGTGACCCGTAGCCCTCGGTTACGGCGCCTCCGCCGTGCGCCGGGCGGCGCAGATCAGCGAGCCGCCGAGCCCCGGCGCGACCCGGGCCAGCAGCCGGGAGGCGACCCACCGTCCACCTGGGAGCCGCCAGCCGACCTCGTTGGACCGGATCGCCAGCGGCGCGAACCCGGCCCGGCACAACACCCGCCGCAGCAGCGACGCGGTGAAGGGCCGGATGTGCAGCCACAGGTAGGGGTGCAGCGGGTCCACCTGGCGGGGCGCCCGGCCGGCGAGGAAGGCCAGCCGGTCCTGTGCCGGCGCCAGGTTGGGGGTGGTCAGCACGAGCAGGCCGCCCGGGGCGAGGACCCGGTGGCACTCCCGCAGCAGCGCGAGCGGGTCGTAGACGTGCTCGATGAGCTCGCCGGTGAGCAGGCCGGCGAAGCTGCCGGCGCGGAACGGCAGGCCGCGGGTGGCGTCCAGGCAGACCGGCAGGGCCGCGCCGCCGGCGGCCCGCCGGGCCGCGCCGAGCGCGGCCTCGGCCATGTCGGCCACCACGAGCGGGCCGGGCAGCGCCGCCGGGTCGAGCATGCTGCGCGGGCCGCAGCCCAGCTCCAGCACCGGCCGTCCCGCGGGCACGCCGTCGACCATGAGCCGGGCCGCGACCGCCCGGCGGATCCGGTGGTACGGGTCGTCGACGTACCCGTTGACCTGCGCGCCGTCGTGGTAGCTGCGCCGGTTGGCGCGGCGGCCGTGCGCCTGCGCGCGGCGCGACGAGGTCCCGGTCGGCGGCTCGGCCATCGCAACCTCCACTGCGGTCGTCGCCCCCGTCGGCGGCGCCCGTCTCCAGCCTCGCACCGCTCCCGCCCGGCGGCCCGGAAATCCGCCCCGGGTACGCCGACGCGGCGGCCGGCATGCCGGCCGCCGCGTCGCGGATCGTGCTCAGATGGCGCGGGCCCAGTCGAGCCGGCTGCTGTCGTCGTACTCGTCGCCGGGGATCCACCAGGGCTCGCCGAAGCCGCTGGTCGAGACGATGATGTTGCCGCCGTCCGGGGCCTCGTTGGTCGGCGGGATCGACAGGGCGGCGCAGTAGCGTCCGTCGGGCGAGAACACCGGGGACTGGTAGTACCGGGTCTCGTCGGTGAGCCGCTTGAGGCCGGTGCCGTCGATCCGCACCGAGCCGAGCGCCTGCCCGCCGAGCACCTCGGTGTCCCGGGTCCACCGGTTGGTGCAGAACACCACCCGCTCCGAGTTGGGCATGAAGACCGGCCCGTGGAAGAGCTCGCCGGCCGCCTCGGGGGTGTAGATCGGCCGTACCTTGCCGGTGGCCAGCTCCAGCGTGCGCAGCTGCGGCCCCTCGGAGCGGCTGGTCCAGCGCATGACGATCATGGAGCCGTCCCGGGACCAGTTCGGGTACGACATGACGTGTCCCTGGACGAGGACCCGCTTCGCGGCCGTGGCCACGTCGACCGCGACCAGGGTGTCGTTTCCGATGACCAGGGCGATCTGCGTGCCGTCCGGGGACCACGTCGGGGCACCGTAGTGGGTGCCGAACGGGTCGGCGAGCAGCTTCCGGATCTCGCCGGTGACCCGGTCGAACAGCTGCACGTACGGCATGAGGCTGCCGTCGCCCGACCGGGCGTTGTTGACCCAGGCCACGTACCGGCCGTCGGGCGACGTGGTGGCCTGGTCGCCGTCGTCGAGCAGTTGCTGTGGCGTGGTGTGGCCGGGGTTGACCTGGAGCACGCCCCAGCCGACGCTGACCAGCCACGGCCCGTTGACCACCTCGGTGGTCTCCGCCGCGGCGGCGGGCGCCGCCGCAGTCAGCCCGCCGGCCAGCCCGGTCGCCGCGGCCGCCCCGGCCAGCGCGGCGGTGCGCAGCAGCGCACGTCGATTCATCTCGGTCATGGAAACCCCCGTGGTAGACGTCGCTCCACCCTCCTGAAGGGAGGACCGGGGCGGCATCGGACGAGCAGCCGGTCCACGGTCGGCCGTGCGGTCACCGCGCAGCGCGCCGGGCCGGCAGCGCGGTCCGGCCCGGACACGGCGACGCGGCGGCCGGCACCGGCCGCCGCGTCGCGGGTCGCGCTCAGATGGCGCGGGCCCAGTCCACCCGCATGCTGTCGTCGTACTCGTCGCCGGGGATCCACCAGGGCTCGCCGAAGCCGCTCGTGGAGACGATGATGTTGCCACCGTCCGGGTACTCGTTGGTGGGCGGCACCGACAGCGCGGCGCAGTAGCGGCCGTCCGGCGAGAACACCGGCGACAGGTACATCCGCGGCTCGTCGGTGAGCTTCTTGAGGCCGGTGCCGTCGATCCGCACCGACGCGAGGGAGTCCTCACCGAGCGGCAGGTCGACGTCGCGGTACCAGCGGTTGGTGCAGAACACCACCCGCTCCGAGTTGGGCATGAAGACCGGCCAGCCGAACCGCTCACCCTCGTCGGGCTGGTAGACCCGCCGCACCCGGCCGGTGGCGAGTTCCAACATGCGCAACTGGCGGCCCTCCGAGCGGCTGGTCCACTCCATGATGATCATGGAGCCGTCCCGGGACCAGTTGGGGCGGTACATGCTGTGCCCCTGGACGAGCACCCGCCGCGCGCCGGTGGCCACGTTCACCGCGACCAGCGTCACGCGGTCGACGACCAGGGCGACCTCGGTGCCGTCCGGCGACCAGGTCGGCCACTCGTACGAGACGCCGAACGGGTCGCTGATCACCTTCCGGACCTCGCCGGTCACCCGGTCGTAGAGCGACAGGCTGGACCCGGTCTCGCCCTCGTAGCGCAGGTTGTTCACGGCCACGTACCGGCCGTCGGGCGAGGTGGTGGCGTCGTAGGCGTGCGACAGCAGCACCTGCGGCGTGGTGTGGCCCGGGTTGATCTGGAGCAGCCCCGCGCTGCCGGTGACCAGCCACGGCCCGTTGACCACCTCGGTGGTCTCCGCCGCGGCGGCGGACCCCGCGACGGTCAGACCGCCGGCGAGCCCGGTCGCCGTGGCCGCGCCGGCCAGCGCGGCGGCCCGCAGCAGGGCACGCCGATTCAACTCAGTCATGAAACACCCCCGTGATAGACGTCGCTCCACCCTCCTGAACGGACGCTCACCACGGGATCGGACGAGCGGCCGATCCGCCGTCGGCCAGACGGTCATCCCGTATGGTCACGGCCCCGCGGGCGCGTACCCTCGCCCCGGTGACCTCCGACGCGCTGCGCCGCGCCCTCACCGACCCGGGCGACCCGCCGCTGCTCCCCCTGCCCGGCGTGGCCGCCGAACTGCTCGCCGCCCTGGACGCGCCGCCCCGGCTCGCCGCGCACCTGCGGCTGGTGCACGACGTCGCCCGGCAGCTCACCGTGGCGTTCGCCGACCGCTTCCCCCTGGTGCCGTTCGACCGGCAGGCGGTGCTGTTCGGCGCGGCGATCCACGACCTGGGCAAGGTCGAGCACCCCGGGGAGCTGTCCGGACCCGGCTCGGCCCACGAGGAGGCGGGCTACCAGCTGCTGCTGCGCTTCGGCGTACCCGAGGAGCGGGCCCGCTTCGCCGTCACCCACGCGGCCTGGCACGCGCCGGGCGTCCAACTGGAGGACCTGCTGGTCAGCCTCGCCGACAAGGTGTGGAAGGGCAGGCGCGTCACCGACCTGGAGGAGCTGGTGGTGGACCGGCTCGCCGACATCACCGGCCAGCCGGCCTGGCAGGCCTTCCTGGACCTCGACGACGTGCTCGCCGGGCTGGCCGCCGGCGCCGACCACCGGCTGGCCTTCCAGGGCGAGCACCCGGTGCACGGCTGAGCCGGCATCAGCCGCCGGCCGGCTCGGGTGCGCCGGCGCCGGCCAGCAGCGCCTCCGCCGAGCTGGTCCGGGCGTACAGCAGGAACCGTCCGGCCCGGTGGGTGCCGACCAGGCCGGCGTCGCGCAGCGCGGTCAGGTGGTGGGAGACCGTGCCGGCGCTGAGGCCGCACCGCCGGGCCAGCTCCGTGGTGGCGGCCGGCACGGCGAGCTGGTGCAGCAGCGTGGCGCGGGTGCGCCCCAGCACCCGGGCGAGCGCCGCGCTGGCCGGGGCGGCGCTGCGCTCCCAGAGCGTCCCGACCGCCCGGGCCGGATAGCGCAGGAGAGGTTGCGAGGTTCGCTCGGACAGGTTGGACCAGACCCGCGCGCCACCGAAGACCGACGGGACCAGCAGCAGGCCCCGCCCGCCCAGGTCGACCGTGCCCGCGCGGGTCAGGTGGTCCACCTGCAACGTCCCGTCGTCCCAGGAGACGTACGGGTCGATCCGGTTGAGCAGGCCGCGCACGCCGTCGGTCGCCATCCGCCCGGCTCCGACGAGCACCTCGCGTTCCAGCAGTGTCCGCATCCGGGGCCAGTACGGGGCGATCGCCACCTCGACGTAGTCGGCGATCACCTGGGCGAGTCGGGCCAGCCCGGCGGGCGGGTCGGCGTACAGGGCGGCGAGCCGGGGCGGGCGCGGCCCGGGCAGCTCGTCCAGGCCGGCCCGGACCACCTCCGGCGGGGTGGCGGCGAGCACGGCCAGTTCCCAGTCGATGGTGGGCAGGGCGGACGGCGGGGGCGGACAGACGAAGCTCGGGATCACCACGGTCGGCATCGGCACGAGGTCGGCGAGGAGCCGCCAGTCCACCGTGAACAGCCGAGGCCGTACCTGCCGGTGCCAGAGCTGGTGGGCGGGGAACCAGTCGGGGCTCCGGAGCACCCGGACGCTGGCGACCGCCTCCCAGAGCGGGGAGATCGCGAACCGGATCCCGGCGAGGTCCCGCACCCCCAGCGCGACGCTCAGCATCCGGACCTCCCGACGGATTCGACCTGGCTCAAACTTATCGACCGCGGCGGCGGCCCCGACCAGGGTCCCTGTCATGACCACCACCGTCCCGGCGGACACCCGCTGGCCCCGCCCGTTCCGCTACGTCTACGCGGCCAACCTGACCGACAGCCTGGGCTTCCAGGTGGGCTACCTGGCCGTGCCGGTGCTGGCCGTGTCGGTGCTCGCCGCCACCCCCGGCCAGGTCGGCCTCCTCGCGACGCTCGGCACCGCCGCCTTCCTGCTGGTCGGGCTGCCCGCCGGGGTCTGGGTGGACCGGTCGCCCCGCCGTACCGTGATGGTCGCCGCCGACCTGGCCCGTGCCGCCCTGTACGCCTCGATCCCGCTGGCCTGGTGGGCGGACACGCTGACCCTCGGCCAGCTCTACGCGGTCGTGCTGCTCACCGGCGTCGGCACGGTCTTCGGTGACGTGGCCGCGCAGAGCTTCCTGCCGGAGCTGGTCGGCCGGGACCGCCTGGTGGCGGCGAACTCGCTGCTCATGACGACCAACGCCACCATCCAGATCGGCGGAAGAGGGTTCGGCGGCCTGCTCGTGCAGTGGCTCGGCGCCCCGCTCGCCCTGGCCCTGAACGCGGTCACCCACCTGCTCTCCGCGCTCGCCCTCACCCGGGTACGCCCCACCCCCACCGTCGGGGCCGGACGGGACCGGCCGGCGGCCGGCTTCGGCCGGCAGCTCGCCGAGGGCGTCCGGCACGTGCTGGGCAACCCGCTGCTGCGCCCGCTGGCCGTGTCGCTGGCCGGCATCAATCTCACCGTCAACCTGATGACCACAATGCTGCCGGTCGTCTTCCTGCGCGAACTCGGGCTCGGCGCCGGCGCGCTCGGGCTCTTCCTCGGCGCCGGCGGGGTCGGGGCGCTGCTCGGCGCCGTGACCGCCCGTCCGCTGGCCGCCCGGATCGGGTACGGCCGGGCGCTCTGGCTGCCCGGGCTGCTGGTGGCCCCGGCCGGCGCGCTGGTCGCCCTCGTCGACACCGGAGCGTGGCTGTGGCTGGCCGGCCTCGGCTGGCTGGCGCTGGCCTGGCGGACCGGGATCGGCAACGTGATCGGCGTCAGCCTGCGGCAACGGGTCACCCCGGACGCGCTGGTCGGCCGGATGAACGCCACCTTCCGGTTCCTGCTCACCGGCGCGATCGCGGTCGGCGCCGCGCTGGCCGGCCTGCTCGGCCAGTACGCCGGCCCGCGTACCTCACTCTGGGTCGGCGCGATCGGCGCCGCGTTGACCTGGCTGCCGCTCTACCGCTCCCCGGTGCGCACGATGTCCGACCCCGGCCATCTGACCCCGGCCGCCGGTTGACGCGCACCGCTGTTACCCGGCGGTTACCCGGCTGCGAAGCCGCTGTGGCACGGCACGCCGACCGTCAGGGCAGGGACACCGGACGGGGTCCCGGCACACCGCCAGGGAGGCCACCATGAGACTGAGGAGAACACTGCTGGCGCTGGTCGTCGTGCTCGGCGGGCTGGTCGCCGGCACGGGCGGCGCGACCGCGGCGGCGCCGTACTGCGGGATCACCTGGGGCAGCACGGCCAAGTCGGCCGGCGCCCTCAGCACCGACCCGCTGATCGAGGTCCGCACCGGCCGGCACGACTGCTGGGACCGGGTGGTCTTCGAGTTCGCCGGACCGGCGAACGGCTACTCCGTCGCCTACGGCGAGACGTACACGGAGGGACAGGGGCTCGCGTTGAGCCCGTACACCGCCGGCGGCGCGCTGCTGTCGGTGTCGCTGCGGGCGCCCGCGTACGACGACGCGCACGTCGCCACCCTGCCCTACCGCGCCGGTGAGCACGCCGCGACCGTGCTGGGCTACCGCACGCTGCGGGACGTCGTCTTCGGCGGCAGCTTCGAGGGCTACACCACCTTCGCGGTGGGCGTCCGCGCCCGACTGCCGTTCCGGGTCTTCGTGCTCAGCGGCCCCGGCACGCACAGCCGCATCGTGATCGACGTGGCCCACCAGTGGCAGGCGTGACCTTTCCGCAGGTGAGAGGGGCCGACCGGCCCCTCATCACCGTCCGTTGCGCCCACGCCCCACAGCGTGCGCCGGACTACCCTGAGTGGTCATGGAGGGCCGCGTGCTGGTCGTCGAGGACGACGCCTCCATCCGGGAGGTGACCGCCCTCGGCCTGCGCCGGGCCGGGTTCCGGGTGGACACCGCCGCCGACGGCGCGGCCGCCCTCACCGCGTGGCGGGCCGGCCCGGTCGACCTCATCGTGCTCGACGTGATGCTCCCCCGCCTCGACGGATTCGAGGTGTGCCGCGAGATCCGGCACACCAGTCAGGTGCCGATCCTCATGCTCACCGCCCGTACCGACACCATCGACGTGGTGGTCGGCCTCGAATGCGGGGCCGACGACTACCTGCGCAAGCCGTTCGACCTGCCGGAGCTGGTCGCCCGGGTGCGCGCCGTGCTCCGCCGGACCGTCGCCCCACCCCCCGAGACCACCGTGGCCGCCGGGCCGCTGGAGATCGACCCGGCCCGCTTCGTGGCCCGCAAGGACGGCCGGGAGCTGACCCTCACGGCCACCGAGTTCCGGCTGCTGCTGGAGCTGGCCCGGCGCCCCGGCCAGGTGTTCACCCGCGAGTTGCTGCTCGACCGGGTCTGGGGACACAGCTACCTCGGCGACTCCCGGCTGGTCGACGTCGCCGTGCAGCGCCTGCGCGCCAAGGTCGAGGACGACCCGGGCGCGCCGACCCTGATCCGGACGGTCCGCGGGGCCGGCTACAAGCTCTCGACGGGGTGAGCGCGCCATGGTGGCCGGCAGAGTCGTACCCGGGCGGCTGCGACGCCGGCTCGTCGTCGCGTTCGTCCTCGTCGCCGGAATGTCCGCCGGCGCGCTGGCCGCCGGGTCCTACGTCATGCTGCGGCAGGCCCGGTTCGACGGCTCGCTGCAACGCGCCGCGGCCGACGCCCGCTACCAGCTGGTGGTCGCCGCGCAGTTCCTGCCGCTGACCGACGCCCGCCGCGCCGACCTGCTGGCCAGCTTCGAGGAGTCCGGCCGGCACGTGCTGCTGGTCGCCGGGGAGACCCAGGCTTCCAACCCCCGGTACGCGCCCACCCCCGACCCGGACCTGCGGGCGACCGTCGCCGCCGGGCAGCTCGGCTTCCAGCGCAGCCCCGGCCGGCCGCACCTGCTGGTCGTCGGCGGCCGGATCCCCGGCTCCACCGCGGAGCTGTACGTGGTGACCGTCGAGGACGACCTCGTCGACGCCCTGGACCAGCTCCGCACCGCCTCGGTGATCGGCTGGGCGGTGGTGGTGCTGCTCGCCGCCGGCGTGGGCAACGCCCTCGCCCGCCGCACCCTGGAACCCGTCGGCCGGGCCAGCCGCGCCGCCCGGGCCGTCGCCGAGGGGCTGCTGCACACCCGGCTGCCGGTGCGCGGCCGGGACGAGTTCAGCGCCTGGGCCACCTCCTTCAACGAGATGGCCGAGGCGCTGGAAACCAAGATCGAGGCACTGTCCCGGGCGCAGGCCCGGGAGCGGCGGTTCACCGCCGACGTGGCGCACGAGCTGCGTACCCCGGTCACCGCCCTGGTGGCGGCGGCCTCGCTGCTCGCCGACCAGCTCGACGCGCTGCCCGCCGACGCCCGCCGGGCCGCCGAACTGCTCGTCGCCGACGTGGTCCGGCTGCGCCGGCTGGTCGAGGAGCTGATGGAGATCTCCCGCCTGGACGCCGGGCGGGAGGTGCTCGCCACCCGCCCGGTGGACGCCGGCGCGCTGCTGCGCCGGATCTTCGCCGGCCACGGGGACGCGGCCCGGGCCACCGTGGCCGGCGACGCGCCGCCCGTGGTGACCGACCCGCGCCGGCTCGAACGGATCCTGACCAACCTGGTCGCCAACGGGGTGGAACACGGCGGCGGCGACCTGCGGGCCGAACTGCGGCACACCGGCGCCGACCTCGTCATCGAGGTCGCCGACCGCGGGCCCGGCATCCCCGCCGAGCACCTGGTCCACATCTTCGACCGGTTCTACAAGGCCGACCCGGCCCGCACCGGCCCCGGCAGCGGACTCGGCCTGGCCATCGCCCGGGAGAACGACCGGCTGCTCGGCGGCCGGCTCGACGTGGCCAGCGCGGTCGGCCAGGGCACCCGCTTCACCCTCACCCTTCCCCTCGACCCCGGGGGCCCGCCATGCGACGCCTGATCCCGCCGCTCGCCGCGCTGCTGCTGCTCACCGCCGGCTGCGCCCCGCCGCGTACCGGCACCCTCGGGCCTGCCCCGGCCGGCCCGTCGCCCACCACCGCCACGGCCGCACCGAGCGGCACGCCCGCGCCGACGCCGCACGCGACGCGCACCCCGCCCACACCCGCCAGGACGGGCATGCCGACCAGTGCCGCGCCGACCGGGGCGGACGGGACGCTGACCGTGCAGCTCTGGTTCGCCCGGGACGGGAAACTCGTGCCCACCCGGCGGGCGCTGCCCGCCACCGTGGCCACGTCCCGGCTGGCCCTCACCGAACTGGCCGCCGGCCCGTCCGTGGCCGAGACCGCCTCCGGCCTGACCACCCTGGTCCCGGCCGGCACGCAGGTGACCCGCATCGCCGGCGGGGTGGCGACGCTGGCCCCGCCGGCCGGCTTCGACGCCGGCGGCGCGGCCACCGCGCGGCTGCGCCGGGCCCAGGTGGTCTGGACGCTCACCCAGTTCCCCACCGTACGGCGGGTCGCCTTCGCCCCGGCCGACGCCGCGACGGGGCGGGACGACTACGCCGACCTGCTACCCCCCGTCGTGGTGACCGCCCCGGCGATCGGCGACCGGGTCGCCAGCCCGGTCACCGTCACCGGGACCGCCGACGTGTACGAGGCGACGGTGAGCGTCCGGGTGCTGGACGCGACGGGCCAGGAGATCGGCACCGCGTTCACGACGGCCTCCTGCGGCTCCGGCTGCCGCGGCGCCTACCGGCTCACCGTCCGCTACCGGCGCCCGGCGGCCGGACCCGGCACGATCGAGGTGTACGAGGTGTCGGCGCGCGACGGCTCCCGGATCAACGTGGTCCGCGTCCCGGTCCAGATGGCCGCCGGCCGGTGACGCGACTCCAGAGCGGACGGCATGGTCGAGACCAAGCGGGGACTCGAACCCCGGTGCGCGGAGTTGCAGTCCGCTCCCTGGCCACTCGGGCACTTGGTCGGGTCGGTGCGTGCCCCCGGCTGGATTCGAACCAGCGGCCTTCGGATTCGGAATCCGACGCGCTCTCCGCTGCGCCACGGGGGCATGATCGTCACGCGAAACCGATTGACTTTCGATAGGTTGCGAGCGATAGTCGATGCATGCTCACAGCCCAGCGAGCGGTGACGCCGCTCAGAGTCTTCCTCGTGCTGCTGTTCGGGATCCTGGTCCTGTTCCAGACCATGTCGCTCCCCGGTCAGTTCGCGCACGTGGCCAGGGAGAACCCGGACATGGCCTACCTGAGATGGCCGGCGACCGCGGTGACCGTGTTCTGGGTGCTCTGCGTGCAGGTGGTGATCGTGTGCACCTGGCAACTGCTCACCCTGGTCAAGAACGACCGCATCTTCAGCGAGGCGTCGCTGGGCTGGGTCGACGCGATCGTGTGGGCCATCGCCGCCGCGTGGGCGGTGCTGGTCGGCGTGTTCCTCTACGTCGGCTTCAACGCCGACGACCCGGGCCTGCCGCTCCTGCTGTTCCTGCTGGTCACCGGGGTCACCGCGCTGGGGCTCCTCATGGTGGTGATGCGCGCGCTGCTGCGGCAGGCCACCACGCTCCGGACCGACATGGAAGCGGTGATCTGATGCCCATCGTCGTCCGCATCGACGTCGAGCTGGCCAAACGCAAGATGAGCGTCGGCGAGTTCGCCGAGCGGGTCGGGCTCACCCCGGCCAACGTCGCGGTGCTGAAGAACGGCCGGGCCAAGGCCGTCCGCTTCAGCACCCTGGAGGCCATGTGCCGGGTGCTGGACTGCCAGCCCGGCGACTTGCTCGAGTGGGTCGAGGAAGAGGGAGAGAACCGATGAAGTACGTGCTGGGCCTCGTCGCCGTCCTCGCCGTCGCGCTGGGCGTCGCCGGCATCGTGTACGGGGAGGCCGACGACTCGCCCGGCCTCCAGCTTTTGGCCGGCCTCCTCGTCATCGGCGCGATCGCGATCGGCGTGCGGATCGTGCGAGGCAGCCGGTAGCCGTCGCTGCGAGCTGAGGATTCGAACCTCAATTCTCCGAACCAGAATCGGATGTGCTGCCTGGTTGCACCAGCTCGCATGGGTGTCCGCGCGGACCGCGGACCGTGCCCCGACCAGGATTCGAACCTGGGCTCTCCGGTTTCGTAGACCGGCGCGCTCTCCGCTGCGCCACCGGGGCGGACGACCGGCGCCCCACCCCCTCCAGGGGCGCCGGTCGGTTCAACCCTTCACGCAGACGACCTGCTTGAGGTGGGCGACCACCTCGACCAGGTCCTCCTGCTGGGCCATCACCTGGGTGATGTCCTTGTACGCGCCGGGGATCTCGTCGACCACCCCGGCGTCCTTGCGGCACTCCACGCCCGCCGTCTGGGCGGCCAGGTCGGCGGTGCTGTACGTCCGCTTCGCCTGCCCCCGCGACATCCGCCGCCCGGCCCCGTGCGACGCCGAGCAGTACGCGTCGCGGTTGCCCTTGCCGCGCACGATGTACGACCCGGTGCCCATCGACCCCGGGATGATGCCCAGGTCGCCCCGGCCGGCCCGGATCGCGCCCTTGCGGGTCACCAGCACCTCGACCCCGTCGTAGCTCTCCTCCGCCACGTAGTTGTGGTGACAGGAGATCGGCTCGTCGTAGGCGACCTGCGGGAACTCGTCCCGGACCACCCCGCAGAGCAGGGCGAGCATGACGGCCCGGTTGCGGCGCGCGTACTCCTGCGCCCACCAGAGGTCCCGGCGGTAGGCGTCCATCTCCGGGGTGCCGGCGAGGAACACCGCGAGGTCCCGGTCGGGCAGGTCGACGTTGTGCGGCAGCCCGCGGGCCACCGCCATGTGCCGCTCGGCCAGTTCCTTGCCGATGTTGCGGGAACCGGAGTGCAGCATCAGCCAGACCCGGCCGTCGTCGGGGCCGCCCTGCTCCAGGCAGACCTCGATGAAGTGGTTCCCGCCGCCGAGGGTGCCCAGCTGGCGCTGGGCCCGGGTCTCCAGCTGCGCCACCTTCCGGTCGAGGGTGGCGAAGCGCCGCCAGAACTCGTCCCAGCCGCCCTGCTCCAGGCCGCGGACCCGGCGCGGGTCGACCGCGTCGGTCCGCATGGCGAAGCCGACCGGGATGGCCGCCTCGATCGCGGTCCGCAGCGGGCCGAGGTCGTCGGGCAGGTCGGCCGCGGTGAGCGAGGTGCGCACCGCGGACATGCCGCAGCCGATGTCGACGCCGACCGCGGCGGGCGAGACGGCCTGCCGCATGGCGATGACCGAACCGACCGTGGCGCCCTTGCCGAAGTGCACGTCCGGCATGACGGCGACGCCCTGCACCCAGGGCAGCGCGCCGATGTTGCGCAGCTGCCGGGCCGCCTGCGCCTCGATCGTGTACGGGTCGGTCCAGACCCGGACCGGCGCCCGGGTACCGGCCAGCGGGGTGAAACCCATCGTCGTCTCCTCGGTTCAGGGGTGATGTCCGAGCGGCTGGCCGGATTCGAACCGGCGATCTTCACCATGGCAAGGTGACGCGCTGCCTGACTGCGCTACAACCGCGAGGTGGTCCCGGGGTCGGGACCGGTGTAGGCCGTACGGGACTCGAACCCGTAGCCTCCCGGGTGAGAACCGGGTGAGCTGCCAATTGCTCCAACGGCCCGCGGGACGGCGGGTGCCGTCCGCGTGATGTCCGGGACCGCGGAATCGAACCGCGTGTCTCTCGCGCCCAAGGCGAGCGGGTCAGCCAGCTCCCTCGTCCCGGTTGCCCGGCCGGCGCTGGCGCGCCGGCCGGGAATCGTTCATGCCGTCCACTGTGGAGTTGAGAAGAGGCGACGTCGCCGGCCGGAGGTCGGAACGGGGTGACGCAGGGGCGGCAGGATTCGAACCTGCAACCGTCGGGTTTGGAATCCGGTGCTCTTCCGTTGAGCTACGCCCCTCGGACCCGGTGACGTGAAAAGCCGCCCGGTCCCTGGTCTCGGGGCGGGCGGCTGCGCGTGTGTGTCGCGCCGGCGCTAGTCGCGCCACCACCCCGGTTGCCACTGCTGCTCTCGGCAGCGACCCTGGCCCGCTTCGCGCGGCAGGGCACCGCCGCGCGGCGCGGGCCGCTCGGCTCGGGTGCGGTTCTGCTGCGACACGGTGTGCTCCCTGGGTGGTGGAACCGGTTGACGTTTGCCCGTTCACGGTACGGCGGGGCCCGGGGCGCCGCAACGGATATTGGCGCGGACGTTTCGGCGGGCGCCGAACGGTGCCGCCCCTAGCCTGTAGCCGGGCGAGACGGAAGGGGCACGGCATGGACTGGCGGCGTCGGGTGGCGGAGCGGTTCCGGGAGGTCAACGGGGAGCATCCGATGACGGCGGCGGACGACGCGTACGTCAGCGCGCAGTTCGTCACGCTCGACGCGCTCTGCGCGGCGACCGGGCGGGACCCGGACGCCGTACGCCGGTCGATGCTGGACGGGCGGCTGCCGCTGCCGGGCTACCTGCGCTCGGACGGCGCGGAGATGGTCCCGGCGGACCTGTTCGCGCTGGCGGAGCGGGCGGGCGGGCTGGACGCGCTGCCGGGGTGGTTCGTCGGGCACTGGGCGGACCGCGCGCGCGGCGCGGCGGAGTGGGACGCCTACCTCAGCGGCCGGTACGTCTGCCTGCGCTCGGTCACGCCGGAGTCGATCCGCCGCAAGGACGAGTTGACCGGGGCGATCGGGGCCGCGCCGGCCGAGCCGGACGCCGGGTCGGCGGCCTGGCTCGACCGGCTGCACGCGCTGGTCGACGAGCTGGACGCGCTGGAGCCGGCGTTCACCGGCTACGACCGGCTCCGGTTCGGCGGCCCGACCTCCCGGGACACCTGCGTGGACGCGGTACGGGCCCGGTATCCGCGGCGGGTCAGCGCGCCGCCCGGCCGGTGACCCGGCGGGCGACGGCGAGCAGGTACTCCTTGCGGTGCAGCGGGTCGTGGTCCCAGCGCGGCCGGCTCGGGGCGGGCCCGCGTACCGGCCGGTAGTGGTCGAACTCGGCCTCCAGGGCGCCCTCGCCGCGGGTGAGCCCGGGCAGCCGCTGCCCCAGCGCGTGCACCCGCCCGGCCGGCACCTCCCCCTCGATCAGGTAGGAGCTGCCGCGCAGGGTGCTGCTGCGGGGCGCCGCGCCCAGCCCGGCGAGCACGGGCAGCACCGTGCCCACCACGTCGGCCGGGAGGTCGAGCCGGAACCGGTGCACCGGCTCGTGGACCCGGGTGCCGGCGCGGCGCAGCGCGGTCATCAGCACCAGCGGGGTGAGGTTCCGGAAGTCTCCGGCGGTGCTGGACATGCTCTTGTCGAACACGCCGTGGGCGTGGCTCTGCCGGGCCCAGTAGCCGCCGTGGGTGAGGGTGACCACGCAGTCGATGACGGCCCAGCCGTGCAGGCCCTGCCGCAGGGTCTCCCGGACGGTCTCCTCGATGGCCTTGAGGAAGGCCAGCGGCATCGAGCCGAGTTCGATGCCCAGCCGGAATTCGACGCCGCCGCCGACCGGACCGGGCTCGACGCGCAGGCCGACGGTGCCGAGGAACGGGTTGGGGTCCCGGCCGATCCACTCGACGGCGGCGCCGGCGCCGACCACCCGCTCCACGCAGACGGTGGTGGTCTCCCGGAAGGTGACCGGGACGCCGTAGTCGTCGGCGAGGGTGGCCTCGATGACCTCCTTCTGCACCTCGCCGTAGAGGGACACGGCGATCTCCTGGCGCCGGTCGTCCTGGCGCAGGTTGATCAGCGGGTCCTGCTCGGCGAGCTGGGTCAGGGCCGCGTGCAGGGCCGGCCGGTCGGCCGGGTGGACCGGTTCCACCACGGTCTCCAGCGTCGGCGGGGCGAAGTGGCGCCGGCCGGCCGCCCGTTCGGGCGGGACGCCGAGCACGTCGCCGACGCGGACGTCGGCCAGGCCGTGCAGCCGGACGATCCGGCCGGCCCCGGCCGCGTCGCCGGGAGTGGCGTCACCGCCGTCGAAGAAGGCGAGGGCGGTGATCCGGGCCTCCCGGCCGCCACCGTGGCGGATCCGGTCGCGGACCCGCACGGTGCCGGCGAAGATCCGGGCGTACGCGACCTTCTCCCCGGCCGGGCCGCGCTCGACCTTGAAGACGGTGCCGGAGAGCGGCGCGTGGTCGTCGCCCTCGGTGGCGGGGAGCAGCGCGGTGACCGCCTCGATCAGCTCGTCCACGCCGGCCCCGGTGATGGCGGAGCCGGCGAGCACCGGGTGCACCCGGGCGCGGGCGGTCTGCGCGGTGAGCGCCTCCCGCAGCCGGTCCGGGGTGGCCGCCCGCTCGTCGGCCACGTACGCGGCCAGCAGCGCGTCGTCGTGCGCGGAGAGCAGGTCGACCAGGCGGGCCTGGTGGCCGGGGTCCCCCGGCGGGTGCGGGATCCAGCGGGCGGCCGGGGTGCCGGCGCCGTCGACCCGACCGAGGGCCACGACGTCCGGGGTGAGCCGGTCGGCGATCTGGCGCAGCACCCGCTCCGGGTCCGCGCCGGCCCGGTCCACCTTGTTGACGAAGAACAGGGTGGGGATGCCGAGGCGGTGCAGGGTGCGGGCCAGCAGCCGGGTCTGTGCCTGGACGCCCTCGACGGCCGAGACCACGAGCACCGCGCCGTCGAGCACGCCGAGCACGCGTTCCACCTCGGCGATGAAGTCGGGGTGGCCCGGGGTGTCGATCAGGTTGACGGTGGTGCCGGCGACGGCGAAGGAGACCACGGCGGAGCGGATGGTGATGCCCCGCTGCCGCTCCAGCGCCAGGGTGTCGGTGCGGGTGTTGCCGGCGTCGACGCTGCCGGGTTCGTCGATGACCCCGGCGCTGTGCAGCAGCCGTTCGGTCAGGCTGGTCTTACCGGCGTCGACGTGGGCGAGAATGCCGAGATTGAGGGTTTTCACGAAGCGTCATGTCCTCGGGGTAGGCGGTCAGTGCCGTCAGGTGGGACATCGACGCAGCTCGCATTCTCGGGTTCCTCTCCTCGGGTGACGTCGAGGTTGATTGCAGCAACCGGCGCGGGGGCCGGCAACCGATTAACCCGTTCGGGTGGGGCGTTGCATCGGCGGCGCAACGGGTAGACGGCCCGGATGAGTCGGGACGATGCGGGGCCGGTGGACGTCGACCAGCCGCTCGCGGTCGGCGTACCGCCGGCGCCGCACGACGCGAGCGGCGAGCGCGTGCCGACCCGCGACCTGTCGGGCCTGGCGCCGCCGCCGCGACCGGCCCGGCGGTGGACGCCGAAGCGGGTGGTCGCCACGCCGGCGGCGCTGGAGCATCCGCACGGCCGGCGGATCGCCGAGCGGGTGGCGGCGCTCGGCATCGAGGTGGAGCGGCTGCGCGGCAACCGGGTCACCGGGCTGCGCGGGGAGACCGCGCGGGAGACGTACGCGCGGGCCAAGTCGACCCTGGCGATCGTGGTCAGCCCGCCGTCGCGGCGGCGGCTGCAACCCATCGCGCCGAGCGCCGACTGGCGGGTGGACCTGGCCGAGGGCTGCCCGGCGCACTGCCAGTACTGCTACCTGGCCGGCTCCCTCACCGGCCCGCCGGTGACGCGGGTCTACGCCGACCTGGACGACATCCTGGACGGACTCGCTGCGGTCCTGGTTCGACCGTGAGCTGGCGGCGCGGCTACCCGCCTGCCGGGTGCTCTACTGGACCTGAGCCACCGGGTGGCGCTTCATCTCCTCCATGAAGGGGTAGCGCGCGGTCAGCTCGGCGAGCGTGCACCCGGCCCGCCAGGCGGCGGCCACCTGGGCGACCTGGAGCAGGTCGGTGGCGTCGCCACGGGCCTGGACCTCGCCGTCGACCCGCAGGTCGATCATGAAGTAGCGGGCCTGGGCGCCGAGGCTGACGCAGACGACGCCCCGGCCGGAGGTCGCCTCGGCGCAGGTGAACCGGCTGCGGCCCTGCTCGGGGGCGGTCACCTGGCCGATGTCGAGCTGGTGCCGGGCCGCGGTCTGCACGAGGGCGGGAGCCAGGCCGCCCGGCTCGACCAGGTCCGGGTAGAGGCGCACACCCAGTGCCGTCGACACGTCGCTCATGACTGACTCCCACTTCCTCGTGACAGAGACCAGCTGCACGCAGGTTACGGGTGTGTTTCCGGCGCGCATGGTCATCCTGTCCCCCCTGGACGCCCCACGGCAATAGGAACCGTCGATTCGGCCACCATCGGGCCGGCCTCCGGCGCGCGGTACGCTCCCACCCCATGGCCCGGATCCGGTGTGACTTCTTCTCCACCGCGCTCGGCATGGGCACGTCGATGACCGTGCTGCTGCCCGAGCACGGCTCGGCGGGGATCGGCATGGCCGGCGGGGCGCCCGCCGGGGATCCCCCGGTGCTCTACCTGCTGCACGGCCTCACCGACGACGACACCATCTGGACCCGGCGCACCTCGATCGAGCGGTACGTCGCCCCGCTGGGCCTGGCCGTGGTGATGCCGCAGGTGCAGCGGAGCTTCTACTGCGACGAGGCGCACGGCAACCGGTACTGGACCTTCCTCAGCGAGGAACTGCCGGAGGTGTGCCGGTCGTACTTCCGCCTCTCCGACCGGCGGGCGGACACCTTCGTGGCCGGCCTGTCCATGGGCGGCTACGGGGCGGTCAAGTGGGCGCTGCGCCAACCGGACCGGTTCGCCGCCGCGGCGAGCCTCTCCGGCGCGCTGGACGTCGCCCGGCGCCGCCACCACCCGACGAGCCCCCTGGACCCCGCCGTCTGGCACACCGTCTGGGGCGACCGGGACGTGGCGGGCCCGGAGGACGACACGGTGGCGCTGCTGGAACGGGCCGGCGACGACCTGCCCGCGCTCTACGTCGCCTGCGGCACGGAGGACTTCCTCTACGAGGACAACACCCGCTTCGTCGACACGGCACGCCGTCGAGGGCTGCCGGTCACCGTGGACTTCGGCCCCGGCGACCACGACTGGGCGTACTGGGACGCGCGGATCCAGGACGTGCTGGCCTGGCTGCCGCTGCCCCGCCAGGGCTGAGCCGGCGCGCCGCGCCTCCGACCCGGGCCGGAGGCGCGGCGGGTGACGGTCGGCCGTCATCGACGGGTCAGGACGACCTTGAGGGCGCCGGTCTCGGCCGGCCGGGCGAAGACGTCGTACGCCTCGACGATCTCGTCGAGCCGGTACCGGTGGGTCACCATGTGCGCCGTGTCGAGCTGGCCGGCGACCAGCATGTTCAGCAGCGTCGGCGTGGTGCGGGTGTCGACCAGGCCGGTGGTGATGGTGATGTCGCGGATCCAGAGCCGTTCCAGGTGCAGGGTGGCCGGCTTGCCGTGCACGCCGATGTTGGCCACCCGGCCGCCGGGGCGTACCAGGGTGGTGCAGAGTTCGAAGCTGGCCGGGACGCCGACCGCCTCGACGGCCACGTCGGCGCCGAGGCCGCCGGTGACCGAGCGGACCACCTCGAGCGGGTCGTCGTCGGCGAGCACGGTCAGGTCCGCGCCGAACCGCTTGGCCGCGTCGAGCCTGCTCTGCGCCTTGTCGACGGCCACGATGTGGGTCGGCGAGTAGAGCCGGGCGGTCTGGATGGCGGCCAGCCCGATCGGGCCGGCGCCGACCACCACGACGGTGTCGCCGGGACGCACCCGGCCGTTGAGCACGCCGACCTCGTAGGAGGTGGGCAGGATGTCGGCCAGCAGCACGGCCGCCTCGTCGGAGACCTGCTCGGGCAGCCGGTAGGTGGACAGGTCGGCGAACGGGATGCGGGCGTACTCGGCCTGCACGCCGTCGACGGTGTGGCCGAGGATCCACCCGCCGCCGCCGAGGCACTGCCCGTAGGCGCCCTCGCGGCAGTAGCGGCAGACGCCGCAGGCGGAGATGCAGGAGGCGAGGACCCGGTCACCCACCTTCAGGCTGGCGACGCCGTCGCCGACCGCGACGACCGTGCCGACCGCCTCGTGGCCGAGCACCCGGCCCGGCTGGACCTCGGGCACGTCGCCGCCGAGGATGTGCAGGTCGGTCCCGCAGATGGTGACCGCGTCGACCCGGATGATCGCGTCCCGCGGGTCGACGATCGTGGGGTCCGGGATCTCGGACCAGGACTTCTCGCCCGGCCCGCCGTACACGAGTGCCTTCATGGCTCCTCCTCACGCCGTTGTCACCTCCCACGCTTCTCCGTGGTGAGGACGGCGGGCAGGGCCGGAGGACCCGGCGGCCGGGACCTCGGTCCCGGCCGCGGGCGCGTCACACGCCGACGGTGCCGTCGATGGCCTCGCGGAGGAAGTCGGCGTGGCCGTTGTGCCGGGCGTACTCGTGCATCATGTGCAGCATCACGAGGCGCAGCGAGACGTCCTCCCCCCAGCGGGCCTGGTGGCCGGTGACGTCGAGCGACTCGGCCTCCCGCTCGATGCGGCGGGCGTGCTCGACCTCCCGCTGCCACGCCTCGAACGCCTCCGACCGGCTCGACGCGGCGGCGTCGTACGCCTCCTGGAAGTCCCCGGTCGCCGACCAGATCAGCGGGATGTCCTCGGCGTTGATCACCCGGCGGAACCAGGTGCGCTCGACCTCGGCCATGTGCCGCACCAGGCCGAGCAGGGACAGCGTGGACGGCGGCGACGACTGCCGCCGCAGCTCCTCGTCGGTCAGCCCCTCGCACTTCAGAGCCAGTGTGGCGCGGTGGAAATCGAGGAACGCGCGCAGCGTCTCCCGCTCCCCGGCCAGCAGCGGCGGGCCGATCCGTTCGGTCTCCACGTGGGTCCCTCCTCGCAGGCCCGGGGGCCTGCCCGTGGTTGCTTGGCTGTGCTCCCGGGGGAGCCTAGTCTCAGCGGATCGATCCACCTCCGAAGGGATCATGATGCACCCCCACTTCCGACGTTCCGCGCTGGTCGCCTCGGCGGTCACCGCGGCGCTGGTGGCCGGCGGCACGACCGTCCAGGCCGCCGGCGACCCCTACGACCACACCGCCACCGCCACGGTGTTCGCACCAAACCCCGTGCAGCAGCTCGGCGACCAGTCGCTGACCGACCAGAAGGACGCCGACTACCCGGCGCTGGCCGGGGCGTACCGGTCGGTGCTACTGACCAACCTGGACGGCTCCGGCACCCTCACCGGCAGGTACGTGGTGGTCAAGAGCAAGACCGGCACCCCGGCCCGGGCGGTCGACGGCGCGTACCCGGCCTGGCACCGGGATGCCGACCAGTTCGAGCAGGTGATGGGCTACCACTGGGTGAACACCGCCCAGGCGTACCTCCAGTCGCTCGGCTTCGGCAGCACGCTGCGGCCGGTCAACCAGCGGCAGATCGAGCTGCGCATCGACCAGTACGGCGGCGACAACTCGTTCTTCCGCGAGGACAAGGCCAACATCACCCTCGGCAAGGGCGGCGTGGACGACGGCGAGGACGCCGAGGTCATCGTCCACGAGTACGGCCACTCGGTGCAGGACGGCCAGGTGCCCGGCTTCGGCACCACGCTGGAGTCCGGCGCGATCGGCGAGGCGTTCGGCGACTACCTGGCGGTCGCCGTGACCAGCTGGGCCACCGGCGTGCCGGCGAAGACCCCGGAGGCCTGCGTCGCCGACTGGGACTCGGTCTCCTACACCCGCACCGCGCCGCACTGCCTGCGTCGCCTCGACGGCACCAAGGTCTACCCCGCCGACCTGGTGGGCGAGGTGCACGCCGACGGCGAGATCTGGTCCCGCGCGCTGTGGGACATCCGCACCGCTCTCGGCGACCGCCGGGCCAGCACGCTGATCGTGGAGGCGCAGTTCGCCTTCACCACGGACGTCACGTTCCGGGACGCGGCGTTGGCCACCGTGGCCGCCGCGCAGCGCCTCTACGGCACCCAGGCCGCGACCGCGACCCGGGCCGCCTTCGTCGCCCGCGGCATCCTCTGACCGCGGCGGTGGGCGCCGCTCCCCGCCGGGGCGGCGCTCACCGCAGCGACGCCCGGGCGACCGGGAAGTCGAAGAAGGTGTCCGGGTACGGCTCGTCCACGTACCGGTAGTGCCACCACTCGCGCGGGTAGTTCGCGAAGCCCTGCGCGGTCATCAGCCGCTTCAGCAGTTCCCGGTTGTCCCGGGCCGCGCCGGTGACCCGGGCGTCGGCGGTGTGCGCGCGGGGGTCGAAGCAGTCGAAGCCGGTGCCCATGTCGACGGAGTTGTCCGGGAAGCGCCGGCCGGCGGGCGCAGTGCAGGCGACCAGTGGCTGGCCCGGCGCGTACGCCGGCTGGTCGGGGGTGGGCACCGGGACCAGGGTCAGGTCGAGGGTGCTCCCCCGGCTGTGCGCGGTGGGCGCGCCGATGTAGCCGTCGGCGAAGAGCCGGCTCTTCGGCTCGTCCGGGTAGAACTCGCCCTTCATCTGCTGCTCGCCCGGGAGCTTCGCCCAGGCGACGAACTCGTCCACCGCCCGCTGCGGGCGATAGCAGTCGTACACCTTGAGGCTGCGGCCCTGCGCCAGGGCGGCGGCCTGCACCCGGTGCAGCGCCTCCGCGGCCCGCCGGGTGAGCAGGCAGAGCGGCTCCGGGTAGCCGGTGATCGGCCGGCCCACGAAGTTGTGCGCGGTGGCGTACCGGATGTCGGTGCGGACGCTCGGGTCGACGGCGGCCAGGTCGACGATGTCGGCCGGGGCGCGGGGGCCGCTCGGGCCGGCCGACGGCGCGGGTGGGGTGGACGGGGCCGGGCGCGGGGCGGGCCGCTGGCACCCCGCGGCGAGCACCGTGGCCAGCACGGCCAGGGCGGCGGCCCCGCGTGTCCCGGTCCTCACCCTGCCGTGTCTACCAGCATCGCTGCGACGCCGGGCCGGCATCGGCCATGCGGCAAGATTGCCGGTGGGACGGGCCCGCCGTCCCAGGATCCGCGGCCGGCACTCCCGGCCGGCGAAGGAGACACGGGTGAACGCGGACGACGAGCCCAGGGTGACCATCACCGCGATCGCGCGGGAGGCCGGGGTCTCGGTGCCCACGGTGTCGCGGGTGCTCAACGGGCGTTCGGACGTGGCCCCGGGCACCCGGGAACGGGTCGAGGAGCTGCTGCGCCACCACGGCTACCGGCGGCGCGGCAGCCGCACGGTGCGCCGGGCGAACCTGCTCGACCTGGTCTTTCCCGACCTGGACAGCCCCTGGGCGTTGGAGATCATTCGTGGGGTGGAGGACGTCGGCCACGCCGCCGGGGTGGGCACCGTCGTGTCGGCGATCCACAGCGAGTCGACCTCGACCCGGCAGTGGTTGCAGAACCTGCGGGCC
>NZ_BMRA01000008.1:236675-342266 GCF_014648395.1 Micromonospora fulviviridis | reverse complement strand
GGACAACACCCGGGTGTACGTCCTGGACGACCGCCTCCAGCCGGTCCCGGTGGGTGTGCCCGGCGAGCTGTACGTGGCCGGGGCCGGCGTCGCCCGGGGCTACCTGGGGCGGCCGGGGTTGACGGGGGAGCGGTTCGTGGCCGACCCGTTCACCGGCGGCCGGATGTACCGCACCGGCGACCAGGTCCGCTGGACCCCAGATGGGGAACTCCTCTTCGTCGGCCGCGCCGACGACCAGGTGAAGATCCGCGGCTACCGGGTCGAGCCCGGCGAGGTCGAGGCCGTGCTGGCCGCGCACCCCGCCGTGGCGCAGGCCGCCGTGCTGGTCCGCGAGGAAACCCCCGGCGACAGGCGCCTCATCGCCTACCTCGTCCCCGCCGAGACCGGCGAGCACGTCACCGACACCGTCCGGGCGCACGTCGAGGAGCGGCTGCCCGCGTACCTGGTGCCGGCCGCGTTCGTCGAACTCGACAGCCTGCCGCTGACCGGCAACGGGAAGCTCGACCGGGCCGCCCTGCCCGCCCCCGACTGGACCGCCGGCGGCACCGGTCGCGCCCCCGCCACCGCCCAGCAGGAACTGCTCTGCCAGGTCTTCGCCGACGTGCTCGACCTGCCCGCCGTCGGGTCGGACGACGACTTCTTCGCCCTCGGCGGGCACTCCCTGCTCGCCACCCGCCTCGTCGGCCGGGTCCGCGCGGTCTTCGGGGTGGAACTGCCCATCCGCGCCCTGTTCGAGGCGCGCACCCCGGCGGCGCTCGCCGACCGGCTCGCCCGGGCCGGCGCCGGCCGCGTCGCGCTGACCGCCCGGCCGCGCCCCGAGCGCGTACCGCTCTCCTTCGCGCAACGCCGGCTCTGGTTCCTCGGCCAGCTCGACGGGCCCAGCGCCACCTACAACATCCCGGTCGCGCTGCGGCTCACCGGCCACCTCGACCGGGCCGCCCTGGACGCCGCGCTCCGCGACGTCCTGGCCCGGCACGAGGTGCTGCGCACCGGGTACGCGGTCGCCGACGGCGAGCCGTACCAGCGGGTGCTGCCCGTCGCGGAGACCGGCTTCCGGGTCGAGGTCGTCGAGGTGGCCGCCGACGAGGTGGCCGCCCGGGTGGCCGGGGCCGCCGCGTACCCGTTCGACCTGGCCGCCGAGCTGCCGCTGCGGGCCACCCTCCTCGCCGTCGCCCCCGACGAGCACGTGCTGGTCCTCGTCGTGCACCACATCGCCGGCGACGGCGCCTCCATGGCCCCACTCGCCGCCGACGTCTCCGCCGCGTACGCCGCCCGGCTCCGCGGCGAGGCACCCGACTGGCCGCCGCTGCCCGTGCAGTACGCCGACTACGCCCTCTGGCAGCGCGAGCTGCTGGGCGCCGAGGACGACCCGGACAGCCTGGCCGCCGCCCAGCTCGACCACTGGCGGCGGGCCCTGGCCGGCGTACCCGAGGAACTGGACCTGCCCGCGGACCGGGCCCGGCCCACCGAGGCCGGCCACCGCGGCCACCTGGTCGACCTGGACGTGCCCGCGGAGCTGCACGACCGGCTGCACCGGCTGGCCCGCCGGCACGGCGTCACCCTCTACATGACCCTCCAGGCCGGACTGGCCGTGCTGCTGTCCCGGCTCGGCGCCGGCACCGACGTGCCGATCGGCGCGGCCGTCGCCGGCCGCACCGACCCGGCGCTCGACGACCTCGTCGGGTTCTTCGTCAACACCCTGGTCATGCGCACCGACCTCACCGGCGACCCGACGGTCGCCGAGGTGCTGGCCCGGGTGCGGGAGAACTCGTTGCAGGCGCTCGCCCACCAGGACGTGCCGTTCGAGCGGCTCGTCGAGGAGCTGGCGCCGGTCCGCTCGCTGGCCCGCCACCCGCTGTTCCAGGTGATGCTCACCCTGCAGAACGCGGACCGGTCCGGCGGTCCCCGCGCCGACCTGCCCGGCCTGACCGCCACCGTGGTGCCGACCGGCGCCGTGCCGGCCAAGTTCGACCTGGACGTCAGCTTCGACGAGACCTACGACGCCGACGGCGCCCCCGCCGGGCTGCGCGGCGCGCTGATCGCCGCCGCCGACCTGTTCGAGCCGGACACCGCCGCCCGCCTCGCCGACCGGCTGGTCCGGATGCTCGACGCGCTCACCCGCGACCCCGGGCGGCGGCTCAGCGCGCTGCCGCTGCTCGACGCCGACGAGCGCCGCCGGATCCTCACGGAGTGGAACGCCGCCCCGGTGCCGGTCCCGGACGTGACCCTGCCCGACCTCTTCGAGGCGCAGGCCGCCCGCACCCCCGACGCGGTCGCGCTCACCGACGGCGACACCCGGCTCACGTACGCCGAACTCGACGCCCGCGCCGACGCGGTGGCCCGCCGGCTCGTCGGGCACGGCGTCGGGCCGGAGTCCCTGGTCGGTGTCGTCATGGCCCGCACCGCCGACCTGGTGGTGGCGCTGCTCGGCGTGCTCAAGGCCGGTGCCGCGTACCTGCCGATCGACCCCGCGTACCCGGCCGAGCGGATCGCCTTCGTGCTCGCCGACGCGGCCGCGGCCTGCGTGCTCACCAGCACCGCGCACACGGCGGTGGTGCCGCCCGGCGGGCCGGTGCTGGTGCTCGACGAGCCCGACCCGGCCGCCGGGGCCGGCGCGGGTCGTGCGGCCCGCATTCGGCCGCTGCGCCCCGAGCACCCGGCGTACGTGATCTACACGTCCGGCTCGACCGGCACCCCGAAGGGCGTGCTGGTGCCGCACCGCGACGTGGTGGCCCTCTTCGCCGCCACCGGTGCCCTGTTCGACTTCCGCGCCGACGACGTGTGGTCCTGGTTCCACTCGTTCGCGTTCGACTTCTCGGTCTGGGAGATCTGGGGCGGCCTGCTGCACGGCGGTCGCGTCGTCGTGGTCCCGTACGCCGTCTCCCGCTCCCCGGAGGAGTTCGCCGACCTCGTCGCGCGCGAGGGCGTGACGATGCTGTCGCAGACCCCGTCGGCCTTCTACCAGCTTCTCGCCGCCGGCCTGCGGCCCGGCGCGCTGCGCGCCGTGGTCTTCGGCGGGGAGGCCCTCGACCCGGCCCGGCTGGCCGGCTGGTGGGCGCGGCACGGGGAGTCCGGGCCGCGGCTGGTCAACATGTACGGCATCACCGAGACCACCGTGCACGTCACCTACCAGGCCCTCGAACCGTCCGACGTGGACGCCGGCAGCGTGATCGGCCGCGGCCTGCCCGGCCTGCGCGTCCACCTGCTCGACGAGTGGCTCAACCCGGTGCCGCCGGGCGTGGTCGGCGAGCTATACGTGGCCGGTGCCCAGCTCGCCCGCGGCTACGTGGGCCGGGCCGGGCTGACCGGCGAGCGCTTCGTGGCCTGCCCGTTCGTGCCCGGGGAGCGGATGTACCGCACCGGCGACCGGGCGCGGTGGACGACGGACGGGCGGCTGGTCTTCGCCGGCCGCGCCGACGACCAGGTGAAGATCCGCGGCTTCCGGATCGAGCCCGGCGAGGTGGCGGCGGTGCTCGCCGAGCATCCCGCCGTCGGGCAGGCCGCCGTGGTGGCCCGCCGGGACACCGGTGACACCCGCCTCGTCGGCTACCTGGTGCCCGCCGAGGGCGCCGAGGAGGCCGACCTGGCCGGGTCGGTCCGCGACTTCGCCGCGGCGCGGCTGCCCGGGTACCTCGTGCCGTCGGCCCTGGTGGTGCTGGCCGCGCTGCCGCTGACTGTCAACGGCAAGCTCGACCGCAAGGCCCTGCCCGCGCCCGACTACGCGGGCGCGGCCGGCGCGGGCCGGGCACCGGCCACCGCGCGGGAGGAGCAGATCTGCCAGGCGTTCGCCGAGGTCCTCGGCATCGACCGGGTCGGCGTCGACGACGACTTCTTCGCCCTCGGCGGCCACTCCCTGCTCGCGGTGTCCCTGGTGGAACGGCTCCGCGAGCGGGGCGTCGGCCTCTCCGTGCGCGCCCTGTTCACCACGCCCACCCCGGCCGGGCTGGCCGCCGTGGCCGGCGGCGGCGCGGTGACCGTCCCGCCGAACCTCATCCCCGACGGCGCCGACGAGATCACCCCGGCCATGCTGCCGCTGGTCGACCTCACCGACGCCGAGGTCGCCACCGTCGTGGCCGCCGTACCCGGCGGCGCGGCCAACGTGGCCGACGTCTACCCCCTGGCCCCGCTCCAGGAGGGCATCTTCTTCCACCACCTGCTCGGCGACGGCGCCGACGTCTACGTCACCCCGACCGTGGTCCGCTTCGACTCCCGGGACCGGCTCGACGCGTTCCTGACCGCCCTTCGACGGGTGGTCGACCGTAACGACGTCTACCGCACCGCGATCGTCCACGAGGGACTGCGCGAACCCGTGCAGGTGGTGCTCCGGCACGCCCCGCTGCCCGTGCGCGAGGTCGCGCTCGACCCGGCCGGCGCCGACCCGGTCGACCAGCTGCTCGCCGCCGCCGGTGACCGGATGGACCTCGGCACCGCACCGCTGCTGCACGTGCACGTGGCCGGCGAGGCGGGCGGCGCCTGGCTCGCCCTGCTCCGCGTCCACCACCTCGTGCAGGACCACACCGCCCTGGACGTGGTCCTCGACCAGCTCCAGGCATTCCTCGACGGGCGCGGCGACGAGCTGCCGCCGCCGGTGCCGTTCCGCGAGTTCGTCGCCCAGGCCCGGCTCGGCCTCTCCCGGGAGGCGCACCAGCGGCACTTCGCCCGCCTCCTCGGCGACGTCACCGAGCCGACCGCCCCGTACGGCCTCACCGACGTGCACGGCGACGGCGCCGCGGCGGTGCACGCCCACGTCCCGGTCGACGACGCGCTCGCCGAGCGGATCCGGGCGGTGGCCCGTACCCACGGGGTCAGCCCCGCCACCGTGTTCCACCTGGCCTGGGCCCGGGTGCTCGGCACCGTCTCCGGCCGGGACGACGTGGTCTTCGGCAGCGTCCTGTTCGGCCGGATGAACGCCGGCGCCGGCGCCGACCGGGTGCCCGGCCTGTTCATCAACACCCTGCCGGTCCGGGTCCGGCTCGCCGGGCACGCCGTCGCCGAGGCGCTCGACGGCCTCCGCGAGCAGCTCGCCGACCTGCTGGTGCACGAGCACGCCCCGCTCGCCCTGGCCCAGGCCGCCAGCGGTCTGCCCGGCGGCAGCCCGGTCTTCACGTCGATCTTCAACTACCGGCACAACCAGGCCCCGGCCGGCGCGGGCGACGGCATGCGCGGCATGCACACCGTCTTCGCCCGCGAGCAGACCAACTACCCGCTCGACGTCGCCGTCGACGTGGACGGGCCGCGCTTCGGGATCACCGCCACCGCCGTGGCGCCGGTCGACCCGGCGCAGGTCTGCGCCATGCTCACCACGGCCCTGACCAACCTGGTCACCGCCCTCGACGAGGCCCCCGGCACGCCGCTGGCCGCCATCGGGGTGCTCGACGCCGACGAGCGGCGCCGGGTGCTGCCCGAGCCGCCGGCCGGTAGCACGCCCACGGCGACCGTGCCGGAGCTGATCGCCGCGCGGGCCGCCGCCGACCCCGGCGCGCTCGCCGTCGTCGGCGACGGCGTCGCGCTGACCTACGCCGAGCTGGACGACCGCTCCGCCCGGCTGGCCCGGGCGCTGCTGGCCCGCGGGCTCGGCGCCGAGTCGGTGGTCGGGCTCTGCCTGCCGCGCGGACCCGAGATGGTGGTGGCCGTCGTCGCCGCCTGGCGGGCCGGCGTCGGGTACGTGCCGCTGGACCCGGAGTACCCCCTCGACCGGCTGGAGTTCATGCTGGCCGACAGCGGCGCCGCCCTCGTGGCCGGCCCCGCCGAGCTGGTCGACCGGCTGCCCGGCCGGCCGGTGCTGCGCCTCGACGACCTCGGCCCGGACGACGCCGGCCGGCCGCTGCCCCGGGTCGCGCCCGAGCAGCTCGCGTACGTCATCTACACGTCCGGGTCGACCGGCCGGCCCAAGGGCGTCGCCGTCGCGCACGCCGCCCTGGCCAGCATGGCGGTGCACTACGGCCCGGTGCTCGGCGCGGCCCCCGGCGTCCGGGTGCTCCAGTTCGCCTCGTTCAGCTTCGACGCCTCGGTGCTCGACGTGGCCGTCACCCTGGTCGCCGGCGGCACCCTGGTGGTCGCCGCGCCCGCCGAGCGCGCCGACACCGCCCAGCTCACCGCCCTGGTCCGCGCGCAGGGCGTCACCGCCACCAGCGTGGTCCCGTCCCTGCTGGCCACCCTCGACCCGGCCGAACTGCCCGACGTGGGGACCATCCTGGTCGGCGCCGAGCCGATCAGCACCGCCCAGGCCCGCGCCTGGTCCGCCGGCCGGAACCTGGTCAACACGTACGGGCCGACCGAGGCGACGGTCATGGTCACCGCCGGTGCGGTCGACGTCGGCCCCGACGGGCGGGTACCCATGGGCGGCCCGGTCACCGGCAACCGCCTCGTCGTGCTCGACGACCGGCTCCAGCCGGTGCCCGTCGGCGTCACCGGCGAGCTGTACGTGGCCGGCCGGCAGCTCGCCCGCGGCTACGTCGGCCGGCCCGCCCTCACCGCCGAACGCTTCGTGGCCTGCCCGTACGCGCCGGGGGAGCGGATGTACCGCACCGGCGACCGGGCCTGGTGGACCGCCGACGGCCAGCTCGTCTTCGCCGGCCGGGCCGACGACCAGGTGAAGATCCGCGGCTTCCGGATCGAGCCGGGCGAGGTGCGGGCCGTGCTGGCCGACCACCCGGCCGTCGCGCAGGCCGCCGTGGTGGTCCGCGAGGACACCCCCGGCGACCCGCGGCTCGTCGCGTACCTGGTGCCCGCCGAGGACGGCGCGCCGATCGCCGACACCGTGCGGGAGCACGCCGCCGAGCGGCTGCCCGCGTATCTCGTGCCGGCCGCGTTCGTGACCCTCGACGCGCTGCCACTGACCGTCAACGGCAAGCTCGACCGGGCCGCCCTGCCCGCCCCCGACCTCGGCGGCCCGGCCGGCCGGGCCCCGGCCGACGCCCGCGAGGAACTGCTCTGCGCCGCCTTCGCCGACGTGCTCGGCCTCGACCGGGTCGCCGTGGACGACGACTTCTTCACCCTCGGCGGGCACTCGCTGCTCGCCACCCGCCTGGTCAGCCGGGTCCGGGCCCTGCTCGGGCTGGAGGTGCCGATCCGGGCGCTGTTCGAGGCGCGTACCCCGGCGGCGCTCGCCGCCCGGCTGCGCGACGCGCGGGCCGGCCGGGTGGCGCTGACCGCCCGGCCCCGGCCGGCGCGGGTGCCGCTCTCCTTCGCGCAGCGCCGGCTGTGGTTCCTCGGCCAGTTGGAGGGACCGAGCGCCACCTACGACATCCCGGTGGCGCTGCGGCTCACCGGCGACCTGGACCGGGCCGCCCTCGACGCGGCGGTGCGGGACGTGCTCGACCGGCACGAGGTGCTGCGCACCGTCTACGAGGTCGCCGACGGCGAGCCGCACCAGCGGGTGCTGGCGGTCGCGGAGACCGGCGTCCGGGTCGAGGTGGTCGAGGTGCGTCCGGCCGAGCTGGCCGCCCGGGTGGCCGAGGCCGCCGCGTATCCGTTCGACCTGGCCGCCGAGGTGCCGCTGCGGGTCACCCTCTTCGCCGTCGCCCCGGACGAGCACGTGCTCGTGCTCGTGGTGCACCACATCGCCGCGGACGGCTGGTCCATGGGCCCGCTGTCCCGCGACGTCGCCACCGCGTACGCGGCCCGCCGCGCCGGCCGGACCCCCGACTGGACCCCGCTGCCCGTGCAGTACGCCGACTACGCGCTCTGGCAGCGCGAGCTGCTCGGCGCCGAGGACGACCCGGACAGCACCGTGGCCCGGCAGGTGGCCCACTGGCGGGCGGTGCTGGCCGGCGCGCCCGAGGAGCTGGAGCTGCCCACCGACCGGCCCCGCCCGGCGCAGCCCTCGTACCGGGGGCACCTCGTCGAGGTCGACGTGCCCGCCGCGCTGCACCGCGACCTGGTCGGGCTGGCCCGCTCGGCCGGGGTGACGGTGTTCATGGCCGTGCAGGCCGCCCTCGCGGTGGTGCTGTCCCGGCTCGGCGCCGGCACCGACGTGCCGATCGGCGCGGCCGTGGCCGGGCGCACCGACCAGGGGCTGGACGACCTCGTCGGGTTCTTCGTGAACACCCTGGTGATGCGCACCGACCTGTCCGGCGACCCGACCGTGACGGAGCTGCTGGCCCGGGTGCGGGAGACCGCCCTGGACGCGTACGCCCACCAGGACGTGCCGTTCGAGCGGCTGGTCGAGGAGCTGGCCCCGGCCCGCTCGCTGGCCCGGCACCCGCTGTTCCAGGTGCTGCTCACCCTCCAGAACCTGGCCACCGGGGGCGGGACCGCGCCCCGGCTGCCCGAGCTGTCCACCGAGTCGTTCCCCACCGACGAGGTGCCGGCCAAGTTCGACCTGGACGTCAGCCTCACCGAGGCGTACGACCCGGACGGCGCGCCGGCCGGGATGAGAGGCACCCTGATCGCCGCCGCCGACCTGTTCGATCGGCACACCGTCGAGCGGGTCGCCGGCTACCTGGTCCGCGTCCTGGCCGGCCTCGCCGCCGACCCCGACGCCCGGCTCAGCACCGTCGACGTGCTCGACCCGGCCGAGCACCGGCGGGTGGTCGAGGAGTGGAACGCCACCGACGCCCCGGTTCCCGCCCGGCCCGTCGCCGACCTGATCCGCGACCGGGCCGCCGCCACCCCGCACGCCCTCGCCCTGCTCGCCGGGGAGACCCGGCTCGACCACGCCGAACTGGCCGCCCGGGTGGACCGGCTCGCCGGGTTCCTCGCCGCCCGGGGCGCCCGCCCCGGCGCGCTCGTCGCGATCTGCCTGGACCGGACCGCCGACCTGGTGGTCGCCCTGCTCGCGGTGCTGCGCACCGGCGCGGCCTACCTGCCGATCGACCCCGGGTACCCGGCCGAGCGGGTCGGCTGGATGCTCGCCGACGCAGCGCCCGCGCTGCTGCTCACCACGGTGCGGGCCCGCGCCGGCAACACCGCCCTCGCCGACGCCGCCGGCGCGCTGCTGCTGGACGACCCGGCCACCGTGGCCGAGCTGGCCGAGGCCGGCCCCGCGCCGGCGGCCGCGCCGCGCCCCGAGCACCCGGCGTACGTCATCTACACCTCCGGCTCCACCGGCCGGCCCAAGGGGGTGGTGGTCCCGCACGGCGCGCTGGCCAACTTCCTCGCCGCCATGGCCGCCACCACCCCGCTCACCCCGGCCGACCGGCTGCTCGCCGTCACCACCGTGGCCTTCGACATCCACGTGCTGGAGCTGTACCTGCCGCTGCTCGCCGGCGCCGCGGTGGTCCTCGCCGACGAGGCCGTGGTCCGCGACCCGGCGGCCGCCGCCGCGCTGATCCGCCGGGCCGGGGTGACCGTCGCCCAGGCCACCCCCGCCTGGTGGCACGCGCTGGCCGCCGGGCACGCCGACGCGCTGGCCGGGCTGCGGGTGCTGGTCGGCGGCGAGGCGCTGCCGCCCGCCCAGGCCGCCGCGCTGACCGCCCGGGCCCGCTCGGTGACCAACCTGTACGGCCCGACCGAGGTCACCGTCTGGGCCACCACCGCCGAGCTGGGCGGCGAGCCGGCCGGCCAGGTGCCGATCGGCCGTCCGCTGTGGAACACCCGGGCGTACGTGCTGGACGCCGCGCTGCGGCCCGTCCCGGTGGGCTGCCCCGGGGAGCTGTACCTGGCCGGCGACCAGGTGGCCCAGGGCTACCACGGCCGCCCCGACCTCACCGCCGAGCGCTTCGTGGCCTGCCCGTACGGGGCCGCCGGGGAGCGGATGTACCGCACCGGCGACGTGGTCCGCTGGCGGGCCGACGGCAGCCTGGCGTTCGTCGGCCGCGCCGACGACCAGGTGAAGATCCGCGGCTTCCGGATCGAGCTGGGCGAGGTCGAGGCCGCGCTGGCCGGGCACCCCGCCGTCGCCCGGGCCACCGCCGTGGTCCGCGAGGACAGCCCTGGCGACCGGCGGCTCGTCGGCTACGTGGTGCCGGCCGGTGCCGCCGGGGTGGACGTCGCCGCGCTGCGCGGGCACCTGGCCGGGCGGCTGCCGGCGTACCTGGTGCCGTCCACCGTGGTGGTGCTCGACGCGCTGCCGCTGACCGCCAACGGCAAGGTGGACCGCCGGGCGCTGCCCGCCCCGGACCACGCCGGCGCGGCCGGGGCCGGCCGGGCCCCCGCCGACGCCCGCGAGGAGCTGTTCTGCGCCGCCTTCGCCGCCGTGCTCGGCCTGCCCGCCGTCGGGATGGACGACGACTTCTTCGCCCTCGGCGGGCACTCGCTGCTCGCCGTCGCCCTGGTCGAGCACCTGCGCGGGCTCGGCGTGACCGTGCCGGTGCGGGCGCTGTTCACCACCCCCACCCCGGCCGGCCTGGCCGCCGCCACGGGCGTCGCCTCGGTGCCCGTGCCGCCCAACCGGATCCCCGACGGCGCCCGGGAACTCGGCCCGGAGATGCTCCCCCTGGTCGACCTGACCCCGGAGGAACTCGCCACCGTGGTCGCGGCGGTCCCGGGCGGGGCGGCCAACGTCGCCGACGTCTACCCGCTCGCCCCGCTCCAGGAGGGCATCCTCTTCCACCACCTGATGGCCGACCGGGACGGCGACGACGTCTACGTGCTGCCCACCGTGCTCCGGTTCGCCACCCGGGACCGGCTCGACGACTTCCTCGCCGCCCTGTCGGCGGTGGTGCGGCGGCACGACATCTACCGCACGGCCGTGGTCTGGGCCGGGCTGCGCGAGCCGGTGCAGGTGGTGGCCCGGCACGTCGAGCTGCCGGTGGAGGAGGTGAGCCTGGCAGGCGCCGCGGACCCGGTCGCCGCGCTGCTCGCCGACGGCGGCGCCTGGCTGGCGCTGGACCGCCCGCCGCTGCTGCGGATGCGGGTGGCCGCCGAGCCGGGCACCGGCCGCTGGCTGGGCCTGCTGCGCATCCACCACCTCGTGCAGGACCACACCGCCCTGGAGGCGCTGCTCGCCGAGGTGCTGGCGTTCCTGACCGGGCGCGGCCACGAGCTGCCCGACCCGCTGCCGTTCCGGGAGTTCGTGGCCCGGGCCCGGCACGGCGCCTCCCGCGACGAGCAGGAGGCGTACTTCCGGGCCCTGCTCGGCGACGTCACCGAGACCACCGCCCCGTACGGCCTCACCGACGCGCACGGCGACGCGGCCGACCTGCGCGGCGCGCAGCGCCTCGTCGCCGACGACCTGGCCACCCGGGTACGCCGGCTCGGCCGCTCCCACGGGGTCAGCCCGGCCACCCTGTTCCACCTGGCCTGGGCGCGGGTCCTCGGCACCCTGGCGGGCCGGGACGACGTGGTCTTCGGCACCGTCCTCTCCGGCCGGCTCGGCGCCGGCGGCGGCGACGCCCGCGTCCTCGGCCCGTTCATCAACACCCTGCCCGTGCGCGTCCGGCTCGACGACGGCACCGGCGACGCGCTGGCCGCCCTGCGCGTCCAGCTCGCCGAGCTGCTGGCGCACGAGCACGCCCCGCTCACCCTCGCCCAGACCGCCAGCGGGGTGCCGAACGGGCAGCCGCTGTTCACCGCGCTGTTCAACTTCCGGCACAGCGCGCCGCCGGCGGGCGGGCCCGCCGACGACGGGGTGGACGGCATCGAGCAGGTGGCCTCCCGGGAGCGGAGCAACTACCCGGTCACCGTCTCCGTCGACGACCTGGGGGAGCGGTTCCTGCTCAGCGTCGACGCGGTGGCTCCGGCCGACCCGGACGACGTGTGCGCGCTGCTGCACACCTGCCTGGCGCACCTGGTCGACACGCTCACCGACGCCCCGGAAACCCCGCTGGCCGCGGTGCCGGTGCTGGACGACGACGGGTACCGGCGGCTGGTCGAGGAGCCGAACCGCACCGGCCGGGGCGTGCCGGCGCTGACCGTCCCGGCCGCGTTCGCCGCGCAGGTCGCGCGTACCCCGGACGGGGTCGCCCTGGTCGACGCGGCCGGCGCCTGGACGTACGCCGAACTGGACGCCCGCGCCGGCCGGCTGGCGCGGCTGCTGCGCGACCGCGGGGTCGGGCCGGAGACCGTGGTCGGCGTGCTGCTGGACCGCTCCGCCGAGCTGGTGGTGGCGCTGCTGGCGATCCTCAAGGCCGGCGGCGCCTACCTGCCGGTCGACCCCGGCTACCCGGCCGGCCGGATCGCCGACATGGTCGCCGACGCCGCGCCGCGACTGCTGCTCACCACGGGCGCGGTGACCACCGCGCTGCCGGTGGCGGCCGACCGGCTGGTCCTCGACGACCCGGCCACCCGGGCCGCGCTCGACGCCGCCGACCCGGCCGGACCCGCCGGACTCCGCCCCGACCACCCGGCGTACGTCATGTTCACCTCCGGCTCCACCGGCCGGCCCAAGGGGGTCGTGGTGCCGCACGCGGCCATCGACCGGCTGGTCCGCGCCCCCGGGGTGGCCCCGCTCGGCCCCGGCGACGTGGTGGCGCAGCTCGCCTCGGTCTCCTTCGACGCGGCCACCTTCGAGATCTGGGGCGCCCTGCTCACCGGCGCCACGCTGGCCGTGGCCCCGCCCGGGGCGCTGTCCGTGGCCGAGCTGCGCGCCTTCCTCACCGACCAACGGGTCAGCACGCTCTGGCTGACCGCCGGCCTCTTCCACGAGGTGGTCGACGCCGACGTCACCGCGCTGGCCGGCCTGCGCCGGCTGCTCGCCGGCGGCGACGTGCTCTCCCCGGCGCACTGCCGCGCCCTGCTGGACCGGCTGCCGCAGGTCCAGCTCGTCAACGGGTACGGCCCCACGGAGAACACCACCTTCACCACCGTCCACCCGGTACGCCCCGACGAGCTGTCCGGGGCCGTGCCGATCGGCGCGCCGATCCCGGACACCAGCGTGTACGTCCTCGACGAGGCGCTGCGACCGGTCCCGGCCGGGGTGGTCGGCGAGCTGTACACCGCCGGCGCCGGCCTGGCCCGCGGCTACGCCGGCCCGCCGGGCCTGACCGCGGAACGCTTCGTGGCCTGCCCGTTCACGCCGGGGGAGCGGATGTACCGCACCGGCGACCGGGTGCGCCGCGACCCCGACGGGCGGCTGGTCTTCGTCGGCCGGGCCGACGCGCAGGTCAAGCTGCGCGGCTTCCGGGTCGAGCCCGGCGAGGCCGAGGCGGTCCTCGCGGGCCACCCGGAGGTGGCCCGCGCCGTGGTCACCGTCCGCGAGGACACCCCAGGCGAGAAGCGGCTCGTCGCGTACGTGGTGCCGGCCGACCCGACCGCGCCGGGCGACGCCCTGGTGGCCACGCTGCGCGCGCACGCCGCCGACCGGCTCCCCGACTACCTGCTGCCGGCCGCCGTGGTGCCGCTGCCGGCGCTGCCGCTGACCGCCAACGGCAAGGTCGACCGGGCCGCCCTGCCCGCCCCCGAGCAGGGCGCCGGCAGCGGCCGGCCGGCGGCCACCGCCCGGGAGGAGATCCTCTGCGGCATCTTCGCCGAGGTGCTGGGCCGGCCCACGGTCGGGCCGGACGACGACTTCTTCGCCCTGGGCGGCCACTCGCTGCTGGTCACCCGGCTGGTCAGCCGGGTCCGGGTGGTGCTCGGCGCGGAACTGCCCATCCGCGCGGTGTTCGAGGCGCCCACGCCGGCCGGCCTGGCCGACCGGCTCGCCCGCGCCGCCGCGCCGGACCGGCCCGCGCTCACCGCCCGGCCCCGACCCGACCGGGTGCCCCTGTCGTACGCGCAGCGGCGGCTGTGGTTCCTCGGCCGCCTCGAAGGGCCGAACGCCACCTACAACATCCCCCTCGCGCAGCGCATCGACGGTCCGGTGGACACCGACGCGCTGGCCGCCGCGCTGCGCGACGTGGTCGGGCGGCACGAGGTGCTGCGCACCGTGTTCCCGATCGCCGACGGCGAGCCGTACCAGCGGGTGCTGCCGCTCGACGGGTGCGGCTTCGCACTCACCGTGGTCCGGACGCCCGCCGACCGGCTCGCCGACGCGGCCGGCGAGGCGGCGGCCACCCCCTTCGACCTCGCCGTCGACCTGCCGGTGCGCGCCTGGCTGTTCACCGCCGGCCCGACCGAGCACGTGCTCGTGCTGCTGGTGCACCACGTCGCCGGCGACGGCTGGTCGATGGCCCCGCTGGCCCGCGACCTCGCCACCGCGTACGCGGCGCGCCGCGCCGGCCGGGCTCCGGAGTGGACCCCGCTGCCGGTGCAGTACGCCGACTACGCGCTCTGGCAGCGGGACCTGCTCGGGGCCGACGACGACCCGGAGAGCGTGCTGGCGCGGCAGGTCGCCTACTGGCGGGCCGCCCTGGACGGCGCGCCGGAGGAACTGGAGCTGCCGGTCGACCGGCCCCGCCCCGCCGAGGCCGGCCACCGGGGCCACGACGTGCCGCTGCGGGTGCCCGCCGAGGTGCACGAACGGCTGCGCGAGGTGGCCCGCGCCGAGGGCGTCACCGTCTTCATGGTGCTCCAGGCCGCCTTCGCGACCCTGCTGTCCCGCCTCGGCGCCGGCCGGGACGTGCCGATCGGCTCGGCCATCGCCGGCCGCACCGACCAGGGGCTCGACGAGCTCGTCGGGTTCTTCGTCAACACCCTGGTGATCCGCACCGACCTGAGCGGCGACCCCACCTTCCGGCGGCTGCTGGCCCGGGTCCGCGCCACCGGCCTGGCCGCCTACGAGAACCAGGACGTGCCGTTCGAGCGGCTCGTCGAGGAACTGGCCCCGGCTCGCTCGCTGGCCCGGCACCCGATCTTCCAGGTGATGCTCACCCTCCAGAACACGGCCGCGGCCGGCGGTGAACTGGCCGGAGCCCGCACCGGCGGCCTGCCGGTCGGGCTCACCGCGGCCAAGTTCGACCTGGAGGTGACCGTCGGCGAGGCGTTCGACGCCGACGGCACGCCCGCCGGGCTGCACGGCGCGCTGATCGCCGCCGCCGACCTGTTCGACCCGGCCTCGGCGGAACGGATCGCCGACCGCCTGGTCCGGGTGCTCGACGCCGTCACCCAGGACCCGGACCTGCGGGTCAGCCAGGTCGACGTGCTCGACAGCGACGAGCGGCGGGCGGTGCTCGCCGGCTGGAACGACTCGGCCCTGCCGGTGCCGTACACCACCGTGCCGGCGCTCTTCGCGGCCCAGGTGGCCCGCACCCCGGACGCGACGGCGGTGACCTGCGGCGCGACCCGGCTGACCTACGCCGAGCTGGACGCCCGGGCCAACCGGATCGCCCGGCACCTGGTCGGCCGGGGCGTCGGACCCGAGTCGGTGGTGGCGGTCTGCCTGCCCCGCTCCGCCGACACGATCGCCGCCCTGCTGGGCGTCTGGAAGGCCGGCGCCGCGTACCTGCCGGTCGACCCGGCGTACCCGGCGGACCGGATCGGTTTCCTGCTCGGCGACGCCGAGGCGGTCTGCGTGCTCACCGCGACCGGTGCGGCGGCGGCGCTGCCCGCCGGCGCCCCGGCGACCGTGCTGCTGGACGACCCGGCCGTCGCGGCCGAGCTGGCCGGCCTGCCCGCCGCCGACCTCACCGACGCCGATCGGCGGGCCCCGCTGCTGCCCGGGCACCGGGCGTACGTCATCTACACCTCCGGCTCCACGGGTCGGCCCAAGGGCGTGGTGGTCGAGCACCGCACGGCGGTCGGCCTGCTCACCTGGGCGGCCGGGGCGTTCACCCGGGAGGAGTTCTCCCGGGTGCTCGCCGCCACCTCGCTCAACTTCGACGTGTCGGTCTTCGAGCTGTTCGGGCCGCTGGTCTCCGGCGGCAGCATCGAGGTGGTCCCGGACCTGCTGGCGCTCACCGACCGGTCGGGCGCCGGCTGGTCGGCGAGCCTGATCAGCGCGGTGCCCTCCGCGCTGTCCCGGGTCCTCGGCGACGGCGTGCGCGCCTCCGCCCGTACCGTGGTGCTGGCCGGCGAGGCGCTCACCGCGTCGGCGGTCAACCGGGTCCGCGGCGCGCTGCCCGGCGTCCGGGTGGCCAACATCTACGGCCCGACCGAGGCCACCGTCTACGCCACCGCCTGGTGGACCGACGACGACGTGGCCGGCGTCCCGCCGGTCGGCCGGCCCATCGCCAACACCCGCGCGTACGTCCTCGACGACCACCTCACCCCGGTCCCGCCGGGCGTGGTCGGCGAGCTGTACCTGGCCGGCAGCCAGCTCGCCCGCGGCTACCTGGGCCGGGCCGGGCTCACCGGCGAACGCTTCGTGGCCTGCCCGTTCGACACCGGCGGGCAGCGGATGTACCGCACCGGCGACCGGGTCCGCTGGTCGGCCGACGGCCAGCTCGTCTTCGCCGGCCGGGTCGACGAGCAGGTGAAGATCCGCGGCTTCCGGATCGAGCCGGGCGAGGTGCAGGCCGCGCTGGCCGCCCACCCGGACGTGGCCGAGGCCGTGGTGCTGGCCCGCCAGGACGTGCCGGGCGACCCGCGACTGGTCGGCTACGTCGTGCCGGCCCGCCCGGACGTCGACGCCGCCGGCCTTCCCGAGGCGGCCCGTGGGCATCTCGCCGGGCGGCTCCCGGCCTACCTGGTGCCGGCCGCGGTGGTGGTCCTCGACGCGCTGCCGGTGACCGCCAACGGCAAGCTCGACCGGCGCGCCCTGCCGGCCCCCGAGTTCGGCTCCGGCGCGGGCGCCGGGCGCGGCCCGGAGACCCCCCGCGAGGAGATCATCTGCGCGGTCTTCGCCGAGGTGCTCGGGCTGCCGGCGGTCGGCGTGGACGACGACTTCTTCGCCCTCGGCGGGCACTCGCTGCTGGCCGTCACGCTGGTCGAGCGGCTGCGCCAGCGCGGCGTGTCGGTGTCGGTGCGGGCGCTGTTCCAGACCCCGACGGTGGCCGGGCTGGCCGCCGCCGTCGGCCGGGAGCAGCTGGCCGTGCCGGCGAACCGGATCCCGGCCGGCGCGGACCGGATCACCCCGGAGATGCTGCCGCTGGTCGAGCTGACCGACGAGGAGATCGCCGCGGTGGTCGCCACCGTGGCGGGCGGCGCGGCCAACGTCGCCGACGTCTACCCGCTCGCCCCGCTCCAGGAGGGCATGCTCTTCCACCACCTGATGGCGGGCCAGGACCGGGAGGACGTCTACGTCATGCCGGCCCTCGTGGAGTTCGACTCCCGGGCCCGGCTGGACGCCTTCGTGGCCGCGTTGCAGCAGGTCATCGACCGCAACGACGTGTACCGCTCGGCGGTGGTCTGGGAGGGGCTGCGCGAGGCGGTGCAGGTGGTGTGGCGGCAGGCCACGCTGCCGGTGCACGAGGTGACCCTCGACCCGGGCGACGGCGACCCCGCCGACCGGCTCCGGGACACCGTCGGGCTCGCCATGGACCTGGGCGCCGCGCCGCTGCTGAGCATCCACGGCACGCCCCGCCCCGACGGCACCTGGCTGGCGCTGCTCCGGGTGCACCACATGGTCCAGGACCACATGGGCCTGGAGGTGCTGCTCGACGAGGTCCGGGCGATCCTGCTCGGCCGCGGCGACCAGCTGCCCCCGCCGGTGCCGTTCCGCGACTTCGTCGCCCAGGCCCGGGGTGGGATCTCCACCGACGAGCACCAGCGCTACTTCGCCGACCTGCTCGGCGACGTGACCGAGCCGACTGCCCCGTACGGCCTGCTCGACGTGCACGGCGACGGCGCCGGCCTGGTGCGCGCCGGGCTGCCGCTGGCGCCCGAGGTGTCCGCGCGGGTCCGGGACGTGGCCCGCCGGCTCGGGGTGAGCCCGGCGACCGTGCTGCACGTGGCCTGGGCCCGGGTCCTCGCCGCCGTGGCCGGCCGGGACGACGTGGTGTTCGGCACCATCCTCTTCGGCCGGTTGAGCACCGGCGCGGACCGGGTGCCCGGCCCGTTCATCAACACCCTGCCGGTCCGGGTCCGGGTCGGCGGCACCGGCGCGGCGGCCGCGGTCACCGCCATGCGGGACCAGCTCGCCGCGCTCCTGGAACACGAGCACGCGCTGCTCACCACCGCCCAGCAGGCCAGCGGCCTGGCCGGCAGCGCGCCGCTGTTCACCGCGCTGTTCAACTACCGGCACAACACCCCCGGCCAGGCCGCGGCGCACGCCGACGAGGAGATCGAGGGCATCCGCGCGCTGTCCATGCGGGAGCGCACCAACTACCCGATGTCGGTCGCCATCGACGACGACGGCGCGGGGCTGCGGGTGAACGTCAACGCCGTCTCCCCGGTCCGCCCCGACGCGGTCTGCGCGCTGCTGGCGACCGCCACCGCGAACCTGGTGGACGCGCTGGAGGCCGGGCTCGACGGTGGACCCGACCTCCCGCTCACCGGCGTCGACGTGCTCGACCGGGCCGAGCGGCGGCAGGTCCTGGTCGACTGGAACGACACGGCCACCCCGGTGGCGGACGTGTCGGTGGCCGAGGCGTTCGCCGCCCGGGTGGCGGCGGACCCGGACGGCATCGCCGTGGTGGCCGGCGACGTGTCCCTGTCCTACGCCGAGCTGGACGCGCGGGCCGAGCGGCTGGCCCGCCGGCTGGTCGCGGCGGGCGTCGGCCCGGAGTCGCCGGTGGCCGTGGTGCTGGAACGCTCCGCCGAGCTGCTGGTGGCGCTGCTGGCCGTGGTCAGGGCCGGCGGCGTCTACCTGCCGCTGGACGTGGCCTGGCCCCTGGCGCGGATGCGTACGGTGGCCGCCGACGCGGGCGCCCGCGTGGTCCTGGTGCACGCGCCGACCGCCGCGCACGAGTTCGTCACCACGGCCGGCGACGCCGTGGTCCTCGCGGCCGACACCGACGAGGACGCGCCCGGAACCGCGCTGCCCGCGGTGCCCCCGTCGGCGGCCGTGTACTCGATGTACACCTCCGGCTCGACCGGCGTGCCGAAGGGCGTGGTCACCACCCACCGGGACGTGGTGCGCCTGGCGTACGACCGGGGGTGGGGTGCGACGCCCCGGGTGCTGTTCCACGCGCCGCACGCCTTCGACGCGTCGACGTACGAGATCTGGGTGCCGCTGCTCTCCGGCGGGACCGTGGTCGTCGCCCCGGCCGGGGCGATCGAACCGGCGGTGCTGCGCGACCTGATCACCGGCCACGACCTCACCCACGTGCACGTCACCGCGGGCCTGCTGCGGGTGCTCGCCGAACAGGACCCGGCCTGCTTCGCCGGGCTGCGCGAGGTCCTCACCGGCGGCGACGTGGTGCCCGCCCCGGCGGTCCGCCGCGTCCTGGACGCCAACCCGGGGGTCCGGGTCCGGCACATGTACGGCCCCACCGAGATCACCCTCTGCGCCACCCACCACGAGGTCACCGACCCGGCGCGGGTCGGCGACGTCCTGCCGATCGGCCGGCCGCTGGACAACACCCGGGTGTACGTTCTCGACGACCGGCTCCGGCCCGTCCCGGTGGGTGTGCCCGGCGAGCTGTACGTGGCCGGGGCCGGGGTGGCCCGCGGCTACGCGGGCCGGCCGGGGCCGACCGGCGAGCGGTTCGTGGCCGACCCGTACGGCGGTGCGGGGGAGCGGATGTACCGCACCGGCGACCAGGTGCGCTGGACCCCGGACGGGGAACTGGTGTTCGTCGGCCGGGCGGACGAGCAGGTGAAGATCCGCGGCTACCGGGTCGAGCCCGGCGAGGTCGAGGCCGTGCTGGCCGCGCACCCGGCGGTCGCGCAGGCCGCCGTGCTGGTCCGCGAGGACACCCCGGGCGACAAGCGCCTCGTGGCCTACCTGGTGCCCGCCGAGGCCGGCGAGCACGTCACCGACACCGTGCGCGCGTACGTCGAGGAGCGGCTGCCCGCGTACCTGGTGCCGGCCGCGTTCGTCGAGCTCGACAGCCTGCCGCTGACCGGCAACGGGAAACTCGACCGGGCCGCCCTGCCCGCGCCCGGCACCCCCGGCGCGGGCGGCGGGACCGCCCGGGTCGCCCCCGGCCCCCTCGCCGTGCTGGAGGAACGCATCTGCGAGGCGTTCGCCGAGGTGCTCGGCCTGCCCACGGTCGGCGTCGACGACGACTTCTTCACCCTCGGCGGGCACTCGCTGCTCGCCGTGGCCCTGGTGCAGCGGCTCAAGGTCCGCGGCATCGCGGTCACCGTGCAGGAGGTGATGGCCAGCCCCACCGTCGCCGGTCTGATGAACGCCCTGAGCCTCTCCTCGGTGCGGGCCTCGCTGGACGTGCTGCTGCCCATCCGCACCGGCGGCGACCGGCCCCCGCTGTTCTGCGTCCACCCCGCCGGCGGCCTGAGCTGGTGCTACATGCCGCTGGCCCGGCACGTGCCGGAGGCGTACCCGATCTACGGCCTCCAGGCCAGCGGCCTCGACGGCGTCGGGGCGCTCGCGCCCTCGCTGCGCGAGATGGCCGCCGACTACGTGGCGCGGATGCGGGCGGTGCAGCCGTCCGGGCCGTACACCGTGGTGGGCTTCTCCTTCGGCGTGGCGCCGGCCCACGAGATCGCCGTGCAGCTGCGCGAGCAGGGCGAGCAGGTGTTCCTGGTCATCATGGACTCCTACCCGCCCGACGAGGACGACGAGCCCGAGACCACGGCCGAGGACGTGCCCTGGGAGGAGCTGATCCGGGCCGAGTTCGGGCACGTGATCGCCGGCTTCTCCGACGAGGAGGTCGGCCTCCTGGCCCGCGTGGTGCAGAACAACACCGCGGTCCGCGCCGGGCACCGCTACCGGGTGTTCGACGGCGACGCGCTGCTGCTCACCTCCACCGACAGCGCCCCCGACGGCGAGCCGGTCGCCGGCCGATGGGCCCGGCACGTCACCGGCGCCGTCACCGAACGGGCCCTGCCCTGCTCGCACGACGAACTGGTCCGCCCCGACATCCTCGGCCAGGTCTGGCAGGCCGTCGCGGCCTGGCTGCCCGACGACGGACCGTCGGCCTGACGCCCCACCCCAACGGAGAGAGGAACGACATGCAACCCACCTCGCTGGTGTGCGTACCCTTCGCGGGCGCCGGCGCCTCCTTCTTCCACCCGTGGGCCGCGCTCGTCGGGGAGCGGCTGCGGATCGTCGCGCTGCAGCCGCCCGGGCGGGAGTGGCGGCTCGCCGAGGAGCCGTACACCGACGTGGCGACGGCCGCCGACGGGCTGCTGCCCGGCCTGGTCGAGCAGGTCGACGGGCCGGTCGCGCTCTTCGGGCACAGCCTCGGGGCGGTGCTCGCGTACGAGCTGGCGCACCGGCTGGTCGCCCGCGGCGTCCCGGTCACCCGGCTGATCGTCAGCGGCAGCCCCGGCCCGTGGACGGCAAGGACCAACCGGGCCACCGGCCTCGCCGACGACGACTTCCTGCTCCGGGTACGCGAGTTCGCCGGCTACGACCACGAGGCCCTCGCCGACGAGGAGATGCGCGAGCTGATCCTGCCCATCCTCCGCGCCGACGTGGAGATGCACGAGAACTACCGGCCGGGCGGCGACGAGCCGCTGCCGGTGCCGATCACCGCCGTGCACGGCCGGGACGACGAACTGGTCACCACCGCGCAGACCGGCGAGTGGAGCAAGGCGACCAGCGGCGAGTTCACCCAGGTCGAGGTCGACGGCGGGCACATGTACCTCACCGAGGACGCCGCCGGGCTGCTCCGGCTCGTCGAGAGCGAGCTGGCCCGCGGATGAGCGCCGACGCCACCACCACCGCCGGCGGGGCGCGGCTCGCCGGGAAGACCGCCATCGTCACCGGCGCGGCGCGCGGCATCGGCCGGGCCTGCGCCACCGCCTTCGCGGCCCAGGGTGCCGACCTCGTGCTGCTTGACCGCGCCGAGGACCTGCCCGGGGTGCCCTACCCGCTCGGCACCGCGAGCCAGCTCGCGCACACCGTCGCGCTCTGCCGCGACCTGGGCGCCGCCGTGCTGCCGGTCCGCGCCGACGTCCGCGACCTGGCCGCGCTGGTGGCCGCCGTGGAGCAGGCCTGCGAGCGCTTCGGCACGGTCGACGTGCTGGTCAACAACGCCGGCATCGCGGCGCCGTCCGGTAAGACCGCCGACGAGATCACCGAGGACGAGTGGTCCCTCATGATCGACGTCGACCTCTCCGGGGCCTGGCGGATGACCAAGGCCGTCGGCAAGGTGATGACCGGCCGGCGCGCCGGCAGCATCGTCAACGTCGCCTCCACCGCCGGGCTGGTCGGCTACCGGCACTTCGCCGGCTACGTGGCGGCCAAGCACGGCATCGTCGGCCTCACCCGGGCCACCGCGCTGGACTACGCCCCCATGAAGGTCCGGGTCAACGCGCTCTGCCCCGGCTCGGTCCGGGACGACCACGCCGTGGAGGGACGGATGCTCTCCGAGATCGCCCGCTCCCTCGACGTGCCGGTCGCCGAGCACGAGGAGACCTTCCTCCAGGCACAGCCGATGAACGCCCTGATCGAGCCGGAGGACGTCGCCTCGGCCGCCGTCTGGCTGGCCTCCGACGAGTCCCGGCAGGTCACCGGCTCCGTCCTCACCGTCGACGGCGGCTTCACCACCCGCTGAACCCAGGGAGAGCATGTGCGTACGCTCCAGCCGTCCCCGCCGAGCACCCGACCGGCGACCGGGCCGGCCCGCCGGCACCCCGCCGCACCGGCCGGCGCGCCGGACTGCCACGCGCTGCGGATCCGGCTCGACCCGCCGGTCGACGACGACCTGGTCGGTGCGCGGCTCGCCGCCCACGCCGGCGCCGCCCGGCTCTGGGTGGAGCCGGTCGCCGACGCCGCCGACTCACCGGCCGCCGCCCGCCGCCGCGACCGCGAGCTGGCCCGGCCGGTCGCCGCCGGGCTGCGGGCGGTGCTGATCCGGTACGCCGACGACCCCGCCGACCTGGTCCTGGTGGCCCGGCGGGACACCTGGGACCCGCCCGCGCTGCGCCGCCTCGGTGCGGCGTTCCGGGGCGGCACGGCCGACCCGGCGCCCACCCCGGCCACCGACCGCCCGACCGCCCCGGCCGGCGGCGGCCCCGCCTGGGGGCTCGGCGACCCGCGCGCCGGTGACGCCTGGGGCGAGGACCGCACCGTCCTGCCCGGACACCCGGCCGGCGATCCGGCGAGCTGGCTGGCCGCCCTGGCCGTGCTGCTCGCCCGCTACCAGCCGGAAGAGACCCCGGTGGTGGGCGCGCTCGGCGTCCGCGCCGGGGAGGACGTCACCGTGCTGCCCGTGGCGACCCCGGATGACCTGCCGTTGGACGCGCTCACCGCGCGGCTGCGCGACCGCCTCGCCGCGCCGGCCGAGGCGGCGCCGGAGCAGCCGGCCGTCCCGGTCGGCCTCGCCTTCGACCTCGGCGACCCGGCCGACGAGTACGTGCCCTGCCTCGCCCCGCGCTTCCCGCTCACCGTCGTCGTCGGCCGGGACGCCGACGGGCACGTCGAGCTGCGCTGGCGGCACCGGCTGCGGGCCGTGTCACCGGCCGTCGCCGCCCAGGTCGTGCGGCACCTCGCCCACCTGCACCGGCAGGTCACCGCCGCCACACCGCCCCCGGTCGCCGCCGCCAACCTCGACAACCCCGCCGAACGGGAGAAGGTCGCCGTCCTCGGCCGGCCGGCCCGGGCCCTGGCGAGCACACCGCGCCGGCTGCCCGAGGTCTTCGCCGACCGGGTGGCCGAGCAACCCGACGCGGTGGCCCTCTCCGCCGAGGACGCCCGGGTCAGCTACCGGGAGCTGGACGAGTGGTCGAACCGGCTGGCCCACGGGCTGCGGGCGCGCGGCGTCCGGGACGGCGACCTGGTCGGCGTCTGCCTGGACCGCTCCGCGGAACTCGTCGCGACCCTGCTCGCGGTGCTCAAGGCCGGCGCGGTCTACGTGCCCATGGACACCGCGTACCCGGCCGACCGGCTCGCGTACACGGTCCGGGACTCCGGGCTCGCCGTGCTGGTGACCACGCACGCCGAGTTCCCCCGGGTCGACGGGGTCACCGCGGTCACCCCGGCCGCGCTGGCCGAGGCGGGCGCCACCGGGGTGGGCAGGCCGCCGGCCGTCACCGGGGGCCCGGCGGACCCGGCGTACGTCATCTACACCTCCGGCTCCACCGGCCGGCCGAAGGGCGTGGTGGTCCCGCACGCCAACGTGGTCGCCCTGCTCGACGCCACCCGGGACGACTTCGGGCTCGGGCCGGCGGACGTGTGGACGTTCTTCCACTCCGCCGCGTTCGACTTCTCGGTCTGGGAGATCTGGGGCGCGCTGCTCACCGGCGGGCACCTCGTCGTCGTGCCGTACTGGGTGTCGCGCTCCCCGGAGCAGTTCCACGAGCTGCTGGTCGAGCGCCGGGTCACCGTGCTCAACCAGACCCCGTCCAGCTTCGCCCAGCTCGTCGAGGCCGACCGGGAGGCGGCCGGCCCGCTCGCCGTACGTCTGGTGATCTTCGGGGGTGAGCCGCTGGACGCGCGGAGCCTGCTGCCCTGGTTCGACCGGCACCCGGAGTCGGCGTGCCGGCTGGTCAACATGTTCGGCATCACCGAGACCACCGTGCACGTCACCGCGGGCGACGTCACCCGGGCCGGGGCGCTGGCCGCCTCACGTTCCGTCGGCCGGCCGCTGCCCGGCTGGTCCGTCCGGGTCCGCGACTCCGCGGGCCGGCCCGTCCCGCCCGGCGTGCCCGGCGAGATCCACGTCGGCGGCGTCGGGGTGGCCGCCGGCTACCTGGGCCGGCCCGACCTGACCGCCGAGCGTTTCGGTGTCGACCCGGAGACGGGGGAGCGGACCTACCGGTCGGGGGACCGGGGCCGGCTGCTGCCCGACGGCACCCTGGAACACCTCGGCCGGATCGACAACCAGGTGAAGCTGCGCGGCTTTCGGATCGAGCTGGACGAGATCCGCTCGGTGCTGACCGAGTGCCCTGGCGTGGCGGCGGCGGCCGTGGTGCTGCGCCGCACCGACCCGGACGACCCGGCCACCGGCCGGATCGACGCCTACGTGGTGCTCACCGAGGGCGGGGCCGCGCCGCTGCGCGAGCGGCTGCGCCGGATGCTGCCCGAGTACATGCTCCCCGCCACGATCACCGTGCTGCCGGCCCTCCCGACCACGGCCAACGGCAAGGTCGACCGGGACGCCCTGCCCGAACCGGCCGCCGTGCCGGCCACCCCGGAGGCGCCTGCCGAGGGGGCCGGGGACGACCTGGCCGGCGGTCTGCTCGGCGTCTGGCAGCAGGTCTTCGGCCGCCCGGTGGGCATCGCGGACAACTTCTTCGAGTTGGGCGGCAACTCGCTCCTGGCCGTCCGGATGGCGGCCATCATGCGTGAACGCGGGCTGCCCCGGCTGCACCCGCGCACCCTCTACCTGAACCCGACCCTGCGCGGCCTCGCCGACGCGCTGCGCAGCGGTTAGCGCCGGCCACCGGGTCGTGGGATGCTGGTCGGGCCCGGGGTTCCGCCGTCGAGCCGGTCGTCCAGGGGGTCCGCGATGAGCGCACGCGACGCGACGCCCTATGACATCGACTACGACGAGGTCTACCGCGACACCGCCGACTCGGGCGGCCCGCCGTGGGACATCGGCGGTCCGCAGCCGGCCCTCGCCGCGGTGCTCGACCGCGGGGTGAAGGGCCCGAAGGTGCTCGACATCGGCTGCGGCGCCGGTGATCTCGCGATCGCCCTCGCCCGCCGCGGCCACCAGGTGACGGCGGTCGACATCTCACGGGTGGCGATCGAGCGGGCCCGGGCCAAGGCCGCCGGCGAGGGCCTGACGGTGCGCTTCGAGGTCCAGGACGCCACACGCCTGTCGCTGCCGTCGGCGCCGTTCGACTCGGTGTTCGACTCCGGTCTGCTGCACAGCCTCGTCCGGCGCGGCGGTGACGCCGCGGACGCCTACCTCGCGGCGCTGCCGGGCCTCGCCGCGCCGGGCGCGACCGTCTTTGTGCTGGCGGTCTCGCTGGCGGACGGCCAGGGCTGGGGCGTGACCGAGGAGCTGCTGCGGGCCGGGTTCGCCGAGCCGGAGTGGGTCGGCACGGAGGTCGAGGAGATCCAGGTGGCCGCGGAGACCGGCGGACAGCGGCTCTCGCTGCCCGGCTTCCTGCTCCGCACGGTCCGCGCGCTCGACGCCTGACCGGCGTCGCACCCCGTCCGGAGTGGACGGAAGTGTGCGAACGCATTCGTGTCGACCATTCTCTGTTTGTGGTACCCATGTGCTGCGCCCGCGTGATGTCGAAATGGCGTCCCCGGCGATTCCCGTCGGGGCTTCCGGGGCGCGGGACCGTTTTCCGAATCGCATGGAAAGGGCCACTCATGGCTGCACACGTTCGTCGGTTCACGGGGGTCGGCCTGGTGGCGCTGCTGGCGCTGGCCGGCTGCGGCACGACGTCGGGCGAGGCCTCCGGCCGGTCCTCGTCGTCGGCGGCCGCCCCCTCGGCCGTGGCGACCACCGACCCCGCGGCGGCCGCGTCCGTGCAGGAGGGCGTCGACGTCTACCTCAAGCTGCTCGACACCTTCGTCGCGGCGAGCAACGCCGGCGCCGCCGACGCGCCGGACCTGCCGAAGTACGCCTCCGGCCAGGCGCTGCTCACGGTCAAGACCATCCTCACCACCTACCGGTCGCAGGGCGTGAAGACCCAGGGCAACCCGAAGATCGGCAAGCCGGTGGTCACCGCCTTCAGCCCGGCCACCGCACCCACCAGCGCCAAGCTCACCGGCTGCTTCGACAACTCCGACTGGCCGTTCGTGAAGGCCGACGGCAAGCCGGTCGACAACCTCGGCCCGCAGCAGCAGGCCCAGGGGCCGAGCGCCGTCAACGCCACCCTGGCGAAGGCCGCCGAGGGCTGGCGGGTCACCGAACTGACCATCGAGGGGGCCTGCCCGGCCTGAGAGACCGCCGGGCCAGCCCGACAGTCTCCCAGCGCCCCGCCCCGTTCCGTCGCCGTGCGACTGCCGCAGATCCGCGGTCGCACGGCGACGCTCCCGTCGTATTCCGGCCGCTTTTCCGCAGCCGTCGAAAACGCCGGGCGGAAAGCCGGCGTGGTCGCCGGAAAAGGTACGCGGAATCGACGGGAGGACCCATGGACGCGGACGGTCGAGGCACGGCACCCGAGCGACCCCCGACCCGGACCCGCCGGGGCGTCCCGACGCTCCCGCTCGTCGCCACGGTGCTCACCTTCGCGGTCGGCTTCGCGCAGAAGTGGCCCTGCCACTACGCCGGCTGGCCGTGGGACACCCGGCTCGCCTTCGGCAGCTACTGCTACAGCGACATCCCCATCCTGTTCCGCGGTCGCGGGCTCATCGACGGCGCCTTCCCGTACGCGCCGCAGCCCGCCGGGCCGCCGCTGGAGTACCCGGTCGGCAGCGGGTACCTCATGGACCTGACGGCGCGGCTGTCCCGGCTGTTCACCCCCGGCGCCGATGAGGCCACCGCCGCGCAGGCGTACTTCCTGGTGAACCTCGTGGTGCTGCTGGCGCTGGCGCTGGCCACGGTGTGGGCGGTGCACGCGGTGCTGCGCCGCACCGGCGGGCGCACCCGGGACGCGCTGCTGGTGGCGGCCGCCCCCACGCTCGCGCTGGCCGGCACCATCAACTGGGACCTGCTGGCCGTGGCCGCCGCCGTGCTCGCGGTGCTCGCCTGGGCGTACGACCGGCCGCTGCTGGCCGGCGCCATGATCGGCCTCGGCACCGCGGCGAAGCTGTTCCCGCTCTTCCTGCTCGGGCCGCTGCTGCTGCTCTGCCTGCGGGACCGCCGGCTGCGCGAGTTCGCCCGCACGCTGGCCGCCGCCGTCGCGGTCTGGCTGGTCCTCAACGCCCCGGTCATGGTGCTCTACCCGGACGGCTGGTGGGAGTTCTGGCGGTTCAACGCCGCCCGCGAGGCCGACTTCGGCGCCGTCTGGTACGCCCTCCAACTCCTCGGCACGCCGGTGCCGGCGGTCAACGAGGTGGCCCTCGGCGTGCTCGTGCTGCTCCTGTTCGGCGTCGCCGCGCTGGCCCGCTACGCCCGCCGCCCGCCCACCCTGGCCCAGCTCGGCTTCCTCACCGTGGCGGCGTTCCTGCTCACCAACAAGGTCTACTCGCCGCAGTACGTGCTCTGGCTGCTGCCGCTGCTGGTGCTGGCGCGCGGACACGTGTCGGGGCGGCGGGTGCTGCGGGACTGGGCGCTGTGGCAGGCCGCCGAGGTGCTGCACTGGGTGGCCGTGTGGCGCTACCTGGGCGAGGCGCTGACCGCGGACTGGCAGTATCCGGCCGCCATCCTGATCCGGGTCGCGGTCACCGCGTACCTCTGCGGCCAGGTGGTCCGCGACGTCCTCACCGCCCCCGCCGAGGTCCCGGCCGAGCCGCGTGCCGCCACGGCACCCACACCCGCCCCTCAGCCCGCCTGACCCTCCGCCGCCGCGTCCGTCGGCGACGGACGCGGCGGAGCCCGTGAGGCGTGCCGGGGGAGCGGACAGCGCGACGCCCCCGGCCGCCGAGGGCGGGCCGGGGGCGTCGGGGTGGGCGTCAGTTCTTCGGTTCGGTCCACATGAGGCCGTTGCCGGCCGTGGCGAGCCCGCCCTCGAACAGCGGCGGCTCCTGCGGCGCGTCCTCGCCGAACAGCACCCCCGCCTGGATCTGCGAGCCCTCGAACATCGCGTCGGCGACCAGGCTGGACCGGCCCAGGAAGCCGCTGCCGGCGGGGCTGATCGCGTTCACCGCCGCGCCCAGCTCGGCCGTGTGCTCGCTCTGCCGCCGGATCAGGTCGGTCGAGCCGGCCAGCGCGTCCTCGCCGGAGGCGACGCCGCCGACCAGCTCGATGAAGGACTGCATGTCCGGGGCGCTGCTCCTGGTCACCTTGCGGGCCTGCCAGAAGTAGGAGTTCTCGTCCACGTGCAGGTCGTAGAAGCTGACCAGGAAGTCGTGGAAGACGGAGTACTCGCGGCGGTAGCGCTGCTCGAACTCCGTGAAGGCCCGCTCCTCGTTCACCGCGCCGGCCAGCACGCTGTTGATCGACCGGGCGGCCAGCAGCGCGCTGTAGGTGGCCAGGTGCACCCCGGAGGAGAAGACCGGGTCGATGAAGCAGGCGGCGTCGCCGACCAGGCAGATGCCGGGGCGCCAGAACGAGGTGTTGCAGTACGAGTAGTCCTTGCGGACCCGTACCTGCCCGTAGTCGCCCTCGGTGACCCGGGTGGCGTCGGACAGGTATTCGGCGATCAGCGGGCACTCGGCGATCAGGTCGTGCAGCGCCTGCTCCTGGTCGCCCTGGACCTTGTGCGCCATCTCCCGGCGGACCACCGCGCCGACGCTGGTCAGCGAGTCCGACAGCGGGATGTACCAGAACCAGCCGGCGTCGAAGGCCACGCAGAGGATGTTGCCGCTGTTCGGCGCGGGCAGCCGCTTACCGCCCTCGAAGTAGCCGAAGAGCGCCAGGTTGCGGAAGAACGGCGAGTATTCCCGCTGCCCGCCGACGCTGCCGTGCAGGCTGCCCTTGTTGCCGGAGGCGTCGACCAGGAAGCGGGCGTGCGCCGTGCGGCTCTCCCCGCCCTGCGTGAACCGTACGCCGCGGACCCGCTCGTCGTCGGCGATCACCTCGGTGACCGCGCAGTTCTCGCGGACGTCCACGCCGAGCCGGCGGGTGTTCTCGAGCAGGATCTGGTCGAAGCGGCGCCGCTCCACCTGGTACGCGTGCGACGTCGGCCCGGCCATCCGGGGCGAGACAGCGAACGCGAACGTCCACGGCTCGGGGCTGGTGCCCCACTTGAAGGTGCCGCCCTGCTTCTTCATGAAGCCGGCCGCGGCGATCTCGTCGCCCACGCCGAGCAGGTTGCAGATGCCGTGCACGGTCGAGGGGAGCAGCGACTCGCCGATCTGGTAGCGCGGGAAGGTCTCCCGCTCCAGCAGCAGCACCTTCGCCCCGGCCTTGGCGGTCAGCGACGCGGCGGTCGACCCGCCCGGCCCTCCACCCACGACGATGACGTCGAACTCTTCCGGTTGGCTTGCCACGAATCCTCCTGCCCTGCACGCGGCCGGGGCCCGGGACACGGCAGACACCGTCCCGCCCACGGCGGCTCGTCGGCGTGGGTCACCCGTCGCCCCCGCGGGCGACCACCCGAGCAGCATGATCGGTGTTCCCGGCGGGTGTTCGCCAGGCCGGCGGGAGGGACGCCGGACACGGTCGGGGATCGTTCGACCGGCGGGCGTCGGCGGTTGCACGGATCGGCGACTGTCGACGCCCGGCGGGTGGCGCGGACGCCGGATCCCGGCCAGGATGGAGGGGCCGGTCAGCTGCTCTCCACCACGCGGTTCTCCCACGCCCACGCGGCGACCTCGACCCGGTTGCGCAGCCCCAGCTTGGTCTGGATGCCGGAGAGGTGGCTCTTGACCGTGCTCAGCGAGATGAACAGCTCGGCGGCGATCTCCTGGTTGGTGCGTCCCCGGGCGATCGCCCGGACCACCTCGATCTCCCGCTCGGAGAGGTTCGGGGTGGGCCGGCCGCGGGCCGGTCTGCCGGCCGTGGTGACGTGCTTGAGCAGCCGCAGGGTCACCGACGGCGAGACCAGCGCGTCGCCGTTGTGGGCGGCGCGGACCGCCTCCACCAGAAGGGCCGGCCCGGCGTCCTTGAGGATGAAACCGACCGCACCGTTGCGCAGCGCGCCGTAGACGTACTCGTCGAGGTCGAAGGTGGTGACCACGATGACCCGCATGGGGTTGGGCACCCCCGGGCCGGCCAGCGCCCGGGTCACCTCGATGCCGTCCAGCCGGGGCATCCGGATGTCGACCAGGCAGACGTCCGGGCGCAGCCGGCGGGCCTGGGCGATGGCGTCGACGCCGTCGGACGCCTCGGCCACCACGCTGATGTCCGGCTGGTCCTCGAGGATCAGCCGCAGGCCGCCGCGGATCATCGCCTGGTCGTCGGCGAGCAGCACCCGGATGGTCATCGTGCCGTCCTGGAGGAGAGAGGGAGGGTGGCCAGCACGCACCAGCCGCCACCGGCGCGGGGACCGGTCCGCAGCGTGCCGCCGAGGGTCTGGACGCGCTCGCGCATTCCGACCAGACCGTACCCGCTGCGGTGTCCCTTGCGGGCGGGGCCCGGCGGCGCGTCGTCCACCACCTCCACCGAGATGCCCTGCGCGTCCTGGCCGACCGTGACGGTGACCGACCGGGCGTGCGGGGCGTGCCGGGACACGTTGGTCAGTGACTCCTGGACGATCCGGTAGACCGTGGTGGTCACCTCCGGCGGCCACTCCGCGGCCGGCTCCGGCATCCGCAGCCGCACCGGCGGGCCGTGCCGGTTGAACCGCTCGACCAGGGCGCTGAGCTGCTCGGGGCCGGGCGAGGCGGGCGCCGCGTCGTCGGTGTCGCGCAGCAGCCCGACCACCCGGCGCATGGCCGCGAGGGCGTCCGAGCCGGCCAGTTCGATCCCGGCCAGGGTGGCCGGCAGCTTCTCCGGGTGCTTGCCGGCGACCAACTGGGCGGCCTGGGCCTGCACCACGATGCCGGTGATGTGGTGGGTGACCACGTCGTGCAGCTCGCGGGCCAGCTCCAGCCGCTCGTCCTGGCGTACCTTGTCGGCGGTGGCACGGTTGCGGGCGTCGACCAGGCGCAGCGAGAGCCCGACCCCGACGGCGACCAGCCAGGCCAGCCCGTCCAGGGCGGCCACCGAGGCGATGCCGGACGGCGACGGGCGGGCGGCGAACTGGCTGCCCACCACGAGGGCGAGACCGGCGGCGCCCACCGCGCCCGCGGGCATCGGCGGCAGGGTACGCAGCGCCGCGCCGACCAGCACCGCCAGCGCGAGCGCCATGGCCGGCCCCGGCTCGGCCGGCAGGTGGGCCAGCCGGGCGACCAGCACGGTCACCGCCGCGGCGACGAGCCCGGCGACGGCCAGCCAGCCCCGGTGCCACCGGCGCAGCAGCGCGAGCACGCCCACCACCACGGCGGCCAGCCCGCCGAACAGCCAGTACCGGGCGCCCCAGGTCTGCGCGATGGCGACCGCCTCGACCGCGAGCGCGAGCAGGAACGCGAGGGCGAATCCCAGGTCGGCGGCGGTGCCGGCGAGCCGGTCCCAGATCTTCACCCCGCCCACGTTACGGAAGTCCGGCCCGCCGACGGCGCCGGCCGGACGGGAACGGCGGGTGCCGTCCGCCCGGCCGGCGCCGGTCAGCGGGGAGAGCTGGTCGAGATCGGACACGCTCACCGGGCCCGCGCGGACGGCGTCCAGGCGGCGGGGGCCGGTGCGGCGCCGGTGCGCGCGTCACTGCCGCGCAGGGTCAGCCCGGCCGCCACGGCGGCCAGCCAGCCCAGCGCGTCCAGCACGGTCACCGCGCTGAACCCGCTCTGGTTGTCCAGTGCGGACAGGTAGCTGCCGACGACCACCAGCAGGCCGCCGGCGCCGATCGCGGCGGCCGTCTGGAGCGGCAGGGTACGTAGCGCGGAGCCGACCAGCACGGCCAGCGCCAGCCCGGTGATCGGGCCGGGCTCCTGCGGCAGGTCGGCGACCAGGGAGACGACGACGGCGGCGGCGGCGAGGCCGATCCCGGCCACCGCCGTGCGGAACCGGTCCACGCCGCGCAGCAGGGCCAGCAGGCAGACGAGCACGCCGACGGCGCCGTTGAAGATCGCGTACCCGGTGCCCCAGCTGTCCGAGATCATGAACGCGGTGAAGGCGAGGCCGAGCACGAACACCACGCCGAGGCCGACGTTGAAGAGGATCCCGGCCACACCGGCCGGTCGATTGGTGTTGGTCATGACGCCCAGGCTAGGAAAAACCCGGGCCGGGCGAACCGGTCAAAAGTACGGTCGCGGGCGCGGCGAACCGTGCTTTGGGCCGATGCTGCCGCCCGGCCGGGTTCGCAGGATGGGTGCCATGCCACACGACGACTCCCCGCCGGTCCTGCAGGCCGAGGGCCTGACCAAGCGGTACGGCAGCCGGACGGCGCTGACGGACTGCCACCTGAACGTCCCGCCCGGGCGGGTGATCGGGCTGGTCGGCCCGAACGGCGCCGGCAAGTCCACGCTGCTGAACCTCGCGTGCGGCCTGATCGCGCCGACGGCGGGCCGCCTGCGGGTGCTCGGCGCGCCGCCGGCGTCGGACGCCGCGCACCTGGCCCGGGTGGGCTTCGTCGCGCAGGACACCCCGGTGTACGCGGGCTTCACGGTGGCCGAGCACCTGCGGATGGGCGCCCGGCTCAACCCGACCTGGGACCAGGGCCTCGCCGAGCGGCGGATCACGCAGGTCGGCCTGAACCCGGCGCAGAGGGCCGGTGGCCTCTCCGGCGGCCAGCGTGCCCAGCTCGCCCTGACCATCGCTGCGGCGAAGCGCCCCGAGCTGCTGATCTTCGACGAGCCGGCCGCCGCCCTGGACCCGCTGGCCCGCAACGGCTTCCTCCAGAACCTGATGGAGTTCGTCTCCGAGTTGGGCGCCAGCGCGATCCTCTCCTCGCACCTGCTCAGCGACGTGGAGCTGGTCTGCGACTACCTCATCGTGCTCTGCGACGCCCGGGTGCAGGTCGCCGGCGACGTGGCCGACCTGCTGGCCGGCCACCACCGGGTGGTCGCCCCGCGCGGCGAGCTGGACCTGCTGCACCCGGGGGTCGAGGTGATCGGGATGGAGCACACCGGCCGGTACAGCCGGGCGGTGGTCCGGGCCGAGCGCCTGCTGCCCGACCCGTCCTGGACCGTCGAGCCGGTCCGCCTGGAGGAGCTCGTGCTCACGTACATGACCCGCGCGGCGGGCGCGCCCGGCGGCCGGCTGGTCGGCGCCGGGCGGTGAGGCACACGCCCGGGGGTCGCCGCGGACGGCGGCCCCCCGGCGCGGCGCGGGTCAGGCGGGGGAGCCGGCGGGCAGCTCGTCGCGGAGCGCCGGTTCGAGTTCGGCGTGCAGCGCGGTGAGGTCCCCGGCGAGGAACCGCTCCCGCATGGCCATCCGCTTGATCTTGCCGGAGGTGGTCCGGCGGACCGTGCCGCGCCGCACCAGCACCACGTTGCGCACCGGGACGCCGAACGACACGGTGAGCCGGCGGGTGACCGCGCTGGCCACCCCGGGTAGGTCGGCCCGGGGAGTCTTCGGGTCGACCTCGTGGACCAGCACGATCCGCTCGTCCGGGGCGGCCACGCCGAAGGCCGCGCCGAGCTGACCGCCGAGCGCGTGGTGCGCGGCCCGGGCCTCCTGCTCGACGTCCTGCGGGGCCACGTTGCGGCCGTGCACGATGAGCAGCTCCTTGAGCCGGCCGGTGATGAACAGCTCGCCGTCGAGCAGCGCGCCGAGGTCGCCGGTGCGCAGCCAGTCGCCGTCCCCGCCGTCGGCCAGCCGGGCCGCGAAGGTGGCCGAGCTGGCCTCCGGCCGGCCCCAGTAGCCACGGCCGATCCCCGGCCCGCGCAACCAGATCTCGCCGATCCGGCCGGCCGGCAGCTCGCGGCGCGTGCGCGGGTCGACGATGCGGGCGGTGAACGGCACCGGCCGCCCCACCCCGACCATCGGCCTGCCGCCCGCGTCGACGGGGTGCAGGGCGGGTTCCCCGGCCGACTCCAGCCGGGCCCGGTCGACCTGGCGTACGGTCGGCGGCTCGTCGGCCAGCTTGGTGCTCACGTAGATCGTGCACTCGGCCATCCCGTACGCGGGGGCCACCGCGTACGGGGGCAGCCCGATCCGGGCGAAACGCTCGGTGAACGCGGTCATCGTGGGCCCGTGGATCGGCTCCGAGCCGTTCCAGGCGTACCGCAGCGCCGACAGGTCCAGCCCGTCGAGCTGGTCGTCGCGGACCAGCCGCAGGCACAGGTCGTACGCGAAGTTCGGCGCGGCCGTGGCGGTGATCCGGTGTCGGGAGAGCAGCCGGAACCACTCCACCGGCCGCCGGACGAACTGCGCCGGCGGCATCAGCACCACCGGGGCGCCGATCAGCAACCCGGCGGTGAGCTGGGCGAAGAGCCCCATGTCGTGGTGCAGCGGCAGCCAGCCGCCGAACCGGTCGTCCGGGCCGAGGCGATCGTGCCGGGTCAGCGCGGCGAGGTTGTCCAGCACCGCGCCGTGGGTCAGCACGACCCCCTTGGGCGAGCCGGTCGAGCCGGAGCTGTACTGGAGCACGGCGACGGTGTCCCGGTCCGGCCGGCGGTCGGCCGGCACCGGCTCCGAGGCGGCGCCCTCGCCGGCGTCGCCCACCGCCTCGACCGGCAGCCCGTCCAGACCGTGCCCGGCCAGTTGCGCGGTGACCGCGGCCAGGTCCTGTTCCGTGGTCACCACGAGACCGGGGGCGCAGTCGGTGGCGATCGCCGCCACCCGCTCGGTGGCGGTCGCCGAGCCGCCGGGCACCGGGGCCGGTACGGCCACCAGGCCGGCGCGCAGGCAGGCCAGGTAGAGCTCGGCGAACTCGGTGCCGGTCGGCAGCGCGATCACCACCCGGGCGCCCGGGGCCAGCCGACCGGCCAGCGCCGCCGCGCGCCGGTCGACCCGGCGGGCCAGCTCCCGGTAGGTCAGCTGCTGCTCCTCCGCCGGCCCGTGCGCGACGGTGAGCGCGGTCCGGTCGGGCCGGGCCGCGACGCGGGCGGCGAACGCGTCGCTGAGGCTCCGGTACCCGTCGAGGTCGATCGTCATGACGTGCCCCCTCAGGTCGTGGCGCCGGCCCGACGCCGGGTCGCGGGCCGCGCCGCCGGTGACGGCGCGGCGGCCCCGCGGGTCAGTTCCGCGACTGCTTCTCCATCGCCTCGACGAGGCTCTTCGGCCGCATGTCGGTCCAGGACTTCTCGATGTAGTCGAGGCAGTCCTGCCGGCCGGCCTCGCCGAAGACCGTCTTCCAGCCGTCGGGGACGTCGGCGAAGACGGGCCAGAGCGAGTGCTGGCCCTCGTCGTTGACCAGGACCAGGTAGGTGGCGTCGGGGTCTTCAAACGGATTCGGCACGGCGTCGCCCTCCATCGAACGAAACGGATCACGGTGGTGGCGGGTGGTCGCCGAACGCCGCCGCGCGGAGCCGCCGGCGGCGTGGCCACGGCCCGCCCGGACGGCGCGGCCACGGCTCCACCGCGAGCACTATGGACCAGCCCCGCGTGACCGAACAAGAGCGCCCGGTGGCCGCCCGTGGGGCGTACAACTGCGTCGCCGGGACGGTTGGACAGCGGGCGCCGCAGCGCGTTGACGCCTCCTCCGGCCGGCTGGAACGCTGACGCGGCCGGCCCGACGCCCGTACCGCCGCCGAGCCGCTCGCCGCCGCCGGCGTCACCGGGACTCCCCGGCGCCGGCCGGAGCCGGGCGTCGTCCCGCGACCGGCGCGCGCGGCCGGATCCCCACGGCACCCGGCCCCCGAGGAGCGCTGCCACGATGCCCAGTACCGTCGCCCCGATCGGCGCCGACCAGGTCCTGCTCCTGCTGCTGCAACTGGGCGTGCTGCTCCTGCTCGCGCTGCTGCTCGGCCGGCTCGCCGTCCGGCTGCGGCTGCCGGCCATCGTCGGCGAGCTGTCCGCCGGCGTCCTGCTCGGACCGTCGGTCCTGGAGCCGTTGGCGCCCGGCGTCTCCGACTGGCTGCTGCCCCGCGATATTGGCCAGTTCCACCTGCTCGACGCCGTCGGCATGGTCGGCGTGCTGCTGCTCGTCGGGATCATCGGCACCGAGCTGGACTGGCGGATGGTCCGCCGGCAGGGGGCCACGGCCGCGCGGATCAGCCTGGCCGGCTTCCTGCTGCCGCTGCTGCTCGGCACCGCCGTCGGCCTGGTGCTGCCGGCGTCCTTCGTGGCCGGCGCCGGCGACCGGACGGTCTTCGCGCTGTTCCTCGGCGTCGCGCTCTGCGTCACGGCGATCCCGGTGATCGCCAAGACCCTGCTCGACATGAACCTCATGCACCGCAACGTCGGGCAGCTCACCCTGGCCTCGGGCGCCATCGACGACGTGCTCGGCTGGCTGATGCTCTCGGTCGTCGCCGCGATGGCCACGACCGGCGTGCGCGCCGGCCAGGTGGCGATGTCCGTGCTGCACCTGGCGGTGATCCTGCTGGTCGCCGTGGTGGTCGGCCGGCCCGTGGTGCGGTGGACGTTCCGGGCCACCACCCGGTCGGCGGAGCCCGGCCCGACGCTCACCGCGGCGGCGGCGATCGTCTTCCTCGGTGCGGCCGGCACCCACGCGCTGGGCATGGAGCCGGTCTTCGGCGCCTTCCTCTGCGGCATCCTGATCAACGTCTGCGGCGGGCTGGAGCCGGCCCGGCTGGCGCCGCTGCGGACCATGGTGCTCGCCGTCTTCGCGCCGCTCTTCTTCGCCACGGCCGGGCTGCGGATGGACCTCACCGGCCTGGCCGACCCGCTGGTGCTCCTCGCCGCGCTCGCGGTGCTCGCCGTCGCCGTGGTCAGCAAGTTCGCCGGCACGTTCGTCGCCGCGCTGGGCAGCCGGCTCAACCGGTGGGAGGCGCTCGCGATCGGCGCGGGGATGAACTCCCGGGGCGTGGTCCAGATGATCATCGCGATGGTCGGGCTGCGGCTGGGCGTGCTGAACACCCAGTCGTACACCGTGGTCATGCTGGTCGCCATCGTCACCTCGCTGATGGCGCCGCCGGTGCTGCGTGTCGCGATGCGGCGGGTGGAGACCACCGCCGAGGAGCAGCTGCGGCAGGCCGCCCGGGCCGTGCCGGCGCCGGAGCTGCGGTCGGCGCCGCCCCGGTGACCGGCGGCCTCCGCGCCGGTCCGGCCACCGGGGACGGTACGCCGTCAGAGCGGCCCGCGGCCGGCCCGCAGCACGAGCAGCGCGAGCTGGGTGCCCTCGTCACCGATGCCGGCGCGGAACCGGGCCAGGATCTCCTGCTCCCGGGAGAGGACCAGGCGGGTGCCGCCCGAGGCGAGCCGCATCCGGCCGATCTGCCGGGAGAGCCCGGCGCGCTCCTGCCACAGTCCGATGATCGTCTCGTCGATCTCGTCGATGCGCCGTCGCATCGACGAGATCTCGGGGGGCCGGCCGTCGGCCGGTCGGGTCGGCGTGCCCGTCGTCTCGTCCACCATCGACCTCCTCGTGCGGTGTCGGGGCCGGTGCCGATGCTGACCGTCCGCGCCCGATCCGGGAAGCGGGTCGCCGTTCGACTGCGTCGGGGCGTCAGTCGTACGCGTGCCGGCGCGCTGCCCAATCGGGACGCCAGCCCCTACAGTGCTTCCGGCATGCATCCCGACCGATCCCTGGAGGGAGCGCCGTGGCCGACGCCGGAACCGTGACGCGCGCCCAGCCGGCGCCGGAGCGCGCCGTCGACGCCCCGACCCGGGCGTCCCGGCTGCGCTTCTGGCGGTCGCCGGCCGACCAGCCGCGCTGGGCCCGCCCGGCGCTGCTCGCCGTCGCCGCGCTCGCCGCCGTCGTCTACGGCTGGCAGATCCGGCACGCCGGGTACGCCGAGTACTACGCGGTCGCGGTGCGGAGCATGTCGGTGAGCTGGCGGGCGTTCCTGTTCGGCGCGTTCGACCCGGGCGCCACGGTGACCGTCGACAAGCTGGCCGGGGCCTTCCTTCCGCAGGCGCTCGCCGCCCGGGTGTTCGGCTTCCACCCGTGGTCGCTGGCGCTGCCCCAGGTGGTCGAGGGCGTGGTGTCGGTGCTCGTCCTGTACCGCCTGGTCCGCCGCTGGTGCGGCGCGTCGGCCGGGCTGCTCGCCGCCGCGACGTTCGCCCTCACCCCGATCGTCGCGTCGATGTTCGGGCACCCCATGGAGGACGCCGCGCTGACCATGTGCCTGGTGCTGGCCGCGGACGCGTTCGTCGCCGCGCTGTCCGGGGCGCGTACGGGCCGGCTCGTGCTCGCCGGGGTCTGGGTCGGTCTCGGCTTCCAGGCGAAGATGCTCCAGTCCTGGCTGGTGCTGCCCGCGTTCGCGCTGACCTGGCTGGCGTTCGCCCCGGCGTCCCGGCGGCGCCGGCTCGGGCAGGTGGCGCTGGCGGGGGCGGTCACCGTGGCGGTGTCGCTGGCCTGGGTGCTGCTGCTCACCGTCGTGCCCGCCGGGGACCGCCCCTACGTGGACGGCACCACGAACGACAGCGCGGTCGCCATGGTCTTCGGCTACAACGGCCTGGACCGGTTCGGCGGGCACGTGCCGGGCGCGGTCCGATCCGGGTTCACCACACCGGACCCCGCGACCCCTGCCGGCCCTGATGACCCGGCGGCGCCCGCCGAGTCCTGGCACAAGCTGGTGGACGCCGGGTACGCCACCCAGATCGGCTGGCTCTACCCACTGGCGCTGGCCGGCCTGCTGGTGGGGCTGCTGCGGCACCGCCGTGCCGGCCCGGCCGACCCCACCCGGGCCGGTCTCGTGCTCTGGGGCGGCTGGCTGGCCACGGCCGTGGTGGTGTTCAGCGGGATGACGTTGACCCACCGGGCGTACCTCGCCACGCTGGCCCCGCCGCTGGCCGCGCTCGCCGCCGCCGGGATCGTGCTGTCCTGGCGCGCGCTGCGGGACCGGTGGGCCACCTGGCTGCTCCCGGCGGTGCTGCTCGTCCAGCTCGCGTGGACGGCTCACCTGGCCGGCCGGTACGCCGGGTTCCTGCCCTGGCTGACCTGGCCGGCGCTGGCCGCCGCCGGGGTGGCCGCCGTGGCGCTGGTCGTCGTGGGCCGGCGACCCGGGCGGTCGTGGCGTGCCGCCGCCGCCCTCGGCCTGGCGGCCGTGCTGGCCGTTCCGGCCGCCTGGGGCCTGTCCGTCCTCGACCGCCGCTACGCCGGCACCGCGTTCGAGGCCGGCGCCGGCCCGAGCGGACCGGTCGGCCTCGCCTTGGACGCCGACACCACAGACACCCTCACCGACCCGCGGCGGCGCCTCGACGACTACCTGCTGGCGCACCGCGACGGCGCGCGCTACGTAGCGGCCACCTCGTCCTGGCGGGCGGCTTCGGCCTTCGTGCTCCCCACCGGGCAGCCGTTCCTGCCGCTGGGCGGGTACAGCGGCCTCGTGCCCCAGCCGACCCTCGCCGAGCTGCGCGTACTGGTGGACGCGGGGGAGCTGCGGTTCGTCCTGCTCGGCGGGGTCGGTGGCCTCGGCACCACCGATTCCGAGCTGTCGCGGATCATGACCTGGGTGCTCTCCGCCTGCCGGGAGGTGCCGGCGGCCGAACACGGCGGCGGCGAGGAACTGCTGGTCTACCGCTGCGGGCCGGGCGCGTGACGGGCTACCACGGGCGGCCGGTCGCGGCGCCCCCGCCGGGAGGAGAGCGCATGACGTCCCTGCTGACCCTGCACGACTACGCCGCCGAGGCGTCCCGGCGGCTGTCCCCGCCGGTGTGGGACTTCATCGAGGGCGGCCAGGGCGACGAGCGGAGCCTGCGGGCCAACCGGGAGGCGTTCGAACGGGCCACGCTGGTGCCCCGGGTCCTCACCGGAACGGCCGAGCCGGAGACCGGCACGCGCGTCCTCGGCGAGGACTGGGCGGTGCCGTTCGCCATCGCCCCCACCGCGTTCCACGCCATGGTCCACCCGGACGGCGAGCGGGCCACCGCCCGCGGCGCCGCCGCCCTGCCGGTGCCGTACGTGGTGAGCACCATGGCCTCCGTGCCGTTCGCGGACATCGCGGCGGTCGCCGGGGGGCCGCTCTGGTTGCAGCTGTACGCCTTCGCCGACCGGAAGGTCACCCGGCACGTGATCGCGCAGGCCGAGGCGGCCGGCATGAGCGCGCTGATGCTGACCGTGGACGCCCCGCGGCTGGCCCGCCGCCTGCGCGACCTGCGCCGGGACTTCCGGCTGCCGCCGGGCATCCGGGCGGTCAACCTGCCCGACGCCGACCTCGTCTCGCCCGGCGAGCACAGCCGGCGGGCGTTCGCCCCGGCGCTGGACTGGGGCGAGCTGGCCTGGCTGCGCTCGGTGACGGAGCTGCCGGTGCTGCTCAAGGGGGTGGCGGCGGCCGAGGACGCCGCCCTGGCGGTCGCCCACGGTGTCGACGGGATCGTGGTGTCCAACCACGGCGGTCGCCAGTTCAGCGCGGCCCCGGCGACGCTCGACCTGCTGCCGGCGGTCGTCGACCGGGTGGCCGGCGCGGTGCCGGTCCTGCTCGACGGCGGGATCCGCGGCGGCTCGGACGTGCTCGTCGCGCTCGACCGGGGCGCGGACGCCGTGCTGGTCGGCCGCCCGGTGCTGCACGGCTTGGCGGTCGGCGGGGCGGGCGGCGTACGCGGGGTGCTCGACCTGCTGGCCGAGGAGTTGAGCGAGGCGATGCTGATGGCCGGCCGCCCGCGGGTCCGGCCCGCCCCCGCCCGGTCCCGGGTGCCGTCGCCGGCCTGAGCCGACGGCGCGGGGCCGGGCGGGGAGGGGCGGGTCAGCGTACGGCGGCCACGGCGGCGTCGGCGGCCCCGCGCCAGAGCACGCCGACCTCGGCGAAGCCGGCCGTGCGCAGGGCGTCGAGGTGCCAGGCCGCCGGCGGGGTCCACTCGGGGCTGTGCCCGGTCGGGTAGATCTGCTGCCGCTTCTCGACCAGCGGCCCGAGCACCGGGTCGGCGGCGGCCTGCGCCCACCAGTCCGCCCAGGACAGCGCGGCGCCCGCGCGGTGGCGGGCGTGCCGGCCGGCCCGGGCCCGCTCGGCGAGCCGGGTGGTGAGCGTGGGCAGCGCGTCGTCGGGCATGTGGTCGGCGTTGACGAACACCCCGCCCGGCCGCAGCACGTCACGGAGCTCGCGGTAGAGAGCGGCCAGGCGGGGCCCGTCCAGCCAGTGCAGGGCGGTGGCGGTGAGCACCGCGTCGTAGTCGCGGTGGGGGAGCGCCCGCGCCCAGTCGGTCTGGTTGAGGTCGGCGGTGACCACGGTGGCGCGGCCGGCGAGGGACGCCTCGGCGAGGGTGAGCAGGACCGGGTCCAGGTCGAGCACGGTGACCTCGGCGTCGGGCCGGCGGGCGAGCGCCCGCAGGCTGATCGAGCCGGTGCCTCCGGCGAGGTCGAGCAGGCGCGGGGGCCGGTCGCCGGCCACGGCCTCGGCGGCGTCGAGCAGCGCGGCGAAGCGGTGTTCGCGGTCCGGCAGGTACGCCTCCTGCTGCCGGTCCCAGCTCTCCTGCCATGCCCGCGCGTCCAGTCCGTAAGGAGTCATGGCGCTGACGATAGTTACCGGAGGGGTGGCCTGTCGAGGCTTGTTGCCAAGGTTTTGCAATAACGGCGAGCCGCCTCGTAGCGGCGTCCCGTCCCCGGGGCGTCACCGGGCGGGGACGTCGCGGGGGTCGCCGGTGACGGCGGGTTGACGCGACCTCCGGCAGGGTCGCAGCGCGACGACGTGGTGGCCCGGGTGGCACCGGACGCGACAGCCCCACCGTCTCCCGCAGGCCGTCGAAGGGGACCTCATGATCAGGACGATGCTCCGGATGCGCGCGCGTCAGGGCTGCGAGCCCGCCGTGCGGTCCGCGTGGCGCACGGTCGCGGGGCGGATCGGCGGGCTGGCCGGCAATCTCCGGCACGAGCTGCTGCTTGACGCTCTGGACCCGCGCGGGTTCGTCGTCGTGACCGAGTGGGCCGACGAGGCGGCGCTGCGCGCGTACCGGGACGGGCCGGTGGCCGCCCGGCTGGCCGAGCTGGTCCGGCCGCTGACCGAGCCGGAAGGCCCGGCCGACTACCCGGTGCTGCGGGAGAACGGTACGGGCGACTCGACGGTCTACGTGGACGTGGAGCTCACCGTGCCGGCGCCCCGGCTCGCCGAGTTCCACCGGGGCTACCCCGAGGTCAGGGCGCGGATGGCCGGGATACCCGGGTACCGGCGCGAGCAGTTGCTGCGCGAACCCGGGTCGGACGTGCACCACATCTTCGCCGAGTGGAACAGCGCCGCGGAGTTCCTCCGCTGGATCGCCGACCCGGCCCACGCCTCCGCGCAGGCCGGGCCGATCGCGCCGTTCCTTCTCGACATCCGGCGCCGCCTGTTCCACGTCGTGCCCGACGAGGACGGCAGGCGACAACCCACCACGGGCAGGGAGGCCGACGTGCACAGGGAAACGGACGTACTCGTCGTCGGGGCGGGGCCCACCGGGCTGACCGTCGCCGTCGAGCTGGCCCGGCGCGGCATCGGGTGCCGGGTGATCGACAAGCTGGCCACCCCGGCCGGGCAGGCCGACAAGGCGATCGGCGTGCACTGCCGCACCATGGAGATCTGGGAGGAGCAGGGCGTCGTCCGGGAAGCCATGGACGCCGGCATCTGGCTGACCGGCAACATGGTCTTCGTCAACGGGGTGGAGACCCACCGGATGAGCTGGGAGTTGCCCGGCCTGCCGTACGCGCACCTCGGCCTGCCCCAGTACGAGACCGAGCGCATCCTCACCGCCCGGCTGGCCACCCTCGGGGTACGCCCGCAGCGCGGCGCCGAGCTGGTCGACTTCACCCAGGACGACGACGGCGTGACGGCCACGGTCAGCACGGCCGACGGCGGCACCGAGACGGTCCGCGCGCAGTACCTGGTCGGCTGCGACGGCGCGCACAGCCGGGTCCGGGAACTGCTGGGGCTGACCTTCACCGGCGGGCTGGGCCGGTTCCCGCAGCTGTTCATGCTCGGCGACGTCGACGTGGACTGGGACATGCCCGACGGTCACCTGCTGCGGTTCCTGCACGAGACCGACGGCCGGATGGACGGCATGCTGGTCTGCGTCCCGCTGCGCGGCGAGCGCCGGTACCGGGTCGCCACCCTGGCCCCGCCCCGGTTCTTCGCGCAGACCGGCGGGCAGGACGCCCCGCCCGGGTTCAGCGCGGAGCTGGGCGCGCCGGCCCTGGCCGACGTCCAGGCCGCCCTCGACCACCTCGCTCCGCCCGGCACCCGCGCGTCGAACCTGCGCTGGTCGTCGGTGTTCCGGATCAGTCACGGCATCGTGGACCGCTACCGCGAGGGCCGGGTTTTCGTGGTCGGCGACGCGGCCCACCTGCACCCGCCGGCCGGCGGCCAGGGCATGAACACCGGGATCCAGGACGCCTGGAACCTGGCCTGGAAGCTGGGCCTGGCGGTCCGCGGGCTCGCCGCGCCCGGCCTGCTGGACAGCTACGAGACCGAGCGGCGGCCGGAGGGCGAGGAGATCGTCGGCCGCGCCGTGCGGATGGCGTTCACCGACGAGCTGGACCGCGAGGACCTGAAGCGGCAGTTCCTCCAGGAGATGTCGATGCTGCTCAGCTACGCGAGCAGCCCGCTGGTCGGCGAGTGCCTGTCCGATCCGGACGCGCTGCGCGAGGCCCCCCGCCCCGGCGACCGGGCCCCCGACGTGGACGGGCTGCTCCGGCGCGGCGTCGGCCACCCGCTGCGGCTGCGGGACCTGACCCGCGGCACCCGGCACACGCTGCTGCTCTACGCCGACGCGTCGGCCGACGAGGCGGTGCTGCGCGGGATCGCCGACCTCTGCGCCGACGTACGGCGGCAGACGGCCGGGGAGGTCGACGCGTACCTGCTGCTCAGCCCGGACGCCGGCGAGCCGCGGCTGCTCGACCCGCCGGTGCTGTGCGACGCCGACGGCCGGTTCCGCGCCACGTACGGGCTGACCGGGACCGGGCTGTACCTGATCCGCCCGGACGGGCACGTCGGCTTCCGCAGCCAGCCGGTCGACCCCGACGCGCTCCGCAAGCACCTGCACCTGGTGTTCGGGGGTGCCCGGTGACCCGGGTGCGCACCGTCCTCGCGATGCGGACCCGCGAGGGCTGCGAGGAGCGCTTCGAGGCCGAGTGGCGCACCGCGGCCGAGGAGATCCGCACCCTGGACGGCTGCCTGCACCAGGACCTGGTCCGCGACGCCGACGACCCGCGCAGCTACCTGATCATCAGCGACTGGGCGGACCGCGAGCGGCTGGACGCCTTCGGCCGCAGCGAGCACCGGGACCGGCTCCTGCGCATGATTCGCGAGCTGCGCGAGTCCGCGCAGCGGCACACCTACCAGGTGCTGCACAGCGTGGGCGGCGCCCCCGAGGAGGACCGATGACCGAGGACGCCGTGCCGGCGGGCGAGCTCTACACCGACGGGTTCGCCGCCGACCCCTATCCGACCTTCGCCCGGCTGCGCACCGACCGTCCGGTGTGCCCGGTCAGCTCCCCGCGCTTCGACTCCTGGCTGATCACCCGCTTCGACGACGCCCGGGCGGCGCTGACCGACCCGCGGCTGTCCAAGGACCTCTACGGTCCCGAGCAGCACTACCTGCGGATCTTCGGCCCGAACTCGGAGGGCCTGAACCGCAACATGCTCAACTCGGACCCGCCGGAGCACACCCGGCTGCGCCGGGTGGTGTCCCAGGCGTTCGCGCCCCGGCGGATCGAGGCGCTGCGGCCGCGGGTGGCGCAGATCGTCGACCAGCTGATCGACAAGATGCTCCCGCAGGGCCAGGCCGAGCTGATGCACGACTTCGCCATCCCGCTGCCCATGACGGTCATCTGCGAGCTGCTCGGGGTGCCGCCGGCCGACCACGACCGGGTGCTGGACTGGACCCAGGTGATCCGCACCTCCGGCTCGACCCGCCGGCCGCCGCAGGAGGAGCGGGCGGCCGTGCAGGAGGCCCAGCTGCGGCTGCACCACTACTTCGCGAACCTGGTACGCGCCAAGCGCGACGACCCGGCCGACGACATCATCGGGGCGCTCATCGACGCGGTTGACCGCGACGGGACGCTCTCCGAGGCGGAGCTGGTCACCACCACGTTCCTGCTGGTGTTCGCCGGGCACCAGACCACCGCGGACTTCCTCGGCAACGCGGTGCTGGCCCTGCTCACCCACCCCGAGCAGTTGGAGCTGCTGCGCGCCACGCCCCAACTGCTGCCCGCGGCGATCGAGGAGCTGCTCCGGTTCGACGGCCCGTTGCCGGTGGCCAGCCCGCGGATCGCCACCGAGGACGTCGAGTACGAGGGGGTGTGCATCCCGCGCGGCTCGATCGTCGGCGTGGCGATCAACGCGGCGAACCACGACCCCGCCCACTTCGCCGACCCGGACCGGCTGGACCTGCGCCGGGTCCGCGGCCCGCACCTCGGCTTCGGGCACGGCGTGCACTACTGCCTCGGCGTCTCGCTGGCCCGGATGGAGGCGCAGATCGCGCTCTCCGCGCTGCTGCGCCGGCTGCCCGGCCTGCGGCTCGGGGTACCCCTCGCCGAGGTCCGGCGGCTGCCGGCCGCGTCGCCGTTCCGCGGCCTGCTGGAACTGCCGATCACCTTCGCCGCCTGAGCCTGAAGCCCGCCCACTCGAATCCACCAAGGAGCAGCCATGGTCTTCCGGAACGTGATCGTCTGCCACATGGTTCCCGGCAGCGACAAGATCGTCGGAGACGTCTTCGGCCACTACGACCGGGCCACCCGGCCGCAGGACCTCGGCGTCATCGGGCGCATCCTGCTGTCCCACCACGACCTCTACATCCACGTCATCGAGCGCGAGCAGGACCCGCGGATCTCGGGCCAGACCCGGGGGCTGCCCGCGTTCCAGAAGATCGCCGAGGCCATCGGCCCGTACGTGACGCCGTACCCGAGGTACTGGAAGAACCCGTCCGACTCGGTGGCCAAGGAGTTCTACCACTGGGCGCCGGAGGGGGAGCCGCCCGCGGACACCACGCTGACCGTGATCGTCGGGCGGATCAAGCCCGGCGCCGAACCGGACGTGGCCCGGGTCTTCGCCGAGTCCGACGCGGGCTCGCTCCCGAGGGAGCTGGGCGTCACGGGGCGCTGGCTCTACTCGATCGACGACGTCTACGTCCACCTGCTCGAACAGGAGACCTCGGCCGCCGAGGCGACCCGGAACAACCACGACGAGAAGCCGGTCTTCGCGAAGGTGATGCAGGACCTCGCCCCCTACGTCAGCCCGTACCGGCCGGAGGAGTGGCACGGCCCGCAGGACTCGGTGGCCACGGTGTTCTACCGCTGGCAGGCCGAGGACTGAGCCGCGCGGCGGGGGCGTCGGAGGGCGCCCCCGCCGCCCGCTATCGTCAGCCTCTCCGGACGGCGCCGGGCCGCACCGGGTGAGACGCGGACAGGCGGTCGCGGTGTCCCGAGCACGCAGATTCGTCCCACCGGCGCTGCTGTTCCTGGTCCTCGCCGCCCTGGTGGCCTCCGGCATCCGGCCGTACGACCGGCTGACCTGGCTGCTGGAGACCGTCTGGGTGCTCGTCGGCGTCCCGCTGGTGCTGCTCACCTGGCGCCGGTTCCCGCTGACCACGCTGCTTTGCTGCCTGCTCGCCGCGCACGCGCTGATCCTCGTGGTGGGCGGCCACTACAGCTACGCGCGCACGCCGGTCGGCGACTGGGCGCGGGAGGTGTTCCACCTGTCCCGCAATCCGTACGACCGGCTGGGCCACTTCGCCCAGGGCTTCGTGCCGGCGATCCTGGTCCGCGAGATCCTGGTCCGCCGGTCGCCGCTGCGCGGCAGCCGCTGGCTCGCCCCGCTGGTGGTCTGCGCCTGCCTGGCGTTCAGCGCCCTGTTCGAGATGATCGAGTGGTGGGCGGCGCTGGCCGGCGGGTCGGCGGCCGACGACTTCCTCGCCACCCAGGGCGACGTCTGGGACACCCAGTGGGACATGTTCCTGGCGCTGGTCGGCGCGACCACCTCGCTGGCGCTGCTCAGCCGCCTGCACGACCGCCAGTTGCCGGCGCCCGCGCCGGCCGCCGCCGAGGTCCCGGCGGCCCGGACCGGCGGGTCGCCGGAAGCCTGAGCGCGAGGCTCACTCGTCGCCGACGGTCTCCGTCTCGCCGTCGTGCTGGAACCGGGCGGGCAGGTGCTCGTCGGGCTGCGGCGCCTGCGCCAGGTTGTGGTGGGGATCCCCGTCCGCGGAGTACAGCACGTCGTCGGTCTTCTTGCTCTTCTCCTGGTCCTCTTCCGGCTGCGTCACGTCCGCTCCTCGCCAGGTGCCGTCGGTGACCACCCGCCGGTGGCGGGACGGTCCGGTCCGATTTCCACCCTAGGCGCGGCGGCGGGCCGGGGTAGGCGAATGCCGGCGAGGCCCGCCGTCCGGGCGGGCTCGGGCGAAAGCCACCCGCCCCCAGCGGCGATGCGACAGGGTGGTGCTGCGGACGGCCCGCGCGTTGCCGTCGCGGGGTGCCGCCGGCGGTACGGGGGTGTCGGGTGCCGACGAAGGAGATCATCCAGCACATCGGCACGTTGCTGGACCTGGCCGGGGTGCTGGTCATCGCGGTCGGCGTCGCGGTCGCCACGGTCGTCTTCGGGCTGCGCTGGTGGCGCACCCGGCAGGTCGTCGACCACTACCGGGCGTACCGCCAGGGGGTCGGCCGGGCCATCCTGCTCGGCCTGGAGTTCCTGGTCGGCGGGGACATCATCCGGACCGTGGCGGTGTCGCCCACCTTCACCAGCGTCGGGGTGCTGGCGCTGATCGTGCTGGTCCGGACGTTCCTCAGCTTCTCGCTGGAGGTGGAGCTGGATGGCCGCTGGCCGTGGCAGGGCAAGGAGCCGGTCGGCGGCTCCAGCGTGGGGGCCCGACCGGAGCGCTGAGGTGTCGTACCGGCCGGGCAGGATGGTGGCCGTGACACCGCTCCGGATCATCAAGGGCGACGCGACCAGCCCGCAGGCCAAGGGCCGCAAGGTGATCGCGCACGTCTGCAACGACCTGGGCGGTTGGGGCAAGGGCTTCGTGCTGGCGGTCTCCCGCCGCTGGCCGGAGCCGGAGCGCGACTACCGGGAGTGGCACCGGCACCGGGCCGGCAACGACTTCGGGCTCGGCGCCACCCGCCTGGTGCGGGTCGCGCCGGACGTGTGGGTGGCCAACATGGTCGGCCAGCGCGGGATGCGGCGGGGCAGCGCCGGGCCGCCGATCCGCTACGACGCGGTCGAGCGATGCCTGTCCGCCCTGGCCGATCGGGTCGACGAGCTGGGCGCGTCGGTGCACATGCCCCGCATCGGCTGTGGACTGGCCGGTGGCACCTGGGACCGGATCGAGCCGCTGGTGGTCCGCGCCCTCTGCGCCCGGGACATCCCGGTCACCGTCTACGACCGGGACTGAACCGGGGTCAGATGTTGGCGGAGTCCGCCGGCACCCCGCCCGGCAGCGACGGTGCGCCGCCGGGCGGCTGCTCGCCCCGGCAGCGCAGCCCGAGGGTGTACGCGGTCATCGACAGCGACCCGTACGCGTACCCGTCGACCAGCACGTCGGGGCGGTCCCCGGCGGCGCCGGCCAGCCCGGCCAGGTAGAGCAGCGGGATGAAGTGGTCCGGGGTCGGCACGGCGAGGTCGAAGTCCCGGTGCCCGTCCAGCCGGGCCGCCTCGGTCGGCGCGTCCTGGACCGTCTCCCGGGCGGCGTCGTCGAAGCGGCGCGCCCAGTCGAAGCCCTCGTCGGCCAGCCGCGGGTCGACCCCGCCCAGGTTGTGCACCACGTTGCCGCTGGCGATTACCAGCACGCCGCGCTCGCGCAGCGGGGCGAGCCGGGCGCCCAGGTCGAGGTGGTAGTCGAACGGCTTGAACGCGTTGATGCTCAGCTGCACCACCGGGATGTCGGCGTCGGGGAACGCGTGGGTCAGCACCGACCAGGTGCCGTGGTCGATGCCCCAGGAGTCCAGGTCGGCGCCGACCCAGGTGGGGTGCACCACGTCGCTGACCTCCTCGGCCAGCTCCGGGAGCCCGGGCGCCGGGTAGCGCACGTCGAAGAGTTGCCGCGGGAAGCCGTAGAAGTCGTGGATGGTGCGCGGGCGGGGCATGGCGGTGACCGCGGTGGCGCCGATGTACCAGTGGGCGGAGACCACCAGGATGGCCCGGGGCCGGGGCACCGACCGGCCGAACTCCCGCCAGGCGGCGGTGTAGCGGTTGACCTCCAGCGCGTTCATCGGGTTGCCGTGCCCGAAGAACGCCGCCGGCAGCACCGTCTGGGTGTTCTGCTCGTCCATCTCGCTCCCCGGGCCGGCCGTGCCCCGAGGCTAACCCGGAGGCCCCTCGCGTGTCCGGCCACCGGCCGGGTGGGCCGGCGAGTTGGCATATACCCCCTAGGGGTATATGGTGGCGGCGGAGGTGGAGTTCGATGGAACACGAACACGGGCACCACGGCGCGGGCCACGACCAGCACGCGGGGCACGACCAAAACGCGGGCCACGACCGGCACGCCGGGCACGACAAGCACGCCGGGCACGACCCCGAGCAGTTTCGCCGCAAGTTCTGGCTCAGCCTGGCGTTGACCGTGCCGATCGTGCTGACCAGCCACATGGTCATGGACTGGCTCGGCTACTCGCTGGACTTCCCGGGCGTCCGCTGGGTCGGCCCGGTCCTGGGCACGGTCGTCTTCTGGTACGGCGGCTGGCCGTTCCTGGTCGGCGGCGTCCGCGAGGTGCGCGACCGGGCGCCCGGCATGATGCTGCTCATCTCGATGGCGATAACCGTCGCCTACGCGGCCTCGGTGGCCACCAGCCTCGGCCTGTTCGACCTGGACTTCTGGTGGGAGCTGGCCGCCCTGGTGACGATCATGCTGCTCGGTCACTGGCAGGAGATGAAGGCGATCGGGCAGGCGCAGGGCGCCCTGGCGGCGCTCGCCGCGCTGCTGCCCGACGACGCCGAACGCCTCGACGAGTCCGGTGCCGTGCACCGGGTGCCGGTGGTCGACCTGCGGGTCGATGACCTGGTGCTGGTGCGCTCCGGCGGCCGGGTGCCCGCCGACGGCCGGATCGTCGACGGCGCCGCGGAACTGGACGAGTCGATGATCACGGGGGAGTCGCGGCCGGTGCCGCGCGCCGTCGGGGACCGGGTGGTCGCCGGCACGGTGGCCACCGACTCGGCTCTGCGGGTACGCGTCGACGCCGTGGGCGAGGACACCGCGCTCGCGGGCATCGGCCGCCTCGTCGCCCAGGCGCAGGCGTCCGGCGGACGCGCCCAGGTGCTCGCCGACCGGTTCGCGGCGCTGCTGTTCTACGTGGCGGCCCTCGCCGGCCTGGCCACGTTCGTGGCCTGGCTGGTGCTCGGCAACACCGACCAGGCCGTGATCCGGACCGTGACGGTGCTGGTGATCGCCTGCCCGCACGCCCTCGGGCTGGCCATCCCGCTCGTCGTGGCGCTCTCCACGGCGCTCTCCGCCCGCGCCGGCATCCTGGTGAAGGACCGGCTGGCCCTGGAGCGGATGCGCACCGTCGACGCGGTGCTGTTCGACAAGACCGGCACCCTCACCAAGGGGCGGCACACCCTCACCGGGGTGGCCGCCACGGGCGGGCTGGACTCCGACGGCGCGCTGCGCCTCGCCGGCGCGGTCGAGGCGGACAGCGAGCACCCGCTCGCCCGGGCGCTGGTCACCGCCGCCCAGGACCGGGGCCTGCGGGCGGCGGCCCGGGACTTCCGCTCGCTGACCGGCCGGGGCGTACGCGCCACGGTGGACGGCGCCGACTGGGCGGTGGGCGGCCCGGCTCTGCTGCGTGAGTTGGGCGCCGACGTCCCCGCCGAGCTGGCCCGGGCGGCCGAGGGCTGGTCCCGGCGGGGCGCCGGGGTGCTGCACCTGGTCCGGCTTCCCGAAGGCGGCCACCCGGAGGTGGTCGGCGCGTTCGCCCTGGAGGACGAGGTCCGTCCGGAGGCGCGCGCGGCCATCGCCGAACTGCGCGAGCAGGGGGTGAAGAAGATCGTCATGATCACCGGGGACGCCCGGCCGGTGGCCGAGGCGGTCGCCGCCGACCTGGGCTTCCGCCCCGGCGTGGACGAGGTCTTCGCCGAGGTCCTCCCGGCCGACAAGGACAAGGCCGTCACCGAACTCCAGTCCCGCGGGCTGACCGTGGCGATGGTCGGCGACGGGGTCAACGACGCCCCGGCCCTCGCCCGCGCCGACGTGGGCGTGGCCATCGGCGCCGGCACCGACGTGGCGATCGAGTCCGCCGGGGTGGTGCTGGCCAGCTCCGATCCGCGCGGGGTCACCGGCGTGATCCGGCTGTCCCGGGCGTCGTACCGGAAGATGCGGCAGAACCTGGCCTGGGCGGCCGGCTACAACGTGGTGGCCATCCCGCTCGCGGCCGGCGTGCTGGCCTGGGCGGGGGTCGCGCTCAGTCCGGCGGTGGCCGCGGTGCTGATGTCCGCCTCCACCATCGTGGTGGCGCTCAACGCCCAGCTGCTCCGCCGGGTCCAGCTCGCCCCGGCAGACTGACGCGCCGCAGCTACGACCGGCCCGGCCCCTCGCTCCTGGCGGATGCGAGGGGCTGGGCCGCTTCACACCCGCACCTGCGGGCCGCTAGGGTGGCCGTCGTGACCGTGTTCCGGATCGGCGAGGCCGCCGAACTGCTCGGGGTCAGCGCGGACACGGTCCGCCGCTGGATCGACGCCGGGCGCCTGCCCGCCACCCGCGACGAGCACGGCCACCGGGTGCTCGACGGGGCCGACCTAGCCGCGTTCGTCCGCGCCCCGGGCCACCCCGAGCTCTCCTCGGCCCGCAACCGGCTGCGCGGCATCGTGACCGCCGTCGTCAAGGACACCGTGATGGCCCAGGTCGACATCCAGGCCGGGCCGTTCCGGATCGTGTCGCTGATGAGCCGCGAGGCGGTCGACGACCTCGACCTCCAGGTCGGCTCGGTCGCCGTCGCCGTGATCAAGTCCACCACCGTCGTGGTGGAGCGCGCGCCCGCGCCGAAGGGAAGGACCAACCCGTGACCGTACGGTGGATCCGCGCCGTCCTGGCCGGGGCGGCCGCGCTGAGCCTGTCCCTGACCGCCTGCGGCGGCGCGGGCGACGGGTCGAGCGCCGACACGGGCGGCACGGTGACCGTGTTCGCCGCCGCCTCGCTCACCGAGACCTTCACGCAGCTCGGCAGGGACTTCGAGTCCGCACACCCCGGCACCCGGGTCGTCCTCAACTTCGCCGGCAGCTCGGCGCTCGCCACCCAGATCACCCAGGGCGCGCCGGCCGACGTGTTCGCGGCCGCCTCGCCGGCCACCATGAAGACCGTCACCGACGCGGGTGACGCCGCCGGGGCGCCGGCCGTCCTGGTCCGCAACCAGCTCGTCGTCGCCGTGCCCGAGGGCAACCCCGACCGCGTCGGTGGCCTGGCCGACCTGGCCCGCCCCGGGGTGAAGGTGGCGCTCTGCGCCGAGCAGGTGCCGTGCGGCGCGGCAGCGAGATCCGCCCTCGACGCGGCCGGCGTGCGGCTCACCCCGGCCACCCTGGAGCAGGACGTCAAGGGCGCGCTGGCCAAGGTGAAGCTCGGCGAGGTCGACGCGGCGCTGGTCTACCGCACCGACGTGCGCGCCGCCGACGGGCTGGCCGCCGTCGAGTTCCCCGAGTCCGCCCGGACGGTCAACGACTACCCGATCGTGGTGCTGAAGCACGCCGGCAACCCGGACGGCGCCCGCGCCTTCGTCGACCACGTCCGCTCCGACGCCGGCCTGGCCGTGCTCACCGCGGCCGGGTTCCAGGCCCCGCCGAGCCGGTGACCCGACCCGCGCGCCGCCGGCAGCGGGTGCCGCTGCCCCTGCTGCTCCCCGCCGGTCTCGGGCTGCTCTTCCTCGTCCTGCCGCTGGCCGGGTTGCTGGTGCGGACGCCCTGGACCACGCTGCCCCGGCGGCTGGCCCAGCCCGGCGTGCTCACCGCGCTGCGGCTGTCCCTGGAGACCGCCACGGCCGCCACGCTGCTCTGCGTCGCGCTCGGCGTACCCCTGGCCTGGCTGCTGGCCCGGGTCGAGTTCCCGGGCCGGCGGCTGGTCCGCGCGCTGGTCACCGTGCCGCTCGTGCTGCCGCCGGTGGTCGGCGGGGTGGCGCTGCTGCTGGTCTTCGGCCGGCGCGGGCTGCTCGGGTCGTGGCTGGACGCCACCTTCGGGGTGACCCTGCCGTTCACCACCGCCGGGGTGGTGCTGGCCGAGGCGTTCGTCGCCATGCCCTTCCTGGTGATCGCCGTCGAGGGCGCCCTGCGCGGCGCCGACGCCCGCTACGAGGAGGCGGCGGCCACCCTCGGCGCCGGGCGCTGGACCACCTTCACCCGGGTCACCCTGCCGCTGGTCGCCCCCGGGGTGGCGGCCGGCGCGGTGCTCTGCTGGGCCCGCGCGCTCGGCGAGTTCGGCGCCACCATCACCTTCGCCGGCAACTATCCGGGACGGACCCAGACCATGCCGCTCGCCGTCTACCTGGCCCTGGAGACCGACGTGCAGGCCGCCATCGTGCTCAGTCTCGTCCTGCTCACCGTCTCCGTGGCCATCCTGGCCGGGCTGCGCGACCGCTGGGTCGGTGTGACGTGACCGCCCCGCCCCTGCTCGACGCGCACCTGGTCGCCGACCGGGGCGCCTTCCACCTCGACGCGCGGCTGCGCATCGGGGCCGGGGAGGTGGTGGCGCTGCTCGGCCCGAACGGGGCCGGCAAGACCACCGCCCTACGGGCCCTCGCCGGGCTGCACCCGCTCAGCGCCGGGCACCTCACCCTCGACGGCGTCGACCTCGACCGCCCCGACCGGCGGGTGTGGACCCCGCCCGAGCGGCGCCCGGTCGGCGTGGTGTTCCAGGACTACCTGCTCTTCCCGCACCTCAGCGCGCTGGACAACGTGGCGTTCGGGCCGCGCCGGCGGGGCGCCGACCGGCGGGCCGCCCGGGCCCGGGCGCGGGGCTGGCTGGACCGGGTCGGCCTGGGCGGGCAGGCCCGGCACAAGCCGCGCCAGCTCTCCGGCGGGCAGGCCCAGCGGGTCGCGCTGGCCCGCGCGCTCGCCGTCGAGCCCACCCTGCTGCTGCTCGACGAGCCGCTCGCCGCGCTCGACGCCCGGACCCGGCTCGACACCCGCGCCGAACTCCAGCGGCACCTCGGCGCGCACCCCGGCGCCACCCTGCTGGTCACCCACGACCCCCTGGACGCCCTGGTGCTCGCCGACCGGCTGGTCATCGTCGAGCAGGGGCGGGTGGTCCAGGAGGGCGACGCGGCGACCGTCACGGCCCGCCCCCGTACCGACTACGTGGCCCGGCTGGTCGGGCTCAACCTGCACCGCGGGCACGCCGACGGGCACGCCGTCACGGTCGGCGGGCTCACCCTCACCACGGCGGACACCGTACGCGGGGACGCGTTCGTCGCCTTCCCGCCGGCCGCCGTCGCGCTGCACCCGACCCGCCCCGACGGCAGCCCGCGCAACGTCTGGCCGGCCACCGTGACCGGGGTGCAGCGGCACGGGGACAACCTGCGGGTCCAGCTCGCCGGGCCGGTCGCCGTGGCCGCCGACGTCACCCCCGCCGCGGCGGCCCACCTCGGGCTGCGCCCGGGCCAGCCGGTCTGGGCGGCGGTCAAGGCCGCGGAGACCCGCGCGTATCCGGCGTGACGCACGCCGCTGGCCGGCCCACCGTCCCCGGTGGGAGGTTTGATCCCGGGCCACCCGGTCACTGAACAGGGGAGCCACCACGAAGGGGGGAGCGGGGTGCCCGACACGACACCATTCCGGTCCAGTCAGGACGCCGTCCTGCCGGACGACGTCACCGATCCGCTGCTGTGGCGGGCCGCGTACGACGTGGCCGCCGCCCACCAGCCCGACGCCACGGGACGCTGTCCCAGCCTGCTCTGCGCCGGGCGGAGCGCGCCGTGCGAGCCGATGGTCAACGCGCGGCGGGCGATGCGGCTGGCGCGGGGCGGCGCGCGGCGCGCCGGGTTCCGGGAGACCACCGGCCGGACGGCCCGGGGCCGGCGCCGGGCGGCCTGAGCCCGTCGGGGACGCGGCCCGCGTGCCGCGTCCCCGGTCCGTCGGGTCGGCTCAGTGGGTGGGGGAGAAGGCGACGAGGAAGCGGTCCCGGAAGGTGTCCATCCGCCACACCGGGGCCTGCGGGCCGGGGCGCAGCCCGTCCTGCCAGCCCCAGCCGGCGACCCGGTCCAGCACGGCCGGATCCTTCGCCACGATGGTGATCGGCACGTCCCGGCCGGCGCCCTCGCCGGTCACCGAGGACGTCGGCTGGTGGTCGCCCAGGAAGACCAGCACGAGGTCGTCCCCGCCGTAGGTCAGCACGTACGACACGAGCGTGCCGAGGCTGTACTCGATGGAGTGCCGGTAGTCGTCGCGGACCTGGGCGGCGTCCCGCTGCACCACGTCCCGGCTGCCGCCCGTGCTGGTGGACTCGGTGTGGAAGATGCTGCCGTCACCCACCGCGTCCCAGGGCACCGGCTTCGGGATCGCCGACCAGGGGGAGTGGCTGGAGACCAGCGGGATCTCCGCCATGAGCGGGGCGTGCGGCCGGTCCCGCTCCAGCCGCTGGAAGGTGGCCAGGGTGTACTGGTCCGGCATGGGCGCGTAGCTGAACTTCGGGCCCTGGTAGGCCAGCCGCTCCGCGTCGTAGTACCGGTCGTAGCCGAAGAACTTCCCCTCCGGCCAGGGCTGGGTGGCGGCGGGCAGCACCCCGACGGTCTGCCAGCCGGCCCGGTGGAACGCGCCGTTGAGGGTGAGCCGGTCCCCGGCCAGCAGGTCCCGGTGGCGCTGGTCGTTGTCGATCCACAGGCCGGAGAGCAGGGTGGCGTGGGCCAGCCAGCTGCCGCCGCCGAAGGTGGGCGAGGTGAGGAAGCCGCTGCGGGCGTCGAAGCCGGCCACGCGCAGCCGCCGGTAGCCGTCGTCCAGGACCTCGTTCACGCCCGGCGCCAGCGCGGGGTCCTCCACCGCGTCCCGTCCGTAGCTCTCCACGAATGTGACCAGCACGTCCTTGCCGCGCAGCCCGGTCAGCAGCCGGTCGCCCGGCACGTCCCGGTACGCGTCGGCCGTCATCTCCCCGGCGAACGCGGCGCGGTCGCGCAGGCCGGCCCGGACCTGGCCGACGTGCGCCGCGACCAGGCCGGACGTCGTCCGGTCGGCGACCGGCACGCCGGCGGCCAGGCGCACCCCGAACAGGGCGCAGCCCAGCCAGAGCACGGCCAGCGCGGCGACCACGCGGACGGCCCCGGTGCGGTGCCGCGCCAGGAGCCGGTCCAGCCGCCGCACGGCGAGCGCCACCAGCACCGGCAGGCCGACCACGAGCAGCACCACCCCGACCGCCGCGGCGACGGCGCCGGCCCGGCCGACCGAGTCGGTCAGGTAGCCGAAGCCGTCGTCGAACAGCCCCCAGTCGAGCAGCACGTCGAAGGGCCGGTCCCGGGCCACCCGGAAGCCCGTGTCCAGCAGCTTGACCACGGCCAGCAGACCCAGCACGAGACCGAGCGCCACGGCGACCGGCCGGCGGGCCCGGGCCGGCAGGACGAGCAGCAGCGCCGCCGCGACCAGGGCCTCCACCGGGATCCGCAGCACGGCGCCGGGCCCGACCTCGGCCAGCCGGTCCGGCGCGACCAGCGCCGCCACCACCAGCAGCGCGGCCAGCCCGGTGAGGACCCCGGCGGCGACCCGACGGGTACGCGACCGCGCCGTCGGCGGCGCGGCGTCGCCCGCCGGGTCCGGGCGGTCCGGGTCGGTGGCGGCCGGCCGGTGGAGACGGATACGCAGTGACACGGCGGCGTCCTTCGTCGAGGGGGAGGGGTCAGACCGGCTGGTGGGCGACGATCCGGACGGCCACGGGCACCGGACGCGCGGGCGGGTCCAGCGGTCGCGCGCCGGCCGGACCGTTCGCGCCGACGGTCGCGCGCCGGACCGCACCGGCCGGGGCGGGTCCGGCCACGTGGGCGGGGAGGTCCGCCGGGCCGGTGCCGGCGGACCAGGACGGGACGGCGCCCGTGCCGGACGTGACGCCCAGCGCGGGGAGTGCGGTCGCGGCGGGCCCGATGCCCAGCACGGGGAGCGCGGTCACGCCGGGCACGGCGGGCCCGACCGCCGGGACGAGCGCGACGGCCGGGGTGGGCCGGGCCGCCGGGGCGGCCGGGCGGTGCCGCCACAGCCAGGCCACGTCGCGGCCGAACGACTCGACCAGCAGGGCCAGCGCGCCCGCGACCAGCGCCACGGTCGCCGCCGGCGGCAGCAGCCCGCTCGCGGCCGCCGCGAGCACCACGCCCTGCGCCGCCGCCACCACCTTGCGCCAGTACCGGGGCGGCAGCGTGCCGCGCATCCAGGGCAGCGGCCAGGCCGCCGCCACGAAGGCGTACCGCATCCCGCCGATGACCAGCACCCAGGCCCCGACCGACGGGGCCAGGTGGACGCTGAGCACCAGGAGCAGGAACGAGTCGACCTCCATGTCGAAGCGGGCGCCCAACGCGCTCACCGTGCCGGTGCGCCGGGCCACCTGGCCGTCCACCGCGTCCAGCGCCAGCGCCACCACGGTGAGCGGGACCAGCACGGCCACCGGCGCCGGCCCGCCGTCCACGACCAGGGCGAGCACCCCGCCGACCAGCAGCGCCCGGGCCAGCGTCACCCGGTCGGCCGGCCCGAGCCGCTCCGCGCCGGCCGCCCGCAGGCCGCGCCGGAGCAGCCCGCAGAGCACCCCGGCGTACGCCAGGCCGGCGAGCCAGCCCGCCACGCCGACGCCCACCGTGCCGGCGAGCGCGGCCAGCAGGACGAACTGCACGATCAGCCCGACCAACGGGCCATTTCGAACGGTGGACACCCTGCCTCCGTGTCTATGATCGACAACCCTGCCAGTCATCACGGGAAATTCGGCCGTCCGGTTCGGTCCGGATGCGGAAAAGAGGAGATTTCGTGACCGGTGAGGCCCGCGCCTTCTGGCTCCGCGCCCCAGGCGAGGGTGAGCTCCGCCCGGTCGCGCTCGCCCCGCCCGGCCCCGGCGAGGTGCTGGTCCGCGCCCGCTACTCCGGCGTCAGCCGGGGCACCGAGACCCTGGTCTTCACCGGTCGGGTCCCCGCCGACCAGCACGCCTCGATGCGCGCCCCGTTCCAGGAGGGCGACTTCCCGGCCCCGGTGAAGTACGGCTACCTGAGTGTCGGCACCGTCGAGGAGGGGCCGGCGGAGCTGCGCGGGCGTACCGTCTTCTGCCTGCACCCGCACCAGACCGCGTACGTGGTGCCGGCCGGCGCCGTGGTGGTCGTACCCGATCGGGTGCCGGCGGCCCGCGCGGTGCTGGCCGGGACCGTGGAGACCGCGGTGAACGCGCTCTGGGACGCCGCGCCGCTGGTCGGCGACCGGGTCACCGTGGTCGGCGGTGGCATGGTCGGGTGCTGCGTGGCCGCCGTGCTGGCCCGCTTCCCGGGGGTGCGCGTCGAGCTGGTCGACGCCGACCCGGCCCGGGCCGGGGTGGCCGCGGCGCTCGGCGTCGACTTCGCGCTGCCCGCCGACGCCGCCGGCGACCGGGACCTCGTGGTGCACGCCAGCGCCACCGCAGAGGGGCTGCAACGCGCCCTGGAGCTGCTCCGCCCGGAACGCACCGTGCTGGAGCTGAGCTGGTACGGCGACCGGCCGGTCACCCTCGCCCTGGGCGGGGCGTTCCACTCGAAACGGCTCGGCATCCGTAGCAGCCAGGTCGGCACCGTGTCGCCCCGGCGCGCCGACCGGAGCTACGCCGACCGGCTGGCGCTGGCCCTGGACCTGCTCGCCGACCCGGCGTTCGACGCGCTGATCACCGGCCGGTCCCGCTTCGCCGACCTGCCCGACGTGCTGGACCGGCTCGCCTCGGGCCGCCTCCCCGCGCTCTGCCACCTCATCACCTACGACGAGGAGTGACCATGTTCAGCGTCACCGTCCGCGACCACATGATGGTCGCCCACAGCTTCCGCGGCGAGGTGTTCGGTCCGGCCCAGCGGCTGCACGGCGCGACCTTCGTCGTCGACGCCACCTTCCGCCGGCCGGAGCTGGACGCCGACGGGATCGTGGTCGACATCGGGCTGGCCACCGAGCAGCTCAAGGCCGTGCTCGGCGCGCTCACCTACCGCAACCTGGACGACGAGCCGGACTTCGCCGGGGTGAACACCACCACCGAGGTGCTGGCCCGGTCGGTGGCCGACCGGCTGGCCGAGGCGGTGCACGCCGGGCGGCTCGGCGAGGGGGCGCGCGGCCTGGCCGGGATCACGGTCACCCTGCACGAGTCGCACGTCGCCTGGGCCAGCTACGAGCGGTCGCTGTGACCGGATGACCGTCGTGCACGTGGTGCTGCCGGGCGACATCGACGACCCGGCGAGCCCCAGCGGCGGCAACGGGTACGACCGCCGGGCCTGCCACGAGCTGGCCGCGCTCGGCTGGACCGTGCGGGAACACCCGGTGCCGGGCGGCTGGCCGAACCCGGGTGCGGCGGACCGGGCTGCGCTGGCCGGCGTGCTCGCCGCGCTGCCCGACGGCGCGACCGTGCTGCTCGACGGGCTGGTCGCCTCGACCGTGCCGGAGGTGCTGGCCCCGCACGCCCGGCGGCTGCGCCTCGTCGTGCTGGTGCACCTGCCGCTGGAGGACGACGTCGAGGCCCGCGCGCTGGCCGCCGCGACCGCCGTGGTCACCACCAGCGAGTGGACCCGCCGCCGGCTGCTCGATCGCTACCCGCTCGCCGCCGACCGGGTGACGGTCGCCCCGCCCGGGGTGGACCCGGCGCCGGTCACGCCCGGCTCGCCGGCCGGCGCCCGGCTGCTCTGCGTCGCGGCGGTCACCCCGCTCAAGGGGCACGACGTGCTCGCCGCCGCCCTCGCACGGGTCGCCGACCTGCCCTGGACCTGCGACCTGGTCGGCCCGCTCACCCGCGACCCGGACTTCGTGGCGCGGCTGCGCCGGCAGCTCGCCGACACCGGCCTCGTCGACCGTGTCCGGCTGGCCGGCCCGCGCACCGGCGCCGACCTGGCCGCCGCGTACGCGGCCGCCGACCTGCTGGTGCTGCCGTCCCGCCGGGAGACCTACGGGATGGTGGTCACCGAGGCGCTCGCGCGGGGCGTACCGGTGCTGGCCAGCGACACCGGCGGCCTGCCCGGGACGCTCGGTCGCGGCCCGGACGGCGAGCGGCCCGGCCTGCTGGTCCCCCCGGCGGACCCGGCCGCGCTGGCCGGCGCGCTCCGCCGCTGGCTCACCGACCCGGACCTGCGGGACCGGCTGCGCCGCGCCGCCCGGCAGCGGCGGGACACCCTCACCGGCTGGCCGGTCACCGCGCACCGGCTGGCGGCAGCCCTCAAGGAGGCCACGGCGGCATGACCACCTCACTGCTACCCCCCGACTTCGCGGACTGGCTGCGGCGGCGCGAACCCGCCGACGCGGCCGCCCGCTCCGCCGAGCTGCTCGACGCGGTCCGCCGCCGGCTGCCCCCCGACCGCCCGCTCGTCGTGCACGACCTGGGCAGCGGCACCGGGTCGATGGCCCGATGGCTCGCCCCGCGGCTGCCCGGCCCGCAGTGCTGGGTGCTGCACGAGCGGGACCCCGACCTGCGCGCCCGGGCCGCCGCCGAGCCGGTCGTGGCCGCCGACGGCAGCCCGGTCACCGTGCTGGTCCGGGGCTCCGACATCACCCGGTTGGGTGCCGCCGACCTGGCCGACGCCCACCTCGTCACCGCCTCGGCGCTGCTGGACATGCTCACCGCCGAGGAGGTCGAGCGGACGGTGGCGGCCTGCGCCGGCCACCTCACCCTCTTCGCGATCACCGTGGTTGGCCGGGTGCGGTTCACCCCCGCCGACCCGCTCGACGCCGAGTTCGAGGCCGCGTTCAACGCCCACCAGCGGCGTACGGCCGGCGGGCGCGCCCTGCTCGGCCCGGACGCCGTGGACGCCACCGTGGCGGCCTTCCGCCGCCGGGGCGTCGAGGTGGCGGTCCGGCCCAGCCCGTGGCGCCTCGGCCCGGAGTACGCCGCGCTGACCGCGGAGTGGCTGGTCGGCTGGCTCGACGCGGCCGTCGAGGAGCGGCCGGAGCTGGCCGGGGTGGTCGACGCGTACCGGGAGCGGCGGCTCGCCGAGGTGGCCGACGGCCGGCTGCGGGTGGTGCTGGAGCACGCCGACCTGCTCGCCGGATGAACCGTAGCGGCCGCTCGTACGTGACAACGGGTGGACCGAGGGAGGACCGCTCTTGTCACACGCCGCCGTCGCCGGGCCCGTCCCGGCCGCCGCGCCCGCGCCGCCCCGGTCGTTCTGGACCTGGGCCCGCCCGCTCGCCGGCCTCGCCGTGCTCGCGGCGCTGGTCTGGTCGGTGGGCACCGGCCCGTTCCTGGCCGGGCTGCGGCTGATCGACGCGCCGGCGCTCGCCGCCGCGCTCGGCATCGGCGCGGTCACCACGGTCTGCTGCGCCTGGCGCTGGTCGCTGGTCGCCGGCGGGCTGGGCGTACGGCTGCCGCTGCGGGCCGCGGTCGCGCACTGCTACCGGGCGGTCTTCCTCAACTCCACCCTGCCCGGCGGGGTGCTTGGCGACGTGCACCGGGCGGTCCGGCACGGCCGGGACGCCGGGGACGTGGCCCGGGGCGTCCGCGCCGTGGTCTGGGAGCGCGCCGCCGGACAGGTGGTGCAGCTGGTCATCGCGGTGGCCGTGCTGGCGGCGCTGCCGTCCCCGGTCCGGCCGTACCTGCCGGCGGTGGCCGCCGGGCTGGCCGCGGTCGCGCTGGCGCTGGCGCTGCTGGCCCGGGCCGTGCCCCGCTCCGGGGCGTCCCGCTGGGCCCGGGCGGTGCGCACCGCCGTCGCCGACGTCCGGGCCGGGCTGCTCGCCCGGCGCACCTGGCTCGGCGTGGTGGCGGCCTCGGCCGTCGTGGTCGCCGGCCACCTGGCCACCTTCGTGGTGGCGGCGCGCACCGCGGGCGCCGACGCGCCGCTGTCCCGGTTGGTGCCGCTGACCCTGCTGGCCCTGCTTGCCATGGGGCTGCCGGTGAACGTGGGCGGTTTCGGGCCGCGCGAGGGGGTGGCCGCCTGGGCGTTCGCCGCGGCCGGCCTGACCGCCGCGCAGGGCGTCGCCACCGGCACGGTCTACGGGGCGCTGGTCCTGGTGGCCAGCCTGCCGGGCGCCGCCGTGCTGCTGGTCCGCCGGCGTGCGGCTCGGGAGCCCGGCGACTGTCGGTGATCCCGCCTACGGTGAGGGTGCGAGGTGTGCGTTGCCGGCGCGTCCGGCAGCCGGGACTGAGGAGAAGCATGGACGAAACGCTGCCCGCCGCGACGGTCCGGACCCAGGTCACGGTCCCGCTGCGGTTCCCCGACGGGTATGTGACCACCGCCCGTGTGCACTCCTTCCACGGCCTGGTCGACGGCCGCGAGCACCTCGCCATCGGGCTCGGCGAGCGGCGGGACCCGGACGCCTCGCCACCGCTGGTCCGCCCGCACAGCGAGTGCCTGACCGGGGACGTCTTCGGCAGCCAGCGCTGCGACTGCGGCCCGCAACTGCGCGAGGCGGTCGAGCGGATCGCCGACGCCGGCGGCTACCTGCTCTACCTGCGCCAGGAGGGCCGGGGAATCGGCCTCTACGCCAAGCTGGACGCGTACGCCCTCCAGGACGGCGGGCTGGACACCTACGAGGCGAATGTGGCGCTGGGCCGGGGCGCCGACGAGCGCGACTACACGGTGGCCGCGCAGATGCTCGCGGCACTGGGCGTGACCCGGGTGGCCCTGCTCAGCAACAACCCCGACAAGGCCGCGCAGCTGGAGCGGCTGGGCGTCACGGTGGTCGACCGGGTGCTCACCGGGGTGCACCTGTCCCCGACCAACGCGGGCTACCTGGCCGCCAAGGTGACCCGCGCCGACCATGCCCTCGACCTGCCCTTCGTGCCGTGACCGGCCGGCCGTACGTGCTGCTCAGCTGTGCCATGTCGATCGACGGCTACATCGACGACGCCACCGCCGAGCGGCTGCTGCTGTCCAACGACGTGGACCTCGACCGGGTCGACGCTGTCCGGGCCGCCGCCGACGCGATCATGGTGGGCGCCGCCACGGTCCGCCGCGACGACCCCCGGCTGCTGGTGCGCAGCGAGCGGCGGCGGGCCGAGCGGGTGGCCCGCGGCCTGCCCCCGTCCCCGGTGAAGGTCACCGTCACGGCCAGCGGCGACCTCGACCCGACCGCCCGGTTCTTCACCACGGGCGACGGGCCGAAGCTGGTCTACTGCCCGAGCGGCGTGGTGGAGAAGGCCCGGGAGCAGGTGGGCGCGGTGGCCACCGTGGTCGACGCGGGCGAACCCGTCACCCCCCACGCGGTCCTCGCCGACCTGGCCGGGCGCGGGGTCGGCCGGCTCATGGTGGAGGGTGGCGGCACCGTGCACTGCCAGTTCCTCACCGCCGGTGTCGCCGACGAGCTGCACCTGGTGGTGGCGCCGTTCTTCGTGGGCGACCGCCGGGCGCCCCGGTTCGTCGGGGACGGCCGCTTCCCGTGGCACCCGGGCCGCCGCGCCCGGGTGGTCGAGGTACGCCAGATCGGCGACGTGGTGCTCACCCGATACGCCCTCTCCGACCGCTGCGAGGTGTAGCAGCGCGCGTCCGGTGGCCTGGTCCGGGGCGCCGGGACAGCTCGTCGATGCGCGGCCGGACGGGCCGCCGGCCGGTCAGGACGCCGGTGTCGGCAGGCCGAGCGCCTCGTCGACCCGGTTGAGCACCGCCCCGCCATCCTCGCCGACCCCGCGCAGCAGGTCGATCGCGGTGGCCCGGATCTGCCCGACGATCATGACGACGGGCAGCGGCGGGCCGGACTCCAGCAGCTCCGCGCCGATGCGCACCGCGGCCAGCGCGGCCTCCTCGGCCCGTCCCGCGTGCCGGTCGGCGTCCTGGCCGGTCAGGTCGGTGGCCAGGGCCGCGCCGGCGGCGCGTACCGCCTCGGCGAGGGAGCGGATCGCCGCGCCCAGCTCGGGCGGGCTGGCGGTGTGCAGCCGGGCCAGGGTGGCCCCGTTGCGGGCCAGCACCCGGATGTTGCGTACCGCGTAGTCGAGTTGCCGGGCGGTGGCCTCGACCTGTTCGAGCTGGCTGAGGTGCCGCCGCCGGCGGACCCGCAGCCGCAGCGTCTCGGCGCACGCCCGCACCGCGGACCGCAGGCGTTCCACGCAGCCGTCCACCTCCCGGGCCCGGTCCAGCGCCGCCTGGGCGGCCTCGGCGTCGCAGCGGTCCAGCGCGGCGTTCACCCGGTCGAGCAGGTCGGCGAGGTCGGCGTACGTCTGCCGGGCCTCGGCCACCAGCGGGGCCAGCGGGTCCCGGGCCACCACGAGCTGGCTCGCGGCGAGGGCGACCGCCCCGCCGATCAGCGCGTCGACGAACCGGAACGGGGTGAACTCGCCCTTCGGTGCGGCCACCACCACGAGGTAGAGCGCGGAGACCGTGGTCTGGATGACCAGGGTGCTGCTGGCCCCGGCCGCCACCGTGACGCCGAGGGTGAGCAGCAGGACGAGGAGCATGGTCGCCGTGCCGGGGCCGAGGGCGTGCACCACCAGGTCGGCGACGAGCACCCCGCCGGCCACCCCGAGCACCAGCTCGATGGTCTGCCGTACCCGCTGGCCCCGCGACTCGCCGAGCACGATCAGCGCCGCGCTCGGCGCGAAGAACGGGTCCGGATGGCCGATCAGCCGCGCGGCGATCAGCCAGGCCACGGTCGCGGCGAGCGCGGCCTCCACCACGGGCACCCACGCCTGCCGCAGCCGCCCCACGGCGGCCTTCCACCAGTTGCGCACCGGCGCCGTCCTCCCCTGACGACCGGCGCACCCACGGAATCTCCGTTCCGGCCGTAGGGGCTCCTACCCTTGAAGTTGATCGTCGTAACCCGACCGTCCACGCCGATGACGACCTCGGCTTGTCGGGCGCCGCTACCGTCGCCGCATGTCGCTGCACCACAACGGGGTCCTGCGGATCTATCCCGCGGTCCCGCTCGCCTTCCTGCTGCCGTGCGCGGCGATGGCGCTGCTGGGGCCGTTCATGGACCCGGAGCCCCACCCGCCGGCACCGGCCGGCGTGCTGGCCCCGGCGCAGGTCCTGGAGGTCCAACGGGACGGGGCGGGGCGGGCGACCGGCGTGCTGCTGCGGGTGGACTCGCCCGACGGCCCGGTGATCTGCGGCATCCCGAGGGCGTCCTTCGCCGACGGGAGGCTGCCCGACCGGCACGAGCGGATCACGGTCGACTACACGCCGACCGACTGCGCGCCGCCGCCGTCCGCTCCCGACCGGTTGCCGCCCTGGGGGGTGAGCGCCCTGGGCGCCGCCGGCCTGGCGCTGGCGATCTACTGGCTGTGGGCCGGCTCGGACCGGGCCGCCCGTCCCCGCTACCGGAGGACGAGGGAGCGGGGCCGGGCCGCCGGGGTCAGAGCACCTGGGACAGGAACCGCCGCAGTCGCGGGTGCTCCGGCGCCTCGAACACGGCGGACGGCGGGCCGGCCTCCAGCACGACGCCGGCGTCCATGAAGGCCACCGTGTCGGCCACCTCGCGGGCGAAGCCCATCTCGTGGGTGACCACGACCATGGTCATGCCGGCGGACGCGAGGTCGGCCATCACCCCGAGCACCCCCTTGACCAGCTCCGGGTCGAGCGCCGAGGTGGCCTCGTCGAAGAGCATCACCTGCGGTCGCAGCGCGAGGGCGCGGGCGATGGCCACCCGCTGCTGCTGGCCGCCGGAGAGCTGCGCCGGCCGGACGTCGGCCTTGTGGGCCAGCCCGACCAGGTCGAGCTGGGCCCGGGCGACCTGCACCGCCTCGTCCTCGGGGAGTTTCTTGAGCTTGCGCAGCGCGAGGGTGAGGTTGCGCAGCACCGTCATGTGCGGGAAGAGGTTGAACTGCTGGAACACCATGCCGATCCGCTGGCGCAGCGCGTCCGGGTCGTCGCCGAGCACGCTGCGCCCGTCCAGCAGCACGTCGCCCCGGTCCGGCTCGATGAGCCGGTTGATCGTCCGCAGCAGCGTCGACTTGCCGGAGCCGGACGGGCCGATGACGCAGGCGGTACCACCCCGGGCCACCTCCACGTCGGCGCCGCGCAGCACCTGGTGCCGCCCGAAGGCCAGGTGCACGTCGCGGACGGCCAGGCTCACCGAGGTGCCGGTCGCGGTGGCGGTGCTCATCGCGGGTCCTTTCCGGTCGGGGCCGGCGCGCCGGCGGGGTCGAGCTCGACGTCGAGATCGGGGGCGGCCACCGCCCGGCCCTGCCGCAGCCGCCGGTCGATCCAGTTGACCGCGTGGGTCAGCGGCACGGTCAGCACCAGGTAGAACAGGCCGGCCAGCAGCAGCGCCGACTCGTTGCCGGTGGTGGCCGCGTAGTCCTGGCCGATCCGGAACAGCTCCCGCTGGCTGGCCACCAGGCCGAGGAAGTAGACCAGGCTGGAGTCCTTGATCAGCGCGATGAGCTGGTTGACCCAGGCCGGCAGCACCCGGCGTACGCCCTGCGGGACGATGACCAGGCGCATGGCCTCGCCCCAGGAGAAGCCGAGCGCCCGGGCTCCCTCCAGCTGGGCGGCCTCCACGCTCTGGATGCCGGCGCGGAAGATCTCTCCGATGTAGGCGGCGGCGATCAGCGACAGCGCCAGCACGCCCAGCGGGTAGGGGTTCGGGCCCCACACCTGCATCCCCAGTGGCGCCAGGCCGACGCCGATGAGCAGGATGGTCGCCGCCGCCGGCAGGCCGCGGAACACGTCGGTGTAGACCCGTGCCGGCCACCGCAACCATCGGGTGCGCGAGATGCCCGCGACGGCCAGCAGCATGCCCAGCACCGAGCCGAGCAGGGCGGCGGAGACCGCCAGGATCAGCGTGTTGGGCAGCCCGACGGTCAGCATCTCGGGCAGCGCCTCGCGCATGGCGTCCCAGTCGAAGAAGGTCTCCCACAGGGTGCTCAGTGGATCCATGTCTCCGTCCGCCCCGCTCGTCTCGATCGTTCGTCAGGAAGCCGCCGACGGCGACGGCACGGCGACGGTGCCGCTGCCCGGCTTGAAGTCGGCCGGGATCGGCCGGCCCGGGTAGTACTGCGCCTGGAGCCTGCTCCAGGTGCCGTCGGCGATCACCTCGTCGAGGCCCTTGTTCAGCGCCTCGCGCAGCTTGTCGTTGCCCTTGGCCACCGCGTACGCGGTCGGGGCCGGGCTGAGCTGCTTCGCGGCCACCGTGATCTTGCCGTTGCTGTCCGCGGCGGACTTGTCGCCGATCTCGGCCGGGGCGATCCAGGCGTCGGCCGTGCCGGCCTTGAGCTGGTTGACCGCGCCGTTGTAGTCCGGCACCCGGACCGGGTTCAGGTTCTCCCGCGTGGCGTAGTCGTCCTGCACGGTGCCCTGCACGACCACGACCCGCTTGCCGGCGAGCTGGTCGAAGCCGGTGATCGGGGAGCCGGCCGGCACGTCCAGCCCGAAGTAGCCGAAGTCGTAGCCGTTGCCGAAGTCGACGGTCTTCTTCCGGGCCTCGGTGATGGTGATGGAGGAGCTGCCGACGTCGAACTTGTGGTTGTTGACCTGGGCGAGCAGGGCGGAGAAGTCGGTGCCCACGAACTCCACCTTCAGGCCGGCCTTCGCGGCGACCGCGGTGAGCAGGTCGTTGTCGAAGCCGGTGAACTTGCCGTCCTTCAGGTACACGTTCGGCGGGGCGTCGGTGAGCGTGCCGGCCCGCAGCACGCCGGCCTGGAGCAGGCCGTACGGGTTGGCGGCCTCGCTGGTGGCGCCGTCGTCGCCGCAGGCGGTGAGGGCGGTGGCGGCGAGCACGGCGGCGGCGCCGAGCGCGGCGGCGCGGGTCAGGGCGGAACGGATTCGCACAGGTGTCTCCAGGGTCCGGGGCGGCGTGGGCGCACGCCGCCGACGGCGCGCCCGGGGCGGGCGAGCCGGAAGGGATGGTGCGGAAGTGGGGGAGTGGCCCTCAGCGCGCGTCGGAGCGGCGACAGGCGTCGCTGCACACCCGCATCAGGTCGACGTGCCGCCGCTTGACCAGCGCGAAACGCGCCGGATAGGCGATGCCGTCGGCGGGCGGGGTGCGGAGCTGAGCAGACATGGTTCCCTCTGGTCGGTGATGACCTGGGTGCCAGGCCACGCTTGCACCGGCGGCTGCCGGTGCCTGGTCCTCACCCGGGGCACCCCACCGCGGAGGAGGGTTGCCGGCCAGCGAGCCGGGGCTTGACGCTGGCGCTCATGACCTGCCGAGAAGGCTAGCAGGAGGGCGGCCCGGGCCGTCCAGCCGTTATGACCACCCTCACGCCGGGGCCTTACCGCCGGGCGGGCATGACCGGGGCGTCCCGGCCGGTGCCGTGCCGCGACGGCGTCCGCTGCTCGTGGTAGTCCTGCTCGACGTTTACCGTCCAGACGTCGTGGTCGGCGCCGTGGGCGATGTTCTCGGCGGCCAGCATCGCGGTGAGCATCGAGTGGTCGGCGTTGTTGTAGCGGTGCATCCCGTTGCGCCCCACCGGGTGCACGTTCGGCACCTCCCGGGCCAGCCAGCCGCGGATCACGTCCACGTTGTGCTGGTAGCGCTCGTCGTAGACCGGGTACGCCTTCGGCATCCGGACCACATAGCCGGCCTCCACGCAGCCGGGCCGGACCAGGCCCAGCCGCTCCAGTTCGGCGGTGGCGAAGGCGACCAGGTCCGCGTCCGGCGTCCGCCACATCTCGTCGTCCTCGAAGACGAAGTACTCCAGGCCCAGACAGGTCCGCCCGTCCTTGACCAGGTACGGCGACCACGAGCCGAAGTTCTGGATCCGGCCCACCTTGGCGGCCGGGTCGTGCACGTAGATCCAGTTGTCCGGGAAGGAGAACTCCTCCGGCACCACCAGCGCGACGGTCAGGAAGTCCCGGTAGCGCAGGTCGTCGGCGGCGGCCCGTACCTCCGGCGGGGCCTCCGGCCGCATGGCCCGCACCAGCGCGGAGATCGGCATCGAGGAGATCACGTGGTCGGCCGGTTCGGTGCGCTCGCCCCCGACGTCGACCACCGTGACGGCGGTGGCCCTCCGCTGCGCCGGGTCCCGGTGCACCTCGGTCACCCACGTGTTGGTGCGGACCGTGCCGCCCCGCTTCTCCACCTCCTCGGTGCAGCGCTCCCACATCATCCCGGGGCCGTGCTTCGGGTACTGGAACTCCTCGATGAGGCTGGTCACGTCCTTGCGGTTGCGCCGGGGCAGCAGCGCGTTGAGCACCGCGGTGGACAGCGACAGGTTCTTGATCCGCTGGGCGGCCCAGTCGGCCTGCAACTGGTCGGCCGGCATCCCCCAGACCTTCTCCGTGTAGGTCTTGAAGAAGATCGAGTAGAGCCGCCAGCCGAACCGGGCCGACACCCAGCCCTCGAAGTGCGACTGGTCCTTCGGCGGGCGCAGGCGGGCCCGCCCGTACGAGCCGACGCAGCGCAGCGCCTCCAGCAGGCCGAGGTTGCGCAGCGCGTTCCCGGCGTTGAGCGGGTAGTCGTAGAGCGCGCCCCGGTAGTAGATCCGGCTCATCCGCGGCCGGAGGAGGAAGTCCTCGGCCGGCAGGATCTCGTGCCAGAAGTCCTCCACCCGGGAGACCTTGGTGAAGAACCGGTGCCCGCCGATGTCGAACCGCCAGCCGTCCCGCTCCACCGTGCGGCTGATCCCACCGACCACGTCGTCGGCCTCGTACACCCGGACCGGCTCGCCGTGGCGCAGCAGCTCGTACGCGGCGGTCAGCCCCGCGGGCCCCGCCCCGATGATCACGGTCCCGTTGCCGTCACCCATGCCGTCCGCGCCCCCCGCCGCCAGCCTGCCGATGCGGCAGCGCCCTTACCCGTCCTGCCGCCCGACTCACCTGCTCCCGCGATCCGCGACGCCGGGTCACCCGTTCGGGGTCGGGCGGGTGTGAACCGGGGCGGAACGGGGATGCCGGGCCGGTTTCCCGGTCCGGGGGTCGGTCGCGGGGCGACCGGTGGGAGCGGGATGGCGGAGGAGCGGCGGGCCGGGACGGCGGACGTACCCGGCCCCGACCTGCGCCCGAGCAGACGCGCCCGGCTGGTGTCGACGGGCCGGCTGCTGGCCGCCCGGATCCCGGCGCCCTGGGGCTTCGTGCTCGCCGTCTTCGCCGGCTCGAAGCTGGTGCTCAGCCTGGTCGGCGTGCTGGTGCTGACCGCCTGGGACGGGGTGCCCGGCGCGCCGCCCGCCGACGAGACGATGATGCGGCTCCAGCAGGACCGGATCTCGTCGCACCGCTGGGTCTCGCTCTGGTTCGCCTGGGACTCGTTCCTCTACGACCACCTGGCCCGGCTGCCGCTGGACCGGCCGTGGAAGGACTTCGGCTTCCCGCTGCTCTACCCGTTCCTGGCCCGGCCCCTCGCGCCGCTGCTCGGCGGGCACACCGCCTGGGCGCTGCTGCTGGTCGCCAACGTGGCGCTGCTGTTCCAGCTCTGGTTCGCGTACCGGCTCGGCGCCCGGCTGCTCGGCGCCGGCGACCCGGGCGACGCCGCGGCCGACGGCCGCCGATCCGTGCGGTACCTGCTCCTCCTGCCGACCGCGTTCCTGTTCCAGGCCGCGCTGACCGAGTCGCTCTTCGTCTGCCTCGCCCTGGCCGCGTTCTGGTACGCCGAGCAGCGCCGCTGGCTGGTGGTCGGGATCGTCGGCTACTTCCTGGCGATGAGCCGCTCGGTCGGCTTCGTGGTGGTGGTCCCGCTGGCCCTCGTGCTGCTGCGCCAGCACGGCTGGCGCCTGGGTCTGCGCAGCCTGCCGCGCTACCTGCGGGAGGGCTGGCCGCTGCTGCTGGTCCCGGCCGGCTGGCTGACCTTCATGGCGTTCTGTCGCTGGCAGAGCGGCGACTGGTTCGCCTACCAGCACGCCCAGGAGAAGGGCTGGGGGATCAAGGTGCAGAACCCGCTCGGGGTGGCCGGGTCGGCGCTCGTCGGCGACAACTCGGCGAACGCGCTGCGGGTCTGGATCGCCGTGGCGATGCTGCTCGTGGCGGCCGTCGGCCTGCGCCGGCGGGCCGACTGGCCGTACCTGGCCTACACGCTGATCGTGGTGCTGGTGCCGCTGTCGATGGGCCCGCCGGTCTACAAGAGCCTGCTGCGCTACCTGCTGGCCGCGTTCCCGGTGGCGCTGGTGCTGGCCCGCTGGGCCCGCCGGCCCGGCCTCGACCCGTGGCTCACCGCCGGGCTGGCGCTGCTCCAGGGCGCGCTGTTCGCGGTCTGGCTCACCTACTGGACCCACCTCATCATCTGACTCTTGCTATGCAACGAGTTGCATAGCAAGATGGCCGGCATGTCGCTGGAGCACGCCATCCTCGTCTCGCTCCTGGAGCAGCCCGCCTCCGGCTACGAGCTGGCGCGGCGCTTCGACCGCTCGATCGGCCGCTTCTGGACCGCCACCCACCAGCAGATCTACCGGGTGCTCAAGCGGATGGAGAGCGACCACTGGCTCACCGCCGAGGAGATCGGCCAGGAGGGGCTGCCGGACAAGAAGATCTGGTCGGTCACCCCCACCGGGCGCTCCGCCCTGGTCACCTGGCTGCGCGCCCCCGTGCAGCCGGAGGCGGTCCGGCACGAGCTGGCCGTCAAGATCCGCGGCGCCGCGTTCGACGACGCGGCCGGCCGCGCCACCCTGGTCGCCGAGGTCGAGCGCTACCGCGCCGACCACGAGGCCACCCTCGCCGGCTACCTGGCCGGCGAGCGCCGCGACTTCCCCGACCCCGCCGCCCGGGACGCCCGCACGGCGCTCCAGCACGTCGTGCTGCGGGGCGGCATCGCGTACGAGCGGATGGTGCTGGCGTGGCTCGACGACGTCCTCGACACCCTCCGCGACCTCGACCCCTCCGCAGAAAGGCGACCGGCGTGACCGACCCGCTGCTGTTCCACCCCCACCGCTACGACCCGGCCCACCTCGACGAGACCTCCCGGCGGCTGCTGCGCGCCACCATCGACTGGTTCGAGTCCCGCGGCAAGCAGGCCCTGGTGGACAGCTACAACCACCACGAGTGGTACGCCGACTTCCTGGCCTTCGCCGCCAAGGAGGGGCTCTTCGCCACCTTCCTCACCCCGGCCGCCGACGGCGGCGGCGACCCGGACAAGCGCTGGGACACCGCCCGCAACGCGGCGCTCAGCGAGATCCTCGGCTTCTACGGCCTCGGCTACTGGTACACCTGGCAGGTCACCGTGCTCGGCCTCGGGCCGGTCTGGCAGAGCGGCAACGCGGCCGCCCGGGCCCGCGCCGCCGCGCTGCTCGACGAGGGGCACGTCATGGCGTTCGGCCTCTCCGAGCGGCCGCACGGCGCCGACATCTACTCCACCGACCTGCTGCTCACCCCCGACGGGGAGGGCGGCTTCCGGGCCACCGGCGGCAAGTACTACATCGGCAACGGCAACGTCGCCGGTCTGGTCTCCGTCTTCGGCCGCCGCGCCGACGTCGAGGGCCCCGAGGGGTACGTCTTCTTCGCCGCCGACAGCCGGCACCCGGCGTACCGGCTGGTCCGCAACGTGGTCAACGCGCAGATGTACGTCAGCGAGTTCCGCCTGGAGGACTACCCGGTGCGCGCCGAGGACGTGCTGCACACCGGCCCGGCCGCCTTCGACGCCGCGCTCAACACCGTCAACGTCGGCAAGTTCAACCTCTGCACCGCCTCCATCGGCATCTGCGAGCACGCCATGTACGAGGCGGTCACCCACGCCCACCAGCGGATCCTCTACGGCCGGCGGGTCACCGACTTCCCGCACGTCCGCCGCGAGCTGACCGACGCGTACGCCCGCCTGGTGGCCATGAAGCTGTTCAGCGACCGGGCGGTGGACTACTTCCGCTCGGCCGGCCCGGACGACCGGCGGTACCTGCTGTTCAACCCGATGACCAAGATGAAGGTCACCACCGAGGGCGAGAAGGTGATCGACCTGCTCTGGGACGTGATCGCCGCCAAGGGCTTCGAGGCCGACACCTACTTCGACAAGGCCGCCAAGGACATCCGCGGCCTGCCGAAGCTGGAGGGGACGGTGCACGTCAACCTGGCGCTGATCCTCAAGTTCATGCCCAACTACCTGTTCCGGCCGGCCGAGCACCCGCCCGTGCCGACCCGGCAGGACCCGGCCGACGACGAGTTCCTCTTCCGGCAGGGGCCGGCCCGCGGCCTCGGCGCGATCCGCTTCCACGACTGGCGCGCCGCGTACGACGCGCACGCCCACCTGCCCAACGTGGCCCGGTTCCGCGAGCAGGCCGACGGGCTGACCGCCCTGCTCGCCGCGCACGCCCCGGACGAGGCCCAGCAGCGGGACCTGGACTTCCTGCTCACCGTCGGCCAGCTCTTCGCCCTGGTCGTCTACGGCCAGCTGATCCTGGAGCAGGCCGAGCTGACCGGGCTCGACGCCGACCTGCTGGACGAGATCTTCGACCTGCTGGTCCGGGACTTCTCCGGGTACGCCACCGAACTGCACGGCAAGGCGGCCACCACCGAGGCGCAGGCCGCCTGGGCGCTCGCCCACCTCCGGCGCCCCGTCGTCGACGCCGACCGCGCCGCCCGGGTGTGGCAGCGGGTGGTCGCCCTCGCCGGCGCGTACGAGATGCACCCCTGACCTGATCGACCGGGCCGGCCCGCCCCGGGGCCGGCCCGATCCACCGCCCTGTCAGGCCAGTGCGGCGGCGAGCCGGCGGGCCTCGGTCACGAGGCGGCTGCCACCGCCCCGGGCCACCACGTCGGCCAGGCCCGGCACCTCGATCGGTACCCCGGTCGCCCGGGCCGTCTCGGCGGCGAGGGTGAGCAGGTCGGGGGTCCCCCGGGGCGGCGCCGGCGCGGCCAGCAGCGCCGGGAGGGCCCGGGCGAGCAGGCGCCAGGTGCTCAGCGGGGCGCCGGCCGCGACCGCGTCCCGCAGCGGGGTCGCCGCCCGGGACAGCGTCACCTGGCCGTCCGCGGCCAGCGCGCCCAGGTGCGCGCCCACGGCCGGCGCATCCAGGTCACCGGCGGCCGCCAGCGTCAGCAGGGCGTCGAGCGCGGCGACCCGGTCCACCTCGTGGCGGGCGCACAGCCCGTAGGCCAGCGCCAGGTCGAGCGCCGGGCCGCCCGGGCCGGCGCACTCGGCCAGTGCCGGCAGGACCGTGGCGGCCTCCCGGACGTCCTCCTGCGCGGCCCGGGCGATCCCGGGCAGCAGGTGCGCGGCGACCAGGCCCCGGTGCCCAGGCAGCAGCGCCGGCCACAGGTCGGTCCAGGAGCCGTGCCCGCGGCCGACCAGCTGCGCCGGCACGGTGAGCAGCCCGAGAGGGTCCGCCGCACCCTCGGGCGGGGCGCTCGCCACCACGGTGCGTCGAACGGGCAGCCGGTCGTAGCCGTAGTCGTAGCCGCCCACCCGGTCCCGCCGGCCGGCCGTCACGACCCGCTGGACCGGCGCGGGCAGGGCGTCCCCGCGCAGCCAGCCGGCGAGCTCGTCGCCGGCGGTCGTGCCGAGCGCCGCCGCCTTCGCCGCGAGCGCCTCGTCCACGCCGGCGGGCAGCCGCAGCAGCGCCTGCGCCAGATCCCACCGCCACACCGGGCGGTCGCCGAGGGCGGCCAGCCGCTCGTAGAGCGCGGTCGGGTCGACGGCGCCGGTGGCCGAGGTCGGCGCGGCCAGCAGCCCCGGGTCGTCCCGCCCGTCCAACCGCTGGCCGATCTCGGCGAGCCGGGAGCAGTAGACCAGCGTGAGGGCGGACCGGCGCGGTGCCTCGACGGCGCGACGGCGCCAGAACGGGCGCAGCTTGCGCGTCAGCGACTCGCTGAGGATCGCGACCCACTGGTCCCGGCGGGTGGCCGCCTCGTCGGCCGCGGCGGCGGCCAGCAGGACCCCGTGCAGCTGGACCGGCACGTTGAACACCGCCCACGGGTGGTCGTAGGCCCCGACCTGCTGGCGGCGCAACACCGGCGACAGGGCCGCCTGGAGCCGTTCCCGGTCGGTGCTGCCCAGCCGGACCAGGCCGTCGAGGACCCGCTCGAGCGCCGACGCCGGCCAACCCCGGCCGATCAGCGCCGACACCTCCTCGACCAGCTCGTCGACCTCGGTGATCGGGGGCAGGGCGGCGGCCGCCGGCGACGGGGGTGGCAGCTCGTCGCCGACCACCGTCACGGCGGCGGACCGGACGGGCCGGTGCCCGTGGCGTTCCGCCAGCGCCACCGCGCGGTCCCGGAGGTCCGCCGACGGGTGGTCGGCCCCCGCCGCGAGGACCGTCGCAATCTCGGCCGCCCGGTCCGGGCGCTGCCGGGCGAGCGCGTCCAACCAGGACAGCTGTGCCCGCACCAGGCCCTTCTCGGGCCGGGTCAGCACCGCCCGCGCGGCGTCCGCCAGGGCCTCCAGCTCCACGGCGTCGCCGAGCCCGCGCAGCGCCCGCTGCGCCGTCGTGGCGACCGGGCCGGGCGCGTCGGCGAGCAACCTCAGGTACGCGCCCGCCCGCGCCGCGACCTCATCCGGCGTCGGTGCCAGCAGGTCGTGCAGGGCGAGGAACGGGCGCAGCGCGGCCGCCCGGTCCCCGCGCAGCAGCCGCCCGAGGACCCCGTCCAACAGGGTGACCCGGTCGAGCCGGCCCTCCGCCGCGAGCGCGACCAGCGCGCGGGGCACCGCCTGCCCGTCACCGCCGACAGACAGGTCGGCGCCGACCCCGTCCACCTCGAACAGCCGGGGCAGCAACGCGTCCAGGAACGGATCGTGGCGCAGCCGGTCGAGCAGCGGCTGCTGCTGCCGGCCGTGCAGCGGCTGCCACCACATCGCGTTGGCCCAGCCGGCGACGAACGCGTCCCCCGTCGGCGGTGGTGCCTGCTCCGCCCGCAGCAGCGCCGCCGTGAAGTGCCAGCCCTCCCACGGCTCGCCCCGGCGCATCCGCTCGGCCAGCCGGTACGCCAGGTCCGCCAGCCAGGTCACGCCCCGCTGCCGCGCCGCGGCGACCACCGGCTCCGGGTCGGCGTCCCGCAGCCACACCGACCGCCGGCCGAGCAGCGCCGCGGCCTTGGTCGCGGTGCTCTGCGTGCCGACCGCGGCCACCGCCAGCGCGGTCGCCTCCTTCCCCCACCACCAGTTGTCGCGCCGCCGCCGGACGTGGGCGACCAGTTCCTCGCCGAGCGCCCGGCGGGCCGGCTCGTCAAGCGCGTGCAGCACCGACCGGACGGCGGTCACGTCGCCCCGGATCAGGGATTCGAAGAAGTCGGTCACGCCCCCACCTCTGCCGGCGCCGCGACCATCGACACGGCCAGGGCGTGCTTGCACGGCCCGCGCTCCCCGCGGTGCCGTGCCCACCAGCGGCAGGTGCAGGCGTACCCGCCGTCGGGCAGCCGGCGCACCCGGTAGACCTCATCGTCGCTGCCGACCGTGGCGTGCTCGCCCTCCCGGACGACGGCGCCCCGCTCGACCAGCACCCGGGCACCGACCAGGCGGGGGTTGTCCCGCTCGGCCCGGCCCGCGTCGTAGGGCATGACGCGGTGGAAGTAACCGGCGTCCGCCACGTCGTAGCCGACCCGCCCGGCGGTGCCGAGCTGGGCCAGCGCCGCGCGGACCCGGTCGTCGGGCAGCGCTGCCGCATCGGCGAGGGCGGCGACGTCGATCGTCGGGTCCCAGGAGAGCAGCGCCGCGACCAGCTCGGCGTCGTCGACCACCTCGTCACCGGCGAGCGCGAGCAGGGCCGCCCCCTCACCGGAGAAGCCCCGGTAGGGCTCGGGGGAGCAGGTCAGCGACAGTCGCAGCGCCCCGGTGTCGAGTTCCCAGGTGCTCGGCACGGCCGGCGAGCCGGGCCGCACGGCCGGCCCGTACACCCGCAGGACCCGCGCATGCCGGAGCAGTCCGCGCAGCGCCGCGAGCCGGCCCGCGCCGGCCAGGCAGACGGCGCCCGGGACGGGCCGCGAGGTGAGCCGGAGCGTCCGCCCGGCGGGCACCGCCCAGAGCACCGAGCGGTCGGTGCCGCCGGGCAGCCGGCGCAGGAAGGCGGCGGCCTCCACGGCCGGGATCTCGGCGCGCGGCTCGAACCCCGCGGTGAGCACCTGCACCTCCGCGAAGCCGCGCAGCCAGCGACCCGGCAGCGGGACCTTCTTCTCCACCACCGCGCCGTCCATCGTGGAGACGGTCAGGTCGTCCGGGCCCACGGCGGCGTGCAGCGGTTCGAGCCCGCCGACCCGGGCCAGTGCCTCCCGCAACGGCGGGTTCACGTCCACGTTGGTGGTGCCGTGCCCGACGATCTCGCCGTCGAAGCCGGCCGGCAGCACGTCCATGCGGGCGTACACGCCGCAGCAGCCGGAGAAGGACTCGAAGCGCAGCCGGTCGCGGCTGCCGGTCACCACCGGGTCCAGGCTGGCCGGGCTGACCGGCTGGTGATAGCGGGTGCGGGCCACCTCGGCGACGGCCAGCAGGCCGGCGGCCGCAGCCGCGGGGGTGGTGAGGAACCCGGAGAAGAACCGCGGATTCGCCGCCGGGCCACCGCAGGTCTGGAGGTCGAGACCGGCGGCGCCCAGCGCGGACGGCTGGAGGTATCGGTACGTCTGGACGGCGTTCACGGCGCACACGGTAGAGAGACCGACCGACATCCCGGTCCCGGGGAGTGGATCGCAGCGTCCCGAACGGCGGAGACGTCACGCCCCAACACCGGACCGTCACCACCCGGGAGGTCCGGCTCGTGGCCCGCTGACGGGCGGCCCGCAATTCCGGTGCGGCGCCACCGGCGATCGCACTAGGTTGCGGGGATGTTCACCCTTCCGCTGACCGACGACGCCGAGCTGCGACAGCTGATGCCGTGGCACGCCGACGAGTTCCTCGCCAACCTCGACCGCTGCCGGGAGCACATCGCCCCCTGGGTGGGCGCCTCCTTCGTGGCCACCGACGCCGAGTCCGCCCGCCGGGTCCTGCAGAACTACGCCGACCGGTGGGCCCGCGACGACGGCGGGATCTGGGGCATCTGGCAGCGCGGCACCCTGGTCGGCGGGGTGCTCTTCGTCTCGCTCAGCACCACCACCGGGGTCTGCGAGGCCGGCTGCTGGCTGGAGCAGGGCGCCGAGGGGCAGGGCCTGGTCACCCGCGCGGCCCGCGTCATCATCGACTGGGCGGTCCGGGAGCGCGGCATCCACCGCGTCGAGTGGGTCACCAAGGCCGGCAACGACCGCAGCATCGCGGTCGCCCGGCGGCTCGGCATGAGCCGCGACGGGGTGCTGCGCGGGGCCGCCGCCGCGCCGGAGGGCCGGGCCGACATGGAGGTCTGGTCGGTGCTGGCGCCGGAGTGGACGGCCGCCGGCTGACCCCGGGCCGGTCACCCGGCGCGGTTCTGTCGTACCCGGACGTCAATATGTGTCCATGGCTGTCCCCGCACTGGCCGACCGGTCCCCCCAGCCGCGCGCCCTGCCGCTGCGCGAGGTCCGCACCCGGCTCACCCAGCTCGTCTCCCTCGCCGAGCTGACCGACACCGTCACCGTCGTCACCCGCGACGGCGATCCGCGCCCGGTCGCCGCGATCGTGCCCGCCGCAGCGGCGCGCACCGCGGCGCAGGCCCGGGCCGACGCCGACCGGATCGCCGCCATCAGCGCCGGCTGGTCCCGGCGGCTGGAGGAGCTGCACCGGCAGAGCAGCCGGCGGCACGCCGCCGAGCTGCGCGCGCTCACCGACGCCCTCGCCGAGGTCTGGGCCGAGCTGGACCGCCGCGCCCCGGCCGGCGACCCGGCGCTCGCCCGGCTCCGCGCCGCCCACGCCGACCTGCTCCGCGGCTGACGCCCGCGGCCTCCGACCACCTCGGGCCGGAGGCCGCGGGCGTACGTCAGTCCCGGCCGCGCTGCCGGCGGTAGCGGCGGATCAGCGCGGCGGTGGAGGAGTCCACGTCGCCGAGGTCCGGCCCGCTCCCGGTGAGCTTCGGCGCGAGCTGGTTGGCCATCACCTTGCCCAGCTCCACGCCCCACTGGTCGAAGGCGTTGATGTCCCAGACCGCGGCCTCGGTGAAGACGATGTGCTCGTAGAGGGCGATGAGCTGGCCCAGCGTCGTCGGGGTCAGCTTCGGCGCGATGATCGACGTGGTCGGGTGGTTACCCGGCATGACCCGGTGCGGCACCACCTCCGCCGCGGTGCCCTCCGCCTCGACCTGCTCGCGCGTGCGGCCGAAGGCCAGCGCCGCGGTCTGCGCGAAGAAGTTCGACATGAACAGGTCGTGCATGTCGCCCAGGTCGTGGTTGGGCTGGCTGAACGCGATGAAGTCGGCCGGGATCAGCCGGGTGCCCTGGTGGATGAGCTGGTAGAAGGCGTGCTGCCCGTTGGTGCCCGGCTCGCCCCAGAAGATCTCCCCGGTCGGGTACGTGACCGGCCGGCCGTCCCGCGTCACCGACTTGCCGTTGCTCTCCATGGTGAGCTGCTGCAGGTAGGCCGGGAACCGGTGCAGGTACTGCGAGTAGGGCAGCACCGCGTGGGTCTCCGCGCCGAGGAAGTCGGTGTACCAGACGTTGAGCAGGCCGAGCAGCGCCGGCACGTTCCGCGCCACCGGCGTGGTCCGGAAGTGCTCGTCCACGGCGTGATAGCCGCCCAGCAGCTCCCGGAACCGGGCCGGCCCGACCGCCAGCATCACCGACAGCCCGACCGCGGAGGGCAGCGAGTAGCGCCCGCCCACCCAGTCCCAGAAGCCGAACATGTTCTCCGGGTCGATGCCGAAGTCGCGGACCCGCTGCTCGTTGGTGCTGACCGCGACGAAGTGCCGGGCCACGGCGTCGTCGTCGGCGTCCAGCCCGGCCAGCAGCCAGCGCCGGGCCTGGTCGGCGTTGGCCAGCGTCTCCTGGGTGGAGAAGGTCTTGGAGACCACCACGAACAGCGTGCTGGCCGGGTCCAGGTCGGTGGTCTTGTCGTGGATGTCGGTCGGGTCGATGTTGGACACGAACCGGCAGGTGATCCCGGCGTCCCGGTACGCCTTCAGCGCCTCGTACGCCATCACCGGCCCGAGGTCGGAGCCGCCGATGCCGATGTTGACCACGGTGCTGATCCGCTCGCCGGTGTGGCCCCGCCAGGCGCCGGAGCGGACCCGCTCGGCGAAGGCCGACATCCGGTCCAGCACGGCGTGCACGTCGGCGGCCACGTCCTGGCCGTCCACGGTGAGCGACGCGTCGCGGGGCAGCCGCAGGGCGGTGTGCAGCACGGCCCGGTCCTCGGTGGAGTTGATGTGCTCCCCGGCGAACATGGCGGCGATCCGGTCGGTCAGCCGGACCCGCTCGGCGAGCGCGGTCAGCAGGCTCAGCGTCTCGTCGGTGACGAGGTTCTTGCTGTAGTCCACGTGCAGGTCGGCGACCTCGCCGGTGAGCCGGTCACCCCGCTGCCCGTCCGCGGCGAACAGCTCCCGCAGGTGCGTGCCGCGCATCGCCTCGGCGTGCTTGCGCAGGGCCTGCCATTCGTCCGTGGTGGTGACGTCCACAGCCATCGGGTCGATCTTCTCCTCTACGACGGGTCTGCCAGCGGGCCGGCGTCGCCCCGCTGCCGGCGACCCCACCAGCCTGCCACCCGGGACGGGTACGCGCGACGCGACCCGACATCGCCCACCTCTCGGGAGCCGCGAACCGCCGGCTCGCGACATGTGTTTGGGACGGATGTTCGACACGCCGGTTACGGGCAGACAGCACGCGGCTGCGGAAAGTAAGCTCCGGTGCCACCCATCGGCTGAGGAGGTGCGATGACCAGGGTTGTCGGCCCGCGTGCCCCGTCCGACCGGGACGAGCCGGCCGAGGGCGCGGCGTTGCCGGAGCTGGCGGACCCGCACTGGATGCACCGGGCCACCGAGTTCGCCCACACGGGCTTCTGGGCGGTGGCTCGCCGGCTTCCCGTCCTGGTCCGGGAGGCCATCGCCCTGGCCTGGGCGACCAGCCGGCGGGACACGCTCGCCTCGATCGGGCTCAACGTCGCCGCCGGCGTGCTCACCACGCTGGGCCTGCTCGCCACGACGGGGGTGCTCCAGCAGCTCTTCGCCGCCGGCCCCACGCCCGACCGGATCCGCGCGGCGGTTCCCGCCCTGGTGCTGGCGGCAGCGGCGGTGACCGCCCGCGGCGCCCTGACCGTCGCCGCGGGTTGGGCGCAGGCGCGGCTCATCCCGCAGATCAACTACGCGGTGGAGTTGCGGCTGTTCGAGACCACTTCGGCGGTCGAGCTGGCCGCCTTCGACGATGCCGGGTTCGCCGAGGAGATGGTGCGGGCCCGGGACCGGGGCCTGGCCGAGGCCGGGTCGATCGTCAACGACACCGTCAACCTGGTCACCGGCGTGGTGGGCGTCGCGGCCACCGCGGCTGCCGTGACGGTGATCCATCCGCTGCTGTTGCCCTGCCTGCTGGCCGCTGCCGCGCCGGAGGCGGTGACCGCGGTGCGGATGGCCCGCCGCCAGCACCTCGACTGGCTGGCCCGGGTCACCCGGCAGCGCCGCAAGTGGATGCTCGGCGACCTGATGGCCCACCGGCACACCGCCGCCGAGATCCGCGCGTACCAGATGCGGGAGTTCCTGCTCGCGGAGTTTCACCGCATGATGAGCCTGGAGACCCGCGCCGAGCTGCGCCTGGCCCGGGCGCAGACGATGACCCGCGCGGTCGGCCTGTCGGTCACCGGGGTCGCCGCCTTCGGGCTCTACGCGGTCCTCGGCGGCCTGTTGCTCAACGGTGTGGTCGCCCTCGCCGCGGCGGCCACCGCCCTGCTGGCGTTGCAGTCGGCCCGGGCCGGCCTGCGCACCGCCGTGTTCGCCACCAACTCGCTCTACGAGGACGCGCTCTACTACCAGGACTACCGGGACTTCCTGGACCGCGCCCGGCACCGGGTGCCCGCCGGCGGCACCCGGCCCGTGGACGGCTTCGAGCGGATCGACCTCGACCGGGTGAGCCTCCACTACCCGGACACCGAGACGGCCGCCGTCGACGGGGTCAGCCTGACCGTCCGGCGCGGCGAGGTGATCGCGCTGGTGGGGGAGAACGGCTCCGGGAAGACCACCCTGGCCAAGCTCATCGCCGGCCTCTACCGGCCCACCGCCGGGGTGATCCGCTGGGACGGGGTGGACACCGCCGAACTGGACCCCCGGCAGACCGCCGCCCAGGTGGCGGTGATGAGCCAGGACTGGTGGCGGTTCCCGTTCACCGCCCGGCAGAACATCCGGATCGGCCGGCACGACCGGCCCGCAGACCGCCCCGGGCCGGAGGTCGAGGACGCCGCCCGGGACGCCGCCGCGCACGACATGATCACCGAGCTGCCGTTCGGCTACGACACGCTGCTGGACCGGCAGTTCAAGGACGGCCAGGACCTGTCCGGCGGGCAGTGGCAGCGGCTCGTGGCCGCCCGCGGTCTCTACCGGGACGCCCGGCTGCTGATCTGCGACGAGCCGTCGGCGGCCCTCGACGCGCGGGCCGAGCACGCCCTCTTCCAGCACCTGCGGCGCCACCCCGACCGGGCCGTCGTGCTGATCACCCACCGGCTGGCCAACGTCCGGCACGCCGACCGGATCTTCGTGATGGACCACGGCCGGCTCATCCAGCAGGGCAACCACGACGAGCTGATGGCCCAGGAGGGCCTCTACCGGGAGCTGTTCGAGCTGCAGGCGGCGGGCTACCTGGCGCAGGCCGGGGAGGCCGCGGCGGAGAGTTGACCTCGAGCGCGCTCGAACTCCTACGGTGACCGCACCGGCCGCCGCCCGGTCAGCGCGGCGTCATCCCAGGGAGCCCACATGCGTTACCGCGTCCTCGGCGGCACCGGCATCCAGGTCAGCGTCCACTGTCTCGGCACCATGATGTTCGGGTCGGTCGGCAACCCCGACCACGACGACTGCGCCCGGATCGTCCACACCGCCCTCGACCGGGGGATCAACTTCGTGGACACCGCCGACATGTACTCGGCGGGCGAGTCGGAGGTGATCGTCGGCAAGGCGCTGCGGGGCCGACGCGACGACGTGGTCCTGGCCACCAAGGTGCACTTCCCGATGGGGGAGGGGCCCAACCGGGGCGGGAACTCCCGACGCTGGATCGTCCGGGCGGTGGAGGACAGCCTGCGTCGCCTGGGCACCGACTGGATCGACCTCTACCAGGTGCACAGGCCCGACCACACCACCGACGTCGAGGAGACCCTCGGGGCGCTCACCGACCTGGTCCGGGCCGGCAAGATCCGGGCGTTCGGCTGCTCCACCTTCCCGGCGGAGGAGATCGTCGAGGCGCAGCACGTCGCGGAGCGGCGGGCCCTCGGCCGGTTCCGCACCGAGCAGCCGCCGTACTCGCTGCTGGCCCGTGGGATCGAGAGCGCGGTCCTTCCCGTCTGCCAGCGGTACGGGATGGGCGTGCTGGTCTGGAGCCCGCTGGCCTCCGGCTTCCTCTCCGGACGGTACCGGCAGGGCAGGGCCGTCGACCTCACCGCCGGCCGGCCGGCGCTCACCCCGGCCCGGTTCGACCCGGCGCTGCCCGGCAACGCCGCCAAGTACGCCGCCGTCGAGGAACTGGCCGCGCTCGCCGAGGAGATCGGCTGCTCGCTGCCGGAGCTGGCCGTCGCGTTCACCGTGGCGCACCGGGCGGTCACCTCGGCGATCATCGGGCCGCGCACCATGGCCCAGCTGGAGGGGCTGCTCAAGGGGGCGGCGCTGGCGCTCGACGACGCGGTGCTGGACCGGATCGACGAGATCGTCCCGCCCGGCACGAACCTCTACCAGCCCGACGGCGTGTGGTCCCCGCCCGTGCTCACCGACCCGGCACTCCGGCGCCGTCCGCCGGCCGAGCGCGCCGCCGCCTGACAGCGGAGGCCGCCGCCAAGCCGGCAGCCGGTCGGCCCGCACCGGCCCTGCTCGCCACGAGAGCGCGGCGGCGACGGCGGTGGGCGGACGGCGGCGGCGGGACGACCGGTTGCCGCCGGCCGCCGTCCTCCGGCAGGATGCCCGGAATGGCCCGCCCGTCCGCCCGCCGTGCCACCGCCGTCGCGGTCCTGGTCGCCGTCTGCGCCGCCGGCTGCTCCGAGCCGGCCACCTCGCCGTCCGCCGCGTCGACGCCCACCGGCGGGGTCAGCGCCACGGCGGCCCCGCCGGCCGGCCCGTCGCCCGTCCCGGCCGCGCGGGCCGGACTCGGCGGCCGGCCCAGCCCGAGCGCCCGGCCGTGCACGGTCTTCCCGGCGGACAACGTGTGGCACGCCGACGTGTCCCGGCTGCCCGTGCACCCGCGTTCCGCCGCGATGATCGGCGCGATCGGCGGCGGGGCCACGGTGCACGCCGACTTCGGCTCGGGCCGGTGGGAGGGCGCGCCGATCGGCATCCCGGTCACCGTCGTACCCGCCGGCCAGCGGCGGGTCCCGGTGACCTTCGGGTACGCCGACGAGAGCGACCCGGGGCCGTACCCGGTCCCGCCGGACGCGGCGGTCGAGGGCGGGCCCGACGGCACCGGCGACCGGCACGTGATCGTCTGGGACCGGGCGGCCTGCCGGGCGTACGAGCTGTTCGACGCGCACCGGTCGGGCGGCGGCTGGCGGGCCGGCTCGGGAGCGGTCTTCGACCTGCGGTCGAACCGGTTGCGCCGGGCGGGGTGGACCTCCGCCGACGCGGCCGGACTGTCCATCCTGGCCGGGCTGGTCCGCTACGACGAGGTGGCCGCCGGCCGGATCGACCACGCGATCCGGGTGACCGTGCCGCGCACCCGCACCGGCTGGACCTGGCCGGCCACCCACTCCGCCTCGTCGGCCACCGACCCGGCGCTGCCGCAGCTCGGCCAGCGGCTGCGACTCAAGCGCTCGGTGGACCTGTCCCGGCTGCCCCGGCAGGCCCGGATCGTCGCCGAGGCGATGCAACGGCACGGGTTGATCGTCGCCGACCACGGCTCGGCCTGGTTCCTCTCCGGCGCCCCCGACCCGCGGTGGGACAACGACGCGCTGCACGCTCTCGGCGGCCTGCGCGGCAGCGACTTCGAGGTGGTGGACGCCGCGGGGCTGATGGTGAGCGCGGGCTCGGGCGCCACCGGCTGATTCCCGTCGACCCGTCCTGGCCGCTGGGTCACACTGTCCGGGTGGATCATCGTGACCTGGTCCGGGTGAGCAAACGGATGTCGCTGGCCCTGCGCCACCGCCCCGACCGGTTCCACCTGACGCTCGACCGGGCCGGCTGGGTGCCGGTCGCCGACCTGCTCGCCGCGCTGGGGATCAGCCGCGCCGATCTCGACGCCGTGGTGGCCGGCAACGACAAGCAGCGCTTCGCCGTCGAGCGCGGAGCGGACGGGGTCGACCGGATCCGGGCCAGCCAGGGCCACTCCGTGCCGGTCGACCTCGGCCTGGACCCGGCGACCCCGCCGGACCGGCTCTTCCACGGCACCAGCGAGGCTGTCCTGCCGGCGATCCGGGCCGAGGGGCTGCACCGGGGGCGCCGGCACCACGTGCACCTCTCCCCGGACGTGGAGACCGCCCAGCGGGTGGGCACCCGGCGCGGCGGCGCCGTGGTGATCCTCGCCGTCGACGCCGCCGCCATGGCCGGCAACGGCTACGTCTTCTACCGCAGCGCCAACGGCGTCTGGCTCACCGACACAGTCCCGCCCGCCTACCTCACGATCCCAGCCGGTTGATCATGAGGTTGCGACCGCCGGTAACGGCGCGTCGGGACGGCAACTTCATGATCAACGGCGCGCCCCGGCAGGGGGTCAGAGGGCTCTCACCGGGTGGTGGACGATCCCGTCGAAGAGGTAGGCGAGGGTGTTGGGGGTGGCGCGGTCGGGTTGGGTCGCGCCGGTCGTGTCGGTGGCGCGGGCGCGCAGAGTGAAGCGGCCGGGGGCCGGGGGGCGCCAGCGCGTCGTCCAGCGCTGCCAGGGGCCGCCCCGGTCGGCGGCCACGAGTTCGGCCGGGCGCCAGCCGTCGCCGGTGTCCACCTCGACCCGGTCGATGGGGCCGTTGCCCGACCAGGACCGGCCGTGCAGCACCACCTCGGCGCCGGCCGGCACCCGGGCGTCCCAGGCCAGCTCGAACGCGCTCTTCACCGGCTGCGCGCCCAGCACCGTGCCCTCGGCCGGGTGCCCGGGGCCGAACATCCGGTAGAACCGGGTGTTCCACGGGGAGAACAGGGGGGTGGTGGAGACCTCGACGGGGCCCACCCACTTGATCGAGGAGATGCCGATCCAGCCGGGCACCACCACCCGGACCGGGAAGCCGTGGTCGGCGGGCAGCGGCTCGCCGTTCATCTCGTACGCCAGCAGCACGTCGTCGAGGGCCTTGGCGATCGGCAGCGGGCGGCGTACGCGGCCCAGGTTGATCCCGCCGGTCACGTAGTCCGGGTCCAGCCCCTCGGGCATCACGTCGACCGCGTCGTCCCGCAGCCCGGCGAGGCGCAGCACGGTGCCCAGCCGGACGCCCCGCCAGCGGGCCACGCCGACCCCGCCCAGCCCCCAGGCCACCCCCGGCGCCGGGTCGTCCTGCTGCTCGGCGAAGTAGCGCCGGCCGTTGCCGGCACACTCCAGCAGCGCGGCGTTCTCCTCGGCGGGCAGCCGGCGTAGCTCGTCGAGGCTGAACTCGACCGGGGCGTCCCGGGTGGGGGCGCCCCGCAGCCCGGTGCCGAACAGGCGCAGCCGCCAGGTGTCGGCGTCCAGGCGGGGCGTCACGGTGTGGTTGCGGACGAAGAAGCGGTCGTTCGGCACCACGTACCCCTGCCCGGCCAGCGCCGTCCAGCGCATCTCGGCGTTGGTGTCCAGCGGGCGCAGCAGTTCCGGCGGCAGTGGCTTGGCGATCGGCGTACCCGGGTCGACGCCGACCGGTGCCGGGGCCACGGCGACCGGCTCGCGCTCGTCCGCCGCGGCGGTCAGCGCGGCCATGGCCGCACCCAGCTCCAGCAGTCGGTCGCGGTCGACGCCCGCGCCGTGGGCCTCCCCGGCGAGCCACTGCCGGCTCCGGCGGGTGTCGTGGTCGGCTTCGGCGTGGGACACGGGTGACCTCCGGAGGCTCGGCGACGCTGCCTTTCCTATTCAATCAGTAGGACTTTTCGCCGGGGCGGCGCAGGTCCGGGTCAGGTCGCCCCGATCAGCGTCACCACGCCCGCGGCCACCAGCACGCCGGCCCAGAGCCGGTCGACGTTGAACCAGGCCCGGCGCAGCACGCCGACGCCCAGCACCTCGTACACGAGGAGGGCGACCGCCAGGGCGACGCCGAGCATGGCCCCGGTGTGCACGGCCGCGGCGGCCAGCCCGGTGAGCGCGCCGGCCGGCGCGGCGGCGACGTGCCCGGCGTGCGGGCCCGCGGTCACCGCCGGTTCGGCGAGCAGTACCGGCAGCAGCATCAGCCCTGCGCCGTGCGCCGCGGACATGAGGAACGACCAGCCGGCGAGCTGGGCCGCCGACAGCCGCATCCCGGCCCAGCGGAAGTGCCGCTCGGAGAGCAGCCGCCACAGCCCGAACCCGACCAGCAGCACCCCGCCGGTGACCGCCACGGCGGTGCCGGCCGCCACCGACCGGGTCGCGCTGACCAGCGCCGCGACCACCGCCACCGAGGCCAGGTGGCCGGCCGCGATCGGCGGCAGCGCCCGCAGGAGCGCCGCGCGGCGGCGCTCCTGGAGACCCCGGGCCACCGCGAAGAGCCAGCCCATCGCGGGGTTCAGACCGTGGAACGCGCCGAGACCGGCCAGCGCGGCCCAGGTCGCACCGGTCACGGGAAGCAGTACGAGTCGGAGGAGGCATCCCCGCCCTGCAACCGGGTCTGGTGCACCCGCAGCCCCCGGAAGTCGTCGCCACGGGGGAAGAACCGGGGGTCCGGGGTGAGCCCGCCGCGCTCCGGGTCGACGTCCAGCTTCGCCAGCCAGGCCCCCACCCCGTCCGGGTAGAACTGGTCGTCCCAGGAGCCGTAGAGGGAGTTGCTGACGTAGACCCGGCGGCCGTCCCGGCTGATCTCCACCATTTGCGGGCCACCGGCGAGCGGCTCGTCGGGGTACGCCGGGTGGGCGGTGCGGGCCACGATGCCGCCGAGCCGGACGGAGCCGGTCCGCACCGGGTGGAACGGGTCGGAGACATCGTACTGGAGCAGCTCGCCGGTGCCCCAGCAGGAGACGTACAGGAAGCGGTCGTCCACGGACAGGTCGATGTCGGTGACCAGCGGCGGGACCGCCCCGAACGGCTTGAGCAGCTCCGGCAGGTCGGCCGGATCGGCCGGCTCGGCGGGGATGTCGATCACCTTGGTCACCGCCCAGGCGTCGCCGTCGCGGTGCCAGAGCCAGATCGAGGCGGAGAGGTCCTCGACGCTGATCACCACGCCGACGAAGCCGTACGACTTCGTCGGGTCGTGCGCGGGGCGCAGTTCCAGAGGCATCTGGTACTGGTCGCCGAGGTCGATCCGCTGCACGTGCCGGCGCTTCGCCAGGTCCCAGAAATGGATGGCGTGGCCGTACCGCCGGCCCAGCAACAGCTCCCCGTCGATGCCGTCCTCGATCATCGACGGGGTGCCCCACTCGCTGGAGACCAGCACGTCCTGCGTGTAGTGCCACCAGAAGTCGTACGCCAGGAACTGCGGCCCACGGTCGGCCTCCCACGCCCCGCGCACCTCGAACGAGGTGTGGTCCAGCACGGCGATGCCGCCCGGCCCCTCCTGCCCGTCTGCGCCGCCCAGCGCCGACACGTAGATGCCGTCCGGCCCGCAGTGCACGGTGTGCGGGCGGGAGTAGCCCGCCCGCTTGCCCAGCTCCTCCGGACCGATCACCTTGACCAGCTCGGGCCGGCGCGGGTCCGGCTTGGTGTCCAGCACGTGGATCCGGGAGGAGCGCAGCCCGGGCACGATCAGGTAGCGCCGCTCCACGTGCGGGTGCGGCGCGGTGGGGCAGAGCGCACTGCTGCACGCGTTCCAGCCGAAGTGGTGCAGCTCGTCGCCGGTGAACGGCAGATCCGTCCACCCCACCACCCGCCCGTACGTGGCGGAGTCCGGGTCGGTGTCGAGCACCGCGACGGCATCCGGGCGCTGTCCGGCCCGGTCGAAGGCGGCGACGTACGCCAGCTTCTCGGCGGGTGCGGTGGTCGCCTGGGCGGGGGAGGGGTAGAAGGTCGGGTCGGGGGTCCAGCGGGTCATCGCGTCTCCGGTGGGGGTCAGGTGGTGGGGACGCCGAGGCGGTCGAGCAGTCGCCGCCGCAGCGCGCCGAGGGCGGGGTCGTCGGGGCGGGGGGCGGGGCCGAGGTGGACGGGAACCTCCTCGGCGATGACGCCCCCGTCGAGGAGCAGGACGCGGTCGGCGAGCAGCAGCGCCTCCTCCACGTCGTGGGTGACCAGCAGCGCGGCGAAGCCGTGCTCGGCGCGCAGCCGGCGCAGCAGGCCCTGCATGCGCAGCCGGGTGAGCGCGTCCAGAGCTCCGAACGGCTCGTCGAGCAGGAGCAGGTCGGGTTCGCGGACCAGGGCCCGGGCCACGGCGACCCGCTGCGCCTGCCCGCCCGAGAGCTCGGCCGGCCAGGCCCGGCCCCGGTCGGCCAGGCCGACCTCGGCCAGCGCGCGGTCGACCCGGGCCGCGACGCCGGCGCCGGTGAGCCCGAGGGCGACGTTGTCGGTCACCCGCTTCCAGGGCAGCAGCCGGTGTTCCTGGAACACCACGGCCGCGGTGCCGTGCAGGACGTGCTCGCCGGTCGCCTCGCCGTCCAGGCCGGCGAGGATGCGCAGCAGCGTGCTCTTGCCCGAGCCGCTGCCGCCGAGCAGCGCCACCGTCTCGCCGGCCGCGATGGTGAGGTCGACGCCGGCCAGCACCACCGTGGAGCCGAACGTGCGGGCCACCGCGCGGGCGGTGAGGACCGGCCGGGTCAGGTCGCCCGCAGTCCGCGCCGCCATGTCAACGTCCTCCTCTCCGCGTACCGGAGGGCGAGGTCGGAGAGGAGGCCCAGCAGGGCGTAGATGAGCAGGCCGAGCACCACCACGTCGGTCTGGCTGAACTCGCGGGCCTCCATCATGAGGAAGCCGACGCCGGTCTGGGCGTTCACCTGCTCGCCGACGACGAGACTGAGCCAGGCCGCGCCGATTGCCAGCCGCAGCCCGAGGAAGAGGGCGGGCAGCGCGCCGGGGAGGACCACGTGGCGCAGCCGGGCGGCCGGACCGAGACCGCAGGTGCGCGCCGCCTCCACCAGCCGCTCGTCGATGTCACGGATGCCGGCGTACGTGTTGAAGTAGATCGGGAAGAACGCGCCGAGCGCGACCAGGGTGACCTTCAGCGACTCGCCGATCCCCACCCAGATGATGAGCAGCGGCACGAGGCCCAGGTGGGGCAGCATGCGGGCCATCTGCACCGGCGGGTCGACCAGGTCGTCGCCGAGGCGCAGCAGCCCGGCGGCCGCCCCGAGCACGAGGGCCAGGCCGCCGCCGATCAGCAGGCCGAGCGCGGCCCGGGTGAGCGAGTCGACCAGGTGGACGGCGAGGATGCCGTCCCGGGCCAGTCGCCAACCGGTGGCGAGGACCGCGCTGGGGGCGGGCAGCTTCTCCGGGGAGAGCAGCCCGGCCCGGGCGGCGGCCTCCCAGCCGAGCACCAGCACGACCGGGCTGACCACCCGCCGCCAGCGCCGGGCCGCGCCGGCCCGGGAACGGGCGGGCGCCGGCCCGGCCGGTACGACGGGGGCCGGCGTCTCGACGACCGTGCTCACCGGAACACCTCGTTGAACCGCCCGTCCACCCGGCCGGCGATGTCGACCGGGCCGGGCACCAGTTCCAGCTGAACGAAGCTGTCCGCGATGGCCTGGAGTTCGGCGCCGATCTCGGGGGTTACCGGGGCGAGCGGCCGGGCGCTGCGGGCCAGCGCCCGGGTCGTCACGTCGAGCGGGATCTTGAGCTCGGGGGCGAGGGTGGCGGCGCGCTCCTGCGGGTGGCCGATGCCCCAGTCGGTCACCTGGCGGTAGGTCGTCAGAAAGGCCCGGACGTCGTCCGTCCGGTTCTTCACCGCCTGCGGCGCGGCCAGCACGTACTCCCGGTTGCCGGCCAGGCCCGTGGCGTCGGCGAGCACCCGCACGCCGGGCTGCTCGGCCAGGGCGAAGTAGGGGTCCCAGATGATCCAGGCGTCGACCTGGCCGTTGTCGAACGCGGGCCGCCCCTCGGCGGGCTTCAGGTACTTGACGTTGACGTCCTTCAGGGTCATCTTGTTCGCCTCCAGCAGCTTCACCAGCAGCCAGTGCACGTTGGAGCCCTTGTTCAGCGCGACGGTCTTCCCCCGCAGGTCGGCGAAGGTGCGGTAGGGACTGTTGGCCTTGACCAGCACCGCCTCGCCCTGCGGGATCGGGGCCGAGGTGCCGATGACGGCGAACGGGATCTTCCCGGCGGCGGCGAAGACCGGCGGCGCCTCGCCGACCTGGCCGATGTCGATCGAGCCGGCCTTGAGCGCCTCGGTCAGCGCCGGGCCGCTCTCGAACAGCGACCAGGTCACGTTCGGTGCGGCAGCGCGGGCCTTCACCAGGCTGAGGCCGCCGAAGCGCTGGTAGCCGATCCGCAGCGGGCCGCTGCCGCCACCACGGGCGTCGGCCGCGTCGCCGCCGCAGGCCGTCAGGGCCGTGGCGGCCAGCAGCGCCAGGGCCGTGAGCAGCGCGGGCAGCGCGCGGCGCCGCCGGGGGCGGGCGGTTCTCGACGGGGTACGCATGGCAGCTCCTCGGGAAAGGGGGATGCGCCGGCCATCGGCGGACGTGAGCAACCTACCAACCCGATAGGATTTGTGGGTAGGGTGTGGACCCGGTCGTCCCACCCCTCAGGAGGTATCCCATGCCGCTCACCTTTCACTGGTTCCTGCCGACCTACGGCGACAGCCGGGACATCGTGGGCGGCGGGCACGGCGTACCGGTCGGCACCGCCGGCGGCGCGCGGCCGGCCAGCATCGCCTACCTCGGCCAGATCGCCCGCAGCGCCGAGCAGCTCGGCTTCGCCGGCGCGCTCACCCCGACCGGCGCCTGGTGCGAGGACGCTTGGCTGAGCACCGCCATGCTGACCGAGGTGACCGAGCGGCTGAAGTTCCTCGTCGCGTTCCGCCCCGGGCTGCTCTCACCGACCCTCGCCGCCCAGATGGCCTCGACGTTCCAGCGGCTCTCCGGCGGCCGGCTGCTGCTCAACGTGGTCACCGGCGGCGAGTCCACCGAGCAGCGGGCGTACGGCGACTTCCTCGACAAGGACGCCCGCTACGCGCGCACCGACGAGTTCCTGCACGTGGTTCGCGCGCTGTGGCGCGGCGAGACGGTGGACCACGCGGGCGAGCACGTGAGGGTGGCGGGCGCCCGGCTGAGCCGGTTGCCCGATCCGGTGCCGCCGGTCTACTTCGGCGGGTCGTCCGCCGCGGCCGGCCCGGTGGCCATCCGGCACAGCGACGTCTACCTGACCTGGGGGGAGCCGCCGGCGCAGGTGGCCGGCAAGCTGGACTGGATCCGGGGGCTGGCCGCCGAGGCCGGCCGCGAGTTGCGGTTCGGCATCCGGCTGCACGTCATCACCCGGGACACCGCCGACGAGGCGTGGGCGCAGGCGCGCCGGCTGCTCGACGGCATCGCGGAGGCCGACATCCGGGCCGTCCAGGAGGGGCTGCGGCGCAGCGAGTCCGAGGGGCAGCGGCGGATGTTGGACCTGCACGGCGGCTCCCGCGACGGCCTGGAGGTGGCGCCGAACCTGTGGGCCGGGGTCGGGCTGGTCCGGGGCGGGGCGGGCACCGCGCTGGTCGGCAGCCACACCGAGGTCGCCGACCGGATCGCCGAATACCACGCGCTCGGCATCGACGAGTTCATCCTCTCCGGCCACCCGCACCTGGAGGAGGCGTACTGGTTCGGCGAGGGCGTGCTGCCGATCCTGCGCGGGCGCGGGCTGTGGCGGCACCCGGCCGGCGAGCCGGCTGCCGCCGTGCCGGCGGGCGTGCCGTTCACGCCGCAGCCGGTGCCGGCCGCGGCCCGGGGCTGAGCACCGGTCGGGTCAGTCGGCGGGCTGGCCGGCGAGGAAGTCGGCCAGCACCCGGGTGTGCGTGGAGAACGCCAGCTCGACCGGCTCGGTGAGGACCAGCCACTCGGTGGCCTCCTCGGTCGGCGCCGACGGGGGCAGGTCACCGACCGGTCGCTCGGGCAGCACGCCGAAGACCATCATGGTGCCGCCGGCCGGCGCCCCGTGCACCGCGAACAGCCGCGCCTCGTCGGCCTCGGCCAGCAGGCCGGTCTCCTCCCGAAGCTCGCGGACGAGCGCCTCGGACCACTCCTCGCCGTACTCGATGAAACCGCCCGGGAGGGCGAGCTGGCCGCGGGCCGGCTCGATGTCCCGGCGGACCACCACCACGCCGAGGCCGTCCGGGGTGCGGACCGGCAGCACGGCCACCGCGACGGGCAGCGGGTTGCGCCACACCGTCTCCCCGCAGGCCAGGCAGACGCGCGGCCACCCGGCCTCCGCCGGGTAGGCCGCGCCGCAGAACGAGCAGTGCGTGTACGGTGCGGCGGTCACGCCGCTGCACGTTACCCGCCCGGGCGCCGCGGCGCCCCTCACCCGTCCGTGCGGGGTGTCTCCGGGTGCTGCAGCCGCTCCGCGATCCGGCGGACGTCCGCCATGGTCATCCCGGTGCGCTGCGCCACCGCGAGCGGGTGGTCGGTCGGCTCCACCTCCACGAGCGGCCTCCGGCCGACCGGCTGGGTGTGCACGTGCGTCTTGAGTTCCAGGGTGCTCCGGCCGTAGACCGGCAGCTCGGTCGACAGCCAGCCGAAGTAGGGCGGCTCCGACTCCCGGCCCGGCGTCTCCCACAGCTCGACGGTGCGGCCGAAGTTCGCGGCGCTGAGCGACACCCAGACGCCCCAGGAGAAGGCGCCGTCCGCGTCGCGCAGCGGGATGTCGATGGTGCCCTGGACGAAGAAGTGCTCGCCCTGGATGACGCAGAGGTCCGGGGTCAGCTCGCTGCCGTCCGTTGCCGCCAGGTCGTCGGACCAGTAGGCCGGCGCGTGGGTGCGGTAGGACCGGGGTGGGTCCTCGTGGCGCGCGCCGCAGGTGCCGCAGGTGTAGCCGGGGGAGTCGTGCATCCGGGTGACCCTAGCCGAGGGCCCCGACAGCGTCTGATCAAGGAGTCCCATGGGGACACCCCCGGCCGGAATCCGCTCGCCGCGCTGGCGCCGCCGCCGGTAGCCTGCCCCGACCTGAGCGGAAGGAGGAGACGGTGGAGACCATCACGCTGTGGCGGCCGACCGGGCCGGAGGAGTTGGCCCTCGTCGAGGCGTCCGGCTGGCGGGAGTGGCCGCCCCGCCTCCCGGACCAGCCGATCTTCTACCCTGTGCTCACCGAGGAGTACGCGGTCCTGATCGCCCGGGACTGGAACGTCCCGGCGTCGGCTACGTGACCCGGTTCGCGGTGCGGCGCGACTTCGCCGACCGCTACCCGGTCCGGCAGGTCGGCGGCCGGGAGATCCGCGAACTCTGGATCCCCGCCGGGGACGTGCCCCTGCTCAACGCCAACCTCGTCGGCCGCATCGAGGTCGTGCACGAGTTCCACCCCGCCTGACCGCGCGATCGTGCCCGTGCCGTGTCGACGGCACGGGCACGATCGGCGGGGGAGTCAGGGAGTCGGGGCGCCCGTGTAGAAGGCGGTGACCCGCTTGCCCGCCGCGCGCGCCTCGTCGGCGGGGGTGCCGGCGGCGATGCTCGCCTCGGTCCAGCGGTCGCTGGCCTCCGCCATGAAGCGGCGGCCCTCGTCCGAGCCCATCCAGGCGACGGCCTCATCCGGGGTGATCCCGGAGCCGTCGGCCGCGAGGTGGGAGGCCAGCCCGAGCAGCGCACCGTCCCAGCCGACGCCGACCGCGCCCGGCCCGTACTCGGCCCACCGCGCGTCGTCGACGTGCGCGACGTGCTCCAGCTCGAAGCGGGTACGTCCGGCGCCCGCCTCGGTGAGCCGCACCTCGATCCAGCTCACCTCCCCGCCGAACTCCCAGGTCGCGGCGAAGCTGTGCGGCGGGTCGCAGCGCTCGACCGTGCCCCCGGCGTTGCCCTCCAGCTGGTAGCGCCCACCGAGCTTCAGCTCGCCGGAGACCGGCAGGAACCAGCGGGGGATCCGCTCGGCGCTGGTGCAGGCGTCCCAGACGTCCTCCACCGGCGCGTCGTACGTCTGGCTGATGGTCATCACCCGCGCCTCGCCGGCGGGGAGCGAGCGGGTGCCCAACCGGCGCTCGACGGCGCTGATCTGCCCGATTACGTCGATCATGGTGTGTTCCTCTCCTCGGAGTTGCCCTCGCGCAGCCGCCGCTCCCGCCGGCCCCGGGCCAGTTCGGTGGCGAGCGCCGCCAGCGGCGGCGTCCAGAACCGGCGGAAGCCCGCCAGCCACTCGTCCATCTCGCGCAGCGGGCCCGGGTCCACCGCGTAGAGGCGGCGGGTGCCCTGGGCGCGCACGGTCGCGAAGCCGTGCTCCCGCAGCACCTTGAGGTGCTGGGACACGGCGGGCTGGCTGATGCCGAACTCCCGCTGGACGGTCGCGCCGAGCGTGCCGGCCGGCTGCTCGCCCTCGGCGAGCAGCTCCAGGATCCGGCGACGGACCGGGTCCCCGAGGACGTCGAAGGCGTGCACGACCTCTTTCTATCAGACTCAACTTATATAAGCGAGCGCTGAAACGCCGAGATCCTGGACAGGTTCCGGGGGACGGAACTGTCCAGGATCCGCGGAGGAGGTGTCTCCGGTCAGGCGCCGAGGCGGGCGGCGACGGTGCTGCGCAACTCGGGGAGCCGGTCGTGCAGCAGGCCCGGGCACTGCGTGTTGTTGAAGTCCTTGTGCCCGTAGATCTCGGTCGGGGGGATGCCGTACTGCTGGCAGGTGAAGGCGCAGAACCACACCAGGCTGTTCCAGAGCGCCTGCGGGGGCTGCACGTCGAGATAGATGCCGTCGTTCTCGATGCCGATGGCCTGGCTGTTCTGCCCGACGCAGTGCGCGCCCTGCACCATGGTCTCGCCGTGCAGCAGCCCGTACAGGCTGCCGTGCCGGCCCTCCGTGAGGTAGCCGCCGCGGCTGTTGGTGAAGTGCTGCCCGGAGTCGAGCCAGCCGTTGGTGTCCATGTGCAGGTTCTGGATGTCGCGCGAGTTCCGGTAGGCCTGCGCGAGGCTGTAGTCGGTGGTGTTCGGGAACGCGGTGTGATGAATGATGATCTTGTTGGGTCGGCTCTGCACCACGCTCACCGCCGACGACGGCGGGCGGGCGCCCCAGGTCGCGCAGTTGGCGATGGTCGGCTGGTCGATCCGGGTGGCGAAGGCCCGGGCATCGCGGCCGGCGCCGAACTGGGTCAGTGCGGTGGCGCCGGCGGCGGCGCCGAGCAGGACCGCGCCGCGCAGCACGGCCCGCCGGGGAACGGGGACGGACATCGGGGCCTCCTCGTCGGGGGGACGGACGGCGCCGGTGGCGGGCGGCTGCTCCGGGAGCGGCGTGGCGGGCACGCCGAGCCGGAGGGCCGGCCCGCCACCGGAGCGGGTCAGCAGGGTCCGTTGCAGGCCAGCACCTTGAGCCGGTCCAGGGTGCCGTTCCAGACGTTCTGGTCACCCGGGAAGACGCCCGAGGAGGCCCACTGCCAGAAGGAGTACGTCCCCCAGCCGGCCGGCAGGGTGCCGACGCTGCTGGAGTAGCGCGCGATCCACAGCGGGTTGTTCGCGGCGAACTGCGAGGTGTTGCCGGTGCAGGTGCTCCACCAGTCCGTGGTGGTGTAGATGGTGGCCCACCGGCCCGTCCGCGCGTAGTACTGGTTGACGAACGAGGCGATCCAGCTGCGCATCGAGGCCTGGCTCAGGCCGTAGCAGGTGGCGCCGTACGGGTTGTACTCGATGTCGAGCGCGCCGGGCAGGGTCTTGCCGTCCTTGGACCAGCCGCCGCCGTGGTCGACGAAGTAGTTGGCCTGGGTGGCGCCGCTCGTGGTGTCGGGGCGGGCGAAGTGGTACGACCCGCGGATCATCCCGACGTTGTAGGAGCCGTTGTACTGCTGGGCGAAGTACGGGTTGGTGTAGTACGTGCCCTCGGTCGCCTTCACGTACGCGAACCGGGCGCCGTTGCTCCAGGCGGCGGACCAGTTCACGTTGCCCTGGTGGCTGGAGACGTCCATGCCGGGCAGGCCGGCCGGCGCGGCGCTGGCGGGAGTCGCGCCGACGACGGCCGAGGCGGCCAGGGTGACGGTGGCGAGCAGGGCCGTGGCGGCCGTACGCAGCGCCGTTCGCAGGGGACGGTTCATCTTTCCTCCCTGGGGGTGGGGGAGACTGACGAAAGGAACTGTCAGTATTAGGTCACACAGCGAAGAATTCTTGCAATAGATGTATGGAAGATTTTCGCTGTATGTGGGTAGGGTGATGGGCGTGACCCGGTGACGGGCGGTGGCTCAGCCCAGGCGGCGGAGGAAGGCGCGGACCTGCTCGCGGGCCCGGTCGGTGAGCTCGGGACCGTGGGTGAAGGCGGCCACGTCGTAGTCCAGCTCGCCCAGCACGTGCGCGGTCCGCTGGGTCATCTGGAAGTCGGTGCAGAACGACCGCACCGGCCAGCGCACGCCGGCAACGTTGAACAGCGCGTCCCCGGTGACCAGCACCCGCGTCGGCTCGTGCAGCAGCGACACGTGCCCCGGGGAATGGCCCGGGGTGTGCACCACCCGCAGGCCGCCGCCGACAGGGAGCACGTCGCCGTCGGCAAGCGGCCGGGCCACCGCGACCGCCGGGAACCGGCCGCCCGCCAGGCGGGTGAGGAAACGCCCGACCGTGTTCCCGCCGCCCTGCGGCGGCACCCGGCCGGACTCGGCGTACGGCATGTCGGCCCGATGCGCGGCGACCGGTGCGCCGGTGCGCCGGGCCAGCTCCGCGGCTCCGCCGGCGTGGTCCGCGTGCGCGTGGGTCAGGACGATCCGGGTCACGTCGGCGGGGGTCTTGCCGATGGCCGCCAGCCCGCGCACGATTCGGGCCGGGGCCCGTCGCGCCCCGCAGTCGACAAGCGTGACCGAGCCGTCGTCGTCGACGAAGGCGTAGGAGTTGACCATGGCGCGACCGACGGTGGGGATGCGCCAGACGCCGGGGGCGAGCGGAACCGCCACGGTTCGTGCCATGCCCCGAGTGTCGGGCGCTGGCGACGGTCGATCAACACCTGGGTCCGGGAAATCTGTCGGGCCGGCGTGTCGATCCGCGGGGTCCCGGTTCGTGTGGAGGGTGGAGGGGCCGGGAGGGACCGGCCGCCGGACGAGGAGGCAGCCCGTGAAGCAGTACCTGATCAGCCTTTACCAGCCGGCCGGCAGCGGCGTGCCGGACCCGGAGTTCCTGGCCGGGGTGATGCGCGAGGTCGACGCCATCGGCCGGGAGCTTCGGGAGGCCGGCCACTGGGTGTTCGGCAACGGCCTGCACGCCCCGGAGACCGCCACCGTGCTCCGCCCGAAGGGCGACGAGGTGCTCGTCACCGACGGCCCGTTCGCCGAGGGCAAGGAGTACCTGGGCGGCTTCACCATCATCACGGCGCCCGACCTCGACGCCGCGCTCGACTGGGGCCGCCGGTACGCCCTGGCCACCACCCTGCCGGTGGAGGTGCGCCCGTTCCAGGGCGAGGGATGACCGGGCCGACCGACGTCGAACGCGCCTTCCGCGCGGAGTACGGCCGCGCGGTAGCCGTCCTGGTCCGCCTCCTCGGCGACATCGACCTCGCCGAGGAGGCGGTGCAGGAGGCGTTCGCCATCGCGGTCGACCGGTGGGCCGTCGACGGGCCGCCGCCCAGCCCGGCCGGCTGGATCATCACCACGGCCCGGAACCGGGCGATCGACCGGCGGCGCCGCGAGGCGTCCCGTGCCGCCCGGCAGGCCGAGGCCGCCCTGCTGTACGCCCCCGAGCCGCCCGCCGAGGAGGGGCCCGTGCGTGACGACCGGCTCCGCCTGATCTTCACCTGCTGCCACCCGGCGCTCGGCCCGGCGGCCCGGGTCGCGCTGACCCTGCGCCTGCTCGGCGGCCTGAGCACCGCCGAGATCGCCCGCGCCTTCCTCGTGCCGGAGCCGACCATGGCGCAGCGCCTGGTCCGGGCCAAGGCGAAGATCCGGGACGCGGGCATCCCGTACCGGGTGCCCCGGGACGCCGACCTGCCCGACCGGCTGCGTGCCGTGCTCGCCGTGGTCTACCTGATCTTCACCGAGGGGCACACCGCCAGCACGGGGGACCGGCTGGTCCGCGACGAGCTGTGCGCCGAGGCGATCCGCCTGGGCCGGTTGCTGGCTAAGTTGATGCCGGACGAGCCGGAGGTGCTCGGGCTGCTCGCCCTGATGCTGCTCACCGACGCGCGGCGGGGCGCGCGGACCGGGCCGGACGGCACGCTCGTGCCGCTGGGCGCGCAGGACCGCGGCCGGTGGGACCCGGCGCTGATCGCCGAGGGGCAGGCCCTCGTGCGGCGCTGCCTGCGGCGGGGCCGGCCCGGCCCGTACCAGATCCAGGCCGCCATCAACGCGGTGCACAGCGACGCGGCGACCGCCGCCGACACCGACTGGCGGCAGATCCTCGCCCTCTACGACCAGCTCGTGGCGTACGCGCCCGGGCCGGTCGTGGCGCTGAACCGGGCCGTCGCGCTGGCCGAGGTGGCCGGTCTCGCCGCCGCCCTCGCCGAGGTCGACCGGCTGGACCTGGCCGGCTACCACGTGCTGCACGCGGTCCGCGCCGACCTGCTGCGCCGCCTCGACCGGCCCACCGAGGCCGCGGCCGCGTACGACGCGGCGATCGCACGCACCGACAACGCCGCCGAACGGGAGTTCCTCCGCCGCTCCCGCGACCTGCTGAGGAGCCACCCGTGAGCGCACCGGAGATCCTGGTCGACGGGCTCGCCTTCGGCGAGTCGCCCCGCTGGCACGACGGGCGGCTCTGGCTGGCCGACTGGGGCGCCGGGGAGGTCCTCACCGTCGACGCGGCGGGCCGGACCGAGGTGGTCGCGCGGGTCGACGGGCTGCCGATCTGCTTCGACTGGCTGCCCGACGGGCGGCTGCTGCTGGTCGCCGGGAGCGCCGGACGGCTGCTGCGCCGGGAACCCGACGGGACGCTGCGTACCCACGCCGACCTGGCCGCGCTGGTCCCGCACCCGTGGAACGAGGTGGTCACCGACGCCCGGGGCAACGCGTACGTCAACACCATCGGCTTCGACTTCCCCGGCGGAGACTTCCGGCCGGGGCTGGTGGCCCTGGTCGCGCCGGACGGCGGTGTCCGGCCGGTCGCCGACGACCTGGCCTTCCCCAACGGCATGGCGCTCACCCCGGACGGGCGCACCCTGATCGTCGCCGAGTCGTACGCCGGCCGGCTGACCGCGTACGACGTGGCGGCCGACGGAACGCTCGGCGGTCGGCGGGTGTGGGCGGCGGTGCCGGACTCCGCGCCGGACGGCATCTGCCTCGACGCCACCGGCGCCGTCTGGTACGGCGACGTGCCGAACCGGTGCGCCGTACGGGTCGCCGAGGGTGGCCGCGTGCTCGACCGGATCGAGCTGGACCGGGGCTGCTTCGCCTGCGCGCTCGGCGGCCCGGACGGGCGCACCCTCCACCTCGTCACCACACAGTGGAGCCCGGCGGCGCTCTCCGGCGGGCCGCGCACCGGGCAGGTCCGCACCCTGCGGGCGCCGGCCCCGGCCGCCGGCTGAGCCGGGCCGACCCTGCACGGCGCGTGCAACTCCGTGCGCCCGGTGAATCGTGATCCCGTCGATATCGCCGCGGCCCGCGGGAGGCATTGACGAACCCTCGCCGAAAAGTACACTCCCGGTGTAATAAGTTTCCCGCTTCGCCCGAGCCGCACCGCGCACCCCCGACGCCGCGTCCTCTCCCGAGGTGAAGATGAGCCCACCCCCCACCCCCGCGGACGGCATCGAGCTGGCGCTGCACGGTGTCGGCGTCCGGTTCGGCGGGCTGGTCGCCCTCGACGACGTCTCGCTGCGGGTTCCGCCCGGCCGGATCGTCGGCGTGATCGGCCCCAACGGCGCCGGGAAGACCACCCTGTTCAACGTGGTCTGCGGCTTCGTCCCGCCGACCAGCGGATCGCTCACCCTGGACGGTCGGCCGTTCCGGCCCCGCCCGCACCGGCTGACCCGGCTCGGCATCGCCCGCACGCTCCAGGGCGTCGGCCTGTTCCCCGGGCTCACCGTGCTGGAGAACGTGGTGGCCGGCGCCAGCCACGCGGCCCGGGCCGGCTTCGCCACCGCCCTGTTCGGCCTGCCGCCCAGCGACCGCGACGAGCGCCGGCTGCGCCGGGAGGCCCTCGACCTCCTCGCCGAGCTGGGTGTGGCGGCACACGCCGGCGCGGCCCCGGCCACCCTGCCGTACGCGGTGCGCAAGCGCGTCGCCCTGGCCCGCGCCCTGATCGCCCGGCCCCGGCTGCTCCTGCTCGACGAGCCGGCCGGCGGGCTGGGCGCCGACGACGTCGCCGAGCTGGGCGAGCTGGTCCGCACCCTGCCCGAGCGGGCCGGCGGCGCCTGCTCGGTGATGCTCGTCGAGCACCACATGGACCTCGTCATGGCCGTCTGCCAGGAGCTGGTGGTGCTCGACTTCGGCCGGGTCATCGCCGCCGGCACCCCCGACCAGGTGCGCGACGACCCGCTGGTCACCGAGGCGTACCTCGGCGCCGACGTGCCGGCCGAGGCGGCGGGGGCCGGCTCGTGACCGCGGTGCTGGAGGTCGAGGCGGTCAGCGCCGGCTACGGTCCCGTGCCGGTGCTGCGGGACGTGACGTTCGCGGTGCCGGCCGGGACCATCGCCGCTGTCCTCGGCGCCAACGGGGCCGGCAAGACCACCCTGCTGCGTACCCTGTCCGGCCTGCTGCGGCCCACCGGCGGCCGGGTCCGCTTCGACGGCGCCGACCTGCGCGGCGTCCGCGTCGAACGGCTGGTCCGGCGCGGCCTCGCGCACGTCCCCGAGGGCCGGGGCGTGGTGGCCGAGCTGACCGTCGAGGAGAACCTGCGCCTCGGCGGGCTCTGGCGCGGCGACCGGGCCGACGCCCGGCGGGCCCAGGACGAGGTGTACGAGCTGTTCCCGGCCCTGGCCCGCCGGCGCCGGCACGCCGGGCACCAGCTCTCCGGCGGGGAGCGGCAGATGCTCGCGCTCGGCCGGGCGCTGATCGCGCGTCCCCGGCTGCTGCTGCTCGACGAGCCGTCGCTCGGCCTGGCCCCCAAGGTGACGGCGCAGATCATGGCGCTGCTGCGCCGGCTCTGCGACGACCGGGGGCTGACCGTCCTGCTGGTCGAGCAGAACGTGCGCAGCGCCCTCTCCGTCGCCGACCAGGGCGTGGTGATGTCGCTGGGCCGGGTGGTGACCGCCGCGCCGGCGGCCCGGCTGCGCGACGACGCCCAGCTCCGGCACGCGTACCTCGGGTTCTGACGGCCCGGCGAGCAGGAAGGATCCGCGATTGGACCGGTTCTTGTTCCTCACCTTCGGCGGGCTGTCCACGGGCGCGGTCTACGCCGCGTTCGCCCTCGCCCTGGTGCTCATCTGGCGGGCCGCCCGGCTGGTCAACTTCGCCCAGGGCGCGATGGCCGTGGCCACCGCGTACGTCGGCTACGCGGTGGCCGCAGCGACCGGCTCCTACTGGGTGGGCCTGGGCGCCGCCGTGCTCGCCGGCCTGCTGCTGGGCGCGCTGGTGGAACGCGTGCTGATGCGCTTCGTCGGGCACGCCAACCCGCTCAACGAGGTGATCGTGGCGCTCGGCCTGGTGCTGCTCATCCAGGCCGTGCTCGGCGTGGTCTTCGGCAACGGCTACCGGCCGGCGCCCGCCCCGTTCGACACCGACGCGCTCACCGTCCGCGGGGTCGCCGCGCTGTCCCCGTACGACCTGTGGGTGCTCGGCGCGGTGCTCGTGGTGGTGGTCCTGCTCGCGCTGCTGTTCACCCGCACGCCGATCGGCCTGCGGATGCGGGCCGCCGCGTTCGCCCCCGAGGTGTCCCGGCTGCTCGGCGTCGACGTCGGCCGGATGCTCACCCTCGGCTGGGCCCTCGCCGCCGCGGTCGGCGCGCTCGCCGGCATGCTGGTCGTCCCCACCGGGCTGGGGCTGCACCCGCACGCCATGGACCTGGTCTTCGTCGTCGCGTTCACCGCCGCCGTGGTCGGCGGCCTGGACAGCCCGGCCGGTGCGGTGGTCGGCGGCCTGCTGGTCGGCCTGATCCTCTCGTACGTCACCGGCTACCTGGGCCCGGACACCACCCCGCTGGCCGTCCTGGTGCTGCTGCTGGCCGTCCTCCTGGTCCGCCCCGGCGGGCTCTTCTCCAGCGCGAGAGCGAGGCACGTGTGACCGCCACCCGCCCCTCCGCCCGGTCCGGGGTGGACCGGCCTGCCGGGCCGTCCCCGCTGCGCCGGCTGCTGCCCGGCGCGCCCGCCACCGCCGGCCCTCGCGGGTCGACCCTGCTGCGCCACCTGGCCGTCGCGGTGCTCGCCGGCACCCTGGTCGTGCTGCTCACCAACCAGCTCGCGCCCTACCAGAACCTCCAGGTGGCCCGCGTCTGCGCGTTCCTCTGCGTCACCGCCGGCTACACCGTGCTGGTCGGGCTCAACGGCCAACTCTCCCTCGGGCACGGGGCGCTGATGGCCACCGGCGCGTACACCGTGGCGCTGGTGCAGCGGGGGTTCGACGAGCGGGGGACGCAGGGGCGGTGGATCCTGCCGCTGTCGCTGGTGGCCGCCGTCGCGGTGACCGCGCTGGCCGGTCTGGTCATCGGGCTGGCGGCGGCCCGGCTGCGGGGGCCGTACCTGGCCGGCGTGACCCTGGCCGTGGCGACGCTGGTGCCAGCCGTCAGCACGATCTTCACCGGGGTGTTCAACGGCGAGCAGGGGCTGCGCTTTCCGGCGGAGACCCCGCCGGCGTTCCTCGGCGCGTACTTCCAGCCGGAACGGTGGCTGGCCTGGATCGCGCTGCTCGCCGCGCTGCTGACCGTGCTGCTCCTGGCCAACCTGGTCCGCAGCCGGTTCGGCCGGTCGCTGCGCGCCGTACGGGACGACGAGGTGGCCGCCCGGCTCGCCGGCATCCACGTCGCCCGCACCCAGGTGCTCGCCTTCGTGGTCAGCGCCGGCTGCGCCGGCCTCGGCGGCGGCGTGTACGCCGTGCTCACCGCCACCGTCGCGCCGGGCAAGTTCCCCCTGGAGCTGTCGCTGTTCCTGCTCATGGCGATCGTGATCGGCGGGCTGGGCAGCCTCGCCGGCGCGGTCTGGGGCGCGGTGCTGCTGGTCGCGCTCCAGGACCTGCCGAGCCTGCTCACCGAGACGTTCAGCCTGCCGTCCGGCCTGGCCCAGCGGCTGGAGGGCAACCTCGCGCTGGCCGTGTTCGGCCTGATCCTCATCGTCGTCATGCTCGTCGCCCCGGGCGGCCTGCACGGCGCCTTCCGCACCCTCGCCGCCCGGCTGCGGGCCCGCCGCCGCGCGCCGGAGCACTGACCACCTTCGGTTCCACCCGCCCGTTCGCACCGCCGCACCGGAATGGAGAACCATGCGCCCCACCACCCGCCGCATACTCGCGGCCGCCACCGGCCTCGCCCTGCTGGCCGCCGTGCCGGCCTGCGCCGACGACGAGAAGCAGGCCGCCGAGAACGTCCCCGGGGTCACCGACACCGAGATCGTCATCGGCACCCACCAGCCGCTCACCGGCCCCGCCGCACCCGGCTACTCGAAGATCTCCGCCGCCACCAAGGCGTACTTCGAACACGTCAACAGCAAGGGCGGCGTGAACGGCCGGAAGATCGTCTACAAGGTCATGGACGACGGCTACAACCCCGCCAACACCGAGAACGTGGTCCGCAAGCTGGTGCTCGACGACAAGGTCTTCGCGCTCCTCGGCGGGCTGGGCACCCCCACGCACACCAACGTGCTGGAGTTCGTCAAGACCCAGAAGGTGCCCGACCTCTTCGTCTCCTCCGGCAGCCGGAACTGGAACCAGCCCGACAAGTACCCGACCACCTTCGGCTGGCAGCCCGACTACACGGTCGAGGGCAAGATCCTCGCCACCTGGGTCAAGCAGCAGTTCCCCGGCGCGAAGGTCTGCCACTTCGGCCAGAACGACGACTTCGGCAGGGACTCCCTGGCGGGGGTCGAGAAGGTCCTCGGCGCGGTGGCGGCGAAGCAGACGTACACCACCACCAACCAGCAGGTCGGACCGGCGATCGGAGCGCTCAAGGCGGCCGGCTGCCAGGTGGTGATCTCGGCGAGCATCCCGGGCTTCACGGCGCTGGCCATGGGGCAGGCCGCCGGGCAGGGGTTCCGGGCCCAGTGGGTGGTGTCCAACGTGGGCGCCGACTACACCACGCTCTCCAACCAGCTCGGCGACAAGAAGGTGATCCTCGAGGGCATGGTGGCCGACAACTACCTGCCGATGGTGGGCGACACGGCCAACCCGTGGATCCAGGAGTTCACCAAGATCCACCAGAAGTACAACTCGGCCAACCCCGTCGACGGCAACGCGATCTACGGCTACTCGATGGCGTACACCTTCGTGCAGGCGCTGCTCGCCGCCGGCAAGGACCCGACCCGGGAGAAGCTGGTCGAGGCGGTGCGCAAGGGTGGCTTCCGGGGGCCGGGGCTGACCCCGTTCCGGTACAGCGACGACGTGCACGCCGGATACAGCGGGGTGCGGCTGAACAAGGTCCAGAACGGCGCGCAGGCGTACTTCGGCCCGACGTACACCACCGACGACGGCGAGGCTGCCGTCGCCGAATTCGCCGAGCCGCCGGCCACTCCGCCGGCGGACGCCATCCCGACGACCTGACCAGCACGACGGGCCGGGC
>NZ_BMRA01000008.1:232101-236639 GCF_014648395.1 Micromonospora fulviviridis | reverse complement strand
CGGGGTGACGCCCGCCCGGCGGCGCGCACGTAGAGTTGCGCATTCCGGCGCGACGCCACCGGGGCGGGCGGGTCGCGCCGGCCAGGAGCCACGCACAGGGGGCAGTCGCATGATCGAGGTGGACGCCGACGCGCCGGCGCGGGTCGACGGCCGGTCGGCACGGGCCGAGCGGACCCGCGCCGCCATCGTCGAGGCGCATCTGGCGCTCATCGACGCGGGCGACCTGCGGCCCACCGGGGAGCGGATCGCCGAGCGCGCCGGGGTGTCGCTGCGCACCCTGTGGACCAACTTCAAGGACATGGAGACCCTGTTCGCCGCGACCGGGCGGCTGGTCGGCGAGCGGCTGGACGCGCTCTGGCAGCCGATCCCGCCGGAGCTGCCGCTCACCCGGCGGATCGCCGAGTTCTGCGACCAGCGGGCCGAGATGCTGGAGGTGCTGGCGCCCTCGGCGCGCGCCTCGGCGCTGCGGGAGCCGTTCTCGCCGCAGCTGCGCCGCAACCGCGAGGCGGCCATCGTCCGGGTCCGCCACGAGATCGAGCTGGTCTTCGACCAGGAGCTGGCGCACGCCGGCCCGGGACGCGAGCAGTTGCTGGACGCGCTGACCGTGGCCTGCACGTGGGCGGCGTGGGCCATGATGCGCGACGCCATGGGCCTCGACGTGGCGGCGGCCCGGGCCACCCTGGCCCGCACCATCGGCGCGCTGCTCGTCGACGCCATCGCCGCCGGCCTGCGCTGACCGCTGCCGCAGGGCAGTCGCCGCTGGCCTGGCGGGTGACCGGCGCGCTGGCCGGGCCCGTGACCGCCGCCTCCGTGCGCTGGCTGCCGCCGCGCGCCGGGACGGGGATGCCGGTCAGTCGTCGCGGAGCCGGCGCAGGATCCGGGTCAGCTCGGCCCGGTCCGCCGGGTCGAGGGCGCCGAAGAAGCGTTCGGCCTCGGCGGCCCGGGCCACCCGGATGGCCTCGCCGACCCGTTCGCCCTCGCCGGTGAGCGCCACCAGGGTGGCCCGCCGGTCCACGGGGTCGGGTTGCCGCTCGACCAGCCCGCGCTCGGCCAGGCCGTCGACCACCTCGGTGGCCGAGCGGGGCGCGATGCGCAGGTGCTCGGCGAGCACGCTGAGCCGGACCGCGCCGTGCCGCATGAGCACGGCGAGCGCCCGGGCGTGCCCCGGGTTGATCTCCCAGGGTTCGAGGGTGCGCTTGGACTGGTGGCGCAGCCGTCGGGCCACCGCCCAGAACGTCTCGGCCAGGCTCTCCTCGTCGTCGCTGCCGGTCACCGGAATACGGTAGCAGCACATGCTGTTGTTCCCTCATGATGAGGTAACCTCAGCAATGTCCCCGACGAGAGAGAGCACCCCCTTGGACGGATTCCGTGACGGCCGCGGTGGCGGCCGGACCAGCGTGACCGCCGCCGAGAAGACGCAGGCCCGCCAGGTGTCGCTGCGCCGGATCGGTGGCCTCTTCGCCGCCCACCGCCGCCCGCTGGCCGCCGTGGTGGCGATCATCGTGGCGTCGTCCGTGATCGCGATGGCGTCGCCGTTCCTGCTGCGTACCGTGATCGACCGGGCCCTCCCGGAGCGCGACCTGACCCTGCTGGCCTGGCTGGTCGCGGGCATGGTCGGGGTGGCCGCCGTGACCGCCGTGCTCGGCGTGGCGCAGACCTGGATCTCCACCCGGGTGGGCCAGGAGGTCATGCACCGGCTGCGCACCGACGTATTCAGCCACCTCCAGCGCCAGTCGATCGGCTTCTTCGTCCGCACCCGCACCGGCGAGGTGCAGTCGCGGATCACCAACGACATCGGCGGCATGCAGGCCGTGGTCACCTCCACGGCCACCTCGATCGCCGCCAACCTCACCACCGTGGTCGCCACGGTCATCGCCATGGTCGCGCTGAGCTGGCGGCTCACCCTCGTCTCGGCGGTCGTGCTGCCGCCCGCCATCTGGCTGACCCGGCGGGTGGCCCGGCTGCGCCGGGAGATCACCGCCCGCCGCCAGCGCGAGCTGGCCGACCTCAACGTCACCATCGAGGAGGGGCTGTCGATCAGCGGGGTGCAGCTGGCCAAGACCCTCGGGGCCGGCGCCACCCTGGTCGACCGGTTCACCGCCTCCTCGGCCCGCCTCGTCGACCTGGAACTCCGCTCGGAGCTGGCCGGCCGCTGGCGGATGGCCTCGATGACGGTGATCTTCGCGGCCATCCCGGCCGTCATCTACCTCGGCGCCGGCCTGCCCGGCACCGCCGGCACGCTCACCATCGGCACCCTGGTCGCCTTCACGGCCCTCCAGGGCAACCTGTTCCGGCCGCTCATGGGCCTGCTCAACGTCGGCGTCTCGCTGACCGCCTCGATGGCGCTGTTCGCCCGGATCTTCGAATACCTGGACCTGCCCGTCGAGGTGGCCGACCCGGCGCGGCCGGTGCCCCTCGACCCGGCCCGGGTCCGCGGCCACCTGCGCTTCTCCGACGTCACCTTCAGCTACCCGGGCAGCGACACCGCCGCCGTGGCCGGCGTGAGCCTGGACGTCCCCGCCGGCAGCAGCCTGGCCCTGGTGGGGGAGACCGGCTCCGGCAAGAGCACCCTCGCCGCGCTGATCAGCCGGCTGCACGACCCCGACGCCGGCCGGATCACCATCGACGGCGTCGACCTGCGCGACGTGCGCCTGGCCGACCTGGCCGCCGTCGTGGGCGTGGTCAGCCAGGAGACCTACCTGCTGCACGCCACCGTGCGGGAGAACCTCCGGTACGCCCGCCCGGACGCCACCGACGCCGACATCGAGGCCGCCGCCCGCGCCGCGCAGATCCACGATCTGATCGCCGCGCTGCCCGACGGGTACGACACCGTGGTCGGCTCCCGCGGCCACCGGTTCTCCGGCGGCGAGAAGCAGCGCCTGGCCATCGCCCGTACGCTGCTGCGCGACCCGCGGATCCTGGTGCTGGACGAGGCGACCAGCGCGCTGGACACCGAGACCGAGCGCGCGGTGCAGCGGGCCTTCGACGAACTGGCCCGGGGACGCACCGTGATCACCATCGCGCACCGCCTCTCCACGGTCCGCGACGCCGACCAGATCGCCGTGCTCGACCACGGCCGGATCGTCGAGTCCGGCACCCACGAGAGCCTGCTCGACCGCGCCGGCCGGTACGCGTCGCTCGCCGCCTGAGCGCCGCGCGTGCCAGCCCTTCTCGTCAACCTTCGGGCTTGATGCGGGACGCCAGGTCCAGGGCGGCCCGGATCGGGTCGTCCGCCCAGCGGCTGGCGAACACGTCGTGCAGCCGCCATCCGGCCCGGGTCAGCGTGCGCTGCCGTTCCAGGTGCGCCGCGACCCCCTCCGAGTGCACCGCGCAGACCACCCCGACCGCCTCCGCGTCCGTGCCCACGCAGAGGTCGACCCGCCAGCGGCCCACCGGGTACCCGGGCCGCACCGGCAGCCCGAGCCGGCGCAGCTCCTCCGCCAGGTCGGCGGTCCAGCCCGTCACCGGTTCCGCGTCCGGTGCGACCGGCGGCCGGCCCGCGTAGGCCAGGTAGTCGCCCACCAGGCCCTCGGGCGACCGCAGGGAGGTGACCACGGTCAGCCGCGCGCGGGCCCGGGTGACCAGCACGTTGAACAGGTTGGGCTCGGCCACGAACCGGTGCCGCGACGGCGGGTCGCCGTCGACCAGGCCCAGCGAGGCGATCACCACGTCCGCCTCGCTGCCCTGGAACGCGTGCACGGTGCCCGACCGCAGGCCGAGGCGCTCGATCTCGTCGACGTCGAACGCGGCCAGCAGCGCGGCCTCCAGCGCGTCCGCCTGCGCCCGGAACGGGCTGACCACCGCGATCCCGCCCGCCGGCGGGTCGTCGGCGAGCCGCCGCACGAGGTCGAGGGCGGCGGTGACCTCGGCCTGGTTGACACCCTCGACCACGGTCGCCCCGGAGACGGTCAGCACGTCGATGACGTCGGCGCGCTCGTTGCGCGGATGCCGGGTGACCAGCTCCAGCCGATCGCCGTAGAACCGGCGCGCGGAGAACTGGATCAGGTGCGGGACGGACCGGTGGTGCTCGCCCAGCCAGGTGACCGGGGCGGCGCCGGTCGCCACGTCGAAGGCGCTCGACCGGCGCACGTCGAGCCGGTCGCCGAACCGGTCCAGACCCTGCCGGTGCAGGGTGGCGGCCACGTCCACGTCGGCCACGAACGACACGAACCGGAGCTGCCGGGGATCGCCGGCCACCAGCGCGCGCCGCGCCCGGGCCAGCGCCGGCGCGGCCCGTAGCTGGTCGATGTGCGCGGCCTCGTCGAGCACCACCAGGTCGAACATCCCGGGCACCGGTGGCAGCAGGTCCTCGACGTCGGTGACCGTACCCACCCACAGCGGCAACGCCCGCACCAGCGCCTCCGCGTCCAGCCCGGCGAGCAGCTCGCGACGGCGGTTGCGGCCGGCCCGCAGCGCGGCGCCGAGCCCGCTGGTGGCGCGCCGTGCCGCGCCGGTCCACCGCCGGGCGCTGGCCGCCCGGTGGCGCATCGCCGTGCCGGCGGCGGCGGCCAGCGCGGCGGCCGCCTCGGCGAGGCTGC
>NZ_BMRA01000008.1:129907-232096 GCF_014648395.1 Micromonospora fulviviridis | reverse complement strand
CCAGGTCGGTGCCGCCGGCGGCGGCCAGCCGCGCCGCCGCCCGTACCGCGCTCGCCGCCTCCACCGCGGCCCGCACCCGCTCCACCGGTACGTCGCCGCCCACGAGCCGCCGCAGCCGCTGCCCGGCGCGGGCCCGCCGCCAGCGCCGCCACCAGCCGTCGCCCGCCGAGGTGGCGTCCGCCAGCGCCGACCGGACCGAGGTCAGGTCGGTGTCCGGGTCGAACAGGTGCGGGGCGTCCCGGCTCAGGGCGGGCAGCAGCGGCTGCCAGCCGGGCAGCGTGGCCGCCCGGCGTTCCTCGTCGAGAGCGGCGGCGACGCCGGCCGACACGGCCGCCACCCGGTCCCGGGCGGACGCCACGGCGGCCTCGTCGGCCCGCAGCGTGGCGTCGTCCGCCCCCGCCGCCGCGCCGCCGGCCAGGTCGGCGGCGATCGTCTCGCGGCGCTCCGCGTCGCCGAACAGCACCGGAGTCGGGCCGGGGTGCCGGCGCAGGAGCTCGCCCAGCACGTCCGCGGCGTGCACCGACTGGGTGGCCACCAGCACGGAGCCGCCCCGGTCCACGGTGTCCAGCGCGGCGGCGACCAGGGCGTGGCTCTTGCCGTTGCCGGGTGCGCCGGAGACGACCACGATTGGCTCGGTCCTGGTCCGCCGGACCACGTCGCGCTGGGCGGTGTTCAACGGCAGGGGCGACAGCACCTCCGCGTCGTCGGCCGGGACGTGCCCACCGTCGGCGGTCCGGTCGCCGTAGAGCCGGCTCAGCGCCGTGTCCGCCAGCCCGGGGCGGGCCGCCCAGCCGAGCAGGGTGTCGCGCAGCCGGCCGGCGAGCACGTCGCGGGTGGTGAAGAGCGCGGCGGCGGCGACCCCGGTGAGCGTGGCGTCGTCGATGCTGCGGGGCGGCCTCGCCAGCACCGCCTCCGGCTTCAGGCCGGCGGCCTCGGCTGCGGCGGTGATCCACGCCGTGGTGCCGGGTGCCCGGAGCCAGCCCGGCCCGGCGAGGCCCGGGGCGGCCTCCAGCCGGGCGGCGAGGTCCCGGTCCTCGATCAACGAGGTCAGCTCCAGGTCCCCGGCCGGCACGATCCGATAGCCGCGGCGGGTGCGGTCCAGGCGTGCCGGCTGGGCCAGCAGCGGCACGCGAACCCGCCGGCGGCCCCCGTCGAGGTCGGCCCCGCCGACGACGAAGGCCAGGCCCCGGCGCAGGATCCGCTCGTCGCGGTGCAGCGCGTCCAGGGCCGCCAGCCGGTCCAGCCGGGTGCCGCGCGGCCCCCGGTCGGGCTCGGGCAGCCAGATCAGCGGGCGGCCGGCGCCGGACACGTCGAAGGTCCGCTCGGCGCCGGCCGGGGCCAGCTCGGCGAGCGCGGTGAGGATCCTCGCCGCCTCCATCGCCCGCCGATTCTGCCGTACGCGCACGAGGGTGACCTGCCGCCCGTGGCATAACATCGATATCTGTGGTTCTCTGTCGAGTCGTACTCGACCACCACCGGCTGCGGCCACACCATGGTCATCGGGCACGGTGACGGCTGGCGCACCCCGCACCTGCACTACGAGCAGATCCACGACGGCAGCGTCGTCGTCTCGGTCGTCCACGGCGTCACCTGGTCCGACTACCTCAAGCGCAACCAGACCAGCACCAACAACTGCTGACCCGCTGGCTCAGGCGTCGGGCGGCCCCGGGTTGTCCGGGTCGCCCGAAGCCGGGGTGGGCCCGCCCGTGGACGCCGGTCGCTGCCCGGGCGCGGGACGCGGGGGAGGCGGTCCTGGCGGCGGCAGCAAGGGTTCGAGCGGGGTGAACTGCTCCACCGGGGAGCCCGGCCGGGGACCCCGCTGGCCCTGCTCGGCCGGACGTCGCCGCGCGCCGGCCACCCCGGACTCCCGCTGGTGAGTCGGGTGCTCCCCCCGGAGCGCGTCCGGCATGCCGTCCGCCGGCGCGGCGCCGTCCTCCGCCGCGTCCGCCGGGCGGCGCCCGCGCTGTTCCTCGGCGTACTCCGCGCGCCGGCGGTCGAGGTCACGCTTCCACTCCAGGGCGATGCGCTGGTCCCAGTACGGCTGGAGCAGCTTGCGGACCGGCTCGTCCAGGTACACGGCCACGTCCGGCTCACAGGTGAACGTGACCCCGCCGCGCTCGTAGGCCCAGGGAAGGGCGTCGTCGCCGGTCATCGCATCGTCCAGGGCGAGCGCGAACGCCCGGGGGCGATCCGGCGGGATCTCCGCGGCGCACCGGACCGCGATGCGCCGGAGCCGCTGCATTGCCTGGGGCTGGAACTGCTCGACGTACCAGCCGAAGAGTTCCGGCCGCGCCTCGTCGGAGGACCAGGTGAAGGTGGCGCGGACGACGAAGTGGTAGACCTGCCCCTGCGCCGGCACCAGCAGGGTCGGTGCCACCCGCCGGTCGACGATCGTCACCGGTGAGGACTCGGGCTCCGACCACCGCAACTGGTCCAGCACGGGCCGGGCGGCCGTCCACAACCGCTTCGCCCCGCGCCGCGTCGCCGCCCAGAGTTCCCGGCCACGGGTGAGCCACTGCTCCCACGGGTCCGGCGCCGGTACCCCGCCCCGGCGGCCCTCGACGCTCTGACCGCGGCCGGCGCCGGGGCTGCCGTCGTCCGTCTCGCCCGCGCGGGAGCCGCCGTCTTCGCCGGGCGTCCCGGTCATCACACCCCTCCCCGGTCGAGCAGCCGAGCATCGTACGGCCACGCCGGTACGGGGTCGGTGCAGCCGTTCGAGGGGTGTGCGGAGACGCCAGGCCGGCCCCCGCCGTCCCACGCTAACAAGCCGGCGCAGCGGTGCACGGCAGCCGCGCGGGCAAGCGCCATCGGCCCGGACCGGCGCGCGGTTGCTGGCCGCCATGATCGCTGACGGACCGGTGACAGGACACGCCGACGACACGGCACCCGACCCGCCAACGATCAGGGCGGCCCTAGCGCATGGCGGGGGCCGCGTGGGGGTTGTCCACAGTGCGAGGGCTCTGCACAGGTGGTGGTTGGGGTTGTTGGGGGAGACGGCCTTGGGGCGTCAGGGTCGGGGTGTGAATTCGGTGCTTCGGGAGCTGGTGGAGCGGGGCGGTGGGCTGGTGACCCGTGCGGTGGCCGAGCAGGTCGTGCCGGAGTGGACGCTGAGCCAGGCGTGCGGCAGTGGTGACCTGGTGCGGGTGCTGCCCGAGGTGTTCGTGGCGGCGCACCTGCTGAAGGGTCGACCGGAACCTCCCAACGGCCCCGCGACCATCGGCCGGCTCGACCCTGCCGTGGGCCTTCGCGCGGCCCACCTGTGGGCCGACGGGCGGGGCGTGCTCAGCCACCTCAGCGCGCTCGCGATCTGGGGAATACGCCGGCCGCGGGCCGGCGACCTGTTGCACCTGAGCGCCCCGGCCGGCGCGGGCATCCGCAGCCGGCCCGGGGTGGCGGTGCACCGGCGTCAGGGCCTCCTCCTCGAGCCGCCGCACGTGGTGGTCCGGCGGGGCCTCACCGTGACCCGGCTCGAACAGGCCCTCGTCGACTCCTGGCCGATGCTGCCGTCCGGCGAGCGGCGAGCACCGGTGATCAAGGCGGTCAACGACCGGCTCGCCACGGCCCAGCGGCTGGTGGAGGCCCTGGGGACCGTGCCCAAGCTGCCTGATCGGGGAGCGCTCCGCAAGCTGCTGGCGCGGCTCGGCGAGGCTGCCGCAGCCCGTTGGAGATCTGGGGACACGAGCACGTCTTCACCGGCCCGGCAATGCCGGCCTTCCGCCGCCAGGTGCGGGTACGCGTCGGGCGCCGCACCATGTACCTGGACCTGTTCGCCGAGCGGGAGCGCGTCAACATCGAACTCGACGGCGCCACCACGCACGGCGACCCGCGGCAGCGGGAGATCGACCTGCGTCGGGACGCGCTGCTGGCGACCGTGGGCATCCTGGTGGTCCGCTTCACCCACCGTCGCCTCGTTCACGACACCGACGAGGTGCGCCGGGAAACCCTGGCCATCCTCGCCCACCGGGCGGCCGCGATTGGCTGAGGGCGCAGCGTACGTGCGGCTCAAGCCCTAGCGATGCCACCGGCTGGGTCGGGAATTCCGCCCGGAGGCAAGCCCGTCCGTCAATTCGCGCCGCTTCTACCGGTTCGACGTCGCCCTTTCGGGGGTGGCCGAGAGGATCAAGGTCATGCACGCTTACCGGTGTGCGGACCTTCGTCGGAGTGACAGACGAGAAGTGGTACCGGTTTCTAGCCGCGCGGCCCACCCTGACGGAGGTCAACTTCTGGCGGCCCTCCGGCGGGGCCTTCCGCGCTCTTACACCTGGCGAACCCTTCTTCTTCAAGGCGCACCACCCACTCAACCAAATAGTCGGCGGGGGCTTCTTCAGCGGCTTCACACAGTTGCGCATCTCAGAAGCATGGGAGTTGTTCGGTGAGGCGAACGGTGTCGGCAGCCTGGACGAGATGCGCCAAAGCGTCGGCAGATACCGAAAGCAGCCGATCGGACTCGACGAAGACCCCGTCATCGGCTGTATTTTCGTCCGGGACAGTGTCTTCTTCCCCGATGGTTCGACTGCTGGCCCGCCTCCGGGTTTCGCGTCCAACGTGGTGCAGGGGAAGACGTACAACCTCGCTGATCCGTTGGTAGCCAGCTACTTCGATCTGTTGCTGCATCGACTGTTAGGCGTGACGGTCGAGCTGGATGACAGTGAGCCCTGGCACCGGCCCGGTCCGGTTTACGGCGACCCACGTCTGGTGCCTCAACGCCTCGGTCAGCAGTCCTTCAAGGCGGTGGTTCTCGGTGCCTACGGGCGACGGTGTGCAATCACCGGCAACAAGGTTCAGCCGGTGTTGCAAGCAGCTCACATTCGACCGCTCCCTCAGGGTGGGGAGCACCGGATTGACAACGGTCTGCTGCTGAAGTCGGACGTCCACATCCTGTTCGACAGGGGATACCTCGGAGTCGACCCGAAGTACCGGTTGATGGTGAGCCCTCGGCTGCGTAGCGAGTTCGGAAACGGTGACCAGTTCTATGCCAAGGCCGGCACCACCATTGCCGTGCCGGACCGGCGGAGCGACAGACCCAGCGCCGAGTACCTCGAGTGGCACCTGGACACGGTCTTCAAAGCCGCCTGACCCTGCAGAGCAGCGAGCCCACGCGTCTGCTCGTGCGTCGGCGGCAGGAAATATCATTCAGATACCTCCATCTGTGGATGTTCGGCCGGTGTTGACTGTCCTGTTGAGCTGGTCGGATGGCGGGACGGACATCGCCGTTCGACGACAGGAGGGACCGTGCGCACACCATCGCGTGCGACGACGGGGGCCACCGCGCTGCTACTCGCGGCCGGGCTGGTCCTGACCGCAGGAGCTGGCGGCCAGGCGGCACCCCGGAACGAGATTCCGACCCAGGCGCCGCCCGGCCACCTGCCGGGCGACAGCCACGACAGCAAGACCACAGACAACCGGAAGGGACGGGCCGCGCCGACCGACCGCCAGAAGGACCGGGCCGCCGCGCTCGGCGCCCGGGTCCGCTGGACCGACTTCGGTACGCCGGCCATGCTCACCGCGACGGGCCGGCCGCTCGCCACCGGCCTGCCCGCCGACCCGGCCGCCGCCGCGCGGGCGTACGTGGCCACGAACCGGGACGTGCTGGGGCTGACCGCCGAGGGCGCCGCCGCGCTGGAGCAGCTGACCGTGGCGCCGATGGGGGACGGCGCGACCGTGCTGTTCCGGCAGCGCTTCGGCGACCTGCCGGCCGCGGTCGACGGCATGCTGGCCGTCGGCGTCCGCGACGGGGTGGTCTGGCACGTCAGCTCGTCCCTGGCCCGCGACGGCGGGACGCCCGCCCCGGCCGCGATCAGCGCCGACCAGGCACGACGGGCCGCGGCGACCGACGCCGGTCTGACCGACCCGACCGTCCTGCGTACCTCGCTGGTGGCGGTGCCGACCGCGGACCGGGGGCCGCGGGCGGCGTACGAGGTGGTCCTCGGCGCGGACGTCACCGGGGCGGACCCGGCGGCCTTCGCCACCTACGTGGACGCCCGTGACGGCAGCGTGCTGGTCCGCGAGGACCTGGTCGACCACGACGTGGACAACCCGTCGTGGGAGGTCTTCCCGAATTCCCCGTCGGTCGACAAGTCCTCCACCGACACCCGGGTGCGCTGGTGCGCCGGACCGGCGGCAGGCTGCGACGAGGTGGTCGGCGTGCCCGGGCACCCTGCGTGGGACGTGGACCCGGCCACCGGGACGTCGACCACCACGACGAGGGGCAACAACGCCATCGCCGTGCAGAACTGGTTCAGCAACGACCCGTTCAGCGTGGGCACCGAGACGGCCACGCCGCGCCCCGATCGCAATTACGCGTATCCCTGGACCAACCAGTGGTACGAGCAGAAGTGCAGCCCGGACACCTTCACCTCGCCGCAGGCCAACGACATCGACGCGGCGCGGGCCAACCTGTTCGCCATGCACAACCGGATGCACGACTGGTCCTACCACCTGGGCTTCACCGAGGCGACCTGGAACATGCAGCGGGACAACCTCGGCCGCGGCGCGCTGGGCAACGACCCGGAGCAGGGCAACGCGCAGGCCGGCGGCGTCAGCGGCGGCCCGCCGACCTTCGCGGCCCGCAACAACGCCAACCAGATCACCCCGCCGGACGGCATCGCCCCGACCACCAACATGTACCTGTGGCAGCCGAGCGCGGGCTCGTTCTACGCGCCCTGCGTCGACGGCGACTTCGACATGTCGGTCATCGCCCACGAGTACGGCCACGCCGTCAGCGGCCGCATGATCGCCGGGCCGAACGCCGGGGTCAGCTCCCCGCAGGGGATGAGCGAGAGCTGGTCGGACCAGCTCGCCATGGAGTACCTGTACGAGCACGGGTACGCGGCGCCGGGCCGGAAGGGCTTCACCATCGGCGAGTACACCACCGGCGACCCGAACGCGGGCATCCGCAACTACAACATGAGCGACAGCCCGCTCAACTACAGCGCCATCGACTACGACTTCGTCGGCCTCCAGGTGCACGCCTCCGGTGAGGTCTGGAGCGCGACCAACGCCGACATCCGGGCGGCCATGATGGCCCGGTACGGCGCCGGCGACGCGGCCCTGCAGAAGTCCTGCGCCGACGGGGCGACGCCGGTGACCGCCTGCCCGGGCAACCGGCGCTGGATCCAGCTGGTCTTCGACTCGTTCCTGCTGATGGCGGTCAGCCAGGTCAGCATGGTCGACGCCCGGGACGCGATGCTCGCCGCGGACCGGATCCGCTTCGGCGGGGCCAACCAGGACCTGCTCTGGAACGCGTTCGCCGTCCGGGGCCTCGGTGAGACCGCGGCCAGCGTGGGCAACACCGACGTCAACCCGACGCCCGGCTTCACCTCCCCGCACGCGAACGAGGCGGTGCTGCGCTTCCGGCCGGTGGACGACGAGGTCGTGCCGGGGGCGCAACTGTTCGTGGGCCGCTACCAGGCGCGCGCAGTGCCGGTCGCGGACACCGACGCGGCCACCCCGCTGACCGACGAGGTGCGCCTCGTTCCGGGCACGTACGAGTTCGTGGTCCGGGCGCCGGGCTACGGGCACGTCCGGGTCGGCCCGGTGACCGTGAAGGCCGGCCAGGTCCGCGACCTGCCGGTCAGGCTGCGCCGCAACCTCGCCTCGACCGCCGCCGGCGCGACGGTCGGCGGGGACGGGGTCAACCTGGCGCGGGTCGCCGACGACGACGAGGCCACCAACTGGGCCTCGCTGGGCGCGCCGGTCGCCGGCCGGCAGGTCACCGTCGACCTGGCCGGCGGTACGCAGCAGGTCCGCCGGGTGCAGGTCAGCGCGATGCTGCGCCCGCCGGTGGCGGGCGACGCGGACGCCGGCACCCAGAGCCGGTTCTCCGCGCTGCGCCAGTTCCGGGTCCTCGCCTGCACGGCGGGGGACGGGGTGAGCTGTGCCGACGCGGCGGACTACCGGGTGGTCTACACCAGCCCGGCGGACGCCTTCCCGTCGGTGGCGCCCCGGCCCCGGGCCCCGGAGCTGATCGTCCGGTCCTTCGACATCCCGCGGACCGACGCGACCCACCTGCGGGTCGAGGTGCTGACCAACCAGTGCACCGGCGCGCCGGACTACGCCGGTGAGCAGGACGCCGACCCGCGGGCGGCGACCGACTGCGCCACCGCCAGCCCGCAGGCGCAGAACGTGCGGATCGCCGAGTTCCAGGCGTTCGCGCAGTAGGTGAGGTGGGTGCGGGCGGGGTGACGCCCGCCCGCACCCCTTGCCAGGCATCGTCAGGCATCACTGCATCTATCGGCGGGCGCCGCCCGGATCGGCTGCTGACCCGGCCGGGGTCGGGCTGCGCGGGTTGCCCCGCCACGGCCGATCATCGAGCGTTCACCCGGCATTCGGGGCACGGTCGCCGCGCGGGTCTGTACGCCGGGGAGGATCACCGCCAGACTGGGCGCGATCGGACAACGACACCGGTCGATGTTGTCGCCCAGTTCGGGGAGGATCCCTTGACCACGCTCGCGACCCCGCTCCGCTCCACCGGCGCCCGCGTACGCCGGGCCCTCGCTGCCTGCGCCCTGCTCACCGCCATTGTCGCCGCCGCGCTCGTCGGCCCGCCGGCGGTCTCCACCCGGCTCGCCGAGCCGGCCCAGGCCGCCGTCTACAGCTCCTGCACGATGACCCGCTGCGCGGACGCCCGCACCGCGCGCTCGGGCTGGTCCGCCAAGAGCTTCCCGACCAGCCGCGGCTGGTACTCCTGGAGCGGCGGCCTGTGCAACTTCGCCGGCGGCCGGTTCTACAACTACGAGGGGCAGCTCCCCACCAACGCCACCTACTACGAGTACGACGTCTACCCGCGCGCCTGCGGCGCCGCCCGGGACGCGTACCGGATCGTGGTCAACAAGAGCACCGGGGCGACCTGGTTCTCGCCCGACCACTACGCCAACTTCTACCGGCTCTGACAGGCGTCGGGGCGGGTCGGGCCGGCGGGCCCGACCCGCGTCGACCGGAAAGGATCGACCGATGGGCGCAGCGTCCCCGCACCCGCCGGCCTGGCTCGTCCTCGACGCCGGGCCGGAGCCCGAGCCGGCCGGGGTGCCGCTGGCCGGGACGGCCGGCCGGACCCGCGCCGGCCTGTACGAGGCGCTGGCCGACGCCCTGCCCCTGCCGGCGTGGTTCGGGCGCAACTGGGACGCCCTCGCCGACGTGCTGGCCGACCGGCTCGACGCCGGCCCGCTGACCCTCGTCGTCCGGGACGCGGCGGACCTGCTCGCCGACGAGCCGCCCGCCCAGCTCGGCACCCTGCTCGACGTGCTCGGCGGGGTGGCCGCCGGCGGACACCGGTCGCTGCGCGTGGTGCTGCGCGACCACCCCGACCGGCTGTCGGCGCTGCGGGACCGGATCACCGCCGCCCTGGGCGGCCGGGTCGGCGCCCCACCCGCGGACGCAGGCTGACCAGGCGGGCCGCGTCGGCGCCCGTCCCCGGGCGCGAGCTGGGCTGGCCGGTCAGTTCGGCTGGTCGAGGATCGCGCTGAACCGCTCCTCGGCCAGGTCGAGCTGGGCGAAGATGTGCCGCTTCACGGGCGCCGACAGCGGCGTGTCCGGCCGGGCGATGAGGTCACGGAAGACCGGCACCAGCGGCCGGTACTTGGCCGCCGAGCGGGCCACCTTCGGCCCGACCGTGTGGATCACACCCACCCCGTTGTCGGTGAAGTCCGACACCTTGATCACCCGGGCCCAGGGCTCCCGGTCGAGGCTCGCCGCCACGTGTTCCCGGTACTGGACGTGCCGGTCGCGCCCCGGGTCGTACGCCGGGTTGGTGACCGCCCCGACCAGCCGGGCAACCCGCGGACCGAACCGCGCGGCCAGCGCGGCCAGCGCCGCGGGTGTCGGGTCGTCGGAAGCGTCCGGGCCGGCCAGTTCCGCCGGGTGGTCCTCCACGGTGTCGTGCAGCAGGCCCGCCACGATCACGTCCACGTCCCGCACCTGATAGTGGTGCATCATCCGGATCGCCACCCGGAGCAGGTGGTTCAGGTACGGCTCGCGCACCCGCCGGTCCTCCCGGTGCAGCTCGGCGGCGAGGTCGAGGGCGGCGGTGAGCCGCTCCCGGGCGGGCTCGTCGAACGCCTCGACCTCCAGCCGGAAGCGGGCCAGCAGGCCCGGCTCGCCGTGGATCTCGGTGATCGCGTGCATCGGCATGGTCGCCAGGTACGCCGGGAACTCCATGCGTCCCTTATAGCTGATCTTCACCAGGGAGCGTGGCCCCCGGTCGGCCTCCCGACCGTATCCGGTCAGGTTCCGGTGAGCCGCTTGACCAGGCGGACCGTGGTGCCCTCCGGGGTGCCGGCGATGCTCACCTCGTCCATCACGCGGTCCATGATCGTCCGTCCCCGGCCCCGGTCGCCGGGGTCGCCGTCCGCGTCCGCCCGCCAGCCGCCGCTGTCGCGTACCTCGATCACCAGGTGGTCGTCGCGCAGTTCGGCGCGGAGCGTGGTGATCCCCTCGGGCGCGAAGCGGTAGCCGTGCTCGATGGCGTTGGCGCACGCCTCGCCGGTGGCGATCAGCACCGTCTCGATGTCGTAGTCGCCCACCCGGTGGGCGCGCAACCAGCCGCGCAGCCGCTCGCGGGTGGAGGCGAGCCGGCCCGGGTCGGCGGGCAGGTCGACGGTGAAGACCGGGGCCGTCCCGGCCGGGTCGTCGCCCGGCACCAGCCCGGCGGCTGTCCCACCCTCCACGTCCGGTCCCCCGTCCCGCGCACCTCCCGGGCCTGGGCGCCCGTCGTCACCGTCCCGTCCTGTCCGTCATTGTCCCCGGTCCGGGCCTGCGGTATTCCTCGACCCGGCGGTTGGTTTCGACCGGATGTCCGATCCCCCGGCCGGGCCCGGCGCCGGCGGCCCGCGAGTCACAATCGGCGGGTGGACCGGGTGCTGGACCTGTTGGTGGCGCTGCCGCCCGCGCTGGTGCTGGTGCTCGTGTTCCTGCTGCCGGCGCTGGAGGCGTCGACGTTTCTCGGGCTGCTCGTGCCGGGCGAGATCGCGGTGCTGGTCGGCGGGGTGCTGGCCCACGAGGGGCGGCTGCCGCTCTGGGCCGTGATCCTCGCGGCGGTCGCCGGCGCGGCCCTCGGCGACCAGGTCGGCTATCTGGTGGGCCGCCGGTACGGCCGGCGGCTGCTGGCCCGCACGCCCCGCCGGTTCGTCCGCTCCGGGGAGCTGTCGCGGGCGCTGGACCTGGTCCGCCGCCGGGGCGCCGGCGCGGTGGTGCTCGGCCGGTGGGCGGCCGCGCTGCGCGCCCTGGTGCCCGGGCTGGCCGGGATGAGCGGCCTCCCGCGCCGCGCGTTCACCGTGGCGAACCTGGCCGGGGGCGCGCTGTGGGCGGTGACCGTGGCACTGCTCGGCTACCTGGCCGGGGCGTCGTTCCGGCTGCTGGAGCGGCGGCTCGGCTGGGGCGGCGAGGCGCTGCTCGCCCTCGTGGTGCTGGTGGTGGCGGTGCGGGTGGTCCGGGCCCGGCGGGCCGCCCGCCGCGAACGGGCGCACGCCGCCGGACCCCGCTGACCGCGCCGGTGGTCCGAGCCGGCGGGAAGCGTGGTCGTGGGTCACATGGGGAAGACGGTCCAGAGCCAGTCGCGGAGCCCTGCCGTCCGATGCCGGCGGTGGTGGTTCGCCGGGCCGTTGCACAGTCCGGCGCGGTGCTGGTCCCGCTGCCGGTGCGGCGCGCTCATCGCGCCGAGGTGGTCACGCCCTCTCTTTTGATCATGGCTTCGATGGTCGCAGGGCCGCCGGCGAGCGGCAACGGGATTACCGGCCGGGCCGGCGCGAGGGCGGCGCCGTCCACCACGACGTCGTCGAAGACCGCGCTGGCGTACGCGGTGACCAGCACGATCCGGCCGGCCGCGTACGTGGTGTCGGTGCCGGCGGCGATCTGCGCGGCCGGCGCGGAGGCGGCGCCGGTGACCACGAGCGCGGCGGTGAGGAGCGCGGCGGCCGCTGCTGTTCTACGCATGACTCTTACCGTCCTGTCAGCTTTTGGTGGCCGATATCTGTGACGGTAAAGTCGTTGTTTTATATGAGTCAATGTGTATTGTGTGCAGGTTTGTTGCAGTAAAGAAATACGTGGTTAATTGCCCCGACCGGTGCCGGTCGGGAAGGCGGGCTTCTGTCCGGATCGCCCGGACCCGGCCCTGCCGGGGGTTTGCACTACCGTTGCGGCGCCTCCCCGTCGGGCAGCTCGATCCGGTACGGCGGCACCGCCCACGGCACCCCCGACTCCGACGGCAGCGCCCCGGACCCGGCGGCCCGGCGCAGCACCGCGTCGACGCCCCGGAGCACCCGTACCCGCTGTGGTCCGTCACCCTCGCCGCGCACCAGCGCGCCGCCGAGCAGGGTCGGCTTCGGCGCGTCCCGCAGCGCCGCCACGATCGCCGTGAACGGCGCGGTACGCGCCAGCGGCGCGATCAGCGGGGTGCCGGCCGCCCGGTGGTCGAGCAGGTTCTCCAGCAGCCCGCGCCGGCCGGGCACCGCGCGCAGAGCAGGGTCGCCGGGCAGCCGCAGCCGGTCGGTCGGGTACTCCAGCACGGCCCGGCCCCGGTTGCCGGTGACGTGCACCTCGCCGGCGATGTGCTCCTCGCCGGCCAGGGTGACCGCGGCCAGTACGGGCGGCCCGGTCCGCGGCGTCACCCGCAGCACGGCGGTGTCGTCCACCTCGATGGGCCGCACCCGGTAGCGCTCCACCTCGATCCGGGCCGGCCGGACCGGCGTGCCGCTCGCCGCCTCGGCGACGGCGAGGCACTGCATCACGGCGTGCGCCAGGGGGTTGGCCAGGGCCCCGTCGAGCGCGGGCCGACCGTCGACGCTCCGCCGGCCGGCCCAGGGGGAGCGGGCGTAGTAGGCGTCGGGTCGCTGCCAGGCCGCCACGGTGGCCACGGCCGCGATCGTGCCGAGCCGTCCGGCGGCCAGCGCGGCGGTCAGCTCGGCCAGGGCCGCCGAGCCGAGCGCCTGGAAGCCGACCTGCACGGCCCGGCCGGCGTCCGCCGCGGCCTCGGCGAGCCGCCGGTGTTCGGCCAGGTCGAGCACCGGTGGCTTCTCCAGCAGCAGGTCCGCCCCGGCCGCGAGGGCGTCGAGGGCGATCGGCAGGTGGGTGTGCGGCGGGGTGCAGACCACCACCACGTCGGGGCGTACGGCGGCGAGCATGGCCCGGTGGTCGGTGAAGGTCCGCGCCCCGGGCGGGACCGGGGCGGCCGGTTCGTCCTCCAACGGGCGGACGTCGACCAGGCCGACCAGGCGTACCCGGCCGGCGGCGTGCAGCGGGGCGATGGCCCGCCGGTGCCAGCGCCCGTGCCCGTTCGCGCCGACCAGCGCGACCGTGGGCGGGTGCGCCGGACCCGCCCCGGCCTCGCCGCGCCGCGCGCCGACCGGGCCGGTCACGCCGCACCGGCCAGGGTGGCCCGCACGCCGTGCCGCTCCAGGTCGGTCAGCCATCCGGTCACGTCGGCCCGGACCTCGTCGTCGGCGGCCAGGTCGGCGGGGAAGACCTCACGAAGGGCGAAGAGCGCGTCGACCACCCCGGCCGGGGTGCCCGGGGCGGTGGCGAGGGCGGCGCGGATCCGGTCGGCGAGCGGGTCGTCCAGCGGCAGCGGGCGGCCGTCGTCGGCGTGCCCGAGCAGGAAGCGCAGCCAGGCCGCGACGACCAGGGCGGCCCAGCGGGCCGGGCGGCCGGCGGCGCGCAGGTCGGCGACGGTGTGCAGCACCCGCTGCGGCAGCTTCTGCGAACCGTCCATGGCGATCTGGAGGGTGCGGTGCCGGATCGCCGGGTTGGCGAACCGGGCGAGCACCTCCTCCCCGTACGCGGGCACGGAGACGCCGGGCGGCGGGGTGAAGCTGGCCGCCACGTCCTCGGCGACCAGCCGGCGCAGCACGGCGTCCAGCCGCGGCAGCGCCAGGGTCTCGGCGACGGTCTCCGCGCCGGCCAGGGCCCCCAGGTACGCCGTGGCCGAGTGCACCCCGTTGAGGGTGCGCAGCTTCAGCCGCTCCCACGGGCCGGCGTCGCCGGTGAGCACCGCCCCGGCCTGCTCCCAGGCCGGCCGCCCGCCGGGGAAGTCGTCCTCGACCACCCACTGGGAGTACGGCTCGGCGGCCACCGCCGCCAGGTCGGTCACGCCGAGCACCCGCCGGGCCGTGGCCAGGGTGTCCGGGGTGGGGGCCGGCACGATCCGGTCGACCATGGTGCCCGGGAACGTCACCTGCCGCTCGATCCAGCCGGCCGGCCCGTCGGGCACCCGGGCCAGCGCGAGCGCCTGGGTCACCAGGCCCCGCAGCCGGCGGCCGTTGGCCGGCAGGTTGTCGCAGCTGACGAGCGCGACCGGGCCGGCGTCGGCGGCGGCCCGGGCGAGCAGCCCGCGGACCAGCAGCCCCGGCACGGTTCGCGGCGGCCGGTCGGTGGTGAGGTCGGCGACCAGGTCCGGGTCGGCGCGCAGCGCGCCGGTGACCGGGTCGAGCTGGTACGCCTTCTCGGTCACGGTCAGCGTCACCACCCGGATCGCCGGGTCGGCGAGCAGGCGCACCACGGCGGCCGGATCACCGGCCGCGTGGCGTACGCCGGCCAGGGCGCCGACCACCCGCGTGGCCGCGCCCTCGGCGGCCAGGGTGGTGACGCTGAACAGGGCGTCCTGCGCGGCGAGCGCGTCGACCACGGCGGTGCTGCGCGGGGCGACCCCGACGATGCCCCAGTCCCCGCCGGCCGCGCCGACCGCCGCCTCGGTGTGCACGGCCTGGTGGGCGCGGTGGAAGGCGCCGAGTCCGAGGTGCACGATGCCGGCCGGCACGGTGCCGGGGCGCAGCAGCGGCCGGCACTCGACGGGCAGCCGGCGCAGGGTGGCCAGCCCGAGCCGGTCGGCGCCGACGCTCATCGCCACGCCGGCCCGTCCGGGAAGCGGAACTCGGCGATGGACGCCGGCCGCATGGTGCTGCTGTAGCCGGGCGCCGTGGGCAGCAGGTAGCGCCCGCCGCGGGTGCGGACCGGGTCGACGAAGTGCTCGTGCAGGTGGTCGACGTACTCGACCATCCGGCCGTCGAGGCTGGCGCCGACCCGGAGGTAGTCGAAGATCGCCAGGTGCTGGACGTACTCGCAGAGGCCGACGCCGCCGGCGTGTGGGCAGACCGGCACGCCGAACTTGGCCGCCATGAGCAGCTCGGCGAGGACCTCGTCGACCCCGCCGACCCGGCAGGCGTCGACCTGCATGACGCCGATCGCCCCGGCCTGGAGGAGTTGCTTGAAGATCACCCGGTTGGCGGCCACCTCGCCGGTGGCGACCCGGCACCGCCCGCCGGTCAGCTCGGTGACCGCGCGGGCGATCCGGGCGTGGCCGAGCACGTCGTCGGCGTGCGTCGGCTCCTCGATCCAGTACGGGTCCACCTCGGCCAGCGCGGTCATCGCGGTGATCGCCTGGTCGACGTCCCAGACCTGGTTCGCGTCCATCATGAGCAGCGCGTCCGGGCCGATCTCGGCGCGGATGGCCCGGGCCCGGCGCAGGTCGTCGTCGAGCGGGCCGCCGACCTTCATCTTCATGGCCCGCCAGCCGTCGGCGTACGCGGCGCGGGTCAGCGCCCGCACCTTGTCGTCCGGGTAGCCGAGCCAGCCGACGGAGGTGGTGTACGAGGGGAAGCCGTCCCGCTCCAGCGTGGCGAGCCGGTCGGCGAGCCCGTCGCGTCCCTTGTCGAGGATGGCGGCGGCCTCGTCGGGGGTGAGCGCGTCGGTGATGTGGTGGAAGTCGACGGTGGCCACGAGGTCGTCGGTGGGCAGTTCGGCGAGGAACCGCCACATCGGCTTGCCGGCCAGCTTGGCGCGCAGGTCCCAGACGGCGTTGACCAGCGCGCCGGCCGCCATGTGGATGACGCCCTTCTCCGGGCCGAGCCAGCGCAGCTGCACGTCGGCGGTGAGCGAGCGCCAGAACGCCACCGGCTCGGCGGCGATCTCCGCGACGCTCCGGCCGCGTACGTGGTGGGCCAGGGCCCGCACGGCGGCGCAGGTGATCTCGTTGCCCCGGCCGTTGGTGAAGGTGAACCCGGCTCCGGTGGGACCGCCGTCGGTGGCCAGCTCCACGTAGGTGGCCGAGTAGTCGCCCCGGTTGATGGCGTCCGAACCGTCGCCGCTGGCCGCGGTGGGGAACCGGACGTCGTGCACGTGCACGTCGGTGATGGTCACGCTCACAGCTTCTCCCCGAACTTGAAGACCCGCTTGGGCAGTCGGTACGCCAGGTCGACGATGGTCTCGGCGGCCTCGTCCAGGGGCAGCCGGTGCTCGGCCACCAGGCGGGCCAGGTAGCCGGCGTCGACGCGGCGGGCCACGTCGTGGCGTACCGGGATGGAGCAGAACGCGCGGGTGTCGTCGACGAACCCGGCAGTGTTGTAGAAGCCTGCCGTCTCGGTGACCGCCTCCCGGAACCGGCGCAGCACCTCGGGCGAGTCGAGGAACCACCAGGGCGCGCCGAGGTGCAGGGCCGCGTACCCGCCGGCGAGCGGGGCGAGTTCCCGGGTGAAGGTGTCCTCGTCCAGGGTGTAGAGCACCACCCGTAGCCGCGGGTCGTTGCCGTACGCGTCGAGCAGCGGGGCCAGGCCGTGCACGTACTCGGTGGCCTGCGGCACGTCGCCGCCGACGTCCCGGCCGTGCCGGGCGTACAGCCAGCGGTTGTGGTTGCGCACGGCCCCCGGGTGCAGCTGCATGACGAGGCCGTCGTCGAGCGACATCCGGGCGAACTCCAGCAGCATGTGCGCCCGGAACGCCTCCGCGTCGGCGGCGTCGGCCCGCCCGCGCCGGCCCCGGTCGTAGAGCGCCGCCGCCTCCGCCGGGTCGAGAGCGAGGGTACGGGCGGTGGGGTGCCCGTGGTCCGTGGAGGTGGCGCCCGCCGCGATGAACGCCGCCCGGCGCCGCCGCAGCGCGGCCAGGTAGCCGGCGTACGTGCCGGTGTCCTCGCCGGAGACCTCGGCGAGCCGGTCCACGTTGGCCGACCAGTTGTCGAACTCCATGTCCACCACGTCGTCGGGGCGGAACGTGGTGACCACCCGGCCGCCCGGCCCGCCCCAGCCGTCGGCGGCGAGCTTGGCGTGCTGGCCGAGGTCGTCCAGCGGCGACTCGGTGGTGGCGAGCACCTCGATGCCGAAGCGCTCGAACAGCGCCCGGGGCCGGAACCCCGGTTCGGCGAGGCGCGCGGCCAGCTCGTCGTAGACCGCGTCGGCGGTGGCCGGGGAGAGCACGGTGGCCACCCCGAACACGTCGCGGAAGGTCTGCTCCAGCCAGAGCCGGGACGGGGTGCCGCGGAACAGGTGCCAGTGGGCGGCGAAGCGGCGCCAGATGGTGCGCCCGTCGGTCTCCACCGGGCTGCCGTCCACGCTGGGCACGCCGAGGTCGGCCGGCGGCACCCCCTGGCTGAGCAGCATCCGGGTGAGGTAGTGGTCGGGCACGATGAGCAGCCGGGCCGGATCGGGGAACGGGCGGTCCTCGGCCAGCAGGGCCGGGTCGACGTGCCCGTGCGGGGAGATGATCGGCTGCTCGGCCGCCAGGGCGTACAGCTCGCGGGCGAGGGCGCGCTGGCCGGGTTCGGCGGGCAGGAGCAGGTCGCTGCGGGAGACGGTCGGCACGGGGGCGTGACTCCTCGGTCAGGGGAGGGTGAGCAGGTCGGCGACGCGGACGGGGGCGCCGGTGTCCAGCGAGCGGTTGGCGGCCAGCCCGGTGACCAGGGCGAGCGCCCCGTCGTACGCGGTGGCCGCCCGACCGAGCGGGTCGGGCTCGCCGCCGAGCAGCACCCGGGTCATCCGGGCGTCCGCGCCGCCGTGGCCCTGCCGGGTCCAGCCGTCGACGGGTACGTCCACGGGCGGCGCCCAGAACGGCCGCAGGGTGAGCCGTGCCGCGCCGTGCTCGGCCGCCGCCTCGCCGCCGTGCAGGGCCGCGCCCTTGAGCGCGCCGGCCTCGGCGGGGGAGACGTGGTCGCTCTCGGTGACGTCGAGTTCGAGGCGGCCCCGGCTGCCGTTGACCATCACCCGGTAGCCCTCCCACGGGGCGTACGCGGTCAGGTGGTAGGTCATGGTCGCGCCGGTGGAGTAGCGGGCCAGCACGGCGAGGTCGTCCTCGATGGTGACGCCGGGGGCGAAGACGTTGCGGTCGCGCTGGTAGCCGTCCTCGGCCTCGGCGTCCAGGTAGAGCTCGCGCAGCCGGGGGTGCTCGGCCAGCCGCAGCGCGAACGGGTCGTCGGCGGCGGCGGGGGAGCCGTGCGCCCGGTCGTAGTCGCGGGCGTAGCCGTGCCGGCGGCCGGGCTCGCCGTAGAAGAACAGCCTGCCGGCCGCGTGCACCTCGACCGGGCGGGCGTCCAGCCACCAGTTGACCAGGTCGAAGTGGTGGCCGGCCTTGTGCACGAGCAGGCCGCCCGAGGTGGCCTTGTCCCGATGCCAGCGGCGGAAGTAGTCGGCGCCGTGGCGGACGTCGAGCAGCCACTCGAAGTGCACCGAGCCGATCTCGCCGACCGCCCCGTCGGCGAGCAGCCGGCGGACCTGTTCGTGCAGCGGGTTGTAGCGGTAGTTGAACGCGACGGTGACCCGGCGCCCGGTCTCGGCCACCGCGTCGAGGATCCGCCGGCAGCGGGGCGCGTCGACGGTCATCGGCTTCTCGGTGACCACGTCGCAGCCGGCCCGCAGGGCGGCCGTCACGTACTCGTCGTGGGTGAGGTCCACGCTGGTCACCAGCACCACGTCGACCCGCTCCTTGGCCAGCATGGCGGTGAAGTCGGCGGCCCGGTACGTGGGCACCGGGGGGTGGCCCAGCTCGGCCAGCCAGCGGTTGTGCGCGTCCATCCGCGCCTGGTTGACGTCGGCGAGGGCGACCAGTTCGGCGGTGTCGGCGTGGTCGAGGGCGAGCGCGCGGACGAACATCTCGGCCCTGGCCCCGGTGCCGACCAGGGCGTGCCGGACCCGTTCCCGGGCGGGTGGTGACATGGCGTCGGCCTCCCCGGAGAGCTGCAAAGGTTTGCAGTGAAGTAACCACGCCGGCCGAGACCGCGTCAACGATCGATGCCAAACCGGTTACCTATATCCGCTTCTGTGGCGCAAAGAATGGGTGATGGGAGCGGTACCGCAATCGATCCGCAACAGACTCCCGTTGACATGGGAGCAACCGTTTGCATTAATTGGCGGCACCCCCGTGACCGTCACCACATTGGACGAGGAGCCCGCCGTGCCAGCCACCATCCGGGACGTCGCGCGGGCCTCGGGCGTCCACATCTCCACCGTGTCCCGCACGTTCTCGGCCCCGCACCTGGTCAACCCGGAGACCCGGGTCCGGGTGCTGGCCTGCGCGGAGGACCTCGGCTACCGGCCGAACCGGGCCGCCCGCGCCCTCATCACGGGCCGTACGCACAACATCGGCCTGATCGTCGCCGACATCGCCAACCCGTTCTTCCCGCCCCTGATCAAGGCGGCCGAGGGGCAGGCGCGGCACCGCGACTACCACGTCTTCGTGGCCGACACCAACGAGGACCAGGCCGCCGAGGAGGAGCTGGTCCACGCCCTGGCAAAGCAGGTCGACGGGGTGCTGCTGTGCAGCCCCCGGATGAGCAACAGCCTCATCGAGCAGGTCAGCCGGGAGGTCCCGGTGGTGGTGATAAACCGTCAGGTCGCCGGCCTGCCCTGCGTGATGATGGACGTCGGCCAGGGTGCCCGGCTGGCCATCGAGCACCTGCTCGGCCTGGGCCACCGGCGGATCGCGCTGCTCGGCGGTCCGCGCGGCTCGTGGACGAACCGGGAGATCCGCCGGGCCGCCGTGGCCGCGGCCCGGGCCGGCGGCGCGGAGCTGACCGTCCTGGGCCCCAACCACCCCACCGAGACCGGTGGTGGCGCCGTGGCGGACCAGGTCCGCCGCAGCGGCGTCACCGCGGTGCTCGCCTACAACGACCTCATGGCGATCGGCCTCATCGAAGGGCTCGACGCGCTCGGGCTCCGGGTCCCGCAGGACGTGAGCGTCGTCGGCGTCGACGACATCGCGCTGAGCCGGCTGACCCGACCCAAGTTGACGACGGTGGCCACGCCGACCGCGGCCGCCGGCCGGACGGCCGTCGACATGCTGCTGCAACACGACTCCGACGCGCCCCGCGGCGCCCGGGGCCGGGGCGCATCGGCCGGCGACCATCGCACCACCGCACAGGTAATGCTCCAGACCGAACTGGTCGTCCGCGACTCGACCGGGCCCGTCCCACCGCCCGGCCGGGACGGCACCGGCGCCTGACGTGGTGGCCCGGGCCCGCATCGCCGTGCGGACCCGGGCGACCCGTGGACGGCCGCCGGTGACGTCGTCGCCTCCCACAGCCGAGGAGTGAGCGCAGATGCACCCCGCAACGTCCCCCACCGCCGGCGTGCCCGCCGGGCGGAATCACCGTACCCCCCTGACCCGACGTCGATTCGTGCGCGGCCTGGCCGCCGTCGCGCTGGCCGCGCCACTCGCCCTGGGCGCCGCCGCCTGCGGCGGCGACGAGGCCGGTGACGACGGCCCGGTCAAGCTCTCGGTCTTCTGGTGGGGCGGCGACGCCCGGGCCAAGCTCACCGAGGACGCCCTGGCCCTCTACACGAAGAAGCACCCCGAGGTGACCTTCGAGAAGACCTGGCAGGCCAACCAGGGCTACTTCGACAAGCTCGCCACGCTGACCGCCGGGGGCAACCCGCCCGACCTGTTCCAGATCGACGACAACTACCTCGCCGAGTACGCCGGCCGCAGCACCACCCTGGACCTGACCAGCTTCAAGGACTCCGGCAAGCTCGACGTGTCGAAGTTCCCCAAGAGCCTCTGGCAGTACGGCGTGGTCGACGGCAAGCTCGCGGGCGTGGCCGCCGGGGAGAACACCCAGGGACTGGTCTACAACAGGACGCTGCTGCAGAAGCACGGCCTGCCCGAGCCGACCACCGGGATGACCTGGGAGCAGCACATCGCCTGGGCCGAGCAGGTGGCGAAGAAGACGAAGGTGCCCGGCACCCAGGACCCGAGCGCCGACTACAAGGCGTTCTGGGTCTGGCTGCGCCAGCAGGGCAAGGACCTCTACAACGGCACGGAACTCGGGTTCACCGCCGACGACGTGACGAAGTGGTTCGAGCTGTGGAAGGGCGCCCGGGACCGGGGCGCCACCCCCACCCCGGACGTGATCCACGAGGGCAACGCCACCGACATCACCAAGCAGCTCGTGGTCACCGGCAAGGCGGCGACCTCCTGGGTCTGGGCCAACCAGATGCCGGACCTGAAGAAGAACACCAAGGACGAGCTGGGGGTGGTCGCGTACCCGGGCGACCCGAGCGCCCAGTGGGCCCGGGCCTCGATGTACTGGTCGGTGTTGAAGGGCAGCAAGCACAGGGACGTCGCCGTCGACGTGATCAACTTCCTGACCAACGACCCGGAAGCGGTCGCCCTGCTCGGCACCGACCGCGGCCTGCCGTCCAACCTCGACCTGCGCGCCAAGGTCAGCGAGACCGCCACCGACCCGGCCATGAAGCAGTCCATCCAGGTCGAGTCCGACCTCGCGCAGAAGTTCGGCGAGTCGCCGCAGGTGCCGATCAAGGGGCACAGCAAGGTGCGGTCCGAGCTGACCAAGGCCGCCGAGAACGCCCAGTACGGCCGGGCCACCCCCGCCCAGGCGGCCGAGCAGTTCCTGGCCGCCTGCAAGTCCGCGATCGGCTGACCGCGCCGACGGAAAGGAGCCGGCCCGTGGCCCTCACCACGGCGCCCGACCGGACCGGACGCGCCGGACCGGCCGGCCCCCGCCGCACGCGGCGCGGGGCCGGCCGGGCCCGGCTCGGCGAAGGTCTGGCGGGGTACGTCTTCCTCTCGCCCTGGCTCATCGGACTGATGGGCGTCACGGCGATCCCCATGCTGCTCTCGCTCTGGCTGAGCTTCACCGACTACGACATCCTCACCCCGCTGGCCGAGGTGCGCTGGGTGGGGCTGGCCAACTACGAGCGGATGTTCACCGGCGACCCGTCGTACTGGCACGCCGTGCGGGTGACCCTGACCTTCGCGCTGGTGGCCGTGCCCCTCAAGCTGGCCGCGGCGCTCGGCGTGGCGCTGCTGCTCAACCGGGCGTGGCGCGGCGTCGGGCTGTTCCGCGGCCTGTTCTACCTGCCGTCGCTGCTCGGCGGCAGCGTGGCGCTGGCCATCGTCTGGGTGAACATGTTCAACCGGGACGGCGCGTTCAACTCGTTCCTCGCCCTGTTCGGCATCGAGGGGCTGCCCTGGGTCAGCGACCCCGACTGGGCCCTCGAGACGCTCATGGTGCTGGCCGTCTGGCAGTTCGGCGCACCCATGGTGATCTTCCTGGCCGGGCTCAAGCAGGTCCCCGCCGAGCTGTACGAGGCGGCGGCCGTCGACGGCGCCGGCACCTGGCGGCGGTTCCGGGCGGTCACCCTGCCGATGCTCTCCCCGGTGATCTTCTTCAACCTGGTGCTGGAGACCATCCACGGCTTCCAGGGCTTCACCGCCGCCTTCGTGCTCAGCAACGGCACCGGCGGCCCGGTCGACTCCACCCTCATGTACACGCTCAAGCTCTACATCTCCGGCTTCACCGACCTGGAGATGGGCTACGCCTCCGCGATGGCCTGGGTGTTCCTGGTCGCCATCGCGCTCATCACGGCCGTCTTCTTCAGCACCGGCCGGTTCTGGGTGCACTACTCGGACGGGGAGGAGGACCGATGACGGGAGTCGCCCCCGCACGCCGGCAGGCCGTGCGCCTGCTGGTGCTGGTCGTGATCGTCGCGGTGGTGCTCTACCCGCTGGTCTGGATGGTCGGCACCTCGGTGAAGAGCCAGGCGGAGATCGTCAACAACGTCGGGCTGCTGCCCGAGCGGTTCACCCCGGGCAACTACGCCGACGGGTGGACCAACTTCGACGTCGGCTTCGGCCGGTTCTTCCTGAACAGCGCGATGGTCAGCCTGCTCACCGTGGTCGGCAACGCGCTGTCCTGCCTGCTCGCCGCGTACGCCCTGGGGCGGCTGCGGTTCCGGTTGCGCCGGGTCTGGTTCACCGTCATGATCGGCACCCTGCTGCTGCCCGGGCACGTGCTCATCGTGCCGCAGTACATCCTGTTCCGCAGCCTCGGCCTGGTCGGCGGCGACTGGCCGTACCTGCCGCTGCTCATCCCGCACTTCCTGGCCACCGAGGCGTTCTTCGTCTTCCTCATGGTGCAGTTCATGCGGGGCATCCCGCGCGAGCTGGACGAGGCCGCCAAGATCGACGGAGCGTCCCCGTACGGCGTCTTCCGGCACGTCATCCTGCCGCTGAGCCGCCCCGCGCTGGTCACCACCGCGATCTTCTCCTTCATCTGGACCTGGAACGACTTCTTCCGGCAGCTGGTCTTTCTGTCCAACCTGGACGACTACACGGTGCCCGTGGCGCTGACGCTGTTCATCGACTCCACCAGCCAGAGCGCCGTCGGCCCGATGTTCGCCATGTCGGTGCTGTCCCTGCTGCCGGTGTTCCTGTTCTTCCTCGCCTTCCAGCGGATGCTGGTCGAGGGCATCAACACCAGCGGGCTCAAGGGATGAGCGCCGAGCCGGCCCGCCGGGACTGGCGGGACACCGCGCGCGAGGCGAGCGACCTGGCACTGCTCGGCTTCGCCGTCGCCCTGGCCGCGCTGCCGCTGCTCACCCTGGCCCCGGCGGTCGCCACGGCCAGCGCCGCGCTGCACGACCGGGGCGTCACCGGCAGCTGGCCGGTGGCGCGGACCACGCTCGCCCGGTTCGGCCGGGCGCTCCCCGCCGGGCTGGCGGTCAGCGCCGTCGGGCTCGCCGTGGCCGGCGCGCTCGCCGCCGACCTGCTCGCCCTGGCCGGCGGCCGCGTCCCCGGCGGCGGGCCCGCCACGGCCCTCACCGCCGCGGTCACCGCCGCCCTGCTCGGGTACGCCGGCCTGGTCGCCGTCACCGTCGGACGCACCGGCGGCCGGGGCTGGCGGGCGGCGGCCCGGGGCGCGGCCGGCACCTGCGCGCAGCGGCCCGCCACCTGGGCCGCCGCCACCGGGGTGTGCTGCCTGGCCGGGCTGCTCGCCGTGCTGGTCACCCCGGTCGCCGTGCCGATCCTCGCCGGCTACACCCTGGCCGCCCTGCACGCGGTCGCCGCCCGCCGCGCGCTCACCCGCCCGGAGGCGCCGTGACCGCCGACAACCGCGCCGGCGCCGAGCCCGCCCCCGACGCCGCCGGGCACGCTGCCGACCACGACGAGCCGCGCCTGGTCGTGGCCGGCGTCGAGGTGGCCCGCTACGTGGTCCGGCCCGACCTGGATCCGCGTCACGGGCCGCGGCCGTACCTGCACCCGGTGCGGACCCTGGCCGGCACACCGGTCACCGACGCGCTGCCCGCCGACCACGTCTGGCACCTGGGCGCCTCCCTCGCGGTGCAGGACGTCGACGGCGCCAACCTCTGGGGCGGGCGCACCTACGTCCGGAACGCCGGCTACACCTGGCGGGACGACCACGGCGTCATCGCGCACACCGGCTGGCGGCACCGGGCCGCCGACCGGCTCGACCACGATCTGGAGTGGCGGGACCGGGCCGGCCGGCCGCTGCTGCGCGAACACCGCCGGCTCACCGCCACGCCGGCCGGCCCCGACGCCTGGTGGCTCGACGTCGACGCCACCCTCACCGCCGCCACCGGGCGGGACGTGCACCTGGGCAGCCCGGCCACCAACGGCCGCCCCGGCGGCGCCGGCTACGGCGGCTTCTTCTGGCGGGCCGTCGCGGCGGGGGAGCCCGAGGTGTTCACCGGGGACGCCGAGGGGGAGGAGGCGGTCAACGGCGCGACCGCGGAGTGGCTGGCGCTCACCGGCGTCGGGCCGGGCGGCGGGGCGTACACCCTGGTCTTCACCGGGCTCGGGCCCGGCGACCGGTGGTTCACGCGGACGGCCCTGTACCCGGGCGTCTGCGTCGCGTACGCCTTCGACCGGCCGGCCGTGGTCGCGGCCGGACACCCCCGGCGCAACCGGCACCGGGTGCTGGTCGCCGACGGCCGGCTGGACCGCGCGGAAGTGGCGGCCCGGCTCGCCCCGGCGGTGGCCGGGTGACCGGCCCGGAGGTGGCCTGCGTCGGCGAGACCATGGTGGTGCTCGCCCCGGCCGACCCGACCCCGCTGGAGCACGCCGACCGGCTCGCCGTCGGAGTCGGCGGCGCCGAGTCCAACGTGGCCATGGGGCTGGCCCGGCTCGGCCACCGGGCCGCCTGGGTGAGCCGGGTCGGCGACGACCCGTTCGGCCGCCGGGTGCTCCGCGAGGTCGCCGCCGCCGGGGTGGACACCAGCCTGGTCACCGTCGACCCGGCAGCGCCCACCGGCGTCTACGTCAAGGACCCCGGCCCGGACGGCACCCGGGTGCACTACCACCGGGCCGGCTCGGCCGCATCCCGGCTGACCGCCCGCGCCCTCGACGACCCGCGGCTGGCCGGGGTGCGGCTGCTGCACCTCACCGGGATCACCCCGGCGCTCTCCCGCGGTTGCCGCGACCTGGTGGCGCACGCGCTCACCGCCCGCCCGTTGCCCGCCGCCCGGATCAGCTTCGACGTCAACCACCGGCCCCGGCTCTGGCCGGCACGCCGGGCCGCCCCGGTGCTGCGCGACCTGGCCGACCGGGCCGACGTGGTGCTGGTCGGGCTGGACGAGGCGGCCGTCCTCTGGGGCGTCACCACGCCGGCCGCCGTCCGCGCGCTGCTGCCCGGGCCGGACCTCGTCGTGGTCAAGGACGGGCCGGTCGGCGCGACGGCGCTGCCGCGTACCGGGGCGGGGGCGTTCGTGCCGGCGCTGCCGGCGCGGGTGCGCGAGCCGGTCGGGGCGGGGGACGCCTTCGCCGCCGGCTTCCTGGCCGGGCTGCTGCGCGGCCTCGACCTGCCGGCCTGCCTACGGCTCGGGCATCTCACCGCGGTCCCGGCACTGGCCGCCGCCGGCGACACCGCGCCGCCGCCCGACCCGGCCTGGACGGCCTGGGCGCTGGCGCTGTCCGACGCGCAGTGGGCCACCCTCGTGCCCGGTTTGCGGTCGGGGCAGCCCGACGGCGCGCGCACGGTGCAGAATGCGGCCGGCAGTGGCCACGGTGGAGGGAGCACACGGTGAGCGGGCACGACTTCGCACAAATCTTCGGCCCCGCGCGGGTGATGGTGATCCTGCGCGACCTGCCGCCCGACGAGACCGTCCGGCTCGCCGAGCGCGCCTGGGACGTCGGCATCGACGTGGTGGAGGTGCCGATCCGCACCCCCGACGCGGTTCTCGCGCTGCGCGCCGCCGTGGACGCCGGCCGGCGGCGGGACCGCCTCGTGGGCGCCGGCACCGTCCGCACCCCCGCCCAGGTCCGGCAGGCCGCCGGCGCGGGAGCCGCGTTCACCGTCGCCCCCGGGCTGGACCTCGCGGTCGCCGACGCGGCGGTCAGCTACGGCATCCCGCACCTGCCCGGCGTGGCCACACCCACCGAGGCGCAGCGGGCCCTCGACCACGGCCTGGTCTGGTTGAAGGCGTTCCCGGCGGTCAGCCTCGGCCCGGCCTGGTTCCGGGCGGTCGCCGGGCCGCTGCCCGAGGCACGGTTCGTGGCCACCGGCGGGATCGACGCCGACAACGCGGGCGATTTCCTGGCCGCCGGGGCGCGGGTGGTGGCGGTCGGGTCGGCGCTGGCCGATCCCCGGCAGCTCCCGCGCCTCGCCGCCCTCGCCGCCGACCCGGGCTGACGCCGGTCGGGCGGGCCGGTCAGGCCGGGCGGGCCGGGTCGGCTCCGGCTGAGCCGGTCGGGCCCGGGCTGACGCCGGTCAGGCCGGGGCGGGGCCGAGGCTGTCCCGGCGGACCAGTTCGGCGGGGAGGCTCTCCACCCGGTCCCGTCCGGCGGCCGGCTCCAGCGCCAGGGTCATGGCCCGGGCGCCGAGTTCGGCCAGTGGCAGCCGGACCGTGGTCAGCGCCGGGGTCACGTCGGCGGCGATCGGCATGTCGTCGAAACCGACCACGGAGACCTGCGCCGGCACCCGTACCCCGCGGGCGCGCAGCAGGTTCAGCGCGCCGACGGCCATCGAGTCGTTCAGCGCCACGATCGCGGTCAGCCCCGGTGTGGCGTCGAGCAGTTCCGCCGCGGCCCGGGACCCGCCGTCGCGGGTGAAGTCCGCGTACCGGATCCGCGCCTCCGGCAGCGGCTCGCCCAGGCCGGCGCCGAGCCCGGCGATCCGGTCGCTGGTGGTGGTGAGGGAGCGCGGGCCGGCGAGCACGCCGACCGTCCGGTGCCCGAGCCGGCGCAGCTCCGCGCCGAGGAGGCGGGCGCCCTCCTCGTTGGCCGGCAGCACGGCGTCGCCCCGGTGCCGGTGCCGGCCGATCACCGCCACGCGCCCGCCGGTGGCCGCGTACGCGGCGAGCCGCTCGTCGAGCAGGGCGTTGACCGTGGGGTCGTGGTAGCCGGAGCCGGCCAGCACGATGGCGGCGACCTGCTGGGCGCGGAGCAGGTCGACGTACTCCACCTCCCGATCCGGGTCGCGGTAGCTGTTGCAGATGATGACCAGCCGACCCCGCTCGGTGGCGACCCGTTGCAACCCCCGGGTCACCTCGGCGAAGTACGGGTCGGAGACGTCGTGCACCAGCACGCCGACCACGCTGCGCTGCGGCCGGGCCAGGAGCTGGGCGTGCGCGTTCGGCACGTACCGCAGCTCGGCGACGGCCTTCAGGACCCGCTCGCGCAGCTCGTCGGCGACCGGCTTGCTGCTGCCGTTGATGACCCGCGACGCGGTCGCGGGGGAGACGCCCGCCCGACGGGCGACGTCGGCCAGCGTCGCCATGCGCACCCCCTCGCACACCCCGGTGGCCGAGAGGCTACCGCAGCGCCGCCGGGAAAGCCCTTGCCTGATCGGTGGAGGCGGCGCTCACCCGGAGCGGGGGGCGGGACGGGAGGTGGTCGCCGTGGTGCGGACGGCCTTGACGATGGCGGGGATGGAGCCGACCAGCAGGACCAGCGCCCAGATCAGCGCCACCACGGCGAAGACCACCGCGCCCAGGTCGTCGGTGATGCTGACCAGGATGCCCGGCACCAGCTGGTGCAGGAACTCCAGCACCACCGTGCACAGCAGGGTGGTCAGCGCCAGCAGCACGAGGCCCTTGTTCTGGAGGAAGCGCGGCTGGGCGGCCAGCAGCAGCGCCGCCCAGACGAGTTTGAGCAGCAGCACCAGGCCGAGCAGCACGGCCGCGTCGCCGACCGGGAAGAACCCCCACACCGCCAGGTACGCCAGCGTGCCGAACGGTGCGGCCAGGAACAGCGAGACCATCACGGTCAGCTCGACGAAGGCGATGATCAGCAGGACCAGCGACACCAGCAGCAGGACGATCGAGAAGACCAGGGTGGCCACCCCCTGCACCCGGCCCTGGATCCGGTCCGGCACCACGAGGCTCAGGCTGAACAACCCGGTGGTCCAGAGCGCCACGAGGTCGATCAGCGCCAGGTGACCGGTGCCCCGGCCGGACGGCTCGGTCACCCTGCCCACGTCGCCCAGCTCGACGCCGAGCTGCCCGGCGCTGTCCCGTAGGGCGCCGCCGGCGTCCCCGCCGCCGGTGAGCGCCGCCGCCCCCAGCTCCAGCCCCACCACCAGCGCGATGGCGAGCAGCGCCAGCAGCAGGAACGGTTTGCGCAGCTCACCCATCTCGCGCCTCCTCACCGGCCGGCGCCCGCCGGCCGGGCCCGTGTCCGCTCAGGACCGGGCGACGGTGACCACGCATCCGCCACCTCCCGGGCACCGCAGGACGACCTCGGTCTCGCCGTCCACCGCCACCTTCGCCACCGCCGTGCCGTCCTCGCCGGGTGCCACCTCGTCGGTGACCGTGACCTCGGCGTCCCCCGGCGCCGGGGCGGTCACCACGAACGGCGCCGCGCTGCGCAGCACCAGGCTGCGCAGGCCGCCCGGATCGGCCACCCGGAGCCGGCAGGCGGTGCCGAAGCCGACCACCACGCCCTCGGGGGACGGCCTCGGCCCGTCGGCCGGCGGCGCGCACGCCACGGTCACCGTCGCCGGGTCCACCGTGCCGGCGTCCCCGCCGAACCGGGCCAGCCAGCCGGGCCCGGCGGACGGGTCACCCCGGTCGTGCCGGCCGCCGCCCACCGCCACCACGTAGAGCACCACCAGCAGCCCGGCGAGGGCCGCCAGCAGCACCTTCTGCCGCCCGCTCACGGCTGGAGGAGCTGGGTGAACCGGATCTGGTCGACCCCCGCGAAGTACCGGTCGGTGCCCTGCGTCTTGCTCACCGCCACCAGGCTCAGCTTGTGCGGCCCCCGGGCCAGCTCCACGGTCCCCACGTCCACGAAGTCGGTGCGCACCACCGTCGGGGTGAAACCGAAGAAGGTGTCGCCGACCTGCCGGCCGTCGACCAGCCAGATGGTGTTCGCGTAGTCGAACGAGGTGGTGCGCACGGCGGAGAGCCGCCAGGTGCCGTCCGCGGGCAGGTCCACGGATACGGTCACCCGGTCACCCACCGCCCGGCCCAGGAAGAAGAGCTGGGCGTCCCCGGACCACACCACCTCGCAGCAGTTCGCCTGGGACACCACCTGCGCCCGCGCCGCCGTGGTCGACTGCACCGTCGCGCCGGGGACCAGGCTCTCCGCCTCCACGGTCACCACCTCGGCCCGGGGCGGGGGCGCCGGATCCCCACCCCGGGTCACCAGCCAGACCACCGTCCCGGTCACCACCAGCAGCAGCGCCGCCGCGGCCGCGAGCCACGGCCACGGCACCCGCTTCGGGGGTACGACCGCCCGCACGTCGTACGTCACCCGGCCGCTGGAGCGGGAACTCTCCTCGGGCGCGGTGTTCGCCGAGTACGCGAACCCGGTCATGTCGTAGCGCCGGGGCGGCGTGCCGGGCGGCACGGCGAGCCGGACCAGGAACGACACCGAGCCCTGCCCGGGCACCACCCGCTGCGGCTCGGCCACGGTGAACCAGCCGCGCTGGGTGCCCTCGCCGGGTGCCACGTCGAAGACCACGGTGTCCGGCGCCTCGCCCGGGTTGGAGACGGTGAAGGTCAGCTCGCCGCAGTTGCGGGCGTCCAGGGTGAACTGCTCGGCGGCGGCGACGACGGTCCATTCGGTGGTCATGACGGCTCCTCTGACGGCTGGTCACGGGGTGGGGACGACACGCGGGCCCGGCCGACGGCGGGAACGGACGCAACCCCGGTGGCCGTACCCTCCGGTCCGTCGGCGTCGGCGTCGGGGGCGGGCGGCTTCGGCTCGGTGGCGCCGGCCGCGGGCGGCTCCGGGTCGGCCGGGCCGGTTCCGGGCGGCTCCGGGTCGTCGGGGCCGGTGGGGCCCGCGCCGGGTCCGGGAGCCGGGGCGGTGGTGATCTCGACGGTGACCGCGGCGGGCTTCTCGGCCTCGACGACGCGGGTGACGAGGGCGAGCCGGTCGGCGGCGGCCGGCGGCACCCGCACCACCACGTGGAACGGCCGGTCGGCCGGCTCGTCCAGCACGAACCCGGTCACGCCGGTGGCCAGCTCCAGCGCCGTCCGCATCCCGTACGGGGTGCCCCGCCACCGGGCCAGCAGCGCGCCGTGCGCCACCAGGTCGCGCAGCCGGCCCAGCGGCAGCGGCAGCGGCGCGTCCGCGCGGGGCGCGGCGACCACGTGGTCCATGGCCACCCACCGGGTCAGGTACGCCACGAACCCGTCCGGCGTCCGGTGCGGCGCGAACAGCGCGTCGACGTCGGCGAGCACCGCCTCGTCCGGGGCGTGCAGCGCCTCCATCACGTCCAGCAGCGCGCCCAGCACGCTGCCCGGGCCGGCGGCCCGCTGGTACGCGGCCGGCAGCAGCCGCTCAATCGCCGCTCGGCGCATCCTGCCGCACCACCTCGATGTCGTGCTCGCCGGAGCAGAGCAGCCAGGTGCCGGGGACGGTGACCACGTCGGCGGTGGCCTGGTTGGCGCTGGCCGTCCAGTCCTCCGCGTCGCCGCTGCGGTACACCCCGCGCTCGCCGCCGGCCAGGATCAGCCTGCCGGCCCCACCGCCGCCGGAGGGCACGGTGGCGGCGATCGCGTCGACGGGGACGAACCGGGTCCGGTCGCGCAGCGGCAGGCCGCAGTTGACCATCACGGGCTGCCACTGCGGCTGCGCGGCCAGGGTGTCCAGCCGGACCACCCCGCCGCTCTGCGTGGCGGCCAGCGCCAGGGTGCCGCTGAACGCCAGGTCCCGGCAGGTGCCGCCGATCCAGCCGCTCGCCACCGACTGCCACTTCACGTCGGACTCGAAAAGCCGGGTGCGGTGGCAGCCCTGCCCGGGCTTCTTCGGGTCCGGCTCGCCGGCGCCGCTCCACAGCAGGGTGGCCGGGCCGTCGTACTGCACGGCGAGCACCCGGTTGTCCACGTTGGCCAGCCCGACGTGGGCGAAGCTGCCCGGGCGGCCGGCGGCGGTGGACAGGTAGACGCCGAAGCCGGCCTGCGCCGCCACCGCCACCCCGGGCGCGCCCCGCTCGGAGACGAACGACCGGACCGCGTAGAAGCCGCGGTCGGCGTCGGCCGGGTCGACCAGGATCTGCAACGGCACCGCGCCGGGCAGGAGGGACACCTCGTACAGGCCGGCGTCGGTGGCCAGCAGCAGCGCCCCCGCGCCGTCCCGGTCGATCCAGGCCAGGTCGCGTACGCCGGAGTCCAGGTCGGTCAGCAGCGTCCAGGTCTCGCCCAGGTCGGTGCTCAGCCGGACCCGGGAGCCGCCGGCGTCGCGCGCCGTCACCACGGCCACCGAACCGGCCCGGGGCACCACGCCGGGGCGGACCGGGGCGGGGGCGGGCACCACCCGGACCACGCTCTCGCCGTCGAACCGGCCGGCCGGCTCCCAGCCCGCCCCGGCGTTGGTGGAGCGGAACAGCACCGGGCCGCGCCCGGCGTACCAGGTGCCGGGCTGGTACTGGTCGACCGCCACGGCCCGCACCTGGGCGTCCGGCGCCTCGTCGACCACGAACCGCACCGACTCGACGTAGCGCACGCCCGGCTCGGCGTGCTCCAGCATCCGGTACACGTTGGAGGCCCGCAGCGGCTCGCCGAACGCCCAGCCGGCCGGGTTGAGCGGCGTGGGCAGCGGGCTCAGCGTCTGGTGCAGCCGGTCGTGGATCCGCCGGCGGACCGCGTCCACGTCCTCCTCGCGGCGGACCACCACCCGGGCCCGGATGGAGACCGCCTTGTAGCGCGCCCAGCCGGCCCGCACGGCCGTGCCGAGGGCGCGGCGCCGCTCCAGGTCGGCCTCCACCCGACGGCGGGCCTCCTCGACCTCGTGTTCGCGCAGCACCGCCACCGGCAGCCGGCCGCCGGGGCGGGCCTGCTCCGGCACGTACGGCACCAGCACCACCTCGACCTCGCCCGGACGGGCGAAGCTGTAGACCGCCGCCCGGGTGAACGCCCGCGCCCGGGCCACCGCCCCGGAGCCGGCGGCGAGGATCTCGTAGTCCCGGGCGGTCACCGCGCGCTGCTGGGCGAAGAACTCGTACGGCCCGCGCGCCAGCGCCGACTCCATCGACTCCAGGTCCCGGCCGCCGGCGGCCGGCGCCGGGTTGTCCACCCTCAGCCCGGGCAGCGGGTCGCGCAGGCTGGTCAGGGTCCCGGCCGCCACGTTCCCGGCCGGCCCGCCGCCACAGCGGTACCAGAGCCGGACCTGCCGGCCGGCCGGCGGCACCGCCGCTACCGGGCCGGGCGCCCCCTCGACACCCGGCCCGGCCCCGTCCGCCGGCCGCAGGTCCAGCGCGGGGGCGAAGGTGACCACCCCGGAGGCCCGGTCGACCAGGTAGACCTTGGCCTGCGGGCCCACGCCGGCGAAGCTGTCCACCGGCCGCCAGATCTCGTACGTGCGGCCCTCGTGCTCCCGGGCGGCCGCGCCCAGCTCCACCGACCCGGTCGGCACCTCCACCCCGAGCAGCAGGTCCAGCGCCTCGGTGGTCCGGGCCAGCGGTGCGCGGGCCGCCCGGAAGACCTGCCCGGCCTGCCCGGTGCCGGTGCCCAGCAGCTCCGCCTCGACCGGCTCGCAGTGGTGCACGCGTACCGTCACCTCGGTCTCGCCGGCGGCCAGCACGGCCGGCTCGGTGGTCACGAAGACGACCGGCCGGGGGTCCGCGCCGCGGGCCGCGGCCACCCGGGTGCCGGCCGGGACGCGGACCGCACCCCGGTCCGGGCCGGTCCGGGTGAAGCGGACGTCCGCCCAGGCGGCGGCCGGCGGGTGCCGGGTCACCCCGAGCAGGTTGAGGAAGGCCACGTACGCCTTCTCCGGCAACTGGTTCAGCCGGTAGATCATCACCTCGGTGAGGTAGGCGAACGCCTCCAGCAGCGCCATCCCCGGGTCGTGCGCGGAGAGGTCCGTCCAGTCCGGGCAGGACCGGCGGATCCGTTCCCGCGCCTCGGTGACCAGGTCCAGGAAGGCGCGGTCGTCCAGGTGCGGCACCGGCAGCGTCATGAGGTCGCCTCCTCGCCGGGTTCGTCGTCGACGGGAAGCAGGTCGACGGAGAAGACCAGCTGGCCGGGGGACAGGCTGGCCCGCACCCGGTAGTCCAGCCGGATCACCAGCCGCCACGGGTCGTCCGGGTCCGGCCCGGCGTCCACGTCGAGCACCTCGACCCTCGGTTCCCAGCGCCGGATCGCCTGCCGCACGTAGTGGATGGCCAGGCCGGCGGTGGTGTCGTCGTTGGGCGCGAAGACCAGCCGGTGCAGCCGCGAGCCGTACCCGGGGCGCATCAGCCGCTCGCCCGGCGTCGTGGACAGCAGCAGGAACAGCGCCTGGCGTACGGTCTCGTCGCCCTCGGTCATGGCCAGGCCGCCGGCGGCGGTCAGCGCGAGACCGCCGGTGCGACCCGCGTCGAAGCCGGCGCCGACGAAGCGGAAGGCCCTCATGCGTCCGCCTCCAGGAAGGTCTGTCGCGGGTCGCGGACGGTGTGGTGGACCAGCCCGGGCGGGGTGCCGTCGGTCAGCCCGTCCAGGTTCGACAGCACCACCCGGTGGCCGTCCACCCGCAGCCAGGCGCTGTAGCCGACGGTCACCTTCAGCGTCTTCGCACAGGGTTTGATGGTCGGCCCGTAGTTGGGGCACGCCGTGATGTCCCGTCCCTCCGGGTCGGCCTCGACCAGCACCGGCACGCCCCGCACGGTCACCCACCGCTGGGAGGGGCGGTTGGCCACCCGGCCGTCGTGGTCGCAGGTGATCAGCGAGTCGCGGTGGATCCAGCGCATCAGCCACCTCCGTGGGCGCGGGCGAGGGTACGGGCCTGGGCGGCGGCGGTCTCGGCGTCCTCGGCCGCCTCCGCGTGCAGGAAGTCGACGGTGCGGGCGCGCACCACCATGGCGCGGCCAGGCGCCGAGAGCACCAGGTCGCCGGCCGCGTGCACGGTGGTCAGCTCGGGACGCAGCTCGACGAAACTGCCGCCGTCGGTGGCCAGCCGCAGGGCCCGCCCGTCGTCGTCGATGACGATCGACTGCCCGGTGCCGGTCCGCATCGACCAGCGGCGGGACCGCCCCGACACGATCCCCGCGTCGTACGGCTCGACGGCGCCGAACAGCGAGCCCAGCACGACGCCCGAGGTCGGCTCGCCGCCGGGCAGCGCCACCAGCACGGTGTCCTCCGGGTCGGGCAGCGCCACGATGCCCTTGCCCCGGCCCGCCCCCGGGCAGAGCACGGCGAGCCAGCCGGCGTCCAGGTCCCCGTACGCGGGCAGGGTCACCCGGGCCCGGCCCAGCCCGTCCGGGTCGTCCACGTCGGTGACCGTGCCGAGGGTGACGGTGGCCGCCACGGGCGCGGCGGGTGGCGGTGGCGCGGGCGGGACGGTGGAGAACCGGGTCAGGTGCCCGTTCCCGTCGAGCGTGTGCACCACCTCGGTGAGCACGTACACCCCGGCGACCGGGTCGGGCACGCCGGCCAGCGTGATCCGGCGGCCCGGGCGCAGCGCCGGATCACCCTCGGCCGTGCCCTCGGTGGTGACCAGCGCGGCGACCCGGGCGTCCAGCCCGGCCTGGGCGAGGGCGGCCAGCTCGTCGTCGCTGCGGCCCGGCTGGTCGACGGCCGTGCGCACCCCGTCCGCGCCCACCCCGCCCGGGTCCGGGCACAGCGGGATGCGCCGCCCGGAGCGGGCCTCGCCGGCCTCCTGGCGCAGCGGCTCGGCGCGCTGCGGGTGCCAGCCCAGCGCGGCGCACCCGCCGCCGGCCCGGTCCAGGTTCTCCGCGATCCGCAGCGCGTGCACGTTCCCGCCGAGGGTGAGCGGGACCGGGTCGCCGTGGCCGTCGAGGGTCAGCAGGCGCAGCCGGTCGCCCTCCACCGCCAGGTGCAGGCCGGCCCGGCCGGCCACCTCACGGAGCAGCTCCAGGTCGGTGTGCCGGTGCTGGAGCAGCCGGTCCAGGCGCGGTCCGTCGGTGCCGGCGTCGACGGTGAGCCCCAGATCGGCGCAGAGCACCCCGGCAAGCTCGGCGGCGGTCACCGACTCGAACACCCGCAGCTCCTGCCGCTTGCGCAGCCGGTGCAGCGGGTCGTACGCCCTGATCCGCAACAGCGCCGCGCCGTCGCCGGCGTACTCCACCTCGACGGCGGTCACCTCGCCGGTGAACAGGGCGTCCTGCTGGTCCTCCAGGCGCAGGTCGAGGGTGGCGCCGGGGCGTACCGGGGGGTCCAGGGCGGCGGCGCCCGGGGCGGTGGCCAGGGTGAGTTCGCACTGGGTCGGCTGGTCCAGGCGGGCGGCGACCCGGACGCCGCGCAGACGGCGGGGGTCGGCCAGCGGGGTGCCGTCGATCGTCACGGCGGCGGCCCGGATCACGGCGCACCTCCCGTGCCGATCGAGTCGTCGTGTGGCGGCGGCGCGGCGGTGGTCGGCACGGCCAGGGCGGTGCCGGCCGGCACGGTCAGCGGGTCGCTGATCCGGTTGTGCTCGGCGAGCAGCCGCCAGCGCAGCGGCGAGCCGAGCGCGTCGTGGGCGAGCAGGTCGAAGCGCACCCCGGACCAGCCCGGCTCGGCCGCCCCATCCGCGGCGGCGACGACCGCCGACCCCGGCGGCACCGTCGGCGTGCTCGCCGCGGCCAGTTCCTCCTCGAAGCCCGCCCGTGCCGCCTCGGCGGTCTCGGCCACCCGGACCAGCTTGAGCCGCAGCCAGGAACGGCGCGGGGTGCCGGTAAGGGTGAACGCGTCGAAGCGTTCCGCGATCGCCACGATGACGCCCGGCACGTTCCAGGTCTTGCCCCACACCAGCCGGACCAGCGGGGGCCGGAGCCAGCCGTGCTCGACGGCGGAGTTCTCCGCCAGCATCCACAGCGGACGGGTGAGTGCGCGGACGTCCTCGGGGCGCGCCGGCGACTCCACGAAGTCGGTGTCGAAGAGCAGGTCCAGCACCAGCTCGGTACGCCCGCCGCCGGTGAAGACCAGCGGGTCGTCGGCGAGACCGGCGCCGGTGAGCTGGCCGTCCGGCGCGCCCCGGGGGCGTACGCCGGCCAGCCGGGTGACCTGCACGGTCTCGGGATTGAGCAGGCAGTCCACCCGGGTGCCGGACTCGTCCACGAGGAAGGCGATGCGTTCCATCAGTCACCCGCCTGTTCCCGGTCGAGGCGGGCCAGCCGGTCGGCGTCGCGCGCCGTGACCGCCGGCGCCCACAGCCCCCGGTCGTCGGGCAGCGCCGGCCACGGATCCCGTCGCGGCACGCCCGCGGTCCCGTGCGGCTGCGCCCCCCGAAGTCCGGTGTCGCCGGCCTCGCGTGGCAGCGCCGGCCAGGGCCCGGCCGCCGCGGCGGTCCAGTCGGGACGGTCGGGCGCCGGCCCTGGGCCCGCGGTTCCCCTCGCGGGCCGGCCCGTGCTGCCGTCTCCAATCGCGGCGGCGAGCGGGTTCGGGTGCGTCTGTTGTCGTCCCAGCGACAACAGACGCACCCGAAGCTCGTCGGATGCGCCGGTTCCTGCGCCTCCCCGGGACGCGGCCGTCCGGGCGCTGCTCAGTTCCGGTGCGCCGACGGACGGACCAGGCCGGACACGGCCCGTCGCCGTGTCGGCGAGCGGGACGACGGGCACGGGCGGGTCGCCGGCGGTTGCCGGGTGGACCCGCCCGGTGCGGCCGGCCATCCCCGGCTCGGCCGCGCTGCCCGCGACGGTGTCCCACCCCGACCAGGCGCGGCCTGCCATTCCCGGCTCGGCCGCGTTGCTCGCGACGGTGTCCCACCCCGACCGGGCGCGGCTCGCCATTCCCGGCTCGGCCGCGCTGCCCGCGACGGTGTCCCACCCCGACCGGGCGCGGCCGGGCATTCGGGGCGAGGACTCCGGCGGTGCCCCGGTCCGGCCGGGCGACGATCCCGACGGGCCGCTCGTCCGGCCGGGCGACCACCCCGGTGGCGCGTCGGTCTCGACGGGCGACCGGGACGCCCGCACGGCCGGGCGGGACGGCGGGATGACGCCGTCGTCCGACCTCCTGCCACGGCGAGCGCCGTCGGACGACGCAGCACCCGGCAGCCCGACGACGGATCCGCGCGCGGCGCCGGTCGCGGCCGATTCCCACCGCGGGGCGAGCGGGCTGCGGGGGACACGCCTGCCGCTCGACGTGGATCCGCCCCCGGCGGCGCCGCCCGACGACGGTGCGCGCGGGATGTCGTCACCGGACCTGACCGGGTACCGGGACGAGTCGCCGGCCGGTGCGCCGGGTTCGGCGAGCCCTCGCGGGTCGGCACGCGTGCCGGGGCCGAGCACCCCGATCCGGCCCGGATCGACCTCCGGGCGAGAACCGCCACCCAGCCCGGAGAGACCCCCCGCTACCGCGCCGACCGTCCCTCCAATAGATCCGGTCGCCCCACCAACCCGTCCCGCCCACCAGTCCAACCCCGGCACCGCCGGCCGCAACGGCAACCCCCGCCCGCCCCCGCCCCCGACCCCCGCCACGCCACCGTGCCCGCACTCCTCCGCCCCCTCCTCGTTGATCAAGAAGTTTGCGTCGGCGGAGCCGTCGGATCCGACGCAAACCTCTTGATCAACAGGGGAGGCGGGGGGAGTGGGGGTGGGGAGGGTTTGGAGGAGGTTGGGGGCGTGGGCGGCGACCAGGCGGAGCCAGTGTTCGGGGGGTTCACCGGGGCGGCGGGGTGCGGGCTCGGGGGGAAGGGCGCGCGGCGGGGTGGCGGCCGCCGTGGCGAGGCGGTCGGCGGTGGCCCGGAGCAGGCGGGCCAGCCGGTCACGCGGTCGTCGGGGCGGCCGCACTGCCGGACTCCAGTTCCAGCCCCTCGTACGCCAGGGTCAGCGCCTCGATGGCGATCTCCTGGGACAGGGTGTTCAGGTGGGCGCCCCGCCACCGCGTCGGCCACGCGTTGATCATGTTCCAGCGCAGCACCTCGGCGGTGCCGGCCGGGTCGAGCAGCACCACCGAGACGTTGCGCCGGTTGACCGTGCCCTTCGCGGCCGCGTTCACCCAGTCCCACAGCTCGCGGGACGAGGTCAGGCCGAAGTGGAGGGTGACGGGGGCGTACTCGACCTGGCCGGGGACCGCCCGGATCCGCTCATTGCCGGCCTCCCGGTACGCCAGCGCCGGAATGGCCACCTCGAAGCCGCTGACCTCGGTGAAGTGCCCGTTGGTGATGCCGTTGATGAGCAGCTTGAAGTGGTACGCCCGGTAGGGGTCGACGGGCGCGCCCGGCTGCGGGGTGGCCGTGGTGGGCATGTCAGCCTCCGATCGTCTCGGTCTCGGTGCCGCCGGCCCACTGGCTCAGCTTGAACACCACGAACTCCGCGGGCTTGACCACCGCGATGCCGATGTGTGCCACCACCATCCCGGCGTCGCGCACGTCGGCCGGGTTGGTCTCCTCGTCGCACTTGACGAAGAACGCCTCCTCGGGCGTGCGGCCGAGCAGCGCGCCGTCGCGCCACACCCGGGTGAGGAACGCCCCGATGTCCCGCCGGATCGAGCGCCAGAGGGTGTGGTCGTTCGGCTCGAACACCATCCACCGGGTGCCGTTGGCGATGGCCTGCTCGATGGCGATGGAGAGCCGCCGTACGTTCAGGTAGCGCCACTCGCTGGCCTCGGCGGCGAGCGTACGGGCGCCCCAGAGCCGGATGCCCTCGCCGGCGAAGAACCGGATCACGTTGACGCCCTTGGGGTTGAGCACGTCGTGCTCCGGGCGGGTGACCAGGTACGCGAGGTCGACCGCGCCGCGCACCGGCTCGTTGGCCGGCGCCTTGTGCACCCCGCGCAGCGCGTCGGTGCGGGCCCAGATGCCGGCCACGTGCCCGCTCGGCGGGGTGAGGACGAGGTCGCCGCTGAGCGGGTCGCGGACCCGGATCCAGGGGAAGTAGTAGGTGGCGAAGTCCGACTGCCGGGGCCGGTCGCCGCCGGGCGGGTCGTCGTCCGGCTTCGGCGTACCCTCGGCGGGTTTGCCGGACGCCTTGCCTGGCGTGGCGACCCGGGTGAGCCGGGAGATGTCGTCCACCTCGGGCGGCGGGTCGCAGATGGCGACCATGGTGCGCAGCCGCTCGGCCATGCTGATCAGCGCCTCGTGCGAGACCGGGTCGTGGTAGCCGGGCGCGGCCAGGATGGAGATCTCGTCGATGGCCTCCAGCAGTTGCAGGCCGCTGCGCTTGCCGCCGGTGCCGGTGAGCTGGCCGCCCTCGCCGACGTTGACCACCCAGCAGCGGGTGCCGCCGTTGTCGAGGAAGCCGAAGACCGCGCGGGCCAGCGGCGTGCTCTCCAGGTGCTCGCCGTCGGCGTAGAGCCGGAGGAACTCCGACCAGCTGTTCACGGCGAGGGCCTGGCCGACGTGGGCGGTGCGGTTGGGCGCGAGCCCGACGAAGGCGGCGGTGCTCGTGCCCACCGGGCCGATCGGGCGGGCGCCGCTGGGCACCTCCTCGACATAGATGCCGGGGGAGAAGTAGGTGGGCATCGGTCCTCCTCGAGGAGTCAGTCGGGGGCGCAGACGACGACGGGATCGGGGTCGGCGGGGTCCAGCTCGGCGGTGTGGGTGCGGCCCCGGCCGACCAGCCGGATCCGCACCGGCCGGTCCGGGGCCTCGGGGTCGTGCGGGACGCCGACGAGCCGGAACCGCCCGCCGACGTCGGTCTCGGTGGACTGGGCCGTGCCGACCAGCTCCACCCGCATGGCGGCGAGCGGCTGCCGCTCCGGCCCGACCACCCGGCCGTTCAGGGTGCGCAGGTCGAGCTGCCGCAGCCGCAGCGGCTGCCGCACCGGCGGCGCGGCCGGCGCCGGCCGGTCGATCCGCGCCGGCACGTCGAGCAGCAGCGCGGGCCGGGGCGCCACGCCGAGCGCCCGCCAGAGCGCGGGATCCCCGGCGGCCAGCACCACCTCGGGCTGGCCGGCCGCGGTGGCGGCAGCGAGGACCCGGTCCAGCGCCGGCAGCGCCGCCGGCCCGCCGCCGCTGACCAGCAGCCGGACCACGAACCGGTACGGCTCGCGCGCCCCGCCGCTGCCCGCGGTCTGCCGGGCCGGCCGCAGCTCCAGCGGCCAGACGGTGAGGCCGCCGTCGGGGTCGTCGCGGGGCGGGCCGACCGGGACGGGTTCACCCGCCGCCCCGGTCAGCCAGGCCGCGAGGTCCGCGACGGCCGCCTCGATCGCGCCGGTCATCGCGGCGGGGTCCCCTGGATCCGGTACGCGATGGCCTCGTTCCAGACGTGCGGGTAGACGCCGATCTCGAAGTAGCGGGTGAACCGGTTGATCGGCGCGTTGCTGTGGTCGTGCCAGAGCAGCCACACCGGGGCGATGGTGAACAGCACGTAGTTGAGCGCGACCAGCGGCAGGTAGAGCGGGCCGAGCAGGCGCGCCTGGAGGATGTGCACGTCCTCGTGCCGCTGGATGCCGGGGCTGGACCCGGCGCAGACGGTGCCGATGGTGGTGGCGTAGCGGGGCGAGACGCCCTCGACCACGTTGACCCGCCCGCTGCCCTGCGAGACCACCCGGTCGAGCTGGTGCCCGAAGACCAGGTGCAGGGCCAGGTAGAGCGCGCCGGCGACGGTGTTGAGCAGGCTCCAGGTGTGGTCGACCACGAAGAGGAAGATGCCCTTGAGGTCGGTGCCGTACGTGCCGGCGGAGGCGACCGCCCAGCCGAACGGCGCGCCGACGAGCAGCCCGACGACCGCGCCGATCAGCAGGCCGATGGTGCCGCCGGCCGCCCCGCCGAGCACGGCGCCGAGGACGATGTGGACGGCGGCGCTGATGATGCCGAGGACCATGGGGTCACCTCTCTCAGACCCAGGAGCGGATGTAGCGGGGCTCGCGGCCCTGGGCGAGCTGGGTCGGCGACGCGTTCGTCGCCTGCCGGTTGCCCGGGGGCAGCTGGTTGATGCCGAGGGCGGCGGAGAAGATGACCAGCCCGTTGAAGAACGCGATGATCCACTTCTCCGGTCCCGCGTCGTCGGCGAAGGCGGCCGTCAGGTACGACAGGACGAGCGCGAAGCCCAGTGCGATCCACTTGCGCGCCTTGTCGCCGCTCGGGCCGATGAGGCCGCCGATGACGTTGGTGGCCAGGAGGGTGGCGGCGCTGGCGCCGGTGAGGCTGCCGAGGGCGGCCCAGGTGAAGAGATCGTTCACGGCGATCCCCCTCTTCGGTTGTTGCGGTGGTGCGATCGGGGTGGGGTGGTGCGGCGGCCCCGGCTGATGCGGTGCCGGGTACCGCCCGGGTGGCGGCGTCGCGTCCGCTCAGGCCGGCCGGTCGGCCGGGGGAGTGGGCGCGGGGGTGGGTGCGGCCGGTGCGGCGGCCACCGGGCCGCGCGGCCGGCGGAGCAGGAGGACGACGACCACGGCGACCAGCAGCAGCACGACCAGCCCGCCGACCACCAGCAGCCAGGGGAACCCGCCGCCGGTGGCCGCGGCGGCGGCCGAGGTGACCGAGGCGGAGGGCTGCGCCGGCGCCTCGGCGACGGCTCGCAGTTCGGCCGGCTTGGGCTGGTTGGCGACCACCTTCCAGCTCACCGACCGGCCGTTGATCGTGCCGTTGGTGTCCAGCACCCGGCCGGGGAAGGTCACCGAGATCTCGAACGACATCAAGGTCATGAAAGCCTGCTGGTTCCGCGGATCCTGTTCGGCGACCTTTCCGCCGTATTTCCTCGGATCGAACGGGAGCGAGAAGCGGTAGAGATCGCCGTCCCGGGAAAGATTCACACTCTCGCTGGTGAATTGCGACAGGGGCGTTTTCCGGTACGCGATCTGAATGCCGTAGTAGTTGGCGTCCTCGTAGCGGGTCTCGGCGCCGGCGGGGAGGGAGGGGATGTTCTGCCGCAGCTCGGCGAAGGCCGCCGCGACGTCCGGGTTCCGCCGCTTGAGCAGGGACTTCTCGGCGGTGAGCAGGAGTTGGCCGGTGACCGTGTCGTCGGTGTTGACGGTCAACCCCAGGTTGAGCTGCATGCAGCCGCTCAGTGCCGCCACGAGGGCGAGACACACCGCGAGGCGCAATGCCCGGCTGCGGCGGAGTCTCGTATTCATGGGCACAGTGTGTGTGATCGCCATCACGTCCAGCAGTCAGCGATCAGTCACACGCTTGTCGCCGATCTTACCGGCCCGTTCTCCCATTCGGGCGAGCCCGGAAAACGCGTGCGGTCGATATTCTGAAGGGTTGTGCGTCGCGCAATTCGGCTCAGCCCTGCGGCGGCTGCCAGTCGGCGTACCGGGCCATGCCGCGCAGCGCCGCCCGGGACGGGGTCAGCCGGAGCAGGCCGTCGCGCAGGGCGACCGCCGCCGGGTGGCGGAGCTGCTGGCCGTACCGGGCGGTGCGGGCGGAGGCCCGGGCGACGGCCTGGCTGCGGGGTCGCCGCTGCCGGTCGTACTCGGCCAGCGCGCCGGCCAGGTCGGCCGGCCCGCCGGCGCAGACGGCGCCGAGCACCACGGCGTCCTCGATCGCCTGCCCCGCGCCCTGCCCCAGGTGCGGGGTCATGGCGTGCGCCGCGTCGCCGAGCAGCGCCACCCGGCCCCGCACGTACGACGGCAGCGGGGTGGCCAGGTGGAACAGGTCGGTGCGGAGCACCGCCTCGGGCGGGGTGGCGGCCAGCAGCGCGGGTATCGGCTCGTGCCAGTCGCCGAAGCGGGCCCGGACGGCCGCCAGCTCGTCCGGCTCGCGCCCGCCCGGCGGGGCGGTCTCGGCCGCGTACCAGTAGAGCCGGCCGTCGCCGAGCGGGACGGTGCCGAACTCCCGGCCCGGCGCCCAGGTGACGGCCGTGGACACCGGCGCGGTCCACCGGATCGCCGCCCGCCAGGCCGTCGAGCCGGAGTACGCCGGCGCCGGCAGGTCCGGCCAGAGCCGCCGGCGCAGCGCGCTGTGCAGCCCGTCGGCCCCGACCACGAGGTCCGCCCGCAGCGTGGCCGGCGCGCCGTCCCGCCGGTAGGTCACCGCGGGGAGGTCGGCGTCGACGTCGACCACCTCGGCCGCGGTGACCAGGGTCGAGGCCGGCAGGGCGGTGCGGAGCAGCCGGTGCAGCGCGGTCCGGTGGATGCCGAGCGCGGCCGTGCCGAGCGCCCGTTCCAGCTGGGCCCCCTCGATCCGGGACAGCCACCGGCCGTCGCTGGTCCGCAGCCCACCCGGCGAGTCCGGCGCGCCGTGCCGGCGGACCGCGTCGCCCACGCCGAGCGCGTCGAGCCCGCGCAGCGCGTTCGCCATCAGGGTCAGGCCGGCGCCCAGCTCGCGCGGCTCGGCGGCGCGTTCCAGCACGGTGACCCGCCAGCGCCGGCGGTGCAGGGCCAGCGCCGCCGCGAGCCCGCCGATGCCGGCGCCGACCACGATCGCGTGCGGCTCGCCCATGCCGACCACTTTCTACGCCTGTAGAAGGGCATACTACATCCGTAGAACGAAACCGAGGAGGGGCCACAGTGAGCGGACGGGCGGCCCGGGTGGCCCGGCTGGCCGACGCGGCGGTGGAGCTGCTGGCCGAGGGCGGCATGCGGGCGCTGACCCACCGCGCCGTCGACGCGCGCGCCGGGATGCCGCCCGGCACCACCTCGGCGTACCTGCGGACCCGGCAGGCGCTGATCGAGGCCGTGGTCCAGCGCCTGGCCGACCTCGACCGCGCCGACCTGGCGGCCCACGAGCTGCCCACCGAAGCGCCCCGCGTCGCCCCGCCGCTCGGGCCGGAGGGGCTCGACCAGCTCGCCACCGGGGTGGCCGAGGTGCTCGACCGCTGGCTGACCACCGGACGCACCCGGTCCCTCGCCCGGTACGCCTGCCTGCTGGAGGCCGTGCACCGGCCCGAGCTGCGACGGATCCTGGACCACGGCACCGTGCTCCGCGTCCAGGCCCGGGACCTGCTGGCCCGCGCCGGGGCGCCGGACCCGCGCCGGCAGGGCGACCAGTTCGTCGCCTTCGTCGACGGGCTGCTCTTCGACCGCCTGGTCGGCGCCGGGGCGCTCAGCGCGCCGCCACCCGGCACCCCGGCCAGCCGCGAGGACCTCCGGACCGGGGTGCGTACCCTGCTGCGGGCGTTCACCGGGGCGTGACCGCCGCCACCGGGCCGGGGTGGCCCCCACCGCTGCCGCCCGCCGGGCCAGGCCGCAGGATGGGTGGGCGGGCGCGACGGGAGGCGGGCGATGGCCGGGTGGGGCAGGGTGCGGCTATTCCGCCTCGGCGTGTCTGACGCCACGCCGCGACCCGGAGCAGCCGTGCGGGAGGCGGCCGGGCGGCTGCGGCGCGGCTGGCTGCCGGTCGTGGAGGCGACCCTGGCCGCCACCGTCGCGTGGATCCTCGCCACCCGGCTGGTCGGCCACCCGCAGCCGTTCTTCGCCCCGGCCGCCGCGCTGATCGTGCTCGGCCAGGCCCGCGGCCAGCGGATGCGCCGGGCGGTCGAGGTGGTGCTCGGCGTCGCGGCCGGTGTGCTGGTCGCCGACCTGGTGGTGCAGGCGCTCGGCCCCCGGACCACCTGGACGGTGCTCACCGTCATCCTGCTCACCGTCGCCCTGGCCGTGGCCATCGGCGCCAGTTCGGTGACCGTGGTGCAGGCCGCCGTCTCGGCGCTCTACCTGGTGGTGGTCTCCCCGCCGACCGAGTCGCTGGTGCCGTTCCGGTTCGTCGACGCGCTGATCGGCGGCGCGGTGGCCGTGGTGGCCAGCCAGCTCGTCGACGCCCGCCGGCCGCTCGCCCCGCTGGTCAGCGAGTTCCGGCACACCTTCGAGGAGCTGGCCGGGGTGCTCGGTGAGATCGCGGAGGCGCTCGACCGGGCCGACGACGCGGCGGCGCTGGCCGCGCTGGAGCGGGCCCGGCACGCCGACGCCGGGGTGGAGCGGCTGCGCGGCGCGGTGCAGGCCGCCGGCGAGGCGCTGCGGCTCAACGTACGCCGCCGCCGGCACCTGGGTCGGCTGCGCTCGGTGGAGGGCTCCATCCGGCAGATCGACTACGCGGTCCGCAACGTCCGGGTGCTCGCCCGCGCCGCGGTCACCCTGACCCGGGGCCCCGCCCCGATCCCGGCCGAGCTGGGCGGCGCCGTGCGGACACTCGCCGAGGCCGTGCGCTCGGCCGGCGACGCGCTCGCCGCGGACCTGAGCGGGCAGGACGCCGTCGCCGACACCCACGCCGAGCGGGTCGAGGTCGCCGCGCTGGCGGCGGTCCGGGTGGCGGGGCGGCTCTTCACCCCCGGCCAGACCCTGCCGCTCGCCATGATCATCGGGCAGATCCGGGCCACGGCCATCGACCTGCTGCGCGGCGTGCGGGGCGACGACGACGCGACCGTGCTCACGCGGGTCGACGCGGCGGTCGCCGGGCCGGGGCACTGACCCGGCTCAGCCCACCAGCCAGTCCACCGCCCGCCGCCGGATCTCCGTCGGCACCTCGTGCCCGCCGGTGAACTCGGCGTACTCGGCCGGGTAGCCGAGGGAGTGCAGGCGGGGCACCAGCCGCCGGCTGCACACGTCGATCGGCAGCACCCGGTCGTCGGTGCCGTGCGAGACGAACAGCCGGGGCCGGCCGTGGGTGACCAGGGGCGCCGCGAAACCGGGGGAGAAGGCCAGGACCGCGTCGACCAGGTCGCCGTTGGTCAGGCCCAGGGAGAGGGCGTACGAGGCCCCGTCGGAGAAGCCGCCGACCGTCACCCCGGCCACCGGGTACGCGCCGAGCGTCGCGGCCAGCAGCGCGTCGATCCGGGCCACGTCCGGGCCGTACCCCTCGGCGATCAGGTCCCAGCTGCTCGCCACGGCCTGCGGGGCGAGCAGCAGCAGTCGGTGCGCGTCGGCCAGCGGCAGCAGCAGGTCGAGGCCCTGCCGGGCCGAGCCGCCCGCGCCGTGCAGCAGCAGCACCAGCCGGTACGGTCCCGTGCCGCCGGTCGGCACGTGGCGCAGCGCGGGCGGCCCGCCCGCAGGATCGGGCACCTCGGCCGGCCCGGTCGGACCGGGTGCGGCCACGGCGGTGGGGCGGGCGGTCAGCCGGCCGTGCCGGTACCCCTCCTCGGGCTGCCGGTGCGGCGGCGCGGGCTCGGTCACCTCGGCCCCCTGTCGTCGGTCGGGTCGGGCCGCGGATACCCGGCTGCCGGCGACTCAACCGCCCGGCCGCGCCCAGCCGGCGAATGCGCGCCGCCGCCGGCCCCGTGCCCGACCGCGGCTGCCTGCGGGTCCCCGCCGCGCGGGTCAGGCGCTCTCGCGCGCCACCAGCGTCGAGGGGAACGCGGTCACCGGCGGCACCGGCCGGCCGTCCAGCACCGCCGTCGCCGCCGCGGTGGCGATGCGGGCCACCGGATGGGTGGCCGTGGTCAGAGCCGGGCTGCTCACCGCCGCGTACGGGATGTCGTCGAAGCCGCCCACCGCCACGTCGTGCGGCACCCGGATCCCGCGCCCGCGCAGCGCCGCGATCACGCCCAGCGCGGTGGCGTCGCTGGCCGCGTAGATCGCGTCGGTGTCCGGCCAGCGGGTCAGCGCCTCCAGCGCCGCCCGGCCGCCCCGCGCGGCGGTGAAGTCGCCGGTGACCAGCCGCACCGGCAGCCCGGCCGCCCGCATCAGCTCCTGGTACGCGGTCACCGACCGCTCGGCGCAGCTCAGCCAGCGCGGGCCGGTGACCATGGCGATCCGGCGGCGGCCGCCGGCGTGCAGGTGGCGCAGCACCGCGTCGGCGCCGCCGGCGTTGTCGACGTCGAAGGAGGGGACGGCCGGCGAGCCGGTGCCGATCGAGACGACCCGCCCGCGCAGCCCGGCGGGCACGGCGTCGAGCACCGGCGCGGTGGTGTTGACCAGCAGCACCCCGCAGACGCTCCGGTCGTCGCCGAGCCGGCGTAGCCCGGCCGGGGCGTCCAGCGGCAGCCACTCCAGGGCCACCCCGACCCCGTGCGGGGCGCACACCCGGGCCGCCGCGCTCACCAGCCGGTCCACGTACGGGTCGTCCAGCACCGTGGCGTCGGTGCCGGAGACCGCCACGACGAGGCGTACCCCGGCGCCCCGGACCAGCGCGCGGGCCGTGATGTTCGGCACGTAGCCGAGCCGGTCGGCGGCGGCGCCCACCCGCTCGCGGGCGTCCACCGAGGCGAACCCGTAGCCGCCGAGCACCCGGGACGCGGTGGCCCGGGACACCCCGGCCGCCCGCGCGACGTCGTCGAGGGTCACCGGGCGGCTGGTCGGCGTCTCCATGTCTGGTCCTCCCCGTGGTGGCCGTTCTGTCGGCATCATGCCCGGTCAGGGCCGGCCGGGGTAAGGGGTGGGAGCGTTTGTGGTGGTAGCGCTCTCAGGTGTGCGATGGTCGTCGGACGACTTCGGGGAGAGGACCACACCACGGTGAGCAGCACCATCGACGCGCCGGCCGAGGCCCGCGCCGTGAACCCCCGGGCGGTCCTGGCCGCCCGCAACGGCGTGGCGGTCGTGTTCGCCCTCAACGGGCTGGCCGTGGCCACCTGGTTCTCCCGGGTGCCCGCCATCCGCGAGGCGCTCGGGCTCAGCGCCGGGCGGCTCGGCCTGCTGCTGCTGGCCATGTCGGCGGGCGCGCTGATGGCCATGTCCACGGCCGGACTGGTCACCCTGCGGCTCGGCCCGGCCCGCACCGTGGCCGGTTCGACCGTGCTGGTCGCGCTCGGCCTGACGACCGCCGGCCTGTCGGCCACGCTGGGCGGCTCGCTGGTCGGCGTCGTGGTCGGGCTCTTCGCCGTGGGCTACGGCTCCGGCACCTGCGACGTGGCGATGAACGTCGAGGGCGCGGCCGTGGAGAAGCGGCTCGGCCGGACGATCATGCCCCGGTTCCACGCCGCCTGGAGCCTCGGTTCGGTCGCCGGGGCCGGGCTGGGCGCCGGGGCGGCCCGGCTGGGCGTACCGGTCGGCTGGCACCTGCCGGTGATCGCGGCGGTGGTCCTGGCCGGCACGCTGCTCGGCGTCCGCGCCTTCCTGCCCGCACCGGCCGAGACGGCCGGCTCGGCCGACCCGACCGCCCACCGGCGCGCGCTGCTGGCCACCTGGCGTGAGCCGCGCACCCTGCTCATCGGCCTGTTCGTGCTGGTGATGGCGTTCACCGAGGGCAGCGCGAACGACTGGCTCGCGGTGGCGTTCGTCGACGGGTACGGGGTCAGCGAGGCGGCCGGCGCCGCCGTCTTCGGGGTCTTCGTGGTCGGCATGACCCTCGGCCGGACCGCCGGCACCGTGGCGATCGACCGGTGGGGCCGGGTGCCGGTGCTGTTCGGCACCATCGCGCTGGCCGTCACCGGGGCCACGTGCGCGGTGCTGGCCGGCTCCGGGCCGCTCGCCGTGGTCGGCGTGGCGCTGTGGGGCGTCGGCGCGTCACTCGGCTTCCCGGTCGGGATGAGCGCCGCCGCCGACGACGAGGACCGGGCGCCGACCCGGGTCAGCGTGGTCGCCATGATCGGCTACACGGCCTTCCTCGCCGGCCCGCCGCTGCTCGGCTTCCTCGGTGACCACCTGGGCATCCTCCACGCCCTCGGCGTGGTGCCGCTCCTGCTGCTGCCCACCCTCGCCCTGGTCCCGGTGCTGCGCCCGCGGGCCCGCTGACAGCGGTCCGGCGGCCCGCACCGGCTCAACGGACTCCCACCCGGCTCGCAGCCGCTTCCCAGGTACGGGTGCTGCACTGGACGGAACGCCGAGGAGAGGAGGCGGGCATGGGCTGGTTCAGTCGACGGGCCGCCGAACCGACGACCCCGACGAAGCTCGACCGGGAGGCGACCCGGGACGACCTCGCCGCGCTGGAGGCGTTCGTGACCAGCCGCCGCGGGGTGGAGTTCTACCTGGAGCCGGAGACCACCGCCACGGACACGACCGTGGTGGCCATCGCCCACGACGGTGAGTGGATCCGCCGCCGCACCGGCTCGCCCCGGGCCGCCGGGAAGATCGCCCAGAAGCACGCGGTCCCGCTCTACGAGGCGGCCCGCACCGGCTACCCGGAGCGGATGCGCGCCTGGAACCGGGCCCACCCGGAGCGGCGCGCCCGCTGACCCCGACGCGGGTCGGCCCGCGCCGGCCAGCGGCCCGCTCGGGTCGGCCCGCGCCGCCCAGCGCGGCCGCTCGGATCAGCCCGCGCCGCCCAGGGCGGCCCGCGCCTCGGCCAGCGGCAGCGGCTCGTCGTGGGCCGAGACGTACCAGGCGAGGTCGTCGTCGAGCAGGCTCGCCGCGAGGGCCAGGTCGGGCACGTCCTCGGGCGTCCGCAGGTGCGCGGGCGGCGGGTACCAGCAGTCGCCGAGCAACAGCACCCCGGAGTCCGGCACCCGCACCACCGCGGAGTCCGGCGCGTGCCGGCCACCCACGTGCCGAACCACCACGCCGGTGGGCAGGGTCAGCTCGTCGGCGAAGGTGCGGGTGGGCGGGAGCACGGCGAAGCCGTCCCAGGAGTCGACCGCCAGGGCCCGGGCGCGGAAGCTGTGCCCGAGGCGGGGGTTCTCGCGGACCTGCTCGCGCAGGTAGCGGTGGCTCCACGGCCGAGCCGCCTCGGCGCGCAGCAGGGCCACCGCCGACTCGTGCCCGACGATCTCCACGCCCGGCCAGGCGCAGGCGCCCCAGACGTGGTCCCAGTGGTGGTGGGTGTAGACCAGCCAGCGCGGCTCCGGCAGCCCGGCCGCCGTCAGCTCGGCCTGGACCTCCCGGGCGTGGGCGGGGCTCTGGCCCGCGTCGATGATCACACTTCCGCGGTCGTCGGCGACCACCGCCACGGTCGGGCGGACCGCCAACGGGTCGGGATCGCCGGGGAACAACCAGACCCGACCGGCGAGATGTCGCAGTGCCACCCTCAGTTCCTCCCCGTTCCGTGGCCCGTGGTCCACGGTCGACCGATGCTATCGGCCGGGCGCCGCTGCGGGCTGGCCGGCCGCTCGGGGACCCGGCGTTGACCCCCGCCGGGCGGCTGTGGCAGCATTCGCGGCCTGACGGCAGTGAAGGAAGCCGGTGCGATTCCGGCGCGGTCCCGCCACTGTCACCGGGGAGCGATCCCCCCTCGTGAGTCACGGCCGTGCGTGCGCGGTTGGAAGGCCGGGGGTGAGCGTCGATCCGGGAGCCAGGATACTTCGGCCGTCGGAGAACCCCAGGGCGTGGACACCCGAGGAGGACCCCGATGCACGGCCTTTCCGCCATCGACGACGATCGTCGTATCCGGCCGGCGCGCACTGACGCGCCGATGACCGCACACCTCGCCGCCCCGCAGGCCGTCGCGCCGCGCGCCGGGCGGGCCCGCGCCGCCCGCCGCTGATCGTCCCGCCGGGTTCCGTGCCCGGCCGGACGCCCCTGCCGACTCGTGGTCGGTGAGCCGTCCGCCGGACCCGCGTACCCGCAGAACCCGCACCCGCCCCCGCCCGCCGCCGGCCCCGCCGCGCCGCCGGGCGTCACGCTCCGGAGCCGTCCGTGCGCATCCTGCTGCTCTCCACCGCCGACACCGACCTGCTCGCCGCCCGCGCCAGCGGCGCCGACTACCGGCTGGCCAACCCCGCCCGGGTCGCCGCCGACGCCGTACCCGCGCTGCTCGACGGCGTCGACCTGGCCGTCGTACGCCTGCTCGGCGGGCGGCAGGCGTGGCCGGACGGCCTCGCCGCGGTGCTCGACTCCGGCGTGCCCACGGTCGTGCTCGGCGGCGAGGCGGTGCCCGACGCGGAGCTCATGGCGGCGTCCACGGTGGCCGCCGGGGTGGCCGCCGAGGCGCTCGCCTACCTGGTCGAGGGCGGGCCGGAGAACCTCGCCGAGCTGGCCCGGTTCCTCTCCGACACGGTGCTGCTCACCGGCGAGGGCTTCGCCCCGCCCGCGCCCACCCCGTCGCACGGGATCCTCGGCCCCGACCCGGCGCCCGACGGTCGGCCCGTGGTCGGCATCGTCTTCTACCGGGCGCACGCCCTGGCCGGGAACACCGCCTTCGTCGAGACCCTGGCCGACGCGGTCACCGCGGCCGGCGGGCAGCCGCTGCCGGTGTTCTGCGGCTCGCTGCGCGCGCTCACCCCGAGCGCGGGCCCGCTCGACCTCTTCGCCCGGTGCGACGCCCTCGTGGTGACGGTGCTCGCGGCCGGCGGGGCGGTCGCCGCGGACGCCTCCGGTGGCGGCGACGAGGACGCCTGGGACGTCGGCGCGCTCGCCGCCCTGGACGTGCCGATCGTCCAGGCGCTCTGCCTCACCAGCGACCGCGACCGGTGGGCGGCCAGCGACGCCGGACTGTCCCCGTTGGACGCTGCCATGCAGGTGGCCATCCCCGAGTTCGACGGCCGGATCGTGACCGTGCCGTTCTCGTTCAAGCGGATCGACGCCGACGGGCTCTCGGTCTACCAGCCCGACCCGGAGCGCGCCGCCCGGGTCGCCGGCATCGCCGTCCGGCAGGCCCGGCTGCGGCACGTGCCGAACGCCGACAAGCGCCTCGCCATCGTGCTCAGCTCGTACCCGACGAAGCACTCCCGCGTGGGCAACGCCGTCGGCCTCGACACTCCGGCCTCCGCGGTCCGGCTGCTCGCCGCCCTCGCCGAGGCCGGCTGGCACCTGGGCGACGGGCCGGTGCCGGACGACGGGGACGCCCTGATCCACGCCCTGATCGCCGCCGGCGGACACGACGTCGAGTGGCTCACCCCGGAACAGCTCGCCGTCGCCGAGGCGCGGGTGCCGGGGGAGACCTACCGGCGCTGGTTCGACGCGGTCCCCGCCCCGCTGCGCGAGCGGATGCGGGAGCACTGGGGCGAGCCGCCCGGCCGGCTCTACACCGACGGCGGCGACCTCGTCCTCGCCGGCCTGCGCTTCGGCAACGTGGCGCTGCTCATCCAGCCGCCCCGCGGCTTCGGCGAGAACCCCGTGGCCATCTACCACGACCCGGACCTGCCTCCCAGCCACCACTACCTGGCCGCGTACCGCTGGCTGGCCGTGCCGGTCGCCGACGGCGGCTTCGGCGCGGACGCCGTCGTCCACCTCGGCAAGCACGGCACCCTCGAATGGCTGCCCGGCAAGGGTCTCGGGCTGGCCGCCGACTGCGCCCCCGACGCCGTCCTCGGCGACCTGCCGCTGGTCTACCCGTTCATCGTCAACGACCCCGGCGAGGGCACCCAGGCCAAGCGCCGCGCGCACGCCGTGGTGGTCGACCACCTCGTGCCGCCGATGGCCCGCGCCGAGACCTACGGCGACCTGGCGAAACTCGAACAGCTCCTCGACGAGTACGCCACCGTGCAGGCCCTCGACCCGGCCAAGGCGCCCACCGTGCAGCGGCAGATCTGGGACCTCGTCCGCGCCGCCGAGCTGCACCACGACCTGCACCAGGCCGAGATGCCCGGAACGGACGACTTCGACGACTTCGTGCTGCACCTCGACGGCTACCTCTGCGAGGTCAAGGACGTGCAGATCCGCGACGGCCTGCACGTGCTCGCCGAGGCGCCCGCCGGGGAGGCCCGGGTCAACCTGGTGCTCGCCGTGCTGCGCGCCCCGCAGGTCTGGGGCGGGGTCCGCGCGCTGCCCGGGCTGCGCCAGGCCCTCGCCGCCCACGCCGGCCTCGACGAGGCGGCGCTGCTCGCCACGCCCGGCGCGCGGATCACCGTGCCGGCGGCGCTCACCGAGGCCGTCGACGGGCCGGCCGCCACCGCCGCCGACGCCGTCGACCTCATCGAGGCCCTGGCCCGCCGGCTCGTGCTCGGCATGGAGACCCTCGGCTGGGACGACACCAAGGCCGGCGCGGTGGTCGAGGAGGTGGTCGGCGCTCCCGTGCCCGACGCCACCGAGGTGCTCCGCTTCGCCGCCCGCGAGGTGGTGCCCCGGCTGGACCGGACCACCGACGAGATCGACCGCGTGCTCGGCGCCCTCGACGGCCGGTTCGTGCCGCCCGGCCCGTCCGGCTCGCCCACCCGCGGGCTGGTCAACGTGCTCCCCACCGGCCGCAACTTCTACTCCGTCGACCCGAAGGCCATCCCCAGCCGCAACGCCTGGGACGTCGGGGTGGCCCTCGCCGACTCGCTGCTCGCCCGGCACCTCGCCGACACGGGGGCGTACCCGCGGTCGGTCGGGCTCACCGTCTGGGGCACCAGCGCCATGCGGACCCAGGGCGACGACATCGCCGAGGTGCTGGCGCTGCTCGGCGTCCGTCCGACGTGGGACGACCGGTCCCGCCGGGTCACCGGCGTCGAGGTGCTACCCCTCGCCGAGCTGGGCCGCCCCCGGGTCGACGTCACCGTGCGCATCTCTGGCTTCTTCCGCGACGCCTTCCCGCACGTGGTCGCGCTCATCGACGACGCCGTCCGGCAGGTCGCCGCGCTCGACGAGCCGGCCGCCGAGAACTACGTGAAGGCGCACGTCGACGCGGACGTCGCCGAGCACGGCGACCCGCGCCGGGCCACCGCCCGGATCTTCGGCTCCAAACCCGGGGCGTACGGGGCCGGGCTGCTGCCGCTCATCGACGCCCGGAACTGGCGCACCGACGCCGACCTGGCCGAGGTGTACGCCGTCTGGGGCGGCTACGCGTACGGGCCGGGGCTGGACGGGCGGGAGGCACGCGCCGACATGGAACGCTCCTTCGCCCGCATCGCCGTCGCCGTGAAGAACCAGGACACCCGCGAGCACGACATCGTCGACTCCGACGACTACTTCCAGTACCACGGCGGGATGGTGGCCATGGTCCGCCACCTCACCGGCGGCGCCCCGGCCGCGTACGTGGGCGACTCCGCCATGCCGCACGACGTGCGGACCCGCACCCTCGGCGAGGAGACCCGCCGGGTGTTCCGCGCCCGCGTGGTCAACCCGCGCTGGATCGCCGCCATGCGCCGGCACGGCTACAAGGGCGCCTTCGAGCTGGCCGCCACCGTGGACTACCTGTTCGGCTACGACGCCACCGCCGGGGTCGTCGACGACTGGATGTACGAGCGGCTCGCCGAGGCGTACCTCTTCGACCCGGAGACCCGGGAGTTCCTGGAGCGGTCCAACCCGTGGGCGCTGCGCGGCATCGCCGAGCGGCTGCTGGAGGCCGCCGGCCGGGGGCTGTGGGCGGCACCCGAGCCGGCCACCCTCGACCGCCTGCACGAGACGTACCTGGCCAGCGAGGGCGACCTGGAGGAGCGGCAGTGAGCGCGAGGAGTGGGTCGGGTCTGCGAGCCCCGCAGTCGCGAACGAAGGAGGGGCAGTGAGCGTGAGGAGTGAGCCGGGTTTGCGAGCCCCGCAGTCGCGAACGAAGGAGGCGCAGTGACGAGCTATCCGTTCAGCGCGGTGCTCGGGATGGACGAGATGCGCCTGGCCCTGCTGCTCAACGCGGTCAGCCCGGCCGTCGGCGGGGTGCTGGTCCGGGGCGAGAAGGGCACCGCCAAGTCCACCGCCGTCCGCGCCCTCGCCGGGCTGCTGCCCCCGGTCGACCGGGTCGCGGCCTGCCGCTTCGCCTGCGACCCGGCCGCGCCCGACCCGGGCTGCCCGGACGGGCCGCACCCGGCCGGGTCGGCGGCCGAGCGCCGCCCGGCCCGCCTGGTCGAGCTGCCCGTCGGCGCCGCCGAGGACCGGGTGGTCGGCTCGCTCGACCTGGAGAAGGCCCTCGCCGAGGGGGTACGCGCCTACGAGCCCGGCCTGCTCGCCGCCGCCCACCGTGGCGTGCTCTACGTCGACGAGGTCAACCTCCTTCACGACCACCTCGTCGACCTGCTCCTGGACGCCGCCGCGATGGGGCGCTGCCACGTCGAGCGGGAGGGCGTCTCGGTGAGCCACGCCGCCCGGTTCCTGCTGGTGGGCACCATGAACCCGGAGGAGGGGGAGCTGCGCCCGCAGCTGCTCGACCGGTTCGGGCTCACCGTCGAGGTGGCCGCCAGCCGCGACCCCGCCGTACGGGCCGAGGTGGTCCGCCGCCGGCTCGCCGCGGACGCCGACCCGGCCGGCTTCGCCGCTGGCTGGGCCGAGGCGGACGCCGAGGTGGCCCGCCGGGTGGCCGCCGCCCGCCGCCGGCTGCCCCGGGTGGCGCTGCCGGACGCGGCGCTGCGGCAGATCGCCGAGGTCTGCGCCGCGTTCGACGTGGACGGCATGCGCGCCGACATCGTGACCGCCCGCGCCGCCGTGGCGCACGCCGCCTGGCAGGGCCGGGACCGGGTGACCGCCGACGACGTCCGGGTCGCCGCGCGGCTGGCCCTGCCGCACCGCCGCCGCCGGGACCCGTTCGACACGCCGGGGCTGGACGAGCAGCGCCTGGACGAGGCGCTGCGCCGGGCCCGCGAGCAGCACCCCGACGACGACCCGGACGGCGACGGCCCAGACGGTGGACCCGGCGGCGGGCCCGGGCCGGACGGCGGCTCCGGCGGCGGGCCCGGCGGGGGCTCCGGCGGGCCCGGGGCGGACGACGACCGGTTCAACGACGACCAGCCCGGCGACGGTCTGTCCGGCGACAGTTGGCCCCGCGACGGCTGGTCCGGTGACGGCCGGCCCGGCGACGACCGCGGCGGCCGGGACGACGCCGGGTGGGACCGGTTCGGGCGCGACGACCGGGGCGCCGGCGAGGACGGGGACGGCCCGGAGGCCGATGGGCCGGGCCGGGGCACAGGGGCCGGGAATGGCCGCCGGCCGCGCGCCGGCCGGCCCCGGTCCAGCGGCCGGCCGGGGGACCCGGGCGGCGCCGAGGGACGCCCGGGGACCGTGGCCGTTCCCGACCGGGGGCTGCGGGCCCGGCTGTTCACCGCGCCCGGCGTCGGCGAGGGCGTGCCCGGCCGGCGCTCCCGGGCCCGCACCGGGCGGGGCCGCACCACCGGCGCGCGGGTGCCCGCCGGCCGCGCCGGGGCGCTGCACCTGCCGGCCACCGTCCGGGCCGCCGCCCCGCACCAGGCCGCGCGGGGCCGGGGCGGCGGGCCGCTGCGGCTGCGCCCGTCGGACGTGCGCGAGGCGGTCCGCGAGGGGCGTGAGGGCAACCTCGTCCTCTTCGTGGTGGACGCCAGCGGGTCGATGGGCGCCCGGGAGCGGATGTCCGCCGTGAAGGGCGCGGTGCTGGCCCTGCTCACCGATGCGTACCAGCGGCGGGACAAGGTCGCCGTGGTCGCCTTCCGGGGCACGGGCGCGCAGACTCTCCTCCCGGCCACCTCGTCCGTGCTGGCCGCCTCGGTCCGGCTCGCCGAGCTGCCGACCGGCGGGCGTACCCCGCTCGCGGAGGGGCTGCTGGCGGCGGCCGACCTGCTCCGCGTGGAGAAGCTGCGCGACCCGAAGCGCCGCCCCCTGGTGCTCGTGGTCACCGACGGCCGGGCCACGGCCGGCCCCCGCCCGCTGGACCGGGCCGCCCGGGCGGCGGCCGTGCTCGCCGCCACCGGCGCCCCCTGCGTCGTCGTCGACTGCGAGTCCGGCCCGGTACGCCTGCACCTGGCCCGCCGCCTCGCCGCCCAACTGCACGCCCCGCACCACCACCTCGCCGACGTGGCCAGTGACCCGCTCGTCGGCCTCACCACGAGGAGCGCCGCCTGATGCCACAGGGAAAGCCGAGCCACGTGCCCGCCGACGGGCTGACCACCCGGCAGCGGCGCCACCGACCGCTGGTGATCGTGCACACCGGACAGATGAAGGGGAAGTCGACGGCCGCGTTCGGGCTGGCGCTGCGGGCGTGGACAGCCGGCCTGCCGATCGGCGTGTTCCAGTTCGTCAAGAGCGCCAAGTGGCGGGTGGGGGAGGAGAACGCCTTCCGGGCCCTCGGCGAGGTGCACGAGCGCACCGGGCAGGGCGCCCCGGTGAGCTGGCACAAGATGGGCGAGGGCTGGTCCTGGATCCAGCGCGGCGGCGAGGCCGACCACGCCGAGGACGCCCGGGAGGGGTGGCGGCAGATCCAGCGCGACCTGGCCGCCGAGCGCTACGGGCTCTACGTGCTCGACGAGTTCACGTACCCGATGAAGTGGGGCTGGGTCGACGTCGACGAGGTGGTCGCCACGCTGCGCGACCGGCCCGGCTTCCAGCACGTGGTGATCACCGGCCGGGACGCCGACCCGCGGCTGGTCGAGGCCGCCGACCTGGTCGCCGAGCTGACCAAGGTCAAGCACCCGATGGACGCCGGCCAGAAGGGCCAGAAGGGCATCGAATGGTGACGCCCTGGGCGCTGCCCCGGCTGGTCGTCGCCGCTCCCGCCAGCGGGCATGGCAAGACCACCGTGGCCACCGGCCTGCTCGCCGCGCTGCGCCGCCGCGGCCTGGCGGTCAGCCCGCACAAGGTCGGCCCCGACTACATCGACCCCGGCTACCACGCGCTCGCCGCCGGCCGCCCCGGCCGCAACCTCGACCCCTGGCTGGTCGGCCCGGAGCGGATCGCCCCGCTGCTGCGGCACGGCGCGACCGTGCCCACCCCGGCCGACGTGGCCGTGGTGGAGGGGGTGATGGGGCTGCACGACGGCGCGGTCGGGCACGGCGGGTACGCCTCCACGGCTCACGTCGCCCGGCTGATCGAGGCGCCCGTGCTGCTGGTCCTCGACACCACCGCGCAGGGCCGATCCGCCGCCGCGCTGGTGCTCGGCATGCGCGCCTTCGACCGTGCGGTGCGGATCGGCGGGGTGATCCTCAACCGGGTCGGCTCGACCCGGCACGAGACCCTGCTGCGCGACGCGCTCGCCGAGGTGGGCGTGCCGGTGCTCGGCGCGGTGACCCGGGCCGCCGAGGTGGCCGCGCCGTCCCGCCACCTCGGGCTGGTGCCGGTCGCCGAACGCGCGCCCGAGTCCGTCGCCGTGGTGGCCGCGCTCGCCGACCTGGTGGAGTCCACCGTGGACCTCGACGCCGTACTGGCGCTGGCCCGTACCGCGCCGCCGCTGACCGCGCCCGCCTGGGATCCGGCCGTCGCGGTCGGCGGTCCCGCCGGCACCGCCCGCCCGGTCGTCGCGGTCGCCGGCGGGGCGGCCTTCACCTTCTCGTACGCGGAGACCGCCGAACTGCTCACCGCGGCCGGCGCGCAGGTGGTGACCCTCGACCCGCTCCGCGACGAGGCCCTGCCGCCCGGCACCCGGGCCGTGGTGATCGGCGGCGGCTTCCCCGAGGTGCACGCCGACGCCCTGGCCAGCAACACCGCGCTCCGCGCCGAGCTGGCCGGCTTCGACGGCCCGGTGGTCGCCGAGTGCGCCGGGCTGCTCTACCTCGGCCGCGCCCTCGACGGGGTGCCGATGTGCGGGCGGCTCGACCACACCGCCCGGATGACCGGCCGGCTCACCCTCGGCTACCGCGACGCGGTGGCCGCCGCCGACTCCCCGGCGCACCGCGCCGGCGACCCGGTACGCGGACACGAGTTCCACCGCACCGTCACCGACCCCGGGCACGGCGACCGCCCCGCCTGGCACTGGGACGGCGCCCCGCACGGCTTCGTGGCCGGCCGGGTGCACGCGTCCTACCTGCACACCCACTGGGCCGGGCACCCGGCGGCGGCCCGCCGGCTGGTCGAGGCGGCGAGCCGGTGACCCCGACCGGTGCCGTGTTGACCGGGATCGGGGTCGGGCCCGGTGACCCGGAACTGCTCACGCTCAAGGCCGCGCGACTGCTGGGCGAGGCCGACCTGGTGTTCGTACCCGTGCTGGACCGGCACGCCGCGGACCCGGACGCGCCCCCCGGCCGGGCCGAGACCACCGTGCGGGCGCACGTGCCGGCGGACCGGCTGCGCCGGCTGCCGTTCGCCCTGGACGACCGCGGCGGGGTGACCGCACGCCGGGAGCGGGCCTGGGACGCCGCGGCCGAGGCCGTGGTGACCGCCGTCGACGCGGGCGCCCGGACGGTCGCCTTCGCCACCATCGGCGACCCCAACGTCTACTCCACCTTCGGCTACCTGGCCGACGGTGTCCGGGCCCGGCGGCCCGGAGTCGAGGTGCGCACGGTGCCCGGCATCACCGCCATGCAGGAGCTGGCCGCCCGCGCCGGCGTGCCGCTGTGCGAGGGCCGGGAACCGCTCACCCTGCTGCCCGCCACCGCCGGGCTCACGCCGGTCGCCGACGCGCTCGCCGGGCCCGGCACCGTCGTCGTCTACAAGGGCTGGCGCCGCCACCCCGACCTGGTCGACGAGCTGCGCCGGCAGGGCCGGCTCGCCGACGCCGTGCTGGGCCGGGCGCTCGGCCTGCCCGGCGAGCGGATCGGCCCGGTCGACGGCGCCGCCGCCGACCTGCCCTACCTGTCGACGCTGCTGGTCCCGGCCCGCCGGGACGGCCGGGGAGGAAAACTGTGACCACCACCGGCAAGGTCTGGTTCGTCGGGGCCGGCCCCGGCGCCGCCGACCTGCTCACCCTGCGCGCCGCCCGGGTCATCGCCGAGGCCGACGTGGTCATCTGGGCGGCGAGCCTGGTGCACGCCGACGTGCTCGCCCACGCCCGCCCGGACGCCGAGATCGTCGACTCCTCCCAGCTGCCCATCGAGGGCGTCCGGCCGCTGTACGAGCGGGCCGCCGCCGACGGGCTGACCGTGGCCCGGATCCACTCCGGCGACCCGGCCCTGTGGGGCGCCGTGCAGGAGCAGCTCGACCTGTGCCGCGCCCTCGGCCTGGCCGTGGAGGTGGTGCCCGGGGTGTCCTCGTTCACCGCGGTCGCCGCGCTGGTCGGCCGGGAGCTGACCATCCCCGAGGTCGCCCAGTCGGTGATCCTCACCCGCCTGGAGGGCGGCAAGACGCCGATGCCGCCCGGCGAGCGGGTCCGCGAGTTCGCCCGGCACGGCACCACCATGGCGCTGTTCCTGTCCGCCGCCCGCTCCGGGCAGGCGCAGGCGGAGCTGCTGGGCGGCGGCTACCCGCCGGAGACCCCGGTGGTGGTGGCGTACCAGGCGACCTGGCCGGACGAACTGGTGGTCCGGTGCACGCTGGGCGAGCTGGAGGCCACCGTCAAGGCGCACAAGCTCTGGAAGCACACCCTGTTCCTGGTCGGTCCGGCGCTCGCCGCCACGGGCACCCGCTCGCACCTGTACCACCCCGGCCACTTCCACACCCACCGCCGGGCCGAGCCGGCCGCCCGCGCCGCGCTGCGCCGCGCCCGCGCCGACAGGTCCGGCGTCGACCAGCCCGGCGTCGACCAGCCCGGCGTCGACCCGGGCGGGGACGGCCGGTGACGTACGTCGAGCCGCCGCTGCGGGAGCCGGACCTGCCGCGTACGGCCAAGGTCCGGCCCACCGCGCTACGGACCGGCTGGACGACCGGCGCGTGCGCCACCGCGGCGACCAAGGCGGCGCTGACCGCGCTGGTCACCGGCGAGCCGCAGCGCCAGGTGGAGATCGGCCTGCCGGCCGGCCGGCGGGTCACCTTCGCGGTGGCCCGCTGCGACCTCGAACCGTCCCGCCGGGCGGAGGCCGTGGTGGTCAAGGACGCGGGCGACGACCCGGACGTCACCCACGGCGCCGAGCTGACCGCCACCGTCACCTGGCGGGACGAGCCGGGGCTGCGCCTCGACGGCGGGCCGGGCGTCGGCACGGTAACCCGGCCGGGGCTCGGCCTGGCGGTGGGCGGCCCGGCCATCAACGAGACGCCGCGCCGCATGATCGGCCAGGCCGTGGCCGAGGTGGTCGACCTCGGCGAGACCGGGGTGCGCGTGGTGATCAGCGTGCCGCGCGGCGAGATCATGGCCCGCAAGACCACCAACCGGCGGCTCGGCATCCTCGGTGGCATCTCCATCCTCGGCACCACCGGGATCGTCCGGCCGTTCTCCACCGCCTCCTGGCGGGCCAGCGTGGTGCAGGCCGTGCACGTGATGGCCGCCCAGGGGGAGCGGACCGTGGTGCTGTGCACCGGTGGGCGTACCGAGCGGGCCGCCCGTGCGCTCCTGCCGGAGCTGCCCGAGGTGTGCTTCGTCGAGGTCGGCGACTTCACCGGCGCGGCGGTCACCGCCGCCGTCGGCGACGGGATGACCGGGGTGGTCTTCGTCGGCATGGCCGGCAAGCTGGCCAAGCTCGCCGCCGGAATCCTGATGACCCACTACACCCGCTCCAAGGTGGACCTGTCGCTGCTCGGCGCGGTCACCGCCGAGGCCGGCGGCGACCCGGACCTGGTCGCCGCCGTGACGGCGGCCAACACCGGCCGGCACGCGTACGAGCTGTGGGCGGCCGCCGGCCTGCTCGGCCCGGCCGGGGACCTGCTCTGCCGGCGGGTCCGGCAGGTCCTGCGTCGCTTCGCCGGCCACGCGGTCACCGTCGACGTGGCCATGGTGGACTTCGCGGGCGCCCGGGTGGTCGCCTCCTCGGGGCGGTGGGCCGCGTGACCCCGACCGTGCTCGTGGCGGGGATCGACGCCGCCGGCCGGCCCGCGGACCCCGCGCTCGCGGAGGCGCTGGCCGGCGCCGGGCTGGTCGTCGGCGCGGCCCGGCACCTGGCCGCCGTGCCGGTGCCGCCAGGCTGCGCCACCGTCGTGCTCGGCCCGCTCGCCCCCGCCCTGGACCGGCTCGCCGCCGCCGTCGCCGCCGGCACGCCCGCGGTGGTGCTGGCCAGCGGCGACCCCGGCTTCTTCGGCATCGTCCGCCGGCTCCGGGCGGCCGGACTGCCGGTGCGGGTGCTGCCCGCCGTCTCCAGCGTCGCCGCCGCGTTCGCCCGCGCCGGGCTGCCCTGGGACGGCGCGGCCGTGGTCACCGCGCACGGCCGGGACCCGCGCCCCGCGCTCAACGCCTGCCGGGCGCTGCCCGTCGTCGCGGTCCTCACCGCCCCCGGCGCGGGCGCGGCCGAACTGGGCGCCGGCCTGGCCGGCTGGGACCGCCGCCTGGTCGTCGCCGAGCACCTCGGCACCCCCGACGAGCGGGTCACCTGGACCACCCCGGCCGAGGCCGCCGCGATCCGCTGGGCCGACCCGCACGTCGTGCTCAGCCTCGCCCCGGAAGCCGTGCCGGGTGCGCCTGCTGAGATCCCCGCTCTCGGGGACGCTGCGGGCGGGCTTCCCGGGCGGCCGGCGGACGGCACCGCCCGGACGCGTGCCGAGGACGAGCCGCTCGCCGCCCGGCCGCCGACGGCCGGCACCGCCGGGACGCGTGCCGAGGACGAGCCGCTCGCCGCGCGGCCGCCGACGGCCGGCTCTGCCGGGATGCGCGCCGACGACCGGCCAGCCGCCGCGCCCGCCGGGGGCTGGGCGTTGCCCGAGTCCGCGTACGCCCACCGGGACTCGATGATCACCAAGGCCGAGGTCCGGGCCATCGCGGTGGCCCGGTTGCGGCCCCGGCTGGGCCGGCTGGTCTGGGACGTCGGCGCCGGCAGCGGCTCGGTCGGCATCGAGTGCGCGCTGCTCGGCGCGGCGGTGCTCGCCGTCGAACGCGACCCGGACGCGCCGATCCGGGCCAACGCCGCGCGGCACGGCGTCGACGTCCGGATCGTGACCGGGACGGCCCCGGCCGCCCTGGTCGGGCTGCCCGACCCGGACGCGGTCTTCGTCGGCGGGGGCGGCCTGGACGTGCTCGCCGCGGTGGCCGACCGCCGCCCGCCCCGGGTGGTGGTCGCCCTGGCCGCCCTCGACCGGGTCGCGCCGGCCGTGCACCTGCTGCGCGCCGCCGGCTACACGGTCGACGGCTGCCAGCTCGCCGCCGCCCGCCTCGCCGACCTGCCCGGCGGCTCGCTGCGCCTGGCCGCCACCAACCCGGTCGTCCTGCTCACCGGCGACCAGCCGTGACCGTTCACCCGGAGGAACCCGTGACCCCACCCTCGGACCCGTTGACCGGGGACCCCTGCGCCGCCGAAGGCGCGCGACAGGAGACCGTCCTCGTCGGACTCGTGGCGGCGACCGCCGCCGGGCGGGGGCAGGCGCGCCGCCTCGCGGCGGCCTGGCCGCACGCCCGGCTCGTGGAGGCGGAGAGCGTCGCCGACGCGCTGCGAACGGCCTGGCGGGAGTACGACGCCGTGGTCGCCTTCCTGGCCACCGGCGCGGTGGTCCGGATCCTCGCCCCGCTGCTCGGCGACAAGCGGACCGACCCGGCCGTGGTGGTGGTCGACGAGGCCGCCCGGCACGCGGTGGCCCTGCTCGGCGGGCACGCCGGCGGCGCCAACGCCCTCGCCGCCGACGTCGGCGCGCTGCTCGACGCCCGGCCCGTGGTGACCACCGCCACCGACGCGGTCGGCCTGCCCGGGCTGGACACCCTCGGCTGGCCCGTGGAGGGCGCGGTGGCCGCGGTGTCCCGGGCGATCCTCGACGGCGAGCCGGTCCGGCTGGTCGCCGACGCCACCTGGCCGCTGCCCGCCCTGCCGGAGCACGTCCGCGTCGAGGTCGCACCCCCGCCGCCCGGCGGAGGCACACCGGCCGGCACCCCGGACACCACCGGGACGCCGCCCGTCGGAGCGGACGCCGGGACGTCGACCGTCGCAGCGGACGCCGGGACGCCTCCCGCGGCTGCCGCGATGCCGACTGTGGGAGCGGCCGCCGCCGAGCACGGCGAGAGCGCGGGCGGCTGGCGGATCCTGGTCACCGACCGGGTCGTCCCGCTCGACGGGCGGACCGTGGTGCTCCGCCCGCCGTCCCTGGTCGCCGGGATCGGCTCCAGCCGGGGTGTTTCCGCCGCCGAGGTGACCGGCCTCCTGCGCCGGGCGCTCGCCGACGCCGGCCTCAGCCCGGCCAGCCTGCGCTGCCTGGCCAGCGTGGACCTGAAGGCCGACGAGGCGGGCATCCGGGCGACCGCCGACGCGTACGACGTACCCCTTCAGACCTGGCCGGCGGCGGAGCTGGCGGCGGTCGACGTGCCGCACCCCAGCGAGGTGGTCCGGGCCGCGGTCGGCACGCCGAGCGTCGCGGAGGCCGCGGCGCTGCGCCACGGCGGCACGCTGCTGGTGCCGAAGACCGCCTCGGCGATGGCCACCGTCGCGGTGGCCCGGCAGGCCCCGCGCGGCCGGCTCGCGCTGGTCGGCCTCGGCCCCGGCTCGGCCGACCTGCGCACCCCGCGAGCCGTGGCCGAGCTGCGCCGGGCCGCCGTGGTGGTCGGCCTGGACCAGTACCTCGACCAGGTGCGCGACCTGCTGCGCCCCGGCACCCGGGTGCTGGCCAGCGGGCTCGGCGCGGAGGAGGCGCGGGCCCGGGCCGCCGTCGCCGAGGCCACCGCCGGCCACGCCGTCGCCCTGGTGGGCTCCGGCGACGCCGGGGTGTACGCGATGGCCAGCCCCGCCCTGGAGTACGCCGACGACCGGATCGACGTGGTCGGGGTGCCCGGGGTGACCGCCGGCCTCGCCGCGTCCGCGCTGCTCGGCGCGCCGCTCGGGCACGACCACGTCTACCTGAGCCTGTCCGACCTGCACACCCCGTGGGAGGTGATCGCCCGGCGGGTGGCCGCGGCCGCCGCGGGCGACCTGGTGGCGCTGCTCTACAACCCGCGCAGCCGCACCCGGGACTGGCAGCTCGGCGCCGCGCTGGAGACCTTCGCGGCGCACCGGCCGCCGGACACGCCGGTCGGCGTGGTGCGCAACGCCAGCCGCCCCGGGCAGCGGGTGCACCTGGCCACCCTCGCCACCCTCGACCCGGCGCTGGTCGACATGTACAGCGTCGTGGTGGTCGGCAGCTCGCAGACCCGGGTGGTCGCCGGCCGGATGGTCACGCCCCGGGGGTACCGGTGGCGGTCGTGACCATCGGCCCCTGCCAGGGCTGCGGCGCCTGCCTGCTCACCTGCCCGGTGCACGCCATCCGCCCCACCCCCGCCGGCCTGCGGGTCACCGACCGCTGCACCGGCTGCCTCGAATGCCTGGAGATCTGCCCCGTGGACGCCGTCCGCGTCGACCCCGAACCCGGAGGAGAGCGATGACCTCGACCCCGACCGCCGCCCCGCCCGTCGGCCGCTGGAGCCGCGCCGAGCAGGCCCGCCTCGGCGGCATCGTCTGCGCGGTCGCCGCGCTGCACGTCGCCGGCGTGACCCTCTACCTGTACTGGAACGACCAGCCGGTGGCGGCCGGCGGGCTGGCCGGCGCCGGCACCCTCGCCTACGTGCTGGGCGTGCGGCACGCCTTCGACGCCGACCACATCGCCGCCATCGACGACACCACCCGGCTCATGCTGCTGCGCGGCCGGCGGCCGGTCGGCGTCGGCTTCTTCTTCGCCCTCGGGCACAGCGCCGTGGTGCTGCTGCTCGCCCTGGTGATCGGGCTCGCCTCCACCCGGCTGTCCGGCGCCCGGATGGCCGGCTTCCGCGAGGTCGGCGCCACCGTCGCGGCGGTCACCGCCACCGGCTTCCTGCTGCTGGTGGCGGCCCTCAACGCGGCGGTGCTGGCCGGGCTGGCCCGGCTCTGGCGGCGGCTGCGCGCCGGCGCGCTGGACGAGACGGAGCTGGACCTCCTGCTGCTCAACCGGGGGCTCATGCACCGGATCCTCGGGGCCCGGGCCCGCACCCTGGTCCGCTCCTCCTGGCACATGGCCCCGGTCGGCTTCCTGTTCGGGCTGGGCCTGGAGACGGCGAGCGAGGTGACCCTGCTGGCGCTCTCGGCGAGCACCGCCGCCGCCGGTGGGTTGCCGGTGCTGGCCCTGCTCACCCTGCCGCTGCTCTTCGCCGCCGGGATGTCCGCCATGGACACCGCGGACAGCCTGCTGATGAGCCGCGCCTACTCGTGGGCGTACCGGCAGCCGGCCCGGCGGCTCTGGTACAACCTGGCCACCACCACGATGACCGTGCTGGTCGGCGGCCTGGTCGCCAGCGTCTACCTGGCCGGGCTGCTCGCCGACCACCTCGGCGCCACCGCCCTGGCCGGGTACGCCTCGATCGCCGACCACTTCGAGCAGCTCGGCTACGCCGTGGTGGGCCTCTTCGCGTTCGCCTGGGCCGGCGCCGTGCTGCTCTGGCGGCTGCAGGGTTACGACCGCCGCTACGGGCAGGCCGGCTCATGACCCGGACCGTGCACCCGATCGAGGCGGAGTCGTACCGGATCCTGCGCGACCGGGTCGACCTGTCCCACCTGCCGCCGCTGACCCGGGCGGTCACCGAGCGGGTGGTGCACGCCAGCGCCGACCTCGACTACGTCACCGACCTGGTCTGCGACGAGGACGGCCTGGCCGCCGGGCTGGCCGCGCTGCGGGCCGGCGCGCCGATCGTCACAGACGTGTGGATGGTCGCCGCCGGCATCACCCGGGCCGGGCGGGAGATCGTCTGCCCGGTCGCCGAGCCGGCCGCCGCCGATCTGGGCCGCGCCGCCGGCATCACCCGCTCGGCCGCGGCCGTGCGGATCGCGGCCGACCGGGTCGGCCCCGGCGCGCTCTGGGTGGTCGGCTGCGCCCCCACCGCGCTGGTCGAGCTGATCGGCCTCGACGTGGCCCCGGCGCTGGTGGTCGGCCTGCCGGTCGGTTTCGTCGGCGCGGCCGAGTCCAAGGCGGCGCTGCGGGCCAGCGGCCTGCCCGCCGTGTCCAACGTGGGGGAGAAGGGCGGCTCCGCGGTGGCCGCCGCCGCCCTCAACGCCCTGCTGTACCTGGAGGACAAGTGAAGGACCGGACCCCGCTGCTGATCGTCGGGCACGGCACCCGCAGCGCCGCCGGCGTCGGCCAGTTCGCCGCGCTCGTCGCGCGGATCCGCCGCCGGGAGGCCGTCGCCGACGTCGAGGGCGGCTTCATCGAGCTGTCCCGCCCGCCCCTGACCGACGCGGTCGGCGCGCTGGCCGGGCGGGGCCACCGCCGCCTCGTGGCGCTGCCGCTGGTGCTGGCCGCCGCCGGGCACGGCAAGGGGGACATCCCCGCCGCCCTCGCCCGGGAGAAGCGGCGCCACCCCGGCCTCCGGTACGCCTACGGCCGGCCGCTCGGGCCGCACCCGCTGCTCCAGGAGGTGCTGGCGGAGCGGATCGACGCGGCGCTCGACGGCGCCGACCGGGCCGGCACCTGGGTCGCCCTGATCGGGCGCGGCTCCACCGACCCGGACGCCAACGCCGAGGTGACCAAGGTGGCCCGTCTGCTCTGGGAGGGGCGCGGCTATGCCGGCGTGGAACCCGGCTTCGTCTCCCTCGCCGAGCCGTCCGTGCCGGCCGTGCTGGAACGGCTGCGCCGGCTCGGCGCCCGGCGGATCGTGGTCGCCCCGTACTTCCTCTTCGCCGGGGTGCTGCCGGACCGGATCGTGGCGCAGAGCCGGGAGTTCGCGGCCGACCATCCCGGCCTGGACGTGCGGGTCGCCGAGGTGATCGGCGACTGCGACGCCCTCGCCGACCTGGTCCTCGAACGGCACGCCGAGGCGCTGCGCGGGGACATCCGGATGAACTGCGACACGTGCGCGTACCGGGTGGCGCTGCCCGGGTTCGCGGACAAGGTGGGGCGGCCGCAGACCCCCCACCACCACCCGGACGACCCGGCCCACGGCCACGACCACCAGCACCACCACGCCGACCATCACCACGAGCCGGCGTTGCGCCCCGGCCAGGTCGCCGTCGTGGGCGGCGGGCCCGGCCCGGACGACCTGATCACGGTACGCGGCAGGGCGCTGCTCGACGCCGCCGACGTGGTGGTGGCCGACCGGCTCGCCCCGGCCGGGCTGCTGCGCGGGCTCCGCCCCGGCGTGGTGGTCGTGGACGCGGCCAAGGTGCCCCGGGGCCCGTCGATGGCCCAGGAGACCATCAACGACACGCTCGTGGCGCACGCCCGCGCCGGCAAGCGGGTGGTCCGGCTCAAGGGCGGCGACCCGTACGTCTTCGGTCGCGGCCACGAGGAGGTCCTCGCCTGCGCGGCGGCCGGGGTGGAGACGGTGCTGGTGCCCGGGGTGAGCAGCGCGGTGGCCGCGCCCGCCCTGGCCGGCGTGCCGGTGACCCACCGGGGCGTGGCGCACGAGTTCACCGTGGTCTCCGGGCACCTGCCACCCGGGCACCCGGACTCCCTCGTGGACTGGGCCGCGCTGGCCCAGGCCCGGGGCACGCTCGTGCTGCTCATGGCCGTGGACACGGTCGGGCGGATCGCCGCCGAGCTGCTCGCCCACGGCCGGGCGGCCGATACGCCGGTGCTGGTGGTCCGGGACGCCGGCCACCCGGACCAGTGGACGGCCCGGTGCCGGCTGGACGAGGTCGGCGCGCTCGCCGAACGCGACGAGGTCCGGCCACCAGCGGTTTTCGTGGTCGGACCGGTGGTGGCGCTCGCCGCCGACCCGGCGCCCGCTGCGGCCGCCCCCGCGCCCGCTGCCGTCCCGGCGCGGGGGTGAGCGCGGCGGCCTCGGGGGATCAGCCGGTGGCGGCGTGGGTCAGGGCGTAGCCGGCGGTGGCCGCGGTGAGGCCGGCGGCGAGGCTGCCGAGGATGTTGGCCAGCGCGTGGCCGCGATGGCCCCCGCGGTGCAGCCGCAGGGTCTCGTAGCTCAGCGTGGACCAGGTGGTGAGCGCGCCGCAGAAGCCCGTGCCCACCAGGGCGGTGACCGCGGGCGAGGCGGGCACCGCGGCCACCGCGCCGAGCAGCAGCGACCCGGTGACGTTGACGGTCAGGGTGCCCCAGGGGAAGGGGGAGTCGTGGCGGGCCTGTACGGCCCGGTCGGTCAGGTAGCGCAGCGGCGCGCCCAGCGCCGCCCCGAGCGTGATCAGCAGGACGGTCACCGGGCCGCCTCCACCCCGGCCCGGGCCAGCAGCCGGCCGGCCACCGCGTCCCCGGCCCAGACCGCCAGCAGCGCCCCGGCCAGGGTCGCCGCCAGGTACGCCAGCGCGGTGCCCGGCGCTCCGGCGGCGATCGCCCGCTGGGTGTCCACGGCGTAGGTGGAGAAGGTGGTGAAGCCGCCGAGCACGCCGACGCCGAGGAACGGCCGGACCAGCGGGCCGGCCGGGCGGGCCGTCAGTACCGCCATCAGCGCGCCGATCAGCAGGCAGCCGCCGACGTTGATGCCGAAGGTGGCCCACGGGAAGCCGGTGGGCGGGTGCGGGAACGCGGCCTGGAGCCCGGCCCGGGCCAGCGCGCCGAGCACCCCGCCGGCCGCGACGACGCCGAGCACGGCCGCCGGGTGGGCGGCCAGTTCCCGCCGGTCGGCGGGGACGTGCAGGTCGACGTCGGGGTCGACGCGGAACTCGGACGGTCCGGTCACGGTGCCTCCCACCAGGACGGGCATCACTGGCAGGGACCGTTGGCGAGCGTGTCGCGGTTCTCCCGGCGGGTTCCGGGACGGCGGGCCCCACCGCCGCGCCGAGCATAACGCCGCCCCGCCCGGTCCCGCCGGGTCCACGGACGGCGGGCCGGCCGGTGCCCGCCGGGTCAGGCCGCCACGCCGGCCGGCTCGCGGGCCGCGTCCACCGGGGTACGCCGGGCCTGCCGCTCGGCCACCAGCAGCACGGCGAGGCCGAGCAGGGTGAGCCCGGCGCCGGCCCAGATCGGGGCGGTGAAGCCGAGGCCGGCGTCGATGGTCAGCCCGCCGAGCCAGGCGCCGAGCGCGTTGCCCACGTTGAACGCGGCGATGTTCGCCCCGGAGGCCAGCGTCGGCGCCTGGCGGGCGTACCTCATGATCCGCATTTGCAGCGGCGGCACGGTGGCGAAGCCGAACGCGCCCATCAGCACCAGCGAGCCCACGGTCAGGGCCGGGCTCGTGGCGGTCAGCGCGAAACCGACCAGCACGACGGTGAGCACCGCGAGGACGGTGACCAGGGTCCGGGACAGCGACACGTCGGCGGCCCGGCCGCCGGCCAGGTTGCCGGCGAAGAGCCCGACGCCGAAGAGCACCAGCAGCCACGGCACGGTCCCGGCGGCGAAGCCGCTCACCTCGGTCAGCGTGTACGCGATGTAGGTGAACGCGCCGAACATGCCGCCGAACCCGAGCACGGTGACCACCAGCGAGAACCAGACCTGGGAGTGGGTGAACGCCCGCAGCTCGCCGCGCAGCCCGCCGGTCGGGGCGGCGTCGGTGGCCGGCCCGCGTCCGGGCACCAGGAGGGCGAGGCCGAGGAGCGCGACCAGCCCGATGGCGGTGATCGCCCAGAACGTGGCGCGCCAGCCGAGGTGCTGGCCGAGGAAGGTGCCGAACGGCACGCCGAGGACGTTGGCGATGGTGAGGCCGGCGAACATCATGGCGATCGCGCCCGCCCGGCGGGCCGGCGGGACCAGGCCGGCCGCCACCACCGCGCCGATGCCGAAGAACGCGCCGTGGCAGAGCGCCGCGACGATCCGGCCGGCCAGCATGGTCCCGTAGTCGCCGGCCAGGGCGGAGAGCAGGTTGCCGGCGATGAAGAGCACCATCAGCCCGAGCAGCACCGGCTTGCGGCGCAGCCGGGTGACGGCGGCGGTGAGCGCCACGCCGCCCACGGCGACGCTGAGGGCGTACCCGGAGATCAGCCAGCCGGCGACCGACTCGCTGACCGCGAAGTCGGCGGCGACCTGGGGGAGCAGCCCCATGATCACGAACTCGGTCAGCCCGATGCCGAACGCCCCGATCGCCAGGGCGATCAGGCCGCCGGGAAGGGCCGAGGTGCGCTGTGCCATGCCGTACCCAATCCATGCGCGGGAAACAAAGAGGCGCGTGCAACTACCCGCGCCGACAACGAGATAGTTGCACGCGCCTTATACCGGCGCAAGGGTGGTAGCCTGGGGGGGACGTGCAGGTCACACCGGAGGGGGCGCCATGGGCATCGCCGACGACGCGGTCGAGATCCGCGCCCAGGGCTGGCGCACGCTCGCCGCGCTGCACGGCCTGATCGAGACCGCCCTGGAACGCGCGCTCCAGACCGAGCACGACCTCTCCGTCGTCGAGTACACGGTGCTCGACGCGCTCTCCCGGCAGCACGGCTGGCACATGCGGATGCGGCAGCTCGCCCGGGCCGCGGCGCTCTCCGGCAGCGCCACCACCCGCCTGGTCACCCGGCTGGAGGACCGTGGCCTGCTCACCCGCGTCCTCTGCGCGGACGACCGGCGCGGCATCTACACCGAGCTGACCCCGGCCGGCTCGGAGCTGCTCGGCCGGGCCCGCCCCACCCACGACCGGGTGCTCGCCGACGCGCTCGCCGAGGCCGAGCGCACCCCCGAACTGGCTCCGCTGGTCGACGCGCTGCACCGGCTACCCGCCGCCCACTGATCCGCTGAGCCGCGTCGGCACCGGCGACCTGACCTGGCAGGACGGGCCGTACGGGCGTACGGTGATCGGCACCGCCCGGCGCGACGCGGCGTCGGCGGACCCGTCGCGCAGGAGGCCACCGTGCAGGACCGCACCCCTCGTCCGGACGAGCTGGAACCCGTGGAGCGGGTCGGCGTCGACGAGCTGCGGGCGCTGCAACTGGACCGGCTGCGCTGGTCGCTGCGGCACGCGTACGACAACGTGCCGCACTACCGGCGGGCCTTCGCGGCGGCCGGCGTGCACCCCGACGACCTGCGCGAGCTGACCGACCTGGCGCGCTTCCCGTTCACCGGCAAGGCCGAGCTGCGGGAGAACTACCCGTTCGGCATGTTCGCCGTGCCCCGGGAGCGGGTCGCCCGGCTGCACGCCTCCTCGGGCACCACCGGCCGCCCCACCGTGGTCGGCTACACCCGCGCCGACCTGGACACCTGGGCGAAGCTGATGGCCCGTTCGATCCGGGCCGCCGGCGGGCGCCCCGGCGACCGGGTGCACGTGGCGTACGGCTACGGGCTCTTCACCGGCGGGCTCGGCGCGCACTACGGCGCCGAGGAGCTCGGCTGCACGGTCATCCCGGTCTCCGGCGGCATGACGGAGCGGCAGGTCATGCTGATCCGCGACTTCGCGCCGGAGGTCATCATGGTCACCCCCAGCTACATGCTGGCCATCGTCGACGAGATGGAGCGCCAGGGCGTCGACCCGAAGTCCACCTCGCTGCGGGTCGGCGTCTTCGGCGCCGAGCCGTGGACCGAGGACATGCGCCGGGAGATGGAGCAGCGCCTCGACATGCACGCCGTGGACATCTACGGCCTCTCCGAGGTGATGGGCCCCGGGGTGGCCGTCGAGTGCGTGGAGACCAAGGACGGCCTGCACCTCTGGGAGGACCACTTCTACCCGGAGATCATCGATCCGGTCACCGGCGAGGTGCTGCCCGACGGCGAGCGGGGCGAGCTGGTGCTCACCTCGCTCACCAAGGAGGCCATGCCGGTGGTCCGCTACCGCACGCGCGACCTCACCCGGCTGCTGCCCGGCACCGCCCGCACCATGCGCCGGATCGAGAAGATCACCGGCCGGACCGACGACATGATGATCGTGCGCGGGGTCAACGTCTTCCCGACCCAGATCGAGGAGCTGATCCTGCGCACGCCCGCGCTCTCGCCGCACTTCCAGTGCGTGCTGGACCGGCAGGGCCGGATGGACACCCTCACCGTCAGGGTGGAACGGCGGGCCGGGGTGGCCGCCGACGAGGCCGAGCGGGCCGGGGCGGCCCTGGTCGAGCAGGTCAAGAACACCATCGGGGTGAGCGTGGCGGTGCAGGTCATCGAGCCGGACGGGGTGGAGCGCTCGATGGGCAAGATGCGCCGGATCGTCGACCAGCGGCAGGGGCGCTGACGTGGCGGGCGACGACGGCCGCACCGCGGCCCACGACATGTTCGACGCCGACGTGGCGTCCAAGGGGCTCGGCATCGAGCTGGTCTCCGCCGGTGACGGCGCGGCGGTGGCGCGGATGCGGGTCACCGCCGCCATGCTCAACGGCCACGCCATCGGCCACGGCGGCTTCGTCTTCCTGCTCGCCGACACCGCGTTCGCGTTGGCCTGCAACAGCCACGGCCCGGCCACCGTGGCCGCCGGCGGCGAGATCAGTTTCCTGCGTCCGGTCCACGAGGGCGACCTGCTGGAGGCCCGGGCCACCGAGCGGGTCCGGCACGGCCGCAGCGGCATCTACGACGTCACGGTGTGGCGGGACGGCGAGGTGGTCGCCGAGTTCCGGGGCCGCAGCCGCACCATCGCCCGGGACTGACCGGCGCGCCGGCCGGACCGCCCGGCGGGCGCGGGCCAGGATGGGCCGATGGCACACATCCTGCTCCTGCACTCCGTCTACGGGCTGCGACCCGCCGTGCTGGCCGCCGCCGACCGGCTGCGCGCCGCCGGGCACCGGGTCGCCACCCCCGACCTGTACGAGGTGCCGGCCGCGGAGACCGTCGAGGCCGGCTTCGCCCTGTTCGAGAAGGTCGGCCGGGACGCGGTCCTCGACCGGGCCCGGGCGGCGGCGGCCGACCTGCCCGCCGAGACCGTGCTGGCCGGCTTCTCGATGGGCGCCGGCGTCGCCGGGGCGCTGCTGGCCGAGCGGCCGGAGGCGGCGGCGCTGCTCCTGCTGCACGGCACCGGCGGCGACCCCGGCTCGGTACGTCCCGGCCTGCCGGTGCAGCTGCACCTGGCCGAGCCCGACGAGTACGAGACGCCGGACGAGGTGGACGAGTGGCAGCGGGCCATGACCGCGGCCGGCGCCGAGCTGACCGTGCACCGCTACCCGGGCGCCGGGCACCTGTTCACCGATCCGGGCACGCCCGACCACGACGCGCCGGCCGCCGCGCTCACCTGGGACCGCGCGCTGGCGTTCCTCGCCGACCGCTGACGTGCTGGTCCGGGCCGCGCCCGCGACGTCGCCGCGCACGGCGACGTCCGGGTCGGAGTGGCCCCGTGCCCGCTCCGGCCCGGACGTCGCGTTCAGGCGGCCAGCACAGGCCGGCCCGTAACCAGGGATCTCCCGGCCCGGCCGATCGCCGCAGCCGGCCGTCCCCACTGGGCCCGGCGCGGATGCGGCGGCCCGTCGGTCGGCGCCCGCCCGCCCACCGGCCCCACCCGNCCCGCCGACTCGGGCGGCGGGCCGCCCGGTAACGCGTCGTGGAGCCCCGGGAACACCCCGGGTCGCGCCCGCACCGGCCGCCCGGCCCGCTTCCCCCCGGGCCGGACCGTCGGCAGGCCCGGCGAGATGGAACGCGCGGCGGGGGCGCCCCCCGACGCCCCCGCCGGACGGCCCACCGCGCCGTCGCGCCCCTCCGCGGCGACGGCGACCGTCCGTCGCCCACCCCGCGCCGCGCCGCCCCCTGCCGGCACACCCGCCGCCGCGCCGACCGCCGGAGCCACGCCCGCGACCGGGCACTCCGTCGCCGGCGCGCCCGGCGTCGGAATGTCCGCTCCCGGGACCGGCGCCGGTCGGGCCCCTCCACCCGACCGGTGCCCCACCCCGGCCGGGCAGGGCGCCCGGCCGGTGGTGACCCCGCCGGCCGGTCCCCTGACGGCCGGGCGGACCGCCCCGACCGTCCCGGCGTCCGGCAGCCGGCGGGTGAACTCCGCCCGGACCGCGCGGGGCAGCCGGTGCGCGGCCACCCGGGCCACCGCCGGCTCGGCGACCGCGTAGCCGCCCGTGGCCGTGCGCCGCAGCAGGCCGGCGTCGACCAGTGCGCGCAGCACCCGCTCGGCGCGCCCGGCCGGCCAGCCGAGCATCCGGTCCACCGTGGCGGCCGGGACGTCCCCGCCCCGGGCGGCGGCGGCCATGAGCACCGCCCGCCGCTCGTCGTCCAGCCGGGCCAGCCAGGCGTCGACCAGGCGGCGGACCGGCTCGGGTACCCCGCCCGGCTCGCCGCCGGCGTCCGGCGTGGTGGCGTACGCCGCCGCGACGGCCGGGCTGCCGCCGACCAGCGGGAGCAGCGCCGCGGCCGGCGCGGTGGGCCGGCCGGCCCGGTCGAGCAGGTGCCGCAGCAGCCGTCCGGTGTCGACGCTGCCCAACGCGGGCAGCGGCACCCGGCGCCGCCGGCCGGCCGCGCCGGGCAGCAGGTCGGCCCAGCCCGGGCCGTGGGTGGCCACCACCGCGAGCGGCAACCCCCGCTCGCTCGCGGTCGCGAAGAGCCGGTGCAGGAACCGGTTCAACGCCGGTGCGGCCCGGTCCAGGTCGTCCACCGCCACCACCACCGGCTGTCCGGCGGCCAGGCCGAGCAGGACCTCCCGGCACACCTCGGCGCCGCGGGCGGCCGCCCCGGCGTCGCTCGGCGCGGCCAGGAACTCGGCGAGCGCGTCCGCCGCCGCACCGCGTCGCGCCGCCGGCAGCAGCCCGTCCAGGGCCGTGGCCAGCCGCCGGCGTACGGTCTCGGGCGGGTGGGTGTCGCGGAGCCCGGCGACGGCGCGGACCAGGTCCGCCAGCGGCGCCAGTTCCCCGTCCGGGAACGGCGGGCAGTGCGCGACGCACCAGCGAACCGGGACGCCGTCCACCATCGACACCGCCCGGACCAGCTCATGCAGCATCCGGCTGCGCCCGCTGCCGGCCGGACCGACCAGCGAGATCCAGCGTGGACGCCGCTCCCGCACCGCCCGGGCGATCTCCTCGCCGGCCGTGGCCAGCTCGCGACGGCGGCCGACCAGCGGGCCGTGGTGCCGGGCCGGCCGGGACCGGGCCACCCCGGTCACCCGCCAGACGTCCAGCGGCTGCGCCTTGCCGGCCACCGCCATGGCGGCCAGCGGGCGCTGCTCGACCAGGCCGGCGACAGCCCGCCGGGTGGCCGCGCAGACCACCACCCCGCCGGGTGGGGCGTACTCCTGGAGCCGGGCCGCCGTGGTGATCACGGCGCCGCTGGCCGCGCCGTGCCCGCCGTCGCGGGTGCCGGCCAGGTCGACCAGCACCTCGCCGGTGGCCACGCCGACCCGGACCCGCAGCCGCGTGCCGGCCGGCAGCCGCCGGTCCAGCGCGGCCTGGATCTCCAGCCCGGCGCGCACCCCCCGGTACGCGTCGAACCCGTCGGAGTCGTGCGCCCCGAACAGCGCCATCACCGCGTCGCCGACGTACTTCTCCACCACGCCGTGCCACCGGCGCAGCACCGCGGCCACCGTGCCGAAGTACGCCTGTTGCAGCGCCCGGACGTCCTCCGGGTCGAGCCGCTCGACCAGCCCGGTCGACCCGACGATGTCGGCGAAGAGCACGGTGACCGTGCGCCGCTCCTCCGGCACCGGCCAGCGCGCGGCCGTGACGGCTTCCCGACTCCCCACGGGCGTGGTGATCAACATCGCACCCACCCTTTCCCCGGTCCGGTGCCTGACGACCTCCGGAGACTTTCACCACCGGATCCTCGGGGGATCGGTAGGACGACGTATGTCGACCACCCGCAACCATTAGTCGCAATGTCGACGCGAGGAGTACCACAAGGGCACTGAGCCCGTAGAACGGTGCGGGAACCTGTGACTAGGCTGCGTGACATGGCCAGCGATGTGGACACTGCGCCGCTCGTCGGCCGTGCCGGCACGGTGGCGGCGCTCCGGTCGGCGCTGCTCGACGACGTCGCCCCCGGGCAGACCGCGGCGGTGTTCCTCACCGGCGAGAGCGGGGTGGGCAAGACCCGGCTGCTGGCCGAGGTCGGCGAGCGACTGCGGGACGCGGGCGCGCTGGTCCTCACCGGCGCCTGCCTCGACATCGGCGACGCCTCCCCGCTGCACCCGGTGCGCCAGGCGCTGCGCCGCCTCGACGCCGATCTGACCGAGGCGCGCACCTCCTCCGCGGTCCGCGGCCTGCTCCAGGTCTTCGACGAGGAGACCCCGGGCCCCGACGGCGCCGGCGCGCTGCTGGAACGGGTCTCGCGCGGCCTGCACCTGGTCGCCGCCGGGCGGCCGCTGGTGCTCGTCCTCGACGACCTCCAGTGGGTCGACCGCAGCACGCGCCAGCTCCTGCTCTACCTGCTCGCCGGCCTCGGCGACCTCCAGCTGTCGGTGCTGGCCGCGATCCGGGCCGAGTCGTTGCAGGGCGCGCACCCGCTGCGCCGGGTCCTCACCGAGCTGCGCCGGCTGCGCTCGGTCCGGGTGATGGACCTGGCGCCGCTGGACCGGGCCGGCACCGACGAGCTGGCCGCCGCGATCGTCGGCGCGCCGCCGGCCCCCGAGGCCGCCGACCAGCTCTGGCAGCGCAGCGGCGGCAACCCGTTCGTGGTGGAGGAGCTGGCCCGCGACCTGCGCGACGGCCACGACGGCCTCTCCGAGACGCTGCGCGAGGTGTTCCTGGCCCGGGTCGACGCGCTGCCGCAGCCCGCGCACGCCGTGGTGCACGCGGTCGCCGCCGGTGTCGAGCCGGTCGAGCACTGGCTGCTGGCCCAGGTGGTCCGGCTGCCGGAGGACCAGCTCATCGAGGCGGTCCGGGAGGCGGTGGCGCACCGGCTGCTGGTCGGCGCCGACGACGGCTACCGGCTGCGGCACCGCCTGGTCGCCGAGGTGCTGGCGCACGAGCTGCTCCCCGCCGAGCGGGCCGCGCTGCACCGCCGCTACGCCGAGACGCTGACCTCGGCCACCGCCGAGCTGCACCAGGCCCGGCTGGCCCACCACTGGCGGCTGGCCGGCGAGCCGGCCCGGGCCCTGCCCGCCGCCATGGCCGCCGCCCGCGAGGCCGAGCGGTTGCACGGCTACGCCGAGGCGCACCGCCACTGGTCGGCCGCGCTGAGCCTGGCCGACACCCCGCCCGCCGTGCTGCCCGACGGCGGCCGGCCCGAGCCGGTCGAGGTGGACCGGGCCGAGCTGCTGACCCACGCGGCCGAGTCGGCGCACCACAGCGGCGAGCACGCCCGCGCCCTGGCCCTGCTGGAGGAGCTGGCCGCCGACCCCGCCGGCCCGCCCACCTGCGCCCTGCACATCCGGCGGGCCCGCTACCTGGCCGCCGCCGGGCGCTCAGCGCCGGCCGAGGCCGAGTACCGGCAGGTGCTCGCGGCGGCCGACTGCACGCCCCGGGAACGGGCCACCGCCGCCGCCCACCTGGCCGAGCTGCTGCTGCACCTGGGCCGCTACGCCGAGGCCGGCGACCAGGCGCGGGAGGCGCTCCGGCTCGCCGCCGAGGTCGACGGCTCCGCCTCGGAGGTGGTGCTGGCCAGCGCCGCGCTCGGGTTCAGCGAGGCCTACCTGGAGGACCCGGACGCCGGGCTGGCCGTCATGCGCCGGGCGCTGGACACCGCCGAGCGCTCCGGTCGGCCGGAGGACGTGGCCTGCGCGTACCTGCACCTGGCCGAGCTGCTCACCGGGCCGCTGAACATCCTCGAGGAGGGGGTGGTGGTGGCCCGCCGGGGCGCCGAGCGGGTCGCCGAGCTGGGCCTCGGCCGCACGTGGGAGACCCGGCTGCTGGCCATCGCCACCAACGGGCTGTTCCGGGTGGGGCAGTGGGCCGAGGCCGAGAAGGTCGTGGCGGCCGCGCTGCGGCACCGCCCCTCCGGCGCCGACGCGGTGGAGCTGCTGCTCGCCCGGTGCCGGCTCTCCGTCGGCTACGGCGACGTCGAGGCCAGCGACCGCGACCTGGAGGCGGTCGCCACCGTGCTGGCCGGCGGCGGGGCACGGCACGTGCTGCCGATGCTCATCCTGCGCGCCGGGCTGGCCATGTGGCAGGGCCGGCACGACCTGGCCCGGCAGGCGGTCCAGCGGGGCCTGACCGAGAGCCGCTCCGACGACGTCATCGTGCTGGCCACCCTGGCCTGGCACGGGCTGCGCGCGGAGGCGGAGGCGTCCGCCAGCCGTACCGTCGAGGTGGACCCGAACGCGGTCCGCCGGCTGCGCGAAGTGGTCGAGCGGGTGGCCCGCAAGAGCGGGAAGGCGGGCGCCCCGGTGCGCTACGTCGCCGACGCCTTCCTGGCCCTCTGCGCCGCCGAGCTGAGCCGGCTGGACGACGGCCGGGGCGACCCGGAGCTGTGGGCGAGCGCGGCCACCGAGTGGGACCGGCGCAACCACCCCTACCCGGCGGCCTACTCCCGGCTGCGGCAGGCCGAGGCGCTGCTGGCCCGGCGCAGCCGGGTGGCCACCGCCGGCAAGCTGCTGCGGCAGGCCCACCAGACGGCCCAGGCGCTCGGCGCGGTGCCGCTGAGCGAGGAGATCCGCACCCTGGCCGGGCGGGCCCGGGTGCCCCTGGAGGACGGGCCGGCCGCCGCCCGTCCCGCGCCCCGGCCCCGGGCCGCGGCGCCGGCCGCGCCCGCGGTGGACGAGCTGGACGTGCTCACCGCCCGGGAACGCGAGGTGCTCGCCGCGGTCGCCGAGGGGCTGACCAACCGGGAGATCGGCCAGCGGCTGTTCATCAGCGAGCGGACCATCGGCGTGCACGTGTCGCACATCTTCGACAAGCTCCAGGTCCGCACCCGGGTGCAGGCCAGCGCCATCTTCCTGCGCAACCGCCCCGAGTAGCCGTACGTCGGCAATACGTCGTTCTACTGATCCGGCCGGCGTACGCCGGCTGGAAGGCTGTCCTGCGTCACCGGGTGGCGTCGTGGGGGGCGCCGACCACTGTGGAGGAGAGATGACCGAACCGGTATGGGGTCCTGTGCACCAGGACATCGTCGGGCTGCTCGCCGACCACCCCGCCGACGTGCCGGCGGTCGTCGACCACCTCACCAAGCTCCAGGACCTGCTGGTCCGGCTGCCTCCGCTGGAGGACAGCTGCCCGCTGGCCGACTTCAACAAGCTCTACCTGGTCATCACCTCCACGGTGCTCGACGGGCTGTACGACGACCGCTTCACCGACCCGGCCTTCCTGGCCCGGCTCGACGTGGAGTTCGCGGCCCGCTACTTCGACGCGCTGCGGTTCTGGTCCGACTCCCACCCGAGCACCCCGAAGGCCTGGTCGTGCCTGTTCCAGCGGATGCGCGGCCCGGACGCCCGGCCGCTGCCGTCGGCCGCCGCCGGGGTGAACGCCCACATCAACTACGACCTGCCGTTCGCGCTGGTGACCACCTTCGACAGCCTGGACTCCGAGCCGGTCGACGGCAGCGACCAGCACCGCGACTACCTGGAGATCAACAAGATCTTCGCGGAGCGGATCCCGGAGCTGCGCCGCGGCTACCTGGACCACTGGCAGCTGATGATCGACATGGTGAACGGCGACATCGACGACTGGTACCAGGGCGAACTGGTCGAGTACACCCGGAACGTGGCCTGGCGCAACGCGCAGAAGATCTGGCGGTGCCGGCACGACCCGGAGGCCCGCGAGTGTGAGCGGATGCGGCTGGACGACAATGCCGCACTGCTCGGCCGGCTGCTGCTGTCGCCCCTCGGGGCGTTCCTCCAGTAGCCGCGACGGGGGGTCCCCGCGTCTCGCCGTCCGGGCGTGGGACGCGGGGACGCCGTCCGTGGCCGCCGAACCGTCAGCCGCGCCGGGACCGCCCCCGGTACGCCGCCGCGGCGGCCCGGTTGTTGCACAGCTCGCAGCAGTAGCGCTGCCGGCCGGCGCGGGTCCGGTCCAGGTAGGGCGCGTCGCACCCGTCGGCCGCGCAGACCCCGAACCGGTCCGCCCCGCCGGCCGCCGCGGCCCGGGCGAGCGCGCCGGTGACCAGGGCGGCGAACGGCCCGACCGGGCCGGGCCGGGGGAGCGGGGTGAGCCGCAGCGCGCCGTCGGGTCCGGCCTCGAGCACCGTGCCGGCGCTCACGTCGGCCAGCACCTCGTTGAGGGTGGCCACCCGGGTGGGCGGATCGGGCGCGGCGAAGACCCGGTGGAGCCGGTCGCGCAGTTCGCGCAGCCGGGGCAGGTCCGCCTCGGTGAGCGGCTCGGCGACGTCGGCGAGGCCGAGTTCCCGGGCGGCGGCCCGCAGCCGGGCCACCGAGAGCTGGTCGACCGGGTCCTGGAGCACCCAGTAGCTGTGCAGCAGCGCGACGGCCAGGCGCAGCGCCGGTTCCAGGGGTGGCACCGCGCTCATCCGCGCCTCCTCCCTCGTCCGGTCGCCGACACGCCCGCCGTCCCCTCCGCACTTGACCGATCGCCGCACGCCATCCTAGCGTCGTCAGCTATTAAACGTGCTTAGAAACTGATGGAGGTGGCGTATGAGACGTCTGCCCGTCCTCGTGTCCGTGGCGCCACTGCTGGTGGCCGGCGCGGTCGCCGGCGCCGGTGGAGCCCACGCGGAGGCACCCGCCGACCCGGACCGCGCGGCGGCCACGGTGGTCCGCGACATCGAGATCCCGGTCGCCGGGCAGCCGGCCGTCCGGGCCTGGCTGGTCCGGCCGCAGCGCGCCGGCGGCGGGCTGGCCGGGGTGCTGGACCTGCACTGGTTCGAGCCCGGCCGGGCCAACCAGGACCGCAGCGAGTTCCTTGCCGAGGCGACCGCCCTGGCCGGCCGGGGCGTGGTGTCCGTGCTGCCGCAGCTCACCTTCCCGTGGGCCGGCGACCCGGTGGGCGACGCCCGGGACCGGGCCACGGTCACCGCCCAGCTCGACGCCGTGCAGGCGGCGTACCGGCGGCTGCTCGCCGAGCCGGGGGTGGACCGGAAGCGCACCGCGGTGGTCGGCCACGACTACGGCGCCATGTACGCCGTCGACCTGACCGCCCGGGAGCCGGGGCTGCGCACCGCCGTGCTGCTCGCCCCGGACGCCACCTGGGCCAACTGGTTCGACCTCTACTGGCTCCAGCTGCCGGCGGGGGAGCGGGCGGCGTACCGGGCGGTCTTCGCCGGCCTCGACCCGGTGGACCTGGTGGGGCGCCTCGGCGCCGGCGCGTACCTCCAGTTCGCCGGCGCGGACCGGTTCGTCGGCACGGAGACCCGCGCCGCCTTCGCCGCCGCGGCACCGCAGGCCAAGGTGTCGCTCTACCCGGACGAGGAGCACGACCTGGGCGCCGCCCGCACCCGGGACGACCGGCTCGCCTGGCTGGCCGGCCGGCTCGGACTGGGCGGCTGAACCGAGGGAACCAACCGGGCCGGCCGGCCCCGCCCCGTGGGGGAGCGGTGGGCCGGCCCGGGCCGACGGCGCGGCGGGTGTCGGTCCGGCACTGCCGGGTACCCGGCCGCCATGCCGCACACCGACCCGGTCCGCCGCTTCGCCTTCCGGTTCGACCCGGCGTTCCGGCTGCCGCTGGCCCTGCTCGGGGTGCGGCCGGAGACCGCCCGCGTCGAACTGGGCCAGGACGAGCTGACCGTGCGGTTCGGCCCCTGGCGGCTGCGCACCGCCCGGGACAACGTCGCGGGGGTCGAGCTGGGCGGCCCGTACCGCTGGTGGCGGGCCGTCGGCCCGCACCTGTCCCTGGCCGACGGCGGGGTCACCTTCGGTACCAGCGTGGCGGCCGGGGTCTGTGTCCGCCTCGCCACCCCGGTGCCGGCGCTCGCCCCCGGCCCCTGGCCGCGCCACCCGGCCGTCACGGTGACGGTGACCGACCCGGAGGCGTTGCGCGACGCCCTGACCGGCCCGCCCTGATCATCTTTCCCCGCTTGCCCGGTTCCGCCGGGCCGCGCCCCGGGTACCACCTACGGTCGGTTCAGGGCCTGAAGGGGTGCAGATGACGGAAGGACGGGACGGGGCGCAGCCCCGGCGGACGCGGGGGCGCCGCCACCACGCGCACTCGACCGCGGCGGACCGGGCGCTGCGCGCCGCCCGCGATCCGGAGCACGGCGACCCCGCCCGCCGGCCGGGGACGCTGCCGGCGAGCGTGGAGAGCCCGGTCCGGCCGGCCGAACCGGCCGGCCGGCTGAGCCGCTGGCTGTTCCAGCACCGGGTGCAGCCGGTCGGCCCGGAGACCCGGGAGCACCAGACGCGGGCGCACCCCTGGTGGCAGGTGATGTGCCTGACCGGCGTCGACTACTTCTCCACCCTGTCCTACCTGCCCGGCATCGCGGCGGTGGCGGCCGGCGCGCTGAGCCCTCTCGCGACCCTGCTGATCGTGGCGCTGACCCTGTTCGGGATGCTGCCCATGTACCGGCGGGTGGCCCGCGAGAGCCCGCACGGACAGGGCTCGGTGGCGATGCTGGAACGGCTGCTGCCGTTCTGGCGCGGCAAGCTGTTCGTGCTGGTGCTGCTCGGCTTCGTGGCCACCTCGTGGATCATCACGATCACGCTCTCCGCCGCCGACGCGACGGTGCACCTGCTGGAGAACCCGATCCTGCCCGAGTCCTTCCCGCACGGCACCACGGCCGCCGTGCTGGTGACCGTGGTGCTGCTGCTCATCCTCGGCGGAGTGTTCCTGCTGGGGTTCAGCGAGGCGGTGCAGGTCGCCATCCCCCTGGTCGCGGTCTTCCTCGCGCTGAACGCGGTGATCGTGGTCGCCGGCCTGGCCGAGGTCGCCGCCGACCCGGGGATCCTCACCGGTTGGACCGACCGGCTGACCACGGTCGGCGGGGCGGGTGACGTGCTGGCCACCAGCGTGCTCGCGTTCCCGCTGCTGGTGCTGGGCCTCTCCGGCTTCGAGACCGGGGTGAGCATGATGCCGCTGGTCAAGGGGGGCGACGGCGACGCCGAGCGGCGGTTGACGGTCCGGATCGGCAACACCCGCAAGCTGCTCACCACCGCCGCGCTGATCATGTCGGTCTACCTGATCGCCACCACGTTCGTCACCACCGTGCTGATCCCGGCGGACGCGTTCGCGCCCGGCGGGCCGGCCAGCGGCCGGGCGCTGGCGTTCCTGGCCCACGAGCACCTGGGCGAGGCGTTCGGCACGGTCTACGACATCAGCAGCATCTTCATCCTCTGGTTCGCCGGCGCCTCGGCGATGGCCGGCCTCATCAACATCGTGCCCCGCTACCTGCCCACCTACGGCATGGCGCCCGAATGGGGGCGGGCGGTCCGCCCGGTGGTGCTGGTCTACACCGCGATCAGCATCGCCATCACGGTCGCCTTCCGGGCCGACGTCAACGCCCAGGCCGGCGCGTACGCCACCGGCATCCTGGCCATGATGGTCTCCGGCGCGATCGCGGTGACCATCTCCGCGTACCGGGCGCGGCACCGGTTCGCCGCCGGCGGCTTCGCGGTGCTCACCCTGGTGCTGCTCTACGCGCTCGTCGAGAACGTGATCGAGAAGCCCGACGGGATCACCATCTCCGGCCTGTTCATCGCCGGCATCGTCGCCGTCTCCCTGATCTCCCGGGTGTCCCGCACGACCGAGCTGCGCACCGAGCGGATCGAGTTCGACGACGCCGCGCGGCGGTTCGTCGCCGAATCGATCGCCCACGACGGCCGGCTGCACCTGATCGCCAACAAGCGGCAGAGCGGCTCGCTGAAGGAGTACCGGGTCAAGGAGCGCGCCCAGCGCGGCATGAACCCGGTGCCCGGCGCGGCCGACGTGCTCTTCCTGGAGATCGACGTCAGCGACCCCTCGCGGTTCAGCGAGGTGCTGCGGGTGCACGGGGTGGAGGTCGGCGGATACCGGATCCTGCGCGCCAGCAGCCCGGCGGCGCCGAACGCCATCGCGGCCATCCTGCTGGCGCTGCGCGACGCCACCGGGGTCCGCCCGCACTGCCACTTCGAGTGGTCCGAGGGGAACCCGATCGCGCACCTGCTGCGCTACCTGATCCTCGGCCGTGGCGACACCCCGCCGGTGGTCCGGGAGATCATCCGCAAGTCCGAGCCGGACCCCACCCGACGCCCCGGGATCCACGTGGGCGGCTGAGCCCCGCCGCCGGCGCCGGCCCCGTCCCGGTCCGACCCCCCCCGGGGGGTACGCCCACCGCCACGCCGGACCGGGCTGCGCCCGGCTACCGGCGCCCCGATCAGGCGAGCGCGCGCACCCGGGCGATGAAGTCGTCCGCGCAGAAGTCGAGGAAGCCGTCCGGGTCCGGGCCGGCGTTCTGCAGCACGATGTGGTCGTAGCCGGCCTCGACGTACGCCCGCACCTTCGCCAGGTGCGGCGCCGGGTCCGGCCCGACCGAGAACTGCCGCCGGATGTGCTGGTCCTCGACCCAGATCGTCGCCGCGTCGAAGTTCACCGGGTTGGGCAGCTCACTCATCACCTTCCACCCGGTGACCGCCCACCGGCTGGTCTCCCTCGCCGCTCGGACCGCCTGTTCCTCGTCCGTGGCCCAGGCCAGCGGCACCTCCGCGTAACGCGGCCCCTGCCCGCCGGCCTCCCGGTAGTGCGCGACGATCGACGACTTCGGCTCGGTGGCGAACAGCCCGTCACCCAGCTCGGCGGCCGTCGCGGCGGAGGACCGCCCGCTCGCGGCCACGGCGATCACGGGTGGGGTCTCCGGCAGGTCCCAGACCCGGGCGTCCTCCAGTTGGAGGTGGCGGCCCTCGTACGACTGGTAGCCGCCCTGCCAGAGCAGCCGGATGATCTCCAGGGCCTCGCGCAGCCGTTCGTGCCGGCCGCGGACGCTCGGGAAGCCCTGCCCGACCACGTGCTCGTTGAGCCGCTCGCCGGCGCCCACGCCCAGGGTGAACCGTCCGTCGGAGATCAGCGCCATGGTGGCCGCGGCCTGGGCGATGATCGCCGGGTGGTACCGGACCGAGGGGCAGGTGACCCCGGTGGCCAGGCCGAGCGTGCTGGTCTTCGCGGCGATGGCCGCGAGCGCGCTCCAGGTGAAGCAGGAGTGCCCCTGCACCTCCAGCCAGGGGTGGTAGTGGTCGCTCATCTCGACGAAGTCGAAGCCGGCCTGCTCCGCGCGGACGGCCTGCCGGATGAGCTCCTGCGGGCCGAAGGCCTCCGAGGCCAGCTTGTAGCCGATCTGCATCGCCCTGGTCTCCCGTCCCCCGCGCGGCTGGACCGCTGCCCTTCCCGCCCCGCGACCCGGCAAACGCCGCACCGCGCCCGGCGCGGGGCAGGAACGCCCCGGCGAGGAACCCAGCCTCCTAGGACGGCTCAGAGGTGGTGACGCGGCACGCGCCGGGCACGGAACGGCCCGCGCCGCGGGGAGCGGGCGCGGGCCGGGGTGGTGCGGGGCCGGGCCTACTTGGACGGCTCGGGAAGCTCGCAGTCCACCTTGGGGTTCGCGCCGATGTAGTTCAGCGGGCCGGCCACGATGGTGACCAGGATGGTGCCCGCCTCGGCGCAGTTGGTGTCGTCGTTGCCGTAGTAGCCGCGCTGACCGGCGGCGATGGCGCCGATGACGAGCCAGATGACGACCAGGACGCCGACTATCGAGGTGCCGCGCATGGGTTGCCTCCACTGGGGTTGTGGTGGATTCGAGGTGGAGGCCATGTACCCACAGCGGGGGAACGGTCAAACGGCGCCCCGGTGGCGGCGCGGCCGATTCCGACCATCGCGGGGCGGCTCAGTGCGGCGGCGCGGGCGACTCCGGAGGCCGGCCCCGGCTGCGCAGGTGGTCGGCGACGGCCACCCCGGCCAGCACCAGCATCGCCCCGAGGGCGGCGTAGACGGGCGCGAGGAACACCGCGCCGGGCGCGATGGTGAGCAGCGCCAGGACGCCGCCGGGGCGGGAGAGCGACACCCGGCTGAACACCTCGTACTCGAAGGCGGCGCGACCGACCAGGAACAGCGCCGGCCCGCCGAGGAGGACCGCCAGCCAGCCCGGCGGGGTGTGCCCGGTCGGTTCGAGCAGCACGAGGTCGAATCCGGCGGCGCTGGTCACCACCCCGGCCACCATCAGCAGGTGCGTGTAGGGGGCGGAGTTCAGGAACCGGGCCGGCTGTTTCGCCATGGCGATGGCGTGCGGCAGCAGTTCGCCGGACTTGTGTACGTAGATCCGCCAGAGCAGCAGCGTGGTGGCGAACGCGATGGCGAACGCGCCGATGTTCTCCGTCTCGGAGTGGTGCAGGCTGAAGACGGTGCCGGTGACCAGGATGGCGTCGCCCAGCGCGATGATGAAGAACTGCTGGTAGCGCTCGGAGAGGTGCTCGGCGGTCACGTTGCGCTGGGCGTCCGGCACCACGCCGAGGCCGGGCACCGGGTACGCGAGCCGGAAGCCGAGGTAGTCGATGCCCAGGGCCAGCGCCCAGAGCGTTTCGCGGGCGTGGCCGCCCACCTTGGCGCCGACGAGCCAGGGGATCGCGGAGATCGCGAACCAGGTGAAGATGCGGGCCGCCCGGCGCTGGGTCTGCCGGTGGTGCCGGACCGCCGGCATGAGGAACAGCCCGCGTCCGAGATGGATCGCCACGTAGGTCCCGGCGAAGACCAGCCCGCGGGCGCCGAACGCCTCCGGAATGGCGGTGGTCATCAGCAGCGCACCGAACATGACCGCGACGATCAGCAGCTTGATCTCGGGACGTTGCGGGTCGTACATGTCGGTGACCAGGGTGGTGATCGCCCAGGTCCACCACATCGCCATCAGCATGATCAGCGACTGGAAGGCCCGCTCCCAGCTCACCTCGGTGATCAGGCCCCGCGAGATGAGCGAGAGCGCGACCACGTACACCAGGTCGAAGAAGAGCTCCAGCAGGGTCACCCGGCGTGGCGCCTCGGGATCGCGCACCGGGGGTCGACGCCCGGCGGGCTGCTCCGGCGTGGCGGTGGGCACGAGGTGCTCCTGCGGTGGCGGGATCGGCGCGGCGGGCCGTCCGGCCCTGCACCGACCGTAGCGACGCCGGCGCGGACCCGTGCCGGGTTTCCCCTATTCGCGCTCTCCGAGGCGTCGCGCCGCGACCGGTCCCACCGGCCGGCCCGGCTCGACGGTCGCCGGACACGGCGCGGGCCGGTGGCGACCGTCGGTCACCACCGGCCCGGGCGTCGGATCAGGCGTCCTCGCCGGCGCCGACCGGGAGCACCCGCTCGGCCTCGGCGCGGGCGCCGGCCAGCACCTTCGCCTGCTGCGACCACGTCGCCAGGCCCGGGGCGGCGCGCAGGCCGGCGGCCTTCACGGTCTCCCGCAGCGCCGCCTCGTCCAGCTCGGCGAGCTGCTGGTAGGTGCGGATGCCGGCGGCCTGGAGCGCGGCGGCCAGCTTCGGCCCGATGCCCTGGATCCGCCGGAAGTCGTCCGGCGCGGCGGCGTCCACCTGGGCCGGAGCGGCGTCCTCGACCGCGGCGCGCGGCGCGGGCACCGCCACCGGCGTGGCCGGCTCGGTCTCGGCCACCGGCTCGGCCTCCACGGCCACCGGCTCGGTCTCCACGGCCACCGGCTCGGCCGGCTCGGTCACCGGCTCGACGGCCGGCTCGGTCTCGGCGGCCGGGCTCGCGACCGGCTCCGCGTCGGCGGCCACCGGCTCGGGCGCGGTCCGGGCCGGCTCGCTCTCCTCGACGGCGACCGGCTCGGCGCCGACCTCGACCACCGGCTCGACCGGACGGGCCGGCTCGGACCGGCCCGGCTCCTCTACGGCCACCGGCTCGACGGTCACCGGCTCGGCGGTCACCGGCTCGGCGGACGCGGGCTCGGCGGACGGCAGGGTGGTCGCCTGGGCGGCCAGCGTGGCGGCGGCCGGGGCGGCGTCCTGCTCGACCGGGGCCGCCGGCTCGGTCACCGCGGCGGGCGCCGGCACCTCGTCGACCACGGCCTCCGGCCGCTCCTGGTCGACCGTGGCGGTCACCTCGGGCGCCGGGGCGGCGGCACCCTCCACCGTGGGCGTACCGGTGCCGGCCGCGTTCCGGCGGCCGCTCACCACCCACCCGATGCCCAGGCCCACCAGCAGGGCCAGGATCAGAACCAGCCACTGCCCGAAGCTCGACGGCATGCCAACCTCCTCCTATGTACGTGACGACAATCGCGAGAAAACCCGGGGCAGCTTCGCACACGTACGCGCGGGGCGACAGGGAGGTCGGCGGCTGCCGTCGCTGGTGGGACCGGGCGATGCCGGCCGGTGGTCGCGAGATGACCGACCGTGTGCCGCGGGGGGCCATGGAAGGGGCGCCCCGGACCCCGGTGCCGTTCGAGGGTCCGGGACGCCCCGGTCTTCGGTGCGGTGACGCTCAGCAGATCCGCCGGGGCGCGGGCAGGTCGACCGCGTCCCAGCTGTAGAAGCAGCCGGCCACGGCGTCCCTGGGGGACCGCCAGGTCGGCAGGTACGGCGAGGTGTGCGCCGACAGCCGCTCGTTGACCTGCTGGTACAGCGGGTTGTCGCGGACCTCGGCGGCCAGGTCCGGGTCGACGGCGACCGTCTCCATGAGGTGCACGCACAGGTCGTGCAGGTAGTACAGCGACCGGTGCCGTACGCCGGTGAGGCGGGGCAGTTCGGTGGCGTCGGACTCGGCGAAGATCTGTGCCACCCGGCCCTGCGCCCCCGGCACGATCCGGCTGACGACCAATAGTCGACTCATCGGGACCCCTCTCGCCGCTCGTGGTGCCCCGAGCCCGGCCGAGGGCGTCGGTCACCGTGCGGCTCACCCTGCCGGGCCGGCTGTCACCTGGCCGTCACGGCCTGTCCGGGGACATTGATGGCGGTGGTGACGGTCAGCGAGGGTGCGGCGTGGTGGGCGCGGTGGGGCCGCGCGGCGTGGAACCGGCCGGGCGGCCGGGGGCGTTGTTCCGGTCCGCGCGCCGCTGCGGGGCCTGCCGGGTGGCCCGCCGGATCGGGGCGAGGGTCTCGTCGAGCAGGGCGCACATCGCCGGGGACGGCTCCAGGCGCAGCTCGCGCAGCAGCAGGTCGCGGTAGACGTAGAAGGCGTGCACCGCCTCGAAGGCGTTGCCCTCGGCGAGGTGGATGCGGACCACGAGGCGGTGCGGGGTCTCGCGCAGCGGTTCGGCGGCCATCGCCTCCAGCGCCGCCTCCAGGGCCTCGCCGTGCCGGTTGGCGGCGAGGTGGTTGCCGGCGAGTTCCTCCAGCATGTGCAGCCGGAGCTGGCGCAGCCGCTCGCGTTCCAGCAGCACCCAGTCGTCGTACCAGCCGGGGAGCAGGTCGTGCCGGCCGGCGCCGGCGGCCCCGCGGGGCACCTCGCCGTCGCGTACGCGGGCCGCAGTGGCGACGAGTTCGTCGACGTCGAGTTGGACGGTGGGGCCGAGGCGGACGGTGTCGCCGTCGGTGCACAGCGGGCAGCAGGGGTCCTGCCGGAGCCGCCACAGCGCGGTGCGCAGCGAGGAGAGCGCCCGGTCCTCGGGGGTCTCCGGCCAGAGCAGCCCGGCGAGGTGGCTACGGGTGGCGCCCGGGCGCAGCCCGATGAGGGCGATCACCCGTTGCAGGCCCCGGGGGACCACCACCGGGACGTCGTCGTGGAGCAGCCGGAATCCCCCGAGCAGGTGCAGCGACACCCGTGGGACGGGATCTCCCGCCGTCGGCATTCTCGATCCCACGGACACGGGCGCACCCCCTGAACCGGAACCCTCGTCCCGACCGTCCTCTGTTGCCCGCCTCGGCTGCCCGCGACGCCGGTGTCGGAACGGCTCCGCCGTGGGCGGAGAAAGCCCGCTGTGGCGGGGCTGACCGGTACGGAGGATATCAACACTTGTTACTCTGCGTCAACGACGCGTCGCTTTGCTGACCGTCCGTAGTGGTCAGACGAACCGCCTGTGAACTGCGAATAAGTGTCGCTATACGTGTGGAGCAGTTGATCTTCCCATAGCTGGCGCACAGCTTGCGTCAACGCAGCGTCACGGACTTCCCGGGCCGATGGTGGCCGGTTGACGCCGCGTTGACGGTGCCGGCGGCACCGTGTCGCCAGTCGTCCGGCGAGACCGGTCGCCACGCACCGGGACGCACTCAGGGGAGGCTGCGCAATGGACCGCTCGCTCATCGTCGCCAAGGTGGTGCCGACCGCCGAGGATCGGGTCGCCGAGATCTTCGCCGAGTCCGACGCCACCGAACTGCCCGGCCTGGTCGGCGTCCGGCACCGCTCCCTCTACCGGCTGCACGACCTCTACGTCCATCTCCTGGAGACGGAGGCGCCGGCCCAGGGGGCGGTGGAGGAGGCGCGCGGCCATCCCGAGTTCGTCCGGGTCAGCGAGCGGCTGCGCCCGTACATCTCGCCGTACCTGCCGACCTGGCGCTCGCCCCGCGACGCCATGGCCCACTGCTTCTACCGGTACGACGCCCCGGGGCGGCAGTCCACTCCGTACGACGTGCTCGGGCGGCAGTCGTGACCACCACCGCGCCCCGGGACGAGCAGCTCTGGTCCCGCTGCGACGGGTGCGCCTCGCTGCTCTACCGCAAACGCCTGCGGCGCAACCTCGACGTCTGCCCGGAGTGCGGGTCGCACGCCCGGCTCGACGCGCCGGACCGGGTGGCGCAGCTGGTCGACCCGGACTCGTTCACCCCGTTGCCGGAGCGGGCGGTGCGGGTCGACCCGATCGGGTTCGTCGACGCGCTGCCGTACCCGCACCGGCTCGGCGCGGCCCGCACCGCCACCGGCCTGGACGAGGCGGTGGTCTGCGGCACCGCCCGGGTCGGCGGCCACCCGGTCGCCCTGGCCGTCATGGACTTCCGCTTCCTCGGCGGCAGCCTCGGCTGCGCGGTCGGCGAGCTGATCACCCGGACCGCCGAGCGGGCGCTGACCGACGCCGTGCCGCTGGTGCTGGTCACCGCCTCCGGCGGGGCGCGGATGCAGGAGGGCGCGCTGTCGCTCATGCAGATGGCCACGGTCAGCCAGGCCGTCGCCGGACTGCGCGAGGCGGGGCTGCTGACGGTCAGCGTCATCACCGACCCGACGTACGGCGGGGTGGCCGCGTCCTTCGCCACCAACACCGACGTGGTGCTCGCCGAGAGCGGCGCCCGGCTGGGCTTCGCCGGCCCCCGGGTGATCCGCCAGGTCACCGGCGCCACGCTGCCGGAGGGCTTCCAGACCGCCGAGTTCCTCCTCCGGCACGGCCAGATCGACGTGGTGGTGCCCCGGCACGCGCTGCGCGGCCGGCTGACCGCGCTGCTCGCCGCCGCCGAGGCCGGCCGGCGGGTGCCCGTACCCCGGCAGGAGCCGGCGCCGCGACCGGCCAACGGGACCGCCGCGCCCGCCGCCGCGCCCGGCCCGGCCCGCGACGCCTGGGAGACGGTCCGCACGGCCCGGCACCCCGGCCGGCCCACCACCCTCGACTACCTGGAGACCGCCTTCGACGGCTTCGTGGAGCTGCACGGCGACCGGCTCGGCGCGGACTGTCCCGCGATCGTCGGCGGGGTGGCCCGGCTGGACGGCCGGCCGGTCATGGTGATCGGCCACCAGAAGGGACACACCACGGCGGAGCTGGTGGCCCGCAACTTCGGCATGGCCAGCCCGGCCGGGCACCGCAAGGCGCTGCGGCTGATGCGCCTCGCCGCCCGGCTTCGCCTTCCGGTGGTGACCCTCGTGGACACCCCGGGCGCCGACCCGGGCGTGGACGCCGAGCAGCAGGGCCAGGCCGCCGCGATCGCGGAGAACATCCTCGCGCTGAGCGTCCTGCCCACGCCGGTCGTTGCGGTGGTCACCGGCGAGGGCGGCAGCGGCGGCGCGCTCGCCCTCGCGGTCGCCGACCGGGTGCTGATGCTGGAGCACGCCGTCTACTCGGTGATCAGCCCCGAGGGCTGCGCCGCGATCCTCTGGCCGGACAGCTCGGCCGCCCCGCAGGCCGCCCGGGCGCTCCGGCTCACCGCCGCCGACCTGTGCCGGCTCGGGGTGGTCGACGAGGTGGTGCCCGAGCCGTGCCCCGCCGCACACGGCGACCCCGCCGGCGCGGCCGAGCTGCTGGGCCGGGCCGTGACGGCGAACCTCGCCCCGCTGCTCGCCGTCCCGCCGGCCACCCTGGTCCGCCGCCGCCGGCAGCGGTTCCGCCGCTTCGGCGCGGCCCGGGCCGCGGACGTGAACGCGCAGCGCGACGCGATCCGGAACGGCGCGCGGACGGAGGTGGGGCGATGAGTGCGGACACCGGGCCCGAGGAAGTGCTGGACGGGCTGAGCCGGCACGCCCGCAAGCTGGTCGCCGAGCTGGCCGGCCCGGTCCGCCGGGTACGGCTGCGCAGCGGCGAGACCGTGCTGGAGGTGGAATGGCACGGCCCGGCCCGGCCGGCGCCCGCGCCGCGTGCCGAGGCGGAACCTGTGCCCGCGCCGCAGGTCCAGGGGGTGGCCGCGACGGACCGGCCGGTGGTGCGGGCGCCCGTGGTGGGCACCTTCTACCGGTCCCCCGAACCCGGCGCCGCCCCGTTCGTGGCGGTCGGCGACGTCGTCCGGCCCGGCCAGGTCATCGGGATCGTGGAGGCGATGAAGTTGATGAACGAGGTGACCGCCGGCCAGGCCGGACGGGTCGTCGAGGTGCTCGTGGAGGACGGCAAGCCCGTCGAGTACGACCAGCCGCTGATCGCCCTGGAACCGCTCACCGGACGGGACGCCTGATGTTCGACAAGGTGCTGATCGCCAACCGCGGCGAGATCGCGCTGCGCGTGCTGCGCGCCTGCCGGGAGCTGGGTGTCCGGACGGTGGTGGTGCACTCCAGCGCCGACGCCGACTCGCTGCCGGTGCGGCTGGCCGACGAGACCGTCCGGATCGGACCGGCGGCCAGCCGGCAGAGCTACCTGAACGCCGCGGCGATCGTCGAGGCGGCCCGGCAGACCGGCGCCCAGGCCGTGCACCCCGGCTACGGCTTCCTCTCCGAGGACGCCGACTTCGCCGAGATCTGCGCGGAGAACGGGCTCACCTTCGTCGGCCCGCCGCCGCAGGTGATGGCCGCCCTCGCCGACAAGTCCACCGCGCGGGCGCTCATGAGCCGCGCCGGCCTGCCGCTGCCGCCGGGCAGCGTGCGCACCCTGCCGACCGCCGCCGACGCCCTCGACGTGGCCGCCGAGGTCGGCTACCCGGTGATCGTCAAGGCGGCCGCCGGCGGGGGCGGGCGGGGGATGACGGTGGTCCGCTCGGCCGCCGAGCTGCCCCGCGCGTACGCCCGTACCCGCGCCGCCGCCCAGGTCGCCTTCGGCGACGACCGGGTCTACGTCGAGCGGTACCTGGCCGACGCCCGGCACGTCGAGGTGCAGGTGCTCTGCGACGGCCACGGCAACGGCATCCACCTGGGCACCCGGGACTGCTCGGTGCAGCGCCGGCACCAGAAGCTGATCGAGGAGGCCCCCGCCCCGGCGCTGCGACCGGCCACCCTGGACACCCTCGCGGAGACCGCGCTGCGCGGCGCCCTGTCGGTCGGCTTCACCGGCGCCGGCACCGTCGAGTTCCTGGTGGACGAGGCGGAGCGCTGCCACTTCCTGGAGATCAACTGCCGGATCCAGGTGGAACACCCGGTGACCGAGATGGTCACCGGCATCGACCTGGTCCACGAACAGCTGCACGTGGCCGCCGGCACGCCGCTGCGCTGGCGGCAGGAGGACGTCCGGCTGCGCGGGGTGGCGGTCGAGTGCCGGGTCAACGTGGAGGACCCGGACCGCGACTTCGCCCCCGCCCCCGGCCGGCTGGACCACTTCCGTCCGCCCGGCGGCCCGTTCACCCGGGTCGACACCCACGGCCACGTCGGCTACCTGGTCAGCCCGCACTACGACTCCCTCCTGGCCAAGGTGGCGGTCTGGGCGCCGGACCGGGACGGCGCGCTGGACCGGCTCGACCGGGCGCTCGCCGAGTTCGAGATCGCGGGGCCGGGGGTGCGCACCACCATCCCGTTCGCCCGGCGGGTCCTGCGCGACGCCGCCTTCCGCGCCGGACGGCACACCACCGGCCTGGTCGACCGCCTGCTCAACCCGCCCGCCGCCGTTGCCGTGCCGGTCGCCGCCCCGCCGCGCGACGGCGGCGCGGACGCCGACCGGACCGTGCCCGACATCCGAGCCGACGCCGACCCGGCCGGCCGTACCCCCGTCACCGCCGTGCCCGCCGCCGGCCCGACCGCCTGGAGGAACCCATGACCGTCGCCCCCGACCGCCCGCTCGCCAAGGAGATCACCGACATCCTGGTGACCCACTGCGGCCTGGACGCCGACGCCGCCGCCCGCACCCCGGCCGCCAGCCTCGAGGAGCTGGGCATGGACTCGCTGGCGCTGCTCGAACTCTCCGCGGTCGTGGCCGACCGGTGGCGGGTGAAGATCCCCGAGCAGGCCGGGCAGCTCAGCATCGCCGGCGTCGCCGACCTGGTGGCCCGCCGCGGCGACCCGCCGCCCGGGCACACCGAGAACGAGGTCGACATCGCCGCTCCGCTGCCGCTGGTCTGGGAGATCACCAACGACGTGGCCCGGTGGACCGAGCTGTTCACCGAGTACGCGGTGGTCGAGATCCTGCACCGCGAAGGCGACACGGTGCGGTTCCGGCTCACCATGCACCCCGACGAGAACGGCACGTCGTGGAGCTGGGTCAGCGAACGCACCGCCGACCCGGCCACCCGCGAGGTGCACGCCCGGCGGGTGGAGACCGGCCCGTTCGAGTACATGCGCATCCACTGGCGCTACGACGAGATCCCCGGCGGCACGCGGATGACCTGGGTGCAGGACTTCGCCATGAAGCCCACCGCGCCGGTCGACAACGCCGGCATGACCGAGCGCATCAACACCAACAGCAAGGTCCAGCTCGCCGTCATCAAGGAGAAGATCGAGCGGGCGTACGCGGGAGGCGCGCGATGACCGACACCGGTACGGCCCGGATCTCCGTCCACGACGTCACCGCCGACCGGCGGCGCGGCGGCGAGCTGCGGGTGCTGCTCGGCCCGAAGACCGTCGGCAGCACCTCGGGCTTCATGGGGGTGGCCACGCTGGCGCCGGGGGACCGAATCGCCGAGCACTACCACCCCTACAGCGAGGAGTTCCTCTACGTCGCCCGGGGCGCGATCACCGTCGACCTGGACGACCGGCCCGTGCCGCTCGCGGCGGGGGAGGCGCTGTTCGTGCCCCGGCACGTGCGCCACCGGCTGCGCAACACCGGCGACGAGCCGGCCGAGGTGGTCTTCCACCTCGGGCCGCTCGCCCCCCGCCCGGAACTCGGCCACGTCGACACCGAGGGCGCCCCACCACCCCGGAAACCGTCGTGACCGGCCGGCGCACCGTGGTCACCGGCGTCGGCGTCGTCGCCCCCGGCGGCGCCACCCGGGACCGCTTCTGGAAGACCATCACCGAGGGGCGCACCGCCACCCGGCGGATCAGCTTCTTCGACCCGTCGCCGTTCCGCTCGCAGATCGCCGCCGAGTGCGACTTCGACCCGGACGCCGCCGGCATCACCCTCGCCGAGCGGCTGCGCGCCGACCGGTACGTGCAGTTCGCCCTCGCCTGCTCCGCCGAGGCGCTCGCCGACAGCGGCCTGACCCTCTCCGACGCCGAGCGGGAACGCGCCGGCGTGGTGCTCGGCACCGCGGTCGGCGGCACGATGGCGCTGGAGCAGGAGTACGTCCGGGTCAGCGACTCCGGCCGGCGCTGGCTGGTCGACCACACCCTCGGCGGGCCGTACCTGTACCAGGCGCTGATCCCCAGCAGCCTGGCCGCCGACGTGGCCTGCCGGCACGGCCTGCACGGCCCGGCGCAGGTGGTCTCCACCGGCTGCACCTCCGGCATCGACGCCATCGGCTACGCCCACCAGCTCGTCGCCGACGGCGAGGCCGACATCGTGCTGGCCGGGGCCGCGGACTCGCCGATCTCCCCGGTCACCGTCGCCTCGTTCGACGCCATCGGGGCCACCAGCCCGGACAACGACGACCCGGAGCACGCCTCCCGGCCGTTCGACGCCGACCGGCACGGCTTCGTGCTGGCCGAGGGCGCGGCCGTGCTGGTGCTGGAGGAGGCCGAGCACGCCCGCCGCCGGGGCGCGCACGTCTACTGCGAGGTGGCCGGCTACGCCAGCCGCAGCAACGGGTTCCACATGACCGGGCTGCGTCCCGACGGCGCGGAGATGGCCGTGGCGATCAGCGACGCGCTGCGCCAGGCCCGGCTCGCCCCGTCCGCCGTGTCGTACGTCAGCGCGCACGGCTCCGGCACCCGGCAGAACGACCGGCACGAGACCGCCGCGTTCAAGCGGGCGCTCGGTCCGGCGGCGTACCGGGTGCCGGTCAGCTCGATCAAGTCGATGGTCGGGCACTCGCTCGGCGCGATCGGCTCGATCGAGATGGCCGCCTGCGCGCTGGCCATCGAGTACGGCGTGGTCCCGCCCACCGCCAACTGGGCAACCCGGGACCCCGAGTGCGATCTGGACTACGTGCCCAACGAGGCCCGGGAGGTGCCGGTGGACGTGGCGTTGTCGGTGGGCAGCGGGTTCGGCGGCTTCCAGTCCGCGATGATCTTCCGCCGGATGGCGGTCCACCCGTGACCGCGCGGGCCGTGGTGACCGGGATCGGCGTGGTCGCGCCGACCGGCGTCGGCGCCGACGCGCACTGGGAGGCGGTGCTCGCCGGCACCCGGCGCACCGGGCCGATCACCCTGTTCGACCCGGCCGGCTACCCGACCCGGATCGCCGGGGAGGTGCCCGACTTCGACCCGGCCGGGTTCACCGACACCCGGCAGCGGGTGCAGACCGACCGGTGGACGCACCTCGGCTTCGCCGCCACCCGGCTGGCGCTGGCCGACGCGGGCCTGCCCGAGGAGGCCCCCGACCCGTACCAGTGGGCGGTCACCCTGGCCAGCTCGTCGGGCGGGAACCTGTTCGGGCAGCGGGAGCTGCAACGGCTCTGGGGCGGCCCGACGCGGACCGTCGGGGCGTACCAGTCGATCGCCTGGTTCTACGCGGCCAGCGTCGGGCAGCTCTCCATCCGGCACCAGCTCAAGGGACCCTGCGGGGTGACCGTCTCGGAGTCGGCCGGCGGGCTGGACAGCCTCGCTCACGCGGTGCGGACCATCCGCCGGGGCACCCCGCTCGTGGTGGCCGGGGCGACCGAGTGCCCGCTCAGCCCGTACGCGCTGGCCTGCCAGCTCCGCTCCGGGCTGCTCAGCGACGTGGCCGACCCGGAGTTGGCGTACCGGCCGTTCGACGCCGCCGCCGGCGGGTACGTGCCGGCCGAGGGCGGCGCCGTCTTCGTGGTGGAGGAGCTGGGGCACGCGCTGTCCCGGGGCGCCCGGATCTACGGGGAGATCACCGGCTGGGCGGCCACCCACGACGCCGCCCCGACCGACCCCGAGGCCGGTCCCGACCCGACCCACTACGCCCGGGCGCTGCGGCTGGCCCTGGACCGGGCCGCGGTCCGCCCGCACGACGTGGACGTCATCTGGCCGGACGCGCTCGGCGTGCCCGCGTACGACCGGGCCGAGGCGGCCGCCCTGCGCACGGTCTTCGGCGCCACGACCCCGCCGGTGACCACCCAGAAGCCGCTGACCGGCCGGGCCCACCAGGGCGGTTCGGCGCTGGACGCGGCCACCGCGCTGCTCGCCTTCCACCACGGCCTGCTGCCCGCCTCGGCCGGTCCGGAGCAGCCGGCGCCCGGCTGCGAGCTGACCTTCCTGCGCCGGCCACGCCCGCCGCGCAGCCGTATCGCCCTGGTCGGGGCGCGCGGCTTCGACGGCTTCAACAGCGCGGTGGTCCTGCGCGGCGCGGCCCCGCCCCCGCCCCCCGGGAACTAGTGGTCACCGTCGCCAGAAGAAGTGGTGCACCACTCCGCTCGGGCTGGGGATCCGCTCCAGATGGAAACGGTCGAGGAGTTCGTCGGGACTCGCCCACAACCTCTCGCCGCGACCCAGCTCGACGGGTGCGACGGCGACGTGCATCGTGTCGACGAGGTCGGCGTCGAGAAACTCCCGGACCGTGGCGACGCCACCGCCGATGCGCACGTCCTTGCCCTCGGCGGCGGCGAACGCCCGCGCCAGCGCGTCCTTCGGGGACGCGTCGAGGAAGTGGAACGTGGTTTCCCCCCGGGTGATCGAGGGCCGCTCGTGGTGGGTGAGGACGAACACCGGCGTGTGGAACGGGGGTTCGTCGCCCCACCATCCCTGCCAGTCGAGGTTCTCCCACGGTCCCCGCTGCGGACCGAACTTGTTGCGCCCCATGATCTCGGCGCCGATGTTGTTCCGGAAGTCGCGCGTGCAGTAGTCGTCGAGGCCGTAGGTGCCCCCGGGCTCGGTCCGGGTGGGGGCGTGCGCGGTGGCGCCGGACCAGGAGAAGAGCGCGGCCGGATCGGCGTGGCCGAACGGGCGCTCCAGGCTCTGCCCCTCCCCGGAACCGTATCCGTCGCTGGAGACGTTGAAGTTGTGTACACGGACCAGCTGTGCCACGAGCGACCCCTTCTGGTTGCAAATTGCAAGCGGTTAGCAGGCTACCTAGACTGGTCCCATGGCGCAACCAGTTGCACATGACCGGCTCCCGGTGTCCCCGGGCAGGTCGGGCTGTCCGATCAACATGACCGTCGAGCTCCTCGGTGACCGGTGGAGCCTGATCGTCCTGCGCGACATCATGTTCAGCGGCAAGACCCACTACCGCGAGCTGCTCGCCGCGTCCACCGAGGGCATCGCGTCGAACATCCTCGCCAGCCGCCTCGCGAAGCTCGTCGCGGCGGGCCTGCTCACCCGCGACGACGACCCGAGCCACCGCCAGAAGGTCGAATACCACCTGACCGAGGCGGCGATCCAGCTCGTTCCGGTGCTGGCCCAGCTCGGGGCGTGGGGCGCCCGCTGGCTGGAAACGACGCCGGAGCTGACCGTGCGAGCCGAGCTGCTGGCCGCGGGCGGCCCCCCGCTGTGGGAGCGGTTCATGGCCGAACTCCGCGCCACTCACCTGGCCGGAGCGCCGACACCCGCGGATGGAGTGCTGGCGGACCTGACCGCCGCCTATCACCGGGCAGCCGCCGGCCGCGGACGGGCGGCAGCGGGATAGGCCGCCGGGCAGCATCCGGCGGCCGGCGAGCTACCGAGCCGGCGTGGGGCCGATACTGCCTGTCCGATCGAGCCTGAGCAATCCGCCCAGCCGCTTCTATTGATCTAGCCATTTGCATGTAGCAATGCATGGAACGGCTGTCGTACTGTTCCGTCAGCACCCCGGAGAACGCACCTGTTGGGCGGATTTCGCCCACTTCGAGGCTGGGCGGTGGGCGGTCGTGACAGCACATCCTATGGCGGAAGATTCTGCGTCGACAGTGGATAGTTGGGTCGACGACCTTCTGTTCACCGGCCGTCCCGCCGACGTTTGTCTCCGCCTGCCGGAGCCGGTCGACAAGGGCACTCTCCGCCGCCTGGTCGGCGAGGCCCAGACCCGGCTGGCCGAGGCCGGCCTGCGCCCCGGCGGCGCCGCCGCGCTGCGGCTGCCCCCGTCGCTGGCCTACGTGGTGAACCTGCTGGCCACGTGGCGCACCGGCGCCCAGGCGATCCTGCTGGACCACCGGCTCACCGACCACGAGGTCGACCGGGCGCTGCGCCGGCTCGGCCCGCAGGTGGTGGTGGCCCCGGTGCGGACCGGCGGCGGGGCCCTGCGGATCTTCGTGGACGTCACCGCGGGCGTCACGTCGTACTCGGACCGGCCGGCCGGCAGCCCGCACGCCGTGATCCAGCTCAGCTCCGGCTCCACCGGACCGTCCAAGGTGATCGGCCGGACCGCCGAGGACCTGGTCGGCGAGGTGCGCCGCTACACGGAGATCGACGGGGTGGCGCTGCCCGGCGAGCGGATCATCCTGCTGCCCTCCATGGTCCACGTGCTCGGCCTGGTCGGCGGGCTGCTCTACGGCCTGCACGCCGGTGTCGAGCTGTGCCCGCCGGAGCGGCTCAGCGGCGACGCGATCCTTGCCGCCGTCGCCGCCCAGGACAGCCCGGCCACCGTGCTCGGCGTGCCGTTCCACATCGGCCTGCTCGCCTCCACGGTGCCGTCCCGGCCGCTGCCTCAGCTCAAGCGGATGACCACCGGCGGCGAGTTGGTCCCGGCCGCCGTCGCCCGCGCCTTCACCGACCGCTACGGCGTCCCGCTGGGCAACATGTACGGGATGACCGAGGTCGGCGTCATCGGCACCGACCTGTACGGCGCGCACCGGCCCGCCATCGCCCTCGCCCCCGGGATCCGGGTCCGCGAGTCCGGCGGCGAGCTCTGGGTCAGCTGCCCGGCCAACCCCTACGTCGGGCTCGCCGACCCGACCCGCTGGGCCGACGGCTGGCTGCACACCCGCGACGCCGGCGTGGTCGACCCGGGCACCGGGCTGGTCACCATCAAGGGGCGGCTCGACTCGCAGGTCTCGGTGGGCGGCATGAAGGTCGACCTGACCGAGGTGGAGGCCACCGTCGCCGGGCTGCCCGGGGTGACCGCCGCCGTGGTGGTCTGGGACGACGGGATCACCGCGTACGTGCAGACCGACGGCTCGCTCTCCGAGGACACCCTGGACAAGCTGCTCGTGGAGCGCCTCGCCGGCTACAAGCGCCCCCGCACCCTGCACCTGCTCGACCAGTTGCCCCGCACCACCACCGGCAAGCTGGTCCGCTCCGCGACCGCGCTGCGGGACGCGGCGTCATGACCGGCCCGCTGTTCGAGGACGACCTCGACCGGCCCGGCCGCCCCGGCCACCGCGACGGCGAGCACCAGGCCCGCCCCGCCGGCCGGATGGCCGACCCGTACCCCCGGACAGCCGGGGACCGGGCGCAGCAGTTCGCCGCCGCCGTCCGGCGGGGGCATCCGGCGGCGCAGGCCGCCGTCGCGCAGCCCCGTGCCGAGCGCCTTGCCGACCGCCTCCTTGGCCGTCCACAGGCGCAGGAAGTCCAGCTCCCGGCCGGCCTCGTCCCCGGTGGCCAGCCAGGCCGCCTCGTCCGGGTCGTACCAGCGCCGGGCCAGCGCGGTGGCGGGCAGCCGTCGCCGCCGCTCCACGTCCACCCCGACCGGTCCGCCCGCCCGGGCGGCCACCACGACCACCCCGTCGACGTGGCTGACGCTGACCGGCAACGTCCGCCCGTCGTCGGCGTACACCTCCGGGCGTCCGCCGGGCGCCCGTCCCACCCCGATCTCCGCTCCGGGCCGGCCGAGCAACGCGCCACCCGCGCGCCTGAGCAGCCGCCGCGCCAGCTCCCGCTGGTCGCCGGCGGTGCGGCCAATCCACACGTACACGGTGTCCCGACCGGGCACCGGTAGCTGGTTCACGGAAAGAGGTTAACGCCATGCGAGACGAGGTCCGCACCTTCGTCATCGAGCAGCTCGCCGACATGAACTACGACGTCGAGGACATCGACGACGACACCACCCTCGGCCCCTCCGGCGTCGACCTCGAGTCTCTGGCCCTGGCCGACCTCGCCGTCCGCGTCGAGGACCGGTACGGCCTGAAGTTCGACGACGACGAGTCGGAGAAGCTGGCCCTGATGACGGTCGGCGAGTTCACCACGATGGTCGCCGACCGGGTGACCGCGAACAGCGACCACTCCTGATGACCGGTCAGCCCGACCTGGGGCGAGCTGACCTGGTGAGCATGCTCGCCGAACTGACCGCGAAACCCGTCGACCAGGTGCCCGACCGGATCGGCTCGATGGAGCTGGCCTGGCTGGTGCACCTCGTCGAGCAACGCTACGACCGCCGGCTGGACCTGACCGACGACCAGCTCGCCGGCATCCGCACCGTCGACGACGCGCTGGCGGTGTTCCACACCTCGCTGACCGCCCCCGCAGATGGCTGAGCGGGAGCCCGTACGGATCACCGGCATCCACGCGATCAGCGCCCTGGGCAGGGGCGCCGACGCGCTGCTCGCCGGGGTGCTCGCCGGCGCCCCGGCGTTCACGCCGGTGCGCCGCTTCGACACCACCGGCCGCCGGGTCACCGTGGCGGCCACCCTGCCGGAGGTCGGCACCCTCGCCGGCGAACTGGCCGACGCCGTCGACCGCGCGTGCCGGGCGGCCGGCCTGGACCGGACGCACCGGGCCGGCGCCGCGCTGTTCCTGGCCACCCACGGCGGCCCGCCCTCGCTGCCGGTGCCCGGCGCGCCGGCGGG
>NZ_BMRA01000008.1:0-129883 GCF_014648395.1 Micromonospora fulviviridis | reverse complement strand
CGGGGACGCCGGGCCGGAGGTGCCGGCACTCGCCGGTCACCTGGCCCGCCGCTGTGGCCTGGGCGAGCGCACCCGGACCTACACCACCGCCTGCGTGTCGGCGAGCACCGCGGTCGCCGACGCCGCGACCCTGATCGGCCGGGGCGACCTGGACCGGATCGTGGTCGCGGCCGGCTACCTGGTCGAGCCGGACCAGTACGCCCTCTTCGACGCCGGCCGGGCGCTCGCCGCCGACGGGGCGGTCCGCCCGTTCAGCGCCGGCCGGCAGGGGCTGCTGCTCGGCGACGCGGTGGTCGCGGTGGTGCTGGAGTCCGCCCGCGCCGCCGCCGCGAGGGGCGCCCCGACGCTGGCCACCGTGGCCGGTTGGGGGCGGGCCGGCGACGCGTACCACCCGTGCCAGCCGCACCCGCAGGGGCACGGCCTGGCCCGGGCGGTCGAGGCGGCGCTGCGCCGGGCCGGGCTGCCGGCGGCGGCGGTGGGCTACGTCAACGCCAACGCCACCGGCACCCCGTACAGCGACGCCTCCGAGGCGGCGGCGCTGGGCCGGGTGTTCGGCGCGGCGGCCGGGCGGATCCCGGTCAGCTCCACCAAATCGGTGCACGGGCACGCCCTGGAGGCGTCCGGGCTGCTCGAACTGGTGGTCACCGTGCTGACGCTGGGGCACGGCAAGCTGCCGGTGAACGCCGGCTGGCTCGGCCCCGACGAGAGCTGCCCCCTGGACGTCATCACCGACGCCCCCCGCCCGGCCACCACCGCCCACGCGCTGACGCTCAACGCGGCCTTCGGCGGGGCCAACACCGCCCTGCTGGTCGGTGCGCCGTGACAGCCGCCGTGCTGGCCGAGGCGCGCTGGCCGCGGGCCGGGGACGGGGCGCCGCCGGCGGTGCCGGGGTTCGTCCACTCGGGGTTCGCGCCGCTGGTCGTGGCCGTCGCCGACCGGTGCCTGCGCCGGCGGTACGGGGAGGGGCCACTGCCGGCCGGCAACCGGACGGCGGTGGTGCTGGTCAGCGCGAGCGGTGACCGGGCCAGCGCCGCGCACGTCCGGGCCACGGTCGCGGCCGGTGGCCGGGTCGGTCCGCTGTTCTTCTTCCAGTCGGTGCCGAACAGCGTGGCCGGGCACGTCGCGGCGCGCTGGGGACTGGACGGGCCGGTGGTGTGCCTGAGCCCGACGGGGGATCCCTGGGCCGAGGGAACCGCCGAGGCGGACCTGCTGCTGTACGACGGCGACGCCGCGCAGGCGTTGCTGGTCCTGATCGAACAGGCACCGGACGGTACGCCGGGCGAGGCGACCGCGGTGCTGCTGGGGGAGGGAACACGTCAATGAGGACGAGGGGACTGCGCGGCGCCCTGGCGGCCGACACCGAGGTGGGCGCGGGGAACGTGCTCGCCCGGGTGCTGGCCCACGGCGCCGACCCGGCGGGACCGGGGCTCACCTTCGACACCGCGGTCGACGGCCACCCGGCCGAGACCCCGCTGACCCTGGGCCGGCTCGACGAGATGGTCACCGCCCGGGCCGCCTGGCTGCACGAGCGCGGGGTGCGCCCGCGCGACCCGGTCGCCGTCTGGGCCGGCGCCGCCGCCGACATGGTGCTGTCGTTCCTGGCGCTGACCCGGCTCGGCGCGATCCCCGCGCTGATGAACGGCAAGCTGCGCCCGGAGATCGCCGCCGAGTACATCCGCCGGCTGCGTGCCGCCGGGGTGCTCGCCGACGCCGCGCACGCCGCGGCCCTGGAGGGGCACGACCTGGGGGCGCCCCTGCTCGGCGAGCCCGCGGAGGCGGGCGGCGGCGACCCGGCCGCGGCCCCGCCGCACTACCGGCACCACGACGAGGACCCGATCGTCATCACCCACACCTCGGGCACCACGGGGGTGCCGAAGGCGGTGCTGCACTCGCACGCCAGCCTCTTCGCCGCCACCCGGCACCTGCTCACCATGCCGCAGGCGCAGGGCACCACCCGGATCCTCAACGCGCTGCCCGCCCCGCACACGGCGACCGTGCTCATGGTCAACCAGGCGCTGGGCAACCGGGCGGAGATGTACCTCCTCTCCGAGCAGGGCGGCGAGCGGGTGCTCGACGCGATCCAGCGCTGGCGGCCGGACGGCGTGTTCGGGTTCTCCGTCACCTGGGCCGAGCTGGCCCGGTTCGACCTCTCCGCGTACGACCTGGACTCGGTGCGGCTGTGGTTCAACACCGGCGACTGCTCGCACGAGCCGCACGTGCGCCGGCTGGTCAAGGTGGGCTCGCGGGACGTGATGACCCGCGACGGGGTGACCCGGGTGCCCGGCTCGGTCTTCATCGACGGGCTCGGCTCCAGCGAGATGGGGCACTCGATGTTCCACATCACCCACACCGTCGACACCGACCGGTACGGCCGCTGCGTCGGCCGCCCGTACCGGTTCACGAAGGTGGCCGTCCTCGACCTCGACGGCAACGAGCTGCCACCGGGCCAGGTCGGCTGGCTGGGCATCGACTCGCCGTCGCTGTTCCGGGGGTACTGGAACGACTCGGTCACCACCTACCGGTCCCGGCTGCGCGGCTGGTACCTCACCGGCGACCTGGTCCACGCCGACGCCGACGGCCGCTACTACCACCTGGACCGGGCGGTGGACTCGGTGGCGACGGGCGACGGGAAGCGGTTCTTCACGGCGCTGTCCGAGGAGCGGATCCTCGCGGCCTGCGCCGACGTCACCGACTGCACCGTGGTGATCGTCTCCGACGGGGACTCGGTGGTCACCGACGTGCTGCTGGAACTGGCCGCCGGGGCGGACCCGGCCGAGGACCGTACGGCGCGGATCCGCGCCGCGCTCGGGCCGGACCTGGCCGCCACGCTGCGCCGGGTGGTGCCGGTCCGCGCCGACGACATCCCGGTCACCGTGACCGGCAAGGTCCGCAAGGTGGCGCTGCGCGAGCGCTATCTCAGCGAGTCACCGTCATGAGCGCCGTCATCACCGGCATGGGGCTGTTCACCCCGGCCGGCCGGGGCGTGGAGGAGACCTTCACGGCGCTCACCACCGGCCGGTCCGGGCTGCGCCGGCCCCCCGAGGGGCACCCGGCGCGGGACAGCCTCGAGGTGGCCGGCGTGCTGCCGGAGATCGACCCGCGCAGCGTCGCCTCCGGCCCGGAGACCAAGGTGCTCGACCGGATCGTGCTGCTCGCCCTCCTCACCGCCGCCGAGGCGCTCGCCGACGCCGGCATCGAGGTGGGGCGCGACGTCGACCCGGACCGGATCGGGGTGATCGTCGGCGGGGTCGGCGGGATGTCCACCCTGGAGAGCCAGGTCCTGGCGCGCGCCGCGCGGGGCCGGGCGGCGGTCAGCCCGTACCTGCTCACCGGGATCCTGCCGAACATGCCGTCGGCCCGGATCGCCATCGCGCACGGCATCCGCGGCTACAGCTCCGCGGTGGGCACGGCCTGCGCCTCCGGCGCCCAGGCGGTGGCCGACGGGGTACGCCTCATCCGGGCCGGCGAGGCGGACGTGGTGGTGTGCGGGGCGAGCGAGGCGCCGCTCTTCCCGACCTTCGCCGACACCTTCGGCAACGCCCGGGCCCTGGCCCGGGGCTGGGACGAGCCCACCGAGGCCAGCCGCCCGTTCGACAAGCGGCGCAACGGGTTCGTGCTCGCCGAGGGGGCGGCGCTGCTGGTGCTGGAACGCGCCGGGCACGCCGCCGCCCGCGGGGTCACCGGCTACGCCGAGGTCGCCGGCTACGGGGTGAACACCGACGCCTACCACCCGACCGCGCCCCGGCCGGACGGCGCCGGTGCGGCGGCGTGCATGCGCCGCGCGCTGGCCGGCGGTGGAGTGACGCCGGCCGAGATCGGCTACGTCAACGCGCACGGCACCGGCACCAAGCTCGGCGACATCGCCGAGACCACCGCCCTCGCCGAGGTGTTCGGCGTCGGCGGGGTGCCGGTCAGCTCCACCAAGGCCCTCACCGGGCACCTGCTCGGCGCCTCCGGCGTGCTGGAGGCGGCGGCCACCGCCCTCGCCCTCGGGCGCGGGCTGCTCCCGCCCACCTACCACCTCGACGACCCGGACCCGGACTGCGAGGCGGACCACGTCCGCGCCGCGCCCCGGGCGACCCGGGCCGACCACGCGCTGTCCAACTCGTTCGGGTTCGGCGGCCAGAACGTCAGCCTGCTGCTGCGCCGGGTGGCGGGATCCGCCCGGCGGGCCGCCGCGCCGGCCGTGGCGAGCTGATCGGACTCCATCCCGGGCGGACACCCGGGTCGCAGTCACGGGGGAACAGGGGGAAAGGCTACCTATGGACATCAATGGCATAGATCACATCGAACTGTACGTGGGGGACGCCCGGCAGGCTGCCTTCTACTTCGACACCGCCGTCGGTTTCCGGCTGCGGGGCCAGGGCGGCCCGGAGACCGGGCTGGCCGGGCAGCGCTCGCTGCTGCTCGAACAGGCCGACATCCGGATGGTGCTCACCACCGGGCTGACCGCCGAGCACCCGGCGTCGACGTACGTGCACCGGCACGGCGACGGCATCGCCGTGGTGGCCCTGGAGGTCGACGACGCCGCCGGGGCGTACGCGGAGCTGGTGGCCCGGGGTGCGACCGGGGTGACCGCGCCGCGCACCTTCACGGGCGCGGACGCCGAGGTGGTGACCGCCGAGGTGGGCGGCTTCGGCGACGTGCTGCACCGCCTGGTCGAGCGGCGCGGCGACCGGACGGAGTTCCTGCCCGGGGCGATCGAGCCGGTGCCCGGTGGCGGCGACGCCCCGCTGCTCGCCGAGATCGACCACCTGGCGGTCTGCGTGCCGCCCGGCCAGCTCGACGAGACGATCGGGCACTACGAGAAGGTCTTCGGCTTCGCGCAGATCTTCGAGGAGCACATCGAGGTCGCCGGGCAGGCCATGAACTCGAAGGTGGTGCAGAGCCCGTCCGGGCGGGTCACCCTCGTGCTGCTGGAGCCGGACACCGGCCGGCGGCCCGGGCAGATCGAGGACTTCCTGCGCTGGCACGCCGGCGCCGGGGTGCAGCACCTCGGGCTGCGCACCGACGACATCGTCACCGCGGTCGGCGCCCTCGCCGGCCGGGGCGTGCGCTTCGCCGGCACCCCGGGCGCCTACTACGACGACCTGGAACAGCGGGTCGGCAAGGTGGACGCGCCGCTGGACCGGCTGCGCGACCTGAGCATCCTGGTCGACTCCGACCACGAGGGCCAGCTGCTCCAGATCTTCACGGAGTCGATGCACGTGCGCCGCACCCTCTTCCTCGAACTCATCGAGCGGCGCGGGGCGCGCACCTTCGGCAGCGGCAACATCAAGGCGCTCTACGAGGCCAAGGAACGCGAACTGGCCGCGGCGGGGGCGACCCCCGCCGTCGCGGCCGGGACGGCAGGAGGAGTTCGGGTATGACCACCATACATCCGGGACTGACCGCCGAGGAGGAGGCGCTGCTGCCGTCCGAGGAGGACGTGCGGCACTACGCCGAGCACGGCTGGTACCTGACCAAGAAGCTGCTCACCGACGACGAGGTGGACACCCTCGTCGCGGCGGCCGACCGCTACTACGCCGGGGAACGGGACCGGCGGCTGCCCGTCCGCCCGCCGAAGCTGGCCTACTGGGAGCCCGCCAAGGGTGACGTGCAGCGGCACAACGACTACGTGCACTACGAGCACGACGTCCTCGGCCGGATCCTGCGCAAGCCGCTGATCGGGGCGGTCGCCGCCCGGCTCGCGCAGGCCGACGAGATCCGCGTCTTCCAGTCCACGCTCATCTACAAGCCGCCGATCTCCGGCGAGCCGTCCAACATCGTGCCCTGGCACTTCGACAAGCACTACTGGGCGTCCTCCTCCTCGGAGAACATGCTCACCGCGTTCATCCCGTTCCACGACTGCGGCGAGGAGATGGGCACCATCACCGTGGTCGACGGCTCGCACCGGTGGCGGGAGATCGGCGCCGACGACACCGTGGTCCGGCACTTCGCCGACCGGGACCGCGACCAGCTCGAGGCGATGCTCGCCGAGAACGCCGCCTACAACCACGCGGAGATCCGCAAGGTCCCCATGGTGATCCCCAAGGGACACATGAGCTTCCACCACTGCCGCGTCTACCACGGCAGCGGCCCGAACGTGAGCGACCGGCCCCGCCAGGCCGTCTCGCTGCACCTGCAGGACGGCGCCAACGCCTGGCGGGAGTATCCGCTCTCCGACGGCACGCTCGCCGCGTACAACCACGACGTGCTGGTCCGCCGCACCCCGGACGGCCGGCCCGACTACGCGGACCCCGAATTCTGCCCGGTCATCTGGCGCCACCGCGCCCAACAGGGAGGCTGACCATGTCACGGTACGACTGGGGTAGGACGCACCCGGGCATCGAGCGGCTGGAGCGGGCGGTGACCGAGCGCCGCGACGTGGTGGTCAAGCACCCGCTCTACGCCAACCTGGACACCCACGACGCGCTGGTCACCTTCATGGAGCACCACGTCTTCGCGGTCTGGGACTTCATGTCGCTGCTGAAGTCGTTGCAGCGCCAGCTCACCTGCGTCACCGTCCCGTGGATCCCCACCGGCCCGACCGGCAGCCGCCGCCTCATCAACGACATCGTCATGGTCGAGGAGAGCGACGAGCTGGGCGACGGCTACATCAGCCACTTCGAGCTCTACGTGCGGGGCATGCGGGAGGCCGGCGCGGACACCGGCGCGGTGGACCGGCTGGTCGACCTGCTGCGCGCCGGCCGGCCGGTCACCGGGGCGCTGGCCGAGGCGGGCGTGCCCGCGCCCTCGGCCGCGTTCGCCGCCACCACCTGGCGGATCATCGAGAGCACCCCGGTGCACTGCCAGGCAGCCGCCTTCGCGTTCGGCCGCGAGGACCTCATCCCGGAGATGTTCACCCAGGTCGTCGCGGTCAACGAGCGCAGCCACCGGCTCAACACGTTCGTCGACTACCTGGAGCGGCACATCGAGGTCGACGGCGAGCAGCACACCCCCATGGCCATGCAGATGCTCGCCGACCTCTGCGGCGACGACGACACCAGGTGGCAGGAGTGCGCCGACACGGTCAACGCCGCCCTGGCGGCCCGCGCCCAGCTCTGGGACGACATCCTGGCCGCCGTCAAGGAGGGGCGTCCGGCGTGACCGACTCCGACCCGGTCCGGCTCTACCGGACGGTCCGGCTGATCCGCCGCTTCGAGGAGCGGGCGATCGAGCTGGTCGACGCCGGGGAGATCGTCGGCGGCATCCACCCGTACCTCGGTCAGGAGGGCGTCGCGGCCGGGGTCTGCGCGGCGCTGCGCCCCGGGGACCTGGTCACCGGCACCCACCGCGGGCACGGGCACGTGCTGGCCAAGGGCGCCGACCCGGCCCGGATGCTCGCCGAGCTCTGCGGCCGGGTCACCGGGCTCAACCGGGGCCGGGGCGGGTCGATGCACGCCGCCGACTTCGGCGTCGGGGTGCTCGGCGCCAACGCCATCGTCGGGGCCGCCGGCGCGATCCTCACCGGAGCGGTGTGGGCGCGCCGGCGGCGCGGCGACGATGTGGTCGGGGCGACCTTCTTCGGCGACGGCGCGGTCAACGAGGGGATGCTCCTCGAAGCGTTCAACCTGGCCGCGCTCTGGCGGGTGCCGGTGCTCTTCGTCTGCGAGAACAACGGCTACGCCACCACCATGCCGGTCGACGGCGCGGTCGCCGGCACCATCGCCGGCCGCGCCGCCGCCTTCGGCATGCCGACGGTCACCGTCGACGGCCAGGACCCCGAGACGGTACGCGAGGCCACCGCCGCCGCCGTCGCGCGGATGCGCGCCGGCGGCGGCCCCGAGCTGGTCGAGGCCCGCACCTACCGGTTCGACGCCCACCACACCTTCGAACACCGGGTACGCCTCGACTACCGCCCGCCCGAGGAGGTGGCGGCGGCACGCCGCCGGGACCCGGTGCTCATCCAGGGTGACCGGCTGCCCGCAGCCGATCGCGCGGCGGTCGACGCGGAGGTCGAGGCCACCCTCGACGCGGCGGTGGACTTCGCGCTGGCCAGCCCCGCGCCCGATCCCGCCACCGCCCTCGACCACCTGTACGCCAGCGGGCTCACCGCCCGGACCGGAGGTGGCTGAATGCCCCGGCTGTCCTACCGCAGGGCGCTCACCCGGGCGCTCGCCGACGAGATGACCCGCGACGGGTCGGTCTTCCTGCTCGGCGAGGACATCCGGGTGGCCGCCGCCAGCGTCACCACCGGCCTGCTGAAGAAGTTCGGCCCGGAGCGGGTCCTCGACACGCCCCTGTCGGAACAGGCGTTCACCAGCTTCGCCACCGGCGCCGCGCTGGCCGGGGCGCGGCCGGTGATCGAGTTCCAGATCCCCTCGCTGCTCTTCCTGGTCTTCGAGCAGATCGTCAACCACGCGCACAAGTTCCCGCTGATGACCGGCGGGCAGTGCGCGGTGCCGGTCACCTACCTGGTGCCCGGCTCCGGCTCCCGGACCGGCTGGGCCGGGCAGCACTCCGACCACCCGTACAGCCTCTTCGCCCACGTCGGCGTGACCACCGTGGTGCCGGCCACCCCGGCCGACGCGTACGGGCTGCTGGTCTCGGCGATCCGCTGCGACGACCCGGTGGTGGTCTTCGCCCCCGCCGGTGCCCTCGACGTGCGGGCCGACGTCACCGACCTCGCCCCGGTGCCGCTGGGCCGGGGCGTGGTGCGCCGCCCGGGCTCCGACGTCACGGTGGTCGCCGTAGGGCATCTCGTGCACGACGCCCTGGCCGTCGCCGGCGAACTGGCCGGCCAGGTCTCGGTGGAGGTCTTCGACCCGCGCACGCTCTACCCGTTCGACTGGGACGGGCTGCTCGACTCGGTGTCCCGCACCGGGCGCCTCGTCGTGGTGGACGACTCCAACCGGTCCTGCGGGATCGCCGGCGAGATCATCGCCACCGTGGTCGAGCGGGTCCCGCTCGCCGCGCCGCCCCGCCGGGTCACCCGCCCGGACGGCGCGGTGCTGCCCTTCGCGCCCGCCCTGGACCGGGCCGTGCAACCCGGCCGCGACCAGCTCACCGCCGCCATCCAACTGACCTGTAAGGACGGATGAACGATGGACCCGAACTACCCGTGGCCGCCCGCCGGTCAGGCGTGGACCGACCTGCCCGAGCCGACCCGTACGGCGATGGTGGCGGCCGGCGCCGGCGCCTGGGAGAAGATCTTCCACGGCCGGGCCACGTACAACAAGCAGTGGCGGCTGGCCCGGCCGCCGGTGCTCACCGCCGACGCGTTCCGCGAGCTGAACGAGGTCTGCGACCGGATCGCCCAGCTCATCCTGGAGGCGTGCCGGCGGCGCGCCCGCACCGCCGGTGAACTGCGCCGCCTGCTCGACGTGCCGGTGGGGGAGACCCGGCTGCTCGACGAGGACGAGCCGCTGCACGAGGGGCTTCTCGCCGCGTATCGGCCGGACGTGCTGCTCTCCGGCGGAGTGCCGTGCATCGTGGAGTACAACATCGACAGCAGCCTCGGCGGCGGCTTCGACGCCGACACGGTGATCTACCGGTACGCCGAGCTCTACCGGGAGCACGGCCTGCTCGACGGGCTACCGGTCCGGCCCGCGCCGTCCCTGCTCGACCAGCGGTTCGTGGCCATCCGGGACACCCTCGGCCTGCCCGACGGCGCCCGGGTGGCGCTGCTCATGGACTTCGACGCCGAGTACCCGGGCCTCGACGACCCGGAGACGTTCATCCGGATCCTCTCCCCACTCGCCGACCAGGCGAAGCGCTTCGGCATCGACCTGGTCATCGCCCCGGTCTCCACCGCCGCCCTGGACGAGCACCGCCGGCTGGTGGTCGGCGGCGCCCCGGTGGACGCCCTGTTCCGGCTCTTCGTGCCCAACCGGGTCACCCCGAGCGCCGGCCTCGACGCGGTGGCCGGCGCCCTCGCGGCCGGCACCCTGCCGATGTTCGTGAGCACGGCGGCATGGCTGCTCAGCAACAAGGTGAACTACGCCTGGCTCTGGGCCGACCTGGACCTGCTGTCCGAGACCGACCGGGCGCTCGTCCGCCGCTACGTCCCGCACACCGTGGTGCTCACCGCCGACGAGCTCGACCGGGCCCTGGCGGAGCAGGCCGACCTGGTCGCCAAGCCGGCCGGCGGCTCGGCCGGGCACGGGGTGCTGATCGGCCGGGAGATGAGCGCGGTGGCCTGGGAGGACGGCGTCCGGGCCGCGATCGCCGCGGGCGGCAACATCCTCCAGCGCTACCACGAGGCCGACCGGGTGGCCATGGACTTCGTGCAGATCGAGACCGGCGAGACGGTGACGGCCGAGGTCCCGTACAGCCTCGCCCCGTACCTGTTCGGCAGAACGGGCTCCGGCGCCCTGGCCCGCGTCGGCTACCCCGGCTGCGAGGGCGTCCTCAACCTGGCAAGAGGCGTCCTGATGACCGGCATCCTCCTGACCGACTGACCCCCGGCCGCCCCCGCCGCCCCCCTCCCCGCCGCCCTCCCGCCGCGTTGATCAAGAAGTTTGCGTCTGCCGGAGCCCGATTCCTGACGCAAACTTCTTGATCAACGCTGGGTGGCGGGGGAGGTGGGGGTCGTGAAGAAGGTCGTCAGGGGGTTGATCAGCGTTGGGGGTGCCACCGCTATGCCGTTGTGGGGGCTGCCGGGGACGCGGAGGGTCTGCGCGCGGGGGATGACCGCGGCGAGGCGGTCGTTGATCTCGGTGAAGTAGGGCGCCGCCTTGGTGCCGCTGATCAGGAGCGCCTCGGCCGTGATCCCGGCGTACTCCTCGGCCGGTCCCTCGTACGCCTGGATCTGCCGCGACTCGGCCAGCGTCATCCCCACCAGGCTGCCCATCGTCCGCCCGACCTCGGTGCGCAGGAACGCCCGGCAGATCGCGGTGCGCACCACGAGCGGCAGTTTCGACGCCGGGGACTGCGGGTTGACGGCCGCGCCCACGATCGCCAGCGCCCGCGCGGTGTTCCCGGCCCGGATCGCCTCCTCGGCAGGGTCGAGGAACGCCGTCGGCAGGCCGTGCCCGGCCAGGCGGAGCGGGCGTCGTAGACCGCGATACGGTCCAGCGGCAGCCGGAGCGCGGCTCGCAGGACGACGAACGCGCCATAGCTGTGCCCGATGGCCCGGCGGGCGCCGGTGTGCGCGAGCACCGCGCCGAGGTCCTCGATCTCCTGCTCCACCGTGTACGGCTCGCGGCGCGGCGCGGCGTCCGCCCGGCCCCGCCGGTTGTACAGGTGCACGGTGAACCGGTCGGCGATCAGCGCGGCGAGCAGCCGGTATTCGTGGATGGTCACCCCGCCCCCGTGCACCACCACGAGATCCGGTCCGCTGCCCGTGGAGTGCAGGACGATTCCCGCGCCGTCCGGTGCCGTGATCCGCTGCATGGCTGCTCCCTCCGACCCCGCAAAACCGCGAACGCTGTTTGCAGTTTACAGTGGTGTGGTGAGCGGCGCACCGAGGAATCCGGCCGACGACGACTCGGCCGGACGGTCGATCTGGACCCGGCCGCAGCGTGGCGCCCGGGGGCCCGCCCCGACGCGCAGCCGGGACGAGATCGTCGCCGCCGCGGTCGCGCTGGCCGATGCCGACGGGCTGAGTGCCGTGTCGATGCGTGCGGTCGCCGGGGCGCTCGGGATGGCCGCCGGCTCGCTCTACCGGCACCTGTCGTCCCGGGACGACCTGTTGGACCTGATGGTCGACCGGTGCGTGGGCGAGCTGCGGCCGTACCCGGCGGACGGCGGGAGCTGGCAGGACCAGTTCCTCCTGCTGGCCCGTCGCCAACTGGCGCTCTACCGGCGTCACCGGTGGTTGCCCGACGCGATCGCCCGGCGCACGGTCCCGGGGCCGAACACCCTCGCCCATTTCGACGCCTGCCTGCGCCTGCTGCAACCGGTCAGGGCCGGCGTCGCCGCGAAATTCGAGGCGATCGCCATGGTCACCGGCGTGGTCTCGCTCTTCGCCCGCAGCGCGGCGGCCGCCGGCACGGTCACCTTCGACCACGTCGACCTGGCGGCGTACCCGCATCTGGCCGCCGCGTTCGCCGAACCCCCGTCGGCCCCGCCCGCCGGGGACCTCTTCGAGCGCACCCTGCGCAGCCTGCTGACCGGCCTGCTCGCCGCCGACCCGGCCTGACCCCGCTCAGCCGGCGGCGAGGTGGCGGCCCAGGACCCGGAGGGTCTCGGCCGTGGCGACGGCGTCGCTGCGGGCGCTGCCGTGGCGGCCGTCGCTGCTGTAGAGCGACGGATCCGCGACGAGCGGGTGGTCGGTCAGGTGCACGTGCAGCGTGCCGAGGCGCTGCGCCAGCCGTCCGGTGTGGGCGGAGAGCAGGCGCATCCGCGCGCCCAGTCCCGCCCGCAGCGGGTCCGGCACGGCCGGGCTGTGCGACACGTCGAACATGCCGACGGTGATGACGTCCGCCCCGGCGCCCTGGAGGGCGGTGACCATCGCGGTCAACTCGGCGTCCACCGCCTCCGGGTCGTACGCGGGACGGAAGGCGTCGTTGCCGCCGCACACCACCAGCGCCAGGTCCGGCTCGAACTCCAGCGCCGGCGCCAACTGGGTCGCCCGCACCTCGTGTGCCCGCAGCCCCCGCCGCCCCAGGTTCCGGTACGCCAGCTCCGGCCGCACCGTGCGCAGCTCGGCGCCGATCCGGTCCGCCCACTGGAGATCGGGGTAGCCGTCGACCGGCTCGCACATGCCCTCGGCCACGCTGTCGCCCAGCACCACGAACCGCCGCCACGGGTGCCCCCGCAGCAGCTCGCCGGCCTCACCGGGGCGCAGGCACCACGGATCCGTCGCTTCGGTCACCGTCGATCCCATCCCCGCACGCTAGCCCAGCCGTACCGGATCCGTCGATCATGGGCCCGACGATCCCGTACCCGGGACAATGGCCGGATGCAGGTGGCGGTGTGCGGGCCGGCGGAAGCGACGCCGGAGGAACTGGCGCAGGCCCGGCGGGTCGGGGAGCTGCTGGCGGAGCGCGGCGTCACCGTGCTCTGCGGCGGGGGCGGCGGGGTGATGGCCGCGGTCGCCGCCGGCGTCCGCGACCGCGCCGGCCTGGTCATCGGGGTACGCCCCGACGACGGCACCGCCCCCGGCCCCGTCGAGCTGTCCGCCTCGGTGGTGACCAACATGGGCCAGGCCCGCAACGCGATCCTGGTGTGGAGCGCGGACGCGGTGATCGCCGTCGGCGGCTCCTGGGGGACCCTCAGCGAGGTGGCGCTGGCCCTCCGGCGTGGCGGGATCCCGGTGGTCGTGCTCGGCGGCTGGCGCGTCGTCGACGGCCACGGCGTCCCGGTCCCGGGGCCGGTCCGCGCGGCCACCCCCGAGGACGCCGTGCGCCTGGCGCTCGGGGATCCGACGGGACCGGCCCGTCCCGGCCCGGTTGTGCCCTGACCCGTCCCTGAGCAGCGTGCGGACACGCAGGAGCAGCAGCAGGTTCACGAGCACCAGCGGAAAGCCGGCGAACTCGTGGTCGAGCAGCCAGAAGACCTGCACCACCAGCAGGTGCAGGACCAGCGCCGCGGCCGCGAGCCGCAGGGCGCCGTGCCGCCGTCCCGCCCGCCACCGCGCCAGTCCGAGGGCGGTGAGCAGCACGCACGCGCCGGCCGCCGCCGCGTGGACCTGGTGGGCGGCGGCCGGCTCCCGGGCCAGCAGCACGAGCGGCCGCCCCAGGGCGAAGACCACGAACAGCGCGGTCGCCGTGAGGACGGTCGGCGGCGACGGCAGGGCCACCCCCGTCGGCAACCGCCCCCTCGGCAGCCCGGCGAACCTCCGCGTGGAAACGACCTGCGCGCCCGCTCCCGCGGCCTCGTCGGCCCGGGCGTGCAGCCGGTTGACCACGTCCTCCTGCTCGCTGAGCGGGCGGCGGTGCACGCCGAGTCGGACCACCAGCCAGACGAGGACGACGGTGCCGTAGATGATGGCCGCGACCGGCTCGTAGAAGTAGTCGTTGTCCGCCGTGACGAACTTGCCCACCTCGTCGATGAAGAGCCCGAACCCGACCCCACCGACCACGGCGGCGAGCCGGGCGACCCGGGAACCGAGGAAGAGCAGGGACAGCAGCTGGCCGGTCAGCATGCCGAGCCCACCCCAGAGGACGTGTGCCACGTGCAGGCCACCCGAACCGACCTGGGGATAGTCCGTCGCTGCCAGGAAGGCGCGGGTCACCCCGATGCAGAGCACCGCGCTGACCAGGAACAGCTCGACGCGCTCCGCGCCGGCCGCCGAGCGGATCAGGACCGGTCGCCCGACCGGCGTGTGTCGACTATCCACCCCGCCATGCTCGGCGACGGTCCGCCCGCGGACATCGGGTGAACTCCCGGGCCGGCCCCCGAGGCGTGACCCCGACGGGTGCCTCGGCAGGCCCCCGGGTCGACGAGGTGCCTCCGGGCATCGGTCAGCCGAGCAGCGCCAGCAGGTCCTCGGGCCGGGCCGCGCTGACGTCGGCGGCCTCCGCCGGGTCGTACTGGTGGCCCCAGGCCGCGGCCACGGCCACCGCGCCGCTGTCCCGGGCGGCCCGCAGGTCCAGCGGCGAGTCACCCACATACGCGGCGCGGCCCGGCGCCACGCCCAGCCGCCGGCAGGCCAGCTCGACGCCGTCGGGCGCCGGCTTGGGGCGGGCGACCTGGTCGCCGCCGAGGACGACCCCGAAACGGCCGAGCAGGCCGACCCGGTCGAGCAGGATCTCGGCCGCCCGGTGGCTCGCGCCGGTGAACAGGCCCACCGGCACCCGGGCGGCGACCTCGGCGAGCACCTCGGCGACCCCGGGGTAGACGGTGACCCGCTCGGCGAGCGACGCCAGGTGGGCGTGGTAGGCGGCCAGGTCCGCGTCGGTGGCCGGCCGCCCCAGCAGGTGGGTCAGCAGGTCGACGGGCGCGCCGAGCGAGTAGCCCGCGATGACCTCGGCGTCGGTGCGCTCCGGCCCGCCGCCGGCCCGCACGGCCGCGCGGTAGGCCGCCGGCACCACTTCGTGCGACTCGATCAGCGTGCCGTCCATGTCGAAGACGATCCCGGCCAGCGGCCCGGTCATCCGGCCTCCGCCCGGTGGGCCGCCGCCAGCCCCTTCGGGGCGCGCGCGTGCCAGGCCTCGGTGACCAGCTCGGTCAGCTCCTCTACCCCGATCCGGTCGAGCCGGACCAGCACCGCCGGGTAGCCGTCGAAGTGCGGCGTGGTGAAGTAGACCTCGGGGTCGTCGGCGAGCAGCGCCTCCTTGGCGCCCAGGTCGGGCACCCGGGCGCCCAGGATCGGGCCGTCGGGCGCGGCGTTGCCCAACGCGTCGAGGTCGGCGCGGCGCAGTGGCCGCTCCCAGACGAAGAGCTTGTCGCGCACCCGCCAGGCCGGCAGGTCGTCGTGCGAACCGCGCTCGGTGGTCTCCGGCAGGGCGAGCGCGATCCGCCGGACGTCGTCCCAGGTCGCCATGAGCCGACCCTACGCCGACCCACCGACACCGGCGCCGAGCTGGCCGCCGCCTTCGCCCGGCCCGGCCGCGCCGGGACCTGCGGGCCGGCCGCGACCGGGTCAGGCCGGGGTGGAGGCCACCGGTTCCGCGGCCGGCCGCTCGGCCGGCGGGCGGCTCAGCAGCAGCGGCGCCACGGTCAGCACCAGGCAGGCCGCCGCCATCACCAGCAGCGCCGGCGTCAGCCCGAGCACCGCCACCGACCAGCCGCCGAGCAGCGCCCCGATCGGCAGGCCGAGGAAGGCCACCGAGCCGGAGATGCCCAGCACCCGGGTCTGCAACGACTCCGGCACCCGCTCGTAGAGGGCCGCGCCGAGCAGCGGGTTCACCGCCGCGATGGCGATGCCCGACACGAACGTCACGACGAGCACCACCACGAGGTCGTCGCTGAGCGCCAGGGCGAGCAGCCGGGGCGTGCCGCTGAGCGCCAGCCCCAGCGCGAACGTCGCCCGCCGGGGCAGCCGGGTGCCGGCCACGGTGAAGAGCAGGTTGCCCAGCAGCGCGCCGGCCGAGAACACCCCCAGCAGCAGGCCGAACCCGGCCGGGTCGCCGAGCACCCGGTCCACCCAGAGCGGGATCCAGACGGCGACGCTGGCGTTGGCGAACATGTTCGACGCGCTGACCACGATCAGCATGGTCAGCAGCGTGCGGTCGGTGCGCAGGTAGGCGAAGCCACCGCGCAGCGCCCGCAGGTAGCTCTCCCGGGGCGCGGGCTGGGCCGGCGCGGGAGGGCGGACCAGAACGCCGATCAGCAGCGCGCAGGCCGCGAAGGTGGCCGCGTCGATCCAGATCGCCCGGGTCACCCCCACCCAGTCGATGAGCAGCCCGCCGAGCACCGCGCCGAAGAGCGTCATGCCCCGGGCCAGCCCGTCGTAGGCCGAGGTGAGCCGGATCAGCGGCACCCCGGCCCGCTCGGCGGCCGGCTTGAACAGCACGTGCTTGACCCGGTCACCGATCCCGCGCAGCCCGCCGGCCACCGCGACCAGCATCAGCAGCGTGCCGAACCCCAGCCAGGGCGCCAGCGCCACCACGGCCATCGCCGCCGCGCTGGCCGCGTCCACGGCGACCGAGGTACGGCGTACCCCGAACCGGTCCGCCCACGGGGTGGCCAGCGCGCTGGAGAGCATGTACGGCAGCGTCTCCGCCGCCGCCACCAGGCCCATCCGGGTCGGGCTGCCGGTGGTCTCCAACACCAGCCAGGGGATGGCCACCACGGAGATGCGGGTGCCCAGGTTGGACAGCAGGTCGGCGCCGACCAGGGTGTAGAGCTCCCGGCGCGGGGTCACGCCGGGCTGCCGATGGCCGTGCCCAGCGACTCGGCGTCGGCCGGGTGGGCGGCGGCGTACCGGGCGCGCAGGGCGCGCTTGTCGACCTTGGCGGAACGGTTCAGGGGCAGCGCGTCCAGGAACTCCACGGCGCCGGGCGCCCAGGTCTCGCTCAGCTCCCGAGTCACCAGTGCGATCAGCTCGTCTCCGGTGACCGTGGCGCCCGGCGCCGGCACCACGTACGCGTGCGGCAGTTCCCCGGCGACCGGGTCGGGCACGCCGATCACGGCGGCGGCGCGGACCTCGGGGTGGGCGGCGAGCACGTCCTCGATGGGCCGGGAGTAGATCGGCCAGCTGCGCTGGCGGGTGAGGATGCGGTCCTGGAGCCGGTCGACCAGGTAGAGGTAGCCGTCGGCGTCGAGGTGGCCGACGTCGCGGGTCCGCACCCAGCCGTCGACCAGCGTCTCGGCGGTCAGCTCGGGCTGGCCGTGGTATCCCGCGAAGCTCAGCTTCGTGCGCACCCACACCTCGCCGTCCGTGCCGGCCGGCAGCACCCGCCCCTCGGCGTCGCGGATCTCCACGGCCACGTCCCCGTACGGGCGGCCGCAGGAGCGCAGCCGCTCCGGGTGCTCCGGGTCCTCGGTGAGCCCGGGCAGGGCGCAGATCACCACGGCCTCGCTGAGCCCGTACACGATGCGCAGGCACGGCCCGAAGCGGGCGATCGCCTGGCGCAGCCGGGCCGGCGCGGCGGGCCCGGCGCCCACGTTGAACATGAACATGGCGGAGAAGTCGGCGCCGTCGAGGGCCGGGTGGTCGAGCACCTCGTAGAGCATCGGCGGGGTGACGAAGGTGGAGGTCAGCTTCTCGGCGTCGACGGTCCGGATGAACGCCGCCGGGTCCCACTGCTCGCGCAGGAACAGCACCCCGCCGGTGAACAGGTTGAACAGCGTGGTGATCTGGCCGCTGGCCAGCCACATCGGCGAGTGCGACAGGTGCCGCAGCAGCGGGAATCCGGCCGCCCGGAAGTCGGCGGCCAGGGCGAGGATCTGCCGGTAGAAGCTCTCCCGGTGGTGCACCAGCTTGGGGGTTCCGGTGGTGCCGCTGGTCTGCAGGAACGACTCCGGCGCGGGCGCCGCGGCGGGCAGGTCGGCGGACTCGCCGTCGGTGGCGGTGAGGTCCGTTCCCGCGCCGCCGGGCCCGAGGCACAGCACCGGTACGCCGGTCAGCCCGGCCGCGATCCGCGCGCCGAGCGGGTCGCGCGGGTCGTGCACGAAGGCGTCCGGGCCGGCCAGGGCGACGAACTCGTCGACCTCCCGCCGGGAGGTGACCGGGGCGACCCACATGCTCCGACAGCCGAGCAGGTGCAGCGCGAGCTGGAGCAGGGGCCCTTCCAGGGTGTTGCCGAGCATCACGAGCACCGCGGCCCCGGGGCGTACGCCGTGCCGCAGCAGCGCGCCGGCCAGGCCGCGCACCTCGGCGGCGACCTGGAGGTAGGTGAGCCGGCGGCCCCCGCCGACGAGCGCTTCCCGGTCGCCGAACCCGGCGAACAGGTCCAGCGCCTCGTGCACGTAGTTCGGCCGGTCGGTCATCGGGCAGCCCCCATCGTGGTCCGGGGACGGTCGACGGTGGCACCGGCGAGCGGGGCCACGACTACCGTCGGAAGCGGCGTCCGGGCAGGTCGGAGCCGGGACGCGACGGCAGGTGCCAGGGTCGGCGACCGCACCGCCGCCAGTGCCGAGCCTAGGCAGTCGGGGTCCTGAGAGGACAGCGCCCGAACGGCGTTCGGTGGCACCCCGAAGACATTCGATCATGTCGATCAGGTTGATTGACGCTCGTCACCGCCGACGGTTAGTTTCCGGTCCATCGCCCGGCGGCGTCGCCGACCGCGTCGCGCCCGGGGCTGCCAACGATGGAGGATCAATGCCGACCCCGAAGAGATGGCACGTCATAGCTTCCGCCGCGACACTGCTGATCGCCGGCACTCCCGCGGTCACCGCGAGCGCCGGCCCCACCGACACCGACGCCGCCCGGCACGGGCGCACGGAGTGGGCCGGCACCTGGGCGGCCGCGGTGACCCGCGGGAACACCGTCGGCCTGACCAACACCGGCCTGAACAACCAGAGCATCCGGATGCCCGTGCAGACCACGGTCGGCGGCGACCGGCTGCGGGTCCGGCTCACCAACCTCTACGGCGAGCAGGCCGTCAAGGTCGGTCACGCCACCGTCGCCCGGCCGAACACCGCCACGGCCGACGACCTGTCCGACATCGACCCGACAAGCGTCCGCGAGCTGACTTTCCAGGGCGCCTCGTCGGCCACCATCAACAAGGGTGCCGAGCTGCTCAGCGACCCGCTCTCCTACCCGGTGGCGGAGCAGGAGGACCTGGTGGTCACCCTGTACTTCCCGGTGCTCACCGGCCCCGTCACGTTCCACGGCCAGTCGCGGGTCACCAACTTCATCGGCGCCACCGACCTCACCACCGCGGCCGGCGGCGCCGGCTTCGCCATCAAGCCCAACTGCTGCTGGATGTTCCTCTCCGGCATCGACGTGGAGCGCCGGCTCAGCCCCGGCTCGGTGGTCGTGCTCGGCGACTCGATCGGCGACGGCAACGGCAGCACCGTCAACGCCGACCGGCGCTGGCCGGACCTGCTGGCCGAGCGGCTCATCGACGCCCGCCCCGAGGTGCGCACCCCGGGCGTGCTCAACCTGAGCCTCTCCGGCAACCGGCTCAACCACGAGGGCACCGAGCCCGGCGCGGGCGGCTTCCCCGGCTACTACGAGCTGGGCCCGAACGCCCTGGCCCGGCTCAACGAGGACGTCTTCCCGCAGACCGGGGTGCGGACCGTCATCACCCACCTGGGCATCAACGACATCTGGATGAACGGCGACAGCGCGGAGGCCATCATCGCCTCGCTGCGCCAGCTCAACCAGCAGGCCCGGGAGCGCGGCCTCACCAGCCTGGTCGGCACCATCACCCCGTACGAGGGCAACGGCGGTCCGGGGGTGTGGACCGAGGAGAAGGAGGCCACCCGGCAGGCGGTCAACACCTGGCTGCGCGGCGCCGGCGGCGCCGAGTTCGACGGGGTGATCGACTTCGACGCCGTGCTCCGTGACCCGACGCACCCGAGCCGGCTGCTGCCGGCGTACGACGCCGGGGACCACATCCACCCGAACGACGCCGGCGCGCAGGCGATGGCCGACGCCGTGCCATTGCGACTGCTCGGTCTGTGACACCGGTGGGGGCGGCGTCGGCACCACGCCGCCCCCACCGTCTTTCCTGGGGAGGAACTGTGGACGTCGACGAGATCCTGACCGGCCTGTACAGCGAGCAGGGCCGGCAGAACCCGTACCCGTGGTACGCGGCCCTGCACGAGCACGGGCCGATCAACGCGGTCCCGAAGCGGGCCGAACACAGCACGATCACCGCCGTGGCCGGCGGCTACGACCTGGTCGACCAGGTGCTGCGCGACCCGGGCTGGTACAAGGGCGCCCCGCCCGACTGGCAGGACCAGGAGATCCTGCGCACCTTCCTGACCTCGATGATGTTCGTCAACCCGCCGGACCACACCCGTATGCGGGCGGTCTTCGCCAAGACGTTCACCCCGCGCCGGCTGGGCGCGCTGGAGCCGGTGATCGTCCGGATCGTCGAGGACCGGCTGGACCGGATGGCCGAGGCCGGCGCGGACGGCGCCGAGGTCGACTTCGTGGCCGACTTCGCGTACCCGGTCCCGGCGCTGGTGATGGCCGAGTTCATCGGCCTGCCCGAGGCGGACCTGGCCTGGTACCGGCAGCGGGTCGACTGGATCGACGAGTACATGGACGTGGCCGGCAAGACCCCGGAGCGGCTGGCCCGGGCCAACCAGGCCGCCGACGAGCTACGCGGCTACTACCGCGAGCTGCTCGCCCACCGGCGGAAGCAGCCCGGTGAGGACCTGATCAGCGGGCTGGTCGAGGTGCTGGACGCGGGCGGCGTCGACCTCACCGAGGAGGAGCTGATCAGCAACCTCATCGTGCTGTTCAACGCCAGCTTCGTCACCACCGTCTACATGTTCAGCAACGGCCTCCCGCTGCTGCTGGCCCACCCGGACGTGGTCGCCGCGTTGCCCGGCGACGACGCGCTGGCCCGGGGCTGCGTGGACGAGGTCCTGCGGATGGAGAGCCCGGTGCACTTCCTGGCCCGCGCCGCCCCGCACGACACCGAGGTGGGCGGCGTGCCGGTCGGGCGCGACGAGAACGTGCTGCTGCTGATCGCCGCGGCCAACCGCGACCCGGCCCGCTTCCCCGACCCGGACCGCTTCGACCCGCACCGCGCGGGCCCCCCGTCACTGGCGTTCGGCGTCGGGCTGCACTTCTGCCTCGGCTCGGCCGTGTCCAGGCTGGAGGGTCGGCTCGCCCTGCCCCGGCTCTTCGCCCGCTTTCCCGGGCTGGCGGTCACCCAGCCCTACACGTACAGCGGCAGCCTCTTCCTGCGCGGCATCGACAAGCTCTTCGTGACCACCGGGGAGGCCCGATGACCCTCGATCCGCAGGTGGTCGCGTGGCGGGCCGCGCGCGCGGCCACCGGCACCGCGCCGCTCTACACCCAGACCCTGGCCGAGGCCCGCGCCGCCGACCTCGCCGCGATCCGCGCCGGCTCCGGCGCGGTCGAGCCGGTCGAGGAGGTACGCGACACGCAGGTCCCCGGCCCGGACGGGCCGCTGCCGGTGCGCATCCACCGGCCGCCGGGGGACGGCCCGCTGCCCACGCTGGTCTACTTCTTCGGCGGCGGCTGGACGCTCGGCAGCGTGGACACCGCCGACGGGATCTGCCGCCGGCTGGTCAACCTCGCCGGCTGCCAGACGGTGACCGTCGGCTACCGGCTGGCCCCCGAGCACCGCTTCCCGGCCGCCGTGGACGACTGCCACGCGGCGCTGCGCTGGCTGGCCGGGCACGCCGACGAGTTCCGCGTCGACCCGGACCGGCTGGCCGTCGGCGGGGACAGCGCCGGCGGCAACCTCGGCGCCGCCGTCACCCTGCTGGCCCGCGCCGACGGCGGCCCCCGGCTCGCCGCCCAGCTGCTCGTCTACCCGAACACCGACCAGCGGCCCGGCCGCGGGCCCACCGGCGCGGAGGACCCGCTGCTGTTCAACCGGCACTCGGTCGAGTGGTACCGGCGGCACTACCTCACCGACCCCGGCGACGCCGCCCACCCGCTCGCCTCGCCGCTGCTCGCCGAGGACCTCGCGGGCCTGCCCCCGGCGCTGGTCATCACGGCCGAGCACGACCCGCTGCGCGACGAGGGGGAGCGGTACGCCGAGCGGCTCGCCGAGGCCGGCGTCCCCACCGAGGCCACCCGCTACGACGGCATGGTCCACGGCTTCTTCGCCATGCCCGGGGTGTTCGACGCCGGGCGGCGGGCCCAGGAGCAGGCGGCCGCCTTCCTGCGGGCACGGTTCGGGCTCACCCCGGCCGTCGCCACGACCGGCACGGCGGCGGGCGGACCGGACCGTGGCTGACCTCCGGACGACCGCCCCGGAGCCGGCGACGCCTCACCCGCTCGACCCGCCGGACGCCACGCCGACCGGCCCTCCACCGGACGCCGTCGTCGACCCGGGCGTGCCGGGGCGGCACCCGCACGACCCGGCCGGCCCGATCGTGACGGACGCTCCGACGCCGGTCGGTCCGGCGGCCGGGCGGGGACTCGCTGAGCCCGGCGAACCCGCGTTCGTGCCGCCGGCCAGCCTGGCCGACTTCGCCGAGCTGGCCAGGGCCGCGCTCCCCGCCGAGGTGTGGGACTTCGTGGCCGGGGGCAGCGGCACCGAGACCACGCTCGCCGCGAACCGGGCCGCCCTCGACCGGGTGGCGGTGCTGCCCCGGATGCTGGCCGGGGTGGACGCCCCGTCCACCGAGGCGCCCCTGCCCGGCGGCCGGTACGCCCTGCCGGTGGCGGTGGCGCCCATGGCGTACCAGAAACTGCTGCACCCCGACGGCGAGGTGGGGCTCGCGGCGGCGGCCCGCGCGGCCGGCGTGCCCTATGTGGCGAGCACACTGGCCAGCACGCCCATCGAGGACGTCGCCGCGGTCGGCGGCACGGTGTGGTTCCAGCTCTACTGGCTGCGCGACCGCAGCATGGTGGCCGACCTGCTGGACCGGGCGCTGACCGCGGGCTGCGCCGGGCTGATGGTCACCGTCGACGTGCCGGTGCTCGGCCGGCGGCTGCGCGACGTGCGCAACGGCTTCGCCCTTCCGCCGCACGTCACCGCCGCGAACCTGCCCGGGGGGCGGAACGACCTGGCCCACCAGGGCACGCCCGGGGTCTCGGCGGTCGCCGCCCACACCGGCGCGGTGTTCGCCCCCGCGTTGAGCTGGGCCGACCTGGCCTGGCTGCGGGAGCGTACCCCGGTGCCGTTGCTCGTGAAGGGCATCCTGGACCCGCGCGACGCGGTCCGCGCGGCGGACCTCGGCGTGGACGCCGTGGTGGTCTCCAACCACGGCGGCCGGCAGTTCGACGGCGCCCCGGGCAGCGCGGCCGTGCTGCCCGAGGTGGTCGCCGCGGTGGGGGAGCGCTGCACGGTGCTGCTGGACAGCGGCGTGCGCGGCGGCACCGACGTGCTGCGCGCCCTCGCCCTCGGCGCGGCCGGCGTGCTGGTCGGCCGGCCGCTGCTCTGGGCCCTGGCGGCCGGCGGGCGGGCCGGCGCCGAGGCGGCCCTGGCGCTGCTCGCCGCCGAGTTGCGCGACGCGTTCATCCTCAGCGGCTGCGCCGACCCGGCCGCCGCCCGCGAGCTGCGCACCCTGATCGGAGGCTGACGTGGAGCCGGTGGACCTGGCCGTCACGGCCCTGCATCCGAGCGTGGACGACCCCGCGTTGAACTCGATGAACTTCCTCAACGAGGTGGCGCAGCACTACCCGGACGCGGTGTCGCTCGCCGCCGGCCGGCCGTACGAGGAGTTCTTCGACTCGGCGGTGCTGCACGAGCACCTGGACGCCTTCCGCCGCCACCTCGCCGACGACCTCGGCCTGAGCCCGGCGCAGGTCGACCGGACGCTGCTCCAGTACGGCCGGACCAAGGGCATCGTGCACCACCTGATCGCCCGCAACCTGGCCGTCGACGAGCAGCTCACCGTCGACCCGGAGGCGATCGTGGTGACCGTCGGCTGCCAGGAGGCGATGTTCCTGGTGCTGCGCGCGTTGCGGGCCGGGCCGCGCGACGTGCTGCTCGCCGTGGCCCCCACGTACGTCGGGCTGACCGGCGCGGCCCGCCTCGTGGACCTGCCGGTGCGCCCGGTCACCGGCGGCCCGGACGGCATCGACCTGGCCGACCTGCGCGACCAGGTGCACCGCGCCCGGGCCGAGGGGCTGCGCCCGCGCGCCTGCTACGTGATGCCCGACTTCGCCAACCCCTCCGGGGTCCGCATGGACCTGGCCCAGCGGCGGCGGCTGCTCGACCTGGCCGCCGAGGAGGAACTGCTGCTCATCGAGGACAACCCCTACGGTCTCTTCCCGGCCGCCGGCGCCGAGCGGCTGCCCACCCTCAAGGCGCTGGACACCCGCCGCCGGGTGGTCTACCTCGGCTCGTTCGCCAAGACCGTGCTGCCCGGCGCCCGGGTCGGCTACGTGGTCGCCGACCAGCGGGTGGCCGGCTCCGACGGCACGATCGGCCCGCTCGCCGACCAGCTCGCGAAGATCAAGAGCATGGTCACCGTGAACACCTCGCCCATCAGCCAGGCGGTGATCGGCGGCGCGCTGCTGGCCCACGACTGCTCGCTGGTCGCGGCCAACGTCCGCGAGCGGGCCGCGTACGCCCGCAACCTGCGGCACATGGTCGACGGGCTCGCCCGCCGCTTCCCGGCCGGCGGCCCGGTGCGCTGGAACGTCCCGGCCGGCGGCTTCTTCGTGGTGGTCACCGTGCCGTTCGGGGTGGACGACGCGCTGCTGCACCGCTCGGCCCGCGGGTACGGCGTGCTCTGGACCCCGATGGCGCACTTCTACGACGCGGGCGCCCCGGTGAACGCGCTGCGGCTGTCGGTCAGCGCGGTCACCCCGGAGCAGATCGACCTGGGCCTGGACCGGCTCGCCGCGCTGATCGCCGACGAACTGGCCACGGTGGGCGCGCCGGCCTGACACCGCACTGTCGTCGTTCCGCCACCACCCGTGTTCCCGGGCGGGACGGCCACCGTTGATAATGGACGGATGGTTGCCTGGGAGTACGCGTTGCTGGTCCGCCGCTATCAGGGGCAGGGCCGCAATTTCCACGTCTCGTTCGTCTGGTACGCCCCCGACGGGTCGCGCACCGACGTGACCGCGTACGGCGACACCGCGATCGCGCACCTCAACCGGGTCGGCCGGGAGGGCTGGGAACTGGTCTCCGCCGCCGAGGACGTGAACAACGTGCAGGGCAGCACCGAGGTGCACCGCTACCACCTCAAGCGCCCCCTGCGCTGACCGGCTAGCGTGATCCTCCCAGGTCGGGGGAGGAGCAGCGGGTGGGCCGGTACGTCGTCGGGGTGGACTTCGGCACGCTCTCCGGGCGGGCCGTGGTGGTCGACGTGGCCGACGGCGCGCAGCGGGGCAGCGCGGTGCACGCGTACCGGCACGGGGTGATCACCGCGCGGCTCCCCGGCGGGCGGGCGCTGCCGCCCGGCTGGGCGCTCCAGGACCCGGCCGACCACGTCGAGGTGCTGCGCACCGCCGTGCCCGCCGCCGTCCGCGCCGCCGGGATCGACCCGGCCGAGGTGGTCGGCGTCGGCCTCGACGCCACCTCCTCCACGGTGCTGCCCACCCGCGCCGACGGCACCCCGCTCGCCGAACTGCCGGAGTTCCGGGACCGGCCGCACGCCTGGCCGAAGCTCTGGAAGCACCACTCGGCGCAGCGGCAGGCCGACCGGATCAACGCGCTGGCAGCCGCCCGCGGCGAGCCCTGGCTGGCCCGCTACGGCGGGCGGGTCTCCGCCGAATGGCAGCTCGCCAAGGCCCTCGAACTGCTGGAGGAGGACCCGGAGGTCTTCCGCCGCGCCGAGCGCTGGGTCGAGACCGCCGACTGGCTGGTCCGCCGGCTCTGCGGCCGGGAGACCCGCAACGCCTCGGCCGCCGGCTTCAAGGGGCTCCGGCAGGACGGCAGCTACCCGACCCCGGACTTCCTGGCCGCGCTGCACCCGGACCTGCCGGACCTCCTGCCCAAGGTCGACGGGCCGCTGCTGCCGCCGGGCGCCCGGGCCGGCGGGCTGACCGCCGAGGCGGCCGACTGGACGGGGCTGCCCGCCGGTACCCCGGTGGCCGCCGGGGCCATCGACGCGCACGTCACCGCGGCGGCGGCCCGGTCGGTCGCGCCCGGCCGGATGCTCGCCGTGCTCGGCACCTCCACCTGCCTGATCATGAACGCGGAGACCTGCCACGAGGTGCCCGGCGTCTGCGGCGTCGTCGAGGACGGCGTCACCGCCGGCCGGTGGGGCTACGAGGCCGGCCAGAGCGGGGTCGGCGACATCTTCGCCTGGTACGTCGAACGCGCCCTGCCCGCGTCGTACGCCGAGGAGGCCGCCCGCCGCGGGGTGCCCGTGCCGGACCTGCTCGACTCGCTCGCCGCCGACCAGCCGGTGGGCGGGCACGGGCTGCTCGCGCTGGACTGGCACAGCGGCAACCGGTCGGTGCTCATGGACCACGAGCTGAGCGGGGTGCTCGTCGGGCTCACCCTGGCCACCCGGCCCGAGGAGATCTGGCGCGCCCTGCTGGAGGCGACCGCGTTCGGCGCCCGCACCGTGGTCGAGGCGTTCGAGGCCGCCGGCGTACCCGTCGACGAGCTGACCGCCGCCGGCGGGCTGACCGCCAACCGGCTGCTGCTGCGCATCTACGCCGACGTGCTGCGCCGCCCGCTGCACGTGGTCGACGCCGCGCACCCGGCGGCGTTGGGCGCGGCCATCCACGCGGCGGTGGCCGCCGGGGCGTACCCGGACGTGGAGACCGCGTCGGCGACCATGGGCGCGTCGCACCGCGAGACCTGGCACCCGGACCCGGCCCGCGCCGCCGCCTACGACGAGCTGTACGCCGAGTACCGCGCCCTGCACGACCACTTCGGCCGCGGCGGCACCAACGTCCTCCACCGCCTCCACGCCCTCCGCCACCGCACCCTGCACACCCCCTGACTCCCGCGCCCGCCCCCGCCCCCGCCCTCTCCCGGCCCATCCCGGCCTCGCCCCGCCTCGTTGATCAAGAAGTTTGCGTCGGGGAACGCGCTTGCCGCTGACGCAAACCTCTTGGTCAACGCTCTCGGAGGCTCACGCCCCTGCCGTCGCCCCGGTTGATCAAGGAGTTTGCGTCCGGGAACGTGCGTGCCGCTGACGCAAACCTCTTGATCAACCGCTCTCGGAGGCTCACGCCCCTGCCGTCGTCCCGGAGTTTACGTCCGGGAACGTGCTTGCCGCTGACGCAAACCTCTTGGTCAACGCATCTCGGATGCTCGCCCCTACCGTCGCGGCGGTTGATCAAGAAGTTTGCGTCGGGGAACGCGCTTGCCGCTGACGCAAACCTCTTGGTCAACGCTCTCGGAGGCTCGCGCTCCCTGTTCGCGCCCGTTGATCGCGCCAGCTCGCCGTTGATCATGAGGTTGGCGGCAACGAGAGCGCGTTCCAAGGCGACAACTTCATGATCAACGAGGCTGGGCGAGGCAGGGAGAGGCGAGGCGGGGCGAAGCGGGGCGGCGACAGGTCGAGGCGCAGTGCGGGGCCGAACGCGATGGAGGAGCGCGACGCCCCGCTCGGCCGGGGGCCGGGCGGGGCGTCGAGGGAGGCGGTTGGGTCAGCCGAGGTCGACGGCCGGGTAGAGGGGGAAGCCGGTGAGCAGGTCGCTGGCCTGCTTGCTCACCGTCTCGGCCAGGGCCGGGTCGAGGACGTACTTGGCCTTGGACGGGGTGCCGTCCGCGTTCGCGCCCGGGGTGGTCTGGCTCAGCACGGTGTGCATCAGCTCGGCGGTGGTGTCCATCTCGCTGCCGCCCAGCCCGCGGGTGGTCAGCGCCGGGGTGCCGATCCGGATGCCGGAGGTGTACCAGGCGCCGTTCGGGTCCTGCGGGACGGCGTTGCGGTTGGTCACGATGCCCGAGTCGAGCAGCGCCTGCTCGGCCTGCCGGCCGGTGAGGCCGTACCCGGACACGTCGATGAGGACCAGGTGGTTGTCGGTGCCGCCGGTGACCAGCTTCGCGCCGCGGCGCAGCAGCCCCTCGGCGAGGGCCTGGGCGTTGTCGACGATGCGCTGGGCGTAGTCGGCGAAGTCGGGGCGGCGGGCCTCGGCCAGGGCGACGGCCTTGGCGGCCATGACGTGCGGCAGCGGGCCGCCGAGCACCATGGGGCAGCCCCGGTCGACCTGGTCGGCCAGCTCCGGGCCGCAGAGCACCATGCCGCCGCGCGGACCGCGCAGCGACTTGTGCGTGGTGGTGGTGACGATGTGCGCGTGCGGCACCGGGTCGAAGTCGCCGGTGAAGACCTTGCCGGCGACCAGGCCGGCGAAGTGCGCCATGTCGACCATGAAGGTGGCGCCGACGGAGTCGGCGATCTCCCGCATGATCCGGAAGTTGACCTTCCGGGGGTACGCGGAGTAGCCGGCCACCAGGATCAGCGGCTTGAACTCGCGGGCCGCCGCGGCGACCTTGTCGTAGTCGATCAGGCCGGTGGCCGGGTCGGTGCCGTAGCTGCGCTGGTCGAACATCTTGCCGGAGATGTTCGGCCGGAAGCCGTGGGTGAGGTGGCCGCCGGCGTCGAGCGACATGCCGAGCATCCGCTGGTTGCCCAGCTCGCGGCGCAGCGCGAACCAGTCCGCCTCGGTGAGGTCGTTGACGTGGCGTACCTGGGCCTTCTTGAGGGCCGGGGACTCGACCCGGTCGGCCAGGATCGCCCAGAAGGCGACCAGGTTGGCGTCGATGCCGGAGTGCGGCTGCACGTACGCGTGGGCCGCGCCGAACAGCTCCTTGGCGTGCTCCGCGGCGAGCGCCTCGACGGTGTCGACGTTCTGGCAGCCGGCGTAGAAGCGGCGGCCGACGGTGCCCTCGGCGTACTTGTCGCTGAACCAGTTGCCCATGGCCAGCAGGGTGGCGGGGGAGGCGTAGTTCTCGCTGGCGATGAGCTTGAGCGATTCGCGCTGGTCGGCCAGTTCGGCCCCGATGGCGTCCGCCACCCGCGGCTCGACGGCCCGGATCACCTCCAGCGCGCTGCGGAAGGCGGTGGATTCGGCGTTCAGCGACATGCGACCTCCTGGTGACGTGCGGAAGGCCCAGGCGCTCGGCATGCGTCCTCATGACGGGGCCGCTCCCCGATGGTTCTCCATCCCCACGCGCCAGTCACGGCCCGCGCCGATCCTACCGGGTTGCGCCGGGGCCGGACCGGCGCACCTCCGCCGCGCGCCGGCGGGGTTGGGCCGTCCGGGGCTGGGCAAACCCCTCGGGTGTGGGGGCGGGGCCGCGCGGCCCGCGCCCGGGAAAGAGGAGGCACGAGGATGAGCACACCGACGACCGGCCGTCCGCTCGCCGTGGTGACCGGTGCGTCCAGCGGCATCGGGTACGAGTTGGCCGCGCAGTTCACCGGGCACGGGTACGACGTGGTGGTGGCCGCCGAGGACCCGGCGATCGCGACGGCGGCGCGGAACCTGCGCCGCGACAACGGCCCGGAGGCGTACCCGGTCCAGGTGGACCTCGCGACGCCCGAGGGGGCGGAGCAGCTGGCCGGGGCCGTGACGGAGCTGGGCCGCCCGGTCGACGCGCTGGCGCTCAACGCCGGCCGCGGCGCCGGCGGTGACTTCGTGGGCGGGACCGACCTGCGCGACGAGCTGACCGTCGTCGACCTGAACGTGCGCTCGACGGTGCACCTGGCCAAGCGGCTGCTGCCGGGCATGGTCGAGCGGGGCCGGGGGCGGGTGCTGTTCACGTCGTCGATCGCCTCGACCATGCCGGGGCCGTACCAGGCGGTCTACAACGCCTCGAAGTCGTTCGTGCAGTCGTTCGCCGAGGGGTTGCGCAACGAGCTGAAGGACAGCGGCGTCACCGTGACGTCCCTGATGCCCGGGCCGACCGACACCGAGTTCTTCGAGCGGGCCCACATGGAGGACACCCGGGTCGGCCAGGGGAGGAAGGACGACCCCCGCACGGTGGCCGAGGACGCCTTCGCGGCCCTCATGAAGGGGGAGCACAAGGTGGCCGCCGGCTCATTCGTGAACAAGCTGCAGACCGCGGCTGGCAAGATCGTCCCGGACCGGTTGAAGGCGGAGCAGCACCGGAAGATGGCCGAGCCGGGCTCGGGCAGCTGAGCGGCGGCACCGACGGCGGGACTCGGCCTCGGCCGGGTCCCGCCGTCACGTCGCGCCGGGTCAGGCGATCACGGCGTCCAGCGACTTCTTCAGCGCCTTCGGGGCGGTCGGGGCCTTCGGCGCCTTCGGGCGCAGGTCGATCATGCGCTGGCCGATCTCCTGGAGCTGGTTACGGCCGAGCGCCTCGCGCACCTTGGGGAACCACTCCTGCTCCTCCTCCTCGACGTGGTGCAGCACGTTCTCGATGAGCACCGTCGTCTTGGCGTTGTACCGCTCGTCGTCGGCGTCCATGGTGAAGAGTTCGAAGCAGAGCACGTCGGCGACGTGGTGCTCCTCGTACGACTCCAGGATGTCGTCCTCGACGTCCGGCACGAGCTTGCGGACCTCCGGGTACATGACCTCGTTCTCGAGGTAGGTGTGCACCGTCAACGCTTCGAGGATCTGCTTCACCAGCTTCTGCCGCTCGCTCGCCGGACCCTCCTCGGCGTCCTGGAAGGCCTTGAACAGGCGGCGCATCTCCTTGTGGTCCTCCTTGAGCAGGACGATCGCATCGGTGGACACCGGGGTACCTCCTAGAGTCGGTTGATGTCGCCCCCCTACCCCCGTCCCGACCAGGGCAAACGAATGGGGCCCGGCGACACCTCGCCGGGCCCCACTCGTCTGGCTGCTACTGCTACTTCACCGCGTTGTACGCGTCGACGATGCCGGCGCCGTAGAACCCGTTACGGGTTCCGCCGGAGCAGGTCGCGTCGTATGCGTGCGGACCGGCCGTCGGGTGCAGCGGGGCCGGGTTGTAGACACCCTCCGGGCAGGACTGCGCGACCGACGTGCGCTCCAGGAACGACGCCAGCTGGCCCGGGGTCATCCCGGGGTGCGCCGACAACGCCAGCGCCGCGACGCCGGTGGCGTGCGGGCCGGACATCGACGTGCCCTGCTTGTACCCCCACCCGTTGGTCCGGGTGGTGGTGTTGAAGGTCGTCGACAGGATCTGGTCCGCGGTGGTCGGGCTGGCGCCCAGCGTACGGATCCGGCTGTCGCCACCCGGCGCCGTCACGTCGATGACGCCCTGACCGTACGAGGAGTAGTAGCTCTTCGTACCGGTCGGGCCGACCGCGGAGACGGTCACCACGCCCGGCGCCTCGGCCGGCAGGTCGAGGCAGGCGTTGGTGAGGTTCTCACGCACCTCCGGCGTCCCGTTGTTCGGGCTGTCGGTGTCGGTGATCTTGTGCGCGAGGTCGTAGTTGGAGTTGCCCGCGGACGCCACGTTGAGCACGCCCTTGGACTGCGAGTAGCGGATGGCCCGCTGCACGGCCTGCCACACCGGACGCTGGCGCGCGTCGTTGCGGCAGTTCAGCTCCCACGGGTCGATGAAGTAGCTGTTGTTGGTCAGCTGCATCCCGTGGTCGGCGGCCCACATGAACCCGCAGACCGCGGCCTCCGGGAAGATGTAGCCGGCGTCGTTGACCACCTTGACGGCGGCGACCTTGACGCCCGGCGCGATGCCGGTCACGCCGACGCCGTTGACGGCGGCGGCGATGGTGCCGGCCACGTGGGTGCCGTGGTCGCTGGTGGTCGGGTTCCACGCCGACTCGGTGGTGTTGGTGACACCGCCGATGCAGGACGTGCTCTTGTCCTTGGCGATCTGGGTCGCCAGGTCCGGGTGGGTGCTGGAGATGCCGCTGTCCAGCACGCCGACGACGACGTTCGCGCTGCCGGTGGTCACCGCGTGGGCCTGGGGCAGGTGGATCATGTTCATGTCCCACTGCTGGCCGTAGAGCGGCTCCTTGGTCGGGTCGCCGGTGGCGCTGGCGACGTCGGCCGCGGAGACCTCGACGGTCTCGCCCTCGTCGAGGGCGGTGCCCAGACCGGCGGTGGACGCGACCGACTCGACGCCCGCGCCCGCCACCTGCGTGGCGAAGTCCGGGTTGGTCGAGCGGACGACGAGCACACCGATCTGGTCGTAGGTGGCCACGACGGTGCCCTTGGCGGCCGCCACGCGGGCGGCGGCCTGGCTGGTGTTGGCGCCCTGCGGGGCGAGGACCAGATACGAGGTGTCCGGTCCGGCGGCCGCCGCCGGTGCCAGCCCGCCGGTGAGGGCGAGGCCGACGCCGAGCGTCGCGGCGGACGCGGCGGCCAGTGTCTTGCGACGGAGGTTCTTCACACAGACTCCCAGGGGGCCGATCCGGCCGGGTCCCACTCCCTGGCGGGAAGCGGGCCGGCGGAAGACGAGCAGGCTGCTCGCCTTCGAGGGATCAGCGTAGGTAGCTGGTGTGGTGTTACACACACCCGAACGGACGAACAACAACCGTCAGACGGTGGCCAACGTGTAGGGGATCTCGTCGAGCAGCTCGCGGGCGAGGAAGCCGATCCGTCCGTACCGGGGGACCAGGCGTTGCCCGCTGACCGCGTGGGCGAACGCCGCCCAGCAGGCCGCCTGCGCGGGCTCGGCGCCCCGGGAGAGCAGCCCGGCGAGCAGCCCGGCCCGGACGTCGCCGCTGCCCGAGGTGCCCAGGCCGGCGTCACCGCTCTCCTCCCGCCAGGCCCGCCCGTCGGGGGTGGCGATGTGGCCGTAGAGGGAGACCACGGCGTCGTACCGGCGGGCCAGCTCGACCGCCTCGGTGTCGAGGTCGTCGCCGGGCTTCCGGTCGAGCAGGTGCCGGGCCTCGGTGAGGTTGGGAGTGAGCACCACCCTGCGCCCCGAGCCGACCAGCAGGTCCGGCTCGTGGCTGAGCGCGCCGAGGGCGTACGCGTCGAGCACCAGCGAGGTCTCCGGGCCGGCCGCGTCGAGGACCACGTGCAGCAGCGCCCGGGTGGCGTCGATGTCCTTGAGGCCGGGGCCGACCGCCACCACGTCCGCCTCGGCGACCAGGCCGCCGAGCAGGTCGCCCGGGTCGCCCTTGACCGCGCCGTCGGCGGTCTCCGGCAGGCCGACCACCAGCGCCTCGGGCACCTGGATGCTGAGCGCGGCGGCGGTCGACTCGGCGGCGGCCAGTTGCAGCACGCCGGCGCCGGCGCGCAGCGCGGCCACCCCGGCGAGCAGCACCGCGCCGGGGGTGAACCGGGCCCCGCCGACCACCAGCACCGTGCCGCGGGCCTCCTTGCCGCCGGTCGGCACCGGCAGCGCCCAGTCCCGCAGCAGCGCTGGGGTGATGACCTCAGACCGGCTCGGCATGGATCTCGTCCTCCCTGGTCGGCCGCGCCCCCTGCCGGTGCAGGTGGGCGACGTCGTTGAACACGTCCGGGGTCAGCCGGCCGGCGGCGTCGGCCGACCAGCCGGTGACCGAGCAGTTGGCGATCACGTACTCCCGGGTGAGCGCCATCAGCTCCTCCTCGGTGAGCCCTTCCACCAGGTAACGCAGCAGGAAGACCAGCGCGTCGTGGCCGAACAGCAGCACCCGGCCGCCGGCGTGGTCCCGGCGCAGGTCGCCGAGGAGGGCGCGCAGCCGCAGCGCCACGTCGGTCCAGGACTCGCCGCCGGGCGGCCGGTAGTAGAACTTGCCGAGCCGGGCCCGGCGCGCCGCCTCGTCGGGGTACTGCCGCTGGACCCCGTGGCCGGTCAACCCGTCGAGGATGCCCAGCTCCCGGTCGCGCAGCCGCTCGTCCCGGCTGGCCGGCACGCCGGTGCCGGCGAGGGCCAGCTCGGCGGTGCGCACCGCCCGCAGGTACGGCGACACCACGGCCACGTCCGGCCGCCGCGACTCGGGCAGCCCGGCCAGCCACCGGCCGGTCGCCCGGGCCTGCTCCTCGCCGGTGGGCGACAGCGGCACGTCGGCGTCCCGGTGGGTCAGGTCGATCAGCTCGGCGCCGGACGCCTCGGCCGCCGTCGCCGCGACGTTCGCCGTGCTCTCGCCGTGCCGGACGATCCAGAGCGCTGCCAGTTCCGCCATGCGGCCTCCGGTACCCGGGCCGTCCGGCGGGTAACCGTGCGGGTCGGCGGCGGCCTGGTGCACCGGCGGGCGTGAACGGCGGCTGGACGGGTATGCGCCGTCGGCTACTGGAAGCCGACACAGGGGAGGTGTGCCGTGGCGACGATGGTCCGAGAGCCGATGAGCCCGGTGAAGGACAAGAACTACGACCTGATCCACGCGGTGCAGATGTCACTCAAGCACGTCTGGCAGATGGAGACGTACATCGCCGACGCGCAGGACCGGGGCGACACCGAGCTCGCCACCTGGTTCCGCAAGATCCAGGAGAACAACCGCAAGGCCGCCGACCAGGGCAAGAAAATGCTCATGGACCGGTTCCAGAAGGAGAACGGCTGACCGTACGCCGGTGGCCGGGTGGGTGTGCGCCCACCCGGCCTCCGGCGTGTCCGGGGTGCGTCGGGGCGGCGCGGGGTGGCATCGACCGGGCACAATGTCGTCCGGCGTACCGGGGTGGGCCCGGTGGCCGGGGAGGCGACGCATGGCGACGGTCATCAGGGGTCTGCGGGAGGCTCTGGTCCTCTTCCTGATCGCGGTGGTGACGATCGGGATCGCGGTGGGCATCTGGGTCGCGCTCAGCGGCGGCGACTTCGTCCACCGGCTGGGTGTGGCGTTCATGCTGGTCGGCGCGCTGATCGGGATGACCGGTGACCTGACCCTGAGCCGGATCGGCATGCTGCCGGCCCGGTCCACCTTCGGCCTGGCTCCGGAGCGGGAGGACGCCGGCGGGGGACGGGTGCTCACCGGGGTCGGCATCTTCCTGTTCGTCTCGGTGCCGCTGATCGTCGTCGGGGTCCTGCTGATCACGTGACGTCCGTCCACTGCGCTGTCGGTGGGGCCGGTTATGGTCCCCGCACACTGCGGGTGATCAAGGAGACGGCGTGCGCAGATTCGACTTCGTCAGCGGTAACGCGGCCAAGTTCTGGGAGGTGGACCAGACCGGCAGCACGGTGACCGTCCGCTACGGACGGACCGGCGCCGAGGGGCGCACCCAGGCCCGGGAGTTCGGCACCGCCGCCGAGGCCGCCGCGCACGCCGACCGGCTGGTCGCCGAGAAGCTCCGCAAGGGATACGTCGAGTCCGGCACCGCGGCCGCCTCCACGGCCACCGCCGAGCCGGCCGGGCCGCCCGCCCCGGCCGCCGGTGAGCTGCCGGACGAGGAGACGTTCGTGGTGCCGGCCGGCTGGCGGCGGCTGCTGGTCCCGCGCCGCGGCGGGGTGACCGGTCCGACGCTGCCGGGCGCCGACACGGCGCGTGCCGGGCGGAAGGTGCTGGCGCCGGCGGCCGCCGAGTTGGAGGCGGTGGCCCGGCACGGTGAGGATCCGGAGCTGAGCGCGGCGCTGCGCGGGTACCTGGCCGGTGACCCGACCCCGCTGGGCGCGGCCGCGCTGGTGGTGGCCGCCGCGGCGGTGGTCGACTGGCGCGACCGCGACCGGCACGGGCAGGCGATCGCCGACCTGCTGGTCGCCGAACTCGGCCCGGCCGGTGCCGCGACGGCCCTGGCCGAGCACGCCACCGTCACCGTCGGCGCGGGCCACGCCGGCACCGGTGGGCTGCGCCGGGCGCGCACCGACAAGGCCGAGTGGGGCTACCGGAACCTCCGGCTGAACGTGCTGCGCCGGGTCCGCGCCCATCTCGCCGCCGCTACCGATGAGGAGTACGCCGCCGCCCGCACCGCCCTGGCCGGGTACCGGTCCGGGCCGCTGCCGGCGCGGGTGGTCACCTCCTTCCTCCTGCCGACCGAGCGGGACTGGGTCACCGATGACGTGGCCGCCGTGGACCGCAGCCCCGACTGGCTGCTGGTCGAGCTGCTGCTCTGCGCGGTCGACGACGCCGAGCGGTTCGCCACCCTGGTCGGTCACCTCTCCGTCTACTCGCTCATGTACGACCCGGCCGTGGTGATCACCGGCGCCGCCGCGATCGGCCCGGCGATCGCGCCGCTGCTGGTCGAGTGGTTCGACCGCGAGGGCATCGCCGCCGAGGGGCAGCAGCGGCTGGTGTCGCTGCTGGCGGCGCTGCCCACCGACGAGGCGATGACCCTGCTGCTGGCCCGCCTCGACCGCAAGTACGTGCAGGCCGGCGTGCTGGAGATGCTCCGCCGCTTCCCGGTGCGCGGGGTAAGCCTGCTGGCCCGGGCGGCCGGCGAGCGTACCGCCGCCGGTCGGGAGGCCGCCGCGCTGCTGCGCGGGCACGTGCTGACCAACCCGGCCGCGGTCGAGGTCGCGCTGCCCGGGCTCGACCCGGCGGAGCGGGAGCGGGTCGAGCGGGTCACCGGTGAGGACGCGGCCGTCCCGGTCGCGGGGCCGGACCGGCTGCCACCGGTGCTGGTCAGCCCGCCCTGGCTGGCGAAGCGCCGGCGGGCGGCGCCCCCGGTGGTGACCGGCCTGACCCGCCCCGGCGGTACCGCCCTGGCCTGGCAGCCGGGCGAGCGGGAGCGCTGGGCGGCGATCGTGCCGGGGTGGTCGGGCTACTGGCACGGTGACGACCTGACGGTGGTCGCCACGCGGGTGGCCGCCGGGACAGCCCGGGACTACGAGGGCGTCCACTTCTTCGTCCGGGCCAGCGAGGAGCTGGCCCGGCCGTTGCTGCCCGGGTGGCGGCCGACGGAGAGCTGGTGCGCCGACCAGTGGCTGCGCCGCCTGGTCGGCCGGTACGAGCTCGACGCGGTGCCGGCCGCGCTGCACCTGGCCCGCTCGACGCCGCAGAGTGCGGGCGAGGTGCTGCTGCCGGTCGCCGACGGCGACGTGGCAGAGCTGATGGCCGACTGGTTCGACCGGCTCAAGTCGGTCCGGTCCACCGCCCTGGCGTGGCTGCGGCGGCACCCGTCCGTCGCCGCGCGGGCGCTGCTGCCGGCCGCGGTCGGCGAGCCCGGGCCGCGTCGGCGCGCCGCCGAGCGGGCCCTGCGCCTGGTCGCCGGCGAGCACCGGGACCTGGTCCTCGCCGCGGCCCGCGAGTACGGCGAGGAGGCCCTGGTCGCGGCGACGGCGGTGCTCGACGCCGACCCGCTGGAGCAGCTGCCTGCCCGGATGCCGGCCCTGCCGCAGTGGCTGGATCCGGTGCTGCTGCCGCCGGTGCTGCTGCGCGACCGCTCGGCGGCGCTGCCCGTCGACGCGCTGCGGCACCTCTGCACCATGCTCGCACTCTCCAAGCCGGGGGAGGCCTACCCGGGGGTGGAGCTCGCCCGCGAGGCGTGCGATCCGCTCTCGCTGGCCGAGTTCGCCTGGGCGCTCTTCGAGCGCTGGCAGGCGGCCGGCGCCCCGTCGAAGGAGAGCTGGGCGTTCACGGCGCTCGGCCTGGTCGGCGACGACGGCACCGCCCGCCGGCTCGCCCCGCTGGTCCGGGCCTGGCCCGGCGAGGGCGGGCACGCCCGGGCGGTCACCGGCCTGGAGGTGCTCGCCGCCATCGGCACCGACGTGGCGCTGATGCACCTGTACGGCATCTCGCAGAAGGTGAAGTTCCGCGGGTTGCGGGAGCGGGCGGCGCAGAAGGTCACCGAGGTGGCCGCCGGGCTGGGCCTGGACTCCGAGCAGCTCGGCGACCGCCTGGTGCCCGACCTGGGGCTGGACGCCGACGGCAGCCTGACCCTCGACTACGGCCCGCGCCGGTTCACCGTCGGCTTCGACGAGCAGCTCAAGCCGTACGTGGTGGACGGTACCGGGGCCCGCCGCAAGGACCTGCCCAAGCCGGGCGTCCGCGACGACCAGGCGCTCGCACCGGCCGCGTACCAGCGGTTCGTCGGGTTGAAGAAGGACGTCCGTACCCTCGCGGCCGACCAGATCCGCCGCTTCGAGGCGGCCATGGTGGCCGGGCGGAGCTGGGCGGCCGCTGACTTTCGCCGCTACTTCCTGGAGCACCCGCTGCTCTGGCACGTCGTCCGGCGGCTGGTCTGGGCGACCCTGGACGCCTCCGGCGCGGTGGTCACGGCGTTCCGGGTCGCCGAGGACCGCACCCTCGCCGACGTCGACGACGAGACGTACGTGCTGCCGGACGACGCGGTCGTCACGATCGCGCACCCGCTGCACCTCGGCGCCGCCGTGCCGGCCTGGGCGGAGCTGTTCGCCGACTACGAGATCCTGCAGCCCTTCGCCCAGCTCGGCCGCGAGGTGCACCGGCTCACCGAGGCCGAGCGGGACGAGCGGCTGCTGCACCGGCACATGGGTGTCGCGGTGCCGGCGGGCCGGCTGCTCAGCCTGGAACGGCGGGGGTGGCGGCGCGGCGCGCCCCAGGACGCGGGCATGCAGGGCTGGCTGGAACGGGAACTGCCCGGCGGCCGCGCGCTGGTGATCGACCTCGATCCGGGCATCGCCGTCGGCGTGGTGGACATGTTCCCCGACCAGAAGATCAACGCGATCTGGGTCAACGACCGTCCCGAGGGCGACTGGTACGGCCGTGACGGCAAGGTCCGCTTCGGCGACCTGGACGACGTCACCGTCTCCGAGGTGCTGCGCGATCTGGCGGAGGTGACCCGGTGACCACGCTCGACCCCACCGCCGAGCGCGCCCAGCGGCCCCCGGCCGAGGTGCGTTACGCCGACGAGCTGGCGAAGCTGGCCGCCGACGACAGTGATCCCCGCCCGCCGGGCTGGGCGCTCAGCCTGCGGGCCGCCCGCCGGTTCATCCTCGGCGATCCCGCTGCCGGGATCCGGCGCAAGTTCGTCGGCGACCCGTCGCTGATCGACCGGGCCCTGGTGGCGCTGGCCACCAGTCGGGGGCTGATGCTGGTCGGCGAGCCGGGCACCGCGAAGTCGCTGCTGTCCGAGCTGCTGGCGGCCGCGATCAGCGGCGACTCCACGTTGACCATCCAGGGCGGTGCCGCCACCACCGAGGACCAGATCCGCTACTCCTGGAACTACGCCCTGCTGGTGGCCGACGGCCCGTCGCCGCGGGCGCTGGTGCCGGCGCCCCTGCTGCGCGGCATGGCGCAGGGGCGGGTGGTCCGCTTCGAGGAGATCACCCGCTGCCCCCTGGAGGTGCAGGACTGCCTGCTCTCCCCGCTGTCGGACCGGGTGCTCGCCATCCCGGAGCTGCCGGGCAGCGACGCGATGGTGTTCGCCCGCGAGGGGTTCAACGTGATCGCCACCGCGAACACCCGGGACCGGGGCGTCAACGAGATGAGCGCCGCGCTGAAGCGGCGCTTCAACTTCGAGACGGTCTTCCCGATCCCCGACCTGGCTACCGAGCTGGAACTGGTCGAGGCGGAGGCCGGCGAGCTGCTGCGCCGCTCCGGGGTGACCGTGCCGCCGCGCCGCGACCTGCTGGAGGTGCTGGTCACCACGTTCCGCGAACTGCGTACCGGGATCACCGAGCGCGGGGACGCGATGGAGCGCCTGTCGTCGGTGATGAGCACCGCGGAGGCCGTCTCGGTGGCGCACGCCGTCGGGCTGCGCGGCTGGTTCCTGCGCGGTGCGGCCGGCGACGCCGCCGACGTGGTGGCGTGCCTGGCCGGCACCGCCGCCAAGGACGACGCGGAGGACCTGGCCCGGCTGCGCCGCTACCTGGAGCAGCAGGTGTCCCGGCGCTCGGGCGCGCAGTGGCAGGCGTTGCACGACGCCCGGCACCTGCTGCCCGGCTGATGGCGGGCGACGCGCCGGACGGCCTCACCTTCCTCGGGGTCCGTCACCACAGCCCGGCCTGCGCCCGGCTGGTGGCGGCCACCGTGACCGCGCTGCGCCCGGCGTACGTGCTGGTGGAGGGGCCGGCCGACCTCAACGGGCGGCTGGACGAGCTGCTGCTCGACCACGAGCTGCCGATCGCGGTGTTCACCGCGTACCGGGACGCCGGCCGGCGGCACGCGTCGTGGAGCCCGTTCTGCGCGTACTCCCCGGAGTGGGTGGCGTTGACGGCCGGGCGGGCCGCCGGGGCGCAGGTCCGCTTCATCGACCTGCCCGCCTGGCACCCGGCGTTCGCCCACCGCGCCAACCGGTACGCCGACGCCGACCAGCGGTACACCGAGGCGGTGCGCCGGCTCTGCGCCACCCTGGCGGTGGACAACGTGGACGCGCTCTGGGACCACCTCTTCGAGATCGGCTCCGACGACGGGCTCGCCGAGCGGCTGGCCGCGTACTTCGACGTGCTGCGCGGCGAGTCGGCGGCGGGCGAGGACGACACGGCCCGGGAGGCGTACATGGCCCGCTGGGTGCGGGCGGCCCGCGCCCGCGCCGGTGGCCGGCCGGTGCTGGTCGTCACCGGCGGTTTCCACCGCCCGGCGCTGGTGCGTCTGGTGGCCGCCGGACCGGAGGACGAGAGCTGGCCGGCGGTGCCGGAGCCGGAGCCCGACGCGGTGGCCGGCAGCTATCTCGTGCCGTACTCGTTCAAGCGGCTGGACGCCTTCGACGGCTACCAGTCCGGGATGCCCTCCCCGGGCTACTACCAGCGGGTCTGGGAGGACGGCCCACAGCGGGCGGCGGAGGCCCTCACGGAGTCGGTGGCGGCCCGGCTGCGGGCCCGCCGGCAGCCGGTCTCCACCGCCGACCTGATCGCCGCCCGGACCATGGCCGGCGGGCTGGCCCGGCTGCGGGGCCACGCCCACCCGGGCCGGGTCGACGTGCTCGACGGCCTGGTCTCCGCCCTGGTCGGCGACGCCCTCGACCAGCCGCTGCCGTGGGCGTCGCGGGGCCGGCTGGCCGCCGGCACCCACCCGGCGGTGGTGGAGATGGTGGCCGCGCTCAGCGGCGACCGGGTCGGCCGGCTGCACCCGGACACGCCGCTGCCGCCGCTGGTGCACGACGTCGACGCCGAGCTGGACCGGCACCGCGTCGGCCCGGCCGACGTGGTCGAGCTGGACCTGACCGTCCCGGCCGACCTGGCGCGCAGCCGCCTGCTGCACCGCCTGCGGCTGCTGGACGTTCCCGGCCACCGGCGGGACAGTGGGCCCCGGGTGGGCGCCGACGCGGTGCTCAGCGAGCGGTGGTCGTCCGGCCCGGCTCCGGACCGGCTGGCCCGGATCATCGAGGCCGGCGGGTACGGCCCGACCGTCCTGGACGCGGTGACCGCCGTGGTCGAGGAGCGCGTCGTGCTGCTCGGCGGCGACGTGGACGGCCTGGCCACGCTGCTCTTCGACACCGCGCTGGCCGGGCTCCGTGAGCACTCGGCGCGGGCGCTCGCCGCGATCGCCCGGGCCACCGGCACGGTCACCGACCTGGGGGCGCTGGGCCGGGCCCTGGCGGTGGCGCTCGGCCTGTGGCGGCACGACGGGCTGCTCGGCAGCGCGGGCGCGGCCCCGCTCGGCGCGTTGATCGCGGCGGCGGTCCGCCGGGCGCTCTGGCTCGTCGAGGGCGTCCGTGCCGCCACCGCCCCCGCCGACCGGGGCCGGCTGGCCGCGCTGGTGGCGGTCCGCGACGCGCTCCGGTACGCCGGTCCCGCGCTGGGCCTCGACCCGGAGGCCGCGCTGGCGGTGGCCGGGCGGGTCGCCGCCGACCCGGCCGCCCCGCCGGACCTGCGCGGCGCGGCCCTCGGCCTGCGCTGGTCGCTCGGCGCCACCGCGGATGCCGGCCGGGCGGTCCGGGCGGTGGCCGCCCCGGGCACCCTCGGCGACTGGCTCTCCGGCCTGTTCGCCCTGGCCCGGGAGGAGGTGGTCGCCGGGGACGCGGCGCTGCTCGGCGTCCTCGACGATCTGCTCGCGGCGATGGACGCGCACGACTTCCTGGTCGCGCTGCCCGCGCTGCGGCAGGCCTTCGGCTGGTTCCCGCCGCGCGAGCGGGAGGCGGTGGCCCGGCACGTGCTGGCGCTGCGCGGCGCCGACGGGCCGGCCCGTGACCTGCTGCGGCTGGACGTCGACCCGGTGCTGGTGGCCGCGACTCGCGCGCTGGACGCGCGGGTCGACGCGGTGCTCGCCCGCGAAGGGCTGTGGGAAGGAGAACCGGCGTGACCGATCCGATGCTGGAGCGCTGGCGGCTCGTGCTCGGCGACGCGGCGCAGGACTGCCTGGGCGGCCTGTCCGGGGCGGCGGCCGGCCGGGACGCCGCGCTGGACTGGCTGTACGGCCGCGACGAGGAACTGAGCCGGCGCGACGTGCGCCGGGGCGGCTCCGGCCCGTCGCTGCTCACCACGGTGGACTGGCTGGACGGCATCACCCGGCTGTTCCCGAAGGAGACGGTGGAACGGCTGGAACGGGACGCGGTCGAACGGTACGAGATCCACGACGTGGTGACCGATCCGCAGGTGCTGGCCCGGGTGGAGCCGAACCCGGCGCTGCTGCGCGCGGTGCTGCGCACGAAGCACCTGATGGACCCGGAGGTGCTGCGGCTGGCCCGCCGACTGGTCGAGGCGGTGGTACGCCAGCTCGTCGAGCGGATGGCCAGCGAGGTGCGGCAGTCGTTCTCCGGTGCGCGGGCGCGGCGGCCGAGCCGGTTCCGGCAGGCCCGCAACTTCGACGTGCGGCGCACCATCCGCGCCAACCTGGCCCACTGGCGTCCCGACGAGCGCCGGCTGCACGTGCGTACCCCGCACTTCTTCTCCCGGACCCGGCGGCACCTGGACCGCTGGCAGGTGATCCTGCTGGTGGACCAGTCCGGTTCGATGGTCGGCTCGGTGATCCACGCCGCGGTCACCGCCGCCTGCCTGTGGGGGCTGCCCGGCGTCCGGACCCACCTGGTGGCCTTCGACACCGAGGTCGTCGACCTCAGCAGCGACGTGGACGACCCGGTGGAGCTGCTCATGAAGGTGCAGCTCGGCGGCGGCACCGACATCGCCCGGGCCGTGGCGTACGGGGCGCAGCTGGTGGAGAACCCGCGCCGCACGATCGTCGTGCTGGTCACCGACTTCTATGAGGGCGGCAGCGAGGCGCACCTGGTGCGCGCCGTGAAGCAGCTCGTCGAGCAGGGCACCCACGTGCTCGGGCTGGCTGCGCTGGACGAAAAGGCCAACCCGGCGTACGACCGGGCCACCGCGCAGAAGCTGGCCGACGTGGGCGCGGCCGTCGGCGCGATGACCCCGGGTGAGCTGGCCGCGTTCGTGGCCGAGCACGTGGGCCGTTAGGAGCGAGGCGTGATCCGTACCGACCTGCTGGCGCTCACCCCGGAGGTGCTCGCCGCGCTCAGCAACCGTGGCCTGGTGAGGCGGGCCGCCAAGGCGGTCGAGGGTGGCGAGGCGCCCACGCTCGCCGTGGACGACGACGGCGCCGTGCGCGCCGCGCATCCCGACGGGGTGACCAGCACCCTTCCCGCCGGCGCGCCGCTGGCCACCGGCGTCTGTTCCTGCGCGGCGCCGGGTGTCTGCCGTCACCTGCTGGCGCTCGTGCTGACCTACCAGCGGCAGCACGCCAACGACCCCGACCCGGCCTCGCCGCCTCCCGCGCCGGCCGACGAGCCGACCGGGGACGGTGGTCCGGCCACCGGAGCCGAGGCCGGGCGGGACACCGCCGGCGCGGGCGGTGCGGGACACGGCCCGTTCGCCGTCGGCGGGGACGAGCCGTGGCGCTGGTCGCCGGGGGATGTCAGCGACGAGGAGCTCGCGGCGGCGGTCGGCGCGCCCGCGCTCGCCGTGGCCGAGCGGCGGCGGCGGGGCGGCTACACCGCGGTGGTCCGCCGGCCCGGCCCCGAGGACCCGGTGCCGCAGGTGGAGCTGTCCACCGGCACGGTCCGCTTCCTGGTGCCCCGCCAGATCGGGTACGCCCGCAGCGACGCCGCGGGCGGCGACGGGGCGGCGGTGGCTCTGGCGGTGTGGGCGTGCCGGGCGGCCGACCGGGAGCAGCCGGACCGCCGGGAGGCCCAGGTGCGGGTCGGCGGGACGGTGTCCGTGGTGGACCGTCCGGCGCTGGACGCCGCGGTCACCCTGGCCGGGGAGGTGCTGCTGGCCGGGGCGGTGCACACCGGGGCCGGGGTGGCCGCCCGGCTGGCGGCGGTCCGGCGTGACCTCGACGCCGCCGGGCTGCGCTGGCCGCTGCTCGCCCTCGACGAGCTGGCCGGCCAGCTCGACGCGTACGACGCGCGCAGCGCCCGCTACCGGCCGGAGACCCTGGCCGAGGTGCTGGCCGAGCTGCCCGCGCGGCGGCGCGCCGTGGTCAACGGGGGCGCCACCCCGGCGCAGCGGGTGCTGGGCACGGACGAGCCGGCGGAGACCCCGCTGCGCCGGCTGCGGCTCACCGGCCTGGGCGCCCGGGTCCGCGAGACGGCCGGCGAGGTCGCCGTCGACGTCGTCCTCGCCCACCCGGCGGCCGCCGGGGTGCTGGTGCTGCGCCGCGAGTTCACCGCCGCCGAGGGGGACCCGCTCACCGGGCACACCCTGGCCGGGCGGCGGGTGGCCGGCAGCACGCTCGGCGCGCTGGCCGCCGGCAACGTCGTCTCGGAGTCGGCGGTCCGCAGCGCCGCGCACCGGCTGCGGTTCGCCGCCGGCCGGCTGGCCCGTACCGCCGTCACCCCCGGCACCGGGTCGTGGGCGGAGCTGCCGCCCGCCCTGCTGGCCCGGGACCTGGACGCGCTCGCCGCGACCCTGGCCGAGCGTCCGCCGCGGCTGCTGCGGCCGCGTACCGCCGCCGAGTCGGTGCGGGTGCTGGCGCTGGGCGAGGTCCGCGCGATCGGCTACGCCGCCGGCGAGCAGCGGCTGGAGGCGACGGTGACCGGGGCGGCCGGCGGGGTGGCGAAGGTGTCGGCGGTGCACCGCGCGGTCGCTCCCGGCGCGTTGGACGCCCTCGCGGCGGCGCTCGGCGGGACGCACGGCACGCCCCGGTACGTCAGCGGCACCGTCCGGCGCGGCGCGGGCGGCCTGGTCGTCGAGGCGCTGGCGGTGGTCGCCGACACGGTGGTCGTACCCGACCTGGCGGCCGGCGCGGGCGACGGCGAGCTGGCCGGCGCGGTGGCCGACCCGCCGGATCCGGTGGCGGGCGCGCTGCGGGCGGCGTCGTCGCTGCTCGCCCAGGCCGCGCACACGGGTCTGCGGCAGCTGCCGGGCGGCTTCCGCGACCGGCTGCGCGACGCCGGCGCCGGGCTGGCCCGGGTGGGCCTGGACCGCTGCGGCGCGGCCCTGACCGACCTGGCCGGCGCGCTCGGCGCCGACCCGGGCGACGCGGCGGTACGCGCCTGGGTGGACGCGCAGATCCGGCTGCTGGTGACCGCGGAGTCCCGGTGAGCCGGTCCCCGCGACCGGCCCCGGCGGCTACGGTGTGAGGCGTGGCGACCACGGCGGCGGAGGAGATCCGGGTGGGGGAGCGGCTGGTCCGCGTCTCCAGCCCCGACAAGCCCTACTTCCCGGAGCGCGGACTGACCAAGCTGGACGTGGTCCACTATTTCCTCGCCGTCGGCGACGGGATCCTGCGCGCGCTGCGCGACCGACCGACCATGCTGGAGCGCTGGCCGCGCGGCGTGTTCGAGGGCGCGAAGATCGCCACCCGGCAGACCAACAAGGGCGACGCGTTCTACCAGAAGCGGTTGCCCGCCGGTGCGCCCGACTGGGTGCGCACCGCGCACATCACCTTCCCCAGCGGCCGGACCGCCGACGAGGTGGCCCCGAGCGAGCTGGCCGTGGTGATCTGGGCGGCCAACCTGGGCACCCTGCGCTTCCACCCCTGGCCGGTCTCGGCGGGCGACGTGGAGCGCCCCGACCAGCTCCGCATCGACCTGGACCCGATGCCGGGGGTGGACTTCGCCCAGGTGGTCCCGGTCGCCCACGAGGTGCGCGCGTTCCTCGACGAGCTGGGTCTGGTGGGCTACCCGAAGACCACCGGTGGGCGGGGCATCCACGTCTACCTGTCGATCGAGCCGCGGTGGAGCTTCGGTGACTGCCGGCGCGCGGTGCTGGCGCTGGGCCGGGAGATGGAGCGCCGGCTGCCCGACCTGGTGACCACCACCTGGTGGCGGGAGCAGCGGGACCGGCCGGTCTTCGTCGACTACAACCAGATGGCCCGCGACCACACCGTGACCTCGGCGTACTCGATCCGGCCCACCCCGCGCGCGCTGGTCTCCGCGCCGCTGGACTGGGCGGAGCTGGACGACGCGCGGCCGGAGGACTTCGACGTGGTCAGCCTGCCGGCCCGGTTCGCCGAGCGGGGCGATCCGCACGCCGGCCTGGACGAGCGCCGGTTCTCCCTGGAGCCGCTGCTGGAGCTGGCCGACCGGGAGGGCATCGAGGCGCCGCCGGAGCGGTAGGGCGTCACTGCCAGGGGCTCAGCGTCCCGTCGAACTCCTCGAAGACCAGCCAGGTCCGGGTCGACAGCACCCCGGCGATGCTCTGCACCCGGTCCAGCACCACGTCCCGCAGCGTGGCGTTGTCCGGCGCGCGGACCAGGGCCAGCACGTCGTGCTCGCCGCTGAGCAGCGCCGCGTGCTCGATGTAGCGCACCCGGGCCAGCTCGGCGGAGACCTCGCGCCAGGTGTTCTGCTCGATGGTCAGCGCGATGTACGCCGAGGTGCCCAGCCCGGCCGGCTCGGGCGCCACCTGGGCCCGGAACCCGGTGATCACCCCGTCGCGCAGCAGCCGCTCCACCCGGGCGTACGCGTTGGTGCGCGAGACGTGCACCCGTTCGGCCAGCGTACGGATGGAGAGCCGGGCGTCCCCGGTCAGTTCGCGCAGGATCCGCCGGTCGACCTCGTCGAGCGGCCCGGCCGAACGTCCCGTTCCGCCCGCCGTGCCCGGTGTGGTTCCGGTCTCCTGGCTCATGAAGCCCGCCTCCCCGTGCCATTCGTCCCGCATTCACGCCGGATGTTGAGTCAATCATCCGACAGCGGAAGCATAGGGCCACCACACGTCCAGGAGGTCCCCGCCGTGACGACCACACCCCAGGCGGTCCGCAGGGCATCCCCGCGCACCCGCCGGCCGGCCACCCCGGCCGCTCCCGACCCCTCCGACGGCCTGCTGCCGAAGAGCGAGCCGGTCCGGCTCCTGAACCCGGACGGCACCCCGCTGCCGGCCCGGGACGACTACCCGGAGCCGCCGGTCGAGGCGCTGCGCGAGATGTACCGCCGGATGGTCGTCGGCCGTCGCTTCGACGCCCAGGCCACCGCGCTGACCAAGCAGGGTCGGCTCGCCGTCTACCCGTCCTCGCGTGGCCAGGAGGCCTGCCAGGTCGGCGGGGTGCTGGCGCTGCGCGACACCGACTGGGTGTTCCCCACCTACCGCGAGTCGATGGCGCTGACCGCGCGCGGCATCGACCCCGTCGAGGTGCTCACCCTGCTGCGCGGCGACTGGCACTGCGGGTACGACCCGACCGTCGTGCACACGGCGCCGCAGTGCACCCCGCTCGCCACCCAGTGCGTGCACGCCGCCGGGCTGGCCTACGGCGAGTCGTACCAGGGGCGGGACACCGTGGCGCTGGCCTTCATCGGCGACGGCGCCACCAGCGAGGGCGACTTCCACGAGGGCGTCAACTTCGCCGCCGTGTTCAAGGCCCCGGTCGTCTACTTCGTGCAGAACAACAAGTACGCGATCAGCGTGCCGCTGTCCCGGCAGACCGCCGCGCCGAGCCTGGCCTACAAGGGCGTCGGCTACGGCGTGCCCAGCGAGCAGGTCGACGGCAACGACCCGGTGGCCGTGCTCGCCGTGCTCAACCGGGCCGTCGCGCACGCCCGCGCCGGCAAGGGCCCGTACCTGGTGGAGGCGCACACCTACCGGATGGAGCCGCACACCAACGCCGACGACCAGACCCGCTACCGGGACGCCGAGGAGGTCGAGGCGTGGCGGGACCGCGACCCGATCGCCCGGCTGGAGGCGTACCTGCGGAACCGGGGCGTGCTGGACGACGCCGCGGTCGCCGCGATCGCCGAGGAGGCCGAGGCGTACGCCGCCGCGCTGCGCGACCGGATGAACGCACAGCCCGAGGTCGACCCGCTCAGCCTCTTCGACCACGTCTACGCCGAGCCGACCCCGCAACTGGTCGAGCAGCGCGAGCAGGTCCGGGCCGAGCTGGCCGCGACCCGCGCCGAGGAGGGGGACGCCTGATGGCCACCATGACCATGGCGAAGGCGCTCAACGCCGCGCTCGCCGACGCGATGCTGGACGACGAGCGGGTCGTCGTCTTCGGCGAGGACGTCGGGCAGCTCGGCGGCGTCTTCCGGATCACCGACGGGCTCCAGGCCCGGTTCGGCGACAAGCGCTGCTTCGACACCCCGCTCGCCGAGGCCGGCATCGTCGGCTTCGCCGTCGGCCTGGCCATGTCCGGGCTGCGCCCGGTGGTCGAGATGCAGTTCGACGCGTTCGCGTACCCGGCGTTCGAGCAGATCGCCTCGCACGTGGCGAAGCTGCGCAACCGGACCCGGGGCGCGCTCAGCGTGCCCATCGTCATCCGGGTGCCGTACGCCGGCGGCATCGGCGGCGTGGAGCACCACTGCGACTCCTCCGAGGCGTACTACGCCCACACCCCGGGCCTGAAGGTGGTCACCCCGGCCACCGTCGAGGACGCGTACTCGCTGCTGCGCGAGGCGATCGACGACCCGGACCCGGTCGTGTTCATGGAGCCGAAGAAGCTCTACTTCTCCAGCGCCGAGGCGGAGCTGCCGGCCCGGACCGCGCCGTTCGGCAAGGCCGTCGTGCGCCGCGCCGGCACCGACGCCACCCTCGTCGCGTACGGGCCGGCGGTGCCGGTCGCGCTGGAGGCCGCCGAGGCCGCCCGCGAGGAGGGCTGGGACCTGGAGGTGGTCGACGTGCGCACCATCGTGCCGTTCGACGACGCCACCGTGACCGCCTCGGTGCGGAAGACGGGCCGCTGCGTGGTGATCCAGGAGGCGCAGGGCTTCGCCGGTGTCGGCGCGGAGATCGCCGCCCGGGTGCAGGAGCGCTGCTTCCACGCCCTGCACGCCCCGGTGCTGCGGGTGTCCGGGCTGGACATCCCGTATCCGGCGCCGATGCTGGAGCACACCCACCTGCCCTCGGTCGACCGGGTGCTGGACACCGTGGCCCGGCTCCAGTGGGACGACCAGCCCGACGAGCGGTGGGTGGCGGCATGACCACCGCGACCGGGACCCGCGACTTCCTCCTGCCCGACCTGGGCGAGGGGCTGAGCGAGGCGGAGATCGTCGAGTGGCGGGTCGCCGTCGGCGACGTCGTCACCGTGGACCAGACGGTGGTGGAGGTGGAGACCGCCAAGGCCGTGGTCGACGTCCCCTGCCCGTACGCCGGCCGGGTCGTCGCCCTGCACGGCGCGGCGGGTGAGGTCCGCCCGGTGGGCCAGCCGCTGATCACGATCGCGCCGCTGGACGGCGGCGGCGACGACCCGCACGCCACCTACCGCGAGGAGGAGCGGGCCGGCTCCGGCAACGTCCTGATCGGGTACGGCACCGGCCACGGCGGCTCGGGCCGCCGGCGGCGCCGCCCGCGGCTGGCCGTGGCCCCCGAGCCCGCCGCCCCGGCGACCGCCCCGGCCACCGCCGCCCCCGCCCCGGCGGCGGACAGCCCGGAGGGGACACCCGCCGCCGCGCCGCTGGTTATCTCGCCGATCGTCCGGCGGCTGGCCCGGGAACGCGGGCTCGACCTGGCGGCCCTGCACGGCACCGGGCCGGGTGGGGTGATCCGCCGCGCCGACGTGGAGGCCGCGTCGGCCGCGCCGGCCGCGAAGCTCGCCGCCGTGCCGGACGCCCCGGCCGCGCACGTCGGGCTGGCCCCGGCCGCGGACGGCGACGTGGTCATCCCGCTCACCGGCATCCGCAAGGCCATCGCCGACAAGCTCTCCCGCAGCCGGCGGGAGATCCCCGAGGTGACCATCTGGGTGGACGTGGACGCCACCGGGCTGCTGGCCACCCGGGCCGCGATCAACGCCGCCACCCCGGACGCGCCGGTCAGCATCCTGGCCCTGCTGGCCCGGATCTGCCTCAGCGGCCTGCGGAGGTACCCGCAGCTCAACGCCCACGTGGACACCGAGGGGCAGCGGATCGTCCAGTCGGCCGGGGTGCACCTGGGCATCGCCGCGCAGACCGACCGGGGCCTGGTGGTCCCGGTGCTGCGCGACGCCCAGCGGATGACCACCCGGGAGCTGGCCGCCGCGCTCGCGGAGACCACGGCGGCGGCCCGCGCCGGCACCCTGCCCCCGGCGCGGCTGACCGGCGGCACCTTCACCCTCAACAACTACGGGGTGTTCGGGGTGGACGGCTCCACCCCGATCATCAACCACCCCGAGGCGGCGCTGCTCGGCGTCGGCCGGATCGTGGACAAGCCCTGGGTGGTCGACGGGCAGCTCGCCGTGCGCAAGGTGACCCAGCTCAGCCTCACCTTCGACCACCGGGTCTGCGACGGTGGCGTGGCCGGCGGGTTCCTGCGGCACGTGGCGGACTGCGTCGAGCAGCCCGCCCTGCTGGTGGCGAACGTCTGAGTCCCCGGCCCCGGCCACCCCCGGTGGCCGGGGCCGCACCCCTGTTTCTCCGCCGTCGGACCGGGAAGACGAGCCCGGTCGCCGACGGGGAGGGACGGATGACGTATCCGCGCATGCCCTCGGCCGGTGGGGTGCGCCCGCACCCGGTCGCCGGCGCGCCGCTGATGTGCGACGCGCGGGAGCACGGGCTGACCGGGGACGGGACGACAAACGACCAGCCGGCGTTCGCCGCGCTGGTGGACCTGCTGGGCGACGCGTACGCGGCCGACGGGCGGGCACGGGTGATCTACTGCCCGCCCGGGGTGTACTCGATCCGGGACGCCGGCACCGTCTGACGGACCGGCGTCTCGCTGGTCGGCGCGGGTCCCGGCGCCACCCGGTTCGTGCTCGGCAACCCGGGCAACCGGGCCGACCCGACCCCGCTGGCGTTTCACACCGCCGAGTTGCACGGCGCGAGCCGGGAACGCCACCTCGCGTACTGCACCTTCGCCGACTTCGAGATCGACGGGTCCGGGGTGGCGATGGCCGAGTACAACCCGCTCGCCAAGGGGCTGGGCCTCCAGTACGTGGTCCGGGGCATGTTCCGCAACCTCTACATCCACCACACCGCGGCGACCGGCCTGGGCTGCGACTTCCTCCAGGACTGCCTGATCGACGGGGTGCTGGTGGCCGGGTGCGGGCGGATGGACAACGGCACCGAGATGGGCGGCGCGGGGATCGGGATCGGGATCGGCGGCTGGGGCAGCGTCGAGCGGGTCAACGTGGTGAACTGCTCGGCGGTCGGCAACGCCACCAGCGGGATCTTCTTCGAGCTGCAGTTCGAGGGCGGGCTGCGCCCGCGCGGCATCCGGGTGGTCGGCTGCCACGCCGAGGGCAACCGCTTCGGCATCGCCGACTGGGGGGCCAACGGCCTCGTCGTGTCGGCGTGCACGCTGGTCGGCAACCTCGACGCGGGCTTCCAGGTCTCGGCCAAGGGCACCACCGGCACGGCGGGTCGAGGCGGCCTCCTCACCGACTGCGTGATCGACGCGAACCTGCGCGACGGGATCAGCATCGGCAACACCCCGGGGCCGTACACCGTGCGGGGTAACCGGATCAGCGGCAACGGCCGGTACGGCTACCACCAGCGCAGCCTGGGCGAGGCGGGGCATGAGTGCGCCCGGGAGATCGTCATCGAGAGCAACGACTTCTACGGCAACAGCCTGGACGCCGTCCGCTTCGACCGGCCGGTCCGGGACGCGTTCGTCGTCGACAACCGGATCCGGGCGAACGGCCGCCAGTGCGGTGCCGGCGACCGGAACGGCGGCGACACCGTGCGGTACACCGAGCGGTCGGTGGTCGACCGCCGGGCGAACTGGCGGGGCGACGCGCACCGGGGCAAGACCATCCGGGTGGGCGAGCGGGTCGCGGTGGTCGCCGCGAACGACGAGAACGAACTGCACCTGGCCCCGGTCCGGCCGGGCGCCTTCACGGGCTGGAGCGGGGACACCCCGAACCCCGGCACCCCCTACGAGCTACCGGGGCCGCCGGCGACCCGGGCCGGTATCACCGTCAACGCGGCGATGGACTCGGCCACCATCCGGGGCAACCGGGTCTGGGACAGCCACGAGCCGACGACCCAGACGCACGGGCTCTGGGTCACCGCGGAGGGCGGCTGCGTCGGCTGCCGGGTCGAGGACAACGACCTGGCCGGGAACGCCGAGGCGCCCATCCGGTTGGAAACGCCGCCGATCGGCGGTCGCTGGGAGCGCAATCACGGGGACGACGACTGGGGCTGAACCGGTCGTCCCGGCTCGCCGGGCGCAATCCGTCGCGGCCGTGACGCTTCCGCCCGTCGACGTCTCCAATTCCCATTTCTGTACGGCCGAGCCGAAATCGAAGTCGGCCGGCCAAAGCAATTCCGCCGAATATGCCAACGGCGTCCGGAGGGCTGTACAGAATGTGGGTCATGGGGGGAGTGGAAATGGGGTGCGGAATATGGACGTGAGGCGGCGAATGACGCTGCTGGCGGTGACCATCGCAGCCACACCGTTGGTGGTCGGCGGGTGCACCGCCGGCCAGCGGGAGGCCGTGAAGCCCGGCCACGGCAAGGCGGCCGCGCCGTCGGTGAACCTGACTCCGGCGGACCGGACGAAGAACGTGCCGGTCAGCGCCGAGGTGGGAACCACGGTCAGCGGCGGCAAGGTCACCGGGGTGAAGCTCACCGACGACAAGGGCCGGCCGGTGCCGGCGCAGCCACGGGAGGACGGGTCGGGCTGGGTGCCGGACCGGCCGTTGGAGAACTCGCGGACGTACACCGCGGAGGTCACCGCGACCGGCGATTCCGGTCGGACCACCACGCAGAAGACGACGTTCACCACGATGGCGAAATCCACCAAACCGACCGTCACCAGCGAGCTCTATTTCACCAGTAATCAGACGTACGGGACGGCGATGCCGGTGGTGGTCGCATTCGATCCGCCCATTCCGAAAGAGGCCAGAGCGGACGTGCAGCGCCGGTTGTTCGTGAAGACCGACCCGCCGCAGCCGGGCGCCTGGTCGTGGGAGTCAGACGGCAAGCAGGTCGAATACCGGGCGCCCGACCACTGGAAGTCCGGCACGAAGATCAGCGTACGGAGCGCCCTGCAGGGGCTGCCGATCGGCAAGGACGCCATCGGCGACGCCGACCACAGCGCGACCTCCAAGATCGGCCGGCAGGTCTCGCTCGACATCGACAACGCCACCAAGCAGATGTCCGTTTACCAGGACGGCAAGCTGCTCCGCAAGGTCCCGGTGAGCATGGGCAAGTCGAGCACGCCGACCTCCAGCGGCAAGATGGTGATCATGGAGAAGTTCGACCGGACCACCTTCGACACCCGGGGCTCGGCCGATCCTTACGTGGTCGACGTCGACGACGCCCAGCGGCTCACCTGGGGTGGCGAGTTCATCCACTCCGCGCCGTGGTCGGAGGGGGAGCAGGGCTTCAACAACACCTCACACGGCTGCACCAACGTCTCCGCGGCGGCCGCGGACTGGCTGATGGGCATCACCCAGGTCGGCGACCTGGTGACCATCAAGGGCACCGAGGTGAAGCTGGATCAGGGCAACGGCTTCACGGCCTGGAACGTCGGCTGGGACGAGTTCATCAAGGGCAGCGCGCTGCCCGTGCCGGCGGGACTGAAGCCTACGCACAGCGCCACGCCGCACCCGGGCGCGGTGGCCGGCGGATCGGCGCCCGCCCCGGCCCCGTCCAAGAGCAACACCGGCGGCTGACCACGGGGGAGGAACGGCCGGGGCCGGCCCGCGAAGAGCGCGGGCCGGCCCCGCGCCGGCTCGGTCCAGACCAACCGGACGAAGCGGGCCGGTCCCGCGCCGGTTCAGTCGAGGTCGACCCGGGCCACGCCCGTCGCGGTCAGGCTGCCCAGCCAGAGGCGCCGCCCGTGCTGCCGCACGCCGGTGACCATCGGGTACGCCCCGCTCGGGCCGTGCAGCGTGCGCAGCACCCGCCCGGCCCCGTCCACCAGCGCGACCAGCCCGTAGCGGCGGGGCTGCGGCTGCACCGCCCCGGGCAGCAGGGCGACGAGCTGGCGCACCCGGGGATGCGGCAGCAGCTTCTCCATGATCGGCAGCCGAGGGCTGGGCAGCGCGATCCAGTAGGTGCCGTCGCCCACCGGCGAGACGTTGTCCGGGTAGGCCGGCAGGTCGGCCAGCACGGTGGCCCGGCCGTCCGGCAGGTCCACCCGGAGCAGCCGGTGGGTGGCCGTCTCGACCAGCATCAGGCCGGACTCGTCGGGGGTGAGCGCCACCCCGTTGGGGAAGTAGAGACCGCTCGCCACCACCTCGGTGCGCCCGGTCCGCCGGTCGTACGCGAGCACCCGGCCGTTGGGCCGGTGCTCCAGCAGGTCCCGCTTCCAGTGCGAGAGCGGGAACCGGTCCGAGGAGTCGGTGAAGTAGATCGTGCCGTCGCGGGCCACCGCGGCGTTGTCGGCCAGGTGCACCGGCGGCCCCGTGCCGGTCAGCTCGTGCACCGCCCCGTCGGGCGTGACCCGCAGCAGACCCCGGTACGCGTCGCAGACCACCAGCCCACCGTCGACCGGGTCCAGCTCGATGCCGAGCGGCCGGCCGCCGGTCTCGGCGAGCAGCGTGGGGCGGGTGCCGGCCGGGGCGTCCGCCGGCCACCACCAGAGCCGGCCGTCCTCGTCGCCGCTGACCACCCGGCCGTCCGGGTCGACCAGCACGTCCTCCGGGCCGTGGGCGCCCTCGGGCAGCGGCAGCAGGTCGGCGCGGTCCAGCCGGACGTCGGTGGGTGCCCACGGCCCGTCCAGCGGCGGTGGCACGGTGGCCGGCTCGCGGACCGGCCGGATCAGCAGGGGCGCGCGCGGGCGGGGAACGACCATCCGGCCATTCTTCCCCGCCGATGCCCCGGCCGGGAGTACCCAGCGGCGTGTCCCGGCCGCGGGTTCGCCTGCGGCGCGCGTCCTGCGGGATGACCCGGAGGCCGCTCAGGGTCCCACCCGGGACCTACCCGGAACCCCGCCGCGGGCGGGCGGAACTGTCGGGGGTGGGGGATAGGTTCGGGGACATGGGAAGCAGCGGCGACCGGTTCCACGTGGCGATGAGCGTGAGCGACCACGTGGTGGACCTGCGGGCGGTCGGCGAGATCGACATCGCGACCGTGGCGTCGTTCCGGGCCGCGCTCTGGTCGGCCCCGGCGCGGCCGGTGCTGCGGCTGGACCTGTCCGGGGTCCGGCTGCTCTCCGCCGCCGGGGTGCGCGCGCTGGTCGCCGCCCACCTGCGGGTCCGGGCCCGCGGCGGCGAGCTGGTGCTGGTCGACCCCGACCCGGTGGTCGCCCGGGTGCTGCGCGTCACCGGCCTGCACCGGGTGCTGCCGGTCCGTGAGTCGGCCCGGGAGCTGGTCACCTGCGCCGCGGCCTGACCGGCCGGGCGCCCGGGGCGGGTCGTGACGCCCGCCAGGGCCGCCGGCGTGCCGCCGACGGCCCTGCCAACGGGCTGCGGGTCAGCGGACGCCGACCAGGTCCACCACGAAGACCAGCGTCTCGTTCGGCTTGATCACGCCGCCGGCGCCCCGGGCGCCGTAGCCCAGGTGCGGCGGGATGGTCAGCCGACGCCGGCCGCCGACCTTCATGCCGACGACGCCCTGGTCCCAGCCGGCGATGACCTGGCCGCCGCCGAGCGGGAACTCGAACGTGTCACCCCGGTTCCACGACGCGTCGAACTCGCGGCCGGTCGAGTGGGCCACGCCCACGTAGTGCACATTGGCCAGCTGGCCGGGGCGGGCCTCCGGGCCGTCGCCGACCGTGATGTCCTCGATGACGAGATCGGCGGGCGGCGCGCCCTCGATCGGGCCAACCTCGGGCTTCTCCATGAGCGGGTCTCCTCGGTGCTGACGGGTGCGGTCCCCGTCGATCCTGCCGGATCGCGGCCGGCCGATACGCGTCGGTCCCCGGCGCGGCGTGGCGGCGGGGACCGGTGGACGGGCACGAGAGTGGCGGGCGCCGCCTCTCGGTGACGCCCGCCCGGTGGGTACTGCCCGTGGTGACCTCACTTCAGCCAGGGCAGCCGCTGGACGATGGGGAGCTTCGCCCAGACCCGGCCGAGGCCGAGGGTGTCACCGGCGTTGACCAGGGCCAGGCCGGCCAGCAGACCCGCGTAGATGAGGTGGTCGTCCATGAACAGGTTGTTCTCGGGGGGCAGCACGGCCGTCCACATCATGACCAGCAGCAGCCCGCCGGCGACCGCGGCGACGCGGGTGCCGATGCCGAGCAGCAGGGCCACGCCGATGCCGAGCAGGCCGAGCATGAACAGCCAGTCCGCCCACGCCGCGCCGGCGATCTCGTTGTAGAACCCCTTGAACGGGCCGGCCGCGCCGAAGGTCAGGAACCCCTTGGTCGGGCTGCCGCCGTTGATCCAGGCGTTCTTCGCGACGGTCTCGTGGCCGAGGCCGAACATCTTGTCGAGGAAGGCCCAGAGGAACGTCCAGCCCAGGGCGATCCGCAGTCCGGCGAAGACGAACCGGGTGGCCTTCTGTCGGGTGGTCTCGGCGTCCCGGGTGGTCTCGGCCGCCGGAGCGATGGTGTTGGCGGTGATCCGCTCGATCGTCGCGGTCATGGTGTCCACGTCCCTTCCTTTGCCTCGCACCGCGCTTTTCCGGTGGCACATTCATTCCACCGCTGCGGGCGGTCCGCGAGCAGGGCCGACCGGTGCCCTCCTGACCGGGACCTTGGTCCCCTCCCGGCCCGGTCCGGTCGGCCCGCCGTGGCCTGCCGGCCGCCTCTGACCAGGGGCGCCGCCGCCGGCCTACCGTCGCCACAGGAGGGCCGGACAGAGGAGGCCGTGATGCGCACATGGCAGGTGGGCGACGTGATGACCAGGGACGTCGCGACGGTGGGGGAGGAGACCCCGTACCGCCGAATCGTCGACGTGCTGGTCCGCCGGGGCGTCAGCGGCGTGCCGGTGGTGGACTCGTTCCAGCGGGTGCTCGGGGTGGTCTCCGAGGCGGACCTGCTGCACAAGGTGGAGTGGGCCGGGCACCCGGACGAGCGGCGGGTGTTCGAGGGGCGGCGCCGGCGTACCGCCCGGGAGAAGGCGGGCGCGCTGGTGGCCCGGGACCTGATGACCGCTCCGGCGGTGACCACCCACGCGCGGGCCACGCTGCCCGCGGCGGCCCGGTTGATGGACCACGAGGCGGTCAAGCGGCTGCCGGTGCTGGACGACCTGGGCCGGCTGGTCGGCATCGTGACGCGCGGCGACCTGCTCCGGGTGCACCTGCGCACCGACGCGGAGATCCGCGAGGAGGTGGTGCGGGAGGTGCTGCGCCGGGTGCTCGCCGTCCGGGACGGCCTGGTCACCGTCCAGGTCCGCGCCGGTGAGGTCACCCTGGACGGACGGCTCGACCGGCGCAGCGCCGCCGAGCTGGCCGGCCGGCTCGCCGGGCAGGTCAGCGGCGTCGTCGCGGTGCACAACGCGATCGGGTACGACGTGGACGACACCACGCTCATGGAGCTGGACCCGGTGCACGCCACCCCGGTCGCCTGACCGGGCGACGGGCTCAGCCCGCCGCCGCGAGCTGGGCGGCGAGCAGTGCGGGAGCCTCGGCGAGCGAGGGCCCGTACCAGGTGAGGTGCCGGCCGGAGACCAGCGCGGCCGGCACGCCGGGGAACGCCTCCGGCCCGTCGCCGGCCGTGAACCGGTACGGCTCGTCCGGCAGCACCACCAGCTCCGGCTCCCGGGCGCGCAGCTCGTCGAGGCCCGGCCGGGGGTAGCGCTCCGGGTGGTCGGCGTACCGGTTGGTCACGCCGAGCCGGTGCAGCACGTCACCGGCGAAGGTGTCCCGGCCGAGCACCACCCAGGGGCGCCGCCACACCGGCACCACGGCCGCCCGCGGCCTGGCCGGCGCGGGCGGCGCGGCCCAGGCCCGGCGGGCGGCCCGCAGCCAGTCCGGCTCGCCGGCCACGCCGAGCGCGGCGACCAGCTCGCCGAGCTGGGTCAGCGCCTCCGGCACGGTACGCGGGAAGGTGACCCGTACCGGCACGCCGGCCGCCCGCAGCGCCTCGGCGTCGGCGAGGCGGTTCTCCTCCTCGTTGAGCAGCACCAGGTCGGGCCGGAGCGCGCGCACCCGGTCCAGGTCCGGGTACTTGCTCCCGCCCACCCGGGCGACGTCCAGCCCGGCCGGGTGGGTGCACCAGTCGGTGGCGCCCACCAGCACCTCGGGGCGGGTCAGCGCCACCGCCTCGGTCAACGACGGCACCAGCGACACCACCCGCACGACCGCTCCCTCCCTCGTCCCGGCCCATCGTCGCGTATCGACGGTCGCCGGTCCGCCGGCCGGCCCTGGGAGCGGGCGCTGATCGGACGGTCAGCCGGCCGTCTCGTCCACCAGCACGGTCACGTCCAGATGGGCGGGGCGGCAGCCGACCGTGGCGGCGAACCGGCGTACCGCCGCGTCGACGTGCGCCCGGGCCGCGCCGAGCCCGGCGGACGGGCTCAGGCGCACCTCCACCCACACGTCCGGCCCGGTGACCGGGCCGGTCAGCACCACCCGGGCCCGGCGGACCCCGGGCGCCCGGAGCAGGTCGCGTTCCAGCGCGCCGGTCAGCACGCCGCTCGCCACCCGGGTCCGGCCGGCGCCGTCGCCGGGGTGCGCGAACGTGCCGCCGAGCCGGTCCGGCACCCGCAGCCCGGCGGCGAGCAGCCGCTGCCCGAGCAGGGCGAACAGCAGCCCGCCGACGGCCACCGCGAGGGCGCTCCACGGGCCGCCGGCCCGCCACCAGCTCAGCGGCCCGGCCCCGAGCAGCGGTACGCCACCGCCGGGCAGCCGGCCCGCCCCGACCGCCGACGCGGCGCCGCCCGCCGCCACCAGCAGCAGGGCGAGCACCGTCCACAGCAGCCGGTGGGCGGCGTTGCTCACGGCGTCCGCCGGGCGGGGACGAGCCGCACCTCGATGGGGTCGCGGCGGGGCGCGGTCAGCCGGTCCAGCTCGCGGCGCAGCGCGAACTCGACGTCGGCCCGGGCCGCCGGGTCGCCGGTGGCGGTCACCCGGGGGCGCCAGGCGTCCCCGCGCCGGCGGACGCGCAGCCGGGCCCGGCGGACGCTCGGCACCGACCGGACCGCCCGGGCCAGCCGCCGCTCCACCGAGCGGCGGTGCAGGTGCCAGCCGTCGTCGGGGGCGAGCGGCAGCCGGGTCGGCCGCCAGCGGCGCAGCTCGGCGACCAGGAGCAGCAGGCCGAGCAGGGTCACGGTGGCAGCGACCGTCCGCACCGGGGCGTCCTGCCAGTGGACGGTGCTCAGGGTGGCCGACCACCGGGCCGGGAGGGGGCCCGGGCGGCCCAGCGCGGCGAGCAGCCCCGCGACGGCCACCAGCGCCCCGCCGGCCAGCAGGGCCACGGCCAGCAGCAGGGTGGCGACCCGGTTCACGGTGCGCACGTCGGGCTCCGGTCGCCGTACGGTGCGCTCACGTCGCCTCCCGCGTGTCCGCCCCGGTGCCCCGGGCGCCGTCGCGCCGCCCGGCCCCCGGGCGGTCCCCACCGGTCGGCGGGGTTGACTCGGCGGGCAGGCGCAGGTCCACCACCGTGACGGTGACCGACTCGACAGTCAGCCCGGCGTACGCCTCGATCCGGGCGGCGACCCGGCGGCGGACCGACTCGGCCACCGCGGTCAGCGCCGCGCCGTGCTCGGCCACGAGGTCCAGGTCGACCCGGACGGCGGCGCCGTCGACGCGGACCGTGGCGACCGGGTCGCTGACCGCCGGGGTACGCCGCGCCGCCTCCTCGGCGAGCCCGGCGGTCCGCTCCTCCGACCAGGGCGCCCGGTCCCGGTCGAGGCCGGCCTCGGGCGCGCCGGGGCGGTCGGGTGCCGGCCCGGGCGAGGCCGGTCGGTCGGGTGCCGGCGCGGGCGGGGCGGTGGCGCGGCGGGGCAGGATGCCGGTCATCGCGCACCGCCTCACCGGCGCCGGGCGGCGGTGGCTCGGTCGGCGATGCCGGGCATGGTGACGTCCCCGTCGCGTACCCGGACCAGCAGCCAGCCGACCAGGCCGGCCACGGTGGCGGTGGCCGCCGCCCCGGCGCCGCCCAGCGCCCAGACCGCGACCACCAGGAACCCGGCGAGGAAGCCGAACTGCCCGCGCGTCATGCCCCACCCCCGCTCCGCCGTGACCGACCGGACCGGCGGGGCGTACCCGTTTCCGGGCGGAGCACTCCTTTCGAGGGTCAGCCGGCCACGGCCGGAACGGGCGTGCGCTCCGAGGGCAGCGAGGCCACGGGTACGCCCTCCCGCACCGCCCACTCCACCGCGTGCCGCAGGTCGGCGAACGGCAGCGGCCGCCGGGCGGTCACGGTGACCGCCGCGTGCACCGCGTACGCGACGAACGGGTACGAGTGGGCCAACGCGCCCACCGCCTCCCGCAGCCGCCCCACCACGGCGAGCGCCGCCGCCTCGTCCCGCCCGGGCAGGATCAGCTGGAACTCGTTGTCGGCGAGGCGGACCGCCCGGTCGACCGGGCTCAGCACGCTGGTGACCGCGGCGAGCACGGCCTGGCCCTCGCGGGCCGCACCGCGCCGGCCGAAGCGTTCCGGCGCGTCGGCCGGCTCGTCCACCCGGAGGCCCACGAGCGCCACCGGCAGGGTGCCCGAGGCGGTCACCCCGTCCACGTCCGTCCAGCGGCGCAGCCCCGGCTCGTCGAGCAGGGCGTCCGCCGGCTCGACCGGGCGCGCCCGCTCGCTCCGCCGGGCGAGCAGCCGCAGCGCCGCCTCGGCACGGGACTCGCCCGGGGCGGCCGGGATGTCCCGGACCCGTGCCACCGCCTCGTCCAGGCCGGCCCGCGCCGGCCCGGGCAGCCGGTCGGCGAGCCGCCCGCACAGCCGGATCACGTCGTGCAGCGCCTCGTCCCGGCGGAAGCCCCAGCGCCCGTCGAAGAGGCGGCCGGCCTCCAGCGTCTCCGCCGGCGCCACCTCGGCCCGGTCGTACGCCACCAGGCTCGCCCCGAAGCGTGGCGTCAGCGCCACCACGCTCCACTCCCGAGCCAGGTCCTCGGTCTCCTCCAGCACCACCGGGTACGCCCCGGCCGGCAGGTCCGGCGGCAGCCCGCCGACCATCCCGACCACGGTGACCGCGGCCCGGGCGGCGATCCGCTGGTAGATCGCGCGTTCCCGGGCGAAGTACGGCAGCCGCTGGAAGAGGGCGAACACGATCAGTGGACCGTCCTCGGCCTCGGCCAGCGCGGCCCGTTCGATGGCGTGGGAGACGGTGACGAGACTGCGTTTGGTCAGCCGCTCCGGGATCCGTCCGCTGTGCACCCGGCCGAGCCTAGAGGCCGGGAACCCGGTGCGCACCGGGACGACGGGTCGGGATCCCTGGCCGGCCGGCGCGCCGCCCGGTCCACGCGGGTCAGCGCCTACCCCACCGGTCCCGGCGCCGGATTCCGCCGCACCACCGACGCGGCCGCCATGATCGACGCCCTAGACTCGGGCGTCGACCGAACGACGGATGGATCTGGCGAGATGACGAGCACCGGCAGCGTGGCCACCTCCTGGCTGCGTCCGATCCCGCCCGGGGTCGCGCCGCAGCTCACCCGCGCCGGCCAGGTCGGGTATCCGGCCCGGCGGCTCGGCGAGCTGGTGCAGGGCCGGCCGCCGGGCGTCACCGGGCACCAGTGGAGCACCGCCGGCCGGGAGAGCTTCGACCAGGTGGTCTGCGCCGCCGAGACCGGCCTGCCGCTGTTCGCCGTGCGGTTCGCCCCGCCCGCGCCCGCCGGGTCGCCCGAGCGCCGGGCCGAGCGGATGACCAGCGCGGTCTGCGCCGCCGTCGGCCTGCCGCTGCTGCGCGTGGAGTCGCCCACGCTGCGCGGCGCCGAACACGCCCGCCGCCTCGTCGAGTACGTCATCGACGCTCGTGGCTACGCCGCCGGCACCGACCCGGACACCGGCGACGCCGTCGGGTTCCGGGACATCGTCGGCCGGCTCCCGGACGGCCGCCGCGGACCGGTGAACGACCTCGGGGCGCTCACCCGGGCCGCCGCCGTCGAGGCGTACGTGGAGCGCCGGCTCGCCGACCCGATCGTCCGCGGGCTGCACGTGCGGTGGACGGACGGCCCGGCCGAGGGCTGGAGCTGGGTCGAGGTGCGGCCCGGCCGGTGCCTCGTGGAGCGGGTGTACCTCGCCGCCGAGCGCTTCTCCTGCGGGGTGGACCCGGGCCGGCTCGCCGAGGACCTGGCCGCCGTGGCGGTCGGGGAGCGGCTGCGCGACCTCGACGCCGCCGGACCGTCCCTGGTGGACCGGGACGAGTTGCGCGGGCAGATCCGGCGGCTCGCCGCCCGGCGCGACGAGTTCGACGGCGGCTTCGCCTTCGACCACCTCTGCGCCGACTGACCGGCGTTCCCGGCCCCTGGCCGGCCCCGCGGGTGTCCCCGCGAATTCTCCCGTTCCCCGGTTGAACCTTCGCCGCCCTCCCTCCGTACCTAAGCGGGAATGGACGCAGATCTTCCCCGCCGCGCCGGACGGCGCGGGGACGGTGCGGAAAGGGCATCGTCGGTCATCGACGTGCGACCGGAACGTCGCAGTGATCCTCACCCCGAATTCCATCGGTCCGCCGGGGTCACCAGTCAGCTACCGGATCGAGAAGGAGAGCAATTCGATGCGCAGGTCCACACGGGCGCGCCGGTCATCCGGTAACGCGCGGAGCAAGCGTCTGCTGGCCGTGGTCGGCACGCTCGCGGTCTTCGGCGGAATCGTCGCCGTCACCCAGATGTCGTCCGCCCAGGACCGGCGGACCACCGTCCGTACCGCCTCGGCGTCCTGCGTGGCCCCGAGCCCGGGCGCCACCGCGCCGGACGGCCGGGGCAGCACCACCCGGACCTGGCAGAACGGCCGGTGGGTACGCAACCACTGGGGTGACGGGCAGATGTCGTCCGCCGAGTGCCAGCAGACCAAGGGGGGCGGCGCGGGCGCCGGGACCCCGACCGTGGCCTGCCCGGACGTGCGGAGCAAGCTGCCGCAGGTGCCCGACCGGGCGCGCGCCGAGGTGGACCGCAACCTCGCCCTGCTGGACAGCCAGATCGCCGAGGCTAACCGGCGGCTCGCCGCGGACGGCGCCCGCAACGGCGGCGACTTCATCAACAACGCCATCCTGCGGCCGCTCGCCGACAAGCGGACCGCGACGTTGAACCGGATCGCCACGGCCATCGGCCGGGTCGCCGAGCGCCCGCAGGGCCTGGACCAGTTGGCCCAGTGCGCCCTCGCCGACAACGCCCAGAACGGCGGCCAGAACGGGAGCCAGAACGGGGGCCAGAACGGCGGCCAGAACGGCGGGCAGAACGGGGGCCAGACCGGCGGCGACAACAACGGCGGCCAGAATGGCGGCGACAACAACGGCGGACAGACCGGCGGGAACAACAACGGCGGCCAGAATGGCGGCAACAACAACGGCGGGAACAACAACGGGGGCAACAACGGCCTGGACGTGCTCGCCAAGGACTGCGCCAACAGCCGGCTCCAGGCGCACGACGGTTTCCAGAACGGCAACCGTTGCGTGAGCACCGCGTTCGGTGAGGTGGGCGCCGCCGCCAACAATCCCTCGCTGCTCATCACGCAGTTCCCGAACCGGGTCCAGCGCAACCAGCCGTTCACGCTCCGGGTCAGCACCCGCAACCTGGTCCGCGACCGCTTCCTCGCCGCCGGCCAGGGCGGCTACTACCTGGAGAGCTCGCTCCTCAACGACCAGGGCCTGGTGCGCGGCCACTTCCACACCGCGTGCCGGATGCTCGACAGCACCCGGCAGCCCCCGAACCCGCAGGACGTGCCGGCGTTCTTCGTCGCCACCGAGGACGGTCGGGGCAGCGCCCAGCCGGACGACGTGCTGATCCAGATCCCGGGCCTGCCGGAGTCGGGGCTGGCACAGTGCGCGGTCTGGGCCGGTGACGGCTCGCACCGCATCCCCATGATGGAGCGCGCCAACCAGACCCCCGCCTTCGACGTGGTGCGGATCCGGGTCAACTGAACACCGACGGCCGGTGCCGCCCGGGGCGTACGCCCCGGGCGGCACCAGCCGTCTCCCACCCCCCAACCCCCAGCGTTGATCATGAGGTTGGCCGCCGCGAACAGGGCGAAGCGCACCGCTAACCTCATGATCAACACGGGTCGGGGTCTTGGCGGGCGGTGGTTGTTGGGGGCCGTAGGTGGGTGCAGTGGGCGACTGTGGCGTCGTCGGGGGTGGCGAAGGCGGCTGCCTCGGCTTGTCGGACTCGGCGGATTACGCCGGCCGGGCCGTCGGTGGCGAGCAGGTCCAGCACGCCCGGCCAGTCGGTGAGGCCGTACGGGCTGACGATGCGGCTGGCGCCGTTGCTGAGCAGCGCCACGCCGTTCAGGTCGTACAGGGGCCGGCTGCCGGTCACCGCCTCCTGCGCCGCGTACGGGTCGTCCTTGGCGATCCAGTAGCCGCCCGGCTGGTTCCGGCGGGCCCGCAGCGCCTCGACGCAGGACGCCCGGACCCGGTCGTACTCCGGTGTTCCCGGCACGACGCCGTCCAGGGGTGCGGAGCAGATGCGCCTGCTGGTGACCTCACGCTCGTCGGTGACGACCTGCGGGCCGCCGCGGACCTCGTCGAGAACGAGGACGGAGTCCGCGAGCAGGAGATGTTCCAGGCGGCCCCGGTCGGCGCGGACGATCGCCACGGTCGCCTGCGGGCTGGCGGGGTGCGCGATGTCGCAGGTGCCCCGGTGAGCGGCCGCGATCTCGCCGATCGCGGCGGCGAGGACCGACACGAGGTCTCGCCCGTCGCCCCGCGACAGCCGGCCGAGCAGCGCGCCGCCGAGGCGGTGGGTGTACCAGGCGACACCGTGGGCGCAGATCGACTCGGTGCCCGGAATGCCGGCGCCGTCGAGCAGTACGGCGGCGCCGGGAACCGCGCCGAGGAAGTCCTCGTTGGGCCGGCCGGCCCTGCCGGCGCTGGTCGCCATGCTGACGCGCACCCGTGACCTCCTGGGGTCGGGATCGCGTGCCTCCGGGCGGGGCCGCGCGGGGTGAAGTTCGGTGCCGGGGCTCCCCGCCCGGCTGAAAATTGTTAACGGCGGGAAAAGCCGATCGGGGCCACGCCGATTTCTCAGCGTGACCCCGGGGTGCCCGACGGTGAACCGGGAGGGCTCAGCGGTTCTTGTAGGCCTCCACCACCGAGACGGGGATGCGACCCCGCTCGGAAATCTCGTAGCCGTTCTTGACGGCCCATTCCCGGATGGCGCGGTTCTGCTCGCGGTCCATTCCCGAGGTGCTCGGGCGGGTCGCGCCGCGCGCCGCGCGCCCGGCCTCCACCGGGCCGCGCCCGATCCGCCTGCCAGCGCTGATGTACGGGTCCAGCGCCTTGCGCAGAACGCCGGCGTTCTCGTCCGAGACGTCGATCGTGTACGCCACGCCGTCCAGGCTGAACTCGACGGTCCGATCGGCCTTTCCGCCGTCGAGGTCGTCGGTCAGAACGGTGATTACTTTCCTTGCCATCGCCATTACTCCCTGTGTCGGGCGGGGTGTGGCTAAGAGTTTGACGTATCTCGCGGCAATTTCGCAACAATACCCGTCCTTCGCCATTCGGCGGGTCGTCTTATCTCCGTGGCGCCAAATGGGCGTTCACGCTCGGTGGGACCGGCCGGGCGGGCGGTGGGAGTGGCGTGGGTCACAAGCCGGAACAAGGGAGACGGTTTGTTACTTGAGCCTGACACGCTCAACTCAACGTGATAGCAGGTGTTCGATGGCAACTCTTCCGGTACTTCCTCTGACCGACGCCGTCCTGCTGCCCGGCATGGTCATCCCGGTGACCCTCGACCCGACCACCCAGGCCGCGGTCGACGCGGCCCGCGCCACGGGCGACAAGACGCTGCTCGCCGTGCCCCGCCTCGACGGCGAGTACGGCTCGGTGGGTGTGGTCGCCACCATCGAGAAGGTGGGCCGGCTGCCCAGCGGCGAGCCGGCCGCCGTGGTCCGCGGCCTCGCCCGGGCCCGGATCGGCTCCGGCGTGCCCGGACCGGGCGCCGCCCTCTGGGTGGAGGCCACCACCCTCGACGAACCCGCCCCGGCCGGCCGCGCCCGGGAACTCGGCCGCGAGTACCGCGCGCTGATGACCTCGGTCCTCCAGGAGCGTGGCGCCTGGCAGGTCATCGACGCCATGGAGCGGATGACCGACCTCTCCGAGCTGGCCGACGCGGCCGGCTACGCGCCCTGGCTGACCCTGGCGCAGAAGACCGAGCTGCTCGCCGCCCCGGACGTCACCGCCCGGCTGGAGCTGCTGGTCGGCTGGGTGAAGGACCACCTGGCCGAGCAGGAGGTCACCGAGCGGATCAACAGCGACGTCCGCGAGGGGCTGGAGAAGTCGCAGCGCGAGTTCCTCCTCCGCCAGCAGCTCGCCGCCATCCGCAAGGAACTCGGCGAGGACGAGCCGGACGGCTCCGCGGACTACCGCTCCCGCGTCGAGTCCGCCGACCTGCCCGAGAAGGTCCGCGAGGCGGCCCTGCGCGAGGTCGGCAAGCTGGAGCGGGCCAGCGACGCCTCACCCGAGGCCGGCTGGATCCGGACCTGGCTCGACACCGTCCTCGAGATGCCGTGGAACACGCGTACCGAGGACAACACCGACCTTGCCGCGGCGCGTGCCGTGCTCGACGCCGACCACGCCGGCCTGGCCGACGTGAAGGACCGCATCCTGGAGTACCTCGCGGTGCGCAACCGGCGCGCCGAGCGCAACCTCGGCGTGGTCGGCGGCCGCGGCTCCGGCGCGGTTCTCGCCCTGGCCGGCCCGCCCGGCGTCGGCAAGACCAGCCTCGGCGAGTCCGTCGCAAGGGCCCTCGGCCGCAACTTCGTCCGGGTCTCCCTCGGCGGCGTCCGCGACGAGGCGGAGATCCGCGGCCACCGGCGCACCTACGTCGGCGCGCTGCCCGGCCGGATCGTCCGCGCGCTGCGCGAGGCCGGCTCGATGAACCCGGTGGTGCTCCTCGACGAGGTCGACAAGCTGGCCGTCGGCTACTCCGGCGACCCGGCCGCGGCCCTGCTCGAGGTGCTCGACCCGGCGCAGAACCACACCTTCCGGGACCACTACCTGGAGGTCGACCTCGACCTGTCCGACGTGCTCTTCCTGGCCACCGCCAACGTGGTGGAGACCGTCCCCGGCCCGCTGCTGGACCGGATGGAGCTGGTCACCCTGGACGGCTACACCGAGGACGAGAAGGTGGCCATCGCCCGGGACCACCTGCTGCCCCGGCAGCGGGAGCGGGCCGGGCTGACCGCCGAGGAGGTCACCGTCACCGACGGCGCGCTGGCCCTGATCGCGGGGGAGTACACCCGGGAGGCCGGCGTCCGGCAGCTCGAACGCGCCCTGGCGAAGATCCTGCGCAAGGTCACCGTGGCGCTGGCGTCCGACCCGTCACCGGTCCGTGTCGACACCGACAACCTCGCCCGCTACCTGGGCCGACCCAAGTTCACCCCGGAGTCGGCCGAGCGGACGGCGGTGCCCGGCGTGGCCACCGGCCTGGCGGTCACCGGCGCCGGCGGGGACGTGCTCTTCATCGAGGCCACCAGCATGGAGGGCGAGCCGGGGCTGACCCTCACCGGTCAGCTCGGCGACGTGATGAAGGAGTCGGCGCACATCGCGCTGTCCTACCTGCGCTCCAACGGGCGACGCCTCGGCATCGACCCGAACGCCCTCGCCGGGCGGCGGATCCACGTGCACTTCCCGGCGGGCGCGGTGCCCAAGGACGGCCCGAGTGCCGGCATCACCATGGTGACCGCGCTGGCGTCGCTGGTGACCGGCCGGCCGGTCCGCCCCGAGTTCGGGATGACCGGCGAGGTGACCCTCTCCGGCCGGGTGCTGCCCATCGGCGGCGTGAAGCAGAAGCTGCTCGCCGCCCACCGGGCCGGCCTGACCGAGGTGATCATCCCGAAGCGCAACGAGCCGGACCTGGACGACCTGCCCACCGAGGTACGCGAGGCGCTGACCATCCACACCCTCGCCGACGTCGCCGACGTGCTCGCCCTGGCGCTGCGCCCGGCCGAGGTCGACGCGGAGACGCTGGGCGGCCAGCCGCTCGCCGCGGCCTGACCGGAACGGAGGGGCCCCCTGTCAACGCCTCGCGCGTGACAGGGGGCCCCTCCGTGCGTCTCAGCGGCGTTCCCGGCGCTCCCGGTGGTCGCCGCCGTCGGAGTCCCGGTCCCGGTCGCGGCGCACGGTGGCCTTGCGGCCCTTGATGGTGCTGCCACGCAGCCCCTGGATCACCTCGTCGGCGACCCCGTACGGGACCTCGACCAGGGAGAACCGGTCGGCGATCTCGATCGAGCCGATGTCCCGGCCGCTGACCCCGGTCTCCCCGGTGATCGCCCCGACCAGGTCCTGCGGGCGCACCCCGGCGCGCCGGCCCAGCCCGATGAACACCTGCGTGGTGCCGCCGGCGCGGGGACGCGCGCCACCACGCCGGTCCCGGCCCTCGTACCCCGGTCGGGTCTCCCGGGGCGCGCGGACCGCGACCTGCGGGATCTCCTCCTCCTCGTCGGCCGTGCCGGGCAGGGTGGCCTCGTGGGCCAGCCGCACGGCGGCCAGCGCGACCTCCACCAGGTCGAACTCGTCGGTCAGCGACTCGACGATCGCCCGGAAGGGCTCCAGGTCGTCCTCCAGCAGCGACTCCCGCAGCGCCGCCTGGGTCAGCTCCAGCCGCCGGGTACGCAGGTCCGCCACCGTGGGGATCTTGTCGACCGCGATCCGCTGGCCGGTGACCCGTTCGATGGTCTTGAGCATCCGGTGCTCGCGCGGCTCGGCCAGGGTGATCGCGACACCCTCCCGGCCGGCCCGGCCCACCCGGCCGATCCGGTGCACGTACGACTCGGGCGCCGACGGGACGTCGTAGTTGACCACGTGGGTGAGCTGCTCCACGTCCAGCCCGCGGGCCGCCACGTCGGTGGCCACCAGCAGGTCGGCGGTGCCCGACCGCAGCCGGCCCATCACCCGGTCGCGCTGCTCCTGGCTCATCCCGCCGTGCAGCGCCTCGGCCCGGTAGCCCCGGCCGTTCATCGTCTCGGTGAGCCGGTCCACCTCCTCCCGGCTGCGGCAGAAGACGATCGCCGCGGTGGGCGACTCCACGTCCAGCACCCGGCCCAGCGCCGCCGGCTTGTGCCCCCGCGCGACGATGTACGCGCTCTGCCGCACCCGCGGCGCCGCGCCGGCCACCGGCTGCTCGCGCTCGATCCGGATGCGTACCGGGTCGGTCAGGTGCTTCCGGGCCAGCCCGTCGATCCGGGTCGGCAGGGTGGCCGAGAAGAGCACGGTCTGCCGGCCGGCCGGGGCGTGCTCCAGGATCGCCTCGATGTCCTCGGCGAAGCCCATGTCGAGCATCTCGTCCGCCTCGTCCAGCACCACGGTGGCCAGCGCGCCCAGCCGCAGGGTGCCCCGGGCGATGTGGTCCAGGGCCCGGCCCGGGGTCGCCACCACCACGTCCACGCCGGCGTCGAGAGCGCGCAGCTGCCGGCCGATCGGCTGGCCGCCGTAGATCGGCAGCACCCGGGCGCCCAGGTCCTTGCCGTAGCGGTGGAACGCCTCGGAGACCTGCACGGCCAGCTCCCGGGTGGGCACCAGCACCAGCGACACCGGGTCTCCGCCCGGCCGGTCGTCGGGCATCCGTTGCAGCAGCGGCAGGGCGAAGGCGGCGGTCTTGCCGGTGCCGGTCGCCGCCTGCCCCAGCAGATCCCGGCCGGCGAGCAGCGGTGGGATCGCCTCCCGCTGGATCGGGGTCGGCTCCTCGTAGCCGAGGACGGCCAGCGCGTTCAGCAGCTCGGTGCGCAGCCCGAGGTCGGCGAAGGCGGCGGCCTCGTCCTCGGCGGGGGTGGCGGGATCGGTCGGGGTTGGTGCGGAACTCATGGGGCAAGCCTTTCATCACCGCCACCCGGCCGTCGCGGCGACCGCCGCAAACCGTCGCCCCGGCCACGCCGGGGGTGGTCCGGCCGGGCCCCGTGCCCCGGCCGGATCACCCGGTCAGGACCGCCAGCAGGGTGGTCAGGCCCACGGCGACGTCCAGCACCCCGCACCACTCCGCGTACCCCCGGGGCACCACCCGGCCAGTGCGGTGGTGCGCCAGGTCCCAGGCGGCGTGCCCGAGCCAGCCGAGGCCGACGAGCACACCGGCGAGGCCGTCCGGCCCGAGCAGGGCGCCGACCGCCAGCCCGCCCCAGCCGGCCAGCCCGGCGAGCTGCCACGCCAGGTTCCGGCGGTCGCCCCACTGCCGCCGCCAGGTGCCGATGAGCAGGTAGCCGGCCGGCAGCACCAGCAGCGTCCACGGGGAGAACACGGTCGGCGCGATCCAGAGGTCCACGGTCATCAGCACCGCCAGCCCGGTCGGCCACCGGCGCGCCACGGCTGCGGCCACCGGATGGCGGCGGGCCGGCGCCGGGTGCGCGTGCCGGTGCCGCAGCGCCACGAGGGCCATCGCCGGCAGCATCAGCAGGTGGCCGCCGAGCATCAGCGCGTCGTCCCCGACCAGCCCGGCCCACCAGGGCGGGAGCAGCAGCAGGAACGGCACGTACATGACGGCCACCATCTCGGCGGTCGCGGCCCACCCGTGGCCCCGGTGCCACATCCAGGCCGCCATGCCCAGCCCCATGTCGGTCGCCATCACCAGCGCGCCGACGTCCGCCCGGGCCAGCACGTCGGTGCCGCCCAGCCGCTCGGCGCCGGCCCGCCACAGCGGGCCGAGCAGCAGCATGCCGACCACCATCGCCACGACCATGCCGGCCAGGTGGCCGGCCAGCCGTCGGGCGTCCTCCCGCAGGGTTACGCGTACCGTCGTCTCCGTCATGCCCCGAGCCTGCCGACGCCCGTCGCACGGGACCAGGCGCGTCCGTCACCGGAAAACCGTGCGTGACGCACGGGTGTCGCGTGACATTCCGCAGGGGTGAACCGGGCGGCAACCGGCCCTAGGATCGGCGGACATGACGGTCGACGCGGCGGACCGCCGGCTGCGGCGGGCCCGGCAGCTCACCCTGGTCTCGCTGGCCACGAGCGTCGGGACCACCCTGCTGCTGCCCGGCGTCGGGCTGGCCCGCGAGCCGGACCCGCTGCGGCTGGCGCTCGGCCTCGTGGGGCTCGCCGCCGTCACCGCTGCCCAGGCGGCGGTGCTGCACGCCGCGGTCACCCCCTGGCTCGCCGGGCGGGCCCGGCGCCGCCGGCACGTCGCGCTGGCGGTGGCCGCCCTGGTCAGCCTGCCGCTCGTCGGCCCGGTCGCCGCCGGTGCCTGGCCGACCTGGGCCTGGCTGGGCGCGTCGCTGGTCGGCATGTCCCCGCTGCTGTTCCGGCCGCTGCCGGCCCTGCTCGCGGCGGCGGCCGTGCTCGGTGCCTCGGTCGCGGTGACCCAGGCGACCGGCGGGTCCCCGCGCGTCGCCCTGCTCGTCACGGGCGGCGTCGGCGCCGGGATCGCCGCGGTCACCTGGCTCCAGGTCTGGTTCTGGGACCTGCTCGTCGAGGCGCGGCAGGGGCAGGCCGCCGCGACCCGGCTCGCCGCCGCCGAGGAGCGGCTGCGCTTCGCCCGCGACGTGCACGACCTGCTCGGCCACGACCTCACCGTGATCGCGCTGAAGGCGGAGCTGGCCGAGCGGCTGGCGCCCGTGGACGCCGCCCGGGCCGGGCGGGAGGCCGCCGAGGTGCGCCGGCTCGCCGGTTCCGCCCTGACCCGGGTACGCGAGGCCGTGCACGGCTACCGCGCCGTCGACCTGGCCGAGCAGTTGGCCGCGGTGGGGGAGGTGCTGCGCTCCAGCGGGGTGCGCTGCACGGTGGTGCCGCCGGCCGGCGAGCTGCCCGCGCCGGTGGCCGCCGACCTGGCCGCCGTGCTGCGCGAGGCCGGGACGAACGTGCTGCGGCACAGCCGGGCCGACTGGTGCCGGATCGAGCTGACCCGGGAGGACGGCCTGGTGACCATGACGGTACGCAACGACGGCGCCGGCGGCGCCGGCCCGGACGGGCTCAGCGGCGGCCTGCGCGGGCTGGCCGACCGGCTCGCCCCGGCCGGCGGCAGCGTCCGCGCGTACGCCGAGGACGGGGTGTTCCACCTGGTGGCGACCGTGCCGGTGGCCTCGTGATCCGGGTACTGCTGGCCGACGACGAGGAGCTGATCCGGCTCGCCCTCGCGGCACTGCTCGATCTGGAGCCGGACCTGGAGGTGGTGGCGCACGCCGCCGACGGCCGCGCCGCCCTGGCCGCCGCGCTGGCCCACCGGCCCGACGTCGCCGTGCTGGACCTGGAGATGCCGGCGCCCGGCGGGGTCCAGGTCGCCGCCGAGCTGGCCCGCGTGCTGCCCGGGTGCGCCACCGTGATCCTCACCGGGCACGGCCGGCCCGCCCACCTCCGGCCCGCGCTCACCGCGGGCGCGCGCGGGTTCCTGGCCAAGGGCGCGCCGGGCGGTGCGCTGGCCGACGTGATCCGCCGGGTGCACGCCGGCGCCCGGTACGTCGACCCGGCGCTCGCCGCCGAGGCGCTGACCCTGCCGGAGTGCCCGCTCACCCCGCGGGAGCTGGAGACGCTGCGCCTGGCCGAGCTGGGCACCCCGGTCGCGGTGATCGCCCGGCGGACCCACCTGGCGGCCGGGACGGTCCGCAACCACCTGGCCGCGTGCGTGCAGAAGCTCGGCGCGACGGATCGGGCCGGGGCGGTCCGTCGGGCCCGCGAGGCCGGCTGGCTCTGACCGGCCCGCGGCGTCGGCCGGTCCCGTCGACAGCCGGCGGGGTGGCGGCGTCATGCCCGAACAGCACCGCCGGGCGGCGAGGGGTCAGGCGCGGGCCGGGCCGCTGTCGCGGGAGGCGGGCGCGGCGAGGACGGCCGGGTCGAGCGCGAGGGCGGCGGCCAGGGCGGGGCGGCCGGCCGGGGTGAGGCGGACCGCCCGGCCGGTGCCGCGCGCGGTCCAGCCGAGGTCGAGGAAGCGGCGGCAGAGCGCGGCGCCGAGCGCGCCGGCCAGGTGGGGGCGGCGCTCGGTCCAGTCCAGACAGTCCCGGACCAGTGGGCGCCGTGCGGCGCGCAGCGGCTCGACGGGCACGCCGAGGTCGGTCAGCCAGGTGGTCCCGGCCGGGGTCAGCGCCAGGCCACCGGCGCGGTCGAGCACGCCCCGGGCCAGCAGGGCGTCGTGCAGCAGCACCCCGAGCCGGCCGGCCAGGTGGTCGTAGCAGGTCCGGGCGTACGCGAGGGACGCCTGGGCCGACGCGGCGCGCAGCGTGCGGGGCGGGGCCGCCGGGGTGGGCACCCGGCCGGCCAGGTCCTCGATGAGCTGGGCCACCGACGGGTCGGCCAGGCGGACGTACCGGTGCCGGCCCTGCCGCTCCTCGGTCAGCAGCCCGCCACGGACCAGGCGGGTGAGGTGGTCGCTCGCGGTGGACGGGGCGACCCCGGCGGACCGGGCCAACTCGCCCGCCGTCCAGGCCCGCCCGTCGAGCAGGGCGAGGCAGAAGCCGGCCCGGGTCGGGTCGGCGAGCAGCGCGGCGAGCGCGGCCAGCGTCTGTCCGTCGGTGCGGGTGGTCATGCGGGCAATGCTGGCACGGGAATCGTTCGGTCCCCACCGACAGGTGCGCGTCGCTCTTTACATCGTTGTCTCCAACGTTGTAGAAACGGGGGCACCGCAGTGACCTCCGTCTACCTCCAAGGCAGGCCTGATGGGACACCTCCACCGCGGCGGCGTGCTCGCCGCCGCACTCGCTCTGCTCCTGACCGCGACGACGGCCGCGGCCGCCGCACCGGCTGCCGCGGCCGACCGCTACCGGAACCCGGTCTCGGCCGGCTTCGCCGACACCTTCGCCGACCCGGCCGTCGTCCGCGGTGACGACGGCCTCTGGTACGCCTTCGGCACCTCCGACCCGCTGCGCGAGGGCGAACGCCAGGCGCACCGGGTGCCGATCGCCCGCTCGGCCGACCTCGTTGACTGGACCTACGTGGGCGACGCCTTCGCGCCTGACCAGCGGCCGTCCTTCGCCGCGGCCGGGGCCGCGTTCTGGGCGCCCGACGTGCGCCGGATCGGCGACCGCTGGGTGATGTACGTGACCGTCACCGACACCACCGTCTCCGGTGACACCTTCGACACCGCGATCGGGGCGGCCACCGCGCCCACCCCGGCCGGACCGTGGACGTTCGCCGACGCGCCCGTGGTCGCCCCACGACCCGGCGGAGGCGGCGGCTACCTCTGGACCATCGACCCCAGCCAGTTCACCGATACCGACGGCCGGTCCTACCTGTACTTCGGCAGCTACTACGGCGGCGTCTCGGTCACCGAGCTCTCGCCCGACGGGCTGCGCGCGGTCGGCACGCCGACCCTGGTCGCCATCGACAACAAGTTCGAGGGCAGCTACGTGTTGCGCCACGACGGCTGGTACTGGCTGTTCGCCTCCACGGCGAACTGCTGCGCCGGTCCGGCAACCGGCTACTCGGTGCAGGTCGGCCGGGCGCGTGACCCGCGCGGGCCGTTCGTGGACCGGGACGGCCAGCGGCTGGACGTGTCCCGGGCCGGCGGCACGCCGGTGCTCACCCAGAACGGCAACCGGTGGATCGGGACCGGGCACAACGCGGTGCTCACCGACCTGTCCGGGCAGGACTGGATCGCGTACCACGCGATCGACCGGGCCGACCCGTACCTGGACGAGCCGTTCGGGATCAACGAGCGGCCGATGCTGCTGGACCGCCTCGACTGGGTGGACGGGTGGCCGACCGTCAACGCCGGCGCCGGCCCCTCCGAGGGGGCCCGGCCCGCGCCGGTCACCACCGGCCGGATCGACGCCCGCTTCGACACCGCCGACCTCGGCGCCTGGCGGGGCGGCACGGGCGACTGGCGGGTGACCGGCGGCGTCCTGGCCGGCACCGGCACGCTGACCGCCCGGGCCGGGCTCGGCGGCGACGTACGGGCCGAGGCCGACCTGCGCCTGACCGGCGCGGACGCGGCCGGGCTGCGGCTCGGCCGGGTGGCGGTCACGGTCGGCGGCGGCCGGCTGACCGCCCGGGAGAGCGGTGGCGCGACGGCGAGCGTGCCGCTGCCCACCGGGCTCGACCTCACCGACCGGCACAACCTGGCCGTCGAGGTGCGCGGCCGGCACCTCGTCGCCGAACTGAGTCCGGCCCGCCTCGGCGACCAGCTCGCCGTGGTGGCGCTGACGCTCACCCGGCCGGCGGCCGGTCCGCTCGCGCTCGTCGCCGAGGGCGGCACGGCGGAGTTCGACAACGTCAGCGGGGCCGGGCTGTACCGCCCGGTCCGGCACCCGGTCGCCCCGCCCCGGGTCGGCCCGGTGCTGTCCGGGTACTCCGACGAGTTCACCGACGGGCTCGACCCGGCCTGGCAGTGGATCCGGCCCAACCCGGCCGCCACGGTGAGCGGCGGCGCGCTGCGCTGGCCGGTCGAGTCGACCGACCTGGTGGGCACCGGCAACACGGCCGGGGTGCTGCTGCGTGACGCGCCCGCGGGCGACTACGTGGCGGAGACGAAGGTGACCCTCGACCTCGGCGAGGACCTCGTCCGCAACTACCAGCAGGCGGGCCTCGTGGCGTACGTGGACGACGACCGGTTCGCCCGGCTCGCCCAGGTGGCCATCTGGAACACCCGCCAGGTCGAGTACGGCTACGAGCTGCCCTTCGCCGGCCAGCCCGTGTACGGCGGCAGCATCGTCGGCACCCCGGCCACCACCACGTGGCTGCGGCTGGCCCACCACGTAGACCGGGTCACCGGCGAGCACGAGTTCCGGGCCGCCTCCAGCCGGGACGGCACGCACTGGACGTGGGGGGCGGTGTGGACCTTCCCGGCCGGCACCACGCCCCGGATCGGTCTGGTCGCGCACGGCGGCGCCACCCCGGCGGTGACCGCGGAGTTCGACTACCTGCGGTTCTACCGCTGACCGGTGCGACCGGGGCCGTCCGGCGACGGGCGGCCCCGGTCGGCCGTGGCCACCCCGGCTGCGGGCGGTCCCGGTCAGGCGCCGGGGCGCGGGCAGGCCGGGGCCAACTCGTGGACCGTCCGGGTGTCGCTGTCGTAGCTGCGGGCGGCCACGAACTCCCCGCCCGGCCGGTCCGGCCCGGCGACCGCCCGGGCCCGGCGGCGGTCGGCGTCGCGGAACCGCAGCGCCAGGCTCAGGTGCGGCACCCAGCGCCCGGGCAGGTGCCACGGCTGCGGCCCGGGCGCCTGGGCGAGCACGTCCCAGACCGCGCCGTGCAGGGCGACCAGCTGCGGCGTGGGGCGGACCAGCCAGACCAGGGGGGCGCTGCCGTCCAGGACCGCCACCCGGTCCAGCCGGGCCGGCAGCGGCAGCGCCGCGTCGCAGAGGTCGGCGAGGCGCTGCTCGGCGCCGGGCGGGAACTCGTCGACCGCGGCGAGGGTCAGGTGCGGCCGGTTCGTCGGGTGCGGGTGGCGGGCCAGGCTGGGCAGGCCGGCGGCGGCGAGCCGGTCCCAGGCCGCCCGTACCGCCTCGTCCAGCTCCGGCGAGCAGAGCAGTTCGACCGTACGCACGCCGTCAGGCTATCCGCCGGCGGTGTGCGGCGGCGTCCGGTGGGGAATGCCGGCACGAGCCGGCGCCGCGATCGTTCGGTCCGGGCCGAAAGGTCCCGGCCATACGGTCGAGCCATGAGTTGGCCGATGATCCCGCCCGCCCCGGACACGCCGCCCTGCGGCCCGCCGCTACCCGTCGACGACACCTGGGTGGTCACCCGGCACGCCGACGTCGTCGCCGTGCTGACCGACCCCGGGTACGTCGTGCCCGTCGCGCCCGGCGGGCCGCCGGGCACCCTGGCCTGGCTGCGCGGGACGGTCAGCCGGTTCAGCGCCCCGGACCGGCATCCCGGCCGGCGCGCGCTCGGGATGGCGGCGCTCCGCGACCTCGGCCCGGACGCGCTGCGCGAGGCGGCCGCCCGGCTGACCGGAGGGACGCTGGACCGGCTCGCCCCCGGGCGGGCCGGTGCCACGGGCGGCGGCGCGGGGGAACGCGGCAGCTCCGGGCCGGGGCACGCGGAGACCCGGGTGGAGGTGATGGGCGCGCTGGCGCGGCGCGTACCCGTGGAGGTGCTGGCGGAACGGCTCGGCCTGGCGGACCAGGCGGCGGAGGTGCCGGCGGTGACCGCGGTGGCCGCCGCCTACCACCCGGGCGCCGACCCCGCGGCGGTGGCCCGCGCCGACCGGGCGGTGGCCACGCTGCTGGCGATGTCGCCGCCGGCCCCGGCCGAGGCCGCCGCGAACCGGATCGGGCTGCTCGTGCAGGCCGCCGACGCCACCGCCGGGTTGATCGGCGCCGCCGTCCGGCACGGGCTCGCGGCGCCGGCCGCGCTCGGCACGGCCGACCTGCTGGCCGAGGTGCTGCGCCTGGACCCGCCGGTCCGCGCCACCCGCCGGGTCGCCACCGGCGCGCTGCGCCTGGGCGGCCGGGAGATCGGTCCGGACGCCACGCTGCTGCTCCGCTTCGACGCGGCCAACCGGGACCCGGCCGTCCATCCGGACCCGGACCGCTTCCGTCCCGGCGGCTCCGACCACGCCGGCCCCGCAGGCGCCGGCCACCTGGCTCTCGCCCACCGTCCCGTGCGGGCACTGACCTTCGGCGCCGGGCCCCGGGGCTGCCCGGGGGAGCGGCACGCCCTGGCCCTCGCCGCCGGCGTGGTCGACGTGCTCCGCGACCGGTGCCGGCCCGCCGGGGCCCCCGCCCGCTACGCCCCGCACCCCACCCTGCGTGTCCCGACCAACCTTGAGGTGACCTTCCGATGACCGACCGCGCCGCCGCCTTCCACGCCCTGCACCGCCCGGGCCGCCCTCTCCTGCTGCCCAACGCCTGGGACCACGCCTCCGCCGCGGCGCTGGCCGCCCGGGGCCACCCGGCCGTCGGCACGACCAGCCTCGGGGTGGCCGCGGCCGCCGGCCGGCCGGACGGGACCGGGGAGACCCGGAGCGAAACCCTCGACCTGGCCCGCCGGCTGCGGGACCTGCCGGTGCTGCTCACCGTCGACATCGAGGACGGCTTCGCTGACGACCCGGCGGCGGTGGCCGGGTACGTCGCCGAGCTGGCCGCGCTCGGCGCGGTCGGGGTGAACCTGGAGGACGGGCGCCCGGACGGCACCCTCGCGCCCGTCGAGCTCGCCGCCGCCAAGATCGCGGCGGTGCGGGCGGCCGTGCCCGGGTTGTTCGTCAACGCCCGCACCGACGCCTGGTGGCTGGGCGTGCCCGACCCGCTGCCGGCGGCGCTGGACCGGGCCGCGACGTACCGGGCGGCCGGCGCGGACGGGCTGTTCGTCCCGGGCGCGCCGGACGACACGCTCGGGTTGCTGGTGGCTGAGGCGGGCCTGCCGCTCAACGTGCTGCACCGCCCGGGCGGGCCGGACCTGGCCGCGCTGGGCCGGCTCGGGGTGGCCCGGGTCAGCACCGGCTCGCTGCTGTTCCGCGCCGCCCTGGGCGCCGCCCTGCACCTGGCCGACGCGGTCCGCACCGGCCGCGACGCCGGCCTCCCGGCGGCACCGGATTACGCCTGGGTGCAGGACCTCTCGGCCGGATGAGCACCTTACGGGGGAGATAGGAGGATTGTTCGGGGAGCTGCCGATCCTGGTAATTACGGTGTTTTCAGGTTCGACTACGCCGTGTCCTGCCCGGAGAGGGGCCGACCATGCGAGTGCCCAGCCGAAGCCAAGGCCACCAGCCCGGATCCGCCGTCGCGTCCGCCGCCCCCGCCCGCCGACTGCCCCCGGCCGTCGGCCGGCGTCCCGCGCCCGAGCAGCCGGACCTGGCCGCGTACCGGGTCGCGGTGGCGGAGCTGCTGGTCGAGGTGGGCGCCCTGGCGGACGCGCCGTCCACCACGGCCCGCCAGGTGCTGCTCGACCAGCGGCTGCGGGAGCCGGCCATCGCCGCCGTCCTCGACGCCACCCCGCAGGGCTTCGTCGGCGCCCGGGAGACCCTGCTGCTGGAGATGGCCCGTTACCAGCCCAACACCCGCAGCTCGGCGCACGACCTGACCGCGCTGGTGCGGATCTACCTGCTCTCCCGGATCGACGTGATGTGGTGGCGGGACAGCCCGACCTTCCTCACCGACGGCCAGGTCGACACCAGCACCGACCTGGTCGACCTGGAGTGGCTGCGCCGGCGCGGGCTGCTCGCCTTCCGCTACCAGGAGCAGCCCGCCACCGTCCTCGGTCGCGGGCTGCGGGCGGTCCGGCGGCGGCTGCGCCCCGACGCCACCCCGCGTACCGCCGGGCTGCGGTTCCGCCGGGCCCGGCGCGAGATGATCGCGCTGCTCAACGACGTGGGCCGGGAGTTCGCCGCGGCCGCCGGGCGGGGCATCCCGCCGCTCTGGGTCACCAGCCTGGCCCGCAGCGCCGAGCACCAGTACCGGCTGCGCCGTCTGGGCTACGCCGCCATGGTCCCCAGCGGGCACTGCCTCGGCTGGTCGGCCGACGTGGAGCTGGCCTGGTACGGGCGGTTCGGCGCCCGGGACCTCCTCGCCGACCTGCTGCTGGCCCGGCAGGAGGCCGGCGAGCTCAACGTGGTCGACGAGGGCCAGGTCTGGCACCTCTGCCTCGCGCCCGCCGCCCAGCGCCGGTTCCGGCGGGCGTACGAGGCCGAGATGGGGGTCTGAGCGGATGTGCGGGATCGCGCTGAGCATCGGCCCCGACGCCGACCCGGCCACCTTCCGCCGGATGCTGGCCGTGCTCGCCCCGCGCGGCGAGGTGACCGAGACCCGGCAGGAGGACGGCCTGCTCACCGGCGTACGGCGGTTGCGGGTGGTGGACCGCGAGCGGGCGGTGCAGCCGTGGGTCTCGCCCGACGAGCGGCACGTGCTCTGCTACAACGGCGAGGTCTTCAACCACCACGAGCTGCGCGCGGAGCTGACGCGGCTCGGGTACGGGTTCCGCACCGCCGGCGACACCGAGGTGGTGCTCGCCGCCTTCCGGCACTGGGGCGAGGAGGCGGTGCGCCGGCTGCGCGGCGAGTACGCCTTCGCGGTGGTGGAGCGGGCCACCGGCCGGGCCTACCTGGCCCGGGACCCGCTCGGCGTGAAGCCGCTCTACTGGTCCCGCGGCCCCGGCTGCCTGCACCTCGCCTCCGAGGTCAAGGCGCTGGTCGGGCACGGCGCGCCGATCAGCGAGGTGCCGCCCGGGCACCACGGCTGGGCCGAGCCCGACGGGCCGGTCCGGCTGCGCCCGTACGTCGACCTGCTCACCCTCGGCGCCGGGCTGCCGGTGATCGACGACCCGGACGAGGCCGCCCTCCTTGTCCGTGTCGCGCTCACCGACAGCATCCGGGTACGGCTGGACACCGACCTCACCGTCGGCGTGGTGCTCTCCGGCGGCCTGGACAGCTCGCTGGCCCTGCTGCACGCCCGGCAGCTGCACCCCGACTGCGTGGCGGTCACGGTCGGCGTGCCGGACAGCCCCGACGTGGCGTACGCCCGGCGGCTCGCCGCCGACCTGGGCGTGCCGCACGAGGTGATCGAGCTGCGCCCGCGCGACATCCGGCTGGCCGACGTGCGCGAGGCGATCCGGATCTCCGAGCTGACCGAGTACGGCGACATCATCAACGCGGTGGTCTCGGTGCCGATCTTCCGGCGGCTGCGCGAGCTGGGCGTCAAGGTGGTGCTCACCGGCGACGGCTCGGACGAGCTGTTCGGCGGGTACCCGATGTACCACCAGGTCGGCCCGGAGCGGTCCCGCCGGCTCTTCCTCCACAAGATCCGCAACCTGTGCCGGACCGAGCTGCAGCGGGTGGACCGGGCCAGCATGGGTCACGGCGTGGAGGCCCGGGTGCCCTTCCTCGACCTCAGCGTCGTCGAGCTGGCCATGCGGCTGCCGCTGGACCTGAAGCTGCGCGACGGGCAGGAGAAGTGGATCGTCCGGCGTGCCTTCGCGGACCTGCTGCCCGACTACGTCCGGCGGCGGCCGAAGAACCCGATGTCGTACTCGGCGGGGCTGCACGAGCGGGCCCGGCTCTACAAGCCGCTCTTCGCCCGGCTGCACCGCTCCTTCGGCTACCAGCTGCTCGAACCCGTCCGGCGGGACTTCGACAGCGTGCTGACCCGGTGCGGCAACGACCTGGACCGGGCCATCGCCGACGGGCTGGCGCGGCCGGACTACACCGTGCTGGAGCACGCCCGGGACCTGGTCGGCGCGGCCAGGTGGAACGCCGTGCCGGTGGTCCGGCGGCTGGTCGGCCCGCGCGCCGTCCGGCGCGTCGCGTCCCGTCCGTGACCCCGGCGCTGACCCGCGCGGACGGGCCGCCGCGCGCGCGGCGGCCCGTCCCCGCCACGCGAGGTCCGATCGCCGCCAGCCACCGACCGCGCGTTCGGCCAGGCTGGACGGCATGACGACGACGCGCACCAGGTACGTGATCGAACCCGTGCCCGCCGAGGTGCTGGCCGACGTGCGGCGCACCGGCCGCGACGCCTCCGGCCAGCCGACCGAGCGGTGCTGCGCCGAGGGCGGCGAGCCGCTGCGCTGCTGCCTCCGCGACGCCACCCGGGGCGAGTCGCTGCTGCTCTTCGGGTACGCCCCGCCGCTGCCGCCCGGCCCGTACCGGGAGGTGGGGCCGATCTTCGCGCACGCGGTCGACTGCCCCGGTCCGGCGGACGTGACGGCGTATCCGCCGGACTGGCGGGGGCGGCCCCAGGTGCTCCGGGCGTACGACCGGCGGGGCCGGATCGTCGGCGGCCGGCGGCACGACGGCGACGACCCGGAGGCGGTCGTCGCCGAGCTGCTGGCCGACCCGGCGGTGGACCGCCTGCACAGCCGCAACGTGGTGTACGGCTGCTACATGTTCACCGTGGTCCGCGGCTGAGCGCGTGACCGGCGGTGGCCGGGGTATCAGGCCGGGATGACCGGACTGGACGCGATCGTGGTGGGGCAGGTGGCCCGGGACCTCGTGCTGCTGGTGGACGAGGTGCCCGGCCCGTCCGGGACGGCCCCGGTGCGGTGCCGGCGGGAACTGCTCGGCGGCAAGGGGGCCAACCAGGCCGTCGGGCTGGCCCAGCTCGGCGTCCGGGTCGGGCTGCTCGGCGTGGTGGGCGAGGACGGGGTCGGCGACCGGCTGCTGGGCCGGGCCCGCAGCGACGGCATCGACGTCGCTCCGGTGCTGCGCCGGCCGGACACGCCGAGCGCGCTGATCGTGGACGTGGTGGACGCCCGGGGCCGCTGGCGGTACCTGGAGGACATTCCCGAGGCCACCCTGCTGAGCGAGGCGGACGTGACGGGCGCGGCCGAGGCGCTGCGGGCCGCCCGGGCGGTGGTGGTCCAGCTCCAGCAGCCGCTGCCCGCGGCGCTCGCGGCGACGCGGCAGGCCCGCGACGCCGGCCGGCTCGTCGTGCTCGACGGTGCGCCGGACGACCCGGACGGGTCGGTGGAGCTGCTGTCCCGGGCCGACGTGCTGCGGGCCGACGCGCGGGAGGCCGGCCTGCTGCTCGGCGGCGACCCGCCGAAGGACGCCGAGGCGGGGCTGCGCGCCGGCCGGGAGCTGGCCGCCCGGGGACCGGCGCTGGTCGCGGTCGAGGTGGCGGGGGAGGGGAACGCCTTCGTCTGGCCCGGCGGGGAGGTGTTCGTGCCGCTGAGCGAGACGCCCACGGTGGACAGCACGGGCGCCGGGGACGCCTTCGTGGCCGCCGTCACGGCCGGCCTGCTCCGCGACGAGCCGTATCCCCGGCTCGCCCGGTACGCGGTAGCGGCGGCCGGCGCGACGGTCGGCCACCCCGGTGGCCGGCCCGCCCTCACCGCCGAGGCGATCGAGGCGCAGTTGGCCCGGATCCCGGACCGCTGACGTCCCGGATGGACATCCGTCGCCGCCTCTTCTAGCGTCGCGGGCATGCGGAGGACCCTGCTCGCCACCGGGCTCGCCCTGCTCCTCGTGACCACCGGCTGCGGCGGGAGCGGCCGGCCCGCCGAGCCGGCCGGGGCCGGCACGCCGACGGCCTCCCGGCAGGACGCCGGCCAGGTCGAGCGGACCCTGGCCAGCCTGCGCCGGGTCGACGACCTGCCGTTGTACGAGATGACCTACGACGGTGACTACGACCCGACCGTCGGCGTCGCGGGCACCCCGCAGGCGACCCCGTTCGGCTGCTCCCTGTTCGCCGCCCGGGGCGACCGGAGCCGGCCGCTGTTCGCGCGCAACTTCGACTGGGACGCGAACCCGGCGCTGGTGCTGCGCACCGACCCGCCCGACGGGTACGCCTCGATCTCCCTGGTGGACATCTCCTACCTGGGGGTCGCCGCCGACCCGGCCGGCGACCGCCGGCTGCTGAACGCGCCGCTGCTGCCCTTCGACGGGATGAACGAGCGGGGCCTGGCCGTGGGCCTGGCCGCCGACGACGGCGCCACGGCGGAGCCGGTCCCCGGCCGGCCCACCGTGGGCTCGGTGCGCATCCTGCGCCTGGTGCTGGACTCGGCCGCCACGGTCGACGAGGCGATCGCCGTGTTCGGGCGCTACAACCTGGACTTCGACGGCGGTCCGCCGCTGCACTACCTGATCGCCGACGCGACCGGCGCGTCCGCGGTGATCGAGTTCGTGGACGGCGCGATGCGGGCCGAGAAGGGCCGGGGCGCCTGGCAGGCGCTGACCAACGTGCCGGCCGTCGGGGTGGCCGACCGCGACCTGCGCAACGACCACCGGTACGGGGTGCTGGCCGAGGCGCTGGACCGGGCCGGCGGGGCGGTGGACCCCCCGGCCGCGCTGCGCCTGCTCGACGCCGTACGGCAGGCGCACACCCGCTGGTCGGTGACGTACGGACTGCGCACCGGCGAGGTGCGGCTGGTCACCGCGGGCGGCGGCGAGCGCGACTACCGGCTGCGGATGGGCTGAGCCGGGCCCGACCCCGCCACGGGGGCCGGACCCGGCCGGCGGGTCACCAGCTCAGGTAGCCCGTCTGGGTCTGCACGTTCAGCTCGGGCACCTGGATCAGCCGCGCCACCCAGGTACGCGGGTCCCGCAGCTCCAGCACGTCCAGTCCCTTCTGGATGTCGCTGGAGTAGATGTGGCCGTTGTACCAGTAGGCCGACCAGGAGCCGCCGGTGCGCAGCCGCTCGGCGTCCAGCGGACCCCGCTCCCAGTAGGCGATCTCCTTGGGGTGCCGGGAGTCGGTGAAGTCCCAGACCGAGATACCGCCCTGGTACCAGGCCTGGACCATGATGTCCCGCCCGGGCACCGGCACCAGCGAACCGTTGTGCGCCACGCAGTTCTCGGTGTCGGCGTTGGCCCGGGGAATCTTGTAGTAGCTGCGGAACGCCAACCGGCGATCGTCGCCGCGGCCGGTGATGTCGTAGATGGCGTCCGCGCCGCGGCTCGGCCCGGTGGCCTCGTTGCAGGTCGCCGCGCCGCCCCCGCCCAGCTCGTCGGTGAAGACCACCTTGGTGCCGGAGTTGTTGAAGGTCGCCGAGTGCCAGAACGCGAAGTTCTCGGTGTCCCGGACCCGCTCGATGACCCGCGGCGCCTCCCGGTCGGCGATGTCGAGCAGGATGCCGTCGCCCATGCAGGCGCCGGCGGCCAGGTCCTTCGCCGGGTACGCGGTGATGTCGTGGCAGCCGGTGGTCGCCGACTTCTCACCCGGGATGCCCGGGTAGCCGCCGTCCGGGAAGAGGTTCGGGGTGGCCACCACGGCGGCGTCGGTCGGCGACCGCAGCGGCACCTTCACGATGGAGATCGAGTCGTGCGGCGGCTGGCAGTCCGGGAACTCGGCCCGCGGGCTGTACGACGAGACGTACAGGTAGACGGTCCGCTGGTCCTTGCCGGGCACGAGCGTGTGGGTGTGCGAGCCGCAGGCGGTCTCCACCGACTTGACGTACCGCGGGCCGCGCTTGTCGCTGATGTCGAAGACCTTGATGCCCTCCCACGACCCCTTCTCGGAGGCGGGCTGGGCGACGCTGCTGCAGGAGTCGTCGCTGCGGGAGGAGTCGGTGGAGAGGAAGAGGAGGTCGCCGTGGACGGAGATGTCGTTCTGCGAGCCGGGGCAGAGCACCTGCGACACGACGGTCGGCGCGCTCGGCCGGGAGACGTCGTAGATGACGAAGCCGTCGTAGTTGCCGACGAAGGCGTACCGGCCCTGGAACGCGATGTCGGTGCCGAACGCCGTGGAGGTGTCGAACGGCGCCTGCTTCGGCAGGTTGGCGACCTGGCGCAGGTTGGGGCTGCTGGAGATCTCGTCGACCCCGGGGACGGCGCTGTCCACGGTGGCCGGTGCGGTCGCCGCCCGGGGGGTCTCCTGGGCGCTGCTGGGTGGGGCCGTGACGACGCCGGCGAGGAGCAGGCCGGCGGCGGCGAGGCTGACGATCCGGGTTCGGGACGTGCGGATACTGATCATCGGCGGCACCCTCCGAAAGGGGATGATGATTTTCCACACCTTACCGGCCGATCACATACATCAATGTGACGCCGGTCACATCTAAGCGGGATTGTCTATGGATAGGATCGCTGCCACCTCGACCGGAGGGAGTGCCGTATGACCGGCCGGCAGGGACGTGTCTGGCTCGCCGTCACAGCGCTGGTGGTGCTCCTGGTCGGAGCCGGCGTGGCGCTGACCGGGCGGGGTGACGAGCCCGCGGCGGCGCCGGCGAGCCCGTCCGCCACCGGAACCGCGCCGGTGGCCGCGCCGCCGGTCGTCGTGCCCGGCCGGCCGGGGGAGCCGGCGGCCACCCGGGCCGCCCAGGAGGTCCGCGACGCCGCCCCGCCCCGCTACAACGGCCTCGACGTCTGGTACGTCCGGATGATGATCCCGCACCACCAGCAGGCCGTGGAGATGGCCACCCTCGCCCCCGAACGGGCCGCCGACCCCCGGGTACGCGCCGTCGCCGACCGGATCCGGGCCGCCCAGGGGCCGGAGATCGGGGTGCTGCGCGGCTGGCTCGACACCCGCGGGCTGGACGCCGAGGTGCCCGGTCACGACCACGGCGCGATGCGCGGGATGCAGTCCGCCGAGGCCATGCGGCAGCTCGCCGCCGCCCGGGGCGCGGAGTTCGACCGGCTCTTCGTGCGGATGATGACCGCGCACCACGAGGGCGCGGTCATCATGTCCACCGACCTGCTCAAGGTCGGCGCGGACCAGACCCTCCAGGAGTTCGCCAACGCCGTCGCCAGCGAGCAGTCCGCCGAGATCGCCCGCCTCCGCGAGCTGATCGCCCCCTGAGCCGCCGAATCTTGGACACTTTCCGTTCGCTACGCACGGCAAGTGTCCAAGATCGGAGATGGTTCACCCGCCGCAGCGACGTGCGCGGTAGCCCGTACGCTGGGTGATCGTGGACCGCATCGTCTTCGGCCGCCCGCTGCGCAGCGTCGCGTTCGACGCCGCCGTCTCCGGGGTGGTGGCCGTCTTCGCCGTGCTGGGGATCTTCGCCCAGCCGGGCGGGCTGGCGGCCACCGCCGTGGGCCTCGTGATGGCGGCGGTCCTGCTCTTCCGGCGGATCCACCCGTCGGCGGTGGCGGCCGGGGTGGCCGTGCTGGCGCTGCTCCAGGTCGTCGCCGGCTGGGGCCCGCTGGCCTACGACGTCGGGGTGCTCATCGCCCTCTACAGCGTGGTCAAGTACGCCGACCGGCTGCGCGACGGCATCCTGGCCGGGATCGTCGCCGCGATCGGCGTGCTGCTCGCCGCCGTCCAGATGCCCGGGCCGGCGCCGTGGTGGGCCGGTGCGATCTACTACGGCCTGGTCACCGGCGCGGTCTGGCTGGTCGGGCTGAACGTGCGGACCCGCCGGCTCTACGTGCTGACCCTGGAGGAGCGCGCCGCCACCCTGGAACGGGAACGGGAGGCCGAGTCCCGGGCGGCGGTCGCCGAGGAGCGCACCCGGATCGCCCGCGAGCTGCACGACGTGGTCGCGCACAGCATGGCCGTGATGATCGTGCAGGCCGACGGGGTCCGGTTCACCATCGACCGGGACCCGGCCACGGCCCGGGAGGCGGCCAAGGTGGTGGCGGACACCGGCCGGCAGGCGCTGGAGGAGATGCGGCGGCTGGTGGGCGTACTCCGGGAACCGAGCCGGCCGGAGCCGGCGGCCGCGCCCGACGGCACGCTCGACGCGGTGCCGGCGCACCGGCGGCCGGCCCTGGTCGAGCTGCCCGACCTGCTGGACCGCTTCCGCGCCGCCGGCCTGCGGATCACCGACACCGCCACCGGCACGCCGGTCGCCCTGCCGCCCGGCCTGGAGCTGACCGTCTACCGGGTGGTGCAGGAGAGCCTCACCAACGCGCTCAAGCACGCCGGGGTGGGCGCGGCGGTCGAGCTGCGCCTCGACTGGTCCGCGGACGCCGTCGTGGTCCGGGCGGTCGACGACGGGCGCGGCCGTCCGGTGGTCCGGCCGGCGCCGTCCGGCGGGCACGGCCTGGTCGGCATGCGGGAGCGGGTCGGGGTGTACGACGGCAGCCTCGCCGCCGGCCCGACCCTGGGCGGGGGCTGGCGGGTCGAGGCGCGGCTGCCGCTACCGTCGGCGCCGGGCACCGAGGAAGGGAAGGCGGCGGCATGACCGTCCGGGTGGTGATCGTGGACGACCAGGCGCTGGTGCGTGCCGGGTTCCGGATGGTGCTCGACTCCCAGCCCGACCTCGTGGTGGTCGGCGAGGCGATCGACGGCGCGGACGCGCTGCGGGTGCTGGACCGGGTCGAGGCCGACGTGGTGGTGATGGACCTGCGGATGCCGACCATGGACGGCGTGGAGGCGACGAAGCGGATCTGCGCCCGCCCGGCCGGTGGCCGGCCCCGGGTGCTGGTGCTGACCACCTTCGACACCGAGGCGGACGCGTTCGCCGCGCTGCGCGCCGGGGCGAGCGGCTTCCTGCTCAAGAACGTCCCGCCGGAGGACCTGCTCGCCGCGATCCGGGTGGTCGCCGAGGGCGACTCGGTGGTGGCGCCCTCGATCACGCGGCGGCTGCTGGACCGGTTCGCCGGGCAGCTCGGGCCGGCGCCCACCGAGGACCCGCGACTGGCCCAGCTCACCGAGCGGGAGCGGGAGGTGCTGCTGCTCGTGGCGCAGGGGCTCTCCAACGCCGAGATCGCCGCCCGGGTGCACGTCGCCGAGGCGACGGTGAAGACCCACGTCGGGCGGATCCTGGCCAAGCTCCAGCTCCGCGACCGGGTCCAGGCCGTGGTGCTCGCGTACGAGAGCGGGCTGGTCACCCCGGGCGGCTGACCCGGCGTACGACCTGGGTCGTACGGGTCCACCCGGTCGGGGGCGACCACCGGCGTACCGAGGTCGAGCGCGCAGGTGGAGATCATCGGCAGGGTGCCGCGCATAGCGTCGGACGGGTCAGATGACCCTGTCCGACAGGAGCACCACGTTGTCCGCAACCCCGACCACCGGCGTCGCCGTCACCGCCCGTGAGCTGCGCAAGGAGTACGGCGCCGGGCTGTCCCGGGTCGTCGCCCTCGACGGCGTCGACCTCGACCTGGCCGCCGCCCGGTTCACCGCCGTGATGGGCCCGTCCGGCTCCGGCAAGTCCACCCTGCTGCACTGCCTCGCCGGCCTGGACCGGCCGTCCGCCGGCAGCGTGCGCATCGGCGACGCCGACCTCGCCCGACTGGACGACCGCCGGTTGACGCGGCTGCGCCGGGACCGGATCGGCTTCGTCTTCCAGAAGTTCAACCTGCTGCCCACCCTCACGGCCGAGGAGAACATCGTGCTGCCGCTGGCCATCGCCGGCCGGCGGCCCGACCCGGAGTGGCTGCGGCGGGTGGTGGCCGCGGTCGGCCTCACCGACCGCCTCGGGCACCGGCCCGCCGAGCTCTCCGGCGGCCAGCAGCAGCGGGTCGCCGTGGCCCGGGCCGTGGTCACCCGACCGTGGGTGATCTTCGCCGACGAACCCACCGGCAACCTGGACTCCCGCTCCGGCGCGGAGGTGCTGCGCCTGCTGCGCGAGGCGGTGGACACCCTCGGCCAGACCGTGGTCATGGTGACCCACGACCCGAAGGCCGCCGCCCACGCCGACCGGGTGGTCTTCCTCGCCGACGGTCGGCTGGTCGACGAGCTGCACGCCCCGACCGCCGGCCAGGTCCTCGACGCGCTCACCCGGCTCGAGGCCGGCGCGCAGCCGGTGGGGCGGTGACCGGGATGCTGCGGCTGACCCTGCGCCAGGTCCGCGCCGACGGGCTGCGCCTGCTGCTGTCCTCGCTGGCGATCGTCCTCGGCGTCGCCTTCGTCGCCGGCACCCTGATGTTCACCGACGGCATGCGCGCCGGGGCGTACGAGCGGGCCGGCGCCTTCGACCGGCACACCGACCTGGCCGCGTACGCCGGCAAGGACCCGCTGCCGCCCGCCCTGGTCGACCGGGTGCGCGCGGTCGACGGGGTGGCCGCCGCCGAGGGGGAGCTGACCGGCACCGCCGGGGTGGTGGGCGCCGACGGGCGGCCGGTGCTCGGCTACGCCGTGCTCGCCGCGATCCCCACCGACCCGGCCCTCCAGTCCTACGACGTGGTCGCCGGGCGGCTGCCGCAGCGGGCCGGCGAGCTGGTGCTCGACGAGGAGACCGCCGCCGACCAGCGCTTCGCCCTGGGCAGCCCGGTGCGGGTCGGCGGGAACGGCGGGCCGGCCCACCCGTACACCCTGGTCGGCACCGTCGACGTGGCCGGCAGTTCCCGGGACGTCGGCGGCCCGTTCATCGGCCTGGCCGGCGCGGACGCCCTCGCCGTGAGCGGCGAGCGCGGCTACGGCCGGATCATGGTGGCCGCCCGGCCGGGCGTGGACCGGGCGGCGCTCGCCGACCGGGTCCGCGCGGCGGTCGGGCCGGACGTCGCGGTCCGCGACCGCGCGGCGATCCTCGACGAGGCCGTCGCCGACGCGGTCCGCGACCGGCGGCAGTTCGAGCTGTTCCTGGGCACCTTCGCCGCGGTGGCCGTGGTGGTGGCCGGCTTCGTCATCGCCAACACCTTCGCCATCGTGCTCGCCCAGCGGTCCCGGCGGACCGCGCTGCTGCGGCTGGTCGGCGCCACCCGGGGACAGGTCTACCGGGCCACCCTCGGCGAGGCGGCGCTGACCGGGCTGCTCGCCTCGGCGGTCGGGGTGCTGGCCGGGGTGGGGCTGGCCGCCGGCCTCGGCGCGCTGCTGTCCACGCTGGACGCGCCGGTCGCCGGCACGATCACCGTCACGGCCCGTACGGTGCTGCTCTCCCTCGGCCTCGGCACGCTGCTGACCGTGGTGGCCGCCGCCGTGCCCTCCTGGCAGGGCACCCGGGTCGCGCCCGTGGCCGCGCTGACCGACGCCGCCGTGCGGCCCGCCCAGCGGGCCGGCCGGGTCCGGCTCGCGGCCGGCACGCTGGTCCTCGCCGCCGGGGTGGCCGCCCTGGCCGGGGCCGGCGCCACCGGCCAGGTGCCGCTGGTCGCCGCGGGCGGGATCCTGGCCTTCCTGGGCATCGTGCTGTTCGGCCCGGTGCTGGTGCCGGCGCTGGTCCGGGTGCTCGGCTGGCCGGCCCGCCGGCTGCTCGGCGTCCCGGCCGGGCTGGCCGTGGCCAACGCCGTGCGCAACCCGCGGCGGGTGGCGGCCACCGCCACCGCCATGGTCATCGGCATCGGCCTGGTCTCCGCGTTCGTGGTCGGCGCGGGCAGTGCGAAGGCCGGCATCGAGCGCGCCGTGGACGCGCAGGTCGGGGTGGACTTCCTGGTCACCGGGATCGGCGGGGACCTGCCGGCGCCGCTGGTCGCTGAGCTGGCCGCCCGGCCGGAGCTGGGCGTGGTGCACGAGCAGCGCAGCCGGGTGGTGGACGGGATCGAGGTGCGCGCCGCCCACCCGGCGCTGGTCCGGCGGACGCTGTCCGCTGTGGACGCCGGTGACCCGGCTGCCCTGGGGCCGGGCGCGGTGCTCGTGCACCGGGAGCTGGCCGCGGAACGCGGCTGGTCGGTGGGCAGCAGCGTCCCGCTGGCCGGCCGGTCGTTCCGGGTGGCTGCCGTGGTGGCCGACGACAGCCCGACCCTGGCCGGCAGTCCGGTGCCCGCCGGGCACGTGGTGGACGTCGCCGACGCCGATTTCACCCGCCTCTTCCCGGCCGAGCGCGGCCACCTGGCCGAGGTGGACCCCGCCGACGGGGTCTCCGCCGACGCCGCCCGGGTCGCCGTCGAGTCGGTGCTCACCCGCTATCCGACGGTCAACCTGCTGGACCAGGCCGCCTACAAGAAGATGCTCACCGGCACCGTGGACCTGGTGCTGGGCTTCGTCACCGCGCTGCTCGGCCTGGCCGTGGTGATCGCGCTGGTCGGCGTGGCGAACACGCTCACCCTCTCGGTGGTGGAGCGGACGCGGGAGAACGCGGTGTTGCGCGCCGTCGGGTTGAGCCGCGGCGGGATGCGGGCGGTGCTCGTCGTCGAGGCGGTGCTCACCGCGCTGGTCGGCACCCTGCTCGGCATCGCCCTGGGCACCGGGGTGGCCGCCGGCGGGATGGCCGTGCTGGCCCGGATCGGCGGGGACTTCACCCTGGTGCTGCCGTGGGGGCGGCTCGGCCTGATCGTCGCGGTGGCGGTGGTCGCCGCGCTGGCCGCCTCGGTCCTGCCGGCCCGCCGGGCGCTGTCCCGGCCGATCGTGGCGGCCCTCGGCGCGGACTGAGCCCTGGGCGCCCGGAACGCGATTCGAGCCGGTCCCGCGACAGCTGCGGGGCCGGCTCGACCGGCTCCGGGCGCCGCCGGTTCCGGGTGCGGGTGGGTCCGGGTGCCGCCGGGGTCAGCGGTCGGACGCGGGCTGAGCCCCGCCGCCGCCGTCCGTGGGCTCGGTGGCGGTCGAGGTGGTCTCGGTCGGTGTGGTGGTCACCGGCGACGGTGAGGTGCTGCTCGGCGCCGTGGTCGGCGCGGTCGGCAGGGTCGACGGGATGCTCGACGGGGTCGGCTGGACCGACGCGCTCGGGGAGCCGCTCGGCGTCGCCGAGGGAGAGGTCGACGGCCGGCCGGTCGGGCCCACCGGCCGGTAGCTGCGGCCGCCCCCTTCCGTCGGCGACGCCTCGGTGACCGCGGCGTCCGCCACGGAGTTGCTCGGGGCAACCGCCGGCGCGGTGGAGTCGATCTGGGTGGCCGGCGCCTCGGCGTTCTTCGCCGCGCCGAGGGCGGCGCCCAGCGCGGTCAGCGCCACCAGCACGGCGGCCGCCGCGCCGACCAGCGTGCCACGCCGGCCCGCCCGGCGGGCCGGGGCCACGAGGGCCCCCGGCGCGGTTGCGGTCAGGTCGTCGCGGGTGCGGCTCGCCCCGGTCGCGCCGCGCAGCGCCACCGGCACCATCGCGGTGGGCGCCTCGGAGCCGGCCGCGCGGGCGGCCTCGGCCATCGCCGCGGCGGTGGGGAAACGGTCCGCCGGATCCTTGGCCAGGGCCCGGGCAACCAGGTCACGGACCTGGTGCGGGATCTCCACCGGCAGCTCCGGCGGCTCGTCGTCGAGGTGTCGGACCGCCACCTGGAGCGGGTTGTCGCCGGTGAACGGCGGGCTGCCGGTGAGGCAGCAGTAGGCGACCGCACCGAGCGCGTAGACGTCGGTGGCGCCGGAGACCGGACGCCCGGCGGCCTGCTCGGGGGCCATGTAGAGGGCGGTGCCGGGCACCGCGTTCGTGCTGGTGATGCTGGTCACATTGGTCGACCGGGCCACGCCGAAGTCGACCAGCACCACGGTGCCGTCGTCCTGCACGAGCAGGTTGCTCGGCTTGACGTCACGGTGGACGATGCCCCGGGTGTGCGCCGCGTGCAGCGCCTGGGCGACCTGCGCCACGATCGACATGGTCTCGCCGACCTCGAGCTGCCCGGCCGCCTCGATCCGGCGGGAGAGCGGCTCGCCCGCCACGAACTCCATGACCAGGTAGTCGGCGCGGCTGCCGTCGGGCAGGTCGTCCTCGCCGCAGTCGAAGACCTGGACCACGCCCGGGTTGCGCAGCGACGCCATGATCCGCGCCTCGGCGCGGAAGCGGGCGATGAAGTCGGGGTCGGAGACCAGCGCGGGCAGCAGGACCTTCACCGCGACCGGACGGCCGAGCACCAGGTCCGTGGCACGCCAGACGTCGCCCATGCCGCCGGTGGCGACACGGTCATCAAGGCGGTACCGACCGCTGAGTACGACGTCTGAGGACAGCACCTCCATACCGTACCCAGAGTGGCGGCGGAGTATTTCCCGCGATCTCTCCCGTCACGACCGGCGGGCGGCCTGACGCGGCTCGGCCGAACGGTCGGCCGACCCCACGCCGAATGGCTGACGGTGACGACTCGCGTACGATCGGCCAGGAATGAGCGCTGGACAGTTCGTGTGTCCGGGTTCCGGTCTGCTGTTCACCGGCGCGTAGCGCGATTGCGGTGGCGTTCGTTACATCGACCCGCCGTGATCACGCGTAGAGAATTCTCACTCTTTTTCCGCTGGGTGATGCCTTGTCGAACCCACCCTGCGCTCCTAGCGTTGGCCGGGCTCCCGGCCGCCCCAGGACGCCGGTACGGTATGTCCGCCGACGGCCGTCCTGTGCGGCGGTGTCCAACGGCGCGCCCGCACCTCCCCGTGCTGGTGCGGATCAGGCCAGCGGGGGGCTGATGGTGCGGGTGGAGGTCCGGTCGTCCGACCGGGCGGGCGTCGGGCACACCGGCACCGGCGTGCGCCGGTCCGGGGAGTCGGCACGTCGGGAACGGCGGAACAATGACCGGTGAGCTGAACGAGGCGGTCGTCGCCGCGCAGGCGGGCGACGAGGCGGCGTTCCGCTTCCTCTACCGCAGCCTCCAGCCCGGCCTGCTGCGCTACCTCACCGCCCTGGTCGGCGCCGACGCCGAGGACGTGGCCTCCGAGGCGTGGCTCCAGATCTCCCGTGACCTGCCCAGTTTCACCGGCGGCGAGTTCCGCGCCTGGACGGTCACCATCGCCCGCAACCGGGCCATGGACCACCTGCGCCGGCAGCGGCGGCGGCCGGCCCTGCCGGTGCCCGTGCAGGCGCTCAGCGAACTGGCCGGGGACGCCGACACCGCCGAGCGGGCCGGCGAGACCATCGGCACCGAGAGCGCCCTGGCGCTGATCGCCAGCCTGCCGCCCCGCGAGGCGGAGGCGGTGCTGCTGCGCGCCGTGATCGGGCTCGACGCGGAGACCGCCGGTCGGGTGCTCGGCCGGCGGGCCGGCGCCGTGCGTACCGCCGCGCACCGGGGGCTGCGCCGGCTGGCCGGGATGCTGGAGCGCGCCGACCCCGACGGGTCGCCGGACCGGGCCGGGGAAGCGACGCCGCCCCGCCCCCGTACCGGGCGCGGACGGCAGGCGCCGCAGGCGCCCAAGGCCGAGCCGGCGGACGGTTGACGTGGAGGGAAACGGGATGAGCTTTCGCCGGTCCGACAGGCCCGCCGACCGGGCGGAGTCGGAGCGCCTCCTCGACGCGGCCCGCGCCGGCACACCGCCGGAGCCGGGAGGCGACCCGCTGGCGCACCTGCTCGCCGCGGCGGCCGCCCCGGGTGCCCCGGGCGAGCTGGCCGGCGGGGAGCAGGCCCTCGCCGCGTTCCGCCCCGCCCGGGCGGCGCCGGCCCCGGTCCCGGCCGTGGCGCCACGGCCGCGCCACCGCTTCCGGCTCGGCGCGGCGCTGGCCGGGCTCGCCGCCACCGCCACCGCCGGGGTCGCGTTCGCCGCGGTGAGCCTCGACCGCGGCCCGGAACCGGCGCCCCCGCAGCCGACCACCTCGGGCAGCACCGGTGCCGGCAGCACCGGCGCGACCGGCCCGGGCACCCCGACCGACTCCGGATCCGGGAGCGCCGGCCCGTCCGGGGGCGTCCCGTCCACCGCGCCGACGTCCGGCGCCTCGGGCGGACCGGGCCGGCCGCCGACCGCCGGACAGTTGGCCGGGCTGTGCCGCGGCTACCTGGCGAAGTCCGACCGGCAGCGGGCCCAGGCGCTGGAGACCCCGGCGTTCGCCGACCTGGTCACCGCCGCCGGTGGCGCCGACCGGGTCGAGGGCTACTGCCTGGCCCTGGTGCCGGAGAAGTCACCGGAGCCCGCGCCGAAGCCGTCGGCCGACGCCGGCGGGAAGACGCCGTCGACCGATGACCGCAGGGCGACGCCGTCCACGCCCGCGGCCCCGACCCCGCGGACCGGAAAGCCGACCACCGCCCCCGGCCGCTGAGCCGGTGCGGCCCGCAACCGGATTCCGGACAAAAATTCATCTCCTAGGGCGCGCGGACTCCGTCTGCTAGACAGAAGATGGTGGGACCCGCGGGACACCCGGCCGGAACGGCAGGGTGCCCGCCGACAGCGTGGTCGCCCGCCCCGGGGAGAGGAGCCGTCTCTTGGTGATGTCGCCGGAGCTGGACCGGACCACCGTCCTGGGAGACGAGGCGGCGGCCCGCGGGCACATGGCCAGGATCTGCTTCAAGACCGGGCCACCCACCCTGACCGGCGTCGAGCTGGAATGGACGGTGCACGACGCCGCGGACCCGACCCGCCCGGTCGACCGCGAGCGACTGCGCCGGGCGCTGGGACGGCACAGCCCCGTCACCATCGACCCCACCAGCCCGGCCGCCGGGCTCCGGCGCGGTGGCACCGTGACCGTGGAGCCGGGCGGGCAGGTGGAGATCTCCTCCGCGCCGCGACCCTCGGTCGCCGCGCTCATCCTGGCCACCGAGGCCGACCTCGCCGAGTTGCGGGCCCTCCTGGACGCCGCCGGCCTCGTCCTGGGCCGCACCGGCATGGACCCCTGGCGGCCCCCGCGCCCCGTCGTGGAGACCCCGCGCTACCGGGCCATGCGCTGCGTCTTCGACCGGCACGGGCCGGCCGGCCGGGCGATGATGTACAGCACCGCCGGGCTCCAGGTCTGCCTGGACGCGGGCGAGCCGGACCGGGTGGCCGAGCGGTGGGCCGCCGTCCACGCCGTCGGGCCGCCGCTGCTGGCCGCCTTCGCCACCGCCGACCGGCACGCCGGCCGCCGCACCGGCTGGGCCTCCACCCGGATGGCCGCCTGGCTGGCCATCGACCCGGCGCGCACCCGACCGGTCTGGTCACCGGCCCGCGCCCACCTCGACCCGGTCGCCGCCTGGACCGAGTACGCGCTCGCCGCGCCGCTGCTCTGCGTCCGGGGCGACGGTCCGGACTGGACGCCGCCCCCGGGCGTCACCTTCGCCGACTGGCTCGCCGGGGCACTGCCGTACCCGCCGAGCACCGACGACCTGGAATACCACCTCAGCACACTCTTCCCGCCGGTCCGCCCACGCGGCTACCTGGAGGTCCGCTACCTGGACGCCCAACCCGGTCGGGAGTGGACGGTGCCGCTGGCGGTGCTGGCCGCGCTTCTCGCCGACCCGGCCACCACCCGGGACGCGCTGGCCGTCGCCTCCCCGGTCGCCGACCGCTGGTCCGTCGCGGCCCGGCGCGGGCTGGCCGAGCGACCGCTGGCCACCGCCGCGGCGGCCCTGTTCGACCTGGCCCTGGCGGCCCTGCCCCGGCTGGACCTGCCGGCCGGGATCCACGACGAGACGAGCCGAGCGATCCGGCGGCGCCGCGCCGCCGCGGAGAGGGGACACCGGTGACCACGACCGAGCGACCGGCCACGGACGGCGGGCAGTTGCGCAGCCGGATCGCCGCCGAGCTGGAGCGCACCCGCGCCCGCACCGCGCTGCTGACCGACGTGGTGGACGACGACGACCTGGTGCGGCAGCACTCCACGCTGATGTCCCCGCTGGTCTGGGACCTGGCACACGTCGGCAACCAGGAGGAGCTGTGGCTGGTCCGCGACGTCGGCGGGCGCGAACCGGTGCGCCACGACATCGACGACCTGTACGACGCCTTCAAACAGCCCCGCAAGGATCGCCCGGCGCTGCCGCTGCTGCCCCCGGCCGAGGCGCGGGCCTACGTGCGTACCGTCCGGGACAAGGTGTACGACCTGCTGGACGGGATCCGGTTCACCGAGCGGAAGCTGGTCGAGGACGGTTTCGCCTTCGGCATGATCGTCCAGCACGAGCAGCAGCACGACGAGACCATGCTCGCCACCCACCAGCTGCGCGCCGGCAGCCCGGTGCTGGAGGCCCCGCCGCCGCCCGAGCCGCGGGTCCGGGTCGGCGGCGAGGTGCTGGTGCCGGCCGGTCCGTTCACCATGGGCACCTCCACCGACCCGTGGGCGCTGGACAACGAGCGCCCCGCGCACACCGTCGACCTGCCGGCGTACGCCATCGACGCGGCGCCGGTCACCAACGGGCAGTACCGGGCGTTCATCGCCGACGGCGGCTACGACGAGCCGCGCTGGTGGAGCGAGGACGGCTGGCGGCACCGGGTCGAGGCCGGGCTGAGCGCCCCGATGCACTGGCGGCGGGACGGCGACGGCTGGGCGTACCGCCGGTTCGGCCGCTGGTCGCCGGTGCGCGACGACGAACCGGTGGTGCACGTCTGCTTCCACGAGGCGGCGGCGTACGCGGCCTGGGCCGGCCGGCGGCTGCCCACCGAGGCGGAGTGGGAGAAGGCGGCCCGCTGGGACCCGGCGACCGGCCGGTCCCGCCGCTACCCGTGGGGCGACGCGGACCCGACCGGCGCGCACGCGAACCTCGGGCAGCGGCACCTGTGGCCGGCGCCGGTGGGCGCGTACCCGGAGGGCGCCTCCCCGCTCGGGGTGCACCAGCTCATCGGCGACGTCTGGGAGTGGACCTCGACCGCCTTCCGGGGCCATCCGGGCTTCGTGGCGTTCCCCTACCGCGAATACTCGGAGGTCTTCTTCGGCGACGACCACCGGGTGCTGCGCGGCGGCTCGTTCGGCACCGACCGGTCGGCCTGCCGGGGCACCTTCCGCAACTGGGACTACCCGATCCGGCGGCAGATCTTCAGCGGTTTCCGCTGCGCCCGCGACGCCCGCCCCGAGGAGTCGCACGCGTGATCGGTGGTGCGGCCTGATGTGCCGCCATCTGGCGTACCTCGGCCCGCCGGTCGGCCTGAGCAGCCTGCTCTTCGACCCGCCGTACGGGCTGCTGCGGCAGTCCTGGGCGCCGCGCGACATGCGGGGCGGCGGCACCATCAACGCCGACGGCTTCGGGGTCGGCTGGTACCCGGGCGACGGCGACCCGGTCCGCTACCGGCGGGCCCAGCCGATGTGGAGCGACACCACCCTGCCGGAGCTGGCCGCCGTGACGGTCGCGGGCGCGGTGCTGGCCGCCGTCCGGTCCGCCACGGTCGGCATGCCGCTGCACGAGACGGCGGCCGCGCCGTTCGCCGAGGGGCGCTGGCTGTTCAGCCACAACGGGGTGGTCCGGGGCTGGCCGGACAGCCTGGTGCCGCTCGCCGCCGGGCTGCCCGTCCGGGACCTGCTGACCCTGGAGGTGCCGAGCGACTCGGCGCTGCTCTGGGCGCTGGTCCGGCACCGGCTGCGGGCCGGCGCGGCGCCCGGCGACGCGCTGGCCGAGACCGTCGCGGCCGTCTCCGCCGCCGCCCCGGGGTCCCGGCTGAACCTGCTGCTCACCGACGGGGCGACGGTGGCGGCCAGCGTGGCCGGGCACGCGCTGTCGGTACGCCGTACCCCGGACTCGGTGCTGCTGGCCTCCGAGCCCTTCGACGACGACCCCGGCTGGCGGGCGGTGCCGGACGGCCGGCTCGTGGTGGCCACCGCCGACAGGCTGGACAGCCGGGAGCTGACGGTCGCCTGAACCCGTTTCCCACACCCGTAGGAACAGGAAGGACTGCTGATGAGCGCGGAGCCACTGGAGATCCACCTGGAGGAGCAGGACCTCGACCGCAGCCTGCGGGAGGACGTGCGGGTCGGGCTGACCGCGGCGCGGAAGTGGCTGCCACCGAAATGGTTCTACGACGCCCGGGGCAGTGCGCTCTTCGAGGAGATCACCCGGCTGCCGGAGTACTACCCGACCCGGGCCGAGCGGGCGGTGCTGGCCGCGCACGCCGACGACATCGCCGGGTTGACCGGCGCGAAGACCCTGATCGAGCTGGGCTCCGGGTCGTCGGAGAAGACCCGGCTGCTGCTGGACGCCTTCACCCGCCACGGCGACCTGGGCACCTTCGTCCCGCTGGACGTCTCGGTCAGCGCGCTGCGCCACTCCACCGAGCGGATCGCGGCCGCGTACCCCGGGCTGCGGGTGCGGGGCATCGTCGGCGACTTCACCCGGCACCTCGACCGGCTGCCCACCGGCGGCCGGCGGCTGGTCCTGTTCCTCGGCGGGACCATCGGCAACCTGCTGCCGGCGGAACGGGCGGAGTTCCTCACCGCGATGCGCGCGGCGCTGGAGTGCGGCGACTGGCTGCTGATCGGCACCGACCTGGTGAAGGACCCGTCGGTGATCGTCCCCGCCTACGACGACGCGGCCGGGGTGACCGCCGAGTTCAACCGCAACGTGCTCCGGGTGATCAACCGGGAGCTGGGGGCGGACTTCGACCCGACGGCGTTCCGGCACGTGGCGGTCTGGGATCCGGAGCACGAGTGGATCGAGATGCGGCTGCGCGCCGAGCGACCGGTCCGGGTCCACGTGCTCGACCTGGAGGTCGGGTTCGCCGCCGGCGAGGAACTGCGGACCGAGGTCTCGGCCAAGTTCCGCCCCGAGGGGATCGCCCGGGAACTGGCCGCCGCCGGGTTCGTCCGGCAGGAGTTCTGGACCGACCCGGACGGCCTCTTCGGGGTCAGCCTGGCCCGGGCCGACTGAGCCGCCGGGCCGCCGCGGGTGAGCCTGTTCACCCGCGGCGGCCCGTCCCGCCGTGATCAGCTAGGCTGGGCGGCGCGAAGGGGAGTAGCCCCCAATGTCGTGGTCGACATACTGGTGCGTTCCGCATCCGGCCACGCGGCCCCGGTCCCCGGGGCGGGCGAGACCTTCGACTCAGGCTGTCGCAGCCGGGTCGAGGGCGCCCCGTACCTCCTCCCGGCTTTGATCGGGAAGGTTCTCATGGACGGTTTCCTCGTCGCGCTGGTGGTCAGCTTCGGCGTCATCTTCGTCGCCGAGCTGGGCGACAAGTCCCAGCTCATGGCCCTGACGTTCGCCACCCGGTTCCGGCCCCTGCCGGTGCTCATCGGCATCACGGTCGCCACCGCGATCGTGCACCTGGCCTCGGTCGCCATCGGGTACGGCCTCAACGCGGCGCTGCCCACCGGCTGGATCTCGCTCATCGCCGGCCTGGCGTTCCTCGGCTTCGGCGCCTGGACGCTGCGCGGCGACAAGCTGACCGAGGAGGAGAAGCGCAAGGCGGAGAAGAGCAGCCGACACGCCGTCGTCGCGGTCGGCGTGGCGTTCTTCCTGGCCGAGCTGGGCGACAAGACCATGCTCGCCACCATCACCCTGGCCACCAAGTACGGCTGGTTCGGCACCTGGCTGGGCTCGACCCTGGGCATGGTGGCCGCCGACGCCCTGGCGATCCTGGTGGGCCGCCTGCTCGGCCGGCACCTGCCGGAGAAGGCCATCCGGTACGGCGCGGCCGTGCTCTTCGCCATCTGCGGCCTCTGGCTGGTCCTCGAGGCGGTCGCCGAGCTGACCTGAGTCGTTCCGCCGTCGCGGCCAGTGAGCGGTCGCGGCGGCGGAATCCCGGTTCCGGATGATCGTGGGCGGCGTCCCTGGGTATGAACATCTGGGCCGAGCCGGGGCGGAGTGACCACCGCCGGGCTGGTGCCACCGAAGCAGATGGGACGACCGGGAGGTTCCGCGCATGAGCAGACACGACGAGCCCAACGAGTTCGGTTTCGCCGGGGAGGGCACCGCTCCGGAGCCTCCGCCCGGCGGGCGCGCGGACGAGCAGGACCGGGCCGAGGAGGTCGCGGTGCCGGGCGACGACCTCCTCGACCCGTACGCCGACGCGGTGGAGGAGGAGACCGACGGGACGGAGGAGGAGAAGGCCCGCCGGCGGTGACCCCAGCGCGGCGTGCCGGGCCGGTTGCCGCGCTACGCGGTCTCGTCCTGATAGACGTCCGGCACGCCGTCGCCGTCGCTGTCCCGGCTCTCCCGTTCGGAGATCCGCCGGTAGACCCGGTTGCGCCGGACCAGGACCGTCGTGGCCAGCCCGGCCGAGAGCAGCGAGCCGAGCAGCACGGCGGCCTTCACCCGCTCGTCCTCGGGACTGCCCGGCCCGAACGCCAGCTCGCCGATGAGCAGCGAGACGGTGAACCCGATGCCGGCCAGGAGGGCCAGCCCGGCCAGGTCGGCCCAGGTGATCTCCTCGTCGAGTTCCGCGCGGGTGAACCGGGCGAGCAGGAACGTCGAGCCGAACACTCCGACGGCCTTGCCGAGCACAAGCCCGGCGGCCACGCCGAGCACCACCGGGTCGGTGAGTACCCCGGCCAGGTCGACGTCGACCAGGGTCACCCCGGCGGCGAAGAACGCGAAGACCGGCACCGCGAGGCCCGCCGAGACGGGCCGCCACCGGTGCTCCAGCCGCTCGGCCAGCCCCGGCCCGCGGCCCCGGGTGGCGAGCACGGGCACGGTGAAGCCGAGCAGCACCCCGGCCACCGTGGCGTGCACGCCGGAGGCGTGCACCAGCGCCCAGGCGGTCACCGCGAGCGGGATCAGCGCCCACCACCAGGTCCGCCGGCGCTGCACCAGCAGAGCGAAGGCGGCGATCGGCAGCAGCGCGGCGAGCAGCGGCAGCGGGTGGAAGTCGGCGGTGTAGAAGACCGCGATGATGATGATCGCGAAGAGGTCGTCGACCACCGCGAGGGTGAGCAGGAAGGCCCGCAGGCCCTGCGGCAGGTGCGAGCTGACCACGGCGAGCACGGCGAGCGCGAAGGCGATGTCGGTGGCGGTGGGGATCGCCCAGCCGCGCAGTCCCTCCCCGCCGGCGCTGAGCGTCACCGCGAGGTAGACCAGCGCCGGCACGAGCATGCCGCCCATCGCGGCCACCACCGGCAGCGCCGCCCGCCGGGGGTCGCGCAGGTCGCCGGCCACGAACTCCCGCTTGAGCTCCAGGCCGACCACGAAGAAGAAGATCGCCAGCAGGCCGTCGGCGGCCCAGGTGGCCAGGTTCAGGTCCAGGTGCAGCGCCGCGCCGCCGGGCCAGGGCACCCAGTCGCCCAGGTCCGCGTACGCCGAGCGCCAGGGGGAGTTGGCCCAGACCAGGGCGATGACCGCGCCGAGCAGCAACAGCCCGCCGCCGACCGTCTCGGTGCGCAGCACGTCGGCCAGGAACCGGGCTTCCGGCCAGGACCGGCGGGACAGCAGGCGGGGGAACTGCGGGGTGGGGTCGGTCATGCGGTGTCCGTTCCGGGAGCAGGGGTCGGCGAGGAAACGCCGACCAGACTTCCCGGCACACCGCCTCCGACCCTATCCGGCCGGGCGGCGCACGGCGACCGGAGCGGGTGGGATGCTCCGCTCACCAGATGGGCGGAGCGTCCCACCGCACGGGTTCAGCGCTGCCCGGGCAGCACCGGCAGCGACGCGTCGACCGTCTCGCAGAGCGCGGCCAGCCGCTTGATCAGCTCGTCCGGGTCGGCGTACGGGTCCAGGTCGCGCACCTCGTCGGGGTCGAGCGCGGGCACCCGGACGTGCGAGATCAGCGGGTGCAACGGGCGGCTGTCCGCCTCGTCGGCGCCGAACAGGTGCTCGTGCAGCTTCTCGCCCGGCCGCAGCCCGGTGTAGACGATGTCGACCGGGCGGTCGGCCTCGGCGGCCAGCCGGCGCGCCACGTCCGCGATCCGGACCGGCTCGCCCATGTCGAGCACCAGTGCCTCGCCACCGCGGCCCACGACGGCCGCCTGGAGCACGAGGTGCACCGCCTCCTGCACGGTCATGAAGTAGCGGGTGACGTCCGGGTGCGTCACGGTGATCGGCACCCCGGCCCGGATCTGCGCCTGGAACGCGGTGAGCACCGACCCCCGGCTGCTCAGCACGTTGCCGAACCGCACGCTCAGGTACGTCCCGCCGAGCCGCTCCGCGTGGTACGCGGTGAGCCGCTCGGTGATCCGCTTCGAGTAGCCGAGCACGCTGGTCGGGTTGGCCGCCTTGTCGGTGGAGATGTTGACGAACTGGGCGACGTCCCGGCACGCCTCCAGCACGTTGAGGGTGCCCCAGATGTTGGTCTTGATGGCCTCGCCGGGGTGCCGCTGGAGCATGGTGAGGTGCTTGAGGGCGGCGGCGTGGAACACCACGTCGGGCTGCCGGTCGGCGATCACCCGGGCGATGCCCTCGGCGTCCCGGATGTCGGCCAGGATCAGCTCGGGGCCGTCCAGCAGAGCTCGGCCGTGCAGCGACATCTGCAGGGCGTGCAGCGCCGACTCGTCGCGGTCGAGCATCATCAGCTCGCCGGGCTCGCAGCGGGCGATCTGCCGGCACAGCTCCGAGCCGATCGAGCCGCCCGCGCCCGTGACCAGCACCCGGCGGCCGGCCAGCCCGCCGCGTTCGACGGCCAGCTCGGCCACCCGCTGCGCCCGGCCGAGCAGGTCGTTGAGCTGCAGGTCCCGCACGTCGGTCACCGCGACCGGGCGGTCGAGCAGCTCGCGGACGGGGGGCAGCACCTTGAACGCGGCGCCGGCCTCCAGCGTCCGGGCTCGGACGTCGCGCAGGAGCCCCGGCTCCGAGCCGCTCATCGAGAAGATGACCGTGCGCGCTCCGGTGCCGCGCACCGCCGCGCCGATCTGCTTCCGGCCACCGAGCACCCGCAGTCCCTCCAGGCGCAGCCCCCGGCTCTCCGGGTCGTCGTCGAGCAGGCCGACGGGCCGGTAGCGGCTCTGCGGGTCGCGCAGCAGCGCCCGGACCAGCCGCTCGCTGGCCGCGTCCACCCCGTAGACCAGGCACCGCTCGGCGTCCGGCACCGGCCGGTGGTGCCGGTCCTGGCGGGCCCGCCAGACGCCCCGGGCCGCCGCCATCAGCACGAGCGCGACCGCGCCGCCGAGCAGCGGGGTGCTGGCGGGCACCGGCCGGTCCGCCCACGGCAGCACGCCGACGAGCGTGGCCAGCGTGGCGATCGCCGCCGTGCCGGCCAGCCCGCGGGCCTCCCCGGCGCTGCCGATCGGGTGCCGGCCGTGCGTCCGCAGTCGCACCAGGGTGAGCACCGCGTACACCGCGGCGCAGCCGAGCGCCACGGTGAGCACGCGGGCGCCGGCGCCGGGGGTCAGCGCGAATTCGTACCGGGTCCAGGCCGCGCCGAGAAATCCGCCGCACCACGCGGCCGTGTCCAGCGTTAACAGGGAGAGGGTGGCCACCCGGCGGGTGACCCGACCCCGTGGTCGTACGGCGTCTTCGGCGGCGGTGGCTTCACGATCCATGGGTTGCCCTCTGCGTCCGATACGGGAATGGAAGGATTTAGACCGTCTGTGCGGTTCTGATCGTTTACATTCGTCGAGTCACTTACCGTCATGTATAGGTGTTTTCAATCCTGGCACGTGTAGTGGGGTTTTTAGGGGGCTTTCGTGCAGTTTCATCGGCAGACCGGCGTGTCGCGAGGGGGAGCGTGATGGACGTTCTCAGCTACCTGCGCCTGGTCCGACGCCACTGGTGGATCGTGCTGGTCACGGTCATGATCGCCCTGGGCGCCGCCGCTCTCGTAACGGTCCGTACGGCGCCCCGTTACGAGGCGTCGGTGACCTTCTTCGTCACCACGCCGAGCCAGGGCGTCACCGACGCCTACCAGGGCAGCCTCTTTCTCCAGCAGCGGGTGAAGTCCTACGGCGACCTGCTCACCAGTGACCGGCTGGCGCAGAGCGTGGTCGCCGAGGCCCCGCTCGGGCTCACCGCCGACCAGGTGCAGCGCCGGATCACCACCTCCACCGAGGCCGGCACCGTGCTGCTGAGGGCCACCGTCACCGACACCGACCAGACCCGGGCGCTGAAGACCACCGAGACGCTCTCGGCCAAGTTCATCGAGCTGGTGCAGAAGGTGGAGACCCCACCGGACGGCAAGGCGCCGCCGATCAAGCTCGAGGTGGTCAGCGGACCCCGGGTGACCTCCAGCCCGGTCTCGCCGCAGCCGGTGCGGAACCTGGTCATCGGCGGCCTGCTGGGGCTGCTGCTCGGGGCGGGGCTGGCCGTGCTGCGCGGGCTCGCCGACGTCCGGATGCGGGACGCCGCCGCGCTCCAGCGGGTGACCGGCAGCCCGCTGCTCGGCGAGATCCCGTTCGAGTCCGGCGCCAAGGCGGCGCCGCTGATCGTCGGCGAGGCGGCCAACTCCCGGCGCGCCGAGGCGGTTCGCAAGCTCCGGACCAACCTGCGCTTCGTCGACGTGCACGAACCGGCACGGGTCATCGCGGTCACCAGCGCCCTCCAGGGCGAGGGGAAGACCACCATGGCCTGCAACACGGCCATCGCGCTGGCCGAGGCCGGCTGGCGGGTGCTGCTCATCGACGCCGACCTGCGCCGGCCCAAGGTCGCCGACTACCTCGGCCTGGACGGCGGGGTCGGGCTCACCGACGTGCTGGTCGGCGACGTCCAGGTCGGCGACGTGGTGCAGCGGTGGGGCGACAAGTCGCTGCTGGTGCTGCCCAGCGGCGCCACCCCGCCCAACCCCAGCGAGCTGCTCGGCTCCAAGGCGATGGCCGACCTGCTGGTGGCGCTGCGCGAGTCGGCGGACATCGTGATCATCGACACCGCGCCGCTGCTCGCGGTCACCGACGGTGTCGTGGTGGCCGTGCAGGCCGACGGCGCGCTGCTGGTCACCCAGCAGGGGCGGACCTCGCGCAGCCAGGTGGCGGCCGCGGCCCACGCGCTGCACTCGGTCTCCGTGCGCCTGCTCGGCTGCGTGCTGAACATGGCCAAGGTGGCCAAGGCGGACGCCTACCAGTACGAGGCGTACAAGGTGGTCGTGCCGGCCGCCGCGCCGTCCGTGCCCACCGACCGGGCCGGGGTGGCCCGGCGGGGGGAGCAGGCCGCCGTGGGCGACCACACCCAGGAACTCACCCGGCTGTCCCGATGAGCACGAGTACCGGTCGGATGGACCGCTCGATCTCCTCGGCGCAGCGCCGGAAGTCGGCGGGGGAGCCGCCGATCGGGTCACGGAGGTCGTCCGCGTCGGGGGTGGCGGGTTGCAGCCGCCCCCGGACGCGGGCGGCCGCCGCCACCGCCGCGCGCAGCGGGGAACTCCCGCGCGGGGCGGCGGGCTCGGTCGCCTCGGTGGTCCCGGGCTCCTCGGCCGCCGCGGCGGCCAGCCGGGCGAACTGGCGCAGTGTGAAGGTCCGGGGCAGCGCGGCCGGCGCCAGTGCGGTGCAGATCGAGCGCTGCCGCCGGGTCGCGGTCAGCACGAGGCCGGCCCGGGTCAGGTGCTCGGGGCGGAGCCTGCGGGTGCGGAACGCCGCCGGGTCCGCCCCGGTCCCGGCGGCCACCTCGACCGCGTACGGGTGCATGGCCGCCCCGTCCGGGGCGTCGGTGCCCGCGCTCGCCACCGCGACCGGCAGGTCGCGCAGCAGCCGGCGGGCGATGAACTCCGCCATCGGTGACCGGCACATGTTGGCGTGGCAGACGAAGAGCACCCCGTCGACCATCTGCACCCCTCTCGTCGGCACGGTCGCGGGACGTGGTGCCGCGACGGCGGTGTTCCGGCGGTCGCGGCCGGACGCAGAGGGGATGCGGGCATCGTACGGGGTGCCGGGGCCCGCGCGTCGGGAAGCCGCGCCGGGAGCGCGGCCATGAAGATCGGCATCCTGTCGTACCACTTCCCGCCGGAGCCCGCGTTCATCCCGGGCAGCCTCGCCGAGGAGCTGGCCGCCCGCGGCCACGAGGTGCGGGTGCTCACCGGCTTCCCGGACTACCCCGGCGGGCACGTCTATCCGGGCTGGCGGCAGCGCTGGCGGCACCAGACGCACAGCGAGCGGCTGACCGTCCGCCGGGTGCCCCGGTACGCCGGCGGTGACGGCTCCGCCGGTGCCCGGATGGCCAGCTGGCTCTCCTTCGCCGGCAGCGTGGCGCTGACCGGCCGGCGCTACCTCGGCGACGTCGACGCCCTGTACGTCTTCCAGCTCCCGGCGGTCACCTTCGCCGCGGCCGGCCTGCTGCGGCTGCTCGGCCGGGTGCCGACCGTGCTGCACGTGCAGGACGTCTGGCCGGAGGAGGAGCCGTCCCGGGCGGGGGAGGCCCGCCGGTGGTCCGGCCGGCTGGACGCCACCCTGCGGCGGATCTACCAGGAGGCGGGCGCCGTCGCGGTCACCGCACCCTCCATGCGGGACCTGGTGGTCGCCGGGGGCGCCGACCCGGACCGGGTGCGGGTGGTGCTGAACTGGACCGACGAGCGGATCTTCCACCCGACCGAGCCCAGCCGGGCGGCCCGGGGGCTGATCCGCCGGGACGACCGCTGCGTGGTGATGCACGCCGGGACGATCGGCGTACGGCAGGGGCTGGAGACCGCGGTGCGCGCGGCGGCCACGCTGGACGGCCGGATGGACCTGGTCCTGGTCGGCTCGGGAGCCGAGGAGCGGCGGGTGCGGGGGCTCGCCGCCGAGCTCCGGGCCGACAACGTCCGGTTCGTCGACCGACGGTCCCCGTTGGACATGCCGGAGCTGTACGCGGCCGCCGACTACCAGCTCGTCATGCTCCGCGACCTGCCGGAGCTGCGGGGCATGGTGCCCGGCAAGCTCCAGGCCGCGCTCTCCTGCGCCGCGCCGGTGGTCGCCTCGGCCGCCGGTGACACGGTGGCGCTGGTGGAGCGGGCCCGGGCCGGGCTGTCCTGCCCGCCCGAGGACTGGGCCGCGCTGGCGGACCGGTTCTGGCTCGCCTCGGCGATCCCACCGCCGGCCCGGCTGGACATGGGCCGCCGCGGGCGCGACGCCTACCTGCGGGAGATGTCGCAGCGGGCCGGCGTCGACCGGATCGAGCGGCTGCTGCACGAGGTCTCGGCACGCGCTGCCGGCGCCCGCCGCTGATCGGAACGATCCTCACGAAACCGCCACGCGGCGGCAAAGTGCGCCATAACGCCACGAACCAGTGAAGATTCGTGCTAGAAAGCGATCAATCGTCATTGGTGTCCGATTTCAACTCGGGGAGAGTGGTGTGACGGAAAGCGGTGGGCCGCCCCGCCGGCGGCGGCGCTCCCGGCGCCGCAGCCGGGCCCGCGTACGCCGGGTCCTGCTCGTCGGGCTCGTCGTCGTCTCGGTCCTGCTGGCCGGCGGCGGGTGGGTCGGGTTCCGCGGCTGGCAGGCCCGGGCGCACCTGCTCAACGCGGCCGGGCTGGCCCAGGAGCTCAGCACGCTGGTGGTCGGCGGCGACGTGGCCCGCGCCCAGCGCACGCTCGCTGCCCTGCAGGAGCAGGCCGCCGCCGCCCGCGGCGCCACCGGCGACCCGGGTTGGTGGCTCGGCCAGCAGGCCCCGTACGCGGGCGACGACCTGGCCGCGGTGCGCCAGATCGCGGTGGCCGTGGACGACCTGGCGCGCCTGGCCTTTCCCACCCTGCTCCGGGTCGACCTCGCCTCGCTGGTGCCGAAGGAGGGGCGGCTCGACCTGGGCCGGCTGCGCGCCGTCTCGGCCGAGGTCTCCGCCGCCGACCGGGCGGTGCGGCAGACCGGTGCGCGGTTGCGCGCGGTGTCCACCGAGGACCTCGTCGAGCAGGTCCGGGACGCGGTCGCCGGGTTGCGGACCGAGCTGGACCGGCTGGGCGAACTCACCGCCGCCGCGGACCAGGGCGCCCGCCTGCTGCCGGCCCTGCTCGGCGCCGACGGCCCGCGCAGCTACCTGCTCGTCTCCCAGAACCCGGCCGAGTTGCGTGCCACCGGGGGCATGTTCGGCGCGCACGCGGTGCTGCGCGCCGAGGGCGGCCGGATCCGGATGTCCGGCCAGGCCAGCGCGAGCAGCCTGCGGTCGTTCACCCCGCCGCTGCCGGTGAGCCAGGAGATGCGGCGCCTCTGGAAGGACCTGCCCGGAACCTTCCCGGCAGACGTCAACCTCAGCCCGGACTTCCCGACCGCGGCCGCGCTCTACCGGGAGATGGTCCGCCGGCGCACCGGCACGGCGGTGGACGGCGTGCTCGCCGTGGACCCGCTGGTGCTGTCGTACCTGCTCGGCGTGCTCGGGCCGGTCACCGTGCCGGGCCGGCCGAGCCTGGCCGGCAGCAGCGTGGTCCGGACCCTGCTGAGCGACACCTACCGGACGCTCGACACGAAGGCGCAGGACACCTACTTCGCGCAGGCCGCGTCCGCGGTGTTCGACGCGCTTTTCTCCAGGGCGGTGAATCCGCGGGCTCTTTTGACCGTTTTCAACCGTTCTATCACCGAACGACGGATATTGTTCTGGAGTGTCCATCCTGCGGAACAGAGCGTCCTCGGCGACAGCCAGTTGTCCGGGAAGCTCCGCGAGAAGGACACCGTGCCCACTGTCGGCGTGTTCCTCAACGACGGCAGCGGCGCGAAGCTCGGCTACTACCTGAGGTTCTCGGCAACCGTGACGGTCGGCGACTGCCAGCCGGACGGGCGCCGAGAGCTGCGGCTACGGGTCACGGTCCACTCCACCGCCCCGCAGTCGGGCCTGGCCGAGTCGGTCACCGGCCTCGCGCTCTCCGGCGATCCGTACACCGCCCGCACCTTCGTGTCGGTGTACACGCCGACCGGAGGGGCGGTGCTCGGCGGGCGGCTGGACGGCCGGGACACCGCGATGGGCAGCGGGACCGCCGGTAGTCGCCAGGTGACCGTGGCGAACGTGGAGGTCAAGCCGGGTCGTACCCGGACCCTCGACGTCGCCCTGCTCACCGGCAAGACGAGCGCCGGCACGGCCGAGCTGGTGCTCACACCCACCGTCACCCCATGGACCACCCAAGTTGTTTCCGCACCAAGCTGTGATCAGTAGGAGGGAATCCATCATGCGGCTATCCCGCATCTTCATGGCGCTCACGGTCGGCCTGGCCGTGGCGGCCGTGCCGACGGCGGCCGGCGCGGCACAGCCGCAGCCACCCGTGTACACGCCGGGTGAGGCGTTGCTGACCGTCACACCGACGACCATCCGTCTCGGCGGGACCTTCACCCTGGAGGGCGCGGGCTTCGCGCCCGGGACGGTCACGATCAACGTGGCGATCACCGGCAACCCCAACGCGGCGCCCGCCCAGGGGTCGGTCCGCCGGAGCGACGGCAGCGCCGTCGCGATGACCGCGGTGGCCTACCAGCAGCCGCAGTCGGCGCCGACCACGTTCACCGTGACGGCGGACGGCGACGGCAACTTCACCGTCACCTACAAGCCCAGCCGGACCGGGCGGCACGTCTTCACCGCCACCCAGGGGACGCAGGAGGACAGTGCCACGGGCATCGTCCTCCCGGCGCGGCCGGACCGGCCGGGGCGGCCGGGCGGCGGCAACCTACCGGTGACCGGTGACAGCATCGGCACGCCGCTGAAGCTCGGTGGCGGCCTGGCCGGCGCCGGCGCGGTGCTGGTGCTGCTCTCCCTGGCCTGGCGCCGGCGCGGTCGCTTCGGGATCGGTTCCCGCTGACCCGAGGCGTGCCGGGCAGGGCCCGGACCGATCTCCGAGGGTGCCCGCCGGATCCCGGCGGGCACCTTCGTGTCGGCGCGGCCCGCCGGGACCGCACAATGACCGGATGGACGCGACGCGGCCGTGGACGGACCGGACCGGACTGCTGGCGCTGCCCGGCGGCGCCACCGTACGCGGGCGGCGGATCGCCGCGGCCGCCTCGCCCGCCGACTTCGCTCTGCTGCTGGCGCCCGGGCCGGCTCCGGCCTGGCCGGCCCGCCGGATCCGCTGGCCCGACTTCTGGCTGCCGCTGGATCGCGCCGACGCCCTCGACGCGCTGCGGGAGGCGTGGCGCCGGGCGTACGCGGGGGAGCGGATCGAGGTCGCCTGCCACGGCGGCGTCGGCCGGACCGGCACGGCCCTGGCCGCGCTGGCCGTCCTGGACGGGCTCGATCCCGCGCAGGCGGTGGCCTTGGTCCGCGCGCACTACCACCCGCGGGCCGTGGAGACCCCGTGGCAGCGCCGGTGGCTGCGCGGGGTCGGCTGACCCGCTCCCGACCGGCGCGCCCAGCGGGGTGAGCCGCGACGACCCCGGAACGGGGCTGGGTAGGGTGCCTCTCCATGAGAGCCCGGGTCCTGGCCGCCGCCACCACCGTCGTCGCCCTGCTCGTCACCGGGGCCCCGGCCCCGGCGAACGCCGCGCCGCCGGTGACCGCCGCGGGGGCGACGGTGCCCTGTCCCCGGCTGCCGGCGCCGAAGGTGACCCGGCCCCCGCGCCCCACCCCGCCGCCGTCGGTGCCCGAACAGCAGGCCGTCGGCGGGGACGCGCTGGCCACCGCGGGCCTGGCGACCCCACCCGGTAGCCCGGCGCCGCCGGCCGTCACGGCCACCACCTGGCTGGTCGCCGACCTGGACACCGGCGCCGTGCTCGGCGCCTGCGGCCCGCACGAGTACGGCACCCCGGCGAGCACCCAGAAGCTGCTGCTGGCCGCAACCCTGCTGAACCGGATCGACCCGAAGCAGGTGGCCACCGCGACCCGGGCCGACCTGGACATCGAGCGGGGCAGCTCGGCCGTCGGCCTGCTCGTCGGCGGCCGCTACGCCGTGGAGACGCTCTGGTTGGGGCTGCTGCTCCAGTCCGGCAACGACGCGGCGAACATGCTGGCCCGGCTCGGCGCCGGCAGCGCCAGCGCCGGCGTGGCCGAGATGAACGCCGAGGCGCACCGGCTGGGCGCCCTGCAGACCCACGCCGTGACCCCGTCCGGGCTGGACGGTCCCGGGCAGTTCACCAGCGCGTACGACCTGGCGCTGATCGCCCGCGCCTGCTTCGCCGACGCGCGGTTCCGCCGGTACGCGCTCACCGAGCGGGCCCAGATCCCGGCCCAGCCCGCGCTCAAGGCCGGCGGTTTCCAGATCCAGAACGAGAACCAGCTGATCTACCGCTACCCCGGCGCGCTCGGCGGCAAGACCGGCTTCACCGAGCTGGCCCGGCACAGCTACGTCGGCGCGGCCCAGCGCGGTGGCCGGCGGCTCGTGGTCACCCTGCTCGGCGCCGAGGCCCGTCCGGTACGCGGCTGGCAGCAGGGCGCCCAGCTACTCGACTGGGGCTTCTCCCTGCCCCGGGACGCCTCGGTCGGCCGGCTGGTCGGGCCCGGCGAACTGGACGCCGAGCCGCCCGCCCCCAGCGGCTCCCCGGCAGCGGCCCGCCCGTCGCCGCCCCCGCAGTGGCGCGGGCCGGCCGGCACCGCGCTGCGCCGGATGGCCGACGGCGACTGGCAGGTCATCGCGGCCACCGCCGGCCTGCTCGCCCTCGTCGTCGGCGGGCTGGCGGCGGTGCTGGCCGCCCGCCGGGGCCGGTCCCGCCGGGCCGGCCGCCGCCGCGCCTGACCCGGTCGCGCACGCACCGGGCGGACGGATCGCCGCGATGCCGCCCGCCCCGGCAGCCCGTCCCCCTATGGTCGGGTCATGCGGGACAGCCGACCAGCGGACGGAACCTCGCCGGACGCGCCCGTAGCCGGGCACGCGCGCCCGGAAACCGGCCGCTGACCCCGCCGATGCGCCGGCGTCACCCGCCCTCCGGCCGCCTGGCGCGAGCCGTGCGGATCACCCCGCGGGACGTGTTCCTGCTGGTCATGCTCGGCCTGCTGGTGCATGTCCTGCTGCCGCAGCTCGGCCAGGTACGCGCTGCCCTGCACGCGGTGCGGCACGCCGAACCGGTCGCGGTGGCCGGCTCGCTGCTCGCCGCGGCCGCCACCTACCTGCTGAGCGCGTACGCGCTGCGCCTCGCCGTCGCCACCCCGGTGCCGCTCGGCCGCACGGTCACCGTCCAGGTGGCCGCCGCCTTCGTCAACCGGCTCGCGCCCGGCGCGCTCGGCGGCGCCGCGCTGAGCCTGCGCTACCTGCACCGGCAGGGACTGACCGTCCCCGCGGCGGCCACCGCGGTCGCCGTGAGTCGGGTCGCCGGGGTGCTCGGCGTCGCCCTGCTGCTGCCGGTCCTGCTGCCGTTCACCCGGGGAACCCGGCGGCACCTGGCCGACGCCGCCGCCGGTCGCGGGCTGGCCGTGCTGCTCACCGTCCTCGCGGTGCTGCTGGCCGCCGCCGCGGCGCTCGCCGTACCCCGGTGGCGGACCCGGCTCCGGGCGGCCCGGCGCCAGGTCGTGGACGCCCTGCGCGCGCTGGTCCGGGGTGGCCGGCTCCTGCCGCTGCTGGCCGTGAGCGTGGCGCTCACCCTGGCCTACGCGGCCGCGCTCTGGCTGGCCCTGCTCGCCGTCGGGCTGCCCGGCGAGCCGCGGCTGCTGGCACCGGTGGTGCTGGTGTGTGTGGTGGGAGAGGGGGTGGCCACGGCCGCGCCGACCCCCGGCGGGCTCGGCGCCACCGAGGCCGCCCTGGTTTCCGGTCTGCTCCTCTACGGCGTCCCGACCGAGACCGCGGTGGCCGGGGTGCTCGTCTACCGGCTGGCCACCTTCTGGCTGCCGGTGCTGCCCGGCTACGTGGCGTTACGCCTGCTCGTGCGGCGTGGCGCCGTCTGACGGACCGCGCGTGGACGCCGCGACCACGGGTATCCGCCCGGGCATGGAGCACCCCGGGCGGATGGTGGTGGACCGCCGGACGCTGCTGCCCCGGCGGCTACGCCGGGCGTTCCGGAGCGTGCTGCACCGGCTGCTGGACGCGGTCGGCGACGCGATGGCCGTGGTCGCCGCGCTGCTTCAGTCCACCGGCGGCCTCCGCTGAGGGTCGCCGCCGGACCTCGAACGGTCAGGGTCGGGGCTCGACGTCCTCCCTCCGGGCTACCCCACGCGTGGAACGCCGACACCTCAGAACGTGCGGCGCCCGCTGCCGCGGTGGTCAGGCGACCGGCTGCCCGGCGGACTCCGGACGGACCGGTTCGCCGCGCGCCGGGCCCGGTTCGGGCACCCGCAGCCCGACCCGGGCGCCCCCGTCCGGACCGGCGCCGATGGTGAGCCGGCCGCCGAGCGCACCGACCACCGCCCGCACGCTGGCCAGGCCGAGCCCGGTGCCGGTGGCGGTCGGGCGCCCCGGCCGCCCGGCGAGCAGGTCGGCGACCGTCTCCGGCCGGATGCCCGTCCCCGAGTCGACCACCTCGACCGTCCACCCGGTGGCGTCCCGGTGGCCCCGCAGCGCGATCCGGTCCCCGGGGCCGGTGAACTTCACCGCGTTCTCGATCAGGCAGTCCAGCGCGGTCTCCAGCCGCTCCGGGCTGACCCGGGTCAACCCGATCGCCGACCGGCAGGACCAGTCCCGGTCCGCCGCGGGCGTCCAGCGGCGCACGATCCGGGCCAGCTCGGCGTCCAGGTCGACCGGGCGGACCGGGTGCTGCTCCTCCAGCTGCATCAGGGTGACCAGCCGGTGCGCGATCCGGGTCGCCTTGTCCAGCTCGTCGAGGACCACCGCGGTGTCCTCCACAGTGGTCGGGTCGTCGTGGGTGCTGCGCAGCAGCTCGGTGTAGCCGCGGGCGATGGTCAGCGGCGTCCGCAGCTCGTGCGAGGCGAGCCGCACCAGCAGTTCCTGCCGGTGCGCCCGGTCCCGCTCGGCGGCGCCGATGCGGCGCATCTCCTGCAGCAGCACGTGCCGGCGGTGCACGTGCCAGGCCATCACGATGAAGATCGTCGCCATCAGCGGCTCCTCGGCGGTCTCCTCCCAGCGGATCTCGCCGGCCGCCGCGTGGTGGGCCAGGATCACGCCCGTGGTGGTGGTCACCGCGAGCAGCGCCGCCACCATCCGGGACAACCGCCAGGTGGTGAAGCCGTAGACCAGGGCCAGGCTGATCCAGACCAGGTGGAACGGCACCGTCTCCTGCCCGGGCAGGAACCACATCAACGCCACGTTGACCGTGGCGAAGAGGATCCAGACGAGGGCCAGCAGCCGCTCAGTCGACGGCGTACGCATAGCCCACGCCGCGTACGGTCTCGATCCGGTCGGGCCGGCCCAGCCGGCCGCGCAGCCGGCGGACGGACACGTCGACCACGTTGCTGCCCGGGTCGAAGTGCAGGCCCCACACGTCGGCCAGCAGCTCCTCGCGGCTGCACGGCCGGCCCGCCCGGCTCATCAGGTGCTGCAGCAGCAGGAACTCCCGCAGTGGCAGGTCCACGTGCACCCCGCGCACGGTGGTCCGTCGCCGGTGCAGGTCCAGTTGCACCGGACCGACCCGCAGCCACCGCGCGGCGTCGCCGCCCGGTGCCCCGCGCATCCGGGCGCGTACCCGGGCCAGCAGTTCGGCCACCGCGAACGGCTTGCCCAGGAAGTCCGCCGCGCCCGCCTCCAGCACCGCGACGCGGGTGCTGATCTCGGGCACCGCGGACAGCACCAGCACCCGCTGGTCGGGCCGCTGCTCCAGCAGCCGGTCCAGCACCTGGCGACCGTCCAACCCGGGCAGCATGAGGTCCAGCACGACCAGGTCGAAGTCCCGGCGCAGCGCGGCGTCCAGGCCGGCCGACCCGGACGCCGCGCGTTCGGTCAGCAGGCCACCGCCCTCCAGCGCGCGGGTGACCAGCCGGCCGATCCGTTCATCGTCCTCGATCACCAGTACTCGTCCCACCGTGCCCCCACAGACCTCGGCGACTTTCTGGTGCCTTTATGAAGCCCCTTCCTCCTGACTCACGCCACAGCCGAACGGGGTGCATTGCTGTCGCCGTTCCGACACGCCGGGTGGCCGGCCGGATGACGGTCGGATGACGGCGTTGTCATAAACGGTCGTCAGCGCCCCGGCGCCACCCATGCTCGGCACCAGCCCGGCTGCGTACCGCACGCGGCCGTTCTCCGCTGACCGAGGGGGTGAGGGCATGCCGCGTCGTTCCGTCTGGCCGCGCTGGTTCGTGTCCGCCAGTTGCCTGCTGCTCGTCGGGTTCGTGGTGCCACCGGGCCCGGCCGCCGCCGAGCCGACCACGGGCGCCGTCACCCTGGCGGTGGTCAGCGCCCGCACCGTCGGTCCGGCGCCGCAGATCCAGCAGGGCGACCCGGTGACCGACTACCGCTGGATGATCACCGCGGACGACACCGGCGACCCGCACGACCCGCTCGAGCACTGCCTGCCCGCCCGGGCCGGGGTGGCCAGCGCGGCCGACTTCGCCGACCACTGCCGCTGGCCGTCCATCCGCAACACCCCGGGCGCCGTCCCGGTGGTCGCCCAGGGCGACCAGGACACCCTCTCCCCGGGTACGGCGCTGGACGGCCTGCCCGCCGGCCGCTACCTGATCTCGGTGACCGCCGACGGCTACAAGATCGACGGTGAGCACTTCACGGTCACGGCGGGGCAGACCCGGGCGGTGACCGTCGGCATGCAGCCGTACCCGCTGCCGCTCGGCACGGTCCGGCTGCGGATCTTCGAGGACAGCGTCCCGGTCGACGGCACCTACGAGGTGGGCGCCGAACGCGGGCTCGCCGGCTTCACCGCCCACCTGGCCGACGTGATGGGCGAGGTGACGGTCGACTACTACGGCAACCCGCTCTGCACCGAGTACCGGCACACCGCGCCGGACGCCACCCACCCGGCCGGTCAGGTCGTCTTCGCCGACGGCCGGCCCGTCGTCGCCCGGGAGTCCACCGGCTGCCGCAGCGACGCGGCGGGCGACATCGTCATCCCCAACCTCGGCCCCGACCGGTACGCGGCCTCGGTGGTCGCGCCGAGCGGACAGACCTGGGTGCAGACCACCACCCTGGAGGGCGGCCACGACTGGGACGTCTGGGTGCAGGAGGCCGACACCGGCTACGACACCGAGCAGAGCCTGGGCGGCGAGCCCGTGCCGTACGTCGACTTCGGCTTCGTCGCCCCGAAGGCGCTCACCGGCACCGCCGCCGGCGCGGTCACCGGCACGGTCGTGCAGGCGTACACCTACGTGGGTGGTCAGGGCGGGGTGACGCTGCCGGCCGACGGCGTGGCCGGGGCGAAGATCGCCGGCCCGGTCGCCCGGCCCTGGGTGGCCCTGTCCGACCTGGGCGACGGCGACCGGATGATCTACCTGGACCGGGGCGCCGCCGACGGCTCGTTCCGGATCCCGCACGTCCCCGACGGCGACTACCAGCTGACCCTCTGGGACGGCCCGCAGGAGATGCTGCTCGACTCGTTCAACGTCACGGTCAGCGGCGGGAAGACCGTCGACATCGGCGCGAAGCCGCTGGTCGGCTGGTTCACCGAGATCACCGGCACGGTCTTCGTCGACACCAACGGCAACGGCAGGCAGGACCCGGGGGAGAGCGGCGTACCGCGCTTCCCCGTGGTGCTCAAGGAACGCGACAACTCCCTGATGGACCAGGCCACCAACAGCGTGGTCACCGACAGCGCCGGCCACTACGCCATCAAGGAGGCGTACCCGCTGACCAAGTGGCTGGTGCTGGAGGCGTTCAACACCCGCTACAAGACGACCGGCATCACCTACCAGGCGCCGAACGAGCCCGAACCCACCACCCTGCTCGGCGCGGCCGTCGACGTGGACGTGCTGCCCATCATCGGGCTCTCCGGCCGGGTCGACTGGGGCGTGCAGCCCTACCAGGGCGCGGAGAACGGCGGCATCGCGGGCACCGTCACCTACGACACCACGCGCAACGAGCTGGACCCGGCGAACGCGGCCACCGAGCCGTACCAGCCGGGCATCCCCGGCATCAAGGTCCACCTGTACGCGGTGGTCCGGGACGCCGACGGCAACCCGGTACGCGACGAGGACGGCTCGCTGAGGAAGGGCCCGGAGCTCAACGACGCGTACACCTCGGAGACCTGGCAGCCGGGGCGGGGCTGCACCGCCCGGATGTTCGACGGGCGCCCGCTCACCGACCAGCTCGCCCTGCCGGACTTCGGCACGGAGGCGGACCAGATGTGCGTCGAGGCCCCGATGATGGGCTTCCAGACCGCCCCGACCGACAACGACCCGACCAACTTCGGGCAGACCGTCAACGGCAACTACGCGTTCGCCGACTCCAAGCTCAACCTGATCCCGCCGGGTGACCCGGCGAACCCCGGCGCGGACCACGACCTGCCGCTGTACGCGCCGCTGCCCGACGGGCAGACCCAGCCGCTGGTGCCGGACGACTATCTGGTCAGCGTGGAGAGCCCGGACAACCCGGTCGGCGGCGGCCCGATGTACCAACCCACCCGCGAGGAGGACGTCAACGTCTTCGACGGCGACGGCTTCCTGCCCCAGGAGAACTTCCCGCCCGCGCCCGACCAGGCCACCGACCAGCCGGCGCCGCCCGACCCGCAGCCCGACCCGGGCGAGCCGCCGTCGCAGGGCAACGGCATCACCTCGTCCTGCGCGGGGGCGCTGCACACCGTGCACGTCACCGACCCCGGCTTCCTCGACGGCGGCGGCAGCCCGTTCGAGGGCCAGCGGCGCCCGCTCTGCGACACCAAGCTCGTCGAGGTCCGCGGCGGGCAGGCCAGCGCCCCCAACTTCAACCTGTTCACCCCGGTGCCGCTGCCCACTCACTTCTGGGGCCTGGTGATCAACGACCTCGGGCTGACCCACGACCGGCGCAGCGCCAACTACGGCGAGGCCGAGGGCATCCCGAACATCCCCGTCGGCCTGTACGACTGGGCCGGCCGCCTGGTGGACACCGTGGACACCGACTTCAACGGCATGTACGAGGCCATCGAGCCGTCCACCAGCACCTACAACTGCCCGCTGCCGGCCGGCCCGTGCCCGAACATGTACCGCTTCGTCGGCAACGACCCCGGCCAGCCGGGCCACCTCAACGGCAACTACAACCCCCGCTACCGGACCATCGCCACCAACTTCCAGGCCTGGCCCGGCCTCTACACGGTCACCGACACCGCGCCCACCGCGGTCGCGGCCGTCGGCATCGCACCCGGCTCCGGCCAGCTCGGCGCGGTGCAGTGCGACCCGGCCGGGGACGTCCCCCAGCTCTTCGCGGTCTCCCGGCCGTTCCTGCGCAGCACCGACACCGACCGCCGGGTCACCATCACCGGCACCGGGTTCGGCACCCGCGGCCCGGGCAGCGCGGTCGTCCTCGACTCCGCCGGCACCGACCCGACGGTGACCGTCACCTCCTGGTCCGACCGGAAGATCGAGGTCACCCTGACCGGCGGCTCGGTCGGCCCGGCCGAGCTGCGGGTGACCGCCGCCAACGGCCGGACGACCACCAACGGCCTCACCTTCCAGCTCCTCGGCGCCACCACCGGCACCGGCGTCGGAGGCGCGGCCAACCCGCGGCTGTTCCAGGTCAAGCCGCCCGCGTGGGCGGTCCGCGCCGGGGAGACCACCTACGGCACCGTGCAGTCGGCGCTGGAGGCGGCGGCCGCCGCCGGAGGGATCGCGGTGGTCGCGGTCTGGCCGAACACCCCCGGGCCGGACAACCCCGCCGGCGCCTACTACGAGAACGTGGTCGTGCACTCCTCGGTCCGGCTCCAGGGCGTCGGCCCGGGCGGCCGGTACGCCGACAACACCACGGTCGCCGGGTCCGTCCTCGACGGCCGGGCGTTCGGCATCGACAACCCGGCCGGCACGGCCTGGCTGAACATGGTCGGCTCCCTGCCGCACCTCGGCCCGGCGTCGGTGCCCGACGGCGCGGTGGTGACCGTGCTGGCCCGGTCGGGCCAGTTCGGCGCCGGTAACCCCGTCACGATCGACGGCTTCCGGATCACCGGCGGCAACCAGTCGGACTTCGCGGGCAACGTCAACGACGTCACCGGTGGCGTGACGACGCCGTACGGGGCGCCCGGCGCGGTGGTCACCCAGGGCGGCGGCGTATACCTGCACGCCGGCGCGGACTACACCCGGATCACCGACAACGTCATCGTCGCCAACAGCGGCTCCTACGGCGGCGCGATCCGGGTCGGGACCCCGTACCTGAACACCAGCAACGACCACGTGAGCATCTCCCGCAACCAGATCCGCGACAACGGCGGCACCAACCTGGCCGGCGGGATCGGCATCTTCGCCGGCAGCAACGCGTACTCGGTGGACCACAACGCCATCTGCGGCAACTTCTCGGCCGAGTACGGCGGCGGGATCAGCCACTACGGCCTGTCCTACAACGGCCGGATCGCCGCCAACCGGATCTGGCTCAACCAGTCGTACGACGAGGCCGGCGGCATCATGGTGGCCGGGGAACTGCCGTCGGACCCGACGGGGCTGTCGCCCGGCTCCGGGGCCGTGGAGATCGACGCCAACGTGGTGGAGGCGAACCTCGCCAACGACGACGGCGGCGGCGTCCGGCTGCTCCAGGCCGGCAACGTGCCGATCTCGGTGACGAACAACATGGTGGTGGACAACATCTCCACCCACGAGGGCGCGGGTGTGGCGCTCGACGACGCCCCGGACGTCCGGATGGTCAACAACACGGTGGCCGGCAACATCACCACGGCTACCGCCGCCACCAGCAACGGCCGGGCCGCTCCCGCCGGCCTCTCCACCACCGCGAACAGCGACCAGCTCCAGGCCACGCTCCCGGACGGCTCGCCGACCTTCAGCAAGCCGAAGCTGTTCAACAACATCTTCTGGGACAACCGGGCCGGGGACTGGAACGGCGTCCGGGTCACCGGCATCGGGGCCGCCGACGCACCCGCCGGGGAACCGGTGCGGCACTGGGACATGGGCTCCGCCGACGGGGTGGGCCCGCTGACCCCGACCAACTCGGTGCTCCAGGACACCACCGGCACCACGCCGAGCAGCACCAACCGGGTGGGCCTCGACCCGGCGTTCCGCACCCCGTTTGCGGTGTCGGTGCAGGTCCTGACCTCGCGCACCTTCCCGTCGTTCCGCCAGGCGGTGATCGTGCTCCAGCAGGTCCCGCTCACGCAGATGGGCGACTGGCACCTGGCCGGGGCCGGCTCGTCGGCCAGCGGCCTCGGCGTGGTCTCCCGCACCTACGGCACCTTCACCCTCACCGCCCCGACGGTCGACATCGACGGCCAGTCGCGCAGCACCACGCGGCCGGACGCCGGCGCCGACGAACTGCCCTGACCGTCCGCGGGCGGCCGGCCCACACCGGCCGCCCGCGGATCCCGCCCGTCCCACCCACCGAGGAGGAGATCGTGACCGATCCCGTACGGCAGCCGAGCATCAGCCGGCGCGCCCTGCTGGCCGGCGTCACCGGTCTGGGCACCTGGGCGGTCCTGCCGGAGCGCGGCTCCGACGCCCAGCTCCGCCGCCCGGCCGCGGTGCTGCCCCGCGCGGTCCCGAACCCGACCGCGACCCTGCACCTGGCCGCCACCGACGGCTGGGTCTCGATGCCGCAGGGCGCCCCGCCGATCAGCCCGTTCTGGCCCGATCCGCTCGCCCCGCCCGGCGCCGACCTCTACGTCTTCGGCTTCCGCGACGTCACCGGCCGGTCCGCCACCGAGGTCACCGCCCAGCGCGGCAAGGCGCAGATCAGCGCCCCGCTGCTCGGCTTCGACCAGGAGACCGACATCAGGATCACGCTGACCAATCTCGGCCTGTCGGTCCGCCCCGACCTCACCGACGGGCACACCGTGCACTGGCACGGCTTCCGCAACGCCATCCCGCTCTTCGACGGCGTGCCGGAGCTGTCCATCTCGGTGCCGATCGGCCGCGACTTCACCTACTTCTACCGCCCGCACGACGCCGGCACCTACATGTACCACTGCCACTTCGAGGACGTCGAGCACGTGCAGATGGGCATGACCGGGATCGTCTACGTCCGCCCGGCGCAGAACGCCGGCACCGCCGACGTGCCGCCCGGGAGGTACGCCTACAACGACGGCGACGGCACCACCCGGTACGACCGGGAGTTCGCGCTGATGCTCACCGAGGTGTGGGCCGAGGCGCACTACCGGGACGCGCACATCCAGACGACCGACTGGACCGACTACAAGCCGTCCTTCTTCGCCTTCAACGGCCGCTGCCACCCGGACACCCTGGCCCCGAACGGCGACCCGATGAGCGCCGCCGCCGGCCGGCTGCGCTACCAGCCGATCTCCTCGCTGATCACCGCGAACGCGGGGGAGCGGGTGCTGCTGCGGCTGGCCAACCTCGGCTACCGGAACCACACCGTCACCGTGGACGGCGTCGACCTGCTGGTGGTCGGCAAGGACGCCGCGCTCCTGCGCGGCCGCGACGGCAGCGCCGAGTACCAGGTGACCAACACCGTCCAGATCGGGCCGGGGGAGAGCCGGGACGTCATCTTCACCGCGCCCGACCCCGGCACGTACCTGCTCTACGACCGCGACCTGATGTCGCTGGCCAACGCCGGCGGCGGACGGGGCGGGCAGCTGACCGAGATCCGGGTCTCGCCGCCGGGCACGCTGCCGGCACAGACCCGGGCGAACGCCTGAGATGGGGGTTCCGATGCTTCGTCTCGACCGCGGCCGGTGGAAGCGGCTCAGCGCGGTGCCGCTCGTCGCGGCCATCGTCGCCGTGCTCGTCGTCCCCGGACCGAGCCAGTCGGCCGCCAGCCCGCCCGCCGGCCTGGAGTGCCTCACCGCCGGCGACAACGCCTTCGACCTGACGGCCACCGGCGGGTACGCGGCCATGCCGGACGGCAACACCATCTACATGTGGAGCTACGCGGCCGGCGGCGGCGCCTTCCAGCTCCCCGGCCCGACGCTGTGCGTCACCGCCGGGGTGAAGGTGACCGTGGTGCTGCACAACAGCCTGCCCGAGCCCACCTCGATCACCTTCCCCGGCCAGGTCCAGGTGCTCGCCGACGGCCAGCCCGCCCAGCCGGAGACCGACGCCGCCGGCACCCTCACCTCGCTGACCACCACGGCCGCCGCCAACACCGGCTCGGTCACCTACACCTTCACGGCCGGCCCGCCGGGCACCTACCTCTACCAGTCCGGCACGGACGCCCAGAAGCAGCTGCAGATGGGCCTCTACGGCGCCCTCGTGGTCCGCCCGGCCGGCCACCCCGAGCGGGAGAACGACCGGGCTGACTCGGCGTTCGACCCCGACCGCGAATACCTCTACCTGCTCGGTGAGATCGACCCGGACCTGCACCTCGCCGTCGAGCGGAAGCGGGCCTACGACTTCACCCGCTACAAGGCCCGCTACTTCACCATCAACGGGCGCAGCATGCCGGACACCATCGCGCCCAACCACGCCGACTGGCTGCCCGCCCAGCCGTACGGGGCGCTGATCCACATCCGCCCGTACGACCCGGTGGGCAACCCGAAGCCGGCGCTGATCCGCTACCTCAACGCCGGCTCGGTGAGCTACCCGTTCCACCCGCACGGCAGCGACGAGCAGCTCATCGCCCGGGACGGCCGGCCCGCGCAGGGCCCCGGCGGGCAGGACCTGTCGTACTCCAGCTTTCTCATCGACGTGGCGCCCGGCCAGACCGTGGACACGCTGATGATCTGGAAGGACGCCGAGCACTGGGACCCGCAGGGCAACCCGATCCCGGTGCCGCTGCCGTCGTTGCAGGACCAGATCGTCGGCCCCGGCCCGGAGACCTGGTTCGCGGAGAACCCGTACCTCGGCGGCGAGCCGGGCGAACTGCCGCCCGGCGTGGTGCAGAACAACCAGTGCGGCGAGTACTACCACGTCGCGCACAGCCACGCGCTGGAACAGGCCACCAACTACGGGGCGAGCTTCGGCGGAATGATGACGCTGATCCGCATCGACCCGCCCGCCGGATGCCCGGCGTGATCAGGCAGGGGAGGGCGACGATGACACTGACCCGTACGCCTCGGCTGGTCGCCGGGATCGCGGCCGCGCTGCTGGCCCTCGGCCCGGCCCCGGCGAACGCCGCGGCCCCGCACACGGCTCCCGCCGGGCGGGCGCCGGCCACCCTCGCCGGGGAGCCGGCCCCGCCGCAGGGCCCGCTGCCGCAGACCGGCTGCCAGCTCGCCGGCGGCACGGCCAGCTGCGAACTGTGGGCCAAGCCGGGTTCGGTGGTGCTGCCCGGCGCCGCCACGCCGGTGCCGATCTGGGGCTTCGCCTCGACCGACGCCGCCCCGGCCACCCTGCCCGGGCCGGTGCTCGTGGTCGACCAGGGCGACCGGGTGACGATCACCGTGCACAACGGACTCGCCGACGACCTGGCGCTGGCCCTCCCGGCGGTCACCGGGCTCGCCCCGGACCGCACCGGCGCCGCACCCGGCGGCACCCGCAGCTACACGTTCACCGCGTCCCGCCCCGGCACCTACCTCTACGAGGCCGGGCACACCGCGCTCGGCCCGAGGCAGGTCGCCATGGGCCTGGTCGGCGCGCTGGTGGTCCGCGCTCCCGCCGTCGGCGGCCGGCCCAGCGGGTACGGGGACGGCGCCTCGGTCTACGACGACGAGGCGGTGCTGGTGCTCACCGAGGTCGACCCGGCCTTCAACGCGGCCCCGCGCACCTACGACATGCGCGCCTACGCGCCGGCGTACCGGCTGATCAACGGCAAGGCGTTCCCGGAAACCGATGTGGTCGCCACCGACGTCGGCCGCCGGGTGCTGCTGCGCTACGTCGCCGCCGGGCTCCAGCCGCACCCGATGACCCTGCTCGGGCTGGACCAGTCGGTGGTCGGCCAGGACGCCCGGCCGGCCGCGTACCCGGAGGCGGCGGTGACCGTGCCGCTGCAACCGGGGCAGGCGGTCGACGCGGTGGTCGCCGTGCCGGCCGGCCCGGACGGGCGGCGCTTCGCGCTGCTGGAGTCCGGCGGGCGGCTCAACAACGCCGGCCAGCGCTACGGCGCCACGGTCACCGGGGTCAGCCCCCAGCAGGCGTTCGGCGGCATGCTCACCTTCCTGGACACCAACCCGCCGCCGGTCAGCGGCGACCACGTCGGCCCGACCGCGGCCAACGTCCGGGCCGCCCCGAACCCGGCCAGCGTGCGCGACGCCGTGACCGTCACCGCCGACTTCACCGACGCCCGCAACGGCAACTCGGTGGTGGACCGGGCCGAGGCGGTCGTCGACGACCTGCGGGTCGCCGAGGGCACCGGCATCCCGTTCTCCGCCGCCGGCTTCGGCGCCGGTCCCACCGTCACCGGGGCCACCGCCGCCCTTCCCGCCGACCTGCTCACCACGCTGGCCCAGGGCCGGCACACCATCTGGGTACGCGGCCACGACGCGGCCGGCAACTGGGGCGTGGTGGGCAGCACGACGCTGAACCTCGCGGTCACCGGGGCGGTGACCACCGGGGTCACCCTCAGCCCCAACCCGACCGCCGGCACGGGCGACATCGCGGTCTCCGCCACCGGCGACGACCGCGGCCTCGGCGGCACGGTCACCGGGGCCGAGTACTTCCTGGACACCACCGGGGCCAACGGCACCGGCACCCCGCTCACCCTGGGCAGCCCGGGCGCGGCGGTCAGCGCCGAGTCCGGCATGGTGCCCGCCGTGGTGGCCGCGGCACTCGCCGAGGGCCGGCACACCGTGTGGGTGCACACCCGGGACTCCTTCGGGCTCTGGGGCCCGTACGCCACCGCCGACCTGGTGGTGGACCGCACGGTGCCGACGCTGCTCTCGGCGGCGGTCGACCCGGCCGCCACCGACGGCCGCACCGGATCGGCGTCCGACCCGACCGACCTGCGGATCAACGCCGCCTTCACCGACCCGGCCGGCGGCGGGACGCACTCCGTCATCGCCGGTGCGGAGGGCTTCCTCGACGCCGGCGGCGCGGACGGCACCGGCTTCACCTTCGTGGCCCTCGACGGGTCGTTCAACGGCGGCACGGAGAACACATACGGGCTGCTGCCGCTGAGTGAGCTGACCGGGCTCGCCGACGGCGCCCACCAGGTGCTGGTGCACGCCCGGGACTCGGCCGGCAACTGGGGCCCGCTCGCCGCGGTCGGCTTCGTGCTGGACCGGACCGGGCCGGTGGTCAGCGCGGTCACCGCCACCCCGAACCCGACCGCCCGCGCGGCGACGCTCACCCTGAGCGCCACCGCCACCGACGCGGCCTCCGCCGTCGCCGCCGCCGAGTGGTACGAGGGCGCCGACCCCGGCGCCGGCCACGGCCACCCCATGACGGTCAGCGGCACCGCCGTCTCCGCCACGGTGGCCCTCAACGGGTTCAGCCGGGGCGCCCACACCCTGCGGGTCCGGGCCCGCGACGCGCTGGGCAACTGGGGCGCGGCCGGCAGCGTGTCGGTCACCGTGGACCCGCCGAACGCGATCTTCGCCGACGCCTTCACCGGCGGCACGAGCGCCTGGTCGCAGGTCAGCGGCACGGTGTCGGTCAGCGGTGGGGAGCTGGTCGCCGGCACCGTCGGGTACGTCGTGGACAACACCCCGGCCGCCGAGCGGACCGTCCACGCCAGGGCCGACGTCATCCTCGGCACCGTCAACCCGCAGACCGCCGTGGTCACCGTCTACCAGCTCCGCAACGCCTCCGGCGGGGCCCTGGCGGTGGCGCAGTACCGGCGCAGCAACGGCGTCAACCAGTTCCGGCTGGGGCTGCTGCGGCCGGCGGGCTGGGCGTACACCGGCTGGGTCGCCGCGAGCGGCGGAACCGTACGGCTCGACTGGGCCTCGGCCACCGCGGGCTCGGCCACGCTCAAGGTCGGCGCCGTCACCGTCGGCACGCTGACCGGCGACACCAGCGGCTACACGGTCGAGTCGGCGGCGCTGGGCCTGGTCGCCCGTACCGCCACCACCAGCGGGTCGCTGCGCTTCGACAACTACGCCGCCACCCGCTACACCGCACCCTGACGCCCGGGGGCCGGGCACCCGCCCGGCCCCCATCCTCCCCGAGGAGTCCTGACCATGGTCGCGATCCCGTTCCGCATCCCGCGCCCCCGCCTCGGCCGGCTGGTCCTCGCGCTGCTCGTGCTGGCGCTGGTCGCGGTGTCGATCGTCCGCTTCGGCGGGTACGCCGACGCCCGGCAGGGCTACGCCGTCCCGCACGACGGGCAGCTGGAGGCCACCCTCGGCATCCGCTTCACCCAGGCCGCCGTCGTCGGCGACGGCGGCCTGGTGGAGCTGCGCTACGTGGTGCTGGACACCCAGAAGGCGTCGGCCTTCCAGAACGACACGAAGCATCCGCCGCGGCTGCGCAACGAGCGCTCCGGCAAGCTGGCCTGGCGGGCGGCGCTGATGAAGCAGGGCCACGAGCTGCGCCCCGGGCAGAGCTACTACCTGCTCTATCTGAACAACGGCGGCGCGATCAAGCGCGGCGACAAGATCGAGATCACGTCGGGGCAGCGCCGGCTGGCCCACGTGCCGGTGCGGTGACCGTCGTGCGCCGCCGGCTCGGCCGCCTCCTCGCCGCCCTCGCCGTGGCGGGCCTGACCGTGCTGGTCGGGCCCGCGCCGGCGCGGGCGCACGCGTACCTGGCGAGCAGCGCGCCCGCTGACGGCGCGGTGCTCGACCGGGCGCCCGAGACGCTGACCCTGGCCTTCACCGAGCACGTCGAGCTCTCCGCCGCCCGGGTCGCCCTGGTCGACGGGGATGGCCGGCACTGGGCGGTGACCGGGCTGGCGTTGCGCGGTGCGGACGGGGAGCCCGCCCCCGAGGACGCCGACACCGAGGAGCCGGTCACCCTGGTCGCCGGCCTGCCCGCCCTCCCGCCGAACACCTACCACGTCTCCTGGCGCACCCTGTCCAGCGACGACCTGCACACCACGAGCGGGACCCTGGTCTTCGGCGTCGGCCGGCAGGTCACCGCCGTCGGCGCCGCCGGCCCGGTCGGCCCCGGCCCCCGGGAGACCGCCGCCCGCGCCGCCGGCCTGCTCCGCTTCGCCGTGCTGCTCGGCGGCGCGGCCCTCACCCTCCTCGCCGGCCGCCGCCGGTCGCCGGGACCGACCATGGACCGCGCGCTCCGGCGGCGGTTGCTCGTGGTGTCCGGGTACGGGGGAGCGCTGGCGCTGCTCGCCGCGCCGCTGCAACTGGCCATCCAGCTCGCCGGAGCGGCCGGCGGGTGGCGACTGCTGGCCGACCAGCTCACCGGCGGTCGCTGGCTGCTCCGCGAGGCAGGCACCGCGACCCTGCTCGCGGTCGTGCTCCGCGCCGCCCACCGGCTCCGCACGGCGCCCGACGCGCGGATCGCTCCCGCGGGCGTCGCCGTCGGCCTGGCCGGTGCGCTCGCCGCGGCGGCCGGCACCGCGCTGCTCGGCCACCCGGCGGGCGGCCCGGTCCGCACCGCGCTTGTCGGCGGCGCGCACCGCCGCGCGGCCGGGGGCTGGGCCGGCACCGTGCTGGCCGCCGCGGCCGCCCTGCTTCCCGTGGCTCGCCGCACGGCGGAACGCGCCGCCCAGCTCCGTGCCCTGCTGCGGGGGTTCGCCGTCCTCGCGGTCGGCTGCGTCACCCTGCTCGTGCTGACCGGGCTGTTGCTCACCGGCCCCCAGGTGGCCACGGTGGACGCGCTGCTCGGCTCCCCGTACGGGGTGCTGCTGCTGGCCAAGGCCGGGGTTGCCGGGCTGGCCGGCCTGCTGGGGCTGCGGACCGCCCGTCGGCTGCGCCGGGCCGACCTGCCCCGCCGGGCCCTGCTCGCCGAGGCCGGGGCGCTCGCGGTCGTCCTCGGCCTGGCCGGGGCGTTGGCCGCCGCCGGGCCGGCCCGGGGGCCAGCCTTCCCGGCGGCCGGCGCCGCCCGGACCGAACCGCAGGTGAGCGGCCAGGTGGCCGACCTCGTCGACACCGTGGCCGTCCGCCCCAACCGCCCCGGGCGCAACATCGTCAGCATCGCCGTCGGGGACACCCGGCGCCCGGCGCCCGCCCCGGTGACCGGGGTGTCGCTCCTGCTCACCGGCCCGAACGGGGAGCGGGCCGTGCATCCGGTGACCCGGACCGCCGACGGCTGGGTGGTGGCGGTGGACGACATCCGTACCCCGGGCGCCTGGCGGGTGGGGGTGACCGTGCTCCGCGACGGCCTGCCCCCGGTCACCGACACCCACCCCTGGCTGGTGCCGGCGGGGGAGAGCGCCGCCACCCCGGTACACGTCTCGGCGGCCCCGCTGCGACCGGCGCTGGACCGGTCGGCGCTGGCCCTCGGCGGGGTGGCCGTGGCCGGGCTGGTGCTCGTGGCGGCCCGGTGGTGGCGACGCCGGCGGACGGAGGGGCGGGATCGCCAGCAGCCGCTGCCCGCCGGCGTCCCGGGACCGGCCGAACGGCCCGGCGAACCGGTCGGGGCCGGCGCCGAGGCGGTCAGGTCCGGGTGACGACCGCGCCGGGGTCGGGAAGCCTACCCCGCCCCGCCGTCGGCGTGACGCGAATCCCCGAGCCGGCGACCCGTTCGGGTCGGCGTGGCTAGCCTCCGGCCATGAGGACCTGGGGACCGTCCGCGGTGCTGGCCGCCCTGCTCGTGCCGGCGTCGATGCTGCCCACGCCCGCGGTGGCGGGCACCCGGACGGGCGGGGCGCCCGTCCGCCGGCTGCCGGCGGGGGCGCCGCCCTGCCCGAACGTGCCCGCCCCGACGATCCGGCCGCCGCAGCCGCCACCCGCGGCGGACCCCGTCGCGCGGGCGGTCGGCGGCGCCGCCCTGGCCACCGCCGGCCTGGCCCTGCCGCCGGCCGCGCCCGCTCCGCCGGCCGTGACCGCGACCTCGTGGGTGGTCGCCGACCTGGACACCGGCGCGGTGCTCGGCGGCTGCGGCCCGCACGAGTACGGCGTACCGGCCAGTGTGCAGAAACTGCTGCTGGCGGCCACCGTGCTGCCGAGGCTGGACCCGGACCGCGAGGTCACCGTGACGGCCGAGGACCTGGCCATCGAGCCGGGCAGCTCGGCGGTTGGGCTGGTCGCGGGCGGCCGGTACCGGATCGAGACGATCTGGCTGGGCCTGCTGCTGAAGTCCGGCAACGAGGCGGCCAACGCCCTGGCCCGGCTGGGCGGCGGGGCGGACGGGACGGCCGGCGGCATCCGCGCGATGAACGAGGAGGCCCGGCGGCTCGGCGCGTTGCAGACCCACGCCGTCACGCCGTCCGGGCTGGACGGCCCGGGCCAGTTCACCAGCGCGTACGACCTCGCGTTGATCGCCCGGGCGTGCTTCGCCGACCCGGCGTTCCGCCGGTACGCCGCCACCCGGACCGCGAGGGTTCCCGCCCAGCCGGCGCTGCGCGCGAAGGCGTTCCAGATTTCGAACGACAACATGCTGCTCGACCACTACCCGGGCGCGATCGGCGGCAAGACCGGCTTCACCGACCTGGCCCGGCACACCTACGTGGGCGCGGCCGAGCGGGGCGGCCGCCGGCTGGTGGTGACCCTGCTCGGCGCGGAGATCCCCACCCAGCGCGGCTGGCAGCAGGGGGCCGCCCTGCTGGACTGGGGCTTCGGCCTGCCCCGGGACGCGGCAGTCGGCCGGCTCGTCCGCCCCGGCGAACTGGATCGGGCCGGCGCGTCGCCGACCGGTGCGGCGTCGGCGCTCGCCGGGGGCGCGGGGCTGGGCGGCGCCGGCGCCACGGCCACCGGCGCCTGGCCGGGCACCGGCCCCTCGGTGGCGGTCGGGGTGGTGCTGGTGGCCGGGGGAGCGGTGCTGCTGGCCCGGCGTCGCCGGCACGCCGCCCTCGCCGCGCTGCCACCCGGGTCGGTGTCGCGGGTGGCGGCGCCGGAGGACGACTGAGCCGGCCGCGGCCTACCCGGCGGCCGGGCGGGCGCTGCTGTCCCGGACCACGAGTTCGGTGGCCAGTTCGACCCGGGGCGACTCGATCTCCTCGCCCTGGGTCAGGCGGAGCACGGTGCGGGCGGCGAGCCGGCCCATCTCCACGAGCGGCTGCCGGACCGTGGTCAGTGGCGGGGAGGCCCAGCGGGCTTCGGGCAGGTCGTCGAAGCCGACGATGCTGATGTCGTCGGCGACGCGCAGTCCGCGGCGGCGGACCGCCTCGTAGACGCCGAAGGCCATCTG
>NZ_BMRA01000007.1:362873-431113 GCF_014648395.1 Micromonospora fulviviridis | reverse complement strand
GGCCCGCAGGTTCTGCAACCACTGCCGGGTCGAGGTCGACTCGCTGTGGATCGCCGACACCACGGTGCCCACCCCGGCGGCGTGGCCGACGTCCTCCACCCCACGAATGATCTCCAACGCCCAGGGGCTGTCCAGGTCGGGAAAGACCAGGTCGAGCAGGGCCGCGCGGTGCACGGCACGGCTGCCGCGCCGCCGGTAGCCGTGGTGGCGCAGCAGCTCCTCGACCCGTTCCCGGGTGCCCGGGGCCACGTCCGAACGCCCGTTGAGCACCCGCGACACCGTGGGCACCGAGACCCCGGCCTCCCGCGCGATGACGGTGATGGTCACCCTGCGCTCGTCGTCCGCGTTCACCCGCGTCTCCTCCACCCGGCCGGCTTCGAGCCATCTTGCCGCACCGACCGGGGGTTGACGACAGCGCCGACCGGCCCCCGCGTCCCGAGGAGCTGAGAGACCAGCATGTACACCGACCTGCCCGAGGCGGCGCTGCGCGCCTACCGCAGCGCCCTGCGCGAACCGCACGACTTCGACGCGTTCTGGGCCGACACCCTCGCCGAGGCCCGCGCGTGCGACGGCGACCTGGCCGTGACCCCGCTGGACACCCCGTTGACCGGCCTGGACGTGTTCGACGTGACGTTCCCCGGCTTCGCCGGCCAGCCGGTCCGGGCCTGGCTGCGCGTGCCGCGCGCCGCTACCGGTCGGCTGCCCACGATCGTGCAGTACGTCGGCTACGGCGGCGGGCGGGGCCACCCGCTGGAGAACCTGCTCTGGGCCTCCGCCGGCTTCGCGCACCTGCAGATGGACACCCGGGGCCAGGGCTCCGGGTGGAGCCGGGGCGACACCCCCGACCTGGCCGGGGCCGGTCCGCAGGCGCCCGGCATGGCCACCCGGGGAATCGAGGACCCCCGCCGGTACTACTACCGGCGGTTCCTCACCGACGCGGTCCGGGCCGTCGACGCGGCCCGCCGGCTGCCCGCCGTCGACCCGGGCCGGGTGGCGGTGCTCGGGCACAGCCAGGGCGGCGGGGCCGCGCTGGCCGCCGCCGCCCTGGTGCCGGACCTGCGGGCCGCCGTGGCGTACGTGCCGTTCCTGTGCGACATCCCGCGCGCGGTGACGGTCACCGACGCCCACCCGTACCGGGAGATCCGGGACTACCTGGCGGTGCACCGGGATCGGGAGGAGGCGGCGCTGCGCACCCTCGGCTACGTCGACGGGGTCGCCTTCGCCCGGCGGGCGGGCGTGCCGGCGCGCTTCTCCGTGGCGCTGATGGACGAGATCGTGCCCCCGTCCACGGTCTTCGCCGCGGTCAACGCCTACCGGGGGCCGGCCGAGCTGGCGGTGTGGCGGTACAACGGCCACGAGGCGGGCGGCATCGACGACGACGCGGCGGCGCTCGACTTCCTCCGTACCGCCCTCGCCGGCTGACCGTTGCCGCCGCTGGCCTCATGGTGCCGGCACCCTCTCGGAACGTTCCGGAACCGCAGGCCGCGACCGGGGTGCTTTCTCCGCCGGATGTTCGCCGGGACACCCATGGTCGATGGCGACCATCCATGCTGCCTGAACAGCACTTCCGCGTTCCCCCGTCGGGTCCATTCGCGACAGTACGGCTTCCGCAGGGCTTCCGGAAGTTGTTGACAGTCGGGTGCGACGCGACCGATGCTGGCGCTGGCGGGAGCTATCCACTTCCGTCGATACGAACCGCGCCGGGTCGTACCGCTGCTGGCCTCCGCCAGCCCGCACGAGGAGGAAGCACGTAGATGAACGACGCCCCCGTCCGCCCGAGAACCTCCAGACGCGGACGCCTCAGAATGCTCATCGGCGGCGCCTGCGCCGTCGCCCTGGTCACGGCCGGTGCCACGGCCCTCCTGTCCAGCCCTGCCCACGCCGAGACCGTGACGTCGAACTCGACCGGCACCAACAACGGCTACTTCTATTCCTTCTGGAAGGACAGTGGCAACGTCTCCATGAACATGGGTAGCGGCGGCCAGTACAGCACCCAATGGAGCAACGTCAACAACTTCGTCGCCGGCAAGGGCTGGAATCCCGGTGCCCGCCGGACCGTGACCTACTCCGGCACCTTCAGCCCGTCCGGCAACGCGTACCTGACCCTCTACGGTTGGACGCGGAACCCGCTCGTCGAGTACTACATCGTCGACAGCTGGGGCACCTACCGGCCGCCGGGCGGGCAGGGGTTCATGGGCACCGTCACCAGCGACGGCGGCACGTACGACATCTACCGGACCCAGCGGGTCAACGCGCCCTCCATCGAGGGCACCCGGACCTTCTACCAGTACTGGAGCGTCCGGCAGTCGAAGCGGGTCGGTGGCACCATCACCGCCGGCAACCACTTCGACGCGTGGGCCCGGTACGGCATGAACCTGGGCACCCACGACTACCAGATCCTGGCCACGGAGGGCTACCAGAGCAGCGGAAGCTCCAACATCACGGTGGGCGGCGCCGCACCCGGCCCCACCACCCCACCGCCGGGCGGCGGCTGCACGGTCAGCGTCAGCCGTGCCGAGGAGTGGAGCGACCGGTTCAACGTGGCCTTCTCGGTCAGCGGCACCAGCAACTGGGTCGTCACCATCCGCACGAACGGCGGTCAGACGCTGCAGAACAGCTGGAACGCCTCGATCAGCGGAACCAGTGGCACGCTCACGGCCCGACCCAACGGCAACGGCAACAACTTCGGGATCACGCTCTACAAGAACGGCAACAACACGACACCCACCGCGAGCTGCGCGACCGGCTGACCTGATGCCCGGGTGGGGTGCCGTCGGTGGGCCGGCACCCCACCCGCCTCCTGCCGTCACCCACCCGCACCGTCGACGTCCGGCAGCTCCCCCTCCTGTGGGGGACCTTCCTCCCTTTCCTTCGGGAGTCGGGGCCGGTGCGCCGCCGGTTACCGTCGTGATCATGGTCAACACTGCTCAGCCGCGTCGCTGGCCGGCTCACGCGATGGCGCTGCTGTTTCTCGCATACGCCGCCGGCAAGGCCACCTTCGCCCTGCAGTCCCGGCTGGGTTTTCCGGGCGGCCCGCCCGTCTCGGCCGCGGAGGCCGAGCGCTACTTCCTGGACCCGGCCACGGCACAGTGGTGCGCCGCCGCCACCGGCGTGCTGGGCGCGATCCTCGCCCTCGCCACCGTCACGCCGTTGGGTCGCCGGCTGCCGAGAACACTGATGCTGCTGGCGCTGGCCGGGATGCTGCTCGCCGTCGGCGGTGGTGCCGGGATCCTGATCCTGGACGGGTTCGTGGGCACCGGTATCGGCTGGCGGTGGTACCACGGCATCCTCGGCATCGTCGTGATCGGGTTGCTCCTGGCGATGATCCGGTCCTACGAGACGGCGACGAGGCGACGTGTCGCGGCCTGATCGGGCGAGGGTCGGGCCGTACGGGGCGGCGGTGTGCGCGGCGGCCTACGGGTCGATGAAGCTCGCGCAGGCGCTGGGGGCCGAGGCGCTCGCCGACAAGGATCCGCTGCCCCCGGAGCTACGCGAGCGGCTGCTGGCGCGGGATCAGCTGTTCGTGGCCAGCCACTGGGTGCTGGCCGGTGCCGCCCTGGTCGGCGTCGTCGTCGCGCTGGCCACCGTCCGCCCATGGGGGGCGGCCACCCCGCGCCGGCTGTTGCTCGCGATCGCGTGGGTGCTCGGGATCTTCATGATCGCCAGAGCGATCGGGGTGCTGGGGTTCGGCTTCGTGGGCGACGCGCTGCTGCTGGCCGACGTACGCCCGCCCCCCGCCGGACAGGCCGCGCTGGCCCGCGACCTGGCACGCTGGGACCTGCTGCTGTGGTCGCCGTTCTTCCTGCTGTGGGGAACCTTCTGGACCGTGACGGGACGGCGGCTGGCAACTCGGGAGCAGGCTCCGGGTCAGGGCTCGTGGCGAAGCGGCCGGCGCCTCACCGGGAGAGGTACGCCTTGATGCTGGCCGGGACGCGCCCCGCCGCGCCCGCCACGGCGGTCCGCGCCGCACCGGTGACCGGCACCAGCGTGCTCTGCTTCGGCGGCAGGACGATCAGGTCGCCGACCGGTACCACCTGCTCGGCCTGCTGCCGCTCGTCTCCCTCGGGCTCGGTCCAGACGATGTAGACCAGCCGGACACTCATCGGTTCGCTGTCGTCGTTGCGCAGCGACACGGCGGTGAACCGGCTGTTGCGGTCGAGCACCCGGCCGGAATCGTCCACCGGGGTGACCACCGGCTCGACGCCGACGACCGGGGCGTCGACCACCTCCGCGGGATACGGCGGGACGCGTCGGGGGGTTGTCCCCCGGCGGGCCCCGTCGGCGGCCGGTGGCGCAGGCCACACCGCCGCGCTGTCACGGGGACCGGGTGGCCGGCATCTTCATGTTCGTCAGCAGCCCGCGCGAACGATCCGCGGCAGGCACCCCACGAGCAGGAGTCCGGTCTTGAACGAGCACACCACGCACCAACGGATCGCCCTCGTCACCGGGGCGAACAAGGGGATCGGCCGCGCGACCGCCGAGCAGCTCGCCGCGCTGGGCATGACGGTCCTGGTCGGCGCCCGGGACCCACGGCACGGCGAGGACACCGCCGCGGCGGTGCGCGCGGCGGGCGGCGACGCGTACGTGGTCGCCCTGGACGTCACCGACCCGACGACCGTCCAGGCGGCCGCGAGGCGGGTCGAGGAGCGGTTCGGCCACCTTGACGTGCTGGTCAACAACGCCGGCATCTCCGGCGCCGGGCCGTCCGCTCCCTTGGACGTCCGCGACCAGGTCCCCAGCGTCGCCGACCTGGACATCGTCCGGGCGGTGTTCGAGACCAACGTCTTCGGGGTGATCGCGGTGACCAACGCCATGCTCCCGCTGCTGCGGCGGTCCCCGGCGCCGCGCATCGTCAACCTCAGCAGCGACGCCGCGTCGCTCACCCTCACCGGCGACCCGGACGGCCCGTTCGCGGGGCTGCCGCCGGTGGCCGCGTACACGCCGTCCAAGACCGCGCTGAACGCGCTGACCGTGCAGTACGCCAATGAGTTGCGGAAGGACGGCGTCCTCGTCAACGCCGCGGCCCCGGGCTTCTGCGCCACGGACATCAACCACCACACCGGACACCGCACCGCCGCGCAGGGCGCCGCGGTCGTGGTGCGGCTGGCCACGCTCGGCGCGGACGGGCCGACCGGCGGGTTCTTCAGCGAGGACGGCCCGGTGCCCTGGTAGCGGGCCGACCGCCTGGCGGCTCAGCCCGGCCGCCCGACCGAACCGAAACGCCGACAACCCGTCAAAGGAGATCCTCGTGAACCTCGCGCTATGGCTCGTCGCCGGACTGCTGGCCGCGGTCCTCCTGGTCAGCACCACCAAGATGTTCGTGCCCAGGGAGAAGATCGCCGCCATGGGTCACGCCGCGGAATGGGTCCTGGACTTCAGTCCCGGTGCCCTCAGGACCATCGGAGCCCTCGAACTCCTGGCCGCGGTGGGCCTGATCCTGCCCGCCGTGGTCGACGTCGCGCCGGTTCTGGTGCCCGTGACCGCCACCTGTGTGGCGGTGCTGTTCGCCGGCGCGGCGACCATGCGCCTCCGCCGGGGCGAGACGGTGACCATCGCGCCCGACCTGGTCTACCTCGCCTTGGCCGCCTTCGTGGCGTGGGGCCGCTTCGGCCCGGAGTCGTTCACCGGCTGAGCGGCGCCGGGGTTGGCGAGCCGCTGCCCGCCAACCCCGGCACGTACGTCAGACCTGGTTACTGCTTGCCGCCGCCGGCCCGGAACGCCACCCAGGCGTCACTCATCCGGTCCGCCTGTCCCGCGGTGAACATGTTCATGCAGGAGTCCTGCGTGTAGTCCATGAAGTTGTGGATCGGGTCCAGCCCGGGTGCCGTGCAGGTGTCCGCACCCACCGGGCAGTTGAACTGCGGCGCCGCCTCGCGCGGAGTGTCCGCGACGTAGTCGCCCGAAGCCGAGCACCCGTGCGCGAAGGTGTGCTCCAGCATCAGCCAGTGCCCCACCTCGTGCGTGAGGGTGTCACCCAGGGCGTACTTGCCGGCCGTCCCGCCCGGCATCGACTCGTCGAGCATCACGACGCCGTCGATGTAGTCGCGACCGTTGTTGTAACCCTTCGGGAAGTACGCCCAGCCGAGGAGGCCGCCGCCGATGTTGGCCGCGTACACGTTCAAGGTGCGGGCGTCGCCGGTGTACAGCGCCTGCTTCATGTCCCGCTCGTTCTTGCCGGGCACGACGGTGTACCAGTCGCTGTTCACCGTCCACGTGGTGTCGACGAGCGAGAACCGGAACGGCGTGTCGGAGGCGTCCGCCGCCGTACGGCCCGCGAACGAGTCGTTGAGCACCGTCATCTGCGCCGCGATCAGGGTGTTCCACCTGGCCGTCTCCGCCGCGGTGAGCGGGTGGTCGGAGACCATGTGGAAGACCGTGGGGATGGTGACGCTGCCGTTGGGCAGGCGCGGCGAGTCCTTGATCACGCCGTAGGCGTTCGCCTCGTTCTTGGAGTACAGCTCCGGCTCCTGTGCGGTGGCGCCCTCGGCCACCCGCGCCACGCTGTGCCCCGCGGCGCCCGGCTCGCACGCCGCCGCGCCCGCGGAGGCGGTCAGGGACGGTGCCGTGCCGGCCGCCGCCGACGCTCCGCCGGCCGCCAGGAACGTCGCCGCGGTAGCGGTCAGAACCGCGAGTTGGAAAGTTGATCTTCTGTGCATCCTTGCACCTTTCACGCCGGGGGATTGGAGTCACCGAGCGGTGGGACGGGGTCGCCGTACGCAGGTCGGTGACATCGTCGTCTCGGTATGAGAACACGTCGTTGACCCGAGCAACAGGACCCGACAGGGCATCCTTCGCCCGGCCAGGTGACACGGCCGCCGTCGGCATGGGAACCTACCCGTCGGTAACGTTCCCGGCGAAAGGCAGCGACATGGCGGACATGACGGACGAGCTGGCCCCCGACTGGTCGCGGCCGGCAGCGCTCGATCCGGCCGCCGTCCGCCGCGCCTGGCGGGTGACCGAACCCCTGCACGCGATGATCTACTTCGTGCCGGAGGCGCACGAGCGGTACGCGGCCCTCGGCCTCGCGGAGCCCGCCGGCTACTTCGCCTCCCGCGCGGCCGCCCTGGGACCGGTCGGCCCCGGCCCGGTGGTCGCCAGCTTCTTCAACTTCAACCCCGCCCTCGTCGCCCGGGTGCTGCCCGCCGCCTGGGAGCGGGCGACGCCGGCCGCCGTGCTGGCCGCCCGCCTGGCGGCCGCCGACGCGGCCCTGACCCGAGCGCTCGGCGACGCGGTGCACGGCCCGGAGATGGCCGAGGCCGCCGAGCTGGCCCGCCGCGCCGCCGAGTCCGCGACCGCGTACCCCGAGGGTCGGCCGCTGTTCGCCGCCCACGCCGCGCTGCCCTGGCCGGAGCGGCCGCACCTGGTTCTCTGGCAGGCCCAGACGGTGCTGCGGGAGTTCCGCGGCGACGGGCACGTCGCCGCTCTGGTGCTGGCGGGCCTGACCGGTTTGGAGGCACTGGTGCTGCACGCCGCGTCCGGCGAGGTGTCGGTCCGCTTCCTGCGCCGCACGCGGGGCTGGAACGGCGAGCAGTGGGCGGACGCGGTCGAGCGGCTGCGCGGGCGCGGGTTGGTCGAGGGCGACGGGCCGACCCTGAGCGACCGTGGGCGGGCGCAGCGCGCGTGGCTCGAGGCCGCCACCGACCGGCTCGCCATGCCCGCGTACGAGGTGCTCGGCGCCGACGGGTGCGCCCGCCTCGCCGAGCTGACCCGGCCGATGAGCCGGGCCGTGGTCGACGCCGGACTGCTCGACCTCGACAACGCCGCGCCGCGTCCGCGGTAGGTGGTCGCGCTCCGGCGGGCGGCACGCCGGCCGGTCCTCAGGTCACGGCCCGCAGCGCGGTGAGCGTCACCCGGAAGAACTCGCCCCGCTCCCGACGATCGGTTCCGGCGAACCAGCCGGCCCGCCCGGCGCCGGGCACGGTGAGCCCACCGAACGTGGCGTGGGCCCCAACCGGGACAGCTCCTTCCACGTGGTGGGCGCCCAGTTCGACACCGTCTACCGCGAGGGCCGCTGGGAGAGCCGGCCGGCGGACCCGGGCGGCGCGCAGGTACTCCAGCTCGGCCCGGCAGCCGGGGGGTTCGTCGAGCTGACGTTCCCCGCCGCCGGGCGTTACCCCTTCGTCAGCCACGCCATGGTCGACGCCGAGCGCGGCGCTCGCGGCCTGTTCGAGGTCCGTTGATCAGGACAGGTCGAGGTGCACCGTGGCGATCTCCCAGGCCCGCAGCGGCAGCCGGACCAGCCCGTCGCCGCCGACCGTGAGCGGCTCGCCGGCCCGGCCGAGCAGGTCGGTGCGCCACGCGCCGCGGACGGTCGCGCCGCCGAGCACGGCCGTGGTGTCCGCCGGGGTCTGCGCCACCAGCCGCACCTCGGTGCGGCCGGCCCGGTCCCGGACGCTGGTCAGCGCGACGCCGGCACCGTCGACGGAGAGCCCGACCGCCGGCGCGGGCAGCGCGGCGCCCGGGTCGGCGGTGCCGGGGAACGCCAGCAGCTCGTGCCGGTACGCCTCGGCCGCCGCCAGCACCCCGGCCTCGTGCCAGGCGCCCGTGTACGGCAGCACCGCCAGCTCGACGGTGCGGGCGCCACGGCACTGCGCCTCGGGCGTCGGGAGCTGCGGGCCGGCCGGCTCGTCGCGCAGGGCGTGCCGGTTGCGCGACAACATCCCGATCGACCGCAGCACGGTGACCGCCAGCTCGCGGCCGGAGTCGGTCACCTCGTACTCGGTGGGCTGGGTCAGCAGCACGGCGAGCGCCCCGTCCGGACCGCCGGCGGCGACGAACCCGTTGGCCGGGAAGGTGGGCAGCGGCACCTCACCGCCACCGCCCTCCGCCGTCAGGCCGCGCGCCACGACGGCGAACTGGCCCTCGGCGTACGAGGTGTCGGCCGGTGACGGCAGCGGCAGGTGCAGCCGGACCCGGTGGTCGTCGCAGCGGTTGTCGAACTCGACGCGCAGCCGGACGAACCGCTCGCCGCGGCGCAGCTCGACCCGGGTGGTCACGGTGACCGGTTCGCGGTCCACGGCGCGGGAGCCGGCGTCGACGTCCGCGGCCACCGGCCACCGGTACTCGCGCACCACGTCCAGCACGGCCACCAGCGGCCCGTCGTGGCGCACCACGGTGCGCACCGCCCGTGGCTTGTCGACCAGCTCGTCGGCGGCCGGCGGGGCGTAGTTGTAGCTGTCGCCCACGTCGCCGCCGTCGACGATCCGGCCCACCCCGTCCACGGTGATCCCGTCCGGGGTGGACAGCGCCAGCGTGCCGTCCTCGGCGACGTCGACCCGGAGCAGGCCGTTGTCGAGGCCGCGGCCGGCCACCGTGACCGGGTCGGACGCGGGCGTCGCGGTCGCCGGGAGCGGCACCGGGCGGACCGCGGCGTGCCCGAGCGGTGGCACGTCGACCAGCGCCGCGACGGTCGCCCGGGGAGCGGCGAGGATCCGTACCCGCCAGTGGTCGGGCTGCCCGGCGGCGGCGAGCGCCAGCCGCACGTACTCGACGTCGAAGGCCGGATCGCCGTGCCGAGCCACCTGGAAGGTGAGGGTGGCGTCGTCGGGCGACACCGACCAGGCGGTGACCTCCTGGCCGTACAGCTCCCGGCCGTGCACGCGGGTGAGCACGGCCGGCAGGTCGGCGGCCGGCACCACGTCGTCGGCGAGCACCGTGCGGCTCCGGTCGAGGACCTGGGCGGCCACGCTGCGCCCGGCGGCGTCGGCGAGCGCCACGCCGCCGTCGGCCGGCACCGCCACGTCCAGGCGCACCAGGGCGGTACGGGCCGCCGGAGTGGGGTTGAACAGCAGGTAGCCGTCGCGGGGCACGGTGGCGGCCAGCCGCGCGCCCACCAGGTCGCAGACCGCCCGGCCCAACTGGTCGGCCTCGGCGAGGCGGGCCGCGACCTGCTCGGCGGTCTCGTCACAGCCGCAGCCGGTCACCGAGTCGTGGCAGCTGGCGTCGATCAGCCGGGTCCAGGCCATGTCGAGGAAGCGCTGCACGGACCCGTCGTGGGTGAGCGCGGCGAGGGGTTCGGCGTACCGCTCGACGCGCCGCTCGGCGCGGTTCATCGCCTGCTTGAGGTGCGCGCGGACGGAGATCACGCCGGGCAGGATGTTGGCCCGGGCGTGCGAGCGCAGCTCGCCGCGGACCACCTGGAGACCGTCGACCGTGGCCGGTTGGGTGGCGAAGTACTCGGCGAGGGTGCCCAGCCGCAGCCGGGTGCCGGCGAGGTCGGCGGTGGCCAGCAGGTCCGGGGCGTCCGGCGCGGGAGCGGCGTGATCGGTGCCGTACATGGCCAGGACCGGGGTGTCGTCGCCGGCCGGCCGCCACCCGGCGAGCCGGTCGGCGAGGTCGCCGGCCCGGCGGGTGACCTGCGCGGCGTCGTCCATGAGGCCGGCGGCGTTGCCGTAGCCGCCGGGCAGGTACTGGGTGCGGACGGTGGTGCCGTCGGGCGCCTGCCAGGCGAAGGCGTGGTGGTGCACCCGCTCCGGCACGCCGCGGAACACGCAGGCGTGGGCCAGCCCGGCGCCGGCCAGGATCTGCGGCATCTGCGCGATGTGGCCGAACATGTCGGGCAGGTAGCCGACCGGCATGGCACCGCCCAGCTCGGCGCTGCGGGTCAGCCCCCGTTCGAGGTTGCGGACGATGTTCTCCCCGGAGCAGAGGAACTCGTCGAGCAGGATCTGCCAGGGGCCCACCGACAGCCGGCCGGCGCGGACCAGCTCGATCACCTGTTCCCGCCGTTCCGGGCGGACCTCCAGGTAGTCGTCGACCGCCGCGAGCTGCCCGTCGAGGGTGAACCGCTGCCGCGGGTCGTGCTGCATCCGGTCGAAGACCTCGTCGAGCAGCGCCACCAGCCGCAGCCGGAACCGCTGGAACGGCTCGTACCACTCCCGGTCCCAGTGGGTGTGCGGCACCACGATGATCTCGGTCGGTCGCGTCATCAGCTCGCCGCCTCTCCGCCGATCGCCGCCCCGGTCAGCTCACCGTAGCGGCGTACCACCTGCTGGCTGGTCCGTACGTCGGCCGCGCCCCCCGCGATGCCGGTCAGCGGGGCGGCCCCCGCGGTGACCATCGCGTGGAACGCGACCAGCTCCTGCTCGAACGCCTCGGTCACCGACCGGTACGCGGCCCGCCGCTCGCCGCCGCCGTACTCGTCCACCACGGTCAGCGTGGTCGGCGCGTTGAGCAGGTACGGCGAGGGGAACACCAGCTCCAGCGAGCCGCGGGCGTGGTGCAGGGTGACCGTCTCCCGGTAGGCGGGGTAGTCCGGCAGGTTGAGCCACCGGATGCCGTAGCGGGCGCCGGTCGGCAGCCGCCCGCTGATCTCCACCGACGGCTCGGCCGGGCCGTCGGGCGCCAGCGGCCAGGTGGCGACCTGCTCCACGGTGGCCGGTGCGCCGGTGAACAGCCGCAGCAGGGACAGGTCGTGCGAGATGCTGTTGATCAGGATCTGGTAGAGGGTGCGCGCGCCCGGGTCGGTGCCGACGGCGGCGTCGAGCAGCCGCCGGTCCGCGGCGGACAGCCGGGCCAGCTCCTCGGCCGGCACGTCGCCGGCCGCCGGGGGCAGGTTGGCGAAGCGCAGCTGCCGGTCGCCGCCGGCGTGCAGCACGGTCACCTCCACGGCGTGCACCCGCTCCGCGCCGCCGAGTTCCGCCAGCAGCCGCGCGGCCTCCGCCACCGCCGGGTCGTACTGCTTCATGTAGCCGACCATGAGCCCGGCGCCGCCGGCGCCCAGCTCACTCAGCCGGGCCGTCTCGGCGAGCGTGTAGGCCAGCGGCTTCTCGCAGAGCACGGGCAGGCCGGCGCGCAGCGCCAGGGCGGCCAGTTCGCCGTGCGAGCCGGAGGTGGCCAGCAGCACCGCGTCGCAGCCGCCGTCGGTCACCATCCGGGCCGCGTCGGTGTAGCGGCGGGCGGGCTCCACGCCGTACCGCTCGCCCAGCTCGGTGACCCGGGACGGGGACAGGTCGGCCAGCGCGACGATCTCGAACAGGTCGCCGCGGCGTTGCAGCAGCGGCAGGTGCACGGTACGGGCGATGATGCCGAGCCCGGTCACCGCGATCCGGATCCGTTTGCCCGGCTCGGTCATCGCAGCGCCTCCTCGACCCACCGCCGGTTGGCGTGCTGGTCGGCGCGGATCCGGTCGAGGTCCCGGTTGTCCTCCGGGGCGTCCTGCTCGACCACCAGCCAGCCGGTGTAGCCGATCTCGTCGAGGCCGGTGAGCACCCCGGCGAGGTCGACGTCGCCGCGGCCCAGCGCGCAGAAGCCGCCGGCGGCGACCACGTCCATCAGGCCGCCGCCGGCCGCCCGGACCCGGGCGTGGGCGCCGAGGTCGGCGTCCTTGAGGTGCACCTGGCCGATCCGGCCGGCCCAGCGGTGCACCGCGGCCACCGGGTCGCCGCCGGCCAGCGCCAGGTGCCCGGTGTCCAGGCAGATGGCGATGTCGGTCAGTTCGAGCAGCCGGTCGGCCTCCGCCTCGGTCTCCACGTCGGTGCCGAGGTGGTAGTGGAACACCGGTTCCAGGCCGCGGTCGCGGCACCGGTCGGCGGCCTGCTGCACCCGGGCCGCGAAGTCCGGCCAGGCCGCGGCGGGCAGCGCCGACGCCAGGTCGGTCGGGGTCCCCGGCCGCGCCATCCGGCCCGGGTTGCCGGGGCAGGCCAGGGTCGGTCGTGGCGCGAACCGGGGGTCGTCGGCCGGCGCGGCGGTGAAGACGTCGAGCGCGGCGTCGAGCTGGACCAGGTCCGCGGCGAAGCCGGTCGGGTCGGCGAAGCGCAGGTCGACCCAGCCGCCGGCGAGCCCGATGCCGGTCGTGGCCAGCCGTCGGGCGAGGGTCTCGCCGGTGCCGAGGTAGCCGATCGGGCCGGAGTCCACCCCGGTGTAGCCGTCGTGGGCCAGTGCCGCGAGCAGGTCGTCGGGGCCGACGGGTGCGTCGGTGGTCCGGTAGATGCCGTAGTTGACGGGGGCGCCGGCCACCCGGGTGCGTCCGGTCAGCTGCACAGTGCGATCACCTCCATGCGGTGGGACTCCAGGACGTGCAGTCCGTCGCCGGCCGGCAGCAGGCACCGGTCGCCACGGACCAGCCGGTGCCGCCCGTCCGGGTAGGCCAGCAGCGCGCCGTCGGCGTCGAGCGCCAGCAGTTCGTCGCCGAGGCGCAGCAGGAGCGGCCCGTCGGGGTCGGCGGAGACGGCGGTACGGCCGCCGCGCAGCGCGTCCAGCAGGGCGTCGCCGGGTGCGCTGTCGCGGTCGGCGAGCACCCAGGTGGTGGGGGAGCCGGGCGGTGCGTCGTCGCCGGGGCGGTGGAAGTCGCTGCCGCCCACCGCCACGACGTCCGGCCGCCACGCCCGCGCCCAGGCCAGGGGAGCGCCCCAGGTGCGGTCCCACCAGCCGGAGTGCCACACCTCGACCAGCCGGGTGCGCTCGGTCAGCGGCTGGCGCCAGGCGCAGTCGCCGCCGAGGGGGTGGTTGACCGACATGAGCCCGCCGTCGCGCCGGGCGGCGGCGAGCCACTCGTCCGGCGGGCGGCGGAAGTCGACCCAGCCCACCGGGCCGAACACGTTGGCGTGCCCCCGGTCGGTGGTCACCTCCTGCCCGGGCAGCAGGGTGATGCCGTAGCGGGCCGAGGCGGCCGGCAGCCACGGGTGGTGGCTGACGGTGTTGTGGTCGGTGACGGCGAGGAAGTCCAGGCCCCGGCCGGCGGCGAGCGCGGCCAGCTCGTAGATGGTCTGCGCGCCGTCGCTGTGCACGGTGTGCGCGTGCAGGTCACCGGCGAGCCAGTGCCGGCCGTCGACGGCGGGCAGGTCGCGGCGGGGCGGCCGGTCGGGACGGGGTGGCGCCGCCGGTGCCGGTGGTGCGGGCTGCGGCGTGGTGCTCGTGGTGGCGGTGACCTCGTAGTCCAGCCCCTCGGGTGGGATGCGGTGCAACCGCAGCAGCACCTGCCACTCGCCGGGCTCCAGCTCGCCGGGCAGGTAGCCGGGGGTGGCCCAGTCGGCGGCGACGGTGTAGCCGTCGCGGGCACCGCCCGACCAGCCGCGGAAGCCGTCCGGGCCGACGCAGCCGAGGTCGAGCACCCCGGCCTCGCGGGAGTAGTCCAGCCGGACGGTGAGCGCGGCGGTGCCGGGTGCGACGGTGACCGGCAGGGTGCGCAGCACGCCGTCGACGCGGTCCTGCAGGGTCCACCTGCCGTGGTGCACGACCATGGTCAGCTCCGGACGGCGGCGCCGGCGCGGGGGGCCGGCACCTCGGCCGTGGCGGTGGCGGTCACCAGCGTCCCGTCGCGGTAGAGCAGCGACCGGCCGGGCCGGGGCACCACCCAGCCGGTGTCGCCCGGTTCGGGCTCGGCCCCCTCGGGCACCACGACCTGCACGCTGGTCCGGCCGGCGTCGCCGGCCGGCGAGCCCGCGTCGGCCGGGCCGGTGTCGTCGGCGGGCACGTCCAACGAGACGAGGGAGACGCTGCCCAGGTTCTCCACGACGACGACCTCGCCGGTCAGCGCGCCCGGGACCGCGGTGGGGGAGTAGTCGAGGTATTCGGGGCGGATGCCGTAGACCAGCCGCTCCCCGTCGGTGACCTGACCGTGCGAGTCGTCGGGCAGCGGCAGCCGGGCCGGCCCCACGGCCAGCTCGCCGCCGTGCACCCGCGCGTCGATGAGGTTCATCGGGGTGGAGCCGATGAAGCCGGCCACGAAGGTGTTGGCGGGGCGGCGGAACACCTCGGTGGGGGTGCCGACCTGGCGGATCCGGCCGCCCTCCATCACCGCGATCCGGTCGGCCAGGGCGAGCGCCTCGGCCTGGTCGTGGGTGACGAAGACGGTGGTGACGCCGAGTTCCCGCTGGAGGCGCTTGAGGAAGGTGCGGGCCTCCAGCCGCAGCCGGGCGTCCAGGTTGGACAGCGGCTCGTCGAGCAGGAACACCTGCGGGTGGCAGGCCATCGCCCGGGCCAGGGCGACGCGTTGCTGCTGACCGCCGGAGAGCTGCCCCGGGCGGCGCTCCAGCAGCCCGGAGAGGCCCAGTTCCTCGGCGGTGTCGGCGGCCTTGCCGCCGCGGGTGCGCCGGTCGACCTTCTTGATCCGCAGCGGATAGGCGATGTTGTCCCGCACGGTCATGTGCGGGAAGAGGGCGTAGTCCTGGAAGACCATGGCCACGTCCCGCTTGCCCGGCGGCAGGCCGGTGACGTCGCGCTCGCCGATCCGCACGCTGCCGCCGGAGGCGACCTCCAGCCCGGCGATGGTGCGCAGCAGGGTGGTCTTGCCGCAGCCGGACGGGCCGAGCAGGGCGAAGAACTCCCCGTCGGCGATCTCCAGGTCGAGGGCGTCCAGGGCGCGTACCCCGCCGGGGTAGACCTTGGTCAGCTCGCGCATGGTGATGGCGGACATCAGCGCTTGATCCCTCCGTGGAAGCGGAACCCGTACCGGCTGCTGACGAAGACGAACATGAGCGCCACCGGCAGCGAGTAGAGCAGCGAGAAGGTGGAGAGCAGCCGCAGGTCGGCCTGCCCGCCCTCGGTGTAGAGGGTGTACATGATCACGGCGGCGGGGGCCTTGTCGGGCCCGCGCAGCAGCAGGAACGGCACCAGGAAGTTGCCCCAGACGTTCGCCACCGCCCAGACCCCGACGGTGGCCAGGCCGGGGCGGACCAGCGGCACCACGATGTGCCGCATGATCTGCAACGGACTGGCGCCGAAGACCCGGGCCGACTCCTCGTAGGACGTCGGGGTGGAGTCCATGAAGTCCTTGAGGATGAAGATGGCCGCCGGCAGCAGCCCGCCGCTGAGGATCAGGATGACGCCGAGCCGGGAGTCGATCAGGTTCAGCCGGAAGGCCAGTTCGAACAGCGGCACCATGGTGGCGGTGCCCGTGACGATCGACGACAGCAGCAGCAGCCCGTAGAGCAGCGCGTCGCGGCCGGGCACCCGGACCCGGCTCAGCGCGTACGCGGCGAGCGCGGCGAAGGTCACCACCAGCGCCGCGGTGCCGGCGGCCAGGTAGACCGAGTTGAGCAGCGAGCTCAGCGCGTACGGGTTGTCCAGCAGGGCACGGAAGTTGTCCAGGGTGAACCGCGGCAGGGAGGCCGTGACGGTCGGGGTGTCGTCGAACGGAGCGGTGGCCAGCCACAGCAGCGGCAGCGCGAAGAAGCCCAGGATGGCGCAGAGGAACGTGTAGCGGCCGATCTGGGCGAGCAGGTGGCGTACCGCGACGGTGGGCCGGGTCGGCTCGGTGGTGGGTACGGGCGCCGTGTCGGTGGTCACGCCGGCTCCTTCCGCCGGCCCAGCATGCGCAGGTAGACCAGCGCGATGACCAGGTTGATCAGCAGCATGATGAACGAGATGGCGGCGCCGAAGCCGAGTTCGCCGCCGGAGAGCGCCACCTTGTACACGTAGACCGGCAGGATCTCCGAGCGCTGCTCGGGCCCGCCGGCGGTGATGAGGAACGGCGCGAAGTCGTTGAACGTCCAGAGGCTGATCAGCAGCAGGTTGGTCAGCACGTGCCCGCGGATGCGGGGGAAGACCACGTCGCGCAGCTGCTGCCAGGTCGAGGCGCCGGCCAGCCGGGCCGTCTCCAGGTGCGAGCGGGGGACGTTCTCCAGCGCGGCGGCGTAGAGCATCATCGAGAACGCGGTGCCGCGCCAGGTGTTGAAGACGATGATCGACAGCATCGGGTGGTCCAGCAGCCAGGCCGTCCCGGGGATGCCGAGCAGCGCGTTGAGCGTGCCGGCGTCCCGGTCGAGCAGGGCGATCCACAGGAAGGCGACCACCGAGCTGGGCAGGATCCAGGAGAGCAGGACGAACCCCTCGACCACCCGGCGCAGCGGGCCGCGGCGGTCGCGCAGCGCGAACGCGATGGCGAAGCCGAGCCCGGCCTGGCCGATGACCGCCGAGCCGAGGACGAACTGCAGGGTCAGCAGCAGCGAGGTGCGGAACCGCTCGTCGCCGAGGGCCTGGGTGTAGTTGTCCAGGCCGACGACCTCGGGGTGGGCGGCGGCCAGGCCGGTCAGCCGGTAGTTGGTCACGCCCAGGTAGATCGTCCAGGCGGCCGGCACCACGAGGAAGACCAGGATGAGCACCAGGGCCGGGACGAGGAACCCGGTGGCCCGGGCCCGGCCGAGGCCGGCGGCGTCGGGGGCGGGGGCGGGGGAGGCGCCCGTGACCGGGCGCGCTCCCTCGACCACTTCGTCAGGAGGTGACGTTACCTGGACCACCGACGAACCCCTCGACCTTCTTCTGGTACGCGGCGGCCGCCTCGTCGGCGCTCTTGCCCGAGGCGGCCGCGGCGGTCGCCTCCTGCAGCGCCACCGACACCTGCGGGTAGACCGCCAGCGGCGGCCGGTAGGCGGTCAGCGGCAGCACCTTCTCGGCGACGAAGTTGAGCATCGGATCGGCGGCGAGGACCTCCTTGTTGACGTCCGTCCGCGCGGTGATCCGGGCGGCGCCGGCGAGTTCCGCCTTGACCGCCTCCGCCGAGGCCATGAACGACAGCAGTTCCCACGCCTGGGAGGGGAACTTGGAGTTGGGGTTGAGCACCCGGACGCCGCCACCGGACATGCTGACGAAGTCCTGGCCGCGGATGCCCGCGCCGGGCTGCTTGGCGGGGATCATCGCGTACCCCACGGTGGTGTCCCGGTCGGCCATCTTGGCGATGCCGTCCTTCGGGTTGACGACGCTGCGCCAGAAGTAGTCACCCTCGGCGAGGATGCCGATCTTGCCGGCGGCGAACTCGGCGAACGACTTGTCGCGCCCCTTGGCCTCCTGCTGGAGCTTCGGGTCGCCCAGGCCGCCGCCGTAGACCTTGGTGTAGAAGTCGAGCATGTCCTTGACGGGCTGGGTGGCGCCGGACCACTTGCCGTCCTTGTAGATCTCGCCGCCCGCGCCCACCAGCAGCGGCAGCGCGCCCTGCATGGAGGTGGCCTCGCCCATCGCGGTGCCGGCGTTGATCTGGATCGGGGTCACCCCGGGCAGCGCCTTGAGCTTGGTGCCGGCGTCGAGGATCTCCTGCCAGCTCTTCGGCTGCCAGTCGGCGGGCAGGCCGGCCCGGGCGAAGAGCTTCTTGTTGTAGTAGAGGACCCGGCCGTCGGTGCCCAGCGGGATGCCGTAGCGCTTGTTCTCGAACGAGCCGAGGCCCTGCACGGTCTCGGGGATCTGCGACCAGCCCTCCCAGGAGTCGACCTGGTTCCCGGCCACCTCGGACAGCGGCTTGAGGTAGCCGGCCTGGACGAACTCGCCGACCCAGATGCCGTCCACCGCGATCACGTCGGCGCCGCCCTTGGAGCGCATGTCCAGGGCCAGCTTGGTCTTGTACTGCTCGTCGTCGACGCCGCTGGCCTGGAACGTCACCTTGGCGGTGACGCCCTTGGCCTTCTGCGCCTCGACGAACTTGGGGATGACCCACTTCTCGATCCACTCCGCGCCGGCGGAGTTCTTGCCGCCGACGATGGAGTTCGCGGAGATGGTGAGGGTGATGTTCTTGGCGTCCTTACCGGCGGGCTCGTCCGAGCCGCCGCAGGCCGTGGCGGCGAGGGCGACGGCGGTGAGCGCGGCGAGCACGCCCGCTGCGCGTCTCGGCTTGGCTGACATGGGCTGTTTCCCTTCGCAAGGAGTGACTTCGAAGAGACTCGCGGGATCACCCCGCCGGCCGCACGTCCGCCGCCGGCGGTGCTTGCGGCCACAATGTCATGACAGCCTGACGACGTAAATACCTGTCAGTGAAATGAGCGCGAAACATCCACCGTCACCGCTCGGCGACGGTCACCTCGAGGGAGTAGCGGCTGGCCCGGTAGATGTGCGCGCCGTGCTCGACGTAGCGGCCCTGGTCGTCGTACGCGGTGCGGGTCATGGTGAGCAGCGGCGCGCCGCGCCGCTCGCCGAGCATCTGCGCCTCGGCGGCGGTGGCGGCCCGCGCCCCGATCCGCTGGTGGGCGCCGCGGATCCGCCGCCCGCCGGCGCGCAGGATCGCGTAGAGGCCGTCGGCCTGGAGGGCCGCCATGGTGAGCCGCGGCAGGTCGACCGGGAGCCAGTTCTCCATGAGGGCGAGCGGTTCCCCGTCGGAGAAGCGCAGCCGGCGCAGGTGCTGCACCTCGCCGCCGGGCGGCAGGCCGAGCGCCGCGGCGACCGCCGGCGGGCAGGCCACCGTGGCCAGTTCGAGCACCGAGGTGGACGGTCGCTGACCGGCCCGGACCAGGTCGTCGTGCAGGCTGGTCAGCTCGACGGCTCGGCGCACCTCACCCCGGACCACCTGGGTGCCCACGCCACGACGGCGCACGATCAGTCCCTTGTCGACCAGGTGCTGGATCGCCTGCCGCACCGTGGGCCGGGACAACCCGAGCCGGTCGGCCAGTTGCAACTCGCTGTCCAGGCGGTCACCCGGGGCCAGGTCACCGCGCTGGATCGCCGCGGCGAACTGCTCCGCGACCTGGAAGTAGAGCGGGACCGGGCTGCTGCGGTCGACCGCGATCTCGGGGCCGGTCACGGAAACCTCCTCGCTGCGGCTGCGCGGGATCGGGCGTGCTGACGGGCGCCACTGTACCGAAGCGATCACCCAGCGCAGAGGGCAGATGTCATGACAACACATTGACACAACTCGTGAAGCACTGTTACCAATCAGGGACGGGATGGAGCTGGCGGACACGCCGACGCCAGCCGGGACGGAGGGCGCCGCATGCTCGATGTGCTCACCATCGGCCGGGTCGGGGTGGACATCTATCCGTTGCAGGTCGCCACGCCGCTGGCCGAGGTCGAGACGTTCGGCAGGTTCCTCGGCGGCAGCCCCACCAACGTGGCGGTCGCGGCCAGCCGGCAGGGGCTGCGCGCCGGGGTGATCACCCGCACCGGCGCCGACGCGTTCGCCGACTACGTGCACCGGGCACTGCGCGAGTTCGGTGTGGACGACAGCCACGTCCGCCCGGTCGACGGGCTGCCCACCCCGATCACCTTCTGCGAGATCTTCCCCCCGGACCACTTCCCGCTCTGGTTCTACCGCACGCCCACGGCCCCGGACCTCCAGATCCGTCCCGAGGAGCTGGACCTCGACGCGATCGTCTCGGCCCGCGTCTTCTGGCTCACCGGCACCGGCCTGTGCCAGCAGCCCAGCCGCGACGCGCACACGGCCGCGCTCGCCGCCCGGGCCGGCCGCCCGCACACCGTGCTGGACCTGGACTACCGGCCGATGTTCTGGCCCGACCCGGCGGCCGCGACCGCGGCCGTCGCCGAGGCGCTGCCCCGGGTCACCGTCGCCGTCGGCAACCTCGACGAGGTGGAGATCGCCGTCGGCACCCGCGACCCGGACCGGGCCGCCGACCTGCTGCTCGAACGCGGGCCCCGGCTCGCCGTGGTCAAGCTCGGCCCGGCGGGCGTGCTCGCCCGCACGCCGGAGCAGAGCGTACGGGTGCCACCGGTCCCGGTCGACGTGGTCAACGGGCTCGGCGCCGGCGACGCGTTCGGCGGCGCGCTCTGCCTGGGCCTGCTGCGCGGCTGGCCGCTGGAGCGGACGCTGCGCTTCGCCAACGCCGCCGGGGCGATCGTGGCCTCCCGCCTGGCCTGCTCCGCTGCCATGCCCGACTACGCCGAGACCGTGGCGCTGGCCGGGGACGGCGCGCCGCGTACGGCGTCGTCCACCGCCGCCCGGACAGGAGAAACCCGGTGAGCACCGAGTACGAGGCGCTGACCCGCACCCGCGCGCACCGGCCGCAGGCGATCGCCGAAGCTGCCGCCCGCCGTACCCGCCGCCCCTGGCCCGAACCGGGCCGGCCGCTGTTCGTCATCGCCGCCGACCACCCGGCCCGCGGCGCCCTCGGCGTGCGGGACCGGCCCATGGCCATGGCCGGTCGGGTGGACCTGCTCGACCGGCTGCGCGTGGCGCTGTCCCGGCCCGGCGTCGACGGCGTGCTCGGCACCCCGGACATCCTGGAGGACCTGCTGCTGCTCGGGGCGCTGGAGAACCGCCTGGCCATCGGCTCGATGAACCGCGGCGGCCTCTCCGGCGCCACCTTCGAACTCGACGACCGGTTCACCGCCTACGACGCCGACAGCATCGCCGCGATGCGCTACGACGGCGGCAAGATGCTGTGCCGGATCGACCCGGACGACCCGGGCACCGCCGCCACCCTCCAGGCGTGCGCGCAGGCGGTCACCGCCCTCGCCGCGCACCGCACCGTGGCCCTCGTCGAACCGCTCTGGGTGGCCCGTGACGGCCGCCGGGTCAGCGCCGACCTGCGACCCGAGGCGGTCATCAAGGGCGTCAGCGTCGGGCAGGCGCTGGGCGCGACCAGCGCGTACACCTGGCTGAAGCTGCCGGCCGTCGACGAGATGGAGCAGGTCATGGCCGCGACCACGCTGCCGGTCCTGCTGCTCGGCGGCGACCCGGTGGAGGCGCCCGACGTGGTCTACGCGCGGTGGGCGCGGGCGCTGCGGCTGCCCGGCGTACGCGGCCTGGTGGTCGGCCGGGCGCTGCTCTACCCGCCCGACGACGACGTGGCCGCCGCGGTTGACCTGGCCGGCTCGCTGCTGCCCACCGGGCGGGACACGTGAGGACCGGCGACGCGTACCTGCCCTGGGGCGGCACCGCCCGCGCGCCGTGGGCGCTGGAGGTCACCCCCGAGCGGGCCGGCTGGACGTACGCCGGGCTGCGGGTGCTCACCCTGCCGCCCGGCGACGAGGTCAGCTTCGCCACCGGCGGCGAGGAGATGCTGGTCCTGCCACTGGCCGGCGCCGCCACCGTGCACTGCGACGGGTTGCGGCTCGCGCTGAACGGGCGCGAGTCGGTCTTCACGGCGGTCACCGATTTCGCCTACCTGCCCCGGGACGCCGACGTGACGATCCGCGGCGCGGGGCGCTTCGCGCTGCCGTCGGCGCGGGCCACCCGCCGGCTGTCGCCCCGCTACGGCGCGGCCCGGGACGTGCCGGTGGAACTGCGCGGCGCCGGGCCGGCCAGCCGGCAGGTCAACAACTTCTGCGCACCGGACGCCTTCGACTGCGACCGGCTGGTCGCCGTGGAGGTGCTCACGCCCGGCGGGAACTGGTCGTCGTACCCGCCGCACAAGCACGAGCAGGACCGGACGTACGACGACGGGCGGATCGAGGCCGCGCTGGAGGAGGTCTACTACTTCGAGGTGGCCGGCGGCGAGCCCGGTGCGGCTCCGGTGGGCTACCAGCGGGTCTACGGCACCGCCGACCGGCCCATCGACGTGCTGGCCGAGGTGCGCACCGGCGACGTGGTGCTCGTCCCGTACGGCTACCACGGACCGTCCATGGCCGCCCCGGGCTACGACCTGTACTACCTGAACGTGCTGGCTGGACCCGGCGCCGCCCGGACCATGGCCTGTGTGGACGATCCCCGGCACGGCTGGATCCGGGGCAGCTGGGCCGGCCAGCCGGTGGACCCGCGGCTGCCGCTGACCCGGCCCGTAACGAAAGAGGCGTGATGCCCAGGTTGACGGTGGCCCAGGCGGTGGTGGCGTTCCTGGCCCGGCAGTTCTCCGAACGCGACGGGCGGCGGCAACGGCTCATCCCGGCCTGCTTCGGCATCTTCGGCCACGGCAACGTCGCCGGGCTCGGCGAGGCCCTGGCCACCGCCGGAGCCGACCTGCCGTACCACCTCTGCCGCACCGAGCAGGGCATGGTGCACACGGCGGCGGCGTACGCCCGGATGACCGACCGGCTCAGCACCCTGGCCTGCACCACCTCGATCGGGCCCGGCGCGACGAACCTGGTCACCGGCGCCGCCGGCGCCACCATCAACCGGTTGCCGGTGCTGCTGCTGCCCGGCGACATCTTCGCCACCCGGGTGGCCAACCCGGTGCTCCAGGAACTGGAGGACACCCGCTCCTACGACGTCAGCGTCACCGACGCGCTGCGGCCGGTCTCCCGCTACTGGGACCGGGTCAACCGCCCCGAACAGCTGCCGGCCGCGCTGCTGGCCGCCATGCGGGTGCTCACCGACCCGGCCGAGACCGGCGCGGTCACCCTCGCCCTGCCGCAGGACGTGCAGGCCGAGGCGTACGACTGGCCCGACGAGCTGTTCGCCGAACGGGTCTGGCACGTGCCGCGCCCCCGCGCCGACGAGGCGGCGCTGGCCCGGGCGGCCGGGATCGTGCGGGCGGCCCGCCGGCCGCTCGTGGTGGCCGGCGGCGGGGTGATCTACAGCGGGGCCACCGGTGCGCTGCGCCGGTTCGCCGAGGAGCACGGGGTGCCGGTGGCCGAATCCCAGGCCGGCACCGGCGCGCTGCCGCACGACCACCCGCTCGCCCTCGGCGCGATCGGCGTCACCGGCACCACCGCGGCCAACGAGATCGCCGCCGGCGCCGACGTGGTGATCGGGGTGGGAACCCGCTACAGCGACTTCACCACCGCCTCGGGCACCCTCTTCGGCGACGGGGCGCGCTTCGTGAACCTCAACGTCACCGGCTTCGACGCGGCGAAGCTGTCCGGCACCCAGGTCGTCGGCGACGCGCGGGAGAACCTCGCCGCCCTCGACGACGCCTGCGCCGGCTGGGCCACCGAGCCCGCGTACCGGCAGTCGGTGGCCCGGCTGCGCGAGCGGTGGACGGCCGTGGCGGACGCCGCCCGGCACGCCGATCCGGACGCGCCGCCCACCCAGACCGCGGTGATCGGCGCGGTCAACGACGCCGCCGGCCCGCGCGGCGTGGTGGTGTGCGCGGCCGGATCGATGCCCGGCGACCTGCACCGGCTGTGGCGCAGCGCCGACCCGAAGAGCTACCACGTGGAGTACGGCTACTCCTGCATGGGCTACGAGATCGCCGGCGGGATCGGGGTGAAGCTGGCCGCGCCCGAGCGCGAGGTGTTCGTGCTCGTCGGCGACGGGTCCTACCTGATGCTGCCCAGCGAGCTGGCCACGGCGGTCGCCGAGGGCGTCAAGCTCGTCGTGGTGCTGGTCGACAACTCCGGCTTCGCCTCGATCGGCCGGCTGTCGGAGAGTGTCGGCGCGCACCGGCTCGGCACCGCCTACACCGACCGGGCCGGTGAGCCGCTGCCGGTCGACCTCGGCGCCAACGCGGCCAGTCTCGGCGCCGACCTGATCCGGGTGTCGACCACGGCGCAGCTCAGGGCGGCGCTGGCGACGGCGACGGCGGCCACCCGGACCACCGTGGTGCACGTCCGGACCGACCGGTTCCAGGCCGGTCCGGACGCCGGCGCCTGGTGGGACGTACCGGTCGCCGAGGTCGCCGGCACCACCGAGGGGCGGGCCGCCCGGGCCGCGTACGAGGCGGGGCGCAAGAGCCGGCGCACCCACCTGCGTCCCGCCTGACCCGCCTCCCGGGGTTGACGCCGCTGCCCACCATGACGGCATGCGGAGATGGCAGCGCCCGTACTCGCTCGACATCACGACGGGATTCGCGGTGCTGGGGCTGGTCGGGGTGGCTGGTCTCGCCACGTTCATCGTGATCATGTACCTGCGCGGGGAGCTGCCGACGCCGGTGGCGATCTTCTTCGCGGTGTGGCTGGCCGGTGGCGCCGCCGGCACGGCGCGGCACGCGATGCTCGGGGTCTACGTCAGCGACGGCGGCGTCCGGTCCCGCTCCCTCCTGCACACGACCACGGTGCCCTGGGCGTCGGTCGCGGAGATCCGCAGCGGCATGGCCACCGTGGCGGGCCTGGACATGGGCCGCCCGGCGATCGTCATCGAGCGGACCGACGGCGTCGCGGTACAGACCCCGTTGCAGCGCGGCGACCTGTTCCGGCCGTTCACGTTCCGGCCCGAACTGGGCCGGCTCGCCACCTGGCCGGAACACTACGACGAGATCCTGGCAACCCTGCGGGCGCACCACCGCGACGCGCAACGCCGGTTGGCGGCCTCCGCCGGCCTGCCGGCGCCGCCGCCCGCCGCCGCCCGACCGACGACCTCATCCGCCGGAGCCGGCCGGACCGGCACGGCCCGCGACGCCCTGAGCGCTGACCAGCGGCGAGACATCCACGCGCTGACCCGGCAACACCAGCGTGGCGCGCTCACCGACGCCGAGTTCGCCGCCGAACTGGCGAAGATCCACGAGATCGGCTGAGCCCCCACGGCTGTTTTCTGCCGGCCGAGGGAGCCGGTGACCGGGCCGAGACGCTGTTCAGCTTCGAGAGCACTCCGCCGGCGCGGTCAGCGCAGCCGGATGGTGACCGTGGCGGTCAGGCCGTCGGCGCGACGGCGGAGGACCAGCGAGTCGGCCAGCTGGTCCGCCAGCCAGAGGCCCCGGCCGCCGGCCTCCGTCCCGCCGGCCCGCTGCACCGACGGCGCGTCGGTGCCCGGGCCGTGATCGACGACGTCGCAGCGCAGTTCGTCGCCCTGTCGCCGAAGGTGCAGGTGGCCCGCTCCGCCGCCATGGCGTACCGCGTTGGTGGCGAGCTCGTGGACGGCCAGGACGAAGTCCTCGGCCGGTTCGCCGGTCAGCCCCGCCGCCTCGACGCGGGCGGCGACGGCATGCCGCAGCTCGGTGATGGTGGCGGCGGTGAACGGCCGGGACAGCAGCGACGACGACTCGTGTCGCGCGTACCCGGCCCCCGTCGAGTCGATCTCGGCCGGCGGTCTGGCACCGCCCATGGAAAAGAGGTTACCCGCATTCCGGATATCCCCCGCGGGCAGTGCCGCGGCGGCGCGGCCTACCGCGGGATGCCGGCGGGCTCCGGCGGTATCCGCAGCACGACCAGGGCGATGTCGTCGTCGCTGGTGGCGGCGTAACGGGTGAGCAGCTGGTCGCAGAGCTGCTCCGCGGTCGAGCCGTGCCGGCCGGTGAGAGTCCGGATCAGGTCGGCCAGCCCCTCGTCGATGACCGCGTCGCGCCGGTCGACCAGGCCGTCGGTGTACAGCACCACGGCGCAGCCGGGCGTGAGGGTGACGCGGTGGTCACCGCGCGCGACGCCGGCCTGGACGCCCAGCAGAATCTCCGGCGTCGTGTGCAGCAGGCTGGCGGTCCCGTCGGGGGCGATGAGGACCGGTGGCGGGTGCCCGGCGTTGGACCAGCACAGCGTGTGGGCGCCGTCCCGCGCCTGCTCCTCGTCCTGCTCCACCCGGGCCAGGACCGCGGTCGCCAGCTCGTGCAGGCCCAGGCCGCGCATCGTCTCCTCCAGGCCCTCCAGCACCGCGGCCGGCGACTTCCGCACGGCGTACGCGACGCCGCGGAGCAGGTTGCGGATCTGCGCCATCGTCGCCGCGGCCTGCTGGTCGTGGCCCGCCACGTCCCCGATGACCAGCGTGAGAGAGCCGTCGGGCTGGAGGAACGAGTCGTACCAGTCACCGCCGATCCGGGCCCGCTCGCCCGCCGGCTGGTACCGGACCGCCACCTCCAGGTGGTGCGGCCGCGCGGGTGGGGTCAGCAGGCTGCGCTGCAACCGCTCGGACAGGTCCCGTTCCAGGACGGCGACCCGGCGCTCGGCCTGGCGCGTCTGGGCGCGGTGCAGCGCCTGCGCCACGGTGGCGCCCACCAGCCGCACGAACCCCAGGTAGTCGTCGTCGAGGGGCAGGTGCTGGCTCAGCCGGGCCACCAGGACCGTGTCCGCGGACGGCGGCACGCCCGGCAGGCGTACCCGCATCACGGAGGTCTCCGCGGACGTCTCCAGCACGACGGTCCCGTCGTGGAGGATCGTCGACGGGACCGCGGGCAGCGGCGGACGGCCGGCGCGGGCGGCCTCCGTGCCCAGGATGTCGACGTCGGGCAGGTCCTCCGGCACGGTACGCAGCACCCGTACCGCCCGGTCGAGGATCTCCGCCGGGTCATCGAGGCCGCTGAGGGCGTCGTTGAGCCCGGCCAGCATGATCAGCCGCCGCTGCGACAGGACCTGCGCGGTGGTCTCCGTCGCGATGTCGACCACGCCCTCGACCTTGCCGCCGGGGCCACGGGCGGCGGAGTAGGAGAACGTGAAGTAGCACTCCTCGGGGTAGCCCTGCCGGTCCATGAGCAGCCGCATGTCCCGCGTCCAGGTCGCGCGCCGGGTCGACCGCACCGAAGCGAGCATCGGCCCGATGACGTCCCAGATCTCCGGGAACGCCCGCGCCGCCGGTGCGCCGAGCGCGGCCGGGTGCTTGTTCCCGATCAGCTCGACGTAGGCCTCGTTGTAGATCATGACGAACTCCGGGCCCCAGAACAGCGTTACCGGGAACCGGGAGTGCAGGGTGAGGTCGACGGCGGCGCGCAACGTGGGGCTCCACCCGGACACCGCGCCCAGTGACGTCGACGCCCAGTCCACCCCCCGGTACGCCGAGCGCAGCGTTCCCGCCGCCTCGAACAGCTCATCCACCGCCCGACCATAGCCGTAGCCGCCGCACCCCCGTCGGCCTCCGCGACGACCGACGCTCCGGCCCGACCCGGGGCTGCCGGTGATCACCGGGCCGCTCGCCCCGGTCCGGGCTCAGCGTCGGACGGCACCCGCTCCGGCGGGGTCCTCGGGCTGGGGCAGCCCCTCGGGCGCCAGGCCCGCCCGGCCGGGTCGTCGCCGGTACCGGACCGTCCGCGCAGGTTGGCGAGCCCGGCCGCCAGTCCGAGGGCGATGGTGCCCGCGGCGCACAGCAGCAGCGTCCGACGGGCGCCGATGCCGGTCGTCAGCGGTCCGCCGAGCATGGTGCCCAGGGGTACCGCCAGCACGAGGACGGCGCTGTTGGCGGCCAGGGCCTGGGGACGTCCCGCGGCGCTGGTGCTGCGCTGGAACAGCGCCATCGACGTGGACATGTAGGGAGCCCAGACGAGGCCGGCCAGGGCGAACGCCGGCAGCGACAGGCCGACGGGCGCGCCCAGGCCGAGCGGCAGCATGGCGACGCCGAACCCGACGACGATGCCGATGGTGGTGGGCCACAGCGGCCAGCGGTGCAGGTAGCCGGTGGCGAGGCCGCCGAGGAGGGAGCCGGCGCCGAACGCCGTGTAGTACAGCCCGAGCGTGGTCGCGGAGCCGCCCAGGTCCTCGGTGACCAGGACCGGCATGGCCACGTAGAACGGGCCGAAGAGGAGGAAGAACCCGAAGGTCAGCCCCAGCAGGCGGCGCAGGGACCGGTGGTGGCGGATGATGCCGAAGCCGGCCGTGCGGGACGGCGCGGTCCCCGGCGGATCCGGCCGCCGGCGGTCGGGGACGGCGAGGCGGTAGGTCAGGGCCAGGACGGCGAAGGTGACCGCGTCGAACGCGATGACCCAGACCGGACCGGCCGCGCTGATGAGGACGCCCGCCAGCGGGGGACCGATGATGGTGGCCGTCTCGCCGATGATGGCGAGGACCGCGTTGGCCGGCAGGTGCTGTCGTTCGGGCAGGAGTTCGGCGATCAGGGTGAAGCGCCCGGCGGAACCCCACGAGTGCAGCAGCGAGGACGCGGCGAGCAGGGTCACGTACAGGCCGATGCTGAGGGCCCCGGCGAGGTGGGCGGCGGGGATCGCCGCGAGCGCGCCGGCGCGCAGGACCGCGTCCCAGCCGGCGAGCTGGGCCCCGCTCCGGCCGCCCAGGAACCGGCCGAAGATCACCGCTCCGGCGGCGCTGGGCAGGGTGTACGCCGCCACCGCGATCGCCGTCCACGTGCCGCGCTGCCCCTGGGGCGCCAGTTGCAGCGCCAGCCAGGTCACCGCGACGAGCGCCATGCCGTCGCCCAGGGCGGACACCGCCAGCCCGGGCAGCACCCGGCGCAGCAGCGGATGGCTCACGACCGGCCAGTAGGGCGAGGAACGCGGAAAGCGGGGCTGCGCGGCGTCGGACGGCATGCCGCCACCCGACACGACGCGGGTCGCGTATCTCAACAGAATCGCCTGAGGGCAGAAGCCCGAACCTGCCGTGCCGGCCGGGCCGGCGATGCGACCTACCGCAGAGGCCGAGCGGCGCTCTTCTTGTTGAGAGACAGCGGAATCCGGTGTTCGGCAAGTCGGAAAAGGCGAGGGCCCGTTCAATCAGTGGTTATTTTCCGACAGCGGTACGGAATTGTGGAAAAGCCCTCACGGTAAAGCATCTTCCCTGTTCAGGCGGGCTCGAACCGGCCATGGTCGCACGGCGGCATCTGTTCGGTAAATGGCTGAGTCCGCTTGGCAGCAGGAGTCTGGTGAACGGGATTCACCGCCGCAGAATTCGAATTCGGCCGGGGAAAATTTCGCCCCGGCGGCTCTCACTTTCAGGAGGTAAATCCATGAGTCGAACGACACCGGGCGGACGCGGAGGTACGGTCGTGCGCCGTACCCTTTTCGCGTTGGCCGCCGCGCTCGTCGCCGTCGGCGCGATCGGAACCCCGGCGGTGGCCGACGGAAAACCCGTCACGCCGTCCACCCAGCCGGCCGAGGCCGTGCCGGGCGGGTTCGCCAGCTGGCGTGAGCTGTTCGCGGTCCAGGACCGGCTCAACGCGGCCGCCGGCGAGATCACGGCCGCGCGCGGTGCGGGCTTCGCCGGCGTGGTCGCCGCGCCGGAGGCCCGCAGGCTCACCGTCTACTGGAAGGGCCGGGTCCCCGGGTCGGTCCGTGACCTGGCCAGGCGGCTCTCCGTGCCGGTGACGTTCAGGCCGGCCCGGTTCCACCAGCGCGAGATGGTCGCCGAGGCGCAGCGGCTCGCCGCCGACCCGCGCGCGGTCTCGGTGGCCGCCAAGGTCGACGGCAGCGGCCTCGCCGTGACCGTCACCGGCGAGGCGCTGGCGTCGGGGAAGCGGGACGTCCTGCGTACCGCGCGGCTGCCGCTCGACGTGAGCACCGCGTCGAGCCCGACGCTGCTCAACCGCCAGAACGACTTCGCCCCGTACTGGGGTGGGGCGCGGTACTACGCCGGCGGCGGATGCAGCACCGGCTTCGGGGTGTACTGGAACGACGCCCGCCAGATCCTCAGCGCCGGGCACTGCGGGGCGAACGGCCAGGTCGCGTACGACGGTGGTGGCCCCACCAACACCATGGGGCCGATCATCAACGACAACAACCCGCGGGACACCCTGATGATCCGGGTCGCGGCCGGCGGCCGGATCTACACCGGGGCGTACAACGCCGCCACCAGCATCGGGGTCGGCGGCGCCGCCTCGGACTACGTCGGCAACTACGTCTGCACCGGCGGCTCCTCCAGCGGCGAGCACTGCAGCCTGCGGGTCAGCGTGGTCAACCAGTTCGTCAACGTCGGCTACGTGATCGGGCCGGTGACGCAGGCCAACCACATCGTCGCCGGGGGCTGCGCGGCCGCGCCGGGCGACAGCGGCGGGCCGGTGTACTCGTACCGCTCGGACGGCCGGATCGACGGGCGCGGCACCGTCTCCGCCGGGGTGACCGGCACGGCGGTCTGCCCGGGCGTGAGCCCCAACGGGTCCAGCACGGTCTGGTACGCGCCGCTGCTGCGGCCGGTGGGTGACGCGCAGATCGGGTCGCTGACCTACTACGGGGCCTCGCTCATCCAGGGCTGAGGCGCCGCCGTCCGGCGCCGGGGCGCGGCGGTCGGCGAACCGCGGATTCCGAGCAGCGTGGGCCGGTCCGACACGGGACCGGCCCACGCCGCCGTCCGGTGTGGTCGCCGGGCGAGCCGTTGACCGGCCCCGCCTTAGGCGACCGTTAAGAAGCGGTTCCGGCCACTTCACCCGGCCGGGGGCGCTGGCAGACTGGGGCGATGCCCTCCGCCCCCGCGCCCGCTCCGCCCGTTCCCCGCCGCCGTACCCGGGCGCTCGTCGCGGTGGTCGTCGCCCTCGCGGTGGCCGCCGCGGTCGGCGCCTGGTCGCTGCGGGACCGGGTCGTCGTCGACGGCGGCGCGCCGTCCTCGGGTGACGGGGCCAGGGTCGCCGGACCGGCGGGCGGTGGCGAGGACTGCGCCGGCCGGCCGGCCCGGGCGACCCGCGAGTTGCGCGGCATGTGGATCACGACGGTGAACAACATCGACTGGCCGAGCCGGCGGGGGTTGCTGGCCGAGACGGCGCGGGCCGAGTTCCGGGGCTGGCTGGACCTGGCGGTGCGGCGCCACCACAACGCGGTCTTCGTGCACGTCCGGCCCAGCGGGGACGCCCTCTGGCCGTCGAACTACGCGCCGTGGTCGGAGTGGCTGACCGGAAGCCGCGACGGCCGCGACCCGGGCTGGGACCCGATGGAGTTCATGGTCGCCGAGGCGCACGCCCGCAACCTGGAGTTCCATGCCTGGTTCAACCCCTACCGGGGCGGCCAACCGGCCACCGTGGGCGGGCCGGGCCCCCGCATCGACCAGCTCGCGCCGACCCACCCGCTGCGGCGGCACCCCGACTGGGTGGCGACCTATCCCAGCGCCGACCGGCCCGGCAGCCGCCTCTACTTCAACCCCGGCATCCCGGAGGCACGGCGGTTCGTCGAGGACGCGATGCTGGAGGCCGTCCAGCGGTACGACGTCGACGGGGTGCACTTCGACGACTTCTTCTACCCGTACCCGGAGGCCGGGCAGGACTTCCCGGACGACGCGGCGTTCGCCCGCCACGGCCGGGGTTTCGCCGACAAGGACGCCTGGCGCCGGGACAACGTGAACACCCTGGTCCGCGAGATGAGCGAGCGGATCAAGGCGATCAAGCCGTGGGTGAAGTTCGGCATCAGCCCGTTCGGCATCTGGCGCAACAAGCGCACCGACCCGGCCGGCTCGGCCAGCGCGGGCCTGCAGAGCTACGACGACATCTACGCCGACACCCGGCTCTGGGTACGGCAGCAGTGGCTGGACTACGTCGTGCCGCAGCTCTACTGGCACATCGGCTTCGGCAAGGCCGACTACGCCAAGCTGCTGCCCTGGTGGGCGGCCACGGTGCGGGGCACCCGGGTGCAGCTCTACATCGGCCAGGCCGACTACCGGGTGGGGGAGCGCGGCGCCTGGCGCGACCCGGCCGAGTTGGACCGCCAGCTCGCCCTGAACCGGCGGCACGGGGTCAGCGGGAGCGTCCACTTCAGCGCCCGGCAGGTGCGCGCCGACAAGCTCGGGGCGGTCAGCCGGTACAGCGACGCGCACTACGCCGCCCCCGCGCTGCTGCCGACGATGGCCCAGCTGCCGGCGGCCCCGCCACCGGCGCCCGCGATCACCGGCGCGCGGCGCCAGGACACCGGCGGGGTGACGCTCACCTGGCGTGGCGACGATGCCATGAGCTTCGCCGTCTACCGCGTGGACGGCGACGCGGCCCGGCTCGTCGGCACCACCCGTGGGGCTGACTGGGTGGACCGCACCGCCCCGGCCGGCCGGACGCTCACCTACTGCGTCTCCGGCCTGGATCGCAGCGCGAACGAGGGCCGGCTCAGCGCACCGGTGTCCGTCGCCGCCGGGTAGCGGCGTCCGGGCGCACGGTGGGCGGCTGCCCGTCGTCGGGCGGCTGGGGCGGCGAGATCCAGGTGACCAGCACCACCGAGATGATCATGAGAAGGAACCAGGAGGCGAGCTTCGCCGGCGAGACCGGGTGCCAGCCGCCCAGCTGGCTGGGGTAGAGCCAGGCGTTCGACCAGGTCGCGATGTTCTCGGCGAGCCAGATGAAGAAGGCGACGAGGAGGAAGGCCAGCAGCAGCGGCATGCGCCACCGGAGCCGGAAGATGCGGAACTGCATGACGCAGCGCCCGAACACGAGCGCGACGGCGGCCATGAGCGGCCACCGCACGTCGAAGACGTAGTGGTTGGTGAAGAAGTTGGCGTAGATCGCGGCGGCCAGCAGAGCCGTCAGCCAGCGCCTCGGGTAGCGGGTGAAACGCAGGTCGAACAGCCGGTTGACCCGGACCAGGTAGGAGCCGACCGCGGCGTACATGAAGCCGCTGAACAGGGGCACCGCACCGATCCTCAGCAGGCCGTCGGAGGCGTAGGACCAGGATCCCACCTGTGTCTTGAACAACTCCATGACCGTGCCGACGAGGTGGAACAGCACCACCACCCGCAGCTCGCGCAGCGTCTCCAGGCGCCCGGCCACCATCGCGATCTGGATGGCGACCGCGGCGAGCGTCAGGAAGTCGTTGCGGGCGAACGCCGGGTCCCTCGGATACCAGAGATGCGCCGCGAAGATGACCGCCAGCATCGCCCCGCCGAAGACGCACGCCCAGGCCTGTTTCAGCCCGAACACCGCGAACTCGGTCAGCCAGCCGGCCGGCCCGTGCCGGGGCAGCCGGGCCAGGACCGCGCGGGAGCGGGCGTCGATCGCACGTTCGGCCGTGGTCAGGGCGGCTGGTCCGGGCGGGTTGTGCATCACCTAGACGCTATCGCGGGCTCACCCCTGTCGGCCGGGCCGTCCCACGCAGCCCGAGCAGCGCGACCGCGGCGAGCACGATGACGGCGACGGCGTACTCCTCGGCGGTCCGGCGCAGACCGCCGCCGTGGACCACGAGGAAGCCGGCGATGACGGTGGGCAGGCCGAAGCCGACGTAGGAGACGATGTAGAGCAGGGAGAGGACGCTGGCGCGCTCGTGCGCCTCGACCAGGGGCGTGACGGTCTTGAGGCTGCCCTGGAAGCCGCCTCCGAAGCCGACGCCGCCGAACGCGAGGCCGACGAAGAAGCCGGCGATGGAGTCCATGGAGACCGACACCAGCGTGATGATCATGCCGAGCACGAGCGCGGCGATGCCGGTGAGCATGACGGTCCGCGCCGGCCGGGCGCGCAGCACGAGGATGGTGACGGACCCGAAGACCGCGAAGATGAAGATGCTCAGGCCCCCGGCCACGATCGACGAGTTCATGAGGGCGCGGACGAGCGCCGGGCCGAGCGCGCCGAAGAACCCGGCCAGGGCCCAGACGGCGAAGACGACCGGGGTGACGACCAGCATCGGCCCGCGTACGGCGCGAGGGAGCGTGATCTCCGGCCGCAGGCTCCGCAGCGCCCCCGCCATCGGCGTGACCGTCTCCGCCATGAGCACGACCCCGACACCCTGGACCAGCAGGACGACGAGCAGGACGAGGTACACCAGCCGCGTCGGCGCGGGCAGGTACTGGACGAGCAGCGCGGAGAGCAGGGCGCCCACCCCGGTGCCGATGCCCGGGGCGATCGAGTTGGCGAGCGTGCCGCGGGACCGGTCGATGTCGAGCATGGCGGCGGCCGCCGCGCCGGTGGCGGCGCCGGCCGCGATGCCCTGCACGACGCGGGCGGCCACCAGCGTGGGTACGCCGCCGGCGAGGACGAAGATGACCAGCGAGATCATCTGAACCGCGATCGCGGCGAGCAGGACCGGCCGCCGGCCGACATGGTCGGAGAGCTTGCCGACCGTGAGCAGGGTGGCCAGCACCGCGACGGAGTAGACGGCGAACACCACCGTGGTGGTGATCGGCGAGAAGTGCCAGCGCGCCTGGTAGATCCCGTAGAGGGGGCTCGGGGCGGTCGACGCGGCCACGAAGGACACGATGATCGAGGCGAGCAGGAGCAGGGCGACGTTCGGCGTGAGGCGCCTCGACTGGACGATGCTCATCAGACCTGCTCCTCGGGTGACCGGCGCGCGGGACGACCCGGTCGCCCTCCGGCCGACCGGGCGCAGCGGAATACCCCGTCCGGCCTGCGGCACGCGGCACGATTCGACCCCCGCGTGTATGGCCGGTTTGTGCCTGAGTTCAGCGAGAAGTCGGTTCCTGGTCGCCGGGAGGGGTCAGGTGCCCGACACGGCCACGACGAAGGCGGCGAGATAGGTGGCCGCGAAGATCGCCGGCACCCACTGCTCCAGGTGGGTCAACGGCCAGTACTTCGCCTTGTCCCTGCCCTCGCCGAGGGCCTTCCACTCCGCCCTCCAGTAGGGCGAGGCCGGCAGCCGCTCCTCCAGCACGCCGAGCACGACGTACTTCGCCGAGTTGAGCTGCCGGTAGGAACGGACCAGGAAGAACCAGGCGACGCACTGCACGACCAGCGCGACCAGCGGAAACACCAGCAGCCACGGCGAGGCCGCCGGCCGGTCCCGCCAGAAGGCGCCGATGAGCGCGAAGGCCGCCGTGTTCAGGGTGAGGAAGAACGTGTTCGTGAGGCTGCGCCGCGCACTGATCCGGTCCGCCATCTCCGCGTACAGCTTGTACTGCTCCAGGATCGCGTTCTGGTAGTCCTTCCCGGCGGCGGCGTAACCGTCCCGGTCGACATCCGGGTTCCACAGCGTCGGACGAATCGCGTCGATCGGCGTCGTCGCGGCGCCGAGGTATCTCGTGAAGATCGTCCTGACGTCCATCGCCACAGTGTGCCGAACCGGCTCACCGGTCGCCAGACCCACGGTGGCCCGGCGGCTGTGGTCGACGCGGCGTTCACCTCAGCCGGACGTGGCCGGGGCCCTCCGCGTCGACCTCCACCTCGGGGACCAGCCCGACCAGCATGTGGCTGAACTTTCCGAAGCCGAGCCACTCCCCGGTCACGGCGGCGCCGAACTCGTCGTTGATCGCCTTTGCCAGGTCGACGAGCCGCATCGGCCCGGGGAGGCCGCCCAGTGTCCGGCGGATGAACTCGGCCACCGCCCCCATCCGCTCGGCGTCGGCGGGCGCCGCGCCCCCGCCACGCGCGGCCGCGCCCGGTGCGAGCATGACCTTCCGGGTCGGTGCGCCCTCGGGAACGCGCGGTTCGGTCGCGAACCAGACCCGATGGCTGTCGTGGTCCACCCTCAGCACCCGCACCAGCACGGTGTCGCCGAACGCCAGGGCCCGGTCGGCCGCGATCTCGCTGACGTGCAGCAGGCCGTCCACGCCGGAGGGTATCGCCACGAGCGCGCCGAACGACATCACCCGGACGACGCGGCCCTCCACCACCGCTCCCTCGGGATACTGGGACAGGAACCGGTCCATCTTGAGGCTCAGGCTGATCCGGCCGGTGTCCGGATCCACGGTGACGACGCGTACCTCCAGCGGTTCGCCCTTCTCGAACCCGGGCGCTCCGTCCCGCCGCCATCCCGGCAGGAACCCCGACTCGTGGACGAGGCCCCTGGCCGTGGGGCCCGCGAAACCCAGGCTCGTCTTGGGAACACTCACGAACAGGCCGAAGTCGGCGGCGTTGATGAACCGACCCACCAGGTCCATACCGGGCGTCAGGATGCCGGTCGTGGTGGTGGCCGGGCGGCACATGATGCGCTGGAGCCGGCGGTCGAAGTTGCTGATCCGGACCTCGACGTCCTCGCCGACCAGCCGGTAGGTCCGCAGACCCTGCTCCTCGACCCAGCCCCGCTCGAACCGCAGGTAGGCGCTGATCGCCCACGCGTCGTGGAACCGGACGATGACCGCCGTCGCCGACATCGAGCGGACGATCTGGGCGCGGAGCGGGCGGGACTCCCGCCAGGCATCCTCCAGCAGGTCGAGCATGCGGTCGACGTCGGCCAGCTCCGGAGGCGGTCCGTCCGGATCGAAGGCCGCCAGGTCGACGGTCGCGCCGGCGGCGTTGCGCAGCCGCACCGGCCCCGACCCGACCGGGATCTCCACGACGCCGTCCGCGGTGTCGACGGTCAGCTCGTGGTCCCGCCGGGGACCACCCGCCGGGCCCGACCCGGTCGCGTCGTCCGGCTCCGGCCAGGTAACCGTGATCGGGCGCAGCGCGATCGCCGGCAGCGGAAACGCGATCCGTCGCTGCCGGCCGATGGGACCAAGCTGGAGGGTTGTGCCGTCGCGGTGGAAGCCCACCAGGGCCGACGGGACGAGCCGGAGCACCTCCTGCAACGGTCCGGACGGGATGTTCTCCATCGGTGGCGGCGGGAGGCGACGGGTCTCCCGGTGCAGTGCCAGGCAGACCTCACTGAGCAGCCACGCCGACGGCGTGTCCAGGACCAGGTCCGGCAGCCGGAACAGCGCACCGGCGGCCCAGTCGAGGATCCGTCGGCGGTCCTCCCGCGCGATGGTCAGCAGGCAGTCGGTGAGCAGCCGGTCGCACTCCTGTCGCGGGTCGTCCTGGCTGAGGTAGGCCCAGACGAGCTGTTCCTCCAGCAGCAGCAGCGGGCTCATGCCCAGGTCGTCGCAGCGGGTGGCGGCGCGCAGCTCCGCCGCCGGAACCACGCCGGCGAGGACCTGCCGGCGCAGCGCCTCGCGCGCGGCCGTCCGGAACTCGGCGGTGAGCTCGACACCGTCCTTCGAGACGGCCTCGACGATGTCGCTCTCGCTGAGTTCGGCCTCCAGGTGCAGCGTCCCCGGGCCCAGGAGAGCCCGGCGGACCTGCCGGACCAGCGGGTACGGCGCGAGCGGCGGGCCGCTCACCAGAATGCCCAGGGTCGTCGCCGGCGAGGGCTCCCATTCGAGCTCACCGGAGAGGGTTTCGGTCCAGGTCGCCGGCACGCCGCTCAGTCCCGGACGAGAAGCTGCGGATAGGGCCGGGCCGTCGGCGTCAGGGGCGCCGCACCGATCAGCACCGTGCAGACCTGCTGACCGTCGCTCATCAGCGACATGGCGAACCGGTGGATGTCGTCCGGGTCGCCCTCCCGCGTCGCCACTCCGACGCCGACGACCATCGTCACGTCGAACTTCGGGTGGGCCTCGTACGGCTTCCAGGTCCACACCGGTCCGGTCCCGCAGCCCCGCGCGGGCGATCCCCGGAACGTCATGAACTCCAGTCTGCCGTCGCTGAACAGCCGGCGGACCGTACGCAGCAGGTAGCGCACGTCGTCCCGGTACGGCCCGGACCGCAGCTGGAGGTCGCTGAGCACGCAGATCCGGTCCGGTTGGCCGAGCCGCCGGGTCGTCGGCACCTGCGTGAGCGGTTCCATCGTGGCGATCGCGTCGACGACGGCGTCCATGTCCGGCTCCGTGCCGTGCCGCCACACCCGCACCAGGCTGTGCAACGTGGAGGACAGGGTGCGGACCGCGAACGCCGGGTCGGTCCGGCGGCCCGCGGCGGCGGACCGGGGCACCGGCCGGTACGCCGTCTGCGGCAGCGGGGCGGCCCGCTGGTCGTCGACCGGGACCACCTGCGCGTCGACCACCGCGGCGATCATGCCGGGAGGCTTGCCCCCACGAACCCGGCCGCCGGCCCTCGGACCGGCTGTCCCCGGTCGCCCGGCACCGTGGCCGGGCGCCGGGGAGGTACCGCCCGGCTCCTCCGCGAACGTGCGCTCCGCCGAGCCGACCTCGTCGTCCGACCAGCCGTCGGCGACCATGCCGACGACACGGTGGTCGATGTCGTCGTCCAGGAGGTCGGCCGGGTCGGCGGCCGCCAGCGCCCCGGCGACCGGCGACGGAACCTGGTCCTCCAGTCGCACCCCGACGAGCGCGAGAGCGCCGTCGAGATCGGCGAGGCGATCCCGGTGGGCGATGATGAGCAGGGCGTCGCGCAGAGTCATGTGGACCACATGCGGTCGCGGCGCCCGTACAGGTCGTGCTTGTGCAGCGTGACCCGTTTGATCGTCTCGAGTGTCCGGTCGTCGAGCCGCCCCTCCTGGGTCAGGTGCAGGACGACCTTCACCAGGTCGAGGAACTCGGCGGTGCTGACGGGACGCTCGTCGGTGGACGCGCCCGCGACCTGGTGGGCGAGGTCGCCCACGAGCGACCGGAGTTCCGCCGGCAGGGCGGGGAAGTACCGGTCGGCGATCTCCACCAGCCGGTCCGGGCCGGGCGCGGGCAGCCGGAGGACGATGCACCGCCGGAGGAAGGCCTCCGGGAGGTCCCGCTCGTTGTTGGTCGTGATGATCGTCAGCGGGCTCCAGTCGGGGGCGTCGGGTGCGGGCAGGACGGTGACGTCGAGGCCCGGGACGGACGCCTGCCGGCTGCCGAGGGGGACGAGCAGCCCGTTGCAGAACGCGCTGTCCGCCTTGTCGATCTCGTCGATGAGCAGCACGGCGCCCGCGTTCGCGGGCTTGTGGTCGACCAGTCGCACGGGCGGACGCGCCGGTTCGAGGTCCGACTCGTGTCCGGGCGTCTCCTGAAGCCCGCGCGCGGCCGCCGAGTCCGGGTTGAGGGCCCACCACAGCGGACCCGGCTCCAGGTAGGGAGCGATGGAGGCCATCCCCGGCCCCTCAGCGAGCCGCTGCGCCTGCGCGTCACCGAGCCGGCGCACGTTGTCCAGCCGGGAGGTGAGGTCGGCCGGCCGGGAGTCGTCCGTGGTGACGAACTCGTAGTAGGCGACGCCGAGGTTGCGGGCGACGTAGCTCGCCAGGCTGGACTTCCCGCAGCCGGGTGGGCCGCCGAGCAGCAGCGGCCGCCCGGTCAGCAGGGCCACCTTCAGCGCCGTCACGATCTCGTCGGTGACCAGGTAGACGTCACCGGACCGGGAGTCGCCGAGCCGGGCCGGGGCGGGCGTCGGGCTGTCGCGGAGGTTGTCCAGGATGTCGAGGGCGCCCGTGAGGTCGGCATCGGTGGGTGCTGCCTGGTCAGTCGACATCGGCGTCCGCCATCTCGGTGCTCAGGGCGCGGATGCGCTGGATCAGGCGCCAGGTCTGCCGGTCGGTCTGGTCGTCGCCGGCCAACTGGATCCGGCGGCCCCGGATGATGGTCGAGTCGGCCGCCGGCTGGGCCGACACGAGGGCGAAGACGATGCCGGGAAAGCGCCGCATGAGTTCGAGGACGACCTCCTTGACGATTCGCGTGGGGACCTGGTCGCACTTGATGAGCGCGAATGCGACGGTGTTCTCGTGCTGGAGGTACCGCTCGACGTCGGCCGGGCCGTCATCCGGATGGAAATGCATGGCGGACCGCAGCCGGTCGTCGTAGCGGGCGATGAGCTCGGCCGCCATGTCCTCGCCGGCCACCCCGCTGAGCTGGGCCATCTGGACGCTGTCCGGAGACGGGCTGGCGCGGAGGACGGCGTGCTGCGCCGGGAGCAACCGGCCCGCGATCAGGTGCACGATGCGGCGTTGCGACGGCGCCTCGCTGACGCTCATGAGGGTGCGGGCGTGGTCGAGGTCGACCCAGAGCGGGACGAGGCGCCGCTTGGCCGACGTGAGGCTTCCCGCCGGGAGGTATTCGGCGATCGTCCGGATCACCTGGTAGGCGACCGGCAGGCTGCTGTTGAGCAGCGCCGCGGCGACCAGCGCGTGCTTCTCGCGGTGGGCCTGCAACGTGTCGAGACCGATCCCCAGCGTCCGCGCCGCCTCCTCCAGGGCGTGCCCGGGCGCCGCCGAGATGAAGTGGGCGACGTCGTTGACCCAGCGGGCCGCCCGGGGCGGCAGCGGCACGACGCCGACCTGGTCGCTGATCTCGCGCGCCGTCTGGCGCGCCGCCGCCTCGTTCTGCTTGCGGTTCGTAGGGGTCAGCACCGACAGCGCGGCGAGGCCCCCGGCCCTGCCGAGCGGGCTGTCGGCGAAGTCGAGGGCGGAGACGTTACCGAGGAGCACCGGGATGATCGGGAGGTCCGGCTCGAGCGTCTTGCGCCAGCCGAGCAGGCGGGCCTCCTCCTGCATGTACTCGGACGTCAGCGCGTCCTGGTCCACCAGCACCACGGCCGCCGAACAGCGGATCAGCGACAGGCATACGGCCTGCTCGAACCGGTCGCCGGCGGCCACCTCGCGCTGGTCGATCCACACCTCGAGCTCTTTGGCCGCGAAACTCTCCGGTAACCGATCCAGAAGTTGGCGCAGATAGCGTTTTCGGTACCGGTGCCGATTGAGGGTGTCGCCGGGCTTCAGCTCGTTCGCGCTCCGCTCTCGACTGGTGTGGCTGATGAATACGCCGGACGAGAAACCGGTGCCCAACAGCGATACGGTGCCCACGGTCGAAGTATAGGAAGGCATCGGAAGCGGCAAATCCGGCTGTGGTCCGGCATTCCTGCCCGACCGCCCGATGTCGACTCACGTCGCGCGCCTTGTCCGGCTTCACCGGGAAGCCCTTCCCACAGTCGGACCGGGTGAAGTCGGCGTTCCGCCTCGCCGGCCCCGGAGCGCGGTTAGCCTCCTTGGCATGGTGCGGCAGATCCCCCCGATCGACGTCCAGCGGTGGGTGAACTCGCCCCCGCTGACCCCCGACGCCCTGCACGGCCGGGTGGTCCTCGTGGACATCTGGGAGTACACCTGCATCAACTGGATCCGCACCGCGCCGTACGTCAAGGCGTGGCACCGGGACTACACCGACCTCGGCCTCACCGTCGTCGGGGTGCACGCGCCCGAGTTCGAGTTCGGCCGGCACGCCGAGAACATCGACCGGGCGATCCGCGACCACGGGCTCACCTATCCCATCGCGCTCGACAACGACTTCACCTTCTGGCGGGCCCTCGGCAACGACGCCTGGCCGGCGAAGTACCTCTTCGACGCGGACGGGCGGTTCGTCGAGCGGTGGGTCGGGGAGGGCGACTACGAGCGGGTCGAGTCGGAGATCCGGCGGCTGCTGGAGATTCGGGCGCCGGGCACGCGGCTGCCCCCGGTCAGCCCGGAGGTGTCGGCGTTCGCCACCACGGGCCAGCCCAGCTACGTCGGCATCACGCCGGAGACCTACCTCGGCGCCGACCGGGGGGTGCCGGGCTCGTTCAGCGTGGCCGGTGACTGGCTCAGCAGCGGCGAGTACGTGGAGCTCGGCTCCGGGATCGGCGAGCTGGCGCTGCCCTTCAACGCCGGCGAGGTGAACCTCGTGGTCCATCCGGGGCCCGCCGGTCAGGCCGCCCTCCGGGTGCTGCTCGACGGAGAGCCGATCGGCGCGGAGCGGGGCGCCACGGTGGGCGCGGACTCGGTGGCGCCGATCGACCGGCCCGGCATGATCCGGCTCGTCGCCGGCGCGTCCCGGGACGACCACCTGCTCACCCTGGTCACCGACCAGCCCGGCTTCCGCGCGTACGTCTTCACCTTCGGGCCGTGACGGGCCGGCGGTCTCAGCCGGACACGTCGACGGCGGCGGCGCCCACCACGGCCCGCTCACCCTCCTGCTGCACGTAGCCGACCACCGACGCCTGCCGGGGATCGAGGTCGGGCGGCACCGTCAGGTCCACCCGCCCCTCGTCGGCGTTCAGGCTCACCGAGGTGAAGGCCCGCACGACGTTGTCCTGCCGCAGCCGGCGTCCGGCGTTCTCGCCCCGGGGGACGTCGTTCTCCAGGCCGCGTTCCACGACGGCCACGTGCAGCATGCCCCGCGCCGGCGGATGCTCGGCCCGGTAGTCCACCACCACGTGCCCGCCGCCCGCATCCCCGACCGTCAGGGCGAGCGGCGTGACGGCCGCCGCCGACAGCGCGGACGCGATGGCCTCCGCCGCCCGCCGGCGGTCCGAGCCGACGAACTCGGCGGTGCCGTTGACGACCATCTGCGGCGTGTAGAGGTGCCCGGTCCCGAAGGCACGGGCGTACGCCTCCTGCCGGGCGGTGTACGCCGCGGCGGCGTAGGGGTCGGGCCAGCCCAGGTGGTCCCAGTAGTCGACGTGGAAGCCGAGGGCGAAGACGGGCTCGCCCCGTTTCCGGGCGTCCCGTTCGATCTCGGTCAGCACCTCCTCGGCGGGCGGGCAGCTCTCGCAGCCCTGCGAGGTGAACATCTCCACGACGGCGAAGCCGCCGTCGCCCGCCTGCGGCGGCGGTCCCGTGGGCGAGAGGTCCGTCATGGCTGGCTCCTGCGTCCGTCGGTCCTGCTGGCCGCACTCCGATTCCCGTTGCGGCCGGGACCATGCACCGAGGGCCCCCGCGCGTCAGGTCGGCGCCCGATCCAGCGCCGCCAGGAAGTCGTCCACCAGGTCGGCGGTGTCCTCGATGCCGGTGGAGGCGCGGACCAGCCCGTCCCCGATGCCGGCGGCGGCCAGCTGTGCCGCGTCCACGATTCCCGCCCACATCGACCGGGGGTGCACCACCAGCGTGCTGACGCTGCCCAGGCTGGCCGCCCGCTTGGCCAGCTTCAGCCCGGCCAGCAGCGCCGCGGCCCCCGCCCGGCCGGCCGTGAGTTCCACGCCGAGCACCCCGCCGAAGCCGGTCATCTGCCGGCGCGCGAGGGCGTGCTGGGGGTGTGAGGGGAGCCCCGGGTAGCGGACCCGGGCGACCGCCGGGTGCCCCTCCAGGGCCCGGGCCAGGGCCAGGGCGTTGGCGTTGTGCCGCTCCACCCGCAGCGGCAGCGTGCGGATGCCGCGCAGCAGCAACCAGGCGTCCACCGGGCCGAGCGTGCTGCCGGTGACGATCGCGGTCTGCCACACCCGCTCGACGAGCCCGGCGGGGCCGACGACCACCCCGGCCGACACGTCGGAGTGGCCGCCGAGGAACTTGGTGCCGCTGTGCCAGACCAGGTCCGCCCCGGCACTCAGGGGACGCTGGTTGACCGGCGTGGCGAAGGTGTTGTCGACCACCACGAGCGCGCCCGCCGCGTGGGCCGACGCGACCACGGCCGCCAGGTCGGTCAGCTCCAGCAGCGGGTTGCTCGGTGTCTCCACCAGCACCAGGCGGGTCTCCGGGCGCAGCGCCCGGTCGAACGCCCCGGCGTCGGTCTGGTCGACCTGGGTGCAGGCGACCCCGAAGCGGGGCAGCAGGCCGGTGGCGAGCGAGGTGGTGCCGCCGTACGTGCTGCGCTGCACCACCACGTGGTCGCCGGCCGAGAGCAGGGCCAGGGCGACGGTGCTGATCGCGCCCATGCCGGAGGCGGTGACCAGGCCCGTCTCCGCGCCCTCCAGCTCGGCCACCACGGCGGCGACCTGCGCGTGGTTGGGGTTGCCGTAGCGGGTGTAGAAGGCGCTGCCCCGGGGCTCGGTGGCGATCTCGGCGAACCGCTCGTCGGACTCGGCGCTGAAGGTCGCGCTCTGCACGATCGGCGGCGCCACCGCCCCACCGGGGACCAGGCCGTCGTCGCCGTGCACGGCGGCCGTGCCGAAGCCGGTCACGAGCGTGCCACCCGGTCCACCAGGGCGCCGTAGCTGCCCAGCGCCGCGAACTCGGGCAGCGTCAGGTCGCTGCCGTGGCGCTGCCGCAGCACGGTGACCAGCCGCAGGGCGCGCAGCGAGTCCCCGCCGGCGGCCAGGAAGTCGGTCGCCGGGTCGCGCGGCGCGGCCCCGAGCACCTCCTGCCAGGCCCCGGCCACCCGGGCCGCCCACTCGCTCCGCGCGTCGCCGCCGGCCGCCGGTCCGGCGGGGGCGACGGGCGGCAGCGGCGCGGCCGGGTCGGCGGCCAGCAGCCGGCGGAAGCCGTCGGCGAAGGCGTCCACCCGCTCCGCCGGGACGTGCCGGTGGTCGTACTGGACGGTGAGGGCGAGCCGGCCGGTGTCGGCGGCCAGTTCGGCGTCGACGGCGAGGCTGAACGCCACGTCGACGGTGATGCCCCGGCTGTCCACGATGCGGCTGCCGCCGCCGGCCGGGTCGTTCGGGAAGTGGGTCCAGTTGAAGAAGTGGTCGAAGCGGGGGCCGGCCCCGCCGGCGCGGACGATCTCGGCGAGCGGGAAGCGGTGGCGCCCCATCAGCTCCCGCTCGGCCCGCCACGCCTCGGCGGCCAGCTCGGCCGGGGACCGGGTGCCCAGCGTGACGCTCACGGGCACGGTGTTGAGGAACAGCCCGAGGGTGGCGTCGCTGCCCTCGCCCTCCGGCCGGCCGCCGACCACCAGGCCGCTGACCACGTCGTCCCGCCCGGCGAGTTCGCCGACCAGCCGCAGGTGCACGGCCAGCAGCCAGGACTTGACCGGCACCCCGGCGGCCCGGGCCGCCCCGGTCACCCGGTCGGTCGTGTCGGCCCGCAGCGGCACCCGCTGGGTGGTGGTGGTCCGCGGCTGCGGCCCGCCGAGCAGCAGCGGCGGCACCGCGCCGGCGCCGTCCAGCCAGAAGCGACGGGTGGCCGGGTCGGCCAGGGCCTGCCGTTCGGCCGCCACGTACTCGCGGAACGGCAGCCCGGGGTCGGCCGCGCGGGCCTGCCCGGCCCGCTCCCCGTCGTACGCGGCGAGCAGGTCGGTGAGGAAGCGGTGCAGGCTCCAGCCGTCGAGGATGCCGTGGTACTCGGCCACGATCAGGGTGAACGCGTCGGCGTCCTCCCGGACGGCGTGCAGCCGCAGCAGCGGCGGGCGGGCCCAGTCGAAGGGGCGTACCCGCTCCTGGGCGACGAGGTCGTCGATCCGCGCCCGGCGGGCCTGCGGATCGGCCCCGGCCAGGTCGGTCACCGGCACCTCGACGGGCACGTCGGCGTGCACCAGCTGCAACGGCTCGCTGTACGTGCCCAGCGCGAACCCGGTCCGCAGCACCGGATGGGCGGCCACCAGACCGGCCAGCGCGCGGCGCAGCGCCGCCGCGTCCAGCGGCGCGGCGACCCGGTGCGCCGTGACGTTGTGGTACATGGCCGGGTCACCGGTCAGCTCGCCGTGGTAGACCATGCCCTGCTGGAGGGCGGTCATCGGGTACGCGTCGCCGAGGCCCTCGGGCAGCCGCTTCCGGTCGGCGTCGGCCACCAGGGCGAACCGCCCGGTCTCCGGCGCGGCGGGCCGGGTCTCGACGCCGTCCACGGTGAGCTGCCCGTGCTCGACCAGCTCCCGGATCGTCTGGTGGGTGAAGATGTCGTTGAGCTGGAAGGACAGCCCGCGCTTCTGCGCCGCCACCTGCATCTGGATGCTGCGGATGGAGTCGCCGCCGAGGGCGAAGAAGCTGTCCGTCACCCCGAAGTCCGCCACCCCGAGCACCTCGCGCCACGCCTCGACCAGGATCTCCTCGGCCTGGTTCGCCGGTGTGACGGCGGCGCCCGCGCCCGGCCGGTCGAGCCGGGGCGCCGGCAGCGCGGCCCGGTCGAGCTTGCCGTTGCGGGTCAGCGGCAGCTCGTCGAGGAGCACCACCGCGGCCGGGAGCAGGTGGGCGGGGAGCCGCTCGGCGAGCCAGCCGGTCAGCCGCTCCGCCAGCGGGCCGGCCGCCGGCGCGGCCGGTGCGGCCACCGCCGGGCGCGGGTCGGCGGCATACCCGGGGCGCACGGCGTGCAGGGTGTGCCGGTCGGTGCCGGCGAGCAGGTCGTCCTGGCGGGTGACCACGGTGAAGCCGCGCGCCTCGAAGAACGCGACCAGCTCCGCCAGCCGGCCGGCCGTCTCGGTGCCGGGCGCGTCGTGCACCTCCATGGCGACCTGCGCGATCAGCGGCCAGTGCCGGTCTTCGAGGCCGGCCAGCACGTCGGCCTCGGCGCGCTGCACGTCGATCTTCAGCAGGTCGATCCGCGTGGGGGCCAGCTCGTCGAGGACGGCGGAGAGCGGCCGGACCGGCACGGTGAGCTGCCGGCCGGCGAACCGCTCGGCGAGCAGTTCGTCGACCCGGTCGAGCAGGACGTCCCGCTCGTCCGCGCCGGCGTCCCGCTCGTTGGCCAGGTACCGCTTGATCACCGCCACCTCGGCGTCCGGGTCGGCGTACGCGGCGTGGCCGGACATCATCGAGTAGCCCGGGTAGTAGGTGAAGGACACCTCCCCGGCCGCCCCGGACAGCCCGAAGCCGTGCACCGTGGCCGGCACGCCGAACTCGGCGACGTTGCGCCGCAGCACGTCGACCACCGACGGCACCGGCTCGAACGCGTGGATCGTGGCGTCCGGGCAGACGCGGTGGACGAAGAGCGAGAACATGCCGATGTTCGCGCCCACGTCGAGCACGGTCGCCCCGGGCCGCAGCACGATGCCGTCGCGCAGGTAGACCTGCTGGACGAAGATCTCGTCGTACAGGTAGCGGGTCTCGTGCGGGTTGACCCCGGCGATGCGGTCCACGTCGACGGCCGCGGCGGCCCGGCCGGGCCGGACGTAGGCGACGAGCCGGTCGCCGTACCCGTCGTCGTCGCGGGCGACCACGGCGGCGTCGGCCACCTCGGGGTGCCCGCGCAGGACGGCTGCGACCTCGCCCGGCTCCACCCGGAAACCGTGGATCTTCACCTGGTCGTCGAGGCGGCCCAGGTAGCGCAGCCGCCGGTCGGCGTCGAAGCGGACCCGGTCGCCGGTCCGGTACACCCGTTCCGTGCCGCCGGAGGGCAGGGTCACCTCGACGAAGCGCCGCGCTGTGGCCTCCGGGTCGCCCAGGTAGCCGTCGGCGAGCTGCGGGCCGCTGACGCAGAGCTCCCCGGCCACCCCCGGCGGCACCGGCCGCAGCTGCTCGTCCAGCACCCGGACGGCGACGCCGGGCAGCGGCCGGCCAATGGTCGGGGGGTCACCGGCGCGGATCTCCGCGGCGCTGGTGTCCACCGTGCACTCGGTCGGGCCGTACAGGTTGACCGCGCGGACGCCGGGCAGCGCCGCCACCGTCTCCCACAGGTCCGGCGGGACCGCCTCGCCGCCGAGCAGCAGCAGGCCGGGCAGCCGGGTGTCCCCGGCGCCGGCGAGCAGGATGCGCAGCTGGGAGGGGGTCAGGTCGAGCACGTCGACGCCGTGGTCGGCCAGCGCGGCGGCGAGGGCCGCCCCGTCCCGGCGGACCTCCTCGGGCACCAGGTAGAGGCTGCGGCCGTGACCGAGCTGCACGAGCTGCTTCATCGAGGCGTCGAAGGTGAGGGGGGCGTTCACCGCCACCCGCAGCCCGGGACGGCTGCCCGCGTACACGGTCTGTTCCAACGCCTCGGCGAGGTGCGCGGCGGCGCCGTGCGACACCCGCACGGGCCGGGGCGTGCCGGTGGAGCCCGAGGTGAAGATCACGTACGCCGGGTCGGCCGGCGTCGGCGCCGCGCCGGGCGGCGGCCCGCCGGCGGCGACCAGGTCGTCCACGGTCACGGTCGCCGGGCCGGCGGCGCCGACCACGACCTCCGCGCCGACCGCGCGGAGCTGGGCGGCGAGGCGCGGCGCCGGGGCGTCCGGGTCCAGCGGCACGAACACCGCGCCGGCCCGCAGCACGCCGAGGAAGGCCACGACGGTGTCCCGGGACCGCGCGGCCAGCACGCCGACCGGGGCGCCGGCCAGGCCGCGCGCCGCCAGCGCGCCGGCCACCCGCGCGGCCCGTTCCCGCAGTTCACCAGCGGTGTACGCGCCGTCCGCGGCGACCACCGCCGGGCCCTCCCGGTCCATCCCGGACAGACCCGCGTCGAGCAGGTCGACGAGGGTGCGCCCCGGCGCCCCCGACGCCGTCCCGGCCGCGTCGGCCAGCCAGCCGGCCTCCCCGTCGCCGAGCAGGGCCAGCGGCGCGCCGGCGGTGAGCGCGGCGGGCAGGGTGCGCAGGATCGCCAGCAGCGAGTCGAGCAGCCACTGCCCGCCGACCACCCGCAGGGTGACCCGGTCGCCGTCGGTCAGCGCGGTGAGCTGCGGGCCGGCGGCGGGCGGCGGGTCGGCGACCGTCGCCGAGGCGCCGCCGAGGCCGGCCACGGTGGCCGGGTCCACGGTGGGCAGCAGCGCGAAGCCGGCGACCACCCCGGACTGCTCGTCCACCGGGTCGACCAGGTGGAACGTCTCGTCGGCGGCGACCTCGGCCGCGCGGACCCCGGCCAGCAGGTCGGCGGGGGCGTCCGGCAGCGGCAGGGCCAGCCGCAGCGGGCCGTAGCCGCCCAGCGGGCCCACCACCTCGGCGGTGCCGTCGGCCTGCCGGCCGTCGCTCCACCGGGCCAGCACCAGGTCCGCCTCGTCGGCCCCGTCCGGCGCCTCGGCCCGGCGGGACACCGCGAGCGCCCAGGCGGCGAGCAGCACGGTGGCCGGCTCGACGTCCGCGGCCCGGGCGGCGTCGGCCAGCGCGGCGGCGGGCACCGTCGCGGTGACCACGGCGGTCGGGTCGTCGCCGGGCGGGGTGACGAGCCGCGCGGCAGGCGCGCCGGGCGCCGCCTTCGGGGCCTGCTCCCGCTCCTCGAGCTGCCACTCGGCCACGTCGAGGAACTGCAGCGCCTCCGGGTCCTCCGGCAGCGCCTCGCCGGCGTAGGCCCGCGCCAGGTCGGCGAGGACCAGCCGCAGGCTGGCCGGGTCGGCGATGAGCGGAGTGGCGGCCACCTCCAGCGCGTCGTCGGTCAGCGTGATCGACAGGTCGCCCTGCGCGCCGACCGTCACGGCCCGGGCGTCGTCCACGTCCTGCAACGGCACCCGCAGCCCGGGGTGGTGCACCAGGGTCAGCCGCAGCGCCTCGTGCCGGGCCACCACCGTGTCGACGGCGGCCTGCAACCGCGCCCGGTCCAGCGGCCGGTCGAGCCGGACCCGCGCCCGGACCAGGTCCTGCTTCCCGGACCAGGCCAGGCGCTGCACCGGCGACAGACGGTATCCGTTCACAGCACACTCCGGTTGACGTAGAGGTCGGACATGGCGACCAGGATCTGCCGGTCGCCGCTGAAGGGTTCCCGGCCGTGGGTGGCCAGGAAGTTGTCCACCACCAGCACGTCGCCGCGCTGCCAGGGCACCGAGACGGCGTGCCGCCGGTACAGATCGCGGATGCCGGTGACCACCTCGTCGGGGATCGGCTCGCCGTCGCCGTAGTAGGCGTTGCGGGGCAGCCCCTCCGGGCCGTACTCGCGCAGCAGCGCGCCGGACACCTCGGCCGGCATGTTCGACACGTGGAACAGGTGGGCGTGGTTGAACCACACCGTCTCCCCGGTACGCGGATGCGTCGCGACCGCCTGGCGCCGGGCCCGGGTCCGCAGCCCGTCCCCGCCCAGCCAGGTGAACTCGGTCGCCGAGGCGGCGCAGTACGCCTCCACCTCCGCCCGGTCGGTGGTCTGGAACGCCTCCTGCCAGGGCAGGTCCAGGTGCGGGCCGTAGTTGCGCACGTAGCTGACCCCGGCGCGGAGGAACCGCTCCCGCACGTCGGCGGGGATCAGCGGGGTGATGACCCGCTCGCTGGCCAGCGGGGTGGCCCCGCCGCTGCCGGTGGCCGGCTGCGCGCACCAGAAGTAGAGGTGGGTGGGCCAGTTGTGCGAGTACGACATCTCGTGGTGCAGCGGGATCCACTGCTCGGCGTTGAACTCGGTGGAGGTGAACACCCGGTCGGCGACCTCGTGCCGGGGGGCCGCCCGCTCCAGGTAGCCGAGCAGGTCCGGGCTGACCGCCCGGGCGGCCTGGCTGAAGTCGTCGGGGGTGCGTACCTCGAAGCCGCGGAAGAACACCGCGCCGTACCGGTCCAGGTCGGCCAGCAGCTCGTCGCGGCGACCGGCGAGCCAGCCCGCCAGGTCGAGGTCGGGCACGGCGGCCTCGACGAGCAGCACGAACCGCTCGTCCACGAGCACCCGCCGGGTCACCGGCGAGGCGATGGTGCCGGTGGAGCGCCGCCGGGGCGCCGGCCCGCTCATGCCCGGCCTCCCGTCGGGGTCGGCACGGCGCCGGTGCGGATCGCCTCGGTCAGCTCGGGGGCGGCGACCGGGTCGGACATCGCGGTGAGGATCCGGCGGGGCGGGGTGAACGGCTCCCGGGCGTGCGCGGCCAGCATGTTCTCCACCAGCAGCACGTCGCCGCGCTGCCAGGCGAAGGAGCGGGTCTCCGCGGCGTACGCGGCGCGCAGCTCGGCCAGCACCTCGTCGGGGATGGGCGTGCCGTCGCCGTACGCGGTCTGGTAGGGCAGGTCCTCCTCGGCGAGGGCGGCCCGCAGGCCGGCGCTCACGTCGTCGGGCAGGGAGGTGACGTGGAAGAACAGCGCGTGGTTGAACCACGTTCGTTCCCCGGTGACCGGGTGGCGGCGCACCGCCGGGCGGACCTGCCGGGTCCGCAGCTGCTGGTCGCCCACCCACTCCACGTCGATCAGCGCCCGGGCGCAGTACGCCTCGACCTCCGCGCGCCGCTCGGTCTGGAACGCGGTCTGCCAGGAGAGGCTGATGCCGGGCAGGTAGTTGCGCCGGTACAGCACCCCGCGCCGCTCGAACTCGGCGACGGTCTCCGGCCGGAGCCGGGCCAGCACCCGGCGGCTGTCGGCGAGGGGGGTGCGCCCCCCGGCGCCCGGCTCGACCTCGCAGTGGAAGACGATGCGCAGCGGCCAGTTCACCGTGTACGACTGCTCGTTGTGCAGCACGATCGGCTGATCGGCCGGGTGCTCGGTGGAGGTGTACACCCCCTCGGTGACCTGGCTGCGCGGTGAGGAGCGTTCGCCGTAGGAGAGCACGTCGTCGGAGAGGGCCGCCATCACGGTGCGGAAGTCGTCGGCGCCGGCCACGGCGAAGCCGCGGAACAGCACCGCCCCGGCACGGCGGGCCAGCCCGTCGACCTCGTCGCGGTGGCCGGCCAGCCAGCCGGCCAGGTCGACGTCGGGCACGTTGGCCCGTACGAGCGCCGGCAGCGGGCCGCCGGGCCAGTCCGGCCGGACGTCCACGAGGTTCCGCTCGCGGCCGCGACGGGGGATGGTCCGCGCGACCCGGTTCTGCTCACTCATCTCTCTCACTCCCAGCGGTGTCGGCGCAGTCGGCGAGACTGCGCCGGGGGTCGGCGGCGGCGGTACGCAGCACCGCGCAGAACCGGCGGTGCCACGCGACCACCCCGTCGTGGTCGAACAGGTCGGTGCGGTAGGTCCAGAGCGCCGCCAGCCCGTCCCGCCGCTCGTCGAGCCAGAGGGTCAGGTCGAGCCGGGCGGCGTCCGGGGTCAGTTCCACGCCGGTGAACTCGATCCCGGTCGCGCCGCGGTGCCGGGCCGCCGGGGCGTTCTGCACCCCGAAGGCGACCTGGACGAGTGGGTTGCGTCGCGGCCGGCGGGTCGGCCGCAGCCGCTCCACCAGCAGGTCGAAGGGGACGTCCTGGTGGGCGGCGGCGAACAGGGTGACCCGGCGGGCCTCGGCCAGCAGGTCGGCGAAGCCCCGCTCGGGCGCCGGGCGCAGCCGCAGCGGCAGGGTGTTGACGTGGCAGCCGACGCTCTGCTCGGCGGCGACGCTCGTCCGGCCGGCGAAGGCGACGCCGACGAGCAGGTCGCGCCGGCCGGTGGCGGCGCCGAGCAGGGTGGCGAACGCGGCCAGCCCGACCATGTGCAGGCTGACCCGCTCGGCCCGGGCCAGTTCCCGCGCCGCGCGCGCGGTCCGGGCGTCCAAGGTGGTCCGCAGCGCGGCGCCGGACGCCGGGGCGTCGCGGGTGGTCCGTAGCGCGGCGCCGGGCGCCGGGGCGTCGCGGGCGTCTCGCGCGTCCAGTGTGGTCGGTAGTGCCGTGCCAAGCGGTGGGCCGTCGCCGAGTCGGCCGGCCGGCGGTCGGGCCGGCGCCGCGGCCGGAGCGGTCCGGGTCCGCCGGGGTGGGGCGGCGGGCAGGTCGAGCAGATCGGGAGCACCGCGCAGCTCCGCGAGCAGGTCGGCCACCGCCCGCCGTCCCGCCGGCCCGGCCAGCCAGTCCCGCTGGGACACGGCGAACGCCGCCGGGCCGACCGCCGGCTGCTCGGGCGCCGCCGCCGGGTCGCCCGCGCGGTCGTACGCCCCGGCCAGGTCCCGCACGAGCACGCCGAACGACCAGTCGTCGAAGACGATGTGGTGCACGACGAGCAGCAGCGCCAGCGCCTGGCCGGTGTCGTCCGGCACCAGGTGGGCGCGGAGCAACGGGCCGGCGGCCAGGTCCATGGGCGCCCGGGTGGCCTCGGCGGCGAGCCGGCGCAGCCGCGCGTCGAGCGGGGTGCCGTTGTCGGGCGGCGTGCCCGCGTCGAGCGGCGTGCCCGCGTCGGGCGGCGCGACGGCCGGCGCCACGTCGGCGGTGGGGCGGACGTGCTGCACCGGCCCGTCCGGGCCGTCCGGGAAGACCGTGCGCAGGGCCGGGTGCCGGTCGACCACCCGGCGCAGCGCCCGGACCAGCCGGTCCGGGTCCAGCGGCGTGCCGAACCGGACCGCGAAGGCCAGCAGGTAGGAGGTGTCGGCCGGGTCGAGCCGGTGCAGGAACCAGAGCCGGGTCTGCGCGGCGGAGAGCGGGGCGGGGCCGGCCGGCGCCGGGCCTGCCGGTTCCGCGACCGGCTCCGGGTCGGCGGCCAGCCCGTCGAGGTGGGTGGCCAGCGCGGCGACGGTGGGATGGGCGAAGAGGTCACCCGGTCGGACCGGCCGGCCGGTGGCGGCGGCCAGCCGGGTGGCGCAGCGGACCGCCAGCAGCGAGTCGCCGCCCAGGGCGAGGAAGTCGCTGTCGGCGCCGGAAACCGGCACCCCGAGCAGCTCGCGCCACACGGCGGCCACCGTGCCGGCCGTGCCGTCGAGCGCCGCGCCGGTCCCGGTGTCGTCGCCGAAGGTGGGGCCGGGCAGGGCTCCACGGTCCACCTTGCCGTTGGGCAGGGTGGGCAGCCGGTCCAGCCACACGAGGGTCGCGGGGACCAGCGGCGCGGGCAGCACCTCGGCCAGCCTGGCCCGGACGTCGTCGCGCCGCTCGCCCACCAGGTAGCCGACCAGCAGCGGGTCCCCGCTCGGTCCCGGTCGCACGGCGGCGGTCGCCTCGCGTACCCCGGGGAGGGCGGCCAGGCGGGCGGCCACCTCACCCAGCTCGATCCGGTAGCCCCGCAGCTTCACCTGGTCGTCGAGCCGACCCAGGTAGGCGAGCTGCCCGTCCGGCCGCAGCCGGACCCGGTCCCCGGTGCGGTACATCCGCTCGCCGGGCCGGAACGGGTCGGGCAGGAACCGGGCGCGGGTCTCCTCCGGCCGGTCGAGGTAGCCCCGGGCCAGGCCCGCTCCGGCCAGGTGCAGTTCGCCGGGCTCGCCGGGCGGGACCGGTCGGCCGTCCGGGTCGAGGACGTAGGCGCGGGTCTGCGGCAGCGGCCGGCCGATCGGCGGGTCCCCGCTGTCCGGCGGCACCTCCGCCCAGGTGGAGTAGGTGGTGTCCTCCGACGGGCCGTAGAGGTTGCAGAGCCGGCGGACGTGCGGCCGGGACCAGACGCGGGCGGCCAGCGCGGCGGTCAGCGGCTCGCCGGCCAGGCAGACGGTACGCACGCTCGCCGGCAGCGCCGACGCGGTGAGCAGTTCGCCCATGGCGGAGGGAACGGTGTTGACCAGGGTGACCGGCAGCCGCTCCGCGCCGGGGGCGGCGAGCGCCAGCACGTCGTCGACCAGCAGCACCCGCCCGCCCCAGCAGAGCGGGCCGAAGATCTCGAAGACGGACAGGTCGAAGCAGACCGAGGTGGCGGCGAGCAGGCCGCCCAGTTCGGCGTCGTCGAAGGTCTGCCGGACCCAGTGCATGAGCACCGCCGCCGAGCGGTGCTCGATGGCGACGCCCTTGGGCCGCCCGGTCGAGCCGGAGGTGTAGATGACGTACGCCAGATCCTCCGGCCCCGCCGGCGCGGCCGGGTCGGTGCCGTCCTCGACGGGGTCGAGCCGGTCGACCGGGACCGCCGTGTCGGGGAACCGGTCGGCGAGGTCGGCGCAGGTCAGCACGAGCCGCACCCGGGAGTCGGCGGCCATGAACGCCACCCGGGCCGGCGGGTACGCGGGGTCCAGCGGCACGTAGGCGGCGCCGGCCTTGAGCACGGCGAGCAGGGCGACCACCAGCTCGGGCGTGCGCGGCAGGCAGACGCCCACCCGGTCCTCCCGGGTGACCCCGTGCTGGAGCAGCACCCGGGCCAGCCGGTTCGCCGCCGCGTCCAGCTCCCGGTAGGTCATCGCGTGGTCGCCGTGCCGGACGGCCTCGGCGTCCGGGGTGCGGGCGGCCTGCGCGGCCACCATCCGGTGCAGGCAGTCCACCGTGGACGGAGGGCCGCTCGCGCGCCGGCCGGTGTTCCGGCGGGTCGGGCCGGCGGGTCGGGTGGGTGCGCTCACCGGCCCGACCCCCCGCTCCGGAGCAGCGCGAGCCGCCGGTCGGCCTCCTCCTGGAGCCGGTCCTTGTCGGCGAGGATGATCGTGCCGGGATCGTTGTCGGGCAGTTCGTCCTCCACGTTCCGGATCGGCCGGTAGGCGATGCCGGCGGCGGCCAGGGCGAGCGCGCAGAGTCCGGCCATGATCGCCGCGAGGGCCATGCCGCGTCCCGGTCCGGTGCCGACGACGCCGGCCAGCAGCCCGCCGGGGGAGGCCAGCGGGGCGAAGACGTGCTCGGCGAGCGGGCCGGCGGTGAGGAAGCCGGCGGGCACCATGAGCCAGGACAGCATCTGGCCCATGGACAGCACCCGGCCCTGGAGTTCCAGCCCGACCTTGGCCTGCACGATGGCCAGCCAGTGGGTGTTCACGAGCGCCGTGGCCAGGCCCATGCCGAACAGGCCGAGCGCCGGGAACAGCGGGCTCGGGCGCAGGCCGACGGTGAGCAGCGAGACGCCCAGCAGCACGACGCTGGCCAGGATGCCCGTGGTACGCCGGGCGGTGCCGCCCCAGACGCTCATGAGCACCGAGCCGACCAGCATGCCCACGCCGCTGGCGGCGAGCACCCGGCCGAGCACCGCGGGGTCGCCGAAGGACAGGGTCAGCGGGGTGACCAGGACCTCCACCATGGCGAAGAAGTAGTTCAGCGACGCGACCAGCACCACGAGGGCGACCAGGCCGTGCCGGCGGACGATGAACCGCCAGCCGCCCAGGACCTCGCGCCGGAACGGCTCCTCCCGCCGGACGAACAGGGTGTCCGGGAAGCGGACCGACAGGGTGACGAGCACCGCGAAGGCGAAGGTGAGCAGGTCGATGACGACGATGCCGCGCAGCCCGACCGCGATCACCAGCGCGCCGCCGACCAGCGGCGCCAGGACGGTGCTCGTCGCCGTGCCGAGGGAGACGATGCCGTTGGCGCGCCCGTAGTACCGCTTGGGCACCAGTTGCGTGACGGCCGCCAGGTAGGCGGGTTGCTGGAAGGCGGTGGCCACCGCCGTGACGGTGATCGCGGTGAACACGTGCCAGAGCTGGAGCTGACCGAGCCAGAGCAGCAGGGCGAGGCTCACCGTGCCGGTGGCGGCCAGGCAGTCCGCGAAGATCATGAGGCGTCTTCGGTCCCACCGGTCGGCGAGCGCACCGGCGACGGGGGAGAGGACCACGGCGGGCAGCAGCGCCAGCACGGTGGCCGTGGCGAACAGCGACACCGACCCGGTGCGCTGGTAGACCCAGAGGCCCATGCCGAAGCCGGTCAGCCCGCTGCCGATGAGCGAGACCAGCTGGCCGATCGCGACCAGGTAGAACACCGCCAGGCTGGGCGTGGCGCGGGGTGGGGCCGCCGGCCGCTCGCGCGGTGGCGCGGGCTCCGCCACGGTCCGGGGCGCCGGGCGGGCGGGTGCGGCCGGTCGCGCGGCCGGCGGCGCGGCGCAGTGCGCCAGGATGATGCGGGCCAGTTCGGCGGGCTGGTGCTTGGCGAAGTAGTGGCCGGCGCCCTCGATGACCTCCAGCGAGACCCGGTCGGCGAAGAACTCCCACTCCAGGTACCGCTCCTGGTACAACTCCGTGGCGCGGTCGCCGCTGCCGACGATGCTGACGAGCGGCGCGGACAGCTTCCGGGGCAGGCCCTCGGCGTAGACGTCGGTGTAGTAGTCCTCGCCCTTCGCCGAGTCGGCCAGGACCACGCGCATCACGAAGTCCTTCTCGTTCTCGTCGAAGACCTCGGTGAAGAAGCCCATGGCGCGCAGCGCCTCCAGCGTCCGCCGCTTCGACGTCCAGCGTTCCACCGGGAACCACCGGCGCAGCCAGCCGAACACCCGGCCGGGCAGCCGCGGCGCGGGGAAGTGCGCGCCGATGGCCACGCCGGTCACCTCGACGCCGGCCGCCTCCAGCCGGCGGGCCAGCTCCACCGCCTCGGCGCCGCCCACGCAGTGCCCGTACACCGCCACCGGGCCGCTGACCTTCTCGACCACCTCGGCCACGCAGCCGTCGACGAGTTCGTCCAGGCCGAGCAGGGGTTCGTCCGGGCGGTTCACGTCGTGGCCCGGGCGCTCCAGGGCGTACAGCGAGACGCCCGGCGGGAGGGCGTCGGCGAGGGGCTGGAAGGTGATCGCGCTGCCGCCGCCGAACGGTACGCAGACCAGCGTGAGCGTCGTGGGCGTCCCGGGCCGCGCCGGGGTCAGCTCGTGCAGCAGGCGTCCGACCGAGCCGCCGGTCGCCGCCAGGTGGTCGGTCAACCCCCGGATCGTCGGGTGGCGGAACAGGTCGAGGACGCTGATCGCCGGGTCGCTGCCGGCGAGCGCCTTGATCGCCTTGAAGGAGTCGCCACCGAGGTCGAAGAAGTCGTCGTCGATGCCGACGCTGTCGTACCCGAGCACCGCCGCCCACCGCTGCGCCAGCGCCTTCCGCAGCGGGGTGTCCGGCGGGGTGGCGCCGACGGCGGCGCCGCCGCGGCGGGGTGCCGGCAGGGCCGCGCGGTCGACCTTGCGGTTGGCGTTGAGGGGCATCCGGTCGAGCACCACGAACGCGGACGGCACCATGTAGTCCGGCAGCCAGGTGCGGGCGAAGGCCCGCCACGGCGCCGGGTCCGCGTCGAAGTCGGCGGTGATCTCCGGCTGTTCCGGTCCGGCGTCGCCGGTCCCGGCCAGCGTCAGGTAGGCCACGATCGACTTCTCGTCCCCGTCCTCGCGGACCACGACGGCGGCGTCGCGGACCGACTCGTGGCGGCGCAGCACCGCCTCGATCTCGCCGAGTTCGATGCGGAACCCGCGCACCTTGACCTGGGAGTCGCCGCGGCCGGCGAACTCGATGCGGCCGTCGGCGAGGCGCCGGCCGAGGTCGCCGGTGCGGTACAGCCGGCCGCCGCCGTCCGGGTCCGGCACGAACCGCTGCGCGGTCAGCGCCGGGTCGCCGTGGTAGTCGCGGGCCAGCCCGGCGCCGCCGAGGTACAGCTCGCCCAGCACCCCGATCGGGACGGGGGACAGCTGCGCGTCGAGCACGTGGACGCGCATGTTGCCGATGGGGCGGCCGACGGTGAGGTGGGTGAAGCCCGGCTCGATCCGGTCCATCGTGGACCAGACGGCGGCCTCGGTCGGGCCGTAGAGGTTCCACAGCGCGTCCACCCGCTCGGCCAGTTGCCGGGCCAGCGGGGCGGACACCGCCTCGCCGCCGCAGACGGCGGTGAGGCCGGGTGTCCCGGTCCAGCCGGACTCGACGAGCAGCCGCCAGGTCGCCGGGGTGCCCTGGGCCAGGGTGACCCGTTCCGCGGCCAGCAGGTCGGCCAGCCGTGGCGCGTCGTAGGCGACGTCGCGGCCCACCAGCAGCATCCGGGCGCCGACCACGAGGGGCAGGAACAACTCCGGCACCGACATGTCGAAGGCGAAGCTCGCCATCGCGAGCATGGTGCTGTCGCCGGTGAGGCCCGGCCGCTCGCGCATGGTGGCGAGGGTGTTCACCACGGCGCCGTGGGTCACCCGGACACCCTTGGGACGGCCCGTCGAGCCGGAGGTGTAGATGACGTACGCGAGGTCGTCCGGCCCGGCCGACGGCTCGGGATCGGTCTCCGGCTCCCCGGCCAGGGCCGCGCCGCCCCGCACCACCTCGCCGGTGAAGTCGGCGAACCGGCCGGCCAGGTCCGCCTCGGTGACCAGCACCCGGGCGTCGCTGTGCGCCAGCACGTACCGCTGCCGCTCGACGGGGTAGTCGGGATCCACGGGGACGTACGCGCCGCCGGCCTTGAGCACGCCGAGCAGGGTGACCGGCAGCTCGTCCGAGCGGTGCAGGCAGACGGCCACCGTGACGTCCGGGCCGACGCCGGCCCGGCGGAGCCGGTGCGCGAGCCGGTTGGCCCGGGCGTTCAGCTCGGCGTAGCTGAGCGTGGTGGCCCCGAAGGTGACGGCGGGCCGGTCGGGGTGCGTCGCGACCTGGTGCGCGATCAGCTCGACCAGGGTGGGCCGGCCCGGCACCGCCCAGCCCGGCTCGGCGGCGGTGTCGTTCCATCCGGCGAACCGGTCCAGCTCGGCGGGGGTGAGCACGGCCAGGTCCGCCAGCCGGACGCCGGGGTCGGCGACGGCCGCGGCGAGCAGCGTCTCCAGGTGCCCCATCATCCGCTCGGCGGTCTCCGCGTCGAACAGCGCGCTGTTGTACTCCAGCCGGAACCGCAGTCCCTCGTCCACCTCGTACGCGTACAGGGCCAGGTCCTGCTGGGCGATGCCCGGCTCGACGGCGAACGGGACCATCCGCAGCCCGGCCGTGCCCAGGTCCCGCTGCTCGGGCACGTTCAGCAGGTTGAACATCACCTGGAACAGCGGGTTCCGGCTGAGGTCCCGGGGCGCGTCGACGAGGTCCACCAGCCGCTCGAACGGCACCTCCTGGTGGTCGTACGCGCCCAGCGCCGTGCGCCGCACCTCGCCGAGCAGCTCCGCGAAGGTCCAGTCGCCGTCGAGCACGGTGCGCAGCGGCAGCATGTTGACGAAGAAGCCGACCATCGGTTCGAGCTCGGCGCGGACCCGCCCGGCGACCGGCGTGCCGACACAGATGTCCCGCTGGCCGGTGTAGCGCCAGAGCAGGGCCTTGAGCGCGGCCAGCACGGTCATGGCGAGGGTGGCGTTGCGGGCCTGGCTGAACCGGCGCAGCTCGTCGGCGGTCTCCGGCGGCAGGACCCGGGTGCTGACCGCGCCGTCGAAGGTCTGCACCGGCGGCCGGGGCCGGTCGGTGGGCACCTCCAGCACGCTGGCCACCCCGTCGAGCTGCCGGCGCCACCAGCGCAGGTCGTCGCTGTCCGGGTCGGCCAGCCGGCCGCGCTGCCAGCGCGCGTAGTCGCCGTACTGGACGGCCAGGTCGGGCAGCGGCGCCGGGCGGCCGTCGCAGGCGGCGGCGTAGCGGGTGGCGAGTTCGCCGGCGATGAGGCCGAGGGACCACCCGTCGGAGACGTTGTGGTGCATGGTCAGCGAGAGCACGTGCCGGTCCTCGGCGACCCGGAGCAGCACGGCCCGGAACAGCGGCCCGCGGGCCAGGTCGAACGGGCGCCGCACGTCGGCGGCCAGCGCCGCGTGCACCCACCCGGGCAGCGCGTCGGCGACGGCCGACTCCACGATGCTCCGCGGACCCGGCGCTGCGTCGTCCGCGCCGTCGGGCGCGGTCAGGACCGGCAGGTCGACCGGGCCGGCCGGCCGCACCTCCTGGACGGGGTCGCCGTCGGGACCGACCGGGAACACGGTACGCAGCGACTCGTGCCGCCGGACCAGTCCGGCCAGCGCCTCGCGCAGCGCGTCGACGTCGAGGGCGCCGTCCAGCAGCAGCGCGGTGCTGACCGTGTAGGCGTTCTGCGCGTACGCCTGGTCGAGGAACCAGAGCCGGTGCTGCCCGGAGGAGAGCGGCGCCGGGCCGGCGTCGGGATCGGCACGGGGGATGGTGGGCGCGGCCGGCGCGGCCGGCTCGACCGCGGCGGGCGCGGCGGGTGCGGGTGCGGTGGCCGGCAGCGCCGCCGCGATGCCCGCGACGGTCGGCTGCGCGAAGACCGTCTCCAGCGGCAGCGCCACGCCGAGCCGGGCCCGCAGCCGGACCACGACCTGGGTGGCGAGCAGCGAGTGCCCGCCCAGCTCGAAGAAGTTGTCGTGCGCCCCGATCGGCCGGATGCCGAGCAGTTCGGCCCAGATCTCCGCCACGCACTCCTGCACGGGCGTCGCCGGCGCGACGTAGGCGGTGCTCAGCGGCGGCCGGTTGCCGGCGTCGACGGGCTCGGGGGCGTCCGGCGCGTCCGGCGCGGCGGGCGCGGGGAGCGCCGCCCCCGGTCGCGGCGCGGCCTCGACCCAGTAGCGGTGCCGCTCGAACGGGTAGCCGGGCAGGGCCAGCCGGCGGCGCCCGTCGCCGTGGAAGCGGGTCCAGTCGACCGGCGCGCCGGCCAGCCACAGCCGGCCGACCGCGTCGAGCAGCGTGGTGAGGTCGTCGGCGTCGGCGCGCGGATGCCGCATGGCCGCCACGGCCTGGCCCGGCCGCAGGCCGGCCAGCCGGGTCAGGCCGCCGAGGGCGTGCCCGGGACCCAGCTCCGCGAGGACCACGTCCTGCTCGGCCAGGAGCGCGGCCGACTCGGCGAACCGGACCGGCTCGCGCATGTGCCGCACCCAGTACGCCGGGTCGATGACCTGCCCCGGGACGACCGGGCCGCCGGTCAGGTTGCTCAGGTAGGGGCGCTCGGGCTCGTGGTAGGTGACCCGGCCGGCGTGCTCGGCGAACTCGTCGAGCACCGGATCGAGCAGGGCGGAGTGGTAGCCGCGGGCGACCCGCAGCGGCCGGCAGTCGATCCCGTCGCCGGTCAGCCGCTCGCGCAGCGCCCCGATCGCCTCCGGGTCGCCGGAGAGCACGCACAGCTCCGGGGCGTTGACGGCGGCCAGCGAGACCCGGTCGTCCAGCAGTGCGGCGACCGCCGTCTCGGGCAGGCCCACCGCGAGCATCGCCCCGGCCGGGGTCCGCGCGACCAGCGCGCCCCGGGCGCAGACCAGGCGCAGCGCGTCGGCCAGCGGGAAGACCCCGGCCAGGCAGGCGGCCACGTACTCGCCGAGGCTGTGCCCCACCATGAGGTCCGGGGTCACGCCCCGGGCGAGCAGCGACCGGGCGAGCGCGTATCCGGTGACGAAGAGGGCGGGCTGGACCAGCCGGGGCTCCGCGAGCAGCCGCTCGGCCTCCGCGTGGCCGTCGGGCGCGGGGCAGAGCAGGGTACGCAGGTCGAGTCCCAGGTCGTCGCGGACCAGGTCGGCGCACTCGTCCACCACGGCCCGGTAGGTCGGCTCCGCGCGGTAGAGGCCGGCGCCCATCGCCACGTGCTGGGCGCCGTGCCCGGGGAAGGCGAACACCAGCGGTCGCCGGCCCCCGGGGTGGGTGGCGGTGAACTGGCGCTGCGGCGCGTCGAGGGCCGCCAGTGCGTCGGCGCGGTCCGCCGCGACGAGGAACCGCCGGTGGGTCATGGACTGGCGCCGGCCCAGGCCGGCCGCGACATCCCCGAGTTCCACCTCGGGTCGCGTGTCGAGCCAGTCGCGGAGCCGGCGCGTCTGCCGCTCCAGCGACGCCGCCGTGCGGGCCGACACGACCAGCAGGTGCGGCCCGTCGGCCGGCGCGGCCGTCGGCTCGGCCGGCGCGGCCGGGGCCTCCTCCAGCACCACGTGGGCGTTGGTGCCGCCCATGCCGAACGAGCTGACCCCGGCCCGGCGCGGGCCGTCGGCGGCCCACGGGCGGGCGCTGTCGTTGAGGTAGAACGGGCTGCCCGCGAAGTCGATGGCCGGGTTGGGCCGGCTCACGTTGATGGTCGGGGGCAGGGTACGGCTGTGCAGCGCCAGGACCGTCTTGATGAGACCGGCCACCCCGGCGGCGGCGTCGGTGTGCCCGATGTTGGCCTTCACCGAGCCGAGGGCGCAGAAGCCGCGGTCGTCGGTGCCGCGCCGGAACGCCTCGGTCAGCGCGGCCACCTCGATGGGGTCGCCGAGGCTGGTGCCCGTTCCGTGCGCCTCCACGTAGCTCACCGAGCGGGGGTCCACGCCGGCCTTGGCCAGCGCGCTGCTGACCACCTCGACCTGACCCGCGACGCCCGGCGCCGTGTAGCCGGTGCGGCGTGCCCCGTCGTTGTTGACGGCGGAACCGCGGATCACCGCGTAGACGGTGTCGCCGTCCGCGACCGCGTCCTCCAGCCGCTTGAGCGCGACGATGCCGACCCCGCTGGATTCGATGCTGCCGCGCGCGTCCGCGCTGAACGGGCGGCAGTGCCCGTCGGGGGAGTAGATCCCGCCGTCGTGATAGAGGTAGCCGCGCCGCTGCGCCGGGAAGATGCTGACCCCGCCGGCCAGGACCAGGTCGGACTCGCCGGTCAGGAGGCTCTGCCGGCCGAGGTGCACGGCCACCAGCGAGGTCGAGCAGGCGGTGGCGACGGTGACCGCGGGGCCGGTGAGGTCGAGCTTGTAGGCGACCCGGCTGAGCAGGAAGTCCTTGTCGTTGCTGATCGAGAGCTGGTGCTCGCCGAGGGCGCCGGTCAGCTCGGGGTGGCCGCTCAGGTGGTCGAGCAGGTAGCTGCTGCGACCCGAGCCGGCGAAGAGGCCGATCCGGCCGGGGTAGCGGGACGGGTCGTGACCGGCGTGCTCCAGCGCGTGCCACGCGCACTCCAGCAGCAGCCGGTGCTGCGGGTCGAGGGTCTGCGCCTCCCGGGGCGTGATCCCGAAGAAGGCCGCGTCGAACTCGTCGATGCCGGGCAGCCACGTGCCGGCCCGCACGTACGCCGGGTCGTCGAGCCGGGCCGGGTCCGCGCCGTCGGCGAGCATCTCCTCGACGCTGAACTCCCGGACCGACTCCACCCCGGCGCGGATGTTGTGCCAGTACTCGTCGACGGTCCGCGCGCCGGGGAAGCGGCAGGCCATGCCGACGACGGCGATCAGGCCGCCCGGCTGCCCGGTGCCGTCGCGCACGCCGACGCGGGGCCGGGCGGCCGGGGCCGGCGCGGCGGCCGGCGCGGTCACCCCGGTGGTGGCGGTGGTGAGGAACGTGGCGAGGGAGTCGACCGTGGGGTGCCGGAACAGGTCGGTGACGGTGACCACGTCGCCGAGCCGGTCGCGCAGCCGTTCGAGGACGGCCAGCAGCCGCATCGAGTGGCCGCCGAGGTCGAAGAAGTTGTCCCGCACCCCCACGTCGTCGACGCCGAGCACCTCGCGCCACACGTCCACGACCAGCCGCTCCAGGCGTACCCGGGTGGAGTCCCACCGGGCCGGAGCGGGCGTCGCCACCGGCGGTGCGGGGGCGGGGGGCGCGGGCCGCTGCCGGGGCACCTCGGCCGCGCGTCCGGGAGCGGGCAGCGCGGCGGCGTCCACCTTCCCGTTGCCGGTCAGCGGCAGCGCGTCCAGCCGGACGAAGGCGGCGGGCACCAGGTAGGACGGCAGGTCGGCGGCGAGCGCCGCCCGCAGGGCGGCGAGGTCGGTCTCCGCCCCGCCCGCCAGGTAGGCGACGAGTCGCGGGTCGTCGGGGTCGTCCCGGCGCAGTCGCACCGTCACGTCGGCGTCCGGCAGGCAGCGCCGGACGGCCGCCTCGACCTCGCCGAGTTCCACCCGGTAGCCGCGCAGCTTGACCTGGTGGTCGGTGCGGCCCAGGTATTCGAGGTGCCCGTCGGGGCGCAGGCGGACGAGGTCGCCGGTGCGGTACAGCCGCGCGCCGGGGACCCCCGAGAACGGGTCCGGCACGAACCGCTCGGCCGTCAGCCCCGGCTGGTGCAGGTAGCCGCGCGCCACACCGGCCCCGCCCACGTACAGCTCGCCGACCACGCCCGCCGGGACCGGGTTCTGCCACCCGTCCAGCACGTACAGCTGAGTGTTGGCGATCGGTCGGCCGATGGGGACGGAGCCGTCGGCCGGCGAGGCCGGGTCGACCTCGTACGCGGCGCAGCCGACCACGGTCTCCGTCGGCCCGTACTCGTTGACCAGCGCGGTGCCGGGCGCGTGGGCCCGCCACGGCGCCACCTGGTCGGCGCGCAGGTTCTCGCCGCCGATCACGAAGCAGCGGGTGCGGTCGGCCAGCTCGGCGGGGCGGAGCTGGTGGCGGACCAGGTCGAGCTGCGCCGGGGTGATCTTGACGAGCCCGGAGCCGGTCCGCTGCTCGCGCAGCGCCTCGCCCAGCGCCTCCGGGCCGAGGTGCTCGCCGACCATCCGCACCGTGGCCCCGCTGACCAGCGGCACGAGCAGGCTCGTGACGGTCAGGTCGAACCCGACCGACGAGTGCAGCGGCACGGTGTCCCCGGGGCGCAGCCGGTAGGCCTGGGCCGCCCAGCGCACGTAGTTGCACACGCCGCGGTGGGTCACCATGACGCCCTTGGGGCGGCCGGTGGAGCCGGAGGTGTGGATGACGTAGGCCAGGTCCTCCGCCGACGGCTGCGGTCGCCGCCGCGGCCGGCGGCGCGGCCCGCCGCCGCGTCCGGCGTCGGCCGGCGGGGCGGGCGTGTCCGGGCCGGGCACCAGCAGCGCCACGCCGTCGGGCACCAGGTGTGCCAGCTCGGCGCAGGTGAGCACGACCGGGGCGGCGGTGTCCGCGATCAGGTACCGCAGCCGGGCCGGCGGGTTGGCCGGATCCAGGGGTACGTAGGCCGCGCCGGTCCGCAGCACGGCGAGCACCGCCACCGCGAACGGCACCGCGCGCGGCAGGAGCACCCCCACGAGGCTGCCGATGCCGACGCCCCGCCCGCGCAGTGTCTCCGCCAGCGCCTCGGCCCGCAGGTGCAGCTCGTGGTAGCTCAGCGCGGTGTCGCCGTCGGTCACCGCCACGGCGGCCGGGGTCTCGCGCGCCTGCCGCTCGATCAGCAGGTGGACCAGGTCGTCCGGCTCGGCGGGGGTGGCGGTGCGGTTCCACTCGCCGACGAGGTGCCGGTACTCGTCGGGGGCGAGCATCGCGGCGGAGCCGACCGGTGCGCCCGGGTCGGCCACCAGCGACCGCAGCAGCGTCTGGAAGTGTCCGGCGAGGCGGGCCATCGCGTCGGAGTCGAACAGGTCGGTCCGGTACTCCAGCGCGGTCCGCAGGCCGTCGGCGTTCTCCCGGACCGAGACGGTGAGGTCGAACTTGGCGGTGTCGACGGGCACCTCGACCGGGGTGACCTCGAGGTCGTCCAGGCGCGGGGGCGGCGCCTCGCGGCCGTACACGAACATCACCTGGAACAGCGGGGTGAAGCCGGGGCGGCGGGCCGGCCGCAGCGCCTCGACCACGGTCGCGAAGGGCAGTTCCTCCCGGCTCAGGGCACCCAGGGCGGCGGCCCGCACCCGCCCGAGCAGCGTCTCGAACGACGGGTTGTCGTCCAGCCGGGCCCGGACGGCGACGGTGTTCAGCAGCAGCCCGACGAGCCGCTGCGTGTCGGGCCGACGCCGGTTGGCCACCGGCGTGCCCACCACGATGTCGCGCTGCCCCGTCCAGCGGGCCAGCAGCACGTGCAGCGTGGCCAGCATGACCATGTACGGGGAGACCCGCATCCGGTGGCACAGCGCCGTCAGCGCCTCGGTGGGGACGTCCAGCGGCACCGACAGGGTGGCCCCCGCGCTGGACGGCACGGCGGGGCGCGGGCCGCGGGTGGGCAGTTCCAACACGGCCGGCGCGCCCGCGAGTTCCGCCCGCCACTGGTCGAGCTGGGCCGCCGCCTCCGGACCGTCGAGCCAGTCCCGCTGCCGGAGCGCGTGGTCGCGGCCGTCGGCCTCGACCGGGTCGAGATTCGCCGGCCGCCCCGCGCGGTGCGCGGCGTAGAGCCGTTCCCACTCCTCGTGGAGGATGCCGAGCGACCACTCGTCGACCGCGACGTGGTGGAAGGTCAGCAGGAGGACGTGCTCCTCCGGCGCGCTGCGCAGCAGGAGGGCGCGCAGCACCGGGCCGCGTTCGAGGTCGATCGGGGTGCCCGCCTCGGCGTGCGTCCGGGCCCGCAACTCCTGGTCGCGCTGCCAGGTGGGCAGCCCGCTCAGGTCGTGCACCCGCAGGAGGCCCGGGCGTGGCTCGTGGACCACCTGGACCAGCCGCCGCGTCGCGTCGGCGCCGGGCGGTCCGGCCGGGCCGTCCGGGGCCAGGGTGGTACACAGGGCGGTGTGCCGGGCCACCAGCCCGTCGAGCGCCGCCGACAGGGCCGCCACGTCCAGCGGGCCGTGCAGCCGGTACGCCAGCGGCACCAGGTAGCCGGCCGTCCCGGGGTCGAGGCGGCTGAGCTGCCACATCTGGCGCTGCGCGGCCGAGGCCGGAGCGATGGCGTCACCCTGAAAATTGCCGGCGTCGACCCTTGTGATCAGTGTTTTCATAAGACAGGTGCAGATCCCTCGATAGGATTTTCCTCTCGACATCATGGCACTGATGATCTTCAGTTGGATCCCCGTATCGTGCCGGCCGTCGATGCGTTCGGCGGGCACCCTGGCACGTTCGTCTATTTTTTGGACGGCGGTAGCTTTTGCGACTGCGGAAGCGGGTCGACCTTGCCGCTGTTGCGCGCACACCGCCCCGTAGCAGGGGATCTGACCTCTTAGAACGAACCCGGAGGGGTTGCCGTCTTACCCGTCGGCGGCCCGCGGCGCCACTGTTGGCAATCCGACTCCAGTCGTTGCGGTCCTGTCGGCGCACATTTGGTCGGATGCGCACGCCGATGACCTCTCTATGTGGCTGTGCCACTCCTATGTCCACTTGGGAGCAGGCGCCGGTTGCGTGGAACAGGGTGGCTGGGGGCGATTTTGTGAGGCCGGCTTACAATGAGCATTTCCGTCAGTTCGGTGGTGAATTAGGCCGGTGGCGGGGGAGAGGTCGCCGGTGTCGTCATGTGGTCAGAAGATTGCAGAGTGTGATCGAACGTGCGTGAATGGCCCGGTGACAGCCGGCAGGAGCACGGGTGGCCGTCGTGGTCGTCCATACCGGTCGGGCGCCGGCCCGGCGGGGCTCCACCGGCCGGCGTCCCAGCAGCGCGTGGGCTGGCTGCTGCGGGTGAACCGGCTGTACGGGCCGACCGGGCGATGGCTCCGGCTGGCCGACTTCGCCCGGGCGTTCCAGGGTGGGTGCTGGCCCGAGCGCGCCAGCGTCTACCAGATCTCGCGCTGGGAGACCGCAGCGGTGCGGGTGCCGTACCTGGCCATCCGCCGGTACGAGGAACTGCTCGACCTGCCGTCGCACCGGCTCGTCGCGCTCATCGACAGCATCTACCGGTACGCCGCGTCCACCGGCGACGCCTCGCCCGTGCTGACCCGTGCTCCGGACCGGCCGGCCGCGCCGGACCGGCTCACCGAACTCGTGGACCTCGCGGCCTCCTCGACCGCCCTGCTCACCGGTGTGGAGTGGGACGAGCTCACCCGGCGGTTGGCGGCCGTGCCGGAGGTGGTGATCAGTCCGCAGCGGGTCTGGGCGGACATCGCTGAGCGCCTCCTGGCGGAGACGATCGTCGCCGACGGGCTCGCCTGGATGCAGCGTTACGAGGCGCTGAGCCGCCTGCTGGCACATCCGGTCGGTCAACAGGCAGCGGTCGCCGCCTGCGCCAGCCTCGCCGCCGACCGGACCAATCAGGTCTTCATCGAGACGGTGAGCGCGCTCGACGCGAGCGACCATCCCGACGCCAATCGGCACGTGTTGCGCCAGCTGGCCCATCCCACCAACGACCGCGCCCAGTTCGGCGCCCTGCTGGCCAGCGTCCGGAAGCTCCGCTTCGGGCACTTCACCGAAGCACAGCTGCCCCGCCTGGTGGCGGTCATCCACGAGCTGAGCTTCGACTCGAACCGGCGGGGGGACATCCAGCCACTCGCGGTCGAGTTGCTCCGCCGTCTGTCGGACCGGATGCCGGCGGCGAGTCGCAACCGCCTGCGCGGGCTGGTGGCCGACCCGACGCTGCACCAGGTGCTCCGCGCGGGGCGGCTGGCCGACGGTGAGGCGAGCCGGCGGCTGGTCGACCGGCTCAGCAACACGGCGGTGGCCCTGATGCCCGGCGAGCCACCGCCCTTCCGCGACGAGGTCCTGCCGGTCCTCGTGGACGAGATGCTGTTCAGTCCGGTGTTCGACGTCCGGATGTACGCGGCCATCGCGGTGAGCGGCACTCCCTACCGGCAACCGCTGGCCGCGGGGCTGGCCGCGGAACTCAATGGCCGCACGGTGCTGGCCGACCCGGTCGCGCCCGCCATGATCGAAGCGTTGCGCCTGGTGGGTGGGGCGGAGCAACGGGCGGTCATCGAACGGCTGACCACGGCGAGCGGGGTGCACGGATCGATCACCGTCGCCGCGGCCCAGGCGATCGGGCACGTCGGCGGACGCAGCGACGACCGGTTCTGGAGGACGGCGGTCGCCTACCACGCCGAGCTGTGGCGGCGGACCGGTCAGCCGACCAACGAGGCGGCGCTGAACGGCCTGACCTACGGTCTGGGCATGACCCGCAACCCCGCCCTCCTGCGCCTGTTGCGGGCCGACGACCGGATGCCACAGCCGGTACGGGCCGCCGCCACCTGGTGGCTGAACGTTCCCGACGTGGTGTACGCCAGCGCCAACCGGTAGTCGCCGGGGTGC
>NZ_BMRA01000007.1:269194-362842 GCF_014648395.1 Micromonospora fulviviridis | reverse complement strand
GATCAGGCGCACGCCGTTCCGACGGACCCCGGCTGACCGTTCCACTCCGCCCGCACGCCGAGCGTCGGGGAGTAGATCATGCGCGTCCACGAGTAGTCGGCGCTGCTGGCCACGACGCCGCTCTGGTTGTATCCGGTCTTGCACTGGTAGGCACGCAGCTGCCAGGGGTACGAGGTGCCCCAGGCCGCCGGCACCCGCGCCCAGTTGGTCTTGCACGACGGCGACCACCTCAGCTCGACGTACGCGTAGGTTCCGGGAATCCGGGCGGACGCGGTCGTGTAGGCGTCAGCGCTGCACCCCGCGGCCTGCGGGTCCTGGCCCGAGCAGTAGTCCCCCCAGCAGGTGGCGGCCTGGGCGGGACTGGTTGCCGCGTCGACACCGGCAACCGCGACGAGCATGCCGAGCGCCACCGCCGTACGTTCGATGAACTTCCTCATGACCCTGACACCTCCAGCGTGTGCGGACTTCTGCATCGGCATCCGGTGGATCCCTCGTGGACGCCCGCCACCAGGATCGGCCCGGCCGCGTCCGGCGTCGGTCGCGTTGCAGCGGATCCTCCGGGGTGCAAGAAATCCCGGCAGGTCGAGCCGGTCCCTCCGCGCGGGAGAGGATGTGACCATGATTGGTCCTGTTCTCGAAGCAGCAGTTCCCAGGCGTGTCGTCGTCACCGGCGCCGCCGGAAAGCTCGGTCGCGCCGTGGTCGCGCACCTGCGCGCGGCGGGCGTCGACGTGCTCGCCGTGGACCGCGCCGGCGGGCGCGACCCGCGCGACGTCGACGGCGAGTTCCTCCTGGTCGACCTCACCGACTACGGGCAGGTGGTGGAGGCGTTCACCGGCGGCGCCGACGAGCACGCCGGCGGCGTCGAGGCGGTGGTGCACCTGGCGGCGGTCCCGGCGCCCGGGCTGCAGCCCAACGCCGTGACCTTCGCGAACAACTCGGCCGCGACGTACAACGTCTTCGCGGCGGCCCGGGCGGCCGGGATCAAGCGGGTGGTCTGGGCGTCCAGCGAGACGGTGCTGGGGCTGCCGTTCGACACCCCGCCGCCGTACGCGCCGGTCGACGAGGAGTACGCGCCGCGCCCCGAGTCGACCTACTCCCTGAACAAGGCCCTGGAGGAGGAGATGGCGCGGCACTTCTGCCGCTGGGACCCCGAGCTGGTCATGGTCGGCCTGCGCTTCTCCAACGTGATGGACGTCGAGGACTACGCGAGCTTCCCGTCCTTCGACGCCGACCCGCGTCTGCGCCGCTGGAACCTCTGGGGCTACATCGACGCCCGCGACGGCGCCCAGGCCGTCGAGCGGGCGCTCGCCCACGACCGGCCCGGCGCCGACGTCTTCATCATCGCCAACGCCGACACCGTGATGAGCAGGTCCAGCGCCGACCTGATGGCCGAGGTCTACCCGGACGTCGAGATCCGCGGGGAACTCGGCGAGCACGAGACCCTGCTCAGCATCGACAAGGCCCGCCGGGTCCTGGGCTACGAGCCGCGGCACTCCTGGCGCGACCACGTCGCGCCCACCGGTTGATCCGCCGATCAGGCGGGCGGGGCACCGGTGAGCAGGGCCGCGCCATCCGATCGGGCGAACGGGTCTGGGTCCGAAGGTGGTGCGGCCCGCCGGTGCGGCCGGAATTGGTGCCGTGCGGTGGAATCCCGGTGCGGCGTGGTACCGCGAAAAGACCTTGCCTTCTACGGTGACGTCCGGCACGCGGGCGGGTGGACGTTGCCGGGAACCGACCCGGTGGTGCCGTCTCGGGCGTTCACAGGGAGTTGACTGGATGCAGGTCTGGAGTCGCACCGTCGCGGGTCTGGTCGCCGGTGCCGTCGTCGTGATGGGCGTACCGGCGGTCGCGGGCACCGTGGCGAGCAAGCTCACCGCCACGGACGCCGGCACCACCGTGCGGACCGGCGCCGAGGCGATGAGCAGCAGCAGCGCGCTCGGCGCGGCGCGTACGGTCGCCACCGCGGCGCAGGTCGTGCCGGGGGACACCCGGCTGGTGCCGAGCGTGCCGCGCACCGACACGCCGAGGATCACCAACGGCGAGATCAAGGACCTGGAGGTGATCGGCAACCGGGTCTTCATCGCCGGCACCTTCACCTCGATCGCCAACGTCGGCGGGACCACCATCGCGCAGAAGTCGCTGGCCTCGTACAACCTGGACACCGGGAAGGTCGACACCGGCTTCAAGCCCACCTTCGACGGGTCCGTCGAGGCCGTCGAGGCGTCGCCCGACGGGTCGTCGCTCTACGTCGCGGGGTCCTTCAACACGGTCGGCGGCGTCACGAAGCGGAAGATCGTGAAGCTCAACCCGACCACCGGTGCGCCGATCGCCGCGTTCACCGCGACCGCGAACGCCCGCGCCACCGCGCTGGCCGTGAGCAGCACGGCGGTCTACGTGGGCGGCCAGTTCAGCACGGTGAACGGGGTGAGCCGCAGCGGCCTGGTCGCGCTCAACCCGACCACCGGCGCCGTGGACACAGGCTTCAACCTGCCGCTCACCGGGGGCATCGGCGTCGGCGGCATGCTCACCGTCCAGCAGCTCAAGCTGACCCACGACCGGAGCAAGCTTCTCGTCGTCCACACCGGTCGGCAGATCGCCGGCCAGGACCGCTACGGCGTGGCCCTGGTCGGCACCGCCACCAAGGCCCTGCTGCCGTGGCGTACCCGGCTGTGGGAGGACAACCTCTCCTTCGTCGGCGGCATCCAGCGGGTGTTCGCCGGTGACATCGCGCCGGACGACTCCTACTTCGTCGTCACCAGCGGCTCGGGCGGCGACCGGCCGCCGATCAACGACACCGCGATCGCGTACCCGCTCACCGGCGCCGACAACGTCCAGCCGCTGTGGGTGTCGCGGCACTTCGACAGCGTCTACTCGGTCGCCATCACCGCCACCGCCGTGTACGTCGGCGGCCACTTCAGCTGGCAGGAGTCGCCGACCTCCAACGTCCCGTGGCCGGGCCTGGACAACGTCGGGTACGGCACCGGCCAGGGCCTGAGCGGCTACGGCCTCGGCGACCAGGTGGTGCGCCGCGACCACCTCGGCGCGCTCGACCCGAAGACCGGCACGGCGCTGGAGTGGAATCCCGGCTCCAACTCGTACGAGGGGGAGAAGGCCATGCTGGCCACCGCGCGCGGTCTCCTCGTCGGCGGCGACGGCAACGTCAAGGGCGGCAAGACCGTCGGCCGGGTCGGCTTCTTCGACCTGTCCAGGGCGCCGGCGCCGGCCGCGGTCGACACCACCATCGTCACGCCCATCGAGGGCGCGGTGAAGCCGGCCAACGAGTCGTTCACGCTCGGCGGCCAGGCGCTGACGCCGGCCGGGGTCAGCCGGGTCCAGGTCGAGATCCAGAACCGGAACACCAGCCAGTACCTCCAGGACGACCTGAAGACGTGGGGCGCCGCCAACAGCATCAACGCCGCGGTGGCCGCGGTGAACACCGCCTCGACCACGTGGACGCTCCCGGTGTCGCTGCCGTCCGGCGTCTACCAGATCCAGGCGAAGACGTTCGGCCGCGACGGCGTCGGCGACGCCACGAAGGCGGTCAAGAAGATCGAGGCGTTCCGCTTCGACGACCTGCCGCCGTCGACCCGGATCGACTCCCCGCCCGGCGGCCTGCTCGCCACGAAGACCTTCGTCGCCACCGGCACCGCCACCGACGACAAGGGCGTCAGCTCGGTGGTCTACTCGTTCCGCACCCCGGACAACCGCTACCTCCAGGACGACGGGTCGGTCGCCGCGGTCTACAACACCTTCCGCGGCGAGCCGGACGTGATCGGCGCGCTGTCGACCACCTGGCAGTTCGAGGTGACCCTGCCCATCGAGGGTCAGTGGAAGATGACCGCCACCGCGGTCGACACCGCCGGGCAGAGCGACCTGCGCGGCGACACCCGGGACTGGACCGTCTCGTCGACCGGTGTCCCGCCGACGGTGGCCATCAGCGCGCCCGCGGTGATGACCCCGCCCACCGCGGCCGCGCCGGTCACCGTCGCGCCCGGCGCCGCGATCACCTTCGCCGGCACCGCCAGCGACGACGACGCGCTGAAGTCGGTCGAGATCTACCTGCGCAACAACACCACGCGGGAGGCGCTGGCCGCCGACGGCACCTGGGGTGCCGACTCGGTCGCTGCCTACTACCGGATCTCGCCGACCAACCTCAACGCCGCGTCGTACTCCTGGTCCTACACCACCGTGCCGCTCACCCCGGGTGTCTACGACTTCCGGGTACGGGCCACCGACAGCCTGGGCCTGACCACGTCGGGCACCAGCATGGGCCGCCTCAGCGTCACCGCCCAGGTGCCGGGCGACGCGTTTCCGAACGGTCTGCTGAGCTTCACCGGAGTGGACCAGAACGTCGACCAGCTGCACCTGGACCTGGCCGGCACGGCGACCGACGACAAGGGCGTGCAGAGCGTCCGGGTGGCGCTGCGCGACCTGGACACCGGCCGGTACGTGCAGCCGAACGGCACCATGGCCGCCGCCTTCGCCACGGTGAACGCCACGCTGGCCGCGCCGGGCGCGACGAGCACCGCGTTCAGCCTGCCGATCGACCTGCCCACCAAGGGCGAGTACAGCGTCGAGGCGTGGGCCGTCGACACGGCGGGCCAGCAGGACGGCTCGACCTCCGGCGCCACCGCCCGCTACCTGGTCTACCCGGGCGACCTCGACCCGCGCCTGGAGCCGAGCATCACCCCCGTCGAGGGCGAGGTCTACACCGGCGGGCGGATCGTGGTCACCGGCCGGGCCGTGGACGACATCGGGATGCTCCGCGTGGACATCCAGATCTCCAACAGCGCGGGCCAGGGGATGAACGCCGCCGGCACGTTCAGCACGCCGGGCACCCCCGGCAACTTCCCGTGGATCGCGTCCTTCCTGACCAGCCCGGGCTCCCCGGGGTCGAACTTCGCGTACACCTCGCCGGTGATCCCGGCGGGCACCTACACGGTGACGATCCGGGGGGTCGACAACTACGGGCAGCTCCAGCAGCCGCCGCGGACCGTCTCGGTGACCGTCAGCTGAACCGGCCGGCCGCGGACCGGTCCCCGGGTCGGGGACCGGTCCGCGGCCGCTCCGGCACGCTCAGCGGGGCTCGATGAGGCACATCCCGGCCGTCGTGGGCCGGTCCATCGTGGTCAGCGCGTCGGGCACCTCGTCGAGGCCGATGGTGCGGGTGATCAGCTCGCCGGGGCGCAGCACGCCGGCGGTGACCAGCCGGAGCAGCTCCGGGTAGGCGTGCGCGGCCATGCCGTGGCTGCCGCGCAGCTCCAGCTCGTACGCGATCACCCGGTCCATGGGCAGCGCCGGACGGCCCTGCGCGGCCGGGAGGAGCCCGACCTGCACGTGCCGGCCGCGTCGCCGCAGGCTCTCGATGGACGCCGCGCAGGTGGCCTGACTGCCCAGCGCGTCGAGGGACAGGTGGGCGCCGCCGCCGGTCGCCTCCCGGACGGCCGCCGCCACCGCGCCGGGGCCGGTGAGCGCGGCGCCGTCCAGACAGACCGTCGCCCCGCAGCGCCGCGCGAGTTCCCGCGCGCCGGGGGAGATGTCGACGGCCACCACCCGCGCGGCGCAGGCGGCCGCGATCATGACGGCCGACAGGCCGACGCCGCCGCAGCCGTACACGGCCACCCACTCGCCCGCGGCCACCCGTCCCTGGCTCACCACGGCCCGGAACGCCGTGGCGAAGCGGCAGCCGAGCGCCGCCGCCGTCGGGTGATCCAGCTCGTCGGGGAGCCGGACCAGGTTGACGTCGGCGTGGCGCACCACCACGTACTCGGCGAATGAGCCCCAGTGGGTGAAGCCGGGCTGCGTCTGCCGCTCGCAGACCTGCTGGTCGCCGGCGAGGCAGGCGGGGCACCGCCCGCAGGCGCAGACGAAGGGCGCGGTGACCCGGTCGCCGGGCCGCCAGCCGCGGACGCCCGCGCCGACCGCGGCGACGACACCGGCGAACTCGTGGCCGGGGACGTGCGGCGGGCGGATGTCGGGGTCGTGCCCCTGCCAACCGTGCCAGTCGCTGCGGCACAACCCGGTCGCCTCGACGCGGACGACCGCGCCGTCGGCCGGCGCCACCGGATCCGGGACGTCGCGGACCTCTGGCCGGGCACCGAACTCGTCGAAGATCACGGCACGCATGTCCCGCATCCTCACACGCGCGAGGTCGCGTCCGGAGCCCGGCCGGCCGGCCGCAACGGGCACCCCGTGTCGACGCGGGCGGCGAGGTCGGCCCGGAGGGCGGCGAGTTCGGCCATCCGGGCGTCGATGACGGTGATCTTCTCCTGGAACAGCGCCGAGAGCGCCGTGGCGGTGTCGGGCGCGGCGCGCAGCTCCGCGCAGTTGCGCGAGATCTCCGCCAGCGAGAAGCCGAGCGCCTGCGCGGTGCGGATGTAGTGCAGCCACGCCACGGTCTCGGGCGGGAAGTCGCGGTAGCCGTTGGGCAGCCGCCGGCCGGCGACGAGGCCGACCTTCTCGTAGTACCGGACGGTGTCCGTGCTGATCCCGGCCTGCGCGGCCAGCTCCCCGATACGCATGACACCTCGCCGGCCCGTGGACTTGACCTTGGAGCGTACTCCAGGGTTTAGCGTCGGGCGTCCCGCAGCCAGACCGGCAGGAGCCCGTCATGATCCGCCTTCCCGCCCCCTCCCACCCCGCGTACCTGCGCCTCGTTCGCGCGAGTGCCGGATACGACCTCGTGGTCACGGCCGGCTTCGCGACGCCGTGGACGTACGCGCTGCTGCACGGCGCGCTGTCGCGGCTGGGCGGCGCGCTCGGGCTGGGCGGCCTGCCCGCCCCCGACCCGATCCAGGTCCTGTACGCGAACCTCATGGGCTCGGTCGTGGTGGTGTGGGCGCTGCTGCGCCTCGTCCGGCCACAGCCCGCGCACGGCCGGTACGACGCCGTCGCGCGCGTTCTCTTCGCGACCTGGCAGGCGTACGCGCTGGCCCACGGTGCCACCCGGCTGCTGTGGCTGTTCCTCGTCGTCGAGGTGGCGTTCGGCCTCGCCCAGATCCTGCCCTGGTGGGCGAGTCGGCGCGTACCGCCGCTCCCGCGCCCGACGGGTGCCACGATGGGAGCGTGACAGCGCCGGGCTGGTATCTGGTGGGGGCGCCGTGGGACTGCTCGGCCCTCGGCCGGGGTGAGCGGCTGGCGCCGGCCGCCCTGCGCGCGGCCGGGCTGTCCGATCTCGTCCTCGACGACGCCGGGGACGCGCCGATCGTCATCGACGATGCCCGGCGGGACGAGGCGACCGGCGTACGCGCGCTGCGACAGACCGCCCGCGCGGCGCGGGTACTGGCCGACGGGCTCGACGACGCCGCCGGACGCCGGCCCGGCCGCCGGCCGCTGGTGGTCGGCGGTGACTGCAGCCTGCTGCTCGGGGTCCTGCTCTGGCTGCGCCGCAGCCGCGGCCGGGTGGGGCTCTGGTTCGTCGACGGGCATCCCGACTTCCTCGACGGCGCCGCCTCGCCGACGGGGGAGACGGCCGACATGGACCTGGCCCTGGTCACGGGCACCGGCCCCGAGCAGCTCACCACGCCGGCCGGGGTGTCCGCGCCGCTGGTGGCGCCCGGCGACGTGGTGCTGGTCGGCCACCGCACCCGGGACCTCGACCCGGAGGCCGCCGCCGAGGTGGCCCGGGTGCCCGACAGCATCCGGCGCATCGACGCCCCGGCGGTCGTCGGCGCGCCGCGGGCGTGCGGCGAGAGCGCTGCGGCGATGCTCGCCGACGTCGACGGGGGCGTCTGGCTGCACGTCGACTGCGACGTCCTCGATCCGGGGGCCATGCCGGCCGTCAGCTATCCGGAACCCGGCGGGCCGGGCCTCGGGCAGGTGGCCGACCTGCTGGCGCCGCTGTTCGCCTCGCCCCGGCTGCTCGGCGTGAGCGTCGCCGACTTCCGGCCCGACCTGGATCCGGACGGCACCCACGCGGCGGCGCTGGTCGCGCTGCTGCGCCGACTGCTGGCCACCGCCCCGGGCTGAGGCGTGAACACCGTTTTTCCGAGCACCCCCACAATGGAACGGCCGGGACGTCGATGCTCATTCGCGCCGCCTCGCGACAGGGTCGTTCGCGCTGCTCGGCGCGGATGTCAGGGCGCAACGGGCAACCCGCAAGTTGCAGCTGAGCAAGGAATTTCCGAGCGTGGCAAATCGCAATTCCCAAGGCAATTACATTGACGTGGACAAATCTTGACTTGATTCGCTGCGGGGCGCACCGTGAGAAGCGCCGGCACCCGACGGGTCGCCGGGTCGCCATCCCAGGAGGCGGTCATGCGGTGGAATCCGTTCGCCGGCGCGTATCTCGCCGACCCGGCACAGGCGTGGGAGCGGCTGCTCGACTCCCCGGGCGGGGTGCACCACGACGAGGACCTCGGACTGTGGCTGATCGCCCGGCACGCCGACGTGCGGCGGGCGCTCGGCGACACCGAGAGCTTCGGCAACGCCCTCACTCTCGCGCCGGTCTACGACGTCTGCCCGGAGGCCCTGGCCGTCCTCATGCGGATCGACGCCCCGCCCACCACGGCCGCCGCCGATCCCCCGGTGCATCCGCGGACCCGCCGAGCGCTGCGGGCCACCTTCGCCAACACCGCCGACCGCGTCGAGCAGCGCTACGGCGGGATCGTCCGGCGCCGGGTCGACGAGCTGGTGGCCCGCCTCGTCGCCCGCGCCGGGCAACAGGTCGACCTCGTCCGGGAGTTCACCACCGAGCTGCCCCTGCTGGTCCTGCTCGACCTGCTCGGCGTGCCGGAGCGGGACGTCGCCCGGGTTCGGGCCTGGGCGGACGGCCAGATCGCCCTGGTCTGGGGGCGGCCGGATCCGGCGGAACAGGTCCGGCTCGCCCGGGGCCTGCTGGAGTTCTGGCGCTACTGCCAGGCACTCGTACGCGACCGGCTCGACGGTGACCGGCCCGGCGACGGCTACGTGGACCAGCTGCTCGCGTACCGGGACGGCGACGACGAGGTGCTCACGGTCGCCGAGGTGACGAGCATCGTGTTCAACCTCCTGGTCGCCGGGCACGAGACCACGGCCGGGCTGCTCGCGCACGCGCTCGACCAGGCGCTCTCCGACCCCGACCGGTGGCGGACGATCGCGGCGGAGCCGCACCGGGTCCCCGGGTTCCTCACCGAGACCCTGCGCTTCGCGCCCGCCATCGACGGCTGGCTGCGGGTGACCAACCGGCCGGTCACGCTGGGCGGCGTCACCATCCCGGCCGGGGCGCGCTGCCTGCTGCTCATCGGCGCCGCCAACCGGGACCCGGCGGTGTTCGCCCAACCGGACCGGTTCGACCCGGCACGGACCGACGGGAACGACCACCTCTCCTTCGGGCACGGGCCGCACTTCTGCATCGGGGCGGCGCTGGCGCGGCTGGAGGGCGGGATCGCGCTCACCCGGCTCGCCGCGGCCCTGCCCGGACTGCGGCTGGCCCCCGGGCACCGCCGGTCGTACCACCCCAACGTGGCGTTCCGGGCGCACCGCGGCCTCCCGGTGGTCGTCGACCCGGCGGTGCCGTCCGGCGGCAGGGCGGCGCCCACCGTCGAGCGTCCGGCGGCCTGACCCGCTCCGCCGTGCCGGGCGCTGACCTGCGGACGCGATCACGGAGCGGAGTCATGTCTTCACACCCGTCCGTCGATGGGTTAAGAATTGTCCCCTGCGAATGCCCAGTCATCACCCCACCCCGATCTCATGCCGACGCCGACCCGGCGTCGCGAAGGTGAGCACATGGATCGCACGCCCCCGTCGAGCGCCGCTCACTGCGCTGCCAGCCACCGGTTCCGCGCGGAGCTGCGCCGCTGGCGGACCCGGCAGGGGCTGACCCAGCGGGCGCTGGCGGAGCGGGTGCGGTTCAGCCGGGAGACGGTCGCCGCGGTCGAGTCCGGTCGCCGGTTCGGCAGCCAGGAGTTCGCCGTCCGCTGCGACGAGGTGCTCGGCACCGGTGGCCGGCTGGCCGCGCTGTGGCCCCAGGTCGCGGCCGAGCAGTTGGCCGCGGACGGCCGGCGCGGACCACGGTTCGGCGAGGTGGCGCGGCTGGACCCGGCGCCGGCCGCGCGGCGCGACGCGCGCGATCCGGAGGCGGTGGTGGCGGCCATCGACGAGCTGCGGGAGCTGATCGGTCAGGTGCTCGGCCAGCCCGAGACCGGCGGCCCGCCCCCGTCGCCGCCCTCCCGGCGCTGACGTCGGGAAGGTCGGGCCGACGCGCACAGCCGGCGCTGCCAACTCTGGGTACAGATGCTGGTACGGGCTGTTTGTACCACGGTCAGGTCTGGTCTGGGCGCACGGCTTCCGGCGCAATGAGACGTGCAATCCGCAAATGCAGATAGACCGTTGTAGATGAGTGCGGGGAGTCAGCCTTGGCGTCGAGCACGAGGTCCCACGCGGCCCGACCCTACCCGACCCGCCGCCGCGGCTGGAAGATCGCCGCCCGGATGCGCCTCATCGTCGCGGCCCCGCTGGTCGCCGTACTGGGCTTCGCCGGCCTGGCGCTCACCGAGAGCGCCCGCCAGACCAGCCGCGCCAGCGACCTCGGCCTCCTGGCGCAGCTCGGGGCCGAGGCGGGCGACCTCGCGCACCGGCTGCAACACGAGCGCATCGTCGCCGCCGACCTGCTGACCCGGGGCACGCCGCAGCAGCAGGACGCCTTCACCGACGCCACCACGGCCACCGACGCCGCTGTCGGCCACTACCGTCGGCAGCGGGCGAAGCTGCCCGCCGGCGCCGCCGCCGACCAGGCCGTCCTGCCGCGGATCGACGCGGCGCTGGCCGGCCTGCCGCCGCTGCGCGCCCAGGTACGCACCGCGGAGCGCGCCTCGGTGTCGGCGATGACCTTCAGCTACCGGATCGCCATCGCCGACCTGCTGAGCCTCCGCGAGCACATCACCCTCGGCGTGGTCAACGCCCGGATCGCCGACGGCATCCGGGCCTCCGCGGCGCTGTCCGAGGTGGCCGAGGCCGTCGGCCAGCAGCAGGTCGCCGTCCTGCGCGCGGTTGCGGCCGACCAGCTGACCCCCGCCATGCAGCAGGACATCACCGCCGCCCGCACCGGCATCACCGAGTCGAGCCTCGCCTTCCTGGCGCTCGCGCGGCCCGCCTGGCGGGGCTGGTGGGAGCAGGCCGGCAGCGGCGAGAGCGCCCTGCTGCTGCAACGGATGCAGGACCAGGTGTCCCGGACCGTCGCGGGCAGCCCCCTGAAGCTGGACCTGGACACCTGGGTGACCGCCACCCGGCAGTGGTCCGTGCGCCTGGCCGAGCTGCGCCAGCGGGTCGACTCGGCGGTGCTCGACGACGTCCGCGCCGCACACGCCGACCAGCGGCGGCGCACCGCGGTGGAGGCGGCCGCCACCCTGGTCGCCCTGCTGCTCACCACGCTGGTCACCTGGGCGGTCGCCCGGCAGATCACCCGCCGGCTGCGCCGGCTGCGGGACGCGGCGAACGCGGTGGCGTTCGAGCGGCTGCCGCAGGTGGTGGCCCGGCTCCAGCACCCCGACAGCTCCACCGTGGACCCCGACGAGCTGGCCCGGCGGCAGGCCGCCGACGAGCTGGAGCCGTCCAGCGACGACGAGATCGGCGAGGTGGGGCAGGCCTTCACCGCGGTGCACCGGGCGGCCGTGCGGACCGCGGCCGAGCAGGCGGTGATGCGGGCCAACACCGCTGAGATCTTCATCCACCTCAGCCGGCGGGAGCAGCGCCTGGTCGACGCGGTGCTGGCCCAGGTCGACAAGGTCGAGCAGGACGAGACCGACCCCGACCGGCTGCACCAGCTCTACACGCTGGACAACCTGGCCACCCGGATGGGGCGGATCAACGCGAGCCTGCTGGTGCTCGGCGGGGTCGGCGTCGGCCGGGTCCGCCACCACGACGTACCGCTGCAACAGGTGCTCCAGGCGGCGCAGAGCCAGATCGAGCACTACGCCCGGATCCGCCTCGGCCTCGTCGACGGGGACGTGGCCGTGGCCGCCGAGTCCGTCGACGAGGTCGTGCACCTGCTCGCCGAGCTGATGGAGAACGCCACCGGGTACGCGCCGCCGGAGACCGAGACCTGGGTGACCGGCCGCAGCCTGGGCGACCGGGTGATCGTCCAGATCAGCGACGAGGGCGTGGGGCTGTCCCCGCAGCGCCGGCAACAGCTCAACGACCTGCTCGCCCGCCCGCCCGCCATCGACGTGGCCGCCGTGCGGGCCATGGGGCTGGTCGTGGTGGGGCAGCTCGCCGCGCGGCTCGGCGTGGCCGTGCAGCTCCGGCCCGGCCCGCGCCGCGGCACCATCGCCGAGGTGGCGCTGCCAGGGTCGATCATCCGGCCGCTGCCGCCGGAGGAGTTCCTGCTCACGCCCGCCCGGCCGTCCCGGCGGGCCGCGCGGACCACCGTCGCGCCGCCGTACCGGGCGGCGCCGGAGCCGTGGGCCGGCGGCCCGCAGGCTGAGCGGGTGCTGCCGGTGGCACCGGTCTTCCGGCCCGCGCCCGCGCCGGACCGCGGTGCCGCGCCAACCGAGGAACTCGTCATCTTCCACGAGGTCAACCACTGGTTCCAGGCCGACCGTCCGGACGACGGGAACGGCACGTCGTGGGCCGGCCCCGCCGACGACGCCTGGCGTACGGCGGCCCGGGCCGACTCGCCCGAGGCAGCCGGCACCACCACCTCCGGGCTGCCCAAGCGGCAGCCGCAGCAGCACCTGGTGCCGGGCGGCGTCGCCGTGCCGCGGCAGCGCTCCGAGCACCGCGACCCGGCCCGGGTGGCCACCGCGATGGCCGCGTACGCCCGGGGCGTCGCCGGCCGCCGGCCCAACCTGGTCAACAACTGATCCGACAGGGAGTGCACGTGACCGACCATCAGGATCTCGGCTGGCTGCTGGACGCCTTCGCCTCGCGCGCCACCGAGGTCAGCCACGCGATCGCCATCTCCAGCGACGGCCTGATGGTGGCCGCCACCCGGGGGCTCCCGCCCGACCGGGCCGACCAGCTGGCGGCCACCGGCAGCGGGCTGGTGAGCCTGCTCCGCGGCGCGGCGGCCTTCTTCGACGCCGGCGCGGTGATCTCCAACGTCACCCAGCTCGAGGGCGGCTTCATGTTCTCCATGGCCTTCAACGACGGCGCCTCGCTGCTCGTGCTCGCCGACCCGCAGTGCGACGTCGGCAAGGTCTCCTACGAGATGACCGAGCTGGCGAACCGCATCGGCGACGCTCTGACCCCCGCGGCGCGGGCGGCCCTGAGCCGCAGCCGCTGACCTCCGGCGCCCCCACGCCGGAAACCCCCACCCCCTCACCGAGGAGCGAACATGTCCCTGACCATGCCCCGGCGCAGCCGTGCCCGCACCGCGGCGCTGCTCGCCCTCGTCCTGCTCGCCGCGCCCGCGTGCGCCGACGACGAGGGCGGCGCCGGCCCCGGCGGATCCGTCAAGATCGGCCTGCTGGCGTCGCTCTCCGGCACGTACCAGGCGGTCGGCAAGGACATCCGCGACGGTTTCCAGCTCTACCTGTCCACTCACGACGGCAAGCTCGGCGGCCGGACGGTGGACCTCGTGGTCGCCGACGAGGGCAACGGCGCGGCGACCGCGGTGCCCGCCGCCACGAAACTGCTCAAGCAGGACCGGGTGGTCGCGCTCACCGGCGTCGTCGGCGGCGGCTCGGTGGCCGCGGTCTACCCGCTGCTCAACGAGACGAAGGTGCCGTTCGTCGGCTCCAACGGCCGGCCCGAGCTGAAGGACGTGTCCCGGGTCTGGCACACGTCCTACCTGTCCGACGAGCCGGGGGAGGCGATCGCCCAGCACGTCCGCGGCGACGTGAAGGGCAGCGTCTACGCCATCGGCCCGGACTACCAGGGCGGCTGGGACGAGTTGCGCGGCTTCACCGAGGCGTTCGTCAAGGCCGGCGGCCGGCTGGCCAACCCGGACGGCAAGGCCACGTTCACCCCGTTCCCGACGACCACCAACTTCACCCCGTACTTCGCGCGGATCAAGGCCTCCGGGGCGGACGCCGTCTACACGTTCTACGCCGGCAGCGCGGCCGTCGACTTCGTCAAGCAGTACGCCCAGTCGGAGGTGAAGGACCTGCCGCTGTACGCCGCCGGCTTCCTCACCGAGGGCGGGGTGCTCAACGCGCAGGGCGAGGCCGCCCGGGACATCTACTCGGTGCTCAACTACTCGCCGGACCTCGACAACGCGGAGAACCGCGAGTTCGTGGCCGCCTGGAAGGCCGAGCACGACGGCTCCCCGACGACGTACGCCATGGCCTCCTACGACGCGGCGGCCGTGCTGGACCGGGCCATCGCGGCGGCCGGGGACGAACCGACCCCGGAACACGTCAACGCGGCCATCGGCCAGCTCGGCCAGATCGCCAGCCCGCGCGGCACCTGGCAGTTCTCGCCCACCACCCACGCGCCGGTGCAGAAGTGGTACCTGCGCCAGGTGCGCCAGGACGGCCGGGCGCTGTCCAACACCGTGGTGGGCGACCTCGCCACCGTCGGCGGGTGACCGCGGTGGCCGCCGGCATCCGGTTCGACCCGTACGTCGTCCCCGCCCTGGACGGGGTCGCCTACGGGCTGCTGGTCTTCGTCGCCGCCGCGGGGCTGGTGCTCTGCTTCGGCGTCGCCGGCATCCTGAACCTGGCGCACGGCACGCTCTACGCGATCGGCGGCTACACCGCGGCCGCGCTGCTGGACGGCGGCTGGCCGAGCCTGGCGCTGGCGCTGGCCGTCGGGGTGGTCGCCGCCACCGCGTCCGGCGCGCTGGTCGCCGGGCTGCTCACCCGGGTCGCCGCGCGCAACCACCTCACCCAGGCGCTGCTGACCTTCGGGGTGGCGCTGGCCGGCGGGAGCCTGCTCGTGGGCGCCTTCGGGCCGGACGACCCGCCGGTGCGCGTCCCCGCCGCGCTGGACGGGTCGGTGGTCGTCGCCGGCCACCGCTACGCCGCGTACCGGCTGGTCTTCATCGTCGTGGCCGCGCTGCTCGCCGGCCTGCTCCACCTCGTGGTGCGGCGCACCCGGGCCGGGATGCTGGTCCGCGCGGCCGTCGACGACGCCGAGATGGTCGCCGTCCTCGGGGTGAGTCCGGCCCGGATCCGGGTCGGCGTGCTCGCGGCGGCCGGGGCGCTGGCGGGCGCCGCGGGCGTGCTCGGCGCGCCGATCATCGGCCCCGGGCCGGACACCGCCGACGCCGTGCTGCTGCTGTCCCTGGTGGTCGTCGTCCTCGGCGGCCTCGGCTCGATGACCGGCACGCTGCTCGCCGCGCTGGCCGTCGGGCAGATCCAGACCCTGGGCGTCGCGCTCGCCCCGTCCGCCGCCCCGTTCCTGCTCTTCGCCGCCATGGCGGTGGTGCTCGCGGTACGCGCCCGGGGTCTCGCCACGGCCCGGAGGACGACGTGAGGCAGGGAGCCGTCCGCGCGCTGCGCCGTGGCGTCGCCGCGGCGGTCGTGGTCGCCCTGGTGCTGGCACCGTGGACGGTCGACGACTACACCGTGGCGCTGCTCGCCCGCACCCTGGCGCTCGGCCTGGTGGCGGTGAGCGTCGCCCTGCTCACCGGCGTCGCCGGACTGCCCACCCTCGGCCAGACCGCGCCGTACGCGGCGGGCGCCTACGCCAGCGCGGTCGTCGGCAGCCACCTCTCCGACGTCGGCCTGGCGCACCTGGGGATCGCGGCGGCGGCCGGGGCGGCGCTGGCCGCGGTGACCGTCCCGCTGGTGGTCTCCGCGCGGGGAGTCGTGCTCCTGATGATCACCCTGGCGGTCGGCGAACTCGCGGTGACCGTCGTCGGGCGCTGGCGGTCGGTGACCGGCGGCACCGACGGGCTGGCCGGCGTCCCCGCGATCCGTCCGCTGTGGGGGCTGCCGGTGCTGGCCACCGACCGGGCGCGCTACCTGTACACGCTGGTGGTCGTCGCGGTCCTGGTCGGCGTGGTGCTGCTGGTCCTGCGTACCCGGGTCGGGCTCCTGCTGCGGGCCGGCCGGGACGACGAGGCGCGGCTGCGGGCCAGCGGCCACCGGGTGCCGGTCCACGTCGCCGGCGTGCACGTCGCCGCCGGGGCCGTCGCGGGCGCCGCGGGCTCGCTGCTCGTGGTGGCCCAGCAGTTCGTCTCGCCGGCCGACTTCGGCTTCGACACCTCCGCCCTGCTGCTGCTCGGCGTGGTGATCGGCGGCACCGCCTCGGTCGGCGGCGCGCTGGTCGGGGCCGCGCTCGTCGTCGCCGCCCGGGACTGGCTGTTCGGCGTGCTCCCCGGGCAGGCGCCCCTGGTGCTCGGGCTGGCGTTCGTCGCCGCCGTGTACCTGCTCCCCGACGGCGGACGCCGGCCGCCGGTACGCGGCCGGCTGCTCCCGGCCGTCCCGGCCCGCCGCCCCGTCCCGGACCGACCGACGCCGACGGGAGTACGCGCATGACCCCGCTGCTGTCCGCCCACGGGATCACCGTCCGGTACGGGTCGCTGGCCGCGCTGGACGGCGTCGACCTGCGGATCGAAGCCGGCCAGCGGCACGCGCTCATCGGGCCGAACGGCGCCGGCAAGACGACGTTGCTGGACGTGCTCGCCGGGTCCACCCGGGCCGGCAGCGGCCGGGTTCTGCTGGCCGGCCGGGATGTCACCAGGCTGGGCCCGGCGGCCCGGTCCCGCCGGGGCGTCGGCCGGATCCACCAGCGCCCCGCCGTCTGGTCGACGCTGACCGTGCGGGAGAACGTGCTGGTCGCCGCCCTGCCCCGGGCGGTGCGGCCGGGCCGGTGGCACCCGTCCGCGCGGCGGCGGGCGGCCGGTCGGACGGCCGACGCGCTGCTGGCCCGGGTGGGCCTGGGCGAGATCGCCGCGCTCCCCGCCGGCCAGCTCGCCCACGGGCAGCGCCGGCAGGTGGAGATCGCCATGGGGCTGGCCGGCCGGCCCCGGCTGCTGCTGCTCGACGAGCCGGCCGCCGGGCTGTCCGCCGTCGAGGTCGGGTGGCTCGGGGAGTTCCTGCGGACGCTGCCCCGCGCGGTCGCGGTGCTGCTGGTCGAGCACCGGTTGGACCTGGTCTACGCGCTCTGCGACACGGTGACCGTGCTGCGCGACGGCCGGACGCTCGCCACCGGGACACCGGCCCAGATCCGCGCCTCCGGCCCGGTCCGCGAGGCGTACGCCGAGGGGGTGGCCTGATGCTGCGCATCGACCGGCTCTGCGCCGGCTACGCGGGCGGCACCGTGCTGCACGAGGTCAGCCTCGCCGTGCGGGCCGGCACCGTCCAGGCCGTGGTGGGCCGCAACGGCGCGGGCAAGAGCACGCTGGTGCACAGCGTGGCCGGCCTCGTGCGGCCCTACTCCGGCGCGATCGAGATCGGCGGCGTGCAGGTGGCCAGCCGGCAGCCGCACCGGATCGCGCGGTGCGGGGTCGGCCTGGTGCCGCAGGGCCGGCGGGTCTTCTCCCGGCTGACCGTGGCCGAGCACCTGGTCCTGGCGGCCGCGCCGTGGCGGGCCGCGACACCCGGCGGCGAGGGCTGGACGGTGACCCGGGTCCTGGAGTTGCTGCCCCGCCTGGGGGCCCGGCTGCGCCACCGCGGCGACCAGTTGTCCGGCGGCGAGCAGCAGATGCTGGCCATCGCCCGGGCCCTGCTCGGCCAGCCCCGGCTGCTGCTGCTCGACGAGCCGTGCGAGGGGCTCGCCCCCGACCTCGCGGCCCGGGTGCGGGACCTGGTCGGCACGCTGGCCCGGGCCGGGCTGACCGTGCTCCTCGTCGAGCAGCAGCTCCGGCGCGCCGTCGAGGTGGCGGACCGGGTCGCGGTGCTGGAGTACGGCCGGGTGGTCTACGACCGTCCGGCGCACGAGGCCCGGGCCGACCCGGACGTCCTGGCGGCGATGCTCAGCGTCGCCGCGGTCCCGGAGCCGCCGGCTCCCCGACCGGTGCCCGGACTCTGGCCCGACGCCGGGCACCTGACCCGACCTGCGACAGGGATGAGGAACGATGTCGACCCACGTCCATGACACCGACTACGCCTTCGACAACGGCGCCCCGGAGGCCGTGCCCCAGCTGCGGGCGCTGGAGTCCTTCCTGGATCCGATCACCGCGCGCCGGATCGCCCCGCCGGTGCTCGCCCCGGGCGGCGTGTGCTGGGAGGTCGGCGCCGGCGGCGGCTCGGTCGCCCGCAGCCTGGCCCGCGCTGTCGGCCGGGGCGGCCGGGTGGTGGCGACGGACCTCGACACCACGCATCTCACCCCGACCGACAACCTCGACGTACGCCGGCACGACGTGCGCACCGAGCCGCCGCCCGGTGACGCCTTCGACCTGATCCACGCGCGGCTGGTGCTGCTGCACCTGCCGGAGCGGCGGCGCGTGCTGGCCTCGCTGGCCGGCGCGCTGGCCCCCGGCGGGTGGCTGGTGGTCGAGGAGTTCGACTGCACCGCGCCGCTGCGCGTGCTGACCGCGCCGACCGACGACGCGGCGAAACTCTTCGCCCAGGTCACGGACGCGATGCTCGGCATCCTTCAGAGTCACGGCGCGGACCTGGCCTGGGCGCAGGACGTGCACGGGGAACTGGTGGCGGCCGGGCTGGTCGAGGTGGACACGGTCACCCACGCGCAGAGCTGGCCCGGCGGCTCCCTCGGCGCGTCGCTGTACGGGACCAACTCCCGGCAGCTGGAGCCGGAACTGTTCGACGCGGGGTTGTCGCCGGGCCAGCTGGAGGCGTTCCGCAGGCTCCTGCGGGACCCGGGGTTCGCCGTGATGTCGTACCAGTTCGTGTCGACCCGGGGCCGGCGGCCGGCGCGGTGAGCCGGCGTCCCGGCGTCACCGCCCGAGGAACTCCTCGACCACCGTGACCAGCCGCACCGGGGTCTCGTACATGGCGTAGTGCCCCGCGTTGGCGAGGACCTCGAGCCGGGCGTTGGGGTAGTGGCGCAGCCAGGTCTCGCGCATCGTGTCGGCGCCCAGCGCGGGGTCGTGCTCGCCGACCACGGCGAGCGCCGGCACCGGGTTGCCCTTCACCTCGTCGGTGAAGTCGGTGCGCGCCCACGCGGTGAGGTACGCGCCGAACGCCTCCGGGGTGGAGTGGTCCAGGGAGAACCGGACCATCTCGTCCAGCCAGCGGCCGGAGAGGCGGTTGCCGGTGGTGAGGTCGATGATCGCCCGCCGGTTGGCCGGGTTGGTGGCCGCGCCGTCGAACAGCGTCCAGCCCTGGAGGTCGAACGGGACGCCACCGGCCGGGACGGGGCTGATCCCGACGAGGCGGTCCACCCGCCCCGGGGCGTCGGCGAGGACCCGCTGGGCGGCGCTGCCGCCCATCGAGTGCCCGACCACCGAGAAGGTGTCCCACCCGAGGGAGTCGACCAGCGCCAGGGCGTCGCGGGAGATCTCGGCGATGGTGTGCTCGCCGGCGACGCCGGTGCGCGCGCCGTACCCCCGGTAGTCCGGGAACGCCCAGGTGAAGCGCTCGACGTCGATGAGCTCCGGCAGCCAGCCCCAGCCCCGCGCCGACCCGAACCACCCGTGCAGGGCGAGCACCCGGTGCGGCCCGTGACCGACGCTGATGTGGCTGATCGTCATGTCGGCGACCCCTTCCGCTGGTTCGGCGTTGCGCCAGTGAACGGCCTGACGGCCGGCGGGGGAACACCGGCGTCGGAAAGGCGACCGAACCGGACGCGCGCACCGGTGGTCGCCGGGCGAACCCCGAGGTGGCCGCCCGTCCCCGGGTCGGGGACGGCCGGCCACCCCGGTTCAGGCGGTCGGAAGCAGGCTCAGACCAGGCCGCCCATGGCCGGATCGCTGATGCTGGGCCTGCCGTTCTCGACGTGACCGGCGTACCGGGCCGCGAAGGCGGCGTCGGCGGAGACCGTGACGGTGAGGTCGTACCAGCCGTGTGCCCGCGACAGCGACCACGACGGCGACGTCGTCCCGCCCGGCTCCAGCGACAGCCTCGTCCGCCGCGACGAGTAGCGGTCGGCGACCGTCACCTCGACCCGCTTCGCGCCCCGGTTCACCAGGGTCAGGCCGATCCGGTGGTCCCGCTCGTCGTACCGCGCCCGGACGTCGACACCGGCGCCCGCGCCGCCGGTGAAGCGGCGGAAGAAGCCGTTGGGGCCGTGGACCTGGAGGTCGTACCCGGCGGTGGCGTCCCAGGCGTCGCTCACCTGCCGGCCCGGCTCCACCGTGTACGTGCGGGGCGGCTGGGCCGGGTCGGCCGAGCGGACCTGGAAGACGCCGGTGGCGCCCCCGGAGTTGCGGAAGTCGAGGTGGAACGACGTGCCGGCGGCCCGCCCGTCCACGTGCAGGGTGTACGGGATGGCCCGCGCGGGCCGTACCCCCCGTTCCTGCCCGGGCAGGCGCGGGTCGGCCGGCGGCACCGGCACCTCGTCGGGCTGGCGGGTGAGGTCGACCGGCTTGAACTCGGCGGTGTCCGGCAGCGTCACCCGCGGCGCGGCGTTCGGGGTCCGGAAGTCGAACGCGCTGGTCAGGTCGCCGACCACCGCGCGCCGCCACGGCGTGATGTTCGACTCCAGCAGGTCGGGCCGGCCCTTGGCGAACCGGGCCTCCAGGAAGCGGATCAGCGAGGTGTGGTCGAACACCTGCGAGTTGACCCAGCCACCCCGGGTCCACGGCGAGACGACGATCATCGGCACCCGGATGCCGAGGCCGTACGGGCCGGCGGCCCGCCGGCCGTCGCCGGGGAAGATCTCGTTGGTGGTGGCCACCGTGGACAGGCCCTCGGCGCGGCTCTGCGGCGGCGTCGGCGGCACCACGTGGTCGAAGAAGCCGCCCTCCTCGTCGTACGTGATGAACAGGGCCATCCTGCTCCACACCTCGGGGTGGCTGGCCAGGATGTCGACGACCTGCGACATGTACCAGGCGCCGTAGTCGGGGCCCCAGTTCGGGTGCTCGCTGTAGGCCTCCGGCGCGACGATCCAGGACACCTGCGGCAGCGTCCCGTTCGCCACGTCCCGGCGGAAGTCGGCCAGCAGCGCCTCGGGGGAGCGGTCCTGCGCGAGGATCTCGGTGCCGGTCCTGGCCCGGTCCGCCAGCGGGGTGCCGGGCTTGGCGTTCTGGTACTGGTGGAAGTAGAGCAGCGAGTTGTCCCCGTAGTTGCCGATGAACGGGTCCCCGGTCCAGCCCCAGTAGCCCTCGGCGGTCAGCCCCAGGCCGACGTCCTGGTAGACCTTCCAGGAGACGCCGGCGCGCTCCAGCCGCTCCGGGTAGGTCGACCAGTCGTAGCCCGCCTCGGCGTTGTCGATGACCGGGCCGCCGCCCTTGCCGTCGTTGCCGACCCAGCCGGCCCACATGTGGTAGCGGTTGGGGTCGGTCGAGGCCAGCACCGAGCAGTGGTAGTTGTCGCAGACGGTGAAGGCGTCGGCCAGCGCGAAGTGGTACGGCAGGTCGTCGCGCGTGTGGTGGGTCATGGTGACCACGCCCTTGTTGGGCACCCACCGGTCGAAGCGGCCGCCGTTCCAGGCGCCGTGGGTGTCGGCCCACCCGTGCGGCGGGTCGGGCAGGAAGGTCTGCCCGAGGTCCGGCACCTCGGGGCGGAAGGGCAGCAGGTCGGCGGAGCCGTTCGGCTGGTGCCAGACGCTGCGGCCGGAGGGCAGCGTCACCGGGTGCGGGTCGGCGAAGCCCCGGACCCCGCGCAGGGTGCCGAAGAAATGGTCGAAGGAACGGTTCTCCTGCATGAGGAAGATGACGTGCTCGACGTCCTCGATCGAACCGGTCCGGTTGTTCGCCGGGATGGCGAGGGCCTTGCTGAAGTCCACCGGCAGGGCGGCCGCCGCCACCGGAGCACTCATCATCTTGAGGAATTTTCGACGGTCGACACTTGCCATGACAGAGCACCACCTGACTGACGCCGAACGATTGGCGGGTGCACGCTATGGGCGCCAGGTGGACCTGACGTGTCGGGAACGCGAGCGTTGCGCCAACGCCGGTCGAGCCGTCGGCCGGGACCGGCGGACAGTAAGATCCATCCACCCTGGCGAGCCCCTCGCCTCCGCCCCTTTCGGAGCCCGCATGTCCGAGCCTCAGGACGCCACCGTCCCCGACGTACCCGGGGCCGGGCGGCGCTGGCTGCTGCCGGCGGCCGGGCTCGCCGCGGCCCTCGCGGTGGTGCTCGCCGTGGTCGTCGTGACCGGCTCCGATCCGGAGCGACCGGTGGCCCGGGTCGTCGCCGCGCCGACCTCGCTGCCGCCGACCACCGCGGCCGCCACCCCGAGCGCCGCCGGTGTCCCGGTGGTCTCCCCGACCCCGATTGCCACGCCCACCCGCGCGGCGACGCCGACGCGGCGGCCCGCGCCGGCCCGGTCGACCGCGGGTGCCCCGCGACCTCGCGCGACGACCAGCAGCCCCAGGGTGAGCTGCACCCCGGCCGGCGTGGTGGACGTGGTCCAGGTCTTCACCGACGGCCAGGTGAAGGTCGCGGCCCGCACCGACGGCGAGTGGTCCGACCAGCTCTGTCCGGGCGAGCGCATCCGGGTGTTCTGGGCCACCTACCGACGCACGGCGGACGGCGGCGCGACGCTGTACCGGTCCCAGGTGCGCTACCTCGACCGGTCGTCACCCACCTGGACCATGCAGCTGGTCCTCCCCGACACCTGCGGGCCCTGGTACGTGGCGTCCGGCGCCTGGAGCATCCCGCAGACGCTGAAGCCGGGCGTGGTGCCGTTCGGGCGCGGCAAGCTGAACTGGGAGACCGCCGAGCACTGCTGACCGGCGACGGCCGCCCCGCGTCACCGCAGCGGGCCGTCTCCCGGGCCGTTCGGGTCGTCGACCAGGTGCATGGCGGCCTCCTCGGCGCTGGCCCCGCCCCCGTCGACGCCGGCGTCCCAGGCGACCGAGTCCGCCTGCTCGTCCTCGCCGAGGCCCGCGTCGTCCGCGACCAGGCGCCCCGTCCGCGCCTCCCGCTCGTAGCCCCGGCGGGTCAGCTCGTCCTCGTCGTCGGCCACCTCGGCGTACGGGTCGAGGTCCGGTTCCTCCTGGGCGAGCAGCTGCGCGAGGGACTCGCCGGCCCGCTCCTCGGCGGGGGTGGTGCCGAACCGGTTCGCCGCCGTCCAGTGGTCCGCGGCGACGATGCCGGTGTCGAGGGGGTCGCCGACCCGGTCGTCGTCGAGGGTGTCCGAGGCGTCCAGGACGCCGTCGTCCTCGGCCACGTTCCACTCGTCGGCGATGTCGGTCCGCTCGGTCTGGCTCATGGCGATCCCTCCCTGGTCAAACGCCCGGCACTGCCACCCCAGCCTAGAACTGCGGCCCGCGCCGGCAACCACCCCGGGTGGGGTCACAGCTTCCGGTCCCGGGCGTCGCGGGCGACGATCCCGTCCAGCGGCGTCCCGGGGGCGAGCACCCCCGGGTCGAACCAGAAGATCACCAGTCGGGGGTCCTCGCTCCACCGGGCCAACCGGGCCTCGACGTGGCGGCCGTCGACGGTGCCGACGATCCGCGCGGCCGGCCCGACGAAGTACCCGAAGGTCGGCACCGGGGCGTCGGCGGGCACCCGTTGCTGGTCGTAGCCGATCTGGTGGAACCCCGGCCGGCGGTCGCTGCCCGCCACGTCGTTGACCAGGTAGTCGGTGGTCAGCTCGCCGGTGGGGGAGCGCCGGCCGGCCGCCAGGCCGATCGTCACCCCGGGCAGCTCGGGCACGTCGACGGGAACGACGTAGAAGACCCGCTCGTCGGCGCCGTACCGGATGCCGCTGCCCACCACGGCGCCCACCGGCCGGGGCGGGGGCTCGGTCGGGCCGGGGTCGGCGGTCGCGGTGGGGCTCGGGTCGGTGGTCGCCGTCGAGGCGGCGACGGGCGCGGTGGCGGCCGGCGCGGGCCCGGTCGGCTCCGGCGGGCGCGTCCGCGCGACGGTGCCGCCGACGCCGATCAACACGGCGGCCACCACGGCCGCCACCGCTCCGGTCCCGGCGACCTGCCGGCGGCGGCGCACCCGCCGGCCCTCCCGCATGATCCCGGCGAGGTCGAGGCCGTCGCGGTCGGCCCGCTCGGTCGCCCGCATGGCGCGGCGCAGCTCGTCCACCTCGTTCATCGGCGCGTCCCCTGCGGCTCCGGCGCGGTGAGGCCCGCCGTGCGCAGCTTCTCCAGGGCGCGGGAGCCGGTGCTCTTGACGGTCCCCACCGAGACGTCGAGTTCGCGGGCCACCTGGGCCTCCGGAAGGTCGAAGTAGTAGCGCAGGACGACGACGGCCCGCTCGCGCGCGGTGAGCGTGCCGAGGATGGTGAGCAGCCAGCGCCGGGTCGCCACCTCGTCGGCCACGTCGCCGCGACGCTGCTCCGGGAGGTCCTCGGTGGGGTACTCCCGGATCGGCCGCCGCCAGGTGTCGACGAGGTGGTTCACCAGCACCGACCGGGCGTAGCCGTAGGCGTCGCCGTTACGGATCCGGGACCACGACGCGTAGGTGCGGACCAGCGCCGTCTGGGCCGCGTCCTCGGCCTGGTGATGGTTGCCCGTCATCAGGAACGCGGCGTGCACCAGCCGCGCGGACGCCGCCGTGGCGAACTCGACGAACTCGGCGTCACCCCGTGCCATGCCCGCCCTCTCCAAGCCTCACCTGGGACAGGACGGGTGAGGCGGGGGAAAGGTTGAGTCCCCGCCGCACCAACTTCGTCACCGGGTCACCCGTCCTCATCCCTGCGCACGACCGGAGACGGCGAGGGGAGACCGAGGATGACGACGACGGTGGGCCGGGCTCGCGGTGGCGGGACGATGCTACTGCTGGCCGCGCTGCTGTCCGCCTGCGCGCCGCCCGCGGCCGGCCGGCCCGCCGCCCCGCCCGCCCGTCCGGTCGCCGGCCCGGTCGCCACCGCGCCGGCGGCGGGGCCCGCCCGGCCACGTCCGGACCGGATCAGCTATCCCGCGGACGGCGGCAACCAGTGGCGGTTCGCCGCCGCCGAACCGGGCGCCCCGAGGGGTACGGGCCGGCTGCTGCGCTACCGGGTCGCGGTGGAGCGCGACATCCACGGGCTGCCGCCGGCCGACTTCGCCGCGGAGCTCACCCGGACCCTGACCGACCCGCAGGGCTGGACGGCGAGCGGGACGCTCGCCCTGCGCCGGGTCGGGCGGGACCAGCCGGCCGACTTCACCGTCTACCTCGCCACCCCCGGCACCCGCGACGAGCTGTGCGGGGACGTCCCCGACGGCTACACCTCCTGTCGCCACGGCGACCGGGTGGTGCTCAACGTCGCCCGCTGGGCCGAGGGCGTGCCGGGCTACGGCGCGAGCCTCGCCACCTACCGCCGGTACATGGTCAACCACGAGGTCGGCCACCGGCTCGGCCACGGGCACGAGCGGTGCCCGGGACGGGGCCGGCCGGCGCCGGTGATGCAGCAGCAGACCCTGGGCCTGCACGGCTGCACACCGAACGCCCTGCCGTACCCGGACGGCCGGCGGTACGCGGGACCGCCCGGGGCGTACGTCGACCCGGTGCCGCCGCGCGAACCCGGCCGGCCCGGCTGATTGGGACGGGACCGCGGCGTGGTGGGGGCCGAGCGGCGATGGTGCTTTAGTAGACGCCATGCCCAACCCCGCGATCCTCACCGTCGACGACGACCCGGCCGTCTCCCGGGCGGTGGCCCGCGACATCCGGCGCCGCTACGGCGACCGCTACCGGGTGGTGCGGGCCGACTCCGCCGAGGCGGCGCTGGACGCCCTCCGCGAGCTGAAGCTCCGCGGCGAGCAGGTGGCGGTGCTGATCGCCGACTACCGGATGCCACAGATGAACGGCATCGAGTTCCTCGAGGCCGCCATGGACCTCTTCCCCGCCGCGCGCCGGGTCCTCCTGACCGCGTACGCCGACACCGACGCCGCGATCAACGCGATCAACGTGGTCGACCTCGACCACTACCTGCTCAAGCCGTGGCACCCGCCGGAGGAGAAGCTCTACCCGGTGCTCGACCAGCTGCTGGAGGCGTGGACGGCCGGCGCGGCCACGGCCACCCCCGAGCTGCGCGTGGTCGGGCACCGCTGGTCCGCCCCGTCCTTCAAGACGCGCGACTTCCTGGCCCGGAACCTGGTGCCGTTCCGCTGGGTGCTCGCCGACGAGCCGGAGGGCGCCGAGCTGCTGACGGCGGCGGGGGTGACCGCGAACGACGTACCCCTTGTCGTGACGGCCGACGGCAAGTCGCTGGTGCAGCCGACGACGGCCGACCTGGCCGCGCAGGTCGGGCTGGCCACGACGCCGGCCGCGGACTTCTACGACCTGGTGGTGGTCGGTGCCGGCCCGGCCGGGCTCGGCGCCGCCGTCTACGGCGCCTCGGAGGGGCTGCGGACGGTGCTGATCGAGCGGCGGGCCACCGGCGGCCAGGCCGGGCAGAGCAGCCGGATCGAGAACTACCTCGGCTTCCCCGACGGCGTGTCCGGCGCGCAGCTGACCGACCGGGCCCGCCGGCAGGCGCTGCGATTCGGCGCCGAACTGCTCAGCGCCCGCGAGGTGGTGTCCCTGGAGGACGCCGGCGGGGCGCGGGTGCTCCGGTTCGCCGACGGCAGCAGCGTCGCCGCGCACACGGTGGTGCTCGCCACCGGCGTCTCCTACCGCATGCTGCCCGCGCCGGGGCTGGCCGAGCTGACCGGCCGGGGCTGCTTCTACGGCTCGGTGGCGAGCGAGGCGCCGAGCTGCTCGGGGGAGGACGTCTACATCGTCGGCGGGGCGAACTCGGCCGGCCAGGCCGCCGTGCACTTCTCCCGGTACGCCCGCCGGGTGCACCTGCTGATCCGCGGCGACGACCTGACCCGGTCGATGTCCAGCTACCTGATCGAGCAGATCGCCCGGATCGACACCATCGAGGTCCACCCGCACACCGAGGTGGTCGGCGGCTCCGGCCAGGAGCACCTCGAAGAGGTGACCCTGCGCGACACCCGCACCGGCGAGACCCGGCGCGCCGACACCTCGTGGCTCTTCGTGTTCATCGGCGCGGAGCCGCACACCGACTGGCTCGACGGCGCGGTCGCCCGGGACAACCGGGGCTTCGTCCTCACCGGGCCGGACCTGACCCGCGGGGGCCGCCGGCCGGCCGGCTGGGCGCTGCCGCGCGACCCGTACCACCTGGAGTCCAGCATGCCCGGCGTCTTCGCCGCCGGTGACGTGCGGGCCGAGTCGGTGAAGCGGGTGGCCTCGGCCGTGGGCGAGGGCGCCATGGCGGTCTCGCTCGTGCACCGCTACCTGGAGGCACAGTGAGCGCGAGGAGTGAGCCGGGTCTGCGAGCCCCGCAGTCGCGAACCAGGGAGGCACAGTGAGCGCGAGGAGTGAGCCGGGTCTGCGAGCCCCGCAGTCGCGAACCAGGGAGGTTCAGTGACCACCGAAAGCGACCGGCTCACCCCGGACGAGCTGCGGCGCCTCTTCCTCTTCGAGTCGCTCACCCCGGAACAGCTCGCGCACCTGGCCGAGCACGGCCGGGTGGAGCGACGCCGCGCGGGCGAGCCGGTCTACGTGGAGGGCGAGCAGGCGAGCTGCTTCTACGTGCTGCTCGACGGCACCGTGACCCTGCACCGCCGGGTCCAGGGCGACGAGGTCGAGATCAGCCGGACCAGCCAGCCCGGCGTCTACGGCGGCGCCATGCAGGCGTACGTGGGCGACCTGGCCGAGCAGCGCTACCTGAACAGCCTCTTCGCGGTGACCGACTGCGACGTCTTCGCGCTGCCCGCCCAGATCATCGCCGACGCGATGCGCAGCTGGTTCCCGATGGCCACGCACCTGCTGGAGGGCCTGTTCGTCGGGATGCGCAACAGCCAGACCATCGTGGGCGAGCGGGAGCGGCTGCTGGCCCTCGGCGCCCTCTCGGCCGGCCTGACCCACGAGCTCAACAACCCGGCGGCGGCCGCGGTGCGGGCCACCTCGGCGCTGCGTGGCCGGGTCGCGAAGATGCGGCACAAGCTCGCCATGATCGCCGACGGCCGGCTCGACGGCCGGCGGCTGCACGACCTCGTGGCGTTGCAGGAGGAGGCCGTGAAGCGGGCCGCCGCCGCGCCCGCGCTGACGCCGCTGGCGGCCAGCGACGCCGAGGACGAGCTGGCCGACTGGCTCGACGACCGCGGCGTCCGGGGCGCCTGGGAGCTGGCCCCGACGCTGGTCGCCGGGGGCATCGACACCGGCTGGCTCGGCCAGGTCGACGCCGCGGTGGGCGCCGACGACCTGGAGTCGGCCATCCACTGGATCACCTACACCATCGACACCGAACTGCTGATGGGCGAGATCGACGACGCCGTCACCCGGGTCTCCGGGCTGGTCGGCGCCGCGAAGCAGTACTCCCAGCTGGACCGGGCGCCCTACCAGACCGTCGACGTGCACGACCTCCTCGACGCCACCCTGGTCATGCTCCAGGCCAAGATCCCGGCCGGCGTGCGGGTGGTGAAGGAGTACGACCAGGCCCTGCCGCCCGTGCCGGCGTACGCCGCCGAGCTGAACCAGGTGTGGACCAACCTCATCGACAACGCCCTCGGCGCGATGGCCGGCAGCGGCACGCTGACCATCCGGACCGGCCGGAAGGAGGACCGGCTGATCGTGGAGGTCCGCGACACCGGGGCCGGCATCCCGCCGGAGATCCGGCCGCGCATCTTCGAGCCGTTCTTCACCACGAAGCCCGTCGGCGAGGGCACCGGCCTCGGGCTGGACATCTCCTACCGCATCGTCGTCAACAAGCATCACGGGGACATCCGGGTGCGGTCGGAGCCGGGCGACACCCGGTTCGCCGTGCTGTTGCCGCTGACGCCGGCCTGACCCGGCGCGGCTGGCCGCGGAAAGCGCGCCGACGGGCGGCGGCTCGCCTCAGAACAGCGTCGACGGGGCGACCGGCGCCGGCTCGGGCAGCGGCGCGACCTCGGGCAGGCGTGCCCGGACCTGGTCGTGGAAGCGGCGGGCGAGGTCGGGCGCGTCGGCGTTGTCCGGCGTGTGCACGAACACGGTCGGCGAGCGGCCCTCGCGCAGCCAGCCGGTCACCACGTCGAGCCACGGCTGCCAGCCCTCGACCGTCCGCGCCGGGTCGTCCCGGCCGAGGTAGCGGACGATCGGCCGGTCGGTCAGCGCCCGGGTCCGCAGGGGGAGGCGCGGCTTCTTCAGCCACGCCTCCCGCTCCGCGTCGCTGGTCGGCGGGGTACGGAAGAACGCGGTGGTGTCGAAGGGGATCCACTCCGCGCCGGCCCGGGCGAGCGTGTCCTCCAGGGCGCGTACCGCGGCGGGGTCGGTGAAGAACGCGGGGTGGCGGACCTCGACGGCGTACCGGTGGGTGGTGGGCAGGCCACGCAGGAAGCGGGCCAGCGCGGGCACGTCGCCGGGGCCGAACGAGCCCGGCAACTGCACCCAGAGGGCGTGCGCCCGCGGGCCGAGGGGTTCGACGGCGTCCAGGAAGGCCCGTAGCTCCGCGTCGGCGCCGGTGAGCCGGCGCTCGTGCGTGACGACCTTCGGCAGCTTGGGTACGAAGCGGAAGCCGGGGTCGGTCTGCCGCGCCCAGGACGCCACCGTCTCCCGGCTGGGGGTCGCGTAGAAGGTGGTGTTCCCCTCGACCGCGGTGCACCACTCGGCGTAGGCGCGCAGCCGCTCGCCGGCCGGCAGCGGGTGGGCCAGGAAACGCCCCTGCCAGGACCTGTGCGTCCACATGGCGCAGCCCACGTGCAGGCGCATCCGACCCTCCCACCGCTCGACCGCCCGGCGCGGCGACCCGCGCCGCGGCTACGGTAACCGGGCTCGGTCCTCGATGTCGGATCGGTCCGGACCACCGCCGGGCAGGAGGCGCAGCCGTCAGCCGCGACCGGTGCCGTCGGCGAGCAGCGGCCCGGCGGCCCGGCGGCGCCGCTGCTTCACGAGGTAGAGCCGCTGGTCGGCGACGTGCAGCAGCTTGTCGAGGCTGTCGCCGTCGTACGGGGCGGTGGCCGAGCCGACGCTGACGCCGGCCAGCCCCCGGACCGCCGCCTCGATCCGGGCCGCCGCGGCCCGCGCCGAGTCCCGGTCGGCGTCGCCGAGCACCACCACGAACTCGTCGCCGCCGATCCGGGCCACGGCGTCCTCGGCCCGCAGCACGTTCCGGGTCGTCGCCACCACCCGGCGGAGCAGGTCGTCGCCGGCCGCGTGCCCGAGGCGGTCGTTGACCAGCTTGAAGTCGTCCAGGTCGAGGCAGAGCAGGGACGGGCCGGGGCGGCAGCCGGTGTGGAACAGGAACGTCGCCAGCTCGGCCAGGCCACGCCGGTTGAGCGCGCCGGTGAGCGGGTCCAGGGACGCCAGGGCGCGCAACTGGGACCGCTGCCGGGCGAGGGTCCGCGTCTGCGTGGAGCAGACCGAGACCAGGACCAGCATGCCGGCCAGGTAGACGAACACGTGACCGGCGGGGGCCGGCGGACCGGCGACGGCGACGACGACGTACGACCCGACGGTGAGCACCTCGAGCCCCACCATCAGCCGCAGGTGGGGGGTGTAGCCGGCCACGAACACGGCCGTGGTCACGAATCCGAGCGCCGCCGGTGAGGTGACGCCGCCGTCCCAGTGGGCGCCGAGCGCCGCGACCACCAGCGTGATCATCAGCAGGGTGAACGAGACCTGGTAGCCGGACGCCTTCGTGGTGACCCGGGTCGCGGCCCAGGAACCCACGACGCCGGCGGCCAGGCCGCAGCCGTACGCCGTGAGCATCAGTGCCCGGTTCGGCCCGGTGAGCGTCATGAGGCAGTAGACGACGGCGACCGCGTGGGAGACGGCGTGCAGGGCCGCGCTGATCAGGGTGCGGCGGCGGCGCTCCCTCATCCCGCCGTCCACCGTGCCCCCGGTCCTCGGCCGCGCGCGGCGGTGCGGGCGCGGCGTCGCTCAGCCGGCGCGCCCGCGCCGACCGCCGATGTGGACGCCACTCGGATGAGGCAGCTCACCACGTCGAAATTCAATGGCGTGCATCAACCGGCCGTCAAGAGCCAAGCCGTTAACCACCTGTTCATATTACGGAGGGGAGTGTCCGGGTCACCCTGGGCTGACGGCGGGCGCCGGCACCGGTGGGTGCCGACGCCCGAGCCATCCGGTTACCGCTTGGCGTGCTGCTTGGCCATCTGGGGCTGTTCGCCCTTGCCGACCCGCCGCAGCGCGTCGCGCAACTGCTCCTCGGTCATCTTGGAGTTCCCCTCGATGCCCGCGCTGTGGGCCTGCTGCCGCAGCTCGTGCAACCGATCGCGGTCACCCATGTCGAGCTCCCTCCGTGGACTGGCGCGGGCGGCTCCGCGCGCCACTCCGACGTCGCCTTCCCGGGCCGGCCCAGAGCAAACGGCGTCGACCCCCGGCCTCCGTCGCCCGGGATGACGCTGGACCCGCCCCGCGGCCGGTCGCTCACCCGGTGCTTTTGTCCGGCCGGTCCGCCCGTGCGCCGCCCGTCCCGTCGGTGCCCGATTGACCGCCCAGCGCCTCCGGGCCGTCGGTCAGCACGGGCAGGTCGCCGGCGGCCAGGTCGAGCCGGGGCCGCAGGTGCCGGACGTGGTGCCGCCAGCGCCCGTGCTCGTACGCCGTGTCGGCCTCCACCTCGACGACGAGGTCGTGGTGCACCGGCGTGTACGGCAGCGGCGGCGCGGGGTTCAGCTGGCCGGTCCACCCGCCGGGCAGCGGTTCGGGCCAGGGGTGACCCTGCCCGGCCGCCGGCCGGAGCAGCCCGGCGAGTTCGCGGCGCTGCCGCCGGTGCAGCGGGTGGGTCCGCCCCAGGTAGCGCAGGCGACCCCGGTCGTCGCACCGGCCGACGAGGAGTGTGTCCGGGTCGGTCACCGGGCCGGTGAACCCGCCGACGACGGTCTCCACGGTGCGGTGGGCGCGAACCTTCTGCCAGGCCCGCCGCCCCGGCTCGTACCGGCCGTCGCGCCGCTTGACGACGATCCCCTCGACGCCGGCATCGGTCCACGTCCGGAGCCACTCCCGGGCCTCCGCGAGGTCCCCGGTCTGCGGACAGAGGACGAGCCCCGGGGGCGCGTCGTCGAGCAGCCGCGCCAGCCGGTTCCGCCGCTCGGCCAGCGGGAGGTCGAGCAGCGGCTCCCCGCCCGGGCCGCTGAGCAGGTCGAAGGCGACGAAGTGCGCGGGGTGGCGGTCCGCCAGCGCGGCCAGCCCACGCCCGGCGGTCACCCGGCGCTGGAGCAGCGCGAAGTCGGTGCGGCCCTCCGTCCACACGATCAGCTCGCCGTCGAGCACCGTGCCGGCGGGCAGGGACCGCAGCGTCCCGGCGACGTCGGGGAAGTAGCTGGTGAGATCCCGGCCGGCCCGGGACTGCAGGCGCACCCCGGCCGCGTCGCGGAACGCCAGGGTCCGCCAGCCGTCCCACTTCGGCTCGTACGCCAGGTGCGGGCCGGTGGGCAGCTCCGCCACCGGCGCGGCGAGCATCGGGGTGAGCGGTGGACGCAGCATGGGGTCTCCGTGGCGCGGATCGCCCGGCGGTCAACCCCGGGCGCGGGACCTGCACGAGGCCCCTGGTCGGCTCCGGCGCGGTTACCCGGGCCACGGCCCGGCGAACGTCCGCCGCCGCCGAAGGACCCGCTCCTACGCGCCACCCGGGGACGCTCCTGCCGAAACCACCCGCGGCGCGGGTCACGCCCCGGAAGGCCCGGTCCCGGACCGGGCGCGCGCCGCCTGGGGCGCGCGTCCTCGTCGCCGGGGCGCCGCCGCGTCCGGCCCCGTCGGGCGTTCGACCCGGACGGGGTCGCCGCGGACCAACTCGTCGTGGACCCGCCACCGGTCGGTGGTGAGGGCGCGCCGGGCCGCCTCGTCGGCCTGCTCGATCCGCCGGCGCAGCAGCTCGACGGCGATCCGGCGGTTCAGGCTGAACTGCCGCTCGGTGTCGACCACGACCACGGTGCCCGAGGGGCGGTGAACGGCCCGGACCGCAGTGCTGGCCTTGTTCCGGTGCTGACCGCCCGGGCCGCCGGTGCGCACGGCCACCACCTGGACGTCCGTCTCGGCGAACGTCGAGGTCGGAGCGTCGACCTGGCACGGTCGGGCGGTCACGTACCAGTTCCTGCGCCCGCTGCCGGACCGGTACGGGCTGCGCGCCTGCCAGCACAGGGTGCCGGTCCAGCCGGCGGCGAACGCCGCGGCGCCGGCGCCGGAGATCCGGACCAGCACCGACCGGTAGGTGCCGGGGCGGTCACCGGGCACGGTCTCGACCCGGCAGGTGGTCAGCCCCCGCCCGGCGGCGTCGGCCTCCAGGCGGGGCAGCAGCATGGCCAGCGCCCAGGCGCACTCGCGAGGGCCCCGTCCGGCGGAGACGAGCAGGTGGACGCTCACGGTCGGCCCCGCCCGCGGCGGTTGTCCCGGCGCTCCGCCCGGGGGCCGAGGTCGGGCGTCTTGTAGGTGACCAGCGGGACGGTGGTGGCCACCGGGGTGGCCAGGTCGTGCGCGACGAGGTCGCCGATCACCTGCTCGATGCGCTTGTAGGCGGTGGGCGTCTCCTCGAAGAGCAACTGGCGTTCGCCGCACACCACGACCGACCCCAGCGGGGTGCGGCGCAGCTCCTCGACGGTGTGCTTGGCCCGGCCGCGGCGCAGCGCGTCGGCGCGGGACATCTTGCGGCCCGCGCCGTGCGCCACCGAGTGGTTGGCCGCCGCCCCGGCGTGCGCCGCCACCAGGTAGGAGGGGGTACCCCGGGTGCCGGCGACGAGCACGTCCCGGCCGTCGCCGGGGGCCGCGCCCTTGCGGTGCAGGTAGTGGCCGTCGCGGATTTCGACCAGGTTGTGGCACTGGTCGACGACCGGCGCGGTGGGCTCCGCCCCCAGGGCGTGCGCGACCCGGGCGGCCAGCAGTCGCCGGTTGAGCGAACCCCACCGCACGGCCTCGTCGTGCCGGGCCAGGTAGGCGGCCGGGTCGGGGGCGGGCCCGGCACCGTGCGCCTCGGTGTGCGCCCGCAGGATCCGCTCGCCCAGCCCGCGGGATCCGCTGTGCACGACGAGGACCAGGTCGCCGGCGTCGAGCCCGAGCCGGCTCGCGTGCTCCGGCGCGAGGACGGTCCCAATCCGGGCCAGCTCGACGAAGTGATTGCCTCGGCCGACCGTCCCGAGGCCGTCGAGGTGGCCGGCCGGGATGTCGCCGGCCACGACGGCCCAGGCCGGGTCGTCCGCGTTCCGCTCCGGGTCCAAGGCCCGGTCCAGGTCCGGGAACCGGGCGGCGAGCCGCTCGGGTACGGCGCGCCGCAGCGCGATGGGGAACACGGCGATGCCGCAGCCGATGTCGGAGCCGACCAGGAACGGGTAGAGCACGGTCGACGTCATGGCGGCGCCGATCGGCGCGCCCTTGCCGGGGTGCAGGTCGGGCATGCCGGCGACGTGGACCATGCCGGTGAGGGCGGCGACCTGGCGGCACTGGTCGAGGGCGGCGGACTCGATCCAGCTGCCGACGGAGGCGAAGACGGAGACGGTGGCCGGGGTGGACGGCGGCAGGGACTCCCGCCGGGAGGGGTGCGCGGACAAGGACGCTCGTTTCTCGCGAAGGAGGCAGGGACGGACGGCGGGGCGGCGCGGTTCGGTGCAGCGCGGCCCTCGGGAGCTTCGGGTGCGGTCCGTCAGAACGTCATGGCCGCCAGCCTCCCGGAGTCCACGATGGGCGGCAACCGACTTTTGGCCGGACCGCTCCCGAACGACGCCGGCGGGTCCGGCCGCGAGGTACCGGAGATGGCTAGGCTGCCGGCATGGCAGAGAAGGGCGTGTCGCGCGCGCCCGCGGAGGTGGCGTCCCGGTCGACCGACGACCCCATGGTGGTGGCGGTCCGGCAGGTGCTGGCGACGATCCCGGCGGGCTGCACCTGGCTGCTGCCGGTGCGGGCACCGGACGGCGCGGTCGTCGACTTCCTGGTCGCCGCCGCCAGCGCCCAGGGGCGGGACGTTCACGGCCGGGGCGCCGACCGCGTCGGCCAACGGCTCAGCGCGCTCTACCCCGGCATGGTCGCCGGCCCGCTGTGGCGGACGTACCACGAGGTGCTGGCCACCGGGGAGCCCGCCCACCTGCCCGACTTCCGGTACGTCGGACACGGCGCGGGCGTCGTCGCCGACTCCGTCTTCGACGTGAGCGTGTACCGGGCGCTGGACGGACTGCTGGTCTGGTGGCAGCGGCTGGACGAGCACCGGCGGCGGCTGGCGCGTACCGAGCTGCTCGGCAGCCTGGGCTGGGCGGAGTACGACCTGGTCACCGGCCGCAGCGAGTGGTCTCCGGGGATGTACCGCATCTTCGAGCGCGATCCGGCGCTGGGACCGATGTCCCGGGCCGACCAGGCCGCCGCGCTCCTCCCCGACGACCACGGCCTGCGCGAGGCCGCCTGGCAGACGCTCGACAGCGGCGCCGCGTCGGACGTCACGGTGCGGTTCCGCGCCGGCGGGACCGTCAAGTACCTGCGGATCCTGTCGGACGTGGCCCGGGACGAGGGCGGCGCCCCGGTGAAGATCTACGCGGTGGTCCAGGACGTGACCGCCCGGGAGGACTCGCGCAGCGCCATCGAGCAGCTCAGCGACCAGCTACGGACCCGGGAGACGACCGCGCTGGCCGAGCACCGCCTCGCCGCCCAGCTCCAGAACCTCATCCAGCCGGTGCCCCGCGAGCCGATGTCCCTGGCCGGCCTGGAGGTGCTGGTCGGCTACCTGCCGGCGGAGAGCGCGCTGCGGGTCGGCGGCGACTGGTACCACGCCGAGACGTTGCCCGACGGGTCGGTCGTCCTGGCGGTCGGCGACGTCGCCGGGCACGGGCTGGAGGCGGCCAGTGGGATGGCCCACCTGCGCTTCGCGCTGGTCGCGTGGCTCTCGATCGGCATCCGCGACCCGGCGGCGCTGCTCGGGCACATGAACCGGCTCTGCGGCCAGCTGGCCATCACCGGCACCGCCGTGATCGCGGTCTTCGACCCGGCCACCCGGCACCTGGCCTGGGCGCGGGCCGGGCACCCGCTGCCGCTGCTGTCCCGGGCGGGCGAGACCGGGGACCTCGGCCGGCCCGCCGGGATGCTGCTGGGCGCCGAACCGGCCACCCGCTACCCGGTGGTGACCACCGAGCTGCGCGGCGACGACGTGCTGCTGCTCTACACCGACGGGCTGGTGGAACGCCGCACCGGGAACCCCGAGGACCAGTTGGCGGCGGTGCGGGCGGCCCTGTCGGCGCTCTCCGGTCAGCCGCGGGCGCGACCCCTGGCCCGGCTGCGCGACGCGCTGCACCGGCCCAGCGCGGACGACGACACCTGCACCCTGGCCGTCCGCGTGCTGCCCTGACCGTGCTCAGACGGTCGAGCCGGCCGGCGCCGCCGTCATGATCCGTCCCCGTCCCCGGGATGCCGCAGCAGGTCGCCGACGCCGGTCAGCTCCAGCAGGGCGGCCACCGCCCCGGCGGCGTTGACCAGGTAGAGCCGGCCGTCCGCCGCCCGCGCCCGGTGGTGCGCGGCCACCAGCGCGTGGATGCCGGTGGAGTCGAGGAACTCGACCGCGCCCAGGTCGACCACCACGACCGGGGCGCCGTCCACGGCGGCCAGCAGCGTGCCGGTCAGCCGCTCGCGGGCGGCGAGATCGCACTCGCCGGCCAGCCGGACGATCGTCCGTCCCGGCTCACGGGAGGTCCTCGCCCGGAAGGACGACATGGCACCACGCTTTCTCACCTGGAGCACCGGCCTGCTCGCGTCATCATGTCACCTTCCGGTGCGCCGGCGGCGTGGCGCGCGCCCGGGCGCCGGCGCGCACCGCGTCGACCATCATCGACATCCGCTCACCGCCTCCATAGACTCCGGTCTTTCTGGTACCACGAGTCCAGGGAGGACCCACGTGTCGAGCGAAACCCGACCGCGCTCCGTACCGCCGTTGCTGGCCCGCCTCGCCGGGGTGGCGGTGGTCTCCGCCGCGCTGGTCGCCACCGGCGGCGTCGCCGCGTCCGCGGCCCCCGCCGCCGACCCGGCGCCCACGAAGGGCCCGTGCGCGTACACGCCGACGCCGGACGAGCCGGCGGCCCGGCCGGTGCCGCTGCCGCCGGACCCCCGCCACACGCCCGACCGGGGTACGGTCCGGGTCACGCTGCGGACCAACCAGGGGCCGATCGGGCTGACCCTCGACCGCGAGCAGGCCCCGTGCACCGTGCAGAGCTTCCTGCACCTGGCCCGCCACAAGTTCTACGACCGGACCCACTGCCACCGGCTCACCGCGTACCCGACGCTGAAGGTGCTCCAGTGTGGTGACCCGTCCGGCACCGGCGAGGGTGGGCCGGGTTACCGGTACGCCGACGAGCTGCCCACCGACCTGCCGCCGGCGCCGACCGACCCGACCGGGGTCCGCCGCCTCTACGCCCGGGGCGCCCTGGCCATGGCGAACGCCGGCCCGGACACCAACGGCAGCCAGTTCTTCCTGGTCCAGTCCGACTCGGCGCTGCGCCCCAACTACACCGTGTTCGGCACGATCGACGAGGCCGGGCTGGCCACCCTGGACCGGATCGCGGCCGGCGGCATCGCCGCCACCCCCGAGGATCCGGCGCCGGTGGACGGCGCGCCGGCCCTGCCGGTGGAGATCTGCAAGGCCACCCGGGGCCGCTGAGCCACCTTCCCGGCGGGGCGGTGCGCCGCCCCGCCGGGTCGGCGGTGGGACGCGTCCCATCGACCGGAGGTGATGTCCGTCACGTCGGCGGCCGGGTGGGTGGCGGGGGATCGCACCGGCTCGTCGGGCTGCCGAATCGCGCGCCAGCGCCGGTGATCCGGCCGGTCGGCCGGCCCGGAGCGGCCGTCGGGAACCGCCCTGTCCATCACGGACGGATCGGCTTGCCGACACGCACCGTGTCGCACACCGGCCCGGTGCCGCTCGTCGACCAGCGGTGTAATTTACGCCGCTCACTACCCTGTCCGTGATCATTGCCGGGGTACCCGTCGACAGCGATAAGGGCGTCAGATGACCAACAGTTACCCCCCGTACGGGGGGCAGCAGCCGGACCCGAACGTGAACCCCCAGTGGGGGCAGCCGGCCCAGCCCGGGCCGTACCCCGGCTACGGCCAGCCCGGTCAGCCCCCGCAGTTCGGCGCTCCCGTGCCGCCGCCCAAGTCGAACAAGGGCCTGATCATCGGGCTCTCCGCCGGTGCCGCGGTGGTCCTGCTGGCGCTCTGCGGCGGCGGTGTCGGTCTCTTCCTGGCCGCCGGCGACGACAAGCCCGATCCGGTCGCGTCGAGCAGCGGCAACCCGGTCGGCCCGAGCGCCGACCCGTCCGGCGGCGGGCCGGAGTCGGAGACGCCGGCGCCGGACAACAACGCGGTGACGGCCCGCTACTCCAGTGACATGTCCTCGGTCTGCGACGGCAGCCCGATCCTCAACGCCGCTCCGTACACCGCCGGCTCCCCGGCCAAGGCGTACACGTTCGCGAACTCGCCCGACCGACCGTCGTACTGGTCGTCCAAGTCGATCAGCTCGGCCAAGCCGTACTACAGCAAGAGCGCCGACTTCGAGTCGGTCGCGGTGGTCGGCTGCCTGAAGGTCGTGGAGGGCAGCGAGGGTGCGCCCAAGAAGTGCGACTACAAGAACAACGACGGGAAGATCGTCACGGTCTCCTACATCTCCTCGCGCTACGAGCTGACCTTCTACGCGGCGAAGACCGGCGAGAAGATCGGCGACGGCGGCACGGTGAGCGCGCCGGCGAACCGGTGCCCGAGCTTCATCTCGTACAACAAGCTCACCATGAAGTCGTACGCCTCCCCGGACAGCGGCACCATCGAGGCCGCGCTGGACAAGTTCCTGTTCTGAGCCGGGACCGCCCGGCCGGGTCGGCGTCTCCGCCGGCCCGGCCGGGCTTGTCGTTTCCGCCGGTCAGCGCTGGGCGCCCGCCGCCACAGGTGCCGGCCAGCTGTCGGTGAAGACCTGCGGCGTCGTCGCGCTGCGGGCGGCGAAGCCGAACAGCGAGTCGACCCGGGCGGCCTCGGTGGAGCTGGGGTACGGGTTGGTGCAGCTGGTGCCGGCGCTGCCGCCGGACATCAGGATGGCGCAGTTGCCGTTGTAGTTGTCGGGCAGGCCGAGGATGTGCCCGATCTCGTGGGTCATGATGCGCAGCGGCGAGTACTGCTGCGCCTGGTAGTAGTCGATGACCACGCGGCCGTTGCCGAGGCTGGTGCGCTGGGCGTAGGAGCCGCCGCCGTAGGTGTAGTAGATCATCAGGTTCGAGCCGCACTGGGCCATGTTGATGTTGTTCGTGGCGTTGTTCCAGATCGAGGCGGCCTGCACGGCGTAGCTCGCGAACGGCCCGGCCTGGCTGGTGTTGTAGCAGACGTTGCGGACGGCCGCGGCGGCCGGCGCCGCGTCGACGGTGACGGCGCCCAGCGCCGCCAGTGCCGCGGTGGCGACGGTGGCGAGGAACCGGGTGACCTTGGGCAGACGCATCGCTCACTCTCCTTGTGGGACGGGGTCGAGCGGGGACCGGCCCAGCCTATATATCGGTTGAAGTCGATATCAAGCATCGATCGATATCGCTTTATAGGGCGGGTGGACGGTTGCTGTGCCGGCCGGGCCGCGGGCATGGGGGTCTGGCGCTCCGGCCGTGCACTGCCTACCGTGTGCGGTACCGCACGGACCGTGGCGGCGGTGAGGGAGGGTCGACGTGGACGATCCGACGATCGACCTCACCCGGCTCACCTTCGGCCGCGACGACGCCGAGTCCGACATCGCCAGCGGGCTGCTCCGGCAGGGCTTCCTGCCGACCGCCGCGTACGAGGCCGCCCTGCACGGGCGCAAGAGCCTGGTCATCGGCCGCAAGGGCGCCGGCAAGAGCGCCATCTGCCGGCTGCTCGACGGCGGCCCGGACGGCGGCGTGGTGACCAGCCTGATCACGCCGGACGACGCGACGGGCGAGGAGCTGCGCCGCTTCGAGTTGCAGGGGTTGAACCCGGAGACGGCCAAGTCCCTGGTCTGGCGGTACGTCTTCGCCGTGCAGATCAGCCGGCACCTGGTCGGGCACGCCCGGCATCGGCACCGCCGCCGGCTGCGCCGCGCGCCGGAGAACGTCCGCCGGCTGCGGCGCTTCCTCCGCCGCCACCACGAGAGCGGCGACCAGAAGCTGTACGACCGGGTGCTGTCCGGCATGGGCCGGCTGCGCGCCTCCTCGATCGGCGTGGGGGCGCTCGGCGTGAACGGCTCGGTCGAGGTGCAGGCGTCCGAGGGTGCCCGGGCCGCGCGGCAGCTCGACGTGCTGGAGGAGGTGATCGGGCGGGCCATCGCCGAGCTGGCCTGCCCGGCCGACCACCCGACCCTGCTGCTCGCCGTCGACCAGGTGGAGCAGATCTGGTCCAACGACCCGGCCTCCGACGCCATGGTGGTCGGGCTGCTGCTGGCCAGCAAGCACGTGCGCAGCCTGTTCGGCGGCGCGGTCCGCTGCACGCTGTTCCTGCGCAGCGACATCTACGACTCGCTCCAGTTCACCGAGAGCGACAAGTTCCGCGGGGAGGAGGAGCGCATCGACTGGACCCCGGAGCTGCTCGGTGAGGTGCTGCTGCGGCGCGCCTCGGCGTCGCTGGGCCGCCCCGTGCCGGCCGAGGAGCTGTGGGGCCGGGTGCTGCCCGAGGCGGTCGACGGCGAGCCGATCCTGGACTACCTGACCTCGCGGACCCTGCTGCGCCCCCGCGACGTCATCCAGTTCGTCACCCTCTGCCGGGACACCGCGGTGCGGCACGGCCACCGGACGATCTGGACGATGGACGTCCGGGCGGCCGCCCGGGACTTCTCCCGCTGGAAGCTCCAGGACCTCGGCAACGAATACCTCGTCAGCTACCCCTTCCTGACCCGGCTCTACGCGCTGTTCCAGAACACCGGCTACCTGGTCACCCGCAAGGCGCTCCGGGCCCGCTTCGCGGAGGTGCGCGACAGCCTCGTCGAGCAGTTCCCCGAGTACGCGCACGTGCTGGACGCCGACACCGTGATCGACATCCTGTTCGGCCTCGGCTTCCTCGGCGTGCGGCGCGGCGGCGACACGGTCTACGGCGGCACCCGGCGGGAGGTGCTGGAGCCGCACGAGGACGAGTTCCACGTCCACCCGTGCTTCCGGGCCGGGCTCAACGCCCAGGCGCCGGTGAACCTCGGCCACTTCGTGCCGCCGCAGCTCGCCCGGTCGGTCACCGGAAACGTGGGCTACCAGCTCGGCGTCATCGGCAACGTGGTCGGCGCCCGACCGAGCCGCGAGTTCGCCGTGGTCGGCGAGGTCCGCCGCGCCTACCAGCGGGTCCGGGCGGCGTTGGGCGCGGCGGAGCTGCCGGAGAGCGCCCGCCGGGAGGTCTCCGAGCGGTTGTCGGTCATCGAGTTCGTGCCCGGGCGGTCCAGCGTCGGCCTGGCGATCGGGTGGGCCAACGAGGTGGCCGACTTCTTCGAGCAGATCGCCCGTACCCTCGCCGGCAACGGCCTGGCCGACAGCGCGACCGGCGCGGCCCTGGTGCACACCCTGCGGGACGAGGCGACCCGGGTCCGGCGGGCGGTGGCCCGCTCCAGCGACACCTGACGGCGCCCGCGCCGGCCGCCCCCGCGTCCCGGGCATAACCTGCCCGGATCGGGGGTAGAAGGACGTCACTGCACTTCGACCGCAGGAAGGAGGGCGGTCATGCCGTTCCCCAACGGAGCCGACGGTCACCGGAGGCCCACCCCCGCACCGGCCGGCGTCCCGCCCACGTACGTGCGGTACCTGCGCGACCGCCTGTTGGAGGCCGAGGCCGGCCTCACCGCGATGAACGAGCGGTACGAGCGGACCAAAGCAGGTTTCGACCGCTGCTACGCGCGCCGGGGCATCACGCCGGACACCGACATCGTCGGGTACATCAACGCCAAGGCCATGAACCCGGAGCTGAAGTTCTGGTACGCCAAGGTGGAACACTTCCAGCGTGAGCTGGCCGCTTACGGCGCCGCGCTGACCGGGTTGGCGGCGGCCGACCGGATGCTCGCCGTGGACGGCCCGCGGGTGCCCGCGGACCGGCAGCGGGCCCGCACCGGACGCCCGAACCTGAACCGGGTCGGCTGACCGCCGCGGGCGGATCGCGGGCGTGGCCGAGCCGGTAGCCTGCGTCGATGACGCACGAGCGGGAGATCACCGAGCCGGTCGACCTGTGCCGGCCGGACGGGCGGTTGAACCCGGCGGCGGTGGGCTGGAGCCGACGTCCGCTGCACCGGGCGAACCTGCGCGGCTGGGGCCGGGCCAAGCGCTGGGAGTACTGGGGCGTGGTCACCCCGACGCACATCGTCGGCCTGGTCGCCTCGTCGCTGGACTACGCCGGCGTGCACAGCGTCTACCTGCTGGACCGTCGTACCGGTGTCGAGCGGACCACCGAAGCGGTGGTCCCGTTCGCCCGCGGCGCGGTGCTCCCGCCGGTCAGCGGCGCCGGCGAGGTCCGGGCCCGCGGCGGCGGCCTGGTCATCGACGTCGACCAGCGCCCCGACGGCAGCACCATCCGGGCCACCGCGCCCGGCGTCGAGGTCGACCTCGTGGCGCCGCTACGGCCCGGGCACGAGTCGCTGGGCGTGGTGGTGCCGTGGAGCACCCGGCGGTTCCAGTACACGCTCAAGGACGTCGGCCGGCCCGTGCGGGGCACGCTGCGGGTGGACGGCGCGGCGCACCCGGTCGACGCCGAGTCGTTCGCGGTGCTCGACCACGGGCGTGGCAAGTGGCCGTACGCGGTGCGCTGGAACTGGGCGGCCGGCAGCGGGCCGGGCCGGGCGATCCAGCTCGGCGGCCGGTGGACCGACGGGACCGGCGCGACCGAGAACGCGGTCTTCGTCGACGGGCGGCTGCACAAGATCGGCGCCGACCTGGCCTGGCGCTACGACCGCGCCGACTGGCTGCGGCCGTGGCGGATCACCGGCGACCGGGTGGACGTGACGTTCCACCCGTTCCACGAGCGCGTGGCACGCACCAACCTCGTCGTGCTGGCCGGCGAGACCCACCAGTGCTTCGGGCACTTCTCCGGTTGGGCCGCCACCGACGACGGGGACCGGGTGGACCTCGACGGCCTGGTCGGCTGGGCGGAGGAGGCCCGCAACCGCTGGTGACGGCGGAGCCCCGCCGCGCCGGGCCGGCACGGCGGGGCTCCCGGCCGGTGCTCAGGCCGGCAGCCGCCAGACCTGGTTGGCGCCGCCGAAGCAGTCCCAGATCTGCAGCCGGGTGCCGTTGGCGGAGCTGTTGTCGGTGGCGTCCAGGCACTTGTTCGACTGCGGGTTGCGCAGCGTGCCGTTGGACTGGGCCTGCCAGACCTGGGCGCCGGTGCCGTTGCAGTCCCAGAGCTGCACCTTCGCCCCGTTGGCGGTGGAGCCGCTGGTCACGTCGGCGCACTTGCCCAGCGCCCGCAGCGTGCCGTCGCCGGCCACGGTCCAGCTCTGCGCGGCGGTGCCGTTGCAGGTGTACAGCTGGATCGCGGTGCCGTTGGCGGTGCCGGCCGCGGCCACGTCGACGCACTTGCCGCCGATGCCGGTGATCGGGCCGGTACGCCCGCTCGGCGGCGGGGTGCCGCCGCCCATGACGGTGTCGTAGATGGCGCTGACCAGCGAGGTCGCGCCGGTGGTGTCCTGGGACAGCTCCCAGTTCATCATCCCGCCGGCGTTGGCCAGTGCCCACTGCGTCTTGCGCTTCACGGTCGGTACGCCGTTGTAGCACTGCTGCGTGCCGCTCACCGTGGTGCAGTCGCGGTTGGCGTTGGCCGGGTCCATGCCGACCAGCGCGGCGTAGGTGTAGTAGCCGGGCCGGCTGTAGAAGGGGACGCCGAGCACCGCCTTGGCGGCGGGCAGGCCACGCGACTTCCAGAGGTTCACGCTGTTGACCGACCAGTCGTAGTTGGCGTGCGGGCTGCCGCCGTCGTACGCCATGATGTTCAGCCAGTCGACGGAGCCGAAGACCGCCGGCGGCACGCCGTCGACGTAGTAGCCCTCGGAGACCACGGCGGCGGTGAGCAGCTTGCCGCGGCTGTGCAGCGCGCTGCCGAGCTGCTGCATGAGCAGCGTGTAGTTGTTGGCCGAGGCGCCCGGGTCGGGATACTCCCAGTCGATGTCGACGCCGTCGAGGTTGTACTGGTTGACGAAGTTGACCACGTTGGTGACGAACGCGCCGCGGGCGCCGGAGTTGGCGGCGAGCGCCTCGAACGCGGAGTCGTCGCCGTCGTTCCAGCCGCCGATCGCGATCGACACCTTGACGTTGTTGGCGTGCCCGAGCGACACGAGCGAGGAGAGCTTGCTGGGGTTCTCCACCGGGCGCAGGCTGCCGTCGTTGTTGGGCAGCGCGAACGCGTAGTTGACGTGGGTGAGCTTGCCGTACTGGATGCTGTTGACGCTGCCGCTCCAGGACGGCATGTAGCCGACGCTCTTGAAGTTGTTGGGCAGGACGACGGCCTGGGCGGCGGCCGGCGTCAGGGCGAGCGTCGCGGTGGCGGTGGCCAGGGCGAGCAGGCCGGCGGCCACGGCTCGGCGGCGGGGGCGCGGTGTGGACATCGAGGGCCTTCCCGGTGCAGGGGGCGCCGTACCGCCCGGCCGGCGCTGGTCGGGGCCGGCGCCGGCCGGGCGTACGGGTCGGACAGGGGATGGTCTTCCTCGAGGTAGGCCAAATATTAAAGAGCATTAACTAAGCCGTCAATGATGTGTTTCGATGGATCAGCCGGCGTGGACCTCCAGCTGGGCGAGCTGGCCCGCCGGCCAGCCGGTGTTGCCGGTGAAACGGACCTGCACGTAGCGGGCCGGGGTGGCCGTGAAGGTCAGCGTGACCTGGTTGCCGGTCGCCGGGTCGAACAGCCGGCCGCCGCCGGCGACCAGGGTGCTCCAGCTTCCGCCGTCGGTGCTGCCCAGCACGGAGAGGGTCTGGGTGCGCGCCTGCCAGGCCGGGGAGGGTGGCAGGCGGAGCACGACCCGCCCGACCGGGGTGGCCGCGCCGAGGTCCACCTGGACCCACTGGGGGAAGGCGTTGTTGGCGCTCTCCCAGTAGGTGTCGGGGTTGCCGTCCACCACGTTCCCGCTGCCGTAGCTCTGGGTGTGGCTGCTCTCGGCCGTCGGCCGACCCCGGGCCAGGTCGGTCTGCGCCGCCGGGTCGGTGGTCACCGTGACCGCGTTCGACGGCGCCGAGACGGCCCCGGTGGTGTCCCGGGCGACGACCGTGAAGGTGTACGCGGTGGCGGGGCTGAGCCCCGTGACGGTGGCCGAGGTGCCGGTGACCGACGCGACCGTGCTGCCGCCCTGGCGTACCTGGTAGCCGGCGATCCCGTCGGCGTCGGTGGCCGCCGTCCAGGCCAGCGACACGCTGGTGGCGGTCCGCCCGATCACCGCCAGGGCGCCCGGGGCGGTCGGCGGGGTGGACGTGCCGGTGGCCGCGTACGCCTCGACCTGCGCGAGTTGGCCGCGGGCCAGGCGGTGTTGCCGGCGACGGTGACCCGGACGTGGCGGACCGTGGTGGTCGGCACGGCGACGGTGGCGGTGTTGCCGGACGCCGGGTCGAACCGGACGCCGGCCGGTGCGGCCAGGGTGGTGAAGGTGGCGCCGTCGGCGCTGCCCTGCGGGTGGCCGGCGCCGGGGACGGCGGGTGGGGGCCCGTACCCGGGCGGCCCGTACCGGCGGAAGGGCGGCCCCCCACTCGGGGGACCGCCCTTCCGGCGTTGGTTCAGGCGACCGAGGCGGGGAACCGCTCCCACACCCGGTGCGCCGCCATCAGCTGCTGCACCGCGCCGAAGACCTCGCCGCCGGAGTCGCCGGTGACCACGCCGGGCGAGCCGGCCACCCCGGCCTGCCGGAGCACCTCGGCTCCGGCGCCCCAGGCGCCGATCGCCTTCGCGTGCCGCCAGGCCTCCTCGACCAGCAGCAGCACCCGGGGGTCGAGGGTGGCGGAGTCGGCCGCGCCCGCCTTGGCGTCCCGGGCGGGCAGCGCGTCCGGCGCCGGCGCCGGGGCCCCGGCCAGCAGGATCGCGTCGAACTCCACCGACCGGCCGGTGGCGAAGGTGCGCTGCACGGGCAGGTCGCCCACCGTGCCGCCGTGCGCGGCGATCAGCAGCGGCACCATCCCGGCGGCGAACACCGCCCGGCGGACCTGGCCGACCCCGTCGAGGTCGCTGTCCGCATCGACCACGATGCCGACCATCCGGCCGTCGGCCGGCCACTCCCGGCCGACCTGCGACAGCGCCGGGCTCGGCTGCACCTCGGCCAGCGGCACGGTCGGCTTCGGCGCGGGCAGGCCCAGGCCGGTGGCGACCTGCTCGCACAGCACCGGGTCGATGTTGGCCAGGCACTGGAGCTGCCGCTCCTTGATCGCCTGGTGGTAGCACTTGCCCAGCTCGAAGGTGTACGCCCGGATGATGTGCTCCTTCTCCACCGGCGACATGCTCAGCCAGAACAGCCGGACCTGGCTGAAGTGGTCGTCGAACGAGGCCGGGGCCGCCCGTACCTTCGGGGCCTCCGCGACCGTGACCGGCGTGTCGACGAACGCGTTCTCCCGGTCGCCGGCGGGGAAGGGGTTGCCGCCGTCGAGCGAGTTCGGCCGGTAGGGCGCCACGCCCGCGTGCACCGCGTGCTGGTGGAAGCCGTCCCGGAGCATGTCGTTGACCTCGGCGTGCGGCCGGTTGACCGGGATCTGGGTGAAGTTCGGCCCGCCGAGCCGGGTGAGCTGCGTGTCGAGGTACGAGAAGAGCCGGCCCTGCAACAGCGGGTCGTTGGTGACGTCGATGCCCGGCGGCAGGTGCCCGAGGTGGAAGGCGACCTGCTCGGTCTCGGCGAAGAAGTTCCGCGGCGTCCGGTTGAGGGTGAGCCGGCCGACCGGCTGCACCGGCGCCAGCTCCTCCGGCACGATCTTCGTGGGGTCGAGCAGGTCGATCCCCGCGAAGGTCTCCTCCGGGGTGTCCGGGAAGACCTGGATGCCCAGCTCCCACTCCGGGTACGCCCCGGACTCGATGGCGTCGTAGAGGTCGCGGCGGTGGAAGTCGGGGTCGACGCCGCTGATCATCTGCGCCTCCTCCCAGGTCAGGGAGTGCACGCCCAGCTTCGGCTTCCAGTGGAACTTGGCCAGCACCGTCGCCCCGGCCTCGTCGACCAGGCGGAACGTGTGGACGCCGAAGCCCTCCATCGTCCGGTAGGAGCGGGGGATGCCGCGGTCGGACATGTTCCAGATGGTGTGGTGCTGCGCCTCGGTGTGCAGGGAGACGAAGTCCCAGAAGGTGTCGTGCGCGCTCTGCGCCTGCGGGATCTCCCGGTCCGGGTGCGGCTTGCCGGCGTGGATGATGTCCGGGAACTTGATCGCGTCCTGGATGAAGAACACCGGCATGTTGTTGCCGACCAGGTCGAAGGTGCCCTCGTCGGTGTAGAACTTGGTGGCGAAGCCGCGGGTGTCGCGGACCGTGTCCGCCGACCCGCGCGAGCCGAGCACGGTGGAGAACCGGACGAAGACCGGCGTCTCCCGGCCCTTCTTCAGGAAGCCCGCCCGGGTGACCTCCTCGGCGGTGCCGTAGGCGACGAAGACCCCGTGTGCGCCGGCGCCGCGCGCGTGCACCACCCGCTCCGGGATGCGCTCGTGGTCGAAGTGGGTGATCTTCTCGCGCAGGTGGTGGTCCTGGAGCAGCACCGGGCCGCGCGGCCCGGCCTTGAGCGAGTGGTCCGTGTCGCGCAGCCGCGCCCCGTTGGCGGTGGTGAGGAAGGCTCCCTGCTGCCCCTTCGCGATCTTCGGCACGCCGGTCTCGGCGCCGGTCGGGGTACGGGTGTCCGGGGCGCCCTGCTCCTCCTTCGGCGGCAGCGGGCCGTGCGGCGTCGTCGGCTCCTCGAGCGGCGGTGGGGCGCTGCCCGGCGCGCCGGGCACATCCGGGGTCAGGATGTCGGTGACCTTTTCCGTGGCGGCCTCCACGACATCCTTGACGACCTTGGCGGGCTTGCTGGAATCCATCGGGACCTGTCCTCCGTGGGGCAAAATGACCGGGCCCTCTGGGCCCTACCCTCGGCAGGAGCGGGCAAACGCGGATCACTCGGGCGGAAGCCGTCATGCCCGGCCCTCGAACGCAACCGGGTCAGGGCTGTCGGGGCACGGCCACCGCCGTGACGACCAGCCCGTCGGCGACCAGCCAGCGGCCGTGCAGCGCGGCCAGCGGCGAGCCGCCGTCCACGCGGGTGGCGTCGACCAGCACCCGGGCCGTGAAGCTCCCCGCGGCCGGGTCGACGGAGAGTTCGGCGTCCTCGAAGCCCAGCCAGCGCCCGGTCAGCGGATACCAGGCCTTGTAGACGGACTCCTTGGCGCTGAACAGCAGCCGGTCCCAGTGCAGCCCCGGACGGGCGGCGCGCAGCCGGGCCAGCGTCTCCGGCTCGCCGGCCGTCGTGACCACCTCGGCGACGCCGTCCGGCAGCGGCTCGTGCGGCTCGGCGTCGATGCCGAGTCCGGCCAGCGCGGTGTCCCGGGCGACCGCCGCGGCGCGGTAGCCGGCGCAGTGGGTGATGCTGCCGACCACGCCCGCCGGCCACAGCGGCTCCCGCTTCGGGCCGGGGCGGATCGGCGCCGGGGCGTACCCGAGGCGGGCCAGGGCCTCCCGGGCGCAGCGGCGGGCCGTGACGAACTCGCGGCGGCGGGCCTCCACGGCGCGGACGAGCAGGTCCTCCTCGCCCGGGTACGGGGCCTCGCCAGGGATGTCGGAGAACGCCTCGACGGGCACCGCCGTCGACGGGAGCAGGATCTCGATCACGCGGCGCCGCCCAGGATGCGCCGCATCGGCCGCGGCTCGCCGCCCCGCCGGCCCCACTCGCGCGGGTAGCCCAGCGACACCTCCTCGAAGCGCACCCCGTCGTAGTGGGTGGTGCGGGGGATGTGCAGGTGCCCGTAGACCGCCACCGCGGCGCGGTGCCGCAGGTGCCAGTCGGCCGTGCGGTCGGTGCCGCACCACTGGGCGAACTCGGGATACCAGAGCACGTCGGTGGGCTGGCGGACCAGCGGCCAGTGGTTGACCAGCACGGTCGGCAGCGCCGGGTCGACGGCGGCCAGCCGCCGCTCGGTCACGGCGATCCGCTCCCAGCACCACGACTCCCGGTCCGGGTGCGGGTCGGGGTGCAGCAGCATCTCGTCGGTGCACACCACCCCCGCCGCGTACGCCGCGCGCAGCGACTCCTCCTTGGAGTTCGTGCCGGGGGCGCGGAACGAGTAGTCGTAGAGCAGGAACAGCGGCGCCACGGTGACCGGCCCACCCTCGCCGTGCCACACCGGATAGTCGTCCTCCGGGGTGAGCACGCCCAGGTCGCGGCACATGCCGACCAGCGCGTCGTAGCGGGCCCGGCCGCGCAGCGTCACCGGGTCGGCCGGGTGGGTCCACAGCTCGTGGTTGCCGGGCACCCAGACGACCCGGGCGAAGCGGTCGCGGAGCTGCCGCAACGTCCGCTCGATGTCCGCGAACACCTCGCCGACGTCGCCGGCCACGATCAGCCAGTCGTCCGCCGACTCCGGCCGCAGGCCGTCGACGACCGCGCGGTTCTCGGCGTACGACACATGGAGGTCACTGACCGCGAACAGCGCACCCGTCACCCCGTCGATCTTGCCAGCGCCGCACCGGGATGGACAGCCGCGACTTGAGCGGTGTCGGGGGTCCGACGCAGAATGGCCGGCATCGGTGTCGCGACCCCGGCGGCGGTGCAGGGCCGCACGGGCTGAAACGTCGACTCTTCACGGAAGGGACGACGGCATGCACCCGATGCTGCGTCGGCTCGACGACCTCGCCGCCCACCTCGCCACCCGGCCGGACGCCGTGGCGCTGCTCGGCCTCGGCTCCGCCGGTGTCGACCGGGACCGGCTCGACGACCACTCCGACCTGGACTTCTTCCTCGTCGTCGCCGACGGCGCGGTGGGCCGCTACGTCGACTCGATCGACTGGCTGGCCGCGCCCTGCCCGGTGGCGTACAGCTTCGCCAACGAGCGCAACGGCCGCAAGGCGCGCTACGCCGACGGGATCTTCGTCGAGTACGCGGTCTTCACCGTGGCCGAGCTGGCCCGGTTGCCGTTCACCGGCGCCCGGGTGGTCTGGCAGCGCCCCGACGCGCCGGCCGGGCTGGCCGGCAGCGGTGCGCCGCCGCGCCCCGCCACGCCGTACGACACGGTGGAGTTCCACCTCAACGAGGCGCTCACCAACCTCTACGTGGGCCTGCACCGGGAGGTGCGCGGGGAACGGCTGACCGCGGCGCGGTTCATCCAGTCGTACGCGGTGGACCGGGTGCTCGCCCTCCTGCGGCTCACCGAGCCGTCGGCCGCGCACCGGCGGGACCCGTTCGACCCGAGCCGCCGGGTCGAGCAGGCGTACCCGCCGGAGGTGCTGCCGCTGGCGGCCATGGTGCCCGGCTACCGGCACAACCGGGCGGCCGCCCGGGCCACCCTCGACTGGCTGGCGGCCCGGTTCCCGCTCGACCCGGCCATCGCCGACCCGATCCGGGCGCTGCTCGCGGCGTAGGCCGGCTCAGCCGAGCAGGTCGGCGAAGCGGTCGGTGGCTCGGAGCAGCTCGCGGGCGATGCCCGGCTCGGCGGCGGAGTGGCCGGCGTCGGGCACGATCCGCAGCTCGGCCTCGGGCCAGCGCCGGGCCAGGTCGTACGCGGACACCGGCGGGCAGCACAGGTCGTAGCGGCCGTTGATGATCACGGCCGGCAGGTGGCGGATCCGGTCCACGCCGTCGAGCAGTTGCGTCTCGGTGAGGAACCCGCCGTGCACGGCGTAGTGCGACAGGATCCGGGCGATCGGCAGCGCCTGCTCCTCGGCGGTGAAGTGGGCGAGCACCCCGGGGTCGGGGCGCAGCGAGGAGTTGACCGCCTCCCAGCGCCCCCAGGCGACCGCGCAGGCCCGCGCCTCGGCCTCGTCGGGCCCGTGCAGCCGCCGGTGGTACGCGGCCAGCACGTCGTCCCGCTCGGCGGCGGGGATCGGGGCGACGAAGCGTTCCCACTCGTCCGGCTGGAGGTGGCGCAGGCCGCCCTGGTAGAACCAGTCCCGCTCGCTGCGCCGCAGGAGCAGCACCCCGCGCAGGATCAGCCCGGTGACCCGGTCCGGGTGGGCCTGGGCGTACGCCAGGCCGAGGGTGACCCCCCACGACCCGCCGAACACCAGCCAGGAGTCGATCCCGAGCCGTTCCCGGATCGTCTCCAGGTCGGCCACCAGGTGCCCGGTGGTGTTGGCCCGCAGCTCACCGAACGGGGTGCTGCGCCCCGCGCCGCGCTGGTCGAACAGCACGGCGCGGTAGCGTCGCGGGTCGAAGAACCGCCGCGCCGCCGGCACCAGGCCGCCGCCGGGCCCGCCGTGCAGGAAGACCACGGGTACGCCGTCCGGCGTGCCCACCTCCTCCACGTAGAGCTGGTGGCCGTCGCCGACGGCGATCCGGTGGGTGGCGTACGGCTCGACGGGCGGGTGGAGGCGCGGCTCGGTCATGCCGCACCATCCTGCCCGCCCGCCGCCGATCGTGCGGGGACGGTCAGCAGGCGATGTTGCTGCCGAGGTTGTCCAGCAGGGCGTCGGCGACCCAGCCGGACACCCCGGTGGTGGTGTCCTTCAGGTAGGTCCAGGTGTAGGTGGTGTGCCCGTTCGCGCTCACCCGGTCGCCGCTGGCGAAGCAGTGGAAGTCGACGCTGTGGCTGAGCTGGCCGTAGCCGAGCGAGCCGCAGGTGGTGTGCGGGCCGGTGCGGATGTTGACGTTGGTCGCGTTGAAGAGCGTGCCGAACTTGGTGTCGATGTTGGAGTGCGAGTGGCTGCAGGTCGCGCTGGCCGGGCCCGCCACGCTCACCACCGCGACACCGGTGCAGCCGACCGTCAGTGTGACCGCTGCCGCGATCGAGGAAACCTTCCGCATGCCGATCAACCCCCCGAACCTCAGACCACACGTAAAGTGATCCGAATATTTACATCTTTCACGGTGCTGGGCAAGGGTGCTCCCTCACCGGGCCAGCAGCGCGCGCAACTCCTTCACGACCTCGGCCGGCGCCTCCTCGGCCATGAAGTGGCCGTACGACACCGGCACGTGCCGCAGGTCCGGCGCCCAGGCCCGCCAGCGCGCCGCCGCGTCGAAACCGAGCGCGGCGCCCCAGTCCTGCTGGAGCACGGTGACCGGCATCCGCAGCACGGTGCCCGCCGCCCGGTCCGCCTCGTCGTGCGCGAGGTCGACGCCGGCCGACGCCCGGTAGTCCGCCACGATCGAGGGCACCGCCGCCCGGCAGGCCCGCAGGTACGCGGCCCGCACGTCGGCGGGGATCGCGTCCGGGTCGCCGGCCCACAGGTCGAGGAAGTGCCCGAAGAACTCGTCCGGCGCGGCGCCGATGAGCCGCTCGGGCAGGCCCGGCGGCTGGGCCATCAGGTAGAGGTGGAAGCCGACGGCGGCGGTGACGCCGTGCAGCACCTCCCAGGAGTCGAGGGTGGGCAGCACGTCCAGCGCGGCCAGGTGGGTGACCGTCTCCGGGTGGTCCAGGCCGGCGCGGATCGCCACGAGGGCGCCCCGGTCGTGCCCGGCCAGGGCGAACCGCTCGTGCCCCAGCGCCCGGGCCAGCGCCACCACGTCGGCGGCCATCGTCCGCTTGGCGTACGCGGTGCCGTCGGTGTCGACGGGCTTGTCGCTGTCGCCGTAGCCGCGCAGGTCGGGGCAGATGACCGTGTGGTCGGCGGCGAGGTCCGCGGCGACGTGGCGCCACATCAGGTGGGTCTGCGGGAAGCCGTGCAGCAGCACCACCGGGCTGCCGCTGCCGCCCACCGCGGCGTGCAGGGCGACGCCGTCGGCGACGGTGACGCGGTGCTGCGCGAATCCGTTGATCATGAGGGGTCCTCTCCGGGTGTGATCGGGTACCCGTCGAGCCTGCCCGGGGCCGGTCAGTGGCCGATCAGCATCGGATGAGTGCCCTGGTCGGGCCGCCGGTGCGGGCGCACCGGGCTGCCTAGAGTGGGCGGGGTGACCAGCCCGCCGCGCGTACCCGGAGTGACCTTCGGGGTGCTCGGGCCGCTGGTGGCGGCCGGCGACCGCGGCCCGGTGGCGCTGCGGGGCGCCCGCCAGCGCGCGGTGCTGGCCCGCCTGCTGGTCGCCGGGGGCCGGGTCGTGCCGGTCGACCGGCTCGTCGACGACCTGTGGGCGGAGCCGCCGCAGGGCGCGGTCGGCGCGGTCCGGACCTTCGTGGCCGACCTGCGCCGGGCCCTGGAGCCCGACCGGCCGCCGCGACAGCCGGCCCGGCTGCTGGTCACGGCCCCACCCGGGTACGCGCTCGCGGCCGCCCCCGAGGCGGTCGACGCGGGCCGGTTCGAGGCGGCCGTCGGGGCGGCGGGGGAGCTGCTGGCGGCCGGGCGGCCCGGCCCGGCGCTGGCCGCCCTGGACGACGCGCTCGCCCTCTGGCGCGGCCCCGCCTACGCGGAGTTCGCGGGCGAGCCCTGGGCGCGGGCGGAGATCGACCGGCTGGACGAGCTGCGGAATCTCGCCGTCGCGCGGCGCGCCGAGGCGCTGCTGGCCCTGGGCCGGGCCGCCGAGGCCGCCAGCGACCTGCGCGCCCAGGCCGCCGCCCAGCCGCTGCGGGAGGAGAACTGGCGGCTGCTCGCGGTCGCCCTCTACCGGGCGGGCCGGCAGGGCGACGCGCTCGCCGCGCTGCGGGAGGCCCGAGCGGTGCTGGTCCGGGAGCTGGGGGTGGACCCCGGGCCCCGGCTGCGCCGGCTGGAGGCCGACATCCTCGCCCAGGCCCCGCACCTCGACCCGACGCAGCCCACCGCGGTCCCTCCGCCCACCCGGCTCCCGGTGCCCGCCCCCGTTGCGCCGCCCGCCCCGGTCCCGCCGCCGGCCCCGGTTCCGGTGACCGACGGGGGAGCGGCGCAGGAGCGGCGGCCCTTCGTGGGGCGGGTGGCCGAGCTGGCGAGCCTGACGGGGCTCGCCGGGGAGGTGGCCCGGCGCGGGCGGCCCGCCCTCGCGCTGGTCTCCGGCGATGCCGGCGCGGGAAAGACCGCGTTCGTCGAGGCGCTGGCCGACCGGCTCGCCGCCGGCGGCTGGACCTGCGCCGTCGGACGGGTCCCCGAGTACGAGGGCGCCCCGGCCGCCTGGCCGTGGACGCAGCTCGCCGCCGCCCTGCCCGACGCGGCGGAACGGGCGGAACCGGCGGTCGCCGCGGTGGCCGGCGGGTCCTCCGGCGCGCCGGTTCCCGGTGGCGTGTCCGACCGGCCGGTCGGTGACGCTCCGGCGGACGTGCCGGGCGCCGACGAGCCGGCCGTGGCCCGGTACCGGCTGCACCGGATCGCGGGCACCCGGCTCGGCGCGGCGGCGCGGCGCGGGCCGGTGCTGCTGGTCCTCGACGACCTGCACCGGGCCGACGAGGACACCCTCGACCTGCTGACCGCGCTGTTCACCGGGCCGGAGCCGGTGACCGGGCCGGTGCTGGCGGTCGGCACGTACCGGGCCACCGGGATCACCCCGGCGCTGACCGGGGCCCTGGCCCGCCTCGCCCGCACCGAACCGGTCCGGGTCTACCTGGGCGGGCTCGCCGAGGCGGAGACCGCCGACCTGGTCCGGGCGGTCGCCGGGCCGGCCGACGAGGACACCGTGCGGGTGCTGCACCGGCGCAGCGGCGGCAACCCGTTCTTCGCCCGGGAACTGGCCCGGCTGCTCGCCGCCGAGGGGGCCGCCGCGCTCGACACCGTCCCGGCCGGCGTGCGGGACGTCATCCGGCACCGCCTGGCGCAGCTGCCCGGGCCGACCCGGACCGTGCTGCGGCAGGCCGCGGTGCTCGGCCGTGACCTCGACGCGGACGTGCTGGCCGCGCTGGCCGGCGAGGAGGCCATGCTGGACGCCGTGGACCGGGCCGCGCAGGCCGGCTTCCTCACCCCCGACGGCACCCGCTTCGGCCACATCCTGGTCCGCGACACCCTCTACACCGACCTGTCCGCCCCGCGCCGGGCCCGCTGGCACGCCGCCGTCGGGGCGGCGCTCGAACGGCTCCGGCCCGACGACGTCGCCGCCCTCGCCCACCACTTCGGACAGGCCCCCGGTCCGGACGCCGCGACCCGAGCCGCCCGGTACGCCGCTGCCGCCGCGCAACGGGCCGAGCGGCGCAGCCACCCACACGAGGCGGCCCGGCTCTGGCAGCAGGCCGTCGCCGCCCACGACCGGGCCGGCGGGAACGACCTACGCGGGCGGCTGGCGGCGGTCATCGGCTGGGGCCGCAACCTCGCCGTAACCGGCCACCTCGACCGCACCCGCGGGCTGCGGGCCGAGGCGGTCGCCACCGTCGAACGGCTCGCCGACCCCGGGCTCACCGCGGACGTGCTGGCCGCGTTCGACGTGCCGGCCGTCTGGACCCGCAACGACGACGAGGAGCTGTCCCGGCGCATCGTCGCCGCCGCCGAGGCCGCCCTCGCCGCGCTCCCCGCCGACCAGGCCGCCCGGCGCGGCCGGCTGCTCTGCACCCTCGCCCTGGAGCTGCGCGGAGAGACCGGCGACCGGGGCCGGCGCGCGGCCACCGAGGCGGAGGGGATCGCCCGCCGGCTCGGTGACCCGGCGCTGCTGGCCTTCGCGCTCAACGCCCGCTTCATGCACTCGTTCGACCGGGCCGGCCGGTCCCCGGAACGCGCCCGCGTCGGCGCCGAACTGGTCGACCTGGCCGCCCGGCACGGGCTGGTCACCTTCGAGGTGCTCGGGCACCTCATCGCACTCCAGGCGCACTGCGCCCGCGCCGACCTCGCCGCCGCCGACGCCCACGCGGCCGCCGCCGACCGGCTCGCCGCCCGCTACGAGCTGCCGCTGGTCGGCGTCTTCACCGCCTGGTACGCCGCCCTCCGGCTCGCCGTCGCGGGCCGCCGCGCCGAGGCCGAGGCGGCGTACCGGGCGGCGGCCGTCCGGCTCGACGCCGGGCAGATGCCGGGCATGGCGGGCGGGCTGCTGCCGTTCGCCCTGCTCTGCCTGCGCCTGTCCACCGGGGACGACCTCGCTCCGGCGCTGGGCGACGCCGCCGCCACCGGCCCGTACGCGCCGTGGGTCCGGCCGCTGGCGCTGCTCGCCGCGGGAAGCCGGGGCGAGGCTGCCGCCGCGCTGCGCTCCCTGCCGGAGTCGCCGCACGATCTGCTGCGCGAGGCCCGGCTGTGCGTCGCCGCCCGGGCCGCCCTCGTCCTCGACGACCGGCCCACCATGGCGCGGCTGCACGCCGCGCTGCGCCCCGCCGCCGACGAGCTGGCCGGCGCGGGCAGCGGCGTGCTCACGGCGGGTCCGGTGGCCGGCTACCTCGCCGACCTGGCCGCCGCCCTCGCCTGACCGCGCCACCTCATCCGCGCGTGCCGCCGGCTCGCCGAGCTGGTCGACCCGGCAGCCCGGGACACCGCCAGGCCGCCGGCCGGCGGTCCTCGCGCGAGAGCGGGTCAGGCGTTGGCGGGCACGCCGCCGTCCGGACCGGCCGCCGGCTCCGCGGTGCCCTCCGCCTCGGGTGCGGGCCGCTGTGCGGGGGCGCGCACCGCGAACGCGTCGAAGCTCGGCCGGTCCAGGGAGGCCCGCTCCAGGAACGGCTCGGCGCGGGGGCGCTCCCCGTCGGCCGGCTCGGCGGGCTCGGGGTCGGTCGTCAGGACGGCCGGGTCGACCAGCACGGCCGGGGCGGGCACCACCACCGGGGTGGCCTCCGCGGGCGCGGCGACCGGGCGCGGCGTCACCTGCGGGTACTCGGCCGTCTCCACGCCGCCCGCGGCGGCCGCCATGACCGCCGCGGCGGCCAGGTCGGCGACCCGCTTGGCCTCCCGCTGCACCCGGGCCCGGGTCTCCTTGGCGTGCTGCTCGGCCAGGTCCGCCGCCCGGCGCGCCTCGTCCAGCCGCTTGGTCTCGGCGGCCAGGTCCCGGCGTACCTCGACCAGCTGCTCCTCCAGCGCGGCGCCCTGCTGCTCGATCGTGCCGATCTCCCGGCGGGTGCTCTCCAGCTGCTGCTCGACCGTCTCCAGCTCGGCCTGGAGCTGGGTGAGGGCCTCCTGCCGCTGCTGGACCTCCTGCTGCACCGTGGCGAGCTGCTCCTGGTGCGCCGCCGTCTCCTCGTCGGCCCGCTCGCGGACCTCGGTGGCGTACTGCTGGGCCTCGGCGACCAGGGCGGCGATGTCCCGTTCGGCGGCGCTGGCCCGATCGGCCAGTTCCTGCTCGGCGGCGGCCCGCCGCTCGTCCAGCTCGCGGGCCATGGTGGCCTGCCACTGGGCCAGCTCCTGCTGGGCCTTGCTCCGGTTGGCCTGCACCTCCTGCTGGATCTGCGTACGCGCCGCCTTCACCAGCGCCTCCGACGCGGAGCGCGCCTGCTCGACCTGCTGGGCGCTCTGCTCGGCGATCCGCTTCGCCTCCTGCTGGGCCCGGTCGTGGGCGGCCTGCCCCTCGGTGCGCAGCTTCTCCGTCAGCTCCCGGATCGCGGTCAGCTCCGCCTGCGCGGCGGTCCGCCGCTCCTCGTCCGCCTTCTCCTGCTCGGCCCGGCGGGTGGACAGCTCCTCGGCCAGCTCGCGCCGCTCCCGCTCGGCCTCCTCGCGCGCGGTGGCCAGCACCTTCTCCGCCTGCGCCTGCAGGTCGGCGGCGCGCTTGGTGGCCGCCTCGGTGATCTGCCCGGCCTGCCGCTCGGCCAGGTCGAGGATCTGGTCGACCATCGGGCCGAGGTCGCGGAAGGACGCCCGGTCCACCTGCGTGGGGCGCTGGCGCAGCTCGGCGGCCTCGGTCTGCGCCCGCTGCGCCTGCACGGTCAGCTCCCGGACCTGCGCGTACGCCCGGTCCCGGTCGGCCGTCAAGGCGGTCAGCTCGCCGTCCATCTGCTCGACGTACCGGTCCACCTGGCGTTTGTCGTAGCCACGCAGCGCCGGGTCGAACCTCGGTCGCGCGGACACGTCGTCGTGGGGTGCGAACGGTTCCTCGCCGTTGGACATGCGCCATCCTCCGTCGGTTCGCCAGCGCCAGGCCGGCGGATGACCGCCCCGCAGGGCATGATGAGGCGCAACGGTACCGCCGTCGGCGCGCGGCTTCCGCCCCGCCCCGCCTCAGACCGGGAAGTGCGGGTTCCCCGCGGTCAACCGGATGGTGAAGCCGTCGGCGTCCCGGTGCAGCGCCACATGGTCGCAGGACTGGTGGCTGATCCACAATCCCAGGCCGCCGGCGGCGCCGTTGCCGGCCGGCAGCAACCCGGCGTACGGGTCGGTGGGGCCGGGGCCGCGGTCCTGCACGGTGACCACGATCCGGTCCGCGGCGCTCCATACCCGCACCCGCACCGGCGGCACGCCGTGCCGCAGCGCGTTGCTCACCACCTCGCTGACCGACACGACCAGGTCGTCGACGCCGTCGGCGGGAAGCTGGCCCCGGTGGGCGGCGCGTACCGCGTCCCGGGCCTCGGCGGGGGTCGGGTCGGTCAGCTCGACGGTCGGCGCCGTCCGCTGCACCGGGTCGGGCAGCATCAGTCGCTGCTCGGTCAGATATTTCGGCGGCTCGGTGTAGTCGTCGGTCGGCACGTGGCTGCCGTCCGGCTGCGCCACCCGGGGATGGGTCCGCGTCACCTCCGCCAGCACCCGGGGCGCGGTGGTCCGGGTGTCGTACGCGCACATGCTCCACAGCGGGAAGTCGTCGTAGGCGTGGTTGATGGCCGACTCGTAGCGGGCCCACCAGTCCCAGGTGGCGCCGAGCACGGCCTGCGGCAGCTCGCCGACGATGCGGATCTGCCGGGCGCCGTCGGCCACGTACGAGGCGAGCAGCTTGCGGTAGGAGCGGATCGCGGCGGTGGGTCGGGCGTAGACGTCGCCGCCGGGCAGGAAGGTGACCTTGGCGCCGCCGGGCAGGGCGCGGCGGACCAGCTCCCCGTTGCGCGCGCCGAGGCCCACCACGGTCGGCTCGCCGGCCTCGACCCCGCCGAGCAGGAACGGCAGCACCACGGCCAGCAGGTGCTCGTCCGAGTCGTAGAGGATCGCCTCGTGGTAGTAGCCCACGTGACCGGCGGCGGCTCCCGTCCTCATCGGAGCACCTCCACCCGCACCTCGTCGAGGTCCAACAGCTCGACCAGCCGGGCCGCGGCGGAGCGCGAGGTGCGCAGTACGACGGTGGCGTCGTGCCGGCGGGCGTGCTCGCCCAGGTGCAGCAGGCTGCGGTGGTCGACGAAACGCAGCCCGGTCGCGTCGAGTACGAGCCGGCCGTCGACCGGTCGCGGGTCGGCCCGGTGCAGCGCGGCGGCGAAGAGCCGGTGGTTGGACGGGTCCAGCTCGCCGGCGAGCTGGACGACCGCCTCGCCGCCCCCGGCGTGCAGCCGGAACAGCACATCGGTGTTGGTCTCGGGGTGCATGCAGGCCAGCTCGGCGATCGCCGCCTCGCTCAGCTCACGGCGGTCGTAGGCGCAGACGGCCGACATGGGGTGGTGTCGCATCCAGCGGTCGATGAGGTGCTCGTACCGGGTGAAGGCGTCCCGCTGGGCGACGCTGCGGACCAGCGCGGTGGCCTCGGCGAACACCCGCAGGCCGGTGTAGCCGGCGGCCAGCGCGTCGGTGGTGGCCGTCGCGTATGCCCGGACCTGCTTCTGCGGGTCCACGATCTCGTCGTGGCGGTAGGCGTGCTCCACCGGGAGCAGCCGGAGCGCCCGCCGGCGCAGCGCGTCGTCGCGACCGGGCAGGCGGTCCAGCCGGCGGGCGAGGGAATCGGGGTCACCGGGGGCGACCAGCCAGACCTGCTCGCCCGCCGCGAGGCCCGCGGCCAGGTGGGCGACCGCCCAGGCGTCCAGCGCCGCCGGGTCGTCGTAGGCGAGGCACACGTGACCGTACGCGGTCGACGACGCGCTGTTGCTGGTCACTCGGTCTGCCCCACGCGGCCAGTCTAGGCACACCCGGCGCCGGGGGCCTTCCGGCGGCCACCCCACCCCGGCCCGGCGGGGCCGCACCGGGCTGGGCGGGGCGCCTCAGGCGAGTTGGAGGTTCCGCCAGGCGGTCGACTCCAGCGGCGGGTCGCCCAGTTCGAACTCGGCCCAGTTGTTCCAGTAGGCGACCGCGTCCACGTCGTTCTCCTGGCGCAGCCAGGTCACGTGGTCCTTGATCGCCTGGGCCCGGCCGGCGCCGGTGGTGTCGGCCGTGGTGCGGCTCAGCCCGTACTCGGGCACCAGCAACCGGATTCCCGGGTACGCGGCGCGCACCTTGCCGAACGCCACCCCGAACATCCGGGACGCCGGCCAGTACGTCGCGGTGTCCCGGGAGTAGCAGTCCACGCCGTAGTGGGTCATGCCCGGGTAGCCCCAGTCCGCCGGATTGCCGCGCCCCTCGTCCAGCCAGTAGCGGGTGACGATCGGGCCGTGCCCGAGGACCCACCGCCGGTTCCTGTGGGCCGCGACGATCTGCGCCACCCGGGTCGCCGTGGTCCGGTACGTGGCCGGCGTCACGTCGCCCATCGGCTCGTGGTACCAGGTCAGGTAGATCGGCCGGCTCAGCCCGTCCAGCCAGCCGGTCAACTGCTCGACGTCGTCCTTCCACGAGACGTGCATGACGGCCGCCGGGGCGTCGACGAACTTGCCGGCGTTCAGCGGCGGCAGCTCCGGCAGGGCGTCCGCGTCGCCGCCGTCCGTGCCGAAGTCGCGCATGTAGCGGATGCCCGGGTACTCGGCCACCGCCCGCTGGGTCCGCGCCCCCTTCTCGGCGCTCATCCCAACCAGCAGCGGCACGGTCAGGGTGGTGGTGCCGGTGCCGGTCCGGCCCGCGGCGTCCCGGGCCGTGGCGGTCAGCGTGACCGTGCCCCGGCCGGCCAGCACGGTCACCGTGAAGCGGGTCGGGTCGGTGGGGTTCGGCGTGACGGTCACCCCGGGCGCGGTGCTGCCGAGCTGGACGGTCAGCGGCACGCTCAGGTCCACCCGGACCGGGCTGTCCCAGGCGGCGCCGGTGGGGTCGCTGACCCGGCCGGAGAGGGTCAGCAGTCGCGAGTCGGGATGGTAGGCGTCCACCCGGACGGTGGTGGACTGCCCGGGCAGCAGGACGGTCGCTTCGGCGGTGACGGAACGGATGACGGGTGCGGCCATGGGATGCCTCCGTAAGGCGTGCTCGTGGCGCTCCGGCCGCACGTCCTCGGGTGGCCAGGACGGCCTTGACCTGCGCTTTTACCAGCTTGCGTCGGTTCGGCGGCATCGCCATCACCGGCAGCAGATGGCGAAAAACCCGGTCCGGCGGACGCGGGGAGCCGCCGCCCGGCGGCCCGGAAACCACTGGCCCCCGCCCGGTGCGGCCCGCATCCTGGACGGCGTGTCGATCACCGTACGGGAGCTGACCGGGGCGGACTGGCCGCGGCTGTGGCCGATGCTGCGGGACATGGGCGTCGGCGACGAGCCCGCCGAGGTCCACCGGGAGCGCTTCCTGCTGCTGCTCGCCGACCCCCGCTGGGCGCTGCTCGGCGCGGTGGACGACGACGGGCCGGCCGGGTACGCCGCCGCCCAGGACCACGGCCCGCACCTGCGCTCCGGCGACGCGCACCGCACCGTCCGCCTGCACGACCTGTACGTGTGCCCGGACCGGCGCCGGCGGGGCGTGGGCCGCGCGCTGCTCGCGGCGGTGTCGGAGTGGGCGGCCCGACGGGCCCGCCACCTGGAGTGGCAGGCCCACCGCGAGCGCGCGGCGCCCTTCTACGAGCGGCTCGGGCACCGCGGCCAGCCCTGCCCGCAGCCCGACTACCCGACCTTCCTGGTGGATTTCGGACCGCGCTGACCGCGTGCGGTTGGTCGGGGCGTAGGTCAGCCGAGCGGGTGGGAGATGCCCCGGGCGTGGTCGGTGACGGCCGCGCCGACCACGGTGGCCGTCAGCGGCAGCACCTCGAGGCAGCGGCGCACCGCCGCGGCCATCAGCGCGTTCGGCACCCGCATGGAGAGCGTGCAGTGCGGCACCCAGCGGCCCGGCTGGTAGTGCTCCACCAGCCCGATGCCGGCCCGGGCCAGCCGCTCGTGCACCGCGCCGTGGTGGGCCAGCAGCTCCGGCGTGGGGGCCGGCCCGAGCCAGAGCACCCGCCCGACGAACTGCCCGGCGTGCTGGAACTCCAGCCGCAGCGGTGCGGCCACCACCATCCCGGCGAGCGCCTCGGCGACCCGGTGCGGGTCGAGCCGCGGTGCGACCGCCAGCGAGACGTGCGGCCGGTGCCGCTGCTCCAGCAGCGACCGCATGCTCTGCACGCCCTCGGCCTCCAACGCGTCCCAGAGCACCCGGATGCGCCGGGTGGCGTCGGTGTCGAGATACAGCTCCAGCGCCGCGACCACGCGATCACCCTAAGGGGGTGAGGTTTGCCGCCGGGCCAGCGCGGTACTGCCCGGGTGGCACCGACGGCGGAGGAGCGTGGGACCCGTGGACGTGAACGACCTGCTGACCGAGGCGTACGGCCGGCTGCCGGATCTGGTGGCCGGGGCGCTCGACGGGCTCGGCCCGGAACAGCTGCGGCAGGCCCCGGCCGCCGGTTCGAACCCGGTGGGGTGGCTGGTCTGGCACCTGAGCCGGCTCCAGGACCACCACGTCGCCGACGTGATGGGGGAGGAGCAGCTCTGGGTCACCGGCGACTGGGCGGGGCGGTGCGGGCTGACCGCCGACCCGGACGACACGGGCTTCGCGCACGGCCCCGAGCAGGTCGCCGGCGTGCGGCCGGAGAGCGGCGGGGTCCTGCTCGACTACCACCGGGCGGTGGTCGACCGGACGCTGGCGTACCTGCGCGGGCTGGGCCCGGGGGACCTGGACCGGGTGGTCGACGAGAACTGGGACCCGCCGGTCACCCTCGGCGTGCGGCTGGTGAGCGTGCTCGACGACGACCTCCAGCACGTCGGCCAGGCCGCGTACGTGCGCGGGCTCATCCAGCGGGGCTGACCGCCGCCCGGGCCCGGTCCAGCGCGGCCTGCCCGAGCAGGTGGAACGCCTGCGCCTCAGGGGAGGTGCCCGGCCGGGCGAAGTCCGGCGCGCCGCTGACCCCGGCCACCCGCCCGCGGCGGTCGACCCGTCGGCTCGCCGCCGCCAGCAGTTCCGCGCCGGTGCCCAGCCAGGACGCCGGCAGCCAGCCGTCGGCCACCCCGGTCAGCGCCGCGTACCCGAGCAGCTGCGCGGTGTTCGCCTCGCGGAACGAGCCCGGGTCGTCGAGCACGTCGGGAAAGAGCCCGTCGTCGCCCCGGTACGCCAGGCAGGCGTCCAGCACCGTGCGGGCGTGGCCGGCCAGTTCGGCGCGGAGCCCGGCCGGCCAGTCCGGCGCGAGCCGCAGCGCCCGGGCGATCCCCGCGACCACCCAGCCGTTGCCGGTGCCCCACGGCTGTGGCCGGTCCAGCTCGCCCCGGTCCTCGTCCCAGCGGGCCGCGTAGAGGCCGGTGCGCGGGTCGAACAACCGGCGGCGGTGCCCGTCGACCTGCGCGGCCGCCAGGTCCGTCCGGCCGGCCAACGCGAGCAGCGGCACCACCATGTACACCGTGTCCGCCCACACCTGGCGGCCGTCGAGCAGGTGGAACAGGGTGCCGTCGGCGGCCCGGGGCGCCCGGGTGACCAGCCAGTCGAGCTGCGCGTCCAGCGCGGCGGTGAAGCGCGGATCCCCGTCGGTCGTGGCCGCGTACCGGACCACCTCGCCGCAGGCCGCGCCGTTGACCGCGCCGGCCTCGCCGGACACGTCGCCGAGCCGCCCGTCCGGGTGCTGCCGGGTCACCGCCGCGTCGGCGACCAGCACGGCCAGGTCACCGAGCCCGAGGTCGAGCAGGGCGTGCCCGGTCACCCCCTGCTCCCAGGACTGGCGCTGCATGGCCAGCAGCGCGGCGAGCACCCGATCGGTCGTGGCGTCCCCGGTCATCCCCATCGCTCCGGACTACCCGACTTCCGCCCCGCGCGCCAGCCCTGCTCTCACCCGCACGAGGTGATTTGGACTCACCCGGCCGGCGGGGAGGCTGCGGGAGCGGGCGGAGCCGCCCGGCGGTGAGCCGCGACGACGGACACGGGGAGGGACCGATGAGCGCCTCGGCTGCGGAGTACCTGGATCGGAAGGTCGCCGGCCGGCATCCCGACCTGCCGGAGACCACCGCCGGCACGCTGCGGTTGGACCTGCAGGACGGGGCGCGGACCGAACACTGGTATCTGACCATCGACGACCAGGAGGTCCGGGTGGCCCGCCTGGCCGACGAGGCCCAGCTGGTGGTCCGTGCCGACCGGGAGGTGTTCGACCGGATGGTCGCCGGCCGGCTGCACCCGGCCGCGGCGCTGCTGCGCAACGACCTCACCGCGCAGGGCGACCTGCGGCTGCTGCTGTCGCTGCGCCGGATCTTCCCGGGTCCGCCCGACGCCCGGCATCCCCGCGAGGTGGCCGGCGGGTGGAGCCGGGTGGGAATGCGATGAAGCAGGAGTTGGTGCACGTCCTCGCCGGCAACGCGTTCGCGCTCGGCGACGCACAGGGCGACATGGAGGTCGACCCGTACGCCCCGATCGGCCTGTTCTCGTTCGACACCCGCTTCCTGTCCCGCTGGGTGCTCACCGTCAACGGGGAGCGGCTGCACGCCCTGTCCCGGGACGAGCTGGCCTACTTCGAGACCCGGTTCGTGCTGGTCCCCGGCGCCGCCAGCCACTACGTGGACGCCGACGTCTCGGTGATCCGGCACCGGTCCATCAACGACAGCTTCAACGAGCGCCTCACCGTGCTCAACCACGCCGCCGAGCCCGCCGAGTTCACCGTGCGGATGGAGATCGGCAGCGACTTCGCCGACACCGCCGAGATCCTCCGCCCCGCGCCACGCCGGCCGGTGCTGACCGCCGACCCGGCCCAGCGGCAGCTGCGAATCTGCCACCAGCGGGACCGGTTCACCCGGGAGACCATCGTCTCCAGCACCGCGCCGGTGGAGGTCGACGAGCGGGGTATGACCTTCCGGATCCGGGTCGCCCCGAACGGCGCGTGGCACACCGACCTGCAGGTAGCCATGATCATCCACGGCGCCGGGGGACGTGATCTGCGAGCCAGTCTGGAGGCCCACCGCCAGCACGTCCACCAGGACATGCGCGAGGACCTCGCCCGCTGGTTCGACCACGCGCCGCAGCTCATCGCCGAACGGGAACCCCTGATGTCGGCGTACCGGCAGGCGCTGACCGACCTGGCCTCGCTGCGGTACGAGCCGCTGTCGTACACCGATCGGGTGCCGGTGGGCGGGCTGCCCTGGGCCATGGCGCTGTACGGCCGGGACGCCCTCATCACCTGCCTGGCGACGCTGCCGTTCACCCCGGAGCTGACCCCGGCGACGCTGCGCCTGCTCGCCCTGCTCCAGGGCGGGCGGCTCGACGACTACCACGACGAGGAGCCCGGGAAGATCCTCTCCGAGCTGCGGTACGGCGAGCAGGCCGCCTTCGGCGAGCAGCCCACGGCGCTCTACTACGGCGCGGCCGACACCACGCCGCTGTTCGTGATCCTGCTCGACGAGTACGAGCGCTGGACCGGCGACGCCGACCTGGTCCGGCAGTTGCGCCACCCGGCCCGGATGGCGCTGGACTGGCTCGACGAGTACGGCGACTCCACCGGCGACGGCTACCTGCGCTACCAGCCGCGCAACACGGTCAACGGGGTGGCCAACCAGACCTGGCGCAACTCGCCGGGGGCCATCGTCGACCGACACGCCGTCGAGCCGCCGTACCCCCGGGCGACCTGCGAGTTGCAGGGGTACGCGTACGACGCGAAGGTCCGGGGTGCCCGGCTGGCCCGGGAGATCTGGGGCGACCCCGGGTACGCCGACCGGCTGGAGGCCGAGGCCGCGCGGCTGCGCGAGCGGTTCGACCGGGACTTCTGGCTGCCGGACCGGGGCTATTACGCGCTGGCCCTCACCCCGGACGGGCAGCCGGTGGACGCGCTCACCTCCCACCTCGGGCACCTGCTGTGGAGCGGCATCGTCGAGCCCGAGCGGGCCGACGCGGTCGCCGCGCACCTGTCCAGTCCGGAACTCTTCTCCGGCTGGGGAGTGCGCACGTACGCCACCGGGCAGCGGCCGTACAACCCGGTCGGCGCCCATCTCGGCGCGGTCTGGCCGTCGGACAACGCGCTCGTCGCGGCGGGCCTGCGCCGCTACGGGTACGACGCCGAGGCGGCCCAGGTCGTGGCCGGCATCTTCGCCGTGGCGGAGACGCTCGGCGGCTCGGTGCCGGAGGTGATCGCCGGCTACCCGCGCGACGTCACGAAGTACCCGGTCCAGCTGCCGGCGGCCGGCCGGCCGCAGTCGTGGGCCTCCGGCGGCCTGCTGATGCTGATCGCCACCATGCTCGGGCTGCGTCCGTGCGGGGAGAACCTGCTGGTGAACCCGTGCGTCCCCGACGGGTACGGCCGGATCGAGCTGCTGGATGTGCCGGGGCGCTGGGGGCGGGCCGACTCCTACGGCCGCGACCGCACCACGGGCCGGCGGATCCGGGTCGGTGGCCCGGCCGGTGAGCGGCGCGCCGCCGGGTGACCGTAGAGCGTCCGGCCGCCGCCGGTCAGCGTGGCCCTGCCGTGCTCTGCTCCGGCGTCGCGGCGGAGGCCGCGCCCTGCTCGGGCGTGGCGGCGGAGGTCGGGGCCGGCTCGGCCGGCACGGCGCGGGCCCGGCCGGCCAGCCCCCGGTCGACGCCGACGAGGAGGAGCCCGAGCAGCCAGAACGCGACGGCGAAGAAGAGCGCGCTCAGCCCCACGCCGCCGTAGCCGAGCTGCCCGGCGTCGAGGAACGGGTACGGGTAGCGGTGCACGACGAGCCCCCGCACCAGGGCGAACCCGAGGTACGCCAGCGGGAACGCCAGCCACCAGGCGGCGTACCGCGGGCGCAGCCGGCCACGGCGGTCGAACAGCGCCCAGTCGGCGATCGCGAGCAGCGGCACCACGGTGTGCAGGAACTGGTTGCCCCACCACTCGCCCGGCTCCCGGTGCGGCTGGACCATGGCGAACGGGCTGGCCGGGTTGGCGAGCACCAGGTGGTAGACGGTGCCCGTGATGGTGATGTAGAGCGTCACGGCGCCCTTGAGCGCGCTCGGCGGCTCCGGTCGGCCCTGCCAGGCCCGCCAGGCGGCGTAGCCGGCGAAGACGCCGACGGCCACGTTGCTCTGGATGGTGAAGTACGGCAGCAGGCCGGTCACCGTGGCCGGGCCCAGCGCGGTGAGCACGATGCCGGCCACCACGCCGAGCACGACGGCCAGCCGGAAGAGGATCGCCAGTCGGCGACGCCGCGGAGTCACCGGGGCAAGCTATCAGCCGGTGCGGTGCCGGTCACCGGCCCGACCGGCCGGCCCCGGATCCGGCGCGGGCCGGGCAGCCCCAGCCGGGCGTGGGCGTCCCGGCGGGCGTCAGCGCGGGGAGGGGCGGACCGAGTCGGGCTTCTGCGCCGGCGGGTCGCCCGGGTCGGTGGTCGGCGCGAAACCGGCCGTCGGGCTGCTGGGCGCGGGCACCGGCTGACCGGTGACCCGTGCGGTCGACTCGGTGCCGGGCCGGTGCGTCGGGTCTGGGCTCGGCTGGGGCGGGGTCTTGTCGGCGCCGGGCTTGGTCGGCTTGTCCTTCCCGTGGAGCAGCCCCTCGCAGTAGCTGGCGACCTGGTCTCGCCCGCCAGCGGCCGAGACCAGGTCGGCGAAGGGAGGGGCATCCAGGGCTCGGCCCCGGTCCGCCTCGTTCTTGGCCCGATAGGCGGTGCAGAGCCCGGCCACCGCGGACGGGCTGCCCGACCCGTCGGTCGGGGCGGCGGCCGGGGTGGCCGGCTGGCTCGGCCCGGCGGACTGCGTGGGCCGGCCGTCGGCCCCGGTGCTCGGGCTCGCGGTGGTGTCCGCGCCACCGCCGCCGCCCAGCGGGCCGGGCAGGTGGCCGGTCACGGCGGCGAGCGCGACGCCGCCGGTGGCGGTGGCCAGCAGGGCGCCCAGGGCGAGCTTCGCGCCGAGCAGCCCGGCGCGGAGCCGTCGCTCGGGACGGGACACCGTCACCGGGACCGCGTCGCCGGCCTGCGCCATGCGGAACGCCTCGAGGGCGGCCCCCTCACCACTGAGTTCGTGCGGGCGGGGAGCGGCGCGGACGGCGGCGAGGAACCGGACCAGCGCATCCGGACCGTCCTGCGCGTCGGCGGCGGGACCGACGAGCAGGCGCTCGACGGTCTCCTGGTCCATGCGGTGTCCGTTCATCTCGTGTCCCTCAGCGCCGCCACCGGTCGTGGCGTCACACGAGAAACCACCGCCTACCCCTGTTGGGGTGGGTGAGATCGGTCACCTCGCGGCCCGTCACCCCATGGTCTTCGCTCCGTCGATGGACTCGCGGATGATGTCGGCGTGCCCGGCGTGCTGCGCGGTCTCGGCGATGAGGTGCAGCAGCACCCGGCGCACCGTCCAGCTCGCGCCCGGCTCGAACCAGGGCGCGCTCGGCAACGGGTGCGCGGCGTCGAGGTCGAGGGTGGCGACCAGCCCGTCCGTCTCGGCGGCCACCCGGTCGAACTCGGCGAGAAGCCCGGCCAGGGTCTCGCCCTCGGTCATCCGGAACTGGCCGGCCCAGTCGACCGGCTCGCTCTGCATGGCCGCGGCGCCACCGACCGCGAACCGCAGCCACCGGTGCTCGGTGCCGGCCACGTGCTTGATGAGGCCACCGAGACAGAGCTCGCTGGCCGTGCTGCGCCGCGCGGCCTGCTCGTCGTCGAGACCCGCCACGGTCTGCCGGAGGAAGCCGCGGTGCCGCTGGAGGGTGGCGAGCAGATCGGCCCGCTCGCCGGTGAGGACCTGATCGGAGACGCTCATGCCGCCTGCCTTTCGTCGAGACCCGGGGACACCGTACGGCCCACCGCCGACACTTTCCCGGTTCCACACCGGACCGTCCCGGGTTGCCGATTCGTCCGGATCGCGGTGCACTGAATTACATGGGTGTCATCAAGGTGGGCACGTCCTCCTGGGCCGACCAGATGCTGGTCCGCTCCGGCTGGTATCCCCGCGCGGCCAACACCCCGGCCGGTCGCCTCGGCTGGTACGCGGAGCACTTCGGTCTGGTCGAGGTGGACACGTCGTACTACGCGATCCCGGCGCCGGAGACCGTCGAGGGCTGGGCGGCCGCCACCCCGCCCGGCTTCACCTTCGACGTCAAGGCGTTCCGCCTCTTCACCGGGCACCACACCCCGGTCGACGCGCTGCCCCGGGAGCTGCGCCCCGCCGGCGGCCCGAGCCGGATCCGCTGGCGGGACCTGTCCGCCGGGGCGTACGACGAACTCTGGGACCGGTTCCAGGCGGCGCTGGCGCCGCTCGCGGCGGCCGACCGGCTCGGCGCCGTGCTGCTCCAGTTCCCACCCTGGCTGGCCCGCGGCGACGCGGCCAAGCGGCGGATCCTGTCCGCGGCCCTCCGCTGCCGGCCCTGGCCGGTCAGCGTCGAGCTGCGGCACTCCTCCTGGTTCACCGAGGACGCCGTGGTGGACACGGTGACGTTCCTGCGCGAGCACGGGCTCGGGTACGTCTGCGTGGACATGCCCCAGGGGCACGCCTCCTCGGTGCCGCCGATCCTCGTCGCCACCACCGACCTCGCGGTGGTGCGGTTCCACGGGCACAGCACCGCCTGGGAGAGCGGCGACAAGCAGGACAAATTCCGCTACGCCTACGGCGAGGAGGAGCTGCGGCGCTGGTCCGTGCTGCTGCGCGAGCTGGCCGACCAGTGCGCCGAGCTGCACGTGCTGCTCAACAACTGCTGCGGCGACCAGGCCCAACGGGACGCCGGCCGGCTCGCCGGGCTGCTCGGCGTCGCACCCGCCGCCGCCCGGGCCTGAGGTTTCCGCCGCAACCTCCCGGGTACCGGCGGTGCCGAGGGACGACAGCGAGGGGGACGCGTGGACGAGCGGCGGGACGAGCCCGGTGGCCTGGCCCGGGACGACCGGGATCCCCGGGCGACCCGGGAGGCCGAGGAGGCGCACGGCGGCAGCATGGCCCCGGGTCTGGTGGACGACACCGGCCACCCGGTGGCCGAACCGCCCGTGCCGGACAACGAGCCGTCGGCGCTGGGCCGGCCGGGGGAGGACGGCACCGGTTCCTGAACGGACGGGCCGACGCCCGGGGCGGTGAGGCGCCCCGGGCGTCGGTCGTCTTCGGGTCCGCATCGCCGCGCCGGGCGGTGCGGGTCAGCCGCGCCAGCTGACCCCTTCGGGGCGCATGCCGGTGGCCTCCTCCAGCGCGTTGTCCCCGAGGTCCCCGTCGGCGCGGTCGTCGGGAAAGGTCCGTCCGGACGGCGCCGGATCCGGCGGCGCGCCGGGTCCCGCCTCGGTGGTCCGGGTGGGTTCCACCGGGCCGAACCCGTGCCGGCCGGCCTTCGGCCCGCCCGGCCCGGCGCCCGCCGCCCGGCGTTCGCCCCGCCGGCCCTCGGGGACGGCGGTCTCCTCGCTGCCCTCGTCCATCGGGTCGTCCTCGCCCGCGCCCCACGGCGGGTCCGCGTCGAAGCCGTCGGTGGTGCCCCACGGCGTGGCCGCCTCGGGCCCCCGCCCCTCGCCCCTACCCGATCGGTCCTTGCTGGTCATGGCCACCTCACCTGGCTGGATTCCCCGTGCCCGCGTTGATTGCCCGCCACCGGTCCGGTCATGCGCCGGACCCCGGGTGCGCCGCGCGGCCGGCGCCCCACCCGGATGTGGGCCGCCGGCCGCGGGACGGATCACCGACCGGCCATGGCCATCGGTCGTTTGGTCGCGCCCATCCCGGCCATCTTGCCGATCGCCGCGGGGGCGCTCGCCAGTCCGCCGGCCCGGCCGAGCAGGCCCCGGAACACCTGTCCGGGCTTCTGCTGCTCACCCATGTACGCCGACACCACCACCAGAGCGCCGGTCATCGCCGGGATGGCCCACTGGAGCAGCTTCATCTGCCGCTGCGAGGACGCGACGTTCGCCGGCGTCTGGTAGCTGGGCTCGGTGGTCCCCTCGACGGGCGGCCCGCCCGCCTTCTGCAGCCGCATGCCGAGCAGCCGGCTGTAGCCGGTCACGGCCAGCGCGCCCACGGTCAGCGCGGTCTTGATCGTGCTCATCTTCGCCACCCCGGCCTGGCTGGCCACCCGTGGGCTCTCGGTCACCAGCTCGCCGACCGCGCCGGCCAGGTGCGCGCCGATCGCCGCCGCGTTGACCGGGGTCCACCGCGCCCAGCCGGCCGAGGCGACCGGCAGCCGCTGGGTCGAGTCGTCGATCTTTGCCGCCGCGCCGTTGACGCCGAGCGCGCCCATCAGTGAGCCGCCGAACCAGGCCGCCAGGCCCAGATCGTGCATCGAGCGCAACGCGGTGTGCCGTTCGGACATCTGATCCCCCTCCGCCGTGTTCGGGCGGTGCGGCTTACCCACCTTCGGCGCGGCTACGCACGCGTTTTCCGGGCGGCGGATCCGCCCGCCCGATTCCGGCCCGGGCGTCCGGCGCGTCCCGGGATCAGCGCCGCGGCAGCGCGGCGGCGAACGCGGCGACCCGGGCGGCCAGCGGGGCGGCGGCGCGTACCCAGGTGAAATGGTCCAGCGGGGCGCCCGCCTCGGCGACGGTGTAGCGGTGCCGGGTCACCGGGGCGGCGGCGAGCTTGCCGCAGAGGTGGTCCAGCGTCTCGTGCGGCATGTACTGGTCGTCGTCGACGCTGACCGCGAGCACCGGCGTGCGGACCCGCCGGACGGCCGCCTCGGCGTCCACCCCGTCGAGCACCGGGAAGCGGCCGGTCCGGGCGGTGTACGCCCAGTCCCGGATCACCCCGCGCGCCTGCCGGCCGCCGAACCCCCAGCCCGGCCAGACGCCGAGCAGCCGGGCGACCGCCGCGATGCCCTGGGTGTACGGCAGCACGCCCCAGCCGCGCAGCCCCGGGTACCCCCGCCACCAGGGGATGCCCACCGCCACCAGGGCCAGCCCGTCCACCCGGTCGGCGTCGTGCAGCGCCTGGTGCAGCACCGCGACCTGCCCGCCCAGCGAGTGCCCGAGCAGCAGCCGGGTCCGGCCGTCCAGCCGGGGCTTGAGCGCGTCGAGCACCGCGCCGACATCGGTGGCCAGCTCGGCGTAGCCGTACCGGCAGCTGCGGGCGGGGGTCGGCGTGCTCTCGCCGGTGCCGCGCAGGTCGACCACCACGACGGCCAGCCCGGCCTCGCGCAACGCGGCGGCGAACGGCCGGTAGTAGCGGGCGCGGACCCCCATGGCGGGCCAGATCACCACCACCGGCGCGCCGGGTGGCCCGTCCGGCTCCGGGTGGACCTGGACGCCGATCCGCGCCCCGTCGACCTCAACGAACTCCTGCGTGTAGTCCCCGCTCACCGGCTCAGCCTACGGCCGGAAGCTACCGGCGGGTAGCAAGGGGTCCGCCGCCTGCGCCGGGATCCGGCGCCCGACCACCGACCGCGCGGCCACGGTCACCCGGTCCACGGCCGCCAGCACCGCCGCCACGTCCAGCTCGGCCAGCGCCGGGTGCACCGCCGGGCCGTCCCCGGCCCGGCGCGGTCCGACCCAGAGCGCCTCGTGCCACGGCCGGTCCGGCGGCGGCCCCCACCATCCGGGCGGCACCGGGCCGAAGAGCAGCACCGACGGGGTGCCGAAGGCGGTGGCCAGGTGACCGACCCCGGTGTCTCCGCACAGCACCAGGCGGGCGTGGGCGACCAGCGCGGCCAGCTCGCCGACGTCGGTCGCGCCGGCCAGCACGGCGTCGCCCGGCAACCCGGCCCGGCGGGCCACCTCGGCGGCGATGTCCCGCTCGCCGGGACCGCCGGTGACCACCACCCGGTGGCCCCGCCCGGACAGCTCCCGCGCCACCGCGGCGAAGCGCTCCGGCGGCCAGCGCCGCTGCGCCGCCTTGGCGCCCGGATGCACCACCGTCACCCCGGTCGGCAGCCCACCGGCCTCGGGCCGGCGCAGCGCCAGGTCGGTGCGGTCGGCGGGGATGCCGTACCAGCCCAGCATCCGGCACCACCGGTCCACCTCGTGCTCCTCGGCCCGCCACGGTGGACCGTCGTGCCACCCGGCGTCGGCGTTGGCGAAGGCCAGCAGCCGCCGCGGCCGGGCCCCGGCCAGCATCCGGTGCGACTGCGGCCCCCGGCCGTGCAGGTTCACCGCCACCGCGGGCTGCGGGCCGGACCACCCGAGGTGGCCCAGCCCGTCCGCGAAGACCTGCCGGTCCACGACCCCGATGAGGTCCACCAGCGGCGCCAGCCAGCGCGGCGCGACCAGCGCCAGCTCGGCACCGGGGTACGCGGCACGCAGCGCGCGCAGCGCCGGCACCCCGGTGGCGAGGTCGCCGACGCCGAGCGCCCGGAGCACGAGGATCACGGGTACGAGGACTCCTGCTCGGCGCAGACCACCAGCTCGCGTACCGCGCAGCCGGGCGGCTGGGAGAGGGCGAACATGACCGCCTCGGCGGTGTCCGCCGGGTCGTTGAGGATCGCGTCCGGGCCGGGCCGGTACCGCTCGTCCCGGTCGTCGAAGAACGCCGTCCGCATGCCGCCCGGGATCAGCAGCGTGACGCCGACCGTCCCGGCCAGTTCGGCGGCGAGCGCCCGGGTGAACCCGACCACCCCGAACTTCGCCGCGCAGTACGCCGTCGCGTCGCTGACCGCCTTGACGCCCAGCGTCGACGCCACGGTCACCACCGTGCCGTGCGCCCGCTCCAGGTACGGCACTGCGGCCCGGATCACCGCGGCGGTGCCGAGCAGGTTGATGGTCACGATCCGGTCCCAGGTCGCGCCGTCCACGTCGGCCAGCCGGCCGGGCACGTCCATGCCGGCGGCGGTCACCACGCCGTCCAGCCCGCCGGCCTGCTCGGCGAGCTGCCGGGTGGCCGCCTCGGCGGCCCGGGTGTCGGCCAGGTCGCACTCGACCCAGGGCACCCCGTCGGCCGGCGCCTGCCGGTCCAGCACGTACGGCCGTCCGCCGGCCTTGGCCACCGCGGTCACCACCGCCGCGCCCAGGCCGCTCGACCCGCCGGTGACCAGAATGGCCCGACCGTTCATGTCCCTGCTCATACTGCTCCCTTGACGAGGTGGAGGCCGCGCTGGCGCGCGGCCGAGATGGTGCCGGTGGTGGACCGGCCGGCCAGGAAGGGCACGGTGACGACCCGCCCGCCCCAGCGGCGCACCAGCTCCGCCTCGGGCAGCTCGGGCGCGCCGTCCCCGGCGTAGTCGCCGCCCTTGACCCACACGTCCGGGCGCAGCCGGGCGAGCACCTGGTGCGGGGTGGGCTCGTCGAAGACCACCACGGCGTCGACGCAGTCCAGGGCGGCCAGCAGCCGGGCCCGGTCCTGCTCCGGGTGGACGGGGCGCTCCGGCCCCTTGAGGCCCCGGACGCTGCGGTCGGAGTTGAGGCAGACGACCAGGCAGTCGCCCAGGCGGCGGGCCGCCTGGAGGGTGGCCAGGTGCCCGGCGTGGAGGATGTCGAAGCAGCCGCCCGTGGCGACCACCGTGCCCCCGTCGGCGCGTACCTCGGCCGCCAGCTCCTCGGCGGTACGCGGGGCGGACGGCGTGGGCCGCGGCTCCGGCGTCCGGTGCAGCCCGGCCGCCCCGCCGGCCGCCACGTACGCGGACGCGGCCGCGACCGCCGCCTCCACCGCCTCGGCGGTCGACGCGCCGTCGCCCAGCGCCAGCGCGGCGGTGGCGGCGAACCGGTCCCCGGCGCCGCAGGTGTCCTCCACGTGCTCCACGGTGGACGGCGGCGGCACGACCAGCGGGGTGCTGCCGGAGTGGCAGAGCACGGCGCCGTCCGGACCCATGGTCACGGCGACCGCGCTGACCCGCCACCGGCGGCGCAGCTCGTGCCCGGCCCGGGTGGCGGTGGAGAGCCCCGAGCCGGTGCCCGCGTCCCCGGTGAGCCCGCGCAGCTCGCCGAGGTTCGGTGTGGTCAGCCGGGCCCCGGCCACCGCGGCCGGGCCGCGCGGGTGCGGGTCCCAGACCACCGGGGCGGGCGTCTCGGCCAGCGCGGCGCGCAGCGCGGGTTGCCGGGCCAGGCCGCGACCGTAGTCGCTGACCAGGATGGCCCGGGCCCGGGAGAGCAGCTCGAGAACCGCCTCCGAGGGCTGGCCCGGCGCCTGCGGCTCGCCGCCCCGGTCCAGCCGGAGCAGGGTCTGCCCGCCGGCGCGGAGCCGGATCTTCTCGGCCGTCGCGCCGGGCAGGCGCATCGGGTAGACCGCCACCCCCGCCTCGGTCAGCAGTTCGGCGAGGCGCGCCCCGCCGGCGTCGTCGGCGAGCGCGGTGACCAGCGCCACCTCGGTGTCCGGGGCGACGGCGAGCAGCGCGGCCAGTCCGGCCCCGCCGGGCCGGTCGGTCGCCGTGCGCTCGTCCAGCACGGGCACCGGGGCGTCCGGGCAGATCCGGCTGACCGCGCCCGTCACGTCCCGGTCCAGCAGCGCGTCGCCGACCACCACGAGCGGCCCGCTCACGGCTCCACCCACCCGGTGCCGGTGGAGCGGTTCCGGCCGTGCCCGTTGCCGTTGGCACCGGCGTGCCCGTTGCGGCCGTGCCCGTTCGCGTGCTGGGCGCCGGTGAACGGCGCCACGCCGTCCACCGTGGCCAGGACCAGGCCGTCCCGGCCCGCCCCGTCGTGCCGGTCACGGCCGTCGTGCGCCGCCGCCGGCTGGGCGGGGCGCGGGGCCGGCGGGGCCCACCGGGCGTACGTGCCGGCCCGCGGCGCCGGCACCGACGCGGTCGGCAGCTGCCGGATCAGCGGCAGCGCCTGGTCGACGTACTCGCACAGCACGTGCGTGGAGACCAGGTGCAGCTCCTGCACGACCTGGCTGTCCGGGGACGGCACGGCGAGCACGTCGTGGCACACGTCGGCGAGCGGGTTGGGGGCGGGGCCGGTGAAGGCCCAGCAGCGCAGGCCGGTGTCGTGTCCGGCGCGGGCGGCGGTGAGGAGGTTGGTGCTGGTGCCGCTGGTGGACATGAGCAGGAGGATGTCGTCGGGTCGGCCGTGGGCGCGGACCTGGCGGGCGAAGACCTCGTCGTAGCCGTAGTCGTTGCCGATGGCGGTGAGGGCGGAGGTTTCGGCGTGCAGGGCGATGGCGGACAGTGGTTCGCGGTCGTCGCGGAGCTTGCCGACGAGTTCGGCGGTGAGGTGCTGGGCCTCGGCGGCGCTGCCGCCGTTGCCGGCGACCAGCAGCCGGCCGCCCCGGGCCAGCGTCCAGGCCAGCTCGGTGCCCCAGCCGGCCAGCCGCTCGGCCTCCCGCCGGTACGGCAGCAGCGCCGCGGCCAGCCCGGACAGGTGGGCGTCGAGGGTGTCGTCGTGGCTCATCAGGCCACCGCCGGCGCCGGCCGGGAGGCCGTGGTCAGCGTGGCGTAGACCGCGCCGAGCTGTTCGGCGCAGCGCTTCCAGGAGTACCGGCTGCGGATCCGGTCCAGCGCCGCCGTGGCGTACGCGAACCGCCGCACCTTGTCGGCCAGCAGCCGGCGCAGCGCGGTGCCGAGCGCGCGGGGGTCGCGCGGCGGCACGAGGTCACCGGTGAGCCCGTCCACGACGGTGTCGGCGATACCGCCCACGTTCGTGCCGACCACCGGCACCCCGCAGGCCATCCCCTCCAGGGGAGTGAGCCCGAACGGCTCGTACCAGGGGGCGGCGACCAGCACGTCCGCCGAGCGGTACCAGGCGCCCATCTCCTCGCGCGGCACCGCGCCGACCAGCTTCACCCGGTCGGCCACGCCGCACGACTCGGCCAGCGCGGAGAGCCGCCGGGCGAACGAGTCGGCCGCGAGCAGGTCGGCCGGCGGGCCGCCGACCACCACGCACTCGGCGTCCGGCACCGCGGGCAGCGCCCGGACCACCTCCAGGAAGCCCTTGCGCTCGACCATCCGGCCGACGGTGAGGATGCGGGGGCGGGCCGGGTCGCGCGGGGCGACCGGGCCGTCGGGACGGAACACCGCCTGGTTGACACCGGACGGGACCAGCGCCATCCGGGACCGGGGCACGCCCATCCGGACCAGCTCGGCGACCTCGTCCTCGCACTGCACGATCACCCGGTCCACGGCCCGGCCGAGCGTCCGCTCGTAGCCGATCCGCCCTGGTGGACTGGTGTCCTTCGCGCCCTGGTGCCGGCGCTTGACCGTGCCGAGCGCGTGGTAGGTCAGCACCGTGGGCACCCCGGTCCGCCGGCCGGCGTGCACCGTGGCCAGCCCGCTCATCCAGAAGTGCGCGTGCGCCACGTCCGGGGTCCAGCCGCCGCGCCGCCAGGTGTCGGCCAGCCAGCTGCCGAACTCGCCCATGTACGGCAGCAGCTCGTCCTTCGGCACCCGGTGGGCCGGGCCGGCCGGCACGTGGCACACCTGGTAGCCGTCCGCGGTGGCCACCGCCTCGGGCAGGGCGGTGGAGTCCCGACGGGTGTAGACGCGGACGTCGTGCCCCTCGCCGACCAGCGCGGCCGCGAGTTCCGCCACGTGGGTGTTCTGCCCGCCGGCGTCCTCCTCGCCGAGGACGGCGAGCGGGCTGGCGTGCTCCGAAATCATCGCGATGCGCATGTCTCCTCCTCCATGAGCCGGTCCCAGTCGGCGAGGAACCGGTCGAGCCCGAAGCGTTCCTTCGTCACCTCGCGTGCCCGCGCCCCCAGCCGGTACGCCGCGTCGCGGTCCTCGGCGAGCCAGCGGGCCGCCTCGATGAGGGTGTCCACGCGGGTGGACAGCACCCCCGCGTCGGGCGGCACGGCGTCCACGGCCTCGGTGGTGGCCAGCGCGACCACCGGCATGCCGATGGTCATCGCCTCGATCAGGCTCAGCCCGAGCGACGTCCAGCGGCACAGGTGCAGGTACGCCCGCCGCCGGGCCACCTCGGCGTGCATCCGCTCCTGCGGCAGGTCGTCGTGCGTGGCCAGCCGATCCGCCGGCAGCCCGAGCCGCTCGGGCAGCCCGGCCACCCCCATGCCGAAGACGTCCAGCGGGGCGACCGCGGCGAAGCGCGGCATCAGGTCGGTGCCGGTGACCCGCCAGCGGCGTACCGGCTCGTTGGTGACCACGGCGAGCCGGTCCAGCTCGCCGGTCCACTCCACCTTCGGCGGCACGATGCCGTGTTCGACGACTGCGGTGCGGGTGCCGCCGTTGTCCCAGAACAGCTCGTTGAAGTGGGTGACGTGGGTGAGCAGCAGGTCGTCCCGGTCGGCCATCGGGTGGCGGGTGTCCGGCACGTCGCCCTTCGGGGTGTTGTGCTCGACGTAGATCGCCGGCAGGTCCCGGCCGGGCCGGCGGCCCAGCCACCGCTCGGCCAGCTCCAGCTCCTCGGGCCGTTGCAGGACGACCAGGTCGACCTCGGTCCGTCCGAGCTCCTCCGGGGTCACCTCGACGGCGTTCTCCGGCCAGGCGTAGGTGCGCGCCCGGCCCAGCCCGTACGGGCCGCGGTCGGGCGTGACCGGCACCAGGTACCGGTGTCTCCCGTGGACGAACGACGTGGTCCAGGAGCCGTGCACGTGCCAGAGCAGAACGTTCATCTCTCTCCTCGTCGGCGGCGGGGCGGGGCGGGGTTCGGGTGGATTCAGCCGGGGGCGAGCCGGCGGACGGCGGCGACCACCTGGGCGGGGTCGACGCCGCTCAGGCAGGGATGCCCGGGGACGGGGCAGCGGGCCGCGCGGGTGTCCCGGCAGGCCGCCCCGGCGTCGCCGAGACGGACCGTCGGCACCCGGTAGGGCGCCCACTGGCCGAACGGGACGGTCGGGGCGAAGAGACTGACCACCGGGGTGCCGAGGGCGGCCGCGAGGTGGGCCGGCCCGGTGTTGCCGACGACCAGGCAGCGGGCCCCGGCGAGGATCCGGGCGAGGCCGGCCAGGTCGCTCGTCCCGCCGAGGTCGGTGCCGCCGGCGGCGGCGACCCGGGCGGTCAGCTCCCGTTCACCGGGCCCACCGGTGACGAGCACCCGGTGCCCGTCGGCGGCGAGCGCGGCCACGATCTCGGCGCAGCGCTCGGGCGGGCAGGCCCGGGCCGGCACCGACGCGCCGGGGTGCACCACCAGGTAGTCGCCGGCGGGCAGGTCGACGGCGGGCGCGGGCAGGTCGGCGCGGAGCCGCAGCACCGGCTCGTCGCCGGCGGCCAGGGCGAAGCCGGCCGCGGCGGCCAGGGAGAGCGCCCGCTCCGGCTCGGGCACCCCGACCGGCACCCGGTGCCGGACGTCCAGCAGGGATCCGGGGTAGTCGTCGCTGATCGCGCTGATCCGGGGCACGCCGGCCATCCGCAGCAGCAGGGCGAGGGGGAGCGGCGACTGGTGGAACGAGGTGAAGACGACCGCCTCGTCGGCCCCCACCACGGCCAGCCGCGCGGTGAGCCGGCGCATGTCGTCGGGGTCCACCGGCTCGGGGGAACCGTCGATCCAGGGCAGCGGCCATTCGATGATCTCGTCGACGCCGGGCAGCAGCTCCGCGGCCGCCCGGCCGCGTGGCCCGCAGAGCAGCACCACCCGTTCCGCCCCGGCCGCCACCGCGCGGATGCCGGGGCCGGTGACCAGGACGTCGCCGGCCGAGTCGCTGCGCACCACCAGGACCGTGCCGGCCCGCCCGGTACGCGGCACCACCGGCCGTACCGCCCGGTCCCGGCGCAGGATCTCGGCCACCGCGCCGGGCAGGTCCCGGGCGACGGCCGGCGCCTCGGCGACCTCCTCGGTGCGGGTGACCGGGGTCGGCACCAGGATGCCGGTGGCTCCGGCGGCGAGCGCGGCGGCCATGTCGCGGCCGATGTCGCCGACCAGCACGCAGCGCCGGGGCGCGGTGTCGAGCGCCCGGGCGGCCTCGTGCACCAGCCCCGGGGCCGGCTTGCGGCAGGCGCAGCCGTCGGTGTCGTCGTGCGGGCAGATCGCCCAGTGGTCGAAGGGGCCGAGCAGCTCCTCGATCCGGGCGTGCACCGCGTGCATCTGGCGCTCGGTGAAGTAGCCCCGGGCCAGGCCGGACTGGTTGGTCACCACGGCCAGCCGGAGCCCGGCCGCGCGCAGCCGGTCCAGCGCCTCGCGGGCGCCGGGCAGCGGTCGGACCTTCTCCGGGTCGCCGTTGTAGGGCACGTCCTCGACCAGGGTGCCGTCACGGTCGAGCAGCACCGCGTCGTACAGGGCGGTACCGGATGGGGTCATGGCCGAGAAGTTGCCCTGGGACAAGGACCTAAACATCCCGTCCCGCCCTCGGGACCGGCGCCGTGACCACGGCACCGGAGGGGACGGCGCGGGCGCGCCACCAGCCGCGTACCCAGTGGACGACCGCGAGCGGCGGGATGAGCGCGCTGGTCACCAGCATGGTGGCGACCTCGTCGGGGGTGCGCGGGCCGGGCGCGACGCGGGCCCGGGTGAACTCGGCGGTGCCGGCCGCCCAGCCGAGCGCGGCCAGGCCGCCGAGCACGTCGAGCGCCCGCCGGGCGCGGGGAGAGCGCAGGGGAGCGGCGCGCAGCGCCGCGGCGGCCAGAGCCACGGTGCCGGCCGCGGTGACCGCCATGTGCCGGGGCCGCCGCCCCGGGGGCAGGTCGAGGTCGGCGCGCCAGTCGCGGCCGTAGAGCCGGCGCAGCAGCGCGTCGTCGGCGTTGCCGCGCTGGGTGCGCAGGCTGACCCAGCGGCCCTCCGGCCGGACCGGATGGGTGACCCGGCGCCGGCCCTGAACCAGGTGCCAGCCGGCGCGCCGGACCCGGTGGGCCAGCTCGGCGTCCTCCCGGTAGGCGCGGGGGAAGCGTTCGTCGAAACCGCCGACGGCGGCCAGGGCCGTCCGGCGGTAGGCCATGTCCGCGGTGATCCACTTCCCCTCGGCCAGGCCGGCGGTGCCGCGCTCCCAGTCCGTGGGGCGCCGGTGCGCGGGCAGCGGTACGTCCACGACGCCCTGCACGCCGCCGGTCCCGCCGGGCACCGCGAGGTCGGCGCGCAACCGCCGGACCCAGCCCGGCGCCGGCACCACGTCGTCGTCGAGGAAGACCACCCACTCGCCGCGCGCGGCCCGCCAGCCCAGGTTGCGGGCCGCCGCCGGGCCCGCGCCGCGCCCGGTCAGCACCTTCGTGTACGCCGCGAGCGCCCCCGGCACGGCCAGCTCGCCGGTGTCGTCGCGCCGGTCGTCGACCAGCAGCAGCTCGGCCCCGGGCAGCTCGTCGAGCTGGCCGGTCAGGGCGTCGAGCAGGGTGGCCAGGCTGGGCCGCCCCAGCGTGGGCACCACCACGCTGATCATCGGGCGCCGCCCAACGCGCGGCGGTGCACCGCGAACGGGCCGAGGGCGAGCAGGTCCACCGGGGCGGAGCCGAACAGCTCCATGGCCTCGCGCGGGGTGTCCACCATGGGCCGCCCGGCGGTGTTCAGCGAGGTGTTCACCACCACCGGCAGCCCGGTGCGCCGCTCGAACTCGGCCAGCAGCTCGGCCACCACCGGTTCGGTCTCCGGGTGCACGGTCTGCACCCGGGCGGTCCCGTCGACGTGGGTGACCGCCGGGATCCGGTCCCGCCACTCCGGCTTCACCCGGTGCACGAAGAGCATGTACGGGCTGGGGTACACCCCGTCGAACAGCTCCGCGAAGCGTTCCGCGCGGACCATCGGGGCGATCGGCCGGAACTGCTCGCGGCCCTTGACGTCGTTCATCCGGCGGGTGGTGTCCGGGTCGCCGGGGTGGGCCAGCAGGGACCGGTGGCCGAGCGCCCGCGGGCCGTACTCGCTGCGCCCCTGGTACCAGGCGACGATCCCGTTGTCGGCGAGCACCCGGGCCGCCTCGGCGGCGATCGACGCCGGCCGGGTGTACGGCAGCGCCGCCCGGCGCAGCTCCGCCTCCAGCTCCTCGTCCGACCAGCCCCGGCCCAGGTCGGCGCCGGCCATCGGGACGGACCGGTCGCCCAGCTCGCCGGCCACGTGCAGCGCGGCGCCGAGCGCGGTGCCCGCGTCGCCGGCCGCCGGCTGCACCCAGATGTCCCGGTACGGCCCCTCGGCCGCGAGCCGGGCGTTGGCCACGCAGTTCAACGCCACCCCGCCGGCCATGGCCAGGGTGGTGGCGCCGCCGGAGGCGTCGTACAGCCAGCGGGACAGGTCCAGGACGACCTCCTCGAGCCGCGCCTGCACGCTGGACGCCAGGTCGGCGTGCTCCTCGGCCAGCTCGCCGCCGGCGGCGACCGCCTTGGCCATGCTCGTCCAGTCGATCCGCTCGACCTGGAAGCCGCCGTCGTCGGTGACCCGGACCAGGTCGCGGAGCAGGCCCAGGTGCCGGGGCTGCCCGTAGGAGGCCAGCGCCATCACCTTGTACTCGTCGCTGGAGTGCAGGAAGCCCAGGTGCCGGGTGAGGTCCTCGTAGAGCAGGCCGAGCGAGTGGGGCAGCTGCTGGGAGTGCAGCGGCGACAGCCGGCCGTCGCGGTAGACGCCGGCCAGGTGGCTGGCCACCTCGCCGCGGCCGTCGAGCACCAGCACCGCGGTGTCGTCGCCGGCCGGCGGGGCGGCCAGGCCGGCGGAGGCCGCGTGCGCGACGTGGTGCGGCACGAACCGCACCTTCTCCGGGTCGAGCCCGGGCAGGGCGGCGGCCAGGAACTGCGGGGCCCGCCGGGCGTAGTCGACCCGCAGCCAGTCCCAGGGGTCGCTGAGGCCCAGCTCAGCCGAGTCGCGGCAGAGGCCGGGGTCGAAGGAGTACGCGACCGCGTCGAGGCCGTCCACGTCGATCCCGGCGCTGGCCAGGCACCACGCGGCGGACAGCTCGGGCAGCTCCCAGGCGGAGAAGGGGACCGGCCGCTTGCCGTGCTTGCGGCGGCTGAACCGCTCCTCTTCGGCGGCGGCCACCACCCGGCCGTCGACCACCAGGGCGGCCGCGGGGTCGTGGAAGATCGCGTTGATTCCAAGGACGCGCATGGGTGGTCCGTACCCTGGCGACCACTACCTAACCTGTAGATCATCGACTTCTCGGAGAGGTCGAATCTCCGTTGTGGAGTTTCCAATTCGGGACCAAAGCCCCTGGTCGGGGCGGTGAGAAGCGGCGAAGCTGGGCAAAGCGGCGCAGTGGGCTCCAGCGCCCCCCGCACCCGCAACGATCCGACCGGGAGGTGTTTGTACCGTGTCCCCGTTCGCACTGTCCGTGCTCGCCGAGGAGCAGCTCACCCTGGCCCGGGCCACCGACAGCGGGCGCAGCGCCCGAACCCTGCACGGCGGTCCGACCACCCGGCTGCGCCAGACGCTGGTCGCGCTGGTCGCCGGCCACGCCCTTGCGGAGCACGCCAGCCCCGGCGACGCGACGCTCCAGGTGCTGCGCGGACGGGTCCGCCTGGTCGCCGACGACCGCTCCTGGCCGGGCTCGGCGGGAGACCTGCTGGTGATCCCGGACGCCCACCACTCGCTGCACGCCGACGAGGACGCGGTGGTGCTGCTCACGGTCGCCCGCGGATGAGCGCCGTCCGGCCGTTGCGCTCCACGGGGCACCGCGCCCGCCGCCGACCCCGCCTCCCGTCAGCCCGCCGCCGATCCCGCTTCCGGTCGGCTGACCGTGCGGCCCGGTCGGCCGGCCGGCGGCACCGCTGGCTGCCGCCGCAGCACGGTGCCTGGGCGATGCTGCTCCTGCCGTACCTCGCGGCGGTCGGCGTGACCGGTCCACGCTGGCCGCACCTGCCCGTGCTCGGCGTCGGGCTCGCCGGTTACCTGTTCTCGTACTACGCCCTGCTCGCGGTGAAGACCGGCCGCACCGACCGGGTACGCCCGCAACTACTGGTCTACGGCGGGGCGACCGCGCTGCTCGGGGCGCCGGTGCTGCTCGCCCGCCCCGCCGTCCTCGGCTACGTCCCGCTCTACGCCGTGCTGCTCGCGGTCAACGTCGGCCACGCCCGGCGTCGCCGCGAACGGGCCCTGCTCAACGACCTCGCCTCGGTGGCGCAGAGCCTGCTCATGGTGTTCCTGGTGGCCACCGTGGCCGAGGTCCCGCCGGCCGACATGGTCGGGGTGGCGGCGGCGGTCGGCACGTACCTGGTCGGCACGGTGCTCTACGTCAAGACGATGATCCGGGAGCGCGGGAGCGCCCGGTACCGGTGGGCCTCGCTGGCGTACCACCTGGTGGCGCTCGTGGTGGCGGTGGCCGCCGGATGGGGGCCGGCGCTGGCGGCGGTCTTCGCGCTGTTGCTGCTCCGGGCGGGGGTGCTGCCCGGCCGGCGGCTCACCCCGGTGCGGGTCGGACTGATCGAGATGGTCGGCACCCTGCTGGTCCTCGCCGCGGTGGTCACCCGCTGGGCCTGACCGGGCACGCAGCCCCGCCGTCAGCAACGCCCCCGCACCGACCACACGCGAGGGCTGGCCTGCGGCACGCCGGATGTCCCGATGCCGCCCCCCGGGGCCGGGTCCCGCGACCCTGAGTGACTGCCGCCTCCGACGACCGCGGTTACGAAGCGTGATGGCTCTGCTGTTGGCCGCATCCGGGGTGACCGCCAGCAGCCGCTGGCTGAGCAGCGAAAACCCGCGTCGTGGCTCCCCCCGCCCCACCACCTCCCTGCCGCCTTTGCTCTGCAGCCCTATACGCAGCGGCAACCCTCCGTGATCGATGCGTATGGGGCTGCAGAGCAAAGCGAGTCTGGCAGGGGTGCCGAGGTGGGGGCAGTCCTTACGGAGCGTGGCCACAGTTGGCGTGTGGTGGGGCCGGTCGTCGTGCGAGCCGGGTGGCGGGTCGGACCAGGACGGGCTCTCCGGGATGGCGCGGGGCCGGTGTCGGGCGCTGCCCGACACCGGCCCCGGTCGCCGCGGTCGACGAGCCTCAGCGCAGCATGCCCGGACCGAACACCTCGTACGCGATCCGCTCGGCCGGCACGCCACGGCGCAGCAGGCCGCCCCGGACCAGGGTCATGAAGGGCACCGGCCCGCACAGGTGCACGTACGCGTCGGGGGCGAGCGGGACCAGCGCCGGGTCGACGAGCCCCTCGGCGATCTCCGCCTTGATCCCGGCCAGTTCGGCGCCGGCGGCGTCCTCGTACCAGAGGCGCACCGACAGGTTCGGCAGCCGCTCCTGGAGCGCGGGCAGTTCGTGGCGCAGCGCGTGCGCGGCGCCGCTCCTGTCGGCGTGCACCAACGTCACCGGCCGCTCGGGCTCGGTGGAGGCCAGGTGCGCCAGCGCCGACATGGCCGGGGTCAGCCCGATGCCGGCGCTGACCAGCAGCAGCGGCTCTCCGCCGCCGAGGGCGCTGACCTCGCCGAACGGCGGGCTGAGCCGGAGCGTTTCGCCGACGGCCACCCGCTCGTGCAGAAAACCGGAGACCATGCCGTCGGGCGCGCCGCCGGTGCCGCGTACCCGCTTCACGGTGATCCGCCAGTGGTCGGCGCCGGGCCGGCCGGAGAGGCTGTACTGCCGGATCTGCTGGCCACGACCGCCGTCCAGGTCGACGGCGACGGAGGTGTACTGACCGGCGGTGAAGCCGGGCACCGGACCGCCGTCGGCGGGGACCAGGGTGAACGACACCACGTCGGGGGTCTCCGCCGTCTTGTCCGTGACCCGCCAGTCGCGCCACACCGACCCGTTCTCCGGCACCCCGGCCTCGGTGTAGAGGCGCGCCTCCCGGGCGACCAGCTCGCAGGCCAGCAGCCAGTACACCTCGTCCCAGGCCGCCGCGACCTCGGGGGTGATCGCCTCGCCGAGCACCTCGGCCACCGCGGCCATCAGGTGCCGGCCGACGATCGTGTACTGGGTGGCGGTGATCCCCAGGGAGACGTGCTTGTGCGCGATCCGGTCCAGAATCGGCCCCCACGGCACCGTGCTGCCCCCGGTCAGGTGCTCGGCGTACGCGACCACGGCGCCGGCAAGCGCCGCCTTCTGCGTGCCGGTGGCCTGGTTGCTCCGGTTGAAGATGTTCAGAAGCTCCGGGTGGGCGGCGAACATGCGCTGGTAGAACCGGCCGGTGATCGCCTCGCCGTGTGCCTGCACGGCGGGCAGGGTCGCCGTCACCACCGCTGCTGAGGATTCCGAAAGCACGATTACTCCTTGTGGCGTCGAACTGGTCGATCCCCACTGAACAGGAGTTCAAAATTCCTCTTCAGGGTCGAAGGTCCCGGGGCCGCGGTAGCGCTCGTCACACTCCGGAACGGCGGTTCGACCCGTGTCGCGACGAGCGACCGCTGGCTAGGGTCGAGGCGTGAAGCTCAACCGGTCGACCGACATGGCGCTGCGCATCGCCATGCTGACCGCCGCCTCCCCGGCCCGGACGACCGTGGACGAGCTCGCCACCCAACTCGCGCTCCCGCGCAGCCACGTGGCCAAGGTGGTGCAGCGGTTGCAGCGGATCGGCGTGCTGGTCACCATCCGGGGCCGCTCCGGCGGGGTGGCCTTCGCCGAGCACGCCGGAGAGCTGACCGTGGGCCACGTGGTCCGGGCCTTCGAGGGCGACGACGAGGTGGTCAACTGCGAGCAGCCGGCCTGCCCGCTGATCGCCGGCTGCCGGCTGCGCGGCGAGTTGCGCCGGGCCCAGGCCGCCTTCCTCGCCGTGCTCGACGGCGTACGCCTCGGCGACCTGGCCGACGGCGCGGCCGGTCCGCTGCTGCTCGCCCTCGGCGCCCCACCGGTGCCTACCTGATGGCCGTCTCGAATCCGATCTTCGCCCGGGTCTTCGCCCGGGCCAGCGTCGCCATGGACCGGGCCGGCGCCGCCGAGCACCGGCGCCGCCTGGTGGCCGGGTTGCGCGGCCGGGTGGTCGAGGTGGGCGCCGGCAACGGGCGGAACCTGCCGCACTATCCGCCGGCCGTGACCGGGGTGCTCGCCGTGGAGCCGGAGCCCCGGTTGCGCGCCGCCCTCCAGGCCGCCGCGCCCGACGCCCCGGTGCCGGTGACCGTGGCCGCCGGCCTGGCGGAGGCCCTGCCGGTCGCCGACGCGAGCGCCGACGCGGTGGTGCTGTCGCTGGTGCTCTGCTCGGTGCCCGACCAGGCGGTGGCGCTGCGCGAGGCGCGCCGGGTGCTCCGGCCGGGCGGGCAGCTCCGCTTCTACGAGCACGTCGTCGCGGAGACCCCCGGGCTGCGCCGGGTCCAGCGCGCGGCGGACGCCACGCTCTGGCCGCTGTGCTGCGCCGGCTGCCACACGGCGCGGGACACCGTGGCGGCGATCCGGGCGGCCGGCTTCACGGTGGTCGAGCTGGACCGGTTCCGGTTCCCGCCGACCGGGATCCCGGGTCCCGCGGCACCGCACGTGCTCGGCACGGCCGTGTGCCCCTGAGCCCTGCCTCCGGGCTCCGGCCCGACCCGTCGTGGGGCGCCCCCGACCGGGGACGCCCCACGACGCGGGTCAGCTCACCGTGATCGTGCCGTCCGGGGCGCGGACGCAGGACACCGCCCGGGCGCCGGTCGCGGCGGCGCCGGTCAGGCAGCGGCCGAGCACCCGGTGGCCGGCGGCGCTCGGGTGCCAGGACTCCTGGCAGGTCTGGAAGTAGGTGCCGCAGGCGTTCGCGATCCGCTGGATGTCGAGCTTGTCGTAGCCGGAGAGGCTGGTCACGAAGACACCGGTCGGGCCGTCCATGAGCCGGATCGGGGTGGCCAGGGCGTTGCCCGGGCTGCCCGCCGACTCGCAGAGCCGGGCGCCGTCGAAGGCGCGCTGCACGTTGAGGTAGACCAGGTCGTCCTGCGGGAACTCGGCGGCCAGGGTGGTCCGGACCGAGCTGACCAGAGTGCCGAGGCCCTGGGAGAAGCGCTGGCCCGGCGCGAGGCTGCCCCGGTGGATCGGGCAGCCGGCCGCGTACCGCTCGGCGCCGAGGGCGCGGAACTTGTCCCGGGTGTCGTCCCGGTCGTCCTCGGTCCAGTAGGGCGAGGCGAGGTCGGTGGGGAGCGGGTTGGTGTAGTCCTGGAACACCACGCGGTGCTGGCCGTCGGCGTCGACCTGGTCGAGGGTGGTGAGCAGTTGCCGGACCGCCGTGGTGGTCTCCGCGGTCGCGGCGCTGAACTGCGCGGCGGTGGCCAGGTCGGCGTCCGTGCACGGCTCCTGCTCGACCGGCCCGCCGAGGTACGCCCAGAACTCCCACCAGCCGGTCCAGGCGTCGGCGATGAAGCGGTTGGCGCACTTCTCCGCCACGCTGCCGAAGGTGAACGAGCTGTTGTTCGAGCCGAGGCCGACGAGCACCAGGTCGATGTCGTGGGTCCGCGCCACCGCCCGGAGCTGGTCGAGCTGGGCGCTGACCTGCCGGCCCTTGGTCCGGGTCGCGGAGGCGCCGGCGATGTCGTAGGGCTGCCCGCCCGAGCAGGCCAGGTTGAAGCGGGCCGCGATGTCCGGCAGGTCGGCCTGGAAGAGTGAGGCGTTCGGCGAGCGGTGGCAGAAGTACGCGTTGCTGTTCGGCGCCGACCAGCCGGGGAAGCCCTGGGCGACCCCGTTGACGTCGACCACCGGCGCGTACGCCCCGGCGCCCTCGCCACTGATGAAGCTGTCGCCCAGCGCCACCGCGGCGGTGGGCAGGGCGGCCGTGGCGGGCCCGGCGGGCGCCACGGCGGCCGGCAGCGCCACCGCGGCGACGGCCAGCGCCGCAGCGAGCGCGGCACGACGGAACAGGGACATGGCCCGACCCCCTCACACATCGAAATGTGAAAGATCCTCTGAGGAGGCGATCAGACCATGGCCGTGTGACGCACGTCAATGGCCCGACGCGCGGGGCGCGTCGGGCGGTGGGCGGGGTGGATCAGGCGGGCCGGCGGAACTCCGCGCGCCAGCGGAGCCCGCCGTCCGGGGCGATGATCTCCTCGGTCCGTGCCGGGACGAGCGGCCCGGCGGCGAAGGCGTCCAGCTCGGCCCGGGTCAGCGGCCAGGGCGGTCCCTCGACCTCCTCCTCGTCGTCGCGCCGGCCGGCCGCGATCACCAGCAGGGTCCCGCCGGGTGCGACCAGCGGGCCCACCGCCGGGATCGCCCGCGCCCGGATCCCGGCCGGCAGGGCCTGCACGTTCATGCTCTCCAGCACCAGGTCGAACCCGTCGAGCCAGGCGTCCGGCGGGTCGAGGAGGTCGGCGGTCTCGTACCGGACCGGAGAGCCGGCATGGCGGCGGCGGGCGGTCCGCACCGCGGTGGGGGAGATGTCGAAGGCGACGGTGGCGAAGCCCAGCCGGGCCAGGTGCTCGGCGTCCCGGCCGAAGCCGCAGCCGACCACCAGGGCGCGGCGGCCGGCCGCGTCCGGCCGGGCCCGGTCGGTCCACTCGGCGAGCAGCGAGTGCGGGGTGTCCCGGTCCCACGGCACCACGGCCGCGCCCCGTTCGGCCTCGGCGTAGAGCCGCTCGAAGCGGTCGCCCGGGTCGTCCCCGGCGGCCGTCGGGGAAGACATCCGGCTGTTCACGGCGTTGTCCCGCACGGACGCCTCCTCGCTCCAGCCCCCTCACCGAGGGCGGTGGCACAGACCGCCCGGAGCCTAACCGGACAACGCACCGCACGGGTGCCACAGCTCTGTCGGAGCGCCGGGCTAGGCTCGCTGCGGCGCGCCGCCCGTGGCGATCGAGTTGGGGAATCGACACGGTGACCGGCACCACACCGCCGAGACCTGGGAGTACGACCAGTTGACCGCACAGCCTGAGACCCTGTACGGGGCCGACGACCTGACGCACCTGGAGGGCCTCGATGCCGTCCGGAAGCGCCCCGGCATGTACATCGGCTCGACCGACAGCCGTGGCGTGGGTCACCTCGTCAACGAGATCCTCGACAACTCGACCGACGAGGGTGTCGGGGGTCACGCCACGAAGGTCGACGTGATCCTGCACGCCGACGGCTCGGTTCGGGTGGACGACGACGGTCGCGGCATCCCGACCGACGTGCACGCGAAGTCCGGCATCTCCGGCGTGGAGCTGGTGCTGACCCGGCTGCACGCGGGCGGCAAGTTCGGCGGCTCCGGCTACAAGACCTCCGGCGGCCTGCACGGCGTGGGCGCCTCGGCGGTCAACGCGCTCTCCCGGCGGTTCGACGTCACCGTCCGCCGCGGCGGCAAGGTCCACGCGATGTCGTTCCGCCACGGCGTACCCGGGATCTTCGACGGCGACGGCCCGGACGCGCCGTTCACCCCGGGCCCCGGCCTGCAGATCGTCGGCGCCATGAAGCGCGGCCAGCGCACCGGCACCTCGATCCGCTGGTGGCACGACCCGCGCTACTTCGAGACCGGCGCCGCGCTCGACACCGAGGCGGTCCGGCTCAAGCTGCGCAACACCGCCTTCCTGGTGCCCGGCGTGGCCTACCGGCTGCGCGACGAGACCGGCGAGAAGGCCGTCGAGGAGAGCTTCCACTTCCCCAACGGCCTCACCGACATGGTGGAATACCTCGCCCCGGCCGGCGACCGCCCGGTCTCGGGCACCCTTCTGGTCACCGGCGAGGGGACCTACCGGGAGAACGCCGCGGACGCCAACGGCGTCATGCAGTCCAACGTGCAGCGCCGGGCCGAGGTCGAGGTGGCGTTCCGCTGGGGCACCGGCTACGAGCGCACCGTCGAGTGTTTCACCAACACCATCCGCAACGCCCACGGCGGCACCCACCGCAAGGGCTTCGAGCGGGCCCTGGCCCGCACCCTGGCGGAGGCCGCCCGCAACACCCGTGGCCTGCTCAAGCCCAAGGAGGACGCGCCCACCCTGGACGACGTCCTGGAGGGCATGACCGCCGTGGTGCACGTGCGGATCCCGGAGCCGCAGTTCACCTCGCAGACCAAGGACGAGCTCTCCACCGCGGGCATCACCAAGGTGCTCCAGGGCCTCGTCGAGGCGCACCTCAAGGCGTGGCTGGAGGACCGGAAGACCAAGGCCGAGGCCCGGACGGTGCTCCAGAAGATCGTCGACGCGGCCCGGGTCCGGCTCACCCAGAAGCAGCAGAAGGACGCCGCCCGGCGCAAGACCGCCCTGGAGGGCGCGTCGATGCCGGCCAAGCTGGTCGACTGCCGGGCCACCGGGGTGGACCGCAGCGAGCTGTTCATCGTCGAGGGCGACAGCGCGCTCGGCACCAGCCGGATGGCCCGCTCCTCGGAATACCAGGCCCTGCTGCCGATCCGCGGCAAGATCCTCAACGTGCAGAAGGCGAACCTCCAGCAGGTGCTGGACAACGCCGAGTGCGCGGCGATCGTGCAGGTGCTCGGCGCCGGCTCGGGGCGTACCTTCGACCTCTCCGCGCTGCGCTACGGCCGGGTGCTCATCATGGCCGACGCGGACGTGGACGGCGCGCACATCCGGACCCTGCTCATCACGCTCTTCGCCCGCTACATGCGACCGCTGATCGAGGCGGGCCGGCTCTACGCGGCCATGCCGCCCCTGCACAAGATCACCACAAAGGGGCGCAACCCGCAGACCGTCTACACCTACACCCAGGCCGAGATGGAGGCGACGGTCCGCAAGCTGGAGAAGGCCGGCAAGCAGATCGTCACGCCCATCCCGCGGTTCAAGGGTCTCGGTGAGATGGACGCGGACGAGCTCTGGGAGACGACCATGAACCCGGCCACCCGGGCGGTCCGCCGGATCACCCTCGACGACGTCGAGGCCGCCGAGCGGATCCTCGAGCTGCTCATGGGGGAGAAGGTCGAGCCCCGCCGCAACTGGCTCATCGACTCGGCCGACCGCGTCGACCGCGACGCCATCGACGCCTGACCACCGGGTTCTTCGAAGGGAAAGCTGAACCATGGCACGCCGCAAGGACGACCGCGCCAAGGCGGACCTCTCCGCCTTCGACCAGGCCGGCGCCCGGGTCTTCGACAACCCGCTGGTCACCGAGGTCTCGGACTCCTACCTGGAGTACGCCTTCTCGGTCATCCACTCCCGGGCCCTGCCGGACGCTCGCGACGGGCTCAAGCCGGTGCACCGGCGCATCCTCTGGTCCATGTACGAGCAGGGCCACCGCCCCGACCGGGGCCACGTGAAGTCGGCCCGGATCGTCGGCGACGTGATGGGTAAGTACCACCCGCACGGCGACGCGGCGATCTACGACGCGATGGTCCGGCTCGCCCAGGACTTCTCGCTCAACGTGCCGCTCATCGACGGGCACGGCAACTTCGGCTCGCCCGACGACGGCCCGGCCGCCGCCCGCTACACCGAGGCGCGGATGTCCCGCGAGGCCATGCTGCTCGTCGGCGAGCTGGGCGAGGACACCGTCGACGTCGAGCCCAACTACGACGGCTCGCTGACCCAGCCCACCGTGCTGCCGGCGGCCTTCCCCAACCTGCTGGTCAACGGCGCGTCCGGGATCGCGGTCGGGATGGCCACCAACATGATCCCGCACAACCTGGCCGAGGTGGTCCAGGCGGCTCGCTGGCTGATCAACCACCCGGACGCCACGCTGGACAAGCTCATGGAGTTCGTCCCCGGCCCCGACCTGCCCACCGGCGGGCTGCTGCTCGGCCTCGACGAGGTGCGCCGGGCGTACGAGACCGGGCGCGGCGTCGTGCGGATGCGCGCCCGGGTGGAGACCGGCCCGCTGGAGGGCAGCCGGGGCCGGCAGGCCATCACGGTCACCGAGCTGCCCTACGGGGTGGGCGCGGAGAAGGTCATCGCGGCCATCACCAACGAGGTCAACAAGACCAAGCGGCTGACCGGCATCGCCGACGTCAAGGACCTCACCGACCGGGAGAACGGCACCCGGCTGGTCGTCGAGTGCAAGGTCGGGGTCAACCCGCAGGCGCTGCTGGCCGACCTCTACCGGCTCACCCCGCTGGAGCAGTCCTTCGGCGTGAACAACCTGGTCCTGGTGGACGGCCAGCCGCAGACCCTGGGCCTCAAGCAGCTGCTGGAGGTCTTCCTGGCCCACCGCTACGAGGTGGTGACCCGGCGCAGCGCGTACCGCAAGCGCAAGCGCGAGGAGCGGCTGCACCTGGTCGACGGCCTGCTGATCGCCCTGCTCGACATCGACAAGGTGGTCAAGCTGATCCGGGCCAGCGAGGACGCCCAGGCCGCCAAGGACGGCCTGATGCAGAAGTTCAAGCTCTCCGAGATCCAGGCCACCTACATCCTGGACACCCCGCTGCGCCGGCTCACGAAGTACGACCGGCTGGAGCTGGAGGCCGAGCAGGAGAAGCTGCGCGGCGAGATCGCCGAGCTGTCGAAGATCCTCGACGACCCGAAGGTGCTGCGGAAGCTGGTCTCCGACGAGCTGGCCGCCGTGGTGAAGCAGTCCGGCGCCGACCGCCGCACCACCCTGGTCGACGGCGACCTCAAGGAGGTCCTGGCGGCCTCCGTGCCGGCCGGCCCGCTGGAGGTCGCCGACGACCCCTGCCAGGTCATCCTCTCCGCCACCGGGCTGGTCGCCCGGACCGCGGCCGAGTCGGAGGAGGCCGCCGAGGCGCGCCGGCGCAGCGGCCGGGTCAAGCACGACGCGGTACGCGCCGTGGTGCACTCCACCGCCCGCGGCCGGGTGCTCCTGGTGACCAGCGCCGGGCGGGCCTTCAAGATCGACGTGCTCCCGCTGCCGGTGCTGCCCGAGCAGTCCGGCACGGTGTCGCTGCGCGGCGGCATGTCCGCGGCCGAACTGGTGCCGCTGGAGCCCGGCGAGACGGTCGTCGGGCTGGCCCCGCTCGGCCCGTCCGCCGAGGGCTCACCCGGTTTGGCGCTCGGCACCCGGCACGGCGTGGTGAAGGTCTGCGCGCCCGAGTGGCCGGTCCGCTCGGACGAGTTCGAGGTGATCTCGCTGCGCGACGGCGACGAGGTGGTCGGGGCGACCTGGCTCACCGACGGGGCGGAGACCCTGGCGTTCGTCTCGTCGGAGGCGTCACTGCTGCGCTTCGCGGCGTCCGTGGTCCGGCCGCAGGGCATCAAGGGCGGCGGCATGGCCGGCATCAACCTGCCGGCCGGGGCGCGGGTGGTCTTCTTCGGCGCGATCCGCACCGACGACCCGGGTCACGGCGAGCCCATGGTGGTCACCTCGACGGGCGCCACGGTCAAGGTGACGCCCTTCAAGGCGTACCCGGCGAAGGGGCGGGCGACCGGCGGCGTGCGCGCCCAGCGGTTCCTCAAGGGCGAGCTGGACCTGGCCGTGGCCTGGATCGGCCCGCGCCCGGTCGGCGCCACCGCCACCGGCGACGCGGTCGAGCTGCCGCCGGCCGACCCCCGCCGCGACGGCTCCGGCTTCGCGGTGATGCTCGGCCCCACGGTGATCGGCCACCAGATCGACCGCGACTGACCCGACCCGCGGCGGCCCGGCGGCACCACCGCCGGGCCGCTGCCGTCCCACCAC
>NZ_BMRA01000007.1:61990-269163 GCF_014648395.1 Micromonospora fulviviridis | reverse complement strand
CCTGCGACGCGCGCTTCCGCGCCGCCAACCTCATGATCGACGGCGCGGCGCGGCGCGGCGCCGCGGTGCGGTGCGGTGCGGTGCGGGGTCAGAGTTCGGGTTCGGGGCCGCGGCGGGAGGTCGGGGTGGTGCCGCGGAGGTGGGCGATGAGGCGCATGCCGTGGTGGACGACCAGGGCGGCGGCGGTGCCCAGGGCGATGCCGTTGAACGAGAGGTCGCCGGCGGTCAGGGTGTAGTTGGCGGCGCCGACGATCACGGCGACCGCGGCGGTCATCAGGTTGACCGGGTCGTGGAAGTCGACCCGGTTCTCGATCCAGATCCGGGCGCCCAGGATGGCGATCAGGCCGTACAGGGCGGTGGTGGCGCCGCCCAGCACGCCGGCCGGCACGGTGAGGATCAGCGCGCCGAACTTCGGGCAGAGCCCGAGCAGCACCGCCGCGAACCCGGCCACCCAGTACGCGGCGGTCGAGTAGACCCGCGTCGCCGCCATCACGCCGATGTTCTCCGCGTACGTGGTGGTGCCGGAGCCGCCGCCGGCGCCGGCCAGCACGGTGGCCACGCCGTCGCCGAGGAACGCCCGACCCATGTCCCGGTCCAGGTTCCGCCCGGTCATCGCGGCGACCGCCTTGACGTGCCCGGCGTTCTCCGCGATCAGCACCAGGATCACCGGGATGACCAGCACCACGGCGCGCAGGCCGAAGGTCGGCGCGTGGAACTGCGGCAGGCCCACCCAGGCGGCCTCCTTCAGCGTGGTGACCGCCGTCGGGTCGAGCCGGCCGAGCAGCGCGGCCAGCACCCAGCCGACCACCACGCCGAGCAGGATCGACAGCCGGGCCAGGAAGCCGCGGAAGAGCACCGTGGTGACCAGGATCGCGACCAGGGTGATCACGGCGATCAGCGGCTGCGCCTTGAACCCGGTGCCGCTGCCGCCGCCGTCCCAGGCCACCGGGGCGAGGTTGAGCCCGATCAGGGCCACGATCGAGCCGGTCACCACCGGCGGCATCAGGGCGTCGATCCAGCGCGCCCCGGCCAGTTGCACCACCACGCCGACCAGCGCCAGCGCCGCGCCGGCCACCACGATGCCGCCGAGCGCGGCGCCGATCCCGCCGTCGGTCTTCGCGGCCAGCACCGGGGCGATGAAGGCGAAGGACGACCCCAGGTACGACGGCAGCCGGTTGCCGGTGATCAGCAGGAAGAGCAGCGTGCCCAGCCCGGAGAAGAAGAGGGTGGTGGCCGGCGGGAAGCCGGTGATCAGCGGCACCGTGAAGGTGGCGCCGAACATGGCGACGACGTGCTGCACGCCGACGCCGACCGTACGCGGCCAGGAGAGCCGCTCGTCGGGGTGGACCACGTCGCCGGGGCGGACGGAACGTCCGTCACCGTGCAGGGTCCAGGGGGACCAGCGGGTGGTGGGGGACTGGGTCATGGGCCGCCCTTCGCGTCGTCAGGTGACGGGGGCGTGATCGACCCTGAGAGTTGTTTCTAGCACGGCGCCGGCCGGGGCCCGTGGCCACCTCCGCGTCAGGCCACCCCGGCGGGCCGGAACTGGACGCTGACCCGGGGGCCGACCGGCCGGGCGGTCTTCGGGATCGCGTGCTCCCAGGTGCGCTGGCAGGACCCGCCCATCACCACCAGGTCGCCGTGCCCGAGCGGGAAGCGCAGGCTGGTCCCGCCGCCGCCCCGGGGGCGCAGCAGCAGCGGCCGGGGCGAGCCGAACGAGACGATGGCCACCATGGTGTCGGTGTGCGCGGAGCGGCCCTGGGTGTCGCCGTGCCAGGCCACGCTGTCCCGGCCGTCGCGGTAGAGGCACATGCCGGCCGTGACGAAGGGCTCGCCCAGTTCGGCCGCGTAGTGCCGGGTGAGCGTGTCGCGCGCCGCGGCGAGCACCGGGTGGGGCAGCGGCCGGCCGGCGCCGTACCAGCAGAGCAGGCGGGGAACGGCGACCTCGGCGTCGTACATGGTGCGGCGCTCGGCCCGCCACGGCACCTCGTGCAGGAGTGTGTCGAGTACCGCGTCGGAGCCCGCCACCCAGCCGGGCAGGTGGTCGACCCAGGCGCCCCGGCTCAGCTCGTGCCGGCGCAGCCGCCCGGCCAGCGGGCCCAGGGAAGGGCCCTGCTCGGCGAGGTCGAGCATCGAGGGCTGGTACACGCCGCCGATCCTACCCTGCTGTCGAACAGGCGTACGAGCATCGGCGCGGTCGCCGTCCGGCGGCGACCCCGATTACCACCGGGTAGGGTGCCCCGGGTGACAAGCGCCCCGGCCACCCCCGCCACCCGGCTGCCGTCGCTCACCGGGCTGCGCTGGATCGCCGCCCTGCTGGTGTTCGCCTTCCACGTCGGCACGATGCGGATCGTCGCGGAGCCCGGCGTCGGGGCGGCGCTGGGCCGGGCGTTCGCCCTCGGCCTGTCCGGGGTGGAGTTCTTCTTCATCCTCAGCGGATTCGTGCTGGTGTGGTCGTACCGGGACGGCGAGCCGCGGCACACCTTTCTCCGTCGCCGGCTTGCCAAGATCTACCCGAACCACCTGGTGACCTTCGCGGTGGCGTTGGCCGTCGCGTTCTGGTTCGCCGACCCGGTCGCGCCGTGGGCCGCGATCGGGAACCTCCTGCTGGTGCAGGCGTGGATCCCCCTCGACGGCTACTTCTACAGCGTCAACGACGTGAGCTGGTCGCTCTCCTGCGAGTTGGCCTTCTACCTGTGCCTGCCGCTGGTGCTGCCGTGGCTGCGCCGGGCCCGCGCCGGCGTCCTGTGGGCGGTGGTGGTTGCCGTGCCGCTGCTCATCCTGGCCCTCTGGCCCGCCCAGCTCCTGGTGCCTGAGGAGAGCCGCTGGTGGTTCACCCAGATCTTCCCGGTCACCCGGTCCGTCGAGTTCTGGATGGGAGCGGCCGCCGCGGAACTGCTGCGCCGGGGCCGCTGGCGGGGGCCGAACCTGGCCGCCGCCAGCGTGCTGTTCGTGGCCACCTGGGTGGTGGCCGCGCAGTGGATCCGCGCCGAGTTCTGGGCGGCCCTGCTCGCGGTGGCCTACCTGCTCGTCATCACCGCCGCCGCGGACGCCGACGTCCGGGGCCGGCGCACGCCGTGGCGGTCCCGCGCGATGGTCTGGCTCGGCGAGGTCTCGTTCGCCTTCTATCTGGTGCACGTGCTGGTCATGATGACCGTGCTGCGGCTCACCGGGGACTGGGGCACGGGGCTGCGCGGGTGGTGGGGCCCGCTCGCGGTGCTCGGTCTCCTCCTGCTCAACCTGCTGCTCGCCGCGGCCCTGCACCACTGGGTGGAGATGCCCATGATGCGCCGTCTCGGGCCGCCCCGCCGTGCCCGTCCGGCGGCGGCCACCGCCGCGCCGGCGCCGTCCGTGCCCGCCCCGCGGCCGGCCCCCGCCGGGCCGGTCGCGGCACCCGCCACTTCGGCCAGGTCCGTCGAGTACGCCGGGCGGCGCGACCCGCGCTGAGCCGTGCGCGGCCTGCCGGCGTAGCCCGCTCCGGCGGATCCCGGCAACGGTAGCCCGCCGCCCCTCGCCGGTCAGCTGTCCATGCTGGACGGTGTTTGACGAACGGGTGGCGCGACACGCCCGGCGGCGGTGCGATGTGGCGGAACCGGCGGTAGGTTGTACCCGTGCTGCCGATCGCGCTCACCTGTCCCGTGTGGTGGGTGGCGCGCTGGATCGCCCGCACACTGGCCAGCCTGGCCGTGCTCGCCGCCTGCTCGTTCGGCGCGGCGGCCCTGCCGGTCGGTGGTGCCGCGGCCGCACCGGCGGCCTCCTCCGCGGTGGCCCCGGTCGGGGGCCCGACCCTCCAGCCAGGCGCCGCCGCGCAGCACCTCAGGGACGGAGCCGGCTGGACCGCCACCGTCACCGGCCGGCACTTCCCGGACGCAGCCGGGCGGACCGCCGCCGTCACCGGCTGGGACCCGCGGGGCACAGCCGCCCGGACCGCCGCCGTCGCCGGGCGGGATCTCGACGGCGGGGCGGGCGTCGACCGGCAGGCCGTACCCGCCGACCGGTCCGAGCCGGTGGCCGCGTCCCGGGCCGTGGCCCGCCCGGCTGACCGGCCTCTCGTGCTGGCCGGGCTGGTTCCCGCGACCGTCGGCTCCCGGGCCCCGCCCGGCCGCTGACCCGCCCGTGGGCCGCCGGCCCGCGCCCGCCGCACGCACCGAACCTCACCCCCGCACCCGCCCGTCGGCGGCCCCGGCACCCGTTCCCGGTGCACGCCGCCGCTCCCACGGCCCGTGCGGACACCTCTCCGCCACGTTCTCTCCCGTGAGGTGCCGACCATGCCGCAGACCGTTCTCTACCGCTTCCTGACCGAGGTCCCCGAGGCCGCCGCGATCTGGTCGGCCCTGCTCCTGCTCGCCCTTGGTCTGCTCGCCGTGCTGGTCGCCCGCCCGGAGCGGGACGACGGGACCGATCCGGCCCCCGACCCGGTCGCCGAGGAGGCCGCCCGCCGGGCCGACCTGCGCCGCTACGCCGACGAGGTGGCGGTGGCCGCCGCCGGGGCTGCGCAGACCGCCCGGCGGCGGCGGGAGCAGTGGCTGACCGCCCACGACGAGGCGGACCGGGCCTGGCGGGCGTACGACGAGGCCGAGGCGGCCGCCAGCCGCTTCGCCGGCGCCGCCGCGCTGCCCGCCCCGCACACCCCGCGCACACCGGCCGAGTACGCGGCCCGTGAGCGCTGGCTGCACCACGCCGCGATGGCCGCGCACTGGCGGGGCGACCTGAGCGCCCGGCAACTCGCCGACGTGCTGGCCCACCGCAACGGGTGGGACCCGCGCCGGCACCCTGCCGAGCAGGAGATCGTCCTGGCCCGGGCGGTACGCGAGGGCCGCCGGGCCGGCTGGGCGGCGGCCGCCGAGCGGGAGCGGCGGGCCTGGCGGGACGCCGAGCTGGCCGCCGAGGCGGCCCGGACCCTGGCCGCGGAGGCGTACGCGGCGACCGCCGCGCTCCGCCCCGCCGACGCTGCGGCACCGGTGGAGGGGCGGGACGACGCGACGGTGCGGATCCCGGCCGCCGTGTCCGGTGCGCGGTGGCGCCCCGCCCGGGTCGGCTGACGGTCGTCCATTCCAGGGCGACGGCGGCCCGACCCGACCCCGACGGGCCCCGAGTCGGCCGAATTGTTATCCGAATTCGGTGAGCCCGGTCACCACTCTGCCGGAAACGGTCATCGGGGTCAGGTGGGGTGATCGACCCCCGCAATTCCGGGCCGGTCGCCACCGGATGTCCGCTTTTGGCCGTCGGGTGCCGCCGTAACTGCTCGTCCCATTGAGTGAAGTGAGTGACCGACTGTTCCGATATCCGTAGTGGTGCACGAGGTTTAAGCAGGTGGGAGCGCTTGGCAGCCGGCATACCCACCGGTAGTGTCGGCGCGTCCGGAGCGGTTTTCGATCGCAAGAGGCGACGCCGCGCCGACCCGCCTAATCGTGCTCTCACGAACCGGGGACCCACTGCAACACCGGGGTGAATCCGCGGGCCACGGCCCGCGGTAGGGCGTACTTCCCGCCCGAATCCGTCAGCTAACCCGGTCGGCGGTCACGGAAGGAGTGCCATTCCTCGTGCCCACCCCCCGGTCGTCCCCCCGCCTCCACGGCATCGCGGTGCCGGTGCTCGCCTGACGGCGACCGACCCCGGCAACCGCCCGACCGCCCGGCCCCCCGGGCGCTCCCGTCCCGCGGCAATCCGCCCCGCCAGCGCGCGTGAGTTCCTCCGCGCGTCGGGCCGGCGCGTGCCGCTCACGCCCCCGTGGAGGAAACCGTGAAGCACCACCTGAAGCGTCAGCTCCGCCGCCTCGTGACCGAACGCCCGTACCAGATCGTCGCCGGCTCGGCCGCGGCCCTCGTGCTGGCCGGCGGCGCCGGTGCCGCCGTCACCGCCACCGACGACGCCCCGGTCCACCGGGAGAACACCGCCGCGGTCGCCGAGCTGGGCTCCCGGCTCGGTGAGGTCGCCAGCCGGGGCGAGGCCCGGGTCGCCGTCCCGTCGCCCTCCGCCTCGCCGAGCGCGTCGCCGTCGGCCGCGAAGCCGGTGGCCAAGGCGGCCCCCGACCCCGACACGACCCCCAAGGCCAAGCCGAAGCCGCCGTCGACCAAGGTGCTCGACTACACCTACGAGGCGCAGACCGCCTACTGGAACTGCGGCCCGGCCGCGGTGCGCAACGCGCTCAGCGCGAGCGGCGTCGAGACCACCCAGGACGCGATGATCGCCCCGCTGAACGCCGGCGAGAACGGCACCAACTCCGCCGAGGACACCACGCGGGGCCTGAACCTGATGGTCAAGGGCAACCCGTACCGGACCCACATGTTCGGCGGCTCGGCGAGCCCGGCGGAGATCGACCAGCTCCAGGCGGACGTGGTCAAGGCGATCACCGACGGCCGGGGCGTGGTGGTCAACATCGCCGGTGACGCCCTCGACACCGACGGCGGCTGGCACTCGTTCCCGGGCGGCCACTACATCGCCGTGGTCGGCTACAAGAACGACGGCCGTACCGTCCGGATCGCCGACTCGGCGAACGCGGCGCTGCCCGCGTACTGGATGAGCACCATCGACCTGGCGAACTGGGCCGCCACCCGCGGCTACTCCGCCTGATCGCACCTTCCGTCGGGCACCGGCTCACCGAGCCGGTGCCCGAAGTCGTCCACGCCGCTGTCCGCTCTCGCGCCGGGTGTCCGTCCGGTGGCACACTGCGCCGTATGGGCGACGAGACGGGTACCCGCCATCTGCTGCTGCTGCACGGCATGGGTGCCACCGGTGAGGTGTGGCTGCCCTGGGCGCCGCTGCTGGAGCGCCACTGGGCGGGGCGCTGGCTCGTCCCCGACCTGGCCGGGCACGGCTGGTCGCCGCCGCTGCCCGGGTACTCCTTCGAGGCCCTGGCCCGGCGGGTGGTCGAGGGGCTCGGCCCGGTGACCGAGCGGCTCGGCCCCCACGACCGGCTCGTGCTGCTCGGGCACTCGCTCGGCGGGGTGGTGGCGCTGGCGCTGGCCGCGCGGTCGCGGCGCCCGCCGGTCGACGCGGTGGTCGGGCTCGGCATCAAGGCCGTCTGGTCCCCGGCCGACCTGGAGAAGGCCCAGGAGTTGGCCGCCCGCCCGGTGACCTGGTTCGCCACCCGGGACGAGGCGGCCCGCCGCTACCTGCGGGTCTCCGGGCTGGCCGGGCTGCTCGCCCCCGACCACCCGGTGGTGGAGGCGGGGTTGCGCCGCGAGGACGGCCGCTGGCGGCTGGCCATGGACCCGGCCGCGTTCGCGGTGGGAGAGCCCCGGCTGGCCGCGCTGCTCGCCGCCACCGACGTCCCGGTGCTGCTGGCCCGCGGTGAGCACGACCCGATGGTGACCGACGCGCAGCTCAAGGAGTTGGGCGTACCGGTCGCCACGCTGCCCGGGCTGGGCCACAACGCGCACGTCGAGGATCCGGCGGCGGTGCTCGCCCTCCTCGACCCGTACCTCTGACCTCGGCTCAGGCGGGGGAGGGGAGCGGCGAGCCGTCCCGCGGGGCGGGCACGGTCCAGTCCGGCGCGAGCTGCCGGCGGGCGGCGTCGAGGAACACCTCGGCGTACGACTCGGCCGGGAAGTCGCCCAGGTAGCAGGCCCGGGTGGCCCAGCGGGCCGCGGCCTTCGGGTCGGTCTCCAGCAGCTCGGTCAGCACCTCGTCCACGTTGGACATGTCCTGGCGCAGCACGTAGCCGGAGCCGGCCAGCGGGAACCGCTCGACGAAGTGCTCCCCGTCGACGCCCATGTCGGTGACGGCGTACGGCTTGCCCGAGTAGAGCCAGTCGGAGATCACCCCGGAGACGTCCGAGACCAGCGCGTCGGCGCGGTTGACGCACTCGGTGAGGGTCAGGTCGCGGCCGGCCGCCGTGCCCCAGAGGTGCGCCCGGCCGGTCTTCGCCCGGTCGGCGGCGAGCAGTTCGGTGAGGCGGGCCAGTTGCCGCGCCGAGGCCGGGTTCTGGGCCGTGTAGGGGTGCGCCCGCAGGATCACCGTCGCCCCCCGGTCCAGCAGCCGGCGGATCACCGTCTCGGCCACCGGCAGCGAGCAGTAGTTGGCGTCGGCGTGGTGCCCGGTCCAGGTGGGCGTGTAGAGCACGGTCGGGTGGGCCGGGGCGGCGGCCGGCTCCCGGCGTACCTCGATGGCCTCGACCTGGGGGCGGCCGACCACGACGAACTTCTCGGCGGGGATCTCCACGCCGGCCCGGGCGTACCGTTCGATCGCCGCCGGACCGGCCACGAAGATCTTGTCGAAGATGCCCGAGACCGGGTTGGCGCTGGGCGCCTTGTCGCTGTCGCCGTGGTGCAGCTGCACGTGGGTGAGCTGCGAGAAGCGGATGCAGTGGCTGTTCTTCGCGCCGTGGTTGACGTAGAAGGCCGCTCGCAGGCTCGGCACCATCGCCTCGTCCATGGTCTTCAGGGTGGGGCAGAAGACCACCGGCGCGCGGGTCGCGGCCGCCACGGCGGGCAGTAACTCGGGCTCGCGCAGCAGCACCATGAACGGCCGGCCGATCCGCTCCAGGTAGGGCAGCCACATGGTGACCTGGTACTCGGAGCCGGGCGGGGCGGAGAAGTAGAGCACGAACTCGGGCTGGTGCCGGCGCAGCGCCCGGCCCACCGGGCCGCCGCCGGCCGGCGGCCGGAACCGACGGCGGGCCAGGTCGAGGCCGACCGCGCCGCTGCCCGCCGCGACCAGCAGCGCGGCCACCAGGGCCACCCAGGCGGGCAGGACCAGGCCGGCGGCCGCCGCCACCAGGGCGAGCAGCACCGGCAGCGCGTCGCCGAGCCGGGCCGCGCCCAGCGGGGTCCAGGACCGGACCGGCAGGTTGGCCGCCCGGATCTCCAGCGCGCCGGCGTCGCGCAGCGGCCCGACCAGCAGCACCAGGCCGAGCAGGACCAGCGCCGTGGCGGCCAGCGCCGGGTCGAAGCCGGCGTCCAGCCGGCGGGCGTAGCCGACCAGGATGCCGGCGGCGACCAGGACCGTCTCGGCGAGGCCGTCGGCCGTCAGCCGCACCCGGCGTTCCCAGGCGGTGGCGGCGAGCGCGGCGACGGCGATCGCCAGCCCCCAGCCGGTCGCCCCGGTGAGCGCCACGACGAGGAAGGCCAGCACCGCCAGCCCGGTGGTCAGCACCCGGGCGAGCAGCTTCCGGACCAGGTCACCACGCATCTGGCTCGTCCCGTCCCGCGGCTCAGGCGTCGATGCCGGTGGGCAGCTTCGACGACTCCGGCTCGGCGCGTCCGGTGCCGCGCGGCGGCCTGGAGTCGTCGTCGGCCGGGTGCGCGCCGGGCTGGGCGGGCACCGCGGCGACCGGCTCGCCGGGGGCCCGGCGGACGTCGATCACCTGACCGGTCAGCTCGGAGATCAGCACGTCCAGGGAGGCCTGGGCGACCGCCTCGGCGGAGAGGAGGGTGTGCTCCGGCTCCTCGCCGAACGCCTTGGTGCGCATCGGGGTGGCGGTGCGCTCCGGGTTGACGCAGTTGACCCGTACGCCGAACTCGGCCCACTCGTCGGCGAGCGCCTGGGTCAGGTTGACCAGCGCGGCCTTGGTGGCCGAGTAGAGCGCGTAGCGCGCCCGGCCCCGGGTGTAGGAGCTGGAGGTGTAGAGCAGCAGCTGGCCCTTGGTCTGCTGGAGGTACGGCAGCGACTGCCGGGCGATGGTGACCGGGCCCACGAAGTTGACGTGCAGGAGGCGCTCCATCGTCTCCTCGTCCATCTCCGCCAGAGCGCCCTTCTCCAGGATCCCGGCGGTGACCACCACGTGGTCGATCCGGCCGGTCGCCTCGAAGGCGGTCTTCAGCGCGGCGGCCACGTCTTCGGCCCGCTCGACGTGGGTGCCGGTGGTGGAGCGGCTGAACGGGAAGACCTGGGCGCCGTAGCGGCGGGCCAGCTCGGTGAGGTCGTGGCCGATGCCGTAGCTGCCGCCGAAGACCACGATGGTCCGGCCGGTCAGCTCCTCGGAGTAGCTGCGGTGGTCGGTGAGCTTGGGCACCTGGGCGGCGGCGAGCTGGAAGAGCTTGTCCGCCAGGTGCACGTCGACCGGGTGGGTGACCTTGATGTTCTCGTCCGAGCCGTCGATCACCTTGATCGGCGTGCCGGGCAGGTAGCGCAGCACCACGCCGCAGTCGTCGGTGGCGGCGAAGTCCGGGTCGCCCTCGGCCCGCCGGTACGCCTCGCGGATGGTGCCGGAGCGGAACGCCTGCGGGGTCTGGCCGCGGCGCAGCGTGGCGCGGACCGGGATGCCGGTGATGCAGTCGTCCTCGTCGACCTGGATGATCGTGTCGGCGGACGGGATGGCCACGTCCACCGCCGAGTAGGTCCAGAGCGCGTTCACGCACTCGCGCACGATCCGGGCGCTGACCAGGGGACGCACCGCGTCGTGGAAGAGGATGTTGACGTCGCCCTCGCCGACCGCGTCCAGGGCGATCCGGGTGGTGTCGTTGCGGGTGTCCCCGCCCTCGATCACCTTGCTGACCTTGCGGAAGCCGGCGTTGGCGACGATCCGCTCGGCGTCGGGCACGTGGCCGGCGGCCATGAGCACGATGATCTCGTCGATCTCCGGCGCGGCCTCGAACACCGCCAGGGTGTGCTCGATGATCGGCTTGCCGGCGATCTTCAGCAGCTGCTTCGGGATGCCCAGCCCGAGACGCGTCCCGGTCCCCCCGGCGAGGATCACGGCCACCGTCCGCGAGGGGCGCCAGGGTGCCGGGCTCGCCGGCGCGGCGTCCGGTGCGGGGGTGCGGTCCTGCGTCATTGCCGTTCCTCACTTCTGCGGGGTGTATGGGGTTTTGCGACTGGATGACCGGGTGGTGAACTTTCGCCGGCAACCAGAAAACCTTAACGCGTACGGCGGAGCGCACCGATCCGGGCGAGCCCGGGACCGGTGCGCCCCGGACGGCTACTTCTGGTTCTCGTAGGCGTCGCACACCTCGTCGGTGGGGCCGTCCATCCTCAGGACGCCGCTCTCCAGCCAGATGGTCCGCTCGCAGGTGTCCCGGATGGAGCTGATCGAGTGGCTGACCAGGAACACCGTGCCGGCGCTGTCACGCAGCTCGCGGACCCGCTGCTCGCTGCGGGCCCGGAACTTGCGGTCACCGGTGGCCAGCGCCTCGTCGATGAGCAGCACGTCGTGCTTCTTCGCCGAGGAGATGGCGAAGCGCAGCCGGGCGCCCATGCCGGAGGAGTAGGTGCGCATCGGCAGCGAGGCGAAGTCGCCGCGCTCGTTGATCCCGGAGAACTCGATGATCTCCGGCGCCAGCCGCTTGACCTCCTCCGGCGTCATGCCCATGGCCAGGCACCCGAGCACGACGTTGCGCTCGCCGGAGAGGTCGTTGAGCAGGGCCGCGTTCACCCCGAGCAGGGACGGCTGGCCCTGGGTGTAGACGGCGCCCCGGGCCGGCGGGAGCAGGCCGGCGATGGCCCGCAGCAGGGTCGACTTGCCGGAGCCGTTGCTGCCGATCAGGCCGATGGCCTCACCCTCGTACGCGGTGAAGCTCACCCCCTTGACCGCGTGCACCTCGCGGATGTTCGGCGCGTTGGTCCGGGACACGATGCGCTTGAGGGCCGAGACCGGGGTGGTGCCCCCGGTGGCGCCCTTGTGGATCTTGTAGATCACGTGCACGTCGTCCACCACGACGGTCGGGACGCGTCCCGCGTCCACCACGGCGGCGTTGCCCGCCGGCTGGGTCTGGTCAGCCACGGCCGTACTCCTTCTCTCCGCGCCAGAAGTAGACGAATCCGCCGACACCGAAGACCACCGCCCAGGTCACCGCGAGGGTCCACAGCCGCAGCGGCGAGGACGCGATGTGCTCCGGGTACGCCGAGTCGAGCAGCGCGTACCGGGCCAGCTCGATGTAGACCAGGATCGGGTTGGACTCCAGGGCGGTCGCCGCCCACCCCGGGAGCCGGTCCTCGAAGAGCTTGACGCTGTAGAGCACACCGGAGCCGTAGAGCCAGGTCCGCAGCACGAACGGCATGACCTGCTTGAGGTCGGTGACCTTGGAGCCGATCCGGGCCATGATCATGGTCAGCCCGACGTTGAAGATCGACTGGAGCACCAGCATGGGCGCGATCAGCAACCAGCGGAAGGTGATCGGCTCGCCGGTGAACAGCACGATCCCGGCCAGCACCACCATCGACATGAGCAGCTGCTGGAGCTGCACCAGGGTGACGGTGATCGGCAGCGCGGCACGCGGGAACTGGAGGGCCCGGATCAGACCCAGGTTGCCGGTGATCGCGCTGGTGCCCTGGAGCGCCGCGCTCTGGGTGAACGTGAAGATGAAGACACCGGTGCAGAGGTACGCGATGAAGTTCGGCACGTGCCGGTTCTGCGAGATGATCACGCCGAAGATCAGGTAGTAGACCGCCGCGTTGGTGAGCGGGGTCAGCACCTGCCAGAGCTGCCCGAGTTGGGTGTTGCTGAACGAGGAGGCGACCTTCGCCCGCGAGTACGCGGTCATGAAGTGTCGGTACGCCCACAGCTTGCGGGCGTACTCGGCCAGAGGCGGGCGTTCCCCGGCTACCCGTAGCCCGTACCGCTGGGCGAGCTGGGCCCGGGTCAGCCCGGATTCGGGGTCGGCCACCGCGGTGTTGGCCATGGTCAGGCGCTCCGATCTTTCGTGCCGATGGGGAGCAGGGAGATGTGTCGCGGCGTTGAAATCTAGCGTGGCCGGGCGGGGAGGGAGCCTCGCTGCTGCGTGGAAGGTAGTCCAAAACACGTCGGGACGCAACCGTACCGTCGTTGCGCTACATTGTCCCACGTGACGACCGAGAAGAGGCGTGCCCCGGCCGGCGCGGCGGTGCTGCGCGGGGAGATCACCAGTGCCATCCGCGCCGCCGTGATGCAGGAGTTGGCCGAGGTCGGCTACGGCCGTCTCTCCATCGAGGCGGTGGCCCGGCGGGCCGGGGTCAGCAAGACCGCGATCTACCGCCGTTGGCGCTCGAAACTCGACCTGGTGCTCGACATGGTCTCCGCGGCGGCGGGGCGCAACCTGCCGCTGCTGGACACCGGGAGCCTCCTCGGTGACCTGGAGATCCTGCTCCACGTGATGGCCCGCGCGCTGCGGCACCGGCTGGCCTCGCAGATCATCCCGGACCTGCTGGCCGAGGCGGCCCGCAACCCGCAGATCGCGGAGAAGCTCCAGGCCGCCCTGGACGACTACCAGCAGGCCGTCGGCCGGATCCTGATCGGCCGTGCGGTCGAGCGGGGGGAACTCTCCCCGGACACCGACCGGCGCGCCGCCGTGGACCTGATCGTCGGTCCGGTCTACTGGCGGATGGCCATCTCCCGGGCGCCGCTGGACGTCGAGGAGGTGCCCCGCCTGGCCTCGGCGATCGTCGCGGCCCTCCGGGTAGCATGCTTGGGGCCTGTCCGCGACGAGGTGGAAGTGTGACTCCCGGTGCCGGTCGTGGAGCGCCAGTCGATCATGAACATCAGGACACATCTGGTCGGACAATGGTTGCAACCGGTCCGTTTCAAGCAGCAACCGCTACCATCCCCCCGAAACCGTCCCCCGAAGTGAGAACCGTGTCGACAGGAGGAAGCCCCATGGTCGGGCCGCACCCAGAGTTCATTCCCCCAGCACGACCGATCATCGGTGAGGCCGAGATCGAGGCGGCTGTCCGGGTGCTGCGGAGCGGCCGGGTCGTGCAGGGCCCCGAGGTCGCCGCGTTCGAGGAGGAGTTCGGCGACCTGGTCGCCGGCCGGCACTGCGTCGCCGTCAACTCCGGGACCTCCGCGCTCCAGCTCACCCTGATGGCGCTCGGCTTCGGCCCGGGTGACGAGGTCATCGTGCCCTCGTTCTCCTTCGCCGCCAGCGCCAACGCCGTCCGGCTGGTCGGCGCCGAGCCGGTCTTCGTGGACATCGAGCCGGGCAGCTTCTGCGTGGACCCGCAGGCGGTCGCCGCCGCGGTCACGCCGCGCACCGTCGCCATCATGCCGGTCCACCTCTACGGCCACCCGGCCGCCATGGACCAGATCATGGCGATCGCCGAGCGGCACGGCCTCGCCGTGGTGGAGGACGCCGCCCAGGCGCACGGGGCCACCCTGCACGGCACCCCGGTCGGCGCCTTCGGCACCGCCGGCTGCTTCAGCTTCTACCCCACGAAGAACATGCACGCCCTGGAGGGCGGCATGGTCACCACCGCCGACGCCGAGCTCGCCCGCACCCTGCGACTGCTGCGCAACCAGGGCATGGAGCAGCGGTACGCCAACGAGATCGTCGGCGCCAACATGCGGATGACGGACGTGGCCGCCGCGATCGGCCGGGTGCAGCTCACCCAGCTCGGCGAGTGGACCGAGCAGCGCCGGGCCAACGCCAAGTTCCTCGACTCGAAGATCACCGGGATGGTCACCCCGCCCGTGGCGGACGCCGCCAAGCACGTCTACCACCAGTACACCGTGCGGGTGGAGGGCAACCGCGACGCGGCCATGGCCCGCCTCACCGAGCTGGGCATCGGCAATGCGGTCTACTACCCGACCCCGATCCACCGGCTCAAGCCCTACCTGGACGCCGACGGCAAGCCGGGCCCGTGGGACCTGCCGGAGACCGAGCGGGCCGCCGCCGAGGTCGTCTCGCTGCCCGTGCACCCGTCGCTGAGCCCCGCCGACCTGGAGCGGATCGCCGAGGGCGCGAACCTCGCCGGGGGTGCCCGGTGAGCCAGGGCCGTAAGCTGCGCGCCGGCCTGATCGGCCTCGGCGCGATGGGCCGCAACCACGCCCGGGTGCTGTCCAACCTGGACGGCGTCGAGCTGATCGGCGTGGTCGACCCGGCCGGCGACGTGACCGGCACGCTCCGCGCCCCGGTCGTCCCCGAGCTGGCCGACCTGCTGGCCATGGGCATCGACTACGCGGTCGTGGCCTGCCCGACCGCGCTGCACGAGCGGATCGGCCTGGAGCTGGCCGCCAACGGCGTCTGCGCGCTGATCGAGAAGCCGCTGGCCCAGTCGGTCGAGGCCGCCACCACGCTGGTGGAGGCGTTCGAGGCCGCCGGCCTGGTGGCCGGTGTCGGGCACATCGAGCGCTACAACCCGGCGCTGCAGAGCCTGCGCACCCGGCTGGAGGCCGGCGAGCTGGGCGAGGTCTTCCAGGTCGTCACCCGGCGCCAGGGCCCGTTCCCGCACCGGATCGCCGACGTCGGCGTGGTCATGGACCTGGCCACCCACGACATCGACCTGACCGCCTGGGTGACCGGCCAGGAATACACCGCCGTGTCGGCCCGGACGGTCTCCCGCAGTGGCCGGCTGCACGAGGACATGGTCGCCGTGGTCGGCCAGCTCGCCGACGGCACGATGGTCAACCACCTGGTCAACTGGCTGAGCCCGCTCAAGGAGCGGTCCACCGTGGTCACCGGCGACAAGGGCTGCTTCGTCGCCGACACGCTCACCGCCGACCTGACCTTCTACGCCAACGCCGCCATCGACACCGAGTGGGAGGCGCTGCGCGCGTTCCGCGGCGTGGCCGAGGGCGACATGGTCCGGTACGCGATCCCGAAGCGCGAGCCGCTGCTGGTCGAGCACGAGCGTTTCCGCGACGCCGTGGAGGGCAAGCAGAGCGACATCGTCACGTTGCGGCAGGGCCTGCGTACCGTGCGGGTCGCCGCCGGTCTCCTCGAGTCCGCGTCCGACGGCAAGGTCGTGTCCGTGGCGTCCAGCGAACAGGACGAGCCGGCCGCCATCCGCTAGCCGACGGGTCCGAGGGGGAGGACGACACGATGGGTTCGAAGAGCACAACGGGGTACCGGGGCCGGGTCGTCATGCTCGTCGACAACGGCGTGCACGGCGACTCCCGGGTCCAGAAGGCCGCCCGGTCGGCTGCCGACGCCGGCTGGGAGGTCTTCCTCCTCGGTATCCGCAACGCCCGCTCCGAGTCCGACACCTGGCGGATCGGCGACGCCGAGGTGCGGCTGCTGCGGGTGCCGAAGCCGCTGCACCGGCTGCCCCGCGACTACAGCCGCTCGCTGCGGCGGCCGCTGGCGTACGCGTCGACGACCATGGCGGCGTACCGGGTCCAGGAGATCAAGGCGTGGCAGGCCGACCTCTACGAGCGCCGGGTCCGCGCGCAGGCGCTCGGTGGCGGGCTCCCCGCCGCCGTGGGCCGGGCGGCCCAGCTGCCGTCCCGGGCCGCGGCCACGGCGTTGGCCCGCTGGGTGCGGTTCCGCAGCGGGGAGACGCGCCGCCTGCGCAAGGCCCAGGGCGACCCGGCGGCGCTGTTCAACCGGCTGCCCGTCCGCGCCTGGCAGGGACTGCTGGGCGACCGCAGCTGGCGCCGGCTGGACCCGGGGCTCTGGGACTTCGAGCTGGCGTTCCGCAGCGCGATCGACGAGCTGAAGCCGGACATCATCCACGCCAACGACTTCCGGATGCTCGGGGTCGGCGCGCGGGCGATGCTGCGGGCCCGGGCCGCCGGACGGAGGACCAAGCTGGTCTGGGACGCCCACGAGTTCGTCGGGGGCATCACCGGCCGGCCGGACAACCCGCGCTGGCTGCCGGCCCAGATCGCCTACACGGCCGAGTACGCCGCCTACCCGGACGCCGTGGTGACGGTGTCGGACACCCTCGCCGAACTGCTTCAGGAGACCCACGGCCTCCCCGAGCGGCCCGCCGTGGTGCTGAACGCCCCGATGGCGCCGCCGGCCGGGGCCGACGGCGACGTGCCGGACCTACGGGCGCTGTGCGGGGTGGACGACCGCACGCCGGTGCTGGTCTACGCCGGCGCGGTGAACCCGAGCCGGGGCTGCCAGATCATGGTCGAGGCGCTGCCCGAGCTGTCCGACGTGCACGTCGCGTTCGTGACCATGAACCCGAACGGTGACAACCAGTTCTCCGAGGCGCTGCGCGAGCGGGCCGTCGAGCTGGGCGTGGCGGACCGGGTGCACCTGCTGCCGTACGTCAAGCACTGGCAGGTGGTGCCGTTCCTGTCCGCGGCGGACGCCGGGGTCATCCCGATCCACCACAAGCCCAACCACGAGCTGGCGCTGATCACCAAGTACCTGGAGTACTCGCACGCCCGGCTGCCCATCGTGGTCAGCGACGTGAAGACCATGGCACAGACCGCCCGGGCCACCGGTCAGGGCGAGGTGTTCACCGCCGAGGACCTCACCGACTTCGTCCGGGCCGTCCGGGCCGTGCTCGCCGATCCGGAGCGCTACCGGGCCGCGTACGACAAGCCCGGCCTGCTGGAGGCGTGGACCTGGGAGGCCCAGGCCCGGATCCTCGACGAGGTCTACAGCTCCGTGCTGGGCGTGCCGGCGGCCGGTGGGGCGCGCCCGCCGGCGTCCCGGCAGCCCGCGGACGATCTGGAGCTGGCGCCCACCGCCCGCTGATCCACCGACGACCGGTCCGGCCGGCTCCCGCCCTCGGGCGGGGCCGGCCGGACCGCGTTCCGGCCCTGTTCCCCACACGGCACCGGGGCCGTCCCGCGTACGCGGAACGGCCCCGGTGGCGTCGTGGCCCGTGGTCAGTCGGTGCCGGCCGGCGGCTCCAGCAGCAGCCGGTCGAAGTCCTTCTGCGTGACCGACCAGTCCCAGGTGCTGAGCACGTGCGAGGCCGCGGACCGGCCCGCCTCGCGCCAGGTCTCCTCGGACGCGGTGACGGCGAGGATCCGCTCCGCCGCCTCCTCCGGGGTGGACACCACCCAGTCGCTGGGGAACAGGTTGCGGGCGCTGTGCGGCCGGCCGGCGAAGAACGGCCAGTCCCGCACCACCGGCACGGCCCCGCTGGCCGCCCCCTCGACGAGGCCGCAGTGGAAGCTCTCCCGCACCGAGGTGCTGAGGATGACCCCCACGTCGGTCAGCGCCCCGGGCACGTCCTCGGTCCGCCCGGTCCGCACCACCGCGCCGGACGGCTCCAGCTCGGCAAGCTCGGCGTCGAGCTGCGCCACGTACGCCCGGACGGCCGGGCTGAGCGAGGCCCGGAGGTCGTCGCCGATCAGCTTCAGCCGGTAGCGCTCGTCCCGGCTGCGCAGCTCGCGCAGCACCGCCAGCGCCCAGCGCGGGTCCTTGGCCAGCGAGCTGAGCCCGATCAGGCCGAGGGTGAAGCGGGCGTCGGCCGAGGGCTTCGGCGCCGCGTACCGGTGCAGCTCCATGGCGTTGGTGAGCACGTGGGTCCGCGGCCCCTGCGGGGCGCGCAGCCGGGGCACCGCGGCCAGGGTGAAGTCGCGCAGGTGCTCGGAGACGAAGACCACGTCGTCCACCCGGGACCAGTCGGTCAGGTGTGGCCACCAGCTGAACGCCTCGAAGCTGTGCAGCCGGATGATCACACGGGCCGTGCCCGGGTCGATCATGGTGAGCATGGCGGCCGGCAGGTTGCACCAGTCGACGAAGACGGTGTCCGCCCAGGCGACGTGGTCGCCCCACGCCTCCTGGACCTCCTCGGCCCGCTTGGAGGTGCCGGCGAGCATGTGGTGCACGAGGTTGGTCCGGCCGTTGCTGAGCACCGGGCGGATCGACTCCTCCACCAGGTTCAGCCGGCGGACCTCCACCCCGGGCATCGCCTCGTAGCGGGAGATGATCGACCCGACGAAGTTGTCGTTGAGCCCGGTGAAGAAGAGCATCCGGTGCGGCCGGCCGGCCGGCGGGAACTCCGCGGGCGCCCGGCGACCACGCGGGGTGGCCAGCGCCTTGCCGACCTCGCTGCGGTGCAGCGGGGCGAGGAAGCCCTCCGGGTCCTCGGCGAGCGGGGAGCTGACCCCGTCGAAGTGCGCGATCCGGTGGAACATCAGGTCGAAGGCACGCAGCACGTGCGGTGCGGCCTTGCCCGGGTTCCGCTTCTTCAGGAAGCCGTCGGCCGCCTTGAGCTGGCCCTTGGCCACCGTCATGAGGTGCTCCGGCAGCTTGCCCTGGTTCAGCTCGGCCTCGACGATCGGCCCGAGCAGGTGCCCCTTGGTGGTGGCGCTCTTCAACCGGCCCTGCGCGGCCAGCGCCAGCTGGTTCGCGCTGGACTTGTGGCCGGCCAGGTGCATGCTCCGGTGCACCCGCTTGGCGATCCTGCCCCGGAAGCGCTCCGGCACGCCGGGCGCGGCCACCGCCCGGTGCCAGAACCAGCGCAGCGGGCTGAGCTTCATGGCCTTCTGGCCGGTGCTCGCCTCGAACACCCGCTTCGCCAGGTCGACGGTCTGGCTGCGGGTGGCGCTGGCCAGCACCACCGGGGACGGGCCGACGGTGGCGATCCGCGGGCGGCGGTACCGCGCCGGGTCGGCCGCGCGCTTCTCCACCGCCCGCAGCGCGGGGGCGATGCCGTAGACGGCGTCGGCCCGCCGGTGCCGCTGCGCCAGCTGCCAGACCGTGTGCAGCGCCTGCGCGTCCAGGGCGACCAGCACGTCGGCCCGCTTGGCGTGCCGGCGTACCCACGGGTCGCGCTGGGCCCGCAGCCAGGGCCGGCGGCCCGGGTTGGCCCGCTTGATCATGCGGCCGAAGCGGGGGCCCAGCTCCTTGGCCGTGGGCAGCAGGTGCACCTCGGCCAGCTCGGTGGCCGCCGGGATCTTCTGCGCCGGGTCGAAGGTGGTGGCCACCCGCACGGTGACACCCAGGGCGCGGAACTGCTCCAGCGCGTCGGTGAGGACCGCCACCCGGCCGGGGACGGCTCCCAGCACCATCAGGACCTCGATCATGACCTACCTTCTCTGGCCAGGACGCGCGCGCCGGCGGGGCTGGCCTGCGGGGCGCCGGACGATCCGCCGGTGCCCAGCACCAGCTCGGTGACCTCCCGGACGGCGGGGATGAGCTGCTCCTCACGGGCGTACTGCCGCGCCTCGGCGCGGGCCTTCTCCCGTTCGGCCTGGTCGGCCGTGCGGGCCATCGCGGCGGCCCGCCGGAAGGCGCCGGCCAGCTCCGCCGGATCCAGGCCGACCGCCCCGGTCCAGAGCGGGTACGTGGACAGCACGGTGGAGGCGTCGTGGTCCGCCTCGTGGGCGGAGACCACCGGCAGGCCGGTGGCCATGTACTCGTAGACCTTGCCGGAGGTCATGTACCGGCCGCCGGTGACCATCAGCACGACCGCGTCCCAGCGGGAGTAGAGGTCGATCACCTCGGCCTTGGGCACCGAGCCGCCGACCACCACGCCGTCGGCGGCGGCCGCCTTGAGCAGCTCCGCGTGCGCGTTGTCGCCGCGCGCCCAGGCGGCGCCGATGTGGCCGCGCACCTCGAAGCGCGCGTCCGCCAGCGCCGGGTCCTCCGCGCGCGCCGTTCGCCAGCCCTTGAGCACCGCGTCGAGCAGCGGCACGGGCAGGTTGAGCGCGCCGAGGTAACCGAAGGTCAGGGGCCGGTCCTCGGGAGCGGGGTGGACCTCGGCCGGGATGCTGGAGGCGTCGTAGCCGTTGCGTACGACCCGCATCTTGTGCGCCAGCTCGGGGTAGCGCTCGCGGTACCAGCGGGAGATCGGCTCGTTGACGTTCCAGATGGCCACCGCGTTGGTGAGGAGCTTGATCTCCCACTGCCCGGAGACCGACTCCTTGGGGAACGCCTCGCCGTTGTTGATCACGTCGACGGACCAGCCGTCGCGGAAGTCCACCACGTACGGCACCTGGTGGGTCTCCCACAGCTTCCAGGTGGCGGACAGGTTGACGTACGGGGCGCAGGTGGTCACCAGCAGGTCGACCGGCCGCTCCCGGTGGATCTGGAGCAGGGCCTTCTCCAGCGCGGGGCGCCAGCCGCCGAAGACCGGCTCGGGGAAGACCTTCAGGTTCTGCTTGCGCAGGTCGGCCAGGTAGTCCTTGTGGGCCAGGGCACGCCGCTCGGTGAACGACCGGATGTCGGTCTCCAGGTCATCGCGGAACAGCGGCAGCTTGACCACCCGGACCCGGGAGTCCACCCCCGCGGCGAGGGTGTGGTCGAGGCCGTACTCGCGCTCCCACGCCTCGTCCACGATGGTGACGGCGGTCACGTCCCAGCCTGCCGCGGCGAACTGGTTCGCCGTCTCGCGCATGCGGTAGGCGCAGCTCTTCGCCGCCGGCGGGAAGCCGATCGCGAGGTAGATCATGTGCGGCCGGGACCCGGACCGTCGCGGCCGGGGAAGTTTCAACGAGTCCCAGAGAGTTCGCCCGTTGTTCATCGATTCCGATCCTGGGGAAGGGGGGAGATGCCGCGTCGCTCCGCCGACGGTCGGTACCGACCCTCGGACAGCGTGCGGACACTACAATAACGCCGTCGCCGGCGCTGGCCGCCCCGCCACCGGGCGGGTCACGGCGCCCCCGGTCCACCCTGCCTCGGTCCACGCCGCCCCGGCTCGCCGCCGGCCGGGCCCGGCTCGGCGACACTTTCATCGCCGTTAACCCGGCCAAAAGCGGACGTTTGGGTAGACTTCTCCCCCATGACCGGGCCCGCGCCCGATACCCGCGACCGCGAGCCCGTCCCCGCCCGGGGCGCCGCGGCGGCGGCTGACGTCGTGGCCGACCCGGCTGCCCGATCGGGCCGGAAGCGCACGGCCGACCCGGCGGAGGCGCCCGGCCCCGGCCGCGCGGCCGCCCGGCCGTGGCGGACGCGCATGCTGGTCGTGCTCGGCTACCTCGCCGGCGCGCTCTGGGTCACCGCCCGGGCTTGGCCGGACCCCGACGGCCGGCTGCTCGGCAGCCGGCCGAACGACCAGGGCTTCAACGAGTGGATGCTGGCGTACGCGGCGCACGCGGTCACCCACCTGGAGAACCCGTTCTTCACCACGCTCCAGAACGCCCCGTCCGGGGTGAACCTGATGACCAACGTCGGGCTGCAACTGCCGGGGCTCGTGCTCGCCCCGGTCACCCTGCTCTTCGGCGCGCCCGTCGCCTACCTGCTGTTCGTCACGCTGAACCTGGCCGGCACCGGTTACGCCTGGTTCCACGTGCTCTCCCGGCACCTGGTGGACTCCCGGGCGGCCGCCTTCGTCGGCGGCCTGTTCTGCGCCTTCGCGCCGGCGCTGGTCTCGCACAGCAACGGCCACCCGCACATCACCGCCCAGTGGCTGGTGCCGTTCATCGTCTGGCGGGTGATCGCGCTGTCCCGGGGCGGGCACGTGGTCCGCGACGGCCTGGTGCTGGGTGGCCTGGTGGTCGCCCAGTTCTTCGTCAGCCTGGAGATCCTCTTCCTCACCGCGCTCGGCTGCCTGATGCTGGCCGTGGCGTGCCTGGCCTTCCGGCCCCGCGACGCGGCGCGGCGGCTGCGCCCGCTGCTGCCCGGCCTGGCGATCACCGCCGTGCTGGTGTCCGTGGCGGCCGCCTACCCGCTGTGGATGCAGTTCGCCGGCCCCCAGCACCGGGTCGGTCACCCCGGCGCTCCGGACGCGTACGCCCTGAAGCTCGGCTCGTACGTCCGGTTCGCCACCCGGTCGCTGGCCGGTGGCCCGACCAGCGCGGCGGGCTGGGCGCCGAACACCACCGAGCAGGCCAGCTTCTACGGCTGGCCGCTGCTGGTGGTCGCGTCCGGCGCGCTCTGCTGGCTGCGCCGGGAGATCATCGCCCGGCTGCTCGGGGCCGTCGGCCTCGGCTCGGCGCTCCTCTCCATGGGCACCACCTGGACCGCCGGCACCCGCCGCACCGACGTCCCGGCGCCGTTCGCGCTGGTGCAGGACCTGCCGGTGTTCGACTCCGTGGTGGTGGCCCGGTTCGCGCTGATCAGCACCGCGGCGCTCGGCGTGCTGCTGGCCCTCACCGGTGACCGGCTCGCCGCCCGCCGGGACCGGCCGTACGGCCGCCTGGTCACCCGGGCGGGGGCCGTGGCGGTGGCCGCCGCGCTGCTGCCCGTCCTGCCCCTGCCGCTGGAGGCGCGCGGCCGCAACCCGGTGCCGGGCTTCGTCACCAGTGGCGCCTGGCGCGACCACGTGGCGCCCGGCCGCACCCTGGTGCCGGTGCCGGTCAACGGCATGACCGCGCTCTACTGGAGCTCCGCCGCGGTGGCCGGCTTCGCGGTGCCCGGGGGCTACTTCCTCGGGCCGGTCTCCGCCGCCGACGCGACCGGACGGTGGGGGGTCGACCCGCAGCCCACCGCCACGCTGCTCACCGCCGTGTCGCGCGGCGAATGGGACACCGCGGTCGGCCGGGCCGACATCGCCCAGGCGCGGGCCGACGTCCGGTACTGGAAGGCCGACGCGGTGGTGCTGCCCGACCGGGGGACCCGCCGGCACGACGACCTGAAGGCCGTGCTCGACGCGCTGTACGGCCCGGGGCGGCGGGTCGACGACGTCTGGCTCTGGGACGTCCGCCCCTTCACCCGCTGACCCGTCAGGGCGAGTACCGCCAGAGGAGCAGCAGGTAGCCGCCGAAGTAGGCGGAGAAGAGCGCCACCGTGACCAGCACCGTGGTGGCCCGGGCCCAGCCAGCCCGCGCCAGGCCCACGGCCGCCGGCAGCAGCAGCGGGAACGCCGGCAGCAGGAAGCGCGCCTTGGAGTGGTAGTAGCCGGCCGCGCCGAGGGTGGTGACCAGCAGCAGCCCGCTGTAGAGCAGCAGCTGCCAGGGTTGCCGGTCGAGCAGGCTCAGCACGAAGAACATGACCGCCAGCAGCGCCACCACGGTGACCACGAGCAGCGGCAGCGCGGCCACCTGGACCAGGGCCTTCTGGGCCCGCTCCACGGTGTAGAAGCCGAAGTCGAAGGAGGTGCCCCAGCCGGCGGACTGGATGTGGAACCAGCCGTCCGGCCGCCCGGTCCGCACCGCCACCCAGGCCAGGTACCCCAGCCAGCCGGCGGGGGCGAGCAGCAGCGCGAGCCAGGGCCGCCAGCCGTCCCGGCGCCGGACGATCGCCAGCAGCGCGGCCAGCCCGACCACCGGGATGAGCGACGAGGCGGTCGGCCGGGTCAGGCCGGCGAACAGGCAGACCACCCCGGCGGTGATCCAGTGGCGGCGCAGCAGCGCGTACAGCGTCCAGGCGGCGAGGGCGGTGAACAGGCTCTCGCTGTACCCCATCGACTCCACCACGCCGTGCGGCACCGCCGCCCACAGCGCGGCGAGCAGCACGCCGGTACGCCGGTCGTGCAGGTGCGCGCCGATCGCGAACAGCCCCCAGGCGGCCGCGAGCCCGGCCACCCAGGCCACGGCCACCGCCGCCTCGGGCGTGCTGAGCGGGGAGATCCGGTCCAGGCCCGCGGTGAGACCGGGGAAGAGCGGGAAGAACGCCATGTTGCTCTGCGTCTTCTCGTACCCGTCGTAGCCGTGCTGGGCGATCGCCATGTACCAGGTCCCGTCGGCCCGCACCAGCCGGCCCAGGGGGGACGTGCCCGCGTTGCGTGCCCAGACGTAGACGGTCAGCACGCTCACCAGGCGGATCGCGGCGTAGACCGCGAGCGCGGGCAGCGCGTACCGGGTGGCGTCGCGCAGCCGCCGGCCGAGGCCGGCACGGCCCGGGTCGGGGCTCGCCGGCTCGGTGGAGGCAGCCGGCGTCGGCCGGCTCGGTTCCTCGGTCGTCACCACGTCCATTTTGCGATCCCGTCCGCGCTGAGCTGGGGTGATCCGACGGCTCGCTCGGCCCGTCGGGAGGCGCGACGCCGGCCGGGACCCGCGATTCGGGGGGCCGCCGGTCGTCGAACAGCATGGAGGGTAGCAACCGGCACACGAGGGCGCGGACCACCGACGGCGGCGGCCGTCCGCGGCCGATCCGTTGTCGTAGACTCGCTCCCGTCCGCGGGTGCGGTGCTGGCGACGACGGAGACGGGCAAGGAATGGGATCTGACGGCACGACCGCAGCGGCGGCCACCCGGGGACGGGTCGTCATGCTGGTGGACAACGGGGTCATCGGTGACTCCCGGGTACAGAAGGCCGCCCGTTCGGCGGCCGAGGCCGGCTGGGACGTCGTCCTCCTCGGGCGCGCGCCCGTCGGGCAGCCACAGCGCTGGCGGCTCGGCGACGCCGAGGTCCGCCTGATCCCGATGCCCGAGCCGCTCGCCAAGCGCCGGCACGAGTTCCGGCGGGTGTGGCTGCGCCGGCCGCTCGCCTACCCGCCGTCCGGCATCGCCGCCCACCGCACCCAGGCGGTGAAGGCCTGGCGCGCCGACCTGGCGGTCCGGCGGGCGGCGCTGACCACCGCGGCCCGGGAGTCCGGCGCCGGCCGGCCCGGTGGCCTGCCCTGGGCGGCGCTGCGCGCCGAGGAGAAGCTCGCCGGCCTGACCCGCAAGTGGGTGGGCTTCCGCAACCGCCAGCTCAACCAGGCCCGGAAGAGCCGCAAGCTCGACGGTCCCTGGGACCGGGCGTACACGCTGTTCTGGCAGCGGCTGCGCGGCGACGGCGCCTGGCGCCGCCTCGAACCGGGGCTGTGGGACTACGAGCTGGCCTACGGCCCGGTCGTCGACGAGCTGGCCCCGGACCTGATCCACGCCAACGACTTCCGGATGATCGGCGTCGGCGCCCGCGCGAAGATCCGGGCCGCCGCGAAGGGCCGCCGGATCGCGCTGGTCTGGGACGCCCACGAGTACCTGCCGGGCGTGCAGCCGTGGCGGGACAACGCCCGCTGGCTGCCCGGCAACGTGGCCCACGAGCGGGAGTACGTGCCGTACGCGGACGCCACGATGACGGTCTCCGGCGGCCTGGCCGACCTGTTGCGACGCGAGCACGGGCTGGCGGAGCGCCCGGCGGTGGTGCTCAACGCCCCGGCGGTGGACGAGCTGCCGGCCGACGCGGGCGAGCCGGTGCCGGACATCCGTGCGCTCTGCGGCATCGGCCCGGAGACCCCGCTGCTGGTCTACAGCGGGGTGGCCGCCGCCAAGCGTGGCCTCGGGGTGATGGTCGAGGCGCTGCCCCGGCTGCCCGGCGCGCACGTCGCGTTCGTGGTCAACAAGCCCACGTCGGCGTACGTCAAGAGCCTGGTCACCCGGGCCGGCGAGCTGGGCGTGGCGGACCGGGTGCACCTGCTGCCGTACGTGCCGCACCACCAGGTGGTCAGGTTCCTCTCCGGCGCGCAGGTCGGCGTCATCCCGATCCAGCACTGGCCGAACCACGAGATCGCGCTGATCACCAAGTTCTTCGAGTATTCACACGCCCGCCTCCCGCTGGTCGTCTCCGACGTGCAGACGATGGCGGAGACTGTCCGGGAGACCGGGCAGGGCGAGGTGTTCACGGCCGAGGACGTGGCCGACTTCGTCCGGGCGGTCACCGCGGTGCTCGCCGACCCGGCGCGCTACCGCGCCGCGTACGACCGGCCCGGTCTGCTGGCCGGCTGGACCTGGGAGGCGCAGGCGCAGGTGCTCGACGGCGTCTACTCCCGGCTGCTGCCCGACGCCCCGCCGCGCCCGGCCCCGGCCGGCGACCCGGCCCCCGGCGCCGCCCCGGCCTCGGTGGGGGTGGGCGCATGAGCCGGCGGCCCGACGTGACGGTGGTGGTCGCCGTCTACAACACCATGCCGTACCTGACCACCTGCCTGGAGTCGCTGGTCGGGCAGACCATCGGGCTGGACCGGCTGGAGGTCGTGGCGGTCGACGACGGCTCCACCGACGGCAGCGGCGCCGAGCTGGACCGGTACGCCGCCCGCTACCCGGACACGGTCCGGGTGCTGCACCAGGCCAACTCCGGCGGCCCGGCCGCCCCGAGCAACCTCGCCCTGGACCACGCCCGCGGCCGGTACGTCTTCTTCATCGGCTCCGACGACCACCTCGGCCCGGAGGCGCTGGAGCGCCTGGTGGCCGCCGCGGACCGGTGGGACTCCGACGTGGTGCTCGGCCGGATGGTCGGCACCAACAAGCGCTACGTGCACCAGGCGATCTACGCGAGCACCGAGGAGCAGGTCGACCTCTTCGACAGCGAGCTGCCCTGGTCGCTGTCGAACACCAAGCTGTTCCGGCGGGATCTGGTCGAGCGCCACGGCCTGCGGTTCCGCACCGACATGCCGATGGGCAGCGACCAGCCGTTCACGCTGGAGGCCTGCTTCCGGGCGAAGAAGATCTCCGTCCTCGCCGACTACGAGTACTACTACGCGGTCAAGCGGGAGAACGCGCAGAACATCACCTACGCCAGCCGCTTCGAGGAGCGGCTGCGCTGCGCCGAGGAACTGGTCGGCTTCGTGGCCGGGCTCATCGGGCCGGGCCCGCGCCGGGAGGCGGTGCTGCTGCGCCACTTCAGCTGGGAGGTGGCGAAGCTGCTCCGGGCGGAGTTCCTGGACCTCTCCCCGGACGTCCAGCAGCACGTCCACGACCGGATCCGCAAGCTCGCCGAGGCGTACCTGACCGAGGGCATCCTGGCCCGGATGGCGCGCGACCTGCGGCTGCGGCTCGCGGTCGCGCGCGACGGCGACCTGGCGCAGCTCCGTGAGCTGATCGCGCAGCAGGCCGACAAGGCGCTGCCCGAGGTCACCATCGCCGACGGCCGCTGGTACGCCCACCACGTCGGCTTCCGGGACCCGGCGTTCGGCTACCCGGACGACTGGTACGACATCACCGACCAGGCCGCCAAGACGCTGGCGAAGCTGACCGCGACCGGGTTGGCCTGGGGCCGGGACGCCGCCGGCGCCCGCGCCCTGGTGGTCACCGCGCACAGCCGCTGGGCCGAGCTGGCCGAGCTGTCCGCCGACGCGATCCAGGTCAGCGTCGGCACGTTGGCGGGTGTCACGTCGGTCGCGCCCGACGGCACCGGTACCGTCGTACGGACGGACTTCGCGGTGGACCGGCTGCTCGCGGTCGTCGCGGCGAACGGCGAGCGTCGGGTGGTGCGTGCCGAGGTGACCGCGCTGGGCGGGAGCGCCTCGGCGCCGCTGCGCACGGATCGCCGCGTCGCGGCGCCCCGGCTGCTGGCCCGGCACGGCGTCCGGTTCCACCTCGTCACGCCCACCACCAATCACAAGGGCCAGGTGATCGTCGCGATCACGCCGGTGACTCCCGGTCGGTTCCTTGCCCGCCTGCGCCGAATCTGGCCCTCTGGAGGAAAGTAGTTTCATGAACATCTGCGTCGTCGCGCTCGGCAAGATCGGTCTGCCGCTCGCCGTGCAGTTCGCCTCGAAGGGGCACCGGGTGATCGGTGCCGACGTCTCCGAGCGGGTCGTCCAGCTGGTCAACGACGGTGCCGTGCCGTTCCCCGGCGAGGCCGACCTGGACGTCAAGCTGAAGGAGGCGGTCGCCGCCGGGCTGCTGTCGGCCACCACGGACACGGCCGCCGCGGTCGCCGAGTCCGAGGCGGTCGTCGTGGTCGTGCCGCTCTTCGTGGACGCCGAGGGCGTGCCGGACTTCGGCTGGATGGACGACGCCACCCGGGCCATCGCCCGCGGTCTGAAGCCTGGCACCCTGGTCAGCTACGAGACCACCCTGCCGGTCGGCACCACCCGCAGCCGCTGGGCCCCCATGCTGGAGGAGGGCTCCGGCCTCACCGCGGGCAAGGACTTCCACCTGGTGTTCAGCCCGGAGCGGGTGCTCACCGGCCGCGTCTTCGCCGACCTACGCCGCTACCCGAAGCTGGTCGGCGGCATCGACGAGGCGTCGGCCGCGCACGGCGTGCGCTTCTACGAGGCGGTGCTGGACTTCGACGAGCGGGCCGACCTCGACCGCCCGAACGGCGTCTGGGACCTCGGCTCGGCCGAGGCGTCCGAGCTGGCCAAGCTCGCCGAGACGACCTACCGCGACGTCAACATCGGCCTGGCGAACCAGTTCGCCCGCTTCGCCGACACGGTGGGCGTCGACGTCACCAAGGTCATCGAGGCCTGCAACACCCAGCCGTACAGCCACATCCACTCGCCGGGCATCGCCGTCGGCGGCCACTGCATCCCGATCTACCCGCGGATGTACCTGTGGAACGACCCGGCGGCCACCGTGGTCCGCTCGGCCCGCGAGGCCAACGCCGCCATGCCGGAGTACGCCGTCGACCTGCTCGCCGCCGCGTACGGGGACCTGACCGGGGTGGGCGTGCTGGTGCTCGGCGCGGCCTACCGGGGCGGCGTCAAGGAGACCGCCTTCTCCGGCGTCTTCCCGACCGTCGAGGCGCTGCGCGCGCGGGGCGCCGTCCCGTACGTCGCCGACCCGATGTACACCAACGAGGAACTGGCCGCGCACGGCCTCCCCGGCTACGAGGGCGAGCCGGTCGGCGCCGCCGTCATCCAGGCCGACCACGCCGAGTACCGCAACCTCACCCCGGCCGACCTGCCGGGCGTGACGGTGCTGGTCGACGGCCGCCGGGTCACCGACCCGGCGCGCTGGACCGGCGTCCGCCGGGTGGTCATCGGCGGCTGACCCGCCCGCAGCCCTCGGGCCCCGGCCGCGCGACGGCCGGGGCCCGCTTGCGTCGCGCCCCCTTGTCGCCCCGGGGGCGGGCATCGTCATCTCCCGTCCACCCGCCGGGCACCACGGCAATACTGGGGTCACGTGCCCCTTTTCAGGTGGCCGCTGCCCGGGTACCGGACCACCTCGACGCCGGGGCGGACAGGGAGCGTGCCGTTGTTCAGCAGAGTCCGGAGCCAGCAGGGTCTCGCCACCGTCGGCGTGACGCTGCTCGGCTACGCGGTCATGATCCTCTCCGGGGTCCTCGGTCTGGTGGTCCCGTACGCGATCGCCGCGCTGCTGGTCGTCGCCGGTGAGCTGACCCTCGCGACCCGGTACGCCGACACCGGCGGGCTGCTCCGCAAGGCCGGCCTCGGGCCGGTCTTCCGGTGCCTGGTCCGCGACCTGTCCGTGGTGCTGCTGGTGGTGAGCGCGGTCCACCCGGGCCCGGCCGGCGCCGTCGCGGTGCTGCTGCTGCCCGCCGCCCTCTGGACCGTGGCCGTCGGCACCGCCGCGCTGGCCCGGGTGGTCGACGGGCGGGCCGCCACCCCGGCGCTCACCCGCAACCTCGACCTCGGCGCCTTGGGCCGCGCGCCGGTCCCGCCGGCCTGGGCGCAGCGCCTGGACGGCCTGCGGCTGCCGTTGCTCAACGTGCTGCTGGTGCCGGCGGCCGTGGTGGCCGCGGCCGCCGACCGCGTCACCCCGGTGGTGGTCACCGGGGTGGTCACCCTGGCCGCCGGGCTGGTCACGGCCGCGGTGCTGGCGCTCACCCGGCTGCCCGGTCGGGGCGCGGCCCCCGGCGTGCTGCCCGCCGTGCACGACTGGCTGGCCCGGGAACGGCCCGAGGTGGCGCTCTACTTCGCCGGCCCGGCGAAGGACGTCTACCAGGTCAACATGTGGCTCGCCCCGGTCGAGGCGGCCGGCCGCCGCGCCGTGGTGCTGCTGCGCGCCGAGGACGCGTTCCGCGAGCTGGCCGACACCCGGCTGCCGGTGATCTGCGTACCGGCCGGGGTGGACTTCATGAACCTCGACCTCGGCTCGATCCGGGTCGCCCTGTACGTGGCCAACGTCGGCGCCAACATCCACATGCTGCGCGAGCCGGGCGTGAAGCACGTCTTCGTGGGCCACGGCGACAGCGACAAGCAGGCCAGCGTCAACCCGTACAGCAAGGTCTACGACGAGGTCTGGGTGGCCGGGCCGGCCGGCCGGGAGCGGTACGCCCGGGCCGGGGTGGGCGTGCTGGACCGCGACATCGTGGAGATCGGCCGCCCGCAGCTCGCCGGGGTGCACACCTTCGGCTCGGGCGCCCCCGACCACGTGTTCACCGTGCTCTACGCCCCCACCTGGGAGGGCTGGCTGGACGACGACCCCTACCACACCTCGCTGGTGCTGATGGGGGAGCGGATCGTGTCCGGGCTGCTCGCCGCGGGCAACCTGCGGCTGATCTACAAGCCGCACCCGCTGACCGGCAGCCGGTCGAGGAAGGCGCGGGCGGCGCACGAGCGGATCGTCGCCCGGATCCGGGCCGCGGGCGGCCGGACCGACGCGACCTCCCTCGACGGCACCGCGCACCTGGTGGTCGCCGGCCGGACCCCGGCCCTGTTCGACTGCTTCAACGTCACCGACCTGCTCGTCAGCGACGTCTCCAGCGTGGTCTCCGACTTCGTGCAGAGCGAGCGGCCGTACGTGGTGGCCAACCCGGCCGGCCTGCCGGAGGACGAGTTCCGCCGGACCTTCCCCACGGCGCGCGCGGCGTACCTGCTCTCGACGGACTGCGGCGAGCTGCCGAAGATCCTCGCCGTCACCCGGGCCGGGGACGACCCGATGACCGGGGCGCGGCGGGAGCTGAAGGCGTACCTGCTCGGCCCGGCCGGGGCGAACCCGATGGACCGGTTCCGGGACGAGATCGACCGGCTCTGCGACTGACCGCCGAGCCCGACGCACGGGGGCGACGACCGGTCCGGTCGTCGCCCCCGCCGCGTGCTCAGCCCTGGGAGGGCGGGTTGTCCACGTCCCGGGAGACGACCTCGCCCTTCTCGTCCACCCAGCCCTTCGGCCGGGCCGGGTTGCCGGCCACCAGCTGGTACGGCTTGACGTCCTTGGTCACCACCGAGCCGGCGGCGATCATCGCGTACTCGCCCACCTCGATTCCGCAGACCAGGGTGGCGTTGGCGCCGATCGAGGCGCCCCGCCGGATCATCGTCGGGGTGATGGTCCAGTCCGGGTTCTGGGCGCGGGGGCGGAAGTCGTTGGTGAACACCGCGCAGGGGCCGACGAAGACCTCGTCCTCGATGGTGACGCCCTGGTAGACCGAGACGTTGTTCTGGATCTTCACGCGGTCGCCGACGGTGACGTTCGCGTCGACGTACACGTTGCGGCCGATCACGCAGCCGGCGCCGACCTGCGCGCTCGACCGGACGTGGGCCAGGTGCCAGACCTTGGTGCCGTCGCCGACCTTGGCGCCGTCCTCCACGTCGGCCGTCGGGTGGACGAAGACGGAGGCGGACCGGTTGGTGGTGTCAGTCATGTCAACTCGCATCGTCGCAGGGCGCGTCGTCGCGCCGTGGGTGCCGGAGGCCCGCGCCGGTTGACCGCCGCGCGCCCGGCCGGGCCAGGACCACCCGACCGCGCCGGACTCCCGGAGCCGGCGCGCGGGCTCGACGCAGCATAACGAGCCGTCAGGCGACCAGTTCCGCCACCGCGTCGGCGGCGGGTCGGTCGGCGGGCAGCGGGTGCGCGGCCAGCACCGCGTCGACCGGCAGCGCGGCATAGAGGTGCGGGAAGAGCGCGCCGCCCCGGGACACCTCCCAGCGCAGCGCGTCGCCGAGCCGCGCCTCGTCCACCGCGAGCACGGTGAGGCCGGTGACCCCGGCGAAGACCCGGCGGGCCGTCTCCACCACCTGGTCCGGCGCCGACAGGTGGATGAAGCCGTCCTGGCGGTCCATCGCGGTGCCGGCGAACCGCCCGGCCGCCTGCGCCTGCTCCCACTCGCTGGTGGCCAGAATCTTGTAGATCACCACCGCAGCCTAGAGACCGGCGCAGGCCCGCCGTGGGCCGGTTCCTGCGTACGCCTCCGACCGCCGGCCCGGAGCCGGCATGCTCGGTGGTGCGGCGGCCGCGGAGGGGTGGGCATGCAGAGCTACGACGACGACTGGACCGACGGCCAGCGGGGCGTCTACGACGAGTGCTACCGGGCCGGCGCCGACTGGGCCGGTGACCCGGACACCCCGACCGACGACGTCCAGCAGGTGATCAACCTCGGGCAGGCCGACGACGACTCGTTCACCGACGCCGAGATCGACTTCCCGCCGCTGGTCGACGCCGTCGCCGAGGCCACCGGCGAGAACGTGACGAGCGTGCCGGCCAGTCACGCCGACCCGGGCTTCCGGGGCTTCACCGACGGGGTCCGGGACGCCACCGCGGACGAGGTCTTCGGCATCTGACGGTGGCGTGTCCGGCCCGGCGGCGGGCCTGGGCGCCGCCGGCCGGTCAGGGCGAGGCGCGCCAGACCAGGCTCAGGTACGTGCCGTACCAGCCCGAGACGACCAGAAGGAACCCGAGCACCGCCAGCAGGGTGGTGCGGCGGGCCTTCGCCAGCCCCACGGCGATCGGCAGGAGCAGGGTGAAGGCCGGCACCAGGTAACGGCCCTTCGCCCAGTAGTAGTTCTCCGTCCCCACGGTGATCACGAAGAACGCGATCGAGTAGACCAGCAGGGGCAGCGGGTAGCGGTGCGACACGAGCAGTGCGATGAGCACCACCGCCAGGCCCATGAGCAGGGTGGACATGTAGAGGGCGAGGTTCTCCGGCTCGGTCAGCACCCGCTTGAACGTGGTGAACGTCGAGACGCCGCCGTCGAAGCCGATCCGCCAGGTCGTCTCCTGGAGGTGGAAGTAGCCGTCGACCCGGCCCAGGCGGTCGCTGACCCAGGCCAGGTAGGCCAGGTAGCCGAGGGGGGACAGCGCCGCCGCCGCCCACGGCCGCCAGCCGTCCTGGCGACGGACGATCGCCACCAGCGCGGTCAACCCCACCGCCGCGGCCACCGTCGTGGCGGTGGGCCGGGACAGGCCGGCGACCAGGCAGAGCAGGCCGGCGGTCAGCCACTGCCGGCGCAGCAGCGCGTAGAGCGTCCACGCCACGAGCGCGGTGAAGATCGTCTCGGTGTAGGCCATGTTCTGCACGACGGCGTGCGGCAGCAGCGCCCACAGGGCGACCAGGATCAGCCCCGCCCGGCGGGACGCGACGTGCGCGCCGACGGCGTAGATGCCCCACGCGGCGGCCAGCCCGGCCGTCCACGACACGATCAGCGCCGAGACCGGGGCGGAGAACGGGGTGACCGCCGTGACCGCCGCGATGAGACCCGGGTAGAGCGGGAAGAACGGCAGGTTGGACAGCTTGCTCTTCATGTACGGGTGGTCGCCGGTCAGCCCCGTGTCGTAGCCGTCCTCGGCGATGTTCACGTACCACCGGGCGTCGAAGCGATCGTTCAGCAGCGACCAGAAGTCGGCCCCCGCCCGGTGGGCGAAGATCGCGAGGATGACCAACCCGCTGAGCCGGAGCAGGACGTAGACCACGAGCGCGGTCGCGGCCGGGTACCGCCGCCACAGGCCCGGGCGTTCGTCCGCGCGGCCGCCCGCGTCCGCGGAACCACCGGTGCCGCCGGGACGTACGTGGCCGGCGGAAGAGGCGCCCGCGGGGTCGGTGACCGGGGACTCGGGGGTGGCGGCAGCTGCGGACACAAGGCGGAACATTAGCTCACCGGCGGCGCCCCCGGCTTCCACGGTGCGCCCGGGGTCTCCCCTCGCCGGGCCACGTCTGCCACCATTCGCAGGGCAGCACGTCGAGCGGATGGAGGCACGGGTGCGGATCCTCCTGGTCGAGGACGATCGTCGGGTGGCCGCCGCCCTGTCGTCCGCGCTGACCCGGCGCGGGTACGAGGTGGAGCACGCCGCCACCGTCGAGGCCGCGCTCTCCGCCGCCCCGTGCGACCTGGTGCTGCTCGACCTGACCCTGCCCGACGGCGACGGCACCGACCTGTGCCGGGAGCTGCGCCGGCGCAGCAGCCAGCTCGGCATCATCGCGGTGACCGCCCGGGGCGAGGAACGCGACCGGGTGCTCGGCCTCCGGCTGGGCGCCGACGACTACGTGGTCAAGCCGTTCTCGATGGTGGAGCTCCAGGCGCGGATCGAGGCGGTGCTGCGCCGGGCCGCGCACACCGCCCCGGAGCGCAACCTCATCGAGGCGGGCGCCGTCCGCATCGACGTGGGCGGCCGGACCGTCAGCGTCGCGGGCCGGCCGGTGGCGCTCACCCGCAAGGAGTTCGACATCCTGCTCTCCCTGGCCCGCCAGCCCGGGGTGGCCGTGCCCCGGGACCGGATCCTGCTCGACGTCTGGGGCACCACCTGGGCCGACCGCCACACCGTCGAGGTGCACGTCGGCTCGCTGCGCGGCAAGCTCGGCGACCCGACGCTGGTGGAGACCGTCCGCGGGGTCGGCTACCGGCTCCGCGGCGAGTGAGGAGGCCCCGGTGCGCCGCCGGCTGGTGATCAGCTACCTGCTGCTGATGGTGCTGGTGCTGCTCGCCCTGGAGACCCCGCTGGCGGCCACCCTGGCCACCCGGGAGACCGACCGGGTCCGCGCCGACCGGCTCGCCGACGCCACCCGGTTCGCCTCGCTGGCCGGCCCGGCGCTGCGCGGCGGCACCCCCGGCCCGCTGGACGGGGAACTGGCCGCCTACGACGACCTCTACGGCGTGGGCGCCGCCGTGGTGGACCGGGACCGCCGCACCGTGGCCGCCTCGGCCCGCTGGGAGTTCGGCGCGGGCACCGACCCGGCCCTGGACACCGCGCTCTCCGGACAGCAGTTCAGCGGGCCGGAGTCGGTCTGGCCCTGGGTGGACGGGCCCATCGTGGTGGCGGTCCCGATCAACGACGGCGGCGAGGTGCTCGGCGCGGTGGTCACCACGACACCGGCGGCCAAGGTGCGCCGCACCGTCACCGCCTGGTGGCTGCTGCTCGCCGGGATCGGCCTGCTCGCGGTGCTGGCCTGCGTCTCCACCGCGTTCGGGCTGGCCGGCTGGGTGCTGCGCCCGGTCACCGAGCTGGACGCGGTCACCCACGAGATCGCCGAGGGGCACCGGCGGGCCCGGGTCCGTCCCCGGCTCGGCCCGCCCGAGCTGCGCCGGCTCGCGACCAGCTTCAACGACATGGCCGACGCGGTCTCCGACGTGATGGACCGGCAGCGGGCGTTCGTCGCGCACGCCAGCCACCAGCTCCGCAACCCGCTGACCGCGTTGCGGCTGCGGGTGGAGGAGCTGGGGCCGAGCCTGACCGACCCCGACGGCCGGGCCGAGCACCGGCTGGCGCTGGAGGAGACCGACCGGCTGGCCACCGTGCTCGACGCGCTGCTCACCCTGGCCCGGGCCGAGCGGGAGGAGAACCAGCGGGTCACCGTCGACGCCGCCGCCATCGCCGCCTCCCGGGTGGCGGCCTGGCTGCCGCTGGCCCGGCACCGGTCGGTCACCCTCACGCTCGACACGACCGGGGCGCCCGCGTACGCCCGGACCGTGCCGACCGCCATCGACCAGGCGCTCGACGCGCTGATCGACAACGCGGTCAAGTTCAGCGGCGCCGGGGGAGCGGTGACGGTGACCGTGCGGCCGGCCGACGGCGGGACCGCGCTGGAGGTGCGGGACACCGGACCCGGCATGACGGCCAGCCAGCTCGACCAGGCCACCGAGCGGTTCTGGCGGGCCCCCGACGTGCAGAACGTGGACGGCGCCGGGCTCGGGCTGACCATCGTCGCGGTGCTTGTCGACGCCTCCGACGGCCGGCTGACCATGCGCCAGGGCGAGCCCCGGGGGCTGGTCGCCGAGCTGTGGTTCCCGGCTCCCGACGACGAGCCGGCCGAGCCGGACGCGCCGGACGGGCCTGCCCCGGCGCCCGGCGAGGGCCCGGTCGAACGGGTCGGCTCCGAGGCCGGGCGGCGCTGACCCCGCCTCAGGGCTTGGTGGCCCGGTACCAGTCCGCCGCACCCGGATGCAGCGGCAGCGGGGTGGTGACGATCGCGGCCCGGGGACTCATCCGGCCGGCCGCCGGGTGCGCGGCGGCCAGCTCCTCCCGGCGCTCCATCAGCAGCCGGGTCACCTCGCGCACCAGCTCCGTCGGCAGGTCGGCGCGGACGATCAGGTAGTTCGGGTTCGCCACCGTGCTGACCGGGTCCGCCCCGTAGACCGAGCGGGGGATGTCCCGGGTCACGTAGACCTGCCCGTACCCGCGGCGCAGCGGTTCGGTCCACTCGCCCAGGTCGACCATCCGCACCGAGGTGCGGCCGGCCAGCTCGGCGACGCCGCGGACCGGCAGGCCGCCGGAGAAGAAGAAGGCGTCGATCCGGCCGGCACGCAGCGCCGCCACCGAGTCGTCCAGGCCGAGATGCTCCTGGACCACCGTGCCGCCGAGCTGGGCCACGGTGAGCAGCCGGGTGGCGGTGACCTCGGTGCCGGAGCCGTCGGCGCCCACCGACACCCGCCGCCCGCGCAGGTCGGCGAGGGTGCGTACCGGACCGCCGGCGGTGGTGACGAGGTGCAGCAGGTCGTCGTAGACCCGGGCCACGGCGAGCACCGTGGGGTGCTCCGGCGCGTGCGGCGGCAGCACGTCGGCCTGGGTGAAGCCCAGCTCCGCCTCGCCGGAGCCGACCAGCCGGACGTTCTGCGCGGACGCCGCGGTGACCACCACGCTGGCCCGTACGCCGGGCAGCTCCCGGTTGAGCAGGGCGGCCAGCGACTGGCCGAAGGCGTGGTAGACCGCCGTGGGGCTACCGGTCGCGATCCGGATCCGCACCGGCTCGGTGGGCTCGTCCCGGCAGGCGGCCAGGCCGGCCACGAGCAGCAGCAACAGCGCCAGCGGGGCCGCGGTCCGGCGCCGGCCGCGCACAGACCAGTGTCGGCTCACGGGCTGAACTTTGCGCTGCCGACCACCCGCCGCGCAAGCCCGGCCGCCCACCGTGGCGCCCGGAGCCGCGCCCACGGTCGTGCGGTGACCGCGGGACGCCCCGGGCGGGCGCGGTCAGCAGGCCGCCGCCGGGGCCAGCCTGGCGCTCTCGGTGATCCGCACCCGGTGCGGGCCGTTGGCGACGCTCACCAGGAAGCAGCCCGCGCCGGGCCGGAGCACCGCCGGGACCTCCAGCAGCGCCGCGCCCCGGACCAGCACCGCGGCAAGGTCCCGGTCGGCGAGCCGGATGCCGAGGCTGTGCCGGCGTACGTGCCGGCCGCCGGCCAGCAGCGCCGCCCGCCACGCCGCCGCGGCCAGCCGCGGCCGCCACACCCGGCGGGCCGTGGAGGCCCCGGGGAAGGGCCCGCCGAGCAGCTCGCGGCGGCCCTGCCGCCAGCCGGCCTCCAGCAGGGTCGCGTACGCCGACCGGTGCTCCCGGGGCACCGACAGCCGGTGCAGCTCGTACCGGCGGCGCAGGCCGCCCGTGGCCAGCTCGTGCTCCACCGGCACGTCCAGCCGGTGCAGCAGTTGCCGCATCCGGTGCGCGGCGTCCTCGCGGTTGAACTCGGCGATCCCGCCCCGGTACGCCCCGATGTCGACCCGGCGGGCGTCGGCGGCCGGGGGCGGGGTGCAGCGCACCAGGCAGGCGACCTCGAAGGCGTCGGCCAGGGTGAGCCAGTCCAGTGGCGGGGGTGGCGACGACTGGCGGGGCCGGTCGAGCAGGGTGGTGGACTCGGGGGCCATCGGAACAGCTCCTTGCTCGGTGTCGGGGTTCCCTAACCGTGACCCCCGCCGTCCGCGCCGCGAAACCGCTGCGACCGAGCCTTGAGCAAAATTTGCGGCAAGCAGCCCTCAGAGCTCGGTGACGACCACGTCGACCTGGCGGGGGCGGCCGGTCGTCCGAGGCTGCTCCTCGACCTGGTACTTCAGCTCGCGCAGCGCCCCGATGAGCGCGTCGGCGGTGCGCGGCCGGGCGCCGGCGGTGAGCAGGTCGCGGACCAGCCGGCCCTTGGTGGCCTTGTTGAAGTGGCTCACCACCGACCGGGTCGGCGCCCCGTCCACGTCGCGCTCGTGCAGCACCCGCACGGTCACGGTGCGCTCGGCGACCGCCCCGCGCGGCGCCCAGGTGGCCGCGTACGCGCCCGAGCGCAGGTCGAGCACCGGGCCCTTCCCGGCGGCCGCCGCCATGGCCTCGGCCAGCGCCGTGCGCCAGTACGCCGACAGCGCCCCGACGCCCGGCAGCCGCGCCCCGACCGGGCAGCGGTAGGGCGGGATCCGGTCGGTGAGGCGTACCGCGCCCCACAGGCCCGAGCTGACCAGCACCGAGCGGCGGGCCAGCCGCTCCGCGGCCGGCGGCAGCGTGGCCAGGTCGAGCGCCTCGTAGAGCACCCCCGTGTAGATCCGCCCGGCCGGGGCGGTGGCCGCCACCCGCAGCCGCGCGTTGCGCCGCAGCTCGCCGCGCTGCCCCTCGCTCAGGCCCAGCGCCTCGCGGGCCGCCGCCTCGTCCGGGCCGGCGCAGAGGTCGACCAGGGCGGCCAGCACCTCCTCCCGGGCCGGGTTCAGCTCCGGTAGGGAGAGCTTCGACAGGTCCAGCCGCCGGCCGGTGCCGGCCTCGGCCTTCCCCTCCGACGGGGGCAGCAGGATGAGCATCGGCACAGCGTACGGCCCGGGTTCAGCGCCACGGCCGCACGGCGCTCTCCGGGTGGTACACCCGATAGCCGCCCACCTCGGCCACCACCGCCGCGTCGGCCCGGTCACCGAGCAGCCGGCGCAGCCCGCGCTCCGCCGACGAGCCGACGGCCAGCACGTACCCGGGCCGGGCCGCCCGCCCCACCCGCTTCCAGTACGCCGGATAGCGGTTCTGCCCCGGGCTCAGGTCGCCGTCGAGCACCGCGCAGACCACCGCCTCGCCGGTGTTGAAGATCAACCGGTTGCAGGTCCAGTAGTCCCCGTACACCTCGCGCAGGCCGGCCCGGCGCACCGCGTCGGCCAGCTCCCGGGCCTGCCGCTCCTCGGCGCGCAGCGCCGGGGCGTCCACCACGAATGCCACGGTGCCGGCCAGCGTGGCGGCCGCCAGCGCGACCAGCACCAGACCGGCCAGCGCGCCGGCGAGCCGGGCCGCCCCGCCCGCGGCGGCCCGCACCGCGTGCGCGGCGGCCCGCCAGAGCGGCCAGAGCACCGCCGGCAGCGAGATCTGGAGCACCGACAGGTAGCGGGAGTTGCCCAGCGGGTCGGTCGCGGCGAGCGGGCTGCGCACGTACGCCAGCAGGGTCAGCGCCGCCCCGGCGACCAGGGCGAGGATCGCCACGGCCCGGGTCCGCGCGGCGGGCTCCGTGGCCCGGCGGAACGCGACCAGCGCGAGCCCGGCGGCGGCCACCAGCAGCACCGGGTAGAGCAGCCCGAACCACTGCGCCCAGCGGGCGCAGCCGTCCATCGGGCAGAGCCCGGAGGCCAGCGGCACCCCCTCCAGCAGGCCGCCGTGCAGCCGTTCGGTCACCGACGGCGTCGCACCCTCCTTGGTGCTGATCTCCCGGAACACCGACAGCGAGTCCTGCCCGTCCGGCGCGACCAGGTTGTCCTTCACCATCGGCGCGACCCCGAGCACGAAGCCCACCACCAGCAGCACCCCCGGCCAGCCCACCAGGTCCCGGGGCGCGGCCCAGAGCAGCAGCAGACCGGCCACCGCCAGGTAGGGCAGGATCAGCCAGTCCGACCAGAGCGCCACCCCGGCCAGCAGCCCGAACAGGCCGGTGGCCAGCCAGCGGTGCCGGACCCGGCGGTCGCCGAGGGCGACCGCGATGAGCACCATCGCCAGCACCGCCGGTTTCACCTCCGGCCGGCCGCCCACCGCCGTGAGCTGGTCGCGGACCACCCGCTCGGAGCCGAGCGCCAGCAGGCCCACCACGAAGGTGGCCAGCCAGGGGGAGAAGAGCCGGCGGGTCAGCCGGTACGCCAGCCACAGGAAGACCGCGAAGAGCGCCAGCAGCGGCAGCCGCAGCAGCGGCCAGCTCGCCCCGGCCCAGCCCACCAGCGGGGCCGCCAGGTAGGACTCCAGCATGCCCATGTAGCGCTGGCCGTAGAGGAAGACCGGCCGCTCGTTGCCGGTGGCGATGTGCAGGGCGGCCAGGCCGAAGGTGGCCTCGTCGCTGTTCGAGGTGGGCAGGGTGAGCAGCGTCAGCACCAGCCGGTAGCCCACCCCGGCCGTGCCGAGCAGCAGCGCCACCAGCGCCGGCCGGTCCAGCGCCGGACGCCACCGTCCCGGGTCCCGCTCTGGTGTCGACACGACCAACGCCCCCGTCGTCGCCTCGACCGCAGTCTGTCACGCGGGCGCCGGACGGCGCGGTGGATCGGGGCAGACCACTCGCGTGGCCGGTGCGCGCGGGTTGTGGCAGGGTGACAGCGTGCCACCCACACCACCGGACCAACTGGCCGTGCCGCAACTGCACCGGGCCGCCCGCATCGAGGACGCCCTGCACGGCCTGGTGGAGCGCCGGCTGCGGCGCACCGGGTGGCAGGCCAACATCATCGCGTACGCCGGGTACGGCGCCCCGGGCTGGGCGCGCGTGCTCTGCCGGGTGCTGCTCGGTCGCCCCGACACCCGCCAGCGCGGCCGGCTGGAGAAGGTCCGGGGCTGGCGCAGCTTCACCACCCTGCCCGCCAAGCACGCCAAGATCACCATCGAGGCGGGCGGCGTGACCCAGGAGGCGACCGCGGACCGCAGCGGCTTCGTGGACACCGTCATCAAGGCCGACTTCACCCCCGGCTGGGGCTGCGTACGCCTGAGCGTGGCCGACGCCGAGCCGGTGGAGGCGCTGGTCCGCATCCTCGACCCGGAGGTCCGGTTCGGCATCCTCTCCGACATCGACGACACGGTCATGGTGACCGCGCTGCCCCGGCCGCTGCTCGCCGCCTGGAACACCTTCGTGCTCGACGAGCACGCCCGGGCCGCCGTCCCCGGCATGGCGGTCCTGTACGAGCGCCTGGTCACCGCCCACCCCGGCGCGCCGGTCTTCTACCTCTCCACCGGCGCCTGGAACGTCGCGCCGACGCTGACCCGGTTCCTCTCCCGGCACCTCTACCCGGCCGGTCCGCTGCTGCTCACCGACTGGGGGCCGACCGCCGACCGGTGGTTCCGCAGCGGCCGGGAGCACAAGCGGGCCACCCTGGCCCGGCTGGCCCGGGAGTTCCCCGACGTCCGCTGGCTGCTCATCGGCGACGACGGGCAGCACGACCAGGAGATCTACCGCGAGTTCGCCGCCGCCCACCCGGACAACGTGGCCGGGGTCGCGATCCGCCGCCTCTCGCCCACCCAGTCCGTGCTCGCCGGCAGCCTGCCCACCCCGCCCGGCCGCCCCTCCGCCGGCCCGGTGGGCCAGAAGTGGCTCGCCGCCCCCGACGGCGCCGGCCTCTGGAAACTCCTCCGCGAAGCCGGCCTGGTCTGACTGTCCTTCCCTCCCTTTCCCCTGTCCCTCCTGTCGCTGTCGATCATGAAGTTGGCGGCGAAGTCGATCTCCTCCAGTGCCGCCAACCTCATGATCGCCGGGGTGTGGGTCGGGGGTTCGGTGGCCGGGGGAGTGGGCGGCGACCCGGCCCTGGTTGTCGGGGCCGGGTCGCCGTTTCTGTCGCGGATGGTGTTTGTCGCGGTGGTTGGCGGCTAACTGGTGGTCGTGCCGGCCACGCGGTTCGCGCCCGTGCCGGCCATACCCGTGTCGGCTGAGTCGGCGCCGCCCCTGCCACCGGTCATGTCGTCGGCTGCCTCCGAGCCGTTCTGCTGCTCGGTGCCGGTCGCGTCGCCCTGCTGGTCGGCGTCGGCGTTGCCGGCTCCGGCACCCTGGGCGGGGTCACCAGGGGCGCAGCCCGGCACGCTCGGGTCGGCCACCTTGTACACCTGATCCTGGCCCGCCTGGTTCATGCCCTGCTTCTGCCCGGCCTGGCCCTGGCCCTTGCCTTGGCCCTTGCCTTGGCCTTGGCCTTGGCCCTGGCCCGCCTGGTTCATGCCCTGGCCCTGGTTGCCCTGGTTGCCCTGGTTGCCCTGGTCGGCGTTCTGTTCGCCGCCCGCCTCGGCGGCGTCCTGGCCCTTGCCCTTGCCTTGACCCTGGCCGGCGTTCTGGCCCTGGCCGCGCTGGTCGCCAGCGGCCTGCCGAGCGGCGCGGATCTGCTTGACGATCGCCCTCAGCTGCTGGATACGGGCCCTGAGCTGCCGAAGCCGGTCGGCGAGGCGCGCCTCGGCGTCACCGGCCTGCTGCCCGTCACCCGCCTGGTCATCCTGCTGACCGGCAGCGCCCTCCTGACCGGCAGCGCCCTCCTGACCGGCAGCGCCCTCCTGACCGGCGGCGCCCTCCTGGCCAGCGGCGCCCTGCTCGCCGCCCGGGGCCTCGCCGGCCTGTTCGCCGTCCTGCGCGTCACCGGCCTGCTGGTCGTCCTGCGCATCACCGGCTTGTTGGTCGTCGCCGGCCTGCTGGTCGTCCTGCCCGTTGCCGGCCTGCTCGCCGCCGTCCGCCTGCTGCTGGCCCTCCAGCGCGGCCTGCACGATCTGCCCGATCTGACCAATCAGCCCGCCGATCGCGTTGATGATGGCGGCAGCCCGTTCCGCGCCACCGGCCTGGCCGGCCGCACCAGCCTGGCCGGCCGCACCAGCCTGGCCGGCCGCACCAGCCTGGCCGGCGCCAGCAGCCTCGTCGGCTCCAGCCTGGTCGGCTTCGGCGGCCGCCGCACCGGCTGCCCCACCGCCGGCCGCCGCACCAGACGCCCCACCGCCGGCCGGAGCCCCGGCCTTCCCGGCCTGTGCCTTCTGGGCGCCCTGCACGATGCCGCGGACCCCGCCCAACAGGCCGGCGAGCTGTTTCACCCGCGCCTCGGTCAGTCGCGGGTCGACGAGCTGTCCGGAGCGCTCGCCCCTCAGCTGTCCGGTGACCGCCCAGGCCCGGTCGAGCTGGGTACCCATCGCCTGCTCCCACGGGACCTCGGGGCAGGCCGCGCCGGCCACCTCGACCGTGCCGGTGCAGCCGGCCGCGGTCCGGCGCTGCTGGATGAGGTCGACGACGGCCTGCCGGTTGGCGATCCGGGCGGCCGAGTTGGCGTCCGGGTTGCGGCGCTGGTCGGCGATGAAGGTCAGGTTGTTGCGCAGGGCGGTGTCCAGGCCCTGGCAGTTCTCGGCGGCCTGGCCGGTGCCGGTCGCGACCGCGAACGCCGCCCCGGCGGTCATCGCCAGGGCCACCCCGCCCGCGATCTTCCGGTTCCGGGACGTGCTCGCCGTCCCGCGTCGCCTGGTTGTGCCTCTGCTCCACGCCATCGAAGCTCCTCCGCCTCGTCCGTCACGGGTGTCCGGCATCCGTCCAGCGGTACGGAGGGTGATGCGCGTCCGTTCAGGTCGATCGCGGCTCCGCGCGACATCTCGACGCAGCGTAGGGATTGCGGGCGTTGGCGCTACTCTCCGCGCATGCCGCGCGCGGCGCTCCGGGATCTTGGCAAGTTACCGTCCGCCACGAACGGCAACTCTCCAAGATCAGGCAGCGAGCAGCGAGCAGCGAGCAACGACCAGCGAGCCGCGAGCCGCGAGCCGCGAGCAGCGACCGGCGGGATTGAGGCAGCGGTGCTCAGGCCGGGCGGAGCCAGAGGACGCCGAGCGGTGGCACGCGCAGCGCCGCCGACGCCGGCATGCCGTGCCACGGCACGCTCTCGGCCTGCACCGACCCGAGGTTGCCCACGCCTGACCCGCCGTAGTGCTGGGCGTCGGTGTTGAGCAGTTCGGTCCAGGTGCCGCCGGCGGGGAGGCCGACCCGGTAGCCCTCCAGCGGCAGCGCGGAGAAGTTGGCCACGCAGACCAGGGTCTGGCCGTCGGGGGCGATCCGGATGAACGAGACCGTGTTGTTGGCGACGTCGTCGCCGGCGATCCAGCGGAAGCCGGCGGGGTCGGTGTCCTGCGTCCAGAGCGCCGGGGTGGCCCGGTAGGCCCGGTTAAGGTCGCCCACGAGGCGCTGCACGCCGGCCCGCGCCGGGTCGTGCAGCAGGTACCAGTCGAGGCCGCGCTCCTCGCTCCACTCGCGGTCGTCGGCGAGTTCGCAGCCCATGAAGAGCAGCTGCTTGCCCGGGTGCGCCCACATGTACGCGAGCAGCGCCCGCACGTTGGCCAGCCGCTGCCAGGTGTCGCCGGGCATCTTGCCGGCCAGCGAGCCCTTGCCGTGCACCACCTCGTCGTGGCTGATCGGCAGCACGTAGTTCTCGCTCCAGGCGTACGCCAGCGAGAAGGTGAGCTGATGGTGGTGGTGCTGCCGGTAGATCGGGTCCTTGGAGGTGTAGAGCAGGGTGTCGTGCATCCAGCCCATGTTCCACTTGAAGCCGAAGCCCAGCCCGCCCTCGGCGGTGGGGCGGGTGACGCCCGGCCAGGCGGTGGACTCCTCGGCGATCATCACCACCCCGGCGTGGTGCTTGTAGACGGTGGCGTTGACCTCCTGGAGGAACGCGATGGCCTCCAGGTTCTCCCGGCCGCCGTGCACGTTGGGCGCCCACTGGCCCTCCTGGCGGGAGTAGTCCAGGTAGAGCATCGAGGCGACCGCATCGACCCGCAGCCCGTCGACGTGGAACTCCGCCAGCCAGTAGAGGGCGTTGGCGACCAGGAAGTTGCGCACCTCGCGGCGGCCGAAGTCGAAGACGTACGTGCCCCAGTCGGGGTGCTCGCCGCGGCGCGGGTCGGGGTGCTCGTAGAGCGGGGTGCCGTCGAAGCGGGCGAGGGCCCACTCGTCCTTGGGGAAGTGCGCCGGCACCCAGTCGAGGATCACCCCGATGCCGGCCTGGTGCAGCCGGTCGACCAGGTGGCGGAACTCGTCGGGGTCGCCGAACCGGGCCGTGGGGGCGTAGTAGCCGGTGACCTGGTAGCCCCAGGAGCCGCCGAACGGGTGCTCCATCACGGGCAGGAACTCGACGTGGGTGAAGCCCAGCTCGGTGACGTACGCGGTGAGCTGCTCGGCCAGCTCCCGGTAGCCGAGGCCGGGGCGCCAGGAGCCGAGGTGCACCTCGTACACGCTCATGGGCTCCTGGTGCGGCTGCCGCCGCGCGCGCCGGGCGAGCCAGTCGGCGTCGCCCCAGGCGTACCGGGAGTGGTGCACCACGGAGGCGGTGGAGGGCGGCACCTCGGCGCGGGCGGCGAGGGGGTCGGCCTTGTCCCGCCAGTGCCCGTCGGCGCCGAGGATGCGGTACTTGTACCGGCTGCCGACGGTGGCGCCGGGCACGAAGATCTCCCACACCCCGCTGGAGCCGAGCGAGCGCATGGGCCAGCCGTCGTCGGGCCCCCAGCCGGTGAAGTCGCCGACCACCCGCACCCCGCGGGCGTTGGGCGCCCAGACGGTGAACGCCACGCCCTCGTCGAAGACCCGGGCACCGAGAGCCTCCCAGAGCCGCTCGTGCCGGCCCTCGCCGATCAGGTGCAGGTCCAGCTCGCCGAGGGTGGGCGGGTAGCGGTAGGGGTCGTCGTGCACCGCGCCGTCCACCTCGACCCGGTAGTCGAGCACCTCGCCGGGGAGCACGGCCTCGAAGACGCCCACGTCGTGCACCCGCTTCATGGGGTGCCGGTCGTCGCCGGCGAGCACGGCCACATCGGCCGCGCCCCGGCGCAGGGTCCGGATGGTGGTGTGCCCGTCGGCGGGGTGCGCGCCGAGCGTGGCGTGCGGGTCGTGCGCCTCGCCGGCGATCAGCTGGTCCATCGTGCGTCGTCCTTCGCGGCCGGTGCGGTCGGGGCGGTGCCGCCGGAGAGGTCGGCGGGTACGTCTTCGACGGTCAGGTCAAGCGCCGCCGGGGCCGGCGGCGCGGCCCCGGGCTCGGCCGGCGGGGCGGGCCGCCGCACAGTGAGCACGTGCGCGGGTTGCAGGTACGGGTCGAGCCGCACCGCGTTGCGCTGCCCCCAGTCGTAGTCGGCGCCGGTCAGCTCGTCGTGCACGGTGAACCGCTCGTGCCAGTCGAAGCCGAGCGCCGGCATGTCGAGGGTGGTGTTGCCCCACTGCACGGCACGGGAGTCGAAGGAGCAGACCACGATGACCGTGTTGCCGGTGTCCGGGTCGTGCTTGGACCAGCAGAGCAGCGCCGGGTTGTCGATGTCGTGGAAGCGCAGGTTGCGCAGCCGGTGCAGGGCGGGGTTGTCCCGGCGGACCCGGTTGAGGGTGGTGATGAACGGGGCGAGCGAGCGGCCCTGCTCCTGCGCGCCCGCCCAGTCCCGGGGGCGCAGCTCGTACTTCTCGTTGTCCAGGTACTCCTCGGCGCCGGGGCGGGCGACGTGCTCGAAGAGCTCGTAGCCGGCGTACATCCCCCAGGAGGGGGAGAGCAGCGCGGCCAGCACCGCCCGGATCTTGAACATCGGCGGGCCGCCGTGTTGGAGCGACTCGTGAAGGATGTCCGGGGTGTTGGGCCAGAAGTTGGGTCGCATGTAGTCGGCCGCCGCGACCAGCTCCGCGCAGTACTCGCGCATCTCGGCCGCCGACGTGCGCCAGGTGAAATAGGTGTACGACTGGGTGAAGCCGATCTTCCCGAGGCCGTGCATGATCGCCGGGCGGGTGAACGCCTCGGCGAGGAACAGCACGTCCGGGTCGACCTTCTTGACCTCCCAGATGAGCCAGTGCCAGAAGTCGAACGGCTTGGTGTGCGGGTTGTCGACCCGGAAGATCTTGATGCCCTCGCCGACCCAGTGCAGCACCACCCGCAGGATCTCCGCCCGGATGCCCTCCGGGTCGTTGTCGAAGTTCAGCGGGTAGATGTCCTGGTACTTCTTCGGCGGGTTCTCCGCGTACGCGATGGTGCCGTCGGCCCGGGTGGTGAACCACTCCGGGTGCTCGGTCACCCACGGGTGGTCCGGGGCGCACTGCAACGCCAGGTCCATGGCCACCTCCAGGCCCTGCTCGGCGGCGGCGGCGATGAAGTCGCGGAAGTCCTCCGGCGTACCCAGGTCGGGGTGGATGGCGTCGTGGCCGCCCTCGGCGGCGCCGATCGCCCACGGCGAGCCGACGTCGTCGGGCCCGGCGGTGAGCGCGTTGTTGGGGCCCTTGCGGTTGACCCGGCCGATCGGGTGGATCGGCGGCAGGTAGAGCACGTCGAAGCCCATGGCGGCGACGCCGGGCAGCCGGTCCAGGGCGGTGACGAAGGTGCCGGAGCGGGCGGGCGCGTCGACGGTGGCCGGGATCGCGCCCTCGGAGCGGGGGAAGAACTCGTACCAGGCGGAGAAGAGCGCCCGCGGCCGGTCGACCCAGAGGGTGTGCTCGTCGCCGGTGGTGACCAGCTCGCGGACCGGGTGGTCCCAGAGCAGCGGGGCCAGGTCGAGCGCCGGGCCGACCCGGCGGGGCAGGTCCTCGTCGTCGTCGCGCAGCGCGGCCACCGCGGCCCGCACCCGCTTCTGCTCGGCGGCCGGCACGAGGTCGAGGGCGGCCTCCAGGACCCGGGCGCCCTCGGCCAGGTCGTTGGCCAGCTCGGCCGGGCCCTGGCCGGCGGCGACCTTCTTGGTGACGGCGTTCTGCCAGGTCAGGTACGGGTCCTGGAACGCCTCCACGGTGAACCGCCAGGCGCCGACCGCGTCGGGGCGGATGGTGGCGTGCCAGCGGTCCTGGCCGGGCTCGCCGGGGCGCATCCGGGTGAACGGGCGGGCGGCGCCGTCCGGGCCGAGCCACACCACATTGCAGCCGAGCGCGTCGTGGCCCTCGCGGTAGGCGCGGGCCGACACGGGCACGACCTCGCCGACCACCGCCTTGGCCGGGTAGCGACCGCAGGAGACGACGGGGGAGACGTCTTCGATCGGGAACCGTCCAGTCACCGGTTCAACCTACTGCGCGAGATCGCTTCGCGCTCGGGTCAGCCGGCGGCGCCCACCGACCGGTACACCTCCAGCGTCCGCTGCGCGATGGTGTCCCAGGAGAAGTGCTCCACGGCCCGGCGGCGGCCGGCGAGACCGAACTCCTCGGCCCGCTTCGGGTCGGCCAGCAGGTCGTTGATCGTCGCCGCCAGGTCGGCCACGAAGCGCTCCGGGTCCAGCGGCCGGCCGCTGCCGTCGCCGGCCTGCTCGATCGGGACCAGCAGCCCGGTCTCGCCGTCGGCGACCACCTCGGGGATGCCGCCGGTGGCGGTTGCCACCACGGCGGTCTCGCAGGCCATGGCCTCCAGGTTGACGATGCCCATCGGCTCGTAGACCGACGGGCAGACGAAGATGGTGGCGTGGGTGAGCACCTGGATCACCTCGTGCTTGGGCAGCATCTCGGCGATCCAGATCACGCCCGAGCGGCCGGCCCGCAGCTCGGCGACCAGGCCCTCCACCTCGGCGGCGATCTCCGGTGTGTCGGGGGCGCCGGCCAGCAGCACGAGCTGGGTGTCGGCGGGCAGCTCCCGGGCCGCCCGCAGCAGGTACGGCAGGCCCTTCTGCCGGGTGATCCGCCCGACGTAGACCACGCTGGGACGGGCCGGGTCGATGCCGAGCCGGTCCACCACGTCGGTGCCGGAGTCCGGGGCGTACTGCGCGGTGTCGATGCCGTTGTAGACGACCCGCACCCGGTCGGGGTCGACCTCCGGGTACGCGGTCAGCACGTCCCGCCGCATCCCCTCGCTGACCGCGATGACCGTGTCGGCCGCCTCGAACGCGGTCCGCTCGCACCAGGAGGAGAGCGCGTAGCCGCCGCCGAGCTGCTCGGCCTTCCACGGGCGCAGCGGCTCCAGGCTGTGCGCGGTGACCACGTGCGGCACCCCGTGCAGCAGCTTCGCGGTGTGCCCGGCCAGGTTGGCGTACCAGGTGTGGCTGTGCACCACGTCGGTGCCGGCCGCGCCGGCGGCCATCTCCAGGTCTACGGCCATGGTGCGCAGCGCGGCGTTCGCGCCGGCGAGCGCCGCCGGCTCGGCGTACGCGGTGACGCCGGGCTCGTCGCGGGGCGCGCCGAAGCAGTGCACCCGCACGTCGGCGAGGCGGCGCAGCTCGCGCGCGAGGTACTCGACGTGCACCCCGGCGCCGCCGTAGACCTCCGGCGGGTACTCGCGGGTGAGCAGGTCGACACGCAGCCGGGGGGAATCGCTCATGACCGGCACCTTAGCGCGGAAGCCCGGCCCGCACCCGGGGGCAAACTGTGCCCGTACGAGTGGTGAAGTCGGGGCGGGATGGATAGCGTCTGAGCATGGCTGCCAAGGTGCTCGCGATCGTCCTGGCCGGCGGGGAGGGCAAGCGCCTGATGCCCCTCACCACCGACCGTGCGAAGCCGGCCGTCCCCTTCGGCGGGATGTACCGCATGGTCGACTTCGTCCTCTCCAACCTGGCCAACGCCGGCTATCTCAAGATCGTCGTGCTCACCCAGTACAAGTCCCACTCGCTGGACCGCCACATCACCCAGACGTGGCGGATGTCGACGATGCTCGGCAACTACGTCACCCCGGTGCCGGCGCAGCAGCGCCGCGGCCCGTGGTGGTTCGCCGGCTCGGCCGACGCGATCTACCAGAGCTTCAACCTGATCAACGACGAGCAGCCGGACCACGTGATCGTCTTCGGCGCCGACCACATCTACCGGATGGACCCGCGGCAGATGGTGGAGGACCACATCGCCTCGGGCGCCGCGGTCACCGTGGCCGGCATCCGGCAGCCGCTGTCGATGGCCGACCAGTTCGGCGTGATCGAGGTCGGCGAGGACGGCCGGCGGATCCGGGCGTTCCGCGAGAAGCCCACCGACGCCGTGGGGCTGCCCGACGCGCCCGACCAGATCTACGCCTCGATGGGCAACTACGTCTTCAGCACCAAGGCGCTCTGCGAGGCGGTCGAGCGCGACGCCGAGGACAAGACCAGCAAGCACGACATGGGCGGCAGCATCATCCCGATGCTGGTCGAGCGGGGCGAGGCCAACGTCTACGACTTCAAGGACAACGAGGTGCCGGGCAGCACCGACCGCGACCGCGGCTACTGGCGGGACGTGGGGACGCTCGACTCCTTCTACGACGCCCACATGGACCTCATCAACGTCCACCCGGTGTTCAACCTCTACAACTTCGACTGGCCGATCTACAGCAACCAGCCGCCGTACCCGCCGGCCAAGTTCGTGCACGCCTGGGGCGAGCGGGTCGGGCGCGCGGTCAGTTCGATGGTGTCGCCCGGGTCGGTGATCTCCGGCTCCCTGGTGGAGAACTCGATCGTGTCGCCGAAGGTGAAGGTGCACTCCTGGGCGCACGTGGACGGCTCGGTGCTCATGGAGGGTGTCGAGATCGGCCGGCACGCGGTGGTCCGCCGGGCCATCCTGGACAAGAACGTCTACGTGCCGGAGGGCGCTGAGATCGGCGTCGACCTGGAGAAGGACCGCCAGCGGTACACCGTCTCCGACAACGGCATCGTCGTCATCGGCAAGGGCCAGCGCGTCGAGCCCTGATCCACCCGCACATCGCAAGGAGGTTCCGACCGTGGCCCACCCCCGTGCCGGCCAGCCCGCCGAGCCCGCCGACCTGGTCGACGTGCCCCGGCTGGTCACCGCCTACTACGCCGGGCACCCGGATCCGAGCGACCCGGCGCAGCAGGTCTCGTTCGGCACCTCCGGGCACCGCGGGTCGAGCCTGCGCAACGCCTTCAACGAGGACCACATCCTCGCCGTCACCCAGGCGCTCTGCGACTACCGGCGGGAGCAGGGCCTGGACGGCCCGCTGTTCCTCGCCCGGGACACCCACGCGCTGTCCGCACCGGCGGAGGCCAGCGCGCTGGAGGTGCTCGCCGCCAACGACGTCACCGTGCTGGTGGACAGCCGGGACGGCTACACCCCGACGCCCGCGCTGTCGCACGCCATCCTCACCCACAACCGCGGCCGCACCGCCGGGCTCGCCGACGGCATCGTCATCACGCCCTCGCACAACCCGCCGGACGACGGCGGCTTCAAGTACAACCCCACCCACGGCGGGCCCGCCGACAGCGACGTCACGAAGTGGATCCAGGACCGCGCGAACAGCATCCTCGCCGCCGGGCTCAAGGAGGTGAAGCGCATCCCGTACGCGCGGGCGCGCGCCGCCGACACCACCGGGGGGTACGACTTCCTCGCCCGCTACGTCGACGACCTGCCCGCCGCGCTGGACGTGGCCGCCATCCGGGACGCCGGGGTGCGCATCGGCGCCGACCCGATGGGCGGGGCGAGCGTGGCGTACTGGGGGGAGATCGCCGAGCGGCACCGCCTCGACCTCACGGTGATCAACCCGACGGTCGACCCGACCTGGCGGTTCATGACCCTGGACGGCGACGGCAAGATCCGGATGGACTGTTCCTCGCCGAACGCGATGGCCTCGCTCATCGCGGCCCGCGACCGGTTCGGGGTCTCCACCGGCAACGACGCCGACGCCGACCGGCACGGCATCGTCACGCCGGACGGTGGCCTCATGAACCCCAACCACTACCTGGCCGTGGCCATCCGCCACCTCTTCCGCACCCGCGAGCAGTGGGGGCCGGCCGCGGCCGTCGGCAAGACCCTCGTCTCCTCCTCGATGATCGACCGGGTCGCCGCCGACCTCGGCCGCCCGCTGCTGGAGGTGCCGGTCGGCTTCAAGTGGTTCGTGCCCGGCCTGCTCGACGGTGCGGTCGGCTTCGGCGGCGAGGAGAGCGCCGGCGCCTCGTTCCTGCGCCGGGACGGGAGCACCTGGACCACCGACAAGGACGGCATCCTGCTCTGCCTGCTCGCCTCGGAGATCATCGCCACCACGGGGAAGACCCCGAGCCAGCACTGGGCCGAGCTGGCCGAGCGCTTCGGCGCGCCCGCGTACGCCCGGATCGACGCCCCGGCCAGCCGGGAGGAGAAGGCGGTGCTGGCCAAGCTGTCGCCCGAGCAGGTGACCGCGACCGAGCTGGCCGGCGAGCCGATCAGCGCGACCCTCACCACGGCGCCCGGCAACGGGGCGTCGATCGGCGGGCTCAAGGTGACCACCCAGTCGGGCTGGTTCGCCGCCCGGCCGTCGGGCACCGAGGACGTCTACAAGATCTACGCCGAGTCGTTCCGGGGCCCGGAGCACCTCGCCCGGATCCAGGAGGAGGCGAAGGCGCTGGTCTCCGAGGTGCTCAAGCGGGCCTGACGGATCCCCACCGCGCACAACCTCCCCCGCGGCCGTCTCGTTGCTCCGGGGGAGGTGCCGTGGCGTGTCTGGTGCGCGACGGCGGTGCGCGCCGGCGTCACGCCGCCGGCCCGATGCGAGGGGACGGGCCATGACCCGCGTCATGACGGTGGTCGGCACCCGACCGGAGATCATCCGGCTGTCCCGGGTGATGGACCGGCTGGACCGCACGGTCGAGCACGTGCTCGTGCACACCGGGCAGAACTGGGACCCGACCCTCTCCGACATCTTCTTCACCGAGCTGCGGCTGCGCCGGCCGGACCGGTTCCTCGGCGTCGACACCGCCTCGCTGGGCCGGGTGCTCGGCGGGGTCCTCGTGGGGGTCGAGGAGGCCATCGCCGCGTACCGGCCGGACGCGCTGCTGGTGCTCGGCGACACCAACAGCTGCATCGCCGCGCTGATGGCCCGGCGGATGCGGGTGCCGGTCTACCACATGGAGGCCGGCAACCGGTGCTTCGACCTCAACGTGCCGGAGGAGACCAACCGGCGGCTCGTCGACCACGTGGCCGACTTCAACCTGGTCTACACCGAGCACGCCCGGCGCAACCTGCTCGCCGAGGGCCTGCACCCGCGGCGGATCCTGCACACCGGCTCGCCGATGCGGGAGGTGCTGGAGCACTACCGTGCCGACGTCGACGGGTCCACGGTCCTCGACCAGCTGGAGCTCACGCCGGGCGGGTACTTCGTGGTCAGCGCGCACCGGGAGGAGAACGTCGACCGGCCGGACCGGCTGCACCGCCTGCTCGACTGCCTGCGCGCGGTCCGCGACGAGTGGGGCCTGCCGTTGCTGGTCTCCACCCACCCCCGCACGCGTAAGGCCCTGGAGGCCCTCGCGGTCGACGACACGGCGCTGGAGGGCATCGCCTTCCACGAGCCGTTCGGCCTCATCGACTACGTACGCCTGCAGACCAGCGCGCGGTGCACGCTGTCCGACAGCGGAACCATCAGCGAGGAGGCCGCCATCCTCGGCTTCCCCGCGGTGACCCTGCGCGAGTCGATCGAGCGGCCCGAGGCGCTCGACGCCGGCGGGATCATCATGACCGGGCTGGACCCGCACGGCGTGGTGGAGGCGGTGCGGGTCGCGGTCGACCAGGTCGCCGCGGAGGGCGTGCCCTGCCCGGCGGACTACCGCGTGCCGGACACCTCCCGCCGGGTCGTCGACTTCATCCTCTCCACGGTCCGCCGGCACCACCAGTGGGCCGGCATCCGGGTCTGACCGCCCGGGCCGCCGCCCCGGTCAACAGGGCGGTTCCAGCTCCCGCTGGTCGCGCTCCCGGCGCAGTTCCTCGGGGAGCAGCTCGCGGAGCTGGTCGGGCAGGAACGGCAGGTCGAGCAGGCTCAGCTTGAGCTGGTTGCGTTCCTGGTAGCGCTGCGGGTCGAAGCGGACCACCCGACCGGCGTCCCGGCGGTAGCGGATCTGCACCGCCCCCTCGGTCGCCGCGTCCTTGATCACCAGCCCGTCCATCTCGACGGCGACCGCCGCCGAGTGCGGCCGGAGGTCGAGCCGGATGCTCTCCTCCGGGGCGAGCACGACGGAGCGGGAGATGCCCGCCATCGGCGCCGACGGGGTCACCACCACGGCGTCCGCCGCCGGCGAGATCAGCGGGCCGCCCGCCGCGTAGCTGTACGCCGTCGAGCCGGTCGGCGTGCTGACCACCAACGCGTCGCAGCGGTAGTAGCCATACCGCTGGCCGTCCACCGCGAGGGTGGCGGTGACGAACCCGGAGCCGGGCTGGCGGACCAGCGCGATGTCGTTGAAGGCCACCACGTCGTCGCCGCAGACGTCGCAGGCGAGGCAGGCGTGTGACTCGACGGTGAAGTCCTTCGCCGCGAGCCGGCTCAGCGCGTGCGGCAGGTCCGGGGGCTCGACCTCCACGAGGAAGCCGAGCCGGCCCAGGTGCACGCCGAGCACCGGCTTCGGGTCGCGCACCGCCATGCGCAGCGCGCCCAGCATGGTCCCGTCGCCGCCGATGCTGATCAGGGCGTCGGCGCGGGTGGCCAGCTCGTCCGCCGGGACGGGCTCGACGCAGGACGGTACCCGGTGCTCGTCCTCGGCGCGGACCAGCAGCGTCTTGCGGTGGCCCGACGCCCACCGCTCGATGATCCCGACCACCTCGGAGACGTCCCGGGTGGGGTGCAGCACCAGACCCAGTCCCGCCACCCGTACAGCTCACCACATCCGGAGGCGGTCGGCGGGGCGTACGGGCAGGCCGGAGGCGGGACGCCGTGATCAAGTAACCGTCGCGCACCCTTGGTCGTTTGGGTGACTGTGGTCCCGCCGCACCGCGTCGAGGGCGTGCCCGGTTCACGTTCCTGCGGTCGCAAGGCTCGACAACCGTCAATCGTCGCGACAGAGGAAGCAATGGATCAGCATTCGGCAGTTCCGATCGGGCCCCGTGCCGCGGCGGTCAGAACGACCGGCGTGAAACGGTGACCGCCCCGACGCCTCTCGACAGCGGCGACACCGCCGCGGCACCTCCCGAACCCGGCAAGGTGCGGTTGCTGCTGCTGGCGCTTCTTCCGGGTCTCGCGGCGCTGGGCGCCTACGCCACCATCGATCTCTCTCCGGCGACCTTCCCGAATCTCTACCGGCTCGTCGTCGTCCTCGCCGTCGTGCCGGCGTTCATGCTGCTGGTCAGGCCGCGGACGGCCACCGCCGTGGTGCCTCGGCTCTTCATGTGGCTGGCGGTGACCTGGGCGGTGTGGCTGCCCGTCTCGCTCTTCTGGACCGTGGACGCGGACATCGGGCTCCGCAAGATCGGCTCGATCTCCTACGCGTTCGCGGCGGGGCTCTGCGTGCTGGCCTTCTCCGGTGGCTCCCGCACCGGCGTCGCCACGCTGCGCCTGGGCTGGACCGTGGCCTTCCTGGTCACGGGAGCGATCGCGGTCTGGGAACTGCAGTCGGGACGTCACCTGTCGGAGGGAGCCGCCCTCGGCCCCGACACGACGCTCATCGCCAGCACCTTCTACAACCCCAACAACTACGCCGGATTCCTGTTGACCTGCCTCCCCTTCCTCGTCTGGGGCGGCATCGTCGCGCGGTCGACGCTGATCCGCGTCCTGCACGCCGGACTCGTCGTCTTCTGGATCGTCCTGATCGTGGCCACCCAGAGCCGCACGGGCTTCCTCGGCGCGCTGGTGATCGGCCCCGTGGCCGTGTGGTGGTTCGGGCGGGCGGCGAGCCTGCGCCAGCGGCCGGTGGCGGTGCCGGTGCTGGTGCTCGGCCTTGCCGCGTGGATCGGTCTGTCGCTCGCCGCCGCGAGCGAGCCGGGGCAACGCGTGCTGGGACAGTTCACGTCCCCCTTCGAGGAGAACGACAGTCTGCGCGCCTCCGACCAGATGAGGGTCAACCTGACGCTGCTGGGCTGGCGGCTGTTCGTCAGCTCCGGGCTCCTCGGGCGCGGGGCCGGTTCGTTCGAGCTCCTCGCCGGCCAGTGGCAGGAGGTCGATCTGGGCGGCACGACGATGGCCCACAACAGCTTCGCCGAGATCGCCGCCGAATTCGGCCTGCCGGTGCTGCTGCCGCTGTTCGCCGTCATCGTGGTGCTGGCGCACGTCACGTTACGGCGGAAGGCCGCCGCGGCGCACCGGGCGGAGGCGTTCGACCTGCGCATGGCGACCGGCCTCGGCCTTGCCGGGTTCGCCGCGAGCGGTCTCGCCGCCAGCTCGATCCTGGCCTCGCCCTGGTGGTGGCTGCTGCTGGGCCAGGCTTCGGCCCAGGCCTGGCTCCTCTACCGGATGTGCCCGCCGCGAGGCGAGCGGCCGACCGGCCAGGGGCCGGCGGGCAGCCCGTGGGTCCGGGTCGACGATCAGGTCGCCGGCCCGCGACCCCTCCTCGTCGGAGCGAGGAGGAGTTAGTGCTGCGACGCCACTCCGGTCCCGGGGCGTCTCCCTTCTACCGGCACGTGTCCCACCTCGCGGTCAGCACCGCCCTGGCCCAGGGCATCGCGATGCTGACCTCCGTGTTCCTGGCTCGCCTCTACGCGCCGAGGGAGTTCGGCGAGTTCTCGATCGCGCTCTCGCTCGCCCTGATCATCGCGACCGCGGCCACCCTCCGTCTGGAGATGGCGATTCCGCTTACCGAGGACGAGGGTGAGGCCGTGGTGCTCACGGCCACCGCCGTCGTCGCCGCGGTGCTGGTCGCCGTCGCCCTGCTGGCAGTCCTGGCGATCCACCTGGTGGCGACCGGCCACCGGTGGTCCGCGTTCGGTGCGGGGGCGGGCGTGTGGCTGGTGCCCGCCATGGTCGCGACACTCGGCACCTCGGCGGCCGCCCGGATGCTCCAGAGCCGCCGGGAGAGATTCGCGGCGGTCAGCCGAGCAACGGTGCTGGGCGCCGCCGTGCAGGGCGTCGGGCAGCTCGTGGCTGCGCCCCTGGGCGCGGGCGCGACCGGCCTGACCGGGGGCTACGTCGCGGGACGCGCCTGGTACTCGGTGGCGCTGCTGCGCCGCTCGGGGGTTCTCGGCGTCCGTACCGCCTCCGAGTGGTGGTCGGCGGCCGTGAAGTGGCGCCGGTTCGCCCTGCTGACGAGTCCGCCCGCGTTGCTGAACATGATCAGCGTCGGGGCGATCGCGCCGGTGGTGGCGGTCTGCTACGGAGTGACGGTCTCCGGGCTCTTCGCGTTCGCGACCCGCCTGCTGACCCTGCCGGCCGCCCTGATCGGGCAGGCGGTCGGCAGCGTCTTCTTTCCCAGGATCGCCGCTCTGGAGCGGGACGGGGGCGACATCCGGCTCGCCGTGGAGCGGGTCACCACCGGTCTCGTGTTCCTCTCGGTGCCGACCTTCGGATTCGTCCTCCTGCTGGGCCCGGAGCTGTACGTGCTCGCCTTCGGCGCCGAGTGGCGGACCGCCGGGTCCATCTCGGCCCTGCTCGCACCCTGGCTCGCCGCCTCGTTCGTGTCGTCGCCGCTCAGCACGCTCATGACGGTCAAGGACCGGCTCCGCAGCCTGCTGCTGCTGTCGGGCGTGGAGACCGCGCTCCGGCTGGGCTCGCTCGCGTCCGGGCTTCTGGTCGGCTCCGCCATGGTCGGGATCGGCGCGTACTCCTTCAGCGGCCTGGCGATCAGCATCGGTTACGTGGGCTGGTCGCTGCGCCTGGCCGGATCGAGCCTGCGTGGCTGGGCCGGTTCCATCCGGAGCTACCTGCTCCTGGTCGGTGTGGCCTATCCGGTTCTCCTGGTCGCCCGGGGGCATTTTCCGCGGCCCGTCTCCGTGGCGCTGGCGGTCGCGTTGACCGTGGTCCTGCTCGGCTTCGCCGCCCGCTGGCTCTACCGGCACCGGCCGGGCGGCCATGGGGGCACGCCGAAGCCCCCGGGGCCGTCGAGCGGCAGCGCGGTCTCGCCCGTGACCTCGGGAGCCAGCCGATGAGCCTGTCCAGTCGCCGGCGGGAACAGCTGGGCGAGGCGCCCCCGGCGGGCCCGTCCGCGCGGTGGCGCCTGGCCGTCGGGCCCGCGAACTACGCCGGGCAGGCGCATCAGTGGGCCCGCGCGGTCGAGCGCCGCCTGGGCGGGTCCGCGGTCTCGTTCGCGGTGGAACAACGTCCCCGCCTGCGGCCCGGGCGCCGGATGTCGTTCCACGCCGACCACCGGCTGCCGCACCCGCGCATGACCACGCCGTGGGGGCGGAGCTGGCGGATGCGGCGCGTCCTGCGGGGCGCCACCCACGTCGCGGTGGACGGCTTCCTGCCGGTGTACGGCCGCGTGGGCAGGTCGGATCTCGCCGGGGACGTCCCGCGCCTGGCCGACCTGGGCCTGCGGGTGGCACTGATCTCGCACGGCACCGACCTCCGCGACCCGGACGCCCACATCGAGCGAAATCCGTTCTCGTACTACGCCACCGCTCCCCGCGAGTGGGTGGACCTCGCTCGTGGGCTCGCCCGCCGTCATCGGACGATCGCCGCGGACCTCGGCGTCCCACTCTTCGTCAGCACACCCGACCTGCTTCTCGACGCGCCGTGGGCCTCCTGGCTGCCCGTGTCCGTCGCGGTCGCCGACTGGTGGACGCCACGCCCGGCCCTGACGGCCCGGCGCCCGACGGTGCTCCACCGCCCCAGTCGGACCGTCCCGCCGATCAAGGGCACGCAGGTCATCGACCCCGTCCTGCGGGACCTCGCGGCCCGTGGCCGCATCCGCTACCTGGCTCCGGAGACGGTCGCCCACGCCGCCATGCCCGATCTGGTGGCCGGCGCCGACATCGTGGTCGACCAGATCCTCACGGGCAGCTACGGGGTGGCGGCCGTCGAGGCCATGGCCGCCGCGCGGCTGGTCGTCGGCTACGTGGATCCCCCCACCCGGGCGCTCATGCCGGACCAGCCACCGATCGTGGACGCGCCACCGGACCGCTTCGCGGCGGTCATGGAGGAGATCCTCGCCGACCCGGCGGTCTACGCGGACATCGCGGCGGCCGGCCCCGCGTACGTCGCCAGGTGGCACGACGGAACAGCGGCGGCCGAGGCCCTGCGCCCGTTCCTGGACGGGTCGATCGCCACCACGTGACCACGTGACCCGCCGACGCAGGGAGAACCATGGACGAGCCGAACGGCCAGATCAGAACAGATCGGTGGCAGCTACGTGCGCCGACCGCACCCGCGCTGCACCGCACCGTCTGCGTGCCGACCGTCCACCCGGTGGGCGACCAGCGGGTCCTCCGGTGTGCGCAGTCGGTGCTCGACGCCGGGTTCGACGTCCACTTCATCTGGCTCGGTGGCGAGCCGGGCGAGTACGCGCCCCACGACCGCGTCCGGGAGACCCGGCTCCCCGCGCCGACGTCGTTCCGGGAGCGGATCCGGCTGGTGCCGCGGGTCGCCGAGCTGGCCCGCCGGGCGGATCCCGACGGCTGGCACATCCACGACTTCTACCTTCTGCCGCAGGCACGCCGGTGGGCCCGCCGGACCGGCCGGCCGGTGCTCTACGACGTCCACGAGTACTACCCCGAGTACTACTCGGATCGACTGCCCGGCCCGCGGCTGCTGCGCCGGCCCGCCCACCGCGTGATCACCGGTGTCGAACGCCGGTACGCCTCGGTGCTGGCCGGGGCGAACGTCGCCACCGAGGAACTCGGTGACCGGTTCCGTGGCTGGGGCATCCCCACCTCGGTCACCCCGAACTACCCGGCGGACGCGCTGCTCGGCGACGCGCCTCGGCCGCTCGTCCCGGAGCTGTTGCGCCGGGTGGTGCACACCGGCACCCTCACCTCGATGTTCGGCGCCGAGGTCATCGTCGGCCTGGCCCACGAGCTGGCGCGGGTCGTGCCGGAGGTGGAGTTTCTCGTGGTGCGGCGGTTCCCCTCGGCCGCGGCCCGGCGGGCCTTCGAGGGACTGCTGCACCGGCACGGCACGCCGGCGAACCTCGTCCTGCTCGACCCGATGCCGCCGCACGAGGTCGGCCGGCTCCTGGCGAGCTGCGGGATCGGCGTGTCGGCGCTGCAGGACGTCGGTCAGGCGGCCCTGTGCGTCAGCACCAAGCTCTACGAGTACGCCACGGTCGGGCTGGCCGTGGTGGCCTCGGACCTCCCGGCGACCCGGCGCTTCGTGACCCGCTCCATGGTCGGCGTGCTCGCCGACCCCCGCCGGCCGGAGGCCTTCGCGCATGGCGTGCGGCGGTTGCTGGACGACGCCGACGAGGTGTGCGTGGCGGCGGACCGGTACGCGGCGGCGGCCCGCGCGGAGCTGTCCTGGGAGCGGACCTGCGCGCCCCGGCTCCGCACGCTCGTCAGGCAGGCGGTGCGCTGAGGGACTTTCGTCTGGTTTATGCCTGTTTCCGTTTCTTCGTCCGGTCCCGCCTCGTTGGCCCTGTCAGGTACGTCAAGGTCGCGGCCGAGCAACGAGGAGCGGAGTTTCTGTGACTGTCCTTCCTGCCGGGTGCCGGGTGTTGATCACCGGTGGCACCGGCTCCTTCGGTCAGACGATGGTGCGCCGCCTGCTCACCCACGACGTCGGCGAGGTACGGGTGCTCAGCCGCGACGAGGCGAAGCAGGACGCGATGCGGCAGACCGTCGGCGAGAGCCGGGTGCGCTACTACGTCGGCGACGTGCGGGACCTCGACTCGGTGGCGCGGGCCTGCCGGGACGTCGACTACGTGTTCCACGCCGCGGCGCTCAAGCAGGTGCCCTCCTGCGAGTTCTTCCCCCTCGAGGCCATCCGGACCAACGTGCTGGGCAGCGCGAACGTGGTCGAGGCGGCCGAGGCCAACGGAGTGAGCAACGTCGTGCTGCTCAGCACCGACAAGGCCGTCTATCCGGTCAACGCCATGGGCATGAGCAAGGCCCTCATGGAGAAGGTGGCGCAGGCCCACGCCCGCAACCACCCGGACAGCCCGACCACGGTGAGCTGCGTCCGCTACGGCAACGTCATGTACTCGCGCGGCTCGGTCATCCCGCTGTTCATCGAGCAGATCAAGGCCGGTCGCGCGCCGACCGTCACCGACCCGCAGATGACCCGGTTCCTGATGTCCCTGGAGGAGTCGGTCGACCTCGTCGAGCACGCGTTCCAGCACGCGCAGGCCGGGGACATCTTCATCCGCAAGGCGGCCGCCTGCACCATCGGCGACCTGGCCGAGGCGGTCTGCCGCCTCTTCGACGTGCCGGTCAAGCTCGACCTGATCGGCCTGCGGCACGGCGAGAAGCCGGACGAGACGCTGGCCACCCGCGAGGAGCTGATCCAGGCGCAGGACTTCGGCGACTTCTTCCGAGTGCCCGTCGACGCCCGCGACCTCAACTACGCCCTCTACGTCTCCGAGGGGGAGATCGGCGCCGGCCCGGTCGAGGACTTCAACTCCGCCAACGCGCCCCGGCTCGGCGTACCCCAGATCATGGACCTGCTGCGCACGCTGCCCGAGGTGCGCGCGGAGCTCGCGCTGCGCGATCCGGCGCTGGCATGCTGAGGCTGGCCCTCACCGGGGCCGGCGGCTTCCTCGGCTGGCACGTCCGGGTGCTGCTGCGCGCCCTGGGCTGGCCGGAGCCGGTCGTCCTCACCCGGGCCGACCTGGCCGACCCGGCGCGGGTCGCCGCCAGGGTGAGCGGCGTCGACCGGGTGCTGCACCTGGCCGGGGTGAACCGGGCCGACGACCCGACCGAGGTGGCGGCCGGCAACGTCCGGTTGGCCGCCGCGCTGGCCGACGGGCTGCGGGCCGCGCCCGTCCCGCCCGGCGGGGTGGTCTACGCGAACTCGGTGCAGGCCGGCAACGGCACCCCGTACGGCGACGGCAAGGCCGCCGCGGCGGCCGTGCTGGCGGACACCGGCCTGCCCCTCGACGACGTGCCGCTGCCCAACCTGTACGGCGAGCACGGCCGACCGTTCTACAACTCGGTGGTCGCCACCTTCTGCCGGGTCCTGGCCGAGGGCGGCCGGCCGGAGGTCCACCAGGACCGGCAGCTCGACCTGGTGCACGTCACGGACGCGGCGGCGCGGCTCGCCGGCGTCCCGGCCGGCGGCTCGTGGGACCCGGCGCTGCCCGCGCTGCGCATCGGCGTCCGGGAACTCGCCGACCGGCTCACCACGATGGCGACCGGCTACCGGGTCGGGGACATCCCGGCGCTGCCCGACCGGCACCACGTCCGGCTGTTCAACACCTACCGCTCGCACTGCTTCCCGGCGCACTACCCGATGCCGCTGACCCGGCGGGCCGACGCCCGCGGCGAACTGGTCGAGGCGGTCCGGGCGCACGGGGGAGCGGGACAGACCTTCTGCTCGACGACCCTGCCCGGCGTCACCCGCGGCGAGCACTTCCACCTGGCCAAGGTGGAACGGTTCGTGGTGCTGCGCGGCGCCGCCGACATCTGCCTGCGCCGGGTCGGCGACGGCGAGGTGCTGCGGTTCCCGGTGTCCGGGGACGAGCCGGTGCTGGTCGACATGCCGACCATGTGGGTCCACAAGATCGTCAACACCGGCCCGGACGAGCTGGTCACGCTCTTCTGGACCAACGAGCTGTTCGACCCGGCCCGGCCGGACACCTGGGCCGAGCCGGTGGACCTGGCGCCCCGGGTGGCGGTGCCGGCGTGAGGATCGGACTGGTCAGCCAGTGGTATCCGCCGGAGGGCGTCTTCATCCCGGGGAACCTGGCCCAGGGGCTCGCCGAGCGGGGGCACGAGGTCCGGGTCCTCACCACGTTCCCCAGCTATCCGCACGGCCGCACCTATCCCGGCTGGCGGCAGCGGTGGCGGCACCGTGAGGAGCAGGGCGCGGTGCGGGTCCGGCGGGTGCCGTCCTATCCCAGCCACGACACCTCCGCCGCGCGGCGGGTGCTCAGCTTCGCCTCCTTCGCCGCCACCAGCACCCTCGCCGGGGTGAGCACCCTGCGGGGCGTCGACGTGACGTACGTCTACCACCCGCCGCCCACCACGGTCGCCGCGGCCGCCCTGCACCGCATCGCCCGGCGAACCCCGGTCGTGCTGCACGTCCAGGACCTCTGGCCCGAGTCCGTGCTGCACTCGGGGATGGCGCCGACGGGCTGGGCCGGCCGCGCGTTCGCCGGCGGCCTGACCCGGCTCATGCGCGCCGCGTACCGGGTGGCCGCCGCCGTCGTGGTGATCTCGCCGACCATGGCCGACCTGGTGGTCCGGCAGGGCGCCGACCCGGACCGGGTACGGGTGGTGTGGAACTGGACCGACGACGGGCTGTTCCGGCCGGTGCCGGCGTCGGCGGAGGCGCGGGCGGCGATCGGACACCGGGGGCGGTGCACCGTGATGTTCGCCGGCAACCTCGGGCTGCTCCAGGGCATCGAGACGGCGATCCGCGCCGCCGCGCTGGTGCGGGACCGGATCGACCTGGTCCTGGTCGGCTCCGGCGCCGACGAGGACGCCGCCCGCCGGCTCGCCGCCGGGCTGGGCGCCGACAACGTACGTTTCGTCGGCCGGCAGCCCGCCGACCGAATGGCGGACCTCTACGCCGCCGCCGACTGGCAGCTCGTCTGCCTGCGCGACCTGCCGGCGCTCGCCGGCACCATCCCGTCCAAGCTGCAGGCCGCGCTGGCGTGCGGGGCACCGGTGATCGGGTCGGTGGCCGGCGACGCGGCCGCGCTCATCGGCTCGGCCGGGGTCGGGTTGGTGGCCGCCCCGGAGGACCCGCGGGCGCTCGCCGCGCGGTTCGCCGAGGCGGCGGCGCTGGCGCCCGCGGCACGGGCGGAGCTGGGGGCGCGGGCCCGACAGGTCTACCTCGACCGGATGTCGTTGTCGGTGGGCGTGGACCAGTTCGAGGACATCCTCACGAAGGCCGCCGCTCGGGCGCGCCGCTGACCGTTCACTCGGTGTCCCGCCGCGGCTTCCGCGGCGGGACACCCGGCCGTCAGCGGGCGGCCGATCCGGTGCGGCCGGCCAGGAACTCGTCGATCGCCCCCAGCACGACGCCGATCTGCGGCTCGGTGAGCGCGCTTCCGCTGGGCAGCGTCAGCCCGTGGGCGAACAGGCGGTCCGCGGCGCCGGTGAGGCAGCTCTCCGCGTCGGCGTACGCCGGCTGGAGGTGCATGGGCTTCCACACCGGACGGGTCTCGACGCCCCGCTCGGCGAGGTGGTCGGCGAGTTCCCGGGCCTGCCAGCCGGAGCGCTCGGGGTCCACCACGAGGCTGGTCAGCCAGCAGTTGGCCGCCGCGTCGTCGGCGCCGATCAGGGTGACCCCGGGGACCGGGGCGAAGAGCTTGGCGTACCGGTCGCGGAGCTGCCGCCGGCGGCCGATCATCCCGTCGAGGCGGCGCAGTTGCGCGCGGCCCAGCGCGGCCAGCAGGTTGCTGAGCCGGTAGTTGTAGCCGGTCTCCCGGTGCTCGTAGTGCCGGGTCGGCTCCCGGGCCTGGGTGGACAGGTGACGGGCCCGGGCGAGCAGGGCGGTGTCGTCGGAGACGATCATCCCGCCGCCGGAGGTGGTGATGATCTTGTTGCCGTTGAACGAGAGCACACCCACCTGGCCGAAGGAGCCCGCGCCGCGTCCGGCGTGCGTGGCGCCCAGCGCCTCGGCCGCGTCCTCCACGATCGGCACCCCGGCCTCGGCGCAGACCGGCTCCAGCGCGGAGTAGTCGGCGCAGGCCCCGAAGAGGTCGACCGGGACGACCGCGCCGACCCGCTCACCGCGCGCCCGCAGGCGGCGGAGCAGGTCGGCGGTGAGCGGCACGTCAAGGTTGCCGGTCTGCGGGTCGCAGTCCACGAACACCGGACGCGCGCCGGTGTACCGGACCGCGTTGGCGGTCGCCACGAAGGTCAGGGTCGATACCACGACGACGTCCCCCGGCCGCACCCCGACCCCGAGCAGGGCCAGGTGCAGGCCCGCCGTGCCGGAGCTGACCCCGACCGCTCCCCGGGTGCCGACCCGCGCCGCGATCTCCCGCTCGAAGGCCTCCAGGTCCGGTCCGACCGGCGCGACCCAGCCCGAGCGCAGCGCGGCGATCAGGTACGCCTCCTCCAGCGGCCCGACGTCCGGCGCGGACAGGTGGATGGTCTGGCTCATCGGTCAGCCCCGGCGGGTGTCGTGGCGGCGGTGTCGCGCCACTCGGCCGTGCTCCGGCTTCCGGCGCCGACGAACTCGGGCGCGGTCGCCATGCCGGCGGCCGAGATCCCCTCCCGCCGTAGCACCGTGCCGACGGTCGCCAGGAGGATCGACAGGTCGAGCCGGAGGGTGCGGGTGTCCACGTACCGGACGTCGAGCCGCAGCTTGTCCTCCCAGCTCAGGCTGTTGCGGCCGCGTACCTGCGCCAGGCCGGTGATGCCGGGGCGCACCTCGTGCCGGCGGGCCTGGGTCGGGGAATAGCGCGGCAGGTACTCGGGGAGCAGGGGGCGGGGCCCGACCAGGCTCATGTCGCCGCGCAGCACGTTCCAGAGCGAGGGCAGCTCGTCCAGGCTGGTGGCCCGCAGGAACCGCCCCAGCGGGGTGAGCCGGTCGGCGTCCTCGACGAGCCCGCGCGCCGGGTCCGGCGGCCGCATCGTGCGGAACTTCACCAGCCGGAAGGTACGGCCGTGCCGCCCCGCGCGCGGCTGCCGGAACAGCACTGGCCGGCCGAGCCCGACGGCCACGGCGACGGCCACCACCGCCGTCACCGGCGCCGCCAGGATCAGCAGGAGCAGCGCCGCCACCACGTCGAGTACGCGTTTGCGCCGGTCCGGGCGGACCGGCTGCCCCACGGCCGCGGGTGCGGGCGGGCTGAGCACAGCAGACGTCGGCACCGGTGCCACCTCCACGCTCTCCCGGCGGGTCAGGTCAAGGCCGGCAAAAGGCCGGATAAGGGAATCCGCCGGGGTTTTCCCCCTCAATAAACCGACGGACCAGCCGGGAGGACGCGGCCTGCCCGCCAGTGGGGCAGGTCGAGCCGGTGAAGATCGGGGACCGGCCAGTAGACTCGGCGGCTGCCCAGGCCCGGCGAGGGGAGACACGTGCTGCACCTGCGGATCATCGCGCCCACCGACCGGTCCGCGGCCGTGGCCGACCTGCTCGCGGAGGCCCCGGGCGTCACCCACCTCGCGGTCATCCCCGGCGCCGCCCGCCAGCCCGCCGGCGACCTGATCCTCTGCGACGTCGTCCGGGAGAGCGCCGACCAGGTCCTGCACCGACTCCAGGAACTCGACGTGGACGCGCGGGGTGGCATCTCCGCCGACGACGTGGAGCTGACCCTCTCGGCGCAGGCGGACAAGGCCGCGGCCGACGCCCCCGGCCACGGCGAGGACGCCGTGGTCTGGGACGAGATCGCCGCGAAGACCGGCGAGCAGACCGTGCTCACCGGCACCTTCCTGGCGCTGATCACCGTGGCCACCATGATCGCCGGCATCGGCGTGCTGCTCGACCAGCCCATCCTGATCGTCGGCGCGATGGTGGTCGGCCCCGAGTTCGGCCCGCTCGCCGCGCTCTGCGTGGCCCTGCTGCGCCGGCAGCCGCACATCATCGGCCGCTCGGTGCAGGCCCTGGTGGTCGGCTTCCTCGCCGCCATGCTGGTCACCGTCGTGAGCACCTGGGCGCTCAGCGCCGCCGGGCTGGTCAGCCGGGACATGCTGCTGGCCGACCGGCCGCTCACCGACTTCATCTGGCGCCCGGACGCGCTCTCCTGGGTCGTCGGCCTGCTCGCCGGGATCGCCGGCATGCTCTCGCTGACCTCGAAGAAGTCCGGCTCGCTGGTCGGCGTGCTGATCTCGGTGACGACCGTGCCGGCCGCGGCGAACGTGGCGGTCGCCGCCGCCTACGGGGTGTGGCACGAGGCGGCCGGCTCCGCCCTCCAGCTCGTGATCAACCTGGCCGCCATCGTGCTGGCCGGCCTGCTCACCCTGGTCGTCCAGCTCTGCTGGTGGCGGCGGGTCGAGCGGCGGTCCGCCCGGGGCGTGCCGCGGCAGCGGGCCGACCAGCGGCCCGCGCGGGTCAGCGCCAGTCGTCGCCCGCCTCGAGACGCAGGCTGAGCAGCGTCGCCAGGGGCACCGACTCGCCGTCCCGGCCGCCGCGGCCCACCACCAGCGGCGGCGGGGCGGGCTCCGGGTCGGCCCCGAACAGGCGCGCCCGCAGGCTCGGCGGCACGGTGAGCAGGTAGAAACGACCCTCGGTGTCGACCGCCCGGCTCTGCGCCCGGTCCACGTACCAGCCGGTGATCCGGGTCCGGTAGCGACCGCGCCCGTCGTAGCCGGCCGCCGTCAACCGGTCGGTGCGCAGCCCGCGCCGCAGCGCCTCGGCGGCGAACCGCGCCACCAGTTCCGCGGCCTCCGCCTGCTCGGCGGCCCGCTGCCGGGCGTCGGCCGCCGCGTGCGCCCGCACCGCCCGGCGCTGCCGTTCCCGCCACTCCAGGCCGTCGTCCCCACCCACGCCCGCGAGGGTACGCGTCGCCCGCCCCGCCCCGCCCCGCCTCGACCGCGCCGGAGCGGGCCGGCACTCCGAATCTTGGACAGTTGCCGTTCGCTCCGAACGGCAAGTTTCCAAGATCTCGTGGTCGCGGTAGCGCGCCTGGTGCCGCTCGCCCCGGGCGGCTCGTCGTAGGGGCGCTGTCGAGCTGAGGCGTCGGTGACGTCAGCCCGACAGCGCCCCGGGACCTCAGGCCAGACCGGCGCGGCGCAGCGCTTCCGCCATCTCGCTGTTGGTCGGGGCCGGCGCCCCGCCGCCGCGCCCCGGCCGCTGCTGCGGCCCGCCGCGCGAGCCGCCCCGATCGCCGCGCTGACCGCCCTGGCCACCGCCGCCCTGGCCGCGGCCGCCCTCGCCGCCGCGCCGGCCGTCACCGCCCTGACCGCCGCCGCGCTGGCCGCGCTGGCCGCCGCCGCCCTCGCCGCCGCGCTGACCAACGCCGCCCTCGCCGCGCCGGCCGCCGCCCTGGCTGCTGCCGCCACGGTCGCGGCGCCCCTCGCCGCCCTGCGGGCGTCCGCCGCCGGCCGGGGCCTCGTCCTCCAGCCGCAGGGTCAGCGAGATGCGCTTGCGGGGCACATCGACGTCGAGCACCCGGACGCGGACCACGTCGCCGGACTTCACCACGTCGCGCGGGTCCTTCACGAAGGTGTGCGACATGGCGGAGACGTGGACCAGGCCGTCCTGGTGCACGCCGACGTCGACGAACGCGCCGAACGCGGCCACGTTGGTGACCACGCCCTCCAGCACCATCCCCGGCGTCAGGTCGCTGATCTTCTCCACCCCCTCGACGAAGGTGGCCGTCCGGAACTCCGGGCGCGGGTCGCGGCCGGGCTTCTCCAGCTCGGCGAGGATGTCGGTGACGGTGGGCAGGCCGAACGTGTCGTCGACGAACTCGGTCGCCCGGAGCCCGCGCAGGATGGTCGACTTCCCGATCAGCGCGCGCAGGTCCTGCCCGGTGTGGGCGAGGATCCGCCGCACCACCGGGTACGACTCGGGGTGCACGCTGGAGGAGTCGAGCGGGTCGTCGCCGCCGGGGATGCGCAGGAAGCCGGCGCACTGCTCGAACGCCTTCGGCCCGAGCCGGGGCACCTTCTTCAGCTCGGCCCGGGTGCGGAACGGCCCGTTGGCGTCACGGTGGAGCACGATGTTCTCGGCCAGCCCGGCGCCGATGCCGGAGACCCGGGTGAGCAGCGGGGCCGAGGCGGTGTTGACGTCGACGCCGACGGCGTTGACGCAGTCCTCCACCACCGCGTCGAGGGAGCGGGAGAGCTTCACCTCGGACAGGTCGTGCTGGTACTGCCCGACGCCGATCGAGCGCGGGTCGATCTTCACCAGCTCGGCCAGGGGGTCCTGGAGGCGGCGGGCGATGGAGACCGCGCCGCGCAGCGAGACGTCCAGCCCGGGCAGTTCCTGCGAGGCGTACGCGGAGGCGGAGTAGACCGACGCGCCGGCCTCGGAGACCACCACCTTGGTCAGCTTCAGCTCGGGGTGCCGCTTGATGAGGTCACCGGCGAGCTTGTCGGTCTCCCGGCTGGCCGTGCCGTTGCCGATGGCGACCAGCTCGACGCCGTGCGCCGCGGCCAGGGTGGCCAGCGTGTGCACGGAGGCGTCCCACTGCCGGCGCGGCTCGTGCGGGTAGATCGTGTCGGTGGCGACGACCTTGCCGGTGGCGTCGACCACGGCCACCTTCACGCCGGTGCGCAGGCCCGGGTCGAGGCCCATGGTGGGGCGGGCGCCGGCCGGCGCGGCCAGCAGCAGGTCGCGCAGGTTGGTGGCGAAGACCCGGACGGCCTCCTCCTCGGCCGCCTGCCAGAGCCGCATCCGCAGGTCGGCGCCGAGGTGGATGAGGATCCGGGTACGCCAGGCCCAGCGCACCGTGTCGGTGAGCCACCGGTCGGCGGGCCGCCCCTGGTCGCCGATCCCGAACCGGCCGGCGATGGCCGCCTCGTAGCGGGTGGGGCCGGTGACCACGGCGTCGGCGTCGCCGTCGGCCTCCGGGTCCATGGTCAGGTCGAGCACGCCCTCCTTCTCGCCCCGGAACATGGCGAGGATCCGGTGCGAGGGGAGCTTGGTGTACGGCTCGGCGAAGTCGAAGTAGTCGGCGAACTTGGCGCCGGTCGTCTCCTGACCCTCGCGTACCCGGGAGACCAGCCGGCCCCGCGACCACATCTGCTCGCGCAGCGTGCCGATGAGGTCGGCGTCCTCGGCGAAGCGCTCGATGAGGATGGCCCGGGCGCCGTCGAGCGCGGCGGCGGCGTCGGCCACCCCCTTGTCGGCGTCGACGTAACCGGCGGCCGTGTCGCGGGGGTCCCGCGCCGGGTCGGCCAGCAGGGTGTCCGCCAGGGGCTCCAGCCCGGCCTCGCGGGCGATCTGGGCCCGGGTCCGCCGCTTGGGCTTGTAGGGCAGGTAGATGTCCTCCAGCCGCGACTTCGAGTCGGCCGCCATGATCTGCGCTTCCAGGGCCTCGTCGAGCTTGCCCTGGCCCCGGATGGACTCCAGCACCGCGGCGCGCCGCTCGTCCAGCTCGCGCAGGTAGCGCAGCCGCTCCTCCAGCGTGCGCAGTTGCGCGTCGTCGAGCAGGCCGGTGGCCTCCTTGCGGTAGCGGGCGATGAACGGCACGGTGGCGCCGCCGTCGAGCAGCTCCACGGCCGCCCGCACCTGACGTTCGGCGACGCCGAGTTCCTCGGCGATCCGCTGGTGCACAGACTGGGTCACGATCTGATCCGCCTTCTCCGGTGGGTTCCGCCCTGCATTGTGCCGGTCGGCTCCGACCGGCTGTGCCGCACCCGCCGTCCGCTGCGCTAGCGTGGCGATCATGGAGCAACCTGCGGACCCGCGGGCCCGGCGGCTCTTCGGCGGCAGCGCCCGGGCCCTCGGTGACCTCGCCGTCAGCCCGTTCCGGGCCGACCGGGACCGCATCGTGGGCTCACCCTTCTTCGCCCGGCTGAACGGGGTGACCCAGGTGATCAGCCCGGGCGGTTCGGGGCTGCTCGTGCACAACCGGCTCACCCACAGCCTCAAGGTGGCGCAGGTGGCGCGGGCGATCGCCGAGCGGTTGACCGCCGACCCGGCGCACCGCGACCTGCTGGAGAAGCTGGGCGGCTGCGACCCGGACGTGGTGGAGGCCGCCGCGCTCGCCCACGACCTCGGCCACCCGCCGTTCGGGCACCTGGGGGAGCGGGTGCTGGACCGGCTGGCCCGGCAGCGCCTCGGCCTCGCCGACGGCTTCGAGGGCAACGCGCAGTCGTACCGGATCGTCACCAGCACCGAGATCCGCGGCGCGGCGACCACCGGCCTGGACCTGACCGCGGCGGTCCGGGCGGCCATGCTGAAGTATCCGTGGACCCGGCTGGACCACCCGGACCCGCATCCGCGGCACCTGGACCCGGCGCCGCGCGGCGCGGCGGCCCCGCCGGACGACCCGGAGAGCGGGTCGGCGAAGTTCGGCGCGTACCGGACCGAGGTGGACGACCTGCGGCAGGCCCGGGAGCCGTTCGCCGGCCGGATCCCGGACTGGCAGCAGACCCCGGAGGCGTCGATCATGGACACCGCCGACGACATCGCGTACGCCATCCACGACGTGGAGGACTTCTACCGGGTCGGGGTGCTCCAGCAGGGCGCGGTGGCCGCCGAGCTGATGGCCTGGCAGCGCGAGTGCGGGCACTTCCGGGCGATCACCTCCTCGGCGCTGGCCGCGGCCGGCCGGCGGCCCGGGGCCGCGATCGAGCGGCTGCGCCGCCAACTGCACCGCAAGGACGCCTGGATCGCCGACGACGAGGCGTTCGCCGCCGCCGTCGAGCACGTCCGCGAGGAGCTGGTGGAGGGGCTGCTGGCGCTGCCCTTCGACGGCTCGATCGAGGCCGAGCAGTACGTGGCCCGGTTCTCCGCGCGCTGGTCCACCCGGTTCGTCGACGCCATCACGGTGACCCCCGAGCCGGATGTCCGTTCCGGGTACGTGCTGCTGGCCCGGCCGCAGTGGCACGAGGTGCAGGTGCTCAAGTTCGTCCACCACCGGTTCGTGCTGGCCCGCCCGGACCTGGCCCTGCACCAGCGCGGTCAGGCGCGGCTGCTCGGCACCCTCGTGGAGGCGCTCTGGGAGTGGCTGCTCGACCCGGAGGAGGAGTCCCGGCTGCCCCGCCGGCTGCACGACCTGGTCGAGCTGGCCGAGGCGGAGCTGCACCCGCGTACCCCGGACCGGATCGGCCGGGCCCGCGGGCGGGCGATCGTCGACTTCGTCGCGCAGCTCACCGACGGGCAGGCGGTGGCCATGCTGGATGCGCTCTCCGGCCGCTCCGGCGCCCTCTGGACGGACGCCTTCGTGCTCTGAGTCAGCGGGCCGGCACGCCCTTGACCACGGTGCCGGGCGGCACGTCTCGCACCACGCAGGCGCCCGCGCCGACGGTCGCGCCGGCACCGACGCGCAGCCCGGGCAGGACCACGGCCCCCGCGCCGATCAGCGCGGCATCGTCCAGGCGGCAGTCGCCGGAGACGGCGGCGAGCGGGTGCAGCGAGACGTGGTCGCCGACCACGCAGTCGTGCGCGAGGGTGGCGTTCTGGTTCACGTGCAGGTGCCGGCCGGCGGTGACGTTGGTGGTGATCCGGCCGCCGGCGAACACCACCAGGCCCTCGGCGGCGACCAGGTCGGGCCCCACGGTGGCGTCCGGGTGCACGAGGCTCGCGGCGGGCAGGCCGAGCGTGTCGACCCGCGCGCCGACCGTCCGCCGGACCCGGGGGTCGCCCAGGCCGAGCACGACGTGGGTCTGCGGGGACAGGTGGCCGAGCGCCGCGAGCGTCCCGAGGTACGGCGTCCCGCCCGCCTCGGCCCGCTTGCGGTTGCGTTCCGAGGGGTTGTCGTCGACGAAGCCCACGAGCCGCCAGGGCGGCCGGGCGGCGGCGTCGTTGACCGCCGCCACCAGTTGGGCGATCTCCCGGCCGTGGCCGCCGCAGCCGACGACGACGAGGTCGAGGCTCACCGGGCACCACTGCCGGCGGTCGCGGGAACCGGCTGCTCCGCGGCGGCACGACCGCGGAACTCGGGCGCGGTGGCGCTGCCCGGCGCGCTGATTCCCTGCCGCCGCAGCACGGCCACCGCCGTACGGGCCAGGATGCGCAGGTCGAGCAGGAGGCCACGGTGGTCGACGTACCGGAGGTCGTAGGCGAACTTCTCGTCCCAGCCGAGCTCGTTGCGCCCGTTGACCTGGGCGAGCCCGGTGAGGCCGGGCCGGACCTCGTGGCGCCGGAACTGCTCGGGGGTGTAGCGGAAGCGGTAGCTGGTCGGCAGCGGACGCGGCCCGACCAGGCTCATGTCGCCCCGGACGACGTTCCAGAGGCTCGGCAACTCGTCCAGGCTGGTGTCGCGCAGCCAGCGGCCCAGCGGGGTCAGCCGCAGCGCGTCGTCGGCGGTGGAGAAGCCGCCGGCGCCGGCCGCCATGGACCGGAACTTGAGGATGGTGAACTCGCGGCCGTGGCGGCCGATCCGCGCCTGTCGGAACAGCACGGGCCGGCCCATGGTGAGCAGCACCGCGACCGCCACCGCGGCCAGCACCGGTGCCGCCACCAGCAGGGCGATGAGGGCCACGGTGAGGTCGACGGCGCGCTTCATGGCATCTTTCACGCGGAAAGCGTACGAAAATGTGCCGCCGAATGCCTGCTTGTCCGGTTTTTCGGCGTGTGTCAGGCGACGGCCTGCCACCAGCCGTCCACCGCCGGGGGCTCGTCCACCACCACCCGCTCGCCGGGACGCGGCACGGCCAGCCGGACGTCCCGGGCCTTCGCCTCGGCCCAGAGCCGGTCCACCGGCTCCGACCAGTCGTGCAGGGCGAGGTTGAAGGTGGCCCAGTGCACCGGGACGAACAGCCCGCCGCGCAGGTCGAGGTGGGCGGCCACCGCCTCCTCGGGGAACATGTGGATGCTCGGCCAGGCCCGGTCGTACGCGCCGATCTGCATGAGCGTGACGTCGAACGGGCCGTGCTCCGCGCCGATCTCGGCGTAGCCGTCGAAGTAGCCGGAGTCGCCGGTGTAGAAGACCTTCCGCTGCGCCCCGGCGACCACCCAGGAGCTCCAGAGCGTGCCGTCGCGGCGCAGGCCCCGCCCGGAGAAGTGCTGGGCCGCGGTCGCGGTGAGCGTCAGCCCGCCCACCCGGTGGCTCTCCGACCAGTCCAGCTCGACGATCCGGTCCTCCGGAACGCCCCACCGGTCCAGGTGGGCGCCGACGCCGAGCGGCACCAGGAACGGCGCGGACTGGTGGGCGAGCAGCCCGCGCACGGTCGCCATGTCGAGGTGGTCGTAGTGGTCGTGCGAGATCAGGATGGCGTCGAGCCGGGGCAGCTCGTCGAGGCGGACCGGCGGCTCGTGGATGCGGCGCGGGCCGACCAGGGCCGACGGGGAGCAGCGGTCGCTCCAGACCGGGTCGAGCAGCACCCGGTGCCCTTCGATCTCGACCAGCGTCGAGGCGTGGCCGTACCAGACGATGCTCAGCTCGCGGGCCGGGTCGGCCGGGGCCGGGTCGGCCGGGCGCAGCAGCGGCACGGCGCTGTCCGGCCGGCGCTTCTGCTTGCCGAAGATGAGCTCCTTGACCAGGTTGCGGCCCGGGTCGGCGACCATGGTGCTGCGGGTGCCCGACGGGTTGTGGAAGGTGCCGTCCCGGAAGCGCGGCGAGCGGGCCGCCCGTTCCGCCCGGGCCCCGGCGAGCCGGCCGCCGAGCTGGGCGGGCACGTCCCGCGCCGCCCAGGCCAGCCCGGCCACCGCGGCGAGCCCCGCCATCCGCCACCGCCGCCCGCCGGCTGCCCGCTCCAGTGCCTGCTCGTCCGGTTCCCGCATGTTCCGTCCCTCCGCCGTGTCCCGCAGTACACGGTAGCCACCCGCCCGCCACCCCGCGCGGGCGACGACGCACGCACGGCTCAGCGCAGCCGGCGCAGCAGCGCCGAGCCGGCCGCCGCGGTCACGCCGCCCGCCGACCGGACCGCCCGCGACACGTCGGGCAGCCAGCCGCCCCGGACCGCCTCGCCGGCCGGGTTCGGCGCGAAGACGATGCCCGGGTGCGGCGCCACCGGCCGGTCGGTCAGCCCGGCGAGCCGCATGAGCGGCCCCACGAGCACGTCGTACACCCCGGGCAGCACGGTGAAGCCGAACCGCATGACGACGTTGAGCCGCCCCACCGAGACCTCCCGGCGGGGTCGGTCGACGCAGTCCACGATGGCCCGGGCCACCCGCTCCGGGGTGGTGACCGGCGGCGGCGGCCGGCCGATCCGGCCCAGGTAGTTGCCTGCCTGCTGGTAGACCGGCGTGTCGACGCTGCCCGGGTTGACCAGGCAGATCCGCACGCCGGGGGTCTCCCGGGCCTCCTGCTGCAACGCCCGGGTGAGCCCCTGGAGGCCCCACTTGGCCGCCACGTAGCCGCTCATGTAGGGCGCGGTGATGTGCCCGAGGACCGAGCCGGTGAGGACCAGGGTGCCGGCCGAGGCGTCCCGGAAGCGGCGCAGCGCCACCCGGGCCACCTCGGCCGCGGCCAGCAGGTCGGTGCGGATCACCTGGTCGAAGACCTCGGCGTGCGTCTCGTCGAAGCGACCGTAGGTCATCACCGCGGCGGTGTGCACCCAGGCGTCGATGCCGCCGAACTCGGCCTCGGTCACGTCGGCCAGCGCGGCCAGGGCGCCGGGCGCGGTGACGTCCAGCGGTACGACCAGCACCTCGGCGCCGGCCGCCCGGCACTCGTCGCGGACCTCGGCCAGGGTGGCGGGGGAGCGGGCCGCGAGGACCAGGCGGTCCCCGCGGCCGGCGAACTCCCGGGCCGCCGCCCGGCCGATTCCGCTGGTCGCGCCGGTGATCACCACCGTCCGGCTCACGGTTCGAGCACGACCTTGACGCAGCCGTCCTGCTTCTTCTGGAACATCTCGTACGCCTGCGGCGCCCGCGCCAGGGGCAGCCGGTGGGTCCGCAGGTCCTCGACGCCGAGCGGGTCGTCGCCGCCGGCGAGCAGCGGCATGATCTCGTCGACCCAGCGCTTCACGTGGCAGTGCCCCATGCGCAGTTGGACGCCCCGGTCGAACATCTCCATGAGCGGCATCGGGTCCTGCTCGCCGCCGTACACGCCGGAGACCGACACGGTGCCGCCGCGCCGGACCGCCTTGAGCGCGGCGTGCAGCACCACGAGCCGGTCCACGCCGGCCTTGTCGGTCATGGTCTGCGCCAGCTTGTCCGGCAGCAGCCCGGCGGCGGCCTGGGCGACCTTGCCGAGCGGCGCGCCGTGCGCCTCCATGCCGACCGCGTCGATGACCGCGTCCGGGCCGCGCCCGTCGACCAGGTCGATCAGCGCGCCTGGCACGTCGTCCAGTTCGCTGACGTCGAGCACCTCGATGCCGTGCCGGCGGGCCATCTCCAGCCGCTCGGGCACCAGGTCGAGCCCGATCACCCGGCCGGCGCCGAGGTGCCGCCCGATCCGGGCGCTGAACTGCCCGACCGGGCCGAGGCCGAACACGGCCAGGGTGCCGCCGGGCGGGGTGTCCGCGTACTTCACGGCCTGCCAGGCGGTGGGCAGGATGTCGGAGAGGTAGAGCCAGCGCTCGTCGGGGCCGGTCTCCGGGATCTTGACGGGGCCGAACTGGGCCTGCGGGACCCGCAGGTACTCGGCCTGCCCACCGGGGACCGAGCCGTAGAGCGAGGTGTAGCCGAACAGCGCGGCGCCCTTGCCCTGGCTGGTCACCTGGGTGGTCTCGCACTGGGCGTAGAGCTGGCGGTCGCACATCCAGCACGAGCCGCAGGAGATGTTGAACGGGACGACCACCCGGTCGCCGGGCTTGAGCCGGGTCACCCCGGGGCCGACCTCCTCGACGACACCCATGGGCTCGTGGCCGAGGACGTCACCGGGCTTCAGGTACGGCCCGAGCACCTCGTACAGGTGCAGGTCGGACCCGCAGATCGCGGTCGAGGTGACCCGGATGATCGCATCGGTCGGCTCCTCGATCCGGGGGTCCGGTACGTCCTCCACGCGGACGTCACGCTTGCCGTGCCAGGTCAGTGCCTTCATGCCTGGATGTCCCCCTCTCCGGTGCCGTCCATCGGACTGCTACCCGCGGGGGAGGGCTTGAACCGGCTGCGGGGCGTACCCGGGAAAAGGCCGACCGCCGCCCCCCGGTGCGGGGTGCGGCGGTCGGGGTGGCTCGACGGCCGGGGCTCAGGAGCCCGGGGTGCCGGCGCGCTTGGACGTCGCCTTGAGGTAGTCCCGGTTGAGCCGGCCGATGGTGTTCAGCGGGATGCCCTTCGGGCAGGCCGCCGCGCACTCGCCGATGTTGGTGCAGCCGCCGAAGCCGGCCTCGTCGTGCGCGTCCACCATGCCGATCACCCGGGTGTACCGCTCGGGCTGGCCCTGCGGCAGCAGCGAGAGCTGGGTGATCTTGGCGGCGGTGAACAGCATGCCGGAGCCGTTCGGGCAGGCCGCCACGCAGGCGCCGCAGCCGATGCAGGCGGCCGAGGAGAAGGCGGCGTCCGCGTCGGCCTTGGCCACCGGGGTCGAGTGCGCCTCCGGGGCGCTGCCGGTCGGCGCGGTGATGTACCCACCGGCGGCGATGATCTTGTCGAAGGCGTTCCGGTCGACGACCAGGTCCTTGACCACCGGGAAGGCCCGGGCCCGCCACGGCTCGATGTCGATCGTGTCGCCGTCGGAGAACTGCCGCATGTGCAGCTGGCACGCGGTGGTGCCGCGCTGCGGGCCGTGCGCCTCACCGTTGATCATGAGGCTGCACATGCCGCAGATGCCCTCGCGGCAGTCGTGGTCGAACGCGACCGGCTCGTCGCCGTCGAGGATGAGCCGCTCGTTGAGCACGTCGAGCATCTCCAGGAAGGACATGTCCGGGGACACGTCCTGCACCTGGTAGGTCACCATCTGACCCTTGTCCTCGGGGCCCTTCTGACGCCAGATGCGCAGGGTCAGGTTCACTTGTAGCTCCGCTGCGTGGGGTGGACGTATTCGAAGGTCAGGTCTTCCTTGTGCAGCACGGGGAGACCGGTGCCGGTGTACTCCCAGGCCGCCACGTAGGAGAACCGGTCGTCGTCGCGCTGCGCCTCGCCGTCAGGGGTCTGGTGCTCGGCCCGGAAGTGGCCGCCGCAGGACTCCTCGCGGTGCAGGGCGTCGATGCACATGAGCTCGGCCAGCTCGAAGAAGTCGGCCACGCGGCCGGCCTTCTCCAGCGACTGGTTGAGCCCCTCGCCGTCGCCCGGGACGCGGACCCGCTGCCAGAACTCGTCGCGCAGGGTGCGGATCTCGTCGATCGCCTTGCGCAGCCCGGCCTCGGAGCGCTCCATGCCGCAGTGCTCCCACATGATCTGGCCCAGCTCCCGGTGGAACGAGTCCACCGTGCGGTCGCCGTTGACCGCCAGCAGCCGCTGGAGCCGGTCCTCGACCTCGGTCCGCGCCGCGACGGCCTCGGGGTGGCTGGCGTCGACCTTCTCCAGCGGGCCCGCGGCCAGGTAGTTCGCGATGGTGTTCGGCAGCACGAAATAGCCGTCGGCCAGGCCCTGCATGAGCGCCGAGGCGCCGAGCCGGTTCGCGCCGTGGTCGGAGAAGTTCGCCTCGCCGATCACGAACAGGCCCGGGATGGTCGACTGGAGGTCGTAGTCGACCCAGAGGCCGCCCATCGTGTAGTGCACGGCGGGGTAGATCCGCATGGGGACCTCGTACGGGTCCTCGCCGGTGATCCGCTCGTACATCTCGAAGAGGTTGCCGTACTTCGCCTCGATGGCCTTGCGGCCGAGCCGGTTGATCGCGTCGGCGAAGTCGAGGTAGACGCCGAGCCCGCCGGGGCCGACGCCGCGCCCCTCGTCGCAGACGTTCTTCGCGGCGCGGGAGGCGATGTCCCGGGGGACCAGGTTGCCGAAGGAGGGGTAGATCCGCTCCAGGTAGTAGTCCCGCTCGTCCTCGGGGATGTCCCGCGGGCTGCGGTCGTCGCCCTTGGCCTTGGGCACCCACACCCGGCCGTCGTTGCGCAGCGACTCGCTCATCAGGGTCAGCTTCGACTGGTGGTCGCCGGAGACCGGGATGCAGGTCGGGTGGATCTGCGTGTAGCAGGGGTTCGCGAAGTACGCGCCCTTGCGGTGCGCCCGCCAGGAGGCGGTGACGTTGCAGCCCTTGGCGTTGGTGGAGAGGTAGAAGACGTTGCCGTAGCCGCCGGAGGCGAGCACGACCGCGTCGGCCATCTCGGTGCTGATCTCGCCGGTCACCAGGTCGCGGACCACGATGCCGCGGGCCCGGCCGTCGACGATGACCAGCTCGAGCATCTCGTGCCGGGAGTTCATCTCCACGTTGCCGAGGCCGATCTGCCGCTCCAGGGCCTGGTACGCGCCGAGCAGCAGTTGCTGGCCCGTCTGGCCCCGGGCGTAGAAGGTGCGCTGCACCTGCGCGCCGCCGAACGAGCGGGTGTCGAGCAGGCCGCCGTACTCGCGGGCGAACGGGACGCCCTGGGCGACGCACTGGTCGATGATGTTGACCGAGACCTCGGCCAGCCGGTGCACGTTCGACTCCCGGGAGCGGAAGTCGCCGCCCTTGACGGTGTCGTAGAAGAGCCGGTGCACCGAGTCGCCGTCGTTGCGGTAGTTCTTGGCGGCGTTGATGCCGCCCTGCGCCGCGATCGAGTGGGCCCGGCGCGGGCTGTCCTGGTAGCAGTAGGACTTGACCCGGTAGCCCTGCTCGGCCAGGGTCGCCGCGGCGGAGCCGCCGGCCAGGCCGGTGCCGACCACGATCACGGTCAGCTTCCGCCGGTTGGCGGGATTGACCAGCTTCATCTCGAAGCGGTGGCGCTCCCAGCGGGTCTCGATGGGGCCGTCGGGAGCCTTGGTGTCGGCGATCGGGTCGCCGGTGGTGAAGAGATCCATGTCAGGCCACCAATCCGGTGAGTACGGCGAACGGAACCACCAGGTAGCCGGCGCAGAGCGCGACGGCGAAGACCAGGGCCGCGGCACGCGCCCGGCGCTCGCCCTTCGGGGTCTGCTGGCCGAGGCTGCGGAACGCGCTGAAGGCGCCGTGCCGCAGGTGGAAGCCGAGGGTGACGATCGCCAGGGTGTAGAAGAGCGTGACGTACCAGCGGTCCGCGGCGAAGTCCTGGACCACGTTGCCGTACGGGTTGGCCGCGTCGCCCTGCGGGTTCAGGTGACCCGTGGTCAGGTCCAGGATGTGGTAGATCACGAAGAGCAGGATGATCACACCACCCCAGCGCATCGTGCGGGCCGCGTAGTTGACGTGGATCTTCCGGCGGTGCGCGTACGGCACCGGGCGGGCGGCCCGGGCGCGCGTCGCCAGCACGGTGGCCGAGACGATGTGCGCCAGCACGGCCACGGTGAGCACCGTCCGCTGGATCCACAGGTACCAGGTCGACGGCAGCAGCGGCGTCCCGATCTCGCGCAGCCAGTGCGCGTAGTGGTCGAACGAGGTCTCGCCCGTGAAGATCTTCAGGTTGCCGAGCATGTGCGCGATCAGGAACAGCACGAGGATGATGCCCGTCACCGCCATGACGGCCTTGAGGCCGACGTTCGAGCGGATGGGCGACCGAGTTTTCGTGATTACCACCTGACCGACGCTAGGAGCAGATTGATCAGTCGTCCAATGCATCGAACTCGCAGTCTTGATAGCCGTAGGCTATAGAGATGCAGCTCCATCAGCTCCGGTACTTCGTCGCGGTCGCTGAAGTACGACATTTCACCCAAGCTGCCGACCTGGTGGGCATCACCCAGCCCTCCCTGAGTAAGCAAATTCACGCCCTGGAGACCGACCTGGGGGCCCCGCTCTTCGAACGGGTAAGGGGCAACATCGCCCTCACCGCGGCGGGGGAGGTGCTGCTGCCGCTGGCCAAGCGGATCCTCGCCGACGTCGACACCGCCACCCGCGAGGTGCAGGAGCTGGTCGGGCTGCGCCGGGGCCGGGTCCGGCTCGGCGCCACGCCCAGCCTGGCCACCTCGCTGGCGCCCCCCGTGCTGCGCCGGTTCCGCGACGCCCACCCCACCGTCGACCTACGGGTGGAGGAGGGCGGCTCACAGGACCTCGTCCGCGACCTGCTCCGCGGCGACCTCGACCTGGCGCTGATCATCGAGCCCTCGACCGGCACCGACCCCGGGCTGCGCGCCGACCCGATCCTGCGGGAGAGCCTGGTGGTCGCGTCGGTCGACCCGCTGCCGGCCGCCGACGAGCGGGGCGAGGTGCGGATCACCGACCTGCGCGACCTGCCCCTCGTGATGTTCCGCGAGGGCTACGACCTGCGCGACGCCACCCTCCAGGCGTGCCGGGCGGCCGGCTTCGAACCGACCCTCTCCGTGGACGGCGGCGAGATGGACGCGGTGCTCAGCTTCGTCGAGGCCGGGCTCGGCGTCGCCCTGGTCCCCGGCATCGTGGTGGCCCGCCGGGCGGGCATCCGGGTCACCCGGCTCGTCCCGCCCGGCGTCCGCCGGACCATCGCGGTGGCCCGCCGCCGCGACGTGGTGCCCACCCACGCCGGCCGCGAGCTGCGCCGCATCCTGCTGGAGTACGTCCACGACGCCACCGCCGCCGACCAGCTCCCCGCCGGGGTGGAACCCCTCTAGCCAGCCCCGGTCCAGGACGCGCTGCGGTACGGGTTCGGTCCGGTCGGCCGCGCTTCAGCTGTCGTCCAGGGGTGTGCAGCAGCCTCTGACGCACGAGCCCGTCCGCTGGGACAGGGCGGTAGTTGGAGGATGCTGCGAATGGACCGCCACGAATGAACATCAGCCTGTCGAGAATGGCGCTGCTCTGCGCCACGGTCGTTCTCACCACGGCCGTACCCCACGGTGTGCCGGCGTGGGCCGCGGACGGCGCCGAGCAGCCGTACCTGCCACCGGCGTTGGCCCCCGTCACCGCCGTCTACGAGACGGTCGCCTGCGATCCCGCCGGCCCCACCGCGACCGACTCGGCGGTGGCCAGCCGGTTGAATCCGCAGCTGACGTCGGACATGCGCAACAACCTGACCGCGTACCGCGTCTCCTGCGCGCGAGAGGTGGTCGAGGCGGTGCGGGCGCGCGGTCTGGCCCAGCGCGCCGGGGTCATCGCGATCGCCACCGTGCTCGTCGAGTCCCGCCTGCAGAACGTCAGCACCGAGGTGGACCACACCAGCCTCGGCCTGTTCCAACAGCAGGAGTGGTGGGGGACGCGGGCTCAGCGGCTCGACCCGGCCTATGCCACGAACGCCTTCCTCAGCGCCATGCAGCGGGAGTACCCGAACGGCAGTTGGGCCACCGCCCCGATCGGCGAGGTCTGCCAGGCGGTTCAGGTGTCCGCCTACCCCGACAGGTACCAGCCCATGGTGCCCGACGCGCAGCTCATCGTCGACGCCCTCTGGGATGCGGCGGGCGGCCGCACCGAGGACATTCCGGTGTCGGGGGACTGGAACAACGATGGGGTGGACACGGTGGGGGTGTACCGGCCGTCGACGTCGACGTTCTATCTGCGGGATGTCAACAGTGGTGCGGCGACGCGGGTGTTCAAGTTCGGTAGCGGGTCGTTGGGTGACATTCCGGTGGCCGGTGACTGGAACAAGGACGGTTTCGACAGTGTCGGGGTGTTCCGGCCGGGTGTGTCGACGTGGTATCTGACCAACGGCACGTCGACGGAGACCAACAACACCGATTACGAGTTCAAGTTCGGCAGCGGGTCGTCGGGGGACCAGCCGGTGGCCGGTGACTGGAACAACAACGGTTTCGACAGTGTCGGGGTGTTCCGCCCGGGCAACTCGACGTGGTACCTGACCAACGGCACCTCGTCGGCGACCAACTCCACCGATTACGAGTTCATGTTCGGTCATGGTGGGTCCGGCGATCAGCCGGTGGCCGGTGACTGGAACAACAACGGCTACGACAGTGTCGGGGTGTTCCGGCCGGGCAACTCGACGTGGTACCTGACCAACGGCACCTCGACGGCCACCAACTCCACGGATGAGGAGTTCGTGTTCGGTAACGGCGCGTCCGGTGACGTGGCGGTGCCGGGTGACTGGAACAAGGACGGTGTCGACACCCCGGGGGTGCGGCGGCCGGGCAACAACACCGTCTACCTGCGCAACGCCAACAGCGGCGGCGGCAACGACGAGGAGTTCATCTACGGCATCTGAGCACGAGCACACCCACGGCGGGGCCCGGACACCACCCGGGCCCCGCCGGCACGCCGGTCAGCGGCCCTCGGCCTCGTCCATGGCGCGGTAGATGCGCTGCTCCGAGACCGGGTACGGGGTGCCGAGCGCCTGGGCGAACACGTTCACCCGCAGCTCCTCGATCATCCAGCGGATCTGCCGGGCCGCCGTGGACTGCCGCAACGCCTCTGGCAGCGCGGCGAGCAGGTCCTGGTACTCCTTCTGCACCACGGCGATCCGGTCCTGCTGCTGCTTGTCCCGCTGCGGGTTGCCGGGCAGCCGGTCCAGCCGGCGCTCGATCGCGGTCAGGTAGCGCAGCAGGTCGGGCAGGCGGGCGTACCCGGCCTCGGTGATGAAGCCCTTGTGCACCAGGCCGCCGAGCTGGCTGCGGATGTCGGCCAGGGCGGCCACCACGGCCAGGTTCCGGGTGGCGCCGAGCCGCTGCTCCACCGCGTACGCGGCCGCCAGCACCTGCCGGACCCGGCCCATCACCTCGACCACGGTGTCGACCAGGTCGGCGCGCACCCGGTCGCGCAGCACCGCGAAGCCCTCGGCGTCCCAGGCCGGGCCGCCCGCGTCCGCCATGAGCTTGTCGATGGCCGCGCCCGCGGCGTCCTCGATCAGCGCCGGCACCCCGCCGTGCGGGTTGCGGGACAGCGCCAGCTTGGCCTCGTTGCTCAGCCGCCCCTGGAGGAACTTGGCCGGGGAGGGCACGGTCAGCCGGAGCAGCCGCCGGGTGCCGGCCCAGTGCGCGGCCTCCTGCTCGGCGGGGGAGTCGAACACCTTCACCCCGACGGTCGTGCCCTCGTCGACCAGGGCGGGGTACGCGGTCACCGCGTACCCGGCGCGGACCTGCTCGATGGTGCGCGGCAGGGCGCCGATGTCCCACCCGGTCAGCCCGGTCCGGGCCACGTCCGGCGCGGCGGCGGCGACGACCTGGCGCACCTCCTGGCGCAGCTCGCGTTGCAGGGTCGGCAGGTCCTTGCCCTCGGCGACGGGCTTGTCGTCCTCGCCGAGCACCCGGAAGGTGACCCGCAGGTGCGGCGGGAGCTTGCCCACGTCCCAGGCGTCCGGCGGCACGGTCACCCCGGTCATCCGGCGCAGCTGCCGGGTGAGCGCGTCGAGCAGCGGCTCCTCGCCGGCCGGCATCTGCGCGAGCGCCGCCCGGGCGTAGTCGGGCACCGGCACGAAGTTGCGCCGGATCGCCTTGGGCAGCGACCGGATCAGCGCGATCACCAGTTCCTCGCGCAGGCCGGGCACCTGCCAGTCGAAGCTCTCCGCCGGCACCTGGTTGAGCAGCGGCAGCGGGATGTCCACCGTGACGCCGTCGGTCGGGGTGCCCGGGTCGAAGGTGTAGGTGAGCGGCAGGGCGACCCCGTCGGCGCGCCACTCGTCCGGGTAGTCGGTCTCGTCCACCCCGCCGCGACCGGAGTTGATCAGCAGCTCCCGGGTGAAGGTGAGCAGGTCCGGCCGCTCCCGGCGGGTCTTCTTCCACCACGTGTCGAAGTGCCGGCCGGAGACCACGTCGGCGGGGATCCGCTGGTCGTAGAAGTGGAAGATGGTCTCGTCGTCGACCAGGATGTCCCGCCGCCGGGCCCGGTTCTCCAGCTCCTCCACCTCGGCCAGCAGCCGCTGGTTGTCCGTCCAGAACTGGTGGTGGGTCTGCCAGTCGCCCTCCACGAGCGCGTGCCGGATGAACAGCTCGCGGCTCAGCGCCGGGTCGATCCGGCCGAAATTGACCTTGCGGGAGGTGACGATCGGGATGCCGTAGAGGGTGACCTTCTCATAGGCCATCACGGCGGCCTGCTTCTTCTCCCAGTGCGGCTCGCTGTAGCTGCGCTTCACCAGGTGCTGGGCGAGCGGCTCGACCCATTCCGGCTCGACCCGGCCGGCCACCCGGCCCCAGAGCCGGGAGGTCTCCACCAGCTCGGCGGCCATCACCCAGCGCGGCGGCTTCCGGAACAGCGCCGAGCCCGGGAAGATCGCGAACTTCGCCCCGCGCGCGCCCAGGTACTCGTGCTTCTGCGCGTCCTTGAGCCCGAGGTGGGAGAGCAGGCCGGGCAGCAGGGACTGGTGCACCTTCGGGGTGTCGATCTCCTCGGGCAGGTCCGCGCCGGCGCCGCGCCGGCCGTCACCCTTGTCCGAGGTACGCAGCACCTGGCGGAGCTGGCTGACGATGTCCTGCCACTCGCGTACCCGTAGGTAGTTCAGGTACTCGGCCTTGCACATCCGGCGGAACGCGCTGGAGGACAGCTCCCGCTGCTGCTCGCGCAGGTAGCGCCACAGGTTCAGGTACGCGACGAAGTCCGACTCCTTGTCGGCGAACCGGGCGTGCGCCTGGTCCGCCTGGGCCTGCTTGTCGGCGGGCCGCTCGCGCGGGTCCTGGATGGAGAGCGCGGCGGCGATCACGATCACCTCGGTGGCGCAGCCGTTGCGCTCGCCCTCCAGGACCATCCGGGCCAGCCGCGGGTCGACCGGGAGCTGGGCCAGCCGCCGGCCGAGCGGAGTGAGCCGCTTCGCCGGGTCGGTCTCGGCCGGGTTCAGCGCGCCCAGCTCGTGCAGCAGGTTCACGCCGTCGGTGACGTTGCGCCGGTCCGGCGGGTCGATGAACGGGAACGCGCCGATGTCGCCCAGGCCGATCGAGGTCATCTGGAGGATGACCGAGGCCAGGTTGGTGCGCAGGATCTCCGGGTCGGTGAACTCGGGCCGGGAGGCGAAGTCCTGCTCGTCGTAGAGGCGGATGCAGATGCCGTCCGAGGTACGCCCGCAGCGGCCCTTGCGCTGGTTGGCGCTCGCCTGCGACACCGGCTCGATGGGCAGGCGCTGCACCTTGAGCCGGCTGGAGTAGCGGGAGATCCGGGCCGTGCCCGGGTCCACCACGTACTTGATGCCGGGGACGGTCAGCGAGGTCTCCGCGACGTTGGTGGCGAGCACCACCCGGCGCCCGGCGTGCGGGGCGAACACCCGGTGCTGCTCGGCCGTGGAGAGCCGGGCGTAGAGCGGGAGGATCTCGGTGCCGAGCAGCGAGCGCTTCTTCTGCACCAGCTTGCCGAGCGCGTCGGCGGTGTCCCGGATCTCCCGCTCGCCGCTGAGGAAGACCAGGATGTCGCCGGGTCCCTCGGCGGCCAGTTCCTCGACCGCGTCGCCGATCGCCTGGATCTGGTCCCGGACGTTCTCCTCGTCGGCCTCGTCCTCCTCCTCGGCCTCGGTGACCTCGACCAGCGGCCGGTAGCGGACCTCCACGGGGTAGGTCCGGCCGGACACCTCGACGACGGGCGCGGGCTTGCCCTCGGCGTCGGCGAAGTGCTTCGCGAACCGGTCGGTCTCGATGGTCGCCGAGGTGATGATCACCTTGAGGTCGGGCCGGCGGGGCAGCAGCTGCCGGAGGTAGCCGAGGATGAAGTCGATGTTGAGGCTGCGCTCGTGCGCCTCGTCGATGATCAGCGTGTCGTACTGGCGCAGCATCCGGTCGGTCTGCAGCTCGGCCAGCAGGATGCCGTCGGTCATCAGCTTGACCAGGCTGTTGTCGCCGACCTGGTCGGTGAAGCGCACCTTGTAGCCGACCACGTCGCCCAGCTCGGTGCCGAGCTCCTCGGCGATCCGGTCCGCCACCGTCCGCGCGGCGAGCCGGCGGGGCTGGGTGTGGCCGATGAGCCCCGTGACGCCGCGGCCCAGCTCCAGGCAGATCTTGGGCAGCTGGGTGGTCTTGCCGGACCCGGTCTCGCCGGCCACGATCACGACCTGGTGGTCGCGGATGGCGGCGGCGATGTCGTCCTTGCGCTCGCTGACCGGCAGCTGCGCCGGATAGGCGACGGTCGGCACGGCGGCCCGCCGGGCGGCCAGCCGGGCCTCGGCCCGGGCCACGTCGGCCGCGATCTCGGCCAGCGCCGAGTCCCGTCGCTGCGGGTCGCGCAGCTTCCGTACCCCGTCCAGCCGGCGCTGGAGCCGGCGCTGGTCGCGGAACATCAGCGCGGAGAGGCGGCGGTGCAGGTCGCGGGCGGTCTCGGGTACGGCGGGTGCGGCTGGATTCTGCATGTCGTCGCCAAGGATAGGCAGCCGCGCGGCGCAGCGCCCCCGGGTTACCGGGCGGCCGCCGCCCGGCCGTGGTGGCCGCGGCCACCTTCCGCGCGCCCTCCCTGGTCGGGGCGGGTGGCCGGGCTAGAGTTTCCGCCGAGGCGAGGTCGACGACGGGACGGATGATCATGCGCGACACCGACCGGGCGCTGGTGCAGGCCGCGATGGCCGTCGCCAAGCTGCGCTGCCGCAGTGACAACCACACGGTCGCGGCGGCCGCACGGACCACCGACGGCCGGGTCTTCACCGGCGTGAACGTCTACCACTTCACCGGCGGCCCGTGCGCCGAGGTGGTGGCCATCGGCGCCGCCGCGACCCAGGGCGCCGGCGAGCTGGAGACCATCGTCGCGGTGGGGGACCGGGGGCGGGGCGTCATCCCGCCCTGCGGCCGGTGCCGGCAGGTGCTCCTCGACTACTTCCCGTCGATCCGGGTGATCGTCGGCCCGCCGGAGGCGCTGCGCGCCGTCCCGGTGGCCGACCTGCTGCCCGAGACGTACGTCTGGTCGGACCACCAGGTGGAGGTCCCGGCCGGGCCGCCACGCACCGGGGTGTGGCCCATGCCGGTGGTGCCGGGCAGCCGCCAGGCCGCCGAGGACTGAGGACCCGCGCAGGGAGCCTCCGGGAGGTCTTGCGAGCCTTTTCCAACGTTGTAATACTCGGGTCGTCCGCCGGACGAGGAGGCCCGATGACATCGAACGTGCTTGAGGAAGAGACCCCCGTCGAGGCCCTCGGCGACCTCTACCGCGACGGCATCACCGCGTGCCGTGGCGCCTTCCCGGTCGACTGGGTCGAGCGGGTCGACGAGGACATCCACGCCGCGTTCCGGGAGGCCCGGTCCCGGCCCGACGGCGCCGTCGGCCGCGGCCCCGAGCGGTGGTACGTCGAAATCCACCCCGAGCAGTTGCGCGGCTTCGTCGACCTGGTCACCCACCCGTGGGTGGTGTCGGTGTGCCGGGCCGTGCTCGGCCCCGACTACGAGATCGTCGAGCTGGGCTTCGACATCCCGTTCCCCGGCGCGAAGACGCAGCCGTGGCACCGGGACTTCCCGATGCCCGAGGAGACCCGGGTGCGGCGCCGGCTCACCTCGCTGGCGTTCAACCTGACCACCGTCGACACCGTGGAGGAGATGGGACCGTTCGAGATCGCCCCGGGCACCCAGTGGGACGACGGCCGCGACTTCGACCACGAGATGTTCCCGGCGAAGGACCGCTACCCCCGCTACGAGGCCCGCGCGGTCCGCAAGTACCCGCGGCGCGGCGACCTCTCGGCGCGTTCCGCGCTCACCATCCACCGGGGCACCCCGAACGTCAGCCGGCTGGCCCGGCCCGTGCTGGTGCTCGGCGTGGACGCGCCGGGCGCGGGCAACGCCGCCCACCACGACATGGCGGTCACCCGGGACTACTGGGCCGCCCTCCCGGACCTCGTCCGGGCGCACCTGCGCTGCCCCGTGGTCGACACTCTCGAGCCCATCCGCCAGAAGCACACCATCGAGGGGCTGGTGATGGGCGCGGAGTGAGGGCGGCCGGCGGTCAGTCGCCGGTGGCGGCCTCGAGCATCGAGCGGGGCACCGGCACCTGCTCGAACCGGACGTTGCCCTCCGGCACCATCCAGCTCAGCACCTGCGCCTCCAGCCGCCCGGCGCGGACGGCGGGGTCGTTGGCGTAGAGCTCGCGGGCCATCTGCGGGTCCACCGAGAGCACGGCTATGCCGCGGATCCGCTCGTCGTCGCCGCCGAGGAACGGGCCGGCGGCGAGGACGGCGCCCTGCTCCACCAGCCCGGCCTGGTGCGCCAGGTGCGCGTCCTGGAGCCGGTCGAGGGCGTCCTGGGGCAGGTCGGGCGCGCCGTCCGGGCGGACCAGGAGCACCACCGTGTGCTGGTCGAATCGCATGCCCCCAGGGTAGGGGCGTCAGCCGGTGGCCCGGGCCCGCAGCGCGCGGATCGACCAGTCGAGCACGGGCGTCAGGCTCTCCACCGGCGGCCAGCCGTTGACCACGGAGAGCAGGCGCAGGTACCGCTCCCGCCGCGGGTCGTTGGCGGACTCCAGCCGGTCCAGCAGCCGCCGGCGCAGGTCGGCGTCGTCGGGACGGCCGCAGAGCCCCGCGTACCGGCTCGTGGCCGCGGCGACGACCGGGTCGGCGCGGGGAGAGGCCGGGTCGACGCCGGCGGCCAGCGCCGGGGCGACCTCCGCCCGGACCACCGCGACGGCGTCCCGGCGGACGCCGGGCGCGCCGGCCCGGTCGGCCGCGTGCTGCTCCGCCAGCCGGCGCAGGTGGGCCCGGAAGCCCGGGTCCAGGGCCAGCTCGGCCAGCTCCACCCACGCCTCGACCTGCTCGTCGGCGGGGTCGTCGGGCAGTTCGGGGGTGAGCGAGCGGCGGATCCCCGCGAAGCCCGCCTCGGTCAGCCCCGCGAAGGCGGCGTCGAGCAACTCGTCGACCAGCCGCCGCCGCTCCGCCTCGGCGAGCCCGGCCAGCCGGTGCAGGAGTTCGGCCCGGGCGGCGTCGGACCCGCGCCGCGCGATCACGGTCAACACCGCGCGGCGCAGCCGCAGCACCCGGATCTGGGTGGCCAGGGCGTCGGCGTGCGCCGCGGCGACCTCGGGCAGGGCGACCTCCCGCTCTACCACCCGGCGCACCGTGGGCAGGTCGACGCCCAGCTCGCGCAGCGTCCGCACCAGCTCCAGGCGGGCCAGGGCGTCGTCGCCGTAGCGGCGGTGCCCGGTCGGGCCGCGGTCGGTCGGCGGGACGATCCCGCGGTCGGACCAGAATCGGATGGTCTTCACGGGCAGCCCGGTCCGCCGGGCCAGGTCACCGATCGAGTAGCGCACGTCCATGCCGCCCACCCTGCCGCCTCCCCCCGGTGGAGGCGCAAGCCGCGCATCGACGACGCCGAGTTAGGCGAGCCTAACCAGCTCGGTTAAGGTAAGGCGTACCTAATCCGAGAGGCGAACACCCCCGTGACCACCGTCGCCGTCCGGCCCGCCGCGGCCGACGCCCCCACCCGCCGTGGCGTGCCCCGGCGCCTCGCGGTCACTCTGGCGGCGGCGCTCCTGCTCGTCGTCGCGCTGCTGGCCAGCCTGGCGCTCGGCAGCCGACACCTCCCGGTCGACCAGGTGTGGCACGCGCTGGTCGCCCCGGACGGCGGCGAGGCCACGACCGTGGTCCGCGAGCTGCGGCTGCCGCGTACCGCCCTGGGGCTGGTCGTCGGGCTCGCGCTGGCCCTGGCCGGGGTGCTCTTCCAGGCCGTCACCCGCAACCCGCTCGCCGAGCCGCGCATCCTCGGGGTCAGCGCCGGCGCGTCCTTCGGCGTGGTGCTGGCCATCGCCGTCTTCGGCGTGAGCACGCTCACCGGGTACGTCTGGTTCGGCATCGCCGGCGCGCTGCTCGCCGGGCTGCTGGTCTTCGCCGTGGCCAACCGCACCCGCGACGGCGCCAGCCCGGTCACCCTCGCGCTGGTCGGCGCGGCCCTCGACGCGGGTCTCGGCGCCGTCGTGTACGCGCTGCTCAGCATCGACGCCCGCACCTTCGAGGAGTACCGGTTCTGGGTGGTCGGCGGCCTCACCGGCCGGGACGTCGGCGTCGCCGGGCAGGTGCTCCCGTTCGTGCTCGCCGGCACCGCTCTCGCGGCGCTGGCCGCCCGCGGCCTGGACGCGCTCGCCCTCGGCGACGACGTCGCGCGGGGCCTCGGCCACCGGATCGCCCTGGTCCGCCTCGCCGCGGGCGTGGGCGGGGTGCTGCTCACCGGCGCCGCCGTGGCCGCCGCCGGGCCGATCGCCTTCGTCGGGCTGGCCGTGCCGCACCTGGCCCGGGCCCTGGTCGGCGCCGATCACCGCTGGACCCTGCTGGTCGCCGCGCTGCTCGGCCCCGCCCTGGTGCTCGGCGCCGACGTCGTGGGCCGGCTCGTCGCCCCACCCGGCGAGATCCCGGCCGGCATCATCACGGCGCTGGTGGGCGCCCCCCTGCTCGCCCTCCTGGTCCGCCGCGCCAAGGTCGTGACGGCGTGACCGCCCCGAGCCCTCGCGATCTTGCAGTTGCCGCCCCGGCAAGCAGGGCAGATGCCGCACCTGGCGGGCCCAGACTGCAAGATCGCCGCGGGGGAGGGGCCATGCGTGCCCTGGCGGGGCGGTCGCTCGTGCGGGTCGGCCCGCTCAGCGTGCCGGTGCGCCGGCGGCCGGTCGTGGTCGCGGGTGTGCTGTTCGTGCTGCTCGCCGGTGCCGTGGTGATCAGTCTTTCGCTCGGGACGCCGTACGTGGCGCCGGGTGACGTGCTGCGGTCGCTCTCCGGCGCCGGCACCCCGTACGACCTCGTGGTGCGCGACCTGCGGCTGCCGCGCGCGGTGCTCGCGGCGCTGGCCGGGGCGGCCTTCGGGGTGGCCGGCACCCTGATCCAGAGCGTGGCCCGCAACCCCCTCGCCAGCCCCGACGTCATCGGCGTCACCCAGGGCGCCGGCCTGGCCGCCACGGTGGCCCTGACCAGCGGTGCCGCGGCGGTGCTGGTGGCGCCGGCCGCGCTGGTCGGCGGCCTGGTGGCGGCGCTCCTGGTCTTCGCTCTCGGGGCGCGGCACGGCCTGGCCGCGCAGCGCTTCGTGCTGGCCGGCGTGGCGGTGGCGTTCGCGCTCCGGGCGCTGACCGAGGTGGTCATGCTGGCCGCCGACCCGATCGACGGGCTGCGCGCCCAGCTCTGGCTGATCGGCACCCTGGCCGGCAAGGGCTGGGCCGAGGCGGCCTGGATCGCCGGCACCCTCGCCGTGCTGCTGCCCGTGCTGCTCTGGGCCGGCTGGGCGCTGCGCAGCACCGCGCTGGACGACGACACCGCCCGGGGGATCGGGCTGCGCCCGGTGGCCCGGCGGGTCGGCCTGGCCGCCACCGGCGTGCTGGCCGCCGCCACGGTGACCGCCCAGGTCGGCGCGGTGGACTTCGTGGCGCTGGTCGCCCCGCAGGTGGCCCGGCGGCTGGTCCGCGCGGAGCGGCCGCCGCTGCTCTGCTCGGCCCTGCTCGGGGCGCTGCTGCTGGTGCTCGCCGACCTGGCCGGCCGCCGGCTGTTCGCGCCCACCCAGCTCCCGGCCGGCGTGCTCACCGCGGCGATCGGCGGCCCCTACCTGATCTTCCTGTTGCTGCGGACCCGAGGGAGGCGGTCGTGACCGCGATGCTGTCCACCCGCGACCTGGTCGCCGGATACGAGGCCCGGACCGTGCTGGACGGGCTGGACCTCGACCTGCCCGCCGACGCGTTCACGGTGATCGTCGGGCCGAACGCCTGCGGCAAGTCCACCCTGCTGCGCACCATGGCCCGGCTGCTCACCCCGCGCCGCGGCGCGGTGCTGCTCGACGGCACGGCGATCCGCGACCTGCCCACCCGCGAGGTGGCCCGGCGGCTCGGCGTGCTGCCGCAGAGCCCGCTGGTGCCCGAGGGGATCACCGTGGCCGACCTGGTCGGCCGGGGCCGGCAGCCCTACCAGCGCTGGTGGCGGCAGTGGTCCACGGAGGACGGCCGGGCCGTCGAGGAGGCCCTGGCCATGGCCGACGTGGCCGGGCTCGCCGACCGGCCGGTGGACACCCTCTCGGGCGGGCAGCGGCAGCGCGTCTGGATCGCCATGACCCTGGCCCAGGACACCGAGGCGCTGCTGCTGGACGAGCCGACCACCTTCCTCGACCTCGCCCACCAGGTGGAGGTGCTGGACCTGCTGCACCGGCTGCGCGCCGAGCGCGGCCGGACCGTGGTCGCCGTGCTGCACGACCTCAACCAGGCCGCGCGGTACGCCGACCACCTGGTCGCCATGCGCGCCGGCGCGGTGGTCGCCGCCGGCCCGCCGCGCGAGATCCTCACCGCCGACCTGGTCCGCGACGTCTTCGGGCTCGACTGCGTGGTCGTGCCCTGCCCGGTCACGGGCGCCCCGCTCGTGGTGCCCGCCCGCACCCAGACCTCGGCCGTTCCGGCCGCCACGCCGGCCCCGGCCGGCGCCTCCGTCGGCGACGCCTGACCGCGCGTCGACCCGTACCTGTCAGGAAAGGACCTTTGATGCGTCGTCTCGCCGCCGCTCTCACCGCGGCCCTCGCCCTCAGCGTGGGCCTCACCGCCTGTGGGGAGAGCGATCCCGTCTCCGGCACCAGCGCCGGGGAGACCCGGGAGATCACCCACGCCATGGGTACCAGCAAGGTGCCCGCCGAGCCGAAGCGCGTGGTGGTGCTCGACACCGACAAGATCGACACCGCGCTCTCGCTGGGCGTGACCCCGGTGGGCGCGGCCACCGCCGGCGAGGCGAAGAGCTGGCCCACCTACTTCGGCGCCGACAAGCTCGCCGGCATCAAGGAGGTCGGGGTGCTCACCGAGCCCGACCTGGAGGCGATCAACGCGCTCAAGCCGGACCTGATCCTCGGCAGCAAGTTCCGCCAGGAGAAGTTCTACGACGAGCTGTCCGCCATCGCCCCGACCGTCTTCACCGAGAAGGTGGGCATCACCTGGAAGGAGAACTTCCTCCTCGACGGCATGGCCCTCGGCAAGGAGCAGCAGGCAAAGGACCTGCTGGCCACGTACGAGAAGCGGGCCAAGGACTTCGGCGCGAAGCTCGGCGACGCCTCGTCGCGGAAGATCTCCATCGTGCGCTTCATCCCGGGCAACATCCGGGTCTACGGCCCGGACTCGTTCTCCGGCATCGTGGTCGGTGACACCGGCCTGGGCCGCCCCGAGCGGCAGTTGCTGGCGGGCAAGGAGGACAAGCGCTTCGACCTGGTCAGCCCCGAGCGGGTCAACGAGGTCGACGGCGACGTCGTCTTCGTGACCGCGTACGGCGAGAAGGCCGCCGCCGAGCAGGCGAAGGTCACCGCCGGCAGCCTCTGGCAGGGCCTGTCCGCGGTCAAGGCGGGCAAGGCGCACGTGGTCTCCGACGAGGTCTGGATGACCGGCATCGGCGTCGGCGCCGCCAACAAGATCCTGGACGACCTGGAGAAGTACCTGGCCGCCTGAGCCACCGCACCGTCCAGCGCCCGCCCGGCCCCGTGCCGGGCGGGCGCTGCCGTCGTCAGGCCGGGACCGGGTGGTCGGCCTCGAACCGGGAGCGGGTGAGGAAGGCGAGCCGGGCCCGCTTGTCCGGCATGTCGATCTCGGCGTCGAGGATGAAGCCCTCCCGCTCCAGCCGGCGCAGCGCGCGGTCGTTGCGGACGTCCGGCTCGACGACGATGCGCTGCCGGGTGGGGTCGGTGAACAGGAAGCGGGCCAGGGCGGGCGCGACCGCCGAGGTGAGGCCGGGCGGCCGGCCCGGCGCGAGCAGCAGGTGCATCCCGACGTCGCCGGGGTGGACCGGGTAGCGCTCGCCGACCGGGTCGGCCTCGGGCCGGTAGCTCTGGAACAGGCCGACCGGCGTTCCGTCCAGGGTGATCAGGTAGGCGTGGTGCGTGGCCAGGCCGTCGAGGAACGCGTAGACCTCGCGCACCTCCGCCTCGGTGTGGTCGCCCATGCCCCAGAACCGGGCCCACGGCCGGGTCACCCAGCCGTGCAGCAGCGCCGCGTCCGCCGCCGGGTCGACCGGCACGAGCCGCAGCTCGCCGAGTCCGGGCAGCTTCTCCTGGTACGTCATGACGGGTCTCCTTCTCGGGTGAGGTCCGTGGCGGGCACCGGGATCAGCTCGCCGGCCGCCCAGCGCGGCAGTTGGTCGTCGAAGTGCGGGTCGCCCGGGCGGCCGGAGGCGCCGAACGGCACCACCCAGCGGCTGCGCGAGCGGTCGGTGAGGTCCCAGACGTAGCGGGCCACCGGGCCGCGCCAGCAGGCGTCGGAGACCCCGGGCACGCTGGAGGTGGCGAGCACGCAGTCGGTGTCGCCGCTCAGGGCCACCCGGTCGCGCATCGCTGCCACGGCGGCGTCCACGTCGGGCGCCACGCCGAGGTGCACGGGGTGCAGCCGGTGCCGCGCGCCCCAGGCCGGGGCCGGACCGGCCGCCGCCACGTCGGCGAGCGCCGCCGCGGCGACCGCGGCGACGTCCACCCCGAGCCGGTCCGCCCCGCTCACCAACCCGTCGAGGGCGTGCCCGAGCCGCGCGAGAGGGTCGGTCCACGGCGCGAACAGCTCGTCGTACCGGGCCGGGGCGCGCAGCGGGCGCAGCCGGGGGTGGTCGTGCAGCCGGCGGACCAGGGCGGTGCGCCACGCCGCCCAGGCGCCGGCGTCGGTGCTGTCGGCGGCCATCCGGCCGTCCCAGGCGCACAGCCGCCGCCGCAGCGCGCGGGTGGCCGGGTCGAGCGTCGCCGGGTCCAGCCGGTCGAGCACCGCCCGCAGCGGGCCGGCCGCCAGCCGGGTGTCGACGTGTACGGCGTCGGACGGGACGCCCGCGGCGAGCAGGTCGCGGATCCGCGCGGCGCGGTGCGGGGGCGCGAAGTCGACCCCGAGGTCGGCCACGTCGTCGCGGCGGTCGTTGGCGCAGACCGCGACCTCGGCCACCTCGACCGGCTTGGTCTCGGCGTACCGGCCGGACCAGCGGTAGCGCGGCTCCCAGCCGGGCACCGGCACCCACCGGCAGCGCTCGTCGCGCAGCGGCACCAGCCCGGCGACGAGCTGGCGTACGCCGCCGTGCCGGTCGGCCACCAGCACGCTGTTGACCGGCTCGACCCAGCCGCGCAGCGCCTCGGTGACGTCGTCCACGGTCCGGGCTCGCAGCAGCGGCAGCAGCGCGTCGAAGCCGAGGTCCGCCTCGACCCGGGCCGGGACCCGGAGGCTGAGCGCCTCACCGGTGTGCCGGTCCTGGTCGATGACCGGGCCGCGCGGGGTCTCGATCACCTCGACCGGCTCCGGGGCGGCGCCCCGGACCCGGATCCGCTCGACGTGGTGGCGCGCCGGCAGCCAGCCGTCGGCGTCCCGGACCAGCACCCGACCGCCCTCGCGGCGCAGCTGCTCGCGGTAGACGTCCTGGTAGTCGGCCATCGCGTTGGTGACCGCCCAGGCCACCTCGCCGGCGTGGCCGAAGTGCGGCAGCCCCGGCACCCCGGGGAAGGCGAACCCGAGCACGTCGAACTCCGGGCAGGCCAGCCGGACCTGCTGGTAGACGCCGGGCAGTTCGAGCACCCGGTGCGGGTCGCCGGCCAGCACCGGCCCCCGGCCGGCGGCCGGGTCACCGGGCACCACCCAGGCGTTGCTGCCCGACCCGCCCGGTCCCTCGACCGCGAACAGGCCGGTCGCCGCCGGGCCGAGGGTGGCCTCGACGTGCGCCCGCCAGAGCTTGTTGGGGAAGGTGCCGAAGAGGATGTGCTGGACCAGGAAGACGCCGAGCGAGGACCAGGGCCGCCACCGGCCGGGGGCGCAGCCGGTCGCCGCGAACTCGGGCGCGCCGGCCGCGCCCTCGGCGAGCCCGGCGTTCACCCCGTCGACGTACGCGGTGAGCCAGCGGCGGGTGGCGGGGGAGAGGCGTCGGAAGCAGCGGGCCGCGGTGTCGGCGAGGCGGGCCCGCCGCGCGAACCGGTCCCAGCCCAGCTCGGCGGGGCCGAGGCGGGCGGCGAGGCGGCCCTCGGCACGCCACCGCTCGACCTCGATCTGCCAGGCCCGGTCCAGCGCTGCGGCCCGGCCCTGGAGCCGGGCCAGCTCCTCGACTGTGTCGCCCCACAGCTGCGGTACGCCCCAGGCGTCGCGACGGATGCCGCTCACCGGCCGGCCGGCCCTGTCGTGAACATCAACTTAGGCTACCCTTCCCTAACTTAGGCAGACCTTACTGGAGGGCCACGTGAAGCGGAACTGGGAAGCACTGGTGCTGCGGGCCATGGGTGGGCGGAACTTCCGGCTCACCGTGCTCGGCACCGAGCCGGTCGGCGACCGGTACCGGCGGCTGCTGATGGACGGCGGCGGCCTGTTGGACGCCTGCGGTGTGCACCCCACCATGTGGATCCGGCTCTGGTTCGACAACGACGGCAGGCCGCACCAGCGGGCGTACACCCTGGTCGACCCGGATCCGGCCACCGGCCGCTTCCATCTCGAGTTCGCCCTGCACGACGGGTGCGCGGCCCGCTGGGCGGAGACCGCGGCGGTCGGCGACACCATCGAGGCCACCGTGCAGGGCAGCGCCTTCGCCCTGCCCGAGCCCGCGCCGCACCACCTCTACCTGGTCGGCGACGCCGCCTCGCTGCCGGCGGTGAACAGCTTGCTCGACGCGGCCGCCGAGGTGCCCGCCACGGTCTGGCTGGAGTACGCCCACGGCGGCGAGCGGGCCCTGACGCCGCGCGCCCGGGACCATCACGAGGTCACCTGGATCCCGCGCGGCGCGGACGGCGCGGGGCTGGTGAATACCGTCCGGGACGCGCTGCCGGCCACCGGAGACGCGCACTACTGGGTGGCCGCCGAGGCGGCCAGCACCCGGGACATCACCCGGCACCTGCGCCGCACCCTCGGCGTGGGGCGGCACCAGGTGACCTCGCTCGGCTACTGGAGCGTCCGGTGACACCTTGACCGGAAGTTAGGTTAGGGTAACCTAACTTCCGCGATCATTTCCGGACCGCGCGGGACCGCGCCGTGCCGTCGCGCCGCCGCCGTCCACTTCCGACCACTGAGGACTGCCCATGAGTCTGCCCGGAGCAACCGTTCCGGTCCCCTCGGCCGGCGCCGGCCCGGCCGCCGCCCGGGACCACCTGTTCAACGCCCGCTCGCTGGACCGCTATCGCGGCGTGCTGGCCGAGGGGATCGAGCGGGTGGCCCGCCGGGTGGCCACCGCGGACCGGCCGTTCACCGGGGTCGGTCCGGACGACCTCGCCCCGCGCGTCGCGGCCGTCGACCTGGACCGCCCGCTCGGCGACCCCGGCGCGGCCCTCGACGAACTGCACGACGTCTACCTGCGCGACGCCGTCTACTTCCACCACCCCCGCTACCTGGCCCACCTGAACTGCCCGGTGGTGATCCCCGCGCTGCTCGGCGAGGCGGTGCTCAGCGCGGTCAACTCCTCGCTGGACACGTGGGACCAGAGCGCCGGCGGCACGCTCATCGAGCGCCGGCTCATCGACTGGACGGTCGCGCGGATCGGGCTCGGGCCCGCCGCCGACGGGGTGTTCACCAGCGGCGGGACCCACTCCAACCTCCAGGCGCTGCTGCTGGCCCGCGAGGAGACCCGGGCGCGGGCCGGACTGCGGCCCGGACCCGAGGCGCTGTCCCGGCTGCGGGTGCTCACCTCCGCCGCCGGCCACTTCAGCGTGCAGAAGGCGGCCCGGCTGCTCGGCCTCGGCCCGGACGCGGTGCGCACCGTCGACACCGACGCGCGGCGGCGGATGCGCCCCGACGCGCTGGCCCGGGAGATCGCCCGCTGCCGGGCCGACGGCCTGCTGGTGGCGGCCGTGGTCGCCACCGCGGGCACCACCGACTTCGGCAGCATCGACCCGCTGCCGCAGATCGCCGACATCTGCGCGGCGGCCGGCGTGTGGCTGCACGTCGACGCCGCGTACGGCTGCGGCCTGCTGGTCTCCCCGACCCGCCGGCACCTCCTCGACGGCATCGAGCGGGCCGACTCGGTCACCGTCGACTACCACAAGTCCTTCTTCCAGCCGGTCAGCTCCAGTGCGGTGCTGGTCCGCGACGGCCGGACGCTGCGCCACGCCACCTGGCACGCCGACTACCTCAACCCGGCGCACGCCGTCGAGCAACGCATCCCCAACCAGGTCGACAAGAGCCTCCAGACCACCCGCCGCTTCGACGCGCTCAAGCTCTGGCTCACCCTGCGGATCATGGGAGCGGACGCGGTCGGCGCGCTCTTCGACGAGGTGGTCGACCGGGCCGACGAGGCCTGGCACCTGCTCGCCGCCGACCCCCGCTTCGAAGTGGTGACCCGGCCGGCGCTGAGCACCCTGGTGTTCCGCTGGCGCCCCGCCGGCCTGGCCGCCGACCTCGTGGACGACGCCAACCTGTACGCCCGCGAGGCGCTCGCCGCCTCCGGCGCCGCGCTCGTCGCGGGCACCCGGGTCGACGGCGCCCACCACCTGAAGTTCACCCTGCTCAACCCGGAGACCACCGGGGACGACGTCGCCGCGGTCCTCGACCTGATCGCCGAACACGCCGGCCGGTACGCCCGCACCCGCGCCGCCGACGAGCTGTCCTGCCCGGTCGGCTGACCGGCCGCCCGCCCAGGAGAACACCCATGTCGACCCATGACTTCATCGCCGTCGGGCTGGGCCCGTACAACCTCGGCCTGGCCTGCCTGACCGCCCCGATCGACGACCTCGACGGCCTCTTCCTGGAGGCCCGCGGGGACGTCGACTGGCATCCCGGCATGCTGCTGGAGAGCGCGCACCTCCAGACCCCGTTCCTCGCCGACCTGGTCACGCTCGCCGACCCGACCTCGCCGTACTCCTTCCTCAGCTACCTCAAGGAGACCGGTCGGCTCTACCCGTTCTACATCCGCGAGAACTTCTTCCCGCTGCGCGGCGAGTTCGACGCGTACTGCCGGTGGGCGGCCGCCAAGCTGCCCGACGTCCGGTTCGGACACGAGGTCACCGCGATCGAGTACGACCCGACCGACGACCGGTACGTGGTGCATGCCCGGGTGGGCGGCCGGCAGGTCACCCACCGGGCGCGCCGGCTGGTGCTCGGCACCGGCACCCCGCCGCACGTGCCACCGGCCTGCGAAGGGCTGGCCGGCGACGTGATCCACAACTCGCGGTACCGGGAGCACCGGGCGGCGCTGCGGGGCAAGCGGAGCATCACCGTGATCGGCAGCGGCCAGAGCGCCGCCGAGATCTACCACGACCTGCTGGCCGACATCGACACCCACGGCTACCAACTGAACTGGGTCACCCGCTCGCCGCGCTTCTTCCCGCTCGAATACACGAAGCTCACCCTGGAGATGACCTCCCCGGACTACGTGGACTACTTCCACGCCCTGCCCGAGCCGACCCGCTACCGCCTGGAGGCGGAACAGAAGGGGCTGTTCAAGGGGATCGACGCCGAACTGATCAACGCGATCTACGACCTGCTCTACGTGAAGAGCGTCGGCGGCCCGCTGCCCACCCGGCTGCTCACCAACACCGAGCTGACCGACGCCGCGTACGACCCGGCGCGCGGGACGTACACGCTGGGGCTGCACCACGTCGAGCAGGGCCGCGACCTCACCCTGGAGACCGAGGGGCTGGTGCTGGCCACCGGCTACCGCTACCGGGTCCCCGCCTTCCTCGACCCGATCCGGGACCGGCTCCGCTTCGACGGGCACGGCCGCTTCGACGTGGCCCGCAACTACAGCATCGACCACACGGGACGGGGTGTCTTCCTCCAGAACGCCGGCACCCACACGCACAGCGTCACCTCGCCCGACCTGGGCATGGGCCCCTACCGCAACTCCTGGATCATCCGCGAGCTGACCGGCCGCGAGCACTACCCGATGGAGAAGAGCATCGCGTTCCAGGAGTTCGGCGCGCCCGCCGGGGTGGCCTCGTGACCACGGCCACCTACCACCGGCACGACCCGCGGCTCGGCGAGTTCGGCCTCCGCCCGCTCGACCCGGAGGCCGACGCCGCGCTGCTGCACGGCTGGGTCACCCACCCCAAGGCCGTGTTCTGGATGATGCAGGACGCCGACGTCGACCGGGTGGCCGAGGAGTACCGGCGGATCGCCGCTCACCCGCACCACGACGCCTACCTCGGGTGCTGGCGGGGCCGGCCGGCGTTCCTCGCCGAGCGCTACGACCCGGCCGAGGTCGAGCTGGTCGGGCTCTACGACCGGGCCGAGGGCGACGTCGGGATGCACTTCCTCTGCGCGCCCACCGACACCCCCGTGCGCGGCTTCACCCTCGCCGTCATCACCACGGTGCTGGACTGGCTCTTCGCCGACCCGGCCACCCGCCGCGTGGTGGTCGAGCCCGACGTGCGCAACACCGCCGTGCACGCGCTGAACGCGGCCGTCGGCTTCACCGTCGTCGGCCCGGTCGCCAAGCCCGAGAAGACCGCCCTGCTCAGCGTCTGCACCCGCGAGCGGTTCCTGGCCGCCACCCGCAGAGAGGTACCCGCGTGACCACCCCCGCCGCCGCCGTCGACCACCTCACCCCGGAACTCTGGGCCGCCGCCAACCGCCGGCTGGTCCGCAAGGCCCTGGCCGAGTTCGCCCACGAACGGCTCATCACCCCCGAACCGCAGGGCCCCGGCCACTACCGGGTACGCGGCGACGACGGCGCCGTCGAATACCGCTTCGCGGCCCGGCGGCTGAGCCTCGACCACTGGTGGATCGACCCCGCCGGACTGACCCGGCACGTCGACGGGCGGGAGGCCCCGCTGGACGCCGTCGACCTCTGCCTGGACCTGCGCGGCGCGCTCGGCCTCACCGACGCCGTCCTGCCGGTCTACCTGGAGGAGATCACCTCCACCCTGGCCGGGCTCGCGTACAAGCTGGCCCGACCCGAGCTGTCGGCGGCCGAGCTGGTCGAGGCGGACTTCCAGCGGATCGAGACGGCGATGACCGAGGGCCACCCCTGCTTCGTGGCCAACAGCGGCCGGATCGGCTTCGGCGTGCACGACCACCACCGGTACGCCCCGGAGGCCGGCCAGCCGGTCCGGCTGCTCTGGCTCGCCGCCCACCGCGACCACACCACCTTCACCTGCGCCGCCGACCTGGACTACGACACCCACGTCCGGGCCGAACTGGGCGAGGAGACCCTGGCCGGCTTCGCGCGTACCCTCACGGGGCTCGGCCTCGACCCGGCCGACTACCTGCTGCTGCCCGTGCACCCCTGGCAGTGGTGGAACAAGCTGGCCGTCACCTTCGCCGGCGAGGTGGCCCGGCGGCGCCTGGTGCCGCTCGGCGAGGGGCCCGACGAGCACCTCGCCCAGCAGTCGCTGCGCACCTTCTTCAACGTCACCGACCCGCACCGGCACTACGTGAAGACCGCGCTCTCGGTGCTCAACATGGGCTTCATGCGGGGGCTGTCCGCCGCGTACATGGAGCACACCCCGGCCATCAACGACTGGCTGGCCGGCCTGATCGCCGCCGACCCGGTGTTCCGGCGGACCGGGCTGACGATCATCCGGGAGCGGGCCGCGATCGGCTACCGGCACCGGCAGTTCGAGGCGGCGACCGACCGGTACTCGCCGTACCGGAAGATGCTCGCCGCGCTGTGGCGGGAGAGCCCGGTGCCGGGGCTGGAGCCCGGCCGGCGGCTGGCCACCATGGCGTCGCTGCTGCACGTCGACCGGGCCGGGCGCTCCTTCGCCGGGGCGCTGGTCGCCGCGTCCGGGCTGGCCCCGGCGGACTGGCTGCGCCGCTACCTGGACGCCTACCTCGTGCCGCTCCTGCACGCGCTGCACGCCTACGACCTCGCGTTCATGCCGCACGGCGAGAACGTCATCCTGGTGCTCCGCGACGGCGTGGTGGAGCGGGTCGTCTTCAAGGACATCGCCGAGGAGATCGTGGTGATGGACCCCGAGGCCGACCTGCCCGAGGCGGTGCGCCGGATCCGCGCCGCCGTCCCCGAGGACGAGAAGGTGCTCTGCGTCTTCACCGACGTCTTCGACTCGTTCCTGCGCCACCTCAACGCCATCCTGGCCACCGAGGGAGTCCTCGACGAGGAGACCTTCTGGCGGACCGTGGCCGAGTGCGTCCGGGCCTACACGGACTCGGTGCCGCACCTGGCCGACCGGCACGACCTGTTCGCCCCGGAGTTCGCGCTGTCCTGCCTGAACCGGCTGCAACTGCGCAACAACCAGCAGATGGTCGACCTCGCGGACCCGTCGGCGGCGCTCCAGTTCGTCGGGACGCTGGCCAATCCGCTCGCCCCGTACGCCCCGCGGCCCTGAGCGACCTGGCGGCGGCGGGACGGCGGGTGAGGAACGAGCGGCCGCCCGGGTAGGGGCGGCCGCTCGTCGGCGCGGATCGGGTCAGGCGGCGGTGGACCAGATGGCGCGGAACGCGGCGGCCTCGCCGGCCAGCCACTGCTCGACCTGTTCCGGCTTGACGTCGGCCGGCATCCGGTAGGACTCGCCGCGCCGGACGTCGACCAGCACCGGCTCGGCGTGCGGCAGGACCGCGTCCATGTGCCGGGCCATGAGGTGCAGCGTGGCCAGGGTGGTCTCCTCGCTCGGCGGTGCCTCGTCGAAGTGCAGCCGGATCGCCTCGGCGCGACCGTCGGCGTAGCGCACGCCGAACTGCGGGTTGATCTTCACGGGCAGGTCGCCCAGCATGGCGAGCGCGTCGCGGGTCTGGGCCAGGTCGACGCCGGCCGGCTCGCCGAGCGAGTGCAGCCAGGTGGTCGCGCCGGGCACCAGCGCCTCGTAGAGCGGGCGCCAGCGCGGCTTGACCAGGTCGGCGACCTGGGCCAGGTGCGTCCCGCCGGTGTGGAAGGCGACGTCGGCCTTGAGCGCCTTGACGAACTGGCCGTGCGGGTTGAAGCCGTGCCGGCTCGCCCGCTGCTTGCGCAGGCCGCCCACGAAGGTGGCCTTGGTGGGCCCGGTGCGGTCCACGTAGCGGGTGAACCCGAGGAGGGTGGCGTAGGGGGTGACAGGGGCGGCGGAGGTGGGCGCGGTCACGAGCATCCTCCCAGGTCAAAAGCTCGATTAGTACATACATTCTAATCGACGGGTCTGACATCGCCCAGGGTCTGGAGCGGCCTCTTCAGACGGGGCATCGCGGTTGCTGATCATCAATTAGAGTGCGGGCTTCCTTCGTTCTCTCCCGGAGCACACACATGACATCCCTCACGGCCCGTTGGCCCCGCCTCGCCGTCGGCGCGGCGGTGCTGGCGACGACCGCGCTGTTCGGTTTCTCCGCCCCGGCCCACGCGGCCGACCCGCTGCCCGATCTCTCCGTCTCGTTCGACCGCGACCCCGTCGCGGAGATCGACAACAGCGGCACCACCATCGGCATGTACGTCTACAACTACGGCGAGGCCGACGCGACCGCGGTGACCGTCACCCTCGACCTGAGCAAGCTCTCCGACGCGGTCACCGCCTCCGTGTCGGACTGGGACGACACCTGCAAGCTGGCCGACGCCAAGGTCACCTGCACGGTCGGCAGTCTCGCGGCCGGGCAGGTCACCAACGTCTACCCGGTGTCGCTGGCCAGCCGCACGGGCGCCACGCCCGGCGACGCGGGCTCGGTGACCGTGACCATCGCCGGCGCGGAGGACGACGCCAACCCCGGCGACAACACCACCTCGTTCCCGGTCACCGTGGTCGCGTCGGGCCCCGACCTGGTCGCCGCCGCCGACAACCTGAACGACAAGGCGCACCCGGTCGGCGCGGGCGACCGCGTCCCGCTCTACAGCGGTGTGCTCAACGAGGGCGACAGCCCGGCGACGGACTTCACGGTCCGGGTCGACCTGCCCACCGGCGCCACCTTCGTCGAGCGGTACAGCGACTGCACCTACGTCGACTACTACCCGAAGGACACCGGCGCGCCCTACGTGTACGGGCCGAGCCAGGTCACCTGCACGGTGCCGCTGACCCTCAAGCCCGGCGAGGGGCTGCTGCTGTTCGACGACGAGACCGGCGCGTCGCTGTTCAACATCACGTTCGGCCGCAACCTGCCCGGTCCGGACGAGAACTACGCCGCCTTCAGCACGGCCCTGGCGGGCGAGGCGGAGGCGGCGAAGAAGGTCGCGGCCACCAAGGGCAACGGCCCGTCGTTCGCCTCCGCCGCCGAGAAGCTGCACGCCAAGGCCGTGGAGGCGGGCCTCGCCAAGCGGTCCGTCGTGGAGCGTGAGCTCGACGAGTCGGACAACTACGCCGACATCCAGTTCTGGACCAAGAAGAACACGCTCGACGTCGCCGTCACCGTCCCGCCGGTGAAGGGCACGGTCGGCCAGACGGTCGACCTCGCGTACGAGGTCGTGAACAACGGCCCGTCCGACGGCGGCGGCCCCGGCGTCGTCATCACCGCGCCGAGCGGCACCGTGCTGCTGCCCGCCGAGTGGTGCTACACCGACGGCACGCCGGGCAAGCAGCTGCCGGAGTCGGCGAAGCTGCGCTGCAACTTCGAGAGCGAGTTCCCCAGCGTCGCCTCCGGCTACGGCCGGATCAAGGCCACCGTCAAGCTGAAGATCAAATCAGCTCCGGGCACCGACGGCACGATCGTGGTCGACGGTGCGACCTCCTCCACCGAGTCGAACCCGGCGAACAACACCGCCCGCATCGTCATCACCGGCGGCTCCGGTGGCGGCAACGGTGGTTCCGGTGACGGCAACGGCGGCTCCGGCGGCGGCCTGCCGGTCACCGGTGCCCCGGCCGTCGCGCTCGCCGGCGTCGGCGCCGCCGTGCTCGCGCTCGGCGCCGTGCTGTTCGTGATGTTCCGTCGTCGCCGCGTGGCCTTCCAGACCCCGCGCGACTGATCCGCCGACGCCGCGGGGGTGGGCCGGTCTCCGGTCCACCCCCGCGGCGTGAGCGAGGTCAGAGCTGTCCGACGTCGGTGATCCGGACCACCGCGGCGCCCGCCTCGTCGGAGGCGGCGAGGTCGATCTCGGCGCTGATTCCCCAGTCGTGGTCGCCCTCCGGGTCGTCCAGGATCTGGCGTACGGTCCACTTCTCCCGGCCCTGCTCGATCATCAGCAGCGCCGGGCCGCGCGCGTCCGGCCCCACCCCGATCGAGTCGTACGCCTCGAAGTACGGCTCCAGCGCGTCCGCCCACGCGTCCGCGTGCCAGCCCTGCTCGGCGTCCAGCTCCCCGAGCAGGTCCCAGCGGCGCAGGGCGGCCAGCTCGACCCGGCGGAACAGCGCGTTGCGCACCAGCACCCGGAACGCCCGGGCGTTGCGGGTGACCGCCGGCGGCCGGTCGTCCAGCGAGGCGGCCACCTCCGCGACGTCGGACGGGTTGCGCAGCCGCTCCCACTCGTCGATCAGGCTGGAGTCGACCTGGCGGACCAGCTCGCCCAGCCACTCGATGAGGTCGACCAGCTCCTCGGTCTTCGCGTCCTCGGGGACGGTCTGCCGCAGCGTCTTGTACGCGTCCGCGAGGTAGCGCAGCACCAGGCCCTCGGAGCGGGACAGCCCGTAGAACTGGACGTACTCGGGGAACGTCATGGCCCGCTCGTACATGTCCCGGACCACCGACTTGGGGGAGAGCTGGTGGTCGGCGACCCAGGGGTGGCCCTGCCGGTACATCTCGTACGCCGAGTCCAGCAGTTCGGCGAGGGGCTTCGGCCAGGTCACCTCGTCGAGGAGCTCCAGGCGGGCCTCGTACTCGATGCCCTCGGCCTTCATGGCGGCGACCGCCTCGCCGCGGGCCTTGAACTGCTGCGCGGAGAGCACCTGGCGCGGGTCGTCCAGGATCGACTCGATGACGCTGAGCACGTCCAGCGCGTACGACGGGGACTCCCGGTCGAGCAGCTCGATGGTGGCCAGGGCGAGCGGGGAGAGCGGCTGGTTGAGCGCGAAGTCGAGCTGGAGGTCCACGGTGAGCCGCACCCGGCGGCCCTGCTCGTCCGGCTCGGGCAGCTCCTCGACCACGCCGCCGGCGCGCAGCGCCCGGTAGATGGCGATGGCCCGGCGGATGTGCCGGCGCTGGGCGGCCCGGTCCTCGTGGTTGTCGGTGAGCAGGTGCCGCATCGAGGCGAACGCGTCGCCGGGGCGGCCGATGACGTTGAGCAGCATCGAGTGGCTGACCTGGAAGCTGGAGGTCAGCGGCTCCGGCTCGGCCTCGACGAGGCGCTGGAAGGTCGGCTCGCCCCAGCCGATCGCACCCTCCGGCGGCTTCTTCTTCACCACCTTGCGGCGCTTCTTCGGGTCGTCGCCCGCCTTGGCCAGGGCCTTCTCGTTCTCGATGACGTGCTCGGGGGCCTGCACCACGACCCGGCCGAGGGTGTCGAAGCCGGCCCGCCCGGCCCGGCCGGCGATCTGGTGGAACTCGCGGGCCTTGAGCAGCCGGGTGCGGGTGCCGTCGTACTTCGACAGGCCGGTGAAGAGCACGGTGCGGATCGGCACGTTGATGCCGACGCCGAGGGTGTCGGTGCCGCAGATGACCTTGAGCAGCCCGGCCTGGGCCAGGGTCTCCACGAGGCGGCGGTACTTGGGCAGCATGCCGGCGTGGTGCACGCCGATGCCGTGCCGGACCAGCCGGGACAGCGTCTTGCCGAAGCCCGAGGTGAACCGGAAGTTCCCGATCGCCTGGGCGATCATGTCCTTCTCGGCGCGGGTGCAGACGTTCACGCTCATGAGCGCCTGGGCGCGCTCCAGCGCGGCGGCCTGGGTGAAGTGCACGACGTAGACCGGGGCCTGCTTGGTCGCCAGCAGCTCCTCCAGGGTCTCGTGCAGCGGCGTCATCGCGTACGAGAAGAGGAGCGGGACCGGCCGCTCGGCCGAGCGGACGACGGCGGTCGGCCGCCCGGTGCGCCGGGTCAGGTCGTCGACGAAGCGGGTGGTGTCACCGAGCGTGGCGGACATCAGGACGAACTGCGCCTGCGGCAGCTCGATGATCGGCACCTGCCAGGCCCAGCCCCGGTCCGGCTCGGCGTAGAAGTGGAACTCATCCATGATCACCTGGCCGACGTCGGCCCGGGCGCCCTCACGCAGCGCCAGGTTGGCCAGGATCTCCGCCGTGCAGCAGATGATCGGGGCGTCGGCGTTGACGCTGGCGTCGCCGGTGAGCATGCCGACGTTCTCCGCGCCGAAGACCTCGCAGAGGGCGAAGAACTTCTCCGAGACCAGCGCCTTGATCGGCGCGGTGTAGAAGGTGGTCCGGTCGTCGGCCAGCGCCGCGAAGTGCGCGGCGATCGCCACCAGGCTCTTGCCCGAGCCGGTCGGCGTATTCATGATCACGTTCGCGCCGGAGACGATCTCGATGACCGCCTCCTCCTGGTGGGGGTAGAGGTCGAGGCCGCGCTCGGACGCCCAGCCGGCGAACGCGTCGTAGAGGGTGTCGGGGTCGGCGCTCTTCGGCAGCGCGGCGGTGAGAGTCATGGCGGCTCCCATCGTGCCTGGATCATGGGTCGCCGCGCCAACCGGGTTCAGGCCCGCCGGTGGATCAGGTCGAAGATCTCCCGCCCGGCGGTCAGCGCCCGGCGCTCGAACTTGGTCACCGGCCGGTGCGCCGGGCGGGGTGCGTAACCGCCGTGCACGTCGACCAGCCCCGGGTCGGCGGCCAGCGTCTCCCGCATGGCCTCGGCGTACTCGGCCCAGTCGGTGGCGCAGTGCAGCGTCCCGCCGGGGGCCAGCCGGGAACGCAGCAGCGCCACGTGCGCCGGCTGGATGATCCGCCGCTTGTGGTGGCGGGCCTTCGGCCACGGGTCCGGGAAGAAGACGTGCACCGCGTCCAGGCACCCCTCGGGCATGGCCCGGACCAGGTCCAGCGCGTCGCCCTTGGCCACCCGTACGTTGCCCAGACCGTGCCGTTCGACCAGTTCGAGCAGGTTGGCAATTCCGGGCGTGTGCACCTCAACCGCCAGATAGTGTCGGTCCGGGTCGGCGGCCGCCATCGCCGCGGTGGCGTCGCCCATGCCGGAGCCGATCTCCAGCACCAGCGGCGCCCGCCGTCCGAACAGCGCCGCCGGATCGCACGGCCCGTCCAGGTCGTCGATCTCCAGGCCGTACGCGGGCCAGAGCCGGACCAGCGCGTCGCGCTGCCGGTCGCTCATCCGCCCGCGACGCGGGTGGAAGGTGCGGATACGGGCGGCGTGGGCCGGCGGCGCGGCGCTGAAGTCGGTGGAGGTCACAGCGACCCGAGCGTACGCGACCGCTGGAGCGGATCGGATGTGATGTGCGGCCCGGGGTGAGAGGATTCATCCCAGTACGGCAGGACGGGTGGCCCCGCCGCCCGTCACCGCCGACGCGGGGCCGGGAGGGGGCATGGTGTCAGTCACGGGACGTGCGGCGCTGCTGGTCGCGGCCGCCGCGTGCACCGCCCCGCTGGTCGGCGCGGTGCCCGCCCAGGCCGGCCCGCGTGCGGCGCTGGCACCCGGTGCCGCCTCGATGGTCGCCGCCGAGCCGGCGCCCGGGCAGCCCGGGACGCAGCCGTCGCCCGCCGACGTGATCTTCGTGGAGGTCACCCCGAGCACCGTCGAGCCCGGCTTCCTGGTCGGCATCCGGGCGAGCTGCCGGGACAACTCCGTGCCGGCGACCGTGGTCTCCGACGCGTTCGGCCGGATCCAGGTGCAGCCGCAGCGCGGTCTGCTCACCGCCTCACCGATGGTCCGCGAACGCACCCGCCCCGGCAACTACCGGGTCAAGCTGGAGTGCCCCGGCGGGCAGACCGCGTCCACCATGCTCCAGGTGGTCAAGCGGGTGCAGCCCAGTCGCGGGCCGGCGACCGGCTTCGGCGGCACCGCCGGCGGCAGTGGGCTCGGCGGCCTGCTGGTGCCGGTCGGGCTCGGCCTGACCGTGGTCGGCGCGGTGGTCGGCGTGGCCGCGTCGCGCCGGCAGCCCCGTACCCTCCGTGGCGCCGCCCGGCGCTGAGCCCCGCCATGGCCGCGAACCCCACCCCCCAGCCCACCGCCCGTGCGCCCCGGGCCCGCGCCCGCAGCCCGTGGTCGACCCCGCTCGCCGTGCTGCTGGTGCTGGTCGGGGTCTTCGCCACCGGTGCCGGCCTGGGCCGGACCGCCGGGCCCTTCGACTGGGCCGACGCGGCGACCGGGTCGAACCGGCACAGCGCCGAGCCGACCCGGGCGCGGGACCCGGCCAGCCTCCCGGTCCGCCTCGCCGTGCCGGCCATCAAGGTCACCGCCCCGGTCACCCCGGTCGGCCAGGCGCGGGACGGCTCGATCGACGTCCCGCCGCTGACCCAGCACCACCAGACCGGCTGGTACAACCGCGGGTCGGTGCCCGGCGAGCCGGGCCGGGCGGTCATCGTCGGGCACGTGGACACCAAGAGCGGGCCGGCGGTCTTCTACCGGCTGCACGACCTGAAGCCCGGGGACCGGATCGAGGTGACCCGGGAGGACCGCAGCGTGGTCACCTTCAAGGTCGACACCGTCGAGTACTTCGACAAGGCCAACCTCCCCGCCGACCGGGTCTACGGCGACTCCGGCCCGGCGGAGCTGCGGCTCATCACCTGCGGCGGTGAGTGGGTCGGCGGCCACACCGGCTACCAGGACAACGTGATCGCCTTCGCCTCACTCCTCGACACCCGCAACCCCTGACGCTGCGGTCCGCTCGGCGCTCGGTTCTCGGCGGGCCTGCGCCGCATCCTCGTGCTGCTCCGGATCTTGGACAGTTACCGTTCAGAGCTAACGGCAACTGTCCAAGATCCGGAGGGCGGTGCAGCCAGGGCGGTCCCTGCGACGACGGGATCAGTCCGCCGGCCCGGTCGCGGCGCGACTCTCGCGCCGGCGGGCTACTCCGATTCCGTGACGAAGACGCCCTGGCCCTGCTGTCCGTAGATGAGATTGCGCGCGTGCAGTTCCTTCACGGCGCGGTAGGCCGTCGACCTGGCGACGTTGTAGATCTCGCCGATCTCCGACACGGACGGCAGTTGTTGCCCGGGCGCGTATTCGCCAGCACGGATCTTGGCCTCGATGTCGTCGGCGACGCGTCGGTAGTGCGGTGGTCTGGTCGGCATGATCGGCTCTCCTGGACTTCAGCGGAGATCATGTTTCCAGCCCGCACCTGACCGGGACAAGGCGACAGCGCGGCGAAGTCGAGACAGTGAGAACTTGACTACAGTGAGACAGTAAATACAGTGAGACAGTGGGTCGGATGCTCCTGGACTTCAGCAATCCGGGGTTTCCGGTCCCCTCGCCCCGGGCGCACGGCCCAACGGACTCCGCCCGGGGCGGGGACCCTCGCTCACTCGCGGAAGGCGTCGACCATGCCGATGGATGACGGCGACATCACGCCCGCCGACGAGCTGTTCGCGATGATGCGGATCATCGACACGCACTGGACCCGGGCGCTCGACCAGCCCTGGCGGGCCGGCGGCTGCCTGGAGCGCCGCGACCGGGACACCTGCCCGCAGCTCGACTGGGCGCTCAAGCTCATGGCCGAGGTCGCCTCGACCATGTTCCAGAAGTAGGAGGCGGTCAGCCCTTGCCGGGGACGTGCTGGACGACCTCGAACTCCAGCAGCGTGGCGCCCGTGGCGACCGGCTTGCGCGGCTCGCCGCCCTCGCCGCCGGCGTGCGCGGCCCGGGACGGCCCCTGCGCCCATGCCTGGTACGCCTCTTCGGTCTCCCAGCGGGTGTAGACGAAGTAGCGGCTCTCCCCGGCGACCGGGCGGAGCAGCTCGAAGCCGAGGAAGCCGGGGGAGTTCTCCACCGCGCCGGCCCGAGCCGCGAACCGCTTCTCCAGCTCCTCGCCGGCGCCGGGCGGGACGTCGATCGCGTTGATCTTCACGACTGCCATGGCTCCACCCTAGCGAGCCGGGTCAGAACGTCTCGACGGTCGGCACCAGGTCGGCGTCGACCACGATCGGGGCGTGGTCGGAGGGGCCCTTGCCCTTGCGCGCCTCCCGGTCCACGTACGCCGAGGTGACCGCGCGGGCGAACGGCGCGGAGGCGTAGACCAGGTCGATCCGCATGCCCTTGTTCTGGTGGAACATGCCGGCCCGGTAGTCCCAGTAGGTGTAGGGGTGCGGGCCCTTCATGGGGGTGGGCACCACGTCGTCGAGCCCGAGGTCCCGCAGCGCGGCCAGGGCGGCGCGCTCGGCGGGGGTGACGTGGGTGGAGGTGACGAAGAGCGCCGGGTCCCAGACGTCGGCGTCGGTCGGGGCGACGTTGAAGTCCCCGCAGACCGCGAGCGGCAGCCCGCCCGCCAGCTCCGGCTCCAGGGCGTCGCGCAGCGCCGCGAACCAGGCCAGCTTGTACGCGTAGTGGGGGTCGTCGGGGGAGCGGCCGTTCGGCACGTACACCGACCAGACCCGCAGGCCGGCACAGGTGGCCGAGATGGCCCGCGCCTCCGGCTCGGGGAAGCCCGGTTCGCCGGGGAAGCCGACCGCCACGTCGGCCAGCCCCACCCGGGACAGGATGGCGACCCCGTTCCACCGGCCGTCGCTGTGGCTGGCCGCCTCGTAGCCCAGCTCGCCCACCTCGGCGACCGGGAACGCCCCGTCGGGGCACTTGGTCTCCTGCAGGCAGACGACGTCGGGCTTCGTGGTGGCCAGCCAGTCGAGCAGCCGGGGGAGGCGGGCCTTCACCGAGTTGACGTTCCAGGTCGCCAGGCGCATGTCTCCAGCCTGCCGCATCGGCGGCCAGCCCGCCGGGTCACCCCCGCGGGGTGTCGGTGTCTCCGGGTCGGGTCTGCTCGGCGAGGAACCGTTCCAGCTCGGCGCCGAGTTCGTCGGCGGTGGGCAGTGGACCGGTCTCCTGGGCGAGCAGGTTCTTCTCCCCGCGGCCCCGGGCGAACGCGTCGTACTGCTCCTCCAGGGCCTGGACCAGGGTGGCCGCCTCCTCGGTCTGCGCGACCTGGCGGTCGATCTCCACCCGCACCACCTCGGCGGCGGCGCCCAGGCCGTCGCGCGGCAGCAGCAGCCCGGTGCTGCGGGACACGGCGGAGAGCAGCGCGTCGGCGGCGGCCGGGTACTCGGTCTGGGCGACGTAGTGCGGCACGTGCGCGGCGAAGCCGAGGGCGTCGCGGCCCTGCTCGCCAAGGCGGTACTCCAGCAGGTGGCCGACGCTGGCCGGCACCTGGACCTTCTGGAGCCAGGGCTCGTATCCGGAGATCAGCTCGTGCCGGGTGGCGTGTGCGGTGACGCCGCTGGGCCGAGTGTGCGGGACGGCCATCGGGATCGAGTTGAGCCCGACGGTGAGCCGCACGTCGAGGCGCTCGGAGAGCGCGGCCACCGCGGCCACGAAGCGTTCCCACTGAAGGTCCGGCTCGGGGCCGGTGAGCAGCAGGAACGGGGTCTCGTCGTCGTCGTGGAGCAGGTGCAGTTCCAGCGCCGGGGCGTCGTAGTCGGCCCAGTGGTCCTCGACGAAGGTCATCACCGGCCGGCGGGAGCGGTAGTCGAAGAGCTGGTCGACGTCGAAGCGGGCGATCGGCCGCGCCTCCAGGGAGGTGAGCAGCTGCTCCCGGGCCAGCCGGGTGGCGTTGCCGGCGTCGACGAAGCCGGTGAGCGCCTGGATCAGCACCGGTTGGCCGAGGTCGGGCAGATCGTCGCTGAGTTCGTAGAGCTCGTGTGGGTCGAGCACCGGTTCGGACCTTCCTGTCGACGCGTACGGGCGGACCGTGCGCGCACGGCCTCCCGGTTCGGCCAACGTACCGGCCACCGTGGTCCATTCCGTTACGGGCCGAACGATGATCACAGTTCGGTGTCGGTGACGGGATCGTTCCCCCTGACGGGCCAGGTCCGGTTCGGCCGAAAGGACGAGTTAGCCGATCACTGGGTGCGGCCGGGAGGGCTGCGAGGTTCCTGCCCGGGGCGGCGCGACCCGGGGTGGACCGGAGGTTTTCCCGGGTCGCGAGGTCCGTCGCCCGCCGCCCCGGGGCGCCAGTGAATGTCCGGTTCGGGGAGCACGAAGTGTGGCGAGGGTCACCCTTTGGGCCTGGGTGATCCCGGTTTGCCCTGCCTAGCCTCGTCGAATGCGTGACGACGGCACCCTCGACGACCAGTACGGCCCCGGCGGTTCGGCTGACCGTTCGGACGATACCCCCTCGACCGTTCAGTCGACCGCTTCTCCCGAGGCTTCCACTCCCCGTGGTTCCCTGCGTACCCGCTTCAACGCCTTCCTGAACCCCCTGGCCGCCCGGCCCGGCCGCACGAAGATGGCCGTGGCCACCGGCGCGGTCTGCTGCCTCGGCCTGGTGGGTGGCTTCAGCCAGATCGGCGCCCGCGCGGCCGACGACACCCCGAGCCCCGCCGCGTCGGCCGAGGTCGCCCAGCGGGCCGAAGTCGACGCCGCCTCCCGCGGCCTGACCCGCGAGAGCACCGCCCCGGCGGCCACCCCGAGCGCCAGCCCGTCGGCCACCCCCTCGGCGACCGCGAAGCCCAAGCCGAAGGCGAAGCCGAAGCCGCGCCGGATCGTCCCGGTCGCCGGCCTGGACCAGACCCAGATGAACAACGCCAAGAAGATCGTGCAGGCCGGCCGGGAGATGGGCGTGCCCCGTCGCGGCCTGGTCATCGCGGTGGCCACCGCCATGCAGGAGAGCACCCTGCTGAACTACGCCAGCGGCGTGCTGCCCGAGTCGCAGAGCTACCCGCACCAGGCCATCGGCTGGGACCACGACTCGGTCGGCCTGTTCCAGCAGCGGCCGAGCAGCGGCTGGGGCACCGTCGAGGAGCTGATGGACCCGGAGTACGCCACCAAGGCGTTCCTCACCGCCCTTGAGGAGATCCCCGGCTGGCAGGACCTGCCCCTCACCGTCGCCGCCCAGGCCGTCCAGGTCTCCGCGTTCCCCGACGCGTACGCCCAGCACGAGTGGCGCGCCAACGCGGTGGTCAAGGAGATCCTGGGCTGATCCGGGCCGGGGGTTGCCGGAGGGCCGGCCCGGGTACCAGGGACTTGCCGGTCCCGGGTACACATGAGGGAGGACCGCGGACAGGAGGACGTCATGTCACTGGTGCAACGGCTCAGCGCCTTCCTGCGGTCGCCCCGCGGTCAGCAGCTGGTCGACCGCGGCCGGCGCGAGCTGGCCAAGCCGGAGAACCAGGCGAAGCTCAAGCAGCTCGCCAGCCGGCTGTCGTCCCGCCGCCGCTGACCGCTCCGCCCCCGCAGTACCGACCCCCGGGAGCCCCCTCGTGACCGACCCCGCCCCCGTCGACGGCGAGTCCACCGTTCCCCCGAAGCCGGCCGCGCCGGTCGATGCGCCCGAGGCGCCACCGGCGAAGCTCTGGGACCGGATGCGGGACGACCCGCAGTACGCCCCGGAGCACCTGGCCCTGGAGGCGGTGCGCCGGCTCGGGCCGGAGGCGGCGCAGTGGGCCGACCGGGAGCGGGCGCAGCGACCCGACGTCCCCGCCGAGGAGCTGGCCGAGCAGGCGGTGCGCAAGTTCGTCAACCACGCCCGGCTCTCCGGCGCGGTCTCCGGGGCGGCCGGGCTGCCCGGCGCGGTCATCGACGTGGGCGTGCTGGCCTGGACCCAGGCCCGGCTGGTGCTGCACGTGGCGGCCGCGTACGGCGTCGACCCGGTCCACCCGGACCGGGCCACCGACCTGCTGGTGCTCCAGCGGGTGCACAAGGTTGCCGAGAGCGCCCGGCTCGCCCTCGGGGTGGCCGCCGGCCGGGAGCGGGCCGGCGCGCTGTTCGGCATGGGCGGCGAGCGCCCGCTGGGCCGGGTGATGCTCCAGCTCGGCGTCCGGCTGGCCCGGATGGCCGGGGTACGCGCGGCCAAGCGGATGTTCGCCAAGGTGATCCCCGGCGCCGCGATCATCCTCGGCACCTGGGCCAACTCGTCGGCCACCAAGGACCTCGCCGACCGGGCCCGCGCCCTCTACCGGGGCGGCCCCCGGCAGTTGCCCGGCCCGCGCCGGCCCTGACGGCCGACCCGGCCCACCCGGGCGGCGTGCGGGTCAGTCGGCCCAGCCGGCCGCGTCCCAGGTGACGTCGGCGAGCCGGTCCTGGCCGGCGGCGTTCGGGTGGAACCAGTCCAGCGCGTTCACCTCGTCCAGGCTGAACCGGGTCCGGTGCACCGCACCGCCGTCCCACCGGCAGCGGGACCCGTACGCCCGGCAGGCGGCCCGCAGTTGCCCGTCGTAGGCGTCGATCCGCTCGCGGAACCGGGCCCGCCGGGCCACCGCGGCCGGCGCGGTCGACGTGGCGTCGGCCAGCAGCGCCGGGCAGATGCCGTGCGACCAGGCCCGCACCGCGCGGGACTCGGTGTGGCCGATCTCCCAGAGCCGGTACAGGTCGGGCAGGCTGACCATCAGCACCCGCGCCTTCGGCCGGCCCTTGCGCAGCACCGCCAGGGCCGCGTCGACCTGCTTGCGGAAGGTGGCCACCGGGGTCATGTCGGCGATGTCGTTCCGGCAGGCGTCGTTCGCCCCGATCAGCATGGTGACCAGGTCGGCCTTGTCGCGTACGGCAGCCCGGGCCTGGTCGGTGAGGCCGGCCGCGCGGGCGCCCGGGGCGGCCCGGTTGTAGGCCCGGAGCGTCGGGTTGTCCTCGCGCAGCCGCCGGTAGAGGCTGTGCACCCGGATGCCGTCGCCGCTGGACCAGGAGTTGCGTTCACAGCTCACCAGCACCAGGCAGGAGCCGAAGCCGGTGGTGACCGAGTCGCCCAGCGCGGTGAGCACCTTCGGCGCGCCGGCCGGCGCGGAGCCCGACGGGCGGGGCGACGCCGAGCCCTCGCCGTCGCAGGCGAGCGCGACCAGCGCCGCGAGGCAGGCCAGCGCGGCGATCCAACGTCGAGGCATACCGTCCCCCGTCCGGCGGCATGAAGCGGCGCGTCGACCCTATGCGCCTCGGCCGTCCGGACGGGGACTCTGTCGCCTTTCCGGCATCGACAACCGTCGTTCACATGAGCGTGTTACGACCGGTTCGTGAACCGGTGTCAGCGCCGCCAGGGCGCGGGCTGGCCGTGCAGCCACCAGTGCAGCGCCCGGGTGATCCGGGGCAGCACCAGATAGGTCATCAGCGGGGTCAGGCAGAGCGTCATGAGCAGCGTCCGCGCCGCCAGCGGCACGTCGGCGATGAACCGGGCGGTGAGCAGGGTGGCGGTGAGGCTGAGCGGGAAGAACGCCAGCCAGATGGTGACCGCCTGCTTCCAGCGCGGCGGGGCGGCCGGCACGGCCGGCTCGGCGTCGCCGCCCGGGAACGTCTCGACCACGTGGTCCACCGGGGCGTCGAACCAGCCCTCGATGCCGGTGCGGCGCTCGGTCCGGGTGTGCTCGACGATGCCCTGCGCCGAGGTCAGCCACCAGTGCCGCTGCGGGGAGTCCTCCCAGTCGCGCAGCGTGTCCTGGTTCGCGAAGCGGTACATCACGTGCCACTCGGGGGAGCCGGGCGCGCTGCGGACGAACCCGGCGCCCAGGAAGCCGGGAAAGCTCTCGGCCAGCGCCGTACCGGCCCGGATCCACGCCACCATCTCGTCGGTGCGCGCCGGGTCGGCGCGCCGCGAGACGGCGACCGTCACCGGCACCGCGTGCGTCGTGGTCATGCCCGTCCTCTCCGCCGCCGCCGGGATCTCCACCGGTCCCGGCAGACCGGTGTAACGCACCCCGCGGTCGGGCGCATCCGGGGAGTACCCGCTTGGTGTCCGGGATCACCGGCCGTGCCGCCGGGCGCCCGGGGGGAACCGGTTAGCCCCGGCCGTGCCGGGGTAGCCCGGAGGAATGACGCGATCACAGCCCCGCCGTGCCCGCGGCACGGTCGGCCACGCGTACAGCGCGCTGAACCTGCGGCTCGCCCTCGCCCTCTTCGGCCTGGTCGTCATGACCGTCCTCGCGGTGTTCGCGTTCGCCGCCGACGTGACCTGGCTGGGTGTCGTCTGTGCGATCCTCGCCGTGGTGGCCGTGGTCGACCTGGTCGTGATCCAGCGCCGCCGCGCCGCGCGCCACCGCGAGGAGCCGGGCGTGCGGCACTCGCTGTTCGAGTGACAGGAGTACGACATGCCCATCGCCACCACCAATCCCGTCACCGGACAGGTGCTCAAGACGTACGACCCGATGTCGGACGAGCAGGTCGACGCGGCCATCGAGCGGGCCGACCTGGCCTTCCGGCAGCTGCACGGGACCACGATCGCCGAGCGGGGCCGGTGGATGATCGCCGCGGCCGACCTGCTGGAGGCCGAGCGGGACGAGACCGCCCGGCTGATGACCACCGAGATGGGCAAGACGTACGCGGCCGCGAAGGCCGAGGTCACCAAGTGCGCCACGGCCTGCCGCTTCTACGCCGCCAACGCCGCGAAGATGCTGGCCGACGAGCCCGCCGACGCCGCCGCGGTCAAGGCGAAGCGGGCGTACGTGCGGCACCAGCCGATCGGCCCGGTGCTCGCCGTGATGCCGTGGAACTTCCCGCTCTGGCAGGTGATGCGGTTCGCCGCGCCGGCCCTGATGGCCGGCAACACCGGGCTGCTCAAGCACGCCTCCAACGTCCCGCAGACCGCCCTCTACATGGAGGAGCTGTTCCGCCGGGCCGGCTTCCCGGAGGGCGCGTTCACCACCCTGCTGGTCGGCTCCGACAAGGTGGACCGGATCCTGAGCGACCCCCGGGTCCGGGCGGCCACGCTGACCGGCAGCGAGGGCGCGGGCCGCTCGATTGCCCAGATCGCAGGCCGGGAACTCAAGAAGACCGTGCTGGAGCTGGGCGGCAGCGACCCGTTCGTGGTGATGCCCTCGGCCGACCTGGACAAGGCGGCCGAGGTGGCCACCACGGCCCGGTGCCAGAACAACGGCCAGTCCTGCATCGCCGCCAAGCGGTTCATCGTGCACACCGACGTCTTCGACGCCTTCGCCGAGAAGTTCGCGGCCCGGATGTCGGCACTGCGGGTCGGCGACCCGATGGACGAGAACACCGACGTCGGCCCGCTGGCCAGCGAGGGCGGGCGCGACGAGATCCACGCCCAGGTGCGGGACGCCGTCGACAACGGCGCCACCGTGCTGTGCGGCGGCGAGAAGCCGTCCGGCGACGGCTGGTACTACCCGCCGACCGTGGTCACCGACCTGCGGCCGGGGATGCGGATGTGGTCCGAGGAGGTGTTCGGGCCGGTCGCCGGGCTCTACCGGGTCGGCTCCTACGAGGAGGCGATCGAGGTGGCCAACGGCACCAACTTCGGCCTCGGCTCCAACGCCTGGACCACCGACCCCGCCGAGCAGGAGCGCTTCGCCGTCGACCTGGACGCCGGCAACGTCTTCATCAACGGCATGACCACGTCCTATCCGGAGCTGCCCTTCGGCGGGGTGAAGAACTCCGGGTACGGGCGCGAGCTGTCCGCCGTGGGCATGCGGGAGTTCTGCAACACCAAGACCGTCTGGGTCGGCGAGGGGGAGGCCGGCGCCGGCGCCGGCGCGCACTCGGAGTAGTCGCGATTGGCCGGACGCCGTCATGGGTAGGAGGTGCGCCCATGACGGTGTTCGGCTTCCACGCGTCCCACGAGCAGATCCACCCGGCCCGGCTGCTGGCGGCGGTGACCCACGCCGAACGCGCCGGCTTCGACGCCGCCATGTCGTCGGACCACTTCTCGCCGTGGAGCGCCCGGCAGGGCCACTCCGGCTTCGCCTGGTCCTGGCTCGGCGCCGCGCTCCAGGCCACCAACCTGCCGTTCGGCGTGGTCAACGCGCCCGGCCAGCGCTACCACCCGGCCATCATCGCGCAGGCCATCGGCACCCTGGCCGCCATGTACCCGGGCCGGTTCTGGGCCGCGCTCGGCACCGGCGAGGCGAGCAACGAGCACATCACCGGCACCGGGTGGCCCCGCAAGGACGTCCGCGCCGCCCGCCTGCGCGAGTGCGTCGACGTGATCCGGGCGCTCCTCGCCGGCGAGGAGGTCACCCACGACGGGCTGGTCACCGTGGACCGGGCGAAGCTGTGGACCCGGCCCGAGCAGCCGCCCGCGCTGATCGGCGCGGCGGTCAGCGTGGAGACCGCCCGCTGGTGCGCCGAGTGGGCCGACGGCCTCATCACCGTCAACGCCCCGGTCGAGCACCTGCGGCGGATGATCGACGCCTACCGGGACGCCGGCGGGCGCGGACCGCTGCACCTCCAGGTGCACGTGAGCTGGGCCCCCGAGCAGGCCGAGGCCGAGGCCATCGCGTACGACCAGTGGCGCAGCAACGTCTTCGCCCCGCCGGTCTGCTGGGACCTGGAGCTGACCGACCACTTCGACGTGGTCAGCGAGGACGTGCCCATGGAGCGGGTCACCTCGGTGGTCAACGTCTCCGCCGACCTGGGCCGGCACGTCGGCTGGCTGGAGGAGTACGTCGCGCTGGGCTTCGACCAGATCGCCCTGCACCACGTCGGGCAGGAGCAGCGCGCCTTCATCGACACGTTCGGGGCCGAGGTGCTGCCGAAACTCCGTACCACCCGGGGCTGATCAGTCGAGGCAGAACTCGTTGCCCTCCGGGTCGGCCATGATGAGGTGACCGGCGCCGAGCGGGGGAGTCGGCTCGTGGCGCTGCAGCCGGGTGGCGCCGTGCGAGACGAGCCGCTCGGCCTCCGCCTCCAGGGCCGCCATCCGCGCGTCGCCGGAGAGCCCCGGGGCGGCCCGCACGTCGAGGTGCACGCGGTTCTTGGCCTGCTTGCCCTCCGGTACCCGCTGGAAGAACAGCCGCGGCCCGGTGCCGGCGGGGTCGACCACCGCGGAGGCGTCGTTGCGCCGCTCGGGCGGCACGCCCATCGCGTCCAGGGCCTGCTCCCACGACTCGAAGCCCCCGGGCGGGTCCTGGAGCCGGTAGCCGAGGGTGGTGGCCCAGAAGGCCGCCAGGGCGGCCGGGTCGGCGCAGTCGAAGGTGATCTGTACGGTCCGCGTCTGTTCGGTCATGGCCACAGTCTGCCCGGGATCGCGGACAGGATCGTTCCGCGATCTGTGGAAGCATGTGGGCGTGACCGTCGAGGCGACGACCGAGCGGGTGCTGCGGTTGCTGGCGCTGCTGCAGCGGCGGCCGTCCTGGACCGCCGCCGAACTCGCCGCCGAGCTGGGCGTCACCGACCGTTCGGTGCGCCGCGACGTGGAGCGGTTGCGCGCGGTCGGCTACCCCGTGCACGCGACGTCCGGCGTCGGCGGCGGCTACCAGCTCGGCGCGGGCACCCGGCTGCCGCCGCTGCTCCTCGACGACGAGGAGGCGATCGCCACGGCGGTCTCCCTGCGGCTGGCCTCGGGGGGCACGGTCGCCGGTGCCGGCGAGGCGGCGCTGCGGGCGCTCGCGAAGCTCGACCAGGTGATGCCGGCCCGGCTGCGCGCCGAGGTGCGCGCGGTACACGGCGCCACCGAGACACTCGTCGGCCCCGGGGTCGAAATCGACGCGGAGCTGCTGGTGACGCTCGCCCGGGCCTGTCGCGACCTCGTGCGGGTGCGGTTCCGATACCCCGGCCGCGACGGCGGGGAGCGCGAGCGGACGGTCGAGCCGGTGCGGATGGTCACCACCGGCCGCCGCTGGTACCTGATGGCCCGGGACGTCGACCGCGACGACTGGCGCACCTTCCGGCTGGACCGGATGCGTGAGGTGGTGGCGACGACCTGGCGCTTCCGGGCGCGGGAGCATCCGGACCCGGTCGCCTACGTGCAGCGGTCCGTCACCGGGTCGCCGTACCGGTATCTCGCCCGGGTGCGGGTGCACGCGCCGGCCGAACGGGTCCGGGAGCTGGTGCCGCCCCAGGTGGGGCGCGTCGAGGACGACGGCGACGGGTGGTGCGTGCTCGCCGTCGGCGGGGACGGCCTGGACTGGCTCGCCGTGCAGGTGGCCCGGCTGGGCTTCGAGGCGCAGGTGCTGGAGCCTCCGGAGCTGCGGGAGGCCGTCGCCCTGCTCGCCCGCCGGCTCGCCACGATGGCCGGCACCGGCGCGACGCCCGGCAACACCTAGGCTCGTACCCCATGGAAGCTCTGATCGAGGTCGTGGTCTTTCTCGCGATCGCGACGTTCGGCGCGGCGCTGGCCCGGCGGCTCGGCCTGCTGGCGCCGATCCTGCTCGTCGTGCTCGGCCTCGGCCTGTCCTTCCTGCCCGGTCTCCCGCAGGTGCGCCTCGACCCGGAACTGGTGCTGGTGGGCATCCTGCCGCCGCTGCTCTACGTGGCGGCGCTGAAGACCTCCGTGCCCGCCTTCCGGCTCAACCTCCCGCCCATCCTGCTGCTCGCCGTCGGGCTGGTGATCTTCACCGCGTTCGTGGTGGGCACCGTCGTCCACCTGATCCTGCCCGACGTGCCGTACGCGATCTGCCTGGCCCTCGGCGCGGTGGTGGCGCCGCCGGACGCCGTCGCCGCCACGGCGGTGGCCCGCCGGGTGGGCCTGCCCCGGCGGATCGTGACCATCCTGGAGGGCGAGAGCCTGGTCAACGACGCCACCGCGCTGGTGCTGCTGCGGGTGGCGGTCGCCGCGGCCACCGCGGCCGGTGGGCACGTCGGGGCCGTCGAGGTGGCGCGCGAGGTGCTCGTCTCGGCCGGCGGCGGCGTCCTCGTGGGGCTGCTCGGCGTGGTGGTCTTCGGCCACCTGCACAAGCGCATCACCGACCCGGTGCTGGACAACGCGCTGTCGCTCATCGTGCCGTTCGCGGTGGTCTTCGCCGCCGAGGAGATCCACGCCTCCGGGGTGGTCGCCGTGGTGGTGACCGGGCTGGGCATCGGGCACAAGCAGCCGCTGCTGATGTCGGCCGCCTCCCGGCTCCAGGTGGGCGCGTTCTGGCGGCTCATCCAGTTCCTGCTGGAAGGGCTGGTCTTCCTGCTGGTCGGCCTGCAACTACGCGAGGTGCTGCGCGACCTGGACGAGCCGGCGGGCCGGCTGGTCGGGATCACCGTCGCGGTGCTGGCCGCCGTCGTGCTGACCCGGTTCGTCTGGCTCATCCCGGCCACCTACCTGGCCCGGCTGGTGCCGCGGGTCCGCCGCCGGGACGCGCCGCCCCCGGTGCAGGTCCCCCTCGTCATCGGCTGGGCCGGGATGCGCGGGGTGGTCACCCTCGCCGCCGCGCTCGCGCTGCCGCTCACCCTGGCCGACGGCCGGGAGTACCCGCGGCAGCTGTTCATCTGGCTGGCGTTCGCGGTGATCGTGGTGACGCTCGTGGCGCAGGGCGCCACCCTGCCGGCCGTGGCGCGGGCGGCGAAACTGCCGCCGGACGACCCGGTGCAGGACGCGCTCTCCGCCGCCGCCGTGCAGCAGCAGGCCAGCCGCGCCGCCCGGGACCGGCTGGAGGAACTCGCCGACGGGGCGCCCGAGGCGGTCGTGGAACGGCTGCGCGGGCTGGTGCAGAACCGCACCAACCTGGCCTGGGAACGGCTCGGGGGCACCGCGCGGGAGACCCCCTCGCAGGCGTACGGTCGGCTGCGCAAGGAGATGATCGACGCCGAGCGGGAGGTGTTCCGGGCCGCCCGCGACTCCGGGCGGATCCCGGAAGAGGTCCTGGTCAACGCCTACCGTGACCTGGACCTGGAAGAGTCGTTGCTGCGACAGGAGGCCGACGAGTGAGCTGCGCACACCTGACCGACGCGGGTGACGCCGACCCGAAGACCACGACCGAGTGCCCGGACTGCGTGGCCATCGGCAACGACTACTGGGTGCACCTGCGCGCCTGCCTGACCTGCGGGCACGTGGGCTGCTGCGACTCCTCGCCCTACCAGCACGCCACGAAGCACTTCGAGTCGACCGGGCACCCCGTGATGCGCTCGATCGAGCCCGGCGAGTCGTGGCGCTGGTGCTTCGTCGACGAGGAGATCGGCTGACCGGTCAGCCGAGGCGGCGCTCCAGCACCTGCCCCGGCCACGGCTCCCGGCCCTCCCGTTCCACCGTGAACGGGTCGGTGGCCGTGAAGCCGCAGCCCTCGTAGAACCGGACCAGCGCCCGGTCGTCCCCGCCGTAGCAGTCCACCCGGAGCAGCCCCAGGCCACGGTCGCGGGCCAGTTCCGCCGCGTACGCCAGCAGCCGCGCCCCGATCCCGTGACCCGCCCACGCCCGGTCGGTGACCAGCAGGTTGACGTACAGCTCCGGCTCGGTGGCCGGCGGCACGTACGCGGTGGCCGACCCCACCACGAGTGCGCCCACCGCGTCGTCGCCGGCCATCGCGAGGTACAGCCCGCCGCCGGTGGCCCACGCGTCGGCCTGGGCGATCCGGCGCGGGTCGGTCGACGCCGGCTCGGTTCCCCACTGGCCGGTCCGGCCGCGTGCCACGAGCCAGGCGGTGGCGCTGTCGAGCAGCCGCAGCACGGTGGCGGCGTCCGCCGGGCCGCCGGGGCGGATCGCGATGGTCTGCTGGTCCGTCATGCCGCCATGCTGCTACACCGGCGCGGCCGGACGATCGCCGGCCACCGGCCGGGCCGGCTCCCGGTTCGCGAGCGCCCACCGGGTCAGCGCCGGGGCGGCCAGGCCGACGCCGGCGAAGAGCGCGCCGAGCGCCAGCCAGCCCGGCACCCCGCCGTCGAGCACCAGCAGGGTGAGCAGGGCCGGACCGACCGCCCGGGCCAGTCCGGCGAGCAGGCCGTCGGCGCCCTGGTAGGCGCCGAGGGCGTCCGGCGGGGCCAGGTCGTAGGCGAGCCCCGCCCCGGCGGCGCCGTGCCACAGGTCGCCGAACGTCCAGACCGCCGTGGCGGCCAGCAGCAGCGCGACCGCCGGGACGGTGGGCAGGCCCGCGGTGGCCGCGTAGAGCGGCGTCGCCGCCGCCAGCACCAGGCCGGCCCGGCGCAGCTTCCGGGCGGCGGGAGCGGCGGTGTCCGCGCCCCGGCTCAGCCGGACCGCCAGCAGCACGGTGAGCACCGTGTTGGTCAGCAGCACCGCGGACACCACCGGCGGCGGCGCGCCGGCCCGGGTGACCGTCCACAGCGGCACCACGAGCGTGAGCACCGTCAGGTGCAGGGCCAGCACCGCCGACGCGCCACTCACGGCGAGGAACCGCCCGTCCCGCAGCGCCCGCGCCCGTCGCGGTCGGCCGGACGCGGGAGCGCGCGGCGCCGGCGGGTGGGCCGGCAGCCGCATGAGCAGCACCGCCGACAGCAGGTAGGTGGCCGCGTTCCCGACCACCAGCACCTGGTACGCCCGGTGGGTGTCCACGGCCAGCGCGAACCCGGCCAGCGCCGCGCCGGCCGCGATGCCCAGGTTCGCCACGGCGCGCAGGGTGGCGAAGGCGTGCACCCGGCCCCGGGGGCCGGCGACCGCGGCGACGAGCGCGGCGCGGACCGCCAGGTTGCCGGAGGCCAGCAGCGCTTCGAGGATCGCCACCGCGAGGAACACCGGCATCGAGCCGACCAGCAGGTACGCCGCCGCCGCGACCGCCTGGCCCAGCTGGATGGCGGCCCGGAGGGTACGCGGGTCGCGTCGGTCGGCCAGCGCGCCGAGGGGAACGCTGGCGGTCAGCCCGACCAGCCAGGCGACGGTGAGGCCGGCGCCGACCGCGGCGGGGGAGAGCCCGACGTCCCGGGTCAGGTAGAGGGCGCCGCAGGCGAGCCAGAGCCCGGAGCCCACCGTGTTGGCCAGGGTGGCCAGGGCGAGGGTGCGCAACGCGCCCGGCGGCGGGATCGGCGAGACCCGGCCCATCAGCGCCCGCTCACCCGCTCGACCCGCTGGCGCGTGGCGTCCGGCGGGGACGCCCCGGTGATGGTCATGTCCTCGACCCTAGGCACCGTCCCGCCGGCCGGGTGGGCCCGAACCGGGCGACCCCCGTCACACCGGCGCCTGCCGGGGAAATCCTCTCGCGGGCCCGGCGTCGCTCTGCCAGGGTCGGGCCGTGGAGCGCAGCAGGACCGCCCGGGTGGACGAGTTGACCGAGGTGCAGCGGATCGAGGTGGCCTCCGGCGCGCCGTTCCGGGAGATCGGCATGACCGACGTCGCCGACATGCCGCCACTGCCGCTGGACGCGCTGGCCGGCGCCCAGCGGGACGGCCGGCTCCGGGTCGCGGTCGACGCCGCGGACCGGCCCGTGGCCTTCGCCGTGGTCGACCTGGTCGACGGCTGCGCGCACGTGCAGCAGCTCAGCGTCGATCCCGGGTACGCCCGGCGGGGGATCGGCCGGAGCCTGCTCGACGACGTGGCCGGGTGGGCCGCCGGGGCGGGACTGCCCGCATTGACCCTGACCACGTTCCGCAGCGTGCCGTGGAACGGGCCGTACTACGCGCGTTGCGGGTTCCGGGAGCTGACCGGGGGTGAGGTGACCCCGGGGCTGGCCGGGCTGCTGGCCGCCGAGGCCGCGCTCGGGCTGGACCCGACCGACCGGATCGCCATGCGACGGCCGGTGGCCTGACGCCGGTTCGGCGGCGGGCGTCCACCGGGTTTCGGCGTCAGTGCGCGCCGCCGAGGTTGAGCACCACCACCCCGGCGATCACCAGGCCCGCGCCGGCCACCTTGGCGAGGCTCAGCGGTTCGCCGAGGAAGGCCGCCCCGATGGCCATGATGGCGGCGGTCCCGAGCCCGGACCAGACCGCGTACGCGACGCCGACCGGGATGTCCCTGACCGTCAGGGAGAGCAGCCCGAACGACGACAGGTACGCGACCGCGACGCCGAGCGTGGGCCAGAGCCGGGTGAAGCCGTCGGTCGCCTTGAGCAGGCTGGTGCCGATCACCTCGGCGGTGATCGCGCCGAGCAGGAAGAGGTAGGCCATGCCTCCATGATCGCCTGTCCGGCGGTGGTGGCCTCCCCGTCGAACCGGGAGGCCACCACGCCGGTCAGGAGATGGTGCAGGCGGCGCCGTTCAGGGTGATCAGGTTCGGCTCGGGGTTGGGGCCGCCGGACGTGGAGCCGTTCAGGCCGAACGTGACCGTGCCGCCGGGGGCGATCTTCGCGTTCCACGACTCGTTCCTCGCGGTGACCGTGGCACCCGACTGGGTCACCCGTGCCGACCAGTAGCCGCTCACCTTCTGGTCACCGACGAACGCCCACCGGAGGCTCCACCCGTTCACCGCCGAGCTGCCGGTGTTCTTCACGGTGACCTGGGTGGTGAAGCCGTCCGGCCAGCTGCCGTGGGTGGTGTACGCGACCGCGCAGGTGGGCGCCGGCACGGCGGCCGCGTCGCCCTGGTCGGCGAGGAACGACGCCAGCCAGGCCAGCGCGGAGTTCCAGTTGATCGCCACCTCGTTGGTCGCGTACGAGTTTATGTCGTCCACGTAGCAGAACATCGGCGCGCAGCCGGCGAGCAGGTTGGCCGCGTACGGGTCCTGGAGTGCGGCGTTCGGGCCACCGGCCAGCGAACCGGCCGGCGGGTTCGGCAGGTCCGGGTTCAGCTGGTGGGCGAAGATCCGGCTGTGCTGGTTGCGCGCGTGCTGCTCGCCCCAGCCGGTCACGTACGACATGTTCAGCGCGTTGCGGCCGAGCAGGTAGTCGGTGCCCTGCACGGCCCCGTCCCGGTACTTCGCGTCCCGGCTCAGGTCGAACGCGGTGGCCAGCACGATCGCGTTGTTGACGAGGTTGCTGTTGCTGCCCCAGACGTACGCGTCGGCCGTGCCGGGCAGCGGCAGCCCGTACGCCTGGTCCCGCAGGGTGGCCAGGTAGCGGTCGGCCGCGGCGGTGACCGAGGCGCGGATCCGGGTCCGTTCGGCGGCCGGCAGGTTGTTGGGCACGGTGGCCAGGTCGAGCCGGCCCAGCGCGGCCACGCTCTGCCAGCCGAACGCCCCGCCGGGGGCGAAGACGTCGGCGGTGTGCAGCGGCGAGGCGGTGAGGTCGGCCAGGTACGCCGACCCGCCGGTGGTCAGCCACAGCTCGACGGCCGCCCAGTAGAACTCGTCGCTCACGTTCGTGTCGTCGTACGCGCCGCCACCGGTGCCGTCGGCCGCCGACGCGTACACCGCCGGGTGGGCCTTGGCCGCCGCGTACGCGGTCCTCGCGGCGGCGCCGCAGCGGGCCGCGAACGCGGCGTCGTACGGGGCGAAGAGGCGGGCGCACTGGGCGGCCACGGCGGCCAGGTTGAGCGTGGCGGCGGTGGACGGCGGGTGCAGCTCGCGGGCCTGCGGGTCGTCCTGCGGGGCGAGCGGCAGCCCGGTCCAGTTCCGGTCGTGGATCTTGTGGTGGACCATCCCGGCGAGCGGCTCGCCGGCCGGCACCTGCATGCGCAGCAGGAACTCCAGCTCCCAGCGGGCCTCGTCGAGGATGTCCGGGACGGTGTTGCCGCGCTCCGGCACCCGCAGGGTGGCGTCGCCCAGCGCCGCACCGCCGCCGGCGCTCTCGGCGGTCCTGGTGCGCTCGAAGGCGTTGAGCAGCTGGTAGGTGGCGATGCCGCCGTTCACCACGTACTTGCCGTGGTCGCCGGCGTCGTACCAGCCGCCGCGCACGTCGAGGGAGTAGTCGCAGACGCCAGGCTGGCAGGGCACGTCGGTGTCGCCCTGGTTCGGCGCCACGCCGAGGTGGCCGGCCGGGCGGGCGTAGCCGGCGCCGATCAGGTCGCCGTCGATCGGGGTGCCGCTGCGCTGGGCGTAGAAGAACTGGAGCGAGTCGGCGCGCAGCCGGTCGTAGAGGGTGCCGGAGATGTCGAACGGGTGGCTGGTCTCCCCGTCGACGACCAGGGTGTAGCCGGTGCCCGGGGTGCGGTACGCGGAGAAGTCGACGGTCTGCACCCGCTGCCCCGAGGCGGGGTCGACGCCGCGCGGGGTGGTGGTCCCGCCGGCCACCACGGTCCCGGCGGCGGACCTCAGCTGCCACGGCAGCGCCTCGGCGGCGTCGGTGACCACCGTGGCGTTCTTCGGCCCGCCGGGCAGGTAGCCGACCTGGTTGACCCGCACCCGCGGCCCGGTGTCGGGCTCGTACGGCGGGGCCGCCTCGCCGCCGCGCAGCGAGACGTTGTCCAGGCAGAACGTCTGCGCCTCGGTGCTGCCGCCGACCTGGAAGATCAGCTGGGCGCCGGCGTTGTCGGCCGGGGCGGTGAACGTCCTGGCGACGTGCTGGGCGGTGCCGGTCGCGGTCGCGTCGACGCTGGCGTACGTCGTGTAGGGGGCGCTGCCGAGCTGGAGCACGGCCTTGACGGCCGCCCCGGGGGTGGCGGAGACGTCGAAGGAGAGTTCGTACTCCGCGCCGGCGATCAGCGGGACGGCGTCCTGGCCGATGCCGGCGTCCCAGGGGTTGGCCAGGCCACCGGCGACGGTGGTGCAGAGCCGGCCGTCGGTGACCCCGAGGTCGGCGGTGCCGTAGGAGAACCAGGGGGACGTGCCGGCGCTGAAGTCGCCGTTGCGCAGCTGTTCGGGGGCGTCCGGCGGCACCTCGGCGCGGGCCGGGGCGGCGGTGCCGCCGGCGAGCGCCAGGGTGGCGGCCGCGGCGAGGGCGGTGAGCCGACGTCGGGATGGGGTCACGGAGGTTCCTTCCGTGCTCAGAAGGCGGGCCGGGAGCTGGGAGCGCTCCCAATACCGGACCGATGTTTCCAGCAGGTTCCCGCGCTGTCAATCGATCCGGCCCGATGGCCCGCGCGCCTCCGCCGACAGTGAGATTCGCCGCGCCACGTAGCATGGTCCTGATCTCCTAGAGACAACCGAGCCCTTCAACTGGCAGGCTGCCTCCCATGACCCTGAAGCTTCGTTCCGTCGGGGCGAGCGACCGTGGGCTGATCCGCAGTGGCAACCAGGACGCCCAGCACGCCGGTAACTGGCTGGTCGCCGTCGCCGACGGCATGGGCGGCATGGCCGCCGGTGACCTGGCCAGCCGCATCGCGATGGACGCATTCGCGCCGCTGGACGTGGAGACCCCCGAGGACGCGTTGGTGGCCGCTCTCCAGGGCGGCATCGAGCTGGCCACCGCGGGGATCCGGCGGGCGGTCGAGGAGGACCCGGAACGACAGGGCATGGGCACGACCCTGACCGCGCTGCTCTTCGCCCGCACCGGCAGCTGCCTGGCCCTCGCGCACGTCGGCGACTCCCGGGCCTACCTGTTCCGGGAGGGCGTGCTGAAGCAGGTCACCCGGGACGACACCTTCGTGCAGATGCTGGTCGACCAGGGCGTGATCACCGCCGAGCAGGCGAGCAGCCATCCCCGCCGGGCCGTGGTGACGCAGGCGTTGCAGGGCGACGAGGTCTCCCCGACCTACGCCACGATGGTGCCCTGGGCCGGCGACCGCTGGCTGCTGTGCAGCGACGGCCTCTCCAACGTGGTACGCCCCGACACCCTCGCCGAGGTGCTCGGCGGCTACCCGGACCGGGAGGCGTGCGCGGCCAAGCTCATCGACCTGGCGCTGCGGGCCGGCGGCCCGGACAACGTCACCGTCGTCATCGCCGACGTGATCGAGGAGTAGCCCGGTCAGCGCCGGCGCGGGCTGGCGCGCCGGGTCGGCTCGGCGCTGGTCGGGTCCTCCGGCCACGGGTGGCGGGGGTAGCGGCCGCGCAGCTCCGCCCGTACCTGCGGGTAGCCGGTCCGCCAGAAGGAGGCCAGGTCGGCGGTGACCGCCACCGGCCGGCCGGCGGGGGAGAGCAGGTGCAGCAGCACCGGCACCCGGCCGTCGGCGATCCGCGGCGCGTCCTGCCAGCCGAACGTCTCCTGGAGCTTCACGGCCAGCACCGGGGCGGCCGGGTCGGCGTAGTCCAGCCGGATCCGCGAGCCGCTGGGCACCGGGAGCCGCTCCGGCGCCAGCTCGTCCAGCCGGGCCGCCTGCCGCCAGTCCAGCAGCCGTCGCAGCGCCGCCGCCACCTCGACCCGGGCCAGGTCGGCCCGGCGGCGGGCGCGGGCCAGCTCCGGGCCCAGCCAGGTGGGTGCGGCGGCGACCAGCGCGGCGTCGGAGACGTCCGGCCACCCGTCGCCGAGCGCCTGCCGGCAGCACGCCAGCCGCCGGCGCAGCGCGGTGGCCTCGGGCGTCCAGGTGAGCAGCGCCAGGCCGTCCCGGCGCAACCCGGTGAGCACCGCCTCGGTCAGCTGCGCCGGGTCGGGCGCGGCGAGGGGCCGGTCGACCAGCTCGATCGCGCCGAGCCGTATCACCTCCCGGGCCACGACGTCCCCGCCGGACCAGCCGACCTCCCGCGCGGCGCGCAGCAGCGGCCCGCCGGCCTCCCGGGCGGTCGCCTCGTCCACGGGGGTGGCCAGCCGGACCCGGGCGGTCGGCGCGCCGGGCGCACGGTCGGCCACCGCGATGGCCAGCCATTCGGACCCCACCAGCCCCGACCCGCCCGCCAGCTCCGCCGCGGTCCCGCCGACCATGAGGTACGCCGACCCCCCGGCCCGCCGCGCCCGCGCCAACCGCTCCGGATACGCCAACCCGACGAGAAGTCCGGCGGCGAGGTCGTCGGTCAGCCGCTCCCGCCCGCGATCGTGCACTTCGTGCCCGCGCTCGGAGGCTTTCGTCCCTTCTGCCCGGGCGCCAACCGCACGATCGCGCGGAGGGGGTGGGGTGGGCAGGGTGGCGCGGAGGCGGCGTACCTCGGCGCGCCAGCGGGCGGTGGCCGGTGGGTCGGTGGCGGTGCGTAGGCGGCGCCAGAGCGCGGTCAGGTCGTCGCCGGCGCCGGTGAGGGTCTCCTCGGCGAGCAGCGCCACCACCTCGGCGGCCCGGTCGGCGCCGACCCGTTCCGCGCCGTCGAGCAGTGCCCGGGCCAGCCGGGGGTGCGCCCCGGCGGCCGCGATGGCCCGCCCCCGGGCGGTGATCCGGCCGTCCGCGTCGACCGCGCCGAGCGTCACCAGCGTGTCCCGGGCGACGGTCAGCGCGGCCGGCGGCGGGGGATCGGGCAGCGCCAGCCCGGCGCCGTCCGGGGTGCCCCAGGCGGCCAGCTCCAGGGCGAACCCGGTCAGGTCGGCCGTGGCGATCTCGGGCTCGGGCTGCGGGGCGAGCCGGGCGTGGGTCGCCTCCGACCAGCACCGGTAGACCGCCCCCGGTGCCTCCCGGCCGGCCCGGCCGGCGCGCTGGGTGGCCGCCGCCCGGGACACCGGCACGGTGACCAGCGCGCCCAGCCCGCGGGCCAGGTCGGTGCGGGGCACCCGGCTCAGCCCGGCGTCCACCACGACGCGTACCCCGGGCACGGTGAGGCTGCTCTCCGCCACGGCGGTGGCCAGCACGACGCGGCGCCGTCCCGGCAACGGCGCCAGCGCCGCGTCCTGCGCGGAACCGGGGAGCCGGCCGTGCAGGGGCAGCACGGCGACCGCGTCGCGCAGGTCGGCCAGGCGGCCCGCGACGGCGGCGATCTCGCCGGCGCCGGGCAGGAAGACCAGCACGTCCCCGTCCCGCTCGCGCAGCGCCCGGCGCACCGTGGCCGCCACGTGGTCCAGCAGCGCTCGGTCCACCCGGCCCCCACCCGGCGCGGCGACCGGGCGGGGCGGCGGCGCCCAGATCCGGTCCACCGGGTGCAGGGCGGCCTCGGCGCGGACCACCGGCGCGGGAGACGCTCCGCCGAGCAGCGCGGCGAACCGGTCCGCCCGGGGGGTGGCCGACATGGCCAGCAGCCACAGGTCCGGCCGGAGCGTGCCGCGGGCCTCCACGGTGAACGCGAGCGCCAGGTCGGCGTCGAGCTGCCGCTCGTGGCACTCGTCGAGCAGCACCGCGCCGACGCCGGGCAGTTCCGGGTCGTGGTGCAGCCGGCGTACCAGCAGGCCGGTGGTGACCACCTCGATCCGGGTCCGCGGACCGACCCGGCGCTCGCCGCGTACGGCGTACCCGATCCGTTCGCCGACCCGCTCGCCGAGCAGGGCGGCCATGCGGTGCGCGGCGGCCCGGGCGGCCACCCGGCGGGGCTGGGCGATCACCACCCGGCCGGGGACCTCGGCGGCCACCGCGAGCGGCGCCAGGGTGGTCTTGCCGGTGCCCGGGGGCGCCACCAGGACCGCCGCGCCGGCCGCGCCCAGCGCCTCGACCAGCGCGGGCAGCACGGGCCGGACCGGCAGGTCCAGGGAGACGTCGGAGAGCACGGACCCACTCTCGCACCCCCGGCCGGGCGGGCGGCGCAGGGTCCTGTTCGACTTCTCACATTGACCGTGACCGCTTCATCGCGTGGAGTGACGGTCATGGCGATGATGGCGTACGACGAACCCTCGGCCGCCGCCTTCGCGGCGACGCGGCACCTGCCGGTCGAGGGCCTGGCGAGCTGGCGCGCCGCGGTGTCCCGGCACCTGCCCGTGGGGCCCGGCGACCGGGTGCTCGACCTGGGCGCCGGTACCGGCGTCTGGGCGGCCGCCTTCCGGGACTGGTACGGCGTGGACGTGGTGGCGGTCGAGCCGGCGGCGGCGATGCGGGCCCACTCGGCGTGCCCGGGAATGGTGGCCGGCCGGGCGGAGGCGCTGCCGCTCGCGGCGGCCGGCCTGGACGGCGCGTGGCTCTCCACGGTGGTGCACCACCTGCCCGACCTGCCGGCGGTCGCCGCCGAGCTGCGCCGGGTGCTGCGCCCCGGCGCGCCGGTGCTGATCCGGTCGGTCTTCGCGGGCCGGGGCGACGGGGTCACCCTGTTCCGCTGGTTCCCGGAGGCGCTGCGGGTCCTGGACGGTTATCCCTCGGTCGCCGAGGTCTGCGCGGCGTTCGAGCCGGCCGGGTTTGCCCCGGTGGCGCTGGAGCCGGTACCGCAGGTCAGCGCCCGGTCGCTGCGAGCGGCCGCCGACGGGCTGCGGCGCGCCGCGCACACCCCGCTGGTGCTGCTCGACGACGCCGACTACGACCGGGGGCTGCGGCGGCTGCGCGCGGCGGCGCGGCGGACCCCGGACGCCCCCGTGGTGGACGCGCTGGACCTGCTGGTCCTGGCCTGAGCGCGGAACGGCCCGGCCGGCGCACCGCCGACCGGGCCGGAGTGGACGTCAACGGTGGCCGGGCCCGCCGACCCGGCCACCGCCGCCACCCCCTTAGTACGTTCCGTCGAGCTGCCCGCGCAGCTTCGTCAGTGCCCGGGCCAGCAGCCGGGACACGTGCATCTGCGAGACGCCGATCTGCTCGGCGATCTGCGACTGGGTGAGGTTGCCGTAGAAGCGCAGCGTGAGGATCTTCTGCTCGCGCTCGTCGAGCGTCGCCAGCGCCGGCCCGAGGGCCACCCGCAGCTCGGCCAGCTCGAACTCGCCGTCCTCGCCGCCGAGCATGTCGCCGAGCTCGGTGGCCCGGTCGCCGTCGCCGGTCGGGGTGGACAGCGAGACCGCGTTGTAGGCGCGGGCGCCCTCCAGCCCTTCCAGGACCTCCTCCTCGGTGAGGTTGAGGTGGCCGGCGATGTCGGCGACCGTCGGCGAGCGGCCGAGGGTCTGCAGCAGCGTGCTGTTGGCGTCGGAGATGGCCAGCCGAAGCTCCTGGAGGCGGCGCGGCACCCGGATGTCCCAGGTGCGGTCGCGGAAGTGGCGCTTCAGCTCGCCGATGATGGTCGGGATGGCGTAGCCGGCGAAGTCGACGCCGCGGGACGGGTCGAACTTGTCGATCGCCTTGATGAGGCCGACGGCGGCGGTCTGCGCCAGGTCGTCGGTGGGCTCGCCCCGGCCGCTGTAGCGGTGGGCGAGGTGGTTGGCGAGCGGCAGCCAGGCCTCGATCGCCCGGTCGCGGAGCGCGGCGCGCGACGGGTGGTGGGCGGGCAGCGCGGCCATCGCGTTGAGCAGGTCGGCGGCGCTGTCGGTGAGGGCCCGCGGGTCGAGCTTCTCGGTGGTGGACTGCGGTTTCGTCGCCGGTTCGCTGATCGTGTGCGCGGTCATGGGTGGTCCTCCCTGCACCTCGTCCGCGAAACAAAAAAGACGTGACGCTTCGGTTTAGCTTCAGTTAGGCCGTTCGGAAGCCACCTTAACCTGATCGGGCCGAGGAAATCTAGCCGAAAGTGCGATGTACTTAAGCCGTGTCATGGCATGAAGGGCTTGAATCGGGGCAGAAACCCTCGGATGGCCGACCGGCGCCGTGGGGCGAGGCGGTCCGGCCGGGCTGACCGGACGGACGAACCGCCGGGCCGACCGGTCAACATGAAACCCGACACTCGGCGCACACTGTCGCCTTTCCGTCGTTGTCCCGCCGATGGGACCGCCCGTAGCGTCCAGGTGTACACGTCTACGGAGGCACCGTGCTGGATCCCGCCGCTCCGCAACTCGTCGTCAACGCCCGGACCCTGCTGTTCAGCTGGCTCCCGGCGGACCCCGACGCGGTCGCGGCGCTCGTCCCGGCCGGCCTCCGGCCGCACCCCGACCACCAGGTCTTCCTGTGCCAGTACGTGGTCGACGACGAGACCCAGACCTCCGGGTTCGGCGCGTACTCGCTCACCTTCCTCGGTGTCTCACTCGCGGACATGCAGCCGCCGGACGGGGACACCCCGGGCGGCTGGTGGACCCACTACCTCGCCTCCAGCCCGCGGGTCCGGCAGTACGCCTCCGCCCGCGGCGCCCCCGCCGAGGCGGGGGAGACCCTGGTCGACGTCCGGGGTGGGCGACTCACGGCCGAGACGTGGGCCGACGGGCGACCGCTCATCCAGGTCACCGCCCGGGTCGGGCACACCGGCACCGAGGCGCACAACGGCCACCACCGCTACCTCACCGCCCGCGACGGCGAGCTGATCGTCGCGGACTACCCGTACGTGGCCGAGCCGGTGTCGCCGTTCGAGGTCGAGTCGGTGGAGTTCCTGGCCCCGGAGCACCCGGTGTACGCGCTCCGGCCGGCCAACCCGCTACAGGTCTGCTGGGGCTTCTACTCGCCCCGGGTGTCGTTCGCGTACCCGGCCCGGCCGAACGCCCTGGACGAGCCGCTGCCCACGGGCGACCCGGTCACGGCGGCTCACCAGGTGCCGGCGCGCCGGGCCCGCAGCGGCCTGCCGTCCGGGTCGTAGACCAGCCGGTACGCCGGCAGCGCCCAGAGCCGGGTGCGCCAGGGCAGCCGCTCCGGCCGGTGCGGCCGCAACCGCCCCGGCGGGCGGGGCCCGGTGCGCCCGGACTCGTGCCACCGCTCCAGCTCCGCCGCCGCGGAGGTGATCGCCGCGATCGCGTCGGCCGGCTCGAGCAGGTCGTGGTCGTCCCCGCCGTCCGGGTACCGGTCCAGGTGCTCGCGCCACAGCCGCAGGCGCAGCTCCCGGGCGAACACCCGGGCCCCGTCGCCCAGCCCCGCCGGGTCGGTCGGGGCCCGCTCGTCCCGGGTGTCGTCCAGCACCGCGCAGGACAGCTCGCTGTCGTGGGTCCACGAGCGGCGGTTGAAGTTGTCGCTGCCCACGCTGGCCCAGACGTCGTCCACCACGCAGACCTTCGCGTGCACGTAGACCGGGGTGCCCTCGTGGTTCTCCACGTCGAAGACGTGCACCCGCTCCGGGGCGGCCCGGTGGCACAGTTCGAGGGCCTGCGCGCGGCCGACCATGTTCGGCGGCAGCGCCAACCGGCCGTCCACGTCCGGGTGCCGGGGCACCACGGCCACCAGGTGCAGCTCCGGCTGCTCGCGCAGCGCCCGGGCGAAGAGGTCGGCCACCTCGGTCGACCAGAGGTACTGGTCCTCCAGGTAGATCAGCCGGCGGGCCCGGCGGACCGCCTTGGTGTAACCCCGGGCCACCGTCCGCTCGCCGTCCGGGGCGAACGAGTAGCGCGGGCGCACCGCCGGGTAGGTGCGCAGCACCTGGACGTGGTGCGGCCCGCAGGGCGGCGGGTAGGCGGGCTGGTCCGGCAACGGGTCCGGGCTCAGGTCCGAGCCGCGCAGCCGGTCCCGCAGGTAGGCCATCGGGTTCTCCGAGTCCAGCGGCATCGGGTCGGTCCACCGCTCCCGGAAGGTGGTGTCCAGCGCGCCGACCACCGGGCCACGGAGCGCGAGCTGCACGTCGTGCCAGGGCGGGTTCGGGCCGTACCGCGCGGACATGGCGACCGCCTGCGGGTCGCCGCCGTGCGCCGCGTCGTCCCGCCGGCTGTGGCAGAGGTCGATCCCGCCGGCGAAGGCGATGTCCCGTTCCGGGTCGCCGGGGCGGCGCAGCACCACCAGCTTCTGGTGGTGCGAGCCGCCGCGCCGGACCCGCTGGTCGAGCAGCACCTCTCCACCGGCGGCGCAGATCGCCTCGCTGAGGTCGCGGTTCTCCTCCTCGCTGTAGGAGAGCGCGTCGAGGTGGGAGCGCCAGATCAGGCCCTTGACGACCACGCCGCGCTGGGCGGCCTGGGCGAACAGCTGCACCACGGTCGGCCCGTCCGGGCGCATCCGCTGGTCGGGGTCGCCGCGCCAGTCGGTGAAGAAGAGGTGGTCGCCGGCCCGGAGCTGCTCGACCTCGCTGACCAGCCGGTCGAAGTACGCGCCGCCGTGAATTAACGGCTCGGCGAGGTTACCGCTCGTCCAGATGGGTAACTCAGACACTGGGTTGGCGCGTTCCTGTGCGGAGAGGAACCAGTCCCGCATAGCCACGTTCCAGCCTCCCGAGGTCGACATCGTCCTCACGGTAGGACCCCCGGCACGGCCCCGCACGCCGACCGCCCCAGGTCGGCACGGTGCTCGCGTGGGGGTGCACCGACCCCTGGATCGCGAAACCGAGGAGGCCACAGCATGCCCGCCGAGACGACGAACACCGTGACCGAATACCGCGAGCAGGCGGTGGAGGGGGAACGGGGTGCGCTTGTGGCGGTCCTGTTGATGGTGATCCTCGGGGTGGCCGGCATCTTCGCCGTCTCCTGAGACCGGCGACGGGCGCCCCGGGGAACCGGGACGCCCGTCGGATCGAGCGGTCAGGGGCGGTCGCCCTCGCCGCCGCTGTGCGGCAGCCGCTCGGCCGGGATCACCCCGAGCCGGCCGGCCTGGTAGTCCTCGACCGCCTGGATCAGCTCGGCCCGGGTGTTCATCACGAACGGGCCGTAGTGCGCCACCGGCTCGCGGATCGGCTGGCCGCCCATGATGTAGAGCTCCAGCGCCGGGGTGTTGGCGTCCTGCCGCGCGTCCGCGGTGACCCGCAGCGCGTCGCCCGCGCCGTGCACGGCGAGCTGGCCGAGGTGGATCGGCCGCCGGTCGGTGCCGACGGTGCCCCGGCCGGCCAGCACGTAGACCAGCGCGTTGAAGTCCGGCCGCCAGGGCAGGCTCAGCTCGGCCCCGGGCTGCAGCGTCACGTGCGCGATGGTGATCGGCGTGTGGGTCGAGCCCGGGCCCTGGTGCCCGGCGATCTCGCCGGCGATCACCCGGATCAGCGCGCCGCCGTCGGGCGTGGTCAGCAGCGCCGACTCCCGGCCGCGGATGTCCTGGTAACGCGGCGGGTTCATCTTCGCCACCCGGGGCAGGTTGACCCAGAGCTGGAGGCCGTGGAAGAGGCCGCCGCTCATCACGAGGTGCTCCGGCGGCGCCTCGATGTGCAGCAGGCCGCGGCCTGCGGTCATCCACTGGGTGTCGCCGTCGGTGATGGTGCCGCCGCCGCCCTGCGAGTCCTGGTGGTCCATGATCCCGTCGATCGAGGTGGATGAACGGGTCCAGCTCGGTCATCGGGACCCGGCGGACCGGGCGGTAGGTGGTGGACTCGGCGAGCTCCGGCAGGCGGGGCAGGACGAGGACGTCGTCGACGGTGATCGCGGGCATCTCAGGGCTCCTTACTTGTCGGCCGGGGTGGACGACGCGTCGCGGTCGGAGCCCAGGCGCCGGCCGAGCCGTTCGAAGACCCGGGTGAGGCAGGCGACCTCGGCGTCGTCGAGGTCGTCCATCAGGTGGGTACGCGCGGAGCGCAGGTGGTGCGGCGCCGCCTCGCGCAGCGTCAGCAGGCCGGCGGCGGTGAGCACCGCCTCGCTGCCGCGCCGGTCGTCCGGGCAGGACTCCCGGGCGACCAGGCCGCGCTTCTGCATCGAGGAGATCTGGTACGTCAGCCGGCTCGGCGAGAACACCAGCCGGCCGGCCAGCTCTCCCATCCGCAGCCGCTGCCCCGGCGCCTCGGAGAGCAGCACCAGCACGTGGTAGTCGGCGAAGCTCAGCTCGCTGTCGGCGCGCAGGTCGTCCTCGATCTGGGTGAACAGCCGCTGGCTCGCCTCGATGTACGCCCGCCAGCAGGCCATCCGCTCGGGATCCAGGCTCTCCGTCATGGCCATGACAGTAGCACTATTTAAAATTTAAACAAGCTCTCTGGCGCGGGGGTGAGCCGCGCAACAGCGGTGCTTGACGGCGGTGACATTGAAATCTGAACCGAGCGTCCGGGCTAGGGTCGGGGGGTGGACGATCTCGACGTGCAGGACTGGCGGGAGCGGGTGGCCCGGCTCTACCTCTCCGACCTCGACCTGGCCGGCTTCCGGGCCGCCCGGGACGAGCTGTTCCGCAGCCATCCCAGCAGCCCGCTGCCGGCCGCCGACCGGCCCGGCTTCACCGGGCTGAACTGGTTCCCGCCCGACCCGGCCGCCGTGGTCGAGGCGCCGCTGCGCCCGGCGTCGGGCACCGAGACCATCGACACCGGCGGCCCCGACGGGGTGGTGCGGTACCGGCGGGTCGCGGTCGCCGAGACGCCCTGGGGTCCGCTCACCCTGTGGTGGATCGAGGCGTACGGGGGCGGGCTGTTCCTCCCGCTGCGCGACGCCACCTGCGGCGCCGAGGCGTACGGCGGCGGGCGCTACCTGACCGACACGGTGAAGGGCACCTTCGGGCGCGGCCTGACCGTGCTGCCCGGCAACCGCGTCCGGCTCGACGCCAACTACCTCTACAACCCGAGCTGCGCCTACGACGACCGGTGGGCCTGCCCGCTGGCCCCGCCGGAGAACCGGGTCGACGTCCCGATCCGCGCCGGCGAGCGGTCCTACCACTGACGCGGTGACGCCCCGGCGCGACGGGGCGCGCCGGGGCGTCGGGATCGACCGGTCAGCGGGCGGTGGCGCCGGTCGGCGTCAGGTGCATCCGACCGAGCAGCTGCCGGGCCTGGTCCGCCAGTTCCGCGTCCACGGTGACCGCGTACTGGCTGGCCCGCAGCGAACTGGCCGAGGTGAAGTCCCGTTGGCCCCCGGTCATGGCGTGGGCGACCGCGCCGAACACGGCGCCCCAGATCGCGCCGATCACCAGGCCCACCAGGATCACCGCGAGCCAGTTCCCCGCGGTGAAGATGCCGAAGAGCAACCCGATGAACAGGCCGAACCAGGCGCCGGTGCCCGCGCCCACGAGCGCCGCCCGGCCGGTGGTCAGCCGGCCCATCACGGTCTCGACCAGGGTGAGGTTCGTCCCCACGATCGCGGTCCGTTCCACCGGGAACCGGTTGTCGGCCAGATAGTCCACGACCCGCTGGGCGGACGGATAGTCCGGGTACGACCCGATCGTGACGGTCGGTGGCCCGGCCTGCGGCCCGTGCCCGTCCCCGCTCGGCGGCAACGGACGACCGCTCGGACCGGACGGGAGGTTGTCGCTGCCCGGCATGCCGGGCCGCCAGGCCGCGGTCGGACTCGAGGGTCTGGTCATGAGCATCCTCCTTCGTCAACCCGCCGCGTTCCCGCCGCCGCCGGCCGGTAACGCGCCGGCCCGGACGGATGGCGGCGCGCATGCCGGCCGCCGGGCCGGGTAGCCCTCCCTGTGCGGACCGGACGGATCAGCGAGCACGGCTTCCTCGCCGACGGGCACAGCGCGGCGCTGGTGGACCGGGCCGGCTCGGTCAACTGGTGGTGTCCGCCCCGCTTCGACGCGCCGTCGGTCTTCGGGCGGCTGCTCGACGACGGGGCGGGGCACTGGAGCATCCGGCCCGTGGGCGGTTTCACCAGCACCCGCTCCTACCTGGAGGACGCGCTCGTGCTGCGTACCGTCTTCCGCACCGCGACCGGGACGGCGGCCGTCACCGACGCCCTGGCGCTGGAGCCCGGCGCGCGCGGGCACGACATCGGGCGGCGGTCGCCGCGGGTGCTCGTCCGCGTGGTCGAGGGGCTCGCCGGCGAGGTGCCGATGCGGGTCGACTACGCACCCCGCTTCGAGTACGGCCGGGTCCGCGCCTACCTGAGCGACGCCGACGGGGTGATCGGGGCGACGGCCGGCTCGTGCCGGCTGGAGCTGCGCGCCAACGTGCCGCTGACCTGCGGCGAGGGCGGCGCGTCCGGGCGGTTCACCGCCCGCGCCGGCAGTACCCACCACTTCACCCTCGGGTACGCCCCGGCCTACCGGGGCGGGATGCCGGCGCTGCCCGACGCCGATGAGGTGCTGGCCGACACCGTCGCCGCCTGGCGGTCCTGGGCCGGGCTGCACGAATACGACGGCGAATACCGCGACCTGGTCCGCCGCAGCGCGATGGTGGTGCAGGGCATGACCTACGGGCCCAGCGGGGCGGTGGTCGCGGCGGCCACCACCTCGATACCGGAGAAGCTGGGCGGGGACCGCAACTACGACTACCGCTTCGTCTGGCTGCGCGACTTCAGCCTCACCCTCCAGGCGCTCTGGCTGGCCGCCTGCCCCGACGAGGCGGACCGGCAGTTCACCTGGGTGTCCCGGGCGATGGGCCGGATCGACGACGGGCCGGTGCCGATCATGTACGGCGTCGAGGGCGAGCGGGACCTCACCGAGCACGACCTCGACCACCTCGCCGGGTACGCCGGCAGCCGGCCGGTCTTGATCGGCAACGACGCCTGGCGGCAGCGGCAGACCGACGTGCTGGGCGAGGTCCTCGACGCGGCGTGGCTCATGCGCCACTACCTCGACCCGATGTCGGCCGAGGTGCGGCACCTGCTGCGCGCCCTCGCCGACCAGGCGGCGGGGGAGTGGCGCCGGCCCGACGCCGGGATGTGGGAGGCGCGCGGCCCCGAGCGGCACTACCTCTCGTCCAAGGTGCAGTGCTGGACCGCGCTGGACCGGGCCGTCCGGTTCGGCGACCGGATCGGCGAACCCGCCGACCTGGCGCGCTGGACGGCCGCCCGCGACGAGGTGCGCGCCGTGGTGCTCAGCCGGGGCTGGAACGACCGGGTCGGGGCGTACACCGGGGCCTTCGACTCCGGCGAGCTGGACGCCTCGGTGCTGATCATGCCGCTGGTCGGCTTCCTGCCCGCCACGGACCCGCGGATGCGCGCGACGATCGACGTGGTCGAGCGCCGGCTGTCCCGCAACGGCCTGCTGCGCCGCTGGGACGACGACCCGGCGGGCTTCCTGATCTGCTCCTTCTGGTTGGCCGCCGGCCTGGCCGAGGCCGGCGAGCTGGACCGGGCCCGGCACCTGTTCGCCCAGCTCGCCACGCGGGTCAACGACCTGGGCCTCTATGCCGAGCAGGTCGACGAGACCACCGGTGAGCAGCTGGGCAACTTCCCGCAGGCGTACTCGCACATCGGTCTGATCAACGCCGCGGGCCGGATCACCGCCGCCGCCGAGCGGCTCGGCCGCCGGACCGACCGGCCGGCGGCCGTGCCGATCGGCCTCCTGGAGGGCCGCGGCGACTGAGCCCCCACCCGACCACCGCGTCCGTCCGCCCGTGCCGCGTCGCGCGACAGCGGGCCCGGCGGCGGGCACGATCGGGGGATGGAGCTGGTCATCATGGCCGACACGCACGTGCCCAAGAGGGCGCGGGACCTGCCCGCGCCGCTCTGGGCGGCGGTCGAGGCCGCCGACGTGGTGCTGCACGCCGGCGACTGGGTGGACGTGTCCCTGCTGGACGACCTGACGGCCCGGTCCCGCCGACTGGTCGGGGTGTACGGCAACAACGACGGACCGCCGCTGCGCGCCCGGCTGCCGGAGGTGGCCCGGGTCGAGCTGGCCGGGCTGCGGGTGGCCGTGGTGCACGAGACCGGGCCGAAGACCCGCCGGGAGGAGCGCTGCGCCGCCGCCTTCGGGGACTGCGACGTGCTGGTCTTCGGGCACTCCCACATCCCCTGGGACAGCGTGGCCCCGGGCGGCCTGCGGCTGCTCAACCCCGGCTCACCCACCGACCGGCGGGCCCAGCCGCACGCGACCTACCTGACCGCGCGGGTGGCGGCGGGGCGGCTCGACCGGGTCGAGCTGCACCGCCTGCCCCCGCGCTGACTCACCGGCCGCGACCGGTCTCCGCCTGGAGCTCGTCGATCCGGCGGGACGCCTCGGCCTTGGTCAGCCCCTCCGGCACCTCCTCGCCCGCCTCGCGGGCCAGGGTGTGCAGGTACGACTCCTGCGCGGCGGTCGGCGGCTCGTCGCCGGTGACCCAGTCCTCCGGGTCCTTGACAGCGGCGTCCGGGTTGACGGGGTCCTTGCTGCCGTTGCTGCGGTCGGCCATGGTGATCACCTCTCCTCGAACAGGTGTACCACTACCCCCGTCCCAGGGTCTTCATGCCGGCCGCCGCCTACGATCATCCGCGTGACTGCGGACCGGGCGGGTGTGGTGGTGGTCGGCGCGGGTATCGCCGGAGTGGCATGCGCCGCCGAGCTGGCGCGGGCCGGCATCCCCGTGGAGGTCCGGGAGCGGGCCCGGGTGACCGGCGGGCGGATGGCCAGCAGGCGCTTCGAGGGCCGCCCCGCCGACCTGGGCGCCGCCTACTTCACCGTCGACGACCCCGACTTCGCCGCCGTGGTCGACCGGTGGCGCGCCGCCGGCCTGGCCCGGGAGTGGACCGACACGCTGGTCTCCTACGGGCCGCGGGGGCGCGAGGAGGTGGCCGGGCCGATGCGCTGGGCCGCCCCGCACGGGCTCCGCTCGCTGGTGGAGCACCTGGCCGGGGACCTGCCGGTGGCGCACAACCGGCTGGTCATGATGGTCGAGCCGGGGCCGCGGGTGGACGGGCGGACCGCCGAGGCGGTGGTGCTGGCCATGCCGGGCCCGCAGGCCGCCCTCCTGCTCGACCCCGCGCTGGCGGCGGCCACCCGCGCCGTGGCGGCCCAGCGCTGGTCCTCGGCGCTGGCCGCGGTGCTGCGCTTCCCGGCCCGCCGCTGGCCGGACTTCCGCGGCGCGTTCGTCAACGGGCACCCGGTGCTGAGCCTGGTCTGCGACGACGGCGACCGGCGCGGCGACGGCGCCCCGGTGCTGGTCGCGCACACCACCCCCGAGTTCGCCGCCGGGCACCTGCTCCAGCCCACCGCCGCCGGCCCGGCCATCGAGCAGGCCGTCCGTGACCTGTTCGCCCTGCCCGAGCCCGCGGAGCTGACCCACGTGCACCGCTGGACGTACGCCAAGCCCGCCGCCGGTGGCGAGGGCGCCTACCACCTCGACGACGACGGGATCGGCCTGGCCGGCGACGCGTTCGGGCGGCCCCGGGTGCAGGGCGCCTGGCGCTCCGGGCGGGACCTGGGGCGGGCCCTGGCCGCCCGGCTGCTCGCGCACCGTGGCTGACCGGTGCCACTGCGCGCAGGCGGCTCGTCACCCACGGGTATCCTTCGTCGCGGAGGTGTACGCGCAGTGAACGGCGCCGGCGGTCGGCCGGGAGACGGCGCGACCGGGCTCGACCGGTCACCGTTCCCGGACGATGGGCTGCGCCACGACGCCCTGCTCTACGCCCACGACCGCGACTACCTCGCCGCCGTCGGCGACTTCGTGGAGGCCGGGCGGGCCGCCGGCGAGCCGGTGCTGGTAGCCGTGCCCACCCACCGGCTGCCCCTGGTGCGGCCGCTGCTCGACCCGCTCGACGGGGTCGAGCTGACCGACATGGCGGTGATCGGGCGCAACCCGGCCGCCATCGTCGCCACCACGCTGCGTAGCTTCGTCCACCGGTTCCCCGGCCGCCGCGTCCGCGTCGTCGGGGAGTCGCTCTGGCCCGGGCGGCCGCCGGCCGCGTACCGGCACTGTGTCGAGCACGAAGCGATCATCAACCTCGGCCTCGCCGACCAGCCGCTCACCGCGCGCTGCCTGTTCGACCGGTCCCGGCTGCCGGCCGAGGCGCTGGCCGACGTCGCCCGAACCCACCCCTTCCTGGTCAGCGGGGGAGTGGCCCGGCCCAGCGTCGGCTACCGGCCGCCCCGGACGGTGCTGCGCCGGCTGGCCCGCCCGCTGCCCCCGCCGCCCGGCGGCGCGCTCACCGAGCCGGTGCGGCCGGACGGCCTCGGGGCGCTGCGCGCGGCGGTCGCCGCCGTCGCCGAGGCCGCCGGACTCGCCGCGGAGCGCGTCGACGACCTGCGGATCGCCGTCACGGAGCTGGCCTCCAACGCCCTCAGCCACGGCACCGGACCGGCCGTCGCGCGGTGCTGGGCCGCCGCCGGCGAACTGGTCTGCGAGGTCAGCGGCCCGGGCGAGCTGGCCGACCCGCTGGCCGGCCGGATCCCGCTGCCGGTGGGCAGCGTGCGCGGCCGAGGGCTGCTGCTGGTGCACCGGCTCTGCGACCTGGTGGACGTGCACGTCGCCGCCGGGATGACCACCGTGCGGCTGCGCCTGGAGCTGCCGGCCGCCCGGGTGCCCGCGCCGCGGTCAGCCCCGGACGCCGCCCAGGGCGGGTTCGTCCGCCCGGCCCCGCTCTGAGGCGTCCCGGGTCCGCTCGCCCGCCCGGTCCAGCAACTGCATGACCGGGGTGGCGGCGATCCCGTGCACCACCACCGAGACCATCACCACCAGGCCGACCGTGGCCCAGAGCAGCTCGGCCTGCGGGAAGTCCGTCTTGCTGGTGGCGTACGCCAGGTAGTAGAACGAGCCGACGCCGCGGATGCCGAACAGCGAGATCACCCAGTGCTCGGCCGGGCGGCCCGGCGCGCCGCGCAGCGACAGCCAGCCGGCCAGCGGCCGGACCACGAAGACCAGGGCCAGCCCGACCAGGGCCGCCGGCCAGGTCAGCGGGGCCAGCATGCCGCCGATCACCGCACCGCCGAGGAGCAGCAGCAACAACACGGTGAGCAGCCGCTCGACCTGCTCGGCGAAGTCGTGCAGCACGGAGTGGAACTCGTGGGTGCGCTCCGCGGCCCGGATCGCCCGGGCGGCCACGAACACGGCCAGGAAGCCGTACCCGCCGACCACCTCGACCAGCCCGTACGCCAGGAAGGTCGCGGCGAGGGCCAGGAAGCCCTCGGCGTGCCGGGCCAGCCGCAGCTCGCTCGGCGCCCGGAAGAAGAGCTTGCCGAGCAGCCAGCCGACCAGCAGCCCGCCGCCCACCCCGACGGCCAGCTTGTAGAGCACGTCGACGGCGAGCCAGTGGGCCAGCCAGTCCGCCGGGGCGAGGCTGGTGGTGGCGATCGCGATGGCCGCGTACACGAAGGGGAAGGCCAGGCCGTCGTTCAGCCCGGCCTCCGAGGTGAGCGCGAAGCGCACCTCGTCCTCCGAGTCCTCCACGTCGGTCGGCTCGCCCACCTGCACGTCGGCGGCGAGCACCGGGTCGGTCGGGGCGAGCGCGGCGCCCAGCAGCAGCGCCGCGGCCGGCACCAGGCCGGCCCACCACCAGCCGAGCAGCGCCACCGCGGCGATGCACAGCGGCATGGCGACGGCCAGCAACCGCCAGGTCGACGACCAGCGGGCCCAGCTCAACGGCCGGTCGATCTTGAGGCCGGCGCCCATCAGCGCGACGATCACGCCGACCTCGGTGAGATGGGTGGTCAGCTCCGGCCAGCGCAGCGGGTCCGGGGTCGGCAGCCCGGTGGGCAGCAGAAAGACCAGCATGCCGAGGCCGAGGAACGCGATCGGCATCGACAGCGGCCGGCGTTCCAGCACCCGGGGCAGGATCCCCGCCAGCAGGGCACCGACGCCCAGCAGGGCGAACGCGACATCGACCGGTTCCACGGCACCACCCTTCCGCCGCCCGCGGCGCGGGCAGGTGGTCACCTGTGCCCCGTGGAGGAGCCGGCTATGCCTCGGTGTCCGTCTTCTCCCCCGTGGGACCGGTCACCGTGTCGCCGGCCCGGCGCGGTGCGCGAACCGACCTCGTCGGATCGGTGAGCGCGGCGATCGCGCTGTCGGCGAGGCCGTCCAGCAGCGCGGCCGGGTCGTCGTAGACCGCCACCGCGCCCGAGCCCGCCAGCTCGCCCCGGCTGGTGCCGCCGCAGGTGAGGCCGATGCAGGGAACGTCCAGCTTGCCGGCGGCCGCCACGTCCCAGACCGAGTCGCCGACGAACACCACCCGCTCGGCGGCCAGCCCCGACTGGGCCAGCGCCGCCTCCAGGATGTCCGGCGCCGGCTTGCTCTCCGCCGCGTCCGCCGACGAGGTCACCGTGTCGATCACGTCGTCCGCGTCGAGGGCGGCCCGCAGGGCGGCCACCTCGTGCTCGGCCGCCGAGGTCGCCAGCACCACCCGCAGCCCCCGGGCGGCGCAGGCGCGCAGCAGGTCCACGGCCCGGGGCAGCGGCGCCAGCCGCTCCCAGTACTCGGCGTACAGCGCGTCGTGCGTGTCGCGCAGCTTGCCGTCCGCGTCCCGGTCCCGCTCCGCGCCGAGGAGGTGGTCGAGGAGCTTGTCCGAACCCATCCCGATGGCCCGGTGGATCCGCGCCATGGGCACCCGGTGGTCACCCTGGCGGAGCGCCTCCCACCAGCTCACCGTGTGCAGGTAGGTCGTGTCGACCAGGGTGCCGTCCACGTCGAAGAGGACGCCGCAGCGGTTGTCGTCAGGCATGGCTCCCCTTCTACCCGCCCGGGTCCGCGCCGACGCGCGACTCACCCGGCGGGGATGAGGATTTCGAACCAGACCGTCGAGCCGCGCACCGTGGGGTCGGTGCCCCAGGCGTCGCTCAGCTCCTCGATCAGCCCCAGCCCGCGCCCGCGGCTGCTCAGCGTGTCGGTCTGCGCCCGGGTGACCTGCCCCCGGGTGCCGGAGTCGGCGACCGAGACCAGCAGCCGCTCCGCGCTCAGGTCGATCTCCACCCGGGCGGCGGTGCCGGCGTGCAGCAGGGCGTTGGTGGTCAGCTCGCTGGTGCAGAGCACCGCCGCGCCGACCACCGCCTCGGGCACCTGCCAGTCGGTGAGCTGGGCGGTCAGCCAGTGCCGGACCCGGCTCGGCGCGGTCGGCTCGGCCGGCACCTCCATGCTGGCCGACCGGCTCGGCTTGACCGCGTGCTCGACGGCCAGCACGGCCACGTCGTCCTCGGTGGCGCCCGGCACGGCGGCGCTCGCCACCGCGCAGAGCGCCCGCGGGTCGCCGCTGCTCGCGGCGGTCACCGCCGCGCCCAGGCCCGCCAGCCCGGCGCCCAGGTCCTGCCAGCGCCGCTCCACCACCCCGTCGCTGAACAGCAGCAGGGTGTCGCCGGGGCGGAACGGCACGGTGACCGTCCGCGGGCGGCAGCCCAGGCCCAGCGGCGGCGCGGGCGGCACCTCGACGTACTCGGCGACCGGCTCGCCCTCGGCCGGGCAGCGCCGGATCAGCGGCGCGGGATGGCCGGCGCTGGCCAGGGTGATCCGCTCCCGGTCGGCCTCGATCACCCCGAACACCACGGTCACGAAGAGCTCGTGGGTGCCGCCCTCGGTGCCCAGGCTGCCCACCAGCCGGTCCAGGCCGCCGAGCACCGCGTCCGGCCGGGGGTCGGAGAGGGCCAGCGCGCGCAGCGCGGCGCGTACCTGGCCCATCCGGGCGGCGGCCTGCACGTCGTGCCCGGCCACGTCGCCGAGCACCACGCCGAGCGCGCCGGTGGGCAGCACGAACGCGTCGTAGAAGTCGCCGCCGGCGGCGTTGCCGTCGACGCCGGGGTCGTAGCGGGCGGCGATCCGCAGCCGGGGCAGGTCGGGCAGCCGCTCCGGGAGCATGCTGCGTTGCAGCAGCTGGGCGGTGCCGTGCTGGGTCTCGAAGCGGCGTGCCCGCTCGGCGGCCTGGCCGACCAGCTCCGCCGAGGCGGCGAGCAGCGCGCGTTCCGCGGGCGACCAGGGGTGCGCGGCCTGGTAGCCGACGGTCAGCGCGCCCCGGATCACCGACGAGCGCAGCGGGAGCGAGGCGAGCGCCCGGATCTTCTGGTCGTGCCGGTCCGCCGCGGTGTCCCGCAGCGGCTGGCCGTCGGCGACGAAGGACGGCACGCCGCTGCGCGCGGTCACCACGATCGGGATCGCCGAGTCGGCGGGCATCCGCCGCCACAGCGGGGGCAGTCGCTCGTCGGCCTCGTCCAGCAGTTCGCCCCGGACCCGGCGGACCATCCGCCAGGCGGAGCCCTCGTCGACCACGAACGAGACCCGGTCGGCGTCGAAGGAGTGCAGGCAGTACCGCAGCGTGACCCGGGCGACGTCGTCCAGGGTGAGGGTGCCGGAGAGCGCGGCCGCGAAGTCGCTGAGGCTCTGCAACTGCTGGGTGACCTGGGTGGTCTGGGCGGCCACGGAGAGCACACCGATGATCTCGCCGGTGGAGTCGCGGACGGGGGAGTAGCCGCGGGTGAACACCGCCGGCTCGGTGGGACCGGCCCCGTGCCGGTCGACCGGCAGCACCGCCTCCCGCTCCAGGTAGGGCTCGCCCCGCCGGTAGACCCGGGTGACCACCTCGCCGGCCGTGGGGTCGTGCCAGAGGTCGGCGAACACCTCGGCCGCCGGCCGGCCGAGCGCGGCCGGGTGCCGTTCGCCGATCAGCTCCGCGTACCCGTCGTTGTAGAGCAGGACCAGGTCCTCGCCGTAGAGCAGGGCCATCGGCACCGGCGAGGCCAGCACCAGGTCGACCACGGCGCGGACCGCAGGGTCCCAGTTGTCGGGCGCGCCGAGCGCCGTGTCCGCCCACGGGTGGGCCAGGACGGCGGCGGCCGCGGACCCGGTGGCGTCCGGTCCGGCGGGCGCCCCCGGGGTGGGGGCTGATGGCGAGGGGACCCGCCCGACGGTGCCTGGCATGACCGCAGCCTAACCGGAGCCTGGCGGTCAGGTTTCGATCACGCGCGCGCGTCGGCCGGCGGGCGGGTTGGAAGCGGGTGTTAGGGCAGGTCAGGGTCGGTTCCGCCGGGCATGTCGGGAAATTGCCCCGGGTCGGCTCGGCGTGCTGCCGAAACCACCGGGTATGCGGGCGACGCAGTTCACGCGACAGGAGGGACAACATGCCGAAAACCCTCGCGGTCGGGCAGGCCGACATCGGTGACGCCCTGACCGATTTCTGGAGGTCGGTGCTGCTCTTCATCCCGAGGGCCATCGCGTTCATCGCGATCCTCGTGGTGGGTTGGCTCATCGCCCGAGCCGTCCTCAAAATCGTGGACGCGGCACTGGAACGGGTGGGGTTCGACCGCGCCGTCGAACGTGGCGGCGTCAAACGCGCGCTCGAACGCACGAGGTACGACGCCAGCGACATCCTGGCCAAGTTGGCCTACTACGCGGTCCTGCTGTTCACCCTGCAGTTCGCCTTCGGGGTGTGGGGACCCAACGCGATCAGTGACCTGATCCGGGGGGTCGTCTCCTGGCTGCCGCGGGCCTTCGTGGCGATCGTCATCGTGGTCATCGCCGCGGCCATCGCCAACGCGGTGAAGGACCTGGTCTCGGGCGCGCTCGGCGGGCTCTCGTACGGACGCGTGCTGGCCGACCTGACGGCGGTCTTCATCCTGGCGCTCGGCGTGATCGCCGCGCTGAACCAGGTGGGCATCGCCACCACGGTCACCACGCCGGTGCTCATCGCGTTCCTCGGCACGATCGCCGGCATCCTGGTGGTCGGCGTCGGCGGTGGTCTCATCAAGCCGATGCAGAACCGCTGGGAGGGGTGGCTCAACCGGGCCGCCGAGGAGTCCCGGGCGTTCAAGGAGCAGCGCCAGGCGCAGGGCGCCGGTCGCAGCGACTACGAGCGGCAGATGGCCGACCGGGGCGGCCAGCCCAGCCCAGCCATGCCGCAGTCGTCGATGTCCGGCGCGCAGGAGACCCAGCAGTTCCGCCGGCCGAACGGCTGAGGAGGAACGGGGCGACGAGGGTGTCCGCGGGGCGATCGCGGGCACCCTCCGCCGTGTGTCAGGCCAGGTCGCGCGGGTCCAGCGCGCGGGTCAGCAGGCAGACCGCGAGCAGGCGGGTGAGCAGCCAGTCCGGCTCCGACCAGTCGATCGGCTCGACCGGCGGCTGCCAGCCGTGCTCCCGCGCCGCGTCGCGCACCCCCTCGGCGTACCCGGCGAGCGCCGCCACGGTCAGCGGGCGGCGGTCGCCGTGCAGGCTGTCGCGGATGGCGGCGGCGTGCTGGTCGACCGCGGCGAGCAGGCCGGGGTTGGCGGCGGCCGCGGCGAGACCGGCGGTGCCCACGACGGCGGTGAGCGTGGTGAGGCTGGACCTCGCGGCCACCGCCGCGGAACGGGTCGCCACCCGGTTGTTCGGCACGCGCATGGTGACCGAGGCTAGCCGCGCCGGGACCGGGGCGACCTCGGCCGACCGGCCGATGCCCGGGTCGTCCGGCCGATGCCGGGCCCCCGCCCACGGGGATTGAGCCGCGCGTCCGGGGGCAGAAGGGAAACCGCGCAGACCACGCAGCCGACCCCGCGGAGGAACGGAATGGGACAGCATGCGGACGGACCGGACCGGGCACACCGCCGGCCGGCCGGCGTGAGTGACGCCACGGTCGAGGCCCTGGGCAAGCTCAGCGAGGCGCTGGAGTGCGTCGAGCGGGCACGCGGGCACCTCTACTCGCTGCACCAGCTGATCGGCCACGCCGACCTGATGCTCGACGACGCCGTGGCGCTGTTCCGCTCCGCCGGGCACCCGCAGCTCGCCGACCGGATCGAGGCGGACCTGCTCGGCCGCAACGTCATCGCGGGCCGCTGGACCTTCCAGATCGTCGAGGACTTCGACGACGGCTACTACGCGCTCTTCCGGGAGCTGGACCGGCGGGCCCGCGACGAGCTGGTGGACGGCCGGCGGCACCTCTACGAGGCGGAGATGAAGGAACGCCGCCGCAGCCCGGGTCGGCCGGGGCACGAGGCGCGCCCGGCCGAGGGCTGATCAGTCCGAGGAGCGGGCCTGGGCCGGCTGGCGGCGTACGCCGTCGTCGGCGATGATCACGGTCGCCACCATGAGCGCCACCACGAGGCTGAACAGCCAGGAGCTGTCGTCGACAAGCTTGGCGGCGACGGGCGCCTGGATCGCGGCGAGCAGGAAGCCGAGCCACGCCAGGCGACGCTGACGCTGGGAGAGGAAACCGGAGCCCTGTTGCATCCCGAAAGTCTTGCGCGGGACAGGGGCATCGCCGTCAGCCGTTCGGCCGATTCTGGATGGGCTGTCCGTTTTCCCGGCCGTCCGTATCGCACTTTTTGTCGTTTCGGCTGAGCGCCCCCTCCGCCGGCGGGCCGCCCGCCCGGCCGGCCCCGGCGCGGGCTGGGCAAGATGGGTCCTCGTGTCCCGCGCCCCCGCTCCGCCCCGCCCCGCCCTGCTGCTCCTGGCCTACCTCGCCTTCGTCAGCCTCGGCCTGCCCGACGGCCTCATCGGGGTCGGCTGGCCCTCCATCCGGCGGGACCTGGACGTGCCGACCGAGGCGGTCGGGGTGGTGCTCACCGCGGGCACGGTGGCCTACCTGACCTCCAGCGTGCTCGCCGGGTTCACCCTGGCCCGGCTCGGCGTCGGCTGGCTGCTCGCCGGCAGCACCCTGCTGGCCGGCGTCGCCCTGACCGGCTACGCGTCCACCCCCGCGCTCGCCGTCATGGTGGGCTTCGCGCTGGTGCTCGGTCTCGGCTCCGGGGCGATCGACGCGGGGCTCAACGCGTACGCGGCCGGCGCCTTCGGCCCCCGGCACATGAACTGGATGCACGCGTTCTTCGGGCTCGGCGTGGCGATCGGCCCGCTCATCATGACCGCGGTGCTCGGCGCGGGCCTGAGCTGGCGCTGGGGGTACGCCGTGGTGGCCGCCGCCCAGCTCGCCCTGGCCACCGCGTTCGCGCTCACGGTGCGGCTCTGGCACGGCGGCGCGCCGGCCGCGACCCGGCCGCCGGACCCGATCGCCCCGCAGGTGGTGCCCGGCGAGCCCGCCGAGGCCGCGCCGGCCGCGCGCCGCAGCTCCATCGGCGCGACGCTGCGGCTGCCGGCCGTCTGGCTCGGCGGGGCCGCGTTCGCCGTCTACGTGGCCATCGAGGTGTCCACCGGGCTGTGGGCGTTCCTGCTGCTCACCGAGGGGCGAGGGCTCGCCGCCGCGGTCGCCGGGCTCTGCGTCTCCGGCTACTGGGGCAGCCTGTTCGTGGGGCGGGTGGTGCAGGGGGTCGTGGCGGAGCGGCTGGGCACGGCCCGGGTGCTGCGCGGCAGCCTGCTCGGCATGGCGGGGGGAGCGGTGCTGATCGCGCTGCCCGCGCCGGGCTGGGTGACCGTCGCCGGCCTGCTGGTGGTGGGCTTCGCAGCGGCGCCGGTCTTCCCGCTGCTCACCCTGACCACCGCCGAACGGGTGGGCCGCGACCACGCGGACCGGACCATCGGCCTCCAGATCGGCGCGGCCGGCCTGGGCGCCGCCCTGGTGCCGGCGGCGGTCGGGGTGCTGCTGGCCCGGGTCTCGGTGGCCGCGCTCGGCCCGACGCTGGTCGTGCTCGCCGTCTCGCTCATCGCCCTGCACGCCGTCGGCGCCCGCCGCGCCCGCCCGGCGTCCTGACCGACGTCCGTACCCAGGGCCGCCTCCCCAAGGGCCCGGGGGAGGGCTCACTAGTTGTCCGGGCCGGTCCGGCCGGTGGTCGACGGCCGGTACGCCCGGTCCGCGTCGGTCATCTCCCGCCGCTCGGCCTCCGGGCCGGCGCCCCGGTCCACCGCCTCCGGCCCGTGGCCGAACGCGGCCTCCTCGCCGGCGTCGTTGCCGGTGACGTCGTCGGCCTGCCCGTCGAGGGTCGACCGGGCGATCGCCCGGTCCAGCTCGTGCAGGGGAGTGCGTTCCTCGTCGCGCCACACGTGGCTGTCGTTGTCGGTCATTCCCCTGCGGTACCCGGCCCGCATGATCGCAAACGGCCCCGGACGCGGCGATGGCCGCCGGAGCACCGGCGGCCATCGGGGTTCGCGTACCGGGGGACGTCAGGGGGTCGGCCGGTCGACCTTGCCGCGCCAGGCGCCGGTCTCCTGACCGCGCCGCTCGATGAACTGCTTGAACCGCGCCAGGTCGCCCTTGGCCCGGCGGTCCACCACGCCCAGCTTGTCGCCGGCCTGCTCGACCACGCCGTGCGGCTCGAACTCCATCTGCAGGGTGACCCGGGTGTTCCCCTCGTCCAGGCGGTGGAAGGTCACCACACCGGCCTGCTGGGTGCCCCCGGTGGAGCGCCAGGCAACCCGCTCGTCCGGCAACTGTTCGGTGATCTCGGCGTCGAACTCGCGCTTCACGCCGGCGATCTCCACCGTCCAGTGGGTCATCGTGTCGGAGAGCTGCCGGACCTCCTGGACACCCTCCATGAAGTGCGGAAACTCCTCGAACTGCGTCCACTGGTCGTATGCCGTGCGGATCGGGACGGACACGTCCACGTGTTCCATAACGCCGCTCATGTCAGTCTTCCTCCTGTCCCGCCGGTGCTGTGCACGGACCGTGGGCCGGTCCGCTCACCAGCGCGTCGTCTCGTTCTTGTGCCCGAGCGCGGCCCACACCTCGGAAACCGTCTGGTAGCGAGTGCCCTCAGGCAGTCCTTCCAGGGCGGCGATGATGTCGGCGGGCGCCTGGTTCTCCCGGGCGTTGGCCACCAGCGTGTCGCGGTCGCCGGGCAGGGCGGTCATGGTGATGAACCGGCCGAGCCGACTGCGCGCCTCGACGTCGTCCATGCTCATTCCCTGCGGGTTGCCGCCGCGGCTCGCGCCGGCCGTCATGGTCTTCGGCTCCGGCTGGTCCTCGCCCGCCGGCTCCGGCTGGCGGGACTCGTCGACGCGCGAGCCACCGGCTCCCGGCCCCTGGACCAGGCCGCTGACATCCTGGGCCATGTTGTCGTCAACCCTGGGCGAGTGCTTGCTGCTGACTCGTTCCATGCCGACAGACATGCCCGAGGGGGCCGCCGGTAAACCGACGCCGGCCGGCCGATCCGGTCATCCACCCCCGAACCCGGCGAAGCCGGTCAGGAATCCGGGGTCGCGCGCGGCGCCAGCACCGGCTCGTCCGGGTGCTCGACGCCGGCCTGCATCATCCGGCCCCGCTGAAGTTCCGCGTTGACCTGCACGCCCAGCATGAGGGCGCAGTTCGACAGGTACAGCCACACCAGGAAGGCGATGACCGCACCCAGGCTGCCGTAGGTGACGTCGTACGAGCCGAAGTTGGCCACGTAGAGGCCGAAGCCGAAGGAGGCGACCACCCAGGCCAGCAGGGCCAGCGCCCCGCCCGGCGTCAGCCAGCGGAACCGGGGCTGCCGGACGTTCGGGGCGATCCAGAACAGCAGCGACAGCAGGGTCATGGCCACCAGCGCGAGCAGCGGCCACTTCGCCACCGTCCACACCTGGCGGGTCAGGCCGCCGGCGTGCAGGCGGTCGCCCACGAAGTCGGTGACCGGGCCGCTGACGATCAGCCCCACGGCCACCACGGCGAGCAGCACCAGCGACACCCCGGCGAGCCCGATCTGCACCGGCCGCAGCCGGTAGAACGGCCGTCCCTCCTCGACGCCGTAGATCGCGTTGGAGGCCCGGGTGAACGCGCCGATGAACCCGGACGCCGACCAGAGCGCGCCGAGCAGGCCGAAGCTCAGCAGCACCTTCGCCGGGCCCTGCTGCTCCACCACGTTGCGTACCACGGTGACGAACGCGTCGTTGCCGACCACCGAGCCGGCGCCGATCTCCCGGGCCAGGTCGATCACGGTGTCCACCGTGCGCGGCCCGTCGGAGACCAGCCCGACCAGGGCGACCACCACGATCGTCGAGGGGAAGAGCGCCAGCACCCCGTAGTAGGTGAGCGCGGCGGCCCAGTCGGCGCAGTTGTCCTTGACGAAGTTGCGCCCGCTGCGGACCAGCACCCCGCGCCAGGTGGCCCAGCTCAACTGGCGTACCCGGCGGGGGATCCGGGCCCGCTGCCGGCCGCCGGCCGCCGCATCCGTCGTCGCCGCCATGACCGCCTCCTCCACGCACCGGGCGCACCTCCGGCACGTGGCCCCGCCGGTACCCGGTGGGGGAAATCGACAAACCGGGTGCCGGTTTGCGATCCGGGCCGGCGGGAACGGATACAGGATCCACGCAGACGGAGGAGGACGAGATGCCCGGGCGCGAGGTACTGCCCAGCACGCTGCGGCGCTCCCCGGCGAAGGCGCAGCGGACCTGGGAGAAGACGCACGACTCGGCGGTCGAGACGTACGGCGAGGGGGAGCGGGCACACCGTACCGCCTTCGCCGCGGTGAAGCACGAGTTCGAGAAGGTCGGCGACCACTGGGAGCCGAAGGGACGCAAGGGCCCGAGCGACCGGCAGGCGGCCGGCGGCGGCCCGGCCCGGCGGGCCCCCACGGCGGGCGGGGTGGACGCCAACGCCAAGAAGGAGCACCTCATGGAGGTGGCCAAGAAGCTCGACGTGCCCGGCCGGTCCCGGATGACCAAGCCGGAGCTGGTCAAGGCGATCGAGAAGGCGAACAACAACGCCACCCGCCAGGCACGCGGCGGCCGCTGACCGGCCCGCGACGACACGGGAGCCCGGGACCGCGCAGGTCCCGGGCTCCCGTCGTGCCGCTCACCAGTGGCCGCCGCCCGGGGCCTCGATGTGCACCGCCTTCACCGCGCTGAACTCGTCGAGCAGCTCCGGGCCGTACCCGAAGCCCTGGCCGCTGCCGCGGCGCGGCTGCGCGGCGCCGCCCGGCGCGCCCCCGAACACCGCGTTGACCTTGACGGTGCCCACCGGCAGTTCCCGCCAGGCCCGGTGGGCGTGGCTCATCGAGCCGGTCAGCACCGTGGCGGCCAGCCCGTACGGGGAGTCAGCCGCGCAACGCAGGCCCTCGCTGAACGAGTCGACCACGACCACCGGGGCGACCGGGCCGAAGGTCTCCTCGCGGACCAGCACCATCTCGTGCCGGCAGTCGCTGACCACCGTCGCCGGGTAGAACGCGCCCGGCCCGTCCGGCACGGCGCCGCCGGTGCGCACCCGCGCTCCCTCGGCCACCGCCGCGGTGACCTGCCCGTGCACGTGGTCCCGGTGCCGCCGGTCGACCAGCGGCCCGAGCTGGGTCCCCGGGTTCCGGCCGGGGCCCACGGTGAGCGCCTCGGCCCGCTCCACCAGCGCGTCGACGAAGTCCTCGGCCACGTCCCGGTGCACGTAGATCCGCTCCACCGCGACGCAGATCTGCCCGGCGTTGGCGAAGCAGCCCAGCGCTGCCTGTTCGGCCGCCCAGACCGGATCGACGTCCGCGTCCACCACGAGGGGGTCGCTGCCGCCGTTCTCCAGCAGCACCTTCGCGCCGGTGCGGGCGCCGGCGGCGGCGATGGCCCGGCCCGTGGCGGTGGAGCCGACGTGCGCCACCACGTCCACGTCCTGGCCGGCCAGCGCCGCGCCCACCTCGGCGCCACCGGTGAGCAGCGACAGCACGCCGGCCGGCAGCGCCTGGTCCAGGGCCCGGGCCAGCAGCCAGCCGGTCGCCGGGGTGCGCTCGCTCGGCTTGTACAGCACCACGTTGCCGGTGACCAGGGCCGCGCCGAGCAGGCCGCAGGAGACCGCCACCGGGTCGTTCCAAGGGGTGATCGCGGCGACCACGCCGCGCGGTTCGGGGGCCATGAAGTCCAGGGCGGACGGGGCGCCATGCAGGGTCCGCCCGCCCCGCACCGGGCCGAGTTCGGCGTACTGTCGCAGCGTGCCGATGCCCGCCGCCACGCCACCGCGCGCGTCGTCCAGCGGCTTGCCCATCTCCGCCGTGGTGGTGTGCGCCAACTCGTCGGCGGCGGCCTCGATCGCGTCCGCCGCGCGGTGCAGCGCCGCCGCCCGTTCCGCCGGGGCCGTCGCCGCCCACTCCGCCGCCGCGCCCCGGGCGGCCTCGACCGCCTTGGCCACCTCGTCCGCCGTCGCCACCGGCACGGTGGTCACCGGGGAGCCGTCGGCCGGATCGTGTACGACCAGCTCGCCCCCCGTGCCACCGGCACCCCAGACTCCACCTATGAGCTGCGCAACCGTGTACATGCGGCAGTGGATGCCCCGACCCCGGCGAGGCAAACGCGTTTCGCCCGGTAACCGGCCGGGTAGGCGGATCGGATGATTTCGACCGCGGACGCCGTCGTCATCGGCGCCGGGCACAACGGGCTGGTGGCCGCGAACCTGCTGGCCGACGCGGGCTGGGACGTGCTGGTGCTGGAGGCCACGCAGGTCCCCGGCGGGGCGGTGCGCTCCGCCGAGGTGACCGTCCCCGGCTACCTCAGCGACCTCTACAGCTCCTTCTACCCGCTCGGGTACGCCTCGCCGGTGCTGCGCGGCCTGCGCCTGGAGCGGTACGGGCTGTCCTGGACCAACGCCCCGGACGTGCTGGCCCACCTGCTTCCGGACGGCCGCGCGGCCGTGGTGAACCGGGACCTCGACGTCACCGCGGCCTCGCTGGAGGCGTTCGCCCCCGGCGACGGCGACCGCTGGCGGCACGCGTACGCGGACTGGTGCCAGGTGGCCGAGCCGATGCTCGACGTGATCACCCGCCCGTTCCCGCCGGTGCGCGGCGGGCTGACCCTGCTGCGCCGGCTGAAGGTCTCCGGCGCGCTGCGGCTGGCCCGCCGGCTCGTGGTGCCGGTACGCAAGCTCGGCGACGAACTCTTCGCCGGCGAGGGCGGTCCGGCGCTGCTGGCCGGCTGCGCCCTGCACACCGACCTGTCGCCTGAGGAGGCCGGCTCCGGGGTGTACGGCTGGCTGCTCGCCATGCTCGGCCAGCAGGTCGGCTGGCCGGTGCCGGTCGGCGGCGCACAGCGGATCACCGACGCGCTGGTGGCGCGGCTGGTCGAGCGGGGCGGCCGCATCGAGTACGGCGCCCGGGTCGAGCGGGTGCTCACCGCCCGGGGCCGGGCCATGGGCGTGCGCACCGCCGGCGGCGCCGACTGGCGGGCCCGTCGGGCGGTGCTCGCCGACGTCCCCGCGCCGGCGCTCTACCTGGACCTGGTCGGTGCGGCGGCGCTACCGCCCCGGCTGGTCGAGGACCTCGCGCACTTCAAGTGGGACGGCTCCACGCTCAAGGTGGACTGGGCGCTGTCGGCGCCGGTGCCGTGGAAGAACCGGGCGGTGGCCGGCGCCGGCACCGTGCACCTCGGCGCCGACCTGGACGGGCTCACCGCGTACGCGGGGGCGCTGGCCCGCAACGAACTGCCCCGGGACCCTTTCCTGCTGGTGGGGCAGATGTCGGTGGCCGACCCGAGCCACTCCCCGCCGGGCACCGAGTCGCTCTGGTCGTACACCCACCTGCCGTTCCGCCGGCACTGGCGGGCCGAGGAGGTCGCCGGTCACGTGGAGCGGATGGAGGAGGTGCTGGAGGAGGCCGCACCGGGCTTCCGCTCGCTGATCCTCGGGCGGCACGTGGCCGGCCCGGCCGACCTGGAGGCCGCCGAGCCGAGCCTGGTCGGTGGCGCGCTGGGCGGGGGCACCGCGGCCGCGTACCAGCAGCTCTTCCTGCGGCCGATCCCCGGCCTGGGCCGCGCGGACACCCCGGTGGACCGGCTCTTCCTGGCCAGCGCCTCGGCGCACCCCGGCGGCGGGGTGCACGGCGCGCCCGGCGCGAACGCGGCCCGCGCCGCCCTGGCCCGCGACCGCCTGCTCACCGGCGACCTCTACGCGGGCGTGATCGGCGCCGCGCACCGCACCGTCTACCGCTGACCCGACGGTTCGGGCGGCGCGCGGCGTTCGCGTCCGGCCGCCGGCCGCCGGCCGCCGGCCGCTGGCCCGAGGGTCCGATGGTCCGGTCCGACCCGACGATCCCGCCGCTCCCGGTCACTGCCGGTGACCGACAACGGCCCAGCCGGCACCTCCGCCCACTGCCTTTGCTCTGCAGCCGCATACGCAGCGTTCACGCACGGTGGGCGGCTGACGCCGGCGCGGCGGCCGGGCCGCTTCGTGCCGCGCAGGTGAGGACGGTGCTGCGGTGATGGCTGCAGAGCAAAGCGGGTGCGGGGTGGTGGTGGCCGGACGACAAAGCCTCACGCTGCGTCGTCATGACGCAGCGTGAGGCCAGTGTCGGTGCGGAAGGTGCCCGGTGGCGGGTCAGGTGTCCAGATTGCGGTGCCGGGTGCGCAGCTTGAACGGCATGAGCGCGCTCTCGATCTTGGTGGCGGTGGTCATCTTCGAGGCGCCCTCGCGGCGCTCCTCGAAGCGGATCGGCACCTCGAGGATCGTGTGCCCCAGCTTGGTGGCCAGGTAGTGCATCTCCACCTGGAAGCTGTAGCCGTTGGACTGCACCCGCTGGAGGCCGATGTCACGCAGCGCGTCGGCCCGCCAGATCTTGAACCCGGCGGTCAGGTCGCGGATCCGCACCCGCAGCAGGGTGTGCACGTAGAGGTTGGCCCAGCCGCTGAGCGCGCGACGGTAGAGCGGCCAGTTCTCGTCCAGCTCGCCGCCCGGCACGTAGCGCGAGCCGATGACCACGCCGGCCTGGGTGGAGAGCAGCGCGCCGAGCATGCCGGGCAGCGCCTCCGGCGGGTGCGACAGGTCGGCGTCCATCTGCGCGACGTACTCGGCGCCGTCGTCCAGCGCCCGCCCGATGCCGTCCACGTACGCCCGGCCGAGGCCCTCCTTGCCCGGGCGGTGCACCACCATCACCCGGTCCGGGTGCTCGATGGCCAGCTTGTCGGCGACCTCGCCGGTGCCGTCCGGGGAGTTGTCGTCCGCGACGAGCACCTTCAACCCCGGCAGCGGCAGCGCCAGGAGGCGCTCGACCAGCGTCGGGAGGTTGCCCGCCTCGTTGTAGGTCGGAACGACGACGGTCAGGCGTGCGTCGCGCCACGGGGAGGGCAACTGCACGGGTTCGATCATCACGGACATCCTCGGTCGGCCGACAGGTTCACCTGAGAGGGTAGCCAGTCCTCTCCGCGTGGTCCGCACAGACGCCCGCCCGAAGATTCCGGGCCGTCCGCCGGGGCGGGCGGTCAGCGTAGCCGGCGGGCCAGCCCGCCGGCCGCCAGCAGCAGCCCACCGAGCGTCAGCGCGGACACGGGGGGCTTGTGCGCGCTCACCCAGAGTGCCGCCGAGTGCCGGCGGGCCCGGTCGGTGAACACCCCCTCGGCGCCCCGGTCCTGCTCGTCGTCGCCCGGCCGGTCCAGGTTGTCCCGCCAGGTCGCCGGGTCGATCGGCGCGTCGGTCTGCTGGCTGTCGTAGCCGTCGCGGGCCAGCTTCCGCCGGGAGCTGCACCATCGACAGCCTCACCCCGGGGCAGTCGTGCAGCAGTTCGGCCCGGAGCGAGTCGTTGAAGCCCTGCACCGCGTGCTTGCTCGCGCAGTACGCCGACTGCAACGGGATGCCCTGGTAGGCCAGCGCCGAACCGACCTGCACGATCGCCCCGCGGCTGTGGGCGCGCATGTGGCGCAGCGCGGCCAGTGTGCCGTGCACGGTGCCCAGGTAGTTGACCTCGGTGACCCGGCGGAACTCGGCCGCGGTGATCTCCCAGGCCGGCGCGAAGACCGAGACCATGGCGTCGTTGACCCAGACGTCCAGCCCGCCGTAGTGGTGCGCCACGTCGTCGGCGGCGCGCTGCACCGCGCCGGCGTCGGCCACGTCCACCTGGTAGGTGCGCACCTCGGCGGCGCCGAGCCGGCGGCAGTCCCGCTCGGCGGCGGCCAGCCCGGCCGCGCCCCGGGCCAGCAGGGCCAGCCGTGCGCCGCGCGCCCCGTACGGCTGGGCCACCGCTCGCCCGACGCCCGCGCTCGCCCCGGTGATCACCACCCGCTGCGTCACCGGTCCGCCTTCTGCCGGGTGGCGATGTCCGAGAGCCGGCGCAACGTCTCCTTGTTCCGCTGGTGCAGCACCAGGTCGTTGAGCTTGTTCCGCACCCAGCGCAGCGGGCCGGCGGCGAAGTCCTCGCCGATGGTGACCCGGGTCCGGCCGCCGTCCAGCGGCTCCAGCCGGAACACCACGATCGCCTCGCCGGCCGGCCACAGCCCGGCCCGTACCACGAACTTGTGCGGGGCGTCGCACTCCAGCACCGTCGAGGTGTCCTGGAGCGATAACGGCCACGGGCCGGCCTTGTGGTGCAGCCGGCTGCCCACCCGGGGCCAGGTGTCGTCCACGTCGCGGACGTGCACCGTGCCCACCACCCAGTCGCTGTACGTCCACCCGTCGGCGAGCACGTCGAAGATCTGCTGCGGGGGCGCGTCGATCACTTTCTCCACAATCGCCACCCGAACCTCATACCCCCGCCCCGATCGCCGCTAACGGCGGCCGGGTTAGCTTGTCTCCGGCGGCGGGTAACGCCGGACCGGGTCGGCGGGAGCGGGGTTGCGGACCGGCCGTGCGGCACCGGCGGAGGCGGCTCCGCCGAAGTTGATGTTTACTCCTCGGGGGGTCGGGAACCCGCCGCCCGTGCGACGGGACCACGAGCGGGATCAGTGCAGGTCAGCCCGGGTTGACCCGGGTGCTGGCCGGTTCCCGTCCGGCCTGTACGACGCGGTGCTGCTGGACCGGGACGGCACGCTCGTCGAGGACGTGCCCTACAACGGCGACCCGGAGAAGGTCCGTCCGCTGCCCGGCGCCCGGGAGGCGCTGGACCGGCTGCGCGCGGCCGGGCTGCGCCTGGCCGTCGTGAGCAACCAGTCCGGCCTGGCCCGGGGCTGCTTCACGGCCGACGACCTGCGGCGGGTCAACGCGCGGGTGGAGGAGCTGCTCGGGCCCTTCGACAGCTGGCAGATCTGCCCGCACGGCGAGCCGGACCGCTGCGCCTGCCGCAAGCCGGCCCCCGGGCTGGTGCACGCCGCGGCCCGGGCGCTCGGGACCACGCCGACCCGCTGCGTGCTGGTCGGCGACATCGGCGCCGACATGGCCGCCGCCGCGGCGGCCGGCGCCGCCGGGATCCTGGTGCCCACCCCGGCCACCCGGGCGGCCGAGGTGGCCGCCGCGCCCACCGTCGCCGCCGACCTGCCGGACGCGGTCGGCACCATCCTCGGCCGGATGCGGCTCGTGGCCCCGCCCGGGCCCGCGCCCCGGCGGGGCACGGTGCTGGTGGCGCGCAGCGACGCGGCCGGCGACGTGCTGGTCACCGGCCCCGGCATCCGCGCGGTGGCGGCCGGGGCGGAACGGGTGGTGCTGCTCTGCGGGCCACGCGGCCGGGCGGCCGCGGAGCTGCTGCCCGGCGTCGACGAGATCATCGAGTGGCCGCTGCCCTGGATCGACGCCCCCGCCCCGCCGGTCGACCCGGCCGGGATGCGCACCCTGGTGGACCGGCTCGCCGCCGTCCGCGCGGACGAGGCGGTCCTCTTCACCTCCTTCCACCAGTCGGCGCTGCCGCTCGCCCTGCTGCTCCGGATGGCCGGGGTGCCGCGGATCAGCGCGATCAGCGACGACTACCCCGGCGCCCTGCTCGACGTGCGGCACCGGGTCCCCGTCGGGGTGCCCGAGCCGGAGCGGGCACTGTCGCTGGCCGCGGCAGCCGGCTTCGCCCTGCCCGCCGGGGACGAGCCGGGGCTGCGGTTGCGCGCCGACCGGCTGCCGCCCGCCCCGGCCGCCGCCGGCGAGCCGGGCTACGTGGTGCTGCACCCGGGTTCCTCGGTGGAGACCCGGGCCTGCCCGTTCGAGCTGGCCACCCGGATCGTCCGGGTGCTCAGCGCGGCCGGCTACCGGGTGGTGGTCACCGGCGGGCCTGACGAACGGGAGCTGACCGCGCAGGTGGCCGCCGCGGGCGGCCTCGACCTGGGCGGACGTACCGGCCTCGACGAGCTGGCGGCGGTGGTCGCCCGGGCCGGCGCGCTCGTGGTCGGCAACACCGGGCCGGCGCACCTGGCCGCGGCGCTCGGCGTGCCGGTGGTCAGCCTCTTCGCCCCGACCGTCCCGTTCGGGCAGTGGGGGCCCTACCGGGTGCCCACCGTGCGGCTCGGCGACGCCGGGGCGGCCTGCCGGGACAGCCGGGCCGTGCGCTGCCCGGTCCCCGGCCATCCCTGCCTGTCCGCCGTCGAGCCGGGCCGGGTGCTGGAGGCGCTGCGGCTGCTCGGGGTGCCCGCCGACGCGCCGGAGCCGCTGGTCACCGTCCCCGGCGGGGTGGTCGGATGAACGTCCTGGTGTGGCACGTGCACGGGTCGTGGACCACGTCGTTCGTGCACGGCAAGCACCGCTACCTGGTGCCCGTCACCCCGGACCGGGGCGCGTACGGGCTGGGCCGGGCGCGGACCTACCCGTGGCCGGACGGCGCCGTCGAGGTGACCCCGCCGGAGCTGCGCCGGGCCGACGTGGACGTGGTTCTGCTCCAGCGGCCCGAGGAGTTCGACCTGGCATGCGAGTGGCTCGGCCGGCGGGTCGGCCGGGACGTGCCGGCGATCTACGTCGAGCACAACACCCCGAAGGGCGACGTGCCGAACAACCGGCACCCGATGGCCGACCGGGACGACCTGCTGCTCACCCACGTCACCCACTTCAACGAGCTGTTCTGGGACAACGGCGGCACCCGCACCGCGGTGGTCGAGCACGGGGTGGTCGCTCCGGCCGTCGAGTGGACCGGCGAGCTGGACCGCCTCGCCGTCGTCATCAACGAGCCGGTCCGCCGCTGGCGGGTCACCGGCACCGACCTGCTGGCCCGCTTCGCCGACCTCGTCCCGCTGGACGTCTACGGCATGAAGGTGGCCGGGCTCGCCGAGCACCTGGGCCTGCCCCCGGACCGGCTCACCAGCCACGACGACGTGCCGCAGCACGCCATGCACGCCGAGCTGGCGAAGCGGCGGGCGTACCTGCACCTGTGCCGGTGGACCTCGCTCGGGCTGAGCCTCGTCGAGGCCATGACCATGGGCATGCCGGTGGTGGCGCTGGCCACCACCGAGGCCGTGGAGGCCGTGCCGCCGTCCGCCGGGGCCCTCTCCACCCGGGTCGACGTGCTCGTCGAGGCGGCCCGGGGCCTGCTGGACGACCCGGCGGCGGCCCGCCGGGCGGGCGCCGCGGCCCGGACCGCCGCCCGGAACCGCTACGGCCTGGAGCGTTTCCTCGCCGACTGGGACCGGCTGCTGGAGGAGGAAGTATGCGCATCGCGATGATCTCGGAGCACGCCAGCCCGCTCGCCGTCCTCGGCGGGGAGGACGCCGGCGGCCAGAACACGCATGTCGCGGAGCTCTCCGCCGCGCTCGCCGCCGCCGGTCACGACGTCCGCGTGTACACCCGGCTCGACGCCGTGGACCTGCCCGTGACGGTCCGCGCCCCGGACGGGTACGACGTGGTGCACGTGCCCGCCGGGCCGGCCGAGCCGGTGGCCAAGGACGACCTGCTGCCGTACATGCCGGCGTTCGGGGAGTGGCTGGCCGAGCGGTGGCGCACCGGCGACTGGCAGCCCGAGGTGGTGCACGCGCACTTCTGGATGAGCGGCCTGGCCGGGCTGGCCGCCGCGCGGCGCACCGGGGTGCCGGTGGTGCAGACGTACCACGCGCTCGGCACCGTCAAGCGGCGGCACCAGGGCGCGCAGGACACCAGCCCGCCGGGCCGGGTCGGGCACGAGCGCCGGCTGGGCCGCTCGGTCGACCGGGTGGTCGCCCAGTGCCAGGACGAGGTGGCCGAGCTGGTCCGGATGGGGGTGCCCCGATCCCGGATGACCGTCGTGCCGTCCGGGGTGAACCTGTCCACCTTCGCGCCGCTGGGCCCGGTCGCCGAACGGGACGGCGCCCGGCCCCGGATCCTCACCGTCGGGCGGCTGGTCGAGCGCAAGGGCTTCCAGGACGTCATCCGGGCCACCGCGCTGGTGCCCGACGCCGAGTGCGTGGTGGTCGGCGGCCCGCCCGCCGGGTTGCTGGAGACCGACCCGTACGCGCTGCGGCTGCGGGCGCTCGCCGAGTCCCGCGGGATCGCCGACCGGGTGAAGCTCATCGGGGCGGTCCCCCGGGAGGAGATGGGGCGCTGGTACCGGTCGGCGGACGTGCTGGTCGCCGCCCCCTGGTACGAGCCGTTCGGGCTGACCCCGCTGGAGGCGATGGCGTGCGGCGTACCGGTGATCGGCACCGCCGTGGGCGGGCTCAGGGACACGGTGGTGCCCGGCCGGACCGGCGACCTGGTGCCGGCCCGCGACCCGGCGGCCCTCGGCGCGGCGATCCGCGGGCTGCTCGGCGACCGGATCCGCCGGTTCGCCTACGCCACCGCGGCCCTGGAGCGCGCCCGCACCCGCTACTCCTGGTCCACCACCGCCGACCGGCTCGCGGAGCTGTACGCCGAGGTGGCCACCGTGCGCCGGCCCACCCGGGTGGTCGCCTGATGGCGGCGCCCACGCCGGCCGTCGGAGGCACGGTGCTGGAGGACCACCTGACCCGACTGGCCGCCGCGCTGCTGCCGCTGCGCGACGCGGAGCAGCTGCTGGCCCGCTGGGGCGGGGAGCTGGCGCACCGGCTGGCCACCGGCGGGCGGCTGCTGGTCGCCGGCAACGGCGGCAGCGCCGCCGAGGCCCAGCACCTCACCGCCGAACTCGTCGGCAAGCTCCGCGACGACCGCGAACCACTGTCCGCCATCGCCCTGCACGCCGAGACCTCCGCCCTCACCGCCATCGGCAACGACTACGGCTACGACGAGGTCTTCGCCCGCCAGGTCCGCGCCCACGGCCGACCCGACGACATCCTCCTGCTCATGTCCACCAGCGGCACCAGCACCAACCTCCTCACCGCCGCCCGCGCCGGACACGACACCGGCCTGCGCTGCTGGGCCTTCACCGGCCCCGCCCCCAACCCGCTCGCCGGGTCCTGCCAGGAGACCCTCGCCATCGACTCGCCGGACAGCCAGGTCGTGCAGGAGCTGCACCTGGTCGCCACGCACGTGCTCTGCGAGTACGTCGACCGGGCGCTGCCCGCGGCGCTCGCCGCGCGGGAGGCGGGCCGGACGCCGGCCGACACGGTGCGGACCGGTGTCGAGGTGGTGCTCGGCGACGGCCCGGACGGGAAGGTGCAGGCCCGATGAGGAGGTCGAGCATGACGGGACCCGTGGTGGTGCTCGGTGACACGCTGCTGGACCGGGACGTCGAGGGGGTGGTGAACCGGCTCTGCCCGGACTCCCCGGTGCCGGTGCTCGAGGAGACCACGCACGTCGACCGCCCCGGCGGCGCCGGTCTCGCCGCCGTCTTCGCCGCGGCCGAGGGCGCCGAGGTCGCGTTGGTCACCGCGGTCGCCGACGACGCCGGCGGGGCCCGGCTCGGCACCCTGCTCGCCGCCGCCGGCGTGCAGCTGTACGCGCTGCCGCTGGCCGGGGCCACTCCGGAGAAGATCCGGCTGCGGGCCCGCGGCCGGGTGCTGCTGCGTCACGACCGGGGCGGGCCGGCCGGCGATCCGGGCGAGCCGAGCGAGGCGGTGCTGCGCCTGATCGCCACCGCCTCCGCCGTGCTGGTCAGCGACTACGGCCGGGGCGTCGCTCGGCATCCGGCGCTGCGCGCCGCGCTCGCCGCGACCCGGGCGCCGGTGGTCTGGGACCCGCATCCGCGCGGCCCGGCCGCCGTGCCCGGGGTGAGCCTGGCCACCCCGAACGAGTCCGAGGCGCGCGAGCTGGCCAAGGCGCCGCCGGGCGCGTCCCGGCTGGTCACCGCGTCCCGGGGCGCCCAGGCGCTGCGCCGGCGCTGGCAGGCCGGCGCGGTGGCGGTGACCCTGGGCGGCGACGGCGCACTGCTCTGCCACGCCGGCTCCACCCCGCTGGTGGTGCCCGCCCCGGCCGCCGAGGGGGACACCTGCGGTGCCGGGGACCGGTTCGCCGCAGCGGCCACCCTGGCCCTGGCCCGGGGCGCCCTGGTCTCCGAGGCGGTGCAGGAGGCGGTCGCCGAGGCGTCCGAGTACGTCGCCGTCGGGGGAGTGGCCACGGCGCTGCCCGCCCCGGTGCGGACCGCCGCCCCGGCGGTGGTCGTCGGCGGCGGGGACCGGATCGGCGCCGCCGCTGCCGGCGAGGTGGTTTCCCGGGTACGCGCGGCCGGCGGCACGGTCGTGGCCACCGGCGGCTGTTTCGACCTGCTGCACGCCGGGCACGTGGCGACCCTCCAGGCGGCCCGGCAGCTCGGCGACTGCCTGGTGGTCTGCCTGAACTCCGACGCCAGCGTGGCCGGGCTGAAGGGCCCGGAGCGGCCGGTCGTGCCGCAGGGCGACCGGGGGCGGCTGCTCGCCGCGCTGGGCTGCGTCGACGCGGTGCTGATCTTCGACGAGCCCACCCCGCACGCGGCGTTGTCCTGGCTGCGCCCCGACATCTGGGTGAAGGGCGGCGACTACGCCAGCGGCGGCGGCGCGGAGACCCTGCCCGAGGCGGCGGTCCTGGCCCGCTGGGGCGGGCACACGGTGGTGGTGCCCTACCTGGACGGCCGGTCCACCACCGACATGATCGCGGCGGCCCGGGCCGGGCGGGGCACGGTGGGCTGGCCCGGCACGGCGGTGCCGGCGGCGGAGCCGGCCGGGGAGACGGTCGTCCGGTCGACGGCGAAGGGAGCACGATGAGCGAGCGCAGCGGTCCGCCCGGGACCGGCTCCACCGTCCTGGTCACCGGCGGGTCGAGCGGGCTCGGCGCGGCGGTGGTCGCCGCGGTGGCCCGGGCGGGCGGCCGTCCCCTGGTGTTGGACCGGCAGCGCCCCGCCGACGGGGTGCCCTGGGTGGAGTGCGACCTGGCCGACACCCGGGCCGCCGAGGCGGCCACCCGCGACCTCGCGGAACGCTCCGGCGGCCTCGACGGCGTGGTCACCGCGGCCGGGATGGACGTCCCGGGGAAGCTGATCGACGTGCCGGCGGAGACGTGGGAACGGATCGTCACGGTCGACCTGCTCGCCACCGCCGCGGTGATCCGGGCGGCGCTGCCCTTCCTGGAGGCGTCCCGGGGCAGCATCGTCACCGTCGCCTCCACGCTCGGGGTGAAGGCGGTCAGCGACGCGACGGCGTACTGCGCGGCGAAGTTCGGGGTGGTCGGCTTCACCCGGGCGCTCGCCGCCGAACTGGCCGGCGCGGTCGGGGTCACCCTGCTCATCCCCGGCGGCATGCGCACTGCCTTCTTCGACGAGCGGGACGCCCAGTACCGCCCCGGGCCCGACGCCGTGCTCAACGAGCCCGCGGACACCGCCGCCGCGGTCATGTTCGCCCTCTCCCAGCCGGCCGGCTGCGCCGTACGCGAGATGGTGGTCTGCGCCGAGCAGGAGTCCTCGTACCCGTGATCCTGGTGCTGCGGGCGCTCGGGGTCGGCGACCTGGCCACCGCGGTCCCGGCGCTGCGGGGCCTGCGCGCCGGCCTCCCGGGCCGGGAGCTGGTGCTCGCCGCGCCGGCCTGGCTGTCGCCGCTGGCCGCGCTGACCGGGGTGGTCGACCGGGTGCTGCCCACCCCCGGGCTGGCCGACCGGCCGGCGTGGCCCGGCCCGCCGCCGGAGGTGGCGGTCAACCTGCACGGGCGGGGCCCGCGGTCGCACCGGATGCTCGCGGCCGCCCGGCCCGGCCGGCTGCTCGCCCACTGCAACGCCGAGGCCGGGCACCTCGCCGGCCCGGCCTGGGACGACGACGAGCACGAGGTGCGCCGCTGGTGCCGGCTGCTGCACTGGTACGGCCTCCCGGCCGACCCCGGCGACCTGGCGCTGCGCCGCCCGCCCGTGGCGGCCGTGCCGGCCGGCGTCACGGTGCTGCACCCCGGCAGCAAGATTCCCGCGAAGCGCTGGCCGGCCGACCGCTTCGCCGCGCTGGCCCGGGCCCTCACGGCCCGGGGGCACCGGGTGGTGCTCACCGGCTCGACCGATGAGCGGGACCTGGCCGCCCGGGTGGCCCGGGACGCCGGGCTGCCCCCGGCCGCGGTGCTCGCCGGCCGCACCGGCCTGGCCGAGCTGGCCGCGCTGGTGGCCGACGCCCGGCTGGTGGTCAGCGGGGACACCGGGGTGGCCCACCTGGCCACCGGCTACGGCACCGCCTCGGTGGTGCTCTTCGGGCCGGTGCCGGCGGCGCACTGGGGCCCGCCGACCGACCGCCCCCGGCACCGGGTGCTCGGGGCCACCGATCGTGCCGGGACCGACGCGGATTGGTCCGCTTCCGCCGGGGTAGGAACGCACCCATCGTTGGCGGCCATCGAGGTCGACGAGGTGGTGGCCGCCGTGGACGAGGCGGAACGGGCGGTGCGGGTGTCCGGTGCGATTGCGGCGTAGTGATCCGGGCAGGCCGGGGTACGGACGCCGGCGGCGCGGCAAGGGCTGGCTCTTCGTCGACGCGAAGGGCGATCCGGTGCGCGACCCCGACGAGCTGGCCCGGCTGCGGGAGCTGGTCGTCCCGCCGGCCTGGCGGGACGTGTGGATCTCGCCGTACCCGAACGGGCACATCCAGGCCACCGGGATCGACGCGGCCGGGCGCAAGCAGTACCTCTACCACCCGAAGTGGCGGGAGAAGCGGGACGAGGCCAAGTTCGACCACGTGCTGGAGGTGGCCCACCGGCTGCCCGTGCTGCGCGACCGGGTAGCCCACGACCTGGCGTTGCGCGGCCTGCGGCGGGAGCGGATCCTGGCCACCGTCGCCCGGCTGCTCGACATGGGCACGTTCCGGGTCGGCAGCGACCAGTACGCCACCGGCGAGGACGCCACCTTCGGCGTCTCCACCCTGCGCCCCGAGCACGCCCGCTCGCGGGGCGGCTGCGTGGTCTTCGAGTTCCCGGCCAAGGGCGGCATCGAGCAGGTCCGCCGGATCGAGGACCCGGAGCTGTGCCGGGTGCTGACCAACCTGCGCCGCCGGCGGCGGTCCGAGGAGCGCCTGTTCGGCTACTGGGACGGCCGGTCCTGGCGGGACGTGCGCAGCGACGAGGTCAACGACTACCTGCGCGACGCCAGCGGCGGGGAGATGACCGCCAAGGACTTCCGCACCTGGCACGCCACCGTGCTGGCCGCCACCGAACTGGCCACCCTCGGCGAGCAGCGCTCCACGACGGCCCGGAAGCGGGCGGTGGCGGCGGTGATGCGCTCGGTGGCCGAGCTGCTCGGCAACACCCCCACGGTGGCCCGGACGTCCTACGTGGACCCGCGGGTGGTCGACCTCTATCACGACGGGGTGCTGGTCCCGGTGGAGCCGGACATGCCGCGCGAGGCCGTGGAGAAGGCCGTCCTGGTGCTGCTGGAGGAGGAGGCGGCGGCATGACCGGCCCCGCCGTCAGTCCTGGGGGGAAGCACGACGGGGCCGGAGACCGGTGCGGGCCGTCGAGGGTGGGTGGCTGGCGTTACCGGGCGGTCGCCCGCGGCTGGGTCGCCGCGGGCGCCACGCCACGGCCCCCCGATACCAGTGGGCCGCGCCGGTCACCCGGCCGCCGGCCCGCACTCAGTATGTCCGCTCCGAGTTGATTGCGGATGCCGTGGTGTTGACGATGCGTGCCGGTTGCAGGTGGCGCGCCCGGTACGCCTGGGGGGTCTCCGCGTACGCGGCCCGGAACGCCCGGCTGAAGTGGGCCTTGTCGCGGAAGCCCCACCGGGCGGCGACGAGCTGGATCGGCCGGTCGCCCAGCGCCGGGTCGGCGAGGTCCCGGCGGCACCGCTCCAGCCGCTCGTCCCGGATGTACGCCGCGACCGTGGTCTCTTCGGCCTCGAAGAGCCGGTGCAGCGACCGGACCGAGACGTGGTGCGCGTCGGCGATCGACTGCGGGCTCAGCGCGGCGTCGCCCAGGTGCTGGCGGACGTGCGAGCGCACCTGGGCCAGCAGGGCCTGCCGCCGTACCTCGGTGGGCACCGCGTCCTCGGAGACCAGGTGCCGGCCCAGCATGGTGGAGACCAGGTCGAGCCCGACACCGGCCAGCCGCTCCGCGTCCGCCGCGTGGTACTGCTCGGGATGGCTGGTGAGCTGGATGAGGTAGTTGGACAGCAACGCCCCGATCCCCTCGGTGCCGGACATCCGGCCGGCGAACAGTGGGGTGAGCCGGCGATGGGCCAGGGGCAGCGCCTCGTACGGGATGAAGGCCACGATCGAGCTGACGGACGGGTCCCCGTCGTCGCCGTGGTGGCTGAGCTCCTGGGGGCGGGCGCAGTCGTAGAAGGTGAAGTCGCCGGGGCGGCAGACGCCGCGCTGCCCGTCCTGGTCCGCGATGCCGGTGCCGGCGAGGGTCAGCGCGAGCACGTAGTAGTCGGCGTCGGAGCGCTGGATCAGCTTCCGGCTCCGGACCCCGTCCAGCGAGGGGTACCGGTGGCGGACGAGCTGCATCGGGCCCAGGTCGAGGAACTCCGACCGCGCCACGAAGTTGTCGGCGTGCTCGGTGCGTACCCGCATGAGCCCGGGCGTGTCGGCGAGCATGTCCAGCCACAGCCCGAAGCGGTCGGCGGCGGGCACCTGCTCCGTGTCGAAGACCTGCCGCTGCAATTCCGTGTCCATCCACGACCCCCGTGGTTCGTCACCGTCATGAAGCAGGACGCCCCACGAGGCCGGGAGTTGCACTCGCGGGGCGTGACATTCCTGTCATTGACGGACGTGAGAACTTCTGTTAGGAGTCCGGTCAGTCGTTGAGCACGTGCGAGAGCCGGTCGCGGAAGCGCCGCTCCGAGTCGCTCACCACGTCGCCGCCGAGGCCCAGGATGCCGCCGGTGGCGGCGGCGCCCACCACCTGCTCGGCGATCTCCACCAGCCAGTGCCGGTACGCGCCGGCCTGCCCCTCGTCGACCTTGGCGGACAGCAGCGCCGATGCCTGCCCGGCCCGGCCGAGCACGTCCTCGATCATCGCCTGCGGGTCGTCCGGGTTGATGACCGGCAGTTCGGCGCCGGTCTCGGGGTCGCCCACCCGGGAGACGACCTCGCCGGCGACGGCGGCCACCAGCGGGCTGGCCGACTCGCGGCCCGCGGCGATGGTCTCCAGCCCGGCGGCGTTCTCGGCCATGGTGCGCCTGGTGCCGTCGGACTCGGCCGCGGCCGCCGCGGTGAGGACCGCCTGCGGCAGCCCGACCAGCAGCCCCCACTCGTCGTCGGAGAAACCGAACCCGGTGTACGCCGGCTGCTCGATCACGATCAAGCCCCTTTCGCAGTGGTCGTCGTTGTCGACGGGCGCCGCCCCCGCGGTGCCCGGGTCAGGCTAGTCCAGCTCCAGCAGGCCCTGTTCGGACACCACGCGGACGGACAGCGTCTTGTACCCCACCTCGTCGAAGAGCACCGTCATCCGGTCCTCCTCGTAGCTGAGCACGAGGCCGGCGCCCCACTCCGGGTGCCGTACCTGGCTGTGCACCGGGAACGGGCCGACGGCGCCGTCGTCGGCGACGCTGGTGCCGGCGTGGCAGTTGTCGCAGTGCCCGCAGACCGCGCTCATCTGCTCGCCGAAGTAGGCCAGCAGCGCCTGTCCCCGGCAACCGGTGGTCTCCGCGAAGGCGCGCATCATGTCGGTGCGCGACCGCGTCACGGTCTGCTGCCGCTCCGCCTCGGCGAGCGCGGCCCGGCCGGACTCGGCGGCCGGCGGGGCGTACCGGGGGGCGGCGATCCGCTGCCGGGCGCGGGGCTCCGCGGCGCCCACCTGCTCCAGCAGCGAGACGTACTGGCCGAGCTTGCGCGGCCCGAGCCCGGTCAGCTCGCGCAGCTCCTTCTTGGTCCGGGCCTGCTTGCGCAGCAGCGCGGCGAGTTCGGCCAGTTCCTTCTCGTCGGGCAGGCCGCCGCTGAAGTAGCGCTGGAGGCCGACGTCCTCGGCGCGCCAGAGCAGCAGCACCCGGGCGGGCGCGCCGTCCCGGCCGGCCCGGCCGATCTCCTGGAAGTAGCTGTCCGGCGAGTCGGGCAGCGCCATGTGCACCACCCAGGCGATGTTCGGCTTGTCGATGCCCATGCCGAACGCCGAGGTGGCCACCATGATCGGCACCTGGTCGGCGAGGAACGCCTCGTGCAGGTCGTTGCGGGCGTTGGTCGGCATCCCGCCGTGGTAGTACTGCGCCGGGAAGCCCGCGTCGGTGAGCCGCTGGGCCAGTTCCTCGGCCGCCCGCCGGGTCGGCACGTAGATGATGCCGGGCCGCTCGTCGTCGCGGAGCAGCGCGACCAGCCGCCGCCACCGGTAGTCGTCGGTGGGGCAGTACGCCACCTCGAGGAAGAGGTTGGGGCGGTCCAGCCCGGACACCACCACCTCTGGGTCGCGCAGCCGCAGCCGGGCGACGATGTCGTCGCGGACCGGCGGGGAGGCGGTGGCGGTCAGCGCCACCACGGGCGGCCGGCCGATGCCGTCGATGAGGTGGCCGAGCGCCAGGTAGTCCGGGCGGAAGTCGTGCCCCCAGGCGGAGATGCAGTGCGCCTCGTCGATCGCGACCAGCGCCGGCTTGAGCGCGCGGACCTCGGCGAGCCGGTCCGGGTTGCTCAGCGCCTCCGGGGTGATGAACAGGAACTCGGCCCGCCCCGCCCGGATCTCCTCGATCGCCTCGGCCTGCTGGGCCGCGGTCTCGTCGGAGCTGATCCGGACCGCCCGCAGCTCGGGGCGTTGCCGCTCGTTGAGCGCGGCGATCTGGTCCTGCTGGAGGGCGAGCAGCGGGGAGATGACCACCGTGGGGCCGGGGATCAGGCTGGCCGGGATCTGGTAGATCGCCGACTTGCCGGCGCCGGTGGGCAGCACCACCAGGGCGTCGCGGCGCTTCATGACCGCGCGCATGGCGGCCAGCTGGTTGGGCCGGAGGGCGGTCCAGCCGAAGAGGCTCTTGGCCGCGCGGCGCAGGGTCGTGGAGTGCGTGGTCAGTCTCATCAGTGGCCGCAGGTACCCCTGGCGATCACCCCCGAAACCGGGCGGGGTTGACGGTCACGGGCGCGCCCACCCATTATGAATGAACGTTCATGAACAACCGTTCATCAGGAGGCGACGTGCGGACCATCCCGAACGAGCAGCAGGAGCGGGCCTGGAACGGCTACGAGGGCCGGCACTGGGCCGACCACCAGTCGCGGTACGACGCGATCAACAGCGGCTTCAACGAGGCGCTGCTCGGCGCGGTCCGGCCCGGTGACCGGGTGCTCGACATCGGCTGCGGCAGTGGCCAGCTCACCCGGCTGGCCGCCCGGCGCTGCGGTGCCGGCGCGGCGCTCGGGGTGGACCTCTCCGCGCCGATGCTGGAGCGGGCCCGGGCCTCGGCCGCCGCCGAGGCGGTGGGCAACGTGGACTTCGTCCGGGCCGACGCCCAGGTCCACCCCCTCCCGCCGGCGGCCTTCGACGTCGCGCTGAGCCGGTTCGGGGTGATGTTCTTCGCCGACCCGGTCGCCGCGTTCGCCAACCTCGGCCGGGCGCTGCGCCCCGGCGGGCGGCTCGCGTTCGTCTGCCTCGACGACATCCGCCGGGGAGACCTCGGCGCGGCGCTCGCCCCGCTCGCCGCGCACCTGCCACCCGCCGGCGGCGACGGCACCGCCGTCGGCGAGCCGCTCTCCCTCGCCGACCCCACCGTGGTGCGGGCCGTGCTCACCGACGCCGGTTTCGTCGACGTGGAGTGCGCGCCCCGGCAGGAGCCGGGCACCTGGGGGCGGGACGCCGCCGACGCCGCAGCGTTCCTGGCCGGGTGGGGGCCGGTGCGGCACCGGCTCGCACCGCTCGACCCGGCGGCCGTCGACCGGGTGCGCGCCGCCCTGGCCGAGGCCATGCGGTCGTACGAGGGGCCGGACGGGGTCCGGCTGCGCACCGCGGCCTGGCTGGTCACCGCGCGTCGGCCCGGGTGAGCCCGGAGGTCGCCGCCGGCCTCCGCCGGGCCCGGCTCGCTCGGGGGAGCCGGGCCGGGCGGAGCCTAGGATCCTGGTGATGGCACCCAGAAGAGCGGCCGCGCTGCGGGGCGGCGAGCAGAGCCTGCGGGAGCACCTGATCGCCGCGGCCGGGCGGCTGGTGGCGCGGCGCGGCGTGGCCGGGCTGACCGTCCGCGACATCGCCCGCGAGGCCGGCGTGGCCGACGGGGTGCTCTACAACCACTTCGCCGACAAGGAGGAGCTGCTCGCGGCCGCGTTGCACGCGCACGTGCGGTCGGTCGAGGAGGCGCACGAGGGGGCGGCCCCGCGCCCGGGCGAGGCGACCGTCGAGGCGAACCTGCGGGCGTACCTGGATCGGGCGCTGGCGCTGCACGCCGCGATCCTGCCGGCGTTCGCCGGGCTGACCACCCAGCCGAAACTGCTGGCCCGTCTCGGCGAGCTGCCCGCCCCGCTGGGCGCCGGCCAGGGGCTGCGCGGGGAGCTGGCCGGCTACGTGCGCGCGGAGCAGCGGCTCGGCCGGGTCGCCCCGGCGGTCCGCCCGGAGGCGGTGGCCACGCTGGTCGTCGGGGTCTGCCACGACCTGGTCCTCGGCCGGCTGCTCGACCCGGCCGGCCCGCCACCGGAGCCCGCCCCGGACCTGGTGGACGCCCTGGTCGCCACCCTGCTGCACGGTGTCCTGCCAGGGCGGGGCGCGGGTCAGCGCAGCCGGGGCAGCACCTCGCGCTCGTAGAGGTCGAACAGACCCTGCCAGTGCGGGCCGGTGTTGGCCACGTAGATCTCGTCGAAGCCGGCCTTGGCGTACTTGTCGATCATCTCCAGGTGGGCGTCGGCGTCCCGGCCGCAGACGAACGACTCCTTCATCTTCTCCGGCTCGACCAGCTGCGCGGCCTGCTCGAAGTGGCGCGGCGACGGGAGCACCTGGGACAGCTCGCCCGGCACGCCGGCGTTGGGCCACCGCTCGTACGCGATCCGCACGCCCTCGTCCTCGCTGTCGGCGTACGCGGCCTTGAAACCGGCCTGGCAGGGCTTGTCGCCGCCACCGGAGTCGCGGAACCGGCGGACCATGTCGGCGTCGGGCATGGTGCTGACGTAGCCGTCACTGATCCGGGCGGCCAGCTCGATCGACTTCGGACCGAAACCGGAGACGTAGATCGGCGGGGGAGTGTCGGGGCGGGTGTAGATCCGGGCGTGCTCCACCGTGTAGTGCCTGCCGTGGTGGTTCACGAACTCACCGGTCCACAGCTCGCGGATCACCTCGATGGCTTCCTCCAGCATCTCCAGCCGGACGTCGGCCTGCGGCCACGGGTCGCCGAAGATGTGCTCGTTCAGCGCCTCGCCGCTGCCCACCCCGAGCACGAAGCGCCCCTCGTGGAGCACCGCGCTGGTGGCCGCGGCCTGGGCGATCACCGCGGGGTGGATGCGGACGGTCGGGCAGGTGACGGCCGTGGTCACCGGCAGGCGGCAGACCTGGCTGAGGGCCCCGATGGTCGACCAGACGAAGGGGCTCTGGCCCTGCGCGTCGACCCAGGGGTGGTAGTGGTCGGAGATCCACAGTGCCTCGAAGCCGGCCCGCTCGGCGCCGCGTGCCTGCTCGAGCAGCTCCGCCGGGGTGTACTCCTCGCTGGACAGGAAGTAGCCGATCCTCATCGTTCCCCCTCGCCGCGCCCGGGTGCCGGGCGCACCCGGGGACAACGACAGCCCTACCCCGGGGAGACGGGGTCCGAACGCGGCGGGCCTAGCGGCGGAACATCGCCCGGATGGCGATCAGCAGGAACAGGCCGCCGACCACCAGGCCGAGCAGGCGTACGCCGGGGATGTCCGCGGCGCTGGTGGCGTCGGCGAGCAGCGCGGGATGCATGGTCGCACTCTCCCACGGGCCGGCCGGCGGGGCCAGCGGCTAACAGTAAGGATTGTTGACTATTTCCGGACGCGGTGTGACCATGTCAGCACCGCCGGGGCGGCGGGCCGTGGGGAAGACGGGGGTACGACAGCGCATGAGCGAGCGGATCGTGGGAGCGACCGGAGACCTGGCGGCCCTGGCCGCCGCCGTCCTGCAACCCGGGTTCGTCGGCACCACACCGCCGCCGTGGGTCTGCCGCTGGCTCGGCGAGGGTCTCGGCTCGGTGGTCCTCTTCGCCCGCAACGTCGTCGACCACGAGCAGGTCGCCGAGCTGACCGCCAACCTGCGCGCCGAGCGGCCCGACGTGATCGTGGCCATCGACGAGGAGGCCGGCGACGTCACCCGGATCGAGTCGGCCCGGGGCAGCTCCCGGCCCGGCAACTTCGCCCTGGGCGCGGTCGACGATCCGGCGCTGACCGAGGAGGTGGCCCGGGACCTGGGCGCCGAGCTGGCCGCCGTGGGCGTGACCCTGAACTACGCCCCGGACGCCGACGTCAACTCGAACCCCGCGAACCCGGTGATCGGGGTCCGCTCGTTCGGCGCCGACCCCGCCCTGGTCGCCCGACACACCGCCGCCTGGGTCCGCGGCCTGCAGGCCGGCGGCGTCGCCGCCTGCGCCAAGCACTTCCCCGGGCACGGCGACACCCGGGTCGACTCCCACCACGACCTGCCCCGCATCGGCGGCGACCGGGCCCGGCTGGACACCGTCGAGCTGGCCCCGTTCCGGGCCGCCGTGACGGCCGGGGCGCAGGCGATCATGACCGGGCACCTGCTGGTGCCGGCGCTGGACCCGGAGCTGCCCGCCACGCTCAGCCCGCGCATCCTGGGCCGCCTGCTCCGCGAGGAGCTGGGGTTCGGCGGCGTGGTGGTGACCGACGCGGTGGAGATGGGGGCGGTCGCCGACCGGTACGGCTTCGCCGGCGCGGCGGTCCGCGCGCTCGCCGCCGGGGCGGATGCGATCTGCGTGGGCGGGGAGCGGGCCACCGAGGCCGACGCCCGCGAGCTGCGGGACGCCATCGTGGCCGCGGTGGTCGCCGGGGACCTGCCGGAGGAGCGGCTGGCCGAGGCGGCGAAGCGGGTCGGACAGCTGGCCGCCTGGACGGTCGCCGCCCGGGCCGGCCGGTCGGGCGCCCGGCCCGGCGACGCCGGCTCGGCCATCGGGCTGGCCGCCGCCCGCCGGGCGCTGCGGGTGGTCGCCACCACGGGCGGGCTGCTGCCGCTGGCCGGCCCGGCGCACGTGGTGGAGTTCGCCCCGCCGCACAACATGGCCATCGGCGACGAGACCCCGTGGGGCATCGCCGCGCCGCTGACCGACCTGGCGCCCGGCACCACCACCGCCCGGTACGCCCGGGAGGAGGTCCCCGCCGACCCGTCCGCCGGCACCGCCGGCCGCCCGCTCGTGCTGGTGGTCCGGGACCTGCATCGGCACGACTGGATGCGGGACGCGGTCACCCGCGCCCTGACCTCCCGTCCCGACGCCGTGGTGGTCGAGCTGGGCGTGCCCGAACTGGTCACCGGCGCGGTGCACGTGGCCACCCACGGCGCGACCCGGGCCGCCGCCGTCGCCGCCGCCGAACTCCTCGCCGGCGCCCGCTGACCCGACCCGGACCGGGCCGGCGTCGGCCGGCCCGGTCAGGGTTCGGGGATCACCAGGTCGGCGTAGTCGGGGTGGCGCTGGATGAACGCGCCCATGAACGGGCACTTCACCACGATGCGGTCGCCGCGCTCGCGGATCTGGTCCAGGGTGCCCCGGATCAGCGCCGAGCCCACCCCCATGTTCTGGAAGCGGTCGTCCACCTCGGTGTGCGTGAAGACCAGCACCTCCCCGCGCGGCAGGTACGCGGTGAACCCGGCCAGCGCGTCGTCGACCAGGATCTCGAAGCGGTGCTTCGCGGGGTTCTCCTCGACCAGGAAGCTCACCGGGCCATTCTCTCCCCGGTGGCCGCCAGCCGGTCCAGTTCGGCCAGCAAGCGGTCCACCTCCTCGACGGTGTTGTAGTGGTAGACGCTGGCCCGGACCGCGCCGCCGCTGTCCCGCAGGCCCATCGTGTGGAAGTACTCGTAGGCGTAGTAGTCGCCGGAGGAGAGGCAGACACCGGCCGCGCCCAGCGCCGCGGCGGTCTCCGCCGGGGTCGACCCCGCCACCCGGAACGACACCGTGGGGCAGCGCCGGGCCGGCGAGCCGTACACGGTGACGAAGGGGCGGGCGGTCAGCCCGGCGAGCAGCCGCTCGAAGACGGCCTCCTCGTGCGCCTGGGCGGCGGCCAGTCCGGCCCGGACCCGGTCCCGGCGGCTGCCGGTCGCGGTCGGGTCGAGGGTGGCCAGGTGGTCCACCGCCGCGGCCACCCCGGCCAGCAGCGGGAAGCTCGGGGTGCCGTACTCGAACCGGTCCGGGACCGCGTCGGAGGAGGGGATCAGCTTGGCCGGGCGCAGCGACGCCCACCGGGCCGGGTCGGCGGCCATCGCCGCGAGGTGCGGCCCGGACCACTTGTACGCGCTGGTCACCAGGAAGTCCGCGCCGAGCGAGGCCAGGTCGGTGGGGCCGTGCGGTACCGCGTGGACCCCGTCCACGCAGACCAGCGCCCCGGCCGCGTGCGCGGTCTTGGCGATCGCCGCCACGTCCGGCGCGGTACCGATGGCGTTGCTGCCGGCGGTCACCGCGACCAGCCGCGTGCGCTCGGTGACCAGGTCGGCGTACTGGCCGGCGGGCAGCTCGCCGGTCGCCGGGTCGAACTCGGCCCACCGCACCGTCGCCCCGGCGGCCTCGGCCGCCTGCACCCACGGCCGGACGTTGGCGTCGTGGTCCAGCCGGGAGACCACCACCTCGTCGCCCCGCCCCCAGCCCGCGCCGAGCGTCCGGGCCAGGGTGTACGTCAGCGCCGTGGCGCTCGGCCCGAGCACCACCCCGCCGGGCTCCGCACCGAGCAGGTCGGCCACCGCGGCGCGGGCCGCCGCGACCAGGTCCAGCGACCGCCGCCCCGGCACGAACGCGGTGCTCCGGTTCCCGGTGGCGGCGGTCATCGCGGCGCTGACCGCCTCGATCACCGGCCGTGCGGTCTGGGTGCCGCCGGCGCCGTCGAAGTGGGCGAAGCCCTCGGTCAGGGCGGGGTAGGCGGCCCGGGTGCGGGCGATGTCAAAGGCCATGCCGGGACCCTAACCCGCCCCGGGGCGATCACCGGTGGGTGGCGGTGTGGCCGTCGTCTCGTACCCTTGGCCGGGTGACGAACCGACGCGTTTCCCCCTTGTCGACCCCCATCCGCCGGACCGCCGGCCTGCTCGCCGGCCTCGCCCTCGGCGTCGCGCTGCTGGCCGGGTGCAGCTCGGAGAACGCCTCCACCGACTGCGGCCTGGACGCCTGCACGGTCACCTTCGACCGTGGGGTCGAGGCCAGCGCCACCATCCTCGGCGTCGAGGCGAAACTGGTCGGGGCCGAGGGCGACCAGGTCACCGTGGAGGTGGCCGGTGAGCAGCTCTCGCTCACCGTCGGCCAGCAGGCGGCCCAGGCCGGCGGCTTCTCGGTGACCCTGGACAGCGTCACCGACCAGCAGGTGGTCATCCGGGTGGCACGCGACCCGAACAGCTGATCGGCCGGGCCGGGCGGCGGCGGCCGACGTTTGGAAATCTTCGCACCGGGAGATTGAGGCGCCATGTCTCTCACCCGGAACGCCGGAGCCACCGCCGCCCAGGCCGCGAACAGCAGGTGGCTCGAACTGTTGACCCGGGCCGGTTTCATCGGCTACGGGATCGTCCACCTCCTCTTCGCCTGGCTGGCCCTGCAGATCGCCTTCGGCAAGTCGGGGGAGGAGGGCAACCAGAACGGTGCCCTGCGCACCCTCGGCGCCCAGCCGATGGGCAAGTTCCTGCTGGTCGCCATCGCCGTGGGGCTCTTCGCCATGGCCATCTGGCAGGCGTTCGAGGCGGTCATCGGCCACCGCTTCCTGCGCGGCAAGGAGAAGCTCTTCGAGCGGATCGCCTCCGTCGTCCGCGTGATCGTCTTCGTCTGGCTGGGCTGGACCGCCATCAAGGTCGTCCAGGACGCCAGCGCCAACGCCTCGGACCGGCAGCAGCAGTTCACCGAGAAGCTGATGGCTTCCGACGGCGGCCGGTGGCTGGTCGGGCTGGCCGGACTGGTGCTCGCCGCGGTCGGCATCGGCATGGTGATCTACGGGCTCAAGAAGAAGTTCGAGCGCAATCTCAAGACCGGCGAGATGAGCCCGAAGACGCACACCCTGACCCGCCGCCTCGGCATGGCCGGGTACGCCGCCCGGGGCGCGGTCTTCGCCCTCGCGGGTCTGCTGATCGTGGTGGCCGCCGTGAAGTACGACCCGGAGAAGGCGCGCGGCCTGGACGCCGCGCTGCGCACCCTCCGCGACCAGTCGTACGGGCCGGTGCTGCTGGCGCTGATGGCGCTCGGCATCGCCGCCTTCGGCGTCTACTGCTTCCTCCAGTCGCGCTACCGCCGGGTGTGATCCTGGTCGATACGCGATAGTCCGGGCACCATTGGGCCTTTGCCCGATTCCGCCGGCCCGGAGGGAGAAGGAAAGACGTGCAGACCTACCTCGTGACCGCCGTCGCCGCGCTCGCCGCGGCGGCGGTCGCGCTGTTGCTGGTCGAGGTGGTGCACCGGGCCACCCGCCGGCTCGGCCGGCGCTCGCTGCTGATGACCGAGCTGACCGAGCACTCGCACCGTTCGTTCCAGGTGGCCGCGACCGTGCTCGCCGTGCAGCTCGCGGTCCGGTTCACCACCCTGTACGCGGTGGGCAGGCCCTGGCGGCAGGTGCTCCTGCACGCCCTGGTGCTCGCCCTGATCGCCGCCGCCGCCTGGCTGGTGGCCTCGCTGCTGGTGGTGGCGGAGGACACCGCGCTGGCCCGGTTCCGGGTGGACGTGCCGAACAACCGGCACGCCCGGCGGGTGCGTACCCAGGTGGTGCTGCTGCGCCGGCTGACCATCGCGGTGATCGTGGTGCTCGCCCTGGGCGTGATGCTGATGACCTTCCCCGCCGTCCGCGGCATCGGCGCCGGCGTGCTGACCAGCGCCGGTGTGGTCGGTGTGGTCGCCGCGCTGGCCGCGCAGAGCCTGCTGGGCAACGTCTTCGCCGGGCTCCAGCTCGCCTTCAGCGACGCCGTACGCCTCGACGACGTGGTGGTGGTCGAGGGGGAGTGGGGCCGGATCGAGGAGCTGACCCTCAGCTACGTGGTCGTGCAGATCTGGGACGACCGCCGGTTGATCCTGCCCACCTCCTACTTCACGAGCACCCCGTTCCAGAACTGGACCCGGACCGAGGCGGCCGTGCTCGGCACCGCCGAGTTCGACCTGGACTGGGCCATCCCGGTGCAGGCCATGCGGGAGGAGCTGCGCCGGCTCTGCGAGGGCACCGAGCTCTGGGACGGCCGGGTCTGTGTGCTCCAGGTGACCGACGCCACCGGCGGCCTGGTCAAGGTCCGGGCCCTGGTCAGCGCCGCCGACGCCGGCAGCCTGTGGGACCTGCGCTGCCTGGTCCGCGAGCACCTGGTCGCCTGGGTCCGCGACCAGCGCCCGACCGCCCTGCCCCGGCTGCGCGCCGAGGTGGGCGACACCGCCGGCTCGCCGCCCTGGCAGGCGGTGCAGCCCCGCCGGCCGGTCCGCCGGCTGCCCGACACGGAGGTCCCCGACGACGCGCGGGTCTTCGGCGGCAGCGACGACGGCGAGGCGCGCAGCGAGGCGTTCGTCGGGCGCGAGGAGCACGCCGACACCCGCCGCTGACCCGTACCCCGTTCCGGAGCCCCCGGCAGCCCGCGCGGCGCCGGGGCTCCGCGCGTCGTGACCTCGGCCCCGGCCGGCCCGTTGCACCTGCCGGATGCCGGTTGATTCGCGGCTTGTCGGGCCGGCTGCGTTTGATCGGCCCGTTCCGGGGGACCTGCTGCGCACGCCCCGGTTCCGGCCGCCGTCCGGCGGTCGGGCGAGAAGGTGGTGCGCGGCCGGGTCGACCGGCCGCTCCGCGCAGGATTGACGGGCGGCGACTCCGGGCATACAGCGCGGTGATGATGAAAGGAGGACAGCATGGCTGACGTCGCGAGTCGCAGCACGTCCCGGACCGGGAACGAGCCGTCCACCGCGGAACTGGTGCAGCGGGCCACCGAACAGGTCACCCGCCTGGTGCGGGACGAACTGGCGCTGGCCCGGGCGGAACTGACCCAGAAGGGCAAGCACGCCGGGATCGGGATCGGTCTGTTCGGCGGCGGCGGGGTGATGGCCCTCTACGGCGCCGGTGCGCTGGTCGCCACGGTGATCCTGCTGCTGGACCTGGTCATGCCGGCCTGGCTGGCCGCGCTGATCGTGGCCGTGGGGCTGTTCCTGCTCGCCGGGATCCTGGCGCTCGTCGGCAAGAAGCAGGTCAGCCGTGCCGTCCCGCCGGTGCCGGAGGCGACGGTCCGCAGCGTCCGGGCGGACGTCGACACCGTCACCGCCGCGGTGAAGGACGGGAGGCGGGGATGACCGGCAACGGGACCGGGGACGTGGCGGCGCTCCGGGAGGAGATCCGCCGGACCCGGGTGGAGCTGGGTGAGACGATGGAGCTGCTCGCCGCCCGGGCCGACGTCAAGACCCTGGTCCGGCATTCCGCCGACCAGGCGAAGGCGCGGTTGCGGCAGCAGGCGGCGCTGACCGTGGCCCGGGTGCGCGGGCAGGCGGCGGAGAAGGCCCGGCTGGTCCGGGCGCAGGCGTACGAGAAGGGTGGGGCGGTCGGGCGCAACCCGGTGCCGTGGGCGGCCGTGGCCGCCGGTGCCGTGGCCACCGCGGTGGCGCTGCTGATCGTCCGAGGGAGGCGCAGGTGAGCAAGGGCATCGGCAGGGCGGCCTACAAGCCGGTCGGAGTGCTGATGGGGCTGGCGGCCGGCACCGTCGCCGGGGTCATCTTCCGGCAGGTCTGGAAGCTCACGGCCGGCGACGGCGAGGCGCCCAGCGCCACCGACGAGGACCGCCGCTGGGGTGAGGTCCTGGCCGCCGCGGCGTTGCAGGGCGCCATCTTCGCGGTCGTCCGGGCCGCCGTGGACCGCGGCGGGGCGGTCGGCGTACGCCGGCTCACCGGCCACTGGCCCGACTGATTCCATACGCACGAAAGGCCCCTTTCCACCTCGGTGGACAGGGGCCTTTCGCCTGGCCCGGGCGGCCCGGCCAGAGGATCTGCCGCAACCGTCAGGTCACATGTCGGAGAATTTCGTCCGGTAGGCTGTGCAGAGTTTTTGCGTACGTGGTTTGCTGTCTCACGCTGTTGAGAGACGCGTGGGTTGAGAGAAGTCTCCTTCACCGGGGGCCGCCTCAGGCGCCGCTGCTCGAAAACGGCCAATCGGCCGCACGGCGTGCTCGGCCGCCAGTTTTAGAAGGAGATACACATGGCGCAGGGAACCGTGAAGTGGTTCAACGCTGACAAGGGCTTCGGCTTCATCACCGTCGACGGCGGGGGTGCTGACGTGTTCGTCCACTTCTCGGCCATCCAGTCCAGCGGCTACCGCACGCTGGAGGAGAACCAGCGGGTGGAGTTCGAGATCGCCCAGGGTCAGAAGGGTCCGCAGGCCGAGCAGGTCCGCCCCATCTGAGCTGACGGAGCACCGACCGCGCCGGCCGGTGCGTGAGCCCCGCGTCCCTTCCCGGGAGGCGGGGCTTTCCGCATTGTGGACGCTTTCCACGCCTCAGCCGCGCCGGCGCCGGGCCCGCATGCCGAACCAGAGCGCGACGAGTCCGATGAGGACGAGCACCGGGCCGACGACCGCCCAGGCCCGCTGGTCGGTCAGCACGCTGCCCTCGACGTAGCCCAGCCCCGACACGGTCCACAGGGCACCGAGCACGACGGCGAGCAGTCCCACGGTGAGCCGGAACCAGCCCCTCATCGTTCTCCCTCCGACGGCGCGCGTCCGGCTCCAGCATGCCCGCGGGCGCCGGCCCGCGGCGACGGCGCGCCGACGGGCCGCCGCTCCGGGGTCACCACCGGTCGTGCACCTGCGGCCGGATCAGCTCGTCGTAGGTGGCGCGGACGGCGGCCAGCTCCACCTCGGTCAGCGGCGGCAGGCCGGCCGCGGCGGCGTTGCGCCGGGCCTGCTCGGCGGTGCGGGCGCCCGGGATGACCACGGTGACGCCGGGCTGGTCGAGGATCCAGCGGAGCGCGAACTGGGCCATCGTCCGGCCCTCGCCGACCAGCGGCGCGAGCCGGCGCACGGCGGACAGGCCGAGGTCGTAGTCGACGCCGGAGAAGGTCTCGCCGACGTCGAAGGACTCGCCGTGCCGGTTGAAGTTCCGGTGGTCGTCCGGCGGGAAGGTGGTGTGCTCGTCGTACCGGCCGGAGAGCAGGCCGCTGGCGAGGGGCACCCGGGCGATGATGCCCACCCCGGCCTTCGCGGCCTCGGGCAGCACCCGCTCCAGCGGCTTGTGCCGCACCGCGTTGAGGATGATCTGCACGCTGGCCACACCGGGGCGGGCGATCGCGGTGAGCGCCTGGTCGCAGGTCTCGACGCTCACCCCGTACCCGGCGATGCGCTCCTCGGCGACCAGGGTGTCCAGGGCGTCGAAGACCCGGTCGTCGGCGAAGACCGCGCTGGGCGGGCAGTGCAGCTGCACCAGGTCGAGGGTGTCCACGCCGAGGTTGGCCCGGGACCGGTCGGTCCAGGCCCGGAAGTTCTCCAGGGTGTACGCCTCCGGCGTCTGCGGCACCCGCCGGCCCATCTTGGTGGCCACGGTCAGCCCGTGCCCGGGGTGCTCGTGCAGGAACCGGCCGATCAGCTGCTCGCTGCGGCCGTCGCCGTACACGTCGGCGGTGTCCAGGAAGGTGACCCCGGAGTCGACCGCGGCGCCCAGCACGTCGAGGGCGGCGCTCTCGCTGACCTCGCCCCAGTCCGCGCCGAGCTGCCAGGCGCCGAGTCCGATGATGCCGACGTGCCGGCCGAGCCGGTCGAAGCTGCGCTGTTCCACCCGGTCGAGCCTAGTGAGCCGCTTGCCGGGGCGCCCGTCGGGCCGTACCGTCTAGCAAGACGTACGTACGGTTTGGAGGCTGTCATGTGGGACCCGAGCACCTACCTGCGCTACGGCGACGAGCGCTCCCGCCCCTTCCACGACCTGGTGGCCCGGGTCCCGGCGGAGCGGCCCCGCGCGGTCGTCGACCTGGGCTGCGGCCCGGGCACCCTGACCGCGACCCTCGCCGAGCGCTGGCCGGCGAGCCGGATCGCCGGCCTGGACTCCTCCGCCGAGATGATCGACCGGGCTGGCGCCCTGGCCGCGCCGGTCTCCTTCTCGGTCGGGGACGTGCGGGACTGGCGGCCGGAGCCCGACGTCGACGTGGTCGTCTGCAACGCGGTGCTCCAGTGGGTGCCCGGCCATCAGGAGCTGCTCACCCGCTGGGCGGGCGCGCTGCCGGCCGGCGCCTGGCTGGCGTTCCAGGTGCCGGGCAACTTCGCCGCCCCGTCGCACCGGGCGCTGCGCGAGGTCGCCGGGCGGGACCGGTGGCGGGACACCCTAGCCCCGCTGCTGCGCGAGGCGCCCGTCGACGAACCGGTCGACTACGCCGCCCTGCTGGTCGGTGCCGGCTGCGCCGTCGACGCCTGGGAGACTACCTACGTGCACCTGCTCCCGGCCGCCGGCGCCGACCATCCGGTGCTGGCCTGGATGGAGGGGACGGCGCTGCGCCCGGTCCGCGCCGCGCTCGACGCCGCCGGCTGGGCCGACTTCCGCGCCGAGCTGGGGGTACGCCTCGCCGAGGCGTACCCGGTGCGGCAGGGTCAGGTGTACTTCCCGTTCCGCCGGATCTTCGTGGTGGCCCGCACCGGCGCCCGCGCAGAGGAGAACCTGTGACCGACCTGCCCACCTTCATCGCCGGACTGCCCAAGGTGGAGCTGCACGTGCACCACGTCGGCTCCGCCTCGCCCCGGATCGTGGCCGAGCTGGCCGCCCGGCACGAGGGGCGCAGCCCCGTCCCGGCCGACCCGGAGGCGCTCGCCGACTACTTCGCGTTCCGCGACTTCGCCCACTTCATCGAGGTCTACCTCAGCGTCGTGGACCTGATCCGCGACGCCGACGACGTCTGGCTGCTCACCCACGAGGTGGCTCGGGAACTGGCCCGCCAGCAGGTCCGCTACGCCGAGCTGACCGTCACGCCGTACTCGCACGTGCACCGCGGGATCCCGGCGCCGGCGTTCTGCGAGGCGATCGAGGACGCCCGCAAGCGGGCCGAGGCCGACTTCGGCATCGCGCTGCGCTGGTGCTTCGACATCCCCGGCGAGGCCGGCCTGCCGGCCGCCGAGCAGACCCTGCGGATCGCCCTCGACGAGCGGCCGGACGGGCTGATCAGCTTCGGCCTGGGCGGCCCGGAGATCGGGGTGCCGCGGCCGCAGTTCAAGCCGTACTTCGACCAGGCCCGCGCGGCCGGGCTGCGCTCGGTGCCGCACGCCGGCGAGACCACCGGCCCGGAGACCGTCTGGGACGCGCTGCGCGAACTGGGCGCCGAGCGGATCGGCCACGGCATCTCCGCCGCGCTCGACCCGGCGCTGCTGGCCCACCTGGCCGAGCGGCGGATCCCGTTGGAGGTCTGCCCCACCTCCAACGTGCGGACGCGGGCGGTGGCGAGCATCGAGGAGCACCCGCTGCGCCAGCTCGTCGAGGCCGGCGTGCTGGTCAGCATCAACTCCGACGACCCGCCGATGTTCGGCACCACGCTCAACGACGAGTACGCCGTGGCGGCCCGGCTGCTGAACCTCGACGCGGCCGGGGTGGCCGCGCTGGCCCGGGACGCGGTGACCGCCGCGTTCCTGGAGCCGGGGGAGCGGGCCCGGATCAGCGGCGAGATCGACGCGTACGCGGCGGCCGCGACGCGCTGACCGGACGGGACGGCTCCGGCCGCCGGGACACCCGCAGCGGCCGGCGCCTCCCGGCCAGGGCCAGCCCGAACCCGACCACCGCCGCCACCACCACGGCGACGGCGGGCAGGCCGCCGGCGGAGCGGCCCGGGCCGTCCGCGTGCACGGGGTCCTGCCAGGCGGCGAGCGTGAGGGCGACACCCAGACCGATGACGGTGGCCCAGCGGAGCAGGCGGCTGACGGTCGGCGTCATCACGGTCACCTCACGCCCGGGGTGCGGTTCGACGGGGAAGTGGCGCGCGGCGGGAGCGAGGTGTGGGGGGACCGAACTCCCGCCGCGCGCACGGCTCCGCCGACCGGAGTTCTTACGGGGCGTCCCGGCCGACGGAACTGATGGGTTCGGTCCTGATCCTGACAGTCCGGACCGCTGTTCCGGCCGTCGTTAACCCACTCCTAAGGAGAACTTGCGGCGGCCCACAGCCACCGGCTCAGCGCTGGCGCGGCCAGCGGCGGCCGGCCCGCGGCTCCCGGGCGTCCCGCGCCATCCGGCCCACCAGACCGAACCGGTTGACCTGCCGGGGTGTCGCCTCCGGGTCGGCCAGCAGCATCACCACGCTGGCCCCGCCGAGCCGTGCCCGGTCGATGCTCACCGACCCGTTGGCCTGCAACGCGACCCGCTTGGCGATGTCCAGCCCCAGCCCGGTGGAGCCCTGGTCGCTGGCGCCCCGGCGCAGCGCCCGGTCCGGGTCGGGGATGCCCGGCCCGGCGTCGTCGATCCGGATCGCCACCCAGCCGTCCCGCCGGCTCACCGCCACCTCGAACGCGGTGCCCTGCGGCGTGTAGCGGAAGACGTTGCCGATCACCGCGTCCAGCGCGGCGGCCAGCTCGGCCCGGGGCACCGGCGCCGGGATCCGCAGCTGCGCCCCGACCACCCGGTGCGGCCGGTTCTGGTCACCGGCGAGGGCCGACCAGAAGACCATCCGGTCCCGGACCACCTCGCTCACGTCGCAGGTCGCCGGGCCGGTCTCCTGCCCGACCGCCTTGCGGGTGGTCTTGATCAGCTGGTCGACCTCGCCCTCCAGCGTGACGATGGCCTGCCGGATCCGCCGGATGCCGCGGCGGCGGTCCAGCTCCGCCTCGCTGAACGTGCCGATGCTGGTGTCGTCGGACTCCAGCGCCTCCGCGTCCAGCCGCAGTGCGGTCAGCGGCGTCCGCAGCCGGTGCGACAGGTCGGCGACGAGTTCCCGCTCGTCGGCGCGGAGCGCGACCAGCCGCTCGGCCATCCGGTTGAACGCGTGCCCGGCCTCGGTCAGCTCCCGCGGCCCGGTCGGCTCGACCCGGACGCCCAGCTCGCCGTCGCCGACCGCGAGGGCCGCCTTCACCAGCTCGCCGGTGGCGTCGACGGCCCGGGCGGCCACCCGGTCGACCACGACCACCGCGGCCCCGACCAGCGCCACCGCCACCGCGAGCAGCAGCAGCCACCGCCCGCCGGCGCCCTCGTCGAGCACCTCGTCGGGGACGAAGACCTCCACCACGGCCACCCGGTCGCCGAGCACCACCGGGTCCAGCCGGAGCACGCCGCCGGACACGTCGGTGACCACCGACTGCCGCTCGGCGGCCGCCCGGTCCAGCGCCGCCGCGTCGGCGCGGCCCGCGCGCTCGTCGGCGCCGATCCCGTGGACGACGGGCCGCAGCGCCGGGTCGTCGCCGCTGGCCGCCACGGCCCGCCGGACGATCTCCGGGTCGGTGCTGACCGCGAGCGCCCCGGTGACCAGCGCGCTGCGCCGGGCCGCGTCGGCCAGCTTCTCCTCCCGCGCCTGGTCGGACAGGGTGATCCCGAGCGGGACGAGGAAGGCGAGCGCGACGAGGCTGCACATGCCGGCCGTGAGCCAGGCCAGCGCCTGCCTCAGTCCGGCGCCACCAGCCGGAAGCCGACCCCCCGCACGGTGCGCAGGTAGCGCGGCTTCGCCGCGGACTCGCCCATTTTGCGGCGCAGCCAGTACAGGTGAACGTCGATGGTCTGGTCCTCGCCGACCGAGGGCTGCCGCCATACCTCCTCCAAGAGTTCCCGCCGGGACACTACCCGGCCGGGACGTGCGGCGAGATACGCCAGCAGGTCGAATTCCTTGCGGGTGAGGGCCAGGGGCTCGCCGTCCAGCACCGCGCTGCGCTCGCCCACGTCCACCCGCAGGCCGCCGACCGTGTGCACGGCCGGCTGCACGGTACGGCTGGCCCGGCCCGCCCGGCGCAGCACGGTGGTGATCCGGGCGTCCAGGTGGGCGCCGGTGAACGGCTTCACCATGTAGTCGTCGGCGCCCGCGCGCAGCAGCCGCACCACCGACTGCTCGTCGTCCCGGGCGGTGGCGATGATGATCGGCACGTCCGTGATCCCGCGCAGCATCCGCAGCGCGTCGGAACCGTCCAGGTCGGGCAGGCCGAGGTCGAGCACCACCAGGTCGGGGGTCTCGGCGGCCACCCGGCGCAGCGCGTCCAGCGCCGTGCCGACGGCGTGCACCGCGTGTCCCCGGTCGGTGAGGGAGCGCAGCATCGCGCCGCGTACGACGTGATCGTCTTCGACCAGGAGGACGGTTGCCACGTCAGCACCGTACTCGGCGTGGCAAGTTGATCGCGTTGCGGCACTCCCCGGAACCGGGCAAGCTGGGACGGCGATGACGTTCACTCTCTTCCCCGACACCCGCCTCACGCTCGCCCGCGACGCGCTGGCCGGCCTGTCGGTCGGTGACGCCCTCGGCGCGCGGTTCTTCGTCCCGGGCCAGGCCGTCGCCGCCTGGGCGGACGCGCTCCCGCCCGGCCCCTGGCCGTGGAGCGACGACACCGAGATGGCCTGCTCGGTGCTCACCGTGCTGGCCGCGCACGGTCGGATCGACCGGGACGCCCTCGCGCTCGCCTTCGCGGCGCACTACGACCCGGCCCGCCGCTACGGCGCCGGCGCCGTGGAACTGCTCGAACTGATCCGCGCGGGCACACCGTGGCCGGTTGCCGCCGCGTCGGCGTTCGACGGGCAGGGCTCCTGCGGCAACGGCGCGGCCATGCGGGTGGCCCCGCTCGGCGCCTGGTACGCCGACTCCACGCGGCGGGCCGCCGACCAGGCCCGCGCCTCGGCCGAGGTGACCCACGCCCACCCGGAGGGCGTCGCCGGGGCCGTCGCCGTGGCGGTGGCCGCCTCGCTGGCCGCCCGGGCCCGGCTGGACGGGGACCGGCCCGAGCCGGCCCGGCTGCTCACCGTGGTGGCCGGCGCGCTGGACCCGGCCGGCGAGGTGCACCGGGGCGTACGCCGGGCCGCCGCCCTGCGCGGCCACCCGGCCGGGGAGGTGGCCGAGGCGCTCGGCAACGGCTCCCGCGTGACCGCCCAGGACACCGTGCCCTTCTGCCTCTGGGTCGCCGCCACCCACCTGCACGATTATCCGGCCGCGATCCGCGCCTGCGTCGAGGCGGGCGGCGACGTGGACACCACGGCGGCGATCGTCGGCGGCGTGGTGGCCGCCCACACCGGCGTCGGCACCCCGGGCGGCGTCCCGGACGGCTGGCTCGCGGCCCGCGAACCCCTCCCGGCCTGGCTCGCCGCCCCCGCCTGACCGCCTGCGCGATCCCGCACGTACGGCCCCTCCCACGTGCGACACCGCGCCGTCCGACTTCGGATCTTGGCGAGTTGTCGTTCGCCACGAACGGTGGGTCGCCAAGATCGCCGCGGGCGGACAGCTCAGCGGGAGGCCGAGGGGGTCAGGGGCGCGGTCTCCGTGGTGGCGGGGTCGGCGTCGGGTCGGAGGGTCAGGGTGTTGCGGCGGCGGCTGAGCAGCCAGCCGAGCGCCGCGCCGCCGCCCAGCCCGGCGAGGAGCCCGCCGCCCAGCAGCAGGTCGGCGCTCGGTCCGTCGTCGCCGGCTCGTGCCGGGGTGGCCGCCTCGGCCGGCTCCTCGGCGACCGGGCCGCCGTGGCCGGCGTGGACGGCGGCGCCCGGCAGCGGCGGCAGCAGGGTCACCGTGGGGGCGGGGTGCGCGCCGCCGGGCGGGTCGGTCCAGCGGACCACGGTGCCGTCGGCGTAGGTCTGGATCACCGAGAAGGTCAGCCGGTCGGTGGCCGGCATCGGGCCCATGCCGAGCGACAGGCGGGCAGGCCCGGTGGTGCCGGGCATCCGGATCCAGGTCACCGCGTCGGTCACCTGGTTCAGTTCCGAGGAGTGGATGCCGGCGACCGGCCGGTCGAGGGTGCGGGTGGTGATGGTCGGCGCCCAGTCCGGCACGGACAGCGGGTAGACCTCGCCGATCGGGGCGTCCACGGGCATCCGCAGCTCGATCCGGCTGGTCCGGCTGCCGGCCCGTTCCTCGGGCAGCACCACGGCCAGTTCGATGGCGTCGCCCTGGCGCACCTGGGCCGGTGAGGTCGTGAGGGTCACCTCGGCGGCGCTCGCGGCACCGGGCCAGCCCAGGGTGCCGCCGACCGTGGCGGCCAGCAACGCGATCGCCCACCACCGGCCCCGACGGGTCATCGTCATGGTCGTCCCCATCCGTGTCGACGCGGCCGGTCCGGCTCCGGCCCCACCCGGTAGTTCGGGCGGGAGGGCGGAAAGGTTCAACGCGGGACGGAACCGATCGCCGGGGGAGCGCGGCGTCGCCGACGGCGTCGGTCGGGGCGACCGATAGCATCGCAGGGGCCGGTACCCGGCGCATCCGAACCCGTCGACGACAGGAGTCACCGTGTCCGCACCCCGTACCCCGATCGTGGCCGACCCCGTCGTCGTCGCCGCCGGGACGACGGCGGCCGACGCGGTGGCCGCGGCCGGCCTGCCGATGAACGGCCCGAAGGCGATCGTGGTGGTCCGCGACCCGCAGGGCGAGCTGCGCGACCTGGACTGGAAGCCGGCCGAGGAGACCGCTGTCGAGCCGGTCGCCCTGGACAGCCCGGACGGGCTGAACGTGCTGCGCCACTCCACCGCGCACGTGCTGGCCCAGGCCGTGCAGGACGTCTTCCCGGAGGCCAAGCTCGGCATCGGCCCGCCGATCGAGAACGGCTTCTACTACGACTTCCAGGTGGGCAAGCCGTTCCAGCCGGACGACCTGGCGAAGCTCGAGAAGCGGATGCAGGAGATCGTCAAGTCCGGGCAGCGCTTCCGCCGGCGCCGCTTCACCAGCCTGGACGAGGCGCGCACCGAACTGGCCGCCGAGCCGTTCAAGCTGGAGCTGATCGAGGTCAAGGGGGAGGGGCTGGACTCCTCCGAGGTGATGGAGGTGGGCGGCGGCGAGCTGACCATCTACGACAACCTCGCCGCCAATGAGGACAAGGTCTGCTGGTCGGACCTGTGCCGCGGCCCGCACCTGCCGAACACCCGGCTCATCGGCGCGTTCAAGCTGATGCGCTCGGCCGCCGCCTACTGGCGGGGCTCGGAGAAGAACCCGCAGCTCCAGCGGGTCTACGGCACCGCGTGGCCGACCCGGGACGAGCTGAAGGCGTACCTGCGGTTGTTGGAGGAGGCCGCCCGGCGCGACCACCGCAAGCTCGGCGCGGACCTGGACCTGTTCAGCTTCCCCGACGAGATCGGCTCCGGCCTGGCGGTCTTCCACCCCAAGGGTGGCGTGCTCAAGCGGGTGATGGAGGACTACGTCCGCACCCGCCACATCGAGGAGGGCTTCCAGTACGTCGGGACCCCGCACATCTCGAAGGAAGGGCTGTTCCACACCTCGGGCCACCTGCCGTACTACGCCGACGGGATGTACCCGCCCATGGAACTGGAGGGCGCGGACTACTACCTCAAGGCGATGAACTGCCCGATGCACAACCTGATCTACCGGTCGCGCGGGCGGTCCTACCGCGAGCTGCCGATGCGGCTGTTCGAGTTCGGGTCGGTCTACCGCTACGAGAAGTCCGGCGTGGTGCACGGGCTGACCCGCGTGCGCGGCCTGACCCAGGACGACTCGCACTCGTACTGCACCCGGGAGCAGGCGCCCGCCGAGATCAAGCACCTGCTCAACTTCGTGCTCAGCCTGCTCAAGGACTTCGGCATCGACGACTTCTACCTGGAGCTGTCGACCCGCGACGAGGCCAAGCTCGACAAGTTCGTCGGGTTGGACGAGGACTGGGCGACCGCGACCGCGGTGCTGGAGCAGTGCGCCCGGGAGACCGGGCTGGACCTGGTGCCGGATCCGGGCGGCGCGGCCTTCTACGGCCCGAAGATCTCCGTGCAGGCCAAGGACGCCATCGGCCGTACCTGGCAGCTGTCGACCATCCAGTACGACTTCAACCAGCCGAAGGGCTTCGGGCTGGAGTACCAGGCGGCCGACGGCACGCGGCAGCAGCCGGTCATGATCCACTGCGCCAAGTTCGGGTCGATCGAGCGGTTCATCGGCGTGCTCACCGAGCACTACGCGGGCGCGTTCCCGGCCTGGCTCGCCCCGGTGCAGGTGGTCGGCATCCCGATCCGCGAGGACCACACCGACTACCTCCAGGACTTCGTCACCACCCTGCGCAAGCAGGGCATCCGGGCCGAGGTCGACGCCGGTGACGACCGGATGCAGAAGAAGATCCGCAACGCCCAGCAGCAGAAGATCCCGTTCATGGTGATCGCCGGTGACGACGACGTGGCCGCCGGCACGGTCTCCTTCCGCTACCGGGACGGGTCGCAGCGCAACGGCGTGCCGGTCGAGGAGGCGGTGGCCCACGTGCGGGAGGTCGTCGAGTCCCGGACCAACTCCGGCCCGTCGGCGGAGGGCACCCCCAACACCTAGGATCGGCGTGTGACTGGGGCGGAACGGCACTTCGACGGCGGCGGCGACGACGGTCTGGCGGACGGGCTGGAGCGGCTCTGGACGCCGCACCGGATGACCTACATCTCCGGCGAGGACCGGCCCGCGGGCGGCTACGAGAAGCCGACCGGGTGCCCGTTCTGCCTCGCCCCCGGCCTGCCGCCGGACGAGAGCCTGGTGGTGGCCCGGGGCGAGCACGTCTTCGCGGTGCTCAACCTCTACCCCTACAACCCGGGCCACCTGCTGGTCTGCCCGTACCGGCACGTGGCGGACTACACCGAGCTGGACGTGCCGGAGACCGCCGAGCTGGCCGCGTTCACGAAGGACGCCATGCGGGTGGTGCGGCACGTCTCCAACGCGCACGGCTTCAACCTGGGCATGAACCAGGGCGGCGTGGCGGGCGCGGGCATCGCGGCGCACCTGCACCAGCACGTGGTGCCACGGTGGGGCGGCGACGCCAACTTCATGCCGGTGATCGGCCGCACCAAGGTCCTGCCGCAACTGCTCGCCGACACCCGGGACCTGTTCGCGAAGGCCTGGCCGGCCTGACGCCGCGGGCGTGCCGCGTCGCCGGGAGGTCGGCCGCCCCGGCGGCCCGAGCCCGGCAGTACGATCTTGGGCATGGCTCTGCTGCACCGCGCGGAACTGCGCCCCTCGAAGCTCGACCTGCTCGCCGCCTGGCTGCCCGGCCGGCCCTGGTTCGCCGGTGAGGCGGGCGCGGAGGTCACCCGGGTGGCCGCCTACCGGTTCGACGACCCGGCCGGCGAGGTCGGCATCGAGACCATCCTGGTCCGGGCCGGCAACGGGCCGGTCCTCCAGGTGCCGCTGACCTACCGGGCCGCGCCGCTGGCCGGCGCCGACCGCTGGCTGGTCGGCACCACCGAGCACTCCGTGCTGGGCCCGCGCTGGGTGTACGACGGCTGCGCCGACCCGGTCTACCCGCCGGCCCTGGCCGCCGCCGTCCTCGCCGACGCCGGGCAGGCCGAGGAGTACTTCGAGGTCGACGGCCGGCGCGAGGTGCGCGCCCCGAGCATGACCCTGGCCGGCGCCCGCACCGGCACGCCGCCCGCGCTCGACACCATCGACGAGGTGGTCGACGGCGACCCGACGCTGATCCGGGCCGGCGGGATCGAGCTGGCCGTGGTCCGCCGCCCCGCCCCGGCCGACGCCCCGACGGCGTCCCGGCTGACCGGCGCCTGGGTGGGCCAGGCCGACCCGGTGCTGCTCGCGTACGCCCGCTGACCCTCCCGGCACCCGGGGTGACGAAGCCGCCCGCGGGTCCCGGGAAGGTGGCAGGATGCGGCGATGGCAGTCAGCACGCGGCCGTTGGGTCGCAGTGGCATCGCGGTCGGCGCCCTCGGCATGGGCTGCTGGGCGATCGGCGGCCCGTGGGCCGAGGGTGCCCGCCCGCTGGGCTGGGGCGCGGTGGACGACGAGGAGTCGGTCCGGGCGGTCCGCCGCGCCCTCGACCTCGGGGTGACGCTCTTCGACACCGCCGACACGTACGGGGCCGGGCACGGCGAGCGGATCCTCGGGCGGGCGCTCGCCGGCCGCCGTGACGAGGCGGTGATCGCCACCAAGTGGGGCTACACCTTCGACGAGCGGACCCGGCAGGCCACCGGGGAGGACGCCTCGCCGGAGTACCTGCGGCGGGCCGTCGTCGACTCGCTGCGCCGGCTGGACACCGACCGGATCGACCTCTACCAACTGCACCTCGGCGACCTGCCGGTGCCCCGGGCCGAGGCGCTGATCGGCACCCTGGAGGACCTGGTCGCCGACGGCCTGGTCCGGGCGTACGGCTGGAGCACCGACCGGGTCGACCGCGCCGCGGCCTTCGCCCAGGTCGCCCGGGGCGCCGCCGCCGTGCAGCACGGCCTGTCGGTGCTCCGGGACGCCCCGGCCATGCTGGCCGTCTGCGAGAAGCACGACCTGGCCAGCCTGGCCCGGGGGCCGCTCGGGATGGGGCTGCTCACCGGCAAGTACACCCCGGCGTCCACGCTGCCCCGGGACGACGTGCGCGGCACCGCGCCGAACTGGCTGGAGTGGTTCCGCAGCGGCCGGCCGGCCCCGGAATGGCTGCGCCGGGTCGCCGCCGTCCGCGACGCGCTGACCGCCGACGGCCGGACCCTGGCGCAGGGCGCGCTCGGCTGGATCTGGGCGCGCAGCGGCCTTTCGGTGCCGATCCCCGGCGCCCGCACGGTCGCCCAGGTGGAGGAGAACGCCGCCGCGCTGGCCCGGGGCCCGCTCGCCGCCGACCAGTTCGCCGAGGTGGAACGCCGGCTCGCCGCCCTGCGCGCGGCCGCCCTGCGCGACGCCGACCGCCCGCACTGGCCGATGCCACCGGTCCCGGCCGCCCGCCCCTGACCCGCCCCCGCACTTCGGCCCGCCCCCGCTCCGGCGGTCATGGAGTTGTGGCACCGCCGGAAACGGGCTCCACTGGAGGAATCGGGAACCACAACTCCATGATCGGCGCCGGGTGAACGGGTTAGGACCGGGCGCCGGCCTCCTTGCGGACCTGTTCGGCGAGGTGGGCGGGCATCGGCTCGTAGCGGGCGAACTCGCGGCGGAAGGTGCCGGTGCCGGCGGTCATCGAGCGCAGCTCGACGGCGTAGCGCAGCAACTCGGTGGCGGGGACCTCGGCGCGGACCAGGGTGCGGCCCTCGGCGTCCGGGTCCGCCTCGGTGCCGAGCACCCGGCCGCGCCGGCCGGACAGGTCGCCCATCACGGCGCCCACCGACGTGTCGGGCACCCGGATGGTCACCTCGTCGACCGGCTCCAGCAGCGCCGGCTGCCCCTTCTCGGCGGCGTCCCGCAGGGCGAGGGCGCCCGCGGCCTGGAACGCCGCGTCGGAGGAGTCCACGCTGTGCGCCTTGCCGTCGAAGAGGGTCACCCGCAGGTCCACCATCGGGTAGCCGCCGACCAGGCCGCGCTCCATCTGGGCCCGGACGCCCTTCTCCACCGACGGGATGTAGTTGTGCGGCACGGCGCCGCCGACCACCTTGTCCACGAACTCGAAGCCGGCGCCCCGGGGCAGCGGCGTGACCTCGATGTCGCAGACGGCGTACTGGCCGTGGCCGCCGGACTGCTTGACGTGCCGGCCGTGCCCCTTGGCGCCGGCCGTGAACGTCTCGCGCAGCGCCACCCGGACCGGCTCGGTCTCCAGCTCCACCCCGCCGGCGCGCAGCCGGTCGAGCACCACGTCGGCGTGCGCCTCGCCCATGCACCACAGCACCAGCTGGTGGGTCTCGGCGTTGCGGTCCAGCCGCAGCGTCGGGTCGCCGGCGACCAGCCGGGCCAGGTTGCGGGCCAGGGCGTCCTCGTCGGCCCGGCTCTTCGCCACGATGGCCACCGGCAGCAGCGGCTCCGGCATCTCCCACGGGGCGATGAGCAGCGGCTCCTCCTTGGCGGAGATGGTGTCGCCGGTCTCCGCGCTGCCCGACTTGGTGATCGCGCAGATGTCACCGGCCACCGCGGTGGGCACCTCGCGCAGCGTCGCGCCGAGCGGGCTGTAGATGTGGCCGACCCGCTCGTCGGCGTCGTGGTCGGGGTGACCGCGCTCGGCCATGCCGTGCCCGGACACATGGATCACCTGGTCGGGGCGGAGCGTGCCGGAGAAGACCCGGACCAGGGAGACCCGGCCGACGTGCCGGTCCACGGTCGTCTTGACCACCTCGGCGACCAGCGGGCCGTCGGGGTCACAGGCCAGCGGCGGCCGGGGCGAGCCGTCCACCCCGGTGACCGCGGGCAGCTCGTGCTCCAGCGGCGACGGGAACGCCGCCACCAGGCCGTCCAGCAGCGCGTCGAGGCCGACGCCGGTCTCCGCGCAGACCGGCACCACCGGATAGAAGTGGCCGCGGGCGACCGCCGTCTCCAGGTCGGTGATGAGCACCTCGGTGTCGATCTCCTCGCCGCCGAGGTAGCGGTCCATGAGGGTCTCGTCCTCGCTCTCGGCGATGATCCCCTCGATCAGCTCGTCGCGGGACTCCAGGATGGCGGGCAGGTGCTCCGGGTCGGGCTCGCGCACCGCCGCCGGCAGGCCCTGCGAGTAGTCGAAGACCCGCCGGGTGATCAGCCCCATGAGGCCTGCGACCGACTCGCCGTCGTCGCCCAGCATCGGCAGGTAGAGCGGGAGCACGTTGTCGCCGAAGACCCGCTGGCAGAGCGCCACGGCCTCGTCGAAGTCGGCGCGCGGGTGGTCCAGCCGGGTCACCGCGACGGCGCGGGGCATGTCCACCGCGGCGCACTCCTCCCAGAGCGCGGCGGTGGCCGCGTCCATGCCGTCGACGGCGGAGACCACGAACAGCGCCGCGTCGGCGGCCCGCAGCCCGGCGCGCAGCTCGCCGACGAAGTCGCCGTACCCGGGGGTGTCCAGAAGGTTGACCTTGACGTCGCGGTGCAGCAGCGGGGCGCAGGCCAGGCTCACCGAGCGCTGCTGGCGGACGGCGGCGGGGTCGTGGTCGCAGACCGTGGTGCCGTCGGTGACGCTGCCAGCCCGGCCGATCGTGCCGCTGGTCGCGAGCAGCGCCTCGACCAGGGTCGTCTTGCCCGCCCCGGAGTGCCCGACGAGCACCACGTTGCGAACCCTGCCGGGCTCGGTCACCACCGGCGCGCCGCCGGTGACACCCTTCTCCTGATTCTTCTGCGCCATCGCGGCGCACCTCCCTCAACCGGTGGTGGTGGCGACCGCCGCGCGCGACGGGGAAGCGGCCCGGTCAGGCGCCGCGGCGATATCTTCCGGTGATCTCCTGGACGACGGGTACGCGGACCGGTGATCCGGTGAACTGGCTCACCTCCCACGCTCGATCTCACACCCGTAACCGGGCCGGCACAAGTGCGCCTGGCGGGTCGGGACGACCGGCTGTATCCCCGACCGCTGCCGGCCGTTATCGTGGGACCGCCATGGCGAAGATCTTCCAAGTGACGGCCCGCGCGGGGATGACCCGCGTCGTGGAGCCGGTCGCGCGCGGACTCCTCCGCGCCGGTGTGTCCCCCAACGCGGTCACCGTGACCGGCACGGTCGGCGTGCTCGTCGGCGCGCTCGGCTTCGGCGCCCGCGGTCATCTGGTCGCCGGTGCGCTGATCGTCACGGTCTTCGCGCTCACCGACCTGCTCGACGGCACGATGGCCCGGATGAGCGGCGGCTCCACCCGGTTCGGGGCCTTCCTCGACTCGAGCATGGACCGCATCGCCGACAGCGCGGTCTTCGGCGCGGTCGCGTACTGGCTGGCCACCGAGCAGGACCACTCCGGGGTGGCGGCGGCGCTGCTGTGCCTGGCCGCCGGTGGGCTGGTCTCCTACGTCAAGGCCCGCGCCGAGGGCCTCGGGATGACCTGCAACGTCGGCATCGCCGAGCGCACCGAGCGGCTGCTGATCGTCGGGGTGGGCGGCCTGCTCACCGGCCTCGGCGTCGACCCGGCCCTGGAGATCGCGCTCTGGCTGCTCGCCGCCGTCTCGATCTTCACGGTCGGCCAGCGGATGGCCCACGTGTACCGGCAGGCGCAGCTGGTCGGCCGGGAGTGAACCTCACCGAGGCGGCCTACGTCGCCGGCTGGCGCCTGGTCCGCGCGCTGCCCCAGCCCGTGGTCGCCGCCGCCTTCCGGGCGGGCGCCGACCGCGCCCACCGCGGGGGCGGAAAGGGTACGCAACGGCTGCGCGCCAACCTGCGCCGGGTGGTCGGCCCGGAGCTTCCCGAGGCGGAGCTGGACCGGCTGGTCCGCGCCGGCCTGCGGTCGTACGCCCGGTACTGGCTGGAGGCGTTCCGGCTGCCGAGCCTGAGCCGGCAGCAGATCCTCGCCGGGTTCCACCTCGACGGCCAGGAAAAGCTCGCCGCCGACGTGGCGGCCGGCCGGGGCGCGGTGGTCGCCCTGCCGCACGCCGGCAACTGGGACGCCGCGGGCGCCTGGGTGGCCGCCACCGGCTGGCCGATCACCACGGTCGCCGAGCGGCTCAAGCCCGAGGGCGTCTACGAGCGCTTCCTCGCCTTCCGGCAGGGCCTCGGCATGGAGATCCTGCCCACCTCCGGCGGCGACCGGCCGGCGTTCGACGTGCTGGTGGACCGCCTGCGAGCCGGCGCCGTGGTGCCGCTGCTCGCCGACCGGGACCTCTCCGCCCGGGGCGTAGAGGTCGAGTTCTTCGGCGGCAGGACCCGGATGCCGCCCGGCCCGGCCCTGCTGGCGCTGCGCACCGGCGCGCCGCTCTACGTGGCCTCGCTCTGGTTCGAGCCGGACCGCGCCCGCGCCGCCCTCGAGGGCCCGCTGGAGCTGCCCGACCCGGACAGCGCCCCGCTGGACGCCCGGGTACGCGCCGTGACCCAGCGGATTGCCGACGGTCTTGCGGCGGGCATCGCCCGGCATCCGGAAGACTGGCACATGTTGCAGCGGATGTGGCTGGACCAGCGCACGGACGGCTCCACCGCCTCGGCGGCGCCGCCGGCGGCCACCACCGGGACGAACTGAGGGAGCGGGCGCAATGCGGATCGGCATCGTGTGCCCGTACTCCTTCGACGTCCCCGGCGGGGTGCAGAACCACGTCATGGACCTGGCCGAGGCGCTGCTCGGGCTCGGCCACGAGGTGAGCGTGCTGGCCCCGGCCGACGAGGACTCGCCGTTGCCGCCGTACGTGGTGTCGGCCGGCCGGGCGGTGCCGCTGCCGTACAACGGCTCGGTGGCCCGGATCGCGTTCGGTCCGGTCTCCACGGCCCGGGTGCGGCGCTGGATCAACCGGGGCGACTTCGACGTGCTGCACGTGCACGAGCCGCTCACCCCGAGTCTGTCGATGCTCGCCGTGCTGTGCGCCCGGGGGCCGGTGGTGGCCACCTTCCACACCGCGATGACCCGGTCCCGGGTGCTCTCGGCCGCGCAGGGGGTGCTCCAGATCCTCCTCGAACGGATCACCGCCCGGATCGCGGTGAGCGCGCTGGCCCGCAAGGTGCAGGTCGAGCACATGGACGGCGGCGCCGTGGAGATCCCCAACGGGGTGGCGGTGGCGAAGTTCGCCGGCGTCGAGCCGCTGCCGGGCTGGCCGGGGGAGTGCGCGCCGGGCACTGGCGGGACGCTCGGCTTCCTCGGCCGATTCACCGAGCCGCGCAAGGGTTTCCCGATCCTGCGGGACGCCTTCGTGGCGCTCGCTCCGCACCGGCCCGGGCTGCGCCTGCTGGTGGCCGGCCCGGGCGACGCCGACGACCTCTACGGGCAGTTCCCGGCCGGCCTGCGGGACCGGGTCATCTTCCTGGGCCTGGTCTCCGAGCCGGACAAAGCGCGCATGCTGCGCAGCCTGCACCTGTACGTCGCGCCGAACACCGGCGGGGAGTCCTTCGGGATGATCCTCACCGAGGCGCTGGCCGCCGGCACCACCGTGGTGGCCAGCGACCTGGACGCGTTCCGCCGGGTGCTCGACGGCGGGCGGGCCGGCCGGCTCTTCCCGACCGGTGACGCGGCGGCGCTGCGTACCGCCCTGGCCGAACTGCTCGACGACGCCGGGCAGCGGGCCGCGCTGACCGCCTGCGGCGACCAGGTGGTGGCGAATTTCGACTGGCCCGTGGTTGCCCGCCGGGTTCTGGAGGTATACGCAGCGGCGATCGAGGCCACCGACGGCCGGGTCATGGACCAGGAATGGGCGGGGCTGGGCTGAACCCGGTGGCCGGTGGGGCCGCTGTGACGAGCGCGTCGACCGGTGCCCGCGCGGGCCGGGCGGGATGAGGAGCAGCACTACGATGCCGGGCATGTGGTGGGTGGTGGGCGCGGTCCTGGTGCTCGGGCTGGTCTCGGCGTACCTGATCTGGACCGCCGGCCGGGTCGAGCGGCTCCAGGCGCGCGCGGAGTCGGCGGCCCGGGCGCTCGACGCGCACCTGCTGCGCCGCGCGGCCGCCGCCGCGGTGCTGGCCGAGCAGCGCTACGGCGTGGAGCTGTACGCGGCCGCCCGGATCGCCCTGGACGCCGTCGGGGAGGAACGGGAGGCCGCGGAGAACGACCTCACCCGGCAGCTGCGCACGGTGGAACTGGACCCGGACGACCCGGCCTGCGAGGCGGTGATCGCGGCCAGCCGGCGGCTGGCCCTGGCCCGGCAGGTGCACACCGACCTGGTCCGGGACGCCCGGTCGGCCCGCAGCCGCCCGGTGGTACGCCTGTTCCGGATGGGACGCGGGCGGGAGTGGCCGCGCTACTTCGACGTCGACGACCCCACGCTCGCCCCGCGGGCGGACGTCACCACCGGCTGAGCGGGCGGTGGCCCGGACCCCGTGACGCCGACCACAGAGCAGGCCACCGGGGGTCTGATTGGCTGTCGGACCGGCGTTGACACCGTCGTAACCTTTTCGCAGCCACCCCCCGAGCACGTCCAAGGAGCGATGACCCGTGCCCGAATCCACCTCCCCGAACACCAACGCCAACCCCGTCGTCGGCACCGCCCGCGTCAAGCGGGGCATGGCCGAGATGCTCAAGGGCGGCGTGATCATGGACGTGGTCACCCCCGAGCAGGCCAAGATCGCCGAGGATGCCGGCGCCGTCGCCGTCATGGCGCTCGAGCGGGTGCCCGCCGACATCCGCGCCCAGGGCGGCGTCTCCCGGATGAGCGACCCGGACATGATCGACGGCATCATCAACGCCGTCTCCATCCCGGTCATGGCCAAGGCCCGGATCGGCCACTTCGTCGAGGCGCAGGTCCTCCAGTCCCTCGGCGTCGACTACGTCGACGAGTCCGAGGTGCTGACCCCGGCCGACTACGAGAACCACATCGACAAGTGGGCGTTCACCGTCCCCTTCGTCTGCGGCGCGACCAACCTGGGCGAGGCGCTGCGCCGGATCACCGAGGGCGCCGCCATGATCCGCTCGAAGGGCGAGGCCGGCACCGGTGACGTCTCCAACGCCACCACCCACATGCGGAAGATCCGCCGGGAGATCCGCCGGCTCCAGTCGCTGCCGGCCGACGAGCTGTTCGTCGCCGCCAAGGAGCTGCAGGCGCCGTACGAGCTGGTCAAGGAGGTCGCCGAGACCGGCAAGCTGCCGGTCGTGCTGTTCACCGCCGGCGGCATCGCCACCCCGGCGGACGCGGCCATGATGATGCAGCTCGGCGCCGAGGGCGTCTTCGTCGGCTCGGGCATCTTCAAGTCGGGCAACCCGGCCCAGCGCGCCGCCGCGATCGTGAAGGCCACCACCTTCCACGACGACCCGGACGTGCTGGCCAAGGTCTCCCGCGGCCTGGGCGAGGCGATGGTCGGCATCAACGTCGACGAGATCCCGCAGCCGCACCGGCTGGCCGAGCGCGGCTGGTGACGGTGACCGGACGGGGCCCGGACCGGGCCCCGTCCGACGAGCGAGAGGAGCGGGGAGTGACCGCACCCGTCATCGGTGTGCTCGCCCTCCAGGGCGACGTGCGCGAGCACGTCGCCGCCCTGGCCGGGGCCGGCGCCGACGCCCGTCCGGTGCGCCGCCCGGCCGAGCTGGACGTGGTCGACGGCCTGGTGATCCCGGGCGGCGAGTCGACCACCATCAGCAAGCTCGCCGACATCTTCGAGATGCGCGAGCCGATCGACAAGCGGATCGCCGGCGGCATGCCGGTCTACGGGTCCTGCGCCGGCATGATCATGCTGGCCGCCGAGGTGCTCGACGGCCGCCCCGACCAGCGCGGCTTCGCCGGCATCGACATGACCGTCCGGCGCAACGCCTTCGGCCGCCAGGTCGACTCCTTCGAGGCGCCGGTGGAGATCGCCGGTGTCGAGGGCGAACCGTTCCACGCGATCTTCATCCGGGCCCCGTGGGTCGAGCGGGTCGGCGCGGGCGTCGAGGTGCTCGGCCGGGTCACCGAGGGGCCGGCCGCCGGCCGGATCGTCGCGGTCCGGCAGGGCCACCTGGTGGCCACCTCGTTCCACCCGGAACTCACCGGCGACCTGCGGCTGCACCGCTACTTCGTGGACCTGGTCCGCGCCGCCGCCTGACCGTTTCTCCTGGTCGCGGCGCTGTTGAGGCACGTCCTCCGGGCCACCCTCGTGGCCTTCCGGCGACGGCTCCCTCCACCCCGCCGGGCCGGTCGCGGGTGCCGGGTGTGACATGCGGGGCCGCCACCTCGATAGGATTGCCGCGGTTCGGCAGGGCTCACCGCCCGCCGCCGCCCCCCAGCCGACCGCCCGGCGGTCCCGGTTCGGCGCGGGCGCGGACAGTCGACGCAGGCGTGAGTCAACAGACGGAGGTATGAGATGTCCGGCCACTCAAAGTGGGCGACCACCAAGCACAAGAAGGCCGTCATCGACGCCAAGCGCGGCAAGATGTTCGCCAAGCTGATCAAGAACGTCGAGGTGGCGGCCCGGACCGGCGGCGGGGACCCCGCCGGTAACCCGACCCTCTACGACGCCATCCAGAAGGCGAAGAAGAACTCCGTCCCGAACGACAACATCGACCGTGCGGTCAAGCGCGGCTCCGGGCTGGAGGCCGGCGGCGCCGATTACCAGACGATCATGTACGAGGGCTACGGCCCGAACGGCGTCGCGCTGCTGATCGAGTGCCTCACCGACAACCGCAACCGCGCCGCCACCGAGGTGCGCACCGCGCTCACCCGCAACGGCGGCTCGTTCGCCGACGCCGGCTCGGTGTCGTACATGTTCTCCCGCAAGGGCGTGGTGATCGTCCCCAAGGCCGGCACCACCGAGGACGACGTGATGATGGCCGTGCTCGACGCGGGCGCCGAGGAGGTCAACGACCTCGGCGAGGCGTTCGAGGTGGTCTCCGAGCCGACCGACCTGATCCCGGTCCGCACCGCCCTCCAGGACGCCGGCATCGAGTACGAGTCGGCCGAGTCCTCCCTCATCCCCAGCGTCAACGTGCCGCTGGACGAGGAGGGCGCACGCAAGATCTTCAAGCTGATCGACGTGCTCGAGGACTGCGACGACGTGCAGAACGTCTACGCCAACTTCGACGTCTCCGACGAGGTCATGGCCGCGGTCGGCTGAGGTTGCCGGACGTGCCGCCGGGCCGACCCTCGGGTCGGCCCGGCGGCGCTGTGCGTTCCGGCGCCTCGCGGGAACCGTCCGCCGGCGGTCAGTCGCTCGCCGCGCGCTCCGCGATGGCCGGCAGAGCGCCCACGAACGAGGCGAGGCTCTTGTACGGCTCACCGTCCAGGACCCGTGCGGCCAGCCCGAACGGGAACCCGGTCACGCCGAGCGCCGAGACCGCCGGGGCTCCGGGCGACGTCTCGTGCTCGACCCACTCGCCGGCGTAGGCGCGGATGACCACCTCGCCGGTGTAGGCGCCGACCAGCCGCCACCACAGGTCCAGGCGCTCCTCGGTGAGCGGCCCGTCGGCGAGCAGGTCGGCGCACACCTCGTCGAGCGTCGACAGGCTCTCGGGTGACCAGTCCAGCCGGCGGCCGAACTGCCGGGACACCAGGTCGACGCACTCGCCGGCGAGGGCGTGCAGGTAGGTCGGGTCCGCACTCATGGTTGGCGATCCTCGCACAGGTCATGCCGCCCCTTTTGTGCGCCGGGCGACCCGGTCGCCCGGCGCCTCGTCGTGTCCGGGCCCGCGTTCAGCAGGACGGGTGCCGGAATCCGCTCTCCACGTAGGACGCGATCCCGGCCTCGTAGTAGCCGACCCCGCTCCGGATCGGGTGGCTGGTGAACAGCTCCGCCCGGGACCCGAACCGGACCAGGTAGGCCTCGGCGTCCCCGGCGTCGTTGCGGATCAGCGCCCCGCGCCGCCCGTAGATGCGCTCCAGGTCGGCGAAGGACATGCCGACCGACGCGCCGGCGGGGGAGCGGGGCGGGACGGTCGCCGTGCCGACCGACACCAGCCGGCCGAACCGGAAGGCCAGCATGATCTTTCCGGCCCAGGCGCCCGTGGCGCCGGCGTGCACCACCCCGGCGCAGCCCGGCGCGGTCCAGTCGATCAGGCCGGCCGCGGCGAGCCGGTCGAGCCGCGCGCCGATCCGGTACGGGCCGGCGCCGCGGACGCTGAGCACCTCGACCTGCGTGACGGTCGCCGGGCCACCCAGCGGCGCGCGGCCGGCGACGGCCCCGCCCGCCGGCGCGCGGTCGGTGGTCGCCCGGGCCGCCGGGGCGCCGGCCGCGGGCGGGGCGGTGACGGTCGTCGGGACGGCGGCGGTGAGGGCCAGCAGCCCGGCGAGGATGGTGGACCAGAGGTGGTTCATTGCGGGTCTCCCTTCGGCGGTTCTCCTGCCCTGTTGGTCTCCGGCCCGGCGGATTCGGTTCGTCGGGTTCCCGACCGTCCGGGCGGGACGGCCGCGCCGCCGCCGGGAGTGTCGCCGCCCGGCTGCGACGTCTACCGTCGAGTCGACGGGTGGCCGGGGTGACGATCCCGGAGGTGATGCGATGACCGCGCCGACGCGGATCGGGGCCTACCGGGTGGAGCGGCTGCTCGGGGCGGGGTCGTTCGCCACCGTGTGGCTCGCGTACGACCCGGTGCTCGACGGCCGGGTGGCGATCAAGGTGCTGGCCGAGAACTGGAGCCACGACCTGCGGGTGCGGGAACGCTTCCTGGACGAGGCGCGTCTGCTGCGCCGGCTGGACCACGACCGCCTGGTCCGGGTGCACACCGTGGGCGAACTGCCCGACGGCCGCCCGTACGCCGTGCTGGCCTGGGCGGACGGCGGCAGCCTCCGGGACCGGCTGGCGCGGGGTACGCTGCCGGCGGTCGCGGCCGTGACGCTGCTCGACGAGATCGCGGCGGGGGTCGCGGTGCTGCACCGGCAGGGCGTGGTGCACCGCGACCTGACCCCCGGCAACATCCTCTTCCGATCCGGGCCGGGCGCCGAGCGGGTGCTCATCGCCGACCTGGGGCTGGCCAAGGCGCTCGCCGCCGCCTCCGGGCTGACCGCCCGGGCGGGCACGCCCGGCTACATGGCGCCGGAGCAGGACGACCCGCTCGCGGTCGTCGACACCCGCGCGGACGTGTTCGGCCTGGGCCGCCTCGGCCTCCGGCTGCTCGGCGACCCCCCGGTGCGGGCCGGTCCCCGGGAGGACCGGCGGCCCGGCCGCGAGCTGCCACGGCTGCGGGCCGGCGTGCCGCCGGGGGTGGCCGCGGTGCTCCGCAGGGCCACCGCCGCGCGGCCGGCCGACCGCTACCCGGACGCCGCGGCGTTCCGGGCGGCCCTGCGGCACGCCGCCACCGGGCACGCCGCGACCGCCGCCTCCGGGCACGCCGCGGCGGCCCTCGCCGGGCCTCCCGGTGGCGCTGCCCCGCGGCCGCCGCGCCGGCGGCGGCTCGCCACCTCGGGGGCGGTCGCGGTGGTGCTCGTCGCCCTGGGCGCCACGGCGGGCGACGCGGCCGGCCGCACCCCGACCGGTGCACTGGGACGCAGCGGGCCGCTCACCGTCGCCCTGCCGGCCGGCTGGCGGGCCGACGGCACCGGCTGGGCCGGGCAGTATGGCGACGACGGCGAGCTGGAACCGGCGCTGGTGGTGTCACCGGATCCGGGCCGCTGGGCGGCGGACCCGGGCGTGCCCGGCGCCTTCGTGGGTCTCTCCGCCGGCACGGCCCGCCGCACCACGCCCGAGGGCTTCCTCGCCGAACGCCCGCACGCGGATTGCGCCGCGGCGCCGGTGCGGCGCACCCGGCAGGGCGGCGTCGACTGGGTGGTCGCCGCGTTCGCCTGCCCCGGCGGGCGGCCGGTGATCGTCGAGGCCGCCGGGCGGGCCGCCCCGGCCGGTCTGCTCTACGTGCAGCTCACCCCGCCGCCGGGCAGCGGAGAGGACTTCGTCGACGCCCTGCTCGCCGGCGTGCGGGTCCGGTAGGCCGCCCGGTCAGACCACCACGACCGTGATCGGGTACGCCCGGCCGTCCTGCGGGATCGTCACCACGACGGTGCCGGTCCGCACGAACCGGATGTCCACCACGCCGGCCTCGTAGCTGCGGGAGACCAGGTCCTCCCGGTCCACGGTGACCTGACCCGGCCCGATGCCCCGGACGCGCAGCACCCCGCCGGTGGCGAAACACAGCGACTTCAGCAATGCCAGCTCGGTCTCGGCGAGGACCAGGTCGTAGCGCACCGCGCCGAGACAGGCGCTCGGCAGCGGGGTCGACGCCGACGCGCTCGGCCGGGCCGTCCGGCTCCGGGTCGACGCGGGCGGCACGGGGCTCCGGCTCGGCGGCGGCACCGTCGACGGCTCCGGGGCAGGGGCGGCGGAGC
>NZ_BMRA01000007.1:0-61943 GCF_014648395.1 Micromonospora fulviviridis | reverse complement strand
GTGCGGTCCGCCGGGGTCGGCGGTCGCACCGGCAGGGGCGAGACCGGGCGGTCGGCGCAGGCCGGCACCCCGGCGAGGACGGCGAGGGCGGCGAGGGCGGCGGCGAGCCGGCGGGGAGGCTCAGCCATCGGACATCCGCCGCCGCACCTGCCGGCGGGCCTCGTGGATCCGGGACTTGACGGTCCCCTCCGGCAGGTCGAGCAGGCCGGCGATCTCGCGGTAGCTCAGCCCGAGCACGTCCCGCAGCGTCACCGCCTCGGCGAGGTCGGGCGGGACCGCGTCGAGCGCGTCGAGGAGGTCGAGCCGGGTGCCTGCCACCACGCTGGTCCGCCGAGGGTCGGGCGGGTCGGGCAGCGGCACGCCGTCGGCCTCTAGCTGCCAGCGCCGGCGCAGCACCCGGTAGGTGGAGCGCGCCCGGTTGGCGGTGAGCCGGTACAGCCAGGTGTGGAACGACGACCGCTCCTCGAACCGGGTGATCCCGCGGGCCAGTGCCAGCAGCGCGTCCTGGCAGGCCTCCTCGGCGTCCTGACGGTGGGGCAGCAGCCGGGCGCACTGGCGCAGCACCTCGGGCCGCACGGCGACCAGCAGCGCGTCGAGCGCGTCGCGGTCGCCGCGCGCGGCCGACCGGGCCAGCTCGTCGGTACCGTCCGGGAGAGACATCAGCTCGTCCAGTGCTCGCCGGTGGGCCGGGCCTCCAGGCTATGCCCGCCGCCGCCCGGACGCCCCGGACGAGTCCGGCAGCCGACGCAACGGACCCCGGCGGCCGTCTCGACGGCGTCACCGGGGAAACTCGGCTGACCGGCCGGCCGCCGCGCCCGTACCCTGCCGGCATGCTCGTCCCCGACCTGCCGCTGCGCACGGACCGCCTGCTGCTGCGCGCCTTCACCCCCGACGACCTGGCCGTGCTTCGCGACTACCGCGGCCGGCCCGAGGTCTGCCGGTTCCTGTACCACGAGCCCTACGACGACGCGGCCGCCCGGGCGGCGGTGGACCGGATGGTGCGGCGCACGGCGTTGCGCGCGCCGGGGGACGTGCTCAACCTGGCCGTCGTCCTGCCGGAGACCGGCGAGTTCGTCGGCGACGTGCTGCTCAGCTGGACCAGCGGCGAGCACCGGCAGGGCGAGATCGGCTATGTCGCCCACCCGGACCACACCGGCCGGGGGTACGTCACGGAGGCGGCCCGGGAGATGCTGCGGCTCGGCTTCGACGGCCTCGGGCTGCACCGGATCGTCGGCCGGCTGGACGCCCGCAACACCGCCTCGGCCCGGGTGCTGGAGCGCCTCGGCATGCGCCGGGAGGCGCACCTGCGGGAGAACGAGTACGTCAAGGGCGAGTGGACCGACGAGGCCGTGTACGCCCTGCTCGCCAGGGAGTGGCGGGCGCTGGCGGCGCGCGTCTGAGCCCGGCCGTACGCCGGTCCGGCGCGCTCCCCGGTCGGGAGGGCGCGCCGGACCGGCGGTGGTCAGGCGGCGGCCTTGCGGGCCTTGACCGCGCTGTCGATCACGTCCCAGACCACGACCACGGCGGTCACCACGACGGCCACCTGGGCCACGTCCTCCGCGCCGCCCTCGCGCAGCCAGGCGAACCGCTCGATCAGCGCCGGGTTGAGCAGCCGGTCGGTGAGCAGCAGCCAGACCAGCGGCGCCGCGAACGCCAGGTTGAGCACGGCGTTGGCCGCGACCAGCGGCCAGGTCCACCGGCCGGCCCGGTACTTCGCGATCTCCAGGCCCATGCTGGCGACCAGCACCACGATCAGCGCCGGCAGCCAGAAGCTCCAGAGCGCCGGGTCGATCATCGGCAGCCGGGAACCGTCCCCGGACAGCCAGGGCTGGAAGTGCTGCCAGGGCAGGAACGCGACGGCGACGAGCAGGAACACGATCGAGGCGCAGCTGTCGACCAGGGTGATCTGCCGCTCCCGGGTCTCCTCGGGCAGCTGGTCGACCGTCCACTCGGGCAGGTTCAGCGAGGTGTTGGTGCGCTCCAGCACGGCGAAGCACAGGGTGACCCAGAAGGCGATCTGCACGGCCGTCTGCAACCCGCTCGCGACGCCGGCGCCGATGGCCGCGCCCGGTTCGCCGCCGACCGTCGCCTTGACCACGCCGGTCACCACGCCGACGATCGCCGGGATGAAGGTGAGCAGCGTCCGCAGGACGCGCCACCAGACCAGGAAGTAGCGCGGGCCGATGAGCTGGAGGCGACGGTCGGTGTAGCGGGCGGCGAGCTGCTCGGGGTTGCCCAGCTCGGTGAGCACCTCCCGTTCGGCCGCGCCGCGGCCCTGCCCGCCGGCGGTCCGGTCCTCGATCATGTCCTCGATGGAGGCGCGCAGCTCGTCGGCGAGCTCCGCCCGGCGCTGCTGCGGCACGGCCCGCAGGGTGGCCGCGAGGTAACGGTCGGTCAGGGAGCTCATCGTCCCACTCCTTCGATCAGCTGGGTGACGGACATCTGCACCGCGGTCAGGTCGTCGAGGAGGCGGCCCAGCACCGCTTCGCCGTCGTCACTGGTGCGGTAGAACTTGCGCGGCCGGCTCTCCTCGGTGTTCCACTCGCTGGTCAGCAGCCCCTGCTCCTCCAGCCGCCGGAGCAGGGGATAGAGGGTGTTGGCGTCGACCGGAAAGCCGTGCGCGGCCAGCCGTTGCAGCAACGCGTAGCCGTAGTCGGGCTGGCGCAGGGCGACCAGGCTGGCCACCACGACGGTGCCGCGCCGTAGCTCCTGTAGATGGGTTCGGAGGACCTCGTCGCTGACCATGCTTGACACGATAGTGTGTGCCACACAGTATGTGCAAGTGGCACAGCATCGTGTGCGCCCGTACCATCGGGACGGAGAGACCCGGGCCACCCTCGGCGCGGACGGTGGAGCCGGCCAGATCGCCTCGGTAGGGTGGGTCGGTCGACTCCGACGCAGCCTTGATCCACACCCCGGGGGGCGCCACGCATGGGCGATTCGTTCGCGCATCTGCACGTACACACCGAGTACTCGATGCTCGACGGGGCGGCCCGGCTCAAGGACCTCTTCGCCGAGGCCGCGCGGCTCGGCATGCCGGCGGTGGCGATCACCGACCACGGCAACATGCACGGCGCGAACGACTTCTACAAGCAGGCCATGGCCGCCGGGGTGAAGCCGATCCTCGGCGTCGAGGCGTACGTGGCGCCGGAGTCGCGCTTCCACAAGCAGCGGGTCAAGTGGGGCCGCCCGGAGCAGAAGAGCGACGACGTCTCCGGTAACGGCGCGATCACCCACATGACCATGTGGGCGGCGAACCGGGACGGCCTGCACAACCTCTTCAAGCTCAACTCGCGCGCCTCCATGGAGGGCCACTACGTCAAGTGGCCCCGGATGGACATGGAGCTGATCGCCGAGCATGCCGAGGGCATCATGGCCACCACGGGCTGCCCCTCCGGCGCGGTGCAGACCCGGCTGCGGCTCGGCCAGTTCGACGAGGCGCTCAAGGTCGCCGCCGCCTACCAGGACATCTTCGGCAAGGACAACTACTTCCTGGAGATCATGGACCACGGCCTCGACATCGAGCGCCGGGTCCGGGACGGGCTCACCGAGATCGCCCGCAAGCTCGACATCCCGCCGGTGGTCACCAACGACTCGCACTACACCCACGAGGCGCAGGCCGAGGCGCACGACGTGCTGCTCTGCGTGCAGACCGGCAGCAACGTCGCCGACCCCAACCGGTTCCGCTTCGAGGGTGGCGGCTACTTCGTCAAGTCGGCCGAGCAGATGCGCGCGGTCGACTCGTCCGAGCTGTGGCAGCAGGGCTGCCGCAACACCCTGCTGGTCGCCGAGAAGGTCGACCCGGCCGGGATGTTCGAGTTCCACAACCTGATGCCGCGGTTCCCGATCCCGGAGGGCGAGACCGAGGAGTCCTGGTTCCGCAAGGAGACCTTCGCCGGGCTGACCCGCCGCTTCCCGAACGGCATCCCCGAGGGCCACGTCGTCCAGGCGGAGTACGAGCTGGGCGTCATCATCCAGATGGGCTTCCCGTCCTACTTCCTCGTGGTCGCCGACTTCATCCAGTGGGCGAAGAGCCAGGGCATCGCGGTCGGCCCGGGCCGTGGCTCGGCCGCCGGCTCGCTGGTCGCGTACGCCCTGGGCATCACCGACCTGGACCCGATCCCGCACGGCCTGATCTTCGAGCGGTTCCTCAACCCCGAGCGCATCTCGATGCCCGATGTCGACATCGACTTCGACGAGCGCCGGCGCGGTGAGGTGATCCGGTACGTCACCGACAAGTGGGGCGAGGACAAGGTCGCGCAGATCGCCACCTTCGGCACCATCAAGGCGAAGGCCGCGATCAAGGACTCGGCGCGGGTGCTCGGCTACCCGTACGCGGTGGGCGACCGGATCACCAAGGCGATGCCGCCGGCGGTGATGGGCAAGGACATCCCGCTCTCCGGCATCTTCGACCCGAAGCACCCGCGCTACGCCGAGGCGGGCGAGATCCGCGGCCTCTACGAGTCCGACCCGGACGTCAAGAAGGTCATCGAGACCGCGAAGGGCATCGAGGGCCTGATCCGGCAGACCGGCGTGCACGCCGCCGGCGTCATCATGTCCGCCGAGCCGATCATCGAGCACATCCCGCTGATGCGGCGGGACGCCGACGGCGTCATCATCACGCAGTTCGACTACCCGACCTGCGAGTCGCTCGGGCTGCTGAAGATGGACTTCCTCGGCCTGCGCAACCTCACGATCATCGACGACGCGGTCAAGAACATCCAGCTCAACCACGGCACGGAGCTGGACCTGCTGGGCCTGCCGCTGGATGACAAGGCCGCCTACGAACTGCTCGCCCGCGGCGACACCCTGGGCGTGTTCCAGCTCGACGGCGGGCCGATGCGCTCGCTGCTGCGGCTCATGAAGCCGGACAACTTCGAGGACATCTCCGCCGTGCTGGCGCTCTATCGGCCCGGCCCCATGGGCGTGGACTCGCACACCAACTACGCGCTGCGCAAGAACGGCCTCCAGGAGATCACGCCGATCCACCCGGAGCTGGAGGAGCCGCTGCGCGAGATCCTCGCCCCCACCTACGGCCTCATCGTCTACCAGGAGCAGGTGCAGCGCGCCGCGCAGATCCTCGCCGGCTACACCCTCGGCCAGGCCGACCTGCTGCGCCGGGCGATGGGCAAGAAGAAGAAGGAGATCCTCGACAAGGAGTTCATCCCGTTCCGGGACGGCTGCCGCGAGCGCGGCTACTCCGACGAGGCCATCCAGGCGGTGTGGGACGTCCTCGTCCCGTTCGCCGGCTACGCGTTCAACAAGGCGCACTCCGCCGCGTACGGCCTGGTGTCGTACTGGACCGCGTACCTCAAGGCGCACTACCCGGCCGAGTACATGGCGGCGCTGCTCACCTCCGTCGGCGACGACAAGGACAAGATGGCGCTCTACCTCTCCGAGTGCCGCCGGATGCGCATCCAGGTCCTCCCGCCGGACGTCAACACCTCGGCCGGGCCGTTCACTCCGGTCGGCGAGGACATCCGGTTCGGGCTGGCCGCGGTGCGCAACGTCGGCGCGAACGTGGTGGCGGCGATCATGCGGTGCCGGGAGGAGAAGGGCGATTACGCCGACTTCTACGACTTTCTGTCCAAGGTGGACGCGGTGGCCTGCAACAAGAAGACCATCGAATCGCTGATCAAGGCGGGCGCCTTCGACTCGCTGAAGCACACCCGCAAGGGTCTGCTCGCCGTGCACGCCGACGCCATCGACGCGTACGCCGACGTCAAGCGCAAGGAGGCCGTCGGCCAGTACGACCTGTTCGGCGCCGGCTTCGGCGACGTGGACAGCGGCGCGGGCAGCACCACGGTCATGCCGGTCATCGGCGAGAGCGAGTGGGACAAGCGGGACAAGCTCGCCTTCGAGCGCGAGATGCTCGGCCTCTACGTCTCCGACCACCCGCTCTTCGGCCTGGAACACGTGCTCGGCGCGGCGGCGGACACCACCATCGCCGCCCTCTCCGAGGAGGGCACCGTGCCCGACGGCGCGGTGGTCACCCTGGCCGGCATCCTCTCCGGCGTGCAGCGCCGGGTCACCAAGCAGGGCCGGGCCTGGGCCTCGGCCACCCTGGAGGACCTGGCCGGTGGGGTGGAGACCCTCTTCTTCCCCAACACCTACGAGGTGATCGGGCAGTACATCGCCGAGGACGCCATCGTCGTGGTGAAGGGGCGGGTCGACCGCCGCGACGACACCCCGCGGATCATGGCGATGGACATGTCCATGCCGGACATCAGCAGCAACCCGGCGAACAAGCCGGTCACCCTCACCATCCCGGTGCACCGCTGCACGCCGCCGCTCGTGGAGAAGCTCAAGGAGACCCTGGTGCTGCACCCGGGCGACACCGAGGTGCACGTCAAGCTGCTCAACGGCGGCAAGGTCACCACGCTGCGCCTCGGCCCGTTCCGGGTGGCCGCCACCACGGCGCTCATGGGCGACCTGAAGAGCGTCCTCGGCCCGGCCAACGTGAGCTGAACCGCCGCGGACGGGCGGTTCAGGGCCGGTGGCCGCCCAGCACGTCCGCGGCGGCTTCGGAGGTCTCCAGCACGACCGTGTGGTAGCTCTCGATGCGCGACAGGATCGCGTCGCGGGGGCCGTCGCGCCAGGCGTCGCTGCCGTAGAAGGCCGCCTCCTGCTCGTCCCGCACCGCCAGGGACGGGAAACCCCGGATCAGGTACGCCTCCTCGTGGCCGTCCTCCCGTGCCAGGGACGCCCCGGCGGCCACCACCCGGATGCCGAAGCGGCCGAGCAGCGGCGCGGCTTCCTCCCTCATCACCCGGACGAACTCGTCGATCGTGCCGGGCTGCAGGCGATAGGTGCGGATCTCGAGAAACATCGACGACCTCCGGAGTGGATGCACGGCTGCTGTCCGTCGTGATCCTGCACCACCGGATCCAGCCCTGCGGTCCGGTCACCCGCGTCCGTCGCCCGGGCAGGGCGGGTCAGGTCGGCCGGTACTCCATCTCGGGGCGGCCCGGCGTCCCGTAGCGGGGCGCGCGGACCGCGCGGTCGACGGAGACCAGGTACTCCAGGTAGCGCCGGGCGGTCACCCGGGAGATCCCGGTGCGCTGCCCGACCTCGGTGGCGGACAGCCCGCCGTCGCCGAGGGCGGCCAGCACGGTGTGCAGGGTGTGCTCGTCCAGGCCCTTGGGCAGGGTGTGCCGCGTCGCCCCGCGCAGGGTGGCGAACATCCGGTCCACCTCGTGCTGGGCGGCCACCTCGCCGTCGGCGAGGGCCTGCCGCCGGTACTCGGCGTACCGCTCCAGCTTGTCGCGGAACGCGGCGAAGGTGAACGGCTTGAGCAGGTAATGGGTCACCCCGAGGGACACCGCGGTGCGGACCACGGCCAGGTCCCGAGCCGAGGTCACCGCCAGCACGTCGACGCTGCTGCCCGCCGCCCGCAGGGCCCGGCACACGTCAAGGCCGTGCAGGTCGGGCAGGCGGAAGTCGAGCAGGACCAGGTCCACGTCCGTGCCGCCGCGCTGGCGCAGCGCCGCCATCGCGTCCCGCGCGGTGTGCGCCACCCCGACCACCACGAAGCCGGGGACCCGTTCGGTGTACGCCTTGTGCGCCTCGGCCAGCAGCGGCTCGTCCTCGACCACCAGCACCCGGATGTCGCTCATCGGGCCACCCCCGGGACCGGCAACCGGACGGTGAACACGGTCTCCCCGGCGTCGGTGCGGGCCACCTCGGCGGCGCCGCCGTGCCGGCGGACCACCTGCCCGACCAGCGCGAGACCCAGCCCCCGGCCGGCGCTCTTGGTGGACCACCCGCGCCGGAACGCGTCCGCCACGCGGTCCGGCTCCAGTCCGGGGCCGCTGTCGCCGACCCGGACCACCAGTTCGTCGTCGACCGTGCCGACGAAGACCCGGACCCGGCGCGGCGCCGGTGCGCCGGCCACCGCCTCGAGGGCGTTGTCGACCAGGTTGCCGACCACGGTGAGCAGGTCGGTGGTGGGCAGCGGGCTGTCGTCGAGCCGGCAGTCCGGCTCGATCACGAGGTCCACGCCGCGCTCGCCGGCCTGCGCCGACTTGCCGAGCAGCAGGGCGGCCAGCGCCGGCTCGGTCACCGCCCCGACCACCCGGTCGGTGAGCTGCTGGGCGAGCGCGAGGTCGCGGGTGGCCAGGCGGACCGCCTCGTCGGTGCGGCCCAGCTCCACCAGGGTGAGCACGGTGTGCAGCCGGTTCGCCGACTCGTGGGTCTGCGCCTGCAGCGCCTCGGTGAGGGCACGGACCGAGTCCAGCTCGCTGGCCAGGTTGCGCAGCTCGGTCTGGTCGCGCAGGGTCAGCACGGTGCCGAGCACCGCTCCCTCGAAGCGGGTGGTGCGCTGGTTGGCCACCAGCACCCGGTCGCCGGCCAGGACCGGCTCGTCGTGCGCGTCCCGGCCGGAGCCGAGCAGATCGGCCACGGCCGGGGGCAGGTCGATCCCGCTGACCGGCCGGTCGATCACGGCCGCGTCGTCGGCCAGCCCGAGCAGGCGGCGGCCCTCGTCGTTGACCAGCGCCACCCGGCGGTCCCGGGTCAGCACCAGCAGCCCCTCGCGGACGGAGTGCAGGACCGCGTCGTAGTACTCGTACATCCGGGTCATCTCGCCCGGTCCGAGGCCGTGGGTCTGCCGGCGGAGCCGGCGGCTGAGCAGCCAGGACCCGGTGGCCGCGAGGGCGAGGGCGGGTGCGGCGGCGCCGAGCAGCACCGGCACCTGGCCGAGCAGCTTCCGGTTGATCGCCCGGGTGGTGATGCCCACCGAGACCAGCCCGATGATCCGGTGCTCGTCGTCGTAGACGGGGACGACCGCGCGCACCGACTCGCCGAGCGTGCCGACGTTGGTGATCGTGAACGGCTCGCCGGAGAGCGCCGGACCGATGTCGCCGATGAACGGCTGCCCGATGAGCTCCGGGTTCGGGTGCGAGTAGCGGGTCCGGTCCGGGGCCATCACCACCACGAAGTCCGTTCCGGTGGCGACCCGGGTGGCCTCCGCGTACGGCTGGAGGGTGGCCGGCGGGTCGGCGGTGGTGAGGGCCGCGCGGACGTTGGGGGAGCCGGCGACGGCCTGCGCCACGGCCAGCACCTCGTCCTTCGCGGCCTGTTGGGAGTCGCTGCGGGCCAGCCAGACGGCGCCGGCCGCGCCGGCCAGCACGAGCAGCGTCACCACCACCGCCTGGAGGGCGAAGAGCTGCCCCGCGATGCTCCACTGCCGTCGGGCCACCGATCCCCTCCTCCCGCCCCGGTCGTCCCGCAAGTCTGGCGCACCCGCCCGGTCCGGTTTCGGCCCCGAGTCGCAGGGGTGAACAGAATGAACGCAAGCGTGCCCTGTGCTGAGACCGGCGTCACATTGTCGGCATGGACACCACCACACCCACCCCCGCGGCCGCCCGGCCCGCCCGCCGGGACCGGACCCGATACCTCTATCTGGCGGTCATCGTGGCCGTCCTCGCCGGCATCCTGGTCGGCCTCGCCGCGCCCGAGGTCGGCAAGGAGTTGAAGCCGCTCGGCACCGGCTTCGTGAACCTCATCAAGATGATGATCAGCCCGGTCATCTTCTGCACGATCGTCCTCGGCGTCGGGTCCGTCCGGCAGGCGGCCAGGGTCGGCAAGGTCGGCGGCCTCGCGCTCGGCTACTTCCTGGTCATGTCGACGGTGGCACTGGCCATCGGCCTGGTGGTCGGCAACATCATCCACCCCGGCTCGGGCCTGAACCTCGGCCCGGAGGTGGCCGACGCGGGCAAGTCCGTCGCCGGTGGCGAGAGCGGCGACACCGTCGAGTTTTTGCTCGGCATCATCCCGACCTCGCTGTTCTCCGCGCTGACCGAGGGCTCGGTGCTCCAGACCCTGCTCGTGGCCCTGCTGGTCGGCTTCGCCGTCCAGGCCATGGGCCGGCGTGGTGAGCCGGTGCTGCGTGCCGTCGAGGTGATCCAGCGCCTCGTCTTCAAGGTGCTGGCGATGATCATGTGGGTGGCCCCGATCGGCGCCTTCGGCGCGATCGCCGCGGTGGTGGGCGCGACCGGCGTGGACGCGCTCACCAGCCTGGCCCAGATCATGCTGGGCTTCTACGCCACCTGCCTGATCTTCGTGATCGTGGTGCTCGGCGCGCTGCTGCGGCTGGTGTCGGGCGTCTCGATCTTCTCCCTGCTGCGTTACCTGGGCCGGGAGTTCCTGCTGATCCTGTCCACCTCGTCGTCGGAGTCGGCGCTGCCGCGGCTGATCGCCAAGATGGAGCACTTCGGTGTCAGCAGGCCGGTCGTCGGCATCACGGTGCCCACCGGCTACTCCTTCAACCTCGACGGCACCGCCATCTACCTGACCATGGCGGCGCTGTTCATCGCCGACGCGCTCGGCAAGCCGATGGCGATCGGCGAGCAGATCGGCCTGCTGGCCTTCATGATCATCGCCTCGAAGGGCGCCGCCGGCGTGACCGGCGCCGGCCTGGCCACCCTGGCCGGCGGCCTCCAGTCCCACCGGCCGGACCTGGTCGACGGCGTCGGGTTGATCGTCGGCATCGACCGGTTCATGTCCGAGGCCCGGGCGCTGACCAACTTCGCCGGCAACGCGGTGGCCACCGTGCTGGTCGGCACCTGGACCGGCGAGTTCGACCGGGACCAGGCCCGGGCCGTCCTCAGCGGCCAGCGCCCGTTCGACGAGGCCACCATGCTCGACGACGACGAGCCGGCCGACGAGGCCCCCGAGTCGGTCCCGGCGCCGCGTTCGGCCACCCCGGCCGACGCGCCGGCCTGACCCGACCGCCCAGCCAGGCCCGCCGGACCACCCGTCCGGCGGGCCCTGGTCGGCGTGCCGGCGGGGACCACAGGACGGGGATTGGCCGTCCCGCTGGCCGGTGATGATCGTTAGCGTCGGTGGCATGGACGTGGAGCAGGCGCAGAAGTTGTGGCAGCCGGAGCCCGGCTGGTTGAACACCGCCAGTTACGGGCTGCCGCCCGAGCCGGCCTGGCAGGCGTTGCAGGACGCCCTGGCGGACTGGCGGGTGGGCCGGATCTCGTGGGAGGGCTGGGGCGTCGCCGCCGAACGGGCCCGCGCCGGGTTCGCCCGGCTGGTCGGGGTGGCCCCGGCGGACGTGACGATCGGCAGCACCGCCTCGCAACTGCTCGCCCCGGTGGCCGCGGCGCTGCCGGCCGGCGCCACGGTGGTCGTACCGGAGGTGGAGTTCACCTCCAACCTGTTCCCCTGGCTGGTGCAGCAGGAGCGGGGCGTCCGGGTCCGCACGGTGCCGCTGGCCGGCCTGGTCGAAGCGATCGACGCCGACACCGACCTGGTCGCGTTCAGCCTCGTGCAGTCCGCCGACGGCGCGGTGGCCCCGTACGAGACGATCGTCGCGGCGGCCCGCGCGCACGGCGCCCTCGTCGCGGTGGACGCCACCCAGGCCGCCGGCTGGCTGCCCTTCGACGCCGGGCTGGCCGACGTGGTGGCGGTGGCCGCGTACAAGTGGTTGATGGCGCCGCGCGGCGCGGCCTTCGGCTACCTGGCCCCGGCGCTGCGCGAGCGGCTGCGTCCCGACGCCGCCGGCTGGTACGCGGGCGCCGACCCGCACGCCTCCTACTACGGCCCGCCGCTGCGGCTGGCCGACGACGCCCGGCGTTTCGACATCTCGCCGGCCTGGTTCAGCTACGTCGGGGCGGCGCCCGCCCTGGAACTGCTCGCCGAGATCGGGCTGCCGGCCGTGCACGCCCACGACGTGGCGCTGGCCAACCGGTTCCTCGCCGGGCTGGGCCGGCCGCCCGGCGACAGCGCGATCGTCGCCGTCGAGGTGCCGGGCGCGCAGGAGAAGCTGGCCCGGGCCGGGGTGCGGGCGGCCGTCCGCGCCGGACGGGTCCGTGCCGCGTTCCACCTCTACACGACCGAGGACGACGTCGACCTGGCCCTGGCGGCGCTGACCGGCTGAGGCGGCGGGCGGCTCCCACCCCGACCGGGTGGGAGCCCCGCCGTCTCAGGCCAGGTGGCCGCCGATCTTCGTGTAGCCGCGCAGCAGGTCGCGGGAGATGATCAGCCGCTGCATCTCGTCGGTGCCCTCGAAGATCCGGTACAGCCGGACCTGCCGGTACCAGCGCTCGATCGGCAGTTCCCGGGTGTAGCCCATCCCGCCGTGGATCTGGAGCACCCGGTCGACCACCCGGTTGACCATGCCGGCGCCGTAGAGCTTGCCCATCGACGAGGCGTGCCGGGGGTCCAGGCCCTGGTCGACCGTCCACGCCGACCGCAGCACCAGCCAGCGGGCCGCCTCCAGTTCGGTCTCCGAGTCGGCGATCATCCACTGGATCGCCTGGTTGGTGCCGATCTTCGCGCCGAAGGTCTCCCGGGTGTTGGCGTGGTCGATGGCCATCTGCAGGGCCCGCTCGGCGATGCCGATGGCGTGCGAGGGGATGGTGTACCGGCCCTTGCCGATCCACTCCATGCCCAGCGTGAAGCCCTGGCCGATCTCGCCGAGGATGTTGCGGTGCGGCACGCGTACGCCGTCGAAGATCAGCGACGCGGGGCCGCCCTCGCCCATGGTCTGGATGAACTCCGACCGCCAGCCCATCGCCCGGTCCACGAGGAACGCGGTCGCGCCACCGTTGCGGGCGCCCTTCTCCGGGTCGGTCACCGCCACCACGATGGCGAAGTCGGCGTCGTTGCCGTTGGTGATGAACGTCTTCTCGCCGTCGAGGACCCAGTCGTCGCCGTCGCGGCGGGCGCGCAGCTTGATGTTCGCCGCGTCCGAGCCGGCGCCCGGTTCGGTGATCGCGAAGCAGGAGATCCGTTCGCCCTCGATGGTGGGGAGGAGGAACTCGCGCTTCTGCTCCTCGCTGGCGTGGAACAGGATGTTGTCCGCCTCGCCGCCGAAGCGGAACGGCACGAAGGAGCGGCCCAGCTCGGTCCAGATCAGCGACTGGAGCACCGCGGGCAGGTCCATCCCGCCGTACTCCTCGGGGGTGGCCAGGCCCCAGAAGCCGAACTTCTTCGCCTTGAGCTGCAACTCGCGCAGCTCGGAGCGGTCCAGGCCGGGCTGGTGGGCGCGCTCGCGGCGCAGCACCTCCTGCTCCAGCGGCAGCACCTCGCGGGTGACGAAGGCGCGCACGGTGTCCCGGACGGCCCGTTCCTCGTCGGACAGTGCGAAGTCCACGATGCTCCCTCGGTCGGCGTGGCGGTGGACCGCCGCGGGCGGCGGCGGTCGCCCTTAAACTAGCGGTGTAAGTTTTCATCCGTCCAGACCCCTCCTCCGGCCGTCGCGGTGAGGCTCCGCCGCCGTGCCCCGGCTAGGGTGCGTGAGCAGGTGTTTCCGACGGGGGAGGCGGAGTGGCGGAATTCGACCGACGAGGGGTGCTCGGCGGAGGCGTCGGCCCGGCGTGGGTGGGCTGAGGTGCCGCGTCCCCGCCAGGCCCTGCTCAACCGGGACCGGATCGTCGAGACCGCGCTCGCGCTGATCGACGCCGACGGCCTCGGCGCGCTCTCCACCCGCCGGCTGGCCGCCGCGCTCGGCGTGCAGGGCCCCTCGCTCTACAACCACTTCGCCACGAAGGACGAGATCCTCGACGCGGTGGCCGACAGCGTCACGGCGTCCGTCGACGTCAGCGTCTTCGACCGGTACGACTGGGTCGAGGCGCTGCGCCGCTGGGCCCGGTCCTACCGAGAGGCGCTGGCCGCGCACCCGAACATCGTCCCCTACCTGGCGCAGGGGCCGGGACGCCGGCCGGCCGCGCTGGCCATGGCCGACGCCGTCTACGGCGCGCTGGTGCGGGCGGGTTGGCCGCCGGCCCGGGCCACGCACATCGGCGCCGCGCTGCGTTACTTCGTGGCCGGGTCGGCGCTCGGCTCGTTCGCCCGCGGCTTCGTGGAGGACCCGGAGTTGTACGCGGCCCACCCGCACCTCAACCAGGCCCACCGGCTGCGCGGCCACCAGCACAGCGTCGACGAGGGCGCGTTCACCCTCGGCCTGGACGCGTTGCTGCACGGCCTCGCCGCCGAGTACGCCCGGACCGTGGCCCCTCTGGAACGCGGCAGCGGTCCGGGGTAGCGTCAAAACTCCCACTGCTAGTTTCCCGCCCCCGAAGGGACGCCATGGATCTCGCCGACGCGCCCCCCGCCCTGCTGGTCCGCCGCCATCTGCACGTCGCCGGGGACTGGGTCGACCCGGCGGACGGCGGGACGATCCCGGTCGAGAACCCGGCCACCGGGGAGGTCATCGGGCAGGTCCCCGCTGGCACCCCGGCCGACGTCGACCGGGCCGTCGCCGCGGCCCGGGCCGCCTTCCCCGGCTGGGCCGCCACCGCCCCCGCCGAGCGGGCCGCCCACCTCGACCGGCTGCACGCCGCGCTCGCCGCCCGGGCCGACGAGATCGCCCGCACCGTGGCCCTCGAACTGGGCACCCCGCTCAAGCTCGCCACCCGGGTGCAGGCCGGCCTGCCGCTCACGGTGCTGCGCAGCATGGTCGACCTCGCCGCCCGCCCGCCGGCCGAGGAGACCATCGGCAACTCCCTCGTCGTCCGCGAGCCGGTCGGCGTGGTCGGCGCGATCACCCCGTGGAACTACCCGCTGCACCAGGTGGTCGCCAAGGTGGCCCCGGCCCTCGCGGCCGGCTGCACGGTGGTGCTCAAGCCCAGCGAGCTGACCCCGCTCACCGCCTACCTGCTCTTCGACGCGATCACCGAGGCCGGGCTGCCGGCCGGGGTGGTCAACCTGGTGCCCGGCACCGGGCCGGTGGTCGGCGAGGCTCTGGCCGCCCACCCCGACGTCGACCTCGTCTCGTTCACCGGCTCCACCGCCACCGGCCGGCGGATCGCCCACCTGGCCGCCGACCGGATCGCCCGGGTCGCCCTGGAACTCGGCGGCAAGTCGGCCAACGTGATCCTCGCCGACGCCGACCTGCCCACCGCCGTCAAGGTCGGTGTCGGCAACGCGCTGCTCAACTCGGGGCAGACCTGCACCGCCTGGACCCGGATGCTGGTCCACCGCGACCGCTACGCCGAGGCGCTGGACCTGGTCGCGGCGGCCGTGGCCGGCTACCGGCCGGGCGACCCGTTCGACCCGGCCACCCGGCTCGGCCCGCTGGTCTCCGCCGCCCAGGCCGAGCGGGTCCGCGGGCACGTCGACCGGGCCCTCGCCGACGGCGCCCGGCTCGTCGCCGGCGGCCCGGCCGCGCCCCTGCCACCGCGCGGGCACTTCGTCGCCCCCACTGTCTTCGCCGACGTGCACCCGGACAGCGCCCTCGCCCAGGAGGAGGTCTTCGGCCCGGTGCTCGCGGTCGTCCCGTTCGCCGACACCGACGAGGCGGTCGCCATCGCCAACAACTCCCGGTACGGGCTGGCCGGCGCGGTCTGGTCCGCCGACGAGGAGGCGGCGCTGGCCGTGGCCCGGCGGCTGCGTACCGGCCAGGTGGACGTCAACGGCGGCGCGTTCAACCCGCTCGCCCCGTTCGGCGGCTACAAGCAGTCCGGCCTCGGCCGTGAACTGGGCGGGTACGGCATCGAGGAGTTCACCGAGCTGAAGGCGATCCAGCGGTGAGGGCGCTCGTGGTCCGCGGTCGGGGCGCCACCCCGGCCGTCGAGGACGTACGCCTGCCCGACCCCGGCCCCGGCGAGCTGCGGGTCCGGATCCGGGCGGCCGGCATCTGCCACTCCGACCTGGCCATGGTGGACGGCACCGTGGCGCCCGCGTACCCGCTGGTGCTGGGGCACGAGGCGACCGGCGTGGTGGCCGAGGCCGGCCCGGGCAGCCGGCTGGCCGTCGGCACGCCCGTGGTGCTCAACTGGGCGCCCGCCTGCCGCGCCTGCTGGCACTGCCGGCACGGCGAGCCCTGGCTCTGCGCCGCCAACACGGGAGCCTCGGTGGCCCGGGGGGAGACCGCCGACGGCGGCCCGCTCCAGGTCACCCTGGGTCTCGGCGCGCTCGCCGAGGAGGTGGTGGTGCCCGAGCGGGCCGCCATCGCCGTCCCGTCCGGCCTGCCGCCGGAGCAGGCCGCGCTGCTCGGCTGCGCGGTGCTCACCGGCACCGGCGCGGTCCGCAACACCGCCCGGGTCGCACCCGGCGAGTCGGTCGCGGTGATCGGCCTCGGCGGGGTCGGCCTCGCCGCGCTCACGGCCGCCCGGCGGGCCGGCGCGGGCCCGATCCTCGCCGTCGACGTGGCCGAGGCGAAGCGGGACCTCGCCCTCGCGGCCGGCGCCACCGACTTCCTCCGCTCCGACGACACCCTGGCCAAGGAGGTCCGGGCGCGCACCGAGGGACGCGGCGTCGACCACGCCTTCGAGTGCGTCGGCCGGTCCGTCACCATCCGGGCCGCCTGGCGCTGCACCCGGCGCGGGGGAGCGGTCACCGTGGTCGGCATGGGCGCCAAGGACGACCTGCTCAGCCTGTCGGCGTTGGACATCTTCCACTCGGCCCGCACCCTGCGGTCCTCGGTCTACGGCTCCTCCGACCCGGACCGGGAGGTGCCGGAGCTGGCCGGCGCGCTCGCCGACGGCAGCCTGGACCTGGCTCCGCTGGTCAGCGGCACCGTCCCGCTGGCGGAGGCGCCCGCGGCGCTGGACCGGCTGGCCCGGGGCGAGGGCGCCCGCTGGGTGGTCACCTTCCCGGACTGACCCCGGGTCGGCCCTCGATCAGCGCGGCGAACCCGTCGAGCAGCCGGCGCAGGCCGAAGTCGAAGACGCTCTCCAGGTCCAGGTCGACGCCGCCGGCCGTGAGGGCGTCCATGGTGGCCAGCCCGCCACCGGCCATCAGCTGCTGGAAGGTGGCCTGCTGCCGGTCCACCCACTGCTCGTGGGTGAGGCCGGTGTCCTGCACGGCCTGCGCGCCCATCTCCAGGTTCGTGGCGATGCCCTTCACGTACGCCATCAGGGTGACCGCGACGTGCCAGCGCACCTGCGGGTCCAGGCCCAGGCCCGCGGTGGCCCGCAGCGCGCGGTCGGTGTGCGCCATGCCGTGCGGCAGCGGCTGCGGCCGGGCGATCGAGATGACGTGGGGCACCCAGCGGTGCCGGCGGTAGACGGCCCACTGCGCCCGGGCGAGCAGGTCCAGCCGGGCCCGCCAGCCGGGCGGGTCGGTGGGCGGCAGCGGGGCATCGGCCAGCGCCGCGTCGGCCATCGCGAGGATCAGCTCGTCCCGGCCGCGCACGTGCCGGTAGAGCGACATGGTGGCCACGCCCAGGTCGGCGGCGATCTGCCGCATGGACACCGCACCCAGTCCGCCCTCGTCGGCCAGCGTCACGGCGGTGCGCAGCACCCGCTCCCGGCTCAGCTCCGGCTCGGCCCGCGCCGGCTCCCGCCGTGGCTCGGCGACCACGGTGCCGGCGCCCGGGCGGGTCAGCACCAGCCCCTCGGCGCGGAGCAGGGCCAGCACCCGGGTCGCGGTGGCGATGGCCACCCCGTGCTCCCGGGTGAGCTGCCGGGCCGAGGGCACCCGGTCGCCGGGACGCAGCTCGCCCAGGTCGATCCGGCGGCGGATCTCCGCGGCGATCCGCCGGTACGGCGGCTCCTGCCCCTGACCCCGCTGTGACATGCCGGGAGCGTACTAGTACACCCGCTCGACGGGACACCCCGGGACGGGCAGCGTACTAGGTCGCCGGCAGCGCCCGGATCGCGCCGGACCTTAGCGTCCCACTCGCACCGCGTGGACGGTGTACGCGTGATCTCGGGAGGACACCATGAACGACAGGACCGTGCTCATCTCCGGCGCCGGCGTGGCCGGCCCCGCCCTCGCCTTCTGGCTGCGCCGGCACGGCTTCGCCGTGACCGTGGTGGAACGCGCCCCCGGGCTGCGCCCCGGCGGGCAGGCGGTCGACGTGCGGGGGGCCGCCCGGGAGGTGGTTGACCGGATGGGGCTGACCGGCCGGGTCCGGGCCGAGACCCTCCGGGAGCAGGGCATGGCGTACGTCGACGAGCGGGGCGAGGTGCGTGCCCGGCTGCCGGTGCACGCCTTCGGTGGGGAGGGCATCGTGGCCGACATCGAGATCGAGCGCGGCGACCTGGCCCGGCTGCTGTACGAGGCGACCCGCGACGACGTCGAGTACGTCTTCGACGACTCGATCGAGACGCTGGAGCAGACCGGGGACGGGGTGCGGCTCACCTTCGCCCGCTCCGCCCCGCGCACCGTCGACCTGGTGGTCGGGGCGGACGGCTCGCACTCCCGTACCCGGGCGCTGGCGTTCGGCCCGGAGTCGGCGTACGTCCGGCCGCTCGGCGCGTACCTGGCCTACTTCTCCACCCCGTACCGCGACGGGACCGGCTGGTTCCTGCTGCACAACGCACCCGACGGCCGGGTGGTCGGCACCCGACCGACCCGGGACGGGCGGACCGCCGCGTTCTTCAGCTTCCGCTCCCCGGAACTCGACGTGGACCGCCGGGACCGGGCCGCCCAGCAGCGGCTGCTCGCCGAGCGCTTCGCCGGCGTCGGCTGGCGCGCCGCCGAACTGCTGGCCGTCGCCCCGGACGCCGGCGACTTCTACTTCGACCGGTACGGCCAGGTGCGGATGGAGCGCTGGAGCGCCGGGCGGGTGGCGCTGCTCGGCGACGCGGCCTGGTGCCCCTCCCCGCTCACCGGGCAGGGCACCAGCCTGGCGCTGGTCGGGGCGTACCTGCTTGCCGGGGAGCTGGCCGCGGCGCGGGGCGACCACACGGTGGCGTACCGCCGGTACGAGGAGCTGCTGCGGCCGCACGTGACCCGGGGCCAGGAGCTGCCGGGCGGGGGCATCGCCGGCTTCCTGCCGGCCAGCCGGACCGCGATCCGGATGCGGGACGCGTCGATGCGGGCCATGACCTCCCGTCCGCTGCGCGGGCTGGCCACCCGGCTCTTCTTCAGCAAGGCCGACGGACTCGATCTGCCGGAGTACGCGACGGCCCGGTGACGGTGCCGCACCACATGTCGACGGCCGCCGATCCGTCCGGTTGCCCCCCGACGGGCTCGCCCCCTATGGCGGGCGAGCCCGTCCCCTCCCGGCCGAATGTGTGGAGGATCGACATGGCTCGACTCTGCCGGTGCGCCGTAGGTTTCCTGCACGCGACGGCCCTGTGACCCCGGTCACCGACCTGGCCGGCGCGGGACGGACGTGCGGAGGGTGAGGCGATGGCCGGCCAAGCGATCCTGTCGGCCCGTGGGCTGACCCGGGACTTCCGGGGGTTCCGGGCGGTCGACGGGGTCGACCTCGACGTGGCGCCGGAGACCGTGCACGCCCTGGTGGGGCCGAACGGCGCCGGCAAGACCACGCTGTTCAACCTGCTCACCGGTTTCCTGCCGCCCAGCGGCGGCCGGATCGAGCTGGCCGGCCGGGACGTGACCGGCCTGCCTCCGGAGAGGGTCGCCCGGCTCGGCGTGGCCCGCTCCTTCCAGATCACCAGCCTCTTCCCGCAGCTGGGCGCGCGGGAGCACGTCGAGCTGGCCCTCCAGTCGCCGAGCGGGCTGGGCTGGCGGTTCTGGCGCTCGGCGAAGCTGATGCGCCGCTACCGGGACCGGGCCGACGAACTGCTCGCCATGGTCGGCCTCGCCGAGCTGGCCGAGGCCCCGGCCGAGGCCCTCGCGTACGGGCGCAAGCGCGCCCTGGAACTGGCCATCGCGCTCGCCCTCGACCCCAAGGTGCTGCTGCTCGACGAGCCCACCGCCGGAATGGGGCTGGAGGACGTGGACCGCACCGTCGACCTGATCGCCCGGGTCCGCGAGGGCCGGACCGTGGTCATGGTCGAACACAACATGAGCGTGGTGGGCCGGCTCGCCGACACGGTCACCGTCCTGCAGGCCGGCAAGGTCCTGGTCGAGGGTCCGTACGAGCAGGTCCGCGCCGACGAGCGGGTCATCACCGCCTACCTGGGAGCCGCGGATGCTGCGCATTGAGAACCTCTCCGCCTGGTACGGCGAGGCCCAGGTGCTGCGGGAGGTGAGCCTGGAGGTGGCCGCCGGCGAGGTGGTCACCCTGGTCGGGCGCAACGGCGCCGGCAAGTCCACCCTGCTGCGGTCGGTGATGGGGTTGCACCCCGGCCAGCGCGGCACGGTCAGCTTCGCCGACCGGGACGTCACGAAGCTGCCCGCGTACAAGCGGGCGCGGCTCGGGCTCGGCTGGGTCCCCGACGACCGGGGCGCGTACGCGACCCTGACCGTCACCGAGAACCTGACCCTGCCGCCCCGCGTCGGCCCGGACCCGTGGCCGCTGGAGCGGGTGTACGAGGCGTTCCCAGCCCTCTACAGCCGGCGGGACTCGGCGGCCACCATGCTCTCCGGCGGCGAGCAGCAGATGCTCGCCCTGGCCCGGGTGCTGCGGATGGGCGCCCGGCTGCTGCTCTGCGACGAGCCCACCGAGGGCCTGTCCCCACTTCTCGTGCAGCAGGTCGGCGACCTGCTGCGGGAGGCCAAGCAGCACGGCGTGACCGTGCTCCTGGTCGAGCAGAACCTGCACTTCGCCACCGGCGTCGCCGACCGGCACTACCTGCTGGCCGAGGGACGGATCGCGGAGGCGATGGACAACTCCGAGGTGCGCTCGCGGGAGCGCGAGCTGCTGGCGTACCTCGGAATCTGACAACGACGGCTGACCCGCGCGAACCGCGCGGTACGGAAGGATTCGACATGCGCAGGAGCGTGGGTGTGGCCGCCGCCTCGGCGGCGGTGCTGGTGGTCGCCGGCTGCGGCGGCGGTGGCCCGCAGTCCGGCGGCGACCAGAAGCTGACCGGCGACAAGATCGTGCTGGGCGTCCTCAACGACCAGTCGGGGGCCTACTCGGAGCTGTCCGGGCGGAACTCGGTCAAGGCCGTGGAGATGGCCATCGCCGACTTCAAGGCCAAGTACGGCGACAAGGCCGTCACGAAGAACATCAGCGTGGAGACCGCCGACCACCAGAACAAGCCGGACGTGGCCAACAGCAAGGCCCAGGAGATGTACGACCGCAAGGGCGTCGACGCCATCCTCGACGTGCCGACCTCCTCGGCCGCTCTCAAGGTCGCCGACGTGGCCAAGGAGAAGAAGAAGCTCTACTTCAACATCGGCGCGGCGACCACCGACCTCACCGGCAAGAGCTGCAACAAGTACACGTTCCACTACGCGTACGACACCTACATGCTCGCCCACGGCACCGGCACGGTGACCACCGAGCAGGTCGGCAAGAACTGGTACATCCTCTACCCGAACTACGCCTTCGGGCAGGACATGGAGAAGAGTTTCTCCGCCGCCATCACCGCCGCCGGCGGGCAGGTGGTCGGCAAGGACGGCGCGCCGTTCCCGAACACCAGCGGCGACTACTCCTCGTTCCTGCTCAAGGCCCCCACGCTGAACCCGAAGCCGCAGGTGCTCGGCACGATGCAGGCCGGCGCCGAGCTGGTCAACGTGGTCAAGCAGTACAACGAGTTCAAGCTGCGGGACAAGGGCGTCGGGCTGGCCGTGGGCCTCATGTTCATCACCGACATCCACTCGCTCACCCCGGCCGCGCTCGCCGGCACCACCTACACCGACGCCTGGTACTGGAACTTCGACCAGCAGAACCGGGAGTGGGCCGACAAGTTCCAGAAGGAGACCGGCACCCGGCCGTCCTTCGCCCACGCGGCCAACTACTCGGCGGCCATGCAGTACCTGGAGGCCGTGCAGGCCGCCGGCACCGACGACGCGGACACCGTGATCAAGGGCCTGGAGGGCAAGGAGGTCAACGACCTCTTCCTGCGCAACGGCAAGATCCGCGCCGAGGACCACCGGGTCATCCACGACGCGTACCTGGCCCAGGTGAAGCCGCAGGCCGAGGTCAGCGAGCCGTGGGACTACGTGAAGATCCTCAAGACCATTCCGGCGGCCGAGGCGTTCCGCGCCCCGTCGGCCGACTGCAAGATGTGACGACGAGCTGATGTCAGGTTTCCTGCAGAACACGTTCAACGGGCTGGTGGGCGGGGCGTTCTACGCCCTGCTCGCCCTCGGGCTCGCGGTCATCTTCGGCATGCTCCGGGTGGTGAACTTCGCCCACGGCGCCTTCTACATGCTCGGCGCCTTCGGGGCGTACGTGCTGCTCGCCGAGGCGGGCGTGCCGTTCTGGGCCGCGTTGGTGATCATGCCGCTGGCGCTGGGCCTGCTCGGCATGGTGCTGGAGCGGGCGGTGATCCACCGGCTGACCCGGCTCGACCCGCTCTACAACTTCCTGCTCACCTTCGGCCTCACGCTGATCCTGCAGGACCTGGTGAAGTCCCGGTACGGCGTGCAGTCCAGCCCGTACGCCACCCCGGCCGAGCTGAGCGGGACGGTCGACTTCGGACTCTTCGACTTCCCCACGTACCGGGTCTTCATCCTCGGCTTCACCGTGCTGCTGTGCGTCGCGGTCTGGTGGGTGCTCGGCCGGACCCGGGTCGGCATGGTGGTCCGGGCCGCCACCGAGCGTCCCGAGCTGACCCGGGCCTTCGGCATCGACGTGGGGAGGTGGGTCACCCCGGTGTTCGGCTTCGGCATCGCCCTGGCCGGGCTGGCCGGGGTGCTCGCCGCCCCGATGCGGGCCGTGAACCCGCTGATGGGCGCCGACCTGATCATCGTGGTCTTCGCGGTCGTGGTGATCGGCGGGCTCGGCTCGATCTTCGGCTCGGTCGCCGCCGGCTTCGGCATCGGCCTGATCCAGGCCTGGGGCGAGGCGTACCTGTCGGACTTCCCGATCGTGTCGCAGACCGTCGTGTTCGTGGTGATGGCCGCGGTGCTGCTCTGGCGGCCGGCCGGCCTGTTCGGCCGAGAGGAGGCACCGGCATGACCAGTGCTGTCGACACGCCCGCCGAGGAGTCGGCCCGGCCCGCCCCGCCGTCGGGGCTGCTCACCGTCGCCCGCGCGCCCGGCTGGGTCCGGTACGCGCTGCTCGCCGCCGGCCTGGTCGTGGCCCTCTGGCTGCCGAACGGGCTCTACCCGGCGGTGGCCGTGGACATCCTCTGCTGGGCGCTCTTCGCCGTCTCGGTGGACCTGCTGCTCGGCTTCACCGGGCTGATGTCCTTCGGGCACGCCGCCTTCTGGGGCACGTCGGCGTACGTGACCGGGCTGGTCGCGATCCACGCCGGCCTGCCCTTCCCGGCGGCCGTGCTGGCCGGAGCCCTGGCCGCGGCGCTGCTGGCGCTGCCGATCGGCTACCTCGCGGTCAAGCGCACCGGCATCTACTTCGCCATGGTCACCCTGGCCTTCGCGCAGATGGTCTACTACGTGGCCAACGAGTGGCGCTCGGTCACGCAGGGCGAGAACGGCCTCCAGGGCGTGCCCCGGGAGTTCTTCGGCGCCGACCTCACCGACGACTACTACTTCTACTACGCGATCCTGCCGATCGTGCTGCTCGGCCTGCTCGCCGCCTGGCGGATCGTGCACTCGCCGTTCGGCCGGGTGCTGGTCGGCATCCGGGACAACCCGGCCCGGGCCCGCGCGCTGGGCTACCCGGTGCACCGCTACAAGCTGACCGCGTTCGTCCTCTCCGGCTTCCTGGCCGGGCTCGGCGGCGGGCTCTTCGCGGTCGGCCACCGGTTCGTCTCGCTGGACGTGCTGCACTGGACCACCTCCGGCAAGGCGGTCATCGTGGTGGTGCTCGGCGGCATCGGCACCCTCTGGGGCGGCGTGCTCGGGGCGGCCCTGGTGGTCCGCCTGGAGGACTGGCTGTCGTTCTCCGGCTTCGAGGCCATCGGCCTGGTCACCGGCGGCATCTTCGTCCTCGTCGTGCTGCTGTTCCGGCGGGGCATCTGGGGCACGGTCGCCCACCTGCTCCGCCGCCGGAGAGCCGTCCGCCGCGGATAGTTCTCGCCGGGGACAACTTCGGGGGCGGCCGCGCCCGTCCGGCCGGTCAGGCGTGGCTCCCGCGCCGGTCACGGCCGCCCCCGGGCCTCCCCACGCTACCGGTGACGGCACGCGACGTGCCGGATACTGTAAGTCACTGAATGCGAGAGGGGCCGTTACCCCCCGTGTGGGCGTTCCGGGCTAAGATTCGGCCCACTATGGTCATCCAGCGCATCCGCCGGTTCGCCGCCGGCGTGGCGGCCGATCATGCCGCCCGCCCGCGCACCGCCCTACCGAACTGGCTCCTCGTCCCTGGCGTGGCCGTGCTGGCCGCCTCGCTCGCGGCGTACGTCGCGTTCCTGCGCGACCATCCGTTCGTCGGGACGGACTTCATGATGTACCTCGGGGCCACCCACGCGTTCCTGGACGGGCAGCCCGTCTACCAGCTCGGGTACACCTCGATGGGGCTTCCCTACACCTACCCGCCGATCACCCTGCCGTTCCTGGTTCCGCTGACCTGGTTCGACGACCGGGTCGCCCTGAACCTCATGAACACCCTGGGTGTCGTGGCGATGCTCGCCGCCCTGTGGTTCACCACCAGGATCCTCGGCTACGAGGGCACCCGCGGCCGCCTCGGCCTCGTCGCCGCCATCGGCGCGGTGCTGGTCTGGACCGAGCCGCTGCAGCGCAACCTCGGCCTCGGCCAGATCAACATCCTGGTCATGCTGCTCGTCGTGGCCGACCTCGCGCTGTCCGACCGCAGCCGGTTCAAGGGCATCGGCATCGGCGCCGCGACCGCGACCAAGCTGCTGCCCGGCCTCTTCGTGCTCTACCTGCTGCTCACGCGGCGGATCCGGGCCGCCATCGTCGCGACGGGCACCTTCGTCGTGCTCACGCTGCTGGGCGCGATCATCCAGCCGGGCGGTTCGCACGACTACTGGCTGACCGGGCGGGCCTTCGACTCGCACCGGGTGCTGATGATCCTCAGCCCGCGCTACGGCGGCAACCAGTCCCTGCAGGGCTTCACGGCGCGCCTGCTGGAGACGGACGAGCAGAACACGATCTGGTGGATGCTGTCCGTGGTCGTCGTCCTGGCCGCCGGTCTCGCCCTCGCGACCGCGCTCCAGCGGCACGGCGAGGAGGCCATGGCGATGGTCGTCGTGGGCCTCACCACGCTTCTCATCTCGCCGGTGAGCTGGTCGCACTACTGGATCTGGATCGGCCCGCTGGCGGTCGTCCTCGTCGACGTCGTGCGCCGTTCGCGCGGCCGGGCACGGGTGCTGGCCGGCGTCGTGGCGGTCGCCGCGATCCTGCCCTTCCTCATGTGGCCGGGGCCGTACCGCGGCGAGGTCATCCCGCGGGGCCTGATCTGGAAGTCGGGCACCCTGGACGGCCTGGCCCGGCGGCTCGCCGTCGACGCCTACGTGCCGACGGTGCTGGTACTCTTCGCGCTCGCCGCGCTGTGGCTGTACTGGCGCTCCCGACGAGAGCGGACGGACGTGCCCGCCGTGCCGGACGTGCCGGCCGTCAGCGTCGCCGGCACATGACCAACTTCAACGACCGGCTCGACCGCCGTGACCACCAGGAGGCGTCGATGACGCAGGCGATGGATGAGCGCGCGGTCGCCGCGCCGACGATCAACCCGATCCCGCCCGGCCAGCGCCCGGAACTGCCACGGCAGGCCGGCACGCCGGCGCCGGCCGCCGGGACCGCTCCGGGCCGCCGGCCGCGCCTGCTGGTCCTCGACGGGCTGCGCCTCGGCGCGGCCCTCATGGTGGTCGCCTACCACCTCGTGGGCGACAAGATCGGCGTCTGGGACGCCTCCGCCGCGACCAACTTCGGCCCGGTGCACTCCGCCGCCAAGTACGGCTTCCTCGGCGTGCAGCTCTTCTTCATCATCAGCGGCTTCGTCATCTGCATGAGCGCCTGGGGCCGTTCCGTCGGGGACTTCTTCGTCTCCCGGGTGGTGCGGCTCTACCCCGCCTACTGGTTCGCGGTCCTGCTCACGGCCGTCGTGCTCGTGGTCGTGCCCAGGGGCCCGCGCGTCCAGGCCCGTGAGGTGCTGGGCAACCTCACGATGATGCAGGACTTCCTCGGCATCCGGCACCTCGACCTGTCGTACTGGACGCTCACCGTCGAGATGGCGTTCTACATCTTCTTCGCCATCCTCGTGGCGCGCGGCCTGAGCTACCGGGGCGTGGTGGCCTTCTGCGCCATCTGGACGGTCGCCTCGCTGATCGTCCCGAAGCTCGGCAACCCGTGGCTCACCAACGTCGTGGCGGCCAGCCACTCCAGCTACTTCATCGCCGGAATCGCCCTCTACCTCATCCACCGCTTCGGCCCGAGCCTGCTGCTGTGGTCGATCGTGGGCCTCTCCTGGCTGATCGCGCTCACCCGGCTGCCCAACCTCGCCCAGGCCCGCGACGTCGCCTACGCGCCGACGGCCGTCATCGTGACGCTCTTCTTCCTCGTGATGGCGGCGGTCGCCCTGAACCGCTTCGCCTGGGTGAAGGCCGGCTGGGTCGCGACGGCCGGAGCGCTGACCTACCCGCTCTACCTCATCCACCAGACGGTCGGGCTCGCCGTCATCGAGCGTGCCCAGGACCTCCTGCCGCCGTGGGTGCTGATCACCGCTCTCACCGCGGCCCTGCTCCTCGCCGCGTGGCTGATCCACCGGCTCATCGAGCGACCCGTCGCGCGATGGATGAAGCGGCAGCTCAGCACGTCGATGCGCCAGGTACGCGAGGCCAGCTGACGAGGCCGCGCCGCCGATCGGGCGGGGCATCCGAGGCACGTCGCCCACCCGGCCCCCGGGCCCGGGGAGCCGCGCGCGGAGGAATTGTTCCGGCGGGCGCATCCGGAGCACGCCGTCCCGACGAACCCCGGGGTAGTGGAGTGCTACCCGGGGGTACGTCTGGTGCTGACCGAACCGATTCCGGCCGACGCCGTCGAGCCGGCCCGCAAGCGGCTCCGCGCCGCCGCGGAGGACCTGGACGACCAGCGGATCGCGGCGCTGGTGCGGGACCTGGCCGCCGCGGCCGGGGTCGCGGTTGCCTGGGAGCAGGTCTGCGTGCCGCTGCTGGCCACGTTGCGCGGTGACGGCGCGGCCGAGATCGCCGTCGAGCACGCCCTCGCCGAGGGGATCCGGGTCGGCCTGGACGTGTTCCGCCGCGAGCCGGGCCGGCCGCTGGCCGCCGACGGCGTGCTGCTCGCCGGCGCCGAGCAGGAGACGCACTGCCTCGGGCTGCACGCTCTCGCCGCGGCGCTGCGCGAGCGGGGTCGGGGCTGCCTGCACCTCGGGCCGGCGCTGCCGTGGACCGCGCTGGCCGGCGCGGTGGCCCAGGTCCGCCCGCGCGTCGTGGTGGTCTGGTCGCAGAGCCCGGCCACCGGCCGCGCCCACCGCCTGACGCGCCTGCGGCGCGACTTTCCCGGGGTACGCCTGCACGCCGCCGGTCCGGGCTGGATCGAGCCCGTGGCGCCGCCGGCGGTCCGCCTCGGCTCGCTGGCCGAGGCGACCGCCGCCTGCCTGGTTTGACCGGACGGGGTGACCTGGAGCACAAACGATACGAACCGGTTCCGTATCGAAACACTCTCACTTACGCTCGTCAGCGTTACGAGTCTGTCCCGTATCGTATTTGACGCGGGTGAGTCGGGGGGAGAAACCCGAGTGGAACCGCACGAGAACACCGGACACCCGAGGAGGTGGGCGATCCTGGGAGTGCTGGTGATCAGCCTCCTCGTGGTCGTCCTCGACAACACCATCCTCAACGTCGCCCTGCGTACCCTCGCCGACCCGGTGCACGGCCTCGGGGCCAGCCAGGGCGAGCTGGAGTGGGCGATCAACTCCTACACCCTGGTCTTCGCCGGGCTGCTGTTCACCTTCGGCGTCCTCGGCGACCGCCTCGGTCGCAAGCGCTTCCTGATGGTCGGCCTGGCCCTGTTCGGGCTGGCCTCGCTGCTCTCCGCGTACGCCCAGGACCCGGGCCAGCTGATCGCCACCCGCGCCCTCATGGGCGTCGGCGGCGCGGCCATCATGCCGGTGACCCTGTCGATCATCTCCAACGTCTTCGACCCCCGGGAACGGGCCAAGGCGATCGGCATCTGGGCCGGCGCCGTCGGCCTGGCCGTGGCCATCGGCCCGGTGCTCGGCGGCGCCCTGCTGGAGCACTACTGGTGGGGCTCGGTCTTCCTGATCAACGTGCCGGTCGTGGTGCTCGGCGTGGTGCTCGTGGCCGCCCTCGTCCCGGAGTCCCGCGACCCCCGGCCGGGCCGGGTCGACGTGCTCGGCGTGCTGCTCTCCGTGGTCGGCCTGGTCGCCCTCACCTACGGCATCATCGACGGCGGCGAGCACGGCTTCGACCGGCCGCGGGTGTGGCTGGCGATCGTGGGTGGGCTCGCGGTGCTCGGCTGGTTCGTCGCCCACGAGCTGCGCAGCGACCACCCGTCGCTGGACGTCCGGCTGTTCCGGGTGCCCCGGTTCGCCGCCCCGGTGGCGCTGGTCGGCCTGGTCTTCTTCGCCGCGATGGGCGTGATGTTCTTCGGCGCGTTCTACCTCCAACTGGTCCGCGGCTACAGCCCGCTGGAGAGCGGCCTGCTCTTCCTGCCCTTCGCGGCCGCCCAGCTGATCTTCGCGCCGCGCAGCGCCGCCATGGTGCGCCGCTACGGCGGCCGGACGGTCGCCGCGGTCGGACTGCTGCTCACCGCCGCCGCGCTCGGCGCCTTCGTGTTCATCGACGCGGACACGCCGATCTGGATCTTCTCGGCGCTGGGCTTCGTGCAGGGCGCCGGGATGGCCAACATCATGCCGCCGGCGACCGAGTCGATCATGTCGGCGCTGCCTCGGGAGAAGGCCGGCGTGGGCTCGGCGGTGAGCAACACCGTCCGCCAGGTGGCCGGCGCGCTCGGCGTGGCGGTGCTCGGTTCGGTGCTCTCCGCGGTCTACCGCAACGACGTGGCCTCGGCCGTGTCCGGTCTGCCCGGCCCGGTCCGCGACGCGGCTAGGGAGTCGATCTCCGGGGCGTACGCCGTCGCCGGCCGGCTCGGTGCCGGCGCCCCCCGGCTCATCGACGCGGCGAACAGCTCGTTCGTCTCGGCGATGCACTGGGCGGCGGGGGTGTCCGCGCTGGTGGCGCTCCTCGGCTTCGTCATCGTGCTGCGCTGGATGCCCGGCCGCCCGGTGATCGAGACCGACGCCCGGCCGGCCACCGAGCGGGAGTTGGCCGGGACCGCGTAGGTTCGGCGACAATGTCTGACATGACCTCTACCGCTGATGCTCCGCGGTCGCCCGGGCGACCGCGGAGCGTCCGCGCGGACGAAGCGATCATCGAGGCCACCCTCGACCTGCTCGCCGAGGGCAGCACCCTCGAGGCGCTCTCGATCGAGGCGATCGCCGCCCGCGCCGGAGTTGGCAAGGCCACCATCTACCGCCGCTGGCCCGGCAAGGACGCGTTGCTGATGGACGCGCTGGGCCGGCTCAAGGGGGTGCCGCCGCAGCCCCCCGGGCGTTCCGTCCGCGACGACCTGGTGCTGCTGGTCGGCGCGGTCGGTCACAACGTCGACCCGCGGGCCGCGAAGATCATGCCGTGCCTGGTGCCCGAGGTGAACCGCAGTCCCGATCACTTCCAGCTCTACCAGAGCATCGTCGCGCCGCGCCGGAAGCTGATGCGGGAGGTGCTGCGCCGCGGGGTGGACAGCGGCGAGCTCCGCGCCGATCTCGACATCGAGCTGGCCATGGCGCTGCTCACCGGCCCCATGCTGATCCAGCGGGTGCTGCGCTGGCACCCCGAGCTGGAGGACCAGATCCTCCCCGAGCGGGTCGTGGACGCCGTCCTCGAAGGCCTCCGCGCCCGCTGAGCCGCGGGCCGGATCAGGCCGGCGGGGTACGCAGGCGGTGCAGGCGCAGCGCGAGCTGCACCTCCAGGGCGCGCTCCGGCTTCTGCCAGTCCGCGCCGAGCAGCTGCCCGACCCGCTCCAACCGCTGGGTCACCGTGTTGACGTGCACGTGCAGCAGCTCCGCCGCCCGGGCCAGGCTGCCACCCACCCCGAAGTACGCCTCCAGCGTCTTCACCAGCGCGGTGCCCCGCCGGGCGTCGTAGTCGACCACCGGCCCCACCGTTCCGGTGAGGAAGCGGGCCACGTCCCGGTCGCCCGAGTCCCCGACCGCGCCCAGCAGCAGCCCCACGAAGCCCAGCTCGGCCGTGCTCGCCCCCTGCCCGGCCCGGCCCAGCGCACCCAGCGCCGTCAGGCACCGCTCCGCCTCGGCGAAGGTGACGGCCAGCGAGGCCGGGCCCGTGGACGGCCCGCTCGACCCGGCGGTCACCGGCCGGCCGGTCACCCGGGACAGGTCCCGGGCCACCGCCCGGGCCGCGCCGCCCGCGTCCTGGCCGGGCAGCATGAGCACCACCCGCCCGTCGCGCGCCGCCGCCAGCCCGCCCCGCGTCGAGGCGTACGTGGTGGCCCAGGAGAGCACCCGCTGCCGGGCCGAGCCGGTGGCGGCGATCGCGTCGTCGCCGACCGCCACGAGCACGTGCGGGGCGTCCAGGTCCACGCCGAGCCGGCGGGCACGGCTGCGCAGCGCGTCGGTGTCGCGCAGCGGCCGGGCGATCAGGTCGTCCAGCAGCTCGCCCCGGACCCGCCCCTCCGCCTCCGCCACCGTGCGGCGGAACAGCAGCAGCAGCGCCGTCACCAGCGCGGCCCGCTCCAGGATCCGCTGGTCGGCGTCGACCAGCTCGCCGTCCGGGCGCAGCACCAGCGCGCCCAGGTTCTCCGCGCCGGCCACCACGGCGGCGTACCAGAGCGGGCCCCGGCGCACGCTGCGCCCCTCGGTGCGGGACGCGGCCACCGCCTCGACGATGTCCGCCCGGTCCGGCTCCTCGATCTCGCCCACCCGGGCCAGCCGCCGCCCCTCGGCGTCCAGCGCCAGCAGCGCCCCGCCCAGCACCTCGGTCACCGCCGCCGCCACGTCCTCCATGCCGCCGCCGCGCACCACCAGCGCGGTCATCCGGTCGTGGGCGGCCGCCGCTCGCTCCACCGAGCTGCTGTGCGCCCGGATCGTGCTGTTCGCCGCGGACAGCTCCTCCAGCGCCGACCGGGTCTCGGCCAGCAGCCGGGCGGTGTCGATCGCCACGGCGGCGTGCGCGGCCAGCGAGACCAGCAGCGACACCTCCTCCCGGGCGAACGGCCGGGCGGAGCGGTTGGCCGCGTACAGCACGCCGATCACGCTCGACCCGAGCCGCAGCGGGACGCCCAGGATGGCCACCAGGCCCTCCTCGCCCACCCCGCCGTCGATCTCCCCGGTGTGCCGGAACCGCTCGTCCTCCTGGTAGTTGGAGGTGACGTACGGGGTGCCCGTCTGCGCCACCAGGCCGCCCAGGCCGTCGCCCATCTCCAGCCGCAGCCGCTGGAACCGCGCCGAGATCGAGCCGTCGGTGACCCGCATGTACGTGTCGCCGCGCTCGTCGTCGTTGAGCGTCATGTAGGCCACGTCGGTGCCGAGCAGGATCCGCGCCCGGTGCACGATCGCCCGCAGCACGTCGTCCAGGTCGCGCAGCCCGGCCAGGTCGCTGGCCGTGTCGTACAGGCCGGAGAGCTCGGTCTCCCGGCGGCGCCGCCGCTCCAGCAGCGCACGGACCCGCAGCGCCACCAGCTTCGCCTGCTCCAGCTCGGCGAGGCGCTCGGCGGGCAGGCCGGCGGCGCGGGCGGCCACCAGCGGGCCCTCGAACTCGACCGGGGCGGCCTCCCGCGCCAGCAGCTCCAGGAACTCGACTGGCGACGACATGACCGACATTGTGCGCGAGGCCACTAGTTGGCCGTCCAGCCCCCGTCGAGGGCGATCGAGGCGCCGGTGATGAACGCGGCGGGCGGCGAGCACAGGTACGCGACCAGCTCCGCCACCTCCTCCGGCTCGATCAGTCGCTTGATCGCCGCCCGGGCCAGCATGATCTTCTCCACCACCTCGTCCTCGCCGATGCCGTGGCTGGCCGCCTGGTCGGCGATCTGGCTTTCCACCAGCGCGGTCCGCACGTACGCCGGGTTGATGCAGTTGGCCGTCACCCCGTGCGCGGCGCCCTCCAGGGCCACCACCTTCGACAGCCCCTCCAGGGCGTGCTTGGCCGAGACGTACGCCGCCTTGAACGGCGAGGCGCGCAGCCCGTGCACCGACGAGATGTTGACGATCCGGCCCCACCCGTTCGCGTACATCCGCGGCAGCGCCCGGCGGATCAGCAGGAACGGGGCCTCCACCATCACCCGCTGGATGTACTCGAAGCGCTCGACGGGGAAGTCCTGCACCGGCGCGACGTGCTGGAGGCCGGCGTTGTTGACGACGATGTCCACATCGACGCCGAGCCGGTCCACCGCCTCGGAGTCGGCCAGGTCGACACCCTCCGCCCGGCCGCCCGCCTCCGCGGCCACCGCCTTGGCCGCCTCCACGTTGCGGTCGACCACCAGCACCGCCGCGCCGGCCGCCGCCAGGCGCAGGGCGCAGGCCCGTCCGATGCCGCTGCCACCACCGGTCACCAGCGCAGCGCGACCGGAGAGGTCGACGTTCACGACGTGGGGGACCGCCACGGGTTCTGCCGTCATGGCGCAAGAAGTTACGAGCTGTGTGGCCGGCGGCACATGGGGCGGCGACACATACTCGACCGCTTCAGTGTGTGGCGCCGATTCCGGCCGCCGGCTCCCGGCGTGTCCGCCCGGCGGGGCGTCGGGGCGCACCAGTAGGGTGTCGAACACACGTACTGCTGGCGGCTCGGGGAGGAGGCGGCGTGCGGGTGCTGGGCGTCGACCCGGGGCTGACCCGGTGCGGGGTCGGCGTGGTCGAGGGCGTGCCGGGCCGCCCCTGCACCCTGGTCGCCTACTACGTGGTCTACACCGACCCCGGCGACGACCTGCCGCTGCGCCTGCTGCACCTGGACCGCTCGCTCACCGACCTGGTCGCCGAGCACCGCCCCGACGCCGTGGCCGTCGAGCGCGTGTTCAGCCAGCACAACGTCCGCACCGTGATGGGCACCGCCCAGGCCAGCGGGATCGCCGTGCTCGCCGGCGCGCGGGCCGGGCTGCCGGTGCAGACCTACACCCCGAGCGAGGTGAAGGCGGCGGTGACCGGTTCCGGTCAGGCCGACAAGGCGCAGATGACCGCCATGGTCACCCGGCTGCTGCGGCTGCCCGAGCCGCCCCGCCCGGCCGACGCCGCCGACGCCCTGGCCCTGGCCATCTGCCACATCTGGCGCGGCGGCACCCGGTCCAAGCTGGCCGCCGCCGCCGAGCGGGCACGACGAGGAGGAACCCGATGATCGCCAGCGTGCGCGGCACGGTGACCGCGACCGGTCCGGACCACGCGGTGGTGGAGGTGGGCGGCATCGGCCTGGCGGTGCAGTGCGCCCCCGGCACCCTAGCCGAGCTGCGGGTCGGCCAGCCCGCCCGGCTGGCCACCAGCCTCGTGGTCCGGGAGGACTCGCTCACCCTCTACGGCTTCGCCGACGACGACGCCAAGCAGCTCTTCGAGCTGCTCCAGACCGCCAGCGGGGTGGGCCCGCGGCTGGCCCAGGCGGTGCTCGCCGTGCACACCCCGGACGCGGTCCGCAAGGCCATCGCCAACGCCGACACCGCCGCCCTGACCCGGGTGCCCGGCATCGGCAAGAAGGGCGCCGAGCGGCTCGTCCTCGAACTGCGCGACCGGATCGGCCCGGTGCCGATCGGCCCCGACGGCGCGGCCGGGGTGACCGCCGGCGCCTGGCCGGAGCAGGTCCGCCAGGCGCTCGTCGGGCTCGGCTGGACCGGGGCCCAGGCCGAGCAGGCGGTGGCCGCGGTCGCCGAGACCGTCGACGGGGAGACCCCGCCCGTGCCGGTCCTGCTCAAGCAGGCCATCCGCCTCCTGGGTCGCACGCGATGACGAGCGCGAGGAGTGAGCCGGGTTTGCCAGCCCCGCAGTCGCGAGTGAAGGTCAGGGCATGACGGGGGAGAACCTGGTCTCGGCGTACGTCAGCGACGCGGAACGGGACGCGGAGGCCAGCGTCCGGCCGAAGCGGCTGGAGGAGTTCATCGCCCAGCACCGGGTCCGCGACCAGCTCGACCTGCTGCTCCAGGGTGCGATGCGGCGCGGCTCCCCGCCCGACCACATCCTCCTGTCGGGGCCGCCTGGCCTCGGTAAGCCGGTGTCCGTCGAGGCCCTGGTTCTGCTTGAGGACGGGTCTCGGCGCCGGCTTGGTGACATTGTCGTGGGAGATCGCGTCATCACCCGGACCGGCGAGGGCGCCACCGTGATGGCGGTGCACGAGCAGGGCGAACTGGACTCGGTTCGGATCCGGACCACGAGCGGGCGAGAGGTGGTCGCTGCGCCCGATCACCCGTTCTGGACGCCCGAGGGCTGGGTGAAGGCCGGTGACCTCACCGATCGGGACTTCGTCGCCAACGTGCTGTGCCCGGACCTGGTCGCGGACAGCACTCAGGAGGTCGACGAGTACAAGCTCGCCGGGTATCTGATCGGCGACGGTTGCACGACGAACCAGGTCACCTTCACCGGCGGGGACGAGGATGTTCTCGCCGACTTCCGGTCTACCTGTGACCGGCTGGGGCATGGGCACAACACCAGGCCCAACAGCGCTCGCAGCTCTTTGATCAGGATCTCAGGTCTCCGGCCCTGGTTGCAGGAACACGGCCTGCTCGACAAGAACGCGTGGCAGAAGCGGGTGCCCGAGTTCGTCTTCCGGGGCGACAGCTGGCAGGTGGGGGCGTTCCTGGGCGCCTACTTCGCCTGTGACGGCACGGTGAGCCGGCGGGGACGTGACCGATACGACGTGGTGGTCGAGTTCTACAGCGTCTCGCGAGGGCTGCTCGAGGACGTGCAGCACCTGCTCCTGCGGCTCGGCGTGCAGTCACGGCTCAAGCTGAAGCGGGGACGTTACCAGGGTCGGCCTCACGAGTCCTGGCGCCTCAGCGTCACCAGCCAGGACGACGTGGCACGGTTCGTGCAGCGGGTCACTGTGATCGGGGAACGAGGTCGGCGGCTTGCCGAGTGGGCACCGCGCCGGGATCGGTTCGAGGAACGGTTGGCCGCCGACCGGGTGGCTTCCGTGGAAGCCGTCGGCCTGCAGGAATGCCGATGCCTGACCGTCGACGGGGATCACACCTTCACCGTGAACGACTTCGTGGTGCATAACACCACCCTGGCCAACATCGTGGCCGCCGAGCTGGGCTCGGGGATCCGGGTGACCAGCGGGCCGGCCATCGAGCGCTCCGGCGACCTGGCCGCCATCCTGACCAGCCTCGCCGAGGGCGACGTGCTGTTCATCGACGAGATCCACCGGATCGCCAAGCCGGCCGAGGAACTGCTCTACAGCGCCATGGAGGACTTCCGGGTCGACGTGGTGGTCGGCAAGGGTCCGGGGGCGACCGCCATCCCCCTCGACGTCGAGCCGTTCACCCTGGTCGGCGCGACCACCCGGTCCGGCCTGCTCACCGGGCCCATGCGGGACCGGTTCGGCTTCGTGGCCCACCTCGACTTCTACTCCCCGGCCGACCTGGAGACGTTGCTGCACCGGTCCGCCCGGATCCTCGGCGTGCCGATCACCGCCGACGGGGCCGCGGAGATCGCCGGGCGGTCCCGGGGCACTCCCCGGATCGCCAACCGGCTGCTGCGCCGGGTCCGCGACTTCGCCGAGGTCCGCGCCGAGGGGGTGGTCAACCTGGAGACCGCCCAGGCCGCCCTCACCGTCTACGACGTCGACGCGCTCGGCCTGGACCGGCTGGACCGGGCGGTGCTCACCGCGCTGGTCGACTCCTTCCGGGGCGGCCCGGTCGGGCTCTCCACCCTCGCCGTGGCGGTGGGGGAGCAGCCGGACACGGTCGAGGAGGTCTGCGAGCCCTTCCTGGTCCGGGCTGGGCTGCTGGCCCGGACGCCCCGCGGCCGGGTCGCCACCGCGGCCGCCTGGCACCATCTGGGGCGTACGCCGCCGAATGGTACATTTGGTGCGGATGCCTCTCCAGTGCCCGATCTGTTCTCGACGCAGACCGATCAGCCGTGATCCGAACGTGATCTGTGCCGCATTCGGTCTTCTCAGGTGCAGGGATTAGACTTCGCCGCGGTTTGACAGGACGTGAGAATCCGCCTCCGCTGTGGTGCCCTCCGGGGCGCCGCGGAGGCCAATGGGAAGGTCGACAACCGTGCTTTACGCAGCAGCGGGTGGCGGGGGAGCCGGCGGTCTGACGCCGATCCTCATGATCGCTCTGCTCTTCGGCGTCATGTACTTCATGATGATCCGCCCCCAGCAGAAGCGTCGCCGTGAGGCCGAGCAGATGCAGTCCGCGCTCGGCGTGGGCGACGAGGTGGTCACCATCGGCGGTCTCTACGGCACGGTGACCGGGGTCGAGGACGAGACGGTCCTGCTCGAGGTCGCCCCGGGCGTGCAGACCCGGTACGCGCGCCCGGCGATCGCGCGCGTGGTGAAGCGGGTCGAGGCCCCGGAGGCCGAGACGATCACCGAGGAAGCCGAGCCGGTCAAGGAGTGAACCACGGCCCCGGAAGGGGCAGCGGATTCACTCACACAAGTGGATAGTTGGGTCGGCGTTCGACGCCGGCACGCGAGGAACCCCGCGCGACGCCGCCGCGTCGTGTGCCGGGGAGGCGTGCCGTCCGGCGGCGCCGACCCGCCGGAGCAGTCGGGCGGACACCCCCGGCCCGACCATCTCGCCGCTGTCGAAGCGGCGCGACCGTACAGGGAGACAGGACAGCCGTGGCACCACCTCAGGGACAGATGCGCCCCGGACGGCAGCTCGCCGTGCTCGGGTTCATCTTTGTCGTCCTCTATCTTTTGGTGTTCTTCTCGGGCGGCGCCAGCGGTGGCTGGAAGGATCGGCTGGAGCCCCGGCTCGGCTTGGACCTCATCGGCGGCACCCGGCTGACGCTCGAGGCCACCAACACCGTGGACGGCAAGCCCCCGACCTCCGCGAACCTGGAGGAGGCGCGCCAGATCATCGAGAACCGGGTCAACGCCTACGGCGTGGCCGAGGCCGAGGTGGTCACCGAGGGCAACCGGAACATCGTCATCTCCCTGCCCGGCCAGAACCGGGACCTGACGAACGTCGGTGAGGCCGCCGAGCTGCGCTTCCGCAAGGTGCTCAAGGCCACCGACGGCAGCGGCGCCGCCGCCGCACCGGCCCCGAGCGCCAGCGCCACCCCGGCTCCCTCGGGCAGCGCCACCCCGGCCCCGTCCGGCAGCGTGACCCCGGCCCCGTCCGGCAGCGCCGCGCCCAAGGCCACCGCGTCGCCGAGCGCCGGCGGGCAGGGCGGCATGGCCCCGACGCCGAGCGCCAGCGCCGCCGCGCCGACCCCGTCGGCCTCGCCGAGTGCCGCCGCGCCGAGCCCGAGCGCCAGTGCCGAGCCCGTGCCGCAGAGCATCGAGCAGCAGCGCAAGGCCATCGAGCAGAAGGTGGGCGCGGCCGCCTGGGCCGCCGCCTCGGGCCTCCAGGCCCCGGCCGACCTGACCGCCGACCCGTCGCTGGCCGACAAGCTCAAGCCGTTCGGCACCCTCTCCCCGCAGGAGATCGCGGTGCTGCCGGTCGGGATGCAGTTCAACGTCCCGACCATCACCTGCCAGCAGCTCGACAACCGGCCGGCCGCGTCGATCAAGGACGAGAACCAGCAGGCCGTGGCCTGCGAGTCCGGCGCCAAGTACCTGCTCGACAAGGCCAAGGTGCTCGGCACCGACGTCGACGACGCCAACGCCGTGCTCGACCAGACCAGCTCCTGGGTGGTCAGCCTGAACTTCACGGGCAAGGGCCAGGAGAAGTGGACCGCGCTGACCCGCGAGGCGTTCAACAACGAGGGTCAGGCCTGCGACCAGACCGCGCTCGGCCAGGACGGCAAGTGCCGGGTCGCCGTGGTCCTCGACAACGAGATCGTCTCGTCCCCGGAGATCCAGGGCGTGCTGACCGGTGACTCGCAGATCACCGGCAGCTTCGACAACAAGAGCGCCAACGCGCTGGCCAGCCAGCTCCGCTACGGCGCCCTGCCGGTGACCTTCGAGCCGCAGGAGCAGCAGAACGTCACCGCGACGCTGGGCGACAGCCACCTCAAGGCGGGCCTGCTCGCGGCCGGCATCGGCATGCTGCTGGTCATCATCTACTCGTTCTTCTACTACCGGCTGCTCGGCTCGGTCATCTTCCTGAGCCTGGTGCTCTCGGCGCTGCTGGTCTTCGGCGCGCTGGTGGTGCTCGGCCGGTCGATCGGGTTCACCCTCACGCTCGCCGGCATCGCCGGCATGATCGTCTCACTCGGTGTGGCGGCGGACTCGTTCGTCATCTACTTCGAGCGGCTCAAGGACGAGATCCGGGAGGGACGCAGCCCGCGCAGCGCGGTGCCGCGTGCCTGGGTCCGGGCCCGCCGGACGATCATCTCGGCGAACGCCATCACCCTGATGTCGGCCGTGGTGCTCTACATCGTCTCGGTCGGCGCGGTGAAGGGCTTCGCCTTCGCGCTCGGCCTGGCGACCGTCCTCGACCTGGTCGTCGTGTTCCTCTTCCGCCACCCGATCATGACGATGTTCGCCCGGACCCGGGCGTTCCTGTCCCCGCGGGTCAGCGGTCTCGGCCGGGCCCTGCCGGCCCGGTCGGCCGAGCCGGGCGCCGCCCGCAACCCGCGCGTCAAGGAGGCCTGAGATGGCTAAGAGTGGTCTGGCGTCCCGGCTCTACCGGGGCGAGGCCGATCTCAACATCGTCGGCCGGCGCAAGCTGTGGTTCGCCGTCGCCGGTGTGCTGGTGCTGGTCGCCGTGCTGAGCTTCGCGGTCCGGGGCTTCAGCCTCGGCATCGAGTTCGCCGGCGGCAACTCGTTCCAGGTGCCGGCCAGCGTCGGCACCCTGGAGCAGGCCGAGGCGAAGGTCGACGCCGCGCTCGCCGCCAAGGGCGGCGGCGCCGAGGTGGTCACCGCGCAGAAGGTCGGCGGCACCAGCGGCGAGTACTACGAGCTGCGCACCGGGCAGCTCACCGCGGAGCAGGCCAACGAGGTCAAGACCGAGATGGCGCAGTCGTTCGGCATCCAGGCCGACCAGATCAGCGGCAGCCAGGTCTCCGAGGCGTGGGGCAGCCAGGTCACCTCCCGGGCCCTGCTCGGTCTGCTGATCTTCGTGGCGGTGGTGGCGATCTACCTGATCCTCCGCTTCGAGTGGCGGATGGCGGCCGCCGCGATCGCGTCGCTGTTCACGAACCTGGTGCTCACGGCCGGCATCTACTCGCTGGTCGGCTTTGAGGTCACCCCGTCGACGATCATCGGCTTCCTCACCATCCTGGGCTTCGCGCTCTACGACGTGGTGGTGGTCTTCGACAAGGTCCAGGAGAACACCCGGGGCATCACCGCCAACAACAACCAGACCTACGGCGAGGCGGCCAACCTGGCGCTGAACCAGAGCCTCATGCGGTCGCTGAACACCTCGGTGGTCGCCCTGCTCCCGGTCGGCGGTCTGCTCTTCATCGGTGCCGGCCTGCTCGGCGCGGGCACCCTGAAGGACCTGGGTCTGGTGCTCTTCGTCGGTATGGCGGTGGCCTTCCTGACCTCGATCCTGCTGGCCACGCCGCTGCTGGTGCTGCTGAAGAACCAGGACCCGCGGATCAGCGCCCACAACAAGCGGGTGCTCGCCCGCCGGGGCGCCATCGCCCGCGGCGAGGTCACCCCGAAGGGCGCGCCGCGGGCCGCGGCGGCCACCGCCGAGGAGACCATCGACCCCGAGGCGGCCGCCCTGGCCGGCGCCGCCCCGAAGGTCGGCGCCCGGCCGGCCGGCAAGCGCCCCAGCGGCGCCCGGGGCGGTCGCCCCGCCGGCGGCGGGGGCAACCGGCCCGGAGGCGCGAAGCGCCGCTGACCGCACACCCGGTAGGGATCGACCGGACGGCGTCCGCCATGCTGTGAAAGCGGCATGACGGACGCCGCCGTCGTTCGAGAGGACATGGGACGCACCGTGACGGAGACCCACACCACCGGGGTACGGGGAGACAGCGGCCCGGAGGTCGCCCGACTGGTCGCCAGCCGGGTGCTGGACGTGCCGGACTTCCCGAAGCCCGGGGTCATGTTCAAGGACCTGATGCCGCTCTTCGCCGACGGCACGGCCTTCCGTGAGGTGATCGACGGGATCATCGCGTACCACGGGCGGGACTCGTTCGACGCGGTGGTCGGCATCGAGGCGCGCGGGTTCGTGCTGGCCGCGGCCGTCGCGTACGCCACCGGGGTGGGCGTGGTGCCCGTGCGCAAGGCCGGCAAGCTGCCCCGGGCCACCCACTCGGCCTCCTACGCGCTCGAGTACGGCGAGGCGACGCTGGAGGTGCACCAGGACGCCTTCACGGCCGGCCACCGGGTTCTCGTCCTGGACGACGTGCTCGCCACCGGCGGCACCGCCGAGGCCACCCTCGACCTGGTGGAGCGGGCGGGCGGCACGGTGGCCGGCTTCACGGTCCTCATGGAGTTGGGCTTCCTCAAGGGGCGGGAGCGGCTCGCCCCGCGTCCGGTCCATGCCCTGCTGACCGTTTGATCCACCGGGCCGTCGAGCCGACCCGGCGCGGTCCGTCCGGCGGAGCGGCGGCGTACCCTGCGTACGGGTAGCATTGCCCTTTGCTTGACCGGGCGGGCGACCGTCCGGCGATGCGGGGCCGCCGGGGCCGCGAGGCCCCCGGTGACCGGCGCGGAACAACTCCGGCCCCTCGGCCGGTTGGACAGGATGTCGGCCGGACGGCCGGCGCATCCCGGCGAGCGGTGAGGAGGCCGGTGTCCCACGATGTCGTCCCTCCGGTGGAGGGCACGGTGCACCCGACAGGCGACGCGGACGGCTCGGTGACCGAGCGGAGCGGCGGCAACCCGCCGGCCCGGGTGACCGGCCCCGGCAGCGGGCCCGACGGGCAGGTGGACGGCGGCGCGGTCGTGGTGCCGTTCCCGGCCGACGCGGCCGCGGACCCCGCGCCCGGCAGCGGCTTCGCCCTCTCCAACGCGCCGACCGGCCGGAGGGTGCGCGCCCGGCTGGCCCGGTTCAACGCGCCCTGGCAGACCTCGCAGGTCAGCGAGGTGCTGGAGCCGCTGATCGCCACCCACCGCGAGAACCACCCCAAGGCCGACGCCCGGCTGCTCCAGCGCGCCTTCGACACGGCCGCGCGCTGGCACTCGGGTCAGTACCGCAAGTCCGGTGACCCCTACATCACCCACCCGCTCGCGGTGGCGACCATCCTGGCCAACCTGGGCATGGACACCACCACGCTGGTCGCGGCGCTGCTCCACGACACGATCGAGGACACGGAATACACCCTCGATCAGATGCGCGCCGACTTCGGCGGCGAGGTGGCCCTGCTGGTCGACGGCGTCACCAAGCTCGACAAGGTCAAGCTGGGCGACGCGGCCAAGGCGGAGACGATCCGCAAGATGGTCGTGGCCATGGCCAAGGACCCGCGAGTCCTGGTGATCAAGCTGGCCGACCGGCTGCACAACATGCGTACCCTGACCTTCCTGCCCCGTCCCAAGCAGGAGCAGAAGGCCAAGGAGACCCTGGAGATCCTCGCCCCGCTGGCCCACCGCCTCGGTATGAACACCATCAAGTGGGAGCTGGAGGATCTCGCCTTCGGCACGCTGTTCCCGAAGCGGTTCGAGGAGATCAACCGGCTGATCGGTGAGCACCAGCCGCAGCGCGAGGCGCTGCTGCGCCAGGTGACGCAGAAGGTGTCCACCGACCTGAAGGCCGCCAAGATCAAGGCGGAGACCACCGGCCGGCCGAAGCACCTCTACTCGATCTACCAGAAGATGATCGTGCGGGGGCGCGACTTCAACGACATCTACGACCTGGTCGGGGTGCGGATCCTGGTCGACACGGTGCGGGACTGCTACGCGGCGCTGGGCGTCATCCACGCCAACTGGCAGCCGGTGCCGGGCCGGTTCAAGGACTACATCGCCATGCCCAAGTTCAACATGTACCAGTCGTTGCACACGACGGTCATCGGGCCCACCGGCAAGCCGGTGGAGATGCAGATCCGCACCTACGCGATGCACCGCACGGCCGAGTTCGGCATCGCCGCGCACTGGAAGTACAAGGAGCACAAGGGCACCCCGGTGGTCGGCCCGCCGGCTCACATCGACGAGATGACCTGGCTGCGCCAGTTGCTGGACTGGCAGCGCGAGGCGGCCGACCCGAGCGAGTTCCTCGACGCGCTCCGGTTCGACCTGTCCAGCCAGGAGGTGTACGTCTTCACCCCGAAGGGTGACGTCATCCCGCTGCCGACCGGGTCGACGCCGGTGGACTTCGCGTACGCGGTGCACACCGAGGTCGGGCACAAGTGCATCGGCGCCCGGGTCAACGGCAAGCTGGTGCCGCTGGAGTCGACGCTGTCCAACGGCGACGTGATCGAGATCTTCACGTCGAAGTCCGACACGGCCGGCCCCACGCAGGACTGGCTGGGCTTCGTCAAGAGCCCGCGCGCCCGCACCAAGATCCGCCAGTACTTCAACAAGGAGCGGCGCGAGGAGGCGATCGAGGCCGGCAAGGACTCGATCGTCAAGGCGATGCGCAAGCAGGGCATGCCGCTGCAGCGGATGCTCACCTCGGACGCCCTGATGGCGATCGCCCGGGACCTGCACCTGGCCGACGTGGCCTCGCTGTACGCGGCGGTCGGCGACAGCCAGGTCTCGGCCCAGTCGGTGGTGCAGAAGCTGATGGCCGCGTACGGCGGCGAGGAGGGCGCGGCGGAGGACATCGCCGAGACCGCCGTCGCCACCCGGCCGCCGCGCAGCCGGCAGAGCAGCGCCGACCCGGGCGTGGTGGTCCGGGGGGTCAGCGACGTCTGGATCAAGCTGGCCCGCTGCTGCACCCCGGTGCCGCCGGACGCGGTGTTCGGCTTCGTCACCCGCTCCGGCGGGGTGAGCGTGCACCGGGACGACTGCGCCAACGCCGAGGACCTGCGGGCACAGAGCGAGCGGGTGGTCGAGGTGAGCTGGAAGCTCACCTCCGCCTCGACCTTCCTGGTGGCCATTCAGGTGGAGGCGCTGGACCGGCACAAGCTGCTGGCCGACGTCACCCGGGTGCTCTCCGACGAGCGGGTCAACATCCTCTCCGCGACCGTCACCACCACCCGCGACCGGGTGGCGGTGAGCCGGTTCAGCTTCGAGATGGCGGACCCGAAGCACCTGGGGCACCTGCTGGCCGCGGTCCGCAAGGTCGACGGCGTCTTCGACGCCTACCGGGTCACCTCGGGCGCCTGACCGGCCCCGAACAAGGACACGAAAAAGCGCCCGCCGGCGGTCAGCCGGCGGGCGCTTTCGCGTCGTACGGGCGGTCAGCCGCCCTGGATGCCGCTCATGCTCAGCTTGTTGATGACGATCTCCTTCTTCGGGTGACCGCCACCGGCCTGCTGGGCGAAGGCGCCGTCGTCACCGGCCGCGGCGACCTGCTTCACCAGGTCCATGCCGCCCGTGATGGTGCCCAGCACCGTGTAGTTCGGGTCGAGCTGGGAGTCGCCGTACACGATGAAGAACTGGCTGCCGGTGCTGCCCTGCTGGCCGGAGTTGGCCATCGCGATGACGCCCTCCGGGTAGGGGGGCCGCTTGTCGGTGGGCAGGTTCTCCTCGGCCAGGTTGTAGCTCGGGCCGCCGGTGCCGTCGGTCTCCCGCCAGCCCGTGCCGGACGCGCTCGGGTCGCCGCACTGGAGCACCTTGATGCCCTCGGTGACGAGCCGGTGGCACTTGGTGTTGTCGAAGAAGCCCTTGCTGGCCAGGTGGGTGAAGCTGCCCGCGGTGCAGGGCACCTTGGCGCGGTCGATCTTGGCGGTGATCGGGCCCAGGTTGGTGTCGATCGTCATGGTCTGGGTGCCCTTGCTGGCCTGCTGGGTCGTGGGCAGCCCGACGTCCTTGATCTGCTTCGAGCGCCCCTCCTTGGGGACCTCGGTGTACACGCACTGGGAGAACCCGTCGCCGCCGGCGGTGTTCTGCTTCTCGTCGTCACCGCCGAGCGAGGTGGCGAGCCAGACGGTGCCGGCCACGACGAGCACCAGCACGGCCGCGGCGCCGACGATGGCCTGGGTCTGCCGGCGCTTGCGGGCCTTGGCGGCGCGCTCGGCCATCTCCCGCTCGAGGCGGGCCCGCGCCGCCGCGCGCTGCCGCTCTCTCGTGGACGTCACGGTCACTCCTCACATGCTTCTCGGGTACGGCGGTGCTCGCCGCTGCTCAGGGTGGGGCGGGCCGGGTCAGCCGGCGCTGGGGCTCGCCGCCGGCGTGCTCGTGGCGGCCGGCGCGGCGTTCGGCTCGCCGACGGTGAGGCTCTGGATCACCACGTCCGTCTTCGGCTTGACCTTGGCCCCACTCCCATTGTCCACGGTCGGCAGGGCACCGATCTTCTCGACCACGTCGAGGCCGCCGGTGACCTTGCCGACGACCGTGTAGCCGGGGGTGGGCGGGTTGAAGTCCTTGAAGAAGATCAGGAACTGGCTGCCGTTGCTGCCGGGCGGGTTGCCGATCATGGCGACCGTGCCCTTCGGGTACGCCGGGGGCTGCGCCGGCGCCGGCGAGGCGGAGGGGCTGGCCTCCGGCGCGGTGGGGACGTTCTCGTTGTAGAACGAGTAGGTCGGGCCGCCGATGCCGCTGCCGCTCGGGTCGCCGCAGCGCAGCGCCCCCTCGGTGGTGATCTCGTGGCACTTGGTGTTGTCGTAGAACGACTTGCCGGCCAGGAACGAGATGCTGGCCGCGCCGCACGGGGCGGCGGCCAGGTCCAGGTCGGCGGTGATCGGGCCGCCCTGGTTGGTGGTGACCGTCATGGTGCGGGTGCCGGCGGTGGGCAGGCCCGTGGTGGGCGGGGTGCCCACCTCCTTGAGGTTGGTGTTGGCCGTGGCGTCCTGCGGGGTCCAGAGGCAGGTGTCCTCGGCGGCCTGCTTCTTCGGCTCGGAGTCGAAGGCGCCGAGCGCCCAGGCCGAACCGACCACGATCAGCGCGAGCACCACGGCGGCGCCGACACCGGCCTGGATCTGCCGGCGGCGCTTCGCGGCCGCGGCCCGCCGGGCGAGCTGCCGGTCGAGCTTGGCCCGCGCCAGTTTGCGCTGCCGGTCCCTGCTGGAAGCCACCCGTGCTCCCCTTCCTCTACCCTGGTTCTGGCCGGCGCCGGGCGCTGCCCGCCCGTCCGCTGCGGGGGTGCGCCACGCCACACGCCCGCCAGAGTGTACGGGTACGGGCTGGGAAAGTGGTGTACGAGGTCCGGCCTCGGTTTATCGGGCGTTGTCACTGTGCCCGGCGGGGCGGGTGGGGCCGGTGGTCGGAGAAACGCGGTGGCCCGTGCGACTAGGCTGCTGACAGGGACGACGACCCGACGGAAGGGGAGCGGACGTGCTCGTGGCGGGCTTTCCCGCGGACGCCTTCGGCACCAACTGCTATGTGGTGGCGACCGCGCCGGGGGAGCAGTGCGTGGTGGTCGACCCCGGCATCGGGGTGCTCGACCGGCTCGACGCCGTGCTCGCCGAGCACCGCCTGCACCCGGCCGCCGTGCTGCTCACCCACGGCCACCTCGACCACACCTTCTCGGTGGCCCCGGTCTGCGGCGCGCGGGGCATTCCCGCGTACGTCCACCCGGAGGACCGGGAGCTGCTGGCCGACCCGGCCAAGGCGCTCTCGATGGACCTCACCCAGCTCTTCGGCGGGCGGCTGCCCTACGCCGAGCCGGAGGACGTGGCGGAGCTGACCGACGGCGCGACCCTGTCGCTGGCCGGGTTGGAGTTCACCGTCGACCACGCTCCCGGCCATACCGGCGGGTCGGTGCTGTTCCGGATGCCCGGCGCCGGCTCGCCCTGGGAGGCCGAGCAGATCTGCCTCTCCGGTGACGTGCTCTTCGCCGGCTCGATCGGCCGCACCGACCTGCCGGGCGGCAGCATGCCCCGCATGCTGGCCAGCCTCCGGGAGAAGGTCCTCCCGCTGGCCGACGACACGGTCGTCCTGCCCGGCCACGGCCCGCAGACCACCATCGGCCGCGAGCGCGCGACCAACCCGTACCTCGTCGAGGTGTCGGGGCTCGGCGGCGCGCGCCCGGCGGCGCCGACCCGCGGCCTGTAGCCGCACCCACGACCTCCCCGCGCGGTCCGCGCGGGACGCAAGGAGTACGCCATGAGCAAGCCCACGCCCATCTCCGGCTTCCCGGAGTGGACGCCCGCCCAGCGGATGATCGAGCAGTTCGTGCTCGACCGGATCCGCGCCACCTTTGAGCTGTACGGCTTCGCGCCGCTGGAGACCCGCTCGGTCGAGCCCCTCGACCAGCTGCTGCGCAAGGGGGAGACCTCGAAGGAGGTCTACGTGCTGCGCCGGCTCCAGGCCGACACCGACGGTCCGGCCGGCGACGACGCCCTCGGCCTGCACTTCGACCTCACCGTGCCGTTCGCCCGCTACGTGCTCGAGAACGCCGGCAAGCTGCAGTTCCCGTTCCGCCGCTACCAGATCCAGAAGGTGTGGCGGGGTGAGCGCCCGCAGGAGGGGCGCTACCGGGAGTTCCTCCAGGCCGACATCGACATCGTCGACCGGGACACCCTGCCGGCCCACTACGAGGCCGAAATGCCGCTGGTGATCGGCGACGCGCTGCGCTCGCTGCCGATCCCGCCGGTGCGGATCCAGGTGAACAACCGCAAGATCTGCGAGGGCTTCTACCGGGGCGTCGGGCTGACCGACCCGGAGGCGGCGCTGCGCGCCGTCGACAAGCTCGACAAGATCGGCCCGGCGAAGGTGGCCGAGCTGCTGGCGGAGACCGCCGGGGCGAGCGAGGCGCAGGCCAAGGCGTGCCTGGCCCTCGCCGAGATCTCCGCGCCGGACGCCTCGTTCGCCGACGCCGTCCGCGCCCTCGGGGTGACCGACCCGCTGCTCGACGAGGGCATCGCGGAGCTGACGGCCGTGGTGGAGACCGCCGCCGCGCACTCGCCCGGTCTCTGCGTGGCCGACCTGCGGATCGCCCGCGGGCTGGACTACTACACCGGCACCGTCTACGAGACGCAGATGGTCGGCTACGAGCGGTTCGGCTCGGTCTGCTCCGGCGGCCGGTACGACAACCTGGCCAGCTCCGGCAACGTCCGCTTCCCCGGGGTGGGCATCTCCATCGGCGTGACCCGGCTGCTCGGCCTGCTCTTCGGCGCGGGCGCGCTGTCGGTCTCCCGGGACGTGCCGACCTGCGTGCTGGTCGCGGTGAGCGCCGAGGAGGAGCGGCCGGCCAGCAACCGGGTCGCCGAGGCGCTGCGCTCCCGGGGCATCCCGACCGAGGTGTCGCCGAGCGCGGCCAAGTTCGGCAAGCAGATCCGGTACGCCGAGCGCCGCGGTATCCCGTACGTCTGGTTCCCCGGGGCCGAGGGTGACGAGGTGAAGGACATCCGCTCGGGCGAGCAGGTGGCCGCCGCCGCGGGGGAGTGGACGCCGCCCCGGGCCGACCTGAAACCGCTGGTCGGACCCGCGACCGCTGGCGCCTGACGACGATTGGACCTACGGTGGCGTAAGTTACGCCACCGTAGGGAGATCGTCGTGACCGTGCTCAGCCAGACCGCTCTGCTCCGCGAGCTCGAACCCGTGGTCGAGAAGAACCTCGACCGGCACCTGTCGCTGGCCAAGGAGTGGTTCCCGCACGAGTACGTGCCGTGGAGCGAGGGGCGGACCTTCGACGGCCCGCTCGGTGGTGAGCCCTGGGCCGAGGGCGACTCGACCCTGCCCGAGGTGGCCCGGACCGCGCTGATCGTCAACCTGCTCACCGAGGACAACCTGCCCTCGTACCACCACGAGATCGCGACGCTGTTCGGGCGGGACGGCGCGTGGGGGACCTGGGTGCACCGGTGGACCGCCGAGGAGGGGCGGCACGGCACGGCGATCCGCGACTACCTGACGGTGACCCGGGCGGTCGACCCGGTGGCCCTGGAGCGGGCCCGGATGACCCACATGTCGGCGGGCTACGTCAACACCCACGACGACGAGGTGCTGCACTCGCTGGCGTACGTCTCGTTCCAGGAACTGGCCACCCGGATCTCGCACCGCAACACCGGCCGGGCGACCGGCGACCCGACCTGCGAGGCTCTGCTGGCCCGGGTGGCGGCCGACGAGAACCTGCACATGGTCTTCTACCGCAACCTGCTCGGCGCCGCCGTCGAGCTGGCCCCGAGCCAGGCCATGCGGGCCGTCGCCGACGTGCTGGCCGACTTCCAGATGCCGGGCGTCGGCATCGACGGCTTCGCCCGCAAGTCGGTGGCGATCGCCCTGGCCGGCATCTACGACCTGCGCCAGCACCGGGACGAGGTGGTGGTCCCGGTGCTGCGCCAGTGGAACCTGTTCGAGGTGACCGGCCTGAACGCCGACGGCGAGGCCGCCCGCGACCAGATCGCCGCCCACCTGGACATGCTGGAGACCCAGGCGTCCCGCTTCGAGGAGAAGCGCGCCGCCCGCGCCGCCCGCCTGGCCGCAACCCGCTGACGGCGGGCCCGGGTGGGCGGGGTGGGTCAGGCGGGTTGGTCCAGGGGGAACAGCAGGCAGCTCGACGTGGCGTGGGCGATCAGTCGGCCCTTCGCGTCGGTCAGCCGCGCCTCGGCCAGGGCGGTCCGGCGGCCACTCTGGAGCACCGTGCCCTCGCAGCGCAGGGTGCCGCTGGCGACCGTGACCGGGCGGAGGAACTTCACGTTCAGGTCCAGCGAGGTGTAGCCGACGCCTGCCGGCAGGGTGGTGTGCACGGCGCAGGCGGCGGCGGTGTCCAGCAGCGTGGAGAGGACCCCGCCGTGGACGGTGCCCAGCGGGTTGTAGTGGAACTCCTGCGGCACCAGCTCGACCGCGACGCGGCCCTCGTCCGCCTCCATCCGGGCCATGTCGATGAGGTGCATGACGGGCGGCGCGGCCAGTTCCCCGGCGATCATCGCGCGGAGCAGCTCCAGGCCGCTGCGACGGCCGATGTGCGCGGCCCCGGCGACCGGGTCCGACCAGGTGAAGGTACGGGTGCGCTCCTGCGTCTGTGTCATGGACTCAGCCTCGCAGCGCGTTGCTGAGTCTGTCAATCAGACCTAGCCTGGTCGGCATGAGACCCGCGGCACTGGACTGGTCGGTGGAGAACTGCACCATCGCCCGCGCCATGGAGGTCCTCGGTGAGCGGTGGACCCTGGTCGTGCTCCGCGAGGTCTTCAACGGCGTGCGCCGCTTCGACGACATGCGCGTGCGTACCGGCATCCCCCGGCAGGTGCTCACCAACCGGCTGGCCATGCTGGTCGAGCAGGGGGTGCTGCGCCGGGAGCCGTACCGGGAGCCGGGCAGCCGGCTGCGGCACGAGTACCGGCTCACCGACAAGGGGCTCGACCTCTGGCCGGTGCTGGTGGCGGTGCTCGGCTGGGGCGACCGCTACCTGGCCGACCCGGACGGCTCGCCGCTGACCGTCGCCCACCGCGACTGCGGCGCCGAGGTCCGGGTGGCGCTGCGCTGCGCCGAGGGGCACGAGGTGACCGACCCGCGCGACGTGGTGCCGCGCCCGGGCCCGGGCGCCCGCCGCCGCTCCTGAGCGCCCCGGCCGGCTCTGACAGCCGATGTCCGCGATGTTGCTTCGCGGTTACATCGTGCGGCCCTGCGAATTCGGGCAAAGCCACGTCTTGCTTACGATCTTAAATATGTGAATACTTTGGTCGTCCGGCCGGTTTCCCCAGGTCGGCCGGGCTGTCCTCGGGCGCGTCCGCGTGACAGTGCCCGTCACCCCCACCCGGAGGTTGTTACATGCGACCCACGAGGTCAATGCTCCGCCGCGCCGCCGTCGTCGCCATGGCCGGCACCCTGGTCACCGGCTCGCTGCTCGGCGCACCCGCCCAGGCGGCCCCCGCCTCGCCCGCGTCGCCCGACGCCGCCGCCGCCCTCGCCACGAAGCTCGGTGACCGCGCCGCCGGCGCGTACGCCGACAGCAGCGGCACCATGGTCGTCGCGGTGACCGACGCCGCGGCCGCCCGCCAGGTCCGCGCCGCCGGCGCCACCCCGAAGCTCGTCACCCGGGGCGCCGACAAGCTCGCGGCCGCCACCAACGAGCTGGAGCGTTCCGCCAAGATCCCCGGCACCGCCTGGTGGACCGACCCGGCCACCAACCAGGTCGTCGTCTCCGTGGACAGCACCGTCACCGGCGCCAAGCTGGATCGTGTCAAGGCCGCCGCCGCCCGCACCGGTGGCGCGGTCCGGATCGCGGCCGAGTCCGGCGTGCTCAGCACCCGGATCTCCGGCGGCAACGCCATCTACGCCGGCGGCGGCGGGCGCTGCTCGCTCGGCTTCAACGTGCGCAGCAGCTCCGGCGTGAAGTACTTCCTCACCGCCGGGCACTGCACCAACATCTCGTCGAGCTGGTACAGCAACTCCTCCCAGACGACCCTCCTCGGGAGCCGGGCCGGCACCAGCTTCCCCGGCAACGACTACGGCATCGTGCGGTACAGCAACCAGACCACCACCCAGCCCGGCAACGTCTACCTCTACAACGGCAGCTACCAGGACATCACCGCCGCGGGCAACGCGTACGTGGGCCAGACCGTCCGGCGCTCCGGCAGCACCACCGGCGTGCGCAGCGGCTCGGTGACCGCCCTGAACGCCACCGTGAACTACGCCGAGGGCAGCGTCTCCGGCCTGATCCGCACCACCGTCTGCGCCGAGCCCGGTGACAGCGGCGGCTCGCTCTTCGCCGGCAGCACCGCGCTGGGCCTCACCTCCGGCGGCAGCGGCAACTGCTCCTCCGGCGGCACCACCTACTTCCAGCCGGTGACCGAGGCGCTCAGCGTCTACGGCGTCAGCGTCTACTGATCGACCACACGCGCACGGGCCGCCGGGGAACCGGCGGCCCGTTCCGCGTTCGTGGATCCCCGGACTGACCGCCGCCGGTCGGGGTACGTTCCGCCCGGTGAGCGCCCCCGTGACCACCCCGACCGCGCAGCCGGCGTCCGCCTGGGCGCCGCTGCGGATCGCCGTGTTCCGCGGCCTGTGGCTGGCGGTGCTGGCCAGCAACGTCGGCACCTGGATGCAGACCGTCGGCGCCCAGTGGCTGCTGGTGGACCGGCCGAACGCGCCGACCCTGGTCTCGCTGGTGCAGACCGCCAGCATGCTGCCGGTGCTGCTGCTGGCCCTGCCGGCCGGTGCCCTCGCCGACACCTTCGACCGGCGGCGGCTGCTGATCGCCGTGCAGTGCTTCCTGGCCGCGGTCGGCGTCCTGCTCACGGCGCTGACCGCGGCCGACCACATGCCGCCGGCCCTGCTGCTCACCCTCACCTTCGGTCTCGGCGTCGGTCAGGCGCTCACCCTGCCGGCCTGGCAGGCGGTGATCCCCGAACTCGTGCCCCGGGCGCAGCTCGTCTCCGCCGCGGCGCTCGGCTCGATCAGCGTCAACCTGGCCCGATCGGTGGGGCCGGCGGTGGCCGGCGTGCTGGTGGCGCGGGCCGGTGTCGCCGTGGTCTTCGCGGTCAACGCCGTCTCGTTCGCGATCTTCGCGCTGGCGCTGCTGCGCTGGCGGCCCGAGCGGCCGGAGACCGAGCCGGAGCCGGAACGGTTCACCGCGGCGCTGCGCGCCGGCGGCCGGTACGTGCGGCACTCCCCGGTGGTCCGCCGGATCCTGCTGCGGGCGGCCGTGTTCGTGGTGCCGGGCAGCGCGCTGTGGGCGCTGCTGCCGCTGGTCGCCAGCCGCCGGCTCGGCCTGGGCGCCGGCGGGTACGGCGTGCTGCTCGGCGCGCTCGGCGTCGGCGCGGTGGCCGGCGCCCTGGTCCTGCCCCGGCTCCGCCGGGTGCTCTCCACCAACCGGCTGCTGCTCCTCGCCGGCCTCCTCTTCGCCGGGGTGCTGCTGGTGCTCGCGCTGGTGCCGGCGCCGGCCGTGGCGGTGGCCGCGCTGGTGCCCGCCGGGCTGGCCTGGATGACCGTGCTGTCCAGCGTCAACGCCGCCATGCAGCTCTTCCTCCCCGGCTGGGTACGCGCCCGCGGCCTGTCGGTCTACCAGATGGTCTTCGCCGGCGGGCAGGCGCTCGGCGCGGTCGCCTGGGGCGCGCTCGGTGAGGTCACCGGCCTGGTCGGGGCGCTCACCGTGGCCGCCGTGGTGATGGCGGTCGGTGCGCTGAGCGTGCTGCTCTGGCCGCTGCGCGAGACCCGGGGCGTGGACCGCGACCCGGCGGTCTACTGGCCCGAGCCGCACCTGGCGCTGGAGCCGCACCCGCGCGGCGGCCCGGTGCTGGTCACCGTCTCCTACACCGTCCACCCCGAGCGGCAGGCCGAGTTCGTCGAGGCGATGCGGGCGGTCGGCCGGTCCCGGCGGCGGACCGGGGCGATGCGCTGGGGGCTGTTCCGGACGGGGGAACGGACGCACGGCTTCGTCGAGGTCTACCAGGTGCCCTCCTGGGAGGAGCACCTGCGCCAGCACGGCGGCCGGCTCACCGGGGCGGACCGGGCGGTCGAGGAGCGGGCCCGGGCGCTCGCCGAGGACGACGTACGGGTCAACCACCTGCTCCCGGCCGACCCGGACTGACCGTCGGCCCGCCCGGCCGGGGCGGCTCCGCCACCGGCGGGGCCGGAGGCCGCGCCGACCAGCGGCGGTGCGCCCGGCGGGCGGAGAGGACCGCGGCCAGCGGCCAGAGCGCGACGGCCAGCGCGGCGACCCGCTCGGCCAGCCCGGTCCGCGACCCGCCGGTCACCTCGACGACGAACCAGCCGAAGAGGACCAGCAGCACCGCGGTCACGGCCAGCGCCACCGGCCGGCGGAACGCCCACGGCGGCGTGCCGGCGGGCGACGCGGCCACGCCACGCCCGACGGCCCGGGGCAGCCGCAGCGCGGACCCGGCCGGCCAGAGCGACAGGGCGAGCACCGCGACCGTGGCCACCGCCCCGTGCGCCGGGGAGCCGCCGACCTGCGGCCGGGGGAAGGCGATGAGCGCGATGGTGGCCATCCCGCCGACCGCGAGCAGGAACCGGCTGGGCAGCCCGGCCGCGTGCAGGACCAGCGCGGTGCCCAGGTAGCCGCAGCCGAGCAGCGCCAGGCAGCCCGCCATCAGCCACGAGTCGGTCGCGCCCTCCCCGGCCAGCTCGCTGATGGTGTCGCGCACCGGGTCGTAGCCGGGCGGCTGCCGGGCGCCCGCCACCGTCCAGCCCGTCACGAGCAGGACGGGCGCCGCCGCGGCCGTGGCCACGGCCCAGCTCGGTACGGCACGCACCCGGCCACGGTAACCGTCCGGCCCGGTCGGGGCCCGGGGGTTCGCTCCGTCCCGGGCCGGCCGGCTCGGCGGGTGCCCGGGAGCCGGCCCGCCCGCCCTGACAGAATGCGGGGAGCAGACGTGGACCAGATGAGGAGACGCAAGCCGTGATCCGTACCCACAATGCCGGAAGCCTGCGCGCCGCGGACGCCGGCTCGACGGTGACGCTCGCCGGGTGGGTCGCCCGCCGGCGCGACCACGGCGGTGTCATCTTCGTCGACCTGCGCGACGCCTCCGGCGTCGTCCAGGTGGTCTTCCGCGAGGAGGACGCGCACGCGCTGCGCAACGAGTTCTGCGTCAAGGTGACCGGTGAGGTCACCCGCCGCCCCGAGGGCAACGAGAACCCGGACCTGCCGACCGGCGAGGTCGAGGTGACCGCCACCGCGCTGGAGGTGCTCTCCGAGGCCGCGCCGCTGCCGCTGCCGGTCGACGACCAGATCGAGGCCGGCGACGACATCCGGCTCAAGTACCGCTACCTCGACCTGCGCCGCGGCGGCCCGGCGAAGGCCATGCGGCTGCGCTCGCGGGCCAACCAGCTCGCCCGCGCGGTGCTGCACGAGCGGGACTTCCTGGAGATCGAGACCCCGACGCTGACCCGCTCCACCCCGGAGGGCGCCCGCGACTTCCTGGTCCCGGTGCGCCTCCAGCCGGGCAGCTGGTACGCGCTGCCGCAGTCGCCGCAGCTGTTCAAGCAGCTGCTCATGGTCGGGGGCATGGAGCGCTACTACCAGATCGCCCGCTGCTACCGCGACGAGGACTTCCGCGCCGACCGGCAGCCGGAGTTCACCCAGCTCGACATCGAGATGTCCTTCGTCACCGAGGACGACGTGATCGACCTGGGTGAGGCCATCGTCGCGGCGCTCTGGTCCGACCTGGCCGGCTACGAGATCCCCCGGCCGATCCCGCGGATCACCTGGCACGACGCCATGTCCCGCTACGGTTCCGACAAGCCGGACCTGCGCTACGGCGTCGAGCTGACCGAGCTGACCGACTACCTGCGCGGCACCGAGTTCCGGGTCTTCGCCGGCGCGATCGACGCGGGCGGCTACGTCGGCGCGGTCGTCATGCCGGGCGGCGCGAGCCAGACCCGCAAGGAGCTGGACGGGTGGCAGGACTGGGCCAAGGCGCGCGGCGCGCGGGGCCTGGCGTACGTGGTGCTCGACGCGGAGACCGGCGAGGCGCGCGGCCCGGTGGCCAAGAACCTCTCCGAGGCGCACCTGGCCGGGCTGGCCGACGCGGTCGGCGCGAAGCCGGGCGACGCCGTCTTCTTCGCCGCCGGCACCGACGCCCGGGAGGCGCAGGAGCTGCTCGGCGCCGCCCGTATCGAGATCGCCAAGCGGGCCAAGCTGGTCGACGAGAGCGCCTGGGCGTTCTGCTGGGTGGTCGACGCGCCGATGTTCGAGAAGACCGACGAGGGCGGCTGGACCGCCGTGCACCACCCGTTCACCTCGCCGAACTCCGAGTGGGTGGACCGGTTCGAGGAGGCGCCGGACCGGGCGCTGGCCTACGCGTACGACATCGTCTGCAACGGCAACGAGATCGGCGGCGGCTCGATCCGTATCCACCGCGGCGACGTGCAGCAGCGGGTGTTCGACCTGCTCGGCATCACCGCCGAGGAGGCGCAGGACAAGTTCGGCTTCCTGCTGGAGGCGTTCAAGTACGGCGCCCCGCCGCACGGTGGCATCGCCTTCGGCTGGGACCGGGTCTGCATGCTGCTGGCCGGCGCGGACTCGATCCGGGAGGTCATCGCCTTCCCGAAGACCCGCGGCGGCTTCGACCCGCTGACCGGCGCGCCGACGCCGATCACCGCGCAGCAGCGCACCGAGGCCGGCATCGACGCCAAGCCGAAGGCGCCGACCGGCCCGCACGCCGGCACCGCCGGCCCGGCCGCCCCGGTGGCCGACCCGACCTGATCCCGACTCGACGAAGGGCCCGCGTCATGATGGCGCGGGCCTTTCGACGTCTGGAGGACGGGATGAACCTGCTCGTGGTGGGGGCCAGCGGCTTCCTGGGCGGTGAGGTGTGCCGGCAGGCGGTCGCCGCCGGGCACGAGGTGACCGGCACGTACCACTCGGCGGCCGTCGCGGCGCCGGGCGTCGCGCCGCGCCGGCTCGACGTCACCGACCGGGCCGCCGTGCGCGCGCTGCTGACCGAGGTACGCCCCGACGCCGTCGTGGCCACCCCCTACCGGTACGACGACTGGCGGGTCACCGCGGACGGGGCGGCCCACATCGCGTGCGCCGCCGCCGAGGTGGGGGCGCGCCTGGTGCACCTGTCCAGCGACGCGCTGCACGCCGGCCGGCCGACGCCCTACCTGGACGACGACGTGCCCACGCCGCTGCACCCGTACGGGGCGGCGAAGGCGGCCGCCGAGACGGCGGTGCGGGCCGTCGACCCGGGGGCGGTGCTGGTGCGGACCTCGCTGATCGTGGGGGAGGGGAGCAAGCAGATCCAGCTCTGCCGCGACGCCCTGGCCGGCCGGGCCGTCCTCTTCACCGACGAGGCGCGCTGCCCGGTGCACGTGACCGACCTCGCCGCGGCGGTGCTCGAACTGGTGCCCACCGACCTGGCGGGCCCGCTGAACGTGGCCGGGCCGGAGGCGGTCAGCCGCGCTGAGATGGGTCTGCTGGTGGCCCGGCACGACGGCCTCGACCCGGCCGGCCTCAAGACGGCCACCATCGCCGAAGCCGGCCTGCACCGCCCCGCCGAGGTGCGCCTGGACTCCTCGCGGGCCGCCGGCCTGCTGCGTACCCGGCTGCGCGGGATCACCGAGGTGCTGGCCTGACCCTTGATGCACAATTCTTGTGCACAACTGTTGTGCATAGGAACTGTGCACAGATATTGTGCATGGCATGAAGAACGAGAGGTCGCGTCCCGAGCCGCGCGAGGTGCGGCTCGACCATCGACAGGTGCGGGTGCTGGCCCACCCGCTGCGGATGCGCCTGGTCGGCGCCCTGCGGGTGAAGGGACCGTCGACCGCTACCGCGCTGGCCGAGATGCTCGGCACCAACACCGGGGCCACCAGTTACCACCTGCGCCAGCTCGCCGAGGTGGGGCTGGTCGTGGAGGACCCGGAGCGAGGCACCGGCCGGCAGCGGTGGTGGCAGGCCGCGCACGACGTCACCAACTGGGATCCCACCGACTTCGACGACGACCCCGACGCCCGCGCGGCGATCGACTGGATCCAGGGCGATCAGGTGCGCCTCCTGGCCCACCATGCCGAGCAGTGGTTCGCCAGCCAGCACGAGTGGGCGCCGGAGTGGCGGGACGCCTTCGGCATGAGCGACATCTTCATGACCATCCCGGCCGCCCGGCTGCAGGCGATCGAGGCCGAGGTCTGGGAGCTGCTCGAGCGCCACCGGAACGAGGCCGACCCGGACGAACCCGGCGCCGCGCCGGTGCAGATCTACCTCGCCGCCTACCCCATGCCGAAGGAGTTCCGGTGACCGCGCTCTCCGTACGCCAGGTCCGGTTCCGCTACCTCACCCTCTACGGCCTGCGCTGGCTGCCCACCGGCCTGCTCACCCCGGTGATGGTCCTGCTCATGCAGGAACGCGGCCTGTCGCTGTCCCAGATCGGCCTGGTGGCCACCGCGCAGGGCCTGGTCGTGCTGGCGCTGGAGCTGCCCACCGGTGGCCTCGCCGACGCGCTCGGTCGCAAGCCGGTGCTGGTCGTCGCCTGGGCGGTCTGCCTGGTCTCGCTGGTGCTCTTCGTGGTCGCCGACTCGTTCTGGATGTTCTTCCTGGTCTGGGCGTTGCAGGGGATCTACCGGGCGCTCGACAGCGGCCCGCTGGAGTCCTGGTACGTCGACGCGACCCTGGCCGCCGACCCGGAGGCCGAATACGAGCGAGGCCTGGGCTGGGCCGGCACCGTCATCGGCGTCGCCATCGGCGCGGGGGCGCTGCTCGGCGGCGGCCTGGTCGCGCTCGGGCCGGTCGGGCCGGTCAGCGCGCTGGCCCTGCCCGTCCTGGTGGCCATCGCCCTCCAGGTGGCCGCGCTGGTCGCGCTCACCGTGCTGCTGGTCGAGCACCGGCCGGCCCAGGGCGCCGCCGCGGTGCGGGCCTCGGTGGCCGAGGCCCCCCGGATGGTCGGCCAGGCCGTCGGCCTGCTGCGCCGCAACCGGGTGCTGCTCGCCCTGGTCGCCGTCGAGCTGTTCTGGGGCTTCGGCATGGTCACCTTCGAGTCGCTGCTGCCGGTGCGCCTCGCCGAGGTGGTCGGCGGCGCCGACCGGGCCGCCGCGCTGCTCGGCCCGGCCAGCTCGGCGGCCTGGCTGGCCAACGCGGCCGGCGCCGCCCTGACCCCGCTGATGCTGCGCCGGCTCGGCGCCGCGCCCGCCGCCGCGCTCATGCGGGTCCTTCAGGGCGTCACCGTGGTCGGGATGGGCCTGCTCGCCGGCCCGGTCGGCGTGCTGATCGCCTACCTGGCCTGCTACACCGTGCACGGCGCGTCGAACCCGCTCCACATGGGACTGCTGCACCGGCAGGTCGACGGGCCGTACCGCACCAGCGTGCTCTCGCTGAACTCGATGATGGGCCAGCCCGCCGGCGCGCTCGGCGCGGTCGTGCTGACCGCCCTGGCCGACGCCACCAGCATCACCGTCGCCATGCTGGTCGGCGCCGTGATGCTCGCCGTGGCCGCCCCGCTCTACCTGCCCGCCTGGCGGGCCGGGCGCCGGACGGCGGACGCGGGGCCCGACGCGGGCGAGCATCGGCCCGGTGAGTCGGCCACCGGCCCGGGCCACCCCGGCCCGGCGCTCGACCCGGCCGGCCCGGTGGACCCGGTGACGGTCGCCGCCACCACTCCCGCCCGGCCGGGCTGACCGCGCCGTGCCCGGACCCCGCCGCCGCGGCCCGGCCCTGTCGGGCCGGCGAGGTGGCGGGGTCGGGGCCGGCGGGTGAGCGAACGGGGAAGCCGCAGCGGGAAGGTGGTCGCGGTGGGTGGATCAGCCCAGGTGGACCGAGGTACGCGGCTCGGTGCCGGTGTAGCCCAACCGGCGGTACAGCCGGATCGCGCCGACGTTGGCCGTGTAGACACCGAGCGCCACCTGGTCGTACCGGGCGAACAGGGCGCGGGTCATCCCGGCCGTGAGCGCCGCGCCGAGCCCCCGGCCCCGGCGGTCGGGCGCCACGGTCAGCCCGGCCAGGAAGCCGATGTCGCCCCGGCTGCGATCGGCGCCGCAGGCCACCAGTCGCTCGCCGTCCCGGATGCCGTACCAGTCGACGATCCGCGGGTCGCCCGGGCGGGAGGTCGTGCTGGGAAAGGCCTCCTCAATCAGCGCGGCCAGCGCGGGGTGGTCGGCCTCGCCGAGGCGGACGACCCGCTCCTCCGCCGGCTGCTGCGGCGGGGCGGTCGTGGTCCACAGGAAGTCCCACTCGTCGAGCCGGGCCACGGTGAGCCGGTCGGCGACCTCCCCGGCGGCGGTCCGGGGCAGGTGCAGCCAGTGGCCGGCGTGCAGCGTCCCGTCCGCCACCAGGCCCGCGAAGACGTCCAGCGCCGGCCCGGCCGCCCCCAGCGCGCCCCCGGCCGGCCCCTGCCCCGGCGGGAGGAGCCAGCCGACCGCGCCGTCCCGCCGCCAGCCCCGCGCCTCCCGGTCCCGCCAGAGGACGTGCCGGGCGTACGGGTGGTGGCCGGTGGCGGCGAGCAGGGTGTCCCGCCCCGACAGGACCTCCTCGGCAGTGATCATGCGGCCAGCCTACGAGAGGAGAATCGGTGACCCCCATCCACTCCGTACGGCCGGTGCGCCTGGCCGGCCGGCGCTGCGTGCTGCGGGAATGGGCGGACGAAGACCTGCCCGCGATGCACGCGCTGCTCACCGAGCCGCGGGTGCTCGACCGGGTGCTCGACGAGCGGGCGCCCTCCCGGGACGAGATCCGCGCCGCCCTGTCCGGGTGGCGGGAGGAGGCGGGCGGCGAGCCGCGGCCGGCGTACCGGCTGGCCGCCGTGGCCCACGACGGTGCCGGCCCGGCGCATCCGGCGTCGCGCGCCGACCGGGCGCCGGCGCTGCTCGGCCTGGGCACCCTGACCGTGGAGAGCGTGCCGCACCGGCGCGGCGAGATCGGCTACGTGGTGCACCCCGACCACTGGGGCCGGGGCCTCGGCACCGAGATCGCCGGCCTGCTGCTCGACCTGGCGTTCGGTGCGGTGGGGCTGCACCGGGTGGAGGCGACCACCCGGCCGGACCACGCCGCCTCGCGGCGGGTGCTGGAGAAGGTCGGCATGCGGTACGAGGGGATCAGCCGGGACCACCTGCTCGTCCGGGGCTCCTGGTGGGACTCGGTGCGGTACGCGATCCTCGCCACCGACCGCTGACGCCGCCCGCCGCCGGGGGAGCCGCCGTTCCACGGTGGAGATTGATGAACAGACCGATTGGGTACATCCGTGGCCGACCTACTGGGACCCCCCACCGGAGGAACGACCATGCTCGCCATTCTCGCGGCCATCGTGTTCGGCTTCGCCCTGTTGATCGACTTCCTGAACACGAACTTCGGCGCGCCCGACCTGTTCAACACCCACACCCTCATGCTGATCGGCTTCCTGCTGCTCTCCCTCTACCTCGCCGGGGTCGGCTCCGGCCCGCGGGGCGGTGGCGGCGGCCGGTGGTACCGGGGTCGCCGCCCGGGTCGTGGCTGACCGGAAACGACCATCCGGGCCGGGCCGGCGGCGCGATTCCAGCGTCGTCGGCCCGGCCCGGTACTGTTCTCGTGATGGAATCCGACGCCCTCTTCACCCTCGGCGAACCCGCCGGAGCGCCCAGCGCCCACGCGGGTTCCGGCGGCGTCGACGGGTTCACCGCCGCCGCGGCGGATTCGCCGCTGCCCGTCCGGATGCGCCCGGCCAGCATCGACGAGCTGGTCGGTCAGGACCACCTGCTCGCCCCGGGCGCCCCGCTGCGCCAACTCGTCGAGGCCGCGGCCCCGATGTCGGTGATCCTCTGGGGGCCGCCCGGCAGCGGCAAGACCACCATCGCCCACCTCGTGGCCCGGGCCACCGACCGCCGCTTCGTCGCCATGTCCGCGCTGACCGCCGGGGTGAAGGACGTCCGCGCCGTGATCGAGACCGCCCGCCGGCAGCGCCGGGCCGGCGGCCCGCCGACCGTGCTCTTCATCGACGAGGTGCACCGGTTCAGCAAGACCCAGCAGGACTCGCTGCTCGCCGCCGTCGAGGACCGCACGGTCACCCTGCTCGCGGCGACCACCGAGAACCCGTACTTCTCGGTCATCTCACCGCTGCTGTCCCGCTGCGTGCTGCTCACCCTCCAGCCCCTCGACGACGACGCCGTCCGCGGCCTGCTGCGCCGCGCGGTCGCCGACGAGCGCGGGCTGGGCGGCGCGCTCACCCTGGCGACCGACGCCGAGGACCACCTCGTCCGCCTCGCCGGGGGCGACGTCCGCAAGGCGCTCACCGCGCTGGAGGCGGCGGCGGCCACCGCGACCGCGCGCGGCGCGGACCGGATCGACCTCGCCGTCGCCGAGCAGGCGGTCGACGTGGCGGCCGTCCGCTACGACCGCGACGGTGACGCCCACTACGACGTGACCAGCGCGTTCATCAAGAGCATGCGCGGCTCGGACGTGGACGCCGCGCTGCACTGGCTGGCCCGGATGCTGGTGGCCGGCGAGGACGCCCGGTTCATCGCCCGACGCATGGTGATCTTCGCCAGCGAGGACGTCGGCATGGCCGACCCCAGCGCGCTGACCGTCGCCACCGCCGCCGCGCACGCCGTCGAATACGTCGGCCTGCCCGAGGCCCAGCTCAACCTGGCCCAGGCCGTCATCCACCTGGCCACCGCACCGAAGTCCAACTCGGCCACCACGGCCATCGGCGCGGCCATCGCCGACGTGCGCGCCGGTCGCGGCGGGGCGGTGCCGCGCGGGCTGCGCGACTCCCACTACGCCGGTGCCCGGGGCCTCGGGCACGGGGCCGGCTACCGCTACCCGCACGACGACCACCGCGGGGTGGTCACCCAGCAGTACGCTCCGGACGACCTCGTCGGGACCGACTACTACCAACCCAGCGGGCACGGCGCGGAGCGGGCGGTGGCCACCCGGCTGCCGCTGCTGCGCCGGATCGTGCGCGGGCTGCCCGCGCCGCCGGCGCGGGCGGAGGCCGCGGTGAACGGCGCCCGACCGGCGGGCGCCGAGCGGGTCGACGGGGCGAGCGAGGGCGGCAGCGACGCCGTCGGGGAGGGTCAGCAGTGATGGCGCGTGGTCCGGAGCGGCCGGCGGACGGCCCCGACGAGCGGCGCGACCCGCGTGCCAAGGGCCGCCGGTGGGGGCGGGGCAAGGTCGACGCCGAGCCGGAGGAGGCGACCGCCGGCGAGGAGTTCGGCTGGATCGACGACCTGCGCACGGCCAAGCAGCAGCGCAGCGACCTGGGCCCGGACGGGGAGGCGCCCGGCACCGTACCGCCCGCGCGGGGCGGGATGCCGCCCGCCGCTCCCGGACCCCGGCCCGGCCCGCCCGCGCCCGAACCGCCCCGGGCTGCCCGCCCGGGCGCGGCGCCGCCGCCCGGAGCCACCCGGCCCGGGCCGGAAACCCCGCCCGCCCGCCGTGTCCCGGCCTCCGGCCCGGCCGGTCCCGCCGCGCCACCGGTCCGCCCCGGCGGCCCCGATCCGGCGGCCCCGCGCCGCCCCGTGGACGGACCCTGGCCCGGCACACCCGAACCGTCCCGGCGCCCCGCCGAGCCCCCGCGCGGCCCAGGCGAGCCGTCCCGCCCGCCCCGCCGGAACCCGGACGCGCCGACCGGCCAGCAGCCGCCGGTCCCGCCGGCTCCCGGCCGGATGAGCGGGCCGCCCGGCCCGCGCGTCGCGCCTCCCGCCGGCCCGGTTCCCGGCCGCACCGGTCCGGGCGGCGCACCCGAACACGGTCACGGCGTCCCGAATCCCGGCCCCGGCTGGCCGCAGCCCCCGGGCCCGGACGGTGCCCGGGCCGCGGTCCCGCCCACCCCGCCCACCCCGCGCGGCCGGCACGGCGCCGAGGCGCCCGCCGGCCCGGCCGCCGGCGCGCGGCCCGGTGGCGTGGACCCGGCGGTCCGCCCCGTCTCCGGTGGCGGCCGGCGTGCCCTTCCCGACGACGCCGACCCGGGCGTCCGCCCGGTGTCCGGC
>NZ_BMRA01000006.1:375201-502161 GCF_014648395.1 Micromonospora fulviviridis | reverse complement strand
GCGTACGCGCAGTGGGAGCAGCAGGCCGCCGACATCGTCGCCCACCACTGGAACAGCTGACCCACACAAACGAACGCTGGCCGGCACCCCGAGGGGGTGCCGGCCAGCGGCGTACCGCAGGGGACCGCGCGGTGGTGGACCACGGCGGGCTGGGGGCGACCACGGTCGGACCCGGCACCTCAGCCCCGAGCGCAAGGAGAACGACCCGTGACCGCAGTCACCGAGACGGCACGGAAGAACGGACGACCCAGTACCGTTGTGCAGAGCGTCGGTGTGTCCAGTGTCCCCGGGCCTCACCTAAATTGCCTTCGCGGAATACCGTCCGGCTGGAGCCGCGTCGCGCCACTCGCCGAGAGGCGACCTGCACACCGACGCCCAGCGACACCCCGACCACCCGGTCGGGGCGCCGCTGTTTCACGTCTCGGGTCGCGGGCGCCCGGCGGCTGGCCTAATGTTCAGAAGGTCACTAGCTGCCGGTCGGGAGGGGGTGCGCCGCGATGGGTCTGAAGACCTTCATCCAGGGTTGGCCGGTCTACCGGCAGCTCACCGGCACCGACCCCCTCGGGCGGGGCGCGGCCGCCCAGTCGGCCCGCTCGGCGGCGCTGACCGCGCGCACCGAGACCGCCGACGGCATGGCCCGGTCGGTCTGCCCCTACTGCGCGGTGGGTTGCGGGCAGCGGGTGTTCGTCAAGGACGGGCAGGTCACCCAGATCGAGGGCGACCCGGACAGCCCCATCTCGCGCGGCCGGCTCTGCCCGAAGGGCTCGGCCAGCAAGAGCCTGGTGACGAGCCCGCTGCGGCAGACCAAGGTCCGCTACCGCCGGCCGTACGGCACGGAGTGGGAGGACCTGGACCTCGACATCGCACTCGACATGATCGCCGACCGGATCCTCGCCGCTCGCGACGAGACCTGGGAGGACGTCGACGACCAGGGCCGCCCGCTCAACCGGACGCTGGGCATCTCCAGCCTGGGCGGGGCGACGCTGGACAACGAGGAGAACTACCTCATCAAGAAGCTGTTCACGGCGATGGGGGCGCTCCAGATCGAGAACCAGGCCCGCATTTGACACTCCGCCACCGTCCCCGGTCTGGGGACCAGCTTCGGTCGCGGCGGCGCGACGGACTTCCAGCAGGACCTGGTCAACGCTGACGTCATCGTCATCCAGGGCTCCAACATGGCCGAGGCCCACCCGGTGGGCTTCCAGTGGGTGATGGAGGCCAAGCGGCGCGGCGCCAAGGTCTTCCACGTGGATCCCCGGTTCACCCGGACCAGCGCGCTCGCCGACACGTACCTGCCGATCCGGGTGGGCACCGACATCGCGCTGCTCGGCGGCGTGGTGCGGTACATCCTGGACAACGAGTTGGATTTCCGGGAGTACGTGCTGGCGTACACGAACGCCGCGACGATCGTCAACGAAGACTTCCGCGACACCGAGGACCTCGACGGCTTCTTCTCCGGCTACGACCCCGAGCACAACAGCTACGACCAGTCGAGCTGGCAGTACCAGGGGCACGGGGGGCGGCGCGCGGCGAAGGACACCGCGAAGGAGCGGGAGACCGCGGCGGGCCTGCGGCACGAGTCCCACGGCATGCCCGTGGCGGCGGAGACCCAGCGGGACGAGACGTTGCAGCACCCGCGCTGCGTCTACCAGATCCTCAAGCGGCACTTCGCCCGCTACACCCCGGAGATGGTGGCGCGGGTCTGCGGCATCCCTGAGGAGAAGTTCCTGGAGCTGGCCCGCGCCTGGGCGGAGAACTCGGGCCGGGAGCGGACCGGCGCGCTGGTCTACTCGGTGGGCTGGACGCAGCACAGCGTCGGCGTGCAGTACATCCGGACCGGGGCGATCATCCAGACCCTGCTGGGCAACATGGGCCGGCCGGGCGGCGGCGTCCTGGCGCTGCGCGGGCACGCCAGCATCCAGGGCTCCACCGACATCCCGACCCTGTTCAATCTGCTGCCCGGCTACCTGCCGATGCCGCACCACGCCAACCACCCGACCTTCGACGAGTGGGTGGACAGCATCCGGCACCCGGGCCAGAAGGGCTTCTGGGGCAACTCCCGGGCCTTCGCGGCGAGCCTGCTCAAGGCGTACTGGGGGGACGCGGCGACGCCGGAGAACGACTTCTGCTACGGCTACCTGCCCCGGATGACCGGCGACCACGGGACGTACCAGCAGGTGCTCAACATGATCGACGGCAAGGTGAAGGGCTACTTCCTGCTCGGCCAGAACCCGGCCGTCGGCTCGGCGCACGGCCGCGCCCAGCGCCTGGGCATGGCCAACCTGGACTGGCTGGTCGTCCGCGACCTGTTCATGATCGAGAGCGCCACGTTCTGGCGGAACAGCCCCGAGATCGCCACCGGCGAGATCGTGCCGGAGGAGTGCCGCACCGAGGTGTTCTTCCTGCCCGCCGCGTCGCACGTGGAGAAGGAGGGCACCTTCACCCAGACCCAGCGGCTGCTCCAGTGGCGGGAGAAGGCCGTCGACCCGCCGGGCGACTGCCGCTCCGAGCTGTGGTTCTTCTACCACCTCGGCCGGGTGCTGCGCGAGAAGCTGGCCGACTCCAGCAAGCCCCGCGACCGGGCGCTGCTCGACCTGACCTGGGACTACCCGACGCACGGCCCGCACGCCGAGCCGAGCGCCGAGGCGGTGCTCAAGGAGATCAACGGCTACGAGGTGGCCACCGGCCGCCCGCTGGGCGGATTCCCGGAGGCCAAGGCGGACGGTTCCACCGCGGTCGGCTGCTGGATCTACTCCGGCGTCTACGCCGACGGGGTCAACCAGGCCGCCCGCCGCAAGTCCCGCCACGAGCAGGACTGGGTGGCGGCCGAGTGGGGCTGGGCCTGGCCGGCGAACCGGCGCATCCTCTACAACCGCGCCTCCGCCGACCCGGACGGCCGGCCGTGGAGCGAGCGCAAGAAGTACGTCTGGTGGGACGCGGACAAGGGCGAGTGGACCGGCTACGACGTGCCGGACTTCGAGAAGACCAAACCGCCGTCCTACCGGCCGCCCGACGACGCCTCCGGGCCGGAGGCCCTGGCCGGGGACGACCCGTTCGTCATGCAGGGCGACGGCAAGGCCTGGCTGTACGCGCCCACCGGGGTGCTCGACGGGCCGCTGCCGACGCACTACGAGCCGGCCGAGTCGCCGATGCGCAACCCGCTCTACGGGCAGCAGGCCAACCCGACCCGCAAGGTCTACGACCACCCGGTGAACCGGATCAACCCGAGCCCGCCGGAGCCGCACTCCCAGGTCTTCCCGTACGTGTTCACGGTCAGCCGGCTCACCGAGCACCACACGGCCGGCGGGATGAGCCGGACCGTGCCGCGCCTGGCCGAGCTGCAACCGGAGATGTTCGTCGAGGTGTCGCCGGAGTTGGCCGCCGAGGTGGGGTTGGCGAACCTCGGGTGGGCGCACCTGGTCAGCGGCCGCGCGGTGATCGAGGCGCGGGTGCTGGTCACCGACCGGCTCACCCCGCTGCGGATCGACGGCCGGGTGATCCACCAGGTCTGGCTGCCGTACCACTTCGGCAGCGAGGGCCTGGTCACCGGCGACTCGGCCAACGACCTGTTCGGCATCACCCTGGACCCGAACGTGCTCATCCAGGAGAGCAAGGTGGGCACCTGCGACGTGCGGCCGGGCCGGCGGCCCACCGGGCCGGCCCTGCTCGACCTGGTCGGCGACTACCAGCGCCGGGCCGGGATGACGCCGGACCGGAAGGTGCCGATCGTCACCACCGGCGCGGCCGGCACCGACGAGCGGTCCGCCGGCGCGGGGCGGGACGGGGGCGGGGATGCCTGACGCCAACAGCCTCTACGGCCCGCTGGACCCGGCCCCGGACGCCGGCTGGGTCGAGGCCGGCCCGCGGGTGGGCTTCTTCACCGACACCAGCGTCTGCATCGGCTGCAAGGCGTGCGAGGTGGCCTGCAAGGAGTGGAACGGGGTCCCGGACTCGGGTTTCGACCTGCTCGGCATGTCGTACGACAACACCGGCGCGCTGACCGCCAACTCCTGGCGGCACGTCGCCTTCATCGAGCAGCCCCGCCCGGCCGGGCACCGGACCCCGCCCTTTGCGGACACCCCGACCGGCCCGCCGGCCAGCGCGCAGAGCGCGGTGACCGCCGCCGGCACGACCACCGACACCGGCACCGACCCGGGGGTGCCGCCGGGCCGGCCGGAGGCGGCGGCGCGGATGGCGGCCGGCCCCGAGTTCCTCGGCATGCCCGGCGCCCAGCCGCCCGGACGGGCCACCGGCGCCGACACGCGGACCGACTTCCGCTGGCTGATGATGTCGGACGTCTGCAAGCACTGCACCCACGCCGCCTGCCTGGACGTCTGCCCCACCGGGTCGCTGTTCCGCACCGAATTCGGCACGGTCGTGGTGCAGGAGGACATCTGCAACGGCTGCGGCTACTGCATCTCCGCCTGCCCGTACGGGGTGATCGACCAGCGCAAGGGCGACGGGCGGGCGTGGAAGTGCACGCTCTGCTACGACCGGCTGGGCGCCGGGAAGACGCCGGCCTGCGCGCAAGCCTGCCCGACCGAGTCGATCCAGTTCGGCCCCCTGGACGAGCTGCGGGAACGCGCCGCCCAGCGGGTGGCCCACCTGCACGACCGGGGTGTGCCGGAGGCCCGCCTCTACGGCCACGACCCGACCGACGGCGTCGGCGGCGACGGCGCGTTCTTCCTGCTCCTCGACGAGCCGGAGGTCTACGGCCTGCCGCCGGACCCGGTGGTCACCACCCGGGACCTGCCGAAGATGTGGAAGCGGGCCGGGCTGGCCGCCCTGGCCATGGCGGCGGCGGCCGTCGCCGCGTTCGTCGGAGGTTCGTCGTGAGTCCGGAGCGTCCCGCCGTCGGCGACCTGTTCCGCCGTTTCCGCGCGCGGCTCGCCGTCGAGGGGGCCGCCCGACCGGGCGAGCCGGGTGGCCACGCCCCGAAGGCGGGCACGCACGGGAGCCGGGCGACGGGCACCGGGGCCGGCGTGGCGCGCACCGACGCCGGGGCCGCCGAGGCCGGGCTCGCGCCCCAGCCGCTCCGGGACGTCCCGCCGGTGGAACGGCGTCGGGGCCGCCGCAAGGGCGGCGGCGGGGAGCAGCTCACGGTGCCGCCCGCCGAGTTCACCTCGTACTACGGGCGGCCGATCCTCAAGGCGCCGGTGTGGAAGTGGGACATCGCCGCGTACCTGTTCACCGGCGGGCTCGCGGCCGGGTCGTCGCTGCTGGCGGCCGGTGGCCAGCTCACCGGCCGGCCGGCCCTGCGCCGGGCCGGCCGGGTCACCGCCCTCGCGGCGGTCAGCGCCAGCGCGTACTTCCTCATCAACGACCTGGGCAAGCCCAGCCGGTTCCACCACATGCTGCGGGTCGCGAAGCCGACCTCGCCGATGTCGATGGGCACCTGGATCCTCACCGCCTTCGGCCCGGCGGCCGGGATCGCGGCGGTCGCCGAGGCCGCGCCCTGGCTGCCGGAGCGGGGCGTGCTGGGCCTCGGCCGGCGGCTGCTGCCCCCGGTCGGGCACGCCGCCGGCCTGGTCGCCGCGGCCACCGCGCCGGCACTGGCCACGTACACCGGCGTGCTGCTCGCCGACACGGCGGTGCCGTCGTGGCACGAGGCGTACCCGGAACTGCCGACCATCTTCGCGGGCAGCGCGCTGGCCAGCGGCGCCGGCGTCGGGCTGCTCGCCGCGCCGCCGGCCCAGGCCGGCCCGGCGCGACGCCTCGCGGTCGCCGGCGCGGCGCTGGAGCTGTGGGGCTCGCACCGGGTGGAGAACCGGCTCGGGCTGCTCAGCGAGCCCTACGCGACCGGCACCGCCGGCCGGCTGCTGCGCGCCGGCCGCGCGCTGACCGCCGCCGGGGTGGCGGGCGCCCTGGTCGGGCGGCGCAGCCGGGTGCTGTCCGCCCTGTCCGGCGGCGCGCTGCTGGCCGCCTCCGTCTGCACCCGGTTCGGCATCTTCCACGGCGGGGTCGCCTCGGCGAAGGACCCGAAGTACACCGTGGTGCCGCAGCGGGAGCGGGCCCGGCGGCGGGAGAGCCGAGGACCAGACGTCAGCGGGCCGGGCGCCGGCCCGAACGGGGGATAGGCAGGACAGGCGCCGGCCCATGAGCCGATACGGGGGTACCGCTCATGGCCACATCAGCCGCGGATTCGCGGGGAAATCCACCACCGACGCGGGGCCGGTGGGGCCTCGTCGTGGCGGCCGTGCTCGTCCAGCTCGCGCTGGGCGCCGTCTACGCGTGGAGTGTGTTCAACAAGCCGCTCCAGGCCGAGTTCGGGTGGAGCAAGGCCGAGGTGGTGCTGCCGTTCGAGGTGGCGATCGGGACCATCTTCATCGGCAGCCTGGTGGGCGGGCGCATCCAGGACCGGCGCGGGCCACGGCCGGTGGCGCTGGGCGGTGGGATCCTCTACGCCGTCGGGACCATGCTCGCGTCGCTGGTGTCGTCGAGCGACCAGCTGTGGCTGCTGCTGCTCACCTACGGCGTGCTGGGCGGGATCGGGCTCGGGGCCGCGTACATCACGCCCATCGCCATGCTCAGCAAGTGGTTCCCGGACAAGCGGGGGCTGATCACCGGCATCGCCGTGGCGGGCTTCGGCTTCGGCGCGGTGATCACCGCACCGGTGGCGAAGGCGCTGCTGGCCGGTACCGACCACAAGACCAGCGTCTTCCTGCCGCTGGGCATCGCCTACCTGGTCGCGGTGCTGCTGGGGGCGTCGTTCTTCCGTGATCCGCCGGCCGGCTATCAGGTGCCGGGCTTCACGCCGGCGGTCGGCGGCCGGGCCGTCGCCGGCACCCGCGTCTACACCTTCGGCGAGGCACTGCGCACCCGGCAGTGGTACCTGCTCACCCTGATCCTCACGCTCAACGTGACCTGCGGCATCGCGCTGATCTCCCAGGCCGCCGACGCCGCGCAGGCGGTCGCCGGGGTCGGCGCCGCGACCGCCGCCGGCCTGGTCGGCGTCCTCGGCCTGTTCAACGGCGGTGGACGGGTGGCCTGGGCGTGGCTGTCGGACCGGATCGGCCGGATGCCGGCGTTCATCGGCATGCTCGCCCTGCAGGGCGTCTGCTTCCTGATCCTGCCGCACGCCTCCGCGTTCTGGCTCTTCGCGGCCCTCGCCGCCCTGGTCTACCTCGCCTACGGCGGTGGCTTCGGCACCATGCCGGCGACCGCCGCCGACTACTTCGGCACGCCGAACGCCGGCGCCATCTACGGGGCGATGATCGTGGCGTGGAGCATCGGGGGAGTCGTGGGTCCGCTGCTCACGTCGCTGCTCTACGAGGCCAGCGGCAAGAGCTACACCCTGCCCTTCACGGTCATCGGCATCCTCGCCTTCGTGGCGCTGGTGCTCCCGCCGCTCACCCGCCTGCCCACCACACCCGGCGAGCCACGACCCCACTTCCAGACGCCCGGTCCCTGATCCGGTGCGGGTCCGGCCCTCGCCCGGCAACCGGAGATCACATGTGGTTAGGTGCTGAGTGGAGGCGTTCAGGCGGCTGGTGCCCCTCCCGGTCTTCAAAACCGGTGTGGTCCGGGACCCGGGCCAGGCGGGTTCGATTCCCGTCCGTCTCCGCCAAGCCCTGGGAGACCCGATGCGTGACGTCGACCCGCGGCGGCGGGTGCCGCGTACCGACGCGCTGCTCGCCGACCCGGCGCTGGCCGCCGCGGCCGGCACGCTCGGCCGCGACCGGGTCAAGGCCGCGATCGTCCGCGCCCAGGAGCGGGCCCGCGCCGGCGAGCTCACCCCCGAGCAGGTACGCGACGCCGCGCTGGCCGAACTGCCCGCGCCGACCCCGCGGGCGGTGCTGAACGCCACCGGCGTCGTGCTGCACACCAACCTGGGCCGGGCCCCGCTTCCGGCCGCCGCGGTCGACGCCCTGGTGGCCGCCGCCGGGCACACCGACGTGGAACTGGACCTGCGTACCGGGCGTCGGGCCCGGCGCGGCCGGGAGGCGCTCGACGCGCTCGCCGCCGCCGTGCCCGACGCGCCGGCCGTGCACGTGGTCAACAACGGCGCCGCCGCCCTGGTCCTCGCCGCCACCGCGCTCGCGGCGGACCGGGAGATCGTGGTCAGCCGGGGCGAACTCGTCGAGATCGGCGACGGGTTCCGCCTGCCCGATCTGTTGGAGAGCACCGGCGCCCGGCTGCGCGAGGTGGGCACCACCAACCGCACCGGCCTCGCCGACTACGCCGCCGCCGTCGGCCCGCGCACCGGGTTCGTGCTCAAGGTGCACCCGTCGAACTTCCGGGTCACCGGCTTCACCTCGGCCGTGCCCGTCGGCGACCTGGCCACCCTCGGCGTGCCGGTGGTCGCCGACATCGGCTCCGGGCTGCTGGCCCCCGACCCGCTGCTGCCCGACGAGCCGGACGCCGCCACCACGCTGCGCGCCGGCGCGCACCTGGTGACCGCCAGCGGCGACAAGCTGCTCGGCGGGCCGCAGGCCGGCCTGCTGCTCGGCGCGGCCGATCTGGTCGAGCGGCTGCGCCGGCACCCCCTGGCCCGGGCGCTGCGGGTGGACAAGCTGACCCTGGCCGCGCTCGCCGCCACCCTGCACGCGCCGACCACCCCGACCCGGGACGCCCTGCACGCCGAGCCGGGCGCGCTGCGCGCCCGCACCGAACGGCTCCGCGACCGGCTCGGCGAGGACGGCTGCAAGGCGGAGGTGGTGCCCAGCGCCGCGGTGGTCGGCGGCGGTGGCGCGCCCGGCGTCGAACTCGACTCCTGGGCGCTGAGCCTGCCCGAGCGGTACGCCGAGCCGCTGCGCACCGGCGTGCCGCCGATCCTCGGCCGGGTACTGCACGGCCGGCTCCTGCTCGACCTGCGCTGCGTGCCCGCCCACGCGGACCCGGACGTGCGGGCGGCGATCCTGCGGGTCGGGGCCTGACCGTGTGGGTGGTGGCCACCGCCGGGCACGTCGACCACGGAAAGTCCACCCTGGTCCGGGCGCTGACCGGGATGGAACCGGACCGGTGGGCGGAGGAACGCCGCCGCGGCATGACCATCGACCTCGGCTTCGCCTGGACCACGCTGCCCTCCGGCGGCACCCTCGCCTTCGTCGACGTGCCCGGGCACGAGCGGTTCGTGCCGAACATGCTCGCCGGCGTCGGGCCGGTCCCGGCCGCGCTGGTCGTGGTCGGCGCCGACGAGGGCTGGATGCCGCAGTCCGCGGAACACCTGGCCGCGCTGGACGCGCTGGGGGTGTCGTACGGGCTGCTGGTGGTGACCCGCGCCGACCTGGCCGATCCGGGGCCGGCCCTGGCCCGGGCCCGGGCGGAACTCGCCGCGACCTCGCTCGGTGCGGTGGAGGCGGTGCCGGTCAGCGCGGTCACCGGTGCCGGCCTGCCCGAGCTGCGGGCCGCGCTGGACCGGCTGGTCGCCCGGCTGCCCGACCCGGCCCGCGACGCCCCGGTCCGGCTGTGGGTGGACCGCTCGTTCACCATCCGGGGCAGCGGCACGGTGGTCACCGGCACCCTCGGCGGCGGCCGGTTGCGCGTCGGCGACCAGCTCGAACTGGCCGCCACCGGGGAACCGGTCCGGGTGCGCGGCCTGCACGCGTTGAACACCGCCCACGGCGAGGTCGACGCGGTGGCCCGGGTTGCGGTGAACCTGCGCGGGGTGCCCCGGGACCGGGTGGCCCGCGGCGACGCCCTGCTCAGCCCGGGCCGGTTCCGCCGCACCGACCTGCTCGACGTGCGCCTCGCCGGTGACCCGGCCGCTGACCTGCCGGCCACCCTCACGCTGCACGTCGGGTCGGCCGCGGTGCCCGCCCGGGTCCGCCCGCTCGGCCCGGACACCGTCCGGCTCCGGCTGGCCCGCCCGCTGCCGCTGCTGATCGGCGACCGGGCGCTGCTGCGCGACCCAGGCCGGCGCCACGTTGCCGGCGGGGTGACCGTGCTGGACGTGGACCCGCCGCCGCTGCGCCGCCGGGGCGCGGCCGCCGCCCGGGCCGCCGTGCTGGCCGGGCTGGACGGCCGGCCCGACCTGGCCGGGGAACTGCGCCGGCGGCGCCTGGCCCGGGCCGGCGAGCTGACCCGGATGGGCGTGCCGGCCACCGCCGCCCCGGTCGCGGGGGACTGGCTGGCCGACCCCGGTCACTGGCGGGACCTGGGCCGCCGGCTCGCCGAGGAGGTCGCCCGGTACGCCCGCGAGCACCCCCTGGAGGCCGGTGTGCCGGTCGACGTGCTGCGGCACCGCCTCGACCTGCCCGACCGGGCGCTGGTGGAGGCGCTGCTCCACCCGCCGCTGCGGCTGCGCGCCGGCCGGGTCACCGCCGCGCCGGGCGACGCGCTGCCCGAACCGGTGGCCCGGGCGGTGGACCGGGTCCGCGCCGAGTACGGCGACCGCCCGTTCCAGGCCCCCGAGGCCCACCGGCTCGCCGATCTCGGCCTCGGCCCCCGGGAGATCGGGGCGGCCGTGCGCGCCGGCGCCCTCCTGAAGCTCGCCGACAACGTGGTGCTGCTGCCCGGCGCCCTCGACGACGCGGTGCGGGTGCTGGCCGGGCTGCCGCAGCCGTTCACGCTCAGCGCCGCCCGGCAGGCCCTGGACACCACCCGCCGCGTGGCGGTGCCGCTACTGGAACTGCTCGACCGGCGGGGCGCCACCCGCCGGCTGCCCGACGACGCCCGCGAGGTGGTCCGCCCGCCCGGGTGAGCGTTGCGGCGGGACGCGTGGGCGTCGGCTGCGCCAAGCGGCACCGGCGGTCGCACCCGGTCACCTACGGTGACGCCATGGACCCTTCGGCGGTCTGGCGGGACAGGAACCACCGGTGGCGGATCGAGGCGTACCGGGCACCGGACCTGCGGTTCGCCATCTTCGCCACGAACGGCACCACCGAGTCGGCGCCGCTGTGGCTGTTCGGGATGGCCGCGCTGGCCCGGTGGCTGATGACCCACGCGATCTCCCTGGACGACCTGGAGACCGACTGATGGCCGGACAGCTCGTCCTGGTGGCGGTCCTGGTGCTGATCAACGCGGCGCTGTCGGGCAGCGAGATGGCCATCGTGACGCTGCGCGAGGGGCAGCTGCGGCGGCTGGGCCGGACGGGGCGGGCCGGGGCGCGGCTCACCCGGCTGGCCCGGGAGCCGAACCGCTACCTGGCCACCATCCAGCTCGGCATCACCCTGGCCGGGTTCCTCGCCTCGGCGGCCGCCGCGGTGTCGCTGGCGGAGCCGCTGGTCGGCCCGCTGGGCATCCTCGGCCGGGCCGCCCGGCCGGTGGCCGTGGTGCTGGTGACCGTGGTGCTGACCTTCGTGACGCTGGTCGTCGGCGAGCTGGCCCCGAAGCGGCTGGCCATGCAGTCGGCGGAACGCTGGGCGCTGCTCAGCGCCGCGCCGCTGGACCTGCTCGCCCGGGTGTCCCGGCCGGCGGTGTGGCTGCTCGGCCGGGCCACCGACCTGCTGGTCCGGTTGGCCGGCGGCGATCCGCGGGCCAACCGGCAGGAGGTGACCGAGGAGGAGCTGCGCGAGATGCTGGTCAGCCAGCGCGGGCTGTCCGCCCAGCAGCGGGAGATCCTGTCCGGGGCGTTCGACATCGCCGGCCGTACCCTGCGGGAGATCCTGGTGGCCCGCCGGGACGTGACGTTCCTGTCGGCGGAGCTGACCGCGGCGGAGGCGATGCGACGGCTGGCCGCCACCGGCCGCTCCCGGGCCCCGGTGACCGGCCCCGGCGGGCTGGACGACGTGTGCGGGGTGGTGCACATCCGCGACCTGGTCGACGCCGACGGACAGAGCGTCGGGGAGCGCGCCCGCCCGCCGGTGCTGCTGCCCGGCACGCTGCCGGTCGCCGACGCCATGCGGCACCTGCGCCAGCGGCACGAGCAGCTCGCCCTCGTGATCGACGAGTACGGCGGCGTGGACGGCCTGGTCACCATGGAGGACCTGCTCGAGGAGGTCGTCGGGGAGCTGTACGACGAGACCGACCGGGACGTGCGCGAGGCGGTCCGGGAGCCGGACGGCGCGCTGCTGCTACCGGGCGACTTCCCGCTGCACGACCTGCCCGACGCCGGCGTGCAGCTGACCTTCCCGCTGACCCGGGAGTACACCACGGTCGCCGGGCTGGTCCTGGCCGGGCTGGGCCACCTGCCCGCCGGGCCGGGCGAGCGGATCCGGCTGCCCGGGCTCACCGTCGAGGTGGTCGAGGTGGTCGACCGGGCGATCCGCCGGGTACGGCTGCGCGGTCCGGCCGCCGGCTGCCGGGCGGAGTGACCCCCCGACCGGGGGACAAGCGCGCGAAACGGCCCTTCCCGGTGCCCGGCGGCCGTACCGTCCGGAATGTGAAGGACCGAGGACTGCGGACGTTCGTCACCGTGCTGGCCGGGCTGGCCGTGATCTACTTCGGCGCCACCGGGCATCGCAGCAGCGGCGGGGAGGGCGAGGGCATCTCCGGCGGCGTCGTGCTGCTGGCCCTGCTCGCCTCGGCGCTCGCCTGGAACCTGACCAAGCCCGGCCCGGCCAAGTGACGCCCGGGCCCGACCGGGGCCCGGTCAGCGGGCCACCGCGGCGCTGCGGCTGACCTCACCGGCCGACTCCTCGCCGAGCGCCACCCGCACCAGCGCCGACGCCAGCCGCCCGAAGTCGGCCTCGCCGACGAGCCCGGCCAGGCCGCCCGGGTTCGCGGGCAGGCCCAGCCGTCGCGCCCCGGCCAGGGTCCGCCGGTCGGCGTACGGGCGCACGTCCGGCCAGACCGCCTGCACCTCGCGGAGGAAGATGTCCGCCCCGGTCGGGCCGATGCCGGGGAACTCGGTGAGCAGGCGGCGCAGCACGCTCCGGTCGCCGTCGGCGTCCTTGTGCATCCGGCGCAGGTCCCCGTGCCACCGGTCCAGGCAGAGCCGGGCCCCGGTGCCCAGCATGGTGGCGGTCCGCTCGTCATAGCGCCGGTAGTGGCCCCGGCCGAGCGCGTCGACCCGCTCCTGCCAGCTCGCCGCCTCCATGGCCTGCGGGGTGCGCCAGCCGGCCGCGAAGAGCTCGCGGGCCGCGGCGACCGCCACGCAGGCCCGGATCCGGGTGCTCAGCAGCGTGGTGAGCACGAGCAGCTGGTAGAGCGGCCCCGGCCGGTCGGCGAGGTTGATCCCGGCCTCCTCCGCGTAGGTGCGGGACTGCCGGTCCAGCAGCGCCCGCGCCACGTTCCGATCGTCTGGCATCCGCTGGGGGTACCCGCCCGGCGCCGGACCAGACGCCCGGGGCCGGGCCGGAATGCGCCCGGCGGCGGCGGGTACCCCGATCAGGTGCGCGGCCCACGCCGTGCGCCGCCACCGGAAGGAGAGACCTGTGGTCAAGCCGCAGCAGGAGGAACTGCGCCGCAACGACAAGGGCGCGACCAGCCAGGACAGCCGGGAGCTCATTCCCCAGGCCGGGAGCCGGGGGCCCCACGGCAAGGGCGGCACCTCGAACGCGGACGTGGGGCGGCCGGTCCCGAAGGGCCAGGTCTCGCCGTACGGCCCGGCCGGCGAGCCGCTGGCCGACGACGAGAGCGACCGGCGGGGCTGATCAGCCCCGCCGCGACGGCGGCCGCAGCCTCCGCCAGGTGGCTGCGGCCCCCGCTCCGTATGCCAGGTGCGGCACCAGGTCGGACAGCCAGTCGGTCGTGCGCCAGGTGCGCGGGTCACTGATGCCGAGCGCGGCGATCGAGCCGTCGGAGGTGGCCATCACCCCGCCGCCGAGCAGCCCCGCGGCCAGTGGCAGCGGGACCCGGCGGCGGGCGGCCAGCAGCCCGAACAGCGCGCCGGCGGCGATGCCCGTGCCGTAGCCGATGACCGGCCCGAGGCCGGAGCGGCGGTTCGCCGCCTTCTCCCCGGGCCCGAGGTCCACGTGCGCCGCGTCGGCCAGCCGGCCCGCGGTCTGCTCGGGGGTGCTGCTCGCCGGGCGGCCCCGCAGCGCCATGTCCAGGAAGCTGACGACGTTCAACGCGGCGCTGCCGACGGCGCCCGCGATGGCGCCGTCGACCACGGGTGCCGCTCTCACTTCGGGTCGCCCGGTTCGCGCTCACCCTTGGGGCCGAACGTCCGTTCGCCCCGCACCACGCCCCGCTGGCCGCGGTCGTCCTGAAGAATCCGGTTCGCGACCTGGTTCGCCTCCTGGTCGGCGGCCCGCCCGGACTGTTCGATCAGATCCCGCAGCCGCGCCCGCTCCTTGTCGTACGCGTTGCTCCCCGGCCGTGGTCCTGGCATCGCTGCCTCCTCCGGTCGCTGTGGATGTCCGTACCGTCTACCCGCCCGGGGCGGGGCCAACCGTTCACTCCACGGCGCGGACCACGGCCACCGGGCAGTCGGCGCGGTGCAGCACCCCCTGGCTCACCGAGCCGAGCAGCAGGCCGGTCAGCTCCCCCCGGCCCCGCCGGCCGACGACGAGCAGCTGGGCCTCGCGGGACGCCTCGGCGAGCGCCGCGACCGGCCGGCCGTGCACCGCCGCCCGGGTGACCGGCACCTCCGGCCGGCGCTCGGCCAGCCCGTTGAGCGCCTCGGCCAGCACCCGGTCCTCCTCGCCGCGCAGCTGGCTCTCCTCGTACACCAGGGGTTGCATGTCGCCGGGACCGGTGGAGGCCGGGTGGGTGTAGGCGTGCACGGCGTGCAGCCGGGCGCCGCGGACCGCGGCCTCCTCGGCGGCGAACTCGACCGCGGCGCGGGACAGCGCCGAGCCGTCCACCCCGACCACCACGGGGCCGGCCGGGCGCGGCGTGCCACGGGCGACCAGCACCGGGCAGTCGGCGTACGAGGCGACCTGGATCGCCACCGAGCCGACCACCAGGGAGGCGAACCCGCCGAGGCCCCGGTCACCGAGCACGATGAGGGCGGCGGTCGGGGACTCGCCGAGCAGCACGGCCGAGGCCTCCCCGTCGATGATCTCGCCGGAGACCCGCAGCCCGGGCGCGGCCGCCTCCGCCTCGGCGACCGCCGTGGCAACCAGCTCCTCGGCCTGGTGCCGCAGGCCGCCGCCGGGTGGCCCCTCGGCCGGCGCCGACACGGGTACGCGCAGCAGCGGCCAGATGAACCCGTGCACCACCCGCAGCGGCCGCTGTCGGCGGGCCGCCTCCTGCGCCGCCAGTCGCACCGCGGTCAAGGCGGCCTCGGAGCCGTCCACCCCGACCACCACGGCCGCGCCGTTCGCCGAGTTCACGCCGTACCTCCTCGCCGTCGGCCGCCCGCGGCCAGTATCGCGGCCGGTGGGTGGCCGCCGGGGCGATACCGCGCGAGCCGACCCCTGGGTACGCTGGCGACCGTCGCGTGAGAGAGGGAGCCTCGTCGATGGCCGAGCCCGACCAGCCGAGCACCGCCCGAATGATCGACTACTGGCTCGGCGGCGAGCACCACGACCCGGTCGACGTGGCCGCGGCCGGCGCCTTCGAGGGCGCGTACGGGCCCTGCGCGGCCATCTTCCGCGCGCTGCGCGACTTCCTGGGCCGGGCGGTCCGGTCGATCGCCGACGCCGGGGTGGACGGCTTCCTCGTCTTCGGGGCGGGCGTGCCCACCCGCGGCAACGTGCACGAGGTGGCCCCGGACGCCACCGTGCTCTACACCGACGTCGACCCGGTGACGGTCCGGCTGGGCCAGCGCCTGCTCGCCGACAGCGACCGGGCCGGCTACGGCTACGGCGACGCCACCGACATCGGCACCGTCGACCCGGCTCAGCTGCACCGGTTCGTGCCGGGGTGGGGGAGGAGGCCGGTCGGGGTGGTCTTCCTCGGGCTGGCCGCGTTCCTGGACGACGACACCCTGGCCCGCACCCTCGACGAGCTGTACGAGGCGGTCGCGCCGGGCAGCTTCCTGGCGATCGACTTCGACAGCGAGGAGCTGGCCGCGTACCCGGAGGCACTGGCCATGATGGGGCCCGCGTTCCGGATGCGGGCGCCCGCGCGGTTCGCGCCGCTGCTGGGGCGCTGGCAGCCGACGGCGGACGGCATCGTGCCGGTGGCCCGGTGGCGGCCGGCCGGCACCCCGGAGCCGGTGCCCGACGCCTTCTACGGCGCGCTGGCCACCAAGCCGGCCGACTGAGCGGCCCGGGCCGTCCACCCGCGACCGGCGCCGCTGCACAGGTCGGAGCCGGGGCGTACCGGTGTCGGCGGGCCTCCGTATGATGCTTGCCCTACAGCAATAGTCGTCATCGGAGGATGTCAGCATGCCGGACGCGTCCGGAGCGGTGTCGCGCGCCCTGCGCGCCGCACCCCCCGACCAGTTGGCGGAGGCCGCCGACGCGACGGTCCGCCGGGTCCTCGGCGCGTCGCGGACCGAGGTGTTCGTCGCCGACTACCGGTTCACCGGGCTCTGGCCGGTGCTGGACGCGGACCTGCCCGAGGGCGGGTTCCTCGCCTGCCAGGGCGTGGCGCAGCGCTGCTTCCGCAGCCAGCAGCCGGTGCTGGACGCCGCCGAGGACGGGCGCTGCCGGGCCTACCTGCCGCTGTCGGCGTGGGGCGAGCGGCTCGGCGTGCTGATGGTCGAGCTGCCGGCCGCGCCGGACGCGGCGACCGTGGAGACGGCCCGGGACGTCGCCGGCGACCTGGCGGTGGCGCTGCGGGCGGCCGACCGGGAGACCGACCGCTACCGGCGGGCGCGCCGCCGGGAACGGCTCAGCATGGCCGCCGAGATGCAGTGGGACCTGCTGCCCGGGCGCAGCGTCGTGCACGGCGACTTCGTGCTGGCCGGGCAGCTCGAACCGGCGTACACCGTGGGCGGCGACCACTTCGACTGGTCGGTCGACGCCGACCGGCTCACCGTCACGGTTCTCAACGGCACCGGCAACGGCCTGGCCGCCTCGCTGCTGACCGCGGTGACCGTCAACGCCATGCGCAACGCGCGGCGCTCCGGCGGCAGCCTCGTGGAGCAGGCCGAGCTGGCCTCGGACACCATCTTCTACCAGCACCGGGGGAGCCGGCACGTGGCCACGCTGCTGCTGGAGCTGGACAGCCGGCGCGGTGTGGTGCGGGCCGTGGACGCGGGCTCACCGCACGTGCTGCGGCTGCGCGGCGGCACGGTCACCCCGATCGCGCTGGAGCAGCAACTGCCGCTGGGCATGTTCGCCGAGACCCGCTACGACGTGCAGGAGTTCACCGTGCAGCCGGGGGATCGGCTCTTCGTGGTCAGCGACGGGGTGTACGCGGCGGAGCCGGCCGGGCAGGAGCCGTACGGGGACCGGGCCATGGCGCGCGCGATGCGGTCCACTCGGTTGCAACCGGCGACGGAGGCAGTTGGTACGGTGATGCGCGAACTGCACGCGTACCACGCCGACGCGGATCTCCGCGACGACGCGGTCGTCGTCTGCCTGGACTGGCGCGGTTCCAGCCCTCCGGCCGGCGTCGGCGGGCGGTGACGGACCGGCGGAGCGAACACGAGCGGGACGATCGCAGGGGACAGCGGGTGGAGCGACCTCCGAATCTTGCCGCGGCCATCGATGCGGCTGCCGAGGCGCTCATCGGTGTGCTCGACTCCGCCGCCTCCCGGCACAACGTCAGCGTCTCGCCGACGCAGTTGCGGGTGCTGTCGCTGATCATGGCCCACCCGCACACCAACGTGAACCGCCTGGCCGAGCTGCTGGACGTGGTGCCGTCGTCGGCGAGCCGGCTCTGTGACCGGCTGGAGGCGGTCGGCCTGGTGCGCCGGGCGGCCGACCCCCGCGACCGGCGCGAGGTGCGGCTGATCCCCACGGCCGCGGCGGAGACCCTGCTGCGCGAGCTGACCGAGCGGCGGCACCAGGCGATCCAGGCGGTGCTGGACCGGATGCCCAACCGGGTGCAGCACGAACTGCTGCTGGCCCTGCTGGCGTTCGGCCAGGCCGCGTCGGTGAGCGCCCCGCAGGCCGCCGCGGACTCCGCCGCCCGCACCGCCTGACCCGACCGGCCTCACCGCGCCTCCACCACTCAACTAGTGTCCTAGGATGCCTTACGGGTAGTGCGGCGCCGCACAGAATCCTGAGCTGAGCACCGACGCAGCGCGCGGGCCGGGGCGGGTCGGGGGAGCCCGATATAGTGGCAGCGCAACTCACCGGCCCGTGATCGACACGATCGCGGGCCGCAACGGGGAGGTCCCAGCCCGGGATCGCAGAGGGCGCCGGCGTCTGACCGGCCGGCAACGCGCACGTGCCCTTGGCGGCCGACCACTCGGCCGCCGGACCGTGCTGCGGAGGGAGGGTTCGGTGTCGCGTCGGCCGGCTCCATCGGAGCACCCGGCTCCCGGCGGTGCGGCGGTCGTGGGGGATCGCGTCCTCACCCTGCCGAACATGATCAGCTTCGTCCGGCTCGTCGGTGTGCCGCTCTTCCTCTACCTGTTCCTCGTGGTCAAGGCCGACGTGGCCGCCATCGTGGTGCTGGCCATCGGCGGCACCAGCGACTGGGTGGACGGCTGGATCGCCCGCCGCCTCCAGCAGGTCAGCCGCTTGGGCGAGCTGCTCGACCCGCTCGCCGACCGGCTCTACATCCTGGCCACGCTGCTGGCGTTCACCGCCCGTGAGGTGGTGCCGTGGCAGTTCACCGGGGCGCTGCTCGCCCGCGAGCTGCTGCTGCTCGGGTCGCTGGGCGTGCTGCGCCGCTACGGCTACGGCCCGCCGCCGGTGCACTACGTGGGCAAGACCGCCACGTTCCTGCTGCTGGCCGCGTTCCCGATCCTGCTGCTGGCGGCCGCCGCCCCGGGCGTGGCCACCGCGGCCGGCGCGATCGGCTGGGGCCTCGCCTGGTGGGGCCTGGTGCTGTACTGGGTGGCCGGGGCGATGTACGTGGTGCAGGCCAGCCGTCTGGTCCGCGCGATGCGGGCGCGGCGCGCGGGAGCGGCGGCGTGAGCACGACGCCGCCCCGGGACAAGGACAAGGGCCGCGACCCGTCGGCGCGGGTGTACGCGCCGGACTTCCTGACCGAACTGTTCCGCAACCCCCTCGATCCGGGATACGCCGACGCGGCGGCCCGGCGGGCGGCGGCGCCGCCGTCGCGGGCGCGGCGGGTGCTGGCGCGGCCGGTGGGCCTGGTGGTGCTGCTGGTGATCGGGTTCCTGTTCGCGGTGGCCTACCGGGAGACGGTGGCGGAGGAGCCGGGCCGGGCGAAGGCGCGGGCCGGGCTGGTTGCCGAGATCAAGCAGCGCGAGGCGGAGACCGACCGGTTGACCGCGCGAGCGGACCAGCTGCGCGAGGAGGTCAGCCGGCAGCGGGACGCGGCGTTGAGCGGCTCGCAGGCGTCGCGGCTGCGCAACCTGGAGGCGGGCACGGGCCTGGGCCGGGTGCGCGGTGACGGTGTGGTGGTGCGCCTGGCGGACGCGACGCGGGATCAGGACGCGGTGACCGGTGCGGACGCGGGGCCGTCGCGGGTGTTGTACTCCGACCTGCAGAAGGTGGCGAACGCCCTGTGGGCGGCGGGCGCGGAGGCGGTGGCGATCAACGGGCAGCGGTTGACGGCGACGTCGACGATCCGCCAGGCGGGAGAGGCGATCCTGGTGGACTACCGGCCGGTGACGGGTCCGTACCAGGTGGCGGCGATCGGGCCGGGGTCGATGCGGGAGCGGTTCGACGGCAGTGAGGCCGCGGAGCTGATGCGGTACGTGGCCCGGACGAACGGGTTGTCGTTCGGGGTGAAGGACGCGGACAACCTCACCCTGCCGGCGGCTCCGGAGCCACGGCTACGCTACGCCGAGCCTTCGGTGAGTCCGAGCCCGTCGGGTTCGGGTGTCGCCGGTTCGACCAGTCCCGGGCCGTCCGGTCCGGGGACCTCTTCCAGCCCCTCCGGAGGTGGCCGATGATCGCGGTGCTGGCGTTGCTCGCCGGTGTGGTGCTCGGGGTGTATCTGGATCCCACGGTGCCCGCGGCGTTGCAGCCGTACCTGCCGATCGCCGTGGTGGCGGCGCTCGACGCCGTGTTCGGCGGGGTGCGGGCGAAGCTGGACCGGATCTTCGACGACAAGCAGTTCGTGGTGTCGTTCATCTCGAACGTGCTGGTGGCGGGTCTGATCGTGTACCTGGGTGACCAGTTGGGTGTGGGCGGTCAGTTGTCCACCGGTGTGGTGGTCGTGCTCGGGGTGCGCATCTTCGGAAACGTGGCGGCGATCCGCCGGCACCTGTTCCGGGCGTAGGTTTGTGGCGATGAGCGAGGAGCACAGGGAGACGGGCACGGGCTGGCCGCAGCCGGCGGAGCCGGTGCGGCCGTCGGGTCCGGCCGGTGAGCCGGATCCGCGCCCGGACGCGCCCGATCCGGATGAGTTGAGCCCGTTGGCGCCGGTCGAGCCGGCGGCGCCGGTCGAGCAGGAGGACGTGCCGGAGCCGGCGGAGGAACCGGGGGCGTCCGCGGCCGGGGCGAAGCCGACGCCGGTGTCGCGGCGGTTGACGTCGGCGGGCGCGATGATCGCGGTGTTGCTGGCGTTGCTGGGGTTCACGCTGGTGGTGCAGTTGAAGACGACGTCGACCGACCCGACCCTCGCGGCGACGCGGGAGGAGGACCTGGTCCGGATCTCGTCGGATCTGGATTCGCGGGAGCGGCGGCTGCGGCAGGACATCGAGGCGCTGGAGGAGAGCCAGCGGCAGCTGCGTTCGGGTGAGCAGGGCCGGCAGGCGGCGCTGGAGGAGGCGACGCGGCGGGCGGACGAGCTGGGCATCCTGGCGGGCACGTTGCCGGCGGTGGGGCCGGGTCTGTCGGTGCGGTTCGAGGGTCCGGACAAGGCTGTCGAGTCGGAGCGGATCCTGGACGCGGTGCAGGAGCTGCGGGGCGCGGGCGCGGAGGCGATGCAGATCGCGGGCGCGGACGGGACGGCGGTGCGGATCATCGCGTCGACGTATTTCGTCGATGCGGCGGGCGGTGGCCTGGTGGTGGACGGGCGGCGGTTGACCGGCCCGTACGTGATCTCGGTGATCGGTGATCCGGCGACGCTGCGTACGGCGTTGAACATTCCCGGCGGGGTGGTCGCATCGGTGGAGGAGGCCGGCGGTAACGTGACGCCGGTGGACAGTGAGGCTGTGGAGGTTTCGCAGCTGCACGCGCCGATCAAGCTGGAACACGCCCGGCCGGTCTCCTGACCGGTCGCGGCCGGCGCCGGTTTCCCCCCGGTGCACTGATGACGAAGGACGCAGCTGGTGATTCCTGAGGATCTGCGGTACACCGCCGAGCACGAGTGGGTGGCCGGTGGGGACGGCGGTGCCGTCCGGGTCGGTATCACGCACTTCGCGCAGGATGCCCTGGGTGACATCGTGTTCGTCCAGTTGCCGGACGAGGGCGCGGTGGTGGCGGCGGGTGAGTCGCTGGGTGAGATCGAGTCGACGAAGAGCGTGTCGGAGATCTACGCGCCGTTGAGCGGTACGGTGGCGGCGCGCAACGAGGCGTTGGCCGACACCCCTGAGGTGATCAACACGGATCCGTACGGTGCGGGGTGGTTGGTGGAGATCACCCCGGATGATCCGGCGGCGGTCGAGGGTTTGCTGACCGCTGGCGCGTACCGCGAGCTCACCGAGAGCTGAGTTCGTCCGTTCCGGGCGGCGGGGTCGTCTCCGCGCGTCCGGTTGCCCTGTTTTTCGGCGCTGGCTAGGCTCGCCCAGTTGACCGAGACCCAATAGTTTGAGCGTTGCGGAATGCGCCTTCCCGGGCACCGGGGAGCCAGCCGCCGGGTGTGTTTCGGCCCGGCGGCCAGACCCGCCATTACCCGACGCCGACCGAAGAGATCCGTGAGGTGGTCCCCATGACGCGCCCAGACGACGAGTTCCCCCCGCTCGACGTCACTTCGACGCTCAATCTCGGTTCGCTCGACGAAGTGCTGGAGGGTCCGGACACCGATGTGGTGCCGAGCCGGATGTCCGGTTCGTTGCCGCCGGGAATGGCGCTGCTGGTGGTTCGCCGGGGTCCGAACGCGGGCGCCCGGTTCCTGTTGGACCACGATGTGACGACGAGCGGCCGGCACCCGGACAGTGACATTTTCCTCGACGACGTGACGGTTTCGCGGCGGCACGCCGAGTTCCATCGCGATGGTGGCACGTTCACGGTGCGGGACGTGGGCAGCCTGAACGGCACGTACGTGAACCGGGAGCGGGTCGAGGCGGCGACGCTGAGCAACGGCGACGAGGTGCAGATCGGTAAGTTCCGGGTGGTGTTCATCGCTGGTCCGCGTCCGGAGGAGGAGGCCGGCCGGGGGTGAACGGGCCTGCGGCTTCGACGTCGCCCGGGGAGGCGCGTGGGCCTGCGCTGATGAGCATCGGCGAGGTGTTGGCGCAGTTGCGGGTGGAGTTTCCGGACGTCACGATCTCGAAGTTGCGGTTCCTGGAGGCCGAGGGCCTGGTGGAGCCGGAGCGGACGCCGGCGGGGTACCGGAAGTACAGCTGGGACGATGTAGCGCGGTTGCGGTTCGTGTTGACCGCGCAGCGGGATCAGTACCTGCCGTTGCGGGTGATCCGGGACCAGTTGGCGGAGTGGGACTCGTCGGGTGCGGCGCCGGCGCGGCAGCGGCCGAATCTGGTGGCGGTCGGTCCGGGTGGTGAGGTGCCGGGCCGGGAGGTGGCGGAGTCCACCGAGTCGTCGGAGGTGCGGCTGGGCCGGGCCGAGCTGATCTCCCGCAGCGGGGTCGACGAGTCGACGTTGGCGGAGTTGGAGCGGCTCGGTGTGCTGGTGTCGGATCCGCCGGGCTGGTACGACGCGGATGCGTTGATCATCGCGCGGGCGGTGGCGGGGCTGGCGGCGTACGGGTTGGAGCCGCGGCACCTGCGGGCGTACCGGACGGCGGCGGATCGGGAGGTCGGTCTGTTCGCGCAGTTGGTGGCGCCGCTGGCGCGGCAGTCGGATCCGGCGGCGCGGGCCCGGGCGGCGGAGACGGCGCGGGAGTTGGTGGCGTTGTCGCAGCAGTTGCACGCGGCGTTGGTGCGGGTGGGGCTGCGGTCGACGTTGGGTCGGTGAGGTGGTGCGGGCCGGGTGTCGTGGGGGCGCCCGGCCTTCGCCGTGGGTGGGCGCCGTGGGTGGCGCGGAAAGATCTGTGCCGGGAAGCGTGTCGTAGGCTTGCCGGGGTAACCCTTTCCGGCGAGGCGTGGTGCACGTAGCGCATGGGACTCCCGTGTCGCGGTCCGTGTACCGTGCAGGGAAGGGCGCGGTGCGGGCGTAGGTGACAACGACACGGAGGCGGCGGTGCGCGAGCTGAGCGTGGTCGGAGTTCGGGTGGAGCTGCCCAGCAACCAGCCGATCGTCCTGCTGCGGGAGGTCGAGGGGGACCGCTATCTGCCGATCTGGATCGGTGCGGTCGAGGCGACGGCGATCGCCTACGAGCAGCAGGGGGTCAAGCCGGCGCGGCCGTTGACGCACGATCTGCTGCGGGACGTGTTGGCGGCGTTGCAGGCGCCGTTGCGGGCGGTGGAGATCACCGAGTTGAAGGAGAACGTCTTCTACGCCGATCTGTTGATCGGTGACGGCGTTCGGGTGTCGGCGCGGCCGAGCGATTCCATCGCGTTGGCGTTGCGGGTCGGGGCTCCGATTCGTTGTGCCGAGCAGGTCCTCTCCGAGGCGGGGATCGTGATCCCGGACGAGCAGGAGGACGAGGTGGAGAAGTTCCGGGAGTTCCTGGAGCAGGTGCGTCCGGAGGACTTCGCGGGTTGAGGTGGCCGGCCGGTGGGTCGGTCGGCGGCGCGGCGGCGGTTGTCACGGTGAGTGACGGCTGGCCGCCGTCGGTGATCTTCCGGGTGGCGGCGCGGCGTGTCGCGGTGTCTCCTGCGGGTTGACTCCCGGTGTCGGCGCTAGGGTTGCGGTGTCGAGGGGTGCACGTACGGGGAGACGACGTGTCACCGCACGGGCGGGGAGGTTGTCCGGATGCACGAGCCGCGTGATCCTGGTCCGAGTACGGAGCAGCAGCCTGATCCGGTCGTTGACGGCGAGGTGGGCTACCGGGGTGTGACCGCGTGTCCCGCGGTGGGCATCAGCTACCGGCAGTTGGACTACTGGGCCCGGACGGGTCTGGTGGTGCCGAGCGTGCGGGACGCGTCCGGGTCGGGGACGTCGAGGTTGTACTCCTTCCGCGACCTGGTGGTGTTGAAGGTCGTGAAGCGGTTGTTGGACGCCGGGGTGTCGTTGCAGAACATCCGGAAGGCCATCGACGCGCTGCGGTCGCGTGGCGTGGAGGACCTGGCGGGCATCACGTTGATCTCGGACGGGACGACGGTGTACGAGTGCCGGTCGCCGGAGGAGGTCGTGGACCTGTTGCAGGGCGGCCAGGGGGTGTTCGGCATCGCGATCGGCGGCGCGTTCAAGGAGATCCAGGGTTCGCTGTCGCATCTGCCGGCGGAGCCGGTGGGCGGGCAGCCGGAGCCGGCCGCCCCGCCGGCGGAGCCGGAGTCCGAGTCGGTGGGGGACGAGTTGGCGGCCCGGCGGGCGCGCCGTCGGGCGGGCTGACCGCCCGGTCACAGCTTCGAGGGACCGCGCCACGCCCAGAACGGGCATGGCGCGGTCCCCTTTTTTGTTCACAGCGCGTGTCGGCCGGCCGGTCGGGCGGTGCCAGGCCTGAGGGTGACGGTTGCCGCCGGTCGAGCGGGGCGGCCGTGACGTGGGGAAACGGCGGCGGGGCGGAGCGCGGGCCGGTGGTGTCCGAAAGGGACCGCCAGGGATGTCGGGTGGCGCGGCGTTCGACCCAGCGTGGCGGTGTGGTCGCGGGACGCGAGCGGTTCGGCGAGGTTGTTGACTGTCCGTGATCGACAGTTGTCGGGAATCGGATGGGGCAGGGCTGAACCGTTCCGGCGGGCACGCTATGGTCCGACACGGTCGCTTGCGCGTGGCCGTTCGGTGGAGCCGGTGCGACGCGCGTGGGCTGCCGGTTGCCCCTCCGCGGCGCTGCCCGCGTGACCCCTGTTCGGAAGGAAGCACCATGACGGTGACCGAAGAGACCACCCCGATCTCCCACTACGAGCGCATCGGCGGCGCCGCCGCGGTGAAGGCCGCGGTGGAGCTGTTCTACGACAAGGTGCTGGCCGACCCGGATCTGGCCGGCTACTTCACCGACGTGAACATGCCCGAGCAGCGGCGGCACCTGGCGCTGATGTTGGCGGTGGTGCTGGGCGGCCCGAACGAGTACGCCGGTCGGGGGTTGGCCGAGGCGCACCAGCCGCTGAACATCCCGGTGGCGCACTACGCGAAGGTCGGCGAGCACCTGACGGCGACGCTGGTGGAGCTGGGCGTGCCGGCCGATGTGATCGCCGACGTGCACGTGGTGCTGGGCCAGGTGCAGGACCAGGTCGTGTCCGCGGGGAACGCCTGAGCGTGGACACGGCGCGGCTCAAGCAGAGCTGGTCCCTGGTCGCCGCGCACGGCGACCAGGTGCCGCTCTACTTCTATTCGACGCTGTTCCTGACGCACCCGGAAACCCGGCAGATGTTCCCCACGAACATGGCGGGGCAGCGGGACCGGCTGGTGAACGCGTTGGGGCACATCGTGTCCCACGTGGACCAGGTGGACCGGCTCGTCGGGTTCCTTCAGGACCTCGGGGCGGATCACCGCAAGTTCGCGGTGCGCGCCGAGCACTACCCGGCGGTCGGTGAGGCGCTGCTGGCGACGCTGCGGCACTTCTGCGGTGAGGCGTGGACCGACGAGCTGGCCGCCGACTGGGCGGCCGCGTACGGGCTGGTCGCGCAGGTGATGATGGACTCGGCGCAGGCGGCGGAGGCGAAGTCACCGCCGTGGTGGGTGGCCGAGATCCTCGGGCACGAGCGGCGCACGTTCGACGTGGCGGTGCTGACGGTCCGGCCCCAGTACCTGCTGCCGTTCAACCCGGGCCAGTCGATCGGGGTGTCCCACCCGGCGGTGCGGACGTGGCGGTACTACTCCCCGGCGAACGCGCCCCGTCCGGACGGGACGCTGGAGTTGCACGTGCGGGCCGCGCCGGGTGGCGCGGTGTCGTCGCGGCTGGTGTACGGGTGCGCGGTCGGCGACCAGCTGCACCTGGCCGCGCCGGTGGGTGACCGGTTGACGTTGTGGCAGGCCGGGTCGTCGGATCTGCTGCTGCTGGCCGGTGGCACCGGCTGGGCGCCGGTGAAGGCCCTGCTGGAGCAGGTCGCGGCGGAGGGTGTGGGCCGCCGGGTGGACCTGTACGTGGGGGCCCGGTCCCGGCTGGAGTTCTACGACAGTGAGGCGATCGACAAGTTCGCCGCGTCGTACCCGTGGCTGCGGGTGACGTACGTGGCGGGGTCCGACCCGCGCCGGCCGGGTGAGTTCATGCAGGTCGCCGACCAGGTCCTGGCCGACGGGGACTGGCGGTCCCGGCACGTGTACGTGTGCGGCTCCGACGAGATGGTCAGCCATTCGGTGGCCGCGCTGACCGGGGCCGGCTACCAGCCGGGTCAGCTGCACCACGAGGGTTTCGGCAAGCACTGGTACGGGCCGGCCTGGCGGACCGCGACCGCCCCTGACGATTCCGGAGGTGCCCGGTGAGCGCGAGGACGGAGGTGGCTCGGTGAGTGCGACCCCGATCAGCAGGTACGAGGGTCAGGTGACCGGTGGTGGGGTGCAGGTGCGCCTCACCGCAGACCGGGTGCGCCGGTGGGAGTTCGGGTCGGCGTCGTTCACCCGCCGTGGCTACGACCACGCCGATGTGGACCGGTTCCGGCTGCAGGTGGCCGACGAGTTGGATCTGCTGGCGACTCAGCTGGCGAACCTGCGGGCGGAGAACGAGCGGCTCAACGACCACCTGGAGCTGCACCGGCACGGGGTGATCCCGAGTGCCGACAACGCGGCGGCGGTGCCCGCGGCGAAGGAGGTGAACCTGCTGTCGGCGGCGCAGCGGGAGGCCGAGCAGATCATCGCGCAGGCCCACGACTACGCCCGCCGGGTCGCCGAGTACGCCCGGATGCAGTACGAGAGCTACATGCGTGCCGCGGCGGAGGAGGCGAAGCAGGAGGCCGAGCGGGCCGTGACGGAGTACCGCAGCACCGCCGGGGTGAACTTCGACGACTCGGTGGCCACCCGGGAGGCGCTGCGGATCTTCGGCGAGATGATGATCTCGCACATGCAGGCGGCGGCCCGGCACCTCGACGACGGCAGCGAGCAGCTGGCGCGGACGATGGAGCGGATCGCGCGGGAGGCGCCGGGGGTCGGCGGTGGGCAGCCGCAGGCGGCGCTGCCGCGCCACCAGCGCTGAGCGGCCCCGTCACACGGCGTTGAGCGGTGGTGCGGCCCGCCGGGGTGACCCGGCGGGCCGGCCCGTCAGTCGGGCGGCGCGACGGTGACCGGTCGGCCGGGTGCCGGGGTGAGCAGGCGGTGCGCCAGGCCGTGGCGGGCGAATGCGGCCGCCACGTCGGCGGGTCCCTCGGTGAAGTGGCTCCACCCGTCGTCGTGGACGACCACGACCGGGCAGTCGCCGAGCAGCCGGGCGGCCCGTACGGCCTGTTCGGCGGTGAAGGACAGGGTGGCCGGCCCGAACGGGGCGAGCCGGGCGGCGCCGGCGTGCAGGACGGCCAGACCGACGGGGCCGCGGGCCGCCACCTCGGCGGCGGTGGCCGGGTCGACGGTGTCGCCGCTGACCCAGACGGCCGGGTGCGCGGTGGCCGGGTCGGGTGCGGACGGGTGGACCAGGAAGCCGGTCACCTCGCCCAGCGCGGCGCCGAGGGGGTCGGGACCGTGGGTCGCCCGGGTGGCGGTGACGGTGACCCGACCGGCGACCTCGGTGTGCGCGCCGGGTGGCAGGCCGACGGTGGTGCCGCCGAGCCGGCCGGCCGCCGCCGGGGTGGTGAGCACGGCCGGGGCGTCGGCGAGCAGCGCCCGGCCCGCCCGGTCGAGGTTGTCGGGGTGCTGGTCGTGGCTGAGCAGCACCGCGTCGACGGTGCCGAGTGCCGCGGCCGGCAGCGCGGGACCGCGCCACTTGGTGAGCGCGCCGCCGGGCAGCGGATAGCGGGTACCGGGCGGGTCGAAGGTGGGGTCGGTGAGCAGCCGGACCCCGGCGACCTCCAGCAGGACGGTCGGTCCGCCGAGGACGGTGACGGTGACGACGGGGGTGCGCATGCTTGCCTCCTGAGGAGTCGGGAGGTCAGGCTGGCACCGGCGGGCGGGTTTCCTTCAAGTAACCACGGGGGGCGGGAGTGGACGCCACGCACTGGCGGTCGCCGGAACTCGTCGCGGGTGACTGCCCGCTGTCGCGGACCCTGGACATCGTGGGTGGCCGCTGGAACGCCATGATCATCCGCGAGTTGCTGGACGGCCCGAAACGGTTCACGCAGCTGCGCGCCGGGCTGGGGCCGGTGACGGCGAAGGTGCTCACCGAGCGGCTGCGGCTGCTGGCCGACTATGACATCGTGCGCCGCGACGAGCAGCCGGGCGTGCCGCCCCGGGTCGCGTACGCGCTGACCCCGCGCGGGGAGTCGCTGCGTCCGGTCCTGGCCGCGCTGTGGCGGTGGGGGGTGCGGGACGAGGCGAGCTGGGCGGCCGCCGGTTGACAGTCAGGCGGTGACGGCGCGGATCGCCTCGCCGATCGGGGTCTCCCCGCCGACCAGCTCCAGCGTGAGCCCGGCGGTGGCCGGGGCGGACAGCAGCGCCAGCAGGACCCGGGCCACGTCGGCGCGGGTGACCGCGCCGGGGTCGACGTGCCGGGCCAGGGTGATCCGGCCGACCGCCGCGTCGTCGGTGAGCCGGCCGGGGCGCAGCACGGTGACGTCGAGGTCCCGGGCGGTGACCTCGTCCTCGGCGGCCTTCTTCGCCCGCAGGTACGCCGCCCACACCTCGTCACGGCCCGCCGCCGGGGGCCGGTCCACGCCCATCGAGGAGACCAGCAGGTAGCGGCGGACCCCGGCGCGTCGCGCGGCGTCGGCGAGCAGCACGGCCGCGGCCCGGTCGACGGTGTCCTTGCGGGCCGCGCCGCTGCCCGGGCCCGCCCCGGCGGCGAAGACCACCGCGTCGGCGCCGGTGAGGTGCCCGGCGACGGTGTCGACGTCGGTGTGTTCCAGGTCGCAGAGGACCGGTTCGGCGCCGGCGGCGCGCAGCGCGGCCTCGTGTTCGGGGTTGCGGATCAATCCGACGGCGGTGTCGCCGCGCCCGGCGAGTTCCCGCTCCAGCAGTTTGGCGATCTTCCCGTGGCCTCCGGCGATGACGACGCGCATGCCCTCAACGTAGTCGCGCGGCGGGTCGCCCGCCGGGTCCGGCGGGACCCGGCCGGGCGCGGTGACGGCGGTCACCGGGGGCGGTGGTGGTCGCCGAGCGGCGGCGGGCGAGGCAGCATGGACGGGTGACCGAGACGTTCGACGCGTTGACCCGGCTGGTGGGCGCCGGGGACGTGGTGGTGCTCAGCGGCGCCGGCCTGTCCACCGAGTCGGGCATCCCGGACTACCGGGGGCCCAGCGGCGCGGCCCGCCGGCACACCCCGATGACCTACCAGGCGTTCACCCGCGACCCGGACGCGCGGCGGCGGTACTGGGCCCGCAGCCACCTGGGCTGGCGGATGATCGCCCGGGCCGCCCCCAACGACGGGCACCGCGCGGTGGCCCGGCTGCAGCGCGGCGGCCTGCTCGGCGGGGTCATCACCCAGAACGTCGACGGCCTGCACACCGCCGCCGGCGCCACCGGCGTCATCGAGTTGCACGGCCGCCTCGACGAGGTGACCTGCCTGGACTGCGGGAACCTGACCTCCCGCGACGAGCTGGACCGGCGGCTGACCGAGGCCAACCCGGGTTTCGACGCGCACGTCGCGCACGTCAACCCCGACGGCGACGTGGACCTGCCCGACGAGGCGGTGGCCCGGTTCCGCACCGTCGACTGCGGCATCTGCGGCGCCGGCATGCTCAAACCCGACGTGGTGTTCTTCGGCGAGACGGTGCCCGCGCCCCGGGTCGCCGACTGTTTCGCTCTGGTCGAGCGGGCCCGGGCGTTGCTGGTGCTCGGCTCCTCCCTGACCGTCATGTCGGGGCGCCGGTTCGTGCTGCGCGCGGCGAAGCTCGGCATCCCGGTGGCCATCGTCAACCAGGGCCCCACCCGCGGCGACGGGCACGCCGTCCTCACCCTCGACGCGCCGCTGGGCGCGACGCTGACCGCCCTGGCCGACCGGGTCACCGACGCGCCGGTTCCCGCCGCCGCGGTGTGACCGCCCCGGGGCGGGGTACGACATGAGCCGGAAACATGGTCGCTGGTAGCGTTGACCATGCCGGTACCACCCACGTGGGAGAGACCGCCCGGGAACCACCCGGACGGCGCCGAAGGGGCAGATTCTCCCCGGAACCTCTCAGGCAAAAGGACCACGTGGGCAGGCGCTGTGGAGCGCGTCAGCGCGACTCAGGGGGAGGCCGACCCGTCGACCTCGCCCCCACAAGGAGCGCAGCGCATGACCGCAGAGCAGTTCGCCGACCGGCACATCGGCCCCGGCCCGGACGACGAGCGCCGGATGCTGGAGACCGTCGGGCACAGCTCCATCGACGAGCTGATGGACGCCGCGATCCCCGAGGTGATCCGCTGGCACGGCGCCCTGGACCTGCCCGCCCCGGCCAGTGAGCGGGAGGCAATCGCCGAGCTGCGCGCCCTGGCCGCCCGCAACACCGTGGCCGTGTCGATGATCGGGCTGGGCTACCACGGCACGCACACCCCCGCGGTGATCCGCCGCAACGTGCTGGAGAACCCCGCCTGGTACACCGCGTACACGCCGTACCAGCCGGAGATCAGCCAGGGCCGGCTGGAGGCGCTGCTGAACTTCCAGACCATGGTCACCGACCTGACCGGGCTGGCCACCGCCAACGCCTCCATGCTCGACGAGGGCACCGCCGCGGCCGAGGCCATGACCCTCGCCCGCCGCGCGTCGAAGAGCAAGAGCCCGGTGTACGTGGTCGACGCCGACACCCTGCCGCAGACCATCGCGGTGATCGCCAGCCGCGCGGAGCCGCTCGGCATCGACGTGCGCGTGCTCGACGTGGAGCGCGACGAGCTGCCCGCCGAGTTCTTCGGCCTGCACCTGCAGTACCCGGGGGCGTCCGGGGCGGTCCGCGACCACAGCCCGCTGGTGGAGGCCGCGCACGCCGCCGGCGCCCTGGTGACGGTCGCCGCGGACCTGCTGGCGCTGACCCTGCTGCGCCCGCCCGGCGAGATCGGCGCCGACATCGCCGCCGGCACCACCCAGCGCTTCGGTGTGCCCATGGGCTTCGGCGGCCCGCACGCCGGCTACCTGGCCGTCCGGTCCGGGCTGGAGCGGATGCTGCCCGGCCGGCTCGTCGGGGTGTCCAAGGACGCCGACGGCAACCCCGCGTACCGGCTGGCGTTGCAGACCCGCGAGCAGCACATCCGCCGGGAGAAGGCGACCAGCAACATCTGCACCGCGCAGGTCCTCCTCGCGGTGATGGCCGGCATGTACGCCGTCTACCACGGCCCGGACGGTCTGCGGGCCATCGCCCGGCGTACCCATGAGGCGGCGGAACGGCTCGCGGCCGGGCTGCGCGCCGGCGGCGTGCAGGTCGCGGACGTCGCGTTCTTCGACACCGTCACCGCGACCGTGCCGGGGCGGGCCGCCGAGGTGGTGGCCGCCGCCGCGCAGCGCAACGTGAACCTGCGGCTGGTCGACGCCGACCGGGTCGGGATCTCCTGCGACGAGACCACCACGGCCGCGCACCTGGCGGCTGTGTGGGCGGCGTTCGGCGTCGCCGGGGTCGACGGCGAGGTGGACGCGGACCTGCCGGCGCGGTTCCGCCGCGACAGTGACTTCCTGACCCACCCGGTGTTCCGGACCCACCACTCGGAGACGGCGATGCTGCGCTACCTGCGCCGGCTGTCGGACTTCGACTACGCCCTGGACCGGGGCATGATCCCGCTGGGGTCGTGCACCATGAAGCTCAACGCCACCACCGAGATGGAGCCGGTCACCTGGCCGGAGTTCGCGCACCTGCACCCGTTCGCCCCGGCCGAGCAGACCGCCGGGTACCGGGAGCTGATCGCCCAGTTGGAGGGCTGGCTGGCCGAGGTGACCGGCTACGACGCGGTCAGCGTGCAGCCCAACGCCGGGTCGCAGGGGGAGCTGGCCGGGCTGCTGGCCATCCGGGCCTACCACCGGCAGCGCGGGGAGGGGCACCGTGACGTGTGCCTGATCCCGTCGTCGGCGCACGGCACCAACGCCGCCTCCGCGGTGATGGCCGGCATGCGGGTGGTGGTGGTCGGCTGTGACGCCGACGGCAACGTCGACCTCGTCGACCTCGACGCGAAGATCGACAAGCACCGGGACGCGCTCGCCGCGATCATGGTGACCTACCCGTCCACCCACGGGGTGTACGAGACGGGCATCGCGCAGCTGTGCGCGAGGGTGCACGACGCCGGCGGCCAGGTGTACGTCGACGGGGCGAACCTCAACGCCCTGGTCGGGTTCGCCAAGCCGGGGCGGTTCGGGGCGGACGTGTCGCACCTGAACCTGCACAAGACGTTCTGCATCCCGCACGGCGGCGGCGGCCCGGGCGTGGGCCCGGTGGCGGTGCGGGCGCACCTGGCGCCGTTCCTGCCCGGCGACCCGCTGGGCGCGCACACCGACGGCCGGCCGGCGATCTCCGCGGCCAACCACGGGTCGGCGGGGATCCTGCCGATCCCGTGGGCGTACCTGCGGATGATGGGCGCCGAGGGGCTGGCCCGGGCCACCGGCGTGGCGGTCCTCGCCGCGAACTACGTGGCGGCGCGGCTGCGGCACCACTACCCGGTGCTGTACGCCGGCAACAAGGGCCTGGTGGCGCACGAGTGCATCCTGGACCTGCGGCCGCTGACGAAGGCGACCGGGGTGACCGTCGACGACGTGGCGAAGCGGCTGATCGACTACGGCTTCCACGCGCCGACGATGTCGTTCCCGGTGGCCGGGACGCTGATGGTGGAGCCGACCGAGAGCGAGGACCTGGCCGAGCTGGACCGGTTCTGCGACGCGATGATCGCGATCCGCGCGGAGATCGACAAGGTCGGCTCGGGGGAGTGGCCGGCGGGGGACAACCCGCTGTCGAACGCGCCGCACACCGCGGCCATGGTGTCGGGTGACGAGTGGCCGCACCCGTACCCGCGGTCGGTGGGCGCGTACCCGGCCGGGGTGGACCGGGCGGGGAAGTACTGGCCGCCGGTGCGGCGGATCGACGGCGCGTACGGAGACCGGAACCTGGTCTGCTCGTGCCCCGCGCCGGAGGCGTTCGAGAACTGATGCGGTACGCCGGGGCGGTGCAGTGCCGCCGCCCCGGCCGGCGGTGCCGGCGCGTACGCTCGGCGACGGAGCGTGATCGTCTAGGCGACGAGGGCGTGCCGGGCGGGGCCGCGGTGCGGGGCGATCGTGCTGCCGTCGGGCAGCAGCTCACCGGTGTCCTCGAAGACGATGACACCGTTGCAGAGCAGGCTCCAGCCCTGCTCAGGGAAGCAGGCGAGGACGCGTGCGGCTTCGCGATCCGTCGCCTCGGCGGAGGGGCAGGTGGGTAGGTGCTGGCACATCGGGTTCTCCGGACTGTGGGGGCACTGTGTCATGGTTCACATGACCAGTGACGCACAGTACCAAGCGCAAGTGCGCGCTATCGAGCAAGGATGCGGCTTGTTCACCCGAAATCGGCTGAACGGATGAGTGTGAACCGACCGGACGGCGTGGAAGCGCTCCCAATGATGGGGGTCGACGCACCCGGATCCCCGCCCGGTTGCCGGGACCGGCTCGTGGAACGGGCCCGCCTGGAATGGTGGCTCGCCGACGGCGGCGACCCCGCCGCGCTCGCCGAGGACTTCCTGGCCGCGCACGGTGTCGCCCTGTCCGACCTGGCCCGGCCGGCCGCCCACGACCCGCAGGGGATCTGCGGGGCCGCCCTGTTCCTGTCCGCCGCGGCCGGGGCCCGCGCCGCGGGCGGCGCCACCGGGGCGCCCACCCCGGCGCCGGCGCTGCCGGACCTCGCCGTGGTGGTCTACGGACACGCCGACCGGCCCGCCGCGCCGCCGACCGCCGGACGGGCCGGCGGCTGGTGGCTGGGGCAGTGGCGCGACAGCTGGACCCCCGCCGCGCACGCCGACGCCGTCACGGCGGTGCGGGCGGCCATCGGCCGCGGCGACGTCTACCAGGTCAACCTGGTCGGCCACGCCGCCGCCGGATACGCCGGGGACCCGCTGCCCGCCCTCGCGCGGCTGGCCGCGCTGCCCGGCGCCCGCTACGGCGGCACCCTGTCCGGGCTCGGCTGGGCGATCGGCTGCGCCTCCCCGGAGACCCTCGTCGCGGTGGAACACGGCCGCCTGGTCACCCGACCCATCAAGGGCACCCGCCCGGCCACCCCGGCCGGCCGCCGCGAGCTGCTCGCCTCGGCCAAGGAACGCGCCGAGCACGTCATGATCGTCGACCTGGAGCGCAACGACCTGGCCCGGGTGGCCCGCACCGGCTCGGTGCGGGTCGACGAGCTGTTCGCCGTACGCCGGTGGTGCGACCTGTGGCAGGCCGAGTCGACGGTGTCCGCGGCGCCCGCGGACGGGCTTGGCCTGGCCGACCTGCTGCGCGCGGTCTGCCCCGGCGGGTCGGTGACCGGCGCCCCGAAGCTCGCCGCGCTCGACGAGATCGCCGCCCTGGAGCCGGTGGGCCGCGGCGCGAGCATGGGCGCGCTCGGCTGGGTCGGCGCGGACCGCGTCGACCTGGGGTTGACCATCCGCACCGCCGCCGCGGACGCCGACCGGCTGCACCTGTGGGCCGGCGGCGGCATCACCTGGGGCAGCGACCCGGCCGCCGAGGTCGCCGAGGCGGCCGCGAAGGCCGCCCCGGTCCGCGCGCTGCTCGCCCGCGCCTGACCCGCCGTCAGGCGCGGGCGAAGGCGTCCAGGGCGGCCACCACCCGCTCGCCCACCCCGTGGCCGCTGCCGTGGCCGCCGGACTCGACGATCTCCAGCCGGGCGTCGGGCCACGCCTGGGTGAGCTGCCAGGCGATGTCCGGCGGGCCGCTGACGTCCAGGCGGCCCTGCACGAGCACGCCCGGGATGCCGGCGAGCTTGCCGGCGTCGCGCAGCAGCTGCCCGTCGGGCAGGAACCCCAGGTTGCTGAAGTAGTGGGTGACCAGCCGGGTGAAGCCGGCCCGGAACACCGGGTCGGCGTAGCGGGGGCTGGGCTTGAACCTGCCGGCCAGGGAGACGTGCACGTCCTCCCAGGCGCACCAGTCCCGGGCGGCCCGGTCGCGGACCTGCGGGTCCGGGTCGTTGACGAGCCGGGCGTACGCGGCGGACAGGTCACCGTCCCGCTCGGCCTCGGGCACCCCGTCGCGGAACCGCGCCCACTCCTGCGGGAAGATCCGGCCCATGTCCCGGGTCACCCAGTCGATCTCCCGGCGGGTGTTGGCGACCACGCTGAACAGCACCAGCGCGGTGACCCGCTCCGGGTGGCGCTGGGCGTACGCCAGGGACAGCGACGAGCCCCACGACGCGCCGCAGAGCAGCCACCGGTCGACGCCCAGGTGCGCGCGCAGCCGTTCCATGTCGGCCAGCAGGTGGGCGGTCGTGTTGACCGACAGGTCGGTGGCCGGGTCGCTGGCCGGCGGGGTGCTGCGGCCGCAGCCGCGCTGGTCGAACAGGATGATCCGGTAGGCGGCCGGGTCGAACAGCTGCCGCCACGAGGGGCCCGCGCCGGAGCCGGGGCCGCCGTGCACCACGAGGGCGGGCCGGCCGTCGGGGTTGCCGCAGGTCTCCCAGTGGATCCGCTGGCCGTCGCCGACGTCGAGCTGGCCCTGCGCGTACGGCTCGATCGGTGGATACATCGGGTTCCCCTCCCACGGCCCGGATACAACAGCGCTGTTACATTAGCGGACGTGACCACCACCCCCGACCGTGAGGCCCTCGGCACCCTGCTGCGCCACGTCCTGGAGGTGCTCGACGGCGACGTCGCCGCCGTCTACGCCGACCTCGACCTGGCCGACTACCGGCCGCGCTACTCACCGCTGGTGCGGGTGCTGGTCGCCGACGGGCCCCTGGCGATCCGCGACCTGGCCGCCCGGGTCGGCGTCACCCACTCGGCGGCCAGCCAGACCGTCGCGCAGATGGCCCGGGCCGGACTGGTCGACCTGGCCCCCGGCGCGGACGCCCGGCAGCGCATCGTCACCCTCACCCACCGGGCGCGCGCCCTGCTGCCGGTGATCGAGGCCGAGTGGGCGGCCACCACCGCGGCCATGCGGCGGCTCGACGCCGAACTGCCCGTGCCCCTGGCCGACGAGCTGTACGCGGTGCTCGCCGCGCTGCGCCGCCGCCCGCTGCGCGACCGGATCGCCGACACCGGCCTGGCGCCCACCCGGCGGGCCTGACCCGCTTCTTCCGCCGCTGAAGCCGCCCGAGCCGCGCCCGGCCGGCGCGGAGCCGGCCGGGCGCGTCCGGTCTCAGCGGCCCAGGCGCTGCCAGCGCAGCACGGACAGTGGCAGGAACACGGCGACCAGCAGCAGCGGCCAGGCCACCGCCAGGGCCACGGCGTGCTCGGCCGGCCAGGAGTCGGCGCCCCAGCCGGGGTTGCCGAACAGGTCCCGGGCGGCGGCGACGGTGGCCGACAGCGGGTTCCAGGCGGCGACCGCGGCGAGCCAGCCCGGCATGGTGCTCGGGGCGACGAACGCGTTGGAGGCGAAGCCCAGCGGCCAGACCAGGATCTGCAGCGCGGCCACCGTCTCGGGGCGGCGCAGCAGCAGCGCCAGGTACACCCCGAGCCAGATCATCGCGAAGCGCAGGAGCAGCAGCAGAGCCACGGCGGCCAGGGCGCGCAGCGGCCCGCGGTGCGGCTGCCAGCCGATCAGGACGCCGCAGCCGAGCACCACCGCGAGCGCCGCCGCGGAGTGCAGCAGGTCGGCCAGGGCCCGGCCGGTGACCACCGCGGCGCGGCTCATCGGCAACGACCGGAACCGGTCGGTCACGCCGCGCGCGGTGTCCACGGCCACCGCCGTGTAGGTGGTCTCCACGCCGAAGAGCATGGTCATGGCCACCATGCCGGGCAGCAGGAACTCCCGGTAGTCGGCGTCGCCGGGGACGGCCATGGCGCCGCCGAAGAGGTAGCCGAACATCAGCAGCAGCAGGACGGGGAAGAGCAGGCCGACCAGCACCTCGCCGGGTCGGCGCGCCCAGTGGGCGAGGGTGCGGCCGGTCAGGGTGGCGGTGTCGGCGACGGCCCAGCGGGCCTCGCGCGGCAGGACGGTCACGCCGGCACCTCCGTGCGGACGTCGGTGAGGTGCAGGAACACCTCGTCGAGGGTGGGGCGGCGGACCGCCACGTCGCCGGCGCGCAGGCCGGCGGCGTCCACGGCGCGCAGCACCGCGGCCAGGGCGGCGACCCGGTCGGTGACCGGGACGCTGAGTCGCAGCGCGGCGCGGTCGACGGTGGGCGCGACGCCGGTGGCGGCGGTGACCGCCGTCTCGGCCGCGGCCAGGTCGTCGGGGTGGTGCAGCACCACGTCGATCCGGTCGCCGCCGAGGGTGGACTTCAACTCCTCCGGGGTGCCCGCGGCGGTCACCCGGCCGTGGTCGAGCACCCGCACGGTGTCGGCCAGCCGGTCGGCCTCCTCCAGGTACTGGGTGGTGAGCAGGACGGTGGCGCCGGCGTCGACCAGGGCGCGGACGGCGTCCCAGACGTCGCTGCGGGCGCGCGGGTCCAGGCCGGTGGTGGGTTCGTCGAGGAACAGCACCGGGGGGTCGACGATCAGCGCGGCGGCCAGGTCCAGCCGGCGGCGCATCCCGCCGGACCAGGTGGCCACCGGCCGGTCGGCGGCCGCGCTCAGGTCGAAGCGGTCGAGCAGTTCGTCGGCGCGGGCCGCCGCCCGGGCCGGGGAGAGGTGGTGCAACCGGCCGAAGAGCACCAGGTTCTGCCGGCCGCCGAGGATCTCGTCGACCGCCGCGTGCTGGCCGACCAGGCCCAGGTGCGCGCGGGCCCGGTCGGCCTGCCGGCGCACGTCGAACCCGGCGACCCGGGCCGTCCCGGCGTCGGCGCGCAGCAGGGTGGTGAGGATGCGGACCAGGGTGCTCTTGCCGGCCCCGTTCACCCCGAGCACGGCGCAGACCGTGCCGGCCGGCACGGCCAGGTCGACCCCGTCCAGGGCGACCAGGTCCCCGTAGCGCTTGCGCAGGCCCTCCGCCTCGATCGCCGGTCCGTCCCGTCCCATCGCCCCTCCGATCGTTTTTCCGGTACGTCGTACCGTACACCATACGACAAGAGGGGTCGGTACAGTCGGCGGGTGACCACCGAGTACAGCGGCACCGGGGACCCGGCGCGCAGCCTCGCCCTGCTCTGGCGTACCCGGGACAAGCGCAGCCGCAAGGGCGGCGACCTCTCCGTGGAACGGATCGTGCGGGCGGCCATCGAGGTCGCCGACGCCGAAGGGCTGGCCGCGCTGTCCATGCGCCGGGTCGCCGAGCGGCTCGGGGTGGGCACCATGACCCTCTACACGCACGTGCCCGGCAAGGGCGAGCTGCTCGACGTCATGCTCGACACCGTCTACGGCGAGACCGCCCGCCCCGACCAGGTGCCGGGGGGCTGGCGCGGCCGGCTGGCGCAGATCGCCCGGGAGAACTTCGCCCTCTACCTGCGCCACCCGTGGCTGCTGCAGGTCGCCACCACCCGGCCGCCGCTGGGCCCGAACGTCATCGCCAAGTACGAGTACGAGCTGCGCGCCGTCGACGGGATCGGCCTGACCGACCTGGAGATGGACGCCGTGGTCACCCTGGTCACCGGCTATGTGCACGGCGCGGCCCGCCCCGCCGTGGAGACGGCCCAGGCCAGCCGGGACACCGGAATGACCGAGCAGCAGTGGTGGCACGCGCACGCCCCGTACCTGGAGAAGGTCCTCGACCCCAGCCGGTTCCCGCTCGCCGCCCGGGTGGGCACCACCGCCGGCCAGGAGTACCAGGCCACCGGGGACCCGGCCCGGGCCTTCGAGTTCGGGTTGGCCCGCCTGCTCGACGGCATCGAGGTCCTGGTCCGGGACCGGGCGGGTGCGGCACCGGCGGGCGTAACGGGCGGATAGCCTTCCCGGCATGACTATGCGCCCGATCCGGATCATCGGCGACCCCGTGCTGCGCACGCCGTCCGAGCCGGTGACCAGTTTCGACGCCGAGCTGCGCGCGCTCGTGCAGGACCTCATGGACACGCTGCTCGGCGCGCCCGGCCGCGCCGGGGTCGCGGCCCCGCAGATCGGGGTGAACGCGCAGGTGTTCGTCTACGACGCCGACGGGCACCGCGGCCACCTGATCAACCCGACGCTGGAGCTGTCCGAGGAGCGCCAGGACGACGAGGAGGGCTGCCTGTCCATCCCCGGGCTGTACTTCCCGACGCCACGGGCCATGCACGCCACGGCGCACGGCTTCGACCAGCACGGCCAGCCGCTGACCATCGCCGGCAGCGGGTTCCTGGCCCGCGCGTTGCAGCACGAGACCGACCACCTGCACGGCCGCCTGTACGTGGACACCCTGCGCGGCGACACCCGCCGCCGGGCGCTGCGGGAGATCCGCGCCGGCCGGTTCGACTCGCCCAGCCGGGGCCGCTAACCACGGCGGCGGGGGTGGCCGGGACGGCCACCCCCGCACGTCGGTCGCGATCGGTCACTTCGGCGGCGGGGCCACCAGGCAGGTCGCGGTCGAGGTGTTACCGGAGTCGTCCACACCGGTGATGATCGCGTCGCCGCGCAGCGTCACCTTGTAGTCGATGTCACCGGTGCCGTCCTTCACCCGGGACTGCGCGCCCGGCGCCTGCACCAGCTTGATCTTCGTGCCGGCCGGGAACGGCCCGAACCGCACCGACGCGTCGGCGGCGTCGCTGATGTACACGACGACGGCGGTGTCGACGATGTCGGTCGCGGTCAGCTGGTAGAAACCGTCCGGGTTGTACGAGCCGGGGGTGTTGTCGCCGCTCGGGTTGTTGGTCGGCACACACCGCGTGTCCGGCGCCGTGGTGTCGACCACCCGCATCACCGCGGTGTCGCTGCCGGTGTTGCCGGCAGCGTCGGTGGCGGTGCAGGTGACCGTGGTGGCGCCCAGCGGGAAGGTGCTGCCGGGCGGCGGCGCGCAGGTCGGGGTGAGCGGACCGTCGACGTTGTCGGTGGCGCTCGCCGGGTAGGTGATCACCGCGCCGGCGGGGCTGGTGGCCTCCACGGTCCGGTCGTCCACGACCACGGTCGGCGGGGTCACGTCGTTGACCGTCACCGAGATGTGCTCGACGAACGCGGGCCCGCCGGAGAGTCCGTTGAGCAGGAAGTCCACCGTGCAGTGCAGGGTGGCGCCCTGCGGGGCGTCGCCGGCGACCGTGATGGTCTCGGCGAACGGCACGTCGGTGCCGCTCTGCTGGGTCTTCGACGGCGCGTCGAAGCCCACCGACAGGCCCGGGTCGCAGGCCACCTGCGGGGTGACGGTCACGTCGAGGTCCCGCAGCCCGGACAGGATCGCCGCGGTGACGGTGTCCGGGGCGCTGCCGACCACCTGCCCGCCGGTGGCGGCGGCCACACTGGTGGCCTGCCCGAGCGCGTCCAGGCCGCCGCCCCCGCCGGTGACGTCGACCGCGAGCACGCGGGCGTCGTCGGCCTGCAGCGCGGCGGTGGCCTGCGCCAGGGTGTGGCCGGCGCTCGGGTCGTGGCTGGGCGCGTCGCCGACCAGCACCACGATCCGGCTGCTGCCGGAGCGGTAGGCGATGCCCCCGTCGGAGACCTGGAACAGCCCGTTCACCCACGCCTCCGGGACGTCGCCGCCGCCCCCGGCGGCCAGCCCGTCCACCGCGTTCTGCAGCGCGGTGGCGTCACCGGTCAGGTTCTGCCGGACCCGGAACAGCTCCGCCCCGTCACCCTCGTCGCGGTAGGAGGCCACCGCGAACTGGGCGCTGGGCTGCGCCCCGCGCACGTTGTTGATCACCTGTTGCAGGTTGGTGCGGACGTTCGCGATGGCCGGGCCCATGCTGCCGGTCGTGTCGACCAGCAGCACGACGTCCGGGTTCGGCGGGATCGGCGGCGTCGAGACCACCTTGCTGATCGCAATGGTGGCGCCCGGGTCGGCGGACCGGTCCACGGTGGCCGGGTCGACGCCCGGCGCCGCCCAGGCGGGCGTGGCCACCGCGGTCAGCACCGCGGTCACGCCGGCGGCCACGGTCACCGCCGTTCTTCGCCCGCGGGGCACTGCTGTGAAACCCATCGTGTCTCCTTCAGCTCCGCCGCGCCCGCCCCGGGCGCGGCCTCGAAGCCAGACGCTAGGGGCTGTGCCGCGCCGGGCCGGTCAGACACATGCCCAGGTCAGGGTCGGGTTGTTTACCCGGCGTGGCGGCTGGACAGGACAGACTGACCGGTCAGGCGGTCACGGAAGGCGGTGCAGCGCGCACTCGGTGAAGTCGGCGACCCGGGTGAAACCGAGCCGCTCGTAGAGGCGTACCGCGGGGACGTTGTCGGCCTTGACGTTGAGCGTCACGTGGTCGACGGTGGCCCGCAGCCCCGCGCAGAGCGCGGCCACCGCCGCCCCGGCCAGACCCCGCCCCCGAGCCTCCGGACGGGTCGTCACGTTGCCCAGGGCGGCCACCCGCCAGGTCGGCGACCACACGTGCACCCCGGCCACCGCGACCAGCCGGCCGGCCTCCCGCACCCCCACGTACTGCCCGGTGTCCAGCATCCGCGGGTCGAACCAGTTCCCCGGGTACGCGGCCGCGTACAACTCCCGCAGCTCCGGCAGGTCGGCGCGGCCCAGCGGCTCCCCGGCGGGCGGGACCGCGGCCAGCCGCGCCGGATCGGTCAGCGCCATCCGGTGGTGCACCGCGGCGTCGGACACCGCGTACCAGCGGGACATGGTGGCCTCCAGGCCGGGGGAGAGGTGCGCCCACAGCCGGGCCGGCAACACCGGCGCCGCCTCGGCCAGCAACGCCGTCAGGTCCCCGGCGCGCGCCGGCGGCGCGAACGCCAGCAGGGTGGGCAGCTCGACCCCGTGGTAGAGCAGCACCACCTCGTCACCCCGCCGATACCAGGAGGTGTACGGCCAGAAGAAGTCGTCCAGGTCACCCAGCTGGTACGCGTGCAGCACCGGGTCCCGGCCCAGCAGCTCGGCGAGGACGGCGCGGTCGTGTTCGGCGCGGACAGGCACCCGCCGATGATCACACGGCGGCGCTCAACGCCTCACGCCGCCATCCACTGGTCGTAGCCCAGCTTGCCCACCAGCGCCAGCACCACGACCAGCAGCACCACCCGCACGAAACCCGAACCACGCCGCAGCGCCATCCGCGCGCCCACCGCCGCCCCCGCCACGTTGCACACCGCCATGGCCGCGCCCAGCAGCCACCACACGTGCCCGGTCGCCGCGAACACCACCAGCGCACCCAGGTTCGTGCCCGCGTTGACCACCTTCGCCATCGCCGACGCGTGCACGAAATCCGACCCCACCAGCGCCGTGAACGCCAACACCAGGAACGTGCCGGTGCCCGGACCGATCAGCCCGTCGTACAGCGCGATGCCCAGCCCCGCCACCGCCACGGCGATCGCCACCCGCACCGGCGTACGCCGCCCCGGATGCGACACCACACCCAGCCGCGGCCGGGTCAGCACGAACACCGCCACCGACACCAGCACCACCAGCACCACCGGCCGGTACGCCCCCGCCGGCACCGCCCCCGCCAACGCCGCGCCCAACCCGGCCGTCAGCACCGCCAACCCCGCCGCCGGACCCGCCACCGCCCAGTCCAACTTCGTGCGCCGCGCGTACGTCACCGCCGCCGTCGACGTACCGAAGATCGCCGCCAGCTTGTTCGTGCCCAACGCCGTCGCCACCGGCACCCCCGGCGCGCCCAGCAGCAGCGCCGGCAACAGCAACAGGCCACCCCCGCCCACCACGGCGTCCACCCAGCCCGCCAGGGCGGCCGCGCTCAACAGGGTCGTCAGCGACAGAGGATCCACGGGCCGCATTCTGCCCAGCCCCACCGCCCCGACGAGACCGCCTGTGGCCAGCCTCACCGCAGGTCAACGCCCCCGGCGCCGCCGCAACCACAGGCCCACCGACGCCACCGCCACGAACACCAGCATCGAACACAGCAACGCCCTCAGCACCCGGCAAGCCTGCCATGCCGACGTAGGGTGTGCAGGTGCGCCTGGCCACCTTCAACCTGCTGCACGGCCGGTCCCTCACCGACGGCCTCGTCGACCCCGACCGGCTCGCCGCCGCCGTCACCGCGCTCGACGCCGACGTCCTCGCCCTGCAGGAGGTCGACCGCGACCAGTCCCGCAGCGGCAACCTCGACCTCACCGCCATCGCCGCCCGCGCCCTCGACGCCCCCGAACACCGCTTCGCCGCCGCCGTCGTGGGCACCCCCGGCGAACAGTTCCGCCCCCTCACCCACGACGACGACGGCCACGGCGAACCCCTCTACGGCATCGGCCTGGTCAGCCGCCACCCCGTCCGCTCCTGGCAGGTCACCCGGCTACGACCCGCACCCGTCCGCTCACCCATCTACGTCCCCGGCCCCGGCGGCGGGCTCGTCCTGCTCCGCGACGAACCCCGCGTCGTCCTCGCCGCCGTCCTCGACACCCCGCACGGGCCGCTCACCGTCGCCGCCACCCATTTGTCCTTCGTGCCCGGCTGGAACATCCTGCAACTGCGCCGCGTCGTCCGCGCCCTGCGCACGCTGCCCGCCCCCCGGATCCTCCTCGGCGACCTCAACCTGCCCGCCGGACCCGCCGCGCTGCTGTCCCGCTGGCGACCGCTCGGCCGGCGCCCCACCTACCCGGCCGGGCAACCCCGGGTGCAACTCGACCACATCCTCGCCGACCGGCGCGGCCTGGACCGGCTGCCCCCGGTCACCGCCGTCGACACCCCGCTGTCCACCATCTCCGACCACCGGCCGCTCCTGGTCGACCTCGGCTGACCGCCCGGCGCCTCAGCCCAGCCCCGACGCCCGCTGCGCCGCCCGCACCGCGTTGCGGAACAGCATCGCCACCGTCGTCGGACCCACCCCGCCGACCCGCGGCGTGATCGCCCCCGCCACCTCGGCACACGACTCGTCCACGTCCGGCAGCAGCCGCCGCCCCTCGTAACGCACCCCACCGCCGACCACCACACCACCCGGACGCACATGCTCCGGCTGGATAATCCCCGGCACCCCGGCCGCCGCCACCAGGATCTCCGCCCGCCGCGTGTACCGCGGCCAGTCCGGCACCCCCGTGTGCACCACCGTCACCGCCGCGTTCGCCGTCGGCCGCTTCTGCGCCAGCAGCATCGCCAACGGCCGACCCAACGTGGCGCCCCGACCCAGGATCACCACCTCCCGGCCCGCCACCGGCACCCCGTGGAACGCCAGCAACGCCTCGATCCCCGCCGGCGTACACGGCAGCGGACCCGGCAACCCCAACGCCAACCGGCCCATGTTCACCGGATGCATCCCGTCCACATCCTTGTCCGGGTCCAGCTCCGCGAGGGCCCGGTCGTAGTCCAGATGCCCCGGAATCGGATACTGCACCAGCACCCCGTGCACAGCCTTGTCCGCGTTGAAATCCGCCAGCACCGCGTGCAGATCCGCCTGCGACGCCGACGCCGACAGATGCACGTGCGGCGACACGAAACCCAGCTCCGCCGCCTGCCGCTGCTTGATCCGGATGTAACCCGCGCTCGCGTCGTCGTCGCCCACCAGCACCGTCGCCAACGCCGGCGTGACCCCCGCCGCGCGCAACGCCACCACCGACTCGGCGACCTCCGCCAACACCTGCTCCGCCACCGGCGCACCCGGCAGCAGCCGCGCCGTCGTCGTACCCGAAGAAGACATGCCGCACCCCGCCCGCGGAGGCCCAGGCGGTCGACCCCCGCGACGAGCTCCCCGATGGTTGCCCATCCTCCGTGCCGCCAGTCGCGTTCGCCCCTCAGCCTGCCACAGCGCGCTCCGCGACCGCATCCACCACCGCCTGCCACCGCGGCAACGACCCCAGCAGCTCCGCCGCCCGCCGCCGCCGATCCGCCGCCGACGCCACCCCCAGATCCGCCACCGCCGCCTCGAACGCCGGCCGCAACACCCGCTCCCGCTCCGGCGCGTCCACCGCCAGCACCGCGTGACACCGGGCGTACGTCACCACGATCCAGAACATCGCCTCCCGGTGCGCGCCCGCCGCCACCAGCTCCGCGCCGCCGTCCAACACCACCGGCCGCCCCGCCGCCGACAGGTCCGCCACGAACGGAAACGGGGTACGCGCCACCCGCGCCGCCTCGTCGAACGTCACCGCCAACCCCGCCAGGTGCTCCCGCACCCGATCCGGCCCCACCCCGCCACCGTCCAGCGACGCCAGCAACTCCGGATACCGGTCACCGAACCCGTACCCGGCCAGCACCTCCCGCGCCCGCACGTACCGCCGCCGCACCGTCGGATCCCGCAACCCCGCCACCGCCGGCCACACCGCCAGCACCGACGTCGGGAACACCCACGCCAGCACCTGCTCCGGCAACGACGCCCGATCGTCCAGCCGCGCCAACCCGTCCTCGATCCGCCGCCGCACACCGGCACACCGCCGCCGCACCCACACCGGATCCGCGAACCCCGCCGCCACCCGCTCGCCGATGCCCGCCAACCGACCCGACGGATCCGCGATCACCGCACCCGCCCGGAACATCGGCGCGAACACCCACGACCCCAGCACGTCCGCAGGCGTCCCCAGCTCCGCCCAGGTCACCGCCGAGACCTCCAGCAGCACCCCACGGTGAACGAACTTGCCCACCTTCGCCGCCGGCCCGTCCCGCACCAGCAGCACGTCCACATCCGAGGACGACGGCAGCACCGCCTCGTCCGGCACACCCACCGTCGACCCGCTGAAGAACGCACCCCCGATCGACGGATCCCGGCGCATCTCCGCGCGCACCCACTCGACCGCCACCGCCCGCGCCGCACCCACCCGCATCCCGACCATGCTGCCCCGCTCAGCCCACCTCGCGCCGCCCCACCAGACCGGCCAGGGCCCGGTTCGTGCGGTTCGAGGCCACCGCGGCGCGCTGCTGACCCGCCGTCACCTCGATGTACGTCTGCGACGACGCCAGCGACGCGTGCCCCAGCAACCGCATGATCTCCGCCGCGCTCGCCCCGTCCTCGGCCAACCGGGTCGCGAACGTGTGCCGCAACGCGTGCAGCCGCGCCCCCCGCGGCACCCGGTCACCGATCCCCGCCCGCCGGTAACACGACTCCACCAGGTACTGCAGGCCACCCCGGCGCAACGGCTCACCCCGCCGGTCCACCAGCAGCGGCGAGTCCGGCCGGACGCTGCGCGCCCCGAACCGCCGCCGCCGGCTGTCCAGGTAGTCCGCCAGCACCCGGTCCACGCCCGCCTCGATCGGCACCGTCCGCGGCCGCCCACCCTTGCCCGCCACGTCGACCCGGCGCTCGCCGGGCCGGCCGGCCACCGACGCCACCCGCAGCGCCAGCAGCTCCGACAGGCGCAGCCCCGCGCACAGCGCCAACGCCAGCACGGCCAGGTCCCGCTCCGGCCACGGGTCGCGCTGCCGGCCGTCCTCCCGGGCCACCGCGGCCAGCAGTTCCTCCGGGGTGTCCTCGCCGCGCAGCGGCTTGGGCTGGTGGAGCGGGGTGCGGGGCCGCCCCACCGCCGGCATCGGATTCCCGGGTACGACGCCCTCGGCGACCAGGAACGTGAAGAAGCTGTTCCAGGTCGACCAGGCACGGTGGACCGAGGCGGCGGCGCGGGGCGCGGCGAAGCGGGCGAACGCCGCGCGCATGACCCGGGGGGACAGGGCGGAGACCGGGAGCCGGTCGAGGGGGAGGGGAGTGGTCCCGTCGTCGGCCGCCACCAGGGTTGCCACGGTGGTCAGGTCCCGCCGGTAGGCCGCCAGGGTGTGGGGGGAGGGCTTGCGGGTGGCCCGGGCGGTCAGGAACTCCTCGATCAACCGTCCTACCGGTTCGTCCGGTTTGTCATGCATAAGGCATATTATGCATGATTTTCGCGTTCCCGCCAGCCGCCCACGTGGGGGAGAGCGACACCGGAAACCACTTGTCGCGGCACGCAGACTGGGTGCGTGGTGGACATCGACGAAGAACTGGTACGCCGCCTCGTCGCCGAACAGTTCCCGAACTGGGCGCACCTGCCGGTCGCCGCCGTGGCCCGGCAGGGGTGGGACAACCGGACCTTCCGCCTCGGTGACCACCTCGTCGTGCGGCTGCCCAGCGCCGAGGGCTACGTGCCCGGCGTCGCCAAGGAGGACCGCTGCCTGCCCGTGCTGGCCCGCCACCTGCCGCTGCCCGTACCCGAACCGGTGGCCACCGGAGCGCCCGGCGCCGGCTACCCGTACCCCTGGTCGGTGCGGCGTTGGCTGCCCGGCGACACCCTCGGGGCCGCCGGGGAGGTCGACCGGCCGGCCGTGGCGCGCGACCTCGGCGCGTTCCTGACCGCGCTGCGGCGGGCGCCCACCGTCGGAGGCCCGGTGGCCGGGCGGCACTCCTGCTTCCGGGGCTGCCACCCGAGCGCCTACGGCGACGAGGTCGAACGGGCCCTCGAGGTGCTGGACGGCCGGGTGGACACGCGCGCCTGCCAGGACGTCTGGGCGCGGGCGCTGACCTCGGCCTGGCCGGCGGCGCCGGTCTGGTTCCACGGCGACGTGGCGGTGGGCAACCTGCTCGTCGCGGAGGGGCGGCTGTCCGCGGTCATCGACTTCGGCACCTGCGGCGTCGGGGATCCGGCCTGCGACCTGGTGCCGGCGTGGACCTGGTTCGCCGGTCCGGAGCGCCGGCTGTTCCGGGAGGCGGTCGGCCTGCCCGACGACGCCTGGCGGCGCGCCCGCGGCTGGGCGCTGTGGAAGGCCCTCATCACGCTGGTGGCCGACGACCGGAACGAGGAGCAGTCGCGGGCCCTGGCGGCGGTCCTCACCGACCCGGTCGTGGACTGAGCCCGGGGAGGGCCGGAACCTGCTTACTTGACATAATGTGCATTATCGACGTTACGAGGGAGGCGATCAGGACCTGCCGCAGCGGGCCCTGATCGCCTGCGACAGGTCAGGGTTGGAGGTCGACCATCCCCTTGCCGCTGCGCACGTCGAGCGGCACCGAGACCTGGTCGTGCGCGATCAGCCACGTGTCGCCGATCTTCTCGAAGCAGAAGGTGGCCCTCACCCACATGCCGCTCGTGGTCGTACCGTCCCTCAGGGCGCCGCTGAGCCGGGCGAAGGCGTGTCCGAACGCCACGTCGTCGCCGACGGTGAGGGTCAGGTCGCGGACCTCGTAGGCCACCCGCTCGAAGACCGCGAAGACGTTCGCCCAGTTCTTGAGCTTCGCGTCCACCCCGACGTGCTGTAGCGGCGGCTCGACGTCGAAGGACACCACGTTCGTGGTGTAGAGCTGCTTCAGGCCCTCGAGGTCCCGGTCCCGGAGTCTTTCGACGATCTTGTCGATCTGCTGGCGGATCTGGGCTTCGTCGGTCGCGCGCTGTCTCGGCATGGCTTCCTGGACCTCTCCCCCGTGGTGGAATCGTGACGCATCGGACACTATGGCTCCTCGATGTCGGAGTCAGCGGCTCAGGCTGACCTCGCGCTGCAGGTGGGACAGCTTGTGCGGGTTGCGCACGGCGTAGAGCCCGGTGACGAGCCCGTCGTCGATGCGCACCGCGAGGACGGTGTCGACCTCGTCGCCCTGCTGGAGGATCAGCGCCGGGTAGCCGTTGACCTGGGCGGGTCGCAGCGACATCAGGGCGGCGATCCGGCCCACCCCGGCGGCCAGCAGGCGGCCCACCTTGTCGGCCCCCACGACGGGCCGCGGGACGGCCTGCCGGACTCCCCCGCCGTCGCCCAGGAAGACGACGTCCGGTGCGAGGATGTCGAGCAGGCCCTGCAGGTCGCCGGTTTCGGTCGCCTTCCGGAACGCCTCCAGGGCGTCCCGGGTCTCGGCCGCGGACGTGACCCCGCGGGGCCGGCGTGCCGCGACGTGGCCCCGGGCCCGGTGGGCGATCTGGCGGACGGCGGGCTCGCTCTTGTCGACGGCTTCGGCGATCTCGTCGTAGGGCAGATCGAACACCTCGCGCAGGACGAACACCGCGCGCTCGGTCGGCGTGAGTGTCTCCAGCACGAGCAGCATCGCCATCGAGACGCTGTCGGCCAGCTCGACGTCCTCGGCCACGTCGGGTGCGGTCAGCAGTGGTTCGGGCAGCCAGGGGCCGACGTAGGACTCCTTGCGGCGGCCGAGCGTGCGCAGGCGGGCGAGGGCCTGGCGGGTGGTGATCCGGACCAGGTACGCCCGCTGTTCCCGCACCGTGGTGAGGTCGACGCGTACCCAGCGCAGCCAGGTTTCCTGGAGGACGTCCTCGGCATCGGCGGCCGAGCCGAGCATCTCGTAGGCGACGGTGAACAGCAGGTTGCGGTGGGCGAGGAACACCTCGGTGGCGGGGTCCGGGCGGTCGTCGCGGCCACGTTCGTCGGGTGCGGTGTGCGCCGTGCCGGCCATGGGTGGCTCCTGTTCGGTCTCGATGGTCTCCCCCATCAGATGCCGGTCCGGGCCGTTGTGTGACACCGACGGGCGTGCGGATGGCTGTGGCGGTCGTCACGTGGGCGTGTTGTCACGGGGTCGGGGGTCGGCGACATCTCGTGGTCGTCCGGTGCGACACCATCAGGAGGGACGAGCCATGGACGCTCGATTCGACATGTTCGCCAACGAGATCGCCGTCAAGTTCGCCAAGCGGTTCGCCAACGCCGGCCTGGTCATCCACCAGTCGCCGCTGCCGAGGTCCACGCAGGAGCTGGTGTCGCTGCGCGCCAGCCAGATCAACGGGTGCGGCTGGTGCATCGACATGCACACGAAGGAGGCGTCGGCGGCCGGCGAGAGCGCGGTCCGGCTCAACCTGGTGGCCGCCTGGCGGGAGTCGACCGTGTTCAGTGAGGCCGAGCAGGCCGCGCTGGCGCTCGCCGAGGAGGGCACCCGGCTGGCCGACGCGCACGAGGGGGTGTCGGACGAGACGTGGGCCGCGGTGCGCAAGCACTACGATGACGACCAGATCGCGGCGCTGGTCGCGCTGGTCGCGTTGATCAACGCGGCGAACCGGATGGCCGTGATCGTGCACCAGCGGGGCGGTTCGTATGAGCCCGGCATGTTCGCTGCCGCGTTGGGCTGACCGGTCGGCGGGTCCGGCCCGGACCATCCTGGTCCGGGCCGGGCGCTCGGCGTGCTTCCCCGTCTCGGGGCCGGTCAGGAGCCGACGTACGCGGCGAGGTGTTCACCGGTGAGGGTGGTGCGGGCGGCGACGAGGTCGGCGGGTGTGCCCTCGAAGACGATCCGGCCGCCGTCGTGGCCGGCGCCGGGGCCGAGGTCGATGATCCAGTCGGCGTGGGCCATGACCGCCTGGTGGTGCTCGATGACGATGACCGACTTGCCGGAGTCGACGAGCCGGTCGAGCAGGGCGAGCAGGTGTTCGACGTCGGCGAGGTGCAGGCCGGTGGTCGGCTCGTCGAGGACGTAGACGCCCCCGGTGTCGGCCATCCGGGTGGCCAGCTTGAGTCGCTGCCGCTCGCCGCCGGACAGCGTGGTGAGCGGCTGGCCGAGGGTGAGGTAGCCGAGGCCGACGTCGGCGAGCCGGTCGAGGATCTTGTGGGCGGCCGGGGTGCGCGCCTCGCCGGCGCCGAAGAACTCCTCGGCCTCGTCGACCGACATGGCGAGGACCTCGCTGATGTCGCGGCCGCCGAGGTGGTATTCCAGGACCGAGGCCTGGAACCGCTTGCCTTCGCATTCCTCGCAGGTGGTGGCGACGCCGGCCATCATGGCCAGGTCGGTGTAGATGACGCCGGCGCCGTTGCAGGCGGGGCAGGCGCCTTCGGAGTTGGCGCTGAACAGCGCGGGCTTCACGCCGTTGGCCTTGGCGAAGGCCTTGCGAATGGGGTCGAGCAGGCCGGTGTACGTGGCGGGGTTGCTGCGCCGGGAGCCGCGGATGGCGCCCTGGTCGACGGTCACGACGCCGTCGCGTCCGGACACCGAACCGTGGATCAGGGAGCTCTTGCCGGAGCCGGCCACGCCGGTGACGACGGTCAGCACGCCGAGGGGGATGTCGACGTCGACGTTCTGGAGGTTGTGGGTGTCGGCGCCGCGTACCTCCAGGAGGCCGGAGGGTGTGCGGACCGACGGCTTGAGGCGGGCCCGGTCGTCGAGGTGCCGGCCGGTGCGGGTGCCGCTGGCCCGTAGTCCTTCGACGGTGCCTTCGAAGACCACCTCGCCGCCGGCGGTGCCGGCGCCGGGGCCGAGGTCGACGACGTGGTCGGCGATGGCGATGGTCTCGGGCTTGTGTTCCACGACGAGCACGGTGTTGCCCTTGTTGCGCAGTTGGAGCAGCAGTTCGTTCATCCGCTGGATGTCGTGGGGGTGCAGCCCGATGGTGGGTTCGTCGAAGACGTAGGTCACGTCGGTGAGCGAGGAGCCGAGGTGGCGGATCATCTTGGTGCGTTGCGCCTCTCCGCCGGACAGCGTCCCGGAGGGCCGGTTGAGGGAGAGGTAGCCCAGCCCGATCGTCACGAACGAGTCGAGGGTGGCGCCGAGTGCGGTGAGCAGCGGCGCGACGGAGGGTTCGTCGAGGGCGCGTACCCAGTCGGCGAGGTCGCTGATCTGCATGGCGCAGGCGTCGGCGATGCTGATGCCGGCGATCTTGGAGGAGCGGGCGGCCTCGTTGAGGCGGGTGCCGTCGCAGTCGGGGCAGGTGGTGAAGGTGACGGCGCGCTCCACGAAGGCCCGGATGTGGGGCTGCATGGCGTCGACGTCCTTGGCCAGGAACGACTTTTGGATCTTGGGGATGAGGCCCTCGTACGTGAGGTTGATGCCCTCGACCTTGATCTTGGTCGGCTCCTTGTAGAGGAGGTCGTGCAGTTCCTTCTTGGTGAACTTGCGGATCGGCTTGTCGGGGTCGAAGAAGCCGCAGCCGCTGAAGATTCGGCCGTACCAGCCGTCGACGCTGTAGCCGGGGATGGTGAGGGCCCCCTCGTTGAGCGACTTGGTGTCGTCGTACAGGGCGGACAGGTCGAAGTCGGTGACCGAGCCCATGCCCTCGCAGCGCGGGCACATGCCGCCGGTGATGGAGAAGCTGCGCCGTTCCTTCGTGGTCTGGCCGGAGCGTTCGATGGTGACCGCGCCGGCTCCGCTGATCGAGGCGACGTTGAAGGAGAAGGCCTGGGCCGAGCCGATGTGGGGCTGGCCGAGCCGGCTGAAGAGGATGCGCAGCATGGCGTTGGCGTCGGTGACGGTGCCGACGGTGGAGCGGGGGTTGCCGCCCATCCGCTCCTGGTCGACGATGATCGCGGTGGTCAGCCCGTCGAGCACGTCGACCTCGGGGCGGGCCAGCGTCGGCATGAAGCCCTGCACGAAGGTGCTGTAGGTCTCGTTGATCAGGCGCTGCGACTCAGCGGCGATGGTGCCGAAGACCAGCGAGCTCTTGCCGGAGCCGGAGACGCCGGTGAACACCGTCAGGCGGCGCTTCGGGATCTCGATGCTGACGTCCTTGAGGTTGTTCTCGCGGGCGCCCTGCACGCGGATCATGTCGTGGGTGTCGGCGGCGTGCGGCGCGGGCGACGGGGTGTCCGTCCTCATCGTGTCTCCATCTGTGCGGCGGTCTGCGTGGGCCGTGGGCGGGGTGCGGGCAGCCGGACGGCTCAGCCCGGCGCGGCGGCGGCGTCCGCGTCGGTGTGCGAAAGGAGGGCGTGGTGGCGGGTGACGGCCATGGCGGTCACGCTAGTTGCGGCCCCGTGGCCTTCGCTTCTCGATTCCTGACCGGCCTGGTGACCTGCTTCGCGAGGCACGGCGGCATCTCGGCGGTGCCGCCGGCCGCCTGGGCGCGGTAGGTGCTGGGCGGCACGCCGACCAGCTCGGTGAAGCGGGTGCTGAAGGTGCCCAGCGACGAACAGCCGACCGCGAAACAGACGTCGGTGACGCTGAGGTCGCCACGGCGCAGCAGCGCCATGGCGCGTTCGATGCGGCGGGTCATCAGGTACGAGTACGGGGATTCGCCGTAGGCGAGCCGGAACTGGCGGCTGAGGTGCCCGGCCGACATGTTCACGCCGCGCGCGAGCGCCTCCACGTCCAGGGGTTGGGTGTACTCCCGGTCGATCCGGTCCCGGACGCGGCGCAGCCGGGCGAGGTCGCGCAGGTGCTGGGCGGCGGCGGTACTGCTGGTCACCTGCCAGATCGTGCCACGTCGCCGGCGGCGTTGCCCAGCACCGCCGCACCGCGCCGGTGTCGACCCGGCTCGGTGGCGGTGGTCACCGGGCCCGGACGTCCCGGCGCGCGGCCACCGCGCTCCAGGTGATGGCGACGGCGAGGGTCAGCACCACCACGGTGAGGGTGAGCCAGACCGGCAGCTTGCCCACCGGGGTCTCGGCCAGGATCAACTTCACCCCGGCGAAGGCGAGCAGCACGGCCAGGCCGTAGCGCAGGTAGCCGAAGTGCCGCAGCAGACCGGCCAGGCAGAAGTACAGGCTGCGCAGCCCGAGCACGGCGAAGGCGTTCGCCGTCCAGACCAGGAACGTGTTGGTGGTGACGGCCAGGATGGCCGCGACCGAGTCGATCGCGAAGATGACGTCGGTGGCCTCGATCGCGACCAACGCGACGAGCAGCACGGTGCCCGTGCGGCGGCCGTCGACCCGGATGGTGAAGCGGCCGTCGTGGTAGCGCGGGTCGGTCGGCACCAGCCGGCGGAAGGTCCGGACGGCAAGGTTGCGGTCGGGGTCGACGTCCGGTTCGCCGCGGACCGCGAGGCGCCAGCCCGTCCAGATCAGGAACGCGCCGAGCACGAGGCCGGCCCAGGTCAGCCGCTCCAGCAGCTGCGCGCCGGCGAAGATGAAGACCAGCCGGAATCCCAGTGCGCCGAGGACTCCCCAGAAGAGCACCTTGTGCTGGTATTCGGCGGGTACCCGGAAGTATTTGAACAGCAGTGCGAAGACGAAGACGTTGTCGACGGACAGCGCCTTTTCCAGCAGGTAGCCGGAGTAGTACGCCACCGCCGACCCGCCGCCGCGCCAGAGCCAGATCACCAGGCCGAAGGCGACGCCCGTGGTGATCCACACCGCGCTCCAGAGCAGCGCCTCGCGGAGTTCGACGACGTGGTGGTCGCGGTGGGAGAACATGTCCACCGCGAGCATGACGGCGATGACCGCGCCGACCGCCAGCCAGGCCCAGGCCGGCGCCGCGAACGTGGTCTCGTCCATCCGGCGTCCTCCGCATCCGCACCGGGGCGGGGCCGGGCGCCCGTTCCGGCCCCTACGCGGCGGCGGAACCGGACTGCGCCGCCACCGAGCCTAGGCGAGCCGCCGGGCGGGAGAAGGCGGTCCGGAGAAGTCCGCCGCCGGCGCGGCGGAGGTCGGCTCAGCGCAGCCGGCGGGCGCCGAACCGGGTGGGCGGGTCGGCGATGGCGTCCTGGGCGGCGACGAGCTGCAGCTCCCGGGTGCCCGCGGCGAGGGTCGCCTCGAGGACGGCGTAGATGGAGTTGGTGGTGCGCTCCAGCGCCGTCTCGGGTGACCCGGTCGTGGCGAGGTGGGCCAGGTAGAGCGCGGCGGTGACGTCGCCGCCGCCGTTCGGGCTGATCGGCAGCAGCGGCGTGGTGACCGCCCAGGCGCCGGAGTCGGAGACGGCGACGACCTCCAGCGACCCGGCCGGGACGTCGCCGTGCAGCACGCTGGTGACCAGCACGTGCCGGGGTCCGGTGTCGCGGACGACGTCGACGGCGGCGAGCAGGTCCTCCAGGGTGTCGGTGCCGCGGCCGGCCAGGAACTCCAACTCGAACTGGTTCGGGGTGACGATGTCGGCGCGTGGCACGACGGTGTCGCGCAGGTACTCGGGGATGCCGGGCCGGACGAACATGCCACGGCCGACGTCGCCCATCACCGGGTCGCAGCAGTACACGGCGTCCGGGTTGGCCGCCTTCACCCGGGCGACCGCGTCGAGGATGACCTCACCCATCGCCGGGTCGCCCTGGTAGCCGGAGAGCACGGCGTCGGCGGTGCCGAGGACGCCGCGGTCCTCGATGCCGGCGATCACCTCGGCGACGTCGGCCGGGGGCAGCAGCGGCCCGCGCCAGGCGCCGTAGCCGGTGTGGTTGGAGAAGTGCACGGTCAGCACCGGCCAGACCTCGTGCCGGAGCCGTTGCAGCGGGAACACGGCGGCGGAGTTGCCGACGTGACCGTAGGCGACCGAGGACTGGATGGACAGGATCTTCACGGGCCCATCGTCGCATCCGCCGGCGCGGCGCTGGTCAGGTGTCGGTACGCAGGCGGGCGTGCAGGTGCATGTCGTGCCAGCCGTCGGTGTGCCGGGCGGCGCCGCGCTGGGTGCCCTCGGCGGTGAGGCCGGCCCGTTCGGCCACCCGGCAGGAGGCCGGGTTGGCGGTGGAGTGGCGCAGCCAGACGCGGTGCAGGCCGAGCCGGTCGAAGCCGAAGGCGGTCAGCGCGGTCAGGGCGCGGGCGGCGACGTGCCGGCCGCGGGCGGCGGGCAGCACCCAGTACGACACCTCGGCCTCGGCCTCGGGCAGGTCGATGGCGCGCAGGCTGATCTGTCCGAGCACGCCGGTGCGGTCGGTGACCGCCCAGCCGGCGCCGGTCTCCTGCCGCCAGCGCTCCGGCCAGGAGGCGATCCAGTCGCGGGCCTCGTCGTCGGTCATGGCACGGCAGTGCCAGCGGCGGATGGCGGGGTCGGCGTACGCGGCGAGGACGGCGGGCCGGTCGTCGGGTCGCCAGGGGCGCAGGCGCAGGTCGCCGGCGTCGAGGTCGGGTTGGGGGTGGCGGGCGAGGGCGCCGGGGTGCAGGGCCGGGGTGGTGAGCAGCGGCATGTGCCCATGATCGGTGACGACGGGCGGTGACGGCGCGTCGACGACAGGTGCGCGACCCCGGTGTCGGGGTGACCGTTCGGCTCAGGGTTTCGACCGTCCGGCGCGGAGCGGGTTTCGGCGCAGCGTGCGGCGTGGGCATGTACGGGTGGGTTTCTCGCCATTCTCCGGAGAGGAAGCACGCATGCTTTCCGCACTCGATCGTCGGCACACCGTCGCGCCGCCGGGCTACAGCCGGTGGCTGATTCCGCCGGCGGCGCTGGCCATCCATCTCTGCATCGGGCAGGTCTACGCGACCAGCGTGTACAAGAACTCCCTGATCGCGCACTTCGACACCGGGCAGACGGCGATCGGGGTGATCTTCAGCATCGCGATCGTGATGCTGGGGTTGTCGGCCGCGGTGGCCGGCACGTGGGTGGAGGCCAACGGGCCGCGCAAGGCGATGTTCGTCTCGGCGTGCTTCTGGGCGGCGGGTTTCCTGGTCGGCGCGCTGGGCATCGCCACGAAGCAGCTGTGGCTGCTGTATCTGGGGTACGGGGTGCTGGGCGGCATCGGGTTGGGGATCGGCTACATCTCCCCCGTCTCCACGTTGATCAAGTGGTTCCCGGACCGGCCGGGCCTGGCGACCGGGTTGGCGATCATGGGCTTCGGGGGTGGGGCGATGGTGGCCTCTCCCCTGTCCCGGCAGCTGCTGTCGTTCTACGACTCCGGGTACGACCCGTCGAACGCGGGCTCGACGGCGTCGGGCAGCGCGCTGGTGTGGCTGTTCCTGACGCTGGGCGTCGGCTACTTCGTGATCATGATGTTCGGGGTGTTCAACGTGCGGGTGCCGGCGGCCGACTGGCGGCCGGCGGGCTTCGACCCGGCGCGGGTGGCGGCGAAGCCGCTGGTGACCACGGCGAACGTGTCGGCGGCGAACGCGGTGAAGACGCGTTCGTTCTGGCTGCTGTGGGTGGTGCTGTTCTGCAACGTGACCGCGGGCATCGGGATCCTGGAGCAGGCCAGCCCGATGATCCAGGACTTCTTCCGGGACAACGGGACCTCGGCGGTGTCGGTGGCGGCGGCCGGCGGGTTCGTGGGACTGCTGTCGCTGTTCAACATGGCCGGCCGGTTCGTGTGGTCGTCGACGTCGGACGTGATCGGCCGCAAGCCCATCTACCTGCTGTATCTGGGTGTGGGGATGGTGCTGTACGTGCTGCTGGCCCTGTTCGGGCAGTTGGCGACGGCGCTGTTCGTGCTGCTGGCGTGCGTGATCCTGTCGTTCTACGGCGGCGGGTTCGCCACGGTGCCGGCGTACCTGCGGGACCTGTTCGGCACGTTCGAGGTGGGCGCGATCCACGGCCGGTTGTTGACGGCGTGGTCGGCGGCCGGGGTGGCCGGTCCGCTGATCGTGAACGCGTTCCTGGACGCGCAGGGCAAGCCGGGCACGTTGACGGCGGCGGCGTACCGGCCGGCGTTGTTCACGATGGTCGGGGTGCTGGCGGTCGGTTTCGTGGCGAACCTGTTGATCCGGCCCGTGCCGGAGCGGTTCCACGAGCCGGCGCCGGACCGGGACGGTGTCGAGGGTGCGCAGCCGGTGGCGGCGGAGAGGAGCGGGTCGTGAACGAGCGGGTCGGTGGCGGGCAGCGGGTCCGCCTGGTGGTGTCGTGGGTGGTGGTGTCGGCGCTGCTGGGGTACGGGGTGGTGCAGACGCTGATCACGGCGGCGAAGCTGTTCACCCACTAGCGGCGGGCGGCCCGGGGGGACGACTCTCCCCCGGGCCGTTTCGGCGTCAGAGGCCGCCGGCGATGCGCAGGACGGCGCCGGTCGTGTACGAGGCGTCGGGGCCGAGGAGGAACGCGATGGCGCCGGCGACCTCGTCGGGTTCGCCGGCGCGGCCCAGCGGGATGCGGCCGGCCGCGGTGTCCGGGCGGTCGGGCGCGCCGGACAGGGCGTGGATGTCGGTGCGGATGATGCCGGGGGCGACGGCGTTGACCCGGATGCCGCGCGGGGCGAGTTCCTTGGCGAGGCCGACGGTGAGGGTGTCGGTGGCGGCCTTGACGGCCGCGTAGTGGATGTACTCGCCGGGGCTGCCGAGGGTGGCGGCCGCGGAGGAGACGTTGACGACGGCCCCGCCGCGGGTCATCCGGCGGGCGGCCTGCTGGGCGCAGAGGACGTAGCCGACGAGGTTGACGTCGACGACCTGGCGCAGGTCTTCGACGCGCAGGTCGGCGAAGGGCCCGATCGGGCTGGTGATGCCGGCGTTGTTGACCAGGCCGGTGAGCGGGCCCAGTTCGTCGGCGGCGTCGAAGAGGCGCTGGACCTGGTCGGGGTCGCCGGTGTCGGCGGGGACGGCGACGCCGCGGCGGCCGGCGGCGCGCACGTCGGCGAGGACGGCCTCGGCGGCGGCGTGGTCGCTGCGGTAGCCGATGACGACGTCGTGGCCGGCGGCGGCGAGCCGGCGGGCGGTGGCGGCGCCGATGCCGCGCCCCCCACCGGTGACGATGGTGACGGAGCTCAATGTCCTCTCCCCTGCCCTGGTGGTGGGGGTGACGTTACCGTGATCGGCGCGGGACCCGGGTGGAGAGGACGGTCACACATGACGCGGGCGCTGGTGCTGGGTGGCGGTGGGGTGACCGGGGTGGCCTGGGAGTTGGGGCTGCTGGCCGGGCTGGCCGCGCGGGGCGTGGACCTGACCGGGGCGGAGCTGGTGGTGGGCACCTCGGCGGGTTCGGTGGTGGGCGCGCAGGTGTGCTCGGACACGCCGGTCGAGGAGCTGTACGCGGCGCAGTTGCGCCCGACGGGAACCGAGGTGGCGGCCCGGCTGGGCGTCGGAGTGCTGGCCCGCTGGGCGTGGGCGGGTGCCCGGGGTCGCGACGAGGTGCTGGCGCGGGCCCGGGTCGGCGCGATGGCCCTGGCGGCGCGTACCCCGTCGGAGCAGTCGCGGCGGGCGGTCATCGCGGCGCGGTTGCCGGTGCAGGGGTGGCCGGCGCGGCGGCTGCTGGTGACGGCCGTGGACGCGACCTCGGGCGAGTTCGTGGTCTTCGACGCCGGCTCGCAGGTGGCGCTGGTGGACGCGGTGGGTGCCAGCTGCGCGGTGCCGGGGGTGTGGCCGCCGGTCACCATCGGGGGCCGGCGGTACGTCGACGGTGGGGTGCGCTCGGCGGTGAACGCGGACCTGGCGCGGGGCGCGGAGCGGGTGGTGGTGCTGGCGCCGACGCGGGCCGGGTTCGGGCCGATGCCGCGGCTGTCGGCGCAGGTGGCGGGGTTGCGGTCGGCGGGCGCGCGGGTGGCGGTGGTGTCGCCGGACCGGGCGGCGCGGGCGGCGATCGGGCGCAACGTGCTGGATCCGGCGCGGCGGGCCGCGTCGGCGCGGGCCGGGTTCGCGCAGGCCGCCGCGGTGGCCGAGGAGGTGGCGGCCGTCTGGGTCGCCGGGGGTTGATCTCCCGGGTGTCGGTGCGGGCTGGTATCAAGGCAGGCATCAGACACGTGTACGGAAGAGGGCTGTGATGGCGGGCCAGGGTTTGTCCACTGACGAGGTACAGGGCATCCGGGAGGCGTTGGCGGCCGGCCGCAAGCCCAAGGTGGTGTTCACGGCGGCGGCCGGGCAGATGGCGGGCCAGCTCGGGCAGGTGGTGGAGCTGACCGATCCGGAGGTGTCCGAGGAGTTCGTGGTGGTGCGGTTCGGCCGCGACGAGCTGCCCTTCTCCCCCACCGACGTGGCGATCGCCCCGAAGGGGGCGGGGCGGCGGCCGGCGGAGCCGAAGCCGGAGCCGCCGGTCGAGGCGGCGCCGGCGGAGCCGGAGTTCGTGTTGGACACGCCGGCGGTGCCGGCGCCGCGGCGGGAGGAGCCGAGGGTGACGCAGCAGGCGGAGCCGAAGCCGGCGCGGCGGGCGGTGAAGGCGGTGAAGCCGAAGGGCCCGGCCGGGTTGACGGTGACGCTGGCCTACGCCGAGGGCGAGTGGACGGTGGCGGCGCAGCAGGGCGCCAAGGCACTCGCGAAGCCGTACGTGGTGAAGCCGGCCGAGGCGCTGCGGATGGTGGCGCTGGTCGACGTGCCGGGGGTGCAGGAGGCGGTGGAGCAGATCCTGGCCGCGGAGCGGGCCGAGGCGGAACAGCAGGCGGAGAAGCTGCGCGCCGAGCTGGCCGAGATCGAGGCCCGGCTGGCGGAGCTGCGCGAGGCGCGCTGACCCGCACCCCGCGCCCCGGCCGGGGAAAACGCCTCGGCCGGGGCGCGGGGCGTCTGGTAGCGTTCCGCCGCGTCCTCGACCGAGACCGGAGGGAGGTGAGCGCCATGCGTACGACAGTCATGCGCTCCCACCCGGCTGCGAGGACGCCGGGATCCTGAACCGGGGAGCGCACCGCTTCCTGGAAGGACCCTTCATGACCGATCTGGTCATCCGCCCGCTCGTCGCGGGCGAGGAACACCTCTTCGACTCCCTGCCCGACCCGGGGCTGGTCGGGCGGGCCGTGCTCGGCGAGACGTACGTTGGCGGCGGCTTCCGCCCCGAATGGACCTGGGTGGCCCTGCGCGACGGGGTGGTGGTCGCCCGGGCCGCCTGGTGGGCCGGGCCGGAGGACCCGGCGCCGCTGGCGCTGGACTGGTTCGACTTCACCGACGAGGCCGCGGCGGTCGAGTTGCTGCGCACGGCGCCGCTGCGCACCGAGTACTCGATCCTGCTCCCTTACGGCTGGCGGGAGGATCCCGCGGTCCGCGCCCAGGCGCAGGCCCGGATCGACGCCGCGACGGCGGCCGGCATGCGGGTGCTGGTCGAGCGGTACCGGTACCGCTGGACGCCCGGATCCGGCCTGCCGGCCCGGCCGGGGCGGCTGGAGTTCCGGCCCGAGCCGGACGACGCGGTGATCCTGGACGTGCTGTGCCGCATCGGCGAGGGCAGCCTGGACGCCCACTTCCGGGCCGCGGCGGCTGCCCACGGCCCGCTCGCGGCGGCGCAGGAGGACCTGGACCTGCTGCGCTGGATGCCCAGCCCGCGGGACTGGTGGCGGCTGGCGTTCACCCCCGGCGGTGAGCCGGTCGGGCTGGTCGTGCCGGCCCGCAACCAGACCCACCACGTGGTGGGGTTCGTCGGCGTGCTGCCCGGACAGCGCGGCCACGGCTACGCCTACGACCTGCTCGTCGAGGCCACCCACCTGCTGGTCGAGGCGGGCGCCGACGAGATCGTGGCCGCCACCGACCAGGGCAACACGCCGATGGCGGCCACCTTCGCCCGGGCCGGCTACCCGGTCGAGTGGGAGCGGATCGACCTGGTCTGAGACGCCCCGCGGGGCCGGTGCGACCCCCTCGCACCGGCCCCGCGTCACCCGCGCCCGCAGGCTCGTCAGTGTTGCGGGATGTTCTGTACCCCGATCCGCTTGCGGAACACCCAGTAGGTCCAGCCCTGGTAGGCCAGCACGATCGGGGTGAACACCACCGCCACCCAGGTCATGATCTTCAGGGTGTAGGGGGTGGAGGCGGCGTTGCTCGCGGTCAGCGTGCCGGCGGCGTCCAGGGTGGACGGCAGCACGTTCGGGAACAGCGCGGCGAACAGGGTCGCCACGGCCAGGGCGATGGCCACGGCGGTGCCGGCGAACGCCCAGCCCTCCCGGCGTACCCGGGCGGCGGCGAGACCGCCGAGCAGGGCGAGGGCGGCGCCGACGGCGAGCACGACGGCGGCCGCGCTGGAGCGGATGGTCAGCGTCCAGGCCAGGAAGGCCACCGCCACCACGGCGGTGGCGACGCCGAGCTTGACGGCGAGCGCGCCGGCGCGCTGCCGGATGTCGCCGCTGGTCTTCAGGGCGATGAACACCGCGCCGTGGGTGAGGAACAGGCCCAGGGTGGTCACCCCGCCGAGCAGGGCGTACGGGTTGAGCAGGTCGAGCAGGCCGCCGGCGTACTCGTGGTCGGCCGACAGCGGCACGCCGCGGAGGATGTTGGCGAAGGCGACGCCCCACAGCACCGCCGGCACGGCCGAACCCCAGAAGATGGCCTGGTCCCAGCGGCGCTTCCAGGTCGCCTCGGGGCGCTTGTGCCGGTACTCGAAGGCCACCCCGCGGGCGATCAGGGCGAGCAGGATCAGCAGCAGCGGCAGGTAGAAGCCGGAGAAGAGGGTGGCGTACCACTCGGGGAAGGCGGCGAACATGGCGCCGCCGGCGGTGATCAGCCAGACCTCGTTGCCGTCCCAGACCGGGCCGATGGTGTTGATCAGGACGCGGCGTTCCCGGTCGTCGCGGCCCAGCACGGGCAGCAGCATGCCGACGCCGAAGTCGAAGCCTTCGAGGATGAAGTAGCCGGTGAAGAGCACGGCGACGAGGAGAAACCAGACGGTCGTCAGTTCCACGGTGGGCTCCGGGGTCAGTAGGCGAACGCCAGCGGGCGATCGGCGTCGTCGGTGTCGGCTGGTTCGGGGGCCGGAGCCAGGTCGGGCACGCCGGCCTTGGCGTAGCGGACCAGCAGCTTGAACTCGATCACCGCGAGGGTGGCGTAGATCAGGGTGAAGGCGGTGAACGAGGTGAGCACCTCGGTCAGCGAGACGCTGCGGGAGACGCCGTTGCGGGTCAGCATCTCGCCGAAGACGATCCACGGCTGGCGGCCCATCTCGGTGAAGATCCAGCCGAAGGAGTTGGCCAGCAGCGGCAGGGCCGGCATGACGAGGCCGGCGCGCAGCAGCCAGCGGCTCGACGGGGTGCGGCCCTTGCGCTGGGTCCAGAGCACGATCAGGGCGATCGCGGCGGCGGCCAGCCCGAGGCCGATCATGAAGCGGAAGCTCCAGTAGGTGACCGGGATGATCGGGGTGTAGCTGCCGGCGCCGTACTGGGTGGCGTACTGGGCCTGGAGGTCGTTGATGCCCTGCACGGTGCCGTTCGGGTCGCCGGTGCCGAGGAACGACAGCAGGTACGGGATCTTGAGGGCGAAGACCTCGCGGCTGCCGTCGAGGCTGCCGACGGTGAGCACGGAGAACGAGGCGGGGCTCTCGGTGGTGTAGAGGCCCTCGGCGGCGGCCATCTTCATCGGCTGCACCTCGGTCATGATCTTGCCCTGGATGTCGCCGGTGAACAGCACCAGCGCCGAGGAGACCAGCACCACCCAGGAGCCGAACTTCGTGGCGAAGCGGTAGGCGTCGGTGTCGGCGCTGCCCCGGTTGCGGATGACGTGCCACAGCCCGACGGCGACGATCAGCGACCCGGCGACCAGGAACGCGCCGGAGAGGGTGTGCGGAAAGGTGATCAGGGCGACCTTGTTGGTGAGCACGGCGACGAAGTCGGTCAGCTCGGCGCGGCCGGTGTCCGGGTTGATCCGGTAGCCGACCGGGTTCTGCATGAACGAGTTCGCGGCGAGGATGAAGTACGCGGACAGGTTGGTGCCGATCGCCGCGGCCCAGATGGCGGCCAGGTGCAGGCGCTTGGGCAGCCGGTCCCAGCCGAAGATCCACAGGCCGATGAAGGTCGACTCCAGGAAGAACGCGACCAGGGCCTCGATCGCCAGGGGCGCGCCGAAGATGTCGCCGACGAAGCGCGAGTAGTCGCTCCAGTTCATGCCGAACTGGAACTCCTGCACGATGCCGGTGACCACGCCCATCGCGAAGTTGATCAGGAAGAGCTTGCCGTAGAACTTGGTGAGTTTGAGGTACCGCTCGTTGCCGGTGCGGTGCCACATCGTCTGGAGGATGGCCACCAGCACGGAGAGGCCGATGGTCAAGGGCACGAACAGAAAGTGGTAGACGGTGGTGACACCGAACTGCCAGCGGGCGACGTCCAACGCGTCCACCTGAAACCCCCAGCTGTGCATACTACGAGACGTAGTAAATACTACTCGGCGTCGTAGAAGAATCGGCAGGGCCGCAGGGCCCGAAGCGGCCCGGGACCAATGACCCTGATCACCTCTGCCGGCCGGCCCGGGATCGGGCCCCGGGCTCACCCGCGCACGTGCGACCATCCAGCACTGATGGACACCCCGATCACCCACTGGCGGGCGCCCCTGCTCTGGCGCGCCGCGCAACTGGCCGCCCGTGGCCTCGTCGGCCTGCTCGGCCGGCTCGAGGTCAGCGGCGACGTGCCGGAGGACCTGCGCCGCGGGCCGCTGGTGCTGGCCGCGAACCACATCAGCCCCTTCGACCCGGTGGTGCTCGCCGCGGCCTGCCAGGTGCGCGGCATCCACCCGCGGATCATGGCCACCGGCGGGCTGTTCCGCGCCCCGGTGATCGGGCCGCTGATGCGCCGCGCCGGGCACATCCGCGTCGACCGCGGCACCAGCTCCGTGCACCACTCGCTGGAGATGGCCGCCGGCGCGGTGGCCGGCGGCTCGGTGGTGCTGGTCTACCCCGAGGGGCGCATCGGGCTGGACCCCGGCCTGTGGCCCGAGCGGGGCAAGACCGGCACCGCCCGGCTCGCCTTCGCCAGCGGCGCCCCCGTCGTCCCGGTCGCCCAGTGGGGCTCCCACGAGGTGCTGCCCTACCGGGCGCCCAAGGGCATGCTGCGCGCCGTGGCCCGGGCGGTGTGGCGCCGGCCGGCCGTCCGGGTGCACTTCGGCGTCCCGGTGATGCTGCGTGACCTGCACCCGGGCACCCCCGGCGCGGCCCGGCGGGCCACCGAACGGATCATCGACGCGGTCACCGACGACCTGGCGCCGCTGCGTCCCGACGAGCCGGACCGGCCCCGCCACGTCGACCCCGGCCGCCCGGTCGACACCAGCCGGTCGCACCGCCGCCGGCCGGCGCGCTGACCCGACAGGCATCGCGGGCCAGCCACCGGGGTATGCGACACCCGTCACCGCCGGCCGGCCGAGAGGAAACGACCGTGGCGTCGATCCGGGCTCTGGTGCTCAACTGCACGCTGAAGCCGTCGCCCGTCCCGTCCAGCTCGGAGGTGCTCGGTCAGGAGGTGCTCGACGCGCTGGGCACCCAGGGGGTGGCCGGGGAGATGATCAGGATCGTCGACCACCCCGTGCGCTTCGGGGTCTCCACCGACGAAGGTGAGGGCGACGGGTGGCCCGCCATCCGCGCGAAGCTCCTCGCCGCGCAGATCCTGGTGATCGCCACCCCGATCTGGCTGGGCCAGCCGTCGGCGGTCTGCAAGATGGTCCTGGAACGCCTGGACGCCGAGCTGTCCGAGACCGACGCCGAGGGTCGGCTGCGCACGTACGGCAAGGTGGCCGGCGTCGCCGTGGTCGGCAACGAGGATGGCGCGCACCACACCATCGGCCAGGTGCAGCAGGCGCTGAACGAGGTCGGCTTCACCTGCCCCGCCGCGGGAGCCACCTACTGGGTCGGTGAGGCGCTGCACAAGACCGACTACATCGACGCCCGCCCCAAACCGGACACCACGGGCCGTACCACCTCGGCCCTGGCGCTCAACAGCGCGCACCTGGCGCGGCTGCTGGCCGAGCAGCCGTACCCGCCGCCGCAGACCCGCGACGCCGGGGTCGGCCCGAGCCGGCAGCCGGGCTGACGCGCTCACGTCGGGCGTTCCGCTGCGCCGACCCGCCGCCCGGTGCGACCCTGCGAGCGGAACGCGGGCAGCCGACGGCGGAGGCGGGGATGAGCGCACCAACGGTCCTGATCACCGGCACGTCCACCGGCATCGGCCTGGAGACCGCCGTGGGCGCGGCCCGCGCCGGCTGGCGCACCGTGGCCACGGTGCGCGACCTCGCCCGCGCCGACCGGCTGCGCGCCGCCGCCGACGCCGCCGGGGTCGGCGACCTGCTGGACGTACGCCGGCTCGACGTGGTCGACCAGGCCGAGGCGGCCGCCTGCGTGGCCGACGTGGTCGCCCGGTACGGCCGGCTCGACGCGGTGGTCAACAACGCCGGCGCCGGGCACGTCGGCACCCTCGAACAGGAGACCGTCGAGGCCGTCCGGGCGGTCCTGGAGGTCAACTTCTTCGGCGTCCTGCACGTCAGCCGGGCCGCCCTGCCGCACCTGCGCGCCACCCGGGGACGGCTGATCACCGTGACCAGCGTCGGCGGGGTGGTCGGGCAGCCGTTCAACGAGGCGTACTGCGCGGCGAAGTTCGCCGTCGAGGGGTTCATGGAGAGCCTCGCCCCGGTCGCCGCCACCGTGGGGGTCAGCGTCACCGTGGTCGAGCCGGGCGCGGTGGCCAGCGAGTTCGTCGCCAACGTCGGCCTCGACCCCGAGGCCGCGATCGCCGCCGCCGGGGTGTACGGGCCGGCCCTGCGCGCGTACCTCGATCGCAGCGCCGCCGCGTTCGCCGCCGCGCAGTCGCCCGCGGACGCCGCCGCGGCGGTGGTGGCGACGCTTACCGACCCGGAGCCCGCGCCCCGGGTGCAGACCTCCCCCGCCGCCCGGCAGTTCGTCGGCGTCAAGCTGGCCGACCCCGACGGGCTCGGCGTGACCGCGCTGACCGCGGGCTGGGTGCGCTGAGGCTCAGCCGCGGCCCAGCCGGGCGTCCAGCGCGGCCAGGTCGGGCACGAACCAGACCTGGTCGTGCCGGTTGGACTCGGCCACCAGGTCCCGCAGCGCGCCGCTGGCCGCCAGGTGCGCGGAGATGTCGCCGACGACGACCAGCCGCAGCCGGTAGTTGACGAACTTCTGCATGATCTCCCCGGCGAAGCGGGTGCCCAGCGAGAAGAAGCTCGGGTCGAGCCGGGTGGCCGGCACGGCGACCACCTCGGCGCCGGCGAAGGCCGCGCCGATCAGGTCGAGGGCCGCCTCGGTGGTGGCCACCGGCGGGCCGGCCGGGTCGCAGACCAGCACCGGCACCCCGGCCCGCTGTTCCAGCACGTCAGGCATCACCGGTCTCCGTCCGGACGAGCAGGTCGTTGTCGCCGGCCAGCACGGCGTCGACCAGGTGCAGCAGGTCGGCGGTGGCGGCGGCGTCGCCCAGGATCACGATCTTCATGCGGTGGCGTTCCTCGTCGTGGACGGTCTGCACGCGCAGCGGGCGCGCGGGGTCGTGATGGGTGTTGACGCCGGCCAGCACCAGCGTGGCGAGGCGGTCGGCCGCGGCCCGGTCGACGCCGTCGACCTGCACGATGCTCGACACCTCCGCCGCCGGCGCCCCGGCGGCCGGTGCGGGCCGGCCGGTCAGCGCGTCCAGGTCGGCGCGGGCGATCCGGTACTGCTTGCCGATGCGCACCGCGCGCAGGCGGCCGGCGCGGATGTAGCCGCGCACGGTGCGCACGTGCAGCCCGAGCAGGTCGGCCACCTGCTCCACCGAGTACATGTCATTCCCCATCGCGCCCTATCGTAGCGGCGACAGGGAACAATAGGGAAGTTGGTTGCGGCGACGCCGGCCGGTCACCCGGACGTCACGCGGGCGCGGCATACTTCCGGCGTGCAGCCCCGTCACGGCTACCTCGACGCCCCCGCGCCGCTGGCCTTCGCCCACCGCGGCGGCGCGGCCGAGGGCGACGAGAACACCGCCGCCGCGTTCGCGCGCGCCGTCGCCCTGGGCTACCGCTACGTGGAGACCGACGTGCACGCCACCGCCGACGGCGTGCCGGTGATCTTCCACGACGCCACCCTGCGCCGGGTCACCGGCGAGCGCGGCCGCATCGCCGACCTGCGCTGGGCCGACCTGGCCTCGGTACGCGTCGGCGGCGCCGCCGTGGTGCCCCGCCTCGACGAGGTCCTCGGCGCCTGGCCCGAGGTCCGGTTCAACGTCGACGTGAAGGCCGACGGCGGTGTCGTGCCGACCGTCGACACGGTCACCCGGGTCGGCGCCGGCGACCGGGTGCTGCTCGCCTCGTTCAGCGACGCCCGGCTGGCCCGGCTGCGCGCCCTGGCCGGGGCGAAGGTCGCCACCAGCCTCGGCATGCGCGGGGTGGCCCGGCTGCGGATGGCCTCCCTGCACGGGCGGCCGCTGCGGCTGCCCCCGTCCGTGGTCGCCGCCCAGGTCCCCGTCCGCTACGGCCGCGTGCCCGTGGTCGACCGCCGGTTCCTCGACTACTGCCACCGGCTCGGGTTGCAGGTGCACGTCTGGACGATCGACGATCCCGCCGAAATGCACGACTTACTTGATCTTGGTGTGGATGGCATCATGACCGATCACGTCGGCGTGCTGCGCGACGTCTACCGCAGCCGCGGCCACTGGGCCGCCTGAACCTCCGAGGACCCCGATGGCCGATACGGTCGCCCCCGCCGTCGCCGAGCCCGCCCGCCCGGGCAGCACCCGCCGCGAACGCACCGGCTGGTACTTCTACGACTGGGCGAACTCCGCCTTCCAGACCACCGTGATCACGGTCTTCCTCGGCCCGTTCCTCACCACCGTCACCGAACTGGCCGCCGGCTGCGAGCTGGGCGCCGACAGCTGCGACGGGGCCGTGCACCCGCTGGGCATCCGGATCGCGGCCGGCTCCTACTACCCGTACCTGATCTCGCTGTCGGTGTTCCTCACCGTGTTCGTGCTGCCGGTCGTCGGGGCGATCGCCGACCGGTCGGCGCACAAGAAGCGCCTGCTCGCCGCGGCCGCGTTCACCGGCGCCGGCGCGACCATCGCGTTCGCGTTCGTCACCGGCGACCGCTACCTGCTCGGCGGGGCGCTGTTCCTGCTCGCCAACATCTCCTTCGGCGCCGCCGTGGTCGTCTACAACTCGTTCCTGCCGCAGCTCGGCGGCCCCGACGACCGGGACGCCATCTCCAGCCGCGGCTGGGCCATCGGCTACCTCGGCGGCGGGCTGCTGCTCGCGCTGAACCTGGTCGCGGTCACCATGCTCAGCGAGGAGGGCAACCCGCAGCGCACCCTCGACCTGGCCCGCTGGTCGATCGTCTCGGCCGGCGTCTGGTGGGCGGCGTTCACCCTGCTGCCGCTGCGCTGGCTGCGCGAGCACCCCACCGCCGCGGCGCTGCACGGCGGCGGCAACGTGCTCACCGACGGGTTCCGGCAGCTCGGCCACACCCTGCGGGAGATCAAGGCGTACCCGCTGACGCTGTTCTTCCTGCTCGCCTTCCTGGTCTTCAACGACGGCATCCAGACCGTCATCACCCTGGCCAGCCAGTACGGCACCGAGGAGCTGCGGCTGGAGCAGAGCACCCTGATCGTGACGATCCTGCTCGTGCAGTTCCTCGCCTTCGGCGGCGCGCTCGCCCTCGGCGCCCTGGCCCGACGCATCGGCGCCTGGAAGACCGTGCTGCTGTCCCTGGTGCTGTGGACCGGCGTGATCATCGCCGCGTTCCGGCTGCCCGCCGAGGCGCCCCTGCCGTTCATGGTGCTCGGCGGGTGCATCGGACTGGTGCTCGGCGGCAGCCAGGCGCTGAGCCGGTCGCTGTTCAGCCAGCTCATCCCCGCCGGCAAGGAGGGCGAGTACTACGGCTTCTACGAGATCAGCGACAAGGGCACCAGCTGGCTCGGGCCGCTCGCCTTCGGCCTGGTGTTCCAGCTCACCTCCTCGTACCGGGTGGGCCTGGTCTCCCTGCTGATCTTCTTCGTGGTCGGGTTCGCGCTGCTGGCGGCCGTGCCGATCCGCCGGGCCATCGTCGCCGCCGGCAACACCCCGCCCCGGGTGCTGTGAGCGGGCCCGCGCGGGCTGCCGCGCGGGCAAGATCCTTCCGCGTCGATGAACTAGGCTGCCCCGACGTGACCGACGACGCCGCCCCGATCTGCCTGGCCCGTCCCCTGCCGGGCCCCGGCGACGACCGTGCCGGCGGCTGTGCCGCCGCCCGCGGCGTCGACGGCCGGCCGCTGCACGCCGCCGCGCTGAAGTTCTTCTGGGGGCCGATGGACTGCGGCAAGTCCACGATGGCCCTCCAGATGAACTACAACCACTCCCGGCAGGGCCGCCGCGGCCTGGTCACCACCCGCATCGACCGCTCGCTCGGCCCGCAGGTGACCACCCGCATCGGGCTGGCCCACTCCGCCGTCGAGGTGACCGACGAGCTGGACCTGCGCGACCTGGTGCGCGATGCCTGGGCCGAGGGGGTCCGCGTCGACTACCTGATCTGCGACGAGGCGTCCTTCTACAACCTGGCGCACATCGAGCAGATGGCCGACCTGGTCGACAACTTCGACGTCGACGTGTACGCCTTCGGCCTGGCCACCGACTTCCGCTCCTGCCTGTTCCCGGCCGCGCAGCGGCTGTTCGAACTCGCCGACGAGGTGGCCCGCATCCAGGTCGAGGTGCTCTGCTGGTGCGGGCGGGAGGGGCGGCTCAACGCCCGCGTCGTCGAGGGGCGGGTGGTACGCGAGGGCGAGCAGGTGGTCATCGGCGACACCGTGGACAGCGCCGACGTGCGCTACCAGGTGCTGTGTCGGCGCCACTACCGCTCCGGCGACCTCGGCCCGCGCGCCTGACGGGCGCGCACCTGACACAGACGGCCCGTGCGCACGGACGGCATCACCACGGCACCGGCGGAGGGCACGCCACCGGGACCCGCGCGCCTGCTGCCGCAGGGCGTCGGCGTGGTCGCCGACGTGGCGGCGGTGGCCGCGCTGCTCGCCGGCGGCGGCCGGCCCATCGTCCTGGCGGCCAGCGCGGGCGCCGTCCTGAGCGGCGGCTACCTCCTGGTACGCCGCCTGGGGCAGCCGGTCAGAACGGATCCCCGCAGACCCGCCACTTCCCGTCCTCCTGCACGATCGGCAGCTCCCGCTCCTCGCTGCCGCCGCCGTCGCGGGTCAGCCGCACCGTCACCGTGCCGCGCGGCCGGCCGCCCCGGGTCTGCACCGCCACGTCCACGATCTCGTAGCCGCTGACCTGCGGCGGGGTGCGCACCCAGCTGCCGAAGCCGACCTGGCTCCACTTCCCCCGCGCCTCCCGGCACAGCTTGCCGTACGCCTGGTCGGTCTCCCCGGCGGCCACCTCCCGGAAGAACGCGTCGGCGGTGTCGCGGACCGGGCCGTTGGCCTGGAGCACCACCTGCACGTTCCAGACGCCGAGCCCGGCCACCCCGACCAGGCAGGTACCCAGCCCGAGGCCGGCGACCAGCACGCCGGCGCGTACCGGCCGGCGGCGGCGCCGGGCCGGCCGGCTCCCCGCCCGTTCCCTGCCCATCACCACCGACGGTAGAGACCTGCGGGCCGGCCCGCAGGAACTTGTGCCGGCTGCGATCCGCCGGCTGATCCTGACAGAAGATGGCAGGTACCTTCGGCAGACTGCCGGCATGACATTGCACGCCGACCTCGCCATGGTCAACCTCGACAGCTCCGACCCGGTCGCCCACGCCGCGTTCTACTCCCGCGCCCTCGGCTGGGAGGTCACCCACAGCCAGGCCGAATACGCCATGATCAGCACGGACGGGACCTCGATCGGCTTCGGCCTGGTGCCCGGATACGCGCCGCCGGCCTGGCCGGACGAGACCGCCGGCAAGCGCTACCACCTCGACCTCTACGTCGACGACGTGACCGTCGCCGAGAAGGAGTTCGTGGCGGCCGGCGCGACGCGGCCGGAGTTCCAGCCGGGCGGCGAGCGGTGGACCGTGCTGCTCGACCCGATCGGCCAGCCGTTCTGCCTCTGCCCCCGGCCGCAGGGCTGAGCACCGCCGCCGGCCCGCCGGGCAAGCCCCGGCGGGCCGGCGGGACCGGTCAGCGGAAGTCCGCGACGTGTCGCGCCGCCCAGTCGGCGAAGCCGCGCGGCGCCCGGCCGAGCAGCTGCTCGACATCCGGGCTGACCCGCTGCTCGGCCGGCGAAGGCGTGCCCAGGATGCTCAGGGTCGCCGCCACCACCGGCTCCGGCATGAACGCCAGCATCTGCTCCCGCGCCTGCTGCGCGGTCTGCTCGACGAACCGGACCGGCTCCCCGAGCGCCGCCGCGAGCGCCGCCGCCTGCTGCCGTGGCGAGACCGCCGCCGGCCCGGTCAGCTCGTACGTTCCTCCGGCGTGGCTGCCGCCGCGCAGCGCGAGCGCCGCCACCTCGGCGATGTCGGCCGGGTCGACGCTCGGCAGCGCCACGTCGCCGAACGGCGCGTGCACCACCCGCCCGGCGCGTACCCCGGGCGCCCAGGCGAGGGCGTTGGAGTGGAAGCCGCCCGGCCGCAGCACCGTCCACTCCAGCCCGGACGCGCGGACCGCCTCCTCCTGCCCCGGCGGATGGCGTTTCGTCGCCACGCCCTGCGAGGACAGCAGCACCACCCGGCGTACGCCCGCCTGCCGCGCGGTGTCCAGGATGGCCTCCGGGTCCGCGCCGCCGGCCAACTGCTCGCCGGTGAACAGCAGGAAGAGCGCGTCGGCGCCGTCGAACGCCGCCTTCAGCCCGGCCGGGTCGGCCAGGTCGGCGCGGACCGCCCGTACGCCCGGTGGCAGGTCCGCCGCCGCGACGCGCCGGGACACGGCCGTCACCGGTTCACCCGCCCCGGCCAGCGCCCGCACCAGCGGTCGTCCGACATTCCCCGTCGCGCCGGTAACCACGATCATGATGTGCCCCTCTCGGTGTGCATGTGGACACCGAGCACGTTAATCGCCTGCGTATAGTAGGTACCTAGAGGAAAGTAACGGCCTCGGGAGGGATTGTGAGCAGCACCACCTGGCGCTCCGGGGTGGACGGTGACCCGGAGCAGGCCTGCCCGATCGCCCCGGTGGTCGACCTCGTGTTCAGCCGCTGGACCACGCCGATCCTCTGGGCCCTGCACGAGTACGGCCGGCAGCGCTTCGTCGAGCTGGAACGGCGGCTCGTCACCATCACCCCGAAGGTGCTCACCCAGCGGCTGCGGCAGCTCGAACGCGACGGCCTGGTGCGGCGCACCTACCACGCCGAGGTCCCGCCCCGGGTGGAATACGAGATCACCGAGCTGGGGCGCAGCCTGGCCCCGCTCTTCGCCCACCTGGCGCAGTGGTCCGCCGGCCACCTCGACCGGGTCGAGCAGGCCCGCCAGGACTACGACGCCCGCCAGCGGCCGCCGCGCGGGCGGTGAACGGTCAGCGCAGCGGGCCCCGGGCGACCGCGGCGAGCATCTCGGCCGGGTCGCCGGCCGGGACGTACTCCAGCCACCAGGTCGCGCCGGCCGCCGCCAGATCCGCCAGGTAGGCCCGCTCGGCCCGCTCGTCAGGGCGCCGCTGCCGGCCGCCGATCGCCACGTCGAACGGCTGCCCGTCAGCCCGGGCGGCCGGCAACGCGGCGACCAGGTCGCGCACCTCCTCGGCCGTGAAGTCGGACCAGCCGGTGGTGTCGGTCAGCTTGTAGGGCACGATGCCGTCCGCGCGGGCGGCCCGCCGCAGCACCGCCGCGGCCTGCGTGCTGCCGCCGACCCAGACCGGCACCCGGGGCGACTGCACCGGCCCCGGCCGCAGGGCCACCCCGTCGGCCCGGTAGTGGGCGCCCCGGTGCGTGACCCGCTCGCCGCCGAGCAGCCCGACCAGCAGGTCGAGGCCCTCGTCGAGCATCGCGGCGCGGGTCTTCAGGTCGGTCGGCTCACCGAACGCGGCCAGCCCCCGGTCCGCCGGGTCACCGACACCCACGGCGACCCCGGCCCGGCCGCGGGACAGGTGGTCGAGGGTGAGCACCTCGCGGGCCAGCTTGGCCGGGCGGCGCCGGGGCAGCGCGGTCACCGTGGTGCCCAGCCGGATCCGCTCGGTGTGGCCGGCCACCGCCGCCAGCACCAGCCAGGGATCCCAGGTGGGTGGGTCTTCCCCGGCGTGATGGATGAGGTAGTCCTCCAGGAACACCCCGTCCCAGCCGGCCCGCTCTGCCAGCTCGCCGAGCGCGACCAGGTCGGACACCGTGACCGACGCGCCTCCGCAGCAGATCTCCAGCCCGTGTCGCATTCCGGCACCCTACGGCCCCGGTACGGCGGTCAGGCGGGCTATCCGCGCCGGCGTGCCCGGGCGGCCCAGATCGCGTACGCCGGGTCGCGGTCCAGGTTGTGCCGGTCCCGGTCGTAGCGGCGGGTGGTCCGCGGGTCGGCGTGCCCCATGGCGTCCTGCACGTCCTCCAGCGGCACCCCCTCGGCGCGGGCCGTGGTGGCGAACGCGTGCCGCAGCGAGTGCGGGGACAGCTTCGCCCAGGCGGGGATCCCGGCGGCCTGGGCGAGCCGGCGCACCAGCCGGAACACCGCGTGCCGGTCCAGCCGCCCGCCGGTCGCGGTGACCAGCAGCGGACCGGTCAGCTCCGGCACCGTCACCCCCTGGGCGGCGGCGCGCGCCGCCAGGTAGGCGTCGATCGCGTACGCCGTGCCGGGGGTGAGCGCCCGCCGTCGGACCTTGCCACCCTTGCCGACGAACCGGATGCTGCGGTGCCCGCGCTCGGCGCCCAGGTCGGCGAGGTCCAGCGAGACCAGCTCGCCGACCCGCAGGCCCAGGTCGGCCAGGAGGGCGATGGCGGCCCGGTTGCGGGCGGCGGTCGCGCCCGTGTCCGCGTCGGCGGCGGCGAGCAGCGCGTCGACCTCGTCCGGGGTGAGCCCCACCGTGGCGGAGTGGTCCCGGTCGACCCGGGGGCGGTCCGCGGCGGCGACCGGGTTGGCGTCGACCGCGCGCAGCTTGACCAGGAAGTCGTACCAGCTCGACAGGGCGGACAGGCGGCGGGCCACCGTGGCCGGGGTGAGCGGCCGGCCGCCGCGCCCACACGGCGTGGACTCCAGCTCGCGGCCGTAGGCGTTGACGTCGAGGAAACTGGCCCGCAGCGGGTCGAGGTCCCGGGCGGCGCACCAGCTCAGCCAGCCGGTGACGTCCCGCCGGTACGCGTCGCGGGTGTGCTCGGACAGCCGGCGGTTGCGCAGCCACGCCTCGGTGAAGTCGGTCGGCCCGCCGCGCAGGGCGGCGGCGGCCGACCCGCGGGGCAGCACCTCGGGACGCAGCATGTGAGAAAGGCTCTCAGCCGCCCGGGCGATTCGCGACGAGGCGCGCCCGACGAGATCTCACCCCGCCTCCTCCACCAACCGGCCGTCACCGAGCCGCCACCGCCGGTCGACACCCACCGCCTCGGCGAACCAGGTGTCGTGGCTGACCATCACCACCGTGCCGCGGAACTCCCCCAGCGCCGCCTCGACCACCTCCAGGGAGTCGAAGTCCAGGTAGTTCGTCGGCTCGTCGAGCAGCAGCACCCGGGCCGGGCTGTTCACCAGCACGGCGAGCAGCAGCCGGCGCAACTCGCCGGCCGACAGGGTGCGCAGCCGCGCGTCCCACTGCTCCGGCCCGAACAGGTAGCCGTCGAGCAGCCGCTCGGCGTCGTCGGCGTACACGGGGACGTGGGCGCGGAAGTGGTCCAGGACGGTGACGTCGGTGCGCAGCGCGTCGTGGGTCTGCGGCAGCAGCGCGACGCCCGCGGCGGCCTCGACCCGCCCGCCGTCGGGGTCGCGCCGGCCGGCGAGGGCCCGCAGCAGGGTGGTCTTGCCGGCCCCGTTGGGGCCGGTGAGCAGGATCCGGTCGCCACCGCGCACGCCCAGGTCGGCCCGGTCCAGCAGGGCCCGGCCGCCGGCGGTCAGGGTCAGGTCGCGGGCCCGCAGCACCTCGCCGTCCACCGGCGCGGCCTCGGGAAACGCCAGCGCCAGGCTCGGCCGGGTACGCGGCTGCGCCAGCCAGCGGATCGAGTCCATCTGCCGGCGCAGCCGCCGCTCCCGGGCCTTCGCCTTCTTCGCCACCTTCTTCGCGTAGCGGCGCTGCTGGTCGGCGCCCAGGCCGCTGCGCACCGACTCCTCCACCCCGCGGGCCTGCTCCTTGGTCCGGGCGATGTCGGCCAGCCAGCGGCGGTGGTCCTTCTGCTGCGCCTCGTAGTCCAGCAGCAGCCGCTGCCAGCGCCGGATCTTCTCGGCGCGGTAGTCGGTGTAGCCGCCGGAGTAGGTCTGCGGCTCGTCGTGGATCCCGTCCAGCTCCACCATCCGCTGCACCGTGCGGTCCAGGAACGCCCGGTCGTGGCTGACCACCAGCACCCCGCCGGGGAACGCGGCCAGCCACTCCCCGAGCCAGGCGATGCCGTCGGCGTCGAGGTGGTTCGTCGGCTCGTCCAGCACCAGCAGGTCCGGGGCGTCGAGCAGCACCCGGGCCAGGGTGAGCCGGGCCTGCTCGCCGCCGCTGACCCGGTGCAGCGGGGTGTCGTCGGCCAGGTGGTCGACGTCGAGGCGCTGCCGGACCTCGGTCAGCCGGGCCTGCGCCCGCCACCCGTCCAGCGCCGCCCACCGGTCCTGCGCCTCCCCGTACGCGTCGAGCGCGGCGGTGTCGCCGCCGGCCAACCGGCGCTCCAGCTCGCGCAGCTCCGCCGCGAGCGGGTGCAGCTCGCCGAGCCCGGCGGCGAGGAACTCGCCCACCGTGGCGTCCGGGTCGGGCACCTGCTGGGCGAAGTAGCCGACGGTGGTGCCGGGCGCGCGGCCCACGTGGCCCGCCGACGGCGGCTCCTCGCCGATGAGCACCCGCAGCAGCGTGGACTTGCCCACCCCGTTCGGGCCGACCAGGCCCACCCGGTCACCGGCGTTGACGATCAGGTCCAGACCGGCGAACAGCGGCTCGGTGTCGTAGTGCTTGCTGACGGCGACGGCTTTCAACACGGGCGATCCTCCGCGGGACGACGGGCGGGACCGCGGCCGGCGTGGCGGCGGCGGTCGAGGGCCGTGGCGGCGGGGCGGTGCGCCCGGCCGCGTCCTCGCGGATCACATGTGTCGGTCGGCTCCTGCTCGGTCGGCGACGCTGACGCCACCGACCCTGCCAGCCGGCGGACCGGGCCGCCACCGGTTTACCGGCGCGGGTTACCGTCACGGCGTGCGTGCCAGCCGCCTGGTCTCCCTGCTGCTGCTCCTGCAGACCCGGGGCCGGATGACCGCCCAGGAGCTCGCCGACGCCCTGGAGGTGTCGGTCCGGACCGTCTACCGGGACGTCGAGTCGCTCGGCGCCGCCGGCGTCCCGGTGTACGCCGACCGCGGCCCGGCCGGCGGCTACCGGCTGCTGGAGGGCTACCGGACCCGGCTCACCGGGTTGACCGCGCCGGAGGCCGAGGCGCTGTTCCTGGCCGGCATGCCCGGCCCGGCCGCCGACCTGGGCCTGGGGCCGGTGGTGGCGGCCGCCGAGCTGAAGCTGCTCGCCGCGCTCCCCGACGAGCTGGCCGACCGGGGTGGCCGGGCGCGGCAGCGGTTCCACCTGGACGCGCCGGGCTGGTTCCGGCACCCCGAAGCCACCCCGCACCTGGCCGCGCTGGCCCGGGCGGTGTGGGAGGACCGGCTGGTGGAGATGCGCTACCGCCGCTGGCGCGCACCGCGCGAGGTGACCCGGGTGGTCGCCCCGCTGGGCGTGGTGCTCAAGGCCGGCCGGTGGTATCTGGTGGCCCGCTGCGACGGGCAGCTGCGGACCTACCGGGTCGGTGCAGTCCTCGACGTGGTGGTCTCCGACGAGCGCTACGAGCGGCCCGCCGACTTCGACCTGGCCGACTACTGGCGGGAGTGGACCGAGCGCTACGAGCGCGACGTCTACCGCGGCCGGGCCCGGATCCGGCTGACCGTGGCCGCGCTGGAGTTCATGCCGTACGTCTTCCCGCCGGAGATGAGCCGGGCGGCCCGGGCCGCGGCCGGCGAGCCCGGCCCGGACGGATGGCTGGAGACCACCGTGCCGATCGAGTCGGTGAAACACGCCCACACCGAGCTGCTCAAGCTCGGCGCGGAGGTGGAGGTGCTGGAGCCGGCCGAGCTGCGGGACCGCCTCACCGCCACGGCGCACGCCCTGGCGCGGCTCTACCCGGTCGCCCCGGACACGCCGGCGGGTGTGGCCGGCACCCCGGCCACCCCCGCCGCCACGTCGCCGTGACCTGGCTCAGGCGCTGATCTCGCGGCGGCCGTTGCCGGACGCGGTGACCGCGATCCGGCGCGGCTTGGCCCGCTCGGAGATCGGGATGCGCAGGGTCAGCACCCCGTTCTCGTAGCCGGCCTCCAGCTTGTCGGTGTCGAGGGTGTCGCCCAGGAAGAGCTGACGGGTGAAGGTGCCCATCGGTCGCTCGGCGGCGACCAGTTCGACGTTGTCGCCGGCCGCCCGGCGCCGCTCCGCGCGGACGGTCAGCACGTTGCGCTCCACCGTGCAGTCGATGCTGTCCGGGTCGACGCCGGGCAGGTCGAAGGCGGCGTAGAAGTAGTCGCCGTCGCGGTAGGCGTCGAGGTGCATGACCGCCGGCCGGGCCGTGGTGCCGAAGAACTGCTCGGCGAGCCGGTCGATCTCGCGGAAGGGGTCGGTACGCATCAACATGGCCGTGCCTCCTCGGTTCTCCTGGCCGAAGGTGTCAAGTTGAGTCAGGTTGACTCAAGTTCTCGATTCCTGTTTTAGCGCGGCACGGCGGCGTCGTCAACTCGGGCCGGCAGCGGTTTCTCGAACCAGTGCCGGGGCACGTGGCGGTCGGCGTCGCAGGTGGTCAACGGCCGTTCCCGGCTCAGGGTCGCCAGTAGACGCCGTGGTCGCGGGCGAGCAGCCGGTCGTCGATCAGGTAGCGGCGCAGTGTCACGTGGTCGGCCTCGCCGCCCTCGCACCAGCGGCGCAGCGCGTCGTCCACGGCCCGTTCCGGATACCGCACGCCAGGGGTGAAGGAGCGCTCGGTGATGTGCTCCAGCAGCACCCGGCGGCGGCCGCGCTGGGCGGGCAGCCGGGTCAGCGTCCCGTCGCGGAGGAAGGTGCGCAGGATCGTCTCGCGGGGGTCCGCCGCCGGCGCCAGCGCGGGCGGGCCGCCCGCGCGGGCGAAGTCACGCAGCCGCTCGCCGTCGACCCGCAGCCCGGTCCCGTCGTCGGTCAGCACGCCGACGTCGGTGAGCCGGCGGACCGCGGTGGCGGCGTCCCGGGCGGACAACCCGGTCCGGGAGACCACGGCGGGGACGTCCCCGGCGCCGAGCACGATCGCGGCGAACACGGCGCGGCGGCGCTCGTCGGCGAGCGCCCCCGCCAGGGCCTGTGAGCTCATGGCCGGCAGCCTGCCAGCGCCCACCCCCGGGCGGCCAGGGATTTTCGACCGGGGGTGGGCGCTGGCGCAGAGGCCTAGGCAGCCAGCGCTGGGTGCGCCGTGGCGGCCGGAGGCTCGGCTCAGGCGGGGACCGGGGCGGCGAAGTCGACGTCGGCGGTGTCGACCGTGCCGGCGGTGCGGCCGGGCGCGGAGTGGTACTGCCAGTAGAGGTTGGTGTGGGCGATCACCTGCTCGGGCGCGGGCGCGCCGTAGGCGGAGAGGTCCTCGGTGGTGTGGGCGTCGGCGACGAGCGTCGCGTCGTAGCCCCGGGTGATCGCGCCGTGCAGCGTCGAGCGGATGCACGCGTCGGTCTGCGCGCCGGTCACGACGAGCCGGCCGACGCCCCGCGCGGCGAGGACGGACTCCAGGTCGGTCTCCTCGAACGAGTCGCCGTAGGCCTTGTGCACCAGCGCCTCCTCGTCGCGGCGCGCCAGCTCGGGCACGTACTGCCACTGCTCGCTGCCGGTGGGCAGCTCCTCGCTGCGGTGCTGCACCCAGACCACCTCGACCCCGGCCGCCCGGGCCCGGTCGACGAGGGCGGCGATGTTGCCCACCACCCGGTCCCGGTCGTACGCGTGCTGCACCACACCGTTCTGCACGTCGATGACAAGCAGGGCGGTGTGCGGTCGGTCGACGAGCGTGCTCATGGGGCCTCCCTGGTGGGGTGTCGGCTGGTCGATGGCCAACCTAGTCCCGGCCACCGACATTCCGGCCGGTCAGATCCGGCCTGGCGGCGGCCCGGCCGCCAGGGTGACCCGGCGGAGCAGGTCGGACAGGACCCGCCGCTCCTCCGGCGTCAACGCGCCGAGGACCCGGTGCTCCTCGTCGCCCACCACCGCGATGGCGCGCCGCCAGGCGGCGCGGCCGGCGTCGGTGAGTTCGACGTCGATCCGGCGCCGGTCCACCTCGGACGGGATCCGCCGGACGAAGCCCCGACGCACCAGCGCGTCCACCCGAGCGGTGATCGAGGCGGGCGCCATCCGCAGGTCACCGGCGATCTCCGAGGGCGCGCCCCGACCACCCCGGCCGGCGAGGGCGTGCAGGGTGCCGTACTCCTTCTCCTGGAGGTCCAGCTCGGCCAGCGCCCGGTCCTTCACGTCGCGCAGGTGCCGGGTGAGCAGCGACATCCGGACCACCGCCCCCTCCATGTCGGGGTCGAGGTCGGGCAGCACGGGCAGCCAGCGTTCGACGTGCTCGTCGACGAGGTCGCGGTCGGTCACCCCCATCACGGTACGCCGGTGGCGAAATATTCGTTGTCGAAATATTCGGCGTCGAAGTATCCTGCCGAAGTGACCCATCCTCTCCGGCTCCGCCCCTTCCGCCTGCTGTTCCTCGGCCGTACCGTCTCCGCGCTCGGCGACGCCGTGGTGCCCACCGCGCTGGCCCTGGCCGTGCTCCGGGCGACCGGCTCGACCGCCGCGCTCGCCACGGTGCTGGCCTGCGCGATGGTGCCCCGGCTGCTGCTGCTCCCCCTCGGCGGCGTGGTCGCCGACCGGTTCGCCGCCCGCCGCGTCGCCCTCGCCACCGACCTGGTGCGCTGCGCCGCCCAACTGGCCGTCGGCGTCGAACTGCTCGGCGGCGCCCCCGCGGTGGCCCACCTCGCGGTGGCCTCGGCCGTCGGCGGCGCGGCCTCGGCGTTCGCCATCCCCACGGCATCCCCGCTGGTCGCCGGGACCGTCGACGGCGACGGCCGGCAGCGCGCCAACGCCCTCCTGGGCGCCACCGCCAACGCCAGCCGGCTGGCCGGCCCCGCCCTCGCCGGGCTGCTGATCTGGACCGTCGGGCCCGGCTGGGCGTTCGTGCTGGACGCCGCCTCGTTCGCGGTCAGCGCCGCGCTGCTGGCCGTCATCGCGGTGCGGCACGTGCCGGTGCCGCACCGCTCGCTCCGCGCCGACCTGATGCTCGGCTGGCGGGAGGTCCGGGCCCGCGACTGGTACTGGAGCAGCCTGGTCGCCCACGGCGTCTGGAACGGCGCCGCCGCGGTGCTGCTCACCCTCGGCCCGGTGATCGCCGTGGACCGGCTCGGCGGCGAGGGCGTCTGGGTGCTGCTCCAGCAGGCCGGCGCGGTCGGCCTGCTGGCCGGGTCGCTGCTCGCCGCGCGGGCCCGACCCCGCCGGCCGGTGCTGCTGGGCAACCTGGCCCTGGCGGCGTACGCGGCGCCGCTGCTGCTGCTCGCCGCCGCCGCGCCCGCCCCGGTGACCGTCACCGCCTACTGCCTCGCGCTGGTCGCCCTCGGCTTCCTCAACCCGATCTGGGAGACCGTGGTGCAGGGCCAGTTCCCGCCCGAGGTGCTCGCCCGCGTCACCTCGTACGACTGGTTGATGTCGCTGGGCGCCATGCCGCTCGGGTACGCCCTCGCCCCGCTCGCCGCCCGGGCCTGGGGCGCACCGGCCCCGCTCGCGGTGGCCGGGGTGCTGGTCCTGCTCGCCTGCGTCGGGACGGCCGCCGTCCCCGGCGTACGCCGGCTGGGCTGGCCCGTCCCGACACAGGCGGCCGCCGCGGAGCCGGCGCCGGCCGGGCGCTGAGGCGGCCTGGTCAGAGGCGGTGCCCGGTGGTGGCGTCCACGTGCCCGGGCACCTCGTCGTGCCGCTCCCCGACGCTGGACGTGCCGGACGGCTCGAACATGAGGATCGACGCGCCGTCCGGCGCGGACGGCCGGTGCTCCACCCCGCGTGGCACCACGAACACGGCGCCGCGCGGCAGCACCACCTCGCGTTCCGCGCCGTCCGCGCCGTCGCGCAGGGCGATCCGCAGCTCGCCGTCGAGCACCAGGAAGAACTCGTCGGTGTGGTCGTGGGCGTGCCAGACGTGCTCGCCGGCCACCTTGGCGATCCGGACGTCGTAGTCGTTGACGGTGGTGACGATGCGCGGACTCCACAGCTGGTCGAAGCGCGCCAGGGCGGCGGCCAGCTCGATCGGCTCAGGCTTCATCGGCCCATCCTCGCGCAGCCGCGCCGCTCACAGGGGACGGTGCATGACGTGCAGCCCGACCCGCCCGAGTTTCGGGTGCGCGAACGACTCCGGCACGGTGCCGATCACCGTGAAGCCGAGCCGCCGGTACAGCTCCACGGCCGCCGTGTTGGTATCCACCACCGCGTTGAACTGCATCGCGGCGAAGCCCTGCCGCCGGGCCCAGTCCAGGGCGTGCTCGCACAGGGCCCGGCCGACGCCGCGACCGCGGGCGGCAGTGGCCACCATGAAGCTGGCGGTGGCCACGTGCGCGCCCGGACCCGGCCGGTTGGCGCCCATCTTGGCGGTGCCGAGCACCGTGCCGTCCTCCTCGGCGACCACGGTGCGGCCCGGTGGCCGTTCCACCCACACCTCGCGGGCCACCTCGGCCGGCCACGTCGGGTCGTAGGGGAAGGTCTCCTGGGCGACGATGACGTCCTCGACGATGGGCCAGACCTGGGCCCAGTCGGCCTGCGTGTAGTCCCGGATGCGCATCCCGGGCACGCTAGCGGTGCCGTCGCCGGCCGGGTACCGATTTCCGTCCGGCCGCGCGGGGCAGCGCGAGGTGGCGTGGCGGGACCATCATGGGCACGTGGCCGAACCCGTCACCGATCTGGACCGCCCCGACGCCGGGGCGCCCACCGAGCCGACGACCCCGCCACCCGGGCCGCGCGCCGCCGCGCCCTGGCTGGTCGGCGGGGCCGTCACCGCCGTGCTGCTGCTGCTCGCCGGCCGCTACGGCTACCACCGCGACGAGCTCTACTTCCTGCTCTGCGGCCGGCACCTCGACTGGGGCTACGTCGATCAGGGCCCGCTCGTGCCCGCCCTCGCCCGGCTGGCGGACACCGTCGCACCCGGCAACCTGGTGCTGCTGCGCACCCCGTCGGCGCTGATCGGCGGCGCGTCGGTGGTGCTGGTGGCGGCGCTCGCCCGGGAGTTCGGCGCGGGACGCGCCGCCCAGGTGGCCGCCGCCGTGCTCGCCGCCGCGGCCGGGGTGGTGCTCGCCGCCGGTCACCTGCTCAGCACCACCACCGTCGACATGCTGGTCTGGCTCGCCGCCGCCTGGTGCGCGGTGCGGATGCTGCGCACCGGCGACACCCGCTGGGCGCTCGGCATCGGCCTGGCGCTCGGCGTGGGCATGCTCAACAAGCTGCTGCCCGCGCTGCTCGGCGCCGGCCTGCTTGCCGGGGTGCTGATCGCCGGCCCCCGCCGGCTGCTGCGGGACCGGTGGGTGCTGGCCGGCGCCGGGATCGCGGTCCTGCTCGCCGTGCCGTACGTGGCCTGGCAGGCCGCGCACGGCTTCCCCCAGCTCTCGGTGGCCTCGTCGATCGCCGACGGCGACAGCTCCTACAGCGGCCGGCTGGACGCGGTCGTGCTGCAACTGATCATCATCAGCCCGTTCGCCACCCCGGTCTGGATCGCCGGCCTCGTGGCGCTGCTGCGCCGGCCCGCCTGGGCGGCGTACCGGGTGATCGGCTGGGCCTGGCTCGTGGTCTTCGCGATCGTCCTGCTCGCCGGCGGCAAGGGCTACTACGACGCCCCGCTGCTGCTGGTGCTCACCGCGGCCGGCGCGGTGGTCACCGCCGAGTGGGCCCGGCGCGGCGCGGCCCGGGCGCGGCAGGCGCTGCTCGCCGTCGCCGCCGCGCTGATGGTCGCCAGCAGCGCGGTCCTGCTGCTGCCCACCCTGCCGGCCGACCGGCTGCCCGGGTTCGTGGTCGAGGTCAACTACGACGCCGGCGAGACCATCGGCTGGCCCGCGTTCGCCGACTCGGTCGCCGCCGTGCACCGGGGCCTGCCGCCCGAGGAGCGCGCCCGGGCGGTCGTGCTCACCGGCAACTACGGCGAGGCCGGCGCGCTGGCCCGCTACGGCCCGGCCCGCGACCTGCCCCGGGCCTACTCCGGGCACAACAGCATGGCCGGGTTCGGCCGCCCGGCCGACGACGCCGACGTGGTGATCGCCGTCGGCTGGGAGCGCCCCGACCAGCTGCGTGCCTGGTTCACCGAGGTCACCGAGGCCGGCCGGGTCGACCAGCGCGTCGACGTGGACAACGACGAGAACGGCGAGCCGATCTTCGTCTGCCGCGGCCTGCGCCGCCCCTGGTCGCAGATCTGGGACAGTGAGGTGAGCCACGCCTCCTGAGCGGCGGCCGAGCGGCGGTCGGGCGACCCGCGCGGCCGGGCCATACTTGTCGCCATGCTCTGGGGTGTCAGCGGACCGCTCTTCCTCCTCGACTACCTGGGGGCGGTCGCCGTGGCCCTCGCCGTCGCGCTGGCGGCGCGCGAGCTGACCGGCCGGCGGGCCCGGGGCGCGGCCCCGGACCCCGTCGAGCTGGCCTACCTCACCGACCGGGCCCTGCTGGCCTGCCAGGTGGGCCTGGCCGCGCTGCACCGCGCCGGCGTGGTGCAGCGCGGTGAGCTGGCCACCCTGTCGGTGGACGGCCCGCCGCCACCCCGGTCGCCCGCGCTGGTCCGCGCCCTGCACGCCGCGCTGCGCCGGCCGCAGACCTGGGCCGCCGTGCTCGCCGACCCCGGCGTCGGCCGGGCGCTACGCCGGCTGGTCGGCCGGCTCGTCCGGGACGGCTGGCTGCTCACCCCGGCGCAGCGGCGGCGCATCGCGCTGGGCACCCTGCCGCTGTTCGCGGTCGCCGCGGTCGGGGTGACCCGGCTGGTGGACAGCGCGGTCGAGGGGCGCGACGCCGGAGGGCCGGCCTCCGTGGTGGGCCTGCTGCTGTGCTGCCTGGCCACGGCACTCGGCGGCTGGTGGCTGTGCGAGGTGCCCGAGACCGGCGCCGCCGCCCGCCGCCTGCTGCGCCGGCAGCGCCGGGAGCACGCCGAGCTGGACCCGCAGCAGCGGCCGGCCTGGCGCGAGCGGAGCACCGAGCAGCTGCTCACCGCGATGGCGCTGTTCGGACCCCGCCCGCTGCTCGCCGTCGACCCGGGCCTCGCCGTGCAGGTCGGTGTCGACCCGGAGCGCGGCCGCCCGACGCCGGAGCCGAAACCCGCACGCCGCTGACGCGCCGCCGGAGCCGAAGCCTCCGCGCCGCACACCCGACGCCCGGCGCCGAAAGCCTGCCCGCCGCTGACGCGCCGCGGGCTGGCGCCTCCCCTGCCCGGCGCCGGCCCGGTCGGTCAACGCAGCTCGTCGGCGGAGCGGATCACCCGGGCCAGGTCCCGCACCTCGGCGTCCTCGGTGGCGGCGGCCGCCTCGTCGGCGATGGTGGCCAGGTCGGTCAACCGGACCTGCCCGCCGGACCCGTCACCCCGCAGCGTCTCGCCGAACCAGGCCGCGGCGTAGCAGGCCCGCAACCGTGGCGACGCCTCGGTGAAGGACCGGTCCACGTCGGCGACGGTCACCGAACCGTACGTCTCGGCCGGCGTACGGTCCGCCGGGTCGGTCCAGCGCACCTGCACCTGGGCGATCCGGGCCGACGGGGACGCGCCCTCGGCGAGCCGGACCGCGTAGAGCGCCGTGACGCTGTGCCCCGGGCCCACCTCGCCGCCGTCGACCCGGTCGTCGCGGAAGTCCTCGTCGGCCACCGCCCGGTTGTCGTAGCCCACCAGCCGGTAGGAGCGCACCGCCTGCGGCGCGAACGTCACCTGCACCTTGGCGTCCAGCGCCCGCACGCTCAGCGTCGCCGGCAACTGCTGTACGAACACCTTGCGGGCCTGCTCCCGCTCGCTGACGTAGACCGCGAAGCCGTCGCCCCGGTCGGCCAGCTGCTCCATCAGCTCGTCGCCGTAGTCGCTGCCGACGCCCACGCCGAGCAGGGCGATCTGCTTCTCCGCCTCGGCGCGTACCCGGCGCAGGATCGGCTCCGCGTCGGTGCTGCCGACGTTCGCCAGCCCGTCGGAGAGCACGATCACCCGGTTCGTCCGGCCGGGACGGAAGCCGTCCCGGGCCACCCGGTAGCCGAGCACCAGCCCGGCCTCCAGGTTGGTGCTGCTCCGGGTGTGCAGCGAGTCGATCGCCGCGTGCAGCGGCCGGGCGTCGGCCACCGGCGTCATCTCCCGGGCCACCCGGGCCTTGTCGCTGAACTCGACCACGGCGATGGAGTCGGTGGGGCGCAGCTGGTCCACCAGCGTGTGCAGGGCGTCGCGCACCAGGTCGAGTCGGCCGGGCTCGCCCATCGACCCGGACACGTCGATGACGAAGGTGAGCGCCGCGTCGGGGCGGCGCTCCTCGTCCTCGGCCCGGGTCTGCAGGCCGACCCGCAGCAGCCGCTCGTCGCCGCCGGCCTCATGGGTCCGCGGCAGGCGGGCGCCGTCGACGTGCACGGCGAAGCCGTCGCCGGCGGGCTGCGGGTAGTCCTGGCGGAACGAGTTGACGAACTCCTCCGGCCGCACTGTGCCGCGCTCCGGCAGCCGGCCGTCCATGATGAGCCGGCGGGCGTAGCCGTACGACGCGGTGTCGACGTCCACGGCGAAGGTGGACTGCGGGTCGTCCGAAGCCCGGGTCTCGTCACCGGACCAGGGGATGCCGCCGTTCGGGCGGACCGGCGCGGGAGCCGAGTCGCCGCGCCGCGCGCCGCCGTCCGAACCGCAGGCGCTGACCGCCATGGCGGTGGCGATCGCCACCAGCAGCAGCGCCGACCGTCTGATGTGGACCATGGCTTCCTCCGAGGGGCTGGGGACGGGTCATGGTCATTGACGCAGACCGGCGTCGCGGCGGATCCCTCCGTGGCCGGACCGATACCCAAGCGCGACGGTCGTGACCGAACCGTGCGCGGGACGTGACCTGAGCGGGCGGCGGCGCGGGCGATGGGGCAGAGTGGGCCCACGGCCGGCGGCGGCCGGGACGAGCAGGAGGTGAGCCGTGGACGGCCCGACCGGGGTGGTGTTCCCCGCGACCGGCGACGGCCGGCGCAGCACGACCGCGCTGGGGCGGGCGGTGGTCGCCGACGCCCTGCGGGCGGTGGACCCGGTCGGCGCCCGCTCAGCCGAGCACGAGACCGACTGGCGGCACGGCTACCTGGGGCATTTCCGCCGGCTCGTCGAGGCCGGCCTGCTGTCCCGGGAGGCCGCGCTTACCATCGCCCGGGACGGGCTCGCCGCCCTGCACGCCCGGATGCGCTACGTCCCGTCCGACGGCGCCGAGGTCGCGCTGGACGAGGCGTTCGCGCTGCCCGACCGGGAGCCGCCGCTGGAGACCGCCACGGTGACCGGCGCCGGCCCGGTGGAGCGCGAGCTGTCCCTGCCGTACCGGGGACAGCGCCTGCGCGGCGACGACCTGCGCCGGCGCCTCGACGCCTGGGTGGACGCGGGCGTCGTCGAGCCGAGCTGCGCCGAGGCGGTCCGCGCCGTGCAGGCCAACCCGGACTGGCTGGACCTACGCGACCAGCGGATCGTGGTGCTCGGCGCGGGCGCGGAGATGGGCCCGCTGCCGTCCGTGCTGCGCTGGGGCGGCGCCGTGGTCGCGGTCGACCTGCCGCGCCCGGAGATCTGGCGCCGCCTGCTGCGCACCGCCCACCGGTACGGCGGCCGGCTGCACCTGCCGGTACGGCCCGGCACCGCCGGCGACGACGCCGCGCTCGCCGCCGGGGCCGGCGCCGACCTGCTGCACCGCCTGCCGCAGGCCGCCCGGTGGCTGCGCGGCCTGGACGGCCGGCTGGTGCTCGGCAACTACGTGTACGCCGACGGCGCCACCAACGTCCGCGTCGCCACCGCGGTCGACGCCCTCACCGCCCACCTGGTACGGCACCGCCCGGACGCCGCGCTGGCCTTCCTGGCCACCCCCACCGACGTGTACGCCGTGCCCGCCGAGGCCGTCGCCCACGCCGAACGCGGATATGCCGCCCGCGGTCCGGCGCGCCGCGCGCTGCGGGTGCTCTCCGGCGGCCGGCTGCTGCACCGCAACTACCCGCCCGGGGCGGACCCGGGGATCAACGACAGCCTGGTGCCGCAGCAGGGACCGAACTACGCGCTGGCCAAGCGGCTGCAACGCTGGCGGGCGGCGGTGGCCCGGGACGCCGGCGCCACCGTGTCGTTCACCGTGGCCCCGCCCACCCGGACCCGCTCGGTGCTGCGCAACCGCGCCCTCGCGGCCGCGTACGCCGGGGCGCACCGGTTCGGCATCGAGGTGTTCGAGCCGGCCACCAGCAACACCCTGATGGCCGCGCTGCTCGTGCACGACCTGCGCACCGGCGGCGGTCCGGCGCAGCAGCACCCGTGGCGGGACGAGGCGTACGCCGCGGCGCACGGCGGCCTGTGGCGGGTGCCGTACGCACCGCGCAGCGCGCTCGGCCTGGCCGTGCTGCTGGGACTGGGTGGGGCGCGGGCCTGACCACAGGTTTCCTTCTCTCGGGCGCCGGGAAGGCACCGGCATGGCCGAGACCTTCGCAGATCAGGACCTGACGACCCTGCGGTCGATCGCGCGCGGGGCCGGAATAACGGACACCGAGCGCATGCCGCACGACGAACTGGTCGAGATGTTGCGCCGCGCGGGGCTGGCCGACCCGGACGCCCGGCCGGTCGACACGAGCCTGGCCGATCCGGGTGACCCCGGCGTGCCCGGCGCCTACCACGCGCAGGGCGTCGGGCGGCGGGAGTCCGCCGGCGGCGTGGGCGCGCAGACCGCCGGCGCAGCGGACCAGCCGACCCGGGATCCGGCGGGGCTGTCCGGGCTGCCGCGCAGCAGCCTGACTCTGGGTGACGAGAGCACCGGCGGGCGGGCCGCCGAGGAGGCGATCGGCGCCCGGCCCGGGGAGAGCCGGATCGACGACCGCGCCCAGGACAGCCGGGGCGTCCAGGGCGATGTCCAGGATCCGGCGGGGCTGTCCGGGCTGCCGCGCAGCAGCCTGACTCTGGGTGACGAGAGCACCGGCGGGCGGGCCGCCGAGGAGGCGATCGGCGCCCGGCCCGGGGAGTCCGACACCGAGATCGACGACCGCACCGAGTCCTGACCGAACCGAGGCCGCGAGCCACCCCGACCCGGGGTGGCTCGCGGAACATTGTGGACGTTAATCCTGTTTCGCCGGTCAAAGCCCTGCTGCTCCGTTTGGGGCGAGCGTGCCTGCTGTTCCGGATATGCGAATGGTGAAACAATCCGCCCCTGCCCTCACCTTCAAATCGGGACATACACTCCCAACCTCCCCAATAGCCTCAGCCGGTGGCTTCTCGCATCCCGTTCGACCGGCTCCCCGGCGGCCCGCACCCTCCGACGACGACCCTCCTGCCCCGGCCCGCCCGACCGGTCTTCGTGGACGCCACCGGCACCCGCCAGCAACGGATCCAGCGCGCGGGCGTCCTCGTCGCGGTGGCCTCGCTGAGCTACCTGCCGATGGCCGCGAGCGCCCTGCTCCCCGGCCCCGCGACGCCGCTGCTGCCCGGCCCGGTCTCGGTCGGAGGCGCCCCGAGCGGCGGAACCAGCCACGCACCGGTCCTCGCCCCCTCGCCCGGGCCCACGGCCCCGCGCCCGGCTCCGCGGTCGACGACCATCGTGGACCCACCACCGGCGCGGGCCGCCGCGCCGCGCCCCGCCCGCAACGCGGGACCGGCGCCACGACGGGCAGACCCCGCACCGGTGGACGACCGGCCCGCCGACCCGGCCCCGACACCGTCGGCGCCCCCGTCACCGCCCGACCAGTCGCCGGCCGCCACACCGACACCCCCCGCCCCCACCGGACCCGCCACCAGCCTGCCCAACCCGCCGGAGCCCGGTCCGGAGGTCGTCGGATGAGCCTGTCGAGGCGGCGCGCCGCCGGCCGGTTCGTCGTCGCGTCCCTGGCCCTGGTGGTCGGCTCCGTACTGCTGGTCGAGGCCTACGCGAACGCCAGCTTCCGCCCCGACCACGTCCGCGACGCCGAGGACCAGGCCACCGTGCCGACGGAGATCCTGAGCGGCGGGCCGGTGCTCGACGCCCGGGGCGACCAACCCCGCACCTACCGCCTGCCCGCGCGGACCATCGCCCTCACCTTCGACGACGGGCCCGACCCGACCTGGACCCCGCGGGTCCTCGACGTCCTGCGCCGGCACCAGGCCCCGGCCACCTTCTTCGTCATCGGGTCGCAGGTGGCCCGCCACCCGGACCTGGCCCGGCGCACCGTGGCCGAGGGGCACGAACTCGGCGTGCACACCTTCACCCATCCCGACGCCAGCCTGCTGCCCGGCTGGCGGCAACGGATGGAGTACGCGCAGACCCAGATGGCGATCGTGCACGCCGCGGGAGTCCGGACGAGCCTGCTGCGCTTCCCGTACTCCTCGGTGCCCAGCGCCGTCGACGACGCCAACTGGCCGGTGATCCGGCGGGCCGCCGGGCAGGGCTACCTGACCGTGGTCAACGACCTCGACGGCGAGGACTGGGCCCGACCCGGGGTGGACTCCATCGTGCGGAACCTGACGCCGCCCGGCGACGCGGGCGCCGTGGTGCTGCTGCACGACGCCGGCGGGGACCGGTCGCAGACCCTCGCGGCCCTGGACCGGTTCATCCCGCTGATGCGCGCCCGCGGCTACACCTTCACCACGGTGAGCGCCGGGATCAACCGCGCCCGGCCGGACGCGCCCGCGTTCGCCGGCAACGTCGGGGCGTCCACCGGCGACCGCTGGCGGGCCGCCCCGGTCTGCTGGGCGATCCGGCTGGCCGACGGGATCCTGCGTGGCCTCGCCCTGGTCTTCGTGGCGGTCGGGCTGCTCATGCTGATCCGTACCGTGATGCTGCTCCTGCTGGCCCGCCGGCTGGCCCGCCGCCGCCGGGCCCAGCGCTGGCCCTGGGGAGTGACGACCGCGCCGGTGTCGGTCATCGTGCCCGCCTACAACGAGCGGGCCGGCATCGTCGCCACCGTCCGGTCCCTGGTCGCCAACGACCACCCCGTGATCGAGGTGATCGTGGTCGACGACGGCTCGACCGACGGCACCGCCGACCTCGTCGACGCGCTCGGCCTGCCCGGCGTGCGGGTCATCCGCAAACCCAACGGCGGCAAGGCGACCGCCCTCAACACCGGACTCCTGTACGCCTCGCACGACATCATCGTCACCGTCGACGCGGACACCGTCTTCGAGCCGGACGCGATCCGGCGGCTCGTCGAACCGTTCACCGACCCCGGGATCGGCGCGGTGGCCGGGAACGTCAAGGTCGCCAACCGGCACCGCCTGCTCGGCCAGTGGCAGCACATCGAGTACGTCATCGGCTTCAGCCTGGACCGCCGGTTCTACGAGAAGCTGGGCTGCATCCCGACGGTGCCCGGCGCGATCGGCGCGTTCCGGCGCCGCGCCCTGACCACGGTCGGCGGGATGAGCGGCGACACCCTGGCCGAGGACACCGACGTCACCATGGCGGTGCTGCGGGCCGGCTGGCGGGTGGTGTACCAGGACCGGGCCCGCGCCTGGACGGAGGCGCCCGCCTCGGTGGGCGACCTGTGGCGGCAGCGCTACCGCTGGAGCTACGGCACCCTCCAGTCGATGTGGAAGCACCGCGGGGCCATCCGCGACCGGGGTGCCGGTCGCCGGTTCGGCCGCTTCGGGCTGCCCATGCTCGCCCTGTTCGGCGTGCTGCTCCCCCTGCTCGGGCCGGTGCTCGACCTGCTGGCCGTCTACGGACTGTTCTTCCTGGACACCACGAAGACGGCGGTGGCCTGGCTGGTCATGCTGGCCGTGCAACTGCTCACCGCCGCGGTGGCCTTCAAACTCGACCGGGAGCCGCTGCGCCCGCTGCTCACCCTGCCGATCCAGCAGTTCGCCTACCGCCAGCTGATGTACCTGGTGCTGGCCCGCTCCATGGTGACCGCGCTGACCGGCGCCCGGCTGGGCTGGCGCCGGGTGAAACGGGCCGGTGAGCCGGTCGCGGGGACGCCCGTGGCGCTGGGCGCCGAGGCGCGGCCGGGCCGGGACCGCTGGTTCGACACGTTGCGGGCGCTCGCGCTGGGCCGGGTCATCGCGTACCACATGTTCGGCGCCGCCTGGCTGAGCCTCGTCTTCCCCGCCATGGGGGTGATGTTCGCCCTCGGCGGCGCGCTGATGGCCCGCTCACTGGACCGTACGCCGGAGCGGGCGGTCAGCGGCCGGATGCGCCGCCTCCTGCCCGGGCTGTGGGCCCTCGGCCTGGTGCTGGTGCCGCTGATGCTCTGGCACGGCTGGTCCGACCGGCCCGCCTGGCCGGCGCTGCTGACCTGGGCGGTGCCGCTGGTGCAGCCGCCGGGCAACGAGTGGGCGGCGGACGTGACCGGGGTGCTCTGGTACCTGGTGACGTACCTCTGGCTGGTGCTGCTCTCCCCCGCGATGCTGGCGCTGCACCGACGGTGGCCGGTGTGGTCGGTGCTCGTACCCCTGGCCGGCGTGGTGCTGCTGCAGACCGCGGCGCCCGGGTTCGACGGGCCGGTGGAGTCGGTGCTGACCGACCTGGCCATGTTCAGTGCCTGCTGGCTGGTGGGTTTCGCGCACCAGGACCGCCGGCTGCGGCGGCTCTCGCTGCCGGCGCTGCTGGGCCTGGCGGCGCTCTGCCTGGGGGTCGCGGTCGGCTGGCTGGTGACCCACCCGGACGCGGGCCGCGACCTCAACGACATCCCGGTGGCGCAGGCGTTCTGGTCGCTCGGGTTCGTGCTGGTGCTGCTGCGCGTCACGCCGCCGATGGGCTGGCTGGCCCGGATCCGGCCGCTGGACCGGCTCGTGACCGCGCTGAACAGCCGCGCGCTGACCATCTACCTGTGGCACAACGCCGCCATCGCGGTCTGCTTCGCCGTGGGTGACCTGATCGGCGTCTGGCGGGTCGGCCCGGTCGGCTACCTGGTGGTGGCCCTCGTGCTGCTCACCGGTCTGGTGCTCGCCCTCGGCTGGATCGAGGACCTCAGCGCCCGGCGGCCGCCCCGACTGCTGCCCTGGCCCCGGCGCACCACCGCGCAGCTTCCCGTGGTGGGTCCCACCACGGTGGAACCCGCACCAACTCCCGTGAGGACGTGAACACGTGCGACACGAACATTCAAATCGTCATAACCAGTTAAATATGTCGCATACTTGACTCACGTCGGTGGGCGCACCCGGACGGGTCCGCCCACCTCCGGAGACGACGTCGCCGCGGGCCGGCCGCCCGCGGAGGCGCGAAGGCGGTGATTGGGGTGATCACCGCGGCCGGCACGGGTCTCGCCCTCCTACGGGCCCGTGCCGGCCACCCCCCACCCGAACTCTCGACGCCTGATCCCTCACAGGTCAGAAGCGGAGCGCAGATGGCGATGTGGCACCCGCCGACGCCGGCGGAGCAGGAACTGTGGAACGCGGTGGTGACCGGGGTGCGGGCGGCCGACGAGTCGGACCTGGCGGGCATCGACGCCGCGGTCGACCGGCTGTCGCGGCTGCCCCACCCGTGGGCGTACCAGGTCCTCGGGGACACCGCCGGACTGCTCATCGAGGAACTCGACCCGGACGGCCAGGACGTCTGGCCGCTGCTGGCGGCCCAGCTCGACGACGAGGACCCGGCCAACCGGGCGGTCCGGCGCAGCCGCGCGTCCCTGCATCCGGCCGGCCGGCGGTCAGCCGTGCCCGAGGCCGGCGAGCCGGAAGCGCTGCGGCGACGCCTGCTGCTCATCGCCCGGCTGGCCGACGTCACCCAGGTCGGTGTCGGCGCGTTCCTCGACGTCGCGCTGGCCGACAACGACGACCGGGCCCCTCGGGCGCCGTCCAACTCGCTCCCGCACTGCCGCCTGGGCCAGTGAGCCTCTCGGCAGGCGACCCGTCGGTACCCCTTCCTATGCTCACGTGATGCTGTCGCAGGTGACCGGCCTCTCCCGGCACTTCACCGAGGAGTCCCTGAAGGCGTACCTGCTCGCGCGGTCGGAACGACTGCCGACCGGCTGCCTCATCGTGCGCGGCTACGGCAGCCGGCGCGGGGTCCACCAGAAGGTCGCCGGGCGGGCGTGGGCCCATGTCGCCGCCTACGCGGTCTTCGTCGGCGGCTACCGGCCCGACCTGGACGTGCATCACGTCTGCGAGGTCGCCGACTGCATCGAGCCGACCCATCTCCGTCAGCTCAGCCACGCCGAGAACTGCCGGCAGCGCAGGCAGCAGCCCCGGTGCCGCAACGGGCACGACCGCGAGGTGGACCCCACCACCGGTCGCCTGCGGAAGGTCTGTCGGCGCTGCAACAGCGAGGCGCAGAAGCGGTGGCGGGAGCGCCGGGCCGCCGAGGTGGCCGCGGCGAGGGCGAGCTACCGGCCTTAGGGCCGCGGCTACACCAGCGTAAAGCATTACGCACAGGAACTGTCATTATGATGCACCGAGCTTATGTCCCCTTTGTGCAGATGGATTGCCGGATTGCTGTAACTGGTAATCCTTTAATTGGCGTCGTGGTCGGCGGCGGGGAAAGGGCTGGACGGGACGATGGTCAGGCTTGTAACTTCCAGTTGCCCGTGACACCGCCCGAGGAGGTGAGACCCATGAACGCTGTAACGATGTGGGTGCTCCCCCTTCCGGTCACGGTCGGGCGATTGACGTAGGTGTCGCCGGGAGCGCCTCCCCAACGAGGCACTCCCGAAAGGCAACACCTATGCACTCTCTGCCGTTCACCGCCGAGCCGTCGCCGGCCCTCCAGTTCGACGTGATCATTGCCGGGTGCGGGCCGACCGGTGCCATGCTGGCCGCCGAACTCCGGCTGCACGATGTGCGGGTACTCGTCCTGGAGAAGGAAACCGAGCCCGCCTCCTTCGTCCGCATAGTCGGTCTGCACATTCGCAGCATCGAGCTGATGGCGATGCGCGGGCTCCTGGAGCGCATCCTCGAACGCGGAAGACGCCGTCCGGCCGGCGGCTTCTTCGCCGCCATCAACAAACCCGCGCCGGAGGGCCTGGATTCCGCGTACGCCTATCTGCTGGGCATCCCGCAGCCGGTCATCGTCCACCTGCTCGAACAACATGCGACCGAACTGGGTGCGCAGGTCCGGCGCGGTGCTGCGGTGGCCGGTTTCGAGCAGGACGACGACGGTGTGACCGTCGAGCTGGCCGACGGGGAACGGCTGCGTTCGCGCTATCTCGTCGGCTGTGACGGCGGGCGTAGCACGGTGCGCAAGCTGCTCGGCGTCGGCTTCCCCGGCGAGCCCTCGCGGACCGAGACGCTGATGGGCGAGGTGAATCTGGCCGCGCCGCAGGAGGAGGTCACCGCCAAGGTGACCGAGATCCGCGAGAAGGAGCCGCGCGTCAGCCTCACGCCCGCAGGCGTCGGGGTCTATCGCGTCGTGCTCCCCGCCGCGGGCGTCAGCGACCGCACGGAGCCGCCCACTCTCGACGATTTCCAGCAACAGTTGCGCGCCATCGCCGGAACCGATTTCGGCATGCACTCCCCGCGCTGGTTGTCCCGCTTCGGGGATGCCACACGGCTGGCCGAACGGTATCGGGTCGGGCGGGTGCTGCTGGCCGGCGATGCCGCACACATCCATCCACCCATCGGCGGGCAGGGCCTCAACCTGGGTGTCCAGGACGCATTCAACCTCGGCTGGAAACTGGCCGCGCAGGTCCGCGGCTGGGCGCCGGAAACACTGCTGGACACCTACCAGGCCGAACGCCGTCCGGTCGCCGAGGACGTGCTGGACAACACCCGCGCCCAGATGGAACTGCTCTCCGACGGACCGGGCCCGCGGGCCGTGCGCAGGCTGCTCACCGAACTGATGGACTTCGACGAGGTGAACCGCCATCTGATCGAGAAGATCACCGCGATCGACATCCGCTACGACTTCGGCGCGGGTCCCGACCTGCTCGGCCGCCGCCTGCGCGACGTCGACGTGAAGCAGGGCCACCTCTACGGTCTGCTGCATCGCGGCCGGGGCCTGCTGCTGGACCGCACCGAGCGCCTGACCGTCGGCGGCTGGTCGGACCGGGTCGATCACCTCGCGGATCCCACCGCGGTACTGGAGGTTCCGTGCGTCCTGCTGCGCCCCGACGGCCACGTGGCCTGGATCGGCGACGATCAGCAGGACCTGGACGACCACCTCGCCCGCTGGTTCGGCGAGTCCGCCAACTGATCTCGCCTGTGCAACCGCTCACCGAGCCCGGTTGGCGGACCGCAGGTCAACCCCGACTCAGCCTCCCCAGGTCAACGAGAGGAGACAGCGTCCTTGACGAACACGAGCCCGTCGGTGCCGGACAGGTGCGCCGGGTCCAGCGGGGCGTAGCCGAACCAGGGGGACACGCGCGCAGCGGGCGCCACCTCGCCGATGGTCGCGGCCAGCCGGCGGGAGTCGACGACGTACCGGTCCTCCGGGAGCGCGTACAGGAGCCCTTCGATGGTGTCCGGGGGTGGCGTCTCCACACCGTGGTGGCGGATCGTGCCGAGGGCCGTGGCCAGGAAGGCGTACTCCTCGCCCAGTTGGGCGCTGACGAGCGCGCCGGCGCTCCACCACTCGACCGGCAGGCCGCCCATCCGCATCGAGCTCTTCTGCCGCTGCAGATGGCTGTTGTGGGCGTGCACCAGCGTCGGGCCCCGTTCGGCGAGGGCGAGCAGGTTGGCGGCCATCATCGAGTCCCGCACGCCGAGCAGCCGCGCCATGCGGCTGGGTGACGTGTCGGCCATCGCGAAGTGGTAGCGCAGGAGGCCGGTGGCGGTGCGCCCGTACAGGCGCGCCCGGTCCCAGTCGTCCTGTGCGGACGCCGCGACCAGGTGTGGCGTCTGCGCGTCGAGCACGGCCACCAGTTCGTCGGCGAGCAGGCGCAACTCCCTGGCCTCGGCCGTGCGCCCCACGGACCGGGTCGGGTCCATCATCGCGGCGGGATTCGTCCATTGTTCGTCGGCGCCGAGCAGGCGGTCGAGCGTTTCCGCGGTGCAGGGAAGCAGGCCGGCGTCGACCCGGGCCGCGAGGTAGCCGTGAAGGGCGGTGAGGGCCTGCCGGGGGCTGGCGGCGGCGGTGATCTCCAGCGGTCCGTCGAACCCGGCGAAGCGCACGCGCTCGGACGCGGGACGGCCCTCGTTGTACGCGCGCATCCAGCGCACCAGTTCACGGTTGCCCGGGAAGGCGCCCCACTCGTGGCTGAAGCCGCGCGCCATGACCTCGTCGAGGGTGCCCGTGCCCGACGTGACGTGGTCGTCGACCACTAGGCCCATCAGGCAGTCGCTCTCGATGGTGATCGTGCGGTAGCCCTCCCGTTCGACGAGTTGCCGGAAGAGATCGTTGCGCAGGCCGAGGAGAGCCTCCTCGCCGTGGGTGGGCTCGCCCAGGGCGAGCAGCCGCGGCCGGGCCGGGAGCAGTCCCATGACGACAGCAGCGTCGACGGCATGCGCGGTGTCGGTGATACCAGCAGTCATGCCCTCAACGCTATCGTTGAACCGTCGGTTGAAACTTCTCCGCAGACTTGGCAGGACAGTGCGCCAAAACCCTCAAGGCGGTGGTCGGCTGAGGCCGGTTGACCTGGCGCGTCGGCACGGTCTGTCCACCCAGGCGATCAGGAACTACGAGGCGGCCGGCGTCCTTCCGGCCGCGGAACGCACCCCCCACGGCTACCGCACCTACACGCCGCTGCACGCGAGCGCGCTGAACGCGTTCCTGGCCCTCGTGCCCGGACACGGCCACGGGACGGCCACGTCGATCATGCGGGCGGTCAACCGGGACGCGATCGGGGAAGCCCTCCGGCTCATCGACGAGAGCCACGCGCAGCTCCTCGACGACCGCCGCACGCTCCAGGCCGTCGAGGCCGCTCTGCGCGACCTGGAACCCGTGCCGCCGGAACGCGGCGACACGTTCGTCGGCCCGCTGTCGAGAAGGCTGGGCATCCGCCCGGCCACCCTGCGCAAGTGGGAACGCGCCGGTGTGGTCCAGCCGCGCCGCGACCCGCGGACGGGCTACCGGGTCTACAGCGCCGCCGACGTACGCGACACCCTGCTGGTCCACCAGCTCAGGCGGGGCGGCCACCTGCTGGAGCAGATCGCGCCGCTGATCGCCCAGGTCCGCTCCGCCGGGGGCGTCGCACCCCTCGAATCGACGCTGCACGACTGGCACGCCCGCCTCTCGGCCCGCAGCCGCGCCATGCTCAGCGGAGCCGCGGCGCTGGACGCCTATCTGGACTGCCGAGCGACCGCACCCGACGGCGCGGCCGAGTGAGGCGGGGTTGCCGGTATGGACGGGTTCGGTAAATAGTTACTGCATGAGTGGCAGCCGGACCGCCCTGCTCGACGCGGCGGCGGAGGAGTTCGCCCGCACCGGCCTGCACGGCACCCGGGTGCAGGCGGTGGTCCGGCGCGCCGGGGTCAACGAGCGCATGATCTACCACCACTTCGGCAGCAAGGAAGGGCTCTACGCGGCCGTCATCGACGAGCAGCGGGCGGGGCTGGCCGCCGCCTGGGCGCCGGTGCTCGACCGGGCCGCCACCCTCGACCCGTACGCGGGGATGCGCGCCGCCTTCACCGGCTTCTACGACCTCCTGCGGGCCCGCCCCCGGCTGCTGGCGCTGATGCTGCACGAGTCGCTGAGCGGGTCCGGCGCGCTGTCCCTGCCGACCGCCGACCAGCTCCCCACGGCGATCCGCGACCTCTACGAGCGCGGCCAGTCCGAGGGCGCCTTCCGCGCCGACTGCCCGTTCGAGGTGGCGTACGCGACCGCGATGGGCGCGCTCATGGCGGTGCAGGTCTTCGCTTCCCCGTTCACCGCCGGGGCCGGCACGCCGGAGCTGCGGGACCGGGTGGTCGGGCAGCTGCTCGACGGGATGACCGGGCCGGTTCCCGGCCGCTGAGCCAGCGCACCGCGGAGCCCGAGCCTCCGAAGTGAGCAGCTACCGCAGGGATCAGCGGCGCCGCCAGGGCCACCACCGGCGGCGGGGCGCCGGGGCTGGGCGGTTCTCGGGGCTCGCCGCCGGGGTCACCCGCTCGGCCGCCGCCCGCTCGCGGGCGGCCCGCCAGTCGCGGACCACCTCGTCGGCGTTCACCGGCCGGACCACCACGCGGGGCCCGGTGGGCGTGCGCAGCCACGCCACCACCTCGGTGTTGAGGGCACCCACGTACGCCCGTACCGACTCCTCGGTGGGCAGGTCGCGCACCTCGTCCGGGAGCTTCTCGATGCGGCGGCGCAGTTGCAGCGGGGTGGGCAGGAGCAGGTCGCTCGGAAGCTGTTCGCGCTCCAGGAAACTCCGGATCCACCAGCCCTCGTCATAGGGCAGGTCCCGACCGGGGATCGGCTTGCCGGCGCCCGGCAGGTTGTCGAACTCGCCGCGCTCCTGGGCCGAGCGGATCTGCGCCTCGACCGCGGCCTCCCAGCCTGTCGTCACCGCCGTCACCTCCCGTACTCCACCGTATCCGCGGGTCAACGACCATATTCAGCGCCGGTCGGGACCCGGCTGTTCCCGTCCGGCGGCCCGCGGCGGTGCGGCGTACATTCCTGGTGGGCCGGCGGGCGGCCCGTACCCCGGGCGGGAGGACCACGGCGTGCGCGACTGGCTCATCGGGCTCGGGGTCGCGGTGGCCTGCCTGCTGGCCAGCTGGGCGCTGCTGGTGCTCCTGGCCCGGCGGCTGCCCCCGGGCATCCTGCGCGACCTGGCGGCGTTCATCCCGGACTGCCTGACCACCGTGCGCCGGCTGCGGCGCGACCCCCGGGTGCCGCGCCGGGCCAAGGCGGCGATCGTGTTCGCCGGGCTGTGGCTGGCCAGCCCGATCGACCTGATCCCCGAGTTCCTGCCGGTCATCGGCCCGCTCGACGACATCGTGGTGGTGGCGCTCGCGCTGCGCTACGCCGGCCGTCAGGTCCCCCGGCAGGTGCTGCTCGACGCGTGGCCGGGTGAGCCCCGGCTGCTGCTGCGCCTGCTCGGCCCGGCGCCGGCGGCCACCGGGCCGGGCGCCGAGGGACCCGCACGCTGAGCACCCTGCTGGCCGCCTCGGTGGCGGCGTTCCTGCTGGCCGTGCTGTCCGCGGTGACCGGTTTCGGCGGCGGTGTCCTGCTGCTGCCGGTCTTCACCGCGCTGTTCGGACTGCGCGTCGCGGTGCCCGTGCTCACCCTCACCCAGCTGGGCAGCAACGCCGCGCGGGTCTGGCTCAACCGGCGGGAGCTGCACGCGTCCCTCGCCGGCCGTTTCGCGCTCGGCGCGGTGCCGTTCGCCCTGGCGGGGGCGCTGCTGCTGGCCCACGCGCCGCTGGCCGCCCTGAAACGACTGCTCGGAGTGTTCCTGCTGGGCGTCGTCGCGTGGCGCCGCCTCGGCCGGCCGCCGGGACGGCCCGGCGCGCGGACCTTCGTGGCGGTCGGCGCGGCCTCCGGGCTCGGGTCGGCGCTGCTCGGCTCGGTCGGCCCGCTCACCGCGCCGTTCTTCCTGGCCTACGGGCTGACCCGGGCCGCGTACGTGGGCACCGAGGCCGCCGCCGCACTCACCCTGCACCTGGCGAAGACCGCCGGGTACGCCGGGGCGGGACTGCTCGGCCGGCAGGTGCTGCTGCTCGGGGCGGCGCTGACCCCGGCCACCCTGGCCGGCGCGTGGGTGGGGCGGCGCATCGTCGGCCGGATCAGCGACCGGACCTTCGTCGCCCTGGTGGAGGCGGGACTGGTCGCGGCCGCCCTGCTCTTCCTGGCCGGCCGCTGACGGTGGCCCGGCTCAGGGCCGGTGGCGCACGTGCCGGTGACCGTCGCGCGGGAACGGCGGCCGGGCCGGCAGCACCTCCGCGAAGGCGTACCCGCTCTTCTCCGCCACGCGGCAGGAGGCCGGGTTGTCGACCTGGTGCAGCAGTTCCAGGCGGGTGAGACCGCCCGCGGCGAACCGGGCGAACGCCCAGTCGGTGACCGCCGCCACGGCCCGCGGCGCGACGCCGCGGCCCCGGGCCGGCGCGGCCGTCCAGTAGCCCACCTCGGCGTCCGGCCGGCCCGGGCTGACCTCCTTGAGCACCACGTTGGCCACCAGCCGCTCCCCCTCGGCGGTGGGCTCCAGGACGGCGAAGTTGAACCGGCGGTCGGCCGCCCAGCCCTGCCGGCTGCGGCGCAGGAACGCGCGGGCCTCGGCGCGGGTGGTCACCGGGAGCCGGGTCCAGGAGCGCAGCACCGGGTCCCGGTACGCGGCCAGCAGCGCCTCGGCGTCGTCGTCGCGCCAGGGGCGCAGCAGCAGGCCGGGGGCGGAGGGGGTGGCGGCGGCGTGGAGCACGATCGGCATCCCGGCAGTGTCGCCCGTCACGCCCCCGCCCGGCGAGCCCGCCCTCCCCGCGCCGGACCGTGGGCGTAGGGTCCGGGCAGGACCGACGGCGGGGAGGCAACGTGGTCACGGTCGGCGCGCTGGTGGGGATCGCCCTGGTGGCGTTGGGTCTGGTGCTCACGCCCGGCCCGAACATGGTCTATCTGGTGTCCCGGTCGGTCACCCAGGGCCGGCGGGCCGGGCTGGTGTCGCTGCTGGGTGTGGCCGTGGGGTTCCTGGTCTACCTGGCCGCCGCGGTTGCCGGCATCGCCACGGTCTTCGTGCTGGTCCCGCCGCTGTACACGGCCGTGAAGCTGGGCGGCGCGGCCTACCTGCTCTGGCTGGCCTGGCGGACCCTGCGCCCGGGCGGCCGGTCGGCGTTCACCCCGGCGCCGCTGCCGCCGGACCGTCCCCGGCGGCTGTTCACCATGGGTCTGGTCACCAACCTGCTGAACCCGAAGATCGCCATCCTCTACGTGTCCCTGCTGCCGCAGTTCGTCGACCCGGCGCGGGGGCACGTGGCGGTGCAGAGCCTGCTGCTGGGGCTGACCCAGATCGGCATCGCGTTGACCGTGAACGGGCTGATCGTGCTCACCGCCGGCACGGTGTCGGCGTTCCTCACCCGCCGGCCGGCCTGGGCTCGGGCCCAGCGCTACGTGATGGGCACCGTGCTGGCCGGCCTCGCGATCCGCATCGCCGCGGACCGCTCGCGCGCCGCCGTCGCCACGCCCTGACCGGTACGGCCCGGCGCGTTCAGAGGTTGTCGGGCCGGCTGAGCGCCGGATGGCGTTCGCCCGGTGCGGCGTACCAGGGGTCGGTGTCCTCGCGCAGGGCGGTGGCGATCCGCAGGCGCGACCAGTCGTCGAGCTCGGGCAGTTCGTCGGGGGCGAACCAGCCGACCGCGAGGGACTCGTCGCCGTCGGCGGTGGCGGTGCCGCCCGCTGCCCGGCAGCGGAACCAGACGTTGAGGAACTCGCAGGCGTCCCCGTTGGGGTAGACGACTGGATGGGTGGCCACCCCGCCGATCCGCTCGATCTCGACCTCGATGCCGGTCTCCTCGCGGACCTCGCGGACCAGCGCGTCGGCGGGCTGCTCGCCCGGGTCGACGGTGCCGGCCGGCACGGACCAGCGGCCGTTGTCGCCGCGGCGGGCCAGCAGCACCCGCCCGGCCTCGTCGGTCACCACGGCGCTGACCCCGTACAGCATGAGCAGGTCGCGTCCGATGTGCCGGCGCATCCGTGCGATGTAGGGCGAGACAGGCATGGCGGCACCCTACCGGCGGGCCTCCCAGTGCCGCCGCACCATGCCGGCGGCCAGTGGCGCGGCGTCCAGGTCCCCGGCGGCGATCCGCCCCGCGACGGTACGGCGCACCAACCGGTCGGCGAGCGCGGGCGCGTGCCGGGCCAGGGCCAGCTCCAGCCGTCCCCGCGCGGTGGTGGCCACGTCCCGGGGCGCCCGGCGGGCGGTGGCGGCGCGCAGGATCGCCGCGACGACCCCCTCGACGGGTTCCAGCCGGGACACCCCGCTCAGCGACAGCCCGGCCTCGGCGGTGCTGTCGTGAATCGGGGAGGCGACCATGCTCGGGTAGACGACGCTGACCCCGACGTGGGTGCCGACCTCGTGGCGCAGCGCGTCGGCGTACGCGACGACGGCCCGCTTGCTCACCCCGTACGCGGCCGCCAGCGGCAGCGGCAGCACCGCCATCCGGCTGGCCACGAAGACCACCCGGCCACGCGCCGCCTCCAGGGCGGGCAGCGCCGCGGCCGTGGTGCGCCAGGCGGCGAGCAGGTTGACCTCCAGCTGCCGGCGGACCACCTCGTCCGGGGGCAGCTCAGCCGGGGCGGGCCCGCCGACACCGGCGTTGTTGACCAGCAGGTCCAGCCCGCCGAGCCGGTCCACGGCGGCGGCCACCGCGGCCGGCACGGCGGCCGGGTCGGTCAGGTCGCAGCCGAGCACCGGCACCGCGCCGTCCTCGTCCGGGTGCAGGTCCAGCCCCACGACGCGGGCGCCGGCCCCGGTCAACGCGGCGCACAGGTGCCGCCCGAAGGTTCCCCGCGCGCCGGTGACCAGCACCCGCCGTCCCGCCAGGGCGCTCACCGCCGCACCTCCGCCCGGCGCCGCCCGGCGGCCAGCTCCCGCTCCAGCTCGGCCAGGTACGCGTCGAAGTCGACCCGCATGTGCGGCCGGCGCTGCCCCCACCGGGTGGTGGCGGCGCGCAGCTCGGCGCGGCAGGCGGCCGCCTGCCGGTCCCGGTCCGGCGGCGCCCAGGTGCCGGCGAGCCACCCGGCGACCAGCCGGGCCTGGGCCTCGACCAGCGGGAACGCCGCGCCGGTGGACTGCATCAGCCCGACGAAGGCCAGGCCGGGGGCGTCCAGGTGGAACACGTGCCGGTACAGGGGCAGCCGGTCGGCGCCGTCGCCGAGCAGTTCGGGGTCGAGGAAGGGGATCTCCACCCGGTAGCCGGTGCACCAGATGACGAGGTCCACCTCGTCGGAGCGGCCGTCGGTGAACTCGACCCGGTCGCCGGCCCACCGGGCGATGCCGGGACGGGCCTGGATGTCGCCGTGGGTGAGCCGGGACAGCAGCCCGTCGGAGAGGGTGGGGTGGTCCTGGAGGAAGCCGTGGGCGGGCGCGGGCAGCCCGTACCGGTCGGGTGGACCGACGGTGGCGGTGAGCATGGTCTGACTGATCCGCTGCCGCAGCCGCCAGGGCAGCCGGCGCGCGAGCGCCCCGTTGAGGGTGTCGGAGGGGCGACCGAGCAGGTACTTGGGCACCACCCAGACCCCGCGGCGCAGTGACAGCAGGGTGCGGGCGGCCGCGTACGAGGCGTCGACGGCGATGTCCATGGCGGAGTTGCCCCCGCCGACCACCAGCACCCGCCGGCCGGCGAGCTGTTCCGGGCCCCGGTAGTCGTGGCTGTGCAGCTGCTCCGCGGTGCACCCGCCCGGGTACGGGTCGGGCCACTTCGGCACCCGGTTGTGCCCGTTGGCCACGACCACGGCCTCGACGTCGAGGTGCACCGGCCCGTCGGGGCCGGTGGCGTGCACGGTCCAGCCGCCGTCGGCGGTCCGGGTGACCCGGTCGACGGTGTGCCCGAGCCGCACGGCGTCGCGCAGCCCGAATCGGTCGGCGTAGTCGGCGAGGTAGCCGGCGATGCGGCCGTGGTCCGGGTAGTCGGGCCAGTGTGCCGGCATCGGGTGGTCGGCGAACTGGGTGCGCCCCTTGCTGGTGTTCAGGTGCAGCGTCCGGTACGCCGGCGAGCCGGGCGACCCGTACACCCAGAGGCCGCCGACGGTGTCGGCGGTCTCGAACGCGACCGCCGGCACGCCGGCGTCGGCGAGTGCCTTGAGGGTGGCCAGTCCGGCAGCGCCGGCGCCGATGACCGCCACCCTGGGTCGTGCCGTCATGCCCGCCTCCTAATCCAACGACTGCTGGATAATCCCCGGCGGGCGGCGGCCCGTCAAGGGGTGGCCGGCGGGTACAGCCCGTCGAGGAAGCGGTGCACGAAGGTGCGGAACTCGCGCCGCTCGCGGGCGCCGGAGCCGTCCTGCGCGGCGAGGGCCACCACGTGCCCGTGCACCGCCCAGACCAGGCTGCGCACGGTGACGTGCGGGGCCGGCTCGACCAGCGCACCGCCCGCGGCCGCCGCGGCGAGCAACTCCTCGACCAGCGCGTAGAGCGGGGCCGCGTACCGCTGGTCGAGGTCGGCGTGCCGGTGCGGCTCCAGCCAGCGGCGCAGCCACAGCGCGGTGGTCTCCGGCCGGTCCTCCAGGAAGTCCACGAACACGTCGACCAGGTCGTGCAGCGCCCGCAGCGCCTCGGCGCGCCCGGACGCCAGGGCTGTCCGGGCGCGCTCGCCGGCCGCCTCGAGGACCTCCCGCTCGGCGGCGAAGACCCGGGCGAAGCAGGCGTCGTAGAGCTCGGCCTTCGTGCCCGTGTGGTGGGCGACGGTGGCCACGTCGACGCCCGCCGCGGCGGCGACGTCGCGCAGGCCGACCGCGTCGAAGCCACGCTCGGCGAAGAGCGCCGTGGCGGCGGCGAGCACCAGGTCGCGGGTGGGCCGCTGGTCGCCGCGGCGCGGCCGGCCGGGTCGGCGGCGGGGCATGGTCATCCCGCCATTGTTCCCCCTACAATCCAGCATCCGTTGGATTGGGGGCGGCGTGCCCCGAGGAGGGGGCGACCATGACCGGGCTCGACCAGCGGCGGCAGGCCGCCGCCCTGCCGCGCGGTCCGCTGGCCGGCTTCGCCGCCGGCTCGCTCGGCATGGGTGTCTGGGTCACCGTGCCCGGGTTGCTGCTGCTCTACTTCCTCACCGACGTCCTCGCGGTGGCCCCGTGGCTGGCGGGGCTGAGCCTGCTGCTGCCGAAGATCGCCGACGTGCTGCTGCACCCCTGGATCGGGCACCGCTGCGACGTCGAGCAGGCCCGCCGCGGCCACCGGCGGCGGCTGCTGCTGGCCGGCTGCGCCCTGCCGCTGGCCTTCGCCGCGCTGTTCGCGGTGCCCGGCGGGTTGAGCGGGGCGGCGGCCGCGGCCTGGGTGGCGCTGTTCTTCGTCGCCGGGAACCTGCTCTTCGCCGCCTACCAGGTGCCCTACCTGGCGACCCCGGCGGACCTGCGGATCGGCTACCACGAGCGCACCCGGCTGATGGCCTTCCGGATGGTGGTGCTCACCCTCGGCATCCTGGTCTCCGGGCTGCTCGCGCCGTTGCTGGCCGGCGGTGACGCCGCCACCCGCGCCGGTTACCTGCGGATGGCGGCGCTGCTCGCGGTGGGGATGCTCGGGGCCATGGTGGTCGGCGTCGCCGGGATCGACCGGCTGCGCCGCACCGCCGCCGTGCCGGCGCCGCCGCACGGGGCGGGCGGGTGGTCGACCCTCGTGGCGAGCCTGCGCGACCGGCAGTTCCGCTGGCTGGTCGGCGCGTACCTGGCCATGTCGACGACCACCCACCTGGTGCTGGCCGGGGTGCCCTACTACGCCGAGTACGAGCTGGGCCGCCCGAAGCTCACCACCGTGCTGGTCGCCGCGTTCGTCGCGCCGGCGCTCCTGGTCACCCCGGCCTGGCTGACCCTGGCCCGGCGGGTCGGCAAGCAGCCGGCGCTGCTCGCGGCACAGATCGCGTTCGCCGCCGGCGCGCTGGTGCTGGCCGTCGGCCGGCCGGCCGGGCTGCCGGTGCTGGTCGGCGCCGTGGCGGTGCTCGGGGTGGCGTTCGCCGGGATGCAGCTGTTGCCGTTCTCGATGCTGCCCGACGTCATCCGCGCCGCCGACGCCGACCGGGCCGGCACCTACACCGGGGTGTGGACCGCCACCGAGGCCACCGGCGCGGCGCTCGGCCCGTACGCCTACGCGCTCTGCCTGGCCGGCGGCGGTTTCGTGGCCTCCTCGGCCGGGCAGGCGGTCACCCAGTCGGCGGGTGCGCTGGCGGCGATCCGGTACGGCTTCGGCCTGCTGCCGGCCGCCGTCATGGTGGTCGCGGTGCTGCTGCAACGCCGCTACACCCTCGACCGCGCCGCCCGCGCGGACGCCGAAGGTGTCGACTGACGGGCGGCGCGCGCGACGGCGAGGAGGAACAGGCCGCAGGCCGCGACCAGGAGCCACCCCGGGCGGGACGCGCGGGCCAGGCCCGCCGGGCCGACCCCGGCGACGAGCCCGCCGGCGACGGCGATGCCGATGGCCGAGCCGAGCTGCCGTGCGGTGGAGGTGATCGCCCCGGCGACGCCGGCCCGCGCCGCCGGCAGGCCGCTCACCGCGATGTTGGTGATCGGAGCGTTGGCGAAGCCGAAGCCGATGCCGATGAGCAGGTAGGCCGGGACGAGCTGCCGAGGGTCCGGGTCGGGACGCAGACCGACGAGGCTGAGCCCGCCCACGGTGAGGAACGTGCCGGCGAGCAGGAGCGGCCGGCGTGCCCCGTACCGCCCGGTCAGCCGGCCCGACAGCGGTGCGCAGACCGTGGCGCCCAGCGCCAGGGGCAGGGTCGCGGTCCCCGCGGCGAGCGGGGTCCAGCCGTGCCCGTGCTGCAGGTACAGCGTGGTGAGGAGCAGGCTGACGGTGAGCGCGACGAACACGGCCACCGCGCCCAGCACCGCCGTGGTGAAGGCCGGCCGCCGGAACAGCCCCAGCTCCATCAGGGGCTCGTGGCGACGCCGCTCGACCGCCACGAAGCCCACCGTGGCCGCGGCGGCGACCAGGTACGCGGCCCACGCCGTCGGTGACGCCCAGCCGACGCGCGGACCTTCGATAAGCACGGCGACGCAGACGCACACCACGACGGTGAGGAGAACCTGGCCCGGCAGGTCGAGCCGCCGGGCGCGCGCGGCGCGGGACTCCGGTACGAACAGCGCGCTCAGCACGAGCGCGGCCACCACGACCGGGACGTTGACCCAGAACACCGACCGCCACCCGAACGCCGCGATGAGCGCGCCGCCGGCGACCGGTCCGGCCGCCATGCTGAGCCCGAAGACGGAAGCCCAGATCCCGATCGCCTGCGCCCGCTCCCGAGGGTCGGGCATCGCGTTCACCACGATGGCCAGGGCCACCGGGCTGAGCATCGACGCCCCGACGCCCTGGACGACCCGTGCCGCGACGAGCGCGCCGAGCGACGGCGCGATCGCGCACGCCAGCGACGCGGCGCCGAAGACGAGCAGCCCGCAGCGGAAGACCCGGCGCCGGCCCAGCCGGTCGGCCAGCGCCCCCGAGGAGATCAGCAGGCTGGCAAGCACCACGGTGTAGGCGTCCACCACCCATTCCAGGCTCCGGGTGCCCACCCCCAGCGCGTCGCCGATTGCGGGCAGGCCGACGTTGACGATCGTGGTGTCCAGCCCGACCAGCAACATGCTCAGCGCGCAGATCGCCAACACCGCCCACCGTCGGCGCACGGGCAGGTCGGCTCGAACAGTCAGGGATGTCGCGGCCATCCGCTCACCTCCAGGTCGGGGAACGTGCCCCGCCATGCTCGGGTCGGGTGGACCCCCGGGCCGAGCGTCTTTGCGGAAACCGCAAAGATGGCGAGCATGGAAGCCGACCTCGCGGAACTCCTCGACGGCATCGGGCCCCGGCTGCGCGCGCTGCGCCGCGACCGCGGGCTCACGCTGGAGTCCCTCGCGGCCCAGACCGGCATCTCGGTGAGCAAGCTGTCCCGCCTCGAGTCAGGCAAGCGGCGCCCCACCCTGGAGTTGCTGATCCCGCTGGCCCGCGCCCACCGCGTCGCGCTGGACCAGCTGGTGGCGGCGCCGGCCACCGGCGACCCCCGCGTCCACCTGCGGCCCCACCGACGGCGCCGCGGCGGGGTGGTGGTGCCGCTGACCCAGTACCCGGGGCGGGTTCAGGTCTTCAAGCAGGTCCTCGCGCCCCGGGAGCCGACGCTCGTCGCCCACGCCGGTTACGAGTGGCTCTACGTCCTCGCCGGCCGGCTCCGCCTCGTCCTCGGTGACCGCGAGTTCACCCTCTCCCCCGGCGAGGTCGCCGAGTTCGACACCGGCGAGCCGCACTGGTTCGGCCCGGCCGGCACGGACACGGTCGAGATCCTGCACCTGTTCGGGCCCCACGGCGACCAGGCTGTCGTCCGCACCGGGCCGTCGTCGCCGTCGTGACCTCCGGCAACTAGACTTCGCCGCCGATGGACGCCCAGCCCGCCCCCGAGACCCGTCCCTGCGCCCACTGTGGACGGGAGGTGCCGCAGCGCGCCGGCGCGGGCCGGCCCTTCCGGTACTGCCGGGACAACGACGGCGCCTGCCAGCGGGCGTCCCGGAACTCCCGGATGCGCCACCGCAACGCCCCCGGCCTGCCCGGGCAGGTGGCCCGCACCTGGGAGGCGGTGGACCGGCTCGACCAGATCGTGGAGACCCTCACCGACGCCCTGCACGCCGAACTGTCACCGGCCGGAGTGGAGCGGCAGCTCGCCGAGGTCCGCGCCGAGACGGCCGCCCAGGTGGCGGCGGCGCACACCGAACGCGACGAGGCCCGGCGCGACGCCGACGACGCCGCCGCGGCGGCCGCCCGGGCCCGCCAGGACGCCCAGGCGGCGGTGGCCGACCGCGACGCCGCCCGGGAGCAGGCCGACCGCGCCGAGGCGGCGTCCCGTGCGGCCGCCGACCGGGCCCGCCACGCGGAGGCGGCCCGGGACGAGGCCCGCGGCGAGGCCGGCGCGGCGCAGGCGCTGCGGGTGCAGGCCGAGCGGGACCGCGACGCCGCCCGCCACGAGCTGCGGACCGTGCGGGCCGAACGCGACGGTGAGCGCCGCCGGGTCACCGACCTGACCGCCGAACGCGACGCCGCCCGGGTCGACGCCGAGCGGGCCACCCGCTCGGCCGGCGAGGCGCTGGAGCGGGCCGAGGCGCTGCTCGCCGAGGCCGACCGCGCCCGCGCCGACGCCGAGGCGGCCCGCGGCGAGACCGACCGTGCCCGTGCCGCCGCCACGGCGGCCCGCGCGGAGGTCGACCGCGCCCGCGCGGAGGCCGCGGAGGCGCAGCGGGCCGGGCAGGAGACCGCCGAGCAGGCCCGCGCGCACGCCGAGGCGGCGCGGCGGTCGGAGCAGGAGGCACAGGCGACCCGGCACCAGGCCGAGGCCGCGCGGGAGGAACTGGCGGCCCGGACCGCGCAGCGGGACGCCCTGGCCGCCGACCTGGCGGCCGCGCGGCAGGCCACCGCCGCCGTCGAGGCCCGGCTGGCCGCCGCCGAGGCCGACCGCGACGCCGCCCAGCGGCGGGCCGGTCAGCTCGCCGACCAGGTGAGCGACCTGGCCAGCGCCCTGGCCCGGCTCGGCGCCCGGGCCGGCTGACGCCACCGGTGCGCCCGACGGCCACGGGCTGGGACGGGTCAGCGGGAGGTGGCGGCCGGCGAGGATGATCAGGGCGTGGGAAAGACGTACGAGCGCATCGACGGCCGGCTGCGGACCTTCATCGAGACCCAGCCGATGTTCTTCACGGCCACCGCCCCCCTCGCCGGCGACGGCACCGTCAACCTCTCCCCCAAGGGCCTGCGCGGCTCGTTCGCGGTGCTCGACGAGCTGACCGTCGCCTACCTGGACTTCGCGGGCAGCAACGCCGAGACCGTCGCGCACCTGCGGGAGAACGGCCGGATCACGCTGATGTGGTGCGCCTTCACCGGCCCGCCGAACATCGTCCGGGTGCACGGGCGGGGCGAGCCGGTGTTCCGCGACGATCCCCGCTGGCCGGAGCTGCTGGGCCACTTCCCCGACATCGAGCCGGGCCAGCACGGCCTGCGGGCGATCGTCGTGGTCCGCGCCGAGCTGATCCGCGACACCTGCGGTTACGCCGTGCCGCTGATGACCTACGAGGCCGACCGCGACCTGCACGGGCGGCGGTTCGCCCGGGAGGACGACGCCTCGCTGAGCGCGTACTTCGCCGGCAAGGAGCACGTGGCCACCAGCATCGACGGGCTGCCCGGCCTGCCGCTGCCGCTGCCGCCGACCCCGGCGCGCTGACGTGCCGCCGGTCAGTGGATGCCGGCCATCAGTCCCCGGATCTGCCGGGTGAACATCACCGCGGCCAGTCCCAGCACCACCGAGGCCAGGCCGAAGGTCAGGAAGTACGTCGGCTCGGACCAGCTCTCGGCCAGCCGGGCCACCTGGCCACCGATCGCGTCGCCGACGGCGGTGGCGAGGAACCACAGGCCCAGCATCTGGCTGGCGTACTTGACCGGGGCGAGCTTCGTGGTGGCCGACAGGCCGACCGGGCTCAGCGACAGCTCACCGGCGACCTGGATGGCGTACACGGCGACCAGCCACCACGGCGAGACCAGGTCGCCGCCGACGGCGGCCTGCGCGGCGGCGGCCATCAGCACGAACGACAGGCCGTTGAGCACCAGGCCGACGGCGAACTTCATCGGCGTGGACACCCGGTGCCCGAGCTTCAGCCACAGCCAGGCGGCCAGCGGCGCGCCGATGATGATCAGGATCGGGTTCACCGACTGGAGCCAGGACGCCGGGAAGGTGAAGCCGGCCACGTTCCGGTCGGTCTGGTCCTCGGCGAAGATGTTCAGCACCGACCCGGCCTGGTCGTAGATCAGCCAGAACGTGGCGGCGAAGACGAACAGCCACAGGTACGCCTTCATCCGGCTGCGCTCGGTGGCGCTGATCTCCCGGTCGGTCAGGATCCGCGTGAAGTACGCGATGGTCACCAGCACGGTGACCAGGGTGAGCAGGTTGACCACGGTGTTGACGGTGAACAGCCCGATCAGGGCGAGCACGGCCAGCACCACGAGCACCGCCACGGTGACCACGGCGATGCGGGTCAGCGCCCGCCTGCGGTCCGCGCCGAGCAGCGGGTCGGCCGGCCGGGCGCCCGCGTCACCGAGGTTGCGCCGGCCGAGCACGTACTGGAGCACGCCGAAGGTCATGCCGATCGCGGCCGCGCCGAAGCCCAGATGCCAGTTGATCTTCTCGCCGAGGAAGCCGGTGATCAGCGGGGCGATGAACGCGCCCAGGTTGATGCCCATGTAGAAGATCGAGAACCCGGCGTCGCGGCGCGGGGAGTCCCGGTCGTAGAGGTCGCCGACCATGGTGGAGATGTTGGGCTTGAGCAGGCCGGTGCCCAGCACGATCAGGGTCATGCCGGCGAACACGCTCCACCGGGCCGGGACGGCCATCACGTAGTGCCCGGCGGCGATCACCACACCGCCCCAGAGCACGCTGCGCCGCGCGCCGATCAGCCGGTCGGCCACCCAGCCGCCGGGCAGCGCCATCAGGTACACCATGGCGTTGTAGGTCCCGTAGACGGCGTTGGCGGTGGACTCCCCGATGCCCAGGCCCTCGTCGGCGACCGACGCGGTCAGGTACAGCACGAGGATGGCCCGCATGCCGTAGAAGCTGAACCGCTCCCACATCTCGGTGAGGAACAGCGTGGACAGCGCCCGGGGGTGACCGAAGAAGGTCTTCCCGCCGGGGGGCCGGGCCTCGACCGGCGCGTCACTGGTCATCGTCACCTCCGCACACCAGGAGGCGGCTAACATCCCCGTTGACAGGCGAAACACTCCACCGATTCGGCCCGGCCGGGGACGACCCCGCCGGGCAGCCGTCATGACCGGCTACCCTTGAGGACCCCGACCCCGCGCCGGGCCGTCAGCGTGGCCGGGAATGGGGCGGCGGTGACGGGCCGTTACACCTGAAGACCAGCACCACGAACGAGGGGAAGTCGATCATGGGCGAGCGTATGCTGCGCGGTAGCCGACTGGGCGCAGTCAGCTACGAATCCGACCGCAACACGGAGCTCGCGCCGCGTCAGACCCGCGAGTACCTCTGCGCGAAGGGGCACCAGTTCGAGGTGCCGTTCGCCGTCGACGCCGAGGTGCCGACGACCTGGGAGTGCAAGTTCGACGGCAGCGTCGCCCGCCTGGTCGACGGCAGCGAGCCCGAGCAGAAGAAGGCCAAGCCGCCGCGTACCCACTGGGACATGCTGCTGGAGCGGCGCTCGATCGCCGAGCTGGAGGACATCCTCGCCGAGCGGCTCCAGGAGGTCCGCACCCGCCGCGGTCGCGCCTGAGCACCCGTAACGACACGAAACGCCCCCGAGGATCCCCCCGGGGGCGTTTCGTCATGTCTGTCCGGTCGTCACGACCGGCCGGGCTCGACGATCTCCCCCTCGATGGCGCGGCCCGGCTCGACGACCGGCTGCGGCTGCTGCTCGGGAGTCGGCGCGGCCTGCGGCGCACCCCGGCGCACCCGCACCCGGCGCGGCCCGAACAGGTCACCGGCGACCATCGACGACACCCGGCGCTCGGTGGCCCGGCGCACCCCGGCGCGGGCCAGCCGCCGCACCGGCGGCACCAGCAACAGCAGCCCCACCGCGCCGCTGACCAGCCCGGGCAGCGCCAGCAGCAGCGCCCCCGCCAGGCCCACGAGGCCGTCGGTGACCTGCTGCCCCGGCGGCTGCCGAGACTCCACGGCGGCCCGGAAACCGCGCCAGGCCCGCATGCCCTCCCGGCGCAGCAGCACCAGGCCCAGCAGCGAGGCCGCGAACACCAGCAGCACCGCGAACCCGAACCCGACGCCCCGGCCCACCAGGACGAACACGGTCAGCTCCAGCAGCGCGAGCAGCAGCAGAGCCGGTGGTACGTACTTCAGTCCTCGGCGCATCTCACCTCATCCGCCCGGGGGTGTCATCACGCCCCTCCAGCATGACACGCCCGCGCTCACGGCCACCGGGCCAGCGCGTCGGGGCGGCGCGCCGCGGCCCGCCGGTCCCGCAGCCCCCAGGTGGTGATCCGCCACAGCGCCTCGGCCACGATCAGCGGGCTCATCTTGCTGTCGCCGTGCTCCCGCTCGGCGAAGGTGATCGGCACCTCGACCATCCGCACCCCGGCGCGGTGCGCCAGCCGGGACAGCTCCACCTGGAACGCGTACCCCTGGGAGCGCACCGAGGCCAGGTCGATGGCGTCCAGCGCGGCCGCCCGGTACACCCGGTAGCCGCCCGTGGCGTCGGAGACCGGCACGCCCAGCGCGAGCCTCGCGTACAGGTTCCCGGCCCGGGACAGCAGCAGCCGCCGCAGCGGCCAGTTCAGCACCCGCGCGCCGCGGGTCCACCGGGAGCCGATCACCATGTCGGCGTCACGGGCGGCGTCCAGCAGCGCCGGCAGGTCCTCCGGGGCGTGCGAGCCGTCGGCGTCCATCTCCACGACGGCGTCGTAGCCGCGCTGGCGCGCCCAGGCGAAACCGGCCAGGTAGGCCGCACCCAGCCCCTCCTTGCCGGGACGGTGCAGCACGTGCACCTGCGGGTCGGCGCCGGCCAGCCCGTCGGCGATGGCGCCGGTGCCGTCGGGGCTGTTGTCGTCGGCCACGAGGACGTCCACGCCCGGCGCCGCCGCCCGCAGCCGGGCGACGATCCGGTCGACGTTGTCGGCCTCGTTGTAGGTGGGAATGACCACGAGGACCCGTCCCACCCCGGGATGGCCGACCGTACGCCTGTCGGCTACCAAGCCCACCGTGTACCGCCTCCCCGCTGGTCGTCCTAGTCCGGGTCGACCTCCCGGCGGCGGCGCAGCACGGCCGCGCCGGCCAGGGCCGCGACGGCGAGCGCCGCGAGCGCCACCTCCGGCCACACCCCCGCCGTGGTGGCCGGGGTACGCCCGTCGCCGAGCCGCATCTGCCGCACCACCACCGCGGCGGTGTTGAACCCGGTCGCCCCGTCTACCCGCCCGTCGGGGGAAACGAACCCGGACACCCCGACCGTGGAGGCCATCAGCGCGGCGCGACCGTGCTCGACGGCACGCAGCCGGACCATCGCCAGCTGCTGGCGGGCCTCGGCCACGTCGAAGGTGGCGTTGTTGGTCTGCACCACGAGCAGCTGCGCGCCGCCGGTGACGGTGTCCCGGACGATGCCGTCGTAGGCGACCTCGAAGCAGATCACGTCGCCGAGGGTGGCCACGCCGGTGTCCAGCACGCCGGGGGTGCTGCCGGGGACGAAGTCGGAGCGGACCCGGTCGACCTCGGAGCTGACCATCCGGGCGATCTCGCGCAGCGGCACGTACTCGGCGAACGGCACGGGGTGCCGCTTCGTGTAGAGCTGGTCCAGGTCGGCGCCGCTGCCCGGGCGCCACAGCAGGCCGGCGTTGCGGACCTGACCCTCGCCGGGGCCGAGCAGCACCGCGCCGACCAGGATCGGCGCGCCGATCGCGTCGGCGGCCTGGCTGATCCGCTCACCGGCGCCGGGGTTGCGCAGCGGGTCGATGTCGCTGGAGTTCTCCGGCCACACCACCAGGTCGGGGCGGCGTTGTGTGCCCGCGGCGACCTGTTCGGCCAGTTTCAGGGTGGCGTCGACGTGGTTGTTGAGCACCGCCTGCCGTTGGGCGTTGAAATCCAGCCCGAGGCGGGGCACGTTGCCCTGGACAATGGCGACGGTGACGGTGTCGCCGCCGCCGCGTACCCCGGCCGGCACGGCGGGGCCGGCGGCGAGCACCGCGGCGAGGGCGGCGGCCAGCCCGGCCACCGGCCGCCACAGCCCGACGGGGCGGCGCCAGTCCCGCCAGGCGAGGGAGAGCAGGATCCCGCCCGCGAGGGCGACGGCGAAGGTGACCAGCGGGGCGCCGCCGAGCGCGGCCAGCCGCAGCAGCGGGGAGGTGTCCTGGCTGAACGCCAGCCTCCCCCACGGGAACCCGCCGAACGGGGTGCGGTCGCGCAGCGCCTCCTGCCCCACCCACAGCAGCCCGGTGACCAGCGGCCACGCCGCGCGGTGCCGGTCGACCAGCGGGGACACCCAGGCGGTGGCGGCGCCGAGCAGCGCCAGGTAGCCGGCCTGCAGCAGGGACAGCAGCAGCCACGGCAGGTAGCCGGTGTGCAGGTTGGTCCACTCCAGCAGCGGCGCGAACAGCGCCACCCCGGCGAGGAAGCCCAGCCCGGCGCCGGCGCGCAGCCGCCGCCGGTGCGCCGCGGCGGCGAGCAGCGCCACACCGACCGGGGCGAGGGGCCACAGCCCGTACGGGGGGAAGGCGACAAGCAGCGCCAGACCGGCCAGCAGGGCCGCCGGGACGGCCAGTTTCAGCGGCAGGGGACGCCCACCGTCGCCCGGGCGTGCCCCGTCGGTGGCACGCGCGTCTTCCCGGTCCAGCGTCGTCACCGGCACCTCACCACGATCACGCGCCGAAGGCTACCCGGCGGGGACGCCCGTCGGCCCGTCCGGGCCGGGCCACCGCGGCAGCCGGATGACCGGCGGGCCATCCAGGGATTTACCTGGTTGAGCGGTGGTACATCGGCGGGCGGGGTCGACCCCCGAGGGAGGTGTCCGGTGAGACGACGTGCTGCACCGCGGCGACCAGCACCTGGCCCGCAGCAATCCGCTCACCGGGGACCAGTGGACCCGAATCGACGTACGCAAGGTCGATCCGGCGCGACGAGCCCGCCTGGAGCGGTTCGGCGACCCGGCCCACGCCACCGACCTGTTCGCCGGCATCGCCTCCGCCGAGCCCGTCGGGACCGGCCGCTACCGCGGCACGCTGGACCTCACCCGGGTGCCGGACCCGGGGGTGAGCGTCCTGGTGGACGAGAAGCACCTCGGCATCCTCACCGCGCAGCAGCGGGCGGCTGTCCCGTTCGAGGCGACAGTTGACGACCAGCAGCGGCTGCTCGGCCTCCGGTTCACCATGCCCGCCGCGGGCGGCGAGCCGGAGCGGTCGGCGGAGATCAGCTACTCGGAGCACGGGTTCAAGCCGGATCTCGGCGCGCCGTTCGAGGGCCGGATCGGTCCCGCCCCGGCCGCCGTCTACGAGGTCCTCAACGGATGAGCCGCGGCGACGAAAATCGGGGCGCGGCTCGCGCCGCGCCCCGATGCTCCCAGGCCCTTCCCGGCCGGTGGGGCGAAGGCGATCGGCGCCGACCTTCGGACCGACCCGACGTGGACTGGCTGCCCCCGCCTGGCCGTTGTCTACTGGCCGTTCCTCTCACCCTGCCCGTACACCGGTAACCGCGGCCGGTTCGCGCCGCCCCGCCGACCCCCGCCCGCTGGACCTGGCCGCCGCAACCTTCCGGTCGCTCGGCCAGCGGACGAAGGGACGAAGCGAACAGCAGCCGCTTCCCGTGGTAGGACTCAAAGACGGTACGGCGTGCACCCCCGCCGCTGTCAACCCACCCGGGCCTGTCGTGTGTTGCGACACGGCGTGTCGCGTCGGCGCGTCTCGATGCGAACGTCGGTTTCCCGACGGTTTCGGACGGTCGGGCCGGACATGCGGGGCGGTCAGGCGTCGCCCTGGTTCGCGGTCTGGTACTGCCCGTCGGGGAGGGGTTCCAGCCAGGTGGTGGGGTCCTGCCCGCCGGGCAGCGCCTCCAGCATGGCAAGGTGGCTCATGAACGTGTCGGCGGTGGCGCCGTGCCAGTGCTCCTCACCGGGCGGGCAGATGACGGTGTCGCCGGCGCGCACCCGCAGCACCGTCCCGTCGCGGGTGCCGACCAGCCCCACCCCCTCGGTGACGTGCAGGGTCTGCCCGACGGCGTGGGAGTGCCAGTGGGTGCGGGCGCCGGGGGTGAAGCGGACGAGGGCGACGGTCATCCGTGACGGCTCGGCGCCGTTGTAGATCGGGGTCAGGTAGACGTCGCCGGTGAAGTTCCGCGCGGGCGTCTTCACGGTCGGTTTGACGGGCTTCAGTTCCATCGACGCTCCTTGAGGTGCGTGGGTGGTCACGGGCGCAGCAGGGCCTTGATCGCGCGGCGTTCGTCCATGGCCCGGTATCCCTCGGCGGCCTGGTCGAGGGGCAGGTCGAGGTCGAACACCCGGCCCGGGTTGATCGTGCCGTCGCCGATCAGGCGCATCAGCTCCGGCAGGAACCGCCGTACGGGCGCGGGGCCGCCGTGCAGGTGCGCCAGGGACCAGAACAGCTCCATGCCGGGCACCGCCACGTCGTGGGTGACGCCGACGAACCCGACGTGCCCGTTCGGGCGGGCGCAGTGGATGGCCTGCATCATCGACTCCTGCGTGCCGACGGCCTCGACCACGGAGTGCGCGCCGAGCCCACCGGTCATGTCCTTGATCCTGGCGACGCCCTCGTCGCCGCGCTCGGTGACGATGTCGGTGGCGCCGAACTCGCGGGCGAGCTGCTGCCGGGATTCGTGGCGGCTCATCGCGACGACCCGCTCGGCGCCCAGTTGCCGGGCCGCGAGGACGGCGAGCAGGCCGACCGCGCCGTCGCCGACGACCGCGACGGTCTTGCCCGGGCCGGCCTGGGCGGCGACCGCGGCGAACCAGCCGGTGCCCAGCACGTCGGAGGCGGCCAGGTAGCTGGGAATCAGGTCGGCGGGCGGCACCTCGGGCGTGGCGACGAGGGTGCCGTCCGCGAGGGGCACCCGCAGGTGCTGCGCCTGCGAGCCGAGCATGCCCATCGGCACCCGGTGCACGCAGGCGGACTGGTAGCCGTCCCGGCAGATCTCGCAGGTGTTGTCGGAGGCCCAGAACGAGCCGACCACGAACTGGCCCGGCTTGAGGCTGGTGACGTCGGCGCCGACCTCCTCGACGATGCCGACGTACTCGTGGCCCATCGGCGTGGGGCCCTCCACCTTCTGCACCCCCCGGTACGGCCACAGGTCCGAGCCGCACACGCAGGTCGCCGACACCCGGATGACGGCATCGGTGGGTTGCTCGATCCGCGGGTCCGGGCGGTCCTCCACCCGGACGTCGCCGGGTGCGTGCATGACGACGCCACGCATGATGTTCTCCCTTGCCGATCAGTGATCGTTTGAGGTGCTCCCCGTGAGCCCGGTGGTGAGCCGACTCCCGGAGTGCCCCGACGGCGGGCGCCTAGTCCCGCTCGGGGACCAGGAAACCCCGTTCCGGCGCCGGCAGGGAGTGCCTGATGAGGGGTGTACCGGCAGTACATGGCTGCCGCGGCGCACGCCGCGTACGGTCGAGCGCGTGGACAACCATGACCAGGTCCGCGACTTCCTCGTCTCGCGGCGCGCCAAGATCACCCCGGAGCGGGCCGGCCTGCCGGCCGGCACCCGACGCCGGGTGAAGGGGCTGCGCCGCAGCGAGGTCGCCGCGCTCGCCGACGTCAGCGTCGAGTACTACGCCAAGCTCGAACGTGGCCACCTTGCCGGCGTCTCTCCCGGTGTCCTCGAAGCCGTCGCCCGCGCGCTGCAGCTCGACGACGCCGAACGCGCCCACCTGCTCCACCTGGCCCAGGCGGCGGAGGGCTCCGACGCCCTTGCCCGGCCACGCCGGCGGGCGGGCCGGCACACGCCGCTGCACCGCAGCCTGCAGTGGACCCTGGACGCGATCACCGCCGGCCCCGCGTACGTCAGCAACGGCCGCCTGGACCTGCTCGCCACCAACGAGCTCGCCCGCGGCTTCTTCAGCGACATCTTCACCACCGGCGGCCCACCGGCGCCGAACCTGGCCCGCTACCAGTTCCTCGACCCGGCCGCGCGCCGCTTCTACCCGGACTGGGAACTGATGGCCGACGTCACCGTCGACGTGCTGCGCACCGAAGCGGGCCGTGACCCCCACGACAAGGACCTTCACGACCTGGTGGGCGAATTGTCCACCCGCAGCGACGCGTTCCGCACCCGCTGGGGCGCCCACAACGTCCGCCGGCACGGGACCGGCACCAAACGCTTCCACCACCCGGCCGTCGGGGACCTCACCCTGGCCTTCGAGACCCTCGCGATGACCGCCGAACCCGGCCTCTCCCTCGTGATCTACACCGCCGAGCCCGGCACCGCCGCCGAGGACAACCTCCGGCTGCTGGCCTCCTGGGCGGCGTCGCAGGAAGCGGACGCCCGCGGCGCGCGGCTCGCCGCCGAATAGTCCCCGCGGCAGGGGCGCCGAGCGGGCCGGTGCGCTCAGCCGGCGAGGTGCCGGCGCAGCAGGGCGGCCGCCGCGCCGGGGTGGTCGGCGGCGAGCAGCCCACCGGCGGCCAGGACGTAGTCGACGTCGACGACGGCGCGGGCGGCGCGGGGCAGCGGCCACCCGCCGGCGTGGTCGCCCAGCACCGCGGCGAGTACCCCGGCGGCGTCGGCGGGCGCGGCGTGCCGCAGCACCCCGCCGGAGCCCACCATCACCTTGACGTCGCGCAGGTCCCGGCCGGCGCGTTCGCCGGTGGCGGCGCCGCGGGCGTGCCGGCGCAGCGCCACCGTCGCGGCGAGCGCGGCGATGCGCCGGTCGGCGGCCCGGTCGGCGTCGTCGGCGGGCAGGAAACCGGGGTCCGCGGCCCGGACCGCCGCCGCGGCGGCCAGGTCGTCCTCCTCCCCCGCGGCGAGCAGGCGTTCCTCGGCGGCGGCGCGGACCACGCCGGGCGCGCTCCACCGCATGCCGAGGTCCCCCTCGACGGTGCGGGCCCGCCACAGGGTGCCGGCGACCTCCTGGCTGGGGCCGCTGTCCCGCTCGTCGGGGGTGAGCACCGAGTACACGTCGGTGGTGGCGCCGCCGACGTCGACGACGGCCAGGTCCCCGCCGAGGGCGTCGGCGAGGACCTCCACGCCGGTGAGCACCGCGTCGGGGGTGGCGGCCCGCACCAGCCGGGCGAAGCGGCCGCCGCGGGACAGCTTCTTGCCGCCGATGACGTGCCGCAGGAACACCTCCCGGATCGCGGCGCGGGCCGGCGCGGGGGTGAGCACCCCGATGCGGGGCAGCACGTTGTCGGCGGCGGTGACCGGCACCTTCGCCGCGGCGAGCAGGGCGTGCAGGGCGTCGCGGACGTCGGCGTTGCCGGCGAGCACCACCGGCACCCGCCAGCGCGCCCGTGCCAGCCGGGTGGCGTTGTGGGTGAGGGTGTCGGCGTCGCCGCCGTCGGTGCCGCCGACGAGCAGCACCACGTCGGGGCGGGCGGCGCGCAGCGCCGTCAGGTCGGCCGCGCCGAGCCGCCCGGCGGCCACGTGCACCACGTTCGCCCCGGCGGACAGCCCGACCCGCCGGCCGGCCTGCGCGGTGACGAGGGGCTCGTAGCCGATGACGGCCAGGCGCAGCCCACCGCCGGCCGACGAGCAGACGTACCAGGGCACGTCGCCGGCGGTGAGCCCGGCGGTGGCGGCGCCGACCGCGGCGTCCAGGCCGTGCAGCACGTCGGTGCCGACGGTGGTCGGTGCGGCCGCCGCGCCCACCAGCCGGCCGCCGTCGAGGTCGACCACCGCCGCCTTGGTGTACGTCGACCCGACGTCGGCGCAGACGGCGAGGTTCACGCGGAGCTGTCCTTCATTCGCGACTGCGGGGCTCGCAAACCCGGCTCACTCCTCGCGCTCACGCCGCGGGGGGTACGACCACCGTGCCGGTGGCGGTGACCGCCACGATCGGCTCGGCGAGGACCTCGGCGGCGGACTCGGACCTGTCGGGGCGGCCCCGGCACACCACCCGCGCGGCGAAGTCGATGGTGCGGCTGCGGGTGCCGACCCGGGTGACGGTGGCGACGACCTCCAGCACGTCACCGGCCTTCATGGGCGCCTTGAACTGCACGTCGGAGTAGGAGGCGAACAGCCCCTCGTCGCCGTCGGTGCGGATGCACACCTCGGTGGCGACGTCCCCGAACAGGCCCAGCGCGTACGCCCCGTCGACCAGGTTGCCCGCGTAGTGGGCGTGGGAGTACGGCACGTACCGGCGGTGGGTGACGGTCAGGCCGACCCGGGAGTCGCTCATGCTCTCGCCTTCTTCTCGGTGATCAGGGCGTGCACCAGGTAGCTGGCGACCTCGCCGGGGGTGGTGCCGCGACCGAAGATCCGGTCGACGCCCAGCTCCCCGGTCATGGTCTCGTCGAAGCGGGGGCCGCCGACGATGAGCAGGGGCCGCTTGCCGGCGGGCATGGCCTCCCGGAACGCGGCGGACATCTCCCGGGTGTTGTGCAGGTGCGCGTCGCGTTGCGTGACCACCTGCGAGACCAGCACGGCGTCGGCCTTCTCCCGCCGGGCCGCCTCGACCAGTTCCGGGACGCTGACCTGCGCGCCCAGGTTGGTGACCTTCAGTTCCCGGTAGTACTCCAGGCCCTTCTCCCCCGCGATGCCCTTCACGTTGAGGATGGCGTCGATGCCGACGGTGTGCGCGTCGGTGCCGATGCAGGCGCCCACCACGGACAGCTTGCGCCGCATCCGCTGCTTCACCGCCGTGTTGACCTCCTTGGCCGACAGCAGCGGGAAGTCCCGTTCCACCACCTGCACCTTGTCCAGGTCCACGAGGTGGTTCACCCGCCCGTAGACCACGAAGAAGGTGAACCCGTCGCCCATCTGCTTGGCGTGCACCAGCATCGCCGGGTCGATGCCCATCTTGTTGGCCAGCTGCACGGCGGCGCCCTCGGCGCGCTTGTCGTGCGGCACGGGCAGCGTGAACGACACCTGCACCATGCCGTCGCCGGTGGTGTCCCCGTACGGCCGGACGATCTTCTTCTCCGTCATGCCGCCTGCTCCAGGACGTCCGTGGCCGGGTTGTAGTAGTCGGCCTCGTGCTTCGCGACGCCGTCGAGGCCCTTGCCCCGGTCCGCGGGCCGCTTCATGATCCCGAAGGTGCCCTCGGCGATCGCCGTCAGCAGCGACTGGTCACCGATGCGCTCCAGCAGGTCCACGGCCTCACCGAGCACCCGGTGCGCGCGCTGCTGGATGAACCCGCCCGGCGCCGGCACGAAGTCCTCGTGCAGCCCGCCGGCGGCGCCCAGCACGTACCGGACGTTCTGCAGGGCGATGTCCCGGTCCGACAGCCACGGCGTCACCACCGCCTCGGTCATCATGCCGACCAGCAGGATGCCCTGCCCGGTCATGGTGCCCACCAGGTTGAAGAACCCGTCGAGCAGGTTGCCGCGGAACACGTCCCCGGTCATGTGCTTCGTCGGCGGCATCCACTTCAGCGGCGCGTCGGGGAACAACTCCCGGGCCAGCAGCGCATGCGCCAGCTCCAGCCGGAACGACTCCGGCAGGTCCGGGTTGATCTCGAACGCGTGCCCCAGGCCCAGCTGCCAGTCCGCCAGCCCCGCCTCATGCGCGAAGTACTCGTTGAGCAGCTGCGACACCGTCACCGTGTGCGCCTCGTCCACCGCGTCGGCGGTGGTCAGGTAGTTGTCCTCACCGGTGTTGATGATGATCCCGGCACGGGCGTGCACCTGCCGGGAGAACCGCTGGTCGACGAACGTACGGATCGGGTTGATGTCGCGGAACAGGATCCCGTACATCGAGTCGTTGAGCATCATGTCCAGCCGTTCCAGGCCGGCCAGCGTGGCCATCTCCGGCATGCACAGACCCGACGCGTAGTTCGTCAACCGCACGTACCGGCCCAGCTCCCGCGACGACTCGTCCAACGCCGCCCGCATCAGCCGGAAGTTCTCCTGCGTGGCGTACGTGCCCGCGAAGCCCTCCCGGGTGGCGCCCTCGGGCACGTAGTCCAGCAACGACTGCCCCGTGGACCGGATCACCGCGATGATGTCCGCCCCCGCCCGCGCCGCCGCCTGGGCCTGCGGGATGTCCTCGTAGATGTCGCCGGTGGCCACGATCAGGTAGATCCACGGCCGCTGCTTCGGGTCCCCGAACCGCTTCACCAGCCGGTCCCGCTCCGCGCGCCGCCGGTCGATCTGCCGCACCCCCGCGGCGACCGCCCTGCGGGCGGCCTTCCGGGCCGCCGTGGCGGCCTTGCCCGTCGGCTGGGTGAACCGCACCGACCCGGCGGCCGCCTTCTGCGCCAGCAGCGTCACGTCGGCGATCTGCTCCCGCGCCAGGGCGTCGAACACCGGCGCCGCCACCCCGTGACCCAGACCCACGTCGGCCACCACCGCGTCCACGAGGCGGTTCACCCACGGGATGCCGTCCGGGTCCGCGCCGGTCACCCCGGCCAGCCGCAGCACCGCCCGCTCCACCGACACCGTGGTGTGGCTGCGCGCCAGATCCACCACCGGCTGCCCGGCCCGGCGCGCCAACTCCCGCGCCCGCGCCACCAGCGCCGGATCCAGCCCAAGCTTGCCTGTCACGCCGTCACCTCGCTGCGCTCGGCGACGCCGTGCCGGCGCCTGTGCTGTGTCGATGGTTCGCTCGCAAGCTCGCTCACGTAGAAGTGCCTTCCTGATAGATCACGTCACCGCGCAGCACCGTGGCCCGGCACACCGGCAGCGGCGTCGGGTCATCCGCGCCGCGCGCCTCCGGGTCCTCGGCCTGCAACACCGGCAGGCCCCGCTCCACCCCGGCCGGGGTGTCCCACACCGCGAACGTCGCCGGCGCGCCCAGCGCCAGGACACCCTCGTTGTCCAGGTGCACCGCCCGCCACCCGCCGCGGGTGTGCGCCGCGAACGCCGCCCGCACGCTCATCCGCTGCGCCGGGTTGTGATGCGCCGCCGCCGCCCGCACCGACCCCCACGGGTCCAGCGGCGTCACCGGCGAGTCCGACCCGAACGCCAACGCCACCCCCACCCCGTGCATGGCGCCCATCGGGTTCGACTCCAACGACCGGTCCAGACCCAGCCGCGACTCGTACATCCGGCCCGCGCCACCCCACAGCCGGTCGAACGCCGGCTGCATCGACGCCACGATCCCGTACTCCACGAACCCGGCGATCAACCGCTTGCTCATGATCTCCGCGTGCTCCACCCGGTGCCGGGCCGCCCGCAACCGGTCCACGCCCACCTTCCGCGCCGCCTGCGCGAACCCGTCCAGCACCGTGCCGATCGCCGCGTCCCCGATCGCGTGGAAACCGCCCTGCAGACCGTGCGCCGCGCAGTCCAGCAGATGGTCACGCACCTGCTCGACCGTCACGTACCCGTGCCCGCACGCCCCCGGCTCCCCGTCCAGGTACGCCGCCGACACGTGCGCCGTCCGCGAACCCAGCGCCCCGTCGGCGAACAGGTCACCGCCGGCCCCGACCGCACCCAGCTCCCGGGCCCGCGCCGCGCCCAGCAGCTCACCCCAGTACCCGTACACCTCCGGCACCCCCGCCCCGGAGATCGCCAGCAGCCCGGTGAAGTCCTCCTCGTCGGAGATGCCCGGACCACCGCACTCGTGCACCGCCGCGATGCCCAGCGACGCCGCGTGCTCCAGCGCCCGCCGCTGCGCCGCCACCCGCTGCGTCCGGGTCACCGACGCGAACGCCGCCGCCCGCACCACGTGGTGCGCGTCCCGACGCAGCCAACCCGACGGGTCGTACCCCGCCGCGGCCGCCGCGTCCGGACAGGCCGCCAGCAGCGCCGCCGACACCAGCGCCGAATGGATCGACGCCTGCGACAGGTACACCTTCCTGCCCCCGGCCGCCCGGTCCAGCGCGGCCGCGTCCGGCAACGCCCGATCCGACCAGGTGGACTCGTCCCACCCGTGCCCGAGCACCACGGCGTCGGCGGGCAACGTCGCCGCGAACGCCGCCACCGCCTCGCACACCGAACCCGCCGAGTCCGTACCCGACAGGTCCAGCCCCGACAGGGCCAGCCCCGTGTCGGTGGCGTGCACGTGCGCGTCCACGAACGCCGGCGTCACCAGCGCCCCGCCCAGCTCCACCACCCGGTCGGCGGCCGGCGCGTCGGCGTCGGCGCCCAACCAGGCGATCCGCCCGTCACGCACCAGCAACGCCGTCGCGCTCGGGTCGGCAGGACAGTGCAGCACTCCGCCGCGGTACAAGATCGAGGGGTTCGTCATGATGTTCAGTCTGCCGCCAACCGGGCCTCGAACAGACGACGCACCCCCGGCTCGGCGCGCAGCAGCTCCAGCGCCACCTCGGCGTGGCCCGGCACGTACCCGTTGCCCACCAGCATGGTCACGTCCGCGGCCAGGCCCTCCGCGCCCAGCGCCGCCGCCGCGAAGCTCGTCGCCATCGAGAAGAAGATCACCGTGCCGCCGTCCTCGGTCGCGAGGACCGCCCCGTGCTCGCAGCCCGGCACGTCCACGCAGACCACCGTCACGTCCGCCGGCGCGCCCAGCGCCGTGGTCACCGCCGTCGACAGGCCCACCGGGTCCCGGGCGTCGGCCAACGCCACCACGTCCGCCAGCCCGGCCGCTTCGAGGGCGTCCCGCTCCGCCGCCACCGGCACCACCCCGACGGTACGGCCGGCCCCGGCCCGCCGCGCCGCCGCGAGAGACAGCGAGCCGCTCTTGCCCGCGCCGCCGATCACCGCCACCGTCACCGGACGCCCGTCGTCCTCGCGGCGGCGCCGCGCCACCTGCTCGGCCACCACCCGCGCGGTCAGCGCCGGCGCCCCGCACACGTCCAGCACCGCCAGCGACAGCTCCGGGTGCAGGTCACCCGGCAGCACCGCGGCGATCGACCGGGCGAACAGGATCGCGTACCCGTCGCAGGGCACCTGCTCGCTGCGCCCGTCCCAGCGGGCCAGCCCGTCGAGGATCGTCAGCGGGGTCAGCGTCAGCGACACCAGGGTCGCCACCCGGTCACCCGGCCGCAGCCCCAGCGGGGACCGCTTCCCGGCCTCCTCCACCGTGCCGATCAGCATGCCACCGGAGCCGGTGACCGGGTTCTGCATCTTCCCCCGGGTCGAGATGATCTCCAGCACCTCGGCGCGGACCTTCTCCCCGTCGCCGCCGTGCTTCTCCGACAGCTGCCGGAAGCTCGCCGCGTCCAGGTTCAGCCGCTCGACCCGGATGCGCACCTCGTTCGCCGCGATCCGCGGGTCGGCGTCCAGCCGCCACGCCGCCTGCGGCAGCACCCCCGCCGGTTCCACGACTCGGTGCAGACCCACCGGTGACGTCACGCCGACCCCCTATGTCCAGCCGCCCGAACCCTCGGCCAGGGCTCGCGTCGCGGGAAAACTTCCGGCAGACTAATTTCTTCACCGGATATTTTCCAGTAGCCTTCAGGATCGCTGATCACCCGCACCACATGTCAGGAGGGGCCGTGACCCAGACCCAACCGGTTGAGACCATCCCTCAACCCCGTCACGCCCCGGTCGCCGTACCGACCGCCGGGCAGCCGTACGAATACCGCCGCAGCCCTCTGGTCGAACCCGACTGGACCCGCTTCCCGGGCTGGCGCCACGTCACCCGCGAGCAGTGGGAGAACGCCCAGTGGCAGCGGGTCAACTGCGTCAAGAACATCAAGCAGCTGCGCACCGTCCTCGGCGACCTCGTCGACGAGACCTTCTACGCCGACCTCGAGGCCGACCAGAAGGCCCTGGCCACCATGTCGATGCTGGTGCCCCCACAGATGCTCAACACCATGGTGCCGTTCGAGCCCATGACCACCGAGGCGTTCCTCGCCGACCCGGTCCGCCGCTACATGATCCCCGTGGCCTCCGACCGGCGCACCGACTGGCCCTCACACCCCTACGCCAGCCGCGACAGCCTCCACGAGCACGACATGTGGGTCGCCGAGGGGCTCACCCACCGCTACCCGACCAAGGTCCTCGCCGAACTGCTCTCCACCTGCCCGCAGTACTGCGGCCACTGCACCCGGATGGACCTCGTCGGCAACTCCACCCCCGCCGTCGACAAGCTGAAGCTCACCCTCAAGCCCGTCGACCGCTACGACGCCCACATCGGCTACCTCAAGGCCCACCCCGGCGTCCGTGACGTCGTCGTCTCCGGCGGCGACGTGGCCAACGTGCCGTGGAAGAACCTCGAGTCCTACCTCATGCGGCTGCTCGAGATCGAAACCATCCGCGACATCCGGCTCGCCACCAAGGCCCTCATGGGCCTGCCGCAGCACTGGCTCCAGGGCGACGTGGTCGAGGGCCTCGAACGGGTGGCCCGCACCGCCGCCCGGCGCGGCGTCAACCTCGCCATCCACACCCACGTCAACCACCGGCAGTCCATCACCCCGCTGGTCGCCAAGGCCGCCCAGACCGCCCTCGACGTCGGCGTCCGCGACGTGCGCAACCAGGGCGTGCTCATGCGCGGCGTCAACGCCACCAGCGCCGACCTGCTCGACCTCTGCTTCGCCCTCCAGGGCGAGGCCGGCATCCTGCCGTACTACTTCTACATGTGCGACATGATCCCCAACGCCGAGCACTGGCGGGTCCCCATCTGGCACGCCCAGCAGCTCCAGCACGACATCATGGGCTACCTGCCCGGCTACGCCACCCCGCGGATCGTCTGCGACGTCCCCTTCGTGGGCAAGCGCTGGGTGCACATGCTCACCGAGTACGACCGCGAGCGCGGCATCTCCTACTGGACCAAGAACTACCGCACCTCGATCGAGTCCGCCGACCTCGAAGCGCTCAACAAGCGCTACGCCTACTACGACCCGATCGACACCCTGCCCGAAACCGGCCAGTCCTGGTGGGCCGCCCACCGCGACGACTGATCCGCACCACCCCGTCGCCCCCGCGA
>NZ_BMRA01000006.1:97099-375114 GCF_014648395.1 Micromonospora fulviviridis | reverse complement strand
GCGGGGCGTACATGATCACCGCGACGCCGAGCAGGCAGATGGCCGCCCCCGTGACGTCCCACCGGTCCGGCCGGAACCCGTCCACCAGCACTCCCCACGTCAGCGACCCGGCCACGAACACACCCCCGTACGCCGCCAGGATCCGGCCGAAGTGGGGATCCGGCTGGAACGTCGCCACGAACCCGTACACCCCCAGGGCCAGCACCCCGGCCGCCACCCACCACAGCCCCCGGTGCTCCCGCCAGCCCTGCCAGACCAGCCACGCGCCGCCGATCTCCGCCACCGCGGCCAGCACGAACAGCACCAGGGAACGCAGGACCGTCACCCCGCGACCCTAACCAGACCCCGCCCGCGCCGACCGCCGCCCGCGCCCGGACACCGGAAGTGACCCGCGCACACGGCGGCGGGCCCCCGGATCACCGGGAGCCCGCCGTCGTACGGGTCACTTGTCGAAGGCGTCCCGGACGTTCCGTCCGGCCTCCTTGACGTTCTGCCCGGCCTGCCGCGCCCGGGCGGCGCTCTGCTCGTTGGCGCCCTCGGCCCGCAACCGCTCGTTGTCGGTGGCGTCGCCGATCCGCTCCTTGGCCGCGCCGGCCAGCTCCTGGGCCCGGATCTTTGCCTTGTCGGTGAAGCTCATCCCGCCTCCTCGGCTCGTTCGGGCTTCCGGCGGTTGCGTCCCCGGTGCCGGTCTCCGCAAACGCTGTGTCCCGGCGCACGTCGCGTAAGGCATCCTAGGAAGATAGGTTGAGGCCGTCCAGGCGGCGCGTCTTCCTGGGACTGCCAGGGCCACCCGGGTGCGGGGGCCACGGGGCAGACTGGTGGACGTGGCGGGGGCGGAGTTCGGGCAGGCGGTGCGGCGCTGGCGCGATCGGGTGCCGCCCGAGGCCGCCGGGCTGCCCCCCGGCCGGTCCCGGCGGGCCACCGGCCTGCGTCGGGAGGAACTGGCGCTGCTGGCCGGGATCTCCGTCGACTACCTCACCCGCCTGGAGCAGGGCCGCGCGGCCCACCCCTCGGCGCAGGTCGTCGCGGCGCTGGCCCGGGCGCTGCGGCTCTCCGACGCCGAGCGGGCCCACCTCCACCGGCTGGCCGGGCTCGCGCCGCCCGGCCCGCAGGCCATCCCCACCGAGGTCACCCCGAGCGTGCAGCGGCTGCTGGACCGGTTGGCCGGCACCCCGGTGGCGGTGTACGACGCCGCCTGGACGCTGCTGGTGGCCAACCCGCCGTACGCGGCGCTGATGGGTGACCCGTCCGGGTCGCGGGGCGACGAGCGCAACGGCGTGTGGCGGCACTTCCTCGGGCCCGGCTCGCGGGTCCGGCTCGGCCCCGAGGAGCGGCGCGGGTTCGAGGCCGCGCTGGTCGGCGACCTCCGCGCCGCCGCCGCCCGCTACCCCGCCGACCCGAGGCTGGGCCGGCTCCTCGCCGACCTGCGGGCGCACAGTCCCCGGTTCGCCGAACTGTGGGACGCCGGCACCGTGGGCCGGCACGCCGCGGCGCGCAAGACCGTCGACCACCCGCACGTCGGGCCGCTGACCCTCGACTGCGACGTGCTCACCGTCGCCGGCAGCGACCTGCGGATCATGGTCTACACCGCCGAACCGGGCAGCCCGGACGCCGAACGCCTCGCCCTGCTCACCGTGCTCGGCACCCAGTCGCTCCACGGGTGACCCGGTCGCCGGCCGGCTCCGACCGCCCGTCCGTGGTTGACTGGGCCGGTGAGCGAGATTCTGCTGATCCGGCACGGCGAGACCACCTGGAGCGCCAGCCGCCGGCACACCTCGTACACCGATCTGGAGCTGACCCCCGACGGCGAGCGGCAGTCCCGGGCGCTCGCCGTGGCGCTCGCCGGCCGGCGTTTCGTCCGGGTGCTGTCCAGCCCCCGGCAGCGCGCCACCCGCACCGCGCACCTGGCGGGGCTCACCGTCGACGCGACCGACCCCGACCTGGCCGAGTGGAACTACGGCGCCTACGAGGGACGCACCACCGCGGACATCCACGACGAGAACCCGGCGTGGAACATCTGGACCGACGGCTGCCCCGGCGGGGAGTCACCGGCCGAGGTCGGCGCCCGGCTCGACCGGGTGCTCGACCGGGTGACCCCGCTGCTGGAGCGGGGCAGCGTAGCGCTGGTCGGCCACGCGCACAGCCTGCGGGTGCTCGGCGCGCGCTGGATCGGCCTGCCCCCGTCCGCCGGCGGGCTGCTGCGGCTGGACACCGCCACCGTCAGCGTGCTCGGTCACGAGCACGGCCGGCGGGTCGTCCTGCGGTGGAACCAGCCGGTTCCGCAGACGGCCGCCGCCGCCACCGACCGGGCCGCCCGGCACTAGAACGAGCGGCTCCGGTGCGGCGTCGATGCCGAACCGGAGCCGATCGTCGGCGGCGGTGCCGCCCGCGTCAGAGGTAGCGCGAGGCCTCGTCGAGGAAGCGCTGCGCGTACCGGTCCGAGGGGATGTCCCCGAGGTAGTACTTCTTGAGGTCGCGGCGGGCGCCGGCGAGGGGGTCGCTGCCGAGGAGGTCGTCGAGGGCGGTGTCGAGCCCCTCCAGCCGGCCGCCGTGGGCGTCGATCACGTAGGCCGCCCGCGCGAGCGGGAACGCCTCCGGGAACCGGGCCGCCGGCGTCGAGACGGCGACCATCACGAAGGGCTTCTCCGAGTACAGGTAGTCCGCCACCACGCTCGACACGTCCGACACCATCGCGTCGGAGGCGTTGAAGCAGTCCGCGACCGTCATCGCCACCTCGGCCTCGGCGCCGAAGACGTGCGGCCGTCCGTTCGTCCGGCGGTCGTCGGCCAGCAGCGTCCGGATCCGGTCGCACTCCCGGGCCAGCGCCGCGGACCGCTGGCTGTACGGATGCGGCCGGAAGACGACGCTGCACCCGCGCGCGACGAGCGCCTTGATGATGTCGTAGCCCACGAGCAGGGACGAGTAGTTGGAGTCGGCGTAGAAGCCGGCCCACGTCGGGGCGTACAGGACCCGGGGGTTGGCGATCGAGGCGATCGGCTCGGTCGCGATGGCGACGTTCTCCACCTGCGGACGCCCGACGATGGTGAACATCTCCGCGGGCATGCTCACCCCGTTGGCCGCGAACCGGTCGATCGCGGCCTGGCCGGCGACGAAGTTCTTGTCGTACAGCCGGAAGACCGGGTTGTGACTCGGCACCTTGTCGCTGTCGCCGTGGTTGAGCTGGATGTGCTTGAGGTTCGTGTACCGGGCGACGTGGTTGTTCACCGTCGCGGTGTTGACGTAGAAGGCCGCCCGCAGCGACGGGGCGATGACCTCGTCGAGCTGGTTCAGGCCCATCCGCATCACCACCGGGGCCTTGGTGAGGCCCACCACCTCGTTGAAGTTGGTCTGGTTGCGCACCAGCACGAAGAACTTCCGGCCCAGGCGCTCCAGGTAGGGCAACCACATCGCGAGCTGGTAGGCGGTGCCGGCGGGCGCGTTCCAGTGCACGAGGAAGATCGGCTCGTAGGCGGTCAGCGCCTTGAGCAGTTTCGCCTCACCGTTGCGCCGCGCCCGCACCAGCTTCAGGCCCTGCAAACCGGTGAACAGGGTCAACCCGAGCGCCGCGACCGACACCGCCAGCGCGATCCACCCGAAGACGCCGGTGAACGCGCAGACCAGCGCCACGAGCACCGCGGCGCCGTTGACCAGCGCCACCCGCCTCGTGTCGGGGCCACGGCCGAGCCGGGAGTCGATCCCGGGCAGGTTCGCCGCGACGGGGTAGACCGCCTCGAACATCGACGCCAACAGCGGTTCGCCGAGAACCGCCAGGCCCGCGACGGCGACGCCGACGGCCAGGGCCGGATCAAGACCGCCGTGCACCGCGCCCAGCAGGTACGCGCTGGCGAGCAGGAGGACGCGTGCCACCACGGACGTTCCGGCGGCCGCCGCACCGCCACGCCACGTCCAGGCCAGCAGGGCGAACGCGAGAACGGCCGGGGGAAGCGCCCACAGGCGGGAGTTTCCCACCGCCGCCAGCAGCAGGGCGGCAAGGGCCGTCACCTCGACCGCCGAGGCGGGCAGTCGTGTCCCGACGGCCGACGTCCGCGCCTCCGCCAGCCGTCCGCTGAACCGGGACCGGCCCGGCTTCGAAGCCGTCATCGCTTGATCCCCACCGACGGGCCGACCCGCAGCAGCCGCCTCGCCCGACCCCGGCATGTCGCCCGGAAGTTCTGTTGCAACGCCAACTCCTTCTTCAACTCGCTACCCGCTCCGCGGGCCCCCACGGCCCGGTGAACGGTGGTTCAAAGCGCAGGCGGATCGGCGCGGATCGCCCTCGGGTCCCGGCCACCGCCAGCGCACGCGCGGCACCACCTGCCGTCGCCCGACGACGCCCGGGTCCGGCCGGCGGTGGTGCGGTCATCGCTCGCCGCGCCCGGTCATCCCGCCTGCGAGCCCGCCGACTCCGCCGCGACGCCACGGAGGCGGTGCTGGTTCGCCGGCTCCGGGCCGACCTTCGGCGGGCGGTGCTCGTACGGGGTGGAGAGCACCACCGTCGTCCGGGTGGTGACGTTCGCGGACGTCCGGATCTCCTGCAGCACCCGCTCCAGGTCCGCCGGGCTGGCCACCCGCACCAGCAGGAGGTAGAAGTCCTCCCCGGCCACCGAGTAGCACGAGTCGATCTCCGGCAGGTGGGCCAGCCGCTCCGGGGCGTCGTCCGGCTGCGAGGGGTCAAACGGCCGGATCGCCACGAACGCGGTCAGCGGCAGGTCCAGCGCCTCGAACGAGACGCGGGCGGCGTACCCTTTGATGACGCCGCGCTGCTCCAGCCGGCGGACCCGCTGGTGCACGGCGGACACCGACAGGCCCACCCGCTCGGCCAGGTCCGTGTACGACAGCCGACCGTCCCCGGTCAGTGCGGCGACGATGGCGCGGTCGATCTCCTCCACGCGGTGCAACCTACCGGTAAAAGCGCTCCCACGTCGCACCCGGCCCGCCGCCATGACGCTGTGCGGGCCGGATGGTCGCGCACCGCGTCGGATCAGCCCTTGGCCAGGGCCCGGGAGATGACCAGCCGCTGGATCTGGTTGGTGCCCTCGACGATCTGGAGCACCTTGGCCTCGCGCATGTACCGCTCGACCGGGTGGTCGGCGACGTAGCCGGCGCCGCCGAGCACCTGCACGGCGTCGGTGGTCACCCGCATCGCCACGTCGGTGGCGAACAGCTTCGCCTTCGCCGCCTCGATCGAGTACGGCCGCCCGGCGTCGCGCAGCCGCGCCGCGGCCAGGAGCAGCGCCCGGGCGGCGGAGATCTGGGTGGCGTGGTCGGCCAGGGTGAAGCCGAGCCCCTGGAAGTCGATGATCGCCCGGCCGAACTGCTGGCGTTCCCGGGCGTAGCCGATGGCGTAGTCCAGGGCGGCCTGGGCCAGGCCGACCGCGCAGGCGGCGATGCCGAGCCGCCCCGAGTCCAGCGCCGACATGGCGATGGTGAAGCCCATCCCCTCGCCGCCGATCAGCCGCTCGGCCGGCACCCGGGCCTCGTCGAAGGCGATCTGGGCGACCGGGGAGGCGTGCAGGCCCATGGTGCGCTCGGCGGCCTGCGGGTGGATGCCCGGGGTGTTCCGGTCGGCCAGCAGGCAGGAGATGCCCTTGGGGCCGGGGCCGCCGGTGCGGCAGAAGATGTTGTAGAAGTCGGCGACCCGGGCGTGGGTGATCCACGCCTTGGTGCCGGAGACCACGTAGGCGTCGCCGTCGCGGACCGCCTTCGTGGTCAGGGCCGCGGCGTCGGAGCCGCCCTGCGGCTCGGAGAGGCAGTACGCCCCGAGCAGCTCGCCGCCGATCATGTCGGGCAGCAGCTTGCGCTGCTCGTCGGTGCCGAACTGGGCCACCGGGTAGCAGGACAGGGTGTGCACGCTGACCGCCTCGGCGACGGCGAGCCAGCGGCTGGCCAGGATCTCCAGCACCTGGACGTAGACCTCGTACGGCTGGGCGGCACCGCCGTGCTCCTCGGCGTACGGGAGGCCGAGCAGGCCGGCCCGGCCCAGGGTGCGCAGCACCTCGCGGGGGAACTCGGCGCGCTCCTCGAAGCCGGCGGCCTTGGGCGCGAGCTCCCGGTCGGCGAGTTCGGTGGCGAGGTCCAGCAGGTCGTGGGCCTCGTCGGTGGGGAGGATCCGGTCGACAGTCATAGCGCGATGAGCTCCGTGGGGGTGGTGTTGAGCCGTTGCCCGCCGTCCGTCGTGCAGACGACGATGTCCTCGATCCGGGCGCCGTGCCGCCCGGCGAGGTAGATCCCGGGTTCGACCGAGAACGCCATGCCGGCCTCCAGGGGCCGGGGGTTGCCGGCCACGACGTACGGGTCCTCGTGGGTGTCGAGGCCGATGCCGTGGCCGGTGCGGTGCAGGAACGCGTCGCCGTGACCGGCGGCGGTGATGATGTCCCGGGCGACCGCGTCGAGCGCCTCGGCGGTCACCCCCGGGCGGACGGCCGCCACCGCGGCGCGCTGCGCCTCGTGCAGGACCGCGTAGTAGTCGGTGAACTCGGCCGGGGCGGGGCCGCCGACGACGTAGGTGCGGGTGCAGTCGGAGCGGTAGCCGGACGGCATGGTGCCGCCGATGTCCACCACGACCGGCTCGCCCGGGCGGATCGGCCGGTCGGCGGTGCCGTGGTGCGGGCTGGCGCCGTTCGGGCCGGCGGCCACGATGACGAAGTCGACGCGGATGTGCCCGGCGGCCCGGATGGCGGCGGCGATGTCGGCGGCCACCTCGACCTCGGTGCGGCCGGGGCGCAGCCACTCCCCCATCCGCCGGTGCACGGCGTCGATCGCGGCGCCCGCCTCGGCCAGCGCGGCGACGTCGGCGGGCGACTTGCGGATCCGCAGCTCGCGCAGCACCTCGGAGGCGAGCCGCTGGGCCGCGTCGGGCAGCGTGGCGCGCAGTGCGAGCACCTGCTCGGCCCACATCCGGTCGGCCAGCCCGACGGCGGCGACCGGGCCGGGCAGCGCGGCCCGCACCAGCGGCCAGGGGTCGGTGCCGTCGGCGTGGTCGACGATCCGGTAGCCGCCGCCGGGGGCGGCCTCGGCGCCGGGCCGTTCCAGCACCGGCACGATCAGGGTGGGCTCGCCCTCGGCAGGGAGCACCAGGCAGGTGAGCCGCTCCCCCTCGTGGGCGTCGTAGCCGGTCAGGTAGCGCAGGTCGGAGCCGGGGGTGAGCAGCAGCGCGTCCAGGCCGGCGGCGGCGGTGGCGCGCTGGGCGGCGGCCAGCCGCTCGACCGGGTAGAGCTCGTCGGTTCCCACCCCCTGAGCTTAACGGTCGTTTGGGCGGTCGCGGGACCCCGGTGGCCGCTCATACCCCGGCCATCCGATCCGCCTCGGCCTTGGTGAGCCCGGACGCCTGGAGCAGCTCCCCGACCACGATGAGCAGCTGCGAGGCGACGATGGTGCCGGAAAAGCCGAGGTCCTGCGCGCGGGCCCGGCGGGCCGCCTCCGCGGCGTGCAACGCCTGCGACCGGGCGATCTCGGGGGTCCGGCCGGCCAGGAAGTCGCGGTGCAGCAGTCGCAGCGCCTGCCCGAAGGTCTCGATGGCGGCCGGCAGGTCGGCCGGGACCGGCTCCCGGGCGTCGAGGAGCGCGACCACCCGGCGGACCATGTTGCGGCTGTTGGTGAAGGCCAGCTCCAGGTGCGTGGCGGCGTGCGCGTAGCGGCGCAGCTGGGAGCGGCGCCGCCAGCGCCACGGGGACAGCGACGCCACCTCCGCGGCCGCGGCGACGATCTCGGTGGTCTCTTTCCGCTCCGCCTCGGCGGTCTGGAGGCGCTGCAATGCCGCGTCGGCCCGCCCGGGGTCGCCGGCGGCGAGGGCCTCGGCGGTGACGGTCAGCTGGTGGGCGAAGATGTCGAGGCTGGCACCGGCGGCGCGGTGCACCACCCGGACCGGGTTCAGCGGCAGCAGGAGCAGCGCCACCACCACCGCCACCCCGCCGCCGACCAGCGCGTTGGCGGTCCGCGGCACGGCCAGGTCGGGCGAGCTGGGCTCGACGGTGCCCAGCAGGACGGCGGTGCTTCCGGCCTGTACCATCACCGCCCCGCTGCCGCGGAACACCACCGCCGCCGAGATGGCCAGCGCGACGACCAGCCCGGTCTGCACGGGCCCGTTTCCGATCACCTGGATGATCAGGTCGGCGACGAGCACTCCGACGATCACCCCGCCGAGCAGCTCGGCGGTGCGGCGTATCCGGTTGCCGATGGCCGCGGCGATGGTGCCGACCGCGGCGGCAGGCGCGAACAGCGGCTGCGGGTTGTGCAGCAGGGTGTTGGCGACGTACCAGGACAGCCCGGCCGCCAGGCCGGCCTGGAGGGCGACGATGAAGTACCGGCGCAGCCGCTCGTACGCCTCCCGCGCCTGCCGGCGGGCGGCGGCCACGACCTCGGTCACGTGGCGCCCCGGCCGTCCGGGCGCCACCGGCGGCACGGCCCGGGCGCGGTCACGCTCCCCTCTACCCCGGTGGCGCTGCGGTAGTCCCGCCGCCGGGCCGCTCAGGCGCTCGCGGCCTCGGCCCGCAGGTCCTCCTCCGACGCGCCGCGCCGCCAGTAGCCGGCGAAGGTGACCCTGCGGCGGTCCAGGCCGCGCTCGCCGACCAGGTGCCGGCGGACCGCCCGGACCATGCCGGCCTCGCCGGCGATCCAGGCGTACGGTGCGGCGCCGGGCAGCCGGGCGCCGCGCAGCGTGTCGGCCAGCAGGCTGCTGCCCGGACCGGTGGCGCCCCGGACCAGCCAGGTCACCTCGGCGTGGGCGGCGGTGGGCAGCGGCTGGATGTCGCCGGCCGCGGGGACCTCGACGAAGGCCCGCACCGGGGTGCCGGCGGGCAGCCAGTCGAGGATCCCGCCGACGGCCGGCAGGGCGGTCTCGTCGGCGACCAGCAGCACGGCGTCGGCGCCGGTGGGTGGCTGGAAGCGCACGGTGCGCTCGTCGGGCACGGCCGGCCCGAGCAGCAGCACCCGGTCGCCCGGGCGAGCCCGGCCGGCCCAGCGGGTGGCCGGGCCGGTGTCGCCGTGCCGGACGAAGTCGATGTCCAGCTCGTCCCGCTCGCGCCGCTGCGCCCGGATGGTGTACGAGCGCATCACCGCCCGCACCGCCGGGTCCAGGGCGCGCCACGCCGCGTACCAGTCCTCCCCCGCCTCGACGGGGACGACCGGGGCGTCCTGGCCGGGGTGCGGCAGGAAGACCGAGACGCTCTGGTCCCGGCCGCCGCCGGCGAACTCGCCGAGGTCGTCGCCGCCGAAGGTGACCCGGACCAGGCAGTCGCCCACCGCCCGGGTGGCGAGCACCCGGGCGGCGTAGAACCGGTACCGCAGGGCGACGGCGGTGGTCACGCCGTGACCTTCTTCGCGCCCCGGATGGCGGTGGCCAGATTCTCCAGCAGCGGGGCGGCGCCGGCGTACGAGAAGCGGGGCACGGCGTCCCACGGGGTCACCTGGTTGGCCCTGACCGCGGGCAGCTGCGCCCAGGTGGGCTTGGCGGCGAGGTCCTTCGGCTGCAGGGCGGTGGGGCGGTTGTCGAGCAGGATCAGGTCGGCCGGGAACTTGCCGGTGTTCTCCCAGCTCAGCGCCTCGAAGTAGTCGCCCTGTTCGAGCTTGGTCGGCACCACCAGGTCGACGCCGAGCTCGGCGAAGTACATGAGGTCGGTGCTGACCTTCGGGTTGGAGACGTAGAACAGGTCGGGGCTGCCGGAGGCGGCCATCACCTTGATGCCGGGGTTCGCCTTGACCGCCTGGCGCACCGCCTCGGCGGCGGCCGTGAACCGGGCCTTCGCGTCGGTCACCTTCTTCGCGGTCAGGTCGGCGCCGAGGGAGCCGGCGAGTGCGGCGTACCGCTCGATCGGCTTGGTCATCGGCACGCGGGCCGTGGTGATGGCGACGCTCGGTGCCAGCGGGAGGATCTTCGCCTTGCTCTCGTCCGGGACGTACCAGAGCGCGCCCGGGTCGTACATGTGGGTGACCAGCAGGTCGGGGCGGAGGCCGGCGTACTTCTCCAGGTTGAACTCGCCCCAGGCGTTGCCCAGGATCTCGACCTGCTCGACGTTCAGGTCGCCGGCCTGCGGCTCCTTGCTGCCGTCGGCCTTCTTCGTCTCGCCGAACACGCCGACGATCTGCTTGTCGAGTCCGAAGTCGACCAGGGCGGCGGCCACCCCGGTGAAGGCGACGATCCGGGTCGGTCGGGCGGCGGCGTCGACCTTCTGCTGCCGGTCGTCGGTGAACGACCAGGGGCCGCCGGTCGGGCCGGCGCTGGTGGCGGCGTCGCCGCCGTCCTTGCCGCAGCCGGCGAGGAGGGCGCCGAGGCCGGCGGCGCCGGCGGCGGCGAGGAGGCCGCGGCGGGAGAGCCGGCGGTGGGACAGGGCATCGGGCATGGCGAAGTCTTTCGGTACGGGTCTGCGAATGACCATGGACAGCGAGGTTAGGCTAACCTAACCTAAGTCGCTGTCAAGGTCCTTCGCCGCCCCCGGAGTCCACGCTGTCCGTCATCACCCCACCCCGCAGCGGCACCGCCGCCGTCCCGGCGTCCGGCCGGCGCCGCCGCCTCCGGGCCGGCGGGCTCGCCCTCGGCGTGCTGCTGCTCGCCGCCGTGGCCGTGCTCAGCCTCGTCCTCGGCGCGAAGCCGCTCTCCCTGCCCGAGGTGTGGCACGGCCTCACCGACCCGGCCTCCCCCGAGTACGCCGTGGTGCGCCAGGGGCGGCTGCCCCGCACGCTGCTCGGTCTCGCCGCCGGCGCGGCGCTCGGTGTCGCCGGGGCGGCCATGCAGACGTTGACCCGCAACCCGCTCGCCGACCCCGGCCTGCTCGGCATCAACGCGGGCGCGTCGGCCGCGGTGGCCACCGCCACCGTGCTGCTCGGCGTGGCCGACCTCGACCACCAGGTCTGGTACGCGCTGCTCGGCGCCGCCGGCGTCACCGTCGCCGTGCACACCATCGCCGGCGGCCGGCAGGCCACCCCGGCCCGGTTGGCCCTGGCCGGGGCGGCGCTCAACGCGGCCCTGTTCTCCTACGTCAGCGCGGTCATGCTGGTCGACAGCACCTCGCTGGAGCGGCTGCGGTTCTGGACCGTCGGCTCGCTGGCTGGCGCCCGCACCGACACCCTGCCGAGCCTGCTGCCGTTCGTCCTCACCGGACTGCTGATCGCCCTGCTGGTGACCCGCCCGCTGGCCGCCCTGGCCCTCGGCGACGACTCCGCCCGCGCGCTCGGCGCCCGGCCCGGCCTGGTCCGGGGCGCGGTGGTCGTCGCCGTCACGCTGCTCTGCGGGGCGGCCACCGCCGCCTGCGGGCCGATCGTCTTCGTGGGGCTGCTCGCACCACACCTGGTCCGCGCCCTCACCGGGCCCGACCCGCGCCGGCTGCTGCCCTGGTGCGCGGTCTTCGCGCCGGTGCTGCTGCTCACCGCCGACGTGGCCGGCCGGGTGCTGGGCCGCCCCGGCGAGCTCCAGGTGGGACTGGTCACCGCCGTGCTCGGCGGGCCGCTCTTCCTGCACCTGGTCCGGCGCGGACGGGTGGGCCGGTTGTGATCGTGCTGCGCCTTCCCGGCGGGCTGTCGCTGCGCCTGCGGCCCCGCGCCCTCGTCGTCGGCCTGGCCGGCACGCTGCTCGCCCTCGCCCTGGCCGTGCTGGCCGTCGGCGCCGGCGACTACCCGATCGCCCCGGCCGACGTGCTGCGTGTGCTGGCCGGCGGGGGCAGCCCCGCCGACCGGTTCATCGTCACCGAACTGCGGTTGCCCCGCCTGGTCACGGCCCTGGCCGTCGGCGCCGCCCTCGGCCTGGCCGGCGCGGTGTTCCAGTCGCTGACCCGCAACCCGCTGGGCAGCCCGGACGTGCTCGGGGTCACCTCCGGCGCGGCCACCGGCGCGCTGGTCGTGGTGGTGGTCGGCGGCGGCAGCGCCGCGCTGGCCGGGGCCGCCGCCGCCGGCGGCCTCGCCACCGGCCTGCTGCTCTACGCCCTGGCCGGCCGACACGGCGTGGGCGGGCACCGGCTGGTGCTGGTGGGCATCGGGGTCACCGCCATCCTCACCGGCGTCAACGGCTGGCTGCTCACCCGCGCCCCGCTGATGGACGCCGCCCGTGCCGCGCTCTGGCTCACCGGCAGCCTGGACGGGCGGGGCTGGGCGAACGCGCTGCCGGTGCTCGGCGCGCTGGCGGTGCTGCTGCCCGCCGTGCTGCTCGCCCGTGCCCCCGCCCTGCGGCTGCTGGAGATGGGCGACGACTCGGCGGCCGGGCTCGGCGTACCGGTGCGCCGCGTCCGGGTCGCGGCGCTCGGCGCTGCCGTGCTGCTGGTCTCGGTCGCCGCGGCGGCCGCCGGGCCGGTGTCGTTCCTGGCGCTGACCGCCCCGCACCTGGCCCGCCGGCTCACCCGCGCGCCCGGGCCGAACCTGCTGCCCTCGGCGGTCGTCGGCGCGGCGCTGCTGCTCGCCGCCGACCAGCTCGCCCAGCACGCGGTCGCCGGCCGGCAACTGCCCGTCGGCGTGGTCACCGGCGTGCTCGGCGGCGGCTACCTGGCCTGGCTGCTCGCCGGCGAACGCGGGGGCCGGCGATGACCGGCCCCGACGAGAAGGGAACCCTGATGCGGCCCGACACCCCCCGGCTGGTCGGCGACGCGCTGACCCTCGGCTACGACCGGCGCACCGTCGCCGAGGACCTCACGGTGGCCGTCCCCGACGGCTCCTTCACCGTGATCATCGGGCCGAACGCGTGCGGCAAGTCGACGCTGCTGCGCGCCCTGGCCCGGCTGCTGCGCCCGGCCCGGGGCACGGTGCTGCTCGACGGCGCCGACATCCACCGCCGGCCGGCCCGGCAGGTCGCCCGTACCCTCGGGCTGCTCCCGCAGTCGGCGGTGGCCCCCGACGGGCTCACCGTGGCCGAGCTCGTGTCCCGGGGCCGCTACCCGCACCAGGGCCTGCTGCGGCAGTGGTCCCGCGAGGACGAGCGGGTGGTCGACCAGGCGATGGCCGACACGGGGGTCGTCGAACTGGCCGACCGGCCGGTCGACGAGCTCTCCGGCGGGCAGCGGCAGCGGGTCTGGATCGCCATGGCGCTGGCCCAGCAGACGCCGCTGCTGCTGCTCGACGAGCCGACCACCTATCTGGACATCGCCCACCAGGTCGAGGTGCTGGACCTCTGCGCCCGGCTGCACGACGAACAGGGCCGCACCCTGGTCGCGGTGCTGCACGACCTGCACCAGGCCGCCCGCTACGCCACCCACCTGGTGGCCATGCGCGGCGGGCGGGTGGTCGCCGCCGGGGACCCGCGCCGGATCGTCACCACCGACCTGGTCGAGGAGGTGTTCGGCCTGCCCTGCCGGATCATCGAGGACCCGGAGACCGGCACCCCGCTGGTCCTGCCGGCGGTCCGCCGATCCGGCACCGACGGAGAGCCCGCCCCCACCGTCGCCGGCCGGTGCTGATCGAGTACCCACACGGACCGGCGCCCACCAACGTTGGTGCGGCCCGTCGCCGGGTAAGCGAGCCGGGACCGTGAACCGGCAAACCACGGAGGGGCGAGACGGACGACAGCGGCCAAATGGTGCGGCGACGCCGTCACCGGCACGATCGGCCTGCGGCCCGGCGGACGCCGACCGGGTTCCCAGTCCGTCCGCTGACCGAAGGAGGAACGATGGCCCGCGATCCCGCTCAGATGAAGACCGGTGAGCTGCGCAAGCAGGCGGAACGCGCCGGAATGCGCAACGTCGACCAGATGAACAAGGGCGAGATGATCCAGGCACTCGGTGGGTCGGCCAACGCCAACCAGGGCGGCGGCCAACGGCAGAAGGACCCGCGCCCCAAGGGGGTCAGCCCCCAGGACTACAAGAACGTGCCCGGCAACCAGACCTGACCGACCAGCCGACGCCTGGTGCCCCGCCCGTCTCGGGCGGGGCACCAGGCATCTCGACCCTGTGGTCCGTCGGTTCGGTGCGGACCTCCCCGCCGCACGACACGGACTTCAGCCCAGCCTCACCTCGGCTCGCCACCGCGCGGCGCCGCGTCCGCCTTCTCCCGCGGATCGCCCTCGTCGCCGTCCCGCTGCCGACGGCGGTCGCGCCTGCGCTCGACCAGCGCCGCGACGAGCAACGAACCGGCGGCTGCCGCCCGTCCCCACCGGCGCAGGGCTGCCCGGACCGGCCCGGGCGGAGACGGTGCGGGCGGCCCCGGCACCACGACGCGGTCCACGCCCGGGTACGCCAGCCGGGCGGCCTCGACCGCCTCCTCCTCCGACACCGCGACCCGGTTGGCGGTCAGCACCAGCCGCCGGGCCTCGTCGCGGTAGCGCCACCGCCACACCTCCCCCTCCGGCCACAGCTCGATCCGCTCCCCCGGCCGGTCCGGCGCGGGGGTCTCGGGTTCGTCGTCGCGCCGGGAGGGTCGGCGGGAGGGACGGCCGGCACGGCGCAGGTCGGCCCGGGTGAGGTCCCCGAGCGAGGCCGCCTCGCCGCGGCGCAGCGCCCGCGCGGTCAGGAACGCGACCGCCCCGGTCAGGATCGGCAGGGCGAGCACCAGGATCCGGAAGAGGTACAGCAGGTCGTAGACCGGCACCCCGAGCAGCCGAGCGAGGACGTCATCGCCGGCGGCCACCACGAGCACCGCGAAGAAGGTCAGGGCGGCCACGCCGACACCGATCCGCACGGGGTGGTCCCGGGGCCGGTCGAGCAGGTGGTGCTGGCGGCGGTCACGCGTGCGCAGCCGCTCGGCGAACGGCCAGAGGTAGAGGGCCAGGAAGGCCAGCCCGCCGAGCACGACGCCGGGGAAGAACGGCGCCGGCACCAGGTAGCCGCCGATGCGGAACTCCCAGGGCGGGAAGAGGCGCAGCGCGCCGTCGCCCCAGGCGACGTACCAGTCCGGCTGCGCCGGCGAGGTGGACTGGGCCGGCTCGAACGGTCCGTAGAGCCACACCGGGTTGATCTGGGCCAGACCGCCGAGGGCGAACAGCACCGCCAGGACCCAGGCGAAGAGGGCGAGCGAGCGCAGGGTGTAGCTCGGCCACAGCCGTGACCCGACCACGTTGTGCTCCGTCCGGCCCGGCCCCGGGAACTGGGTGTGCTTCTGCCGCACCAGGATGCCGAGGTGCAGGGAGATGAGGGCGACGAGGACGGCCGGCACGAGCAGCACGTGGGTGACGAACATCCGCGGGATCATCGCGTCGGAGGGGAACTCGCCGCCCAGGGCCAGGGCGGCCAGCCAGGTCCCGACCAGCGGGATCGACTCCACCACCGAGGTGATGATCCGCAGGCCCAGTCCGGAGAGGAGGTCGTCGGGCATGGAGTAACCGGTGAAGCCGTTGGCCAGCGCGAGGGTCAGCATGGTGACGCCGATCAGCCAGTTGAGTTCGCGCGGCTTCCGGAACGCCCCGGTGAAGAAGATCCGGGCCAGGTGCAGAACGATCGCGGCGAGGAAGACCAGGGAGGCCCAGTGGTGGGTCTGCCGGATCAGCAGACCGGCCCGTACGTCCCAGCTCAGCCGCACCACGGAGGCGTACGCGGCGGAGGTGGTGCTGCCGTCCAGCGGGGCGTACGACCCCTGGTAGACGCGGTCGGCGGAGCTGGCGTCGAAGAAGAAGGTGAGGTAGACGCCGGTGAGGATCAGCGCCACGAACGAGTAGAGCGCGAGCTCGCCGAGCATGAACGACCAGTGGTCGGGGAAGACCTTCGCCAACGCCCGGCGGGTGACCGGGGAGAGCCGGAGCCGGTCGTCCAGCGCGCGGGCCAGTCGGTCCATGATCATGGCCGGCTCCAGAAGCCGGCGCCGGGCGGCGCGGTGAAGTCGCCGGTGGCCCGGAGGAAGCCGTCCGGGCCGACCTCGATCGGCAGTCCCGGCAGCGGCCGCGCCGCGGGACCGGCGACCGCCCGGGCCCCGGCCAGCAGGTCGAATGACGACTGGTGGCAGGGGCAGAGCACCCGGCCCGTGCCCTTGAGGTAGAGCCGCACCGGGCAGCCGGCGTGGGTGCAGAGCATCGACCAGACGACCAGGCCGCCCAGGTGACCGCCGGCGGGCGGGCGGGAGAAGCGCTCGGGGTCGAGGCGGACCGCGAACGCGGGGGCGTCGCCCGCGTCGGGGTCTCCCTCGGGGAAGACCGCGACCATCGTCTCGGCGGGCACGTCGTCCGGCCGCAGGGGTCGTCCCGTGCCGTCGACCAGCCGCACGCCGGCCCCCCACGGGGTGTCCTTCAGGGCCCGGGGCGGGCGGACCCGGTCCCAGGGAAGCAGGGAGCGCAGCGGGAACAGCGCGGCGACGCCGAGGGCGGTCAGCGCGAACCCGAGTGCCGCGAGCAGGCCGTACCGGCGCGTCGGGCTGTCCGGCGCGGCGAACTCCGCCGCGGTCATCGCCTGCTCGGCCGGGGGCGGGGTGAAGCCCTCGTGCTCCTCGACGTACCCGCCGACCGGGACCAGCCGCCGGGCCCAGACCGCGAGCCCCACCGCCAGACCGGCGAAGGCGACCGCCAGGCACACCCCCTCCCACCGGGTGTCGCCGCCGAGCCCGTACGTCACCGCGAAGCCGACCGCCCCGGCGGCGCTCACCAGGAAGGCGCCAACGATCCGGCGGCTCGCGGACTCCTCGGCCGGCGACGGGGTCGGGCGCCTCACTCCGCCGCCCTCCGGCCCAGCCAGCGCACGCCGGCCACCAGGAGGACGAGCACCGCCAGCCAGGCGAGCAACCCCTCGGCCAGCGGGCCGAGCCGGCCGAGCGGGTTGCCGCCCGGGTCCAGCCGCTCGGTGCGCAGCCGCCGCACGTAACTGGTCAGGTCGTCGACCTGCTGATCGGTGAGAACCTGGCCGGGGAAGGCCGGCATCAGCCCGGGCCCGACCCGGACCGCCTCCGCGACCTGGGTGGCCGAGGCGTCGTACAGCGGTGGGGCGCTCCAGCCGTTCGTGAGCACGGCCCCCGAACCGGCAGCCCCGTGGCATGGCGCGCAGTTGGCGGCGAAGAGGTCCCGGCCGGAGACCACGTCGCCGGAGGCGACCCGGGGAATCCGCGGGCCGCCACCGCCGAAGCTGGCGACGTGGTCGACCAGCGCGGAGATGTCGTCGGCGGAGAAGACGGGCTCGCGGCGCCGCGCCTGGGAAACTTCGCGCGACACCGGCATCCGGCCGGTGGACAGCTGGAAGTCCACCGCGGCGGGCCCGACGCCGACCAGGGACGGCCCCTGCTGCGACCCCTGCCCGCGCACGCCGTGACAGCTCGCGCACTGCTCCAGGTAGAGCTGGGCGCCGCGGTCGCCGGCGGGGGTGGTGGCGGACGGGGTCGGCGTGGGGTCGGGCGCGGGCGCGAGGGCCACCGGGCCCAGGGCGAGCGCCAGCACGGACCCGACCACGAGGGCCCGGCGCGGGTAGAGGGCGGGCAGCGTCACCGCTCGTGGTCGCCGCATCCGTCAGTCCAACGTGTAGAGGTACGCGGCGATGTCCTGCGCGTCGATCGCGCTGACGCCGAGGTTCGGCATGGCGGTGCCCGGCTCGACGGCCTGCGGGTCGGTGATCCACCGTCGCAGGTTGTCCGCGTTGTTGGGCAGCTCACCGGCGATGTACGAGCGGGCGCCGAAGCGGGTCAACGGTGGGCCGACCAGCCCACCGGCGCGGTCGACGCCGGGGACCGTGTGGCAGGAGCCGCACCCGTACTGGGCGATCAGCTTCGCGCCCCGGTCCGGCCGCCCGGCGTGGGACTCGGGCGGTGGTGGTGGCGACGTCGACGCGCAGCCGGTCACGGCGACGACCGGCAGCGCCGCCAGCACCGTGGCCAGCATCCAGAGTCGACGGCTCATCGCACCATCCCTTCGGTTGCGGCGCCCTTCGCCGGCGGTGCGCCGGGGCGTGCCGGCCGGGCCGGGGCCAGGCGGTCGGGCCGCTCCCGCTCCAGCCGCAGCAGCCAGCCGAGGAAGACCGCCAGCGCCGCCACCAGGACCACCAGGTCCATCGGCGCCCACATCAGCAGTCCGGCGAGCTGCTGGTCGGCGAGCGGGTCAGGGCCGAGGACGCGCGGGGGGTAGACCGGCTCGGGGGCGAAGGTGAGGACCGCGCCGAGGGCGGAGGCGGGCAGCATGGTGCCGACCAGCAGCAGCAGCGACACCGGCGCGGGGGTCCGGTGGCGGGCCGGGCCGAGCACCGGCGCCCACAGCAGCCAGGCCGCCGCCACCAGGCTCAGGTGCTCGGCGGCGTGCAGGACCGGGCGGTCGACGGCGGCGACGTACGGGCCCGGCAGGTGCCACAGCCACAGGGCCAGGGTCTGGGCCGCTGCGGCCAGCAGGGCGTGTTCGGCCGGGCGGCGCAGCCGACGCACCGGCGCCGTGGCCCGGACGCGGGCCAGCAGCCGGCGCAGCGTGCGGGGCGCGGCCAGGGTGAGCGGCAGTCCCGCCGCACCGGCCGCGAGCAGCGGGCCCGCCACCAGCAGGAGCAGCATGTGTTGGGCCATGTGGCCGGCGTAGGAGGACTCCGCCAGCCGGTGCACCGGCCCTGGTCGACCGCCAGGACCACCACCAGCCCGGCGCCGAACGCCGTCACCCGCGAGCCCCCCACCACCCGGCCGTGGCCCCGCCGCGTCCACAGCTCCTGCACACCCCGGCCGTAGCCGGCCGCGAGCAGGCAGACCACGGCCACGGCCAGCATCGTCAGCAGCCCGTCGGCCACGTCGCCCGCGCCGGACCCGTGGGCCCGGTAGACGGTCAGCCCTGACATGGCGGGAACACCAGCACGGCGACCCCGCCGAGCACGATGATCGTCAGGAACAGCAGGTTCGCCCAGACCCCGACCACGGCGAGCATCCGGGAGCGGTCGACGGCCCGGTCCTCGGCGCCGGCCGACGACGCCCGCGCGGTACGCCGCCACACCAGGGTGGCCACCAGCAGCGATCCCACGGTGACCAGGCCCGGGATCACCACCGCGAGCCACACCGCCAGCCAGAGCGGCACGGCGGCGACGCGCTCGCGGCCCGCGGCGCAGGTCAGCTCGTCCAGCGGCCAGGCCACGAGCAGGTGCGCGGCCCAGGCGACGGCCCCGCCGAGGACGCCGTACCAGAGCAGCAGCCCGCCGGCCAGGCGGGTGTGCGGGCCGGGTCCGGTGGTCATCACAGCCGCGGGGAGAGGTAGATGGTGAACAGGATGGCGACCCACACCGTGTCGACGAAGTGCCAGTAGATCGCGGCGTTGCGGACGCGTTCGTGGCGGTGGGACCCGAAGCTGCCACCGCGCAGAGAGGCGGCGAGCAGCCACCCGATCATCGTCAACCCGACCAGCACGTGCAGCCCGTGGAAGCCGGTGATCAGATAGAACAGCGAGCCGTAGACATCGGTGGTCATGGTGAAGTGCTTGAGGTTCTCGGCGTACTCGACGGCCAGCAGGGCCAGGAAGCCCAGCCCGAGCACCAGGGTGGCGGCGAGCCCCGCCCGCAGCCGCCCGCGCCGGCCGCGCCGGATGCCGTGCTCGGCCCAGATCACGGGCAGGCTGCTGGGCACCAGCACCGCGGTCATCAGCAGCGGGATGAGCAGCTTCGGCTTGTCGACGCCGCCCGGCGGCCACTGCGGACCGAACTGGAAGCGGAGGTAGAAGTAGCTGCCGAGCAGGCAGGCGAAGAGGGTGGCCTCGGTGGCGACGAACAGCACCATGCCCCACCAGCCGGTCGGCCGGCCGACCGGCTCCTCCGTGGTCAACGCCGCGACGCCGGTGGCCGCGGCCACGACCCCACCCCGGTCCGTCATGACGCCACCCCGAGTTCCTCGTCGGGGCGGCGCGGCGGCCAGAGCCAGGCCGCGATCGTCGCCGCCACCACCAGCACGGCGACGACCGCGATCGGGTACGCGGCCAGCAGCATGGCGGTGAAGAAGACCAGCAGCGCGCCGGCGAGGACGAGCGGCTTGTACGAGGGCTCGGGCATCGCCACCGCCCGCTCGGTGCGCGCGTCCAGCTCGCTGGTGAACAGGGTGCGCCGGCCGTCGCTGAGGACGCGGTCCGCGGTCGCGCCGGTGGTGGTCGACTCGGCGGTCCGCGCGTCCCAGGTGGGGTGCAGGCTGCGCACGCGGGGAATGACCGGGAAGTTGTACGGCTCGGGCGGTGAGGCCGTCGACCATTCCAGACTGTCGCCCTCCCACGGGTCGGCCGGCGCCGGCCGGCCCCGCCGCACCGCGTGCACCACGCCGACGAGCACAAGCAGCAGCCCGAGCGCCAGCAGGTACGACCCGACCGTGCTGACCAGGTTCCACCCGTCCCAACCCGGCTCGCTGCGGTACGTGTAGACGCGCCGGGGCATGCCGAACAGGCCGGTGAGGTGCATGGGGAAGAAGGTGACGTGCATGCCGGTGAAGGCCAGCCAGAACGCCCACCGCCCGAGCCCTTCGTGGTACATCCGGCCGGTGATCTTGGGGAGCCAGTAGTAGATGCCGGCGAGCATCGGGAAGACCGCCCCGCCGATCAGCACGTAGTGGAAGTGCGCCACCACGAAGTAGGAGTCGGTGACCTGCTGGTCGAACGCGGTCAGCGCGAACATCGCGCCGGTGAAGCCGCCCAGCACGAAGGTCACGATGAACCCGATCACGAAGAGCAGCGGCACCCGCGACACCAGCCGGCCGAGCAGCATGGTGGCCAGCCACGCGAAGATCTGGATCCCGGACGGGATGGTGATGACGGTGCTGGCCGCGCTGAAGAAGCTGTAGGACAGTTGCGGCAGCCCGGTGGCGAACATGTGGTGCACCCAGACCCCGAACGAGATGATCGCGATCGCCACGATGGAGAGCACGATCAGCGAATAGGCGACCACGCCCCGGCGGGTGAACGCGGGCAGCACCGCGGAGACGATGCCCAGCGCGGGTAACACGATGATGTACACGTCGGGGTGCCCGAAGATCCAGAACAGGTGCTGCCAGAGCAGCACGTTCCCGCCGCCGGACGGGTCGAAGAAGTGGGTGCCGAACCGGCGGTCGAAAAAGAGCATCGCGTTGTCCGCGTTCAGCGCCGGCAGGGCGAAGATCACCATGAACGCGGTGGCCACGATCGCCCAGACGAACAACGGCACCCGGTTGAGCGACATCCCCGGCGCCCGCAGCTTGAGCGCGGTGACGATGAAGTTGATGGCGCCCGAGGTGGTGGAGATGCCGAGGAAGAGCAGACCGAGGGCGTAGACGTCCATGTGCAGGCCCGGGTTGTGCTGCACCTGGTTCAGCGGCGCGTACGCGAACCAGCCGTTGTTGGGGGCCGCCCCGAAGGGCAGGCTCGCCCACATGAACAGGCCGGCGAAGAGGAACACCCAGTAGCCGAAGGCGTTCAGCCGGGGAAAGGCCATGTCCCGTGACCCGATCATCAACGGCACGAGGAAGTTGCCGAAGCCGAAGAGCATCGGGGTGGCGAACAGGAAGATCATCGCCGTGCCGTGCATGGTGAACAGCTGGTTGTACTCCTGCGGCGACACCACGCCGGACTCGGGCCGGGCGAGCTGGGTACGCATCACCAGGGCGCTGAGCCCGGCGAGGACGAAGAAGAACGCGGCGGTGACCAGGTAGCGCCGGCCGATCCTCTTGTGGTCCACGGTGGTGAACCAGGAGCGCAGCGAGCGGGGCTCGGCCCAGTGCTCGGCCAGCCGGGCCAGGTCGTCCCGGCCGACGGCGGGCGCGGTGCTGGTGGTCGTGGACATGGTGGCCCCTACTCCAGCGACCGTAGGTAGGTGATGAGGTCGGGCAGTCGGGCGGCGTCGACCGGCTGCGGGGGCATGGCGTTGCCCGGCTTGACGGTCTGCGAGTTGGCGATCCAGCCGCCAAGGTGTCCGGCGTCGTTGGGCACCGCGCCGGCGCCGATGCTCCACCGCGAGCCGACGTTCGACAGGTCGGGCCCGACCCGCCCCTGCACGCCGGTGCCCCGGACCGTGTGGCAGGCGGCGCAGGTGCCCTGCGCGAAGGTCTGCTGACCGCGCCGTTCGGCCTCGGTCCGCGGCGCCCGGGCGGGGGCGTCCAGCCGGGCCAGCCAGGCGTCGAAGTCGGCGCGGGGTTCGGCCACCACGAGGAACGCCATGTGGGCGTGCTGGGTGCCGCAGTACTCGGCGCACTGGCCGCGGTAGCTGCCGTCGCGCCGGGCCTCCAGCCAGGTCTCGCGGGTCTCGCCGGCGATCAGGTCCGTCTTCGGCATCAACTGCGGCACCCAGAAGCTGTGCAGCACGTCGTCGGTGCGCAGGCGGACCCGGACCCGTTCCCCCACCGGAATGTGGATCTCGTTGGCGGTGGCGCCGGAGGCGCCCGCGTAGCGCACCTCCCACCACCACTTGTGGCCGGTTACCTCCACGGTGAGCGCGTCCCGGCCGGGGCTGGCGCCGAGCGCGGCGAGGTCCCGCAGACCGACGCCGTAGACCGCCACGAGGATGATGAACGGCAGCCCGGCCCCGGCGATCGTCACGAAGCGCAACGGTTGGCCGTGACGCACCCGGGCGGCGCCGCGCCGGAACACGAGCGCCCAGGCGAGCAGCGCCATGACCTCGGCGAACACCGCGACGGAGATCCAGAACAACAGCCACCAGAGGCCGCTGACCCGCGCCGCCCCGGTCCCCGCCGGATTCAGCGCCGACGGGCTGCCGCCGGAGCAACCGGCGAGCAGCAGCAGGCCGTACAGCAGCGGCAGCACCGACCGGGGTCGGCGTTGCCGCCAGGCCGGGCGCGAGGTGGTCTCCGCTGTCGTCTTCACCGGGAAGGACCTTAGTACCGGTTGGTGACCTTCATACCTTTTACCCTGAAGGGCGGCATATGAGATACCGATCGCCTTATGGTGGGTCTCCAGTCCCCACCTTCTCGGTCAAGCGCCCCAGGGACGCGGACAGGGAGATGATGCAAGCCTCCACCGTGGACCTCCTCACGGACACCGCCAGAGCGGCCGCGGCGCGTCGGACGATGGCCTGGATCGCCGGCGGGCTCGCCGCCGCGGCCACCGTGGCCGGCGGATGGCTCGCGCCCCCCGATGAACTCCAGGGCGACGCGCAACGCCTGATGTACCTGCACGTCCCCGCCGCCTGGGTGGCGTACGCCGCGTTCGCGGTCGTGCTCGCCGCCAGCGGGGCGTACCTGATCGGCGGTGACCTGCGCTGGGACCGGTTCGCCCGGGCGGCGGCCGAGCTCGGGGTGGTGCTCACCGCCGCCGCCATCGGCACCGGGTCCGTGTGGGGGCACCTGGTCTGGGGCACCTGGTGGGCCTGGGATCCCCGGCTGGTCAGCACCGCACTGCTGTTGCTCGCCTACGCCGGCTATCTCGCCCTGCGCCGGACGCTGGCCGAGCGTCGGGGAGCACGCGACGGTGGCGATCACCGGGTGGCCCGGCCCGCCGCGGTCGCCGGCGTCGCCGGCTTCCTCCTCGTGCCCGTGGTGCACTTCTCCGTGGTGTGGTGGCGCTCGTTGCACCAGCAGGCGACCGTGCTGGCCCCGCACCGCCCGCCGATCGACCCCCGGATGGCCACCGCGTTGCTCCTCGCCGTGGCCGCCGCGACCCTCGCCGCGTTCTGCCTCCTGCTGCGCCGGGTCGTCCACCTGGAGCGCGGCCTGGCTCCCGAGCCCTCCCCCGCCGCCGAGCGCACGCCGGCCGGAGTCGGATGATGCGTCGCCGGGCGGGCCGGGTGGCCCTCGTCGTGGTGCTGCTCGCCGCCGGCGGACTGCTGGTCACCGGCGCGCTCCGCGACACTGTCACGTACTACCGGACGCCGGGCGAACTGCTCGACGATCCGGGCGTCGCGCGCCACCGGGTCCGCCTCGGCGGCGACGTCGTGCCCGGATCGCTGCGCCACGACGGCGACCTCGTCGTGTTCCGCCTCGCCGAGGGAGGCCACGAGATCACCGTCGAGCAGCGCGGCACACCCCCGGAGACCTTCCGGGAGGGAACCGGGGCGGTCGTCGAGGGCACGCTGTCGTCCGACGGCGTGTTCCGCTCGGACCACGTGGTGGTCCGGCACGGCAACGAGTACCGGCCGTCGTCCTCCCCCGCGGTTCCGGTCGATGCTGGGTGACCTCGGCACCGCCGGCCTCGCCGTCGGGCTCGCCTGCGCGACCCTCACCGCCCTGCTCTGGCTGCGCGTGGCCCTGTTCGGCGCGGACGCCCGCACCGCCCGGCGCGGCACCGCCGCCACCCTGGCCGCCGCCGCCCTGGCCTGCGCCCTGCTGGAGACGGCGCTGCTGCGGCACGACTTCAGCGTCCGGTTCGTGGCCGAGAACGGCGGCCGGCACGTCCCGCTCCACTACACCCTGACCAGCCTCTGGTCGGCCCTGGACGGTTCGCTGCTGCTGTGGTTGCTGATCCTCGGCGGCTACGCCGCGCTGCTGGCCCGGCGCGCGTACCCGCTGCGGCTGCACGCGTACGCGATGGTGGTCGTCAGCGTGGTCATGCTGTTCTTCTTCGCGCTGTCCAGCTTCGCCGCGAACCCGTTCCGGGCGGTGAGCCCGGTGCCGGCCGACGGCCCCGGACCGAATCCACTGCTCCAGCAGCACCCGGCCATGGGCGTGCACCCGCCGCTGCTCTACGCCGGCTACCTCGGTCTGGTCGTACCGTTCGCGTTCGCACTGGCGGCGCCGCTGGCGGGACGGGACGGGCCGGGCTGGGTGCGGATGGCGCGCCCGTGGGCGCTGGTCGCCTGGGCGGCGCTGACCGGCGGCATCGGGATGGGCGCCTGGTGGTCGTACGCGGTGCTGGGCTGGGGCGGCTACTGGGCGTGGGACCCGGTGGAGAACGCCTCCCTGCTGCCCTGGCTGACCGCCACGGCGTTCCTGCACACCACCCTGGTCCGCGGCCGGGCCGCCTGGCACGGCGCGCTCGCCTGCGCGAGCTTCCTGCTGGTGCTGCTCGGCACCTTCCTCACCCGGTCCGGGGCGGTGGCCAGCGTGCACGCCTTCACCGACTCGCCGCTGGGCCCGATGCTGCTCGGCTTCGTCCTGCTGGCGGTGGTGGTGTCGGCCGTCCTGACCGGCCGTCGAGCCCCCGAGCCGACCCGCCCCGGGCGCCCCCGGACGCTGTCCCGAGCCACCCTGGTGCTGGTCCACGGCGTACTCCTGGTGACCATCGCCGCGGTGGTGTTGATCGGCACGATCCTGCCGCTGCTCACCGCCCCGTTGACCGGGACGCGCTCCTCGGTAGGCCCCGCCTACTACCAGCGCACCGCGGTGCCCCTGGCGGTCGTGGTGCTGCTGGTGATGGGCGTGACGCCGGCCCTGCGGGTCCGCGACCGGTCGGCGGCGCTGCGGCGGCTCGTCGTCCCGGCCGCTGCCGGCCTGGGCACCGTGGCTCTCGTCGGCCTGCTCAGCCGGCCCGGCCCGGCCGCGCTCACCGCGTTCGGCGCGGCGGGGTTCGTCCTCACCGGACTGGCCGGGGACCTGGCCCACCGGCTACGCCGGCCCGGCCCACACCGGCGGCCCGGCCGGCTCGCCGGGCTGGTCGCGCACGCCGGGCTCGCCCTGGTCGCGGTGGGCGTCGCCGGCTCGTCGGCGTACGGCCGGGACGCCGAACGGACGCTGCGGGTCGGCGAGACCCTGCGGGTGAGCGACGTCGCGGTCCGACTGGTCGGGGTGGATCGGACCGGCGGCAGTGGAAGCATGGCCGTACAGGCCCGCCTGGCGCTCACCGCGTCGGGCCGCGCCGCGCGGACGATCACGCCGGCGCTGCGCTACCACGCCGCCCGGGACACCGCCGTCACCGTGCCCGCGATCGGCACCGGCCCGCTGCGCGACACGTACGTCACGCTGCTCGCCGTCAGCGAGGACAGCGGCACCGCCACCGTGCGGCTCGCGGTGAACCCGCTCGTGGGCCTGATCTGGGCCGGCGGCGCCCTGACCGCCGTCGGCGGGTTGCTCGCGGCTGCCGCCACCGCCCGCCAGCGGACCCGCCCGGCCGCCCGCGCCGACCGGCCGCGGCCCGACCCGGTGGCCGCCGGACCGGGAGCCGCGACGTGAGGCGGCGCCCCGGATGGCTGCGCGTCGGGCCGGCGACGGTCCTCACGCTCACCGTCGCCGTCGGCGCCCTGATCGCCTTCGGCCTGCGCGCACCCGCCACGCCGGACCCCGGCGAGGCCACGGCGGTGGCCGGCAGACCCGCCCCGGCGCTGTCCGGCGCCACCCTGGACGGTGGCCGCTTCGCGCTCTCCGACGCCCGGGGCCAGGTGGTGCTCGTCAACGTGTTCGCCTCCTGGTGCGGGCCGTGCCGGGACGAGCTGCCGTTGCTGGTGGACGCCGAGCGCAGCTGGTCCCCGCGCGGCGTCCGGCTGGTCGGGCTGAACATCCGTGACGGCGCCGACGCGGTCCGGGCGTTGCTCGACGAGACCGGTGCGACCGGGTTGACCGTGGTGCCTGATCCCGACGGCACGCGGGCGGTCGAGTGGGGCGTGCGGGGCGTGCCGGAGACCTTCGTGGTCGGCCGGGACGGCCGGCTCGTCGACCGGCGGCAGGGGGTGGTGACCCGGCAGTGGCTGGAGCAGCGCGTCGCACCGCTGCTGGCCGGATGAGGTGGCGGCGCGCCCTGGTGGCGCTCGTGCTCGTCACGCTCGCCGCGGCGGCCGGCGCGGCGCTAGCCCGGTCGGCGGGCGACCCCGGCCGGCAGGATCCGGTACGCGCGGTGTCCGCCGGGCTGCGCTGCCCGGCCTGTCAGGGCGAGTCGGTGGCGGACTCCCGGTCACCGATCGCGGTGGCGATGCGGCAGGTGGTGGCGGACCAGCTCGCCCAGGGGCGGGACCCGACCGAGATCCGGCGGTGGTTCGTCCAGCGGTACGGCGCCGACGTGCTGACCGATCCGCCGGCCCGCGGGGTCCGGTTGCTGCTCTGGGGCGTACCCGTGTTGACGCTGCTGGCCGGCGGCTACGCGGCCCTGCGGACGCTCCGACCCGGCGCCGCCCGGACCGGTTCCGCCGCACCCTGGACACCGGACGCTCGGGGCGCACGGCGGGCGTGGCGGGTGGCGTCCGTGGGTGTGGTGGCGCTCGTGGCGTCCGTCGCGATCGTCGCCGACCGGCTCGACCCGCTCACCCGGCCGGCACCGGCCGACCCGGTCGCGGTCGCCCTCCAACTCGCCCACGACCTGGAGACGCAGCAGCGGTACGACGCCGCCGCGCAGATGTACCAGGAGGCGCTGCGGGACCGGCCCGACGACGGCGTCCGGCTGCGACTCGCGTTCGCGCTGCTCCGGGCCGGTGACGGCGCCGCCGCCCAACGAACCGCACGCGACGTGCTCGCCCGCGAGCCGGATTCCCCCGACGGCCTGCTGGTGCTGGGGCTGGCGCAGCGGAACAGCCGGTCCGTCGAGGCGGGAGACACGCTGCGGCACTTCCTGGCCGTCGCACCGGCGCACCCGGCCGCAGCGGAGATCAGGCGGCTGCTCGTGACGGGCCGGGAGCCCGCTGGGCGCTGACCCGGGCGCGCGCCGGGTCAGCCGCCCCGGGGGTCCCGGCCGGCGTGCGGGCTACCCGACCGCAGCCGCGGCGGCCCGGCCGGCGGTGCGGCCGGAGAAGAGGCAGCCGCCCAGGAAGGTGCCCTCCAGGGCGTTGTAGCCGTGCATGCCGCCGCCCCCGAACCCGGCGACCTCGCCGGCGGCGTACACCCCGGCGAGGGGCTCGCCGTCGGGGCGCAGCACCCGGCCGGACAGGTCGGTGTGCAGGCCACCGAGGGTCTTGCGGGTCAGCACGTGCAGCTGCACGGCGATCAGCGGACCCGCGGCCGGGTCGAGCAGCCGGTGCGGGGTGGCGACCCGGATCAGCCGGTCCCCCCGGTAGCGGCGGGCGCCGCGGATGGCGTGCAGTTGGGCGTCCTTGCCGAACGGGTGGGCGATCTCCCGGTCCCGGGCCTCGACCACCCGGCGCAGCGCCACGGCGTCGAGCTGCGGCCCGCCGCTCTCGGCGGCCAGCTTGTTCATCCCGTCGACCAGCTCCGGCAGGCCGTCGGCCACGACGAAGTCCGCGCCGTGCCGCTTGAACGCCTCCACCGGCCCGGGCGCGCCGGGGCGGACCCGCTGGAGCACCTGCCGCACGCTGCGGTTGGTCAGGTCCGGGTTCTGCTCGGAGCCCGACAGCGCGAACTCCTTCTCCAGGATCTTCTGGGTCAGCACGAACCAGCTGTAGTCGTGGCCGGTGGCGCGCAGGTGGCGCAGCGTGGCCAGGGTGTCGAAGCCGGGGAAGAGGGGCGCGGGCAGCCGCTCGCCGGTCGCGTCCAGCCAGAGCGACGACGGTCCGGGCAGGATGCGGATGCCGTGCCCCGGCCAGACCGGGTCCCAGTTGCGCAGCCCCTCGGTGTAGTGCCACATCCGGTCCGGGTTGATCACCTGGCCGCCGGCCGTCTCGGTGACGGCCAGCATGCGCCCGTCGACGTACGCGGGAACCCCGGTGACCATCCGGGCCGGCGGGGTGCCGAGCCGCGCCGGCCACGCCCGGCGGACCAGGTCGTGGTCGCCGCCGATCCCGCCCGAGGTGACGATCACGGCCTGCGCCCCGTACGCGAAGTCGCCGACGACGGTCCGGGAGGTGGGTCGGCCGCGCGGGGCGTCGTCCGGGGCGAGCACCGCGCCCCGCACTCCGGTGACGGCGCCGCCGCTGGTGACCAGCTCGTCGACCCGGTGCCGGAACAGCAGCCGGATCCGACCCTGCTCGGCGGCGGCGCGGACCCGCCGCGCGAACGGCTCGACCACGCCGGGGCCGGTGCCCCAGGTGACGTGGAAGCGCGGCACCGAGTTGCCGTGCCCGTGCGCCGCTCCCCCGCCCCGCTCGGCCCAGCTCACCACCGGGAAGACCCGGTGCCCCATGCCCCGCAGCCAGGCCCGCTTCTCCCCGGCCGCGAAGTGCACGTACGCCTCCGCCCACCGGCGCGGCCAGTGGTCCTCGGGACGGTCGAAGGCGGCGCTGCCGGTCCAGTCCTGCCAGGCCAGCTCCACCGAGTCCCGGATGCCCATCCGCCGCTGCTCCGGTGAGTCGACCAGGAACAGCCCGCCGAACGACCACCACGCCTGCCCGCCGAGGTTCTGCTCCGGCTCCTGGTCCAGCAGCAGCACCCGGCGACCCGCGTCGGCGGCCTCGGCGGCGGCGACCAACCCGGCCAGGCCGGCCCCGATCACGATCACATCGGTATCCACGGCACCGACCGTACGTAGCCGGATGCCAAAATCCTTGGTCGAGGCGTGCGAGATCCGCCACCGCATTTGTCACCGGAATGACAAAGGAGCCGACGTTGGCCGACACGCTGCTCGACATCGAGCCCGGCCTGGCCCACCTCGCGCCGGCGGTCGGCGAACAGCTGCGCGGCCTGCGCGCCCCGCTGCACGGGCGGATCCTGGAGACCGTGCGCGCCGCCATGCGGGCGCAGGGCCGCTCGCTCACCGGCGGCCAGGGGCGCGGGCTGGCCCTCGGCGTGCGGACCGCCGTGGACGCCTTCGTCGACGCGGTCGCCGAGCCGGCCCGCGACCTGACCGCCACCCGGGCGGTCTTCCACGCGCTGGGTCGCACCGAGTACCGGGAGGGGCACCGCGTTGACGCCCTGCGCGCCGTGCTCACCCTCGGCGGCCGGGAGATCTGGGCGTTCCTCGTCGCGCACACCACGCCCGCCGGCCCCGCCCCGGCCGACCTGTACGTGGTCGCCGGCGCGCTCTTCGGCTACGTCGACGCCCTCGCCGGCGCCGCCGCCGAGGGCTACCTGGACGAGCAGCGCGACGCCGCGCGGGACTGGGCCACCACCCGGCGGCGGCTGATCACCCTGCTCGTCCAGCCGGAACCGCCGGCCGAGGCCGCGCTGCGCGCCGCCGCCGACGCGGCCCGCTGGCCGCTGCCCCGGACGGTCGCCGTGCTCAGCGTCGACGGCGACGACGCCGAACACCTGGGCCGCACCATCGGCGGCGGCGCGATCGCCACGGTCATCGACGACGCGGTACGGATCGTGCTGCCCGACCCGGGCACCCCGGGTCGGCTCGACCGGGGCCGGCAGGCCCTCGCCGGTCGGCGGGCGGCGCTCGGGCCGAGCGTGGCGCTGGGCCGGGCCCGGCTGTCGTACCGGATCTCCGGACGCGCCCTGGCGCTGCGCCGCGACGGCGTGCTGCCGGCCGACCCCGTCGCCGGCGACGACCACCTGCTCACCCTGCTGCTGCGCTGGGAGCCGGGGCTGGCCGACCACCTCGCCGACGCCTGCCTCGCCCCGCTGGCCGGCCTGCGGCCCGCCGCCCGCCGGGCCCTGGCCGAGACGCTGCACGGCTGGCTGCGCCGGCAGGGACAGGTGGTCGCCGTGGCCGAGGACCTGCACACCCACCCGCAGACCGTTCGCTACCGCATGCGCCGGCTGCGGGAGCTGTTCGGGGCGGCCCTCGACGACCCCGACCGGCGGCTGGAGCTCCACCTCGCCCTGCGGCACCGGCTCGGCGACGGGTGGGCCGGGCGGGCGGGGTGACCTTGCGGGCGGTGGCCACCATGGGAGCGTGCTTCGCTTCCTGCTGAACGTGCTGTGGCTCGTCTTCGGCGGCGGCTTCGTCCTGGCCCTGGGCTACGGCGTGGCCGCCCTGATCTGCTTCGCGCTGGTGATCACCATTCCGTTCGGGGTGGCCTCGCTCCGCCTCGCCTCGTACGCGCTGTGGCCGTTCGGCCGCTCCCTCGTCCCGAAGCCCGGCGCCGGCGTCGCCTCCGGCCTGGCCAACGTGTTGTGGGTGCTGCTGGCCGGCTGGTGGCTGGCCCTGTCGCACATCCTCGCCGGCGTCGCGCTCTGCGTGACGATCATCGGCATCCCGTTCGGGGTGGCCAACTTCAAGCTCGTCCCCGCCGCACTCTGGCCCCTCGGTCAGGAGGTCGTCGAGACGCCGTGAGTCCGACCGGCCCACGCGTGGCAGTCGCACGGTGGCCGCTCAGCCGCGCAGTCGCGCGTTGAGCCGTGCGGCCTGTCGGGTGAGGTGGTCGCGTTCGGCGAGGCTGGACGCCGACCGGGCCGCCTCGGTGTAGAGCCGGGCCGCGGCCACGAGGTCACCGTCACGCTCCCTGAGGTACGCCGCGACGGCGGCGTACCGGGGCAGGCCGGGGTCGAGCCCCGCCAGGGCGGCCAGCCCCGCCCGCGGACCGTCGGCCTCGCCGACCGCCACGGCCCGGTTGAGGCGGGCCACCGGGCTGTCGGTGAGGCGCACCAGCTCGTCGTACCACTCGACGATCTGCACCCAGTCGGTCTCCTCGGTCGTCCGGGCGTCGGCGTGCAGCGCCGCGACGGCGGCCTGGGCCTGGAACTCGCCCAGCCGGTCACGGGCGAGGGCCCGCTGGAGCACGTCGACGCCCTCGGCGATCAGGCGGGTGTCCCACCGGCTGCGGTCCTGCTCGGCCAGCGGCACGAGCCGGCCGTCGGGGCCGGTGCGTGCCGCACGCCGTGCATGGTGGAGCAGCATGAGCGCGAGCAGCCCCGCGACCTCCTCGTGGTCGATCCTGGCCGCCAGCTGGCGGGTGAGCCGGATCGCCTCACCGGCGAGGTCGACGTCGCCGGAGTAGCCCTCGTTGAAGACCAGGTAGAGCACGCGCAGCACCGTGGCGACGTCACCGGGCTGGTGGAACCGGACACCCGAGACGGTCCGCTTCGCCCGGCTGATCCGCTGGGCCATGGTCGCCTCCGGCACGAGGTAGGCCTGCGCGATCTGGCGCGTGGTCAGGCCGCCGACCGCGCGCAGCGTGAGCGCGACGGCCGACGCCGGTGTCAGGGACGGGTGGGCACACAGGAAGTAGAGCTGGAGGGTGTCGTCCACCGCCTCGGCGGGGCCGGGCACCGGCTCGGCGTCGACGCGTACCTCGCGGTGCCGTCGGGAGGCATCGGCGCGGACCGCGTCGAGGAACTTGCGCCAGGCCACCGTGACCAGCCAGCCCTTCGGATCCCGCGGCGGGTCGTCCGACCACCCGCGCACGGCCTCGACCAGGGCGTCCTGGACGGCATCCTCGGCCGCCGCGAAGTCAGCTCCGCGGCGGACGAGGATCCCGATCACGGTGGGAGTGAGGGTCCGCAACAGGGCCTCGTCCACCGTGCGTCACTCCGTGATGGTCGGGGGCTCGGTCAGGAACGGCCGCACCTCGAGCCACTCGTGGATCGGCTTCCCACCCGCGCCCGGTGCCGCGGACAGCTCGCCGGCCAGCTCGATGGCCCGCTCGTAGCTGTCCACGTCGATCACCATCCAGCCGGCGATCAGGTCCTTGGTCTCCGCGAACGGGCCGTCGGTGACCGGCGGCCGCCCCTCGCCGTCGTAGCGGACGAACGTGCCCTCCGGGGAGAGCGCCTGACCGTCGACGAACTCGCCGGTGCCTTCGAGCCGGGCGGCGAAGTCCTGCATGTACCCCACGTGGGCCGAGACCTCCTCCGGCGTCCACTGGTCCATGGGTACGTCGTTGACCGCCGCCGGGGCGCCCCGGTAGTGCTTGAGCAGCAGGTACTTCATGGTGTTCTCCTCGGTGCGGTACGGCCGTCGTCGCCGTGTTCGCTGCGGGGACGGAGCCCCGTCCGGGTTCTCGACATCCCACCACGAATTTTTTCTGCGGACATCAGACCAGGACGTCATGGGCCACCGCACTCCCCCTACGGCGTCCTAGGAGGCTGGGTTGAGGGGCCTGGGGCGGGTCACCCGAAAGGGGCTCACGAAAGGGTCGGCGCGGCTACGGTCGGAGTGGTGGGCGGTCATAGCGGGGTGATCCAGGCACTCAAGGCAGACCCCACCATGTCGGGCCTGCGCCGCTCCCTGGAGGCGTACTACGGCGACCCGGCCCGCGAGGCGGCGATGGACGCGTTCTACGCCCCCCTGGTCCGCCCCGGTGACCTGGTCTTCGACGTGGGCGCGCACGTGGGCGACCGGCTCGGCAGCTTCCGGCGGCTGGGCGCCCGCGTGGTGGCCGTCGAGCCGCAGCCGCTCTGCACCCGGGCCCTGCGCGCCCTCTACGCCGGCGACGACCGGGTGACCGTGGTGGAGGCGGCGTGCGGGGCGCGTACCGGGCCGGTGCGGCTGCACGTGAACTCGGCCAACCCGACGATCTCGACCGCGTCGGCCGGGTTCCTGGCGGCCGCCCACGGCGCCGGCGGCTGGGCGCACGAGACCTGGGACGCCGAGATCGAGGTGGCCGGCACGACGCTGGACACCCTGATCGCCGCGCACGGCGTGCCGGCCTTCGTGAAGATCGACGTGGAGGGCTTCGAGGACGCCGTACTGGCCGGGCTGAGCCGGCCACTGCCGGCACTGTCGTTCGAGTTCACCACCATCGAACGCGACCTGGCCGCGCGCTGCCTGGACCGGCTCACCGCGCTGGGCTTCACCGGGTTCACCGTCGCGCTCGGCGACGAGATGGCGTTCGCCCTGCCCGGGTGGCGGCCGGCGGGCGAGGTGGCGGCGTACCTGCGGGCCCTGCCGTACGAGACCAACTCGGGCGACGTCTACGCCCGCACCCGGCCGGCCTGACCCTCCCCGCGCGGACGTCAGCGGGCGGCGAAGGCGGCGATCCGGTCCAGGTCGGCCGGCTGCAGGCCACGCGACGGGCGGGGGGCGATCAGCAGCGCCCGCCCGTCGGCGGTCAGCGCGTCCCGATCCGGGCCGGCAGTGGGCAGCGCCTCGTCGTCGGTCCAGATCAGGCGCCGCCCGGCGGCGACGACGGCCCGCGCGGCGGCCCGCTTCAGCGGCCAGCACGCGGACCCGCGCGGCATGGGGTCGGCGTCGAGCGACCGGACCAGCGGTGGGAGGCCCCACAGCCGCTCCAGCCGTTCGGCGTCCGGGCACCAGGTGGTGCACCAGCGCACCTCGACCGCCCCGCAGCCGTGCAGGGCGCGGATCCGCGCCACCAGGGCCGGCGCCCAGCGCACCTGGTAGGAGACCGCCTCGGAGTCGGCCCAGACCTGGCTGCGCCGGGGCGGCGCTCCCCAGCCGGGTCGGGACACGTTGAGCACGCCGTCCACGTCCAGCAGCCACACCGGCGGCGGTTCGATCATCGGCCCACGGTAGGTGCCGCCCCGACCCGCGGGCGAGCCGGTTTCCGCGCATCGACGCTGCCCACAGCGTCGATCGGCGGCGCTGTCCAGGGGCACTTTTTTCAGGTTTCGAACTTAGCCATGTTTCGTTACCTGCCCGTTATTGACGTGACCGGCGCCACTTCGGTTGACTGCGACGGAACCGCTTCCGCAACCGGTTCCGAAACGCCCGCCTCACCCCTTCGACCCGGGAGCGTCACGTGCCGATCACCATCGCCGACGTCGCCACCCGGGCCGGCGTGAGCAAGACGACGGTCTCCCGGGTGCTCAACGGCAAGGGCGAGGTGCACGTCCGCACGGCCGACCGGGTCCGCGCCGTCATCAACGCCCTCGGCTACGTGCCGAGCGCCCGCGCGGTCGGGCTGGCCCGCGGGCGTACCCGGGTGGTCGGGATGCTGGTGCCCGCCCTGACCTGGCCGTGGATGGGCGAGGTGCTCCAGGGCGTCGCCGACCTGGTCGAGGCCGAGGGGTACGGCATGCTGCTGTTCACCTGCACCCACGGCGACGAGTCGATGCGGCGGTTCGCCTCCCAGGTCTCCGCGAAGTCCTTCGACGGCCTGCTCGTGGTCGAGCCGGAGGGCACCCTCGACTACATCACCGAGCTGCACGAGCGCGGCCTTCCGGTCATCCTCATCGACGACCGCGGCCACCAGCCGGGCTTCCCGTCGGTCCGCACCACCAACGAGTCCGGCGCGCGGGCCGCCGCGGCGCACCTGCTGGCGCACGGGCGGAAACGGCCGCTGGTCGTCACCGGCCTGAGCCGCTTCGGCTGCACCCGGGAACGGCTCGCCGGCTTCGCGGACGGCTACGCCGACGCCGGCCTGCCCATCGATCCCGCCCTCGTCGTGGAGGGTGACTTCACCTTCGAGTGCGGGCGGGCCGCGGTGGAGCGACTGCTCGCCGACGGCGTGCCGTTCGACGCCGTCTTCGCCCACAACGACCTCTCCGCCGCCGGGGCGCTCCAGGCGCTGCGGGACGCCGGCCGGCGGGTCCCGGACGACGTGGCGGTGGTCGGCTTCGACGACCTGCCGCTGGCCGGGCACACCCACCCACCGCTGAGCTCGGTACGCCAGCCGTTGCGGGAGATGGGGACGGCCGCCGCCCGTACCCTCATCGCCCACCTCGCCGGCACGCCGCTGCCCGACACCCCGACCGTCATCCCCACCACCTTCACCGTCCGCGCCTCGACCGGCGCCACCTGACCTCGCCACCGCTTTATCCACCACCCGCACCGGCGGGCACCCCGCCCACCGGTGGTAACACCGCACACCCTCCATCCACCACATCCCGCTCGAGGATTGCGGGAGCACCGAGGGAGACCTCCATGAGAAGAAGGCAACTCCTCGCCGTCGCGCTGGCCGGCGCGATGGCCACCGGCGTCGCGGCCTGCGGCGACAGCCCGAACGCCAACAAGAAGAACGGCCCGACGGCCACGGTGCTGAACGTCGGCATGCCGAACGGCCCGCAGGCCGAGAACAACAACCCGTTCCTCACCACGTCCGCCGCGGCCTCGCTGGGCTACCGCTGGCAGATCTACGAGCCGCTGATGATGTGGAACCCGGTAAAGCCGGCCGACCCGTTCAAGCCGTGGCTGGCCACCAAGGCCGAGTGGTCGCAGGACTACACCTCGGTGAAGGTCACCATCCGGGACAACGCCACCTGGTCGGACGGGCAGAAGGTCACCGCCGAGGACGTCGCCTTCACCTACAACCTGGTGAAGAAGTACCCGGCGCTGAACGACCAGGGCGTGCCCTACACGGACGCGACCGCCAGCGGCAACGAAGTCACCATCAAGATGGAGAGCCCGCAGTTCGTCAACCAGCAGAAGGTGCTGTGGCGGGTGCCGATCGTGCCCAAGCACATCTGGGAGAAGATCAGCGACCCGACGACCGACACCGTCAAGCAGCCGGTCGGCAGCGGCCCGTACACCCTGAAGTCCTTCACCCCGGCCAGCATGACCCTGTCGGTGCGCGACAAGGGCTACTGGCAGGACCTGCCGAAGGTCAAGGAGCTGCGCTACACCTCCTACACGGACAACAGCGCGCAGACCACCGCCCTGGCCAACGGCGAGTCGGAGTGGAGCTTCGTCTTCATCCCCAACTACCAGGCCGTCTTCGTGGCCAAGGACCAGGAGCACCACAAGGTGTGGGCGCCGGCGATCCTCGGCATCCACGGCCTCTACCTGAACACCACGAAGAAGCCGTTCGACGACCCGGCGCTGCGCCGCGCCATGAACATGGTCATCGACCGCGCCGACATCTTCACCACGGCCGAGGCCGGCTACTTCCACCCGCAGGTGAAGAGCGTGACCGGCCTGCCCAGCCCGGCCGGTGACTCGTTCGTCGCGCCCGAGTTCAAGGGCCAGGAGCACAAGGTCGACGTCGAGGGCGCCAAGGCGCTGCTGACCGGCGCCGGCTACAAGCTGGAGGGCAACACCCTCAAGGACAAGACCGGCAAGGCCGTCACCGTCAAGCTGACCGACCCGGCCGGCTGGTCCGACTACCAGACCAGCCTGGAGATCGTGAAGGACAACCTGTCGAAGATCGGCATCGCGGCCACGGTCGACAAGGCCAACCAGGACGCCTGGTTCCGCAACGTCGAGCAGGGCAACTTCGAGGCGACCTTCCGGTGGACCGAGGGCGGCGCCACGCCGTACGACATCTACCGGACGATCATGGACGGCCGGCAGCTCAAGCCGATCGGCACCGCCTCCCCCGCCGGCAACTTCGGCCGCTTCAACAACAAGGAGGCGACCGACGCTCTGGTCGCCTACGCGAACGCGACCGACGAGGCCGCGCGTACCACCGCCATGAACGCGCTGCAGAAGATCTTCGTCGACCAGATGCCGATGATCCCGGTCGGCGCGGACAACATCGGCGGCGCGTACAGCACGAAGAACTGGACCGGCTGGCCGGACGACTCGAACCCGTACGGCGCCATGCAGCCCACCCAGCCCAACGCGCTGGACGTGGTCCTGCACCTCAAGCCCGCCAACGGCTGACCTCGCCAAACCGCCTCCCCGGCCGGCTCCCGGCCGGCCGGGGAGGCGCACCCCACGCTCAGACAGGAACTCGGCATGACGTTGAGCGAGAGCGCGGCGGCGCCGGTCGACGAGGTGGTGCTGGAGGCCGTCGGCCTGACCAAGCACTTCCCCGTCCGCAGGCGGCTGCGTGACCTCTTCTCCCGGACGCCGGCCGTCGTGCACGCCGTCGACGACGTATCGTTCGCGCTGCGTCGCGGCCGGGTGACCGCGCTGGTCGGGGAGTCCGGCTCCGGCAAGTCCACCGTGGCGCGGCTGCTGGCCCAGATCTATCCCCGCACCGCCGGCGACATCCGCCTGCACGGCACCTCGACCCGGGTGCGCGGTGGCCGGCCGTTCCGGTCGTACGTGCGGCAGGTCCAACTGATCCTGCAGGACCCGTTCGCCTCGTTGAACCCGGTGCACACCGTCCGCTACCACCTGACCCGGTCGCTGCGGATCCACGGCAACGCCGGGCGCGGCGCCGAGGAGCTGGACGCGGCCCTCGCCAAGCTGCTCACCCGGGTGAGCCTCACCCCGCCCGAGCGCTACCTGGACGCGTTCCCGCACGAGCTCTCCGGCGGCCAGCGGCAGCGCGTCGCCATCGCCCGGGCGCTCGGCGCCGACCCGGAGGTGCTCCTCGCCGACGAGCCGGTCTCCATGCTCGACGTCTCGATCCGCCTCGGCGTGCTCAACCTGCTGCAGGACCTCAAGCAGCGGCTCAACATCGCCATCCTCTACATCACGCACGACATCGCCTCGGCCCGCTACTTCGCCGACGAGACGATCGTGATGTACGCCGGCCGGATGGTCGAGGGCGGCGACAGCGAGACCGTCACCCAGAGCCCGGCCCACCCGTACACGCGGTTGCTCACCGACTCCGCGCCGGACCCGGAGCGGATCACCGGCGACGGCGCCGGCGTCGACACGGCCGCCGGGAAGGACCGCGGTCAGGGCGAACCGCCGAGCCTGATCGCCCCGCCCGCCGGCTGCCGGTTCCACCCCCGGTGCCCGCACGCCATGCGGCGCTGCACCACCGACCTGCCGCCGCGACTGGACATCGGCGACCGGCCCGACCACTGGGCCGCCTGCTGGCTCTACGACCCCGACACCGTCGCCGCCGACACCCCCGGCTCGGCCGCGCCCGCCGACCCGACCGTGCCACCGCCCGCGCCGGCGGTCGAGCGGGACCACACCGCCACCCTGGGGGAGGCACGATGAGATTCCTCCTGCAGCGCACGGCCTTCTACCTGTTCACGGCGTGGGCGGCCATCACGCTCAACTTCTTCATCCCGCGGCTGGTCCCGGGCGACCCGGTGCAGTCCCTCATCTCGCGCAACCAGGGCCGGATCAGCGCCGACGCCATCGAGTCGCTGCGCGTGCTGTTCGGGCTGGACTCCAACGAGAACATCTGGGAGCAGTACCTGGACTACTGGGGGCAGCTGCTCCACGGCGACCTGGGGCTGTCGTTCACCTTCTTCCCCACGCCGGTGTCGACGGTGATCGGTGACAGCCTGCCGTGGACGGTCGGCCTGGTCGGCATCACCACGATCATCAGCTTCCTCCTCGGCACCGCGCTCGGCGTCGGCGCCGGCTGGCGGCGCGGCTCCTGGGTCGACGGGCTGCTGCCGGCCACGACGTTCCTGTCCTCGATCCCGTACTTCTGGCTGGGCCTCGTCGCCATCGCCGTGTTCACCGGACCGGGGAGCTTCTTCCCGTCCTCCGGCGGCTACGAGGCGGGCCTCGTGCCGGCGTTCGACGGGTACTTCATCCCGAGCGCGATCAAGCACAGCGTCCTGCCCGCCGCCACCATCCTGGTCTCCTCGATGAGCGGGTGGATCCTCAGCATGCGCAACATGATGGTGACCGTCTCGTCGGAGGACTACATCACCGTCGCCCACGCGAAGGGCCTGTCGGAGCGCCGGGTCGCCCTGAGCTACGCCGCCCGCAACGCGCTGCTGCCGAACGTCTCGGGTTTCGCGCTGTCGCTCGGATTCATCGTCGGCGGCACGCTGCTCGTGGAGATCGTGTTCTCCTACCCGGGCCTCGGTTACCAGCTCTTCCAGGCGGTCGGCTACAAGGACTACCCGCTCATGCAGGGGATCTTCCTGATCATCACGATCTCCGTGCTGGTGGCGAACCTGCTCGCCGACGTCGCGTACCTGCTCCTCGACCCACGGACCCGAAAGAGCTGAGCGATGACCATCTCACCGTCGAGCATCGAGCAGGTCATCCCCGGCCAGGGAGCGATGGCCCAGCCGTCGGCCGCGCCGGGCCGGGCGAAGCGGCGCCGGTTCCGGTTCGTCGCCAACGCCAAGGCCGCCACCGGCCTGGTCATCCTGGGCGTCTACTGCCTGTTCGCGGTCATCGGCCCCTGGGTAGCGCCGTACGACCCGGACGCGCGCAGCGCCGACGTGCTCCAGGCGCCGTCGGCCCGGCACTGGTTCGGCACCACCCACCTCGGTCAGGACATCTTCAGCCAGATCCTGGTCGGCGCGCGCAGCGTCATGGTGGTGGGCCTGCTCGCCGGCGTGCTGGCGACGATCCTGTCCATCCTCATCGGTGTGACGGCCGGCTACATCGGCGGGGTGCCCGACGAGGGCCTGTCGGCGCTGTCCAACGTGTTCCTGGTGATCCCCGCCCTGCCGCTGATCATCATCGTGACGTCGATCGTCGAGCAGGCCAGCGACACGTTGGTGGCGCTCATCATCGGCCTCACCTCGTGGGCGTGGGGCGCCCGGGTGCTGCGCGCCCAGACGCTGTCGCTGCGGCGCCGCGACTACGTCGAGGCGGCCCGGGCCACCGGCGAGCGGACCTGGCGCATCATCCTCTTCGAGATCCTGCCGAACCTCACCGCGATCATCGCGTCCGGCTTCGTCGGCACCGTCATCTTCGCGGTCATGTCGGAGATCACCCTGGCCTTCATCGGCATCTCGTCGATCTCGTCGTGGAACTGGGGCACCATCCTGTTCTGGGCGCAGGGCCAGCAGGCCCTCGCGCAGGGCGCCTGGTGGTGGTTCGTCCCGGCCGGACTGGCCATCGCGCTGCTCGGCACCGCCCTCGCCCTGATCAACTTCGGCATCGACGAGTTCGTCAGCCCCCGGCTGCGCAGCGCCGGCAAGACCCGGATCCGCACCGCCGACGGCCGCACCGTGCGGATGCGGGTCGGCTTCACCCCCGTGCTGGCCCCGGCCTCCCGCCCGGTGCCGGCCCCCCGAGAGGAGGTCGCACCATGAGCGATCCGGTGCTGGAGATCCGCGGGCTGCGGGTCGACTACGGGCTGGGCGACGCGGCCGTGCACGCCGTCCGCGACGTCGACCTGACCCTGCACCGGGGCGAGGTGCTCGGGCTGGCCGGGGAGAGCGGCAGCGGCAAGTCCACCCTGGCGTACGGGCTGACCCGGCTGCTGCCGCCGCCCGGCGTGGTCAGCGGCGGCCAGGTGATCTACCACCCGGCCGACGGCCCGCCCGTGGACGTGCTGACGCTGAGTCCGGCGCAGCTGCGCCAGTTCCGCTGGGCGGAGACCTCGATCGTCTTCCAGGGCGCGATGAACTCGCTCAACCCGGTGCACAAGGTCTCCACCCAGCTGCTCGACGTGATCAAGGCGCACGAGCCGAAGAGCACGGCGGCGGGCCGGCTGGCCCGGGCCCGGGACCTGCTCCGCCTGGTGGGCATCGCCGCCGACCGGCTGGACAGCTACCCGCACCAGCTCTCCGGCGGCATGCGGCAGCGCGTCATGATCGCCATGGCGCTGGCGCTGGAGCCGCAACTGGTCATCATGGACGAGCCGACCACCGCGCTGGACGTGGTGATGCAGCGGCAGATCCTGGGCCAGCTCGCCGAGCTGCGGGATCGGCTGGGCTTCGCGGTGCTGTTCATCACGCACGACCTGTCGCTGCTGGTCGAGTTCTCCGACCGGATCGCCATCATGTACGGCGGCCGGATCGTCGAGGAGGCGCCCGCCGCGCAGCTGTACCGGCGGGCCCTGCACCCGTACACCGAGGGGTTGCTGCACTCCTTCCCGGCGCTGCGCGGCCCGCGGCGCGAGCTCACCGGCATCCCCGGCTCCCCGCCGGACCTGCGGGCCATGCCGGAGGGCTGCGCGTTCCACCCGCGCTGTCCGAAAGCGTTCGACCCGTGCGACAAGAAGGTGCCGGCGCTGGGCGCCGCCGAGCCGGACCGGGCCGTCGCCTGCTGGCTGCACCCGGTCGCCGCGCCGGCCCCCCGCTGACCACCCTCCGTCCGACCGAACGACCCGCTACCGCGAGGAGAACCATGGACACCGACCTCACCCGCCCCGCCACCACCGACGGCTCCAGGTCGTCGCGCGGCGACAGACGCGCCGAGCTGGAGTCGTCGCAAGGGCAGGCCGACCCGATCGACACCCTTCCGCCGACCTTCCGGTGGGGGGTGGCGACCTCGTCGTACCAGATCGAGGGTGCGGTGGCCGAGGACGGCCGGACGCCGTCGATCTGGGACACCTTCTGCCGCGTCCCCGGCGCGGTGGCCAACGGCGACCACGGCGACGTGGCCTGCGACCACTACCACCGGATGCCGGAGGACGTCGCGCTCATCGCCGACCTGGGGCTGGACACGTACCGGTTCTCGGTGGCGTGGCCGCGGGTGCAGCCGGGCGGGCGCGGGCCGGCGAACCCGGCCGGGCTGGCCTTCTACGACCGCCTGGTGGACGAGCTGCTCGGCCGCGGGCTCGACCCGTGGGTGACGCTCTACCACTGGGACCTGCCGCAGGAGCTGGAGGACGCGGGCGGCTGGCCGAACCGGGACACCGCCTACCGCTTCGCCGACTACGCGGAGCTGGTCTTCGCCGCCCTCGGCGACCGGGTGAAGACCTGGACCACGCTGAACGAGCCGTGGTGCTCGGCGATGCTCGGGTACGCGTACGGCAACCACGCCCCGGGCCGGCGCGACCTGGGTGACGGGATCGCCGCCGCGCACCACCTGCTGCTCGGTCACGGGCTGGCGGTGCAGCGGCTGCGCGCGGCGGCCGCCACCCCGATCGAGCTGGGCCTGACCGTCAACCTGTCCACCGCCGACCCGGCTACCGACAGCGCGGCCGACCGCGACGCGGCCCGGGCGGCCGACGGGCTGGGCAACCGGCTCTACCTCGACCCGGTGTTCCGCGGCTCCTACCCGGAGGACGTGGTCGCCGACCTGGCCGCCGAGGGGGTGCGCATCCCGGTGCAGGAGGGCGACCTGGCGGTCATCTCGTCGCCGATCGACGTGCTCGGGGTGAACTACTACTTCGGGCAGGTGCACTCCGGCGTGGACGAGCAGGGCCGGGAGCGGGACGACGACGGCCGGCCGGTGCGCCGGGTCATCCGCCGGGACCTGCCGCGCACCGCGATGGACTGGGAGATCGTGCCGGAGTCCTTCACCGAGCTGCTGGTCCGGCTGCACCGCGACTACCCGGGCGTGCCCATGGTGATCACGGAGAACGGGGCGGCCTTCGACGACGAGCCGGACGCCGACGGGTTCGTGGCCGACGACGACCGGGTGGCGTACCTGGCCGAGCACCTGCGGGCGGTGGCCCGGGCCCGGCAGGCCGGCGCGGACGTGCGCGGCTACTTCGCCTGGTCGCTGCTGGACAACTTCGAGTGGGCGTACGGGTACGACAAGCGCTTCGGCATCGTCCGGGTGGACTACGACACCCAGCGGCGCACGCCGAAGCGCAGCGCGCAGTGGTACCGCGACACCGTCCGGCGGGTGCGCGGGGAGCGCTGACCCGCAGCTCAGCGCGGCCGCCCGGACGGGACCCCGGGCGGCCGCGTTCCCATGCCCGCGGCAGGCCCGTGGGCACTTTTTTCATGCCTTGACATAAGCAGATGCGAAGGGTTTTCTCATGCACGGATGTCGATTGATCCGAAGGGAGCATCCGTGTCCCCCACCACCCTTCCCCGGCTCACCGGCCGCGCCGTCCTGGCGTTCTGCCTCACGGCCGCCACCCTCGCCCTCGCCCCACCGCCGGCCGCCCAGGCCGCCGGCGAGACCGTCAACGTCTGGCTGACCACCACCTCCGACTCCGGCGGGCGGACCGTCACCCGGGGCCTGCAACAGCAGAGCTCGCTGAGTTTCGCCGCCACCAGCCCCGCCGCCACGCACACCATCACCGTCGACGAGAACACCCGCTACCAGCCGTTCGAGGGCGCCGGGGCGTCCATCACCGACACCACGGCGTACCTGCTGCGCGGCGGGCCGGTGAGCGCGGCCACGCGGGACGAGGTGATGCGCAGGCTGTTCAGCCCCACCGACGGCATCGGCCTGTCCTACGTGCGCAACCCGATCGGCGCCTCCGACCTGTCCCGGCCCGGCAACGTCTCGCTCGACGACACCTGCTGCGACCTCAACGACTTCGGGACCAACGGCTACGACACCGACGTCGAACTGCTCACCGCGCAGGCCCGGCAGCTCAACCCGGCGCTGCGGGTGATGGTGGTGCCGTGGAGCGCGCCCGGCTGGATGAAGGACAACGGCCGGATGGACCAGATGGGCTGGCTCAAGTGGGAGTACTACGCCACCTACGCCCAGTACTTCGTGAAGACCATCCAGGCGTACGCGGCCCGGGGCGTGAAGGTCGACTACCTCTCGGTGCAGAACGAGCCGAACTGCTGCCAGTCCGGCAACCCCACGGCCATGGACTACCCGGGGATGAGCTGGAACTCCTCCGGCCTGGTCGAGCTGACCAAGAACTTCGTCTACCCGGCGTTCCGGGCCGCCGGCATCACCACCAAGGTGCTGGTGCACGACTGGAACTACGGCGACTACGGCACCATCGGCTCCGGGCTGCTCGCCGACAGCGCGGTGCGCACCGACCCGCTCTTCGGCGGCATCGCGTGGCACGGCTACTGGGGTGACCCGGCGGTCGGCAGCCAGGTGCACGGCCAGTACCCGGCGGTGTCGCAGTTCAGCACCGAGCACTCCGGCGGCACCTGGATCGCCAACCAGCACAACGAGGACATGGCCGACATCGTGAACTACGCCCGGAACTGGAGCCGGAGCGTGGTGAAGTGGAGCCTCGCGGTCAACCAGTTCATGGGTCCGCACAACGGCGGCTGCGGCACCTGCACCGGCCTCATCACCGTGCAGGAGGGCGGCGCCCGCGCCGGCCAGGTCGACTACACGATCGAGTACTACACCACCGGCCACCTGACCAAGTTCGTCCGGCCCGGGGCGCTGCGGATCGACTCCACCGCCAACGGCACGGTGCAGAACGTCGCGTACCGCAACCCGGACGGGACCAAGGCGCTGCTCGCGCACAACGGCGGCGGCTCCGCCCAGTCGGTGAAGGTGGTCTGGGGCGGCCAGTCCTTCACCTACACCCTGCCGGCGCGCACCACCGCCACGTTCACCTGGTCCGGCACCCCGTCCGGCGGCGGCGGCACGCCGACCGGCCCCATCACCGGCATCGGCGGCAAGTGCCTCGACGTCACCGACAACTCCAGCGCCGACGGCACGCCGGCGCAGATCTGGAGCTGCACCGGCGGCGCGAACCAGCAGTGGACCCGGGCCGCCGACGGCACCCTCCGCTCGCTCGGCAAGTGCCTCGACGTGGCCGGCGGCGGCACCGCCAACGGCACGAAGGTGCAGCTGTGGACCTGCAACGGCAGCGCCGCCCAGCAGTGGACCTGGACAGCCGGGCGGGACCTCGTGAACCCGCAGGCCAACAAGTGCCTCGACGTCACCGGCAACACCTCCGCCGACGGCACGAAGACGCAGATCTGGAGCTGCACCGGCGGGGCCAACCAGAAGTGGACGCTCCCGTCCTGAGCCGGGGCCGGGCCGGTGGCGCTCCCGCCGCCGGCCCGGTGGCTCAGCGGGTCCGCGTCCGGGGCCGCCGCGCCGGCCGCGCCGGCGCCGGGACCACCCGGGCCGCCGGCTCGCGCGGCACACCGCCGTCGCGCAGCAGCCGGGCCATCGGCAGGGTGGCCGCGCCCATCGCGACCGCGTCCGGTCCGAGCCGGCACAGCTCGATCGAGGTCTGGGCGTACGGCTGGCGCAGCGCGTGCCGCGCGGTGACCTCGCGGATCTGCGGCAGGTAGCGCTCACCCAGGGCCAGGCCGGCCCAGCCGCCGAGCACCACCCGCTCCGGGTTGAAGAGGTTCACCAGGTTCGCCACCCCGGCGCCGAGGTAGCCGACCGTCTCGTCGAGCACCTTGGCGGCGGTGCGGCTGCTGGCACGCAGCAGCTCGCCGAAGGCGCTCTCCTCGTCGCCGCCGGCCGCCGGACGGCCCCGGTTGGCCTGCCGGAACCGGTCCAGCACCCCCTCCGCCCCGACGTACGCCTCCAGGCAGCCGAGGTTGCCGCAGCGGCAGCGGCGGCCCCCGTACACGATGGTGGTGTGCCCCCACTCGCCGGCGCTGCTGTGCGCGCCGCGGTAGCCCACGCCGTCGGCCACCACGCACGCCCCGACGCCGGAGCCGACCAGGGCGATGACCGCGTGCCGGACGCCGCGCCCGGCGCCGAACCACATCTCGGCCTGGCCGAGCGTCTTGGCGCCGTTGTCGATGTGCACCGGGATGTCCGTGCCGGCGCGCAGCATGGCACCGAGCGGCACGCCGTCCCAGCCGAGGGTCTGCGCGTGCACCACGGCGTCGGCGGTGCGCTCGACGGTGCCGGAGACGGCGACGCCGAAGCCGAGCACCGCGGCCGGGTCGACGCCGGCCTGCTCGATCACGGCGGTGAGGCCGTGCAGCAGGTGGTCGGTGACCTGCCGGGGGTCGGGCTCGGCGGCCGCGATCGGGTACTCCGCCTTCGCCAGTGCGGTCATCGCCAGGTCGAAGAGTTCGACCTGCACCCGGGTCTCGCCGACGTCGGCGCCGACCAGGTAGCCGTAGCCGGGGGCGACCCGGAGCAGCACGCGGGGGCGGCCGCCGTCGGACTCGACCGAGCCGGCCTCCTCGACCAGGCCCTCGGCGATCATCTCGCCGACCAGGTTGCTCACGCTGGCCAGGCTGAGCGCGGTGGACTGCCCCAGCTCGTGCCGGCTCAGCGGGCCGTCCAGCCAGATCCGGGTGAGCAGGACCGACCGGTTGGCACGACGCATGTCGCGCACGGTGGTGCGTCTGGCGTCCACGTCCGCCGCCGTCCTCTCCCGGCCGCCCCCGGGCGGCCTGCTTCATGCCGTGAACCAAGTGCTGACAGACTACTGCGCATTTACATTTAACAAAGTTAACTGCTAGCCTCCGGCGCATCGATGAGGAGGTATGTCATGCGACTTCGACGACGGCTGACCGCCGTGCTCGGCGGGGCCCTGCTGCTCGCCGTACCCACCGCCCTGCCGGCCGCCACCGGTCTGGCCGCCTCCGCCGCGGAGACCGCGTCGGTCTCCTGCGCGGGCGTGCCGGCCTGGGCCGAGGGGGTGACCTGGACCGCGGGCAGCCGGGCCACCTACGCCAACCGGCTCTACCAGGCGCTGGTCACCCACACCCCGCCGGCCGGCGCGGGCTGGACGCCACCGGCCACACCGGCGCTCTGGAGCGACCTCGGCGCCTGCGGCGGCGGCACGCCGTCACCGACCCCCACGACGAAGCCGCCCTCCCCCACCCCCACGCCCACGACCTCCCCCTCGCCCACGGCGACGCCCACCCCGACCCCGACGACCCCGCCGCCGGGCGGGACCACCTGCGCGCTGAAGCCGCGGCCCGCCGGCAAGGTGCTCCAGGGCTACTGGGAGAACTGGGACGGCGCGTCCAACGGCGTGCACCCCGGCATGGGCTGGATCCCGATCACCGACTCCCGGATCACCGCCCACGGCTACAACGTGGTCACCGCCGCGTTCCCGGTGATCCGCGCCGACGGCACCGTGCTCTGGGAGGACGGCATGGACGCCGGCGTCAAGGTGCCCACCCCCGCCGAGGTGTGCCAGGCCAAGGCTGCCGGCCTGACCGTCCTGCTGTCGATCGGCGGCGCGACCGCCGGCATCGACCTCGGCTCCAGCGCCGTCGCCGACCGGTTCGTCGCCACCGTCGTGCCGATCCTCAAGCGGTACAACTTCGACGGCATCGACATCGACATCGAGACCGGGCTGACCGGCAGCGGGAACATCACCCAGCTCTCCACCTCCCAGGCCAACCTGGTGCGGATCATCGACGGGGTGCTGGCCCAGATGCCCGCCGGCTTCGGGCTCACCATGGCCCCGGAGACCGCGTACGTCACCGGCGGCAGCGTCACCTACGGCTCGATCTGGGGCGCGTACCTGCCCATCGTCAAGCGGTACGCGGACAACGGCCGGCTCTGGTGGCTGAACATGCAGTACTACAACGGCTCGATGTACGGCTGCGCCGGCGACTCGTACCCCGCCGGGACCGTGCAGGGCTTCGTCGTCCAGACCGACTGCCTCAACACCGGCCTGGTCGTGCAGGGCACCACCATCCGCGTCCCGTACGACAAGCAGGTCCCCGGGCTGCCGGCGCAGACCGGCGCCGGCGGCGGGTACCTGAGCCCGTCGCTGGTGGCGCAGGCGTGGAACACCTACCGGGGCGGCCTCAAGGGGCTGATGACCTGGTCGGTCAACTGGGACGGCTCGAAGGGCTGGACCTTCGGCGACAACGTCAGGTCTCTCCAGGGCCGCTGAGGCCGGGCGGGGCCCCGCAGGCGCGCGGGGCCCCGCGTCACCCGGTGAGCCAGTCCCGGATGGCGGCGTAGTCCGCGTCGGTGAGACCCCGCCGGGGATGCCCCATCGGCCTCCGGCCACTCGACCACCGGCAGCTCGGGCAGGCCCAGGCGGCGGCCGACCACGTCATTGGCCTCCGCCAGCCAGGTCGTCGCCCAGACCAGGTCGCAGGGCAGCGACCAGAGCCGCGTGCCGTGCCGGGAATCGAGGCGGGCCAGCAGTGGATTGCCCGTCCCGGCGGCCACCGTGGGTCGGTCCCCGCCGAAGGGAATGAGCGGTCCGTCGACGTCGAGAAACAGCAGCGGGCGGTCGGTCATCGCGGCGACCCTAGCGCGCCCGGCGAGATCCGGTCAGAGGGCGGTCAGTTCGGGCACCACGTCGGAGGGTGACGGCATCGCGGCCATCTCGTCGCGTACGTCGGCCGCCGCTTCGGCGAGCGCCGCGTCGGTGAGGAGTCGGGTCAGGACGTCCGGTGTGATCGCCCGGGCCTCCACGGCGAGACCGGCGCCGCGCCGCGCCACCACCTCGGCGTTGTGCCGCCGGTCGCCCGGGCCGGGCACGACGAGTTGCGGCACGCCCGCCGCCAGGCCACCCAGCACGCTGCCCGCCCCGCCGTGGTGCAGGTACGCCGTCGCGTACGGAAGCACCCGGTCGAGCGGCACGCGGCCGACCGTCCGGACGTTGCCCGGCAGCCGCGGCAGCCGGCCGGGCGGCCGGACGAGCACGATGTCGGCGTCCACGGCGGGCGCGGCCGCGATCATCGCGGCCGTCGGGTCCCCGCCGCCCGGACCGGCGACGGTGCTCCGGCTCACGATGATCCGCGGCCGCTCCCCGGCGCTCAGGAGCCAGTCCGGCACCTCTCCGCCGCCCGAGTACGGCACCGCCCGCATGGGCAGTCCCGGTCTCGGCCCGGTCAGGCTCGGCGGCGACACGGTGATCGTGGCCGCCGGCGTGCCGATCCGGTACCGCCGCATCGGCCCGCTCGCCGCCACGGCCGTGACGAGGTCGGCGGCGGGGAACAGGTTGTTCTCCTGCACGACGCCGGGGACTCCGATGCGCTCGGCGGCGACTCCTCCGGCCACGCCCAGCGGCTCGTAGACGATCAGGTCGGGCCGTTCCCGCTCGGCCAGCGCGACCACCGCGTCCACGAACGTGGCGTTGGCGGCGCCGAACAGCTCACCGACGACCGCGGTGCCCGCACGCCCGGCCAGTTCCCTGCGCGCCAGCAGCGGGTGGCGCAGCAGCACCCGAGCGGCGATCCGCCCGAACGTGAAGCCCGGCGCGACGTCGTGGGCCGCCAGGCCGGCGAGGTCGACGGTGAGCGCGTCACCGCCACTCGCGACCAGCACCTCGTGGCCGGCGTCCCGCCAGGCGAGGGCGAGCGGGACCAGCGGGAGCAGGTGCCCCTGCAGCGGCGCGGAGACGATCAGGACGCGCATGGCCCCATTAGAGCGAACAAGACTCGGCTTCGTGGCCCGCCGCGCCGGCGGCGTCGACCTCGCGCCGGTTCGGGAGTGACCCAGGTCACTCGGATGAACTTTCACCCGCCCGTCACGTCCGGAGCACCCGGATACCTCTCGCGTTCATCCAGGGAGCATCATGCGTTCAGTTCGCACATTATCGGCGCTGGCACTGGTGGTGCTGGGCGTCTCGGCGGCGGCTCCGGGCGGTACACCCGCCTGGGCGCAGCCCCGGGCCGCGAAGCCGGCGACCCCACCCGCGGTCGCGTCCAAGCCCCGGACGGTCACCCTGCTCACCGGCGACGTCGTCCACCTCGGCACCGTGAACGGCCGGACGACGGTCGACGTCGTGCCTGGCAAGGGACGGGAACGGATCCCGTTCATCACCCACAGCGCCGGCGACGACGTACGGGTCATCCCCGCCGACGCCGTCGGCCTGCTCAACCGGGGCAAGCTCGACGAGCGGCTCTTCGACGTCTCGACGCTGGTCGGCTTCGGCTACGACGACACCCGGGCCACCCTGCCGCTCATCGTGCAGCACGGCAGCGCGGCCCCCGCCGGCCTCGCCGGCGCCCGGACCACCCGGCAGCTCTCCGGCGCGAGCGCTGTCGCGGAGAGCCGCGCGGAGGCGGTCTCCTTCTGGAACGACCTCACCTCCGCCGCCGGTGGCACCGAGCGGCGACTGCGTGCCGGGTTCGACAAGATCTGGCTCGACGGGCTGCGCCACCCCACCCTGGACGTCAGCGTCCCGCTGACCGGCGCGCCGGAGGCCTGGCAGGCCGGCTGGACGGGCAAGGGGGTGAAGGTCGGCGTGATCGACACCGGCGTCGACCAGACCCACCCCGACCTGGCCGGCCGCGTCGCCGCCGCGGAGAACTTCACCGCCGACCCGGACACCCTCGACCGGGTGGGCCACGGCACCCACGTCGCCTCCACCATCGCCGGCACCGCGGCCGCGTCGCAGGGCCGGTTCAAGGGCATGGCGCCCGATGCGACCCTCTACAGCGCCAAGGTCTGCACCCAGGAGGGTTGCCCGGAGTCGGCGATCCTGGCCGGCATGACCTGGGCGGCGCAGCAGGGCGTCAAGGTCGCCAACATGAGCCTCGGCGGCACGGACAGCCCGGAGACCGACCCCATCGAGGCGGCCCTGGCCGATCTCACCCACCGCTACGGCGTGCTCTTCGTCGTCGCCGCGGGCAACGACGGCGAGGGCGGTGAGTCCACGGTGAACTCTCCGGGCAGCGTGGACGAGGCGCTGACCGTGGGCGCCGTCACCAAGACGGGCGAGCTGGCCGAGTTCTCGAGCCGGGGCCCGCGCTCCGGTGACGCCGGCATCAAGCCGGACGTCACCGCACCCGGCGTCGGCATCCTCGCCGCCCGCAGCTCGACCTCCGACCTGTGGCCGAACGACGAGAACCCGCAGTACACCAGCCTCAACGGCACCTCGATGGCGACTCCGCACGTGGCCGGCGCGGCGGCGATCCTGACCCAGCAGCACCCGGACTGGACGCCGGAGCGGATCAAGTCCACGCTCATGGCGGCCGCCCGGCCCAGCGCCACCATCGGCGTCTACGAGCAGGGCGCGGGCTTCCTCGACGTCGCCCGGGCGACCCGGCAGACAGTCACGGCCGACCCGGTCAGCGTCGCCTTCGAGCGGACCACCACCGCGCAGAAGCACATCATCGCGTACGCGAACAGCGGCTCCTCGGCCCTCACCCTGGCGCTCTCCCTCGACGCCAAGGACGCCGACGGCGCCCCGGCGCCGGCCGGCCTGTTCAGCCTCGACACCTCCTCGGTGACGGTCCCGGCCGGCGGCTCGGCCACCGTGACCGTCACGGTCCAGGCCGGCGCCGGCCTGCCCGACCACTACTTCGGTGGTGAGGTGACCGCCACCGGCGACGGCGTGCAGGTGCAGACCCCGGTGGCGCTCGACGTCGCCCGTCACCGGCTGAGCCTCAAGCTCGTCGGGCCGGACGGTGGAGCGCCCACCGCCGAGCAGGGCTGGGTGACGCTCCTGACCGACCTGGACCGGCAGACCACCATGGTGTTCGGCGACCCCTCGGCCACCACGTACCGGGTCCGCGCGGGCCGCTACCTGGTCCAGACCTACCTGCTGACCGGTGACCCGTTCCTCCCGAACATCACCTCGCTGATGCGCCCGAGCCTGGACCTCACGACGGACCAGTCGCTCACCATGGACGCCCGCCTGGCGAAGCCGGTCACCGTGTCGGTGCCGAACCCGAAGGCCACCGCGGTCCACCAGGAGTTCGGCTGGACGATCCGTACGGAGCAGCCGCAGATCTGGGGCAGCAACGACCCGTTCGGCGTCGTGATGGGCCTCCCGCTCGACCACGTGCGGACCGCGCAGATCGGGGCCGGCAGGACGCCCGGTTTCGTCTCCTACGTCAACGGGATCTGGGGTCAGGTGGCCGAGGACGGCACCCTGCACAACAGCCCGTACGTCTACCGGGTCTACTTCTACGAGCCGGAGAAGATGATGACCGGGCTGACCCGCAGGCTGCGGGCGGGCGACTTCGCCACGGTCCGCTCCCGGATCAGCGCGGACGTGGCCGGCGTGCCGGTCTCGCGGACCGCGGTCGCGCACGCGCCCGGGAACTCGCCGATCTACCGGGACGAGCGCAACATCCCGCCGAGCTTCAGCTACGACGCGCCGGGGACCGTGACCGAGTACTACAACCAGGACAAGAAGGCGGTCTGGCAGTCGACCTCGTCCCAGCTGCGGTACACGTACTACGAGTCGGCGTGGACCAGCTTCCGGCCCGGGCGCACGTACGACGTGAAGTGGGCCAACGGCGTGGCCGGGCCGGTCTTCCCGGAGCCGAACTTCGGCCAGCAGTTCGCCACCCGCTACTGGGGCGACGTCATGGGCGGGCCGGGGCCGCTGCACGGCGACGGCAGCGGGCACATGGGCTTCCGGCATCCCCGCGGCGGCAGCGTGGACGTCAGCCTCTACCGCAACGGGGTCAAGATCGGCGACGCGAACCAGGCGCCGTGGGTGTGGAACGTACCCGCGGAGAAGGGTGACTACCGGCTGGCCGCGACCTTCCGCAGCGACCCGGCGTTCACCCTGTCGACCGAGGTCGACGCGGAGTGGACCTTCACGTCCGCGCATGTGGGCGACGGCGATCTGGTGAAGCTGCCGATGACGGCGATCCGGTTCTCCCCGGAACTCGACATCGACAACCGGGCGCCGGCCGACCGGATGTTCGCGATCCCGGTCTCGCTCGACCGCCAGATCGGGGCGGCGCCGGGCCGGACCAGGACCCTGACCGTCGAGGCGTCGTTCGACGACGGCCGGACCTGGCAGCGGCTGACCGTCCTGCGGTCCGGCGAGAAGGCGGTCGCCTGGGTGCGCAACCCGGCGGGTACCGGCTTCGTCTCGCTGCGGGCCGCCGCGGCGGACACCGGGGGTAACACGGTCAAGCAGACCATCATCCGCGCCTACCGGTACTGAGGACGGCCCCGGACGCGGCGCCCACCGGCGCCGCGTCCGGGGTCACCGGTGCCGGCGCAGCCGGCAGCAGGGCAGATGCCGCCTACGCGCCGAGCGCGTGATGGTCGTGGACCCGCTGGAGGGCCGCAGCCCGCTCGGCCGGGTCGTCGTGCTCCTCCCCGAGGTCCGCGGCATAGGCGCGCAGCAGATCATGCAGCCGCCACCGACCGTCGCCGGGCTGGACCAGCAGCTGCGCCCCCAGCTCGGCGAGCAGGCCGCGGGCGACGCGCAGGGGCAGGCCGCCCACAGCGGCCACCGCCTCCGTGCTCAGCGCGCCGGTGGGGAGCAGGGGCAGCAGCCGGAAGAGTCGCGCCGCCTCGGGCGTCAGGGCCCGGTAGGACCAGGAGAAGCTGGTCTCCAGATCGGCGTGTGCGTCGCCGAAGCCGGCCAGCCGGCCGTCGGCGCCGGCCAGCTCGCCGGCGACCGCGGGCAGGCTGAGCCCGGGCCGGCCGACGGTGCGGGTGGCGACCAGCGCCAGGGCCAACGGCAGCCCGCCGCACCGGGCGATGATCTCGTCGACGGCGGCGGGCTCGGTGGCCGCCGCGTCGCCGAGCCAGCGGGTGAGCAGCTCGCGGGCCTCGGCGTCGGTCAGCGGGTCGAGATGCAGCGGGTGGGCACCGGGTGGGCCGCCCACGCCGGTGAACCGGCGGCGGCTGGTGGCGATGACGAGACTGCCGCCGGTGCCGGGCAGCAGGTGCCGCACCTGGTCCCCGTCGCGGCAGTTGTCGAGCAGGATCAGCATCCGGCGCTCGGCCAGCAGGCTGCGGTAGAGACCGGCCTGGGCGTGCGGCTCGGCCGGGATGGCAGCCGGCGCGACCCCGAGCGACCACAGGAAGCCGCGCAGCGCCTCCGTCGGTGTCATCGCCGCGCCGCTGGCGTCGAAGCCGCGCAGGTCCGCGTGCAACTGCCCGTCCGGGTAACCGCCGGCCAACAGGTGGGCCAGGTGCACCGCGAGGGTGGTCTTCCCGACGCCGGGCATGCCGTGGATCACCAGCGCGGTGGTTCTCCGGTCTGCGGCCAGCAGCTCCGCAGCGGCCGCGACGACCCCGCGCCGGCCGGCGAAGTAGGGGTGATCGGCGGGCAACTGTGCCGGCGGCGCGGCCCGGGTCGACGGCGACAGGTCCAGCTCGGCCGGCGGCCATGACTCGGCCTCCGCGCCGCCAGGCGGCGCTCCGGGCCGACGGAAGGCCGGTCTGACGCCGCCCCGCGATCGGGAGCCGTCGGCATCGTGGTCCAGCAGGCTGTCCCGAGCCGCACGCAGGTCGGCGCCCGGCCGGATGCCCAGCTCGTCGGCGAGCCGGCGCTCGATGCCGGCGTACGCCGCGAGGGCCTCGGCGCGCCGGCCGTCCGCGGCGAGCGCGAGCAGCAGCCGCGCCTGCAGTGCCTCGTCCAGCGGCTCGTGTTCGGCGGCCAGCCGGATCGCGGGCAGCACCGCGTGGACGCGCCCGGCCCGCAGGGCGGCGTCGGTCGCGGCCCGGACGGCCGCGAGCCGCTCGCCGTCGACGGCGACGAACTCCGGATGAGCCCGGCCACCTGCCCGCAGGTCGGAGGCGCACCGGTCGCGCCACAGCGCCAGTGCCTCCCGGTAGAGCTTCACGGCCGGCTCGCCGGAGCGGCCGCCGGCCTCGGCGACCAGGCGCCGGAAACGCAGCAGGTCGAGGGACTCCCCGTCGATCCGCAGCCGGTACTCGGCGCCGTCGCGGATCAGCACCGAGCCCGCCGCCCGCGTCGGCAGGCCCGGCTCGAAGCGCCGCCGGAGCATCCCGACATGCCGGTGCACCACGTTGACCGCGCTGGGCGGGGGGTCGGACTCCCAGAGCAGGTCGACGAGTTCGGCGACGCTGACCGCGCCGCCGGCGCGGACGAGCAGCAACGCCAGGATGAGCCGCTGCTGCCGGGTGCCCAGGTCGAGGTCGGACTGGCCGCGCCAGGCCCGCACCGGGCCGAGAACGGCGAAGGAGAGCGGGCCGGTCATTCTGGTGCGCGCGGGGTAGGGCTGGTTGCCACGGTCGTCATAGCAGCGCAGGGCCGGCGCCGCGGGACGGGCGCGCCGCCGCGATGTGACCTCCGACTCATGGCCGGGTCACCGGCCGGCGGAGTCATCACCGCTCAGGCCGCGTCGAGGCCGGTGCGCAGGGCGCGCAGCGCGTAGTGGGTCCGGGACTTGACCGTGCCGATCGGCACTCCCAGCCGTCCCGCGACCTCCTCCGGTGACCGCCCCACCAGATACACCTCGGAGAGCAGACTGCGCTGCGCCGGGCTCAGCCGGCCGAGCGCGTGGCGGATGGCGTGCGAGGCGAGCGCGGTGCCGGTGGTGTCGTCACCGGCGGGGATCCAGGTCATGTCGACGAGATGGACCTCGGCCGGGCGACCTCGGCGCAGCCGGACGCCGTCGATGACTAGTCGCCGGGCGACGGTGAGGAGCCACCGGCGGGCGGCATCGGGCTCGACCGGCACCGAGTCGAGGTGCCGCCAGGCCCGCAGCATCGTCTCCTGGAGCAGGTCCTCGGCGGTCTGCCGCTGGCCGCGGGTCAGCACGAGCAGGAGACGCAGCACCGCGCGGGCGTGGTCCGCGTGCAGCGCGGTCATGCGTTCGGCCCGGCCGGCCGGTGATTCCAGGGGTGCCCGTAGCACGATGTCTCCCCCACAGGCAGGAGCAACGGTGAATGAGGCCCGAGCCTAGGGACGACCGATGCGAATGAACTGATCCGCGAGTGCGGATCGAGTGCCGTCGCCGATCGCGACCGGTCACCGACGCGGCGTGACCGCCGCGAGCAGGCCGGCCAGCCGTCGGCCGGTCCGGCTCTGCGCGTACGGGATGAGGGCCAGCGCCTCCTGCCACGCGCGTACGGCGGCGTCCTGGTCCCCGCCGGCGGCGAGGGCGTCGCCGACCAGCGCCAGCACCTCCGCGGCCGGTGCCGCGGCAGAGGCGTCCTGGTAGGCGACGGCCGCCTCGCGCCAGCAGTCGACCGCCTTCGCGAGTTCCCGGCGGGCGGCATGCACCCGGCCGAGCACCTCCCACGCCTCGGCGATGCCCAACCGGTACCGCGCCGCGCGTGACAGCGTCATCGCCTGCTCGGCGCCGCGCACGGCCTCGTCCTCCCGGCCCAGCTCGACGCAGCTCGCGGCCATGATCACCAGGACGTCGGCAAGCAGTTTGTCGTCACCGGCCGCCCACGACTCCAGCACCGCGGACAGCGCCCGGACGACCTCCTCGTGTCGCCCCTGCGCGCTGAGGATCATCGCCCGGTTGATTCCGGCCCGGGTCATCTCGCCGTGCAGGCCGAGCCGGGCGAGCAGTTCGAGCGCCCGGTCGAGATGCCCGACCGCGGTCTCGTGCTCGTGCCGGAAGTAGGCCGCCCCGGCCAGGCTGCGGTGCATCCGGGCCTGGCCGATCAGGTCGCCGCCCGCCCGGGCCGCCTCGAGGGCCACCTCGCCGGTCGCGGTCCAGTCGGCCCAGCGGCCGCTGCGGTCGAAGAAGTGCTGCATGCCCAGGGCGAGCTGCCAGGCCTCGGTGTGCCGGCCCTGCCGGGCGGCCCAACGGACCAGCGCGGTCAGGACCTGCCGCTCGGCGGTGAACCAGCGCATGGCGTCGCCGTGCCCGGCGAAGCGCAGCGGAGTCTCCCCCGGCCCCGGCTCGATCAGCGGATGGTGCTCGGAGGTCAGCAGCCATCGGTGCGCCTGGTAGCTGGTGGCCCGGTAGAAGTGCAGGCAGCGCAGCTCCGCGGCGGCGCGCTCGGCCGGGCCGTCGTTCTCCTCGCCGAGTTCCGCGGCATAGGCCAGCAGCAGGTCGTGGGTCCGGTAGCGGCCCGGCACGTCCTCGCTGACCAGGTGCGCGCGGCTCAGCTCGCCGAGCAGTGCCCGCGCGTTCCGCAGCGGGACGTCGGCCAGGCCCGCCGCCGCGGCGGTCGAGATGTCGGGGCCGGGATGGACCGGCAGCAGCCGGAAGAGCCGGGCGGCCGGGGCGGAGAGCGCCTGGTAGGACCAGGAGAAGACGGCACGCACGCCGGTCTGCGGGTCGTCGCCGTCGAAGCCGTCCAGGGTGCCGGGCGCCCGGCCCAGCTCCGCGGCGATCTGCGCCGGTGGCGTCCCCGGCAGGGTCGCCGCGCGGGCGGCCACCACGGCCAGCGCGAGCGGTAGCCGCCCGCAGCTGGCGATGATGGCGTCGATGGCGGCCGGGTCCGCCGCGAGGCGGCCGGCGCCGAGCGGCCGCAGGAGCGCCGCGCGGGCCTCCTCGACGCTCGGCAGGCCGACCGGCAACGGGTGGGCGCCGGCCGTGGTCAGCAGGGTGCTGAGCCGGCTGCGGCTGGTGACGATCACGAGGCAGCCCGGGCTGCCCGGCAGCAGGTGCCGGATCTGCTCGGCGTCCCGGCAGTTGTCGAGCACGATCAGCATGCGCCGGCCGGCAAGGCTGCTGCGGTACATGCCCGCCTGGGCGTGCAGCTCGGCCGGAATGCCGTCCTGGGGCACCCCGAGCGAGCCGAGGAAGCCGCGCAGCGCCTCCGCCGGGGTCATGGCCGGCTCCCGACCGTCGTATCCGCGCAGGTCGACATAGAGCTGCCCGTCCGGGTAGCCGGCGGCGAACCCGTGGGCGAGGTGGACCGCGAGGGCCGTCTTGCCGATCCCGGGCATGCCGTCGATCGCGAGCACCGCCGGACCGCCCGGGCGCGCGACCGCCGCGCGGGCCTCGGCGATGAGGTCGTCCCGGCCGCTGAAGAAGGGCAGGTCCGGTGGCAGCTGCGCGGGCCGGGGAAGCGACGGCGGCGCCCCGGTACGCACCGGCCGGATGCGCTGGTGCAGCAGCCGGTCGTACGCCTCCCGCAGCTCCTCGCCCGGGTCGATGCCCAGCTCGTCGGCGAGCCGGCGGCGCACCACCCGGTACGTCTCGACGGCTTCCGCCTGCCGGCCGTCGGCGGCGAGCGCCAGCAGCAGCCGGCTCTGCAGCGACTCGTCCAGCGGGTGCTGCTCGGCGGCCTGCCGCAACGGCGCCAGCACCGCGCCCAGCCGGCCGCAGCGCTCGGCGGCGTCGGCGGCCTCGCGCACGGCCTGGGCGCGTTCGGCCTCCACGGCGAGGAACGCGGGATGCCGGCGGGAGGCCGGTTCCAGGCCCGCGCCGCACCGGCCGCGCCACAGCCGCAGCCCGTCGAGGGAATGCCGCAGCGCCTCCTCCGGGTCGCCGTCCCGCAGGCGCCGGCCCGCCAGCCGGTTCAGCGACCGGAACCGCAGCAGGTCGAGGGACTCCTCGTCGGCGCGCAGCCGGTAGCCCGCGAGGTCCCGGAGGATGTGCCGGCCCGCCGACCGGGTGGGCAGGCCGGGCTCGAGCAGCCGCCGGAGCACCCCGACGTGCCGGTGTACGACGTTCGCGGCGCTGGCCGGTGCCTCCTCGTCCCAGAGCAGGTCGACCAACTCGGTCAGGGAGACCGGGGAACCGGCCCGGGCCAGCAGCAACGCGAGCACCAGGCGTTGCTGGCGGGCGCCCAGGTGCAGCTCGGCGCCGGCGCGGACGACCCTGATGGAGCCGAGCACCGAGAAGCCGATCGTCTCGCCCGCCGCCGCCCGCACACCGGCAACGGTAACCGGCCGACCCGCCACGACCTGCGGTCGGGCGCTCGGCTTCGTCGAGGCGCTACGGCTCGCGACGCCGACGGGCGAGATGAACGGTGATGTCGGCGGCGATCTCGACCGTGTCGGGCAGGACCTCCGCGATCCGGCGGTACACCTGTTCCCGCTCCGGGGCCGGCAGGACGAGATAGGCCGAGATGGTGGAGAGAAGCCCCACGTAGTCGCGGGCGGTCATCGTCGCGCGCCGCTCGATCACGGACTGCCGGACGTCGGTGAACCACGGCGACCGTTGCAGCTCCGTACCGGGCCACTGCAGGTGATCCCCCGGCGGCGTCCCGTCCGGCGACGGAACGTCGTCGCTCGCCAGGAACGGCGCCCGGGCCACGCGAACGGCCTCCTCCACCGCCGGATCGGCCAGCTGGACCGGGCCACCGAACGAGGCGAACACCCCGCCCGGCTCCACCAGCGCGGCCATGCGCGACCACCGGCCCTCCGGGTTCGTCCAGTGCAACGCGGCTGCCGCGTAGACCAGCCCGTAGCTCTCGCCCGGTCGCAGGTCCTCGAACGCGGCCCGCACGGTCCTGACGTTCGCCGGCACGTGCCTGCGCAGCTCGGCGAGCATGGCCCCGTCGGGCTCCGTCGCGGTGACGGTGACCCCCCGCTGCGCGAGCAGGCGGGTCGCCTTGCCCGTCCCGGCGCCGATCTCCAGGGCGGTCCGGACGGGCCGACCCGCGTACGTCAGCACCATGTCGAACAGCGCCGCGGGATACCCCGGCCGGAACCGTTCGTACGCCTCCGCCATCGTGCCGAAGCTCAGTGCGCGATCCGACATGCCGAGCATGCTGACACGATCCGGGCCGTCACCGCGCGGCCTTTCGGCGCCAGTCCGCCCGGTCACCACCCCGTCCCGGGGGGCCGCAAGGGCCGACAGCGGTCGGGACGACGCGAATCCCGCTACCGCCGTGACGGCGTGGCCGCCTACCCTCGCCCCCATGGCCCGGACCCGCAAGCGGAGGATTCGCGTCGACGGGGTCGACTACCGATGGACGGTGAGTCAGGTCGACCCCGGTCACGTCGTCGTCAGGGTCTGGCACGCCGCGATCATGCGGGGCACCGGGCTGGAGGTCCTCGTGGCCTTCGACGACCCGTGGCTCAACTTCGGGCCGATCATCACCGCGCCTTCCGACCGGGTGGCCGAGGTCTTCGCCCTGGAGCCGGTCACGCCACGGCTGGTGGCGGGACTGATCCAGGCGGCGGTCGCCACCGGCTGGCCGGCCCACGATGACAGCGGGCCGCGGCGTCTCGTGCTCGACCGGAGCCGCGAACGGCTGGAACCGGTGCCCGGAGGACCACCGGCAGCGGCGTCGAAACTGGGGTGCGGCTGACGCGGTTCCGCCCCTAGGCTCCCGCTCGACGGGCCGGTGAGGTGTCCTGTCGACAACGGTCGGTCAGCGGGATCGGAGATGAGCACGGGATGACGTGTCAACTGTTCGCAATCACCTTCGACGCGAACGAACCCGGGCGTCTCGCGGAGTTCTGGTCCGGGGTCCTGGGCCGGGAGGTGTCCGACGATCCGCTTGGCGGAGTCGCGCTCCGGCCCGATGACGACGCCGGGTTCCGGCTCCGCTTTCTACCGACCGGGACGGAGAAGGTGGGCCAGAACCGGTCGCACTTCGACCTGACGAGCACCTCCCTGGAGGACCAGCGGCAGACGGTGGCCAGAGCGCTGGAACTGGGCGCGCGGCACGTCGACGTCGGCCAGCGCCCGGACGAGGGCCATGTGGTGCTCGCCGACCCCGACGGCAACGAGTTCTGCGTCATCGAGCCGGGCAACAACTTCCTCGCCGGCTGCGGATTCATCGGCGCGCTGGCCTGCGACGGTACGCAGGAGGTCGGCTACTTCTGGAGCGAGGCGCTGGGGTGGCCGCTGGTGTGGGACCAGGACCAGGAGACCGCGATCCGCTCACCGCTCGGCGGTCCGAAGATCACCTGGGGTGGCCCACCGCTGATGCCGAGGACGGGCAAGCAGCGACTGCACTTCGACCTGGTTACACCCGACGGCGGTGACCAGCAGGCGGAGGTCGACCGTCTCCTCTCCCTCGGGGCGACCCGGATCGACATCGGCCAGGGCGACGTCAGCTGGGTCGTGATGGCCGACCCCGACGGCAACGAGTTCTGCGTGCTGGCGCCCCGGTAGCGCGGGTCGGCCGCGCGGTGGGCGACGGCACGATCAGGAGGTTGCGCGGGGCGACGATGAGGCGGACGGAGACGCCTGCCCGCCGGTCGGCTCTCCGGTCGGTTCCGGCGGTCCGCTGGACGGCGTCCGCGACGGCGTTGCGGACGTCGCACCAGGCCCGTTGTCACGGGAGGGCGCGGAGTCGGCAGGCGCGGGTTCGGACGCTCGGGACGCGGGCGTGGTCAGGTCCGGGTCCGCGGGCGCGTTTCGCGCTCTCGTCGGCGTGCGCGAAGAGTCACCACCGCCGGAATCCGGAACTGAGCTGACCACGGACGGCGTCGGCACCCCGGACGGGCCGGGCGACCACCCGGCGGGATCGGCGAACACCACGGCGGCCGCCGTGGCGGCGAGCAGCGCCAGGACGATGCCGGCAACCGCCCGCCGTCGGCCGGCCGCTCGCCGGGGCGGCGGTCCGGCGACCACCGGTAGCGGCCGGGTCGAGGGGCCCGCGGCTCGCGGTACGGCTGGAGCCGCGAGCGCAGGACCCGCCGGTCCACCGGACGATTCGGCGATCGCGTCGGCGGTGGCGGCCATGGCCGCAGCGGTCGGAATCCGCTGGTCGGCGTTCGTGGCCATGGCGGAGGCGACCAGGTCGCGGACCGCTGCCGGGACGTCATCGGGCAGCGGGGGCGGCTCCTCCTCGAGGCGGCGCAGCGCCACGGCCACGGGGTTGTCACCGGCGAACGGGGGACGGCCGGCGAGGCAGTGGTACGCCACGCACCCGAGCGCGTAGATGTCCACGGCGGGACCGATGGCGCCGCGCCGGGACAGTTGCTCCGGCGCCATGTAGAGGGCCGTGCCCACGACCTGGTTCGCCGCCGTCAGCTCTGTCGCGTCCGGCGACAGCGCGATGCCGAAGTCCACGAGGACGACGTGCCCGTCCGGCTCGATGATGAGGTTGCCCGGTTTGACGTCACGGTGTACCACGTTCACGTCGTGGGCGGCCTGCAGGGCGCGGGCGGTCTGCGCGACGATCGACAGCGTCTCGGTGGCGCCGAGGCGACCGGCGTCGGCGATCCGCTCGGACAGCGGCTGGCCCTGCACGTACGCCATCACGATGTAGGCGACACCGGACGCGCCGGGCAGGGTGGCCTCGCCGTAGTCGTAGACCTCCGCGACACCGGGATGCCGCAGCGCCGCCATCGCCCGCGCCTCCCGCCGGAAACGCTCCCCCGCGCTCGCGTCCGTCATGACCCGCCGGTGCAGCAGCTTGACGGCCACGGTCCGCTTCAGCGTCTCGTCGACCGCGCGCCACACCTCGCCCATGCCGCCGGCGGCGATCCGATCAATCAGGCGATAACGGTCGCCGATGAGATCCCCCACGTCTGGCATCCGGTTCCCGTACCCCAGGCGCTCCTCTTTCAAGCGCGCGGGCCCGGCGGCGGACGGTCAGACGCGTCCACGCACGTGGCTTGCCGACTCCCGCTCACGCGAGCGGTTGTGGCTCGCCGCCGGTCCCGGTGTTTGATCCGCCCTCCCGGGTCCTGCTTTGATCACAGCGGTCGACGGCAGGTCGGGTGAGGCGGGAGGCGGGGAGTTTGGTGGCCAGGCGGTCCCTGGGCCGGGAGTTCCGATGGCTGTGGGCGTCCTACGCGGTCAGCGCCTACGGCTCCGCGCTCGGCTTCGGCGCGTTGCCGCTGATCGCCGTGCTGGTGTTGGATGCCAGCCCCGCCCAGGTGTCCGCGCTGTCCGCGGTGGGGCCGGCGGTGGGCGCGCTGATCGCGTTGCCGCTCGGGCCGTGGGTGGAGTTCCGCCGCAAACGGCCGGTGATGATCGCGATGGACCTGGCCCGGTTCGCGGCCATGATGACGATCCCGGTCGCCTACGCCGTCGGCCGGCTCGGTTTCGTCCAGTTGCTGGTCGTGTCGGCCGTGGTCGCCGCCGCCAAGATCGCCTTCGGTGCGGCCAGCGGCGCCTACCTGAAGGCGCTCGTCCGCCGGGACGACCTGCTCGTGGCCAACGCGCGGTTCGAGTCGACGACGTGGAGTTCCATCGCCGTCGGGCCGCCGCTGGGCGGGGCGGCCATCGGCCTGTTCGGGCCCGTCACCACCGTGGTGGCCGACGCGCTGAGCTACCTGTTGTCCGCGCTGGGCGTCACGGCGATCCGCGGCCGGGAGGAACCCCCGCGGCGAACCGACCGGAGCCGGGTCCGGGCCGGTGAGGTGCTCGACGGCTGGCGGCACCTCCTGGCCCATCCCGGCCTGCGGGCGCTCTACCTCAACCAGCTTCTCGTCAGCGGACTGATCATGGCCACCGAGCCGCTGCTGGCCGTGCTCCTGCTCCGCGAGCTCGGATTCCCACCCTGGCAGTACGGCCTCGCCTTCGCCGCCCCCTGCCTCGGCGGGCTCATCGGCTCACGCCTCGCCCGTCGGGTCGTGGCGCGGTACGGCCAGCACCGGATCCTCCGTACGGTCGGCACGCTGCGCGCGGTCTGGCTGATCGGCCTGGCCTTCGTCCAGCCCGGTGTCGCCGGCCTCGCGACGGTGATCGCCGTCGAACTCGCGATCATCATCAGCATGAGCCTGTACAACCCGGTGCTGGCCACCTACCGGCTGGAGCACACCCCCAGGGACCGCGTCGCCCGCACCCTGTCGGCCTGGTCGATCAGCAGCAGCGCCGCCATCGCCGTCCTCAGCGCGCTCGGAGGGCTGCTCGCCGGCCTCACCAGCCCCCGGACGGCCATCGTGGTCGCGGGACTGCTGATCCTCGCGAGCCCGCTGCTGCTGCCCCGCCGCCTGGATGCCGTACCCGCGCCCGACGGTGAGCTGGCGGCAGCCGGCGCGCCGGAAGCCAGGTGACGAGCCACCGAGGGGCGAGCCCGGCCGATCGCGGATAGATCGGCCGGGCTCGTCGGTGGGCGCCGGTCAGGCGAGGTCGAACCGGTCGAGTTCCATGACCTTGGTCCAGGCCGCGACGAAGTCGGCCACGAACTTCTCGCGGGCGTCCTCGCTGGCGTAGACCTCGGCGAGGGCGCGCAGCTGCGAGTTGGAGCCGAAGATGAGGTCGACCGCGGTGGCGGTCCACTTCACCTGGTCGGTGGCCAGGTCGCGGATCTCGTACACGTGCTCCTCGGACTCCGACGCCTTCCACCGGGTGCCCGGCGAGAGCAGGTTGGCGAAGAAGTCGTTGGTGAGCACGCCGGGCCGGTCGGTGAGGACACCGTGCGACGTACCCCCGACGTTGTTCCCGAGCGCGCGGAGGCCGCCGACGAGGACGGTCATCTCCGGGGCGGTCAGGTTGAGCATGTAGGCACGGTCGACGAGCAGCACCTCCGGCTGGGTCTTCTCGCCGGCACGCAGGTAGTTGCGGAACCCGTCGGCGCGCGGCTCCAGGACCCCGAAGGACTCGACGTCGGTCTGCTCCTGGCTCGCGTCGGTGCGGCCCGGGTGGAACGGCACGGTCACCTCGACGCCGGCGTCGCGCGCCGCCTTCTCGACGGCGGCCGAGCCGGCCAGCACGATCAGGTCCGCGAGCGAGATCTTCGCGCCTCCGGCGGAGTTGAACTCCCGCTGGATGCCCTCCAGCGTCTGCAGGACGGTCGCGAGCTGCTCGGGCTGGTTGACCTCCCAGCTGCGCTGCGGCTCCAGGCGGATGCGCGCGCCGTTGGCGCCGCCGCGCTTGTCGGTGGACCGGTAGCTCGCCGCGGAGGCCCAGGCGGTGGAGACCAGCTGGGCGGTCGTGAGGCCGGACTCCAGCACCTTCGCCTTGAGGGCGGCGACGTCGGCGTCACCTACGACCTCGTGGTCGACGGCCGGCACCGGGTCCTGCCACAGCTGGGGCTCCGGGACCCACGGCCCGAGGAAGCGGCTGACCGGACCCATGTCGCGGTGCAGCAGCTTGTACCAGGCCTTGGCGAACGCCAGCGCGAACTCGTCGGGGTTCTCGAGGAAACGGCGGGAGATCTTCTCGTACGTCGGGTCGACGCGCAGCGCCAGGTCGGTCGTGAGCATCGTCGGCTTGTGCTTCTTCGACGGGTCGTGGGCGTCCGGGATGATCGCCTCGGCGTCCTTGGCGACCCACTGCTTGGCGCCGCCGGGGCTCGTGGTGAGCTCCCACTCGTTGCCGAAGAGGATCTCGAAGAAGCGGTTGCTCCACTGCGTCGGCCGGTCGGTCCACGTCACCTCGAGGCCGCTGGTGATCGTGTCGGCGCCCTTGCCGCTGCCGTAGGTGCTCAGCCAGCCCAGGCCCTGCGCCTCCAGCGGGGCGCCCTCGGGCTCGGGGCCCACGTGGTCGTCGGCGACGCCGGCGCCGTGGGTCTTGCCGAAGGTGTGGCCACCGGCGATGAGGGCGACGGTCTCCTCGTCGTTCATCGCCATCCGCCGGAAGGTCTCGCGGATGAAGTGCGCCGCGGCGGCCGGGTCCGCGTTGCCGCGCGGGCCCTCCGGGTTGACGTAGATGAGGCCCATCTCGGTGGCCCCGACACCGGGCGCCATCTCCTTCTCGGAGGCGTAGCGCTCGTCGCCGAGCCAGGTGTCCTCCGGGCCCCAGAAGATCTCCTCGGGCTCCCAGACGTCCTCCCGGCCGAAGCCGAAGCCGAAGGTCTTGAAGCCCATCGACTCCAGGGCCACGTTGCCGGCGAGCACGAGCAGGTCGGCCCACGAGATCTTCTGGCCGTACTTCTGCTTGACCGGCCAGAGCAGCCGGCGGGCCTTGTCGAGGTTGGCGTTGTCCGGCCAGCTGTTGAGCGGGGCGAAGCGCTGACCACCGTCGCCGGCGCCACCGCGACCGTCCTCGATGCGGTAGGTGCCCGCGGCGTGCCAGCTCATCCGGATCATCAGGCCGCCGTAGTGGCCGAAGTCGGCCGGCCACCAGTCCTGCGAGGTGGTGAGGACGTTGACGATGTCCTGCTTGAGGGCCTCGACGTCGAGCTTGGCGAACTCCCTGGCGTAGCTGAAGTCCGCCCCCAGCGGGTTGCCCTTGGGCGAGTGCGCGTGCAGCACCGACAGGTCGAGCTGGTTGGGCCACCAGTCCCGGTTGGTGCGCGGACGACCCCCGGTCTTCGGGGTCGGCGAGTCGATCGCCGGGTTCTCGCTCTCGCTGCCGTGCGCGGTCACGGAGTCGTGCGCGACCGGGCAGCCGGCCGCCTCCTTCTTGTCCACGCCCTGCGCGCTGGAGGGAGCGTTGTCCTGCATGTCGCTCATCTACTTCCTTCCGAACTGGCGGATCACTGGGACGTGCGTTCGGTCGCGCAGTCGGGGCAGGTGCCCCAGTAGACGACCTCCGCCTCGTCGACCACGAACCCGTGGTCGTCCGAGGCGGTGAGACAGGGTGCATGGCCGACGGCGCAGTCGACGTCGGCGATCGCGCCGCAGGAGCGGCACACGGCGTGATGGTGGTTGTCCCCCACCCGCGCCTCGTAGCGGGCGGTCGCCCGGGCGGGCTGGATGCGCCGCACCAGACCGGCGTCGGTGAGCGCTCGGAGCACGTCGTACACCGCTTGGTGGGACACTGTGGGATGATTCGCCCGTACCAGCGCGATCACGGTGTCGGTGTCGACGTGGGGGTGGTCGCGCAGAGCGGCGAGCACCGCCAACCGGGGCCGGGTCACGCGCAACGAGACCGACCGCAGCTGGGCCTCGAAGTCGGACGTCATGCCCCGAACATAGCCCACTCTTCTGGAACGAATCAAGTTTTGGCGAAGTTGCGGGTGACCGGATCTGGACACCGCGGACCGGATGCCCCGAACGGGGTTGCGGAGATCAACGATCTTCGACGACACTCCCCCGGACCGTCTCGCCGGACAGCGGCGGGCCCGACCGCACAGGGGACGCCATGCAGCCGTCGCATCCGGAGCCGACCTCACGGCACCCGGTCTGGATGTGGGCCGGCGCCGCCGCGGGGCTCGCACTGGCCCTCACCATGTTCCTCAACAACAGCGGGCCACGCACCCGCGCCGCGGCGAGCCCGGCGCCGACCAGCAACTTCGTGGTCTCCGGTGCGGCGGTGCTCGCCGACGGCGCGTCCTTCACCAGAGACGACCACGGGGGCTGCGCCGGCACCGGAGCCTATGCCGACGTCGTCGACGGCGCCCCGGTGCTCGTCATGACCACCGCCGGGATGGCCGCCGGAAGGCTGACCGACCCGCGGGCGCCCACCGACGGCACCTGCCGATTCTGGTTCTCCGTCCCCCGGGTTCCGGCCGGACAGGACGCCTACCTGGTCATGGTCGCCGACCGGGACAGCCGGCAGTACGCCGAACAGGAACTGGCCGGCGCGCTGGTCAGCCTGCGCGTCGACTGAATCCGGTCAGCGGTTCCGCTGCCCCAGGTACATCAGGTGCAGCGTCATCCCGGCGTCGGCGTGCTTCAGGTTGTGGCAGTGGTTCGCCCACATCCCCGGGTTGTCGGCCTGGAACGCCACCTCCCAGACGTCACCGGGGCGTACGTCGAAGGAGTCCAGCCACAGTCGGCTCCCGGTCGCCGGTTGCCCGTTGCGGGATAGCACCAGGACGTGGTGCCCGTGCAGATGCCACGGGTGCACGGTCTGGGACCGGTTCACGATCGTGAACTTCACGATGTCGCCGAGGCGTACGACCTGCGGCGGGATGTCCGGGTCGGCCGCGCCGTTGACGGTGTGGGCGTACCGCGGCAGCAGTCCGTGCAGGTCGAGGCCGCGGTCGAGCACGAGGGTGAACTCCCGGTCGAACCGGGACCACGGCACCGGAGAACCGGCACCGTAGGTGAGCGGATCCAGCACCGGCCACCCGCCGGTCGCCGTCGACACCGGTCCGGTCGAGTGGGCGGCCCGTCCGTCGACGAACAGCGCCACCGGCGTGGCGGGCGCGGTGAACACCAGGTCGTAGCGTCCCCCGGCCGGGATCAGCACGGCCGTGTCCACGAGCGGTGTCGGGCCGTGCAGGTCGGATCCGTCGATCGCGGCGACCCGGAACGGGGTCCCGGCCAGGGCGTACCGGTGTGTCGTGCTGTCGGTGTTGACCAGGCGCAGCCGCACGGGCGTCCCCGCCGCGACCGGCTCCGTTCTCGCCGCCGGCAACGGAAGGCCGGCGAGGGTGTGCACCGGCACCGTGACGTCGACGCCGGTCACCGGGCCCGGGCGCACCACCAGGACACCGTAGAGCCCCATCCGCACGCCGACGTCGGACACCGCATGCGTGTGGTACCAGTACGTGCCGGCCTGATCGGCCCGGAACCGGTAGACGAACTCCTGTCCGGGCAGCACCGCCGCCTGCGTCACGCCGGGCACCCCGTCCTGGCTGTTCGGCACGTCGTACCCGTGCCAGTGCAGCGTGACGCCACGCGCGATGTCCCGGTTGCGGAGCTTCACCTCCAGGACGTCGCCGACGGTGGCGGTCAGCTCGGGCCCGGGAACCTGCCCGTCGAACGCCCAGGCCGCGACGTCCCGGCCACTCACCCGCACCGTCGCCGTCCCGGCCGTCAGGGTCACCCGCCTGGTCGGTTCGCCGGCGGTCCGCGCGTCCCCGGGCCCGTGCTCATGTGGTACGCCGGGAGCGGCGGCCGGGGCGGCGGCCAGCCCGGTTCCGGTCAGCAGCGCCGCGACCGCCACGGCGACGGCCGCCCGGGAGACCGTCCGGGACGGGGGCGCGCCGAGCAGGCGCCACGACACCGCGGTCGCCCCGACGACCCCGGCGACCGCGAGCAGTCCCGCGCCGGCCGACGCCGGATAGCCGTGCAGGACCGTCACGAGCAGGGCGCCGCTGTCGGCGTACCCGGCGAAGAGGAGCGGGACCGCGACGGACCGGATGTCGGCCGGGGCCCGCAGCAGCCGCGGCCCGGCGACGGCCACCGCCGCGAGCGACAGCGGCGCGGCGATGAGGACCTTCTCCGCCGCGAACCACCAGCCGGCGCGGGCCAGCGCGGCGATCGTGACCGCGCGGGCGAGCGTGGCGAGCAGCGCGACGGCGGCCAGCCCCCGTGCGAGCGGACGGCGTCGGGCGGCCGACGCGGCGCCGCCGCCCAGCCATGCGGCGGCCGCGAGGACCGCGATCACCAGGTCGGCCGCGAGCAGCGAGCCGGTGCTCATGCCGGCTCGCCTTCCCGGACGGGCACCGGGGTGGTCGCGGCCTGTTCCGGGCGGGACAGCTGCCGCGCTCCCCTCAGGACGTTGACCACGACGTGCACCGCGACGATGCCGTTGACGGCGTGCAGCCCGGCGATGGTCAGGCCGAACGGGGTGCTGGCGCCCGCGGCGTCGGTGGACCCGTCGGCGAGCGCGGCCAGGAGCGCCTGCACGACGACGAGGCCGAGCGGCAGGGCCGCCAGTCCGACGAGCCGGCCCGGCGCCTTCGCCAGCGCGGCGAACAGGACGGTGAGCAGGGTGAGCACGGGGATGACGGCCATCCCGTTGACGCTGTGCAGGGCGTACGCGCCGTCGTCCGCGGGTTTCGTGAACGCGCCCACGGCGGCGAAGACGAACTGCAGGGCGAACGAGGCGAGCGACAGGGCGCTGACGACGACGAAGAGCTTGCGCATGGTGACCTCCTAGAGGTGAGCTGAGGACAGTGCCCGGGCGACGTGATCGGTGGCCGTGATCGCGCCGTACGCGACCAGCCGCACGAGGTCGGCGTCGCCGGGATGGGACAGCCGCCAGAGGGCCACGTCGCCCACGCTGATCGCGCTGGGCGCGAACGCCGCCAGCAGCGCGATCCGTGTCCCGACGCGGTCCACGCCGGGCACGTCCCGGACCAGGTCGACGGCCCAGTCCGCGGGCCGGGTCGGAAACTGTCCGTCCTCCCAACGCACGGTCGCCTCGACGGTCCGGCGGGCCACGTCCCCCAGGAGGTCCCCGCCGCTCAGGGCGGCGGTCCGCAACGACGCGTACGCCACGCCGACCGGCCGGTCCCCCGCCCAGGCCGGTGGCACGGTCGTGGCGGTGTCGAGCAGCGGAAGGCTGCGCCCGGGCTCCCTCGGCTCCCGCGCCGTCCTGGCGTAGAGCCGGCCCCCGACCGACCGCACCACCGGGGACCGTTGCAGGCCGCCGGGCAGCAGATCCGGGTCGAGCAACGCCGACACGATCCGGTTGATGAAGTGAAAGGCGAGCAGGGTGCCGGTGACCTCGGGGCCGTACCGGCCGGTCCAGGCGCCGGCCGCGGGGCTGCGGCTGGCCTCGGCCCAGGCGACCAGCTCGGCGTGCCTCGGATCCGGCGGCGTCCCGCCCCGGGCGATGACCTCGGCCAGCGCGTGCTCGCCCAGCGCGTGCAGCAGCATCACGTGGGCGTCGACGCAGAACCGGCAGCGGTTGGCCCGGGACACCGCCGACGCGACGAGCTCACGGTCGACCCGGGACGCGTCCCCGGCCAGCAGGGCCTCGCGCATCAGCGCCCAGGTCGCGGCCATCAGCTCCGGCACGGCCGAGAGCGCCTGGAAGGTGGGCACCGGCCCGAGGAACTCGTCCCGCAGCTGCCGGTAGACCGCCGCGGTGAGGCCGGTCGCGCCCGCCGCTCTGGCGGGGGTGAAGAAGCGGTATGTCATGGGCTCGATGCTCGCCTCGGCGGGCCGGGAAAGCGTCGTGCCGCCGCAGGCACCTCCCCGGCCGCCGGTACCGCGTTCGCGGTACGCCCACCTACCACGGGCGCGGGATGCTCCACCGGCGGCAGCCGTTCTACAGTTCGGCCATGCGCCGTGATCTGCCGTACTCCCTCAGTGGCCTCGCCCTCGGCGTCCTCCTGCTCGGCAACGCCGCGCTCGCGCCGGACGCCGCCGCGGTGCGGGTGGTGGACGTCGCCCTGGTCCTGGTCATGGCGGCGGCCCTGGCGGTGTGCCGGCGCTACCCGGTGGCGGCGCTGGGCGTGGTGACCGCCGCCATGCTGGCCTTCCACGTCCGCGTGCACCCCGGGGTGTCCGCCGCGTTCCCGGTCCTCGGCGCGGTCTACCTCGCCGCCTGGCGGGGGCACCGGTCGGTCGCCGCCCTGGCCAGCCTCGTCTTCCTCGGCGGCTTCCTGACCCGGGACATCTCGGTCGCGCCCGCCGGCCGGCCCGGCCAGCAGATCGCCGAGCGGACCGCCCTGCTGCTGGGCTGGTTCGTGGCGGCCAACGTCGCCGGGCTCGTCGCGCGGCAGCACCGGGCGTACCTGGAACAGGTCGAGCAGCGCGCGATCGAGGCGGAACGCACCCGCGAGGAGATGGCGTTGCGCCGCGCCGGCGAGGAGCGCCTGCGCATCGCCCGCGACCTGCACGACTCGCTGACCCACACCATCTCCGTGATCAAGGTGCAGACCGGGATCGCCGTGCACCTGGCCCGCAAGCACGGCGAGGAACCGTCGGCCACGCTGCTGGCGATCCAGGAGGCCAGCAGCGCCGCGATGCGGGAACTGCGGGCCACGCTGGACGTCCTGCGCGCACCCTCCGACGAGGACCCCGTCGGGCTGGCCCGGGTGGGTGAACTCGCCCAGCGGACCCGGGCGGCCGGCGTGCCGGTGCAGGTGACCGTCACCGGTCAGCCCCGGGACCTGCCCGCCGAGGTCGACCAGGCCGGGTATCGCGTCGTCCAGGAGGCCCTGACCAACGTGGCCCGCCACGCCGGCCCCGCCACCGCCCGGGTCCACGTCGAGTACGCCCCGGCGCAGCTGACCGTCTCGGTGACCGACGACGGGCAGGCGTCGCCGACCCGGCCGGTGACACCGGGTGTGGGCCTGCGCGGCATGCGGGAACGGGTCGCCGGGCTGGGCGGCGCACTCGACGCCGCCGCCCGCGACGGCGGCGGGTTCGCGGTCCGGGCCACCTTCCCGCTGGGCACGACCGAGCGCTCGCGCGAGGTGCCGGCCGCCCGGTCCGCCGCGGATCGTGGCTGACATGATCCGGGTCCTGCTCGCCGACGACCAGGCGCTCATGCGGGCCGGATTCCGGGCCCTGCTCGACGCCGAGGACGGTGTGGAGGTCGTCGGCGAGGCGGTCGACGGCGCGTCGGCCGTCCATCTGTCGCGACGCCTGCGGCCGGACGTCGTGCTGATGGACGTGCAGATGCCGGGAGTCGACGGCATCGAAGCCACCCGGCGCCTCGCCGCCGATCCCGACCTCGCCGCGGTCCGCGTCCTCATCCTCACCAACTACGGGCTCGACTCCTACGTCTTCGCCGCACTCCGGGCGGGCGCCAGCGGGTTCCTCCTCAAGGACGCCGACCCCGCCGACCTGCTGCAGGCCATCGCCGTCGTGGCTCGCGGCGACGCGCTGCTCGCCCCCGCGGTCACGCGGACGCTCATCAGCGAGTTCGTCGCCGGCCCCGCGCCGGCCGACCCGGCGGCCGGACGCGACGTGCTGACCGCCCGGGAGCAGGAGATCGTCGAGCTCGTGGCCCGGGGCCTGGGCAACGACGAGATCGCCGAACGCATGGTGATCAGTCCGTTGACCGCCAAGACACACGTCAACCGGGCCATGACGAAGCTGCACTGCCGCGACCGCGCCCAGCTGGTCGTGTGGGCGTACGAGGCGGGGTTGATCACGCCGCGACGCCGGTGACCGCGAATCGGCGACATGCCGGTACGTCGACGTCAGCGGCACCGTGGGCAGCGGCGGTCGCGGTAGGTTGCACAGTCATGGCCACGACCGCCGACGTCCGCCACGCGCTCGCCCGCCTCGCCGACCCGCGTCGGGCGCAGGCGTCGAGCCGGTTCCTGCAGATGGTCCCCGGCGGTTACGGCGAGGGTGACACGGCCATCGGCGTCTCGGTGCCGGAACAGCGCCGGGTGGCCGCCCGGTACTGGCGCGACCTCTCCCTGGCCGACGCGGCGAAGCTGCTCACCAGCGGCGTGCACGAGGAGCGGCTCACGTCGCTGCTCATCCTGGTGCGGAAGTTCACCAGGGCGGACGAGACCGAACGCGGCCAGATCGTCGACGTCGTCCTGGCCAACACCGGCCACATCAACAACTGGGACCTGGTGGACTCGTCCGCCCCGTACATCGTCGGCCCCTGGCTGATCGACAAGGACCGGAGCGTCCTCGACCGGTTGGCCGGGTCGAGCCTGGTGTGGGACCGGCGCATCGCCGTCATGGCGACGTTCGCCTTCATCCGGGCCGGCGACTTCGACTGGACCTTCCGCCTCGCGGAACGCCTCCTGCGCGACCCGCACGACCTGATCCACAAGGCGGTGGGCTGGATGCTGCGCGAGGTGGGCAACCGCGACCGGGTGGCCGAGGAGGAGTTCCTGGCCCGGCACTACCGGGTGATGCCGCGGGTCATGCTGCGGTACGCGATCGAGAAGTTCGACCCGCAGCGCCGTGGCGAGTACCTGGCCGGCGTGGCCTAGCGGGTGAGCACCTCGGCTCCGTCGTCGGTGATGGCGATCGTGTGCTCGCTGTGCGCCGTCCGGCAACCTGTCGCGCTCCGGAGCGTCCAGCCGTCGGCATCGGTGACGAGTTCGGCGGTGTCCGCCATGACCCACGGCTCCAGCGCCAGCAGCAGCCCGGGGCGCAGCCGGTAGCCGCGACCGGGCCGCCCCGTGTTGGGGACGTGCGGGTCCTGGTGCATCGTCGATCCGACGCCGTGACCGCCGAACTCGGTGTTGATCGAATAGCCCGCCCCACGGAGGACCGAGCCGATGGCATGCGAGATGTCACCGATGCGAGCCCCCGGTCCGGCCGCGGCGATCCCCGCGCTCAGCGCCCGCTCGGTCGCGCTGATCAGCGCCACGCTCTCCGCGGGCTTCGACTCGCCCACGATGAAGCTGACAGCCGAGTCGGCGACGACTCCGCCTCTGGAGACGGCGAGATCGAGCGACAGCAGGTCGCCGTCGGCAAGCGTGTAGTCGTATGGCAGTCCGTGGAGCACCGCGTCGTTGACCGACGTGCAGATGTAGTGGCCGAACGGCCCGCGTCCGAAGGACGGCTCGTAGTCGACGTAGCAGGACTGCGCTCCGGCCTCGGCGATCATGGCCTGCGCCCACCGGTCGATGTCCCGGAGGTTCGTGCCCACCCCGCAGCGACTCCTCAGCGTCCGCAGGATGTCGGCGACCAGCGCACCGGCCTCCCGGGCTCGTGGCAGTTCGGTGGGGCTCAGGATCTCGATCATGCCGCGCCTTACTCGTGCAACCAATAAGTATCCCGGCCATACTATCCCGGTACTAGAATCGGTGTCATGGTCAGGTTGCCGCTCACTCCCGCCGAGGTCGAGCGCGGGCAGCGCCTCGGCGCCCTCCTGCGACGCGCCCGTGGGGAGAGATCGATGCTCACCACCGCGCTCGACGCCGGTGTCTCGCCGGAGACCCTTCGGAAGATCGAGTCCGGTCGCGTGGCCACCCCCGCCTTCCCGACCATCGCCGCGATCGCCGACGTTCTCGGCCTCTCCCTCGACGCCGTGTGGGCGGAGATCAACCCGTCGGACGGCAGGGTCGGACTCGCGAGATCCGGTCGCCACGCGGGTGAGCGGTTGGCCTCGTAGGCCGCGACCCCGCGCCCACCGCGCGGCACGTGGCATTGTGACCGCTCTTGACCAGGTGACCGCACCGGTGGTACCGAGATCACCACGCCGGCGCCTGCCGAGCCGCGCGGCGCACCACACGGGGGAGACATCAGCATGCTCGACTCTGCGACGACCCAGGTGATCCCGCGGGTCCCGCCGCCACGCCGCCGCCGGCGGCGCCTCCCGGTGCTGATCAGCATCCTCACGACCCTGCTCCTGGTCGCCGCCGTGCTGGTGGCGGTCGCACCGCTGCGCCACCCGCTGCCCGCGCCGACCGTCACGCGCACGCTGCCCCTGTCGACGGTCATCCCCGGCAAGGCGCCGACGGTGCCGTGGCCGCGGTCGGGGCAGGCCGCCCTCTACGTGGAGGGCGTCGGGTCCATCGGCACCTCGGGCGGCAGCGAGCCGCTGCCCATCGGAAGCGTGGCCAAGGTGATGACGGCGTACGTCATCCTGACCGAGCATCCCCTCGACCGGGGCGAGCACGGGCCGAAGCTGACGGTCAGCGCGGCGCAGGCCGCCGCCTACCCGAGCGAACTCGCGCGCGGCGAGTCCCTCATCCGCGTCACCGCGGGCGCGGTCTTCACCGAGCGCCAGGCCCTCCAGGCGGTGCTGCTGCCGTCCGCGAACAACATGGCGCGGATCCTCGCCGCCTGGGACGCCGGCAGCATCGACGCGTTCGTCGACAAGATGAACGACACCGCCGCCGAGTTCGGCATGCGGAACACCCGCTACACCGACCCGTCCGGGCTCAGCCCGGCGACCGTCAGCACCGCCGCCGACCAGGTGATCCTCGCCCGCAAGGCGATGGCGTTGCCCGCCTTCGCGGAGATCGTGGCCCAGAAGAAGGCCACGCTGCCCGTCGCCGGCGAGGTCAAGAACTACAACTCGCTCGTCGGCCGGAACGGCGTCGTGGGGATCAAGACCGGGTCCACCGACGAGGCCGGCGGGTGCCTGTCCTTCGCTTTCGTCGTCACCGTCGGCGGCCGGAAGATCACGGTCGTCGGCGCCGTCCTCGGGCAGCCCGGCGCGGACACCCCGGTCCAGTTGGAGCGGGTCTTCCGGGTGACCCGCGCGCTGATCGGCAGCGCCGCCTCCGCGATCAGGCTGCATCCGGTCGTCCGGGCCGGCGACCCGGTCGCCACCGTCCGCGGGCCGCTCGGCGCCGAGACCACGATGCACGCCGCGAACGACCTGTCCGTCGTCGGCTGGCCCGGCCTCCGCGTCAAGCTGGACACCGACATCCCGGCCGTGCCGGCCGCGCTGCCCGCCGGCGCCGAACACGGCCGGGTCACCGCCGTCGCCGGCGGCGGCAAGCCGGTCACGAGCCCGCTCCAATCAGGGGTACGGCTCGACTCCCCCAGCACCTGGGAGCGCATCCGCAGGCACCGCTGACCCGGCGGGAGCCGCCCCGGTTCCGGCCGGCGAGAGCCGGTACGCGAGATGAGTGCCTGAACTGGGATGCGCGCCGGCCCGGCCGACCCGACGTAACGCCGGTCTCGTGTCGAGGGCGACTGCGGACCTGATCGGAAAGGATGGCCGGGTGATCGGTGGTGGTGATGGCCGCACCGTAGGAGCGGGCGTTCCCCTATTCGGCTTCGTCGGCAGGAACCTGGGGCACCACCAGGACGGGCCGGTGGGCGCGGTGCAGGGTGGCCATGGCGACGCTGCCGAGCAGGATCTTGCGTACGGCCGATCGTCCGCGCGAGCCGACCACGATCAGGCCGGCCTTCCGGTCCGCCGCGACCGCGGCCAGCGCGTCGGCCACCGCCCGTCCGGGCGCCCCGATTCCGGCGCGCACGCGCACGGTGGTCACGGGCTGCTCGCCGGTGGCCGCCACCGCAGGACCGTCCTCGCTGTCATCGCCGCTGCCGCTGTCGATGGAGACCGGAACGACCTCACGGTCGGGGAACAGCCGTTGGGCGGTGGTGAGTGCAGCCGCGGCGCTGGCCGAGGAGTCCCAGCCGACCACGACCGGCCCGGCGTCGAGGGCGGCGAACTCGTCGGTCAGCAGCGGGTGGGGCACCACCAGCACAGGACGGGGGCTGTAGTGCACAGCCATGTCCGACACACTGCCGAGCACCGCCCGCGCACCGCCCAACCCCCGGGAGCCGATCAGCAGCACATCCGCCTGCTTCTCGTCGGCCAGCTCGGCCAGTTGCAGCCCTTCCCCGCCGTAGCTGCGGCACACCAGGGGCTCCGCGTCCCAGCCCGCGGCTCGCGCCAGCATCACGCCCATCGACGTCAGCCGGTCCGCCTCACGACCGCCCTCCCTCTCGACGGCCTGCACGAAAACGTTGATGTTGCGGGTGCCCGTCCACAGCCGCCGCCGCAACTCCTCGCTGGCGAAGGGAGGCGTCCACAGATGCGCGATCCATGCCTGAGCACCAGGAAACAGCAGCGCCCCGGCTTCGATCGCCGCGCTCGCGGCCGGAGACCCGTCGTAACCCACCACGACTCGCCTGACGTTCCCAGCGTTCACCGCGCCACCTCCCTAACCCGTGACCCCACCACGCCGCGTTCCCGATGAGAACGCGCGCCGCCTGTCCCCTGGCGCCTGAGGCGGCCGGCCGGCTGGACAAGGGCGGCAGAAGGTCACAACCTGATCATATCTCTCACCCTGGGTCAGCAGTGGCTGTCCCCTGTCGCCACAGACCTGCGGGCCCGGCGGGTCAGGGCGTGGTGGGCTCGCACTCCGCCGTGTACGTGTCGAAGGCGACCGTCACGGTGCCGTCGGCGTTGAGGGTGGTGTGGTTCGTGATCCGGAGCGAGGCGTCGTTGCCCGCCCCCGGCCCCACGATCCGGAAGACCAGTTGCTGGGTGGAGGTGATCGGCAGCCCACCGGAGCCCTGGTTGTAGACGAAGAGGTTGACGCGGGTGCTGACGTACCGGTCCCCGGTCGTCGCACCGACGCCGTGCACGTCCGACTGGGTCTCGACGATGTGCACGTGGAAGCCGCCGGTCTCGTCGACGGTCACGTGGTACAACTCGGAGAACGTGCCGTCGAAGTTCACGACCTCGCCGAGACCGCCGTTGGCGCAGGGCAGGACGACGGAGAGGTCCAGCGGGGCCCGGAGGATCCGGGTGGTGGTCTCCGCGGCGTACGCCGGCGTCGGCCCCGCCGCGAGCACGAGCGACGGCGCGAGCAGCGCCACCGCCGACGCGGTCCTGGCCCGGCCGGTGAACCTGATCTTGTGCATGGCGATCGTCCTTCCGCGCGGACGCCCCGGCCGCGACCGACCGGGCTCACCGGGAATCTGCTCGCGGTGGGTGAGGGTGTCAATACGACTGGGCGTGTCGCCGCGGTCGGCGTGGTGCGACCCGGGGTGTTCCCCGTCGTAGGCTGCGACTCGCATCTGACGGGGCGGGAGGTGGAGATGGCCGACACGACGCTGGCCGAGGTGATGGCCGAACTGGCCGAGTTGGAAGACCCGAAGACCCGCGCGGTGAACGAGAGACACGGTGACGACCACGGCGTGAACCTCGGCAAGCTGCGCGCGCTCGCGAAGCGGCTGAAGACGCAGCAGGAACTGGCGTGCCAGCTCTGGGAGACGGGTGACACCGCGGCGAGGCTGCTGGCGATCCTTATCTGCCGCCCGAAGGCGTTCGCGCGTGACGAGTTGGACGCCATGCTGCGCGAGGCGCGCACGCCCAAGGTGCACGACTGGCTCGTGAACAACGTGGTGAAGAAGAACCCGCACTCCGAAGAGCTACGACGGGCCTGGTTCGCCGATCCGGACCCGGTGGTCGCGAGCGCCGGCTGGGCGCTGACCACCGACCGCGTGGCGAGGAAGCCCGAGGGCCTCGACCTCGCAGCGCTGCTCGACGTCATCGAGGCGGAGATGAAGGACGCCCCGGATCGCCTGCAGTGGGCGATGAACCACTGCCTGGCGCAGATCGGGATCGAGCACCCCGAGCACCGCGCCCGCGCGATCGACATCGGCGAGCGCCTGGCGGTGCTCAAGGACTACCCGACCTCCCCGGGCTGCACCTCTCCGTTCGCGCCCGTCTGGATCACCGAGATGGTGCGCCGCCAGCACGACAGGTAGGACACTGGCTCTCGTGCCGGTACGCCGATCCCCCGCTTCGCTGCCGTCGGGAAGCCGCTGGTGAGCCCGCTCGGCAGCCTCATGTGCATCGCCCTGCTCATGCTTGCGGCGTCGCTGGCCCTGCTCTGGATCTGCGTCCGCCTCCCGGAGGGCTTCCGGCGGCTACGGCACGGCCTGACCAGGAAACGATCTCGCCGGCTAAGGGACCATCCGCTGCTTCAGGCTCCACCGGAGAGGGATCGCAGGGAAGAGGCTCTCTGGCGGCCTGAGCTCTACGACTGACAGTCAGGCGCCGACACCCGCGCGGAGTCTGTAACTGGTGGATCGGCGTGAGTCGGATCGAGCAGGGGCGAGGGCGGGCTCGTGACCTGGCGGTCATCTCCGACCGGACGGAACGGGATCATGGGATCCTTGCCCGCATGGCCGAACCGATCAGTTCCCCGCTGGCCGACGCCGAACTCGCCGCCTTCGTCGAGGCCGTCCGGCAGGATCCCGGCCCTCCCGCCCGTGCGGTGGGAGCGGCGGCCCTGCGACGCGCGCAACGGCTTCGCGTCGAGGCCCGGCCACCGGGCCCCGAGGTCGCCCGGGTCGAGGATCTGACGGTCGGTCCGGCCGGCGTGGGTGCGCGCCTCTACCGGCCGTCGCCCGCGGCCCAGCCGCTGGTGGTGTTCATCCACGGCGGAATGTGGACGATCGGCGATCTCGAGTCGCACGACCGGGCGTGTCGCCGCCTGGCGCTCACGACCGGTACGGCCGTGCTGAGCGTCGACTTCCGACGGGCTCCGGAGCACCCGTGGCCGGCCGCGGTCGACGACTGCGTCGACGTCATCCGGTGGGCGGCGACCGGCGGGGGTGCGAGCGCCGGCATCGAGGGCCCGACGGTCGTCATGGGCGACAGCTCCGGCGGAAACCTCGCCGCGCTCGCCTGCCTGCGCCTGCGCGACGAGGGCGGACCACTGCCGGACGGTCAGATCCTGGTGTATCCCAACACCGATCTGACACTCTCCTCGCCCAGCGCGCGGACGAAGGCCACCGGTTGGGACCTGACCACCGACGACGTCGCGTGGGGGGTCGAGCAGTGGGTCCCGGACCCCTCCCGACGCGCCGACGCCCAGGTCAGTCCCGTGTTCGCCGCCGACGTCAGCGGGCTGCCGCCCGCCGTCGTGGTCACCGCGGAGCACGATCCGCTCCGGGATGAGGGCGACGCGTACGCCGCCCGGCTGGCGGCCGCGGACGTTCCGGTCCGGCACCGCTGCGAGGCCGGGATGGTGCACGGATTCCTCACCCTCGACACCGTCTCGCCCGCCGCGGCGGCGGCCGGAGACCGGGTCTTCGCCGACGTCGCCAATCTGGTCGACCGCCTACGGTGACGTCACATCCACGCGGCGCGGGCCTCGGGGCGCTCGACCAGCACCCCACGGGCGGCCCCTGGCTGGCGACATCAGGCGAGTTGCTTGTCGCCCCGGATGCGGGCGTGCAGGTGCATGTCGTGCCGGCCGTCGGAGTGGACGGCGTCGCTGCGCTTGGTGCCTTCCAGGAGGAAGCCGGCCTTGACCGCGACTCGACAGGAGGCAAGGTTTCGGGTCGAGTGATCCAGATGCAGGCGGTGGAAACCAGCCTCGCCCAGCGCCCAGACGCTCAAGGCCGTCAGCGCGCGGGAGGCCACACCTGCTCCACGGGCGGCGGGAAGCACCCAGTAGGCGCACCCCGCGACACCGTCGTCGAGATTCATCCCGCCCATGGCGATGCGTCCCAGCACCTGGCCCCCGCCGCGGGTCACTGCCCAACTGGCGCCGGTCTCCTGCGTCCAGGCCTTGCGATAGTGATCGAACCACTCACGGACCTGGTCTTCGGACGCGGGTTGGCGCGTGTGCCAGTGCTGGATGTCCGGGTCCTGGTAGGCAGCGAGAAAGACCGCTGCGTCGGAAGGCTCCCAGGGGCGCAGGAGCAGGCCACCCGGGGCGCGAAGCATCGGTTGCGGGCTGGCGGCGAGGGTTCCGGCGGGGATGGCGGGCTGTGTCGAAAGGATCGCCCTCACGCCTCATCCTCTCCCGACACTGATGACCTCGGAACACGGCACGCGGGCCGGCCCCGCGCAGTGAGGTGACGGGAGTTCCGGCCTCCGCGGCATGAGAGCGCCTTGCGTCGCGCGCCCTGCCGACCGGCCTCGACGGCGCGGGCGGACGCGGTGTCCTGCCGGCCTACCGCAGCCACCGCAGCGCGGCGTCGGCGGTGTCCGCAGGGCTGCTGTTGAAGGCGATGGCCGCGCCGGGAGCATGCTGCCGAACCAGGTTGACCACCTTCTCGAAGATCTCGAGCAACGGCTCGTGCTTGCGGATGCCGCCCCCGACCACCACGCAGGCGTAGTCCTTTCGGGTCAGCGCCTCGACGATCGCTTTCTCGGGGTTCTCGTCGGGCACCACCAAGCACAGATCCGCCTCGATACCGTGATCGCCGAAACGGGCCTGACCACGCGCTATCGCCGCCACAACCGGCTCCGGATCCCAGCCCGGGATCCTCATGGGATCGATACCGATCACCAGCACCGGCCCCAGTGCCATGCCTCCCCCTACCTCCCACAGAACGGTCTGGCCCAGCACCGCGAGACGGGGGCACGAGTCCGCCAGTCAGCCTGTCGGAAGGGCGCGTCGTACGGTCCTGATGCTGCCACAGGTGGCATCAGACGTGCTCGATACTGCGGCTGGCGTCCTGTTCGTACCATCGCCTTGAAGGTGTGGGAGGTCGTCATGTCGGACGAGAACCAGGCAGGAAAACCGAGGCTCCCACCGCGCTGGTTCATTCGGCTGGCCTGGTCGGTGCACCGGGGCCTGTACCGGGTCTTCGGCGGCCGGGTCGGACTCTGGCGGCCCCGCGCCAACCGCTGGGGCACGCTGCGGCTGTCCACGACCGGGCGCCGCACCGGCCGGCAGCGCAGCGTCATCATCGCGTACCTGGAGGATGGGCCGAATCTGATCTCGCTGGCGATGAATGGATGGGGTGAGGGTGAGCCCGCCTGGTGGCTCAACCTGCGGACGCATCCGGATGCGGCCGTCGACCTGGTCGACGGGCGACGCCTGGTACGTGGGCGCGCCGCGACAGGCGACGAGCGGTCGCGGCTGTGGGCCCGCTGGCGCGAAATCGACGCGAACCTCGACGCCTACGCGGCGCTGCGGTCGTCCGAGACCGCGGTGGTCGTCCTGGAGCCCCGGACCGGCGCCGAGCACGTCGCCGGGTAGGAGTCCCCTGAGTTCCACAACCCTGTCCCCCGGCAGGCCGCGGTCGATCCGTCGACCCGACAGGAACCTCGCAGCCAGGCCGCGCTCGACATCAGACCTTTGCTTGCTGACGAAGGAGAAGATTTCCTTCCGCGGCTGTATCCGTAGGTGCCACCGCTTCAGGAGATCGGCTTCATCTCAGCGGAGAACAACACGTACAGCAATCCCACTTTAACGTATATCGCACCGGGGGGCTTGCCGCAAGACCCGGGTCTTGCCGCAGAATCGTCGGCCGGACCCAGGAACGGGCGAAGAATTGAGGCACGACGTGCGTGTGTTGTTACCGGGGGTGCGATTGCGGCCGATCGGCGCGGCGATGCGGGTGTGCGGGCCGCCAGACTGGGCGGAGCGGCCGGCCGACAGTCAGAGGGGAAGCCAAGGAGTGATGAGGACGCCCGCAGGAGATTCGACCGAGCTGGCGACGCCCGTGATCCGCCCGGCCGGTGCAGTGCAGCGGAGGACGGCTCCCTCGGAGGTGTCGCGATGATCGAGCAGTACGTGCTGGGTCTCCGAGAGGTCGACGAGACGCAGGTCGCGACCGTCGGCGGCAAGGGCGCGCACCTGGGGGCGTTGTCGCACATCGACGGCATCCGCGTGCCAGCCGGCTTCTGCGTGACGACGGACGCCTTCCGCCGGATCATGGCCGAAGCCCCGTCGATCGACGATCGGCTCGATCGGCTGTCGCGCCTGAACCCGGACGACCGGGAGGCGATCCGCACGCTCACTGCGGACATCCGCCGGACCATCGAAGGGACCGCCCTCCCCCACGACGTGGCGGCGGCGATCACCGGAGCTCTCGCCGGGCTCGGTGCGGAAGCCGCCTACGCCGTCCGATCCAGCGCGACGGCGGAGGACCTGCCGACCGCCTCGTTCGCGGGCCAGCAGGACACGTACCTGAACGTCATGGGGTCGGCGGCGATCCTCCGGCACGTCGGCCGGTGCTGGGCCTCGCTCTTCACCGAGCGGGCCGTGACCTACCGCCAGCGGAACGGCATCGACCACCGCGCGGTGCAGATGGCCGTTGTCGTGCAGAAGATGGTCTTCCCGCAGGCGGCCGGCGTCCTGTTCACGGCCGACCCCGTCACGTCCAACCGGAAGGTCGCCTCCGTTGAGGCCAGCTTCGGCCTCGGCGAGGCTCTGGTCTCCGGGCTGGTGAACGCGGACGCCTACCGGGTGCGGGACGGCGAGATCATCGACAGGGCGATCGCCACCAAACGGCTCGCCATCCACGCCCTGCCGGCCGGCGGGACGAAGGAACAGGCGATCGACCCGGAGCGGCAGGACCAGCCGGCGCTGACGGACGCGCAGGTCGTGCAGCTGGTGCAGCTGGGCCGGCGGATCGAAGCGCACTTCGGCCTCCCCCAGGACATCGAATGGTGCCTGGTCGACGACGACTTCCAGATCGTCCAGAGCCGGCCGATCACCACACTGTTCCCGGTTCCCGAGACCGGCGACGGAGAGAACCACGTCTACGTCTCCGTCGGTCATCAGCAGATGATGACGGACGCCATGAAGCCCCTGGGGCTCTCCATGTGGAAGCTGACGGCCATGGCGCCGATGCACGAGGCCGGCGGGAGGCTGTTCGTCGACGTCACCCGGCACCTGGCCTCGCCCGCGAGCCGCGCCGGCTTCCTGGAGATGGCGGGCAGGGGCGATCCGCTGATCAGGGACGCGCTGGAGACCATCATCGACCGCGGCGACTTCATCCCGTCGCTCCCCGGTCAGGGTCCCGTAAGGCCGCCGGCCGGCGGCGCGTCCGCTCCGATCGACACCGATCCGGCCATCGTCACCGAGCTGATCGAGCGCAGCCAGGCGTCCATCGCCGCCCTGCGGCGCGACATCCGGACGAAGACCGGGCCGGCGCTGTTCGACTTCCTGCTGGAGGCCTTCCAGGAACACAAGCGGGTCCTCAGCGATCCGTTGAGCATGCAGGCGATCATGGCGGGGATGGAGGCCACCTGGTGGCTCAACGATCAGCTGCAGGAATGGCTGGGCGAGAAGAACGCGGCTGACACCCTCACGCTGTCCGCCCCCGGCAACGTCACGTCCGAGATGGGACTGGCGCTGCTCGACGTCGCCGACGTGATCCGCCCGCACCCGGAGGTGGTGGCGTTCCTGCAGGGCGTCGAGGACGACGGCTTCCTGGACGAGCTGCCGAAGCTCGCGGGCGGGACCGAGGCGCGCGACGCCATCGAGGCCTACCTCGACCGGTACGGCATGCGCTGCGTCGGCGAGATCGACATCACGAGGCCGCGCTGGAGCGAACGCCCCACCACGCTCGTGCCCCTGATCCTCGACAACATCAAGCTCTTCGAGCCGGGCGCCGCGAAGCGGCGCTTCGAGCACGGGCGGCAGGAGGCGGCCAAGAAGGAACAGGACGTGCTGTCACGCTTGTGGGCCCTGCCGGACGGGGAGCAGAAAGCCGACGAGGCCAAGCGGATGATCGACCGGGTCCGGACCTTCATCGGCTACCGGGAGTACCCGAAGTACGCCATCATCAGCCGCTCCTTTGTCTACAAGCAGGCCCTGTTGGAAGAGGCCGAGCGCCTCGTGCGGGCCGACGTGCTCCGCGAGAAGGAAGACATCTTCTATCTCACGTTCCAGGAGCTTCACGACGTCGTACGCACGAACCAGGTGGATGATCAGCTCATCCACCGGCGGAAGGACGCGTTCAGGTGGTATCAAACGCTCACACCGCCCCGGGTGCTCACGTCGGAGGGTGAGGGCATCGCCGGGGCGTACCGACGCGACGATGTGCCGGCCGGCGCGCTGGTCGGCCTCCCGGTCTCCGGCGGGATCGTCGAGGGGCGAGCCCGCGTCATCCTGGACATGACCGACGCCGACCTCGAACCAGGCGACATCCTGGTCACCCCCTACACCGACCCGAGCTGGTCACCGCTGTTCGTCGCCGTCGAGGGGTTGGTGACGGAGGTGGGCGGCCTCATGACCCACGGGGCGGTGATCGCCCGGGAGTATGGCCTGCCCGCCGTCGTCGGTGTGGAGCATGCGACCACGCTGATCCGGGACGGTCAGCGGATTCGCGTGCACGGAGCCGACGGGTACGTCGAGATCCTGTCCTGACCGACCCGCGCAGCGCGCCCGGGAAGGGTGTGCCCGGTTGTCGCCGGGCGGACCCCCCGGGCGCCTCAGCTCTCGGTGGGACCGGCGGCCTCGACGATCGAGACGGGAGTGCCGAGCTCGACGGTACGGGAGACGGTGCAGAGCCTGTCGTGCGACTGCTGCAGCGACCGGGGCAGCGCCTCGCGCGCCTTGTCGCCGTCGGCGCCCACCGGGAACGTCACGGTGAACTGAACCTTGAGGTTCTGCATCCGGTTCCCGCCGGCCTCGTCGCGGATCTTGTCGCCGGTGACCTCGACGGCGAACCGGGTCGGCTCGGCGCGGCGGCTGGTGATGTGGTCCACGTCAATCGCGGTGCAGCCGCCGATGGCAGCCAGGAGCAGCTCCACCGGCGTGAAGCTGCCGTCCTCACCCGTGCCCATCGACATCGATCCGCCGCGAACGTTCCGTACGACGTAGTTGCCCACACTGGTGCGCTCGATCTCCACCGAGCGGAAGGTGTCCTCACTCATGACAGCGACGCTACCTGTCTCGGAACTGGGACCTGCCCTCAGTGGAGGCGCAGTCCGGCGATGAGGACCTGGACCAGGCGGCGCGCGTCGTAACGGGGGTCGCTGCCCGCGCCGACGCAGAGATTGCCGACGCCGCGCAGCAGTCCGTAGGCGTCCAGGTCGGGGCGGATCTCGCCCGCCGCGACGGCGGCGTCGAGCAGTTGGTCGCAAACCGGGACCAGGCGGTCGAGGAAGTAGGCGTGCAGGGTCTGGAAGGCCGCGGCGTCGGACTGCAGCGCCGCGGCGAGGCCGTGTTTGGTGATCAGGAAGTCGACGAACAGGTTGATCCACCGCTCCAGGGCGGCGTGCGGGGTGCGGCTGTCGGCCAGCAGGGCCGGCCCCGCCTCGGCACACGCCTCGATCTGGTGCCGGTAGACGGCGACGATGAGGTCGGCTCGGGTCGGGAAGTGGCGGTAGATGGTGCCCACGCCGACGCCCGCCCTCGCGGCGATGTCGCGCACGGGCACGTCGACGCCGGAGGCGACGAACGCCGCGGAGGCGGCGTCCAGCAGGGTCTTCTCGTTGCGCCGGGCGTCGGCCCGCTTGCGCGGCACCGGTTGCTCCGCGCCGCTGTCGATCTCGGCCAAGGCCGGTTACCCCCATCACATCACTTGGTATCCGGAACGACGTTCCGTATGTTGTTTACCGGAACGGCGTTCCGCTTGCCCAGCGTAGCGGCCGGGCGAGCCACCACCAAACGATGCACCGCCGCACGTCCCCAGGAGGACCAGTCATGCAGTACCGCACCTTGGGCCGCACGGGTGTGCAGGTCAGCACCCTCGTACTCGGCGCGATGAACTTCGGCAGGATCGGCAACACCACCCAGGAGGACGCCACCGCCATCGTCGACGCGGCGCTCGACGCGGGGATCAACCTCATCGACACCGCCGACGTCTACAGCGGCGGCCAGTCCGAGGAACTGGTCGGCAAGGCCATCACCGGCCGCCGGGACGATGTCGTGCTGGCCACCAAGGCGACCCTGCCGATGGGCGACGAGCGCAACCATCGGGGCGGCTCGCGACGCTGGCTGGTCACCGCGCTGGACAACAGCCTGCGCCGCCTCGGCGTCGACCACGTCGACCTCTACCAGATGCACCGGTGGGACCCGACGACCAGCGACGAGGAGACGCTGTCGGCGCTGACGGACCTGCAGCGCGCGGGGAAGATCCGCTATTTCGGGTCCTCGACCTTTCCGGCCCACCGCATCGTCCAGGCCCAGTGGGCCGCCCGGGAGGGGCGCCTGAGCCGGTACGTGACCGAGCAACCGAGCTACTCGATCCTGCAGCGGGGCATCGAGACCCACGTGCTGCCCGTGACGCAGGAGTACGGCATGGGCGTGCTCGCCTGGAGCCCGCTGGCCTCGGGCTGGCTGTCCGGCGCCATCCGTGCCGGACAGGAGATCAGCACGAACCGCTCGGCCTTCATGCGGCAGCGCTACGACATCAGCATTCCCGCCAACCGGGCCAAACTCGAGGCCGTCGAGCAGCTCGCCGTGGTTGCCGACGAGGCCGGGCTCAGCCTGATCCAGCTCGCGCTCGGATTCGTCACCGCGCACCCGGGCGTCACCAGCGCGATCATCGGCCCGCGTACGACGGACCACCTCCGCTCGCAGCTCGCCGCCGCGGACACCGTGCTCTCCGCCGACGTGCTGGACGCGATCGACGCGATCGTGGCGCCCGGCGTCGACCTGGCCGCCCACGAGAAGAACGACACCCCGCCCGCTCTGCTCGACCCGGCGCTGCGCCGCCGCTGACCGTTCGGCACCTCAGTGGCCAGGCGGCAGACGGGCGTCGGCTCCGCCGCCCCTGCCGCCTGGCCCGCCCCGACAGGCCACCGCCGCTCGAGTCACAGACAGCACCAGCAGTAGAGGTTCTCGCCGGCGTCTCGGGCGCGCCGCGCGAGGGCGGCGATCTCCTCGATGACGGGCAGCATCTCGTCGTCAGCCAGCGGACTCCCCCACGCCAGCTCCTCGATCCGTCCCCACCGCGCCGACAACTCACGCGCGTGCGCGTCGTCGACGGAGGCGAGGGTGTCCCGCGTGGCGCGGTCGAGGGACATCAGCCACGGCCCGTCCTGCTCGTCCCCGCTCCACAGCAGCTCGACAACGACCAGGTCCACGTCCCAGTCGACACCTCGCACGAAACCCACGAGCTTGCCGAGGGTCACGGCAGGTTCGATGCCCTTGAGGTCGATGGCATGGACGGCCGCGCCGTCGCCGCTGACCGCGACCGGCCCGCCGTCGAGTTCCTCCATCAGCCGGACCGCGGCAGCGTCATCCGCTGCCCGGAAGTAGTCGTACAGCACGCCCATGGAAGGCACTCCACCACCGGCGTACGACAGAACATCCAGTGCCGCGGGAGCGTGCGGGGTCACGCCCCAGCCGAAGCCGCCATGTCGTCCTGACTGGCGCTCTGGCGGCCCGGCCCTGCCGTGGCGGCCTGGAACAGCGCGGCCGTCGACCTGAGGTGGGCGGCCAGCTCCGTCGGGGCGCTGACCTCGAACGGGAGCGCGATCGACGCCAGCCGGAGCGCATGCCATTCGAGGGTGTCCGGTGGCGCGAGCCAGCGGCAGGTTCCGCCCGGCTGGTCGGTCAGCGTGCCCGGCGGCGGCCCGCCGAGGCGGTCCACCACCTGGACGGCCGGCGCGTGGATCACGACGTCGGCCGCGTACGTCGGGGCCATCTGCATGGTCCGGCTGGCGACGAAGGCGGCGACGTCCCCGCCGGGCACGTCCCTCGTGGTCGCCCGGGCCCCCGTCGCCGCGAGGTTCGTCACCCGGTCCAGCCGGAACGTCCGCCAGTCGTCGCGGTCGAGGTCGAAGGCGAGCAGGTACCAGCGCCGCCCCGCCGTCACCATGGCACGCGGCTCGACGTGCCGGTCCTCGTCGCGGTACCGGAACCGCAGCCGCTCATGGTTGGCGATCGTCGCGGCGGCGACGACCAGAGCGTCGGGGTCCACCGGCTCGGCGGCCAGGGAGAACGGGTGGGCCACGGTGGAGGAGGCCAGTGTGTCGACCCTGCGCCGCAGCCGGGCCGGCAGAACCTGGAGCAGCTTGCTCAGCGCCCGCACCGCCGCCTCGTCCACCCCTGCCACCGGCTGCGTCGCCGCGGTACGCAGCCCGACGGCCACGGCGACCGCCTCGTCGTCCTCCAGCAGCAGTGGCGGCATTGCCGCGCCGGCCGTCAACTGGTACCCGCCCAGGCCGCCCTGCTCCGCGCGCACCGGATAGCCCAGCTCCCGCAGCCGGTCGATGTCGCGCCGCACGGTCCGGCCGGACACGCCGAGCCGCTGCGCCAACTCGCTTCCCGGCCACAGCCGAGGGGTCTGCAAAAGCGACAGCAGGGACAGCAGTCGGGCACGCGCGTCGGACATGGCCGCCATTGTGCCGCTTGGTTAGGACGGGAACTGACCTATACGGGATCTACCGTCGGCGCAGTTCGCTACGACACGAGGGAGATTCGTCATGAGCAGCACCGCGCCCGCCGGCTACACGACCGCCGCGCCGTGGATCGTCACGCCCGACACCGGGCAGTTGCTGGACTTCATCACCGCGGTGTTCGACGGGGTCGAGCTCGCACGGGTACGGCTGGAGGACGGGACCATCGGCCACGCCGAGATCCGCGTCGGCGACACCATCCTGCTCGCCTTCGATCAGCAACCGGACTGGCCGGCCATGCCGGCGCTGCTGCGGGTCTTCGTCCCGGACGCCGATGCGGCGACCGAGCGCGCGGTCGCCGCGGGAGCGCGCGTGGTCACCGCACCGGCCACCCACGCCTTCGGTCAGCGGGGCGGCCGGGTGCGCGACCCGTTCGGCAACATCTGGTGGATCAGCGCGGTGGTCGAGGACGTCGCACCCGAGGTGGGAATGCGGCGGCTCGCCGAACCGCGGTACGCCGAGGCGATGCGCGACGCGCAGGAGACCCTGGACCGGGAGCTGAGCGGCCGCACCGACAGCGTCGTCAGCCGACCGCTCATCGGCTGACCCCGGGTGGAGGCGCCGGGAGCCGGCGCCTCCACCCGTCGTGCCGAGTTTCACTCGACGTGGAACCGGTCGCTGACGGCGAGGTCCGCGAGTTGCTGGGCGGTGAACGGCAGCTTCTTCAGCTCCGGCGGGGCCTTCCAGTATCTGTCGGGCCTCGAGATCTGGGCGACCTTGACCAGTACCCCGTCCGGGTGCCGGTACCCGGCCCACTGGGCGAACCGCTTCGGGTCCTCGTTGCTCCAGCGGGCTTGGGCCACGCCTACCTTCGCCTGGCCGACGGTCACCAGCTGGCATGTGCCGCGGGGGTAGGGCCAGATCTCCAGCGCCAGATCGCAGCCGTCACCCTGCCACCGGTTTCCTATTGGGGACTGCGGGGTGTGCACCTCGACCATCACCAGCCCGGTCTGCTTCCCTTGGCGTACGGTGAAGTACGCCTGGTAGATCCCCGACGACGACACCATCGGATCGAGCGGATTCAGTGGGTCGTCTCTCACCACGGTGTACCCGGCGGGCAGGGCGGCAAGGAGATCGTCGAGCATCTCCCGTGCCCGGTTCCTGCGCGCGTCCCACTCCTCCTGCGTCAGGTCCGGCGCTCCCAGGTGCGGGCAGGATGCCGGTGTGCACCGCACGGCACCGGGCGGCGTGGTCGCCGTCGGATCCGCCGTGCTGCCGGACGGCGGCTCCGTACCCGTCGGACGGTAGCTGCCTCCGCTGCCCAGCACGCCGGTGAACCCGACGGCGGCGGCCAGCACGACCGTTGTCGCTGACGCCGCGCAGAACGAGACGACACTGCGACGGAACCGGGCGCGGCGACCGGCGGCCAGCGCGTCGGTCGTGCTCATCGGTTGGGGAGGACTGGCGGCCGCCATGGCGCGGCGTAGCGCTCCTCGAATTTCGTCCTCATTCATCGTTCTGCCTCCCTGTTGCGGCCAAAGTAGGTGCCAGCAGCCGGCGCAGCGTTTCGAGGCCGCGCGCTGCCTGGCTCTTCACAGTCCCGGGCGAGCACTGCAGCAGCGACGCGGTCTCCTCGACGGACAGGTCCTCCCAGTACCGCAGCACCAGCACGGCCCGCTGACGCGGCGGTACGTCCGTCAGTGCCCGCAACAGCACGAGCCGCTCTTCCGGCGACTCCGCCGTCACGGCCTTCTCCGCCGCCTCGCCGTTCACCTGTTCCCGTCGCCACCAGCCGCGGCGCCGCTCATCGAGAAAGGTTCGCAACAGGATCTGCCGTACGTACGCGTCGAGCACCTCGTGCCGGGATGCCCGGTTCCAGGCCAGGTACAGCTTGGTGAACGTGGACTGGACCAGGTCCTCCGCCCGGTGCCAGTCGCCGCACAACAGGTAGGCGGTCCCGCGCATCGCGTCTGATCGTGCCGCGAAGTACGCCGCGAACGCGGCGTCACGATCACTCATCCGGTGCCTCCGATTCCCGAGTCGGGATAGTCACGCGGGGTCCGGCTCCGGGGGTTGCATCAGATGCGAATCTCGCGGGTCGCGGTCAGCGGACGCGGCGACATCTGCCGGGCGCGCAGTCGAGGCAGCACCGGGGAGAGCAACCCGCTGCCGACCGGACGGGTCGGTGCGGGCGTCGGGCGGAGCAGCTCGCTACTTGAGCTTGCGGGTCGATCGGGCCACGATGCCGTCGTACTCGGGATGCTTGTCCAACCAGCCGCTGAGGAAGGGGCAGATCGGCACCACGGTTCGCCGGTTCGCCCGCGCGTGGTCCATCACCGCGCGGGCCAGCGTCGAACCGACGCCGCGTCCCTCGAATTCCGGGGCGACCTCGGTGTGGGTGTAGGCGATGATGTTGCCGGTCAGCTGATATGTCACCACGCCGGCCGTGGCGCCCGTCTCGTCCCGCGCCTCGAACCGCTCCCGCTCGGGCACGTCCATCACCGTGAAACCCACCCGGCCATCCAATCATGGTGCGTGGAGGTCAACCGCTGGAGGGCTTCGGCGTTCACCTCCGCCGGGCGCGGGCGGTGGCCCGGGCGTTGGCCTTCTCGATGGCTCGGACCAGCTCGTCCCTGTTCAGGCTCTGCGGATCGTCGATGCCCACCCGGCGGGCCACGTCCTGGAGGTGCCCCGTACTGGCGTTGGCGTCGACCCCTTGGGCGGTGGGGCGGCTCCGGTCGCGGGAGGCCGGGGTGCCCTGAGCGGCCTGCGGATCGGACGGCCCTTTGCGCTCCTTGGGCTCCCAGTGGTCGCCGACCTTCTCGTGGGTGTGCTTCAACGACGCGTACGCGGTGCGGTGCGCGCGTTCCCCGTCGCCGTAGGTCTCCTCCGCCGACTCCAGCGTCTTCTTGTACGTGCGGACCGCCTTGTCGTCGGAGCGCGCGACGGTCGACGGCACGTCGTCGCGCATCTGCTCGGCCTGCTCGTGCTTGTCCGGCATGACAACCCTCCCGTCCGGTCCGCGTCAGCGGCCCAGCTCGTCACGGGCGGCGTCGGTGCCGGCCGGGACCACCCGGGAGGCGGTCGCCGACACCATGTCCCGCACCTCGTCGGCGAGTCGGGCGGAACTGCCACCTGCCGCGCGCAGCTGCTCCAGCCCCATCCCGCCGAGAACCACGGCGGTGGCCAGGTAGCCGGCGGTGAGGCCCGCGGCGGCCAGCCGGCGAGGCAGGAACGCCTCCAGCAGGCGCAGGACCGTGGTGGAGGCCGCACCGGCGCCGAGGACCAGGCAGCCTCCGGCGGCGGCCAGCAGCACGATCCCGAGCCCGGCCGGGCGAGCCGCCTCGGTCAGTTGCCCGCGGACGGCGCGGACCTCCTCGCGGACGACGTCCGCGACGTCCTGCGCCAGACGGTCGGTCGGGCTGCCGCTGTGCCCATACCGGCCCGGATGCCCGGTCGCGTCGCTCATGCCGCCTCCCCCTGAGCTGGTTCACGGGCCCTGCGGGTACCCGGGTGGCCGGGCCACACACCGGAGGAGGCGCCTTTCCTCGGTCGTCAGGCAGGCGTTCGAGCGTGAGCCGGCGAGGTCAGCGCAGTCCGGCGAACAGGTCGTCCTCGGGCGTGGGCGCGTTGGTGGTGTCGCGGACCCGGACGAAGGTCTCGACGCCCATCAGCTCGGTGAACCGGTCCTGACCCAGTTGCAGGAAGAAGATATTCTCGGCCTGGCTGGCGTGCGCGGCCAACGATTCGAACTTCTGCCCGCCGTAGGCGCTGGTGTCCACCCAGGTGGTGATCTCGTCGTCGGGCAGGCCGAGCTGCGGCATCTCCTCCGACGGCCCGTCCGGCTCGGGGAACTCGACGCCGATCTCCTTCATGACGCGGCCGAACTCCTGGAACGCGCTGCGCGGCACGGTGGTCCAGTACACCTTCGCGGGGATGTCGGTCCGCTCGACGGCAGCCATGGTGATGCGGTGCGCCTGGATGTGGTCCGGGTGGCCGTAGAAGCCGTTCTCGTCGTAGGTGACCACGACATCGGGCCGGTAGTGCCGGATCAACTCGGCCAGCCGGTCGGCGGCCTCTTCCACCGGCGTGTTCCAGAACGCGCCGGGCAGGTCGTTGGTCGCCCAACCCATCATCCCGGAGTCGGCGTAGCCGAGCGTCTCCAGGTGGGTGACCTTCAACGCCTCGCAACTGACCGTCAACTCGGCCGTGCGCATCGCCACCACGGCCTCCGGGTCGTGCCCGGGGTCGCCCGGCTTGACTCCGCCGGGCCCGTCGCCGCACCGCCCGTCCGTGCAGGTCACGAGCACTGTCGTGATGCCCTCCGCCGCGTACCGGGCGAGGATGCCACCGGTGCTCGTCGCCTCGTCGTCGGGGTGCGCGTGCACCGCCATCAAGGTCAGAGATCGTTCAGCCACCCCATCACCTTACGAGAGACACCCGACGCACTAGCATTGCCGCGGTCCGGGACGGCTGCTGAAACGAGGCGAGATGCGTTGGCTCCGGCGGTTGCTGGGTGGCAGGCGGGTCCAGCTCGATCCGGCGCGGCAGCAGGCACTGCTGCGCGACGTCCAGCAGCGCTACGGTGCCCACGCCCGGATCCGGTTTCCCGACCAGGTCGAGGCGGTCAGCGGGCTGCTGACCGGCGACGACGGCCTGGTGGTGGCGGCCCGGATCGTGGGCGAGGCCGCTGAGGAGGCTCACGCCGACCTCCGGGCCCAGGCCCACGACGTGCACCGGCGGACGGGCCGGCGGCTCCTGGTGCACCGCCGGAACTACCGGCCGCTGTGGAAGGAGGCCGGCCTGGCGCTGCGCTGGCCACTGTTCGCGCTGCCGAGCGGCTTCCACCCGTACGCGCAGGTGGCCGCCGCCGTCGCGGTGGTCGGCGGCCGCGCGTCCCGGCTCGGCCGGGTGACCGATCCGAACCCGGTCGTGACCCACGTTTTCGAACTCCTCGATCTCACCACGGCAGGCTGGGAGTACGGCCGGGTGCGAGTGGACACCGACGCCGCCGCGCTGGCCGATCGCCTGATCTCGACCGCCGGGCAGGTCCTCGCGGCCATGGACGACCCGCCCCGGCTGCCACCCGCGGTCCGCGAGCTGATGCGCCGCAACAACACCCTCGACGTGTACGACCCGGCGGGTCCCCGGGTGGTCGGCCGCATCAATCCGGGCGCGAGGATGCGGGAGATCCTCCTGGTCTGACGCCGTCGACGGGCCGAGATGGTCGGGCGACCTGACCGGCCACCTCGGTGTCAGGCGCCTTCGGTCACGCTATCCGGGGCGCTTCGCCGCCAGGCCGGTGCACCGCTGCGCGGTGGCGAGGTTGTCGAGGATGCGCTGCCTGCCGGCCCCGGTGGCCGGTACCGGCTGGCCGCCGCCGGAGACCGTCGCCGGGACGAACCGGCTGTCCACCACCGTCCGGCCGCGTACGACCAGCTTCAGCACGCCGGAGTCCGTGCTGTGCGACGTGCTGTACCAGAGGAAGTTACCCAGTCCGTAGTGCACGTAGGTCCGGCCCAGCCATCCGTCGGCCAGCAGCGTGTGCGCGTGCGCACCGACCACGATGTCGGCGCCGGCCTCGGACAGCCGTCCGGCGAACGTCTTCATCTCCCCGCTCGGGCACGAGTTGCCCTCGATGCCCCAGTGCATGAAGACGATGACCAGGTCGGCCCGCTCCCGCGCCGAACGCACCGCGGCGGTGGCCCGGGCCGGATCGAACGCCATCGCCACCCCCGACCGGGTGTCCGTCGCCCGCCACGACCCGGCCAGGTCGTGCACCTGCGACATGCCGAGCACCGCGATCCGCAGCCCCCGTACCGTGGTGAACCACGGCGCGTACGCCGCGTCGGCGTCCCGGCCCGCGCCGAACACCGGGAACCGGGCCTCCCTCGCGGCGTCGACGGTGTCGGAGAGCCCCTGCCGGCCGTAGTCGAGGATGTGGTTGTTGGCGATCGACACCGCGTCGACCCCGGCCGCGCGCAACGCCGTGAAGGCGGTCTTCGGAGCCCGGAAGTGGTAGGTCTTCGGCTCCGGGGTGCCCCGGTCGGTCACCGCCGTCTCCAGGTTGACCAGCGTGACGTCGGCGTCGCGCAGCGTCGACGCGATCGCCCCGAACGCCGTCTCCGGATCGTCGAGCAGGCGCAGGGTGCGACCGGTGAAATGGACGTCACCGGCGAAGGCCAGCCGCACCTCGACCGGCGCGCTCGGCGTCGCGGTGCCGGTGGCCGACGCCGTCGGACCCGACGTCGCCCCGCGCCAGACCGGCGCCGAGCCGGTCGATTCGGCGGCGCATCCGGCGACGCCGAGCGCGACCGCCGTCAGCGCCGCCAGCGAGGCACGCCCCGTCCTGCGGATCACCCGGCAGAGGGTACGCGCTCCGGACGAAGCGCGTGACCCAGGTGCTGGCACGGAGCGGCGATCGCGCGGAACTGTCGGAGGGGCCGCGTAACGTCCCGCGCGTGACCGATCCTGGCGACGTCCCACCCGACATCCTCGATCGGCTCCGGCCCGTCTGCCTCGGGCTGCCGGAAGCCTACGAGGAGCCGGCGTGGGTGGGCACCCGCTGGCGGATCCGCAAGCGGACCTTCGCCCACGTCCTCACCGTCGGCCCCGACCACCAGGCCGCCTATGCCCGGGCCGCCGCCAGCGACGAACCGATCTGCGTCATGACCTTCCGCTCCCCCGGCGACGAGATCGCCGGACTGCTCGCCGGCGGCCACCCGTTCTACAAGCCCGACTGGGGCGCCGACGTCGTCGGCATGGTGCTCGGCGACGGGGTCGACTGGGACGAGGTCGGCGAGCTGCTCACCGAGAGCTACTGCGTCCTGGCCCCGAAGAAACTGGCCGCACTGGTGGCCCGGCCGGCCGGGCCACCGGCATGACCGGCTGCCGGGTATAGATCGCCGGGCACCTCTGGCGCGCGCCGGGACATGCTGCCACGCTGACGGTTGTGTACGACTACGACCTGCTGGTGCTGGGCTCCGGACCGAGCGGTCAGAAGGCCGCGATCGCCGCGGCCAAGCTCGGCCGGCGGGTCGGCATCGTCGACCGCCGCGACATGATCGGTGGGGTGTGCATCAACACCGGCACCGTCCCGTCCAAGACGCTGCGCGAGGCCGTCCTCTACCTGACCGGCCTGAGCCAGCGGGACCTCTACGGCAGCAGCTACCGGGTCAAGGAGGAGATCACGGTCAGCGACCTGGCCGCCCGCACCCAGCACGTGATCAGCCGGCAGACCGACGTCATCCGCAACCAACTGGCCCGCAACCGGGTCGCGATGATCACCGGCACCGGCCGGTTCGCCGACGCGCACGCGGTCTGGGTCGACGGCGGCTCCGGCCGCGAGTCCCGGGTCACCTTCGACAAGATCGTCATCGCCGCCGGCACCCGGCCGGCCCGCCCGGACAGCGTCGACTTCGACGACCGCACCATCGTGGACTCCGACGGGGTCATCAACCTCCAGGCCGTACCCCGCAGCATGGTCGTGGTGGGCGCCGGTGTGATCGGCATGGAGTACGCCTCCCTGTTCGCCGCCCTCGGCACCAAGGTGACCGTGGTGGAGCGCCGCGACCGGATGCTCGACTTCTGCGACGAGGAGATCGTCGAGTCGCTCAAGTACCACCTGCGGGACCTGTCCGTGACCTTCCGCTTCGGCGAGGAGGTCGCCGCCGTGGAGAAGCACCAGACCGCCGCGCTGTGCATTCTGAAGAGTGGGAAGAAGATCGTCGCCGACACGGTCATGTACTCCGCCGGTCGCCAGGGCCAGACCGACGACCTGGCGCTGGAGGCGGCCGGTCTGGCGGCGGATCGTCGGGGCCGGATCCAGGTCGACGCGACCTACCGCACCGCGGTGGACAACATCTACGCCGTCGGCGACGTGATCGGCTTCCCGGCGTTGGCGTCGACGTCGATGGAGCAGGGCCGGCTGGCCGCGCAGCACGCCTGCGGCGAGCCGGTCCGCGCCATGCCCGAGTTGCAGCCGATCGGCATCTACACGATCCCGGAGATCAGCTTCGTCGGGAGGACCGAGGAGCAGCTGACCGACAGCTCGACCCCGTTCGAGGTGGGCATCGCCCGCTACCGCGAGCTGGCCCGGGGCCAGATCGTCGGTGACTCGTACGGCATGTTGAAGCTGCTCGTCTCGCCGGACGACGGGCGGCTGCTCGGCGTGCACGTGTTCGGGACCGGTGCCACCGAGATCGTCCACGTCGGGCAGGCGGTGATGGGCTGCGGCGGCACGGTCGACTACCTCGTGGACGCGGTCTTCAACTATCCGACGCTGGCCGAGGCGTACAAGGTGGCCGCCCTGGACGCCGCCAACAAGATCCGCAACATCACCCGGATCGACGGCTGACGGCAAATGTCGAGAACTCCGCGGGCGAGCCGCACCGCGGTGCTGGTGTGCCAGGGTCGCGCCGCCGCGGACGCGCTCATCGCGCCGGGCCGCTTCGCGGATCCCACCGCCCTGCCGCTGCTGCGCCCCGACGAGCGGGAGGCCGTCCAGTGGGTACGCGACGGTGTGCCGCCCCGGACGTGGCAGCAGCGGGTCGACTACGAGACGGTACGCGCGGCCGCCGAACTGATGGCGCCCCGGACGATCGCCATCGACGAGGCGGTCCGCGCCCACCCGTCCCCACAGCTGGTGATCCTCGGCGCCGGGCTGGACGGCCGCGCCTGGCGGATGCCGGAGCTCGCCGGGGTGGCGGTGTTCGAGGTCGACCAGCCGGCCACCCAGCAGGACAAGCGCGACCGCGCCCTGCTCGACGCGGCGCGGGCGCTGGCCCTCCCGGTCCGCCGCGCCACGTCGCTGCGCCACAGCCGGGTGATGGTCGCCGACCGCCCCTGAGCGCCGGCGACGGTCCGCCACAGCCGCCACCTGTCGATCGCCTCCTCCCCCGCGTCGGGCCGGAGAGCCGAACCGAGCCAGCTCACTGCCCTCGCCGTCGTTGACATGTGACCATCTGGTCACCTATTCTGGTCCCGTGAGCGACGACGACGATCTGGTGTTCAAGGCGCTCGCCGACCCGACCCGACGCGCCCTGCTCGACCGGCTCTTCGTCCGCGACGGCCAGACGTTGACGGAGCTGGAGTCCGAGCTGGCGATGACCCGCTTCGGCGTCATGAAGCACCTGCGCCTGCTCGAGGACGCCGGTCTCGTGGTCACCAGACGGCAGGGCCGGGAGAAGCTGCACTTCCTCAATCCCGTGCCGATCCGGTCGATCCACGACCGGTGGATCGACAAGTACACCGAGCATCACACCGCGACACTGCTGGACCTCAAGGCGGAACTCGAACGCGACGACCCGAAGGAGAAGCCATGACCACCACGACGACGACCGGGACCACCAAGGTCTACCGCGTCTACATCAAGGCCACCCCGCAGGCGATCTGGGACGCGATCACGAAGCCGGAGTGGACGCGGAGGTACGGCTACCAGGGCATCGCCGAGTACGACCTGCGGCCGGGCGGCACCTACCGGGCGCTGGCCATCCCCGAGCACCAGGAGGCCGGCATGCCGGAGGTGCCGGTGGAGGGCGAAGTGATCGAGGTGGACCCGCCGGTGCGGCTGGTCCAGACCTGGCGGGCGACCTGGCTGGACGAGCCGGCCACCCGCTTGACGTACGAGATCGCGGAGCGGGGCGAAGGCGTCTCCTCGTTGACCGTGACCCACGAACTGGCCGGCGCGCCGCAGACCCTCGCGCAGGTCGCCGGCGAGATCGAGGGCGCGGGTGGCGGCTGGGCCGAGGTCCTCAGCGATCTGAAGTCGTTGCTGGAGACCGGCAGCCCGCTCTACGCCTGACCAGCCCTGGGACGAGGCGCACGAGAGGGCGGCCCGGCTGGTCGTACGCCGGGCCGCCCGTCAGGCCGTGCGGTCAGCCGCCGAGGCCCGCCGCGGCCGAGGCGATGGCCGAGGCGAAATAGCTGACCTGGGTGTAGACGCCCGGGTAGTTGGGCCGTGCGCAGCCGTTGCCCCAGCTGACGATGCCGACCTGGATCCAGGCGTTGCTGGCGTCGCGGCGGAACATCGGACCGCCCGAGTCGCCCTGGCAGGTGTCCACGCCACCGCTGGCGTAGCCGGCGCAGATCTCCTCGGCCGGGATGATGTCGCCGCCGTAGTTGGCGTTGCAGGTGGCGTCACTGACGAACGGCACGGTCGCCTTGAGCAGGTACCGCTGCTGCGCGCCCCCTTCGCGCGCCGCGCCCCAGCCGGCGATCGTGAAGGTGCCGTTGTCGTAGGCGGTGGTGTTGGCGATCTTCAGGGTGCTCAGGCTGGTGACCGGGGTGGCCAGGCGGATCAGCGCCCAGTCCTTGCCGTTGCCGTTGTAGCCCGGGGCTCGGTAGACGTAGTTCGACCGGACCGTGATCCGGCTGGACGACTGGAGATCCACCACGCCCAGGGTTGCCGTGATGCTGGTGTTGGTGCCCGTGGCGCCGACGCAGTGCGCGGCGGTGAGCACCAGGCGGGGGCTGTACAGCGCGCCGCCGCAGCCCATCGAGAGCCGCACCATGAACGGGAACTCGCCCTGTGCGGCACGGGCGCCGCCGACGACGTACGGCGTCGCCGGACCGGCGTCGGCGACGGCGGGTGCGGCGAGAGTGAGGCTGCCCGCGGTCACCGCGGCCAACGCGGCGGCCAACAGGCCGGTGAGGGTGCGCCAGCGAACCATGAGTTCCTCCGCATCTGGACCGGTGCGCCTCGGGGAGCGCACCTGATTCGAGATTGCGGACAGCATATTGAGATCAATGGATTTGCTGGCCATACTCTTCGGGTCGTATCGCCCCGATATGAGGGCCGGTCAACTCAGGGCGCCAGGCGCTTCTCGAACCAGTGGTGTGCGTAGGGCTCGTCGTTGTACGGCTCGATCTCCTGGTAGCCGGCGGCGCGGTACAGGGCGATCGCCTCGGTCAGGTTGCGGTTGGTGTCCAGCCGGACGGCGCTCCAACCGCGCTCGGCGGCGTACCGTTCCAGCTGGTCCAGCAGGCGTCGACCGACACCGAGCCCCCGGACGCTGTCGGCCACCCACACCCGCTTGATCTCCGCGGGCGCGCCGGTGTGCAGCTTGATCGCGCCGCAGCCGACCGGCTCCCCGTTGAGGGTGGCGAGCAGGAACACGCCGGCGGGTGGGACGAGTTCCTCGTCGCGGACCGGCTTGCTGAGCGCCGGGTCGAATCCGTCGTCGAAGCGCTGCGCGATCTCGCGCGCGTACGCCCGCACGGAGGCACGGGCGCGGGGGTCTCCGGGCGGGCAGGGCTCGACGACCACCATCGAGCCGACGAGCAGCCGCTCCACCTCCGCCATCGCCGTGACCAGGCGCTCGCGACGCCGGTCGCTGAGCGGTTCGAGGATCGACAGAGCCAGTTCGTCGGACCGCTCGTCCAGCTCGGCCCACTCCGCCCGGCCGGCTCGGGTGAGCGTGGCGACGCGTACCCGTCCGTCGCCGCCGGCACGGTCGGCCGGGCCGACGCTCACCAGCCCGTCGCCCTCCAGGGTGCGCAGGAGCCGGCTGAGGTACCCGGAGTCCAGGCCGAGCCGGGCCCGCAGCGCCGCCACCTCGGCGCCGTCGGGACCGATCTCCCACAGCAGCCGCGCCTGGGCCAGGGGCCGGTCGCGGGACATGTACTGGTCGTCGAGAGCGCCCACCCGTTGGGTGACCGTCCGGTTGAACCGCCGCACGGTGGCGATGAGATCCGGGTCCATATACCTGACTTTAGTCAGGCATCCCGGTCGACCGCCAGGGCCCAGGCTCAGGGACGTGCCGCCCGGGCTCGCCCGACCAGGTGAAACACCCGGCTGAGCTGCCGGTAGGGGTCCCGCACGCTCGCTTCGAGCTCGACGGCGGCCACGGCCGCCACATCCGTGCCGTCGGGCGGCAGGTCCAGCCAGTCCGAGAACAACCAGACCCCGTACCAGTCCTCGGGAGCCACCCCGTTCTGCCGCAGCAGGAGGGACAGGCCCTCGACGGTGTCGCCACGGGTGTCGACACCGAGCACCCCGACCTCGCCGGTCGCGTCGAAGGCGGCCAGGGCGTCGGCCCAGCGGTGGTCGAGGGCCGGGCGGACGGCCAGCGTACGGGCGTTGAGCGCCATGACAGAGACGACCCCTCCGGGCTCGGCGCAGCGGCACAGCGCGGAGACCAGCGGCTCGGGTCGTTCGAGGTACATGAGCACGCCGTGGCAGAGCACCGCCGCGAACCGCTGCCCACCGGTCGCCGCCTCCGCCTGCTCACCGGGCGCCTCGACCAGCCGGACCCGCCGCCGGACGTCGTCCGGCTCGTCGTCCAGCCGCCGCTCGGCCTTGGCGAGCATGGCCGGCGACGGGTCCAGGACGGTCACGTCGTAGCCGAGTCGGGCCAGCGGCAACGACTGGTGGGCCGCTCCCCCGCCGACGTCGAGGACGCTCGCCGGCGGCTCAGGAAGATGCCGCAGCAGCTGAGCGTGGAGGACGTACGTCCGCACCTGCCCCTTCACCGAGGCGTAGGCACCTTCCACGAACGGGTTCGCCAACGCGGCCCAGGCGTCCGACGGCATACGAGGATTGTGGCACCCGGCCCCGGCTGCGGGGTTCAGCGTGCCGTCGACGGGGAGGCCACGGTCTCGACCATGTCCGGGCGTCCGACGTGCTGTTCGTGCACGCGCAGAGCCACCGTGGTGGCGTCCAGCAGTGGCGTGGGTACGCCGAGCGCACGGGCCCGTGCCGTGAGGTCGCCGAAGATCTGCTCGGCCTCGGTCGGCTGCCCGGCGACCAGGTCCCGGTAGAGCGAGGCGGTGTCGGCCGAGCCGGGCCGGGTCATGAAGGCCCGGACGGTGTCGAGGGTCTGCGTCGGCACCGGATACCCGGCCGCGGCGGCGACGGCCGCGGCCTCAGCCGCGATCTGCGGGCCGAGGCGTTCGCCTCCGGGAACGGCCATGGCGTCGCCCACCGAGCCGCGTACCAGGGTGTTGAGGGCGCCGAGCGTGCTGATGAACACCCACTTGTGCCACATGGCTCCGCGGATGTCCGGCGAGACGAGCAGGTCGAAGCCCGCGCCGGACAGCACCTCGGCGAGCCGCGCGACGCGCTGCGACGTGCCGCCCCGCTGTTCGCCGATGACGATCTCGGCCAGGGCGCCCAGCCGGACGATGTCACCCTCGGCGTCGAGCGTGGTGAGGACCCGGACCACCCCGCCGAGTACGGCCTCCGCGCCGAACCGCTCGTTCAGCGCGTCCATGTGCGCCATGCCGTTCAGGAACGGGATCACCGTGGTACGCGGACCGACCGCGGCGGCGACGTCGTCGATCGCCGCCGGCAGCGCGGTCGCCTTCACCGAGACGAGGACGATGTCGTAGTGCCCGTCGATGTCGGCGGCGGTGAGCAGCCGTGGCGTGAGCACGGTCTCGGTCCCCAGGCCGGTGATGCGCAGCCCGCGCTCGCGGAGCACGTCGGCGCGCCTGGGCCGGACGAGGAAGGTGACGTCCCGGCCGGCCTGCTGGAGCTGGGCTCCGAAGTAGCCTCCGGTCGCGCCCGCCCCGACGACAAGAATCCTCATACGCCGAGACGTTACTGGTCCAGCCGGTAACGCAACAGCATGTGCGAAGTGATCTCTGTTACCGGTTGAACCAGTATCATCGGGTGGTGTTTCAGGATGAGGCGGCCTTCCGGTTCGTCGGCGGGCGGGTCTCGGTCGACCTCACCGCGACCCGCGGCCTGCGGTGGCGCGACCGCGGCGTCGAACGCGTTCCCGCCCCGGCCGATCTCGCGCGCTGGTTCGTCGAGGCGGGGCTGACCGCCAGCCCCGTGCCGGTTTCCGCCGCGACCCACCGCAGCGCCCTTGAGCTGCGCGAAGCCCTCTACCGGCTGATGCGTGGCCGGGTTCTCGGGGAACCGCTGGACCGGCGGGCCATCGACGTGGTGAACGGCTGGGCGGCCAAGGCGCCACCCGCGGTCCGGCTCACGGCGGACGGTTCGGAGAAGCGTCTCGTGAAACCGACCGCCGGCGAGTTGCTGGCGCTCGTGGCTCACGACGGCGTCGACCTGCTCGGCGGCCCCCACGCCAACCGCCTGCGCGAATGCTCCCGTGACACGTGCACCCTGCTGTATCTGGACGCGTCGCGGGCGGGTAGCCGCCGTTGGTGCTCCATGGAGGTCTGCGGCAGCCGCGACAAGATGGTCCGCTACCGCCGACGCGACGCCGAGTGACCCCACCTGCGCACACAACTCCGGCCGACCGGCTGTCCATTCGGCGCGTTGATCTTCTTGATCGGCGTTCGACGGCCCACTGCCCGGGGCGTGGCGGCAACGATCGCATCGCCGCGGTGTGCGGCCGCCACCCGTCAGGCAGCGATCTGCGCTCGCAGTCCCCACCGGTCGATCTGGATCCAGTACTCCGCGATCCTCCCGTCGGCGACCCGGTACACACAGCTGGTCACCTGCGTGATCGGCCGGCCGGTGGGGGCGATGCCATCGACGTCCCCGATGTGGACACCCTTCTGGGTCCAGCGCGCGTACACCTTGTCGCCGGAACCGAACAGCTCGTCGATCTCCAGGCGGAACGGCCCGTAGGCCGCGAGCATCTCCTCGACATGCTCGGCGTACTCCTGCGGCGTGCGCGTGATCGTCGCCGGGTCCTCGGCCTGCACCTGGTGGGCGATCACCGTGGTCGCCATCAGGCGGCCGGCGTGGCTCGGATCGGCTCCCGAGCGGACGACCTGCAGAAAGTCCCGGACCACCGAAACCGGATCATGGCTCATGCGTCGATTCTGGTCCACGGGGTCGTTCCGGCATGGCGGGCCGTGCGCTCTGTGTGTGCCGTCACGAGCCGACGCGGGCTCAGCGACGCGTCGACGTGCGCCGCGATGGCGACGGTCGACGGCGTTACTCCTGCGGGTGTTCAGTCCCGGTCAGCCGAGGGGCCGTGTCAGGTCTGGTCCCGCAGGAAGGGCAGAACAAGATCGAGGAGTTGGCGGGGCTGCTCTTCGAACAGCCAGTGGCCGCTGTCTTCGAGGACGTGGGCGGTGACGGAGGTCGCGTACTGTTTCACCTGCTCGGCCATCGTGTCGCCGAGGCTGGCTCGCGCCGCGATGACGAGCACGGGCATGCCCAGCTTCGTCTTGCGGTGCGCGATGTTGTCGGTGATGTCCTGAGGGATCGCCCGGAAGTATTCGAAGCTCGCTTTCCGATGGGCTTCGTCGCGCAGGTGGCGGCTGTACTCCTCGACATCGTCGGGTGTGAGGCTGCCCTTCTGAATCATGAGCGCATCGGTGAACAGCTCCACCCACAGATCTTCGCGGCCGGCTGTCAGCCTCTCGGGCAGCCCGTTGGTGACGTTGAAGAAGCCGAAGTTCCAGAGGGCCGGACCTGCCGCACCGAGGGCGGGGAAGCTGTAGACGCTCTCGTCGGGGATGGGCGCCTCGGTCAGCACCGCTCGGGTCACCGTGTCGGGGTGGGCCGCGCAGTAGGCGTAGGCGACCATCGTGCCGAGGTCATGGCCGATGATCCGCAGGTCGCGGTCGAGGCCGAGTGACGTCAGCAGACCGTGCACATCGGCGGCGACGGTCTTCTTGTCGTAGCCGTCCTCGGGGGCGTCGGTGGCACCGAATCCGCGCAGGTCCGGGGCGATCACCTCGAAGGAGCGGGCCAGCTCGGGCAGGACGTGGCGCCACATGTACCACGACTGCGGGTAGCCGTGCAGCAGCAGCAACGGAGGTCCCTGGCCACCGCGGACGTAGTTCATGGTGACCGCACCGGCGCGGGACTGTCGCTCAACAAACCCTTGTGGCACGCGCCTGCCGCTCATGGACCCGCTCCCCTCGATCGGGACGTGAAGGGATCGGCTACCCGGTCTGGCGGCAACCATTCGCCGCGGCGCCGCCTGCTTGTGACTGCCGGCGAGGCCGCTGCCCTCACATACCCGGCTCCGCCACCGGCGGAGGCGCCGCCAGCCGCCCGGCGGCTGACAACCGCCGGATCACCTCCGCATGTGGAACGGCGTGACTGGTGCGACCACCGACACCGGTGGTGGTGGCGGCGGTGAACAGCGAATTGAGCAGCCCTTCCTCCACCGCGTCCATCACGGCGGCGAAGACGGGGTTGATCTCCCCGTCGGGGATGGGTAGCTGGTCCGGCGGTGCCGTGCTGAAGGCGATCCCGTAGTCGCCGCTGGCGTTGCTGAACGACGCGCCGACCCGCCCCATCGAGAAGACCGCCCGCCGGGCGAGCCGCCCGAGCTGCCGCGAATCCAGGGGCGCGTCGGTGGCCACCACGATCATGCACGAGTTGCCGGGTGGTTCAACGTGGTCGGCGCCCGGGATCAGCTCGTCGGCCGGCAGCGGGACGCCGAGCGCGGTCAGCACCCCGCCGAAGTTCGACTGGACGAGGGCGCCGACCGTCACCGCACGGTCGGCCAGCCGCACCGTCCTGGACGAGGTGCCGATGCCCGCCTTGAAGCCCAGCGCCGTGGTGCCGGTGCCGGCCCCCACGCAGCCCTCCGCCGGCGGTTCGCCGGACGCCTGGGTGATGGCGGCGAGCACGTGTTCCCTGGTGATCGGACGCCGGCGGATGGCTGACAGGTGGCCGTCGTTGGTCTCGCCCACCAGCGGGTTGAACGACAGGCCGTCCGGCCGCCGGTCCATCAGGTAACCCAGCAGCGCGTCCGCGACCCGGAACACGGACAGCGTGGCGGTCAGGACGACCGGCGACTCCAGTACGCCGAGTTCGTCCACCTGGGTCGAGCCGACGAGTTTCCCGTGGCCGTTGCCGGAGTACACGGCGGCCGGCAGAGTCCACCGCCCAGGGCCGAGTTGGCTCGGCACGACGGCGGTGACTCCGGTGTGCAGGTCGGCGCCGTCGTCGATGGTGGTGTGCCCGACCAGGACCCCGGCGACATCGGTGATCGCGTTGTGCCGCCCGGTCGGCAGCGACCCGACGACGATCCCGAGGTCGCGGGCACGGCGGCTGAGCTGCTTCATGCTCGGGCGACGGTGATCGACTTCGGCGTGGTCTTCGAGTCCAGCCAGGTGTTGATGAGCTTGGTGAAGTCGCGCCCGGTCTGCTTGTTGACGAAGGCGATGAACGACGCCCGGTCCTGCTGGGTGTTGCGCTGCTCCTGCACCCAGGCGCGGGCCATCGCGAAGAAGGCCTTGTCACCCAACTGCCGGTGGATCTCGTGGAGCATGGCCTCCGGGCACAGGTAGACGTTGCCCTCGGCGAAGTTCTTCGGGTTGGGCTTGCCGGGCGGGCCGAGCTTCTTGCGCATGGCGGCGTCGGCGTCGCGCAGGTACCGGTCCAGGCTGGCGTCGCTGAGGTGCAGGGTCTCCTTGGTGTACAGGTCCTGGGCGTACTGGGCCCAGCCCTCGTTCAGCCACAGGTCGGTCCAGGTGGTCGGCGTGACGGAGTCGCCGAACCACTGGTGGGCGTACTCGTGCAGCAGGTCGCCTCCCCAGCGGTCCCGGCGGGCCTTGGTGTTCTCGATCTTCCGGCCCATCGTGATCATCTGCTGGGTCTCCATGCCGGAGGCCGAGTCCACCACCACGACGCCACCGGACGGGAACGGGTAGGGTCCGAACTTCTTCTCCAGCCAGGCCAGGTACTGCGGGGACTTCTTGAGGTACGGCAGCAGCTTGTCGTCGGCGCCCTTGCGGTACCAGAAGGTCAGCGGAATGCCCCGTGGCCCCTTGGCGGTCAGCTTCTGGTACTTCCCGACTGCAAGGGTGGTCAGGTACGACGCGACGGGGTCGGTGCTGCGGTAGGTGAACGTGGTCCCGGACTGCCCGGCCGGGGTGCCGCTGGCGATCGCGGACCAGCCGGCCGGCACGGTCACCCGGATGTCGTAGAGGGCTTCGTCGGACGGCTGGTCGTTCGCCGGGTACCAGGTGAAGGCCCCGAACGGCTCCTGCATCGTCCAGAGGCCGCCCTCCTTGGTGACGGTGAGGCCCAGGTCCTCCACGTCCTTGCGGTGCGACGGCATGGGCGTGGTCTTGGGCTTGCCGTGGTACTTGACCACCAGCGTCACCGGCTTGTCGGCGACGACCGGCGCGGTCACGGTCAGCTTCTCCTTGGCGACGGTGCCGGTGACCGTCGCGTCGTCCAGCGTCACCCCGTCGACCTGGTAGGGCATGAAGTCGAGTACGAGGGCGGGAGCGTCCCTGGTGGGCCGGATCCGCAGGGTGGCGGTGCCCGTGAGGACCTTGGTCGACGGCGCCCAGTCCAACGCCAGGTCGTAGTGCAGGACGTCCAGGGCGTCGGTGCCCCGGGCCGGGTAGACCTTGTCGGCCACCGGGGTCGAGCGTCCGGCCTGCCAGGCCGTGTAGTCGACGGCGGGGGCGGTAGGGCTCGGCGTGGTCGTGGGGGCGGACGAGCCGGCGGCCGGGGCGGCGGGATCGCTGGTGCACGCGGTGACGAGCAGCGGTGCGAGAAGCAGGGTGAGTGGTACGCGGCGACGCATCAGCGCACCATACGGCAGAGATCCACTCGGTGGGGGCCTTCGCCGGTTGGCGCCTTTTGCGGCTTTGCCAGCATGGCACAACCCCTCTGGCCAGCCGACGGGTTCCGCAGCAGGATGAGGGCGAGGCTCTGATGGGGTGGTTCCCATGGTCAGCACCGACCAGGCAGTTCACAATTTCCGCCACTTCCCCGGGGAGGCCCGGCGGTCGGCGGAGGCCGCCGCGGAGGAGCGCGACCAACGGCTGCGGGCGATCACGAAGAAGCGCAGCAGCAGAGCGGCGAAGCTGTCGGCGGAGGCGAGCCAGCGACTGCGGCGCCTGCTGGGCGACGACGACTGGGCGGACCTGCGGGAGTTGATGCGGCAGGAACGCCTGACCGTTCGTGACCTGCTCCAGCCGCCGCAGGGGCTGACTACGAGCTACGACGCGCTGAACCGGGCCCGGCGACGCAAGGCCAAGGCGTTCCTGCGCAGCCGGGACATCCGGCGTGAGGAGATCGTCGCGATAGCGAGCGACTACCACGAGGCGCTGGCCGGCGTGTTCACCGCCGACGAGAACGTCCGTCCGGGGTTCCACCTCTCGAACAACCTCGACAAGTGGTTGAGCCTGTCCCCCTTCCACGACCGCGCGCTCCCCTGGGGCGTCTTCGAACCGGACGACAGCGACGACCCGCACCGGTGGGAGGTCTTCCGGCCGCCCTTCTTCGGGTTCAACCTCGGCTTCGTGCCGGTGCGCAACGACAACTTCGTCGTCGACCGCATTCACACGCTGAACCCGTCGGTCGGTGACGTCGGCATCTCCATCACCATGGAGGACGACGACGCCGGCGACTTCGACTACGCCTCCGGCGACGGCTTCAGCGCCATCGCGTTCGCGTTCGTGCCGCCCACGACGGGTCTGGTCGAGGTCCTCATCGACGCGCAGTGCGTCGAGGCGACGCACCGACTGGAGACGACGGACGAGTGGGGCTGGTCCAACTCCCACACCAGCCAGCAGAACTTCCTCATGCTCGACGTGCTGCACCCCAACGTGGCCGAGCCGTCGTACGCCGCGATGTCGACCCTCGACGAGACCACCGACGACGACGAGAGCTTCCACCAGGAGAAGCTGACCCGCGGCACCCACTACTTCGCGCAGTTGTTCAGCGCTGGGCCGGTGCCGGCGGGCCAGTCGGTGATCGTGTGCGCGGGCACGCGCTCCTTCGACAAGAGCGGCACCAACGACGTGACCATCGACAGCACGTCCGACTTCCGGTGGTACATCAGCTCGGTCGAAGTGCGCGTCTCACCGTGACCGGCTACCGGTCCGGCGCACCGTCCAACCGGACGCAGCAGGCCCCGGGACGCGGCGCGAGCCGGGGCAGCAGGTCGGTACGTCCCGCGCCGTCGACCATGCCGGCGAGGAACGCGTGGTTGAGCCCGCACACCAGGGCGGTCTGCCGGGTGGCCAGGACGTGGAACGGGCAGTTGCGCAGCAGCACGTGATCGCTGAGCGCCTCGGGCTCGAAGCCGAGGCCGGCGAGCACGGCGACGAGGTCCTCGCCGGATTCGCGTACCCGTGCTCCGATCTCCTGGCCGCGGCGCCGGGCATGCCGCCGCGCCGCCTCGGGGGCGTCGTGCGGGTCGTCGGCGACCGCGTCGGCGAGGATCTCGGCGATGAGTTCGTAGCGCCGCTCGGGAACGGTGATCGCCACGCCGTCGCCGGTGGCCTCGTAGACCTTCGGCGTCCGACCGCGGCCCCGGGGTTGGTCGGCCGGCGTGCCGTAGTGGGCCCGCAGCAGGCCGGACTCGACGAGCTTGTCGAGGTGGAACGCCGTGAGGTTGCGGGACATGCCGTGCGCCTCGGCCGCCTCTTCGCGGGTGACCGGGTGATCGGCCCGGCACACGTAGTCGTACAGCGCCCGTCGGGACCGGTCGACGAGCGCGGCCATGGCGCTCCAGCGCTCCCCCGTGCTCACGGCCGAGAGGTTATCACCAATGAAGGCTATTGAAATTCCGGACGCGGTGGGGCAGCATGATCGCTATCACCAATGAGCGTTGGTGAAAATCCCCTGGGAGCCCGAGTGAGTGTCAACGCGCAACGAGTGCAGCACCAGCGACCCCGCCGCGACCCGGCCGCCGCCGAACGGGCGGCCGCGGACTTCCTGGCCGCGCTCGGCGTGGACCTTTCCGCCGACGGGCTCGCCGACACGCCGGGCCGGATGGCCCGCGCCTACGCCGAACTGCTCACCCCGCGCGAGTTCCAGCTGACCACCTTCGACAACGACGAGGGCTACGACGAGCTGGTGCTGGCCCGGGCCATCCCGATCCGGTCGGTCTGCGAACACCACCTGCTGCCGTTCGTCGGCGTGGCGCACGTCGGCTACCTGCCCGGCGAGCGCATCCTGGGGCTGTCCAAGCTGGCCCGGGTGGTCGAACTGTTCGCCCACGGCCCGCAGGTCCAGGAACGCCTCACCAAACAGATCGCCGACTGGCTGACCAGCCGACTGCGCCCGCGTGGGGTCGGCGTGGTCATCGAAGCCGAACACCTGTGCATGACGCTGCGCGGCGTCCAGGCCGTCGGCAGCAGCACCATCACGTCCACCCTGCTCGGCACCCTGCGCGACGACCACCGCTCGCGCGCCGAGTTCTTCACCCTGGCCGGGGTCGGCCCCCGCTGATCGACGTACCCCGAAAGGAGCTGGACCGATGTCGAAGACCGGCACGTTCGTGATCGTGGGAGCCGGGCTCGCCGGCGCGCGGGCCGCGCAGACGTTGCGGGAGGAGGGCTTCGACGGCGGCATCGTCGTGATCGGCGACGAGCCGGAGCGACCGTACGAGCGACCGCCACTGTCCAAGGGCCTGCTGACCGGCGGCGCCGAACCCGACAGCGTGTACGTGCACGACGCCGGGTGGTACGCCGCGCACGACGTCGACCTGCGCACCGAGGCCCGCGCCGTCGCCGTCGACCGCTCCGCCGGGGAGGTGCGGCTCGCCGACGGCCAGCACCTCCGGTACGACAAGCTGCTGCTGGCCACCGGCGCCACGCCCCGCGACCTCGCGGCGCCCGGCGTCGACCTGGACGGGGTGCTGCGGCTGCGTACCCTCGCCGACAGTCGCCGGATCGCCGCGGCGCTGGTCGACGGCGCGCACCTCGTGATCGTGGGAGCGGGGTGGATCGGCCTGGAGGTCGCCGCCGCCGCCCGGCAGCGCGGCGCCACCGTCGACGTCGTCGAGACGGCCGCGCTGCCGTTGCGCCGGGTGCTCGGCGACGAGATCGCCCGGGTGTTCGCCAACCTGCACCGGGACCACGGCGTCACCTTCCACTTCGGCGCCGAGGTCCACGAGTTCCGCGGCACCGGTCGCGTCTCCTCGGTCCGGCTGGCCGACGGCACCGAACTGCCCGCCGACGCCGTGCTGGTGGCCGTGGGCGTACGCCCGAACACCGAGCTGGCGACGGCGGCCGGCCTCACCGTCGAGAACGGAATCGTCGTCGACGCGTCCCTGCGCACCGCCGACCCGGAGATCTACGCCGCCGGCGACGTCGCCAACGCCTACCATCCCGTGCTGCGCCGGCACCTGCGCGTCGAGCACTGGGCCAACGCCCTGCACGGCGGTCCGGCGGCGGCCCGCGCCATGCTGGGACAGTCCGTCAGCTACGACGACCTGCCCTACTTCTACACCGACCAGTACGACCTGGGGATGGAGTACGTCGGGCACGCCCCGCCCGGGGCGTCCGACCGGGTCGTCGTCCGGGGCGACGTCGCCAAGCGCGAGTTCATCGCCTTCTGGACCGCCGGCGGGCGGGTGCTCGCCGGCATGAACGTCAACGTGTGGGACGTCGTGCCGTCGATCCGGCGGCTCGTCGCGGCAGCCGGGCCGGTCGACCTCGACCGGCTGGCCGACCCCGACGTGCCGCTCGACGAGCTGCAGTCGCCGGCGGCGCCCGGGACCCGGACCGGGTAGCCGGCGCCCAGCCGGGTGCCGGGAACGGGCGGCACCGCCGCGAGTGGGCCGAGCTGGATCTCGGTTAGGGTCAGGCGGCAGCCGTAGGCGTCGGCCCGTTCCCGGGGAGTTGGTGGATGAGCACGAGTCCGTCATCGAGGCCCGGTCTTCGGGCAGGGCCGGCTGTGGCGCCGGTTCCCCGGCCCGGCGCGACACCGCCGGTCAGCCGCGCCGCGACGTACGCGCACCGCGGCTCGTCCGGGCTGGCGCCGGAGAACACCGCGGCCGCCTTCGAGCTCGCGATCGCCGAGGGCGCCGACTACATCGAGACCGACGTCCAGCTCAGCGCCGATGGGGAGCTGGTGATCATCCACGATGTGACGCTCGCCCGCACCACCGACGCCCGGACGGCGTACGCGTATCGCGCGCCCTGGAACGTGCACGACTTCACCCTCGCCGAGCTGAAGAAGCTCGATGCCGGAGGGTGGTACGGGACCGAATTCAGCGGCCAGCGCATCCTCACCTTCGACGAACTGCTCGACCTGCTCGGGGGTCGGGTCGGCCTGAACCTCGAGCTGAAGTCCCCCGCGGTGAATCCCGGGCTGGCGCAGGCGGTCGCCGCCCGGCTGCGTCGGCGGCGCGAGTGGATCGAGCCGGGCGCCCGCCCGCAGCCGCTGATCGTCGGTTCCTTCGACGAGCAGGCCCTCCGGGACTTCCACACGCAGCTGCCCGATGTCCCGGTCTCGCTGATCACGTACGACGTGCCGGAGGGCGGGAAGCTGACGGGCCTCGCCGGGTGGATCTTCTCCGTCAACCCGGACATCCGCCGGCTGCGGCCCGAGGACGCGGTGCGGGTCATCGAGGTGGGCATGGCCCTGGTGCCGTGGACGGTCGACTCGCCGGAGCTGTGGCGGTGGGCCCTGGACCTCGGCGCCGACGGCATGATCACCAACTACCCGTACGCCCTCAGGGACATGCTGCACGGCCGCGGCCGGGTGCCCGGTGCGGCGGGCGTGGTCATCGAGGACATCAGCTACCACTCCCCCGACGCGCACGTCGTCCTGCGCAACGTCTCCGACCAGCCGGTGGACGTCAGCGGCTGGTACCTGCGTAACCAGGCGTCCGACCGGATCGAGGTGGGCGCGGGCTACGTCATCCCGCCCGGTGGCCTGCTGCGGGTGCACACCGGCCCGGGCACCGACGACGCGACCACCTACCACAACGGGCGTACCACTGGGTTCTGGAACAGCACGAACGGTGACTCCGCCGGGCTGCACCGCGCCGACGGCGCCATCGTCGACCTCTACGCCTACATCATCTGAGCCGCAGGCACCGAGGGGCGAGGAAGAGGGGCCGGCCCCGTCGGAGCCGGCCCCTCTCCCCGAGGTGTCCCCCGGTGGTCAGCTGACCGACTTGTTGTAACTGTCGATCGCGGCCTGCACGCTCGCCGCGGCGTCCTTCATGGCCTGGTCGGCCGGCTTGCTACCGACGATCGCCGCCTCCAGCCCGTCCTCGGACGCCTTGCGGGCCTGCGGCATCACGCCGAGCAGGCAGCCGGCCGACGCGACCGACGGCGGCAGCGCGTGCAGCTGGTCCACGGCGGTCTTGAACTGCGGGTACTTCGCCACCCAGTCCTTGTCGATCTGCTCGTCGAGCGCCTTGGCGTTGACCGGCACGTACCCGGTGCCGGTGTGCCACTTGGCCTGCTGCTCCGCGCTCGAGGCGAACTTCACGAACTCCCAGGCGGCCCGCTTCTGCTTGTCGCTGTGCCCGACGCCGTTGATCCACAGCGAGGCGCCACCGATGATCGGCCCGCCCGTGGCCGAGCTGCTCGCCTTCGGGTACGGGGCGGTGAGCACGGTGAACTTGCCCTTGGCCGCGTCGATGTAGCCGCGCATGGCGCCCGTGGACTCCAGGTGCATGGCCACCGTGCCGGCCTTGAAGGCAGCCTGGGCGTCGTCGGTCTTGCGGCCGGTGTTCGTCGCGTAGCCGCCCTTCACCAGGTCCGCCCACCACTGGGCGACGCGCACGCCGGTCTCCTGGTCGAACTGCACCTTCGTGGCGAGGCCCTTACGGCCATTGCCGTTGTCGCAGTACTCCTTGCCGTCGGTGGCGATCAGCTGCTCCACCAGCCAGCCATAGATGGCGGCGCCGAAGCCGTACTGGACGGTCTTGCCGCCGGCGTCCTTGACGGTCAGCTTCTTCGCCATCTCCCCGATCTCGTCGAGGTTCTGCGGCGGCTTCGTCGGGTCGAAGCCGGCCCGGACGAATGCCTCCTTGTTCAGGTAGAGCAGCGGGGTGGACGTGTTGAACGGCATCGACTGGAGCTTGCCGTCGATCGAGTAGTAGTTGGCGATGTTCGGTTCGATGTCGCCCGCGTTGAACTTGTCCTTGTCGATGAACTTGTACATCGGCACGGTCTGCTTGGAGTCGACCATGAAGCGGGAGCCGATGTCGTAGATCTGCACCAGCGCGGGAGTGTTCTTCTGCTGCACCGAGGCCTTGTACTTCGCGATCGTCTCGTCGTAGTTGCCCTGGAAGATGGCCTTGACCTCGACCTTGCCACCGCTCTGGGCGTTGAAGTCGGCGACCAGCTTGTCGATCGCCGCGGCGTTGGCGCCCTTCATCCCGTGCCAGAACTCGATGGTGGTCTTGTCGGTGGCCTTCTCGAGCACCTCCGCGCCGGGCGCTTCGAGCGAGTCCTTGCCGGAATCGGTGCCGGACCCGGAACCACCGCACGCCGTCAGCGCGGCGGCGGCTACCAGGGCGACGAATGCCGTCATGCTCCGGCGGAGCCTGGGTTGTCTCACGGGCTTCTCCTCTTTGAGAATTAACGCAGCGCGCCGGCGGTGAGGCCGCGGACGATGTAGCGCTGGCCGAAGAGCACGACGGCCAGCGTGGGGAGCAGGGACAGGGCGACGCCGGCGAGGACCAGGCCCGGTTGCGCCACCTCGGCGTCGTTGAGCTGCGAGATGCCGATCTGCAGGGTCTGGTACTCGGAGTCTCGGATCAGGATCAGCGGCCAGAAGTACTGGTTCCACGCCGAGAGGAAGACGTAGACCCCGACCGCCGCGATCGACGGCTTGGACAGCGGCACGATGACCCGCCACAGCAGGCGCCAGTGACCGCACCCGTCGATCACCGCGGCGTCCCGCAACTCGGTGGGGAACTGCAGGAAGGCCTGACGCAGCAGGAACGTGCCGAACGCCGAGGCGAGGAAGGGCAGCACGAGACCGAGGTAGGTCAACCCGCCCCGCGCCAGGCCCCAGCCGGAGATGGCCAGGTAGTTGGGGATGATGATCGCTTCCCACGGCACCATGAGGGTGGCGAGGAACAGAGCGAACGTCACCGCCTTCGCCGGCAGGCGAAGGAACGCGAAGGCGTACGCGGCCAGGATGCTCGTGACGATCTGGGCCAACGTGATGGCCCCGGCCTGGATGGCGGAGTTGACGTAGAAGCGGTCGAGCGGCACCGAGCGGAAGACGTCGCTGATGTTCTGCCAGTGCAGCCCGTGTGGTACCAGCGCGGGCGGGTAGGTCGCGAGGTCACCGGGACCCATCACGGCGCCGACGAAGCCGTAGTAGATGGGGAACAGAACCGGGATCGCGGCCAGGCCGAGCACGACGTAGACGGCGACCTGCCCCAAACTGATCTTCTTCATCGATAGTGGACCCGCCGCTCGAGGATGCCGAACTGGACGGCCGTGCAGCCGAGCATGACGACCAGCAGCACGACGGCCTGAGCGCTGGCTGATCCGAAGTCGGAGGACCCGAAGGCGAACGCCTTCTCGTAGATCGAGTAGACCAGCGTCGTCGTGGCCTGGTCCGGGCCACCCTTGGTGAGGATGTGGATCTGCCCGAAGCTCTGCAACGCGTGGATCGTGGACACCACGACGAGGAAGAACAGTTGCGGAGACAGCAGCGGCACCGTGATCCGGGACGCCAGCCGCCAGCCGGTCGCGCCGTCCAGCCGCGCCGCCTCGACCACCTCGGGTGAGATCGCCGCGACGCCGGCGGAGAGCACCAGGACGTTGTAACCGAAGTTCATCCACACCGTCGCGGCGCAGACCGCGGGCAGCGCGATCGACGGGTCGGTCAGCCAGTTGACCCGGTCGATCCCCAGGGAGCCGAGCAGGCCGTTCGCCACGCCGATCGCCGGGTTGTAGATGACGGCGAAGACGACCGACGCGGTCGCCACCGAGAAGGCGAACGGCAGCGCGAACGCGGTGCGCAGCACCCGTACGCCGCGGATGCGCGCCTCCAGCAGCAGCACCACGACCAGCGCGCCCAGAACGGCCGGCACCACGGAGAACAATGTGAACAGGCCCGTCGTGGCGAGCACCTTGCCGAACTCGGCGGTCAGCATCTCCCGGTAGTGCTCCGCACCGACGTACACCGACGGGGCGCCGAAGAGGTCGTTGCCGTGCACGGACAGGTACAGGGTGCGCCCCAGCGGCCAGAACACGAACAGCGCGAAGACCACGACCGACGGGAGCAGCAGCAGCCACCCGAGACCGGTTTCGGTGAAGCGCGCGGGCTCCTTTCGTCGGACAGGGGAGCGTGTGGACTCTGTGGTCGGCGCGCGGTCGTCCGGTGGGGCGCTGACGGTAGGAGGGGGCGGCACGGCAGCACAGTATCGAAAGAAATCCTTCTCCGCAGGACCCGGAGCTGGAAGTTCCTTCCAGCGGCGGTGCGAGAGCCCAACGGCCGGCATAATGCCAGTTGGCCCAGGGACGTGAGGGGATGAGCGATGAGGCTCGGTCTGCACTACTGGAACTTCTCCACGCCCGCCGACCCGTCCGAGATGGCCGGGACCCTGGCGGAGACCGCCCGGATCGCGGAGCAGGCCGGGGTGTCCGCATTCAGCGTCATGGACCACTACTTCCAGATGGAGTTCACCACCTCCGCCGAGGAGCCGATGCTCGAGGCCTACACGACCCTCGGCTACGTGGCGGGCAAGACCGAGCGGATGACGCTCGGTGTCCTGGTCACCGGGGTGATGTACCGCTATCCGGGCCTGCTCGCCAAGATCGTCACCACGCTCGACGTGCTCTCCGGCGGGCGGGCGCGGCTCGGCATCGGCGCGTCGTGGTACGACCGTGAGCAGCGTGGCCTCGGCGTACCGGTCGTTTCGGTCAGCGAGCGCTTCGAGCGGCTCGAGGAGACGTTGCAGATCTGCCTGCAGATGTGGAGCGACGACAACGGCCGGTTCGACGGCAGGCACTACCAACTGGCGGAGACGCTGAACGTGCCGGCGCCGATCAGCCGACCGCACCCCCCGATCATGATCGGGGGCGGCGGCGAGAAGAAGACCCTGCGGCTCGTGGCCCGCTACGCCGATGCCTGCAACCTGTTCGGCAACAGCCCGGCGGAGGTGGCGAACAAGCTCGACGTACTGCGGGAGCACTGCGCCGCCGAAGGCCGGGACTACGGCAGCATCGAGAAGACCGTGCTGGTCATGCGACCGGCCCTGGCCGACGTCGACGCGTTCGTGGCCGAGGTGGCCGAGTACGCGGCGCTCGGCGTCACCGAGGTGCAGACGATGCCCGACCGCCACCCGGTGGCATTCGCGCAGGAACTGGCCGAGCAACGGGTCGCAGCGCGACTCGCCGAGCTCGCCTGACCCCCGGGCTCGGCCACCAGCCCGACGTCGAGCAGATGTCCGCTCCGGCGTACCCGAAGGGCGGCGACGACTCGCGCGGAGTTTGGGCGTCGATAGCCTCCACAAAGGCCACTCGCTCCGTGTAGGCCCTGCTCAGAGCCTTGATGCTCAATTGCGCAACGACCCTACGGATATAGTCCGGCGATCGCAGAGCGCGATCCGTTGATCCAGAATGGACACTGCTCTTGAGTACCCTCACCGATCGACTGCGGCACGGCGTGTACCGGACCTTCGTGCGCGGCGTGGTCTGCACACTCGTGGCGGCCACGGTCGGAGTCTTCGCCCTGCCGTCCGCGGCCATGGCCGAGGACAACTACTACAAGACGTGCGAGTACGACTACGTGAGTTGCCAGACCGGCGTGGCGGTCGGGCTCCCGCAGGGCGAATGCATGACGACGACGCTGGCCTACGCATACACGTCGATCTGCGTCGACTACGACGGCGACTACGTTTACGTCAGAGACGGCAAGGCCGACGGCTACGCCGCGATGGGCTACGTCGGCTCTGCCAACGGCGTCAGCGACCGCCTCTGCCGGAACAACCACGGCTACGGCACCTGGGTCAGGTGCAACTTCGACTGGGTCGAGGCAGGCGCGCACAGCGCGTCCGCAGGGTACAAGGAACAGTTCTACATCATGGAACTCGACTACCTCTGGTCGTGGTCCGGCAAGTAGCGGCGGGGTAGGCCCGGGTCGGCCTGCGAGCCGGGCCAACCGCGCCTACCTGCGCCGCCGCCGCGTCCAGGCGGTGATCCCCGGGATGAAGGACCGGCGACGCCACCGGATCGCCGAGGGCCGCTTGATCGGGCAGCCCTCGGCGATCGGCGAGGCGACCTAGTTGGTTCCCTGGTCGTGCGGGACGGTGACGGTGACGGTGCAGCCGACCGGCCGTCCGATCTCGTCGTGACCGGCATACGTGAGCTGGTAGACCCGGTCGCCGCCGTTCCCGTCCCGCTCGGCCCGGAGCTGGCCGCTCGTGTCCGGCGCACCGGTGACGAAGCCGCTGACGTCCGCGGCGTCACCCCCGGTCACGCCGGTCAGGGTGAACGCGTTCGGACCTAGCACGCCGTCGCGCAGGTCCACGCTCACGTTGACGTCGACCAGCTCGTGGTTCGGCGGCCACAGGACCGGTCGGTCCACGGCACAGTCGAGCTGCCGTACCGGCAACGGGTCTGCCAGGGCGGCGGTGGCGTGCGCGATGGTCGCGGTGAGCCGGCCGCCGGCTTCGTAGTACATGTGCGCGGTCTGGCCGTCGAAGTAGAACGTCGGCGCGGCCGAGCGGCCGAGGTCGGGGGCGGCGGACATCGAGTCGTGCACGACGCCGAGGTGGATCTCCTGGTCGAAGCCCTCCCCCACGTCCACGGCGTGCATGTTGCCGTCGGCGGCGTGGTAGATCACCAGGTTGCGGTCGTTCCAGCGCAGGAAGAACGGTCCCGAGGCGTTCGGGCCTTCGTCACCCTGCGGGGTCACGATCGGCTCGGGCTGCATGGTCCAGGTGCGCGCGTCGTTCGAGACGGCCCAGCGGATCCGGCGGGACACCGGCCCGGTCGGGCCGGGCGCCCCACCCGTGGGGTTGTCCATGAAGAGCATCAGGTACCGGGTGCCCAGGCGCGGCACGGCCTGCTCGAACACCCGGGCGTAGGAGGTCTCGCCGCCGGTCGTGTCGTTGCGGCTGACCGCGGTGCCCCCGTAGCTGAAGTGGATGCCGTCGTCGGAGGTCGCGTACCGGGTGATGGAGTTCTCGCCGTGGAAGTAGAGGAAGAGCTTCCGCTCGCCCTCGATCCACACCGCGTGCGGCGAGGAGATGTGGCTGACCGTGGAGTAGTACGGCAGCCAGGTGTTGCTGACCAGGGGGTTGGCGCTGTACTCGGTCCACGGACCGTTGATCGAGTCGGAGTACGCGAGGGCGATCCCGCCGGGACGCTCGTGCGGTGCGTAGTACAGGTAGTAGGTGCCGAGCGGGTTCGGGAAGTAGTCGGCGGCCCGGATGACGCTCGGGAAGATGAACTCGTTCGTCGGGTTGTAGGCGAGGGCGCTCTTGTCGAACGCGGTGCCCTGGTAGCTGAACTGGGGGAAGTCGAGGCCCGGATCGGCAGCGGCCGGTGCGGCGCCGGCCATGGCGGCGACGAGCAGGCCGGCGCCGGCCGTGGCCAGGACGGCGCGCCGGGAGGACGGGACGGGTGGCTTCGTCATGCGGCTTCCTCTTCTGTCGGTGCGATCGGACGCGGTGACGGCTCGTGAGCAGCGCAAGATGACTCTGAGTAAGGAACCAGGGGGCATCGATCGGCGGGCGCGCCGTGGCGCCGCCGTGCTAATACGTATTAGCATCTATGTTTCTCGAATGTTGCTCGCTCGGCGGCGTTTCTGTCAAGAGGCCATCCGGCGCGGCGCCGATCCGCTCAGGCCACCGACCAACTGATCGGTTGCCTGTTCGCTAATGCGCATTACTCCAGCCAGTTCATCGCGCCGAAATCTTGCGGCCACCTCTTGACACACGCCGATCCACGCATCAGGCTCCATCCCAACGCCGAGCGCTAATACGCATTAGCCGCACCGGAAGGACCCGACGTGACCGCTCCCCCCAGACGCGTCACCCAACGTGACATCGCGCGGATGGCCGGTGTCAGTCAGGCGACCGTGTCGCTGGTGCTCAACAACCGCACCGACGCTGAGGTCCGCATCGCCCCGGAGACCCGGGACCGGGTGTTGCGGGTCATCGCCGAGACCGGCTACGCCGCCGACCCAGTGGCGCGCCGCCTCGCCTCGCGGTTCAACCGGATCATCGGCGTCTTCACGTACGAGCCCGCCTTTCCCAGCGGCAGCCGCGACTTCTTCCACCCGTTCCTGCTCGGCATCGAGGAGTACGCCGAGCGGGTCGGCTGCGACCTGCTGCTGTTCACCAGCGCACCCGTGGTGGACGGCCGGCGGCGCATCTTCCACCAGGACAACCGGCTGCGCCTGGCCGACGGGTGCATCCTGCTCGGGCGCGAGATCCCCGGCGCGGAACTGCACCGGCTCAACGGGGACGGATATCCGTACGTCGCCGTCGGTCGCCGCGACGACGCCGGCGGGCCGGTCCCCTACGTCGGCGCCGACTACGCCGCGGCGGTGGCCCGGCTCGTCGAGGCGGCACTGCGGCACGGTCACCGGCGCCTGACGTACGTGGGCATGGGCATGACCGCCGAGTCCTCGCAGGACCGGCGTGCGGGTTTCGCCACCGCCGCGGCCACCGCGGAGAGCGCCCGTCAGGTGTCCGCGGCGCCCCAGGCGGCCGACACGACCCTCGACGACCTGCTGGCCGACGGCAGCACCGTGGCCTTCGTGGAGGACTTCGCCACGGCGGTGGCGCTGGAGGCGGCCGCCCGCCGGCGCGGCCTGACCGTGCCCGGCGACCTGTCGATCGTGACCCTCGGCGACCCGACCGTCCCCGTTCCCACCGACATCGTGTTCACCGGGTTCCGCATCCCCCGCGAGGAGATGGGCCGGCAGTCGGTCGAGGTGCTGACCGGCGTCATCGACGGCAGCGCCGGCGGCCTCCAGCAGCGACTTCTCCCCTGCGAACTCGTCGAGGGCAGCACCCTCGGCACCCCTGATCCGGCGGTCGACCGACGCTGAGCGGTCGGCCGCGCAACTGGAAGGAAGCAAGTGGTCATCATGCGTGCGGACGTCCTCGTCGTCGGGGGCGGACTGGGCGGTGTCGCCGCGGCGCTCGCCGCGGCCCGGACCGGCCGGTCGGTCATCCTGACCGAGGAGTTCGACTGGCTCGGCGGGCAGCTCACCAGCCAGGCCGTCCCGCCGGACGAGCACTCCTGGATCGAGCAGTTCGGCGCCACCGCCAGCTACCGGGCGCTGCGCAACGGCATCCGCGACTACTACCGTCGCCACTTCCCGTTGACCGAGCGGTCCCGGGCCTGGACCGACCTCAACCCGGGTGCGGGCTGGGTGAGCCGGCTCTGCCACGAGCCGCGGGTGGCCGTCGCGGTCCTCGAGGAGATGCTCGCCCCGTACCGCGGTTCGGGCCGGCTGCGGGTGCTGCAGCCGTACCGGCCGGTCGCCGCGGAGACCGACGGCGACCGGGTGACCGGCGTGACGCTGGCCCACCGCGACCGGGACGAGCGGATCGACGTGGTCGCGCCGTACGTCCTGGACGCCACCGAGACCGGCGAGTTGCTGCCGCTGACCGGCACCGAGTACGTCACCGGATTCGAGTCGCGGGCGGAGACCGGTGAGCCGAGCGCCCCGGCCGAGGCCCAGCCGATGAACATGCAGGCGGTGTCGGTCTGCTTCGCCATCGACCACGTCGACGGCGACCACACCATCGACCGCCCGGCGGGATACGACTTCTGGCGCGACTACAAGCCCGACTTCTGGGGTGACCGGCTGCTGTCCTGGAAGTCGCCGCACCCGCGCACGCTGGAGATCGTCGAGCGCAGCTTCACCCCCAACCCGGACGACGACCCGTTGAGCGTCAACGCCGATCAGCGCGTCAACCCCGGTGACGGCAACCTGTGGACGTTCCGGCGGATCGCCGCGCGCCGCAACTTCGTCGACGGCACGTACGGCAGCGACATCACGCTGGTCAACTGGCCGATGATCGACTACTTCGAGGGTCCGGTCATCGACGTGCCGAACGCCTCGTGGCACCTGAGCAAGGCCCGCGAGCTGTCGTACTCGGTGCTGTACTGGCTGCAGACGGAGGCGCCCCGGCCCGACGGCGGCACCGGCTTCCCCGGCCTGCGGCTACGCGGCGACGTGACCGGCAGCGCCGACGGCCTGGCCCAGGCCCCGTACATCCGCGAGTCCCGCCGGATCCGGGCCGAGTACACCGTCGTCGAGCAGGACCTGTCCCTGGCGGTCCGGGGCGACCACGGCGCGGTCGGCTACCCGGACGCGGTGGGCGTGGGCATGTACCGGATCGACCTGCACCCGTCCACCGGCGGCGACAACTACATCGACGTCGGCTCCTGCCCGTTCGAGATCCCGCTCGGCGCGCTGATCCCGCAGCGGATGGAGAACCTGCTGCCGGCCGGCAAGAACATCGGCACCACCCACGTCACCAACGGCAGCTACCGGCTGCACCCGGTCGAGTGGAACGTCGGCGAGGTAGCCGGCCTGCTCGCCGACTTCTGTCTGGCGCGGGGCGAGTCCCCGCGTGCGGTCCGCAACACCCCCCGTCTGCTGGCCGACTTCCAGGACCGCCTCACCGCGGCCGGCGTGGAACAGCGCTGGCCGCGGATCGCGGGCTACTGAACACACCCCCGGTGAGGAGAAGATTGTGAGAGCAGGAAAGGCCCTGCGCGGCGTCGCCGTGGCGCTGGCCGGCACGCTCGCCCTGACCGCCTGCGGCGGCGGTGGCGACGCCGCCGACAGCGGTCCGGCGAAGCTGCGGATGACCGTCTGGTCGGCCAACGAGGCACACCTCAAGCTGTTCAACGAGATCGCCGACGAGTACCGCAAGAGCCACCCGGACGTCGCGGAGATCAAGTTCGACCCGCTGCCGTTCGACAGCTACACCACCACCCTGACCACGCAGATCGCCGGCGGGAACGCGCCCGACCTCGCGTGGGTGTTCGAGAACTCCGCCCCCGACTTCGTCGCCTCGGGCGCGCTGCTGCCCCTGGACGACACGCTCAAGAAGGCCGAGGGTTACCAGTACGAGGACCTCTCCCCCGCCACGCTCAAGCTCTGGCAGAACGACGGGAAGCTCTACGCGTACCCCTTCTCGACCTCGCCGTTCGGGGTCTTCGTCAACACCGACATGGTCAAGAAGGCCGGGCAGAAGACCCCGGCCGAGCTGATCGCGGCCGGGCAGTGGACCTGGGACAACGCCCTGGCCACCGCCGCGGCCGCGGGGGCGAAGTCCGGCAAGGCCGGCCTGGTCATCCGGGACTTCGACTACAAGGGCTGGGACAACCTGTCCACCTTCTGGACCGGGTGGGGCGCCCAGGCGTGGAGCGAGGACGGGAAGACCTGCGGCTTCAACAGCCCCGAGATGGTCGACGCCATGACCACCCTGCACGAGGCCACCTTCACCCAGAAGGCGCTGCCCGGCCCGGGCACGACGGCCGACTTCTTCGCCGGTGACTCGGCCATGACGATCACTCAGATCTCCCGCGCCTCGCTGCTGAAGGACGGCGGCTTCGGATGGGACCTGGTGCCGCTGCCGGCCGGGCCCAAGGGGAACTACGCGGTGGTCGGCCAGGCCGGCCTCGGGGTGATGAAGAAGAGCCCGCACGCCAAGCAGGCGGCCGACTTCCTGGCCTTCTTCACCAACCCCACGAACTCGGCGAAGCTCGCCCAGTTCTTCCCGCCGCCCCGGCAGTCCCAGCTGACCGCCGAGACGCTCGCCAAGACGAACCCGAAGCTCAAGCCGGAGCAGCTGCAGAAGGTCGTCATCGACGGCATCACCAACGGCGTGGTCAAGCCCAGCCACGCCGGCCAGGCCGAGCTGAGCCAGCAGGTCCGCGCCGGCCTCGACCCGCTGTGGCAGCCGAACGCGGACGTCAAGGCCGTGCTCGACGGGGTCTGCGCCAAGATCCAGCCGCTGCTGGCGAAGTAGGGCTGAGGACCATGACCCAGACGGACACCAGGGTGGGCCCGGCGACCGCCGGGCCCACCCCGGGCCCGGCCCGGCCGTTCTGGACCACCCGCCGCCGGGACCAGCTCACCGGTTACCTGTTCATCACCCCGCAGCTGCTCGGCAGCGCCGTCTTCGTGATCCTGCCGCTGATCCTCGTGGTCTGGTACAGCCTCCACGAGTGGAACGTCCTCGCCGGGACCTTCGACTTCGTCGGCACCGACAACTACCAGGCTCTCGCCGACGATCCCAACCTCGGCGCGGTGCTGCGCGCCACCGGGCTGTTCTCGGTTGGCCTGGTGGTGTTCAACCTCGGCCTGGCGTTGCTGCTGGCCGTCCTGCTCAACCAGAGACTGCGGGGCACGATCCTGTTCCGCACGTTGTTCTTCTCCCCCGTGGTGGTCTCGCTGGTGGCCTGGACCATCGTGTGGGGCTTCCTGCTGCAGGACAACGGCGGGCTGAACAGCCTGCTCGACACCGTCGGCGTGGACGGGCCGAACTGGCTGCGTGGCGAGGGCACCGCGATGGTGTCGGTCATCGTCGTGCAGGTGTTCAAGAACGTCGGCCTGAACATGGTGCTGTTCCTGGCCGCCCTGCAGGGCGTGCCGGCGGACCTGTACGAGGCCGCGGAGGTGGACGGTGCGAGCCGGCTGCGCCAGTTCTGGCGGATCACCGTACCGCTGATCAGCCCGACGATCCTGCTCACCTCGATCATCACCGTGGTCGGGTCGCTGCAGGTCTTCGCGCAGATCGCGGTGCTCACCCAGGGCGGACCGGGCACGTCGACGACGGTGCTCGTCTACTACCTGTACCAGCAGGCCTTCCAGTTCCATCACTTCGGCTACGGCGCCACGCTGTCGATCGTGCTGTTCGCCATCGTGCTCGCCCTCACGGTGCTGCAGTGGCAGATGCGCAAGAGGTGGGTCTTCCATGAGTCGTGACCTGTCGCGGCGGACCAAGCTCGTGCTCTACGGCGTGCTGCTGGTCCTGGCGATCCCGTTCGTCTTCCCGACGTGGTGGATGGTCACCTCGTCGTTGAAGCCGGTGGCGGACATCTTCGCCTTCCCGCCGGACCTGCTGCCGACCAACCCGCGGCTCGACGCCTACCGGCGGGTGTTCGAGCTGCAGCCGTTCGGGCAGCAGTACCTCAACAGCCTCTACATCGCGCTGGTGGTCACCGTCGGCACCCTGGCCGTGTCGGCGCTGGCCGGGTACGCGTTCGCGCGCATCCGTTTCCGCGGCCAGAACGTGCTGTTCCTGGTCGTCCTCGCGGGCCTGCTCATTCCCAGCGAGGTGACGATCGTGCCGCTGTTCCAGATGTTCTTCAAGCTCGGCCTCGTCAACACCCACTGGCCGCTGATCCTGGTGCCGATCTTCGGCGCGCCGAGCGTCCTGGCGACGTTCATCATGCGGCAGTTCTTCATCAGCCTCCCCGGTGAGCTGGAGGAGGCGGCCCGGGTCGACGGGCTGGGCCGCTTCGCCACCTTCTGGCGGATCGCCCTGCCGCTGTCGCGGCCGGCGCTGGGCGCGGTGGCCATCTTCACCTTCCTGCACAGCTGGAACCTCTACCTGGAACCGATCGTGTTCCTCTCCTCGCCGGAGAAGTTCACCCTGCCCCAGGCGCTCACCCAGTTCGTCGACGCTTACGGCGGCCCGATGTGGGACGTCCAGCTGGCCGCGGCGTCGATGACCGCGCTGCCGGTCCTGGTGGTGTTCGTCATCGCGCAGAAGCAGTTCGTCGAGGGCCTCGCGCACACCGGCCTCAAGGGATGACGTCACCGGTCATCGGCATCGGTGGCACCAGGACGGCGGCCGCGCCGGTCGACCGGGGCGGGCGGGTCCGGGGACGGCGCGGCCCGACCGGCCATGGACAGCCACGACTTCGAAAGGACCAGCGGGTGAGCGTGCTCGACGACCTGGCCGGCGGGCTGGTGGTGTCCTGCCAGCCGCTGCCCGACGACCCGGACGACCCGATGCGGGACCCGTACGTCCAGGCCCGGGTGGCGGCCGCGGTGGTACGCGGCGGCGCGGTGGCGGTACGGGTCAACGGACCGGACGATGTCCGAGCGGTACGCGCCGCCGTCGACGTCCCGGTGATCGGCCTGTACAAGCACGGCACCGACGACGTCTTCATCACCCCGACCGCGGCCCACGCGCTCGACGTCGCGTTGGCCGGGGCGGACATCGTCGCGGTCGACGCCACCGACCGCCCCCGGCCGGACGGACGCACCTTCGCCGACACCGTCCGCGCGATCCGCGAACGGACCGACGCACTGGTCCTGGCCGACGTCGCCACCACGGCCGAGGGCGTCGCCGCCGTCGAGGCCGGCGCGGACGCCGTCGCCACCACGCTGTCCGGCTACACCCCGGCCAGCCCACCGACTGACGGGCCCGACCTCGGGCTCGTGGCGCGACTCGTCGCACTGCTGTCCGTGCCGGTGATCGCCGAAGGGCGGTACCGCACCACGGAACAGATCGGCCGGGCCTTCGATGCGGGCGCGCACGCGGTCGTGATGGGCAACGCCGTCACCTCCCCGCTGTGGATCACCCGCCGGCTCGCGCCGGCCACCCCCCGCGCGGCGAGCGCGCTGGACAAGAGGGAGTGAGCATGAGAAGACGTACCCTCCTGGCCACCGGCGTGGCCGGGCTGGCCACCGCGGCCATCGGCCGGCCCGCCGTCGCCGGGCCCGCCGAACGGCAGCTGACCGTGGCGCTGGTGCCGTTGGACGACCGGCCGGTCAACACGTACGCCCCGCAGATGACCGCGGCGAGCGCCGGCGCCCAGGTGCGGCTGCCGCCGCGGGAACTGCTGGGCCGCTTCTTCACCCCCGGCGACGGAGCCGCCATCGCCCGCTGGCTCGGCACCACGGACGGCGTGGACGGGTACGTGATCTCGGTCAGCATGCTCGCCTACGGCGGCCTGATCGCCTCACGCACCGCCGCGCCGGCCCTGGCCGCCGCCCTGGAGAACCTGGCCGCCATCCGGAGCCTGCGCGCGAGCCGGCCGGGGGCGGTGATCGAGGTGCACGACACCATCCAGCGGCTCGCCGTCACCAGTACCGGCACCGACCTCGACAAGTACCGCGATCTGCTGGTCTCCTGGGCGAAGCTCTACGACCAGGTGGTGAACCTCGGGCAGGAGGAGCTTCGAGCCCAGCTCGACGCCGTCCGGGCGAAGATCCCCGACCAGGTCGTCGAGGACTACCTCGCCGCGCGGGCCCGCAACCACCAGGTCAACCGGCTGATGGTCGAGTGGGTCGCCGACGGCACCATCAGCCACCTCGTGCTCTCCGAGGACGACACCGCGCCGGTCGGCCTGGCCCGGGCCGAGCGGGTGGAACTGGAGGCGCTCGTCGCCCGACTCGGTGTGGGCGACCGGGTGGAGATCTTCCCCGGCGCCGACGAGGTCGACGCGCTGCTGGTCGCGCGGGTGATCGCGGCCGGCACGGCGCCCACCTACCGGGTGGAGTACGCCGGGGTCTCCGGCGAGAACTGGACCGCCCAACTGGAGGGCATCCCGTTCGCGGAGAACATCCGCCGGCACGTGGCCGCCGTGGGCGGACGGGTGGTGAACGGCGACGCAGACGTCGTGCTCGCCGTGAACACCCCCTCGGCGGCTCCCGGGCAGCGGGCAGCCGAGCTGGACGCCTTCGTCGGGCGGATCGGCGCGCTGCTGGCCGCCGGCACCCCGGTCATCGTGGTGGACCCGCTCATCGTGAACAAGGCCGACCACGAACTGGTGGCGCGGATGGAGAGCGGCCTGGACCTGGCGGCGCTGCTGTCGTACTCGGGGTGGAACACCGGCGGCAACGCCCTCGGTCTGGCGCTCGCGCACGGGACCGCCCGGTGGGCGTACCTCCGCTCCTCCGGCAGCGGGTTCGGCGTGCCGGACCTGCGCGGGCCCGGCCAGGCGCACGCCGAGTACCTGCTGTACCGGTTCGTCAAGGACGACCCGTGGAAGAACATCGTGCAGGTCGAGGCGTACGCGCACGCGCGGGCGCAGGGCTGGGACCCGCTCGCGCTCACGCCTGCGCAGAAGAGCTACTTCGACGGCTGGGTGCGTGAGCGGCTGGTGCCGCTGACCGAGCGGTACTTCGCCGACCACTTCGCGGGGCACCGCGTCGTGCTGGGCCGGCGCGGCGCGCAGACGTTCACGGCGACTCTGGCGCGCTTCGAGTCGGCGCGGGTCGAGCTGCCGTGGGACCGCCTCTTCGAGGTGATCCTGGAACCCCGGCTGCAGTTGTCCTGACCGGACGGCCGGTCGCGCCGGGGGTTTTACCTGCGGCGCGACCGGTCCGGTGCCTCGCTTGTGGGGGCTCAGCCCGCACGCTCCCGCTGCTGGCGCGGTCGGCCCGGCCCGTCCTCTCGGTCGATGCGCAGCTCCCGTTCGAGCTCGACGATGACGGCGCGCAGGTCGTCCAACCGTTGGGTGAGCGCGATCCGGTCGAGCTCGTCCGGGATCCCGTCGCCGTCCTCGTCGTAGTCCGGCGACAGCCGCTCGGTCATCTCCAGCCGGCGGGCCTCCTCCATGGAGTTGACGATGACCGCGATCAGGATGTTGAGCAGCACGTTCACCGTGATCAGGACGAAGCTGACGTAGTAGACCAGGGTCCACGGCGACACCGCCATGCCCTGCTGGAGCAGATCCGGCAGCGTCTCCAGCGACAGCAGCACGAACAGGGTCAGCAGCGAGCGACCGATGTCGCCGTACTGCTCCGGATACCGCTCCCCGAAGATCAGCCAGCCGGCCATGCCGTACACGTAGAGGGTGACCGCGGCCAGGGCGAGGAAGCCCGCCACACCGGGAAGGCTGCGCCACAGCGCCGCCACGATGGTGCGCAGCCCGGGTGAGAACCGCACCAGCCGCAGCACCCGGGCGACCCGCAGGAACCGCAGCACCGCCGAGTCACCGTGCAGGCCGGGGATGAAGATGGTGGCCGTCACCAGGAAGTCGAAGACGTTCCAGCCGTGCCGGAAGAAGTCCTGCGGCCGACGACCGTAGGCCAGCACCCGGATCGCGATCTCGACGACGAAGACGAGCCGGAAGAACCACTCGAGCCAACGCAGGGCCGGGTGCGCCGCCCCGATGTCGCGGTAGGTCTCGAAGCCGAGCACGATCCCGTTGAGCATGATGACCACGACGATCGCGACGTCGAAGGCGCGCGAGTCCACGATCCGCCGGCAGCGGTCCGCCAGGCCGGATCGCCGGGCAGGTGGTGCGTTTCGTTGCCCGGGCACGGTGGGCGGCCTCACCGCCCCTGCCCGCCGGCGCTCCCACCGCGGCCTTCGGACTGAGCAGGTGCGCTGTGCCGGGCAAGCATGGCGACAAGCCTAGAGGTGCGGCCGGTTCCCGTTCGTCCCCGTCCATGGGCTGGCCGGTGGCGGCCCATCCCCTGCCGCCGGATGCGTCCGGCGTCAGGATGCCGCTTCGATGATGCGCAGGTCGCGGTCGGCGCCGTCGCCGAGTGCCCGCAGCGCCTCCTGGTAGGCAGGGGTCTCGTGGGCGGCGAGCGCGGCGTCGACGCTGTCGAACTCGATCAGCGTCGTGCGCTCCAGCTGGCCCGACTCGAACGCGTACGACGGCAGGCCGCGCGCCAGGAACACTCCCCCGGCGGCGGTCAGTGCCGGCCCTGCCAGCTTCGCGTACGCGGCGACCTTCTCGTCGTCGGTGATGGACCGGTAGGTGGTGATCCAGTAGGCCTTCGGCACCGTCGCTGTCTCCCGCTCATCCGGATGGGCATTCCCCTGCTGAATTGCCCTACGAAGCGTAACGGCCACCGGGCGGCGCTCGGTCACGCTTCGGCGCCCGGTCCACGGGACGAACCCTCCGTAGGCTCTGCCCGGTCAGCGCGCAACTCCACGAGACTGCCCGCGACAGCTGTGACCACCGTTGGGGGCCGAACTCATTCGGGAAGGACATGTGCCAGGCGGGCGAGCGCGCCTTTGACCTGACTGACCGTCTGTCCTCGATCCTGGCGCTGGTAACGGTAGAGCTCGGGAGCGAGCGGTGCGAGAAGTGCGTCGGCGAGCGCATCGTCCTGCCGGCCCGCTGCCCGGATCAGGGAAATGACGAAGGTCCGCCAGAACCCGTACGCCCCGGTCGCGAAGCGGGTGGCGCCCTGTTCGGCCCCGAGCGCCAACGGCAGGTGTTGCTCGAGCAGATCGATCATGGCGTCGTAGAACGCCTGAAGGCGCCGGCGAGGAGAGGCGCCCGGCCCGAGCGGTGGCGGCCCGGAGATCATCTGCTGCTGCAGCTGTTGTTCATGCACGTCGAGGAGGGCGACAGCGACTGACGTGACGTCCGGATAGCGGCGGTAGAGCGTCGCCCGGCCGACACCGGCGGCGCTGGCCAGTTCGGTCATGGAGATCTGCGGTCCGCGCTCGGCGAACAGGCGTTCCGCGGCGGCGAGGATGCGTTGCCGGTTGGCTGCCGCGTCGGCCCGCTCCGCGGAAGCCGAGGCCAGGAGGTTCTCCGCCATCACGACAGCGTAACTGGACATGGCATCCGCTTACGCACGGGCTGAGCCGCCGTCGCCACAGTTAAGTGGACGGGGTGTCCGGTTAACTGCTAGCGTCCCAGAGGCAAGCGGACAACCTGTCCACTTCCTCTCGCGTAGGGAACGAAAAGCCATGCCCCACCTGCTGCACCTCGACACCAGCGCCCGCCGGACGTCGCACTCCCGCGCCTTGAGCGCGGTGTTCGCCGACGAGTGGCGGGCCGTCCTCCCGAATGCGACATACACCTACCGTGATCTCGCCGCCGCCCCTGTCCCCGTCATCGGCGAGGCGTGGACTGAGATCTGCGACCACGCGCTGACGCACGGCATCTCCGACCCCGGCCGCCTGGCGGAGGGGGTGCGCACCCCGGCGCAGCGAGAGGCATGGGCAGTGGCGGAACCCCTGCTGGCCGAACTGATCTCCGCCGATGTGCTGCTCATCGGCGCTCCGATGTACAACTTCTCCATTCCCGCGAGCCTGAAGTTGTGGATCGACCAGGTCACCTTCCCGCGCGCCACACTGGACCTCAAGGTCGTCATCGCCGGCGCGCGAGGTGGCTCCTACGCCCCCGGCACCCCCCGCGAGCCCTTCGACCACCACGAGCGGTACCTGCGGAACTTCTTCCACGGCCACTTCCACGTCGACGACGTCACCTTCATCAACGCCGAATTCGTGAACTCCACCGTGGACCCGACGCTGGACCGGTGGCGCGACGCCTACCGCCGGTCGTACGCCGACGCTCGACAAGCGGCGGCCGCACTGGCGCGGGCAGCCGCCACCCCCGCGGCCGATACCTCGCGGAGGCCGGCATGAGCTGGCTCATCCTGGCGCTCGCCGGCCTGGTCGAGATCGCCTGGTCCCAGACCATCAAACCGACGCAGAACTTCACCAGACCGGCACCGACCGTGCTCTGTGTGATCCTCGGAGCCGCAGCCGTCTATCTGCTCTCCCGGGCGATGCAGGACCTGCCGGTCGGTACCGCCTACGCCGTGTTCACCGGCATCGGCGCGATCGGCGCGATCTCGCTCGGAATCGTCGTGCACAAGGACCCGGTCAGCATCGGCCGCCTCTCCGCACTGGCAATGATCACCGGCGGCATCATGCTCGCCCGGATCACCAATTCCGACTGATCACTCCTCCGAGGGGTCCGTCATTCCCTGCGCTTCCTGCTCGGTGGTCCGCGCTCGCTGGCAGAAGCCGGCGGTAGTTCAGAGCGAACATCGAGGGTAATGCCAAATGAGCTGTACTGGTACGGGTTACGGAAGGCCCCTGTCCCACCCTCGCCGTCGTGGATCTGCACCCGGTAGTGTGCCGTGCCCTGTGCGCCGTCACCTGTGTGCTGTGCTGGGCGTGCGTTGTGTGCCGGGGAGTCGAACCCCTGCGCCTGCCCGCGGCGCGCCAGGAGGGAGCCGGATTACCCGCCGGCTCTCGGGTTTGTGCACGCCTCCACGTCGGCTACCTGCTCCGCAACTTCTCAGTCCAGCAGGTCGACCTCCCAGTTCGTCCGCTGGATCAGCGTGTCGACTTCCCGAAGTTGCCGGGCGAGGTCATCGGCCTGTCGGCGCAACTCCGCCACCGGCAGCGCCGGGATCATCTTCAGCTCCGACCGCAACTGCCGATACCCGCGCTGGCCGTCCCCGGCTGCGGCGTCGGCGGCGGAGGTGACGACGTTGTGCCGCAGGCGAAGCACGTCGCGGCGCGCGAGCGCGTCGGTAAGTGTGCCACCCTGCACCACCGTGGCGGCGTTGGTGCGATTGATTCGCCGAATCAAAACCTCCAGCCCGCCGAGCACCTCGCTCGCTTCCACCAGGAGAACGGCGGCGTCCTCCGCGGGCGCCTCGCCCTCCTGGTGTCGGGCGCTGGCGGCGATGCGGGTACGGAGTTGTTCGGCGCGACGCGCCGCATCCGCACGCAGCGCAAGAGCCTCAGCAAGCTTCATGGTCACAAGTATGGCCACGCAGAGATCATGCCGCCTTACCTTTTCTCGCCGGCAGGGTGCGCTCGGCACGGCCGGCCCTCGACAGGTCGAGGGCGCGAACCTGGCCCTCGCGCACAACGTCGGCCTCGGCGCGCCTGCGTCGTCACCCTCCTGGAAAGGACCGCATGAACAATCTGCAGGGGCGCGTCGCGCTGATCACCGGCGCAGGACGCGGGATCGGCCGGGCCATCGCCACCAAGCTCGCCGCACACGGCGCCCGGGTCGTCGTCAACGACCTCGATCCCGATCCGGCGACGGAAACCGTCGAGCTGATCGAGAAGGCCGGCGGGCAGGCGGGCGCAATCGCCGGCAGCGTCACCGATCCCGACTTCGCCGGACGGTTCGTCGACACCGCCGTGTCCGCCTTCGACGGGTTGGACATCATCGTCAACAACGCCGGCTACACCTGGGACGCGGTCATCCAGAAGACCACCGACGACCAGTGGGCCGCCATCCTCGACGTGCACCTCACCGCCCCGTTCCGCGTGCTGCGCGCCGCCCAGCCGGTCATCAGACGGCTCGTCGAACGGGACCGCGACACCGGCACCACGCATCACCGCAAGGTCGTCAACATCTCGTCGATCTCCGGCCTGGCCGGCAACCCCGGCCAGGCCAACTACTCGGCAGCCAAGGCAGGTGTCGTGGGCCTCACCAAGACCCTGGCCAAGGAGTGGGGCCGGTACGCGGTCAACGTCAACGCCGTCGCCTACGGCGTCATCCGCACGCGGCTGACCGATCCGGAAGGGCCAGGCAGCATCGACGTCGAGGGCCGGCAACTGGCCGTCGGCCTCAACCCTGGCATCGCGGCTTCGCTGGACCGGTCAATCCCGCTGGGGCGCGCCGGGACCGTCGAGGAAGCGGCCGGAGCGGCCTACCTGCTGTGCACGCCCGAAGCGGACTACATCACCGGCGAGGTGCTCCTCTGCGCAGGTGGCTACAGCTTCTGACAGATCCATGACCCGAGCTGGCGCGCCGCTGGTCGGAGCATCTTTTGGACAAGTGACCCATACCTGTGCGCCAGAGACGGAGGTTACGCTTTCGACGGACGCGGCGTGGCGCCTTGGCCGATGTCTGGAGGCGAGCCATGGTACGCAGAGCTCTGGCTGTGCTGCTGGGTGCGGCATTGGGGTTCGTGGGGCTTGCCGGAGGTGCGTCGCCGGCCCAAGCACTGCCCGCCCCGAACGAATATTCGATCACGGGCGTTGACGTGTCCTACTTCCAGGGACCATCGCTCGACTGGGCCGCGGTAGCCCGGGGCGGCGCGAAGTTCGCCTATATCCGGGCCAGCGAGCAGGACGGCCGAGCGGTGCCGCACAACAATCCTGATCCCTTCTACGCCACCAACTACGCCGGCGCCCGGGCCAACGGCCTGTACACCGGGGCGTACCACCGAGCCCGTCCCGACCTGAGCAGCGGCAAGCAGCAGGCGGATGTCCTGCTCGGCTTCGCCCCCTACGTCGCCGATGGACGCAGCCTGCCGCCGATGCTGGACATCGAGTGGCCCCGGGCCGAGTGGGGCCTGAACGACTGCTACAACATGACCCCCGCGCAACTGGTGTCCTGGATCCGGGACTTCGTCACCGAGATCGCGGTACGCACCGGTCGGCAGGCCATGATCTACACCAACACGAACTGGTGGAACCCCTGTACGGGCAGCAGCCAGAGCTTCGCGGCGAACCCGCTGTTCATCGCGAACTATTCACAGAATCCGCCGCCGTTGCCGGCTGGCTGGTCGTCCTTCACCGTCTGGCAGCACGCCGCGGGAACGCCCATCCCCGGCTCCGACTTCTCCACGCCCGATCTGGACGTCTTCAAGGGCGACCACGCGTCTCTGGCCCGACTGCTCGGCGGTCCCGCGACCAGCCTGCTGGCGACGGTCAACAACCGGTACGTGACCGCGGAGACAGCCGGCGCCTCAGCTCTGGTCGCCAACCGGACTGCCATCGGCCCCTGGGAGCAGTTCGACCAGATCGACGTGGGGGGCGGGTTCGTGGCGTTCCGCGCCAGAGTCAACGGCCGGCACGTCACGGCCGAGAACGCCGGCGCCTCGCCGCTGATCGCCAACCGCACAGCCGTGGGGTCCTGGGAGAAGTTCCGCGTCATCACCAACGCCGACGGCACGGTCAGCCTGCTGGCCAACGCGAACAACCGGTACGTGACCGCGGAACAGTCCGGCACCCTGCCGCTGATCGCCAACCGGACCGCCATCGGCCCCTGGGAGAAGTTCCGCGTCGTCACGCCGCCGGCCCTCGTCAACCTGCTGGCCACCGTGAACCTCCGGTACGTCACGGCGGGCAACGGCGGCGCCTCAGCCTTGGTCGCCGGCCAGACGGTGGTCGGCCCATCGCAGCAGTTCGACCAGATCGACGTGGGGGGCGGGTTCGTGGCGTTCCGCGCCAGAGTCAACGGCCGGCACGTCACGGCCGAGAACGCCGGCGCCTCGCCGCTGATCGCCAACCGCACAGCCGTGGGGTCCTGGGAGAAGTTCCGCGTCATCACCAACGCCGACGGCACGGTCAGCCTGCTGGCCAACGCGAACAACCGGTACGTGACCGCGGAACAGTCCGGCACCCTGCCGCTGATCGCCAACCGGACCGCCATCGGCTCCTGGGAGAGGTTCATCCGGCTGACCAGTTGACCGGAGGCCTTGACGCTGCCTGCTCGTCGCGGGTGGATTGGGCGTACGCATCTGGCGGCCGGTGGTGCCACGGCAGTCCAAGGGAGAGGATTCGCATGACAATCCCACAGTTGCGCGGTGCCGCGCTGGCCACGGTCGCTCTTGTGACCATCGGGTCGATGGCGATACCGGACGCCGCCGGCGCAGCACCTGGCAACCCCGGAGCCCCTCGCTACTCGGCTGGTGCGGCGAGCGTCGGCGACCCGTACTTCCCGGACGAGGGCAACGGCGGATACGACGTCCAGCACTACGACATCAATTTCTCCTACGACCCGGCAACCCGGTTCATGGCCGCCACCGCCACCATCACCGCGATCGCCACGCAAGATCTCGACCGGTTCAACCTGGACTTTCGCGGTCCGGAAATCTCGTCGCTGACGGTCGACGGGCACGCGCACGACTTCATCCGGGACGGCCAGGAACTGGTCGTCACGCCGCGCCCGAAGCTCAAGACCGGGCAGGCCTTCACCGTGGTGGTGAGGTACGCGGGCGTACCGGGTCCGATCACCGACCCGGACGGGTCGATCGAAGGCTGGGTGCCTACCGACGACGGCGCCTTCGTCGTCGGGGAGCCGCAGGGCACGCCGGCCTGGCTGCCCACCAACGACCACCCGACCGACAAGGCAACCTTCCGGTTCACCGCGAAGGTGCCGGAGGGGCTCACCGCTGTCGGCAACGGCCAACTCCTGTCCGAGGAGACCCGCGACGGCTGGACCACCTTCACCTGGGACTCCACCGAGCCGATGGCCACCTACCTGGCGACGATCACCATCGGCACCTTCGTGGTCACCGAGTCGACCACGCCGAGCGGGATCCCCGTGTACGTCGCGATCGACCCGCGGCAGGTCGCCGGGTCCGCCGCCGCGGTCGCACAGATCCCGAGGATGGTCGACTTCTTCGCCTCGAAGTTCGGCCCGTACCCGTTCGCCTCGACCGGTGCGATCATCGACCGGGCCCCCGACGTGGGCTACGCCCTGGAGACCCAGACCAAGCCGATCTTCTCCAGCCCGGCGAGCGTTGGCACGATGGCGCACGAGCTGGCGCACCAGTGGTACGGCGACTCCGTCTCCCCGCAGCGATGGTCGGACATCTGGCTCAACGAGGGCTTCGCCACCTACGCCCAGTGGATGTACACCGAGTACAACGGCGGCGCGTCGGTCAGCCAGACCTTCAACAGCAGCAGCAACTACGGTCGGGCCGCGTCGTCGTCGTTCTGGCAGATCGTCCTCGCCGACCCCGGCCCCGAGGACATGTTCAGCAGCATCCCGTACAACCGGGGGGCGATGACCCTGCACGCGTTGCGGGGCAAGCTCGGCGACGACGCCTTCTTCCGGATCCTGCGCGAGTGGGCGGCCAGCCGCCGGTACAGCCACGCCGCAACGGCCGACTTCATCGCTCTCTGTGAGCGGGAATCCGGGCGGAACCTCACTGCCTTCTTCGACGTGTGGCTGTTCCAGAAGGGCAAGCCCACGTCCTGGTGACGTAGGTGGGTCCCGCGTCCGAATGTGCTCGGGTGCCCTCAGGGGCGCGGCAGCGAGGGTCTCCGCGAGGCTTGGTGCTCGTCATGATGCCGGCGCTGCCGCACGGTGTCACCCGTGCGGCAGCGCCGGCGGAGTCCCGCTCGGACGGCATGAAGCCTCACCAGATGATCGCGGCGACCACCGTACTGACGACCAGTCCCGTGACCACGGGCAGGAAAAGCCTGCGAGCGAGATCAACCACGGACACCCCGCAGAAAGTCGCGACGGCGATCAGCGACGACCAGATGACCAGGGTGCCGCCTCCGGTCCACGACGCGCCGTTCTGCGCGATGGCGGCGAGCGTGGCGGTGTCGACTCCGGCGTGGGGGCTGAGCGCCTCCGACAGGGAGCCGGTGAGCGGAAGGCCCGCCCACCCCGATCCGTCGAGCCCGACCGTCATGCCGGCCAGCAGGACGGCGAGCATGATGATGATCGGGTTGTGCGGAATGTGCTCCTCCACGCTGCGGATGGCGTCGAACAGGAATCCGGGTGCTGTCGTGCCCTCGGCCAGTCCCATGATGCGGCCAGAGAAGTCCGAGATACCGATGAAGACGAAGCCGGCGATGGGAATGACGACCCCCATCGCCTTGAAGGCGAAGGAGAGGCCGTCGACGACGTGCTCGGCGCAGCTCTCCAGGGCGCCGGTCCCGTCGCTGGTGAGCGCGACGGCGAGGAGCAGCAGTGCTGCCAGGCCACCGACCAGCGGCGCGCCGGCACCGTCGTCGACCGACACCAGGTCGGTGAACCGGCCGAGCAGCATGTAGACGAGCAGCATGCCGAAGGCGACGGGCACGAGGACGGCAAAGAGCCTGGATCGCCAGCCCGCTCCGCGCTCGTCGAGCGGATCGGCGCCAGGCCGTCCGGCGGCCACCGGATCGTCGTCGAGCACGGCGTCGGCGCCTGACTCCGTCAGCGCCTCCCGGGGCGGCTGTTTCGTCGCCAGGGCGTGTCCGAGCTGGTCCGAGGTGCCGCCCCCAGCGCCGCCGGCGGCCGCGCCCACAGGTGCTAGTTCGGCGCGGTGCGTCACGCTCGCCGACACCTCGGCGCTGTCCCCGACGGCTTGGGCCAGGCTGGGGCGGCGGCGACGCACGGTCAGTATGTAGCTCATCGCCATCGCCACGAGCCCGACGACCCACGACAGGATCAGCGCCCGGTCGGCGATCAGGTCGGCCGGCACGTTCGCACCACTCGCGGAGAGGGCGGGCGCGACGCCGATGACATAGTCGGAGGCGAGTGCCATGCCTTGCCCGGCGATCGCGATCGCGATCGCTCCGCCCATCGGGGACAGACCCGCCTTGATGGCAGCCGGGAGCAGGATCGCCGCGATCAGGGCGAGGGTCGGCGTGGGCCAGAAGAACAACGCGAAGACGTACGTGACGACGAACAGGACGATGTAGGCGACCGGCCCGTTCACCATGAGCCGACGGAAGGGTGCGACCATCCGGTGTTCGGCCCCGATGGCCCGCAGCGCCGCGAGCATCGCGGTGACGAGCGCGATGATGAGGAAGATGTTGAACAGCTCCGAGGCGGCCACCAGGCTGGCTCGGAACACCGACGCCAGTCCCCCGGGCACGCTGCCGGTGAAGGTCACGGCGGTGAGGAAGGTCGCGGCGATGGCGGGAACGACGACGTTCTTCCGGGCGACCATGACGATGATCAGAGAAGCCAGACCTGCCAGGTACACCCAGTGCGCTGGCGTGAGTTCCATGGTTGTCTCCTAGCTTGCTTGCTCGGAGTGGCTGAGGGGTGTGGCCGCGACAGTCGTCGCGGTGGCGCGAGCGCGTACGGCCTCGGCGCGTGGCAGCAGATGCTCCTGCGCCATCACATGCCCGTACTCGCGCAGCGCGCCCGTGCCCACGCTGTTGATCGGGATCGAGACGACCCGGTCCCGGAACAGGACGACGTCGACGTCCGGCAGTAGGGCGGACAGCCCGAACGCCAGCGGAAGTCCGTTCTCGAAGATCTCCGAGGCGTGGGTGCTGCCTACCAGTACGTTGAGTCCACGCGCGGCCGCACTGGCCACCACCGGCGAGTCCGCTTCGGCCGCGCTGATGCTGAAGATGACCGTCGAGATGGCCGGGTACTCGGCAAGCAACTGGCTGAGCTGTTTCTCGCCGAATCCGGTGTGCGGAAAAGCGTGCAGAATGACCTCTCCGAGCGGAGCGGCGGGATCGCCCGCGAGCACCCGCATTCCGGGGGCTGTGGCGCTGTCCACCAGGTCGGCGCACTGGCGGGCGGCACGTTCATCGTCGAGGATGCGCCGGTCCAGGGCCCGCTCCAGGCCGGTGTCGAGCCGGGTGAGAACGTCACCGATGGTGGTGACGCCTGGCAGCGGCCGGCCGACCATGACCACCAGCCCGTGCACCCCGCCATAGGCCGGGTCGACGTAGAAGGGCCGGTGGCCGTGAAGGTACGCCATGCCGGGGTGCAGTCCGTGGAAGGCCTCGTGGCACTCCAGCACTGCGACCCCGTAGAGCGAGAGGTAGTCGGCCAGGGCCACCCCTCCGGAACTCGCCGCGTCCGCGATGGGGTGGTGCGCCACGACCGCGTCCACGCCGCTCGCGTACGCGAGCTCGATGTGGTGCTCGGTGATGGTCATCGCGACGGCGAGCCGCCGCACCGATTTGTCGGGCGAGCCCCAGACCAGACCGGGCCGTTCGGTCACGGCCTTACCGGGGATCCCCGAGTCCTTGCTGATCACCCACGGGTTGTCGCCCTCTTCGGGGCTGATGACCCGGCCGCCGGTCAGCCCGTCGAGGGCCGCGACCACGTCGGCCACCGTCGGACAGGTCTGCGGCGACTGCTCGTTCGTCACGTGTCTGGTCCGCCTTTCCGCTGACGTCAGTGCACACGCACTGGATCTGGTGGCGGCGGAAGCACAGAAGCTGCCACCGCTCGGACTCGGCGGCGTGCGCGAACGCGCAGACCGCCAACCGCCATCGGCGACAGCTGTCGGGCTCTTCGAACGAAGCTCCCTAGACCGTTCGTCGGTTGAATCACGACGTCCTCGTCGGCCCGTTCCTGCCGGACAGCGCCTCAGAGGTGTGTGATATATACCGGCGTGCGCCAGAGGGTGTCAAGGGCTCGACCAGCCCGTCCGGCGATCACTAGAGTCGCGCCATGGATCGCTCAGGCAGCACACCGCCGCGGACCCCTGGAGATCTCAAGCAGGAGATTCTGCGCGTCTACAACGCCGTGAACCAGGGCATCGCCGGCGTCGGTGTGAGCCGGCAGCGGGTCGACCTCCTGGGGGACCGCATCCTCATCCTGGCCAAGCACCAGCGCGTCAAAGCGCTCGCGGCACTGGATTCCGCGCACCGCGAGATCACCCGCGAGGTGGACGTGGCGCTGCTGGACGAGGGCAAACGGCGGCTCGCCCAGGAGTTCAAGGACAAGCTTGGACTTCCGGTACGCGTCGTCCTCAAGGACTATGACCCGAGCACGGAGATCGCCGCCACGGTCGTGGTCCTCGACGCTCCCTTGGTCCTCACCGAATCCCGGCGCCATCCGTAGCGGCCGTGCCGCTTCGACCGCCAGGCGGTCGCCGACGTGCCATGGTCGACAACCGCACGTCGGCGACCACCACGGCTGGCCCGGGACTACCCGCCGAGCCCCAGTTCGGCGACATGCTTCGCGAACGCCTCCAGCGCCGCGGCGCCGACGGCCTTGTCCTGCTCGCCGTTGCCGCCGCTGACCCCGACGGCGCCGACGATCTGGCCCTCGTACTCGATGGGGAACCCGCCGACGAAGATGGCGAACTTTCCGGGATACATGTGGCTGATCCCGAACGCCTCGTTGCCCGGCAAAGCCGGGCCGTTCGGCGGCTCGTTGAACTTGTGGGTCGCCCGCTCATGCCCCGCCGCGGTGAACGCCTTCGCCATCGCGATCTCCACCCCGGTGAGGCGGGCGCCCGGCAACCGGTGCAGCCCGAGCACGTGGCCTCCGTCGTCGCAGACGCAGATCGTCTGCTTCACCCCGATCTCCTCCGCCTTCGCGCGGGCTGCGGCGAGCATGGGAAGCGCGTCGTCGAGCGTAATTCGGTAGATCCTGTGCACCTTGCCTCCTCTACCCCGCTACAGGGCGGTCCGTGCGACCAGCCTGCCCGGGCGAGCAGACCGCGAACAATGGCTAGACTGCCGCGACCCGACGGGGCAAGCTTGTGCAACCTGTCCAAGGAGTGAGTTGTCATGGCTGACCCAGCGGGAGTGCTAGCTCAGGACGGTCTGCCTGGCGAGGCGGAGCCGCAGCACCTGACGGTGGGTCGCCTCCTGCAGGAACGCCTGCTCAGCCCGGCGCGGACGACGGCCTCGGTCGACGTGCTCGACAATGCCGTCACATGGTGTCTGCCGTGGGACGATGTCGCGGCCGGCGGGGATCCGCTGCTCGGAGTCGTCGTCCACGCCCGGGCCGATCAGGTCCGAGCGGCGGTGCTGCGGGATCTCGGCAGGCGCAGGGCAGCGGCCGTAGTCGTCGCCGGCGGGGTCGGTGATCTCACCGACCCGCCGGCCGAGGTGCCGGTGATCCACGTCGGCGCGCACGTCGCGTTCCGCCAGCTCAGCCAGCTGGTGGCGGAGCTCGTCCTGGCCCGGGAGACCCACGTTCTGCGCTACGGCCTGAGGGTGCACCGTTCGCTGGTGGAGTTGCTGTACCGCGGGGCCGGATTGGCTGCCCTCGGACACCAGATGGCCCGGCTGTCGGGATGCTCGGCGGCGATCCTCGACCCGCAGTATCGGGTGCTGGCGTTCGAACGCAGCCGTGATCGTGTGTTCGAGCCGGCAGCGGTCGCGGACGCGCTGCGCGAGGACGAGTCCCGCCGGGCCTCCGCGGACGGCGGCCCCTCAACCGATACGACGGCTGCCAACCCCGAACAGCCACACGCCGGGCCCCAGGTCCGCACGCTGCTGATCGACGGGATCAACGCGACGTGCGTGCTCAATCCGATCCTGCTCAGCGGTCGCCACGACGGCTGGGTGGTCATCGTGGAGTCGGCCGATCCACCCCGCCCGCACGACATCGCCCAGCACCGCGTGGTCGTCGAGCAGGCCGCCACCATCGTCGGTACCGAGATGCTGCGGCTGCGCAGCATCGAGCAGGCTGAGGAGCGGGCGCGGGGAGACTTCGTCCACGCGTTGCTGCACGGCCGTTTTTCCGATCAGCACGAGCTGGAAGCCCGGTCGGCACACTATGACTTCCCGGTCGGGGCGACCTACGGCGTGATCGTTGCCAACGGGCTCAGCTCGGCCGGCAGCCCCGACTCCCCGACCGCCCTCTTCCAGCTGGCCCGGCACGCCGCCCGCGTCGACGCCCGGCCGAACGCGCACACCCTGGCGACCGTCATCGGCGACGTGCTCGCGGTGATCCGGCAGGTCGAACCTGCGGGCCACCGGGACTCCCCGGACGCGGAAGAGCGAACGCTGGCGGACTTCGCGCGCACCCTGCAGGCGGAGTTGGAACGCAGGACCCACCGCGAGGTTGCGGTGGCGTACGGGCGCTGCGTCGGCGGTGCCAGCCGCATCTTCGACAGCTACCGTGAGGCGCGGATAGCGCTCGGGATCCGAAACCGTCTTGGCGTTGACCAGGTCTGCGGCTTCCAGGACCTGAGGGTCTTCGCCACTCTGGTCGAGCTCGCGGAAAGCCCGCAGGGGCGTGCCTTCGCCCGGGACATGCTGGCTCCGCTCCGCAGCTCCCGCACCGGCGGAAACGACCTGGAGCAGGCGGTCATCGCCTACATCGCATCCGGCGGGAACCTCAACGCCGCCGCGCGGGAACTGCACATCCACCGCAACACGATGCTCTACAAGCTCGACCGCGCCTCTCGGCTGCTTCAGCTGGATCTACGGGAGGCCGAGCACCAGTTCGCAGTCTGGCTGGCGCACAAACTCCACCTGCTCGCCGAGACAGTGACGGTCGTCGACCGCGATCTCAACCCGATGTAGTTGCCGGCGACGCCCGATCGACATCGAGCGGGGACGGGTCTGGGCCGACGAAGCTCACCACCAGCCCGACGACGGCGATCCCCGAGCACCCGGCGAAGAGCAGCACCAGATTGCCGTGCGGATAGACGACCGCCACCCAGGCCGCGCCCAGCGCCGACCCGCCGAAGCGCATCATGTTGAACAGCCCGAGGGCGGCGCCTGATCTACCCGCGGGTGACCGGGTCGCCCCGGCGGCGGAGGGCGTCTGAACGAGGGCCACGCCCCCACCTACCGCGAGAAGCAGCGCGACCAGCAGCGCCACGCTCCGGCCCGTGTTACCTGCGTACAGCCCCAGCAGCAGTTCCGCGGTGCCGAGCAGCACCAGACCGGTGCGCAGGATCCAGCGCGGCCGGCCGCGTTCGCTGAGCAGGCCGACGACGGGGGCCAGCACCGCCATGGCGGCGGGCAACGCCAGCACCAGCAGCCCGGTGAGGGCGGTGGTCCACCCGAGGGTCCCCGTGATGTAGAGCGGAACCGCGACGAGCGTGGCGGCGAGACAGAACATCTGCGCGGACGCGGCGACCGTGCTGCGCAGGAACCGCGACTCGACGATGAGACGCGGCCGGATGATGGGCGCCGCCGCCCTGGCGGAGGTGATCGCGAAGCCCACCAGCAGTCCGGTGCCCGCCACCGCGAGCGTGACGGTGAGCCAGGCCGGCACCACGTGGTGCGGGATGGCGGTGGCGGCCGTCATCAACAACGCGGCACCGAGCGTCAAGGACACCGCGCCGGGCCAGTGCAGCGCGGCGGCGTGCCCGCGGTCGTCCGGCACCACCAGGACGGTGGCGACCAGCAGGATCACCGCGACCGGAGCGAGGCACCAGAAGATCGCCCGCCAGCCGGCGAGGTCGGCCAGCAGACCGCCCAGCGGCGGGCCGATGGCCTGCCCGATCCCGTTGGCGGCCGCCCACGCGCTCATCGTGCGGGCCCGCTGGCTCGGCCCGTAGATGGTGGCGAGCATGCCCATGACCGCCGGCGGGTAGGCCGCACATGCCATGCCCTGCAGGGCGCGCATCGAGACGAGGACGGGCAGCGACGGGGCCAGTGCCGCCCCCACCATGGCGACCGCCATGAGGGCGAGCGACGCGATGATCGTCCGGCGTCGTCCGAACCGGTCGCCCACCCAACCGCTCAACGCCATGCCAGCGGCGAGGACCAGGACGAAGCTGCTCACCACGAGCACGCCGGAGGACAGCGAGACGCCGAGATCAGCGGTGATGTCGCGCAACGGCACGTTCAGCACGTTGTTGATGACGGTGCCGAGCAGCGTCGCACCGAGCAGAGTCAGCAGTACGGCGAGTCCCGCCCGCCTCTGCTGCGGCAGGACCTTCGGGGCGGGTGGCGGGGCGAACGACTGCGCCGCGCCAATGCGCGGCCGGGTGTCCCGCACGTCCCGTCCTTCCAATCGTCTGCGCAGCTCACATACCGTTCGAGACTGCGCCGTCACCGTTGGGCGATGCTACGGCACCCTGCACAATCTTTGACCGCCAGCCTGTGCACATGGGTGATAGACGCTGACCTTGCACGCGCGGAGTCTGACGGGCAATCAACTCACTGCAAGAGTCCGTGAGGTGGCAGATGCAGTTAACGGCGGCCCACTGGGTCTATCTCGTCGGCGTTGTGGTGATCATCGCGACGATGATCGCCCGGAAGAACATCGTAGTCCCGGCCGTGGTCGCGACGTTCGTGACCGCGCTCGTCTTCTCGCACAGCATCATCCGCGGCCTCTCCGCGGTGTTCAACGCCAGCCTCGTGGCGGCAACGAACCTGTTCAACATCTTCCTGATCATCGCGCTCGTGACCGCCATGCTGCACTCGTTGCAGGCGCTCGGTGCGGACCGGAAGATGGTCGCCCCGTTCCGAGGCGTGATGCGCAACGGCCACCTCGCCTTCTGGACGTTGGTGGTCGTCACGTACTTCATCTCCCTGTTCTTCTGGCCGACCCCGGCGGTGCCGCTGATCGGCGCCGTGCTCATCCCGGTGGCGATCCGGGCAGGTCTGCGGCCGATGGCCGTCGGCCTGGTGGTGGCGATCGCCGGCCAGGGCATGGCTCTCTCCTCCGACTACGTCATCCGGGTCGCCCCTGGACTGTCGGCGAAGGCCGCGGGAGCGGACCCGAACGTGGTCGCCGACCGGGCCATGGTGCTCTCGCTCGTCGTCGGTGGGGTCGCCCTCGCGGTCGCCTACCTGATGGAGTTCCGCACGATGCGCCGACCCGACCCCGCACTGCTCGCGGAGTGGGAGTCGACGGCGGACGGCAGCGGTGAACGCGTGCGGGACCTGGCGGTCACCGAGCGGGAGCGCGAGCTGGTCGGCGCGGGCGATCGGCCGGCCGGTGGCGGCGATGTCCCGTCCCTCCGGGGCGGGCCGCCGACGGTCGGGCATGGCGTCGCGCTGCGCGAGGAGTACGACGAGGAGCTTCGGGACGGCCCCGAGGAGCCGGCACCCAGCTACCGGGGCAACCCCCTGGTGCCGACCTTCTTCGCCATCTTCGTGCCGGTGGCCTACCTGGCGTTGATCGTGTACATGGTGGTCGCGAAGTTCTCCGAGAGCGTGCCCGACCTGCGGGGCGGCGACGCGGCCGCCCTGGTGGGCGGCATCGCTGCGCTCATCGTCTTCCTGGCGGCGCTCGCCGGTGACGGCAAGGGCTTCCTGGAGAGCTCCGCCGAGCACGTGGTCAACGGGCTGGTGTTCGCGTTCAAGGCCATGGGCGTCGTCCTGCCGATCGCCGGCTTCTTCTTCATCGGCAACGGCGACTTCTCCGGCCAGATCCTCGGCACCGCCGACCCGACGAAGGGGCCGGCGCTGCTGTACGACCTGGTCACGGCGGCGCAGAGCCACATCCCCCACAGCGGCTTCATCGCGGCCTTCGGCATTCTGCTCATCGGCATGATCGCGGGCTTGGAGGGGTCGGGTTTCTCCGGCCTGCCGTTGACCGGATCGCTGGCGGGCAGCCTCGGTCCGGCCGCCGGGATCAGCGCCGGAACGCTCGCCGCCGTCGGTCAGATGGGCAACATCTGGTCCGGTGGTGGCACGCTCGTCGCCTGGTCCTCACTCATCGCCGTCGCCGGTTTCGCCCGGGTGCCGGTGATCGCACTCGCCCGCAGGTGTTTCATCCCGGTGGTCAGCGGCCTCATCGTGGGCACCATCTTCGCCGTCGTCTTCTTCCCCTGACCGGCGGCAACATCGACGATGGAGGCGGCGGGCGCCGGCCCGCCGCCTCGGCCGTGCCGTGCCAGCTCAATCGGTGGTGACGGCGACGGTCAGCTCCACCTCGACCGGCGCACCGGACGGCAGGCTCGACACCCCGACGGCCGAGCGCGCGACGGGGGCGCGTTCGTCCAGCCAGTCCCGCAGCACCTCCGAGGCCCCGTCGGCGACAACCGAGTGCTGGGTGAAGTCCGGACGGCAGGCGACGTACACGGTCATCCGCAGGCACCGCCGCACTCGGTCCAGCCCTCCGACCGACTCCGCCACCGCGGCGACGGCGTTGCTGGCCGCGAGGCCGGCTGCGACGCGCGCCTCGGTCACGGTCAGATCCGCGCCCACCACGCCGCGCACGGCGAGCCGGCCGTCCACGCGGGGGGTCATGCCCGCCGTGTACGCGATGCCTCCGTGCACCACCACCGGCACGTAGTGGCCCTGCGGGGCCGGGGGCACCGGCAGAGTGTTCCGGTCGCCTGGTTCAGCCACCGATCGCCACCCCGTCCTGCCGAGGGTCCGCGCCGCCGGCGAGGCAGCCGAGCCGCTCGTCCACCATGATCGCCAGGGCGCTTCCACCGCCATCCCACGGGCCCACCAGCCGGACCGGGTGGCCGAGGGCGCGCAGCTCTGCGAGGGTCCGTTCGTCCAGCCGGGACTCGCAGATCAGCTGGTCGGGCGCCCCGACCACGTCGGCGTCGCTGCCGGGGAACACCGTGAACCGCGGCGCCGACACCGCCTGCTGGGGATCCAGGCCGTGGTCGATCAGGTGCGACAGCACCTGCATGTTCCACTGCACCTGCCCGTCACCGCCGGGCGTGTTGCCGACGTGCCGCAGCGCTCCCCCGGCGTCGGTCACCAGCCACGCGAGGCAGGTGTGCAGCGGACGGCGTCGCGGTCGTACCTGGTTCGGGTGGTCCTCGACCAGGTACGCGCCGCGCCCCAGCCGGTTGTTGAGCATGATGCCGGTCCCCGGGATGGTGATCCGGGCGCCGAAGGTGAAGGCGAGCGAGTGGATGAAGCTGACCGCGCGGCCGTCGCCGTCGACCGCGAGGGTCGTCGTGGTGTCCCCGTCGGTCGTCAGTCCGGCCGTCGCGAGCGGATGGGCTCCGGCGGCCAGCTTCGCCCGTACGTCGGCGACCGCCTCAGGTCGCAGCAGCCCCCGCCAGGCGTCCGTGTCGGTGCCGCAGCGGTCCCACCGGTCCCGGAATGCCTGCCGGGCCGCTCCGGCGAGCCAGCTGACCGCGTCCGCGCTCAGCCACGGCAGCCCGGAGAGCGTCCCGTCGCAGACGGCCGCCTGCTGGAGCACCATCCAGCCGGGCGTGGGCAGCGGTGTCGTGTGCACGACCAGGTCGCCGTACCGTCCGGCGATCGCCTCGCCCTCGAGCGGGACCCCGGAGACCGCCCACTCGTCGCCGCTGAACGGAGCGCCCGCCGCCGCCAGTGCGGCCACCGCCCGCTCGGCCAGCTCACCGGTGTAGAGCGCGCGGGGATCGGCCGCCAGCAGCCGCAGCGAGTCGGCGAGCTCCGGCTGTGCGAGCCGCTCGCCGACCTGCGGCGCCCTACCGTTGCGCAGGAACGTCCGTCCGGCCCCCTCGTCGGCGAGTAGCTGCGCCTCGTGTTCGAGGATGTCCGCGCGGGTCTTGCGGGTGCAGGGCAGACCATGTTCGGCGGCGGCGATCGCCGGCGCCCACAGCTCGGGCAGGCCACGCGTCGCCCCGCGGGCGTGCAGCGCGGCGATCGCGGCCACCGCACCCGGAGCCGCCACGGCGAGCGCCCCGCTGAGGGGAATCGCGGACAGGCCCTGACCGCGGTAGAACTCCAGGTCACCGCCGTCAGGCCCGTACCCGCTGCCGTTGACGGTCCACACCGACCCGTCCGGCTCCCGCACCACAGCGAAGGCATCGCCGCCGACGCCGCACTGGCCCGGCAGTGCCAGCCACGACATCGCTGCCATCGCCACGGTCGCGTCGATCGCGGTGCCACCCTCGGCGAGCACGCGGTGACCGACGGCGCTGACCGACGGGTGGCTCGAGATCGCCATGTGCTCGCCGGCGAGGACCGGGTTACGGGTGGGTGCCGGCCCGTTCACGCTCACTCCGGTCCCCTCACCGGCTTGCGTCGGCGGGGGCCACCGGTCGCGATGTCCTCCGGCGTCACGCCCACGTAGATCTCGCCGTCCTCTTCCCGTACGGGGAAGGTCTTGATCGGTTCGGTGGCGGGCGGGCAGACCGGCTCGCCCGTCTCGAGATCGAAGACGCTGCCGTGGCAGGAGCAGCCGATGCCATCGTCGACGAGCTTGCCCGACGACAGCAGGCAGTCCAGATGCGTGCAGTAGTTCGACGTCGCGTACGCCTTGCCCTCGGAGCGCGCGACGCACAGCTCCAGGCTGTCGGCGTAGAAGCGGCGGACGTACCCGTCGGGCACCTGACCGGAGCGGGCGACGCGGACGAATCGGACGTCGCCCGGGTCGCCGCCGGCGTCCGCGGTGCCGATGACCTCGGACGCGCTCATGAGGCCACGTACACGGTCTTGTCGACGGTGTAGAAGTGCATCATCGTCTCCCCTGCCTGTTCCTTGAACGTCTGCGTGCTGGAGTTCTTCAACCCGCCGAACGGGGCGTTCATCGCCATGCCCGTGGTGGGCTGGTTGACCTTCACCAGGCCGCTGTCGACCCGACGGGCGAAGTCGAACGCGCGGCCCAGGTCGCGGGTGACGATCCCGGCCGACAAGCCGTACGCCGAGTCGTTGGCGACGCTGATCGCGTCGTCGAAGGAGCCGACGCGCAGCACGGCCAGGACCGGCCCGAAGATCTCCTCCTGTGCCAGCGGCGACGACCGGTCGACGTCGGTGAAGACCGCCGGGCGGACGAAGTTGCCGTGTTCCAGGCCGGGCTCGAGCGGCTCGTCGCCGGCGCGGAGAACGGCGTCGGCGGTCGCCGCGAGGTCCAAGTAGTGCCGGGTCTTGTCCAGTTGGGCACGGGTGGCGAGGGGGCCCATCTGCACGCCGTCGGAGAGACCGTTGCCCACCCGGCGGGCGCGGGCGAGGTTGACGATCCGCTCGACCAGCGCATCGTGCACGGCCTCGTGGACGATCAGTCGGCTGGTGCCGGTGCAAGCCTGGCCGCTGAGGCCGAACGCCCCGCGGACCACGATGTCGGCCGCCCGGTCCAGGTCGGCGTCCTCCAGCACGATCACCGGGTTCTTGCCGCCCATCTCCAACTGGCAGCGCTGGCTGGGTCCGACCGCGCGGTGGATGGCCGCTCCGACGTCGTACGAGCCGGTGAAGGTCACCGCACCCACCCGCGGATCCGCGACCAGTGCCGCGCCGGCCTCGCCGCCGCCCTGCACGAGGGCGAGCGCACCGGCCGGGACGCCCGCCTCGAGCAACGCCTCGACCAGCCGCTGGCCGCTCAACGGGGTCACCTCGCTCGGTTTGAACACCACCCCGTTGCCTGCCGCCAACGCGGGGCCGAGCTTGCGGGACGGAATGTTCAGCGGAAAGTTCCACGGGGTGACGGCCACGACGACCCCGACGGGTTCCCGGGAGGTGTAGACGAGGCTGCCGTCGCCCGTGGCGTACGTGCGGCCCGCGACGCGCAGTGCCTCACCTGCGTAGAACCGGAGGTTCGACGGGGTCCGACGGGTCTCGGTGAGCGCCTCGGTGAGCGTCTTGCCCTCCTCGCGGACCAGCTCCCGGGCGAGGTCGTCGGCACGGGCGGCGAGGATGTCCGCGGCCCGGTGCAGGACCGCGGCCCGCGCCTCCGGGCCGCGCTCCGCCCACTCCCGGTAGCCGCCCGCTACCACGGAAACCGCATCGTGCGCGTCCTTCGCATCCGAATCCGGGAAGACCGCGACGACCTCGCGCTCGTCAGCCGGGTTCCGCCGCTCGCGGCTGCGCCCGCTGGCCGACCCCACCCACTCGCCACCGATGAAGTTGCCCTTCACAGTTGCTCCTCCAACGCCGTCAGCTCGGACAGGTCCACGTCCTCGTCGGCGAGGATGTGGGCATCGACGCTGACCCGCCCGGCGATCAGCTCCTTGGCGACGAGGACGTCCGCGCCGCGGTCGATCGCGAAGGCCGCCCGCACCAGGCCGTCTCGCAGATAGAACGCCGAGAAGTCGCACTCTTCGACCGAGCCGCGCACGACCAGCTCGTCCCAGACCGGCGCGTGGCCGGTGTACTGCAGGTTGCGGTCGTACTGGTCCGACCAGAACCAGTGCGGGTCGGCGTACGGCGTGATCCGGCCGATCATGTTGTTGGCGGCAGCGGTCGCCTGCCGGCTCGCGTTGTCGAAGTGCTCGACCCGGATCCGCTCTCCGAAGAGCGGATGCCAGTGGTTGGCCACGTCGCCGGCGGCGTACACGTTCGACACCACGGTCCGGCAGTACTCGTCCACGAGGATCCCGTTGTCGACGGCGAGGCCGGACTGCTCGGCCACGGTCGTGTTCGGCGTGATGCCGATGCCCACCACCACCAGGTCGCCTTCGATGCGCCCGCCGCTGGTGGTGACGACGACGCCGGTCGGTGTCTCGACGACGGACTCGACGGACTCCCCCAGCCGCAGCGTGACGCCCTCACGACGATGGATCGCCGCGCAGGTGGCGCCGATGTCGCGTCCGAGTACGCGCTGCAGCGGCACGTCGAGCGTCTCCACCACAGTGACGTCGGCGCCTTTGCCACGGCTGGTGGCGGCGACTTCGGCGCCGATGAAACCGGCGCCGATGACGATCACGTGTACGCCCGGACGGAGCTGGGCGCGGAGGCGGTCCGCGTCGCGCAGGGTGCGCAGGTAGTGGATGCGCTCGCCCTCGACGCCGGGCAGGCGGCGTGGGCTTCCGCCGGTGGCGACGAGGACGGCGTCGGCGGCGACCTCCGTGCCGTCGGCCAGCTCGATCAGCCCGCGCTCCGGGCGGATCCGGACGGCCGGCTGGCCGAGCCGCAGGTGCACGTCGTTCGCCGCGCACCACTTCTCCGACAGGAGGTGCAGGCCGCAGTCGTCGTCGCCGGCGAGGTACTCCTTTGACAGCGGCGGCCGCTGGTACGGCGCCTCCGGTTCCGCACCGAGCAGCTCGATCCGGCCGTCGAAACCGCGCCGGCGCAGGGCACGGGCGGCGACGGCGGCGGCCTGACCGGCGCCGATGGTGACGATGCTCCTGATCATCGGCGTCTCACCCCGCAGCCGTGGTCGTGTACGGGGCGGCGCCGGCGTCCGCGCGGCCGGGACGCGGTCGCGGGTCGACGTAGACCTTGTCGTTCTCCACCCGCACGTCGTACGTCGGCTGGCATTCAACCTGGTCCGCCGCCTCGCCGGTGGCCGGGTCGAAGGACCACTGGTGACCGGGGCAGATGATCCGCCCGTGCAGCACGGTTCCCTTGCTCAGCGAGCGCTGCTTGTGAACGCAGACGTCGTGCAACGCGAAGACCCGGCCGTTGACGAGGAACAGCGCGATCGGTGTATCGCCGACAACCACCTGCTTCTTCTTGCGGCGCGCGAGCTCGGACAGCTCGGCGACGGGCACCCACTCGACGGGGTTAGGCTCGCTCACTCCCGACTCCCTCCGTGTCTGAAGCGGTTTGCGGATCTCCGCCCGCAGATGCCGGAAGGGTGGGCCAACCAGTGGACCCACCCGTCCGGCGGCTTCGATCAGGCGCTGATCAGATCCGGCGCCACGTAGGTGTCGTAGAGCGCCTTGGTGTAGGAGAACCTCATCTCCGCGCCCCAGCGGACGAACTGCAGCGCTCGCTGCTGCAGCTCGGGCGTGTTGGCGTGGTCCAGGACGATCTGGTAGCCGCGCTCGCCGTGCACCTCGTCGGAGGTGATGTGCAGGTCGAAGAACTCGATCTCGTCCTCGGTGAAGCCGTACGCCTCGCGCAGCGGGACGATCTGCTTCTTGTAGATGCTCGGCACCTGGGACTCGAGGCCGACGACCAGCGCCGCGGTCGCCACCGCGAAGTGCTCCCGCATGGCGGTGGCGTAGCACCATGCCTGGAGGCCGCGGGTCACCGCGTTCATGTTGTTCGGGTCCTCGATCCGCTCCCGTGTCGTCCCGCACGCCTCGGCGAAGCGGATCAGCAGGTCGGTGTGGCGGATGTCGGCCAGTTCCTCCTCGTACATGTTCTGCAGGAGGAAGTCCTTGGCGTCCGTGCAGGTATCGGGGGTGTTGGCGTAGACGTAGCTCAGGTAGTCGGCGAACGGGCCCACGTAGTGGTAGTGGTTCTCTGCCCAGCGCGCGAAGTGGTGCCGCTGCAGCTTGCCGTCGGCCCATGCCTGGCTGAACGACGCGTTCTTGGCCTCCCTGCCCTTGATCGCGTCCTCGAGGGCAGCACGGAAGTTGTCGCGGGAGAGCAGCTCGGTCATCTGGTCGCCTCTCTCTGTGGTGCGTCGGTGCGGTCCCGGCAGCTCGGCGTGGCGTCACGGGAGTCCCTGGGGTGCCATCAACGCTAGGGAGCTGACGACCAGCGCCCCACGGTCAAGATGCACATCGTTCGCCGTGGTCTTCTGTGCAGACAGCCCACGGCTTTTCGGTCGGCCGGTTTGTCATCGTGAGCCGATGCCGACGATCAACAGCGCGCATCCGCGCCGATTCAGGTGGACGCCGCCAGCGGCGCGGAGCAGCCACCAGCAGCGTCGGTGGCGGGAGGGGCTGGCCGTCGTACTGGCGGTGAACAGCGGAGCCACCGACGCCATCGGGTTTCTGGCGCTGGGCGGAGCCTTCACCAGCGTGATGACCGGCAACATGGTCCTGCTCGGCGTCGCCCTGGCCGGGGCCGACGGTGCGCTGGCCCTGCACACCGGGGCGGCGATCGTCTGTTTCATCCTCGGCTGCTCGCTCGGCACACGCATCGCCGGCGCCCCGAGGTCCGGGGATCCGGTCTGGCCCCCAGCGGTGACCCGCGCGCTGGTCGTCGAGGGCGGGGTGCTCACCGGCTACGCGGTGGGCTGGTGGTGGAGCGGGGGTCACCCCTCCGGACAGCTGCAACTGTCGTTGCTGGTGCTCAACGCGCTCGCGCTCGGCATCCAGAGCAGCACGGTACAGCGCTTCGGGGTGGCGGGGCTGTCGACCACCTATCTCACCGGAACGCTCACCACCGTGATCGCACGGCTCACCTCCGGACACCGACTGCGTGACGTCGCGCAGAGCGTCTTCACCCTCCTGGGGCTGATCGCAGGCGCGGCGCTCGGCGGGCTGCTCACGGTACGCGCCCCGATGTGGGCTCCCCTGGTGCAACTGGGGAGCCTCGGCATCGTCCTCGCCGCGGCCGTCACGGCGATCAGGCCCGGGCCCGATCTGTGACCGAGGCAATGTCTCCGGACCCGGGCAGCACGGTGCACCTGTGGTCGTCTACTTCCGAGGGCGGCGGTTCGTGCTGGGAGATCTCGACACGCATGACGCGCAGGCGCGGCGGCTCGCGGCGGCGACTGTCGTCGCGGTCGACTACGGCCGTCAGGCGCACCGGGATCGGTGCGCCTGACGGAGGTGGACATGCACCCAGCTGCGCCTCAAGTAATGCTCAAATCCAGTTCGGCCAATCCTTCGAAGCGAAGAAGCTGCATACGCTCAGCGCACCCAGCTCTCTCACGGTCCTCCCCGAACCCGTTACGGCGGCGACCACCGTCGCCCACGGGCCGACCCTGCGCGAGCTCGGCACGGCCGTCGCGGATGGCCGGCCCGACCCGCAGCCGGGCCGGCCACCACGTCAACCGCACGTCGCAAGCAGAAGGAGGGGAGAATGCGACACATACGACGACGCATTGCGCTTTTCGCGGTGCCCACCCTGGTGGCAAGCGTCCTCATGGCAACCGGGCCCGCGGGGGCGGATCCCGCCGGGTCGGCAGCCATGGCAGGCTCAGGACGATCCGGCCTCGAGGTTCCGGAGGCCGCACGCCTCGTCCGCATCCATCTGACCGGCGCCGACATGCTGGACAAGGTGGTCGCCGCCGGCTTCGACCTCGAACACGGTCTCAGGCGGGTACCGACCGGCATCGAAGGCGAGGCGGTGGCGACCGCCGAGCAGGTCGCCGAACTCGAGGCGCTGGGCGTCGAAATCCTCGGCGACGGCGAGGGCTTCGCCTGGAGCGAGGAGGCCGACGGCGGCCTCCAGGCAATCCGCGCGCAGGCCGTCCAGCCGCTCGCTCACGAGGAGACGGTACGGATCGCCCGTGCCGACTGGTTCACGACGAAGGGCCAGGGCTTCCTCTACGTCGAGGCGCGGACCACCGAAGGGGCGCAGACGAATCCGATCGTCACGATGCAGCTCGAGAACGACTCGGGCTCGGGCACCTCGTTCGGCTCTGCCCGGACAATGAGCCGGTTCGTCGATTCCGGCCAGTACATGTTCCACCGGAACCTGTTCAAGCTCGACGCCCGCCCGAGCCAGATCCGGGTCACGAGCTCGACGGGGGGCGTCGCCACCGGCTACGTCTCCAACTGGCTCGAGGACGGCGCGCCGCCGCTGACGGCGAACCCCGCCTACAAGTGGGACTTCGTCGACGGTTACCGACACCCGCAGCAGCTCTTCAGCCGCGCCGAGGAGATCGCCCGCCAGTACCCGGACATCGCCGAGATCGTCTACCTGCCGAACAAGACGAACGGCTACCAGCGGAAGGCGCAGGCCACGATCGGCGGCACGGGGCAGGGTGCTGTCGTCGTCAGCTCGGCGGCATGGGGCCACGAGGGCGGCAACGACATCACCGTCGAGTTCGTGAACCGGCCGGGGGCGAACCTGCCGCTCGGGGTCGAGGTTGCGGGCAAGGCGGTCCGCGTCCTCCTCGCGAAGGACGCTTCCGGTGGGCTGGCGAGTACGGCCGCACAGGTGGCGGCGGCACTGGAGAGCCAGTCCCAGGGCCTGATCGACCGGGCGCACCCGTATCGCACCAACGCGGGCACCGGCATCGTCGCGGCGACCTCCGGCCCGGTCGCGCTGACCGACTTCCTCGACCAGAAGCGCGTCGGCGCGCCGGAGGGCGAGGTGCCGCGTGGTCCGGCCACGATCCCCGTCCTGCGGATCGGCAAGCACCGCGACGGCAGGAACCCGGGTGTGCTGATCCAGGCGCAGGACCACGCCCGCGAATGGGTGCCCGCGACGACCAGCCTGGAGTCGGCCGAGCGTCTGGTGCACAACTACAAGTCCGACTGGGAGACGAAGAAGATCGTCGACAACACCGACGTCTTCTTCATCCTGTCCAACAACCCCGACGGGGCGAACTACAGCTTCTACAACTTCGCCTCACAGCGTCGGAACATGACGAACCACTGCGCGGACGACAACGCCGATCCGGCCCGGCGCAACTCCTGGGGCGTCGACCTGAACCGGAACTATCGGGTCGGGTCGGCTCACGACGGCTACTCGGGCGGGTCGAACAGCTGCGTCAGCGACACCTACCAGGGACCGGAGAAGCTGTCGGAGCCTGAGTCGAAGAACATCATCTGGCTGGTCGAGAAGTACTCGAACATCAAGTTCATGATGTCGGTGCACTCCAACGGCGGCCAGCTGTTCTGGCAGCCGGGCGCCTACATCGCGGACGGGCGGATCACCACGCCGCGTCCGCCGCTGGGTGACGAGGCGTTCTACTGGCAGTCGGCCGCCAGGATCCTGTCGCAGGTCAAGGCGCACCGGCAGACCGTCGTCACGCCGGAGAACGTCGGCGGGTCATCGGATGTCCTCTACTCCTCCGCGGGCAACGTGCGCGAGGACCTCTACCACACCTACGGGATCTACGCCTTCGGCTGGGAGGTCGGCGGCTCGATCTACAACCCGGCCACCGGCAACTGGCAGGGCGGTTCGTTCCAGCCGGCGTGGGTGGGAGACCCGGACCTGGTCAGCGGCCACTCCGAGACGTTGGAGTACGCCAACGGCATCATGGAGATGTTCCGGATCGCGGCGGAGTGGGGCAAGGACAACCAGAAGCCCACGTCCCAGCTTGTTCCCGGCGGCGGGAAGTACTCCGGGCCCGTCGACGTGCGCTTCGAGACCAGCGAGCCGGCCACCATCTACTACACGACGGACGGCAGTCGGCCCACCCTCGAGTCGCCGCGCTACGCAGCGACGGAGTTCCGTGAGCCGGGGCAGGTGTTCCACGTAACCGAGACCACCACGTTCCGTTGGTTCTCGGTCGACAGCGCCGGCAACATCGAGCAGAACTACGACCCGTCGAACAACGAGAAGCGCAACAACTACCGCACGGCGACGATCACGGTCGCCGAGCAGTAGTCAGGCGCTACCGGGCACTCCGGTGATCATTGCCTCGTCAGTGGGGTTCCGCCCTCGCTGACGAGGCAATGGTCGTGCTCGGCGCCGTTGACAGGCGCGTCCTGGGGCGTGCCTCGACCGAGACTGCGGCCGCCGGCTCTCACCACATCCCTCACCCCGACCCGCGCCAGATGGGCGTGAGCGTCGGCGAAGGCCAGGACGGTGCGCCGCTGCGGTGGGGTCGATGGGGATGGCACTCGACTCACCGTCACCCGCATCGGTGACGACGCCCCCTTCTTCGTCGACGTCAACCCGTGCGGGACGAGGTTCCTCACGATCGCTCACCGGGGAGGGAGCCAATGGCCATGGTCTTCCCGACGGCGCGGTGACGCACGAAGTCGCCACACACCGTGGCCGGATCGGGCGCCATCAGGCAGAGGCTGATCCTCGAAGGCCGTACCGTTCGGCGGCGCGCGCCTTCGCCTTTGCGGCTTCCACCTCGCGGTCACGGGGAGGCGCCTTCGTCATGAGGCTGTCGAGCAGGGTGCGGGTGGCCGCCGTGACAGCGCGGATCGCCTCGTCGAACGCCTCCTCGTTGGCCGCGGACGGCCGTGTCGTGCCGCTGACCTTGCGGACGTACTGGATGGCGGCGGCCTCGATCTCATCGTCGGTCGCCGGCGGTTCGAAGTTGTGGAGCACGCGAATGTTCCTGCACATCCCTCTACCATGCCAGGCCGGGCGGACACCGGGAGATGTTCTGTCCGCTGCTGCCCCTCCTCGCTCCCGCGTGTCGACTGGTACGGACGGCGGTACAACCGTCGTCCCCGCATGCCGTTCGGCGACGTCCGCGTCGCCGTGGTCGCCGCGCCCTCGGCAACTGGATCGGTCCGGGCTCGTCCGGCTCGGTTCGCCCCGGTGGCTCCCGCCACTGGCTCCTCAAGTCGAGCCCTCTGGCACGGCCGGTGGGAGCGGGCTCCCTACGCTAGGTTGGTGAGCCATGCCGGGCTCGATCACTCTCCTATGGACGCAGATCGCCGAGTGGTTACGGAAGCACGCGCCTCTCACGTTCGAAAAGATCAACTCTCCAGCCGACGAACGGGTGCTGGCAGAGCTTGCTTCGGAATTGGGCACAGAACCTCCACCTGATTTGGTGGAACTGCTCCTGAACTTCAACGGTTCCGACGACGCACGAGGTGTCACCGGCATTAACCTGCTTCCGCCGGGCTATTACATGATGGATTGCTCACAGATGGCACGCGACAGCGTGCAGAGAGCATCAATCTGGGGCAATTCCTGGCGGCCGACCTGGATCGCGTTCGGAAACGATCTCTGTGGCGGCTGCCTTGTCCTCGATACTCATCCGCAGCCACCGTACGGGCGGATATTCGAGTTCGACAAGGTCGAAGGGCCGTTCGGTTTGGCGTGGGATAGCCTGAACGATCTGCTGATGGAGATGTTGGCTCTGCTGGAAGGCCGAGCTGTCGGCTTGGCTCACCAAATCCCCTACGACTATCCCCGGGCGCCGGATCCCCTGAAGGCCGTTGTCCAAGACGGGGAATTGGCGTGGGAACGCGGGATAGGAGATTGGATACCGGGGTCGAACCGCGGTTGACGGCCCCATTCCTGCCTGGGCCAGCCATGGGTTTAGCAGAAGATCGTGGACGGCTGGTCAGGTGTCACTTCCCTGTTCAGCCGGTCTGCCGATGTCGGGTGGCGTCGGTGTCAGCGGGTGGTCTTGGCTGCACGGAAGGCTGTACTGCCCAGACAGGCCCGCCAGGTGCAGCTTGCGGCATTGCCCTTCGTCATGCGGCGCTCCCTCAATCTCAGTCACGTACCCGATCACCGGCAACGGGTTCCGTGCCTCAGCGAGGTCGACCAGCAGCTCGGTGACGGTGCCGGCGTAGCGCTCCGGCGGGTCCGCCATGGCCGTGTCGCAAACCACCGTCGGCCACTGCTCGGGAGGCCCTCCGTCCAGACGCCAGCAGAGCAGATAGTCGAGGTTCACCGTTCCCCATACTCGGAGGTCGCCTGGGGACGAGCCGAAGTGGTAGCGGACCCCCCCGGCAAGCTCCGCCTTCTCGTTCATGACGTCATGCCAGTTCCGCGCGTAGGTGAGGAAGTCCTCCGTTGCGCCCCACCGAAGGGGGTGAAGCACCTTCAGGAAGCCGATGTCGCCGGGTGGAAAGCGCTCGACATACCGACGGTAGTCCTTGGGAAAGGGGTGGCCAGCGGCTTCCTCGAGGGCTGGCCAATCGAACTCCAGGTCTGCCGATCCCTCCCAGCCGAGTAGGACGGCGAGCCGGTTCAACAACGGTGCCGGGTCCAGCGTCATTCGGCAGGCCCGTCAGATGCTCGTCGATCTGACTCACGCCCTTGGCCCCAGAGGTCTGCGGCTGCCCGGACAATGAGTCGCGGTGCGTCTTCACCAGGAACGGCTTCCTTCCAGAGTCGTTCCATGGCCTTGGCGTAGGCCGCAGGAAGGCCAAGGAACGGGGAAGTGTGAGGCTTTGTGCTCCGCGGCGGCTACGTCCACGGCGTGGACCGCATCACAATCGGCTGATAGGCCAAGGCCCGGTCCACCACCTCAGCAGCCGTCAATTCGGGGTCACTACAGAAGATCAGGTCGGAGACGCTGCCGCCCGGACAGGCGAGGTCGCGCTCAAGCTGGTGCAGCCACCCGCCCAGCTCAGCGTCGTCCACGTAGTCACCCCTCATGATCCGCTCCACGAGGGCGATCGCCTCGTCTCGAGCCAGAGTCGCTGCCAGGTCGCTCACCTCCGAGCGGAGGCTAATGGCACGCCGATGGCACGAGCAACGATCACAGGCTACGGAACGTCGAAGGCTGGCTGGGACTTCCGTCCTCGCCCGCCTCGATCGTCGTCGGTCCAACGGTCGAGCTTGCGTCCGCGCCTCACTCCCTGGCTGATCGGAGCATCTGTCGGGGAAAGAGGTCAAAGCTCAGTCCTGGTCGGTATCGCCCGCCTGGCCCGATGGGTCACGGTTACGGCGCTGGCGATGCGGGGTCAACTATCGTCCCTCGCATGTTCATCGAAGTCATTGGAGATCGGCCACTTCCTGACGCGGTCGATCGAGACGACGTCGAAGACCTCTTGGAGCAGACTCTCGGTGACGAGGGAAGTGTCACGGGCGCGGGCACGGGCGACGGGCGGTGGCACCTGGACGTAGAAATTGACACCGACGGGCGGCAGGCACAGCTGCTCGTGCGGCGCCTGGCACAAGCCCTCGCCGACACCGGGCTCGGGTGGGTGCGCGTCCGGCTTGAGGCAGAGGAGACAGGGTTGGCAGCCTCCGCACTCGTCTGAGTTGAAACACTCCAAGTCCGGTATCCGGCTCCGACCCGGTGCGGCGAACCGGGCCTCGACAGCCGGCCCTTCGCCATCCGTGGCGCGGAAGGTCCCAGCGGCCGGTAACAGCAACGCCGCAGCGCGATGGATTAGGACCCGCGCCACCTGCACCGCTTCGTTCGTCCTCTGGTTGGACCTCGTCGGAGCTCCGGCGCGTAGCCGTCCCTATCGAGGCGACTGCTGGGCCGCAGAGCGAGAGGAGGGTAGGGCGCAGATCAATCGCGTTCACCACTCGGCGCCGGTCGCGGGTTCGCCTGGACTGCTTGCGGTTCCACTCCACCGCCTGCCGTAGCTGCGGACACCGGAAGGCCATCTCGTCCAGTAGCCGTTCCAGTTCGGTGCCGCGGCCCATTGGCTCGTCCACCTGGACCGTGTGCCGTCGGCGGCGGAGCTTGCCGGCAACGCTGGGCACAATCGCCGGGTAGTTCACAGGGTGAGCGGGACGGGCGGGAGACCGGGGCAGCGCGGGAAGGCGGCGTGTGATCTGATCCCTGCCGATGACGACACCGGACGCTCCCGCCACCGATCCCGACGCCGCTACGGCCACGCCGCCGCACGTGCGCCGCATGATCGTGCTCATGCTCGCCAACCTGGCCCTGAGCGCCCTGCTCGCCGGCCTGATGCTGGCCTTCCAGGAGCAGCTGCTGGACTACCAGCTCGCCCACCTCGACCTGCCCGCCGGCACCGACCTGGCCGCCGCCCGGGAGACGCTGCGCTCGTCGGCGTGGTCCCGCGTGCTGCCCGTGGCGCTGGTCGCGCTCGCCTACCTGTGGGTGATCCACGGGCTGCGAGAGGGCCAGCGCAAGGCGTACCGGCAGGTGGTCTACGTCTCGGTGGTCGTGCTGCTCGTATCCGGTCTGACCCTGCTCCAGCCGTTCCCCTGGTGGATCCGAGCGGTCAACGTCGCCAAGGCGCTCGTGGTGGTCGCGCTGCTGTTCCTGACCAGCCGCCCCCAGGTCCGCAGCTGGTTTGCGGCCACCAGCCGACGCGCCGTGGTCGACGGCTTCTCGTCCTGACCTCTCGGGTGCGCCACCCGCAAGGCAGGCAGATCCGTCCGCTCACGCTCGCCGGTTCAACTGCGCTGTTGGCTCCTCCCAGTGGAACCCGACCACACGCACCGATGCCGCCGGCCGGGCGGAATCCCGCCGACCGAGGACGACCCTCCGCTGAAGCGACAACGACAAGGGGCACTGGCAGGCCTCTGCCGACGCGCCCGACATTTCGGCGCACGTGTTCGGCCTGCGGGTGCTCTGCCAGGGTGAGTCTGTCCTGGCGGCCATCGCTCGAAGGTGAGCAAGGATGTTGCCATGAGCCATGAGCATCGTGTGTTCCACAACCCGCCGCCGGCGACGCCGGCTGAGGTGCGTGGGGCGCTTGATCGCGGCGAGCTTTCCAGCGCACTGGATGCGATGGTCGGTGCCGTGCTGTACGGCGACGGGGACTGGCAGGAGCTGCAGGGACTCTATCTTGAGCTACTCGATCACGAGGATCGCCAGGTGAGGGCCCTGGCCGCCACATGTTTGGGCCATCTGGCGAGGGTTCACGGCCAGCTGGAGGAAACTCGAGTAGTTGCCGCCCTTCGCCGTGTTCGATCGGCCCCTTATGTCGGTGGTGCCGCCATCACTGCGTTGGAGGACATTGAGCTCTTCCTTCATCCTCGGCGGGCCCGTTGGCGGGGGCGCCTGTGGATGGCCCTCCGTCCCTGGACATGGATCTGAAGGTCATCAACCACGGTCGCGTCCACCCGTACACGCGACAATTCCCATGCCGCAGATGCGGCGCGAGGGAGCCTGACGGAGATCCCCCCACGCACGCCCGTGCCAAAGAGGGGATACCGCAAGGCAGTTCGATGAAGCGGGTACGGGGGTACCGGGATCTGGCTAGCGGGCCAAGCGCGTTCACCACTCAAAAGTCCTCCACTCCCGTGGCGGAATGCGGCTTGCGCTGGTATCCCAGCAGCGTTCAGCCCATGCCTTTGCCACCAGCACCGAACGGCTCACCACGATGTCGCCAGCTCGCAGGTCCCCTGGATCGTCAGGCGAGCACGAGGCGACGGTGTTGAGAGACATCCCCTGTACCGGTGCCGACGGTGCACCCCGACGAGCATCTCCACACTCGCCGACCGGACTTGCTCATCGACCTCCGGGGCCCGCTGATGATCTGCGGGCTTCCGGATAGCGGCACTGGCGTACGGTCGACGTGCGAGCCCCTTCGTCGGCGCCCGGGTGCCCGCGCCTGCAAGGCGCCGCTTCCAGGGGTTAGGGGCGGGACCCGGTCGCTACCGTGATCGCGGCCGCAGCCACCAGATCCCTGAGCCGGGTATGCGGGAAATGCTCCTCGCCCCCCGCCGGCGGCGTTACCCGTGTGCTGTAGAAGTCGGCGTCGTGGTCGTCGTCTTGTTCGGCCCACAGGTTGCCTGCTTCGTCGCGGTGCCAGACCACTTTCTGACCGCGGAAGTCTGTGCGTTCGAGCCAGTCGGCGCCACTGGGCCAGTAGCCGTCCCAGCCCCGGGGCCGCAGTACGCCGTACGCCGCGTCCACTACGGCAACGGCGGTGTCCACGTCGTCGTCCTCGAAGACCGCGGCGAACCGGCATAGCAAGGCAATCGGCACCCCGGGGTGCGACAACAACGGGTCTCGCACGGCGATTGCCCGGCAGATCAGATCGAGCTCCGACCAGCGCAGCGCGTACGGGTGCCAGTGCGCCAAATCGTCCCACCCCAGCCCAGCCCACTCGACGGAACCAGGCCCGGTGATGCCCAATTCGTACGAGCCGAGCCGGGTGTCGACATCCAGCGAGATGAGATGGCCACCGCCGACGTCGAAGGTGACGTTCTGCGCATTCTCGCGCTCGTCATCGTCATCGTCATCGTCATCGTCATCGAGCAGCTCTTCGAGTGCGCCGAGCCGATCGGCGCCGGGGCCGTCCTCTGCGGCGAAGGTGTACCGCGCCCAGAACGCCGGATCGTGCAGAGATTCGCGCAGGGATCCCGGAATACCCATCCCACGATCATCGCCTACCTACGCGGGCACTCCGTCAGGCAGGGTCAACTGCCGGAGGCTCGGCACGCTAGGGCCGGCTCAAGCCGTCGCGGTATCGGCTGTCCTCGGGTGTTGCGGGGAGGGCGGCGTGGAGTACGTCGTACACGGGCTGGGTGAAGCCGCCGCCGCTCCACGCTGCTGACATCGGGTCGATGTGGGTGAGCCTCCGTGTCAGCGCGCTGATAGGGCGGTGTCAGCGGCGGTAGCGATGGTCAGTGTGCACGGCGGACACACGAGCCGCCGAGCACGAAATGACGACCGTCCGATGGAGAGTGTGATGCCGAAGTTCGACACGCCGGCCTCGATCTCCGCTGTCCTGGCGAGGAGAGCTGTGATGAGCAGGCAGATGACCGGCATGGTGCGGCTGACCGCCACCGGCGAGGGCTGCCTGCCGCAGCGGCGCTGGCAAGCCGGTCGAAGAAGACGTTGCTCCGGTTCGACCGTTCCGTCGATGCTGAAGCCCATTCGCCGCTGCTTTGCACGAGTGCGTGAAGGTGAGCAGATCACGTCGCTGCTCCTGCCGAAGTCACCCGGAGCATCCGAGGACCGACCGGTGAACCGAAGCACACTAGGCTCATTTGCCAGGTTCGTTCTGCTCGGCGGTGGTGTCGGGCTCGCCTCCAGTGTCGCAGTGCCGGTGGTGGCCACGCTCATGCCATGGGCGGCCGCCAACGCATTGATCACCGCGATATCCACGCTGCTTGGCACGGAACTGCACGCCCGGTTCACCTTCGGCGCCGGTCGGCGCGCGCGATGGCACCAGCATCTGCAGTCCGCCGGCTCCGCCACCGCCGCCTATCTGGTCACCTCAGCTGCCATCCTCGTCCTGCACGCTGTGCAGCCGTCCGCCAGCATCGGCTGGGAGCAGGCCGTTTACCTCAGCGCCTCCGGACTCGCCGGAGCCGGGCGGTTTCTGGTGCTACGCCTGTACGTCTTCGCCCACGGCGCACCCCTGGCACCGACCTCGACGGTGTGCGTCCGGCAAGTGCCGGCGCCGCTCCGAGCGGTCTTCGACCCAGTCGGCGGCTACCTGACCCTGACCACCTGCGACTGGCGGCGGACCGCACGACGGCGGCAAGAGGGGGCGCCCGCCCTCGCCCGACTTCCTCGACGACCTCATCCGGCAGTTGGTGCACCGGTGCCACCTAGGACGGCAGCGGCCAGAGCCATACGTCGATTCGGCAAGACCTCCCGGCTGGCGTCAGCGGGCCGTCGACCATCGACGCTGGAACAGCGAGGCCGACGCCCGACGCAACATCTTCCGCTGGATCGCCTTCTACAACCACCGCCGTCGCCACTCCGCCCTCGGCTACCGCAGCCCCACGACCCCACTACGCTGCTACCGATCGCGGCATGACCCGGTGTCCACACCCCCGGGGGAAGCCCAGCTCTGCCATCCACACAGCGTGAACGTCGACACGCCGCCCGGCCGACAAGCCGAACAGCGTGTCAACCAACACCGTGAACGTTTGTGGTCAGGGCACTAGATCATACGGCGCCGTACCCGCCACACCACCACACCGATCAGGACCGCCGCGACGGCGACGAACAGGGCCGTCTCGATGAGCTGGAACGTCCAGAACCGGTCGGCCGGGTGGTAGACCCCGAACTGCTGGATGCCCCGCGCGTGCAGGAACTGGTTGAGGTTGGTGCCGGCCCGGTTGGCGGCGCCCTCCAGCTCGTAGTACTCGGTCCAGCTCAGCCTGCGCCCGGTGGCGTCTGCGTAGCCGTGTTCGATCATCCAGTCAGCGAAGCTGGGCACGGGCCAGTGCCCCGCCTGGTCCTTCGAGCCGCCGACGGGGACCGGCTCCATGGTGGTGAGCGGGGTGGCGTACGCGGGACGGGCCAACAGCGCCACCGGCATCCGGGCGGCGAGGAACGCCCCGAACGCGACGCCGAACGCGGGCAGGCTGCGCCGCAGGATCGCCCCCGCGGCGGTGGCGACGCCGAACGCGAAAAGCGCGTACGCCACCGGAACAAGTCCCTCCAGGTCGAAGGCGTCGTACTGGAACCGCCCTTCCCACGCGTCGAATGGCTGACGGAACCAGGTGAGCACCGCGGTGAACATCCCGGTGAGCGTGACGGTGACGCCGGCCAGTGCCGCGAGCTTGGCCGCCAGCCAGCGCATCCGCGGCACGGCCTGCGTCCAGGCGAGCTGCCAGGTGCCGTCCTCCAGTTCGCGCGCGAGCAGCGGCGCACCGAGGAACGCACCGATGACGACGGGGACCAGATAGAAGCCCGCCAGGAGGTTCTCGACGTACCCGTACTCCTCGTCGAGCCGGCGGAAGGAGGCCGCGCAGGCCTCGTTGATACCGGCCTCTCCCGCACACCGGGCGGGACCGCCCGGGAACAGGTCGTGGGCCTGCGTCCCGAGCACGAGCAGGGCAATGCCGAACATGCCGACAAGCAGACCCAGGACGCAGACCTCGGTCCGGTGCTGGCGCCAGATCAACCACGTCATGCCGCCACCCCCGACGTGACCGCATCGCTCGGCTCGGACGGCCGGCGCAGGTACGCCAGCACCAGGTCCTCCAGCGCGACCGGCTGGGCCTGCCACCCAGGCGCGGCCGGGATCGCGCCGTCGCGTACCAGCAGGGTCGTGTGCCGGTCGCTGTGGACGGCCTCCACGACGGCGCCGGCCCGGTCGAGGTCGGTGGCCGTACGCGGGCCGACGAGCAGCCGGTGCTCGGCGAGGAGGGTGTCGATGTCACCGGTGAGCGTGACCCGGCCGTGGTTAAGCACGACCAGGTGGTCGCAGACGCGCTCCAGCTCGTGCACGACGTGGGAGGAGAACACGACGGTCACCCCGCCTTCGGCCACCGCGCCCATGAGGACCTGCAGGAACTCGTGCCGGGCCAGCGGGTCGAGGCTGGCCACCGGCTCGTCGAGGACAAGCAGGTCCGGCCGCTTCGCCAGGGCCAGAGCCAACGCGACCTGGGCCTGCTGCCCGCCGGATAGCGTACCGGCCCTGCGGTCGAGCGGGATGCCCAGCTTCGCCAGCCGGCGCTCGGCCAGCCCCTGGTCGAACCGCAGGTTGCAGGCCCGGCCGAAGCGGAGCATCTCGGCGACGGTGAAGCGCTTGTACAGCGGGTGGTCCTGGGCCAGGAACCCGACCCGGGACAGAGTTTGCGGGGTGCTGGCGGTGACGTCGTGGCCGAGGACCTCCACCGTGCCGGTGCTCGGTGCCAGCAACCCGACGACCAGGCGCAGCAGCGTGGTCTTGCCCGCGCCGTTCGGCCCGACCAGGGCGATCACGCCGCCCGCCGGCAGGGCCAGGGTGCAGTCGCGCAGCGCCCAGCCCTTCCGGTACCGCTTGCCCACACCGTCGGTGCTCAGCGCGAACTCGGTCGCTGTCACGCCACGTCCTCATTCCTCGTCTGCTGGTGGACGGAAGTAAAAAGCGCGTTGACCGCCTGCTCGTCGAGGCCCGCCGCGTAGGCGCGGCGCAACCAGGTCGCCAGGCCGCGGCGCAGCGACGTGTACGTCGATGCCGACATCGCGGCCGACTGCTGTTCATTGACGAACGTGCCCTGGCCGGGCCGGCCGGTGACCAGGTTCTCCTGCTCCATCTGCCGGTACGCCTTGGCGACGGTGTTCGGATTGATCGCCAGGTCCTCGACCACCTCGCGGATGAGCGGGAGGCGGTCACCGGGTTGGAGAAAGCCCAGCAGCACCGCCTGGCGGACCTGCTGGACGAGTTGCAGGTACGGCGGCACGCCGGAGTGGGTGTCGAGCCGGAAGACGAACACGGTAGCCCCTTGCTGCTTTACTAGTATCATAGTAAAGCAGCGAGTTGCCGGTCAAGAGAGCCGACGCGCCCGCACGACCGCGGCACCGGATCCGGGCGCACGCCTGCCCCGACCGCCGGCGGGTAGCCGCGCGGTCGGGGCGCGGCGGCGACAGTGACAACGCTGAGCCTCTCAGGGGCGGCTCACGGACGTCCATCGGCTGGTACGGGCGTCCTCGGTTGCCATCAAGGCTGGTACAACTTGCACCGGCTGCGCAGCAGCCTGGGCCACCGCAGTCCCGCCGACCACGAGGCCGCACTGGCGGCCTGACCACCACATCGATGGTCTCCGCCGAGGGCGGAACAAGCTCAGACCACAGGAGTGTCAGGACCTATGGACGGAACTGCAGGCAGCCCGTGGGCGGTAACCGGTCTGGATCCACTGGCCGGGCGGGTGTTGGAGCACCTGGTGGCCGTGCGGTCGGCGGACGCCACCGAGGTGGCGGCGGCGGTCGGGGTGTCCCCGGCGGAGGCGGACCAAGCACTGCGGCACCTTACGGAGTCCGCACTGGTGCTGCAGATCGACGGCACGGCACCGCGATGGGCGGCCGGCCCTCCACGGTCATCGCTCAGCGCCCTGCTGGCCCGGCGGCGGGCCGAACTGGCCCGCGTCGAGGGCCTCGTGGAGCGGCTTCACGAGGTGTACGAGGCGGTGTCCGGGCCGCGCGCTGCACACCTGGTGGAGGTGCTGGAACGCGAGGATGAGGTGCCGGCGCGCTACGGTCAGCTGCTGAAGGGCAGTTCGGTCGAGGTACTGCATCTGGCCAAGCCACCGTATGTGACGGCCACGAAGGCGTCCGTCGGGGAGCCGGGAGTGGCGTCCGGGGTGCGCATGCGGTCGGTGTACGAGACGGAGGGCTTCACCGACGCCGTGTCGCTCAAGACGGCGCTGCGCGGGACGGGTCAGGGCGGGGAACTTCGGCTGGCGTCACGGCTGCCGGTGAAACTGGTGGTGTTCGACCGGGCGGCGGCTCTGCTGCCGGTGCGCGGGGATCGCCCGGCGGCGGGCTCATTGGTGGTGCACTCGCCTGCGCTGGTGGTGGCGCTGGTGGCGCTGTTCGAGAGCGTGTGGGAGCGCGCCGAACCGGTGTCGCTGGCGAGCCGACACGACGGGCCGGCCCCGAAGGGCAGTCCGACGACCGTGGAGCCGGACCAGCGGACACGGGAGATCCTGCACATGATGGCATCCGGGATGAAGGACGAGGCGATCGCCCGCGTGCTCAAGGTGAGCCGCCGTACCGTGCAGAAACATGTCAGCGATGCGGGTTCCCTGCTCGGCGCCCGGACTCGGTTCCAGATCGCGCTGCTGGCCGCGGAGCGGGGGTGGCTGAAGGAGTCGGTGGGGACGGGACGCCGCACAGAGCCTGCCGGTCCGGCACCCGCAGCCGCGCCTCCTTCACGGCTCACGGCCAGCGCATGAAGGTCAGGCTCCAGCGCTGGAGATGCGCTCGGGCGTGAGGACCCAGGGTCACCAGGGCTTGACGTTGACGACGGCGCGCCGGGACCTCCTTGTGGCAGGTCCCGGCGCGCCGTCGTGCATCGCGCTCCCCTAGCAGCGTTTCACTTGCAGGACTTGGCGCCCTTCGCGTACGCCAGGCCGAAACCGCCCGCCGACGAGTCCATGAAGATCACCTCGCGCCCCGCGCCCGCCGTCGCGAACATCTGCGCGCCCGGGCTGCACGACGCCGGACCGACGTACTGTCCGTTGAAGGTGTACTGCCTGAGCTTCGGGTTGAGCGAGTTGTCCGGGTAGCCCCCGGTCCCGAGCCAGAGGTCCACGGGGGCCTCCTCGGTGATCGTCAGGGTCGTGTCGGACAGCGTGAGGACGTCGGCGCGGATCGCCTGCGGCGAGTTCTCCTCGAAGAGCACGTGGCTGGTGCCCGTGGCGAAGTCGAAGAGCCGCACGGAGTCGTTGAACGTCCCCTGGCTCCACTGGCCGTCGACGTAGGAGCCGTAGTCGCGGTTGATCACCCAGGCGACGCCGGTGCCGGACACCTGGGGGTAACTCATCGTCTCGGCGCCAGGGTCACCGCCGGCGAAGGTCGTCGTCCCCATCGCGACGTCGTACACCTCGACGCCCAGCGACCACCAGATGCCGTTGGCGTCGGGCTGCGCGTAGTCCTCGTACCGGACGTAGGAGATCTTCCCGTTCTTGACGCTCGGCGCCGTCGCGTTCCCGAGCCAGTCGGGGTGCGCGAGGGTGTGGACGGTCCGCGAACTGCCCTGCAGGTAGCGCACGACGTCGCGGTACCCCTGCGTCGGCTCGTACTGGCTCCACGCGACGACGGTGCCGTCGAAGCCCAGGCCGTCGATCCGGTACGGCGAGCTGTAGAGCTCCTCGACGCCCCCGCCGCCGACGGGCGCGGACAGAATGCGGTTGGTCTCCCACGTCGGCGAGTCGGGGTCCGCCTCGATCGAGAGCCACACGACCCGCTTGCCGTCGGTGTGCGGGAAGCTGTGCATGTTCCCGTCGTCCGGGGAGATCCGGTACGGCGCGACCTTGCCGTCGGTACGGCCCACCCAGATCGACGGCGGCTGGGTGTGGTTCGCGTCCGATCGCGGCACGGTGAACCAGCCGCCGGCCATGCTCGCCGTCATGTCGACGTACATCCCGGTGTTGAGCCGGTCGACCAGGAGGTCGGTGTTCTTGCCGTACAGGTCCGCCTTCCACTTCGCGGTGATCCCGCGCGAGTCGAACGCCGCCCGCACCACCTTGAGGTCCTCCTGGCTCAGGCCGGAAGACTTGGCGGAGGCGAGCACCGCGTCGCGGGCGTCGACGAAGTCGGACATGGGCGTGAGGTACTCGGTGAGCGCCCGGTAGACGATCTTGTCGGCGACCGCGCCACCGAACGCCTGGCGCAGGTCCCACAGCGCCCCGGACACGATCGTCGAGTTGAGGTGCACGCCGCCGTCGTCCATCTGCGGCGTGTCCATGAGGTGCTGGAAGTCCGCCGTGGTGGCGCCGTCGTCGAGGTTGCGCAGGGCGCACTTGGTGGGCGCCAGGGTGCGGCAGAGGTCGCCGCCGATCAGGCCCGCCTCGGGGTCGGACATCGACGTGCCCGCCGCGTCGAGGTCGATGGCATTGCCGAAGTAGTCGGCGATCGCCTCGTTGAGCGCCCCCGGCTGGCCGGCGTAGACGAGGTTGGCGGAGTTCTCCACCACACCGTGCGTCATCTCGTGGCCCACGACGTCCGGGTCGGCGGCCAGCGGCAGGTACTCGTCGTCGCCGCTGCCGTACACCATGCGGGTGCCGTCCCAGTACGCGTTCACGAACGGGTAGCCACCGTAGGTGATGCCGACGATCGAGTTGATCGGCATGCCGTCGTCGTCCAGGCTGTTGCGCCCGAGCTTCGCCTGGAACCACTCGAACACCTTCGCGGCGTCCCAGGCCGCGTCCACGGCGCCGGCGTCGGTCAGGTCCGCGCCGAGGGTGCTCGATGGCGACGCGAACGGTCCCACGCCCTCGGGCAACTGGCCGTCGAGCAGCTCGTAGTAGTCCCGGCCCCGAGCGTCCCAGGTGGTGATCGGCACCGTCCGGCCGTCGGGGAGGGTGTGGGTCTGGTCGATCATGAGGTAGGAGTTCGCGTCGTCGATCCGGACGAGCGGGACCGACACCGTGCCGCCGTGCAGGCTCTTGCCCTCGCCGACGACCGGCGTCGTGCCGTTGCCCGACGGGGACGGCTGCGTCACGGCCCGCGGCGCGACGGCGGTCCCGCCGGCGGCCAGGGCGGCGGCCTGCTGCGCGGTGGCGAAGGGCTTGATCCGGCTGACGCTGAGCAGCGTCACCCCGTTCGTCGCGCCCACGTACACGTCGCGGAGCACGGGCTGACCCGTGACGACGTCCTTGCCCTTGACGAGCACACGCCGCGCGAGCACGCCGGTGCCGGTCGGCATGACCACGAGCCCCTGGTCGGTGCCGCTGAGGTCGGCATGGGCCGCGTCGGGCGTCGTGCCGGGCCGCGGGGCGCCGGCCACGACGGCCGCACCAGGGTGCAGGCTCTTGCGCACGTCCTCGACCGCTCGGGAGATCGCGACGTCCGCGGGCATCGGGGTGCCCGTCGTGTCGACGTCGAGGTCCGTGAAGTAGCTGCCCGACGTGCCGGTCACCGCGCGCTTGCCGGCCTTCTTCTCCATCCGCACCACGTACTGGGCGCCGAACACGGGCAGGCCCTTGTACTTCTGGTTCAGCCGGACCGTCTCCCGCGCGCCCTGCGTGTCGACGCTCGCTGTGGTGAGCGTGCCGGCCGGGTCGGCGATCTTGTAGCGGTCCTTGTGGCCCGCGAGGTGGGCCTTGGCGGCCTTGTCCGGTGCGATCGTGGCGTCGACCGGGTCGGCCAGGTCGTCCACGAGCGCGGGGGTTTCTGTAGCGGGCGCCACGGTGGCCGGAACGGAAGCTTCCGCGGCGGTCGTCGTGCCCGTCGGCGACGGGGTCGCCGCGTTCGCGGCCTGGGCGGTGGTTCCGAGGAGGGCGGCCGCCGCCAGGATGGCGAGGGCAGGTGGTGCCTTGAGTCTGCGCATCTGTGCTCCTGCAAGGTGGTCCAGCGCCCGGCCGACTCCTTGCGGCACGGGGTTCGCTCACCCTCACCGCCGTGTCGGCACCGACACAAGAACGACTTTGCGCATCTGCACAAGTCAGAAGCTCCCCGATGGAGAGCCGGTCCGAAGGGCGCAGTCAGGCGAGTGCCAGACGTGTCCACGGCGCTGTGACATATCGCCCACGCCCAGGGGCCAGCGAATCCGACAGCCGATACCTACAGTCGGGCCATGAGCACCGATAAAGGCGTACGGGTCCGGCTCCGCAGGCATGGAGCCGAGCAGATCGCGCATCCCGGGGGCAACCTGCACGCCCACCTCTGTCGAGTCAGCATCATCCGCGATGCGCAGCGGGTCTTGCGGCCGTGACACCCGAACCATCGGCAGGGCCACGTTCGACAGCAGAAACCCCCGGTCGCGTACGTGTGCGAGCCGTCTACCCCGGCACCTTTGGTCCCTTCACTCCCGGGCATTTTAATGTGGTGAACCGGGCACGTGACCTGTTCGACGAAGTGGTCGTGCTCGTCGCGGTCAACAGCAGCAAGCATCCGGGCACCGACGAAGAGGAGCGCGCGGCCGCTGTTCGGGCCATTCTGCCGGTCGAGTGGACCTCCGTCACCGTCGCGGCCTGGAGCGGGTTGACCGCCACCTACTGCCGTCGCCATCACGCAGGAGTGATCGTCCGCGGCGTGCGTAACACCACCGACCTTCAGACCGAGTATCAGCTCGCCGCGATGAACCAGTCGCTGGGTGTCCCCACGGTATTTCTGCCTGCACAGCCCGAACTGGCCGCGGTGTCTTCGACTGTGGTGCGCACGCTGGGGAAGTGACCTTCGTCCACGCAACCGTAGAGCGTGCAGGGCTCCCCCGGCCGGATGGGCGCAGCAGCCCGCCGAGCCGGAGCGGCGACGAGACCAGCCCGGGCGCCACGTGATCCGTGGCGCCCGGGCGGTCGGACCTGCGATCAGGGCACCATCCAGCTCAGGACCGGGGAGCCCTGGAGCGCGACGAGCACGCACATGAACAGCAGCAGCACGAGGCTCCAGCCGAACACCTTCCGGAAGATCTCCCCCTCTCGGCCGGCCATGCCGACCGCGGCGGCGGCGATCGCCAGGTTCTGCGGGCTGATCATCTTGCCCAGCACCCCGCCGGAAGAGTTGGCCGCGGCCAGCAGCAGCGGGTCCAGCCCGGCCCGGGCCGCCGTCTGCACCTGCAACGCGCCGAACAGGGCGTTGGCGGAGGTGTCCGAGCCGGTCACCGCGACGCCGATCCAGCCGAGGATCGCCGACAGGAAGACGAACGCCCCGCCGGCCGCGGCGAGGAACGCGCCGAGGGTGTTGGTCTGGCCGGACTGGTTCATCACGTACGCCAGGGCGAGCACCGCCATCACCGTGACGATCGCGTAGCGCAGCTCGACGTAGGTGCGGCCGTACGCGCGCAGCGCCCGGCCCGCCGAGACCCGCAGCACCAGCGCGGTCAGGATGCCGGCGAGGATCATCAGGGTGCCCGCCGCGGGCAGCCAGTTCAAGGTGAACGTCACCGAGGACAGCGGCTTGCCGTTGCCGCCCAGGATGTCCAGCCCCGGCCAGGGGAACTTCACCGTCCACGGCTCCTTCGCCAGGGCCGTCTTCACCGCGCCGAGGTTGGCGATGGAGAAGATCGCGATGATGATCAGGTAGGGCGCGTACGCCCGCGCGATCTCGGCCGGGGTGTCCGCGATCCGCCGGCCGCCGGCCGTGGCGGCGCGCACCTGGTCGGTGGGCCGCGGCTCCAGGTCGTCGTCGCGGTGCCGGCCGACGGGAGCGGTCTCGTCGATGCGCGGATCACCCGGCGAGGTCTCCCCACCGGAACCGCCCAGTCCGGGGGCGGCGGTGCTGGTCGTATCGGAGCGGGTGCCCGCGGCGGCGCGGACCGTGCCGGGTCCGGCCATCTCCGCGGCGACTGCCCCGCGGGCGGCCGGCACGGCGGCGGCCTCCGGCTCGCGGCCGAGGTCGGCGGGGGTGACCGGGCGCCAGACGCGGATCAGCAGCACCACGGCGGCGGCCGAGACCAGCGCGGCGACGATGTCGGTCAGCGGCACCGAGATGTAGTTCGCCGCGACGAACTGCGCCAGGCCGAAGCTCACCCCGGCGACCAGCGCGGCTGGCCAGGTCTGGCGGATGCCGCGCCGCCCGTCGACCAGGGCCACCAGCATCAGCGGTACGACCACCGCGAGGATCGGGGTCTGCCGGCCGACCATCGCGCCGAGGGTGTCGACGGTGAGCCGGGGGTCGGGGTTGGCGCCACTGCTGACGCTGGCCAGCGTGACGATCGGGGTGGCGAGCGCGCCGAAGGCCACCGGCGCGGTGTTGGCCAGCAGCGACACGGAGGCGGCGTGGATCGGGCGGAACCCGAGGGCCATCAGCATCACCACGGTGATCGCCACCGGCGTGCCGAAGCCCGCGAGGGCCTCCAGCAGCGCACCGAAGCAGAACGCGATGATGATCGCCTGGATGCGCATGTCCGGGCTGACCCGTTCGAAGGAGCGGCGCAGCACGTCGAAATGCCCGCTCTCGACGGTGAGGTTGTAGACCCAGATCGCGTTGATGACGATCCAGAGGATCGGGAAGAAGCCGAAGGCGGCGCCCTCGGTGGCCGAGAGCACGGCCTGCCCGATCGGCATGGCGTAGACGGCGATGGCCACGATCAGGGCGACCACGAGCGAGATCACGCCGGCCAACCAGGCCTTGACCTTCATGACGCCGAGCAGGACGAAGAGGGTGAGCAGGGGTAGGACCGCGAAGATGGCCGAGAGCGCGACGGAGTCACCGACGGGATCGGTGACGACCTTGAACTGGTCGAACATGGGTCACCTCGACGCTGTGGGGGGACGGGGGTCAGCGGTGACGGTGGATCTCGCCGTCAGGACGGGGTTCGCTGGTGCAGCAACTCCTCGACCCCTCGTCCGCGGATCGAGGCGTCGAGGACCTGGGCGGTGTGTGCCAGCGCGATGTCGCCGCCGGCGCGGGTCACCGAGGCGGCGACCTGCATGAGGCAGCCGGGGTTGGCGGTGACGAGCAGCTGTGCCCCGGTGGCCAGTACGGTGCGGGCCTTGCGGTCGCCGAGTTCGGCGGCCGGCCCGGGGTGGAGGATGTTCCAGATGCCCGCCGAGCCGCAGCAGATCTCTGGATCGGCGATTTCCCGCAGCTCCAGCCCGGGGATGTCGCGCAGCAGCCGGCGGGGCTGCGCGCGGATGCCCTGGGCGTGGGCCAGGTGGCAGGCGTCGTGGTAGGCGACCGTCACCGGTAGCGGGTGCCGGGTGGCGACCTGGCCGAGCTCGACCAGTACCTCGGAGAGGTCGCGGACCTTGCCGGCGAAGTCGGCGGCGAGGTCCGCGTACCGGGGGTCGTCGCGCAGCAGGTCGCCGTACTCCTTGAGGGTGGAGCCGCAGCCGGCCGCGTTGACCACGAAATAGTCGATGCCGGCGGCGGCGAACGTGTCCACCATCCGGCGGGCGAAGCGGCGCGCCTCCTCCTCCCGTCCGTTGTGCGCGCTCAGCGCCCCGCAGCAGCCCTGCCGGTCGGGCAGGATCACCACCTCGCAGCCCTCGGCGGCGAGCACCCGGGCGGTGGCGGCGTTCACCTCGGGAAAGAAGGCGCCCTGCACGCAGCCGGTGAGCATGCCGACCACGGCCCGCCGGTTGCCGACGGCCGCCACCCGCTGCGGCGGGCCGGCGGCCCGGCCCAGCCGGGGAGCCAGCGACTCCACCGTCGCCAGGGTGGGTGCCAGCCGGCGCAGCAGCCCGCTCCGGCGAACCAGCCGGGGCAGGCCGGTGGCCTGGTACGCCCGCAGCGGCCCGCGCAGCAGCCGCAGCCGCCTCCGGTACGGGAAGAGCGCGAAGATCGCCGCCCGCAGCGCCCGGTCCCGGGGGCCGCGGCTGTGCCGGCGTTCGACCTGCTGGCGGGTGGCCCCGATGAGCCGGTCGTACTGGACGCCGGAGGGGCAGGCGGTCACGCAGGACATGCAGCCGAGGCAGCGGTCGAAGTGGGTGACCATGGAGTCGGTGAGCGGCTCGCCCTCCAACCCCTGCTTCATCAGGTAGATCCGCCCGCGTGGTGAGTCCATCTCCTCGCCCCACAGCACGTAGGTCGGGCAGGTGGGCAGGCAGAAGCCGCAGTGCACGCAGTCCCCGACCAGCTCGGCGGACGGCGGGTGGTGCTCGTCGAAGGCGCCGACGCCGGGCGGCTGGGCGGCCGCGCCGAGCACGTCCCGGGGACCGCTGGCCGGCTGGCTCCCGCCGGGTGAGGTGACCGGGGTCGGGCCGGGCTGCTGGGGGATGCTCATCAGATCCCTCCCACGAATCGGCCGGGCGCCAGCCGGGCGTCCGGATCGAAGCGCTGCTTGACCCGGCGCATCAGCTCCAGGCCGTGGACCGGTCCCCACGGGTCGACCCGGTCCCGCACGGGCGCGGGTGCGGTGAGCACCACCGTGTGCCCGCCGACGGCGGCGGTCGTCGCCCGGAGCGCGTCCACCAGGCCGGCGACCCGCTCCGGGTCGGATGCGCCGGGCAGGCCGGCGTAGAGGACACCGACGCCGGCCGAACCGCGCAGCGCCAGCGGCAGGTCGTGCCGGTCGGCCGCCGCGCGGGCATCGCTCAGCAGCCGGGGTACGCCGGAGAGCGCGGCGGTCAGCTTCAGGCCGACGTCCCCGTCCCGCCACGGATAGCGTGCCCAGCCTTCGGGCGGCTGGTCGGCCTCGGTGGCGTCGGCGCCGAGCAGCCGGCGGGCCGCGGCGGCCCGGGCGGTCACCCCGGCCGGGGTGCCCTCCAGCAGCACGGTGACCATCGCCCGCTCGCCGGCCGGGGCGTCCACCTCCAGCGCGGTGGGTGCGAGCTGGGCCGCCCGTACCGTGCCGGCCAGGCGACCGGCCTCGGCCAGGTCGTCCACGGCGCGGGAGACGTATGCGACGGTGGCGGGCAGCGGGTGCAGCCGGAACGCGCACTCGGTGATCAGCCCCAGCGTGCCGTACGCGCCGGTGACCAGCTTGCCCAGGTCGTAGCCGGCGACGTTCTTGACCACCTTGCCGCCGGCGTGCGCCACCACCCCGTCCACGCGCACCAGGGTTACCCCGATGAGCAGGTCGCGGACGGTTCCGTAGAGCATCCGGCGCGGGCCGCTGGTGTTGGTGGCGACGGCACCGCCGACGGTGCCGCCGGGCAGCGGTGCGTCGAGGGCGAGCTGCTGCCCGGCGCCGGCCAGGGTGGCCGGCAGCTCGTCGAGGCGGGTGCCGGCCCGGACCACGGTGATCAGGTCGCCGGCGGCGTGCTCGACCACCCCGGTCAGGGCGGTGGTGTCGAGGATCAGGTCGAGTCGACGGGGTGGGCTCCCCCAGTCCTGCTTGGTGCCGCCGCCCCGGAACGTGACGGCCAGGTCGAGCGCGGCTGCCGCGCGCAGCAGGTGGGCGGCCTGGCCGGTGTCCCGGGGCGCGGCGACGTAGCGGGCCGGCACCCCGTCGATGGTGTCGTGCTCGCCGGCGGTGCGGACGACCTCGGCGGCGGCGCGGAGCTGGTCGAGGGTCCGGTCGGCGGGCATCAGAACACCTCCGCCAGGCCGGCCTCCTGCGCCGGGTGGAGCCCCTTGCGTCGGCCCGGCACCTCGCCGCAGAGGCGGGGTGTCGGGAATACCTTGCCGGGGTTGGCCAGCCCGTCCGGGTCGAACGCGCAGCGCAGCAGCTGCATCGTGTCCAGGTCGTCGTCGGTGAACATGCGGGGCATGTACTTCGCCTTGTCCATGCCCACGCCGTGCTCCCCGGTGATCGAGCCGCCGTGGGTGATGCAGAGGTCGAGGATCGCGCCGGAGACCTCCTCGGCGCGGACGGTCTCGCCGTCGACGGCGGCGTCGAAGAGGACCAGCGGGTGCAGGTTGCCGTCGCCGGCGTGGAAGACGTTCGCCACCCGGATGCCGCGCTCGGCGGAGAGCTCGCCGATGCGGCGCAGCACCTCCGACAGGGCGGTCCGCGGAATCACCCCGTCCTGGACGATGTAGTCCGGGCTGATCCGCCCCACGGCGGCGAACGCGGACTTGCGCCCCTTCCAGAACAGCGCCCGCTCGGCGTCGTCGGCCGCGATCCGGATCTCGAACGCCCGGTTCTCCCGGCACAGGCTCTCCACCTGCGCGAACTGGGCGGCGACCTCCGGTTCCGGCCCGTCCAACTCGACGATCAGCACCGCCCCGGCGCCGGGCGGGTAGCCACAGTGCACCGCCGCCTCGGCCGCCTCGATGGCCAGGGCGTCCATCATCTCCACCGCCGCCGGCACCACCCCGGCCGCGATGATCGCCGAGGTCGCCGCACCGGCCTGGTCGGTTGTCTCGAACGCGGCGAGCAGGGTGCGCACCGACTCGGGCAGCCGGGTCAGCCGGACGGTCACCTCGGTGGCGATGCCGAGGGTGCCCTCGGAGCCGACGAACGCGCCGAGCAGGTCGTAGCCGGGGGCGTCGGGGGCGCGGCCGCCGAGGCGTACCCGGTCGCCGTCCGGGGTGACCAGCTCGACGCCGAGAACGTGGTTGGTGGTGAAGCCGTACTTGAGGCAGTGGGCGCCGCCCGAGTTCTCCGCCACGTTGCCCCCGATGGAGCAGATCTGCTGGCTGGACGGGTCCGGTGCGTAGTAGTAGCCGTACGGGGTGGCGGCCCGGGTGACGGCCAGGTTGATGACGCCGGGCTGCACCACCGCCCGCTCGTCGTCCGGCGCGATCTCCAGGATGTCCCGCATCTGCGAGGCGACCACGAGGACGCCGTCGGCGCGGGGCAGGGCGCCGCCGGAGAGCCCGGTGCCGGATCCGCGGGCCACGAACGGCGTACCCGCGGCGACGCAGGCCCGCACGACGGCGGCGCACTGTTCCGCGTCCGCCGGGAGCGCCACCAGCGCGGGGATCACCTTGTACTGGGCCAGCCCGTCGCACTCGTAGGTGCGCAGCTCCTGCCGGTCGCTGATCACCCGGTCGGCGCCGATGGCGGCCCGCAGGGCGGCGGCGAGCGCGTCGATGTCCGTCGTGGTCGTGCTCATCGCCACCTCCGCGTCGCGTCGGTCGTCGGTCAGGGCATCCGTTCGTACGCGGGCACGGTCAGGAAGTCGGCGAAGTCGTCGGCGACGGCGACCTCCATGAACAGCGCCTGGGCTTCGGCGTAGTCACCGGGAGCACCGGGCAGTTTCCCTATCTCCTCGTCGGCGATCCGTTCGACCAGCTCCCGGGTGACCCGCTCACCGGTGTCGTCGAGGGTGACGTCGTTGTGCAGCCACTGCCACACCTGGCTGCGGGAGATCTCCGCGGTGGCCGCGTCCTCCATCAGGTTGTAGATGGCCACCGCGCCGGAGCCACGCAGCCAGGTGGCCAGGTACTGCACGCCGACGCTGACCGCGTTGCGCAGCCCGCCCTCGGTGTGCTGCCCGGGGGTGGACCGAACGTCGAGCAGCTCGGCGGCGGTCACCCGGACCTCGTCGCGGGTGCGGTCGAGCTGGTTTGGCCGGTCGCCGAGGACCTGGTCGAAGACCTCCCGGCAGATCGGCACCAGGTCGGGGTGGGCGACCCAGGATCCGTCGAAACCGTCGCCCGCCTCCCGCGTCTTGTCGTCCCGGACCTTCGCCAGCGCCGTCTCGTTGACCTGTGGGTCGCGGCGGCTGGGGATGAACGCGGCCATCCCGCCGATGGCGTGCGCCCCCCGCCGGTGGCAGGTCCGCACCAGCAGTTCGGTGTACGCGCGCATGAACGGCACCGTCATGGTCACCGAGTTCCGGTCGGGCAGCAGGAAGTCGGCGCCCCGGGTGCGGAACTTCTTGATCACGCTGAACATGTAGTCCCACCGGCCGGCGTTCAGCCCGGCGGAGTGCTCGCGCAACTCGTAGAGAATCTCGTCCATCTCGAACGCGGCCGGGAAGGTCTCGATCAGCACGGTGGCGCGGATGGTGCCGCGCGGAATGCCGAGGCGCTCCTCGGCGAGCAGGAAGACGTCGTTCCACAGTCGCGCCTCGAGGTGGCTCTCCATCTTGGGCAGGTAGAAGTAGGGTCCGGCGCCGCGGTCGAGCTGCCGGCGGGCGCAGTGGAAGAAGTAGAGGCCGAAGTCGACCAGGCTGCCGGAGGTGCGCTCGCCGTCGACGAGAATGTGCTTCTCGGTGAGGTGCCAGCCGCGCGGCCGGACCACGATGGTGGCCAGCTCACCGTCGTGCAGGGCGTACTGCTTGCCGTCCGGCGAGGTGAAGTCGAGCTTACGGTCGATCGCGTCGCGCAGGTTGAGCTGGCCTGCGATGACGTTCTCCCAGAGCGGGGTGTTGGCGTCCTCGTGGTCGGCCAGCCACACCTTCGCCCCGGAGTTGAGCGCGTTGATGGTCATCTTGGCGTCCGTTGGACCGGTGATCTCCACCCGGCGGTCGACCAGGCCCGGCGCGGGGTCGGCGACGCGCCAGTCGGACTCGCGGATCTCCCGGGTCTCGGGCAGGAAGTCGAACAGCGCGCCTTCGGCGAGCTCGGCCTCGCGCCGCTTGCGCCGGTCGAGCAGTTCGCGACGGCGGGCGTCGAAGGCGCGGTGCAGGTCGGCGAGGAAGCTCAACGCCTCGGGGGTGAGGATCTCGTCGTACCGGGGGTGGATCGGCCCGGTGACTTCGATGCCGGCAGGGTTGGCCATCGACTCGCTCCTCACCGCGATATCTGTCGTGATCTATCCGGTGGTGCTCCAGCCGACTGTAGTTCTCGCTGGTCATGGCCGCGAGTTGAGCGACGGCACAGTGGCCGGGAACGGTCGGTCCACTGCGGCGAGCGGTGCCTGACGAACGGCGAACGGTCGGGTCGGGCTCAACGCACGACGGCGTACCGCACATGAACCGCGTACGGCGAGTGGTGGACCGAGAGGATCTTGAGGTCGATGTCGCGGTCGAAGCCCTCGAAGAGCCGCTTCCCGCGGCCGAGGACGACCGGGGCGGTGGTGATGCCGAGTTCGTCGACCACCCCGGCCGTGAGCGCCTGCCGCATGATGTCGGCTCCCCCGCCGATGGCGACGCCGCCGTCGCCGGCCGCCCGCCGGGCCGCTGCCAGCGCTTCCTCGAACCCGTCGACCATGAGGAACCCGGTGCTCGGGTCGGGCTGGTCCGCGGTGCGGTGGGTGAGGACGACCATGGTGCCGCCGAACGGGTTCCGGCCGCCCCAGGCGCCGGCGCTGTCGTACATGCCCCGGCCGCACAGGCCGGCGCTCGTCCCCTCGAGCAGCGCGTCGAAGTAGGCACGGTCAGCGTCGGTCATGCCGGCGCCGGGTTCGCGTTCCGTCTCGTAGGTCCACGGACCGCCCATCACCCAGTAGTGGAGCCGCTCGCCGCCGATGCCGAGCCCCTGGCCCGCGCGATCGTCGGGACCGGTGACGTAGCCGTCCAGTGACACGGTGATGCCGGCCTTCACGGGGCCTCGCCGTCCGGTGGTGCTCATGCTTCCTCCTCCGACCAACGGTGCAGCACAGCGGCCAACTGGGCCAGGGCGACATGGGCGGCGTCGAACAGGGCCAGCTTCCGCGGGAAGTTGTGGATGAGCCCCTGGTACCGGGCTGCGGTGACGGGAACGCCCGCCGCCAGCAGCCCGGCGGCGTACCGTTCCCCCTCGGCGGACAACAGGTCGAGTTCGGCGGTGACGAGCACGGCGGGCGGCAGGCCGGTGAGGTCGGCCCGCAGGGGGTCCAGGTCCGGCTGCGCACGGTCCACGCCGGGTGGGGCGAACGCGTCCCAGAAGAACCGCATCTCCTCCCGGTCCAGGCCGTACTCGTCCAGCGCCGGGTAGTCGGCCGTGGGGTCGATGACCGGGCAGACGAGGATCTGTCCCGCAAGCCGGATCCCGGCGTCCCGGGCACGCCGGGCGGTCACCGCCGCCAGGTGCCCTCCCGAGGAATCACCGGCCACGGCTGTCCGACGCGGGTCGAGGCCGTGCCGAGGCGCTTCCGGCCCGCGCACCCAGGTGAGCGCGCGCACCATGTCGTCCACCGGGGCCGGGTACGGATGTTCGGGCGCGAGCCGGTAGTCCACGGAGAGAACCGCCCAGCCGGACGCGGCCGCCAGGTGCCGACAGAGCCCGTCGTGGGTGTCCACGCCGCCCATCACCCAGCCTCCGCCGTGCGCGTAGAGGACCACCGGCAGCGCGTCGTCATCTCCGTCGCGGTAGAGGCGGGCGGGCACGCCGCCGGCGTCGACCGTCATCACGGACCGGATCGCCGGTCCGTTGCCCACCTCGGCGGGAGTCGCCTGGACCATGCTGAGCCGTGCCGCCGGCAGGTTGGCCCGGGTGAGCGGGACACGCTGCTGGACTCGCATCGCCGCCCGCGCCTGCGGGTGGAGCCGACTGGGGTCCACCCGGTCAGTATCGCCGGCCCGGCGGATGTCAGTGTTGCCGACACGGCGGTGCCGGACGGGCGAAGAGGCCGCTACGGTCTGGACCGTGGACGAGCTTCTGCCGGCGCTGCCGGAGGACTGGGACCGCTGTCTCGCGGTGGCCGCACACCCCGACGACCTCGAGTACGGTGCGGCCTCGGCGATCGCCCGCTGGACCGCTCAGGGCAAGCAGGTCACCTACCTGTTGGCCACCCGAGGCGAGGCGGGGATCGACGCGATGCACCCGGACCAGGCCGGGCCGTTGCGCGAGCAGGAGGAGCGCGCCGGGGCCCGGGAGGTCGGCGTACACGTCGTGGAGTTCCTCGACCACCGCGACGGCGTCGTCGAGTACGGTGCGGACCTGCGCCGCGACATCGTGCGGGCGATCCGCCGGCACCGGCCCGACGTGATCGTCTCGGGCGCATTCACCGTCCGCATGGTGGGCGGCATGACCAACCAGGCCGACCACCGGGCAGTGGGACTGGCGACGTTGGACGCCGCCCGCGACGCGGGCAACCGGTGGATCTTCCCGGAACTGGTGGACGAGGGGCTGCCGCCCTGGGGCGGTGTGCGCTACGTCTGCTTCGGCGGCGCCGAGCGCCCCACGCACGGCGTGGATGTCACCGGTGAACCGTTGCGGCGCGGCATCGCCTCGCTGGCCGCGCACGCTGAATACACCCAGGGCCTGGGTGTGGCCGGACCTGAACCCGGGCCGTTCCTGACCTGGGCGGCCCGCCAGGGCGGGCCGGCGCTGGGCGTGGAGGAGGCGGTCCTGTTCGACGTTCACACCCTCACCTTCGAGGGCCCACCACCCTGGCTCTGAGCCCTGCCGGATCTCCGGCGAGCGTGTCGCGCACTCGTGAGACTCCAGTTTGGTCTCGCATGGCTGTCACCCGGGCGCACGATCCGCGGGCCGCCACGTCTCTGACCTCGCCGGTTCCAACTGATCCGGCGGGGCTGCGACCCGGTCAGCAGGCGATGCGGCAGCGCGGTACCGGGCCCAACACGGCCCGACCGGCGCTCAACGTGACGGGTCACCACCGCCGTCATCGAGGTCACCGACGAGCGAGTCTGGGGCACGCATGCACCACGCGTCGGTGACGAGTTCCTTCAGCCGATCGACGCTCACCTGCGTCAGACGCAGCATGACCAGGGGCAAGCCGTCATACGCGGGCGTGGTGAAGAAGACCTCGGGCTCGCCGAGGAGTAACGCCTGCTTCTCCGCTTCGTCGCCCACGTACAGCACCGCGATATCGGTCCGGATGCGGCGCGCCGTACCGGGTCTGCGCTCAGGGTAGGACCAGACGAACCCTTTGTCAGCGACCCGGAAGTCGAAGCCCTCACTGTCGATCTCGACCACGTGAGGCAGCGCCAGCGCCAGGTGACGGATATCAGCCGCGTCAGCCATCGAGGTCGCTCCAGGACACCGCCTCCTGCATCCGTAAAGCCTAACCGCCGCGCTGCCGCCGGCCCCACAGGACCCGACAGGGAGGCGAGCCGCCGGGAGCGGCAGAGCCACCTGCGGACGAGGCAGAATCAATAGTCTTCTGTCGCTGATCGCGCGGCTCGACGCCGGTTCGGGGCGCGGCGATCGGCTCCACCGTGGTTGGGCGCCCGACGGCCGTCCACGGGTGGTGTCACCAGCGACCCATGCGTAGCCGGCCGAAGCCGAGCAGCGCCACCCTGATCACACCGAGTCCTGACAGCACCATCAGGAGCAGTAGCAGGCGTTCGCTCAGCGCGCCGTCCTCCGGCCGCCAGGCGCTCGCCATGCCGACGAAGCCGGCGAGGATCACCGCGGTGAGTACGGCCAGGATGCCGAACTCCACCTTGCGGGCGGGAGGAGCGGTCCGTTGGCTCTGCTCCGGTTGCGGGATGTGATCAGGGTCCCGCTCCGGCATCGGGACGGTGCGGCTGTCGGGCACGGCACGGTCGAGCGCGGCCAGGGCGGCGTCGTCGACCCGGTACAGGGTGGGCTCGACGGCGACGCTGATGCCGTCGGTGCCGATGAAGGTGCTGGCGCCGTCCGGCCACCGCAGCCGGACCGGACAGTCGGCGAACCGTACGGTCAAGGCCTGCCCGGCTTTGGTGACCAGCGAAACCCCCTCGTCGCCGACGACGAGAGCGAGGCCGTCGTCGCCGCGTGACGGGTACCGCCGGCCGGCTACCGGCGACTCGGAGCTGGTGGGCGCCGCCGCCAAGCCGAGGGCGTCAGCGGATACCCCGTACGGCACCTGCAGCAGGGCGTGGGCGTAGGCCTCACCGGCGACCGCGGTCACGTCCGCCGCGGCGATCGAGCGGAGCCGGTCGCCCAGCTCGGCGGCGGTGAACAGCGGCTGGCCGGTGAGCAGGTCGACGGCGGCCGTGGGAAGCCGGGCCATCTCGAAATCGGGATCGTCGAGGCTCGCCAGGGCCATGGTTCGTACCGCGTCGAGTTCCTCCTGGGCCACCCCCGACCTGGCGAGCAGTTTGACGGTGTCGACGAAGCCGTGGAGGGCGGCTGCCTTCTTCTGAGGCAGCGCGTCCACGTACGCGGTGATGGTCGCCATGTCGTCGCCGCGGGGCGAGTAGTCGGTGGTGGCCGTATAGCTGACGCCGCTCTCCAGCCGCAGCTCCCGGTAGAGGGCGCGTTCCAGCACGGCGGCGAAGAGCTGCGCCGCGGCGCCGCGACGGACGACGGTGTCCATGACGACGCCGTTGCCGGCGGCGTGGTAGTAGGCAGGTGTGCCCTGCAGCGCCGAGGTGGGCGGCGGAAGCGGCCGCCGTGCACCGGCGGGCAGATCCAGACGCAGGTCGGCTGGTACGTCGTTGCCCGCCACCCAGAGCACCGCGTTGTCGCGGGTGAAATGCTCGGCGGCCCAGTCACCGAGGTCGTCGGCGGTGACCCGGTGCAGTCCGAACTCGGCGTAGCTCACCTGCCCGTGGCCTTGGGCGCCGTAGCGCCACAGCGGCAAGTTCGCGTTCACGCCGTTGCTGCGGCCGGCCGCCTCGGTCAGCAGGATCTCCTTCTCCACCTCCATGCGCGCGACCGGAAGGTCGGCGAGCGATGCGCAGAGCTGGTGGAAGAGGGCGACCACCTCCGCGGGCGTGCCGGCGGTGTAGAAGTGGCTCACGGTGCTGCCGACACTGGCGTTGGCGTGATGGTCCATCAGCCCGTGCCGATGCAGTGCCGCCGGAACACCAGACCCGCGCGTACCGGCCCTGCTGCCTTGACGAACAGCGCGGGTACGCCGTCGACCTCACATCGGATCATCGCGCACCGGCCCCACGAAGCTTCCGCCGGGCGGTCCTGAGTTCCCGGGGGCTGCCCCAGGGGTAGATGGTGATGCGGTTGCCGAGCGCCGCCAGCCGGGCGGCGGCGCCGGACCGGTCACCAGCGAGCCAGAGGACGTACGAGAAGCTGCACTCGGCCTGGACCCAACCGTGCACGGGCCGGTAATCCGGGTGCCCGACCGACCTGGCCACGGCGTGACGGATCTCGTCGAGCACAGCCGGCGATCGCAGGTGGGCGATGCCCGACTCGTACGCGAACTCCAGGTGGGCGTCGGCCACGGCCGCCGCGTTGAGCGATCCGGGCGGCGACGTCTCGGCGCAGCGCCGCGCGAAGCTGAGCAACTGGTCCAGCGAACCGCCCCACTTCGGGCCCAGCTGCTGGACGTGGGTCAGCTGGGCGTAGAACGGATCCGACCGTGCCTTCGCGGCGCGCTCGTACCGCCGGTTCGCCTCCGCCTGCCCCAACCCGAGGCCCCGGGCGGTGCGCAGCCGCGCCGTCCACGCGGCGATGTTGCCCGGTTCCTCCGCGGTCACCTCGCCGAGCACCCGCTCGGCCTCACGGAGGATCTCGTGGAAGGACGCGAACTGGCGGTTGCTGGTGTACCGGGCGCGCGCCGCCCCCCGGGCCTCCCACGCCATCCACACCAACCGGGCGCCGAGCAACGTACCGGCCAGGGTGGACTCGGCCGGTCCGCCTCCTGCCATCCGCAGGAACGTCTCCACGCCCTTCGTCTCGGCGACCATCGCGGTGGCGACTGTCGGGTCGTCGTGCTCCGGCAGCTGGTCGAAGAAGGCGACGACGGCCGGCCAGTCCTCGGCGTGCAGCGCGCGTCGCAACGGCGCGAGATCGGGGTAGTGGTCGACGAGGTCGTAGCTCGGCAGCCCGAGAAGTGAAGAGATCTTGAGGAGGGGCACGCCGGAGAGCATAGGAGCAGGCGGCCGACCGCGAGTGCACCGCTTGGCCTGAGGACGGGATCGAGCCGAATCTCTGACCCGTCACCATACGTTCGGCCACGAGCGGGCCACACGCACCGAGGGCGCGCGTTCATGACGACGCTGACGTCAGCCGCGGATATCCCCCGTCGTCGCTCATGGTTCCGCGGCGCCTGCGGGGAGGATCGCGAGCCTGGCGCGCTTCTGAGCCGAAGGGGCATGGGTTACGGAAGTCCCACAGGCGCGCTGTCGAACCGCCAGATAATGCGGGAGACAGCCTGCAGTTTCTCCCCAGGGGCGGCCGGCGGGCTGACCGAAATGCCGTCGGGAGGGAGCAGCAGTCGGATGAGCACGATGCACGCCGTGAGAGCTCACACCAGAGGCGGGCCGGAGCAACTCGTGTACGAGGAGGCGCCGCGGCCTGAGCCGGGGCCTGGTGAGGTGTTGGTGGCCGTGAAGGCTGCTTCCATGACACCCACTGAGCTCACCTGGCCGCAGACGTGGACGCACAGCTCGGACGGGTCAGGACCTGAGCGCACCCCGATCATCCCGTCGCACGAGTTCTCCGGCGTCGTCGCGGCGTGCGGCGCGGGGGTGGACAGCCCCGCCGAGGGGGAAGCCGTCTACGGGTTGATCCCTTTCACCAGCGATGGTGCGGCCGCCGAGTACGTCGCCCTGCCCGCGGCCGTCGTGGCGGCCAAACCCGCCACCATTGACCACGACCACGCCGCAGCGCTCCCACTGGCCGCGCTGAGTGCCTGGCAGGCACTGGTGGACCACGCCGATCTGCAGGCCGGCCAGCACGTGCTGGTGCAGGGCGGCGCCGGCGGCGTGGGGAGCTACGTGGTGCAGCTCGCGGCTGGTCTCGGTGCTCGCGTGAGCGCCACGGCGGCGGCGGCCGACCTGGAATTTGTCAAGGGTCTGGGTGCCGAGCAGGTCATCGACTATGCGCACGACCGCTTCGAGGATCACGTTCGCGACGTGGACGTGGTTGTTGATCTTGTCGGAGGAGCCACGCAGTCGCGGTCCTGGTCGGTCCTGAAACCGGGCGGTGTCCTGGTCACCCTCGTCACCCCACCCGACCAGCAGGAAGCAACCCGGCATGGCCTCCGTGGGGTGTACTTCATCGTCGAGCCCGACCAGAACGCGTTGCGTTCCATCGCTGAGCTCGTCGATAACGGCCGGTTGAGGCCGGTGCTGGACCGCGTGCTGCCCCTCACTGAGACGCGCTCAGGTTACGAGGCACTTGAGAAGGCCAAACGGCGCGGCAAGATCGTCATCCACGTCGCTGACTAGTCGCTGCCGTCGGTGCCGCTGCGCGCACCCGCGGCCCGCTGTTCGGGTGGGGGCAGCGAAGGGGTGGCCGCCCGTTACCCTGCACTCTGCCTGATCCTTCACCCGATCGGTACGTTTCCGGCCGCCCTGACCGGGTAGCACCGACTGTGCCCGGATTGTCACTGGTAACGGTCGGCGCCAGTCTGGTGCCGGCCGATCCGGCGCAGCTGCTGCCGGCGCGGGAGCAGATGGCTTTCACCCTCGGCTTCCACATCATCCTGGTGCCGTTCGGGGTGGCCTTCACCTTCCTGATGCTGATCGCGAACGCCCGGGGCATTCGTCGGAACGACGAGACCGCACTGCTGCTGGCCCGGCGCTGGTCACAGGTGGCGGCCGTGCTGTTCGCCGTCGGCGCGGTGTCCGGCACGATGCTGTCGTTCGAGCTCGGCCTGCTCTGGCCACGACTGATGGGCACCTACGGCGCGGCGTTCGGCATCCCGTTCGCGATCGAGGGTCTGTTCTTCTTCCTGGAGGCGACCTTCGTCGCCATCTACGTCTACGGGTGGCGGCGGATGCGCCCATGGCCACACTTCTGGACCGGGGTGCCGGTGGTGCTCTCCGGAATCGGCGGCACGCTGTCGGTGGTCGCGGCGAACGCGTGGATGAACCAGCCGGGCGGATTCACCATGCGGGACGGCAAGATCGTGGAGGTCCGCCCGCTGGAGGTGATCTTCAACGGGGCATTCGGGTTCGAGGCCATCCACATGCTGCTGGCCGCGTACATGGTCGCCGGGTTCGTCGTCGCCGGCGTGTACGCGGCCGGGATGCTGCGCGGCCGCCGCGACCGGTACCACCGGCTCGGCCTGCTGATACCGCTGACCGTCGCGGCGCTGGCCACCCCGCTGCAGATCTTCGTCGGCGACATCGCCGCGCGCGAGGTCTACCGGAACGAACCGGCGAAGTTCGCCGCGATCGAGGCCGTCCCGACCACTGGCACCCACGTGCCGGAGGTGCTGGGCGGCTACTACGCGAACGGGAAGGTGCACGGCGGCATCAAGATTCCCTCGGGGGCGTCGCTGTTGTCCGGCTACTCGCCGTCCACCCGCATCCAGGGGCTGGACGCCATCCCCGCCGAGGTGCGACCGCCGGACCGCCTGGTCGCGATCGTCCACCTGAGCTTCGACGTCATGGTCGGCATCGGCACGGCGCTGCTGGGCCTCTCCGCCTGGTACGCGCTGGCCTGGTGGCGCCGCCGCGACCTGCCGCGCAGCAGGTGGTTCCTGCGGGCGACCACGATCAGTGGCGTGCTCGCGGTGGTGGCGCTGGAGGCGGGCTGGGTGGTCACCGAGGTCGGCCGTCAGCCGTGGACGGTCGTCGGTCACCTCCTCACCCGGGACGCGGTCGCCACGTCCGGCAACCTGTGGCTGTTCTTCGCCGCCACCGTCGCGCTGTATGCCGCGGTCGGTGCCACCACCGTGTACGTCCTGCGGCTGCTGCGCCGCCGCTGGCGCGACCAGGGCGGGGCGACCGAGACGGACGTGCCCTACGGGCCGCCCCGGTCCTCGGAGTCCGCACCTGCGGGAGGGCAGGCGTGAGTACGTTCGCCGCCGTCGTGTTGTTCATCGGCGTCACCACCTACGCCGTGCTCGGCGGCGCGGACTACGGTGCGGGCTTCTGGGACCTCACCGCCGGTGGTGCGCGGCGCGGGCGGGACCCGCGGCACCTGATCGACCACACCCTGGCACCGGTGTGGGAGGCCAACCACGTGTGGCTGATCTTCTGCCTGGTGATGCTCTGGACCGGCTTCCCTTCCGCGTTCGCCGCGATCATGACCACGCTCTACATCCCGCTGGGCCTCGCCGCGCTGGGCATCGTGGTCCGCGGCAGCGGGTTCGCCTTCCGGAAGGTGGTGGTGAAGACCGACCATCAGCGGGCGACCGGGGCGGCGTTCGCCACCTCATCGGTGATCACGCCGTTCTTCCTCGGCACGGTCGCCGGCGGAATCGCCTCCGGGCGGGTGCCCGCCGGCGGACACGGCAACCCCGTGACCAGTTGGATCAACCCGACGTCGCTGCTCGGCGGGGTGCTCGCGGTCGGGGTGTGCGCGTTCGTCGCCGCGGTGTTCCTCACCGCCGAGGCCCGTACCTACGCCGACGCCGGCCTGGAACGCTGGTTCCGCCGCCGGGCCCAGGCCACCACCGTGGCGACCGGCGCCGTGGCACTGGCGGGCATCGCCATCCTGCACGCCGACGCCGGGCGTCTGTTCTCCGGGCTGACGGGCCGCGGCCTACCCCTGGTGCTGGTCTCCGCGGCATGTGGACTGGCCAGCATCGCACTGCTGCACCGGGCAGCGCCCCGGTTGCTGCAGGCGCTCGCCGTCAGCGCGGCCGGCGCGGTGGTGGTCGGCTGGGGCGTCGCGCAGTACCCGTATCTGCTGGGCACCCACCTACGCATCGACGAAGCCGCCGCTCCCGACGCCACCCTGGCGTCGCTCACCCTCGTCGCCGCCGCGGCGCTCCTGCTCGTCGTGCCGGCCATGGCGCTACTGTTCGTCCTGCACCAGCGAGGTCATCTGGACACCACCTGACTGCTTCCGTTCACGCTAGCGCCCTTCCGGACCGCGGCCAGCCGGTCCAGCCCATCCGAGCGCCATCGGTCACCCCGTGACCCGGCGCCGCGGCCTGACTGGCCGACCCATCACGGCTAGTGATTAGCGTCGGCAGGCCCAGGCCGATAGCCGGGCACCAGTCAGGCGGGAAGCAGCGAACCCTGACCACTTCGGTCTTCTCTGGGGGTCACGCCAACTCGCTCGCCCACAGTGGCGCCCGACCGGCGGCAGATGTGCGCGCCAGTACCGTTCAGCGGCGGATGTCGTACGTGCCGCCGCTACCGCAGCGCGGTGAGTGTGCGCAGCACGGCCACGCGGTCGTAGCCGGCCGTCGGGATCGTTGCCGCTTTCGTGTACTGGACGAGTCCGGCCCGGTCGACCAGGACCGTGCCGGACTGCTGCACGGCTCCGAACACGGTGCGCAGTAGGCCGACGGCCTCGTGGGGGCTGCCGTGCGCCCCGGTCACGACCGGGAACGGCAGCCGCTGCGTGGCCGCCCACGCGCGGGCGGTCGGCAGCCCCTCCGGTACGACCACCAGGATCCGCGCGCCGAGGGCGGTGTACTCGTCGGCGTGCCGGGCCAGGTCGCGCACGTGCCGGACGCAGACCGGGCAGGTGGTGGCGCGCATGAAGTACAGCAGCACGTGCGAGCGGTCCAAGTGGTCGTGCAGCCGGACGGGAGCGCCTGTTGCGTCGACCAGGTCCAGGTCGGGCGCGGTGATGCCGGTTTCGAGCATGGTGAACTCCCGGAAGAGACAGGGGAAGAGGGCAGGAGAAGGCGCTCAGTGCTACAGCGCGGCCTTGATGTTCGCGCGGGCCCGGTGCAGCTGGGATTTCATCGCGGCAAGACTTAGCCCGAGGCTGTCCGCGACCGCGCGGCCCGGGTAGCCCTGCACGTCACGCAGGATGAGTACGCGGCGCTGGAGGTCGGGCAGCGCGGCGATCGCCTGGGCCACCCGCTCGGCCTCCAACTGCCGGATGACCTCGTCCTCGGGCGATTCCACCGCGCCGACGCCATCGAGGTCGTCCCACCCCTGCCGGCGTAGCCGGCGCAGGCACTCGTTGCGCACGATGCGAAACATCCACGACGACAGCGCGGTGATCGACCGCAGCGTGCCGACCTTGCGGAACAGGATGAGCAGTGCCTCCTGCGCCGCGTCCTCGGCGTCCTGCGGCGACGCACACAGGGTGTGGGCGAAGCGCAGGACGTGCGGATGGGTGTTCGCGACCAGCGCGGTCAACGACTCGACGTGGCCGTCCCGGGCGGCGGCGACCAGTTGCGCGCTGGCCCACTCGGCACCGCTCATGCCCCGCTCCCCCGTCCGGCTCGATGCGTACGTCACCCCCATAAGAGTGCGCCCACGGCGAAAAGGATTCGCGGGGTCCGGGTACGAGTTGGCCCTTGAAGCGCTCCTGGTGGCAAGCTTGCATGACCGAACGTGGGCGACGCGCCGGCTCGGGCGCAGCGGCGGCCAGCCGTCCCTGGGGGCCGCGCACGGCCATGCCGATGAGGGGCGGCTCGAGCTGGGGCCACGGGCTTTGGTGCTCTCGGGGATGCCGTCTTCGATGAGCCAGGTCTTGTATGTACGGCGGAGGTCGTCCGCCACGTCGGACAGCGTGTCGTGGCCGGTGCCTATGGTGTCGGCCATGACGTGGTACGAAGCGCTGCCGCCGGACATCCCCGAGGGCCGGTTGATGAAGCCATACAACGGCCCCACGCCGGTGTACTGGCTCTCCTCCCGTCCTGCCGCGGCGGGTGATTGGTCCCGGTGGCGGGCCCAGCATCAGCGGACGGGACTGTGGCCGCTGCTCGCGCTGCACGTCGAGGGCGACGACGAACCGTTCGGCGTCGACGCCGAATACGACCGCATCACCACGGTTGAGCAGCATGACAGCGGCGTGGTCCTCGGCGACTGGTGGCAGGGGATCACCGAAGAAGACCTCGACGAGGAAGCTGCCAACGACCTCGGCTACCTCGATCCGATCGGTGCATGTTGGCCCGGGCTCACACCTGACCCCGACCAGCAAGGTCCGGTGGAGAGCTTCGCCGACCAGTACGCTGACATGCTCACCACCGGCCAGGCCCGCCTCGCGCTGGTCCCCGCGACCGACGGCGCACATGCGCTGACAGCGATCGGCTGGACCGGACCGCTCAACCATGACAACGACACCGCCCGCTTTGCCGCCGTTGTCCGCGACTGGCAGCGTCGGTTCGGGGCCACGGTCGTCGGGTTGGGCTTCGACACCCTGCACCTGAGCATCGCCGCGCCACCGGTCACCGTCGACCTGGCCCTGCGGGTGACGGCCGAAATTTCGCGTTCTGTCCGGACAACATCTGGCAGAGCCACGCCGACACCTTCCCAAAGTACGCCGAGACATGGGCTTGAACTGCTGGAGCTTCTGGTGGGACTGACCCGGCAATCGAGGCAGCGTGCTCAGAACGGCCAGCAAAGCATCGACGTGACCAACCAGGCCCCGCAGCGATCGCCCCAACCTCGGCGGCGAGCGGCCACGATGGCGATCGGCCCGCCTCACCATGCCGCCGGCTGGCAGCGTTCGTCTGGTCGTACGCGTCGCCCTGACCATGTGCGAGAGTTGGATTCGGTCCGGTAACGCTCGCACCGCTGGTCGACGGCAGCTGCCAACGCATGCTGTCCCCGGTTGCTCTCAGCTAGGCCGCCGACGAGCGGAACGCGCGACGGTACGCGGCTGGCGTGGTGGCGAGGGCGTTGCGGAAGCGACGGCGCAGGTTCACCGCCGAGGACAGCCCGACGCGCGTCGCGATAGTTTCGACTGGCAGGTCGGTTTCCTCCAGCAGGGCGCGGGTCGAGGCGATACGGAGATCGAGCAGCCAGCGGCCCGGCGGGATACCGAGTTGCTCAAGGAAGTGCCGGTTGAGGGTACGCGGCGACATCCCCGACCTGGCCGCCATGTCGTGCAGGGTCAGCGGCCGGTCGAGGTTGGCGTTGACCCACTCAAGGAGCGGGGCCAGGGATTCCGGGACCGTACCGACCGACGCCGGTGCGGGACCCTGGCGCTGGCGGCCTTCTCGCGGTGGCGCAGCCGCAAGCTGCCGCCCGATCCGCATGGCGAGGGCCGCGCCGTACTCTCGTCGGACCTGGTTGAGGCACAGGTCCAAGGCGGTTGCCGAGGCGCCGGCCGTCGCCACGTCGCCGTGGTCGATGTAGAGCACGGAGCCGTCGGCGTTGACGCATGGGTAACGCCAGGCCAGATCCCCCGTGCACTCCCAGTGCACGGCGGCGCGACGCCCGTCGAGCAGGCCTAACGCCGCCGGCACATAGACGCCCCCGACGATCCCGACGATCCGGGCGCCGCGAGCGTGCGCGGCCAGCACGGCGGAGCCGAGCGCGGTTGAAAAGCCCGGCCCGGGGCACCAGCCTGCGATGAGGACCGTGTCGGCGTTGTCGAGAGCTTCCAGGCCGTTGGGAACGGCGATGTCCACGCCCATCGTGGTTGGCACCGAGCCGGGTCGCTCGGTGCACAGCCGGAACTCGTAGTGGTGCGGGATGTCGGGGCCGTGGTAGCCGAAGACGGCGGAGGCGCACGTCACGGGGTACATCTCTTGCGTCGGACCGACCAGCGCGACCACCCGATGGACCATGGCACGAATGTACCCAAGGATGTCGTGCTCGGCGCCTGCGTGGCCCCCTAGGCGGCACCAGAATTGCTGACCATGGAGTTCATCGCATGACCACGATCGCCGATAGCACAACGTCTGCGACCGCCCCTGCCGCTCTCTGGACCAGGGATTTCTCGCTGTACTTCGCCGCCCGTGTCGTATCGCTGCTGGGTGACGCGATGATGCCGGTCGCCGCGGCCCTCGCCGTCGGCGCTCTGTACGGCGTGTCCGGCGTCGGGTACGTTCTTGCCGTCTGGACGGCGCCCTTCGTGCTGTTCATCGTGTTCGGCGGGGTCTTCTCCGATCGGATCGGCGCCCGCGCCATGATGGTCGGCGCGGACGCTGTCCGTACCGTCACTCAGGGCGTGCTCGCCGTGGCCTTCTTCACCGGTGCCCCGCCACTGTGGCTGCTGCTGGTGGCCTCAGCGATATCAGGTGCCGCGGCAGCGATGTTCCAGCCCGGGGTCAACGGAATGGTGCCATTGGTCGCCAAGGACCCGCAGCGGGCCAACGGCACGCTCAAGATCGCCGACGCGGTGACTCAGCTCGGCGGGCCGGTCCTCGCGGGACTGCTGATGGCGGCCACGGGCGCGGGGACCGTGTACGCCGTCGACGCTGCCACTTTCCTGCTCAGCGGACTGTGCCTGGCGCTGATCCGACACGCGGCCCCCACCGAGGGCCGGCAGCCCTCGACCGTCCTGCGTGATCTGCGGCGCGGTTGGGTGGAGTTTCGCTCTCGCACCTGGATGTGGTCGGTGATCCTGATCTGGGTCTGCTTTGGGCTGTTCGTATTCGGCCCGTACATTCCCCTCGCCTCCCAGGTGATCGGCGAGCGGCTCGGCGAAGCTGCGTACGGCTGGACGATGGCGGGCCTCGGCACCGGTACCGTGATCGGCGGGCTCGTCGCCATCCAGATCCGCCCGTCCCGGCCCCTCGCCGGTGGTGCCGTGGCGCTCATCGGGTTCGCCGCCATCCCGCTGTCAGTCGCACTGGAGCCGCCACTGCCCGTCCTGATTGCCGGGCACGTCGTCGGCGGCTCGGCCTGGGCCTTCTGGTCGGTGATGTGGTCCACCAGCGTGCAGACCCTCGTGCCCCCGGCAGTGCTCAACCGCGTCACCGCCTACGAGGTCGCCGGCTCCGTCTCCGGGATCGCGGTGGGCCAAGCGCTGGTCGGGCCGACGTCCACCATCGTCGCACCGCGCGACCTGCTACTCGTGTCGACGGTCGTCACGGGTGCTGTAGTCGCGGCGCTACTGCTCATCCGGCCGATCCGGAATCTGCGCCGTGCAACAACAACCTGACATGGCGCAACCGGTGGTCCCGGACCGCTCCGTCGCCCCGGGTGAGTTGGCGGCAGGTGATGCCGGCGCTGAATCCGACGGCTGAGAATGCAGTTGATAGTTCGCCGGGCCTGTGGCCCGGTGACCGCCGGCCTTGGACGGCCCTCGTTCCGCCCGCCAGGCTTGTTCGTCGGGAGGGACGAACGGAGGCCGTCGCCCCGGCGCGTCTGGGTGGAGCGCGTCGGCGAAGGACGCCGGTGAAGACCGGGGCCGCCCGCCGCCGGGCGGCCCCGTGTCGGTCTGCGCGGCTGGCAGCCGGTCATCGGCGGAACGGCCCGGTGACGCAGTAGGTGATGCCACCGGAGGACGAGCCGGTCGTGCCGCGTTGCGATGAGAAGTACAGCCGGTCCCCGGCCGGAGTGAACGCCGGCCCCGTGATCTCCGAACCGCTCTGTCCGGTGATCCGCAGGAAGACGGAGATCTTGTCGTCCGGCGTGATCATGCAGATCTCCATGTTCCCGCCGTCCTCGGCGACGTACAGGTCACCGGCCGTGGACCCGGTGATGTTGTCGACCCCGGTCAGCGGGGCGGCGCCAGGGCTGACCAGGTTGTCGTCGTAGGCGAGCTCGTACGTGCCGGCGGCCAGGTTGACCTGCCACACACGGTTGTCGCCCTTGGTGGTGAACCAGACGGTGTCGTCCGCGTAGTGGCAGCCCTCGCCACCGTTGAACGTCTTCGCGCCGGACACCTGCTGCCGTGTCGGGGTGGGCGAGCCGTCCGGGTCGGGCACCGTGGCCCAGGTGAACGTGCCGGAGGTGGCCGAACCGGCGCGGAAGACCTGGAGGGTTCCGGCGGAAAGGTCGCCCCAGATGGTCGGCACGAAGCGGTAGAACTTGCCGTCGGTCTCGTCCTCGGTCAGGTAGATGACCCGGCGGACCGGGTCAGCCGCGGCCGCCTCGTGCTTGAACCGGCCCATCGTGGGACGTGCCACGGAGGTCCCGCCGAGCGGGTATGTCTCGAAGACCCGGCCCAGGGATACTTCCTCGCAGGAGAGCCAGGTGTTCCACGGCGTCTTGCCGCCGGCGCAGTTGTTGTTGGTGCCGGAGAGGATCCGCGACGCCCCGACCACGGCGCCGCTGGAGTTGAAGACGAGGCGTGAGGCACCGCCGCCCGCACTGGCTGCCACCTCGGAGTTCGACACGTAGATCCAGCCCGTGCCGTTCGGGAACACGGCGCCGCCGTCCGGGGCGTCGTGCCAGGTGTACGACGTCCCCGGCACCGTCTGACGGGATCGCGCGACGATCGAGCTGGTGAAGCCGGCCGGCAACTGGATGCCGTTGACGTCGGCGGGCTGAAGCCCACCATATGGCCCCGCTGCGTTCTGCGCCGGGGCTCCGTACGCCGCCGACCACGCCGTGAACGGCAGGGCGACCGCGCCCGCACCGACAACCGTGGCCCGCAACATTGCTCGACGATCCATGGAACCTCCTCGGTAGGTTCCCCAGATCCGACCGTGCATAGCTTACGCACTTCGATCGGTTGGATGAACGTCGATGGACACCTCGGTGTGCGACGTCGTATCGACGACCATCTCGTCCCGTGCATGGTGGCAGGTGTGACCCTGGCGCAGTCGAAACGGTTACCCGCGGGGGGCTCGAGGCCCTGGACCAGCGCATCGAACAGGCACGCGGCGAGCGCCCCGTTCAGCGCATCCACCGACGGATCCACGTTGACGTCAAGAAGCTCGGACGCCTACGCGACGGCGGAGGCTGGCGCATCCACGGCCACGACAGCATCGAACGCCGCCGTGCCCGCTACCGACCCCGGGTCGCTACCGAACCCGGGGCGGCTCAATCCCTCTGCGGGCCTCATTGCCGAAGCCAACTGTGGACGGGAATGCCCGCCCAACGAGCTGTGTGTCTGCCCGAAATGCGGATCGGGTTGTGGTTGTAGGCCCCGCGCTTCACAGCCGCAGGGCGGGATATGAACTCCACTGGCGCACCAGCCGCTTACGAACGCCGCGACCGAACCCCTTGTAGTGCATGTCCGGTGGCTTCGACCCGGACCAGCCCGGTCAATATGGCCGACCTGCCGGCAGGCCCACCTCGCCTGCCGGCACGCCAGCGCTGAACGCGGGGCGGGAGCCGAGATTCTCACGACCCGCAGTGGTTGTCAGGGCTTGAGAATCAGTCGAATCGGGCTGCCCTCCTTCTTCACGAGCCGTTCGACACCACGGGGCGCCTCGGACAGCGGGAGCACATCGCTGATCGACCCGGAGAGGTCGAGGCGGTGGTGGCCCACCAGGGAGACGAGCTGCTCGACGTGCTCCGGAAGACTGCCGTAGTGCCCACGGATCTGCTGCTTCAGGTAGCTGAACAGGGTGGTCTGGTGAACGGTCAGCGGTTGGGGTGCCAGTCCGACCAGGACCAGCCGGCCCTCGTTGGCGAGGACGGTCTGGGCCTGGGTCCAGACCGGCGGGGCACCGGCCAGGTCGAAGGCGACGTCGAGGCCGCGCCCGTCGGTGATCCGGCGTACCTGCTCGTCGAAGTCGGCGGCCCGGGGGTCGAGGGCGTAATCGGCGCCCAGGGCGAGGGCCCGCGCCCGGGCATCCGGGATCGGATCCACCGCAACGATCGGAGCGGCCCCGACGAGACGCAGCAACTGCACGGCATGGGCGCCCAGACCGCCCAGTCCCCACACGCCAACGGCCTGGGTGGGACGCACGTCGGCGGTGGCGACGATGGCGCCCCAGGGGGTGGAGACCGCGTCGGGAATGATCGCGGCCTGCTCCAGCGGGAGATCGTCGGGTACGCCGACGAGGGTGAAGTGCTCGGCGATCGCGTACTCGGCCCAGCCGCCGTCGTAGTCGACTCCGCGGGTCAGCGGGTGCCGGCACTGGCCCACCCGCCCCAGCAGGCAGGGCGGGCAGGCGCCGCAGGGCTGGCCGGCCTGCAGCAGCACGCGCCGCCCGACCTGCCATTCGGCGGGTACCTGCGAGCCGACGGCATCGATGACGCCGGCCACCTCGTGCCCCAGGGTCACCTTGTCGACGCCGGTCTCCAGCCGCAGGCTCCCGTCGATGAGGTGGACGTCGGAGAGGCAGATGCCGGCCGCGGCGACCTTGATCCTCACCTGGCCCGGTCCCGGGTGCGGGACGGGTACCTCCTCCATCGCGAACTCGCCCGTCTTGTAGTCGAGCCGGCCGGCAAGCATGGTGGACATGACATTCTCCTTGTCTCGCGGTGCACACGGTCGCCCCCACCGCGCGGGGCGTAGTGTCCGGATGCGGCGCTGTCGTGCCGCATCCGGCATCGGTGATCAGGCGAAGACGTCCTGCTGGTAGCGCCCGTCGGTGTCGAGCTGGTCGAGCCACTTCTCGGCGTCGTCGGCACTGCCGCCCGTGTGGCTGCGGTAGATGCCGACCAGCGCCTGGCGTACCGACGGGGCCATCCGCCGGCCGTCGCCGCAGACGTAGATGTGGGCGCCGTTTTCGATCGCGTCCCAGATGGCGTCGCCGTCGGCGGTGATGGCGTCCTGGACGTACTTGTGCGGGTGGCCGGGCACGGTGGAGAACGCCAGGTGCACCTCGGCGACGCCGGCCTGCTCCCAGGCCCGCATTTCGTCGCGGTAGAACCAGTCGTGCTCCGGGTGCCGGCAGCCGTAGAACACCTTCGACAGACCGACCTCGACACCGCTGGCCTGCTGGGCGGCGCGCTCCTCGAGGAAACCGCGCAGCGGGGCGAAGCCGGTGCCGGGACCGACGAGGATCATCGGCGTGGCCGGGTCGGCCGGCGGGTGGAACGGCGGGAACGGGACGCGGACGTACCCGAAGAACACGTCGCCGGGCCGCAGCCGGGCCAGGTACTGGGAGGCCAGGCCCCGGTACTCCCCGTCGCCGGACAGTGCCGGACCCTCCAGCAGGCCGACGGTCAGTCGCGGCCGGTTCGGCTCGACCATCGTCGCCGAGGAGATGGAGTAGAACCGGGGCCGGATCGGCCCGGCCAGCTCCAGGAAGGCGGCCAGCGGCAACTCGACGGCGGAGAACCGCTCCAGCAGGGTGAGGACCGAGACCCGCTTGGCGAGGATCTCATCCTGGTAGCGCTGGCTCGCCTCGTCGGTGTCGTCGAGGTACCCCTGCAGCTGGCCGGTGGTCCACGGGCACTGGGTGTGCTCGGCCAGCGCCCGCAGGTGCGTGCGGCTGGCCACCTCCTGCAGCTCGACGAACTCCGTCAGCAGCAGCTCCGCGGTCACGGGCACATCGATCGGCAGGTGGGTGCCGGTGCTGGCGTCCTCGCGACGCAGCCGGACCACCTGGTCGCGGGGTACCCGCAGCAACCGCAGCGCCCGCGCCACCAGTTCCGGGTCGTTCTTTCCGAAGACGGCCAGGTGGTTGCCGGTCTCGTAGCCGACTCCGTCGGGCAGCTCGACGGTGATCGACAACGCCTGCGGCCGGGGCGCCTCCACGCTGAAGTCCCACAGCCCGGTCGGGTCGCCGACCAGCTCCTCGCTGGCCACGACGGTGATCGGGTACGCCTTCTCGGAGACCACTGCCGGTCGCACGTGCGCCTCGGTGAGGACCTCCAGCGACAGCCGTGGCCCGGTGGAGGCGCTGGTGTCCGCGCCGTACTCCTCGGCCAGCGCCGTCCACAGTGCGTTCATCCACGTGGTCGCCATGCCGTCAAAGTCGCCGTTCGCGTCGACCTCACCGCGCGGCACGATCGGGGTGGCACCGGCCGCCAGCAGCGCCGCCTCCACCCGCTTGGGGAATGCCTGGTAGGTGATCCAGTGCGTGTTGCCGTTGCCGAGCACCGCGAACCGCACGTTCGACATCGATCCCGCGGTCAGTCCGCCCGCGGCGGCGAGGGCGTCGAAGCGCTGCGCGTTGTCGGGGGCCTTGCCGTTGTAGCTCGGCGTGACCACGACCAGGATCCCGTCGCTCGGCGGGTTGTCGGCCAGTTCGTCCAGGGGAAGCACGGTGGTGTCGAAGCCGGACTGCTCGGCCCGGCCGGCCAGCTGCCGCGCGAGATCCTCCGACGCGCCCAGGTTCGAGCCGTACGCGACGCGCAGCGTGACTCCGACGGCGTTCACCGCGACCGCCGCCGCCTGCGGCTCCTGCGCCACCCGCGCCTCGGTGTCGAACCGCTCGTACGGCCGGCGGGGCCGTACCCGCACCAGGAAGTTGTCCGGCTTGCGGGTGAGCGTCTCCTTGACCTTGATCTGGTAGTCGTTCGGGTCGGCGATCGCGAAGTTCTGCAGGACCAGGGCCAGGGCGAGCCGGGCCTCGGTGAGGGCGAACTGCCGGCCGATGCAGGCCCGCTCGCCGTTGCCGAACGGCTTGTAGGCGTGCGGGTGATGCTGGGCGATGTTCTCCGGCAGCCACCGGTCGATGTCGAACTCCGTCGGCCGGTCCCACGCCTTGGGGTGCTTGTGCAGCGCCGGGATCACGACCATGACCTGCTGGTCCTTCGGCAGTGCGTACCGGCCACCGAGCACGGTGTCCTCGTACGGCGCCAGGGCGATCGCCGGGATGGGGCCCCACAGGCGCAGGGTTTCGTCCAAAACCCGCGGGATCACGTTCAGCTTCATGATCGCCTCGTAGGTGGGCACCGTGTCACCGGGCAGCAGCCGGTCGACCTCCGCGTATGCCTGGGCCAGCACGTGCGGGTTACGCAGCAGCTGGTACAGGGCGTACGAGAGCAGACCGCTGGTGGTCTCGTGCCCGGCGATGAGGAACGTCACCACGTTGTTGCGGATGTTCTCGTCGGACAGCGGCTCTCCGGTCTCCGGGTCGACCGCGTTGAGCATGAGGCTGAGCAGGTCGCGGCGGTCATCGCCCCCACCCGCGCGGCGCTCGCGGATGACGTCCTCGACGAGCGAGTGCATGACGCGGACGTTCTCCTCGAACGTCCGGTTCTGCCGGCGCCGCATCGCGGTGACGAAGGGCGGCTGCTTCAGCCGCCCCATGGCCTCGTGCAGAGAGTCCGCCAGGGCCTGCAGGAACGGGTGCACCTCCTCGCTGCCGAAGGAGTCGAACCGGTAGTCGAAGCCGGTGATCCCGATCGTGTCGAGGGTCAGCCGGGTCATGTCGGCGACGACGTCGAGGTCCTTGCCCTCGTCGCGCCGCCACTTGCCGACCAGCGCCTCGGCGACCTCGAGCATCTCGGGGAAGTACGCCTTCATCGACCGTTGGCTGAACGCGGGCATGAGGATCCGGTGCGCCTTGCCCCAGTTCGGCTCGTCCCCCCTCGCGGTGAACAGGCCGTCCCCGGCGATCGCCCGCACGTCGCTGTGCGGCTTCTCGATCGGCTTGTAGAAGCGCGACTCGTCGCACAGCTCCGCCACCAGGTCCGGGTCCGATACCAGGACGAGCTCGCGGCCGGGCAGCGCGAGCCGGTAGATGCCCTCGGGGAACTGGCCGGCCGTCTCCTCGAAGAACGCCGCCGGTCCGTCGGACGGGATCTGCAGCGAGTTCCCGACGATCGGAATGCCGCGCGGGGCGGGGATGGTCGTGAGGTTGCTCGACACGTCGACTCCTTCCTGAGGTTGCCGGCGGTGACCGGCCGATGGGTCCGGGTGCCGGACGCCAGCCATACACTGTATGGCGACTGCTACCATACGGTGTATGGCTACGACCGGACAGGCCGCAAGCGGCCGAGGAGACGCACGTCTCACCGAGAACGGCATCTACACCGCGGCGCTCCGGCTGATCGACGCCGACGGGATCGGTGCGCTGAGCATGCGGAAGCTGGCCGCGGCGCTGGGGGTGAACCCCATGTCGCTCTACCACCACGTGCCGAACAAGGCCGCGCTGCTACGCGGCGTCAAGAACCTCGTCGCCGCGCAGTTCCAGCCGCGGGTCGACGGCGGGGCCTGGCAGGAACAGCTGTACCGGTTCGCAAAGGACTTCCGGGCGCTGGCGCATCGGCACCCCAAACTCATCGTGCACAGCCTGGCCAGCCCGGACTTCATCGAGCCGGAAGACCCGTTCTGGACCGGCCTGACCGGCATCCTCAACAGCGCTGGCGTGCCGGCCACGGACGTCGCTCCCGTCGGAGCGGTCCTCGCCAGCCTCTTCTCCGGCTTCCTCCTCGCCGAGGTCAACGGAACCCTCGGTCGCCTCGCCGCCATGCGACCCGCACCGGGCCGGGCGGGATCGACCGCTGCATCTCGCGCAGACGCGGAGGCCAATGACAGTTTCGAGTTGGCGGTCCAGACCCTCATCGCGGGCCTCGAGGCTCACCTCCCGCCCGCAACCGCCCGCTGACCTCCACCTGTGCCCCCGTGACTTCATCGGTGGTGTCGCGACGCCCCGACGGAGATCAAGGAAAGGATCAGGACGCCGACGACGGTGACGGCAACCGCTGACCAGGCGGTGGCCGCGTGCCGCAGGGGTGAACGGGGCAACGGCAGCTGTACAGCTCCTCGATCGCCGAGACAGGGGCAGGCCGGTGTCCGTTGCACGGGAGGCCGCCGGAGGGGGCCGGGGAAGCACGGAGCCGGCCTGGTCGGGGCAGGCTACGGCTGGGCCGTTACTGGCGAGTTACTCACGCGGAGGGGCATCGGCGATGGCAGGTTCATCGCCTGCCGCGACGGATACTCCGCCTCGTGGCCGGAAATCTGGGATCGCCGAGGCAGGCGAACGCACTACCGGGCCTCCTGTCGCTCGCCGGCAGCAGCATTCCGTGGATCGCTGGAGGGTTGGTGCACGACCGGCTGCTTCGGGGTGGGCTGTGGGCACTCGCGCTGGCCATCGAGTTCCCCGGGTTCGTGGTGGGCTTCAGCACTGGGCCGGCAAACGGGTCGCGGGCGCGCACCTCGGCGAGCGGTTGCAGCAGATCTTTCTGATCAGCCTGGGTGAGGCCGTCTTCGTGTCCGGCCGGGCGTTCTCCGACAGCGACCTCACCTTCTTCCACGGGGTGGGGTTCGCGCTGGCCTTTGTCGGCATCGTGCAGCTGTGGCGCATCTACTTCTACCGCGCCGGCCTGATCCTGCCGCTGGCCATCGCCGCCGCCCGGGATCCGACCCGGCAGTCCGTGGCGGCCGCCCTGAGTCATCTGGTCATGGTCTCCGGCGTCGTCCTCGCCGGCGTCGGCTTCGAGCTGTACATCGACGGTCCCACCGGGCGACCGGAACCGAACTGGCTCGTGGCGATCCTCGGCGGGCCGGCACTCTTCCTGCTCGGGCGGGCTCCCTTCGAGCTGCAGGTCTTCGGCCGGATCTCCCTGTCACGGCTGATCGGGCTCCTCGCCCTCGGCCTGCTGGTCCCGGCCGCGTGGCAGGCTCCCCCGCTGGCGGGTGCCGGCGTCACGACTGTGCTGGTCGGGATCTCCGCCGCGGACGCGGCGCGCCCGCGGGCGGGAGGCTGAGCCACCCGCCCCGCTGCGGTGAGATCCCCGCGCAGCATGAGCCATCCGCGCCGTCGGGGAGGCGTTAGCGCTCGTACCTGTTGGTTGACCTTCGCCTCATCGGACGATCAGCTCCGGCTCAGGTCGAGGGCGATGTCCAGGATCATGTCTTCCTGCCCGCCGACGAGTCTGCGCCGGCCGACTTCCAGCAGGATGTCCCGGGCGTCGAGGCCGTAGAGTCGTGCGGCGGTTTCGGCGTGGCGCAGGAAGCTGGAGTAGACGCCGGCGTAGCCGAGGGTGAGGGTCTCCCGGTCGACGCGGACGGGCCGGTCCTGCAGCGGGCGGACGAGGTCGTCGGCGGCGTCCTGGAGGGCGAACAGGTCGCAGCCGTGTTGCCAGCCGTGCAGGGTGGCCACGGCGACGAACGGTTCGATCGGACAGTTGCCGGCCCCGGCGCCGTGGCCGGCAAGTGACGCGTCGACGCGGGTGGCGCCCTCCTCCACGGCGACGACGCTGTTGGCCACGGAGAGGGACAGGTTCTCGTGGGCGTGGATGCCGATCTCCGTGCCCGAGTCGAGGACGTCCCGGTAGGCCCGCACCCGGTCGCGGACGCCGTCCATGGTGAGCCGCCCGCCGGAGTCGGTGACGTAGACGCAGTGGGCGCCGTGGGACTCCATGAGCTTGGCCTGGGCGGCGAGCTCCCCGGGCTCGGCGAGGTGGCTCATCATGAGGAATCCCGACACGTCCATGCCGAGCTCGCGGGCCGTGGCGATGTGCTGGGCGGCGATGTCCGCCTCGGTGCAGTGGGTGGCCACCCGGACCGACCGTACGCCGAGGGCGTGGGCCTGTCTGAGGTCGTGGATGGTGCCGATGCCGGGCAGGAGCAGGGTGGTGAGGCGGGCGCGGGTGACGGCGGCCGCGGCGGCTTCGATCCACTGCCGGTCCGTGTGGCTGCCGGGGCCGTAGGTGAGGCTGCCGCCCGCGAGTCCGTCGCCGTGGGCGACCTCGATGCCGTCGACGCCGGCGGCGTCGAGGGCGGTGACGATCCGGGTGACGTCGGCCGGGGTGATCCGGTGCCGGGTGGCGTGCATGCCGTCGCGCAGGGTGACGTCCTGGATGAACAGCCGGCGGGCGGGTGTGGTCGCGGTCATCGGAGGGCTCCCTGGGCAGCGGTGAGGCGTTCGGCGACCCGGAGTGCCGCGGAGGTCATGATGTCGAGGTTGCCGGCGTACGCCGGCAGGTAGTGGGCGGCACCCTCCACCTCGAGCAGGACGCTCACCCTGGTGGTGACCGCTGTCGTGTCGTCCGGCAGCAGGGTGTGGACCGGCTCGTCCGGGGCCAGCGGGGTGAACTGCACGGGCTGCTTGAGCCGGTAGCCGGGGACGTACGCGGCGACCTCCGTGATCATCTGCTCGATGCTGGCGCGGACGGCGTCATGGTCGGCGGGGCCGATGAGGCACTGCACGGTGTCCCGCATGATCATCGGCGGCTCGGCGGGGTTGAGGATGATGATGGCCTTGCCGCGCCGGGCGCCGCCGACCTGTTCGATGGCGGCGGCCGTGGTCTCGGTGAACTCGTCGATGTTGGCGCGGGTGCCGGGGCCGGCCGACCGGGAGGCGATGGAGGCGACGATCTCGGCGTACGGCACGGGCGTCACGCGGGACACGGCCGCGACGACGGGAATGGTGGCCTGGCCCCCGCAGGTGACCATGTTGACGTTGCCGGCGTCCAGGTGCGCGTCGAGGTTGACGGCGGGCACCACGTACGGGCCGATCGCGGCCGGGGTGAGGTCGACGAGCCGCTTGCCGTACGGGGCGAGGGCGGCGGCGTTGGCGCGGTGCGCCCTGGCCGAGGTGGCGTCGAAGACCACGGCGATCTCGGTGAAGTCGGGCATCGCGATGAGGCCGGCGACGCCGTCGGCGGTGGTGGGCACGCCGAGACGGCGGGCCCGGGCGAGGCCGTCGGAGGCGGGGTCGATGCCGACCATCGCGGCCATTTCCAGGTTCTGCGACAGGCGCAGGACTTTGATCATCAGGTCCGTGCCGATGTTGCCGGATCCGATGACGGCGACCTTCGTACGCGACATCAACTGCCGCCTTTCGTTTCGGGGGTGGTGAAGGTGGCCTGGACGCTGCCGAGGCCGGTGAGGTCGGCGCGGACGTACATGGCCCGGTCGACCGCGACCATCGGCCCCAGTGCGCCGGAGAGCACGACGTCGCCGGCGCGGAGCGGGTCGCCGTGGGCCAGGGCGGTCCGCGCCAGCCAGGCGAGGGCCTCCAGCGGGTCGCCGAGGCACGCCGCGCCCGAGCCGGTCGAGGCGGGCACACCGTCGACGTACATCGTCATCCGCACCGCCGCCGGCTCGACGGCGTCGAGGGGGACGTGGTCGGCGCCGAGGACGAACAGCCCGCTGGAGCCGTTGTCGGCGACGGTGTCGGCGAAGCTGATGTCCCAGCCGGCGATGCGGCTGTCCACGATCTCCAACGCGGCCACCGCGTAGGCGACCCGCCGGCGCACGGCGACGGCGGTGACGCCCGGGTCGGTGACGTCCTCGGCGAGGACGAAGGCGATCTCGGCCTCGGCGCGGGGTTGCAGCAGCCGGTCGAGGCTGATGTTTCCGGACTCTGCGCAGGCCATGTCGTCGAAGAGCATGCCGAAGTCGGGCCGGTCGACGCCGAGTTGGCGTTGCACGGCCGGAGCGGTGAGGCCGACCTTGCGCCCGACCGGCCGCCTGCCGTCCCGGACCCCGGCCTGGGTCAACCGGCGCTGAACGGCGTAGGCCAGGGTCTCGTCGTCGGGGCCGATGAGGTCGCGGACCGGTGGACACGGCGTGCGGGTCCGCGCGGCGGTGCGCAACCGACGGCAGGCGGCGGCGACGGGATCGGTGGTGCCGGTGGTCATCGGGTCTCCCGGGCCGGAGGGCCGCTCAGGCTGGTGAGGTTGTCGTAGAGAGCGCGCGCGTGCATCTCGAACAGCCGCACGAGGTCGACCTTCTCGCCGCCGAGTTCCTTGGCGATGAACAGCCCGTCGGTGGCGGCGATGGCGTACGTGGTGATCATTTCGATCGTGTCCCGGTCGGCCTCCGGGGCGACCGTGGCGAGCACGGCGGTGAGCCGCGCGCGGGCGGTTTCCCGGACCTGCAGGAACATGCGGCGGGCGCTGGGCTCCTCCGGGCGACGCTCGAGGGTGAGCATGAGCCCGAGACGGAGGAAGTCGGGCGAGTCCAGCAGGGTCTTGGCGACCTTCACCGCCATCGCCGCGAGGCGTTCCGGCATCGGCTCGCTGTCGTCGCCGGGGAGGGCGAGCACGTCGACCCAGATGTCGAAGCTGCGCTCGATGACGGCGGCGATGAGGTCGTCCTTGTTCTTGAAGTGCCAGTAGATCGAACTGGCGGGCAGGCCGCACTTCTCGCTGACCAGCGCGATGCTGGTGCCCTCGTAGCCGCGCTCACCGGCGATCTCTGCGGCGGCGTCGAGGATGCGCCGGCGCGACTCCTCGCCGTTGGCCCGACGCTTGCGTCCGCCGCGAGATTCCGTCATCACTCGCTCCCTGTGTTTCCGGCTGATGTCTTGACGTCCCCAACAGCGCCGCTTACCGTAGCGGCCACTACAACTGGAACGATCACTACATTAACAGCACCGGGTCGCGGGAGGTCAAGTGAGCGTCGAGGAAGTCACCGCAGATCAGCGGCTGGTGCCAGTCGGTGCGCGGCAGATCGCCGTCACCGAGCGGGGCGCCGGTGAGGCAGTGGTGCTCCTGCACGGCGGCGGGCCGGGGGCCTCCGGGATGTCGAACTACGCCCGTAACGTCGACGCACTCGCCCAGCGGTTCCGCGTGATCGTGCCGGACCTGCCCGGCTACGGCCGGTCCAGCAAGGACATCGACCAGTCCGACCCGTTCGGTGACCTCGCCGGCGCCGTCCGTGGGCTGCTGGACGCGCTCGGCATCGACCGGGCCCACCTGGTCGGCAACTCCTACGGTGGCGCCGCCGCGCTGCGGCTCACACTGGACCGGCCCGACCGGGTCCGGCGCCTGGTCCTCATGGGCCCGGGCGGGATCGGCACGACCCGACGCCCGCCGACTCCCGGCCTGAAGCGGCTGCTCGCCTACTACGGCGGCGACGGCCCGACCCGGGCCAAGCTCGAACGGTTCATCCGCGACGACCTGGTCCACGACGGCGCGGCCGTCCCCGCCGAGATGATCGAGGAGCGGTACCGGGCGAGCATCGTCCCGGAGGTGGTCGCCAACCCGCCGCTGCGGCGCCCCGCCGGGCTACGCACCCTGCTGCGGATGGACCTGCTACGCGACAAGCGGCTGTCCCGGGCCGCCACGCCGACGCTCGTGCTGTGGGGCGCCGACGACAAGGTCAACCGGCCGTCCGGCGGGCTGCTCCTCGCCGAGCGGATGCCCCACTGCGACCTGTACCTGGTCGCCGGGGCCGGCCACTGGGTGCAGTGGGAACGCCCGGACCTGTTCAACTCCCTGACCGCCGCCTTCCTCTCCGAGGAGTCCGAATGAACGTCTTCGGCAAGGTCCACCTGGGCTACCTGTGCGTCGAGACCACCCGGTTCGGTGACTGGCGCCGCTTCGGCGCCGACGGCGTCGGCCTGCACGTCGACGAGCTCGACCGCGACCGGATGCGCTTCCGGCTGGACGACCACGAGTGCCGCCTGCTGCTGCAACGTGGGCCCGCCGAGGATGTGACCACGGTCGGCTGGCACGTCAACGACCACGAGGCGTTCGACGACATCGTCGGCCGCGTCACCGCCCGCGGCGTCACCGTCGAGCAGGGCCACGACGAGGAGGCGGCGCTGCGCGGCGTGCATCGGCTGGTGCGCTTCCCCGGGCCGAAAGGCCTGGTCCAGGAGCTGTACACCACTCCGGTCACCACCACCGCCCCGCTGCACATGCAGGCCGGCGGCTTCGTCACCGGCGACGCCGGCATGGGCCACATCGCCATCACCTCCCGGCAGCCGGACGCCGTCCACCGCTACTACGACAACCTGCTCGACGCGCGGCTCAGCGACTTCATCGTCGAGACGATCAGCGCGGTGCGTTTCCGGATCCGGTTCCTGCGGGTCAACGGCCGCCACCACTCCGTCGCCGTGGCCAACACCGAGGGCCTGCGCGTCGACCCGATCCGCACCGCTATCCAGCACCTCAACATCCAGGCGGCCACGTTGGACGACATGACCACCTCCTACCAGCGTCTCAAGCAGCTCGGCTTCACCATGGCCCTGGGCATCGGGCAGCACACCAACGACAAGGAGCTCTCCTACTACGTCCGCACGCCGTCCGGCTTCGAGTGGGAGGTCGGCTGGAATCCGATCGTCGTGGACGAGGCCACCTGGGAACCCACCACCCACCAGGGGATCAGCATCTGGGGGCACACCCCCGAGGGCCGGACCGTCATCGACAAGCTCCACCAGTTCCGCCACGGCGCGGCCTCGCTACGCCGTACGGAGATCACCGTTCCGGCGCTGAGCGGAGCCACCGCGTGAACACCGAACTGCCCGAATACGACGTGATCATCGTCGGATACGGTCCGGTCGGCGTCACCGCCGCCAATCTGCTCGGCGGCATGGGTGTACGGGTGGCCGTGGTGGAGCGCGACGCCGCGATCTACCCTCGCGCGCGGGCGATCTCCACGGACGAGGAGACGATCCGGATCTGGCAGTGGACCGGCCTCGCGGAGCGGCTCAAGGAGGACATGCTCGCCGGCCGGCCGATCGACTTCGTCGACGCGCGCGGCCGGTCGTTCCTGAGCCTCGCCCCGGCCCCGCGGGGCAACGGGCACCCGCCGCAGCTGTTCATCTACCAGCCAGCCATGGAGCAGGTCCTCCGCGACGGTGTGGACCGCTACCCGAATGTCGACGTCCTCCTCGGCCACGACTGCGAGGCCGTCGAGCAGGATGGCGACAGTGTCACCGTCACCGCGCGGGACCTGACCGACGACACGCTCCGGACGCTGCGCGGGGCGTACCTGATCGCCGCCGACGGCGGCTCCAGCCCAATCCGGACCCGGCTGGGCGTCGGCTTCGCCGGCCGCACCTACCACGACCGGTGGGTCGTCATCGACGCCAAGGTCAAGCGGAACTGGGACACCGTCGACCGCCTGCGCTTCCACTGTGACCCCGCCCGGCCCGCCGTGGACTGCCCGACCCCGCTCGGCCACCACCGCTGGGAGTTTCCCGTCCTGCCCGGCGAGGACGAGCAGGCGCTGGTCAGCCACGACTACATCTGGCGGCTGCTGCGCCGCTACGGCCGGACGCCTGACGACGTCGAACTCCTCCGCGCGGTCGTCTACCGCCACCACGTCCGGTTCGCCGAACGCTGGCGCGTCGGCCGGATCTTCCTCGCCGGCGACGCCGCACACGCGATGCCGCCGTGGATCGGCGAGGGCATGTCCTCCGGCGTACGCGACGCGGGCAACCTGTGCTGGAAGCTGGCCGCGGTCCTGCGCGGCGAGCTACCCGATGACGTGCTGGACAGCTACGAGGTCGAGCGCAGTCCACACGTGCGGGAGATGACCGCGCAGGCGGTCCGCTTCGGGCGCATCATCACCGAGCGGCGTCCCGGGCTCACGGCCCTGCGCAACATCGCGTTCCGGACGGCCATGCGAATCCCTGCCGTCCGCGCGTACATGCAGGAGGCCAGGTGGTTCCCGGACACCAGCTACCGGCAGGGGTTGCTGAACCAGCACGGTGGAAACCCGGCGGTCGGCGAACAGCTCCCACAGCCCTGGGTCCGGACGGACGGCGGTGACCGGGCCCGTCTCGACGACGTGCTCGCCGGTCGGTGGACGCTGTTGCACACCGGCTCGGCGCGGCCGTGGTCGGCCTGGGCGGCCGGCGGCATCCGGTGCCTGCAGGTCATGCCGGCAGGCTCCACCCCCGCGGCCGGCACGATCGTGGACGACGAGGACGTGCTCATCCCCTGGATGCGCGGGCACCGTGCCACCGTGCTGGCCGTGCGCCCAGATGCCATCGTCTACGCCGCCGCCACCGGCGGCGCCGACCTGCCCCGCCCACCGGTCGTCGCCGCGCCACCGGTGCCCGTCGAGGATCAGACGCCACCGTCCGCCGCGACGACGATCCCCTGACCCCAAGGAGAGCCGACATGCTCAACCTGGCGCTCATGCTCGAAGGCAGCGCCGAGCGGCTGCCGAACCGTGACGCCGTCGTTCTCGGTGACACTCGCCTGTCGTACGCCGCGCTCAACGGTGCGGCGAACCAGGTCGCGAATCTTCTCCTCGAGAGCGGCATCCGGCCGGGCGACCGCGTGGCGCTGTCGTGCCCGAACCTTCCGCACTTCCCAATCGTCTACTACGGCATCCTGAAGGCGGGCGCCGTCGTCGTACCGCTGAACGTGCTGCTCAAGGCCGGTGAGATCGCCTACCACCTGCGGGACTCGGGCGCCAAGGCGTACTTCTGCTTCGAGGGCACTCCTGAGCTGCCCATGGGGGCCGAGGGCTGGCAGGGATTCGGCAGTGTCCCCGGATGCGACCACCTCTTTCTCATCACCGCGGACCTTCGGTCGCCGAGCCCGATCGAGGGCGCCCGCACGCTGGGCTCCGCACTCGACGGCAGGTCCTCCCGGTTCGAGACCGTGGTTACTGAGGCCACGGACACCGCGGTGATCCTCTACACCAGCGGGACGACGGGACAGCCCAAGGGCGCCGAACTGACCCACGCCAACATGGTCATGAACGCCCTCTCGTGCTGGCGCCTCTTCGGCGCCGTCGATGACGACGTCCACCTGGTGACGCTGCCGCTCTTCCACTCATTCGGGCAGACGGTGCAGATGAACGCGGGCCTGTACGGTGGTGCCACCCTGGTTCTCCTCCCCCGGTTCGACGCCGCGACGGCACTGGCGCTGATGGAGCGGGAGCGCGTCACCTTCTTCGCCGGCGTGCCGACGATGTACTGGGGCCTGCTCCAGGTGGGTCGGGAAAGGGTGGTTCCGGCGGTCCCGGCCAACCTGCGCATGGCGATCTCCGGCGGCGCCGCCCTTCCTGTGGAGATCCTCGAGCAGGTGGAGAAGGTCTACGGGGTCCGGATCCGGGAGGGCTACGGCCTCTCCGAGACCAGCCCCGTCGCGTCGTTCAACCACCCCGGCCGCCCGGCCAAGCCCGGATCGATCGGGCAGCCGATCTGGGGCGTGCAGATGAAACTCATCGACGCGGACGGGAACGAGGCCCCGGAGAGCGAGCAGGGCGAGATCGCCATCCGGGGTCACAACGTCATGAAGGGCTACCACGGCCGCCCCGACGCGACTGCGGAGGTGATCCGGGACGGGTGGTTCCGCACGGGTGACGTCGCCCACCGCGACGAGGACGGCTACTACTTCATCGTCGACCGGGCCAAGGACATGATCGTCCGCGGTGGCTTCAACGTGTACCCCCGCGAAATCGAAGAAGTCCTCATGACGCACCCCGACGTGAGCCTGGCGGCCGTGGTCGGCGTGCCGCACGAGTCGCACGGCGAGGAGGTGAAGGCCTTCGTCATCCGCGACCCGGGATCACGGCTGACCGAGGGCGAGCTGGTGGACTGGTGCAGGGAGCGGATGGCGGGCTACAAGTACCCCCGGCTCGTCGAGTTTCGCGATGAACTGCCCATGACCTCCACGGGCAAGATCCTGAAGCGCAAGCTTCGCGACGAGGCGTGAACTGAAGCCACGGATGTCGAGGGCTGGGTTCAGCGGGGCCGCACGCACCGTGGGCCCAGCCCGCAAGGGCTGCCGACACAGCGAGCGAAGTCCCGAGACCGGATATCCGGACCTCCGTTTCGTGATTGAGTGTCAGCAGCGACGGCGGTGTCTTTGAGCCTGCCCGACATGCCGGGCAGTTACGGCTCGACCTCCTCGACATCGAAGCGTCGCCCAACCCGGGTTGGAGCAGTGGACGGTGTGACGTGCGGATCGCGGTGGCACTCGGCGCAGGCGGAGCGCGCGGCTATGCGCACATCGGGGTGATCCAGGTTCTTCAGGAGCGTGGGTTCGACATCGTTGCGATCGCCGGTTCTTCCATGGGCGCCCTCGTCGGAGGGCTGTATGCAGCCGGCAAGCTCGACGCCTACGCCGACTGGGTGAGCACCATCGGCCAGCGCGACGTGCTGCGCCTGCTCGACCCAGCGGTGGGCGCGCCGGGCGCGATCCGGGCCGAGAAGCTCATGGCCCGGGTCAGGGAACTGCTCGACGGCGTACGCATCGAGCAGTTGCCCGTGCCCTTCACGGCGGTAGCAACGGACCTGCGGGCCGGCCGAGCCGTGTGGTTTCAGCACGGCCCGGTGGACGTCGCGGTGCGGGCCTCCATCGCACTGCCGCCCGCGATCACGCCGGTCATCATCAACGGCCGGCTCCTCGCCGACGGTGGCCTGATGGAGCCGCTGCCGATGGCACCGACCACCTTCATGCCGGCCGATACGGTCGTCGCCGTGTCCCACAAGCCTGCTGGGGGCGACTCCCACCCCGGGGCAACTGTCCGGGAATCGGCCGACCCGCCGGGACAAGGAGGGCGGGACCACCCGCGGGGCCCCGCCGGAGTCGTAGACCGGGTGATCTCCCGAGGCGGCGCATCGGGTGACGGCAGCCCGGCGGCGGACGCCTCCGCGGAAACCATCACCACCGAAGACGGCGGACTTGGTCAACTCCCCGCCGGCCTTCGCGCATCCGACGTCATGAGCATGTCATTGGAGGCCGTACGGGGTCTTCTCATCCGCTACCAGTTGGCCAGCTACCCGCCGGACCTGTTAATCGAGGTACCGGCGAACGGCGTCCACACGTACGACTTCCACCGTGCGACCGAGATGATCGAAGCTGGCCGGCGGGCGGCGTTCGAAGCCCTCGCGGGAAGCCCGTTCGCCTGACGGTCCCATCAGAGATCGAGAACACTCTGCTGGTGTTTCGCTTGTTACGTGGAGGGTAGCCGCGTCCGGTGAGCGACGCCGACGACCGGTCCATGGCACGCCGGGCACTGATCGCCATCGGTCTGGTCCTCGCCACTGCGGCCGGGTTGGCGTTGGTGTGGGAGACCCGGCGGGTGCTGATGTGGTTGGTGGTCGCCGCGTTCTTCGCGGTGGCCCTGAATCCGCTGGTGGATCGGGTGCAACGCCGGCTCGTTCGGCGTCGGGCGGCGGCCACGCTGGTCGTGTTCCTGGCCAGCTTCGTGGCGCTCGCCGCGCTCGGCGTGCTCATCGTGGTGCCCCTGTTGGACGAGCTCGCCCGATTCACCGACCGGGCGCCGCACCTGTTGCGCGAGGCTCGGGCCGGGCGAGGACCGGTCGGCGAACTGCTGGAGCGGTTCCACCTGCGACAGTACGCCGAGGCCCACGCCGACCAGTTCCAGCGCTTCGGTGGCAAGCTCGGCCGGTCGACGGTCGGGCTGGTCCGCGGGACGGTTCAGGGCGTCGCCGGAGCGCTGACGGTGGTGGTGCTGGCATACCTCATGGTGGTGCAGGGGCCGCGGATCACCGCCGGAACGCTGGCCCTGGCCGGCGGCGAGCAGGCGCAGCGGCTGCGCCGCATCGGCCGGGAGTCGGCGCGCACCATCACCGGCTACCTGAGCGGAAACCTCCTGATCAGCCTCATCTGTGGCCTGGCGACCTTCGTGGTGCTCGCGCTCACCGGCGTGCCGTTCGCCGCCGTGATCGCACTGTTGGTCGCCATCGCGGACCTGATTCCGCTCGTGGGGGCGACCCTCGGCGCCATCGTCGCGGGCGGTGCGGGCTTCCTGCACTCCCCCACCGCCGGGGTTGTCGTGCTGGTCTTCTTCGTGGTCTACCAGCAGGTCGAGAACCACCTGCTGCAACCGGTCGTCATGTCCCGCGCGGTCCGCCTGAACCCACTGACCGTGTTGGTCAGCGTTCTGCTCGCCGCGGAGCTGGGCGGCCTCCTCGGAGCCCTGCTGGCCATCCCGGCCGCCGGCATCGCGCAGATCCTGCTGCGTGAGTTCGTCCCCGCCAACCGACGAGCCGGCTCCGTGCCGGCAGCGGCCGGCCCCTCGGACCGCGCGGAGGGCGGCGGCCCGGACCAGCCGACGGGCGATCACCAGAGGGACGGTGGGACGGCCGGCAGCGTGCACGCCGGTCACCGGGACCGGGAGCGGATGCATGCGAATCGCCCCGACAGGCAGGACGGGTCGCAGGTTCGTGAGGGCCCGGCCGGGTAACCACCGCCATGGCCGCTGACCGGAACCCCCTGCCCCGCCCCGAGTAGGTGGCCGAGCAGGCCCGAGACCTGGCGACGCAGGCTGCCCGCTGCGGTGACAAGGCCGGCAGGCTGCGGCGTTGATGATTTCGATGGTGGCGGAACGCTTGTGCGGGTCCACGCCGATGATGACCTGAGCCATCCTGTCCTCCCTCGATCCGACGGTGTTCGCCGACGGCAGGGCAGCGCTACCTTGAGCCGGGCAGTCCCCTCCCGAGCCTCTCTCCGCCGCGGTGACCGACGGGGCGCACGCCAGATGAGAGCCACACCAAACAGCAGTGGGCAGCCGCGATCAGAGCGACCCCACCGGTCACCTCGACCAAAACTGGCCGGGCCGCGGTCATACCACCAGTCAACAGGTAGGCGCTGTCCACCTGGTAGCTATCCCTTGTGACGTTGACCGACGATGAACGCACAAGGTCCAGACCCAAAGGTTCCCTGAGCCGAAAGCGGCCATACTGAACATGCCGGCCCGGGGCCCGACCACAAAGGAGGTGGCCGCTTTGCCGTTCGGTCGGCTCCACCATCTGATCGTCGACTGCCCGGATCCGATGGTTGAGGCACGGTTCTGGAGCGCAGTCCTCGGCGACCCGATCACCTACGCGGACGAGGACTTCGTCGTCGTGTCGGCCAGCACGTCGGCGTCCGGGCTAGCGTTTCAGCGCGCCGCCGACCTGACGCCGCCCACGTGGCCCGAGTCGGCAGTGCCGCAGCAGATGCACCTCGACGTGATGGTTGACGACCAGGCTACGGCGGGGCAGGCAGTGCTCGCGCTGGGCGCGCGGCGGTTGCCCGGCGATCACGTTTACGCCGATCCGGCAGGCCACCCGTTTTGCCTGATCAGACGCCCTACCTGGGCACCGCCCGTGAACTGAACCTCAGCCCTCGCTCGTGCTCAGGACCGGCGCGGCTCGCTGCGGCAGCCGCCTGGTCGTCCCGTCGAGCGGCAACTGCCAGGCCGGCCATCGGGTCCGCAATGAGATCCGTGCGGGTCTGCATGCGCGCTCCCCCGGTCTGCCGCGACTACGCCACCGCGAAAACAGCGTCAACCAGGCCAGCGGCCGCTGAGCATCGTTGTGCTCCGCCGACGCTGCCCGCTCCCACGCCGCGAGTGCGGGGTGACTTCCGACGCTCACCGGGCCTGGTCAACGCAATCCGCTCCGCGCCCACCCGTCGTAGCCGCCGCACGGGCAACACCCGGGCCGAACGCAGTGACTGTTGAACCGAGCATGTCCACCGTGGTCGACGTCCAACCGCAAGCCGACGAGCCGCCGCTCGAGCGCTCGGCCATCAGTTCGGGGCGCATGCTGCTGGTTTGCGGTCACGCCGTGTTGGGTGTGCGCGAGAATTCGAGCCCCTCTCGTAGGGGAGATGAATCCCTCAAGGGCGGGAGGCGTCATGGCGCCGGGGTCGGCGATCTTGGTGGTATGAGAGTTCACGCCAGGCTTCGTTGGGCGTACGGCACGGTCGCGTGGCTGATGTTTTTCGTCGTGTCTCACGTGGTAGCGGTGCTTTTCCCGGTGACGATCCGACCGGCGACGGACCGTGGAGCCTGAGGGCGTACGTGATCTTCAACGTCATTCTCATCCTCATGTCGGTCGTCGGGGCGGCTGTCGTTGTAGCCACCGTCCGGCCATGGGGACGACTCGCACCTCGGTGGATGCTCCTCACGCCGCTGTGGTTTGGCAGCACGCTACTCGTCGTCCGGGGAGTTCCCGGGATGGTCGAAAACCTGCTCATGGCCACAGGCATCCGCCGAGGCGGCTTTGTGGGGGCGGAAGACATCTCCACGGCTGAGCTCTGGGCCGGCGTTGGGATCAACACCTATTTCTTTACTGGCGCGGTGCTGCTCACCGTTACAACGGTCTCCTACTTCCGCCGATCACGGGGAGGCAGCCACGGCTGATCGCCATGGTTCCGCAGCCAGGTCATCCTCAACTGCCGCCGACCTATCTCGGCGTTGTGAGGCGGCGGTTGAGTTCCGTCCGGGCGGCGGGCCACTCGCTCGCGATGATCGAATAGACGACAGTGTCGCGCACGGTTCCATCGGGCATGATCTTGTGGCTGCGCAGGATTCCGTCTTGCTTGGCGCCGAGGCGTTCGATCGCCTTGCGGGAGCGGTGGTTGAGCCAGTGGGCGCGGAACTCCACCGCGATGCAGCCCATGTCGTCGAAGGCGCGGGTCAGTAGGAGGAGTTTGCAGGCTGCGTTGATACCGGTTCCCTGCTGGGAGGCTGCGTACCAGGTGTAGCCGATCTCGGCGCGGCGGTTGGCTGCGTCGATGTGGCACAAGCTGGTCATGCCCACCGCCTGGCCGGCGTCGGACAGGCACACGGCGAAGGGCTGGGTGGTGCCCGCCGACCGTTCGGCGATGAACCGCCTGACCGTCCCGCCCATGGTGTCGGGGTTGGGAACGCTCGTGAAGAACAGTTCCCAGAGGTTTCCGTCGCTGGCCGCCTCGATCAAGTCGGGCACGTGGGACTCGGTCAGCGGCTGCAACTCCACGCCGTAGCCGCGCAATCCTGCCTCAGCAAGCGTCACGTCGTGCCTCCCACATCTCGCGGGTCATCTCGTACTCGACATCCGCTCCGGGCAGCGGGGCATCCCCACGCGGGACGTAGGTGCGCACGTACCGCATGCCGATGCTCTCCATCACCCGGCGAGACCCGGTGTTCACGGCCATGGTCTGCGCGATCACCCGGCTCTGCCCGACGGTGTCGAAGGCATGCCGGAGCAACGCGCGGGATGCCTCGCTCGCCAAGCCTTTCTGCCAGTGCCGGCGGACGACGCGGTAACCCAGGTCTGTGACAGTCGGGTCGTCAGGTTGATCGGGGCCGTGCGCCGGCGGAAGCATCATCAGCCCGATGAACTCACCGTCGTCCTCACTCGCCGGCGGCCTCGAGCCACGGGCACCGCCATCAGAGCCGAACGCCACCCAATAGCCCAGGGCCTCCACCTTGCCTGCCAAGGCCATTCGCTGCGCATGGGATGCGATCACCTCATCCCTGGATCGCGCCCGGCCGCAGATGTAGCGAAGCACCTCCGGGTCGGAGTCGAGTTGGATCTCCAACCCAAGGTGCCTGTCGGCAAGCGGAACCAGCAGCAGACGGTCCGTACGCAAGATCGGCTGGGGCATGCGGCAACGATCGCATGACGGCGCCGGCGGGTGCGATCCGATTCTTCTGCAGGTCAGACGCAGTCATTTAGCCCCTCGGTGCGCCTGCCGCGGGCGGTCGTCACAGCGCGTGAGCTTCCCTTGGCGTTGGCGGGCCCGCTCATAGCCGACAAGAGGGTTCCCACGGCCAGTCCGTGCCATCGAGCGTGTTGCCACCCGTCGAGCCGTGGCGGTCCGGCGCCGTTATAGGGGTGGATACGGTGGATCTTGGTTGTACTAGTCTTCGCGCCATGGCCTTGCGTCCCGATGAGTTCTATGAGCATGCGGTGGCTGTCGCAGACGGCGAGCGGCGGCTTCCGCTGGCGCGTATGACGGGATGGGACATCAGCCCGTTCGAACAGGATGGATTGCGCGTCGCGCCGCTGCGCCCGCCGATGCTGCCCGAGCCCGCCCGGCACGGCGAGGATCCGGCGCAGTGCCGGAACTGCCAGGAGCGCGACGAGGGAATCTGGTTCAACGATCGCTGGCGCCTGGCCCGCGTCCCGGGAGTGGGCGTGCCGCTGGTGCTGATGCTGTACCCGCGCGATCACTATGACATGGCGGATCTTCCCGACGATCTCGCCGCGGAGCTGGGACTGCTGACCACGCGAATCGTCCGCCACGTGCAGGCTCTGCCGCACATCTCGCGAGCCCACGTCTACCGCATCGGCGACGGCGGCGCGCACCTGCACGTCTGGTTCTTCGCCCGCCCGGAGGGCCAGGCGCAGCTGTACGGATCCTGGCTGGTCGTCTGGGACGATCTCCTGCCGGAGTATCCCGCCGACGTCGCCGAGGCGGACGCCGCGATCGTGGCTGATGCCCTGGTCGCCTCACATGGGGGGCGCCGATCGGCTGCCACCCCACCGCGTGCGTGACCGGCAGATCCGCAGCAGCAGCCGCTTCCGTCTGCTCGCTCGGTCCTCGACCGCTCTGACCTGTCAGACGACGGGGCACAGCCAGCGGACGCTCGTGTCGGGCCTTGGGGTGAGCCGGTAGACGGGGGAAAGTCCTTCTGGCGGCGGCACTCGATCAGCTCGTTCAGTGCCAGCCTGGCCAGCCTTTCGCTCAAGACCTTCGCGCTCAGCTTGGGCAGCGCGGCCCGTAGCTGGCTGGAGGAGCGGGGCCGGGATCGGCGGATGAGGGTTCAGGACTCCCCTACTCTGCCCAGCATCCTCGCTACGGGTACGCCGCCGTCTCAGATGAGCCCGTGAGCGAGCATCGACTCGGCTACGAGCCGGAAGCCGTCGACGTCAATAGCGCCGACTCCCGCGGTCCGGCCACGTGCTGCGGTGGCCGGCCGCGGGGCCGGAGGCTACGCCGTGCCGTTGAGAGAAGCCGCTAGGGCCTCTGCGAACCCGGTGTCGGCGGGCGCGCCGCTCACGCCGATGCGCCAGGTCCCGCCGGGGAGGTCTCCCACCGGCAGTGACCGCCCGCCGGGCTGCCACAGGGGCTGCCAGGCGATCGAGCCGCTCGGCCGGTTGAACCACCGGTTGTCCTCGCTCCAGGCCGACCCGTCCCGGTACGCGACCGCCAGCGTGGTCGTGTCGTCCGTGGCGAGCGTCCACCGGGTGAAGCCCGCCGCGTCCCCGTCGCGATCGGCGCCGGCCGGGTCCGCGAGCCGGGGCAGGGCCGAGTCGACGTTCCAGGCGGCCTCCCAGACCGGCGCGCTGGTCGTGCCGGTCACGTGCCAGGCGAGGTCGACATCCACCGTGGTCCGTGCGAACCGGAAGCGCCAGTCGACGGTCACGGGCTCGTCGCCGAGCGGGATTCCGGCCAGGAGCACGTCCGTGCCGTCGGGCGACACCGTCACGTTCCGGGCGGCGCCCGCCGTGTCGGTGGGACCGAAGGTGCCGACCGCGAGGTAGGGCGCCGTGGAACGGAACGACGAGTCCGTCACGGGCCGGTACGCGCCTCGGCCGGTCGGGTCGGCCTCGTAGGAGACCAGCCGGGACTCGGGCGCGGTCTGCACGACGGCGCGGTAGTAGGGCGTGCTGACGAGCCGCCCCTTCGTCACCACCGGCGTACGCCAGTTCAGCGGCGCCAGCCAGAGCCCGCCGTGACCCCAGCCGGCGCCCGTGACATACCACTGGCCGGTGCCGGAGTCGTCCTTGACCACCTCGGCGGCGTGCGCCTCGATCCGGCCGGCGAGCTGGTCGACGGTGAAGTGGAACGGGTCCTCGCTGCGGTACACGCGGGTGTCCTGGTAGCCGCTCTCACAGCAGACGAAGAGATACCACGAGCTGCCGCGCTGCACCACGAACGGCGACTCGGTCGGCCCGCCGAAGGTGCCGATGGCCGGGTGCTCGAAGGCCGTCCGCCGGTCGCTCCAGTGCACGAGGTCAGGGCTCGTGCGGTAGGCGACGATGTGGTGGCCACCGGCCGGGGTGCTGTTGGCGGTGTAGTACATGACCCACTGGTCGCCGACCCGGGTCACCATCGGGTCCCGACCGTCGAAGCCGTCGGTGAAGAGCGGGTTGCCCGGATGCCGTGTCCAGGTCGTCAGGTCCTTGGACGTGGCGAGGTGCATCCGGTACGCCTCGTGGTCGGCGGTGCCGCCCGCGTAGAACATGTAGTAGGTGCCGCCGTGGAACAGCACGTACGGCGCCCAGATGTGTGTCTCCCCCGCGCTCGGGTCGGCCTCCAGGGCGAACGGCTGCTTCGTCCAGGGGCCACGGGGTGACGGCGCCGTGGCATGGCCGAAGAACTTCTCGTCCAATGGGTTGGCGGGCTCGGCGTGGGTGATCGCGAAGACGTGCCACAGGCCCGTCGCGCGGTCGCGCACCATGGTGTGGTCGTTGTAGTACCAGCGTTCGTTCTCGCCGACGCTGGGGTCGTACACATTCACGAACTCGCCGGCGGTGACCTGGACGGACCGGTTCTCGTACGGCTGGTTGCTCACCTCGGCGGTGTCGGCGGCCCGGGCCGGCGCCGGGGCGACGATCAGCCCCAGGGCGAGGGCGAGCAGCGCGGACAGCCGACCGAAGCGGGACGGTGGGCGGGGCATGCGAACCTCCAGAGCTCTACGGGTGGCGACGTGGCGCGCCGGACGGGCGCGCGACCGGCGCTGGTCCGCCGCCTGCCTCCGGCGGCGGACCAGCCCTGCCCTACTGCTTGCCGCCGAGCGTGGTGTAGACCTCCGCGGCGTTCTCCTTGGTGATCTGCTGGGTGCCGAGGGTGGTCGTCTTCGGCACGTCCTTGGCGCAGTCGACGAGGATCTTCTTGGCCAGGTCGATCGCCTCACGCCCGCCGGTCGGGTACTGGAACGTCGCCTGGAGGCGACCCTGCTCGACGGCCTTGATGCCGCCCGAGGGGACGGGCAGCGCGTCGATCCCGGTGAACTTGATCGCGGTCTCCTTGCCGGCCGCCTTCGCCGCCAGGTAGGCGCCCTCCGCCATCGGGTCGTTGTGCGAGTACACCGCGTCGATGTCCGGGTTCGCCTTGAGCATCGCGTCCATGACGCTCTGCCCCTTCTCCCGCAGCCACTCGGCGGTCTGGCTCGCCACGATCTCGATCTTCGGGTTGCTCGCGATGCCCTCCCGGAAGCCCTGGGCGCGCTCGGCGGCCGGGGTGGAGCCGGGCAGGCCGGAGATCTCCACGACCTTGCCGCCCTGCGGCAGCAGCGTCTTCGCGTAGTACTCGCCCGCCGCCTTTCCGATCGCGACGTTGTCGCCACCGATGAAGGCCGTGTAAGCGTCGCCCTCGACCTTGCGGTCCAGCACGATGACCGGGATCCCCTGGTCGTACGCCTTCTTGACCACCGCGGTCAGCGGCTTCGCCTCGTTCGGCGAGATGATCAGCAGGTTGATGCCCTGGGAGAGGAAGTTCTCCACGTCGGCCACCTGCTTGCTGTTGTCCTGGGCCGCGTCCGAGACGACCACCTTGAATCCGGGCACGGACTTCGCGGCGTTGGTCACGTCGTCGTTCATGACCTGCCGGTACGGCTCGGCGTTGTTGGCCTGGGACATGCCGATCAGGAAGTCCTTCCCGCTGCCGCACTTCGCCGAGGCGTCGGAGCTGCTGCCGGGATCGTCCTCGACGCTGCACGCTGAGGTGGCGACGAGCGCGGCCAGCGCCAGGATCGTGGCGGCTCTTCGGGCATAACGCATGGTTTCCTCCATTGGGTGGTGGGTCAGGCGATGCGAGGACGTAGCTTCTGCAAGGCGGCGGCAGCCACGATGACCAGGCCTTTGACGACCAGCTGCACGTTCGCGTCGATGTTGTTGAGAGCGAGGATGTTGTTGAGGATTCCGAGCAGCAGGGCGCCGGCGATGGTGCCGCCCATGGATCCGCTGCCGCCGGCAAGGCTCGTCCCGCCGATGACCACGGCCGCGATCGCGTCCAGTTCGTAGCCGGCGCCGTCGTTCGGGCTGCCCTGGTTGAGCTGCCCGGCGTGGATGATCCCGGCCAGCGCGGCGAGCAGGCCGGAGATCGCGAACACTGTGATGCGGACGCGGCGCACCGGCACCCCGGACAGCCGGGCGGCCTTCTCGTTGCCACCGATGGCGTACACGTGCCGGGCGAAGGCGGTGCTGCGCAGCACCAGCAGCGCACCGACTCCGATGGCGAGGAACAGCAGCGCCGGCACCGGGAGGATCCCGTTGATCGACCCGCTCAGCATCGAGAACGCCTGCGGCGCTTCCTGCGGCCCGTCACCGTAGGCGATGGGGATGCCCAGCCCGCCGGACCACATCCGGGCGATGCCGCGGGCCGCCTGCAGGCCGGCGAGGGTGACGATGAACGACTGGATGCCGAGCCGGGCGACGATCGCACCCTGGGTGGCGCCGAACGCGGTGCCGATGAACAGCACGATCAGGACCGTCGGCATGATCGCCATGCCGCTGTCGACCATCAGGGTGGCCGACCCGACCGCGGCGAGCCCGAGCACCGCCCCGACTGATAGGTCGATCCCGCCGATCAGGATCACGAACGTCATCCCGACCGCGATGATGCCGATCTCCGAGACCGCCCGGACGATGTTGGCCAGGTTCCCGGAGCTGAGGAAGACGCTCTCGCCGTTGCGGACGGGCGACACGGCGATGGCGATGACGAAGACGGCGACCAGGCCGAACAGGCTCTGGAACCGGAAGAAGCTGTCGACGATCGCGTGCCGGTCCTGCGGCAGCCGGATCGGCCGGCGGCGGGGCGGTGTCTCGGGTGGCGCTTCGGCGACGGCGGTGGGGTTGGGCGAGTTCATCGGGTCTCCTTGGCGTCGTCCCCGTTGGCCGCGGCGAGGATCGCTTGTTGGGTGGCGGACGCGCGGGGCAGCGCGGCCACGGTGCGACCGCGGTGCAGGACGACCACACGGTCACAGAGGCTGAGCAGCTCCGGTAGTTCGGACGAGGCGAGCAGGATCGCCATGCCGGTGTCGGCGAGTTGGTGCAGCAGCCGGTAGATCTCGGCCTTGGCCCCGATGTCGACGCCTCTGGTCGGCTCGTCGAGCAGCAGCAGCCGCGGTCGCGTCAGCAGTTGCTTGGCGAACACGACCTTCTGCTGGTTGCCGCCGGAGAGCGTGGCGGTGGCGACCGCGGGCGAGGCGGCCTTCACCGCCAGGGCGCTGAGCTGCCCGGCCACCGTCCGCTTCACCGCCTGCCGGCGTACGAGGCCGAGCGTCGTCAGTGTCGACAGCGCGGAGAGCACGACGTTGTCGGTCACCGAGTGCTCGAGCATCAGTCCGGCGCCACGCCGATCCTCGGGGACGAATGCCACCCCGCGCGCCAGGGCGGATCGTGGGCCGTGCGGGCGGTACGGGCGGCCGTCGATCGTCACCTGGCCGGCGCGGCGGCCGGAGCCCCCGGCGCCGAAGAGGGTTTCGAGCAGTTCGGTGCGGCCGGCGCCCATCAGCCCGGCGAGTCCGACAATTTCGCCGGCACGCACCGAGAGGTCGACACCGGCCGGCTCGGTCCGCCCGGGTGTGGGCCGGCGTGGCGTCACGGCGAGTCCGTGGACATCGAGCAGCACGTCCCCGGGCTCGTTGCGCCCCTCTCCGAAGAGCGCGTCGACCGACCGGCCGACCATCAGCTGGATGATGTCGTCGCGGGAGGCCGTCTTCGGGTCGACGCTGCCCGCGACGCTGCCGTTGCGCAGCACGGTGACCCGGTCCGCGACGACCTCGATCTCCGCCATCCGGTGCGAGATGTAGACGATGCCGACGCCGGCCCGGCGCAGTTCCGCGATCGTCGCGAAGAGGCGTTCGACCTCGGCGTCCGCCAGCGCGGCGGTCGGCTCGTCCATGATCAGCACCCGGGCGTCCAGCGACAGCGCCCGGCCGATCTCGACCAGTTGCTGCTCGCCTACGCGCAATGACCCGACGAGCCGCCGCGGGTCGAGGTCGGCGCCGAGCGCACGCAGGTGGTCCGTGGCCTGCCGGCGCATCCGCCGGATGTCGACGGTGCCCAGCCGGGTGCGTGGCTCGCGCCCGAGGAACATGTTCTCCGCGATGGAGAGCCCGGCCACCAGGTCCAGCTCCTGGTGGATAGTGGCGATACCAGCGCGCTGGGCGTCGGACGGGCCGGCGAAGCTCACCGGGCGCCCCTCGAGTTCGATGGCGCCGTCGTACTCGGTGATCACGCCGGAGAGGACGTTGATCAGTGTCGACTTGCCGGCCCCGTTCTCGCCGAGCAGCGCGTGCACCTCGCCCGCCCGGACGGTGAGGTCGATGTCGCGGCAGGCGTGCACACCGCCGAACCGCTTGCCGATGCCGGTCATCCGGACCAGCGGGCGTTCTGTCATGCGGCACCTCGTCAGTCGTCTGCGGGTCTGCTGCGGGTCGGGCCGGAGCCGCCGGGCCCGGTCCGGACCCGGCGGCTCCGATCGGTCACGAGACGAGCCGTGCCTCGACGTAGTCGAGCCCGGCCAGGTAGCCGACCGACGCGGCGGCCTTGCCGGTCACGGTGAGGGTGAGCGTGTGCCGGCCCGCCGTCAGCTCTCGCTGGCCGTAGTCGAGCGGGTCGCTCACGACCACCTCCGGCGAGTGGTACGCGTCGAAGGCCGGCCCGATCCGGGCACCGTCGATCGCCACCGTGTTGGTGCCGTAGTCCCGGGCCAGCGTCTGCACGAGGCGCAGGTCGTAGGTCCCGGTGGTGGGCACGGTGAAGTTGACGGTGACGCTCTGGTTCGGCCCGTTGGCGTGGAACCACAGCTGCGCGCTCTGCGACCAGTGGATGCCGCAGCAGTCGCCCTGCGGATCAGCCGGAGCGTCGGCGCTGACCGCGGGCAGGAGCGATTCGCCCTCGATCCGCAGTGTGTCGCCGGTGCTGGCCGAGGCGGTCGGCGAGTACGGCCCGGCGTTGCCGGCCGCGTCCACCGCGCGCACCCGGTAGTACCAGGTCTCGCGCAGCCCCAGACCGGTGTGCTCGAAGCTCGGGCGGGTCGTGGTGCCGACCCGGTTGCCCGGACCTGGCGTGAAGTCCGCCTGGCGGGAGGCGAACACCTCGTAGCGGGGGGCGTAGACGTCGTCCTGGGCCTGCTGCCATGCCAGCGTCACGGCGTTGGTCGTGCCGCTGGTGGCGGTGAGCCCGCTGACCGCGCCCGGCCGCGTGTCGTCGGTGAACGGGGTGACCAGGCTGAGCACCGCGTACCGGGCCGCGGACCAGGCCGGAGCGCCGGCGGTCGGCGTCAGGGTGACGGTCACCGCGTCCCTGCCCCCGGTGAGCGCGGCCGGGAGGCGGTACTCGTCCTCCAGCCACCGGTGCGACGCGTTGGCCAGCGGCTGCGACCAGGTGCCGGCGTCGCGCCCGTCGACCTGGACGGCCACGGACTGGTACCCGGCCGACTGGTCGCCGACCCGGCGCAGGACCGCGCCCGCGTTGTCCTCGTCGAGGGCCACCCGGAACCGGATCGGGCCGGTGGAGGCGCGGACGTCGTCGGTCACCGGTCGGGGTGCGCCGTCGTCGCCCTCGAAGGTCGCCGTGAGCACCGTCCGGTCACCGCCGGAGGCGTACTGGTGGGCCGCCTCGCTGGCGGTGTCGCCCACATCGACCGTGTCCGTCCAGCGCTGCCCGAGGGTGTCCTGGCCGTACCAGTACGCGGTGGAGCCGTACCGGGCCGGGTCCTGGTCGCCCGGGCCGTGCTCGATGCCGAACCGCAGTCCGGTCGAGAACGCCACCGACTCCGCGAGCGTGAGCCGGTACGCCCCGGTGCAGTCGTACTGGCAACCGTAGTCGGCGACCTCGTGGGCCGGGTTGCCGTTCATCGGCGCGGAGAACGTGCCGTGGTTGAAGTACCAGCCGCTCTCGTAGAAGTCCTCGGTGCCGGTGCCGTGGATGCTCGGGCTCTGCGCGCCGTCCACGTAGACGCGCTCGTCACCCTCCAGGTAGTTGCGCTGGTTGCCGGCGGGGATGTGCCCCTCCATGGTGTGGGTCTCCCCCACGAACTTCCCCCGTCCCGCGACGTCGAGGAAGAGGTGGTCCGCGCCCGGTGTGGTGTCGGCGCTGGTCGCGGTCGCCCGGAAGTAGCCGGTGTCGCCGGTCGGCCGCAGGGCCGCCGCCCAGCGGGCGGATCCCGCCGTGGTCACCGTGGCCACCGACGGCTTGATCGCGACGTCGGATCCGTTGCGCAGCTCGATTGACCAGCGCGACTGGTAGGGCATCGGCCACCAGGCCGACAGCGTGGTGTTCGCCGTGTCGACGCCGAACATCAGGGACCGGACGGGGTGCAGCCCGAGGCCGGTGCCGAAGAACTCGCCGAGCGGGGCATCCACCGTGGTCTTCCCGTCGAACGAGATGCGCAGCCGGGTGTCCCGCAGCACCGCGTCGGACGCGGCGACGGCGGCCTTGCGCTCGTCGTCGGCCGGGTAGGAGAAGGTGTTGCTGCCCTGCCAGGTCTGCGCGGTGATCCGGTAGCCGTGCGCTGCCTCGGCGTCGGTGTGCGCCGGGCCGAGGTCGACCGTGTCGGTGCGTTTCGCGGTGCCGGAGGCGAGGCTGTCGACCCAGTACGTGAACTCGTTGATGTCCAGGTCGGACGAGACGAACTCGTTGCGTATGGTCAGCTTCGTCTTGCCGGAGGTGGCGCTCGCGGGCAGCTCGACGGTCTGGTCGAGCCAGGTGCCGAACGGCACCGGGTCGTTGGCCGGCCACTCGGCGACCGGTGCTCCGTCGACCAGGATCCGCGCCCGCTGGTGCCCGATGTGCGGGTCGAGCCGGCGGGTGAGCCGGACGCCGGTGTTGCCGGGGTCGACGGCGACGGTGAACTCGCTGCCGCCACCGGCGCCGAAGGCGCGGCCGTCGTCGGCGATCGGCTCGGGCGCGCCGACGAGCTGCGGGATCTTCAAATGGAGCGCGGTTATCGCGCCGGGGCCCACGCCACTGGCGAGGGTCGTCCGACCGCCCGCGGGAACGGCGAAGGCGCGCGTGGCCGTCGCGGCGCCCGGCTGGGCGGGCTTGGGGTCGCGGGTGCCGGCGGCCTTGAGCTGCGCGATGACGTCCTCGGCCCGGTCGGTGGGGTCGAACGTGGAGACGCCGTCCGGGGTGGTGAACTTGCGGTAGGAGACGTGGTAGAAGATCGGGTTCTTCTCGGTGGTGACCCGCATCGAGCTGCGGTACGTCATGGGCGCCTTGATGTAGACGCCCCCGGAGCTCTGGGCCGCGTTGGCGACCACCGGATAGACGAAGGGAGCACCGAGCTTGCCGTCCACGACGTCCTGGAGCTTGGCGTCGAGCACGGTCTTGCCGTCGAGGACGACCTTGATGGTGCCCGTGGCGGAGACGTTGCCCTCGTCGCGGGTGAACCAGATGGAGTCGATCTCGCCGGCGCCGGTCGCCTCGGCGATGACGCAGCCCTCGGCGCTGGTGCGCAGGCACGAGTAGCGGCCGGAGAAGCCGTCGTCGTTGCCGCCGCTGCGGTCGAAGCTGGAGAACTGGTAGGCCCGGGATCCGTCGGTGAGTTCCGGGAGCCGGTCCAGCCGGCGGTAGACGTCCCAGCCGACGGGGCCGTTGGTGGTCGATCCGGTGGAGGCCGAGGCCGGTGCGGTGAGACCGACGACGACCGAGCCGGCGATGAGCGTTGCCGCGGCGGCGGCACCGAGCAGCCGCCGGGGCGAGGTACGTCGTACACGGGTGGTGGGTGTCATGAATCGCCTTTCCACATCGGTGGGTGGGGCGGATCGTGAGGTACGGCGACAAGGAATCGATTTCTCGCTGCAGTTGCGATCAGGTTAGGCAGCCGTCGCACGGTGGTCAATCCTTGAATGTTCACGACGAGGTCGGCGGCCCTTCGACGTTGACAGCTCCATCCGCCACTCCTATGGTCCTCGAACAGAACCGAGCAAACGATTTCTCGTTCACGAGAGCGCACCGCGCTCGCGCGGCGCGCTGGGGAGGGGGCAGCCGTGCCCCGACTCGTCGTCCTCACCGGATTCCTCGGCGCGGGCAAGACCACCACCATGCTGGCCGCCGGACGGCTGCTCACCGCACGCGGCGGCCGGGTCGCGGTCATCACCAACGACCAGGGCAGCGACCTGGTCGACACCCAACTGGCCCGGGACGCGGTGCCCGACGTCGGCGAGGTGACCGACGGCTGCTTCTGCTGTCGCTTCGAGGACCTCGCCGACCTGGTGACGGACCTGCTCGACACCGGGCGTGCGGACGCCATCCTGGCCGAGGCCGTCGGCAGCTGCACCGACCTGCAGGCGACCGTCATCCGCCCCCTGCGGGCCCGCTACGGCGACCGCCTCACGCTGGCGCCCCTCACCACGATCGTCGATCCGGCGCGCGTCGACGTGCTCGACGGCGACCTCGGCTACCTGTTCGACCGCCAGCTCGCCGAGGCGAACCTCATCGCGGTCAACAAGTCCGACGCCCTGCCCAGCGCCGAGTTCGGCGCGCTCCTCGATCAGATCCGGCGCGGCCACCCCGGCGCGGACGTCCTCGGCTACAGCGCGAGCCTGGGCGAGCACGTCGACGAGCTCGTCGCGCGGTGGACCGGCGAGCCACCGCGCGGCCGCGACGTGGACCTGGACGTCGACTACGACCGGTACGCCGCGGCGGAGGCGCGGCTGAGCTGGCTCAACCAGGTATGGCAGGTCTCGGCCGACGGCGGGTTCTCCGCGCGACGCTGGGCGCACGTCGCCCTCGAATCGCTCTCCGCCGCCTGCGCCCGGCGGGGAGACGTCATCGGTCATGCCAAAGTCGCCGTCCGGTCCCCCGCCGGGCTGATCCGCATGAGCGTCGTGGCCGCCGGTGATCCGCCGCGGCATGAGCCCACCGGGCCCGACGGACCGCCCGTGGCCCACGCCACCGTGCTGCTCAACGTCCGCGCCACCTGTCCACCGGAGGACCTCGAATCACTGGTACGGGCCGCCGCCTACGACGCCGACCTCGCGGCCGGCGCTGCCGCCCGACCCGGCCCGGCGGACGCGTTCGCGCCGTCGTACCCCCGCCCCGTGCACCGTCTCCCGGCCGCACCGGCCTGACCGTCAGGAGCACCCATGGCACACCAGTCGTACGACCAGTGCTGCGGCGGCAACGCCTGCAGCCCGAACCGCCGGCAGTTCCTCACCCTCTCTCTCGGGGTCACCGCCGGCACCGTGCTCGCCGGTTCCCGGGCCGAAGCCGCCGCCGCCCTCGGCGTACCCGAGGATCGGCTGATCGGCGTACCGGTCGACAAGGCGCTGCCACCCGACTGGTCCACGGCGCTGTACCGCCGGGGCGAGCCGACCAGCTACGAGGGCACCGACCTCCGCTGGCTCGGCATGCCGGTCGGCGGTGGCGCCACCGGCCAGCTGTACCTCGGCGGTGACGGGCGCCTGTGGAACTGGGACATCTTCAACCGACCGGCGGCCGGCACCACCGACCTCGGGTACGCGAGCCCTCGCCAGCCCGCCTCGCCCGTCCGGCACGGTTTCGCGCTGCGGACCCGGTCCGACGGGCGGGTCCAGACCCGCGCGCTCGACGCCAGCGGCTTCGATCAGGTGCGTTTCACCGGGCAGTACCCGATCGGCCAGGTCCGTTACCGCAGCGGGGACGCGCCGGTCGAGGTGACCCTGGAGGCGTTCTCTCCGTTCGTTCCGCTGTCGGTGGTGGACTCGACGCTGCCTGCCACGATCCTGGTCTACACGCTGCACAACACCTCGGACAGCGCGGTGGATGCCATGCTGCTCGGGTACGTGGAGAACCCGGCCTGCCTGGACACCCGGACCCAGCGCCGGATCACCCTGCGGTCGGCGTCGTTCGGCGACCGGTCGCTGCGCGGCGTCCGGTTCTCGGCCGCCGAGCAGGCGGAGGCCGGTGACCGTCCCGACATCGTCTTCGAGGACTGGGAACGGGACAGCTACGACGGCTGGACCGTCGAGGGCACCGCGTTCGGCGCCGGCCCCGTTCTGGTCTCCGACATACCGGGATACATGAAGGGCGGCGGGCCGCTCAACGCGACCGGACAGCGACTCGTCACCTCGCACGACTTCCGCGGGGCCAACGGCGACATCGGCCGGGCCGACGCGCCGACCGGCAAGCTCACCAGCGCCCCGTTCACGGTCCCGCGCAAGTCGATCCGGCTGTCCATCGGCGGCGGCAACCACCCCGGCCAGACCTGCGTCAACCTGCTCGTCGACGACGCGGTGGTCGCCACGGCGACCGGCCGCAACGCCGAGGCGATGCACAGCGTCTACCTGGACGTCTCCGCATACGAGGGGAAGTCCGCGGTCATCGAGATCGTCGACGCCCACACCGGGGCCTGGGGCCACGTCAACTGCGACCGCATCGTGTTCACCGACGTCGCACCCCGCCCGGAGATCGTGTTCGAGGACTGGGAGCGGGACACCTACGACGGCTGGACCGTCGAGGGAACCGCGTTCGGCGCCGGCCCGGTGCTGGCCTCCGAGGTGCCGGACTACATGAAGCGCTTCGGCGATCTCGGCGCATCGGGGCAGCGGTTCGTGACGTCGCACGACTTCCGCGGCTCCGGCGGTGACTCGGGACGGGCCGACGCCGCCACCGGCAAGCTGACCAGCCGGCCGTTCACCGTCGAGCGCCGCTACGTCAATGTGGCCGTGGGCGGTGGGAGCCACCGCAGCAGCACGTGCGTGAACCTCCTGGTGGACGGTGCCGTGGTGGCCAGCGTGGCCGGCCGCGACGCGGAGCCGGTCAGCGTGGCGACGATGAACGCGTCCGCGTACCAGGGCCGCACGGCGGTCATCGAGATCGTGGACGCGGACACCGGCGGATGGGGGCACGTCAACGTCGACCGCATCGTGTTCAGTGACGTGCCGACGGACACCCGGCCGCTGGACCAGGTGCCCGACAACGGCACGCTCGTCCTCGCCGCGCTCGACGGCCGGGCGGTGGCGCGTCCGTCGCTCGCCGGGTGGGACAGCCTCGACGAGGTGTTCGCGGCGGAGGCCGGCCCCACGGAGGTCGACGGCTCGCTGGCCGCGCAGGCCGGATCGGTGAGCGTCGCGGTCCGCCTCGCGCCCGGCCAGAGCCGCACCGTGCGATTCGTGCTCGGCTGGCACTTCCCCGTGCCGGACCGCGTGTCGCTCGGCTTCCTGCGCGGCTCGGACAGCCTGCGCCGGCACTACGCGACCCGGTTCGCCGACGCCCGCGCCGTGGTGGAACACGTCGCCCACGACCTCGACCGGCTGGAGGCCGACACCCGCACCTGGGTGAAAACCTGGTACGCCGACGCCACCCTGCCGCATTGGTTCCTGGAGCGCACCCTGGCTCCCGCGTCGACGCTCGCCACCAACACCTGTTACCTGTTCGACGACGGACGGTTCTACGGCTGGGAGGGTGTGTACTGCTGCGCCGGCACCTGTGAGCACGTATGGAACTACGCCCAGTCGATCGCCCGGCTCTTCCCGCAGCTGGAACGCGACACCCGCAGCAGGGTGGACCTCGGCATCGGATTCCACCCGGACACCGGCCAGATCGGCAACCGCGCCGAGGCCGACATGGGCTGGGCCACCGACGGGCAGTGCGGCACGATCCTGCGCTGCTACCGGGAACACCTGACCGCACCCGACGACACCTACCTGCGGGTGAACTGGTCCCGGCTCCGGCGCGCGCTGGAATGGATCATGGAACACGACGCGGGCCCGGACGGCACGCTCGACGGCGCGCAGCCGAACACGCTCGACACCACCTGGTACGGCCAGATCGCCTGGATCACCGGAATGTACGTGGCGGCGCTGCGAGCGGGCGCGGCGATGGCCGCCGAGGTGGGCCAGCCCCAGTTCGCCGACCGGTGTCGGGCCCTCGCCGATTCCGGCAGCCGCCACCTGTCCACGGAACTCTTCAACGGCGAGTACTTCATCCAGCAGGTCGACCCGGCCCACGCCGATGTGATCAACAGTAATCGGGGGTGCCACATCGACCAGCTCTTCGGGCAGAGCCTCGCCGGTCAGCTCGGGCTCCCCCGTGTCGTGCCGGCGGAGCAGGCCGTCAGCGCCCTGGGGAGCCTCTACCGGTACAACTTCACGCCCGACCACGCCGCCTACCGGGAGGGCAGCGTCATCCCCGGCGGCCGCTGGTTCGCGATGGACCACGAGTACGGCATGCTGATGACCAGCTGGCCGCACGGTGGCGCCGACACCGCAGCTGGGAAACCGGCGAGCTGGGCCGCCATGTACTTCAACGAGGTGTGGACGGGCCAGGAGTACCAGGTCGCGGCGCACATGCTCCAGGAGGGCCTGGTCGAGGAGGCGCTCACCCTCACCCGGGCGGTGCACGACCGGTACGCCGCAGGCAAGCGCAACCCGTACAACGAGATCGAGTGCGGCGACCACTACGCCCGGGCCATGGCCAGCCACGGTGTCTACCTCGCGGCCTGCGGATTCGAGTACCACGGCCCCCGCGGCCACATCGGGTTCGCGCCCCGGATCAGCCCCGACAGATTCGCCGCCGCGTTCACCGCGGCGGAGGGGTGGGGCCTCTTCCGGCAGGAGCGCCACGGACGGCACGTCACCGGTACGCTCGAGGTCCGGCACGGCCGCCTCCGGGTGTCCAGCGTCGCCCTGGCGGTGACGCGGTCCCCGGCACGGGTGACGGTACGTCTGCGCAATCGCACACTGCCGGTGCGTGACTGGTCGTGCCGGGACGGGCGCCTGCTCGTTACCTTGGACGCCGCGGTCGTGGTCGGTCGGGGGGACGCCCTCCAGGTGATGCTCGACGGCTGAACGTGTCGGCGCTCGTCACGGCTCGTGTCGAGCGCCGGCCGGGAGGTCCGTGACTATTCCGTCACTCTCAGCCCGTAAGATGCGCAGTCCCCGCACCGGCGAGGGTACGGAATGCGGGCACTCGTTGTCGGGCTTGTCATCGTAGGAATCCACCGGATGGAGGCGAATGGCGACGATCTACGACGTGGCACGGCAGGCTCAGGTCTCGCCCGCGACGGTTTCGCGGGTGCTGAACGGCCGCACCACCGTCGATCCGGTCATGGCCGCGCGCGTGCACCAGGCGATGCAGGACCTCGACTACCGTCCCAACGCGGTCGCCCGCAACCTGCGCCTGAGCCAGACCAGCCTCTGGGCGGTCATCATCTCCGACATCGGCAACCCCTTCTTCACCTCGATGGTGCGTGGGGTCGAGGACGTCGCGCAGAGCGCCGGCTACTCCGTGGTCCTGTGCAACACCGACGAGGACCCGGAGAAGGAGTCCCGGTACATCGCGGCGGTCCTCGCCGAACGGATGGCCGGCGTCATCATCTCCACGTCTGGCCGCTCGGCGGTGATCAACCGGCTCCTCGAGGCCCGCATCCCGGTCGTGGCGATCGACCGTCAGCTGCGCGGCGTCACCATCGACACGGTGCTCGTCGACAACGAGCACGGGGCGGGGCTGGCGACCACGCACCTGCTCGACAACGGCTACCAGCGAGTCGCCTGTATCACCGGCCCCCGGCGGATCTCCACGGCCGCCCAGCGGCTCCGGGGCTACCAGCGCGCGCTGCGGGCGCGCGGGCGGGAGGCGACCGACGCCCTGGTGCGGTACGCGGACTTCCGCGAGGAGGGCGGCTACCGGGCCATGGCCTCGCTGCTCGACAGCGACAACCCGCCCGACAGCGTCTTCGCCACGAACAACCTGATGACCGTGGGCGCCGTCGAATGCCTCGTCGACCGCGGCATCCGGGTGCCGGACGAGGTCGGGGTCGTCGGATTCGACGACATTCCGTGGGCACACCTGGTCCGGCCGTCGCTGAGCACCGTCTCCCAGCCGACGTACGACCTCGGACGCGCCGCCGCCGGGCTGCTCACCGAGCGGATCGCCAACCCGTCGCGGCTGCCGTCGACCGTCATGCTCAGCACCGGGCTCCAAGTGCGCGACAGCTCGACCCGCCCGAGCTGACCGTTCGCCGGCACGAAGGCCCGGGGAGGCTGCCTCAGGCTCCCCGGCCCCCTCGTCACCACCCTCGGCGCCTCGGCTGGAGGATGGCCGCGCTCCGCCCCGGAGACCCGGCCGGCCCACGAGCGGCCGGGTCTCCGGGCGAGTACTCAGAGGTCGACGTCGCCGCAGAGGTGCACCTGGACGCCGAGTTCGGCGAACAGCGCGGCCTTCACCCGCAATGCCCGGTCGGCGGCCTCCGCGTCCGGCGCGTAGGCGACGTTCACATGGTTGGCCTTGTGGCGAGCCATCAACTGGTCGCGGCCGACCCCGTGCAGCACGGCATGCATGATCGGCCACTGCGGGTTCGTGGCCTCCAGCCGGCGCCGGGTCTCCTCCTCGGGAAGCTCGACGACCGTCGCGCGCCCGAGGTCGACGTGCAGCCCGCCGTCCATGATGAACACCCGGGACCAGACGATCTCGCCCGGCTTGGAGACCCCACTCAGCGTGCCGCCGCCGAGCGGGAAGAACATCGGCGGCTGCCGCATGCTGTACGACTTGTCGTACCCGCCGTTGTGGGACGCCGGCACCGAGCCGGAGATCTCGAACGCCCAGACGAAGTCGTCGCCGTAGGTCTCCCCCCACCGGATGTCATGCAGAGTGGTGGCCGGGTCGAGGCCCATGGCGGTCCAGATGCGGTTGGTGACCAACGAGTCGACGGCCACCCCCTCGTCGACCTCGTTGAAGTGCGGCAGCGGCGCGCCCGCGTAGAGTTCGCGGCTGCCGTCGCGGCTGCGCACCGGTGGCCGCTGGACGTTGTTGAGCAGCCCCTCGGCCAGGTCGCTGGCCGGGACGGTGTCCTTCAACCCCTGCTGGTACTGGATGCCGACCGCGTCCAGGCCGAAGTCGTCCGCGATGCGCAGGGCGGCGATGTACATCTTGAACTGGCTGGTCAGCTGGGCGTCGGTGAGTTCGGTGGCCTCGTCGGTGCCGGTGTGGAAGGTCATCCCGGCCTCGTCCAGCCAGCGGCGGACCGCGTGGGCCTCCTCGTCGGGGACCCGTGCCATCTCGGCGACCAGCGCGCTCTGCGACAACCGTTCCTTGTAGATGCCCAGCGGGTTGATCAGCTCGTCGTCGAAGATCGCGTTGTACATCCCCATGCAACCCTCGTCGAAGACGCCGATGATGGCCTTCTCCCGGGCCAGTTGCGTGGCCAGGGCGCGACCGAGCGCGACCTCCGCGCCGTCGGGCAGGGCGGGCAGATCGCGGACGTGACTGGTGTCGTGGCGCAGCTCGCCGGTTTCCAGCCAGGTGCGCAGCCCGTCGACCGCCCAGTCGTCGGTGAAGTCCCGGCTCCACAGCGCGGAGTGCCGCACGTCCGCCTTGGTGAGGCTCGCGGTGAGATTGAGCAGGCCGACCAGGCCCGGGAACTCGCCGCTCCAGTTGGCGACGATCAGGATCGGTCCCCGGTGGCTGCGCAGCCCGGCCAGGACGTGGTGGCTGTACTGCCAGACCGCCTCGACCACGATGAGCGGCGCGTCGGCCGGGATGCGCTTGAAGACCTCGATCCCGGCCCGCTGGCTGTCGATGAAACCGTGGCCCTTGTCCGGGTCGAAGGCGTGGCCACGCTCGACCTTCCAGCCGAGCGCGTTGACCGCGGCCGCGAGGTCGGCCTCCAGCTGCTGCTGGGTGGGCCAGCACGTGACGTTCGCGCTGGGCCGGAGATCGCCACTGGCCACCGTGTAGACGGTGCCGGGCGCCGCGGCGGGCGGCTCGGCCAGCACGGGCAGCGGGTAACTGGTCATGGGGCGACTCCTTCGGTGCGTGGGGTGTCGCTGGCAGCCGGCGGGCCGGCGGCCAAAAGACGGTCCTGACGTGCAGCGAGCGCGTGCGCGACCCGCTTGGAACTCGTGTACATCTCGCGGTACAGCCCGTAGAGCTCGTCGTAGTCGGCGGCCAGTTCGGCCCGGGGCTGCCGGATCTCCTTGACGGGGTTCCACGCCTCGATCGAGACGGGCCACCCGGCCCGCGCGGCGAGGAACGCCGCTCCGTAGCTCGCACCGATGGTCTGCGACGGGATGACCTGGGCACGCCCGGTGACGTCCGAGACGATCTGGGTCCACAGCCCGCCCTGGGTGCCGCCGCCGACCGCCACGACCCGCCGGATGTCACCACCGCTCGCCTCGATCGTCTCGATGTTGTGCCGCACGCCGAGAGCGGTCGCCTCGAGCGCGGCGCGGTACAGGTCACCGCGGGTGTGCGACACGGTGAGGCCGGCGACGATCCCACGGGCGTGCGGATCCAGGATGGGAGTGCGCTCGCCCGCGAAGTACGGGAGCACGAGTAGCCCCTTCGCGCCCGGACCGGAGGCCTCGGCCAGCCGGAGCAGCTCGGGATAGTCCGGTGAGCCGAACAGCTCGCGCAGCCACGCCGTGATCGCGCCCGAGGTGGCCAGACCGCCGGCGAGGTTCCGCGTCCCGGGCAGGGCGCCGACAGTGCCCCACAGCGACGGGTTCGTGAGGCGGGCGGTCACCGTGTGGACGAGGAACATCGTGGTGCCGTACATCAGCATCAGGTCGCCGACGCCGTGGGCGCCCACGCTGATCGCCTCCGACCAGGCGTCGATGGTGCCCGTGACGACCGGTACGCCCGCCGGCAGGCCGGCCTCTGCCGCCGCGCGCGAGGTCACCGTCCCGGCCACCTCGTCGGGCCAGCGCAGCGGCGGCAGGACCAGATCGGGTGCGATCTCCGTGGTCCACGGCGCGTACCAGTCCTGGCCCTCGGTGTCGTAGAGGGGTGTGCACTGACTCGCGGAGTGCTGATCGAGCACGTAGTGGTCGGTGAGCTTCCACGCGAGCCACGAACTGGGCATGAAGAGCCGCCGGGCCCGGGCGAAGAGCTCCGGTTCGTTATCGGCCACCCAGGCCACCTTGGCGCCCGCCGCCTGGCTGGACAGTGCCGAGCCGCACCGCCGGAGGATCTCCGCTGCGCCGAACCGCTCGGTGAGGCGCGCGATCTGCTGGGTCGAGCGGGTGTCGACGCCGTAGAGGATGGCCGGGCGCAGCGGGGCGTTCGCGGCGTCCGTGAGCAGTACACATGGACCCATTCCGCTCACCCCGACGGCGACGACGTCGGCATCGCCGGGTGCGAGGAGCTCACGGCTGAGCGCGACGAACTCCTGCCACCAGACGTCCGCGTCCATCTCCACCCAGCCCGGTCGGGGGCGGCTCACCTCGTGCGCGCGGGTCGCCGAGCGGAGGACCCGGCCGTCGGCGTCGACGAGGACACCCTTGCTGCTCGATGTGCCGATGTCGACGCCGAGGACGGCCGCAACCTTCATGGCGCCACTGTTCCAGCAATCGATTTCCGAAGCAAGACCGATCCGCCGGCGTCTTTCCCTACCGGGTCCGAGCACGCGCGCTGGCATGCTGTTGTATTGCCTGATGAGTGCGGGTGTCGGCACGGCCCGAGGGAGCCGGCACCGACGAGAAATCGTTAACTCACTTCGGCTCCGGACATGGTGGACTCGCCGATCCCTCGCGAAGCCGGCCCGGAATCTGATGTGCGCGCACCCCTACGCCGACGGCCGCCGTACGGCCAGACCTGCTCGCCGTCGACGGGCTCGGTGACATGCCGCGATGGCGCGTCACCATGAGCTGGCAGGTCGCCTGGGACGAGTGCTTCCGCCCGGAGACAGATGGAGGAGAACAGCGTGGACACCACAGTCTACTGCGGAATCTGCGGCGGGAAGATGCAAGGCCTTCACCGGCAAGAAGGAGAAGATCCGGCCGGGTGTGCTGGCCGACAGCCCGGCCCTTGACGCTCGGCGATCATCTGCGGCGTGCCGTCGTTGTCGTTCCGGACGCCGGGGGGTGACTGACCCGCCGTACCACGAGTCGGTGACGACCTGACCGGGGGCCAAGGTCCGGAAGTGGTCGTTCATGACCTCGCCGAAGGGGAAGCTCGAGATGATGCACTTGTACCACTGCGTCCCGTCGGCGGTCAGGTACTCCGTGCGGGTGTTCGGCACCGCGAAAGCGTCGATGCCGCCGACGCAGAACGCGACCGTGGTCGGGCGCTGGGCCGCAGTCATGTCACCGAAGTCGGTCGTGGCACCCATGCTGGAGTACGTCGCCTGGATCCGACCGAGGGAGGCGTCGGCCACGTTGTGCTTCTGTGCCGCGACGAGCTGGCCGTCGGAGAAGAAGCCGAGCGTGTAGGCATACGGGCTCTTGGCCTGCGCCGACCACGTGAGCGTCAACGGACCGGCTGCGAGCTCGGACCCTCCTCACGATCGGCGCCTCACCTGTCTTGGTCCTGGTCACCGAGTGGATCGGCGGGTGAGCGCGCGGATGCTCGGCACGGTGGCGCTGGCCATCGGCGGTCTGGCCCTGCTCGTCGGCACGCCCTCCGGCGGCCTCGCCGCCGCAAGCGTGCTTGCGGAGCCGGACTCGCGCTGACGTCGGCAGCCAGCTTCGCCACTATGACCTTCATAGGCACCCGGCCCGTCGCCGGTCTGCACGACCTCACCGCCACCGGCGTGAGCTTCACGATCGGCGCGGCCGTGCTCGCCCCTGCGGCCACAGTGACATCCGGCATGGACTTCGTCCCGACCCCAGCGTCCGTCGGGTTGCTGCTCCTACTGGGCGCCGTACCCACCGCGCTGGCGTACGCCCTCTACTTCCGGGGCCCGCGTACCACCGCGGCCAGTACGGCAGCGCTGATCGCACTACTGGAACCGCTCGTCGCCACGCTCCTGGCAACGCTGTTCCTCGGCGATCGCCTCGGCTCGACCGGGCTCATCGGTGCCGGGCTGATCACCACCGCCATCGTGCTCAACACCCGCAGCACCCACCACTGACAAACCGGGGCCCGGCCAGGACCGCCAGGGCCTGCCCGGGCCCCGATCTCGCGACATCCGCGCGTCGATCAGGAAGGCGGCCCTCCGGCGCAGGCCGGCCACGTGAACGCACGCTCCACCCGGGCCACGTGCACGGCGATTGCCTCCTGCCGGTGCTGCCGGCCATGCGCGGGTGGTCGCGTGGACAGCATCCTCGCGCCCCGCGGCGGTGGACCGCTCGTCGAGCTAGCCGGTAGGCCGGTCGTGACGTTAACCCGCGTCGGCCTCGGCTTGACGGATCCAGTTCCGCAACGCCTCGTGATGCACGCCCAACTGCTCGGCCAGGCGCCGGATGACCGGCTTCGGATCCGACTCGCGATACAAGCGCACAGCGCGCTGGCGAAGCTCATCGGGGTACTTCTTCGGTGCTGCCACGGACGACTTCCGCCCCGCGGCCATCAGGCCATGATCAAGAAGCTCCATGAAAGCGGGGTGGCTCAATCCCGTGGCCCGATCGTGCCGGTTCGGCGTCCGACCGGAACACCACCATGTGCGGGCGTCGCTTCTTTATCCGCACCGGCCGGTCGTCGGCGTGAAGTCTCCAGATGTCACCGGGACGCCCTGCATCAACCGTTGTTGCCACGACCACCTCCGTTGGGCCAGGGCACAAGCTGTCGGGCCATCCAGACCGCGGGCGGCCGGGCCGGCGAACCGGTACCCGACCGCCCGCGTTCTGATCGCTGGCGAACCTACAGGTCCAGGGGCTCGATCCAGGTGTTGCGGTACTGGACCGGGTTGCCGTGATCCTGCAGCCGGATGGCACCCGTGGCCGGGCCTTCGGGCCGGCTGCTGCCGGTCGGGCCGAGGATCTCGACGTCGTCCTGCACCTTCACGCCGTTCCAGACCACCGTGACGCGCGGGTTCTCGACCTTCTTGCCGGCCGCGTCGTAGCGGGCCTGCCGGTAGACGATGTCGTACGTCTGCCAGGTCTCGGGCGGCAGCGCCGCGTTCACGTCGGGGGCCTTCTGGTTGTAAATGGCCGCGGCGTCGTTCTTCTGGGGCGGGTCGATGCCGAACGAGTCCAGTATCTGGATCTCGTAGCGGTCCTGCAGGAACACGCCGCTGTTGGCGCGCGCCTGGCCGGTCACGTCCGGCGGGTACAGCGGCAGGTTGAACTCGAGGTGCAGGCGGAAGTCCCCGAATGCCTGCAACGTGCGCAGGTCCCCGTTGCGCACCGTCATGGTGCCGTCGGCGACGGCCCACGTCGGTTCGCGTCCGTCGGTGTGTTGCCATTCGGTGAGCTCGCGTCCGTTGAACAGCGTGATGCGCTCGCCGTGCGGCCGCACCGCGAGCACGTCGAGATTCACGTGTCCGGAGTCCGCGGCCTCCTTGCGGTACTCGACCACGTTGCGCCCCTTGTTCAGCGGCACGGTGGTGGTGACCGTCCCCCATTCCTCCCAGGTCACGGTCGAGGGGAAGACCGTCTGCTCGACGCGTTCGCCGTTGACGTACAAGCTCAGCTGTTTCTGCCCGGAGTAGGGGTTCGGGCCGTTGCTGTAGCGCATCGCCAGGTCGTAGCTGCCGCTCTCGCCGACGTCGACGGAGATCCGGGTCGACGAGCCGTTCTCGGTGAACCCGGCGGCGAAGCCCGCGCCGGAGTAGGCGGCGTGGTCGGTGGCCATACCGACCGCGACCGTTCGGCCCTCTTCGGCCTCGAAGAATGTCTGCGGTTGCACCACGCGGCCCGGTATCTCGTTGAGCGTGTACCAGGCCTCAGTGTTCCACAGCTCCTCGCCGCCGGCGGAGGAGAACGGACGCGGGGAGCGCACGTGCACCACGCGGTTCTCCTTCAGGCCCGGGATTTGCAGCTTGACCGTGCGGCCGTCGGCCGACAGCTCGGCCTTGGCCACCTTGAGCGTCTCCAGCTCGAGCTTCGGGCCGCCGTACTGGCTCGTGGCGCCGTAGCGCCACTGCTCCACCTGGTACGCGTCGGCGAGCTGCTGCGCGGTCTCGGCGGACAGCGGCTCGGTGTACTCCAGCTCGAATCCGACATGCGACGCGCGCATCTGTTTGACCTCGAAGACCGAGGTGCCGTTGGGCGTCAGCTTCTGCAGGCCGTAGGTGAGCTTGCCCTCCTGGCCCCAGTTGCCGCCGGCGCCCAGGCCGCCGACGTAGAGCGCGCCGTCGGGGCCGAGGGCCACCTCGTTGATGCCGGACTCCAGGCCCTGCGTGTGCCGGAACACGGCGCCCTGGTACTGACCCTCGATCTCTTCCAGGAAGACCCGCTGCAGGCCGCCGTAGGTCACGTCACCGACGACCAGCTGCCCCGCGTACGGCCCCTGCTTCAGCAGCACCGGCGTGGACGGCGAGTTGGCGATCTCGTTCTGTGGCAGCCAGACGATGGGACGGGTCACCGCCTTGTCGTCGTACGGGCCCGCGGGGGTGGTGTAGTGGTTGTAGAACGCCCCTTGCTTGATCTGGACCAGCTTGTTCGCGGGCAGCCAGCCCCCCTGGTTGTCGGTGACGAGGACCTCGCCGCGCGGTCCCCAGCCGATGCCGTTGGGGGTGCGCAGGCCGCCGGCGACGTACGTGATCTCGCCGGTCGCGGCGTTCACCTTGATCGACGTTCCGCGGTTGCGCGCCGGCTGGGGCACGGTGGTGGCGCCACCGAGGTTGATGGCGACTGACAGGTTGAGATAGAAGTACCCGTCCCGGTAGAGCAGGCCGAACGCGAACTCGTGGAAGTTGCCGCCCCACGGCCAGGTTGCCACCGTCCGGTAGTCATCGGCGACGCCGTCGCCGTCGGTGTCGCGCAGGGCGGTCAGCTCGTGCTTCTGGCTGACGTAGACGGTGCCGTCGACCACCGCCACTCCCTGCGGTTCGCGCAGCCCTTGCGCGAACTTGCGGTAGGTGACCTGTTCGGGGCCGGTCTTGCCGGTGACGCCCTCGACCAGGTAGACCTCGCCGGTCGCGTTGTCGGTGCCGCCCCAGGTCGAGATCACCAGGTCGCCGTCGGGCAGGAAGGCCATGCCGGTGACCTGCGGCTTGAAGCCTTCGGGGCGGAGGTCGGTGAGCGTGTAGCCGGGGTGCACCCGATCCAGGGGAAGGCCGTCCCCCGCCGAGTCGGTCGCACCCTCGCAGTACTTCCATCCCGGGGCGGTGACGCGTACGACGTCGGCCTCGGTGCTCAACGCGGAGGTCGGCACGAGTTCGAATCCGCTCGCGCCCGGGGGACGCCACTCCAGCCGCAGCACCTGGCCGCCGCCGTTCTCGAAGAACTCGACGAGCAACGGGTGCAGGCCGGCGGTCAGGGTGAGCGACCCTTCCTTGGAGGTTTCGCCGTGCAGGCCGTCGTGGTCGACGACGAGCTTGTCGTCGATCGTCAGCCGCGACCCGTCGTCGCTGGTGAGGCGGAACGTGTACTCCCCGTCGGTGGGCACGGTGAGGTTGGCGATGGCGTGGCTGATGAACCGGTCGGCCAGGCCGAACTCGTCGGTGCTGGTCCAGTTGATCTGCGGCATCAGCTTGTCGACGTTCGGAGTCTGTGCGGGTTTGAGGGTGCACAGCGCCGACAGTGGTACGCCCATGTCGTATGAGCGCAGGGTGACGCCGGGTTCCTGGGGCGGGACGTCGGCGTTGACGGGCGCCGCCGCGGACGGGGTGACGGGGACGGCAGCGAGCAGGGTCGCCAAAGCGGCACCTGCGGCCGCGAGCGCGGCTCTCCGGCGTCGGCGCCGGCCGTTCGGTGCGGTCATGGTTCCTCCTGGTGCGAGTGGTGGGGGCCCGGCCGGGAGGATCGGTGGGGCTCGCCTCCCTGGGACCGGCGTCTTCGACCTCGCAGCACAAAAGATCGATGAGCCACACGCTAATCTTTAGATCGATACGATTCAACTTTTGAATTTTCGAATGAAAGCAGGGCCCCTCCGGGGTGGGTGCCGACACCTGAGAAGAACCAGCCCGGCCGCTCGTGACATGGCGGCAGGACCGTTCATGAGCAATACCCGCCGCTGGGGTAAACGGCCCAGCACCCGTGACTGGCACGGCAGGACAACGGCGGCCGGCGGCGGCGCCTGACCCCATCAGGCGGCCACTGTCCCGCTGGGTCAGCCGGCGAACGACGCGGGACCGGAACGTCCCCGCTAGACCGGCTTGTTGCGCTTGCCGCCGGTGGTGGCAAGCATCCGCGACGAGATAGTCAGCCGCTTCGCCAGCCCGTAGGTCTTGATCGGGCTGCTGCTGACCGTCTCCTTGTAGAAGATGGCTGCCCGGCCGGTGATGTACCAGCGCCGGGGGCTGTCGTCGCCGTGGGTGAACTGGATTACCGCGTCCTTGCGTCCGAGGCTCACCGGCTGGTGGAGGTAGCCGAAGCGGAACGGCTTGAGCTGCTTGCCCCGCAACTGCCGAGCGATGTTCTCGGCGGCGTGCGCCGCCGACGGAATGCCGCTCTGGCAGGTGCCGTGGATGACGCCGTAAGCCTGGCGGATGGCGGCCGCGTCACCGATCGCGTAGATCTCCGGGTGCGACACCGACCGCAGCATGGCATCGGTAAGGATGCGCCCGTGCTCGTCGGTGAGAATGTCGGCCTCGGTGGCCAGCGTGGCCACGCGCACGCCGGTGGTCCACAGGCAGCCGTCGCCGGCGACGAACTCGCCGCCTTCCAGCTCGACCCCGCTCGGAAGCACCTTGGTCACGCTGACGCCCTGCCGGACGGTCACGCCCAGCCGATCCAAGGCCGCCGTCAGGTATGCGCGAGCCTTGGCACCCATCATCGCGGCCGGCTCGCCCCGGCTCAGCAGGGTGACCCGGACGTTCGGGTGGGACTCGACGATCTCGGTCGCGGCCTCGATCCCGGTCAAGCCGGCTCCGCAGACAAGGAACTCGCTGTTACCCCGGCGCGCGAGGTGCGCGGCCATGTCCTGTGCGCTCTGCGGGCTGTTGAGGGTGAAGGCGTGCTCGGTGACCCCGGGGACACCGCCGGTGTCGGTGGTGCTGCCGACCGCATAGACCAGTGTGTCGTAGCCGAGGAAGACCTGACCGTCATCCACCGTGGACACCGTGATGGTGTGCGCACTGGTGTCGATCCCGGTCGCCCAGCCCTGCACGAAGTCGATGCCGGTACCGGCCACCAGGTCCGGGATGCGATGTTCGGCGAGCTGTTGGCCGGTGGCGATCTGGTGCATCCGCAGCCGCTCGGTGAACCTCTCCCACGGGTTGACGAGGGTCACCTGGACCCGGCCCTTGGCTCGTTTCGCCGTACCGAGGGCCGCCAGCATGCCGGTGTAGCCGGCGCCGATAACAACTACCTGCTTGATGTCAGTCATGCCCCACGGACGACGCAGCCGCCTGAAACCGTGAGGCGCTATGACCGCCGTCACAAGCCGGCGACGGCGGTGAGCTTCTCCGGGTTGCTGATCAGGTGAATCTCCCGCGCACGCCCATCGACAAGATGCAGCACGATGACCGCCACCGGGGTTTCAGCGGAGTAGATGACGACGCCGGGCCCGCCGTTGACCTCGGCCATCACCACGCGCGGCTCCTGTGGCATGCGACCGCCGAACGTGACCAGTGCCCGCGCCACCAGATCGATTCCCTCGATCGCCTTGCGCGGCGCCGGCGCCAGGCCGCCACCGTCGCACACCAACCTCACGTCCGGCGCCAGCACCTCCATCAGCGAAACAAGATCACCACCGGTGCTCGCCGACATGAACGACTCCGTCACCTTGCGCCGGGTCGCCTGATCGGTGTCATAGCGGCGCCGCCTGCGGCTGACGTGCTCTCGCGCGCGCAACGCCGTCTGACGTACCGATTCCGGGCTGCGCTCGACCATAGTGGCGATCTCGCTGTGGGAGTAGCCGAACGCCTCGTGCAACACGAAGACAGCCCGCTCCAAGGCGGACAACGACTCGAGAACCAACAGCATCGCCAACGACACCGACTCCGAGCGGGCGACGTCGTCGGCGACATCCGGCGCGGTCAGAATGGGCTCGGGCAGCCATGGGCCGACATAGGTCTCGCGCCGGGACGCGGCACTGCGCAGGCGATCGATCGCCAGACGGGTGGTCACCCGGACCAGATAACCCTCCGCGTTCTCCACCTGCTCGACGTCGACAGCACTCCACCGCAGCCACGCGTCCTGGACCACGTCCTCAGCGTCGCTCCAGCGGCCGAGCACCCGATATGCGACGGCGTTGAGAAGAGCGCGGTGCTCGTTGAAGATCGTGTCGTGCGGCACCAGCCGAGCCTAGCCTGCCCTCGGCCACACCCACATGCTCACAGTAAGTGCCCATGACGTCGCGTACTGGCGAGCCGGCGTGGTTCTCCGATTCAAATGTCGAGGATCAGCGCCCGATGGTCCGACACCTCAGGTTCTGCCAGAATCTCGAACCGCTCGACGGCGGCAAGGTCGGAGACGAGCAGGTAGCTGGCGTGCCTGACCGATTTGCGGTAGCGAGATGTGCGGGTGTCGGCGACGCCGACCAGGTCGGTGAGACCGAGGTCGGCCAGCACGCTGAACGTTTCACTGTCGGGCAGCACATTGAAGTCGCCGCAAACGACTACCAGATCCTTCGAGCCGCGGATCCGGCGCACGAGATCGGCGAGCCGTTCGGCCTGGCGGCGCCGGGCAGGGGTGTCGGCTTTGCCGAGCGGGTCACGCAGCCCGTGCACCTGCACGACCCATACCGGCCGGTCAGCGACACGATCGACGGTTTGCACCGCGAGGGCAACACGTGGACGGTCGGACACCGCCCACTCGACGTGGTCGGCGAAGTGACCGTGAACAAAGGCGGAGTCGACGCCGACGACCGGCAGATCTTCACCGATCAAGGTCGCCACGCCGAAGTCCTGCCGGTGGCTGCGGCCAGCTTCGTCGTACACCGGGCCGGAGTCGCTCGTCACGAAGAATGCCTGATGCTGTGGCAGGACACCGCGTACGTCATCCAGGAGAGTGGCCCGCTGTGGCAGGCTTCGCTCTCCGTCGGAGAACCGGGTCCAGCCGGCCAGGCCGGGAGTTCGCGTTACCTCCTGTAGGCAAACGACGTCCGCTTCGCTGCTTGGCAGCCACGCGAGTAACTCGTCGGCCAGCGCGCCACCCCAGGCATTGACGCTCACAACTCGCACGATCACACTCCACCGATCGTCCCACCAGGCTCGCTCCGACGATCCTCACCGCCGCACGGTGACCTTACGTACCAGACGACCGAGTCAGCAGCCACAGGACCGGGATGGCTGAAACGCTACGTAACAAGCGATCCGCGGCAGATCCGGACGGTACGTCAGGGCTGCGTCCGTCGGCGCGGATCGCCGCCGGCATGAACGGCGAGAATGGCAGCATGTATGCGCGCGACGCCTGGTGGAACGCGCTGAGCCCGCAGCTGCGGGACCGGATCGACGGGCTGCTGTGCGCACGTCGGCTGATCGCGGCTGTCGTCCTCCTGCGTCGGGAAGGCGGACTGCAGCCTACGCCCGGTCTTTACCAGGCCCAGGATCTGCTGATCGAGCGTCGCGCCGAACTGGACGGGCGGGGTCTCGTCGAGCCGGAGCCAACGCCCGCGACGACCGCGCAGCTGATCGAGAAGGCGGCCGCCATCACTGCACCGGTCGTCGCCGTCGAAGCACTGTGGGACGGTGACACGCAGGGCTGGTGCGTCGACCTGGTCGCGATCGTGCGGCGGCCGGGCCGGCACCATGACCGCTTCGACGAGGTGCCGTTGACGGTGCTGCGGCAAGGCGGTGACATCCGCCTGTTCAACGGCCATGTGCCGCCCTGGCCGGAGGCGCGGCAGGCGACCGAGCAGGGGCAGGCTGTCGCCCAGCATGTCGGTGTGCCGTTCCACTTCACCAGCCCGGAAGCGCCGGATGTCGAGCTTCAACGCTGGTGGGATGCGCAGCCCACCTAAACTGGTGAAGCGCCCGTGACCATCGGCAGCGTTCCGTCGCGCCGGCGCCACCAGGCGCGCTCATCTCCGCGCGCCGCGGGTCGCCCGGCCCATCATTCAACGTGACGCACCATCGGCGGCAGATCCTGCACCTGACCTTGGTCGGCGCGCGTCGACCGGCAGGGGTTGCCCGCCCGATACTCTGCGGTTGTGATCCGACCTCGACCTCATGACACACGCCGCTCGCATCGGACTCCCCGCTCGGCGGCATGAGCGCGCGGACGAAAGCGGCGCGCCGGTGGAGTCGGTCCACCACGGCGGTCCCTCGAACAGAGACAATCACGACGACAACGATCAGAAGGCTACTGTCACCGGGTTCGTCATGTGGCCAGCGTGGGTGCGGGTCCGGCGGCGCGGCTATGGCAACTGACGGTAGTGCAAGTCATGGTGGACGGGCCGAATCCAACCACGGCGAGGGGACGTCGGTGAGACTGCTGGAGACCATGATGACGCAGGTGCCGGCGCTGACCGGCGTGGTGGTCGGCACTGTCGGCACGATCATTGCCACGACAGTGGCCGAACGGGCCCGTTGGCGGCGCGGTCAAATGGTGCGCTGGGACGAGCGACGGCTGGACGCCTACGCCGATTTCACGCGCGCCGTGAAGGAGATCCACCTGCTGGCGCTGGGAATGCTCAGCGCCCACCGGCCCGGTGCCCGCACCCCGGCACTTGACCGCGAGGAGGGGTTAGCGCGGTTGGCTGAGGCGGATGTGCGGCACACCCTGACCTGGGAGTCGGTTCTACTGCTCGGTGACGAGTTCACCGTAGGTGCGGCCTCCGCTTGGCGTCACGCCGTACGAGCGCTGGAGCAGGCGGCGCGTTCCTTGCCGGACCCGCCCGACGATCTGACGGACCTGGTTCGGCGGGCCGACGAGACTCGTGACGGCTTCTACCGGGCCGCGCGAGGCAGCCTCGGTGTCCGCGGCGGCCTCGTCGACCAGGTGCGACGGCCAGCCGACATTCGGGCGACGGCAACTCGCCTCTGACGTAGGTCCACGGCAGGACAACTTCGCGACAGAAGAGTGCGCCTTCAATCAGTCGGCAGGAGCGGGCGCATGAACGTTCGCTCGTACCGCACGACACAACCCGAGTCGTCGCGGATGCTGTCAGCCGCGACGAACTCCGGGTCATTTCCGAACCGTGCGCGGTAACGCTCGTAGGCTGCCAGGCTCTCGAAGCTGAACAGCGCCTCGGCCTGATCGCTGGCTCCCTCGGCGGGTAGGAAGTAGCCGTGGTGCACACCACCGTGCTTGGCCACTAGCCGCATCCACGCGCGGGCGAAGCGTTCAAACGCCTCGATCTGCGCGGGGTCGATGGTGTAGTGCACGACGCAGGTGATCATGACGCCACCATACGGGCCGGTGCTCGCACATCTCGGCACGACCGCGCCGTCAGCGGCATGAGCGTGAGACTGCGCAAAACCGCCGAGCACTCCGTGTGGACGCGGTTACGGGGCATCGGTTCGCTGATCTATCGCGGAGGTCCTGAGACCCGACATGGCTCGGCTGGGACAGCCGCTGACCAGAGCCACCTGCCATACTTCCGGCCGTGAAACTGGCCGTTCGTCATTGGTTCGCTGTAGCACTTTCGGCTGTTGCAGCGGTGGCAGTCGGTGCACGCTCCTCGCGAATATGAAGTGGCCCCTATCAGACGGACACCGCGCTATCACAGCGGACACCTCAGACGGGGATTTCGGCGCTGAGGACGATGGTGCACTCCTCGGGCAGGTGCAGGAACTCGGCTTGACTGGCGGCGTTGTGGGCGAGGCCGATGAACAGACGTTTGCGCCAGGCGGCCATACCGGGGCGACGAGTGCGGCGCAGTGTGATCCTCGAGACGAAGTAGGAGACCTCGTCGAGGGCGAACCCTTCGGCGAGGGGGTGGGTGGCGGCGCGGCGCAGGACCTCGGGAAAGTCGGTGGGGTCCTGGAAGCCGAAGACCGCGCTGATGTGGATGATGCCGTCGTTCGGATCGCCGAGATCGTCGATGGTCAGTCGCCGATCCCAGGGAATGTGCGGGACGTTCGCGGTACGACCGGTCATGATCACGATCCGCTCGTGCCGAACGTGGTTGTGCGCCACATTCGCTCGTAACGCCAGGGGCGTCGTCTCCTTGTTCGGATGGGGAAAAACTGCGGTGCCCGGCACCCACGGGATGTTCGAGGTGTGCAGGGTGTCGATGAAGTCCCGCAGTGGGCCTTCAAGTTCGGTCCGTCGGGGGGTGACCAGCTCCGATCCGCGCCGCCACGTCAGCAGCACCGTGAACACGATGATCGCGATGAGCAGCGTGAGCCAACCGCCGTGGCTGACCTTGGCCAGGTTCGCGGTGAAGAAGACCAGCTCGATGCTGCCGAAGGCGATCCCGAACAGCGTGACCTGCCAGGTGGGCCAGTGCCATAGCGCCCGCGCGACGACCAGGAACAGGGTCGTGGTGATCAGGAAGGTACCGGTGACCGCCACTCCGTAAGCGGCGGCGAGGTTTGTGGATGAGCCGAAGGTGAACACCACCAGCAAGACTGCCGCGAACAGGCTCCAGTTCACTCCGGGCAGGTAGATCTGCCCGTACTCGCGACGGGAGGTCTGTCGGATGCGCAGGTGCGGCAGGAAGCCCAGCCGCATGGCCTCCCGGGACACCGAGAAGGCCCCCGAGATCACCGCTTGAGACGCGATCACGGTGGCCACGGTGGCCAGGACGACCATCGGCAGCCGCGCCCAGCCCGGCAGCAGCAGGAAGAACGGATCAGCCCGACTGTCCGGTGCCCGCAGGATCAACGCGCCCTGCCCGAGGTAGTTGAGCGTCAACGCGGGAAACACGATCGCGAACCAGGCCCGGCGGATCGGGGCACGGCCGAAATGCCCCATGTCGGCGTAGAGGGCTTCGGCGCCGGTGATCGCCAGCACCACGGCGCCCATCGCGATGAACGCGATGACCGGGTGAGCCACGACGAACAATACCGCGTACGTCGGCGACAACCCGACCAGAACGCCTGGGTGACGCCACACCTCGGCCGCGCCGACAACGCCGATACAGACAAACCAGAGCACCATGGTCGGCCCGAACACGGCCCCGACCCTTCCGGTGCCCCATCGCTGAACGACAAACAGCACAACGAGGATTACCGCCGACACCGGCAGGACCACCACCGCCCAACCCGGGGAGATGACTTCGAGCCCTTCCACCGCCGACAGGACGGAAATCGCCGGAGTGATCACACTGTCGCCGTAGAACAGAGCGGCACCGAGCGCCCCCAGCGCCAACACGGCACCGGCACGCCTTCCGCTGTCCATCAGCAGCGCCCTTCGGGCGAGGGCTGCCAGGGCCATCACCCCACCCTCGCCCTCGTTGTCGGCGCGCAGGACGTAAATGACGTATTTGATCGACACGATCAGGGTGATCGACCAGAAGACCAACGAGATCACGCCGAACACGTCGGGCTCGTCCGGCACCAGGTTGCGGTCGAGGGTGAAGACCGTCTTCAGCGCGTACAGCGGGCTCGTGCCGATGTCGCCGTACACCACACCCAACGCGCCCAGCAGCAACCCCAGCCCCGCCGACCCCCGACCCGTCAGCGAGGTCTGAGACGCGGTCCCACCGTTTTCCTCCCGCTCGTTGCCGCCTACGAGTGGAGACTGCTCGTTGTTCGCGTGCTCCGCCACCCCACAGGCATACCAACCCGTACGCCGCTCGTAGCCCGGACCGCCGAACTTCGGTCACGCAGCTCTACCGGACAGTGCGCGAAGCCGGTGTGCAAGGGTGTGGTGCCGCTGCGGCCTGGTGCGGGCCCGCCGCCGCGCAGCGCGAACGGGTCCTCCAGCTGGTGGGACCGACTCGACCGCTCATGGCGTGCAACCGGGCCGCGGCCAGCTCGATGGCCAGTGCGAGCCCCGCCAGGTCGGAAGAGCTCCGGCACCTGGCCGGGCGGGAGTCGCCACGCCGGCGCGTGGGCAGGCTGGTCAGCCAGCGCCCGGTCCGACACGAGGTGTGGGGCCTGGATTGCCACAACAAGACCGGCCAGCTACGCCCGTACATGGCCCAGCTGTGCCGCAAGCTCGAGGATGATCCGGCCGGCAACTGTCCACCGAGCCGGACCGCTACCCTCCGTGATGGCCTCCCTCAACGGGGAGCGGTCAGTTCGATGCCGTCGCCGGCAGGTCCACCACCAGCAGCCGGTCGTCCGGGCCGACCGGCACGCCGTGCCGTCGGGCGTACGCCTCGGCCGCCGGGCCGAAGGCGGGGTCGCCCGGCGGGACCACCTGGCCGGCGCCGGTGCGGCACCGGCCGCCCCGGCACACCTGCACCTCGGCGGGCCGGCGGAAGTGCCGCCACCAGCGCTTGTCCGAGGCGTCGCCGACGAGGACGACGTACCGTCCATTCGTCGTGGCGTAGAGCACCGGCAGGCTGACCAGCCGGCCGTCGGCGGCGCGGTAGCGCACCTCGCACAGTTGCCCGTCGAGCAGGCCGTGCAGGCGCCGGGAACGCAGGGCCGCCAGGATCAGCCGGTTGACCACTGCCGGCGGCCGGTGGGTGTGCCTGTGCCGTCGGGCGGGCCAGGCGTCGCTGTCTGCCATGAGCTACCTCCTGGTCGGTGCACCTCTGATGGTGGCCTGAGGTGGGGCCCGCGCACAGGGCCGTCCGGCCCGTCGGGCGCGTACGCGCCGGTTCAGCCGGTGTGCACGTGGGGCCGCCGAGTCGGGTCGGGTTCCTGCCGGCGCAGGATCTCCCGGGTGACGGGGGCGATCTCGCCCTGCCCGAAGATCAGGTAGCGCAGGAAGTTCCCCGCCGGGTTGCCTTCGGTCCACTCGAAGTAGATGTGCGGGCGGCGGTGGGTGAGGTCGCGGATGTGCAGCAACAGCGCGGCGAGCGCGTTCGGCACTGACGAACTGGCCAGCCGCAGCACCCGGTACCTGCCATGCACGATCGCTCCGCTGACGTGCAGCTCGGTCTCGAAGTCCGACGGGTCGGTGACGGTCACCTCAACGAAGATGACGTCGCTGTCGGCGGGAAAATCGTTGTCCTTGACGATCTGCGCGAGTTTGTCGCGGTACTCAGCCGGGTTCCCCGTGCTCGACTCGTGGGCGATGAGCCGGATCCGCCGCCGGGCGCAGTCGGTGACGAACTGCCGGGCCGTGGTGTCCAGTTCGACCGTCTCGACCCGGAGCTCGAAGGCCCGGAACAGCCGGGAGAGCAGCGACACCGCGATGATGCCGGCGATGAACGCGGCGGCGATCTTCACACCGTCGGGCCGCTCCACCACATTCGCGATCGTGGTGTAAACGAAGATCACCGTGATGGTCCCGAACGCGACGGTACGACCGTGCTGGCGTCGGTGCCGGGCGGAGAGCGTCACCGCGGTCGCCGCCGACGTGATCAGCACGAGCACGCCGGTGGCGTACGCGCCGCCCTGCGCATCGACGCTTGCCTCGAACAGCACCGTGATCAGGAACGCCACGGCGGTGAACACCAGCACCAGTGGTCGCACCGCGCGGGCCCACGTGGGCGCCATGCCGTAGCGGGGCAGATAGCGCGGGACCAGGTTGAGCAGGCCGGCCATCGCCGAGGCGCCGGCGAACCAGAGGATCGCGATGGTGGACAGGTCGTAGACGGTGCCGAACACCTCGCCGAGGTGCTGGTGCGCCAGGTAGGCAAGGGCCCGGCCGTTCGCCGGCCCGCCCGGCGTGAAGGCGTCGGGCGGGATGAGCACGGTGGTGACGAGGCTGCTGGTGATCAGGAAGATGCTCATGATCACGGCGGCGGTGGTGAGCAGCCGCCGTGCGCCCCGGATCCGCCCGGTCGGCTTCTCCTCGGTGTCGCCCGGGTCGCCCTTGACGTGCGGCATGACCGCGACGCCGGTCTCGAAGCCAGATAGGCCGAGCGCGAGCTTGGGGAAGACGAGCAGCGCGATGCCGATCATCAGCAGCGGGTCGCCGTGCTGCGCGGTCAGTGCGGTGGTCCAGTCGCCGACCATGGCGGGATGGGTGAGTACCCGCCAGAGCGCGTCGGCCACCACCACGGCGTTGAGCGTCAGGTAGACCCCTACCAGCCCGACGGCGATGCCGATCGCCTCGGTGAACCCCTTGAGGAACACCGCGCCGAGCAGCGCCACCAGCAGCAGCGTGATGATCACCGGATGGCCGCGCAGGCTGTCGGGCCAGAACGGGTTCTCGTCGATATGCGCGGTGGCGTCGGCCGCGGACAGGGTGATGGTGATGATGAAGTCGGTGGCGGCGAAGCCGAGCAGGACCAGCACGAACAGCTTGCCCTGCCAGTAGGTCAGCAGGCGCACCAGCATCGCGATGGAGCCTTCGCCGTGCGGGCTGTCGTGCGCCACCCGCCGGTAGACCGGCAGCGCCCCGAGCAGGGTAACCAGGACCAGCACCAGGGTCGCGATGGGGGACAGCACGCCGGCGGCCAGCGCCGCGATGCCGGGCTGGTAGCCGAGGGTGGAGAAGTAGTCCACGCCGGTGAGGCACATGACCTTCCACCAGGCGTGGTGGCGCTGCTTCGGTGGACGGGCGTACGGGCCCTGCGCCTGGGCCGGGCGGGCGGCTGTGTCGGCCAGCAACCAGTCCCGCAGTTGGCGTTTCTCTCGGCCCCGTATCCGGTCGCGGGCGCTGACGCTCATCGTGCCTCCCCAGCTCTCGGGTCACCGGGAGAGTGGGCAGGCCCAGCACGTGCCTGCTGGCCGGGAGAGACCCAGGTGTTGCCGCACGGTTACCGGACCATCGCCCGGTCGACCACGACGTTCCGTCGCCCATGATCGGGCCGGCAGGGCGGAACGGCGGCCGCCGCTACGCGGATTTAACGCGGAGGGCCGACTTTTTCACGCCTTTCTGACGCCGACGCCCTTGACCCGCCGCGAGGCCGAGACGCGTACGGTCGCGCCCGTCAAGGTCGTGTGAAGATTCGCCGGGGCGGCGTGAATTCGCTGTAGCGACGCCCGCCGTCGAGTGCCCAGCACGCGAGCATGGGTGGCATGACATCGTGGCGGATGAGCCAGCGGGATCGGTGGCTGGTGGGGGTGGGCGGCGAGGGACCGTCGGTGCCTGACGCGGGTCGGGTGGTCAACACCGGACCGGCCGGGCATCTCCCGTTCGAGGTGCCGGAGCGGATGCATGAGGCCCTCGTCTGCGTGCGGCTGACCTCTGCCACGCCGGGCAGCCACCTGCTGGACTTCCTGCGATCGGAGCCGTGCGCGGTGGGTGCCTGGTGGATCGCGGCGGACGTTGACGCGATCGTGAGGATGGCCTCGACGAGCCGGACGGTGCTCCACCGGGCGGTGGCCGACCTCCGGCGGCGTGGTGGGGCGGAGGTGGTGGCCGTGCACGTCATCCTTCGAGCCTTCGACCTGTCGGCCAGTGCCGCGGTGCCGGGATCCGGTTTGACGGGGGATGCCCCGGCATGGCCACAGGTCGGCGCGGTGGCGGACGCGTGACGGCCCGACGGATGCCTGGCTGACCCCTTGTTCTGTCGGGCCGGCGTCAGGGGCGCAGGTCGGGGCTGAGGCGCGACTTCTGCTGCCCGGCGAACGTGGCCATCCGAGCCTGCCGCAGGCGTGAGTGGTCGACGTCCGCACGTCAGTCGGGGGGGTCGGTCAGCCGCTCCAGCCGGGTCCAGCGGGCCCAGCCGCGCTGGCGCATCAGGTCCCGCAGCCGCCGCGCCCGCGGGTCGTACTCGACGGCGAGCGCGTCCAGCAGGTCGAACGGTAGGTCGTCGTGCGTCTCGTCGCCGGGGTCGGGGTCGCCGGCGGCGAATGCCTGCTCGGCCAGGGCGGCCATGATGTCGGCGACCTCCTCCAGGCGTGGGTCGTCCGCGGCGTCGCTGTCGAGGATCTCCGAGATGAGGCGGTAGAGCCGGACGACCTGTGGGTTGTCAAGTTCGGCGAGTTTCGCGGGCATCCACTCGCGGATGCGATCCGGCCAGCGCGCCGCGATCAGGATCCACCCGTCCCGTTCTCCCTCCACCATCCGCGGCGACGCCCCGATCTGGCGAAGCCGGTCGAGATAGCAGGTCACCTCCACCGGGAGCACCAGACTGTCCCCGGCGGTGAGTTGCGCGATCTGCTTGCGGCTGGTCTCGAGCCGTCCGATCTCGTCGCGCAGGTGACCGTCGATCCTTTCGATTGCCTCGGCGAAGGTCGAGTCGTCGGCGCCGAGCAGCCGACCGATCTCGGACAGCGGCACACCGGCGTTGGCGAGGGTGCGGATCTTGATGAGGGACACGACTGCCGTCGCGCCGTAGCGCCGGTAGCCCGAGGCATCCCGTTCCGGCTCGGGCAGTAGTCCGATCTGGTGGTAGTGCCGCACCGCTCGCACGGTGACGCCGGCGTACGCCGCCAGTTGGCCGATGGTCAGCATGCGGTGGATCCTGCCCTCATCTCACCCGGTCCGGTCGACCCCGGCTCAGGAGATCTTCCGACGGTAGGTGATGGTGGCGAAGAGGTAGGCGACGACGAGGATGCCGACGCACCAGGCCAGGGCGGTCCAGATGTCGGTGCCGACCGGTTGCTGGTCGAACAGGGCTCGAATCCCGTTGACGATGGCGGTCACCGGCTGGTGCTCGGCGAAGGCCCGCACCGGCCCGGGCATGGTGTCGGTGGGTACGAAGGCCGAGCTGATGAACGGCAGGAAGATGAGCGGGTAGGAGAACGCGCTCGCGCCGTCCACCGACTTCGCGGTGAGGCCGGGGATCACGGCGAGCCAGGTCAGCGCCAGGGTGAACAGGATCAGGATGCCGGCGACCGCGAGCCATCCCGGGACGCCGGCTCCCGTGCGGAAGCCCATGAGAAGGGCGACGCCGACGACGACCACGAGCGAGATGAGGTTGGCGACCAGCGAGGTCAGGACGTGCGCCCACAACACGGAGGGCCGGGCGATCGGCATGGACTGGAACCGTTCGAAGATGCCGCGCTGCAGGTCCAGGAAGAGCCGGTAGGCGGTGTAGGAGATGCCCGAGGCGATGGTGATGAGCAGGATGCCGGGTAGCAGATAGTTCACGTACGAGTCGGACCCGGTCTCGATCGCGCCGCCGAAGACGTAGACGAACAGCAGCATGAAGGCGATCGGCATGATCGCGGTCGTGATGATGGTGTCCGGGCTGCGGGCGATGTGGCGCAGCGAACGGCCCAGGAGGACGGCGGTGTCGCCGAGGAAGTGCTTGTTCATCGCTGTTCCTTCTCGGTTCGGGCGCCGACGACGGTGAGGAAGACGTCCTCGAGGGTCGGCTGCTTCTCGACGTACTCGACCTGGGCGGGTGGCAGGAGTTGCTTGAGCTCGGCGAGGGTGCCGTCGACGATGATCCGGCCCTCGTGGAGGACGGCGATCCGGTCGGCGAGCTGTTCCGCCTCGTCGAGGTACTGGGTGGTGAGCAGCACGGTGGTGCCGCTCTGGGCGAGTTCCCGCACGGCCTGCCACACCTCGATGCGCGCCTGCGGGTCGAGACCGGTCGTCGGCTCGTCGAGGAAGATGACCGGCGGGTTTCCGATCAGGCTCATCGCGATGTCCAGGCGGCGGCGCATCCCACCGGAGTACGTCGCCACCCTCCGGGCGCCCGCCTCGGTCAGCGAGAAGCGCCTCAACAGGTCGTCCGCGATTACGCCCGGGTCCTTGAGGTGCCTCAGCCTGGCGACCAGGATGAGGTTCTCCCGCCCGGTGAGGATCTCGTCGACCGCCGCGAACTGCCCGGTCAGACTGATGGACTCGCGTACGTCGGCGGCCCGTGTCGCGACGTCGAAGGCGTTGACCCGGGCAGTGCCCGCGTCGGCCTTGAGCAGCGTGGACAGGATCCGCACCACCGTGGTCTTCCCGGCCCCGTTCGAGCCGAGCAGAGCGAAGATACTCCCCCGCGCCACGTCGAAATTCACGCCGCGCAGCACCTTCAGATCCTTGAACGACTTCTCCAGGCCCCGCACGTGGATGGCCGGCTCGTGGGCCGGATGTGTTGCCGGAATGCTCATGGCAGCCAGCATGGAGGGTTGACGCAGCGTCAGGGTCAAGCCCGCGCCGCAGATTCGATTCGGCCTCCACGCGTCACCGCGACTGGTCAGGGCCGGTATCGGTAACCCATGCCCGGCTCGGTGATCAGGTGCCGGGGGCGGGCGGGATCGTCTTCGAGCTTGCGACGCAGCTGGGCCATGTACTGGCGCAGGTAGTTGGTTTCGTGCTGGTATTCCGGGCCCCACACGTCGTGCAGCAGCTACCGCTGGCTGATCAGCTTGCCGGGGTGGCGCAGCAGCTTGTCGAGCATGGCCCACTGGGTGGGGGTGAGCCGCACCTCGACGCCGTCGTCGCGGGTGACGGTCCGGTCGACGAGGTTGACGGTGTGCCGGCCCACCCGGGGGGGCGGCCGTCGCGGCGGGCGCCGGAGCGTCGGCCGGTGTCGCGGTGAGGCGGCGGGTGACCGCGCGGATGCGGGCGAGGAGTTCGTCGACGCCGAAGGGTTTGGTGACGTAGTCGTCGGCGCCGACGTCGAGGGCGGAGACCTTGTCCTCGCTGCCGGCTCGGTCGGAGAGCACGATGATCGGCACGGTGGTCCACCCGCGCAGCCCTCGGATGACGTCGACGCCGTCCAGGTCGGGCAGGCCCAGGTCGAGCACCACCAGCTCCGGCGGGTGGCTGGCCGCGGCCTTGAGGGCCGCGGCGCCGCTGTCGGCGACCTCGACGTCGTAGCCGCGGGCACGCAGATTGATCCGCAGGGCGCGCAGGATCTGCGGCTCGTCGTCCACGACAAGGATTCGGGTCATTCCGGCGGCCCTTCCGAGATCGTCTGCGCGGTGACGGGCAGCCGCAGCACCATGGTCAGTCCGCCGCCTGGGGTGGTCTCGGGAGTGATGCTGCCACCCATCGCCTCGGCGAGGCCGCGGGACAGGGCGAGGCCAAGTCCGACGCCGGTCTGGTTGTCCCGGTCGCCGAGGCGTTTGGAACGGCAGGAAGACGTGTTCCCACTGGTCCTCGGGGATGCCCGGGCCGGTGTCGATGATCCGCAGCTCGACCTGTCCGGCGTGGGCGCTCGCGGTGACGGTGGGTGGCTGCCCGGACGGGCTGTGCCGCAGCGCGTTGGCGACGATGTTGACCAGCACCCGCTCCAGCAGCCCCGGGTCGGCCTCGGCGGCCGGCAGGTCGGCCGGAATGTCGGTGGTGACATCGGCCGCCATCGGGCCCAGCTCGTCCAACGCTCGCGGCACGGCGCCCTCCAGCCCGATCGCGGTGGCGGAGACACCGAGCGCGCCGGCCTGCAACCGGCTCATGTCGAGCAGGTTCGCCACCAGCCGGCCCAGCCGGTCCAGCGACTCGTCGGCGGTGGCCAGCAACTCCTCGCGGTCATCGGCGTCGAACTCGACGTCGTGGCTGCGCAGGCTGGACACCGCGGCCTTGGCCGACGCCAGCGGCGTACGCAGGTCGTGACTGACCGCCGCGAGCAGTGCGGTGCGCATCCGGTCGGCGACGGCGAGTGGGCGGGCGGTGGCGGCCTCCTCGGCCAGGCGCTCCTGGCGCAGCGCGACGGCGGCCTGGGCTGCGAAGGCCTCGACGACCCGCCGGTCGGCGGCTTCGAGACGGCGGCCGGACAGCACCACGGTGAGCCGGTCGTCGACCGGTACGGCCGTCTCTCCCGCGCTGGGACTGCACGCCGGTGCCTCTCCCACGCTGGCCACGACCCGCCAGGCGCCCTCCTCACGGGCCCGGCCGGGCCGCCCCTCGGCGTCGGCGGCCAGTTCCAGGACGCTGACCGCGCGCAGCCCGAAGGGTTCAGACGTCGAAGCGGAACTTAGAGCCGCCGCCCCGGCACCCGCGGGAACGGCACGGACGCCTGCTCACACGGTGTGTCGGGCTGGCATCGTTGATGGCTGGTTTGACGTCCGCGCCCGTAGTTGGGCTCAGCTGCTTGCGGGCAGGTGAGCGGGCTGGCCCGGTGTTGGGGCCAGCCCGGCAGGTAGGTGGCTAGTTGATGCTGTTGGCGGCGTGTTCGATGAGGTCGGCGGTGAGCTTGGGATGGCTGACCATCGCGCAGTGTGATGCGGCCACCGAGACCGTGCCGCGGGCGTTGGCCCGCTGGTACTCGAAACGCTGCAACGCTGGCGGGATGGCCAGGTCTTGGGTGGCGACCAGGCCCCAGGAGGGGATGGTCCGCCAGGCGGCGGCGTGGGTCAGGTCGGCGAAGCATTGTGCGCTGAACGGCCGCTGCGTCGCCGCCAGCAGCGTGGTGGTGGAGGTGGGCAGGTCGGCGGCGAAGACCCGGCGGAGCTGGTCGGCTTGCAGGTAGAGGTCGGTGCCGGTGCTGCCGTCGGGGTTGGGGTACGGGACCGGGTTGAGGGCGGCCTGGATTTCGCTGCCCGGGTATTTGGCGATGAGCTCGCCGAGGGCTTCGCCGACGTCGGGAACGAACGCGGCGATGTAGACGAGCGCTTTGACGTTGGGGGCGCTGGCGGCGGCATTGGTGATGACCGCGCCGCCATAGGAGTGCCCGGCAAGGACGACCGGCCCGTTGATGCTGGCCAGCACACTGGCGACGTAGGCGGAGTCGTACGGGAGGTTGCGCAGCGGGTTGGCCGGGGCGATGACCGGATAGCCGCGGTCCTGCAGGCGGGCGATGACACCGTCCCAGCTGGCGGAGGCGTCGGCGAAGCCACCATGCACCAGCAGGACGGTGGGCTTCGATGGACGGGGACGGCCGGCCTCAGCGGCCGAGCCGGCCGCGAGGCCGACGGTCGTGGTGGCCAGAGCGGCACCGGCTGTGGCGACGAGGGTACGGCGGGAGAAGTGGGTCGACATCTTTGTCTGCTCCTTGTGCTGGCGGAGGCTAGCGGCCAGCCTGGCGGATCAGGTCGGCGACAGCTCCGGGCTGCGAGGCGTAGATGGCGTGGCTGCCGATGGCCTCGACGATGGTTGATCCGGCGCGTTGGGCCATGGTCCGCTGGGCCGGTGGCGGGATCATGCGGTCTTCGGTGGCGACCAGGTAGAAGCTGGGCTTGTGCCGCCACGCGGGTTCGGTCACCGATCCGGCCAGTGCGCCCACACCCCACGGCACCTGGGAGTCCGCGAGGAAGGCCGCATCGTCGGCAGGCAGGTCACCGGCGAAAGAGTGGTGGAACCTGTCCCGGTCGAGAAACAGGAATCCTTCGCGTGGGGGCAGGATCGGCGGGACAGGTGCACCGGGCGGCGGGTCGGCGATCAGCGTGTTGACTGACTCGCCCTTGTCTGGCGCGAATGCGGCGATGTAGACGAGCGCGGCAACACCGGGGTGGGTGCCGGCCTCGCTGATGACCGCGCCACCGTAGGAGTGACCGACCAGGACGGCCGGCCCGTCGAGACCGTCGAGGACGTACCGGGTCGCGGCGACGTCGCCCTCCAGCGAGAGGGTTGGGTTCTGCACGACCTTGACGGTGAAGCCGTCGCTGGTCAGCAGCCGGTGCACGGCCTGCCATCCTGACCCGTCGACGAAGCCGCCGTGCACCAGCACGACGTTGCGCACGGTGGGTGTGCTCATGGAATGCTCCTGAGATCTTCAGAGCGGCGGGCTCGGGCGCCCGCCGGTTCGCCTTCCATGCAAGACCCGGCACAGGTGCGGCAACAGGCAGAACAGCATGCAGAACTAGGAGCGGCTTGCATCGCCGGTGACGGCCACCGCTTTGTCCCGGCAACGGGACGCCTCATCGTGACTGCCGATCAACCCGTAGATCTCCGCCGCCCGCAGCAGGCAGTCGCGCGCTTGGGCGGCCTGGTCGGCTCGGTAAAGGTCTTCGCCCAGAATCCGCAGGACCCGGGCCTGAGCGTCGAGCATCTGCATACTGCCGAACAGGTCCGCAGCGCGCAGCGCCCGGGGCACAGCCTCAGCATTGCGCCCGATCAGCCCCAAGGCCCGCGCTGACATGGACAGCACATACGGCAGCGTCATCGCCGCGATCGATGGTGTCATTCCTGACGCCGGGTCTTCCACCATGTCCAGGACGCGCTGGAAGCAGTCCAGGGCTTCGTCGATGTTGCCGAGGCTGCGGGCGATGTCGCCGCGGCCCAAGAGTGTCTGGCAGACCTCGTTGACATCGTCGAGGTGCCGGAAGCGTTCTTCTGCTGCACGGACGGCGTCGAGGCCACCAGGCAAGTCGCCGAGCATGACGCGGGCGCGGGCGAGGTTCTGTAACGCTGCGGCTTCCTCCCAGCCGTCTGCGGCCGATCGGGCGAGCGCCAAGGCCCGCTCGGCGTACCCGACCGCCATGCTTGCGTTTTGGCCCAGCACTGTGTAGGTGCGCGCCAATCGGTTGAGGAACCCCGCTTGCCTGCCGAGATCGTCGAGCTGCACCGCGCAGTCGTAGGCGAGCGTGAAGACCCTGCTCCAATGCGGCCAGTGTCGCCAGCGGCCCGCGAACCAGTTCGCGGCCTGCACAGCGTCGACCACGGCTTGATGGTCGCCGGCTGTCGCAGCGTCGTCGAGCGCCGCAAGCCACAGTTCGGCCTCGGCCCGTATCCATGCCTCCGCGTCCGCGGCGGTGCAGAAGGATGAACCGTCGGTACTGGGCGGCTGGGGTGAAAACCAGGAGCCGGCGTCGGTCAGGTTCGCAAGGAGCCAGGTATTCACTCTGCGGTGGGCGGCGGTGACAGCGGCAGTCGGTTCGTCAACTTCCAGACGCTGCTGAGCGTATAGACGCACCAGATCATGCAACCGGTACCGGCCGCTGTGCGCCGCCTGCATCAACCCGAGGTCCACCAGGTCGTCGAGGTGGTCCTCGGCCTCGGGAATCGTCACCTCTCCGGCCACGGCCGCGAGCCAGGCACTGAAGTCCGGGCCCCTGGCCAATGCAGCACGCCTGAACACTTGCCGGGTGACCGGGGGAAGCTGCTCATAGGACATCCCGAACGCCGCCGCGACCTTCAGATCGCCCGCGGCGAGCTGGTCGAGCCGACGCTCGGCCACCGACAGCCGGGTGATCAGATCGGCTGCGGTCCAGATCGGCCGGGATACGAGCCGGTTGCCGACGATGCGCACTGCCAGCGGCAACCCACCCAACAGGTCCACCAAATCCTTCAGATCATGGTCGTCGGGCACGTCCGCCCGCTCGGCCAGGATGCGCCGCAGCAGATCGGACGCGTCACTGTCTGGCATCGGATCCAAATGCAGCCGCTGTACGTCCTCCAGCCCAGCCAGCAGACGGCGACTGGTAATCAGGAGTCGACTGCGTCCACCGCCGGGCATCAGCGGGCGTACCTGCGCTTCCGATCCTGCGTTGTCGACCATCATAAGGACGCGCTTCTCCCGCAGCAATTGACGGTAAAGCCCGGCCTGCTCGGCCGTGTCTCGCGGAATCTCGGCATCGCGAACACCTATCGCCCGCAGCACACGGGTCAAGATCTCCCCACTTGCCACCGGGCGTTCGCTCATTCCCAGCGCATCAACAAAATGCACGCCGCCAGGGAACTGGTCCCGCATCTGGTGCGCAGCCCGGATGACGAGGGTCGTCTTACCCATCCCAGCACCACCGGAGATCACGGCCGTGCCAGAGCGCCCCATGGCCTCATCAGACTCCACCAGTTGCAACAGCCATGCCAGTTCCGCCACCCGTCCGGTGAAATCGCTGATCGATACAGGCAGCTCACACAAGCTCGGCGCGGCCGCCAAGGATGCCGGTCGCGTCCGCCCGGCCCTGGCCTTGGCCAGAAACGCGGTCCGGCGTTCGCCATCAAGCTTCAGCGCGTCAGCGATCAACACCACGGTGCGGCGCTGCGGGCCCAAAGCCCGCCCTCGCTCCATGTCGCTAAGCGCACGCACGCTCACCCCGGACGCCTCAGCGAGCTCTTCCAGCGTCAGCCCGGCCGCATGACGCGCCACCCGTAGCTCCACCCCGAATAAGACCTCACCGCCCATCCCACCATCATCACCGCAGCCACGCACGCGATAGGCACGGCCAACCGACCCCAATCCGCTGGATGAAGATCCAAACTCGCGTCATCCTGGACATGGCCGAGGCCGATCTCGAAACAGGCGATATCCTGGTCACCTCATACACTCCGTCAGGTCACGGCGGAGGACCAGAGCAGCATCCTGCGGTTGTTGGCCGAGCGACGCGACGACCTGGCCCATGAACGCACCCGCATCCTCAACCGCCTCCATGGGCTGCTGCGCGACCTCATCCCCCGGTGGCGCTCCCGTCAGGTTGTCCGCGGACAGGTTGCGCCCTGCTCCGGACAACCCGGCCGCAGACGCGTGCCGCCGGGACCTGGCCCGCGATCTCCTAGCTGACCTCCGCTGCGTCGACCGCCAGTTCAAAGCCAACGAAGTAGCCCAGCGCGACGCGGTCGCCGCGACCGGCAGCACCCTGTCCGAGGTCCACGGCATCGCGATCGTCCCGTCCGCGAAGATCCTCGGCCACGTCGGTGACGTCACCCGTTTCCCGACCTCCAACCACTTCGCCAGCTACACCGCCACGTCACCGCTGGACGCATCCAGCGGCAACCGCAACCGGCACCGGCTCAACACCGGCGGCAACCGCCAACTCAACTCCGCGCTACACACCATTGCCGTCTGCCAGCCCTCGACCCGGGCCCGGGAAGGGTCTACTACCTGCGCAAAATCAGCGAGGGCAAGACACCAGCCGAAGCCCGCCCGCGCCCTGAAGCGATGCCTGGCGAACGTCATCTATCGCCACATCGGGAAAGATCAGAAGCGCCGTGCGGCCATGCCGACCTGACACACAGCGGCTCTATCGTCTGGCTGCTCGGCCAGCCGGCACTGCGGTCCGTGCGTCGGCTGCCGTCTTGATGAGCTGTGCCGCTTCGTCGGGGTGGGAGACCATCGGAACGTGGCTGGCTGGCACTTCGGTGGTGGTCGCGCCCATGCGGCTGGCGAACATGCGCTGCGCGTCCGGCGGGATCGCCTGGTCCTGCGTGGCGATCAGGTACCACGACGGTAGGGACTTCCAGGCCGGGACGCCCATTGCTTCGGCGAAGATGGGGCCGGCAATGGGCTGCTGTGCGGCATGCATCGCCTTGGCTCGGCCCGGGTCGACGTCGGCGGCGAAGTGCTGCACGTAGTCGTCCTGCGGCTGCCACATGAAGCCTTGCTGGTCGGTGAACAAGTGCTCCAGCGCCGGCGGTGTGGGTCCCTGCGACAGCAAGGCGGCGAGCGACTCCCCTTGGTCCAGGCCAAAGGCCGCGATGTACACCAGCGCAGCCACGTTCGGCGCGTCGGTGCCGAGGGCTGTCATGATGTGGCCGCCGTAGGAATGCCCCGCCACGATCGTCGGGCCGTCCTGCAACGTCAGGACTTGGCGTAGCCGGGCGACATCATTGGCCATCGAGGTCAGGGGGAACTGCGGAGCCGTCACCTGGTAGCCTGCGGCCTGTAGGCGCTCGATAACGCCGCTCCAACAGGACCCGTCGGCCCACGCGCCGTGGACGAGAACGATGTTCGGTCGGCCATTCATGTGGCTTTCCTTTCCTACTGGCTGGAGTGTTCGTTTCTGCCATGCTGGCCTGCAGGCGATGCCGGCTATCCGCACCTAGGCTGGGCCGGGCGCCCTGACCTTGCAGTCGGGGTTCGAGTACCAAATCGGCCGAGGGGTAAACGTGCTCGGTCCGGCCAGCCGAGGACCGAAGTACCGAGCCGGCGCACCTGGATGCCAGCCTTCAGACCCAGGCAGCGCCATGCTCGGCCCAGCAGATCAGTCGCTCAGCCAGATCGAGGCCCGCCTGATGTACGTGAGCTGTGCGGCGAAGGCGACCAGTGCAACCGCCACACCAAGCGCGATCGCCAACGTGGCGGACCCGTTGGCCACTCCCGTCAGCAAGGCCACGCCGGAGCCGAACAGCAGTGCATTGACGGCGCCCACCATGGCCGCCGTGGTCAGTAGCAGTTGCCAGCGAGAGGGGCTGCTGCCGACCGCCGCCGCGATCGTTCGCGTGTCGCCTTCGCCGGTCATCGCGTCGGCGAAGAAGCCGTGCTGGCCGGCGAACTGGCGGTGGTAGTAGGCGCGGATGTGCTGGATGCGCTTGAGATTCAGCGAGTTTTCTACCATGTTCTGCACTAGCCGGGCGAAGGTGAGTAGCCCGGTGATCACCAGGGTCGGCAGCACCGCGCCGAGGTACGGCTTGACCAACTGTCCGCTGCTGGAGACGAAGCCCAGCCCGATCAGGACTGCGGACAGCAGTGACAGGAACACGGTCGCCCGCCCGACGGACTCGGCGATCGTGGCATTGCGCGAGGTCTGTAGAACGAAATGCTCGGTGGTCAGGGCGGTGAGGAGGCCCTGTTCGCGCGCGTCCTGGTCCATGCCGCCACCCCCTTCCGGTGCTGACCGCCCCTCACACTGGGAACACAAGGTCCTTCGCGGGGTCAGCCACGCTGACGGAGCCTCTGCCTGGCCGGCCACATGACAGACGACAAGACCTGGTCTCGATGACGTGCGGGGCGGCCCAGGATTCGTGGATATGGGCCGCCCCCTCACATCTTTGAAGACGAGGAGCTGGCCTCGCGCGACAACCCGGAAATCGGAACGGCGCGACGTCCCGGGCTCTCAAACGGTCGTTGACAACGGGTGACCAGCGCGGCCCAAGGACAGTCGAGCGGACAAGGCGGTGGCCCGGTGGAGACCAGATGCGCCGACGATCCAGATCACAGACACCAGACACGTTGCCCGGCGAGACCGCCGACAGGAAGAGTTTGCCCCAGTGAGCGGATGATGGCAGATGCCGGTCGTGTGCTCATGGAGGCACTGAGCCCGCCTGTCGACGCGGGCTTTCGAAGTCGACGGCGAGCGTGTACGTTGCGCCGATGAGTCGCGAGGATCAGGTCTCGGCCGCCTCATTCGGCGGCCGCGTCGTGGTATCGGCGCAGTTGCTGTTGCTGGCGGTGTGCCTAGTCGGCAGCTTCGGTGTGCTGCTCGTGGCCGCGCTGCACACCGGCGATCTCCCGGCTGTGCTAGACCCGCGGCTGGAACGGTTGGGCGACCCGAAGGACTCGCTTCCGCCAGCCGGCCCGGACTCGTTGTGGAACCCGCTAGTGTGGGTGTTCGAGATCAGTCGGGTGGTGGCGATGTTCGTCTACCCGGTCGCGTTCGTGGCCTTGGTTCTCGGGGTGGCATCCCTTGTCCGCACCTGGCGGATCGGCGATCGGAAGGGATTCGGCTGGCTTGTCATCGGCACGGGGGTGTGGTGCGCGCTGGCGGTGCTCGCCCTGACTCCGTACGGCACGCAGCTACACGGCTGGTTGCTCGACTGAGCCTGCCAGCCCTCTCCGGGAACGGACAGCGCTCGCCCTGTACCGTGCGTCGGCCCGAGCGGGCGCACGGTCTGCGGCATTTCGGTGCACGGGATTCACATGCCGGTCAGGCTGATCGAGGGTGCTCGTCGCGTTGCCTGCGCCACGGCCGCCCAGTGTCACTGACTGTCACCAGGGCGACGGAGCAGCCAAGGCACGGTTTGGCGGAGGTGGTGGTTAACCTGAGCGCCGCCCGATTGGCTGAACTGGCCGTCGCCAGCCTCCCCAGCAAGCGGGCGGCCGGCGGTGCTCGCCGGGTCAGGTCGACTCGGGGGAAGGCCGGCGGCGAGCCGGTCAAAGGCTTCGCCGACGAGCGCTTGCAGGCCTGCGGCCCCGGTCTCCGGCGCCCAGACGCTAAAGGCCGCGCGGAACGCTGACGCCGCGACGCCCGCGAGGAGCTGCGGGTAGAGACTGCCGCCTGTCTGCTCGGCGCGTTCGGCGAGGGCATCGGCGAGCTTGGTCTCGTTGCGGATCATCCCGTGGAAGATCGTTGTGCGCAGTTCGGGGTACGCCGTGAGCACCCTGTCACAGGCCTGCCAGCCGGTGCTGGCGGTGAGGCTGGGAAGGGTCTGCTCGATCGCCTGGCGCACCGCGGTTAGCGGCGGCTCGGCGGCCGGGCGTGCGGCCAGTCCCGTGATGACTTCTTCGATGAGGTGCTTGTCCCAGGGCAGGAGGGCTTCCTCCTTTGCATCGAAGTAGTTGAAGAAGGTCCGTGCGGAGACCCCGGCGGCCTCGCAGATGTCGCTCACCTTGACGGCGGCGGGGCCACGCTCGAGGAACAGGCGCACGGCCGCTGCGCGGAGGGCCGCGCGGGTCTCGGCCTTCTTGCGCTCCCGGAGCCCTGGAGCTGCTGCCTGCATGGAGACCAAGTCCTTTCCGCGACGTGCGCGTGTCAGCGTATCCGAACATCATACTGCACTGATGAAATTTTGCATTGCTGCAGCTTTCGCGTAGCGTGGCGGTGTGACACAGGGTCAGACAGACAGAAAACGCGTCGGCGAAGCCGTGCGCACGCTCGCGACGGGCCTGTGGCTCCCGGCGCTCTTCCTGGCCGGGCTGCTCTTCTCCTACCTGCCGGCCTTCCATCACCCGGCGCCGCATCACGTCAGCATCGCAGTGGCCGCGTCGCCGGCCGCCACGGCGCAGCTGCAGCACGAGCTCGACGTGGCGGTGCCGGGTGGCTTCACCCTCCGGCCGACGGCCGATGCCGCCGAGGCCCGTGCCGCCGTCCTCCACCTCAGCGCTCTCGCGGCATACGTGCCAGGCGGGCCCCATCCGCTGCTGTACGGGGCCAAGGCGAACGGCGCTGCCCTGGAGCCGGTTATCCGCCAGACTTTCGCCGCCGTTGCGGAACGGGCCGGCGGCACGCTCGCCTTCCGCGAACTGGTCCCCACCGTGCCGGGCGATGCCCCCGGCACCAGCCTGCTGTACGTCGTCCTGTCCTGCGTTGTCGCCGCCTACTTCATGGTGATCACCATGCAGCGCGCGGTGGGCTTCGACCGGCGGGCACACGTAGCCACCAGCATCGGCTGGGGGGCGGTTACCGCCGCTGTCGCTTACCTCACGGCTGCCTATCTGGTGCAGGCGATCCCGCCGAATCCGCTGTACCTGCTGTACCTGTTCCTGGTGACCCAGGCCGTGTCGTTAACCGCCTATGGCCTGGTGCCCTTCTTCCGCGGGTTCTTCCCCGGGATCGCGATCACGTTGTTCGTCCTGCTCGGCGTGCCCAGCAGCGGCGGCGCTGTCCCCGTCCAACTCCTGCCAGGCTTCTTCAGGTTCCTGCACCCGATCCTGCCCATGGGGAACGCCACCGATGCCCTGCGCAGCGTCGGCTACTTCGGCAATCGCCAGTTGTTGCGGCCGACAGTCGTGCTCTGCGCCTGGACCGCTGCCGGCGTCACGCTCATCCTGCTCGGCTACCTCAGGCAGCAACGGCGCCTGGCGCAGGAGGCAGCAGACCAGACCATGACCGAGTATGTCCCCAGGCCCCCTGCGGAAGATCCCACGGTGATGCTGCCCGAGCCTGTCGCCCTTGCCCCACACCAGCACCATTTCGGCGACGAAGAGCCGATGCTGACCGGGCGGGTCACCGATCCGTCCGGTCAGCCGCTGCCAGGCACCACGGTCACCGTGATCGACCCGCACGGCCGCCAGCTTGTCCGCACCCGCACCGACCGGAACGGAGAATACGCGGCTACTGGCTTCAGCGAGGTTGTCGCCGTGGTTATTGCCATCATGCCGGGCCGCCCAGCCGCGGTCACGCAGCTTCTCCTCGATCCAGCGGCACCCGTAAACCAAGACATCGTCCTGGGCGCCCCGCTTCCTGAAACCCGCGAACCAGACGGTTCGGGACCTTGAGGACGGGTGAGGCCTGCTGGCTAACCGGCCTGGCACCGGTCCCGGTCATCAACCCAAGTCTGCGGGACACTGCCGGTGCATGCTGGTCGACAGCGTCCACCCGTTCTTGCGCTCCAGTCCCGCGGAGGACCTCGCCCGCTACGCACGAAGCCTCAACAATCGCCCACGAAGACGCTCGGATACATGAAACCATCGGAGCGGCTCGCCGAGCTCCTTGCGCCACACCAGTTGAACCCGCCCAGCCCGGTCTGCGCCGTGTCCTCCGTCGACTGATGTCGCTCGTCCGCCAACTGGTCTGCGACACAGTCGGCGCGCGGAACGCGGCATGACCGGACGTTCCTCAAACAGCTGCGTGATGCCAACCAATCCGCGTACCTAACTGGGCACGCGAGTCTGTACGTCGACGCCGTCACCCCGAATGGCTCGCGATACACCGACCATTACGGACGGCCGATCGGCTACCGGTGAGTGGTGGGCGAAGAAGAGGGGCCTATGAGGCATATCTCCCGGTTCCGACCGGTGTTGACCGAGGAGACGCACCGGGCTACCACGTTCGAGATCTTCTTCGACATCGTGTTCGTCTTCGCCCTCACCCGGCTCATTGCGTTCATGGGGGAACCACCAACGCTCCTGTCCATGGCGCAGGGAATGCTCCTGCTGCTACTCCTCATGATCTCCTGGGGGGCCTACACCTGGCTGGGCAACCAGGCCCGCGCCGACAAGGGTTTGGTCCCCGCCGGCACGGTGATCGCGATGGCTGCCACCTTCGTAGCCGCCCTGGTGATACCCGATGCCTGGCGGCACGGTCGCGACGTGAACGCACCGCTGACCCTGGCCGTGGCCTACATCGTGATACGGGCGGTGCAACTTGCCCTCTACTTCTACGCGGCGGCGGAAGACCGGCAATTGCGCGGCAAACTGCTTATCTTCGCGGTCCCGACGGCACTGGGCTGGATAGTGCTCATCCTCGGCGCGGTGCTGGGCGGCACCGCGCAGACCCTTCTGTGGGCGGCGGCGTTCGTCATCGACATTGGCGGCGGACGCGTCGCCTATGTCTTCCGCGGGGGGTGGCCGCTACGCAGCCCGAGGCATTTCGCCGAACGGCACGGCCTCGTGCTCATCATCGCCCTTGGCGAGTCCCTCATCTCGGTGGGAAGCGGGGCCGGGACGGCGGTGGCCCGCTGGCCGGTCCTGGTAGCGGCGCTGCTCGGCCTCAGCATGACGGTGTGCCTGTGGTGGCTCTACTTCGCCAACGCCGCGGCGACCGCCGAACAAGCCTTGGTGCAGGCGTCGGGGATTCGGCGCGACAAGATAGCCAGCGACGCGTACAGCCTGGGTCTCCTACCGCTGATCGCCGGGGTTATCTACCTTGCGCTGGGCACCGAGCAGGTCCTCGCCGACCTGGCCCGCAACCGGCCTCAGCACCCCTTCGGGGAGCCGTTGGACTGGACCTCGACTACCGCGCTGTACGGCGGGGTGGTCCTCTACCTCGCCGGCCGACTGCTTTTCCTGCGGCTTGCCGTCCGATCCGCCCCGCCAGCGCAACTCGTCGCCGCAGGCGTGGCCCTCCTCCTCCTGCCGGCGGCCCGAGGCATGCCCTCCCTGGCCGCGCTCGGCCTGCTCACCGCCTTCCTCATCGCACTGGTCTGCTACGAGCGGCTGGCCCAGGGGTCCGAGGCGGTGACGCCCTCGGGCTGAGACCGGCGCCCTCATGTGCGGATGGTCCTTGCCCGACCGGCCTCGACGACGCCACCGCGGAAGACGTCGAGGGCGTCATGCGCGACGCCCTGGAATTCGGTGCGGACGAGAAGTCACTCGAAGAGGCCGGGTGGCAGACTCCCCCGGCCTCGCCCGCGGCCGGCCGTTGGTCAAAGGGTCGCCGCCTGCTTGGCGATCAGCTCAAACGAGCGGATCCGGTCCTCGATGTCGTAGACCTGGGTGGTCAGCATCAGCTCGTCCGCACCCGTGCGCTCGCGCAGATCGGCGAGCTGGCGGGCCACGGTCTCCGGGGAGCCGAGCGCCTGCCCCTCGAACCGCGACCGCGCCAGCTCCAGCTCCTGCGGCGTGTATGGGTACCGGGCCGCTTCCTCGGGGCTGGTTAGCAGCTGCGCCTGGCCGGTATGCATGCGCAGGAAGGACAGCATCGCCGGGCCGGCCAGGTACTCCGCGCGCTCGTCGGTATCCGCGCAGATCGTGTTGACCGAGACCATCGCGTACGGCTTGTCGAGGTACTCCGACGGGCGGAAGTGCTGCCGGTACAGGGCCAGTGCCGGCAACGTGTTGGCAGAGCTGAAGTGGTGCGCGAAGCTGAACGGCAGGCCCAGCATGCCGGCCATCTGCGCGCTGAACCCGCCCGATCCGAGCAGCCAGATCTTCGGCATGTTGCCCAGCGCAGGGATCGCGGTGATCCCCATCCGGTTCTCGCGCCTGGTGAAGTACCCGATGAGATCGTCAAACTCCTGCGGGAACGCCTCGGCGGACAGGCCCTTCGTCGTCCGGCGCAGGGCCAGCGCGGTGACCTGGTCGGTGCCGGACGTCCGGCCGATGCCCAGGTCGACCCGGCCCGAGTGCAGCGCTTCCAGGGTGCCGAACTGCTCGGCCACCGCCAGCGGGGCATGGTTGGGTAGCTGCACGCCGCCCGAGCCGACCCGGATCGTCGAGGTCGACGCCGCCAAATGGGCGATCAGCACAGCCGGGGACGAGCTGGCGACCCACGGCGTGTTGTGGTGCTCCGCCACCCAGAACCGCCGGTAACCCAGCTCATCGGCGCGGACCGCGAGCGCCGTGGTGTGCCGGAGGGCCTCGGCGGAGGATCCGATGGCGGCGACCGGAGCGACATCGAGGACAGAGAGAGGTACGTCAATCACGAGATCATTCCTTTGGTGGTGGGTTTGTCGTGTGGCGGGATGGTTTAAACCGGGCTCCGGCCCGGGTGGCTAGCGGCGGAGCCGCCGGTGAACAGGGCCAACGCGGTGAGGTAGGCGCGTTTGGCACCGAAGCGGCTCATGGCCCAGGCAGCCAGCGGGGTCACGCCGCACAGAGCGAGCGTGTAGCCGGTGGCGACCCACTGCACGGTGGCGAGTGGCGCGTCGAACTCCGTCGCCAACGGATGGAGAGCGACGTCGACGATGGTCACGTCGCGCACGGCCGTGATCGAGCCGATGACGACGACCACCAGCGGTACGGGCGAGAGTGGCGGCGGATCCGGCGGTCCGTGCCGGTCCGGTGACGGCGCTCATCCCCCGTCACAGACCGTACGGGTGTTCGGCGCGAGCGGTGCGCAGCGCGCGGCCCCACCACAACAGCTGGTCGACCATGTTCTTGGCGGCACTCTCGCAGACCGCCGGATCGAGCGGTCTGCCGTCCTCTCCCAGCCCGGACCAGGGCCCGTGCAGGCTGACGGAGTCGCGCACAGTCATGGCGTGCAGCTCGGCGAAAACCTGACGAAGCTGCTCGACGGCGCGAAGCCCGCCGCTCAACCCGCCGTAGGAGACGAAGCCGATCGGCTTGGCCTGCCACTGGGTGTAGTGCCAGTCGATGAGGTTCTTCAACGAGGCCGGAAAGCTGTGGTTGTACTCGGGCGTGACGACGACGAACGCCTCGGCGGCGGCCAGCCGTGGGCTGACGTCGGCGAGAGCGGCCTGAGTCCCCGGCGCGGGGGCGGGAAGGCCGTCCCGCCCGGGCATGGACACGGGAAGATTCAGGCCGGCGACATCGACAACGTCCAGATCGATGTCAGGGCGGTGGCCCACATGGCCGGTGAACCACTCGGCGACCGACAGTCCGGCGCCGCCGACACGAGCACTTCCGATGATGACGGCGACCCGTAGCGCGGGATCGTTCGAAGGTGCGAAGTCAGACATCGCGATCTCCCCTCGTTCTCTCATTTCATTGCCACGATTCGCTGCACGTCAGGTAGCCTACAACGGTCGTTGCAGAAGATACAACGATCGTTGTAGTCGCCTTGATCGACATGTGGGAAGATGAAGCGATGACCGGCATGGGCTCAGAGGACAAGACAAGGACGGCCCAGCCGCGGCGGGGCCGGGTGGACAAGGCGACGGCGATCGTGCAGGCCGCGTGCGAGGTCTTCGGACGGGACGGATACTCCCGGGCCAGCATCGACACAATCGCCGCCGAGGCCAGGGCGTCGACTCGCACCATCTACAACCACTTCCCGGGTGGGAAGGAGGAGTTGTTCCGCTCCATCGTGCAGTGGAGCGCAGAGCGGGTCAGAGACGAGCAGCTCGCGCAGCTGCGGAGGTACCTGGACCCGGAGCGTCCGCCGCATCCTGACGACCTTGAACGTGACCTGCTCGCTCTGGCCCGCGCCTGGGTCGTCCTGATAACGGACTTCCGCTACCACTTCTCGCTGGTGCGGCACATCTACGCGGAAGCCGGGCACATCCCGGCAGAGGTCTTGGATGCCTGGCAGGAGGCCGGACCGCGCGTGGTGGGCCGCGAGGTGGCATCTGCCATGGCCGCGTTGGGCGATCGTGGCCTGATCGACGTCCACGGCAGCCCGGCCCAGGCCGCCGCCCATTTCATGGCGTTGATCTCAACCGAGATCACGCAACGGTCCTACTGGGGGGTCAGGCCGCTCCCGCCGGAGGAGGCCGACCGGCTGACCTCCGCCGGAGTACGCGCGTTCCTGCGGGCGTACGGCTCCGCAGGCTGAGTTGGCGCCGCCCTCAAACCGGAACCCGGCAATCGGTCGCGGCTCGTCCCCCGGCAGTCGGCGCTGCGCGGCACAACAGCCGAAGGGATCGACGTACTACTTGCCGCCGAGTTCGGGCTCTCCCCCGACGACGCAGAACTTGCACGCGACCGGCCGTTCAGCGGGCTGGTCCGAGCTGCCACTCGCAATCCCCTGAACTGCCCGGACCCGGGCAAGGACCCAGCGGCGTGGGAAGCTCTCAACACGGTGTCCAGGACCCGCCACTCCGTGGCCCGCTCTCGCGGATGATCTGCGTCGAGAGCTTGTGCTGCCAGTCCCGCCGGGTGTCGGCCACCCGGGCGTGCGCCCGTCCCGGATGATCGCCACGGACGAAGGGTCCGACGGCAGTGTGCGGGACCAGCGGACCGCGAGGTCGCCGACCTTGCGGCAGTCGCAGCCGGCCGTTGTCGCAGACCTTGAACCGGCTGCTCTTGGGGGGCGGCCAGGCGGCGCCGGCGGCCAGGCGTCGAGCATCCTTTGCGGCCGGTTGCCGTTGTAGAGGGCGATGGACGACGTCGTGGAGTTGCGGGTGCACGGTGTCGCCGGGGCATCGGCGACGAAAGTGGTCGGCCACCCGGACCTGGTCCAGGTCGCGGGCGACCGCCACGCGGGCTTCTACCGTCCCCGGCCGGGAGCCGGGGCGGCGGACGGGGCTGCCGAGATGACGGTCGAGGGCTACCGGTGGGGTGGCCTGACCGGCGGAGCGAAGCTGGTGAGCGCGCTGTTGTTGGTGCTGCTGCCGTTCATGCTGTGCAACCTGACGGTGTGGCTCCGGCCGGCGGCTCCGGACCGATTCAGCCTGCTCGCCGCGTTGTGCCGACTCCTGGGTGGCACATTGACCGCTGGCTTTGTCCTGGCGATCGCCGGCGTCTCGGTGGACCTGATCGGTTGGCAGTGCGCCTCCTACCAGCCCTGCGTCGCCGGTCGTCCGTACCTGTCCTGGCTGTCGGCGATGCCGGTCGGCCCGCGACTGGCCGTGCTCGCGCTCGTCCCGCTGGTGGCGCTTCAGATCGTCTGGGGCATCAGTGCCCGACGTGCCCGCACCTTCGCCGCGTTCGGGGGGACTCAGGGCCGCCCCACCGTCGATTCGCTCGACGCTGCCGGATTCTGGGACGACGGTCCCTCGGTGGTGTGGCTGCGCCGGATCCATTTCTGCCTCGGTGCCGCGACGCTGGATGCGGTGTTGCTCACCGCCCTGGTGCCACTCGGGGGCGGCACCGTGGGAATGCCGCTGCTCGGCATCGCGATCGGGGTGCTGGGGTGGTGCGGGCTGCTGCTGTGCCGGCGTACGGCGCTGGGCGGACTGTCGCCGACCCGTTCCGGGCGGCTGCTGCGCGCAGTCACCAACGTCCTGACCGTCCTGACCCTGGGCTACGCCTTGACCCTGCCCGCGGCCGATCCGAAGCCCGCGCAGATGCCTGGATTCGAGGGCGAAACCGCTGGACTGTTCGGTGCGCAGGCCGCATTGATCGTGGCACTCACCCTGGTCACCGCAGGCCGCCTGCGGACCCGCCGCGGGCCAGACCGGCCGGCCCTGCTCGGGTTGGGGACCCCGTTCGTCGGGGCGGCTGCGGCCAGCGTGGCCGCCGCGTTCGCGGCAACGCTGGTGTACTGGGTCGCCGACTGGCTCGACCGGGGAATCGTCCCCGATCCGGCCCGGCTCGACCCGCCGGGCGTGCCGCCCCTGGAGCCACCCGTGTCCTACTGGTGGGCAGCGCTCGCGGGATTCGTCGCCCTGCTCACCACCGCAGCGGTGGCGATCTGGTCGATGCTGCTCAGCCGTGCCCGCCGCCGCGCGATGGCCGAGCGCGACATCAGGAACGACTACCCGGACGCGCAGCCAGAGGCCGAGCCCCGGCTCCGCGAGCTCCGGGAGCTCCGGGAGATCATCGCCCGGTCGCACCTGGTCGACCGGCTCGGCCCGGTGCTGGTGGTATTCCTGGCGATCACCGCGTCGGGCCTCGGCGCGGCCGCGTTCGACTTGGTCGGCATCGGCCCGACTCGGCTCGCCGCGGAGCTGATCGGGGGGACGGGCCAGCCGGAACTGGTCGTCGCGCACCTGACCGACGTGGGGATCTACGTGATCAGCCTGCTCGTCGTCGGGCTGGCGATACTGGGCGTGCAGGCCTACCGCTCACCCGACACACGTCGCGTGCTGGCCGTGTTGTGGGACCTGGGCACCTTCTGGCCGCGGACGATCCACCCCTTCGCGCCGCCGTCCTACGGACGGCGGACCGTACCCGAACTCGGCAAGCGGGTGTCCGCCCTGGCCCGCAAGGGTGGCGTGGTCCTTTGCGGGCACAGCCAGGGGTCGGTGCTGGCGGTCGTCACGCTGCTGCAACTGCCGCCCGCGACGGTGAGCAGGGTTGCCCTGCTCACCCACGGTTCGCCGCTGCACCGGCTTTACGCCCGGTTGTCTCCGGCCTACCTCGGGGAGCCGACGCTGCATGAGGTGGGCGAGCGGATCGGCTGGCGGTGGCGGAACCTGTGGCGGTACACCGACCCGATCAGCGGGCCGATCTTTCCCGGTCGCGCCGGCCGGGGAGCGGACGGGGACGCGCAGACCGTGGACGAACGGCTGCGTGACCCCCGCAGCCTGACCGTGGACCCCGACGACACCGTGCCCCCACCCGTGGAAGGGCACTGGGCCTATCACACGCAGGAGGAATACCGGCATGCCGTCCGGGACCTCGCCGCGCGGCTGCCGATCAGGACGGACGACGCAGCCCGGTGACGCGGCTCGCCTCCGTTGCTGCGGAGTCTCGCGGAATCGTCGGTGACGGCTGCTTGATGAGTCCCGGAAGATCGGGGGCAGGATGCTCCGCGAAAGCGGGGGACCTACCCATCGACTACGAGCGATACATGGCAGAGGCTAGGGGCTCCACGGCCGCATAGCGGAAGTCTCCACACTTCGAGGGGATTGACAGCAGCTGTTCCCGCCCCGAGCGGCCGCAAGACAGGGAAGAACACGGCGTTCTTCGTTCGGGAGATCGCCCCAAAATGACCTACCCGCTGGTCCTCGGCCTGATCGCGGACGGGATCCCCCTCGCGGTGACTTGCCGGGTCCTGGGCTTCACCCCGCAGGCGTTCCACGCCTGGCGCAAAGATCCGGTGTCGCAGCGGGACTGGGACGGTGCGCATCTGATCAACGCCGCCCTGGACATCCACCACGACGATCCGGCGTTCGGCTACCGGTTCATCGCCGACGAACTCGCCGCCCAGGGCATCGCCGCCGGCGCCAACCGGGTGGCCCAGGCGGTGCAGGGTGCAGCGCATCTGGTCGGTGTTCGCCAAGGAACGGGGCCCGGCCCGCCGGGACCGGCCCGCCCGTGCATGACGACCACGTGAAAAAGGTGTTCACCGCCGACGCGGCGAACCGGCTGTGGCTGACCCACATCACCGAACACCCCGACCGGCGAGGGCAAGCTCTACCTGTGCGCGATCAAGGACGTGTACTTCGGCCGATCGTCGGGTACAGCATCGAAAGCCGCATGAAACCTCCCTGGCCATCGCCGCGCTGCACAACGCGATCCGGTTACGTGACCCGGCTGGCACGGTGGTGCACTCGGACCGCGGCTGCCCAGTACACCTCCCTGGCCTTCGCTCGAGCCCTGAACGCCGCCGGCATTGCCGTCTCCATGGGCACCGTCGGCGACTGGTTCGACGCCATGGCCGAAAGCTTCTTCGCCACCCTGCAAACCGAACTGCTCGGCCGCCACTACTGGGCCAGTCGCCGCCGGCTGGCCACCGCCGTCTTCGACTACATCGAAACCTTCTACAACCGCCGACGGCGCCACAGCGCCCTGGACTACCGCAGCCCGGCCGACTACGAGAGGATCGCCCCGTTGGCACTTGCCGCCTAACAAATGTCCATGCAACCGGGTCAACATCATCGGGATGTGGGTGACGCTTTCCGGCTAGCCGGGTGGTGAGGGTGGCTCGGGTGGGCGTCCTCGGGCACGGGCTGCGTCGGATATGGCGATTCCGGCCAGGACGAGGGCAGGTGCGATGGCGACCAGCAGCGGCGGCAGGAAGTACGCCGCCGGTGATATGGCGGCGAGTACGAGGACCCCGATCGGCCGGGAGCGGGAGACCCGGCCGAACACCGTGTACTCGAACATGCCCCGTCCGGCGAGGAACAGCGCGGGTCCGCCGAGGATGACGGTGATCCAGGCAGGTGGTGTGTGTCCGAGCGGGTGCTCGATGACAAGTTCGTCACCGACGGCGATGGCGACGATGCCGGCGACCATGAGCAGGTGTGCGTAATTCGCCGGGATGACCGCGCGGAATGGGTCGGGGGCGGCTGCGATGGCCTCCGCCAGCAGCCACCCGGCGCGGTGGATGTAGATCCGCCACAGCAGCGCCGTGGTGGTGAACGCGATGACGACCGCGGCTATCCGGTCGGGCTCGAACCCGCCGCGGCTGAAGGTGAAACCGGTGACCAGGATGGGCTCGCCGAGCGCGATGATGAAGAGCTGCCGGTAGCGCTCGGCCAGATGTGGGGCGGAGATTGCGAACTCGGCTGCACGCGCGCGACCCAGCCGCGGTGTGGGCAAGCCGAGTGCAATTCCCCCGTACTCCATGGCCACCGCCAGCGCCCACAGCATCCCACGCGCCGTGCCGTGCACGACAGCACCCGCGATCCACGGTACCGCGGACACGCAGGACCAGAAGAGTGGCCGGACGAAGGCGCCCTGCGCCTCGTGGCCCGGCAGCAGAAGCGCGGCGCCAGCGCTGCGACCGATCTGGGTGGCGACGTACAAGCCTGCGAAGACCAGACCATGCTCGCCGAACGCCTCCGGCGCTGCGGCGGCCATCAGCAGGGTGCCGAACATGGTCGCGATCACCAGCAGCTGTATCAGCGGCTGCTGCGGGTCCAACCTGTCCGTGAGCCCCGCCGTCTGGGCCCAAACCGTCCACAGGGCGAGCAGCAACACCAGCGTCTGGAAGGCGTCGCTCCAGCTCAGATTCTCCAGCAGCCCCTGCGAGAGCCGTGCGAGCGCGAAGACGAACACCAGGTCGAAGAACAGTTCCAGGTACGTCGCTCGTGGTTCCTCGGGTCGCCGCACCAGCCCGGCTGCCCCACTCGTCATATGCTCGCCCGTTTCCGCAGCTTCTGTCTAGCTTTCCGCCAGTCGTACCACACGGCAGTGCCGTCAGATGCGGATGTGTTGCGGTGGCCCGGGTTCGAGCGGCTCCGTTTACCCGCCGGGCGGCGATTGAGGTCAGTGAGTTCCTTCCATCCGTCGCCGCCCGCGCGGATCAGGTCGTCGACCTTGGCCCAGGCCCCGGCAGGTGCTACAGGCGGCGGAGTGTCACCCAGGTCCTGATGAGTTGACCCGCGACCGAACGCGCGCACCGCGGCATTGTGCGCACGGAACGCGGCATGGTCGAACGCTTCACCGCATCAGGTGAGGACGCCCTCTGCGACGTGGGCTCGCTATCGGGATGGCGGCAGCGGGGATTGGTCAGCCTGGTGGGGATGGGGCTGGTAGGCGTGGTCGCGGCGAACTCGCCTGGTGTGCTCGAGGCCACCCAACTTCACTGACGCCGCCTGCCAGGGAAGTCCCGGAGGCTGTGCACATGACCACCACCAGCCCGCCCACGCAGATGCTTGGGGCCCGGACCGCATCGATCGATTCTCGCGTGCCGCCAGTCGAACCGTTGGCTACGCCACCGACGGGGGGTCGAGCCGAGCGACTGCTCCTGCCGGCTACCTTTGTCACGAGCCTGGGCAACGGCATCCAGCTCGTCGCCTCCGCGATCCTGGTCTTCACGACCGCGGGCAGCGCACTGTCGGTGGGGTGGCTGTTCATCGCGGCGTCCGTGCCACCGGCGTTGCTGTCGCTGGTGTTCGGGCGGATCGCCGACCGTTACGACCGGCGGACGCTGTGCCTGATCGCGGATGCGGCCAGCGCCCTAGCGGCATTAGTGCTGCCGGTCTGGCTGCTGCTGGGCGGGGCGACCACACCTGTGGCCTACCTGGTCAGTTTCGCGCTCGCCGCGCTGGCCGCGATGTTCATGCCAGCCAGCAACGCCCTGATGAAGGAGCGGGTCGCCCCGGGTCGCCTCGTCCGGTTCAGCGCGCACTACGAGATCGCCTTGCAGGCCGGAAGTCTGCTCTCCGCAGCGGTAGGAGGATTCGCCATCCACCTGTTCGGGCCCACGCCGCTGTTCCTCTTCAACGGCGCCACCTTCCTCGCCTCGGCCCTGGCCATGTATCTGATCGGCCGGGGCCCTGCCCGCGCCGAGCATGCCCAGCCGGCGGTTATCGGCAACGGCACGCCGACCGGCCGCACCGCCGCACCGCTGCTGCGCCTCGGCCTTCTCTACGCCACCTGCACGGTGTTGACCATGGTCGGCAACACCGTCTTGATCGTCTTGGTGTACCAAGGCTTCCACCAGGGCGCGGGTATCTACGGACTGGTGGACGCACTGGCCGGGGTCGGGTTCGTCACCGCCGCCGCCCTCTACCCCCGGCTTCCCGCCAGGTTCGGCCATCTTCGCATCGCAGTCATCGGCATCGTCGGCTGTGCGGTCATCGTGGCCGTGGAGCCGCTGCATCTGTCCGTTCTCCTGGCGGGCATCCCCATCGCCGGCGCTCTGGTCGGGCTGGCCCGGGTAGCAACCCGTAGCCTGCTGCTGGCCAGCATGCCCGAGCGTAGGGCCGGCCAGGTCTTCGGCGCCACCAACGCGGCCGGCCTCGGCCTGAGTGCTGTGATCACCGTACTGGTCGCCACACTTGCAGATCACACGAACATCGCCAACGCGTTCTCTTCACTTGCGGTCATCACCGCCGTTATCACCGCTATCACGGCCGTGACCCTACGCAAGTCAGTTCCGAAGATCGTCTAGGCCAGAAGTCCGGTTCCACCCCAACCTGGAACGCACTGATCTCGGCACGTCCGGATGCGTGCACCCGTGAGTTGGCTACGTTGCGTGACTCGCGACGCGGCATGAGCGGATGCACGCCGACGCCGGTCATGCGCTCACGGAGGCACCGAGCCCGCCTGCCGTTGCGAGCCTTTCGAAGTAGATGGCGAGCGTGTACGTTGCGCCGATGAGTCGACAGGAGCAGGTCCCAGCCGCCTCATTCGGCGGTCGCGTGGTGGTGTCGGCGCAACTGCTGCGGCGTGATCGGCCACCCCGTCCTTCCGAAACAAGAACCGGTCTTCACCTGGACCTTGTGCCTACTTTTGAATGCTTCAGCGCGTTGTGACGCCTGGTGGCCGGCAGCCTGGT
>NZ_BMRA01000006.1:0-97068 GCF_014648395.1 Micromonospora fulviviridis | reverse complement strand
CAGGCGTCCTTGTCTGTGCTATTTCGCCGTTGCCGCCGTAGGGAAGGCGCGCAGCCGGCTCACGGGTGATGCGACGAGCACGATCACCACGGCGGCCGAGGCGGTGGCCGCGACGGCCAGCGCTGCTTTGGCGCCGATGGCGCCGGTGAGTAGACCTGCGGTGAGTCCGCCGAGCGCTCCGCCGCCGAAGAGCAGGGTGCGGAAGACGGCGGTCATCCGGCCCATCATCGATTGTGGGGTGACCGCCTGGCGGAGGCTGACGATGATGACGCCGGCCACGCCGAGTCCGAGGTACGTGATGAAGAACGACAGGGCGCACAGCCCGACAACCAGCGGTCGCGGACCGGCTGCCACGACGATCAGCGTCGGGCCGAGCAGCAGGGCTGACTGGGCGACGAGGTAGACCCGCCCGATGGGGAACCGTTGGATCACCTTGCGCGAGATGACCGCGCCGAGCAGCCCACCGACCGACGCCGTTGCGAAGACGCCACCAAGGATGGTCGAGCTCAGCTGCAGATCACGGGTGCCGTAGAGGAGGAACATCGTCCACACGGTGATCATCGAGAAGTTGCAGCAGAAGCCGATTCCCGCAAGCCAGCGCAGGATGCGGCTGTCGATCACCCATCGTAGGCCGTCGCGCAACTCGGTCCTCAGGTGGCGGCGTTCGGCGGCCGGCGGTTGGGGTTCTCGGGTCCGTATCAGCAGAAGCAACACCAGCGAGACCAGATACGAGAAAGCGTTCACGACAATGGCCACCGGCGCGGTCACCGCGCTGATCAGGGCCCCGGCGAGACCCGGCCCGGCGATGTCGGCGGCCGAGGAGCTGATGCCCATCTTGGCGCTGGCCTCGACGTAGTGCCTGGGGTCACGAACGAGTGTGGGCACATACGACATCCAGCTCACGTCGAACAGCACCGAGGCGACACCGACAGCGCACGCGATGATCATCAGCGGAGTTATGCTCAGCGCGCCTGTCCAGTACAGCGCGGGCACCAGGGCCAGCAGCAGCATCCGGGCCAGGTTGGCGGCGAGCATGATCGGTCTGCGCCGGGCGCGGTCGACCCATACCCCGAACAGCACGGCGAGCCCGAGGTACGGGACGAGCTGCAGGAAGCGCAGGAGGCCGACCTGTTCGTCGGTGGCGCCGAAGGCGTTGATCGCGGTCAGTGGTATGGCGAGGGTGGTGACCTGCGTGCCGAGCAGGGAGATGCTCTCGCCGAGCCAGAACTTGAGGAAGTCCCGGTTGCGCCACAGGCTTGCCGGTGGGCCGACCGTCGATGCCTGGTCTGTCATGTCCAGGGTCTGCACGACCTTGCTACCCTTCGTTGGTGCGTCGGCTGGCGGCGAGGTGGGCGACGGCGTCGGCGACGGCATCGACCTCGTCCTCGGTGTTGTAGTAGTGCGGCGAGAGCCGCAGCGCCCAGGCGACGTCCTTGTCGGCGAAGTCGTACTGGGCGAAGTGCTGGTAACTGAGTGCCGAGTTGATCCGGTGGGTATCCAGGGCCTGCTTGAACGGCACCGGTTCCCAGCCGGCGACGTCGAAGGTGACCAGCGCGGCGGGGTTCGGACCGCGGTCGAGCACGCGTACGCCGGGAATCTGCGTGAGCTGGTCGCGTAGCCGGGCGGCCAGGGCGGGAGTGCGCCGGGAGATCGGCTCGATGCCCACGCGTAGCGTGTAGCGGGTGGCGGCGGCGCTGCCAATGACGGCTGCGTAGGGGAATTCCCAGTCCTCGAACCGCGCCGCGGTGTCGACCGGGCGATAGGTGTCGGGACCGGTCCAGCGCGCGCCGTACATGTCGATGAACAACGGCTCGAAGCCGTCGCGCAGGATCCGGTCGGCGACGTAGAGGAAGCCGGTGCCGCGTGGTCCGCGCAGGAACTTGCGGCAGGTGGCGGTCAGGAAGTCGCAGCCGATCTCGTCGACGTCGATCGGGTACTGGCCGACCGACTGGCAGGCATCGACCAGATACACCAGGTCCAGGTCCCGGCAGTGACGGCCGATCTCCGCGATGGGCTGGACCAGCCCGGAGTTGGTGGGGATGTGGGTTACCGCGACCAATCGCGGACGCCGTGTTCGCATGAGCTGCGCCATCGCGTCGACGTCAACGCCGCTGCCGTCATGGTGGTCGGGTGCGTGCACGATCTCGATGCCGAACCGCTTGCGTAGCGACAGAAAGGCGATCTGGTTGGAGATGAAGTCGTTGCGAGTGGTGAGGATGACGTCACCGGGCTGGAACGGGATGGACGACAGCGCCCGGGTGTAGGCATCGGTGGCGCTGGCCGCGAAGGCGATCTCGCCAGGCTGGCTACCGATCAGCTCCGCGGTGGCGGCGTAGAAATCGCTGACCTCGGCGGCGCGGACGTCGGCGGCCTCGTAGCCGCCTATGCGCGCCTCCAGGTCCAGGTGCTCGACCATCGCCTGGTGTACCGGCCGGGCGAGCAGGCCGCAGCCGGCGTTGTTGAAGTGGATTACCGACTCGCAGCCGGGGGTGTCGGCCCGTAGGGCGGTGAGGTCGAGGAGCGTTTCTCCAGAAGCGGCGATAGCGCTATCATGTTGCCTCATGGTTGAGAATAGCACTATTGCCGTTCTGGTCTCCACGCTGCGGGCGGAGATCGCCCGGCTGGCACCCGGTGACCGACTGCCCAGCAATCGTGACCTGGTGCGTAGCCACAGCGTGAGCCCAGTGACGGTGGCGCGGGCAGTTGCGGCGCTGGCCGCCGAAGGCACAGTGGTGACCAGGCCCGGAAGCGGGACCTTCGTGGCGCCCCGCCGGTCGCGCACGCCCCATGGCGCGGTTGATACGTCGTGGCAGACGATCGCGCTCGGCGACCGCATCGTCGACGCCCGCACCGCCACCGACCTGCTCAGCCCGCCACCGACGAGCACGATCACCCTGGCGGGCGGCTACCTACACCGCTCCCTGCAACCGACCAAAGCCCTGGGCGCGGCGCTGAGCCGGGCAGCCCGGCGACCCGACGCCTGGGACCGCGCACCAACCGCCGGACTGGAAACACTGCGTTCGCTGTTCGCCCGGCTTGCCGGCGCCGACGTCGACGCCGACGACGTGCTAATCACCAGCGGCGGACAAGACGCCCTTTCCATGGCGTTTCGATCCATCGCTGCGCCCGGCAGCCCAATCCTGGTCGAGTCGCCCACCTACCAAGGCGCCCTGGCCGCCGCGCGCGCCGCCGGACTACGCCCCATTCCCGTCCCGATCGACGCCCACGGCATCCGTCCCGACCTGCTCGCAGACGCGTTCGCGACGACCGGCGCCCGGCTGCTCTACTGCCAACCGACCTTCCACAACCCAACCGGCGCGGTTCTGCCACCCGAGCGCCGCCGCCAGGTCCTCGACATCGCCCGCGCCGCGGGGGCGTTCATTCTCGAAGACGACTTCGCGCGACTGCTCGGCCATGGCGGACCGATGCCTCGCCCTCTGCTAGCCGACGACAACGACGGCACAGTGGTCTACCTGACCTCCCTGACCAAGCCCGCGTCACCGAGCCTTCGCATCGGCGCACTGATAGCCCGCGGCCCCGTGGCCCACCGGCTGCGCGCGACCAGGCTCGTCGACGACTTCTTCCTCGCCCGACCGCTGCAGGAAGCCGCCGTCGAACTGATCAGCACACCGTCATGGGATCGGCACCTGCGCGGGCTGGCCACCGCGCTGCGCGAACGCTGCGCGGCCCTCGCCGCCGCACTCGCCACGGAGATTCCGGAATGGACGCTCTCCAGCGTCCCCCAGGGCGGCCTGCATCTGTGGGTACGCATACCGGGACCCCTCGAGTCGGCTACCGCGATCGCCGATGCTGCCCACGCGCGAGACGTCGCGGTCAGCGTCGGCAGCGGCTACTTCGCCGCCGAGCCCACAGGGGCGTATCTACGTCTCGGCTTCGCGGCTACGGCCGACCTGGCCCAGCTATCCGAAGGCGTGCACCGACTGAGCGGGGCGACAAGACACTTGCGTAGTGCCGATTCGTAAAGTGCCCGTCGCTCGCCAGCACATCATGCTCCAACCCTGGGCCGGTGCCCTCGCCGGTGGTGAGCTGGATCCGGCGAGCGTGGGCAGGCAGCCGGCCCCTCGAGCCACGACCTGGACGTGGCCGTGGCCCGGGTTCGCCGACCCGTCGGCTGCGATCGCGGCTGAGCCGCCTGCCTGCCGAGGCATCGGTTCTTGGTTCGACAAGGCTGCCCTCAGTCACTCATCCAAAGATGTCCGTTTCTTGCTAGTTGCCGCCGAGGGCAAGGTTGTCAAGAACCGGGTGCACGTGTGCCTGCAGCCCGCGGACCGGGACCGCGACAGGGAGGTCGAGCGCGTCCTCGCGCTGGGCGCGACCATGCTGGCCGATCACCGCACGCCCGACGGCGACGGCTGGGCCGTGCTGTGCGACCCGGCTGGAAACGAATTCTGCATGACCCGCTCATCTTCAGAGCGGCATATCCTGAGATGCTTCGTCCCGCCCGGTCGGCCATGATCGTCGTGCTCTCGGCGAGGTGCTGATCGTGGAGGACTGGGCGAAGATCCGGCGGCTGCGGCGGTCGGAGGGTATGGCGATCCAGGCCATCGCACTGCGGTTGAGGATGTCTCGCACCGTGAAGAAGGCCCTGGCCAGTGATGAGCCGCCGCGGTATCGGCGGGCGGCGAAGGGTTCGATCGTGGATGCGGTGGAGGCGCAGATCCGGGCGGCAGCTCGACGAATGCAGCGACGTTGCTCACCGACTCTTCGGTATCCGTTTCGGCGCTGAGAAGGAAGCGCGCCACAAACGTCGGTTCCTCGACGGGAACACGCTCTCGATCACCCGTCGATGATCGATTCCCGGCCTCCGAGACCGCGGTCGGGCGTTGCAGGTTGCCGGCCAAGACAGCCGTCGGAGATCGTGCCACACAGGAGATCTCCGACGGCTTCCGGCGAGCTGCCGGATCAGTCCGGCACCGGCCTGGCCTCGCTCCGGACGGTGGCCCGTGCCTGCTCGGCATCCTCGGCGGCCAGGGCGAGCCTGGCCAGTCGGGCGCAGTCGGCAAGGGTGTGCGCGGCCAGCGTCGCCCGCACGGGCGCCAGGGCCCGCGGTGACATCGACAGGCTGGTCACGCCGAGGCCGGCGAGCACCACCGCGAGCAGCGGATCGGCGGCCGCCTCACCACAGACGCCGACCGGCTTCCCGGCTGCGCCCCCGGCGGTCGCGCAGGCGGCGATAAGTTGCAGCAGCGCTGGCTGCCACGGATCGAGCAGCTCAGCCAGGTCGCCGCACTGCCGGTCGGCGGCGAAGACGTACTGGCTCAGGTCATTGGTGCCGATGCTGAGGAAGTCGACCTGGTCGAGCAGTTGCCGGGCGCGCAGCGCCGCCGCCGGCACCTCCACCATGACGCCGACGTTGCTGAGGCCAGCGGCGCGCGCGATCGTGGCGAACTCGTGGGCCTCGGCGGCGGTGGCCACCATCGGCGCCATCACCCGGACGTCGGCGCCGGTCCGCTGGGCGGCCAGGTCGATCGCTTCGAGCTGGGTCCGGAGCACCTCGGGTCGGCGTCGGGCGACCCGCAGGCCGCGGACGCCGAGGGCCGGGTTGGGCTCGCCGGCCTGGTCGAGGAAGGGCAGCGGCTTGTCGGCGCCGGCATCCAGCGTCCGGATCACCACCGGGCGGCCCGACATCGCCGCGAAGACCTCGGCGTACGCCCGTGCCTGCTCGTCCAGACCGGGTGCCGTGCTGCGGTCGAGGAAGAGCAGCTCGGTACGGAAGAGCCCGACGCCCTCGGCCCCGGCGGCCCCGTCGCCGCGCAGCTGGGCCGCGGAGCCGATGTTCACCAGCAGCTTCACCTCGTGCCCGTCGGAGGTTCGGCCGGGTCCCTGGCTCCGGGTGTCTCGATCGCGCCGGGCGGCAGCGGCGGCGCGAGTGGCCGTCACGAGCGCCTCGTCGGCATCGGTGAGCACCTCGCCGGAGCTGCCGTCCACCCGGACCACCGTTCCCTCGGGCACGCTCAGCGCGCCGGCGCAGGAGACCACGGCGGGCAGGCCGAGCGCCCTGGCCAGGATGGCGGTGTGGCTGGTCGGGCCGCCCGCCTCGGTGACCAGTGCGAGCACCTGTTCGGGGTCGAGGTCCGCGGTGTCGGCCGGAGCGAGATCGCGCGCGGCCAGCACGTACGGATGACCCGGGGCAGGGATGCCAGGCATCGGCCGCCCGAGGCTTGCCGCGACCGCGCGGTCCCGGATGTCGTCCAGGTCGGTGACCCGCTCGGCGAGGTAGCCGCCGGCCGCCTGGAACGCCCGGCGGTGTTCGGCGAAGGCGTCGGCGATCGCGTGCGCGGCGTCCCGACCGCCCCGGATCGCGTCGGCGATCGTCTCGTTGAGCAGCGGATCCTCGGCCATCATCGCCTGGGCCTGCAGGATCTCGGCCGCTTCCGGCCGCCGCGCCGCATCGGCGCGGCGGCGCAGCTCGGCGGCGACGGCGGCCAAGGCAGCACTGGCTCGCGCCAGCTCCGCCTGGACATCGGTGACTGCGGCCGGCTCCGGCAGCCGGGGCGCCGGAGCCACCCGCAGCAGCGGCCCGGCGACCAGGCCGGCGCTGACCCCGATGCCGGTCAGCCGCTCAGACATCGGCCGGCTCCTCGTCGAGGTTGCAACGCAGCAGGTCGGCGAGCGCGTCCAGGGCGGCCTCCGCCCCGTCGCCCTCGGCGGCGAGGATCACCTCCGTGCCGTGGGTGGCGCCGAGTGACAGGACCGAGAGCATGCTGCGGGCGGGAACCGGCCGGCCGCCGGGTCGCCGGACGCTGACCGCGACGGGCTGGGCGGCGGCGGCCGCGACGAAGATGGCGGCGGGGCGGGCGTGCAGCCCGCTGGTCGACCCGACGGAGACGGTACGTTCGGGCATGACGACTCCTAGGGGTGATGGATCCGGGTGGATCCGAGCCGGTCAGGGCTCGATGGTGACTTTGATGCCGGCGCCGCGGGAGACGATGTCGAATGCCTCAAGGGCGTTCTCCAGCGGCAGCCGGTCCGTGATCAGATCCGCGACCGGCACCGCACCGCTGGCGATCAGCTGCAGCGCCGCCTTGTTGTGCGCCGGGCTGGACCCGTTGGCGCCAACGATGGTGAGCTCGCGGTAGTGCACCAGGTTGGCGTCGAGGGCGATGACCGGCTTGTCCTTGGGCAGTCCGCCGAAGAAGCTGATCCGGCCCTGGCGGCCGACCATCTGCAGCGCCTGCTCCTGCGCCGCCCCGGAGGCCGCCGCGGTGATGACGACATCCGCTCCGGCGCCGTCGGTCAGCTTGAGCACCGCGTCGACCGGGTCGGTCTCCGCGGCGCAGACAGTGGCGTCGGGCGCGACGAGCGCCGCGGCCATGTCCAGCCGGTCCCGGTTGAGGTCGACCAGGGTGACCCGGGCGGCGCCGCGGGCCCGGGCGAGCCGTACGTGCAGGCACCCGATCGGGCCGGAGCCGATGACGACGACGTCGTCACCCTCGCCGACCCGGGCCAGTTCCTGGCCGTTGAGGACGCAGGCCAGCGGCTCGGTCACCGACGCCTCGGCGAAGCTGACCCCGTCCGGGATCCGGTTCAGGCCGTCGACGGCGAGCACCTTGGCCGGGACGACCATGTACTGGGCGAAGCCGCCGTCGTAGTGGTAGCCGATCGACTCCTGGTTGGGGCAGACGGTCATCCGGCCGCGGCGGCACTGGTCGCACCGCCCGCACGGGATTGCGGCGATGACCTGGACTCGGTCACCGGGTTGCCAGCCGGTCACCTCGGCGCCGACCTCGGTGACCTCGCCCGCGACCTCGTGGCCCATCACCCGCGGCGGGTCGATGTGGTGATGGCCGAATCGCGAGATCTTCACGTCCGTGCCGCAGGTGGAGCAGTTGCGTACCCGGATCTTGACCTCTCCCGGTCCCGGGGTCGGTTCGGGTGCGTCCTCGATCCGCACGTCACCCGGAGCATGGAAGCGAACAACCTTCATCAGTCTGTCTCCTCGTCGACCGGCGTGAGCAGCCGGAGAATCTCGTCGGCCTCGGTGGCCTCGCGCAACGCCCGGGCCCGCTCCGGATCCAGCAGGACCTCGGCCAGCTGGGCCAGGAGCGCGAGGTGACCGTCGCCGCGGGCGGCGATCGCCACGCAGAGCACGACCTGCTCGCCGCCCCAGTCCACACCGGCGGGGAAGCGGAGCACCGCGAGCGCGTCACGGCGTACGGCGTCCTTGCCGGCGAGCGTGCCGTGCGGGATCGCCACCCCCTCCCCCATGTACGTCGAGACCGACCGCTCCCGCGCCAGCATCGCCTCGACGTAGGACGGGTCGACGGCCCCGATCTCGACCAGCACCGCACCGCTGCGCCGGATCGCGTCCTCCCGGTTGGCGGTGGTCTCGTCGAGCCGGATCGACCGGCGGTCGAGCAGCGCGGCGAGGTTCCCGCTTGCCACCTCAGCCATCGACCGCGCCGCCGTTCTTGACCGCGGCGACCACCTTGGCCACCGCCGGATCGCCGATGAACACCTGGAACGGCACGATGACCTTCTCGGGCGCGTTCGCCCGGGCACGTGCGGCCAGCCCGGTGTGCACGACGACCACATCGGCGTCGGCGGGGATGTGATCGACCGGGGTGTGCTCCACGGTCACCGAGTGCTTGCTGAGCTGTTTGCGCAGCTGGCTGGCGAGCATCACGCTGCTGCCCATCCCGGCGTCGCAGGCCACGACGATCTTCTGGATGTCGCTTCCCTGAATCGTGCTCATGTCGTTCACGCCTCCGAAACTGCGGTGGAGTTGGCGGTTGCGGCCGTCCCGGCGGTCTGGCGCGGCGCGGCCGCCACCTCGCCGCCCGACGGGATCCTGGTCTCGGCACCCGGCTCATCCGCCTGGGCGTCGCCGTTGAGTCGACCGAAGCCGAGCAACGCCGCCGCCACGAAGAAGGTGACCGCCGCCGCGATGAGGATGCCGAGGACGACTCCGAACCAGCTGCCACGAGGCGTGACGGCGGCGTAGGCGAAGACGCTTCCCGGCGACGGGGTGGCGACCAGGCCGGCACCGGTGATCATGAACGTGCCGACTCCAGCGGCCCCGCCGGCGATCATCGCGAGGATGAGCCGCGGCTTCATCAGCACGTACGGGAAGTAGATCTCGTGGATGCCGCCGAGGAAGTGGATGATGATCGCGGCCGGCACGCTGGGGCGCAGAGCGCGGGGCCCGAAGAACAGGAAGGCCAGGAGCAGCCCCAGGCCCGGGCCGGGGTTGGACTCGATCATGAAGAGGATGGACTTGCCCGACTCGGTCGCCTGCGCGACACCCAGCGGGCCGAGAACGCCATGGTTGATGGCGTTGTTGAGGAAGAGCACCTTCGCCGGCTCGACCAGGACCGAGGCGACCGGCAGCAGGTGGTGGCCGACGAGCCAGTCGACACCGTGACCGGCGAGGTTGGTGATGGCACGGACGACGGGGCCGATCACCCAGACCCCGACCAGCGCCATGCCACCGCCGATGATTCCGGCCGAGAAGTTGTTGACCAGCATCTCGAAGCCGGCCTTGATGCGGTGCTCGAAGGCGTTGTCGAAGAGCTTGACCAGGTACGCGGCGAGTGGGCCGACCATCATGGCGCCGAGGAACATCGGCACCTCGCTGCCGACCACGATGCCCATCGTGGCGACGGCACCGACGACGGCGCCGCGCTGGCCGTGCACCAGCCGGCCACCGGTGTAGCCGATCAGCACCGGAAGCAGGACGGTGATCATCGGGCCGACGAGCTGGGCGAGGTGGGCGTTGGGGATCCAGCCGGTGGGGATGAAGAGCGCGGTGATCAGGCCCCAGGCGATGAACGCGCCGATGTTGGGCATGACCATGCCGGCGAGATAGCCGCCGACCCGCTGAATCCCTGCCTTGATGCCGGTTCCCGTGACGGCGGGGGTGTAATCCGTGGCCATGGGAGGCCTCCTGTTCGACTGCCGGCTGAATTGCCGGTGGTGGGGTGGGGGTTGTAGTTGGGTCAGTCAGTCCCGGGTGAGCAGTTGCCGGACCAGGTCCGGCCGGTGGTGGATGTGGACGTGGTCGCGGCGCAGGTCGCCTGGCCCGGGCATGCGGCTGCCCGGCAGGCTGACCGCCGCCGCGGCCCACGTGAGGCCTTCGGCGAGCGCCTCTGCCTTGGCGGCCCCGCCGGCCAGGAAGCCGGCGAGCAGGGCATCCCCGGCCCCGACGTTGCTGCGGGGCGCGGCGACGGGTGCGGTTCCGGTGACGACGCCGTCCTCGTCGACCAGCACGGCGCCGTCGGCGCCGAGGCTGGCCAGCACCGCCTGGGCACCCAGGGCGCGCAGCTGCTGGGCGGAGGCGACGACGTCTTCGGTCGAGTTGACGGCCCGCCCGGTGGCCTGGGCGAGTTCCTCCCGGTTGGGCTTGATCAGCGACGCTCCCGCGGCTGCCGCGGCGACCAGCGCCGGGCCGCTGGTGTCGACTGCGAGCTGGACGCCTGCTTCGATCAGTCGGGAGCAGAGCTCGCTGAACTCCTCGACCGGCAGGGACGGCGGGATGCTGCCGCAGACCACCGCCCAGTCGGCCGAGCCGGCGGCGGAGAGCACCACCTCGACGACCGCCTTCAGCTCGGCGCCGGAGAGCGCCGGGCCGGGCTCGTTGATCTTCGTGATCGTGCCGTCTGGCTCGGCCAACGTGATGTTGGATCTGGTACGGCCGGCAATGGGGACGGCGATCATGGGTACGCCCTCCGCCGCCAGCAGTCGCACCAACTGCTCCCCCTCGGGGCCGCCGCACGGGATGACCGCCCGCGACGGCACGCCGTTGGCGAGCAGGGCCCGGGAGACGTTGACCCCCTTGCCGCCCGGGTCGAGGTGTGCGGGTGCGGCGCGCAGCACCTCGCCCCGCACGAGGGACTCGATGGCGACGGCCCGGTCCAGGCTCGGGTTGAGAGTGACGGTGAGGATCACGCCCGGATCACCTCCGGACCGGCGTGCTGCAGCTCGCCTGCGGCGGCGGCACTCAGCCCGGTGTCGGTGATGATGAGGTCGACGTCCGCGAGCCGGCCGAAGCGCGCGAGGTAGTCGTCGCCGAACTTGGTGTGGTCGGCGAGCAGAACCGTACGCCGGGCCGAGGCGATCATCGCCCGCTTGACGGCGGCCTCGGCCGGATCCGGCGTGGTGAGCCCGCGCTCGACCGAGCAGCCGTTGGTCGCCATGAAGGCCACGTCGACGTAGATCTGGGAGAGCGCCTGCATGGCCCAGTCGTCGACCGTCGCCATGGTTCGACTCCGGACCCGGCCGCCGAGCATGATCACGTTGAGGTTCGGTCGGGCGGCCAGCAGGGTGGCCAGTGGCGGGGCGTTGACGATCACGGTCAGCTCGCGCTCCGTGTTCAGCACCTGGGCCAGCCGCCCGGTGGTCGAGCCGGCGTCGATGATGATCGCCCCCTCCTCCGGGACCTCGGCGAGCGCGGCCTTGGCGATGCGCTCCTTCTCCGCGGTCAGCACCGCGTCCCGGGCGGCGAGCGCGGGCTCGAAACCGAGGCGTTCGACCGGGATCGCGCCGCCGTGTACGCGGCGCAGCACCCCCGCACGCTCCAACGCGGTCAGGTCCCGCCGGATGGTCTCGCTGGTCACCGCCAGTTCCTCGGCCAGCACCATGACGTCGACCCGCCCCTGGGCCCGGGCTCTGCGGAGGATCTCCTGCTGCCGTTCCTCGGCATACATCGCTTGGTTTCACCGCCGTTTCGATGTGACTTCCTCTGTGTTTACGCCCGATCGTGTTGGATCGTCAAGGGGTCTCTCCTGCCAGCTGCGCAAGCTTGACCGAAGCGGTACCTGGAATGAGGAACAGATCGATATATCTCGGGCACATCTGGCGAGCTGCGGGCGAGATGTGGGGTGATACCGGTGCCGCGTTGGGCTCTGGAGGCGCTGGCCGGGCGTCAGGATCCGCATCACTTGCCGCGCCGGTACGTGGCGTTCGTGGAGTAAGCGACTGTCCGTACGGCTGCTACCACTTCCTGCGCAAACGCACCTCACCTGGACTGAGCCGGTCGCCCTTGGGAAAGACCCAGCCGTACGACCGAGAAGTGAGTTCCAGGTCACTTGCAGGTCGGCCCCTTATGCCTAAAGGAGGTTATGCATAATGGGGTTATGCAACCGAATGCCTCCGGCATTGAGTTGGTAGTGGTGCTCGAGCACCTCGTGACGCTCATCCGCCAGGTCTCCACCGCCGGCGGCCTCAGCACGGCAGCCTCGTCCGCCCTGAGCCGCCTAGGACGGGACGGACCCCACAGGCTGACGGAGCTGGCTCATGCCCAGGGCGTCTCCCAGCCGGGGATGACGCAGCTGGTTACCCGCATGGAACGCGAGGGCCTGGTGCGCCGCACCGCGAACAGCGACGACCGCCGCGCCGTGCTGGTGGAGGCGACCGACGCTGGCCTCGACCTCCTCAGGCGCCGCCGTGCGGAGCGCGCCGACGCCCTGCAGCACCTGCTCGACTGCCTCGATCCGCAGGACCAGGCCGCTATCGCCGCCGCACTGCCCGCGCTCGCCCGGCTCGTCGAGGCCGCCCGGGCGTCCGACTGAATACGCGCATCCACAGACCTTCAGGAGAACCTGCATGACCGCATCACATGGGGCGGCCCCGAGCCCGTTCAAGCAGCCACGTGCCGTCTGGGCCGTGGCGTTCGCCTGTGTCGTCTCGTTCATGGGCATCGGGCTCGTCGATCCCATCCTGCCCGCACTGGCCGGCAGCTTGCACGCCACGCCGAGCCAGGTGTCGCTGCTGTTCACCAGCTATCTGGTCGTGACCGCGGTCGCGATGCTGGTAGTCGGCTGGGTATCCAGCCGAATCGGCGCCAAGCGCACACTGATCGTCGGCCTGATCCTCATCGTCGTGTTCGCCGCGCTCGCCGGCACGTCGAACTCGATCAGCGGCATTGTCGGTTTCCGCGCCGGCTGGGGCCTGGGCAACGCCCTGTTCATCGCGACCAGCCTCGCCGTCATCGTGGCCTCGGCCAGCGGCGGCTTCGCCGGGGCGATCATCCTGTACGAGACCGCGCTGGGTCTCGGCATCGCGGTCGGGCCCCTGCTCGGCGGCGAGCTCGGCAGCATCAGCTGGCGCGGGCCGTTCTTCGGAGTCGCGGCGCTGATGTTCATCGCCCTCGTCGCGACCGTCGCGTTCGTCCCTGCACTGCCGAAGCCAGAGCACAAGACATCGTTGGCCGCGCCGCTCAAGGCGTTGCGGCACCGCGGCCTGCTGACCATGGGCATCATGGCGCTGCTCTACAACTGGGGCTTCTTCACCATGCTCGGCTACGCGCCGTACCCCATGGAACTCAACGCCCACCAGCTCGGCCTGGTTTTCACCGGCTGGGGCCTGCTGGTCGCCGCCTTCAGCGTGTTCTTCGCCCCGCGGCTGCAGGCACGGTTCGGCACCGCGCCTGTGCTCTACGTCAACCTGCTCGGCCTTGGCATCGTCATGGCCATCATCGCGATCGGCGTGAAGACCCCGGCGGCGGTCATCGGCGCTGTCATCGTCAGTGGCGCGTTCATCGGTATCAACAACACACTGACCACCCAGGCGGTCATGCTCGTCTCGCCGGTGGAGCGGTCGGTCGCCTCCTCGGCGTACGGCTTCGTCCGGTTCATCGGCGGCGGCCTCGCCCCATTCGCCGCGGGCAAGCTCGCCGACGCCACCAACCTCAGCGTCCCCTTCTACCTCGGCGGCGTCGCCTTCATCCTGGCCATCGTCGTTCTCGCCTCCGGCCACAAGCTGGTCGCCGCGGCCGAGAAGGGCATGGTCGAGGGGGAGACGGTGCGCCCGAGCCTGCAGCGCGTCGGGGCCACACCGCCGGCTGGGTACCAACCTGTCATCGTGGCGGTCGGCGCCACCGAGGACGCCGCCAAGATCGTCGACGCGGCCGCCGCAATCGCTCGCAACGCCGGCCGCCCGTTGGAGGTTGTCCACGTCCGCGAGACCGCCGTAGTCGAGGAACTGGCCATCGACGCCGAGGACGCCGAGCAGGCACACTCCGCGGTCCTTGGCCACCTCGACCGGCTGGCCGCGCAGGGCATCGTCGCCACCGGTCAGGTACTCGCCAGCGTCGGCGACCACGCGGCTGCAGGTCGGGTCCTCGCTCAGCACGCCGACGACATCGACGCACGCGTCATCGCGGTCGGCCGGTCCCCGCGCGGGCCGGTGGCCCAGTTCGCCGACGGCAGCTTCACCACGGCGGTGACCCACGCCGCAGCCCGCCCGGTCGTCCTGGTTGAACCTGGCAAAGCGCCGTACCGGTTGACAGCTTGACAGCGGCGTCGCTGCACAAGCTGCCCGTACCGTACCCGGTGACGCCATCGGTGGTGCTCGTAGGCGGTGGCGCTTATCCTGCTGACCGCCCGCCGCCGGACCTTTCATCCCGGAGCTGCCCGGTGCCGCTGCACGTCGAGCGTTTCGTCGATGAGTCGGCTCAAAGGGAAGGACAGTTCGGCTTCGAGGGCCGTTGCCGCGGCGGTGATGGCCCCTCATTCGGCTTCTATTGTCGGTCAGCGCCTGGCCGAACTCGGCCTTGGCGCGAGGCGCGTAGCCGTGATCGCCCTCCGTGTCCGATGGCGTGCATCCCCGAGATCTTCTTAGATGTCCAGGCCGGCGACGATGCCGTCCAGGACGTAGTCGAGGCCGGTCTCGAACTGCCAGCGCGCGTCGTCCTTGCGGGTGGCTGTACTCAGGTAGTGCTGGAAGGTGGGGTAGCGCCCGGTCTGCATGTGCCAGATCATCTGCGGTGCTAGCTCGCTGCGCAGCTTACCGCCGTCGGACCAGCCCTGCTGGCGCATGAGGTTCTGCACGGCGATCTCGTAGGTCATGGCACCGTGCACGTAGGCGTCCACGGCACGGAACACGCTCATCATCGCGTCGGCGTCCAGGCCCAGGCCTTCCAGGGCCGACAGAGCCTTCTCGGCGATGGCCATGCGGTTGGGGGTAAGCGAGAGCATCGCCGTCGGGGGCAACTGAGCCAGCCACACGTGTCGCAGCAGCAGCTTGCGGGTCTGAAGCGCCAGGGCGCGCATCGTCTCGCGCCAGCCGAGGTTCCCGGGCAGGCGCAGGTCGTCGTAGACATGGTTGACCATAAGTTCCAGGAGGTCATCCTTGCCCGACACATAGCGGTAAGGCGCCATGGGCGCGACGCCGAGCTCGGTGGCCAGGCGGCGCATGGTGACGGCGTCCAGGCCCTCCGCGTCGGCGATCTTTACCGCGGCGGTGGCGACGCGCTGCGGCGAGAGGGTCTGGCGGGGAGCGGGGGCCGGACGTTCCAGGCGCGCCCACAGCGGTTCGCCCGGATTGTCTTTCTCGGTGGCCATGGATACGGGCTCCCTTCGCTTGATCGGGATACAGCGTATCTCGAGTAGACAACGTACACGGCCTCTGTGTACGTTGTATCTCACCAATACGTTGTACACAGCGGAGGAGTTGTCCCCTCATGAACGACAACCAGCTCAAGATCGCCGTCATCCTCGGCAGCACCCGGGACGGCCGCTTCGGCCCGGCCGTGGGCACCTGGATCCTCGACCAGGTCGCCCAGCGCGGCGATATGGAAGCCGACCTCATCGACCTGGTCGAGACGCCGCTGCCCACCGTCTTTCCGGTCCTCGGCCAGCCGCCGGCGTCCCACGAGGCCAGGGACCTGTTGGCCGCGGTGTCGCCGCGCATGGCGGCGGCCGACGCCTTCGTCATCGTCACGCCGGAGTACAACCACAGCTTCCCCGCCATGTTGAAGAACGCCGTCGACTGGCACACCACCGAGTGGCACGCCAAGCCGGTCGGCTTCGTCTCCTACGGGGCCTTCTCCGCCGGGTTGCGGGCGGTCGAGCAGCTGCGCCTGGTGCTGGCCGAGCTGCACGCGGTCACCATCCGCGACAGCGTCGGCTTCCAGCGCGTCTGGGAGCAGTTCGACGGCGACGGCAAGGCAGTCGATCCGGCCGCCGAGGCCGCCGCCAAAGTGATGCTGGATCGGCTCGCCTGGTGGGCGCACGCGCTGCGCGACGCCAAGGCCCTCCGGCCGTACGCGGCGTGACGCGCATGACTCGATCTCTCTACGTCGGCGTGTTCGGCCTGCTGCTCGGCATGTTCCTGGCCATGCTGGACGGCCTGATCGTGGGTACCGCGCTGCCCACGATCGCAGGCGACCTCAGCAGCCTGGACCACCTGGCCTGGGTGGTGACCGCCTACATGCTCGCCGGCGCGGCCACCACCCCGATCTGGGGCAAGCTCGGCGACCTACTCGGCCGCAAGGCAACCTTCATCACCGCGATCACGCTCTTCCTGCTCGGCTCGGGACTGGCCGGCCTGTCGCAGGACATCAGCCAGCTCATCGCCTTCCGCGCTGTGCAAGGTATCGGCGCGGGCGGGCTCATGGTCGGCGCGCTCGCCATCATCGGCGTGCTCGTGCCGCCCCGCGAAAGCGGCCGACTGCAGTCGATGATCGGCATCATCATGCCGATCGCCTACGTCGGCGGGCCTCTCGTGGGCGGCCTGCTCACCGACTACCTGAGCTGGCGCTGGACCTTCTACGTCAACCTGCCCATCGGCGCCCTGGCGCTCCTGATCATCGCCACCCGGATCCGTCTCCCGCCCACCGAACGCGTCAAGCCCCGCATCGACTACGGCGGGGCGGCCCTGCTCACCGTCGCCATCGTGGCCCTGACCCTGCTGGCCAGCTGGGGCGGCACCACCTACCCCTGGTCCTCACCGCAGATCCTCGCACTGGCCACAGTCGCCGTACTCGCCCTGGCCGGATTCACCGCCGTCGAACGCCGAACCGCCGAACCGGTCATCCCGCCCAGGCTATTCTCCGACCGCAACTTCACCCTCGCCCAGATCCTCAGCTTCCTGGTCGGCGCCGCCATGGTCAGCGTGACCAACTACCTGCCGCAGTACATGCAGTTCGTCCAAGGCGCCTCGCCAGCGGCCGCCGGCATGCTGCTGCTGCCGCTGATGTTCGGCATGCTCGGCGCGCAACTGGCCACCGGCCAGCTCATCAGCCGCAACGGTCGCTACCGCCTCTATCCGATCCTCGGCGGCGCGCTGATGATCGCCGGGGCTCTCGCCCTGCTGCTGCTCGACGCGGACACCGCCGCGGCGGCGGCCTCGGCACTCACCCTCGTCATCGCGGTAGGAATGGGCCTGGTGATGCAGAGCACCACGCTGATCACCATGAACAGCGCCGACCCGCGCGACATGGGTGCCGCCAGCGGAACACTCACCCTGCTGCGCACCATCGGCGGATCGCTGGGCATCGCCCTGCTAGGGACCCTCTACGCGTCCCGGATGCAGGCGGACCTGACCGCGCGCCTCGGCCATGACACAACCAGCCAACTGGAGCGAGGCGGCGAACTCACACCCGAGCGGCTGCCGAACCTACGGGGTCCGATGGCCGACGCCGTACGCGAAGCCGTCAGCAGCGGCCTACACGGCATCCTCCTCGGCGCCGCCGCCCTCGCGGTGATCGCGTTCGCAGCCTCCTGGCTCATCCGCGAGACCCCGCTACGCACCAGCATCCCATCACAGACCGGCGCCGCCACCGACAGCCACGCCGCCGACCGCCAGGTGGACGCCTTACGAGCATCACACCGCCGGACCGCACCAGCTCACAACGAAAGTGTGGGACCACGGCGGTAGGACGAGGCCATGTATCTCGTTCACCTGTCGCACGCCGGCCTGCACTGGGATCTTGCGAGGCCGATGGAAGAACAGACCGGCTGGCTCGCGCACGCGTCGTACATGGACCTGCTGGTCGACGAAGGGATCGTCGTTTTGGGCGGTCCGCTCGACGACGTGCGCGTGGTGCTGGCCATGGAGGCGGAGTCCGAGCAAGCCGTCCGGGCGGTACTCGGCCGGGACCCGTGGAGCGGCACCCACCTGCGGATCGACAGGATCTCCCCGTGGACGATCCGCCTGGACGGCCGCCATACCAGGGCTGGCCGGTCGAACACCCACTTGTAGCCGTGAACCGGCATGGCCCGTCAACGCCGACCGGGTGGGCGAGGCCGAGCAAGGTAAGGCCCGCCCGCACACAGCCGCACGCATGACCGCTCATGCCGCGATCCGCGCGCTACGCGGCGTCACGAAGTGTTGACTCGGCGGGTATACGCACATGCCGAATTGAGTGCGCGGCACATGGTTGGTGATCATGGCCGCAGTACTGTGCGCCCGTCAGCGACTATGAGTGGGTGACCGGACGATTGGAGAGGTTGCTTCCTTGGGCTTGGCGCTCGCGGCGATCTCGACGTGGGGCGTGCTGGCGGCGCACGATGCGACCGATCCCGCGCCATGGTCACGAGATGCGCGGGTGGCAACGATCGTGCTGGCTACATCGGCGGCCAACACGTCGGTTCCACATGATGAGTTGCACTCCGCCGGGTATTCGGTGGGGTTGACGTGACGGAGCAGTGGTCCTTTTGCGTCGCAGACCCGCCGGCTGTCAGCCGAACAGAGGAAGGTCAATGGCAATCACGTCCATGGCCGTCGGCGTTGTGGCAGCGTCACCCAAGAGAGGGCGTGACGGAGGCGGCACGCCAGTGCCGTGATCTGCGGTGAGAGGGGATCCCCACATGGGCGCATCGTCCACCGGCCTGTTCGCCGCGGAGGGCCCCGGCTCCGTGTCGCAGGCTCCGAACCTGCCGGACCGGTTCACGGACACGTTCACCAGCCGGTACGTCGGCGCCGGGGCAGTGCGCCTGCACGCGGTCATCGGAGGCGACGGGCCGCCGCTGCTGCTGATACACGGCTGGCCCCAGACCTGGTACGCATGGCGGCTGATGATGCCGGCGCTGGCCGAGAACTTCGAGGTGATCGCGGTCGATCAGCGTGGTATGGGGCTGTCCGACAAGCCCCGGGACGGCTACGACACCGCAACCCTCGCAAACGACCTTGTGGCGTTGATGGACGCGCTCGGCCACCAGCGGTTCGCCATGGTCGGCTGCGACACCGGACTGCTCATCGGCTACGCCCTGGCCGCTGATCACCCCGATCGGGTCGACCGCCTGGCCCTCGGGGAAGCCCCTCTTCCGGGCGTGTCTCCCACGCCGCCACTGTTCCTTCCCGCGCCACTCAACGAACGCCTGTGGCACATCCCGTTCAACGCACTTCCGGAGGTCAACGAGAAGCTCGTCAGCGGGCGGGAGGACATCTTCTTAGGCGCGAAGTTTTCGGCCGCGGCCGGAAAGAAGATGCTGCCCACCGACGCCGTCAAGTACTACGTCGACCTCCTCGCGGCCGACCCGGAGGCGCTGCGCGGCTGCTTTGAGCTCTACCGCGCTTTCCCGGTGACCCAGGCGCAGAACGAGCAGCGCAAGACCCGGCGGCTGACGATGCCCGTCCTGGCGATCGGCGGAGCCGAAAGCTTCGGCGAACAGGTCGGCAAGTGGATGGACCTCGTCGCGGACGACGTGCAAACCGTGGTCCTGCCCGACTGCGCACACTGGGTCGCCGAGCAGGCTCCGGACGCGATGCTCGCCGCCCTGATCGGGTTCCTGGCCCCGTACCGGGACGGGTGGATCGCGGCCCGCAATCCACGCTGAGCCTGTCGGGTGCGGTCCGGGAAGCGCGTCGCTTGCTCGGCGGAGGTCGCCGGCCGATGCACAAGTTACCTCGCCGGGCGGGCGGGTCGGCTCTTATGGCTCTCCTGCCCACAAACGACCAGATCTGCCGCAGACAACGCGCGGGTCGGCGCCAATCGCCGCCCGGTAAGCACCAGCGCCGACTACGTTCGGTAACCGGGAGTAGCGACGGTCAGCCCGTGGCGGGGCCAGTTATGGCCGTCCCGGTGGAGTCCATCTCGTCCGTCATAGCCGGTCGGGATCTCCACTGGCACCAGGGCCCCAACCTGAGCCGGGCCTTGCAGCGCCACGCCACCCTCATGATCAGGGAATAGCGCAGGAATCGAATAGGTGTACTCCACCGGTGGTCGCCGCGGACTGCGACACGCGCCGCCGCAGCTGATCCCCGAGGTCGCCAATCTGCTCAACGAGGACTCCGCCCCGGCCCTGCCGGAGCCGACAGGAACCGGCACGGGGCCCCTACCCGGAAAAGCGACTCACGCCACAACCCGGCCGCCGGCCGCCCCTCAGCTAGTCCGCTGGACGGACCAGCCGCACCGGTCCGGGAGGGTCAATCACCACAAAGGCCCAGGTAACAGCCCCGGCTGGTGGCGACAACGGCAAATCCTGGACTCCGGGGTGGCCGCCTGACAGCCTTGACCGCGCAGTCAGCCACTTCCAAGCCAACGTGGACACCGCCGCGAAAGGGTGCAACGGTCGCCCCCGACTCGGGGTATTGCGCGCACACCCCGTCACGGCGGGCCACTACAGTGCCAGGACGTCCGGGGCCGAGATGTGTAGCGCGGGTCAGGCCAGTGAGATCTGGTCGCCGGTGAGCTTGATCTCCCTAGGCGGGAGCGGCCGCGTGGCCGGGGGCGTCTTGACCGAGCCGTCGACGAGGGAGAACTTGCTGCCGTGGCAGAGGCAGTCGATCGTGCCGCCCTCGACGCGCGAAACCGTGCAGCTCTGGTGGGTGCAGATCGAACTGAAGCCCTTGAATTCCCCCGGATTCGGCTGCGCGACCACGACGCCTTCCTTGGCGAAGATCTTGCCGCCACCAACCGGGATGTCGGTGGTCTTGGCCAAAGGCTGGCCGGCCGCCGGACCGCCGCCGCTGGTGCTCGTGGGGGTGGGGCTAACGGCGGTGGTGGGGGCGCCGGCCCCGTCGCCGGAGTCGTCGCCGCCGCAGGCGGCCAGAACCGCCGCCGCGCCGACCGCGCCCGCACCGGTGAGCAGGGCCCGACGGCTCTGCGTACCCGGCCTGGTGAGCGCCTGATCGTCGCTCATACGTCGCCCCTCTCTGCCGCCGTGCCCGTCATGATTCCCGGTCACCTTCCTGCGCACAGAGACCACTCTGTCAGACGGTTCACCCGGTTCGCGGGGATTCTGGCCGGCCCGATGGGCCGGCTGGCCCAGGGCTAGGCAGTCTCTTCAAAGGATCTTGATGGCGGATGATGTAGCGCGGGGGTCGTCGCTACGAGTTGTCTGATGTCGAGTGGGATGGCCTGTCGAGGTACCTGCCATCGGCCGTGACGGGTGGTCGGCCGCGGGTCGATGATCGGCGGGTGCTCAACGGGATCGTGTGGAGGATCCGGGCGGGGCGGCGTGGCGGGACGTGCCTGCCCGCTACGGTTCCTGGCAGTCGATCTACACCCGTTTCCGCAGGTGGGCCCTGGACGGCACGTTCACCCGCATGCTCGCCGGGGCGCAGACCGACGCGGAGGCCGCCGGCGATATCGACTGGCTGGCGTCGGTGGACTCCACGATCGTGCGGGCACGCCAGCACGCGGCCGGCGCTAAAGGGGGCGCCGAGAAACGGACGAACCACAAGATCACGCCCTCGGTCGATCTCGAGGTGGACTGACCACGAAGATCCACCTGGCGTGCGACGGCGCCAGCCGGGTCCTGGCGTTCGTCCTGTCCGGCGGCAACGTCAACGACTGCACCCGCTTCCCCCATGTCATGGCCGCGTTCCGTGTGGGGCGGTCAGGGCCTGGCCGGCCCCGCGTCCGCCCGGACCACGTCATCGCCGGCAAGGGCTGCGGCTGCAGAGCGATCCGGGCCGAGCTACGCCGTCGCGGCATCGGGCACACCATCCCCGAAGGCGCCGACCAGCAGGTCGGCCGCCGCAGCCCCGGCGGCCGACCACCGGTCTTCGACAAGCAGCTCTACAAACGGCGCAACGTCGTGGAGCGCTGCTTCAATCGGCTCAAGCAGTGCCGAAGCGTCGCCACCCGCTACGACAAGACCGCCACGTCGTACCAGGCCACCTCACCATCGCCGCGCTACCGCAATGGCTGTAAGGCTTTGAAGACACCGCCTAGCCCTGCTCCTGAGGCGTCCTAGCCGCAACCCCGCGACCGCTGCCAACTCGCCGATGCTACCGGCGTCCGCTCCCCCACGCCGCGCCGGTTCTGACCGCGCGGCCCGGCCGGCTGCCGGCCCATCACCGAACCTCGACGCACTGTCGTTCTGCGGCGGCCCTCCGTGTTTCCCGCCTTTCCGCGCCAGCCGCCGGGTGTCAGGCGTGACGGCCGCAGAGCGACACCGTCACCGGCCGGCGCGCGCCCAGGGGCCTCGACCGGGTGGTCAAGCCGCAGCACCACAGGTAGATCCTCACTTCGACAGTGGACCGGGTTCGCCGAGGGTTTCCAGGGGCGCGCGACACGGTCCCGGTGCAGCGTCCATGATGTGATCGAGAGTGATCGCGGCGTTGATCAGCGCGAGATGACTGAAGGCTTGGGGAAAATTGCCGAGCTGCTCGCCGGTCGGAGCGATCTCCTCCCCGAAGAGACCGAGGTGGGTGCCGTAGGTGAGCATCTTCTCGAAGGCGATCATCGCGTCATAGACGCGTCCCGAGCGGGCCAGTGCCTCGACATACCAGAAGGTGCACATGCTGAAGGTGCCTTCGTTGCCCGCCAGGCCGTCGGGCGACGCGGTGGGGTTGTACCGGTAGACGAGGCTGTCGGAGACGAGCTCGTCGTCGATCGCGCGCAGCGTGGACTGCCACATCGGATCGTCGGGCGAGATGAACCCGAGGTTCGGCATCGTGAGCAGCGCCGCGTCCAGGACGTCGCTGTCGTAGTGCTGCACGAACGCGCGTCGCGCGGGGTGATATCCCCGACTCATGATCTGGCGGTAGATCCGGGTTCGTGCGGTGGTCCAGAGGTCGATCTCGGCGGGTGCCCCGTGCCGCTGGGCAAGGCGGATGGCCCGATCGACAGCCACCCACGACATGAGGCGGCCGAAGGTAAAGTCCTTGCGGCCACCGCGGGTCTCCCAGATCCCTTCGTCGGGTCTGTCCCAGTGCTCGCAGAGCCAGTCGATGAGCTTCACCGTGTTGAGCCACGCGTGGTAGGAGCTGCGCAGGCCATAGGCGTCCGCGAAATGGATGGCGCCCAGTGCTTCTCCATAGATGTCGAGCTGGAGCTGGTCGGCGGCGGCGTTGCCGATCCGCACGGGGCGGGATCCTCGGTAGCCCTCGAGGTGGTCGAGCGCATGCTCATCGAGGTCGGTCGAGCCGTCGACGCGGTACAGGTGGTGCAGCGGGGTTTCCCGTCCGGCCGCCTCGCAGATCCGATCGTTTAGCCATTGAAGGTATCGGCGCGCTTCCTCGGTGAGGCCGAGACCGAGCAGCGAGGTGACCGACCAGGAGGCGTCGCGGATCCAGGCATACCGGTAGTCCCAGTTCCGCGCCCCGCCGATCTGCTCCGGCAGGCCGGCGGTGGGGGCGGCGATCAGGGCACCGGTCGGCGCGTACGTCAAAAGCTTCAGCGTCAAGGCTGAGCGCTCCACCGCTTCCCGCCAGCGTCCGCGATAGCAGGAGCCGCCGAGCCAGTTCCGCCAGAAGTCCCGGGTCTGCTCGTACATCGAGTGTATTTCCGGAGGCTGGATGAGTCGGGGCGGCCCGGTCGACCCGGTTTCGACGAGGGCTCCGCTGATAGCACCCTCGCGCAGGGTGACGAAGGCGCGTACCCCGTCGCCGTCGCGTTCGATTTCGACTTCCTGCGGGGGCTGGTCGTGGTGGCGGACCCGATGGAGCGTGATGCTGAGCGTCGGGCTCCGGAAGACGGCACCGTCGGTGTACATCTGCAACTCGTGCGGGTCGCGCCCGTAGTTGAATCGCGGCTGGCAATCGATCCGGAACCGCATGGTGCCGCGGACCACATGGAACAGCCGGAAGATACGATGACAATCGGTGGCGACGTCGCCGACAACCGGCATGAAGTCGATCAGCTCACCCACCCCTTCGGGCGTCAGAAAACGGGTGATCAGAATCGGCGTCTTTGGCAGGTACAACTGCTTGGTTCTGACGTTGCCGACTCCATGGGGCGCGATACGGAAAAACCCACCCTTATTGATGTCCAGCAGTCCGGCGAAAATGCTGGGCGAGTCGAACCGCGGCGCGCAGAACCAATTGAGGGTGCCGTCATCCGCAATCAGCGCCGCCGTCTGCAGGTCGCCGATCAAGCCGTGTGACTCAACGAACGGATAGGACCTCACTTACCGAACCTCATCCCCCAGGACTCCGGCAACTCCCCCACTGTAAGTGCTGGCAGCAGCTCAGCAGGCGCGTATCCGTCAGCGCGAGCGAACCAGGACGGGACGTCCTCGCGTTTTGGCTTCCCACTGCGACGGGTCACCCAGGTGCCAGCCTCCGGAATCCGACGCTCGGCAGCTTGACGACGTCAGCGGGACGATTGGGACTGGCTAGCCGTACGGATCTGGCGCTGGCTGGTCAACCCGCAGCGCCTGCTCCCGGGTGGCTCACGGCTCGTCGAGATTGCCGGCGACGACCTCGCGGACTTCAGCGACCACGTCGCCGACGTGTTGGGCGGGTGGGCAGCCGCAGCCGAGGAACGGGGTGGCCGACACGCCGCCTGTGCACCGCGGCACACGGTGGGCTGGCGTGCCGCCATTGGTGGGGCACACCGACCTGGCCCAGCGTCACCGATGGCCGCGGGAGCACCCGCTCGCCGTGGTGGGAACCGCCGGCGCGCAGGGCCGAGGCGAAGGCGAGGTAGTCGTCGGCGGTCGAGACGAGCCCGCCGGCCACCTCCTTCGAACGCCGGCGGCCGGCTCCACTGCCCGTAACGGTGCTGGTAACTGGGTTCTCCTCGCCGTCATGCGGCCCCCAGCTCCGTGGTGAAGGTCGCGATCGCGAGGAGCGCTGAATAGCTGGCCAGCCCGACAGTGAACCAGGCGAAGCTCGAGTGCCGCTCGGGTGCCAGTTCGTCGACGAAGACGTTGAGCAGGATCCCGCCACCGAGAAACGCCGTGAGCAGATTCATCACCACGCTGGTGGGCTGGGCGACGACCGCGGTCAACCAGCCGGCGCCGGCGCCGGCGACGAGAACGAGGCGCCACCGCGTGGTGAGGCTGACCGGGAAGTGCTCGGCCAGCACGCCGTCGGTGGCCAGCACGTGCAGCCCCATGGCGACGGCGAACAGCGCCGCCGGTGCGAGGCCGGCGTCCAGCTTCGTGGCCAAGGTGTACGTGATCAGGCCGCTGTAGAGCGCGAAGAAGCCGAGTTGACACGCGAAGACCAGCCGGGTGGGCTCCTGCTCGTGCCCTTTCGTCCGATGGGTGGCGCGTTCCAGGGCGTAGAACGTGAAGAAGCCGATCAGCGCGACGAGGAACAGGATGAATCCGCGCACCCGGCCGGCGCGGACCTCTTCCTCCAGGACGTGGGCGACCGCCTCGTTGCCCTCGGCGAGGCGCGGCAGGAGGTAGAGGAAGACGTACGCTGCGGCGATGCCGCCGCCGAGTGAGGTCGCCGCCTGGGTGGGCACCGGCAGCGTCCGCCGGATGTATGGCGCCAGCAGGTGAAGGGCTCCCAGGACCAGCGTCACCGCGAGGGTCGCCCACAGACTGCCCGCTTGGCTCAGCGCCACCGCAGCGTATGGGGTTGGTTGTCTGCCTGGTACGGCCGCTGCCCGAGCATGGTTGCGATCCTACGAGCGGCACCCGGGCTGTCGGGTCGGAATGGGCAGCTACGTCGCCGGTTGGGGCGGGTTGAGCCAGGCCAGTGGCTGTCCGGACAGCGCGGCGTCGGCGAGTCGTTGTGCCGACGGGGTCTTCAGCGCGGCGAGCGATTTTCGATCCAGCGCTTCGTTGCCGGCTGCGCCGTAGCGGCGGCGCAGGTGCTTGATCTGGTTCGGGGCGATCACGAAGACCGTGAGCCCCGCCCTGAGGAGGGCCTCGACGACGGGCCCGTCGGGGCGTTCGATACCGACCTCGAGCACCATGGCCTGCTGCAGGCATCGCAGCAGCTTCTGCCAACGCGAATCGCGGCGAGTGGGAGTTGCCGGGCGGCAAGCTCGACCCCGGTGAGGAGCCGGAGGGCGCCTAGCACGGGAGATCGCCGAGGAGATCGGCTGGGAAGTAACGATCGGCCCGATCCTCAACACCTGGCTGTACCACATCCGCGATGGGGCGGACGTCTTCGTCGTGACATACGGCTGCCACACTGACGCCGGGAGCGCTCCTGTCCTCAGCGATGAGCACCTTGAGGTCGGCCTGTTCACGAAGGCTGAGGCTGCAGCGCTACGGCTGCCCGACGGGTACAAGAAATCCGTCGCGGCCTGGTAGCCCAACTCGTCGACCACCTGGTCCATCAGCTCGCGTGCCTCGCTGTACTCGCCCCGCGAGAGCCCAGCGAGTTCCCGCAACGACGGGCTATCCAGCCCCCTCGGCAAGCGCTTGCGTACCGGGCTGGCACTCCACGATTGCTCGCTTCCAAGCCGTGTTAGCCGTCACCGAAGGTGACGGCTAACACGGCTTGTGCAATCCCGACGCCGGAGTGTCGACGAATCCGGCGGGTCAGGTGACCCCGATGTTCAGGTAGAAGTGGCCGAGCTTGAGTGATAGCGAGGCGCCTCCGAAGTGGTGAATGAGCAGGGCCAACAGGATGACGATCAAGATGCAGACGACGAGCCAGATCAGGAACCACACGAACCCTGGGATCCCGTAGCGACCGACGCGAGCCATTAAGCTCGCCCCCTTGTGGTTGGCGCTGCAACACGCGCCGCCGCGCATGGGCGTGTCGGCTGTCGGTAACTGCGCCCGGCGCTAGCGGACGTCTCCATACAGCCTCCTTCATTGAGGTGTCCGCGAAATTCCCTACCGGGGCGCGCGTCAAACCGGGCCGTAGGAGCCCGCTTCAGGATCCCGCCGGAGCCGGGCCGCGTCTGTGCTGTCGGTGACATCCGGGGTCGGTCAACGGGACGGGTTTCTTGCCCGCACTGAACTTCACATCTGCACTGGGGTTCACTCCCTACTTCCGCTTGCTCTCGGAAGCGCTCGGGATCGGTCTACGACCAGTGAGCAGCGCCTCGGCGTTGCCGATCGGCTGCTCCTCAGGGACCGCTTGCCACGCACCACCCGGGCGCGAGCGGTGTGGCCTACTCAGCAGTCAACTCTCGACGGACGACCCCTCGCTTGTAAGGTGGTTCCGGCGAGAGCCTTATCGTCCGTCGATGTCCATCGGGGCCGGCCCGGAGGCGCCAACCGTCCGCGCTGGTCCGACCTCGGCCGGCACAGTTGATGTCAACGGCTGATGTCAGGTCGCCGCTGCTGTCGGCTCTCGATCCGAGAGGGTGACCCCCGTGTTGCCGAGGCTGATGGTCAAAGAGAACAGGTCATGATCGTCGACCGGCACCGGCCCCCGGCAATGCGGGCAGCCTTCGAGCACCACCCTGCGCGGGTACCGAACGAACGCCTCCTTGAGGCGTGCCACCGCCACAGACAGATCGCCGTCCACTGGTCCATCCTCGCGCCCCGCATCAGGTCACATCCACCACGCTCGGACTGCTTCGGTCTGGTGCAGGGCAACTGTTCGGGCTGGTCAGGTCCAGGCGTGATCGAGGGCCAGCGCCAGTCGCCTGGTCCACTCCTCGGCGGTGCCCGCAATTCCGGGATACTCGTCGGTGAAGTTGGTCCAGTCGACCTGCCAGGACAAGACGGTTTCGGCCGTGAAGGTATCGGCTTCGGCGCCGAGTTCCGGTCGCATGAGCTGGCGGACGAGGGCTTGGTCGACGGTGGTGTGTTCGGCGAGCAGGACCGCGTCGTAGAGGTCTTTGCCTTGCGGGTACATGTCGGTGGCCAGCCACATCAGCTTCCACGCCAGCGCCAGCGAGGCGGGCGCGGCCAGTAACGGCTCGTCGACGTCGGGCAGTATCAGCACCTCTGGTGGGAGGGGGAGCTTTTCACCGAAGACAACATCGATCTGTACGTGGCCGTCCGGTGCCTCCGATGTGCTGAACGGGATGAGGAGGCGGCGTCCCTCAGCGCGTTCATACGTCCAGATGGCGGACTCGGTGATCCGGTCTGGTTGCAGGCCGGCGCCGGGTGCGGTTCGGACGGCGGTCTTGATGCCGTCGAGCAGGGTGCGGGCGTCGGCGCTGTCGCTGGTGAGGGCGTGCGGGGTAACGACGAAGTCGAGGTCGCCCGGCTCGCGAGCGGCATCGCCGACCCAGGCCGCCATGGTGACGCTGCCGCGCAGGACCAGATGCTGACCCCAGGTGGTTGCGGCGACAGCCGCCAGGACGTGGCGCATGGCGGCGCGTCTGGCGTTGGTCCACTGCTGGCCGGTGGCCGCCACGAGGAAGTCGGGCTCGCCGGCGCGGTAGGCGTTCGGGTACTGCTTGAGGGCGGGGTCGAAGGCAGCCTTTTGTCGGACGGTCGGGCTGGCGGGTAGTGGCTGGTAGGTCGGCGGGTAGTGCGGGGAGCCAGCCGGCGCGTACCTCATCCTGTTCTCGCGCTCCATTGCCCAACCGCTAGCGCCCGCTGTGGGCGAGGCCAGCCAGCCCTGGTCGTGGTGGAGGTCGCTGTCGAAGACGACGTACTCCTGCTCCACCGTCGTGGGCTCGTGGCCCGCGGCCCGGAGGGCCTCGGGCAGCTCGTCGAGCCGCTTCGTGGCCGTGGCGAGCCCGGCACCGTGGCAGCGCTGGGTGACGAACCGCTCCTGCGCGCCGTCCACGAACTCCCGGCGCGCGTTGCGTGACAGGCGCGCCCCGTGCGGCGCGACCAGATCGGTGAGAGCCACCAGATCCGCCACCGCCGTACCCGGTAGCAGCAGTTTGACGTGATGCTCGAAGTACCGGCCACCCGGCTCGACTGCCGCCTGCTCATCCGACTTTGGCACCCCGACGCACCACGGCGCCGCCTCGATCTTTGAACGGCAGGGGTGAATCCCTGCTTCGCGCAGTTCGCGTTTCCAACGCTGCACCGCGGCGTGCTGTTCGGCCAGGGTGCCTCGCCCGGTCAGGGTGAGCATCGGTTGAGAGACGTACGCGCCACGATCGAGCACGATGTGGACGAACTTCACGCCATGTTGGGTGGCGAACGCCGACAGCTTCTCGGCGTGATAGGCGTGAGCCGTAATGTGGATCTCGAAGTCCCCCGACACCTCAAACACCCGGCGGAGTCTATGGCACAGCCATCACGCCGGAGTGCGCGATTCCCGCGCAGCATGACGTGGCTGTCGGACTTTTCCAGATCGTCGATTGACAGATGCTCGAGGTGCCTCCCAGCACTGGCACGCCGGCGCCGCCACAGAGCCGCGGTTCGGAACGCGGGCGTACAGGGCATCGCGGCGGGCGGGCGGTGAGATCCTGGGCGGCATGACAGACGTCGACGCCAAAGCGAATCTCTATCGGTACCTGCGGGAGGCGCGCGAGGCGCTGCTCGGGAAGCTCGACGGGCTGTCGGAGTACGACGTACGGCGCCCGCTCGTGCCGACCGGGACGAACCTGCTCGGGCTGGTCAAGCACGTGGCCTCGGTGACCGCGGGGTATTTCGGCGAGGTGTTCGACCGCCCCTTTCCCGAACCCGTCGCGGGCCTGGACGAGAACGCCGAGCCGAACACGGACATGTGGGCCGCAGCCGACGAGTCCCGCGACGACATCATCGGCCTGTGGCACCGAGTCTGGGCACACGCGGACGCCACGATCGAGACCCTCCCGATCGACGCGCCCGGCTTGGTGCGGTGGTGGCAAGACACGCCGGTGACGCTGCACCTCATCCTCGTGCACGTGCTTGCCGAGCTGAACCGGCACGCCGGGCACGCCGACATCGTGCGCGAACTGGTCGACGGCCAGGTCGGCTGGCGGCGGCCCGGCGACAACGTCGTCGAGGGCGACGAGGCGTGGTGGGCCGCCTACCGCGAACGGCTGGAATCCACCGCGCGCGAGTTCGCCTGAGGACACGGTCTCTTCGTGGTCGGCCCCGCCGAGCAGCGCGTTCTCCCGCGTGGCTGCCGACCGTCAGTCGCCCGTTGAAGTGGTTCTCGGCCCTTGCGCGACGCACAATTTCCTCGCCGGGGCCGCTCAGGGGTTCGCCTGTTCAGCGGTGTCGGCCGGCACGGAGCATCTCGATGGTCTTGGTGACGCGCTGCGTCCGGGTGGTCTCTCGCTTGGCCTCGGTGACCCAGCGGACGAACTCCTTGCGATGCGAGGGGGCCAGCGCCTCAAATGCCGCCTGCGCCTGGGCGTCGTCGGCCAGGGCGGCGGCCAGGTCCCCGGGCACCTCGACGTTACGCGCTTCCGCGTCCTGGGCGATGCCGATCTCGTACGTGGACCCGATGCTGACCCCAGCCTGCGCTCGCGCCGCGCGTGACAACCCGATCAGGTTCTCCCCGCCCATCCGGGCCAGGCGCAGCGGCAGCGTCACGCCATTGACACTGACCCGCACCGGGAACGTCCTGCGGCCCTCCCCCAGGACGGACACCTGCTCATCGGACAGCACGAATGCTCCAGCCGGACCGTGCTGCTCCAGCGTCAACGTCAACGTGAGGGTCTCGGCCATGACGTCATGGTAGTTGTCAGGACCCCGACGAGCCGTCAATGGCCGGCATCGATTCGCCGGGTCCGCAGTCATGAGCCGACCGCAGCGCCGCTCGATGACGAGACCTCGACCCGCGTCCAAGATGCCCAACTGGTCGACCACCCCGCCGCGAGCGCCTGCCGGATGATGTCAGCGCCCCCGCCAATGGCGACGCCGCTGTAACCATCGGCCGCCGGATCCCTGTGGGGAAGCCGGCGGCACGACCCTGGTGCTATGTAGGCTGTGCGGCTGCCCGTGCAGCGGCCACCATACGGTTACAGCGGGAGGCGCTGTATTTCGCGGCTCGCATCGACGCCTCTCGTCGGGCGAAGTCCGGGCTCTCCGCCTTCTGGCAGGCGATGGAGTAAAGCTGGAGGCCTGGAATCGGGCCGTCCCGGACGGTCACCGCCTCTTCCGGCTCCGCCATGTTGCTGGCCTCTTGCTCGACGAGAAGCCCCAACGTCTGCATCGACGGCCCGGCGACGACCTCAAGGCCGGCCGACAGTGGGTCGGCGGCAGCTGCGGCGAGCACCGCAGCGGCGGGCCACTGCTGTGGTGCTCTAGGGTCGTGCATGTAGCGGAGCTGCCAGACCCAGGCTTGGCCGGGCTGCCACTGCCAGCATACGAGGTCCGGACCACCATGACGCTTCACGTCTGCCGCTATCAGCAGCTCCGGCCGCGCCGTGGCAAGGAGGTGAGCCCGCAAGGCCAGGGCGGTGCCTTCGGCGAGGGAGTTGGGACCGTCGTCGAGGTCGTCCACGAGAGCGTCCTTTACGCGAGTTTCGGGCCATCGGCCGGGCCCAGGTTACGGAGATCGGGCCCGTCCAATGGACCAACTAGAACCAGCGGGACATGAGCGCGATCTCCTGGCCGGTACTGACTTCGGTACCGAAGACTTGGCCCACCCGTCTCGCCGCCTCGATGCTCCAGCGCCAACCGGTGACAGCGCCCCATCGTGACTATCGGACCCCTCCCTCGTAAGCACTGCGGGGGGCGTCCGCGTGAGTGCGAGGACATCGGCCACCTCGGGCGACTGTCCTCACAGGGCCGACCACGGTCTCCGTCGTCTCGGCCCGTTGCTGCCAGCTGCTACTCACGCCGGTTCCGCTGCACTGGCTCGAGCACGTCGCGCCACAGTCCTCGCATCAGGGCTCGATGACGGTTGGCCCCGCCGAGCGGCATCAGCCGGTCGACCCGCAGCTTGATCATGCCCGTCCAGCAGAGACCCACACCGGCGGCCACCGCCAGTGCCGCCATGGCGAACAACGCCATTGTCACCGGCAGGCAGCGAACGAGCGCCGATACGAGGACCAACATACCGAAGATCAACCCGGTGGCGAGGCAACGGTATCCCCAGACCAGGCCGCGGTAGCCGCCGCTGCCTTGGATCCGCGCAACAGCCTTGTCGAGTTCTGTCGCCGCCACTGCCACCGTGCTCATCCCAAGGCGCCCAGTATGCACCGAACCCAGAATCCGGCGGACGGGTCGACTCGTCCGTCGCCCGCCAGCCAGCCGCCGTCACGTGGCGGCTGCTCTGGTGTTTCTTGAGGTACCGCCGGTTGGCGCTGTTCAGCCCTCGGCGAGGGTTATCCGGACCGCGAGAAGGTGGCCGGCAGCGTCGCGGTCGACCTGGACCGGGAAAACGCCATCGCCCCAGCTGGTCATGGCGAACAAGATCTGCGCGTCGCCGAGGGGCAGGGTGCCGCTCTCCGTGTCGCTGGCCCGTACCTGGCGCATCACCTGCCAGTGGTGGGAGTGCGGCCGGAAGTCGACCGCCAGGCCCCGGCCGGGCTCGGCGTCCCGCCACGCCTGCACCGTCATCGCCCGTCGGAGGGCGGAACGGATCGGCAGGCCTGTCCAGCCGTAGCTGCCCTCATCACCCGACGTCGTCAGCGGCTCAGCGGTGAACTCCTGCGCTGCCGCCGGCGCGTCGGCACCCCAGAACGCCACATCGGCGAGGCCGTCCAACGGCTCCTCGTGGCGCCACAGATCGAGGGCGTGCACGTCGGCGAAGGCCAGCCGGGCCGCGTCGACACCGACCACGCCCACGTCGACCGTGGATGCAACCGGCGCGTCACAGACCCGGACAATCATCTGGGACCAGCCATCCCACGGCCCGTTCGAGCGTTCCGCTTCCACCCTGACGGCCCTGCCCGGAAGACCATCCACCGCCACCGCGGGCAGCCCGAAGACACTGAACCCCCGCTGGCGTTCGACGGCGCACCGGCGGGCCCGCTCCCGGTGCGACACCTGTGTCTCGGAGCGCTCCAACCCAGCCATCCACCCATGTTCCCGGCAGTGACCGCCGAACCGTTCCACCCAGTCGTCGCGACGCGAAGCGGGGATGTCGTAGTGATACCGCCCGGGCCGAACCTGGAACGACGCCCCCGCGCGCTCGGCGTCCGGGCCGACCACCGTGTAGTCCGCTGCCCCGGCAACCTCAGCCAGCAGGTCGGGATCCTCGATTCCAAGACCGCGCGGATCCAGCTCGTTCGGAGGTCTGCTTCCGGACCACATGCCCAGCATTCCCCCGTCGACGATGACCAACTGGCCAGACGGGCAGCGGACTTCGCCGAGCGTGACGATCTCTCCCATGGCGCGGCAGTCTACGGGCCCGCCAGTTCCCGTAGGCCGTGATTCTTCGCGCCCCCTCTGGGACGTCACGCCAGCCGGCTCGTCCACATCACCGCAGGTTAGCGCGTTTCCGCGTCCGGCTGCGGTGAGCACTCGGGCGCGGTGACCACTTTGCCAAGCTGCCCCAGATGCAAGGCCGGGCCATCGAGTGGCTCCTCACCGTCCTCAGCCGCAGATACTCCCCTACCATCTCGCCCTCGTGAGGACTCCAACGGCTACCTGAGCCCTCCGATTCGGCCCGAGACCCGCCTGATCAGCAGCGTCGTGCACCGGCGGGCAGTAGGCCCACATGGAGCGGGTTAGAAGTCACGCCACTCGTCGAACCACTGTTCGGCCACATGTGGTGGCACGCCGGCTCGGGCAGCGAGTTTCATGAACGCGTCGAAGGCTTCCTCTCGGCGTAGCGTGTCGACGATCTCGTACTTCTGGTCGATGCTGTTGAGCGTCTCGACCAGCTTGCGCAAGGCCGCTTTTGCTTCGTCGGCACGCCCATCACCTTCCTGTGGAAGCTTGTCGATGATGCGGAAGGTGTTGGCGTACGCCTTGCAGGCGGCGGCTCCACCTCGGGCGTCGTCGTCGACCCAGTCTCGGAACGGGTTGTAGAGGTTGGCGGCCAGCCACGTGTCAGGCTTCGCGCCTTCAACAACCAGGCGCACCGCAGCGCCGCGGTATCGGGCCTTCAGGGCGGGCACGATCGATCGGCGTAGTCCGCTGATGCTCAGCTGCGTCAGCGAGGCCGTGTCTGGCAGGGTGTCCGCGTCCAGGCCGTAGCCATCGACAAGCTGGATAACCGCCAGACGCGGCAGATCGGCCAGAGCCGCGGCGTCGACCAGCCGCCCCGGGGGTTTGCGCCAGTAGATCCGTAGGCTCTCCAAGTCCTTCAGTTCCGCTACGGCAGCAGCGGACATAGCGCCGCTGCCGTCCAGGGCGACCTCTCGCACGCCATGCAGGCCGGCAGGAACCGTAGTTTCCGCGTCGGCGCCCGTCAGGGTGAGATGAAGCCATCGGCCGCCGTCCGCCGCGCACACGGTGAGGCCCTGGTTCACTGCCGCCAGCTCAAGGCCGTGCAGCCCACCGGGCAGCCGCACCTCGCAAACATCCGCCCCAGCCAGCGACAAGTGCTGCACACCAGTGTCGGCCAGATCCACGACCGCCGGGGCGTCCCGCCACGTCAGCGACGAGACAACAGGGCGGTCTGCCAACGCGCGGGCCAGGCCCCGATCCGGGCCGGTCCACGCCAGCGCCGTACAGCGGGGCAACTGATCGAGAGCGGACCAGCGCACCGGCCCGGACGTAGGCACCCGCATCGGCCCCTCACCGCTCAAATCCAGTCGAGGCGTGGCCGCGCCAATCGTCACCGCTCCGGCACCGAAGTCAACATCGACCTGACCCCGGGTGGCCGCCGCACGATAGGCCGACTTCACTGCCGCCGGTAGCTCCCGGTCCCAGCGGCGCTGCCTGACCACATCGTCGGCAAGTGACTGCCAGCCCGAGTACGTGCTCGAGAAAGCTGGCACACCCTCCGGTACGGGCAAGCTTCCGATCCAGGTGAACCCCGGCGGCACCGCATGCCATCTGTCGATCGACAAGTGGGCAAGCTGCCCGTCGTGAGCATGATGATCGAGTTTCAGCGGCTCAACCCCACGCAACTCGTCCAGGCTCGGAGGCTCCACCGAGTGCCAAAGCAGCGCATACACCGAGGTCACCCGGCCTTCGGCGCCCGTAATCTGACATGCACCCCATGCGCCGTCAGACAGCCTCATCACCGCGACATCGCCGGCTCGCACCGCTCGATCAACCACCTGTCGAAGCTACCGGACCGATCCGACCGTCGTGCTTCCTCAACTCGTGCATCCGGAGCCGGCGTTCGATGATCGCGCAGTACGGGTGAGGCTTGCCCCGCAACTGCAGCTCAGCATCGAGCACGCAGGCAACAATCCCTGCCAACAGGACTCGCCCAGCTGCCCAACCCGCAATCCACAGTCAGGTACCCGGCCCAGAAGCGATACGACGAAAAGGGCTAGCATCGGTCGCCCGTCGCCGGCCCGGCAGTTGCACGGGAACACGCCTCCGGTGAGCAAGGTGAGACGTCCAGTCGGTCACCGACGATGCGAATTCACTCCGCGAGACCGACGCCACCACCGTCTGCCACCACGACGGCCAACTGCTGGAGGCGAGACCGCGGGCCGTAGGCTCTGCACCGCTAACAGCAGCCGGATCGGCCACGGATGTGACGGGATGAAGAAGAGCACCAGGAAACTGTTCCGAGCAGGCATCGCTGTCGCGCTGCTGGCCACCACGCTGCCCACCGCCGCATGCACCTCGAAAGCCACCACCCCGCCGGCGACGGCGTCCACGGCCCCCGCACCACCCTCACCGATCATCCGTAAGCTGCGCATGCCGGAGACGCTGCTCGGCCTGCCCCGGAACATGGACCGCGAAGCCGTCGACGCCGCCAAACGACACCTCGACACGCTCAAGCGGGAGGTCGCTCCCGCCACGAGCGCCGTCGGCTGGGCCTACGGCAACAACGGACCGACGCCGACATGGTGTTCATCACCGGCGTCTCCGGCACCGTCACTGATCGGCAAGGGCTCATCGAACGCTCCCTCCAGCCATACCGCATCACGTCCCACAAGCCGGTCGACCCCGGGGACCTCGGCGGCACGGCGCGCTGCGGCCAAGGCCGCTTCGACCAAGAGAGCTACCTCGTCGCCTGCGCCTGGGCCGACGACCAGACCGTAGGCATCGTCGCCTTCCTCTCGTCCCGGCCGCAGGCCGACCGCACCGCCCAGTTCCTCGAGGCACGCAAGGCGATGACGGAGACCACCCCATAGGCGGGCCCGGCGACCCTCACGGCCGGAGCAAATGCTGACTGCGCCCTCGCCACCAGCATCTCAGCCCGACCAGAGCGCGAGCGCCCCGGGCGCAGGCCACCGACGCACGGTCCCCGCGGCGCGCACGTCACGCTGCGGAGACCCTCACTTCTCGATCCGCCCAAGGCAGCAAGGGTGATCGGTCGAGTTCGGGCCCGGCCCTCGCAGATCACCTACGGTCGTAGGGGTGGAGGTGCTGCTGCGCGGCGGGCCTGGTGACGGCCGGGCGGTGTCCGGCGGCGGGGAGACCGTCGTGTGGCGGGCCTGCTTGTACGAGATCACGCCGGAGTTCGCCCGCCGTAGCGGACGTGATCTTCGGGTGTATCGGCACCGCCCGGACTGCTGCGAGCCCTACGGCCGGGGCGCGGAGGACCGCTGCGAGTAGCCCTTCGCTACGGGCGTGCGAGACACGCTCGCCATCCGAGGCGGCTACCTGATCGAACGTATGTACGATCGCGGGGGTGCAGGAAGTGGTACGGCGGTGGTGGAACGGTGTCTGGGGGCGCCTGACCCGGCGCGACGTGCGGCTGGTCCGCCAGACGCGCTGGACGGTGATGGCCCGGGCTGGGGACACGGAGTCCGGAAACGTGCTGCGCTGGGAGTTCGGCTCGGAGCCACAGGCTCTGGAGATGGTTGATCGCCTGCTGCGCGCCGACACCGCCGGCCAGTGGCGGGAGCAGGACCGCGGCACTTCCCCGCCGGGTACTGGCGCCGGGGCGGCGCGGCGGGTCACATAGCGACGATTATGGGTACTCGATCGTGCACCATGGTGACAACCATGACTTGCAGGGCCTGACGCACTGCTGATGCGACGAGGGCCCTCTACCCGAACAACCATCTGATCCGTAGATTCCCAAGACTCCACGTCTAGGCCGTCCGACGCTGTCCGCCTGGTCCTGGTCCTCAGGCTCTCGACAACTCGGTCGGTACCATCCGGTCCGGACCAGTCCGCCCCGGTGGCTCCCATGCGTGGCTCCCAGACTGCCACTTGGGGGAACTCAAACTGGTCGTCGCGTCTGCGGCCGAGAAGAATAACGGCGTGGTCGGCAACCCCCTTAGTGCAGTGGCGGAGATCTTGGCCAGAACGACTCGAGTACGCGTGTACCACTCGGGCGTCCCGGGCCAACTCGCTCGCAAACGGCGTGACCGTCCGCCAGTCCTCGCTGATCACCATGGGACCGACGCGCTGAACCAACTGCGAGCAGCGCTGATGCTGCGACCGGACACCGCCGTCGCGGCCCTGATGTGCCGGCCAGACTTGTGGCTGGAACTGCTAGGGCATGACAACGCGCGGTTGACCACAATCGGGCTGCTGCACTCCGGTTGGCTGAGGTATGAGCCCTACGGTGATCTGCAGCTGCACGAACGGACGCGGATCGTCCATTGGTTGAATCGCTGGGCTCCGGAGGCAGCGGCAACGATCGCCGGAGGGGTTGCGCTCATCGACCGTCCTTAACGGTCGCAACCTCTCTGGGTGCCGAGCGGCCGGGAGCGGCCTGAGGATCGGAGGAAGATTGCGGATGACTGGTCACGGTAACCTGCCCCTGCTCACGCCGTCACTGTCGTATCACGTCGGCTTGGGCCAGCGGTCTCGGCTGTACGAATGGCTGCATGGCGGCGGGACGCTGGCCACAACACGGCGGGAGAACGGGTGGCGCTCAAGAAGCGGGGCAGTAGGCCGATCGTTGTCGACGGGATCGGCTACCGCTGGTTCGTCCGCCGGAAGCCGACGTACAGCCAGGGTTTGACCTGGTCGCCGCTGAGCTTTGCCGTTGAGCGGGCGGACCCGCCTGGCGGTGCCACCCTCATCGTCCGGCTGGCGTCCCCTCATCCTGGCAACTGGATGAACGCTCCGGCCTCGCCGGTGCTGCCTTCGGCAGTCGCTAGCGCCATACGGCAAGCGCTTGACCGTGGCTGGCAGCCGGATCAACCCGGATCGCCGTTCATGCTGAGCCTCGGCGATGAGGAGCAACTCCCACAGCAGGGGACGGTCTAGAGTTCGCACCGACTGTCAGCTTGGGAATTGTCGAGCTCCGGCAGGCCACGGGCTTGGCGACCCAACTTGCTCCCCAATCTCCGGCTGCGGGACCGGCGGCACCTGATCGGCTGGCACGGTCGCGCAGGACCCGCGCCCGTATGGGCGCCGGACACGGGACGCAGAGCTTTCCCCTGCAACGCGCACGCGCGCGTCGGCTCACCGCATCCCGAAGCTCCCGGCCCGCTCCCCCGGCGTCGGCCAACCGGCTCACCGAGGCGACCGCAGCCACCTCCTGGTCAGCCAAAACTGCAGCCCGTCCGATGCCCCGGCCGGGCAAAAACGCTCGTCACCACCCCCTGGATTGCGACCCGACTCGCGGGGTGCGCGAGCTGGTGTCCGGGTAGCCGCCGAACCGCTCGTTGTGCAGGTGGGCGAAGAAGCCCAGTGCCGCCTGCGCGACCTCGTACTCGACGTCGCCCTGCACCGGCCAGGCGTAACCGCCCAGCTGGTGCAGCGGGCCCTCGCCATCGCTGATCGCCGAACAGAACCCCCTGCGTCGAAGCGGATGCTCTGGTTCTGCCGCTGGCTGATCCCGGCCCCGAACGCGTCGTGCAGCGCGCCCGGGACTGCCTCGCCGTATACCGGTGGCGAATGTCTTCGAAAAGATTTGGGCGCGCTTGTCGATTGGGGTTGGTCCTCTTCGTCGTCCTGGTGAGAGCCCGGTACCGAGCCGGTCCATACACCCACTGGAGGGCACGATGACCACCACTGTGAATACGACCCACGCCACCACTTCGACCTTCGGTGTGATGATCCGGACCGGTGTCATCGCCGCGGTTGCCGCGAGCGCCGCCACCATGGCCGTCGCCGCCGCCGGCCACGCGGCAGGGGTCAGCCTCGATATGGGCGGTGCCCCGATTCCGGTGGCGGGGTTCGGCGTGCTGACCGCTGCTTTCTCGCTGCTCGGCGTCGTCATCGCCGCGCTGCTGTTCCGTTTCGCCCGGCGTCCGCGGCGGACGTTCGTCCGCACGACGGTGGTGCTGACGGTTCTGTCGCTGGTGCCGGACGTGATCGCCGACGCCGGGGCGGCCACCAAGGTGCTGCTGATGCTCACCCACCTGGTCGCGGCCGCGATCGTGATCCCCGCTGTCGCGCGCCGCCTCGCCGCCTGACCAGCCCGCCCTGCGTGTCTGAGTCCATCGTCGGGGCGGGTTGGCGTGCATGTCCGGCTCGTCAGGATCCGACCGCGCCCGCCGCCCCACCATCGGGGCCTCCCGTCATCAAGAGAACGACGTGCCCATCCATTCGGACCCGCCACGGCAGGCATGGGGTAGGTGTCGGTGGATCGACAGGAACCGATCCCCAACCCGGGCTGCGCGTTTTCGGCGCCATCCCGATCGGCTGATAATCACCCCTACCTGGCCGGGTGGGCCCCGGGCTGTCAACGAGTCCACCCGGTGCCGGGAGCCACACGGGCACTCCTCATGGATGGGCACAACCCAAACGCCCGTCCACCTCTGTAGCCAACTGGCGCACGGATCGATCCGACCCCGTGCACTCACAAGCCGAGATTCGGGTGCGGCGTAATCGTCAATCCTCGTCCTCGTCGTTCTCGTCTTCCGAGTTGATGGGAAATAGCAGCATGTCGGCGATGAAACAGGTCACGGCACAGGAGGTGTCGTAGCCGATCCACGTGGGGTAAGCGCCGTCGCCCCAGCCGCTGGACCAGGCGACCATGTCCTCCGAATCGGTTGTGCGGTAGCGCGGCTCGACCAGGCCGTCGAGCGTGCGCCAGACGTCTACCAGCTGGTCGGCGGAGTCGGCGTCGACGTAGCAGGCCATGCCGGTGTCGACGCCGAAGCCGACCTCCGGGCAGCCCCAACAAGCGGTGGTGTACCGACGGAGTTGGCGCATCAGCGCTGCCATCGACGTGGATTGGATCGCCGGTCACCACTGCCAGCGTCTCGATCGCCACCGCCATTCCGCCGAAGTTCGACGCCTACGCCACCACGTACCAGACCGACGACGTCGTCGCCGCCTACGAGCGCGCCCTGGTCGAAGACTTCATGATGCAACCCCCTGGCTCGCAGTACGCACGAGCAGTCCCTGCCCTTCCCCAAGGCGGGCGACGGTGTGTCGGATCGGGGATAAGCCGGGCGGCCAGTCCGTTCACCACTGAGGATGGCACGGGACGACCCGGCCGCGGCCAGTGCCTGGCAGCGCGCCGTCGGCGGCGTGCTGCAGCAGGCGCTCGCGGTCGGCTGGCGGGTCGACTGGGATTCCTGCGGCGCCTACCTACTCACCGCGCCCCACCACCAGCCTGGTCATCGCTGCGGGTGAGTCGAGCTCGGCGACAGTGATCCTTCGCAGCCGGAACGATCGTCGTGGCCTGCGGGCGGGCTCGGCGCGGCGTCCGCGTCAGCCGCCGGTCCGGCTCAGCCAATGCTCCGCGGGGGCGCGCCGCCGCGCAGTCCACCGCGGCGCCACACCCCCGCCGACCAGCGCGGCGCCGTGACCGCCCGCTGGTCGTACCCGCCGTCGGTCATCGGGCGGGCCAGGTTGCTGTACGGCCCTCCGGGCGGCCCCTCTCGCAGTTGGGCGTTACGCCCGAAGCCGGCCGGGCAGGGCGCCGAGGTGCTCGCGCTGGTGAAGATCGGGGAGGCGTCGACCGTCCCGTTGGTCGCCGAGAGCCGGAACCCGCCGAGCGGGGCGGCCTGGGCCGGTGTGGGAAGGACGAGGCTGGCCGCCGGGATGGACGCGGCCGCGGCGGGAGCAGACAGTTTTCGAGGCACACCGACGGTCTAGGCCCCTGGTGGAACCGTCGGGACACCGGCGACCGCGCGCCGGACAGCCAGCAGTTGAACAGCCAACCTGTGCAGCGGAACACCCACGCCTCTCCCGCACTGACGCATCGGCGCGGCGGGCTCCGGGCGTAGCACCGTCCGCCGGATTCTCTTCGCCGCCCTGCCCCTGTGCTGCGTCCCGGGATAGGCGGAGCCCCTGGCCGGGCGATGACGCCGGCCAGGGGCCCGGTGACGCGAACTAGCCGCGTCAGCCGTCGGACTCGGGCGACGGGATGTAGGCGCCCGGCACGTCCTCCGGAGCGAAGATCTTGTCCTCGCCCGGGTACGGCTTCTTCCATTCGTGCGCCTGGTACCAGGTGAAGTGGTTCATCTGCGCGGGGTTGGCGTAGTCCGGCTTGGCGTCGGGCCCGGTCAGCCGCTGGTGCGACTTCCACTCGTCCCATTGCGCCGCCAGTTGCTGCTTGTCCGCGGGCACCGTCGCCGACGGCACGGACGCCGCGAGGGGGTTCTGCGGCGCGGGGGTGTCCACGCCGCAGGCGGGCGGGGTGGCGAGGCCGGCGGTCAGCGAGGTCCGGTTGGGCAGCGCGGTGAACGGCGTGAAGTTCGGCTTCTTGGTGAACGCCTGGCGCATGGGGCTGGCTGCGCTGTCCTTCTGGTTCATGGGGTGGATCCCGAGGATCTGCTCGATGGTCCGGATCATCGTGATCTGGGTGTAGTAGTGGCTGTCGACGACGCCGCGCTGGGCCCAGGGGCTGATGATCTGGATGGGGGCGCGGTGGCCGTCGACGTGGTCGAGGCCGGCCTGGGAGTCGTCCTCGACCACGAAGATCGCGGAGTCCTTCCAGTAGGGGCTGTGCGAGATCTTGTCGACGATCTTGCCGACGGCGAGGTCGTTGTCCGCGACCTGAGCGGGCGCGTTCGGCGGGCCGCCGGTGTGGTCGCTGGAGAGCCAGAACATGTTGAGGTTCGCCGGCCCGTTCTTCTCGAAGTCACGCTTCCAGATTTCGTACCGGTAGATGTCCGGGACGCTGGTGTCGTACTTCGGGAAGCTGGGCACCGACACGCTGTTGAGCGACGGGATCGGCGAGGACGAGACCATGCGGTAGGCGGTGTCCTGCCCGGTCGCGGCCATGTTCTTGGTGTCGCAGTACAGGTTCTGCCAGCTGGCGCCGGTCGGCTTGCTGAGGAACTGGTGGAATTCGCCGAAGTTGCGGACGGTCTTGCCGGCCGCCTGCGCGCCGGTCCAGATGAAGCCGGTGCGCTGGTGGCCGAGGGCGTCGTCCTCGGTGTCGTAGCTGCGGATGTACTCACCCGCCGTGGATTCGGTGTACTCCGGGTTGTCGGCCTGCATCAGCCAGTTGTGCCCCTCGGCCGAGTTCGTGCCGATGTCGTAGGTGTTGTCGTACAGCCCGAACTGCTGAGCCATCGCGTGCTGGTTGGGCGTCACGTTCTCGCCGAACTGCGCGAGCGACGGGTCGCCGTTGCCCCGCGGGTCGTCACCGAACACCTGGTCGTAGGTCCGGTTCTCCTTGACGATCAGGAAGACGTGCTTGATCGTCGAGGGATCGCCGAGCCGCTGCGGGACCGGCACGGGCTTCGCCTTGCTGCCCTCGGCCAGCCTGACCGAGCCGCCGGTCCAGCCGTTCTGGCTGAAGACCTTGCCGGTCTCGGACTTGATGACCTTGTCACTGGGCAGCGTGAACCGCTGCAGGCTCGACGTCGTGTCGTGCGTGCCGTGGCCTGCGGGATTGTTCGGGCGGCGGGCGTCGATGCCACGGGTGTTGGAGACCAGCACGTCGGTGCCGACGGTGGTGATCTCCGCGGGGAAGTAATCGGTCGGGAGCAGGCCGACGTAGCTGACCGGCTCCAGCGGGGTCTTGTACCGGTAGACGGCGACGGCGTTGGCGCGGCCGAGCGTCACCAGCAGGTGGCCGTCGTCGGTGAGCGTGACGGCGTTGGGCTGGTAGCCCACCGTCGCCTCCGGCCACGGCTGGGTGGCGATGGTCTGCACGACCTTGTTGCTCGCGGTGTCGATGACCGACACGTCGTCGCTGTTGGTGTTGGTGACGAACAGCGCCCCGTTCCCGGCGTACAGGGCGGTCGGGTGCAGACCGACGTCGATGCTGGCGACGGCAGCCGCCGGGTCCGCCGGGTCGATGACGCTGACGGTGCCGGTGGTGGTGGAGGCGGTCACCTGGTCGGCCGGCACCTGCGTGTTGTAGGAGTTGATCGTGGGCTCGCCGGGCTTCGCGGGACGCCCGCCCTCGTTGGTGACGTAGAGCTTGCCGCCCACCATGATCATGTCACGCGGGGCGTTGCCCACGGCCCAGCTCCGCTGGATGGCACCGGTCGCCGCGTCGATGGCGACCACCCGGTTCTGTCCGTTGACGGCGGAGTACACGGTGGCGCCGTCGGGCGAGAACACGGCCTCGCTCGCCAGCGCACGCTTGGGCCCGTCCTGGGGGATCCGGATGAACGTCGGGTTGGCGAGGGTGCCGTCCGGGTTCACGGTGAACGTGCGGTAGCCGTCGGCCTGGCCCAACCACAGCCGGGAGCCGTCGGGCGAGTACGTGGGGCCTTCCTGGCCCACGTCGTTGCCGCTGATGCGCAGGTTCGCCGCGGCGTTGTTGCCGACGAGCTGCTGCACCTTCCAGCTCTTCAAGTCCACAACGGCCAGCGCCATCCCGCCGTCGGTGACCGAGGCCGCCAGGTGGGTGCCGTCCGGGCTGACCGACGACGACATGATCTTACCGTTGTTGACGACGAGGCGCTCGCCGATCGGGTTGATGTACTGGTCGTCGGACACGACCAGGCCCTTGTCGGTCACCTGGCCGACCTGGTCGGTGCCGAACTGGTGCGTCTGGGCGAAACTGATGCCGGTGCCGGCGGCGACGACGACAGCGGTGGTGCCTGCCGTGACGAGGGGTAGCCGGCGGCCGATGCGTCGACGGAGAAGGCCCGGTTCGCCCTTCTCGACACGCCGACGGCGGCGTGTTACCTGCATGGAGTCATCCCTTCGTGGTGTGGAGCAGTTCGACGTTGCCGTCGAACTGCCAGAGCGGGTTCGGTGCGTCCCCGGTCTGGGTCCGCACCAGGAAGTAGCCGTTCACTTCCTTCGGTCCGTCGCCGTCGGCCACGAACCGCCCGTCAGGGGTGACGTCGAGCTGGTAGATGGCCGATCCCGCGGCCTCGACGTCGGGGAGATGCCAGGAGACGACGCAGCGCCAGTCGTTGCCCGGTCCTTCAGCGGCGAGCTTGCCGCCGCCCTTGTTGCACGTCGCCGTGGCCTTCAGCTGCGCCTCGGTGACGTCGGGGCGGTGGAGCTGCGTGGTCTGCATGCGGTAGAGGTGGGCGAATGCCGTGGCGACGGAGCGCTGCACCTTGTCCTGCTCGATCCCCGAGCCCGTGGTCGGGGTCGCCACGGCGACGACCCCGACCGTCGCGGCGAGCACCCCGGCCAGCGGCAGGGCTCCGACGGTGACCACGCGGCGCCCCGAGCCGTCAACGGTCAGGTTGGTGAAGTCGCGTCGCAGGAACAGTAGGTACGCCAGCGCCGTCGCGGTCACCGCCCACACCAGGCTGACCACGACGCCGATCAGGAGCGGGCCGAGTTGGGCGGGGCTGGTGAACAGACCGTTCCAGGCGATGAAGGCGTAGCCGGGCAGCGCGACGCGCACGGCCATCGGCAGCGGCAGCATCTGAGCGAGCTGCATGGCCAGCGCGACGAGCGCGGGCAGCAGGAGTCCCATCGGGGACCGTCCCAGGGCGACGGAGCCGAGCAGTCCGACAGCGGCGAGGGCCAGGGTCGGTGCGAGTACGCAGACCCAGGCGAGCAGGACCTTCCCGGCGGCATCACCCGGCGTGAGCAGGTGGCCGTCGAGGCCGACCAGTGGGTGGTTGCCGACCGCCACGAGCCCGCCGGCCGCGCTGGAGCAGGCCAGCCCGACCACGAGCAGCAGAATGACAGTGAGGCTGGACAGTGCCTTCGCGGCGAAGATCCGGCGAGGTGACCGGACCGCCACGAGCAGGTGGCGCCAGGTGCCGAGGCGGTCCTCGGAGGCGAACACGTCGCCGACGACCACCGAGGTCAGCAGTGGGAGGGCCCAGGTGCCCGCGAAGCCGAGCGTCACCAGGGGTCCAGCCCACCCGGTGGCGTGCATCCAGCGACCGAAGAGCGTGTCGACGGGCAGCGAGCTCTGTTGACTCACCGCGGCGACGAACAGCGCCGGGGCGATCCAGCAGGCGAGGACCAGCAGCCGGATGCGCCACTGCGAGACCAGCTTGACCAGCTCGAAGCGGTAGCCGCGCGTGACCGAGACGCGGCGGGCGCCGACAGCGCGGTCGGCGGCGAGGGTCGCGGTCATCGGAGGGCCTCCTGCTGCTCGGTGAGGGCGAGGAACGCGGCCTCCAGCGGCGACACCACGGCTGCGAGCTCGCGCACCGCGATGCCCGCGTGCACGAGCCGCATCACCAGGTCGTCGAGGGCGGGCACCAGCGCCCGTATGACGAGCACCTCGGCGTCCCGTGCCCTGGCGTCGTCGTCGATGTGGATCCCGGCCGTATCGGCAGCCAGCCGGCGGGCGGCCTGCGGGTCGGAGGTTCGTAGCCGGTAGTACAGTTCACGGTTCTCGGCCGCCAGCTTGGTCAGCGGCCCGGTGAAGACGACCCGCCCGGCGGCGAGGATCGTGACCTCGGAACACAGCGCCTCCAGGTCGTCCATGCGATGACTCGAGAACACGACGCTGGTGCCGTCCGCTGCGAGTCGGGTGAGGACTGCGTGCACATGTCTCTTGCCGGCCGGGTCGAGGCCGTTGGAGGGTTCGTCGAGCACGAGCAGCCGGGGCTTGGTGAGCAGGGCGGCGGCGAGTCCGAGCCGCTGACGCATGCCGAGGGAGAAGCCGCTCGCGCGGTCGTCCGCGACATCGGTGAGCCCGACCTGGTCGAGCACATCGTTGATTCCCGCCGTCCGCGCGTCTTGGTCGCGGAGAGCAACCAGGGCGGCGAGGTTCTGCCTGGCGGTCAGCGACGGATAGAGACCGGGACCGTCCACGAAGCCGGCGACACCGTCGGGCGCGGCGAGGGCCCGCGTGATCGGCGTACGCAGAATCTCCAGACGGCCGCTGTCGGCGACGGCCAGGCCCAGCAGGAGACCCAGCAGTGTCGTCTTGCCAGCGCCGTTCGGCCCGACCAAGCCGTGGATCTGCCCCTGCGCCACGTCCAGGTCGACGTCGTCGAGCGCGACGACGTCGCCGAAACACTTGGTGATGCCACGAGCCCGGATTGCCAGTGGTGCGTCCATGAGCCCCTTCTTTCGTCGCCTTAGGCAACCTAGGGACGGCATTCAACGCAGGCAGGGTCAGCTGTCTGAACGTTCGTGGAACGAAAGAGGACCGGGCCCAAAGGGCGGACGGGGATCCATGGAAACGTCCTATTAGGACCTCAGTGGGGCGGCATGCGGACGGATCTGGCCCAGCGGTGCGGAATCGGCGGTGGGATCGGCGTGAGCCCTGGGCCATGACCTGCCGACCGCGCCAGGGTGTGACAGCACGCGGCGAGCTTCCGCCTGCTTTTACCCGGCATACCTGGTCCGGTGGCTCCGCGAACCCGCCGAATGATCATTCGTGGCGCAGGGTCGAGGCCGGTTCGCGCACCATGAACACGTCCACCGGGTCCGCGGTCTCGACCGTGAATCCGTGCCGCTCGTACAGCCGCCGGGCCGGACTGCCCCGCAGCACGTTCAGCCGGACCCGGGCGCCATCGTGGTCGCACTGCTCCAGCAGCCCGCGCAGCACCGCCGCACCGATGCCGCCGCCCTGTAGGTGCGGTGTCAGGTAGAAGTGCTCCAGCCAGTGGGCGTCCTCGGCCGGCCGCAGCGACACGCAGCCGGCGAACACGCCGCCCACCTCGATCACCCAGGTGTGCGCCGGCGCGAACCCGTCCCGCAGCCGCTGCCGCACCCGCTGCTCGTCGTACCGCCCGAGCCGCTCCAGATCCGCCCGCAGCACCACGGACCGCAACCCGGCCACCGCCTCGACATCGGCCGCCGAAGCCGGCCGAATCTCCCAGCTCGCCATGATCGCCAAACTACGCGCCCACCAGCTGTAGTCCGAAGACCTGGCCACCGTTGAACGGACCCCCGACGGCTACGCCGAGCACGTCCAGGAGATGACCGCCACCTGGGGCACGTTCGACCTCACGATCGAGGAGTTCCTGGTTGACGGTGCGCGGGCCTATGTCCGGCTGGCCCAGGTGGGGCGCCACCTCCAGCCGGTGGATGGCATCGCACCGACCGGTTGGACCGTCCGTCAGATCAACTCGGTCGTCTATCACGTCGAGGACGGGCTGATCATGGAGTACTGGATGCAGATCGACCGAGCCGGTCTGCTGGCCCAACTCAGGGGCGATTCCTGAGGCACCGCGCAAGGGCGAGTACTCGCACGCTGGCGGCGGAGGCCTCGCTTACGGTTCCGCGCGCCCCTCCATGGTCGGAAAGTCACGATGTAGATGGCGGCAGCAGGGTCGTCGCGTCGACCACCTCGACGGTGGCCGCGGCCCGGTTGGTGGCCAAGGTCAGCACGTGCCGAGGCACCACCGGGGGCGGCAGCCGGTGGATTGTCAGACCGGGTCCGCCACCGGCTTTGAACTGGGCCTCTGCGATTGTCCAGGCCACTACCTCCCGCACCGGCCGGTCACCGGTCCGCTCGACGTCCACCCCGACCCGCCCACCGCCGGGCAGGACGGCAACGGTCACTATCGCGCCGCTGTGCGACACGGACATCTCCAATGCGGTCCCGGGCAGCCTTGGCCGGCCGTGCCAGCGGCCGCACTGCGAGCACGTGCGGTCCACCGCCACCGCCTCGGCCGGGAGGTCGAGCATCGCGCCGGCGACGGTGCGCAGCAGTGCCGCTCCGAGCAGGAACCGAGCACGATCCGCCTCAGGCACGGCGCGATCGACGCGCTGCCGCTCGCGGTCATCGAGCAGCTCCAGTAACCCGACGTGCGCCGCCGTCAGACCGGCCGTGAACACGGTGATCTTGCTCGTCGTCGACGGTTGGACAGCCACGATTGATTAGGTTAGCCTCACCTACCGTGTCTCTGCTGGATCCCCGGCGGGTGCGCGCCGCCGTCCCAGTTTCTGACACGGCCGACACGCATCACCCTGCCCTGATCGACTCGGCCGGCCATCTCAGTTACGGGGAGCTGGCCGATCGGGTGGCCGTGCTCGCGGCCAGCCTGCCGTCAGCGCAGGCTGGTCGGCGGCTCGTGCACGTGCCCCTGGCCCCACATCGCGAGCTGGTGCTCGCCTATCTGGCGGTGATGTCCGCCGGGCACGTGGCACTGATCACCCCGCCCGAGCACCGGTCGATCACGGCCGTCTACCAGCCCGACCTGTGGCTCCAACCGAATGGCACCTTCGCCACCGCAACGCCGGGCAGTGACACCGATGAACCGCGGCACCTCCTGCATCCGGATCTGGCGCTGCTGCTCAGCACGTCGGGCAGCACCGGGTCACCCAAGTTGGTTCGGCTCAGCCACCGCAACATGCTCAGCAACGCCGAGGCGATCGCGGCCGCGCTGTCGATCACGCCCACCGACCGTGCGGTCACCTCGCTACCGCTGCATTACTGCTTCGGGCTGTCGGTGCTGCATGCCCAACTCCGAGCCGGTGCCACCACAGTGCTGCGGCCCGGTTCGGTGACCGACCCCGGCTTCGCCGATGATCTACGCCGCGACCAGGTGACCGTAGTCGCCGCCACTCCGCACGTGGTGGATCTGCTCGACGTCCAGGGTGTGCTCGATCACCTGCCTTCGCTCCGGCTGGTCGCCCAGGCCGGCGGCGCGTTGCCGCCGGCGCGGGTGCGAGAGCTCGCCGCTCGCGGCCGCGCGGCCGGCTGGGGCATGGCCGTGATGTACGGCCAGACCGAGGCCACCGCACGGATGGCCGTGCTGCCACCCGAGCTATCGGAGCGATACCCCGACGCGGTGGGATGGCCGATCGCCGGGTCGGCGTTCCGGCTCGACCCGACCGGAATCGACGACGCGGTGGGTTCACCCGACGGCCCGGTCGGCGAGCTCGTGTTCACGGGTCCAGGCGTCATGCTCGGGTACGCCGAGCAGCCCGACGACCTGGCCCTGGGTCGGATGCACACCGAGCTTCGGACCGGCGACCTGGCGCGGATCGACGCGGACGGACTGGTCCGGATTGTCGGACGGCGGTCCGACTTCGTAAAGATCATGGGAATCCGGATCGACCTCGGTCAGGTCGAGCGCTCCCTGCGCGGCCAGGGCCTGCAGTCCTGCGTCACCGGCCGCGACGACCAGCTTCAGGTCACCTACCGGCGCTGCGAGCAATCCCCCGAGCAGGTTCGCGACCAGGCCGCCCAGGTCTCCGGTCTCAGCCGGTCGGTAATCTCGGCCCGCGCGGTCGACGACCTCCCGCTGCTGCCCAACGGCAAAATCAACCGCCGGCGCAGCGCCGAGCTGCACGTCACGGAGACCCCCGGCCGGAAGGCAGAGACCGCCGCGGCGGTGGTCGCCGTACTGGAGCCGCTTGTCGGCCGCGGTGGCGTCGACCCCGATCGGTCGTTCGTCGAGCTCGGCGGGGACTCCTTCAGCCACGTCGTGGCGTCCGTCGGCCTGACGCGTCTGCTCGGCGACCTGCCGTCCGACTGGCACCACCGCCCGGTGCGCGACCTGATCGCGCTCGCCGACGAGCTGCCGCGTTCCCGGTGGCGGCGTCCGCTGGCGCGGCGGGTGGAGATGACCGTCGTCCTACGCGGCGTAGCTGTGGTGACGATCTGTGGCAGTCATGTCGGGTTGTACCGGCTGCCCGGCGGAGCGCACATCCTGCTCGCGGTCGCGGGTTTCCTTTTCGCCAGGTACGTACTCGCCTCGCCGTCGACGGCGGAGCGCGTACGGCGAACCGCCCGGATCGCGGTCGGGGTCGTCCTCCCGGCGGTGACCGTCGCGGCGCTGATGCTGTTCGGGTTCGGAACGGTCCACTGGTCAAACGTCGCGCTGGTGCACTGGCTCGCCCGGCCGCAGGACATCAACGACTTTTGGTTCGTCGAGGCCTATTTGGTGATCATAGTCGCCGCAGGCGCATTGCTGGCTGTTCCGTGGCTGCGGGCCGCATACGCCGCCGACGCCTGGCGCACCGCGATGATCGCCCTGGCCGTGCTGCTGGTGCCGCGCTATCTGGTGCTCGCGTTGTACGACGGTCCGCTGCGTGGTCTGCCAGGCACGGTGGCATGGCTGTTCGCGGCGGGGGTCGCGATGGCGGCGGCCGACAGCCGGAGGCGCCGGCTGGTCACGGTGGCGGTCGCCGCAGGCGCCGCCTTCGGCTTCTTCGCCGGGGACCCCGCACGCAACCTGACAATCATGGCCGGGCTCACCGCGCTGGCGCTCGTGCCCGCGCTACCGGTGCCGCGGCTGCTCGTCCGTCCGCTTGGCGCACTGGGCGCCGCCTCGCTGCACATCTACCTCGTGCAGTTCCAGGTGTTCGCGTTCTTCGGCTCTCCGATCATCAAGTTCGTGGCCGCGATCGCCGCCGGCCTGGGGTTCTGTGCGGTCGGCAACTACGTCCTGCGCCGGCGGCTGTCGCCTCTGCCCGCGGTCGCAGCCATCCGTCGTCACGTGACAGCGAAGCAACTCGTGAGAGAGGACATGACATGCGTCGACGCACGTTCCTGACCGGCCTGGGGGCCCTCGGGGCAGCGGGCCTGGTGGGGTGCGGGTCGAAATCCGAGGACGGGTACAAGGCCGACCCCGATTCGCTGCAGGTCTACTCCGCGCAGCACGAGAACCTCACCAAAGCGTGGGCCGAGGCGTTCACCTCGGCGACCGGTATCAAGGTGCAGGTCCGCAAGGGCTCCGACGCCTCAATGGGTCACCAGATCGTGGCCGAGGGCTCCGCGTCGCCCGCCGACGTGTTCCTCACCGAGAACAGTCCGGCGATGACGCTGGTCGAGCGGAACAAGTTGCTCGCCCCGCTGAACGAGGCGACCCGCCGGCAGGTGCCGGCCCACCTGACCCCGTCGTCGAAGTCGTGGACCTCAATCGCCGCCCGGTCCACCGTGCTGGTCTACAACACCGCCAAGCTCGACAAGTCCGTCCTGCCGAAGTCGCTGATGGATCTCGCCGCGCCGCAGTGGAAGGACCGCTGGGGGTGCGCTCCGGGTGGTGCCGACTTCCAGGCCATCGTCGCGGGCATGCTCGCCGGTCAGGGCGAGCAGAAGACCACTGACTGGCTGGACGGCCTGAAGTCCAACGCCCGAGTGCTGCAGAACAACATCGCCACGATGAAGTCGGTCAACGCCGGTGAGATCGAGTGCGGCGTGATCTACCACTACTACTGGTACCGAGACCAGGCTGGCACCAAGGAAGGCAGCGGGAACACGGCCCTGCACTACTTCCGCAACCAGGATCCCGGCGCGTTCGTGTCGCTGTCCGGAGGTGCTGTACTGGCCCGGACGAAGAAGCCGACCGAGGCCCACAAGTTCCTGACGTTCATCACCAGCAAGGCCGGGCAGCAGGTGTTGGTCGACTCCCAGTCGATGGAGTACGCCGTGGGCAGCGGTGTCGCCTCGGCGCCCGCGCTGCCGCCGTTGAACAGCCTGCAGGCGCCGCCGGTGGACCCCTTCACGCTGAACTCCGACAAGGTGACTGAGTTGATGACAGATGTCGGCATCATCTGACCTTCGCGAGTCGCCCGCCGCCGCATACGACGAACCGGTAACGCCCCGGCCAGTGGTACGCGCCCGCCGGTCCACCCGGATGCCGTGGCTCGTCGTGGCAGCCGCGGTGCTGGTCGCGGCCGTGATGGTCCTGCCCGTCCTGGTCGTGATCGGTCAGGCTTCTGCCAGTGGCGACGAGGCGTCGAGGCTGCTGCTGCGGCCGAGGACGGCCGAACTGCTCGGCAACACCATGCTCCTGGTCCTGCTCACCGTTCCGATCACCGTGCTGCTGGGCTGTGGGGCGGCCTGGCTGGTGGAACGAACGACACTGCCGGGCGCCGGCACGTGGCGCACGTTGCTCCTGGCACCGCTCGCGATTCCGGCGTTCGTCAGCAGCTACGCCTGGACGTCGGTGCTGCCGGAGGTCCAGGGGCTCGCCGGCGCGGTGTTCATCACCGCCCTGGCCTACTATCCGTTCGTCTTCCTGCCGGCCGCGGCTTTGCTGCGGGCGCTCGACCAGGGGCACCTGGACGCCGCACGGTCGCTCGGCTCATCCGGTCTGGGAGCGGTACTGCGGGTGGCGATGCCGCAGTTGCGGCCGGCCATCACCGGCGGCGCGTTGCTGGTAGCCCTGCACCTGCTGGCCGAGTTCGGCGTCCTGCAGATGATGCGGTTTCCCACCTTCACCACGGCGATCCTCCAGCAGTTCGCGGTCGGGTTCAGCAACGCCGCCGGCAGTCTGCTGGCCGCAGTCCTGGTGGTGCTCTGCATCGGCCTGCTGGCCCTCGAGGTGCCGCTGCGCGGCCGCGCGCGGATCGCCCGGATGGGCTCCGGCGCCCGGCAGCGTCCGGTCGCGTACCGCCTGGGCGCGTGGACCATCCCCGCGTCCGCTGCACTCGCCGCGCTGGTCGGCCTGGCGCTGCTGGTTCCGCTGGTGTTGGTTCTGCGTTGGCTGGTGCGGGCGATGACGTCCGGCGCGGTGGTCGTCGGCCCGCTGCTCGCGGCGACGGGTTCGACCGTCGGCCTTGCGGTGCTGGCGGGCCTGGCGGCGTCGGTCGCCGCACTGCCCGCTGCGTGGCTGCTGCATCGGCACCCGTCTCGACTGGCGACCGCGCTGGAGCGGGTGACCTACCTTGCGAGCGCGCTTCCCGGGGTGGTGATCGGGCTGGCGCTGGTGACGCTGGCGGTGCAGTGGGCCCGTCCGGTCTACCAGACCGCCGCACTCGCAGTGCTGGCCTACACGGTGCTCTTCATGCCCCGCGCCATGGTCGCCTGGCGGTCCGGCCTGGCCGCGGCTCCGCCCGAACTCCTCGAAGCATCGCGTTCGCTGGGGCTGTCCGGTCTCCGTACCCTCATCCGGGTGGTCCTTCCGCTGGTGTTGCCGTCGGCGCTGACCGGATTCGTTCTGGTCTTCCTCGCGACGTCGACCGAACTCACCGCGACCCTGCTCCTCGCCCCGACCGGCACCGAGACGCTGGCCACCGCGTTCTGGTCGGCCAGCGACGAGTTGGATTACGTGGCGAGCGCCCCGTACGCTGCGGCGATGATCGCCCTGTCCGCCCCGCTCACCATCCTGCTGCGCCGGCAGATCCTGGACCAGCGATGAGCGGCGCCGGCATCTCCATCACTGGGCTCACCGTCGGATATGGCGGCCCGCCGGTACTGGACCAGGTCGATCTGCAGGTGCGTGCGGGCAGCGTTACCGCGGTGCTCGGTCCCTCCGGCAGCGGCAAGACCACGCTGCTGCGGGCGATCGCCGGGTTCATCCGGCCCGACCGCGGGCGAATCGAGGTACGCGGCGAGGTGCTCACCGACGGACCGGCGTTGGTGGCTCCGGAGCGGCGCGGCATCGGTTACGTCCGACAGGACGGCGCACTGTTCCCGCACCTCGACGTGGCCGGCAATATCACCTTCGGGCTGCCGCGGGCCGAACGGCGCCGGGCGGCCCAGGTCGAGCCGTTGCTTGAGCTCGTCGGCCTGTCACCGAGCTTGGCCCGCCGCCGGCCGGATGAGCTGTCCGGCGGGCAACAGCAGCGGGTCGCACTCGCCCGGGCCCTGGCCCGCGAACCGTCCGTGGTCCTGCTCGACGAGCCGTTCTCATCGCTCGACACCGCGCTGCGCGCCGCAACCCGCGAGGCCACACGTGCCGCTCTCGCCGCGCGGGGCGCCACCACCGTGCTCGTGACGCACGACCAGGCCGAGGCGCTGTCGTTCGCCGACCAGGTGGCCGTCATGTTCGACGGCCGGTTCGCCCAGGTCGACAGCCCGGCCGGCGTGTACGGCGCACCGGCCACGCCCGCGGTCGGCCGGTTCCTGGGCGACGCGATGCTCCTCAGCGGGCAGGCCGTCGGCCGGACCGTCTCCTGCTGTCTGGGCCGGCTCGACCTGGCCGAGCCGGCCACCGGCGACGTACTCGTGATGGTCCGACCCGAGCAACTCGTCCTGGGCGAGCCGTCCGACACCACCGCCTCGGTCTCGTCGGTGACCTACCAAGGCGCCGACGCGATGGTCCGCCTGGAACTGGTCGGCCAGACCAGCCGCCTGGTGGCGCGCGTCCCCGGCGATCGCGTACCTCACCCGGGCGACAAGGTGGGAATCGGCGTACCCGCACCCGTCCGCTCATTCCCCCAACGCTGATTCGTGGATGAGGAGCGTCGCACGGCAGCCAGAAGATGATGCAGGCCACCCCTGCTTCTCTCTTAGGTGAGGCTGCCCTAATCTGTCGCCCATGCGCGTCCTCCCCGACACCGGGCCGGCGCCGTTCGTCCGCGCCCTGAGGGGGCACGGCGACCGGCCGGCCGTGATCACCGCCGACGGCCGGCTGACCTACGCCGAGCTCGCCGCGCGGGTCAGCGAGTTGGCCGCCCGGCTCGGCACGACCCGCCGGCTGGTGCTGCTCGCCGGCGCGAACCGGGTCGACGAGCTGGTCGCGTACCTGGCGGCGCTGACCGGCGGGCATCCCCTGCTGCTGGTGCCAGGGGACCACGCCGCAGTCACCGAGATTGCCCGGGCGTACGACCCGGACGTGCTGATCCACCGCGTCGACGGGGAGCTGGTGGTCGACGAGCGGCGCCCGGGCACCGGGCACGAGCTGCACCCCGACCTGGCGCTACTGCTGAGCACCTCCGGGTCGACCGGCTCCCCGAAGCTGGTCCGGCTGTCGTCGGCGAACCTCCAGGCCAACGCGGAGGCGATCGCCGAGTACCTGGACATCCGCGACACCGACCGAGCGGCCACCACGCTGCCGCTGCAGTACTGCTACGGCCTGTCGGTGGTGAACAGCCATCTGCTGCGCGGGGCGGCGCTCATCCTCACCGGGCTCTCGGTCACCGACCGCTGCTTCTGGGAGCTGTTCCGGGCCGAGCGCGGCACCAGCCTGGCCGGCGTGCCGTACACCTTCGACCTGCTGGACCGGGTCGGCTTCGACCGGATGCGCCTGCCCCACCTGCGTCACGTCACCCAGGCCGGGGGCCGGCTCGCCCCGGAGCGGGTGGCCCGGTACGCCGCCCTCGGCCTCCTCCACGGCTGGCGGTTCTTCGTCATGTACGGCCAGACCGAGGCCACCGCCCGGATGGCGTACCTGCCGCCGGAGCTGGCCGAGCGCCGGCCGGAGGCGATCGGTGTGCCCATCCCGGGTGGGTCGTTCCGGCTGCGCGCGCTGCCGGACCGACCCGAGTCGGACATTGGCGAGCTGATCTACGCCGGGCCGAACGTGATGCTGGGCTACGCAGAACGGTCGAGCGACCTGGCGCTCGGGCGCACAATCGAGGAACTGCCCACCGGAGATGTGGCCCGGCGCGGGTCGGACGGGCTCTACGAGATCGTCGGGCGGACCGCGGAGTTCGTGAAGATCTTCGGCCTGCGGGTCGATCCGCGACGGGTGGAGGATCGACTCCGGGTGGCGGGCGTCGAGGCGTACTGCGTCGGGACGGATCGCGAGCTGGTGGTGGCCGCGGCCGACGGTCACCGGCCCGAGCGGGTACGGCGCCTGGCCGCCGCCGCGGCGGGACTGCCCGCCCGGGTGGTCCGGGTGCACCTGCTGGCCGAGCTGCCCCGGCTCGGCAACGGCAAGCCGGACCTGGCGGCGGTCCGCGCCCTCGCCACCGCTCCCCCACCGGTCTCCGCCGTGGACGCGCCCGGCGTCGGGACCGAGCAGCTCTGCCGGCTCTATGCCGACCTGCTCGACCAGCCCGAGGTCAGCGCCGACCAGAGCTTCGTCGACCTGGGCGGCGATTCCCTGTCGTACGTCGAGATGTCGGTCCGCCTCGAACAGCTCCTCGGCGACCTGCCCGCGGACTGGCACACCACCCCGATCGGGGAGCTGGCCGGATCCGCGGCGGCCCGCCCGACCCGGCGCCGCGTGCTGGAGACCAGCGTGGCCCTGCGGGCACTGGCGATCGTGGTCATCGTCGGTTCGCACATTCCCGTCTTCACCGTCAAGGGCGGGGCGCACCTGCTGCTGGCCGTAGCGGGGTTCAACTACGCCCGGTTCCAGCTCACCACCGCGGCCCGGCGGGAGCGGGTACGCGCCGGCGTACATGCGGTCGGCCGGATCGCGCTGCCGTCGGTGGCCTTCATCGCCCTGGCCGGGGCGGTCACCGGCGACTACACGCTGACCAACGTGCTCCTCCTCAACAGCGTCCTCGGCCCGCACGACGGCGCCACGGAGTGGCAGTTCTGGTTCATCGAGGCGCTGGTCCACATCGTGCTGGCGACGACCGCGCTGATCGCCGTGCCGGCCGTGGACCGGATCGAACGGCGGTACCCGTTCGGCCTGCCGCTGGCACTCGCTGCCCTCGGCCTGGTCACCCGGTACGACCTGCCCGGCCTCGCCACGTTCGGCTACGTCCCGTCGGCCCTGGTGGTGTGCTGGCTCTTCGCACTCGGCTGGGCCGCGGCCCGCGCCGCCCGGACCGCCCAGCGGGTGGCCGTCACCGCCGCAGCGGCGCTCACGGTGCCGGGCCTGTTCGGCGAACCGTTCCGCGAGGCGTTCATCGTCGCCGGCTTCGCCCTGCTGGTCTGGGTGCCGCGGCTGCCGAGCCGGCCGGCCATCAATCGGGCGGCCGCCGTACTGGCCGCCAGCTCGCTCTGGATCTACCTCACCCACTGGCAGGTGATGCCGGTCGTCGGCCCCTGGTCGCGGTCGGCGGCGCTGGCCGCATCCCTCGCGTTTGGGATCGCGTGCGCGGTACTCGCCCGGCAGGCGGCCCGGCGGCTGCCGCCGTTCGTAACAGCGGCAAAGTCCAGAGTCCAGACGGGTCAGGAGCACCCCACAAGCCGCCTTGGCGGCAGCCACGAGCACGTGACGCGATAGCAACAAGCCGAGGACTGTCCTGCCGTGCGCGGGGAGCCTGGTCAACCTCGTCCCTCAACTCGACCACCACCCCGGCCTGACCACCTGACCGACCGCCGCTCTCTCGCTCCCGCCCACTGCGCACAGGCTTCTGCCTCGACAAACGGCGCGCGGGCTGATCGGGTCGGCGGCGTCATCACTGGTTTGCCATGTCCCAGATCGATGGCCTCGATCGTTCTCTGAACGGGGCTTGCATCTGATACCTGGGTACAGGCTTACCGTCGATGCATGTACGACGAACACGTCACGACGAATGACTCCTGGGTGCCGGATGCGTGCACCCTGCCGACGGGCGAACGGCCGCTGCGGCTCGCCGAGTTCGACCAGTTCCTCCGCGCCGCCGTCCGGGGCGCCGACCGAGTATCGGCACAGCATCTGCGGTTGCGGCTCGCCGGCACGGAGCAGGTGGAGGAGACCGCGCGGGAACTGACGGCCCGGGAATCGTCCTGCTGCTCATTCTTCGCCTTCGAAATCGCGCGAGCCGGCTCGGACGCGCTGACGCTGGACGTCCGGGTACCGGCGGGACACGTCGACGTGCTCGATGCCCTCGCCCAGCGGGCGACCTCCGCCTGGGAGCGGACATGAGCGAATCGGGGCTGCGCAGCGGCCAGCTCGCCGACGCGGCCGGGGTCAACCTGCAGACGCTGCGCTACTACGAGCGCCGGGGCCTGCTCGCCGCACCGCGGCGGTCACCGGGCGGGCACCGGCTCTACCCGTCCGACACCGTCACCCTGCTGCGGATCATCAAGACCGCGCAACGCCTCGGCTTCACCCTCAACGAGGTCGCCGACCTTCTCGACGCCGGCCGACACCAGCACAGCCGGCCCGACAACGGTCTTCAGGCACGGGCCAAGGAGAAGCTCGTCGAGGTGGACCAGAAGCTGGCCGACCTGACCGTCATCCGCGACACCCTCCGCGCCGCCATCTCCGCCGGTTGTGACGACCTGGTCGCCTGCGCTGGCAGCTCCTGCTGCCCGCTTCCCTTTGCCGAGGTCGCCGAAAGGCACGACCATGCCGACACCTGCTAACCGGCTGCGCCGCCTGCTGCCCTCCGGCATGACCGGACTTGCTGGGGCGGCCTGCGCCGCCTGCTGCATCCTGCCGCCGTTGCTGGCCGCTGGGATCCTCGGTGGCGTTGGCTGGGCCGCAGCCAACCGCTTCATGCCCGGCGTCGCTGTGGCCTTGGCCGTACTCGCCGGCCTGTCCTGGTGGTGGGCCAGCAAGCGCCGCCACACCACCGGCTGCGCTGGCGGCAACTGCTCCTGCGGCCAGCCCGACAACCACGACCGCCAGGTGGTCACGCTTCGGTCCGACGCATGACCGTTGCCCGCTCAATCCTGCTGTTCATCCTCGCCGCGCTCGCCGAGATCGGCGGGGACTCGCCAGTGGGGAGATCAAGGCGACAGGAAGCCGATCCGTCGCTGGTGCCGCCCATCACATCCACGCCGTCGACCAGGATCGACGGCGACGGGTAGTCCCCCACGACCTCGGTAACCACCGCGTGAGGCAGACCCAGGTCGGCCAGCGCGGCGCGCAGTTCCCGCCGGGCCGGGGCGAGGTTCGGACAGCGTCGGCTGACTTCACTCTCCTGTGCTCTACGGTGCCCGAGGGTACTTGGTCCGACTATGGGGCGGGGCTCGCGGCGAGTCCGGTGCAGGAGTGCAGGTCCGCGTACTCCCGGCGGATCCGGGCCGCGTCCTCCCCGCCGGCGGGTTCGGGTCGGCCGGTGCGTCGGGAGATCGTCGCGGGCACCAGTTCCGTCTTCGAGATCGCCGATCCGTCGAGGGTTACCCGCAGCACCCCCGTGTCGTTGCTGTACGCGTCGTCGCGCCACCACACGAAGTTGCCGAGCCCGTACTGGACGAAGGTCCTGCCGAGCCAGCCGTCGCCGAGCAGGAGGTGGGCATGGGTGCCGACCACCATCGTGGCGCCCGCCCGAGCCATCTCGCCGGCGAACGCACGAGCCTCGTCGGGCGGACACGCGTCGCCCTCCGTACCCCAGTGGACGTAGACGACGACCACGTCGGCCTGCTGTCGCGCGGCCCGGACCGCGGCGACGGCGCGGGGCAGGTCCCTGGTCATCGCGATGCCGGCCCGGGTTTCTGTGGCCCTCCACTGCGACCACAGCTCGGCGACCTGGCTGAACCCGAGTACGGCGGTTCTGGTGCCGCGTATCTTGGTGATCCACGGCCGGTACGCCGCCGCAGCGTCAGCGCCTGCGCCGACGGCCGGCACCCCGGCGGCCCTTGCCGCGTCCACGGTGTCGGTCAGCCCCGTCCGCCCGTAGTCCAGCGCGTGGTTGTTCGCGATCGATACGACGTCGATTCCGGCGGCCTTCACCGCGTCATACGCGCTTGCCGGCGCCCGGAAATGGAACTCCTTCGGCTCAGGAGCGCCCCGCGTGGTGACCGCCGTTTCCAGGTTGACCATCGCCAGGTCCGCGGCCGAAAGGGTCGACGAGATCGGTCCGAACGCGGTCGCCGGGTCGCCCAACAGATCACGCGTACGGTCGGCGAAGTGCACGTCGCCCGCGAACGCCAACGTGATCTTGGCAGGCTGGGACGGGGACGCCGGCGGCGTCGAACGGGTGTGCACCTCGGCCGGTGGAGTCCGGGCACCATCGCACGCGGTCACAGTGAGAGTCGCTGCCAGCGCGACGAAGGAACGTGCCCATTTCACTCAGCGCAGCGTACGGAAACTCGCCGGACCCCGGGCCAACTTGTCCAGGATTGCCCTCGGCCCGACCTGCGTGAGGTCGGGGCCGAGATGGCAAGGTAGGCGAAACCTGGACGACAGCTGCTGGCCGGCACCCGACATGTCGGGTGCCGGCCAGCAGCAGATCCGGTCCTGGGCGTCGGCTGACCCGGTCCTGCCGGGGCAGCATCCCCGTGTACGGATGGACCGGCCCAGGTCAGGCGACGAAGCGACGACGCCGTTGCGCGCGAAGCAGCACGAGGCCGACCATGATGAGACCGCCGCCCACGGCAGTGAGCTTGCCGAGCGTCGGGCCAGAGACCGCAGCGCCGGTCACCGGCAGGCTGGGGCTGGCTGTCACGCCGCTCGCCGGGCAGGTCTGCGCCAGGTCGAATGTCCCGTCGGTACCCGTGATCACCGCGGTGGCGTTGGTGAGAGCGAACGGATTCACCAGCTCGCCGGTCGAGGACAGCCCGGCTGGCGTCCTGATCCACGCCCGGTTACCGACGATCGCGCGGTCACCGGCGGGCGTGGTCGTGATGTTCTCCGTGACGGGGCCACCCTCCGTGGCGAACTCGATGGTCAATGAGGTGAAGTTGCCCTGCTGCGCGGCCGGCAGGGCGAAGACCCAGACGTCCTCGGCCTGGAACGGGCCACCACCGAGGTTCGGGTCACACCTGTGAGTGCCGAACGCGGCCGCCGTCGTGCCGGTGTCCGCCGGATCGATGTTGATCGTCGTACCGCCCCCGCTGCCCCATGCTGGTGCGGCGGACCCAAGGCCGATCATGGCTGCCAGCACGGTGGCACCCGCAAAGCGGGTAAATAGTGTTTTGGTCAACGAAATCCCCCCAGATGGGTACTTCTCGTTAATACCTCGTGAAGTGGGGCGCGACCCGATGCCAGGTAACCACGAATGACGGCTGCGGACTGCCAGAATCCAGCATCCGGTCCTGAAGAGGCGCCAGCCGTCGTGGGGATGGACGACCAGGCGAAGCCGGCAACAGCGAAACAAGATTTTCTAGCTGGATGTATCACGCACGTCCCGAGACCGATCTGTCACGGACGTCCTGAGACCCGACACAACCACGAAAATCTGTAGCCTGAGCCGCAAAGATCGTCTAGGGCGTGTCCTGCCGATCTTGTAGTGGTTGATCGTTGACGATGTGCCGGTGGTGCGTCGTGGTGAACTGACCGATGAGGCGTGGGCGGTGATCGCGCCGCTACTTCCCGAGCCGGGCGGTGCGCGGGGGCGGTGGCGGGATCACCGCCAGGTCATCAACGGGATTCTGTGGAAGCTGCGCACGGGTGCGCCGTGGCGTGACCTCCCGGAACGCTTCGGGCCGTGGAAGACCTGCCACGAACGCCTGCGCCGCTGGACCGCCGACGGCACTTGGGATCGGATCCTCGCGGCGGCGCAGGTCCACGACGATGGCACACCGGTGCAGTGGACGATCAGCATCGACTCATCGACCGTGCGGGCGCACCAGCATGCCGCTGGCGCCCGCAATAAGGGGCTCCCCGACAAGTCCAGCGACGCCTGGTGCGCAAGATAGCGAGGCCATCGGCCGCTCCCGAGGCGGACTGAGCACGAAGATCCACCTCGCCGTCGACGGACGTGGGCGACCGTTGTCGATCCTGCTCACCCCAGGCCAGGCCGGCGACAACCCTCAACCATTGGCGCTACTGGACGCGATCCGCATCAACCAACCCGGCCCCGGACGGCCCCGCAAACGCCCCGACGTACTGATCGCGGACAAGGGCTACGCCCACGACTCCACCAGACGTGCGTTGCGGCAGCGAGGGATCCGACAACTCATCCCGGAACGCTCGGACCAGGTCGACCGCCGGGCCGCCAAGGGCAGCGCCGGCGGCAGGCCACCGGCATTCGACAAGCAGGTCTACCGCAAGCGCAACTTCGTGGAACGCTGCTTCAACCGACTCAAACAGTGGCGTGACCTGGCTACCCGCTACGCCAAACGCGCATCCCTCTACCGCGCCAGCCTCGTCCTCATAGCCGCCATCATCTGGCTTCGATGATCACCAGAAATGCACCTTAGTCGCCGGCCATGCCGTCGATCTGCTCCCGGAGGATGTCTGCATGGCCGCAGTGCCGTGCCAACTCACGAATCATGTGCACGTAGATGTAGCGCAGTGACACCCTGCCCAGGCGGGGATGAGGCACAGTGTCGTCGAGGGCGAAGCCGCCCGCGATCTGCCTCGATCGATCACAGACCGTGGCGTACTCCGCAATGACATCTCCGATGGTCTCGTTCGAGTCGACCTGCCAACTGGCGTGGTCACCGAACGAGTTGCCAGTGATCTGTTCACGAGGCTGCTGGTCCAGACAGTGCTGGAACCAGTTCCGCTCAACAGCGGCGGCGTGTTTGACGAGACCGATGAGCGTAGTGAGCGAGGGCACCAGGCTCCGGCGGGCGTCATCCTCGGACAGCCCCCGGAGCTTACCGATGATTTCATCGCGGTACGCGTCGACAAAGGCTTCCAGAACCTCGCGCTCCGGAGCTGTGCTCGCGAGTTCCTCGCTGTCGAGCGGCCGGGCAGTCGTCACATCGACACCTTAATACCTCCGAGGATCCGTCTCGCCCCATCAAGATCGGCAGGACATGCCCTAGGCGGCGAACAGGTGACGGACCCGTGCGGGCGGGTGTAGGTCGGTGGAAGACCTGCGTCAGGAAGCCCACGCTATGGGCATCAAGGGCAACGCCAAGATGACCGAGAAAGAGCTGCGCGAGGCCATCGCCAAGGTCAACAAGGCGAGAAGCCGCAGATGCCTATGCGCCAACTCAAGCCTTGATCAACGGTCGACACCCTAGCTCAGGCCTGGCAGCCACCCCCTCGCCGATGAACCGACCTCGTTGCTGTCAACTGGCTGACTACCGGCAGTGCCCGCCGGAATCCGCTGACGGCCCGGGACAGTTCGTACGGTAATCAGGCCCGGAGCTCGAAAGGGGCGGTGCCGGTAGGCATGCCACCAGCCGCTGATTGGCTCTCGCCCTGGAACGGTGCGCCAGGGAGAGTGTGGGCCTGATGCCAGCCTTGAAGGAGTCGTGATGCAGGTAGCCGTGGTCACCTTCGACGGCTTCAACGAGCTCGACAGCTTCATCGCTTCCGCGCTGATCAACCGGTGCCGTAAGGACGGCTTGGAAGCCTTCATTACGACGCCGACGCCTGTGGTCACGTCGATGAACGGGGTCGAAGTGACCGGGCAGCGCCCGATCGAGTTCGTGACCCAAGCCGACGTCGTGCTGATCGGTAGCGGAGTGAAGGCGCGCGACGTGGTCGCCGACGACCGGCTGATCTCCAGGCTGCTGCTCGACCCTTCGCGACAGCTGATCGGTGCGCAGTGCTCGGGCGCGCTGGTGCTCGCCCGGCTCGGGCTGTTGGATGGCATGCCGGCGTGCACGGACATGAAGAGTCGACCTTTTGTCGAAGCCTGTGACGTCACCGTGCTGGACGCGCCGTTCCACGCCGAGGGGAACATAGCTACGGCGGGAGGTTGCCTGGCGTCCCAGTATCTCGCCGCGTGGGTGATCACCCGAATGCTCGGGGAGGACGCCGCGCGCCACGTCATCGACTACGTGGCTCCGGTCGGCGAAAATCAGGAGACTGTCGAGCGCGCCATGCGCGCCGTCCACGCAGGCGAGATTGCCTTGCGCTGACGCCCGCGATCACCCCTTCATGACGCGCTGCCGGAGCTGAGCAGGTACTGCACGCGTGCGTGGGCCACCGCCCCAACTTCCGCCCCGTTGAGGCGATCAACTGTCGCGGAGTCGGCCGGTTGGCAGAGTGAGGTCCGTGCGGAAATTCGGTCGCCTTCAGCTGGCTCAGGGAGAGGGCAGCGTTACTCGGCTGGAGTTGTTCCTGGACCTGATTTTCGTGTTCGCGTTTCTGAACGTCACGGGTGTGACCGCCGAGCAGCTCAATCCGGCCGGCTTGCCTCGTGGTCTGCTGCTGCTTGTGCTGTTGTGGGGATGTTGGGCGCCGTACGCATGGCTCGGCAACATCGTCCGGCTGGACCGGGGCATCATGCCGGTGTTCATGTTCGGGCTCAGCGCGACGCTGTTCGTGATGGGTTTGACGGCCCGGGAGGCCTTCATCGACCGTCCCGGTGGGCTCTCCGGGCCGGTCGTGTTCGCGCTGTGCTACATCCTCGCGCGCAGTGGCGCCCTCGTGTTCGCCACCGCCGCCGGCGTGGCGCAACCGGGTACCCGCCAGCGGCTGCGGAAAGGCGCGCCGTTGATCGTGGCCGGTGAGCTGGCGTTGCTGGCCTCCGCACTCGTGCCGCCGTTTGAGCACAGTGAGCAGGCGTTCGTCGGGGATGTGGTGGCCCGCGAATGGATCCGGTTCGCCCTGGTCGCTTGCGCGATCGTCGCCGGGTTCGGCGGTACTTTCCTGCTGGGTGCCGGGACCTGGCAGATCAGATCCATCCGGTACTGGGCGGAACGGCACAGCTTGATCATCCTGATCGGTGTTGGCGAGGCCATCGTCTCGGTCGGGCTGGGTCAGGGTGTCGCCGTGGCGCATCCACTCACCCTGGAGGTGCTGGCCGGCGTGCTGCTCGGTGTCGTGCTTGCTGGGCTGCTGTGGTGGACCTACTTCGACGTGGCCCGGTTCGCCGCGGAGTTGGCGCTGGAACGGGTATCGGAGGCCCGACGAGCTCTCCTTGGGCGCGACGCATACAGCTTCCTGCACCTGCCGATGATCGCCGGGCTCATCTTTGTCGCTCTCGGCATCCACCACACCCTGTCCGAGTTGCGCGTGCCGTCGGAAACGTCGGTCGAGATGCGGCTGCTGGTGCTCTACGGCGGCGTGATCCTCTACCTGGTCGGTCTGATCCTGTTCGAGGTGCGCACGCTGCGGCTGCTCGGTCGGTCACCCATCCTCGGAATCCTCCTGGTCGGATCCCTGGCGGCGGTCGCTCCTCAGGTGCCGGTGCTGGCCCAACTGGCGCTGTTGACGGCGGCGGTGGCTGCCATGGCGTTGGCCGACGCCACGGTCTTCCGGCGCCGCCACCGCCGGCTGCACGCGGAAATACAACCCCTCATGAAGCAGGCCGGCGTGACGCCGAAGGAGCTCTTCTTCGACCTGGTCTACGTGTACGCGTTCCTGCAGGTCGCCGCCCTGATGGCCGACGACCCGACCTGGCGCGGCGTGGTGCGCGGGCTGCTGGTGCTCAGCGTTCTCTGGGTGGCCTGGTGCGCCTACACCTGGCTCGGCATCGCAGTCCGCTCGGAGCACCCGGTGGTGCGCCTGGTGGTGCTGCTCGTCGTCGCGCTCACCGCGTTGATCACCCTGGCCAGCCCGGAAGCGTTCAACGCAGACGGTGCTGGTCTGCCCGGGCCGGTGGTCTTCGTGACCTGCTACGCGCTGATCCGGCTGCTGTTCCTTGCCGCGTTCTGGCTCACCGTCGGGCGAGACCCGACGCAGCGGGCCGCCGTGATACGCAGCGCCGTGCCGACCCTGCTGGCGCTCGCCATCCTGTTCGCCGCCGCGTTGATGCCCCAGCCTATCGGCGATATTCGGCTGCTGACTCCCGCGCGCGCCGAGGTCTGGATCGCCGCCATCGCCGTGGACCTGGTCGGCAACCGGCTCGCCGGAGCCCGCCACTCGTGGACCTGGTCCGCCGAACATTGGGCCGACCGATACAGCCTCATCATCATCATCGCGCTCGGTCAAGCGGTCATCTCGATGGGCACCGCCGTGGTCTACACGCCCATCTCCGCACGCATCCTCGTCGCCGCGGCAGTCGGCACGGCCCTGCTCGCTGCACTCTGGTGGATCTACTTCAGCACGACAGCCATCCATGGAAAGCGGGCTCTGGCCGCAAGCCCCAGAGAGCAGCGTTCGGCGCTCGCTCAGGACGCCTACGCGCTGCTGCACCTGCCGATGATCGCCGGCATCGTGTTCGTCTCTCTCGGGCTCGGCAAGACGATGGCCGTGCTGGGCAGCCGCGGCCTCTTCGAACTCGGCGTCCCGCTCTACCTGCTCCCGCACCTCGCCCTCTTCGGCGGCGTGATCATCTACCTGCTCGCGGACCACGCAATCCGCTGGCGGCTAACTCGCCGTGTCCACCCGCAACGGATCACCCAAACCCTGGTGATCACGGCGCTGGCACCCGCCACCGTCCACCTACCCGCGCTCAGCGCGCTCGCCGTGCTGGCCGCAGTCTGCGTCGGGTTCATCGCGATCGAGATGAAACGTCGAGCTCCCCTGGCCCAACCAGCTCGCTGAAGGATGATCGGTGGCAAGTCGCACGGTCAGCTTGGGAAGTGCGTTGCTTGACGGCTTGGGCAGCCCCGCCAGTTGGGCGAGGAGTCTGGGCCGCTCAGGTTGAGGCTCGTTTACGTGCCACGGGTGGCCCTTGTTGACCGCTACATCGGGCACGCGACGGGCACGGGCGTCGAGTTCAGTGGGTGGTCAGGCAGCGCGGCGGGCGCGGCGGCAGGCTCGGATGAAGGCTGCATCGCCGCGCGCGCCGCCCCACCAGGACCACGGAACGCTGGTCACGTACCGGCCGATCGACGCGAAGACCGGCGCGGCGTCGGCGTCGCGGCCAGTGCGCGCCAGCCCGTACGCCAGGAAGTTCACGTCGTTGAGCCAGTCGGCGTGGCGGGTGGCCGGCTGGTGGAACCACCGGGACAGCGCGTTGTCGAGATCGGACTGCATGACCGGATCCTGCCGCCACCGCTGGCCGATGTGGTCGGCCGTGCTGCCTGGGGCTTCCCGTTCCTGCTCCCACAGCGCCCACTCGGCGGCGGCCCGCACCGGCAGCACCTGCAGCGGCGAGCCCGCAGGCGCTGCGGCGGCGACCGACCGGGCGAAGCCGAACATGGCCTCGTGCGAGCCGCTCCATTTCCTGCAGTGGTAGGTCAGCTTGAGTGTGTGCCCCTCCCGATGCCAGGGGTCCCGCCGGGTAAGTTCACGCCACGTCTCCTCGACGTCATCCCGTGGCGCGCTCTGGTCGATCATGAGGTCCAGCCGGCTCGCCCATGGCGTGGGGTCCTCGGGTGCGAGCCGCGTTGCAAGGTCGTTCACCTGTCCGGCCAGGTGCAGCAGGCGGTTGAACTCAGCCCACCGCTCTGGACGGACGTTGGCGGCCCAGTCCCCGCCGCGCACCTCATCAGGTCACTGAACGGTGCGCTGACCGGATCGGCCGGCGAGCTGGATCCCCGGGTGTCCGCTCCGGTCCGGAAGGGGCACCCGGGGATCCGCACGGATCAGAGAGCGGTCCGGCGCAGGCCGGTGATCTGGAGGGCGGCGAATCCGGCGACCACCACCGCCTGTGCGATCACGAGCGCGACGCCGAGGGTGGTCAACGGGAACCAGCCGGCGACGAGCAGCTCGACGCTCGCGGCGACCCAGGCGATGTTGACGGCGATCACGACTCCCACGGCGGGTCGGCTCACCGTCGGCCTCGACGCGAGGAAGAGCAGGGCGGCCGCGAAGGCGACCAGGAAGGCGCCTACGGGGTAGAGAAGACCGGCGGGAAGGCCGAACAGCCGGCCGAAGATCGCCGCGGCGGCGAGGTAGACGACGCCGTTGGCGCCTGAGCCGATCGCGTCCTGCTTGAGGGCGAAGCGGAGCAGCTTGGCGTCGTCGGCGGTCCGGACGGTGCTGGCGATGGTGGCCATCTCGAAGTCCCTTCGTGGTGCTGACGTGCGTCTGATCACGAAGCTACGGAGCTGGCGGCCATGCCGAATCCGTCATCGTGACGGTAGGTTGCCAGTCGTGCTGCACGGGCGGGTCGAGGAACAGGCGGAGATCGACCGGCTGGTGGACGGTGCCCGGGAAGGTCGCAGCGGCGCCCTGGTTCTCCGGGGTCCGGCGGGGATCGGCAAGTCGGTGCTGCTGGAGTACGCCGCGCTGCGGGCGACCGGCATGCGGGTGGTGCGCGGTGTCGGCATCGAGTCCGAGGCGGCGTTGCCGTTCGCCGCACTGCACCTGCTCCTGCGGACCGGGCTCGACCGGATCCACGCGCTGCCCGACGCGCAGGTGAGGGCGCTCGGCGCCGCCTTGGGGCTGCGCGACGCGCCACCGGAGAGCCGGTTCCTGGTGGGCCTGGCCACCCTCAGCCTCCTGTCCGAGCTGGCCGGGGACGGCGGGCTGCTCTGCCTCGTGGACGACGTGCAATGGTGCGACGAGGCGTCCGTCGACGCCCTGGTGTTCGCGGCGCGCCGGCTCGGGGCCGAGGGCGTCGCCATGATCTTCGCCGCCCGTCCGGACCTCCCGGTCACCGGCCTTCCCGAACACCGTCTCGCCGGGCTCGACGACACGGCGGCCGCCGCCCTGCTCCCCGCCGATCTTCCGCCGCAGGTTCGGGAGCGCCTCGTCCAAGAGTCGGCCGGCAACCCGCTGGCGCTCATCGAGCTGCCGGCCGCGCTGACTCCCGAACAGCGGACTGGGCGGTTGTCGCCGGTGGGGGCGATGCCGGTGGCGGAGCGGATCCAGGAGGCATTCCTCGCGCAGATGGCCGCGCTGCCCGAGGCCGCGCGCACCGCGCTCCTGGTCGCGGCGGCGGAAGGCTCCGGCGAACTCGCGACGCTGGTCGCCGCCGGCGCTCCGCTCGACGGTCTGGAAGCCGCCGAGCGGAGCCGGCTGATCGGGATCAACGGGACGGCCGTCGGTTTCCGTCACCCCCTCATCCGGGCGGCCGCGTACCAGAGCGCATCCGTGAGCCGACGCCTCGCCGTACACCGGGCGCTCGCCGACGCGCTGGGCAGCTCGACCTCGCCCGACGCCCCCGACCGGCGAATCTGGCACTTGGCCGCCGCCGCGCTCGGTCCCGATGAGGGCGTCGCGCGGCAGCTGGAGGAGGCGGCGGGCCGGGCCCGTACCCGAGGCGGCCACGCCGCGGTGGCGGCCGCCTACCAGCGGGCCGCCGAGCTCACCGTCGATCCGGTACGCCGATCCGCCCGGCTGGCCGCCGCGGCGCTGGCGGCGAGCGACGCCGGTCTGACCGACCGGGCCGCCGCGCTCGCCGCAAGCGCCACGCCCGATGTGGACGAACCGGCAATGATCGTGGCGTTGACCCAGGTCCGCGCCCACCGCGAGGTCGAGCTGGGCACCCCGCTGGCCGCCGGCCGGATCATCCTCGACGCCGCGCTCCGGGTGGCGGCACGCGACCCCGAGCAGGCGACCTGGCTGCTGGTGGAGGCGGTCCGTTGCGCCTGGTTCGCCGGCGACGCGCCGCTGGCCGGACGGGCGGCGACGGCGCTCCACGAGCTGCCGGCGACCGGTTCGCCTCTGGTCGGCCAGGCGGTCGGGCTGGCCCGGCTGCTGGCCGGTGACCTCGCGGGTGGGTTGCCGCTCACCGGCGGCGCGCTGGACCCGTCCGGGCTCGCCGGGCTGGGCGTTCCGGGGCTGACCTTCACCGCCGGCGCCGCCCTCGTGACGGGCCGCGCGGCCCTCTGCGAGGAACTCACCGGGCGGGTCGTGGCGGACTGCCGCAGGAGCGGGATGATCGGCTGGCTGGCGTTCGCCCTCCAGGACCAGGGGTTCGCGCAGGGGCTACAGGGCCGTTACGGGGAGGCGAGGGCGACCCTCGACGCGGGGCTGCGGCTGGCGACCGACCTGGGTCACGAGCACCGGGTCATCCACCTCACCTGCTGCCTCGCCTGGGTGCTCGCTCATCAGGAGGACGTGGCGGGGTGCCGCGCAAGGGCCGAGGACGGCGTCCGGCGGGCCGACGACCGCAAGCTGGTCCTCGCGGCGACCCTCGGACGCTGGGCGCTCGGCCGGCTCGAACTCGGCCAGGGGAACGCGGACGCCGCTCTGGAGCAGTTGGAACGGATCCCGCCGACCGGGTTCGGGGCGCTGGCCGCCGCCGATCTCGTCGAGGCGGCGGTCCGTAGTGGCCGGCCGGAGCGGGCCAGCGAGCCGCTGGAGCGCTACGTAACCTGGGCGCGGCATGTCCGTCAACCGGCCTCGGACGCGGTCGCCCTGCGCTGCCGGGCCCTGGTGGACCAGGACGAGGCGCACTTCGTTGCCGCCGTCCGCGCCCACGACGGCGGCGATCAGCCGTACGAGCAGGCGAGGACGCGGCTCGCCTACGGCGAGTGGCTGCGACGGGCCCGGAGGCGGGCGGATGCCCGCACGCAGCTCCGCGCCGCGCTGGAGGTCTTCGACCGGCTGGGCGCGGAGTCGTGGGCCCGGCGGGCCCGCACCGAGCTGCGCGCGACCGGGGACGTCCCGGCCGCGCCGCGCCGGGCTGGCGACCCGCTCAGCGTGCTCACCGCGCAGGAACGCGAGGTCGTGCGGCTGGCGGCCGCCGGTGCCTCCAACCGCGACATCGCCGCCCAACTCTTCCTCAGCCCACGGACCGTGGGCTACCACCTCTACAAGGCGTTCCCCAAGCTGGGCATCACGTCGCGGGCTCAGCTGGCGACGCTGGCCGGGGTCGCGGCCGCTGAGTGACGACGGCCGCCCGCGGGAGCTGGCGGCGTCCGGGCCGTGGTGGTGGCCCTCGACGCAGGCGAAGACATGCGACGTCTCGTCGCGGAGCTCGGCGATTTGGTCTCGTATCCGTGGCGTAAGTCGGAAGCGCGCGGTCTGCGGCAGATGAGTACGGCGAAGCGCTTTCGTCGGCCGGCTCCGGGGGCGGCACTTTTCTGGCCGCCCCCGTGCCTGGTCGTATCCTTGCCGATACCGCAGCAGCGACGTCGCCCCGGTGCCGGCCACGCCTCGGCTCAAGCCTCAGCCGACGAGTGACGATCTCATCCCTGCAAGACGCGCCGCGGCTTAAACCGGCGAACCTCCTGCGGCCAGCCGCATGCCTCCGCGATTTTGCCGGCCCACATCCGGGCGGTCGCCTCATCCGGCACGTCCACGATGGTCAGGCCACCCAGGAACTCCTTGCTCTCGACATAGGGCCCGTCGGTGAAGACCAGCGCACCGCTTGTGGCGTCCGCGTTGAAGACTGGGCCATCCTCTTCCTCCAGGCCCCCGGCGAAGACGAATGCCCCGGCGGCCTTGATCTCATCAACAACCGCCCTGGCGAGTGGACCGCGCCCGCGGAACCACTCCTCGGTGTGGTCACCCACCCACTGCTGATTGAAGTAGATGAGGTACTCAGGCATGTCCGCTCCCTCTGATCGTCCCCGGACCCGACGTCCGTCTCTGCATACGCTACGAACGGCATCCGGCAGATCCGACACTCTCCAGCTTGATTTCTGTCAACCGGTCAACCGTCGCACTCACATCGGCAGTTGCGGACGGCCCCGTCGAGCGGCCAATGCCAACGGCCAACGGCCAACGGCCTGAGGGTGCACCGGATTATGGGCGATCGGCATGACATACCGTCTGGTGATGGCGTACGCAGGCTCCAGGACCATGAATGTCGGAACCTGGTTGCTGCCCGAGGACGAAGACGGGTTCGACCTGGCGTTGCGCGACACGTTCCCTGGCGCCGCGTGGCGGTGCTCGCAGCCGGGACCGCTGGGACTTCACCAAGTCCACCTGCACGGCTCGCTGGCAAACGCGATGGCCTGCGGCGGCCGGGGAGTTCAGGCGTTCCTGCACCTGCCGATCGGCGCAAGCCTGCCATCAACCGTCACGCTTGCCGACGGCGTCCCACTGCCGGACGGGCCACCGGTCGCTGCCATTGTTCAACTCCTGCGCTCGGCGCGCCGACATGACCCCGGCGGTACGTACTGCGATCACGACGCTGGGTACCAGCACCCGGAAGGCGGTGCATACTTTGATGCCGGCAGGCTGGCCGTGCGCTGGTTCGAGGACGAAGTCGGTGCCGACACACACCAGGTCCTCCTGCGGCAAACACGGGCGGTTCGGTCGGTGCTGATAGCCACCACTCGTCCGGCTCAGGTCAAAGATCAGAATGGCAGACGGCTGACTGGCTACCGCATCGGTCCGGCCGCTCAGGCGATGGCCGAAGCGACCGGCACCCTTCTCGGCCGCACCGGATTACAGCGGTTCCAGCTTGGCTGAACCTGCCGCGATCTCGACGTCGGTCAACGCACTCAACTCGGCAGAGTCGGACGGCCGAGAGCATGGTCGAACGCGCGCGTCGCGGCAGAAGCGGGCATCTCACGCGTGCTCAGCCCGTTGGCGGATACTCGATCCGTGGCACGCGATCGGCGAGGTACCGGCGACGAAGCGCGTCGAGCTGCGGTCAGCAGCGTGGCAGCGTACCTCGCGAACGAGGACGCCGACGTCTACAACATTACGGACGCTGCGGTCCGCGAGGACGGCTTGGCCCTTGCGCTGAACCTCACCGCCCTCGCCGCGACGGCAATCACTGCTCTGGCTATGGCAACCGGCCGCACGCCCGTGGAGGTGCTGCGGTCGATGGAGCCCGATGGAGAGGTTTGCGCAAGTAATCCGTAGTCGACGCTCTGACTGCGGCAGATGAGTGCATCCGTGATGCACGGTCGGAAACGCCAAGTTCAGAGCTGTCCTGGCAGACAAGCCTCCGCTTGGCTGATCACGAGGTCCCGAATCAGGAGCAATTCGGTAGCCGTGTTCTTACCCAAGCTGCGTTCGACGTTGCCCCACCGGTCCAGGCAGGAAATCACGTATGTCCATTGCGCGCCATTCAGCGACACTGTCACTTCTTGATCGTCGTGAGGCCAATCGGTGGAGCCTGTTGTTTCAGGAGTCCAACCAGAGGTCTGGCGCCAGCCTTCTCGAAGAATCTGGACTCCGGCCTCTACCAGACCGTGCGGGTCACCATTCTCGGCCTCGACGTTGACCACGTTGTCGAGGACGCGGTTGACCCTCCGCCATTGCCGAGCGGGCATCCGGACTGCGCAGGTGCTCGGGTCAGCTGACTGATGGGGCATGCGCAGCATGGTGACCGACGGACGTCTGTTGGTCAACAACTCGGCGCCCCGCTGGGCCCGCTCCGCCTCCTCGCGCCCGCTCGGTCTCCGCACTGCGATGACCTGTCCGCGGCAGATGCGTGAACACCGATCAGCCGGACGGTCGGTCGCCCGGCGAGCCGAGGACCAATATCGTCATGTCCAGCAGTCTCTGGTAGTAGGCGGCCTCGTGGCCGTCCAACTCCGGGATGACCCGGATGAGTTGCTGCTCGCACGTCGCAAGATAGTCCCACCGCTGGTCGTCGATGTATTCGCCCTTGCGCAGCCAGATACTGACGCAGCCAGCCACACCCGCGTCAAGCATCACCATCTCGACGCCAGCCACGTCAGCACCTCTCAGCCGGCCAGGGAAGGCAGCCTGCATGTGCTCCTCCCAGAGTTCGGTGACTGCCGCCATTCGGTCTGTCATACGGAACAGCACTCCGATCATCGACCAGGCCTCGGACTGTAGACGCACCCTTCTCGGCACGACAGCGCACTGCGCCGGGCGGGGCCGACGCGCGGTCAGCGGCATGTGCGGGCGTTGGTCTTCTCGGGCCACGGGTGCCACCTCCGCCGCAAGGAGTTAGGCGAGGAACGGCTCTGGTGATTCAAGCTGACGGGGTGCCATGATCGGTTCGTGTCGCTGTGGGAGGCCACCTGGCATATCGGAGTACCGCTGATCGTCGTCGTCGGCGCCGCAACTGCGGTGTCCGCCGCATTCTCCAACTCGCCCGACAGATTCTCCCGGCCACGCGGCTGGCAGTGGGCGTGGGTGGGGCTATGGCTGATGACGGCCGGTGATGCGGCGTTCGGCAACGACAGATCGTGGTTCGAGCGTGCCTGGAAGGGCACCACCGTGTTGCTCGTTGCCGTGGCCGTCACAGTCGCTGCCCGGCGCCACTACCGGTGGCGAAGGCGTGTCCGGCTTGCGGACGACTCGCCTTCGCTCGTCACTCGGCCGACTCAGTCGGACTCGTAGCTCGCTCAGCGGCAAGATCGCGCGTCGTCTTGACCGACCGGCTGTCACGCTGCGTAACGCACGGTCAGCGGCATGTCCGCGCAGCTGATCAAGCGGCTTACCATGCGCAGCTTGTGGCCCGGTGTCGATGTGACGTTCCAGGGCAAGTGGGAGGAGCACAGCTGGCGCAACGTGCCCGGCCCGTTCTACGGCGCCATGACGGACGACTGCTGGGGTTGGTCGGCTGCACGCGCCGCGCCATGTGTTGTACGGCGATGACATCGACTACGAGCAGGAGCTCCTCTACCGTCAGCCGCGCAACACCGAGGAACTGCGTGCGGTCACCGTCGCCGCCCAGGAGTACCCGTGCGCCGGCTGGGCCTGCGACGGCGATGCCCATCTGCGGGCATACTGCTACTTCCCGGACCATCACGTCGCTCCGGTTGTCGGCGCTCGCCTTCCTTCGCTGTAGGGGCCGGGCGCGGCTCGAGGGCCATCCGCCGGGGTTCAGGCTCAGCCGGTGCCGTATTGCACCGGATAGTGGATGACGACCGCACCACCGGTGGCGTACTTGGCGACATCGGCGGCCACCTGCCGGCCCTGCGGAGACGCCCTCGCCGCGGTCATTGCCGCAGCGTCAGCGAACTCGGCTTCGAAGACCGCGAAGTACGGCGTCTGACCCTGCGTCGCTGCCACGTCGAAGCTGTAGCGCCACGCGAGCAGGCCGGGCAGGCGGGTGACCAGCGGGAGGTGGTTGGTCACGTAGTAGTCGCGGAAGTGGTCGGGATCGGCGGGTTTGGGATACAGGACGACCAGCTTGTGCATGACAACCTCCGTTTACATGATCCAATGCCTAGAGTCGACACTCGTTCGGTTCCTTTGGTTATGGGTGCGTCCTGTCCAGCCAGTCGGTGATGAGCGGGATGGCGTCGCTGAGGGTGTCGGCGCGGTGGTGTGCGCCGGCGAGTTCGTCGTCGGGGTGGGTGGTGCGTACTGCGATCACCGTCATGCCTGCAGTTCGAGCTGCTTCTACGCCGGCGGGAGCGTCCTCGATCACCAGGCAGTCGGGCGCCGGCACGTTGAGGAGTTGTGCCGCGCGTCGGTAGCCCTCCGGATCGGGTTTGCCACGTCGGACCTGGCTGCTGTCGACCAGGACCGGAGGATCGGGTAGCCCGCCTGCGCGCAAGCGGTGCAGGACCGTGGGCGTTCGGCCTGAGGTGACGACGCCCCACCGCCGGTCCTTCAACAGGCGCAACACCGCGGCGGCGTCGGGGTACACGGGAAAGCTGTCGCCTTCGCGGGCCATGAATTCCCTGATGAGCCGGTATTCGGCGGCGGCATCGAGGTGCGGTGCTACTACCTGAATGGTGTCGACGGGCCGGCGGCCGTGGGTGTGCGACCAGACCATGTCTGAATCGAGGTTGCGGTGGTCTGCCCATCGGCTCCAGATCCGGCGGTACGCGGGGTACGAATCGACGAGCACGCCGTCGACGTCGAACAACACTGCCTTGTCGGTTGCGCCCGCGCCGATGTCGTGGAGGTGATGTAGCCCTTCGTGCGCGGCCTGCCGAACCATCCACAGGACGGTGCGGCGTTCTCGAGGGAGCCGGACGGCTGAGCGGCTCCACTGCGGTTCGCTGATCTCGCTCGTGAGGGCGGCGAACCGGTCAACGTTACGTTCGAGATCCAGCAGAACGGCGGCCAGCGATTGCTGGTTGTAGGCGCGCTGCTCGGCACGCTCGTCGTTGCGCATCGGTTCGAGCGTGGGCTCGTGCTCGGTCAGCGTGCGGCGAACTCGGGTGTCGTAGAGGTCGTAGACGTCGCGGACATGGCAGGCGAACTCCAGCGCCGACCACGCCCCGGACGTGGGCCGTCGGCGCAGGACGTCAACGGGCAGGTGCTGCAGCCGGCGCCGGTACCGCGTGGGATAGCTGCGGATCAGCCCGAGGGCCGCAGACGTGGTCAGGTCGCCGTATCGCAGACCACACGATTCACAGTGGTGGTCCTCTTCCGGCAGGGACGGAAGGGTCATCACACCGCCAGCCTGTGCAGCAGGCCGCCCATGGTTGCGGCCCGCTCGGCCATGTCGTGGATAAGCCGGGCGGCGGGGAGGCGCGTGGGCGAGGTTGCCTCGGACGCGGCCGGTCCCGCAGCCGAACCCGCAGGCGCCTGCACGATCGGCAGATCAATGCCCATCCGGTCGCACAGCGCAGCGTGTAGACGCCTCACAAAGCCACCCCTGCCGCTTCGGAAATCGAATCAACTCACCGGACGCTACTGTATCGAAGACCGAAGCATCAAGAGGGGTGGCATAGGCGATGACGGCACCCAGGCCAGGCCGGCCGGTACGCGGATCGAGCACCGGGCGACCCCTCATGGCCGCCCTCGACCTCTTCGGCCGCCGCTGGAACCTGCGCATCGTCTGGGAGCTGCAGCACGGGCCGGTCGGGTTCCGCGCATTGCAGCAGCGCTGCGACAACATGTCCTCCAGCGTCCTGCGGCAACGGCTGACCGAACTCCTTGACGCCCACCTCGTCACCCAGCAGCCGGACACGGCCTACACGCTCACCGACCTGGGCCACGGCGTCTACCAGGCATTGCGCCCGCTCGCCCGCTGGTCCGACGCGTGGGCCTCGGCCCTGGGCGAGGACGGCGAACACTGAAGCCGTGAAGCGCCACCTCTGGCGCTTCGTGAACCGAATCGCTACGGTGCTTCTGAATCCGAATCACTGGAGGAGGCCATGGCTCGCATCCTGGCGCTCGAACCGCCGTTCACGCCGGACGTGGAGGCACAACTCGCCACGATGATGCCTGCCGGCGTGCCTCCTATCGGCCTGTTCCGGACGTTCGCCAGGAACTTGCCGATGACCATCGCGATGAGCAACTGGGGCAGATACGAACTCGGCCGCGACCTGACCCTGACACTCCGCGAGCGGGAGGTCGTCATCCTGCGCACCTGTGCGCGCTGCGGCTGCGAATACGAGTGGGGCGTCCACGTGATGGTCTTCGCTGACCGTGCCGAACTCACGCCGGCCGAACTCACTTCGCTCACCTGCGGTTCCCCAGACGATCCCTGCTGGACGGCCGGCCGCGAAGCCACGCTCATCCGGATGGTGGACGCCCTGCACGACTCGTCCGACGTCGACGACGCACTGTGGCGATCCGCGCAGGAGTCTTTCGACGAGCGGCAACTGCTCGACGTGCTCCTGCTGTGCGGGTGGTACCACGCGATCTGCTTCGCCGCCCGCGCCGCTCGCGTCGACCCCGAGGCAGGTGCTCCCCGCTTCGCCGACGTCACACCCACCTGATGGCCAGCCCACCGCTGGCAGTGGTGAACGCCTGCACCCGCCACGGGCGAGGCGGCAGCCCCACCGCGGTCGTGATCGACGACGCCACGCTCACCGACGACGACCGTCACGCCATCACCCGTAGGACCGGCACCTCCCACACCGCATTCATCGACACCAGCACAGCCGACGCGCCCATGGTGCGCTTCTTCACCAGCGCCGGGGAACTCACGAACTGCGGCCACGGCATCATCGCCGCGCAAGCCGTCCTGCTGCACCGCAGCGGCGCCACCGAGCACCACGGCAGCCTGCGCACCACACGCCGCACCTTCGCCACGACCACCATCCGCCGCCAAAACGGCATCGAAGTCTGGTTCGACCAAGGCGTCATCGCCCTGGCGGACTACGCCGACGCCACTGCCGGCGGCATAATCGCGGCCCTCGACCTGCAACCAGCGGACATCGCCGCCGACATACGGGTCGCCTCGCCCGGCACGCCACGACTTCTCGTCCCCGTCCGGGATCACCTGACGCTGCTGTCCATGCAGCCCGACTTCGATCGGCTGGCAACCGAGTGTCGCCGACTCGGGTACCTCGGATGCTTCACCTACGCACTGTCGCCGACCGCACGAACGGCCGCGGCCCGGATGTTCGCCCCCGCGATCGGCGTCAACGAGGACATCGCGAACGCCAACAGTGTCGGCTGCCTTGCCGCCCACCTACTCGACACATCCGGCAATGGCGAAATCGAGATCCACCAAGGTGGCACGCTCCGGAGACCGTCATCGATTTTCGCCAGCGCGACATGCACTGGATCCAGCATCGTCGCCAGAATCGGCGGAATGGTCGACCTCGGCCCGCCCATCGATCTCAGCGCACCAAAGCCGTAGAGCCACCTTCCCTGGCGATGATCGGATGCACGGTCATCGGCAGAAGCGGATGTGTGGCGCCATCGACGCCGCATCGCTGGTAATGGCGCCTTGGAGACCGCTGGCGGTTGGGCACCGTACTTGCCTCCGCTCATCGCCGTCGGTCCGCTAGAGGCTGTGCGCGTTGGACTCCGGGCGGACTGTGCGGGACCCGTGCGCAGAAGGTAGAGAATGTGGGGCCGGGAGTCTGCCTCGATCGCCTCCCAGGCGTTTCGCATCCGGAGCCGTCGCGCGAACCGGTCGAACATGACACCCAGCGCGGCGACGATGACGAGCCAGAACGCGAACAGCGACTGGGCAAAGAGTCCGAATTCTCCCCGCTCGTCGAACGCACTACGTATCCCAGGGCGACGAGGGCGATGAGCCCGGCCACCGGCACGCCGGAGAAGACAGCTGCCAACAGCACCGTCACCGCCGCCCCGACGAGACGCCGCGGCGAGGGGCGCGCGATCCGGAACCGTCGGCGAAGCGGGATCGCAGGGCCGGTGGCCGGGTGCCGGCAGGCGACGTATATGCCGACGGCTACCCCGCCCAGCAGCGCGGCGACGGAGAGGCGTGCGATAGCCGCCGTCACGCCGTCATCGGAGGGCAGCACCGCGCCGAGGAAAACATGACTGCCACAACCGCGACTGCGTAGGCGAACCGCTTGCCGCGGTGCCGCCATCGGAAGACTCTGGCCTTCCCGTCGACGGCGACTAGGCGGACGTCCCCTCGACCCGTGTCAAACCTCGCCGGGGCATGGTCGGCGCCACGGCTACCGGAACGAGGCCGAGCACGTCGCGGTCGTCGAAGTAGCCCGGCATCGCGCCGTCGCGCAGCCCGGCTCGGGGTCTTCTGCTCTGGGACCGGCGTTCGTCGGGTACGGAAGTCTCGCTGGCGATCGCCGCCCGCTCGTACTGGCTCCGGACCCGCCCGACCGGTCGGGCACGCTCACACCGGGGTGACATCGGCGTCCTAGCCGAAGACTGTCATCGAGTCATGTCAGTCCGATTTCTGACCGTTCTCGTCAGGTCACCCAAAGTGTAAAGTCCGAATCACGCTCGACATCGGGGCCTCTGATCAGGGGGTTCATTCATGCCGCACGGATCCGCCAGGCGTTACGACATTTTCGTCAGCTATGCCAGCGTGGATCGTGAGCGGGTGGAGAGCTTCGTCCGGCAGCTCGAGGCCGACAACTTCCAGGTGTACTTCGACCGCAATGACGTCATTGAGTTGCGGCCGCTGCCGCTCCAGCTCGCCGAGGCGCTCGACGCCTCGGCTCACGTGCTGCTGTGCCTGACCCCGGCGTACATGCGGGGGCCGTGGGCCGGCTTCGAGGCCCAGAACGCCTTCGCCGCCGACCCGGCCGGGCTGGGGGGCCGGATCGTGCCGGTCTGGTTGGAACGCGCGGATGCCGAACTGCCCGCGTACCTCAGGCAGTTGCCGTACTTCGATCTGAGCCGCGACCCGTTCGGTGCGTACCGGCAGCTCAAGGGTGCCCTGGAGCGTGCGCTGACCGATCCGCCCGCGCTGCCCGGCGCCGGAGAGATCCGGCGCTGGCACGACGAGGCCCTCGCCCGCCTCGACGATCCCGGGCTCGCGCTGCTGCTTGTCCGCCGCGCCGCGAAGGGCCTCGTCTCGCTGATCTACCGGGACACCTTCGGTGATTCCGACGCGACCGGGACCCTCGACGCGCTGGCCGAGGCGCTGCTGCGCTCGGCCAAGCTGCCCGAGGCCGCTGCCGGCGACCTCGCGACGCTGCAGATCTTCGTGCGGGACGCGCTGCGTGAGGAGGTCGAGGGGACGGGTACGGCGACGCCCGAGAAGGTGGCGCCGGCCGTGGCGGCGCTGAGCCGCCTGGGCGGGTGGAAGTTCGGCGCGCGCCCGGCGCCCGGACCGGAGCCCTCGTCATCCGATCTGAGCCGGGTGGCGGTGTCGCGGGTGGACGCCCGGGCGGCGTGGCCGTTGGCCGAGGACGGGATCGTGGCCTGGGACCGGGCCGGCCGGCTCCGCAGCATGCGCGGTGATCGGATGCCGTGGCAGGACCACGAGCGTATCGACATTCGCCGGGTGACGACCGCGGCGGACGGCCGGCTGGCGATCGGTGGCTGGGGCGGCGCCGTCCGGTCCTTCGCCGGCGGGCCCGAACCGGCGGCCTCGTTCCGCCTCGACGGTACGGTCGGTGACCTGCGCTACGTCCAGGACGCCCTGATCGCCGGCAGCTGGAAGCGTGAGCTGTGGCGGATCGGCGACGACGGGGAACGCCGGGAACTCGTGCCCGTGCAGGGTGGTGTGCACCGCATCGCCGTGCCCGAGCGGGGCGACCGGTTCGCCGTCGCGGAGCTGTCCGGGCGGATCGACTTCTACCTGGCCGGCGGCGACCTGCACGGCCGTCCGCAGCCGGCGGCCGGCACGCTCGCCGACATCGCGTACGCGGGCCGGCGCCTGGTCCTGCTCACCGACGAGGCGGTCGCCGGCCTGCGGGTGGACGGGGCACGCAGCGAGCCGGTGCCGCTGCCCGGCGCCTTCGCCCTGTGGCCGAACAGCGGCCACGAGCACTGCCTGCTGCTGATCCGCTCCGGTCCGCCCGACCGCCCCGCGGCCACCCGCCTGCTCCAGGTCGACGAGGTGGACCGCCACCTGCCCTATCTGACCCTGCCAGCCGGCGACCGGCTGCTGTCCGCGGACGCCACCGGGCTCCGGCTGGTGACCCGCCGAGTGGACGGCTGCGCGTACTGGCGGGACCGGACCCAGGTGATGTTCTGGCCCGAGGCGACGGCGGCGGCGATCTCCGGCGACGGGCGGCGCGTCGCGGTGTGCCGCGAGCGACAGGTCGAGCTGTACGAGGACCGCGCATGATGCGGGATCGCGCCGGGCTGCTGGATCGTGTGGCCAGCCTGGAGCAGCGCCCCCGGGTACCACAGGTCCGGCTGGCGCTGTCCGAGGCGGAGTTCCGGCTGGCGCTGATCCCGGGCACACCGCCCGAGGAGGCGATCGCGCGGCTGCGGCGGTCGATCGGGCACGATCCGTTCTCCGCCAAGGCGCACCTGCATCTGGGCCGGGCCCTGCACCGGGAGTCCCGCCGCTGGGCTGCGCTGGCCGCTTACCGCCGGGCGTACGCGCTGGCGCCCGGCACCGCCCGGGCGCCACTGCTCATGGCGTACGCGCTGCTGGACCTCGGCCGGCCCGAACGCGAAGTCGCCGCAGCGCTCCTCGCGGCGGTCGCCGGCGGCGATGCGTCGGCGATCGACGCCGCGATCGGCGAGTTCGACGCGCTCGCCGCCGGCGCGCAGGCGCCGGACGGCGCCGCGAGACCTGCCCGGCGGCGGAGGCAGGCGGGCGCCGTGGACCTGACCGCGGACCTGCCGGTCGAGATCTGGCGTGCGCTGCTGGCCGAGCAGGTGTCCCGGAAACCGCCGAACGCGGCGTGGGCGCGGAAGTACCTGCGCGCCGCGCCCGGCGGTGACGAGGGACCGTCGGAGATCGCCACCGCGGCGGTCCTGATGCTCGCGTGCGGGACGGCGCCGTCGGACGTCCGGGAGGCGCTCGCGGAGGCCGGCGACCGGTTGCCGGGCTCCCACCCGGCGGTCAGGATGCTCCTCGCCGTCCTCGACCTGGGCGACTGTGACCGGGACGCGTTCACCGCCGAGGTGGTCCGCCTGGTCGGCGGCCGGATCGTGCCCGCCGAGGCGGTGTGCGCGCTGCACTTCACCTGGTTCGGCCCGGACCGGCTGGACGCCGTCGCGGCGATCCGCATGCTTGACGAGTACCCGGATGAGCTGCGGGCGCTGCCGTGCTTCGCCGCGCTGCGGATCGCGATCCTCGACGCGTACGCGCGCCGCGCCTGGACGGCCGAGCGCTTCGACGAAGCCGGTCTGCTGTGGCGCGCGACGATCCCGGTGGACCCGTTCAGCGTGGCGGTCGCCGTCGACCTCGCGCTGCTGGCGACCCGGACCCGTTCGGCGGCGTACGGCCCGGCCTGGGAACGGGCCGCGGAACTGCTCTACCTGCACGCGGCCGGGCACGGCGACCCTGGACACCTGGTGGACGACCGCGTCGCCCTGCACCGCTCGCTCGCCGAGCAGAGCCTGCGACAGTCCGGCGGCGACGATCCCTCCGTCGAGGAGATCACCAGCTGGATCGCCGCGGGTGACGGGGCCGAGGTGTGGCTGCGGCACTGGGACCTGTACTACCTCAACGTCCGGTTGCGGTTCCGCTCACCCTGGCACGTGCTGGGCGTCGAGCCCGGCGCCGGCCCGGAGGCTCTCGCCGCGGCACGCGACCTGATGCTGCGCCACCTGACCGACACCGTCGGGGCGCAGGAGTGGGCCGGCGCCCGGACCTTCTGCGAGCTGGCCCGGCAGCGGGTGACCCGGGCCTGCGCGGAGGCGGCCAGCGGGGACGCGCACTTCGAACGTGAGCAACCGGCGGCCGACCGCCTGCTGGACGAGGCGAAACGGCGGGTCCTGGTGCTGCACAAGATTTCCCTCGCCCTGCGCGGCGAGAAGTCGGCGCGGCACCGGCGGCTGCTCTGCGCGGTGGTCCGCCACGAGTTCGCGCTGCCCCTCGACCGCCTGCACGACCTGTGCGTGGAACAGGAGATCCTGACCGGTGACGTCCGGCTGGCCGAGATCCTCGAGCAGTCCGCGGCCGAGTTCGCGGCGGGCTGGGAGGGCAGCACCCCGGCCGGCCTGCCCGACCCCCAGCGTCTGCTGGCCGATGTCGAGGCGGTCGTACGTGCCGTGCCGGACCGGCCGGGCCTGCGGGTGGCGCACGCCCGGCTGCTGATGTGGACCGGGCGGACGGCCGACGCGTACGCGACCGCCGCGGAGGCCGTGCTGGACGGCGGCGACGAGGCACACCCGCTGCGCGCCCGGATCCGGGAGCTGCTGACGCGGGTGATCGACGACGTCGCCTGGGCGGACATCGGCGCCACCGAGGGCGCGGACCTCGTCGCCATCGGCCATGACGCGATGGCGCGCTACCCGCGCAGTGTCGCGCCGGTGATCACCGTTGCGCGCGGGCTGGACGCCCGGGGCGACCCGGACCGGGCCGTGGCGGTGTTGTCCGACCGGCTGGGCGCCGTGGACACCGACGTTCAGACCCGGGCCCTGCGCGGCGCGGTCCGCGGGCTGCACGGCGGGGACGCCGCCGTACAACGCCACGTGCGCGACCTCTGGCGGCGAGCGGCGACCCGGATAAGCGAGGACCGGTCGAGCGGCGGCGTGCGCGCGGCGATCGCCCACCTCGACCACGCCGTGGCGCTGGCCCGCGCCCGCGGTCTCGGCCGCGACGTCGGTCGCCTGGAAGAAGAGATCGCACGATTACGCCGGGTGACCGAGGCGACGGAAGGAGCGGCCTGATGTTCATGGTCGAGATCAACACCGATTCGCTCTACTCGGTCCTGGGTGTCGCCCCGGACGCGCGTCCCGCCGAGATCCGGGAGGCACGCGACCTGCTCATCGAGCAGCTGCGCGAACAGCAGCGGCGCCAGCCCACGAACCGCGACGAGTTGATCGAACGCCAGAAGGCCATCAACGCGGCCGGTGAGGAACTGGCCCGGCCGGCCCGGCGGGAGAGGTACGACCGGGAGAACCAGCACCTCAGGTTCTTCGCGGTCCGTGCCGCCGCGGCGCCGATGTTCGCGGATGGCGCGGACCTGGTGGCGGCGCTGCGGTCGGCCGTCGCCGACCACCTCGACGCGGCCGGCGTGCCGCTCGTCGCCGCGTCCGACCTGGACCGCGTCGACTTCGCCGCCGACCTGACCCGGCACCCGTTGCTCGACGACCGAGGAGAGGCCGGCCACCATGACTGAAGACCAGATCGGACGGCGGCTGGACGCGATCGGGCGGCAGCTGGAGGAAATCCTCGACGACAACACCACGTTCCTGGCAGAGGTGCGGCACCTCGACCGGACGATCCGGGACGCCGCGACCGCGGTCGGCCATGCCATGGACGCGCTGCGGCAGGACCTCGAAACGGTCATCGCCTACCAGGCGCTGCGCGACCTGTGCACCGAGTTGATCGGCCCGCTCGACGCGATGGAGACGATGCTCGCCGAGGCGGACTTCGGCGACCCGCAGCGGATCGCCGGACACGTCCGCGGCCTCACCGCGACGCTGCGCGGCGTGCTGACCCGGATGGGCGCGGAGGTGGTGGCGATCACCGTCGGCGAGGACGCCTTCGACCCGGAGCGGCACCGCTGCGTCGGCGTCATCGACCCGCACGACTCACCGTTCCCGTTCGCCCGTCCGCACACCGTGGTCCGGGTGGTGGAGCAGGGCTACCAGCTGCGCGAGCGCCCGCTGCGGCCGGCGCAGGTGGAGATCCAGGCCGATCAGCCGGCGACGCGAGGAGGAGTGTCATGAGCTTTCACAGGGTGATCGGGATCGACCTCGGCACCACGTACTCCGCCGTGACCGTCTGGGACGGCAAGGACACCGTGGTCATACCGAACCGGGCCGGCTACCGCACGGTCCCGTCCGTGGTGGGGCTCGACCGCGACGGACAGGTGATCGTGGGCGGGCCCGCGCAGAACAGCATGGTGCTCAAGCCCGAGGACACGATCATCGAGATCAAACGCTCGATGGGTACGTTCGAACGGCAGCCCACCGGCCCCGACGATCCGGGCGTTCCCACGCGGGTCCGGTTCCGCGGCCGGGACCACCTGCCGCAGGAGATCTCCGCGTTCATCCTGATGGAACTCAAGCGCCAGGCCGAGGACCACATCGGCGAGCCGGTGCACGACGCCGTGATCACCGTTCCGGCGTACTTCCGCGAACCGCAGCGCCGGGCCACCGAGGAGGCCGCCCGGATGGCCCGGCTCAACGTCCGCAAGCTCGTCAACGAACCGACCTCAGCCGCCGTGTGCTTCGGCGCCGACAAGGCCGACGACGACCGGACCAGGACGTACGTGGTCTACGACCTCGGCGGCGGCACCTTCGACGTGTCGATCATCCAGGTGCGGCGCGGCAACGTGAGCGTGGTCGGCACCGGCGGCGACCCGCACCTGGGCGGCGGCGACTTCGACGACCGGATCGTCACGTACGCGCTGGACCAGATCCGCCAGGAGCACGGCGTGGACCTCAGCGGCGACCAGAAGGCGCGCCGCCGGATCAAGCGCGAGGCCGAGGTCCGCAAGCGCGAGCTCTCCAGTGCCAACACCACCGTGCTCGACCTGCCGTACCTCACGGCCGACGTGAGCGCCAACATCCCGCTGAGCCGGGCCACCTTCGAATCGCTGATCAAGGACCTGCTGGACAGGTCGATGACCTGTCTCGACGACGCGCTCGAGTCGGCCCACCAGAGCAACGGCATCGAACTCGACGACATCGAGGAGGTGCTGCTCGTCGGCGGTTCCACCAGGATCGCGTGCGTCCGGCCGATGCTCGCCGAACGGCTCGGCCTGCCGCTGCGCGGCGTACGCATCGACATCGACCCGGACGAGGTCGTCGCCCGAGGGGCCGGCATGCTGGCCCGGGAGTTCGCCGCGTCCGGCTCGTACGAGGGCGACGAGATTCGCATCGACCGGGCCGGGGAGGCCGCGCCGGCCGAGGACGCCGTCGTGCTGCAGGACGTCACCAGCCACTCGCTCGGCGTCCGTACGCTCCACGACCGCTTCTCGGTCATCCTGCACAAGGACAGCCGGATCCCCGCCGAGGCCACCGAGCACTACACCAACGCGGGCCCGTACACCGAACTGGCCATCCAGGTCTTTCAGGGCGAGCAGCCGACGGCGATCGACAACGAGTTCGTCGGGAAGGTGCCCATCACGTTCCCCGAGCCGAAGGAACGCGGCTACTGGGATCTGGCGGTGACCTTCGGGCTGGACGCCAACGGCCTGCTGCGGGTGAAGGTGCATTGCGTGAACAACGGGAACGTGTGGGAGGCCGACCTGCGCTGCAGCGCGCACATCGACGCCGCGAAGCTCGACGCGAGCTCGGCCAGGCTGCACGACGCGATGGCCGGGATGCCCAAGCCGCCGCAGCGGCAGCCCGAGCCGGCCGAGGAGGTCCTCCCGCCCCCGCCGGACGGCACACCGGCCGACTACCGGATGGTCGCCCGCCGGTCGTACAAGGACATCCCCCAGCTCGATCCCGAGCCACAGGCCGAGCTGCGGGCGGCGTATCTGGCGTTCGTCGCGGCCGTGAGCGCCGACTCGGACGACACCGAGGATCTGGGCGACACCCTGTTCGACGTCTACACGAGGGTGAAGCGGCCATGACCGCCGACGACCCGGCCCCGCCGGGCGAGGTTCTGGGGCGTACCGGCCGGGGTGTGCTGCGGCGCGACGGCGGCCATCTCGTGCGTGACATCGACCCGCGGCTGTGCGACGAGGGCTTCCGTACCCGGCTGGCCGAGCTGCGTGCCCGGAACCATCCCCGGACGCTGGCGGTGGTCGCCGACGGCGCGGCCCCAGAGGCCTACCGCATCAAGTACGACGCGCCGGGCGACTACCGGACGCTCGGCTCCGAGCTCGCGGCACGGCCACTGTGGATAGAACGGTTGACGCTCGTCGCGGCGGTCTGCGACGCGCTGGACGTCTGGCACGGCAGCCGGCTCGCGTCGGTCAGCCTCAGCCCGTCCGACGTGCTGCTGACCGGTCAGGGGGCGAAGACCACGGTGTGGCTGGCGCCCTGCCCTCCGGTCCGGCTGTCGTCCGCGTACGACCTGTCCGGCATCGACTGGCAGTCGCTCGCGGTGATCGCACCCGAAGTGATCCGCGGCCTGCCCTCGGACGGCCGCATCGAGGACATGTACGCCCTGGGAACCCTCGCCGCGCTGGCGATCGGGTGCGGTGTCGCCGCTGGCGAGGACCTCCTCGAAGCACAGGCGCGGGGCGCGCTGCTCCGGACGGGCCCGGCGGCGTCGGACATCGAGCCGTTCCTGCACGACTGCCCGCCCATCGGGACGCTGTTCGCCACCATCCGGCGGTACCGCGACCACACCGTGGATGCCCGGCCGGCCGGCGCGGACAACCTGCGCCGGGCGATCGGCGCGGCGACCGACCTGGCCGGGCTCGCCCAACAGTTGCGGACGGCCGACCCGGCGGCGGCGTTGACGGTGCTCGGCTGGGGCGCCGGACGCGACGCCGGCGAGCGGATCGCGCAGCTCCGGCTGGCAGCCGAGATCAGTGCCGAGACGGGCGATCTCCCCGCCGCGCTGGATCATCTGGACGAGGCGATCGCGCTGACCCCGGACCAGACCTTCGTGGCCGACCGCCACCGGCGCTGCGACGTGCTGTGGCGACTGTGGAGCCAGCAGCCCGAGGACCGCGACACCTGGGGCTCGCGGCTGCTGGACGATCTACGGTACCTGCAGCCGCTCGAGACGCGGGGCGCCGAGCTGTGGATCCGTGAAGCGGAGGTGCTCGAGCACCGCAAGGACTACGACGGTGCGCTGCACGCCCTCTACACCGCCGGCGAGCGCGACGCCGCGCGGCTGACCATCCTGCTCCGCTCCGCCAGGTTGTGGCGGCAGGCCGGCAACCACACGAACGCCGAGGCGGTGAAGGCGCTGGCCCGGCGCCGCATCCCGACGCTGGTCGCGACCGGGGATCTCGCGGAGGGAGCCGTGCAGCGATGGCTGGACGATTTCGACGCGGTCTGATCGTGGCGCTCGCGGCGCTCGCCGGTGCGGTCGTCGCGGGACCGGCCGCGGCGGCCGCGCCGCCGTCGCCGGCCCCCGCCGCCACGGTCCTCGTGCAGCTGCCGGCCGGCGCGTCGCTGCCGCCCGGCCGCTACGAGGTCGTGCTGCGCGGCGGCGGCCGGCAGTTGGCCGGGACCGGCACGGTGGTGACCCCCTCGCCGGCCGTGGCCCCGGCGGCCCCCGGCCCGGGCGTCAGGGGCCTGCTCGCCGGGGCGCTGACCCTGGTGGTGTTGGCCGCCGTGCTGTACCTGACGCAACGCGCCTTCCGGGTGCCGTTTAGCCGGCGCCGGGAGTACGAGGACCTGGTCCGCCTGCTCGACGCCGGCGACGCCAAGGCGGCGGTCACCGGCCTGACCAGGGTCGAGGCCCAGTTGCCGCAGGCCCTGCGGGTGAAGGCCCGGTTCTTCATCGGGTACGGCCTATATCAGCTCGGCGAGCTGGACGAGGCGGAGCACCGGCTGGCCGCCCTGCACCGGGAGGAACCGGACGACCCCTCGGTCGCGTACCTTCTCGCCTACCTGCGGGTGCAGCGCCGCGACTTCGACGGCGCCGAGCCGGTGCTGGCGGCGCTCGCCCGCCGCAACCGGCTGGACATCGGCCAGGCGCGGCGACTCTACGGCATCGTCCTGTTCCAGCAGGCGACGCAGGCGGTCACCGACGGCCGGGTCGACGCCGCCGCCGACCTGTTCGACCGTGTCGAGCAGCTCGGCGACTTCAGCGACCGGATCCCGGTGGACCTGCGCAGCCGGCACACGGTGATCGGGGCGCGGGCGCTGCTCGACCGGGATCTGCCGGCCGCCCGCCGGCAGTTCGAGGAGCTGGCCAAGGCGGCCGACAGTGGCGACCTCCTCGTGTCGGCCAAGCTCGGGCTGGCGCTGGTCGCGTGGCTGGAGGACGAGCCCGGCTCGCCCCGGCGGGTCGCCGACCTGCTCACCGAATGCCTGCGGGTGCTGTATCCACGCGGCCCGGTGCGGGAGGACTGGCCCGGGCCGCCGAGCGACGACCTGGCGGGTCGGCTGGAGGAGCTGAGCGCGCTGGGCGACCAGCCCCCGGCGCGCCAGGAGCTGCGGCAGAGCCTGCGCGACATCTACCTGTTGCGGGCGCTGGCGGTCATGCGGATGTGGACCGAGAACGACGTCGACCCGGCCAAGGCGGGGGCCTTCGTCGAGGCCTGCGCGCGCCGGTTCGCCTGCGCCGTCCGGCTGGACCGGCAGTTCGCCGACCCGTACCTGCTCGTCGGCATGCTGCGGTACCGGCTCGCCGCTGGCGACCCCCACGGCCGGCGCCAGGCGGTCGCCGAGCTGCGGGCCGCGCAGATCCTGGGCGTACGCCGGCCCGAGGTGCTCCGGATCGTCCGCGACCACGAGGACCGGGAACGCGTCCGGGATCAGGGATACACCGCGCTGCTGCACCGGCTGGCCGGGCCCGGCGCCGCCTCGCCGGACCCGGAGACCGCGCGCCGCCACCAAAGGCGGTTCGGCCGGGCGCCCAACCGGGACACGCCGGCCGACGGCGTCGCACCCGGGACGGCACCGACCGTGACTGAGCTGAGCGAACGCGCCGAGCTGCTCACCGCGAAGCTGGAGAACGTCCAGGGCGCGCTGGGCGGCGACGCCGCCGAGGCCGCGGACCTGGCCCGCAAGCTCGCGCAGGACACCGCCGCACTCACCGAGCGGGCCCGGGCGATTGAGGAGGGCGAAGCCGCGCTGCTGGCGTTGCTCGGCGCTCGCCTGAAGGAGACGGAGGCATGATGGGGGCGATTCCCGGGCCGGCTGTGCCCGAGCCGGCGGCGATGCTGGACCGCCTGCCGGCGCCGGAGCTCGACATCGACGAGGATGCCGGCGAGGACCTGCACCGGATTGAGCTGCGGCGGATGATCCTGGAGATCGCCGAGATCGGGCACGCCCAGGAGATCGCGGCGGTCGAGGCCGCCGCCGAGAGGTTCCGCGGTGGAAGGGCCCGGCAATGACCGGGTCCGACGACGATGCTCCCGGCCTCGCGGGACGGGACGAGCGGCGTGCCTGGAGCGACGACGCGGCGATCTTAAACTTCGACCTGGCCGCCGGCGGGGCGCGGCCGGCGGACGACCCGGTCGAGAAGGTGCGGCGGCTGGTCGACCGGGCCCGGGAGCGGCACGACGCCGGCGAGTTCCAGGCGGCCATCGGGCTGGCCGACAAGGCGCTGGAACTCGATCCGGGTTACCTGCGGGCGTGGCTCTGGAAGGCGCGCTGCCTGGTGCGGCTCCGAAATCTCGACGGCGCCATCGCCGAGCTCACCCGTGCGCGGCGGGCGGTCCAGGGCGCGGAGGCGGTGAGCACGGTCGACGAGATGCTGGACGCCTGCCGGCGGCACCTCACCGACCGCCCGATCGAGGAGGCCCGCCGCGAACTGCGCGACGGCAATCCCCGGCAGGCCGTGACGATCCTTGAGGGGCTGACGGGCACGCTGGCCGGGGACGAGACGTTCGACCAGCGCCTCACGTACGCCCGTGAACGCGTCCTCGCGGCGAACAGCCGCACCCCGCTCGCCGGCTCGGCCCTCACTCTGGCCGCTCTGCAGAGGGTGCTGGCGTGGCTGTGCCGGGAGGAGATGGAGAACGGGAACCGCGCCCTCGAAGCGGAGGACTACCGAGCGGCGGCCGTATGGTACGGCCGCGCCCGCAAGCGCGACGAACGGCACACCGCCGCCTCGCTGAGCGAGGCCAGGGCGGTGTGCGCCCTGGCCTGCGTGTCGGACATCGACTTCCCCCAGACGTGGCCGGGCATCCGCGAGGCCGTCGCCCAGGTCGCGCACCTGCTCCGGCGCGCGGACCTGCTGGCCCAGAGCGCCGCGGCCGACCGCTCGCTCGTCGAGGAGGCGGCGGCCCTACGCACGGCGGTCGCCGAGCTCACAACGGCCAACGACGCCCGCGGCCGGCGGGCGGACAAGATCATCAAGGTCAACGAGTGCATCGCCGACTTCAACGCGCTGGTCCGACAGTTCGAGATAGGCGATCGGAACTGGCTCACCTCCAGCAACTTGCTGACCTCCTTCCCGCCCATTGAGGCGCGGGCGCATCGGCTGTTCCGGAAGTACGGACCCGACGACGCGGATGTGGGGGAAGGACTCGCCTCGCTGCACGCCGCGGTGACCGAGCTGCGCAGGAACATTCGCTGGTAGAGCCGGTCCACGCGGCGATCCCGCGCGGTGGCCGGTGCCGCCGGCCGAGGCATACCGGTACCAGGTGGACACTCGCCGCAGGTCGACGCCGGTGGGTCAGCCAGGCTCGGGCTGACCCACCGGCCCCCCCGTGGGCGGTGAATGGTGTGTGTTCGGATCAGCCGACGCTCACGGGGTTCGGCGTCGTCGGCTGGCTGTCGCTGTGGGCCGCGCAGGGTGATCTCGGCGGTGACCGCGCGCCCACGGCGGCGGCGATTCCGGCGCCGATGAAGGAGAGCGGCTTAGCCGTCCGTGAGGGCGGGCAGGTCGCCGAGCTGGTCGGCGCGGGCGGCGCAGGCCACCGCGGTCATCGCGGCCAGGCCGAGCGCCGAGCCGACCTGGTAACTGGGGGCGACTTTGGCCTCGGTGCCATCGGTGAGCATCATGCCGCCGACGAACGGTACAGATGGCCATCCTGTCGCCGCTCAACTGCTCCCCGCGCAACCGCGAGTGAGCCGGTCTGCTCCCTACCGATGTCCTGGCCAGTACCCCGCTCCCCGCGCGCGGGCGTGATCCACCTGACCGACGTATTCGCCGGCGTACCGATACTTGGAAGCCGCCGACGAGGGATCAGGGCAACATGCGAGAGCCGAACGGTCACGTACCGGCATCACCGCCGGACGTGCGCACACTCAGTTCCACCTCCGAGCCGGACATGCACGTAATCGGATAGTCCTGAACGTGTCGCCGGTGGCATTGCCATGAGACGATCAGTTTCAGCGTGATGACGGAAGGTGATCTAGGCCAGCGGCCTGCTGGTCATGATCCGCTTTCTCCGCAGGAGAGGTTTCTTTCGTGCGACAATCATGGCGACTGCTGGGCGCTTGGCTTGCTTTGGCTGTAGGCGGAGCCGCAGGTGTCGGTGGCACGGCACTTGCATCAGTGTGGTTGTCCGCGCCACTTGCGGCATTGACAGGCGGAGGCATCGCAGCCGTTTCCGGAGTCGCAGCCGGTCACGCAAGCAGATGGATTGACCGCCAGCGCACGCTCCGGCGAGAACTTCCTGACCGCATTGCTGTCCAAGATCGGACCGGAAGACTTCCGAGGGTTGGCGACGTCACGAACCCAATCGTGCTTGGCGTCCATCCAGCTGAGGCCCGCTCCGACAATTCCCAAGGGACCCTCGCTGATGTTACCTCCTACATCCCGCGAGACATCGATAAGGCACTCAGGGAAGCAATACACCGAGAACCCATGATCGTTGTCGTGGGTGAGTCGACCGCAGGGAAATCTCGGGCGGCATTCGAAGCGATCCGGGCGGAATTTCCCGACCATCTGCTTGCCGTTCCGTCGGGACGAGAATCGCTTCCCGCAGTCGCGGCTCAACTATCCCTTTCGCGTCGCTGCGTCCTATGGCTTGACGACCTCGAGCGGTTCATGGGACCAAGCGGCCTTACCTTGGCGATGGTAGCGAGCGTCACGACATCAGCGCGATGGCACACCAGCATCATTGCCACACTACGCACCCCCGAATACGAACGCTTCACTTCGCGAGCGGAAGACTCTCTCGATGACCAAGGCCGCGCTTTCTGGAGAGCCAGCCGAGACATTTTGCGCGGTGCCTACATCATCCGGCTGGACAGGTTGTGGTCACAGGAAGAGCTCTCGCATGCGGCGTCCTATGCTGAGAAGGATCCACGAATTGCACTCGCCCTGAAGCATGCGAAGACGTTCGGCGTCGCGGAGAGCCTCGCTGCAGGTCCCGAACTTCTGAGTGACTGGCGTAACGCGTGGGCACCAGGTTCGCACGCCCGCGGGGCGGCGCTTGTGGCCGCTGCCGTCGACTGCCGTCGAGCCGGACTGAGCGACCCAGTCCCCCACGACCTGCTGCTGGAGTTGCACCATCACTACCTAGCCGCACGCGGCGGACCCGCACTTAGACCGGAGTCGGTAGACGAAGCATGGGCATGGGCCCTGCGACCCGTACATGGAGCGAGCAGTCTCCTCATTCCCGCGGGCCTCTGCGACGCGGGTTCCACCTACGTTGCGTTCGATTACCTCATAGATCGGCCCGAGCACGAACCGATCCCAACGGAAACGTGGAACATCCTTCTCACGAGGACGAATAGTTCCCAAGCGTGGCAGGTTGCATACGAGGCATATTGGCGGGCGCGAACGGCGTTTTATGCCGCAGTCGAATCCGGCACGGTTGACGACGTGGGCTCACGCGCGACCGCGATGGCTGACCGCGGAGATTACGCAATGGCGATCCGACTCCTCAAGGACGAATTCGACAAGTCAGCCACTCACAACAGCGCTGCGGATAACCGGTGGCTACAGCATCAGCTCGCCGTCAACCTGATGCTTTCCGGACGCGTTGACGAAGCAGAAACAATCTTCGAATCACTGCTCCAAGAAGCGGAACGCACATTGCCGCCCGACGACGAGTACCTGCAGGTCGTTCGGCACAATATCGCCTCGTGCATGGGGCGCCGGGGCGATCTTCCAGGAGCTCTTGCCTGCTTCCGCCGCATCCTCGCCGACCGGGAGCGATATCTGGGGCCCGAGGCGATGAATACCCTGGCCACTCGAGGCGCGATCGCAGGCATCATCGCCAAAATGGGAGAGCCATCTGAAGCCCTACGCCAGACGCAGAATATCTTGGCGGACGAAGTACGGGCCCTTGGCAAGGACCACACGAACACCTTCGAAACCCGCCGCAGCCTGGCCAGGTACTTCGCCCTAACCGGCGATTTCAACAGCGCCATCGATGCACTCCAGGCTTTGCTGCCGGACCTCGAGCGTGCACTGGGCGCCGACCACCTGGAGATCTTGGACGCACGCTGGGACCTCGCGCGATACCACCGCCAGAAAGGCAATCGACCTCAAGCGAAGCGACTCTTCGAGGAGGCCCTTGCCCACCGAGAGCGGGTGCACGGCACAGACAACGAAGGCACACGGCAGGCGCGGCATGAGTATGCGAAGTTCCTCGCCCAGCCTGACTAGCTAACCTTCTCCACAGCGTATGGTGCCAGCAGTCGAGACCAAACACGACACTGGCAGGCTGTGGTCGACGTCCGACCAGGGGCGCACGTGGCCGGACTCAGATGGTACCCGTGCGGAACCTTGGCGTCCCGGCCGCCGAGGTAGGGCGGCCGGGCTTCACCGGAGGAGCTTTAGCTGGAGCTGTTGCTCTGGATCGGCCCGCCAGCGCGGGTCAGAGGCCAGAGCCTCGGCCCGCTGGGCAGGTGCAGTGGAAGATCCGGGCGGTAGCCGTGTTGGCAGAGCAGGTCTCGGGCGCCTTCGGTGGTGACGACGGCGTGCACCGGGTGGCCGGTCTGGTCGACCACGTGGTGGTGGTAGCGCAGCAGTTCGTCGGCGGCGGGCCAGCTGTAGCCGGGTTGCACGGCCAGCCAGGACAGCCAGTGGTGCGGCGCGTCGGACCGGTAGCTGAGCATCGCCGCGTTGAGCTCGCCGAAGCGGGGAACCACCGCCCGGCCCGCAAACGTGGTCAGGTTAGTCGCCGAGCGTCCATTGTTGCGCGTCCAGGTCGTGGCGCCGCCACACCGCGACCGCTGACCAGTCCCCCGCCACGTCGACGTGGCCGGTCTCGATGGCGTGGTCGACGTCGACGGCGAGGAGCCGGTGCAGGACGTCCGGTCGGTTGTCGGCGTCCGGCACCAGCCACTCGGCGACTGGGTCCCGGGACAGCGCGTCGACCAGCAGCGCGGTGACGTCGGGAACGTCGGCCGGGCGCGCACGCCGTACGGATGTGGTCATGGCGGTGTTCACCGCGGCCGCCGGTAGTACGGATTGGGTGGCGGGAATGACGAGCGGACACCACCGTTGATCTGGCCGCGCCACATCGGCCAGAAGGGTGGCCCGGCCGATGTGGGCTGCATCCCGAGTGCCGTTCACTGCTGTTCGGTGCCGTTGGGTGCAGCTGGCTGTCGTTGCGTGCACCCATCTGCTCCCATCCCGCTCCCCCCGGGATCCCGGTCTCCGTGGGCCGGCGGTCCCCTCAGCCGCACCAAAGTTGTTCCGGCAGGTGGTGTGGGCCGCTCCCTTCCATGGGCCGGGCCATAGGTCCGCCTCGCCTGCAGCCGGCTTCTCGCCTGTGCCTGTGCGGCCTACAGCAGCCGCGGCGTAGCGCGTCACAGCTGTTCGACGACCTGCCGTAGTTCCGGGTTGAGTGTCCAGCCGTGCATCTCGAGCAGCCCGCGCAGCTCGGCCAGCGCGGCGCGCGCCGGTGTGCCGGTGGTCAAGGTTGTGTAGCGGGCGGCGACCGCCGGCGTGCGGCTCTGGCCTGCGGCGCAGTGCAGCAGCACGACATGCCCCTCCTTGCGCAGCTCGAGCAGCATGCGGGCGGCCTGATCGACTACGAAGTGCGGGTGTGCGTTGGCGCCGGGCTGGTCGACTAGCCACGCCCCGACCCTGTTCGCGACGGGCACGTCGTCGAAATCGTCACAGCCAACGCGACAGAGGGAGATCACCGCGGTGGCGCGCGCTGCGGCTGCGTCGGTGTGGAGGTTGCCGAGGATCACCCCGGGGTCGTGCGGGTGTGCCTGCATCAACGGTGCAACTGCTTGCCGTGGCGCGCGGGCGCAGCCCGGCCAACCGCCATGGCCGGCCTGGCCGCCTTGGGCGGTCAGCACGCTCAGGCGGAGCAGGTCCGCCGCGCGCCGCCTCGGCCAGCCGTGAACGACGCGCTGCCAGGCCAGTGGCACCGCGGACGAGCCCCATCGGGCGCCGAGCAGTGCCCCGGCGATCGCCGCGACGGTGTCGGTGTCGTCGCCGACGCGCACCGCTGCCGTCAGGGCGCGTTCGAGATGCTGGCAGGGGAAGCTGCCGTGGCCCGGGTTGTGGTCCGGGATATCGGTGTGTGTGATCGCCGACCAGGCGGCCTGCAAGGCTGGGACGACAAACCCGTTGGGTCGGAACTGCTCCGGCGGCTTGGACTCCGCCTCGGCCAACCAGCCCGACCATCGGTCACGGCGTTGCGCGGGCAGCAGGTCCAGACCCTCGCGTACCCCGTCGAAGGTCCCGTCGAGAACCGCCCGGCGGATCCCGGCGCACCACAGCACACACGCGTCCGCGGCCAGGGGGTCGTAATGGGTCAGTTCACTGACTGCGCGGGCGGCTTCCGCGAGCGCCTCCGGATCGCCGAGATAGGCCAGCGCAACCGGCGCGGTGCGCATCAGCGACCCGTTACCGGCGCTGCGGCCAGTCCGCCGGTGCAGATCGGCGGCTGCGTCTCGCATCGCCGCGGCACTGCCCGGTCCGCTCACGTGCGAGACCGCGTCCAGGACCGTGCGGGTCTGTGCCCCGATGTCGCTGGCGCCCTCCCGTTTCCACCGGAGAAAGTTGCCGGCGATGCGGTCGAGGGAGTCGCTGCGGCGCAGGTCCGCCCCGGTCGCGGACACCTCCGCGATACACACCGCCATCTGGGTGTCATCGCTGTACTCACCCGGCGCGTACGGGCCGAGTCCCCCACCGCGCATCTCCGTCTGCTCGTTCGCCGGAAGCGGCGGTCCGAACTCGTACGGCACGCCCAGCGCGTCACCGCACGCCGCAGCGAGGAGTACACCGGCAGCCCGGTCGCTCTGAATCGCATCCAGCGGCACAGTCGCTGTCATCAACTCCCCCACCCCCGCAACTCCCACATCCTCATGGCCGTCGCCACCGTCACGAGGCCGCTGGCCACTATGTCAGCCGGGTACGACGTTCTGTACGCCGCTCGGGCCTCCATCAACGCGCTGAACCAGGAGACCTATGGGCGCCTGTCCGCCTTCGGGTCGAACAGGGGAACGAACCGCCGTGCCTGCGGCAAGGTCAGCGGGAGCAGCAAATGAACGAGATGCCCCACTAGCCACGAGTCGTGCACGCCCGTGCCGCGCAGCCGGCCCACCGCTACCGGCGTACAGGTCCGGTGTCCCTCTGCTCCCCGGCTATCGCCAGCTCGCAACTTGCTTGGTAGATGAGGACGCCGGCTGCAGCTAGGTGGTCAAATCTTGTCGGAGCCTGGGCCTAACATGTACGGCGCAACCCAAAAAGTTGTAACGGGTGTTCCCCCAGCTGAGCTGGGAGCCGGGCACGCCCCCCACCACTCGCATACCAGGCGTCCGCCCCACCCCTTGGAGGTGATCCACATGCCACCCAGGCGTTAAGTCCCGCGCACCGAGCGCGGGCGGCCGGAAGGCGGTCGTCACATGGCCCGCACCGACGTTCACCGACCCGAGCGAGTGCAGCAGCTGGATCCGCACTTGCGTTACTGGTTTACCGACATCCACCGACACGGCTCCGGCCCCTGCGACATCGACGAGTACCTCGCCTCGCCCGCCTGGGACCGCACTCGCTGCTACCGGCAGCCCTCGGCTCAGGCCCCGAACCTTTGCGGCTGTCAGCTCTGCACCTTCCAGTCGCACCGTAAACTCGCCCACCGGCAGGAGCGCGTCGCCTGGCGTTCGATCCGTCAGCAGCTCCTCGCCGAGCACCGCGGCGACGAGCCCGACCTCGACGTGCCCCCGATCCGCGGAAAGGCCTGGTAGCAGTCTGAACCGCCCCGGGTTTGGTAGCGGCCCGACCTCTTGTGGAGGATCGAGCCATGTCACGCCCTTCCCCTTATCCGCGTGAGTTGCGTGAGCGAGCGGTGCGGATGGTCGCTGAGGTGCGGCCGAACTACGAGTCGGAGCACGCCGCGATCGGCGCCGTGGCTCACAAGCTGGGCATCGGCACCGCCGAAACGCTGCGCAAGTGGGTCCGCCAGGCTCAGGTCGACGCCGGCCAACGGGCTGGGGTGAGCACGGACGAGTCGGCGGAGTTGAAGCGGCTGCGTCGGGAGAACGCCGAACTGCGTCGGGCGAACGAGATTTTGAAGGCGGCGTCGGCTTTCTTCGCGGCCGAGCTCGACCGGCCA
>NZ_BMRA01000005.1:573136-576302 GCF_014648395.1 Micromonospora fulviviridis | reverse complement strand
AGCTTCGACTCCTGCAGCGACGTGGCGATCGAGATGACCGCCGCCCGCTCCGGCAGACCCGCCTTCTTCGTGGCGGCGATGATCGCCTTGGCGTTGGCGGTCTGCTCGTCGTTCAGGTCGATCTTCGACTGCGCGCCCTGCACACCGTGCGGGATCAGCTTGTCACCCTGCACGGCCACCGCGACGGGCTTGCCCTCGACGGGGCCGGCGTCGGCGTGGGCGGCGACCGGACCGGCAAAGATGCCGCCGGTGAAGGCCAGACCAGCAATACCGAGCACGCTCTTACGCAGCATCGTGTTCATGGGAAAGCTCCATTCGGGGGTTGGCGCACACACGAGCCGATGGGGGTCGGCCGGGTGTGGTGTGCGCAAGCACCGTCAGGCGCTCAAAAAGTCTTGGGGGATCATCCGGTGCGCGGGGCTAGGGCCTCTTCGCGGCGCCGGGACCATGTACAACGACCGGCGGCCCACCATCATTCCGGGGCCGGGCACCCCGCCTCGCGGGGCGTCTTCCTCAGCCGGCACCCCGTCGCGCGGGGGGCCTCCTCGGTCGTTCACGGGGATACAACGACCCCCACCCGCCAGCCATTCCGCCGCCCGAGTGCCGCCGGCCACCCGCGAAACGGACACCCCGCCCAGACCGGGACGGTCGGTGGAACGGCATCGATTGTATCCGGACCTCGGAGACAGCCATGACGTTCCACCCAACGACCCCGCGCCCCCGTCGGTGGAACGCCATGGAGGTATCCCGGCCCGGGAGACATACACGGCGTTCCACTCGCCCCACTCGCACCGGACACCTCGCCCGGGAGCGACCCACCACAAGAAAGGGAGCGGGCGCGCCATCACCGCGCCGAACTGGCGGCGACACGCACGCCGGATGCCGTCACCGCGCCGAGTGGCGGGCGACAACAAAACGCAGGACCCCGCCGCCATACCGGGCTGGAGGGCGGGCGGGTCAGGCGGCGGGCCAGTCCTGGGAGGCCAGACGCGGCGAGACCGCCCCGGGTGGGGCGGCCTCGAGCCAGGAGAGGAAGCCGGTGACCGTGGACCGCGCCATGGCGATCTCGACCGGGGCGTGGTTGCTGGTACAGCGCAGGATCACCCAGTCGGCCGGCATGGAGAGCCGTTCCTGACCCTCGGGCAGCCGGCGCCGCTCCACGGCCAGCGTCTTGCGGGAGAGCACCCGCTTGGGACGCAGGGCGAAGCTGAACATGCGGTACCAGCGGAGTTCGTCGCCGACGAAGCGGCCGAAGCCCGGAGACCAGCCCCGGCCGTCGAGGATCGTGGACACCCGGACGCTGAGCCGGATGATGCCTCCGCTACGGGTGTAGAGGGCCCGCCGGATGAAGAGGATCAGGAGCGCCGCGAAGACGACCGCGACGCCGATTCCGATCCCTTCCACGATCTCCATCGGCGGGTCGGCTCAGCGCGCCGGAGTGGCCGGGGTGGCGCTCTCGGCGAGGACGGTCACGCCCTCACCGGACACCGACAGGAAGCCGCCCGCTACGTCGTACGCGAGCTGCTCGCCGCCGGCCTGCTTGATGCGTACCTGGCTGGGCTCGGCGAGCTGGCCGAGCAGGGGCGCGTGCCCCGGCAGCACACCCAGCTCACCCTCGGTCGTCCGGGCGACGACCATCTCGGCCTCGCCGGACCAGACCTTCTCCTCGACGGCTACGAGCTCGACGTGAAGCTGCTGTGCCACGCTGTCTCCTTGCTGCGGCGGCGGATTGCCGAAAGTCTAGTCGCGCCCCCGAGACCCACCCAACGCGGGTGGCGAGAGCTGCGCCACGGTCATGCCAACGAGCCCCCGGCACCCGCCGGGGGCCGTTGGCGCTCACGCTACTTGCTCTTCTGCTTGAAGTCGGGGTGCTCCAGCAGGAACGCGTCGACCTGCTCGTTGCGCAGCGCCGCGAAGAAGTCCTCGGCGGCGGGCAGCAGCTGTTCCCCCTGGTAGCCCCGGCTGGACTGGACCGGGCCGCCGGGCAGCTTGATCGTCTCGATCGAGTCGGCCCGGATGCCCTTCAGGGCGAGGGCGAAGTCGACCACGCTGTTGCCCCGGCCGTTGAAGACCAGCGACTGGCCGGCCGCGCGGAGCACCTTGTCCAGCTTCACCGGGTTGGCCACCACGTCCGCGCTGAACGCCTGGCTCACCATCGCCTTGACGAACTGCTGCTGGTGCCGCTGCCGGCCGTAGTCGGCGTCCGGCACACCATTCTTCGGATAGCGCTGCCGGACGTAGTCCAGCGCCTGCCAGCCCTTGAGGTGGGCGTTGCCCTTCTGGTAGACGGCCTGCGGGCCGAGGTAGCCCCCGCCGCCCGGCTTGAGCTGCCGCGGCGTGCCGTCCGGCTGCAGGTGCTCGGACTTGACGTCCCGCTCGATGTACATGTCGACGCCACCCATGGCGTCGACGATCTTCTTGAAGCCGGTGAAGTTGATGATCGCCCCGGCGTCGAAGCGCTCGATCCCGGTGACCCGCTGCACGGTCTTGGCGAGCAGTTCGAAGCCCTGTGCCGCGCTCGGGTTCTGCCCGGGCACGGCGCTGCCGTGCGACATGGCGGCGTTGAGCCGGTCGGTGCCGCCGGAGTAGTCGGCCTTCGGGAAGTCGGGGATCTCCACCCGCAGGTCGCGGGGCAGCGAGAAGAGGTAGCCCCGGTCCATGCCGGCCGGCACGTGCAGGATCATGATCGAGTCGGCGAGGGGGCGGGTCCTCGGGTTGCGGGGGTCGATGCCCACCAGCAGGATGTTCAGCGGGCCCTTGATGTCGCTCTTCTTCTCCTTGGCCCCGGCCGCCTGGTCGCCGAAGAGGTCGCCCTTGCCGACCGCGCCCTCGTAGCGGGCGACCAGGGCGTGGTAGCCCACCAGCACGGAGCCGCTGAGCACCATCATGACAACGCCGAGGATGGTGCAGACCCGGGCCCACCGCGGCACGCCACGCCACATGGACCGCTTGCCGCGGTCCGTGCCGGCCTTACCACCCACGAGCATCTCCAATCGTCACGCCCACGACTGGTAGACGGGCGCGCGGATCCGTTTCGTTGCAAGAGATCAACGGTCATGACGTGAAAGTCGTGTCACGAACGGTACCGCGCGTTCTGCCGAACCGCTTGCCGGAGAACCGGGCATCTGGTATCAGCGGACCCCGAACAGGCAGAGGCCGCCCCGAC
>NZ_BMRA01000005.1:487248-573099 GCF_014648395.1 Micromonospora fulviviridis | reverse complement strand
TCGGGCTCTCAGCCCTCCATCAGCTCCTTGGCCTTCTTCTCGAGGTCCTCCAGACCGCCGCACATGAAGAACGCCTGCTCGGGGAAGTGGTCGTACTCGCCCTCGCTGATCTTCTTGAACGCCTCGATGGTCTCGGCGATCGGGACCGTCGAGCCCGGCACGCCGGTGAACTGCTCGGCGGCGTAGGTGTTCTGCGACAAGAAGCGCTCGATCCGGCGGGCCCGGCCCACCGTGACCTTGTCCTCCTCGGAGAGCTCCTCGATACCGAGGATGGCGATGATGTCCTGCAGGTCCTTGTAGCGCTGCAGGATCCGCTTCACCTCGGTGGCGACCTGGAAGTGCTCCGCGCCGACGAACTCCGGGGCGAGGATCCGGGACGAGGACGCCAGCGGGTCCACGGCCGGGTAGATGCCCTTGTCGGAGATCGACCGCTCCAGGTTGGTGGTCGCGTCGAGGTGGGCGAACGTGGTGGCCGGCGCCGGGTCGGTGTAGTCGTCGGCGGGCACGTAGATCGCCTGCATCGAGGTGATGGCCTGGCCCCGGACGGAGGTGATCCGCTCCTGGAGCTCGCCCATCTCGTCGGCCAGGGTCGGCTGGTAACCCACGGCGCTCGGCATGCGGCCGAGCAGGGTGGAGACCTCGGAACCGGCCTGGGTGAAGCGGAAGATGTTGTCGATGAAGAGCAGCACCTCCTGCTTCTTCACGTCCCGGAAGTACTCCGCCATGGTCAGCGCGGAGAGGGCGACCCGCAGCCGGGTGCCCGGCGGCTCGTCCATCTGGCCGTAGACCAGCGCGGTCTTGTCGATGACGCCGGACTCGGTCATCTCGGCGATGAGGTCGTTGCCCTCGCGGGTGCGCTCACCCACGCCGGCGAAGACCGAGGTACCACCGAAGTTCCGGGCCACCCGGGTGATCATCTCCTGGATGAGCACCGTCTTGCCCACGCCCGCGCCGCCGAACAGGCCGATCTTGCCGCCCTTGACGTACGGGGCGAGCAGGTCGATGACCTTGATGCCGGTCTCCAGCATCTCGGTCTTCGGCTCCAGGTCCGCGAAGTCCGGGGCCTTGCGGTGGATGCCCCACCGGTCGTCGGCCTGGATGGTCTCACCCTCGGTGAGGTTCAGGCACTCGCCGATCGCGTTGAACACGTGACCCTTGACGGCGTCGCCCACCGGCACGGTGATCGGCGAGCCGGAGTCGTGCACCTCGGCACCGCGGACCAGGCCGTCGGTCGGCTGCATCGAGATGGCGCGGACCAGGTTGTCGCCCAGGTGCTGAGCGACCTCCAGGGTCAGCGTCTTCTCGCCGCCGGAGAGCGTCACGTCCACGTTCAGGGCGTTGAACAGGGCCGGCATGGCGTCGCGCGGGAACTCGGCGTCGACGACCGGGCCGATGACCCGGACCACGCGACCCGTGGCCGTCTTGGTCTCTACTGGGGCAGTCATCACACTTCACTTCCCGACGCGGCCAGCGCGTTCGCGCCGCCGACGATCTCGCTGATCTCCTGGGTGATCCCGGCCTGGCGGGCCGAGTTCATCTCACGCGTGTACTTCTCGATCATCTCTTCGGCGTTGTCGGTGGCGCTCTTCATCGCCCGCCGCCGGGACGCCGACTCACTCGCCGCCGATTCGATCAACGCCGCGTAGATCCGCGTGTTGATGTACTTCGGCAGCAGCGCGTCGAGCAGCGCCTCCGCCTCCGGCTCGAACTCGTACGCCGGCAGCAGCCCCTCGGACCGCGGCCGGTCCTCGACCTGCATCGGGCCGATGACCTTCGCGACCGGCGTCTGGGTCATCAGGGAGTGAAACTCGGTGTAGACGATGTGCAGTTCGTCGACACCGGCGATCCCGTCCGCCCCGGCCTGCCCGTCCACGTCGTCCGCGCCGGCCGAGAACGCCTTGATCAGCGTCTCGCCCACCTCGCGGGCGTCCGCGAAGGAGGGCTGCTCCGAGAAGCCCGTCCAACTGGCTGCGATCTCCCGGTTACGGAACCGGTAGAACCCCACGCCCTTCCGCCCGATGACGTAGAGCACCGGCTCCTTGCCATCGGCCTTGAGCCGGGCGATCAGCGACTCCGCGGTCCTGATCGCGTTGGAGCTGTAGCCGCCGGCCAGGCCCCGGTCACTGGTGACCAGCAGGACGCCCGCCCGCCGCACCCGCTCACGCGGGGTGAGCAGCGGGTGGTCGATCCGCGCGTTGGACGCCAGCGCCGTGAGCACGCCGGTGATGGCGTTGGCGTACGGCAGCGACGCCTCCACCCGAGCCTGGGCCTTGGCGATGCGGCTCGTCGCCACGAGCTCCATCGCCTTGGTGATCTTCTTCATCCCCTTCGCCGAGCGGATCCGCTGGCGAAGAACGCGAACCTGGGCCGCCATGGATCAGCTCTCTGCCGGGCGGTCGGTCGAACCGTCGCGGAAGCGGGTCACCGTCTCGCGGTTCTCCTCGCCCTCGAGCGGCGCGGCCGGGGCCTCGTTGAGCCGGACCTCGTCCTCCTTGCCCAGGAAGACGTTCTTGAACTCGGTGATGGCCGAGTCGAGCGAGCCGATGATGTCGTCGTCCCACTTGTTGTCCGCGATCCCGGCCAGGACACCCTCGTGCTTGTGCCGGAGGTACTGGAGGAACTCGGACTCGAAGCGGCGGACGTCGCCGACCGGGATGTCGTCCAGCTTGCCCTCGACGCCGGCCCAGACGGAGACGACCTGCTCCTGCACCGGGTACGGCGAGTAGTTCGGCTGCTTGAGCAGCTCGACCAGGCGGGCACCGCGCTCCAGCTGGGCGCGGGAGGCCCGGTCCAGGTCGGAGGCGAAGGCGGCGAACGCCTCCAGCTCGCGGTACTGGGCCAGGTTGAGCCGCAGCGAACCGGCGACCTTGCGCATCGGCTTGACCTGCGCGGCGCCACCGACCCGGGAGACCGAGGTGCCGACGTTGATGGCCGGCCGGACGCCCTGGTTGAACAGGTCGGTCTCGAGGAAGATCTGACCGTCGGTGATGGAGATGACGTTGGTCGGGATGAAGGCCGAGATGTCGTTGGCCTTCGTCTCGATGATCGGCAGACCGGTCATCGAACCGCCACCCAGCTCGTCGGAGAGCTTGGCGCAGCGCTCCAGCAGGCGGGAGTGCAGGTAGAAGACATCACCCGGGTACGCCTCGCGGCCCGGCGGGCGACGCAGCAGCAGGGACACGGCGCGGTACGCCTCGGCCTGCTTGCTCAGGTCGTCGAAGATGATCAGGACGTGCTTGCCGCCGTACATCCAGTGCTGCCCGATGGACGAGCCGGTGTAGGGGGCGAGGTACTTGAAGCCGGCCGGGTCGGAGGCCGGGGAGGCGACGATGGTGGTGTACTCCATCGCACCCGCCTCCTCCAGGATGCCCTTGATCGAGGCGATCGTGGAGGCCTTCTGGCCGATGGCGACGTAGATGCAGCGGACCTGCTTCTTCGGGTCGCCGGAGCGCCAGTTGTCGCGCTGGTTGAGCACCGCGTCCAGGGCGACCGTGGTCTTGCCGGTCTTCCGGTCACCGATGATCAGCTGACGCTGGCCCCGACCGATCGGGGTCATGGCGTCGACGGCCTTGATACCGGTCTGCAGCGGCTCGAACACCGACTGCCGGGCCATCACGTTCGGGGCCTGGAGCTCCAGCTCGCGGAAGCCCTCGTTCGGGATGTCGCCGAGCCCGTCGATCGGCTGGCCGAGCGCGTTGACCACGCGGCCGAGGAAGGCGTCACCGACCGGAACCGAGAGCACCCGGCCGGTGCGCTTGACGCGCTGCCCCTCCTCCAGCTTGGCGGAGTCACCGAGAACGACGACACCGATCTCCCGGACGTCGAGGTTCAGCGCCACGCCGAGCGTGCCGTCCTCGAACTCCAGGAGCTCGTTGGTCATGGTCGAGGGCAGGCCCTCGACGTGGGCGATGCCGTCACCGGTGTCGGCGACGGTGCCGACCTCCTCGCGGGAGACGTCGGTCGAGTAGGAGGAGACGTAGCGCTCCAGGGCGCCGCGGATCTCCTCCGTCGAGATGGTCAGCTCGGCCATCCTCTGCTTCCTTAAGTATCAGGGGCCCGGGATACCTAGTACCGACCGGTCCGATGGCGTCGAATCAGGGCTGCTAAGACGCTGATCAGCGCTTCGCGAGCGCGTTGCGGGTCTCGTTGAGGCGGCGCAGGACGGTGCCGTCGTACAGGTCGGAGCCGACCCGCACGCTGACGCCACCGAGCACGTCGGGGTCGACCACCTGCTTGACGGAAACCTCTCGACCGTACATCTCGGAGAGGCGTGCACCGAGGCGTCGCTCCTCCTCGTCACTCAGCGGGGCCGCCACGGTCACGTACGCGACCTGACGGTCCTGCCGATCGGCGGCCAGCTCGACCAGCCGGGTGAGCGCCCCGGTGAAGGAGCGTCCCCCGAACCCGCCGAGCGCGACCCCGACGAGGTAACCGGTGATCGGCCGGGCCTTGCCGGCGAGCAGCTGGTCAACCAGGGTGGCCCGGCGCTCGGCCGGGGCCATCGGGTCGGAGAGCGCGTTGGACAGCTCCGGCGAACCGGAGACGACCTGCCCGAACCGGAACAGCTCGTCCTCGACCTCGCCCAGCTCGCCGGCCTTGTCGGCGCTCGCCAGGAGCGCCTCGACGCCCAGCCGCTCGGTGCCGTCGAGCAGTTCCGTCGGGGCCGACCAGCGGCCGGAGATCAGCGAGGTGACCAGGTCGAGCGCCTCCGCGCCGATCCGGCCGCGCAGCATGTCGCCGAGCAGGCCGGCCCGGTCCGCACCGGGGCGGGCCGGGTCGGAGAGCGCCCGGCGCAGCCGCGGCTCACGCCGCAGCAGCGCGGCGACGGAGAGGATGTCGTCGGCGGTGGAGGACACCGCCGACGGCTCCGCGCCGCGGGCGTACGCGTCGAGGCGCTCGGCCGCGACCTTGTACGACTCCCGGCTGGCGGCCTGCATCAGCGGGCCCCCGTGCTCTCGAGACCGCTCAGGAACCGGTCCACGGTGCCCTTGCGACGCGCCTCGTCAGCGAGCGACTCGCCGACGATCTTGCTGGCCAGGTCCACCGCGATGGTGCCCACCTCGGTGCGCAGCTCACGCACGATGGTGGCCCGCTCGGCGGCGAGCTGCTCCTTGCCGGCGGCGATGATCCGGTCGGACTCCTCGCGCGCCTTGGCGAGGATGTCCTGGCGGATGCCCTCGGCGTCGGCCCGGGCGTCGTCGCGGATCTTGGCGGCGTCGGTACGCGCCTCCGCGAGCTGGGCCCGGTACTGCTCGAGCAGCTGGTTCGCCTCGGCCTGGGCGGCCTCGGCGCGCTTGATGCCGCCCTCGATCGCGTCGACCCGGGCCTGGAACGTCTGCTCCATGCGCGGGAAGACGAACTTCATCAGCACGAAGCAGAGCACGATGAAGGCGATGCCGCCGACCACGATCTCCTCCCAGGCGGGAATGATCGGGTTGTGGGCCGCTTCACCACCCTCCGCGGCGAGGAAGTACATGGGAAAACCTCCCGGTCAGAGGGGCTGGATCAGGCGGTGCCGGCCCAGATGAAGCCGAAGGCGATGCCGAGCAGGGCCAGCGCCTCGATGACGGCGAAGCCGATCCAGACGTACGGGAGGGTCATCCGGGACGACTCCGGCTGGCGGGCCGTCGACTGGATGTAGGCCGAGAAGACCAGGCCCACGCCGATGCCCGGGCCGATGGCGGCCAGGCCGTAACCGATGGCAGCGGTGCTGCCCGTTACCTCGGCAAGGATGCTCATTACGGTTCCTCCTGGTTATCACGCGTGACGGTCACGCGGGACGACAACGGTTGGTGCGAAAGAGTGGGATCAGTGCTCTTCGGCGAGCGCACCCTGCACGTAGCTGGCGGTCAGCACCGTGAAGACGTACGCCTGCAGACAGATCACCAGGAACTCGAGGAAGGTCAGCGCGATCGTCATCACCCAGGACAGCACCGAGACCGGCGCCAGCCAGGCGTTGGCGCTGAGCATGGCGAAGCCGCCGAGCGTGAAGACCAGCAGGAGCATGTGGCCGGCGAACATGTTCGCGAAGAGACGGACGGCCAGCGAGAACGGCCGGACCAGGAACGTCGAGAAGAACTCGATCGGGATCAGCAGCGGCAGGATGTACCAGGGTGCCGGCGGGATGAGCGAGTTCTTGAAGTACTTGACGAAGCCGTGGTGCCGGATGCCGATCCAGTTGAACATCACGTAGCTGATCACGGCGAGGAACGCCGGGAAGGCGATGTGCGAGTTCGGCGAGATCTGGAAGAACGGGATGATCGCGAACGCGTTGGTCAGCAGGATGAAGCAGAAGAGCGTGGTGAAGTACGGCGCGAACCGCACCCCCGCGTGCCCGATCATGTCGACCGCGATGTTGTTCCGGACGAAGCCGTAGACCGACTCGGCGAACCACTGCTTCTTCGTCGGCACCAGCTTCGGGTTGCGGTAGCTGAGCAGGAAGAACAGGATCAGGACCCCGACGGCCAGCCAGACCATGAACGTGATCTTGGTGAACCAGTAGTTGTCGTGCGCACCCCAGGGCAGGATGCTGGGCAGGTAGAAGTCCTCCACACTGGGTGGGAATTCCGCCTGGCCCGCTGCCAGGACGTTCGCCTGTCCGAACACCGCGTCCCTTCCTAAGTAGGCGTGCCGAGTCGGCGGACGACCAGGACGATTCCCCCGGCCATGCCGAGCACGACGCCGATCCCGGTGGCGATGCCGCCGAGGTCGAGCCACTGGTCGACCAGCCAGCCGATGAAGCCCCACACGAGCATGCCTCCGATGAGGTAGCTGAGCGCGGTCCAACCCTGGCCGGCACCGGACGGAACGTCGCCCGGGCCGCCAGTGCTGGGGGGTTTCTGGTCACCGGCCATGACGGGGCGAACGATATCAGTCGAGCCGAAGAGGCTGTGCCTCACCCCCCGCACAACCTTGTTGTGTGGGACACGGGTGGGCGAAGTCGTCTGGAGGCACGCTACTCCCCTCTCGCCACTGAGAGAATGACCGATCGCGGACACACGGCGTGCCGTCCGAACCGTGGGACGGATCAGGTGTGGACGCGGCGGGCGTGCACCGTGGCCAGCCACCAGATGTGCACCCCGGTCCAGATCACCACGCCCGCGGCGATGCCCAGGGCGAACGGGACCAGCCCCGGCCAGCCGGTCGACGCGACCAGCACCATCACCCCGCCGAGCAGGGTCATCTTGGCGATGTAGACGCCGACCCCGAACGGCAGCACGAGCTGCGGGTCCCGGGCGTCCGCCCAGGCCAGCACGACCGTGGTGAGCGTGTAGCTGGCCGCGGTGACGGCCACCCCGGCCGCCGCGCCGAGCGCGCCGTCCGCGCCCCGGGCCAGCCCGCCGGCCACCGCCGCCACGGCGGCCATCACCACCGAGGCGACGACCAGCACCGGCAGGTGGCGCAGTCGCCAGCCGCGGTCCGCGACCGCCTCCGCCGCGCGCGTCCCCGGCTCAGCCACGGGGGTACGCCGGGAAGGCACCGACCAGCTCCGTCACGTCGCCGGCGATCCGGCCCAGTTCGTCCGCGCCACCGGGCGACTCCGGGTCGGTGCGCACCGCCCGGGCGATCAGCGTGGCGATCCGGCGCATCTCCCCCTCGCGCATGCCCTGGGTGGTGACGCTCGGCGTGCCGACCCGGATGCCGGAGGCGACCATCGGCTTCTGCGGGTCGTACGGGATGGCGTTCTTGTTCAGGGTGATGCCGGCGGCGTCGCAGCGCGCCTCCGCCGCGGCCCCGGTCACTCCGGTCTCCCGCAGGTCGATCAGGGCCAGGTGGGTGTCGGTGCCGCCGGAGACCGGCCGCATGCCCTCGGCGGCCAGCCCGTCGGTGAGCGCCTGCGCGTTGCTGACCACCTGGGAGGCGTACGCCCGGAACTCGGGCTGGGCGGCCTCGCGCAGGGCGACCGCCTTGGCGGCGACCGCGTGCATCAGCGGGCCGCCCTGGGTGAAGGGGAAGACCGCCTTGTCGATCCGGGCGGCCAGCGGCTCCCGGCAGAGGATCATGCCGCCGCGCGGGCCGCGCAGCACCTTGTGCGTGGTGCAGGTGACCACGTCGGCGTGGGGCACCGGGGACGGGATGGCGCGGCCGGCGACCAGCCCGATGAAGTGCGCCGCGTCCACCATGAGGTAGGCGTCGACCTCGTCGGCGATCTCCCGGAACCGGGCGAAGTCGATCAACCGGGGGTACGCCGTCGCGCCGCAGATGATGAGTTTCGGCCGGTGCGCGAGCGCCAGGTCGCGGACCTCGTCGTAGTCGATCAGCTCGGTGTCCCGCCGCACCGTGTAGCCGACCGGGTGGAACCACTTGCCGGAGAAGTTCACCCGGCTGCCGTGGGTGAGGTGCCCCCCGTGCGGCAGGTCCATGGCCAGCACGGTGTCGCCCGGCTGCACCAGGGCGGCGTACGCGGCCAGGTTGGCGCTCGCGCCGGAGTGCGGCTGGAGGTTGGCGTGCTCGGCCCCGAACAGCTCCTTGGCCCGGGCGATGCCGAGTTCCTCGGCCCGGTCCACCTCGGCGCAGCCGCCGTAGTAGCGCCGGCCCGGGTAGCCCTCGGCGTACTTGTTGGTCAGCGTGGAGCCGAGGGCGGCCAGCACCGCGGGCGAGGTGAGGTTCTCGCTGGCGATCAGTTGCAGCCCGCCGCGCAGCCGCGCCAACTCCCCCAGCACCACCTCGGCGATCTCCGGATCGACGGTGCTGAGCTGCTGGAAGTCCGGCCCCCAGAAGGCGTTCCTCGCGTTCTCCACAGCGAAGGAGTCTACGGAGCCGCAGACTGGAAGCCGTGAGATGCCTCGTCACCGGCGCCACGGGTTACATCGGCGGCCGCCTCGCACCCCGGTTGCTGGCCGAGGGGCACACCGTCCGCTGCCTGGCCCGCAAGGCGGGGCGGCTGCGCGACGTGCCGTGGGCGTCCCGGGCCGAGATCGCCGAGGGCGACCTGCGGAAACCGGAGACGCTGCCGGCCGCGTTCGAGGGCGTGGACGTGGCGTACTACCTGGTCCACTCGCTCGGGCAGCGCGGCTTCGAGGCAGCCGACCGGGAGGCCGCGGCGAACTTCGCCGAGGCGGCCCGCGCCGCGGGCGTACGCCGGATCGTCTACCTGGGCGGGCCGGAGCCGGCGGCGGACCTGAAGGTCCCGTCGCCGCACCTGCGGTCCCGCGCGGAGGTCGGCCGCATCCTGCTGGCGAGCGGGGTGCCGGCCGTGGTGCTGCGGGCCGCCGTGATCATCGGGTCCGGCTCGGCCTCGTTCGAGATGCTGCGCTATCTGACCGAGCGGCTGCCGGGCATGGTCACGCCGCGCTGGGTGCGCAACCGGATCCAGCCGATCGCCGTCCGCGACGTGCTGCGCTACCTGGTCGGCTGCGCCGACCTGCCGCCCGAGGTGAACCGGGGCTTCGACATCGGCGGCCCGGAGGTGCTGACCTTCGAGCAGATGATGCAGCGGTACGCGCGGGTCGCCGGGCTGCGCCGGCGGATCATCCTGCCGGTCCGGCCGCTGACCCCGTCGCTCTCGTCGTACTGGGTCGGCTGGGTGACGCCGGTGCCGAGCTCGATCGCCCGGCCGCTGGTGGAGAGCCTGGTCCACGAGGCGGTCGCCCACGAGCACGACATCGCCCGGTACGTGCCCGACCCGCCCGGTGGGCTGACCGGCTTCGACGAGGCGGTGGCCCTGGCGCTGGCGAAGGTCCGCGACGGCCAGGTCGAGACCCGATGGTCGACCGCGAGCGGGCCGGACGCCCCGGCCGAGCCGCTGCCCACCGACCCGCAGTGGACGGGCGGGACGGCGTACACCGACGTGCGGGAGCGGGCGGTGGACGCCCCGGCGGCCGCGCTGTGGCGGGTCGTCGAGGGGGTCGGCGGCGAGCACGGCTGGTACTCGTTCCCGCTGGCCTGGTCGGTCCGGGGCTGGCTGGACCGGCTGATCGGCGGGGTGGGGCTGCGCCGGGGCCGGCGCGACCCGCACCACCTCCAAATCGGCGAGGCGCTGGACTTCTGGCGGGTCGAGGAGATCGTCCCGGGCGAGTTGCTGCGGCTGCGCGCCGAGATGCGGCTGCCCGGCCGGGCCTGGCTGGAGATGCGCGTCGAGCCGGCCGGCGACGGCCACAGCCGGTACGTCCAACGCGCCGTCTTCCTTCCCCACGGCCTTCCCGGTCACCTCTACTGGGCCTCGGTCGCCCCGTTCCACGCCGTCGTCTTCGGCGGCATGGCCCGCAACATCGCCCGCGGCGCCGAGCGGCCCGGCCACCGCTGACCCGGGCCCCGCGGTCAGTCGCCGGTGCGGGGGCTGGTCCGTTCGAAGGCGACGGTCTGGCTCGGCGGGACGAAGTCCAGGACCGGCTGGTCCCGCAAGGCCCACGCGAGGAGCCGGCCCACGGCCTCGATCTGGCGGACCTGGACCCCGCCGCCGACGGCGTCCCGGGGGTTGTCCGGGTTCGCCGCGATGGTCGCCACGGAGAGCTGCGGGGTGAAGGCGACCACGGTCTCCGTGGCGTTCCGCTCCGAGCTGCCGGTCTTGCCGGCGAGCGGGCGGCGCAGGCCGGGCGCCAGCTCCTCGGCGGTGCCGCCGTCGCACCGGCGGTACATCGACTGGTCGCCGACCGGGCAGCGGGCCGCGTCCGCCGCCGCCCGGGCCACCTCGGTGTCGAGCACCTGTCGGCAGTCCGGGTTGCCGGCCGCGATCTTCCGGCCGGTGGGGTCGGTGATCGAGGCGATCGGGGTGGGCCGGCACCAGGTCCCCTCGGCGGCCACGGTGGCGTACGCGTTGGCCAGGTCGAGCGGGGTGGTGGCGGAGACCCCGAGAGTGAACGGACCCCAGTTCTCCGCGCCGTCCCGGGCCAGCTTGGCGTCCTCCGGCGAGCGGAACACGATGCCCAGCCGCTCGGCCATCTCCACCACCCGGTCCGCGCCGACCCGCTCGGTCAGCCAGGCGAAGTAGGTGTTCACCGACCGGCCGAACGCGTCCCACATGGTGCGGTCGCCGTTCATCCAGGACGGGCTGGCGTTCTCCGGGCACCAGTGGCCGCCGCAGCTCGCCGGACCGCCGTCGATCGGATACCTGGTGACGAAGACGCTGGGGGCGTCGAACTCGGTGTTCAGCGGCAGCCCGGACTCCAGCGCGGCCAGCAGGGCGAAGAGCTTGAAGGTCGAGCCCGCCTGGTAGCCCTCGATGCCCGCGCCACCGGCGACCAGCTGGTTGACCGTGTTCGGGTAGTTCTGCCGGGCGTCCGGGTTCGGGGTCACGCTGTAGTTGCGGTTCACCGCCATGGCCAGCACCCGGCCGGTGCCCGGCTGCACCACCGCGGTCGGCGCGGCCCGCTGGTTGGTGTTCGGATAGATCCGCAGCACCTGCTCGGTGGCCTTGGCCTGCACGTCCGCGTCGAGCGAGGAGACGATCGACCAGCCACCCCGGCGCAGCGTGCGCTGCCGCTCGTCCACCGTCTTGCCGAACGCGGGCTGGGCGTTCCACCACTGGGTGAACCAGTCGCAGAAGAAGCCCCAGTCGTTGTGCCCGGCGGGCACCGCGGTGCAGTCGTTGGGGGTGGCGCTGGGCTTGAGGTTGAGCTGCTCGCCCTTGGCCCGGGCCGCGTCCGCCCCGGTCACCTGGCCGGTCTCCACCATCCGGTCCAGCACGTACGCCCGGCGGCCCAGCGCCGCGTCGGCGTCGCCGTTGATCGGGTCGTCGGTGTCCGGTGAGCGGACCAGCCCGGCGAGCAGCGCCGACTGGGCCAGGGTGAGTTTGGCCGGCGTGGTGGAGAAGTAGCGCTTGCTGGCCGCCGCGATGCCGTACGCGCCGGCACCGAAGTAGGCGATGTTCAGGTAGCGCCCGAGGATCTCGTCCTTGCTGATCCGGCGCTCCAGGGCCAGCGCGTACCGCATCTCGCGGATCTTGCGGCCAGCGGTGATCTCGGTGGCCTTCGCCCGCTGCTCCTCGGTCAGCCGGGGGTCACCGGCCAGCGCGTTGCGGACGTACTGCATGGTCAGCGTGGAGGCGCCCTGCCGGGTGCCGTCCCGCCGGTTGGCCGTGAAGGCGCGCGCCACGCCGCGCACGTCGACGCCGTGGTGCTCGTAGAACCGGACGTCCTCGGCGGCAACGATGGCCTGCCGCATCACCGGCGCCACCTCGCCGACCGGCACGTCCACCCGGTCCTCCACGTAGAAGGAGGTGATCAGGGTGCGGCCGTCACTGGCGTAGAGGTTGGAGCGCTGGGCCGGCTGCGGCGTCTTCAGCGACTCCGGCAGCGCGGTGTAGGGCATCAGGTTCTTGAAGCCGAGGCCGAAGACCAGCGCGGCCGGCAGCGCCGCGGCGGCCAGGGCCAGTCCGGCGAGCACGCCGGCGAGCAGAACGGTGAACAGCTTGTCGAGATGGGCCCGGTTCATCAGCTCTCCCCGCAGGAGCCGGCCGTACGGACCCGTTCAGAATGACCGGAATCGGCCGTTTCGCCGCCATCTTCAGCGAAACGCGCAGGAAGTTCGCGAGAAAGGATGAACCCTCAGGGAAGGAGCGCGGCGGCCAGCGGCTGGACGGTCTCCTCGATCTCGTCGGCCACCCGGCTGAAGCACTGGTCGCCCCGGCCCCAGGGATCGTCGAGGTCGTCGGTGGACAGCGCGGTGCCGCCCTGCCGGGCCGCGTCCGCCGCCTCGACCAGCGCCACGCCGCGGGCGTACACCGACTCCGGGGTGGCCTCCACGGGGGGCAGGTCGGCCCGGTCGACCCCGCCGAGGAGCCGGCCGAACTCGCCCAGCACGAAGGTGCGCGCGGCGGCGTCCGGGCGCAGCGCCACCACGTACTCGTGCTGGTCGGCGGTGGCGGTGAGGACCAGGTCGGCGGCGTCGATGAGGTCGGAGCGGAGCCGGCGGGCGGCGAACCCGTCCACCGCACCGCCGCGCGAGGTCACCTGCCGGGCGGCCGGCGGGTTCATCTCCTCGCCGGCGTGCCAGCCGCCGGTGCCGGCGCTGTGGCTGTGCACCAGCTCGTCCGAGCGGGCCGGGTCGACGCCGAGGCGGCCCAGCCGCTCCCGCACGGCGAGCACCAGCAGCCGCTCGGCCATCGGGGACCGGCAGATGTTGCCCATGCAGACGTGCAGCACGGTGAACGGGGGCACTCAGACCCCCCGCTCGTCGAGGATGTCCGGCACCACGTCGCGCAGCTTCTCCAGGCTCACCGCACCCTGGCGCAGCACGCGGGGCACCTCGCCGGTCAGGTCGACGATGGTGCTCGGCACCGGGTCGGGGGCGGGGCCGGCCTCCAGGTAGGCCCGGACGCCGTAGCCGAGCTGGTCGCGGGCCTCCTCGGCGGTGAGCGCGGCGGGCTGGCCGACCTTGTTGGCCGAGGCCACCGCCATGGGGCCGGTCTCCCGCAGCACCTCCAGCGCCACCGGGTGCAGCGGCATCCGCACCGCCACCGTGCCGCTGGAGTCGCCCAGGTCCCACGCCAGGCTCGGCGAGTGCTCCACCACGATGGTCAGCGCGCCCGGCCAGAACGCCTCGACCAGCTCGCGGGCGGAGCGGGGCAGCGAGAAGACCAGGCCGTCGAGGGTGTGCCGGGAACCGATCAGCACCGGGGGCGCCTGCCGGGCGCCACCCTTGGCGTCCGCGAGGGCCTTCACCGCGTACGGGGTGAAGGCGTCGGCGCCGATGCCGTAGACCGTGTCGGTCGGCAGGACGACGAGTTCCCCGTTCTTGACCGCCTCGATGGCAGCGGCGATGCCGCGGTCCCGGTCGGCGGGCGACCGACAGTCGTAGAGCATCACGAGGAGCCAGTCTGCCACGCCGGGGCCGGGTCGGCGTGCTGGCCGTCCGCCCGGCGGGACGCGGTCGCGTACCGGGGCCGCCCGACCAGGTCACGGTGCTCCTCGACCCGCTCGTAGCGGCCGTCGGCGGCGAGCAGCGCGGGCACCGCGGTGGCGTGGGTGTCGTCGTGCTCGACGCCGACCACCCCGCCCGGGCGCAGCAGCGCGGCGGCCCGGCCCACCACCGGGCGGATCACGTCCAGCCCGTCCGCGCCGCCGAACACCGCCTCGTCCGGGTCGTGGCCGGCCACCTCGGGCGGCACCACCACCGACCGGGGCACGTACGGCGGGTTGCAGAGCAGCACGTCGACCCGGCCCACCAGGTCGGCGAGGAGCCCCGGGTCGGTGACGTCGGCGGCGACCACCTCGATCGGCCGGTCCCCGGCGGCGGCCCGCCCGGCGGCGTTGCGGCGCAGCCAGTCCAGCGCCGCCGGCGACCGTTCCACCGCCACCACCCGGGCCGACGGCAGCTCCTGCGCGACCGCCAGGGCGATCGCGCCGGACCCGCTGCACAGGTCGACGACCAGCGGCGCGGGCCACCGGCGCGCCTGCTCGATCCCCCAGCCCGCGAGCAGTTCCGTCTCCGGCCGGGGCACGAAGACGCCCGGGCCGACCGCCAGTTCCAGGTGCCGGAAGCCGGCGGCGCCGGTGAGGTGCTGGAGGGGTTCCCGGGCGACCCGCCGGTCGACCAGCGTGTCGAGGCGGTCGCTCTGCTCCGGGGTGAAGCCGTCGGCCAGCGCCAGCCGGCCGCGCGGCACCTCCAGCACGTACGCGGCCAGCAGTTCGGCCTCCGCGCGGGGCGCCTCGACGCCCGCCGCCGCGAGGGCCTGGGCGGCCCGGGCGACCACCCGTGAGGGGCGCTCGCGTTCTGTCCCTTCGGACGGGTGTTGCGGTAGGGAGGTCACGACATAATCATGAAGCGTCGCGGGTCACCTCACGAGCGGGTGCGTCCGGACGCACACACAGGGAGGTCGCGAGTGGGCTGGCTCGACCGGGTCGAGGACCAGGTTGACGCCCTCCGGCGCGCCCGGGCGTTGCAGGAGGCCAGCCGCTCGGCGGAGGCGTGCGCCCTGCTGGACCGGGTCATCCGCACCACCGACGACCCGTACGCGCGGGCGGACGCGCTGGTGCAGCGCCTCTCCGCGCTGATCAATCTCGGTCGGACGGCCGAGTTCACCCGGGCCATCGAGGAGGCCTCCGCCGCCGTCCGGGACCTGGCCGAGCCGTACCTGCACGGGCACCTCAACGCCCTCGCCGCGCTCGCCGCCCACCACCAGGGGGCGCTGGACCGCTGCGTCACACACCTGGTCCGGGCGGCCCGGGCGCTGAGCGCCGACGATGACCCGGACCGGGACACCGCCTGGGGCTGGCACGACCTGGCGATGGCCTACTCCTACCTGAGCTTCCACGGTCACGCGCTCGGCGCGATCGAGCGCGCCCGCCAGGTGGGCGTGACCGCGGGCATCCCCGAGGAGACCTTCGCCGCGCCCGGCATCCGGCTGCGCAACGCCGTGGCGCTGGACCACAACGGCGACAGCGACGGCTGCCTGCGGGTGCTCCGCGACGTGGCCGGCGACCTCAGCCGCTTCCTGCGCAGCGGTCGGGCCGGGAACCTCCGGCCGAGCAGCCTGGCCGCCTACGGCTACGCCGCCGCCCGCCGGGCGGCGCTCGGCGACCGGGTGGACTCCGGCGGGGACGCCGACCCGGCCCGCCTGCTCGGGCACGGCGGGGACAGCGCCCGCGCCCGCGACCTGCGCCAGTTCGGCCAGGTCTGCCTGGCCGTCGCCGAGGGCCGCCCCATCGAGGCGGTCACCCGGCTGGACACCATCCAGGTCTCCGACGAGACGCTGGGCGCCGCCGAGGCGCCCCGGCTGCGCAGCGTGGCGCTGGCGCGGGCCGGTGACCACGCCGCCGCGCACCGGGCCGACCGGCACGCGTTCCGGCTGGCCGCGCAGCGCAGCGACCGGCTGCGGGACGTCTACATCGACGGCATCGCCGCCCGGATCGACCACGAGGAGATGCGCCGCGAGGCCGCCCGGTACGAGGGCGAGGCGCTGACCGACCCGCTCACCGGGCTGCCCAACCGGCGCCGGCTGGAGCGCTACATCGGCGCCGTGGTGGCCCGGGGCGAACGGGTGGTGATCGGCGTCTGCGACCTCGACGGGTTCAAGGCGGTGAACACCCGGCACGGGCACCACTCCGGCGACCTGGTGCTGCAACGGATCGCCGGGGTGATCAACCGCGTGATGCGGCGGGGCGACTTCGTGTCCCGGTACGGCGGCGACGAGTTCGTCGTGGTGCTGCCCGAGACCGGGATGGCGGAGGCGGCCGAGGTGGCCCGGCGGATCCAGGCCGCCGTCCACACCGAGGACTGGGAGTCGCTGGTCCCCGGCACCCCGGTCGGGGTGAGCATCGGCTTCGCCGAGGTCGACGGGGGCACCGGGGTGAGCGTCCGGGAGGCGCTGGGCGCCGCCTTCGAGCTGGCCGACCGGGAGATGCTGCGCGCCAAGGACCGCCTCCGCGCCTGCTGAGCGCGGGCCGGTCAGCGGCGGCTGAGCTCCGTCTCCCCGGCCAGCCGGGCCGCGCGGTCGGCCTCGGCCAGAGCGTCGAGGACCCCGTCCATCTCGCCGGCCAGCGCCAGGTCCAGGTTGTACGCCGTGTAGCCGATCCGGTGGTCGGTGATCCGGTTCTGCGGGAAGTTGTAGGTGCGGATCCGCTCCGACCGGTCCACGGTGCGCACCTGCGCCTTGCGGGCGTCCGAGGCGGCCGCGTCGGCCTGCTCCTGGGCGGCGGCGAGCAGCCGGGCCCGCAGGATGCGCATGGCCTGCTCGCGGTTCTGCAGCTGCGACTTCTCGTTCTGGCAGGAGACCACGATGCCGGTGGGCACGTGGGTGATCCGGACCGCCGAGTCGGTGGTGTTGACCGACTGGCCGCCCGGCCCGGACGAGCGGAACACGTCGATCCGCAGGTCGTTCGGGTCGATGGTGACGTCCACGTCCTCGGCCTCGGGCAGCACGAGCACGCCGGCCGCACTGGTGTGGATCCGGCCCTGCGACTCGGTCACCGGGACGCGCTGCACCCGGTGCACGCCGCCCTCCCACTTGAGCCGGGACCAGACCCCGTTGCCGCCCTCCGGCACGCCCTTGGTCTTGATCGCCAGGGAGACGTCCTTGACCCCGCCGAGGTCGGAGTCCTGCGCGTCGATCACCTCGGTGACCCAGCCGTGCCGCTCGGCGTAGCGGGTGTACATCCGCAGCAGGTCGCCGGCGAACAGCGCCGACTCCTCGCCGCCCTCGCCGGCCTTGATCTCGACGATGACGTCCTTGGCGTCGTGCGGGTCGCGCGGGATGAGCAGCTCGGCCAGCCTCTCCTCCAGCGCCGGCAGGGACGCCGCGATGGCCTCCGCCTCGGCGGCGAAGGCCGGGTCCTCGGCGGCCAGCTCGCGGGCGGCGGCCAGGTCGGCCCGGGCCTGCTCCAGCTCGCCGGCGGCCTTGTGCAGCGGGACCAGCTCCGCGTAGCGCCGGCCGACCCGGCGGGCGGTGCCCTGGTCGGCGTGGATCGCGGGGTCGGCCAGCCGCTGCTCCAGCTCGGCGTACTCGTCGAGGAGGGCGGCCAGGCGCTCACTGCTCATGCTGGGGGTGCTCCTTCGACGGCGACCGGGCGGGAGGGACGGAAACGGGTGGAAACGGACGAACGCCCGCGCCCGGCACGGAGCCGGACACGGGCGTCGTCGACGGAGCTACTTGGCCTTCTTGGCCTGAACCTTGGCGTACTTCTGCTGGAACTTCGCGACCCGACCGGCGGTGTCCAGGACGCGCTGCTTGCCCGTGTAGAACGGGTGGCAGGCGCTGCAGGTCTCGACGCTGATCGAACCGCCCTTGGCGGTGCTGCGGGTCGTGAACGTGTTACCGCAGGAGCAGCGGACCTCGGTGGTCACGTACTCCGGGTGGATGTTGGGCTTCATGTCGCCTCGGTCCTTTCGTCGGTGGTCGCCGGGTCGCCGTCGTGCTCCCCGTCGTCTCGACGGGCTCGGGCGTGAACCGGAACCGGTGGCCGATTGACCAGTGTGCCATGGGCTTCCACCGACCCGTCGAGCGGGCCGCACACCAGGTCCGGCAGGCGCAACGCTCCCCGCCCGGTACGCATTCCCGCGCCCGGCGCGGGCATTCGTGAGGTGGCCGAGGCATGAACGGGAGGTACGGGATGTTCCGCCTGATCGCCACCCGCGGGCTGCCCGCTTCCGGCAAGACCACCTTCGCCCGCCGGCTCCAGCCCGGCGTGGTCCGGGTCAACCGCGACGACCTGCGCCGGATGCTGCACGGCGAGCGGCTCTTCACCCAGTGGGCCGAGGGGCAGGTCAGCCGGGCGCAGCGGGCCCAGGTGGAGGCGCTGCTGGCGGCGCGGGTGAGCGTCTGCGTGGACGACACCAACCTGCGCTCGCGCACGCTGCGGGACTGGGCCGAACTGGCCGCCCGGCACGGCGCGGCGTTCGAGGTGCACGACTTCACCGACGTGCCGCTGGAGGAGTGCCTGCGCCGGGACGCCGCGCGTCCCGAGGCCGACCGGGTGGGTGAGGCGGCGATCCGCCGGCTGCACGAGCGCTACCTGGCGAACCGCCCGCTGCCGCTGCCGGTGCCGACCGCCCGGACCGGCGGCCCGGCGCGGGTGGAGCGGGAGGGCGCCGGGCAACCCGACATCGTGCTGGTCGACATCGACGGCACGGTGGCGCTGAACGTGTCACGCAGCCCGTACGACATGACCCGGGTCGGCGAGGACGCGCCGAACGAGGCGGTGATCGCGGCGGTGCGGGCCATGCACGCGGCCGGGCACGAGGTGGTCTTCTGCTCCGGCCGGGACGCCACCGCCCGGGCCGACACCGAGACCTGGCTGGCCCGGCACGTCAGGGTGCCGTACCTGGCGCTGCACCTGCGGGCCGTGGGCGACCACCGCAAGGACGCGGTGGTCAAGCAGGAGATCTACGAGCGGGAGATCCGGGACCGGTACCGGGTGGTCGGTGTCTTCGACGACCGGCAGCAGGTGGTCCGGATGTGGCGGTCGCTCGGCCTGACCGTCTTCCAGGTCGCCGAGGGCGACTTCTGACGCCGTCCGCCCGGCGGGCTCCTCCCCCAGGTCGAGGAGCCCGCCGGCGGGGCCACCGGTCCGGGGGAACGGACGCACCTTCCGCGCCCCCGGTGCCGGTCAGGCGGCGGGCGCCTCCGCCGCCGCCGTGAGGGCCACCGTCGCCTCGGCGCGGACGCCGTTGACGGTGACCGCGAGCAGCACCTGCCCGCCGGGGCGCAGCGCGGTCAACTGCCCGGTCGCCGGGTCGAACCGGGCCACGTGCCAGGGCTTCACCCCGTCGGCGTCGCCGATGTGCAGGTTCGGCGAGCCGGACCAGTCGGCGCTGACCGGGGCGGCCACCGGGACGGTGCGGCCGGCGGGCTGGGTGAGCGTCGCCGTGACGGCGGCCGGTGCGCCGACCGCGACCTCGGCCGGGGCGGCCAGGGCGAGCCGGTCGACGTGGGCGTGGAACTCCGCAGCGATCCAGCTCGGCCCCTCGGCGAGCGGGTCCCGGCGGACCTGCTCGGCCTCCTGCGGGGTCACCGGGTCGACGCCGAACTCGGTCCAGCCGGTGAAGCCCCCGAGCTGGGCCGGGGTCGACGGGTCCTTGCCCGAGTTGCCGTTGATCACGTACGGCACGCCGTCCACCCGGTCGGCGTGGAACGTGCCGACGTGCCCGTTCACCAGGAGCGCGCCCTTGCCGGTGCGGTGCTGGAAGTCGGCCAGCCACTGCTCCACGAGGGCGGCCTCCTTCCGGTCGCCGAGCTGGCTGGCCTTGGCCGGGCTGGGGTCGCGGGGCGGGTGGTGGAAGAGCACGGTGACCGAGCCGACCGCCGGGTCGGCGGCCGCCGCGTCGAGCGTCCTCCGCAGCAGCTCCACCTGGTCGAACCCGCCGCCGCGCAGCGAGCCGGTGGCCGTGCTCAGGGTGACGAACCGGGTGCCCTGGTGGTCGAAGACCCGCGAGGTGTCCCCGAACACGCTCCGGAAGTTGCCGATCGGGGCGCCCATGATCTCGTGGTTGCCGGGCACGTAGTAGTACGGCAGCTCGCCGCCCAGCTCCTCGTCCAGGATCCGCTTGGCCAGCGCGAAGTCCGCCGGGTACGCGGTGTCCACGAAGTCCCCGTCGATGACCAGGAAGTCCGGCTTCGCCGCGCGGATCTCGCGGAGCGTACGGCGGGCCTGGGCGACCAGGTCGCTGTCCGGGTTGGCGGCCACGAACTGGGCGTCGGACATGACGGCGAAGCGCCAGGGCGCACCGTCCACGGTGCCGTCGCGCAGCACCACCCGGTCGGTGATGTTCGGCTCCTCCGGCGCGTGCGCCGTCGGGGGCACCCGGGCCACCAGGTCGTCGATGACGACCTCGCTCCGGTACTGCTTGGCCGGGTCGGTCTCGGCCACGTAGAACCGGCGCACCCGGACGGGGTACTGCACGCCGGGCGGGACGGTGAACTCGACGTACCGCCAGCCGGTCCAGGTCAGGTAGGGGCCGCGCAGCACGAACTGGGTGTCCTGGGCGTCGTGCAGGTGCAGGCTGGGCCACTCGCCGGTGCCGTTGCCCTTGATCCACATGCCGAACGCCTGCGGCTGCCCGGGCACCTCGATCCAGGCCGGCGGGTCGGCGTACGCGGCGCGGGTGCCGGTGGACTGGCTGAAGTCGTACGACATCCTCAGGCCGGTGCCGGTGTGGCCCTCGGCCGGGGCGACCGCCCCACTCGCCCGCGCCTGGCTGAACTTCCAGGAGGCGGCGTCGTCGAAGCCGGCCACCGGCACGTCGGTGAGCCCGATGGTGACCGGCAGGACGGTGGTCTTCGCACCGACCCGGACGGTGACCAGCGCGGCGCCGGTGCCGCCGAGCGCCCGGACGGAGAGGTTGCCGTCGGCGGTGGGGGTGACGGCGAGCAGGTCGTGGTCGTACTCCAGCTTCAGGTCGGCCGGCTCGATCGGCGCGGTGTTCCCCTCCGCGTCGTAGCCGACCACGCCGAACAGTCCGGTGTCGCCCTGCTGGTTGAGGCCGAGACGGTCCACCGTGGAGTCGACGCGCGCCAGCGGGCCCAGCACGGTCAGGTCGAGCGTGCCGCGCGCCTCGTCGCGCCAGGCGGTGACGGTGCTGCGGCCGGGCCGGCCGGCCCGGAACACCCCGTCGTCCACGGTGCCCTGGGCGGCCGGGTTGGCCCGCCACTGCGGCGTGCCGGCGGCCGGGCCGTACGTCTCGTCGTAGCCCGCGGCCGTGAGCCGGCGGGTGAGGCCGGGGAAGACCCGGTCCGGCCGGCCGCCGCGGATCGGGGCGACGCCCGGCGCGGCGGTCGGGTCGCTCGCGGTCTCCAGCCAGTAGCCGGTGAGCCGGCCGCTGCCCTGCGGCGCGTAGATGGCCAGGCCGTTCGGCACCGGCCGCTCGCTGCCGTCGGAGGGACTGTTCTCCACCTGGACGGTCGCCGCGCCCGGCTCCCGGGCCAGCAGCGTCGAGGAGCCGCCGCCGTCGAGGTTGAGCGCGCTCCACGCGCCCAGCTCGACCATCATCCGGCCCATCTCGGTCTGGGTGACGCCCCGGCTGTCCACCTGCCGGCCGTCCACGGTCAGCATGATCATTTTGCGCCCGTCGGCGGAGAACCCGACCGAGGTGCGCGGGGCGAGGCTCTGGTCGGCAATGTTCTGCACCACGCCGTCGCGGACCAGCACGCTGCCACCACCGACAGCGGCGCGCGGGCTGCTCCCGTCGGACGCCTTCGGCCGCCAGGTCAGGTCGACCGGGTCGCCGGGGCGCAGCGCCGCGAGGGCGTCGGCGCCGGCCTCCCGGCCGAGCAGCACCGTGGTCCCGGCCGGGATCGGGCCCTCCCCCGCCGTGCCGGTCACGGTCGCGACCCGGCCGCCGGTCACCGTCACCTCGGCCACCCGCGCGGCGCCCTCCACGGCCCGCTTCCGGGTGTACGAGCCCCAGAGCGGGGTGAAGACGCCCACGCCGTCGCGCTGCACCATGTTGTTGAACTGGGTCAGCGGCACCGGCCCGGCGGGCAGGGCCGCGGTGCCCTCGAAGCCGACCTGGATGACCCGGCCGAGCCCTTCGGCGCTGATCGCGGCGGCGTTGGTGTGCCCGGCGACCGGCGACTGCACCAGTTCGCCGGAGCGGATGCCGATGCCCTGCGCCGCGCCGGAGTTGTTGATGTCGAAGAAGTCGCCGTTGACCGCGGCCACCGCCCGGGAGCGGTCCACCGCCGCGCGCAGCGGCTCGTCGCGGGTGACCGCGCCGGAGTTGACGTAGTCGACGGTGACGCCGCCGGAGAGGTCGGCGGTGAGGGCGTCGGCCCGCAGCCAGCCGTCGGCGTCGTACCGGTCGAAGGAGGTCAGGTCGAGTCCGGGGGCGACCGGACGGCTGGTCTTCGCGGTCTCCAGGCCGCCGGCCGGCTCCACACCGGCGTCGTTGGCGAGGGCGACCGCGGAGTCGGGACGGGAGGAGGCCGCCGGGGCGTCCTCGGCGGGGGTACGCGGCTCGGCCGCGGCCGCCGCCGCACCGGGCGGAACCGGAGCGGTGAGGGTGAGCAGCGGCGTCAGCAGCAGGACGCCGGCGAGACGGGCGGATCGACTGCGGATTCGCATGGACCACAGTCAACCCGAGACTGAACAGAAGTTTCAATACCCTCCGGCTGAACCGAAGAAAAACTTCATCCCCTTCCCACCCCGGTACGCGAAGAGGGGCACGGCCCGCAGGCCGTGCCCCTCTCGGAGATCCCTCAGGTCACTCGCCCGGTGTGGACTTCGCGATCTGCATCAGGAACTCGATGTTCGTGCGGGACTGCTTGAGCCGGTCCAGCAGGAGGTCGAGCGCCGCCTGCGAGTCCAGGGAGTGCAGCACCTTGCGGAGCTTGTGGACGATCGCCAGCTCCTCCGGCGCGAGGAGGACCTCCTCCTTGCGGGTGCCGGAGGGGTTGATGTCGATCGCCGGGAAGACCCGCTTGTCGGCGATCTTCCGGTCCAGCTTCAGCTCGGCGTTGCCGGTGCCCTTGAACTCCTCGAAGATGACCGTGTCGGCCATCGAGCCGGTCTCCACCAGCGCCGTCGCGAGGATGGTCAGCGAGCCACCGTTCTCGATGTTCCGCGCCGCGCCCAGGAAGCGCTTCGGCGGGTAGAGCGCGGTGGAGTCGATACCACCCGACATGATCCGGCCGCTGGCCGGCGCCGCCAGGTTGTACGACCGACCGAGCCGGGTCACCGAGTCGAGCAGCACGACCACGTCGTGGCCCAGCTCGACCAGACGCTTCGCCCGCTCGATCGCCAGCTCCGCCACCGTGGTGTGGTCCTGCGGCGGACGGTCGAACGTGGCCGCGATGACCTCGCCCTTCACCGACCGCTGCATGTCGGTGACCTCTTCCGGCCGCTCGTCGACCAGCACCACCATCAGGTGGCACTCCGGGTTGTTGCGGGTGATCGCGTTCGCGATCGCCTGCAGCACCATCGTCTTACCCGCCTTCGGCGGCGAGACGATCAGCGCCCGCTGGCCCTTGCCGATCGGCATCACCAGGTCGATGACCCGGGTGGTGAGGATGTGCGGCTCGGTCTCCAGCCGCAGCCGCTCCTGCGGGTACAGCGGAGTGAGCTTGTAGAACTCCGGCCGGCGCTTCGCCTCGTCCGGCTCCATCCCGTTGATGGTGTCGAGCCGGACCAGCGGGTTGTACTTGTCGCGCCGCTGCTCGCCCTCCCGGGCGGCGGCACGCACGGCGCCGGTGATCGCGTCGCCGCGGCGCAGGCCGTACTTCTTGATCTGCGACATCGAGACGTACACGTCGTTCGGGCCGGCCAGGTAGCCGGTGGTCCGGACGAAGGCGTAGTTGTCGAGCACGTCGATGATGCCGGCGACCGGAACGAGCACGTCGTCCTCGCCGACCTGCGGCTCGCGGCCGCCACCGTCGCCGCCCTCGGCGCGCTCGCCGCGGCCACGCCGGCGGTCGCGGAACCGGCTGCGCCGGCCGCGCCGGCCGCCGCCCTCGCCGTCGTCGTCACCGTCGTCGTTGCGCTCGGCGCGCTGGCCCCGGTCGTTGCGGTCGTTGCGGTCGCCCCGGTCGGTGCGCTCGTTGCGCTCGCCCCGCTCGGCACGCTCGCCCCGCTCGTTGCGGTCGCCCCGCTCGGTGCGCTCGCCACGGTCGGCACGCTCGCCACGGTCACCGCCACGCTCACCGCGCTCGGCACGCTCGCCGCCGCGCTCGGTCCGCTCGGCACGCTCGCCACCGCGCTCGGTCCGCTCACGGCCCCGGCCCTCGGCCCGCTCGCCGCGCTCGGCCCGCTCGCCGGTCTCGACGGGAGCCTCCTCGGCACGCGTCTCGGCCGGCCGCGCCTCGGCGGTCGTGGTGGCCGTCGCGGCCGCCCGGCCCCGGCGGCTGCGGGTGCGGCCCTCGGTCGCCTCGGCAGCCGGCGCCGGCTCGGCGGTGCGCCGCTCGGTCTCGGTCCGCTCCTCGCGGACCTCGGCGTGCACCTCCTCGCGGGCGGGAGCGGCCGCGGCCGCGACCTCGGCCCGCGGTCGAGGGGTTCCGGCGGCGGCGCCGCCCTGCCGCTCGGTGATCGCGCTGATCAGCTCGCCCTTGCGCATGCGAGCCGTACCGGAGATACCGAGCGACGCGGCCAGGCTCTGGAGCTCAGGCAGCAGCATCGCCGACAGGCCGGTACCGCTGCGCCGACGGCGTGTGGGGGCGGCAGTGGTGGCATCGCCAGCGACGTTGGAAACATCCGACGTCACGTCGGTGGTGTCGCTCAATGGATTCCTTCCCTCGATAGGCCGGGGCTGCCCGGAGTCGAGAACAGGTGGCCGGGCGGCCTCGGTGCACCCGCCTCGCATGGACGCGTCGCGGGAGTCTGTGACACAGCAGCCGGTCGGTTTCCCGACTCACCAACGTCGGTGAGCAGGTCTCGCCGTCTGCGGCGACCTGTGGAAACTGCGGTGCGGCGTGGGCCTTTGGCAGGGGTGACGGGCTGACCGCCGAGAGCTTCGGGGGTGCGCCGACCCGCAGGAGATCGCATGCTTCGCGGCTGTGCTAGGTGTAGAGCGTAATCAACTCTTCCGACCTGCGGCAACAGGGTCCCGCTCGGCGTGTCCAAGTCTACCCCGGGCAACCCGGGCACCGCTGACGTCTATCGGCAACTCCCACCGGCGCCAATCTGTTCCCGGGTCGAATCCCGCGGGGACCTCGGACAACGCCAGCACGGTCGGCCCCGCCCCACTGACCACAGCCGCCACACCGGCCGCACGCAGCGCAGCCACCAGGGCGGCGGTGGCCGGCATCCCGGCGGCGCGGTAGTCCTGGTGCAGCCGGTCGACGGTCGCCGGGAGCAGCAGCGCCGGGTCGGTGGTCAGCGCGTGCACCAGCAGCGCCGCCCGCCCGGCGGTCAGCGCCGCGTCGCCGTGCGGCACGGTGGCCGGCAGCGCCGCCCGGGCGACCGAGGTCAGCCCGCGCTCGCCGGGCACGAAGACGGTGGGCCGGACCGCCGCCGCCACCGGCAGCGAGACCGCCCGCGCGCCGGCCGGCTCCGTCCAGGCCACCGTGAAACCCCCGAGCAGGCAGGGCGCCACGTTGTCGGGATGCCCCTCCAGTTCCGAGGCCAGCCGGAGCGCGGCGGCGTCGTCCAGCCGGGCCGCGCCGTCGACGACCAGCGCCCGGGCCAGCAGCACGCCGGCCACGATGGCCGCCGAGGAGGACCCGAGGCCCCGGGCCTGCGGGATCCGGTTGACGCACTCCAGGGCCAGCCCGGCCGGCTGCGCGCCGAGCACGTCGAAGGCGGCCCGCATGGCGGTCACCACCAGGTGCCGGTCGTCGTCGGGCAGCTCGCCGGCGCCCTCACCGGTCACCGCCACCCGTACGCCCCCGGCGGTCACCTCGGCCGCCACGTCGTCGTACAGCCCGAGGGCCAGCCCGAGCGAGTCGAAGCCCGGGCCCAGGTTCGCGCTCGTCGCGGGCACCCGGACCCGGACGGGACCGGAGGTGAGAGTCATCGGCACCGGCTCATGCTAGGACCCGGCACCGACGGCGCGCCGGATCGCCCGGACCGTGGGAACGGCGCGCGACGTCACGGGGTGCGGCTGGGCGCCGCCTCCTCGACCGGGTCGGTGAGCGACAGCCGCCGGGTGGCGAACCGCCAGCCCACCGCGTAGACCACGGTGACCAGCCCGCAGCCGGCCAGCACGGTCCGCTCGTCGACCGCGTCGACCACCAGCGCCACGACCAGCTGGCTGACCGCGATGGCCAACGTCGCCAGCATCATGTCGGTGGCGAAGACCCGGCCGCGCAACCGGTCCGGCACCTCGCCCTGGAGGGCGTAGTTGGACAGCACCCAGTTGCTGCCGCCGCCCAGGTGGGCCAGGAAGACCAGCACCAGCACCAGCGGGAACCAGGGCGCCAGCGAGACGCCGACGTAGGCCAGGCCGTACAGGGACATGGACAGGGCCAGGCCGGTGAGCAGCCAGGCCCGGTTGCTGAGCACCCGGCGCATCAGGATCGGCCCGACCAGCGCCCCGGCGCCGCGGGAGGCGAAGAGCAGACCGGTGCCGATCGCCCCGACCCCGTACAGCCCGGCCAGCAGCGGGAAGACGGTCAGCACGCCGTTGCCCAGGCCGACCGCCGACTTCACGGTGACCAGGGCGAGCACCCGCGGCCGGTGGGCGATGTAACCCAGCGCCTCGCGGATCGCCGGCCAGGTGCGCGGGACGACCGCCGCCGGGTCGCGGGGCGCCTGCAACGGCCGGCGGATCAGCGCGGCCAGGCCCGCCGCCCCGGCCAGGGCCACGGCCGCCACCCAGAAGCTGGCGTACGGGCCGGCGGCGGCGCTGAGCACTCCGCCGAGCGAGGCGCCGACCACGGTCATGGTGCCCCAGGCCGAGCCGGCGATCGCGTTGCCGGCGGCCAGGTCGGCCGGGTCGAGCACGTTGGGCAGGGCGGCCTGCGCGGCCGGCGAGTAGAACGCCTTCGCCACCGCCACGGCGGCGATCGCCACCAGCGCCAGCCAGGCCGTGCCGGCGTTCCGGACGCCGAGCAGCAGCAGGATGCCGGCCAGCGCGGCGAGGTTGGCCGCCATCATGATCTTCCGGCGGTCGAACCGGTCGGCGATGGTGCCGGTGTACGGGAGCAGCAGGGCGGTCATGCCGGTGTCCACGGCGAGCACCAGCGCGCCCCACACCCCGCTGCCGGTCAGCGCCGGCAGGAGCACGAGCAGCGGCACCATGACGAACCAGTCGGCGCCGAAGACCACCAGCTCGGCGAGGAAGAGGTTGCGGAAGTCGCGGTTGCGGACGAGGACCGAGACGGTGGGTGACACGCGGGCACCCTATCGGGCCGCTCCCACGACGGCAGCGCGGCGCAGCAGTTCGGAGACGGTCACGAAGGTGTAGCCGCGGGCGCGCAGCCCGGTGATCATGTCGGGCAGGCCGCGGAGCGCGACCAGCCGCCGCTCGGGGCCGACGTCGTGGCCGAGCAGGATGGTGCCGGGCCGCACGTCGGCCACGATGCGCCGGGCGTGCCCGGCCGGGTCGTGCGGATACTCCCCCTCGACCATCTGGAGCGTCCAGAGCACCAGCCGGTAGTTCAGCCGGGCGGCGGCGTGGAGCACGGCGCCGCCCAGGTGCCCCCAGGGCGGGCGGAGCAGCCGGGGGGCCGTCCCGGTGGCCGCCGCGATCGCCTCGTGGCTGCGGCGCAGGTCGTCGTAGGCGGTGCGGGCGTCCATCCGGGCCAGGTCGTGGTGCGCCCAGCTGTGGTTGCCCACCTCGTGCCCGCCCAGCCGGTCGCGGACGAGCGCGGCGTGCCGGCGGGCCCGCTCGCCGACCAGGAAGAAGGTGGCCGGCACCCGGTGCTCGGCCAGGGTGTCCAGCACCATGGGGGTCCACTGCGGCTGCGGCCCGTCGTCGAAGGTCAGCGAGACCAGCGGGGCGCCGGTGTGGACCCCCCAGACGACCTCCACCCCGCCGCCGCCGACCTGCTGGTAGCGGCTGCCCAGGGTGGCGCTGGCCGGTCCGCCGCCCAGCGGGAGCCGGCGGTCGGCGATCCAGGCGGTCTGCGAGGTCGCGGCGACACCCAGCGCGGCGCCTCCGCCCAGCAGCACGGCCCGGCGGAGCACCGTACGCCTGCCCCAACGGGCCACGCCGTCCGCCATCGCCCCCGCTTCCGCTCCGGCCGGCCGCCCACCAGGACGGACCGCAACCCACCGTAGGTGTCGGCTCACCCACCGTACCGTGCGGGGCTGTTTCCCACTGCCCCGTACGGAGCGGGTGGCCGTCCACCATGGGACGGCCACCCGCTCTCGGGGATCGCGCGGCTACTCCGTCGGCGGGAGCGGGGAACGGCGGCTCTTCGGCAGCCGCAGCACCTCGAACTGGTCCGTGCCGTCGACCAGGGCGGCCGACGGCGCCGGGCGGGCCGGCGGCCCGTCAGCCGACTCTGCCGGGCGCTCCGCGCCCCCGACGGTCACCGGAACCGGCGCCGGCGGCTCCGCGGGCACCGGGGTGCCGCGCCGGCGGGCCCGGCGCTCGCGGAAGGACTCCTTGGTGCGCTCCACCATCGTGTAGAGGGTGGGCACCAGGATCAGCGTCAGCAGCGTCGAGCTGAGCAGCCCGCCGATCACCACGACGGCCAGCGGCTTGGAGATGAAGCCGCCCTCACCGGTCAGGCCGAACGCCATCGGCAGCAGCGCGAACACGGTGGCGACCGCGGTCATCAGGATCGGCCGCAGCCGGCGCCGGCCGCCCTCGACCACCGCCTCGGTCACGCCCATGCCCTGAACCCGGTACTGGTTGATCAGGTCGAGCAGCACGATCGCGTTGGTCACCACGATGCCGACCAGCATGAGCACGCCGATCAGCGCCGGCACGCCGAGCGGGGTCCCGGTGAGCAGCAGCAGCCCGATCGCGCCGGTCGCCGCGAACGGCACGGAGATCAGCAGGATCAGCGCCTGGGTCAGGCTGCGGAACGTGCCCACCATGATCAGGAAGACGATCGCGATCGCGGCCAGCACGGCCAGGCCCAGGTCGGCGAAGGCGTCCGCCTGGTCCGCGCTGACGCCGCCGATGACGAACGTCGCCCCCGGCACGTCCAGCGCGTCCAGCTTCTTCTGCAGTTCCTGGGTGGTGGCGCCGAGGTTCGAGCCGGTGGCCGACCCGGTCACCGACACGCTCCGCTCACCGTCGATCCGGGTCACCTGCTGCGGGCCCTCGACCTGGTTGACGTCGGCGACGTCGTCCAGCTTCACCGGGCCGACCGGCAGCGCCCGCAGCTCGGCCACGCTCAGCGGCGGCCGGGCCCCGGTGCTCAGCACCACGTCCTGCGGGGTGCCGTCCAGGGTGACCTGGCCGAGCGGCGCCCCCCGGTACGCCTGCGCGACGACCTGCCCCACCGCCGCCTCGGTCAGCCCGGCCCGGGCCGCGGCGACCCGGTCCACGGTCACCTCCACCCGGGGCACCCGGGTGGCCAGGCCGGTCGTGACGTCCTCGACGCCCGCCGTACCGGCCATCGCGTCCCGGACGGCCTCGGCGGCCCGGGTCAGCGTCTCCTGGTCGGCGGCCTGCACGACCACCTCGAGCTGGTTGGCGGCGCCGGCGTTCTGCCCGCCGCCGAAGGTCAGCTCGCCCGTCTCCGGGCCGAGCGCGTCGAACTCCTTGCGCAGCTTCTCGCGGACCTCCGCGGCGTCGGTGTCGTCGGTGAGCGCCACCGACCAGGAGGCGGTGTCGTTGCCGCCACCCGCCCACGGGTTGTCGCCACCACCCGCGCTGACCTGGTACGTCGCCACCCCCGGCGTACGCCGCAGGATCTCCTCGACCCGCGCGGCGGCCTGGTCGGTGCCGGTCAGCCCGGTGCCCGCCGGCAGTTCCTGATGGATGGCCAGGGTGTCCTGGCCGGAGTCGTCCAGGAAGTTGGTCTCCAGCTTCTGGGCCAGCCCGAAGGTGCCGAAGAGCACCAGCAGGCCCAGAGCCACGGTCGCCCAGCGGGTGCCCCGGGAGCGGGTGGCGAAACCGATCGCCGGCAGGTACGCCCGCTGCAACGGGCTGCGCAGCTCCTTCTCCTCGGCGGCGTGCCGGGCGGCGGCCTCGTCGGCCCCGCCGCGCGGCGGCTTGAGGAACCAGTACGCCAGCACCGGGATCACGGTCAGCGAGACCAGCAGCGAGGCGAGCAGGGCCACCGTCACGGTGATCGCGAACGGCGCGAAGAGCTGCCCGACGAAGCCGCCCACCAGCGCGATCGGCGCGAAGACGGCTACCGTGGTGAGGGTGGAGGCGGTCACCGCGCCGGCCACCTCGCGGACCGCGGCCAGGATGGCGTCCCGCTTCGGCTCGCCGTACTCCAGGTGTCGCTTGATGTTCTCCAGCACCACGATCGAGTCGTCGACCACCCGGCCGATGGCGATGGTCAGCGCGCCCAGGGTGAGCAGGTTCAGCGAGTAGTCGCCGGCCCAGAGCACGATCAGCGCGACCAGCACCGACAGCGGGATGGAGACCGCGGTGACCACGGTGGAGCGGATCGAGAGCAGGAAGACGAGGATCACCACGACCGCCATCAGCAGGCCGAGCAGGCCCTCGGTGGTGAGGCTCTCGATGGACCGCTCGACGAACGGCGCCTGGTCGAAGACCACGGTCAGGTCGGCGCCGGAGGCGGCCTCCAGCTCGTCCAGCCGGTCCCGGATGTCGTGCGAGATGGCCACCGCGTTGCCGTCCGGCGAGGCGGTGACGGCGATGCCGAGGCTGGGCTTGCCGTTGGTGCGGGTGAAGCTGGTGGCCGGGGCGAGCTGCTGCTCCACCCGGGCCACGTCGCCGAGGCGTACCGGGGCGGCGGGGGCGGTGCTGAGCACGATCCCGCGCAGGTCGTCCACGGTGCGGATCGGGGTTCCGACCTGCACCGGCAGCGAGCGGCTGCCGTCGATCACCGTGCCGGCCGGCAGCGCCACGCCGTTGGTCTTCAACGCCTGGGCGATCGCGGTCGGGGCCAGCCGGGCCGCGGCCAGCTTCGCCGGGTCGGGGACGATGGTCACGACCTGGTCGCGGGCGCCGGTGACGTCGACGGTACGGACGCCGTCCAGCCCCTCCAGCTCCGGCACGACCGTGCTGCGCAGCTTCTCGGCCAGGGCCCGCTCGTCGGCGTCCCCGGTGGCGGCGACCACCACGGCCGGCAGGTCGTCGGTGCTGCCGGCGATCACCTGCGGGTCGACGCCCTCGGGGAGCTGGGCGTCGATCCGGCTCAGCGCGGTCTGCATCTTGTTGACCACGTCGTCCAGGTCGGTGCCGAACTCGTACTGCACCTGGACCGTGGCGGAGCCCTCGCGCGAGGTGGAGGTGACCTTCTCCAGCCCCGGGATGCCCTGGAGGCTGTTCTCGATCGGCTCGGCGACCTGGGACTCGACGATCTCCGGCGCGGCACCCGGGTACGGCGCCACGATGAACGCGGCCGGGAACTCCAGGGACGGCAGCAGCTGCTGCTTCAGCGACGGCACGGCGAACGCCCCGAACGCCGTGGTCACCAGTGCGATGAGGGCGATCAGCCCCCGGTTGGCGAGACTGAATCTGGCGAGCACCGACATCGGCGTCACTCACTCCTGCAAAGGGGTGTACGGGGTGTCCAGAGTCTGCCGCACGCGATCACGCTCCCACGCAGGGACCCCGGCCGGCGTGACGGCGCCCGCTCCGGCCGGCGCGGGCCGGTCAGACCAGGTCGAGGGAGCGGGCGGCGGCCAGGGCGTCGTTGGCGATGGTCAGCGGGGCGGGGGCCGTGGAGATGGCCCACTCCGGGTCCTTGAGGCCGTGGCCGGTCACCGTGCAGACCACGGTGGCGCCGGCCGGCACCCGGCCGGCGGTGGCCTGCTGGAGCAGGCCGGCCACGCTGGCCGCGCTGCCCAGCTCGACGAAGACCCCGACCTCGCGGGCCAGCAGCCGGTACGCCGACAGGATCTCCCGGTCGGTGACCGCCGAGATCAGCCCGCCGGAGGCGTCCCGGGCGTCGATCGCCTTGGTCCAGCTCGCCGGGTTGCCGATCCGGATGGCGGTGGCGATGGTGGACGGCTCCGGCACCACCTTGCCGGTGACGATCGGGGCCGCGCCGGCCGCCTGGAAGCCGTACATCGTGGGGGCCTTCGTGGCGTTGCCGTCGCGCAGGTCCTCGGAGTAGCCCATCCAGTAGGCGGAGATGTTGCCGGCGTTGCCCACCGGCAGGCAGTGGATGTCGGGCGCGTCGCCGAGCGCCTCGACGATCTCGAAGGCGGCGGTCTTCTGCCCGTGCAGCCGGTCGATGTTGACCGAGTTGACCAGCGCGACCGGGTAGTCCTGGGCGAGCTTGCCGGCCAGCGCCAGGCAGTCGTCGAAGTTGCCCTGCACCTGGAGCAGCTTCGCGCCGTGCACCAGCGCCTGGGCCAGCTTGCCCAGCGCGATCTTGCCCTGCGGCACCAGCACGGCGCAGGTGATCCCGGCGCGGGCCGCGTACGCGGCGGCGGAGGCGCTGGTGTTGCCGGTGGAGGCGCAGATGATCGCCTTGTCACCGGCCTCGACGGCCTTGGAGACGGCGACCGTCATGCCCCGGTCCTTGAACGAGCCGGTCGGGTTCGCCCCCTCGACCTTGAGCCACACGTCGGCGCCCACCCGGGCGGAGAGCACCGGCGCCGGCAGCAGCGGCGTGTTCCCCTCGTGCAGGGTGACGACGGGAGTGGCGTCGGTGACGGGCAGCCGGTCCCGGTACGCCTCGATCAGACCCCGCCACATGTCGCACTCCTCGCCTCTGCCGCCCCGGTCGGCGCGGGGCCCCTACCAGCGTGGACCAGCCTTACCGACCGGCCGCCGGCACACCTCCGGATAACCATCAGGCGGGACGGGTGGCTACGCCCCGCCCTCGACCCGCAGCACGCTCGTCACCGAGCGGACGATGTCCAGCCCGCGCAGCTCGCCGACGGTGGCCGCGAGCGCGGCGTCCGGCGCCACGTGGGTGACGATGACCAGCTCGGCGTCGGGGCCGCCGCCGGCCGGGCCCTGCCGCACGGTGGCGATGGAGACCTCGTGCCGGGCGAAGACCCCGGCCACCGCCTCCAGCACACCCGGGCGGTCGGCCACGTCGAGGCTGATGTGGTAGCGGGTCAGCGCCTCGCCCATCGGCCGCACCGGCAGGTCCGCGTACGCCGACTCGCTGGCCGCGTGCACCCCGGCGAGGCGGTTGCGGGCGACCGCCACCACGTCGCCGAGGACGGCGCTGGCGGTCGGCGCGCCACCGGCGCCCCGGCCGTAGAACATCAGCTGCCCGGCCGCCTCCGCCTCGACGAAGACCGCGTTGAACGCGTCGCCGACGCTGGCCAGCGGGTGGGTCAGCGGGATCATCGCCGGATGCACCCGGACGCTGACCGTCTCGCGGCCGGCCGCGTCGGCGCCCCGGGCGGCGATGCAGAGCAGCTTGATGGTGCAGCCCATGGCCTTGGCGCTGGCCACGTCGGCGGCGGTCACCTCGGTGATGCCCTCGCGGTGCACGTCGGCGGCGGTGACCCGGGTGTGGAACGCCAGCGACGCGAGGATGGCGGCCTTGGCGGCGGCGTCGAAGCCCTCCACGTCGGCCGTCGGGTCGGCCTCGGCGTATCCCAGCTCGGTGGCCTCCTCGAGGGCCTCGGCGAAGCCGGCGCCGGTGGCGTCCATGGCGGAGAGGATGAAGTTGGTGGTGCCGTTGACGATGCCGGTGACCCGGTTGATCCGGTCCCCGTGCAGCGACTCGCGCAGCGGGCGCAGCAGCGGGATGGCCCCGGCGACGCTGGCCTCGTAGTAGAGGTCGGCCCCGCCCTCGGCGGCCGCGTCGTGCAGCGTCGCGCCGTCCTCGGCGAGCAGCGCCTTGTTGGCGGTGACCACGCTCTTGCCGGCGCGCAGGGCCTCGACCAGCCAGGTCCGCGCCGGCTCGATCCCGCCGACGACCTCCACCACGACGTCCACGTCGTCCCGCTTGATCAGGCCGAGCGGGTCGGTGGTGAACAGGGCGGGGTCGACCGGCAGGTCGCCGCGGTCGCGGCCGAGCCGCCGGACGGCGATGCCGGCGATCTCCAGCGGGGCGCCGATCCGGGCGGCGAGGTCGGCGGACTGCTCGTGCAGCAGCCGTACGACGTCGCTGCCGACCGTGCCGCAGCCGAGCAGCGCCAAGCGAACGGGTGAGGTCATCCGACATCCAATGCGAGCAGGTCGTCTTCGGTCTCCCGGCGGACGATCAGCCGCGCCCGACCCTCGCGGACGGCGACGACCGGGGGCCGCGGGACATGGTTGTAGTTGCTGGCCATGCTCCGGCAGTAGGCCCCGGTGCCGGGCACCGCGACAAGATCTCCGGGCTGCACGTCGGCGGGCAGGAATTCATCCTTCACCACGATGTCCCCGGACTCACAGTGCTTTCCCACCACGCGGGCGAGCATCGGCTCGGCGGCCGACACCCGGTTGGCCACCGTCGCCGAGTAGGACGCGTCGTAGAGCGCGGTGCGGATGTTGTCGCTCATCCCCCCGTCGACGCTCACGTAGGTGCGGATCCCGTCGACGTCCTTCACCGTGCCCACCTCGTAGAGGGTGAACACGGCCGGCCCGACGATGGCCCGGCCCGGCTCGATGGACAGGTGCGGCACGGCCAGCTTCTCCGCGGCGCACTCCCCGTCGACGATCTTGCGCAGCCGCTTGGCCAGCTCGTGCGGCGTGGCCGGGTCGTCCTGCGTGGTGTACGCGATGCCGAAGCCGCCGCCCAGGTCCAGCTCGGGCAGCTCGACCCCCCGCGCGTCGCGGATCTGCGCCTGGAGGGCCAGCACCCGGCGGGCGGAGACCTCGAAGCCGCTGGCGTCGAAGATCTGCGAGCCGATGTGCGAGTGCAGCCCGCGCAGCTCCAGAACGTCCTCGTCGAGGATCTTGAAGGCGGCCGCGGCGGCCGCCCCGCCCGCGAGGGAGAAGCCGAACTTCTGGTCCTCGTGCGCGGTGGCGATGAACTCGTGGGTGTGCGCCTCCACGCCGACCGTCACCCGGACCAGCACCCTCGGGCGTACGCCGCGCTCGCGGGCGAGCGCCGTGAGCCGGTCGATCTCGGCGAACGAGTCGACGATGATGCGGCCCACCCCGGCGTCCACGGCCCGGGTCAGCTCCGCCACGGACTTGTTGTTGCCGTGGAAGCCGATCCGCGCAGGCTCCATGCCGGCCGACAGCGCGGTGGCCAGCTCACCCCCGGTGCAGACGTCGAGGAACAGACCCTCCTCGGCGATCATCCGCACCACCGCGCGGCAGAGGAACGCCTTGCCGGCGTAGTAGACGTCGGCGTCGGGGAAGGCGTCGCGGAACTCGCGGCTGCGGGCGCGCAGGTCGTCCTCGTCGAGCACGTACACCGGGGTGCCGAACTCGGCGGCCAGGTCGCGGACGTCCAGGCCGGCGACCGCCAGCGCGCCGCCCGCGCCGCGCGCCACGTTGCGCGGCCAGAGCTGCGGGACCAGGTCGTTGACGTCGACCGGCGGACGCAGCCAGGCCGGCCCCCGGTTGCCGATGTCGCCGTGCAGGGCACCGGCCTCGTGCGCCCGCATTACATCCGCTCCGGGGCCGAGACGCCGAGCAGGCGCAGGCCGTTGGCGATGACCACCCGGGTGGCGTCGTTCAGCCAGAGGCGGGCCCGGTGCAGGTCGGTGACCTCCTCGTCGCCACGCGGCAGGATCCGGCAGTTGTCGTAGAACCGGTGGTAGGCGCCGGCCAGCCGCTCCAGGTAGCGGGCGACCAGGTGCGGACCGCGCAGCTCGGCCGCCGAGGAGACCACGGCGGGGAACTCGGCGAGCGCCTTGAGCAGCTCGTTCTCCTTCTCATGGGAGAGCAGCTCGGCGTGGAACGCGTCGGCCTCACCCCGGGTCAGCCCGACCTCGGCGGCGTTGCGGCCGACGCTGGCCGTGCGGGCGGCCACGTACTGCACGTAGTAGACCGGGTTGTCGCGGGTGGCCCGCGTCCACAGCTCCACGTCGATGTCGATGGGCGAGTCGCTGGAGTAGCGGGCCAGCGCGTAGCGGGAGGCGTCCACGCCGATCGCGTCGACCAGGTCCTCCAGGGTGACCACGGTGCCGGCCCGCTTGCTCATCCGCACCGGGGCGCCGTCGCGGAGCAGGTTGACCAGCTGGCCGATGAGGATCTCCAGGTTGCGGTCCGGGTCGTCGCCGAAGCAGGCGGCCATGGCCTTCATCCGGCCGATGTAGCCGTGGTGGTCGGCGCCCAGCATGATCACCACGCGCTCGAAGCCGCGCTCGCGCTTGTCCAGGTAGTAGGCGCAGTCGGCGGCGAAGTAGGTCCACTCGCCGTTGGACTTGCGCAGCACCCGGTCCTTGTCGTCGCCGAAGTCGGTGGTGCGCAGCCAGGTGGCGCCCTCGGACTCGTAGAGGTGGCCCTGCTCCCGCAGCCGGTCGAGGGCCTTGTCCAGCTCGCCCCGGTCGTGCAGGTCCTTCTCGTTGAAGTAGGTGTCGAACTCGACGCCGAAGTCGCGCAGTGACGACTTGATCTCGGCGAACATCAGCTCGACGCCCTCGACCCGGAACACCTCCTGGGCGGCGGCCTCGGCCAGGTCCAGCACCTCGGGCCGGCGCTTGACCACCTCGGCCGCGATCTCCGCGATGTACGCGCCCCCGTAGCCGTCCTCCGGGGCCGGCTGGCCCTGGGCGGCGGCGAGCAGCGAGCGGGCGAACCGGTCGATCTGGGAGCCGGCGTCGTTGAAGTAGTACTCGGTGCCGACCTCGGCGCCGGTGGCGCGGAGCAGCCGGCTGAGCGCGTCACCGACGGCCGCCCAGCGGACCCCGCCGATGTGCACCGGGCCGGTCGGGTTCGCCGAGACGAACTCCAGGTTGATCCGCTGGCCGGCGAGGGCGTCGCTGCGGCCGTACTCCGGGCCCGCCTCGACGATGACCTTGGCGAGCTGGCCGGCGGCGGCCGCGTCGAGCCGGATGTTGAGGAAGCCCGGGCCGGCGATCTCCACCGACTTGATCCCCGGTGCCCGGCCCAGCTGGTCGGCCAGGGCGGCGGCCAGCTCCCGCGGGGGCACGCCGACCTTCTTGCTGAGCTGCAGCGCCAGCGTCGAGGCGTAGTCGCCGTGCTCGGGGCTGCGGGGTCGCTCGACGGTGGTCTGCGCGGGCAGCGCGGAGCGATCCAGGCCCCGGTCTTCGAAGACGGCGTGGGCTGCGGAGAGGACGACCTCGGCGAGTTCTGCGGGAGTCACCGAACCATGTTATCGGGGGTAGACTCGGCACCCGCGGCGGCGACCCAGCATGTGAACCGGCCCCGCGGCTCCCTGACCGACCGACCTGACGAGGCACGATGAGCATCAGCACCCCGGGCGGCCCGGAACGCCGTCCGACCGTGGTCAGCACCGGCAAGAAGCCGGCCGCCGGCCGGCCCGCCGCTGCCGACAAGCCCGCCGGCGGCAAGGCCGGGGCCGGCAAGGGCACCACCCGGCAGACCGGTGGCAAGGGCCGCAAGCCGGTCACCCCGGTGAAGGTCAGCCAGGGTCGCTCGTGGGGTCCGATCGCCCTGTTCGTCGCGGTGGGCGTGTTGGCCGTCGGCATCATCGGTGTCGGGGCGTGGGCGGTCTACCAGGGCTCGCAGCCGTGGCAGAAGCGGGCCGACGCGATCAACGGCATCGTCGACTTCCGCAAGAAGGACAAGAACCTGGTCAAGGGCGGCAACCACCAGCCGGGCACGATCAAGTACGACGTGAGCCCGCCGGTCGCCGGCCCGCACAACCAGGCCTGGCAGAACTGCATGGGCGACGTCTACGACGCCCCGATCGCCAACGAGCACGCGGTGCACAGCCTGGAGCACGGCACCGTCTGGATCACCTACCGCCCGGACCTGCCCGCCGACCAGGTGGAGAAGCTCAAGGCCAAGGTGCAGGGCAAGGAGAAGCTCATGCTCAGCCCGTACGAGGGGCTGGACAAGCCGATCTCCCTCCAGGCGTGGGGCTTCCAGCTCAAGGTCGACAACGCCGACGACGGCCGGATCGACGAGTTCATCAAGACCCTGCGGGTGAACGCCTCCATCGAGGGCCCGACCGCGCTCTGCGACCAGGGCGTCACCGCCACCGGCACCACCCCGCGGGACAACCTCCCCAACAACATGCCCGAGCAGCCCACGCAGTGAGGACGCCGCGATGACCGCCGCCGTGACGACGGACACCGAGCACGACGAGGCCCCGGACACCGGTGACGGTGGCCGGGGGGCCGCGCGGCGCTTCGGCGCCCTGGCCCTGGCCGCCGCCGTCGTGGTCGGTCTCCTCCTCGGCTACGCGGGCGGCCTGCTCACCCCGACGCTCACCCGCCCCGGCGACAACTCGGCCGAGGCGGGCTTCGCCAGGGACATGACGGCCCACCACGCGCAGGCGGTGGCCATGGGGCTGTTGGCGTTCCGGCAGGGTCAGGACCCGGAGGTACGCCAGATGGGCGGCGACATCGCCACCGGGCAGCAGGGCGAGATCGGCACCATGCAGACCTGGCTGCGCTCCTGGAAGCTCGACCCGACCGGGAACGAGCCGCCGATGGCCTGGATGTCGGACGGCGCGGCGGTGAAGAACGGGCTGATGCCGGGCATGGCGACGCCGGAGGAGATGGCGAAGCTGAAGGCCTCCACCGGACGCGAGTTCGACGTGCTGTTCCTGCAGATGATGATCCGGCACCACGTCGGCGGGGTGCACATGATCGACGGGATCCTCGACCAGGGGCACGACGACGACGTGCTGGCGGTCGCGCAGGTCATGAAGAACACCCAGCAGAACGACCTGACCAACCTCACGGCGGCGCTCAAGCGCCTGGGCGGCACCCTGTAACACCTGCTCGTACGGAAGGGCCCGTGTCGTTTGCGACGCGGGCCCTTCGTGTACCCGGGCCGGGCCCGTGACCGTTATGCCGCTTTATAACGGTTTGGGTGGTACAACCCATTGCGCTGCTTGGAGACTTTTCTCCCCACATATCGTGACCAGTTGCGATTCGGGCTCGTTGCGCAGGACGTGGGGGTTGCACTCAGAGACGCAGGGCGGTCGGTGACCAGCTGGTGCCGACGCCACACCATCGGCGGTGACGGGGCGGTGGCAGCCGTCCGTCGCGGACTGCGGCAGGGCGAGCCGGGAACGCTCAGTCGCGAACAGGAACTCGAACTGATCGACGTGCTGCGGGGCGTCCACCCCGACGAGTTCGGCCTGGACGAGGAGCTCTGGACGCGGCAGAGCCTGACCACCCTCATCGAGCGCCAGTTCGAGCTGACCATGGACGCCGGCACGGTCGGGGCGTACCTGCGGGCCTGGGGGTTGGGTCCGCGGGAGCCCCGCGAGCGGGCCTGCGGGCTCTGCGTCGGCGCGGTCGAGCGCTGGGTACGCAGCGAGTACCCGTCGATCACCCGGGCCGCCCAGGAGCACGCCGCGGACGTCTACTGGATCGGCCGCGTACGCCTGCGGGGGACCATGCCGGCGGCCGACGTGATCTCCGCGGTCTCGTCCCGGGGCCGGGTGCGCTTCATGATCACGACTCCCACGGTCGACCCGCCGCTCCCCCGCGACTTCGTGCTGCGGCTCAGCGGCGCCGACGAGCGCACGGTGCACCTGATCGTCGACGGCTCCTGGCCGCGCAACGAGTGGCCCCGCCGCCTGCCGCGCCGCATCGTGCTGCACCCGCTGCCCAGCTGCGGTCGCCCCGTGGCCGCCGCCTGATCCACGAAGATCGGCGCGCGGGGTGCCGATTCGGTGATCCGGGACGGCGTTTGCTACTCTTCTCGGGTCGCTGAGCCCCCGTAGCTCAGGGGATAGAGCACCGCCCTCCGGAGGCGGGGGCGCAGGTTCGAATCCTGCCGGGGGCACAGACAGGAGGAAGCCCGGGCCGCTGGCCCGGGCTTTTTCGCATCCCGCGGACTCCCCGCCTCAGGCCCAGCCGTTGCGGGCGGCGGCCCAGCCGAGCTGGACCCGGGTCTCGACCCCGGCCGCGTCCATGAGCTGGCGGATCCGGCGGTGCACCGTCCGCAGCGAGATCTCCAGCTGGGTGGCGATGGCCTGGTCGGTCTGGCCGGAGAGCAGCAGCGCCAGCACCTGCATGTGCTCGTCCGTCAGCTCGCCGCCGGACAGCTCGGCGACCTCGTCCGGGGCCGGGGCGGGCCGCAGCGGGTACGCCCGCTCCCACGCCGACTCGAAGAACGCGACCAGCGCGGCGAGCGGTCCACTGCGGTGCACCAGGATGGAGGCCGGCGAGCCGTCGGCGTCGTGGTGCAGCGGCAGCATGGCGATCTCGCCGTCCACGATCATCATCTTGACCGGCACGGCGTCGACGATGCGGATCTCCTGGCCGAGCGCCATGCTGGCGCGGATGTCGGCCTGCATGTCGGGCGCGCTCAGCGCCCGCCGGTCCAGCAGGGCCCGGTAGCGGACGCCCCGCTTCATGCTCACCCGCTCGGCGGTGTTCTCCCGGTGCGGGACGACCCGCAGGTCGGGCGGCACCATGGAGAGCACCTCGTGGCGCGCCGCCTCCTGGATCTGGAAGAAGCGGCGCCGGACGGTGTCGATGTCGGCGATCACCTCGATGACGCCCGGGGCCAGGTCGGCGGTGCGGTACTGCTCGGCCAGCGCGGCGACGTCGGACTCGGCCTGCCGCAGGTCGTCCTGGCGCTGCCGCAGCAGGGCGTTGAGGGCCACGGCGGGCGGCGCCGGCACGAAGACCGGGTCGCCGTCGGCGGGGGCGTCCCCGGGTGTACCGGTCAACCCGCGCTCGACCAGACCGGCGAGAGCGGACCGGACCGCCGCGTCGGAGCGGCCGGTGGCGGCGGCGAGTTCGGCGGCGCACGCCCGCCGGGACGCGATGAGCTGCCGGTAGATCTCCTCCTCGACGGGGTCGAGTCCCAGCGGTGCCAGCATGCCTGTCCCATCTCGTGCTCGGGTGCCGGGGCCGACAGCGGGCGGCCCCGGGGAGGGGGTCCCCGGGGCCGCCGCTCCTGACGGTTCGCTACCGCGAACCGGGGGTGGCGAGGCCGTAGGCCCGGGTGATCTCCTGGCTGACCCGGTTGCCGGCGTCGTCCCAGGCCGTGGCCCTGAGCGAGACGTAGCCGGTGTCGGGGGCCACGAAGTCTGCCACCCAGGTCCCGCCGCGCCGGACCAGGGCCACGTCCCGCCAGTGGGCGCCGTCGTCGAACGACACGGCGAGCGTCGTGCCGGCGATCGTCCCCGCACCGGCGGCACCCGGCAGGTGGGACGGGGTGACGGTGAGGTGCTGGCGGCCGCCACGGGCGTCCCCGGCCAGGTCGGTCGAGACCGCGTAGTCCAGTTGGAGCACCGCCACCACGTCGAGGTCGTCGATGTCCTCGACGTGCGGGGACAGCACCTCCCAGGTGGTGTGGGTACGCGGGGACAGCCGGTAGCCGGCCCGGCTGGCCGTCAGGTCGAGGGTGTAGTGGCCGACGCCCTCCGGGTTGCCCTCGATGGTGGCCTGGGCCCAGCCGTCCACCTTCGCGACCTCCTCCCCGTCCCGCCGGACGGTGAGGGCGAGATCGCTGCCCCACTGCATGAAACCGGCGTGCCCCCGGTCGCCGTCCGACCAGGGCTGGACGTTGAAGGTCAGCCAGCCGGCGGTGCGCTCGGAGGCGTAGAACGAGGCGTTGTCCCGGGGCCGGGTGACCGGCCCGAAGAAGGAGACGGTGCTGGTGCTGCCCGGCCGGTAGGCCCGCTGCTCCCCGACCGAGGCCAGCTCCCGCTCCCGGCCGCCGATGGCGCCCTCCCGCCAGGTCGTGCCCGGCTGGGCGGAGACGTAGTCGGTCCGGGTCCGCTGCATGCCCTGCCAGAGGGGGAAGCCGGCCGCGTAGGTGCGGTAGGGACGGAAGTCCTCCCGGAACTCGCCGCCCAGGGTCGGGGCGTCACCGTGGAACCGCATCTCCACCACCGCGAGGTCCTTCGGCCGGGGCCGGTACGCGAGGTCGGCCGGGACCCTTCCCGGATGCGGGTCGACCAGGTCGTACGTGTACGGCGAACTGGGGGTGCCCTCGAGCCCGAGCCGCAACTGCCCGCGGCGAGCCCGGTCCACCAGCGGACCGCCGGTGGTGGACGTGACGCCGACGACCGGCACGGCGCTGAGCCCGCCCTCCTCGTCGCCCACCCACTGCGAGTACGGATCCGGCGTGTCGTTGACCACGATCAGCAGCTCGGCTCCGGCGTCCGCCGCCGCTGCCGCGCGCTCCGCGTTGGTCAGCTCGTCGGAGCGGTTCACCAGCACGACCTTGCCCCGCACGTCGCGGCCCGCGTAGTCCGTCGGGCGCCCGAGACCGGCGAAGACGCCGTCCACCTGCTCGCGGCCGTCGTGGAGCGCCGAACCCGGCTGGCCGAGGAAGCGCACCTCCCGACCCTGGTCGGTGATCGTGAGCAGCGGGTACGCCTTGCGCCAGCGGGTCTCGTACTCGAAGGCGCCCCGGGTGACCTGCTTCGTCGGCAGGACGTACATGGTGTCCGCCCACGGGGCGAGGATGTACTTGTCGTCGATGCCGTTGACGCCGTCCGACCGGTACCAGTCCATCATCAGGATCCGGTCCTCGGTCCGCTTCGGCACCGTGGCGGTGGCCTCCACCGCCTTGCGGGCGTCCAGGTCCACCGTGCGGTCCCCGTCCAGCACGATCTCCGGGTCGCCGAGCAGGGCCGTCCCCCACGAGTCGGTGCCGTGGCCGCCGGGCACGTCGAGGTAGCTCCAGACGCTGTAGGTGCCGGGGCGCAGCCGCACCGTGGTGGGTCCGGTGTCGCTGCTGGTCAGGAAGTAGGGGTCGGCCTCGCCGAAGCGCTGCACGGCGAGGAACGCCGACACGTACCGGCCGGCGCGGTCCCGGACGGAGAAGGTCAGGTCGTGCCGCTCCTCCTCGAGGTAGAGGCCGAGCGTGGTGCGGGCGAGCGCACCGCCCGCGTCGGTCGCGGTGACCTCGCCGAGGTAGCGGCGACCGGCGGCGCCCAGCTCCGGGTGCGCGGTCGCGGTGACCGTGGCCGTGCCGTGCGCGGGCACCACGAGCGTCTCCGTGGGCAGGGTGAAGACACCCGGCGCCGGCTTGCCCTCGTCGGCGTGCGGGTCGGCGTCCATCGGCCCGCCGGCGATCTCGCCGGTCACCGCGAGGCGCAGGGTCCGCGCCACGTCGCCGGTGTTGGTGTACGTGATGGTGCGATCGACCGGCGCGAGGTGGTCGTGGGGCCAGCCCTGGAACCCGAAGTACGCCGAGCCGGTGGCGGTCACCGTGGCGCCGAGCCCGGCCGGGATGTCGACCCGGCCGGCGCCCACCTGGTACGCGGTCTGACCGTCCAGCTTCTTCGCCGTGCTCATCAGCGCGTTCTTCAGCTCGGCGGCGCGCCAGTCCGGGTGCTGCTGGGCGAGGATCGCCGCGGCGCCCGCCACGTGCGGCGTGGCCATCGAGGTGCCGCTCATCGACTGGTACCAGCCGTCGGCCGCGGTGCCGCCCGCCTTCGCGGCGAGGATGTCCACGCCCGGAGCGGCGATGTCCGGCTTGAGGGCGTAGTCGCCGAAGCGTGGCCCCCGACTGGAGAAGTCGGCGAGCCGGTCGTCGGAGTCCACCGCGGCGACGGTGAGCGCGGCGTCCGCGGCGCCCGGTGAGCTGATCACGCCCTCGGCGCCGGCGTTGCCGGCGGCCACCACGAACAGCGCGCCGGTCTGGGCGGTGAGCTGGTTGACGGCCGTGCTCAGCGGGTCGGTGCCGTCGGTCGACTGGTCGCCGCCGATGCTCATGCTGACCACCCGGGCGCCCTGGCCGGCCGCCCATTCCATGCCGGCGATCACCCAGGAGTCGGCGCCGTAGCCCTCGTCCGCCAGGATCTTGCCGACGATGAGGTCCGCCTTCGGGGCGACCCCCCGCTCCCGGCCACCGGAGGCGGCGCCGCTGCCACCGACCGTCGAGGCGACGTGGGTGCCGTGGCCGTTGCCGTCGTCGACGGTCTCGCCGGGCACGAAGGTCGCGCTCGCGCTGACCCGGCCGGCCAGGTCGGGGTGGTCGGCGTCGACCCCGGTGTCGAGGACGGCCACCTTCACGCCGGAGCCGTCGCGCCCGGCGGCCCAGGCGGCCGGGGCGCCGATCTGCGCGGTGCTGTCGGCGAGGTCGGCGTGGACCCGGCCGTCCAGCCAGATCCGGCTGATGCCGTCGGCCAGCGCCGGGGTCGCGTCGGCCGAGGCCGGGGCGACGGTGGCGGCCTCCGGGGTGACCGCGTCCCAGACCCGGCGGGCCTGGTGCTTGGTCGCGCGTACCGCCGCACCGCGCACGCTCGCCAGCCGCCGGACCATCGTGGCGCCGGCCGGCGCGGGACGCCGGGCGGACACCGGGTCGGCGTAGCTCACGATCAGCGGGATGCCGTCGGAGTGCTGGTCGTCGTAGCCGTCCTCGATCAGGCCCGTGACGTCGAAGAGGCGCCGGTCGAGCCGTCCGGACGCGAGGTACGGGAGCACCTCGTCGGGGATGACGTAGAGGTCCTTGCCGATGGTCTGGGCGTGCACGCCGCCCCGGGCTCCGGTCGGGCGCCGGATCTCGGTCGAGTAGCGGCCCGTACCGATCTCGGTGACCGTGACGACGTCACCCGTGAGGAGGGTGACCGTGGTGGCCGGAGCCGGCCGGGACGGTGGGGGCGGCGGGGTGGCGCCGGCGGTCGGGGCCGGCGGGCCGAAGAGGGCCGCCGCCAGCACGGCGCCGGCGAGCCCGGTGGCGGCGGCCCGGCGCAGGGGTGTCTGGGGGAGCATGGTGAAGGAGATACTCGCCCCTCCCGCCACCACGGAAGGGTTCGCCGACGGCGGGATGCTGACTTGGCAGCGATCAGCCAGGGCCGTCGACGGCCGTGGTCAGGGGGTGGGTCAGCCGGCCTCGCGGCGGGCCTTCGCACGGCGCTTGCCCTCGTGCATGGCCTGCACCCGGGCCACCGGGATGCTCCGCCCCTCGGCCACCAGTTCCTCCGGCAGCCGCTGCGGCGCGGGCAGCGCCTCCGCCCACGGGTCCCGGTCGCCGAGCAGCGCCGGCACCGTCTTCACGGTGAAGTCGGCCGGGGTGGCGGCCTCGACGTCGGCCCAGCCGACCGGGTACGACACCGGCGTGCCGGGCCGGATCCGCGGGCTGTACGCGGCCACCACGGTCGCCCCGTACGCCCGCGTGGAGTCGACGAAGACCCGGCCGCCCCGGTCCTCGACGATGAAGGCCGTGGTGGCCAGCGCCGGGTCGAGCCGCTCGGCGCGGGCGGCGAGGGCCCGGGTCGCCGCGGCGGCCTCCTCGGCGGTGGTCGCCGGGTCCACCGGCACGATGACGTGCAGGCCCTTCGCCCCGCTGGTCTTCACGGCGCCGGCCAGCCCGGCGTCGGTGAGCGCCTGCCGGACCAGCAGCGCGGTGCGGACCGCCGCGCCGAACGAGTCGCCCGGCGGCGGGTCCAGGTCGAGGACCAGGTGGGTGGGGTGCTCCGGGTCGCCGGCGTGGCCCAGCGTCGGGTGGTATTCCACCGCCCGCTGGTTGGCGAACCAGAGCAGCGTGCGCCGGTCGTCGCAGAGGGCGTACGAGATGCTGCGGTGCGAGGCCTCCGCCCAGACCGAGGTGCGGCGCACCCAGTCCGGCGTGTACTTCGGCAGGTTCTTCTGCATGAACGGGTCCTGGCCGGGCCGCACCCGGACCACCGACAGCGGCCGGTCCCGCAGCCCGGGCAGGATCCGCTTGTGGACCGCGTCGAGGTAGTCGACCAGGTCGCGTTTGGTGGCCCCGGCCCCGTCGAACAGCGGCTGGTCCAGGTTGGTCAGCGACACCCCGTCCCGGGTCTCGTCAGCGGCGCCCATCCGCCCATCCTGCCGTCCCGGCCGACATCCGGCGACCCGACGCGGCGGCGCGGGTCAGGATCCGAACGGGTCGCCGCCGGCGTGGACGGTGGCGAGCAGTTCGGCGGCGCGGGCGCGGGCGGCCGCGTACACGCCGGAGCCGAAGCTGATCCGGGCCGCGCCGAGGGCCGCCAGCTCGGCCGGTGCGGGCGCGCCGGGTCGGGCCATGACGTTGACCGGGGCGTCCACCTCGGTGACGAAGCCGCGGATCTGCTCCGGGTCGGCCAGCAGGATCGGGTAGACGCTGTCCGCCCCGGCGGCCAGGTAGCCGCGTCCCCGGCGGACCGCCTCGGCGAGCCGCCCCTCGGCCGGGCCGTACGCCCGCAGGTGCACGTCGACCCGGGCGTTGAGCACCAGGTCCACGCCGGCCGTGCGCGCCGCCGCCCGGATCCCGGCGAGCAGGTCGGCCTGCTCCTCGACGTCGTACAGCCTCCCGGTCCGCGGGTCGGAGTCCTCGATGTTGCAGCCCACCGCCCCGGCCGCCAGCAGCCGCTCGACCAGCTCGGCCGGGCGCAGCCCGTACCCCCGTTCCAGGTCGGCGGTGACCGGGACCGGCACGGCGGCGGCGATCCGGCCGACCGCCGAGAACATCTCGGCCACCGGCGCGGCCTCGCCGTCGGCGTGGCCGAGCGCCTCGGCGACCGCGGCGCTGCTGGTGGCGACGGCTGGGAAGCCCGCCGCGACCACCGCGCGGGCCGACCCCGGATCCCAGGCGTTCGGCAGGATCAGCGGGTCCCCGGGGCGGTGCAGCGCGCGCAACGCGGCGGCCCGCCGGCTCAGCTCGGTCATGCGGCCAGTCTCGCCGGGCCGGCGGCCCGCCCGTAAGCTCCAATTCCGTGCCGATGGACTGGGCCGATTTCGGCGTCGACCTGCACCTGGAGCTGGACGCCACCGGCGGCCGGCGGGCCGGGCTGGAACGGGCGCTGCGGGACGCCATCCGCGACGGGCGGCTCCCGCCGGCCACCCGGCTGCCGGCCACCCGCGCCCTCGCCGCCGAGCTGGGCCTGTCCCGGGGCACCGTGAGCGCCGCCTACGACCAGCTGGTCGCCGAGGGCTGGCTGGTCGCCCGGATCGGCGCGGGCACGGAGGTCAGCGGGCTGCGCCGGGCCGCGCCGCCGCCGGCCGCGCCGCCGTCCGGGCCGCCGACCTTCCGGTACGACCTGCGCCCGGGCAGCCCCGATGTCGGGCTCTTCCCGGTCGCCGCCTGGCTGCGGGCCACCCGGCGGGCGCTGGCCGTGGCCCCCGCCGAGGCGTACGGCTACGGCGACCCGCGCGGCCGCCCGGAGCTGCGCCGGGCGCTCGCCGGCTACCTGGGCCGGGCCCGCGGCGTGCTGGCCGACCCGGAACGGATCGTGGTCACAAGCGGGTACGTCCAGGCCCTCGTGCTGCTCACCGGCGTGCTGCGGGACGCCGGTACCCCGACCGTGGCCATGGAGGACCCCGGGCTGGCCTTCCACCGGGAGGTGGTCCGCCGGCACGGCGGCACGGTGCTGCCGCTGCCGGTCGACGGGCTCGGCGCGCGTACCGACCTGCTCGGCACCGGGCCGCTGGCCCGGGTGGGGGCGGCCGTGGTGACCCCGGCGCACCAGTTCCCCACCGGGGTGACCCTGCACCCGGCCCGCCGGCACGCGCTGGCGGAATGGGCCCGGGCCACCGGCGGCCTGGTGGTCGAGGACGACTACGACGGCGAGTTCCGCTACGACCGGCAGCCCGTCGGCGCGGTCCAGGGCACCGCCCCGGAGCAGGTCGCGTACGTGGGAACGGCGGCGAAGACGCTGGGCCCGGCGCTCCGCCTGGCGTGGCTGGTGCTGCCGGCCCGGCTGGTGGAGCCGGTGGTGGAGGCCAAGCGCCACCTGGACCTGCACACGGAGACCATCGGCCAGCTCGCCCTCGCCGAGCTGATCGACGGGCACGGCTACGACCGGCAGATCCGCACCGTCCGGCGCCGCTACCGCCAGCGGCGGGACCTGCTGCTGGACCGGCTGGGTGGCCGGTCGGCCGTGGCCGGGGTGGCGGCCGGCCTGCAGGCCACCGTCCACCTGCGACCCGGCGGCCCGACCGAGGCGGCGGTGCTGGCCGCGGCCGCCGCGCGCGGACTCGCCGTCGGCGGGCTCGCCATGCACCGGCACCACCCGGACAGCGGACCGCCCGGCCTGGTGGTCGGCTACGCCCACCCACCCGCGCACGCCTATCCGGCCGCCGTGGACCTGCTGGCCGGGGTGCTGCACGACCTGGACGCCTGAACCCGCTTCCTCCGGTGGCTGCTCACCGGATCGTGGCGAGTCCCCGTGCGGCGGGAACGGGAACTCGCCACGGTCGGAGCCGGCGCCGGCGGGCGGGCGTGCCGCCCGGGGTCAGCGCGCGGGGCAGGCCTCGGGCGCCGCGGGGGTGGGGAGCGCGGCAGGGGCGGGACGGCGGGCGGGACGGGCCGTGAGGAGGGCGACCAGCAGGGCGGCGGCCACCAGCCCGGCGGCGACCCCGAAAGCGGACCGGTAACCGAGGGCGAGGGCGGTGACCTGGTCGGTGCCGGCGGCGCGCAGCCCGTCGGTCCGGCTGGCCGCCAGGGTGGCCAGCACGGCCAGCCCGAGCGCCCCGCCGACCTGCTGGGTGGTGTTGGCCAGCCCGGAGGCCAGTCCGGCGTCGGCGGGCTCCGCGCCGGCCATGGCCAGGGTGGTGACCGCCGGCAGGGTGAGCCCGCCCGCGACGCCGAAGACCAGCAGCGCCGGCAGCACGTCGGCGGCGTAACCGGCGTCCACCGGGAGGCGGGCCAGCAGCAGGAACCCGGCCACGGCGAGCGCCAGCCCACCGACCAGCACGGTCCGGGCGCCGAACCGGGCCATCAGCCGCCCGGCCAGCCCCAGCGAGACGGCCGCGATCGCCAGCGGGGTGGGCAGGAAGGCGAAGCCGGTGGCGGCCGGGTCCAGCCCGAGCACGGTCTGCAGGTGCAGGGCGAGCAGGAACTGGAAGCCGAAGAAGGCGGCCACCATGAGGAACTGGGTGGCGTTGGCGGCGACCAGGCCGGGCGCGCGCAGCACCCGGGGCGGCAGCAGCGGGGGGGCGGCGCGCCGCTGCCGGGCGGCGAAGCCGGTGAGCAGTGCGGCGGCGAGCGCGCCCGCACCGAGGGTGCGCGGCGAGGTCCAGCCGTGCTCGCCGGCGCCGACGATGGCCAGCACGGCGGCCATCAGCCCGGCGGTGGCCAGCACGGCGCCGAGCAGGTCCAGCCCGGCCCGCAGCCCCTCGCCGCGGTCCGGCGCGATCCGGCGTACGGCGCCGGCCACGATGGCCACGCCGATCGGCAGGTTGATGAGGAAGATCGACCGCCAGCCGGCCAGGTCGGTGAGAAGTCCGCCGACCAGCATGCCGAGCGAGGCACCGGCCGCGCCGGTGAAGCTGAACACGGCGATGGCCCGGGCCCGCTCAGCCGGCTCGGGGAAGATCCGGACGATCATGCCGAGGCTGACCGCGGTGGTGAGCGCGCCCCCGACGCCCTGCGCGAACCGGGCGGCCACCAGGGTTCCCGGCCCGGCGGCGACCGAGCAGAGCAGCGAGGCGAGGGTGAACAGGGCGACCCCGACCAGGAAGACCTGCCGCCGGCCGAGCAGGTCGCCGAGCCGCCCGGCCAGCAGGAGCAGCCCGCCGAAGGCGACCAGGTAGGCGTTCACCACCCAGGCCAGTCCGGCGGCCGGGAAGCCGAGGTCGGCCTGGACGGCCGGCAGCGCCACGGCGACGATGCTGCCGTCCAGGATGATCATCAGGCTGCCGGCGCAGAGCACGAGCAGCGCGGGCCAGCGGTTGGTCCCCGTCATCGGAATGCCTCCTTGGTGCACGGTTTGTTACTGAGGCCATCGTCTGTGACCATGAGGCGGAGCGGAAGGAGGCACTTTGATGTCCCAGGGGAACAGGTGTGTGTCCATCCAGGCCGACCAGGCGCGGGCCTGCACGGTGCGGGAGGCGCTGGACCGGGTCGGCGGCAAGTGGAGCATCGGCATCCTGATCGCCGCGTCCCAGGGCCCGATCCGCTTCACCGAACTGGAGCGCCAGGTCGAGGGGATCAGCCGCCGGATGCTCACGCTGACCCTGCGCAACCTGGAGCGGGACGGCCTGCTGCACCGGCAGGTCCACCCCACCGTGCCGCCCCGCGTCGAGTACACCGCGACCCCGATGGCCCAGGAGCTCTACGAGTCGCTGGTGGCGCTCACCCGCTGGGCGGAACGGCACCGCGAGGGGATCAGCGCGGCGCGGGCGGCGTACGACCGGGAGCACGGCGCGCCGGTCGGCTGACTCGGCTGTGGCGAAGGCCACGCAATCCGTCTGACCGATCGGTCAGGCGCTGACCGATCGGTCAGGCATGCTGGAGGGCATGGCCCGAGCGGTACCCGAAACCCACGGCGAGATCCTCGCGGCGGCGGCGCGACGCTTCGCCGTCACCGGCTACAAGGGCACCTCGCTCCAGGACATCGCCGGCGCCGTGGGCTGCTCGAAGGCGACCGTGCTCTACCACTTCGCCAACAAGGAAGCCCTGCTCAGCGAGCTGATGGCGCCCGCCATCGCGGTGCTGGAGGCGCTCGACGCCCGGATCGCCGGCACCACCGGCGCGGCCGCCCAGGAGATCGCCGGCGAGTGCTTCGTCGACCTGGCGGTGCGCTTCCGGCGGGAGATCGCGCTGCTTCGGGGCGAGTTCTCCGACCTGCTCCAGCAGCCCGCCTTCGCGCACATCCAGCAGATCTCCGAACGGCTCATCACGGCGTTCGCGGGCCACTCCGACCGGCCCTCCGCGCGGATCGCCGCGCTGGTGGTGCTCGCCGGCATCGCCGAGACGTGCGCCGAGTTCATCGACATCCCCGACGACGAACTGCGGCCCGCCCTGCTGGCCGTGGTCCGGCGGGCCCTCGAACCCGTCACCTGATCCCCGCTCCGACCCCGAGGACAAGGAAACCTGATGGCGACCCTGCTGTACCGGCTCGGCCGGGCATCGTTGCGCCGACGGCGACTCGTCGCCGTCGTGTGGCTCGTCGTACTCGTCGGCCTCGGCCTCGCCGCGGCCACCCTGAAGGGCCCGACGGCGAGCAACTTCACCATGCCCGGCACCGAGTCCCAGAAGGCGCTCGACCTGCTCGCCGACCGGTTCCCGGCGGCCAGCGGCGCCACCGGCACCATCGCCGTCAAGGCGCCCCAGGCCGGCCAGCTCACCACTCCCGAGGGGCAGGCGATCGTCAAGCAGGTCACCCAGGAGGCGGCCACGCTGCCCGGGGTGGTCGGCGCGGTCGACCCGTACCAGGCGCAGGCGCTCACCCCGGACGGCCGGTACGCGCTGATCCAGGTGCAGTTCCAGGGCCGGGCCGACGACGTGACCGACGCGCAGCGCGACGCGTACGAGAAGGTCGGCGCGCAGGCCGAGGCGCAGGGCTGGCAGATCGCCCCCGGCGGTGAGGTGCTGAACGCCGAGCCGGAGGTCGGCTCCACCGAGGCGCTCGGTGTGCTGGTCGCGGCGGTCGTCCTGATCGTCACCTTCGGCTCGCTGGTCGCGGCCGGCATGACCATGCTGAACGCGCTGATCGGTGTCGGCGTCGGGATGGCCGGCCTGTACGCGCTCAGCGGCGCGGTCGAGCTGACCAGCACGGCGCCCATCCTGGCCCTGATGCTCGGCCTCGCGGTCGGCATCGACTACTCGCTCTTCATCACCTCCCGGCACCGGCAGAACCTGCTCGACGGCCTCTCCCCCGAGGAGGCGGTCGGCCGCGCGGTCGGCACCGCCGGCTCCGCCGTGGTCTTCGCCGGCGCCACCGTGGTGGTCGCGCTCGCCGGCCTGGCCGTGGTGGGCATCCCCTTCCTCACCGTGATGGGTCTGGCCGCCGCCGGCACCGTCACCGTGGCCGTGCTGGTGGCGATCACCCTGGCCCCGGCGCTGCTCGGGTTCGCCGGCCGGAAGGTGCTTCCGCGCAAGCTGCGCGACCGCAGGGCGGTCGAGGACCCGGGCACCGGCTCGGAGGACCGCTCCGGCTTCGGTTTCCGCTGGGCGCACTGGGTGACCAGGTTCCGCATCCCGGTGATCCTGGTCGGCCTGCTCGGCCTCGGCCTGCTCGCGATCCCGGCCCAGGACATGCGGCTGGCGCTGCCGGACGCCGCCACCGCCGCCGAGGGCACCCCGGCCCGGGTCAGCAACGACCTGATCCGGGAGGGCTTCGGTCCCGGCTTCACCGGCCGGCTCGCGGTCGTGGTCACCGCCGACTCGCCGCAGGCCACCCAGGCCGCCGTGCCGCAGGTCGCCGCGCTGATCCAGAAGACCGACGGGGTGGTGGCGGTGGCCCCGCCGCAGCTCGACCCGTCCGGCCGCACCGCGCTGCTCGGCGTGATCCCCGAGAAGGGACCGACCGACGAGAAGACCGAGGAACTGGTGCACGACATCCGCCGGCAGGTCGGCGGCATCCAGGACGCCGAGGTGATGCTCACCGGCGTCACCGCGATCGGCATCGACGTGTCGGAGAAGCTCTCCGACGCGCTCCCGGTCTACCTGCTGCTGGTGGTGGGCCTGTCGGTGCTGCTGCTCATGCTGGTGTTCCGGTCGGTCCTGGTGCCGGTGAAGGCGGCGCTGGGCTTCCTGCTCACCGTGGCGGCCACCTTCGGCATCACGGTCGCCGTCTTCCAGCAGGGCCACCTGGCCGACCTGGTCGGGCTGGACACCCCGGGCCCGCTGGTCAGCTTCCTGCCGATCCTGCTCATCGGCATCCTGTTCGGCCTGGCCATGGACTACGAGGTCTTCCTGGTCTCCCGGATGCGCGAGGACTTCGTGCACGGCGACACGGCCCGGCAGGCGACCATCAACGGCATGGGCCACGGCGCCCGGGTGGTCACCGCCGCCGCCTTGATCATGATCTCGGTGTTCGGTGGCTTCGTGTTCCTCGACGACCCGGTCATCAAGTCGATGGGCTTCGCGCTCGCCATCGGTGTCGCCATCGACGCGTTCGTGGTCCGGATGACCATCGTCCCGGCGGTGATGTCGCTGCTCGACAACGCCGCCTGGTGGCTCCCGCGCTGGCTCGGCAGGATCCTGCCCAACGTGGACGTCGAGGGCGAGGGCCTGCGCGCCCACCTCGCCGAGCGCGAGCCCGCCCAGGTGTGACCCGGAGACCTGCCCGGCCGGTCAGACGCCGGCCGGGTAGGTCTCCATCTCGCCCGGGGTGGGCAGCGCCGGCAGCGGGTGCAGCGCGGTCGCCTCGTCGCACCAGACGAACGCGTCATAGCGCTCGCCCAGCCGGGTCGGCACGTAGTTGCCCCAGGACTCGAAGCTCGGGTCGTAGACCACCCCGATGGCCCGGTGGTCGGCCGCCTCGGTCACCCACTCCGGCTGGTCCTCGCCGCCGAAGACCAGGACCGCCCGTTCCGGCATCAGCTCGTGCAGCCGCCGCTCGACCGAGCCCTCCCGGGCCGGCGGCACCACCATGGCCTCGGCCGGCGAACCCCAGCGCGGCGCGGCGACCACCGTGCCCCGGTAGCTGCCGAAGCCGACCAGCGCCACGGCGTCGCGGCCGTGCCGTTCCCGGCCGAGCTGGCCGATGTTCACCAGCCCGTCCGCCGCCATGTCGGTGGCGCGGGCGTCGCCCACGTGGGTGTTGTGCGCCCAGACGACGCCGCGCGCCCGCGGGCCGTAGCGGTCGAGCAGCCGGTCCAGCGTGTCGGCCATGTGGATGTCACGGATGTTCCAGGACTCCGGGCCGCCGCCCACCATGGCCCGGTAGTAGCGCTCCGCGCCGGCCACCACCTCCGCGTTCTGCCAGGCCGAGAATCGGTCCGCGCCGTCGGCGGCGGCCTGTTCCCGGGTACGCGCCAGCAGCCGGACCACCTCCTCCTCGCAGCGGGCCGAGACGAAGCGGCTGGCCGTCCCGTAGTCCTCGACCCGCTTGCCGTACGGCTCGAAGCACCGGTACGCCTCCTGCGCCGCCTCCAGTGAGGCCGGGTCCTCCTCGCCCAGGTAGTCGAAGATGGCCTGCATCGACTCCCAGAGGCTGTAGACGTCCAGCCCGTGGAAGCCGGCCCGCTCCCCCTCGGGGCGTTCCAGGTTCCACGCCCGCAGCCAGCGGCAGAACCGGGCCACCTCGGCGTTGGCCCACATCCAGGTCGGCCAGCGCTCGAAGCGTTCCAGCGCGGTCTGCGGATCGGCCAGCCCGCCCGGGGCGCCCACCACCGAGCAGTTCACCCGGTCGCAGTCCGGCCAGTCCCCCTCCACCGCGACGAAGTCGAAGCCCTGTTCGGCGATGAGCCGCCGGGTCAGTTGCTCGCGCAGCCGGTAGTAGTCGTAGCTGCCGTGCGTCGCCTCGCCGATCATGACGATCCGCGCGTCCCGGACGCGTTCCAGCAGCGGGTCGAAGTCGCTCGGCGCGCCGAGCCGCTGTACCAGCATGCCAGCGGCTACCCGGGCCCCGTCCGGACAAACCGCCAGCCCGGCCGCGCCGGCGGGCATGGTGCCCGGCACAGCGGGTAGCCCGCCGGCATGACCGTCACCGGGGTGCAGTTGCAGGAGTTCCTGGCCGGGCTCGACTACCCGGTCTCCCGTGCGGACCTGGTCCGCTGGGGCCAGGAGAACGGGGCCAGCACCGAGATGCTGCAGATGCTCAAGGCGTTGCCGGCGGAGGAGTTCAACACCCCCGCCGAGCTGGGCGAGGCCCTCAACACCCTGGTCTGAGCCCGGCTACCGCCCGGTCCCGGGGGCCACGGCGTGCAGCAGCCGGAACAGCACCAGCCACTGCTCGGGCCAGACCAGCCCGACCGGGGTGTCCGGGGCGAGCCGGGCGGCCCGCAACGCCCCGTCGAGACGCCGGCGCGGGTACGCGGTGCGCAGCGAGGCGGCCAGCGAGCCGCCGACCCCGCCGAAGCCCAGCTCCACCACCCGCCGGTACGCGGGCAGCGCCGTGCTGGGCAGCAACGGCTCGGGGCGCCGGTCCAGCCGGAGGATGCCGCCGTCCACCGCGGGCACCGGCCGGAACGCGCCCCGGGGCACCCGGCCGGCCAGCCGCCAGTGGTGTTCGGGCCAGGTGAGCACGGTGAGCCGGCTCCACCGGCCGCGGTCACCGGTGCGCTTGCGGGCGTAGTCGAGCTGGGTGAGCAGGGTCGCGGCGCGCAGGCCGGGCGCGGCGAGGCACCAGCGCACCACGGCGGCGGTCAGCGACCAGGGAATGTTGCCGACCACCGCGAACGGCTCACCGGGCGGGACGGCGGCCAGGAAGTCGGCCGCCCGGACCTCGACGTGCGGCAGGTCCGCGCAGGCCGCCGTCAGCTCCGGCAGCACGGCCGGGTCGACCTCGTACGCGATCAGCCGGCCGCACGCGGCGGCGAGCGGCCGGGTCAGCTGCCCGCGCCCGGCGCCCACCTCCAGCAGCAGGTCGTCCGGGCCGGGGCGGGCCGCCCGGAGCATCCGCGCGACGGCGGCCGGGTCGGCGAGGAAGTTCTGGGACAGTACGCGACGGGACCGGTCGCGTGCGGTGGTACGGGGTCGGCGGGGCGCCACGGGATCGTCCTGTCTGTCGCCGGACGGCGACGGGAACGGACAGGCGCACGAGGGAAGCCGGGGCCTGTCCGAGCGGATCGGGACTCGGACGACCCTGGACGGCGGCGGGTACGCGGCACCGAGCCGCCGGATCCGCGTCGAGGCGGGCGGCGGCGAGCACGCGCTGACCGATCTGGCCCTGCCCCGCCGGTCCCCGTGTCGGGGATGGCGGCGCGTGGGCAGCCGGCGGCGGCCGGCCCGGTCAGGGGCCGGCGGTGCGGACGGTCAGGTCAGGCGCGGTGGGCGTACCGGCCGGCCAGGGCCGGACGCCGGACCCACGGGCGGGCGACCAGGAGGAGCCCCCGCGCGGCCGGCGTGACGGCCACGTCGATCAGGGCGTGCGTACACATGCCGGCGAGGCTAGCGGCGGCCCGGCCGGCACGCGACGGAATTCCTCAGATGTCGACGGTGCGCCGCTCGCTGCGGGCGGTCTCGGCGGCGTCGAGCACCGCCACCACCTCCCGGCCGAACCGGACGTCGCAGCGGTGGTCGCGGGTGCCCGCCTCGACCTCCTCCAGCAGCTGGTCGATGGCCGTGCCGAACGCCTGGAGCACGCTGCCGTCGCCGGGCGGGACGGTCTCGGTGCCGTTCTCGCCGAAGAAGACGAAGTCGCGGGTGACCGCCTCGGGCGGCGCGTCGAGGGTGAGCGAGAGCGTGCTGGTGGCGCCGCCGTCGTGGGTGAGCAGCAGGTGCACGAGGCCGCTCGGGCCGTCCATGGCGGCGACCCGGGTGACCCGGCCGAGCACCGGCAGGATCAGCGACAGCGCGTGCGGGCCGATGTCCCAGAGCGCCCCCCGGTCGCGCCGCCACTGCGAGTTCCCGTACGGGTTCCCGGGCTGGTAGATCGAGGCGAACATGGTCGCCCGCGCGTGCTGCCAGCCGCCGACCGCCGCGGTCGAGGCGAGGAAGCCGGTGACGTTCGGGTGGTACCGCTGGGTGAAGAAGACCACCGAGGCCACCCCGGACGCCTGCGCGGCGGCGACCACCCGGTCGGCGTCGGCGAGGCTCAGCGCCAGCGGCTTGTCCAGCAGCAGGTGCCGCCCGGCGGTGGCGGCCCGGACGGCGATCTCGGCCTGCACGTCCGGCGGCAGCGCGACGGCGATCGCGTCGCAGGCGGCCAGCAGCTGGTCCACGTCCTCGAAGACCGGTACGCCGTGCCGGGTGGCGAGCGCGGCCGCCTTCGCCGGGTCCCGCCCCCACACGCCGGCCAGCTCGGCCCGCGGGTGCGCGTCGATGGCCGCGGCGTGCGTCTCCGCCGCCCAGTGACCCGTGCCGAACAAGCCGAACCGCACCACGGACCCCCTGCTGTCGTCCTCCGCCACGGCGTACGCCGGTGGCCGTGATCCACGCTAGTCGTCCGGCCCGGCCGGCGCGCCGCGACCCCGCGGGAGAGCCGGGCGAGGGTGGCTACTACGACGATTAGTAGGCTGTGCCGGTGAATGGGACTGCGCCGGGACGGCGTCGATGACCAGCGCCGCGGCGACCGGCTCGCCGGTGGACGGCATCCTCGCGACGGCCTCGATCGTGCTGTCGCTGCTCATCGCAATCTGGGCCCTGGTGGCGGCGGTACGCCACCGGGCGCCGGACCGGCTCCAGTTCGTCGGCCTGGCCGTGCTGGAGGTGGCCCTGCTGGCGCTCACCGTGGTGGCGCTCGTCGCGCTCGGCGGCGGCGAACGGCCGGGCGAGCCGGGGGCGTTCTTCGGTTACCTCGTGACGCTGGTCTGCCTGCCGCCGCTGGCCTGGGTGCTGGCCCGGATGGAGCCGACCCGCTGGGGCTCGGCGATCGTCTGCGCGGTCTGCCTGGTCACCCCGGTGGTGGTGGTCCGGTTGCAGCAGACCTGGGAGGTCGTCGGTGGCTGAGCAGCGGGCGACGAACCGGGGGCCCGGCCGGTTGCTGATCGCCGTCTACATCCTCTTCGCCATCGCCGCGACCTCGCGGGCCGGCCTCCAGATCGCCACGAAGTTCGACGAGGCGCCGGTGGCGTACCTGCTCTCGGCGCTGGCCGCGCTGATCTACATCGTGGCGGCGGTCGGGCTGGCCCGCGCCGGGCACACCGGCCGCCGGGTCGCGCTGGCCTGCTGCTCGGTGGAGCTGGTCGGGGTGGTCGGCGTCGGCATCCTCAGCCTCGCCGACCGGGAGCTGTTCCCGGACGAGACGGTCTGGTCGGGCTTCGGCAGCGGCTACGGCTACATCCCGCTGGTGCTGCCGGTGCTCGGCCTGTTCTGGCTCTGGCGCACCCGGCACGACCCCGCCTGAGGGAGCCGTGCCGGGCGCACGCGGCCGGGTCAGTCCTTCGGGCCGCCGGCGACGTAGATGACCTGGCCGGAGACGAAGGACGCGCCCTCGCTGGCCAGGAACGAGATGGTGTGGGCGACGTCCTCCGGGCGGCCGGTGCGGCGCACCGGGATCTCCGCGGCGGTGTGCTGCTGGAGCGCGGCGAAGTCGACCTTCATCCGGGCCGCCGTGGCGGCGGTCATGTCGGTGACGATGAAGCCCGGCGCGACCGCGTTGACGGTCACCCCGAACGGGCCCAGCTCGATGGCGAGGGTCTTGGTGAAGCCCTGCAGGCCGGCCTTGGCGGCCGAGTAGTTCGCCTGACCCCGGTTGCCCAGCGCCGAGGTGCTGGAGAGGTTGACGATCCGGCCCCACTTCCGCTCGACCATGTGCTTCTGGGCGGCCTGGCTGAACAGGAACGCGCCGCGCAGGTGCACCGACATGACCGTGTCCCAGTCGGCGTCGGTCATCTTGAACAGCAGGTTGTCCCGGAGCACACCGGCGTTGTTGACCAGCACGGTCGGCGCGCCCAGCTCGGCGGCGACCCGCTCCACGGCGGCCTCCACCTGGGCCCGGTCGGACACGTCGGCGCCGACGCCGAGCGCCCGCCCGCCCGCGGCGGCGATGGCGTCCACGGTCTCCTTGGTCGCCGACTCCTCGATGTCGACCACGGCGACGGCCATGCCGTCGGCGGCCAGCCGTCGGGCGGTGGCCGCGCCGATGCCGCGCGCGGCTCCGGTCACGATGGCGACGCGGGGCTCCTCCGACATGATTACCTCCCGGTAACTTGGGCTCGATCGAAGGAGCTTAACGCCGGGCCGGCCGTCAGAGCCGCGTGCCCCGGCAGATCCGGATCCACCGGTAGCCGTAGCCGGCCAGCTTCAAGCGGTCGAGCTTGCCGACCTCCTCGTAGTTGCGGTCGGTGAGCACGTCGATCGGCAGGTCGGCCTCCGGGGCGAGGACGCTCAGGTCGACCTCGGCGTCCTCGGTGCCGAGGTTGTGCAGGAAGACCATCGTCCCGGTCGGCCCGTCGGCCCGGTGCGCCAGCACCCCGGGCGGCATCGGCACGTCGATGTGGCTGGTGCTCCCCGAGCCGATCTCCGGAGCCTCCCGGAGGGTACGGATCATCCGCTCGAACCAGCCCAGCAGCGACCTCGGGTCCTTGCGCTGGGCGGTCACGTTGACCTTCTGGTAGCCGTACTCGCCCTTGTCGATCACCGGGCGGACCAGCTTCTCCGGGTCGGCGGTGGAGAAGCCGCCGTTCTCCTTGTACGACCACTGCATCGGGGTGCGGATCGCCTCCCGGCCGGGCAGCGACAGGTCCTCGCCCATCCCGATCTCCTCGCCGTAGCGCAGCACCGGCGTGCCGCGCAGCGAGAACTGGAGCGCGTACGCCAGCTCGATGCGGCGGCGGTCGTTGCCGAGCATCGAGGCCAGCCGGCGGCGGATGCCCCGCCCGTAGAGGCGCATGTCCTCGTCCGGGCCGAACTGCTCGTACACCTGGTTGCGCTGCTCGGCGGTGAGCCGGGACAGGTCGATCTCGTCGTGGTTGCGCAGGAAGGTGGCCCACTGCCCGCCCTCGGGCAGGGCCGGGGTGTCCCGCAGCGCCTCGATGACCGGCTCCGGGTCCTGCCGGGCCAGGGCCAGCATCAGCCGGCCGTTCATCATGAAGTCGAAGAGCATGTGGATGCGGTTGGCCGAGCCGCCGCTGTCACCGAAGTAGACCGGCAGCTGGTCCGGCTCGACGTTCGCCTCGGCCAGCAGGACCGCGTCGCCCCGCCGCCACTGCACGTGCTGGCGCAGCTCGGTGAGGAAGTCCAGGTCCTTGGGCGAGTTCGGGTTGCCCGGCTCGGTCAGCTCGATGATGAACGGCACCGCGTCCATCCGGAAACCGGAGACGCCGAGCTGGAGCCAGAACGACATGATCTTCTTGATCTCGGCGCGGACCTCGGGGTTGGCGACGTTGAGGTCCGGCTGGAACTTGTAGAAGCGGTGGTAGTACCACGCCTTCGCGGTGCGGTCGTAGCTCCACGTCTCGTTCTGCTCGCCGGGGAAGACCATGCCCTGGTGCCGGTCGGGCGGCGCCTCGTCGCTCCACACGTACCAGTTGCGGTACGGCGAGTCGGGCGAGGAGCGCGCGGACTGGAACCAGGGGTGCTCGTCCGAGGTGTGGTTGACCACCAGGTCGATGATCACCCGGATGCCCCGGTTCCGCGCCTGGTGCAGCAGCTCGGCGAAGTCGCCGAGGGTGCCCAGCCGCGGGCTGACGTTGTAGAAGTCGGTCGCGTCGTAGCCGTCGTCCCGGTTCGGCGACGGGTGGATCGGGTGCAGCCAGAGGCAGGTCACCCCGAGCCGGGCGAGATAGTCGAGCCGGCCGATCAGGCCGCGGAAGTCACCCACCCCGTCGCCGTCGGAGTCCGCGAACGTGTCGACGTCGAGGCAGTAGACCACCGCCTCCTGATACCACCTGTCACCCATGCCCGGCTTACTTCTCCGGTTGCCGACCGCGGCAAACCCACCGCCGGCCCAGCCGGCCGGTACGGTGCCGGGATGAGCGCCGACACCCACGCCCTCGACTGGTCCGCCGGCACCTGGCTCAACCCGCCGGAGCGGGCGGACTCCGCCGGGAACGCGCTGCTTGTCGAGCCCCGCGGGGGCAGCGACTTCTGGCGGCGGACCAGCTACGGCTTCGTGCACGACGACGGCTCCGCGCTGCTCGCCCCGTTCCCCGTCGACAGTGCCGTGGAGGTGAGCTTCCGGCTCGACTACGCCGCCCAGTTCGATCAGGCCGGGGTGCTGGTCCGGGTGGACGAGCGGCGGTGGACCAAGGCGGGCGTGGAGGTCAGCGACGGGCAGCCGCAGGTCGGCGCGGTCGTCACCGACGAGCTGTCCGACTGGTCGGTGGCGCCGGTGCCGGAGTGGTCGGGGCGGGACGTGACCGTCCGGGTCAGCCGGGCCGGGGACGCGCTGACCGTCCGCGCGCGGGTGGCCGCCGAGCCGTGGCGGCTGGTCCGGGTGGCCCCGCTCGACCCGGGGGCCGAGGCGGCGGCCGGGCCGTACTGCTGCTCGCCCAGCCGCGGCGGCCTGGTGGTCCGCTTCACGGGCTGGCGGCGGGGGCCGGCGGACGCCGCGCTGCACCCGGAGGGCTGACCCGGCGGCCGTGGGTCCGGTCACCGCCAGGTGTGACGGGCGCTCGCCGGGGTACCGCTTACGGATCCCCGGCACGGAGCGGAAGGACGCCCATGGCACTCGCCCAGAACGTCGACCCGAACCAGTTCACCGGGCTGACCGGCTGGGTGGCGAGCATCATCGATGCGTTCGGCGCGGTCGGGGTGGCCCTGTTGGTCGCCCTGGAGAGCATCGTCCCGCCGATCCCGAGCGAGGTCGTGCTGGCCATGGCGGGTTACCTGGCCGCCGAGGGCCGGTTCAACGTGGTGCTGATCGTGCTGGCCGCGACGGCCGGGTCGCTGCTCGGCGCGCTGGTGCTCTACTGGCTCGGCGCGGCGCTCGGGGAGGAACGGCTGAAGCGCTGGCTGGACCGCATCCCGCTGGTGGACCGGGAGGACCTGGAGAAGGCCGACCGCTGGTTCGAGCGGCACGGCCGGTGGGCGGTGCTGATCGGCCGGGTGGTGCCGGTGGTGCGCAGCCTGGTCTCGGTGCCGGCCGGCGCGAATCGCATGCCGCTGGGCGAGTTCGTCCTGCTCACCACGCTGGGCAGCGGGGTGTGGAACACGCTGATCGTCGGGGCCGGCTTCGCCCTCGGCTCGCGCTGGGAACGGGTCAACCAGTACAGCGACTGGTTCAACTACGCGATCTTCGCGGTCTTCGCCGTGATGATCGTGAGCTGGGTGGTCAAGAAGGTGCGCCGGCGGCGCGCCCGGCAGTCGGTGACCGCCGGGCGCTGACCGCGGCGCGGGATCAGAATCCCGCGGTGATGGTGGTGAACTCCCAGGTGTTCTGGGCGATGCCGGAGCAGTTGGAGACCACTCCGCCGCCCGGGCAGGGCCGGTCCCGGTTGACCGACCAGAAGGTGAACCGGGCGAGCCCACGGGCCTTGGCCCAGTCCCGGATCTGCGTCCAGGTGGCCGGGGAGGTGAGCTCCTGCTGGTCGGAGAGCCCGTTCATCCCAGAGAGGCCCATGTGGGCGTAGGCGGTGGCGTCGGACCAGCCGAACGCGTTCTTGAGCGCGTTCTTCAGCCCCTCGGCCGCGTTGACCGTGCTCTGGTACATGTTCGCGCCGCCGCCGAAGTCGAACGGCATGATGGTGAAGACGTCGATGTTGGCGCCCTTCGCGGCGGCCTGGTTGATCAGTCGGGTGCCGTAGTAGGACGGCCCGGTGGTCGAGGTGCCGAAGGTGACGATCGTCCTGATCCCCGGGTTGTTCTGCTTGACGATCTTCAGGGCGTCCAGGATCCGGTCCTGCACCACCTCGTTCTCGAACTCGTCGCTGTTCTCGATGTCGATGTCGATCGCCTTGAGTCCGTAGGCGTTGATGACCTGCTGGTAGGCGCCGGCCAGCGCGCTGGCCGAGGAGCAGTTCGGGCCGAGCTTGTTGCCGCTCCAGCCGCCGAAGGACGGGATGATGTCACCACCGGCCGCCTTGATCGCGGCGATGGTGCTGGCGTGCGTGCCGCCGGTGAGCGGGCCGCTGCCGTCCCAGGCCGGGGTGCAGCCGCCGCCGGAGAGCACGAACGCGATGGTGAACCACTTGATCCCGGTCGCGCCCATCACCGTCGACGGCGCGGGCGGGTCGCCCCAGCCCGGGTAGAGGTAGGGCGCCGCGGCCATCGCGCCGCCACCCCCGCCGGTGCAGCCGGTGGTGGTGGCCGACACCGGCGCGGACTTCGCCGACTCCCCGCTGGCGTTGTACGCGGCCACCGTGTAGCTGTGGCCGGTGCAGGCGGCCAGCCCGGAGACGGTGGCCGAGGTGCCGGTGACCGTGGCCTTCACGGTGCCGCCCTCGTAGACCCGGTAGCCGGTGACCGTGCCGGAGACGGCGTTCCAGGCCAGCGAGACCGACGTGTTGGTGGTGCCGGTGACCCGGAGGCCGCCGGGGGTGGCCGGCGCGCCGGGGTTGCCGCCGCCCCCGCCCGTGCAGGACCCGCCGTTGACCGTGCAGTTGGTCGGGTCGCCGGTGCCGCTGACGATGAAGCCGAAGCTGGTGCTGGCGCCCGGGGCGAGGGTGCCGTTCCAGGACTGGTTCACCGCGGTCACGTGCTGGCCGGAGGTGGTCAGCCGGGCGTCCCAGAACGAGCCGAGGGTGCTGCCGGCGGGCAGGTCGAACTGGACGTTCCAGGAGGAGATGCTGGCCGAACTGTCGTTGGTGACGGTGAACTTCGCCTCGTACCCGCTGCTCCAGGTGGAGGTGCGGACGAAGGCGGCGGTGGCGGCGGAGGCGGGTGGCGCGGCCAGCAGGGTGCCGGCGACCAGGGCGGCGGCGAGCGCGGCGGCGAACGTCGCCGTACGGGTGGAGCGGAGTCTCACGGCGTCCTCCAGGGACCGTTGTGGTGGAGGGTGGGCATTTACGACCGTCGACGTGCGCTCATTATTAAGACTGTTAACTGTTTCTGTCCAGAGGCGGGCCGGGGGTCCCTCGCGGAGCCCCCGGCCCGGCCGGCTCAGCGCCGGAAGGTGAACCAGTTGACGTTGACGAAGTCGGCCGGCTGGCCGCTGGTGAAGGTCAGGTAGACGGTGTGCCGGCCGGTGACCGCGGCGACGTTGCCCGGCACCGAGCGCCAGCTCTGCCAGCCGCCGGTGTTGGCGACCGCGAAGCTGCCGATCGGCGGGTTCGTGGGGCTGTCCACCCGAACCTCGACCAGCCCGCTCACCCCGGCCGGCGCGCCCGAGGCGACCCGGGCCACGAAGTCCCTCGGCGGCGTGGCGCCGAACTCCACGTTGTCGTAGCGGGCCCAGTCGCCGTTGGCCAGCCAGCCGATGTCCTGGCCGCCCTCGGCGCACGCCTCCACCTGCACCCCGTTCTGCCCGGTGAACGCCTCGGCCTGGATGGTGGAGTACGCGTCCACCGCCCCGCCGGGCGGCGGCGTGGTCGGGGTGGGCGACGGCGTGCCGCCGCCACCGCGGGTGTAGGCGGCCACGTAGTCGACCAGCATGGGCCGACCGGAGACGGTCGACGCGGTGGGCGTGGCGGAGCCGGCCACCCCGTCCGGGAAACCGCCGCCCATCGCCACGTTGAGCAGCATGAAGTAGCCGCCGTGGTTGGTCATCTGCCCCCAGTACGGCTCGCCCACCTGGCTCTGGCTGACGGTGTGGAAGAGCTGGCCGTCGACGTACCAGCGCAGCTGTTGCGGGCTGATCGAGGCGTCCCACTCGAAGCGGTAGGTGTGGAACGCCGACTGGCAGGTGCTGCCCGGGCAGGCCCGGGAGTTGCCGATGCCGTTGAACTCGTTGCACGGCCCGCCCGGGGCGACGCCGCAGTGCAGCACCCCCCAGACTGAGTTGATCCCGTTGACGTTCTCCATCACGTCGAACTCGCCGATGCCCGGCCAGTTCTGGTAGTTGCCCCGGTACGGGGAGCCGAGCGCCCAGAAGGCCGGCCAGTAGCCGGCGGCCTGGGCGCCGGTCACGTTCGGCATCTGGATCCGCCCCTCCAAGGCCAGGACGCCCCCGGCGGGCGGCTTGAAGTTGGCGCGGACCGTCTCGATCCGGGCCGAGGTCCACCGGCCGGCGCCGTCCCTGAGCGGGGTGATCCGCAGGTTGCCGGCGCCGTCCTGGGACAGGTTGGCGGTGCTGGAGGTGTAGGTCTGGATCTCGCCGGTGCCCCAGTTGGCCGGGCCGCCCGGGTAGCTGGTGCCGGTGTCGATGATCCAGTTGGCCGAGGAGGGCAGGGTGCCCGCCGCGCCCGTGAAGTCGTCGCTCCACACCAGACTCCAGCCGCTGGGCGGCGGCGGCACGGCGGCGTGGGCGGTCATGGTGACGGTGGCGAGGGCGGTGGTGGCGGCGAGCACGGCGGCCGCCAGGGAGAGCCGCCGGCGCGATCCGCGCACGGCGGAGGGGGCGGCCGTGGCCGCCGGGACAGGGTTCATCGGGGTGCCTCTCTGCGGGGGACGGGCAGGAGAGAGCGCTCTCTGAGGCGTTTTCTACGCGTCCGCCCCCGCAGTTGTCAACGTACGTCGATGCCTTCCGGCTGGGGCCGGCGCAGCACGGCCTGCTCCAGCGCGGTCCACGCCGTCGTGGTGACCAGGTAGAGCACCGCCGCCAGCGGCACCACGAGCCCCACCAGCACCGTGGTGAAGGGCAGCAGCGGCACCAGCCAACCCAGCACCGCGGCGCCCGGGCCCTCGGTCGGCGCACCGGCGATGGTGCCGGTGGCCGCGGCCGCCCGGCGCGCCCGCCGGGCCGACCACCAGGCCAGCACGAGCAGCGCCGCCAGCAGCACCCCGAAGACCGCCACCACCGGACCGGTGAGCCCGTCGCCGAGATGCCACCCCAGGGGTACGCCGGCGAGCTTCTCGTCCAGCAGGTGCGAGTGGCCGTCGCCGGTGGCGAAGAGGCGGTACATGACCAGGAAGAACGGCGCCTGCAACAGCGCCGGCAGGCAGCCCGCGACGGGGCTGGCCCCGGCCCGCCGGTAGAGCGCGAACAACTCGCTCTGGAGCCGGCCGGGATCGTCGGCGTACCGCCGCTGGAGGTCGCGGACCTCGGGGGCGAGCGCCGCGCGGCGCCGCTCCCCGCGGACCTGGGCCAGGGTGAGCGGCGAGATCAGCAGCCGGACCCCGACGGTGAACAGGACGATCGCGGCGGCCGTCGCGGCGCCGCCGGTCAGCGGGGCGAGCGTGTCGGCGAGCCAGGTGACGACGGTGGCGGCGGCGGAGGTCGCGGCGTGCAGTGGTGCGAAGGCGAGCATGGGGAAACCCCTCGGTCCGATTCCGGATGCCCCGACGGGACGACGCGTCCCGTCGGGACGGATGACGACGGAACCGGCCGCGGCGACGGCGCGCCGGAGGAGGACCCGACGCGAGGCGGCTACGCGGCCGAGGGGCGCAGCCCGGGCGCACGGGGACGCGGCCGTCCCGGGGCGTCCGGGTCGACCTGACGGGGCACCCGGCGGTGCCGGGCCCGGGCCCGCAGGGCGACGGCGCGCGGGCCGCCGCGCGGCGTGGGCAGCGCCCGGACCCGCAGCGCGAGCAGTGTGGCGAGCAGCAGCGCGGCGGCCACCGCCGCGCCGGCGAGCAGGCCGGCCGGGCGGTCCGCGAGCAGGGCGAGGGCGTACGCCCACATCCCGGTCATCAGCATCCCTGCCACACGACCACCCTAGAACCCGTTGTCACGTCCCCGGACCCGATCGCGGCGCGTGCCCGGCGACACGCCGCCCGGCGTTTCCCCACGCCGACACGGTGGGTAACAGGGCGTCGACCGGGCGGCACGGTGCCGCGGCCGGTACGGAGCGGACGGTGGTGTCGATGAGCGGGTCAGTGGCGGAGCGGGAACGGAGCGCCGCACCCGGCGGGACGGACCTGCTGACGGTCGGCGTGGAGGAGGAGTTCCTGCTCGTCGACCCGCACACCGGGGCCGCCGTGCCCGCCGTCGACCTCGTCATGGAGCAGGTGCCGGCCGAACTGCGGGGCCAGGTGGAGCGGGAGTTCCAGACCAGCCAGATCGAGATCGGCAGCCCGCCCGGGCTGGAACTGTCCTCCATCCGGCACTCGCTCGCCATGCTCCGCGCCGAACTGTCCGCCGCCGCCGAACGGGCCGGCGTCCGGCTGCTGGCCATCGGCACCGGTCCGGTGGACGGGCCGGTGCCGCCGGTGGTGGACAAGCCCCGCTTCGACCGGATGATCGAACGGTTCCGGCTGCTCGTGCCGGGGCCCGGCAACAACGGCATGCACGTGCACGTCGGCGTCCCGGACGCGGAGACCGGCGTGCAGGTGCTCAACCACGTGCGGCCCTGGCTGCCCATCCTGCACGCGGTCACCGCCAACTCCCCGTTCGCCAAGGGCGAGGACACCGGCTACGCGAGCTGGCGCTCGGTCGAGTGGGAGCGCTGGCCCTCGGTGGCGCCCACCCCCTGGCTCGACTCGCACGAGCACTACGAACGGCTGATCCGGCAGCTCATCGCCAGCGGCGTGATGCTCGACGAGGGGATGCTCTACTGGTACGCCCGGCTGTCCGCCAAGTACCCCACCGTGGAGATCCGGATCGGTGACGTCTGCCCGTCGGTGGACGACGCGGTGCTGGTCGCCGCCCTGGTCCGGGCCCTGGTGGCGACCGCCATGACGGAGATCGCCGAGGGCCGGCCGGCCGCCAACACCGACCACCACCTGCTGGTCGCCGCGCACTGGCGGGCGGCCCACGACGGGCTGGAGGGCGAGGGCGTCGACCTCACCGACGGCGAGCTGCGCCCGGCCTGGGAACTGCTGGACGGGCTGGTCGAGCGGGTCCGCCCGGAACTGGCGCGGCACGGCGACCTCGACCAGGTGACCGACCTGCTCGGCGGGCTGCGCCGGCACGGCAGCGGCGCGGCACGACAGCGGGCGGTGTTCGCGCGTACCGGCGAGCTGGTCGACGTGGTCGCGGACGTGGCCCGGCAGACCCGGGGCTGAGCGCCCACGCGAGCGCGGCGCGCGTGACAGGATGGGCGTCGTGGCGGAGCGGATGGTCGTCGTCGGCGGGGACGCCGCCGGAATGTCGGCGGCGTCCCAGGCCCGGCGCCTCCGCGACCGCGGCGACCTGGAGATCGTCGCCTTCGAGCGGGGCCACTTCACCTCCTACTCGGCCTGCGGCATCCCGTTCTGGGTCAGCGGGATCGTGCCGGAGCGGGACCAGCTCATCGCCCGGGATCCCGCCACCTTCCGGAACGACTTCGACATCGAGGTCCGGCTGCGGCACGAGGTCACCGCCATCGACCTCGACCGCCGCGAGGTGGTCGCCCGCGACCTGGAGGGCGGCGGCGAGGTCCGCGAAGGCTTCGACACGCTGATGTACGCCACCGGCGCGCGCCCGATCCAGCCCGACTGGGCGCGTGGCGGGGTGGCCGGGGTGTTCGGCATGCAGACCCTCGACGACGGCACCGCTCTGCTCGACTGGCTGGAACGCGAGCCGAAGCCCCGCCGCGCGGTGGTGGTCGGCGGCGGCTACATCGGCGTGGAGATGGCCGAGGCGCTGCTGCACCACGGGCTCTCGGTCGACCTGGTCGAGCAGGCCGACCAGCCGATGTCCACCGTGGACCCGGACATGGGCGAGCTGGTGGCCGAGGCGATGCGCGGCACCGGCATCGGCATCCGCACCGGCCTCACGGTCACCGGCCTCGACGAGCGGGACGGCCGGATCGCCGCCGTGGTCACCAACGAGGGGCCGATGCCGGCCGACGTCGTGGTGCTGGGCCTGGGCGTACGCCCGAACACCGCCCTCGGCGAGGCGGCCGGCCTGCCGATCGGCCCGTCCGGGGCGATCCGCGTCGACCGGCGGATGCGGGTGCCCGGGGTGCCCGGTGTCTGGGCGGCCGGCGACTGCGTGGAGTCGCTGCACCGGGTCAGCGGCATGCCGGTGCACATCCCGCTGGGCACGTACGCCAACAAGCAGGGCCGGGTCGCCGGCATCAACATCGGCGGCGGGTACGCGACCTTCCCCGGCGTGATCGGCACGGCGGTGACCAAGGTCTGCGACCTGGAGGTGGGGCGGACCGGCCTGCGCGAGCGGGACGCCACCGCGGCCGGCTTCGAGTTCATCACCGTGCTGGCCGAGTCGACCAACCGGGCCGGCTACTACCCGGGCGCCCGACCGATGACCGTGAAGCTCATCGCCGAGCGGCCCAGCGGCCGGCTGCTGGGCGCGCAGATCGTCGGCTGGTCCGAGGCGGCCAAGCGGATCGACGCGCTGGCCGTTGCGCTGTGGAACAACATGACGGTGGACGAGATGACCGCGCTCGACCTGGGCTACGCGCCGCCGTACGCCCCGGTCTGGGACCCGGTGCTGATCGCCGCCCGCAAGGCCGTCGACGCCCTGGCCCACGCCGGCCGCTGACACCTGTCGGCTTTCGGGTGCGGTTGTTGTCGCTGGGGCGACAAGAAACGCACCCGAAGCGCGGTGGGATCGACCGGTGCGAGTGCCGGGGGACGACGCGTCGGGACTGGAGTGGACGCTGTTCGCCCAGTCGGGGGTGCTCACCTGGGCGCAGGCGGTCGCGGAACTGACTCCGGCGAAGGTGCGGCACCTGCTGGCCAGCGGCCGCTGGCAACGGGTGTGTCGCGGCGTCCTGCGAGCCGCCCCGGGCGGCCCGTTCAGCCGGGACCAGCAGTGGTGGGTCGCGGTGCTGGCGGCGGGCGAGGGGGCGCTGCTGGCCGGGCTGGCGGCCGCCCGGGCCGGCGGCCTGCGGAGCAACTGGCGGTACGAGGTGGTGGACGTGCTGGTCCCCCACCAGCGGCGGGCGCCCGACCTGCTGCGACGGCTCCCGCTGGGCCTGCCGGCGGTACGCGTGCGCCGGGTGCGCCAGCTCGCCGCGGCCGACCACCAGCGGGGCCGGCCGGACCGGACGACCATGGCACGCTCCCTGGTGGACGCGGCACAGTGGGCGCGTACCGACGAGGAGGCGCAGGAGATCGTCGCGGCCGGCTGCCAGCAGCGGCGGGCGACCCTGGCGGAGATCGGCGCGGTGCTGGAGCGGATGCCCCGCGCGCGGCGGCGCGGCCTGGTCCGGGAGACGCTGCGCGACGTGGCCGGCGGCGCCGAGGCCCTGTCCGAGATCGACCTGGTCCGGCTCTGCCGCCGCCACGGCCTGCCAGCGCCGGACGGGCAGGCGCGCCGGCGGGACGCCGACGGCCGGCAACGCTACCTGGACGCCTACTGGCCGCGCTGGCGGTTGCACGTCGAGGTGGACGGCGCGCACCACATGGACGTCCGGCACTGGGCGGCGGACCTGCGTCGCCAGAACCGGGTCTGGATCGAGGGCGACCGGATACTGCGCTTCACCGCCTTCGACGTCCGCCACCGCCCGGACGAGGTGGTGGCGCAACTCCGCGCCGCCCTGACCGCGGCCGGCTGGCGTCCCTGAAGCCGTTGCGGGTGCGTCTGTTGTCGTCCCGGCCACAACAGACGCACCCGAAGCTCTTTGTCGGGGGGCGCGGTTACCTTGTGCGCGCTGTCGCGTTGCCGGGTCCGGCACTTCCCCCTCGGAGGCATCCCATGTCGCAGGAGACGACTTACCTCGAACTGTCCGAAGTGGACGGAGGAGCGCACAAGTTCTACGAGGTCGTGGTCGACGGCACCACGATGGCCGTGCGTTACGGCCGGATCGGCGACCAGGGCCAGGTGAAGATCAGCAACTTCCCGGACAACGCCCGTGCCCGGGCCGCCGCCGCCAAGAAGATCGGGGAGAAGATCCGGAAGGGATACGCGCCGGCCGTCCCCGGCGTACGCCAGAAGCGGGCGGTCTCCCGCCGGCAGATCGTCAGCACCCGCTCCACCGCCCGCACCGCGCCGGTCCTCTGGCGCTACGCCTCCGGCGCGCCCGCGTTCGGCATCTTCATCGACGGGCAGACCTGCATGGTGGGCAACGAGCACGGCGTGATCACCACGCTCGACCACGACGCCCGGGTGCTCAACCAGGTGCGGCTCCCCGACGGGGTGAAGTGCATCGTCGCCGACGACGCCTGGATCTACGCGGGCTGCGACGACGGCAACGTCTACGACCTCTCCGGCAAGGTGCCGCGGGTGGCGTACGCGATCGCCCCCGACATCGACATCTACTGGCTGGACATCCACGACGGCGTGCTGGGCGTCTCCGACCGCGAGGGCGGCATCGCCGCGGTCGACCACGAGGACGAGTTCCTCTGGCGCCGGCCGGGCCGGGGCCGCTCCGCGTGGATGGTGCGGTGCGACACCGACGCCCTCTACCACGGCCACTCGCAGGGGGTCACCGGCTACGACTGGCGGACCGGGCGGGAGCTGTGGCACACCCGCACCGGGGCGGTGCTGTTCGGCTGGCAGGAGCGCGACGCCGTGTTCGCCGGGACCGGCACCCGCGAGGTGGTACGGCTGCGCAAGGACGGGCGGGCCGAGCGGACCTACCGGTGCGACGCCGCGGTCTTCTCCTGCGCCACGGCCGAGGGCGGCCGGTACGTCTTCGCCGGCGACAGCGCCTCCTCGATCTACTGCTTCGACGAGTCCGGCAACCGGCTGTGGAAGCTCGGCACCGGCTGCGGCTCGGCGTACTCGATGCAGTACCACGACGAGCGGCTCTACGTGGTGACCACCGGTGGCCACCTGGCCTGCATCGACGCCAGCGAGCCGGCGATCCGGGCGGCCGAGGCGGGCAGCGTGCCCGAGGTGGTCGACGTGAAGGCCCCGGCCCGGCTGCCCGAGCCGGCCGCCTGGACCACCGTCGAGGTGACCACCGACGACCGGGCCGGCGTCGTCGTGCAGTGCGTCGAGCAGGGCGGCCGGACGCGCATCCGCGTGCTCTCCGACGGCTACCGGCGGGACTGGTCGGTGCAGTTCCCCAAGGGCATCCGGGAGCCGGGCGCGCGTTACCTGGTCGCGGAGGTCCGGGAGGCCGGCCGGGGCGGCTTCTACCGGGCGTACGGCGACATCCGCCGGCTGCGCTGAACGGCTCCGGTCCGGGGGCGGTGCGGGACCGCCCCCGGACCGGTCACCGGCAGGTCCAGCGCACCGGCCGGACCTGGTCGTCGGACTCGAGCTTCCCGCCGAGCACCCGGCCGTCGTCGCTGAAGCTGGTCACCTCGCCCTGCCGCTCGCCGCGCCAGCCGTCCGGCACGGGCAACCTCACCGACCTCGTGTCGGTGATCACGCCCGGCACGTCATCGGAGACCCAACCGGCCAGCCAGCCCTGACCGTTGCCGGTCCCGGCCCAGAGGACGCCCTTCAGCACCTCCGCCTGCCCGGTCCGCAGGTTGATCCGCACCGGATAGCTGGGTATGCCGCTGCGGGGGACCACCTCGGTGTCGCGTTCGGCGGTGCCGGTCACCCAGCCACCGGCCAACGACAGGGGCATGAACCGGTCGGCCTTCCCGCCGGGCACCCGCGGCAACGGCAGCACCTCCGGCCGGGCGGCGCCCGGACGCCACACCACCGCGCGGGTGGGCTTGTCCGGGTGCCCGTCGGTCATCGTGGCCAGGATGGTGCCGTCCTCGTCGATGTCGATGGCCGTGCCCTCCCACTTCGGGCCGGGCAGTGGCAGGTCGACCGGCCGGCTCCGGTACGAGTCCCAGACCACCGGCCGTTGGATCCAGGGTTTCTCGGGAACCAGATTGCGGTAGCCGACGATCCGGCCGGCGTCGTTGACGGCCGTCGCGCCCCCGGACGTCACCACGGGCAGGCCGATGACCTCGCCGTCGCGCACCGCCCACGCCCGCTGCTCCCTGCCGGCCCCCCACGACGAACCCACCGCCAGGCCTGCCCGGTTCACGTCCGTCAGCTTCTGCATGGAGCCCGGCATCTCGACCTCCCGGACCTGGTCCCCCTCCCAGATCAGCAGGCCGAAATCCGTGCGACCCTGCCCCTGCGGGGCCCGACGCCCCACCAGCCACCGGCCGTCCGGGTCTCCGCCGGTGACCGCGGCCCGTGGATCGCCCGGCACGGGCAGCAGTGTGGCCGTGCACACCCCCTGCCACGGGCCGGTCGGTTCGGGCAACGGCAACGACGGGCTGGGGCTCGCGGCCGGCGCAGGCGCCGCCCGCCGGTCCTCGCCCAGCGCCGCCGGCAGCGCCGCCACCGCCAGCACGCCCAGGGCGGCCAGTCCGGCCGCCGCCACCCGGCGGTTACGTCGGCGGCGGCGCGCCTCCCGGATCGCCCCCGGCAGGTCGATCCGGGGCGGGCCGGCCGGCTCGTCGTCCAGCCACCGCAGCCGGTTGGCGACGTGTTCGTCATCGGTCCTCATGCTCACCGCTCCTTTCCGGTCCGACCGGCCAGCTCGCGGTCTCCGAGCAGCCGGCGCATCGCCGCCAGGCCGTGCGAGGTCTGGCTCTTCACCGTGCCGGGCGAGCAGCCCAGCGTCCGGGCCACCTCCTCCACCGGCAGGTCGTGCAGGAAGCGCAGCACCAGCACCGTGCGCTGGCGGGGCGGCACCTGGGCCAGGGCGTCGCGCAGCACGGTCCGCTCCTCGACGCCCCGGTCCTCGGTGGACCGCACGTCGGGTGGCCCGCCGAACAGGTGCACCCGCCACCAGCCGCGCCGCCGGGTGTCCAGGAAGTGCCGCACCAGCACCGTGCGGACGTACGCGTCGAGCTGCTCGACCTCCCCGATCCGCGCCCAGCGCAGGTAGAGCCGGGTGGCGGTCTCCTGCACCAGGTCGTCGGCCTGGTCGCGGTCGCCGCAGAGTCCGTACGCGAGCCGGCGCAGCGCCGGCAGGCGTGCGGTGACGTAGTCGACGTATTCCTGGTCCGATGCGTCCGGCATCCGGCCACCTCCGTGGGGTTCGCTGTTCCAGACGGCATCGCGGCTGAAACGGTTGTACGCGATCGCCACCGGAACGCAGGATGGTCGGATGCGTCTGGAGATCCCCGAGGGGCTGCGCTGGACCGAGCGGTATCCGGCCGGCCGGGCGTGGCTGGCCACCCTGCCGGACCGGCTGGCCGACTGCGCCGCCCGGTGGGAGCTGCGGATCGGCCCGCCCTTCGCGTACGCCTTCGCGTCGCTGGCCATGCCCGTAGAGCTGCCGGACGGCACCCCGGCGGTGCTCAAGCTCCAGTACCCGGACGACGACAGCGTGCACGAGGCGACCGCGCTGGCGCACTGGGCCGGCCAGGGCGCGATCCGGTTGCTGGCCCACGACGCCGAGCGCCGCGCGCTGCTGGTCGAGCGCTGCGTCCCCGGCACCGCGCTGCACCGGCTGCCGCCCGAGGCGGCGCTCGACGTGGCGGTCGGACTGCTGCCCCGCCTCTGGGTGCCGGCCGGCCCGCCGTTCACCCCGCTCGCCGAGGAGGCGGCCGGCTGGGCCGAGCGGCTGCCGGCCAAGTGGGAGCGGCTGAACCGGCCGTTCGAGCAGGTGCTGCTGGATGCCGCCCTCGGGCTGCTCGCCGACCTGGTGCCCAGCCAGGGCGAGCAGGTGCTGGTCAACCAGGACCTGCACGCGGGCAACGTGCTGGCGGCCACCCGGGAGCCGTGGCTGGTCATCGACCCGAAGCCCCTGGTCGGCGAGCGGGAGTTCGGGGCGGTGCCGCTGGTGCGCGGCCCCGAGCTGGGGGACTCCCCCGCCGCGCTCCGCCACCGGCTGGACCGGCTCAGCGCCGAGCTGGGCCTGGACCGGGACCGGGTGCGCGGGTGGGCGGTCGTGCACACGCTGGCCTGGAGCATCGGCGAGGACGAGGTCTTCCCGCACCAGGTCGAGACGGTCCGCCGGCTGCTCGGGATGGGGTGACCGGCCCCCGCGAACCGGTCACCCTCGCCCACCGTTCGGCGGTCAGGCCGGGTACGGGACGGCCTCGCGTGCCGACCGCAGCGCCCCGGCCCACCAGGCGAGCTGGTCCAGCAGGGTCTTGGCGTATCCGGAGGCCGCGGCGTCGAGCGGCTGGCCGTCCTGCCAGGCGGTGAAGTAGTTCGGGAAGGCCAGCCCGTCGCGGATCGTCACCGCGTGCAGTTCGGTCAGCACGTTCTCCAGGTGCAGGACGGCGTGCCGGCCGCCGGCGGCCCCGCCGTAGCTCACGAAGGCCACCGGCTTGGCCGTCCACTGGGTGAAGTGCCAGTCGATGGCCGCCTTCAGCGCGGCCGGGTAGCTGTGGTTGTACTCCGGGGTGACCAGGATGAACGCGTCCGCCTCCGTCAGCCGGGCGGTGAGCGACGCCATGGCCGCCGGGCGCGGGTACGCGTCGCCCGCGAACTTCGGTGACTGCGCCGGCAGCGACAGCGGGATCTCGACGTCGGCGAGGTCGACGACGTCGACGTCGAACCCGCCGTGCTCGCGCGCCCGCTCGGCGACCCAGGACGCGACGACCGGCCCGAACCGGCCCTCACGGACGCTTCCGATGACAATGACCAACCTGTGCTTCTCGTTCATGCGGTCCACGGTCCGCCGCCCGGACGGCGGCAACCAGACCGGGCGCAGGCTGGCCCCCGCAGGGCCACGCTACGCCGGCCGGTGCGGCCGGAACCGGCCCTAGACTTCCACCCATGGGTACGCCACTGGGCGACTTCGTCCGCGCCAAGCGCGACAGCCTCCAGCCGGAGTCCTTCGGCCTGCCGGACCGGGGCCGGCGCCGCTCCCCCGGCCTGACCCGTGCGGAGGTGGCCACCCGCTCGGGGATCAGCGTGGAATACCTGACCCGCATCGAGCAGGGCCGGGACCGCAACCCGTCGCACTCGGTGCTGCACGCCCTCGCGGACGGCCTGAGCCTCGACGCCGGGGAGCGTGAGCACCTGCGCTACCTCGCGAAGATCACGGGCGGGGCCTGTCCCGGGCACCGGCCCCCGGCCCCGCCCAACCGCGAGGTCCGGCCGACCGTGCGGGAGACCCTCCGGCTGCTCGAACCCGGGGTCGCGTTCGTCACCAACCGCCTCGGCGACGTGCTCGCGTACACGGGCGGGTTCGAGCTGGTCATGAGCGGGATCGGGCTGCTCGACGCCGACGTGCCGAACCTGACCCGCTACGTCTTCACCGACTCCCGCGCCCGGACCGTGTTCCCCGACTGGGATCAGGTGGCCGACGAGCAGGCCTTCGACCTGCGGCTCGGGCCGTCCGCGGAAACCTCCGAGTGGTTCACGGTCCAGCTCGCGCCCGTCGCCGGTCAGGAGTTCACCCGACGGCTCCGCCAGCACCTGCCGCCGCCGCAGGTGCCGCTGCGGCTCGGCCATCCCGTCGTGGGCGAGCTGCGCTGGCACCGGGAGAAGCTGGAGCTGTCGAGCACCGACGCCCAGGAACTGGTCGTCCTCCTGCCCGCCGACGAGGCGACAGCGCAGGCCGTGGAGCGGCTCCGGCACCGCCGCCACGGCGCCCTCCGCGCCGTCGGCTGAGCGGGCCGCGCTCGGTCGCCGGTTCGCCACCGAAGGCGCCGCCGCCGGTCAGCGGGCCTGGCAGGTGGCGCACCAGTAGAGGTTGCGGCCGGCCAGCTCGCCGCGGCTGACCTCGGCGCCGCAGACGTGGCAGGGCTCGCCGGGGCGGCGGTAGACGTACACCTCGCCGCCGTGCCGGTCGACCCGCGGCGCCCGGCCCATGGCCTCCGGCAGGTGGTCGTCCCGCACGGTGTCGATCCGGCCCCGCTCGACGGCGACGGTCATCAGCGCCACCAGGTCGGCCCAGAGTTCCGCCCAGCCGGCCGGGGTGAGGTCCCGCCCCGGCAGCAGCGGCGGCAGCCCGGCCCGGAACAGGGCCTCGGTCACGAAGATCAGGCCGGTGCCAGCCACCACGGACTGGTCCAGCAGCAGGGCGGCCAGCGGGGTGGCGCTGCGCCGGATCCGGGCGTACGCCCGCTCGGGGTCGGCGTCGGCGCGCAGCGGGTCGGGGCCGAGCCGGTCGCGCAGCGCGGCCACCTCGGGCGGGGTGAGCAGCTCGCACGCGGTCGGCCCGCGCAGGTCCAGCCAGTGCCGGTCACTGGTCAACCGCAATCGGACCTGCCCGATCGGGGGCGGCGGTTCGCCCGGGCCGTCGGTGACCTTGCCGTAGAGCCCGAGGTGGACGTGCAGGGTCAGCTCGCCGGCGTAGTGGTGCAGCAGGTGCTTGCCGTACGCCTCGGTGCCGTCCAGGACGGTGCCGGTGAGCCGGGCCGCGCCCTCGGCGAAGCGGCCCTGCGGGCTGGCGGCGTGCACCTTGTCGCCGGCGAAGAGCTCGGCGTGCCGGGCCGCCAGGCGGTGGATGGTGTGTCCCTCTGGCACGACGGCAACGGTAGCCCGCCGGCCCGTACGACGCCGACCAGGCAGGAGCGGGGGTCGACGGGTGTCGACCTGTCCGCCACGGGGTACGTCCTCACTGTCATGCGCGGTCTCCGCGCCGGAGATCAGGAGGTGTCCCAGTGAAGATTCTGTCCCGCCGGAACGACCCGGCGCGAACCGAAGACGTGAACGGCGACGGGGTGGTCGACGAGCGCGACCGGGTCGGCGACCGGGTGGACGACCGGCCCGTGGTCACCGACCGCGACACGGAGCGGACCACGTACCGGAGTGCCGCCACGGCGACCGAGGACGAGCGCGCCACCGACGCGGAGCGGCGCGCAGCGGACCGGGCCGCGGCGGCGCGGGCCGCCACCGCCCGCCCGACCGGCCCGGACGGCCGGCGCACTCCCACGACGGTCGACCCGGACCCGACCCTGGAGCGCACCGTCGACCTGGACGGGGACGGCCGGCCGGACCGGCCGGTCGACCGGGACCCGGCGGTGGAGCGGGTCGAGCCGGTCACCACGAAGCGGCCCCGGGCCAGCCTGCTCGCCACCCTCGGGCTGATCGTGTCGGTGGTCGGCGCGCTCTTCGTGCTCTCCGGCACCCTCGCCGGCTACGGCATCGGCCTCGGCGCGGTCGGCGCGGTGCTTGCCGTGCTCGGCCTGATCGCCACCCGGCGCCGGCACGTGGCCGGCAAGACCGACGCCCTGATCGGCGTGATCGTCGGCCTTGGCGCCGTGGTGCTCGGCGTCGTGGCGATGACCGGCCAGTTCGACTGGCCGACCACCGACGGCGAGTGGGTGGGCCGGTTCCGGGAGTGGCTCGACTCACAGTTTGCGGGTCTCTTCTGACGGGCAGTTTCCCGGTCGCCGGCGCAGCGCCGGCACGCCCGATCAGCTCTGGTGGTTCACCAGCCGGGCAACCTCTTTCGGGGGCGGCGGTTCGCCGCCCCCGAAGTATGTCCGGGGTCAGTCGGCGGCCGTGGCCACGCCGTCGCGGGCGTCGAGCAGTTCCTCCCAGTGCTCCCGGGCCCAGGCGCAGGCGACATCCATCGGGCCGAGCAGGCTGCGCCCCAGCGGGGTGAGCGCGTACTCGACCCGCCCGGCCAGCGCGGCCCGCCGGACCAGCCCGTCGGCTTCGAGCCGGCGCAGCGACCGGGTCAGCACCTTGGCGGTGACGCCGCGCAGCGGCACCCGCAGCTCGGAGAAGCGGCGGGGCCCGTCCTCCAGGCAGCGGACCACCATGCCGGCCCACTTGTCCCCGAACCGGATCGGCGACAGGTCCGAGGGGCAGAGCTCGTCGAACATCTCCGGGTCCAGCGGCGCGGCCATCCGCCCACCGTAGTCGGTATCCGGGTGGAAACCGGGCCGCCGGATAGCGTCCGCGCGGACGGCCGGCGACCCCGCCGGCCAGGACGACGAGGAGAGGTACGTCGATGAGCAGGATCATCGTCTTCGGGGCCGGCGGCCGGGCCGGCCGGGCGACGGTCGGGGCGGCCCGTGACCGGGGCCACGAGGTGACCGCCGTGGTCCGCGACCCGGCCCGCCACGCGGACCTGACGGCCGACAGCGGGGTGCGGGTGACCGCCGGCGACATCACCGACGCCGATCAGGTCGCCGGCCTGATGGCCGGGCACGACGCGGCGGTGCACGCCGCCGCCGACCTGGCCGCGCCACCGGACGTCTTCTTCCCGGCGGCGGCCCGGGCCGCGCTCGCCGGGTCGCGTCGGGCCGGGACGGCCCGGCTCGTGGTGGTCGGGCTGGCCTCGGTGCTCCCGACGGCGGACGGCGTGCCGCTCATGGACACGCCGGACTACCCGCGGGAGTACCGGGACTTCTACCTGGGGCACGCGGCCGGGACCGAGGTGCTGCGCCGGGAGGGGGCGGACGCCGACTGGCTGGTGCTCAGCCCGGCCGGCGACTTCGACCACGGCGGGACGCCCGCGGGCCGGTACCGGTTCGCCCCGGCCCGGGCCGCGAGCCGGATCACGTACGCGGACCTGGCGCTGGCCCTGCTCGACGAGATCGAGCGGCCGGGGCACCGGCGGGTGCACCTGGGCGTGGAGCGCGGCTGAGCACGTGGACGCAACGATCCACCGCGAGAAGTAGGCCAGACGCAACGATCCGTCGCCGTACGCAACTTCTCGCGGTGGATGTCGTCGGCCCGGGCCGCATACCGTTGGACCACGGCGCCAGCCCGTGGGCCACGGTGGCCGGGCGCGCCCGACCCCTGGGAGCACGACATGACGATGGACGCCACCCGCCAGCGCTTCTTGATGTGCCGGCCGACGTACTTCGCCGTCGACTACGCGATCAACCCGTGGATGGACCCCACCGCCCCGGTCGACGCCGACCTGGCGATCCGGCAGTGGGAGCAGCTCCGCCAGACCTACCTCGACCTGGGCCACGAGGTCGAGCTGATCGACCCGGTCGTCGGCCTGCCGGACATGGTCTTCGCGGCCAACGGTGGCACGGTGATCGACGGCAAGGCCATGGCGGTGCAGTTCCGCGACCCGCAGCGCGCCGACGAGGCGCCCGCCTACCGGGCCTGGTTCGAGGCCGCCGGCTTCGAGATGTACGACCCGAAGCACGTCAACGAGGGTGAGGGCGACGTCCTGCTGGTCGGCGACCACCTGCTCGCCGGCACCGGGTTCCGCACCGCGCACGCCTCGCACGCGCAGCTCCAGGAGGTCTTCGGCTACCCGGTGATCACCATGCAGCTGGTGGACGCGCGCTTCTACCACCTGGACACCGCGCTCACCGTGCTCGACGAGCGGACCGTGGCGTACCTGCCGGAGGCGTTCTCCCCGGGCAGCCAGGCGGTGCTTCGCCGGCTCTTCCCGGACGCGGTCCACGCCACCATGGCCGACGCCGAGGTGCTGGGGCTGAACGCGGTCAGCGACGGGCGGCACGTGGTGCTGCCCGCGCAGGCCACCGACCTGGCCGCGAAGCTGCGCGACCGGGGCTACGAGACCATCGGTGTCGACCTGTCCGAGCTTCGCAAGGCCGGCGGCGGACCGAAGTGCTGCACGTTGCGACTCCGTCAGGGAAAGGCAATCAAGTGATCATCGACGACATGCTGCGGACGCCCTCCGCGGTACGGGACGCGGAGCGTCACACGGCGCACAACTACCACCCGCTGCCCGTGGTGATCTCGTCGGCCGAGGGCTCCTGGCTGACCGACGTGGACGGCCGCCGCTACCTGGACTGCCTGGCCGGCTACTCGGCGCTGAACTTCGGCCACCGGCACCCGAAGCTGATCGAGGCCGCGCACGCGCAGCTCGACCGGCTCACCCTGACCAGCCGCGCGTTCATCCACGACCAGTTCGCCGACTTCTGCCGCGAGCTGGCCGCGCTCTGCGGCAAGGACCTGGTGCTGCCCATGAACACCGGCGCCGAGGCCGTGGAGACCGGCATCAAGGTCGCCCGCAAGTGGGGCTACCAGGTCAAGGGCGTGACCCCGGGCCAGGCGAACATCGTGGTCGCCGAGGGGAACTTCCACGGCCGGACCACCACCATCGTCAGCTTCTCCACCGACGAGGACGCGCGTGCCGACTTCGGGCCGTACACGCCGGGCTTCACCGTGGTCCCCTACGGCGACCTGGCCGCGCTGACCGCGGCGATCGACGAGAACACCGTGGCCGTGCTGCTCGAGCCGATCCAGGGCGAGCAGGGCGTCGTGGTGCCGCCGGAGGGCTACCTGCCGGGCGTCCGCCAGGTCTGCACCGACCGGAACGTGCTCTTCATCGCCGACGAGATCCAGTCGGGCCTGGGCCGCACCGGCGCCACCTTCGCCTGCGAGCACGAGGGCGTCGTCCCGGACATGTACCTGCTGGGCAAGGCGCTCGGCGGCGGCATCGTGCCGGTCTCGGCGGTCGCCGCGAACGCCGACGTGCTCGGGGTGCTCAAGCCGGGCCAGCACGGCTCGACCTTCGGCGGCAACCCGCTGGCCTGCGCGGTCGCCACCGAGGTGGTCCGGCTGCTGGCCACCGGCGAGTTCCAGCGCCGCTCGGCCGACCTGGGCGAGCGGCTGCACGCCGGCCTGCGCGGGCTCGTGGGCAAGGGTCTCGTGGCGGTCCGGGGCCGGGGCCTCTGGGCCGGGCTGGACATCGACCCGGCGCTGATGACCGGCCGGGAGGCCTGCGAGCGGCTCATGGAGCGGGGCGTCCTGGCCAAGGACACCCACGGCTCGACCATCCGGCTCGCCCCGCCGCTGGTGATCACCGAGGAGGAGATCGACCACGCGGTGGCGCAGCTCGCCGCCGTGCTGGCCGGCTGATCCGCGTACCTGAGGAGAGGGCGCCGGGACCACGACGGTCCCGGCGCCCTTCTTTCGTGTCGCGTCAGGGACGCGGCAGCCGCATCGCCATGGTCGGCGCCTCGGCCATCACCGAGGTGGGGCTGAACTTCGCGTCGCTGGTCACCTCGTCGGCGCGGCCGATCTGCACGCCCGGGTAGAGCTCGACGAGGTCACCCTCGCCCAGCACCCGGGACTGCTGCGGGGCCAGCACGATCCGGTCCGGCTCGGCCATCGAGCCGCCCGGCCGTACGCCCGAGCCGTTGGTGCTGGTGTCGGTCACGATCACCTCACCCACACGCAGCTCGAACCGGACGTGGCTGCGGCTGATCCAGCGCCGCGCCTCGTCGTTGAGCCACTGGCCGAGCACGACGCCGCCGGTGGCGTCCGGCGCCCGCCCGACCAGCACCGGCTGGGTCTCGGTGAGCACGAACCGCCGCCGGACCAGTCCGCCGATCCGCACCGCCAGCACCGCGGTACGCGGCCGCGGCCCGGCGTCGCCGAGCCGGGCGCCGTGCCGGGGGCAGGTCGGTACGCCGTTGCGCACCGTGGGTGGCGGCTGCCCGGCCGGGGCGCGGTCCACCCGGGCCAGGTCGGCGAAGGCGCCCCCGCCCCCACCGCCGCCGAACAGCGCGCAGCCCGGCTCGGGGCAGCGCCACTGCCGGGCGAGCAGCTTCGCGCCGACCGGCGAGCGGCTGCCGGAGGTCGGGGTCTGCCCGCCGCCGACGTGCGCGATGAAGACCGGGCCGCCGGCGCCGGGCACCGGGGCGAGCACCCGGCCGGCCTGGCCGAGCCACGGCCACCGGCCGCCCAGCCCGTCGAACCGGACCCGGCTGAGCACCGGCAGGCCGAGCAGGTCGGCCACCTCCAGCATCCGGTCGCCGGGCTGGTCGAGCACCTCGACGAGGCCGTCGTCGGCCCAGCGCCGGACCACCATCCGCTCGTTGGAGGTCAGGTCCGCGTCGGAGAGCAGGGCCCGGTGCACGATCGCGTAGACCGGGACGCTGTCCTCCTCCATCTGCCGGGACAGCGCGTCGATCACCATGCCGAGCCGCAGCAGGCTGGCCGGCCGGCCGCCGTCCAGGTCCTGCCAGCGGATCACCTCGGCCAGGTCGACCACCGCCCGCGCCAGCGAGGGATCGGTGCAGACCCGACCCTCGATGGCGTCCAGCACCTTGCTGATCTCGAATCTCATGCCGCGCTCCGGACGGTGTCGTCGGTACGCCGGGTCGGGTCCGGCCGCCCCGCCTCGGCTCGCACCGCCGTCGCGGTGAGCAGGTCTGCCATGCGACGACCCTACCGGCACGGCGGATCGGCGCTGCTCGACGCACGCCGGAAATCGACCCTCGCCGCTCGCCGGCCGGGCCGACCGGCTCAGCCCTGCCGCAACGGGCGGCCCACCTCGTGCAGGTGCGCGAGCGCCTGCCGGTAGGACTCGACCAGCCCGGTCTCCGCGTACGGGATGCCCTGCTCGGCGCAGTAGGCGCGGACGATCGGCCGGGCCCGCCGCAGGTTGGCCCGGGGCATGTTCGGGAAGAGGTGGTGCTCGATCTGGTAGTTGAGCGCCCCCAGCGCCACGTCGACGAACCGCCCGCCGCAGACGTTGCGCGAGGTGAGCACCTGCTTGCGCAGGAAGTCCAGGTCGTCCTCGGCCGTGAGCATCGGCATGCCCTTGTGGTTCGGGGCGAAGGCACAGCCCATGTAGAGCCCCCACAGCCCCTGGTGGACGGCCGCGAAGAGCAGCGCCTTGCCGGGCGACATCACGGCGAACAGCAGGCCCAGGTAGCCGACGGCGTGCGCCACGAGCAGCAGCCCCTCCACGGCGCGGTGCCGGACCGGGGTGCGCCACCGGCCGTCCGGCTCCCGGCCGACCAGCGCCCGCACGCTGGCCACGTGCAGCGCCAGCCCTTCCAGCAGCAGCAGCGGGAAGAACAGCCACGCCTGCCGCCGGGCCATCCACCGGCTCACGCCCCGGGTCGCCGTCGCCTGCTCGTACGTCCAGACCAGCGCGCCCGCCCCGACGTCGGGGTCCTCGTCGGCGTGGTTGGGGTTGGCGTGGTGCCGGTTGTGCTTGTCGACCCACCAGCCGTAGCTCAGCCCGACCGCGAGGTTCCCGGCGACCAGGCCGGCTGCCTCGCTCGGGCCGCGCCGGCGGAACATCTGCCGGTGGCCGGCGTCGTGGCCGAGGAACGCCACCTGGGTGGTGGCCACCGCCATGAGCGCCGCCAACGGCACCTGCCACCAGGAGTCGCCGACCGCCACCACCACGGCCCAGCCGGCCAGGAAGGCGCCCAGGGTGATCCCGATCCGGGCCGCGTACCGGCCGGGTCGCCGGTCGAACAGGCCCGCGGCGGCGACCCGGCGGGACAGCCGCGCGTAGTCGCTGCCCCGCCGTGCCGCCGGCGCCGTCAACGTCGATGAGGTCATCCGATCCCCGCTCCTCGGTTGGGTGGCCACGCCGGCGGCGCGACTCTGCGTAACCGATTCTGCGCGGATTGATCGCGCTGGGTAATCCTGGCAACCCCCCAGCCCGGGGTGGTGCTACCCCTACCTCATCCCGCCCACGGCGGCCCGCAGCCGGGCCAGATCGCGTCGCCGCCGCTCGTAGGTGGCGGCGAGGGCGATCAGCGCCAGGCCGCCCAGGCCCAGGAAGATCCAGCGGGGCAGCAGGTCCCAGCCCCGGGCCAGCTCGTGCAGGGCCAGCGGGACCAGGGGCGCCGCGCCCAGCAGGACCGGCGCCTGCCAGCGCCGGGCCGCGCCGCCGAGCACCGCGCCGAGCGCCACCAGGCCGAGGACCAGCCGGCGGGCCGGCTGCGGGTCCGGCGCGGCCAGCACCGAGACGAGGCCGGGCAGCAGCGCCGCGCCGAGCCCGGGGCCGAGCGCCAGCCAGCTGTTCAGCCCGGGGCGGGACCGCAGCGCCAGCAGGCCCGCGCCGAGGGCGAGTGCCGCCGCCGGCAGGGTGTACGCCTCCAGCACCGCCACCCCGCCGGCGGCCAGCAGCAGCCAGCCGCCGAGCAGTTCGCTCCCGCCCGCGACCGCGGCGAAGCCCCACCGCCGGGCCGGCGTCTCGCCCCGGCGCAGCACCCGGACCGCCACGGCCAGGCCCCACAGCACGCTGACCGCCGCCGCGTGCCGCAACGCGCCACCGGTGAGCAGCAGCGCCAGCAGGGCAACCGCCTGCGCCGCCGCCTCCAGCGCCACCGCCCCGTCCGCACGGCCGGCCCGAACCGGACCGGCCCCCTGCGCCGTACCCGCCGCCTCAGCGGGCCGGCGCGCCTCCGCCCCACCCGTCGAGGCAGCGGTCCGGGCGCGCAGTGCCGGCGTGGCGTGCAGGGTCACCGCCGCGACGGCCAGCACCGCGAACGCGGCGGTACGCAGCGGCAGCCCGCCGGCCAGCGCCGCGGTGACCGCGAACCCGGTGGCCGCCGCCACGGCGCCCAGCCAGCCGGCGAGCCGGACCTCGGCCGGCCGGCCGGCCGCCCCCGCCACGGCCGCCGCGACGACCAGCACGCCCAGCCCGGCCAGAGTGCCGGCCCGGGTGGCGAGGAGGCCACCGAACCCGAGGGCGGTGAGGGCGAGCCCCAGCGGCAGCAGGACCGGCAGCGCCGCCGGGCGCGGGCCGGCCAGCGCCGCCAGCAGCAGCGCGGCCACCCCGGTCCCGAAGACCAGGGCGGGCACCACCGGCCAGGGCGCGCCGGCCGCCGCCAGCAGCACCGGCAGGGCCACCGCGCCGAACGGCAGCGCGGCCAGCGCGGGCAGCCAGTGGCCGCCGCCCCGGCGACTCCCGCTCGGCGCACCCGACGACGCCCGGCGACCCGGAACCGTCGCGATCCGGGCGTACGCCGCCGCGACCGCTCCAAGCAGCACCAGCACCAGCCCGGCGCGGGCCGCCGCCGGCGCGGGCTCGACGGCGGGCACCCCGGACCAGGGCCGGACCGGCAGGTCCAGCAGCACCGCGAGGGCGGCCGGGGCGGCGGCGAGCAGCGCCAGGCCGGCCAGCGCGGCGCCGACCACCCGCGGGGCGGGACCGGGCCGGGCACCGCCCCCGGCGGCCAGCGCCAGCAGCGCCCCGACGGCGCCGTAGAGCGCCACGGGCTCCCCACCCGGTACGACCAGCGGCCCGAGGCCGACCGCCGCGAGCGCCACGGCGAGGCCGGTCGAGGCGTACCCGTGCAGGTCGGGCCAGTGGCGACGGACGGCGAGGACGGCGACCACCGGTACCCCGACGGCGACCGTCGCGCCGCGCAACTGCCACCAGGGCGGCGCGCCGAGACCGAGCAGCGCGACGGCCACCCCCGCCGGCACGGCGACCAGCGCCACGGCCAGCGCCACCCCGGCGATGACCGGCTGCGCGCCCCGGCCCCGGCGACCCCGCGCCGCCACGGTCACGCCGAGGGCGGCCAGGACGGCGAGCACCGCGCCCGCGCCGGCCGGCGCGGCACAGGAGACCAGCAGGGCGTGCCCGAGCAGGACGGCCGCGGTGAGCGCGGTGACCACCACGGTGGGGTACCGCCGGCGCGGCCGGGCGACCACCACCAGCAGCAGCGCGGTGGCCGCCGCCAGGTCCGCGACCAGCACCAGCGGCCACGGGGTGGCCGTCACGGCCGGTGCGGCCAGCACGGCCAGCGCGCCACCGACCACCCCGGCCAGCGGCCGGGCGACCCGGGGCACCAGCAGGGCGACGGCCCCGGCGGTGAGCAGCACGGCCACCGGGAGCTGCCACCCCCAGGACGGGACCGGGGCGGTCCGCCCGCCCTGCCAGGCCGGGAAGGCGGCGGCCGCGGTGGCCGCGGCGACCAGCCCGCTGAGGACGGTGGCGACCTGGCCCAGGCCGGCGGCCACCAGGAAGGCGCCGAGCCGCGGGCCGGTCCGCGGCCCCGCCGGCAGCGCCCGGACCGCGCCGGCCAGCGCGAGCACCACGATCCCCGCGGCCAGCAGCAGCAACCCGGGGCGCAGCGCGGCGACCGGCCGGATCAGCGCGGTGGCCAGCACCGGCACCAGCAGCCCGGCGGCGACCGCCCGGTGGGTCCGGCCGCCCGCCGCCAGCGCGCCGGCGAACAGGGCGAGCGCCACCACCAGCAGCGGACCGCCGGCCAGCAGCGGGGTGCCGGCCGCCCGCCCGAGGACCAGCGGCACCAGCGCGCAGCCGGCCGCCAGGGCCAGCGCTACGCCGTGCCCGACCCAGCCGAGCACCCACCCGGCGAGCAGTGCCGACGGCGCGCCGTTCCGCACCGGCGCCGGGTTGACCACCGGCAGGCCGGGTCCGGTCGGCCCGGTCGGGACGATCGACCCGGGCGGCGGAGCGGCGGCCG
>NZ_BMRA01000005.1:314010-487214 GCF_014648395.1 Micromonospora fulviviridis | reverse complement strand
GATCCCCGCCGCCGGGCCGGGCTGGACCGGCCCCCCCGCCGGCCGACCCGACCCGGTCCGGACGCCCAGCGGCGGCCGGTCCGGCGCCGTCCCCCACCGGCGCCGGCCCATCGCCGCCCGGGGCGACCCGGCCTCGCAGGGCGACCACCACCACGAGGTCACCCAGCGCCAGCGCGGTCAGGACCAGCGCCCAGCCGGCGGCGGACGGCTCGGCGGCCACCGCGGCCAGGGGCAGCACCGGCTGGGCGGTCAGCAGCGCCGCGAACCAGGGCACGGTCAGCCGGCTCAGCCGCGCGTACCCGGCCGCGACCGCCGCGCCGATCCCCCCGACCAGCGCGGCGTAGCGGCTGCCCGGCCAGCCGGCCACCCCGAACAGGTTCACCGACCAGGCGGCGTACCCGTCGAGGAGCACCAGGAGCAGGCCCACCGCGGCGAACGTCTCGGCGGTGCCGCGCAGCCCGCGCGCCCGGGCCACCAGCGGCGCGGCGAGGGTGAGGGCGGTGAAGGCGAGCAGGATCAGCGCCCGCCCGGCGACCCCGAACGCGGCCCAGGCGACCGCCGTGAAGACCACGGCCGCGGTGCCGAGCAGCAGTCCACCGAGGACGAAGAGCAGGCTCTGCACCGCGCGGGTGGAGGTCTCCGCCCCGCCGGGGCGTACCGGGGCGGGGGCCGGCTGCGGGCGGGCCGGCGGCACAGTCGCCGCGGGCGCGACCGGACGCGGGGCCGGGATCTCCAGGCGGATGCGGGCGGCCAGCTCGGCCCGCCGCTGCCGGGCCGTGGACAGCCGGCCGGCCAGCTCCTGGTACGCGACCCGGGCCTCCTCGACCCGCGGCGTCAGCCCGGCGATCTCCCGGTCCAGCCGGACCACCTCGGCGGCCGGCGGGTACGGCGGGCGCCCGCAGCCGGGACAGCCGGAGGCGAGGTCGGCGGGTGCGCCGCAGCCGGGGCAGGGGTAGCCGGTGTTCTCCACCCCGCCAGCATCGTGACCGGCGGGGCGGGCGGACAGAGTAGGCGTACCTAGGGGCGGGTGTGGTCGTGCACCCAGGCCGCGTAGTCCGGGTTGCCGCTCTCCACCCGGGTGACCAGGATCTCCGGCACCTCGTACGGGTGGTTGGCGCGGAGCTGGTCGACGAGCGCGTCCACCCGGTCCGGCGCGGTCTTGAACTGGACCGACAACTCGGCCGTGGTCTGGATCGCCGACTGCCACCAGTAGGTGCTGTCCACCTGCCCGCCGACCTGGGCGCACGCCGCCAGCCGGCCGGCGACGGCCGCGGCCGCCAGCACGTCCGCGACCGCGCGGGCGTCCACCACCGTCGTCACCACGCAGATCTGCTCCACGAGCGCACCCTACGTGGCGTCCCGGCCGGTCCGCTGCACGCGCACCGAACCGATCCTCAGTCGGCGGCCACCCCGTCCCGGTTGGCGGCGATCCACCGGTCGATCCGGGCCCACCAGTCGAAGAGCCAGTCGATGCGCTCCTGCCTCCCGACCGGCACCTCCTCGGGCGGCACCGACCAGAACCGCATCACGATCCGCTTGTCCATGGGCAGCTCGCGCCACACGTCGGCGACGGTGACCATCTGGTCCAGCCCGGTGTGCGCCACGAAGATCACCCCGGCGTCCGGGGCGGCGTCGAGGGCGGCGAGCAGGCCGCCCGGCTGCGGGGCGAGCACGTGCTGCATCCGCTCGGCACGCAGCGCCATCCGCTCCAGGCCGAGGGCGCGCAGCCGGGCGATGGCCCGCAGCCGGCGCTTCGGCGTGAAGTTGCCGCCCTCCGGGAAGATCACGAACGCGTCGTCGTCGTCCAGGCCGGTGGCGAGGTGGCCGATCTGCCGGACCGCCGACTCCCGCCCGTCCGGCCCGGGGGCGATGAACCGGTTGGGCAGCCGGTTGAGCAGGATGTCGATCGCCGGGTCCCACTGGAGGGTCTCCTTCAGCACGATCCGGGGCTCCCGGTGGAACCAGTTCACCAGCGCGTGGATCAGGATGAACGAGTCGCCCGGGCCGGCGTGCCGGCAGAGCACCAGCTCGGGGCGGCCGGGCAGGGCGGTGTCCGGGTCGGTGCCGACCACGTCGATGCTCAGCCGCAACGTCCAGCGGGCCTGCCAGAACAGCACCCGCAGGAAGTGACCGGCGAGCACGTAGTGCGCCCGCTGGAAGGCCGGCGACCGCTTGCGCGCGCCGAAGCCCGAGGCGAGCCAGAGCGCGAAGAGGGCGAGCAGCGCGGCCGCGTCCCAGACCAGGTAGACGGTGCCGATCCAGAGCAGCCGCAGCGGCCGCAGCCGCCCCGGCACCAGCGGCGACGCGGCCAGGGCCAGCAGCGCCCAGGCCGGCAGGGTGGTCACGACGGCGACGGCGAGCAGCACCACGCCGGGCGCGAGCAGGATCCGGCGTAACCACCGCGGCGGCAGCGGCATCAGCGCTCCAGGGCGGTGTCCAGGTAGCGGCGGGAGGCGGTGTACGCCCGGCTGATCCGCCGCCCCACCGCCGCGATGTCCCGGTACGCCCACGGGCTGTCCTCGCGCGGCTCCAGGCCACCGGTCGGCAGCACGTGCACCTCCACCCCCTCGGGCAGCGCCGCCATCTCCCGGGCGAACCGGTGCCGGCGGGCGATCTCGAACGCCACCTGGGCGATCTCCCAGGGCCGGCGGGGCGGGCTCAGCTCGCGCTCGATCCGGCCCACCTGGAGCACGAAGATCTGCGTCGCCCCGGCCGCCACGGCCTCGCCGACCGGGATCGAGTTGACCACCCCGCCGTCGATGTAGTGCTGGCCGTCGATCTGGGTGGGCGGCAGCAGCCCGGGCACCGAGGCGGAGGCGAGCACCGCCGGCACCACCGGTCCGCTGTGGAACCAGTGCTCGGCGGCGCGCTCGATGTTCGCCGCGCAGCAGCGGAACGGCACGGTCAGGTCGGCGAAGGTGGTGTCCTCGCCCAGTTCGCTCTCCAGCAGCCGGCGCAGTGGCCGGGGCGAGTGCAGGTGGGTGCGCGCGGCGAACCGGCGCAACTGCCGGGCGACGGAGTCGCCGTACACCTCGCTCGCCTCCGGCGAGGCCCAGAGCCGGACCAGCCGGTCGGTGACGGCCTCGCTCGGGTCGGCGGCCACCAGGGCGCCGTTGACCGCGCCGATCGAGGTGCCGAGCACCAGGTCGGGTCGGATCCCGACGCGGAACAGGGCACGGAGCATGCCCACCTCGACCGCGCCGAGCACTCCCCCGCCGCCGAGCACGAACGCCACCGGACCGCCTGCCATGCCGTTCATCCTGGCACGCGCCGCGCAACCGGCCCGCCGCCGCCGGTCGGGCCGGTCGCCGCCGTCACCGGGCGCGACCGGGGCGGCGCGGGCCGCGACCGGGGAACGGACAGCCGTTGACAGGCCGGACACATTCCCGCAACCTGATAGCGCTCCCAAGCCCAGGCAGGTGCGATGTGAAGGCGACGCTGCACGCCGGCCGGCTGCTGGCCCGCAGGTACCGGCTCATCGACCAGATCGGGGCCGGCGGCATGTCGGTGATCTGGCGGGCCCGCGACGAGGTGCTCGACCGGGTGGTGGCGCTGAAGGTGCTCGCCCCCTCGCTCGCCGCCGACGCCCGGTTCCGTGACATGGTGCGCGAGGAGGCCCGCTCGGCCGCCCAGCTCGTCCACCCGCACGTCACCGCCGTGCACGACTACGGCGAGACCGTGGCGCCGGACGGTTCCATCACGTCGTTCGTGGTGATGGAGCTGCTCAGCGGCGAGGAGCTGGAACACCGGCTCACCGAGGGGCCGCTGCCCTGGCCGGCGGCGGTGGAGACGGGCGCACAGGTGGCCGAGGCGGTGGCCGCCGCGCACCGGCTGGGCATCGTGCACCGCGACATCACCCCGTCGAACGTGATGATGACCCGGGTCGGCGCCAAGGTGCTCGACTTCGGCATCGCCACCCGGGTCGGCGCGCCGGACGAGGACGAGGACGGCGGCACGTTCGGCACGCCGGCGTACGTGGCGCCGGAGCGGCTGGACGGGGCGCCGGCCCAGCCGGCCACCGACGTCTACTCGCTGGGCGTGCTGCTCTACGAGACGCTGACCGGGCAGCCGCCGTACCCGGCGGACACCTGGGACCAGCTCAGCGCGGCGCTGGCCGAGGACGCCGCGCCCACCCTGGACGGCGTACCCGGCCTGCCCGCGCCGGTCGCGGAGATCTGCCTGCGCTGCCTGGCCCGCGACCCGCGGCGGCGGCCCACCGCGCACCAGGTGGCGGCCGTGCTCCGCGACCAGCTGCTACCCGCCGACCCGCAGGCCGCCACCATGCTGGCCCCGACCGTGACCCTGCCGGCGCTGCCCGCCCCGGAGCGACCGCCGGCCGGGCCCGAGGCCCCCGCGCCCGTCCCCGCCGGGGCGTCCCGTCCCCGCCGGGCGCTGCCCCTGGTGGCGGTCGGCGTGGTGGTGGTCGCCGGCGCCGCGCTGCTGGTGCCCGCCCTGGTGCCGGACGAGAAGGCGCCGCCACGGGTGTCGCCGACCGCCGGGCCGGTGACGGTCCCGTCCGCCACGCCGCCCAGCCGAGGCACGCCGGCCACCACCGCGCCACCCGGCCCGACCCGCCGTGCGCCGGCGACCGGCGGCGCGCCGACCGCGCCGGCCGGCGGCAGCCTGGACGAGGCGGCCCACCGGGTGGAGGGGCTCATCGAGGCCGGGCTGGCGGCCGGGCAGATCCGCGGCGACGTCGGCGTGGACCTGCGCAACCTGCTGCGCAACGCCACCGCCGCGACCGGTGACGGTGCGCTGACCGCCGCCGTGGACCGGCTCCGCGGCAAGATCGCCGAGCGGCGGCGCGAGGGCAGCATCAGCGCCGAGTACGCCCGCCAGCTCGACGCCGCCGCCGCGGACCTCGCGACGGGGCGCACCTGAGGGTCAACCGGCGACGACGGGCGTGGCCTCGCGCCGCCCGGTGAACCCGGCCCGACCGGCCAGGAAGCTCCGGTAGACCGCCTCGTAGCCGGCGGCCATCCGCTCGACCGAGAAGTGCTCCGCCACGTGCGCGATGCTGTCCGCGGGGTCGAGGCGGGCCGCCGCCCGCAGCGCCGCCGGCAGCTCCTCCGCGCGGTCGCAGACCAGCCCGGTGACCCCGTCCTGGACCAGCTCCGGCACGGCGCCTCGGCGCAGCGCCACGACGGGCGTGCCGGTGGCCATGGCCTCCACCATCACCATGCCGAACGGCTCCGCCCACTGGATCGGCATGATGAGGCAGCGGGCGTCGACCAACAGCCGCAGGGTCGCCGCCCGGTCGGCGTTGAGCACCAGGGTGACGTCCTCGTCCAGCAGCGGCTCGACCACCTGCGCGAAGTAGCGGCGCTCGGCCGGCTCGTTGCACTTGCCGGCCAGGGTGAGCGGCAGGCCGGCCGCCCGGCAGGCGCGGATCGCCACGTCCGGGCCCTTGTCCGGGCTGAACCGGGCGAGCCAGAGCACCGGCCCGGGCCCCGGCGAACGCTTGTGCGGGAAGTCCCGCAGCGGCATCGCGTTGTGCACGGTGCCCACCCAGGGCAGGTCCGGGTTGGCGGCGCGCTGGGCGTGCGAGATCGCCACCAGCCCCACCCCGTGGTCGGCGTTGCTCAGCACGGTGCCGTACTCCCCCACGGGGTTGCCGTGCACGGTGGCCACGGTGGGCACCCGGCGCTGGCCCGCGACCATCGGGCCGATGGTGGTGTGGTCGTGCACCAGGTCGAAGTCGGCCGGGTCCACCAGCCGGTTGACGTGGGCCAGGTGGGCCAGCTCGGGCAGCGACTCGCCCAGCCGCTCGTACTGGAGGTCCGCGCAGGTGGAGACGAAGTCGGCGGCCGTGCCGTTCTCCCGGCCGGCACCGAACAGGGTCACCGTGTGGCCGCGGTCGACCAGCCCGTCCACCAGACCGGCCACCACCTGCTCCAGGCCGCCGTAGCCGGGCGGCGGGACGGACAGCCAGGGCGGAACCACCATCGCGATCCGCAGGGGCCCGGCCCGTGAGCGGTCCGACGGCGGCTGGTTCACGGCCACGAGTCCTCCCCGATGGTCCCCGGCGTACCCCGTCGGCGGCGGTTTCCCGACGCGTCCGGCGGTAAACGGCGGCTCAGCCGGCCACCACGATCCGGTCGTGCACCTCGCGTACGCCGGGCGTGGCCCAGGCCGCCCGTTCCGCCTCCTCCCGCTGCCACCACGAGCGGACCACCCCGTCGAGCACCACGGTGTCCCCGCCGACCCGCACCTCGATGCGTTCGGTGCCGGTCCGCCGGAACAGGACGCGTTGCAGGTCGCGGCGGTTCTGCTCGTCGCTGGGCGGGGTGGGCGGGCGCACCTCGACCAGGTTCGTCACCCCGCGTACGCCGCGCAGCCGGCGCAGCTCCCGCTCGGCGGTACGGCGCTGGAAGCCGTACTCCACCTCGCCGCGGAGCATGACCCAGCCGTCGGCGACAGTCACGTCGAGGCGCTCGGCGGGGACGAAGCTGTCCCACTCGAGCGCCCGGCTGGCCGCGATGGCGATGTCGGCGTCGGTGCGTGCCTCGGTGGCGGGCAGCTCGACCTCCAGGTCGCTGGCGACGGCGCGGACGCCCCGGACCCGGTGCGCGCAGCGCTCGGCGGCCCAGCGCCGGGCGTAGCTGTCCACCTGGCCGGTGAGCGAGACCACGCCGTCGGCGACGGTCACCCCGATCTCGGTCGGCCGGGTCTGCGCGTCCCAGTCCAGCTCGGCGAGCACGTCCCGCTGGATGTCCTGGTCGGTACGGACGGCGGAGGTGGTCGTCATGCCCCGAGGGTGCCGCCGGACGGGGTGAGACCGGCTCACCCGGTGCGGGTGAGGACGCGAAAAGGGCGGCGGGCGACGGAACCAACCCCCTTGGCTCCGTCGCCCGCCGCCCGTGGAGGAGGCAGGTCTGGTGTTAGGACGTCTCGGCGAGCGTCACGGTTGCCGTCTCGGTCGAACCGTTCCGCTTGAACTGGACCTCGACCCGGTCCCCGACCTTGCCGGCCTGCACGGCGCCGACCAGGTCGTTCGAGTCGTTGATCACCTTGTCACCGAACTTGGTGATGACGTCGCCCCGCTGGAGCCCGGCCTTCTCGGCGGCGCTGCCCGCGACCACGTCGGAGACCAGCGCGCCGCCGTCCTCCGCGCCGGCCACGCTGACCCCGAGGGACGGGTGGCTGATCTTCTCGCCGCGCTGGAGCTTCTCGGCCACGTTCTTGGCCTTGTTGCTGGGGATGGCGAAGCCGACCCCGATGTTGCCGTTGCTGCCCTGCCCGGCGGTGGCGATGGCGGTGTTGATGCCGATCACCTCGCCGCGGGTGTTGACCAGCGCGCCGCCCGAGTTGCCCGGGTTGATCGGGGCGTCGGTCTGGAGCAGGCCGGAGATCGAGCTGGCGCCCTGCTGCGGGCTCTGCTGCTGACCGCCCTCGCCGGCCTGGATGGTGCGGTCGCGGGCGCTGAGGATGCCGGCGGTGACCGAGCCCTGGAGGCCGAGCGGGCTGCCCAGGGCGAGCACCTGGTCGCCCACCTGCATGGCGTCGCTGTCGCCGAACTTGGCCGCCTTCAGGTCGCTCACGCCGTTGGCCTTGACCACCGCGAGGTCGGTCTTCGGGTCGGTGCCGACGATCTTCGCCTGGGCGGTCTTGCCGTCGGCGAAGACCACCTTCACCGTGTTGCCGCTCGCGGAGGCGACCACGTGGTTGTTGGTCAACACGTACCCGTCGGCGCTGAGGATCACCCCGGACCCCTCACCGCTGTCCGTCATGATCGTGACGATGCTGTCCTGGACGGCGGCCGCGATCTTCGGCAGGTCGGCGCTGTTGAGTACCGGAGCCGCGGAGTAGGTGCGCGTGACGGTGCCGTCGCCGTCGAGGGCGAGGGCGAGCGCGCCGCCGGCCACACCGGAGCCGAGCATCAGCGCCAGCGCGAGGGCGCCCGCACCGATGAACTTCCCGGCCCGGCTGGGCCGCGCGGGCTGCTGCGGGCCCCACGGCGGGACCGGCTGCCCGGCCTGGTGGACCTGGTGCGGCTGGTGCTGCGGGTACGCCTGGTGCGGCTGGTACGGCGGGACCGGGCCGCCGGCCTGCGACGGGTAGCCGCCCTGCTGCGACCAGGGGTTCTGCTGGTGGCCCCCGTACCAGGGGTGCGGCTGCTGCGGCTGCCCGGAGACCGGGTACGCCGCTGCCGCCGGCGGCGCGTACGGGCCGGCGGGCGCGGCCGGCGCCTCGGCCTGGCCGGCGGGAGCCGGGGCGGTGGTTCCGGCGGCCGGGGAGTCGGCCGGAACCGGCGCCACGGCCGGGGTGACGGTGGGGTCCGACTGCCCGCTCTCGGCGCGGGGCAGCTCGGCGGTCGGGTGCGACGGCTCGGCGTCGGCGGGAGCCGGCGACCGCTGCGGATCGGTCTCGTGGTCGGTCATGACTCCACCTTCTCCCCTGGCACTGCGACCAGCCTGGAACCCGCCTGAATGTTTTCTGAAAGTCACTCGCCGGGCTCGGGCGCCTCGGGCAGCAGCGGCAGCTTCACCCGGAAGGTGGCCCCGCCGCCCGGCGTCTCGGCCACCTCCACGGTGCCGTGGTGCGCGGCCACCAACGCGGCGACGATGGCCAGCCCCAGCCCGGTGCTGGTCGGCCCACCCGCCCGCCGGGTACGCGCCGCGTCCACCCGGTAGAACCGCTCGAAGACCCGCTCGGCCTGCTCGGGGGTGAGGCCGGGACCGGTGTCCGCCACCTCCACCACGGCCAGGTTCCCCGGCTCCGCCCGCAGCCGCAGGGTCACCGCGGTGTCCGCCGGGGTGTGGGTGAGCGCGTTGGTCATGAGGTTGCCGATCACCTGGCGCAGCCGGGCGTCGTCGCCGAGCACCACCAGCGGACCCACGCCCGGCTCGATCTCCAGCGTGATGGCCCGGTTCGGCTCCACGGCCCGGGCCGCCTGGACCGCGTCCGAGGCGAGCACCGGCAGCTCGACCGGGGCCAGCGCGATGGGCCGCTCCCGGTCCATCCGCGCCAGCAGCAGCAGGTCCTCGACGAGCAGACCCATCCGGGACGCCTCGTCCTCGATCCGGCGCAGCAGGCCGGCGGTCTGCTCCGGCTGCCGGGCCGCGCCCTGCCGGTACAGCTCGGCGAAGCCCCGGATGGTGGTCAGCGGGGTGCGCAGCTCGTGCGAGGCGTCGGCGATGAACTGCCGCATCCGCTCCTCGGAGCGGCGGGCCCGCGCCTCGGACGCCTGGGCCGACGCGGCGGCGTCCCGGGCGCTCACCTCGGCGCTGCGCGCCGCCGCCTCGGAGGCGGCCCGCGCCGTGAACGCCGCCTCGATCTGGGCGAGCATGGCGTTGAGAGCCCGGGAGAGCCGGCCCAGCTCGGAGGTCGGGCAGGCCCGCCCCTCCTCGGGGTCGGGCACCCGCTGGGTCAGGTCACCGCCGGCGATGGCCGCCGCGGTCCGCTCGATCTCCACGAGAGGCTTGAGGCTGGTACGCACGATGCCCGCCCCGACCGAGGCCAGGATGATCAGCACGGCCCCGCCCACCAGCAGGTCGATCCAGATGAGCTGCCCGACCGACTGGTCGACGGCGGTGAGGTGCTGCCCGAAGGCGATCACCCGGCCGTCGGGAAGGTCGGTATAGAGCATCCGCCACCGGGTCCGGCCGTCCAGCGAGCGGACCGTGAACGGCTCGCCCACCTGCTCCCGGTAGCCCGCGAAGTCGGCGGGGAAGGGCGGCAGCTCCTCGTCCCGGAGGCCGGTGTAGCGGGTGGGTGCTTCCACCGGCTGACCGGGTGTCGCCTGGGCGGCCACGTAGTCGGACGGAATGTTGATCTTGACCGGATTGCCGCCGGCCTGATCCAGCGACCGGGCCACGTTCATCGCGCCCCCGCTGAGCTGCTCGTCCACCTGTCCGATCAGGTAGTCGCGGAGCAGGAACGCGGTGAGCCCGCTGATCACCAGCAGGGCCACCGCCACCAGGGCGAGAACCGAGGTGACCAGCTTCACCCGCAGCGGGACGCTGCGCAGCCAGCCCTTCGCGTCGTGGACGGCGTTCACGCCGCCGGCTTGCGCAGCACGTACCCGACCCCGCGCAGGGTGTGGATGAGCCGGGGCTGGGTGTTGTCGACCTTGCGCCGCAGGTAGGAGATGTAGGACTCGACGATGTTGTCGTCGCCGCGGAAGTCGTAGTTCCAGACGTGGTCGAGGATCTGCGCCTTGGACAGCACCCGGTTGGCGTTCAGCATGAGGTAGCGCAGCAGCTTGAACTCGGTCGGCGAGAGCTGCACCCGCTGGCCGGCGCGGTGCACCTCGTGGGTCTCCTCGTCCAGCTCCAGGTCGGCGAAGGTGAGCCGGGAGGGGGCGTGCTCGCCGGTGGCGGTGCGCCGCAGCACGGCCCGGATCCGGGCGGTCAGCTCCTCCAGGCTGAACGGCTTGGTGACGTAGTCGTCCCCGCCCAGGGTGAGCCCACGGATCTTGTCGTCGGTGGCGTCCCGGGCGGTCAGGAAGACCACCGGGGTGCGCGTGCCGCCCTCGCGGAGCATCCGGATGACCTCGAAGCCGTCGAGGTCGGGCAGCATCACGTCGAGCACGACCAGGTCGGGCCGGTGGTCCTTGGCGGCGTTGAGCGCCGCGCTGCCGCTGGTAGCGGTGGCGACGTCGAAGCCGGCGAAGCGCAGGCTCGCGGAGAGCAGTTCGAGGATGTTGGGATCGTCCTCGACGACGAGCAGTCGGGCCTCGGTCTGGGTAGCCACCATGGCACCCATCATCCGCGCTCTCGCTGCGGCCGCGCTGGGTGGACCCTGGAAACAACCTGTGAGCCGCCGGGCCCCTAGCGGAGCAGCCGGCGGAGCCCGTCCAGTGCCCCGTCGAGCAGGCGGATGGCCGTACGGAGCTGGGAGTCAGTGAGCCGGCCGGCCCGCACCAGCGCGCCTACCTCGACGGTGAACGCGGCCAGCCGCTGGTCGAACTCGGCGAGCAGGGGCGGCTCCGCGCTCGGGCGGGGGCCGCCGCTGCTCGGCGGTCGGGTGGTCGGCGGCGGAGGCGCCCAGCGGGCCTGGCGGGTCTGCCGGGCCGCCTCGCGCAGCTCCCGCTTCAGGTCCCGGACCGAGCCGCGTACCTCGGTGCGGATCTCGCCGGCCAGCGCGGAGAGGTCCTCGACGGAGGCGGTGATGTCCGCTTCCAGGGTGGCCAGCTCGTCGGCGCGTTGCCGCAGCTCGGCGCGGCCCGCGTCGGTGATCTCGTAGACCTTGCGGCCGCCGGCGGCGGTGTGGCTGACCAGCCCCTCCACCTCCAGGCGCTGGAGGCGGGGGTAGATGGTGCCGGCGCTGGGCGCGTAGAGGCCGAGGAAGCGGTCCTCCAGCAGGCGGATCAGCTCGTAGCCGTGCTTCGGCCCGTCGTCGAGCAGCTTGAGCAGGTAGAGCCGGAGCCGCCCGTGACTGAACACGGCGGTCACGGCAGGTCCTCCACGTCGTCGGTGTCCTCGACGGGACGGGCGAGCAGCGCGATGCTGCCGGAGGTCGCGGACGCCCAGAGCTTACCGGCGCCCCCGCCGAGCACCCCGTGGCTGTCCTTCACCGCGCCGAACCCGTGCTGGCCGCCGCAGACCTGCGGGAAGCCGCTGGTGATCCGGCCGGATGTGGTGTGCAGGTGGACGGTGAGGTCGCTGTCCTCGCGGACCCGGACGGTGATGCTGCCGGAGATGGCGCTGAGCCGGATCTCGCTGCCGCGCGGGTTGTCCAGGTCGCAGGTGATCGACCCGGAGACCGCGTGGGCGCGCACGCGCTCGGGCGCGCTGTCGGCGAGGATCAGCTCGCCGGAGACCGTCTCCAGGGTGAGGTCGCCGCCGACGCCGAGCGCCTCGACCGGACCCGAGGTGACCTTCGCCGAGGTGCGGCCGCGCAGCCCCATCAGGGTGACCTGACCGGAGGTCACGTCGACCCGGGTGTCCCGGCGCAGGCCGGAGGCGACCAGCGAGCCGTCGACCAGTTGCAGGTCGGCCAGCACGTGGGCGGGGACGGCGATGGAGACCTCGGCCCGGAACCGGCGGCCGAGCTGGCCGAGCCACCAGAGCACTCCCGGCCAGCGGGGCGGTCGCTCGTGGCCGACGCTGAGCCGGCCGTCGCGCAGCTCGACGCGGACCGGCTGCCGGCTGACCCGGGTGACGTCCACGCGGGCCGGCCCGTCCGTGCCGACCACGTTGAGCCGGCCGGAGATGAGCCGGACGTCCAGCCGGGTGACCGGCTCGTCCAGGGTGATGCGTTGCGGACTGTCGACCGTCCAGCTGGTCATGGCGTCCTCCCCTCGGTGACACGCCGACGGCGTGTTGAGTGATGGGAGGAGCATAACGCGATACATCGCGACTGAACAAGACTGTCGCGACTGTGTCGCGTTCGCGTCAGGCCACCAGGTCCAGCCCCACCTCCGCCCCCACCCCCACCGGCGCGGCCGGCGCCACCGGCCGGACGATCCGCACGCCGACCGCCGCCGGGCGCCGGGCGGGCGCGCGGACACCGGCCGGCTGGATCGCCGACTCGGCCGCCCGGGCCAGCATCCTCCGGTCCGCTCCGTGTGCCGGGTGCAGCGCGGCGGCCACCGTCACCGCCACGGTCAGGTCCCGGGCGGCCAGCACCCGGCGGACCGACTCCCAGAGCGTCTCCTCACCGAGGAACGCGGGCAGGGCGCTCGGGTCGCCCGCGTACCGGTAGCCGAGCCCGAGCGGGACGACCGGCGCCCCGGCGTCCACCGCGGCCTGGAAGACGGCCGGCCGGAAGCCCCGGCCGGGCCGGCAGCCGGACGCCCGGCCGCACCAGGTCGTGCCCTCCGGGAACACCGCCACGGAGTGCCCGGCGCGCAGCGCCCCGGCCACCCGGCCGACGGTGGCGGGCAGGTCGCGCGGCCGCGACCGGTCCACGAAGACCGTGCCGGCCGCGGCGGCCAGCGGGCCCACCACCGGCCAGTCGCGGACCTCCCGCTTGGCCAGCATCCGGGCCGGGGCGACCGCGAGCACCGCGAGGACGTCCAGCCAGGAGACGTGGTTGGCGACCAGCAGCGCCCGCCCGCGCGGCAGCCGGCCCCGGACCACCAGCCGCACGCCGAGGGCGCGCAGCGTCCCCCGGGCCCAGCCGCGCAGCGCGGCCCGCCGGTCCCGGGCCGGCAGCAGCGGCAGCAGCGCGGCCAGGCCGGCCCCCGCCAGCAGCATCCCGAGTACGCCGAGCAGCCGCCCCAACCGGCGCGGCGGCGACACGTCCGGCCCCGTGGCCGCCGGTAGGCAGCCCGGCCCGCAGCCCGAGGCGGGGCGCCACAGCTCGCCGGTCACGCCGCCGCCTCACCCAGGAAGTGCCGCAGGTAGCGCGGGTTCATCCGGTCCAGCGAGAACAGCACGTAGAAGTCGGCGCAGTCGAAGTCCGGGTCGTACGCCGGCTCCCCGCAGACCCAGGCGCCGAGCCGCAGGTAGCCGCGGAGCAGCGGCGGGACCGGCGCGCGACGCCCGCCCGGCGGCAACTCCGGGTCCACGACCGCCGGCGCCTCGGCGAACCAGGGCCGGCGGGGCGTCACCCGCAGCGGCGGCGGGGCCAGGTGCCGGGCCACGACCTGGGACCAGACCTCGGCGGCGGCGGCCCCGCCGTCGGCCACCGGCACCGAGGCGCAGCCGCCCAGCCAGCGGGAGCCGCGCAGGTGCAGGTACCGGGTGATCCCGGCCCACATCAGGTTGATCACGGCGCCGGAGCGGTGGTCCGGATGCACGCAGGACCGGCCCGCCTCGACCAGGTCGCCATGGAGCGGGGTCAGCGGGGTCAGGTCGAACTCGCCGTCGGCGTACCGGCGGTCGGTGCGTCCGGGCGGCAGCAGCCGGTAGGTGCCGACCACCTCGTCGGTGCCCTCGCGCAGCACGACCAGATGGTCGCAGTGCGCGTCGAACTCGTCGGTGTCGAGCCCGGCGGCCCCCGGGTGCAGGGTGGCGCCGAGTTCGCTGGCGAACACCTCGTGACGTAGGCGTTGCGCGGCCGCGACCAGGGTCGGGTCGTCGGCGATCAGCAGGGTGTATCCGCTGGTCGTGAGGGGTGCGCCAGCGGCGTGCAGAACGGCCATGGCTACCTGTGTAAGGGGCCCGGGTTGCCGGCCCCGGTGAAGAGGGGTGTCGATCCGGTGAACGGCGCCCGGCGCGCCGGCACACCCCCTCACCTGCGGCGGGCCGGCGCCGCCGTGCGAGGCTGCGCGGGCGGACCCCCGGCGCCGAGGCCGGCGGTCGGAGCCCCCGGAGGTGCCACATGATCATCGAGTCCCGCTTCCACGGGCCGGACGGCTCGGGCAACGGCGGCTGGAGCGCCGGGATCTTCGCCGCCGTGGTGGACGACCGGGGCCCGGTGGAGGTCACCCTGCGCCGGCCGCCGCCCCTGGAGGCCCCGCTGACCGCGGTCGACGGCGAGGTCCGCGACCCGGACGGCCAGGTGATCGCCCAGGTGCGCCGGGTCGAGCCGATCGACGCCGTGGTGCCGCCGGTGGACCGGGCGACGGCCGAGGCCGCCGCGAAGGCGTACCCCGGACTGGTGGACCACCCCTTCCCCGGCTGCTACGTCTGCGGGCCGGCGAACCCGGCGGGTCTGCGGATCTTCCCGGGCCGGCTGCCGGACGGGCGGACCGCCGCGCCGTTCCGCGCCCCGGCCGAGGTGGTGCCGGCGACCGTCTGGGCGGCGCTGGACTGCCCCGGCGGCTGGGCGGTGATCGCGCCCGGCCGCCCGTACGTGCTGGGCCGGATCGCCGCGCAGGTCACGGCGCTGCCGCGCCCCGGCGACGAGTGCGTGGTGACCGGGGCCATGGTGGGCGGCACGGGACGCAAGGCCGAGGTGCACTCCAGCCTCTACGGCCCGGACGGCGCGCTGCTCGGCCGGGCCCGGGCCACCTGGATCGCGCTGCCGCCGGCCTGACCTCTCCTCCCTGGGGATGATCCGCTCCTGCCCCCGGGGGAGGAGGGCGTACGCATCCCGCCTGATTGACCCTCTTGCGCCGGGTTGGAAGGCTGTGCTCGGCGCCCCGCAACGGCGCCCCCACCGGCGTGCCCCGAAAGCCCGCCGTGGCAGGAGAGGAGAACGATGTCCGACGGGCAGACAAGCCCCAACGCCGGGACCGGCCAGATCGTGGTGTCCGGACTGACGAAGGAATACAAGAACGTCCGGGCGGTGGACAACCTGTCCTTCACCGTCCAGCCGGGGCGGGTCACCGGTTTCCTCGGCCCGAACGGCGCCGGTAAGACGACGACCCTGCGCATGCTGCTCAACCTGGTCACCCCGACGGCGGGCGAGGCCACCATCGGCGGCCACCGGTACGCCGACCTGGCCGACCCGCTGCGCACGGTGGGCGCGGTGCTGGAGGCGTCCAGTGCGCACAAGGGCCGCACCGGGATCAACCACCTCCGGGTGATCTGCGCGGCGGCGGGCCTGCCCCGCGAGCGGGCCGACGAGGCGCTCGCCCTGGTCGGGCTCACCCCGGCGGCGAAGCGCAAGTTCAAGGGCTACTCGCTGGGCATGAAGCAGCGGCTCGGGATCGCCGCCGCCATGCTCGGCAACCCGCGGGTGCTGATCCTCGACGAGCCGGCCAACGGCCTGGACCCGGAGGGGATCCGCTGGATGCGCGGCTTCCTCAAGGGGCTGGCCGCCGAGGGGCGCACGGTGTTGGTCTCCAGCCACCTGCTCTCCGAGATGCAGTTGCTCGCCGACGACGTGGTGATCATCGCGGCCGGCAAGCTGGTCCGGCAGGGTCCGGTCGAGCAGGTGATGAGCTCGATGACGCACGGCTCCCGGATCCGGGTACGGACCCCGCAGGCCGACGAGCTGACCGCGGCCCTGCGCGAGCAGTCGGCCACGGTGGACACCGACGGGCACGGCGTGCTGCTGGTGGCCGGGGTGGACGCGCCGACGGTCGGCCGGGTGGCGCTCGCCGCCAAGGTGGAGCTGCACGAGCTGACCACCGAACGCCCCGACCTGGAAGGTGTCTTCCTGGAGCTGACGGCCGGAAAGGCGGAGATCCGATGAACCTGGTCCGATCCGAGCTGCTCAAGATCCGTACCACCAACACGTGGTGGGTCTTCGCGCTCATCACCGTGCCGCTCTGGGGCCTCGCGCTGCTCTTCAACTGGTTGCAGACCGAGGCCCTGACCAGCGGGAACATGGGCGAGGTGCCGGCCGACCAGGCGGACCAGGTCCAGGCCGTCTCCAGCGCCGACAGCCTGGCCGCCAACCTCTACACCAACGGCCAGTTCTTCGGGCTGCTCATCGTGATGCTGCTCGGCATCGTGGTGGTGACCAGCGAGTTCTTCCACCAGACGGTGACCACCACGTTCCTCACGGCACCGCACCGCACCGCCGTGATGGTGGCCAAGCTGGCCGCCGCCGGCACGCTGGCACTGCTCTTCTGGGTGGGCACCACGCTGCTGAACCTGGTCTTCGCGCCGCTGATCCTGAGCGCCACGGACGTCGGCGCCCAGCTGGGCAGCGGGGCGGTCTGGCGGGCCGTGGCCCTCAACGGGCTGGCCTACCTGCTCTGGTCGGTGCTGGGCGTCGGGCTCGGCGTGCTGATCCGCAGCCAGATCGGCGCCACGGTGACCGGCATCCTGCTCTACCTGGGCGGCGCCATCGGCGCGGCCATCGCGATCGGCCTGCTGGCCGCGAAGTTCGGTGACTGGATCAACCAGCTCCAGCTCCTCGTGCCGTCGCTGGCGTCGTCGCTGATGGTCAGCGGCGCCGACATCCCGGGCAACCCGCCGCGCTGGGCGGGGGCCGCGGTGCTGATCGGGTACGCCGTGGTGGCCGGCGTGATCGGCGTGCTGACCATCCGGCGTCGCGACATCTCCTGAGTTGGATCACCCGACCCGGCCCCGGCCGGTGACCCCGCGTCACCGGCCGGGGCCGTCGTCGTCTAGCAGGAGTCGACGGAACACGCAGCGTTTGCCGAACTTCTGGCATCTTCTGTGAAACGGACCACCAGCCGGAGGCGAGAATGCCTGCGCCGATCCCACGGCGTAGCCTGGGACCCGTCTCCCGTGCGTCTCGAAACGGGCACGGGACCGCGTGACATTCACAACCGCGTGAAAGAGGCGATTAGCGGCCGTGTCGACCCAGCAGACTTCGCAGGAGAACCCACTGGCGGGTTTCGGCCCGAACGAGTGGATCGTCGAGGAGATGTACCAGCGCTACCTCGCCGACCCCTCGAGCGTCGACTCGGCCTGGCACGACTTCTTCGCCGACTACCGGCCGGCGCCCGGGGCCGCCACCCCGCGTCCCGAGGCGAAGCCCGCCCCGGCTGACGCCCGCCCCGAGCCGGCCGAGCAGCAGGAGGCCGTCGCCACGGTCAGCCAGCAGCCCGCCGCGAAGCCCGCGCCCGCCCCGGCGAAGCCGGCCGCCAAGCCGGCGGCGAAGGCTCCGGAGCAGGCCCCGGCGAAGAAGGCTGCCCCGGCCAAGCCGGCCGCCAAGGCGCCGGCCGTGAGCGCCGCCGGCACCACCCCGCTGCGGGGTGTCGCCGCCAAGATCGTCCAGAACATGGACGCCTCGCTCGCCGTGCCGACCGCGACCAGCGTCCGCGCGGTGCCGGCGAAGCTGCTGGTCGACAACCGCATCGTGATCAACAACCACCTGGCCCGCGGTCGCGGCGGCAAGGTGAGCTTCACCCACCTGATCGGCTACGCGATGGTCCGGGCGCTGGTCGAGCACCCGGAGATGAACAACTCCTTCGCCGAGGTCGACGGCAAGCCGGCGATGGTCCGGCCGGAGCACGTCAACCTGGGCATCGCCATCGACCTGGCCAAGCCGGACGGCTCCCGCAACCTGGTGGTGCCGTCCATCAAGGGCTGCGAGCAGATGGACTTCCGGCAGTTCTGGCAGGCGTACGAGGACGTGGTCCGGCGCGCCCGCCGCAACGAACTGACCATGGAGGACTACACCGGCACCACGATCTCGCTGACCAACCCGGGCGGCATCGGCACGGTCCACTCGATCCCGCGCCTGATGCAGGGCCAGAGCGCCATCATCGGCGTCGGCGCGATGGAGTACCCGGCGCCGTACCAGGGCATGAGCGAGGCGACCCTGGCCGAGCTGGCGGTCAGCAAGATCATCACGCTGACCAGCACGTACGACCACCGGATCATCCAGGGCGCCCAGTCCGGCGAGTTCCTCAAGGTGATGCACGAGCTGCTGCTCGGCGAGCGCGGCTTCTACGACCAGATCTTCACCTCCCTGCGCATCCCCTACGAGCCGGTGCGCTGGGTGCGGGACGTGGCCGTCGACTCCGAGGGCCAGATCAACAAGACCGCTCGGGTGCACGAGCTGATCCACGCGTACCGGGTGCGCGGCCACCTCATGGCCGACACCGACCCGCTGGAGTTCAAGATCCGCAAGCACCCCGACCTGGACGTCCTCCAGCACGGGCTGACCCTGTGGGACCTGGACCGGGTCTTCCCGGTCAACGGCTTCGCGGGCAAGCAGCGGATGAAGCTGCGCGAGATCCTCGGTGTGCTGCGCGACTCCTACTGCCGCCGGGTCGGCATCGAGTACATGCACATCCAGGACCCGGAGGAGCGGCGCTGGATCCAGGAGCGGATCGAGCGCCGGTACGAGAAGCCGGGCGCAGACGAGCAGAAGCACGTGCTCAACCGGCTCAACGCCGCCGAGGCCTTCGAGACCTTCCTGCAGACCAAGTACGTCGGCCAGAAGCGCTTCTCGCTGGAGGGCGGCGAGTCGCTGATCCCGCTGCTCGGCGAGGTCCTGGAGTGCTCGGCCGAGGGCGGGCTCGACGAGGTCGTCATCGGCATGGCCCACCGCGGCCGCCTCAACGTGCTGGCCAACATCGTCGGCAAGCCGTACGAGAAGATCTTCTCCGAGTTCGAGGGGCACCTCGACCCGCGCTCCACGCAGGGCTCGGGCGACGTGAAGTACCACCTCGGCCAGAACGGCAAGTTCACCACCCCGGACGGCGCGCACGCGGTCAAGGTGTCGGTGGTGGCGAACCCGTCGCACCTGGAGGCCGTGGACCCGGTGCTGGAGGGCATCGTCCGGGCCAAGCAGGACCGGATCGACCTCAAGCTGGAGGGCTACACCGTGCTGCCGCTGGCGGTGCACGGTGACGCCGCCTTCGCCGGCCAGGGCGTGGTCGCCGAGACCCTCAACCTGTCCCAGCTGCGCGGCTACCGCACCGGCGGCACCGTGCACGTGGTGGTCAACAACCAGGTCGGCTTCACCACCGCCCCGGAGTACAGCCGGTCCAGCCTCTACAGCACCGACGTGGCCCGGATGATCCAGGCGCCGATCTTCCACGTCAACGGCGACGACCCCGAGGCCGTCGTCCGGGTGGCCCGGCTCGCCTTCGAGTACCGGCAGGCGTTCAACAAGGACGTCGTGATCGACATGGTCTGCTACCGCCGGCGCGGGCACAACGAGGGCGACGACCCGTCGATGTCCAACCCGCAGATGTACAAGATCATCGACTCGAAGCGGTCGGTCCGGAAGCTCTACACCGAGGAGCTCATCGGGCGGGGTGACATCACCGTGGAGGACGCGGAGGAGCTGCTGCGCGACTACCAGTCGCAGCTGGAGCGGGTCTTCAAGGCCACCCGGGACGCCGCCACCACGCCGCGCCAGCTCAGCCGGCCGCGCCGCGAGGACGAGCCGGAGCCGCAGGTCGACACCGCCACCGACGCCGCGGTGGTCAAGGCGATCGGCGAGGCGCACGTCAACCTGCCGGAGGGCTTCACCCCGCACAAGCGGATCCAGCAGCTGCTGGAGCGGCGGCGCAAGATGTCGGTCGAGGGCGGCATCGACTGGGGCTTCGGCGAGATCATCGCGTTCGGCGCGCTGCTGCACGACGGGGTCACCGTCCGGCTCGCCGGGCAGGACTCCCGCCGCGGCACCTTCGTCCAGCGGCACGCGTCGGTGGTCGACGCGAAGACCGGCGACGACTACCTGCCGCTGAAGTCGCTCACCGGCGACGGCGAGCGGTCCCGCTTCTTCGTGCACGACTCGCTGCTCTCCGAGTACGCGGCCATGGGCTTCGAGTACGGCTACTCGGTCGAGAACGTCAACGCACTGGTGGCCTGGGAGGCCCAGTTCGGTGACTTCGTCAACGGCGCCCAGTCGGTCATCGACGAGTTCATCTCCTCCGGCGAGGTGAAGTGGGGCCAGCGCTCCGCGGTCACCCTGCTGCTGCCGCACGGCCACGAGGGCCAGGGCCCGGACCACACCTCCGGCCGCCCCGAGCGGTTCCTCCAGCTCTGCGCCGAGGACAACATGCGGGTGGCCATCCCGACCACCCCGGCGAACTACTTCCACCTGCTGCGCCGCCAGGCCCTGTCGCCGAAGCGCAAGCCGCTCGTGGTGTTCACCCCGAAGTCGCTGCTGCGGCACAAGCTCTGCATCTCGCAGGTGGAGGACTTCACCACGGGCACCTTCCAGCCGGTGCTGGCCGACACCGCCGCCCCGGCGCCGGAGCAGGTCAAGCGGGTGCTGCTCTGCTCGGGCAAGGTCTACTACGACCTGTTCCAGGCCCGGCAGGAGCGGGGCGTCACCGACACCGTGATCCTGCGGATGGAGCAGCTCTACCCGCTGCCCGTCGAGGAGGTCCGGGCCGCCCTGGCGCAGTACCCCAACGCCGAGGACTTCGCCTGGGTCCAGGAGGAGCCGGCCAACCAGGGCGCCTGGTCGTTCGTGGCGCTCAACCTGCTGGAGCACCTGCCCGAGGTCCGGCTGCGCCGCATCTCCCGCCCGGCCGCCGCCGCCCCGGCGGTCGGCTCGGCGAAGATGCACGAGGTCGAGCAGAACGCCCTCATCGAGGCAGCTCTCCCCCGCCCGTGACCTGACCGCACCGCCGGCACGAGGGGCAGCGACCGTACGACGGCCGCTGCCCCTCGCCGCGTGCCGGCCCTTCTCCGCCGAGAGGACGAAGATGTACTTCACCGACCGTGGCATCGAGGAACTGGTCGAGCGCCGGGGCGACGAGCAGGTCAGCCTGGAGTGGCTGGGCGAGCGCCTGCGCGACTTCGTGGACCTGAACCCCGAGTTCGAGACCCCGATCGAGCGGTTCGCCACCTGGCTGGCCCGGCTGGACGACGAGGACGACGAGTGACCGTCTGACCTTCCCCGCCGAGTGCCGGCGGCCCCGCGGCCGGATGGTCAGCCCGTCGCGCCCGCGCCGGCCCCGGGTGCGACCCGCTTCCCCATGGCGTGCGCCCACACCGCGTCGAGGTCGGCCCCGGGCGGGAACCGGCCGGCCAGTTCCAGGTCGACCAGCCCGTGTGCCAGGCCCCAGAGCGCGCGTGCCGCGGTCAGGTCACCCCCGGTCACCCGGAGCAGCGGCGCCGCGGCGGCCGCCTCCACGCCGGGCGCCAGGCGCTCGCGTGCCAGCGGCAGTCGGGTGGCGATCTCGTACAGCCGGGGATGCCGGAGCGCCCAGGCGCGGTACGCGGCCGCGAGGGAGGGCAGGTCCGGCGCCGCCTCCAGGGCCGCGGCGAGCCGCTGCAGCGCCCGCTCCTGGAGGGCGGCCTCGATCTCGGGCTTCCCCGCGACGTGCTTGTACAACGACGGCGCCTGGATGCCCAGTTCGTCGGCGAGCCGGCGCATCGTGACGGCCTCCGGCCCGGCACGCTCCAGCAGGCGTTCCGCCACGTCGACGATCTCCTCCCGCCGGTTCACCGGCGCGCCTCGGCCACCCAGCCGCGGCAGAGCACGAAGGCCAGGACGAGCATCACCGACAGGGTGCCGTCCCAGGCGATGATCGTGCCGGTCCCCTCGATCGCGGCGTTCCGCGTGTAGGCCAGCGCGGTCACCGTCATGGCCACCTTGTGGAAGATGACCAGCAGCCACACCCCCCGCTGACCCCGGGGCCGCAGGGCCAGCAGGGCGAAGAGGCCCGCGAAGACCACGAAGCCGTACGCCCGCCACGTCTCGACCACCGTGACGGCCGGCTCGGCGTCGGCGACGGTGCCGTACGCCCCCAGAGCCGCGGCCACCGCGCCGACCGCCGCCAGCCCGAGCAGCACCCGGCCGATGCGGTCCCCGACGCGCCCGCCGTCGGTCGTCGCGGGTCGGGTCTCCACGGTTGTCGTTCCGGTCATCACGGCACGTCCCCTCGCTTGGCTAACACTGTTAGCTAGACGGTAGCTAACAGCGTTAGCCGGGTCAAGGGCAATCCAGGGAACCCTGGTCGCCGGGGTACCGGTCACGGCGTCCACTGGGGAGAATCGGGTGGACCCGTCAGCCGGACGCCAGGGGGACGACATGACCCCGGAGACCCGCCCACCGCAGGACGCGGTGACCGTCCGCCAACTCCGCCTCGGCGTCGGCGCGGTGGGCCTCGCCCTGCCGGTCGGCCTGGTCGCCGGACACCTGATCGCCACCGGGCGGCTCACCCTGCTCGACTCGCTCAGCGGCTACTACCACACGGAGATGCGGGACGTCTTCGTCGGCGCGCTGTGCGCCGTCGGGGTCTTCCTGATCAGCTACCGCTACCGGTGGCCCGACGACGTGCTCGGCACGGTCGCCGGGTTGCTCGCCGTCGTCGTGGCCCTCTTCCCTACCACGATGGGCGCGCAGGTCGGCACGGTCAGCCGGGGGGACCGGCTCGTCGGCGTCGTGCACCAGGTCGCCGCCGCCGGGCTCTTCGTGCTCCTGGCGGTCTTCTGCCTCGTCCTCTTCACCCGCCCCGACCGGGCCGGCGTGCCACCACGCCCGATGGCCGTCCGGTTCTACCGGGCCTGCGGCGGGATCATCCTGCTGGCCATCCTGCTCGCCCTCGCCAGCACCCAACTGCCCGCCGACGTCCGCCACACGCTCAAGCCGGTGCTGTGGTGCGAGACGGTCGCCGTCTTCGCCTTCGGGGCGGCCTGGGTGGCGAAGAGCGACGCGCTCCTCCGTGCCGCCGGTGACGGGTCGAAGGACCCGGGCGAGGCACCCCGCGATCTTGTAGCGTGAGGTCGTGGCGCGCAGCGTGTACCTGACCAGCGTGGGGTCGGGCGGGGGCAAGTCGACGGTCGCACTCGGGCTGGCCGAGCTGCTGTCCCGGCAGGTCGAGCGGATCGGCGCGTTCCGGCCGCTGGTCGCCGGTCAGGGCCCCGACCCGATCCTCGCCCTGCTCACCGAGCGCTACCGGGTGCGGCTGCCGGTCGACGAACTGCACGGCGCGACGTACGCCGAGGCCGCCGCGCTGGTCGCGGACGGCCGCCGGGGGGAGCTGATCTCCCGCATCGTGGCCCGCTACCGGGCGGTCGAGCGGCAGTGCCCGGCGGTGGTCGTGGTGGGCAGCGACTTCGCCGACGGGGACGGCGCCGGCCCCCGCGAGCTGGCCTTCAACGCCCGTCTGGCGACCGAGTTCAGCAGCGTGGTGGTGCCCGTGGTGGACGGGTTCGGGCAGTCGCCCGAGGCGATCGCGGCGGCGCTGCGCGGGGCGTACCACGACCTGGAGGACCTGGGCGCCACGGTGGTGGCGGTGGTCGCCAACCGGGTGCCCGAGCCCATGACGCTGCCCGAGCTGCCCGTCCCCGCGTACGCCATCCCGGAGGTGCCGACCGTGTCGGCGCCGACGGTGGCGGAGGTGGCGGCGGCGCTCGGCGCCACCCTGCTCGCCGGCGACCAGGCCGCGCTGGAGCGGGACGTGCTCGACTACGTGGTCGGCGCGGCGCACGTGCCCACCCTCCTGGAGCACTTCACCGACGGGGCGCTGGTGATCACCCCCGGCGACCGGGACGACCTCCTCGTGGCGGCCGGCGCGGCGCACGTGGCCGGTCAGGTCTCCCTGGCCGGCCTCGTGCTGACCCTCGGCGAGCAGCCCGACCCGCGGGCGATGAGGCTGTTCGAAGCGCTGAACACCGGGCTGGCCGTGCTCTCCGTCAGCAGCGACAGCTACGACACGGTGGCGGCGTCCAGCCGGATCGAGGGCCGGCCGAGCGTGGCGAACCCACGCAAGGTGGAGGCCGCGCTGGGCGCCTTCGAGCGCTGCGTGGACACCGTCGACCTGGCCCGCCGGCTGCGGGTCAGCCGGTCGGAGCGGGTCACCCCGCTGATGTTCGAGAACGACCTGATCGACCGCGCCCGGGCGCAGCGCCGGCGGCTGGTGCTGCCCGAGGGCACCGAGGAGCGGATCCTGCGCGCCGCGGAGGTGCTGCTGCGCCGCGGCGTAGCCGACCTGACCCTGCTCGGGCGCCCGGACGAGGTGGCCCGGCGCACCCGCGAGCTGGGCATCGACGTCGGCGACGCGCAGGTGGTCGACCCGGTCACCAGCGAGTGGCGCGACGAGTTCGCCGCCGAGTACGCGAAGCTGCGCGCCCACCGCGGCGTCACCGTCGAGCTGGCGCACGACATCGTGGCCCAGCCCAACTACTTCGGCACCATGATGGTGCGGACCGGCCGCGCCGACGGCATGGTCTCCGGGGCGACCCACACCACGGCGGCCACCATCCGGCCGGCCTTCGAGATCATCCGCACCGTGCCGGGGGTCTCCGTCGCCTCCAGCGTGTTCTTCATGCTGCTCGCCGACCGGGTGCTCGTCTACGGCGACTGCGCCGTCAACCCCGACCCGGACGCCGCCCAGCTCGCCGACATCGCCATCTCCTCGGCCGACACGGCCGCCCGCTTCGGCATCGAGCCGCGGGTGGCGATGCTGTCCTACTCGACCGGAGACTCCGGGTTCGGTGCCGACGTGGAGAAGGTCGCGGCGGCCACCAAGCTGGTCCGGGAGCGCCGGCCGGAGCTGCTGGTCGAGGGCCCGATCCAGTACGACGCGGCGATCGACCCGCAGGTCGCGGCCACCAAGCTGCCGGACAGCCCGGTGGCGGGGCGGGCCACGGTGTTCATCTTCCCGGACCTCAACACCGGCAACAACACCTACAAGGCGGTGCAGCGCTCGGCCGGCGCGGTGGCGGTCGGCCCGGTCATGCAGGGCCTGCGCCGGCCGGTCAACGACCTGTCCCGGGGCGCCACCGTGCCGGATATCGTCAACACGGTGGCGATCACCGCCATCCAGGCCGCCGCCGGGGAGTCGGAATGAGCCGGATTCTGGTCCTCAACTGCGGCTCCTCGTCGGTCAAGTACCGGCTCTACGACGGCGACGAGGTCCGCGGCAAGGGCACCGTCGAGCGGGTCGGCGAGCCGGGCGGCGGGCCGGCCGACCACGAGAGCGCCGTGCGGCAGATCATCGAGGGGCTCGACCTGACGGGGCTGGCCGGGGTGGGGCACCGGGTGGTGCACGGCGGGCGGAAGTTCAGCGCGCCGGTGCAGATCGACGACCGGGTCATCGCCGCCATCGAGGACCTCGTCCCGCTCGCCCCGCTGCACAACCCGGCGAACCTGGCCGGCATCCGGGTGGCCTTGGAGAAGCTTCCGGACACCCCGCAGGTCGCCGTGTTCGACACCGCGTTCCACCACACGCTGCCCGAGGCCGCCGCCACGTACGCCATCGACCGGGACCTCGCCGAGCGGTACGGCGTGCGCCGGTACGGCTTCCATGGCACCTCGCACGCGTACGTCTCGCGGCGCACGGCGGAACTGCTCGACCGGCCGTACGACGAGCTGAACACCATCACCCTGCACCTGGGCAACGGGGCGAGCGCCTGCGCGGTGCAGGGCGGGCGGAGCGTGACCACCTCGATGGGCATGTCGCCGCTGGAGGGCCTGGTCATGGGCACCCGCAGCGGCGACCTCGACCCGACGATCATCTTCCATCTGCGCCGCGAGGCCGGAATGGGCGTCGACGACATCGACGACCTGCTCAACCACCGCAGCGGCCTGCTCGGGCTGACCGGGGTGAACGACATGCGGGAGGTGCTGGCCCGCCGGGACGCCGGCGACCCGGCCGCCGCGCTCGCCTTCGACGTCTACCGCCGCCGCATCACCGGGTACGTGGGCGCGTACTACGCCCTGCTCGGCCGGGTCGACGCGGTCACCTTCACGGCCGGGGTCGGCGAGCACGCCGCCCCGGTCCGGGCGGCGGCGCTGGCCGGCCTGGACCGCCTCGGCATCGCCGTGGACCCGGCGCGCAACGCCGGCAGCGGCGACCGGGTCATCTCCCCCGACGGCGCCGAGGTCACGGTCTGCGTCATCGGCACCGACGAGGAACGCGAGATAGCCCGCCAGACCCGCGAAGTCCTGAACCTCTGACCGCGCCCACCGCACCCCCTCGCCCCGCTGCGGCGATCATGAAGTTGGCGGCGGTGAATCGGGACATATCGAGCCGCTAACTTCATGATCAACGGGCCGGGCGGGGCCGGGACGGGTGGGCGCGGGTGGACGGGCGCGTGTGCGGTGGGTGCGTGAGGGGTCAGCCCAGGGCGAGCCAGGCGATGACGGCGACGACCACGACGGCGGCGACGCCGATGCCGACCATCAGGGGCAGGCGGGACGGGGCCTCCGCCGCGCTCGCCGCGCTGTCCGGCGAGTCGACGAAGGCGCGGAACTGCGCGGTGTTGCCACTGGGGTCGGTGTAGTTCTCAGCCATGCGCGTGACCCTAGCGAAGCCGGCCGACGCGGACGATCCCGCCGGGCCGGTGGCGGGCACAGCCCGGCCGGCCGGTGGAGGCGCGTCGGGCCGGTCGGCGGGGCCGGACCGGCCGGCCGGCCGCCTACCGTGAGGGGGTGGGGGTGCAGCGGCTGGTCGCCGCGCTGCTGGTGGCGCTGGTGGCCGGTTGCGGCCCGGCCGTCGCCCCCACGGACGAACAGGTCCCGTCCTTCCGCCCGGCGCGCCCGGAGCCGTACGCCGTGGGCGTGCGCCACTTCGTCGTCGACCCCGACGGGTCCCGGCCGCTGCCGGTCACCGTCTGGTACCCGGCGGAGCCCGTCGCCCTGCCCCACGCCACCGCGCCGGCCACCACCCCGGTCACGGCCGGTCCGACCGGCGGCGGGGCGACCTCCGGCCCGAGCAGCGAAGCGACGGCCGGCCCGGCCAGCGAAGCGACCTCCGGCCCGGCCAGCAGCGGGGCGACGTCCGAGCCGGTGCCGTGGCCCGGCGCGCCGGTGGCCGCCGGGCGGTTCCCGGTGGTGGTCTACAGCCACGGGCTGCACAGCCTCCCCGAACTGCACGCCCCGTTGACCACACGGTGGGCGGCGGCCGGGTTCGTGGTGGCCGCGCCGACCTACCCGCGTACGAACCTGCGGGCGCGCGACTTCAGCCGGGCCGACGTGCGGAACCAGCCGGCCGACGGCTGGCGGCTGATCCGCCACCTGGTCCGCCTCGACGCCCGGCCCGGGGATCCGCTCGCCGGGCACCTGGCGGTGCACCGGTTCGCCGCCGCGGGACACTCGGCGGGCGGCTTCACCACGGCCGGCATGTTCACCTCGGGGCACCCGCCCCGGCTGCGCGCCGGCATCGTCGTCGCCGGCGGCGGGATGGCCGGCAGCTTCGCCGGCCCGGTGGCGCCGCTGCTGTTCGTGCACGGCGGCGCGGACCCGATCGTGCCGGAGTCGGTCGGCCAGGCGGCGTACGCCCGCAGTCTCGGGCCGGCCGCCTTCCTGTGCCTCCCCGGCCAGGGCCACGGCGAGTACCTGACCCCGGGCCGGCCCGGGTTCGCGCAGGTCCTGGCCACCACCACCGACTTCCTCCGGTGGACCCTCTACGACGACCGTCGCGCCCGGGACCGCCTTCCCGTCGACGCCCGCCTCCCCGGCGTCACCACCCTCACCACCCGCGCCCTCCCCGGCCGAGCGTGATCCACTCCACCTCGGCGACCCGGCGGTATCTGCCGGCCACGGACCCCGCCACCTCGGCGAGCCGGGGTCGGTGGAGCGGGCAGCCGGCCCCCGCTCGGGCGGGACGGCGGGGTCGGGTGCCGGGCGGTAGCTTGCCGGGGTGGACGGACTGGCGGGGCGGCAACTCGACGCGATCCGCGAGGTGGTCGAGCTGACCGGCGCGGCGGGGATCGCGGTGTGGCTGCGCGGCGGGTGGGCCATGGACTTCCACCTCGGCGCGGTGAGCCGGCCGCACGTGGACGTCGACTGGTACTGCTGGCTGGGCGACGCCGGCCCGCTGGCGGCCCGGCTCGGCGGGCGGGGCTGGCGCGTCGACCCCCGGATGCCGGTCGAGCGGCAGCTCGACCTGGTGCGGGGCGACGTCGAGCTGAGCTTCGCCTACCTGGACCGGGACCGGGCGGGCCGGGTGGTGGTCGGGGCCGGGGCGTGGGCCGGCACTCCACTGCCGGAGGGGATGCTGGACGCCCCGCCGGGGCGGATCGGCCCGCACACCGCCCCGGTGATCAGCGTCGCCGCCCAGATCGAGTTCAAGGAGATGTACCCGGTCTGGATGCCCGAGCGGCCCCGCCGACCCAAGGACGCCGCCGACCTGGCCCGGCTGCGCGGGAGCCGGCCGCCGCCCGGTTGAGGCGGTCGCGTCACGCTCCGTGCGATGCCGGCCGGTCACCGGCGAGCGCGAGGCACAATCGTGTCCATGCGCCGTCGCCCTGCCGCCCTCGTCACCGCCGCCCTGCTCAGCGCCGGCCTGGCCGGCTGCTCGGGCGGGACCGCCCCGGCCGGGCGACCCGCGCCCGACGCCCCGCCGAAGGCCACCACCCCCGCCCCGCGGGTACCCGCCGGGCACGCCCCGACCGAGAGCTTCGCGGTCGGCGTACGCCAGCTGAAGCTGAACCGCGACGGCGACCGCCCGCTGCCGGTGACCCTCTGGTACCCGGCGGAGGGTGAGGCCGGTGGCGCGGCGGAGCGGTCCGCGCCGGCGGCGGCCGGGCGGTTCCCGGTGGTGCTGTTCAGCCACGGGCTGGGCGCCCGGCCGGAGGACTACCAGGTGCTGCTGACCCGCTGGGCGGCCGCCGGGTTCGTGGTGGCCGCGCCGAAGTTCCCGCACACCGGCGCCGGCGGCGACGGCAACCCGCTCGACGTGCTCAACCAGCCGGCCGACGTGTCGTACGTGCTGACCCAGGTGCTCGCCCTCGACGGGAAGGCGGGCGACCCGCTGCGCGGCCGGCTGGACCCGGAGCGGGTGGCCGCGACCGGCCACAGCGCGGGCGGGGTGACCACGATCGGGCTGTTCACCGCGGGCCGGGACGAGCGCCTGGACGCCGGCATCGTCTTCGCCGGCACGGCGCTCGGCGTCGGCACCGCGTTCGCCGGGGCGGCCGCGCCGCAGCTCTTCGTGCACGGCGAGGCCGACGAGGTGGTGGGCTACGCCGCCGGCAAGGCGGTGTACGACGCGGTGCCCTGGCCGAAGGCGATGCTCAGCCTGCCGAAGGGCGACCACGGGCGGGCCCTGCTCGGCGACGGCAAGGCGCTGCGGGTGGTCGCCGACACCACCGTCGAGTTCCTCCGCTGGACCCTGTACGGCGACGCCGCGGCGAAGAAGCGACTCCCGGCCGACGCCACCCGCGGCGGCGTGGCCACCCTGGACGACCATCTCTGACCGGTCGCCCAGGGCGGCGGTGCCGGTCAGGCGGTGTGGTCGACGACCACCTTGCCGAAGACGTCGCCGGAGTGCAGGCGGGCGAAGGCCTCCTCGATCCGGCTGAACGGCACCACGCTGTCGACCACCGGGCGCACCTCGTGCTCGGCGCAGAACGCCAGCAGCTCGGTCAGCTCCTCGGGGGTGCCCATCGAGGTGCCGAGGATCTCCAGCTGCATGGCGAAGACCCGGCGCAGGTTCACCTTGGGCTCGTGGCCGGCGGTGGCGCCGGAGACCACGATCCGGGCCATCGGGGCGGCCGACTTCAGGGAGTGGTCGAAGGTGGCCGCGCCGACCGTCTCGATCACCACGTCGGCCCGCTCGGGCAGCCGGGCACCGGGTTCCAGCGCGGTCGCGCCCAGCGCGGTGATCCGCTCCCGCTTGGCGGCGTCGCGGCTGGTCGCGTACACCCGCTTGCCGAGCGCGACGCCGAGCGCGACGGCCGCGGTGGCCACGCCCCCGCCGGCCCCCTGGACCAGCACCGACTCGCCGTCGGCGACCCGGCCCTTGGTGGTGAGCATCCGCCACGCGGTGAGCCAGGCCGTGGGCAGGCACGCCGCGTCGGTCACGGAGAGGCCGTCGGGCAGCGGCAGCAGGTTCATCCGGGGTACGGCCACCCGCTCGGCGAAGGTGCCCGCGAAGTGCTCGGAGAGGATGGAGACCCCGCGCGGGTCGCCCGGTGTGGGCACCACGGGGTAGATGACCACCTCGTTGCCGTCCGGGTCGGTGCCGACCGCGTCGCAGCCGAGGATCATCGGGAGCTGGTCGGCGCCGAGGCCCACCCCACGCAGCGACCAGAGGTCGTGGTGATTGAGCGAGCTGGCCCGCACCTGCACGGTGACCCAGTCCTCCTGCGGGTGGGTCGGCTCGGGGCGGTCGCCGACGGTGAGCGCGGCGAGCGGGTTGTCGGCGTCGAAGGCCGAGGCATAGGCGGCACGCATGATCGGCACCGTAACAAGCTGAGCGCCCGTTAAGAAGGGGCCCTTCCTGTGCAAAACGCGATAAGAAGGGCCCCTCACTCAACCGGTCAGCGGCGGGCCACCCCGTCGCGGCGGGCGGCCTCGGCGACGGCCTCCGCCACCGCAGGGGCGACCCGCGGGTCCAGGGGGGAGGGCACGATCGCCTCCGGGGTCAGCGACTCGGCGACCACGTTGGCGATGGCGTCCGCCGCGGCCACCTTCATCCCCTCGGTGATCCGGGTGGCCCGGGCGTCCAGCGCGCCACGGAACACGCCGGGGAAGGCGAGCACGTTGTTGATCTGATTGGGGTAGTCGCTGCGCCCGGTGGCGACCACGGCCACGTGCCGGGCGGCCACCTCGGGGTGCACCTCCGGGGTGGGGTTGGCCAGCGCGAAGACGATGCCGCCCGGGGCCATGCCGGCCACCGCCGCCTCGGGGATCTGCCCGCCGGAGACACCGACCAGGACGTCCGCGCCGCGCAGCGCCTCGGTGATGTCGCCCTGCCGGCCCTCGGCGTTGGTGGTCTCGGCCAGCTCGGCCTTGGTGCCGGTCAGCTCGCGGTGCCGGCCGATGATGCCCTTGGAGTCGCAGACCACCACCTGGTCCGGGTTGACGCCCCCGGCCACCAGCATCTTCGTCACCGCCACGCCGGCCGCGCCGGCCCCGCTGACCGCCACCCGCAGGTCGCCCAGCTTGCGGTTGAGCAGGGTGGCGGCGTTGCGCAGCGCGGCCAGCACCACGATGGCGGTGCCGTGCTGGTCGTCGTGGAAGACCGGAATGGAGAGCGCCTCGTCCAGCCGGCGCTCCACCTCGAAGCACCGCGGGGCGCTGATGTCCTCCAGGTTGATCCCGCCGAACGAGGGTGCGAGCGCCCGCACCGTGGCCACGATCTCGTCGACGTCCTGGGTGTCCAGGCAGACCGGTACGGCGTCCACGCCCGCGAACTGCTTGAACAGCACCGCCTTGCCCTCCATCACCGGCAGCGCCGCGCGCGGGCCGATGTTGCCCAGGCCGAGTACGGCGGAACCGTCGGTGACCACGGCGACGGTGTGCGACACCCAGGTGTAGTCGTCGGCGAGGTCGGGGTCGGCGGCGATCGCCTCGCAGACCCGGGCCACGCCCGGCGTGTACGCGAGGGAGAGGTCTTCCCTGCTGGTGAGCGGCACGGTCGAGGCGACGGCCATCTTGCCGCCGAGGTGCAGCCGGAAGACGGGATCAGCGGGGTCCGGGGTGGACGTAGACATCGGTGACTCCAGGATCTGTCGAGCAGACGGACCGGCCGGCTCGGCGCGCGTGGTCAGCGGCCAGCGGGGCGGCGGTGCGGGGGGTCACCCGGGCACTTTCCGAGCATAGTCAGGCACGCCGCACCGGGATGTGATCGGGGTCATATCCACCGTGGCCGCCCGGTGACCCGCCCGGGACGCGGCCAGTACCGGGCCACCACCCGGCCCCGCACGTCCGCCACCCCGTACGCCCGGGAGTCGTCGGTGACCAGGTCGTTGTCGCCGCGCAGCCACCAGCCGCCGTCCTGCGGACGGACCGCCCGCTTCACCACGAGCAGGTCGGGGCGGCTGCGGAAGACCGCCACCACCACGTCGCCGGGGCGGACCGGGCGGCCCCCGGTCCGCACCAGCACGGCGTCGCCGTGCCGCAGCGTCGGGGCCATGGACGGGCCGGTGACCAGGACGGGCGACAGCGGGCCGCGCAGCACGGACGCGGCCGGGTCGTCGGCGGCACGCACCGGGGTTTCACCTCCCGCCCGCCGGGGAGCATCTCCAGGAGTAATGTCGTCTTGGATCATCGCAAACATCCCATGGAGGACCCTGATGCGCCTTCCTCGCATCCTCACGCCCCGGGTGACCGCTAGCGCCCACTGCGACCTGCCCTGCGGCGTCTACGACCCGGCGCAGGCCCGGATCGAGGCCGAGTCGGTCAAAATGATCTGCGAGAAGTACCAGTCGAACACCGACCCGGAGTTCCGTACCCGGGCGATCATCATCAAGGAGCAGCGGGCCGAGCTGGTCAAGCACCACCTGTGGGTGCTCTGGACCGACTACTTCAAGCCGCAGCACTTCGAGAAGTACCCGCACCTGCACCAGCTGTTCAACGAGACCACCAAGCTGGCCGGCGCGGCCGGCGCCAAGGGCGCCACCGACCCCGCCAAGGCCGACGAGCTGCTCTCGAAGATCGACGAGATCTCGAAGATCTTCTGGGAGACCAAGCAGGCGTGAGCCTGCCCGCCCAGGCACCGACGATCCGGCCGGCGCGTCCCGAGGACGTGCCGGCCGTCGTCGCGATGGTGCACGAACTCGCCGACTACGAGCGCGCCCCCGAGCAGTGCCACCTCACCGAGGAGCAGCTCACCGCCGCCCTCTTCGGCCCGGCGCCGGCGCTGTTCGGGCACGTCGCGGTGGATGCCGCCGACCAGCCGATCGGCTTCGCCCTCTGGTTCCTGAACTTCTCCACCTGGGAGGGCGTGCACGGCATCTACCTGGAGGACCTGTACGTCCGGCCGGCCGCCCGCGGCACCGGCGCGGGCCGGCTGCTGCTCGCCACCCTCGCGGCGATCTGCGTCGAACGCGGCTACCGGCGGCTCGACTGGTGGATGATCAACTGGAATCCGGCCGCCCGCTTCTACGCCGCCATCGGGGCCACCCCCATGGACGAGTGGGTGCCGTACCGGCTGGCCGGGAAGGCGCTGCACGAGCTCGCCGCGCAGGTGCCGGCCGCCCCCACACAGCCGGACGCCTGACCGGGTAGAGTCCCGCACCGGGGGGATGAGGCGTGACTCAACTGACCGGCCAGCCCACGACGGACGACGACGTCGTGCACCTCACGGTGCCCGCCGACGGCGGCTACCTGGGCGTGCTGCGCACCGCCACCGCCGGTCTGGCGGCCCGGCTCCAGTTCGCCCTCGACGAGATCGAGGACCTGCGTATCGCGGTCGACGAGGCGTGCGCCATGCTGCTCGCCATCGCCACCCGCGACGCCGAGCTGGAGTGCCGCTTCGCGGTCACCGAGGACGCGCTCACCGTCGAGGTGACCGTGCCGACCGTGCGGGGCGCCACGCTTCCCTCGGAGTCGTCCTTCGCCTGGAAGGTGCTCACCGCGCTGACCACCTCGGCGAGCGCCCGGGCCGCCGACGGCCGGGCCACCATCTCCCTGCTCACCCGCCGCGCCTCCGGCTACTGACCGTTCCGGCGCGTCGGCGCGGCCTCACTCGAAGCCGAGCGCGCGGTTGGTCGGGGTGCTCACCAGCAGGCCGGTGACGCCGAGGCCGAGCGCCATGAGCGGCACCCCCAGCCAGCCCAGCCCGCCCTGGATCATGTACCAGCCGACCGGCAGCAGCATGAGCTGGAGCACGATGGCCGGTGCCCGGGCGCCGGACCGGCGGCGGGCCAGCGCGCCGCCGAGCGCCCAGAGCGCGACCGCCCCGCCGACCGCGAACGCGGTGACGAGCAGCGCCGAGGTCAGGTCGGTGGTACGCGCCGTCAGGTCGGACCAGATCAGCCACGCCGCGACCAGGCCGAGCGCCACCGCCTCGGCGCGCAGCAGGAGCACCGCCCAGCGGAGCGTGCCGGGGACCGGGCCGGAGTCGATCGTCACGCGCGACACGATACCCGTGGGTAGTCGCGGTACAGTGCCGCCCATGCGGGCCGTCCTGGTGGTCAATCCGAAGGCCACCACCACCAGCGAACGCAGCCGGGACGTGCTGGTCCGGGCGCTGCGCAGCGAAGTCGACCTGTCGGTGCGGTACACCCGCCGGCGGGGTCACGCCATGGACCTGGCGCGGGAGGCCGCCCAGGAGGGCGTCGACCTGGTGGTCACGCTCGGCGGCGACGGCACGGTCAACGAGGTGGTGAACGGCCTGATGGCCGCCGAGCCGCCGACGTTCCGCACCGGGCAGACCCCGGCGGAGCGGCTGCCGGCGCTGGCCACCGTCCCGGGCGGCTCGACAAACGTCTTCGCCCGCGCCCTCGGCCTGCCGCGGGAGTGGCCGGACGGCACCAGCATGATCCTGGAGGGGCTGCGGCTGGGCCGGTCCCGGACCATCGGGCTGGGCCGGGCGGACGACCGCTACTTCACCTTCTGCGCGGGCTTCGGCATCGACGCGGCCGTCATCCAGCGGGTCGAGCAGGCCCGCAAGCGGGGCCGGGTGTCCACCCCGGCGCTCTACTTCCGCTCCACGGTGAGCCAGTACTTCCTCGCCTCCGACCGCCGGCATCCGGCGATCACGCTGGAGCGCCCCGGTGAGGCCGCCGAGACCGACCTGGGCACGGTCATCATCCAGAACACCGCGCCGTGGACGTACCTGGGCGACCGGGAGATCAACCCGAACCCGGAGGCCTCGTTCGACCTCGGCCTGGACGTGCTCGCCATGCGACAGCTGAAGGTGGCCAGCACGGCACGCACGGTGACCCAGTTCTTCTCGCGACAGCCCGACCCGCACGGCCGGCAGGTGCTCCGGCTGCACGACGTGGCGGAGTTCACCCTGCTCTCGGCCCGTCCGCTGGCCTTCCAACTGGACGGCGACTACCTCGGCGAGCGGGAAAAAGTCAGATTCGCATCCGTGCCCGCGGCACTGAGAGTAATCTGCTAGGTCTCGGGTACTCCCGTCGGTTGACGCGGACCCCTCACCGCCCCCGGCGGTGTCCGCCACACCGAGGGAAGGTGCCGGAAATGTCAGCAACGTCACGCAGACCGTACTATATTGATCCTCGACTGTGGCACGCCGGGTAACCAGAGCGCTCTGAAACCCGGACAAAAGGGTGGTGAGCCCGCTCACTGTTCGGAGTTTTTCCGAGCGTCACCCTTGACATCACGACAGTTCGTGAAAGTATTCACAAGCGAAGACGTGTTACCGGGACATTGCCTGGATATGCTCGGCAGGTTGAGCTGTTCCAGCAGGTCCACGGGCCCGCAAGCTTGCTCACGCAGAGCCGAATTGATGGATGCTGACCGTCACCGATCGGCAATGCGGATGCATATAGGAATAGCAACGAAGCGTTATCTGGCCACCCACTTAAGAATGAGGAGTGTTGCCGCCATGGACTGGCGCCACGATGCCGTCTGCCGCGACGAGGACCCGGAGCTGTTCTTCCCGATCGGGACGTCCGGCCCGGCCCTCCTGCAGGTGGAGCAGGCCAAGGCCGTCTGCCGGCGCTGCCCGGTGACCGACCACTGCCTCCAGTGGGCGCTGGAGTCCGGTCAGGACGCCGGCGTCTGGGGCGGGATGAGCGAGGAGGAGCGCCGCGCGGTCAAGCGCCGCGGTGGTCTCCGGGTGCTGCGCGCTCACTCCGCCTGATTCGCACGCACGCTGCACGCCCCGGCCGGATTCCGGCCGGGGCGTTCTGCTGTCCGGGCCCATGACACCCGGCTACCCCGACGCCGGCCTGGTTGATCATGAAGGCGACGCGCGTCACACCGGGCTCCCGACCGGCACGGCATCGACCCGCCGCAGCACCAGGTCGGCGAGTTCGGGCAGGTCGGTCAGCGGGTCGGCGACCGCCACGGCACCGGCCCGTTCCGCCGTCGCCCGGACCGCGTCGTGGAACAGGCCCGGGGCCAGGAAGTAGGCGGCCACCGCCACCCGGCGCGCGCCCGCCGCGCGCAGTCGGGACACCGCGACACCGGCGCCCGGGGGCGCCGCCGAGGCGTACGACACCCGGCAGGGCACGCCCAGCTCGGCGCCGAGCGCCGCGGCCACCCGCCCCACCGAGCCCCGCGCCCGGGGATCCCGGGTGCCCGCCGCGGCCAGCACCACGGCGTCGAAGCCGCCCGGCTCCGCCTCGGCCAGCCGGCGGCGCAGCCCGGCCAGCAGCCGGGCGTCCACCATCCCGTCCGCCGGCCCCAGCACGTCCGTCACCCGTACGTCGATGGCGGTGCCGTCCGCGCGGGCCGCCGCCACCGCCGCCGGGACGTCGACCTTCCGGTGGTACGCGGCGGTCAGCAGCAACGGCACCAGCACCGCCCGGGGGTGACCCGCGGCGGCCAGGTCCCGCAGCACGGCGGCGGGACCGGGGTCGGTGTGGTCCAGCCAGCTCGGCAGCACCGGGACGCCGGGGCGGGCGGCCGCCACGGCCCGGGCCAGCGCCCGGGTCGCCGCGGCCGCTCGCGGATCCCGACTGCCGTGCGCGACCAGCACCACCGGCGGCTCGCCGGTCAGGTGTGCAGGCCGCACTCGGTCTTCTCGAACATGGCCCAGCGGCCCGCCCGCGGGTCCTCCCCCGCCCGGGTGCGGCGGGTGCAGGGCCAGCAGCCGATCGAGCCGTAGCCCCGGGCGAACAGCTCGTTCACCGGGATGTCGTAGCGGGCGATGTAGGCGTCCACGTCCCGCTGGCTCCAGGCCGCGATCGGGTTGACCTTGACCTTGCCGCGCCGGGCGTCGAAGGCCACCACGGGGGTGTTGGCCCGGGTCGGGGACTCGTCCCGGCGCAGCCCGGCGGCCCAGGCGTCGTACCCGGTCAGCGCCCGCTCCAGCGGCTCGACCTTGCGCAGCTGGCAGCAGTCGTCCGGGGACTTGCTGAACAGCCGGGGGCCGTACTGGCCGTCCTGCTGGCCCACGGTCATCCGGGGGCGGATCGAGCGCACGGTCACCGGCAGCCGCCGGGCCACCTCGTCGCGGACCTTGAGCGTCTCCGGGAAGTGCAGGCCGGTGTCCAGGAAGACCACGTCGACCCCGGGTGCGACCCGGGAGACCAGGTGGGCCAGCACCCCGTCGGCCATCGAGCTGGTCACGCAGAACCGGTCCCCGAAGGTCTCGGCGGCCCAGCGGGCGATCTCCAGCGCGGGCGCGCCCTCCAGCTCCCGGCCGGCCCGCTCGGCCAGCGCGCGCAGCTCCTCCGGGTCGCGCCGGGCCGGGTCGGCCGGGGCCGGCCCGCCGATCCCGACCAGGCCCAGGCCGGCGGCGGAGGGCAGGGCGCTCATCGGGTCACCGCCCGGCTCAGCAGGCCGGTGAACCTGACGGTGAAGACCCGGGCGCAGGCGTGGCACTCCCAGGCGCCGTGCCCGGCCTCGTGCGGCCGCAGGTCCTCCTCCCCGCAGTACGGGCAGTAGAGAGGCGCAGATCGGGCATCGCTCATCGCAATTCCTCCTCGTCGACCCTGATCACCCAGTTGGCGAAGCTCTCGCCCTCGGTCCGGCCGGCCAGGTAGCGGCGGGCCAGGCGTTCCACGTACTCCGGAAGCTCCTCGGCGGTGGTCTTCAGGCCGCGCAGCTTGCGGCCGAAGCCGGCGGTCTGCCCCGCGGCCATGCCCAGGCCGCCGCCGAGGTGCACCTGGAAGCCCTCCACCTGCCGGCCGTCCGGGCCCACCACGAGCTGACCCTTGAGGCCGATGTCGGCGACCTGGGTGCGGGCGCAGGCGTTCGGGCAGCCGTTGAGGTGGATGGAGATGTCCGCGTCGAAGTCGCGCAGCCGCTCCTCCAGCCGCGCCACCAGCTCCTCGCCGCGCCGCTTGGTCTCGACGATGGCGAGCTTGCAGAACTCGATGCCCGTGCAGGCCATGGTGCCGCGCCGCCAGGCCGACGGCCGGGCCTCCAGGCCGATCCCGCGCAGCTCCGCCACCAGCGAGTCGGTCCGCTCCGGCGCCACGTCCAGCACCAGCAGCTTCTGGTACGGGGTGAGCCGCACCCGGCCGCTGCCGTGCGCATCGGCCACGTCGGCGAGCCGGGCGAGCTGGGTGCCGGAGACCCGGCCCACCACCGGGGCGGCGCCCACGTAGTTGGCGCCGTCACGCTGCGGGTGCACGCCGATGTGGTCGACCGGCTTCGCCGGCAGCGCCGCGGCCGGGCCGTCGAGCAGCGCCCGGCCCAGGTACTCCTTCTCCAGCACCTCGCGGAACTTCGCCACGCCCCAGTCGGCGACCAGGAACTTCAGCCGCGCCCGGTTGCGCAGCCGGCGGTAGCCGTAGTCGCGGAAGATGCCGACCACCCCGGCCCAGACGTCCGGCACCTCGGCCAGCGGCACCCAGACGCCGAGGCGCTTGGCCAGCATCGGGTTGGTGGACAGTCCGCCGCCCACCCAGACGTCGAAGCCGGGACCGTGGTCGGGGTGCTCGACGCCGAGGAAGGCGATGTCGTTCGCCTCGTACGGGGTGTCGACCAGCCAGGAGATCGAGGTCTTGAACTTGCGGGGCAGGTTGGAGTACGCCTTGTCGCCGACGTACCGGCGGACGATCTCGTCGACCGCCGGCGTCGGGTCGAGCACCTCGTCCCGGGCCACCCCGGCGACCGGGCTGCCCAGCACGACCCGGGGGCAGTCGCCGCACGCCTCCGTGGTCTGCAGGCCGACCGACTCCAACCGGCGCCAGATCTCCGGCATGTCCTCGACCCGGATCCAGTGGTACTGGATGTTCTGCCGGTCGGTGATGTCGGCGGTGTCGCGGGCGAACTCCCGCGAGATGTCCGCGACGACCCGGAGCTGGGCCAGGGTGAGCTCACCGCCGTCCACCCGCACCCGGAGCATGAAGAACTCGTCCTCCAGCTCGTGCGGCTCCAGCACGGCCGTGCGCCCGCCGTCGATGCCCGCCTTGCGCTGCGTGTAGAGACCCCACCAGCGGAACCGGCCGCGCAGGTCCTGCGGGTCGATCGAGGCGAAGCCCCGGTGCGCGTAGATGTTCTCGATCCGGGCCCGCACGTTCAGCGGGTCGTCGTCCTTCTTGATGCGCTCGTTGGCGTTGAGCGGCTCGCGGTGCCCGAGCGCCCACTGCCCCTCGCCACGTGGCCGGCGCGGGGCCCGGGCGGCGGGCGCCGGGGTGTCGGGCCGGGTCGTGGTGGTGCTGCTGACCGCCATCGCGGCGTCCTCCGTTGTCTGCTGTGCCTGGAAGCGCGGACGCGGCGGCCGGCCCTGGGTGAGGGCCGAGGACGGCGATGTCGATGACGGCCGGCGCGGAACGCGCCCGAGACGGATGGGTCGGGCGTCGTCAGTTGGCCGGACAGATCGCGCTGCGGACGCGGCCGTAATCGACGTGGCGGCGAGCCACGAAGCGGCGGATGACAGCGGCGGTCATAGGCCACATGCTCCCACAGCCGTGGATGACCGGCCAATGACCGAGTGTGTGATCCCACATCACGGGCAGCCGTGCGGCATCGACCTCGTTGATCGAATCCGCCGCACCGGCCCCGGGAGGGGTGGAGACAAATCGGCGGACCGGCCCGCCGGGCACCGCCGCCGTGTGACGCTGCGGAATGTGACCCCGCCCGCCGAACCCGCACGGTCCCGCGACCGGCGGGGATGGCTGGTCTGGGTGCTGCCGGCGCTGGTCACCCTGGTGGTCACGCTCGCCGGGATCGGGCACGCGCAGCCGTGGCGGGACGAGCTGGCGACCTGGAGCGCCGCCACCCGCCCGGTCCCCGACCTGGTCCGGCTGGCCGGCACCATCGACGCCGCGACCGGGCCGTACTACCTGCTCATGCACGGCTGGACCGCGCTGGCCGGGACCTCGCCGACCGCGCTGCGGCTGCCGTCCGCGCTGGCCATGGCCGGGGCCGCCGCGCTCACCGCCCGGCTGGGCGACCGGCTGGCCGGTCCCCGGGCCGGGCTGCTCGCCGGGCTGCTCCTCGCCGTGCTGCCGGGCACCTCCCGGTACGGCCAGGAGGCCCGCCCGTACGCGCTGGCCACCCTGCTCGCCGTGCTCGCCACGCTGCTGCTGGTCGGGGCGCTGCGCCGGCCCACCTGGCGGCGCTGGGCCGGGTACGCCGTCGCCGTGGCCGCGCTCGGCCTGCTCCACCTGATCGCCTTCACCCTGCTCGCCGCGCACGCCCTCGTGGTGGTGCTGGCGGCCGCGCGGGGCCGGCCGGCGGCCGGCGTGGAGCCCTGGCCCGACGCACCCGACCCGGCCCCGGGCGGCGCCGGAGGACGGGAGGCGGCCCCGCCAGCCGGCGCGACGGGCCGCGGCCTGCTCTGGCGGTGGCTGGTGGCGCTGCTGCCGGCGGCCGTGCTGGTCGCCCCGCTGGTGCTGGCGGCCGGGGGGCAGCGCGGCCGCCAGCTCGACTGGGTACGCCTGGTCCGCGTCGACGACCTGGCCGCGCTGCCCGGCGGGCTGGCGCAGAGCGGGGTGGTGGGCGGCCTGCTCGTCGGTCTCGCCGCGCTCGGCGCGGGATGGCTCGGCCGGCGGGCGCTGCTGCCGGGGACCGCCGTGCTGCTGCCGGTGCTGCTGCTCTTCGCCGCCGGCACGGCGGTGCCGCTCTGGGTGACCCGGTACCTGGTCTTCACGGTGCCGTTCGCCTGCCTGCTGGCCGGGGCGGCGCTGGCCGGCGTACGCCTGGGGCCGGCGCTGGCCGTGGTGACCCTGGCCGGCCTGCTCGGGCTGCCCGACCAGGCGGCGCTGCGGCGCACCCACGAGTGGCCGCGGACCGCCCCGGTGGACTACGCGGGCGTGGCCCGGATCGTCGCCGACCGCGAGCAGCCGGGCGACGCGATCGTCTACTCGCCCCGGGACAGCTGGCTCTTCCCCGATCTGGGCCTGGCGTACCACGTGGGGGCGCGGCGACCGCGCGACGTGCTGGTGGTACGCGACCAGCGGCAGCGCGCGGACCTCTGGGCCGCCGAGTGCGACCGCCCGGCGGAGTGCCTGGCCGGCGTGGACCGGGTCTGGCTGGTGGTCACGGGCCGGCGTGCCGACCCGCTGGCGGCGGTGCCCGGCGCCAAGGGCGACGCCCTGCGCGACGCCTTCACGGTGCGCCAGGTGTGGCCCCGCCCGGGCCTCACGGTCGCCCTCCTCACCCGGTGATCCGCGCCGGTGACGCGGCAGGTCGCTTGACGTGCCCGAGGCCGAGGACCGGGACGCGGTCAGCCGGCCAGGCGGTCGGCGGTGCCCCGGGCCAGGGGGACGACCAGCATGGCCTCGGTGCCGCCCTCGGCGCCGTTGCGCAGCTCGATGGTGCCGCGCAGCTCGCCGGTGACCAGGGCCCGGACGATCTGGAGGCCGAGGTTGCCGCCCTTCTCGGCGTCGAACTGCTCGGGCAGGCCCCGGCCGTTGTCGGCCACCGAGACGTGCAACTGCTTGCGGAACCGGTGCGCGGTGACCACCACGGCCGGCTCCGGCGCGCCCTCGGGGCCGGGCGCGCCCTCCTCGCCGGCCGGCGGGAAGCCGTGCTCGACGGCGTTGAGCAGCAGCTCGTTGAGGACCATCACCAGGGAGGTGGCGATCTCGGCGGGGAGCACGCCGAAGCTGCCCTGGCGGCGCATGCCGACGGACACCTCGGTGGCCGCCACCTCGGTGGCCGCGCTGGCGACCCGGTCGACGATGCCGTCGAACTCGACCGCCTCGTCGCTGGACATGGAGAGCGTCTCGTGGACCAGCGCGATGGAGGCGACCCGGCGTACCGACTCCTCCAGGGCGACCCGGGCCTCGGGCATGGCCACCCGGCGGGCCTGGAGGCGGAGCAGCGCGGCGACGGTCTGAAGGTTGTTCTTCACCCGGTGGTGGATCTCCCGGATGGTGGCGTCCTTGGTGATCAGGGCGCGGTCGCGGCGGCGTACCTCGGTGATGTCGCGGACCAGGACCAGCGCGCCGATCGGCACGCCCGCGGGCATCAGCGGCAGGGCCCGGGTGAGCATGGTGGCGCCCCGGGCGTCGATCTCCCGCCGGGGCGGCGCCTCACCGCGCAGCGCGGCCAGCACGGCGTTGCCGGCGTCGGTGCCCTCCAGGGGATCGCTGGCGAGCCGGCGGTGCAGCTTGGCCAGGTCCTCCCCCACCAGGTGGGAGGCATAACCCAGCCGGCGGTACGCGGACTGCGCATTGGGGCTGGCGTAGGTGACCTTCCCGTTGGCGTCGAGCCGGACCAGGCCGTCGCCGACCCGGGGCGCCGAGGTGGTCTCGCCCGGGTGGCGGTGCGGCGGGAAGGTGCCGTCGGCGATCATCTGGGCCAGGTCGTCGGCGGTGGTCAGGTAGTTCAGTTCGAGCTGGCTGGGCGTGCGCGCGGTGGAGAGGTTGGTGTCCCGGCCGACCACCGCCACGACCTCGCCGGACTCCCCGTCGGCGGTGCGCAGCCGCACCGGGATGGCCTCGTGCCGGGCCGGCACGTCGCCGTACCAGACCGGGTCGCCCTCCCGCCAGATCCGGCCCTGCCGGTGGGCGACCTCCAGGTGCGCCACCTCGGGCCCGCCGACGATCCGGCCGACCTGGTCGTCGAGGTACGCGGTCGGCGCGGTCGTCGGGCGGACCTGGGCCACGCAGAGGAACGTGCCGTCGCCGTCGACCGGCACCCAGAGCAGCAGGTCGGCGAAGGACAGGTCGGAGAGGAGCTGCCAGTCGCCGGCGATCCGGTGCAGGTGGTCGATGTCGGCCGGCCGGAGCGAGGTGTGCTCCTCGGCGAGGTCACGGAGGGTGGACACGCTGACCAGCGTGCCACGCCGGGCCTCACATCGTCGCCGTGACCTTCTTCAACCCGCGCGGGGCGTCCGGGTCCTCGCCCCGGGCCAGGGCCAGGGCCAGGGCGAGCCGCTGCAGCGGCAGGATGTCGAGCAGCGGGGCGTACCGCTCGTCGACCTCGGGCACGGCCATCCGGGCGGTCGCCTCGACGTCGGCGGAGCCGACCACCACGACGTCGGCGCGGCGCTCGCCGAGCCGGGGCAGCACCTCGCGCATCGACCGCCCGCCGGGGCCGGAGCCGACCACGGCGAGCACCGGCACGTCCGGGTCGGTCATGGCGAGCGGGCCGTGCAGCAGGTCGGCGCCGGAGAAGGCGAGCGCCGGCAGGTAGGAGGTCTCCATCAGCTTCAGCGCCGCCTCCCGGGCCGTCGGGTACGCGTAGCCCCGGCCGGTGGTGACGAGCTGGGCGGCGAACCGGTAGCGCGGGGCGAGCTGGGCCGGGGTGGCGTCGGACAGGGTGCGCTCGGCCAGCTCGGGCAGCCGGGCCAGGCAGGCCCGCTCCTCGGCGGGGAGCACGCCGTCGCCGGCGCGTACCCCCTCGACGAGCATGAGCAGCGCGAGCAGCTCGGCCGTGTAGGTCTTGGTGGCGGCGACGGCCCGCTCGTGGCCGGCGGCGATGTCCACGCTCAGCTCAGCCGTGCCCACCAGCCGCGAGTCGGGGTTGTTGGTGACGGCCAGGGTGAGCGCGCCGGACTCCCGGGCCACCCGCAGCACCTCGGCCAGGTCGGGCGAGCCGCCGCTCTGGCTGACCCCGACCACCAGGGCGTCGGAGAGGTCCGGCCGGGCGCCGAAGACCGTGATGGCGCTGGGCGAGGCGAGCCCGGCGGGCAGGCCGAGCCGGATCTCGGTGAGGTAGGCCGCGTAGAGCGCCGCGTGGTCGGAGGTGCCCCGGGCGGTGAAGACCACGTGGCGGGGCCGACGCTCGGCGATCACCGCCGCGACCCGGGCGATCGCCCCGGCGTGCTCGGCGGAGAGCAGGCGGTCGTAGCCGGCCGGCTGCTCGTCGATGTCGGCGGCCATCCCGGCCCCTGGACGCGTCACGAAAGACCCCCTCCTGCGCGATTGCCGCGCGTTCGGTGCTCAGTCTTGCACCTTTCGGCGGTAACGAGCAACGGAACGAACAGTAGTGCGCAGTGGATCACCATCCGGTCGCATGATCCCCTAGGCTTGCCCGGCTGGCGGACCGACCACCGAGAGGACGACGTGCCCGAGGACGACCCCGCGCTCTCCGCGGAGGAGGAACTCGCGCTGGCCCGGCTGGCGCTGGCCGAGGGGGACCTCCGGCACGCCGCCGACCACGTCGCCGCCGCACTCGTCCAGGCGCCCACGCTGCCCGAGGTCCACGAGACGCTCGCCCGGCTCGCCGCGGCCGGTGGCGGCGACCTGGACCTCTTCCCGCTCGGCCAGCACGCCTTCGTCGGCGCGGTGGTGGCCCGCGCCCACCTGCTCGCCGCCGCCGGTCGCCCCGCCGAGGGGCTCGACCTGCTGGCCGCGGCCACCGGCTACGCCCCCGCCGCGCAGTGGGCCGCCGTGCCCTGGGTGACCGCGCCCGATCTGCCCGAACGGCTCGACCCCGAGCGCACCGCCCGGATCCTCATGCAGATCTGCGCGGCCGCGCCCGACCCGGTCCCGCGCCGGCTGCGCGACCCGCTGCGCCCGTACCTCACCCTGGCCCGCAACGCGGTCACCGTGCACCCCGCCCACCCGCTGCTGCTGGGCGCGGCGTCCGCGCTGGCCCGGCGCCTCGGCGAGGTCGCCCTCGCCGTCACCTGGGCCTCCCGAGGGGTACGCGCACAGCCCACCAAACTCGGCGAGGTGTGGCTCGGTTACGCGTACCGCAGCGCCGGCCGGACCCGGGACGCGCTCGCCGCCCTCGAACGGGCCGTCGCCCTCGACCCCGACGACCTGGCGGTCTACGCCGACATCGCCGGCACCCTGGCCGACAACGGCCGGCTCGACGAGGCGCTGGGCTGGATCGACCGGGCCCTGGTCAAGGACCCGACCTTCGACTGCGCCGTGCACACCGCGCACCGGCTGCGCTTCCAGCGCGACGGGGACGTGGCCCACCTGGTCGCCCTCGCCGACTTCGTCCGCGACCATCCCGACGACACCCACGAGCACGGCGACCTGGCCGAGTCCTGCCGTGGGCGCCCCTGGCTCGGCCAGGTGACGCCGGCCGGCGGGCCGGTGCTGGAGGCGCTGCGCCAGGCGCTCGCCGCCGAGGGCGGCGCCCCGGTCGCCGTACGCCTCGACGGGCTGGAACCGCCGAGCGCCATGCGGACCGCGGCGGCGGCCGCGCCGGGGCTGGCCGTCGAGGTGGCCGCCGTGGCCGACCCGGACCCGCGCGAACCCCGCCGGGCCACCACCTGCCAGCTCTGGCGCTGGGACGGCACGGTGGCCGCGCCCACGCTGCCCACCCCCTCGGCCGAGGCGGCGGAGCGGATCCGCCAGCTCGCGCACCCGGCCTGGCCGCACCCGCCGGCCGCGTACGACGCCGCGGTGGCACTGGCCACACTGGACCTTTCCGACCTGCTCGCCCTGCTGGTGCACCCACCGGCCGCACCGGCCACCGCGCTGGGGCGGGTGCTCGCCGGGCAGGACCCGTCGCTCTGGGTGCGCTGCGTGCAGGTCTGGGCCTGCCTCGGCCTGCTGCACCACCGCACCGACGAGCCGTGGGCGGAGTCCACCCGGCGCCGGGTGCTGCTGGAACTGGTCTGGGGCGTGGAGGACTGGATCACCGAGGCGGCGCTGTTCGCCCTGGTCACCGCCGCCTGGGTGGACCCCGCCGTACGCCCGGACGTGGCCCGGGCGGTGGCCGAGCGGCTCGCCGACGTGGCGGCCGTGGCACGCGAGCGCCGGGTGCCGATCGCCGTCTCGCTGGCCCACCTGGCGCTGGCCACCCCGGACCTCGACCCGCCCACCAGGGCCCTGGCCGGCACGCTGATCGCCGGCCCGGCACCGGACGCTCCGGCCGGCCCCCTGCGCCGCCTCTGGCACCGCCTCACGGCCCTCTTCCGCCGCTGACGGAAAACGGCGCGGCCACGCCGTACCCGTCACCGGGTACGGCGTGGCCGCGACGGATGGTTCAGGCGACGGGGGCCTTGCCGAGGGCGGCCTCGGCCTGGTCCTCCGGGGTGGCGTCCGCCGGCGGGGCGTCGTTCGCCGAGCGCAGCGGGACCTCCTTGATGAACCAGGCGAGCACCGGGACCGCCACGGTGAAGAAGACCGCCCAGAAGAAGACGTGCGAGATGGCGTCGGAGAGCCCGCCGAGCACGACCTCCCGCACCGGGCCGGAAAGCTCCTTGAGCTTGTCGAGGTTCATGGCGCCGCCCTCGCCGCCGCCCCCGCCCGCGAAGGCCGGGCCGGCGGCGGAGTCGGCCAGCCGGTTGGCGAAGATCGCGCCGAAGAGCGAGACGCCGAACGAGCCGCCGATCGACCGGAAGAAGGTGGCCGCGCCGCTCGCCGCGCCCAGGTCCTTCTGCTCCACGCTGTTCTGCGCGATCAGCATCGAGGTCTGCATGAGGAAGCCCATGCCGACGCCGAGCACCACCATGTAGAGCGAGGAGACGGTCTTGCTGGTGCCCAGGTCGAGCTGGGTCAGCAGGCCCATGCCGGCGGTCATCACCACGCCGCCGGCGATCGGGAAGGCCCGGTAGCGCCCGGTCTTCGTGATGGCCCGGCCGACCACCAGCGAGACCACCAGCATGCCGAACATCAGCGGGAGCAGCAGGAGGCCGCTGTTGGTGGCCGAGGCGCCCTGCACGGTCTGCTGGTAGAGGGGCAGGAAGTTCATGGCGCCGAACATGGCGAAGCCGAGCAGGAAGCCGATCACCGAGATGAGGGCGAAGTTCCGGTTGGCGAACAGGCCCAGCGGCAGGATCGGCTCGGGGGCGCGCCGCTCGACGAGACCGAAGGCCACCAGGGCGACCAGAGCGAGCGCGGCGAGGCCGAGGATCTGCGGCGAGACCCAGTCGTACTGGTTGCCGCCCCAGGTGGTGACCAGCACGATCGCGGTGATGCCGACGGAGAGCAGCGCGGCGCCCAGCCAGTCGATCTTGTGCTCGGTGCGGTACTTCGGCAGGTGCATGGTGGTGGCGAGGACCAGCAGGGCCACGCCGCCGAGCGGCAGGTTGACGTAGAACGCCCAGCGCCAGGAGAGGTTGTCGGTGATGAACCCGCCGACCAGCGGGCCGGCCACCATGGCGATGGCCATGATGCCGGCGATCATGCCCTGGTAGCGGCCCCGCTCGCGGGGCGGCACCAGGTCACCGATGATCGCCATGACGCCGACCATGAGGCCGCCGGCGCCGAGGCCCTGGACCGCCCGGAACGCGATCAGCTCGATCATCCCGGTGTCGGCCCCGCCGAAGAAGCCCGAGCCGGACATGCCGCAGAGCGCGGAGCCGACCAGGAAGACGACCACCGAGGTCAGGAAGACCGTCTTGCGGCCGTAGAGGTCACCGAGCTTGCCCCAGATCGGGGTGGAGACCGTGGTGCCCAGCACGTACGCGGTGACCACCCAGGTGAAGTGGTCGGCCCCGCCGAACTCGAAGACGATCCGCGGCAGCGCGGTGCTGACGATCATGTTGTCGAGCATCGCGAGCATCATCGCGATCATCAGGCCGAACAGCACGACCCGGACGTTGGGCCTCGCCGCCACCTGGGCTGGTTGACTCATGGGTAAGCTCCCCCGAAGATCTGTGACCAACTTACTTGCCGTCCGGCTAGCTACCTTACTAGCCGGACGGTAAGTTGGACACCAGGAACCGTCAAGCGAATTGGGTGGTACGGGTGAGGGAGAGCACAGGCGGCACGCGGGAGCGTATTCAGGCCGTCGCGCTGGAGCTCTTCACCGAGCAGGGGTACGAGAAGACCTCGCTCCGGGAGATCGCCGAGCGGCTGAACGTGACCAAGGCCGCCCTCTACTACCACTTCAAGAGCAAGGACGAGATCGTCAGCAGCTTCGTCGACGACCGGCTGCGCCGGATGGACGAGCTGATCGAGTGGGCCGGCACGCAGCCCGCCACGCTGGCGACCCGGCGCGAGCTGATCGGGCGGTACGCGGACGCGATGTTCGCCGGTGAGCTGCCGACGGTCATGCGGTTCTTCGAGCAGAACCAGACGGTGCTCAAGAGCCTCGCCGCCGGGCAGCAGATGCGCGAACGGATGATGCGGCTGGCACACGAGCTGAGCCGGGGCGACGACACACCGGCCGCCCAGCTGCGCGCCGTGCTGACCCTGTTCGCCGTGCACAGCAGCTGGTTCGCGGTCCGCACCCCGGGCATCACCGACGACGAGCGCAAGAAGATCGCCCTCGAGGTGGCCGACGAGCTGCTCGCGAAGATCACCGACGAATCCTGACCCGGGTCGGCGGCCAGTGGCGGGCCGGCGGGGTCAGGCGGGTGGCGTCAGGTCCAGGCGCAGGCCCAGCAGCTCGACGCCGGGCACCGGGGTCCAGTCCTTCTCCGGCGCCCGCACGAAGCCCAGCCGCGCGTAGAGCCGCCGCGCCACGGGGGCCAGCCCGCTGCGTACGCAGATCACCACGGCCGAGCAGCCCAGCTCGGTGGCACGGGCCACGCAGGCCCCGACCAGGGCCGCCCCGGCGCCCCGGCCCTGAGCGGCGGGGTCGACGGCGAGCATGCGGAACTCGGCCTCGCCCGGGCCGGCGAGTTCGGCGTACGGGGTGCCGGGCAGCACGAACGTCACGGCGCCCACCACCTCGCCGGTGACCTCGTCGGCGGCGACCAGCACCTCGCCGGTCTCCGCCCGGCTGGCCACGTCGGCGAGCACCGGGGCGTAGCCGGTCTCGCCCTTGAGCTGCCCGTCGGCCTCGTACGCGGCGACCGTCAGGCGGGCCACCGCCGGGAAGTCCGCCGGCTCGGCGCGGCGGACCAGCAGCCCGCTCAACCGATCACCGCGATCAGGTCACCGTCCTGCACGACGTCGCCCTCGTTGACCGCGATCTGCTGCACCACACCGTCGGACTCGGCGATCACCGGGATCTCCATCTTCATCGACTCCAGGATCACCAGCGTGTCGCCCTCGGACACGGTGTCCCCGGCCGACGCGACGACCTTCCAGACGTTCGCCACCATCTCGGCGCGGATCTCCTCGGCCATCTTCGGGCCCTCCCTCTCCACCGGTGTTCCTGCGAACGGTATCCAATCATGACGCCGCTCACGTCCGGGCACAGCGCGCCCGGCACGCCGGTTCCGCCCCCACCGGTCCCCGGGCACCCCGGTCGGCACTAGCATCAGCGCCGTCGGTTCCCGGCGCCCGGGAACCGTACGCGACCTCCGCCGCGCTCGCCCGCGGCCGGACCGTGACCAGCACAAGGAGGCAGAGCATGGCGAAGAAGGCCCGCAAGAAGAAGGCCCGGAAGAAGAGCGGCGCCAACCACGGCAAGCGCCCCAACTCCTGATTTCGGATCAGCGAGGCGCCGGCCCTTCAGGGCCGGACACACCGGTGGCCCGGGTCCACGAGGACCCGGGCCACCGGTGTCTTCAGCTCGTTCCCGCTGCCGTCAGTCGGCCAGCTCGCGGGACTCGGTGGTCTCGAAGACCACCAGCTCGGCCAGGCGCAGGCGCAGCCGCTCACGCAGCTTCTCGGGCGCGGTCTCGTTGCCGCAGCAGCGGGCAACCAGCGCCTTCACCTCCTGCTCGATGCCGTACTCGCGCAGGCAGGGCCCACACTCCTCGAGGTGGGTGCGGATCAGGACGCGCCGCTCCTCGCCGCATTCCAGATCCAGGTAGAGGTAGACCTCCGCCAGCACCTCGCGGCAGTCCGTCTCGTGCGGCTCTCCACAGCTCACGGTCACACCTCCCGGCCGGCGGCGGCGGTCGAACCCTTCGACGGCGCGGCGCTGAAACCCCGCTCCGCCGCGTACTGCTCGAGCAGCTTCCGCAGATTACGACGGCCGCGGTGCAGCCGGGACATCACGGTGCCGATCGGCGTGCCCATGATGTCGGCGACCTCCTTGTAGGAGAAGCCCTCGACATCGGTCAGGTAGACGGCCAGGCGGAACTCCTCCGGCAACTGCTGGAGGGCCTCCTTGACATCGCTGTCCGGCAGCCGGTCCAGCGCCTCGGTCTCGGCCGAGCGCAGCCCGCTGGACGTGTGCGACTCAGCCTCGGCGAGCTGCCAGTCGGTGATCTCGTCCGTGGGCGCCTGCACCGGCTGGCGCTGCCGCTTCCGGTAGGAGTTGATGTAGGTGTTCGTCAGGATCCGGTACAACCAGGCCTTCAGGTTGGTGCCCTGCTCGAACTGGTGGAAGGCGGCGTACGCCTTCAGGTACGTCTCCTGGACCAGGTCCTCGGCATCCGCCGGGTTGCGCGTCATCCGCAGCCCGGCAGCGTAGAGCTGATCGACGAAGGGCATCGCGTCCCGCTCGAAGCGGGCCCTGCGCTCGTCCGTCTTCTCGGTCGTCAACCGCACGTCCCCTCGCGTCGGATGCTTTCTCGCCGAGGATACGCGTACCCACCTGTCGGCAGATTCACTTCCGGACTGTGTGCCGGTGCTCACGGCCGTCGCCCCCGCGGGCCACTCCGGCGCGTCGAGCAGCTGCCTCAGCTGCCGCGCGTCCCGTTCGTCCCGCTCCCGGCTCCGTGTCTCGGTCGGCACCGGCCACCCCCCTCGGCTGGAAATGTCATCCGAAGGTAGTAACGCGCGCCGTAGGGCGGGACATTCCGTCACCGCCCACCCGTTCCTGGTCCCGGCCTCGGCCGCGACCGACGCTGGGACCAGGAAGGGCCTGGGAGGGTGGCCCCGGACGCCCGAACCGGACGCCCGACACCATCCGTAGCAACGACCCTCCGCCACCGACGGTCACGCCGACCCCGCGCCGCCGCGTGTCGCATCCACCGAGGTCAGGTCGGGAGCCAGCCGCGGCCACGCAGCCAGTCGCGGACGACGGCGGCCGTGCCCGCCGGGTCGCCGCGGAGGTCGTGCCGCTCCCCCGGCCGGGTCACCACCTCGACGCCGGGGCCGGGCTCGGGCACCCCGAACGGGTCCCGGTCACCGTTGACCACCAGCGTGGGCAGGCCGGTACGCAGCTCCTCGGCCCGCGACCGTTCCGGGCGGCCCGGCGGGTGCAGCGGGAAGGCCAGTGCGACGATCCCGGCCGCGCCGACGGTGTGCGCGGTGCGGCAGGCGACCCGGGCGCCGCTGGACCGGCCACCGACCAGCCAGCGGGCCGCCTCGGGGTGGCGGGACCGGAGTTCGGCCAGCACCGCCGTCCACGCCTCGTCGAGGTGCCCCGCCGGGGCGGGGGCGCGCCGGCCGGCCACCCGGTACGGCTGGGTCACCCGGATCACGCCCGCCCCGGCGCCGACCAGCTCGTCCCGGACCGCCACGAGGTCCGGGGCGTCCACGTCGCCGCCCGCCCCGTGGCCGAGCACCAGCACGGTGGCCCCGCCGGCCGCCGGCAGGTCGGTGTGGACGCGGGCCGGTCCGCGGGGTGTTCCGATCTCGTCGCTGTGCCGCACCGGCCCATTCTGCGTGCGGGCGGTGCCGCGCCGGCCGTCAGGTGGAGAAATGCCGTCGCCCGCGTGCCCGATGGCGGGGACGCGGGCGACGGCGGAACGAATATCAGCCCGACGGCACCAGGGTGAGCAGGCGGTCACGGACCGGCGGGCCGGCCTCGTCGACCGCGTCCGGGTCCGGTTGCACCTCGCTGCGCCAGGCGACGAGCATGGCCCGCCGCTCGCGGGGCGTGGTGCCGCCCCAGACGCCGTGGCAGTCGCCCACCTCCAGGGCCCAGGCGAGGCAGGACCCCTGGACGTCGCAGCTTCGGCAGAGCGCCACGGCCGCGTCGGCCGGTTCGTTGGGTGCCGGAAAGAACGTCTCCGGATCCACGCTCTGGCAGGTTCCTCTGGTCCGCCACGCCTCGTCCTGGCGCCGCTCGCGCAGGGCCCGCAGCAGTCGCGGATCTCGCCGCGCGGCGGCCACCTCGTGCGGGCGGGGCATACGTGCCCGTGTCAATACACCCACCTCCCCCGTGGGACCGGCAAATGATCATGGAAGATCGATGGGTGTCATCCGCCCCGTGCGAACAGACGCCCAACACCGGCGCTGTGTTCTATCGCACTCGCGTAGGCGGGGACAAGGGTCTTCGGTAAACATGGCTAAACGGCCGGGCGACGTTTCAGGCGCAACCCCGGCAAATCAGCACACGACAATGTGCTGAGCGTGATCAGAACAGCGTCATTTCCGTGTCGGCCTCCGCACGCGCCAGCGGGACCCGGGCGGTCAGCTCCGGGCCGTCGTTGCGGACGTCGCCGACCGCCGGCGAGACCGGCCGGATCTCCAGCCCGGCGAGCCAGTCCGGGGCGGGCGGCACGAGCAGCGCGGCGGGCTCGGCGGTCGGGCCGAGCCAGGACGCCCAGCGCTCCCGGGGCAGCAGCAGCGGCATCCGGTCGTGCACCTCGGCCAGTTCGCCGACCGCCGCCGTGGTGAGCACGCTGAAGGTGAGCCGGGCCTCGCCGGCGGCCTCCCAGGCCGACCAGATGCCGGCGAAGGCCAGCACCGAACCGTCGCGGGGGGTCATGAAGTAGGGCTGGCGCCGGCCGTCGGCCTGCCGGACCCACTCGTACCAGCCGTCGGCCGGGACCAGGCAGCGCCGGCGGGCGAACGACGGGGCGTACGCCCGGCTGGTGGCGACCGTCTCCGCCCGCGCGTTGATCATGCGGGCGGCGCCCGCGGCGGTGCGCGACCAGTGCGGGACCAGCCCCCAGCGGCCGACCGAGAGCAGCCGGTGCCCCTCCGGGGCCAGCCGGACCAGCGGCACGGGATCGGTCGGGGCGACGTTGTAGTCCGGCCCGACCCCGCCGGTGGAGTCGGACGACTCGAACAGCGCGCTCAGGTCACCCGCGCTCCGGGTCGTCGCGTACCTCCCGCACATGGCGCCAACGCTAACCCGCCGCCGGCGTTCCGGCTGTCCCGCCAACCGGGAGCAGGCGAGACGCGCGGTTCCACCGGCCCGTGGAGTTGGCAGAATGTGAGCGTGGGGAATCTGACCGCGACCCGGCCGCCGCAGCCGTGGACCGCGCCGACCGCGAGCGACCCGGTCGCCGCGACGCTGCGCCTGCCCGGCTCCAAGTCGATGACCGCCCGGGCCCTGGTGCTCGGCGCGCTGGCCAGCGGCCCGTCGACGCTCGACCGGCCGCTGCGGGCCCGGGACACCGAGTTGATGGCCGGCGGCCTGCGGCAGCTGGGCGCGCACATGTCGGTCTCCGACGACGACCGCTGGCTGGTCCGGCCGCATCCGCTGGTCGGCCCCGCGCACGTCGACGTCGGCCTGGCCGGCACGGTGATGCGGTTCCTGCCGCCGGTGGCCGGCCTGGCCGAGGGCCGGGTCACCTTCGACGGCGACCCGCACGCCCGGACCCGCCCGCTCGGCCCGCTGATCGGCGCGCTGCGCTCCCTCGGCGTCCGCATCGACGCCCCGCCGGCCGGCAGCCTCCCGCTGGTCGTCCTCGGCGCCGGCCGGGTCACCGGCGGCGAGGTGGTCATCGACGCGTCCGCCTCCAGCCAGCTCGTCTCCGGGCTGCTGCTGGCCGGGCCCCGCTTCGACCGGGGCGTGGTGGTCCGGCACGAGGGGCCGCCCGTGCCGTCCGCGCCGCACCTGCGGATGACCGTGCAGATGCTGCGCGCCGCCGGGGCCGCGGTCGACGACACCACCCCCGACGTCTGGACGGTCGAGCCCGGCCCGCTGACCGGGCGCGGCTGGGAGATCGAGCCGGACCTCTCCGGCGCGGCGCCGTTCTTCGCCGCCGCCCTGGTCACCGGCGGTGAGGTCACCCTCCAGGGCTGGCCGCGCAGCAGCCTCCAGCCGGTCGAGCAGCTGCGCGGGCTGCTGCACCGCATGGGTGGCGAGGTGACGTTGGGCACCGCCGGGCTGACCGTGCGGGGCACCGGGACCGTCCGCGGGCTGGACGCCGACCTCTCCGACGTCGGCGAGCTGACCCCGGTGCTGACCGCGCTGGCCATGCTCGCCGACTCCCCGTCCCGGCTGACCGGCGTCGGGCACATCCGCGGGCACGAGACCGACCGGGTCGCCGCGCTGGCGAAGGAGTTCGCCGCGCTGGGCGCGGACCTCACCGAGACCGCCGACGGGCTGGAGATCCGGCCCCGCCCGCTGCGCGGCGGGACGTTCCGGACGTACGACGACCACCGGATGGCGCACGCCGCGGCGGTGGCCGGGCTGGCCGTGCCCGGCATCGAGGTCGACGACGTGTCGTGCACCTCGAAGACCATGCCGGAGTTCCCGGCACTATGGTCGGGGATGGTGACCGGCAAGAGCTGACGACGGGGGGACGTCCTGGCGACCAGGCGGCGGGAGTACGACGAGGACGACGTACGGGTCCGACCCGGCAAGTCGTCGCGCCCACGTACGCGCACCCGGCCCCGCCACGAGGACGCCGTCGACGGGTTCGTGGTCGCCGTCGACCGGGGGCGCTACACCTGCGTGTTCCCCGACGCCGGGCCGGACGACCCGACCGTCACCGCCATGCGGGCGCGCGAGCTGGGCCGCAAGTCGGTGGTGGTGGGCGACCGGGTGGGCCTGGTCGGCGACACCTCCGGCGCACCCGGCGCGCTGGCCCGGATCGTCCGGATCGCCGAGCGCCGCTCGGTGCTGCGGCGCACCGCCGAGGACGACGCCACCACGGCCGAGGGGCGGCTGGAACGGGTGGTCGTCGCGAACGCCGACCAGCTCGTGATCGTCAGCGCGCTGGCCGACCCGCCGCCGCGCACCGGGTTCATCGACCGCTGCCTGGTGGCCGCGTACGACGCCGACATCGAGCCGCTGCTCTGCCTGACCAAGGCCGACCTGGCCGGCCCCGAGGCGGTGATCGGCTACTACACCGAGCTGGAGCTGCCGTACGTGCTGATCCGGCCGGACTCCGACCTGGCCGCGCTGCGCGCGCTGCTCGCTGGGCGGATCTCGGTCCTGGTGGGGCACTCCGGGGTGGGCAAGTCGACGCTGGTCAACCGCCTCGTCCCGGCGGCCGACCGGGCGGTCGGCACGGTCAGCGCGATCGGCCGGGGCCGGCACACCTCGACCAGCGCCGTGGCGCTCCGGCTGCCCCCACTCCCCGAGGCCGACAGCGACCCCGGCTGGATCATCGACACCCCGGGGGTACGCAGCTTCGGGCTGGCGCACGTCTCCGGGGAGAGCCTGCTGCACGGCTTCCCCGACCTCGTGGAGGCGACGGTCGACTGCCCGGCCAACTGCCAGCACACCGCCGAGGAGGCGGACTGCGCGCTGGACGCCTGGGTGGCCGCCGGCAAGGCCGACCCGCGCCGGCTGGCCTCGTACCGGCGGCTGCTGGCCTCCCGCAGCGGCGAGGGCGATCCGCGCGAGCCCGAGCGGAACCCCGGCGACCCGCTCGCCGGTTCCTGACCGGCGGAACCCCGGCCACCCGCCGGTCGCGGCCGGGCGGGCGTCGCTACCGTGTCGACCATGACCGGGTACGCCGACGACCTCGCCCTCGCCCACCGGCTCGCGGACGCCGCCGACGCCCTCTCCACGGCCCGGTTCCGCGCCCTGGACCTGCGGGTGGAGTCGAAGCCCGACCTGACCCCGGTCTCCGACGCGGACACCGCCGTCGAGCGGGAGATCCGGTCCCTGCTGGCCACCCACCGTCCCGGCGACGGCCTGCTCGGCGAGGAGTACGGCGAGCAGCCGGCCACCGGCCCGGACGGGCGGCGGTGGATCGTCGACCCGATCGACGGCACCAAGAACTTCGTCCGGGGCGTACCCGTCTGGGCCACCCTCATCGCGCTGCTGGAGGGCGACCGGGCCGTGCTCGGCCTGGTGTCCGCCCCGGCGCTCGGCCGGCGCTGGTGGGCGGCCCGCGGCGCGGGCGCCTTCGCCGGCCCCGACCTGGCCTCCGGCGCCCCGATCCGGGTCTCCGGGGTGACCACCCTGGCCGACGCCAGCTTCTGCTACTCCTCGCTCACCGGCTGGGAGGAAGCCGGCCGGCTGGAGCCGGTGCTCCAGATCATGCGGGACGCCTGGCGCAGCCGGGCGTACGGCGACTTCTACGGCTACATGCTGCTGGCCGAGGGGGCGCTGGACGTGATGGTGGAGCCGGAGCTGTCGCTCTGGGACGTCGCGGCGCTGGTCCCGATCGTCACCGAGGCCGGCGGCACGTTCACCGACCTGGCCGGCCGGCCGGCCCTGGCCGGCGACGGCGCGGGTGACCTCAGCGCCATCGCCAGCAACGGCCCGCTGCACGACGACATCCTGGCCCGGCTCGGCCGGCCAGCCGCGCGCTGACCCACCGGTAGCCTCTATCCTCGCCAGGTGGTCTCCTCCGGTTGGTGCTTCCTGGCGGCGATGATCGTCGCGTACGGCTTCGCCAACCTCCTCCAGTCGGTGGCCGCGGCGCGCACCACCGTGCACCACACCTTCGATCCCGGGCTGCTGATCCGGCTGGCCAGTCACCGGACCTACCTGGTCGGGCTCTCCTGCCAGGTCGTCGGCTTCGTGCTGGCCTTCCTGGCCCGCCGCGACCTGCCGCTGTTCCTGGTCCAGGCGAGCGTGGCGGCCGGGCTGGGGGTGACCGCCGTACTCGGCGTGCTGGTGCTCAAGTGGCGCCTGCCGGCCGCCGAGGTGGCGCTGCTGGTGCTCCTGTTCGGCGGGATCACCGCGCTGGTGCTGGCCGCCCAGCCGGCGCCGTCCCGGCAGCTCGGCACCGCCGGGCTGGTCGGCCTGGCGGTGGCGCTCGGGGTGATCGCGGTGCTCGGCTTCTTCGCCGTCCGGCTGCACGGCGCGCCCGGCTCCGTGGTGCTGGGCTCGCTGGCCGGGATGGCGTTCTCCGCCGCCGCGGTTGCGGCCCGGCCGCTCGCCTCGGCCGACTCGGCGGAGGCGTTCGTCCGTGACCCGCTGCTCTACCTGCTGATCGCCCACTCGGTGGTGGGCCAACTCCTGCTCGGCCTGGCCATGCAGCGCGGCTCGACCACGGCCGCGGTGGCCGCCATGGACGCCGCCGGGGCGGTGCCCGCGGCGATCGTCGGCCTGCTGCTGCTCGACGACCGGATCTGGCCGGGCAGGGAGTGGCTGGCCGGGCTCGGCTTCCTGGCCACGCTGGCCGCCGTGGTCGGCCTGACCCGCTACGCCGAGCCGCAGCACCACCACGCGGTGGCGCGGGACCGGGAGCCCGCGATGATCGGGGCCGGCTCGGCCGTCCGCGCCCGGCGCTGAGTCAGGCCGCCTCGACGGGTCCGCGCTCGGCGGCCACCTCGACGGGGGCCGGCGGCTCGGCAGGCTTCCGCCGCCCGATCACCCGCTCGTAGAGCCGCTCCAGCGCGCCGGCCGTCCGTTCCCAGGTGTAGCTGCACCGGACCCGGTCCACCGCGGCGTGCCCGTACGCGAACCGCCCGGCGTTGTCGGCGAGGATCCGGCGCAGGGTGACGCCGAGCGTGCGTACGTCCCCGGGCGGCACCAGCTTGCCGGTCACCTCGTCGACCACCGCGTCGGCGATACCGCCCATGGCGTAGCCGACCACCGGGACGCCGCAGGCCATCGCCTCCAGCGACACCCGGCCGGCCGACGCGTAGTGCGGGGTGCAGGCGACCACGTCGGCGGAGCGGTACCAGGTGGCCATCTGGTCGTGCGGGACCGCGCCGACCAGCTTCACCTGCTCGCCCACCCCGGTCCGCTCGGCCAGCTCGCGCAGCCGGCGCGCCTCGGCGTGGTTGGCGAGCTGCTCGGCCGGCGGGCCACCGGCGATCACCAGCTCGGCGTCGCCGACCAGCCGCATGGCCCGGATCAGGTCGTCCTGGCCGTGCCCGGGCGCGAGCCCGCCGACGGAGAGGATGCGGGCCCGCTGGTCGCGAGGTGCCGCCTCGCCGTCCGGGTGGAACTGCGCGGTGTCCACCCCGGTCGGCACCATCGCCACCGAGGTGCGCTGGAGTCCCATCCGGGTCAGCTCGTCGACCTCGTCGTTGCACTGGGCGACCGCGATGTCGACGGCCCGGGTCAGCGCCCGTTCCAGCGGGATCCGCTCCCCCGGCCCGTCGTACCCGCCGCCGAGGTGGCGCAGCTGCTCGACGCCGAGCGAGTGGAAGGTCTGCACCACCGGGATGTCGGTCTCGCGGACGGCGTGTGCCGCCGCCAGCCCGCCGACCCAGTAGTGCCCGTGCACCACCTCGGGGGTCCAGTCGCCGGACCATCGCTGCGCCAGCCAGCGGCCGAACTCGGTCACGTACGGCACCAGCTCGGCGGTGGGCAGCGGGGCGGGCGGGCCGACCGGGACGCGCTCCAGGTGGTAGCCGTCCACGTCGACGGATTCCTGGCCCGGCGCGTCGCGGCGCTCGTACACCCGGACGTCGTGGCCCCGTGCGGCGAGCTCGGCCGCCACCCGCGCGATGTGCTGGTGCGTCCCGACGGTGGGACCGTCGACGGACGAGCCGGCGTGCGCGCACACAAGGCCGACGCGCATGGTGCACCTCCATGCGTTCTCGCGAGCGGTGGAGTCCTCCGGTCAGAGGGTCCCATTAACCCGGCCCCGGTGCGCCGAAACCTGGCAGATCGGGAGCGGACCGGCGGGCCGTCGCGCGGATGGGACAGCGCGCGGCGCGGTCGCCTTACGGACAGGTTGCCCGGACGGGCGGCAAACCAACCGTGATCCGGGCGACTCGGGCGGCATGACCCGGCCGGACCGGGGGTACGGGCGAAGAATGCCTCTCACCCGCAGCCTCGACGACGCCACGGTCGTGATCACGGGCGCCTCCAGCGGCATCGGCGCGGCCACCGGGTACGCGCTGGCCCGCCGGGGCGCCGACGTGGTGCTGGCCGCCCGGAGCGAGGAGGCGCTGCACCGGGTCGCCGACCGCTGCCGGGAGTTGGGCGGGCGGGCCCTGGTGGTGCCGACCGACGTGACGGACCCGGAGGCGGTGGTGCGGCTCGCGGCGCGGGCGGCGGCCGAGTTCGGCCGGATCGACGCCTGGGTCAACAACGCGGCGGTGGGCACGGTGGGGCTCTTCGACGAGATCCCGGTGATCGAGTTCCGCCGGGTGGTCGAGGTGAACCTGCTCGGCACCGTGTACGGGACCAGGGCGGCCCTGCCCTGGCTCGACGCGGGCGGCGGCGGGGTGCTGGTCAACAACGCCTCGGTGCTGGCCGAGGTGGCCATGCCGTACCAGTCGGCGTACAACGCCACGAAGCACGCGATCCGTGGGTTGGCCGACACGGTCCGGCAGGAGCTGCGGGTGACCGGCCGGGGCCACATCTCGCTCTGCACGGTGCTGCCGGCCACCATCGACACCCCGTTCTTCCGGCACGCCGCCAACCACACCGGCCGGGAGCTGACCCCGCCCCCACCGGTCTACCCGCCGGAGATGGTGGCCGAGACGATCGTCCGGCTGCTGCGCCGGCCACGGCGGGAGGCGTACGCCGGGGGCGCGGCCCGGCTCATGGGGATCCAGTGGCGGCTCGCCCCGGCGCTGGCCGAGCGGGTGCTCGGCTGGTACGCCGCGCGCACCCAGTTCGGCCCGGGCGTACGCCTGGACGCCACCGGCAACGTGTTCCGGGCGGACGCGGCGGCAGAGCGGACCGACGGGTGGCAGGGCCGGCGCGCGCAGCTGATCCGCCTGACGGCGGCCTTCGGGCTGGCGGCGGCCGGCACGGCCGTCGGCACCGTGGCGGCCATGAGCCGACGTTCCCGTACGGAACGCGGATGAGTCCCGCGGACCGGACTGATGCGCGTCGGGGGGCGGGCATGCACAATGGGACGATCATGCCGACGGACGTGCGCTGCCTGGTGGAGACGGACGAGTCCTCCGCCGTCGTCCGGCTGACCGGCGTGCTGGACCTGGCCGGGCTCGATGCCGTGCGGGGCGCGCTGCTCGCCCGGCTCTGGCAGCGGCCGGGCGCGGTGATCGTCGACCTGTCCGGGGTGCTGATCGCCGACCCGGCGGCCCGGGACGTCCTCGACGAGGTGCACCGGGTGGCGTCCGACTGGCCCGCCGCCGGCCTGCTAGTGCTGGACCCGCCCGGCCGGCCGGGCGGCGCCGCGCCGGTTCACCGGTCCCTCGACGCGGCGCAGGCCGCGCTGCGCGACGCGCCGCTGGCCGCGGTGCTCACCGCCGACCTGCCCCCGGTGGTGGCGGCCGCCCGGGAGGCCCGGGCGGTGGTCGCCGACGGCTGCGCCCGGTGGGGCGTGCCGGAGCTGGCCGAGCCGGCCTCCATCGCGGTCACCGAGATGGTCAACAACGTGGTCGCGCACGCCGGGACGCCAATGACCGTCCGGGTGGCGCCGCGGGACGGCGCCCTGCACCTGGCGGTCGGGGACCACTCCCACCGGCGGCCGGCGTACGCCGGGCTGGCCCCGCTCACCTCCACCGGAGGGCGGGGGCTGCTGCTCATCGACACGGTGGCCCGGTGCTGGGGCAGCACGCCGCTGCCGGACGGCAAGGTCGTCTGGTGCGTGCTGCACGCGGAGGACGAGGCCCGGCTCCGCAGCTGAGGCCCCTTTTTGCCCCGTTTCTCCCGATCCACCCCGCCGGTTGCGGTTAATCCGGCGAGCGCAGTGGGTAGATCCCGGTCATGCGCGACGACGAGTACCCCACCCCCGTGTCCGACCCCGAGGCGGAGGGCCTGCCGGACACCGCCGACGACGACTCGACCGCCAACGACGACGTGCTGACCGGACGCGAGGCGGACGGGCCGGAGCCGGCCCAGCTGCCCGGCGACCGCACCCCGGTGGCCGTGGACCGCTTCGGCACCACCGCCGAGGAGCAGCTCGACGGCGAGTCGCTGGACTACAAGCTCCAGCGCGAGCAGTACGAGCGGGCCGCCGACGACCCGCTGGCCGGCCCGGTCGACCCGGACATCGCGGCCGAGGCGGACAGCGAGGAGGCCGCCGCGCAGGCCCAGCTCGACGCCGACGTGATCGACCCCGGCCCGACCTCCGACCCGCACTCCCCGGTCTCCATCTACGACCACGGCCAGCTCGGCACGGTCGCCGACCACCAGGTGGGGCGGCTGGTCGAGCCGGACGAGGGGGCGCACACCGACCAGGAGACCGACAACGTCGCGTACGACGCCGGCTCGGCCGGGGGCGGGGCGACCGCGGAGGAACTGGCCATCCACGAGACGCGGCCGCCGGAGGCGACCTGAGCCTCAGCCGTCCAGGCCCCGCTCGATCGCGTACCGGGTCAGCTCGACCCGGTTGTGCAGCTGGAGCTTGCCGAGCGTGTTCTGCACGTGGTTCTGCACCGTCCGGTGGGAGAGCCCGAGGCGCTCGGCGATCTGCTTGTACGACAACCCCTTCGCCACCAGACGCAGCACCTCGGTCTCCCGCTCGGTGAGCCGGGGTGCGTCGTCGTGCGGGGCGGGCGGCGCGGCGGCCAGCCGCCGGTACTCCCCCAGCACCAGGCCCGCCAGGCCCGGGGTGAAGACCGGCTCGCCGGCCGCCGTGCGGCGCACCGCGTCCAGGAACTCGGCCGGCGCGGCCGACTTCAGCAGGTAGCCGGTGGCGCCGGCCTTGACCGCGTCCAGCACGCTCTGCGGCTCGCCGCTGGCCGACAGCATGAGCACCCGCACCTCGGGAAGGGCGGCACGCAGCCCCTGGACCACCTCGACGCCGGAGACGTCCGGCAGTTGCAGGTCGAGCACGACCACGTCGGGGCGGGCCGCCGCGGCCACCCGCACCGCCTGGCGCCCCTCCCCCGTGGTCGCCACCACCACGTGCCCGGCCTCGGTGAGGTCCCGGGCCACGCCCTCCCGCCACATCGGGTGGTCGTCGACCACCATCACCCGGATGCTCACCGGTCACCCCGCGGCACGGTCAGCTCGATCTCGGTGCCGGTGCCCGGGGCGGAGACGATGCGTACCTCGCCGCCCAGGTCGGCCACCCGGCCCCGGATGGACTGCGCCACCCCGAGCCGGCCCTGCGCGGCGGCCTCGGCCAGCCGCCCGTCCGGGATTCCCGGGCCCTCGTCGCGTACCGAGACGGTCACCGTCTCCCCCTCGTCCTCGATCAGCACCCAGGCCCGCCCGCCGGCGTGCCGGGTCACGTTGTCCAGGGCCGCCCCGACCGCGGCGGCCAGTTCGCCGGCCACCCCCGCGGGCAGCGGCACCGGGGTGGCCGGCGCGGCCACCTGCACGGTCGTCGAGGCGTACCGGTCGAGCAGGTCGCGCAGGTCCCGGGCGTCGCCCGCCCCGTCCGGCGCGGCGCCCGCCCGGCCGATCAGCGTGCGCAGCGCGGCCTCCTGCTCGCCGGCCAGCCGGGCCAGCTCGGCGGCCTCGCCGTCCAGGTCGGCGCCGCGCCGCCGGACCAGCGCCAGCACCTGCAGCACCGAGTCGTGGATGTCCCGGGCCAACCGCTCCCGCTCCCGGGTGGCCGCCTCCAGCTCCACCGCCCGTTGCAGCCGCGCCTCGGCCTCCACGGCCAGCCGGGCCACGTGCCCCACCACCACCCCGGCGAGCAGCAGGAGGATCACCCCGGTGAGCGAGGACTGACCGATCCGCTCCCGGGTGGCCAGGTCGGCCCCGCCGAGCACCAGCGCGGCCACCGCGCCGCGCCGCCGGCCGCCGGAGACGGCCCAGGCCAGCACCGGCCCGGCCAGCCAGGCGACGGTCAGGGTGGGCACGCCGGCGGCGAGTGCCGCGCGGCCGACCACCCACGGCGTGGCCAGCATGATCGCCAGCACCACGCCGAGGTCGGCCAGGAGCAGCGGCCAGCGCCGGCCCGCCGGGCGCCGGTAACCGGCCGTGGTCGCCCCGGTCCAGGCCAGCATTCCCAGGAGTACGCCGCCGGCGGCGACCGGGTGCGCGTAGCGGTCGGCGTCGCGGAGGACCAGCAGCCCCACGTACGCCAGCGAGGCGAAGCGGAACACCGCGATGGACCGCCAGAGCGGGACCTCCAGGCCCTCCGGGGACGACGGCATGCGCGACACCCTGCCACAGCCGCGCACCACTGGGCCGAGGGTGCGGTGCGGGAAACCCTGACGTACGGTGGAAATGCCGCGAAAATGACCAAGATCCAGCGCCGGGACGGGGCCATGACAACTCCAGAACCCCCCGCACCGCGTACGGTTGTGCCCATCGAACATTCCCTCCTCATCGCCGAGGCCTTCGACCAGGCCCAGGTGACCGAGCTACGACACTCGGTCACCTCCTGCGCGCACGCGGCGGGGCTGGCCGGCCAGCAGCTGGACGACTTCGTGCTGGCGGTCAACGAGCTGATCACCAACGCGGTGCGGCACGGCGGCGGCCAGGGCCGGCTGCGGCTGTGGCGCCGCGCCGGCGAACTGGTCTGCGAGGTCGCCGACCACGGCCACGGAATCAGCGCGCAGCGGCTCGGCGACCGCGCCCGGCCCGCCCCGGACACCGCCGGCGGCTGGGGCCTCTGGCTGGCCCGGGAGCTCAGCGACACCATGGCGGTGGAGACCGGCGAGGCCGGCACGATCGTCCGGATCACCACGGCGCTGGCCGCCCGGCACGTCAAGCAGCCGGCCGACGGCTGACCCGGCCGCCCCCCGGCGGCCTCAGCCGAAGAGGGCGCTCACCGACTCGCCGTTGTGGATCCGCCGCATCGCCTCGGCCAGGGCCGGCGCCACCGAGAGCACCTCCAGCTTCGGCACCCGCTTCTCCTCCGGGATCGGCACCGTGTTGGTGCAGACCACCTCCAGCACCCCGTCCTGCTCGCTCAGCCGCTTCAGCGCGCCGCTGGAGAAGAGGCCGTGGGTGCAGGCCAGCCGGATCGAGCGGACCTTCCGCTCGCGCAGGTGGCTCATCAGCTCGATCACCGTGCTGCCCTTGGCGATCTCGTCGTCCAGCACGATGACGTCCCGGTCCGCCACGTCGCCGATGATCGCGCTGATCTGCACCCGGTCGTCGCTGAACCGCTGCTTCGCGCCGGCCGCGACCGGCGTGCCGAGCATCCGGGCGAACGCCGCCGCCTCCTTGGCGTTGCCCAGGTCCGGCGAGACCACCACGGTGTTGCTCAGGTCCCGGCCCCTGAAGTGGGCGGCCAGCTCGCGCAGCGCGTGCAGGTGGTCCACCGGGACGCTGAAGAAGCCGTGCACCTGCGGCGAGTGCAGGGTCATGGCGAGCACCCGGTGCGCGCCGGCCGAGGTGAGCAGGTCGGCGACCAGCCGGCCGCCGATCGAGATGCGCGGGGCGTCCTTCTTGTCCGACCGGGCGTACGCGTAGTGCGGCAGCACCACGGTGATCCGGCCCGCGGACGCGCCACGGGCTGCGTCGATCATGAGCAGCAGCTCGACCAGATGCTCCTGCACCGGCGGCACCAGCGGCTGGATGAGGAAGACGTCCCGCTCCCGGCAGTTCGCCTGCAACTGCACCTCGAGGCAGTCGTTGGCGAACCGGGACACCCGGACCGGGTGCAGGGGAACGTCGAGGTGGGCACAGATCTCGGCGGCGAGTTCCGGGTGGGCGGTCCCGCTGAACACGGCAATGTCACGCACGTCTGTTGATCGTACGGGTGGATCGGGGAGAGGCGCCGGACGCTCGCGGCGGGTACGGTGCTGCCGTGACCGGAGAGTTCGTCGTCGCCATCGATCAGGGCACCACCTCCTCGCGGTGCATCGTCTTCGACCGGGCCGGGGAGATCGTCTCCGTGGCCCAGCGCGAACACCGGCAGATCTTCCCGCGACCGGGCTGGGTGGAGCACGACGCCGAGGAGATCTGGGCCAACGTCCAGCAGGTGGTGCTGGAGGCGCTCGCCGCCGCCGGCACCGGGCCGGACGGGCTGGCCGCGGTGGGCATCACCAACCAGCGCGAGACCACCGTGGTCTGGGACCGGACCACCGGCCGGCCGGTGGCCAACGCGATCGTCTGGCAGGACACCCGCACCGGGCCGCTGCTGCGCGAGCTGGCCGAGGCGTACGACGAGGAGCGGCTGCGCGCCCGCACCGGCCTGACCCTGGCCACCTACTTCGCCGGCCCGAAGCTGCGCTGGCTGCTCGACCACGTCAACGGGCTGCGTGACCGGGCCGAGCGGGGCGAGGTGCTCTTCGGCACCATGGACAGCTGGCTCATCTGGAAGCTCACCGGGCGGCACGTCACCGACGTGACAAACGCCAGCCGCACGATGCTCATGGACCTGGAGACCCTGGACTGGGATCCCGAACTGCTCGACGCGCTGCGCATCCCGGCCGCGATGCTGCCCGAGATCCGCTGCTCCGCCGAGGTCTACGGCACCGCCGACGGGGTGCTCGCCGGGGTGCCGGTGGCCAGCGCGCTCGGCGACCAGCAGGCCGCCCTGTTCGGGCAGACCTGCTTCCAGCCCGGCGAGGCCAAGTGCACCTACGGCACCGGCAGTTTCCTGCTGCTCAACACCGGCGCCAGCCCGGTCCCCTCCGGGCACGGCCTGCTCACGACGGTGGCCTACCGGATCGACGGCCACCCCGCCGTGTACGCCCTGGAGGGCGCGATCGCGGTCACCGGCTCGCTGGTGCAGTGGCTGCGCGACAACCTCGGCCTGATCTCCACCGCCCCCGAGGTCGAGGAGCTGGCCCGCACGGTCGACGACAACGGCGGCTGCTACGTGGTGCCGGCCTTCTCCGGGTTGTTCGCTCCGCACTGGCGCAGCGACGCCCGCGGGGTCATCGCCGGGCTGACCGGCTACATCACCAAGGGGCACCTGGCCCGGGCCGTGCTGGAGGCGTCGGCCTGGCAGACCCGCGAGGTCGTCGACGCGATGAACGCCGATTCCGACGTGGCGCTGCGCCGGCTGCGGGTGGACGGCGGGATGACCGGCAACAACCTGCTCATGCAGTGCCTGGCCGACGTCCTCGACGTGCCGGTGGTCCGCTCCCGGATCACCGAGACCACCTGCCTCGGCGCCGCGTACGCGGCCGGCCTGGCGGTCGGCTTCTGGCCCGACCTGGGCACGCTGCGCGCGCAGTGGCGGTCGGACGCGCAGTGGACGCCGGAGATGGACCCGGCGCACCGGGAGCGGGAGCTGCGCAACTGGCGCAAGGCCGTGCAGCGCACCCTCGACTGGGTGGAGTGACGCTCAGTCCCAGCGGTTGCCGGTGAGCTTCTCGTAGACCTCGACGTAGCGGGCCCGGGTCGCCTCGACCACCTCGGCGGGCACCTCGGGGGCGGGCGATTGCTTGTCCCAGCCGCTGTCGGTGGCCCAGTCGCGCACGTACTGCTTGTCGAAGGAGAACTGGGCGCGGCCGGGCTGGTACGACTCGGCCGGCCAGAACCGGGACGAGTCGGAGGTGAGCAGCTCGTCGGCGAGGACCAGGGTCCCGTCCGGCGCCCAACCCAGCTCGATCTTGGTGTCGGCGATCAGGATGCCCCGGTCGGCGGCGATCTCCGCGCCCCGCCGGTAGACGTCGATGGTGATCTGCCGCAGCCGCTCGGCGGTCTCCGCGCCCACCTTGTCGACCACCTCGGCGTACGTGATCGGCTCGTCGTGCTCGCCCTTGGGCGCCTTGGTCGACGGGGTGAAGATCGGCTCGGGCAGGATCGACGCCTCCACCAGGCCGCGGGGCAGCTCGACACCGGAGACGGCGCCGGTGCGCCGGTACTCGGCGAGGCCACCGCCGGTCAGGTAGCCGCGGGCGACGCACTCGACCTGGACCATGTCCAGCCGCTGGCAGCGGATCGCCCGGCCGGCGAACTCCGCCGGCACGTCGGTGGCGGAGATGACGTGATTCGGCACGAGGTCGGCCAGCTGCTCGAACCACCACAGCGACAACGCGGTGAGCAGGCGGCCCTTGTCCGGGATCGGGGTCGGCAGCGCCACGTCGTAGATGGAGATGCGGTCGGAGGCGACCAGGATCAGGTCCTCGCCGTCGGCGTAGACGTCCCGAACCTTGCCCGAATGCAGAAGTTCCACGGCGCTAGTACACCATGGGTGGGAGCGGCGCTCGGTGCGGCCACCGGCCGTCCCGTCCGCACCGGCGTTGACACCCCCGCCCGGTGCCTGTGTAAATGATCCGTCCGCAGCAGCCGCCCGCACCCCCGGAGAAACCCGTGCGCGCACCGCAGTCCGTACTCCGCCCCGGCGTCGACCGGCGGCGGTTGCTCGGCGCGCTGACCGGGCTGCCGCTGCTCGCCGCCGGGCTGTCCGGATGCGGCCCGGAGGAGGAGACCCCGGCCGAGGACGGCCCGATCGAGCTGTCGGTGTTCTGGTGGGGCGGGGCCCGGCGGGCCGAGGCCACCGAGAAGGCGCTGCGCCTCTACTCCCAGCAGAACCCCCGGGTCAGCTTCCGGGTGACCTGGCAGGGGCTGACCGGTTACTACGACCGGCTGGCCACCCAGGCCACCGGCGGCAACGTGCCCGACCTGTTCCAGATCGACGACACCCTGCTCACCGAGTACGCCCGCCGGCAGATCGTCCTCGACCTCAGCGCCTACGTGGCCGACAACCGGCTCGACCTGCGCGGCCTGCCCGAACAGCTGGCCCGCTACGGCCAGGTGGACGAGCGGACCGTGGCGGTGCCCGCGGCGCAGACCACCGCCGCGCTGGTCTACAACCGGGACCTGCTGCGCCGGCTGCGGCAGCCCGAGCCGCGCACCGGCATGTCGTGGCGGGAGTACGCGCGCTGGGCCGCCCGGGTCACCCGCGCCTCCGACAACCGGGTGGCCGGCACCATGGACCCGTCCGGCGACTACCGGGCGCTCTGGCTCTGGCTGCGCGGTCAGGGCAGCGAGCTGTACCAGGGACGGCAGCTCGGGTTCAGCTCCGCCGAGCTGCTCGACTGGTTCGAGTTCTGGGAGGTCGCCCGCCACGACCGGGCCACCCCGGGCGCCGCGCTGGTGGAGCAGGCCGACAGCGGGGAGTTGGCCCGTCAGCTCGTGGTCACCGGCCACGCGGCCGCGTCGTTCGCCTGGTCCCACCAGTTGCCGGAGCTGCAACGGCTCACCGACGACGAGCTGGGGCTGACCGCGTTCCCGGGCACCCCCGCGGCACAGTGGCCCCGGGCGTCCGTGTACTGGTCCGCCTTCCGCGGCAGCCGCCACCCGGGTGTGGTGGTCGACGTGATCAACTTCCTGACCACCAACGTGGCGGCCGGCCGGATCCTCGGCATCGAGCGCGGCCTGAACGCCGCCGTCCCGGTCCGCACGTTCGTCGTCGACGGCGTCACCGACCGGACCGAGAAGCGGGTGGTGGCCCTCGGCAGCGAACTGGACGAGCTGACCGGGCCGGCGCCCGCGCCGCCGCCGAAAGGGCACGCCAAGGTGCGTACCCTGCTCATCGACGCGGCCGAGAGCATCCGCGCCAAGCGCTCGGGCGCCCGGACGGCGACCTCGCGGTTCATGGCCCAGGCGACCGCGGCCCTGGCCGAGTGACCGCCGCCCGCCGCGCCCGGGGCGCGGCGGGCGGACCGGTCGCGTCAGCGCGGCGGACCGCCGCGCCGGCCGCGCATCAGGCGCAGCACCAGTAGCACGATCACCACGACCACCGCCAGGCAGCAGAGCAGCCCGAGGAAGCCGAAGCCGCCTCCCCGGGACCGCCGCCGGGCGGCCTCCACCACCAGCTCGCCGGTACCCGTGGAGGCCCAGGCCGCGACCGGCACGAACACCGAGAGCACGACCGCACCGAGGACCGCGCTGAGGCGGCCCCACCATCTGTTCCATCCCGACATGCCCCCATCCTCGCCGAGAAGCGCAACCGGGGCAGGACGGACGGTCCGGATCATGACATCCGGAAACGGCGAAAGGCCCCGGAGCGAACTCCGGGGCCTTTCGCGACGAGTAGCGGGGACAGGATTTGAACCTGCGACCTCTGGGTTATGAGCCCAGCGAGCTACCGAGCTGCTCCACCCCGCGTCGGCTTTCACAGCCTATCCCATGTCCGCCGTGGAGATCAGCCGGGTTCCCCGATCCCGCGGGTGGCGAGGGTCACCGTCGCCGAGCGGCGCCCCCGGCACGACGAAGGGCCCCGGAGTGAACTCCGGGGCCCTTCGTGACGAGTAGCGGGGACAGGATTTGAACCTGCGACCTCTGGGTTATGAGCCCAGCGAGCTACCGAGCTGCTCCACCCCGCGTCGGCTCGTTAACCGTAGCGTACGAGGCCCCGGACCCGCAAAACGGGCCCGGGGCGCAGTCAGCGCAACCAGTCGCGGATCGCCAGCACCGCGCGTCGGCTGTCCTTGTCGAGCTGTGACCGCGGGCTGGACGTCCCCTCCCAGCCCTGCTCCCAGAGCACCGTCACCACGTTGCCGATCCGCACCGCGCGGACCAACCGGACGACCTCCTTCACCGCCGGCGCGCCCTCGTAGTCCGTGGCGGGGCGGCGAACCTCCAACAGCACCGACTCGTCGCCGTAGCCGGCGTCCGGCAGCAGCCGCTGGGTCGAGGTCAGGCCCTCGCCACCGTCCGTCCCCGGCTGGGTCGGACAGTCACGCACGGCCTGGCGCAGGTCGGCGAGCGCGTCGTCGGCCCGCCCGGGCCGGTAGACGGTGATGCTGTGCCGGTAGCTTCCGTCCGGGACGTACCCCTTCGGGGTGTCGGCCAGCTTGAACGCCAGGCTGCGAGCGCGGCGGGTGACAATCCCCGACTCGCCGGGCGTGGCACCACAGAGCTTCGGCAGCACCGGTCCCGGGATGAACGCGTCGCCGATGCCGGTGTCGTTGGCGGCGGCCAGGGTGAAAAAGGCCCGGTCCGGGATGCTCGTCGGGCTGACGTCCGGCGGCCGGGCGCTCGTCTTCGGCGGCGCATCCGGGGTACGCGCGGGGGGTGAGGGGGTCCGGCTCGACGGCGGCGAAGGCTGGGCCGCGGTGGGCGACGGCGATGGGGTGCCGGTGGTGGTGGCTGGCGCCGGATCGACGTCCGGCCCCGCGGTGAGCACCCACCGCGTGCCGGCGGCGGTGCCGGCGACCAGCACGGCGACGGTCAGCGCTCCGAACGCGGCCCGCCGCCGGGCCCGGCGGTCGGCCCGCCGGCGGACGCGGTCCGGGGCCGGGAGCACCCGCTCGTCGGTGTCGGCGGCGAGCGCCCGGTAGAGCCCGTTCAGGTCACGCGACATCATTCACCTCCAGCTCCTCGGCGGCCACGCCGGGCAGCAGCTCGGCCAGCCGGGCCCGGCCCCGGGACAGCCAGGACTTCACGGTGCCGGTGGGAACACCGGTCTCCCGGGCGATCTCCTCCACCGACAGGTCGAGCAGGTAGTGCAGGGCGAGCGCCTGCCGGTGCCGGGCCGGCAGCTGCCGGAGCGCCCCGACCAGCAGCACGGTGTCCTCACCCGGCGGCCCCACGTCGTCTGGCGGGCCGGTGCGGCTGGCCGCGAGACGCCAGCCGCGCAGCCGCCGCCAGCGGTCGGTGGCCAGCCGGTTGATCACCAGCCGCAGCCAGGCCTCGGGCGCGGGGTGGGCGGCCAGCTTCCCCCACTGCCGCCAGGCCCGGGCGTACGCCTCCTGGACGAGGTCCTGGGCCTCGCCGGCGTCGTCGGCCACGGCGCGGCCGTACCGGAGCGCCCGCCCCGACGTGCTGCGGTAGAAGTCGTCGAAGCTGTTCGCGTCGCGCATCGTGGCTCCCGCCTCCCTGTCGCCCCACCTGCTCTGATGACGGTGGAAGCGGGGGCCGGGTTGCGGGTGTTCCGTCCGGTTCACGACACGAGCCCGTGGTCCGGACCGCTACGGGTCACGGACCACGGGCTCGCGTGGTCGGCTCGGCGTCAGCCGTTCGGTGACGGCGAGGACGAGGGCGAGGCCGGTGGCGACGCGGACGGGCTGCCGCTCGGGCCGGCGCCGGGCGACGGGTTGGCCGCCGCCTGGGCCTGCTGGAACGCGGCCATCGCCTCGTCCAGCGCCTTCAGCGCCCGCCCGTACCGCTCGAAGTCGCCGGACGCCTGCGCGGCCTTCACCTCGGCGATGGCGCTCTGCACCTTGCCGGCCGCCTCAGCCAGCTCGCCGGTGAGCACCGGTGGGGACGTGCCGCCGGTCGTCGGCGGCTTGTCGCCGGTGCTCGGCGGCGGGTTGCCGGCGGCCGCCCGCTTGCCCTGCTCGACGAGCTGCTTGATGCCGTCACTCAGGTTGTTGGCGAGCACCACGTACGAGCCGCCGTCGCCGTAGGAGAGCAGCACCTTCTGCAGCAGCGGGTACGCGTCCTGGTTGCTGCTCTTCACGTAGACCGGCTCGACGTAGAGCATCCCGTCGGCGAAGGGCAGCGACAGCAGGTTGCCGTACTGCACCTGCGCCTGGTTGGAGGAGAGCAGGTTGAGCTGCTGCCGGATGTCGCCGTTGTTGGTCATCTGCTGGTGCACCTGCGTCGGCCCGGAGATCCGGGTCTGGTCCGGCAGCTCCAGCACCTCCAGTTGCGGCCGGCCGTCGACGTACGACCCGGAGACGAGCGCGGCGAGGTTCTGCCGCCCGTTCGGGGTGACCGCGGCGGTGAGCTGGAAGCGCGGCGACTCCTGCCCCGGGAACTGGGTGAACAGGTAGTACGGCGGCTGCTTCTGCCCGCTGTCCGGCGCGTCCGGCACGTTCGGCACCTGCCAGAAGTCCTGGCCGGAGTAGAAGTCGCCCGGGTCGGTCACGTGGAACTTGGTGAGCAGGTTTCGCTGCACCTTGAACAGGTCGGCCGGGTAGCGGAAGTGCTCGGCCAGCTCCGGCGGGATGTCGCCCTTGGGCAGCACCAGTTCGCCGCCGAACGCCTTGTTCCACGCCTTGAGCACCGGGTCGGTGTCGTCGAACTGGTAGAGCTTGACCGTGCCGTCGTACGCGTCGACGGTCGCCTTCACCGAGTTCCGGATGTAGTTGACGTTCTCCCGGGCCAACTGGAAGGTGCCCCGCCCGGTCAGCTCGTCGGCCGTCTCGGCCTGCAGGTTGACCCGCTCGGCGTACGGGTAGGTCGCCGCGGTGGTGTAGCCGTCGATGATCCAGAGGACCCGACCGTTCACCACCGCCGGGTACGGGTCCCCGTCGAGGGTGAGGAACGGCGCGACCTTCTCCACCCGGTCCCGCGGGTTACGCACGTAGAGCAGCTTCGAGTCGTCGTTGACCGCCTCGGAGAGGAGGAAGTTCGACTCCTGCTCCTTGATGGCGTAGAGCAGCCGCCGGGTGAACGAGCCGATCTCGACGCCGCCCTCGCCGGTGTAGGTGTAGTACTGCTCGCCGCCGGTCGAGGTCGGGCGGTCGAACTCGACGTTCCGGTCCCCGGTCTGCCCGACGATCGCGTAGTCGTCCGCCTCCATCCGCTCGCCGTAGTAGATCCGCGGCTGCTGGGCCGGGATCTGCTCGGTCTGCGAGGAGCACGCCTCCTGCGCCTTCTCCCCGAGGAAGCCGGAGACGAAGTAGGGCTGGCCGCCGCAGACCACCTGGTTGGCCGGCGCGCCGACGAGGCCGTACCCGTGGGTGAAGACGGTGTGCCGGTTGATCCAGTTGTTCTGGGTCAGCTCGCCGTAGTTGATCTCGCGGACGCCGACCACGTAGTCGGAGGTCTTGCCGCCCGCCGCGTACCGGTCGATGTCCAGCTTCGGGCCGAAGTCGTAGAAGCCCCGGACCTGCTGGAGCTGGGTGTACGTCTCCGAGACCAGCTGCGGGTCGAGCAGGCGGACGTTCTGCACCACGGAGGTGTCGGTGGCCAGGCTGGCCGGCGGGATGAGGTTGCTCGCCGCGTACCCGGTGCTCTTCGTGCCGGTCAGGCCGAACGCGGCCCTGGTCGCCTCGATGCTGCGCTCGATGTACGGCGCCTCCTTGTCCCGGGCGCTCGGCTTGACCTCGAAGGTCTGCACGGCCCACGGGTAGATGCCGCCGATCGCCACGGCCGAGACGCCGAGCAGGGCGAGCGCGATGCCGGGCCAGACCAGGTTCCGCATCCACGCGTTGGAGAACACGATGATCGCGACGGCCACCACCACGGCGATCCAGGCGAGGATCTCCTTCGCGGGGAGCAGCGCGTTGATGTCGGCGTAGCCGGCGCCGTAGAGCTTGGCGCCCTCGTTGTACTCCAGCAGCATGGCCCGCTGGTCCAGCACGTACGCGATGGCCTTGAGCACCACGAAGACCGCGACCAGCGAGCTGAGGTGGGCCCGGGCCGCGTTGGTCATCCGGTCACCGACGCCCTGGAGCCGCACCCCGCCGAAGATGTAGTGCACGGCCAGCGCGCCGAGCAGGGCGAGCACCACCGCGGTGAAGCCGACGCCGAGCAGGTAGCGCCAGAACGGCAGCTGGAACACGTAGAAGCCGACGTCGATGCCGAACTCCGGGTCCTTCACGCCGAAGCTGCCACCGTTGCGGAACAGCAGCCACTGGCTCCACCGGCTCTGCGCGGAGAGGCCGGCGAAGAGCCCGATGACCGCGGCGGCCAGGGCGATCCAGGTGCCGAGCCGGGGGCTCAGCAGCATCCGGTAGCGCTCCAGGGTGGCCTGCTCGGCGGAGTGCGGGCGCAGCTGCGGCCGTACCCGGTAGGCCAGCCAGAGGTTGCCGGCGATGATCGCCGCCATGCCCAGCCCGATCACCAGGAACAGCAGCAGCCGCGTGGCCAGCACGCCGGTGAAGACCTGGGTGTAGCGGACCTCGTCGAACCAGAGCCAGTCGGTCCACGCGTTGACCCCCCACCCGAGCAGGGTGAAGAACACGAACACCCCGATCAGGACCCCGATGGTGACGCGCCCGCGCCGGCTCATCCTCGGAAGGGGGCTGCTACGCATGACCACTGTTGGCTCCGCACGCTCGATGTGATCGGCTCCGACCAGGCACCCAGAGTACGGGGTCTTGCTGAACACCTCGGGTCAAGGTCACGTCACGATCGTCCGGTGACCCCTCGCGGGGCCGCTCAGCAGCGGGCCGGCTGCCCTCCCGCGCGCAGCTTCTCCAGCGCCGCCAACGCGTCGTCCAGCGTCGCCACCCGGAGCAGCGGCAGGTCGGGCTGCGGGTTGCGGACCGCCTCGGCGCAGTTGTCGGCGGGCACCAGAAAGACCTTCGCCCCGGCCTCCTTCGCGCCGACCAGCTTCTGCGCGATGCCGCCGATCGGGCCGACCCGGCCCTCGTCGTCGATGGTGCCGGTGCCGGCGATGACCTTCCCGCCGGTCAGGTCGGCCGGCTCCAGCTTGTCGATGATGCCCAGCGCGAACATCAGCCCGGCGCTGGGCCCGCCGATGTCACCGAGGTCGATCTTGAGGGTGAACGGGTGCGGCTGCTGCTGGTCGATCTCGACGCCGATGCGCGGCCGGCCGTCCTGCTCGCGGCTGGTCACCGTGGCGGTGGCCGGCGCCCCGGCCCGGGTGTAGCCGATCTTCAGCCTGGTGCCGGCCGGCTTGGCCCGGATCAGCTCGGTGAGCCGGGCCGCGCTGGTCACCGGCTGGTCGTCGACCGAGGTGATCACGTCGTTGGGCTTGAGCACGTCGACCGACGGGCCGCCCGCGGTGACCGTCTTCACCAGCACCCGGATCGGGTAGCCCAGTTCGCGCAGGGCCGCCGTCTCGGCGCTGGTCTGCGAGTTCTGGAAGTCCTCGGCGTTGCGCTGCTCGACCTCCTCCTGCGACTCCCCCGGCGGGTAGACCAGCTCGCGCGGCACCACCGCCTCGTCCTTCGAGAACCAGCCGGCCAGCGCCGACCGGAGCCGGACGGTGGGCTGCACGCCGACCGTGGTGAGCCGGAGCTGCCCGGCGGAGGTGGACGTCGACCGGCCGGTGACCTGGATGATCTCCTTGCCGTCCGCACTGCCCAGGGTGTTCACGGTCGGACCGGGACCGAGCACCACGTACGGGATGGGCACGCTCAGCACGCCGACGCTGAGCAGGGCGGTGAGCAGTGCACCGAGGAGTACGGTCACGCCGCGACGTCTCATGCGCCAGAGCGTACCGATCCGGCCCGGAACGTCCGGCGCGGTGACCGCCGGACTTCGCCCTCAGCGGAACGCCGACGCGCACGACCTGCGGCGCGGCCCGCGTACCGTAGACGTCGTGCCTGATATTCCGTTCGGCTTCGCGCTCCCGGGTGGGCAACCACCAGACCCCAACGATCCCGCGCAGATGCAGCAGTTCATGTCGCAGTTGCAGCACCTGCTCTCCGCGCCGGGCAGCGGGCCGGTCAACTGGGACCTCGCCCGGCAGGTGGCCGCCAGCCAGCTCGCCGCCGCCGGCGACCCGGCGGTCTCGCCGTTCGAACGCAACGCGGTGGAGGAGGCGCTGCGCATCGCCGACCTCTGGCTGGAGCCGGCCACCTCGTGGCCCTCCGGCATCCGCACCTCGGTCGCCTGGAACCGCAACGAGTGGATCTACAAGACCCTCGACGTGTGGCGCAAGCTCTGCGACCCGGTGGCCAGCCGGATGGTCGGCGCCATGGGCGACCTGGTGCCGCCGGAGGCCCGGGCCCAGCTCGGCCCGATGCAGTCGATGGTCGCCACGCTGGGCGGCGCGCTCTTCGGCGGCCAGCTCGGCCAGGCGCTCGGCTCGCTCGCCGCCGAGGTGCTCTCCGCCGGTGACATCGGCCTGCCGCTCGGCCCGGCCGGCACCGCCGCGCTCATCCCGGCCAACATCCGGGCGTACGGCGAGGGCCTGGAACTGCCCGAGGACGAGGTACGCCTCTACGTGGCCCTGCGCGAGGCCGCCCACCAGCGGCTCTTCCAGCACGTCCCGTGGCTGCGCGGGCACGTGCTCGCCGCGGTGGAGAACTACGCCGCCGGCATCCGGGTCAACCGGGAGGCGATCGAGGAGGCGATGGGCCGGGTCGACCCGACCGACCCGGAGTCGATGCAGGCGATCGCCCTGGAGGGCATCTTCACTCCGGAGGACACCCCGGCGCAGAAGGCGTCGCTGGCCCGGCTGGAGACCGTGCTCGCCCTGGTCGAGGGCTGGGTGTGCCACGTGGTGGACAGCGCCGCGGGTGACCGGCTGCCCAACGTGGTACGCCTCGGCGAGGCGTTCCGCCGCCGCCGGGCCGCCGGCGGTCCGGCCGAGCAGACCTTCGCCGCCCTGGTCGGCCTGGAGCTGCGGCCGCGCCGGCTGCGCGAGGCAACCGTGCTCTGGTCGGCGCTCACCGAGCACCGCGGGATCGCCGGCCGGGACGCGGTCTGGGGCCACCCGGACCTGCTCCCCTCGGACGACGACTTCGCCAACCCGGAGGCGTTCGCCGCGACCACCAGCGACCTGGACGAGGAGCTGGCGAACTTCGACTTCACGGCGCCCGGCGCACCGGAGGAACAGGCCCCGGGCGAGGACGACGACAAGTCCTGACGCCGCACGTCGCCGGGGCCCGCACGAGTGCTCGTGCGGGCCCCGACGCGTTCACCCCCACTCCCGCTCTGCCGCCTTCGACGCAACGGCCAGCGCCTGCCCTGCCCCCGCTCTGCTGCCACCGGCGCAGCGGTCAGCGCCTGCCGTACCGGGCCACGGCGGAGTCGGTCATCCTGCGCTCGAAACGCCCCAGGGGTCAGCCGGGCTGGCCGGAGAGTAGGGCGCGGGTGGCCTCCCACCCCTCGAAGGCGGGGTCGAGGCTGGCCAGGTCGGCCGGGCCGCGCAGCCGGCGCCAGCCCGCGGTTACCGCCACGTCTCCCGGGCGAGGTGCGGCGGCACGCACCTCGCCCGGCGCGGCGGTGTCCAGGTCCAGCGCCGGCAACCACTCCGGCACGGGCAGCCGGGCGGCCACTCCGAGCAGCCCCGCCCCGCTCCCCTCCACCGGGGCCACGGCCACCGGGCGGCTGGACAGCGGCCGGAGCAGCTTGCCGAGGGTGAGCCCCGGCACGTCGGGCGCGTCGGCGACCACCACGGCCGCCTGGTCGTAGCCGGTCAGCGCGGCGAACACCGCGTCGACGGTCGGACGGGGCACCTCGTGCACGGCCGTGCCGGGCCAGACCACCGCGTCGGCCAGCCAGCGGTCCTCGGGCGTCACGGCAACGGCGGTCTCCACCTCGTTCAGCGTTGCCAGCAGGTCCACCACGTCTTCGGCGAGCGCGCTGCGCCACCGGGCCGGATCGATCCCCGGCGGCGTCCAGCCCACCGGCGCGAGCAACGCCACCACCACACGTCGGACCACCCGAGGACCCTAACCCGCCGCCCCGCCCGCCCCGACCATGCGGCGGCGCCCGTCGGCGCGATTCACGTGACAGGTCCACGTGACCGTCCCCGCCGCGACCGTGCGGCGGCGCCCATCCGCGCGACTCCACATGCCGGCTCCCGCCACCGGCCGTCCACCACCCCCGCGTCACCGTCGGTGGAACGCCATGGGTGTGTCAGGCGCCGCGAGACACACATGGCGTTCCACTCACCGCCGGCCTCAGCATCCGTCGCGACCTTCACCCGCCATCGCCTGCCCCCACGCCGAACGGCCGCATCCACCGGCTCACCCTCACCCGCTCCCGATCTTGGCGACTTACCGTTCGCACCGAACGGCAACCCGCCAAGATCCGCCAGCCCGCGGCTCGATCATGGAGTTGGCCGCAACAAAAGGGGCGAACCACGCAGCCAACCTCATGATCAGCGAGCTGAGGGGCGGGGGCTGCGGAACGGCGGGACTGCGGGGAGGGCGGGGGGTCAGTCCGTCAGGGGGACGCCGGAGGTGGCGGCTACGCCCTCCAGGTAGCCGCGGGCGCGCTCCGTCTTCGGGTAGCGGCCGACCAGGGCCCAGAACTCGGCGTTGTGGCTGGGCACCACGAGGTGCGCCAGCTCGTGCAGCAGCACGTAGTCGATCACCCAGTCGGGCATGTCCTGGATCCGGTGGGAGATCCGGATGGTGCGGTCGGCGGGGGTGCAGGAACCCCAGCGGCCGTTCTGGTTGGTGACCCAGCGCACGCTGGCCGGGGCGGCGGCCGGCCCGTGCTCGGGCAGGTAGAGGTTGATCAGTCGGGCGGCCCGGGCCAGCAGTTCGGCGTCGGAGCGGGCGAGCCGGCCTTCACGGGCGGCGAGTCGGGCCAGCATCCGGTCGACCCACTCGCTCTCCTCGGCGCGGGAGAACTGGTCGGGGATGAGCACCACGACGCGCTCCCCGTCGCGGTACGCGGACACCGTGCGCCGCCGGCGCTGGCTGCGCCGTACTTCGACGACGGGCTTCCGCGTCCCGGCCATCACTGGTCCGCGCAGCCTCGGATGACTGTCACGAGGGAAAGCTAATGCGTACTGACCAGGGGTCCGCAAGAGTCAACACGACGACACGCGCCCGGAAAATGGCGGTTGGTCGTCAGGAGTCCCGAAAAATTTCTTTGCGGCGGCAGTTGACCATCACCTGCGGGGCCCTGTCAACGTTAGGTGATCTACGACGGACTGTCGCGTCGGGGGCCGCCCGAAGGGGGATCTGAGGGGATTCACCCGGCGTGTCCCCGCCAAACTGACTTATCCGACGTACTCGGCATGCACACTCTCGTCGTCGACTTCCTCACAGAGTCGACGCACAGCTGACATGGAACCGCCCAGACCTGGGTAGGGTCCGCCAACCAGCGGTCACGTGAGTGGCCGCGGAGAACCCCCCGGCGCCGGAGCCACCCGTGGCCCGCCGCAGGGAAACCCGCCGGAGGCGTCCGGCGGACGAGACGAGGAGGGCTACCGTGGCCGACCAGGCCCAGACCTACAACGGTTACTGCGTGAAGTGCAAGGAGAAGCGGGACTTCGAGGGACGCGTGGAGGTCTCGAAGACCGGCATGAACATGGCCAAGGGCAAGTGCCCGGTGTGCGGCACAACAGTGAACCGCATCCTGGGCAAGGCCAAGGTCTGACCCGTCCGGGTCGCACGGGGGAGGGGTGGCGGTGGCCGCCCCTCCCCCGTCGCGTACCCGACACCGGTTACCCGTGAGTTGTGGACAACCCGGGATTTCCTGTGGACAACGCTGGCCACGGCCCGGCGCACCTGTGGACAACGATCGACGGAGAGCGCGGACACGGTCACGATTCGTGGTGTGAGCGACCCGATGCCCCTCGCCCGTCCGACACTTCTGCCCGGCCTCACCCGGCTCTGGCGGGACCGGCACACCCTCCAGCTCGGGGTCGAACCCGGCCGGGCCGTGCTGCTCGAGGTGACCAGCCCGGGCGCCGCCCGCCTGCTCGACCTGCTGGACGGCACCCGGAGCGAGCGGGCCGTGCTCACCGCCGCCACCGCCGCGCGGGTGCCCCCGGCCGAGGCTCGGGTGCTGCTCGACACGCTCCGGGCCGCCGGTCTCGTCGTACCCGCGCAGAGCCTGCTCCCCCGCGACCTCACCGGGCCGGTCCGGGCCCGGCTCACCGGGGAGGCCGAGGCCCTGGCCCTGGCCGCGCCGGCCCTGCCCGGCACGCCGGCCCGGCTGCTGCGCCGCCGCCGGGCGGCCCGTGTGCTGGTCACCGGGGCCGGCCGGCTCGGCGCGGCGGTGGCCGTCGCGCTGGCGCAGGCGGGCGTCGGGCACGTCGTACCCGAACTTGCCGGCGCGGTCCGCCCGGGTGACCTGGTCGGGACCGGCCTCACCAGCCCGGAGCTGGGCCGTCCGCTGGCGCCGGCGGTGCGCGCGGCGCTGGCCCGGTGCGCGCCCGGCACGGCGACCGGTCCGCTCCGGCCGGAACGGGCCGACCTGGTGGTCCAGCTCGGCGCGGACCGCCCGGCGGCCCTCCTCGCCGCCGGGTACGCGCGGCGCCGCCAGCCTCATCTCCTGCTCGACCTGCGCGGCGGCGTGCCGGTGATCGGCCCGCTGGTCCGCCCGCCGGTGGGCCCCTGCCTGCGCTGCCTCGACCTGCACCGGACGGACCGCGACCCGGAGTGGCCGGCGCTCGCCGCCCAGCTCGCGACCGACGACGGCGATCGGGCCTGCGCGGCCACCACCCGGCTGGCGGCGACGGCGTACGCGGCGGCCGAGGCGTTGACGCAGCTCGACGGGGGCACCCCGGAGACCCTCGGCTGCGCCGTCGAGATTCCGGCACCCGGCCGCTTCCGGCACCGCCGGTGGCCGCCGCACCCCTCCTGCGGGTGCTCGGGGCGTCGCCCGATCCGGTCGGGCGCGCCCGCTCCCGGCCGCACAGCAGCAGCGGGCCCCCCGAGTCGGTAACAATGACCGGGTGACCGACATCCCGCGCCGGGCCGTGTCCCGGACCGCCAAGCTCGCCGCTCTGCCGCTCGGCTTCGCCGGTCGGACCGTCCTCGGCATGGGCAAGCGGGTCACCGGGCTCGCGTCCGACGTCATCTCCGCCGAGATCCAGCAGCGCACCGCCGAGCAGCTGTTCAGCGTGCTCGGGCAGCTCAAGGGCGGGGCGATGAAGTTCGGTCAGGCCCTGTCGGTCTTCGAGGCGGCACTGCCGGAGGAGATCGCCGCCCCCTACCGGCAGGCGCTCACCAAGCTCCAGGAGGCCGCCCCGCCGCTGCCCGCGGCGACCGTGCACAAGGTGCTCGCCGAGCAGCTCGGGCCGGACTGGCGGGACCGGTTCGTGGAGTTCAACGACACCCCGGCCGCCGCGGCCAGCATCGGCCAGGTGCACCGCGCGGTCTGGCGCGACCCGGGGTACGGGCCGAACGGCGGCCCGCGGCACCGGGACGTGGCCGTGAAGATCCAGTACCCGGGTGCCGGGGACGCCCTGCTCGCCGACCTGAAGCAGCTCTCCCGGCTGGGCGGCATGTTCCGGGCTATCCAGCCCGGGCTGGACGTCAAGCCGCTCCTGGCCGAGCTGCGCGAGCGGATCACCGAGGAACTGGACTACGAGCTGGAGGCCGAGTCGCAGCGCGCCTTCGCCGCCGCGTACGCCGACGATCCGGACATCTACATCCCGGAGGTGCTCGACGCCGCGCCCCGGGTGCTGATCACCGAGTGGGTCGAGGGCACCCCGCTGTCGCAGATCATCCGGGAGGGCACGGAGGAGCAGCGCGACGAGGCCGGGCGGCTGATGGCCGAGCTGCACCTCTCCGCGCCCATGCGGGCCGGGCTGCTGCACGCCGACCCGCACCCGGGCAACTTCCGGCTGCTCCCGGACGGCCGGCTCGGCGTGATCGACTTCGGCGCGGTGGCCCGGATGCCGGAGGGCACTCCCGAGCCGATCGGCCGGATCGCCGCGCTGGCGTTGCGCGGCGACGCGGACGCGGTGGTGGCCGGGCTGCGCGACGAGGGTTTCGTCAGCCCCACGGAGCCGATCGACGCCGAGGGGGTGCTGGACTTCCTCCGGCCGATGCTGGAGCCGATCGCCGCGGACGAGTTCCGGTTCACCCGGGCCTGGCTGCGCGGCGAGGCGGCCCGGCTGGCCAGTCCGCGCTCCCCCACCTACCAGCTCAGCCGGCAGCTCAACCTGCCGCCGTCATACCTGATGATCCACCGGGTGACGCTGGGCTCGATCGGGGTGCTCTGCCAGTTGGAGGCGAAGGCGCCCTACCGGGCCATCCTGGAGCGCTGGCTGCCCGGCTTCGCCCCGGTGAGCTGACCGACGCGCACGCCGAAGGGGCGGTGACCATCCGGTCACCGCCCCTTCCGTGGTGTAGGGATCTAGAGAACGCCCAGGTCGCGAGCCGACTTGCTACGGCTGCGCATGGCGACGGTACGGGCGGAACGGGTTGCCTCAGTGCTCGTGGTGGTGCCAGCCTGAGGCCGGCGCATTCGAGCCCGGGACAACGCTTCGTGGAGTAGTTGCATTTCGGTTCCATTCGGCAGGTGCAGCATGGTTTCGGCTTTCTCGCGGCCGGTGAGGATCACCGGCGGGGACGTTGGAACGGGGTTGTGTCAGGCTGCCAGCCGGACGGCGCTACGCGACTCGGACAGCCCACTGGCCGCCAGTCGCGCCTCCGCCTCGACCCGGAGCTGGGCGTCACGGGCGAGGTCCTCCTTGCGCGGACGGCCACGGGGCCGCTTGCGCGGGACGACCGCGCCACGCTCGAAGATCTCGCCGCCCCAGACGCCCCAGGGCTCGGCCCGCTCCACCGCGCCGGCGAGGCACTCGACGCGCAGCGGGCAGTCCCCGCAGAGCGACTTGGCCAGCTCGAGCTCGGCAGGCGAGTCGGAGAACCACAGGTCGGGGTCGAACTTCCGGCAGGGCAGGTTCGCCTCCACCTCGACGCTCACGTCGAGTGGGGCCAACGCCAGACTCATCCTCCGGTCACCTCTCTCTCACTTCGATCTCGTGGATCGCATTGCTTCGGCACTACGGCGGTGCAAAAAAACTGAGGCCGCGGATCCCGGTGTGCGGGTTCCGCGGCCTCGAGGTGAGCCGGTGGTCTGGATCAGACCGGTCTACCTCGAGGTGGAACGCCGCGGACATCCGTGCGCTTCTTGAAGCCACCGATGCCCATGCCCGTGAAGCCACTGGTCCCCTCGATCTCCGCCAGCGGCGCGACGGTCAGGTTCAGCTCGGCCTGAACCGGGACCTGGTGCACCTGCGGAGCCGACGGTCGAGCGGCAAGGGCCACCCGGACGGACGACAGCGGAGCGCAGGCAGCTGGCATCGCCGCCGGACGCTCATAGGTGAAGATCTCCACGGGTGCCACCTCCCTCAACGTTCCTCGTGCCGACCATGGACTCATCCCCCGTGAGCAGCCAGAATGGCGCCGCTCGCGAGGTGTGTCCTGAGGCTATTCCTCGCCTCGGGGCGAGGGCAAACGATTTACGGCTAGATTTCGAAACTTTTCTGCGGGCAGACCTCGTCCACCCCCGCACCGGCCACCAGGGCCAGCACCGTATCGCCATAAAGTCCCAGTTTGCGGGGCCCGATCCCGGCGATCGCGATCAGCTCCTCGGTGCGGCCCGGCTTCCGCTCGGCCAGCGCGGTGAGCGTGGCGTCGGTGAAGACCACGTACGCCGGCACCTTTTGCGCGCCCGCCACCCGCTGCCGCCACTCGCGCAGCCGCTCGTACAGCTCCTCGTCCAGGTCGGACGGACAGGTCGGGCAGCGGCCCAGCTTCCGGTCCGCCCCGGCGAGCAGGGTGGCGCCGCAGATCCGGCAGGAGACCACCTGGGGGCGCCGCCGCTCGGTGCGCCGGGCCGCGCCCGCGCCGGCCCGCTCGCCGCCGCCGGAGCGGTCCAGCTGCGGCAGGAACCGGGACGGCCGCCGGGCCCGGCCGCCGGGCGAGCGGGCCGCCGCGTACGACAGCCAGAGCCACTCCCGCGCCCGGGTGATCCCGACGTAGAGCAGGCGCCGCTCCTCCTCGACCTGCTCGGGGGTCTTCGCGTACGTGGTGGGCAGGGTGCCCTCGGCCAGGCCGACCAGGAAGACGGCGTCCCACTCCAGGCCCTTGGCCGAGTGCAGCGAGGCCAGCGTCACCCCCTCCACGGTGGGCACGTGCTGCTGGGTGGCCCGCCGGGCCAGCTCCTCGTTGAAGTCGCTGAGGGTGACCGGGCGCTCGATCGCGACGGCCTCGCCGATCGGCACCACCTCCGGCGTGGCCGCGTACTCCTCGGCGAGCTGGACCAGGGCGGCGAGCGCCTCCCAGCGCTCGCGCGCGGCCCCGCCGGCCGGGGGCGCGTCCGGCGCCCAGCCGACCGCGGCGAGCCCCTCCACGACGGCGGCCGGCAGCGGCGTCTCCCCCGGGATGGACCGGGTGGCGGCGCGCAGCGCGATCATCGCCTGGCGCACCTCGGGGCGCTCGAAGAAGCGCTCCGCCCCCTGCACCACGTACGGCACGGCGGCCTCGGTGAGCGCCTTCTCGTACGCCTCGGACTGCGCGTTGGTGCGAAACAGCACCGCGATCTCCCGGGCCGGGGTCCCCCCGTCGATCAGCGCCCGGCAGCGGGCGGCGACCGCGTTGGCCTCGGCCGGCTCGTCGGTGAAGATCCGCAACTCGGGTTCCGGGCCGGGCGGGCGCTGGCCGTGCAGCTCCAGCCGGAGCCGCGCCTCGGCGCCCCGGGCCTGGGAGATCACCGCGTTGGCCAGCCCGACCACCTGCGGGGTGGAGCGGTAGTCGCGGACCAGCCGGACCACCGTGGCGCTCCGGTAGCGCCGCGGGAAGTCGACCAGGTAGGAGGAGGTCGCCCCGGTGAACGAGTAGATGGTCTGGCTGGCGTCGCCGACCACGGTGAGGTCGTCCCGGCCGCCGAGCCAGGCGTCCAGCAGCCGCTGCTGGAGCGGGTTGACGTCCTGGTACTCGTCGACCACGAGGTGCCGGTACTGCCCGCGGACCTGCTCGGCGACGTCGGCGTGCTCCTCGATCCCCCAGACCGCGGCGCGCAGCATGTCCTCGAAGTCGATCACCCCGTTGCCGCGCTTGAGCCGCTCGTACGCGGCGAAGACCTCGGCCACCTTGGCCGGCTCGTACGGGGTCTCACGCAGCGCCTTGGCCGCGGCCACCACGTACTCACCCGGCTCGACCAGCGACGACTTGGCCCACTCGATCTCGCCGGCCAGGTCGCGCGCGGCGGCCCGGTCGGCCCGCAGGCCCACCTTGGCGGCGGCCAGGGTCACCACCCGGACCTTGCTGTCCAGCAACTCGGGCATGGCCCGCCCCTCCAGCAGCCGGGGCGCGAAGTAGCGGACCTGGCGCAGCGCGGCGGCGTGGAAGGTGCGGGCCTGGACACCGGCCACACCCAGCCCGGTGAGACGCGCCCGCATCTCGGCGGCGGCGCGGGCCGTGAAGGTGACCGCCAGCACATGCCGGGCGGAGATGTCGCCGGTGAGCGCGCGGTGGGCGATCCGGGACGTCACCGCCCGGGTCTTGCCGGTCCCGGCGCCGGCCAGGATGCAGACCGGGCCGGCCGGGGCGGTCACCGCGGACCGCTGCTCCGGGTCCAGGCCGGCCAGCACCCGTTCCGCCGCTGAGTGAACCACCACAGCCAGGAATCATTCCAGCCTCCGCCGATGTTGCAGCGGTTAGCCTGGCCTGATCGGACCGGGCGCGAGCCACCCCTTGGAGGACCTGACCATGTTGACGATGTATTCCACCCCGTGGTGCGGCTACTGCCACCGGCTGAAGTCGCAGCTCGACCGGGAGGGCATCGCGTACGAGGTGGTCGACATCGAGCAGGACACGAAGGCCGCGGAGTTCGTGATGAGCGTCAACGGCGGCAACCAGACCGTCCCGACGCTGCGGTTCGACGACGGCACCGCCCTGACCAACCCCTCGATCACCCAGGTCAAGCAGCACCTGGCCAGCCTCCCCGGCTGACCCGACCGCACCCTGCCACGAGCGGCCGTCCCGACGGGGCGGCCGCTCGTCGCGTCTCACGGCGCCCGGCGACGGCGGGTCGCGGCGAGCACCTCGTGGTCGAGCGGGCGGCGCGGGGCCGGGACGTGGACCAGGACGGGCCGGGGCGCGGTGAGCCGGCGGCCGCGCCAGAGGTAGAGGCCGGCGGCCGTGGTGGTCACCCCGACCAGGGCGAAGAGCAGGCGGTAGTCGAAGACGCCGACGAGCAGCGCGCCGGCCCCGATGGAGACCGCCTGCGGGCCGCTGACCACCGCCTCCGCGGCGGCGGCGACCCGGCCCAGCAGCCCCGGCGGGGTCCGCCGCTGGATGAGCGTGTTCAGCCCGACCATGGTCAGCGGCAGGGAGACCCCGGCCAGCAGCAGCGCCACCACGCCGAGCCAGAGCCGGGGGTACGCGAGCGCCAGCGCGGCCGGCCCGAAGAAGCTCACCCCGGCGGCGAGCGCACCGACCTCACCGGCCCGGCGCACCACGGCGGCCGAGAAGAACCCGCCGACCAGCCCGCCGACCCCCTGCACGGTGACGAGCACGCCGACGAACGCGGCGTCCCGGCCCAGCCCCAGGTCGACGTACGCGAAGATCAGCGACTCGGTGAAGCCCATCATCAGCGAGCCCAGCCCGTACCCGAGCAGGGCCCGGCGCAGCGCGGGGTCGCCGGCCAGGTGCCGCAGCCCGGCGCCCAGCCCGGCCGGCCAGCGGCGCGCGGAGCGGGCCGGCGTGGTCTCGGTGACCCGGAGCAGGCCGACCACCGCCGCGGCGGTGAGGAAGCCGGTCATGGCCAGGGCGACCAGCAGCCAGCCGCCGACCGCGGCGTAGAGCCCGGCCCCGGCCAGCGGGCCGACCAGCCGCAGTCCCTGCCGGACGGTCTGGAGCACCCCGTTGGCGTCGGCCAGCAGCTCGCTCGGCACGAGGTGCCGGATCAGGCCGCTGAGCACCGCGCTCAACGTGATGTACGACAGCCCGTAGAGGGCCGCCACCACGTAGATCACCCAGACGTCGGCACGGTCGTGGACCGCGAAGAGCGGGCAGAGCAGCACGGCCGTGCCCAGGTTGGCGGCCACGAAGAAGGGCCGGCGGCGGCAGCGGTCGACCACCCAGCCGACCAGCGGGGCCAGCGCCATCGGCGCGATGACGGCGAAGATGGTGGCCCCGGCCATGCCGTCCGACCCGGTCAGGTCCTTGACCCAGACGGCCAGGGCCAGCAGCAGGATCGACTCGGCCGCCATGCTGGCCAGCAGCGCGACGAAGAGCAGTCGGAAGTCGGGGCGGCGCAGGACGGTGCGCATCGGGTTCCCTCCGGCGGGCGTGCGCCATGGGGCGCTTCGGGGGCGGGCGCGCCGGTGAAGGCACCCCTCCACGGTCCTCTTTTTGTCGCGTGACACGCCCCCGCCGGAACCTCCGGCGCCGGTCGCGCCGTCCATACTGACCGTGGGGGGCGAATTTCATACAGTTACCGTCGCGTCCTGCGGCGGTCGACGGGAAAGAGGACACCGTGCCTCCTGCCGCACCAGGCCCGATCCTGCGCCGTCGCAGGCTCGGCACCGAGCTGCGCCGGCTGCGTGAGCAGGCCGGCCTCACCGGCGACCAGGTCATCGAGCGGATCGGCTGGGCCTCCGCCTCCAAGCTGTCCCGCCTGGAGAACGGCCGCAGCCGCCCCGACCCCGACGACGTCGGCGTGCTGCTGACCCTCTACGGCGCGGACGGCGAACTGCGCGAGGAACTGCTGGGGATCACCCAGGAGGCCGGCGACATGCGCGGCTGGCTGCGCAACTTCCCGGTGATGACCCAGCAGCAGCGCGGCTTCGCCGAACTGGAGGCGGGGTGCGCGGAGATCTCCGAGTACAACCCGGTGCTGGTGCCGGGGCTGTTGCAGACCCCCGGGTACGCCCGGCACCGGATCATGTCCGCGGCCCGGGTGGCCGAGGAGGGCGGCGACCAGGAGACCGAGGACCCGGAGACCGAGGTACGCGCCCGGCAGGCCCGCCAGTCGCTGCTGACCCGCTCCCCCGACGCGCCCCGCTACACGGCGGTGCTGGAGGAGGCGGCGCTCGGCCGCCGGGCCGGCCCGCCCGAGGTGCTGCACGAGCAGATCGTCCACCTCTGCGAGCTGGCCATGCTGCCGAACGTGACGTTGCACCTGCTGCTGCGGGACACCCGGGTGGGCGACTGGTACCTCCCACCCACCGCCTTCTCGGTCTACCGGTTCGCCGATCCGCTCGATCCGGAGACGCTGGCCATCGAAGGTGGGTTCACCGACGTCATGTCGACCGAAGTAAACACCCTAAATCGCTATAAAGTGGTGTTCGAGTGGCTATGCTCGGCGGCGCTCTCCGCATCGGACACCCTCTCCTGGCTGATCGAGGCGACGGGACGGCTGACCGACACGGCAGCCGAGTCCACAGTGGCGTTCGGGCCGGCAACGGCGCCGACCCAGCGCCGCCGCGACTCGGGGCGCCTGACGACGGACCGGTGATCCACGGACACCCGTCCGGCCTGCGGCGTCACTCGTCCCCATCGGAGCACTCCAGACCAGGAGCAGAACCATGAACGAGATCCGCAACAGCTCGCCCGAGCAGCTCGCCGGCGCCGCCTGGCGCAAGAGCACCCGCAGCCAGACCTCGAACTGCGTGGAGATGGCGCCGCTGCACACCGGGCCGGCGGCGGTCGCGCTGCGGGACAGCAAGGACCCGTGCGGGCCGGTGCTGCTGTTCAACCGGGCCGGCTGGCTCGGCTTCATCGCCGGCGCGAAGAACGGCCAGTTCGACCTGAACTGATCCGACGAGGTTGCGGGGGCCGCCGGTGTGACACCGGCGGCCCCTTGCGTGTCCACCCCCGACAACCGTGCTGAGCTGGGGTCACCCGATCGGCCGACGCCCGCGGACAATAGGCGAGTTTCACTTGCTGGGATGACGCGCGGGCGTAACATGACGCAAGAGTGACGTGGAAGTTGCAGAGTGCATCCGTCCGTCCGTACCGGAGGACACCATGCGGTTCCTGATCGTCCGCACCGAGATCCGTGCCGCCGCCGACACCGACATCGCCGCCGCCTGGGCCGGCGGGGGCCGGCTGCGGGACGAGACCAGCGCGCCGGAACCGCGCCGCCAGGTCGTCCACGCCGAGGACCGGGACGCCGCCCTGCTGCTCGCCCGGGCTCTCTCCACGGTGGGGGCAGTCCGGGCCGGCCGGCACCGGGTCAAGGTGCTGCCCATCGCGGACCTGCACCCGACTCACCTGTACCACCCGGGCGGCGGTTGACCCGCCACTGACGCCCGTCGTGGCCGGACCGGCTCCCCCGCCGCGTTCCATGCCTCACCCGACCACGACGGCCCGTGTTCCCGGCCCGAGACCGCCGCGGCAACGACGGTCCCGGGCCGGGACCGCATCCGGCCCGTGATCCCGCCGGTCAGCAGACCGCCGCGGCAACGACGGTCCCGGGCCGGGACCACATCCAGCGCCCGTGATCCCGCCGGTCAGCAGTGGCCGTCGAGCCAGCGGTGGACCAGGAACAGGGCGATCGACGAGGGCGGCGGGAGGAGCAGGCGGTCGCCCCCCTCCACCCGGACCGGCTCGTCGGCCAGCGCCGTGCCGATCTCCCGCCTGGTGAACCAGCGGGCGTGGGCGATCTCGGCCGGATCCACCCGGATCGGCGCGTCGGCGTCGGCGCGGGCCAGGAAGCCGAGCATCAGCGAGCCGGGGAACGGCCAGGACTGGCTGCCCGCGTACCCGATCTCCTCGACCTCGACGCCGACCTCCTCGCGGACCTCGCGCAGCACGGCGGCCTCGGCCGACTCCCCCGGCTCGACGTAACCGGCCAGGCAGGAGTAGCGGCGCTGCCCCGGGGTGCTCGGCCAGGTGGCGTTGTTGCCCAGCAGGCAGCGCCCGTCCGGGCCGTCCACGCCGTCGTGCACCAGCACGATCATCGCCGGGTCGGTACGCGGCCAGATCCGGCCGCCGCCCGGGTCGACCCGGGACCAGCCGGCCTCGTCCACCTGCGTCGGATGCCCGGTGGACGAGGAGTAGCCGTGCCGGACGTGCCAGTTGAGCAGCGCGAGCGCCGTGGTGAAGATCCCGGCGTCCTGGTCGGTCAGCAGGTGGCCGACCTCGCGCAGGTTGACCCGGCGGGTGCCGGCCAGCTCGGGCAACGGCGAGTCCACCGCGAAGACCGGCACGCCGTCCGGCTCGATGCCGAGGAACATCGGCACCGACCGGGGCACCTCGGGCAGCTCGCCGGGGCCGACCAGCACCAGCTCCGGCGGGGCCGCCTCGCCGCGGACCAGGGCCCGGCCCTCATCGGCCGAGTCCAGCACCAGCACCCGGGCCTGCTCCCACGCCTCGGCGAGCCAGCCCGGGTCGGTCCGCCGGTGCGCCGCCCGGTCGAGCGTGGACCGGGCCAGCGGTGGGGCGGGCTCGCCGGTCACGCGGTGCCTTCCTTCGTTCGCGACTGCGGGGCTCGCAACCCCGGCTCACTCCTCGCGCTCACGCGGTGCCTTCCTTCGTTCGCGACTGCGGGGCTCGCAACCCCGGCTCGCTCCTCGCGCTCACGCTGACTCCGTGCGGACCGGGGTGAGCGTGGCGAGGCTGTCGGCCACCCGCTCGGCGTCGCCGAGCACCACGGTGACCGCCTGCGCCGGCGCGAGGTAGCGGGCCGCCGCCGCGGTCACGTCGTCCACGGTCGCCGCGGCCAGCCGGGCGGCGTGCTCGGCGAGGAAGTCCAGGCGCAGTCCGTTGCCGGCGTACGCGCTGGTCAGCGAGGCCAGCCCGGCCTGGGTGGACATGCCGAGCTGGAGGGTGCCGAGCGCGTACTGGCGGGCCTGCTCCAGCTCGTCCGGCTTGGGCGGCACGGTGGCCAGCCGGCCCAGCTCGTACATGGTCTCCAGCAGGGCGGGCGCGGTCACCTCGGTGGCCACCTCGGCGGCGGCCACCAGCACCGACCCGGCCACCGAGTGCTCGACCAGCGAGTGCGGCCCGTACGTGTAGCCCTTGTCCTCGCGGATGTTCTCCACCCAGCGGGAGGAGAAGTAGCCGCCGAAGACCAGGTTGGCCAGTTGCAGCGCGGCGTGGTCGGGGTGGGTCCGGGGCACCGCGGGCAGCGCGATCCGCAGCGAGGACTGCACCGAGCCGGGCCGGTCGACCAGCAGCAGCGGGCCGGGCTCCAGCGGCGGCGCGGGCGGCAGCTCGGCCGGCTGCCCGTCCCCCTGCCAGCCGGAGAGCGCCCGCTCCGCCGCGTCCAGCGCCCGCTCCGGCTGCACGTCGCCGACCAGCACGAGCACCGCGCCGGCCGGGTGCACCCGCTCGGCGTGCAGCCGGCGCAGCACCGGCGGCTTCACCGCGCGCACCTGGTCGGGCTCGGGGGTCTGCACCGCGTACGGGTGCCTGCCGTAGATCCGCTTGAGCAGCGCGGTCCGGGCCAGGTGGGCGGGCTGGCTCTGGGCCACCTGGATGCGGTCGACCAGCCGGTCCCGTTCGGTCTCCACCCAGTCGGCCGGGTAGGTCGCCCCGGTGAGCACGTCGGCGAGCAGCTCCAGCATCCGGTCCAGGCCGGTGACCAGGCCCGCACCGGAGAGCATCAGCCGGTCCGGGTCGACGCCCGCGGAGAGCCCGCCGCCGACCTTCTGCAGCTCCGCGGCGAGCTGGGTCGCCGTGTGCGTCTCCGTGCCGGAGAGCAGGGTCTGCGCCAGCATCCCGCTGCGGGCCAGGTGGGTACGCCCGAACGGCATCCAGAGCCGCAGCTCGACGAGCGGGATCGCGGTGCGGCGTACCGCGATCACGGTGAGCCCGTTGCCGAGCGTGCGCTCGGCCTGCTTGGGCAGCGTGAGCCTGCGGTTGGGCCCGAGCGCCGGCAGCGGCCGCGTACCCGTTTCGACGGTTGTCATCGGGCGCCTCCGGCGATGACCTCGATGGACGCGCGGCGCTCCGGCCGCAGGGTGGCGGCGGCGGTGCGGACCTGCTCGTCGGTCACCTCGCCGACCAGCCGGGGCAGCTCGTTGAGCAGGCCGGGCTCGCCGCGCTGCTGTTCCAGGACGGCCATCCGCAGCGCCCGGCCGAGCACCGCGTCGGTGTCCCGCAGCAGGTGGGTGGCCATCCTGGCCTGGGTCCGGGCCAGCTCCCCCTCGGTCAGCCCGTCGGTGGCCAGCCGGTCCAGCTCCTCGTCGACGGTGCGCAGCACCTTGTCCACGTCGCCGCCGGGCGGCAGGTGGGCCTGGAGCAGCAGCGCGGTGGGGTCGCGCACGTCGAACGGGTCGCCCATGAAGCCGAGATAGCCGCCCAGGCTGGTGACCGAGCGGTCCCGCTGGACCAGCCGCTCGACCAGCCGGGAGGCGTCGCCGTCGGTGAGCACCTCGGCCAGCACCACGTACGGCAGGTAGCCGGCGAAGTCGGTCACCGGGTCGGGCACCCGCCACGCGCCGGCCACCGCCGGCAGCGGGGCCAGCTGGTCGGTGTACGAGGTGCGCCGCTCGGCGGCGAGGTCGGGCTCGGCGAAGTCGGGGCGCTCCGGGGCGGGCCGGGCCGGCACGTCGCCGAAGTGCCGCTCGATCAGCGCGGTCGCCTCGGCCACGTCGATGTCCCCGCTGACCGCCAGGACGGCGTTGCCGCTGGCGTAGTAGCGGCGGAAGAAGTCGGCCGCGTCGCCGACGGTGGCCGACTCCAGGTCGTCGAAGGAGCCGTAGCCGTCGTGCGCATTGGGGAAGGTGTCGAACATGACCGGCGGCAGGGTGAGCCAGGGGAACCCGCCGTACGGCCGGTTGAGCACGTTGACCCGGATCTCCTCCTTGACCACGTCGACCTGGTTGCGCAGGTTCTCCTCGGTCAGCCGGGGGCCGCGCATCCGGTCGGCCTCCAGGAAGAGCGCCCGCTCCAGCGCGTTGCTGGGCAGGGTCTCGTAGTAGTCGGTGTAGTCCAGGTGGGTGGAGCCGTTGAAGGTGCCGCCGGCGCCCTGGACGTGCCGGAAGTGGGCCAGCTTCTCCAGGTTCTCCGAGCCCTGGAACATCAGGTGCTCGAAGAGGTGGGCGAAGCCGGTGCGCCCCTCCGGCTCGGAGCGGATGCCGACGTCGTAGACCACCGCCACCCCGATGACCGGGGCGCTGCGGTCGGGGGTGAGCACCACCCGCAGGCCGTTGTCGAGGGTGAACCGCTCGACCGGGTATTTCGTCGCTGGAATTCTCGCTCTCCGCGTCGGCACGTGATCGACCCTAACGCGTCGGCCGCGCCCGCACCGGCGGTGTGCGCGGGCCCACCGGACGGCGGTGCCGGCCGGGGGCCGACCGGCGTCGCCATCTCCACCGAACAGGTGGGAATTGGCGAGAATCCCCAGGTCGCGCGTCCCGGATTCTGGATGGGTCTTGACGCCGCTCAGAGCCTGCCCCAGTCTTCCTACCAACTAAGTAGGAATACTGCGGATTGGATACACGATGAGACGGCTCCCCTTCCGCCGCCTGGTCACCCTGGCCACCCTCGCCGTGGTCGGCGCGGCCACCCTGGGCGCCACCGCGGCCTGCGGTGACGACAGCGACGACGCCGCCGGTGGCTCCGGCCCGGTGACGCTGCGCCTGGGCTACTTCCCGAACATCACCCACGCGCCCGCCGTGGTCGGTGTGGAGAAGGGCATCTTCAAGGAGAAGCTCGGCAGCGACGTCACGCTGGAGACCAAGACCTTCAACGCCGGCCCGGCGGCCATCGAGGCGGTCTTCTCCGGCGCGCTCGACGCCACGTACATCGGTCCGAACCCGACCGTGAACGCCTTCTCGAAGTCCAAGGGCGAGGCGGTCCGGGTCGTCTCCGGCGCCGCGTCCGGCGGCGTCGCGCTGGTGGTGAAGCCGGAGATCACCTCGGTGGAGCAGCTGCGCGGCAAGAAGATCGCCACCCCGCAGCTCGGCAACACCCAGGACGTCGCGCTGCGCTACTGGCTCAAGGAGAAGGGCCTCCAGACCACCAAGGAGGGCGGCGGCGACGTCAAGGTGGTCCCCCAGGAGAACGCGCAGACCGTCGAGACCTTCGGCACCGGCGCCATCGACGGCGCGTGGGTGCCCGAGCCCTTCGTCTCCCGGCTGGTCAACGCCGGCGGCAAGGTCCTGGTCGACGAGCGCGACCTCTGGCCGGACAAGAAGTTCGTCATCACCAACCTGCTGGTCAGCACCAAGTTCCTCAAGGCGCACCCGGACGTGGTGAAGAAGCTGGTCGAGGGGCAGGTCGCGGCGAACGAGTTCGTCAACACCAAGCCGGACGAGGCCCAGCAGGCCATCTCCGACCACATCGGCAAGATCACCGGCAAGCCGCTGGACCTCAAGCTGATCAAGCAGGCCTGGCCGACCCTGGAGTTCACCAACGACCCGATCGCGTCCTCGCTGAAGACCGGCCTGGACCACGCCGTCGCCGTCGAGCTGACCCAGCCGGTCGACCTCAACGGCCTCTACGACCTGAAGTACCTCAACGAGGTGCTCAAGGCGCAGGGCAAGCCCGAGGTCACCCAGCCGTGACGTCGACCACGACGACCCCGCGCAGCGCGACCGGCTCGGTCGCGCTGCGCGGCGTGACCAAGGTGTACGGCCAGGGCGAGCACGCCGTCCTGGCGCTGGACGGGGTGTCGCTGGACGTCGCCCCCGGCGAGTTCGTCTGCCTGGTCGGCGCGTCCGGCTGCGGCAAGAGCACCCTGCTCAACCTGGTCGCCGGGCTGGACCGGATCAGCGGCGGCCGGATCGAGCTGGGCGAGGGGGTCAACCCCGGCCTCATGTTCCAGGAGTCGGCGCTCTTCCCGTGGCTCACCGTCGAGGGCAACGTCGAGGTGCCGCTCAAGCTGCGCGGGCTCCCCCGGGACGAGCGCAGGGCGCGGGTCGCCGAGCTGCTGCGTACCGTCCACCTCGCCGACTTCGCCCGCAAGCGCCCGCACCAGCTCTCCGGCGGCATGCGGCAGCGGGTCGCGCTGGCCCGCACCCTCGCTCTGGACACCCCGGTGCTGCTCATGGACGAGCCGTTCGGTGCGCTCGACGCGATGACCCGGGACATCCTGCACGACGAGCTGGAGCGGATCTGGTCCGAGCGGAAGCTCACCGTGATCTTCGTGACCCACAACGTCCGCGAGGCGGCCCGGCTCGCCGACCGGATCATCCTGCTCTCCAGCCGGCCCGGCCGGATCATCTACTCCACCGAGGTCGACGTGCCGCGACCCCGGCGGATCGACTCGCCGGAGATCGCGGCCATCGCCGCCGAGGTCACCGACCGGCTGCGTACGGAGGTGGGCCGCCATGGCCAGTGACACGCTCGCCGCCGGGTCGCCGCGTACCGACGCGGAGATCTCCGGCCTCGACGCCCTGGAGATCGCCGGCCGGGAGAAGGCGCCGTCCCGGCTCCGCCAGGTCTGGTCGGCCACCTGGCCCAAGCTGGCCGCGCTGGCCCTGGCCGTCGCGCTCTGGCAGGCCGTGGTCTGGACCGGCTGGAAGGACCCGTGGGCGCTGCCCGGGCCCGTGGTGGTCTTCGAGGACCTCGGCCACTACCTGGCCAGCCCGGCGCTCTGGCACGGTCTGGCCACCACCGCCCGGCGGGCCGCCGTGGGCTTCGCCGCCGCGGTTGCGGTCGGCCTGCTGCTCGGCCTCGCGGTGGCCCGGGTGAAGGTGCTCCGTGCCGCGCTCGGCTCGATGATCACGGCGTTGCAGACCATGCCGTCGATCGCCTGGTTCCCGCTGGCCATCCTGCTCTTCCAGCTCAGCGAGCAGGCCATCTTCTTCGTGGTGGTGCTCGGCGCGGCGCCCTCGGTGGCCAACGGCGTCATCCACGGCGTCGACTACGTGCCGCCGCTGCTGGTCCGGGCCGGCCGCAACCTCGGCGCCCGAGGGCTCAACCTGTACCGGTACGTGATCGCGCCGGCCGCGCTGCCGGCCATCGTGGCCGGGCTCAAGCAGGGCTGGGCGTTCGCCTGGCGCAGCCTGATGGCCGGCGAACTGCTGGTGGTCATCGCCACCCGGACGTCGATCGGCGCGCAGCTGACCTACGCCCGGGAGCTGAGCGAGGCGCCCCGGCTGATGGCCATCATGATCGTCATCCTGGTGGTGGGCCTGCTGGTGGACGCCGCGTTCGGCGCGGCCGACAAGGCGATCCGCCGCCGCTGGGGCGTGCTGGACCAGGCCGGCAACTGAGGCCGTGTACGTCTCCGCGCGCGCCGACTACGCGCTCCGGGCCATGCTCGCCGTCGCCGACGCCGCCGGGTCCACCGGCGACGGGGGGTACGGGGGCGGCGAGCTGGTCAAGGCGGCGAGCCTGGCCGAGCGCCAGGACATCCCGCTCAGCTTTCTTCAGAGCATCCTGCTCGACCTGCGCCGGGCCGGGCTGCTGCACAGCCACCGCGGCACCGAGGGCGGGTACGCGCTCACCCGCCCGGCCGCCGAGATCAGTGTGGGTGACGTGCTGCGGGCGGTGGGCGGCGCGCTGACCAGTGTCCGGGGCATGCCCGCCGACCACGCCGGCTACCACGGGGTGGCCGCCGGGCTGCGGGACGTCTGGCTGGCGGTGGACGGCGCCATCGCCCTGGTGGTCGACCGGACCACCCTGGCCGACCTGTTGGCGGATCGCGCCGCGGCGTCCTGACCACCGTCGGCGGGGTCGGGCCGCGGGTGCACGTGGCCCGGTCGCGATCGACTCCTGACGTGGCGAGCGGCGGTGTCCCGGCACGCCGGGCACCGCCGCTCGCCTTGTCAAAGAGGACGGATCAGCCCCGGCGCCGCGGGCGGCGGGACCGGGACGGCCGCGAGGCCGCGGTGGGGTGCGGCGCGGCCGGCGGGGTGAGGGTGACCGGGACGCCGGTGGGCTGGCGCGCGCCGGTGACGCGGGCCAGTTCCTCGTCGCCGGCGCGTACCCGGACGGTGTGCGGGGTGATGCCGGCGACGGTCATCAGCCGGGAGACGTCCCGGCGCTGCTCCGGCAGGACGAGGGTGACCACGGTGCCGGACTCCCCCGCGCGGGCGGTCCGGCCGCCGCGGTGCAGGTAGTCCTTCGCCTCGGTCGGCGGGTCGGCGTTGACCACCAGGTCCAGCCCGTCCACGTGGATGCCGCGGGCCGCCACGTCGGTGGCCACCAGCGCGGTGACGTGGCCGGTGCGGAACTGCTCCAGGATCCGGGTGCGCTGCGGCTGGCTCTTGCCGCCGTGCAGCGCGGCGGCGCGTACGCCCTTGGCGAGCAGTTGGCGGGCGACCCGGTCGGCGCGGTGCTTGGTGGCCATGAACAGGATGGTGCGGCCCTCGCGGGCGGCGATGTGGGCCAGCGCGGCCGGCTTGTCGTCCGCCTCGACGTGCAGCACGTGGTGGGTCATCGCGGTCACCGTGGCGGTGCCCGGGTCGACGGAGTGCGACACGGGGTTGCTCAGGAAGCGGCGGACCAGCCGGTCGACGCCGCCGTCCAGGGTGGCCGAGAAGAGCATCCGCTGGCCGTTCGGGTCGACCTGCTCCAGCAGCTTCGTCACCTGCGGCAGGAAGCCCATGTCGGCCATCTGGTCGGCCTCGTCGAGCACGGTGACGGCCACCTGGTCGAGCCGGGCGTCGCGCCGGTCGATCAGGTCGTGCAGCCGGCCCGGGGTGGCGACCAGCACCTCGGCGCCGGCGCGCAGCGCGTCCGCCTGCCGCTGGAGGGAGAGCCCACCGACCACGGTGGCGCAGCGCAGCCCGAGCGCGCGGGCGTACGGGGTGAGCGCCTCGGTGACCTGCTGGGCCAGCTCGCGGGTGGGCACCAGCACCAGCGCCAGGGGGCGGCCGGGGCGGGCCCGGCGACCGGCCGTGCGGTGCAGCAGCGGCAGCCCGAAGGCGAGCGTCTTGCCCGAGCCGGTGCGCCCGCGGCCGAGCACGTCGCGGCCGGCCAGCGAGTCCGGCAGGGTCGCCGCCTGGATCGGGAACGGCTCGGTGATGCCCTGCGCGGCCAGCTCGGCGACCAGCTCCGGGGCCAGGCCGGTGGCGGCGAAGGTGGGAATGGTCATGGTCATGCGAAAAGCCTTCCTCGACGCGGCACGTGTCGAGGAAGGGCGCCGCGGAGCGGCGCGTCACCGGCGTCACCGGTGGTCACAAGCACGAACCGAAAAGGTACGGGCCGGCCCGCCGCAGCACGCCACGTCCCGCGGAGCGGGGTGGGCGGCGCAGCGGACCGGCCCGTCACCGCGCCCGGGGGGCGCGATGGGTGTTACCGGATGATCCGAAGATCAGAGCGGACGGATGTTCTCCGCCTGCGGGCCCTTCTGGCCCTGGGTCACCTCGAACTCGACCCGCTGGTTCTCGTCCAGGCTCCGGTAGCCGGAGGTCTGGATCGCCGAGAAGTGGGCGAAGACGTCGGCGCCGCCGTCGTCCGGGGTGATGAAGCCGAAGCCCTTGTCAGCGTTGAACCACTTGACGGTGCCAATTGCCATTTGTTTCGTCTCCTTGACGGAACGTTCGGACCCGCACCTGTTGCGGACCGAAGGGAGCACACCGCACGCGTGTGCACGGTGTACCTGTCGCTGCTGGTCGCCCCGCCCGGAGAACTCCGGACACAACAAAGAGCGCCTGGGGCCACAATCCGCCAGGCGCACACAGAGTCTCTGGAAACCAAAACTGCAACGCGCCTAACCTACCACGATCTCTGCAACGCCGCGCCCTCTGCCGGAAATTCCGGTACCGCGGCGACGAGCGCGGTCAGCCCCGCCGCGTCGAGCAGGTCGGCCGGGCGGACGGTCACCCCGTCCCGGACGTAGTGGAAGGCGGCCCCGACCCGGTCGACCGGCACCCCGGCCAGCTCCGCCCAGGCCAGCCGGTAGACGGCGAGCTGCACGGCGGCGGCGTCGGCCTCCCGCCCGGTGGGCTGCCGGCCGGTCTTCCAGTCGACCACGTCGTAGCGGCCGCCGGGGCGGGCGAAGACGGCGTCCATCCGGCCCCGGACCACCACCCCGGCGATCACTGTGGCGAAGGGCACCTCCACCTCCACCGGCACCCGGTCGGCCCACTCGCTGGCCAGGAAGCGCTCCTGGAGTTCGGTGAGCGCCTCGTCCGGGGCGGCGTCGTCGTCGGCCGCGCCGGGCAGCTCGTCCACGTCGAGCAGCCGGTCGGCGCCGAAGCGCTGCTCCAGCCAGGTGTGGAAGGCGGTGCCCCGCCGGGCGTACGGGTTGGGCTCGGTGGGCATCGGGCGGCGCAGCGTCCGGGCCAGGGCCTCCGGGTCGCGGCGCAGCGCCACGAGCTGGGTCACCGACAGGTGCCCGGGCAGCTCCACCTCGACCGCCTCGGCCCGCCGGGCCAGCTCGGCCCGTTCGGCGAGGAGGAGGTCGGCCTCCCGCCGCCAGCGGGCCACCTCGGCGTCCTCGACGGGCTCGGCGTGCTCAGCATCCTCGACGGGCTCCGGGCCGGCGGCCAGCAGGGCCTCCTCGCGGCGGGCCGCCTCGGGGTCGGCCAGGCAGCGGCGGACCAGGGCGGCCGCCTCGGCCAGCGCCGGGCGGCGGGCGCCGAGCGGGTCGGCCGGCCACTCGGCCCGCAGCACCGTCTCGGTGGTCGGGTTCAGCGCGTCCCCGGCCGGCTCGGGCGCCCAGGCGTCGACCAGGTGGCCGTCCCCGCCGGCCAGGCAGGCGTCGTGCACCTCGCGGAGGAAGACCGAGGGGCCGCGGAACCGCTTCGTCCCCTCCCCCCACCAGTAGCCCGAGCAGAGCAGCAGCCGGCGGGGCCGGGTCACCGCCACGTACGCCAGCCGGCGCTCCTCCCGCTCGTCGTGCGCCCGCCAGGCGTCGGTGAAGTCCTCCACGGCCCGGGCCACCCCGCGCTGGTCCTCCGCCCCGGAAAGGCCCAGCTCGGGCAGCCCGTCCGCGTCGCCTCGCAGCGGGAACGGCAGCACGCCGAGCCCGCCCAGCCAGTGGTCGGAGTTGCGCACCGGCCCCGGCCAGACACCCCGGGTCAGCCCCGCGACCGACACCACGTCCCACTCCAGGCCCTTGGCGGCGTGGGCGGTGAGGATCTGCACCGCGCCTTCCACCACCTCGACCTCGCCCGGGGTGAGGCCGCGCTCCTCGTCCTCGGCGGCGGCCAGGTAGGCGAGGAACCCGGCCAGCGTGGCGCCGGGGGTCTCGCCGCTGAACCGGGCCGCGACGTCGCCGAGCGCGTCCAGGTGGGCGCGGGCCAGCCCGGCGTCACCGGCGCCGTCCCGGCCGGCCCGGACCGCCACCTCCACGTCCAGGCCGATGGTCCGCTCGATGTCCGCGATCAGCTCCGGCAGGGACTGGTCCAGCCGGTAGCGCAGCAGCGCCAGCTCCATCCCGTACGACCGCAGCCGGGCGTACCCCTCCGCCGAGTACGCCTGCGCCGGCCCCAGGTCGGCCAGCGCCTCGACGAGGGTGGCCTCGTCCAGCGCGTCCACGGTGATCTCCGGCCCGTCGTCGCCGGTCACCTCCCGCCGTGCCCGCGCGATGGCCCGGGCCCGCCGGTGCAGGGCGACCAGGTCGCGCGGCCCGATCCGCCAGCGCGCGCCGGTGAGCAGCCGCAGCAGCGCCGCCCCGTCGGTCGGGTCGGCGAGCACCCGCAGCGTGCAGACCACGTCCCGGACCTCGGGGGTGTCCAGCAGCCCGCCCAGGCCGACCACGTCGACCGGCAGCCCGCGGGCGCGCAGCGCCGCCTCGATCGCCGGGATCTGGCTGCGCAGCCGGACCAGCACGGCGGTGGTGGGGCGCCGGTGCGCCGGGATGTGCTCGGGCAGCGCGTCCGGCATCCCGGCCGCGCCGCGCCAGGCGGCCAGCACGCTGTCGGCGATCCAGTCGGCCTCGTCGGCGTACGTCTCCAGCAGCGCGCAGTGCACGGTGCCCGCGGCCTGCCCGCCTGGGCTGCGGTGCGGGATCGGGTCACGGACGCTGAGCGCGGCGCGCAGTTCGGGCACCCGGGCGCCGGCCGCCCGCAACGGCACCGACAGCGCGTTGGCGACGCCGAGGATCTCCGGCCGGTTGCGCCAGCTCGTGGTGAGGCCGAGCACCTCGGCGGGGGCGCCGTCGGTGCGGGCGAACTCGGTGGGGAACCGGTCGAGCGTGCCGGCGCTGGCCCCCCGCCAGCCGTAGATGGACTGGCAGGGGTCGCCGACCGCGGTGACCGGATGGCCGCCGCCGAAGAGCGCGTTGAGCAGCACCACCTGGGCGTGGCTGGTGTCCTGGTACTCGTCGAGCAGCACCACCCGGAACCGGTCCCGCTCGATCACCCCGACGCCGGGGTGGTCGCGGGCCACCCGGGCGGCCCGGGCCAACTGGTCGGCGAAGTCCATGGCCTCGAAGTCGTCCTTGCGCCGGCCGTACGCGCGGACCAGCGGGAGCAGCTTCAGCCGGGTCTGCTGGAGCTGGAGGGCCTTGCGCACGTCGGCGTAGACCCGGCCGGGGCGGGACTGCACCTCGGCGAAGAACCGGCCGGTCCAGGCGGCCAGCTCGTCCGGGTCGACCAGGTGCTCGTCCAGCTCGCCGGCCAGGGCGAGCACCGCGTCGGTGATGGTGGACGGCATCCGGTCCACCTCGGACATGTCGCCGTCGTAGTTGCGCACCAGCAGGTCGACGAGCTGCCAGCGGGACGCCTCGGTGAGCAGCCGGGTGGTCGGCTCGTAGCCGGCGCGCAGCCCGTGCTCGGTGACGATGCGGCCCGCGTACGAGTGGTAGGTGGAGACCGTCGGCTCGCCCGCGAGGGGGTCCTCGTGCGGGTCCCGGCCCTGCCGGCCGAGCCGCCGGATGAGCTGGTCGAGCCGGGTGCGTACCCGGTGCGCCAGCTCGCCGGCCGCCTTGCGGGTGAAGGTGAGGCCGAGGATCTGCTCGGGGCGGACGTAGGAGTTGGCGACCAGCCAGACCACCCGGGCGGCCATCGTCTCGGTCTTGCCGGAGCCGGCACCCGCCACCACCAGCAGCGGCTCCACCGGCGCGGCGATGATCGCCGCCTGTTCCCGGGTGGGCGCCGGCAGCCGGAGCAGTTTGGCCAGCTCGACCGGGGTGTAGCGGGGGCCGGCGTCGGCGGTCCGGGGCGCCGGGGTGGCGGTGGTGCTGAACAGTGTCGGCTGGGTCGTCATGGGTGCTCCGTGGGCGGTTCGACGACCTGGCGTCCCTGCCCGGAGACCGGGCAGCTCGTCCGCACCGGGCAGACCCGGCACTTCGAGTTGGCGACGGCGGCGAAGGTGGCGGCGGCCATCGTGTCGGCGGTGCGCCGGACCAGCGCGGTGGCCCAGCCGGCCTCGGGACCCTCCCCGGCGGCCGCCTGCGCCTGCTCCTTGGCGTCCCTGGCGCCGGTGCCGAGCTGCACCAGCGCGGCGCCCCCGGACTCCTCGCCGAACTCGGCGAACGCCCCCGCCTCCACGGCCGCCTGGTAGGCGCCGAGCTGCGGGTGCTCGGCCACCTCCCGCTCGGTCACCGCGGTGGACTTGCCGGTCTTCAGGTCGATGACCACGAGCCGCCCCTCGGCGTCGACCTCCAGCCGGTCGACCCGGCCGGTCAGCTCGACCGGCCGGCGCGGGTCGTCGAGGCGGACCGCGAACTCGTGCTCGATGGCGAGCAGCCGCCGCGGGTTGCCGGCCAGCCAGCGCAGCAGCTTGTCCACCATGGCCTCGGCGCGGGCCCGTTCCGGGCCGACCATCCAGCGGGCGGCCAGCTCGATGGCGTCGAACCGGGCGGCCACGTACTCCAGCAGGGCGGTCCGGTCGACGCTGGCGTCCTCGGCCAGCATGGCGGCGGCGTGCACCAGGTTGCCGACGCCCTGCGCCGCGCTGGCCGGGGCGCTGCCGCCGTGCCGTTCCAGCAGCCAGCGCAGGCTGCACCGGAGCGCGCTCTCCATGGCCGACGGGGTGACCTTCACCGGCTCGCCCTCGTCGACCAGCGGCCGGTCGTCGGAGAGGCCGCGCAGTCCCCACCAGTCGTCCGGGTGCGCGCCGGGCACCCCGGCGGCGGCCAGCCGGGCCAGCTCGGCCGCCGCCGCGCGCCGCCGGGTGACCGGCGCGGCCGGGTCGGTGACCGCGGTACGCAGCTCCGCCACCAGCGCCGACAGGGTGAGCCCGCGCGGCGGCAGGGTGACCGGCAGCGCGCCCGGCGTCCCGTCCTGCGGGTCCTCGTCCCCGGCCGGCACCGGCCCGTCCGACGCCCCCGGCACGGCCAGCGCGGCACCGTCGCCGGCCGGGTTGCCGCCGGCCGGGCCGCTCGGGCGCGGGCCCGGGTCCGGGCCGGGTGGGGTGGTGCCGCCTCCGCCGACGGCGGGCGGGTCGGTGGCGGCCAGCTCGTGCAGGAAGCGGCTCGGCTGCTCCTCGTGGTCGTCGCCGCCCACCGCCGCCGAGGCGACCGCGGTGACCAGCAGCCGGCGCCGGGCCCGGCTGACGGCGACGTGGAACAGCCGGCGCTCCTCGTCCAGCAGCGCCGAGGTCTGCCCGACCAGGCTGGCCCGCAGCCCGGCGCCGTCGGCCCGCCCGGCCAGCACGTCGACCAGCCGCTCCGAGCCGAGCAGGCTGCCGCGCAGCCGCAGGTCCGGCCAGACGCCCTCCTGCACCCCGGCGACGACGACCAGGTCCCACTCCAGGCCCTTGGCGGCGTGCGCGGTGAGCAGGCGGACGGCCTCGCCCCGGTCGGCGCTGGCGGCGAGCGTGTCGGCCGGCAGCTCCTGACCGAGCACGTGGTCGAGGAAGACCTCGGTGCGCGCGCCGGGCAGCCGGTCGGTGAACCGGGCCGCCGCGTCGAAGAGCACCATGACCGCGTCGAGGTCGCGGTCGGCGGCCTCGGCCCGCCAGCGCTGCGCGGTCTCGTGCTCCCCGGTGGCCGCCCGGCCCCGGGTGATCGCCCCGGCCCAGCGCTCGGCCAGGCCGCTCTCCCGCCACACCGCCCAGAGCACGTCCTCGGCGGTCGCGCCGGGGGTGGCGGCGGCCTGCCGGGCCGTCTCCAGCAGGTGCGCCACGGCCTGTGCCGGGGCGGCCCAGCGCCGCTCGACGGTGGCCAGCTCGGCCGGGTCGCGCAGCGCCTCGACGATCAGCTCGCCGGAGGGGCGGCGGTCGCCAGCGGCCAGCGCGAGCGCGCGCAGCCCCTGGCGCAGCCGCCGCTCGGCGAGCGGGTCCGCGCCGCCCAGCGGCGAGTGCAGCAGGGCGACCGCCGACTCCTCGTCGAGCCGGTCGGGGTCGAGCGCGCAACGGAGCAGGAGCAGCAGCGGGGCCACACCGGGCTGGAGGTGCAGCGGCAGGTCCTCGCCGTGCACCACGGTCGGCACCCCGGCGGTGTGCAGGGCGCGCCGCAGCGAGGGCAGCTGCCGGCCGGTGGAGCGGACCAGCACCGCCATCCGGGACCAGGGCACCCCGTCGAGCAGGTGCGCCTCGCGCAGCGCGTGGGCCAGCCAGGCGGACTCGCTGGTGGCCGAGCGGAAGGTGCGTACCTCCACGGCGCCGGGCGGGGCGTCGGGGAGCGGGCGCAGCCGCCGGTGCGCCGCCGGGCCGCGCAGCCGGCGGGCCAGCCGGGCGGTCGCCGCCAGCAGCTCGGGGCCGGCCCGGTAGGAGGTGGTCAGCGCGACCTGGGCCGCCGGCGCCCCGGAGGCGGTGCGGAACCGGTGCGGGAAGGTGGTCACCCCGGCCGGGTCGGCGCCGCGGAAGGCGTACGTGGAGGAGTCCGGGTCGGCGAAGGCGACCAGGGACTTGCCGCCGCCGGCCACGACGGCGAGCAGGTCGAGCTGGGCGGGGTCGGTGTCGGCCAGCTCGTCGACGTAGACGTGGGCCAGCCGTCGGCGCTCGGCGGCCAGCAGCTCCGGGTCGTCGAGGAGCATGCCGGTGGCGGCCCGGACCAGCTCGGCCGGGTCGTACGCGATCGAGCCCCGGTTGCTCACGTCGCGCAGGGCGAGGACGGCCACGTACTCGCGGAGGAAGCGGGCGGCGGCCGGCCAGTCGGCGCGGCCCAGCTTCTCCCCCAGCCGGGCCAGCTCGACCGGGCCGACGCCCCGCTCGGCGGCGCGCATGAGCAGGTCGCGGAGCTGCTGGGCGAAGGCCCGGGTGCGCAGCGCCGGGAGCAGGTCCTCCGGCCACCCGACCGGGTCGTCCCCCGGCTCCTCGCCCACCACGTCGAGCAGCTCGCGGATGATCAGGTCCTGTTCGGGGCCGGTGAGCAGCCGGGGCGAGGGTTCGCCGCGCTCGGCGGCGGCCCGGCGGAGCAGCCCGAAGGCGTACGCCGGGAAGGTGCGGACCAGCGGCTCGCGGACCACGCGGTGGCCGTCGCCGGCGATCCGCGCCTCGATCCGGTGGCGCAGGTCGGTGGCGCCCCGCCGGCCGAAGGTGAGCACCAGGACGTGCTCCGGGTCGACGCCCTCGGCCACCCGGGCGGCGACCGCCTCGACCAGGGTGTCGGTCTTGCCGGTGCCGGGGCCGCCGACGACCAGCATCGGCCCGTCGGTGTGCGCGACGACCTCGGCCTGCACCGGATCCGGCCGGCGCGGCGGCGGGTGCGCGGCATCGCCCGCGGACCCCCCGGATCGCGGCTCCGTCCTGGCCGGCCCACCGGACCGACCACCCCCCTGCCCCGCCCCGGTGGCGTGGGCGACCCCCGTCCCCACCCCACCGGCCCGGCGCACCAGCCGATACGCCTGCATCCCCGACATCCCACCACGCCGGTACGACACCGGGAAACCCGCCGCGTACCCCCGCACCCCCAGCTCACCTCGATCATGAGGTTGGCGGCACCCAGGAGATCGACTTCGCCGTCAACCTCATGATCGACCGCGGTGGGCGCGGGTCAGGTGAGGCGGGCGTCCAGGAGGTTCAGGGCCTCGGGGACCGTGTCGGCCACCAGGAGGAGGTCCAGGCCGGCGGGCTTGAGGAAGTGCTGGTCGGCCAGGGTGCGCAGCCAGTCGAGGAGGGGGCGGTAGAAGCCGTCGGCGTCGACCAGCACCATCGGCTTGGCGTGCATGGCCAGGGTGGCGGTCGTCCAGACCTCGAAGAGCTCGTCCAGGGTGCCGAGGCCGCCGGGCAGGGCGACGAACGCGTCCGACTTGTCGATCATCAGGGTCTTGCGGCTGGCCATCCCGTCGGTGACCAGCAGCTCGTCCGAGGCCAGGTCGGCGACCTCCAGGTCGACCAGGGCCTGCGGGATGACACCGAGGGTGCGGCCGCCCGCGGCCCGCGCCCCGTCGGCCACCGCGCCCATCATCCCCACGCACCCACCGCCGCTGACCAGCGTGTGCCCGCGCCGGGCCAGCGCCGCGCCGGTCTCGGCGGCCAGGTCCAGCCAGCGGGCGTCGAGGGTACGCGAGGACGCGCAGAACACGCAGACGTTGGCCATGTCAGCCCTGCTCCGCCGGCCCTTCGGGGGCGGCCTCGGCGGCAGCCTGCTGGTCGGCGGCGGACCGGGCGACCGCCTCCTCGCGGACCGCCTCCTGCTCGGCGGAGAGCACCGCCTCGGCCTCCACGATGTGGCGGACCGCCTCGTTGACGTCGTCGGTGAGGCAGATCAGGTCCAGGTCGGTCGGGCCGATCTTGCCCTCGGCCGCCATGGTGTTGCGCAGCCAGTCGAGCAGGCCCCGCCAGTAGTCGACGCCCATCAGCACCACCGGGAAGCGGGTCACCTTGCCGGTCTGCACCAGGGTGAGCGCCTCGAAGAGCTCGTCCATGGTGCCGAAGCCGCCGGGCAGCACCACGAACGCCTGGGCGTACTTGACGAACATGGTCTTGCGGGCGAAGAAGTAGCGGAAGTCGATGGCGAGGTCGACCCAGTCGTTGAGGCCCTGCTCGAACGGCAGCTCGATGCCCAGCCCCACGGAGAGCCCGCCCGCCTGGCCGGCGCCCCGGTTGGCCGCCTCCATCACGCCCGGCCCGCCGCCGGTGATCACCGCGTAGCCGGCCCGGGCCAGCGCGCCGCCCAGCTCCTCGGCCAGCCGGCACTCGGGGCTCTCCGGCTTGCTCCGGGCCGAGCCGAAGACGCTCACCGCGGGCGGCAGGTCGGCGAGGGTGTCGAAGCCCTCGACGAACTCGGACAGGATGCGCAGCGCCCGCCAGGCGTCCTTGGTCTTCCAGTCGCCCCGGCCCCGGGAGTCGAGCAGCCGCTGGTCGGCGGTGCTGGTCGGGATGGCCCGGTTGCGCAGCGTGACGGCGCCCCGGTGCCGCTCCCCGCTCGGCCCGCGACCGGCTGGCCGTCCGTTGCTCTGGCTCATGGGGCCACCGTAGTGGAGGTGGGGCGGCGCGGTGCGGAGGCGGGCGACCCGGAGAAATTCTTCGTGATCATGGGCAACTAAATGGCTCGCTCGTACGTCTTACTATTCACATACCGGGTATGCCCCGGCGACGCGCCTTCGGGGGAGGAGCCAGCGTTGATCAGCAACAGCGAGATGATCCGGATCCGCCGGCAGATGCAGCGGCGGATCCGTGACGTGGTGGCCGAGCGCCGCCGCGCCCGGATGATGGAAGCCCACCACACCGACCTCTCCGGCGAGAGCACCGAGACGGACACGGCGCTCAGCACCACCGTCTGACGGTCCGGCCGGCCCGATCCGGGGGTCCGCGTCAGTGACGCGGGCCCCCGGTCGCGTCCTCAGGACGACGCGAGCCAGCGGTGCAGGGTGGCCGCGCCGTCACGGATCTTGGTCAGCTCGACGTGCTCGTCCTTGTGGTGGGCCAGGTTGGGGTCGCCGGGACCGAAGTTCAGCGCCGGGATGCCCATGGCCGCGAACCGGGCCACGTCCGTCCAGCCCAGCTTGCCGATCGGGGCCGCGCCGACCGCGGCCAGGAACTCCTGCGCCGGCGGGTTGTCCAGGCCCGGTGCCGCGCCGGCCGCCGCGTCGGTGACCGCCAGGTCGAAGCCGGCGAAGACCTCGCGCAGGTGCGCCTCGGCCCCGGCCGGGTCACGGTCCGGGGCGTACCGGTAGTTGATCTCGATGTCGCAGCGGTCCGGGATGACGTTGCCCGCCACGCCGCCGGTGATCCGCACCGCGTTCAGGCCCTCGCGGTAGTCGCAGCCCTCGATGGTCACCCGGCGCGCCTCGTACGCGGTCAGCCGGCGCAGCACCTCGCCGGCGCCGTGGATGGCGTTCACCCCGTGCCAGGACCGGGCCGCGTGGGCGCGCTCGCCGTGGGTGGTGACGATCGCGCGCATGGTGCCCTGGCAGCCCGCCTCGACGATCCCGTACGTCGGCTCCAGCAGCACCGCGAAGTCGGCCTCCAGCCACTCCGGGTGCGCCTGGGAGACCAGGGTGAGGCCGTTGTACCTCGACTCGATCTCCTCGGCCTCGTAGAAGAAGTAGGTGACGTCGTAGCGCGGGTCGGGCAGGGTCACCGCCAGGTGCAGCGCGAAGGCCACGCCGGACTTCATGTCGGAGGTGCCGCAGCCGTACATCAGGTCGCCGCGCATGGTCGACGGGAAGTTGTCGTTCAGCGGGACGGTGTCCAGGTGGCCGGCGAGCACCACCCGCTGCGCCCGGCCCAGGTCGGTACGCGCCATCACCGTGTTGGAGTGCCGGTAGGTGGTGAGGTGGGGAACGCCCCGCAGCACCTCCTCGACGCAGTCGGCGATCGCCTTCTCGTTGAGGGAGACGGACTCGATGTCGACCAGCGCGCGGGTCAGCGCCACCGGATCGGCCAAGACCTCGGGGGTCAACGGGTTCTGCATGTGTGGCACGGTACCGTCATTTTCGTGACGACCGCACAGTCTGCCTGGGGCATCGGCCTGGCCACGATCACCGCTGAAGACCAGGTGCTGGACACCTGGTACCCGACCGGCAAGCTGGGGCTCGGCGAGCTGCCGCTGGTCCCCGGGGAGGACCAGGCCGACGTGCTCGACCTGCCGCCCGGCGCGATCGGCGAGCGGGCGCTGCCCGGCCTGCGCACGGTCCAGGTGGTCACCGTGATCGGCTCGCTGGACGACCCGATCAAGGACGCGGCCGACGCGTACCTGCGGTTGCACCTGCTCTCCCACCGCCTGGTGCGGCCCAACGAGCTGAACCTCGACGGCATCTTCGGCAAGCTGGCCAACGTGGCCTGGACCTCGGCCGGGCCGTGCCCGCCGGAGCGGGTCGACGAGCTGCGGGTCATCGAGCGGGCCGCCGGCCGCCACCTGAGCGTCCACGGGGTGGACAAGTTCCCCCGGATGACCGACTACGTGGTCCCCGCCGGCGTGCGGATCGCCGACGCCGACCGGGTCCGGCTCGGCGCGCACCTGGCCGCCGGCACCACCGTGATGCACGAGGGCTTCGTCAACTTCAACGCCGGCACGCTGGGCACCTCGATGGTCGAGGGGCGGATCGTGCAGGGCGTGGTGGTCGGCGACGGCTCCGACATCGGCGGCGGCGCGTCGATCATGGGCACCCTCTCCGGCGGCGGCACCGAAAAGGTGCGCATCGGCGAGCGGAGCCTGGTGGGCGCGAACGCCGGGGTGGGCATCACCCTCGGCGACGACTGCGTGGTGGAGGCCGGCTGCTACATCACCGCCGCCTCGAAGATCACCCTGCCGGACGGCCGGGTGGTCAAGGCGCGCGAGCTCTCCGGGGTGGACGGCCTGCTGTTCTGGCGCAACTCGGTGACCGGCGCGCTGGAGGCGAAGCCGCGCACCGGCCGGGGCATCGAGCTGAACGCGGCGCTGCACGCCAACGACTGACCGGCGACGCGGAGCGGGCCGGGGCGCGACGCCCCGGCCCGCCCGCCGTCCGGTTCACCGCAGGCGGTACGCCTGGATGATCCGCTGGGTGACCGTGTTGCCGGCGCCGTCCCGGGCGGCGGCCCGCAACGAGACGTAGCCGGGTCCGGCCGGGTGCCGGACGGTGGCCGCCCAGCCCGCGCCCTGCTTGTGCAGGGCCGCCTTCTGCCAGGTCTTCCCGCCGTCGTACGAGACGTCGACGGTGAGCGCCGTGACCGGGGCGGCCGGCGCGCCGGGCTGCCGCTGCACGGTCACCGGGATGGTGAAGGTCCGGCCGGCCGGTGCGCTGTTGTCCACGGCCAGCGGCGGGGCGAAGCGGACCGCCATGGCGGGCAGCCGCACCCAGTCGTCACCCGGGACGCGCCGGGAGCGGAACGTCCAGCTCGCCGACACCTCGGTGCTCAGGTCGGTGAAGCCCCGCGTGGCCGAGGTCTCCAGCCGGTAGCTCGCCGCGCCCGGCGCCACCTGGAACTCGCCGTACCCCGCGGCGGCCTGCTCGGCGAGCAGCTTCCCGTTGCGGTAGAGGGCGGTCCGTTCGGTGTCGTTGAGCGAGCCCCCGGGGTGGCCGGCGGCGTCGCTGTGCACCGGCAGGGCGACGACGAGGGTGTCGCCGTTGCGCGTGACGCCCTGCTCCGGCCAGCGCGGCTGCGGGAAGGACGGCCCGTACGGCGCGCTGTTCCAGTCCTCCCGGTAGGTCCGGCCGGCCCGGTACCGGGTGGGCACCGACTCCAGCACCGCCCGCACCTCCAGCCAGCCGTCCTCGCCCCGCTGGCCGAAGTCGAGTTCGGAACTCCAGCGGGTACGGGCCGTGCTGTAGTGCTCGACCCGCTTGCCGGGCACCGGAACGGGCACGACGATCGCCGAGCCGCCGATGTTGTAGTCGGAGTCCGGGAAGACGAACCGCTCGTTCTCCAGCCCCGCGTAGCCGGCCGCGAACCGGTGCGTCACGGTGGCCAGGTCGGCGGGCCGGTAGTGCCGGACGGACCCGGTCGGCATCCGGCCCGGGAACAGCTCGTTGAGGGCGTAGAAGTACGGGCTGCGTTCCGGCGCCGTGGGCTCGGTCCACTGGCTGGCCAGGGCGCCGACGAAGAGCGAGTCGGAGACGGTGCGCCCGAGCTGGGCGCTGTAGAGGCCGTCGAAGCTGGACGCCCAGAGCCCGAACCCGTAGGAGGATTCCTCGGTGAACCAGTTGGCCGAGAGGTCGATCAGCTGCGGGGCCGCGCCGCGCTGCGGCACGGTGGACCGGATCGGCTTCGCCCGCCGGGCGTCGACGGTGAGCCGCTGGTCGCCGCTCACCACCAGCTCGGGCTGGGCCAGCATGGACACCTCGGTCCAGCCCTCGTCGCCGGGCCGGTAGATCAGGCTGTTCACGCCGTACCGGCCCTTCGGGAGGCGGACCCGCGCCTCGCCGTCGGGGTCGTAGACGTCCCGGTACACGACGCCGTCCAGACCGACCAGGGTGGTGAAGTAGTCACCGGTGGGCTTGCCGGCCCGGTCCCGGTGCGCGACGGTCAGGTCGTAGCTCTCCACCTCGCGGTTCACGGCCAGCGGGGTCACCGCGGTCGCGTCGCCCGCTCGGGCGACCAGCCGGCCGGTCCAGTAGCCGTCCAGCCCGCCGAGCCGGGTGTCCGCGGTGACGGTCACCTGGGCCGTCCCGCCGGCCGGCACGGTGAGCCGGGACGCGCCGAGGGTGAACATGCCGGCCGGGGCGGCGCGCCCGTCCGGACCGGTGACCTCGGCGGTGAGGTCGAGGGTGAGCGGGGCGGTCCCGCCGTTGCGGTAGGTGACCGTGCGGGCGGTCGGCTGGTCGTCGCCGTGCGGCCAGGCCGCCACCCCGAACGAGACGCTCGGCGGTTCGCTGGTCACCTGCTCGGTGATCGCGTGGGCCACGTCGACCCGTCCCGCGCCCTGCTGGAACGCCGTCTGGTCGGGGTGCGGCTTCGCCGAGGCCATCAGCGTGGCCTTGTACCGCCCCGCCGTCCAACCGGGGTGCTGCTGGGCGAGCAGCGCCGCCGCGCCGGCCACGTGCGGGGTGGCCATCGAGGTGCCGGAGAGGGCGACGTACTTCTCCCCCACCGGGTCGCCGATGGTGCCGTTGGCGGCCCGGGCGGCCACGATCTCGACGCCGGGGGCCGTGATGTCGGGCTTGAGCCCACCGTCGACCCGCGGCCCGCGGCTGGAGAAGTCGGCCAGGGCGTCGTCCCGGTCGACCGCGCCGACCGCCAGCGCGGCGTCGGCGGTGGCCGGCGAGCCGACCGAGCCGTCGGCGCCGTCGTTGCCGGCGGCCACCACGAAGAGCGTGCCGGTCTGCGCGGTCAGCGTCTCGACCGCCTGCTCCAGCGGGTCGACCTCGGGGAAGTCCGCGCCGCTGAGGCTCATGTTGACCACGGTGGCGTGCTTCTCGGCCGCGGCCCACTGCATGCCGGCGAGGATCGCCGACTCGGTGCAGCCCTGGTTCTCGCAGACCTTGCCGGAGAGCAGGGTGGCGTCGGGGGCGACGCCCCGGTACTTCCCGCCGGAGGCGGCCCCGCTGCCCGCGATGATCGAGGCGACGTGGGTGCCGTGCCCGACCATGTCGTCCGACTCGGGCGCCTCGCTGAAGTTGCGTGCGTCGGCGACCCGGCCGGCCAGGTCCGGGTGGCTGAGGTCGACGCCGGTGTCGAGCACCGCGACGCTGACCCCCGTGCCGGTGAAGCCGGCGGCCCAGGCGGTGGGGGCGCCGATCTGCGGCACGCTGTGGTCCAGCGTCACCCGCCGCCGGCCGTCCAGCCAGATCCGGTCGACATCCCCCGCCGCGTCGACCCGGGCGCCGGCCCGGTCCGCCCTGACCGCACCCCAGACCGCGCCGGCGTCGGCCTTCGTCGCGACCATCGCCGCGCCGCCGATGGCCGGCAGGTCGCGGGTCACCCGCGTGCCGGCCACCGGCGCCGCCGCCCGGCGGGCCGACCCCGGCCGGTACGACACCAGCAGCGGCAGCGTGTCCCGCCGGGCATCGTCGTAGCCGGCCTCGACCAGTCCGGTGACGTCGAACAGCCGCCGGTCGACCCGACCGGCCCGGACCAGGGGCAGCGCGTCCTGCGGCACCACGGTGAGGTGGCCGCGTTCCCGGCCGACCAGGAAGCCGATTCCGGCGCGGCCGGAGCCCGGGCGGACCGCCGCCTGGCCGCCGGCGGTGACGGTGACCCGGTCACCGGTGATCAGGGTGACGGTGACCGGCTTGCCGGCGCGTGGCGTCACGGCGGGGGCAGGGGTGCCGTCCGGGGCCGCCGGCGGGGCGGCGGAGGCCGGCAGGGGCACGCCCAGCGCCAGCCCCAGGGTGAGGCCGAGGCCGGCGATTCTTTTTCGGTTTCGGCGCAACGTTCCTCCTTCGTCAGGCGTCTTCATCGATGGGGGTACATCGACGCGGACTGCCAGAATTGCATACCGCGTATGCAATCGGAAGTCGCCAATCCGACGGAACCGGTACCTCGTCCACGGCCTTGCCCGGCATGATCCCCGGGGTGACCTCCATGAAGGACCGCATGCTCGCCGGCGAGCCCTACATCGCCGACGACCCCGAGATCATTGCCGACCTGGACCAGGCGGCCCGGCTCAGTGAGCGCTTCAACCGCAGCTCCGCCGACGACCCCGAAGGGCGCCTCGCCGCCCTGCGGGACCTGCTCGGCTCGGTCGGCGAGGACACCTGGGTCCGGCCGCCGTTTTACTGCGACTACGGCTACCAGACCCACCTCGGTCCACGCTGCTTCGTCAACTTCAACGCGGTGTTCCTGGACGTCGCCCGGATCACCATCGGCGCCGACGTCCAGATCGGACCCAACGTGCAACTGCTCACCGCCACCCACCCGGTCGAGCCGGCGGCCCGGCGGGACAAGTGGGAGGCGGCCGAGCCGATCACCATCGGCGACAACGTCTGGCTCGGCGGCGGGGTCATCGTGCTGGCCGGCGTGACCATCGGGGAGAACACGGTGGTCGGCGCGGGCGCCGTGGTGACTCGGGACCTACCCCCCAATGTGGTGGCCCTGGGTAACCCCGCCCGTCCGGTCCGGGACCTGGAGCAGGCCACCTGAGCTGCTAAAACGACCCTTCGCCGGAGTGCAGATTCCGCGCAAGGGGTGCACTCTGGGTAGTGACCGGTTCACCCAGGGGGCGCGATGGAACGGGTGCTCGAACTGCGGGTGCACGGGGTGTCGAACACTCCGCCCGACCAACTGCTCGGGCTGCGCCCCGGCGGTGACGGCGCGCAGCCCGATCTGGTCGCCGGCGGTGCCGTCACCGGCTTCTACCGCGCCAGCACCGCCGGCCGGGACGACCCGATCACGGTCGAGGCGTACAGCTGGGGGCAGTTGACCTCCGGCGCGCGGACCCGGCGCGACGTCGAGCGGGCCCTGTGGACGCTGCTGCTCCCCTTCACCCTGGCCAACGTGGCGCTCTACGCCCGCACCGGCATCCCGGCGGACCCGGACCGGGAACGCTGGGCCAGCCGCTCCGGGATCACCGCCTGGCTCATCCGGCTGTTCTGCCTGAGCCTCACCGCCACCCTGGTGATCACGGCGACCGGGATCGGCGTGGACCTGATCGGCTGGCAGTGCGTCGGCGCGGACTGCCTCGGCCACCTCCCCGGCCCGTGGGAGTTTCTCGGCAACCCGTGGTGGCGCCAGGACACCCGGGCGCTCGCCGTGGGGCTGCTGCTGCCGCTGCTCCTGCTGGCCGGCCTCGGCCTCGTCGCCTGGCGCACCTACCAGTACGAGGCCGAGATGCCCGCCGAACCGCACCCCGGCGAGGACGGCTCACCCACCGAACGGCCGGAGCCGCTGGAGAACCCGCTCCAGGACCCGACCTTCTGGAACGGCGAGGGGCAACTGCGCCGGGCGGCCGTGCTGCACCTGTGCACCGGGGCGGTCGTCGCGGCGGCAGTGCCGGTGACCTCGGTGATCATCATGGACCCGCCGCGCGGGCCACGGGCCGCGGTCGCCTGGGCCACCGTGGCAGTGCTGGCGGCCGTGGTGGCGATCGCCGTGGTCGCCCTGGGCCGGCCCTGGCTGACCCGGCGGCAGGGCGCCACCCCGCTCGGCCGATGGAGCGCCGCCGTGGCGCTGCTCACCGGGCTGGGGCTGGCCGGGACGTTCACCCTCCTGCTGCTGCCCGACGGTCCGGCCGGCCGGGCGCTGTCCGCGTACCGGCCGCCCGTCGGGTGCGTGGCCGACCCGGGCATCGCCGGCTGCCGCACCGACCGGTCGCTGCCCGGGTACGACACCGCGGTCGCCTGGCTCGCCACGTACCAGCTGCTGCTGCTGGTCACCATCGGCGCGGTGAACCGCTCCGGGCGGCGGGCGCTGTTCGGCCCGGTGGCCGGCAGCATGCTGCTGCCGCTCGGGGTGGCCTGGACCGAGCGCGACCTGCCCGGCCTGCCCGCCGCGCCGGACGGGCTGAGCACCTGGATGCTCGCCGTGCCGGCCATCGCGATCGCCCTGACCGGGCTGCTGCTGCCGCGGACCCGCCCGGCCGTCCCGGTGCAGCCGCTCGGCGCGTACACCGATCTGGCCTGGGGCGGGCGCGGCCCCGCACTCATCGCCGGCTTCGGCTGGATGATGGCGGTCGCCTACTGCGCCGGCCTCCTCTACTGGGTCAGCGACCGGCTCGACAGCCGGGCCGACCCGAGCGGCCAGAGCCGGGTGGTGCCCCCGCTCGCCGTCTTCTGGGCCGGGCTGGCCTGCGTGGTCGGCCTGGTCGCCCTGCTCGCGCTGCTGGTCCGGGCGGGCGTGCTGCTCCAGTCGCTGCGTCGGGCCGAGTACGCCGCGCTCACCGCCGACGGCGCCGGCCTCTCCGCGCACGACCTGCGCCGCTGCCGCGACGTCAGCGCCTTCCGCGCGCTGCACCGGCTGGTCGGCGAGCACGCGGCCCGGCTGGTCGGGTGCTACGCCACCGTCTCCGTGGTCCTGGTGACGCTGTGCTGCGGGGCCGCGCTCTCCCGGAGCCGGCCCAGCCCGCTCTCCCCCTCCGGCTGGCAGACCGTCATCCACTGGGCGGCCAACCAGGGCGACACCATGCTCGGCTGGCTGCCCGTGGTGATCAGCGCGCTCGGGCTGCTGGTCTACCGCAACGACACGGTGCGCCGCTCGGTCGGCGTCATCTGGGACGTCGGCACCTTCTGGCCCCGCGCCGCGCACCCCCTCGCCCCGCCCAGCTACGCCGAACGCGCGGTGCCGGAGCTCCAGACCCGGGTCGCCGGGCTGCTCGCGCTCCCTGCGCACCACCCCGAACGGATGGACGGGGTGATCCTCTCCGGGCACAGCCAGGGCACCGTCATCTGCGCCGCCATGCTGCTCCAACTGCCCCGCCGCTGGCGGCGGCGCATCTGGTTCTTCTCCTACGGCTGCCAGCTGACCCGGCTCTACGGCCGGGTCTTCCCCGCGTACTTCGGCCCGGAGCGGCTGCGCACCCTGGCCCGGGCACTCACCTGGCCCGGAGGCCACGTCACCTGGACCAACTTCTGGCGCGACACCGATCCGCTGGGCTGGCAGGTCAGCGCCGGCGAACGGGATGTGCCGGTGGCCGACCCGGAGGCGCTGCACCCCACCGGGGGCGAGGTGGCCGACCCGCCGATCCGCAACCACAGCGGCTATCCGGAGGCAGCAGAGTTCATCCGCGAGCGGGCGGTGGTGGCCCGGCTGCTGCGCCGGACCGTGCCGTCACCCCGGCAGCGGGTCGGCTAGCCGGACCACCAGATCGGCGTGTTCCGCCGTGCCGGCGACCAGCCGGGCGTTCGCCTCGTCGCTGCCGAGCGCCCAGGCGCGGGCCTGCTCCGGCGACTTCCCGTACGCCTCGTGCCGGGCGGTGAGCCGGCGCACCCGCAGCTCGGCGTCCAGGTCGAGGAACCAGACCTGGTGCAGCAGCGTGCGCACCTCCTCCCACGGGTCGTCGCGCAGCAGCAGGTAGTTGCCCTCGGTCACCACCAGCCGCACCTCGGGCGGCACCTCGATCGCCCCGGCGACCGGCTCCTCCAGGTCGCGGCGGAACGCCGGCGCCCACACCGAGGTCGGCTCCAACCGGCGCAGCCGGCGCAGGACGGAGACGAAGCCGTTGACGTCGAACGTGTCCGGCGCGCCCTTGCGCGCGTCCCGGCCCAGCCGGACCAGCTCCGACTGCGCCAGGTGGAAGCCGTCCATCGGCACCAGCCGGGCGGCCGGACCGACCTCGGCGACGAGCCGCTCGGCCAGCGTGGACTTGCCCGCCCCGGGCGCCCCGGCGATGCCGAGCAGCTGCCGGGGGCCGTCCGCGGCGAGGGCCCGGGCCCGCTCCACCAGCTCGCCGAGCGGGAGCACCTGCGCGGGCGGCATCAGCCGAGCACCGGGTCGCTGATGGTGAACCGGGCCTCGACCGCCGCGTGCACCGGCTGCGGCTGCGGATCCAGCTCCAGCTCGGGTGTGGCCTCCCCGGCCCGGCCGAAGCCCGCCTTCGCCATCATCGGCGGGGCGGCGGCCAGGCCGGTGTCGGCCAGCTCCAGCAGGGCGGTCACCCGGGCGCCGAGCGCTTCGGCGTATTCCCGGGCGCGGGCCAGGGCGTCCGCGATCGCGGCGTGCCGGGCCTCCCGGTACGCCGGGCTGTCCGGCCGCAGCGACCACCACGGACCGGCCACCTCGACCTGCTCCTGGTCGGCCAGGCGCAGCATCAGCTCGCCGAGAGCGGTGAAGTCGACAACGGTGACGGTGGTGGTCACGCTGCCGTGGTAGGCCACCACCCGCTCACCCGACCGCTTCGTCTCCGGCCAGACCCGGAGCTGGCCGGTGTCCCGCCGCTCCACGGCCGGCTCGGCCGCGTCGAGCAGCACCCGCACGGCGGCGGTCCGCTCGGCCAGCCGGGTCAGCGTGGTCTCCCGGTCGCGGTCCCGTGCGGTCGCGGTCACCGTGAACCGGGCCAGCTCGGGGGCCACCTCCCGGTACGCCTCGCCGCGTACCGCCACGACCGGTGCGTCCGCCATGTTTCTCAGCCTAGTGGCGGGGTGGCCGGAAGGTGCGCCGTGTAGGTGACCGCGCCGCCCGCCACCCGGCAGCCGGTGAGGTGGCCGCCGGCCGCGCCCAGCTCCCGCAGGTAGGCCAGCTCACCGGCGTGGTCGTCGGCGGGGAACTCGCGCCGGTGGGCGGTGAACGGGCGCCCGCGCAACGCTGCCCGGGCGGTGCGGCCCTCGGCCAGCCGGCCGGCCAGCTTCCCGGGGTCGCCGGCCCGCAGCGCCTCGGCCAGGTCGTCGAGGTAGGCCCGGACCGCGTCCAGCTCGGCCAGCACCCGCTCCCGGTTGCCGAGCAGCATGTTCGCGGTCCGTTCGGGCGGGCCGCCGGCGACCCGGGTGCCGTCGGAGAAGCTGCCTGCGGCGAGCGCGAGCACCGCGTCGCGCAGTGCGGAGCGCTGCACCGTGCCGGCCAGCGCGCTGGCCAGCAGGTGGGGCAGGTGCGAGGCGAGCGCGGCGGCGCTGTCGTGCTCCGGGGCGGACATCGGCACCACCCGGGCGTGGAAGACGTCGATGAGCAGCGCGGCGAGCCGCCGGAACGCGGCCATCCCGGTCGGCCCCGGGCAGAGCACCCACGCCGCCCCGTCGAGCAGCCCGGCGTTGGCCGCGCCGAGGCCGGCCCGGTCGGCCCCGGCCATCGGGTGGCCGGGCACGAACCGGTGCCCGAGCCCCTGCGTGCCGGCGGCGGTGGCCACCTCGGCCTTGGTGCTGCCCACGTCGGTGAGCACGCAGCGGTCGTCGGTGGCCGCGGCCACCCGGGCCAGCGTCGCGGGCAGGGTGGGCAGCGGGCCGCAGAGGAACACCACGTCGCGGCCGGCGACCGCCTCCTCGACGGTGTCCGGCGCGCTGACGCCCTGTTCGCGGACCCGCTGCCGGGTCGCCGGATCCGGGTCCCAGCCGGCCACGTCGAGCCCGGCGTCGCGGAGCCGGAGCAGCACCGATCCCCCGATCAGGCCGGTGCCGACCACCGCCACGCGTGCCTGCCCGCCGGCCCCGCCCACCATCGGCCCACCTCGGCGTCCCGTCGTGCGGAGCCGGCCCGGCCCCGCTGCAAGTTCCGCCGAGGATACCGTCCGGCGCCCAGCCCTGGCTGTCCGTCACCGCCCACGCGAAGTGCAGGGCGAGTCGTCGTGCGGCTGCGGCCGGCCCGGGTACCGGCGGCACGGAAGGGGGTTGTCCGAGCAGCGCTCGCGTCGTACGGTCCCCCGGCGGCCCACCGGACGGGCCGGTCCAACGGGGGAAAGGGAAGTACATGTCCGCCACGTACCGGGCGCTCGCCTCGGTGGTCATGTTGATCGGTTTCTACGTCGTCGCGCTGCTCCAGCTCGCCGCCGTGGCCGCGCTCGGCGTCTGGCTGTTCAGCCACACCAGCGGCCTGGTCACCGGCAAGCTGCTGCTCCCGCTGGTGGTCGCGCTCGGCGCGGTCGGGGTCGGGCTGTGGAAGGCGATCCGTACGAAGAACGAGCCGGCGCCCGGCCTGATCCTGGACGAGCGGGCGGCGCCGTGGCTCTGGGCCACGGTCCGGGAGCTGGCCACGGCCGTCGGAACCCGCGCGCCCGACGAGATCCGCCTGGTGCCCGAGGTGAACGCGGCGGTCGGCGAGCAGAGCAAGCTGCTCGGCCTGATCGGCGGCCGGCGCACCCTCTACGTCGGACTGCCGCTGCTCCAAGCCATGCGGATCGACCAGCTCCGCTCGGTGCTGGCCCACGAGCTGGGCCACTACTCCGGCCAGCACACCCGGCTGGGCGGGGTCGCCTACCGCGGCCGGCTGGCCATCGAGGAGACCGTCGACCGGATCAGCCCGCGCAACCCGGTCGGCTGGATCTTCAAGGGCTACTCGAAGCTCTACCTGATGGTCGACAACGCCGCCTCGCGCCGCCAGGAGCTGGAGGCGGACCGGTCGTCGGTGGCGCTCGCCGGCACCGAGGCGGCCACCTCGGCGCTGCGCACCCTGCCCGCGCTCGACGCGGCCTGGGCCTTCTACATGCGCCGCTACGTCGAGCCGGGCTGGACGGCCGGGCTCGCGCCGGACGACCTCTTCGGCGGCTTCGCCATGCTGCTCCATGCCCGCCGGGACGAGATCGACGAGCTGCGGGAGAACGCCCCGGAGCGCGAGCCGTCGCGCTGGGACACCCACCCCCCGATCGGCGTACGCGTCGCCGCCATGACGGCCACGCCCGCCGCGCCGGTGGCGCCGGACGACCGGCCGGCCTGGGCCCTGCTCGCCGACGTGGCCGGGGCCGGGCGGCACCTCCAGGGCCTCGTGGTCGAGCACGGCTCGCGGCGGGTGCTGCCCTGGGCGGAGTTCGTCGCGGAGTCGGTGGCCGCCACCGTGCAGCGGCAGGCGGACGGCATCTACCGGGCGGCCGGCCGGTTCATCGGCACCCCCACCCCGGGCCTGCCCACCCTGCTGGACCTGGTCCGTGCCGGCCGGCTCGGCCAGTTCGCCGAGCAGTTCTTCAGCGGCGCCACCCGCAAGGAGGCCGCCGCGGCCTTCGCCGGCCCGATGGAGACCCTGCTGGACAACGCCGCGGTCCGCTCCGGGCGGGCCCGCTGGCAGCTCTCCTGGTCGGGGCCGGCCCCGCTGGTCGGCCCGGCGGGCGAGCCACTCGACCTGGCCGGCATCGCCAAGCTGGCGGTCGCACCGGAGACCCTGAACGAGGCGCTCACCCGCCTCGCCGAGCTGAGGATCGACGCCGCCCACGCCACCGTGGTGCAAGCCCGGGCCTCGGCCCGCAACGCCGACCTGATCGGCGGGCTCGCCAACATCAAGGTCGACGGCCGGGAGCACGACATCCTCGTGCTCGACAACGGCCTGGTCCTGATCCCCGACCCGGGCAAGTCCAGCGAGGGCGAGAAGCGGCTCACGTCGCTCGTCGGCGCGGTGCCGGTCGCCGACCTGGCCGCCCGGCACCCGTACCTGCCCTACGAGGAGATCACCTCGGTCGAGGTGAAGCGCGAGGTGCCGCTGAAGGCCACCCTGACCCTCTTCGACGGCCGGACCGTGTCGCTGCAGGAGCTGATGGCCAGCGAGTTCCTGGAGAAGCGCAGCCGGGACACCCTGCTGCGGGTGTTCCAGCGGATCAACGACTGACGCGTGCGCGGCGGCCGACCTCTCGGGGCCGGCCGCCGCGCACGTCGGTCAGAGCTGGGCGAGCCGGCCGGCGACCGCGTCGACGTGCTCGTCCGACTCGGTGAGCGCCACCCGGACGTGCCGGGCGCCGGCCGGGCCGTAGAAGACGCCGGCGGCGACCAGGATGCCCCGGCGGGCCAGCCAGTCGACGGTGTCCCAGCAGTCCTCGTCCCGGGTCATCCAGAGGTAGAGCCCCGCCTCGGAGTGCTCGACGGTGAAGCCGGCGCCGGTGAACGCGGCGTACAGCTTCTCCCGCCGGGCCCGGTAGCGCTCCCGCTGCGCGTCGGCGTGCGCCTGGTCGCCCAGCGCGGCCACCATGGCCGCCTGCACCGGGGCCGGCACGATCATGCCGGCGTGCTTGCGGATCTTGAGCAGCTCGGCCACCAGCGCCGGGTCACCGGCCACGAAGCCGGCCCGGTAGCCGGCCAGGTTGGAGCGCTTGGAGAGCGAGTGCACCGCCAGCACGCCCGCGTACGACCCGCCGCAGACCTCCGGCGAGAGGACCGACACGGGCTCGGCGTCCCAGCCCAGGGGCAGGTAGCACTCGTCGCTGGCGACCACCGCGCCGCGCTCGCGCGCCCAGTCGACGACCTTGCGCAGATGGCGGGCGGGCAGCACCCGCCCCGTGGGGTTGCCGGGCGAGTTCACCCAGACCAGCCGGACCCGCGGGTCGGGGCCCAGGGCGGTCAGCGAGTCGCTGCGCACCGTGGTGGCGCCGGCCAGCCGGGCCCCGTCCTCGTACGTCGGGTAGGCGATCGACGGCACCACGACCACGTCGCCGGGGCCGACGCCGAGCAGCGTGGGCAGCCAGGCGACCAGCTCCTTCGAGCCGATCGTGGGCAGCACCCCGAGCCCGTCGACGCCCGCGCCGCAGGCGCGCGCCACCCAGGCCGCGATGGCGTCCCGCAGCGCGGGAGTGCCCGCGGTCAGCGGGTAGCCCGGCGCGTTCGACGCGTCGGCCAGCGCCTGCCGGATCAGCGCCGGCACCGGGTCGACCGGCGTGCCCATCGAGAGGTTGATGAGACCGTCCGGGTGCGCCGCGGCCGTCGCGGCCGCGGCGTCCAGGGTGTCCCAGGTGAAGTCGGGCAGCCGCGACGAGACCGGCGCGGGCCGGTTCAGTGGCCCTCTCCGCGCGGCGGCTGCGCGGCCACGAAGGTCGCGTCCTTCTCCACCTTGCCGATCTTGGAGGCGCCGCCCGGCGAGCCCAGGTCCTCGAAGAACTCGTAGTTCGCCCCGGTGTAGTCCTTCCACTGCTCCGGGACGTCGTCCTCGTAGAAGATCGCTTCGACCGGGCAGACCGGCTCACAGGCACCACAGTCGACGCACTCGTCGGGGTGGATGTAGAGCATCCGGTTGCCCTCGTAGATGCAGTCGACCGGGCACTCCTCGATGCATGCCTTGTCGAGCACGTCCACGCACGGCTCGGCGATGATGTAGGTCACCGGTCTTCTCCTCCGCAAGACTCGTCGCGATCATCCGCGACGGTTAGAGCCTAGTATCTCGCCGGGGAGGGGGTCGATCGTGCTCCGACAGCAGGACGTGGGACACCGGATCGTGGTCCGCCGGATTGTGGGGATTCGCGAAGGCCGGCCGCTGTTCTCGGACGCGCTCGGCGAACTGGTCGAGCTGAGCGAGACCCACATCACGCTGGCCACCGACCGGGGCCGGCTGCGGGTCCCGGTGGACGAGGTGCACCGCGCGAAACGGGTACCGGCGGCCCGCCGGCCGACGGCCGCCGCCGTGATCGCCCTCGAGCTGGCCGCCGACGAGGCGTGGCCCGCCCCGGTACGCGGGCGGCTCGGCGGCTGGCTGCTGCGCAGCGCCGCGGGCTGGACCGGCCGGGCGAACAGCGCGCTGCCGGTCGGCGACCCGGACCGCCCGCTGCCCGCCGCGCTGGACGCGGTGCAGCGCTGGTACGCCGACCGAGGCCAGCCCGCCCTGGTGAACACCCCGCTGCCACTGGCCGCGCCGGTCGGCGCCGAGCTGGACGCGCGGGGCTGGGCCGCCCGGCCGCCGGTGCTGGTGCAGACCGCGCCGCTCGCCGCGCTGCCGCCGGGGCGCCCCGACCTGCCGCCGGTCGGGCTGTCCCCGACGCCCTCGGCGGAGTGGCTGTCGGTGGCGGCCGGCCGCAAGGGCGGGCTGCCCGACGCCGCACGGCACGTGCTGACCGCCGTGGACCGGGTCCGCTTCGCCCACCTGCACGTCGACGGCCGGCTGCTCGCGGTGGGCCGGGGCACGGTCACCGGCGAGGGGCGCTGGCTCGGCCTCACGCTCATCGAGGTGCTGCCGGAGGCCCGCCGGCGCGGGTACGCGGGCGCGGTCATCCGGGCGCTGGCCGACTGGGGCCGGGCGGAGGGCGCCACGCAGGCGTTCCTCCAGGTGGAGCAGCGCAACACCGGCGCCGTGGCCCTCTACCAGCGGCTCGGCTTCACCACCCACCACACCTACCTGACCCGGGTCGCCCCGGACTGATCGAAGGGTTCCGGCAGGTCGTCCGGGGTACGGAGAGGTCCGTACCCCGGTGAGGAAGGACCTGCGCGATGGCCAAGCAGCACACGGCGCGGCGCGGCAGCGGCGCGGCGGCGACGAAGAACCAGCCCGGCAACCAGACGCCGGACACCCCCGACATCAACGAGAGCGAGATCGCCCGCCTGAAGGTCGACCAGCTCCGCGACCGGCTGCGCCGGCGCGGCGTCACCGGCACCGCCGACATGCGCAAGCCGGAGCTGGTCGACGCGCTCGTCCAGGCCCTGCGCGAGGGCCGCAAGACCACCCGTTCCCGCGGCGGCTCGGGTTCCGGTCGTGACCGGGCCTCGTCCGCCTCCGGACCCGGCCGGCGCGGCACGGGCGGCCGCTCGGGCGCCGGTTCCGCGCCCCGCCGTCGCGGCAACGGCGGTGAACAGCCGGGCAACCAGACGCCGAACACCCCCGAGGTCAACGAGAGCGAGATCGCCCGCCTGAAGGTCGACCAGCTCCGCGACCGCCTCCGCCGGCGCGGCGTCACCGGCACCGCCGACATGCGCAAGCCGGAGCTGGTCGACGCGCTCGTCCAGGCCCTGCGCGAGGGCCGCAAGACCACCGGATCGCGAGGCGGCTCCAGCCCGCGGGACGGCTCCGGCTCGCGCGGATCCCGGTCGGGCTCCCGCCGGGATACGCCGACCGGCGCGGCACCGGACGCGACGGAGCTCGCGGAGCTGGAACAGCGGGCGGCGGATCTGGCGGACGTCGCGCCGCAGGCCCCGGAGGTCGAGGAGGTCGAGCGCCGCGCCGCGGAGCTGGAGGCGCCGGGTACGGAGGCGACCGAGTTGCCGGCCCTGCCGGCCGCGAGCGCGACGGCCGCCCCCAAGCCGCGGGCCGAGGCGGACGGCGGAACGGTCCCGCGGCAGCGGTCCGGCGGCGCGGACACCGGCGGCCGGCAGCCCGTCCGGGTGGCCGACGGATCCCGCTCGGGCCCGACGCTGAGCATGGACACGGCGGACCGGGTCGTGGCGTCCATGGTGCCGCCGGAGGTGGACGCGGTGGATGAGGTGGTCACCCCGGAGGGCACCATGATCACCGGAGGCTCCGGTCCGGCCGCCGAGTCGGTCGACACGCCGCCCCTGCCCGCCACCGGGCGGGACTGAGCGGGACGGCCGCGCCCACCGCGGGCGAGGCCGCGACGCCGGGCCGGTTCCGCCCGGACGCCGTACCCGGAGGGGGCGGCGCCGGGCGGGATCACCCGGCGCCGGCACGCCGCGGGGTCGCGGGCCGCCTCAGCGGCGGACGACCTTGCGGGGCTTGGTCGCCTTCAGCTCGGCGTAGCGCTTGAGCTGCCGCGAGCGGAAGTCGCGCCCCAGCGCGGTGAGGGTCAGGTAACCGACCAGCACGCCGGCCACCGTGGCCGCCAGGTAGAGCCAGATCTGGGCGAAGAAGAGGCCGGCGCCACCCTCGAACGGGTTCTCGCCGACCAGCAGCGGGCCGACGAAGACGGTCAGCGCCAGCGCCGCGACCACCGCGACGGCCAGGTCGCCGGTCCAGTGGCCGGCCGGCCGCTCCGCGCCCCAGCGGAACGCCGTGACGGCCAGGATCAGCCCGATGACCAGGAACATCACGAGCGACACCCGGCCGGCGGCGGTGTCGTCGTCAGGGTAGGCGAACTTGATGACCAGCCGCGCCACCACGTTGACCACGAACAGCGCGGCCGCCAGCACGCCGACCGCACGCCACCGCTGGAACATCGCACGCCTCCCGCCGTACCGCCCGCCCCCTCGGTGGGCTCCTGGCAGAGATATCTACCACCGCAACCTGTGCGGCGTCTGCACCCTCAGCGGACGGCGGGCGGCACCACGATCTGCCGGAAACCCATCACCGCGAAGGTGATCGCGCCCGCCACGATGAGCCCGAGGCCGAGCACGTTGTCGCCGCTGAGCGCGAGGTCGCCCTCGACGGTGCGGAAGCCGCCCGCGACGATCACCACGAACCAGGGCAGGGCCGCCAGCGCCGCCGCCCAGCGGGTGCCGACCGCCAGGTGGGCGAACCAGCTCACCAGCACCGTCAGCACCACCACCGCGGCGATCCCGCCCACCGCCAGCGAGATGCCGACCAGGGCCTTGCCGGCGCCGCCGGACAGGCCCTCGACCACCTCCCAGGCCCAGGTGGCGAAGAGCAGGGCGAGCACCGCGGCGAGGACGCCGGCCCAGACCGCCACCACCCCGCCGGCGACGCGCAGCACGAGGTCGACCGCCCGGGCCGGCGGCTCGGGCGCGGGGGGCTCCTGCTCGGGGGCGACCGACATGGGTGCGGCGGGCAGCGTCACCGGAGGCCGGCCGCCGTGACCGGGGACCGGTCCGGCCGGTCCAGCGCCAACCCGGCGAAGAGGTCGTCCTCCCAGCCGTACGGGCCGCTGCCCGGGCCCTTCTCGCCGACCGCGAGGGTGAAGTACTCCACCCCCATGAATTCGGCGCCGAAGTTGCCGGCGATCGAGTAGAGCCAGGAGTTGGCCGGGATCTGGGTGGCGTGCGCCCGCATCGCCGCCTCCTTGGCGACGTGCTGGTCGGTGGCGTCGATGCACGCGGCGATCCCCTCGTCCGGGGTGCCGAAGGGCAGCTCGTCCGCGCTCTCGATGCCGGCGAAGGGGTTGTCCGACGACTCGGTGAACGCGTCCAGGCCGGCCTCCAGCACGCCGCGCGGCATCGCCGTCCAGTAGACCTTCGCCGGGGCGATCCCCTCGGCGGCGGCGAGTTCCACGCCGCGCATGGCGACCCGGTGTGCCTGGATGTGGTCGGGGTGGCCGTAGAAGCCGTTCGGGTCGTACGTGATCATCACCTGCGGGCGGACCTCGCGGATGACCTCCAGCAGGTGGCCGGCGGCCTCGTCGAGGTCGGCCTGCCAGAACGCCCGCGGGTGTTCGTTGGTGGCCAGCCCCATCATCCCGGAGTCGCGGTAGCGGCCCGCGCCGCCGAGGAAGCGGTGGTCGGTGACGCCGAGCGCCGCGCAGGCGGCCGCCAGCTCGCCGATCCGGTAGCCGCCGAGCTGGTCGGCCTCGGCCGCGGCGAGCTGGGCCAGCGCCGGCACGTGGATCTCGCCCTCCTCGCCCAGCGTGCAGGTGACCAGGGTGACGTGGGCGCCGGTGGCGGCGTAGTGCGCCATCGTCGCGCCGGTGCCGATGGACTCGTCGTCGGGGTGCGCGTGGACCAGCAGCAGGCGTCGGTCGGGCAGGCTCGTCACGCCCGTCACTCTAACCGGCGGTCCTGCCCGCTCGATGCTTACGCGTCCGCCCAGGTCGGCCACATCACGCCCGGCGCGCGCCTACTCTCTACAGGCGTGGACTTTCCCGAGCTGGCCGCCCGCACCCGTCGGTTCAGCCACGGGGCGCCGCGCTCCGTCTCCGTCACCGACGACGGCTCCCGGGTCATCTTCCTGCGCTCGTCGGGACCGGAGGACCCGGCCGACGCGCTCTGGCTGCTCGACGTCGCCTCCGGCGAGGAGCGCCTCGTCGCCGACCCGGCGGTGCTGCTCGGCACCGACGGCGAACCGGTCGAGCTGGCGCCGGGTGAGCGGGCGCTGCGCGAGCGGCTGCGGCTCAGCGCCGCCGGCATCGGCTCGTACGCCCTGGACGGCGCCGGCCGGGTGGCCGCGTTCGCGCTCGCCGGCCGCCTGTTCCGGGCCGACCTGGTGCACGGCGACGTGGTCGAGGTGGCCGCCGTCGGTCCGGTGATCGACCCGCGTCCCGACCCGACCGGCGAACGGCTGGCCTACGTGACCGACGCCGCCGAGGGGGTACGCCGGGGCCAGCTGCGCGTGGTCGAACCGGACGGCACGGACAACCTGCTCGCCGGCGAGGACAGCGGGGTGACCTGGGGGCTGGCCGAGCACATCGCGGCGGAGGAGTTCGGCCGGTTCCGCGGCTACTGGTGGTCCCCGGACGGGCGCTCGGTGCTGGCCGCCCGGGTGGACGAGTCCCGGCTGGACCGCTGGCACCTGCACGACCCGTCCGACCCGGCGAGCCCGCCGACGTCCGTGGCGTACCCCCGGGCGGGTGGGCCGAACGCGGAGGTCAGCCTGCACCTGCTCGACCTCGACGGCGGTTGGGTCGACGTGCACTGGGACCGGGAGACCTACCCGTACCTCACCTCGGTGGACTGGGCCGACGGCGGCCCGCTGATCACCGTGCTGCGCCGGTCGCAGCAGCACGGGCTGGTGCTGGCCGTGGATCCGCGCACCGGGGAGACGCAGGTGCACGCCGAGCTGGCCGACCCGCGCTGGGTGGAGCCCATCCCCGGCACCCCGGCGCACCTGCCCGACGGCCGGGTGCTGGTCGGCGGCGAGCTGGCCCACGACGGGTACGACGCCCGCTGCCTGTTCGCCGACGGCACCCTGCTCACCCCGCCCTCGCTCTACGTGCGGCGGGTGGTGGGCAGGCTGCCGGCCGGCCCGAACGCGGCGGCGGACCTGCTGGTCGAGGCGAGCGAGGGCGAACCGAGCCAGCGCCACCTCTACCGGGTGCGAACGGCGATCGGCGGCGGGGTGGACGCCCGCCGGATGGGCAGCGACCCCGGCTGGCACACCGCCGCGATCGGCGGCAGCACGCTGGCCGTGGGGGTGGCCTCACTGGAGCACCCGGGCACCCGGTGGCGGGTCTGGCACGGCGACCGCGAGGTGGGTGAGCTGGGCTCGCGCGCCGCGACCCCGCCGTACGCGCCGCGGCCCACGCTGGTCCGGGTGACCGACCGGCGGCTGCCGAGCGCGGTGCTCTACCCGGGTGAGCACGTGAAGGGCACGAAGCTGCCGGTGCTGCTGGACGTCTACGGCGGCCCGGGCCACCAGGAGGTGATCGCGGCGCGGGGGGCCTGGCTGGAACGGCAGTGGTGGGCCGAGCAGGGCTTCGCCGTGGTGACCATCGACAACCGGGGCACCCCCGGCATCGCCCCCTCGTTCGAGAAGGCGATCCACCGGCGGGTGGCCGACGTGATCCTGACCGACCAGGTGGACGCGCTGACCGCGCTCGCCGGCAAGCACCCGGACCTGGACCTGGAGCGGGTGGCGGTGCGCGGCTGGTCGTTCGGTGGCTGGCTGGCCGGGTTGGCGGTGCTGCGCCACCCGGAGCTGTTCCGGTGCGCGATCGTCGGCGCGCCGGTCACCGACTGGACGCTGTACGACACCGCGTACACCGAGCGCTATCTGGGGATGCCGGACGACGGGATGGACGTCTACGCCCACCACTCGCTGGTCGAGCTGGCCGCCGAGCCGGTCGGCGACCCGGCGCAGGCCCGGCCGATGCTGCTGGTGCACGGCCTGATGGACGACAACGTGCTGGCCGCGCACACGCTGCGGCTGTCGGGGGCGCTGCTGGCCGCGGGCCGCCCGCACGCCGTGCTGCCCCTCACCGGCGCCACCCACATGGCGGCCGGCGGGTTGGCCGAACGCCTGCTCCGCCTGGAGCTCGACTTCCTCCGCCGCCACCTGTGACGCGCGGGGGCCCCGGCCCGATCGGACCGGGGCCCCGCTGTCAGGCCGTCACTGCTTCACGTAGACGTTCGTGAAGGCGGGGTAGCCGAAGATGCTGGACAGGTAGATCCCGCCCACCTTGGAGCCGTGCAGGTAGTAGCCCTGCTCGACGAAGAGCGGCACGGCCGGGGCCAGCTCGGTCATGATGCGCTTGTCGAGCTTGGCCCACTCCTTGCCCTGCTCACCGGCCGGCATGGCGAGGATCCGGTCGAACTCCTTGTTGATCTCGTCGCTGTTCACGTACGAGGTGTTGCTGTTGCTCTCGGCCTTGATGGTGCGGCCGTCGAAGAGCACGGGCAGGATCGCCGCACCGCTCGGCCAGTCCGCGGCCCACTGGTCGGTCCAGAGGTCGTACGGGTTGTTCTTCTTGCTGGTCTCGTCGAGCTTGGCGTCGGTCGGGATGGTCTTGACCGTGATCTTGAAGCCGGCCTTCTCCAGGTTGGCCTTGAGCTGGGTGGCCAGCTCCGGCGAGTCGTCGCTGATGCCGAGCACCAGCTCCGGGGTCTTGCCGGCGAGCAGCTCCTTGGCCTTCTCGACGTTGCCGCTCGGGCCGGCCGGGTAGGCGTCGTAGCTCTCCCAGCCGATGGTCGACGGCGGCATCAGCGTGGTGACGGCCTTGGCGGACGCCTCACCGCCGTACGCCTTGATGAAGCCGTCCCGGTCGATCGCGTAGTTGAGCGCCTGGCGCACCGACAGGTCGGTGACCCGCTGGGTGTTGATGGTCAGCCGCCACAGGCTGGGGGTCTGGCCGCGCACCGAGCGGTCCTTCAGCGTCGCGTCGCCGGTGACCCGGGCGACCAGCGCCGACGGCACGCCGTTCCAGGCCAGCGCCGTCTGGTCGTCGCCATTGTCGGAGATCACCCGGTTGGCGCCCGCCTCGGCGTCCGGGCCGTAGTTCCAGACGATCTTGTCCGGGTACGCGTGCCGCACCGGGTCCGTCTTCGGGTCCCAGTTCTCGTTCCGCTCCATCACCAGCTCGACACCGGCGGTGTTCTTGGTGATCTTGTAGGGCCCGGAGGAGAACGGCTGGTTGTCCAGGTTGACGCCGGTGTCCTTGTCCGCCTTCAGCGGCGCGGTGTACGGCAGCGACGCCGCGAACGGCAGGTCACAGTGCGGCTTGGCGAACTCGAACTTGAGCGTCTTCGCGTCCGGCGCGGTCAGGCCCGGCGGCAGCGAGGTCTTGTTCGCCTTGAAGTTCCACTTGGTGTCGTACTGCGGGTCGTTGGCGAGCCACTCCTGCAGGTAGGTCGGGCCGCCGGTCAGGTCCGGGTCGAAGGAACGGGCGATGCCGTACGCGATCTCCTTGGAGGTGATCGCGCTGCCGTCCTCGAACTTCACCCCGTCCTTGATCTTGAATTCCCAGACCTTGCAGTCCTTGTTGACGTCGGTGCCCGGGGTCTCGGCGAGGTCGCCGACCAGGGTCACCTTGCCCGAGCCGTCGTCCTTGAACGTGGTCAGGAAGCGGCTGTAGAGCGGGGCGTTCATCAGACCGGCGAACGAGTAGACCCGCTGCGGGTCGAGGTGCGAGATCTTGGTCTCCCGGATCACCCGGAAGGTCCCGCCCTTGGCGGCGCCGGGCACCTCGGCGGCCGGCCCCATCGAATCCTTGGGGTCGGTGGCGATCGAGCCGCTCTGCACCCGGTTCTCACCGGAGCCGCCGTCGGTGCCCTTGTTCTCGCTGCACGCCCCCATCACCACGAGCAGTGCGAGCGCGCCGCCCGTGGCGGCTGCCCTCTTCAGGCGCATGTGCGCCTCCTCCCTATCACGGAGCCTCGTCAGACGACGTAGGAAAACTACGGTTTGTGTAACAGAGAGCGGTGGATTTCTCCACGCCCTGCCGGGCGCCGTTGCGCTATCGCAACCGGACCCGGGGGTCGATGGCCGCATAGAGCAGGTCGACCACGATGTTGGCGACCACGATGAAGACCGCCGAGATCAGCACGGTGGCCATGATGGTCGGCAGGTCCCCGGAGCGGACCGCGTCCACGGCGGTGCGGCCGAGCCCCTGGATGCCGAAGGTGGTCTCGGTGATCACCGTGCCGCCCAGCGCGCTGCCGACGTCCAGGCCGGCGATGGTGACGATCGGGGTGATCGCCGCGCGCAGCGCGTGCCGGCCGTACACCTTCCGTTTCGGCACGCCCTTGGCCCGCGCGGTGCGGACGAAGTCCTCGGAGAGCGTCTCCAGCATCTGGGCCCGGGACAGCCGGGCGTAGATCGCGGAGAAGAGGAAGGCCAGGCAGACCCAGGCGAGGACGAGACCGCTGGCCCACTTCACCGGATTGTCGAAGATGGAGGTGTAGCCCGGTGTCGGGGTGATCCGCAGGTTGTAGGTGAAGATCAGGAGCAGCACGGCGCCGACGAAGTAGAGCTGCATCGAGGCGCCGGCCAGCGAGAAGCCGATGGCCAGCCGGTCCAGCAGGGTGCCCCGTCGTAGCGCCGAGACCATGCCGAGCCCGACGCCCAGCACCAGCCAGAGCACCGCCGCCGGGATGACGATGCTCAGGGTCACCGGGAGCACCCGGGTCAGGGTGTCGGTGACCGCCTCGCTGTTGACGTAGGAGTAGCCGAGGCAGGGGGCGTCGCACCGGCCGCCCTGGGAGCTGCCCAGGTCCCGCCCGGTGACGATGCCCTTCATGTAGTTCGCGTACTGCTCGGGCAGCGGGTCACGCAGGCCCAGTTCCTCGCGGACCCGCTCCAACCGTTCGGCGTTGCAGTTCTTCGGGCACATGCCGCTGACCGGGTCGCGGGGCAGGCCGAAGAACATCAGGAAGCTGAGCACGCTCACCGCGAAGAGGGTGAGGACCGCGGTGAGCAGCCGGCGTACCAGGAATCGGGTCATGAGGCTCCACCCCTACCGGGACGACTTCGGGTCGAGCGCGTCACGTAGCGCGTCGCCGAGCAGGTTGAAGGCGAGCACGAGGATGAAGATCGTGACGCCGGGGAAGAACACGTACGCCGGGTCGGTCTGCAGGTACGGGATGCTCTGGAAGATCATCCGACCGAAGTCGGCGGTGGGTTCGAGGATGCCGATGCCGAGGAAGGACAGCGCCGCCTCACCGGTGATGTACGACGGCACGGCGAGCGAGAACGCGACCAGGATCGGCGCCCACAGGTTGGGCAGGAGCTGCCGGAACAGCATGTGGCCCAGTCCGGCGCCGCTGGCCCTGGCCGCCTCCACGAACTCCCGCTCGCGCAGCGAGATCACCTGCCCCCGGACCAGCCGGGCGGTGCTCGTCCAGCCGAACGCGGCGAAGATGCCGATGAGCACGGTCACCTGGAACGCCGGCGGCACCTCCTCCCGCGGGCCGTAGAAGCGCAGCCCCACGGTGGGCACCACGGCGAGGGCGAAGATGAGGAAGGGCAGGGCCAGCGCCACGTCGGTGATCCAGCTGATCACCGTGTCGACGATCCCGCCGAGGAAGCCGGCGAGGATGCCGGCCGCCACCCCGATCGCGGTGGTCACCAGGGCGGCCGCGAACGCGATGAACAGCGACGTCCGCATGCCGTAGATCATGCGGATGAAGATGTCCCGGCCGAGCCGCGGCTCCAGCCCGAACCAGTGGTCGCCGGTGATGCCGCCGACGTAGCCCAGCGGCATGCCGTTGCCGTCCAGGAGCTGCTGGAACTGCTCGTTCGGGCCGACGCCGTAGAGCTTGGAGATCAGCGGCGCGGCGAGCGCCAGCACGACGAAGAGGACCAGCACGACGCCGCTGACCATGGCCGTGCGGTCCCGGCGGAGCCGGGCCCAGGCGAGCTGGCCGGGCGACCGGCCGACGATGCCCTGCTCGTCGGGCTTCACGGGGTCGGCGGCCGGCTCCATCTCGGCCCGCGCCGCGCCCTCGACGGGGGACAGGCTCATTGCGGCAACTCCTCGGTTCGCGACTGCGGGGCTCGCAACACCGGCTCACTCCTCGCGCTCACGGCACCTCCACGGGCTCGCTGGTGACGACGCCGATCGGCCCGCTCTCCGGGAAGTGGCAGGCGGTGGCCTGGTTGCCGCCGTCGCGGGTGACGAGGGCGGGTTCCTCGGTGGCGCAGCGTTCCTGGGCTTTCCAGCAGCGGGTGCGGAAGCGGCAGCCCGACGGTGGGTTGAGCGGGGTGGGTACGTCGCCGGTGAGGCGGATGCGTCCGGCGGGCCCGAGGGTGGTGACGTCGGGGATGGCCGACAGCAGGGCCCGGGTGTAGGGGTGTTGGGGGCGGGTGTAGATGTCGTCGCGGTCGCCGATCTCGACGATGGTGCCCAGGTACATGACGGCGACGCGGTGGCAGAAGTGCCGCACGACGGCGAGGTCGTGGGCGATGAACACGAAGGCCAGGTCGAGGTCGCGTTGCAGGTCGCGTAGCAGGTTGATGACCTGGGCCTGGATGGAGACGTCGAGGGCGCTCACGGGTTCGTCGGCGACGATGAGCTTGGGGCGTAGGGCGAGGGCGCGGGCGATGCCGATGCGCTGGCGTTGGCCGCCGGAGAACTCGTGCGGGTAGCGGTTGTAGTGCTCCGGGTTCAACCCGACCAGTTCCAGCAGTTCCTGGACGCGTTTCTTGATGCCGCCGGGCGGGTTGATGCCGTTGACCTGTAGCGGCATGGCCACGATCCGGCCGACGGTGTGCCGGGGGTTCAGCGAGGCGTAGGGGTCCTGGAAGATGATCTGCAGGTCCTGCCGCAGCGGCCGCAACTGCGCCCGCCGGGCATGGGTGATGTCCCGACCGGCGAACTCGATGGTGCCGGCGGTCGGCTCCAGCAGCCGCACCAGCATTCGCCCCGTGGTGGTCTTCCCACACCCGGACTCACCGACCAGGCCCAGCGTCTCGCCGGGGCGGACGTCGAAGTCCACGCCGTCCACGGCCCGGACGGCGCCCTTGGCGCGGAAGCCCTCCCGCACCGGGAAGTGCTTGGTCAGCCCCCGCACGCGCAGCAGCGGCTCGGTCTCGGTACTCATCGGGCCACTCCCACCTGGGCGATGTCCTGCTGGTAGAGCCGGGTGCGCTCCTCGGCCGGCAGGTGGCAGGCCACCAGGTGCCCCGCCTCCCCGGCCGCCCGCAGCTCGGGCACCTCGGTGCGGGAGCGGTCGCCGTTGCGGCCGGCGTAACGGCACCGGGGGTGGAACGCGCACCCCGACGGCAGGTTGATCAACGACGGGGGGTTGCCCTTGATGGGCACCAGGTCCGCGTCGGCGTCGCCGTGCAACGACGGCACACTCGACAACAACCCCCACGTGTACGGATGCTGCGGCCGCCGCAACACCTGCTCCACACTCCCGCGCTCCACCGCCCGACCCCCGTACATGACGAGCACGTCATCAGCCACCTGACTGACCACGCCCAGGTCGTGGGTGATCAGGATGATCGCCGACCGGAACTCCTCCTGCAGATCACTGAGCAGGTCCAGGATCTGCGCCTGTACCGTCACATCCAGGGCGGTGGTCGGCTCGTCGGCGATGAGCAGGTCCGGGTCGTTCACCAGGGCCATCGCGATCATCGCCCGCTGCCGCATGCCCCCGGAGAACTCGTGCGGATACTGATCGAACCGCTTCGCCGGCTGCGGGATGCCGACCCGGCCCAGCATGTCCACCGCCCGAGTGCGCGCCTCCCGCTTCCCGGCCCGCGGGTGATGCACGCGGTACGCCTCGGCGATCTGCTTACCGACCGTGTAGTACGGGTGCAACGCGGACAGCGGATCCTGGAAGATCATCGCCATGTCCCGGCCCCGCAGCCGCCGCACCTCCTCCTCCGCCATGCCGACCAGCTGACGGCCACCCACGGAGATCTCCCCCGAGATGGCCGCTCGCTTCGGGTTGTGCAGGCCCAGGATCGCCAGCGACGTCACGCTCTTCCCCGAACCCGACTCCCCCACGATCCCCAGGGTCCGACCGCGCTCGACGGCGAAGGAGACCCCGTCGACGGCCTTCACCACGCCGTCCTCGGTCTCGAACCGCACCCGCAGGTCCGTGACCTGGAGATAGGGGCCCTCGCCGGAGCGCTGCTCCGGCACCTCGGGACGGTCCGGCTCCCCGGACGGCACCGAATCCGACCTGCCCATGACCGCCTCCCTCAGTGGTGAAGAGAACCTACAGCAAACTCCTGGAGGCGAAAATAAGCTACAAATGGCGGCCTGTCAGCGGCCTGAGCGTAACGACTGGGTTTCCGACCTGAACAGCCCTCACCTGGGACATCTACGGATGCGACTGGACATCGACGCCTCGTCGTCGCACGTGAGATGCGACCATGGCCCTGGCGACCAAGGGAAGATTTCACGCCGGCACGAGGTGGAGGTGACTGTGACCGCGTCGGTGTTTGACCACGACGGCCCGTGGACCGAAGAGGAGTACCTCGCCCTCGGCGAGACGCAGCAACGCGTCGAACTCTTCGACTGGAGCCTCTACGTGACCCCTGGGCCCACTCCTCTGCACCAGAACATTTCCGGCGAACTTCGCGCCGCGCTCCGCCGACCGGTGCGGGACGTCGGCCTGCGAGTGCTCGAGGCCGTGAACGTCCGCCTGAGGGCGGGCCGGATCCCGATCCCCGATCTGGTCATCACCAACGACATCGATCTGAGCGTGCTCGTGATCGAAGCCAGCGATGTGCACCTGGTTTGCGAGATCGTCTCCCCCAGTAACGCGGCCACCGACAAGGTGCTCAAGATGCACTACTACGCCGCCGCGCTGATCGATTGGTACCTGCTGATCGAGCAGGAAACCCTGACCATGCACCTCTACCAGCGGCAGGGTGCGCACTACGTCGAGCGGTCCGTCACGAAGGCGGGCGAGGTGCTGGAGTTGACCGATCCCGTTCGCGCGACGATCCACCCCGAGGAGCTGCTCGGCTGACGCATGCCGGTCGGCTCGCCTAGGGTCGGGCGCATGACGGGATTCGACGCGGCGACCGCCGCCGTCCAGGCCGCCCTCGACGCGGGAGCCCGGTACGCGGACGCCCGGGTGATGCACCGCCGCTACGAGTCGATGTCGGCCCGCAACGGGGACATCGAGGAGCTGACCCAGGACGAGAGCATCGGGCTGGGCGTCCGCGCCCTGGTCGGTTCGAGTTGGGGCTTCCACGCCGTACCCGAGCTGTCGGACGCCGCGGCCCGTGACGCCGGGCGGCGCGCCGCGGCGATCGCCACCGCGAGCGCGCGGGTCCCCGGCCCGCCGATCGACCTGGTCGCGGTCGAGGCGACGGTGGCGAGCTGGGCCTCGGCGTGCGACGTCGACCCGCTCGGCGTGCCGCTCACCGACAAGGGTGACCTGCTGGTCCGCGCCACCGCGACGATGCGCGAGCACGGCGCCGACCTCGCCGAGGGGCTCTACCAGATCTGGGACACCACCAAGTGGTTCGTCTCCAGCGAGGGGCACCGCATCGACCAGCGGATCCGGGAGTGCGGGGGCGGCATCTCGGCCACCTCGATCGGCGACGGCGAGACCCAGCGCCGCTCCTATCCGAGCTACCGCGGGCAGTACGGCACCACCGGCTGGGAGCTGGTCACCTCGCTCGACATGGCGGCACACGCCGCCCGGATCGCCGAGGAGTCCCGCGAGCTGCTCACCGCTCCGGAGTGCCCGTCCGGCGAGACCGACCTGATCCTCGGCGGCGAGCAGCTCGCCCTCCAGATCCACGAGTCGGTCGGGCACGCCATCGAACTGGACCGGATCCTCGGCTGGGAGGCGGCCTTCGCCGGCACGTCCTGGCTGGACCTGAGCCGGCTCGGCACGCTGCGGTACGGCTCGGAGCTGATGAACGTCACCATCGACCCGACGATCCCCGGCGCGCTGGGTAGCTTCGGCTTCGACGACGAGGGCTCCCCGGCGGTCAGGCGGGACGCGGTCCGCGAGGGGCGCTGGGTGGGGGTGCTCGCCGGCCGCGACTCGGCCGCCGTCGCGGGCCTCGACTACGGCGGCAGCGTACGGGCGGACGGCTGGGCCCGGCTGCCCATGGTGCGGATGACCAACGTGGGCCTGGAACCGGGCCCGCACACGCTCGACGAGATCATCGACGCCACCGACGACGGGGTGTTCATGGACCTCAACCGCTCCTGGTCCATCGACGACAAGCGGCTCAACTTCCAGTTCGGCTGCGAGGTCGGCTGGGAGGTGAAGAAGGGCCGCCGGGGGCGGATGCTGCGCAACCCCACCTACACGGGGATCGGGCCAGTGTTCTGGCGCTCGATGGACATGCTCTCGTCGGAGATCGTGCCGTGGGGCACGCCGAACTGCGGCAAGGGGCAGCCCGGCCAGACCGGGCACACCGGCCACCCGGCCGCCCCGGCCCGCTTCCGCAACGTCCGGGTGGGGGTGCGGGCATGACCGAGCTGGACCTCGCCGGCCGGGTGGTGGATCTGGTCCGGCAGCTGGCCGGGCCGGGCGCCGAGGCCGAGGTGGTGGTGACCCGGGCCGACCTGGCGCTGACCCGGTTCGCCAACTCCTTCATCCACCAGAACGTGGCCGAGTCGGGCACCACGGTCCGGCTCCGGCTGCACGTCGACGGCCGGACGGCCGCGGGCGGCGGCAGCCTGGTCGACCCCGACGGGCTGACCGCGCTGGTGGAGCGGACCCTGGCCGCGGCGCGGCTCTGCCCGCCCGACCCGGCCTGGCCGGGTCTCACCCCGCCGGCGCCGGTCCCGTCCGGCGCGGCCGTCGACGAGGCCACCGCGGACGCCTCGCCCGATGAGCGGGCCACCCGGGTACGCGCCTTCGTGGACGCGGTCGAGGGGCTGGAGGCGGCCGGCTACTGCCGGACGGCGTACCGGTCCGGGGCGTTCGCCAACTCGGCCGGGCACTCGGCGGTGGGGCGGGCGGCCGAAGCGGCCATGGACGGCATCGCCCGGACCGGCGGCGCCGACGGGGTGGCCCGGCAGTGCGCCGACCGTCTCGCCGACCTCGACGGCGGGGCCCTGGGCGCCCGGGCGGCGGCGAAGGCACGGGCCGCGGCCGACCCGGTGGAGCTGCCCCCGGGCCGCTACGAGGTGGTGCTCGAACCCGCCGCCGTGGCCGACCTCCTGCAGAACCTCGCCTGGTACGGCTTCAACGGCAAGCGGTACGCCGAGCGGCAGTCCTTCGCCGAGCCGGGCGCCGCCCAGTTCGACCCGGCGGTGACCCTGGTGGACGACCCGCTGCACGCCTCCGGGCTGCCGTACGACCTGGAGGGCACGCCCCGGCGGGCGCTGCCGCTGGTCGAGGCGGGCACCACCCGGGCGGTGGCGCACGACCGGCGCAGCGGCGCCGAGGCGGGCACCGGGTCCACCGGGCACGGGATGGTCGGCGCGTCGACCTTCGGCCCGCTCCCGCGCAACCTGCGCCTGCTGCCGACCGGCGGCACGGCGGAGGTGGCCACCGGACCGCTCAGTGCCGGGGTGACCGGCGCGGTGGCCGACCCGGACACCGCCGCGCTGGTCGCCGGGATGGCCCGGGGGCTGCTGGTCAGCGACTTCTGGTACACCCGCGTGCTGGATCCGAAGCAGCTCGTCGTCACCGGGCTGACCCGCAACGGCGTCTGGCTGGTGGAGGACGGGGTGCCCACCCGGGCGGTGCGGGACTTCCGGTTCACCGAGTCGTACCCGCGGGCGTTGGGTCCGGGCCGGGTGCTCGGCCTCGGCCGGGCGCCGGTCCGCCAACCGGACCGGGTGGACGGCTTCTGGTGGGAGGCCCCGGCGCTGCGGCTGGCGTCCTGGAACTTCACCGGCGGCGCGTCGGGCTGAACACGCCGACCGTCCGTCGATATTGATCATGGTCCGGGTCTTTCCAACGTCCGGGACACACGGGACACTGCGTTGCGCGGCCGCGCCGCGAAGATCGGCGTAACGTGTGTCACTTAGCTGCGCCGGTTCGCCGGTGCGGCCTGTGCGTGCGCAAGACGTGGCAGTGGACGCGGTCTCGCCGGTCCGCTGGCCGGTACGGAAGGTGTGATCCGCCGCCCCCGCGAGGGCGCCGTCAGGGAGACGACTCGAATGACATCAACGGCAACGACGCCGCGGGGAGCGCGGGGGCGCGCCGCCATCGCGGCGAAGACGTTGCGGACCGACCGCTGGTGGTTCGCGCCACTGATCACCGTCGTCGGGCTCAGCGCCTGGGTCATCTACGCGACGGTCCGGGTCTTCATGCACAAGTGGTACTGGGTGGACGCCTACCACTACCTGACGCCGTTCTACTCCCCCTGCGTCACCGACCGGTGCGTCGAGGGCTCCTCGCACTTCGGCAGCTTCCTGCCGGGCTGGTGGATCATCCCGGACGCGGCGCTGACCCTGCCGTTCCTGCTGCTGTTCCGGCTCACCTGCTACTACTACCGCAAGGCCTACTACCGGTCGTTCTGGCTGTCGCCGCCGGCGTGCGCGGTTCCCGACGGGCACCAGGCGTACGGCGGGGAGACCCGGTTCCCGCTGCTCGGCCAGAACCTGCACCGCTACTTCTTCTACGCCGCCGCGATCATCTCGCTGATCAACACCTACGACGCCATCTACGCGTTCCACTCGCCCAAGGGCTTCGGCTTCGGGCTGGGCAACGTCATCCTGCTGCTCAACGTGGTGATGCTCTGGGCGTACACGATCTCCTGCCACTCCTGCCGGCACATCATCGGCGGGCGGCTCAAGCACTTCTCCAAGCACCCGCTGCGCTACCGGGCGTGGACCGGGGTGTCCTGGCTGAACGTCCGGCACATGCAGCTCGCCTGGATCACCCTCGGCACGCTGGCGCTGACCGACTTCTACGTCATGGCGGTGGCGGCCGAGTGGTTCCCCGATCTGCGGTTCATCAACTGAGGGCCCCTGACATGACTGAGACGCGAATCGAACGACACCACTACGACGTCGTCGTGATCGGGGCCGGCGGCGCCGGCCTGCGCGCGGCGATCGAAGCCCGGCTGGCCGGCAAGAAGACGGCGATCATCTCGAAGTCGCTGTTCGGCAAGGCGCACACGGTGATGGCCGAGGGCGGCGCGGCGGCCGCCATGGGCAACGTGAACTCCCGGGACAACTGGCAGGTGCACTTCCGGGACACCATGCGCGGCGGCAAGTTCCTCAACAACTTCCGGATGGCCGAGCTGCACGCGAAGGAGTCGCCGCAGCGGATCTGGGAGCTGGAGACGTACGGGGCGCTCTTCGACCGCACCAAGGACGGGAAGATCTCCCAGCGCAACTTCGGCGGCCACGAGTACCCGCGGCTGGCGCACGTCGGCGACCGGACCGGCCTGGAGCTGATCCGCACCCTCCAGCAGAAGATCGTCTCGCTCCAGCAGGAGGACAAGCGGGACCTCGGCGACTACGAGGCCCGGATCCGGGTCTTCTCCGAGACCACCATCACGGAGCTGCTGCTCGACGGAGACCGCGTCGCCGGCGCGTTCGGCTACTACCGCGAGTCCGGCGAGTTCGTCCTCTTCGAGGCCCCGGCCGTGGTCCTCGCGACGGGCGGCGTCGGCCGCTCCTACAAGGTCACCTCGAACTCCTGGGAGTACACCGGGGACGGTCACGCCCTCGCGCTGCGTGCCGGGGCGACCCTCATCAACATGGAGTTCCTCCAGTTCCACCCGACCGGCATGGTCTGGCCGCCCTCGGTGAAGGGCATCCTGGTCACCGAGTCGGTTCGCGGCGACGGCGGGGTGCTGAAGAACTCCGAGGGCAAGCGGTTCATGTTCGACTACGTCCCCGACGTGTTCCGCAAGCAGTACGCGGACAACGAGGCCGAGGCGGACCGCTGGTACAAGGACCCGGACAACAACCGGCGCCCGCCGGAGCTGCTCCCCCGCGACGAGGTCGCCCGCGCCATCAACAGCGAGGTCAAGGCCGGTCGGGGTACGCCGGCCGGCGGCGTCTACCTGGACATCGCCTCCCGGCTGCCGGCCGAGGAGATCCGCCGGCGGCTGCCCTCGATGTACCACCAGTTCAAGGAGCTGGCCGACGTCGACATCACCAAGGAGCCGATGGAGGTCGGCCCGACCTGCCACTACGTGATGGGCGGCGTCGAGGTGGACCCGGACTCCGGCGCGGCGTACGGCACGGTGCGCGGGCTCTTCGCCGCCGGTGAGGTCTCCGGCGGCATGCACGGCTCCAACCGGCTCGGCGGCAACTCGCTGTCCGACCTGCTGGTCTTCGGCAAGCGCGCGGGCGGCCACGCCGCCTCGTACGCCGACCAGCTCACCGCGCGCCCGGCGGTGTCGGTGCGGGCGGTGGAGGCCGCGGTGGAGACGGCGCTGGCCCCGCTCCAGCGGGACACCGGCGAGAGCCCGTACGCCCTCCAGCAGGACCTCCAGGCGGTGATGGGGGATCTCGTCGGCATCATCCGGCGGGAGGGCGAGCTGGTCGACGCGCTCGCCCGGCTGGCCGAGCTGCGCGAGCGGGTGGCCAAGGTGAGCGCGGCCGGCGGGCGGCGCTACAACCCAGGCTGGCACCTCGCCCTGGACCTGCGCAACATGCTGGTGGTCTCGGAGTGCACCGCGAAGGCCGCGCTGGAGCGGCAGGAGTCGCGCGGCGGGCACACCCGGGAGGACTACCCGGCCATGGACCCGAAGTGGCGGCGGGTCAACCTGGTCTGCTCGCTGGACGGCGACGCGGTCCGGCTGGCCCAGAAGCCGCTGCCGAAGATGCGCACGGAGCTGATTTCCCTGTTCGACCGGGCCGAGCTGGCCAAGTACCTGACCGACGCGGAACTCGCCGAGTTCGACGCCCTCACCGAGGAGGCGGGCAACTGATGGGAACCAAGAGGCCGTTCCGCATCTGGCGGGGTGACGAGAACGGTGGCGACCTGCGCGACTACACCGTCGAGGTGAACGAGGGCGAGGTCGTCCTCGACGTGATCCACCGGCTCCAGGCCACCGACGCGCCGGACCTGGCGTGCCGGTGGAACTGCAAGGCCGGCAAGTGCGGCTCCTGCTCCATGGAGATCAACGGCAAGCCCCGGCTGAGCTGCATGACCCGGATGTCGACGTTCGAGGAGGGCGAGACCGTCACGGTCACGCCGCTGCGCACCTTCCCGGTCATCCGGGACCTGGTCACCGACGTCTCGTTCAACTACGAGAAGGCACGGGAGACCCCGGCGTTCGCGCCGCCGGCCGACGTGGCGCCGGGCGACTACCGGATGCAGCAGGTGGACGTCGAGCGCTCGCAGGAGTTCCGCAAGTGCATCGAGTGCTTCCTCTGCCAGAACGTCTGCCACGTGATCCGGGACCACGAGGAGAACAAGCAGGCGTTCTCCGGGCCGCGGTTCTTCATCCGGGCCGCCGAGCTGGACATGCACCCGCTCGACGCGAAGACCGACCGCAAGGAGTACGCGCAGTCCGAGATGGGGCTCGGCTTCTGCAACATCACCAAGTGCTGCACGGAGGTCTGCCCCGAGCACATCAAGATCACTGACAACGGGATCATCCCCATGAAGGAGCGGGTCGTCGACCGCAGGTACGATCCCCTTGTGTGGCTTGGTAGCAAGATCTTCCGGAGGGGTCAGGTGCCTCAGACCAGCGTGACCAGCGGGCATTCGAGTGGCGCCGTGACCGCCAGCGCCGCCCACGGCGGGGTGCACTCGCACGCCGGCGGCTCGCACGACGCGCGGGCCGAGCAGCAGGCGCAGCAGGGCGTCAACTGGCACCGCGAGGTGCCGCACCCGACCGCCCCCGCGGTCGACGTCAACGGCAAGCTGCCGCTGACCGAACTGACCTTCGACCGGGCCGCCGCGCCGTCGCCGTTCGGCGACGACGTGACCTTCCCGCTGCCGGCGGAGCACCTGAACTTCGCCCACCCGCAGCAGGACGAGCCGAAGCACTGAGCAGCACGCCGACAACGATGACGGGGGCCGCGGCACATGCCGCCCGGCCCCCGTCCCGTTTCCGCCCGAGCGTCCGCTTCCGGCGCTCAGGCGCCGGCGAGCAGCGGGCGCAGGGCGGCGACGATCGGCACGTCGGCCGGCAGCCAGGGGACGGTGTCGAGTTCGGTGGCGGGAAGCCAGCGCAGCTCGGAGTGCTCCAGGGCCTTGGGCTCGTCACCGTGGAGCAGGCGGGCCAGGTACACCCGCAGGACGGAACGGCCGTGGGCCATCCGCACGTCGCGGCCGAGCCGGGCGCCGATCTCCACCCGGACGCCGAGTTCCTCGGCGCACTCGCGGACCAGCGCGTCGGTCTCGATCTCTCCCGGCTCCACCTTGCCGCCGGGGAACTCCCAGCGACCGGCCACCTCGGGTGGCGCGGAGCGCGCGCAGGCGAGGACCCTGCCGTCCATGATGATCGCCGCACCGACGACCACTCTCGGCTCCCGTCGGTCCTGCCCGTTCCCGCTAACCCGTTCGGTCCGCACGGGCGTCCAGCGTGCCAGATCAATCGGCGGTTTGGGTAGCTGAGTCGACCGTCAGGTCAGCAGAACACGGAAGTGTGGGCGTGGACACACCATCTGTGCGACGACAGACTAGAGGGCGTCGACTGGGACACGGGATGGCGACGATTTGGCCACAAGCCGGCAACGACGCCTGGGAGGTGCGGTGATGCGCGTGCTGTTCAACGGCCGGGCGAAGCACGACTACCTCAGCGACGCGCTCGCCCTGCTGTCCGGTTGGACCCGCGAGGGCGAGCAGATCCGACGCACGCTCGTCCTGGACGACACCCAGCACGCCGCGCTCACCGAGCGGGTGGCGGTGGTGGCCGACGCGCTGCGCCTGCGCCCGGAGATCAGCCGCCGGGCCGACCGCACCCACATCAAGGTGGGCCACGGGGACGGTGAGCCGCTCACCGAGGGTGAGGTGCTGCTGGCCGCCCGCATCGAGGACGCGGTCCGCGCGGTAACCGCTTCCTGAGTATTTATTGACAGGTAGCTAAAAGTTTCCGGTTAGCAAGTATTCCGTTGGGTAGTAGTTCGGCACCGGGCCTGAGTGCCCACTGAGGACGAACTTACGCAGTACCCAATCGAGGAGCTGACCATGACGACGCCCACCGCGGCCACGAACCGGGCCACCGACCACACTCACGCGGGTCACGTCGACCGCGAGGTCCGGCCCCTGCACCGGCACGGCGAGGAGACCAAGCCCGCCTGGAAGACCACGGAGCTGGCCGTCTACGTGCTCTCTGTCATCGGCGTCCTGATCGCCTCGAACGCCGTCGGTGACGGCGCCGCGAACAACGGTGGCGACTACTTCGCCGCCGACAAGGCCTGGTGGTACATCACCCTGCTGACCGTCGGTTACCTGATCAGCCGCGGCCTGGCCAAGGCCGGCAGCCGCAGCCGCGACCACGACCCGCGCGTCGACCACTGACCCACGCCTCCGGCAGCCCCGTCCCCACGAGGACGGGGCTGCCGTCGTTCAGCCGGGCCCCGGCCGACTGGCGGGCCCCGCCTACCGTCGGGGACATGGCCGATCCGACGTACGACCGCAGGGAACAGTTCCAGCAGATCCAGAGCGGGCTCCTGCCCGGCGAGCAGATCATCGCCGTCTACGACGCGATCGGCACGGGCACCGGGTTCATCGGCCTGACCGACCGCCGGGTCATCATCCAGGACCGCTCCTTCGTGGGGAAGCGCTACGCCATCACCAGCATCCCGTATGCGAAGATCACCAGCGTGAGCGTGGTCAGCAACAAGTCGTGGGGCGGCTCGTTCTTCTCCACCGGGGCGATCGCCGTCCACGTCGGCACGCACACCTACGAGGTGGAGTTCCGGGGCGCGCAGAAGGCCCACCACGTGCACAACGTCATCCTCCACCACATCTCCTGACGTGCCGGTGGACCTGCCGGCGGCGCTCTACGACGCGGACAACGCGTGGGGGCGCGACGACGACTTCTTCCTCCGCTTCGTCGGGGCGGCGCCGAGCCGCGTCCTCGACCTCGGCTGCGGCACCGGCCGGCTCACCCTGGCCCTGGCCGCCGCCGGTCACCGGGTCACCGGCGTCGACCCGGAGCCGGGCTCGCTCGCCGCGGCCCGGGCCAAGCCCGGCGGCGACCGGGTCACCTGGATCTGCGGCACCGCCGCGGACCTGCCCGACGCGGCGTACGACGTGGCCGTGCTGACCAGCCACGTGGCGCAGGAGATCCGGGACGACGGGGCGTGGGCGGACACCCTCCGGCACCTGCGCCGAGCCCTGGTCGACGGCGGCCGGCTGGCGTTCGACTCACGCGATCCGGCCGCGCGACGCTGGGAACGCTGGAACCCCACCGACTCCCGCCGCCGGCTCACCCTGCCCGACGGTACGACCGTGGACGGTTGGACCGAGTTGACCGAGGTGCGCGACGGCCTGGTCTGCTTCCTGCACCACTACCTGCTGCCCGACGGCACGGAGGTGCGCAGCCCCGGCACGCTGCGCTTCCGCACCGAGACGGAACTGCGGGCCGCCCTGGCCGGGGCCGGTTTCACCGTCGACCGGGTGCTCGGCGGCTGGGCCGGGGAGCCGGCCGGCGCGAGCGACGACGGAGAGCTGATCGTGCTCGCCCGCGCGTCGCGGTGACCCGGGCAGCGAGGACGGGTCAGCGCCGGTAGGCCAACCGGAAGTCGAGCGCCCAGTCCGTACCGTCGGCGGACCGCTCCCAGCGGGCGTCGATCGCGGCGCCGTCCTCGCGCAGTGTTCCGGTGAACCGCTGGTGGAAGCCGGGCGCCTCCCGCCACATCCGCCAGAGACCGTCGGCGAACGTCATCCGGTAGACCCGGTGCACGCCGCGGGCGTCGGCGTAGAGCACGCTGAACTCCTCCCCCGCGTCGTCCAGGCCGATCAGCTGGGTGGTGGGGAGCGGGTTGTTCTCCCGCCAGGCCCGCGGCGCCGTCTCCGGCACCGGCTCGGCGTCGCTGAACTGGCGGAGGAACCGGCCGTCCTCCACCCAGGCGAACTCCGTCCAGCCGACGCCGAGGCCCTCGACCTCGGGCTGCACGCTCCACCGGCCGACGAGCACGTCGAGCCGCGCGAGCGCGGGATGCCGCTTCCCCATCCTCTTCCTCCTCCTGCCGCTGGGAACCCGGTGCTCGCTGCCGCCTGACAGAATCACGCGCATGCGGGGGCTGTTCGCAAGGGTCAGGGCGTGGCGCACCAGCCGCAGACCGACCGTACGCCGGATCCGCCGTGCCCTGATGGTGGTCGTCGCCGGCGCGGCGCTGCTGGCCGCCGGCACCGCGGCCAGCGTGGTGTGGGTCCGCGGCGGCGCCGAGGGACACCTCTTCACCGAGGCCGACGTTCCGGAGGCCCCGGTCGCCCTGGTCCTGGGCACCAAGGTGGAGGCCGACGGCACCCCGTCGCCGTTCCTCGCCGCCCGGCTGGAGATCGCCCAGCGGCTCTTCGCCGACGGCAAGGTCCGGGTCATCCTGGTCTCCGGCGACCACATGAACGACGACTACGACGAGCCCGACGCGATGCGGCGCTGGCTGGTCGACCGGGGCGTGCCGGCGGAGAAGGTGGTGCTGGACCACGCCGGCTTCGACACCTACGACTCCTGCGCACGGGCCCGGCGAATCTTCGGGGTGGAACGGGCCACCGTGGTGACCCAGTCGTTCCACCTGCCCCGCGCCGTGGCGCTCTGCCGGCACCTCGGCGTGGCGGCCAACGGCGTGGGCGACGACACCGCCCGCCGGTACGCCGACCGGTGGCGGATCAGCGCCACCCGGGAGTACGGCGCCTGCGCGAAGGCCGCGGTGGACGTGCTCTCCGGTCGCGATCCCGTCCATCTGGGCCGCCGGGAAACCGGAGTGGACGACGCCCTGCGCGCGGGGTGACGTCCGGCGGCCCGCTGGCGGTAGGGTCGCGGCGTGGTGAAGCTGGCCGAGGAGACGTTGGTGGCGGTCGGCCGGATGACCGTCGCGGCGACCGAGCTGGAGCACGTGCTGTCCCGGATCGGCGCGGGTGACGCGGACGCCGACGAGATCTTCGCGCGAGCCGGGGCGCCGCTGCTCGCGGCCCGCGAGGCGGCGCGGTCCGCCGGGCCGGCGTTCCGCGACGAGTACGCCAACCTCGTCGAGGGGGCGGCCACCCAACTGGCCGTGGGCCAGGCCGCGCTGCGCGCGGTGTGGCGCGGCGGCCGCACCGACCCGGCACTGTTCGACGAGATCACCGTGCGCCTGCTGCGCTGCCGGGATGCCCTGCACGAGCGGATCGGCGTCCCGACCGAGGGCTGACAACGGTCTTCCCGTGTGAAGCGACGGCTCGGGCGCCGGGCTATCGTCGCCGGATGCCCGAGCTGATCGCGCCCACCGTCCGGCTGCACATCGCCTGGCTGGCGGCGCACCACGAGTGGGGCCCCGGCCGCCACGAGGACGGGTTCGGGCTGCGTCCCGCCGACGAGGTGGTCTCCCCCGCCGGCTTCGCCGCCTGGGTGGCCCGGATGGCCGACGAGGCGGACCGGGAGCCGGATCCGGGCGGGGTGCGGTGCACGTACCGGTGGATCGTCGAGGGCGACCGGGTGCTCGGCGGGATCGCGTTGCGGCACGAACTCGACGACTTCCTGCTGCGGGTCGGCGGCCACATCGGCTACGGCATCCGGCCGTCGGCGCGGCGGCGGGGCCTGGCCACCTGGGCGCTCGGCCGGATGCTGGACGAGGCACGCGGGCTCGGCCTGGACCGGGTGCTGGTCACCTGCGCCGAAGGGAACGTCGCCTCGGCGCGGACCATCGAGCGCCAGGGCGGCGTCCTCGAGGACATCCGGGACACCGAACTGGGCCGGGCCCGGCGCTACTGGATCACGCTCTAGGCGCCGTCGCCGCGCTCCGGCTACGCCCCGCGGGCCTCCAGCGCGGCCAGGTCACGCTCCGCGTAGAGCCGGTGCTGCCACTCCTCGTTGAGGACGATCAGCAGGCACTCCCGCACCGGATAGCTGCGCGGCTCCGGCCAGCCGGGGCCCTCCACCGGCTCGGTGTGGCCGGCCAGCGACTCGTCGGTCAGGCCCTCGATGACCTGGCGCACGGTGGACATCCGGTCGTGGCGCAGCGCGAGCACCGCGTCGAGGGAGGGTCGGGCGTCCCGGTCCCGCGGCACACCGGGAGTGTCCGGCATCTCGTCCCAGGGAAGGTCCAGAGGGCCCCACGGCGACGGGTCGCCGAGGATCGCCCGCCTCACCCACGAGTCGGTGGCGAAGACCAGGTGCCGCAGCGTCTCGATGAACGACCACTCACCGTCGACCGACTCGTGCAGCAGCTCGGGTCGCAGCCGGCCGGCCCGTTCGACGGTCTCGCCCCAGAGCCGCTCGACAATGTCCCACGCCGCGCGGAAGCCGGCCGGGTCAGTCGGGCGCATCCTGGCCCGGTCCGGGTATCGCCGGTCCAGCTCCGCCTCGACCAGCGGCCCGACGTCGACGCCGTTGATCGTCAGGTTCTCGATCTCGCCGTGGATGTCCACGCCGACCAGCTCGACGCCGCGCATGGTGACCCCGCTCAGGTCGACCCCACGGAACCGGGCGCCGGACAGGTCGACGGTGCGGAGCTGGGCGCCGCTGAGGTCGACGCGCTCGAACCGGGAGCCGCGCAGATCGGCGGCGGTGAATTCAGCCACGCGAGCAGGCTAACCACGGCCCCCGACACTCCGCACCGGCAACTCCTCCTGCCCCCGGCGGTCTGCCGAGCTCGCCGAGAGGAACGGCCGGAGCGAACTCGTACAGTTCCGTGATGGGCAATCGGGGTTTCGGCAACGAGGAGCTGGTGACCGCACGGCTGTCACTGCGCCGCCCCACTCCCGCCGACATCGACCTGATCTACGACGTCCACAGTGACCCGCGAGCCTGCGCCCACAACCCGGCCGACATGCTGAGCACCCGCGACGAGGCGGAAGACCGCTACCAGCGGTGGGATGGGCACTGGCAGCGCCACGGCTTCGGGTACTGGGTCGTCCATGCCGATCGCCGGCGCCTCGGCTTCTGCGGCATCAAGGTCATGGCGTTGCGGCGCCGCGAGGTTCTCAACCTGTTCTACCGCCTCGATCCGTCCGCCTGGGGCAATGGGATAGCCACCGAAGCGGCCACCGCCGTCGTGGGATGGGCCACCGCCCATCGTCCCGACCACCCGGTGATCGCCCGAGTCCGCCCCGAGAACACCGGCTCCCAGCGGGTCGCCGTGCGAGCCGGCCTACGTCGCGCTGAACACCTCGACAGCCCCGGAGAGGACGGCCTCGACTGGATCTTCACGTCGCACTGGCCCTGACGGCCCGCAGCACCTGGCGACGGGGCTGGAGGAGCGCACCAACCGGCCGAGGAGGCATACCGCGCCAACCGCGAGGGCACCCTTCTGACCTGCGAGAGTGGGCAATCAGTAGCTTGCCTAGCCGACCGCGGGGCTGAAGCCCTTCGCCCTCACCAGCGCCTCCGCCTCGGCCAGAAGCTGGTCGGTGTCCGCGTCGCTCCACGACAGGACATCGTGCACCGCCACGAGGGTGGCGCACTTCAACTCGATCACCGTCTTGGCGCCCAGATCATCGATGTGAGTCTCCTCGCCGAGCGCCCGCCGGATCAACGCCTCCATCGCGAGTACGTCGATGGTCGGCCCGAAACCCACCCGGACGTCCGCGACGAACGAGGCGATCTCCCGGAGATCGGTACCCGGCGCGAACCGACGCCGCACCGCGAGCTCGAACGCGGCATCGATGACCGGCATCGAGTCGACCGAACCGCCAGGCTCGTGCATCTTCAGTCGAGCCCGCTCGCGCTCCTCCGGTAGGCGCAGCGCCAGCCCGCGCAGGATCTGGCCCATCAGGGTGACCGGCCCGGAATGCGATTCGCGCGGCGACAGCGCGGCGACAGTTGGGCGACGCTTCCTACCTGCCTTCACCGCCACCCCGCCTCCAACGCCAGTGCATCCCGTCTACATCCGTCCGCGGCACCGTCGACCACTCGGCCGCCAGCGACCCGAACAATCCGATCTGCCTGCCGGTGAGGATCACGTCCTCCGCCGACCTCAGCAGCCCGACGACCTCATCGTCGTCCAGTCCCAGATCGTCCGCCAGCGCGAAGAACAGCGCGTACCGAATGTTGCCCAGCACCTCGCTGGCCATCGACTCGGCAAGGTGCTCCTCGCCGAGGGAGACGCGAATCGCCGCCTCCGCCTCACGCGGCGGCACTCGCGCCTCCTCGGGAACGGCGGCGTTGAACTCTCGGACGAACCTGGTGACGTCGCGCAGCTCCACCCCGCCACCGAAACGCCGGAGCACGGCGAGATGGAACGCGGCCTGCATGACATCGAGCCCGTACTTCTCCCGCTCCAGCTCCGTGGAGAGCCGCCGCCACCGCTCCTCGTCGCCCCGGAACTCCGCCAGCAGCATCCGCGCCTCCGGCGTCCGCAACCCGGGCTCGGCACCCGACGACCGTTCCCCATCGACTACGACGTTCACGTCCCCTCCCCCGCAACTTGCTGATCACGCGGCCTACCGTGATCGTGAGCGCGAGCAGACTGCCGCTGCCCGGCCGGCAGGCCCGGAGGAGGTTCAAGGTCAGGAGACATGCGGCCAATCCTGGCAGTTCTGATTGCTTCAGGGTGCGAACAGAGAGCGTTGCCTGACGCGGCGCTAGGCCGGCTTGGGCCTGCGTCTCGGCGAGCTGCTCGCGCTGCGCGTCCAGGACGTCGACTTCGCCTCGCGCCTGGTGCGGATCAAGTGGCAGTTCGCGCCGCCGTTCAAGGTGGGGACTGACCCCAGGACGCCCCGCTCGCGCCGGACCATGCCGCTGCCCCAGGTCGTCGCTGACGCGCTCCGCGGGCGGAGTTTCCGCCTGCTGATGACGGCACCTTGTTCACGACCCGCTTCGCCGACCCCTACCGGCACGACTACTACGGCACACTCATCTTCGGTGCGGCCGTCCGGAAGGCCGGCCTACCGGAGAGCATCACCACCCGCGCCCTACGCCCCCACTACGCCTCGGTCCTGCTGATGCAGGGTGAATCGGTCATCGTGGTCGCCGAGCGGTTGGGGCACGATAACGCGAACCTGGTCCTGTCGACGTACGGTCACCTGATGCCGGACTCGGAGGAGCGCACCCGCCGTGCCGTCGACGACGCGTGGGGTTGTGCCCCCGGTGTGCCCCAGAGCTAGGGCACCTGCGAGAACGAGCCCGATCTCAGACGTTGAAGCGGAACTCCACCACGTCGCCGTCCTGCATGACGTACTCCTTGCCCTCGATCCGGACCTTGCCGGCGGCCTTCGCCGCCGCCATCGATCCGGCCTCGACCAGGTCGTGGTAGGAGACCACCTCGGCCTTGATGAAGCCGCGCTGGAAGTCGCTGTGGATGACCCCGGCGGCCTCCGGCGCGGTCGCGCCGACCGGGACGGTCCAGGCCCGCGCCTCCTTGGGGCCGGCCGTCAGGTACGTCTGGAGCCCGAGCGTGCGGAAGCCGACCCGGACGAGCTGGTCGAGCCCCGGCTCGGACTGCCCGATCGACTCCAGCAGCTCGCGGGCCTCCTCCTCGGGCAGGTCCACCAGCTCTGACTCGATCTTGGCGTCCATGAAGACCGCCTCGGCGGGGGCCACCAGGCCGCGCAGCTCGTCGAGGAACTCGGCGTTGCCCAGCTCGGCCTCGTCGACGTTGAACACGTAGAGGAACGGCTTGGTGGTGAGCAGGTGCAGCTCGCGCAGGTGCTCCAGCTCGATCTTGGCGGCGGCGCCGCCCGCGTACAGGGTGGTGCCGCCGTCGAGGACCTCGACGGCCTTCTTGGCGGCCTCGACGGCGGCGGCCCGGTCCTTGCGGAGCTTGGCCTCCTTCTCCAGCCGGGGCAGCGCCTTCTCCAGGGTCTGGATGTCGGCCAGGATCAGCTCGGTGTTGATCGTCTCGATGTCGTCGGCCGGGGAGACCTTGCCGTCGACGTGCACCACGTTCGGGTCGGAGAACGCCCGCACCACCTGGCAGATCGCCGAGGCGTCGCGGATGTTGGCCAGGAACGCGTTGCCCCGGCCCTGCCCCTTGGAGGCGCCCCGGACCAGCCCGGCGATGTCGACGAAGGAGACCGGCGCGGGCAGCACCTTCTGCGAGGAGAAGATCTCGGCGAGCTTGGCCAACCGCTCGTCGGGGAGCCCGACCACGCCGACGTTCGGCTCGATCGTGGCGAACGGGTAGTTCGCGGCGAGCACGTCGTTCTTGGTCAGCGCGTTGAACAGGGTGCTCTTGCCCACGTTGGGCAGGCCGACGATGCCGATGGTGAGACTCACGACGAGCCAGCTTACGCGCTTCACCGCCGGCACCGGGCAGGCAGGTCCGCCCGAGCCGGAAAAGGGACGGCGGTCACCGCCTGCCGGTGCGCCCCCGGTCAGGCGGGCAGCAGGCGCGGCTCGATCCGGGTCTCCCGCACGGTGCCGTCCTCGGCGCGGGTCAGCTCGTACGCGGCCACCCCCTCCCGGTCGGCGACCGCCTCGGCCAGCCGGGTGCCGCGGTAGACCAGCCCGACGCCGTCGTCGGTGCAGTGGCTGGTCGGCAGCGTGCCGTCGGCGACCAGCCGGTGCATGAGCGGCCGGCGCTGGTCCTCGCTGTCGTAGTGCACGCCGTTGCCGTACGGGAGCCAGCCCAGCCCCTCGGTGAACGGCCGCAGGGTCGGGCCGTAGCTGTCGGTGGCGCCGCCCACGTGCCAGCAGATCGACCCGGCGGAGACCCCGCCGAGCACCACGCCGGCCTGCCAGCACTCGCGCAGGATGTCCGGCAGGCCGTGCACCCGCCACACCGCGCAGAGGTTGGCCACGCTGCCGCCGCCGACCCAGATGATGTCCTGGGCGAGCAGGTGGGCGCGGATGTCCTCGACGTTGGGCATCGGGTACAGCGCCAGGTGGGACGGCCGGAACCGGGTGCCGGCGAAGGCGCCGTAGAAGACGGTGAACGAGGTGGGCTGGTCACCGACCGCCTGGTTGAGGTAGCAGACGCGGGGCGCGTCGCCGGCCTGCGCCAGGTCGGCCATCAGGTCGAAGAGCTGGCTGGGCCGGGCGTCCCAGGGGCCGCGGTGCCGGCTGAAGAAGCCCATGCTGGTGGCGACGATGGTCGGTTCGGTGGCGGGCATGGCCGTCCTTCCGGTCGGTGACGATGGAGATCATCCTGCCCCATCCGGCGGCTCCGCCTCGGCGGCGGCGAGCAGGTCGCGCAGCAGGTCGGCCAGCCGGTCCCGGTCGGCCGGGGGCAGCGCGTCGAGGATCCGCCGCTGCACCTCCAGCCCGGCCTCGGCCGACTCCTCGGCCACCCGGCGGCCGGCGTCGGTGAGGCTGACCCGCAGCGCCCGCCGGTCGGCCGGGTCGGGCGCGCGCCGGACCAGACCGGCCCGCTCCAGCCGGTCGAGCCGGCCGGTCATCCCGCCGGAGGTGAGCATCAGCGAGGCGGCGAGCGCCTTCGGCGCGAGGGTGTACGGCTCGCCGGAGCGGCGCAGCGCGGCGAGCACGTCGAACTCGCCCCGGCCGATGCCCCAGCCGGCGTACACCCGCTCCTGGCGGTCGCCCACCAGCCGGGCCAGCCGGTAGATGCGGCCGAAGACGGCCATCGGCTCGGGCCGCATGCCGGCCCGCTCCCGGCGCCACTGCTCGACGATCAGATCCACGTCGTCCGTTGCCACGGCTGTCGATTGTGCCGCACCTCGCACTTCCCCTTTTACTCGGGAGTGATTATCTTAGGGCTAAGCTACTTAGCATCGAGGAAAGCAGGTCGTCATGGCCCGTCGCGGGACGGACATCGCGCTCACCGCCCTCGCCCCCGCCACCTGGGGCACCACCTACCTGGTCACCGCCGAGCTGCTGCCCGCCGACCGGCCGCTCTGGTCCGGCACGATCCGCGCCCTGCCGGCCGGCCTGCTGCTGCTCGCGCTGACCCGTCGACGGCCGCACGGCGTCTGGTGGGGGCGGGCCGCCCTGCTCGGCGCGCTCAACATCGGCGCGTTCTTCCCGCTGCTCTTCGTCGCCGCGTACCGGCTGCCCGGCGGCACCGCGGCCGTCCTCGGGGCCGCCCAGCCGCTGCTGGTCGCCGCGCTCACCGTCGCCCTGCTCCGCGACCGGCCCGGCCGGCCGGCGCTGCTCGCCGCCCTCGCCGCCCCGGCCGGGGTCGGCCTCGTGGTGCTGCGGCCGGGTGCCGGCCTCGACCCGCTCGGCGTCGCCGCCGGCCTGGCCGGCACCGCGTCGATGGCCGCCGGGCTGGTGCTCACCCGCCGCTGGGGTCGGCCGCCCGGGGTGGGCACCCTCGCCGCCACCAGCTGGCAGCTCGTCGCCGGTGGCCTGCTGATCGTGCCGGTCGCCGCCGCCGTCGAGGGCGCGCCGCCCGCGCCGGACGGGCCGGCCCTGCTCGGGTACGCCTGGCTCGGGCTGGTCGGCACCGCGCTGGCCTACGCGCTCTGGTTCCGGGGCGCGGCCCGACTGCCGGTGACCCGGGTGTCGGTGCTCGGCGCGCTCAGCCCGCTGACCGCCGCGACCCTCGGCTGGCTCGTGCTGGGGCAGGCGCTCAGCCCGACCCAGCTCGCCGGCTTCGCGGTGGCGGTCGCCGCCATGGTGCTCGGCCAGCTCCCGGACCGGACCGCGCCCGGCGGGCGGGTCCGTCAGCCGGCGCGCGGCCGGTGGGTCGGTCAGCCGGCGCCGGGCCAGTGGGTTGGTCAGCCGGCGCGCAGCCGGCGCCAGGCGTCGGGTGCAGCGTCGGCGGCCACGCCCTCGGGCAGGGCGCCGGGCGGCAGTTCCGCCGCCGCGGCGAGCGGCAGGGTGAACCGGTGCGCGGCGGACGGCGCGGCCGCGGCGGACTGGTCGAGCAGCCAGCGCACCTCGTCGACCGTCCACCCCAGCCCGGCCCGGCCGGCGAGCTCCCGGACCAGCCGGAGGCCGACCCGGGTGTCGTCGTCGTAGAAGCGCATGCACCAGTGGTGCGCCCACATGCCGAGCGCGCGCAGCCCGTCCGCGTCGAGCGAGCCGACCAGCCGGCCGCAGGCGGTGTCGGCGAAGGCGCGCCCCGGGTCGTCGGCCCGGTCCCGTTCGATCGCCCCGTAGGCGGCCGGCGCCACCACCCGCATCCGGTCGTAGAAGCCCTGCATCACCGCACCGTCCAGTCGTGTCCGCCCCGATCGCATCAGCGGACACCCCGCCCGGCCACGCTCGCCATGCCCCGCACCCTTTTCTTGAGTTGGTGGCGGGACCGTACCGGCCACTACCGACACTTTCTGCGGCGGAATCCTTGCCACGCCAGGGATAGCTAGCCTGAGCTGGGGCGTCTGTATCTGTGACGACAACGAGCGGGAGGGTGGGTGGACGAGGACGACCGGGCCCGACTGGCGGACTTCGTGACCAGCCGCACGCCGGCGCTGATGCGGGTGGCGTACCTGCTCACCGGCGACCGGCACGCGGCCGAGGACCTGTTCCAGTCGGCGCTGGCCAGAACCATCCCGCGATGGCGGGCGCTGCGGCACGCCGACCCGGAGGGCTACCTGCGCACGGTCATGTACCGGGAGCAGGTGAGCTGGTGGCGGCGGCTCGGGCGGCGCCGGGAGACGGCGCTCACCGGGGCCGACGAGGCGGTCCAGCCGGACCCCAGCGGTGGCACCGACGTACGGCTGGCGATGCGGGCGGCGCTGCGGCTGCTGCCGCCGGCCCAGCGCACGGTGCTGGTCCTGCGCTACTACGAGGACCTCACCGAGACCCAGGTCGCCGAGGCGCTGGGCTGCACGGTCGGCACGGTACGCAGCCGGACCCACCGGGCGGTGAGCCGGCTGCGCCAACTGCTGCCGGACGTCGAACTCCTGGAGGTACGGCGGTGACCACGCCCTTCGAGGACCTCATCCGCGCCACCCTCTCCGACCTGGCCGAGGAGGCACCCAGAGTGCAGGACCAGTTGACCCCGGCGGAACGCCGGTTCCGGAACCGCCGGCGCACCACGGTGACGCTCGGCGCGGCGGGCGTGGTGGCCGCCGTGCTGATCGGCGCGCCGATCGCGCTGGCGGCCGGCGGTGGGGAAGCACCACGCCCGGCCGCCCCGTCGGCGCCCCCGACCCCCGCGGACACCACCGCGCCACCGTCCCCCGCCGGACCCACGGCGGTGCCGTCGCCGACCGACCTGCCCACCGCCGTGCCGAGCCCGCCCGGCGACCCGACGGCCCCCTCCCCCAGCGCCTCGCCGCCGGGCCTGCCCGACGGCCCCCTGCCCAGCCCCAGCCGGCCGGGCGCCCCCTCCCCGGTCCCCTCCCCCAGCGGCGACCCGGGCGAGCCCGAGCCCTTGCCCACCCCCTACCCGACCCCCCGCGACTGACCCGCCTCACCCCGCCCGCCCGGCCGCCGGGCGGGCGGGGTGAGCGGTCGCGCACGGCCGCGTCCGAATCCCGCCAGCCGAGGGCTCGACCTGCGAGGCAGGATCGGTGTCATGGAACTCGACTTCGAGCGGTGCTACCGGGCCGTCGACAGCCGCGACCAGCGGTTCGACGGCTGGTTCTACACCGGCGTGACGTCGACCGGGATCTACTGCCGGCCGTCCTGCCCGGCGACGACGCCGAAGCGGCAGAACGTCCGGTTCTTCCCGTCGGCCGCCGCCGCGCAGGGGGCCGGCCTGCGGGCCTGCCGCCGGTGCCGCCCCGACGCCGCCCCGGGCTCCCCGCAGTGGGACGTCCGGGCCGACGTGGTCGGACGGGCGATGCGACTGATCGCCGACGGCGTGGTGGACCGGGACGGCGTACCGGGGCTGGCGGCGCGGCTCGGCTACACCGAGCGGCACCTGCACCGGATGCTCCGGGCCGAGCTGGGCGCGGGGCCGCTGGCGCTGGCTCGGGCGCAGCGGGCGCAGACCGCCCGGATCCTCATCGAGACCACCGGGCTCGGCCTGGCCGAGGTGGCGTTCGCCGCCGGGTTCGGCAGCGTCCGGCAGTTCAACGACACCGTCCGCGAGGTGTACGGGGCCACCCCGTCCGAGCTGCGGGTCAGCCGGGGCGGGCGGCGGGCGGTCGGCGGGGCGGGCACGATCACGCTGCGGCTGGCGTACCGGCCGCCGTTGCACGCGGGAGCGCTGCTGGACTTCCTGGCGCTGCGCGCGCTGCCCGGCGTCGAGGAGGTGCGCGACGGGGCGTACCACCGGGGGTTGCGGTTGCCGCACGGGCCCGGCACGGTGTCGCTGACGCCGGCCGACGGGCACGTGGCCGCCACCCTGCGCCTGGCCGACATGCGCGACCTGGCCCCGGCGGTGGCCCGCTGCCGCCGCCTGCTCGACCTGGACGCCGACCCGGTCGCGGTCGACGCCACGCTGGCGGCGGACCCCACCCTGGCGCCCGCGGTGGAGGCCGAACCCGGCGTCCGCCTCCCGCACGCCGTGGACGGCTTCGAGATGGCCGTCCGCGCGATAACGACCCAGCAGATCTCCCTCCGCTCGGCCAGAACCACCCTGACCCACCTCCTGGCGGCCACCACCACCCCGCCCGTCGATCATGAGGTTGACGGCGAAGTCGATCTCCAGAACGGCGGTCAACCTCATGATCGACCGTGGGGGTTGCGGGCGTTCCCGACCGCGGAGGAGGTGCTCTCCGTGGGCGACACGGCGTTCCGGATGCCGGGGGCGCGGCGGGAGACGATCCGGGCGGTGGCCCGGGCCGTGGCCGACGGCTCGCTGGACCTGGCTCCCGGCGGGGACCGGGAGGAGGCGGTGCGGCGGCTGACCGCGCTGCCCGGCGTCGGGCCGTGGACCGCGGGCTACGTGGCCATGCGCGCGCTCGGCGACCCCGACGTCCTCCTCCCCACCGACCTGGGCGTACGCCGGGGCGCCGCCGCGCTCGGCCTGCCCGACGACCCGAAGACCCTGAACGCGTACGCGGACCGCTGGCGCCCCTGGCGGTCGTACGCGGTGATCCGACTCTGGAGAGCGGCATGACCACACTGGACAGCACCGTCATCGACACCCCCGCCGGCCCGCTGAGCGTGCTGGCCGGACCCGACGGGGCGGTACGCGCGGCCGGCTTCACCGCCGACCCGGCGATCCTCGTGCCCCTGGTCCACCCCGGGCTGCGCGGCGCGCTGCGCGAGCGGGCCGACCTGGGCCCGGTGACCGCCGCCGTGCGCGCCTACCTGGCCGGGGACCTGACCGCGATCGACACGGTCCCGGTCGAGCAGCAGACCGGCGGCGCCTTCATGGGGCACGCCTGGCAGGTGCTGCGCGACGTCAAGCCGGGTGACCCCGTGACGTACACCGGTTTCGCCGCGCTGGCCGGGCGGCCGGCCGCGGTCCGCGCCGCCGCGGCGGCCTGCGCCCGCAACGCCGCCGCGCTCTTCGTGCCCTGCCACCGGGTGCTGCGCACCGACGGCACGCTCGGCGGCTACCGCTGGGGGCTGGACGTGAAGAAGTGGCTTCTCGGGCATGAGGGACGGGTGACGGCTAGCTGACAGCCTTACTGTCGCCCCCTGCCGCTACCGTCGGGTAGTGCCTGCGCAGAGCGACGGCAACCCCGCGGCGTGTCACGACGCCCGTCCCCACCCGCTGCGCAACCTCTGGCGACTGCGTCCCTACCTTCGCCCGTACGCGCCGGAGTTCGCCTGGCTGCTGCTCGCCGCGCTGGCCGCCACGGCGGCGAGCCTGGCCGTACCCCTCGTGGTGCAGCGGGTGGTGGACGGGCCGGTGGCCCGGCACGACGTGGGCGGGCTGCTCCGGCTCGGCGCCCTCGCCCTGCTGCTCGGCCTGGCCGAGGCGGTGCTGATCTTCATCCGGCGGTGGACCCAGTCCCGCTCCTCGGTCGGCATGGAGGCGGCCATCCGGGCCGACATCTACGCCCACCTGCAACGCCTACCGGCCGGCTTCCACGACCGGTGGCAGTCCGGCCAACTGCTCTCCCGCATCACCAGCGACCTCTCGGTGATCCGCCGGTTCCTCTCCTTCGGCCTGCTGTTCCTGGTGCTCAACCTCATCACCTACGCCGCCGTGGTGGTGCTGCTGATCCGGCTGCACCCCTGGCTCGGCCTGCTGGTGGCGGCCAGCGCCGTCCCGCTGTTCCTGATCAGCCGGCGGTTCGCCCGGCACTACCACGCGGCGTCACGCCGGATGCAGGACCAGCAGGGCGACGTGGCCACGCTGGTCGAGGAGACCGCGCAGGGGCTGCGCACCATGCGGGCGTACGGGCGGGGGCCGGAACTGGCCGCCCGCTTCGCCACGGGCGCCCGCCGGCTGCACGACACCGGGATCGACAAGGCCCGGTTGCTGGCCCGCACCTCCGCGCTGTTCGACCTGGTGCCCAACCTGACCCTCGGGGTGGTGCTGGTGGCCGGCGCCGCCGCGGTGGCCGGGGGCGGGCTCACCATCGGCGAGCTGGTCGCCTTCGTCAGCCTCCAGCTCATGCTGATCTGGCCGGTGCAGTCGCTCGGCTGGATCATCGCGAACGGGCAGGAGGCGGCGACCGCCGCCGACCGGATCCAGGAGGTGCTGGACACCCCGCCGACCATCGTGGACGCTCCGCACGCCCGCGCCCTGGACCGGGCCGAGGTGCGCGGCCGGCTCCGCTTCGAGCGGGTGAGCTTCCGCTACCCCGCCAGCCCGGCGCCGGTGCTGCGCGAGGTGGAGCTGACCGTCGAGCCGGGCGAGACGCTGGCCCTGGTCGGGGCGACCGGCTGCGGCAAGAGCACCCTGCTGTCCCTGGTCCCCCGGCTGCACGAGGTGACCGGCGGCCGGATCACCCTGGACGGGCACGACCTGCGCGACCTGCGGCTCGGCTCGCTGCGCCGGCTGGTCGGGGTGGCCTTCGAGGAACCGACCCTGTTCTCCATGTCGGTCTGGGAGAACCTGACGCTGGGCCGGCCGGACGCCGGCGAGGAGGAGGTCCGGGCCGCGCTCGCGCTGGCCCAGGCGGAGTTCGCGTACGACCTGCCGTGGGGGCTGGCCACCCGGGTCGGTGAGCAGGGGCTCACCCTCTCCGGCGGGCAGCGGCAGCGGCTGGCGCTGGCCCGCGCGGTGCTCGGCCGGCCCGCGCTGCTCGTGCTCGACGACCCGCTCTCCGCGCTGGACGTGCACACCGAGGCGCTGGTCGAGGCGGCCCTGCGCCGGGTGCTGCGGGACACCACCGCGCTGCTGGTGGTGCACCGGCCGTCCACGGTGGCGCTCGCCGACCGGGTGGCGCTGCTCGACGGCGGCCGGATCGTCGCCGTCGGCACCCATTCCGAACTGCTGGCCGGGGTGCCGGCCTACCGGGCGGTGCTCTCCGCCGCGCCGGAGCGGTGGGCGGACGGCGTCGGCCTGGTGCGGTCGTGAGCGATGCCGCCCCCCGGGTGCCCCGGCAGCGCGGCGACCCCGGCCTCGACCCGTCCCGGCGGCGTCACGACCCCGACCCGGCCCGGCCGGGGGACGGCCCCGACCTCGACCTGTCCCGGTGGCGCGGGCGGGCCACCGACCCCGACGCCGACCGCAGCCGGGCGGAGGACTCGTCGCCCGAGGCGGTCGCCCGGCTCCGGACCCGCAGCCGGGCCCTGCTCCGCGAGCTGCTCCGCCCGCACCGCGCGCGGCTCGGGCTCGCGGTGTCGCTGCTGCTGGCCCAGAACGCCGCCGCGATGGCCGGCCCGTACCTGGTGATGCTCGGCATCGACCAGTGCATCGGCCCGCTGCGGGCCGGCGACCCCGGCCCGCTGGTCGCCGTCGCCGCCGCGTTCGTCGTCGCCACCGGCACCGAGTACGCCACCCGACGCGCCTTCCTCGCCCTCGCCGCCCGGATCGGCCAGGCCGTCCTGCTCGACCTCCGCAACCGCGTGTACGGCCACTTCCTCCACCTCGACGTCGGCTTCCACGAGCGCTACACCTCGGGCCGGATGGTGTCCCGGCTGACCAGCGACCTGGACTCGATCGCCGAGCTGGTCGACGGCGGCATCGACAAGCTGGTGATGGCCGCCCTGTCGGTGCTGTCGGTGGCGGGCATCCTGCTCTGGCTCGACCTGCCGCTGGCCGCCGTCACCCTGCTCGCCTTCCCGTTCCTGTTCGGGCTGTCCCGCTGGTTCGCCCGCGCCTCCGCCGGGGCGTACCGGCGGACCCGGGAGGCGGTGGCGCTGGTGATCGTGCACTTCGTCGAGTCGCTGCGTGGGATCCGGGCGGTGCAGGCGTACCGGCGGGAGCCCCGCAACCAGCGCATCTTCGCGGCGGTGAACGACGACTACCGGCAGGCCAGCCTGCGCGCGTTCCGGCTCATCGCGGTCTACTCGCCGGGCATCCGGCTGATCGGCAACCTGACCGCCGCGGCGGTGCTCGGCTACGGCGGCTGGCGGGTGCTGGGTGGGCGGACCGAGGTCGGCGTGCTCGCCGCGTTCCTGCTCTACCTGCGCCGGTTCTTCGAGCCCATGGAGGAGCTGAGCCAGTTCTACAACGCGTTGCAGTCGGCCACCGCCGCCCTGGAGAAGCTGGCCGGGGTGCTCGACGAGCGGCCGGCGGTGGCCGAGCCGGCGCGGCCCGTGCCGCTGCCCGCCGGCCCGGGGCGGGGCGCGCTGGTGTTCCGCCACGTCCACTTCGGCTACCGGCCCGAGGCGCCGATCCTGTCCGGGCTGGAGCTGACCGTGCCCGCCGGGCAGACCGTCGCGTTGATCGGGCCGACCGGCGCCGGCAAGTCCACCATCGCCAAGCTGCTGGCCCGGTTCCACGATCAGGCGTCCGGCACGATCAGCCTGGACGGGGTGGACCTGCGGCACCTGGCCGACGCCGAGCTGCGCCGGGCCGTGGTGCTGGTGACCCAGGAGAACCACCTGTTCAGCGGCTCGGTCGCGGAGAACATCCGGTTCGGCCGACCGGACGCCGACGACGCCGCCGTGGAGGCCGCCGCCCGGGCCATCGGCGCGCACGACTTCATCGCCGCGCTCCCCGACGGGTACGCCACCGACGTGCACCGGCGCGGCGGCCGGCTCTCCGCCGGGCAGCGGCAGCTCGTCGCGTTCGCCCGGGCGTTCCTGGCCGACCCCCGGGTGCTGGTCCTCGACGAGGCCACCTCGTCGCTGGACGTGCCGACCGAGCGCCTGGTGCAACGGGCGCTGCACAGCGTCCTGCGGGACCGCACCGCCCTGGTGATCGCGCACCGCCTCTCCACCGTGGAGATCGCCGACCGGGTGCTGGTCCTCGACGCAGGCCGGATCGTGGAGGACGGGTCTCCGGCCGAGCTGGCCGCCGCCGGCGGCCGGTACGCCGCCCTGCACCGCCAGTGGCGCGACTCCCTCATCTGAGCAACCACCTCCGCCCCGGCCGCCGGGAGACGCGTGTCGATGGTGGTGCCGCCACGGGACCGAAAGTCATGGAGCCGCCCGGGTCGGCTGCCTACGATCGGCTGATGACCAATACGGCGAGGACGGCCCGCGCCGGCGTCCCCGAGCGTCCGACCCTGGACGGCATCGAGGAGACCTGGGCGCGCCGCTGGCAGGAGGACGGGACGTACGCGTTCGACCGCTCGAAGGAGCGGCAGGACGTATACGCGATCGACACCCCGCCGCCGACCGTATCGGGCGAGCTGCACATGGGGCACGTTTTCTCCTACACGCACACCGACACGGTGGCCCGGTTCCAGCGGATGCGCGGCCGCACGGTCTTCTACCCGATGGGCTGGGACGACAACGGCCTGCCCACCGAGCGGCGGGTGCAGAACGTCTACGGGGTGCGCCCCGACCCGGCGCTGCCCTACGACCCGTCCTGGCAGCCGCCGGCCGCGCCGGTGAGCGAGGCCGCCCGGAAGGACCCGGTGGCGATCTCCCGGCGCAACTTCATCGAGCTGTGCGAGGTGCTCACCGCGGAGGACGAGAAGGTCTTCGAGGCGCTGTGGCGACGGCTCGGGCTGTCGGTGGACTGGTCGCTGACCTACACGACGATCGGGCGGGTGGCCCGGGCGGCCAGCCAGCGGGCGTTCCTGCGCAACCTGGCCCGGGGCGAGGCGTACCAGGCCGAGGCGCCAACGCTCTGGGACGTCGGCTTCGCCACCGCGGTGGCCCAGGCCGAGCTGGAGGACCGGGAGCGGCCGGGCGCCTACCACCGGCTGCGCTTCCACGGCCCGGACGGGCGCGAGGTGCTGATCGACACCACCCGGCCGGAGTTGCTGCCGGCCTGCGTGGCGCTGGTCTGCCACCCGGACGACGAACGCTACGCGGACCTGGTCGGCGCGTCGGTGCGCAGCCCGGTCTTCGGGGTCGAGGTGCCGGTGCGGGCGCATCCGCTGGCGGATCCGGCCAAGGGCACGGGCATCGCCATGGTCTGCACCTTCGGCGACCTGACCGACGTGACCTGGTGGCGGGAGCTGCGGCTGGACACCCGGGTGGTGATCGGCCGGGACGGGCGGCTGCTGCCGGAGCCGCCGGCCGGCGTGCCCGCCGAGCCCTACGCGGCCCTGGCCGGGCAGACCGTGAACGGCGCCCGGCGCACGATCGTCGAGCTGCTGGGCGACGCGGGCGATCTGGTCGGCGAGCCGCGCCCGATCACCCACCCGGTGAAGTTCTACGAGCGCGGCGACCGGCCGCTGGAGATCGTGTCCACCCGCCAGTGGTACCTGCGCAACGGGGGCCGGGATCTCGACCTGCGCGAGGACCTGCTGGCCCGGGGACGCGAGCTGCGCTGGGTGCCGGAGCACATGCGGCACCGCTACGAGCACTGGGTGGGCGGCCTGACCGGTGACTGGCTGGTCAGTCGGCAGCGGTTCTTCGGCGTGCCGGTGCCGGTGTGGTACCGGCTCGACGACGCTGGCGAGCCGGACTGGTCCCAGCCTCTCACGCCGGACGAGTCGATGCTCCCGATCGACCCGTCGAGCGAGCCGCCGCCGGGCTACGAGGAGGCCCAGCGCGGGGTGCCGGGCGGCTTCGTGGGCGACCCGGACGTGCTGGACACCTGGGCCACCTCGTCGCTGACCCCGCAGATCGCCGGCGGCTGGCAGAACGACGAGGACCTGTTCCGGCGGGTCTTCCCCATGGACCTGCGCCCCCAGGGGCAGGAGATCATCCGGACCTGGCTCTTCGCCTCGGTGGTCCGGGCGCACCTGGAGCAGGGTGTGCTCCCCTGGCGGGACACGGTGCTCTCCGGCTGGATCCTCGATCCCGACCGGAAGAAGATGTCCAAGTCCAAGGGGAACGTGGTCACCCCGATGGGCCTGCTGGAGCAGCACGGTTCGGACGCGGTCCGCTACTGGGCCGCCAGCGGCAAGCCCGGCATGGACCTGGCCTTCGACCCGGCGCAGATCAAGGTGGGTCGCCGGCTCGCCACGAAGCTGCTCAACGCGTCGAAGTTCGCCCTCGGGCTGGGCGCGGCCGACGCGCTGCGCGCCCCGGCGACCGCGCCGCTGGACGCCGCCATGCTCGCCGAACTGTCCGGCGTGGTCACCACCGCGACCACCGCCTTCGACGGGTACGACCACACGGCCGCGCTGATGGCCACGGAGGCGTTCTTCTGGCGGTTCTGCGACGACTACATCGAGCTGGTGAAGGAACGCGCCTACGGCACCGGGCCGGGGGCCGACTCGGCCCGGGCGGCGCTGGCCACCGCGCTCTCGGTGCAGTTGCGGCTCTTCGCCCCGGTGCTGCCCTTCGTCACCGAGGAGGTCTGGTCGTGGTGGCGGTACGGCTCGGTGCACCGGGCGACCTGGCCGACCACGTACGAGGTGGGCCGGGCGGTGCAGGGGCCGGGCGACCCGGAGCTGCTGCAGCTGGCCGCCGACGCCCTGGGCCAGGTGCGCCGGGCCAAGTCGGAGCGGAAGCTGTCGATGAAAGCGGAGGTGCCGCTGGCCGAGGCCCTCGGGCCGGCCGCCCTGCTCGACCGGCTCACCCTGGTGGCCGACGACGTCCGGGCGGCGGGCCGGATCGCCAAGCTCGACCTGCTGCCCGACCGCACCACCGAACTCGTCGTGGCCTGCGCCTTCTGAGCGGCCACGCGGTGGCCCCGCTCGACCAACCGCGGCCGGTCGCGTCGGGCGGGGCCCCCGTGCCGTGGGTCAGCTGGTCTCGCCGGCCACGCTGAACGAGCGGAGACGGTCGATCGCGAGGACGGTGAAGCCCACCGCGATCAGCGCGCTCATCACCGCGGCGACCGGCACCGACACGTCCGTGGCGAGCAGCTCGGTCGGCGCGATCCGGTCGGCGAGCGCGATCACGTACTGCTGGATGGAGAGCACCTTCGTGCCGCTGACGAAGTTGCCGAGCAGCCCCTCCCAGATCAGCACGTAGACGAGGCCGAGCAGCACCGGCCGCCGGGTGACCAGGCTGAGCGCGACGAAGAACGCGCAGTACGCCAGCGCCCCGATCGACGCGGCGACGGCGAGCGCCAGGCCGAGGCGTACCGAATGGGCGAGCACGCCCGCGACGTAGAGCGGCACGGCGACGGTGACCGCCGTGACGCCGGCGGCCACGGCCAGCTTCGGCAGGATGATCTGCCAGCGCGGCAGCGGCTTGGTGAGGATGTGCACCACGGTGCCGTCGTCGATCTCCGCGCCGAGCACGCCGGTGCCGACGATCAGCGCGACGACCGGCAGCACCACGGCCAGGCCGAGCCCGACCAGCACTGCGGGCCCCCACTCGCCCGGGTCGACGCCGAGCGAGCGGGAGAGGATGGCCAGCGCCAGCAGCAGCCCGGGCAGCGGGAGGAGCAGCAGGAACCGGCGCCGGCCGAACAGGCCCCGCGCGGTGATCCAGGAAACGGTCGACATCGTTCAGCTCCCCACCAGGTAGGAGAAGACGCTCTCCAGCGATTCGTCCTCGGGCGTCAGCGACCGGACCCGGAGGCTCCGGGCCAGCGCGATCTTCGGCAGCGCCCGGGTGAAGGCGCCGTAGTCGCCGGCCCGCACGGTCAGCCCGTCCCGGCCCAGTTCCACGCCGGTCACCGACTCCTCGGCCATCAACGCGACCGCGAGCGCCCGGTCGTCGGTAGAGCGGACCAGGAAGACGTGCGGCCGGTTGGTCATCAGCCGGCGGATGGTGCGGTAGTCGCCGGAGGCGGCCAGCCGGCCGGCGACCATCACCTGCACGGTGCCGGAGACCTGCTCGACCTCCTCCAGGATGTGCGAGCTGAACAGGATGGTCCGGCCGGCGTCGCCGAGCCGGTGCAGCAGCGCCATCATGTGCAGCCGCTGCCGCGGGTCCATCCCGTTGAACGGCTCGTCGAGCAGCAGCACCTGCGGGTCGTGCACCAGGGCGGCGGCCACCCGGGTGCGCTGCCGCATGCCCTTGGAGTACGTGCCGATCTTCCGGTCCTGCGCGGACTCCATCTCGACCAGCGCGATGGCCCGACGGGCCGCCGCCTCCGGGTCGGGCAGCCGGTGCAGCTTGGCGCTGGCCAGCACGAACTCGTACGCGCTGAGGAAGCTGTGCACCGCCTCCCGCTCGCTGACCAAGCCGAGTCGCCGGTAGACGTCGGGGTTGCGCCAGGTCGGCGCGCCGTCGAGGGTGACCACGCCGCGGGACGGGGCGAGGAAGCCGGCCATCATGTGCAGCAGGGTGGTCTTGCCGGCGCCGTTCGGGCCGAGCAGGCCGGTCACGCCGGGGCCGAGCCGCATGGTGACGTCGTTGACCGCCACCACGTTGCCGTACCAGCGGGAGACGCCGGCGAGGTCGAGGGTGGAGGCGGGGGTGGCCGGGGCCGCCGGCTCCGCGCTGATCGTGGTCATCGGGCGGCCACCTTCCGGTATCGCAGCAGCAGCAGGGCGACGCAGCCGGCCACCAGCAGCGCGGCGACGGCCACGTAGAGCGGCCCGAAGCCGCCGATCTGATCTTCGGTCTGCCCACCGGGTACCAGCAGGTCGCCGAGGGTGTACTGGCCGACGGCATGGATCAGGGCGGTGGGCGAGCCGAGCATCGCCAGCTCGTTGACCGTGCGGGACGGCATGATCGACAGGATGCCGACGATCGGGGCGGTCATCAGGAACACCGCCACGATGCCGCCGGCCGCGAAGGCCCGCTTGCCGGTGAGCGAGGCGATGAGCAGCCCGACCGAGGCGAAGACCACCGCCCAGAGCGCCGCGTAGAGCAGGCCGGGCAGCAGGTCGAGCAGCTCGTCCCAGACCCCGCCCAGCCCGTCCTTGGTGGTGAACGCGGCGCCCAGGAACATCACCAGCTGCGGTGCCCCGAGCAGCAGCCAGAGCGCGGTGGCCAGCGACCCGAGCTTGGCCAGCGCGTAGTCGCCGCGCGGCAGCGGGCGGGAGAAGTAGAGCGGCAGCACGCCGCTGTGCAGGTCGCGGGAGACCAGCTCCGGCCCGACCACCGCGACGAAGAAGATGACGAGCCAGCTCATCGCGTCGGCGAACTGGGCGTACGTCATGACGACCTGGCCGGTCTGGGTGCGTACCGCGGTCAGCCCGGCGGCGACGATCAGCACGATGCCCATCACCAGCCAGGGGAAGATCTTCGCCTTCGCGGAGCGGCCCAGGCCGAACGCGGTGCGCAGGCCGTGCAGGTAGAGCGCCCCGAAGACGTGCCGACGGCCGAGCCGCGGGCCGGTGTAGCGCTGGTAGCCGATGTCGTGGATGACGCCGGTCGGCTCAGACATGGCTGGGCTCCCTCGTGGCGAAGAGTTCGGCCACCCGGTGCCGCCGCTGGTCGAGCCGGTGCAGCGGCAGGTCCAGCTCGGCGACCGCGCCGATGATCAGGTCGTAGGTGGCGTCGTCGGCGAGCGGGACGAGCAGCAGCCGCCCCTCCCGGGACACCGGCAGGTCGAGCGCCGCGAGCCGGGCGGCCAGTTCGTCCGTGCCCTCGCTCACCTCGACGGCGAGCACGTCGGTGGCGGTGGTCATGGCGGAGATGCGGTCGGCGCGCAGCAGCCGGCCGCCGTCGATGGCGACCAGGGTGTCGCAGATCCGCTCCACCTCCCCGAGCAGGTGCGAGCAGACCACCACCGAGATGCCGAACTCGGTGCCGATCCGGTTGATCAGGGCGAGCATGGCGTCCCGGCCGGCCGGGTCGAGGCCGTTGGTCGGCTCGTCGAGCAGCAGCAGGTCCGGGTCGTGCACCAGAGCCTGGGCGAGCTTCACCCGCTGTTTCATGCCGGTGGAGTAGCCACCGACGGCCCGGTGCCGTTCCTCGTGCAGGCCGACGTGGCGCAGCGCCTCGGAGGCCCGCTCCCGGGCCACCGTGCGGGGCAGCCCGCTGATCCGGCCGAGGTGGGTGACCAGTTCGGCGGCGGACAGGTCGGGCGGGAGGGCGTCGTGCTCGGGCATGTAGCCGACCCGGGCACGGACGGCCGCGGGTTCGGTGGTGGGGTCGAGGCCGAGCACGGAGACCCGACCGCTGGTCGGGGCGAGCAGGCCCAGGAGGATCTTGATCAGGGTGGACTTGCCGGCGCCGTTCGCGCCCACCAGTCCGATGATCCCCGGCTCGACCGACACCGTGAGGTCGGCCAACGCGGTGACCCGGCCTCCGTACGTCTTGGTCAGCGACTCGGTCGCGAGCAGTGTCACGACGCCCAGCGTAGGAAGGGCGGGCCCCTCCGGGTATAGGGAAACGCTCGGGGTTGCCCCTGATTCCGCCCGGACGGGTCGGTAAGGCTTCCGTAAGCGGCCGGACCGGTGACCGCGGGCCGCCGCGACGGGAGACTCGACGCATGTCGATCCGCCTGCTACGCGCGCCGCTGACCTGGGTCGCGGTGGCCGTCCTCGCCGCCGGCGCGGCCGCCGGCCTGTACTGGTTCCAGCCGTGGAAGCTGGTCACCGACACCGAGGTGCACGAGGAGCTCACGGCGGTCTCCGGCGCGTCGGTGGCCCCGTCCGCGACCGCCACTCCGGCCGCCGCCCCGGCGTCCACCGGGCCGGTGCTGGTCAGCCGGGGCGACTTCGTCAGCCACGAGCACGAGACCGTTGGTGGTGCCCGGATCGTCCGCACCGCCGACGGCCGGCACCGGCTGGAACTGGTCGGGCTGGACACCTCGAACGGTCCGGATCTTCAGGTCTGGCTGACCGACCAGCCCGTTCGGACCGGTCCGTCCGGGTGGCACGTCTTCGACGACGGCCGGCACGTGGCGCTCGGCCCGCTCAAGGGCAACCGTGGCGACCAGGCGTACGAGATCCCGGCCGGGACCGATTTCAGCGGGCTGACCAGCGTCGCGATCTGGTGCGAGCGGTTCGCCGTCTCGTTCGGCGCGGCCCCGCTCACCGCCGCCGGCTGAGGCCGCCCCGCGACGGTCGGTTTGCCGGCCGGTGACCGGGAGGTGGAGTGGCGCTCTCGACCGATCGGCGGTGGGCTGAGAAACTGTGTGCCGGCCGGTGAGTTGGGGGTTTCATGAGCAACGGGTGGGTGCTGCCCGAGGACGTTTTGCGGGACGCGCCGGCGTACGCGCCAAGGCCCGCTGAGCTGGCCGATCTGGAGTTGCTGCTGACCGGGGCGTACGCCCCGCTGACGGGCTTCATGACCCGGGCCGACCTGGCCTCGCTGAGCCGGCGCGGCCGGCTGGCCGACGGCACGCCGTGGCCGGTGCCGGTGACGCTCCAGGTGCCGGCCGCGCTCGCCGACGGGCTGGTGCTGGACGACCCGCTGCGGCGGGCACTGGTGCTCACCGACGGCGAGGGCGCCCCGGTGGCCGCCATGGACGTGACCGACGTCTGGCCGGTCCGTGAGGGCACGGCCGGGGTGGGCGGGGCGGTACGCCGGCTGGGCGACGGCGGCCACGCGCCGTTCCAGCGGCTGCGGCGCAGCCCGGACGAGGTGCGGGGGCTGCTGCCCCCGGGGCGGGTGCTGGGTGTCTTCGCCGACCGCCCGCTGCACCGGCCGCAGATCGCGCAGATCGCGCACGCCGCCCGGACGCTCGGCGCGCACCTGCTGGTGCTGATCCCGGCCGGCGAGGAGGCGATCGGCGGGCTGCCGGCCGAGGCGCTGGTGCGCAGCGTGTTCGCCGCCCGCGACCGGATGCCCCCGGCCACGCTGGTGGCGGTGCCGCTGGCGAAGCGGCGCGACGAGATCAGCGACGCGCTGCTGCGGGCGCGGGTCGCCGCCGCGTACGGGGTGACCCACCTGCTCTCCACCGAGGGCATGCTCTCCGGTGCCGGCCTGCGGGTGCTGGTGCCCCGCGAGCTGGCCTACGACAACCGGGACGGGCAGTGGCGCTGGCGGGAGGACATCCCGCCGCGCAACCGGCGGCTGGCGCTCAGCCAGGAGGAGATCGACGACCTGCTGGACCGCGGCTTCCCGCTGCCCGAGTGGCACACGCCGCCGGCGGTGGCCAAGGAGTTGGCCCGGGCCCGCCCGCCGCGCCGGCACCGGGGTCTCGTGGTCTTCCTGACCGGTCTGTCCGGCTCCGGCAAGTCGACCATCGCCCGGGGCCTGGCCGATGTGCTGCGCGAGGGTGGCGACCGCACCATCACGCTGCTCGACGGCGACGTGGTGCGCCGGGAGCTCTCGGCCGGGCTGGGCTTCAGCAAGGCCGACCGGGACCTCAACGTACGCCGGATCGGCTGGGTGGCCGCCGAGATCGCCCGGCACCGGGGCGTCGGCATCTGCTGCCCGATCGCACCGTACGCGGCCGCCCGGGCCACCGCCCGGGAGATGGCGCACGCCGCCGGGGCCGGCTTCCTGCTGATCCACGTGGCCACCCCGCTGGAGGTCTGCGAGCAGCGCGACCGCAAGGGCCTGTACGCGCGTGCCCGGGCCGGCCTCATCACGGGGATGACCGGGATCGACGACCCGTACGAGGAGCCGACCGACGCCGACCTGGTGGTGGACACCACGGACATGACCGTCGAGGAGGCGGTCCAGCGGGTGATGGAGCACCTCACCGAGACCGGCTGGGTGGAGCCCCGCCTCCAGCCCGCCTGATCCCGCACCTCCGACCACCGGCCGCCGCCGCCCCGCTCCCGGGACGGCGGCGGTTCCGCGTTCGCTTCCGTTGTCCTCTGCTGCGCGGTAGTGTTCGCCTTTGTTGGAACGCGTTCGACCGCGTGGAGACGGGGTCGGGAGTCGGGAGGTGACGGCGGGTGCTGGCACGGCAGCGGCAGGCGGTCATCCTGGAACGGGTCCGCGCCGCTGGAGGCGTCCGGGTCACCGAGCTTGCCACCGAGTTCGGCGTCTCGGACATGACGATCCGGCGCGACCTGGAGACGCTGCATGAGCAGGGCCTGCTCGCCAAGGTGCACGGCGGGGCGACGCTGGCCGGGCCCGGCTCGACCGACGAGCCCGGCTTCCGGGCCAAGTCGGTCCGGCAGGCCGGGGAGAAGGCGGCCATCGCCGAGCGGGCCGCGCAGCTGGTGCGCCCCGGCGCGGCCATCGCGCTCTCCGCCGGCACCACCACCGCCGAGCTGGCCCGCCGCCTGACCGACGTGCCGGGCCTGACTGTGGTGACGAACTCCCTGCCGGTGGCCGAGATCCTGCACGTCGGCGGCCGGCCGGACCAGACCGTGGTGCTCACCGGCGGGGTGCGTACCCCCTCGGACGCGCTGGTCGGCCCGCTGGCCGTGGCCGCGATCGGCGCGCTCCACCTGGACCTGCTCTTCCTCGGCGTGCACGGGATCAGTGAGCGCGCCGGCTTCACCACCCCCAACCTGATGGAGGCGGACACGGACCGGGCCCTGGTGGCGGCCGCCGACCGGCTCGTGGTGCTCGCCGACCACACCAAGTGGGGCACGGTCGGCATCTCCTCGATCGTCGGCCTGGAGGCGGCGGACGTGCTGGTCACCGACGACCGGTTGGCAGCGGATGCGCGACGGGTACTCGACGACAGGGTGGGCGAGCTGGTGATCGTGGCGGGCACGGAGGGTGCGGAGTGAAGCGTACGCAGATCGAGCTGGCCGACGGCCGCGAGTTGATCTACTTCGACGAGCGGGACGACGCGGTCCGCGACCAGCCGGACCGGCGGGAGCTGCCCCCGCCGCCACATGCCTCGCAGCTCCGGTACGACCCGCTGACCGACGAGTGGGTGGCGGTCGCGGTGCACCGGCAGACCCGGACCTTCCTCCCCCCGGCCGACCAGTGCCCGCTCTGCCCCTCCCGGGGCGACCGGCTCAGCGAGATCCCCGCCCCCGACTACGACGTGGTCGTCTTCGAGAACCGCTTCCCGTCGCTGAGCCAGCGGGTCGCCGAGGAGCCCGCCGAGATCACCCCGTTCACCCCGGTACGCCCCGGGCGCGGCAAGTGCGAGGTGGTCTGCTTCACCGACGACCACAACGCCTCGTTCGCCAGCCTTCCCCCCGCGCGGGTGCGGACCGTGCTCGACGCGCTGGCCGACCGCACCACCGCGCTCAGCGAGCTGCCCGGGGTCGAGCAGGTCTTCCCGTTCGAGAACCGGGGCGTGGAGATCGGGGTGACCCTGCACCACCCGCACGGCCAGATCTACGCGTACCCGTTCGTCACGCCGCGGACCCGCACCATGCTGGCCGCCGCCCGCCGGCACTTCGAGCGGACCGGGGGCAACCTCTACGCCGACGTGCTCGCCGCGGAACGCGCCGCCGGCGACCGGGTGGTGGCGAGCAACGAGCACTGGACGGCGTACGTGCCGGCGGCTGCCCGCTGGCCGTTCGAGGTGCACGTGGCGCCGCACCGCCCGGTGCCGGACATCCCGGCCCTGGACGACGCCGAGCGGGACGCCTTCGGGCCGCTCTACCTGGACGTGCTGCGCCGCTTCGACGGGCTGTTCGACATGCCGATGCCGTACATCGCCGCCTGGCACCAGGCGCCGGTGCACGTCGACCGGGAGTTGGGGCACCTGCACCTGCAGCTGTTCAGCATCCGGCGGGCGAAGGACAAGCTGAAGTACCTGGCCGGCTCCGAGTCGGGGATGGGCGTGTTCATCAACGACATCGCCCCCGAGCGGGCCGCGGAGCTGCTGCGGGCCGCCTGACCTCCCGCCCCACAACAGGGCGCGGGGGGCCCGGGACAGGGCCCCCCGCGAGGGAAGGGACGGCTGGCTGTGCGCGACAGCCGGGGAAGGTTGGTTGATCGGCGCTCAAGGCGCGAGGCGACCGTGGTCAACCTTCCTGGACGGGACTGGCATCACGTCCACCCTGCTCAACGAGGCGCGCCCGTCCCGGGTGACGCCACCCGCGGACACGACGGAGCCCGCCGGCGATGCCGGCGGGCTCCGGTGCGAACGGTGACGGTCAGGCCGACAGCTTGCGGGCCAGGTTCTCGTCGAGCGCGTTCATGAACTCGTCGGTGGTCAGCCACGGGGCGTCCCGCGAGATGAGCAGCGCGAGGTCCTTGGTCATCTGGCCGCCCTCGACGGTCTCCACGATGACCTGCTCCAGGGTGTTGGCGAACTCGGTGACCGCCGGGGTGTTGTCCAGCTTGCCCCGGTGGGCCAGGCCCCGGGTCCAGGCGTAGATCGAGGCGATCGGGTTGGTCGAGGTCTTCTCGCCCTTCTGCCACTGCCGGTAGTGCCGGGTGACGGTGCCGTGCGCGGCCTCCGCCTCGACGGTACGGCCGTCCGGGGAGAGCAGGACGGAGGTCATCAGGCCGAGCGAGCCGAAGCCCTGCGCGACGGTGTCGGACTGCACGTCACCGTCGTAGTTCTTGCAGGCCCAGACGTAGCCGCCCTCCCACTTGAGCGCGGCGGCGACCATGTCGTCGATCAGCCGGTGCTCGTAGGTGATGCCGGCGGCGTCGAACTCGGCCTTGAACTCGTTCTCGAAGACCTCGGCGAACAGGTCCTTGAACCGGCCGTCGTACGCCTTGAGGATGGTGTTCTTGGTCGACAGGTAGACCGGGTACTTGCGGTCCAGGCCGTACCGGAACGAGGCGCGGGCGAAGTCCCGGATCGACTCGTCGTAGTTGTACATGCCCATGGCGATGCCGCCGCCGGGGAAGTTGGCGACCTCCATCTCCATCGGGGCGCCGCCGTCGGCCGGGGTGTAGGTGATGGTCACCTTGCCCGGGCCGGGGACGACGAAGTCGGTGGCCTTGTACTGGTCACCGTGCGCGTGCCGACCGATGACGATCGGCTTGGTCCAGCCGGGGACCAGCCGCGGCACGTTGGACATGATGATCGGCTCGCGGAACACGACGCCGCCCAGGATGTTGCGGATGGTGCCGTTCGGCGACCGCCACATCTTCTTCAGGCCGAACTCCTCGACCCGGGCCTCGTCGGGGGTGATGGTCGCGCACTTGACGCCGACGCCGTGCTCCTTGATGGCGTTGGCGGCGTCGACGGTGACCTGGTCGTCGGTCGCGTCGCGGTTCTCGATCGACAGGTCGTAGTAGTGCAGGTCGACGTCGAGGTAGGGCAGGATCAGCTGCTCCCGGATCTGCTTCCAGATGATCCGGGTCATCTCGTCGCCGTCGATTTCCACGACCGGGTTGTTTACCTTGATCTTCGCCATCGGCCGGCGCTCCTCTCGGGGGACACGTGCTCAAGCAGTACGAGCGTACTGGAAAGTGCCCGGGGCTCCCCAGCCGGCCTCACCCCGCGGGAAAACGGGGTCGCCCGGGACGGGCCGCGGTGACATCCTTCCCGGATGCCGCTGACTCACACGGTCGGGTCTATCACGGTCACCGCCCTGCTGGACGGGATGGGTCCCTTCTTTCAACCGCGCGTCGAGGCGTTCCCGGACGCCACCGCCGAGCAGTGGCGCGAGGCCGACCGGCGGGACCCGGACAGCGTCACCCCGGACGGCCGCTGGTGGCTGCCGTTCCGCGCGTTCGCGCTGCGTACCGGGGACGGGCCGGTCACCCTGGTCGACGCCGGGATCGGCCCGGCCGACGCGCTCGCCGCGAGCTGGGCGCCGGTGCCCGGCCGACTGCCGGCCGAGCTCGCCGCCGCCGGCATCGACCCGGCGGACGTCCGCACCGTGGTGCTCACCCACCTGCACACCGACCACGTCGGCTGGGCGGGCCCGCTCTTCCCGAACGCGGACCACCTGGTGCAGCGCGCCGAGCTGGCCGCGCTGGAGCTGTTCCACCCCGAGCTGCCGGCCCGGCTCCTGGGGCCGTTGCGCGCCGCCGGCCAGCTCCGGGTGGTCGACGGCGACACCGACCTCACCCCCGGGGTACGCGTGCTGAGCACGCCCGGCCACACCCCCGGCCACCAGTCCGTGCTGGTCGACGACGGCACCGACCGCCTCCTGGTGACGGGCGATCTCCTGGTCCACACCCTCCAACTGCTCGACCCCACCCTCGCCTACGCCCACGAGGAGAACCCACCCCAGGCAGCGACCACCCGCCAATCCCTCCTGCAAACCCTGACCC
>NZ_BMRA01000005.1:190934-313883 GCF_014648395.1 Micromonospora fulviviridis | reverse complement strand
TCTCCCGGCCCATCCCGGCCTCGCCCCGCCTCGTTGATCAAGAAGTTTGCGTCGGCGCGGGGCCGATTCCTGACGCAAACCTCTTGATCAACTCCTGCGGGGGCGACGGGAGTGGGGCCCGGGATGTGCGAAGGGGCGGGCCGGCGGCAGCCGGCCCGCCCCTTCGGCGGTGGTACTCGGGTCACATGTTGGCGACGTCGGCCTGCTTGGCGCGGACGGCCTCGGCGGCCTCCTTCAGGGCGGCCAGCTCGTCGGCGTCCAGGTCGGTCTCGACGACCCGCTTGACGCCCTCGGCGCCGATCTCGGCCTCGACACCCAGGTAGACGCCGGAGATGCCGTACTGCCCGTCGACCCAGGCGCAGACCGGCATGACCTCGCCGGAGTCCTCGGCGACGGCCTTGGCCATCCGGGCGGCGGCGGCCGACGGGGCGTAGTACGCCGAGCCGGTCTTCAGCAGCGCGACGACCTCGGCGCCACCGTTGCGGGTCTTGACGACCAGCTCCTCGATCTGCTCGGCCGGCATGGCCTCACGCAGCGGCTTGCCGTTGACGGTGCTCTTCGACGGGACCGGGACCATGGTGTCGCCGTGCGAGCCCAGGGTCAGGGTCTTCACCGACTTCACCGGTACGTTCAGCGCCTCGGCCACGAAGTTGGTGAACCGGGCGGTGTCGAGCATGCCGGCCTGGCCGAGCACCCGGTTCTTCGGGAACTGGGTGGCGAGCTGGGCCAGCGCGGTCATCTCGTCGAGCGGGTTGGAGACGACGATGACGACGGCGTTGGGGGCGTACTTGGCGACGTTCTCGGCGACCTGGCGGACGATCTTGGCGTTGGTCTCCAGCAGGTCCATCCGGCTCATGCCCGGCTTGCGGGGCAGGCCGGCGGTGATGACGACGACGTCGGAGCCCTCGATGGCCTCGTAGCCCTCGCCGTTCGGGCCGGTGGTGACGCCGACGACCTTGGTCTCGAAGCCCTCGACGGCGCGCGACTGGTTGAGGTCCAGCGCGAGACCCGCCGGCTTGCCCTCCACGATGTCGGTGATCACGACGGTGTCGAAGACGTCGTACTCGGCCAGGCGCTGTGCGGTGGTGGAGCCGTAGAAGCCGGCCCCGACGACAGTGACCTTCTTACCCATGGTCGTCCCACTCCCTGATACCAGTCGGTTTTCCGGACCGTATCAGCCATCCTGGCACCGATCGGGCCAGGGGCGGACGGTTATGACGTGCCTGGGCGACTCAGTGCTGCTGCTCGGCCCGCTCGACGACGTTGGTCAGCAGCATGGCCCGGGTCATCGGGCCGACGCCGCCCGGCATCGGCACCAGCTTGCCGGCCACCCCGGCCACCTCCGGGTCCACGTCGCCGGTGTAGCGGCCCTTGCCGTCGGCCCCGACCACCCGGGTGATGCCGACGTCCACCACGGTCGCGCCCGGGGTCACCATGTCGGCCGTGAGCAGCCCCGGCACGCCGGCCGCGACGATGACGATGTCGGCCTCGCGGGTGTGCGCGGCGAGGTCGAGGGTGCCGGTGTGGCAGAGGGTCACGGTGGCGTTCTCGCTGCGCCGGGTGAGCAGCAGGCCGAGCGGCCGGCCGACCGTGTTGCCCCGGCCGACCAGCGCCACCTTCGCGCCGCGCAGCGGCACGTCGTGCCGGCGGAGCAGCTCGACGATGCCGCGCGGGGTGCAGGGCAGCGGGGCGTCGTAGCCGAGCACGAGCCGGCCCAGGTTGACCGGGTGCAGGCCGTCGGCGTCCTTGTCCGGGTCGATCAGCTCCAGCGCCCGCTGCGTGTCCAGGTGGGCCGGGAGCGGCAGCTGGACGATGTAGCCGTGGCAGCCCGGGTCGGCGTTCAGCTCGGTGAGCACCGCGTCGAGCTGCTCCTGGGTGGCGTCGGCGGGCAGCTCCCGGCGGATCGAGGCGATGCCCACCTCGGCGCAGTCGCGGTGCTTGCCGTTGACGTACGCCTGGGAGCCGGGGTCCTCCCCGACCAGGACCGTGCCCAGCCCCGGGGTGATGCCGCGCTCCGCCAGCGCCTTGACCCGTGTCCGCAGCTCGTCCTTGATCTCCGCCGCGGTCGCCTTGCCGTCCAGGATCGTCGCCGTCACGAATGGATCGTCTCACGCCCCGTGCCCGGCCGGCCGACGACGGCGAACGGTCACGAACCGTGAGGTGTCTTTAGTCACCGAGAGTCACCGACTGTGCATCACGCCACAGCCGCACAGGGACGAGGGCGGCCGGGTCCGGACAGTCCGGACGGCGACCGCAGACCCGCCCGAAGGCACCGCGACGGGCCGGACGGCGCAACCGGGCGGTCAAGAACGCCCTGCCGGCACGCACTGGAGGGCACCTGCCTTAGCAGGCCGGGCCGGCGGCGACAAGCCCGGTCGGCACGTTCCGTTATCGCTTCGCAACGCTCTCGTTGTCGACCGGGCCGATCGCGACCTACCGTTACCGATCGTTGCGCAGCGTTACCCAACGCCGGGCCTGACTGCGCAGCGTGAGGAGATGAGGAGAGTCCATGCGTGTTCGTAGACTCGCCGCCTGGACCGCCCTCCCGCTCGTGGTGACGCTGGGCCTGGCGGCCTGCGGCAGCGGCGGGAACGGCGGATCGAGCGGCAGCGCCCAGGATGCGGCGGTCAGTATCCAGATTTCCGAGCCGCAGCACCTGGTTCCCACCAACACCACCGAAACGTCCGGCTCGCAGGTGCTCGCCGGCCTGTTCAGCCCGCTCGTCGACTACGACGCGCAGAACAAGCCGTACGAGGTCGCGGCCCAGTCGGTGACGCCGTCCGACAACAACAAGGTCTGGACGATCAAGCTCAAGGACGGGTTCACCTTCCACAACGGCGAGAAGGTCACGTCCGACGACTACATCAACGCCTGGAACTACGGCGCGTACGCGCCCAACGGCCAGGGCGCCAGCTACTTCTTCGAGAAGATCGCGGGCTACCAGGACCTGCAGGGCGACAAGCCGAAGGCCAAGACGATGTCCGGCCTGAAGAAGGTGGACGACCTGACCTTCCAGGTGGCGCTCTCCGAGCCGTACATCGACTTCAGGTCGATGCTCGGCTACACCGCGTTCTACCCGCTGCCGAAGGCCGCGTTCTCCGCGCCGGGCGTGCTCAACGACTCGTACGAGCAGGCGCCGATCGGCCAGGGTCCGTTCAAGATGAAGGGCACCTGGCAGCACGACAGCAAGCTCGATGTCGAGCGCTACGACGCGTACCCGGGCGAGAAGCCCAAGGTGAAGGACGTCGAGTTCCGGGTCTACCAGCAGCTCACCGCTGCGTACTCGGACCTGCAGTCGGACAACCTCGACGTGCTGCCGACGATCCCGACCGAGAACCTGAGCACCGCGCAGAGCGACCTGGGCGAGAACTACCAGACCAGCCCCATGTCGTCGTTCCAGTTCCTGGCCTTCCCCACCTTCGAGAAGGACTACAGCAAGCCGGACGTGCGCAAGGCGATCTCGATGGCGATCGACCGTGACGAGATCACCAAGTCGATCTTCAAGGGCTCGCAGCAGTCGGCGCGCTCGTTCGTCTCGCCGGTCCTGCCGGGCTACCGGGACAACACCACCGGTGCCGCGGGTCAGTTCAACCCGACCGAGGCGAAGAAGCTCTACCAGGCCGCCGGCGGCCCGTCGAAGATCACCATCTCCTACAACGGGGACGGCGGTCACAAGGACTGGGTCGACGCGACCTGCAACCAGCTCAAGGCCAACCTGGGCGTCGACTGCGTCGGCTCGGCCGAGCCGAAGTTCGCCGACCTGCTGACCAAGGTCGAGAAGAAGCAGCCGGTGGGCCTGTTCCGGATGGGCTGGGTCATGGACTACCCGTCCATGGAGGACTACCTCGGCCCGCTGTACAGCACCAACGGTTCGTCGAACTACTACGGCTACAGCAACCCGGAGTTCGACCGCCTGGTCAAGGAGGGTGCGGCCGCGCCCACCCAGGCCGAGGCGATCAAGAAGTACCAGCAGGCCGAGGACATCCTGGCCAAGGACATGCCGGTGATCCCGCTCCGCTTCGGCGAGAACGTGTACGGGCACTCCAGCAAGGTCAAGAACGTCCAGATGGACCTGTTCCAGCGGGTCAACCTCGTCAAGATCGAGGCGGCCAGCTGAGCTGACCGCGGCACGGGCCACCCGGGGCGACCCGGGTGGCCCGAGCACGTGGGGGGTCCGGGCCGGAGGACACGCTCGCCAACTTCCGGTACGCCAGAGATGTCATCCAGCGCCCCATTCGCGTTTTTCCGGAGAGACTGGAAAGCATGTTCCGCTTCATCCTGCGGCGCCTCCTGCAGATGGTCCTCGCGTTCTTCGGGACCACGCTGATCGTCTACGCGCTGATGTTCGCCGGGCAGGGCGACCCGATCCAGGCCCTCGCCGGGGAGCGGCCGGTCACGGCGGCCCAGCGGGCATACCTGACGCAGAAGTACCACCTGGACCAGACCGGCGTGGGCGGCTTCTTCTACCGCTACCTCGACTACGTCAAGAACCTGCTCCAGGGCGACCTGGGCCAGTCGCTCACCGGCCGGCAGATCGGCGACATCCTTCAGCAGGCCTGGCCGGTCACCGTGCGGCTGGCGCTCATCGCGCTGGCCGTGGCCATCGTCTTCGGCGTCACCGCCGGCGTGATCGCCGGCATCCGCCGGGCGAGCATCTTCGACAACTCGACGCTGGTGCTCACCCTGCTGGTGCTGGGCATCCCGACCATCGTCCTGGCACCGATCGCGCAGTACTTCCTCGGCGTCAAGTGGCAGCTCTTCCCGCCCACCGCCGGGGCCCAACCGAGCCTCTACGCGTTGCTGCTGCCCGGCATCGTGCTCGGCTCGCTGTCGCTGGCCACCGCCCTGCGGCTGACCCGCACCTCGGTGGCGGAGAACCTGCGCGCCGACTACGTCCGGACCGCCCGGTCGAAGGGCCTGGTCAAGCGGCGCATCGTCAGCGTCCACGTGCTGCGCAACTCGCTCATCCCGGTGGTCACCTTCCTCGGCGTCGAGCTGGGCAACCTGATGAGCGGCGCGATCATCACCGAGGGCGTGTTCAACATCCCCGGTGTGGGCTTCAACCTCTTCCGCGGCATCCGCACCGAGGACGGCCCGCTGGTGGTGGGCATCGTCAGCGTGCTCGTCGTGGTCTACCTCGTCTCCAACCTGGTGGTGGACGTGCTCTACGCCGTACTCGATCCGAGGATCCGCTATGAGTGAGCGCAGCGAACGAATCATCAACGCAGTGTCCTGGCTCGTGGCCGCGCCGAGCGGAGCGAGGTGCGGGCATGAGTGACTTCGAAACCGTCGCGGCCACGGAGGACCAGGCCGCGCGACGGGGTGTCTCCGGCGAGCCCGCCACCCCCGACCGGATCGGCGCGCCCCAGCGGGCGCGCAGCCTCGCCGGCGACGCCTGGCGGGATCTGCGCCGCAACCCGATCTTCTGGGTCAGCCTGGCACTGGTCGTGCTGGCCGCCGCGATGGCCGCGGTCCCGTCGCTGTTCACCGCCAACGACCCGCGGGACTGCCTGCTCTCCCGGCAGCACGCCGGGCCGTCCGGCGGGGCCATCTTCGGGTACGACTTCCAGGGCTGCGACGTCTACGCCCGGGCGGTCTACGGCACCCGCGCCTCGCTCCTCGTAGGCGCCCTGGCCGCGCTGGCCACCGGCGTGATCGCGCTGGTCGTCGGCATGCTCGCCGGCTACTTCGGCGGCTGGGTGGACGCGGTGCTCTCCCGCGTGATCGACATCGTGCTCGGCATCCCGCTGCTGCTCGCCGCGATCGTGCTGCTCAAGCGGTTGAGCACCAGCAGCGACAACGTCCGGCTGTTCGCGGTGATCTTCGTGCTGGCGGTGCTCGGCTGGACCACCGCGGCCCGGGTGATCCGCTCCTCGGTGATCACCGCCAAGGAGCAGGACTACGTCTCCGCGGCCCGGATGCTCGGCGCCCGCAACGGCCGGATCATGTGGCGGCACATCCTGCCGAACGCGCTGGCCCCGGCGATCGTGGTGCTCACCATCGCGCTCGGCTCGTTCATCGCGGCCGAGGCGACGCTGAGCTTCCTCGGCATCGGCCTGAAGGCCCCGACCATCTCCTGGGGCCAGGACATCGACACCGGCCGCATCCACATGCGGGAGTCGGCGACCCCGCTGATCGTCCCCTCGGCCTTCCTCGCGCTGACCGTGCTCGCCTTCATCATGCTGGGCGACGCGATCCGCGACGCCTTCGACCCGAAGCTGCGGTGAGAACCTGATGACACAGTCCGCGGTCCGGCCCACGCCGGCCTCCCCCACCCCGCCCGGCGGCCACCTGCTCGAGGTACGGGACCTGCACGTCGAGTTCCGCACGACCGAGGGCGTGGCCAGGGTCATCAACGGGGTGACGTACCACCTCGACGCGGGCGAGACCCTGGCCGTGCTGGGTGAGTCCGGATCCGGCAAGTCGGTCACCGCCCAGGCGATCATGGGCATCCTGGACACGCCCCCGGCGCACGTCCGCTCCGGCCAGATCCTCTACCAGGGCCGGGACCTGCTGACCCAGTCCGAGGAGCAGCGCCGGCAGGTGCGCGGCAAGGAGATCGCGATGATCTTCCAGGACGCGCTCTCCGCGCTGAACCCGGTCTTCCCGGTCGGCTGGCAGATCGGCGAGACGCTGCGCCAGCGCGAGGGGATGTCCCGCGCCGACGCCCGCCGGCGGACCGTCGAGCTGATGGACCTCGTGAAGATCCCGGCCGCGGCGAAGCGGCTCGGCGACTACCCGCACCAGTTCTCCGGCGGCATGCGGCAACGCGTCATGATCGCCATGGCGCTCGCCCTGGACCCGAAGGTGCTGATCGCCGACGAGCCCACCACGGCGCTCGACGTCACCGTGCAGGCCCAGATCATGGACCTGCTGGCCGACCTGCGCCGCGACCTGAACATGGCGATGATCCTGATCACCCACGACCTCGGCGTGGTCGCCGGCGTCGCGGACCGGATCGCCGTCATGTACGCGGGCCGGATCGTCGAGCACGCCGACGTGCGCTCGCTGTACCGGGCGCCGGCCCACCCGTACACCAAGGGGCTGCTGGAGTCGATCCCGCGCCTGGACGTCCGCGGCCAGGCGCTGTCGACGATCAAGGGGTTGCCGCCGAACCTCATGCGGATCCCCTCCGGTTGCCCGTTCCACCCCCGGTGCCCGTACGTGCAGCAGGTCTGCGTGGACGTGGTGCCGCACGACCTGGTCCTCGGCGACGGCCGGACCAGCGCGTGCCACTTCGCCCAGGAGGTCCGTGATGACAGCGCCCGCTAGCCCGACCAAGGTGCGCGGCGAGACCATCCTCTCGGTCGACAACGTGGTCAAGCACTTCCCGATCAGCCGGGGCGTGCTGTTCCAGAAGCAGATCGGCGCCGTCAAGGCGGTCGACGGGGTCAGCTTCGAGCTGCGCCGCGGCGAGACGCTCGGCGTGGTCGGCGAGTCCGGCTGCGGCAAGTCGACCCTGGCCCGGCTGCTCATGCGGCTGGAGACGCCGACCTCCGGCCGGGCCACCCTCGAGGGCCGGGACCTGTTCAAGGCGTCCGGGTCGGAGCTGCGCCGGCTGCGCCGCAACATGCAGATGGTGATGCAGGACCCGTACACCTCGCTGAACCCGCGGATGACGGTCGGCGACATCATCGGCGAGCCGTTCGAGATCCACCCGGACGCGGCGCCGAAGGGCAGCAAGCGGAAGCGGGTGCAGGAGCTGCTGGACGTGGTCGGGCTCAACCCCGAGCACGTCAACCGCTACCCGCACCAGTTCTCCGGCGGCCAGCGGCAGCGCATCGGCATCGCCCGGGCGCTGGCCCTGCGCCCCGAGGTGATCGTCTGCGACGAGCCGGTCTCCGCCCTGGACGTCTCCATCCAGGCCCAGGTGATCAACCTGTTGGAGCAGCTCCAGGACGAGTTCGGGCTGTCGTACATCTTCATCGCGCACGACCTGTCGGTGGTCCGGCACATCTCGGACCGGGTCGCCGTGATGTACCTCGGCAAGATCGTGGAGATCGGCACCGAGGAGGAGATCTACGAGCGGGCCACCCACCCGTACACCCAGGCGCTGCTCTCCGCGGTGCCGGTGCCGGATCCGGAAGCCCGCGAGGACCGCGGCATCATCCGGCTCACCGGCGACGTGCCCAGCCCGGCCGACCCGCCCTCGGGCTGCCGGTTCCGCACCCGCTGCTGGAAGGCCCAGGAGGTCTGCGCCACCCAGGAGCCGCACACGGTGCTCCGCGCGGCGGACCCGCACCCCTCGGCCTGCCACTTCGCCGAGGTACGCCCCGGCGCCTGAGCCCTCCGGCACGACGGAGGCCCCGTCCCCCGGAGGAAGGGGGGACGGGGCCTCCGCATGGAGGGCCGGTCAGAGCTGGGCGAGCGGGAACGCCCAGATGCCGCGGCCGTGGGTCGCGACGTAGATCGAGTTGTCGGCCGCGTTGTACTCGACGTCCATGCCGACGGTCAGCGGCAGGCCCGCGCCGAGCCGCTGCCAGTCGGTGGCGCCGGGCGCGCGGTAGAACGTGGCCAGGTCGGTGGCGAGCACCAGCGCGCCGGTGGACAGTTCCTTGACCGAGCTGGCCGGCACGTCCGGCAGGTTCGCCGAGACGTCCTTCCAGGTCGCGCCCGCGTCGGTGGTCTCGAAGACGTGGCCGTAGCCGGCGCCCGGGCCCTCGGTGAACCGGCGGGAGAACCCGTTGACCGCGAGGAAGGCGTGCGACGGGTTCGCCGGGTCGATCCCGACGCCCTGGAGGAACCGGTTGGGGAAGTCACCCGGCAGGGTGACCTGGTGCCAGCTCGACGGGTCGTTGACCTTGCCGACCGCGAGGCCCCGGGCGAAGCCGGCGTTGTTGCACGGGCCGCACCAACCGACGTACGCCGTGCCGCCGGAGACCGCCACCGAGGTGGCGGTGTGGCCGGCGCCCAGGTTGAACACGTTGGTCCAGCCCTTGCCGTCGGAGATCGAGTAGCCCTTGGTGTTCACCCACACGTGCTGCCCGCCGGCGACCCAGACGTTGGCGTCGTGGTCGTCCGGCGCGAAGGGCGCGATGAACCGGGCCGGCTCGTCGCCCGGCGACGAGGTGTACGGCTGGATGTCCCGCGAGGTGGAGGTCGCCGCGGTGCCCGGGCCGGGGTTGGCGTTGCAGTTCTCGGTCACCCGCATGGCCAGGTTGGTGTACTCCTGGACCTGCCGGCAGCCGTTGGCCGGGTCGGCGAAGCCGTCCCCACCGTCACCGCCGAAGTTGGACCCCATCACGGTGTCGCCGGCGCGCAGGATCGACACGCCGTTGTCCTGGAGCCCGCCGGAGACGATGGTGCCGGCCTTCGCCGGGTCCCGGCCCAGCGCCACCGAGTAGTACTGGAGCGCGTCGATGGTGCCGTCGTTGAGGCTCTGCCAGTCGGTCGCGTGCCCGTCCTTGTCGGTCCTGCCGCGCACCGGCCGGCGGTAGACGCCACCGTCGTTGCCGACGTAGACGAACCCGTTGCCGACCGCCACCGAGTGCTGGTCGGAGTGAGTGGTCTTGGCGCAGCGGTTCTGGGCGTCGTAGATGTTCCAGCAGGCGAAGTTGAAGTTCCAGTACGGCCCGACGGTCTTCCAGTTGGCCCCGCCGTCGGTCGACTCGTAGACCTCCTCCAGGCCGGCCCACACGTGGTTCGGGTCGGCCGGGTCCACCGTGAGGAACTGGTTGTACCAGGCCTGGATGCCCGGGCCGTAGCCCTTGCCGATCACCGTCTGCTTGAGGGCCGAGCCGGAGTTCCCCAGCTTCGCCGAGTCGGCGATCTTGCTCCAGGGGCCTGACGGCGAGCCGTTGTTGGAAACGTAGATGCCGTCCAGGTAGCTGTTCACATTGCCGGCAGGCTTGTTGAGCAGCTTCGGTGACTGGTTGATCGCGTAGAGCTTCCCGCCGTCGGCGGAGAAGGCGAAGGTCACGTACCCGATGTCGTCGGCCGGGATGGACCCGGTCGGGTTGACCTTGGCCCAGCCCCCGGCGGTGTAGTCGGCGGTCTCGTAGAAGCCGTTGTACGTGTCGCCCGAGCGCCAGGCCGAGGCCACCACCACGTGCTTCGCGTTGCGGGGGTCGCCCGCCACGTCGTTGACGATGTTCTTGTACGCCGCGTTCGCGTCACCGGCGTTGGCGCCGCCCGGCAGGTAGCTCGGGTTCGGCGCGAACTCCAGCTTCCAGGCCCCGGACCCGCTGCTCATCGCGTGCGAGAACAGGCCCCGGTTGGTGGCGGCCCACACCTTGCCGTCGAAGAAGCGCAGCTTGTTGATGACCGTGCTCTCCAACTCGGACCCGCCGACCCGGTCGGTGGCCGTGAAGGCGCCGGTCCGGGGGTTGGCCAGCCGGTAGACGCCGGCGCCCACGAACGAGGTGGCGCCCGTGTTCCCCTCACCGGTGGCGTACCAGAGCGAGCCGTCCGCGGCGAGCACGACGTCGCCGCTGGAGAGGGTGGGCAGCGCGTCCGCGATCGGCGTCCAGCTCCCGCCGCCGGTCGAGGAACGCCACACGCCACCGTCGGCGCCGGCCGCGTACACGAACCCGTTGTCGTCCGCGGCGAGGCCCGTCATCCGGCCGGTGACCAGGCCGGCGCCACCGGAGGAGTTGGACGCGTAGTCGCGGTAGCGCGGGTCGTCGCCGTCGTACTTGATCTTCGTGACCTCGCGCCAGGTGCCCTTCGTCGCCGGCAACGCGCTGAGCTGGCTCAGCGCGTTGGCGTACGCGCCCGGCGCGACGATGCCCGGCGCGTAGCGGGCCTGGGCGAACTGCTCGGCGATGGTGCGGGCCTCGAAGGCCTCCTCACCCGCCTCGGCCGAGTCCTCCCCGGCCGCCATCTCCATGAACTCCCTGGGGTGCCAGGGCATGTTGGCGCCGGGCTCCTCGGCCAGGCCGAGCACCTCCCGCACCTCGTGGTTGGTGGCGACGACGCCACCGAGCGCGGCGGTGAGCACCAGCGCGCCCGCGATTGTCGCCGGCTTGCGCCAGCGGAATGTGGACATGTGAATCCTCCGGGATTCAGGGGTCCCCCGGGCGCGTGGCCCGGGGAGGGAAAACCACGGCGGCCGGTGGCGACCGTGGCGCTGTCATGAGCGGACCCGGCGGGTCCGGGGCGGCCTCGACCCGCGGGCCCGACGGACGGGTGCGCGGGGAGGGTCAGGCGGCGGCCGGTGGCGCCCGGGCGGGCAGGGTGCCGCGCGGGGGCATCGGGACGGCCGGCTGCCGGTAGCGGGTCGGGACGGCCGCCGGCGGCGGCGTGCCGACCCGCGGCGGCGCGGCCGGGAGCAGGTCGTCCGGTCCGTCGCCGGAGGCGACGCCGGCGCGGTGGTCACCGCATGGCCCGCCGGACAACTCCGCCCGCAGCTCCGAGGGAGCGTGGTCGGGCGTGCAGGCCGCGGGTCCCTCGTGGACGGCGTGCTGGTGCGCGGCGCGCACCGCGCCGGGGCCGTGGGTCTCCGCACAGGCGGGCGCGCCCAGGCCGGCCAGGACGAACGCCAGCGCGACGACGACGGTGGTCAACCGGTCGAGCGCGCGCATGGGCATACCTGCCGGGCGAGGGGAGGGGGCTCCGGCGGGCGGTTCACCGCCGGCCACCGGGGGGAGACAACGGGACGGATCGATCGCCTGCCGGACCCACGCTAGCAACAACTTTTACGGGCGGGCAATGGCGCGGCGGTCGTACTTTCGGCTGGTCAGCTGCCTCGACGTGACAGCGCTCCCAAGTGGAACGACACAATGTGAAACGGGGGCGCGGCCGGCCGGCCGCGCCCCCGTTCGGGGTCGGAGATCAGTGGAAGAAGTGCCGGGTGCCGGTGAGGTACATGGTCACCCCGGCCTCCTTGCAGGCGGCGATGGTCTCCTCGTCGCGGATCGAGCCGCCGGGCTGGACGATCGCCCGGACGCCGGCCTCGATGAGGATCTTCGGGCCGTCGGCGAACGGGAAGAACGCGTCCGAGGCGCAGACCGAGCCGCGGGCCCGCTCGGCCCCGGCCCGGCTCACCGCGAGCTGCGCCGAGTCGACCCGGTTGACCTGGCCCATCCCGACGCCGACGGTGGCGCCCTCCCGGGCCAGCAGGATCGCGTTGCTCTTCACCGCGCGGACCGCCCGCCAGGCGAACGCCAGGTCGCGCAGGGTGGCCTCGTCGGCCGCCTCGCCGGTGGCCAGCGTCCAGTTCGCCGGGTCGTCGCCCGCGGCGTCGATCCGGTCCCGCAGCTGCACCAGCACCCCACCGGTGACCTGCCGCCACTCGGCCGGCAGCGGGTCGAACCCGGGGGCCCGCAGCAGCCGGATGTTCTTCTTCCCCCGGAGGATCTCCAGGGCGCCCTCGTCGAAGCCGGGCGCCACCAGCACCTCGGTGAAGATCTCCGCGACCTGCCGGGCCAGCTCGACCGAGACCGGCCGGTTGACCGCGATCACCCCGCCGTACGCGGACACCGGGTCGCAGGCGTGCGCCCGGCGGTGCGCCTCGGCCACGTCCGCCCCGATCGCGATGCCGCACGGGTTGGCGTGCTTGATGATCGCCACGGCGGGCTGCTCGGGGAAGTCGTTGGCGGCCCGCCAGGCGGCGTCGGCGTCGACGTAGTTGTTGTAGGACATCTCCTTGCCGTGCAGCTGCTCCGCCTGGGCCAGGCCGGCCGGGCTGGCCGGGTCGGCGTAGAGGGCGGCCGCCTGGTGCGGGTTCTCGCCGTAGCGCAGCACCGCCTGGCGGCGCAGCGCCAGCCCGGCGAACGCGGGCCAGCCGTCGCCGGCCGGTGCCAGCTCGCGGGCGAACCACTCGGCGACGGCCACGTCGTAGTCGGCGATGTCGGCGAACGCGCGGGCCGCGAGGGCCCGCCGCTGGGCCAGGGTGAAGCCGCCCTCGGCGAGCGCGGCCCGCAGCGCCGGGTACGCGGCCGGGTCGGTCACCACGGCCACCGAGGCGTGGTTCTTGGCCGCGGCCCGGACCATCGCCGGGCCGCCGATGTCGATCTGCTCGACGCACTCGTCCTGGCTGGCGCCGGAGGCGACCGTCGCCTGGAACGGGTAGAGGTTGGAGACCAGCAGGTCGATGCCCGCGATGCCGTGCTCGTCGAGCTGGGCGGCGTGCGCGTCCTTGCGGAGGTCGGCGAGGAGGCCACCGTGGATCTTCGGGTGCAGCGTCTTGACCCGGCCGTCGAGGATCTCCGGGAACCCGGTCACCTGCTCGACCGGGGTCACCGGCACGCCCGCGCCGGAGATCGTCGACGCGGTGCTGCCCGTCGAGACGATCTCCACCCCGGCCTCGTGCAGGGCCCGGGCCAGCTCGACCAGGCCGGTCTTGTCGTAGACGCTGACCAGCGCCCGCTTGATCGGGCGGCGGGCGTCCTCAGTGGCACTCACGGAATGGTGACCTTTCTGCCGGTGATCGTCCAACCTTCACGGACCAGCCGACCGACCTGCTCGACGAGCTGGCGCCGCTCGGCGGACTTGATGCGCTCGGTGAGCGTCTCCTCGTCGTCGTCGTCCAGCACCGGCACGGCGACCTGGGCGACGATCGGGCCGGTGTCCATCCCGGCGTCGACGAAGAACAGGGTGGCCCCGGTGACCTTCACGCCGTACGCCAGCGCGTCCCGGGGGCCGTGGATGCCGGGGAACGCCGGCAGCAGGGTGTTGTGCGTGTTCAGGTAGCGGTCGCCGAACGCGGCCAGGAACTGCGGGCCGACGAGCTTGAGGAAGCCGGCGCTGATCACCAGGTCCGGCCGGTGCTCGGCGACCCGGGCGGTGAGCGCCTTGTCCCAGTCCTCGCGGGTCGGGTGGTCCTTCAGCCGCTCCACGAAGGCCGGCACGCCGGCCGCGGCGGCTCGGTCCAGGCCGGCGATCCCGTCGCGGTCGGCGCCCACGGCCACCACCCGGGCCCCGTACGCGGGGTCGGCGGCGGCGTCCAGCAAGGCCTGGAGATTGCTGCCGGAGCCGGAGACGAGGACGACGAGGCGGGCGACGGACGCGGGCTCGGTCACGCGGCAACCCTATCGGGCCTGCTGGCGCCTCCGACGCTCGGGCGGCCACGCGTCAGGTGATCTCCCTCGTGGCGTCGGCACGATACGCTGCCGTCGCCCGGTGCCGTGCTCACGCCCGGCCCGGCGTCGGCATCGTGACCTTGGTCCCGGGCCCGTGTGCCGCGGGCGTCCCGGTGTCCGGGCGGAATGATGAGCGGCAGACAACCGACCATGGACCGTCGACCCCCAGTTTGAGGAGCGCTCCGCAATGCAGCCCGGTTACCCCGGTCAGGACCCGCACGGCCAGCAGCCGAACCAGGACCCGACCTCCCCGCAGTACGACCCGTACGCCCAGCCCCCGCAGGCTCCCCAGTACGGCCAGCAGCCCACCTCGGGCCAGCCGTACGGGCAGGACCCGTACGCCCAGCCGCCGCAGGCCCCGCAGTACGGCCAGCAGCCCACCTCGGGCCAGCCGTACGGCCAGCCGACCCCGGGCCAGCCCTACGGCCAGGACCCGTACGCGCAGCAGCAGCCGTACGGCGCCGCGCCGCAGTACCCGGCCGCCGGCTACCCGACCGGTGGCGGCCAGAACAACACGCTCGGGCTGATCGGCATGATCGCCGGTATCGCCTCGATCGTGCTCGGCCTCTGCTGCCCGCTGATCGGCATCCCGGCCGGCGTCGCCGGCATCGTGCTCGGCGTGATGGGCCAGAAGAAGGTCCAGGCGGGCGAGGCGAACAACGCCGGCCAGGCCAAGGCCGCCCTCATCTGCGGTGGCATCGGTGTGGTCATCGGCATCATCAACGCCATCGCCGGCGCCGCGATCAACCTGAACAACCTCGGTTCCTGAACCGGCTCCACGAGGGGGCGTCCGGCACCGCCGGCCGCCCCCTCCGCCGTCTCCGGCGCCGGTCAGCGCTCGGCGCGGCGGGGCGGTGGGGCGGTGGGGCGGGTCGGGGTGGGTGCGCCGGTCAGGGTGCGGCCGGCGGCGGCGCCGAGGAGGGCGCCGGCCGCGACCACCACGGTGGCCACGCCCGCCACCGGCCAGGGCGACGGGCCGATCTCGGCCAGCCGGCCGGCGCCGAGCGGACCGCCCGAGGCCGCCGCCGCCAGGCCGAGCAGCACCCCGGCGACCGGGCCGGCGAGCGCCGCCGGGACCAGCAGCGTCGACCACCCGACCGGCGCGCGTTCCTCGGCCGCGATCCGCAGCAACCGGCGGGCCAGCAGCCAGCCGGCCGCCATGGCGGCCAGCACCGGCACCGCGAGCAGCCCGGCGCCCAGCCCGTCCACCGGGCCGCGCGGCAGCCCGGCCAGCAGCGGTATGGCCGGCAGCGCGCCGACGGAGACCTCGCTGGTCCGCACGGCGGTGTCGGTGCCGACGGCGAACCCGGGCCCGAGCAGGTAACTGGCCGACCAGACGGTGGCGTTCGGCGCGTACGCGAGGCTGACCAGGGTGATGCCCGCCTGACCGGCCACTCCCGTGCGGTACGCCCCGATCATGTCGGCCGCGTCGCCGCCCCCGGTGGCCACCGCGAGCCCGGCCGCCCCGGCGCCCGCGCCGAGCAGCAGCAGGCCGGCGACCAGCCCGGTGCGCACCCCGTCGCGCAGCGCCGCCGGGGAACGGCGGGCCAGCAGCACCCAGACGCCGGTGGTCCGCAGCGCGCCGACCAGGGCGGCGAGCCCGCCGAGGACCGCGAAGGTCAGCCCGGCCCGGACCGGGGACACGCGTAGGCCGCCGGCTCCGACCACGATCGCGGCGAGGGCGCCGAGCAGCGCGTACCCGATGCCGACCCCGACCGCGACGGCGAGCGCCTGCCGGGGCGAGCGACCGCCCCGGGCGCCGATGGCCCGGCTGACGTGCACCCCGGCGCGGGTGAGCCGCCAGACGGCGAGGGCGGTCAGGGCGAGCGGCGCCAGGCCGAGCGGCCCGGCGGAGGTCTCCAGCGGCACGCCGTGGCCGAGCAACCAGCCGACCAGGCCGGCGCGGAGCGCGCCGGACAGCGAGCCGGCGTCCTCGCTGAGCTGGGCGAGGCCGAGGACCAGGGTGACCGGCAGCCAGGACGTCACGGCGGCCCAGAGGGCCGCCACCGCGGCGGCGACGGGCAGCGGTGCCCGGCCGCGCGGCGGCTCCCCCGACCGGGGCGCGGGCACCCGCGGCGTCGGCCCGGCACGGCCGGTCGGCCGGGCTCCGGCGGCGACTTCGGCGGCGGGGCGGCGGGGCTGGTCAGGGGTGACGCGTGACATCGGCTCTACTCTGGCATGCCGCGCGGGTGACGGCAGTCCGATACCGCCGTGGGACGGCGGCGAGTTCCCTGATCCACCGGCTCGGGGGCCCCGATCCGGTTTAGCCTCGGCCCAGGACGCGACCTTTCCTGTCGCGGCACCGACCGCTCGGAGGAAGCCGTGAACGCTCCGTATCCGCCGCCCCCGCCGCCACCGGCCGCCGGGCGGGACCGGACCACCCTCTGGGGCGTCCTGGGGATCATCACCGGCCTGCTCTGCTGCGGCATCCTGGGCATCGTCTTCGGCTACCTGTCGATCCGGGACGCGAAGCGCTTCGGCAAGTCCCCGCTGCTCGGCTGGCTGGCCATCGCGTTCGGTGTCATCAACCTCATCGCCAGCGCCATCATCCGGTCCCGGGGCAACTACTACTCCCCCTACTGGTACCGGTAGGAAGCGTGAGGGGGCCGACCGTACCCGGTCGACCCCCTCGGCACGTCACGGGACCGCTCAGCGGCCGGACATGATCTCCCGCATCAGCTTGGCGGTCTCGGTCGGGGTCTTGCCGACCTTCACGCCGACCGCCTCCAGCGCAGCCTTCTTGGCGTCGGCGGTGCCCGCCGAGCCGGAGATGATCGCGCCGGCGTGGCCCATGGTCTTGCCGGGCGGGGCGGTGAAGCCGGCGATGTAGCCGACCACCGGCTTGGTGACGTTGGCCTTGATGAACTCGGCCGCCCGCTCCTCGGCGTCGCCACCGATCTCACCGATCATGACGATCGCGTCGGTCTCCGGGTCCGCCTCGAAGGCGGCCAGCGCGTCGATGTGGGTGGTGCCGATGATCGGGTCACCGCCGATGCCGACGCAGGTGGAGAAGCCGATGTCGCGCAGCTCGTACATCATCTGGTAGGTCAGCGTGCCGCTCTTGCTGACCAGGCCGATCCGGCCGGAGCCGGTGATGTCGGCCGGGATGATGCCGGCGTTGGAGGCCCCCGGCGAGGCGATGCCCGGGCAGTTCGGGCCGATGATCCGGGTCCGCTCGCCCTTGGCCACGTTGTACGCCCAGAACGCGGCGGTGTCGTGCACCGGCACGCCCTCGGTGATCACGACGGCCAGGTCGATGCCGGCGTCGATCGCCTCGACCACCGCGGCCTTGGTGAACTGCGGCGGCACGAAGATGACCGTGACCTCCGCCCCGGTCTCCTTCATGGCGTCCGCGACGGACGCGAAGACCGGCAGCTCGGTGCCGTCGAAGTCGACCTTCTGGCCCGCCTTGCGCGGGTTGACGCCGCCGACGACGTTGGTGCCGGCAGCGAGCATCCGCCGGGTGTGCTTGGAACCCTCGGAACCGGTCATCCCCTGCACGATGACCTTGGAGTCCTTGGTCAGCCAGATAGCCATTGTCAGACCCCCGCAGCTGCCAGCTCGGCGGCCCGCTCGGCCGCGCCGTCCATGGTGTCGACCCGCTGGATCAGCGGGTTGTTCGCGCCGTCGAGGATCGCCCGACCGGCCTCGGCGTTGTTGCCGTCGAGGCGCACGACGAGCGGCTTGGTGGCCTTCTCGCCGCGCTGCTCGAGCAGCGCCAGCGCCTGCACGATGCCGTTGGCGACCGCGTCGCAGGCGGTGATGCCGCCGAAGACGTTGACGAAGACGCTCTTCACCGACGGGTCGGAGAGCACGATCTCCAGGCCGTTCGCCATCACCTCGGCGCTCGCGCCGCCGCCGATGTCGAGGAAGTTGGCCGGCTTGACGCCGCCGTGCCGCTCACCGGCGTACGCGACCACGTCGAGGGTGGACATGACCAGGCCCGCGCCGTTGCCGATGATGCCGACCTCGCCGTCGAGCTTGACGTAGTTGAGGTCCTTCTCCTTGGCGGCCTGCTCCAGCGGATCCACCGACGCCTGGTCGACCAGGGCCTCGTGGTCCGGGTGCCGGAACGCGGCGTTCTCGTCGAGGGTGACCTTGGCGTCCAGCAGCAGCAGCTTGCCGTCCTTGGTCGTGGCCAGCGGGTTCACCTCGACCAGCGTGGCGTCCTCGGCGACGAACGCCTGCCACAGCTTGACCGCGACCTCGACCACCTGGTCGGCGACCTCGGCCGGGAAGCCGGCCGCGCTCACGATCTCGCGCGCCTTGGCCTCGTCCACGCCGGTGTTCGCGTCGATCGGGGCCTTGACGACCTTCTCGGGGGTGTCGGCGGCGACCTGCTCGATGTCCATGCCGCCGGCCACGCTGGCGATGCAGAGGAAGGTGCGGTTCGCCCGGTCGAGCAGGTACGAGAAGTAGTACTCCTCGGCCACGTCCGCGGTCACGGTGATCATGACCTTGTGGACCGTGTGACCCTTGATGTCCATGCCGAGGATGTCGGTGGCACGGGCCACCGTCTCCTCCGCGCCCTCGGCCAGCTTCACGCCGCCGGCCTTGCCGCGGCCGCCGACCTTCACCTGCGCCTTGACGACCACCCGGCCGCCGAGGCGCTCGGCGATCGCGCGGGCCTCCTCCGGGGTAGTGGCGACGCCGCCGGCGAGCACGGGCAACCCGTGCCGCTCGAACAGGTCCCGCCCCTGGTACTCGTACAGGTCCACGATTGCGCGTCCCGTCCCGTCTCCGCGGCGCGCCGTCGCGCCGCCACCAGCGTTGGAAAATCAGTTTGACGCCTGTCATCAGATGAGACAGGTCATTTGCCGCAGCCTAACGAGATGGGAACCGGCGGCAACCGAGCGGGTGCACGGTGTGCGGTAATGCACAGCCGTCTGTGCGCCGGCCGGGCTCAGCCCACCCGGCAGCGACCGGCCGCGTATCCGACCACGGCTCGCATGATCTCGTCCTCGCCACGGTCGGCGTGGTTGACCGTGGCGGTGAAGCCGGTGCCGAAGAACGCCTGCTGCATCCCGGAGTCGAGCGCGGTGAACGCGCCCAGCCCGCTGCCGACCCGCGGGTCGCGCGGCTTGACGCAGAGCATCTTCTCCAGCGCCCACCGCCGCACGTAGATCCGGTCGATCGCCTCCCACGGCAGCCAGATCGCCTGCCCCCGGGTCGGCCGCGTCTTGATCCACAGCCCGGCCGGCCCGAGCGCGAGCACCGGGCCGCCGGAGGAGACCAGCCAGAGCTGGAGGCCGACCGGCAGGGCGAAGAAGAGCAGCACCACCGGGATGATGAAGAGCAGCCCGAGGCCGCCGTCCTCGGACGACGCGGCCAGGCCGATCGGGCAGGCGATCACCAGGCCGATCACCAGGGTCACCAACCCGAGGGTCAGCGCCCGCTTGCCTAGGCTCGGCCGGACCACGAACGGCAGGTCCTCCGGGATCCGCTTCGCGGTCGGCGGCGGCTGCGCCGGCCCGACCCCACCGGGGTACGCCGGCGGCGCGGCCGGCCAGCCGGGCGCGGGCTGGTGGTGGGGAGCGCCGTGCTGCGGGTGCCGAACGGGCCAGCCCGGCGCGGGCTGCTGGTGCGGAGCGCCCCAGCCACCCGGAGCCGGTTGCTGCGGTGCGGGCCAGCCCTGGCCGGGCTGCTGCGGTGCCGGCCACCCCGCGGGCGGCGGGGGCGGCGCGGGCCGGCCGCCGGCGGGGTCGGGCTGCGGGTACGGCGGCTGGGTCACGGCGGGCTCCCGGCGGGGATCGTCGACCGCGGGACGCGGTCCGGGCAGGCACACGATACGACCCCGGCCCGCACGGCGAGGTCCCCGGAAACCGGCCCGTCCGAGGTGCGCGGAACGCGGGCCGTCAGCCGTCCGGGGGATGTTGCGGAACAGGCGTAACCCCCTGTTGGGGGCGTCGTTGAGTCTGATGTCGGAGCGCTGGTCAGGCGCGACGACGGGAGCGGCCGATGCCCTGTCGGTCGAGGGGTGGCGGCGGGGCATCGTGCATAGAGGGGCCGGACGTGTGAGGGGTGCGTCCGGCCCCTCCCCCTGTCCGCACACCGGCGGCCCGCCCCGTCCCGGAGCCGGGCGGCATCCCGGGCATCCGCGACACCATCAGCTCGCCGGCGTCACCCGGAGGGACGCGCGCCGCCGGGAAGGTCAGGCGACCGGCTGGGCGACGTTCTCCCGGACCCACTCCACGATCGACTGGGTGGTGGCTCCCGGGGTGAAGATCTTGGCGACGCCGAGCCGCTGGAGCTCCGGGATGTCGGCGTCCGGAATGATGCCGCCGCCGAAGACCACGATGTCGGCCGCGTCGCGCTCGGCGAGCAGTTCGAGGACCCGCTTGAAGAGGGTCATGTGCGCCCCGGAGAGCACCGAGAGGCCCACCGCGTCGGCGTCCTCCTGGATCGCGGTCTCCACGATCTGCTCCGGGGTCTGGTGCAGGCCGGTGTAGATGACCTCCATGCCCGCGTCACGCAGGGCACGGGCGACGACCTTCGCGCCCCGGTCGTGGCCGTCCAGGCCGGGCTTCGCGACGACGACCCGGATACGAGAGCTCATCAGCGCACACCTTTCACCGGCTCCGGCACTCCTGACCTGAACGAACGGTAACCCGCCCCACCCGGGGCCGGAAACCCGGGCTGCGCCTTACCGCCCCACCCCGCTCGCGGGAAGCCGGACACCTCCGCCGATCGGTCACTGTCCGCGACGAACGGGCAGTTGCGGGGCCAGCCGACCGGGGGCACGAGCTATGACAAGAGCGGATGGAAACGGACAGAACGAAACGCCAATTCGGCGCTTCGGCTTGTGACAGGAGTGGCGGTTGGCTAACGTGTCCACGGTTGTCATCAGGTCCACGGACGGGTGACGACGCGACACCGGAGGTTCGACCGAGCTTCACCGAACGGTCCGGAGTCGCATCGGATCCCCGACAACGGAGGGTGTGCGTGCGCCAGCGCCTGTCGTCTGAGCCCGATAGATATCGCGGCCGCCGCCGCGTACCCACCCCCCCGCGGAGCCGCTACGCCGCGGTCGTGACCACCGCCTTCGTGGGCGCCGGCATCGTCGCCCTCGGCGCGAACGCCCTCCCCGACGCCAAGAGCGTCAGCCCGTCGGTCCTCGACGAGCTCAAGCAGGCCTCGGTCACCAGCCAGGACGCCGCGGCCCGGGCCGACAGCGCGGACCGTGCCACCCGTGACGACCGCGCCGGCGGCAAGACCGCCACCGAGCAGGACACCTGGCTGCTCCCCCTGCACGGCTACGACTTCCAGTCGCCCTACGGCATGCGCTGGGGCAAGCTGCACACCGGCATCGACCTGGTCGCCCCGGAGGGCACGCCCTACCGGGCCATCCACGACGGCCAGGTCACCAAGGCCGGCTGGTTCGGCGGCTACGGCTACGCGGTGATCGTCCAGCACGCGGACGGCAGCGAGGCCATCTACGGCCACTCCTCGGCGGTGACCGTCAAGGAGGGCCAGCAGGTGAAGGCGGGCGACCAGCTCGGCCTGGTCGGCAACACCGGCCACTCCTACGGCTCGCACCTGCACCTGGAGATCCATGTCAACGGCCAGCCGCTCGACCCGGTGCCGTGGCTCAAGGAGCGCGGAGTGGACATCCAGCTCGAAGTCGAGGCAATCTACAGCGAGGTAGCCGCGTCCTGACGCTGCGTATCGCCCGTTGACCGCCCGGATCAGTCGATCCGGGCGGTTTCGTCTGCGGCAAAGTCTGCTGGGTCACAGCGACGATTGTGGCCGGCACCACAGCCGAGCATGATCCTTTTCGGCAGCAAACCGGCCAGGACGGTGGAAACCCGGACAGGTGCCATCACCGGGCCCGCCGGTCCTCCGCAACCCCGTACCCGCCGCGATGCCGGCCGACACCAGTATTTCGAGGTCACGTGCCCCTCGACTGATGAAGGTTTCCGTGCAGGAAGACAGCTCCATCCAGAACGAGAACACCCCGGACAACGCTCCCGCCCGGCACCGGCGCCAGCGCCCGGCCCGGCGTACCGCATATGTCGTCATCGGCGCGGTGGCCCTGCTCGGCCTCGGCGTCGGCGGTGTCTCCGTCGCCACCGTCGGCCACGGCACCCCGACCCCCGTCGCCGTCGACTTCGACGCCCAGGCGCGCGCCGAGGCCGCCGCACGCGCCGACCGCTCGTCCCGCGAGTCGACCGCCCCGGTCACCCCCTCGGCCACCCCGGCCAGCCCGTCGCCGAGTCCGAGCGCGGCCAGCCCGAAGCCGACGAAGGCCCCGGCCAAGCCGAAGCCGAAGCCGACCACCAAGCCGAAGCCGGCCTGGGTCATCCCCATGGCGGGCGCCGAGATCACCTCCTGCTTCGGGCAGCGGTGGGGCACCCTGCACGCCGGCATCGACTTTGCCATGCCGTCGGGCACGCCGATCCACGCCGCCGCCGCGGGCACCGTGGTCAAGGCCGGCGACGCCGGCGACGGCTACGGGAACTCGGTCTTCATCGACCACGGCAACGGCTACCTGACCCACTACGCCCACCAGAGCCGGCTGATCGTCAGCGTCGGCGACAAGGTGAAGGCCGGGCAGGTCATCGGCTACGAGGGCTCCACCGGCGACTCCACGGGCCCGCACCTGCACTTCGAGGTGCACAAGGGCGCCATGTGGAACCAGATCGACCCGGCGCCGTTCCTGCGGGCCCGGGGCATCGACGTGGCCTGCTGACGGCCACGGCACGAGGGAGGGGCCCGGTCCGGCACGTCGCCGGGCCGGGCCTCACTCGGCTCAGAGCTTGTCGATCGGGGCGTGCCGGAGGACCAGCCACATGGTCTGGTCGCCGAAGTCGATCTGCGCCCGGGCGCCCGGGCCCTGCCCCTCCACCGCCAGCACCCGGCCGAGGCCGTAGCGCTGGTGGTTGACCCGGTCGCCCACCGAGACCTTGGGCGCCTGCTTCAGCTCGCTCGCGGTGGCCAGCCGGCTGGCGTCCACCCCGAGCCGCTTGGCGAGCTGGGTCGCCTTCGGCGTGCCGCCGGTGAAGCCGCCCCGCCCGCCGGGCACCCGGTCCGCCCGGCCACCGACGCCGCCGCCCCCACCGGCCCACGAGGTGTACGACCCCTCGGTGCGCTCCCAGCGGACCAGCTCGGTCGGCAGCTCCTCCAGGAAACGCGACGGCGGGTTGTAGGCCGGGGCGCCCCAGGCCGAGCGGGTGACCGCCCGGGACAGGTAGAGGCGCTGCCGGGCCCGGGTGATGCCCACGTACGCCAGCCGCCGCTCCTCCTCCAGCTCCCGGGTGTCGCCGAGCGAGCGCAGGTGCGGGAAGACGCCGTCCTCCAGGCCGCTGAGGAACACCACCGGGAACTCCAGCCCCTTGGCGGTGTGCAGGGTCATCAGGGTCACCACGCCCTGGTGGTCCGGGTCGTCGGCGGGGATCTGGTCGGCGTCGGCGACCAGCGCGACCTGCTCCAGGAAACCGGCCAGGGTGGCCTGCTCGTCCTCCTCGCCCAGCGCCTCGATCCGCTCGGTGTACTCCCGGGCGACGCTGACCAGTTCCTGGAGGTTGTCCACCCGGCCGGCGTCCTGCGGGTCGAGGCTCTCCTCCAGCTCGGCCAGGTAGCCCGAGCGGGTCAGCAGGGCCTCCAGCACCTCCTCCGGGGTGCCGGTGGCGGCCAGCTCGCGCGCGCCGTCGAGCAGCGCGACGAACTCGGCGATGCCGTTGGCGGCCCGGGTGGAGATCCCCGGCGCGTCCTTGGCCCGGCGCAGCGCGGCGCCGAAGGAGATCCGGTCCCGGCTGGAAAGCGCCTCCACGCACGCCTCGGCCCGTTCCCCGATGCCCCGGCGCGGGGTGTTGAGGATCCGGCGCAGGCTGACCGTGTCGTCGTCGTTGACCACCGCGCGCAGGTAGGCCAGCGCGTCGCGGACCTCCTTGCGCTCGTAGAAGCGCACCCCGCCGACCACCTTGTAGGGCAGGCCGACCCGGATGAACACCTCCTCGAAGACGCGGGACATGGCGTTGGTGCGGTAGAAGACGGCCACGTCGCCCGGGCGGGTGTCGCCCGCGTCGACCAGCCGGTCGATCTCCCGGGCCACCCAGTCCGCCTCGGCGTGCTCGGTGTCGGCCACGTAGCCGACGATCTGCTCGCCGGCCCCGGCGTCGCTCCACAGCCGCTTGGGCTTGCGGGAGGTGTTCCGGTCGATCACCGCGTTGGCGGCGTTGAGGATGGTCTGGGTGGAGCGGTAGTTCTGTTCGAGCAGGATCGTCCGCGCGTCGGTGAAGTCGCGCTCGAACTCCAGGATGTTGCGGATGGTGGCGCCGCGGAACGCGTAGATCGACTGGTCGGCGTCACCGACCACGCAGAGCTCGGCCGGCGGGACGCCCTCCGTGCCGGAGACCAGCTCCTTGATCAGCACGTACTGGGCGTGGTTGGTGTCCTGGTACTCGTCGACCAGCACGTGCCGGAACCGGCGCCGGTAGCTCTCCGCCACGTGCGGGTGCGACTGGAGCAGGTGCACCGTCGTCATGATCAGGTCGTCGAAGTCCAGCGCGTGCGCCTCGCGCAGCCGCCGCTGGTAGAGCGTGTACGCCTCGGCCAGCGCCCGCTCGTTGGGGCCCTTGGCCCGGCAGGCGAACTCCTCCGGGTCGACCAGCTCGTTCTTCAGGTTGGAGACCTGGGCGGCCAGTCCGCGCGCCGGGTAGCGCTTCGGGTCCAGGTCCAGCTCGCGGGCGACCAGCTGCATGAGCCGGCGGGAGTCGTCCGCGTCGTAGATCGAGAAGGTGGACTTGAGGCCGGCGTGCTCGTGCTCGGCCCGCAGGATCCGGACGCAGGCCGAGTGGAAGGTCGACACCCACATCAACCGGGCACGCGGGCCGACGAGGGCGGCCACCCGCTCCTTCATCTCGCCGGCGGCCTTGTTGGTGAAGGTGATCGCGATGATCTCGCCGGGGTGCACGTCCCGCGCGGCGAGCAGGTAGGCGATCCGGTTGGTCAGCACCCGGGTCTTGCCGGAGCCCGCACCGGCCACGATGAGCAGCGGGGAACCGGCGTGGGTGACCGCGTCCCGCTGGGGACCGTTCAGGCCGGCGAGGAGTGCCTGCGCGTCCGGCCGGGCCCCGGGCCGGTGCGGCGGGGTCGGCCGGGGCTCCGGCGCGGGCGGGGACGCGGGGATGTCGAAGAGAGGATGCATCGCACGGCGAGTCTATGCCGACGGGCGGACACTTCCCGCCCACGCGGTGCCGACGAGACGAAGGCGTCACGTCCCACCTGTTGGCGGGTTTCCTTGCGCGCCCGCCCCGCGGGTCGGCATACTCGACGGCGTGTTCGGTCAGCGCTTCTACTTTTACTACGGCACCGGGAGTCCGGCAGCCGTGGGTCGCGCCTGATCACAGACCTACGAAAAGCCCCGGGCTCCTGGAGCCCGGGGCTTTTCCGTCCCGGGATCCGGGTACCGGGCCCGAGACCCCGAGGGGTACGACGATGATGACTGACGTGGTGGAGTCCAGCGGCGGCCTGGCGCGGCACGACGGGCCCGCCGGCGGTGACCCGACCGGGGCCGCGGCGGCCCGGACCGGCACCGGCGACGCGGCGGCGGCCGAGCGAATCAGCGAGATCCGGGAGCGGATCGACGAGATCGACCGCACGATCATCGCGCTCTGGCAGGAGCGGGCCGCGCTCTCCCAGGAGGTCGGCGCCACCCGGATGGCCTCCGGCGGCACCCGGCTGGTGCTCTCCCGCGAGCGGGAGATCCTGGAGCGGTTCCGCCAGGCGCTCGGCGCGGACGGCACCCAACTCGCGCTCCTGCTGCTGCGCGCCGGCCGCGGGCCACTGTGAGGGCTGGCGGCGCGGCAGCCGCCGGATACGACGGACCGCCTGCCGGCGTCGGGTGACGCCGGCAGGCGGTCCGGGGTGGATCAGGCCGCCTCGTGGGTGGCGACGATCTCCCGCTTCTCCGCGAAGTGGCAGGCGCTCGGGTGGTCCGAGCCCCGCCGGATCTGGAGCAACGGCACCTCCTGGGCGCAGACGTCCTGCGCCTTCCAGCACCGGGTGCGGAACCGGCAGCCCGAGGGCGGGCTGACCGGCGAGGGGACGTCACCCTGGAGCCGGATGATCGCCTTGCTCTCCCGCACGGTCGGGTCCGGAACCGGCACCGCCGACAGCAGCGCCTGGGTGTACGGGTGGGTCGGCCGCTCGTAGATCTCGTCCTCGGTGCCGACCTCCACCATCTTGCCCAGGTACATCACGGCGACCCGGTCGGAGAGGTGACGCACGACCGACAGGTCGTGGGCGATGAAGACGTACGAGAGGCCGAACTCGGCCTGGAGCTTCTCCAGCAGGTTCATCACCTGCGCCTGGATCGACACGTCCAGGGCCGACACCGGCTCGTCGCAGACGATGACCTCGGGCCGCAGGGCCAGCGCCCGGGCGATGCCGATGCGCTGCCGCTGGCCGCCGGAGAACTGGTGCGGGTACCGGTTGATGTGCTCAGGGTTGAGACCGACCAGGTCGAGCAGCTCCTTGACCTTGTCCCGGCGGGACCGCTTCGGGGCCACCTCGGGGTGGATCTCGAACGGCTCGCCGATCAGGTCACCGACCGTCATGCGCGGGTTCAGCGAGGTGTACGGGTCCTGCATCACCAGCTGGATCTGCCGGCGCAGGCGCCGCAATGCGCCGCCGGAGAGCTTGGAGATGTCCTGGCCCTTGTAGAGCACCTGGCCGGCGGTCGGCTTCTCCAGGTTCATCAGCACCCGGGCCAGCGTCGACTTGCCACAGCCGGACTCGCCGACCACGCCGAGGGTCTCGCCGGCCTTCAGTTCGAAGGAGACGCCGTCGACCGCCTTGACGTGGCCGATGGTCTTCTTGAACACCACACCCCGGGTTACGGGGTAGTGCTTGACCAGGTCACGGACCTCGATGATGTTCTCAGTCACGGTTCACGAGCTCCTCGGCGAAGTGGCAGGCACTGGCCCGGCCGCGGCCCAACTGCAGCAGCGGGGGCACCTTCTCCCGGCACACCGGCTGCGCCATGGGGCAGCGCGGGTTGAAGGCGCAGCCCGGCGGGATGTTCATCAGGTTCGGCGGGAGGCCCTTGATGGTGCGGAGCTCCTGCCCCTTCTCGTCCATCCGCGGGATCGAGTTGAGCAGACCGAGGGTGTACGGGTGCGCCGGCTTGGCGTACAGGTCGTACACGTCGGCTTCCTCGACGATCCGGCCGGCGTACATGACCGCGATCCGGTCCGCGACGTCGGCGACCACGCCGAGGTCGTGGGTGATCAGGATCATGCCCATCTGCCGCTCACGCTGAAGCTCCCCGAGCAGGTCCATGATCTGGGCCTGCACGGTCACGTCCAGCGCGGTGGTCGGCTCGTCGGCGATCAGCACCTCGGGGTCGAGCGCCAGCGACATGGCGATCATGGCGCGCTGCCGCATACCACCCGAGAACTGGTGCGGGTAGTTGCTGTACCGGCCCTTGGCGTTCGGGATCTTGACCTGGTCGAGCATCTCGATCGCGCGCTTCTTGGCGTCCGAGCGGCTCATGCCGCGCCGGATGCGGAACTGCTCGGCGATCTGGAAGCCGACGGTGAAAACCGGGTTGAGGGCGGAGAGCGAGTCCTGGAAGATCATCGCAATGCCTTCACCACGGATCCGGCGCCGCTGCTCGGGGGACATCTTGAGCATGTCCTTGCCGTGGAAGCGGACCTGGCCCGCGGTGACGAAGCCGGGCGGGGTGTCGAGGATGCCCATGATGGTCTGCGCGGTGACGCTCTTGCCGGAGCCGGACTCGCCGAGCACGGCGAGGGTCTCCCCCGCGTCGACGTGGTACGTCACCCCGTTGATGACCTTGGCGACACCGTCCCGGGTGCGGAACTCCACCCGCAGGCCGTCGACCTCGAGCAGGCGGCCCGAGGGGCGGCCGGATCCGTCGGCGCCCGGCGCGGACTGCTCGGACACGAGAATGTCGGACAACTCAGTTCCCCTATCGGAGCTTCGGGTCGAGGGCCTCGCGGACCGCTTCGCCGAGCATCACGAAGCTCAACACGGCGATGACGAGGAACGCGGAGGGGAAGAACAGCAGGAACGGCGAGACCCGGATGTAGTTCTGCGCCTCGCTGATCATGATGCCCCAGGAGACCACCGGGCTCTTCAGGCCGATGCCCAGGAAGGACAGCGTGGCCTCAGCGCCGATGAAGGAGCCGACCATGATCGTGCCGTACACCAGCAGCGGCGCCAGGCAGTTCGGCAGCAGGTGCTTGAGGATGATCCGGCCGGTGCCGGCGCCCAGCGCACGGGCCGCCACGATGTAGTCGGCCTCCTTGGTGGCGAGCACCGAGGAGCGCATCAGCCGCATCACGACCGGCCAGCTCAGAACGGTCAGGGACAGGATGACCAGCCCCATGATCGTCCACTCACCGTTGTCGGTGCCCGAGCCGTTGAACGTGGTCAGGATGACGATCGCGCCGAGCACGAACGGCAGGCCGAAGAAGATGTCCGCGATCCGGGACAGGACCGCGTCCACCCAGCCACCGCGGTAGCCGGCGATGATGCCCATCGCGCCGCCGAACAGCAGGGTGAGGATGGTCGACAGGAGCGCCACCACGATCGAGGCGCGGGCGCCGTAGATGACCCGGGCGTAGACGTCACGGCCCTGCACGTCGTAGCCGAACCAGGCCGAAGAGGACGGCTCGACCCGGCTGCGCCCCAATGCGCCGTTCACCGCGTCGCCGGAGGTGAACAGCGAGGGGAACGCCGCCATCACCACGAAGAGCAGGATGAACGTCGCGGAGATCCAGAACAGCGGCTTGCGGCGCAGGTCGCGCCAGGCGTCGCCGAGCAGGCCACGCGGCTTCTGCTTCTTCGCGTTCTCCGGCAGGCCGGCGTTGGTGGGCGCACCGGAACCCGCCTCGGTCGGCATGGTCGCGGGCGGCGTCGAGACGATCGACGCGGTACTCGGGTCACTCATAACGGATCCTCGGGTCCAGGGCGGCGTAGAGCAGGTCCACCAGCAGGTTCATCACGAGATAGACGAGCACCAGCACCACCACGATGCCGACAACGGTAGCGCTCTCCTTGGTGACGATCGCCCGGAGCACCTGGCGGCCGATGCCGTTGATGCCGAAGATGCCCTCGGTGATGATCGCGCCGCCCATCAGGGCGCCGAGGTCGGTGCCGAGCAGGGTGACGACCGGGATGAGCGAGTTGCGCAGCAGGTGCACGCCGACGACCCGGCGCATGGGGAGGCCCTTGGCGATGGCCGTACGGACGAAGTCGGCCCGCCGGTTCTCGGCGATGCTGGTCCGCGCCACCCGGGCGATGTACGCCATCGAGGCGCTGCCGAGCACGAAGCCCGGGACGATCAGCTCGCTGAACCGCATCTCGTTGGAGACGGTGGGGGTGATGATGCCCCACTTGACGCCGAGGAGCCACTGGAGCACGAAGCCGATGACGAAGACCGGCAGCGCGATCAGGAACAGGGTGGAGATCAGGACCAGGTTGTCCAGGAAGCCGTTGCGCCGGAGACCGGTCAGGACGCCCGCACCGAGGCCGATGATGGCTTCGATGGCGAGCGCCACCACCGCCAGCTTCAGGGTGTTGGGGTACGACGTGGCGATGATGTCGCTGATCTCGCGACCGCCGAACGTGATACCGAAGTCACCCTGGAAAAGGTTCTTCATGTAGCTGGCGTACTGCACCCAGATCGAATCGTCGAGATGGTACTTCTCGGTCATCATGGCCCGGTAGTTCGGGGGGCAACCGCGGTCGCCGCACTTCCCGGCGAAGGGGTCGCCGGGAACCGACCAGACGAGCCAGTAGATCAGGAACGTCGTACCGATGAACACCGGTACGAGTTGCAGCAGCCGTCTCAAGAGATAACGGCCCATGGGGTGGTCCTCCAGACAGGGGGCGCGTCGGGCGGCCGACACGAGTGGTGACAACGTGCGAGGGGTCCGTTGTACACCCCCTCGCGGAACGGCCCCGGGTCGGGCTCACCGGTAGGCGAGCCCGACCCGGGGTCAGACCGTTCGGATCAGAGCTCGACCGAGGTGATGTCGAGCTCGCCGACGTTGGTCAGCTCAATCTTCTTGATCTTCTCCGAGTGACCGGACTGCTCACCGCTGAAGTAGATCGGCATCGTCGGGACGTCCTGGTCGATCAGCTTGACGGCCTCGGCGAACTTCTTGTGGGCCTCCTCGAGGCTGGGGGCCGCGGAGGCCTCCTTGGCGAGGGCGTCCACCTGCGGGTTGCTGTACTTGCCGTCGTTCGAGGAGCCGCCGGTCACGTAGAGCGGGTTGATCCAGTTCTCCACGTCCGGGTAGTCCTGCTGCCAACCGGCCCGGTAGGCACCGGTCATCTTGTAGGCGTTGATGTTCGCCCGGAAGACCGCGAAGGTCGGCACGCCGACGGCGACGGCGTCGATGCCCAGGTTGGTCTTGATCTGCTGGGCGACGGCCTCCATCCACTCCTTGTGGCTGGCGTCCGCGTTGTACGACAGGGTGAGCTTGCCCTGGAAGCCACCGGCCTCCTGGAGCAGCTGCTTCGCCTGGGTCGGGTCGAACTTGCAGGCGGTGCAGTTGCCCGGCTCGGCGCCCGGGGTCAGCGGGTTGGCCCAGCTGTCGGCCGGCTTCCGGTTACCGAAGAAGATCTTGTCGGTGATCTCCTGCCGGTTGATCGACATGGAGATCGCCTTGCGCAGCTTCGGGTTCTGGAAGCGCTTGTCGTAGATCGGGAAGGCGATGATGCCGGTCGACGGGATCGTCGTCTGGATCGCCCGCTCGCCCAGGTCGCTCTTCCACTTGTCACCGGCCAGCGAGGAGACCGGGACCTGCTGCTGGAAGTCCAGGTTGCCGGCGAGCAGGTCGTTGTAGGCCGCCGTGTCGTCCTGGTAGATCTTGACGGTGACGTCCTTGATCTTCATCTTGTCGCGCAGGCTGTAGTCGTCGAAGCGGGTGAGCTTGATCTCGACGTCGTCCTGCCACGAGACGAGGCTGACCGGGCCGTTACCGATCGGCTTCTTGCCGAACTCGGCCGGGGACATGGTGAAGAACTTGTCCGGCAGCGGCATGAAGGCGCTGTAGCCGAGCTTGGTCGGGAACACGGCGGTCGGCGCGGAGAGCGTGACCTCGAAGTTCCAGTCGTCGATGACCTTGAGGCCCGACAGCTCCTTGGCCTTAGGCTCCGGGGCCTTCTTCGGGCCGTCCGGGCCGTCCGGGTCCTCGGTGTAGGTGTCGTTGAAGCCCTGGATGTCGGCGAAGAACGAGGCGTTCTGCGCGCCGTTCGGGCCGTACGCCGCCCAGTTCCAGGCCTTGACGAAGCTCTCGGCCTTGACGGTGGTGCCGTCGTGGAACTTGGTGTTCTGCTTGATCTTGATCTTGAAGACCTTGGAGTCGCTCGTTTCGATCGACTCGGCCAGCAGGTTCCGCGGCGCCCCACCGTTGTTGGGGTACTCGACCAGGCCACTCCACACCCAGTCGATGATCTTGCCGCCACCGGTCTCGGTGGTGTTCGCCGGAACCAGGGGGTTCTCCGGCTGGGTGCCGTCGATGACGATCGCGCCGTCCTTGCTGGCGCTGGCGTTGCCACCGTCGTCGTTGCCGCTGGAGCAGCCGGACGCGACGAGCGCGAATGCCGCGCCCACCGCGAGCGCGCCGCTCGCCCGCTTCGAGACTCTCATTCCGAGGGGCCTCCTCTTTCTAACCTGGTTCCGTCGTGGGTTTCACGCACGTTTGGGGGGTGACACCACCGACGGCCCGAACCACAGGTCGCCGGCTTACCGCAGAGGAATTCGGGACACCCCCAGGGGTACCGATCCGCCGGGCGCCACACCCTTCGACAGAGACACCGCGCAGGGTCGACAGCCACGCGCCGGCGCGTGGAGGCGGCGTCACGTGGTCGGCGGGCCCGACGGGGTGCCTCACACCGGGGGGTGAGGTGCTGCCACTGTGACACTCACCGGCCCTTTGCGTGAAGGTGCCGTTATCAAGCCGTTAGTTGGTCGCCACGTTGCCGATACTTGAGAAAAGATCATGAAACACGTGGATCGGACCGCTCTGAACAGGTAAGACGGGGCCACACGGGGCGAGACCACCCGCGTAGGCTCGGCCTCGTGAGCTTCCCCGCGTCCGCTCCGGTGCTGCCCGACGTTCGCCGGGCCCTCGCAGTTTTTGCCCATCCGGATGATGTCGACTTCGGCTGTGCGGGCACCATAGCCAGCTGGGTGGATGAGGGTATCGAGGTGGCCTACCTCATCGCCACCCGGGGAGACTCCGGCGGCTTCGACGACACGCCGCGCGAGGAGATGCCGGCCCGGCGCGAGGCGGAACAGCGGGCAGCGGCCGCCGCCGTGGGCGTGCGCCGGGTCGACTTCCTCGACGGCCACACCGACGGCGTCATCACTCCCAGCCTGGCGCTGCGGCGGCAGATCAGCGCCGCGATCCGCCGGTTCCGGCCGGAACGGGTGCTGACCAGCTCGCCGCTGCGGCGCTGGGAGCACCTGGCCGGCCCGAGCCATCCCGACCACCTGGCCGTCGGCGAGGCCACCACCTGCGCCGTCTACCCCGACTCGCGCAACCCCTTCGCCTTCCCCGAGCTGCTCGACGACGGGCTGGAGCCGTGGGTGGTCCGGGAGATCTGGTACGCCGGCGGGCCCGCCCCGGACCACGTCGTCGACGTGACCGACCAGGTCGACCGCAAGATCGCCGCGATGGAGGCGCACCGGTCGCAGACCGCCCACCTGGACGTGCCGACCTGGGTCCGGGACCGGCTCACCACGATGGCCGACAACGCCGGCCTCCCGCCCGGCCGGCTGGCCGAGGCGTTCACCGTGCTGCGCACCGAGTGACGCCCCGGACCGGGGCGGCCGCGGCGGTCAGACCAGCCGGCGGTCGGCGGCCCAGCGGGACAGCTCGTACCGGTTGGACATCTGGAGCTTGCGCAGCACGTTGGAGACGTGCGTCTCGACCGTCTTGATCGAGATGTACAGCTCCCGGGCGATCTCCTTGTACGCGTACCCCCGGGCGAGCAGCCGGAGCACCTCGCGCTCCCGGTTGGTGAGCTGGTCCAGCTCGGGGTCGGCCACCGGCGCGTCCGGCCGGGACGCGAAGGCGTCCAGCACGAAGCCGGCCAGCCGCGGGCTGAACACCGCGTCCCCGTCGGCCACCCGCCGGATCGCGTCGGTCAGCTCCTCCGGCGAGATGGTCTTCGTGACGTAGCCCCGGGCGCCCGCCCGGATCAACCCGATCACGTCCTCCGCGGCGTCGGACACGCTGAGCGCCAGGAACCGCACCTGCGGGTGGGTACGCCGCATCGCCTCCAGCACCGCCCGGCCGCCGCCGTCGGGCATGTGCACGTCGAGCAGCACCACGTCCGGCTGGGTCGCCGCGATCCGGCTGACCGCCTCCGCCACCGTGCTGGCCTCGCCCACCACCTCGACGCGCTCGCCCAGCTCGGCGCGGACGCCGGCCCGGAACATCGCGTGGTCGTCGACGAGGAACACCCGCAACCGCCCGTCCCGGGGTGCCGCGCCGTCGACCGGTTCCTGCTCGACCATGGTTATTTGTCCCTTTCCGCAGTGGAGCCCGAGCCGCTGATCGGGAGGATCAGCCGGACCTCGGTCCCCTCCCCCGGCTCGGACCGGATCTCCGCCCGGCCACCGTGCCGCTTCATCCGTCCGATGATCGAACCTCGGACGCCGTGCCGGTGATCCTCCACGGTATCCGGGTCGAAGCCCTTGCCCCGGTCCCGTACGAAGGCGCTCACCTGCTCCGGCTCCACCTCGGCGTAGAGCGAGACGGTCCGCACCTCGGCGTGCCGGGCCGCGTTCACCAGCGCCTCCCGGGCCGCGGCGACCAGCGCCCCGACCCGCTCGTCGGTCTCCCGGTCGCCGACCACCACCGTCTCCACGGTGATCGCGAAGGTGTCCTCCACCTCGGCGGCGGCCTGCTCCAGCGCGGCCGCGAAACGCTCGGTCGGCGAGGCGGTCGGCTTGTAGAGCCAGTTCCGCAGCGACCGCTCCTGGCCCCGGGCCAGCCGCTGCACCGTCTTGACGTCGCTGGCGTTGCGCTGGATCAGGGCGAGGGTGTGCAACACCTGGTCGTGCACCATGGCGGCCAGCTCGGCCCGCTCCTGCTCGCGTATCCGGCCCTCGCGCTCCGAGCGGAGCTGGTTCCACGTGCGCCAGAGCACCGGGCCGGTCACCACGCCCACCCCGGCCAGCCCGACCAGGGCGAAGATGATGCCGTTGAGCACGGCGTCGAAGTTCTGCGCCGGCGAGTAGACCGCCGCCACGCCGATGATGCCGACCGCGACGAGCACCCCGCCGCCGATGAAGCGGAGCACGAACGAGCGCCGGTCGCTCTCCTCCACCACCGCACCCAGCCAGGGCACCGCCATGGAGCCGCCCCACTGCCGGCGGCGCTCCGGCGCGGACTGGTGCCAGATCACCCCGGCGCCGACCGCGATGATGGCGACCAGCCAGCCGGCGGTGCCGGCCGCGCCGACCGAGTCGAAGGCGACGACCTGGAGCAGCAGCACGCCCAGCCCGATCGCCACGAAGGGCAGCAGCTGGGTGAGGTCGCGGCGGGGCGGGACGGCGGTGTCGCCGGGCCGCGGCGGGACCACCGCCCAGAAGGCGGCGTAGAGCAGCAGCCCGAGACCGCTCAGCCCGAGCAGCACCATGAAGGCCACCCGGACCCGGAGCACCGAGATGCCCAGGTGTTCGGCGAGGCCGGCGGCCACGCCCGCGGCCAGCCGGTGCTCGGTGGCCCGGTAGAGGCGCGGGGGGTGCGGAGTCACGGTGCTGCTGATCGGAGGCTCCCGGGTCGGGGACGGCGTGCCGGCGGCGGCCGACGTCCCGATCGTCACACGGCCGGACCGCCCCGGACCACGGGGACGCCCCGGACATTCGCCGCCCCGGGATCTCAGGGTGGGGTCAGGGTCGGGTCCTGAGGACGCTCGGGCGGCCGGGGCAGCAGGATCGGAGGCATGACCGAGGACGCTGCCCGTCCGCCCCGCCCCGGGGCGGCAGCACAGGACGGGCCACCGCCACCCCCGCCGGGGCCGGCGCCCACCGCCGCCGACGCCGCGGCGCCCCCACCGGCCGGCTCCACCCCGCCGCCGGGCGCGCCGCCCACGGGCGACGCGCCGTTCGCCGACCCGCCACCCGCCGGGTACGCCCCACCGCCCGGCGGCGCCGGCTTCACCTCCCGGTACGGGCTGGTACGCCCCCGGGAGGGCCGCTACCTGGCCGGCGTCTGCGCGGCGATCGGCCGGGCCACCAACACCGACCCGGTGCTGTGGCGGGTGCTCCTGGCGGTGCTGGGCTTCTTCGGCGGCATCGGCATCCTGGTCTACGTCACCGCGTGGCTGATCATCCCCGGTGAGGGCGACACCGCCTCGCCGGTGGAGTCGATGCTCGGCCGGGGCCGATCCAGCATGTCCCCGATCACCGTGATCGTGCTCAGCATCGTGGTCGCGGTCGGCTTCGGCTACGTCGTCACCAACGGCTTCCGGGCCATCCTGCTCGGCGCGGTGATCCTGATCGGCGGCGCGCTGCTGCTCAACCGCGACCAGCGCGGCCCGGCCCGGATGGCGCCCGGTGCGCCTTCCGGCCCGCCGCCGGGCCCGGTGCCCCCGGTGGCCTGGCCGGCCCCGCCGGCCGCCGCGCCCGCCCCCGACGTGCCGGCCGCCGCCGGGCCGGTCCCGCCACCGGCAGCCCCGTCGGCACCCTGGTCCGGCGCGCCGGCCGAGGCCGTGTCGTGGTCCGGCGAGCCGCCGGTCACCGGCCCGCCGGCGGCACGGACCGAGCCGGGCTACCCCCCGGCCACCCGACCGGAGCCGGGCTACCCGCCCACCCGGCCCGAGCCGGGCTACCCGCCGGCCGCACGGCCCGAGCCGGGCCACCCGGCCGCGCCGGTCTCCGCCGCCGGCTGGCCCGCGGCGACCGCCGCCCGCCCGGCCTGGTCCGAGCCGGAGCCCACCGTGGCATTCCCGCCCGCCGTCCCGGGCAGCCGGCCCGGCGAGGCATGGCCGGTCACCGAGCCGGCCCCGGCGTGGTCCGCCGCACCGACCACGGGCCTCCCGAGCGGCGAGCCCGCCGCCGTGCCGCCGCCCGCCCCGATGGGCGCGCCGCTGCCGCCGGGCGGCTACCGGCCGCCGTTCGCCCCGCACGGCCCGTACGCCGGGTCGGCCCCGCCCGCCCCGCCGCCGCCGGCCCGCCCGGCCCGGCCGCCGAAGCGGCCGAAGGAGCGCTCCGCGCTCGGCGCGGTCACCTTCTCGCTGATCTTCCTGGCGCTGGGCGTGGTGGCGATGCTCGACCTGCTCGACGTCTTCCCCGTCGGCGCGGCCGGCTACTTCGCGGCGGTGCTGGCCACCATCGGCCTCGGGCTCCTGGTGGGCACCTGGTTCGGCCGGGCCCGCTGGCTGATCGCACTCGGTCTGGTGACCGCGGCGGCGCTCGGCATCGCCACCGTCGCCGACTCGTACGACCGGGTCCGCGGTATCGACGGCAACGTCACGTGGGCCCCGGCCGACTACCGCGACCTGGCCGACCGGTACGAGAACAACTTCGGCGACGCCGTGCTCGACCTGCGCAACGTCGACTTCGACAAGAAGGACACCCAGGTGACCGTCGCGGTCAACTTCGGCAAGGCGACGGTGGTCGTGCCGCCGAACGTCGACGTCACCACGGTGGCCGACGTCAACGCTGGTGACGCCACCGTCTTCGGCCGGCGCACCGGCGGGCTGAACGGCCGCCAGTGGGAGAACACCGACCTCGGGCCGGACGGTCGCGGCGGCGGCTCGCTGCGCCTGCTGGTCCACGTGAACGCCGGAAACCTGGAGGTGACCCGGTGAAGGCTCACCGCACCGACATCGTGTCGTTCGCCTTCGGGCTGGCCTTCCTCGGGCTGTCCGCCTGGTGGCTCCTGGCCCGGATCCTGGGGCTGGCGCTGCCTCCGGTGGGCTGGTTCCTGGCCGGCGCACTGATCCTGATCGGACTCCTCGGGCTCGTCGGCGCGCTGCGCTCGGGCCGCCACCCGGAGCCGGAACCGGCGGAGGCCACCGTGTCCGCCCCCTACGAGGCGGGCCCGCCGGCCGCCTCCGCTCCGGCCGGCGAGGAGGCGGACGAGTGGGCCACCGACGCGGTGACCGACGCCCCGCTCGCCGCGCGGGAGGACCGCCCGTTCGACGAGGAGCCACGCTGGTCACCGGGCCCGCCGAACGTCCTGGACGAGCCGGCGACCCGCGAACTGTCCCCGATCGAGCCGGCCGAGCCCGTGACCCGCGAGCTGCCGGCCGCGGAGGGCGAGCCGGACGGCGGGGCCGGGTCGGTCACCCGCGAGCTGCCGGCCGCCACCGACGAGCCGGAAACGGACGGACCGGCCACCCGCGAACTGCCGGCGGTCGACGAGGGCGCGGAGCGGCCGGGAGGCGGTCCGCGTACCGGCGGGGACGGGCCGGGCTGACCGCGACGGTGCGGCACGCCGACAGTGCCGCCTATGCTGGCTGGTGGAGATCTCGCCTCCGTCGGCCGGCCCACGCGTGGCGTCCCGGTCGCGGCCGGGGCGCCCGGTCGGCCGGGTCGCCCGGGTGGTCCCGCCTTCCGTCTCTACCTCGTCAGGAGCCCGTCCGAGATGACCCAGTCCCCCGCCGTGCGCGTCACCGGCCCCGCCGGTGCGGTCCGCGCCGGCGAGCGCGCCGCCCGTACCCTCGTCAGCGAGTTCGCCCGGCGTAACGACGCGAAGGCCGGCCTGCTGGTCGGCGCGACCCCGGAGTCCGCGGTGCTGGCCGCGGCGATCGAGGCGCTGCTCCCCGGCGACCGGCTCACCGTCGTGCCGGCGGAGGGCGCCTCCGCCGCCGCGCTCCGCGCGCACGTGACGGCCCAGGGTCGCTGGGTCGCCGACCGGGTACGCGTGGTCGACACCCTCGCCGAGGCGGACGCCGCCGCCGTGGTGGTCGCGGCCGAACCGTTCACCGGCACCGCCGAGGACGCCCGGACGGCGATCGACGGGCTGGCGAAGTACCTCGCCGAGGGCGGCGTGCTGAGCGTGGCCGCGCCGCTGTTCCGCACCGAGGGCGCCGGGGCCGAGCTGGACCGGCAGGGGGTGCTGCACGGCGTCCGCACCGACCTGGTCCTGCGCAACACCCCGCCGGTACGCGTGCACCACCTGCGCTTCACCGCGGCGCCGGCCGCGCTGGCCGCCTCGCTCTCCCCGGCGTACCGGCCGTCGAGCGTGCCGCTGACCCGGGGCATGCACATCGACTCCAACGGGGTGGCCGCGGCCGGCATCACCCTCGGCCTGGCCGCGCTGGCCCGGGCCGCCCGGCCGAAGTCCAAGCTCTGGCTGCTGCCGGCGCTGGCCGCCGCCCCGGTGGCCGCGTTCTTCCGGGACCCGGAGCGGGACGTGCCGGAGGACCCGTCGGCCGTGGTCGCCTCGGCGGACGGTCAGGTCCTCTCGGTGCAGCGGCTGCACGACGAGCGCTTCGGCGACGGGGAGTGGCTGCGGATCGCCGTCTTCCTGTCCGTGCTGGACGTGCACGTCAACCGCTCGCCGGTGGCCGGCAAGGTGGTCGACTACTTCGTCGCCGACGGCGGCTTCGTCAACGCCATGAAGCCGGACGCCGAGCACAACGTGGCGGCGTACACGGTGCTGGACACCGACCACGGCACGGTCGTCGTGGCGCAGCGGACCGGGCTGATCGCCCGCCGGATCGTGCAGCGGGCGCCGGTCGGCTCGCTGCTGGCCCGGGGTGAGCGCTTCGGCCTGATCCGGTTCGGCTCGCGCACCGACGTCTACCTGCCGGCCGACGCCGCCGAGCCGCTGGTCGGGCCGGGCGACAAGGTCGTCGGCGGCTCGACGGTCATCGCCCGCTGGAGCTGATCCCGGGGAGGGACGCGAAAAGGGGCGCCGCTCTCGCGGCGCCCCTTTTCGGTGGTACGGGTCAGGCGGTGCGGCGCTGGTGCAGCCACAGCAGCGGGCCGCTGACCAGGTAGCCCACCACCACGAGGGCGAAGGTGAGCCGGATGTCGACCAGCGCGCCGACCACCGGGGCCAGCCAGAGCCACGGCGGCAGCTTCACCAGCCGGGCGAGCTTCGCGTAGGGGAAGCTGGACACCATGGCGAAGGCGAGCAGCGCCACGCCGGCGACCATGACGAGGCCGGAGACCGGCAGCCCGATCGCCACGGTCAGGGCCAGCACGGCGGCCGCCATGGTGGTCGGCACGCCGCAGAAGAACCGGCCGTCCTTGGGCGAGACGTTGAACCGGGCGAGCCGGATCGCGGCGCAGGCCGCCACCAGGGCGCAGGCGACCGCGGCGGCCGCCGGCGGCACCGAGCCGGCCAGCGAGGCGTAGACCACGACCGGGGCGGCGAGGCCGAACGAGCACATGTCGGCCAGCGAGTCCATCTGCGCGCCGAACGGGCTGGCCACGTTGAGCTTGCGGGCCAGCGCCCCGTCGAGGCCGTCGAACGCGACGCAGGCGATCAGGCAGAGCGCCGCGACCCGGACCTCGCCCTGCATGGCCAGGAAGATCGCCAGCATGCCGAGCATGAGGCTGCTCAGGGTGCAGGCGTTGACCAGCGCGAACTTGGCCCGGCGGGCGGCGGTGCGCTCGCCCGGCAGCAGCGGGATCGACATCGCCGGCGACTCGTCGACCGGCGCTGCCGGGCCGAGCGCCGGGCTGACCGGCATGACGGCCTCGACCTCGGCGTCGTACCGCCCGTAGCGGCGACGCTGGCGGTCGGACCAGCGGTGGTCGGGGGTGACCAGGTCGGTCCCGGTGACGGCGGCGCCGTCCCGGCGGCCCACCCGGACCAGCAGCACCTGGCGGGCGAACGTGCTGCTGCGGCGCAACCGGCCCGCCCAGCGACGCCCTGCGGGGCGCGGACTGTCAGTCGTACGACGCCGGCGCCATGGGGCTCTCGGCACGTTTCCTCCATCACCGGATCGGGTGACCGCCTCGCGGGCGGGTGTCCGGCTGTCTCGTGCCGGACCTTTCGGGCCCGGCAGCCCATTTGCGGAGTACACCATTGCACAGGGGATAGGGGATTGGCGATAGCTGCCGGCGGTACTTATAACTCGCTTAACCGCGCGAACCGCTCACTTATTCCCATCTCGGGCCTCAACGCCCGTTTTCGTCGGCCAATCCCACCTACCGACTGTACCGGAGGCGGCCCACGGTGGCTCGGTGAGCGGGCGTCAGCTCCCCCGATGTCCGGTTGCCCGGGCCGCCACCTCGGTCATCCGCAGGCCGCTGACCTGCTCGGGAGCGAACCAGGCCGCCCGGGCGGTGGAGCCTCCGGCGAGTTCGGTCACCACCGCCTCGGTCGGGACGTCCACCCGCACCCGGTAGATCACCCGCACGCCGTGCCAGTCCAGTGGCCGCCCCTCCGGGCCGAGCGCGGCCGGGTTGTGCAGGTTGTCCACGGCCATGAGGTCGACCACCCGGCCGAGCTGGCCGGCCTCCTCGACCAGTTCGCGGAGCAGGCCGGTCGCGGGCTGCTCGCCGTGGTCGGTGCCACCGCCGGGCAGGTGCCACTTCCCGGCCCCCGGGTAGCCGTCGGCGATCATGGTGAGGAGGACCCGCCCGGCCGGGTCGGTGACCAGCCCGTACGCGGCGAAGCGCTGCCGCCGGTCGGCGGGTGGGACGGCGGGCCCGGGCGGCAGCGCCCGGGGCAGGTCCGCCGGCAGCGGCGACACCGGCACCCCGAGCAGCTCGGCGGTGAACAGCATCAGCGGTACGGCCGCCGCCTCGTCCGGGGTGAACCAGCCCAGCTCGTCGCTGCCGCCGGCCGGCTCGGGCCGGAGCTCACCGCCGCGCGCCTCGACCTCGAAGACCAGCCGGTCGGTGTGCACCGCGACACCGTCGGTCGGGAAGACGGCCACGTCGGCAACCGCGGCCCGGACGGCACCGGCGGCGACGACCAGCCCGGTCTCCTCGGCGAACTCACGCTCGACGGCCCGCGCCGGATGCTCGGCGTGCTCGATCCCGCCTCCCGGCAGCTGCCACACCCCCGGATAGGGACACCCGTCGGACCCCCGCGCCAGCAACACCCGCCCGCGCCCGTCCCGCAAGACCCCGTAAGCCCCGATCCGCCGCCGCTCCTCCACCCGCACCCACTCCCACCCCGTCGACTCCGTCGATCATGAGGTTAGCGGCACCGGGACGGACATTTCACACCGTTAACCTCATGATCAACGGCGCCAGGCGAGGGTGGGGCGAGGCGAGGCGGCCGGGTCAGATCAGGTGGGCAGCGTGGACTGCTTCGGCCGTCACCTCGGTGAGGCGGTCGGTCGGGAGGGCGCCCAGTTCCTCGCGGCGGAACCAGCGGGCCTCGCAGGTGGAGCCGCCGACGTCGGCCACCGTGGGCGGGGCGGGCTGGTCGACGACCACCCGGTAGAAGGCGCGTACGCCGTGCCAGTCGATCGGGTAGCCCTCCGGGCCCAGCGAGGCGGCGTCCCGGTGGCTGGCCACCCCGAGCAGCTCGACGAGGCGGCCGGTCTGCCCGGTCTCCTCGACCAGTTCCCGGATCAGCGCGGCGCCCGGCTGCTCGCCGTAGTCGGTGCCGCCGCCGGGCAGGTGCCAGCAGCCGGCGCCCGGGTAGCCGTCGGAGACACGGGTGAGCAGCACCCGCTCCTCCGGGTCGGTCACCACGGCGTACGCGGCGAAGCGCTGCGCCCGGTGCAGCCCGTCCGGGCCGGGGACGGCGTAGAACGAGGGGAACTCGGGGACCTCCTCCGGCACGACGTCGTCGGTGGCGGTCGGCAGGCCCAGGGCACGCGCGGTGAACGAGCGCAGCGGCAGCTCCCGGGCCTCGTCGAGGGTGAACCAGCGAGCCAGGTCGGTGGGGCGGTCGACCCGGTCGGCGAGCGTCCCGCCCCGCACCGAGACCGTGTAGAGCAGCCGGTCGGTGTGGATCGTGATGCCGCGCTCGGGCAGCGCCCGCATGTCGGCGAGGACGTCCTGGAGGGCGGCGACGGCGACCGAGAGCCCGGTCTCCGCGGCGGTCTCCCGGACGACGGTGTGCTTGGGGTCCTCACCGTGGTCGACCGCCCCGCCGGGCAGCGACCAGATGCCGGGGGTGCCGGAGCGCTCCGATGCGCGGACCAGCAACACTCGGCCGTCTGAATCAGCACAAACTGCGTATGCCGCGATCCTGCGGAGCGGCTCCAGCAAGGTGGTCACGGGAGGAAATTCTCCCCGGATGCGGTTACCGGCATCGAAAAGAGTCAGATTCCTGACTCTTGGCTGGCGCCTCAGGGACGCGTCAGGGTAGGAGTCCGGGCGGTCACCGAGGTCGCCCGCCGGCCCGCGCGGGACCGTGGACGCATGACCTCCACGCACCCCTCCCAGGCCCCGTACAAGCAGCTCCGCCGGCCGGTCACCGACCGGATGGTCGCCGGCGTGGCCAGCGGCCTCGGCCGCTACTTCGCCGTCGACCCCACCCTCGTGCGGGTGGCCTTCGCGGTGGCGACCCTGCTCACCGGCGGGCTCGCCGCGCTGGCGTACCCGATCATGTGGTTCCTGATGCCCGAGGAGCCGGCGGGCGCGCCCGCCTGGCCGCATCCCCCGGGCACCGCGCCCGGCTGGCCGCCGGTCCCGCCGGCGGCGCAGGGTCCGCACGCGGCGCCACCCACGCCGGAGCCCGCGCCCCGGCCGGCGCCTCAGCCGCCGACGCCGCCGGCGGCCTGACCCGCCGTCACTCCCACTCGATGGTGCCCGGCGGCTTGCTGGTCACGTCCAGGACCACCCGGTTGACCTCGGCGACCTCGTTGGTGATCCGGGTGGAGATCCGGGCCACCACCTCGTAGGGCAGCCGGGACCAGTCGGCGGTCATCGCGTCCTCGCTGGAGACCGGGCGCAGCACCACGGGATGCCCGTAGCTGCGCCCGTCGCCCTGCACGCCGACGCTGCGCACGTCGGCCAGGAGCACCACGGGGAACTGCCAGACGCCCCGGTCGAGGCCGGCGGCGGTGAGCTCCTGCCGGGCGATCAGGTCGGCCTTGCGGAGCACGGCGAGGCGCTCCTCGTCGACCGCGCCGATGATCCGGATGGCCAGGCCCGGACCGGGGAACGGGTGCCGCCAGACCATCGCCTCGGGCAGCCCCAGCTCCAGGCCGAGCGTGCGGACCTCGTCCTTGAACAGCGTGCGCAGCGGCTCGACCAGGGCGAACCTCAGGTCCTCCGGCAGCCCGCCGACGTTGTGGTGGCTCTTGATGTTGGCGGTGCCGGTGCCGCCGCCGGACTCCACCACGTCCGGGTAGAGGGTGCCCTGCACCAGGAACTCGACGTCGCCGTGCGCGGCGATCTCCCGGGCGGCGGCCTCGAAGACCCGGATGAACTCCCGGCCGATGATCTTGCGCTTCTGCTCGGGGTCGGTCACCCCGGCCAGCGCGCCGAGGAACCGCTCGCGGGCGTCGACCACCTTGAGCTTGATGCCGGTGGCGGCGACGTAGTCCTTCTCCACCTGCTCGGCCTCACCCGCGCGGAGCAGGCCGTGGTCGACGAAGACGCAGGTGAGCTGGTCACCGACGGCCTTGTGCACCAGCGCCGCGGCGACCGCCGAGTCGACCCCGCCGGACAGGCCGCAGATGACCTCCTTGTCGCCGACCTGCTCCCGGATCCGGGCCACCTGCTCGTCGATGATGTTCTCGGGCGTCCAGGTCGGCTCGATGCCGGCGATCTCGTGGAGGAAGCGGCTGAGCATCTCCTGGCCGTGCGCCGTGTGCCCGACCTCGGGGTGGAACTGCACCCCGGCCCGCCGGCCGGCCAGGTCCTCGAACGCGGCGACCGGCGCGCCCGCCGACTCGGCGGTGACCGCGAAGCCGGCCGGCGCCTCCGTGACGCAGTCGCCGTGGCTCATCCAGACCGGCAGGTCGTCGGGGAGGTCGCGGAGCAGCACGCCGGCCTCCGGGCGGGCGTGCAGCGGGGTGCCGCCGTACTCCCGGTTGCCGGTGCGCGCCACGGTGCCACCGAGCGCCTGGGCCATGGCCTGGAAGCCGTAGCAGATGCCGAAGACCGGGACACCGGCGTCGAACATCCCGGCGTCGATCTGCGGGGCGTCCGGCGCGTAGACGCTGGACGGGCCGCCGGACAGGATGATCGCGGCCGGGTTCTTGGCCAGCATCTCGGACACCGGCATGGAGTGCGGGACGATCTCCGAGTAGACCCTCGCCTCCCGGACGCGGCGCGCGATGAGCTGGGCGTACTGGGCTCCGAAGTCCACCACGAGGACGGGGCGAGGCGTGCTCATGTGCAGCAAGCCTACCGACAGTCACCGCCGGCGCGGGCCGCGCCCCGGTGTGTCGTGCGCCGCCCTGCTCAGGGGCGCAGCGCGGCGGGGGCGTGGGCGGGGACGGCGGGCTGCTTCGGGGCCACCGGGGCGAGCCGGCGGTAGGGCGCACCGAGCGGCGGGCGGGGGTCCTCCTCCCCCTTGTTGGGCCAGAACGACATGGCCCGCTCGGCCTGGGCGGTGATCGTCAGCGACGGGTTGACGCCCAGGTTCGCCGAGACCGCCGCGCCGTCCACCACGTGCAGCCCCGGGTGGCCGTGAACCCGGTGGTACGGGTCGATCACCCCGCGCTCCGGGCCGTCGCCGATCACCGCGCCGCCGAGGATGTGCGCGGTCATCGGGATGTTGAACGGCTCGGTGACCGCTCCGCCGGGCGTGCCGTCGATCTCCTCGGCGAGCAGCCGGACCGCCTCGTTGCCGGCCGGGATCCAGGTCGGGTTGGGCGCGCCGTGCCCCGGCCCGGAGACCAGCTGGCGGCCGAACCGGCCGCGGCGGTAGTGGGTGGTGAGGGAGTTGTCGGCCGACTGCATGACCAGGGCGATCACGGTGCGCTCGGACCAGCCGCGTACCGAGAGCATCCGGGCGGCCAGCGCGGGCTGCCGGACGATGCTGCCCAGCCAGCGCCGGATCCGGTGCGGGCCGCCGTCGACCAGCAGCGACTGGAGCAGCCCCATGGCGTTGGAGCCCTTGCCGTAGCGGACCGGCTCGATGTGGGTCTGCGGGTCGGGGTGGAACGAGCTGGTGATCGCCACCCCCTCGGTGAAGTCGAGGCCGCGACGCCGGGCCTGGCCGGGCCCGACCGAGGCGCCGAGGATGGCCTCCGAGTTGGTCCGGGTCAGCTCGCCGAGCCGGGGCGACAGGTGGGGCAGCGCGCCGCTCGCCTTCATCTCGTGCAGCAGCCGCTGGGTGCCCAGCGCGCCGGCCGCGAAGACCACCTGGCCGGCGTGGATCACCTGGCGGCGCTTGCGTACCCAGGCGCCGGTGCGCTCGGTGTGCACCTCGTAGCCGCCCCCGGCGGCGGGGCGTACGGCGGTCACCGTGGTCAGCGGGTGGACCTGCGCGCCGAGCCGCTCGGCCAGCCAGAGGTAGTTCTTGACCAGGGTGTTCTTCGCGCCGTGCCGGCAGCCGGTCATGCACGAGCCGCAGTGGCTGCATCCCGTCCGGTCCGGCCCGACCCCGCCGAAGTACGGGTCGGGCACCCGCTCGCCGGGGCGGCCGATGTGCACGCCCACCGGTGTCGCGTGGAAGGTGTGCCCCACCCCCATCCGCTCGGCCACCGCCCGCATGGCCCGGTCCGCCCCGGTGTCGATCGGGTACGTGGTGACGCCGAGCATCCGCTTCGCCTGGTCGTAGTGGCGGGCCAGTTCGTCGCGCCAGTCGGTGATGTCCCGCCACTGCGGGTCGGCGTAGAATGCGTCGAGCGGTTCGTAGAGCGTGTTCGCGTAGACCAGCGAGCCGCCGCCCACCCCGGCGCCGGCGAGCACCAGGACCCCGCCGCCGGTCTTCCGGTCGGCCGAGCGGAGCAGGGTGATCCGCTGGAGGCCGTAGCAGCCGAGCTTCGGGGCCCACAGGAAGCGCCGGGCCCGCCAGGAGGTGCGGGGGAACTCGTCGTCGGCGAAGCGCCGGCCGGCCTCCAGGACACCGACGGTGTACCCCTTCTCGGCCAGCCGGAGCGCCGTGACGCTGCCGCCGAATCCGGAACCGATGACGACCACGTCGTACCGCATGCACGCATCATTACCGACGGGTAGCTATAGCGCCAGCGAGAGTTTTTCGCAGATCATGCAGAGCGCTCGATGACACGGGACTCCCGCTGGTGCAACCCACGGCCCGCTGTCGCGCGTCGAGTGGAGGACGGGGGAGGGAGACCACGATGACGCGACGACGATGGCTCTTGGGGCTGGCCGCCCTGGTGGCCGTGGTGCTGGTCGCCGCCGGCGCGGTGGTGACCACGCGGCTGGTCTCCCGCCCGTCACCCGGACCGGTCGCCGGCCCGGCCACACCGAGCCCGTCCACCGCCGCGCCGACCACCCCGGCCCCGGTCACCTCCAGCCCCACCCCGCCGCCCGGCGCCGACCTGAAGGGGCCGCTCAACCTGCTGCTGGTCGGGGTGGACACCAGGGTCAGCGTGCCGGGCTGGGAGCCGCACGCCGACGCCGTGCTGGTGCTGCACGTGCCGGCCGGGCTGGGCCGCGCGTACCTCTTCTCGCTCCCCCGCGACCTGGTGGTCGACATCCCGGCCTACCCGAAGGCCGGCTACCCGGGCGGCCGCACCAAGCTCACCCACGCCATGAGCTACGGCAGCCGGGTCCCCGGCGACAAGGCGCACCCCAGCACCGCCCAGGGGTACGAGCTGCTGCGCACCACGGTCAGCCGGTACACCGGGCTGCGCATCGACGCCGGCGCGGTGCTCACCTTCTTCGGCTTCGACCGGCTGGTCGACGCGCTTGGCGGGGTGGACCTCTACGTCGACCAGCGGGTCGCCTCGATCCACCGGCGCCCCGACGGGCAGTACCGGCAGCACACGGGAAGCGGATACGTCGGGCCGCAGATGGTCTACGAGAAGGGCACCCGGCACCTCAACGGCTGGCAGGCGCGGGACTACGCCCGGCAGCGCTACATCGCGGGTGGCGACTACGCCCGGCAGCGCCACCAGCAGCAACTGATCCGAGCGCTGGCCCTCAAGATCCTGAGCCAGGGGATCGCCCGGGACCCGGACCGGGTCGAGCAGGTGGTCCGCACTCTCGGCAAGACCATGGTGTACGTCGGAGGCGGCCGGCGGCTGATCGACTTCGCGTACGCCCTGGGTGGCCTGCCAGCGGAGAAGTTCGTCCTGGTCGGCCTTCCCGGCGACGGGGTGGGCAGCGGCAGCTCCTACCGGGGCGAGCAGCTGCGCCCGGTGGGCCGGCAGTTCTTCGCCGCCCTGCGCGGCGGCGACGCCGACGCCTTCCTCGCCGCGCACCCCGCGCTGCGGGTGAAGAACTGACTCAGAGCGGCTTCGGGGCCGGCGGGCGGTCGGTCCCGTAGAGCCAGGCGTCGAAGAGCTTGCCGAGCTTCCTGCCGGAGACCCGCTCGGCGAGCGCCACGAACTCGTCGGTGCTGCCGTTGCCGTTCTTCTTCTCCGCCGCCCAGGTACGCAGGATCGTGAAGAAGGCGCTGTCGCCGACCGCCACCCGCAACGCGTGCACGGTCATCCCGCCCCGGTCGTAGACCGACCGGCCGAACAGGTTCGCCACCCCCGGCTTCCCCGGCGGGGTACGCCAGACCTGGCTCGACGCGGTCGCGTACTTCTGCTCGAAGGTGTGCTGGACGGTCGACTCCCCGGCGTGCTCGGCCCAGAGCCACTCGGCGTACGTGGCCAGCCCCTCGTTGAGCCAGATGTCCTGCCAGCGCTGGAGCGAGACGCTGTCGCCGTACCACTGGTGGGCCAGTTCGTGCGCGACCACGCCGGTGTTGTCGCCCTGCCGGAAGAACCCGGCCGAGTAGACCGGCCGGCTCTGCGTCTCCAGCGCGTACCGGATCCGGTCGTCGGCGACCACCACCCCGCCGTACGCGTCGAACGGGTACGGCCCGAAGATGCTCTCCAGGTAGTCGGCCACCTCGACGGTCCGCGCGACGGACCGGTCCGGCGCGCCCTCGGCCACCTGGACGGTGACCGCGCTGTAGACCGGCCGTCCCTTGTGCTCGCCGGTGGTGACCCGGAACTTCCCGATCGCCACCATGGTCAGGTAGCTGGCCATGGGGGCGCCCTCGGACCAGCGCCAGGTGGTCCAGTCGCCCGTGGTGCTCCGCCCCTTCGGGACCCCGTTGCTGACCGCCGTGAGCCCCTTCGGCACGGTGATCTCGAAGTCGTAGGTGGCCTTGTCGGAGGGGTGGTCGTTGACCGGGTACCAGGTGCTCGCCGACTCCGGCTGGCCGAGCGCGATCGCCCCGTCGGCGGTGTGCAGCCAGCCGCCCTCGCCGAGCACGTCGTTGTCCAGCGCGGCCGGCCGGCCGTCGTAGCGGATCTCGGCGACGAAGCCGTTGCCCGAGGTGAGGCCGGTGGCCGGGGTGACGACCAGTTCGTCGGCGGTGCGGGTGTGGCCGGCCTTCGCCCCGTCCACGGTGACCGACCGCACGGTCAGCCCGGCCAGGTCCAGGTTGAACGCCGACAGGTCGGCCGTCGCCGTGGCCCGCACGGTGGTCGTGCCGGCGAGCCGGTCGGTCGCCGGGTCGTAGCGCACCTTGACCGTGTAGTGGGCGACGTCGTAGCCGCCGTTGCCGTAGCTCGGGAAGTAGGAGTCGCCGGCGCCGGGCGCCCCGGGCGCGAAGCTGCGCTCGGCCGTCGGGCCGGGGGCGGTGAGCGCCGGCGTCGACCGGTCCGGCTCGGTCGCACCACAGCCGGCGAGCAGCAACGCTCCGCAGGTCAGCAGCCCGAGCCGTCGTCGTCCGCCGCGCCGCGCCATCGCCTCGATCCCTTCCGGAGCAGAACCGTGGCGGCCCTGCCCGGGGCCGCTCCGCCCGCGGCAGCCTACCCAGGAACGATCACGTCCGCGTCACGGCAGGGCCGGCGCGGTCGCCCCGACCAGCCAGGCGTCGAACAGCGCGCGCAGCGGCTTCCCGGCCGTCCGCTCGGCGTACCCGACGAAGTCGGCGGTGGTGGCGGTGCCGTCCCGCCGCTCGGCCAGCCAGCCGCTCAGGATGCGGAAGAAGGTCGCGTCGCCCACCGCGCGGCGCAGCGCGTGCACGGCGAGCGCGCCGCGCTGGTAGACCGCGTCGCCGAACATCGCGGCCCGGCCCGGGTCCACCGAGGGCTTGCTCCAGTCGGTGACCGCGTACCGGTCGGCGAAGGCCCGCTCGACGGTGCGCCCGCCGTCGTGCTCCGCCCAGAGCCATTCCGCGTACGTGGCGAAGCCCTCGTTGAGCCACAGGTCGCTCCACCGGGCCACCGAGACGCTGTCACCGAACCACTGGTGGGCCAGCTCGTGCGCGACCACCTCGGTGTTCGGCCGGGTGCCCCGGAAGAACCCCGGCCCGTAGACCGGCCGGGACTGGGTCTCCAGCGCGTACCGGATCCGGTCGTCGGCCACCACGATCCCGCCGTACGCGTCGAACGGGTACGGCCCGAAGCGGCCGGCCAGGAAGTCGACGATCTCGCCGGTGCGGGCCACCGAGGCGGCGGCCGGCCCGTCCGGGGGCAGCGCGGCGGCGACGGCGGTGACGATCGGTTTCCCGGCGTGGGTGCCGGTCGTGACCCGGTAGTCACCGATGACCAGGGTGGACAGGTAGCTGGCCATCGGGCTGCCCTCGGACCAGCGCCAGGTGGTCCAGCCGTCCTTGGTCTGCTTCCCCTCCGGCACCCCGTTGCTCAGCGCGGCGAGCCCGTCCGGAACGGTCACCTCGATGTCGTAGGTGGCCTTGTCGGAGGGGTGGTCGTTGACCGGGTACCAGGTGCTCGCCGACTCCGGCTGGCCCAGCGCGATCGCCCCGTCCGGGGTGGCCTGGAAGCCGCCGTCGCCCAGCTCGGCGCTGGGCAGCGGGTGCGGCACCCCGCCGTAGGTCACGGCGACGGTGAACCGCTGCCCGGCCGGCAGGCCGTGTTCCGGGGTGACGACCAGCTCGGCGCCGTCGCGCCGGTGCCTGGCCGGGGCGCCGTCGACGCGTACCCGGTCGACGGTCAGGCCGGCCAGGTCGAGCTGGAACCGGGACAGGGCCTTCGTGGCGGTGGCGGTCAGCACGGCCTCGCCGGTGAGCCGGTCGTCGGCCGGGTCGTAGCGGACCTTCAGCGCGTAGTGCCCGACGTCGTAGCCGCCGTTGCCGGCCCCCGGCACGTACGGGTCCCCCACGTCGGCGGCGCCCGGACGGAACCGCTCGTCGTCGTCCCCGGTGCAGCCGCCCGCCAGCAGCGCGACGGCGAGCGCCGCCACGCACCACCGTCGGCCCCGCGTCATCCGCCGAGCCTAGACGCGCGACGGCGCGGGTGGGACCGGAATCCACACCCGCGCCGTCGGCCGTCACCCGGGTCAGCGGTCGAGGACCAGGCCGACCTTCTGGAACTCCTTGAGGTCGCGGTAGCCGCACTTGGCCATCGCGCGGCGCAGCCCGCCGAAGAGGTTGAGCTGGCCGTCCGGCTCGTCGGCCGGGCCGAACAGCAGCTTCTCCATCGAGCCGAGCGGCTCGCCGGCCGCCTCGAACGCGCCGCGCGGCAGCGACGGGTGGCTGGCGGCCGAGTGCCACCAGGCGCCGCCGGCCGGGGCCTCCTCGCAGAGCGACAGCGGCTCGCCGAGCATCACGGCGTCGGCCCCGCAGCCGAGCGCCTTGGCGATGTCGCCGGAGGTCTGCATGTCGCCGTCGGCGATCAGGTGCACGTACCGGCCGCCGGTCTCGTCGAGGTAGTCGCGGCGGGCCGCGGCGGCGTCGGCGATGGCGGTGGCCATCGGCACCCGGATGCCGAGCACCGACTCGGTGGTGGACCAGTCGTCGCCGCCGATGCCGACGATGACGCCGGCCGCGCCGGTGCGCATCAGGTGCAGCGCGGTCTTGTAGTCGGTGCAGCCGCCGACGATGACCGGCAGGTCGAGGTCGGCGATGAACTCCTTGAGGTTCAGCGGCTCGTCGGTGGTGGAGACGTGCTCGGCGGAGACGATGGTGCCCTGGATGACCAGGATGTCCACGCCGGCGTCGAGGATCACCGGGGCGAGCGCCAGGGTGTGCTGCGGGGAGACCCGGACGGCCACCGTGCCGCCGCCGGCCCGCAGCTCGCGGACCCGCTCGGCGATGAGGTCGGGGCGGATCGGCTCCGCGTAGACCTCCTGGAGCCGCTTGGTGGTCCGGGCGTCCTCGTCCAGGCCGGCCAGCTCCTCCAGCACCTTGGCCGGGTTCTCGTAGCGGGTCCAGAGGCCCTCGACGTTGAGCACGCCGAGGCCGCCGAGCTGGCCGAGGCGCACCGCCGAGGAGGGGCTCATGGTCGCGTCGGAGGGGTGCCCGACGCAGGGGATGCCGAACTGGTAGGCGTCGAGCTGCCACGCGGTGGAGACGTCGTCGACGTCCCGGGTGCGGCGGCTCGGCACGATGGCGATGTCGTCCAGGTGGTAGCCGCGCTGCGCGGTCTTGCCCAGCCCGATCTCGACCACGTCACGCATGGGGGACTCCTGGTGGTTGGGGGTGGTGGGTCAGCGGGAGTGGTAGTTGGGCGCCTCGACGGTCATCTGGATGTCGTGCGGGTGGCTCTCCTTGAGGCCGGCCGCGGTGATCCGGATGAGCTGGCCGCGCCGGTGCAGCTCGGGGATGCTCTCGGCGCCGACGTAACCCATGGCGGCGCGGAGCCCGCCGGTGAGCTGGTGGGCGACCTGGGCGAGCGGGCCCCGGTAGGGCACCTGGCCCTCGACGCCCTCGGGGACCAGCTTGTCCTCGGCGAGCACGTCCTGCTGGAAGTAGCGGTCCTTGGAGTAGGACTTGCCCTGGCCCCGCGACTGCATCGCGCCGAGCGAGCCCATCCCCCGGTACGCCTTGTACTGCTTGCCGTTGATGAAGATCAGCTCGCCCGGGCTCTCCTCGCAGCCGGCCAGCAGGCTGCCGAGCATCACCGTGTCGGCGCCGGCCACCAGGGCCTTGGCGATGTCGCCCGAGTACTGGATGCCGCCGTCGCCGATCACCGGCACGCCGGCCGGGCGGGCCGCCCGGGACGCCTCCATGATCGCGGTGATCTGCGGGACGCCCACCCCGGCCACGATCCGGGTGGTGCAGATGGCGCCCGGGCCGACGCCCACCTTGATGCCGTCGGCGCCCGCGTCGACCAGCGCTTTGGCACCCGCGTAGGTGGCGATGTTGCCGCCCACGATGTCGATGGCGACGTCCTTCTTGAGCCGGGCGACCATCTCCAGCACGGCCCGCTGGTGGCCGTGCGCGGTGTCCACGATGAGCACGTCCACCCCGGCGTCGACCAGGGTGCGGGCCCGCTTGTACGCGTCCTCGCCGACACCCACCGCGGCGGCGACCCGGAGGCGGCCGGCGGAGTCCTTGGTGGCGTTCGGGTACTGCTCGCTCTTGGTGAAGTCCTTGACGGTGATCAGCCCGCGCAGCTTGCCGGCCTCGTCGACGATCGGCAGCTTCTCCACCTTGTGGCGGCGCAGCAGGTCGAGGGCCTCGTCCTTGCTCACCCCGACCGGGGCGGTGATCAGCGGGGTACGGGTCATGATGTCGCGGACCGGGGTGGCCGGGTCGGAGACGAAGCGCATGTCGCGGTTGGTCACGATGCCGACCAGCTCGCCCTGCCGGTCGACCACCGGCACGCCGGAGATGCGGTAACGGCCGCAGAGCGCGTCGACCTCGCGGAGCGTGTCGTCCGGGCTGGCGGTCACCGGGTTGGTGATCATGCCGGACTCGGAGCGCTTGACCAGGTCGACCTGGAGCGCCTGGTCCTCGACGGAGAGGTTGCGGTGCAGCACGCCGATGCCACCCTGGCGGGCCATGGCGATCGCCATCCGCGCCTCGGTGACGGTGTCCATGGCGCTGGACAGCAGCGGGACGTTCAGCTCGATGCGGCGGGTGAGCATGGTGCGGGTGTTCACCCGGCTCGGCACCACGTCCGACTCGCCCGGCTGGAGGAGCACGTCGTCGAAGGTCAGCCCGAGCGGCACCACCCGGGCCGAGCCGGCGGGCAGCTCGGGCAGATGGCCGCCCAGCTCACCGCCGTCGCGGCCGGCCGGGATCTCGGTGCTGGGCGAATTCTCCACGATTGCTCCCCATGAGCTGGTCGGGCGGGCTGCAGCGAGGCGGCGCGCGCGGGCACCGGCGCACGCCGGCGTGACGGCGCGTCGCTTCATCGTACCCATTGAGCTGCGCAGCCCCCGGCAGCGGCGGGCCCGGGTAGGCGGCGCCACAGGGAGCGCCGGGGGCGGACTTTCCGGGGGCTCGGGGACTACGGTGAGGGGGTGCACGACGAGCCCATCGACCCGTTCAACGGCGACCCGGCCGATCCGGCTGCCGGCCTGCACGACCCGCGCGAGGCCGACCCGCTCGATCCCCTGACCGAGGTCGAGCGGCAGGACGTCCTGGAGGACCTCGCCGACCTGGAGATCTACCAGGCCCTGCTCCAGCCCATCGGGGTCCGCGGCCTGGTCATCGAGTGCGAGGACTGCCGCGAGCCGCACTACTTCGACTGGGACCTGCTCCGGGGCAACCTGCGCCACCTGCTCAACTCGGGGCGGCCCCGGGTGCACGAGCCGGCCTACGACCCCGATCCGGACCACTACGTGAGCTGGGACTACGCCCGCGGCTACGCGGACGGTGTGCACGACACCCTCACCGAGGGCACCGACGACTCCGCCGAGGACTGACCGGCCGGCTCAGGCGACCAGGCCGGCGCGGAAGCCGGCGGCCACGGCGTGCGCCCGGTCGCGCGCGCCGAGCTTGCGGAACAGCCGGCGGGCGTGCGTCTTGACCGTGTCCTCCGAGACGAACAGCTCCCGCCCGATCTCCGCGTTGCTCTTCCCCTCGGCCATGCCGAGCAGCACCTGAAGCTCACGCTCCGTGAGCCCGATGGCGCTGCGCGGGCTGCGCGCCGGCCGCTGCGGGCCACCCGCCTGCGCCGGCTCCGCCTCGGCCGCGGCCGGGTCGGCGGCGTCCTCGCCGCGCTGCACCGGCACGACGGTGGGCGCCCCACCGGGGCCCTCCGCCGGGCCCGCCGGCCACGCCGCCCCGGCCGGGGTACGCCCCGGCGCGGCCGACCGGGCCGGTCCGCCGACCGCCGCGGCGTCCCGGGCCGGGTCGGTGACCCGGTGCCGGTTCGTCCGCCCGGGGGCGGAGAGCAGCAGCAGCGCCTTCGCGACCGCGCTGGTCAGGTCGTGGTCGGCGTTCTGGATGAGGCCGCGCGCCCCGGCGCTGATGGTGGCGGCGGCCGCCTCCGACTCCTCGGCGCCGAGCAGCAGCACCGCGGCCTGCGGGGCGCGGGCGAGCACCCGGCGGACGAAGCCGGCGCTGTCCGGCCGGGTGAGGGCGGTGTCGGCGAGCACCACGTCGACCGGGCGCTCGGCGAGCCGAAGCATCACCTCGGGATCGGAGACGGCCGTCCGGAGCACGCCGGCCAGCCCGAGCCGCGCCGCCGCGGAGGTCAAATGCTGGGCTGCGAGTGGTGTCCGAACGCACACGAGAACGCTACGCACAGTGGTCTCCTCTCCGCCTCAGAGCAGACCACGGCGGGGTGTGCTGGGGAGGAGGTTCCGGGCAATCATCCGAACTTTTCTGGCAGATGGGGCATATGCCGCCGACTGTCCGAGCTTTTCGATCACACATGTGTGAGCGCGGGAAAGCCCGGGTACCGAGGGGTCAGTCCGGAACCGGTGTCCCGCGCGGATCGCCGCCCGGTAGGAGCTGGCCACGAGGATTTCCGCGGTGCCGCGCGGGAGGAGGGGTGCTGATGTCGAACGTACGCAGACTGCCCGGACCCATTGTCGACCTGTGGGACTGGCAGCGGCTCGGTGCCTGCCGTGGGCGCGACAGCGCGCAGTTCTTCCACCCCGACGGCGAGCGGGGCTCGTCGCGGTTGCGCCGCGAGTCCGGCGCCAAGGCCGTCTGCCGTGCCTGCCCGGTACGCGCCGAGTGCGCCGCGCACGCCCTCTCGGTCCGCGAGCCGTACGGCGTGTGGGGCGGGTTCAGCGAGTCGGAGCGGCTGCGGCTGCTCGCCCTCGGCTGGGAGGACCTCGCCGACCGCCGGCAGACCCGGGTGGACATCGCCCGGCTGGAGGCCCGCCTGGGCCGGCCGCACAAGTCGGCTGTCCCGGACCAGCGCAAGATCGCCTGACCGGTTCCACCCAGACCACTGAACGCCGCGCCCGGAGCCCCCGGGCGCGGCGTCGTGTCCGGCCCCGACCTCAGCCCACCGTCACGGTGACGGTGTGCCAGCCGGTGGCGCCGTCGGGCGCGACCGGGCGACGCCGCTCCGGCTGGGTCTCCCCGCCGGCATCGGTGGCCCGGACCTGGAGCGTGTGCTCGCCCGGGCCGGCATCCCAGCGCCACGACCACTGCACCCAGGTGTCCACCGAGGCCGTCGGGGCCAGCGTCGCCTCCTGCCAGGGGCCGCCGTCGACGCGTACCTCCACCCTGCGGATGCCGCGCTGCTGCGCCCAGGCCACCCCGGCGACCGTGACGGGGCCGGCGGTCAGCCGGTTGCGCGGCCGCGGCGTGTCGATCCGCGACTGCGTCTTGATCGGGCCCTGCGCCGACCACCCGCGCGGCACCCAGTACGCGTCGAAGTCCGCGAAGCTGGTCAGCTCCAGCTCGGTCACCCACTTGCACGCCGAGACGTACCCGTAGAGGCCGGGCACCACCATCCGCACCGGGAAACCGTGCTCGACCGGCAGCGGCTCACCGTTCATCCCGACCGCGAGCAGCGCGTCCCGCCCGTCCCGCAGCACAGCCGTGGGGGTGCCGCAGGTCCAGCCGTCGACCGAGCGGCCCACCACCTGGTCCGCGCCCTCCTCCGGCTGCGCCTCGTCCAGGAGTTCCCTGATCGGCACGCCCAGCCAGCGGGCGTTGCCCACGAGGTCCCCGCCCACCTCGTTGGAGACACAGGCCAGGGTCACGTAGCGCTCGACCATCGGCCGGGCGAGCAGGTCGTCGAAGCTCAGCTCGATCGGGTTGCGTACCCGGCCGTGGATGCGCAGCCGCCAGGTCTCCGGGTCCACCTGCGGCACCACCAGCGCGGTGTCGATCCGGTAGAACTCCCGGTTCGGGGTGACGAAGGGGGCGAGCCGGGGCAGCGACAGGTCGGCTCCTGCCGGCACCGGCGGGGCGGGCGCCACCGGAGTGGGCAGCTTCACCGCCTGCCGGGCCGCCGAGACGCCCCGCTGGCCGGCCAGCCAGTGCCCGCCCAGCCCCGCCACCGCCGCCGTACCGGCCAGCAGGCCGACGCCGCGCAGGAACCGGCGCCGCGACTCGTGGTCGCCGGTCTCCAGCGGCTCCCAGCCGGCCGGCGACTCGTCGGGCGCGAGCGCCGCGGGCACCGGAGGTGGCGTGGGCGAGGTGGGCGTGGGCGAGGTGGGCGTGGGCGACGTGGGCGTGGCCGGACCCGGCCGGTGCGCCGTTCCCGGCCCGACGTCCTCGGCCAGCGGGCCCGCCACGAAGGCCCAGAGGGTGACCGCACCGAGCCCGCCGCCGACCAGGGAGGGCAGCGCGTCGAAGGCGTCCGCGCCGGCCCGGGTCAGCGCGGCGGCCACCCCGAGGGCCGCGAACGCGGCGATGCCGGCCAGGCCGAGCCGGAGCCGACGGGCCGCCAGCACGCCGAGCAGCGCGGCGATCGCCGTCAGCAGCACCGCCGTGCCGACCAGCAGGGCGATCTTGTCGTACGTGCCGAAGACCGCGATGGCGAACTGCTTGAGCGGCTCGGGCACCGCGTCGACCACCAGCCCGCCGACCGCGATCAGTGGCGCGGAGCGGGGGCCGGTGAAGACGGCCACCGGTTCGGCGACGCCGATCGCGACGGCCGCGGCGGTGACCCCGGCCAGCGCGGCTCGACCGCGCGACATGCTGTTCACGGCGACCAGTGTCGTCGCCCGGAGCAGGCGTTCGCCAACTCCGTCAGCGTTCCGTAAGCAGATACGGGTCAGGGCACACCGCCGGATGGCGGTGTGCCCTGACGTCAGGCCGTACGGCGCGGGATCAGAAGCCCGGGCCGTGCTGGTGGCCGTGCCCGTGGCCGTGGCCGTGACCGGCGGCGGCCGGCTCGGCCTTCTCCGGCTTCTCCACCACGAGGCTCTCGGTGGTGAGCAGCAGGCCGGCGATCGACGCGGCGTTGGAGACCGCGTTGCGGGTCACCTTCACCGGGTCGAGGATGCCGGACTTGACCAGGTCGACGTACTCGCCGGTGGCGGCGTTGAGGCCGTTGCCCCATTCCTGGCCGGCGACCTTCTGCACCACCACGTAGCCGTCGTGACCGGCGTTCTGGGCGATCCAGCGCAGCGGCTCGACCAGCGCCTTGCGCACGATCGAGACGCCGACCTTCTCCTCACCGGTGAAGCCCAGGTCGTCGTCGAGCACCGGCAGGATCTGGGCCAGGGCGGCGCCGCCGCCCGGGACCGTGCCCTCCTCGACCGCGGCCTTGGTCGCCGAGATGGCGTCCTCGATGCGGTGCTTGCGCTCCTTCATCTCGACCTCGGTGGCCGCGCCGACCTTGATCACCGCGATGCCGCCGGAGAGCTTCGCCAGCCGCTCGGCCAGCTTCTCCCGGTCCCACTCGGAGTCCGAGGCCTCGATCTCCTTGCGGATCTGGGCGACCCGGTCGGCGACCTCGGCGGCCTGGCCGCCACCGTCGACGACCGTGGTGTTCTCCTTGTCGACCACCACGCGGCGGGCGGTGCCGAGCACCTCCAGGCCGACCTGGTCGAGCTTGTAGCCCAGCTCCGGCGCGACCAGCTCGGCGCCGGTCAGGATCGCCATGTCCTGGAGCATCGCCTTGCGGCGGTCACCGAAGCCGGGGGCCTTCACGGCGCAGACCTTGATGGTCTTGCGGATGGCGTTGACCACCAGCGTGGACAGGGCCTGGCCCTCGACGTCCTCGGCGATGATGAGCAGCGGCTTGTTGTTCTGGAGGACCTTCTCCAGCAGCGGCAGCAGCTCCTCGATCGCCGAGATCTTCTGCGTGGTGATCAGGATGTACGGGTCCTCCAGGACCGCCTCCTGCCCCTCCACGTCGGTGACGAAGTTCGGCGAGATGAAGCCCTTGTCGAACTGGAGACCCTCGGTCACCTCCAGCTCGGTGGTGAGGGCGGAGCCCTCCTCGACGGTGATGACACCGTCGCGGCCGACCCGCTCCATCGCCTCGGCGATCAGCTCGCCGATGGTGGCGTCCTGCGCGGAGATCGTCGCCACGTGCGCGATCGACTCCTTGTCGGCCACCTCGACGGCCCGGCCGAGCAGCGCCTCGGAGACCTTGGCGGCCGCCGCGTCGATGCCCCGCTTGAGGCCGGTCGGGTTGGTGCCGGCGGCCACGTTGCGCAGGCCCTCGCGGACCATGGCCTGGGCCAGCACGGTCGCGGTGGTGGTCCCGTCGCCGGCGACGTCGTTGGTCTTGGTCGCCACCTCCTTGACCAGCTGCGCGCCGAGGTTCTCGTAGGGGTTGGTGAGCTCGATCTCCTTGGCGATCGTCACGCCGTCGTTGGTGATCGTGGGCGCACCAAACTTCTTGTCCAGGACGACGTTGCGCCCGCGCGGGCCGAGAGTGACCTTGACCGCGTCCGCGAGGGCGTTGACACCGTGCTCCAGCAGGTGCCGGGCGTCGTCCGAGAAGCTCAGGATCTTCGCCATCTGTATCCCTTCGAAGCGACGTTGCCCCGGCCCGGCGAGCCGGACCGGGGCAACGACACTGATCGGTTGCTTACTTCTCGATGACCGCGAGGACGTCGCGGGCGGAGAGCACCAGGTACTCCTCGCCGGCGTACTTGACCTCGGTGCCGCCGTACTTCGAGTAGAGGACGGTGTCGCCGACCTTGACGTCGATCGGCACGCGGTTGCCCTTGTCGTCGATCCGGCCCGGGCCGACAGCGAGGACGGTGCCCTCCTGCGGCTTCTCCTTGGCGGTGTCGGGGATCACGATGCCCGAGGCGGTGGTGGTCTCGGCCTCGTTCGCCTGGACCACGATGCGGTCCTCGAGCGGCTTGATCGCAACCTTGGTCGCGGTAGTCACGGGCATACCCTCCTGGGGTACTTGGTGTCGTTGCCGGTCGGCGCGCCGACCGGCGTCAATCTGCCACATGCCACCGGGCGGGGCCGTCGTCGCGGGTGCCGGTCCGCCTGGCGTTCAACCCCCGGACACCAGGGCCCGGGCGTTGGCACCCTCAGGGTGAGAGTGCTAATCGCAGGTTATTCCTCGGCTAGCACTCCGTCAAGGAGAGTGCCAACGCGCCGCGTTCCGTGTCGCCACAGTTCCGCCACACGTCACCGCAACATGCCCGGAGCACCTCGACGCACGGTGACCGGCTCCATACCGTTCGGGACCGTAGCCGTCGAGGGAGGAGGGCCGGATGACCCAGGTGCCGACGTTGACGTTCCTGCGCGACCAGCTCCGGCGGGCGCGGCAGGCGCGTGGGCTCAGCCAGGAGGAGCTGGGCAAGCTGGTGAACTATTCGTCGTCGCAGGTGAGCGCGGTGGAGACCGGCGACCGGCCGGTCCGGCCGGACTACCTGGCCCGGGTCGACGGGGTGCTGGACACCGGCGGCCTCTTCGCCACCATGCTGGAGCTGATCCGCTTCCACGCCGCGCCCGACTGGTTCCGCCCGTGGGAGGAGATCGAGCGGGAGACGTCGGTGCTGCGCTGGTGTGAGGCAACCGCCATTCCGGGCCTGCTCCAGACCGAGGGATACGCCCGGGCGATGCTCGGTCTGGGCGGGGAGTTGACCGCCGAGGAGGTCGAGGCGCGGGTGGTGGCCCGACTCGCGCGGCAGGCGGTCCTGACCGGCGGTCTGCGTCCGGTGTTCATCGCGGTGCTGGACGAGTGCGCGCTGCGCCGGCAGATCGGTGACCGGGCCGTCATGCGGGAGCAGCTACAGCACCTGCTGGCCGCCGGCGCAGAACCCAACGTCCAGGTACGGGTCGTGCCGGCCGACGCTCCCTGGCACACCGGGCTCGGCGGATCGTTCATCCTGGCTCGGCTTGAGAGTGGCGCCGAGCTGGTCCACCTGGACAACCAGCTTCGCGGGCAGACCGTGGACAGCCCGAACGACGTTGCCGCCCTCGAACGGCGCTGGGAAGCTGTGACGGGTGAGGCGCTGCCACGGCGGCAGTCCGCCCGGCTGATCGAGGAAGTGGCGAAATCATGGACCTGAGCCGCGCCACCTGGCGCAAAGCCACCCGCAGCACCAACAACGGCGGCGCCTGCGTCGAGGTCGCCGACAACCTGAACGGCATCGTCGCCGTCCGGGACAGCAAGGACCCGAGCGGCCCGGTGCTCACCTTCGACCCGGCGAGCTGGCGCGCCTTCGTGGCCGCCACCCCCACCTCTCGCTGACACCACCGTCCCGGCCGATTCGGGCGGCCGGGAGAATGCCCGGGTGGACCTGGAACAGTTCGCCGCCCTGCGTACCCCCGAGGGGTCGGCCGCGCTCGACGCGGCGGCGCGGGTGGCCGGCGGCGACCCGCTGACGGCGGCGGCCGCGCTCCGCTCCGCCGGCGTGCCGGCCGGGCTCGCGGCGGCGGCGCTGACCCAGGCGGAGCTGCGCCTCCGCGCGACCGGCAAGTTCGGCCCGGCGGCGCGCGGCATGTTCCTCACCCGCGCGGGCCTGGAGCAGGCCACCCGGGGCGTCGTCGCGCGGCGCCGGGCGGAACGCCTGCGTGCGGCGGGCGTCGCCACCCTCGCCGACCTGGGTTGCGGCCTCGGGGCCGACGCGCTCGCCGCGGCCCGCGCCGGCATCCGGGTGTACGGCGTCGAGGCCGATCCGCTGACCGCCGCGATGGCAGCCGCGAACGCCGAGGCCGCCGGGCTGGCCGACCTGTTCACCGTGGAGATCGGGGACGCCACGGCGTTCGACGTGACCCGGGTCGACGGGGTCTTCTGCGACCCGGCCCGCCGGAAGGCCGGCACCGGCCGGCGGATCTTCGACCCGAGCGCCTACTCGCCGCCCTGGGACTTCGTCACCGGCCTGGCCGAGCGGGTGCCGCACACCGTGGTGAAGGTGGCCCCGGGGTTGGACCACGCGCTGATCCCGGCGGGCGCCGAGGCGGAGTGGGTCAGCGTCGACGGCGACCTGGTCGAGGCGGCGCTCTGGTGCGGCGCGCTGGCGCAGGTGCCCCGCCGGGCCACCCTGCTGCGGGAGAAGGAAGGGCCCGTCGCCGGAGCGGAGGCCCGCGCCTTCCCGCTCACCGGCAGCGGCGACGCCGAGGCTCCGGTGGGCCGGCCCCGCCGCTTCCTGTACGACCCGGACCCCGCGGTGGTGCGCGCGCACCTGGTCGCCGAGTTGGCCGGCGACCTCGACGCGACGCTGGCCGACCCGAGCATCGCCTACCTCTACGGCGACGAGGCCCGGCCGACCCCGTTCGCCCGCTGCCTGGAGATCACCGACGTGCTGCCGTTCTCGCTGAAGCGGCTGCGCGCCCTGCTCCGGGAGCGCCGGGTGGGCCGGGTGGAGATCCTCAAGCGCGGCTCGGCGCTGGAACCGGAGAAGCTGCGCCGGGACCTGAAGCTGGCCGGCGGCGAGGCGGCCAGCCTGGTGCTGACCCGAGTTGCCGGTGCCCCGACCGTGCTGATCTGCCGGCCGGTTCCCGCCTGACGGTTTTCGGCTCGCCCTGCCGGCGGCGGCCGGTTAGCTTGTCGCTCATGGCGGGACAGGGCACTCCGGCGACGGCACTGCTGACCAAGCGCAAGATCGCCCACAGCACCCACCCGTACGACGTCTCGCCGGACGCGCCGAACTACGGCGCGCTGGTCGCGGCGGCCCTCGGGGTGCCGCCGGCCCGGGTGTTCAAGTCGCTGGTCACCGAGGTCGACGGCGGGCTGACCGTGGCGGTCGTGCCGGTCACCGGAGAGCTGGACCTCAAGGCCCTCGCCGCCGCGGTCGGCGGCAAGCGGGCGGCCATGGCGGACCGGACGGTCGCCGAGCGGGCCACCGGCTACGTCCGGGGCGGGATCAGCCCGCTCGGCCAGCGCAAGCGGCTGCCCACGGTCCTCGACGCCTCCGCGCTGGCGCATCCGACGGTCTACGTCTCGGCGGGGCGCCGGGGTCTGCAACTGCAACTCGCCCCGGCCGACCTGGTCGCCCTGACCGGGGCCGTCACCGCGCCGATCGCCGCCGGCTGAACCGCCCGTCGACGCGGCTGGGAGCGTTTCCGCACGCGGGCCGGGGAGCGCTCTCCACGCGATGACGGTCGGGTGTCAGTTGCGTTGCTGAATTGTTACCGCCGCCAACAAACTTCTGACCTCGGCTCTCTTGCGCCTGTCCGGACGGGAGGAATACGTTGCCGGACACAACAAACCACCGACAACTCCCCCAACCCCCGAAAGGACCCATGCACATGCGCAAGGGCTTCCTCACTTTCGCGGCCGTCGGTCTTCTCGCGACCGGCAGCATGGCCGCCTGCGGTGACAACGGCGGTTCCGACCAGGCCGGCGGCTCGACCGACAAGAAGCCGAAGATCGGCGTGATCCTCCCGGACAGCAAGTCCTCCGCCCGCTGGGAAGGCGCGGACCGCAAGTTCCTGGAGGAGGCCTTCAAGGCCGCCGGTGTCGACTACACCATCCAGAACGCCCAGGGCGACAAGTCCGCCTTCTCCACCATCGCCGACGGCATGCTGACCAGCGGCGTCACCGCCCTGATGATCGTCAACCTGGACTCCGGCACCGGCAAGGCCGTGCTGGAGAAGGCCAAGTCGCAGGGCGTCGCCACCATCGACTACGACCGGCTGACCCTGGGCGGCTCCGCCCAGTACTACGTCAGCTTCGACAACGAGGCGGTCGGCAAGCTCCAGGGCGAGGGCCTGAGCAAGTGCCTGACCGACAAGGGCGCCAAGAGCCCCGTCGTGGCCTACCTGAACGGCTCCCCCACCGACAACAACGCCACGCTGTTCAAGAACGGGTACGACTCGGTGCTCAAGCCGAAGTTCGACTCCAAGGAGTACGAGAAGGGCCCGGACCAGTCGGTTCCGGACTGGGACAACGCCCAGGCGGGCGTGATCTTCGAGCAGATGCTCACCCAGAAGAAGGGCAAGATCGACGGCGTGCTGGCCGCCAACGACGGTCTCGGCAACGCGGCCATCTCGGTGCTGAAGAAGAACAAGCTCAACGGCAAGGTGCCGGTGACCGGCCAGGACGCCACCGTCCAGGGCCTGCAGAACATCCTCGCCGGTGACCAGTGCATGACGGTCTACAAGGCCATCAAGGAGGAGGCGAAGGCCGCCTCGGACCTGGCGATCTCGCTGGCCAAGGGCGAGAAGAAGGAGACCGGCCAGACGGTCAAGGACCCGGAGGGTGGCCGTGACGTGGCCGCCGTCCTGCTCACCCCGAAGGCCATCTACAAGGACAACGTGAAGGACGTCATCGCCGACGGCTTCGTCACCAAGGAAGAGCTCTGCACCGCGGCGTACGCGAAGCTCTGCACCGACGCCGGCATCAGCTGACCCGTCCCCCACAACCCGCTCCGGCGACGCCGCCCGGCACGGTCACCACCGTGCCGGGCGGCACGCCACGGACGGGCTCCGAGATCTCCCCTCCGTCCAAAGGAGACCCCCGTGTCCGCGACCCCCCTGCTGGAGCTACGCGGGATCGACAAGAGCTTCGGTCCCGTCCAGGTTCTGCGCGACGTCGCCTTCTCGGCCCATCCCGGTGAGGTGACCGCGCTGGTCGGCGACAACGGCGCCGGCAAGTCGACCCTGGTGAAGTGCATCAGCGGCATCTACCCCACCGATGCCGGCGAAGTTCTCTTCGACGGGCGACCGGTGACCATCCACAACCCGCGTGACGCCGCCGGGCTCGGCATCGAGGTGGTCTACCAGGACCTCGCGCTCTGCGACAACCTCGACATCGTGCAGAACATGTTCCTGGGCCGGGAGAAGCGCAGCGGGGTGGTGCTGGACGAGCCGACCATGGAGCAGTTGGCCGCCGAGACCCTCGCCGGGCTGAGCGTCCGCACCGTCAAGTCGCTGCGCCAGCACGTGTCCAGCCTCTCCGGCGGGCAGCGGCAGACCGTGGCCATCGCCAAGGCCGTGCTCTGGAACAGCAAGCTGGTCATCCTGGACGAGCCGACCGCCGCGCTCGGCGTCGCGCAGACCGCCCAGGTGCTGGAGCTGGTCCGCCGGCTGGCCGACAAGGGCCTGGCCGTGGTGCTCATCTCGCACAACATGAACGACGTCTTCGCCGTCTCCGACCGGATCGCCGCGCTCTACCTCGGCCAGATGGTCGCCCAGGTGAAGACCACCGAGATCACTCACTCGCAGGTGGTCGAGCTGATCACCGCCGGCCGCTCCGGCAACCTCGGCCTCGGCGCCGGGTCGGGCAACGGCAGCGAGCCCGCCGACGCGACCCCGGGAGCCCTTCGATGACCACCACCGCTGTGAAGAAGGACGGACCGGCGGCCGTCACGCCCACGCCCGCCGTCGCCGACCACGTCCGCAACTACATTGCCCGGGTACGCGGCGGCGACCTCGGTTCCCTGCCCGCCGTCATCGGCCTCGTCGTGCTCTGCGTCGTCTTCGCGATCGTGCGCCCGGTCTTCATCTCCGCGGCGAACTTCGCGAACCTCTTCACCCAGGGCGCCGCCGTCACGGTGATCGCGATGGGCCTGATCTTCGTGCTGCTGCTCGGTGAGATCGACCTCTCCGCCGGCTTCGCCAGCGGCGTGTGCGCGGCCATCCTGGCCAACGTCGTCAGCGTGCTCGGCTACCCCTGGTACGTGGCGGTGCTGGCCGCCCTCGCCACCGGCGTGGTCATCGGCCTGACCCTCGGCTTCCTGGTGGCCAAGGTGGGCATCCCCTCCTTCGTGGTCACCCTGGCCGGATTCCTCGCCTTCCAGGGTGTGGTGCTGCTGCTGATGAAGGAGGGCACCAACATCTCGATCGGTGACGACGTGATCGTCGGCATCGAGAACGGCCGCGTCCCGCCGGCCGTCGGCTGGCTGCTGGCCGCCGTCGCGATCCTCGGGTACGCCGCCGCGCAGCTGCTGCGGCACCGGAACCGGGCCGCCCGCGGCCTGGTCACCGACCCGGTCGCCGTGGTGGGCGCCCGCATCGCCGGGGTCGCCCTGCTGATCGGCTTCGCCGTCTACGTGCTCAACCAGGAGCGCAGCATCAACACGCTGATCTCGTCGAACAAGGGCATGCCGGTGGTCGTGCCGATCATCGCGGTCCTGCTGGTCTTCTGGACGTTCGTGCTCAACCGCACCGCGTACGGTCGGCACCTCTACGCGGTCGGCGGAAACGCGGAAGCCGCGCGGCGGGCCGGTATCAACGTGGACCGGATCAAGATCTCCGCCTTCGTGATCTGCTCGGGGATGGCGGCCATCGGTGGCATCATCGCCGCCAGCAAGGACCGGTCGGTCGACCCCAACACGGGCGGCAGCAACGTCCTGCTCTACGCGGTCGGCGCGGCCGTCATCGGCGGCACCAGCCTCTTCGGCGGCAAGGGCCGAATGATCAACGCGGTGCTCGGCGGCGCCGTGGTGGCTGTCATCATCAACGGCATGGGACTGCTGGACCTCAGCTCCGGCCTGAAGTACATCTTCACGGGCGCGGTGCTCATGCTCGCCGCCGGTGTCGACGCCCTGTCGCGGCGCCGCTCGGCCGCCACCGGCACCCGCTGAACCCGGTACGGACATGACGGTGGCGATGCGCGCGGGCCCGAGCCAGGACGAGATCCGTCGGCAGAACCTGGGCGCGTTGCTCCGCTACGTGCACGTACGCGGGGCCACCACCCGCGCGGAGCTGACCACCGCGCTCGGTCTCAACCGCAGCACCATCGGCGCGCTGACCGCCGACCTGGCCGGCGCCGGTCTGGTCAGCGAGGGGACGCCGAAGGAGACCGGCCGGGCCGGACGACCGTCGCTGGTCGTCCGGCCCGAGTCGGCCCGGGTCTACGCGTACGCGTACAGCATCGAGGTGGACCGGCTGCGGGCCGCGCGGGTCGGGCTCGGCGGTGAGGTGCTCGACCGCCGGGAGCTGGAACGGCCGCGGAACCTGGTCGCCGGGGACGCCGCCCCGCTGCTGGCCGACGCGGTCCGGGAGATGCACCGGGCGGTGCCGCCCGACTCGATCTGCGTCGGCGCCGGGGTGGCGGTCTGCGGCATGGTCCGTCGGGAGGACGGGCTGGTCCGGCTCAGCCCGACCACCGGCTGGGTGGACGAGCCGATCGGCGCGGCGCTCGCCGCCGAGCTGGGCGTCGACGTGCCCATCACGGTGGGCAACGTGGCCGACGTGGCCGCCTTCGCCGAGCACGCCCGGGGCGTCGCGGCCGGCTGCGACAACGTCATCTACCTGTACGGGGACGTCGGCGTCGGAGCCGGCATCATCGCCGGTGGGCGGCGGCTCACCGGGCACGGCGGCTACAGCGGCGAGGTCGGCCACATGGTGGTGGTCCGCGACGGCGTGCGCTGCGACTGCGGGCGGCGCGGCTGCTGGGAGACCGAGATCGGCGAGCACGGGCTGCTCCGGGCCGCCGGACGCTCCGACGCCCGGGGCCGGGAGGCGCTGCTGGCCCTCTTCGACGCCGCCGACCGGGGCGACGCGCGCGCCCAGACCGCGGTGCGGCAGGCCGGCGACTGGCTCGGTTTCGGCGTCGCCAACCTGGTCAACATCTTCAACCCGGAGATGGTCATCTTCGGCGGCACCATGCGCGACCTCTACCTGGCCGCCGCCGCCCAGGTACGCAGCCGGCTCAACTCCAACGGGCTGCCGGCCTGCCTGGAGCACGTGCGGCTGCGCACCCCGAAGCTCGGGGACGACGCGGCGCTGATCGGCGCCGCCGAACTGGCCTTCGAACGCCTCCTCGCCGACCCGCTCGACGTCGGCTGACCGGCTCCCGGATTCCGGTGAACTGAATCGGGTCGTGATCCGTACCAGTGGGCGGACGGACGGCCGCGGGGGCGGCCGTCCGCGCCATCCCGCGTACGGTCCGGACCGAGGAGGCACCGCAACCATGGCACCGCTGGAATCCGCAGGCCGCCGGCTGGCGCACCGGGTGATCCTGCTGCTCGTCGCGCTCGCCGCGGGCGTCGGCGTCCTGCCCGGCGCGGCGCTGGCCGCTCCCGCGCCCGGCGTGCAGCTCAACGCCGCCGACATGACGCTGCTCAACGGGGTACGACTGGCCGGGCTCTGGGAGATGCCGGCCGGGCAGATGGCCGCCGAGAAGGGCCAGTCGAAGCGGGTACGAGAGATCGGCGCGGAGATCGCCCGGCAGCACGGCGTCCTGGACCAGCTCGTGGTCGAGGCCGCGAACAAGCTGGGCGCCACCCTGCCGACCACACCGACCACCCAGCAGCAGGGCTGGCTGACCGAGATGCAGAACGCCACGGGCGCCCAGTTCGACCAGATCTTCGTGACCCGGCTGCGGGTCGCGCACGGCAACATCTTCCCGGTGATCGGCGCGGTCCGGGCCAGCACCCGGGACCCGATCGTGCGCAAGCTCGCCGACCAGACCAACACCTTCGTCACCAACCACATGCTGATGCTGGAGAGCACCGGGCTGGTCCGCTGGCAGCAGCTCCCGCCTCCCGCGATGCCCCCGGCGCAGAGCGACTCGCTGATCGCCGCCGCCGGGGCCAACGTCGGCAGCAGCGGCGGCGTCCAGGTCAGCACCACCGTGGTGTGGGCCGTCTTCCTGCTCGCCCTGGCCACCGGCGGGTACGCGACCTGGCGGCTGCTGCGCCGCTCCTGACCGCGCCACACGCACGAGGCCCCCACCGGTGTCCGGTGGGGGCCTTTCGCTCAGCCGTGCCAGGACCGCCAGAGGGCGGCGTACGAGCCACCGGCGGCGACCAGCTCGTCGTGCGACCCCAGCTCGGTGATGCGGCCGTCCTCCACGACCGCCACCCGGTCGGCGTCGTGCGCCGAGAAGAGCCGGTGCGCGATGGCGATGACCGTCCGACCCTGGAGCACCGCGGCCAGCGAGCGTTCCAACGCCCGGGCCGCCCGCGGGTCGATCAGCGAGGTGGCCTCGTCCAGCACCAGGGTGTGCGGGTCGGCGAGCACCAGCCGGGCCAGCGCGAGCTGCTGCGCCTGGGCCGGCGAGAGCGGGTGCCCGCCGGCGCCGACCCGGGTGTCCAGGCCGTCCGGCAGCGCCTCCGCCCAGTCCAGGGCGTCGACCGCGGCCAGCGCCGCGCGTACCTCGGCGGGGCCGGCGTCCGGGCGGACCATCGCCACGTTGTCGGTGAGCGTGCCGATGAACACGTGGTGCTCCTGGCTGACCAGCGCGACGTGGGTGCGCAGCTCGGCCAGGGGCAGCCCGGACAGCGGCCGGCCGTCCACGGTCACCGCACCGGCGCGCGGCGCGTGCACCCCGGCCAGCAGCCGGCCCAGGGTGGACTTCCCCGCGCCGGACGGGCCGACCATGGCCAGCTTCTCCCCCGGCCGGGGCACCAGGGTCACCCCGTGCAGCACGTCGTGGCCGGCGCGGTACGCGTACCGGACGTCGTGGGCGGCGAGCCGCCCGTCGTCGCTGACCGGCCGCCGGTCGGGCGGCGCGGCGGCGTCGGCCGGCTCGGCGGCCACACCGAGCAGGCGGGCCAGCGAGGCGCCACCGACCTGGAACTCGTCGAGCCAGGAGAGCAGCCGGTCGACCGGGTCCACCAGCAGCTGGGCGTAGAGGGTGGCGGCGGTGACCTGCCCGAGGCTGGCCCAGCCCTCCAGGTAGAACCAGCCGCCGAGCAGCAGGGTGCCGACCACCGGCAGCAGGTAGCCGATCTCGGCGACGGGGAAGAAGACCGTCCGGAGGCTGAGCGTGTAGTACTCGGCCGCGTACGACCGGCGGATGTCGGCGTCGGTGCGGGCCCGGCGGCGGGCCTGCTGGCGCAGCGCCTCGGTGGTCCGCGCCCCCTCGACCGTCTCGCTGATCCCGTCGGTGATGTCGGAGTACGCGGCGTTCTCCCGCAGGTAGCCGGCCGGCGCCCGGCGCAGGTACCAGCGGGTGCCGGCGACCAGCATCGGCACCGCGATCAGGCAGGGCACCACCAGCAGCGGGCCGGTCAGCAGCAGCGCGCCGAGGATCAGCAGCACGGTGACCGCCGCGATCAGCGTCTCCGGGGCGGCGAAGCGGACCGTCCGGGACAGCGCGGCGACGTCCCGCGAGGTGCGGGTGAGCAGGTCGCCGGTGCCGGCCCGCTCCACGGTGGACAGCGGCAGGGCGAGCACCCGGTCGACGAACTCCTCGCGCAGCTCGGCGAGGACCCGCTCGCCGAGCCGGGCCGAGGCCAGGTGGGCGAAGCGGACCAGCACCGACTGGGCGACCACGAAGCCGGCGATGGCCAGGGCGACCCGGTCGACGGTGACCGCGCCGACGCCGCGCGAGATCCCCTCGACCAGGTCGCCGAGGAGCCGGGGCGCGACCAGGCCGGCCGCGGCGGCGAGCGCGTGCAGGCCGAGCGCGGCGGCCAGGCCGCGCGGGTGCCGGCGGGCCAGCTCCCGCGCGTACCGACGGACCTGCTGCGCGTCGGCGACGGGCAGGGCGTTGCTCACCGGTCCTCCTCCCGGCTCACCGTGGCCCGGTACCGGGGCTCGGCGGCGAGCAGCTCGTCGTGGCGACCCTCGGCGACCACCTTGCCGTCCTCCACGAAGACCACGTGCTCGGCGCGGCCGAGCACCAGCGGGCTGGTGGTGCACACCAGCGTCGTCCGGCCGCGCCGGGCGGCGGCGAGCCGGTCGGCGATCCGCGCCTCGGTGTGCGCGTCCACCGCGCTGGTCGGCTCGACCAGGATGAGCGTCTCCGGGTCGGCGACCAGCGCCCGGGCCAGCCGCAGCCGCTGCCGCTGCCCACCGGAGAACTCCCGGCCGCGCTCGGCGACCGGGCTGTCCAGGCCGCCGGGCAGCGCCTCGACGATGTCCGTGGCGCTCGCCGCCACCAGCGCCGCCTCGACGGCGTGGTGATCCCCCCGGTCGCGCGGGTCCAGCTCCGTGCGGAGGGCGCCGCTGAACAGCTGCGCGTCGTTGTCGGCCACCAGGATCCGCTCGCGCACCGTCGCCAGCGCCACCTCCCGCAGCGGTACGCCGTGCAGCGTCACGTCCCCGTCGACGTACCGGCCGAGCCGGTCGGCGATCTCGGCGGCGTCCTCGGGCGCGGTGGCGGCCAGCGCGGTGAGCCGGCCCGGCCGCAGCACCAGCCCGGAGCGGACGTCCACCAGCTCGCCCGGCCCCTCGGGCACCGGCACCGGGCGGGCCGGTTCGGTGAACTCGGGAGCGAGACGGAGCAGGCGCACCACCCGGCGGGCCGCCACGTGCCCCCGGGTCAGCTTGTCGGCCGCCTCGGTGAGGTTGCGCAACGGGCTGACCAGGAACGCCGTGTAGCCGTAGAAGGAGACCAACTGGCCGGCGCTGATCTCACCGCGCAGCGCGAACCGGGCCCCGAGCCAGGTCACCAGCACCACGAAGACGCCGGGCAGCAGGATCTGCGCGGCCTGGATCAGCGACTCCACCCGGGCCACCCGCAGGCCGTCCGCCCGCAGCGCCTGGGACTGCTCCCGGTAGCGGGCGCCCAGCATCGGCTCGCCGCCCACCCCGCGCAGCACCCGCAGCCCGGAGACGATGTCCGCGGCCCGGGCGGTCAGCTCGCCGGTCGAGTCCCGGTACGCCGCCTGCTGCCGGTGCAGCGGCCGGATCAGCAGCGCCACCAGCGCCATGAGCAGCGGCACCCCGAGCACCACCACGAGGCCGAGCGGCACCGAGGCGGTGAGCAGGATCGCCGACACCGCGGCGATGGCGACCACCGCGCCGGTGCCCCGGGCCGTGATGTCCACGGCGCTGCCGATGTGCTCGATGTCGGCCGTGCCGATGCTCACCACCTCGCCGGCGGCGACCCGGCGGGGCAGCGCGGCCCCGAGCCGGTTGGTGGCGTCCACGGTGACCTGCACGGTCCGGTAGGCGGCGCCGAGCCAGTTGTGCACCGCGCAGCGGTGCCGCAGGATGCCGGTCGTCGCCTGGACGACGCCCAGCCCGAGCAGGACGAGACCCCAGCGGAGCAGGGCGTCCGGGTCGCGGTGGGTCAGGCCGGCGTCGATGGCCCGGCCGACGGCGGCCGGCATCAGCGCCTGGGCCAGCATCCAGGTGACACCGAGGGCGATGGCGCCGCCGAAGAGCAGCGGGTGCCGACCGGCGAGCCAGACCAGGTAACGGGTGGCGGACCGGGCGTCGGGGGTGCCGGGATCGCCGGCGGGTGAGAAACGCATGACCACCCGACGCTAGGTCCCGGGCCCGGGGGGACGCCAACCAGTTTCCCGCCGGTCAGGCGGCCCGCCGGGTCAGCGATCGACCTGCGTGAAGTCCCAGCTGTGCGGCGGCCGGGCGACCAGCCGCATGGGCGGCTCGGGCAGCTCCCGCGGGTTGCTGCGCCACTTCGAGATCACCACCACGCGGTGGTCGGTGGAGGAGAACACCTCGCTGGACAGGTGCAGCGGCTCGTGCTCGAACTCGGGCAGCGCGGTCTCGCAGACCCAGGTGATCAGGTCGGCGAAGCCGTACGGCTCGGCCTTCGCCTCCCACATCCGGACGATCACGTCGGTCCCCTCCCGGCTCAGACGCTGACCACGGTCAGCGGCATGGCGGAGTCGGCCGGCAGGTCCAGCCGGCTCGGGGCGACGCCCGCGGCGACCAGGTGCGAGCCGAGCGCGGCCACCATGGCGCCGTTGTCCGTGCAGAGCTTCGGCCGGGGCGTACGCACCCGGACGCCGTGCTTCGCGGCCCGGTGCTCCGCCATGGCCCGCAGCCGCGAGTTGGCCGCCACCCCACCGCCGATCACCAGGGTGTCGATGCCGCTGCTCCGGCAGGCGTCCAGCGCCTTGCCGACCAGCACGTCGCAGACCGCCTCCTGGAAGGACGCGGCCACGTCCGCCACCGGCACCGCCTCGCCGGCCCGCTGCCGCGCCTCCACCCAGCGGGCCACCGCCGTCTTCAGCCCCGAGAAGGAGAAGTCGAAGCGGTGCCCGGCCAGGTCCTTGGGGGCGGTCAGCCCGCGCGGGAAGGCGATCGCCGCCGGGTCGCCGGCCCGCGCCTCCCGGTCGATGAACGGGCCGCCCGGGAAGGGCAGCCCGAGCAGCCGGGCCACCTTGTCGAACGCCTCGCCGGCCGCGTCGTCGATGGTCGAGCCGAGCGGGGTGACCTCCCGGGCCAGGTCGTCGACCCGCAGCAGCGAGGAGTGCCCGCCGGAGACCAGCAGGGCAATGGCCGGCTCGGGCAGCGGGCCGTGCTCCAGGGTGTCCACGGCCACGTGCGCGGCGAGGTGGTTCACCCCGTACACCGGCTTCTCGGCGGCCACCGCGTACCCCTTGGCGGCGGCGACCCCGACGAGCAGCGCGCCGGCCAGGCCCGGCCCGGAGGTGACGGCGATCGCGTCGATGTCGGCGATCGTCACCCCGGCCTCGCGCAGCGCCCGGTCCATGGTAGGCACGATGGCCTCCAGGTGGGCGCGGCTGGCCACCTCGGGCACCACGCCGCCGAACCGGGCGTGCTCCTCGACGCTGGACGCCAGCGCGTCGGCGAGCAGGGTGTGCCCGCGGACGATGCCCACCCCGGTCTCGTCGCAGGAGGTCTCGATGCCGAGGATCAGTGGTTCGTCAGCCATGCTCGTCAGTCCTCGTTGCGCTGCATGACCAGCGCGTCGGTGTTGCTCGGTTGGTAGTAGCCACGGCGCACGCCGATCGGCTCGAAGCCGTACGTCGCGTAGAGCCGCTGCGCGGGAGCGTTGTCGGCGGCGACCTCCAGCAGCGTGCTGCGCACCCCCTGCCGGGCCGCCTCGGCGAGCAGCGCCTCCAGCAGCAGCCGGCCGATCCCCCGGCGCTGCGCGTCCCGGCGGACCGCGATGTTCTGCACCCACGCCTCGTCCGGCGGCGCCACCATGAGCCCGGCGTAGCCGAGCACCGTGCCGTCGTCGTCGGTGGCGACCAGGTAGTGGTGGCCGTTGGCCAACTCGTTCCAGAACATCGCCGGGGACCACCGCTCGGCCCCGAACAGGTCCGCCTCCAGCGGCAGCACCTGCTCGACGTGCCACCAGCGGAACCGGCCCAGTCGGACCTGACTCATGGGAGGACCGGCTTGTGGCCGGTGGCTGCCACCGCGTCGGGGCGACGCAGGTAGAGCGGGGTGAGCGGCTCGCCCGGGGCGCCCGCGCGGATCCGCTCGGCGGCCAGGCGGGCCAGCGCCAGGGCGTCCGGGTAGCGGGGCTCCTCCCGGACCGGCAGGCCGAGGACGTCCGCGTACCGGTGGGCGCCGTCACCGACCGCAACCGTGACGGCCAGGTCCCGGGCCCGCTCGGCGGCGACCGCCGGGGTGTCCACGTTCGGCCCGGCGATGCGCTGGCCGGCGCCGTCGTAGACGGCCCAGTAGACCTCGCGGCGGCGGGCGTCGCTCGCCGCCAGCACCGGCTCGCCGGCGGCCGCCGGGTGGCCGATCCCGTCCAGCGAGCAGACCCCGTACGTCGGGATGCCGAGCACCTGACCCATGGTGGCGGCGGTGACCAGGCCGACCCGCAGCCCCGTGAACGGCCCGGGACCCAACCCGGCGACGATCGCGGCCAGGTCGGCGGGGCGGGCGTCGGCGTCGGCCAGCACCGCGTCGACCTGCGGGGCGAGCAGCTCGCCGTGCGCCCGGGCGTCGACCGTGCACCGCTGCGCGCGGGCCGCGACGCCGTCCGCCGAGACCTCGACCAGCGCCGCGGTCACCGCGGGCGTCGAGGAGTCCACCACGAGTACGAGCACGGTATGCCAGCGTAGTCGCCGCCCCGGTTACCGCCGGTGACGCCCCTCCCCCGTCATCGCTCGGCTCGGAGGTGCGGACCGGCGGTGCCGGGGAGCGGTGCCGACGGTCAGCCGGCGGTGCGCTCCCAGTCGACGGTCGGCAGGCCGGCGTCGGCGAGCGCCTTGTTGGCCGCGCTGAACGGTCGGCTGCCCAGGAAGCCGCGCGGGTTCATGGGGCTCGGGTGGCCGGCCTCCAGCACCACGTGGTTCGAGTTGGTGACCAGGGCCGCCTTCTTGCGCGCGTAGCCGCCCCAGAGCAGGAAGACCACCCGCTGGTCGAGCGCGTCGAGGGCCCGGATGGTGGCGTCGGTGAACTCCTCCCAGCCCTTGTTGGCGTGCGAGCCCGGGGTGGCCTGTCGGACGGTGAGCACCGCGTTGAGCAGCAGCACGCCCTGGGCCGCCCAGCCGCTCAGGTTGCCGCCGGCCGGCTTCGGCACGCCCAGGTCCTCGCCCAGCTCCTTGAAGACGTTGCGCAGCGACGGCGGCACCGCCACCCCCTCGCGCACGCTGAAGCTCAGCCCGTGCGCCTGCCCCGCCTTGTGGTACGGGTCCTGCCCGAGGATCAGCACCCGGGTCTGCGCCGGCCCGCACAGCCGGTAGGCCGAGAACAGGTCCTCGACCGGCGGGAACACCGTCCGGGTGGCGTATTCCCCGGCGACGAACTCGGCCAGCGCCGCGGTGCGGGCCGGGTCGAGGTGCGGGGTGAGCGCCGCGCGCCAGGCGTCGGGGAGGAGCGCCAGCAGGTCGAGGATGGGGGCGTCGTCGGGCATCGGCAACCTTTCACCGCGTCTGATCGGTCCCCGGAACTGTAGGCAGCGGGTACGACAGCGGTCAGTCCAGGGTGGCCAGCCGCCGCGCCCAGTCGCCGCCCACCGGTTCCAGGGTGACCACCCGGGTGTCGTCGTCCCGCCGGTCGATGCGGACCCGCAGGTGTGCGTCGACCAGCTGCTCGACCATCCCCTCGCCCCACTCGACCACGGTGACCGCCTCGTCCACCGAGGCGTCCAGGTCCAGGTCGTCGATCTCGGCGCGCGGGTCGGCCGACTCCCCCAGCCGGTACGCGTCAGCGTGCACCAGGGTCACCCGGCCGCCCCGGGCCGGATCCGGCCGGTGCACCCGGGCGATCACGAAGGTCGGCGAGGTGATGTCGCCGCGCACCCCGAGACCGGCGCCGATCCCCTGGGTCAGCGCGGTCTTGCCGGCGCCCAGCGGGCCGCTGAGCAGCAGCAGGTCACCGGCGCGCAGCACCCCGGCCAGTCGGCGGCCGAACTCGTGGGTGTCGTCGACCGTCTTCAACTCCAGCACGACGGTCACAGTGCCACCCCGGCTCGCGACTGCGGGGCTCGCAACCTCGGCTCACTCCTCGCGCTCACAGTGCCACCTCGGCTCGCGACTGCGGGGCTCGCAACCCCGGCTCACTCCTCGCGCTCACAGCGACTCCAGGAACCTCTCCACCGCCGCGTTCACCTCGTCGGCGTGCTCCAGCATCACCACGTGCCCGCTGTCGTGGATCTTCACGAACTCGGCGTGCGGCAGCCGCCGGACGATCTCCTCGGAGTGGGTCACCGGCGTGATCATGTCCTTGTCCCCCACGATCACCAGCACCGGCGTGCCGGCCAGCGCGGCCAGCGCCGGGAACCGGGAGTGGGTGGCCAGGGTACGCAGGTAGCGGGTGACCGTGTCGGCCGAGGTGCGGGAGTTCATGGTCTCGACGTACGACACCAGGGCCGGGCTGGGCTTCGGGGTGCCGAAGCCGTACTTGCGGGTGAGCAGCCAGGCCACGTTGGAGGTCGACTTGCGGGCCTTGTCGATCACCGTGCCGCCGTACCGGGTGGCGTTGCTCATCATGTAGATCATCGGGGCGCCGACCCGGCCGAGCAGCGCGGGCGCCACCAGCTTGGTCTCCGCGAGCAGCCCGCCCGAGGTGGCCATCAGCACCGTGCCGACCACCCGGTCGCCGAACAGCTCCGGGTAGAGCTCGGCCAGCGCCATGATCGTCATGCCGCCCATCGAGTGGCCGATCAGCACGAGCGGGCCCTCCGGCGCCACCTCGTCGATCACCCGGCGCAGGGTGTGACCCAGCGCGGCCAGGTCGTAGTCGCCGCCCTCCAGCTTCCCGGAGCGGCCGTGCCCGGGCTGGTCGTAGGCGACGATGCGGTAGTCGCCGCGCGCGGCCAGCATCTTGCGCTGGAAGTGGAACGTCCCCATGTCCAGGCAGAAGCCGTGCACCAGCACCACGGTCGGGTGCCCGGCGACCGGCCGGGTCGGCTCGACCACCTCCACGTGGATGTCGGTGCCGCGCGGCATCTCCAGCAGGTACGCCTCGTCGTACCGCTGCTCGCCGAACACCTCGTCCGCGTACGGATCGGTGGGGTCGGCCTTGAGGCGGCGGACCAGGACCCGCTCGCTCACCACCCCCGCGGCGAGCCCGGCGGCGGCGACACCGACCGCGGCGCCGACCAGCCCCGCGACCCGGCCGGCGGCCGTCCGCGGCCGCGGAACCCGGAACCGCTGGCTCATCCGCGCTCGCCGTCGTAGACGCGGGGCACCCGGACGCCGCCGAACCGGGTCACGATCTCGTAGTTGATGGTGCCGACCGCCTCGGCCCAGTCGTCGGCCGTGGGCTCGCCGTCCGCGCCGCTGCCGAAGAGCACGGCCACGTCCCCGGCGGCCACCTCGTCCTCGCCGCAGTCGACCACGAACTGGTCCATGCAGACCCGCCCGGAGATGGTCCGCCGCTTGCCGGCGAGCTGCACCGGGCCGGTGTTCGAGGCGTGCCGCGGCACCCCGTCGGCGTAGCCGAGCGGGACGACCGCCAGGTTCGCCTCCTGCTTCGTGAGGTAGGCATGGCCGTACGAGACGCCGGTGCCGGCCGGGACCCGCTTGGTGAGCATCACCCGGGCCCGGGCGGTCATCGCCGGGCGCAGGCCGAACTGCTCGCCCTCGATCGGGGAGAGGCCGTAGACCGCCAGGCCGGGGCGGACCAGGTCGAAGTGGGTGTCCGGGCGGGTCAGGGTGGCCGCCGAGTTGGCCAGGTGCCGGTAGCGCGGTCGCAGCCCGGCCCGCTCCACCATCTCCAGCCCCTCGTGGAACACCGCCAACTGCCGGTCGGTGGTGGGGTGGCCGGGCGAGTCCGCGTACACGAAGTGGCTCCACACGCCGACCACCTCGACCAGGCCGTCGGCCTGGGCCTTCGCGGCGGCCTCCAGCAGCGCCGGCCAGTCGGCGACGGTGGCCCCGCCGCGCGACAGCCCGGTGTCGATCTTGAGGTGCAGCCGGGCCGGGCGGTCCGCCCGCCGGCTCGCCTCGACCATCTCGTCGAGCTGGGCGAGGCTGGCGCAGCCCAGGTCGACGCCGACCGCGACCCCGTCGTGCAGCGGCAGCCCCGGGGCGAGCAGCCAGGCCAGGACGGGCGCGGTGACCCCCTCCTGGCGCAGCAGGAGCGCCTCGTCGAGGGTGCAGACGCCGAGCCAGTCCGCCCCCGCGTCGAGCGCCGCGTGGGCCGCCGGAACCATGCCGTGGCCGTAGCCGTCGGCCTTGACCACCGCCATCAGCTCGGCGCTGGTGCCCGACTTGAGCCGGGCCACGTTCTCCCGGATCGCGTCCAGGTCGACGCGCACCTCCGACTGCCACATGCCCTCAGCCTACTTCCGTCCGTGATCACCGTGGCCCTGAGCCGCACGGCCGGTGTGCTCCCGCGCCGGCGGCGGCCGCCGCGCGTGGACCCGGCCGCCGGCGCGTTCAGCCCAGCCGGGCCAGTACCGGGCGGAGCGCGGTCGCCACGTCGGGCGCCGTCACCGGACCGCCGCGCTCCGCCTCGCGGCCGGCCAGCCCGTGCAGGTACGCCGCCGCGGCGGCCGCCCGCTCGGGCGCGAGCCCGGCGGCGAGCAGCGAGCCGAGCAGCCCGGCCAGCACGTCGCCGGTGCCCCCGGTGGCCAGCACCGGCGTGCCGGTCGGGTTGACGTAGGCCCGGCCGTCCGGCGTGCCGATGATCGTGCGGTCGCCCTTGAGCAGCACCACCGCGTTCATCCAGGCGGCCAGCCGCAGCGCCGCCCCGACCCGGTCCGCCCCCGGGGACTCGCCGCAGAGCCGGGCGTACTCGCGGTCATGCGGGGTCACCACGATCGGGGCGTCCCGCCCGCGCAGCCGGTCCGCCAGCTTGCCGTCCACCAGCAGGGTGAGCGCGTCGGCGTCGAGCACCACCGGCACCGGCGCGGCGAGCACCGCGCGCAGCGCGGCGGCGGACTCCTCGCCGGTGCCCAGCCCCGAGCCGCAGATCCAGGCCTGCACCCGGCCGGCGTCGGCGACCCGGTCGGTGGCGATCACCGACGGGTGCTGGTGCAGCACCTCCGCGCGGGCGCCGCCCGCGTAGCGGACCATGCCGGTGGGGCCGGCCAGCGCGCCGCTCACCGAGAGCACCGCCGCGCCCGGGTAGGTGGCCGAACCGGTCGCCACGCCGACCACGCCCCGGCTGTACTTCTCCGAGGACGGGCCGAGCCGGGGCCACCAGTCGACCACGTCGGACCACTCGGTGACGCGCAGCGCCGGGGTGCCGCGCAGCCACGGCGCCAGCCCGATGTCGACCAGCTCGACGTGCCCGGCGAGCGGCGCGGCCGGGCCGACCACCAGGGCCGGCTTCAGCGCGCCGAAGGCGACCGTCACGTCGGCGCGGACCGCGCAGGGCCGGCCGGAGGCGGTGAGCGGCACGTGCCCGGTGTCCACCGCGACGCCGCTCGGCACGTCCACCGCGACCACCGTGGCCCGGGTGCCGTCCCGCCCGCTGCGCTCGGCCAGGCTGGCCGCGAGCTGGTCGGCGGTCTCCCGGAGCCCGCCGGTGCCCCCGATCCCGACGATGCCGTCGAGCACCAGGTCCACCACGGCCGGCGGCCGGTCGACCACCCGCCCGCCGGCCGCCCGCAGCGCGGCCAGCCCCTCGGCGTGCGCCCGGCCCGGGGTGAGCAGCAGGGCGTCGACCGCCGCGCCCCGGCGGGCCAGGTGCGCGCCCGCGTAGAACGTGTCACCGCCGTTGTCGCCCGAGCCGATCAGCAGCAGCACCCGGGCGCCGTAGACACCGCCCCGCTCGCCGAGCAGCAGCGCGCAGCGGCGGGCCAGCCCGGCGGCGGCCCGCTGCATCAGCGCCCCGGGCGGCAGGGTGGCCATCAGGCCCGCCTCCGCCGCGCGTACGTCCGCGACCCGCCACACCGGTCTCATGCCACTCCCGTCCCGTCCGTTCGTCCCGTTCGTCCCGGACCGGCCGACCGGCCCGCCGGGTCAGCTCACCGTTCCGCGACCACCATGGCCGACGCGATCCCACCGTCGTGCGACAACGACAGGTGCCAGCGGTTGATCCCGCGCTCGGCCGCCGCGGCGGCCACCGTCCCGGAGACGGCCAGCCAGGGCCGGCCCTCCGGATCGGGCACGACCTCGCAGTCGTGCCAGTTCAGCCCGGCCGGCGCGCCCAGCGCCTTGGCCACCGCCTCCTTGGCCGCGAACCGGGCGGCCATCGACTCCGGCGAGCGCGGGCTGCCGGTGCGGGTGTAGCGCTCGGCCTCGGTGAAGAGGCGGTCGGCGAGCAGCGGCGTGCGCGCCAGGGACCGGGCGAACCGGTCCACCAGCACCACGTCGATGCCGACAGCCACGATCACGGACCTCACCCTACCGGCGCTCGGAGCCGTGGATCGGCGGTGGAGAACGCCTGTGGAAAACCCGGGATCCGTCGCACCGCCGGTTGTCCACAGGGCCGGTGCGGGCGGTACGTCGAGCCCTAGCGTCCCGGATGTCCGTCGGGGTGCAGGGAGGTCGCCATGGGCCAGGAACCGTTCAGCGTCGAGCCCGAGCTGTTGCGTGGGGTGGCCCGGGAGCTGGCCGACGACGCGTACCGGCTGGCCCGCGGGGCGGCCGCCGAGCCGGGGCTGGTGGTGCCGGCCGACGGCTGGCGGGCCGGGGTGGCGCTGGCCGAGCTGGAGGCGGCGGTGCAGCGCTGGTGCGGGTCGTTGGCCGCCCGGGTGGCAGCCACCGCGGAGGCGGTCCGGTCCGCCGCCGACGGCTACGAGGCGGTCGACGAGCGGGCCGCCCGCCGGCTCGCCGGAATCCCCCGATGAGCACGCCGATCGGCTACGCGCAGCTCTGGCGGGCCGACCCCGGGGCCTGGGCCGCCGCGGGCGCGGCCTGGCGGGGGCTGAGCGGCCCGGTCCGGCGCCGGGCCGACGGGCTGACCGCCCGGATCGGCGCACTGCGTCCCGGCTGGTCCGGCACGGCCTCCGCCACCGCGCGGGGGCGGATCGGCGAGCTACGCACCGCGCTGACCGACCTGCTGCCGGCGCTGATCGAGGTCGACCAGGTGCTCGCCGAGTTCGCCGCCCGGGTGGGCGCGGCCAAGGCCCGGCTCGGCGCCGCCGTGGCACGGGCCGACGCGGGCGGCCTGCTGGTGGACCGGGCCGGGGTGGTCCGGCCCGATCCGGCCCACCCGCGACCGGCCGCCCTGGTCGGCCCGGCCGTGGCGCAGGCGGGCACCGAGATCCACGGCGCGCTGGCGCTGGCCGGCGCGGCGGACCGGGAGGCGGCCGGCCGGCTGGCGGAGCTGGCGACGGCGGCGACGACCGGCTGGGTGAGCGTCCCGCCGGCCCGGCGACCCGCGCCCGGGGCCGGACCGGCCGAGGTGAGCCGCTGGTGGGCCGGCCTCACCCCGGCCGAGCGCCGCTGGCTGGTCGGCCACGAGCCGGACCGGGTCGGTCACCTCGACGGGGTGCCGGTGGCGGCCCGCGACCAGGCCAACCGGCTGCTGCTGGCCCGGCGCCGGGCCGAGCTGCTGGAGCGGCGCGCCGGGCTGCTGCGCCCACTGCCGGCCGGGCCGCTCGAACTGGCCCGGCTGGCCCGGCTCGCCGGGGTGGAGGCGGCGCTGCGCGGCCTCGACGGGCTCGGCGAGCGGCTGGCCGCCCCGGGGGCGCCGCGGGCGTACCTGCTGGGGCTGGACCCGGCCGGTGACGGGCGGGCGGTGGTGGCGCTCGGCAACCCGGACCGGGCCGGCGCCGTGCTGACGTACGTGCCGGGGATGACCGCCGACCTCGCCGACGCCCCGGCCGAGCTGGGCCGGGCCGCCCGCGTGCTGGACCGGTGCGCGGCGCTCGGGCCGGGCACCGAGGCGGCGGCCGTGCTCTGGCTGGACTACGACGCGCCGGACCTCCTGCCCGAGGCGGCGCGCGACCGGCAGGCCGAGGACGCCGGTCCGGCCCTGCACCGGTTCCAGGAGGGGCTGCGCGCCTCGCACGAGGGGCCACCCGCCCGGCAGACCGTGCTCGGGCACAGCTACGGCTCGCTGGTGGTCGGCACCGCGGCCCGCGACCACGGGCTGGGCGCCGACGCGCTGGTCTTCGTCGGCTCCCCCGGCGTGGGCGTCGACCACGCGGCCGAGCTGCGGATGCCGCCCGGCCAGGTCTGGGCCGCCACCGCGCCGGACGACGTGATCCGGCTGGCCCGGCCACCCGAGGAGCTGGCCCGCCGGGCCGTGCTGGCCGGCACGCCCCTTGGCCGGGCCGCGGCGCTGCTCGACCCGCACGACGACCGGCTCTGGTTCGGCACCGACCCGAGCACACCCGGCTTCGGCGGCCGGCGCTTCCCCAGCGGGCGCCACGGGCACGCCGGCTACTGGGACCCCGGCAACCCGGCGCTGGACGGGATGGCCCGGATCGTGCTGGGCGGATGACCGCCCGGTGGCCGGACACGGCGCGGCCCCTCCGCCGTGGGACGGAGGGGCCGCGACCGGGTCGACTACTCGACGGTGACCGACTTGGCCAGGTTCCGGGGCTGGTCGACGTCGTGCCCACGGGCGGCGGCGATCTCGGCGGCGAGCACCTGGAGCGGCACCGTGGTCACCAGCGGCGCCAGCAGCGTCGGCGTGCGCGGCACGTAGATCAGGTGGTCGGCGTAGCGGACCACCGCCTCGTCGCCCTCCTCCGCGATCACGATGGTGCGGGCGCCCCGGGCACGCACCTCCTGGATGTTGGAGACGACCTTGTCGTGCAGCATGCCCCGGCCGACCGGCGACGGCACGATGCAGATGACCGGCGTGCCCTTGTCGATCAGCGAGATCGGGCCGTGCTTCAGCTCACCGGCGGCGAAGCCCTCGGCGTGCATGTACGCCAGCTCCTTGAGCTTCAGCGCGCCTTCGAGGGCCACCGGGTAGCCCACGTGCCGGCCGATGAACAGCACGGTCGGCTCGGACTTCAGCTCACGGCCCAGCTCGCGGACCGGCTCGATCCGGTCGAGCAGCTCGCGCAGCTTGCCCGGCATCTCCTGGAGCTGGGCCACCACGGCGCCCACCTCGTCGGCGAACTTGATCCCGCGCACCTGGGCCAGGTGCAGGCCGATCAGGTAGCAGGCGACGACCTGGGTGAGGAACGCCTTCGTGGAGGCGACCGCGATCTCCGGGCCGCCGTGGGTGTAGAGCACCGCGTCGGACTCGCGCGGGATGGTCGAGCCGTTGGTGTTGCAGATGGCCAGCACACGGGCCTTCTGGTCCTTGGCGTGGCGCAGCGCCATGAGGGTGTCCATGGTCTCGCCGGACTGCGAGATCACCACGATCAGGGTGGACCGGTCCAGCACCGGGTCGCGGTAGCGGAACTCGCTGGCCAGCTCCACCTCACAGGGGATGCGGGTCCAGTGCTCGATGGCGTACTTCGCGACCAGGCCGGCGTGGTACGAGGTGCCGCAGGCCACGATGAAGATCTTGTCGACGTCGCGCAGGTCCTGCTCGCTGAGGCGGACCTCGTCGAGGGCGATCTCGCCGCTCTCGGTGAGCCGGCCGAGCAGCGTGTCGGCGATGGCCTGCGGCTGCTCCTCGATCTCCTTGAGCATGAACCAGTCGTAGCCACCCTTCTCGGCGGCGGACGAGTCCCAGTCGATGTGGAAGTCCTTGCCGGTCGCGGGCTGGCCGGCGAAGTCGGTGATGTCGATGGTCTCCGGCGTGATCAGGACGATCTGGTCCTGGCCCAGCTCAACCGCGTCGCGGGTGTGCTCGATGAACGCGGCCACGTCGCTGGCCAGGTAGTTCTCGCCGTCACCGCGGCCGACCACGAGGGGCGAGTTGCGGCGCGCGCCGACCACCGCGCCGGGGATGCCGGCGTCGACGGCGAGCAGCGTGAAGGCGCCCTCCAGCCGCTGGCAGACCAGCCGCATGGCGGAGGCGAGCAGCTGCGGGCTGTCGACCTCACCGGCCGAGCGCAGGTCGGCCAGGGAACGGGCGAGCAGGTGCGCGGCGCACTCGGTGTCGGTGTCGCTGGCGAACTCGACGCCGTCGGCCTCCAGCTCGGCGCGGAGCTTCGCGAAGTTCTCGATGATGCCGTTGTGGATCACGGCGACCCGGCCGTCCGGGGAGAGGTGCGGGTGGGCGTTGCGGTCGGTCGGGCCGCCGTGGGTGGCCCACCGGGTGTGGCCGATGCTGGTGGTGCCGTCGCCGATGCCGATCGGGCTCGCGGCGCAGGACTCCGGATCGGTGGCGGCCCGCTCGGCCAGGACCTTCTCCAGGTTGGCCAGCTTGCCGGCCTTCTTCTCGATCAGCAGCTCGTCGTCGCAGACGACCGCGACGCCCGCCGAGTCGTAGCCGCGGTACTCCAGCCGCCGCAGTCCGTCCAGCACGATGCCGAGCGCCGGGCGCGCACCGGCGTATCCCACGATTCCACACATGGTCCGCAGCCTAACCCAGTTTCGCTCATCGTGCGTGCTCGGAAGCCGGGTAAACGATCACTGAATTTGAGCGAACCGGTGAGCGGATGATGAGGATCGGACAAACCACCCGGGCGGACCGGCGGACCCGGAAGCGCGGCACGGGACCGGCGGCCGACGCGTCCGCCGGGACCCGGGCGGGCACCCCGCGCGCGGGTACGTGCGGACTGGTCGTCGGGCCGTACATTGAGGGGCCCCTGGCCCGGGCGCCCCCCGGGCCCCGCCCCTCCCGCGGTCGTCCGCGCCGTCCCCTGCGAGCTGAGCCGATGTCCGAGACGACCCCCACCCCGGAGCCGGGGCACAGCACCGGCCCGAGCGACCCGACCGCCCCGCCGGCCGCCCCGGAACCCACGACCTGGACGCCACCGGACCCGCTCGCCGCCCCGCAGCCCTGGGCACCACCCGCCCCCTGGGCGCCGGCCCCCTGGACCCCGAGCCCCGGCGGCCCGCCCGGCTCCGCCGCGCCCGGCGGCACTGCGGGCCCGTGGGGCCCATCCGGATCCGGTGGCGCTCCGACCCCGTGGAACCCGCCGGGCCCGGCGGCACCAGAGGCCCCGGGTGGCATGCCGCGCCCGGCCGCCCCACCACCAGACCCGGCCGGCGCCCCGGGCGCCCCGCTGCCAGGCCCGGCCGGCGCCCCGGGCACCCCGCCCTGGCCCGGCGGCGCCCCCGCGCCGGGATGGCCCCCGGTCGGCTACCCGCCGCCCTACGCGTACCCCACCGCAGCGCCGCGCCCGTCGAGCAGCGGGTGGGTCGTGCCCGTCGTGGTGACCGTCGTCATCGCCCTGGTGCTCGCCTTCTGCGGCTGCGTCGGCCTGGGCGTGCTCGGCAGCATCGTCGACGACTCGACCAGCTCCGGCCAGCCGTACGACCCGGAGTTCGACGAGCCCGACGGGGGCCGCGCCGGTGATCCCACGGACGCCGCGCCGCCGGTCCCCGCCACCACCCCGTCCGGCGGGCCGGGCCAGTTCAAGGTCCTGTACGAGGTGAGCGGCACCGGCGCCGTCGACGTCCAGTTCTACGACGCCAACGCCGACTTCCTCCAGTTCGACGGAGTGCCGCCGCCGTGGCGGCTGGCGTTCACCGCCAACGACCGGGAGCGGGTGCAGATCATCGCGACGCCCACCGGCTCGGGTGAGGCGAGCTGCCGGATCACCATCAACGGGAAGGTCGTCTCACAGGACTCGGGCGAGTGGGGGGCGACCTGCTTCGGCTGGTGACGGCGGCGGTGGGGGACGCGGCGGTCGTGCGGGGCCGGTGCCGGGCCGTAGGCTGGCCGGCGTGACGACGACCGATCCGCTGGTGGCCCGGATGCGGCCGTTCGGCACCACCATCTTCGCCGAGATGTCGGCGCTGGCCGTGCGCACCGGCGCGGTCAACCTCGGGCAGGGCTTCCCCGACACCGACGGGCCGCCGGAGATGCTCGCCGCGGCCGCCGAGGCGCTGCGGTCCGGCCACAACCAGTACCCGCCGGGTCCGGGCATCCCGGCGCTGCGCGCGGCCGTCGCGGCCCACCAGCGCCGGTTCTGGGGCCTGGAGTACGACCCCGACGGCGAGATCGTGGTGACCGCGGGCGCCACCGAGGCGATCGCGGCGAGCATCCTCGCCCTCTGCGAGCCGGGCGACGAGGTGGTGTGCTTCGAGCCCTACTACGACTCGTACGCGGCCTCGATCGCCCTGGCCGGCGCGGTCCGCCGCCCGGTGACGCTGCGTCCCGGCGCCGACGGCCGCTACGCCTTCGACCCGGCGGAGCTGCGCGCGGCGTTCGGGCCGCGTACCCGGCTGGTGCTGCTGAACACCCCGCACAACCCGACCGGCAAGGTCTTCACCGCCGACGAGCTGACCCTGGTGGCCGAGCTGTGCCAGGAGCACGGCGCGTACGCGGTCACCGACGAGGTCTACGAGCACCTGGTCTTCACCGACGCCGCCGCCCCGCACCTGCCGCTGGCGACGCTCCCCGGCATGCGCGAGCGCACCCTGCGCATCTCCTCGGCCGGCAAGACGTTCTCCTGCACCGGCTGGAAGGTCGGCTGGGTGAGCGGCCCGGCGCCGCTGGTCGCCGCGGTGCTCCGGGTGAAGCAGTTCCTCACCTTCGTCAACGCCGGCCCGCTGCAACCGGCCGTGGCCGTGGCGCTCGGCCTGCCGGACGCCTACTTCGCCGAGTTCCGGGACGGCCTTCAGCAGCGGCGGGACCAGCTCGTCGCCGGCCTCACCGACGCCGGGTTCGGCGTGCTCGCGCCGGAGGGGACGTACTTCGTCACCGCCGACGTCACCCCGCTCGGCGGGCGGGACGGGGTGGAGTTCTGCCGGTCGCTGCCGGAGCGCTGCGGTGTGGTGGCGGTGCCGACCCAGGTCTTCTACGACGACGCGGAGGCGGGCCGGCGGCTGGTCCGGTTCGCGTTCTGCAAGCGGCCCGAGGTGCTCACCGAGGCGGTCACCCGGCTGCGCCGGCTCAGGGAGGACGGATGACCGACGCGTACGCCGACCGGATGCGCCGGGTCGCCGCCCAGCGCGACTGCGACACGGTGCTCTCCGGCATCCGGCCGGCCTCGGTGCGGGAGCAGCTCACGGCGCTCGGCGCGGCCGTGCCGGAGGACCTGCTGCCCGACTTCTACGGCGAGGGCGGGGCGGTGGAGCAGCTGGAGCGCCGGGTCGCCGAGCTGCTCGGCACGGAGGCGGTCGCCTTCTTCCCCACCGGCACGATGGCCCAGCAGGTGGCGATGCGTCACGGCGCCGAGCTGACCGGCCGGGACGCGGTCGGCCTGCACCCGCTCAGCCACCCGCTGCTGCACGAGCGCGACGCGTACGCGGTGCTCGGCGGCCTGCGGGCGGTGCGGACCACGGAGGCGCCGCGCAACCCGACGGCCGAGGAGGTAGCCGCGCTCGACGAGCCGATCGGCACGCTCTTCCTGGAGCTGCCTCTGCGCGACGCCGGATTCGTCCTGCCGACCTGGGACGAGCTGGTCGCGGTGGTCGGCGCGGCCCGTGAGCGGGGCGCCCGGGTGCACCTGGACGGGGCCCGGCTCTGGGAGTCCACCGTCCACCTGGGGCACCCGGCGGCCGAGATCGCGGCCCTGGCCGACAGCACGTACGTCTCGTTCTACAAGTCCCTCGGCGGCCACTCCGGGGCGGCAATGGCCGGCGACGCCGAGCTGGTCCGGTACGCCCGCGCCTGGCGGCACCGTTACGGCGGCACCCTGTTCCAGCAGTGGCCGGCGGCCCTCGCCGCGCTCGCCGGCCTGGAGCGGGAGCTGCCCCGGCTGGCCGGCTACGTGGCGCACGCGAAGCGGGTGGCCGAGGCGCTGGCCGGCGTGCCCGGCGCACGGGTCCACCCGGCGCCGCCGCACACCCACCAGTTCCGGCTCTGGCTGCCGTACTCCGCGGAGGACCTGAACACGGCCAACCTCGCCCTCGCCGAGGAGGAGAAGGCGTGGTTCGCCGGCGGCTGGCGGGACACCGAGGTGCCCGGCCTGGCGCTGACCGAGGTCACGGTGGCCGGCCCCGCACTGGAACTGGACGCCGACCAGATCCTCGACCTGGCCGACCGCTTCCTCCGCCGCCTCCCCCGGCCCTGACCCGCGGGGCCGGCGCGACCCCGACCCGCCGGATTGACCCGCAGCCCGGATCTTGGACAGTTGCCGTGCGTTACGAACGGAAACTGTCCAAGATCGGGAGCACCCGGCAGCGAGTGGCGGCCGGGTGGGCGTCAGGAAAGGCGTCGGGCGCGACGGACAGGTCCGCCGCGCCCGATGAGGAAGAAGTGTGTCGTCAGGCCGCCGGGCTGGCGCTGCGGACCTGATCCGCGATGCGCTCGGCGACTGATCGGGCGGTCGCCTCGGTGGCGGCCTCGACCATGACGCGGACCAGCGGCTCGGTGCCCGACGGGCGGAGCAGCACCCGGCCGGTCTCGCCCAGCTCGGCCTCGGCCCGCTCCACCTCGGCGCGGACGGCCGGCGCGGCGGCGCCGACGGTGCGGTCGCCCACCGGCACGTTGATCAGCACCTGGGGCAGCTTGGTCACCACGGACGCCAGCTCGGCCAACGACTTCCCGGTCTGCGCCATCCGGGACATCAGGTGCAGCCCGGTGAGCACACCGTCGCCCGTGGTGGCGTACGCGGGCATCACGATGTGCCCGCTCTGCTCGCCGCCGAGCGCCAGGCCGGAGGCGCGCAGCTCCTCCAGCACGTACCGGTCGCCGACCTTGGTCTCGACGAGCCGGATGCCCTGCGCGGACATGGCCAGCCGCAGGCCGAGGTTGCTCATCACCGTGGCGACCAGGGTGTCCTGGGTCAGCTCGCCGGACTCCCGCATGGCCAGGGCGAGGATCGCCATGACCTGGTCGCCGTCGACCTCCTCGCCGTCGGCGGTGACCGCGACGCAGCGGTCGGCGTCGCCGTCGTGGGCGATGCCGAGGTGCGCGCCGTGCTCGACCACGGCGGCGCGCAGGGCGTCGATGTGGTTGGAGCCGCACTCGTCGTTGATGTTCAGGCCGTCCGGCTCGGCGTAGATGGCGATCACCTCGGCGCCGGCCTCCCGGTACGCCACCGGGGCGACGTCGGCGGCCGCGCCGTTGGCGCAGTCGACCACGACCTTGATCCCGTCCAGCCGGTGCGGCACGGTGCCGACCAGGTGCTGGACGTAGTGGTCGGCGCCGTCGAGCAGGTCGTGCACCCGGCCGACCCCGGCGCCGATCGGGCGCTCCCAGGCGGTGGTGGCGTTGGCCTCGACGGCGGCCTCGATCCGCATCTCGATCTCGTCGGGCAGCTTGTGCCCGCCTGCGGCGAAGAGCTTGATGCCGTTGTCCGGCATCGGGTTGTGCGAAGCGGAGAGCATGACGCCCAGGTCGGCCTTGGCCTCGGCGGTGAGGAACGCGACCGCGGGGGTGGGCAGCACGCCGACCCGGACCACGTTGGCGCCGGCGCTCGTCAGCCCGGCGACCACGGCGGCCTCCAGCATCTCGCCGCTGGCCCGGGTGTCCCGGCCGACCACGGCGAGCGGCGGATGGCTCTTGTCGGTCTCGGCCAGCGTGTGGGCGGCGGCCACCGCCACCGCGAGCGCCAACTCCGGGGTGAGATCCGCGTTCGCCCGCCCGCGTACGCCGTCCGTGCCGAACAACCGGCCCATACCCGCCAACCTCCGATGGACTGCCGTTGAAAGGAGAAAAGCGGAACGGCCGGGCCACCTCCCCCGGCGAGGGAGAGGCGGACCCGGCCGTCCGTCAGAAGTACACGGCGCTGGTGGTGATCAGCGCTTCGAGTACTGGGGAGCCTTACGGGCCTTCTTGAGGCCGTACTTCTTGCTCTCCTTGACCCGGGCGTCACGGGTCAGGAAGCCGGCCTTCTTCAGGGCCGGACGGTCGTCGGGCTCGCTGACGATCAGCGCCCGGGCGATGGCGAGCCGCAGCGCGCCGGCCTGGCCGGTGGTGCCGCCGCCCCGCAGGTTGGCGATCACGTCGAAGGCCTCGGCCTTCTCGGCGGTGACCAGCGGGTCCTTGATGAGCTGCTGGTGCACCTTGCTCGGGAAGTAGGCCTCGAGGTCGCGGCCGTTGCAGGTGATCTTGCCGCTGCCCGGGACGATGCGGACCCGGACGATGGCCTCCTTGCGCCGACCCACGGTCTGGATCGGGCGGTCGCCACGAGGCGCGCGCGCGACGGGCGCCGGCGCCTCGGTGGCCTCGGGGGCGACCTCGGTGGCGGTGATGTCGGTCATGCTGCTTCCTTCGCCCGCGCTCACTGCGCGATCTGCTTGATCTCGAACGGCACCGGCTGCTGCGCGCCGTGCGGGTGCTCGGCACCGGCGTAGACCTTCAGCTTCTTGAGAATCTGGCGGCCCAGCTTGTTGTGCGGGAGCATGCCCTTCACGGCCAGCTCGATGGCCCGCTCGGGCCGCTTGGTCAGCAGCTCGTCGTAGCCGACCTGCTTCAGACCACCCGGGTAGCCGGAGTGGCGGTAAGCGATCTTGGTCTGGCGCTTGTTGCCGGTCAGCGCGACCTTGCCCGCGTTCACGATGACGACGAAGTCGCCCGTGTCGACGTGCGGCGCGAAAGTCGGCTTGTGCTTACCACGCAGCAGCGTGGCGGCGTGGGTCGCGAGGCGGCCCAGCACGACATCAGAGGCGTCGATGACGTGCCACTGACGCTCGATCTCACCCGGCTTCGGGCTGTACGTACGCACAGGTCTACCTTGTCTCGTCGTCGGTCTGGGGTCGCGCGCCGAGGTGACCAGGCGCGCACGAACGACCAAGCGTACCTGATGCGGCACGCCTAAGAATGTCGTACAACAGCAGGCAACGATACCCGGCCGCCGGGCGGCAGGTCAAAACGGGGTGTCACCCCGCGCGGCCTGCGCCTTCTCCCATGGCGGAGGTCACACGCCGGCCAGCTTACGCGCCCCCGGACGCAGGTACACCACCCAGGTCACCAGGAAGCAGAGCGCGTACCAGGCGATGAAGGCCAGGTAGGCGGCGTCGGCGGTGCCGGAGGTCAGGAAGGACTGCCGGAACGCCACGTTCACCAGGACCCCGCCCGAGGCGCCCACAGCCCCCGCGATGCCGATCAGCGCCCCGGAGAGCCGCCGGGCCCGCCGCTCGGCCGCCTCCCGGTCCCCGGTCAGCTCCGCCTCGGTGGCGGCCCGCGCCCGGAAGATCGCCGGGATCATCTTGTACGTCGACCCGTTGCCGATCCCGGAGAAGACGAAGAGCGCCAGGAACCCGGCCAGGTAGAGCAGGAAGGACCGGTCCCGGGCGGCGTACAGCACCAGCCCGGCGCCCGCGGCCATCGCCACGAAGTTCCAGAAGGTGACCCGGGCCCCGCCGAGCCGGTCGGCGAGGTGGCCGCCGAAGGGCCGGATCAGCGAGCCGGTCAGCGGCCCCAGGAAGGTCAGCCAGGCGGCGTCGACCGGGGTCGGGAACCGGTCGTGGAACTGGAGCTGGAGCACCTGGCCGAAGGCGAAGCCGAAGCCGATGAACGAGCCGAAGGTGCCGATGTAGAGCAGGGACATCACCCAGGTGTGCGGGTCGCGGGCCGCGGCGCGCAGCGCGCCGGGCTCGTTGCGCGCCCCCGGGACGTTGTCCAGCCAGCGCGCCGCGGCCAGCGCCGCGAGCACGATCAGCGGCAGGTAGACCGCCGGCACCAGCCGGGGGTACGCGGCGCCCGCGGTGGCCAGCACCGCCAGCCCGACGAGCTGCACGGCCGGCACGCCGAGGTTGCCGCCGCCGGCGTTGAGCCCGAGCGCCCGGCCCTTGAGCCGCTCCGGGAAGAACAGGTTGATGTTCGCCATGGACGAGGCGAAGTTGCCGCCGCCCACACCGGTCAGGCAGGCCAGCACCATGAGCGTGGCGTACGACACGCCGGGCTCGATCAGCACCGCCATGGGCACTGCCGGCACCAGCAGCAGCAGCGCGCTCACGATGGTCCAGTTCCGCCCGCCGAACCGGGCCACCGCCAGGGTGTACGGCAGCCGCAGCACCGCCCCCAGCGCGGCCGGCACGGCGGTGAGCAGGAACTTCCCGGCCGGGTCGATGCCGTACTCGGGGCCGAGGAAGAGCACCATCACCGACCAGAGGCTCCACACGGAGAAGCCGACGTGCTCGGCGAAGATCGAGACGTACAGGTTGCGGCGGGCGACCGGCGCGCCGGTCGTGGCCCAGAAGTCCGGATCCTCCGGGCGCCATTCGGTGATCCGTCCCGGGCGGCCGGCGGCGGCCGGGGCCAGGGTGGTGGGGGAAGCGAGCGTGCTCACGGCGACTCCTCCTCGTCGGTGACGAGGGGAACGCTAGGAACGGGCGGTTTCCCGGCCGTGCCCGCCGCGCGTCGGTCCGGAAACGGAGATCGCACGTCCGCCGTCGGGCGGCGGTGAAGCGCCTCAGATCTCCTGGAGGATGCGCAGCGCGCGGGCGACCCGCTGCATGGTCTCGGTGTCGGCCACGTCCACGCACTCGGTGAACCACTTCTTCATGGGCGAGGAGAGCCGGTCGGGCATCACCACGTAGCCGCCCATCGACACGGCCAGGGGCGAGTCGCGCAGCAGCGACTCCTCGACCACCTCGACCACGATCACGATCGGCACGGCGGTGGAGTTGTAGACGTCTGAGCTGATGACCAGGCCGAGCCGTTCCCGGGCGCCGGAGATGCGCCAGATCTCTCCCCTACGCAGCACGCGGGCGCCCGCCGCCGAACAGCGCGTCGTCGACCAGCGCGGCCTCCTGGGCGTCGGCCAGGGCGGCGGACTCCAGGTCCAGGCCGGCGCGGGCGACCGCCTCGGCGTGCGCGGTGAAGACCTCGCGCAGCGCCTTCTCCCGGGCGGCCTGGTCCATCCAGGCGGAGAGGGAGAGCCCTTCCCGCTTGGCGAACCGGCGCGCCTCCTCGATCGTCTCGTCGGAGAAGGACAGTGTCACCTTGGCGGTCATGCCGGTCAGATTACCCACCGGTATGACCGTCAGTCATCCCCGCTCGCACCGGTCGCCGAACCGGACACCCGGTCACGCTCAGGGACGCCGGCCCCCGAACACCGCGAACCGCCACTCCTTGAAGAAACAGTCCACGTCGACCAGGCCGGCCTCGGTGAGCCAGCGGCACTGGTCGGCCACCGGCGCGGGCCGGTCGTGCCGCATCCGCTCGCGGGCTCCGGCGATCTCCGCGGCGTCCGAGCCCAGCTCGGTGATCCGGGCCGTCCAGACCTCGTCGTAGCGCCGGTCCAGGTCGGGGGTCGGGCCGGCCACCTGCTCCGCGTTGACGAAGACGCCGCCCGGCGCCAGCGCCTCGGCGGCCCGCCGGTAGAGCGCCCGCTTGCCGTCGTCGTCCAGGTGATGGATGGCCAGCGCGGAGACCACCGCGTCGTAGCGGCCGGCGGGCAGCGGGTCGGCCAGGTCGGCGAGCACCGTGCGGTGCGGCACCCCGCGGGCGGCCAGGTGGCCGGTCGCCACCGCGAGCATGCCGGGCGCCGCGTCGACCAGGGTCAGCCGGACCCCGGGGACCGCCGCGGCCAGCAGCAGGGAGAGCAGGCCGGTGCCCGCGCCCAGGTCCAGCACCTCGGGGGTACGCCCCGCGGCGAGCGCCGCCCGCAGCGGCGGCGCGGCCACCTCGACCGCCGTGCCGTAGAAGGCGTCGAAGCAGGGCACGAGGCGGCGCCGGGCCGCGTCGTAGCTCCCCGCCACCGCGTCGAACGCGTCCGCCACACTCATCGCGCCTCCCACAATACGAGATTCTTGTCCCACATTCTAAGCCTTGCCGACCGGCCCGTCACTCCCGTGCGGTGTGAGGTGCTCTTGACAGGACCGAAACAGAAGGGACCCGGACCGGAAACCGCCTGACGGCACGCTTTGCCGACATGACGGACGGTGCACGCGTGGCGACGCGACCGGGGGTACGGCCACCCCGCGAGGCGGCCACGCACTGCCCGTACTGCGCGCTCCAGTGCGGCATGGTGCTGCGGCAGACCGGGGAGCGGATCGAGGTCGCGCCCCGAGACTTCCCCACCAACCGGGGCGGCCTCTGCCAGAAGGGCTGGACCGCCGCCGACCTGCTCGACCACCCGGACCGGCTGACCACCCCGCTGCTGCGGGACCGGCCCGGGGGTGAGCTGCGACCGGCCGGCTGGGACGAGGCGCTCGACCGGGTGGCCGCCGGGCTGCGGGCGGTCCGGGAGCGGCACGGGCCGGACGCCGTCGCGGTCTTCGGCGGCGGCGGGCTGACCAACGAGAAGGCGTACGCGCTCGGCAAGTTCGCCCGGGTGGCGCTGGGCACCCGGCACATCGACTACAACGGACGCTGGTGCATGTCCTCGGCCGCGGCGGCCGGCATGCGCGCGTTCGGCCTCGACCGGGGGCTCCCCTTCCCCCTCGCCGACCTGGGCCGGGCGGACACCCTGCTGCTGGTCGGCGCGAACCCGGCGGAGACCATGCCGCCGCTGATGCGCCACCTCGCCGACCAGCGCGAACGGGGCGGCCGGCTGATCGTGGTCGACCCCCGGCTCACCGCCACCGCCCGCCAGGCGGACCTGCACCTGCAACCGCTGCCCGGCACCGACCTGGCGGTGGCCAACGCGCTGCTGCACATCGCGCTCACCGAGGGCTGGCTCGACCGGGCGTACGTGGCCGACCGGACCACCGGCTTCGACGAGGTGCGGCGGACCGTGGCCGGCTGCTGGCCGGCCGAGGCGGAGCGCCTCTCCGGGGTGCCGGTGGCCGACCTGGAGGCGACCGCCCGGGCCCTGGCCACCGTGGACCGCGCGATCATCCTGACGGCCCGGGGCGCGGAGCAGCACGCCAAGGGCGTGGACACGGTCACCGCCTTCATCAACCTGGCGCTCGCCCTGGGGCTGCCCGGCCGCCCCGGCTCCGGCTACGGCTGCCTCACCGGGCAGGGCAACGGGCAGGGCGGCCGGGAGCACGGGCAGAAGGCCGACCAGCTCCCCGGCTACCGGCGGATCGACGACCCGGCGGCCCGGGAGCACGTGGCCGCGGTCTGGGGCATCGACCCCGCGGCGCTGCCCGGGCCCGGCGTACCGGCCTACCAGCTCCTCGACTCGCTCGGCACCGCGCACGGCCCCCGGGCGCTGCTGGTCTTCGGCTCCAACCCCGTGGTGTCCGCGCCCCGCGCGGCCCGGGTCGAGTCCCGGCTGCGCGACCTGGACCTGCTGGTGGTGGCCGACTTCCTGCGCTCGGAGACGGCCGAGCTGGCCGACGTGGTGCTGCCCGTCGCCCAGTGGGCCGAGGAGGACGGCACCATGACCAATCTGGAGGGTCGCGTGCTGCGCCGCCGCGCCCTGCGCGAGCCCCCGCCCGGCGTCCGCACCGACCTGGCCGTCCTGGCCGGCCTGGCGGCCCGCCTCGGCGCGCCCGGCGCGTTCCCCACCGACCCGGCGGCGGTCTTCGCCGAGCTGCGCCGCGCCTCGGCCGGCGGGCCGGCCGACTACGCCGGGGTGAGCTGGGACCGGATCGACGCCGACACCGGCGTCTTCTGGCCCTGCCCCGACGAGGACGGGCCGGACAGCCCCCGGCTCTTCGCCGACCGGTTCCCCACGCCGGACGGCCGGGCCCGGTTCCGGGCGGTGACCCACCGGCCGGCCGCCGAGCCCGTGTGCGCCGACTACCCGCTCCACTTCACCACCGGCCGGGTGCTCGCCCAGTACCAGTCCGGCGCGCAGACCCGGCGGATCGCCGCGCTGCGCCGGGCCGCCCCCGGCGGCTTCGTCGAGCTGCACCCCGACCTGGCCGGCCGGCTCGGCGTGGCCGACGGCGAGGAGGTGCGGGTGGTCTCCCGCCGGGGCGAACTGCGCGCGCCGGCCCGGCTCAGCCCGGCGATCCGGCCGGACACCGTCTTCGCGCCGTTCCACTGGCCGGGGGCGGCCCGCGCCAACTCGGTGACCAACGACGCCGTCGACCCGGTCTCCGGGATGCCCGAGTTCAAGATCTGCGCCGTCCGGGTGGAGAAGGCATGACCGAGCGAATCGTCATCGTGGGATACGGCATGGCGGGCGCCCGCCTCGCCGCCGAACTGCACGCGAGGGGCGGGGACCGGAAGGTCACCGTGCTCGGGGCGGAGCCGCACCGGGCGTACAACCGGATCATGCTCTCCACCCTGCTCGCCGGGAAGATCGACGAGCCGGACGTCGAGCTGGCCGAGGTCGCCGGGCAGGGCGCGGACGTGCGCACCGGCACCGCGGTCACCGCCATCGACCGGGCCGCCCGCCAGGTACGCACCGCCGACGGCGACCGGCACGGCTACGACCACCTGGTCCTGGCCACCGGCAGCCGGGCCCTGGTGCCGCCGCTGCCCGGGCTCGACCCGCTCCCCGACCGGGTGGTCCCGTTCCGCACCCTGGACGACTGCCGGCGGATCCTCGCCGCCGCCCGGGGCGCCCGCAGCGCCCTGGTGCTCGGCGGCGGGCTGCTCGGGCTGGAGGCGGCCCGCGGGCTCGCCGCCCGGGGGCTGGACGTGACGGTGGTCCACCCGGTGGGGCACCTGATGGAACGGCAGCTCGACCAGCCGGCCGGCGCGGTCCTCGCCGGCACTCTCGCCGGGCTCGGGGTGCGCACCCGGCTGGGCGTCACGGCGACCGGGGTGGCCGCCGACGCCGACGGCGTCCGCCTCGACCTCGGCGACGGCGGCTCGCTCGCGGCCGACCTGCTGGTCCTCTCCTGCGGCGTACGCCCGGACACCGCGCTGGCCGCCGCCGCCGGGCTGGCCGTGGACCGGGGCGTGGTGGTGGACGACCGGATGCGCACCAGCGACCGGCGGATCTCGGCCATCGGGGACTGCGCCCAGCACGACGGGACGCTGACCGGGCTGGTCGCCCCGGCGTGGGCGCAGGCCCGGGTGGTGGCCGAGGTGCTGACCGGCGACGACCCGCTGGTCCGCTACCGGCCGCGGCCGGTGGTGACCCGGCTCAAGGCGGCCGGCATCGACCTGGCCGCGATGGGCGACGCGGTCGACGCGCCGGACGGGGGCGGGCCGGTCGAGGAGCTGACCTTCGCCGACCCGGCCCGGGGCACGTACGCCCGGCTGCGGATCCGCGACGAGCGGCTGACCGGGGCCATCCTGCTCGGCGACAACCCGGCGGTCGGCACCGTGGTGCAGCTCTTCGACCGGGGCGCGCCGGTGCCGGCGGACCGGCGGTCGCTGCTGCTCGGGCGGGCGTTCGGCGCCGCCCCGGCCACGCCCGCCGCGTCCCCGGCGCTGATGCCGGACGCGGCCACGGTGTGCCAGTGCAACGACGTGAGCAAGGGCGCCCTGGTGGCGTGCTGGCGCGCCGGCGCGCGGACCGCCGCGGAGCTGTCCGCGGCGACCCGGGCGGCCACCGGTTGCGGTGGCTGCCGGGACGCGGTGGCCGGCATCGCCGGATGGCTCGCCGAGGTGGATCCGGTGACGGGACGCCAGGAACCAGGTGCAGAGATGGACCGCGACGCGGTGGAGGTGGCGCGATGAGCGGCAGGCTGGTGGTCGTCGGCAACGGCATGGTCGGGCAGCGCTTCGTCGAGGCGTTGCGGGCCCGGGACCAGGAGCGGCGCTGGCAGGTCACGGTGCTCGGCGAGGAGCGGCGGCCGGCGTACGACCGGGTGCGGCTCTCGGCCTTCTTCGACGGGGTGAGCGCCGAGGAGCTGAACCTGCACACCCCCGACGACGGGGTGGAGCTGCGGCTCGGCGAGCCGGCGCTGGCCGTGGACCGGGCGCGGCGGGTGGTGGTGACCGCGTCCGGCGAGCACCCGTACGACGCGCTGGTGCTGGCCACCGGCTCGTCGGCGTTCGTACCCCCGATCGGCGGCGCCGACCTGCCGGGTGTCTTCGTCTACCGGACGCTGGACGACCTGGCGGCGATCCGCGCGCACGCCGAGGGCCGGCGCACCGGGGCGGTGATCGGCGGCGGGCTGCTCGGCCTGGAGGCGGCGAACGCGCTGCGCCTGCTGGGCCTGGACACCAGCGTGGTCGAGTTCGCGCCCCGGCTCATGCCGGTGCAGGTGGACGAGGCGGGCGGTGCCATGCTGCGCCGCTACGTCGAGGAACTGGGCGTCACCACGTACCTCGGGGTGGCCACCAGCGCGCTGCGCCCCGGCCCGGACGGCACGGTCGGCGCGCTGGAACTCTCCGACGGGCGCACGGTCGAGGCGGACCTGGTCGTGGTGGCCGCCGGCATCCGGCCCCGGGACGAGCTGGCCCGGGCCGCGGGGCTGCCGCTCGGCCCGCGCGGCGGGGTGCTGGTCGACGCGGGCTGCCGGACGGCGGACGAGCGGATCTGGGCGGTCGGCGAGTGCGCCGCCGTGGAGGGCACCTGCCACGGCCTGGTGGCCCCCGGGTACGCGACCGCCGAGGTGGTCGCCGACCGGCTGCTCGGCGGGGCGGCCACCTTCCCCGGCGCGGACACCGCCACCAAGCTCAAGCTGCTCGGCGTGGACGTGGCCTCGTTCGGCGACGCGCACGGCGCCACCCCGGGCTGCCTCGACGTCACCTTCACCGACCCGGCCACCCGGGCGTACGCGAAGCTGGTCCTCTCCGACGACGCGAGGACGCTGCTCGGCGGCGTGCTGGTGGGCGACGCGAGCGCGTACCCGACGCTGCGGGCGAGTGTCGGCGGGCCGCTGCCCGCTCCCCCGCTGGCGCTGCTGGCCCCGGCGGGCGGCGCGGGCGCCGGGGCCGGCGCGCTGCCGGCCGCCGCGCAGGTCTGCTCCTGCAACGCGGTGACCCGGGCCGACCTGGACGCGGCCATCGCCGGCGGGGCGGCCGACGTGCCGGCGTTGAAGGCGTGCACCCGGGCCGGGACGAGCTGCGGCTCCTGCGTGCCGATGCTCAAGCAACTCCTCGACGCGGCCGGGGTGCGGCAGTCCACCGCGCTGTGCGAGCACTTCGACGCCGGCCGGCAGGAGCTGTTCGACATCGTCCGGGTCCGCGGCATCCGCACCTTCTCCCAGCTCATCGCCGAGCACGGGCGCGGGCGCGGCTGCGACATCTGCAAGCCGGTGGTGGCCTCGATCCTCGCCTCGCTCGGCACCGGGCACGTGCTCGACGGCGAGCAGGCGTCCCTCCAGGACACCAACGACCACTTCCTGGCCAACCTGCAACGCGACGGCAGCTACTCGGTGGTGCCGCGGATCCCCGGCGGCGAGATCACCCCGGAGAAGCTGATCGTGATCGGCGAGGTGGCCCGGGACTTCCGGCTCTACACCAAGATCACCGGTGGGCAGCGGATCGACCTGTTCGGCGCCCGGGTCGAGCAGCTCCCGCAGATCTGGCGCCGGCTGGTGGACGCCGGCTTCGAGTCCGGCCACGCGTACGGCAAGGCGCTGCGGACCGTGAAGTCCTGCGTCGGCGAGACCTGGTGCCGGTACGGGGTGCAGGACTCGGTCGGGCTGGCCGTCGCGCTGGAACTGCGCTACCGGGGGCTGCGCGCCCCGCACAAGCTCAAGTCGGCGGTCTCCGGCTGCGCGCGGGAGTGCGCCGAGGCCCGCAGCAAGGACTTCGGCATCATCGCCACCGAGACCGGCTGGAACCTCTACGTCGGCGGCAACGGCGGGTTCCGGCCCCGGCACGCCGACCTGTTCGCCACCGACCTGTCCACGGAAGCGCTGATCCAGCTGATCGACCGGTTCCTGATCTACTACATCCGCACCGCCGACCGGTTGCAGCGCACCGCCGCCTGGATCGAGGCGATGGACGGCGGCCTCGACCATCTCCGGTCGGTGCTCGTGGACGACTCGCTCGGGCTCTGCGCCGAACTCGACGCGGCCATGGCCCGGCACGTCGCCGGGTACTCCGACGAGTGGCGGGACGTGCTGGAGGACCCGGAGCGGCTGCGCCGCTTCACCTCCTTCGTCAACGCCCCCGACGTGCCCGACCCGTCCATCAGCTTCGCGGTGGAGCGCGGCCAGCCGGTGCCCGCCCGCGGCGCCCCGCCGGGCGCCGACGGTCGCCGTCAGCCGGTGGCGCTGGGCCTTCCGGAGGTACGGCGATGAGCGCCCCGACGATGCTGGCCTGGACGGCGGTCTGCCCGCTGGACCGGCTGGACCCGGACCGGGGCGTGGCCGCCCTGGTCGACGGGGTGCAGGTGGCGCTCTTCCGCACCGGCGGCGAGCTGTACGCGGTCGACAACCTCGACCCGGTCGGCGGCGCGCAGGTGATGTCCCGGGGCATCGTGGGCAGCCGCGGCGGCCTGCCGACGCTCGCCTCCCCGCTGCACAAGCAGGTCTACGACCTGACCACCGGGCGGTGCCTGGACCTCCCGGGCGTGGCGCTGCGGCGGCACGAGGTGCGCTGCCGGGACGGCCTGGTCGAGGTGCGGTTGCGACAGGAGGAGTGATGCGGGAGGAACTGGCCGGCTTCACCATCGGGGTCACCGCCGACCGGCGGCGCGACGAGCTGGCCGCGCTGCTCCAGCGGCGCGGCGCGCGGGTGGTGCTCGCCCCGGCGCTGCGGATCGTGCCGCTGGCCGACGACACCGACCTGCGCGAGGCCACCCGGACCTGCCTGGAGCGCCCGCCGGACGTGCTCATGGCGAACACCGGCATCGGGATGCGCGGCTGGCTGGAGGCAGCCGAGGGTTGGGGGCTGGCCGAGCCGCTGCGTGCCGTGCTGGCCCGGTCGTACGTGGTGGCCCGCGGTCCCAAGGCGACCGGGGCGATCCGGGCGGCCGGGCTGCGGGAGCACTGGTCCCCCGCCTCGGAGAGCTGCGACGAGGTGGTCGAGCACCTGGTCCGGCGCGGCGTGGCCGGCCAGGTCATCGCGCTGCAACTGCACGGCGAGCGGCAGCCGGAGTGCACCGAGGCGCTGGAGTCGGCCGGGGCCACGGTGATCGAGGTGCCGGTCTACCGCTGGGCGCCGCCGACCGACCCGGCACCGCTGCACCGGCTGATCGACCTGGTCGCCGGGCGGATGGTCGACGCCGTCACGTTCACCTCCGCCCCGGCGGCCGAGGCGCTGCTGCGGGCGGCCGGGGACCGGACCGAGACGGTGCTGGCGGCCCTGCGCGGGGACGTGCTGGCCAGCTGCGTCGGTGCGGTCACCGCCGAGCCCCTGGTGCGGCGGGGGGTGCCGGTGAGCGCCCCGAACCGGGCCCGGCTCGGCGCCCTTGTCCGGACGATCGTCGACGAGCTGCCCCGCCGGACGGTGACCGTGAAGGCCGGCGGGCACCTGCTGACCCTGCGCGGCCACGCCGCGGTGGTGGACGGCGAGCTGCGCCCGCTCGCGCCGGCCCCGATGGCGGTGCTGCGGGCGCTCGCGGTAGCGCCCGGGAAGGTGCTGTCCCGCACCGCCCTGCTGCGTACCCTGCCCCGGGGCGCGGACGAGCACGCGGTGGAGATGGCGGTCGCCCGCCTGCGGGTCGGGCTCGACGCCCCCCGCGTGGTGCAGACCGTGGTCAAGCGCGGCTACCGGCTGCGGGTCGACTGACCCGCCGCCGCCGGCGGAGGAGTCAGCCGACCGGCGCCGCGAAGCCGTGCTCGGCCTGGAGCCGGAGCATGGCGTGCTCGACCACGGTCACCAGCACCTGCTTGACCGACTCGCGCCGCCGCGCGTCGCACATCACCAGCGGCACGTCCGGCGAGATCGCCAGCGCCTCGCGGACCTCCTCCAGCTCGTAGTGCGGCGCGTCGTCGAACCGGTTCAGCGCCACCACGTACGGCAGGTTGCGGTTCTCGAAGTAGTCCAGCGGCGCGAAGGCGTCGGTGATCCGGCGGGTGTCCACCAGCACGGCCGCGCCCACCGCGCCCCGGATGATCTCGTCCCACATGAACCAGAAGCGGGTCTGGCCCGGCGTGCCGAAGAGATAGAGGATCAGGTCCTCGGCCATGGTGATCCGGCCGAAGTCCATGGCGACCGTGGTGGTCTCCTTGCCGGGCACCTTCGACGGGTCGTCGATGCCGACGCCCGCCGCGGTCATCAGCGCCTCGGTGGTCAGCGGTTGGATCTCGGAGATCGCGCCCACCAGGGTGGTCTTGCCCACCCCGAAGCCGCCCGCGATGACGATCTTCGCGGAGATGATCTCCCGGCTGCGGCTCGCCCCGGCGGGGTCATAGTTCGCGAAGTCCACTTAGCACCCTTCCAAGCAGGTTCATCCGCGCCGCGAACCCCGTCGCGGGAGCGGCAGTGTGTAGCGTCAGCAGGCCCTCGGCCACCATGTCGGCGACCAGCACCCGGGTGACGCCCAGCGGCATCCGGGTGTAAGCGGCGATCTCCGCCAGCGACTGTGCCCGGCCTTCGCAGACCGAGGCGATGCGGTACTTGTCGTGCCCGGCGAATCGCGCCTCGGCCGACTGGGTGGGCGTGCACGACAGCACCGCCTCGAGCGCGATGTTCTGCAACGGCTCGGTGCGGCCACGGGTGACCGCGTACGGTCGCACCAGCGCGCCACGCGGGTCTCGTCGTGGTTCCATCTCGCGATCACCTCCCCTCATTCGGAGCCGGACGGGCTCCGGGCCACGTCACCGGACGGCCGGTCAGGGCCGGACGGCGTCCCTGGGCAGCGGAACCAGCGCCTGGCCGACCCGTTCCACCAGCAGTGCCATCTCGTAGCCCACCTGGCCGACGTCGCAGCTCCGCGCGGCCAGCACGGCCATCGACGAGCCGTCGCTGATGGACATGAGGAAGAGATATCCACTGTCCATCTCGATGACGGTCTGGAGCACTCCGCCGGCGCTGAACATCCGGGCGGCACCCTCGGTCAGGCTCACCACGCCGGAGGTGATCGCGGCGAGCTGGTCGGCCCGATCCCCCGGCAGGTCGCGGGAGGAGGCGAGCAGCAGCCCGTCCGCGGACACCGCCACCACGTGGGCGATGCCCGCCACGCTGTCGGCGAAGTTGGTGAGCAGCCAACCCATGTCCTGCATGGCCGCTGGCCTGTTCATCGGTTCGTCTCCTTGGTCGAGGTGCTGTTCAGGTCCGCGCCGGCCGTCCGACCCCGCTGCACACCGCGGTGGTAGGCCGACAGCAGGCCGCGTACTTCGTCCGGGGTGCGCCGGGTGCTGGCCCGGCTGCCCTTCGGCTCGATGCCACCGGGCACGAGCTGGGCCTGCGGCACCCGCTTGGGCAGGCCGGAACGGGTCGTGCCGGCGTTGGCGGGCTCCGCGGCCTTGCTGGCCCGCGACCAGCCCTCGTCGGCGGCCGTCCGCCACGCCTCCGGGTCGATCGCCGGCGGCTTCGGCGCCGGCGGGGGCACGGCCGCGGCGGGCGGCGGGGTCGGGACGGCCGGCGGGGTGTACGGCGGTGGTGTGGTCAGCCCCGCCGCCTGGGCGCCCGGGGTGCGGGTCGGCAGCGGCGGCGGCGGGGACGCGCCGGCCGGCTGCGCGGAGGCGGCGGCCTGCGCCGGCTCCTCGTCGAACCGGGGGCGGGTGAAGATGGTGGTCTCGTCCTCGCCGTGCGAGCGGAACCAGACCGCCTCCATCTCCCGGAAGATCGGCGCCTCGGCCGGCCGGTCCGGCCGGGCCACCACCGGGACCGCCGGGGCCGCGGCGGCCGGCTGGTAGGCCGGCGGCGCCGGCGGCGGGGCGGCCGGCGCGGGGGCCGCCGCCCCCGTGGCCGCTGCCCGCTGGGGCAGCGGATCGAGCGCCGGGTACGCGGTGGTCGGCCCACCCGCCGACCAGCCGGCACCGGGAACCGGGGCGGGGGCGGCCGGGGCGGGGGCGGGGGCGGGCGGCGCGGAGGCGACGGGGACGGCCGGCGGCGCGCTGGGCAGTGCGCCGGTCACGCCGCCGAACTGCACGGCCGGGGCGGTGTCCCGCGCCTCGGCGGGCGCCTGCCAGCGGGCGGGCGGCGGGGTGGCCGTGCTGCGCCACTGGTCGGCCAGGGTGGCCGTGCCGGCCCGGCCCGCGCCGGCCAGCGCGTCGCCGGCACCGACCTGGCTGAGCGGGGACTGCTCGACGGCGAGCGGCTGGCGCGGGCGGGTCAGCGGGGCCTGGCCCCGGTTCGCCGGCAGCACCACGGTGGCGTTCGGCAGGGTGACCTGGGCGACGGTGCCGCCCTCCACGTTGCGGCGCAGCTCGACCCGGATCCCGTAGCGGGAGGCGAGCCGGCTCACCACGGCCAGACCCATCAGCCGGAACGCGGCGACGTCGACCGTGGGCGGGGCCGCCAGCCTGCGGTTGAGGGAGTCGAGCTGCTCGTCGCTGAGGCCGAGGCCACGGTCCTCGACCTGGATGAGCACGTAGTCGCGGATCCGCCGGCCGTCGGCCACCACGATGGTGTTCGGCGGCGAGAACCGGGTGGCGTTGTCGAGCAGCTCGGCGACCAGGCGGACCACGTCGTTGACCGCGTGGGCGGCGACCGAGATGTCGGTGTCGACCGTGCCGAACTCGATCCGGTTGTAGAGCTCCACCTCGGACTGGGCGGCGCGCAGCACGTCGACCAGGAGCGCGTCGTCGCGGCGCGGCACGGCCGAGTCGGCCCCGGCCAGCACCAGCAGGTTCTCGTCGTTGCGGCGCATCCGGGTGGCCAGGTGGTCCAGCTCGAAGAGCTGGGCCAGCCGCTTCGGGTCCTCCTCGCCGCGCTCGATCGCGTCCAGCTCGCCGATCATCCGGTCGACCAGGCTCTGCGAGCGGCGGGCCAGGTTCAGGAACATCGCCGAGACGCTGGTCCGCAGCGCGGCCTGCTCGGCCGCCACCCGGACCGCCTCCCGGTGGACCACGTTGAAGGCCGCGGCCACCTGGCCGACCTCGTCGCGGTTGGTCAGCTTGATCGGGTCCCGGACCTGCTGGACGATCTCGTCGACGCCGCCGTCGCCGATGGCGTTGACGTTCTGCAGCCGGCTCACGGCGTCGGGCAGGTCGTGGTTCGCCACCGCCAGGGCGCCCTCGCGCAGCCGGCGCAGCGAGTCGTTGAGCGAGCGGGCCAGCACCACGGCCAGCGTCACGGCGATGGCCAGGGTGAGCAGCACCAGCAGGCTCTCCATGAAGGCCTGCCGGATGACGTCGGTACGCACCGCGTCGGCGTCGGCGAGCAGCTCGTCCTGGAGCTGGATCTCGGCCCACCGCATCAGGTCGCCGACCGCGGCGATGGCCGCGGCGGCCTCGTCGGCGGTGACCAGCGGGGCCTGCCCGACGGAGCGGGAGACGTCGGTGGCGACCCGGTCGCCGAGCTGCACGGCGTCACCGGAGACGGTGCGGTCCACCAGGGCCCGCTGGTCCGGCTCGGCGGCCCGGGAGAACGAGAGCAGGGCCTCCTGCTGGCCGGTCAGGGTGGCCACGAACGAGGAGAACTGCTCGTCGTCGATCCGGCCCGTGGCGAGCGCGGTGTAGGCGACCGCCTCCTCCTCGGCGACCTCAGCCTTGGCGTGGGCGAAGGCGGCCACCGCGCGACGGGCGTCGGCCAGGCTCTCCGCGCCGGGCTGCTGGGCCAGCGTGTCGCCGTACGCGACCAGGTCGTCGAGGATGATGCCGTAGCGCAGGCTCGCCTCGGCGACCGGCATCTGCTGCCGGTCCAGCACCTTCTGGCGGGTGCCGTTCAGCGTTTTCAGGTGGTCGTCGATCACCTTGAGCCGGTCGCGCACCGATTTCGGCACGTCGCCGAGCTTCCCGCGCTCGTCCTGGTAGGCCGCGATCCGCTCGTCGGTGCGGCGTACCCGCAGGTTGTAGGCGTCCGACTTCTGGTTCGACGTGTACAGGAAGGCGGCCGCGGCCATCCGCTCCTTGTGCAGGTCCTGGGTGAGCGCCGAGACGTCGATCGACAGCGCGGTCAGCGACCGGATCCGGTTGGCCTCGTACGCGCCCTCGCCGACCGAGACGAGTCGGATAGTTGCCAGTGCCATGACAGCCGCCACCGGAACGACGAGGATCAGGGCGAGCTTGGAGCGGATCCGCGCGTCACGCAGCCGAGGCAGCCGCCGTCGCCGATTCCGCTGATCGACGTCAGTGCTCTCGGGCAGGGTCGTAGATCCGGTGCTCACGACATCGCCTCCGTCGTTTCTTCCACGCTTGACCCGCCGACCCGTGCCTGGTGCAGCGGCCAGCGCCACGCGCGGCACGGCCGCGATTTCATCAGACGAGATCCTGTTTGGGAAGCGGCAGTGAGGCAGGAAACGGTCGGGGCGGACTCAACCCGTGATCCGATCACCTAATACCTTCTTTTCTCCAGCCCCCTGAACAGGGCATGTAACTCCAGAGTGGTCAGTCGTATCTGCGCAGTAATTGTCGGTTAACGTTCCGTGTCCCCAACATGTGGGACGAGCGTCCCGAAACCGCTCCCGACATCCGCGCTTGACCACAGGGCCCGGCATTGGCAAGGTTTTGCAGGCTTCGCGCACACCGTACGGCACACCAATCCCGTTCCTCCACTGAGGACGGACGAGCGGCGGTGATCGGGCGCTGGCCCACGCCGCACCTGGAGGACTGAGTTGAGCCCCATCCGCTCCGCGAGCATCGCGGTGCTCGCATCGGCCGTGCTGGCCACCACCCTCACCGGCTGCGAGATCGGCGGGGAGCCGCAGGACACCAGCCCGATCGTGATCGCCGCGGACCTCGAACTGTCCGGCGCCTCCGCGCCGATCGGCATGGTCTACCAACGGGCGCTGGAACTGAAGGTCGAGCAGTTGAACTCCTCCGGCGCGCTGGGTGGCCGGAAGATCGAACTCAAGGTGAAGGACAACCGCTCCGACGCCGCCGAATCCTTGCGGAACATCAACGATTTCAGCAGTGACTCACGGGTAACCGCCATCATCATGGGTGGCTGCAACGAATGTGCGGTCGGTGCCGTCCGCACCATCGGTGAGAAGCGTATTCCCACCGTCGCACTCGCCTCCTCCGGCGAGGTCACGGAACCGGTCGCCGAGCGCCGCTATGTCTTCAAGCTGGCGCCGAATACGGCCGACAGCGCCGCCGCCCTCACCACCGAACTGACCCGCCGCAACATCCGCAAGGTGGCCGTACTGCACAGCGCCGACAAGTACGGCCAGGAGGGGCTGGCCGCGTTGAACAGCGAGTTCACCAAGGCCGGCATCCGCATGGCTCGCGCCGAGTCGGTGCGGACCACCGACACGGAGGTCAGCACCCAGATCGACAGCCTGGTCGACAAGAAGCCCGAGGCGCTGATCGTCTGGACCCCGCCGGAGCAGGCGTCGCTGGCGGCCACCACCGCCCGGCAGAGCCGCTACAACGGGGCGCTCTTCTTCGACGCCTCGGCGGCCGGCGACCTCTTCCTGGGCGCCTCGGCCCGATCCACCGAGCGGGCCACGCTGATCTTCACCCAGACCATGGTGATCGACGACGTCATCGCCACCACCCCGGCCAAGGCCGCCCGCCGGCAGTGGTTCCAGGAGTACACCGCCCGGTTCGGCGGCTACAACGGCTACTCCTCGTTCGCGGCGGACGCCGTCCAGCTCATCGCCGACGCCGAACTGCGGGCCGGTGGCGAGCCGGGCAAGGTGGACCGGAACGCCCTGCGCGACGTCCTGGAGACCGCACAGCTCGACGGCCTCTCCGGGCCGATCCGGATGACCCCGGACAACCACTCCGGCCTCATGCCGCAGGCGTTGACGACCCTCGTCGCCCGCGGCGGCCGCTGGCGGCTGGCCGGCTAGTCGGGCCGGCTCCCGGCAGGAAGCGGAGACGTCTCCTGCCGGGAGCGGCCGCTCAGCGCGCCGAGGTGGTGGCGCGGACCCAGGGCAGGGCGAGGCGCTCGACCAGGCTGAGGGCCGAGTAGAGCACGATGCTCATCACCGCCACCAGCACGATCGCCGCCCACGCCGTCGGGGTGTCACCGACGCCGTTGTACTGGAGGATCTGGTAGCCCAGCCCGGGCCGGTCCGAGTAGAACTCCCCGATCACCGCGCCGATCGCGGCCAGCGGCATGGCCACCTTCAGCCCGACGAAGATCTGCGGCAGCGCGGCCGGGAAGCGCACCTTCCGGAACGCCTGCCACCAGGACGCGTTCAGCGAGCGGCCCAGCTCGGCCAGGTCCGCGGGAGTGGTCGTCAGCCCGGTCGCCGTGGAGAGCACGATCGGGAAGAAGCAGAGCAGGAACACCATGGTCAGGATGGGCTTCTGCCCCCAGCCCACCGCGACCACCAGCAGCGGACCGAAAGCGATCTTCGGCACCGCGTTGACCGCCACCAGCAGCGGGGCGAACATCCGCTCCACCCGGCTGGAGGCGGCCAGCGCCATCCCGATCAGCACCCCGGCGAGCGACGAGAGCAGGAAGCCGAGCAGGGTCATCCAGGTGGTGATGCCCAGCGCCGGAAGCAGCACGTCGGTGGTGCCGACCAGCGAGCGCCACACCGCCCGCGGCGGCGGCAGCGCGGCCGGGTGCACCAGGTGCAGCCCCGAGGTGACCAGCCACCAGGCGGCCACCGCGATGACCAGGCCGAGCGCCGGCAGCCCCACCGCCGCGGGGCGCACGACCAGCCGGCGCGGGGCGGCGACGGGCCCCGCCGGCTCCTCCGGCGCCGGTGCCCCGGCCCGGGTCCCGGTCAACTGCGTCAACGTGTCCTCCTCTCTCGGCCGGTCGACGACCGGCACGCGAAGGGGGTGCGCCCCACCGGGTGTCCCGGCGGGTCGCACCCCCGTTGCCCGAGCCGACCGGTCAGGCCTTCGGCGCGAGGTTGAAGTCGATGATCTGGTCGGGGGTGAGGTTCTGCTTGAGCGCACCCGCGCCCTGGAGCAGCGCGATGCTCTTGGCGACCCGGCCGCTGTCCAGCGTGCCGACCGCGGTGCCCGAGTTGCTGGAACGGACGTACGCGGCCATGAGCTGCAGCTCCGCGGCGGACGCGGCCGGGTTGGCGGCCGGCACGTTCTTCTTCAGGATCTCGCCCGCCTCGTCCGGGTGGGCCAGCGCGTACTCCAGGCCCTTGAGCAGGGCCGTCGTGAAGCGCTTGACCATCTCCGGCTTCTCCTTGGCGATCTTGCTGGAGGTGATCAGCACGTTGCCGTAGAGGTCCTGCATCACGTTGCTGTAGGGCAGCACGACCGGCTTCTTCTTGGCCACCGCCTCGACGGTCGGCTGGCCGACCACGAACTGGCCGATGCCGTCGACCGCGCCGGAGCCCAGCATGCCGATCAGGCCCTGCGCCTCACCGTTGACCCAGGTCACCTTCGTGGCGTCGATGCCGGCCAGACGGGCGTACGTCGGGAAGAGGTTGCGCACGACGGAGGTGGGGGTGTCGGCGAGCTTCTTGCCCTCGAGGTCCTTCGGGGTGGCGATGTTCTTGCCCTCGACCGAGACGATGGCGGCCATGGTGCGCTGCTGGATCGCCGCCACCGCGACGAAGTCCTTGGCCTGGCCGTTGCCGAGCTGAAGGATGCCGCCGGTCAGGTCGATCGGACCGAAGTCGGCCTGGCCACCGGTGATGGTCTGGATGACCGAGCCGGTGCCCTGCCCGGGCTTGATGTCGACGTCGAAGCCGGCCTCCTTGAAGAAGCCCTTCTCCTTCGCCACCCAGGCGTAGGAGTCACGGCCGAAGTTGCCGAACGAGGTGAGGTAGGTCACCTTCTCCAGCGCCGCACCGTTGCCGCTCTTGCCGCTCTCCGACTTGTCCGAGTCGCTGCTGCAACCGCCGACCAGGGCGAGGGCGGTGGCCAGCGCCGCGGCGGCGACCGTACGGGTCAGCCTTCTCATCAGTGCACCATGTCCTTTCCGACCAGGGCATGTTCGCCCGGTCGGGTCGTGGGTCCGACGGTGTCGGCAGGAGGGGACAGCCGACGGGACCGTCGTGAGGGGACTCTTCGCGCGCAACAGCGTACGAGAAGGCCGATGAAGCCAGGCGGGCGTCCGGGTTGCGGAACGGAAACGAAGTTGCCTGACGGAAAGAAGACTGACGTCCACCCCGGACGGTGCTATAAGGATCGGCTCCCGCTACGCTAGCCCGGCTCGCGTTCGCAATGTTGGAAGGGAGCCGGCGGGAGATGATCCGACTGTCCGGGGTGTCCCGCACCTTCGACGGCCGCTCGGGCCGAGTCGAGGCGCTGCGCGGCATCGACCTCGACGTCGCGGAGGGCGAGTTCGTCGCCGTCCTCGGCCGCTCCGGCTGCGGCAAGTCCACCCTGCTCCGCATGATCGCCGGTCTGCTCCCGGTCACCGAGGGCGCGATCACCGTGGCCGGCACGCCGATCACGAAGCCCCGCCGGGACATCGCCATGCTGTTCCAGCGGCCCGCGCTGCTGCCCTGGCGCACGGTGCTGGACAACGTCCTGCTGCCGGTGGAGATCTTCGGCTGGAGCCGGGCCAAGCACCGCGAGCGGGCCCGCGGGCTGCTGGAGATGACCGGGCTGGGCGGCTTCGAGAAGCGCCTCCCGCACGAGCTTTCCGGTGGCATGCAGCAGCGGGTCTCGCTCTGCCGGTCGCTGATCGGCGAGCCGCGGGTGATGCTCATGGACGAGCCCTTCTCCGCGCTCGACGCGCTCACCCGGGAGGAACTCTCCGGCGAGCTCCAGCGGGTGCACATGGAGACGAAGGCGACCATCGTCTTCGTCACCCACTCGATCGACGAGGCGGTGCTGCTCGCCGACCGGGTCGTCGTGCTCAGCCCGCGCCCCGGCCGGATCCGTGAGGTGGTCGAGGTGGCCGTGCCCCGGCCCCGCACCCTGGGCCGCCACGCGCACCTGGCCGAGGTCGCCCGGATCAGCGCCGAACTGCACGAACTGCTGATGGAGCGCGACACCACCGGTGGCGTCGTCGCGGGAGGACTCTGACCATGCGGGTGTCCGTCTTCACCGAGCCGCACCGCGGGGCGAGCTACGACGACCAGCTCCGGTTCGCCCGGCTGGTCGAGGAGACCGGCTTCGAGGGCTTCTTCCGGGCCGACCACTACCGGTCGATGGGCGACGAGCCCGGCCTGCCCGGCCCCACCGACGCCTGGCTGACGCTCGCCGCGCTGGCCCGGGAGACCTCCCGGATCCGGCTCGGCACGCTGGTCACCTCGGCCACCTTCCGGCTGCCCGGGCCCCTGGCCGTGATGGTCGCCCAGGTCGACCAGATGAGCGGCGGCCGGGTCGAGCTGGGCATCGGCGCCGGCTGGTACGAACGCGAGCACACCGCCTACGGCATCCCGTTCCCGGCGGTCACCGAGCGGTTCGACCGGCTGGCCGAGCAGCTGGAGATCGTCACCGGGCTGTGGCGCACCCCGCCCGGCGGGACGTACAGCTTCACCGGCGACCACTACCGGCTGGTCGACGCGCCCGCGCTGCCCAAGCCGGTGCAGCAGCCCGGCCCACCGGTGATCGTCGGCGGCCGGGGCCCGAAGCGCACCCCCGAACTGGCCGCCCGGTACGCCGACGAGTTCAACATGCCGTTCAAGACCGTCGCCGAGACGGCCGCCGCGTACGAGCGGGTCCGCGATGCGTGCGACCGTACCGGCCGCACCGGATCGGGGCGGGCGCCGCTCGTGCTCTCCGCCGGGATCGTGGTGGCGATCGGGCGTACCGACGCGGAGGCACAGCGCCGGGCCGCGCCGCTGCACGTCAAGAGCGCGCTCCCGCCGGAGGACCCGGTGGTCGGCTCCCCCGCCCAGCTCGTCGACCGGCTCGGCGAGTTCGCCGCGATCGGGGCCACCCGGGTGCACCTGCGCCTGATCGACTTCGACGACCTCGACCACGTGGAGCTCATCGCCGGCGAGGTGCTCCCCCAACTGGACGGACCACGATGACCGACCTCTCCGCCGACCTCGAACTCGGCCCGGTGGGCCAGGAGATCGTCTTCGAGAACGACCGGGTACGCGTCTGGCACATCCGGCTGGAGCCGGGCGAGCGGCAGCCGCTGCACCGGCACGACCACCCGTACCTCGTGGTGGCGATCGAGGGCGCGAAGAACGTGGTGCAGACGATCGACGGCACGACCATCGACGCGGACGAGCCGACCGGCGGGGTGGTCTACCGCGACCCGGGGGCCGTGCACATGCTGACCAACGTCGGCGACACCACGTATCTGGCCCGGCTGGTCGAGCTGAAGTAGCCACGCCGGCGCCGACTCGCCGCGCCACGGGCGCCAAGGTGGCGATCGGGTGCACCGGGCCGTAACGTGCCCGACATGGCCTTTCGGACGTGGGGCAGGCTGCTGCTCACGGCGCTCGGGGTGAGCGTGCTGGCCGGGGCCGGCCAGCTCGGCATCGCGTACGGCTTCAGCGTCGTACGCCTCGACGGCGCGTTCGTCGACGGCTCGGTCAACCGGTGGCCCGCCCAGCTCGCCTGGGTCGGCTGGTTCGCCGCGGTCGCCACGGTCGCCGGAGCCGTCCTCACCGAACGCCTCGCCCGCCGGGACGCCTCCCCGGCCGGCACCACCGAACTGCTCTCCATCGCCGGCGTCAGCGCGCTGGGCGCGACCGTGGTCGCCCCGCTCTGCATGCAGCCGGCCCGCGCCGCCGAGCTGGGCGGCACCGTCGACCCGGTGTGGGCGGTCGGCATCTGCGCGATCCTCGGCGCGGTGGTCGGGGCGGGTGCCGCGATCGCCGTGCTGCTCAAGCCGCCGTTCGGCTGGAGCATCGCGCTCACCGCCGCGGCCGTCTGGCTGCTCGCCCTGGTTTCCGCCGCACCGTCGGTCGCGTCCACCGGCGCGCTGCCCACCGTACGCCTCGGCGTCCTCGAACCGTCCTGGCTCGACCCCGCCGCGGCCCAGCGCCTGGCCATTCTGCTGCTGCCCACGCTGGCCCTGCTCGCCGGCGCGGCGGTCGGCGCGCTGGCCCGCCGGGCCGGGCACCTGCCCCTGGTGGGCGGCGCGGCCGGGGCGGCCGGCCCGGTCCTGCTGGCCTTCGCCTACCTGACCGCCGGCCCCGGCACCGCGGCCGACCGCTACCAGCTCGCGCCCTACTACGGCGCGCTGATCGCGGTCGCCGCCGGCGCCCTCGGCTCGACCGCCACCACGGTGCTGCCCCGGCCGCTGACCACGGCCGACGGGCCGGACGCCATCGAGCCGACCGACATCCTCCAGCCCCTGCCGGCGTCGCCGGCCACCACCGGCCCGGCCGACCCGGCTTCCGCCGCCCCCGCGACCGTACGCGCCGCCGGGGCACCGAGCCCCGCGCACTGGGACTGGCCGGAGGCCGGCGGGCTCACCCCGGCCGGGCTCACCCGCCGGCCCATCGGCCGCCCCGCCGCCGAGCTTCCGGTGGACCGGACGGAGCCGACCCCGGTGCCCGAGCCCGGTCCCGGCACGGTGGACGAGGTCACCGCGACCCACCGCGACGTCCCGTCCGCCCCGGCCGAGGCCGCGCCGGGTGTGACCGGCGAGGCGACCGCGGAGCGCCACTGGTTCGACCCGCTGACCCCGTCGGAACAGGGTCCGGTCGTCGCGCGGCCGGACCGGCCGACCCACGACACCACCGCCGCTCAGCCGGAACCGGACCCGACGCGACCGGCCCGGGCGGCCGACGACACCGGCGCCGACCGGCCAACGCCGGGCCCGCAGCCCGCGATGGTGTTCGGTGACACCGTGCCGGAGGAGCCGGCCACCGGGCGGGACGACGCGGACCTCGTTCGCAACCTGCAGATGCCCGGATCACCCCCGCCGGGACGGCGGACCTCCGCGATCGACGTGCTCGCCGCCGGCCGCCCGGCCCCGCCGGCCGACCCGGACCCGGTCACGCCGCCCGCACCGTCGGCGAAGCCGGACCCGGCCACATCACCCGCACCGTCGGAGAAGCCGGCGCGCCCGGCGGTCTCGTCCGGCGGGAGCACGAGGGCGGCCAACCGGACCGAAGCCGCGTCCGTCGCCCGGGACCGGACGGACGCGCCGGACCCGGCGGCCGCACGCGACGTGCCGGGGCCGGTCCCCGCCGAGCCGGCAACCGAGGTGGCCCCGGCGCGGGCGACGCGATCGCGGCGGAGCCGGGCCGGCGCCCCCACGCCCGCACCCCGGCCGGCGGACGAGGCGCCCCCGACAGCGCGTGCGGCGGACGGCCTGTCCTCGACGGCCCGACGGGCGGACGGCACGACCGCGGCGGGCACCCCGGCGGCGAGGAACGACGTGTCCTCGACGGCCCGGGCGCTCGACGACGCACCCTCGACGGCCCGACCGGCGGACGGCACGACCCCGGCGGACGCCCCGGCAGTGAGGAACGACGCGCCCCCGACGGCTCGGGCGCTCGATGACACGCTCTCGACGGCCCGACCGGCGGAGGGCACGACCCCGGCGGACGCCCGGGCAGCGAGGCAGGCGGCGCCTTCGGCGGTCCGACCGGCGGACGGCACGACCCCGGCGGAGGGCGCGGCCGAGGCCGCCGGGTCCGCGCCGGCCGAACCGGCTCCGGTCGGCCGCGCCAAGCGCACCCGAAAGCCGCGCACCAGCCGGACCGCCACGAACCAAGCCCCCGCCGAGCCGACCACCACCGCCACCACCACACCGGGCAACGCCGCCGCGCCGGCCACCACACCGGACAACGCCGCCGAGCCGACCACGACCACCACAGCGGGCAGCACCGCTGAGCCGGCCAGCACCTTCGAGCTGACCGGAAGCACGCCGGCCGCCACCACCCACACCCCGTCGACCGCCGAGCCGACGGGCGATACCCGGGCCACGGACCGAGGCGACACCCGGGCCACGGACCGACCCGAAGCGCCGGACCAGGGCACCCCGGCACCGGCGGGCGATCCGGCCGGCGGCAGCACCCCGACCGCCGGCGAGCGGCGGAACTTCTTCTTCACCCCGGAGCCGGCACCGGCCGAACTGCCCGAGCCCCCGGCGTCGCCCCGGCCGCGGGTCCCGATCTTCGAGGACGAAACCCCCGGCAACGTCCGGCCGGCCTGGCCGGTCGCCCCCGCCACGAACTGGCCGGTCACCCCGCGCGGCGGCACCGGGTCGGCCGAACCCGGCAGCCCGGGCGCCGGCCGGGACGCTGACCCCGCCGGCACCGGAACCGACGGCACCGGGACCTCCCACGCCACCCGGCCCGAGCCGGCGCCGTGCCCCCGGCACCGGGCCCTGCCCGACCTGGGCCGGAGCACCGGCTGGGACGCCCTCGCCAACGCCCGCCCCGCCGGCCCGGCCACCCCGCCGCCCACCGACCGGGCCCCGGAGACCACCGGCCCGCAGGCCACCGGCCACGCCAGTCCCGCTTCGGAGACCACCGGCCCGCAGGCCGCCGGCCACACCGGTACCGTCCCGGAGACGACCGGCCCGGTCCTCCCCGCCTGGGACGGTCCGGCCGCCGAGACCGCCTCCGGCGGCCGGCACGCCGACGTGTCCGGGGCCGGCGCGGCCCCCGAGGCCGCCGGCGGGAAGTCCAAGGCCCGGCGCGGCCTGTTCCGGCGTAACCGCGGCAAGGGCGGCGAGCCGGGCGAGGCCGACCGCGAGTCCGAGCCGCTCGCGCGGCAGGACGAGGAGTACGTCGACTGGGTCGCCGGCCTCGCCTCGGACGACAACGCGGACGACACCCGGTCCCTGCGTACCGGCCGGCACCACCGCGACTGAGCGTGCGGGGGCCGGGTCGACCAGCGGCCCGGCCCCCGGCGGCGCTCAGGCCAGCGGCAGGTACACCCGGGAGCCCCCGGCCACGAACTCCGCCGACTTGTCCTGCATGCCGCGCGCCGCGTACTCCTTCAGCTCCTGGGTGATCTTCATGGAGCAGAACTTCGGGCCGCACATCGAGCAGAAGTGGGCGGTCTTCGCGGGCTCGGCCGGCAGCGTCGCGTCGTGGTACGCCCGGGCGGTCTCCGGGTCCAGCGCCAGGTTGAACTGGTCCTCCCAGCGGAACTCGAACCGCGCCTTGGAGAGCGCGTCGTCCCACGCCTGCGCCCCCGGGTGCCCCTTGGCCAGGTCGGCAGCGTGCGCCGCGATCTTGTAGGCGATCACGCCCGCCTTCACGTCGTCCCGGTCGGGCAGCCCGAGGTGCTCCTTCGGGGTGACGTAGCAGAGCATCGCGGTGCCGAACATGCCGATCATCGCGGCGCCGATGGCCGAGGTGATGTGGTCGTACGCGGGCGCGATGTCGGTGGTCAGCGGCCCGAGCGTGTAGAACGGGGCCTCGTGGCACACCTCCTGCTGGAGGTCCACGTTCTCCTTGATCTTGTGCATCGGCACATGCCCGGGGCCCTCGATCATCACCTGCACGTCGTGCGCCCAGGCGACCTTCGTGAGCTCACCCAGGGTGCGCAGCTCGGCGAACTGCGCCGCGTCGTTGGCGTCGGCGATCGACCCCGGCCGCAGCCCGTCGCCGAGCGAGAACGTCACGTCGTACCTCGCGAGCAGCGCGCACAGCTCCTCGAAATGGGTGTAGAGGAAGTTCTCCTCGTGGTGCGCCAGGCACCAGGCCGCCATGATCGAGCCACCGCGGGAGACGATCCCGGTGACCCGGTCCACGGCCAGCGGCACGTACGGCAGCAGCACCCCGGCGTGCACCGTCATGTAGTCGACGCCCTGCTCGGCCTGCTCGACCACCGTCTCGCGGAACACCTCCCAGGTGAGCTTCACCGGGTCGCCGCCGACCTTCTCCAGCGCCTGGTAGATCGGCACGGTGCCGATCGGCACCGGCGAGTTCCGCACGATCGCCTCGCGGGTCTCGTGGATCCGCTTGCCGGTGGACAGGTCCATGACGGTGTCCGCACCCCACCGGGTGGCCCAGGTCAGCTTCTCCACCTCCTCGGCGACCGAGGAGGTCACCGCCGAGGTGCCGATGTTGGCGTTCACCTTGACGAGGAAGGCCTTGCCGATGATCGCCGGCTCGCACTCCGGGTGGTTGACGTTGAGCGGCAGCACCGCCCGCCCGGCCGCGATCTCGTCCCGGACGAACTCCGGCGCGACTCCCTCCCGGATCGCCACGAACTCCATCTCCGGCGTGACGATCCCGGCCCGGGCGTACGCGAGCTGCGTCGGCCGCCTGCCCTCGGTGCCGGCCAGCGGCGTGCCGGCGCCCCGCACCGGAGCGACGTCCCCGCGCTCGGCGATCCACGGACCGCGCAGCGGCGGCAGCCCCACCTCCGGGTCCGAGCCGGGGCCGGCGGTGTCGTAGAGCCGGACCGGCGGGTTGTCCCCGGTCAACTCCACCTCGGCGAACGGCACCCGGATGTCCGGGCGTGACCCCTCGACGTAGACCTTGCGACGTGCGTGCATGACAGCCTCCCTGTCGCTCAAGCGGACCAGCCGAAGTGGTCCAGCGGGCCGCGTCCCGCGCCCAGCTCCCAGTCCCGGGCGCCGGTCAGCGCGCGGGTCACGTACTCCTTGGCGGAGGCCACCGCGACCGGCACCGGGTCGCCGGCCGCCAGCCGGACGGTGATCGCCGCCGAGAACGAGCAGCCGGTGCCGTGGTTGTGCCGGGTCGGCACGCGGGGCGCGCGCAGCAGCGTGGTCGCGCCGCCGCCGGCCAGCACGTCCACCGACTCGCCGGCCGCGTCCACGTCGCCGCCGGTCACCACCACGTGCGCGGGGCCGCCGGCCGCCAGCGCCTCGGCCGCCGCGACCATCTCCTCGACCGTGGTCACCGGGTGCCCGGTGAGGGCCGCGGCCTCCGCGCAGTTCGGCGTCGCTACCTCGGCGTACGGGAGCAGCCGCTCGACCGCCGTCACCACGCCGAGCCGGTGCCCGCTGGTGGCGACCAGCACCGGGTCGACGACCAGGTGGGGCAGGCGGCCGGCGCGCGCCGCCTCGGCCACCGCGTCGGCGACCGCCGGGGTGCCGAGCATGCCGGTCTTCACGGCGCGCACGTCGAAGTCGCCGAGCACGCAGTCGAGCTGGTCGCGCACGGTCTGCGGGGGCAGCGGCAGGACGGCGTCCACGCCGCGGGTGTTCTGCGCGGTGACGGCGGTGATCACGCTGGTGCCGTACGCCCCGAGGGCGGCGAAGACCTTGAGGTCGGCCTGGATGCCGGCGCCGCCGCCGGAGTCTGATCCGGCGATCGTGAGTGTCGTCCTCGGGGTCATGTTGCTTCCCTTGGTTGCGGTGGGGGCTGCGGCCGGGATCGGGCTGGTCGGGCCGCCCCGTGACCGGCCCGACCAGCCGCTCCGGTGAGCGCGGCGGCGACCTCGGTGGGGTCGTCGGCACGCATGAGCGCGCCGAGCACGGCCACCCCGGCGGCACCGGCCACCATGCACTCCCGCACCTGGTCCGGGGTCTCGATGCCGCCGAGTGCGAGCACCGGGACCGGGCTGGCCGCGATCAGCTCGCGGAGCCCGGCGGGGTGCAGGGGTGGGCCGTAGCCGGGTTTGGTCCTCGTGGGGAAGACCGGCGACAGCGTCACGTAGTCCTCGGTGGTGAGCCGGCCCAGCTCGGTGGCGTCGTGGCAGGAGCGGCCCACCAGTCCGGCGGCCGGCGGCGGGTACGGGCCGGCGGCGGGCAGGTGGACGGCGTCGCCGTCGAGCGGGTCCGGGCCGGCCACGATCAGCCTGCCGCCGGCGGCGGCGGTGAGGATGGCGCGCAGCTCGGCGGCCAGGGCGGCCCGCTCGGCCCGGGACAGGTCCTTCTCCCGCAGCACCACCCAGCGCACTCCCCCAACCACGGCCGCCTCGACGACCTCGACCAGGGGCCACCGCGCCTGCCAGCGGTCGGTGAGCAGCACCACGCCCGACGGCACCACATCGCCCGAGATCCTGGAAGATTCCGGCCCCTCAAGGGGCCGCTCCCCGCCAAGATCTGCGGACCGGACCGCGATCCCGGCGCTGAGGTCGACCGGGGAGCCGGCCCTCACAGGTCCGGCCTTCCCTCGTCCGGGGTGGAGGCGAGGGCGTGGAAGCGGCGGGCGATCCGGCCCGCCCCGTACGCCAGCCGCCCTGCCTCGACGGCGTGCCGCATGGCGGTGGCCATCGCCACCGGGTCGGCGGCCCGGGTCACCGCGCTGGCCAGCAGCACGGCGTCGCAGCCCAGCTCCATGGCGAGCGCCGCGTCGGACGCGGTGCCGATCCCGGCGTCGAGGATCACCGGCACGTCCACGCCCTGCCGGATCAGCCGGATGTGGTGCGGGTTGCTCACCCCCAACCCGGAGCCGATGGGCGCGCCCGCCGGCATCACGGCCGCGCAGCCCACGTCGGCGAGCCGGCGGGCCAGGACGGGATCGTCCGAGGTGTACGGCAGCACCGTGAACCCGTCGGCCACCAGTTCCTCGGCGGCGCGCAGCAGTTCCACCCCGTCGGGCAGCAGCGTGCGCTCGTCGCCGATCACCTCCAGCTTCACCCAGTCGGTGTCGAACGCCTCCCGGGCCAGCCGCGCCACCTTCACGGCCTCGGACGCCGTGTAGCAGCCGGCCGTGTTCGGCAGCAGCCGTACGCCGCACCGGTCCAGCAGGTCGAGCAGGCCGCCGGCCGCGCCGGGCGCGGTGTCCACCCGGCGCAGCGCGAGGGTCACCAGCTCGGTGCCGGAGGCGCGGATCGCCTGCTCCAGCACGTGCAGGTTGGCCGCGCCGCCGGTGCCGAGGATGAGCCGGGAGCCGAAGCCCACCCCACCGATCTCGAAGGACACCCGGCTCACCCGCCCTGGGCGGCGCTGAGCACCTCGACCCGGTCGCCGTCGCGCAGCACGGCCGCCGACCAGCCGCCCCGCGGCACCACCTCGCCGTTCACGGCGACCGCCAGGCCGCGCTCCTGGGCGGTGACCGCGCGGACCACGTCCGCGACGGTCGAGCCGCTCGGCAGGTCCCGTCCCGCGCCGTTGACGATCAGTTCCACCTGGGCTCCTTCCCGAACCGGTCCGGGGTGAAGGGGGCGAGCAGCGGGTCCGGCTCGCCGGTGACGATCAGCTCGGTGACCAGGTCGGCGGTGACCGGGGTGAGCACGATGCCGTGCCGGTGGTGCCCGGTGGCCACGAGCACGCCGGGCCGACCGGGCAGCGGCCCGATGACCGGCGCGTTGTCCGGCGTGCCGGGGCGCAGCCCGGCGGTCGCCTCGACCAGCTCGTACTCGGCCAGCTCCGGCACCAGGTCGACGGCGGCGCGGAGCAGCCGCAGCACCGCGCCGGCGGTCACCTCGGTGTCGGCGCGCTCCTCGACGGTCGCCCCGACCACCACCTCCCCGCTGTCCCGGGGCACCAGGTAGATCGACTCGCCGTCGGCGTACCCCCGGATCACGTGCCGGAAGTCCGGCGCGCCGCGGCCGGGCGCCCGGAGCCGCAGCACCTGGCCCTTGACCGGACGGACCGGCAGCCCGGTCAGCGCGGCGGCGCCGCAGCCGGCCGCGACCACGGTGACCCGGGCGTCCACCTCGGACAGCGCGCCCACCCGGGCCGGGCGCAGCACCGCGCCGGCCCGCTCGGCCGCCACCCGCAGCGCGGCCACCAGCCGGCGCGGGTCGACCTGGTGGTCGCCGGGGGCGACCGCGCCGCCGCGCACCCGCGGGGCCAGCGCCGGCTCGCGGTCGCGCAGCTCCGAGGGGCGCAGCGGCGTGATCGGCAGTCCCAACCCCTGCTGGTACGACCAGAGCCGCCGCGCCTCGGCCAGGTCGTCGGCGGTGAGCCCGACCACCAGGGTGCCGTCGGCGCGGTACCCGACGTCGACGCCGGCCGCCTCGGCCAGGTCGGCGGCGAAGCGGGGCCAGCGGGCGGCGGACTCGGCGAGCAGCCCGGTCAGCTCGTGCTCACCGAAGTACGCCTCGGCCACCGGGGAGAGCATGCCGGCGGCGACGTGCGAGGCCCCGGAGCCGGGTGCCGGGTCGTGCACGGTCACGCGCAGCCCACGGGACGCGCACCGCCACGCAATCGCCAGCCCGACCGGTCCCGCCCCCACGATGGCGACGTCCGGTCGGGTCAGCACGTCAGGGCCTCGATCAGCTCGGCCGTCGCACGGGCGGGATCGGGGCTGCCGGACAGCGCCCCCACCACCGCCACCCCGTACGCCCCCGCGGCCCGCAGCGCCGGCACCGACGCGGCGGTCACCCCGCCGATGGCGATCACCGGCACGTCCACCGCGCCGGCCACGACGCGTACCCCCGCGGGGCCGATCGGGTCGGGCAGGCCGGCCTTGGTGGTGGTGACGTGGCAGGGGCCCACGCCCAGGTAACTGGCCCCGGCGGCGACCGCCGCGACGGCGCCGCCCGGCTCCCGGGCGGTCGCGCCGAGCACGGCGCCGGCACCGAGCACCCGGCGGGCCGCCGCCACGGGCAGGTCCTCCGCGCCGACGTGGCCGCCGGCGGCCTCCACCGCCAGCGCCACGTGCAGCCGATCGTTGACCAGGCACGTCGCCCCGTACGGCCGGCACAGCCCGACCACCTGGCGGGCCAGCTCGTACGCCTCCCGGTCGGTGGCGTCGTCCTCCACCCGGACCTGGACGACGAGTTCGGCGCGGGCCACCGGCAGGGCGGCGCGCAGCACGGCGAGGGGGTCCCGCCCCGGCCGGGTGTCGGTGATCAGATGCAGTCGTCCCAGGGACGGCACGGCAACTCTCCTCCCTGCGCCGGCATTACCCGGATCAGGTTCGACGGTCGGGGGCTTCCAGCCCCCCTCTCAGCCCGGTGGCACCGGGCTCCCGTGGGTCACTTGCGGGCCTACCGTACGACGTGCGCGCGGATCCGCCAAGGGGCGGGTGGGGAATTTCCCACCGACCGTCCCGGATGGAGGATGAAGACAGCCGGTGATCTTCTGAACACGCCTCGTCCCGCGGACACATGGGACGGACAGCGCGCTGCCCCGGCGCCGGAGGGAGGCGCCGGGGCAGCGGAAGGTGGGTCAGAGGAGGGCGTCGAGGGCGTCGAGGTCCTCGTCGGTGGGCTGCCAGGTGCCCGCCTCGGCGTTGGCGCGTACCTGCTCGGGCGTGGTGGCGCCGGCGATCACCGAGGTCACCGCTGGCCGGGCGGCGAGCCCGCCGATGGCCACCTGGAGCATGCTGACCCCGCGCTCGGCCGCGTACGCCTCGATCGCCTCGATGGTGTCCCAGTCCGCGGCGGCGAGGCGCTCGGCGTACCGGCCGCCGCCGGAGAGCCGGCTGCCGGCGGGCGGGGCCTCGTTCCGCTTGTACTTGCCGGTGAGCAGGCCGTTGGCGAGGGGGAAGAACGGCAGCATGCCCAGGCCGAACCGCTCGCAGGCCGGGATCACCTCGGCCTCCACGCTCCGCTCCAGCAGCGAGTAGTGGTTCTGCGCGGAGATGAAGCGGGTGCGGCCCTGGGAGGAGGCGGTCCAGTCGGCGTCGGCGATCTGCCAGCCGGCGAAGTTCGAGTTGCCGAGGTAGCGGACCTTGCCGGCGGTCACCAGGTCGTCCAGCGCGGCGAGGGTCTCGTCGATCGGGGTGCCCGGGTCGGGCTCGTGCATCTGGTAGAGGTCGATGTGGTCGGTGTCGAGCCGGCGCAGCGACGCCTCGACGGCCCGGGCGATGTAGCGGCGGGCGCCCCGGGCGCCGTGGTCCGGCCCGTTGAGGCCGTGCATGTCCATGCCGAACTTGGTGGCGACCACCACGTCGTCCCGGCGGCCCTTGAGCGCCTGCCCGAGCAGTTCCTCGGAGCCGCCCTGCGGCTCGCCGTAGATGTCGGCGGTGTCGAAGAAGTTGATGCCGGCGTCGAGCGCGGCGTCCACCACCGCACGGGTGCCGTCGAGGTCGAGCTTGCGGCCGAAGTTGTTGCAGCCGATGCCGACCACGGACACCACGAGCCCGGAGTCGCCCAGCCGGCGGTAGGTCATCTCAGTCACGAGATCCACTCTATGCCGCCGGCCAGGCGCTCATCGCACGTCCCAGACCGGCTCCGGGGTCTCCACCACCTCGCCGTCGCCGCGGAACAGCACGAACCGGTCGAAGGAGCGGGTGAACCACCGGTCGTGGGTGACCGCGACGACCGTCCCCGCGAACGCGGCCAGCCCCGCTTCGAGGGCCTCGGCGGAGGCCAGGTCGAGGTTGTCGGTCGGCTCGTCGAGCAGCAGCAGGGTGGCCCCGGACAGCTCCAGCAGCAGCACGAGGAAGCGCGCCTGCTGGCCGCCGGAGAGGGTGCCGAAACGCTGGTCGCCCTGCCCGGCCAGTTCGTAGCGGGACAGCGCCGCCATGGCCGCGTGCCGGTCCATGCCGGCCCGGTGCTCGTCGCCCCGCCACAGGATCTCGACCAGCGTCTTGGCCATCAGCTCGGGCCGGTCGTGGGTCTGCGAGAAGTGGCCGGGTCGCACCCGGGCGCCGAGGCGTACGTGGCCGTCGTGCGTGACGGGAGCGAGCGCCGCCGCGCCGTCGACGGGGGTGTTGGCCGGGTCGGGGTCGGTGCCGCCGCGGGCGAGCAGGCGCAGGAAGTGCGACTTCCCCGTGCCGTTCGCGCCGAGCACCGCCACCCGGTCGCCGTACCAGAGTTCCAGGTCGAACGGGTAGGTCAGGCCGTCCAGTTCGAGCTGCTCGGCGATCACCGCGCGCTTGCCGGTCCGTCCGCCGGTCAGGCGCATCCGGATGTCCTGGTCCTTCGGGGGTACGGGCGGCGGCCCGGCCTCCTCGAACTTGCGCAACCGGGTCTGCGCGGCCTGGTAGCGGGAGGCCATCCCGTCGTTGTACGCGGCCTTCTGCTTGTACATGAGCACCAGCTCGCGCAGCTTCTGGTGTTCCTCGTCCCAGCGGCGGCGCAGCTCGTCGAGGCGGGCGTGCCGGGCCACCCGGGCCTCGTGCCAGCTGGCGAAGCCGCCCGGGTGCACCCAGGCGCTGCCGCCCTCCACGGCGACCACCCGGTCGGCGGTCTGGGCCAGCAGCTCCCGGTCGTGCGAGACGTAGAGCACGGACTTGCCGGACTCGCGCAGCCGGGCCTCCAGCCAGCGCTTGCCGGGCACGTCGAGGAAGTTGTCCGGCTCGTCGAGGAGGAGCACCTCGTCCGGGCCGCGGAGCAGCAGTTCCAGCGCGAACCGCTTCTGCTGGCCGCCGGACAGCGTCCGCACGGGGCGTTCCCGGGCGGCGTCCCAGGGCAGGTCGAGGACGATGGTGGCGACCGTGTCGAAGAGCACCTCGGCGTCGTACCCGCCGACCTCGCCCCAGGCGGCCAGCGCATCGGCGTACGCGAGCTGGGCCTTGCCGGCGGCGCTGCTGTACTTGCCGCGGACCTCGGCCGCCCGCATGGCCGCCTCGGTCTCGGCCAGGCGGTGGCCGGCGTCGCGCAGCGCCGGCGGGGCGAGCGACAGCGCCAGGTCGGCGAGCGTCGACTCGTCCCCGATCATTCCGATGAACTGGCGCATGACGCCGAGCCCGCCGGAGCGGGCGACCACGCCGGTCTTCACCGGCAGGTCTCCGGCGACCATGCGCAGCAGCGTGGTCTTGCCGGCGCCGTTGGGGCCGACGAGCGCCACCTTGGCGCCCTCACCGACCCGGAACGAGACCTCGG
>NZ_BMRA01000005.1:91585-190865 GCF_014648395.1 Micromonospora fulviviridis | reverse complement strand
TGCCCGAGGGGTGGGCACGGGCGACACCCGATTACCGGGTGACCCGGAGCACCCGGTAGCCCTTCTGGCTGGCGCGCCGCTCGACCTGCCAGCCCTGCTCGACCAGCCAGCGGTGCAGCGAGTCGCCGCCGAGGTGGCGCGCGACGACCAGCCAGGCCACCCCGTCCGGGGCGAGCCGGGGCAGCCAGCGCAGCATCAGCTCGTGCAGCTCCCCCTTGCCGATGTGGATCGGCGGGTTGGACCAGATCTGGGCGAAGGTGACGTCGGCGGGTACGTCGCCCGGGGCGGCCACCCGGACCCGGTCGGCGGCGCCGATCCGGGCGGCGTTGGCGGCGGTGAGTTCGCGTGCCCGCTCGTTGACGTCGACCGCCCAGACCGTGGCGGCCGGCGCGCTGGCGGCCAGTACGCAGGTGATCGGCCCGAAGCCGCAGCCGATGTCGAGCAGCGGGCCGGTGGCGTCGTGCGCCGGCAGTTCGGCCTTGCGCAGCAGCACCGCGGTGCCGGGGTCGAGTCGGTTGGCGGAGAACACCCCGCTGGCCGAGGCGAGGGTGTAGTCGCGCCCGCCGGCGGAGAACTCGACCTCGCGCGGCCGGGCGGCGGTCGTGGGTTCCGCGGTGAAGTAGTGGTCGCCGGTCACGACGGGCATTGTCGCACCGCCCGGGAACGGCTCCGGCAACGGTGGGCGGCGCAGGTCGCGACGCCACTCCGCCAGAATTTCCCGATATTACCCCCGAAAGGGGCATTGGCCCCTACTGTAGCCAACATGGTGTATCGGTACGAGTCCGATGAGGACGCCTTCCTGGAGTACCCGAGGCCCGGGTCGGACCCGTCCGTGCCCGGTGCCGCGGCGGCTCCGCCGGCGGGTCCCTCGCCGTCCCGCTTCCCCACCCCGTCGCTGCCTCCGCCGGTCCGGCCCACCCGACCGGCCGTCGAGGCAGCGCGGGCGCCGGCCCCGCCGGTTCCCGCGCCGGCGCCGAGCCGGCCCGCCCCGCCCCGGGAGCCCGCTCCCGTGCCGCAGCCCACGCCGGCGGCGCCGCAGCCCGCGCCACCGGTGCCGCAGCCGACGCCGGCCGCCGCGCCCGAGCCGGCGACGTCGGCCCCGCCCGACCCGGCCGTGCGGACCACCGATCCGCTGGACCTGTCACGGACCCGCCGTGCCGACCACCGGCGCGGCGGCGGCCGGGCCTGGCAGGTGCTGATCGGTGGCGCGGCCGTACTGATGCTGCTCGCCCTCACGGGGCTGGCCGTCGCCGCCCTGCTCGATGACCGGACCGCCACGCCGCAGGCCGGCCAGCAGAGCACCCCGCCCGTGGTGGACCAGTCCGCGGCGGCCGACGGGCACGACCTGGACTCCCGGGACACCGACCAGGCGGCGCTCACCGCCAGGGAGGTCTTCCCCGGCCAGCAGCTGGTGGTGACCGACGGCCAGCCGGCGTACCGGGTGCTCAAGACGCATTCCAGCGGCAGTTGCGCGGTGGCGGCCACCGGCGAGATCGCCGACCTGCTGGTCCGCCTCGGCTGCAACCAGGTGGTCCGGGCCACCCTCCGCTCCCCCGACGGCGACCACCTGCTCACGGCCGGTCTGTTCAACCTGACCGACGTGGCCAGCGCCCAGCGGGCGCGCGACCGGATCCGGCCGATGCTGGACGAACGGCAGGGCCGGTTCCGGGGCATGGCGGTGAGCGAGGACACCGAGCCGGTGGCCAAGGCCGCCGCCCGGGTCGGCTGGCAGGTCCGCGGCCACTACCTCGCCTACTGCGTGGTCACCCGGGCCGACGGGGAACGGATCAGCTCCGACGACAGCAAGGTCCGCGAGATCCTGTACGACATGATCGAGGTCTACCTGAACCGGAGCGTGCTGGAGCGGCGGGCCAACGGCGGGACGGCCAGCCAGCCCACCGACGGCCCGACCGACGGCACCGCCGGCCAGGACGGCGGCAACTGAAGCCCGGGCACCACGGCCCGTCGTCCCCGTCCCGGGGCGGCGGGCCGTTCCACTGTGCTCAGCCCTCGGCGACGGGCACCCGGAGGCGGCGGGTGAGGTCGGCGCGGCGGGCGTACTCGGCGGGGTCGGCCGGGTAGCCGACCTCGACCAGGGCCAGCCCGTGCGCGGGCGCCACGGTCACCTCGCTGGAGCGTTCCCGGCGGCTCAGCAGGCTGGCCGGCCACTCGACCGGCCGGCGGCCGTCCCCGGCGACCAGCATGGCGCCGACCAGGCTGCGCACCATGTTCTGGCAGAACGCGTCGGCCTGCACGGTGGCGACCAGGATCCCGTCCGGGTCGCGCCGCCAGTCCAGCCGGGTCACCTCGCGCAGCGTGGTGGCGTTCTCCTTCCGCCGGCAGTACGCGGCGAAGTCGTGCTCCCCCACCAGCCCGCCCGCCGCGGCGTTCAACGCCGCGAGGTCCAGCGGCTTGGGCCAGGCCAGGGTGTCGGTGCGGCGCAACGGCTCGGCGCCCCACGGCGCGTCGGTCACCCGGTACTCGTAGCGGCGGAAGGTGGCCGAGAAGCGGGCGTCGAAGTCGGCCGGCACCTCGGTCATCGCGCGGACCCGCACGTCCGGCGGGAGCAGCCGGGCCAGCCGGCGCAGCAGCTTCCCGTCGTGCTGCCGCCACACCTCGGCCGGCAGGTCGAGGTGGCAGACCTGCCCGGTGGCGTGCACGCCGGCGTCGGTGCGACCGGCCACGGTCAGCCCCGTCGCGGTGCCCGCGCCGAGGACCAGGTCCAGCGTCTGCATGAGCACCCCGGCGACCGTCCGGCGGGTGGGCTGGGCGGCCCAGCCGGAGAAATCGGTGCCGTCGTACGAGACGTCCAGCCGCAGCCGGGTCCGCTCGTCCACCTCGTACCTCCTCATGCCGTCGGGCCCGGCACCCCGTGCGGGGGGTACCGGGCCCGACGATGCGGCCAGTGCTCAGGCCTTGTCGTTCTCGGCGGCCTCGTCGCTGTCCTCGCGGGCGGCGGCGGTGTCACCGGAGGCCGAGACCGGAGCCTCGGCGTCCTGGTCGGCGGCCTCGCTGGTGCGCGGGGCCTCCTCGGCCGGAGCCAGGGCCTCGACCTTGTCCTGCTGGGCGGCCTTGCGGGCGGCGGTCTTCTTGTTCGCCTTCGGCTCGGCGACCTGAAGCTCCTCCACCAGCTCGATGATCGCCATCGGAGCGGCGTCACCCTTGCGCGGACCGGTCTTCACGATCCGGGTGTAGCCACCGTTGCGGTTGGCGTACCGGGGCGCGATCTGGTCGAACAAGGCGTAGACCACGTCCTTGTCCTTGACGACGCCCAGCACCCGACGCCGCGAGGCGAGGTCGCCGCGCTTGGCCTTGGTGATGAGCTGCTCGGCCAGCGGACGCAGCCGCCGGGCCTTCGTCTCGGTGGTCTGGATCTTGCCGTGCTGGAACAGCGCGGTGGCCAGATTGGCCAGCATCAGCCGCTCGTGCGCGGGGCTGCCGCCGAGGCGGGGGCCCTTGGTGGGCGTGGGCATGCTTGGTGCTCCTCAGGTGTGGCGGCAGCGCGGACTAGAGCTGCTCGGTCTCGCGGTAGTCGTCGGTGTCGTAGTCGGCCTCGCCGAAGGCGTCCACGACGTGCGCCGGGTCGAAGTTCGGAGCCGAGTCCTTCAGCCCCAGGCCCATCCCGGCGAGCTTCATCTTGACCTCGTCGATCGACTTCTGGCCGAAGTTGCGGATGTCGAGGAGGTCGGCCTCGGTACGCCCGATCAGCTCACCAACGGAGTTGATGCCCTCGCGCTTGAGGCAGTTGTAGGAGCGGACGGTGAGGTCCAGCTCCTCGATCGGCAGAGCGAGGTCGGCCGCCAGCTGGGCGTCCTGCGGGGACGGCCCGATGTCGATGCCCTCGGCGGTCTCGTCCAGCTCCCGGGCCAGCCCGAACAGCTCGACCAGCGTCGAGCCGGCGGAGGCCAGCGCGGTGCGCGGGCCCATCGACGGCTTGGTCTCGACGTCGATGATCAGCCGGTCGAAGTCGGTCCGCTGCTCGACACGGGTCGCCTCGACGCGGTAGGTCACCTTGAGCACCGGCGAGTAGATCGAGTCGACCGGGATCCGGCCGATCTCCGCACCCGCCTGCTTGTTCTGCGCCGCCGTGACGTAGCCACGGCCCCGCTCGACGGTCAGCTCCATGTCGAGCCGGCCCTTGCCGTTCAGGGTGGCGAGCTTCAGGTCCGGGTTGTGCACCGAGACACCGGCCGGGGGCTGGATGTCGCCGGCGGTCACGTCGCCCGGGCCCTGCTTGCGCAGGTACATGCTGACCGGCTCGTCGTGCTCCGAGCTGACGCAGAGCTCCTTGATGTTCATGACGAGCTCGACCACGTCCTCCTTGACACCGGGGATCGTGGTGAACTCGTGCAGGACACCGTCGATCTTGATCGAGGTGACCGCCGCACCCGGGATGGACGACAGCAGCGTACGCCGCAGCGAGTTGCCCAGGGTGTAGCCGAAGCCCGGCTCCAGCGGCTCGATGGTGAACCGGGACCGGGTCTCGTTGATCGACTCTTCGGAGAGAGACGGTCGCTGGCTGATGAGCATCTTTTCTCTTCTCTTCCGGGGCGCCCGCTATATGACGCCCACGACACAAACTGTTCCGGTGGCCCGCCCCGGAGGGCGGGCCACCGCAACGAGCCCTTACTTGGAGTAGAGCTCGACGATCAGCTGCTCCTGGACCTGGGTGTCGATCACCTGGCGGGCCGGGAGCGAGTGCACGAGGATCTTCATCTGGCTGGGGATGGCCTCGAGCCACGCCGGAACGGTCTTGGAGCCGGCCTCGGCCTGCGCGACGATGAACGGGGTGAGCTCCTTGCTCTTGCCCCGGACCTCGATGATGTCGTGCTCCTTGACGCGGTACGACGGGATGTCGACCTTCTTGCCGTTCACCGTGAAGTGACCGTGCTTGACCAGCTGGCGGGCCATGTCCCGGGACTTGGCGTAGCCAGCCCGGTAGACCACGTTGTCCAGCCGCGACTCGAGGATCTGCAGGAGGACCTCACCGGTCTTCGCCTGCTTGCCCACGGCCTCCTCGTAGTAGCCGCGGAACTGCTTCTCCAGCACGCCGTAGACGCGGCGGGCCTTCTGCTTCTCACGGAGCTGGAGCAGGTACTCCGTCTCCTTGGTGCGGCCGCGGCCGTGCTGCCCGGGCGGGAACGGCCGGGACTCGAACGGGCACTTCGGGCCATCGCACTTGCTGCCCTTGAGGAACAGCTTCATCTTCTCCCGCCGGCAACGGCGGCAGTCAGCACCGGTGTAACGAGCCATCTCTCTCTACCTCTCAGACCCGACGACGCTTCGGCGGACGGCATCCGTTGTGCGGCTGCGGGGTGACGTCGGAGATCTGCCCGACCTCCAGCCCGGCGGCCTGCAGCGAACGGATGGCGGTCTCCCGGCCGGAGCCGGGGCCCTTGACGAACACGTCGACCTTGCGCATGCCGTGATCCATGGCCCGGCGCGCGGCGGCCTCGGCGGCCAGCTGCGCGGCGAACGGGGTCGACTTGCGCGAGCCCTTGAAGCCCACCTGGCCCGAGGAGGCCCAGGAGATGACCGCACCGGTCGGGTCCGTGATGGACACGATGGTGTTGTTGAAGGTGCTCTTGATGTGCGCCTGCCCGTGGGCGACGTTCTTGCGTTCCTTGCGCCGGACCTTCTTGACGGCGGCTCCGGCACGAGCCTTCGGTGGCATAAGTCTGTGCGCTCCTAGTTACTTCTTGCCGGGCTTCTTCTTGCCGGCGACGGTCCGCTTCGGGCCCTTGCGGGTCCGCGCGTTGGTCTTGGTCCGCTGGCCACGAACGGGCAGGCCCCGGCGGTGCCGGATACCCGCGTAGCAGCCGATCTCGACCTTGCGGCGGATGTCAGCGGCGACCTCGCGGCGAAGGTCACCTTCAACCTGGTAGTTGGCCTCGATGTGGTCGCGGAGCTGCACGAGCTCCTCGTCCGTGAGGTCCCGAGCGCGCTTGTCCGGCGAGATGCCGGTGGCGGCCAGCGTCTCCAGGGCGCGGGTGCGACCGACCCCGAAGATGTAGGTGAGCGCGATCTCCATCCGCTTGTCGCGGGGGAGATCCACGCCGACTAGACGTGCCATGTGCGGGCGTACTCCTCGTGATGTTGTGGCGGAGGTGTGGACCCGTCCCACCCCGCTACCGACCGTCCCTGTCCTTCCGGCGCCATCAGCGCCGGCGACCGGGATCGGTCGCTGCCCGAGCGGGCCCCGGCCTCCGACCGGGGGTCAACCACGAGGGGGTACGCGCTGCGTACCGGATCGCGGCTGGGACGAGCTGGTGATGTGTGTCGGGATCTGCGGCCCGGGCCGGTTCCGCCGCCGCTCGTCGCGGTCGGCGGGAACGGTTCAGCCCTGGCGCTGCTTGTGGCGCGGGTCCTGGCAGATGACCATGACCCGGCCGTGCCGGCGGATCACCCGGCACTTGTTGCAGATCCTCTTGACGCTCGGCTTGACCTTCACGGTTGCCTTACTTCCCATCTGGCCCGGAGACGCGACGGTGCGCGACCCGGACGTCGAAGACGGACACGGGGACGTCCCGGCCGTCGTCAGGCTTACTTGTAGCGGTAGACGATGCGCCCGCGGGTCAGGTCGTACGGCGAGAGTTCGACGACGACCCGGTCCTCCGGCAGGATGCGGATGTAGTGCTGCCGCATCTTGCCGCTGATGTGAGCCAGCACCTTGTGACCGTTCGCGAGCTCCACCCGGAACATGGCGTTCGGCAGGGGCTCGATGACCCGACCCTCGATCTCGATGGCTCCGTCTTTTTTCGGCATGTCCTCCGCTGTCCTGACGTCGGTTACTCCGGACGGCCCACAACGTCTTACACGGGCTCCGGCGAAAATCGCCGAGCCCGAGCCAGCCGCGGCTCCGACTCCCACCGAAGCGCAGGGTGGGCATGCCGGAGTGGACGCTGTGCGCCGATCTGAAAGTGTACGCCCGCCTGCGCGCCGTCGCCAAACCGGCCGCCCGGCCGGTCACCCGGCGGGGGGAAATCCGGCACCCGCTGTGACAGCCGCCACAGGATGCCGGTCAGCGCCTCCGGCGCCGGTCCCGGCGAGGCCTGGGGCCCGGGTGCCGCGGGTGGCCGCCGCCGAGCAGCCCCACGGACTGCATCACCAGCAACGCGCCCCACGGACCGAGGACCCAGGCCGGCCAGAAGTTGGCCATGTCCCGGGAGCCGATCGAGACCAGCAGCCAGATCGGCACCAGGATCCCGGCGACCCGCAGCCACGGTGTCCAGAGCCCCAGCAACCGGCCCCGCGCGGTCCCGGCCACCGGCCCGCCGTTTCCGGCCACCGGGGGCGGGGGCGGCGGCGCGGGCGCCACCGCGGCGCGCTGCGCCGGTGCCGGGCCGGGCAGGTCGGCCACCACCTCGTCCAGGTCCGCGTAGGTCTTCGCGCCGTACGCGCGGGCCAGCCGCTCGTCGTACTCGTGCAGGTTGAGCCGGCCCTCCTCCAGGGCCACCCGGAGCCGCTCCGCCGTGACCTCCCGGTCGGCGTCGGCCGCCCGCATCCCGCTCCGCCCGTCCATGAGGGCAAGTCTGACACCGCCCCGCCAGCGCGCGGAAACACCCGGTCGGGACGACCGGGACGGAACCTCGCGAGCGGGGCGTTCCGCCTCAGACGGCCGGAGAGTCCGCCGGCTGGCGCGCGGTGACCAGGTTGCCGAGCCGGGCCCGGCCGCCGTCCTCGGCGGTCAGCACCCAGACGCCGTCGTCCAGCAGCGCCATCGAGTGCTCGACGTGCACCGCCATCGACCGGTCCCGGGTCACCACGGTCCAGCCGTCGGCCAGCTCGACCGTACGCGGGGAACCCATGGTGATCATCGGCTCGATGGCCAGCGCCAGGCCCGGCACCAGCCGCGGGCCCTTGCCCGGGCGCCCGTGGTTGAGCACGTGCGGGTCCTGGTGCATCTCGGTGCCGATGCCGTGCCCGCCGTAGCCGTCGACGATGCCGTACCGGCCGCCCTGGCGGACCGCGGTCTCCACCGCGTGGGAGATGTCGGTGAGCCGGCCCTTGCCGCTGGCCGCACCCCGGGCCGCGGCGGCGATGCCGGCCCACATGGCGTCCTCGGCGACCGCCGCCATCTTCAGCAGGGCCGGGTCGACCTCGCCGACGCCGACCGTGATGGCCGCGTCGCCGTGCCAGCCGTTGAGCACCGCCCCGCAGTCGATCGAGATCAGGTCGCCCTCGCGGAGCACCTGCGTCGACGCCGGGATGGCGTGCACCACCTGCTCGTTGACCGAGGAGCAGATCGACGCCGGGAAGCCGTGGTAGCCCTTGAACGAGGGGATCGCGCCGGCCTCACGGATGGTGGCCTCGGCGATCGCGTCGAGGTCGGCGGTGGTGACGCCGGGGGCGACCGCCTCCCGCATCCGGCGCAGCGCGCGGGCGACCACCAGACCGGCGGCCCGCATCAGCTCGATCTGCTCGGGGGTCTTCAGCTGGATGTCCAGCTGGGGACGACGCATGGAGGCGTTTACCTTTCGTTGCGCGGAACAGCGGGGCACGTCGCACGTACCCCGCTGTTCGCACTCTATCCGCCGGAGTCCGGCGGGACGTCAGCCGCCGTACGAGCGGAGGGCGTCGATGGCGCGGACGGTGACGTCCTCCACCGGCCCGGTCGCGTCGATGCCGACGAGCTTGCCCTGGGCGCCGTAGTAGTCGACCAGCGGCGCGGTCTTCTCGGCATACTCCCGCAGCCGCGCCGCGATGGTCTCCGGCTTGTCGTCGTCCCGCTGGAACAGCTCGGCCCCGCAGCGGTCGCAGACACCCTCACGCGTGGTGGCGTCGAACTCGACGTGCCAGATCTTCCCGCAGCCCCGGCAGGTACGCCGGCCGGACAGCCGCCGGATCACCTCGTCGTCGTCGACGACCAGTTCCAGCACCAGGTCCAGCGCGGTGCCGAGGTCGGCGAGGAGCTTGTCCAGCGCGGCGGCCTGCGGCGTCGTACGCGGGAAGCCGTCGAGGAGGAAGCCCTCGCCGGCGTCCGGCTCGGCGAGCCGGTCCCGCACCATGTTGATGGTGACCTCGTCCGGGACCAGCTTGCCGGCGTCCATGTACCGCTTGGCCTCGACCCCCAGCGGCGTGCCCTGGGAGACGTTGGCCCGGAAGATGTCCCCGGTCGAGATCTTCGGCACCGAGAGGTGAGCGGCGATGAACTCCGCCTGCGTGCCCTTGCCCGCGCCCGGCGGGCCAACCAGAACGAGTCGCATCTACCGCAGGAACCCTTCGTAGTTCCGCTGCATGAGTTGGCTCTCGATCTGCTTCACGGTCTCCAGACCGACGCCGACCATGATGAGCACAGCGGTGCCGCCGAACGGGAAGTTCTGGAACTGCTGGCTGTCCAGCCAGATGAAGAAGAAGTTCGGCAGGACCGCGACGATGCCCAGGTAGAGCGCGCCCGGCAGGGTGATCCGGCTGAGGATGAAGTCGAGGTACTCGGCGGTCGGCTTGCCGGGGCGGATGCCCGGCACGAAGCCGCCGTACTTCTTCATGTTGTCCGCGACCTCGGTCGGGTTGAACGTGATCGACACGTAGAAGTAGGTGAAGAAGATGATCAGCAGGAAGTAGAGCGCGATGTGCTCGGGCGCGGCCGCCTTGACGATGTGGTTCTGGATCCAGGCCTGGGTCTTACCCGGGTTGTTCTGGTCGAAGAACTGGAGGGCGAGCGTCGGCAGGTAGAGCAGCGACGAGGCGAAGATGACCGGGATGACGCCGGCCTGGTTCACCTTGAGCGGGATGTAGGTGGAGGTGCCGCCGTACATCCGCCGGCCGATCATGCGCTTGGCGTACTGCACCGGGATCCGGCGCTGAGCCTGCTCGATGAAGGTGACCGCGGTGATGACCAGCAGGACCAGGGCGATGACGAGGAGGAACATCCCCCAGCCCTTGGTGGTCTTGATCTTCCAGCCCTCGCTGGGGAGGCGGGCCGCGATCGAGGTGAAGATCAGCACGGACATTCCGTTGCCGACGCCCCGGTCGGTGATCAGCTCACCGAGCCACATCACCACGCCGGTGCCGGCGGTCATCGTCATGACCAGGATGGTCAGCGTCAGCCAGTCCGGGATGCCGGTGCCCCGCGGGACGATCGGGAACTGGTCGCACTGGTTGTTGAAGAGCTGACCGGAGCGCGCCAACGCCACGAACGCCGAGGACTGGAGGATGCCCAGGCCCAGCGTCAGGTAGCGGGTGTACTGGGTGATCTTCGCCTGGCCGGCCTGACCCTCCTTGCGGAGCTGCTCCAGACGCGGGATGACCACGGTCAGCAGCTGCAGGATGATCGAGGCGGTGATGTAGGGCATGATGCCCAGCGCGAAGACCGAGAGTTGGAGCAGCGCGCCACCGGAGAAGAGATCCAGCAGGCCGAGCACACCGGTGCCGCCCTGGACGGTGTCGAGGCACTTCTGCACGTTGCCGTACGACACACCCGGGCTGGGCAGCGTGGCGCCCAGCCGGTAGACCGCGATGATGCCTACTGTGAACAGCAGCTTCTTGCGCAGGTCAGGCGTACGGAACGCACTGAGAAAGGCGGACAGCAACTTCTTCCTCCTGCGCGACGCGGGCCGCCGGTGGTGATCCCTGGCGGGGCGGGGTGGGTGCCGGGCGGACCGCCCGATATCCATAGCTGGGAAGGGACTCTAACAGCCCGATCCCGGTCCGGGCAGATGTGCCCGGCTACATAAACCGAATCCGATGTTACTCGGCGCACATTCGCCTGGTAGAGCACGGCGCCCGCCCAGTTGCGGACAACTGAGCGGGCGCCACGATCGTGCCTTACAGCTCGGTGACCGAGCCGCCGGCCGCGGTGATCTTCTCCTTGGCCGACGCGCTGAACGCGTGCGCCGACACCTGGAGAGCCACGCCGCCGAGGTCGCCGGTGCCGAGCACCTTGACCGGCTGGCCCTTGCGGACCGCGCCGGCCTCGACCATCTCGGCCGGGCCGACCTGGCCGCCGTTCGGGAAGAGCTCGGCGAGCCGGTCCAGGTTGACCACCTGGAAGACGACCTTGAACTTGTTCTTGAAGCCCTTCATCTTCGGCAGGCGCATGTGGATGGGCATCTGCCCACCCTCGAACGCCGCCGAGATGTTCTTCCGGGCCTTGGAACCCTTGGTACCGCGACCGGCGGTCTTGCCCTTCGAGCCCTCACCGCGACCCACGCGGGTCTTGTCGGTCTTGGCTCCGGGCGCCGGGCGCAGGTGGTGCACCTTGATCGTCATTACTCGACCTCCTCGACCTTCACGAGGTGGTTGACCGTGAAGATCATGCCCCGGATCTCCGGCCGGTCCTCCTTGACCACCACGTCGTTGATCCGCTTGAGACCGAGCGAACGCAGCGAGTCACGCTGGTTCTTCTTGGTCCCGATCTCGGACCGGACCTGGGTGACCTTCAGGCGTGCCATCAGGACGCCACCCCCGCCCGCGACGCCAGCATGGCGGCCGGCGCGACGTCCTCGACCGGCAGGCCACGACGGGCCGCGACCTGCTCGGGCGACTCGAGCGCCTTCAGGGCCGCCACCGTGGCGTGCACGATGTTGATCGGGTTCGACGAGCCGAGGCTCTTGGAGAGCACGTCGTGGATGCCCGCGCACTCCAGCACGGCACGGACCGGACCGCCGGCGATGACACCCGTACCGGCCGAGGCCGGCTTGAGCAGCACCACACCGGCCGCGTCCTCGCCCTGCACCGGGTGCGGGATCGACTGACCGATCCGCGGCACCTTGAAGAAGTGCTTCTTGGCCTCCTCGACACCCTTGGCGATCGCCGCGGGCACCTCCTTGGCCTTTCCGTAGCCCACACCGACGGTGCCGTCGCCGTCGCCCACGATCACCAGGGCGGTGAAGCTGAAGCGACGACCACCCTTCACGACCTTGGCGACGCGGTTGATCGCGACGACCCGCTCGAGGTGCGGGGTCTTCTCGACGGGCGCGTTTCCGCGGCCGCCCTCACGGCGGTTGTCGCGGCGACCACCCTCGTTGCCACCGGACCCGCCGCCACGGCGCTGTTGACCTGGCATCAGCAGCCTTCCTTCTCTCTCGTGACGGGGTTTCTAGAACTCGAGCCCGGCTTCGCGGGCGGCGTCGGCAAGCGCGGCGACCCGCCCCGCGTACCGGTTGCCACCGCGGTCGAAGACGACCTTCGAGACGCCGGCGGCCTTGGCCCGCTCGGCGAGCAGGGCGCCGACCTTGCCGGCCAGGGCGCTCTTGTCACCCTCGGCGCCGCGCAGCGAGGCGTCCATGGTCGAGGCCGACGCCAGGGTGTGACCCTTGGTGTCGTCCACGATCTGGGCGACGATGTGCCGCAGGGAGCGGGTGACGACCAGGCGGGGACGCTCGGTGGTGCCGCTGACGTTCTTGCGGACCCGGAAGTGCCGGCGCGCACGCCCGACGGCCCGCTTGGCGGCGACGCCGCGGCGGCGCTTGAGCAGCGTGGCGCTCACTTCTTACCTGCCTTTCCAGCCTTGCGGCGGATGACCTCGCCCTGGTACTTCACGCCCTTGCCCTTGTAGGGCTCCGGCGGGCGGATCTTCCGGATGTTGGCGGCGACCTCGCCGACCTGCTGCTTGTCGATGCCGGCCACGTGGAACAGCGTCGGCCGCTCCACCGTGAAGGTGATGCCCTCCGGGGCCGGAACGAGCACCGGGTGCGAGAACCCGAGCGCGAACTCGAGGTCCTTGCCCTTGGCGGTCACGCGGTAACCGGTACCGGCGATCTCGAGGCTCTTGCGGTAGCCCTCGGTCACGCCGACGATCATGTTGGCCACCAGCGTACGGCTCAGGCCGTGCAGCTCCTTGGCCTTGCGCTCGTCGTTGGGCCGGTTGACGTGCAGCGCGCCGTCCTCGCCCCGCTCCGCCGTGATCGGCTCGGCCAGTACGTGGCTCAGCTCGCCCTTGGGGCCCTTGACCTTGACGGTCTGGCCGTCGATGGTGATATCGACGCCGGCTGGCACCGGGATCGACTTACGTCCAATACGCGACATTTCTACCTGTCTCCCGTTACCAGACGAAGGCGAGGACTTCCCCGCCAACGCTCCGCTTGCGGGCCTGCCGGTCGGTGAGCAGCCCCTGGGACGTCGAAATGATCGCCACGCCCAGCCCACCGAGCACCCGCGGGAGCCCGTCCGACTTGGCGTACACCCGGAGACCGGGCTTGGACACGCGCTTGATGCCGGCCAGGCTCCGCTCCCGGTTCTGGCCGTACTTCAGCTCGACGACCAGTCGCTTGCCGACGGCGCCCTCCTCGGGCTCCTCGACCGACCAGGTGGCGATGTAACCCTCGGCCTTGAGGACCTCGGCGATGTTCGCCTTGATCTTCGAGTAGGGCATCGTCACCCGGTCGTGGTACGCCTGGTTGGCGTTACGCAGACGCGTGAGCATGTCTGCGATCGGGTCGGTCATCGTCATGAAATTCGTCAACCTTTCTCGCCGGGGTTCCCCGGGCCAGGCCCGGGGCCTACGGCGAAGAGACAGTTCAGCTGACGCGCGAAGCGCGCCGGGCTATTACCAGGAAGCCTTGGACACGCCGGGCAGCTCACCGCGGTGGGCCATCTCCCGGATGCACACCCGGCAGAGACCGAACTTGCGGTAGACCGCCTTCGGACGCCCGCACCGCTGGCAGCGGGTGTACGCGCGAACCGAGAACTTCGGCTTCGCGGCCGCCTTGAGGATCAGCGCCTTCTTGGCCATCTCAGTTCTCCTTGAACGGGAAGCCCAGGAGCTTGAGCAGCGCCCGGCCCTCGTCGTCGGTCGTGGCGGTCGTGACCACCGTGATGTCCATGCCCCGCTGGCGATCGATCTTGTCCTGGTCGATCTCGTGGAACACCGACTGCTCGGTCAGACCGAACGTGTAGTTGCCGTGGCCGTCGAGCTTGCGCCCGTCCAGGCCGCGGAAGTCGCGGATACGCGGCAGCGCGATCGAGAGCAGCCGGTCCAGGAACTCCCACATCCGGTCGCCGCGCAGGGTGACCTTCGCGCCGATCGGCATGCCCTCGCGAAGCTTGAACTGCGCGATGGACTTGGTCGCCCGCCGCACCAGCGGCTTCTGGCCGGTGATGGTGGCCAGGTCGCGGACCGCGCCGTCGATCAGCTTGGCGTCGCGAGCAGCCTCGCCGACACCCATGTTGACGACGATCTTGACGAGCCCGGGCACCTGCATGGGGTTGCCGTAGCTGTACTGCTCCTGCAGCTTCGCCACGACCTCGTTGCGGTACCGCTCCTTGAGGCGCGGCAGGGTCTTGGTTTCGGTAGCCGTGGTCATCAGAGGTCCTTACCGGTGCTACGCGCGATGCGGACCTTCTGGCCGTTGTCGTCGATCCGGTAACCGACCCGGGTCGGCTTGCCGTCGGAGTCCAGGACCTGCACGTTCGAGACGTGGATCGGGGCCTCCTGGGTGACGATGCCACCGGTCTTGGCGCCACGCTGGGTGGTGCTGATGCGGGTGTGCTTCTTGACCCGGTTCACGCCCTCGACCAGGACCTTGTCCTGCCGCGGGTAGGCCGCGATGACCTTACCCTTGGCACCCTTGTCCTTGCCGGCGATGACGACGACCGTGTCGCCCTTCTTGACCTTCACGGTCACAACACCTCCGGCGCGAGAGAGATGATCTTCATGAACCGCTTGTCCCGCAGCTCGCGGCCCACCGGGCCGAAGATGCGGGTACCGCGCGGGTCCCCACCGTCCTTGATGATGACGGCGGCGTTCTCGTCGAAGCGGATGTACGAGCCGTCCGGCCGCCGCTTCTCCTTGGCGGTGCGAACGACGACGGCCTTGACGACGTCGCCCTTCTTCACACCGGCACCGGGGATCGCGTCCTTGACCGTGGCCACGATGACGTCGCCGATGCTCGCGTAGCGCCGACCGGAGCCACCGAGAACCCGGATGCACAGGATCTCCCGGGCACCCGTGTTGTCGGCGACGCGCAGTCGCGACTCCTGCTGAATCACGTCTATCTCCTATGTCTGCCGGTTCTCCGGCCGCCCGGAGGCGGCCGGAGCCTGGCGGAACCTGCGCCCGACCGAACCCGGCCGAGCTCGAGCCTTCGCTACTTGGCCTTCTCGAGGATCTCCACGAGCCGCCACCGCTTGGTGGCGGAGAGCGGCCGGGTCTCCATGATCAGGACCCGGTCGCCGATGCCGGCCGAGTTCTGCTCGTCGTGGACCTTCAGCTTGCTGGTCCGGCGCATGATCTTGCCGTACAGCGCGTGCTTGACCCGGTCCTCGACCTCGACCACGACGGTCTTTTCCATCTTGTCGCTGACCACGAGGCCCTCACGCACCTTGCGGCGGGCCCGCGCGGTGGCGGCGGTGGTGTTCTCACTCATGATGCAGTCACCTCAGTCGGCGCGGCCGAGAGACCCAGCTCACGCTCACGCATGATCGTGTAGATCCGGGCGATCTCCCGACGGATGACCTGCAGCCGCCGGTTGTTGTCCAGCTGCCCGGTTGCGGCCTGCACGCGGAGGTTGAACAGCTCCGCCTTCGCCTCGCGCAGCTTCGTGACCAGCTCCTCCTCGGAGAGCTCACGCAGCTCGGAGGCCTTGACGCCCGCTGCCATCAGGATTCACCCACTTCGCGCGTAACAATGCGGCACTTCATCGGGAGCTTGTGGATCGCGCGACGCATCGCCTCTCGCGCGATCTGCTCGTTGGGGAAGGACATCTCGAAGAGAACCCGCCCCGGCTTGACGTTGGCGACCCACCACTCGGGCGAACCCTTACCGGAACCCATCCGGGTCTCGGCCGGCTTCTTGGTGAGGGCCTGGTCCGGGAAGATCGTGATCCAGACCTTGCCGCCACGCTTGATGTGGCGGGTCATCGCGATACGCGCCGACTCGATCTGGCGGTTGGTCACGTACGCCGGCTCAAGAGCCTGGATCCCGAACTCGCCGAACACCACCCGGTTACCACCCTTGGACGCGCCGTGGCGGTCCGGGTGGTGCGGCTTGCGGAAGCCCTTCGGGGGCTTGCGCGGCATCAGCATCTGTCAGCCCTCCTGCTGCGTTTCTGCCGGCTGGGTCGCGGCCGCGGCCACGGCTCCGGCGTCGACCGGCTCACCGGCCGGCGTCTCCGCCTGCTGCGCGATGGTGGTCGCGGCAGCCCGGCCGGCCTCGGTGCCACCGGCGGTCGTGCCCGACGAACCCGACCGGCCACGGCGCGGCCGCTCCGGCCGGTCGCCACGGTCGCGGCGCGGGCCGCGCGACGGGGCGGCCTCGGCCGGGGCCTCGCGGCCCGGGACGGCGTCGCCCTTGTAGATCCAGACCTTCACGCCGATCCGGCCGAAGGTGGTACGGGCCTCGAAGAAGCCGTACTCGATGTTGGCCCGCAGCGTGTGCAGCGGAACCCGGCCCTCGCGGTAGAACTCGGTCCGGCTCATCTCGGCGCCGCCGAGACGACCCGAGACCTGCACCCGGATGCCCTTGCAGACCGGGTTCTTCATCGCGGACTGCATCGCCTTGCGCATGGCCCGACGGAAGCTGACCCGGCTGGACAGCTGCTCGGCGACGCCCTGGGCGACCAGCTGCGCGTCCGACTCGGGGTTCTTCACCTCGATGATGTTCAGCTGGACCTGCTTGCCGGTGAGCTTCTCCAGCTCGCCGCGGATCCGGTCGGCCTCCGCACCCTTACGGCCGATGACGATGCCCGGCCGGGCGGTGTGGATGTCGACGCGGACCCGGTCCCGGGTGCGCTCGATGTCGACCTTGGAGATCCCGGCGCGCTCGAGGCCCTTGGACATCATCCGGCGGATCTTGACGTCCTCGCCGATGTAGTCCTTGTAGAGCTTGTCCGCGAACCAGCGGGACTTCCAGTCGGTCGAGATGCCGAGCCGGAACCCAGTGGGGTGAACCTTCTGACCCATTACTCGGCACCTTCCGTCGTGCTCTGCCCCTCAGCGGCCTCGGCCTGCTTGGCCGGGGCGGCCTTCTTCGCCGACTTCTTCGGCGCGGCCGGCGCAACCGCCTCGACCGCCACGGTGATGTGGCAGGTCCGCTTGCGGATCCGGTAGGCCCGGCCCTGCGCCCGCGGCCGGAACCGCTTCATCGTCGGGCCCTCGTCGACGAACGCCTCGCTGACGAGCAGCGCATCGGGGTCCAGCCGCTCGTTGTTCTCCGCGTTGGCGATCGCGCTCGCGAGCACCTTGTACACCTGCTCGCTCGCAGCCTGCGGCGCGAACTGCAGCACCGTGAGCGCCTCCTTCGCGGGCAGGCCGCGGACGAGGTTGACCACCCGGCGCGCCTTCATCGGCGAGATGCGCACGTGCCGCGCAACCGCCCGCGCGCCCGGAAGCACCGGAGCGTCGCCCTTTCCTGGCATCGCTGTAACCCCTTGTTCCTCTATCCGTATGCCCGCGGCGTCAGCGCCGGCGGCTCTTCCGGTCGTCCTTCTCGTGACCCTTGAACGTGCGGGTCAGCGCGAACTCGCCGAGCTTGTGCCCGACCATGGCCTCGGTCACGAAGACCGGGACGTGCTTACGTCCGTCGTGCACGGCGATCGTGTGACCCAGCATCTCCGGGATGATCGTCGAGCGGCGCGACCAGGTCTTGATGACGTTCTTCGAGCCCTTGTCGTTCTGCGTCTCCACCTTCTTGAGCAGGTGGTCGTCGACGAACGGGCCCTTCTTCAGGCTGCGAGGCATGTCTTATCTCCCTCAGCCGCGCTTACGCGTGGCGTAGCGGCGGCGGACGATCAGCCGGTCGCTCGGCTGGCCCTTACGACGGGTGCGGCCCTCGGGCTTACCCTGCGGGTTGACCGGGTGGCGACCACCGGAGGTCTTACCCTCACCACCACCGTGCGGGTGGTCGACCGGGTTCATGGCCACACCACGGACGGTCGGGCGCTTGCCCTTCCACCGCATCCGGCCGGCCTTACCCCAGTTGATGTTCGACTGGTCGGCGTTGCCGATCTCGCCGACGCTGGCGCGGCAGCGCACGTCGACGCGCCGGATCTCGCCGGACGGCATGCGGAGGGTCGCGTACGCGCCCTCACGGCCGAGCAGCTGGATGCCGACGCCGGCCGAACGGGCCAGCTTGGCGCCGCCGCCCGGACGCAGCTCCACGTTGTGGATGGTGGTACCGACCGGGATGTTGCGCAGCGGCAGGTTGTTGCCCGGCTTGATGTCGGCGCTCGGCCCCGACTCCACCCGGTCGCCCTGCTTCAGGTCCTTCGGCGCGATGATGTAGCGCTTCTCGCCGTCGGCGTAGTGCAGCAGCGCGATGCGCGCGGTGCGGTTCGGGTCGTACTCGATGTGCGCGACCTTCGCCGGCACGCCGTCCTTGTCGACCCGCTTGAAGTCGATCAGGCGGTACTGCCGCTTGTGGCCGCCACCGTGGTGCCGGGTGGTGATCCGGCCGTGGGCGTTGCGTCCGCCCTTCTTCGGCAGCGGAGCCAGCAGCGACTTCTCGGGCGTCGACCGGGTGATCTCGGCGAAGTCGGCGACGCTCGAGCCACGCCGGCCCGGCGTCGTCGGCTTGTACTTACGGATAGCCATTGTCTACACCCCTCAGCTGACCGGGCCGCCGAAGGCCTCGATACGGTCACCGTCAGCCAGCTTCACGATCGCCCGCTTGGTCGCCTTGCGCTGACCGAAGCCGGTCTTGGTGCGCTTGCGCTTGCCCTCGCGGTTGAGCGTGTTGACCGTCAGGACGCGGACGTTGAAGATCTGCTGGATAGCGATCTTGATCTCGGTCTTGTTCGCGTCCGGGTGCACCAGGAAGGTGTACCAGTTCCGGTTCAGCTCGCTGTAGCTCTTCTCCGAGACGACCGGGGCGACGATGATGTCGCGCGGATCGGCGATCGTGCTCACTTGCCACCCTCCTCGGTGGTCTCGGCGGGAACGCCCAGGAACTCGTCCAGGGCCTCCTTCGTGAAGACCACGTCGTCGGCCACCAGCACGTCGTACGTGTTGAGCTGGCCGGCCTCGATCAGGTGCACCCGCGGCTCGTTGCGCAGCGACACCCAGTTCAGCTCGTCGGTGCTGCTCAGCACGACCAGGACCCGGCGGGCCTCGGTCAGCTTCGTCAGCGTGGCCAGCGCGGCCTTGGTCGACGGCTTCTCGCCCGAGACGAACGCCTCGACGACGTGCACCTGGCCGGCGCGGGCCCGGTCGGAGAGGGCGCCACGCAGGGCGGCGGCCTTCATCTTCTTCGGGGTGCGCTGGCTGTAGTCGCGCGGCACCGGGCCGTGGACCACGCCACCGCCGGCGAACTGCGGCGCGCGGGTCGAGCCCTGGCGGGCACGACCGGTGCCCTTCTGCTTGTACGGCTTCCTGCCTCCACCGGAGACCTCGCCGCGGGTCTTGGCCTTGTGCGTGCCCTGCCGGGCCGCCGCCAGCTGAGCCACCACGACCTGGTGCATCAGCGGGATGTTGGCCTGGACGTCGAAGATGTCGGCCGGCAGCTCGACGGAGCCGCTCTTGGCGCCTTCGACGTTGAGGACGTCAACGGTGGTCACTTGGCCGCACCGCCCTTCTTCACCTTGGCCTTGGCCGCGGTACGGACCAGGACCAGCGCGCCCTTGGGGCCGGGGATGGCACCACGGACGAGCAGGAGGTTGTTCTCGGTGTCCACGGCCTGGACGGTCAGGTTCTGGACGGTGTAGCGAACGCCACCCATCCGACCCGCCATCCGGGTGCCCTTGAAGACGCGACCCGGGGTCGCGCAGGCGCCGATCGAGCCCGGCGAGCGGTGCTTGCGCTCGACGCCGTGGCTGGCGCGCAGACCGTGGAAGCCGTGCCGCTTCATCGGGCCGGCGTAGCCCTTGCCCTTGGTCTTGCCGGTGACGTCGATGGTCACGCCGGCCGGGAACTCCTCGACCGTGACCTCCTGGCCCGGCGAGTAGTCCGCGGCGTCCGCGGTGCGCAGCTCGACGATGTGCCGGCGCGGCGCGACGTCCGCCTTGGCGTAGTGCCCGGCGATCGGCTTCTTGACCTTGCGCGGGTCGATGGCCCCGTACGCCAGCTGGACCGCGGAGTAACCGTCCTTGTCGGCGCTACGAACCTGGCTCACGACGCACGGGCCGGCCTGAACCACGGTCACGGGAACAACGCGGTTGTTGTCCCAGACCTGGGTCATGCCGAGCTTTGCGCCCAGGATCCCCTTGACTTGCCTGTCCATTTGTCCGGTCCCTACAGCTTGATCTCGATGTCGACGCCAGCCGGCAGGTCGAGGCGCATGAGCGAGTCGACCGTCTTCGGGGTCGGGTCGATGATGTCGATCAGACGCTTGTGCGTGCGCATCTCGAAGTGCTCGCGCGAGTCCTTGTACTTGTGCGGCGAGCGGATAACGCAGAAACGGTTGATCTCCGTGGGCAGCGGCACCGGGCCAGCGACCTGCGCCCCGGTACGCGTCACCGTCTCGACGATCTTCCGAGCCGAGGAGTCGACGACCTCGTGGTCATAGGCCTTGAGCCGGATGCGGATCTTCTGTCCCGCCATGGTGGCTTCTGTTCCTTCTCTCGATGCCGCTGTGTTGCGGGCGCCTGTACCGGCTGGTACAGGCCCACTTCGCCGACCCCCGCGGTCGGGCGTGTCGCGCCCGTGGGCCAGGCTCCGCCCCGGGACTCCGGAGCGATTTCCGACCACGCGGTGGGTCATGGCGCCGATCGCAGTGACCGCGACCTGGACGCCGCGCGAGGGTGGTTGACCGCCAGGGGCGATCAACCACCCTACGCGAGACTGTCTGCCTCCCGGAGGTCCAGCGTTAACCGGACGCGGGCGACCGACCGTCGTTACGCAACCTGACTAGTATGCCGCACGACCGGCGGCGACGCTAATCGGGGTTACCCAGCTCACTTGATGATGTTGGTGACGCGACCAGCGCCGACCGTACGGCCACCCTCCCGGATCGCGAACTTGAGGTTTTCCTCCATCGCGATGGGCTGGATCAGCTTCACGGTCATCGTGGTGTTGTCGCCCGGCATGACCATCTCGGTGCCCTCGGGCAGCGTGACGACGCCGGTGACGTCCGTGGTGCGGAAGTAGAACTGCGGACGGTAGTTCTGGAAGAACGGGGTGTGCCGGCCGCCCTCCTCCTTGGAGAGGATGTAGACCGTCGCCTCGAACTCCGTGTGCGGGGTCGTGGTGCCCGGCTTGATGACGACCATGCCGCGCTCGACGTCCTCGCGCTTGATGCCGCGGAGGAGCAGACCGACGTTCTCGCCGGCCCGGGCCTCGTCGAGCAGCTTGCGGAACATCTCGATGCCGGTGCAGGTGGTCTTCATCGACTTCTCGCGGATGCCGACGATCTCCACCTCCTCGTTCGGCTTGAGGATGCCACGCTCGGCGCGACCGGTGACGACGGTGCCACGACCGGTGATCGTGAACACGTCCTCGATCGGCATGAGGAACGGCTTCTCGGTCTCGCGCTCCGGCTGCGGGATCGCGGTGTCGACGGCGTTCATGAGGTCCATGAGCTTGCCGGTCCACTCGGGGTCACCCTCGAGGGCCTTCAGCGCCGAGACCCGCACGACCGGCAGGTCGTCACCCGGGTACTCCTGCGACGAGAGCAGCTCGCGCACCTCGAGCTCGACGAGCTCCAGGAGCTCCTCGTCGTCGACCATGTCGCTCTTGTTGAGCGCCACGACGATGTACGGCACACCGACCTGACGGGCGAGCAGCACGTGCTCGCGGGTCTGCGGCATCGGGCCGTCGGTCGCCGCCACCACCAGGATCGCGCCGTCCATCTGGGCGGCACCGGTGATCATGTTCTTGATGTAGTCGGCGTGACCGGGGCAGTCGACGTGCGCGTAGTGACGCGCCTCGGTCTGGTACTCGACGTGCGCGATGGAGATCGTGATGCCGCGGGCCTTCTCCTCCGGCGCCTTGTCGATCTCGTCGAACGGCGTGTACGGGTTGAGGTCCGGGAACTGGTCGTGCAGGACCTTGGTGATGGCCGCCGTCAGCGTCGTCTTACCGTGGTCGATGTGACCAATGGTGCCGATGTTGACGTGCGGCTTAGTCCGCTCGAACTTCGCCTTCGCCACTGGTGTCCTCCTGTGGACTTTCTTGGTTCGTTCGCCCCGGTGCGCCGGGTCGGCGCTTAGGACTCTGTCGACAGCCTTTCCGACCTTACGGCCGGAGAGCCTTGGTGGGTTCTGCGGCGATGAAGCCTACAGGCCCGGATTCACACAACCCGACCGAGGTGGCCGCGGGCGGGAGAACCCTCCCGCGACCGCCCCGAATCATCCGATCAGCTCAGGTGAGCGTCACTCACCCGTCGCCTTGGCGATGATCTCCTTCGCCACGCTCTGCGGAACCTCGGCGTAGGAGTCGAACTGCATGCTGTAGCTAGCCCGGCCCTGGGTCTTCGACCGCAGGTCGCCGACGTAGCCGAACATCTCCGACAACGGCACCAGGGCCCGGACGATGCGGGCGCCGCTGCGCTCCTCCATCGCCTGGATGATGCCCCGTCGGGAGTTGAGGTCGCCGATGACGTCACCCATGTTCTCCTCAGGGGTGGTGACCTCAACGGCCATCATCGGCTCGAGCAGTGCGGGGTCGGCCTTGCGGGCCGCCTCCTTCATCACCATCGAGCCGGCGATCTTGAATGCCATTTCCGACGAGTCGACCTCGTGGTACTGGCCGTCCAGCAGCGTCAGCTTGACACCCACCAGCGGGAAGCCGGCGAGGATGCCGTACTGCATCGCGTCCTGGGCGCCCGCGTCCACCGACGGGATGAACTCCCGGGGGATGCGGCCGCCGGTGACGGCGTTCGCGAACTCGTAGGTCGGCGAGTCGTTGTCCAGCGGCAGCGGCTCGATGCTCACGATCACGCGGGCGTACTGGCCGGAGCCACCGGTCTGCTTCTTGTGGGTGTACTCGATCTTCTCCACCTTGCGGCGGATCGTCTCGCGGTACGCCACCTGCGGCTTGCCGATGTTCGCCTCGACGTTGAACTCACGGCGCATCCGGTCGACCAGGATGTCCAGGTGCAGCTCGCCCATGCCGGAGATGACCGTCTGACCGGTCTCCTCGTCCAGCTTGACGCGGAAGGTCGGGTCCTCCTCGGCCAGTCGCTGGATGGCGGTGCTGAGCTTCTCCTGGTCGGCCTTGGTCTTCGGCTCGATCGCGACCTCGATGACCGGCTCCGGGAAGGTCATCGACTCCAGGATGACCGGGTTGGCCGGGTCGCAGAGCGTGTCGCCGGTGGTGGTCTGCTTGAGACCCTGCACCGCGATGATGTCGCCAGCCTGGGCCGAGCCGCGCTCTTCCCGCTTGTTGGCGTGCATCTGGTAGATCTTGCCGATCCGCTCCTTGCGGTCCTTGGTGGAGTTGACCACCTGGGTACCGGTCTCGACCACACCGGAGTAGACCCGGACGTAGGTGAGCTTGCCGAGGTGCTTGTCGGTTTGGATCTTGAAGGCCAGGCCCGAGAACGGCTCGGCCTTCGACGGCTTCCGCTGCATCGGCGTCTCGCCGTCGGTGGCGGTGCCCTCGATGGCCGGGACGTCGAGCGGCGACGGCAGGTAGTCGACCACGGCGTCGAGCATGGGCTGCACGCCCTTGTTCTTGAACGCCGAGCCGCACAGCACCGGGTTGGCCTTGCTGGCGATGGTGGCGCGCCGGATGGCGGCCTTGATCTCCTCGACGGAGATCTCCTCGCCCTCCAGGTACTTCTCCATCACCGAGTCGTCGACGTCGGCCAGGGTCTCCATCAGCTTCTCGCGCCACTCGGCCGCGGAGTCGGCCAGGTCGGCCGGGATCTCCTCGATCGCGTAGTCCTCACCCTTCTGGGTCTCCCCGCGCCAGGTGAGCGCCCGCATGTTGATCAGGTCGACGACACCGATGTGGTCGCCCTCGAGCCCGATCGGGATCTGGAGCACCAGCGGGGTGGCGTTGAGCCGGTCGATCATCATCTGCACGCAGCGGAAGAAGTCGGCGCCGGTCCGGTCGAGCTTGTTGACGAAGCACATCCGCGGGACGTGGTACTTGTCAGCCTGCCGCCAGACGTTCTCCGTCTGCGGCTCCACGCCGGCGACACCGTCGTAGACCGCGACCGCACCGTCCAGCACCCGCAGCGACCGCTCGACCTCGACCGTGAAGTCGACGTGACCGGGCGTGTCGATGATCTGGATCGTGTGGCCCTTCCACTCACACTTGGTAGCAGCGGAGGTGATGGTGATGCCACGCTCCTGCTCCTGCTCCATCCAGTCCATGACGGCAGCGCCCTCGTGGACCTCACCGATCTTGTACGTGATACCGGTGTAGAACAGGATCCGCTCGGTGGTCGTGGTCTTACCGGCATCGATGTGCGCCATGATGCCGATGTTGCGTACGTTGGCGAGCGCGTCTGCGGCGGCCACTTCAATCCCTACTTATCGTCGTCTAGACACAACTGGTGGTGGTTCCGGCGCCTCGTGGGCGCCGGAACCTGGGTGTTACCAGCGGTAGTGCGCGAAGGCCTTGTTGGACTCGGCCATCTTGTGCGTGTCCTCGCGCCGCTTGACGGCGGCGCCGAGGCCGTTGCTCGCGTCCAGCAGCTCGTTCATCAGCCGCTCGACCATGGTCTTCTCGCGACGGGCCTTGGAGTACGTCACCAGCCAGCGCAGGCCGAGGGTGGTCGCGCGGGCCGGACGAACCTCGACCGGCACCTGGTAGGTGGCGCCACCGACCCGGCGGCTGCGCACCTCGAGGGTGGGCTTGACGTTGTCCATCGCGCGCTTGAGCGTGACGACCGGGTCGGTGCCGCTCTTCTCGCGGCAACCCTCCAGGGCGGCGTACACGATGCGCTCGGCGAGCTGACGCTTGCCGCGCATCAGGATCTTGTTCACCAGCTGGGTGACCAGGGGCGAGTTGTACACCGGGTCAGCGACCAGCGGCTTCCGCGGAGCGGGTCCCTTACGCGGCATGTCAGCTCTTCTCCTTCTTCGCGCCGTAACGGCTGCGAGCCTGCTTGCGGTTGCGGACACCCTGGGTGTCCAGCGAACCGCGAACGATCTTGTACCGCACGCCGGGGAGGTCCTTCACGCGGCCGCCGCGGACGAGCACGATCGAGTGCTCCTGCAGGTTGTGGCCGACGCCCGGGATGTAGGCGGTCACCTCGATCTGGCTGCTGAGCTTGACACGAGCGACCTTGCGCAGCGCCGAGTTCGGCTTCTTGGGGGTGGTGGTGTACACGCGGGTGCACACGCCGCGCCGCTGGGGAGACCCCTTGAGCGCCGGGGTCTTGGTCTTGGTCGTCTTGGCCTGGCGGCCCTTTCGGACCAGCTGCTGAATGGTGGGCACCGGGTTTCTCCGCTCCCTTCGGCCGCTGCGAGGCGACCGCGCCGTCTGCTCTAGCCGGCCTGATGGACGGCTCTCCTACATTCCAACCAGGGCCACCTGACGGGGGTCCCAGCACCCGCGGTCGGGCGTGTCGCCCGAGTCACGGTCCGGTGCGGCCGCTCGCGCGTCGTACCGGGTTTCTGTCACCGGCGCAGGGAACTTCCGGCGCCAGGTCTTGGGGCTCTGTCGTGCGGCCGCGCGATCACCGGCTGACCGGTTCCGGCGCACGCACGCATTGCCCGGGCTGGCCCGGGCACAAGAGGAAAGAGTACCTACCACAGGCGCGCGGGTCAAAACGGAGCGGTCCGGGAGAACCGCGTCGCGGTCCGCCGGCCGATCGCGTCGTGCCCGCCCGCCCGTCATGGGCACCTACGGTGACAAGTGTACCGGCTTCTCCCGCGCCCGGCCGGGCGGCCCCGGTTCCACCCGCACACCGGGGATCCGGGCATACCGGTCGTAGCTGGTCAGCGCACCGCCCGGCCGGACGGCCGGGCTCAGGTGATCTGCACCACCAGGGCCAGGGCGAGCCCGCCCAGGCTGACCAGCAGACCCACTCCCCCGCAGCTGAGCCCCGCCACGGCCAGGCCGCGTCCGGTGAACCGGACCGCCGGCGGCGGCGCCGGCCGCCGGATCTGCCGCCGGGCCAGCAGCCCCGCCACGACGGCCGCCGTGCCGGCGATCGCCCCGAGCACGGTGAACGCCCCGGCAGCCCAGGCCCCGCCGTAGTTCGGCCCGGCCACACCGAAGCAGAGGACCAGCAGCGACACCAGGATCGAGGCGATCCCGGTAACCAGCGACCCGATGGCGAGCCCCGAGGTCACCGGCGGCACGTCGAGGTGGACCACCCCGAACGGGGTGCCCGGGACCGCGTCGACCCGCTTCGGCGGGCGCGGCGCCTCCCGCGGGGGCGGCGGCACCGCGGCCGGGGACACCGACCCCCAGCCACCGCCGGCCGGCGCGCTCCCCGGCCCGGCCCACCCACCGCCGGGCACCGGCTGCTGCCCGGGGTACGCCCCGGACGCCGGCCAACCGGCCGGGGCGGACGAGTGCGGCCCGGGGGCGGGTGGAGTCCCGTACCCGGCGTGCGGTGCCGGCGAGCCGGGTGGGGTCGACGGTCCGGCGCCGTAACCGGCGTGGTGCGACGGCGAGCCGGGTGGGGTCGACGGTCGGGGCGCGCCAGGGAAGCCGTACCCGGCGTGGTGCGGAGGGGGGCCGGGCGGCGCCGGCGGGTACGGCCCGGCGGGCGGCCAGGACCCGGGCGGCGCGGACTGCGGTGAGACGGGCCCCGGCGCGTACCCCCTGGGGGTGGTCTCCGGTGACGCGCCCTCGGCGGACCCGGGGCCCGGCCGCGACCCGGCGGCGTCCGGTCCGGCCCAGGGGCTGACCGGCGGCGGCCCGCCGGCGTCCGGCCAGGTGCCGGGGCGGGTCGGGTCGCCTCCCGGCGGCGGGGCCGGTTCCGTCACGGGGTCCTCCTGTCGACGTGGCTCGCCCGCCGCGCGGCGGACACCGGCCAGGCTACCGTCGCGGGTCCCGCCGGCGGGGCCGGGCGCGGGCGCGCTCCCCCCGCCCGGTCAGTCGACGTTCGGGGCGAAGTCGTGCCCGAACGGGGCACCCGCCAGCCGGACCACGCCGATCACCACGGCCGCCACGATCGCCACGGCCGCGAGCAGCAGGCCCGTCCAGGCCAACTGCTCGCCCCGGCGCAGCCAGCCGGCGCCGGTGAGGAAACCACCCGAGACGTACGCCTCCCGTCGGGCCTGCCGGGCGAGGGTGAGCGCGATGGTCGCGGGCACCACGCCGCCGACGAAGAAGCCGGTGAGCGCCCCGATCAGCCCGAGGGCGAAGACCGCGCGGGCCTTGGTGGAGCGGACCGGCTCGGGGTCGAGCGGGTGGCGGTGCCCCTGCTGGGCGACGGGCACCTGTCCGGGCACGGTCGTCATGTCCACCATCATGCCCCGACGCGCCGCCCGAGGGGCCCACGGCCGCTCGACACCACCGCCGGACGCGACGAGGCCCCCGGCGGATGCCGGGGGCCTCGTCGTTTCCTACTGCTTAGCGGTACGACCCGAAGTCGAAGTCGTCCAGCGGAACCGCCTGGCCGCTGGCCGGCCCGAAGCCGTAGTCGGTCTCCGGGTAGCCGGTCATCGAGTAGACCTTGGCCTTCGCCTCCTCGGTCGGCTCGACCCGGACGTTGCGGTACTTGCTGATGCCCGTACCGGCCGGGATGAGCTTACCGATGATCACGTTCTCCTTGAGACCGATCAGCGAGTCGCTGCGGGCGTGGATCGCCGCGTCCGTCAGCACCCGGGTGGTCTCCTGGAAGGAGGCCGCCGACAGCCAGGAGTCCGTGGCCAGCGAGGCCTTGGTGATACCCATCAGCACCGGGCGACCGGCGGCGGGCTCGCCACCCTCGCCGACGAGCCGGCGGTTCTCCGACTCGAAGAGCGCCCGGTCGACCAGCACACCCGGCAGGAACTCGGTCGAGCCGGAGTCGATGACCGTCACCCGCTTGAGCATCTGGCGGATGATGATCTCGATGTGCTTGTCGTGGATGAGCACACCCTGCGAGCGGTAGACCTCCTGGACCTCCTGGGTCAGGTGGACCTGGACCGCGCGCGGGCCGAGGATGCGCAGCAGCTCGTGCGGGTCGATGGTGCCCTCGGTGAGCTTCTCGCCGACCTCGACGTGGTCGCCGTCGTGCGCCCGGAGCCGGACCCGCTTCGAGATCTTGTCGTAGACGATCTCGTCGCTGCCGTCGTCCGGGATGACGACGATCTTGCGGGACCGCTCGCCGTCCTCGATCCGGATCCGACCCGGGGTGTCGGCGATGGGCGCCTTACCCTTCGGGACCCGGGCCTCGAAGATCTCCTGGACACGGGGCAGACCCTGGGTGATGTCCTCACCCGCGACACCACCGGTGTGGAAGGTACGCATCGTCAGCTGCGTACCCGGCTCACCGATCGACTGGGCGGCGATGATGCCGACCGCCTCGCCGACGTCCACGGTCTTGCCGGTCGGCAGCGAGCGGCCGTAGCACGCACCGCAGACGCCAAGCTTCGACTCGCAGGTGAGCACGCTGCGCACCCGCACCGTCTCCACCCCGGCGGCGACGATCGCGTCGACCAGGATGGAGTTGATGTCCTGGCCCCGGTGGGCGACGACGTTGCCGTCCGGGCCCTTGATGTCGTCGGCCAGCGTACGGGCGTGCACGCTGGTCTCGGCGTGCTCGTGCACGACCAGCTTGCCGTCGAGCCGCTCGCCGATCTGCATCGGGATGGCACGGTCGGTGCCGCAGTCCTCCTCGCGGATGATGACGTCCTGCGAGACGTCCACCAGACGCCGGGTCAGGTAACCCGAGTCGGCGGTACGCAGGGCGGTGTCCGCGAGACCCTTCCGGGCACCGTGCGTGGAGATGAAGTACTCCAGCACGGACAGACCCTCCCGGTACGAGGCCTTGATCGGCCGCGGGATGATCTCGCCCTTCGGGTTGGCCACCAGACCACGGATCGCCGCGATCTGCCGGAGCTGGAGCAGGTTACCGCGGGCACCCGAGTTGATCATCTTCCACAGCGGGTTCTCCTGCGGCAGCGCGGTGTCCATCTCCTTGGCGACCTCGTTGGTCGCCTTGGTCCAGATCTCGATGAGCTCGCCGCGACGCTCCTCGGCGGTCATCAGACCACGCTGGTACTGCTTGTCGATCCGGTCGGCTTCCTTCTCGTACCGCTCCAGGATCTCCCGCTTGCGCGGCGGAGCGATGACGTCCTCCATGCCGATGGTGACGCCGGACCAGGTGGCCCAGTGGAAACCGGCCTCCTTGAGCCCGTCCAGGGTGGCCGCGAGGGCCACCTTCGGGAAGCGCTCGGCGAGGTCGTTGACGATCGCGGAGAGCTGGCCCTTGCGGATCTCGTAGTTCACGAAGCGGTAGCCCTGCGGCAGCGTCTCGTTGAACAGGACCCGGCCCAGGGTGGTCTCCACCGTCACCGGCTCGCCCTCGACCCAGCCCTCGGGCGCGACCCACGGCTCGGCGCCGGCGCCGTTGTCGACACCGACGATGCCGCGCAGGCGGATCTTGACCGGGGTCTGCAGGTGCAGCTCACGGTTGTCGAACGCCATCCGCGCCTCGGCGTCCGAGCTGAACGCCCGGCCCTCGCCCTGCCCACCCGGGGTGAGGTGGGTGAGGTGGTAGAGACCGATGACCATGTCCTGGGTGGGCATGGTGACCGGCTTGCCGTCGGCCGGCTTGAGGATGTTGTTCGACGACAGCATCAGGATCCGCGCCTCGGCCTGGGCCTCGGCGGACAGCGGCACGTGGACCGCCATCTGGTCACCGTCGAAGTCGGCGTTGAACGCGGTGCAGACCAGCGGGTGGATCTGGATGGCCTTGCCCTCGACCAGCTGCGGCTCGAAGGCCTGGATGCCCAGCCGGTGCAGGGTCGGCGCCCGGTTCAGCAGGACCGGGTGCTCGCCGATGACCTCTTCCAGCACGTCCCACACGACCGGCCGCTGCCGCTCGACCATCCGCTTGGCGGACTTGATGTTCTGCGCGTGGTTGAGGTCCACCAGCCGCTTCATCACGAACGGCTTGAACAGCTCCAGCGCCATCTGCTTGGGCAGACCGCACTGGTGCAGCTTGAGCTTCGGGCCGACCACGATGACCGAACGGCCGGAGTAGTCGACGCGCTTGCCGAGCAGGTTCTGGCGGAACCGGCCCTGCTTGCCCTTGAGCATGTCGGAGAGCGACTTCAGCGGGCGGTTACCCGGACCGGTGACCGGCCGGCCGCGACGGCCGTTGTCGAACAGCGCGTCGACGGCCTCCTGGAGCATCCGCTTCTCGTTGTTGACGATGATCTCGGGCGCGCCGAGGTCGATCAGCCGCTTGAGGCGGTTGTTCCGGTTGATCACCCGGCGGTACAGGTCGTTCAGGTCGGAGGTCGCGAAGCGGCCACCGTCCAGCTGCACCATCGGACGCAGGTCCGGCGGGATGACCGGGACGCAGTCCAGCACCATGCCGAGCGGCGAGTTGCGGGTGTTCTGGAACGCCGCCACGACCTTGAGCCGCTTGAGCGCCCGGATCTTCCGCTGGCCCTTGCCGGACCGGATGGTCTCGCGCAGGCTCTCGGCCTCGGCCTCCAGGTCCATGTTCTGGACCAGCGCCTTGATGGCCTCGGCGCCCATGCTGCCGGTGAAGTACTCGCCGAAGCGGTCGCGCAGCTCGCGGTAGAGCAGCTCGTCGGTGACCAGCTGCTTCGGCTCGAGCTTGCGGAAGGTGTCGAGGACCTCGTCGAGGCGGTCGATCTCGCGCTGGGCCCGGTCGCGGATCTGGCGCATCTCGCGCTCTCCGCCCTCCTTGACCTTGCGCCGGACGTCCGCCTTCGCGCCCTCGGCCTCCAGCTCGGCCAGGTCGGCCTCGAGCTTGGCGGCCCGCTTCTCGATCTCCGAGTCGCGGCTGTTCTCGGCCTGCCGCTTCTCGGCCAGGATCTCGTTCTCGATGGTCGAGAGGTCGCGGTGACGCGCTTCGGCGTCCACGCTCGTCACGACGTACGAGGCGAAGTAGATGATCTTTTCGAGGTCCTTCGGGGCGAGGTCCAGCAGGTAGCCCAGCCGGCTCGGCACGCCCTTGAAGTACCAGATGTGGGTCACCGGAGCGGCCAGCTCGATGTGACCCATCCGCTCCCGGCGGACCTTGGAGCGGGTCACCTCGACGCCGCAGCGCTCGCAGATGATGCCCTTGAAGCGGACCCGCTTGTACTTACCGCAGTAGCACTCCCAGTCCCGCTGCGGACCGAAGATCTTCTCGCAGAAGAGCCCGTCCTTTTCCGGCTTCAGGGTGCGGTAGTTGATGGTCTCGGGCTTCTTGACCTCGCCGTGGGACCACTGACGGATGTCGTCGGCGGTGGCGAGACCGATGCGCAGCTCGTCGAAGAAGTTGACGTCGAGCACTATGTCCCCTATGTCGTCGTCTGTACTGCTTAGCTAACGGGCGGGGTCGGGAGCCGGCGTACCGGCTCCCGACCGCTCGCCTCAGACCTCTTCGACCGAGCTCGGCTCGCGCCGGGACAGGTCGATGCCCAGCTCCTCCGCGGCCCGGAACACCTCGTCGTCGGTCTCGCGCATCTCGAGGGCCACACCGTCGCTGGAGAGCACCTCGACGTTGAGGCACAGCGACTGCAGCTCCTTGAGCAGCACCTTGAACGACTCCGGGATGCCCGGCTCCGGGATGTTCTCGCCCTTGACGATCGCCTCGTAGACCTTCACCCGGCCGAGGACGTCGTCGGACTTGATGGTCAGCAGCTCCTGCAGGGCGTAGGCGGCGCCGTACGCCTGCATGGCCCAGCACTCCATCTCACCGAAGCGCTGGCCACCGAACTGCGCCTTACCACCCAGCGGCTGCTGCGTGATCATCGAGTACGGGCCGGTCGACCGGGCGTGGATCTTGTCGTCGACCAGGTGGTTGAGCTTCAGGATGTAGACGTAGCCGACCGCGATCGGGTCCGGCAGCGGCTCACCGGAGCGACCGTCGAACAGCTGCGCCTTGCCGCTGCGGCCGATCAGCTGCTTGCCGTCCCGGTTGGGCAGGGTCGACTCGAGCAGACCGGAGATCTCCTCCTCGCGGGCACCGTCGAAGACCGGAGTGGCCACGTTGGTGTCCGGCTCGGACTCGTGCGCCTCGATCGAGCGGAGCTGGCGCTTCCACTCGGTGTCGTCGCCGTCCACGCTCCAGCCCGTCTTGGCCACCCACCCGAGGTGGGTCTCCAGGACCTGGCCGATGTTCATCCGGGACGGCACACCGAGCGGGTTCAGCACGATGTCGACCGGGGTGCCGTCCTCCAGGAACGGCATGTCCTCGATCGGCAGGATCTTGGAGATGACGCCCTTGTTGCCGTGGCGGCCCGCGAGCTTGTCACCGTCCTGGATCTTGCGCTTCTGGGCCACGTAGACCCGGACCAGCTCGTTCACGCCCGGGGGCAGCTCGTCGCCGTCCTCGCGGGAGAAGGTACGCACACCGATGACCGTGCCGGTCTCGCCGTGCGGCACCTTCAGCGAGGTGTCCCGGACCTCACGCGCCTTCTCACCGAAGATCGCGCGGAGCAGCCGCTCCTCGGGGGTCAGCTCGGTCTCGCCCTTCGGCGTGACCTTGCCGACCAGGATGTCGCCGGGGACGACCTCGGCGCCGATCCGGATGATGCCGCGCTCGTCGAGGTCGGCGAGCATCTCCTCGCTGACGTTCGGGATGTCGCGGGTGATCTCCTCCGGGCCGAGCTTGGTGTCCCGGGCGTCGACCTCGTGCTCCTCGATGTGGATCGAGGTGAGCACGTCCTGCTGCACGAGGCGCTGCGACAGGATGATCGCGTCCTCGTAGTTGTGGCCCTCCCAGGTCATGAACGCCACGAGCAGGTTGCGCCCGAGCGCCATCTCGCCCTCGTCGGTGCACGGACCGTCGGCGATGACCTGGCCGGCCTCGACGCGGTCGCCCTCGAAGACGACCGGCTTCTGGTTGACGCAGGAGCCGGCGTTGGAGCGGCGGAACTTGTGCAGCAGGTACGTCCGGCGGTGGCCGTCGTCCTGGTGGACCGTGATGTAGTCCGCGCAGAGGTCCTCGACCACACCGCCGACCTCGGCGACGACGACGTCACCGGCGTCCACGGCCGCGCGGTACTCCATGCCCGTGCCGACCAGCGGCGCCTCGGCCTTGACCAGCGGCACCGCCTGGCGCTGCATGTTCGCGCCCATGAGCGCGCGGTTGGCGTCGTCGTGCTCGAGGAACGGGATCATCGCGGTCGCGACCGAGGTCATCTGCCGCGGCGACACGTCCATGTAGTCGACGGCCGCCGGCGCCACGTCCTCGGTCTCGCCGCCCTTACGGCGGACCAGGACGCGGTCCTCGGCGAACGACCCGTCCGACTTCAGCGGGGCGTTGGCCTGCGCCTTGACGAACCGGTCCTCCTCGTCCGCGGTCAGGTAGTCGATCTGGTCGGTGACCCGACCGTCGATGACCTTCCGGTACGGCGTCTCGATGAAGCCGAACGGGTTGACCCGGGCGAAGGTGGAGAGCGCGCCGATCAGACCGATGTTCGGGCCTTCCGGCGTCTCGATCGGGCACATCCGGCCGTAGTGGGACGGGTGCACGTCACGGACCTCGAAGCCGGCCCGCTCCCGGGACAGACCACCCGGGCCGAGCGCGCTCAGCCGGCGCCGGTGGGTCAGGCCCGCCAGCGGGTTGGTCTGGTCCATGAACTGGGACAGCTGCGACGTGCCGAAGAACTCCTTGATCGCCGCCACCACCGGGCGGATGTTGATCAGGGTCTGCGGCGTGATCGCCTCGACGTCCTGGGTGGTCATCCGCTCGCGGACGACCCGCTCCATCCGGGAGAGACCGACCCGGACCTGGTTCTGGATCAGCTCGCCCACGGTACGCAGGCGCCGGTTGCCGAAGTGGTCGATGTCGTCGGCCTCGTAGCCCTCCTCACCGGCGTGCAGCCGGCAGAGGTACTCCACGGTGGCGACGATGTCGTCCTCGGTCAGCGTGCCGGTGGTGATCGGCACGTCCAGCTCGAGCTTCTTGTTGAACTTGTAACGCCCGACCTTGGCGACGTCGTACCGCTTCGGGTTGAAGAAGAGGTTGTCGAGCAGGGTCTGGGCGTTCTCGCGGGTCGGCGGCTCGCCAGGGCGGAGCTTCCGGTAGATGTCGAGCAGCGCCTCGTCCTGCCCGGCGATGTGGTCCTTCTCGAGCGTGGTCATCATGAGCTCGGACCAGCCGAACTTCTCGCGGATCTGCTCCGCCGACCACCCGATGGCCTTGAGCAGGACGGTGACGGCCTGCCGGCGCTTGCGGTCGATGCGGACGCCGACCGTGTCGCGCTTGTCGATGTCGAACTCCAGCCAGGCGCCCCGGCTGGGGATCACCTTGACGCTGGAGAGGTCGCGGTCGGAGGTCTTGTCCGGCTGCTTGTCGAAGTAGACGCCCGGCGAGCGGACGAGCTGGCTGACCACGACGCGCTCGGTGCCGTTGATGATGAAGGTGCCCTTCGGCGTCATCATCGGGAAGTCACCCATGAACACCGTCTGGCTCTTGATCTCGCCAGTGGTGTTGTTGGTGAACTCCGCGGTCACGAACAGCGGGGCGCAGTAGGTCAGGTCCTTCTCCTTGCACTCCTCGATCGAGGCCTTGACCTCGTCGAAGCGCGGAGCCGAGAAGGAGAGCGACATGGTGCCGGAGAAGTCCTCAATGGGACTGATCTCGTCGAGGATCTCCGCGAGACCCGAGCGTGCGTGCGGGTCGTCCGCCGACCGGCCCTGCCAAGCCTCGTTGCCGACGAGCCAGTCGAAGGACTCGTTCTGGATGGCGAGGAGGTTGGGGACCTCGAGGTGTTCGGTAATCCGACCGAAAGAAACTCGGCGGGGCGCGAATGCGCTCGACGTACGACTGGTCTTCGCAGGGCGGGAAGCTGCCAAGATGCGTCCTTCCGAGGACCGGTGCTGCAGAACGGCTGGTACGCGTGCACTCCAATGACCCCACCAGAAATATCCGTAAACGGACATTTCCGAGCAGGGGTCAAGTCGGAAGGCAGCGCAAACTAGCAGTGTAGCCGAGAGGCTAACCGCTGTCCAGCCCACCCCGCAGGTCGTCGCGGAACTTGCCTCGGGACCTCGGAAAACCGGGTCAACCGGGCTGCTCGGAACGCGACGTTCCTGCCGGTCCGCTCAGGCGCAGCGGCGGTGGTGCTGCCGTTGCCTTACCCGAGAGGCGGCCGTTGCAAGCGCGGAAGGTCTTGCTGGTGTCAGCGTGCCTGTCGGGCCCGTGCCGCGTCAAGGGCCGGTTACCGCTCGGGGTGTCTTTCCCACCGACGGGCTACCGACAGCCATCCCTGTGAGGCCGACGCGAGGATCCTGTACGCCCTGCTCACGCCGCCGCCTCGGGGGCACCAACCACAGCGGGCGGCGATCCGTTCCCGGATCACCGCCCGCTGCGAACGCGGTGTGCCCCGACTCACGTGAGCCGGACGCGCGTCAGGTCGAACTCAAGGTCACTTGAGGGTGACCTTGGCGCCCTCGCCCTCGAGCTTGGCCTTGGCCTTCTCGGCGGTCTCCTTGTTGGCCTTCTCCAGGACGGCCTTCGGAGCAGCCTCGACCAGGTCCTTGGCCTCCTTGAGGCCCAGGCCGGTCAGCTCACGCACGACCTTGATGACCTGGATCTTCTTGCCACCGTCGGCGTCGAGGATGACGTCGAACTCGTCCTTCTCCGGCTCGGCCTCGGCGGCCGGGCCGGCGGGGCCGCCGGCGGCGGCAACGGCGACCGGAGCCGCCGCGGTGACCTCGAAGGTCTCCTCGAACTGCTTCACGAACTCGGAGAGCTCGATCAGCGTCATCTCCTTGAACGCGTCGAGCAGCTCGTCGGTGCTGAGCTTCGCCATGTCTGGCGTCCTTTCTGAAAGTGAAAACTAAGAACGTGGGTGCGCCGGGTGGCCTCAGGCCGCCTCGGCGCCCTCCTTCTCGCGCTTGTCCTGCAGAGCGGCCGCCAGACGCGCGGTCTTGGCGAGCGGAGCCTGGAACAGGGCCGCGGCCTTGCTCAGGTTGCCCTTCATGGCGCCGGCCAGCTTCGCCAGCAGCACCTCGCGGGACTCCAGGTCGGCGAGCTTCGTGACCTCGGCCGCGGAAATGGCCTTGCCCTCGAAGACACCGCCCTTGATGACGAGCTTCGGGTTGGCCTTCGCGAAGTCGCGAAGCCCCTTCGCCGCCTCGACGACGTCGCCCGAAACGAAAGTCAGCGCGGTAGGACCGGTGAACAGCTCGTCGAGGCCGGAGATGCCCGCATCGGTCGCGGCACGCTTGGCCAGCGTGTTCTTCGCGACCGTGTAGCTGGTCTCCTTGCCGAGCGAGCGCCGCAGCTGAGTGAGCTGCGAAACCGTGAGCCCGCGGTACTCGGTCAGCACGGTCGCCCCCGCGTTGCGGAAGCTCTCGGTCAGCTCGGCGACGGCCGTGGCCTTGTCGGCCCGGATCGGCTTGTCCGCCATGTCCCTCCTCTCTCGTTGCTCGGAGCTGGTACGCCGGCGACGAGCGGACGCTCGCGACGGCGGCGGAGGCATCACGACAACGAGAAAAGCCCCGGCGCAGGGCGCACGGGGCGAGGGCCGGCACCGTGGGCGCGGTCGGCGGACCACGTACAGCACCGAGTTTCGCTTGCCGCCCTGCGCGGGTCGCCCGTCATCGCGGGACCTTCGACCGTGCCAGGGCACGGTGACCAGCGGTCTCTGGGTGGAACTACGCGCCAAGGTTACGCGACGTGTCCCGTTACCTCCAAATCGCCCCCGGAGTGCTCCCGGTCACTCAGGCACGGCTCCGGCGGCCCCAGGCGTAGCCGGCCAGCACCACGGCCGCCCAGGCCAGCGCCCAGGCGGTCAGCAGCAGGCCGGTGGGAGCCGCGAGCGGGCCGGCCAGCGCCCGGGCGGTGGGCAGCACCGGCGGCGCCAGCCAGGGCGCCACCGAGCCGGAGAGGCCGAGGACCAGCGCGCCCACCCCGCCGAGGGTGAGCACGGCGACGCCGTAGCCGGCGCTGCGGGTGATCGCCCGGCAGGCCAGGGCGCCCAGCGCCACCGCCGCCGGCAGGGCCAGCAGGTGGGCCCAGAGGCCGAGCGCCAACCCCTCGGCCAGCGGCCGGTCCCCCGGCCCGGTCGGGCCGGTCACCCCGCCGACCAGCCACGGGAAGACCAGCGCGACGGCCACCGTGCCGAGGCCGGCCACGGCCGCCGCGAGCAGGCCGGCGGCCCGCTCCCGGGCCGGGCCGAGGACCACCCGGGCCAGCCGGCGCTGCACGTCCGGCTCGACGTCGAGCAGGATCTTGGTCTGCCAGGCCAGCACCGGGAAGAGCACGACCGCCGAGACGCCGTAGGCCTCGGCAGGCTGGGCCCGGCCGCCGCCGTAGAGGACGCCGAGGGCCAGCAGGCCGGCCAGCACGGGGGCCAGCGCCCTTCCGGTACGCAGGAAGCCGGCCAGCCGCAGCCGAACGAGGGCGATCACCGGGCCACCTCCGGGGCGGAACCGGACCCGCCGGCTGCGCCGGACAGCGGGGCCTCGCCGGGACCGGGATCGGGCCGGCCGCGTTCGCCGGGCTGCCCGGCACCGGAGACCGGGCCCGCGGGGACGGCGAGCCGGGAGTCGGACACGGGTCGCGTGGCGGGGGGCGGGACGGCGTGGTCGCGTACCCGGAGGACGTGGTGGCCGTCGGCGCGCAACCGGGCGACGGCGGCGGCGACCCCGGCGGCCGGGACCGACAGCTCGACCACGACGGTGGCCGCGGCCCCGGACGGCGCCGCCTCGGTGACCGTGCCGTCGGCGACCGACCAGTGCCGGGCGCCGGGCAGCCGGACCGTCTCGCCGCGGTGATCGCTGACCAGCACCGTGCCGCCCTCGGCCAGCACCTCGTCGACCACCTCGGGCACCAGGTCGCGGGCGGCGGCGTCCAGCCCCTCCCAGGGTTCGTCGAGGACGAGCAGGCCGGGCGGGCGGAGCAGCGCCTGGGCCAGGCCGACCTTCTGCGCGGTGCCCTTGGACAGCTCGGGCAGCCGCACCCCGTGGAAGCGCATCAGGCCGAGCCGGTCGACCCAGCGCCGCACCGCCCGGTCGGCCTCGGGGCCGGGCAGGCCGGCCACCCGGGCCATCGCAGCGAGGTAGGCGCCCACGGTGAAGGGCTGGTCGGCGGGGAAGCGCTCCGGCACCCAGCCGACGGCCGCCGGCCGGTCGACCACCCGGCCCCGCGTCGGCCGGAGCACGCCGGCGGCGAGCTGGAGCAGGGTGGACTTGCCCACCCCGTTGCGCCCGAGCACCACCGCCACCTCGCCCGGGCCGATCGCCACGTCGGTCTCCCGCAGCACCCACGGGCCGCGCCGCTGGTACCGCAGCCAGACGCCTTCCAGCCGCATGCGCCGAGCCTGCCACACCGGACAGACGGACGGGGCCCCGCCACCGGGTGGTGGCGGGGCCCCGTCAGGGCAGTCGTGCTCAGGCCTCGGTCGAGGCCTCGCTCAGGTTCTTCACCGCGTTCGGGTCGACCGGGACGCCCGGGCCCATGGTGGTGGTGAGGGTGACCTTCTTCAGGTACTTGCCCTTGGCCGCGGACGGCTTCGAGCGCAGGACCTCGTCCAGCACCGCCGCGTAGTTGTCGATCAGCTGGGTCTCGGAGAACGAGGCCTTGCCGATGATCAGGTGGAGGTTGGAGTGCTTGTCCACCCGGAAGGTGATCTTACCGCCCTTGATGTCCGCGACGGCCTTGGTGACGTCCATGGTCACCGTGCCGGTCTTCGGGTTCGGCATGAGGCCGCGCGGGCCCAGGATCCGCGCGATCCGGCCGATCTTGGCCATCTGGTCCGGGGTGGCGATCGCCGCGTCGAAGTCCAGCCAACCGCCCTGGATACGGGCGACCAGCTCGTCGGTGCCCACCTCGTCCGCACCCGCGGCGGCGGCCTCCTCGGCCTTCGCGCCGGCGGCGAAGACGATCACGCGGGCGGTCTTACCGGTGCCGTGCGGCAGGTTGACCGTGCCGCGGACCATCTGGTCCGCCTTGCGGGGGTCGACGCCGAGGCGCATGGCGACCTCGACCGTGGCGTCGAACTTGACGTTGGTGGTCTCCTTGGCCAGCTTGACGGCCTCGGCGGGAGTGTAGAGCTTCGACCGGTCGATGACCTCGGCGGCCTTGCGGTAGCTCTTGCTGCGCTGCATTTCTGGTAACTCCTGTGGTCTATGGCGGGCCCGCGACGGCGCGGCCCTCCCACGAACGGATCGGGTGGAGCGGTGCTACGAGGTCAGTCGGCGACGGTCAGGCCCATCGACCGGGCGGTGCCGGCGATGATCTTCTCAGCCTGGTCGATGTCGTTGGCGTTCAGGTCCGCCATCTTCTTCTCGGCGATCTCGCGCAGCTGGGCGCGGGTCACCGAGCCGACCTTCTCCTTGTGCGGGACGCCCGAGCCCTTCTGCACGCCGGCGGCCTTGATCAGCAGCCGGGCGGCGGGCGGGGTCTTCAGCACGAAGGTGAAGGTGCGGTCCTCGTAGACGCTGATCTCGGCGGGGACGATGTCGCCCCGCTGCGACTCGGTCTGCGCGTTGTAGGACTTGCAGAACTCCATGATGTTCACGCCGTGCTGGCCGAGCGCGGGGCCGACCGGCGGCGCCGGGGTGGCCTGGCCCGCCGGCAGCTGAAGCGTGAACGTCTTGACGAGCTTCTTCTTCGGAGGCATGTCTCTTCCTGGGGCTTGGAACTGGGATTTTCGGCGGCCCGCGGGCACGCACGGTCAGCGCGGTGCGGACAGCCGACGTTCTAGGGTAGCGCAGCCTTCCGCCACCCTCCCCGCCGAGGTCCGGCGGGCCGCGAAAACGACGCACCGGCGGCCGGCCGGAGGCCCACCGCCGGTGCGGACGTACGTCAGATCTTGGCGACCTGGTTGAAGTTGAGCTCGACCGGGGTCTCCCGGCCGAAGATCGACACCAGGACCTTGAGCTTCTGCTGGTCGGCGTTGATCTCGCTGATCGTCGCCGGCAGCGAGGCGAAGGCGCCGTCGGTGACGGTGACCGAGTCGCCGACCTCGAAGTCGAGGACCTTGACCTCGGGCTTCGCCTTCTTCTGCTCGGTCTCGACCGCCGGGGCCAGCCACTTGAGCACCTCGTCGAGGCTCAGCGGCGCCGGCCGGTCGGCCCGGTCGGTCGCGCCGACGAAGCCGGTGACCCCCGGGGTGTTCCGGACGCAGGAGTAGGACTCGGCGGTCAGCTCCATCCGGACCAGGATGTAGCCCGGGAAGACCTTCGCCTGGACCTGCGACCGCTTGCCGTTCTTGACCTCGACCTCTTCCCGGGTCGGCACCTCGACCTGGTAGATGAAGTCCTCCATGTCGAGGGAGGTGATCCGGGTCTCGAGGTTGGTCTTGACCTTGTTCTCGTAGCCGGCGTACGAGTGCACCACGTACCAGTCGCCCGGGGCGTAGCGCAGCTTCTGGCGCAGCTCGGCGACCGGGTCGAAGTCCTCGTCCGGGGCGGGCTCGGTGGTCGGGAACTCCGGCTCGCTGGCGGCCTCGACCGACTCATCGTTGGCCGCCGTCGCCACCGTGGACTGCTCGTCCGGGGTCTCGGCGGTCTCGTCGTACTCAGGCACGCTCGCTCACTTCCGTCACTATCGCTGTCCGCAGGTCAGCTCGGGTTGCCGAAGACCCACAGCACCGCCTTCGCGAAGCCGTAGTCCAGGCCGGCCACGATCGCCAACATCACCGCGACGAAGGTGACCACCACGGCCGTGTAGGTCAGCAGCTCCTTGCGGGTCGGCCAGATGACCTTACGCAGCTCGGCCACGACCTCGCGGAAGAACCGCGCGATGCGGGCGAACAGCCCGATCCGCTCGGTGTCCTTGCGGGTCTTCCGCCCCTCGGTGGAATCGGCGCGGGCCCGCTTGCGCGTGGCGGTGCCGCCCCGGGAGACCGGCTCGTCCGCGTCGGTGGCGTCGTCGTCGGCCACACCGTCGACGGTCGCGTCGTCGTTCAGACGCTCGTCGCCGGCGTCCTCGCCGCGCCGCTTGCTCTCGGCCACTTCGCCCTCCGTGCGGGATATCGGGTCGCACGCCGAACGGCGTGCGCGGCGTGTGGTCACGCCGGCCGGACCAACCGTCCCGCGACGGGCCGCGGCCGGCGGATTCGACCGGGAGGGCCCCGAATGCCTCGGAACCAACCCCGCCGATGCCACCACCACGGGCCGGGCGCCGCTGTGCGGCGGCGCGACCCACGGGAACGGTCAGGCCTGAGGCGCAGGGGTGACAGGACTTGAACCTGCAGCCTGCGGTTTTGGAGACCGCTGCTCTGCCAATTGAGCTACACCCCTGTGCGGCAACTCACCCCACCCGGACACGCAGTGCCGAGCAGGGGTCACTTGCCCCACGGCGGACCAGTGTACGGGTAGTCGTGCGACTTTCCCAACCGGTCCACCCCTCGCGCGTCGAACGGATCCTCAGCGAGGCGTCCGCACGGTCGCCCGAGCCTGCGACAGCACCTTCTCCCCCAGGCAGGTCGCGGTGATGTCGAGCCTGGTCAGGCCGTCATCGGTGACCTCCTTGACCACCGCGGAGACCTCGACCTCGGTGCCCTCGTCGGTGTCCGGCACGACCACCGGGCGGGTGAATCGGACGTTGAAGTCGACCACCGCGTCCGGCGCGCCGGCCCAGGTGGTGACCGCCCGGCCGACCAGGGCCATGGTGAACATGCCGTGGGCGATCACCCCGGGCAGGCCGACCTTGGTGGCGGTCCGGTCGCTCCAGTGGATCGGGTTGAAGTCGCCCGAGGCGCCCGCGTAGCGGACCAGGTCCGCACGGGTCACCCGGAACGTCTGGGTGGGCAGCTCCATCTCCTCAGGCCTCCCCGCGTACGACGATCTTGGACCAGACGGCGACCACCGGCTCGCCGGCGACGGTGGACACGTCGGTGCGGGTGGTCAGGAAGCCGTGCCCGCCCCGGTTGGTGACCTCCTCGATGGTGTTCACGCAGACCAGCTCGTCCCCGGCCACCACCGGCCGGGTGTACGCGAAGCGCTGGTCCCCGTGCACCACCCGGCTGTAGTCGACGCCCAGTACCGGGTCCTCGATGATCTGCCGGCTGGCGGCCATGGTCACGATCACCGGGAAGGTCGGCGGGGCCACCACGTCGGGGTGGCCGAGCGCCCGGGCGGCCGCCGGGTCGTGATGCGCCGGGTCGGTCGCCCCGATGGCGGTGGCGAACTCGCGGATCTTTTCTCGGCCCACCTGGTAGGGGGCGGTCGGCGGATAGGTCCGGCCGACGAAGGACGGGTCCAGGGACATGCCGCGAACCTACACGGAAAACACGAACGCCGATCCGTACGGGCGGGCGGCCGTTGAGGGGCCGCTCGCCGTGCGGATCGGCGTTCGGAAGCTGTCTGCGGGCCGGCGGTGCCGGCCGTGGATCAGCGGGTCTCGCGGTGGATGGTGTGCTTGCCGTCCCGGGGGCAGAACTTCTTCAGCTCGATGCGGTCCGGGTCGTTACGGCGGTTCTTACGCGTGATGTAGTTGCGCTCCTTGCACTCCACACACGCCAAAGTGATCTTCGGCCGGACATCGGTCGCCTTCGCCACGGCGGAGTGCCTTCCTCGCTCACGGATAACAACTACGGCGCATCAGCCTACGCGCTGTCTACGCGGACATGCAAAGTGGGCGCCTGTGGCGCCCATCCCACCGACCACCCGGGCGGACCCGGAGGACGAGAGTAGCGGTGGCCGGACTTGAACCGGCGACACAGCGATTATGAGCCGCTTGCTCTGCCATCTGAGCTACACCGCCGTGGCGGGTCCAGCCGGACCCTCTGAGCCCCCTTACGGAATCGAACCGTAGACCTTCTCCTTACCATGGAGACGCTCTGCCGACTGAGCTAAGGGGGCCTACCCGATCACCCCCGTGGGGTGTCGCGCAGAGGAAACAGTACACGACCCCGCCGCCGAGGTGAAATCGGATCCCCCCTTACCGCGTCCGCGCAGGTCAGGGCACGACCCGCAGGCGGGGAAGCTCGCCCGCCGCGATCGTCTCCGGGTCGACCTGGGCGCCGAACCAGGCCTCCAACCGCTCGTACGGCAGGGGCCGGCTGAACAGGAAGCCCTGGCCGATCTCGCAGCCGATGTCCTGGAGCAGCTCCAGGGTGAGCTCGCTCTCCACGCCCTCGGCCACCACGGCCAGGCCGAACTGCTGCGACAGCGTCACCACGGCGTTGACGATGGCCAGGTCGCCCGGGTCGGTCGCCATCCCCTGCACGAACGAGCGGTCGACCTTGACCTCGTGTACGGGCAGCCGGCGCAGCTGGGCCAGGGATGAGTTGCCGGTGCCGAAGTCGTCCACCGACAGGCGGACACCGAGGTCGCGGAGGCGCTTCAGGGTCGGAATGGGACGTTCGGTGCCGTCCAGCACCCCGGCCTCGGTGATCTCCAGTGTGAGCCGCTGCGGCGGCACGCCGTACTCGTCGAGGAGGTCCCGCACCAAGGCGGGGAAGTGCTGGTCGGTGAGCGTCCGGGCGGCCAGGTTGACCGAGATGGCGAGCGCCTGCTCGCCGTGGCTCCAGTCCCGGCTGCGCCGCAGGCTCTCCCGCAACACGAACTCGGTGAGCCGGCCGAGCTGGCCGGTGTGCTCGGCCACCGCCACGAAGTCGTCCGGGACGACCGTGCCGTGCGCCGGGTGCTCCCAGCGGGCCAGGCACTCCACCCCGACCAGGCGCCGGTCCCGCAGCGTGACCTTGGGCTGGAAGTAGACCTCCAGCTCGCCGTCGTCCAGCGCCCGGCGCAGGTCACCGGCGAGGCCCAGCCGGCGCAGCGACCGGGACTCCAGCGCCGGGCTGTAGAGCTGGACGCTGCCCGGGACCGACTTGGCGGCCGTGGCGGCCAGGTCGACCCGCTGGAGCAGGGTCGCCGCGTCGCTGCCGTGGTCGGGATGGACGGCCACCCCCACCACGGTGTCCACGTCCAGGGTGAGCGCGTCGAAGACCATCTCGTCGCGGATCTGTTCGCGCAGCTGTCCGGCGAGCTCCAGTGCCGCCTCGGTGCTCTCCAGCCGCAGCGTCACCAGGAACTCGTCGCCGCCGGCCCGACCGACCAGGGCCGAGGAGGGCGCGCAGGCGCGCAGCCGCTCGGCCACCTCGACGAGGACCTTGTCGCCGGCCGCGTGGCCGAGCGACTCGTTGACCTGGCGCAGCCGGTCGACGTCGAAGAGCAGCAGGGCCACCACCTCGCCGGGCGCCGCGATCCGGACCGCCTCGGTCATGGCCGCGGTGACCCGCCGGCGGTTGGGCAGCTTGGTCAACGCGTCGTGCTCGGCGTCGTGCCGCAGGCGGTCGACCAGTCGCGAGTTCTCCAGGGCGACTGCGGCGTGCGCGGCGACGGTCTCGAAGACCGCGATGTCCGCCTGGGTGAAGTGGTTGCCGTCACCGAGCCGGTTGGCCACCTCCAAGGTGCCGATCACCACCGGACCGGAGCGCAGCGGCACCACCACGGCGTCCTTGATCCGCCGCTCCCCCAGCTCCGCCCGGAACTCGCCGTCGGTGGTCACGCCCCGGCCGACCGCGACCGTACGGCGGCTGTCCCGCACCTTCTCCCGGAGCGCCTGCGGGGTGTGCGCCATGTCCAACAGTCCCGGGTCGTCGACCCGGGCGGTCAGCAGTGTCTCCGGGTGCCGCCCCTGGGCCGGAAGCCAGAGCGTCGCGTACTCGGCCTGCATGAGGGCCCGGACCCGGCCGAGCAGGGCGTCGGCCAGGGTGCCGCTCTGCCCGCTCTCCACCACGGCGCGGGTCAGCTCGTAGAGGTCGGTCAGCGTGCGGTGCTGCCGGAAGAACTGCGCGTAGGACCGGTAGACCGGGACCAGCCCGGCGCCGAGCGCGGCGAGCAGCAGCACCGACCACCAGGTGCTGCCCACCAGGATCACCACGATCAGCCCGACCGTCACGTTGATCGCCGCGGTCAGCAGCGCGGTCTTCACGTTGCGCAGCGCCCCTCGGCCGTTCTGCCAGCCGTTCAGCAGGGTGTGGACGGCGACCACGCTGACAACACTGACCAGCAGCACCATGCTCACGGCGGCGAAGATGCTGACCCAGGTCCGGGGCTCGACCTCGTTGAGCGGCGGGAGCGCTTGGAGAACCAGCACGGCCAGCGAGGTGCCGGCCGCGGCCCGGGCCACGTTGAACCAGACCTTCGGTGCCGACAGCCGGTGCCGGATGTTCGTGACCAGCGTGGCCAGGCTGTAGATGACCACGACGGTCAGCGGCGGCAGGAAATAGAGTGCCAGCACCAGCGGCATCTCGGTCAGCGTGACGGCCGACGTCTGCCGGCGGACGACCAGGTTCAGCAGCGGCAGCCCGGCCGCGATCATCAAACCCAGGACGAGCGCCGCCTGCGGCCAGCGGCCGAAGGGGTGGTCGGCGAGCAGGCCGGTCACCGTGGCGCAGGCCACGGCGAACAGCGCCATCGGCGCCGTGATGATCCAGGCGTCCTCAGACGTCCTGCGCCGTGGCTGACCGCGACCGCTCATGCCGCTCCTTCTCATTGGCGGCGCGCCGTGCCGTCACCGGCACGGATCGATCTCCGGCTGGCGCGATGCCCGTGGCTACCGGAGATCGACGAGGAGACCGGAGACCCGGTCACGTCCAGATGAGGTCCTGGGTCTGCGCGCCCCCCGTGCTGCCATCGAAGTCGAAACCGCCGACACCACCCACGAGGGCGGCGAGAATGAGAAGTGAGCCAAGCAGCCGGCCCAACCTTCGACCAGACATGATTGCTCCTGTCGAGAGAGTTTCAGCGATGGTGGAGGTTCCACGATCGTGCCACACGGGGAGCACGCACAAAAGCGGTGGAGGGCCCCCCTCGGGGCGGCAGACAGGTAAATCATCCGTTCGACCGGCACGCCCGCCCCTCCGGGCCAGCATGCTGTCACGATCGGTCCCGACGCTGCTACGGAAGGCGCGCACAACGACTTCCCGGTTAAACCGCGCGTAAGAGCAGATTCGCCTACCAGCCATGATGATCGGAAGTCTTGGCCACAATGGACGGCGAAGCGGGCAGTTGCGGTTGCCCCGTCGAACAGACTCCACCATCATCGATGTCCGGGCAAGAGGCTCGGGCTGTCCGATTCGCGCGCCCCCACCCGAAGCTGATCAGCACTCGTCCTCACCAGCGGGGAGAGGCAGCGGCGGGCTCAGGATCGCCGCAGCGGCCGGAACGCGGCCCGCACCTCGGTCGCGAAGAGTTCGGGCTCCTCCCAGGCGGCGAAGTGGCCGCCCTTCTCGACCTCGTTGAAGTAGGCGACGCCGGGGTAGACCGCCTCGACCCAGCTGCGCGGGGCAGCCCAGAGCTCCCCGGGGAACACGGTGAAGCCGACCGGAACCGAGACCGGCGGAGGAGCCTGGCCGGACGCCGCGGCCGCGGCCTGGAACCGGCCGAACTCCCAGTACCACCGGGCGGACGAGGCACCGGTGCCGGTCAGCCAGTACAGCGTGATGTTGTCGACGACGCTGTCCCGGGTGAGACCGCCCACGGGCGCGCCGTCAACGAACGCGCGGGAGATCTTGTAGTAGCTGTCCGTGTCGTGGTCGAGCATCCAGGCAGCCAGCCCGACGGGAGAATCCAGCAGCGAGTAGCCGATCGTCTGCGGCCGGGTGGACTGCTCCAGGAAGTAGCCGAAGCCGTCCGTAGCGAACATGTTGAGGGCGTCGTGCGCCGCGCGTTCCTGCTCGGTCTTCGCCGGCAGCTTGTCCTTGATGCCGATCGCCCCGGCGAGCAGGGTGAGGTGGATGCCGAGCAGCCCTTCGGGTGCCTGGCGGCCCATCGCGTCGGTGACCGCGGCGCCCACGTCGCCCCCCTGCGCGACGTAGCGCGAGTAGCCGAGGCGGTTCATCAGCTGCGCCCACGCCTGGGCCATCCGGTTGGCGTCCCAGCCGAGCTGGGTCGGCTCGCCGGAGAAGCCGTAGCCGGGCAGGGACGGAAGTACCAGGTGGAAGGCGTCCTCGGCGGTGCCGCCGTGCGCGGTCGGGTCGGTGAGCGGGCCGACAGCCCCGAGCAGCTCGACGACCGACCCCGGCCAGCCGTGCGTCATGATCAGCGGCAGGGCATTCTCGTGCTGCGACCGTACGTGGATGAAGTGGATGTCGACACCGTCGATGGAGGTCGTGAACTGCGGCAGGGCGTTCAGCTTCGCCTCGCACGCGCGCCAGTCGTAGCCGGTGGTCCAGTAGCGGGCCAACTCCTGGACCGTCGCCAGCTGTACGCCCTGGGAGCGATCGTCGACCAGCTCCCGGCTGGGCCAGCGCGTGGCCTCGATCCGGCGGCGCAGATCGGCGAGCGCTTCGTCCGGCGTGTCGAGCCGGAAGGGACGGATGTCGTTGCCGTTGGACATGCTCTTCACCTGCCGAATCGCGTCGACCGGCGCCGGGCGCCGGCGGGGCTGGCACGCGCCCAGTTTCGCAGCGGCCCGGCACCCGGCGGACCGAAACGCGAATACGCGCTGCTGCGCAGCAGAGCTGCTTGCCCCCGAGTCCCGTTGGCGCGCTGTCCGCGGGTTCAGTGACGACGAGGACCAGGGCGTTGCCCATCCCGCGGATGCCCGATCCTCTACGCCACCCAGCCGGCGTAAAGGGGGTAGACCGGCGGTCAATCAAACGCAGCTGTAGGCGACGAGCCGCCTTCAAGCCCGGCGAACCAGCCGAGCATGTCCTGAGGGCTCACGTCGTAGCCCGTGGCTCGTTCCCCGCTCCAGTTGACGCCGATCAGGACTCCCTGCTCCGCCAACCAGGGCACGAAGTCCTGCAACCACTGATCGAACGGCATGGAGACGATCTCGAGCCCGTTGTAGGCAGGCACCTGTTCGACCACACGTTGCGCTCGTGATCGCCGCGACCAGAAGGGCATCGCCCGGCTCCCGTCGGGCTTGTGGGGCGCGATGTAGGAGCCGTCATCCTCCAGGACGGTCCAGACCCGGCCGGCAGCCGGAGCCTCTGCCCTGAACGCAGCAGAGTGAGCTGCACTGACAGTCAAACCTGCCTCCCGACCGTCTCGACGCTTCTGCGGGCCTCACCGACAACTCGCCTACGTGCCGGTCGCGTGCCCGATCAGCCAGTGAACGGGGGGACTGACGGTCAACGGCAGCAGGAGACGACGAAGGCCCCTGACTCGCGTTTCCGCAGTTCAGGGGCCTTGCCGTTGCCTGGTGGCGGGTAGAGGATTCGAACCTCTGTAGCTTTCGCGACGGATTTACAGTCCGCTCCCATTGGCCGCTCGGGCAACCCGCCAGGGCACACCACCACGTCGCGACGCGGCGGCGGAAGCAAGGATAGCGGTTGCCCCCGGGGCCACCGCAAGCGGGTACCGTCAGGGGGTCCCACGCTGGTCAGTGGGGGACGGACCAGGACAGACCGCCGGACAGCAGGAGCATGAGCATGGCAGCGAACCCGTCGTTCGACATCGTGAGCAAGGTCGACCGGCAGGAGGTCGACAACGCCCTCCGCCAGGCGGAGAAGGAGCTCGCGACGCGGTTCGACTTCCGCGGCACCGGCGCCGAGATCTCCTGGTCGGGCGAGGAGGCGATCAGCCTCCAGGCGGAGACCGAGGAGCGGGTCCGGGCCGCGCTGGACGTCTTCAAGGAGAAGCTGGTCAAGCGGAACATCTCGCTGAAGTCGCTGGACGCCAGCGAGGCCCGCGCGTCGGGCAAGGTCTTCAAGATCGACGCCAAGGTCATCCAGGGCATCGACTCGGACAAGGCCAAAGCGATCAGCAAGAAGATCCGCGACGAGGGCCCGAAGGGCGTGCAGGCGCAGATCCAGGGCGACCAGCTCCGGGTCACCGGCAAGAAGAAGGACGACCTCCAGGCCGTCATCGCGCTGCTCAAGGGCGAGGACTTCGGCGTGGCCCTCCAGTTCACCAACTACCGCTAGAACGTCCGTCAGGCCGCCGCCCGGGTCACGGCCGGGCGGCGGCGTGACCCACCGGGAGCGGGGAGCGGACCGATGCCCTACGGCTATCTCGGGTCGATGAGGACCAGGCCCGGCTGCCGGGACGACGTCGTGGCCATCCTGTTGAGCGGCGTCGAGGGGCTCCGCGAGGCCGGCTGCGAGCTGTACGTGGTGGGCGTCTCCGACCAGGACGACGTCACGATCTGGGTCAGCGAGGTGTGGCGGAGCAAGGAGCACCACGACGCTTCCCTGCGGCTTCCTGAGACCCGGGCGGCCATCGGCCGGGCCATGCCGATGCTCACCGGCGAGTTCACCAGCCAGGAGTTGACCGTGGTCGGCGGGCTCGGTCTCTGAGGCGCGCCGACCACCGTCAGCGCGAGAAGATCAGCAGCAGGATCACGGTCAGCACCGCGCTGACCAGGATCGAGCCGAGACAGCCGATCCGGTTCGAGAAGAAGAGGAACATACGTGGGCTTTACCCCGCCCACGGGAATCTGATCAGGCGACGAGCGACTGCTCGGCGCGTACCGCGGCGGCCTCGGCGCGGGCGATCGGGCCGGCGGACGGCGCGGCGACCGCGGCCCCGACGGCGACCGCCGCCCCGGCGAAGAGGAACGCCCAGGGCACCCCGCCGGCGTGGTCGACGATCAGCCCGGCCACCGCTCCCCCGGCGGCGCTCGCCGCCACCGACATGGTGACCACCCAGGTGTACGCCTCGTTCAGCATGCCGGCCGGGGTGATCCGGCCGACCAGGGTGTTCTCCAGGGTCAGCGCGGGGGCGATGGTGGCCCCGCCGAGCACCAGCGCGACGCCGAGCGCCGCCGGGCCGGGCATCACCGCGAAGACGGCGAAGCTGGCCGCGACCGCGCCCAGCAGCAAGGCGAACTGGCGGCTCATGTTGGCGGCGGGCCGGCGTACCCCGAACCAGAAGCCGCCGAAGGCGCTGCCGACGCCCCAGACGGCCAACAGCACGCCGGCGAGGCTCTCCGGGTCGTCGGCGGTGGCGTTCCCGGCGAAGGCCGGAACGATCACGCCGGCGGCGCCGAAGGCGATGCCCAGGCTGGCGACGCAGAGCAGCAGGGCCGGAAAGCCGCCGAGCCGCAGCGGGCCGAGGCCCTTGGCGTGGTGCTCGCGGGGGTGCGGCCGCCAGCCGCGCATGACCCGGCCGAGCGCGACGGCGGTGGTGCCGACCAGGGTGACCACGGCGGCGCCGACCAGCGCGGCGGCGGCGTCGGCGACCAGGACGAAGCCGGCCACCAGCAGCGGGCCGAGCACGAAGACGACCTCGAAGAGGGAGGTCTCCGCGGCGAGTGCGGTGTTGCGCAGGTGGGAGCGGCCGGTGGCGTGGGCGGTGAGGTCGTTCCAGGCGCCCCGGATGGCGGCGGTCAGCGGTGGGTAGGTGGCGCCGGCGACACCCGCGGCCAGGTAGATCAGGGGGAGGTTGTCGGAACCGGACCGGCTGGCCCCGAGCAGCCCGAACAGGGCGAGCGGGTGGGCCACGGCGGTGGCCAGCAGCACCGGGGTGGGGCCGACCCGGTCGGCGATCCGCCCGGCGACCGGGCTGAGGGCGGCGCCGGAGAGCGCGTAGATGCCGCCGGCGACGGCGGCGAGCGAGTACCGGTCGGTGACCTCAGCGACGACCAGCAGCAGCGCCAGCGGCGTCATGCCGATCCCGAGCCGGCCGATGACGCCGAGGATCAGCAGCATCGGGGCGCCGGGGATCCGCCAGACGCCCAGGTACTGGCGCAGTGCGGCCACGGCCGACCTCCAGGGGTGTAACGGGTGGGAGACGTTTCGACCCTAACTCCGGGGTGAATCCGGGGGAAACGGTTTGTGCCCGGACACACCACTCCGCCCGCGTCCGGACGGACGCGGGCGGAGGTGGTCGGTGCGGGTCAGCGCTGGAACTGCACCGGCCCGGAGCTGCGGGCCAGCTGCTCCAGCCGGGCCACCCGCTGCTCCATGGGCGGGTGGGTGGCGAACATCGCGGCGATGCCGCCGCCCCGCTTGAACGGGTTGTCGATCATCAGGTGCGCGGTGCTGGTGAGCTGGCCCTGCGGCGGCAGCGGGCGGGCCAGCGTACCGGCGTGGATCTTGCGCAGGGCGCTGGCCAGGGCCAGGGGGTCCCTGCTCAGCTCGGCGCCGGACTGGTCGGCCTGGAACTCCCGGCTCCGGCTGATCGCCAGCTGGATCAGGGTGGCCGCGATCGGGCCGAGGATCAGGGTGAGCAGCAGCACCGCCGGGTTCGGGGCGTCCTCGTCGTCGGAGGAGCCCAGCGGGATGAACCAGGCGATGTTCGCCAGCGCGGTGATGATGCCGGCCAGGCCCGCCGCCACGCTGGAGATCAGAATGTCCCGGTTGTAGACGTGGGACAGCTCGTGTCCGATCACGCCCCGCAGCTCCCGGTAGTCGAGGATCTCGACGATCCCCTGGGTGACGCAGACCGCAGCGTGCTCCGGGTTACGCCCGGTGGCGAACGCGTTGGGCTGCGCCGTCGGGCTCACGTAGAGCCGGGGCATCGGCTTGCCCGCCTGGGTGGAGAGCTCACGGACCATCCGGTACAGCTCGGGGAACTGTGCCTCGCTGACCGGTTGCGCCCGCATCGAGCGCAACGCGAGCTTGTCGGAGAAGAAGTAGGTCACGCCGTTCATCACCAACGAGACGACGACGGCGAAGACGAGACCGCCGCTACCGCCGAACCAGTAGCCGACCGCGAGGATCAGCGAGGTCAACAGGCCGAGCAGGGCTGCGGTCTTGAGACGGTTGTGATGCACGATCGCTCCTTCGGTGCGCGCGCCCGCGCGGGGCCCGCTGACCGGTTCAACAACACCGGTACCCGCCAACCATCCTGCTCATGGCTGAAAGTTGGCTGGGGATTCCTGTGAGCGGGCTGGGCCAGGACGGCACCGGGGGACGAACCGGTCAGCGGGCCGCCACGTCGAGCACCAGTTGCGGGGCGAAACCGAGCACCACGGCCAGCGCGGTGGCGACCCCGAGCGCGACCACCACGGTCCGGGCCGGGCGAACCGCCACCCCGCCGGGGGCGGCGTAGAGGGTGGCGGCCAGGCGCAGGTAGTAGGCCAGGCCGACCACCGCGTTCAGCGCCACCACGAGGGCCAGCCAGCCGGCGTGCCCGGCCAGCAGCGCGCGGACCACGGTCACCTTGGCGAACAGTCCGGCCAGGCCGGGCGGCAGGCCGGCCAGCCCGATCAGGGCCAGCGCGAACGCGCCACCCACCCACGGGTGCCGGCGGGCCGCGCCACGCAGGTCGGCCAGGGTGCCGCCGTCACCGTCCGCCGGCCGTAGCGCCACCACCGCGGCGAACGCGGCCAGTTCCAGCAGCACGAAGAAGACGGTGTACGCGACGGCCGCGGCGTACGCCCCGGCGCGGGCGTCGGCGGTGCGGCCGCCGGCCAGCGCGAGCGCGCCCAGCGGGGCGAGGATGTAGCCGGCCTGGGCCACCGAGGACCAGGCGAGCAGCCGGACCGTCCGCCGCTGGCGCAGCGCCACCAGGTTGCCCACGGTCATGGTGAGCACCGCGAGCAGGGCCAGCACCGGGCCCGTCACGGCGGCCGGCAGCGCCCGCTGCACCACGGCGAGCAGCGCCACCACGCCGCCCAGCTTCGAGGCCGTCGAGAGGTACGCGGCCACCGGCAGCGGCGCGCCGTCGTAGGTGGCCGGCGCCCAGGCGTGGAACGGCACCGCGGCGACCTTGAAGGCCAGCCCGGCCACCACCAGCGCCACGGCGACCGTGCTCAGCGGCAGGTCGAGCAGGCCCTCCCCGTCGGCGGCGAAGGCCGCGCCGAGCCGGTCGAGGTGCAGGCTGCCGGTCACCGCGTAGAGCAGCGCCGCGCCCAGCAGGGTGACCGTGGTGGCCACCACGCTGACCACGAAGAACGTCACCGCCGCCTCGGCCCCGGCCAGGCTGCCCCGGCGCAGCCCGACCAGCACGTACAGCGGCAGGGTGAGCGTCTCCAGCGCCACGACCAGGGTGATCAGGTCGCCGGCCGCGCCGAGCACCACGCCGCCGGTCATCGCGCAGGCCAGCAGGAAGCAGTATTCGCCGACCGGCACCCGGCCGGCGCGCAGCAGCGGACCGGAGAGCGCCAGCACGCCGAGGGTGAGCAGCGCGATGACCACCGCGACCAGCGCGGCCCGCCCGGTCCAGAGCCAGGAGCAGTCCGCCCCGACGCAGAAGGTGCGGCGCTCGCCGGCCGCACCGACCAGTGCCGCGCCGAGCGCGGTGCCCGCCGCGCCGAGGGCGGCCACGGCCACCGTGGCGGCGGCCCGGGCCGCCAGCAGGTCGACCAGGAGCACCAGCACGGCCGTGCCGGCGGCCAGGTAGGCCGGCAGCAGCGCCACGTTGTCCACGCTCTGCACCAGGCTCATCTGTGCCCGCCTTCGTTCGCGACTGCGGGGCTCCGCTCCGCTGCACTCCTCGCGCTCACTTGGTGACCACTCCCAGCAGGGCGCCGACCGGGCCGGAGGCGTAGGACAGGACCAGTGCGGGGGCGAGGCCGACGGCGAGGGCGAGCAGCACCAGCGGCGCCCACGCGGTCAGCTCCGCCCCGGCCAGGCCGGGCGCGAGCGGGGCCACCGCCGGGCTGGGCCGCCCGTGGGTGATCCGGCGGAGCAACCGCAGGAAGTACGCGGCGGCCAGCGCCCCGCCCACCGCGGCCAGCACTGCCAGGGTGGTCCACAACCCGCCGCCCCGCCGGACGGCGGCCACCACGGCGAACGCCTCGCCCCAGAAGCCGGCCAGCCCGGGCAGCCCCAGCGAGGCGACCGCCGCGAAGCCGAGCAGCCCGGCCAGCCGGGGCGCGGTCTCCCGCAGCCCGGACAGCTCGGCGAGCGACCCGGTGCCGGTGCGGTCCTTGACGGCCCCGGCCAGGAAGAACAGCAGCCCGGTGATGACGCCGTGCGCGATGTTGCCGATGAGCGCGGCCTGGAGGCCGGTGGCGGTGAGCGTGGCGACCCCGAGCAGCACGAAGCCCATGTGCCCCACGCTGGAGTACGCGATCAGCCGCTTCAGCTCGTCCTGTGCCAGGCAGACCAGGCCACCGACCAGGATCGCCGCGACGGCGAGCACCCCGAGCACCGGCGCGGCCCAGCGGGCGCCCTCCGGGGCGACGCCGACGGCCACCCGGATGAGCCCGTACGTGCCCATCTTGAGCAGCACCCCGGCCAGGATCACGCTGCCCACGGTGGGGGCCTGGGTGTGCGCGTCGGGCAGCCAGGAGTGCAGCGGCCAGAGCGGGCTCTTCACGGCGAACGCCAGCGCCAGCAGGGTGAACGCGGCCAGTTGGGTGCCCCGGGACAGCCCGGCGCCGCCGGTCAGCGTCACGAGGTCGGCGGTGCCCGCGGCGGCGACCACCACGTAGACGCCGACCAGCAGCAGCACCGAGCCGAACAGCGTGTAGAGGGCGAACTTGCGGGCCGCCCGGCGTCGGTCGTCGCCACCCCAGCCGGCGATGATCGCGTACATGGGGAGCAGGACGACCTCGAAGAACAGGAAGAACAGCACCAGGTCGAGGGCGAGGAAGGTGCCCAGGATGCCCACCTCGACCACCAGCAGCAGCGCCACCAGCGCCCGCCCGCTGCCGCCACCGGAGGGCACCCGCCAGAGCGTGTAGCCGCAGCAGAGCAGGGTGAGCAGCGCGGTGAGCACCACCAGCGGCCAGGAGATGCCGTCCACCCCGAGGTGGAAGCGCAGGTCGAGGCCGGGCACCCAGGACACGTCGAGCTGGTGCCAGGGCTGCACGGCCGGCCGGGGGCCGTAACCGAACCAGCCGTGGTCGCCGCCGACCAGCGGCAGGGTGGCGAGCAGGGTCAGCGCGGCGGCGGCCGTGCCGACCAGCCGGCCGGACCGGTCACCGGGGAGAGCGGCGGCCGCGACCGCGCCCAGCGCGGGCACCGCGAGGACCGCGACCAGCAGGAACTGCCCGAACGTCATGAGGCCACTCCGATCAGGGCGACCGCGAGGCCGATGAGCAGCGCGCCGGCCAGCACCCCGGCCGCCGCGCGGGGCAGCGCGGCCCGGTGCAGCGCGGCCAGCCCGCCGCCCAGCTCGACCGCGGCCCGGCCGCTGCCCTCCACGAGGCCGTCCACCCCCAGCTCGTCACCGGTCCGCACGACGCGGGCCAGGGCGGTCGTCGGGCGTACGACGAGGGCGTGCTGGACGTCGTCGAGCCGGAACGCCCGGGCGAAGACCGGCCGCAGCGGACCCAGGAAGCGCGCCGGGTCGGCAGCCGGGTCGCGGCGCCAGCCGGCCCAGGCCACGCCGGCGCCGGCGAGCAGCAGCAGGAACGGCAGGACCAGGTTCGGGGCGAGGTGGACCAGCTCGACGGCCTCACCGGAAGCGTCGGCCGGCACCCGCAGCCGGTCGGCGAACCACGGGGCGAAGGCGGCCAGGCCGAGCAGCGCGGCGGGCACCGCGAGCAGCAGCACCGGCCAGCGCAGCACGGCCGGCGGGTCGTGCGGGTGCGCCAGCGGGATCCGGGTCGTGCCGAGGAAGGTCCGCAGCAGCAGGCGGGTCGCGTACCAGGCGGTGACCGCGACGCCGAGCAGCCCGGCCAGCCACACCAGCCAGCCCACCCAGGCCGGGGCCGGGCCGGCGCCGTCCAGCGCGGCGGCCTGCGCGGCGGCGAGCACCCCGTCCTTGCTCCAGAAGCCGGACAGCGGCGGCACCCCGGCCAGCGCCCCGAGGCCGATCAGCATGCACCAGAAGGTCACCGGCATGGCGGTGCGCAGGCCGCCCATCCGGGACATCAGGGTGGTGCCGACGGCGTGGATCACCACGCCGGCCGCAAGGAACAGCAGCGCCTTGAACGCCGCGTGGGCGAGCAGGTGGAACAGGGCCGCAGCGGGGGCGCCGACCGCGAGCGCGCCGGTCATGTAGCCGATCTGGGAGACCGTCGACCAGGCCAGCACCCGCTTGATGTCGTCCTGTGCGGTGGCCGCGAACGCGCCGAGCAGCAGGGTCACCGCCGCCATCACCCCGAGCACGGCGAGGGCGGCCGGGGCCTGCGCGAAGAGCGGGAAGAGCCGGGCCACCGCGTAGACCCCGGCGGCGACCATCGTGGCCGCGTGGATCAGCGCCGAGATCGGCGTGGGGCCGGCCATGGCGTCCGGCAGCCAGCTGTGCAGCGGGAACTGCGCGCTCTTGCCGGCGACCCCGGCGAGCAGCAGCAGGCAGGCCGCCGTGAGCGTGCCGGAGGAGTAGTCGTGGGCCAGCACGTCGGCGATCCGGAAGCTGCCCGCGCCGACGCCGAGCAGCGCGATGCCGAGCAGGAAGCCGACGTCACCCACCCGGGTGACCAGGAACGCCTTCACGGCGGCGGCCGGCGCCTCGGGCAGCCGCCGGTCGTGGGCGATGAGCAGGTAGGAGCAGATGCCCATCACCTCCCAGCCGACCAGCAGCAGGATCAGGTCGCCGGAGACCACCACGGTCAGCATGGCGGCCGTGAACAGGCTGATCTGGGCCGCGTAGGGCGGGTAGCGGTGGTCCACCTCGACGTCGTCGTGCGGGCCGCGCCGCAGGTAGCCGATCGAGTAGACCTGCACGGCCAGGGCCACCGCGGCGACCGCCACGGCGACCAGCACGGCCACCCCGTCCAGCCGCCAGCCGAGGGTGACCCGGAGCCCGCCCAGGTCGACCCAGTCGGTGGCGGCCTCGACGGGCGCGTCCACCCGGAGCAGCAGACCCAGCGCCGCCAGCAGCGCGAGCGCCGCGCCGGCCACGCCGAGCGCGATGGCCGCCCGCCGCGCCGGGCCCTCCCCCGTGGTCGCCCCGCGCGGCGAGGGCGGCAGCAGCAGCCCGAGCAGGCCGGCCACCAGGGGTACGCCGGGCAGCGCCACCGCGAGCAGTCCGGTCACTTCTCCCCCTCGCCCCCGTCGGCGGCGGCCCCGGTGGCCGGGGCGGGCGCCTCGGCGAGCGGCACGTCGTCCACCGTGACGCTGGCCCGCAGCCGGTAGAGCTGGAGCACGATGGCCAGCCCGACGCCGATCTCGGCGGCGGCGAGCACGATCACGAAGAGCGCGAAGACCTGGCCGGAGTGCGGCAGCGCGGCGCGGACCGTGGTGTCGGCGGTGACCAGGATCAGGTTGACGGCGTTGAGCATCAGCTCGACGGCCATGAGCACGAGGACGGCGTTGCGGCGGCGCAGCACGCCGTAGACGCCGAGGCCGAACAGCAGCGCGGCGGTGACGTACGGGATGACCGGTCTCACGCGCGCCCGCCCTCGTCGCCGGCCGCAGCCACCACCGGGCGGGCCGGCTCGACCGGGCCGGCCGGGCGGCCGGGGCGGGCCGGGGCGGCAGCCGGGGTCGCGCCGGGGCGGCCGATGTCGGGGCGGGAGAGCACGATCGCGCCGACCAGCGCGGCGAGCAGCAGCACCGAGAGCACCTCGAAGGGCAGCACCCAGGAGCGGAACACCTGCTCGCCGAGGCGCTCGGCGGTGCCCGTGGCCGGCAGCGCGACCCGGGACCAGCGGAACGCGTCGACGAGCAGCACGGCCAGGCCCAGCCCGCTGCCGGCGCCGATGAGCGCGGCCGGCCAGCCGGGCCGGTCGAGGTCGTCGGAGGGGCCGATCGGGGCCCGGGTGAGCATCACCGCGAACAGCAGCAGCACCACGACCGCGCCGACGTAGATGAGCACCTGCACCCAGGCCACCAGCTCGGCGCCGAGCACCAGGTAGTCACCGGCCAGCGCGCCCAGGCAGACCACCAGCCAGAGGCCGGCCCGGACCAGGTGCCGGGTGGCCACCACCAGCGCGCCGGCGCCCACCGCCACCGCGCCGAGGGCCAGCAGCAGCACGTCCGCACCCGTCATGACGGCGCGCCTCCGCCCTGCTCGGCGCCGGGCTCGGGGCGTACCCGGGTCGGGGCCGGACGCGCGGCGGGGGCCGCGGCCTTGCGGGCGGCGGTGGTCTCCTCCTTCGAGGGATCGCCGTGCGGGTCGTGGGCCGGCGGCGGCGGGACGGTGACCATCCACTCGCCCAGGTGGTCCTTGTCGTGCAGCAGGTCCTTGATGTCGTACTCGGCGTACTCGAACTCGGGAGTCCAGTAGAGCGCGTCGAACGGGCAGACCTCGATGCAGATGCCGCAGTACATGCAGAGCGAGAAGTCGATGTCGAACTTGTCGAGCACGTTGCGCTGGCGGGGACGGGCGGCGCCGGGGACCGCCACCTCCTCCTTGTGGGAGTCGATGTAGATGCACCAGTCCGGGCACTCGCGGGCGCAGAGCATGCAGACCGTGCAGTTCTCCTCCAGCAGCGCGATCACGCCGCGGGAGCGGGGCGGCAGCTCGGGGGCCACGTCCGGGTACTGCTGCGTGGTCGAGCGGCGGGTCATCGTCTTCAGCGTGACCGCCAGGCCCTTCACCAGCCCCTCGCCGGGCACCCCGCTGCGCTCACTCATGCCGCCCATCCTGCCCTGTGCCCCCGGCGCGCGCGACCACCACCCGGCGGATCGCCCGCCGACGGGCCGCCGGTCGGGTCAGGCCCCGGTGGCCGGCAGCGGCGGGAGCATCTCGACGCCGAGCTGCTGGAGCACCTGGAACAGCTCGTTGACGCTCCACACGTCGACGATCCGGCCGGTCTCGTCGAAGCGGAGGAAGCTCGCCCCGGAGTAGCTGACCACCCGGCCGGTCGGCGGCACCGGGCCGAACTGCCCGGCCTGGGTGCCGGCGGCCCGCCAGTGCACGGCCACCCGGTCGCCGGCGGCCACCAGCTCGACGACCTTGTAGCGCAGGTCGGGGAAGGACGCCCGCCGGTCCCGGTGCCAGGCCAGGGTGGCCTCCGGGCCGGTCCCGCCCAGCCCCGGGCAGTCCTCGGCGATCAGGTCGTACGCGCTCTCCTCGCGGCCGGCGTTCCACACGTCCGCGATGAAGCGTCGGGCCGCCGCCTCCACATCGGTCACGGCGGCAGCCTAGCCGCCGCCCTTCCCGCTCGGCCTGCCAGGAGCGGCCCGAACGACCATGATGGGACCGGAACGAGACATCCTCGGGAGGCGGCGTGGGCGGCAACAGCGACGAGATCCTCGACCGGACCGGCGGCAAGTACGTCGAGCCGGGCGGCGAGTTCACCCGGGACCAGCGCTACATCGCCACCCGGATCACCGCCGACGGGGCGAGCGGCTGGCCGGTGGAGGCGGGCCGGTACCGGCTGGCGGTCAGCCGGGCCTGCCCGTGGGCGAACCGGCTGATCATCGTCCGGCGGCTGCTCGGGCTGGAGGACGCCATCTCGATGGCGGTGGCCGGGCCCACCCACGACAAGCGGAGCTGGACCTTCGACCTCGACCCGGGCGGCCGGGACCCGGTGCTCGGCATCGAGCGGCTGGCCGACGCCTACTTCCGGCGCTTCCCCGGCTACGAGCGCGGCATCACGGTGCCGGCGATCGTGGACGTGCCGACCGGGCAGGTGGTCACCAACGACTACGCGCAGATGAGCCTGGACCTGTCGACGGAGTGGACCGCGCACCACCGGCCGGGCGCGCCGCAGCTCTACCCGGAGCGGCTGCGCGACGAGATCGACGAGGTCAACGCGGTGGTCTTCGCGGACGTGAACAACGGCGTCTACCGGTGCGGCTTCGCCGGCAGCCAGGAGGCGTACGAGCGGGCGTACCACCGGCTCTTCGACCGGCTGGACTGGTTGACCGAGCGGCTGGCCGGGCAGCGCTACCTGGTCGGCGACACGATCACCGAGGCGGACGTCCGGCTGTTCACCACGCTGGTCCGCTTCGACCCGGTCTACCACGGCCACTTCAAGTGCAACCGGCAGAAGCTCGCCGAGATGCCGGTGCTCTGGGCGTACGCCCGGGACCTGTTCCAGACCCCGGGCTTCGGCGACACCGTCGACTTCGACCACATCAAGCGGCACTACTACGAGGTGCACCGGGACATCAACCCGACCGGGGTCGTGCCGCTCGGCCCGGACCTGGCGAACTGGCTCACCCCGCACGGCCGCGAGCAGCTCGGCGGCCGCCCGTTCGGCGACGGCACCCCGCCGCTGCCGGCGCCGCCGCACGAACGCGTCGAGCCGGCCCACACCCCGCTGCGCGATCTCGGCTGACCCCGCGGGCCTTCCCTCACATGGCCAGGCGGACGGCGGCGGTCAGCACCAGCTGGGCCAGGGCCAGCGGGACCAGCACCAGCCAGCAGAGGCGCTGGAGCTGGTCCTCGCGCAGCCGTGGGTAGCTCACCCGGAGCCAGATGATCACGAACGCGACGGCGAACACCTTGAGCAGGGTCCACAGCCAGCCGAGCTGGGCGTCGGCGAACGGGCCGTGCCAGCCGCCCAGGAACAGCACCGTGGTCAGGGCGGCGATCACCACGATGCCGACGTACTCGGCGAGCAGGAAGAACGCGAAGCGCAGGCCGGTGTACTCGGTCATGTAGCCGAAGACCAGCTCGGAGTCGGCGACCGGCATGTCGAACGGGGGCCGGCGGATCTCGGCCAGCCCGGCGACGAAGAAGATCACCATGGCCGGCGCCTGCCACAGCAGCCACCAGGGGTGCCACGCCGCCACGATGCCGGGCAGGCTGAGCGTCCCCGCCGCCATCGCCACCGAGGCGGCGGCCAGCACCAGTGGCAGCTCGTAGCCGAGCAGCTGTGCCGCCCCGCGCAGCCCGCCGAGCAGGCTGTACTTGTTGGCCGAGGCCCAGGCCGACATGAGCACTGCCAGCACCCCGATGCCGACCACGGCCAGCACGAAGAACAGGCCGATGTCCAGCGGCTGCCCCACCAGGTCGCCCGGACCGAGCGGGATGACCAGCAGGGCGAGCAGGTAGGGCACCAGGGCCACCGCGGGGGCCAGCCGGAACACGGGCCGGTCCGCATCGCGCGGGGTGACGTCCTCCTTCTGGACGAACTTGATGCCGTCGGCCACCAGCTGCGCCCAGCCGTGGAAGCCGCCCGCGTACATGGGGCCGAGCCGGCCCTGCATGTGGGCCATCACCTTGTGCTCGGTCTGGCCCACGATCAGCGGCAGGGTGAGGAACGCGACGAGCACGGCCGCCACCCGGAGGACCAGCTCCAACCAGGTCGGCATCAGCCCTCCCCCTCCTCGGTGTCGGCCCCCGGCTCCCGGCGGACCGGACCGGCCGGCCGACCCGCGCCCGGGGCGGGGCGCTCACCCGGGGCCGGACGCTCACCCGGGGCCGGGCGGGCGGGACGTTCGCGGGCCGGGCGGGCCGGCGTACCCCCACGGGGGCCCTCGCCCATCCCGGCCGCGCCGGCCGGCGTGGGCGTCGTGCCCCACTCCCCCGGCGCCGGCACGCCCGGCGGCCGGATCGGCCGGCGACCGCCGCCCGCCTCCGACTCGCCCGGCTCCTTCGCGCCCGGCCACGGCTTGGCCACCCGGGAGGCGAGCACGAACTCCTTGCGCAGCGGGTGGCCCTCGAACTCCGGCGGCAGCAGCAGCGGCCGCAGCTCGCCGTGCCCCTCGAAGCCGATGCCGAACATCTCGTGGGTCTCCCGCTCGTGCCAGGCCGCACCCGGGAAGACGTCGACCACGGACGCCACGACCGGCGTCTCCCGCGGCACCCGGGTACGCAGCAGCAGCCCGTGCCGGTGCCGGACCGACCACAGGTGGGCCACGATGTCGAAGCCCTCGGCCAGCTCGTCGACGGCGGACAGCCAGTCGAAGAAGTCGCAGCCCAGCTCGGCGTCGCCGCGTGCCGCGCGCACCGCGTCGCGCCAGCTCGCCGGGGGTACGTCGACGGTGGCGCGGGCGTACCCCTGACCGCCGGAGACCGACGCGGTGGCCTCGACGGGCGCGAGCAGCGCGACCACCCGTCGGCCGACCTCTTCCGGAGTCATGCCGCTGATCCTATGGCCGCCGGCCCGGAGCCGTGTCGGGCCGTCCACGCCCGCCCGGGCGGGATCCACCGCTTTGCCGGCGCGCGGGCCTCCGCCGGGGAAGGATGAACACCGTGCGCGCTGTCACTGTGACTCCCGGCGTCCCCGATTCGCTGCGTCTCGTCGACGACTGGCCCGAGCCGGTCGCGGAGGAGGGCGCGATCCTGGTGCAGGCCCTGGCTGTCGGCGTCTGCGGGACCGACCTGGAGATCATCGCGGGCGAGTACGGCGAGGCCCCGCGCGGCCAGGACCGGCTCGTGCTCGGTCACGAGGCGCTGGGCCGGGTGCTGGAGGACCCGACGGGCACCCTCCAGCCCGGCGACCTGGTGGCCGGGATCGTCCGGCACCCGGATCCGGTGCCCTGCCCGAACTGCGCCGTGGGCGAGTGGGACATGTGCCGCAACGGCCGGTACACCGAGCACGGGATCAAGGGGCTGCCCGGCTTCGCCCGGGACCGCTGGCGGGTGCAGCCCCGGTTCGCCGTCCGCCTGGACCCGGTGCTCGCGCCGGTCGGGATGCTGCTGGAGCCGACGAGCGTGGTGGCGAAGGCGTGGGACCACATCGAACGGATCGGCAGCCGGGCCGTGTGGCAACCGCAGAACGTGCTGGTCACCGGCGCCGGGCCGATCGGGCTGCTGGCCGCCCTGATGGGCATCCAGCGCGGGCTGTCGGTGCACGTGCTGGACCGGAACAAGACCGGGCCGAAGCCGGAGCTGGTCCGCGCGCTCGGCGCGACGTACCACACCACGACGGTGGCGGAGCTGGACTTCGCGCCGGACGTGGTGGTGGAGTGCACCGGCGCCCCGGTGGTGGTGCTGGACGCCATGTGCAAGGCCGGACCGAACGGCGTCGTCTGTCTCACCGGCGTGTCCAGCGGCGGCCGGACCATCAACTTCGACGCGGGAGCGCTCAACCGGGACCTGGTGCTGGAGAACAACGTGGTCTTCGGCTCGGTGAACGCCAACCGCCGGCACTGGGACATGGCGGCGGACGCGCTCGCCCGGGCCGACCAGTCCTGGCTGAACTCGCTGATCACCCGGCGGGTGCCGGTCTCCTCGTACGCCGACGCGTACGCGTCCGCGGGCGAGGACATCAAGGTGGTGCTCGAATTCGAGCGGTGAGGCGGGGCGGCGGAGCGCGGGCTCCACCGCCCCGGAGCCTCAGATGCCGGGGAGCCGGCCGTTGCGGAACAGGTCCACGAAGAGCTGGTGGTCCTCGCGGGCCCGGATGCCGTAGGTGTGCGCGAAGTCGATCAGGTAGTCGACGAAGCGCTCCGCGTCGGCGTCCACGACCGCGACGATCGCCTCCTCGGTGGAGTAGTCCACCAGGTCGTGGCTGGACTCGTCGTCGGCCACCGAGTGCATCCGGGCCACCGCCCGGCCCAGGTCGGTGAGCACCCCGCCGAGCTCCTCCGGCTCGTTGACGTCGGCCCAGTCGAGGTCGGCCGCGTACGGGGAGACCTCGGCGACGAGCTGGCCGGCCCCGTCCAGCTCGGTGAAGCCCAGCCACGGGTCGGCGTGCGCCTGCAACGCGCGCTGCGACTCGGCGGTCCGGTGCCCCTGGTGCCGGAAGTACGAGCGGACCCCCTCGTCGTCGATGTGCCGCGCCACCGCCGGCACCTGGGCCTGCTTCATGTAGATGACGACGTCGTTCTCCAGCGCCTGGGTGTGCCCCTCCAGCAGCAGGTTGTACGAGGGCAGCCCGGCCGAGCCGATGCCCACGCCCTTGCGCAGCACCACGTCCTTGATGTTCGCGGCGACCGGGCGGAGCCGGGCGCTACCCACCGGCAGCGTGCCCAGGTAGTCCTGGAAGGCGGCGCACACCTTTTCCCGGGTCGCGGCGTCGACCTCGTAGACCCCGTCACCCAGGGAGAACCGGCGCTCGTAGTTGTCGATGGTGGTCTGCGTGGCGAGCAGGTCGACCCGGGTGTTCAGCCGGGCCTGCTGGAGCACCCGGCGCAGCACGCCGTCGGCGTTGTCCAGGGTGATCGAGCCGATCGCGTCGTCGCCGCCGGCCGCGATGGCCCGCAGCTCGGCCAGGTACGACCGGGCGAAGCCGGCCACCAGCTCGCCGATCACCCGGTCGGAGAGCGCCTTGGCGTAGCCGAGCAGGGCCACGCTGGCGGCGAAGCGCTTCAGGTCCCAGGAGAACGGCCCGACGTACGCCTCGTCGAAGTCGTTGACGTTGAAGACGAGCTGCCCGGAGGCGTTCATGTAGGTGCCGAAGTTCTCGGCGTGCAGGTCGCCGTGAATCCACACCCGGCTGGTCCGGTCGTCGAGGAACCGGTCGCTGGCGAAGTCGCCGCGCTGGTCCGCGTAGAAGAGCGAGGCGCTGCCCCGGTAGAAGGCGAACGGGGAGGCGGCCATCTTGCGGAACTTGCGGCGGAACGCCGCCGGGTCGATCGCCATCGACGCGCCGAACTCCTCGGTGAGCACGTCGACGATGAAGGCGGAACGCTTGTCCGCGGACTGGGTCATGATGCGCAGGCTAGCCCCGCGCCGCCACCTCGCGGCTCAGCCGGCCGGGGGACGTACCGGTGGCGCGGTGAGGGATTGCACCGGCCGGGGAGTGCTCTCCGCGGGCCGCGGGTCGACCGGCGGGGCGAGCCGGTCGGGGCGCGGCACGCCCCCGAGGCCGGCCTCCTCGGCGGCGATCTTCTCCTGGAGGCGGAGGATGCCGTGCAGCAGCGCCTCCGGGCGGGGCGGGCAGCCGGGCACGTAGACGTCGACGGGGATGAGCTGGTCGACGCCCTTGGTCACCGAGTAGGAGTCCCAGTAGGGCCCGCCGCAGTTGGAGCAGGCGCCGAACGAGATGACGTACTTCGGCTCGGGCATCTGGTCGTAGAGCCGCTTGATGGCCGGGGCCATCTTGTCGGTGACCGTGCCGGAGACCACCATGAGGTCGGCCTGGCGGGGGCCGTGGGCGAAGGGGATCACGCCGAGCCGCATGAAGTCGTGCCGGCCCATGCTGGTGGCGATGAACTCGATGGCGCAGCAGGCCAGCCCGAAGTTGAACACCCAGAGGGAGTAGCGGCGGCCCCAGTTCAGCACGAACCGGATCGGCTCGCCGAGCACGGCCGGCAACTGCACCTCGCGCCTCCCCTCGCCTGTCTTCGAGTTGACAGTCAACCACAGCACCCGGAACGGCAACCGGCGCAACCGGTGCCCGCGTCAGGGCGTGTGACGGGCGTGACCGCGCCGGCGGCACGTGCACGGGGAGGAACAGATGACGGTGACGAGGGAGCCACGGCTCGGCGAGCCGCCACCCGGGGGGACAGCGGACCGGCCGGAACGCCCGGACGGGCGTGAGGCGATCGACTTCGACGGGCTCTACCATGCGCACTTCCGGTCCCTGACGCTCCAGCTCGCCGCCTACTGCGGCGACCTGTCGCAGGCGCAGGACCTGGTGCAGGAGGCGTTCTGCCGGGCGTTCGCCCGCTGGTCGCGGGTGTCCCGCTACGACGACCCGGTGGCCTGGGTACGCCGGGTCGCCTGGAACCTGGCCACGAGCCGGTGGCGGCGGCTGCGCACGGCCCAGTCCTGGCTGCACCGGCAGCGCGAGGAGCACGTGCCGGGTCCGGGCCCGGACCGGGTGGCGCTGACCGCCGCGCTGGCCCAGTTGCCGACCGTCCAGCGCCGCGCCGTGGTGCTGCACTACCTGGCCGATCTCTCGGTCGTGCAGATCGCGGAGCAGGAGGGGGTGCCGGAGGGCACCGTCAAGTCCTGGCTGCACCGGGGCCGGGCCGCGCTGGCGGCCCAGCTCGCCACCACGAACGAGGTGAACCACCATGACTGAACTTGAGGACATCCTGGTCAGCGGCGAGTTCGCCGCGTTCCGCGAGGCGTACGCCCCGGCGGTGCACCCGGCCGGGACGACGGCGGTGCGGGAGACCGTCCGCCGCCGGCGCCGCCGTACCGCGGTGGTCACCGCGGCGGCCGTGGTGCTCGCCGTGGCCATCCCGGTGGGCGCGAACGCCGCCCTGAACCGGCGTCCCGACCCGAGGCCGGGGCCGGCGCAGACCGCCACCCCGAGCCCGTCGGAGACGACGGCCTCGCCGACCCCGCCCCCACCGACGCCGAGCACGGCCAGCGCCACCCCGGCCGCCCCGGACGGGCGGATCAGCCGGTCCCAACTGCTCGCCGCCCGGCTGGACCTGCCGACCTGGCCTGGGTACGCCCCGAAGACCTGCGTCAGCGACAACGTCCGGCTCCGGTCCGCGGCGGAGTCGGACTCCGTGCCGAGGCTGCTGGCCGACCCCCGCTACGGCGACCTCGACGGCGACGGCGCGACCGAGACGGTGGCGCTGGTCGCCTGCCGCTACGGCGAGGCCTTGGCGAAGCAGGTGCTGGCCTTCGACCGGGACGGGGCCGGCCGGATCGTCACCATGGGCCGGGTGGTCGGCACCCACGAGGGGATGGACGACATCACCGACTTCTCGGTGCAGGACGACGGGAAGATCCGGGCGTACGTGGCCGACATCCAGCCCTGTTGCAGCGTCCCGGAGTGGTCGCCGCAGCGGCAGTGGCGGACGTACGCCTGGACCGGCGAGCGGTTCACCCAGACGGCGGGGCCGACGAAGTTCGGCGTTGACCCCCGCCTGACCGACCTCTCCCTCACGGCCGGCGACCTGGTCGTCGGGCAGCCGGACACGAAGGGCAACCGCACCGCCACGGTGACCCTCACGGTGGTGAACAAGGGACCGGTGGACGTGCCCCTGCTCGGCTTCTCCGACTTCTTCACCATCGGCGAGCCGGCGGGCGGGGACCTGAGCCGGTGCCGGACGGTGCGGTCGGACGGGGGGGACGCCTGCGTCCTCGACGCCCTGGCGGCCGGGAAGCGGAAGACCTACACCTTCACGTTCCGCTACGACCCGCCGGAAATGGCGGACATCCGGCCGACCCTGCGGGTCATCCACTACGACCCGCAGGAGCGGTGGTGGGGCGACCTGAAGTTCAAGGACAACTACGTCGAGCTGCGCACGGCCGGCTAGCCGACCCGGCTCAGCAGGTCGGGTAGACGACACCGGCCACCGCAACCGACCGTCCGAGGGGGACGTGTCACCAGCATCGGACCGGCGGAAGCGCCGCCGTCCACAACGGGGATTCACGGGAGGACCAGCATGACCACACGTACGACACGGGTCGCCACCGCGCTGCTCGGTGGGGCCGCCGCCCTGCTCGCCTTGGCCGCACCGGCCGCCGCCGCGCCGACCGGGACCACCGGCGGCATCGACGTCACGGCGCAGCGGCTCGTCCTGGAGCCGACCGGCCAGGGGTACGTCGGGACGCTCGCCGCCACCGTCACCAACCGCAGGCCGACCGCGACGTCGGTGAGCCTGGTGATCACGGAGCCGGCCGGCGCCTCGTTCGCCACGATCGAGCCCGGCGGGGCCTGCCTCTACGACCGGCTCGTGGCGAACCGGCTGGTCATCAGCTGCATGGGCGACCGGGTCGAGGCCGGGGGAAGCGTCACCTTCCGGCTCGGCTTCCACGTCTGGACCACCACCCGCGACTACCCGATGGTCGCCGACGGCGGGCGGATCGAGGTGGTCCCGGACGGCGCTGCCCGGGCCGCCGACGCCACCGGCTTCACCACCCTGTTCCGCTCCACCACCGGCAGCCTGCGCAAGCCCCGCCCGTACGTGCAGGCCACCGAGACCGACCTGAGCATCCGGGGCGGCGCGGTGGCGCTCAGCCGGCAGCCGGACGGCAGCCTGCTCGGGCGGATGCCGGTCACCGTGCGCTACGGCAACGACGCCCCGACCTTCTCGCTCAACGTCGAGGCCGCCCTGCCCTCCGGGGTGGAGGTCCACCACATCGAGCCGCAGGACATGCCGAGCTTCCCCAACTGGTTCACGGTGCCCGGCGGCCGGTTCATGCCCGGCGAGGAGCGGACCTTCGACGTCTTCCTCAGCGCGCCGGCCGGCACGCCGGCCGGTGACCTGGGCACCGGCACCTTCACCGTGGCCGGGAGCTACTTCTGGGGGGCCGACCCGCAGGACGTGGACCCGGCCGACAACAGCACCTCCTTCGCGGTGACCGCGGTCGACGCGAGCTGACCGGCGACGACGGACCCGGCGCGGGCGCGCCGGGTCCGTTTCGTCCCACGGGCCTGTCGCCGTCGCCGGCCATCGATATCGTGCCCATCGACGCCCGCCGGAGCCGGCGGGCTCGTCGCCGAACGGGGAGGAACATCCATGTCCATCACCGCATCCACCGGCCGGCGGGTCGCCGCCGGCCTGCTGGGCTCCGCGCTGGCGCTGCTCGCCGCCGCAGCGCCGGCCACCGCCGCGCCCGCCGAGGCCGACGGTCCGTGGTCGATCACCGCCCAGCGGCTGGTGCTCAGCCCCACCACTCAGGGGTACGCCGGCACCTTCGCCGTGACCGTCACCAACAACGGCACCACGGCCGACTACCCGTCGCTCGCGTTCGTCGAGCCGGTCGGCGCCTCGTTCGACAGCGTCACCCCCGGCGGCCCCTGCCTCTACCAGGGGCTCTCCGCGAACCGGATGCGGATCGAGTGCATCGGGGAGACGATCGAGCCGGGCGCGAGCCAGACCTACACCTTCGGCTTCCACGCCTGGACGACCCCGCGGAAGTACGCGATGACCGCCGCCGACAGCGAGATCAGCGTTCTCGGCGACACCGGCGAGCCCGCCGCCACCGCGACGGTCACCACGGTCTTCCGCTCCACCACCGGCAGCCTGAAGAAGCCGCAGCCCTACGTGCAGGCGGCGAAGAGCGACATCCGGGCCACCGCCGGCGCCGTGACCCTGCACCGGCTCGCCGACGGGAGCCTCGAAGGGCGGATGCCGCTGACGGTGCGCTACGGCAACGACGCACCGTCGTACGACATCAATGTCTCGGCGACCCTGCCGGCCGGGGTGGTCGTCAACCACATCGAACCCCAGGACATGCCGAGCTGGGACCTCGGCTTCAGCGTGCCGGGCGGGCGGTTCATGCCCGGCGAGGAGCGCACCTTCGACGTCATCCTGAGCGCTCCGGCCGGCACCCCGGCGGGTGAGCTGGGCACCGGGTCCTACACGGCGATGTCGAGCTTCTGCTACTGCGAGGACGTGCAGGACGTCGACCCGGCGGACAACACCGCCTCGTTCACCGTGACGGCCGACGCGAGCTGACCACTCCGCGAGGGCCCGGGACCGCAGGGTTCCGGGCCCTCGTCGTGGTCACCAGGTCGGGCGCTGGAGCAGCCCGACGAACTCCACGAGCAGCCGCTCTCGCAGCCGGACCGGGGCCGCCTGGAGCAGGGTGTTCACGGCCGCCATCCGGTCCGGCGCCGGTCCGGCGCCGAGTCCGAGGCCGGCGGCGAACCCGGCGATGAGGTCCGGGGTGAGCGCCTCCGGGGCGAGGCTGCCGGCGAGCGCCAGCAGTTCCGGCGGCAGCACGACGGGCCCGGCCGCCCGGGTGGCCGCCGCCGCCTCGGCCAGCGCCGGGCCGAACTCGGCCACCCGCGGGGCCACCGCCGCGGTCACCGTGAGGTGCACGCTGGCCGGCAGGCCCGCGTACGCGAGCTGCGGCTGGGGGTGCCAGCCCCGGGCGGTCAGCTCGTCCACCAGCACGAACAGGTCCAGCCCCGGGTCGTCGGCGGTGAAGCAGACCACTGTCGACTCCGGTTCGGCCAGCAGCCGCAGCCCGTCGACCGCGCGGACCGCGTCGGCCAGCCCGGCGACCGCGTCCCGGGTCACGGCGGCCAGCCGCAGGTAGCCATCCTCGCCGAGGTGCCGCAGGGTGGCGTACGCGGCGGCGATCGGCCCGCCCGACCGGGTCGAGGCGATCACCGGGTTGACCATGGTGTAGCCGGGCCAGTCGCCGTACGCGAAGAACTGCGGCGCGCGCAGGCCCGGATCCCGGTGCAGCAGCACCGACACCCCCTTCGGGGCGTACGCGTACTTGTGCAGGTCGACCGAGATCGAGGTGACCCCGGGCACGGCGAAGTCGAACGGGGGCACCGGCGCGCCGAGCCGGCGCAGCCAGGGCAGTGTCCAGCCGCCGAAGCAGGCGTCCACGTGGCAGCGCACCCCGGCCGCCGCCGCCACGGCCGCGATCTCCGCCACCGGGTCCACCACGCCGTGCGCGTACGACGGGGCGGAGGCGACCACCAGCACGGTCTCCGGCCGGATCGCGGCGGCCACGTCGGCGGGGGCCGGGCGCAGGGTCACCGGGTCCACCGGCACCGGGTCGAGGGCCACCCGCAGGTAGTGGGCCGCCTTGGCGAAGGCGGCGTGCCCGCTGACCGGCACCACGATCCGCGGCTCGGTGAGGTCGGGCCGGGCGTCCCGGGCCGCCTTGACGGCCAGGATGAGCGACTCGGTGCCGCCGCTGGTGACGCTGCCGACCACGTCCGGCGCGGAGGTGCCGGGGCCGCCGCCGAGCAGCCGGGCGGCCGCCCCGACCAGCGCGTTCTCCATGGCCAGCAGGGACGGGAAGGCGGTCGGGTCGAGGCCGTTGACGTGCGCGCTCTCCGCGTAAGCGGCCTGCGCCAGCTCGTCCAGCCCGGCCACCCCGGGGTCGTAGACGTAGGCGAACAACCGCCCGCCGTGCGTCGGCCGGTCGGCCGCCCGCAGGGCCCGAATCTCGTCGAGCACCCGCGCCGCGGGCACGCCCTCGACGGGCAGCGCGCCGGTCGTTTCATCGATCATGGACTTCTGGTGCCCTTTCTGTGGCATTCAGCGGCTTTCATCCACGACCGCAACTCCATGATCACCGGAGCTGGGGGCGGCGGCCAGGTCAGCCGGGGTCAGGGTGTAGCCGCGTAGGAGCACCACGGGGGCGGCTACCAGGAGGGCCGGCAGAACCGTGAAGCCGAGCAGCACGCCGAGTCGGGCGGTTGCCGACTGGGTCGCCGCGACCCCGGTGGACGAGGAGACGTAGCCGGAGAGCTGGAGGACCAGGCCGTAGATGCCGGGACCGAGGGCCAGCCCGAACGTCTCCCCGGCGGTCCACAGCCCGGTGAACACGCCGGCCTGCCGCCGCCCGGTGCGCGCGGTGTCGTAGGCGATGCAGTCCGGCAGCATGGCCAGCGCGAAGACCTGCTGGCCGGCGTAACCGACGCCGATCAGCGCGACCACGGCGTACACCCCGGCGGCCGGCAACGCCGGGGACGCGACCAGGGCGAGGGCGCCCGCCGCGAACAGCAGGGACGCGGCGACCAGCGCGGTGCGCTTGCCCAGCCGGGCGCCGGCCCGCGTCCACAGCGGCATGACCAGCAGCGCCGGGCCGACGAAGCAGGCGAAGAGCAGGGTCGGCCCACTGTCCGGGGCGCGGAGCACCTGGTCAGCGAAGTACTTGACCCCGGCCAGCACGGTGGCCACCCCGGCGGACTGGATCACGAAGCAGGCCAGCAGCGCCCGGAACGGCCGGTTCCGGGCGGCGACGGCAAGCTGGGCGCGCAGGCTCGGCTCGCTCTCCCCCACCGTGCCGCTCGGTGCGGACCGGGTGCCGAGGAACGCGCCGACCGTGCCGGCCACGATGAGCGCCGCCACGAACAGGCCCATCCAGCGGTGCCCCGGCACGCCGTCGCCGCCGGCGGTCACCACGGCCGGGGCCACCGCGCCGGAGACCAGGATGGCCAGCGCGAGCACCGCGATCCGCCAGCTCATCAGCCGGGTACGCTCCGCCGGGTCGCCGGTCAGCTCGGCGGGCATGGCCACGTAGGGCACCTGGAAGAAGGCGAACGCGGTCGCGGTGGCCAGGAACGCCACGGCCACGTACGTCCCGGCGGCCGGGCCGGCCCCGAACGGCGCCGCGAAGATCGCGGCGAAGAGGACGGCCAGCGCCAGCCCGCCGCCGAGCAGGTACGGCCGGCGCGCGCCCCAGCGGGACCGGGTGCGGTCGGAGATCCGCCCGGCGACCGGGTTGACCAGCACGTCCCACGCCTTCGGCAGGAGCACCAGCAGGGCGGCCACCCCGGCCGCGACGCCCAGCGTGTCGGTGAGGTACGGCAGCAGGAGCAGCCCCGGCACCGTCCCGAACGCGCCGGTGACCAGCGAGCCCAGCGCGTATCCGGCGTGCACCCGGCGAGGCAGGCTCCCGCCCGTTTCCGTCATGGAGCCGAATGCTACTCACGTTATGTCGGCGGTCACATCCCCTCGTCGGGCGACCAGGCGGCCGCCGCCATGTCCACCCCAGCGGGCCGCAGCGGGCAGCCCTCGGCGCGCAGCCGGGCCCGCGCCTCCACCTCGTGCCCCGGTGGCAGCCGGCCGGCCGAGTTCACCACCCGGTGCCACGGCACCCCGCCACCGTGCCGGGCCATGATCGAGCCGACCAGCCGGGCCGAGGCCCGCCCCGACCGCTCGGCGAGGGCGTCGGCCACCGCCCCGTACGACATCACCCGGCCGGGCGGGATCCGCTCGACCAGGTCCAGCACCGCCTCGACGTACTCGTCAGGTGTCACGGGCTGCCACGATATGGGAACGCGCCGAGGCGCGGCGGACCGCAGCGCGCAGAATGGTCCGGTGCGCGAAGCAGTCACCTCGGCCCGCCGGGTCGTCGTCAAGATCGGCTCGTCCTCGCTGACCACCCCGGCGGGCGGCCTCGACGACACCCGGGTCGACGCGCTGGTCGACGCGCTCGGCGCGCTGGCCGCCGCGGGGCGCGAGGTGGTGCTGGTCTCCTCCGGCGCGATCGCCGCCGGCCTGGCCCCGCTCGGGCTGCCCCGGCGCCCCCGCGACCTGGCCACCCAGCAGGCCGCCGCCAGCGTCGGACAGGGCCTGCTCATCGGCCGGTACGCGGCCGCCTTCGCCCGGCACCGGCTGACCGTCGGGCAGGTGCTGCTCACCGTCGACGACGTGACCCGGCGGGCGCACTACCGCAACGCGTACCGGACCCTGCGCAAGCTGCTCGACCTGCGGGCCGTGCCGATCGTCAACGAGAACGACACGGTGGCCACCGAGGAGATCCGGTTCGGCGACAACGACCGGCTCGCCGCGCTGGTCGCCGCCCTGGTCGACGCCGACCTGCTGGTGCTGCTGTCGGACGTGGACGCGCTCTGGACCGGCGACCCGACCCGGGCCGGCAGCACCCGGATCACCGAGGTGCACGGCGAGGGCGACCTGGCCGGCGTCGACATCGGCGGGGCCGGGCGGGCCGGCGTGGGCACCGGCGGCATGGTCACCAAGGTCGAAGCGGCCCGGATCGCCACGGGCTTCGGCATCCCGGTGGTGCTCACCGCCGCGCCGCTGGCCGCGCCGGCGCTGGCCGGCGAGCCGGTCGGCACCTTCTTCCACCCGAGCAGCCGGCGCCCGGCCGCCCGGCTCTTCTGGCTGGCGCACGCCACCGCACCGCGCGGCCGGCTGCACCTCGACCCGGGCGCGGTGCAGGCCGTGGTGGGCCGGCGCAAGTCCCTGCTTCCGGCCGGGATCACCGCGGTGGACGGCGCGTTCACCGCCGGGGACCCCGTGGACCTGGTCGACACCGAGGGCGCGCCGGTCGCCCGCGGGCTGGTCAACTACGACGCGGTCGAGCTGCCGGGGCTGCTCGGTCGCTCCACCACGGAACTCGCCGCGGCGCTCGGCCCGGCGTACGAACGGGAGGTCGTCCACCGCGACGACCTCGTGCTGCTGTGAGGAGTGCTGGCATGAGCGTGGTCGAGCAGGCCCGGCGGGCCCGGGTCGCGGCGGAGGCCCTCGCGGTCGCCACCCGTACGGTCAAGGACGCCGCGCTGCACGCGATGGCCGACGCGCTGGTGGCGCGTACCCCGGAGATCCTGACCGCGAACGCGGCGGACCTGGCGGCCGGGCGGGAGGCCGGGCTGAGCGCGGCCGTGCTGGACCGGCTGGCCCTCGACGGGGGCCGGGTGGCCGGCATCGCGGACGCGCTGCGCCAGATGGCCGCGCTGCCCGACCCGGTCGGCGAGGTGGTCCGCGGCGCGACCCTGCCCAACGGGCTGGAGCTGCGCCAGGTCCGGGTGCCGTTCGGGGTGGTCGGCATCATCTACGAGGGCCGCCCCAACGTGACCGTGGACGCGGCCGGGATCTGCCTGAAGTCCGGCAACGCGGCGCTGCTGCGCGGTTCCTCCTCGGCGGCGCACTCCAACGCGGCCCTGGTCGCGGTGCTCCGGGACGCGGTCGCCGGCGCCGGCCTGCCGGCCGACGCGGTGCAGCTCCTCGACGCCAGCACCCGCGACTCGGTCAAGGAGCTGATGCGCGCCCGGGGCCTGGTCGACGTGCTGATCCCGCGCGGCGGCGCGTCGCTCATCCGGACCGTGGTCGAGGAGTCGACCGTGCCGGTGATCGAGACCGGGGTGGGCAACTGCCACGTCTACGTGGACGCCGCCGCCGACCTGGCCAAGGCCGTGGCGGTCACCCTGAACTCCAAGACCCAGCGCCTGTCCACGTGCAACACGGCCGAGTCCCTGCTGGTGCACGCGGGCATCGCGGACGCCTTCCTGCCGGCCGTGCTGGCCGCCTTCGCCGACGCCGGGGTGACCGTGCACGGCGACGCGCGGGTGGCGGCGTACTCCGACGCGGTGGTGCCGGCCACCGAGGAGGACTTCGACACCGAATACCTCTCCGCCGACATCTCGGTCGCGGTGGTCGACTCGCTGGACGCGGCGGTCGCGCACATCCGGCGGCACGGCACCGGGCACACCGAGGCGATCGTCACCGACTCCCAGCCGGCGGCCCGCGAGTTCGTGGCCCGGGTCGACGCCGCCGCCGTGATGGTGAACGCGTCCACCCGCTTCACCGACGGCGGCGAGTTCGGCTTCGGCGCCGAGATCGGCATCTCCACCCAGAAGCTGCACGCCCGTGGCCCGATGGGGCTGCCCGAGCTGACCAGCACCAAGTACGTGGTCACCGGGGACGGCCACCTGCGCTGACCGGCCGGCCCGGACGGCTCAGGCGGTGGGCGCGGCCGGCTCGGGCGGCAGCCGGTCCGACGGCGGCGCCGGGCGCGGCGCCGGCACCAGCCGCGGCGCGGCCGGCTGCGGGGCGACGAACGGCGCGCCGGAGACCGGGGCCTCGGGCGTGGTCGGACGGCAGGCGCGGATCGCCCGCAGGGTGGTGTGCACGTCGAACTGGTGGCCGTCGTCGCTGTCCCAGCCGCCGTCGCTGCGCTGGGTCTCGGCCAGCCGCCGGCGGGCCGAGACCAGCAGCCACTGCTCCTCGCCCACGTCGACCCGGCGCAGCGTGGCGGCGAGCCAGGCCACGTCGGCCGGGGACATCTGCGGGATGCGCTCGGCCAGCAGGGCCTGGATCCGGGCCGACTCGTAGTACATCTGCTGGCGGTGCAGCACGGCCGCGGCGAGCCAGCCGGCCGGCAGGAAGGACGGCCAGCTGCCGTCCGGTGCGAGCTGGGCGGCGAGCGCCTGGGCGGCCGCCTGCACCACGCCGGCGTACGCCCCGCCGACGCGGTGGTCGAGCGGGCCGGCGGCGCGGGCGTCCAGCCCGGCCACGGTGAGCCAGAACCCGGCGTTGGCGGTCAGGAAGAGCCGCGCCTCGGGGTCGCCCGGGGTGGCCCACTCGGGGGCGAACCCGGCCAGCGACGGGTCCTCGTCCCAGCCGCCGTCGGCGAGCTGCCGGGCGGCCAGCCAGTCCAGGGCGTGCCGGGCGGCCGGGCGGCCCAGCGCCCCGAGGTCGTCCAGCTCGGCCAGGCGGTAGCAGGTCGCGTCGACCGAGGCGACCTCGCCGTCGAGCACGGCGGGCCAGCCGCCGCCGGGAGCCTGCCCGGACTCGGCCGCGTCGAGCAGCTCCGGCGGCACCGGGGCGCCGGTGCGCAGCCGGGAGAGGCGGGCGCGGTCCACCGCGTCGCCGTGCGCCACGACGAAGCCGATCGCACCGTCCAGATCCACCACGGCAGTCACGCTACCGGCGCAAACGTGGTTACGCCTCAGTAGCTCGGCCAGGGGTGGCCCGGCCCACCGGCGGTACGCGAAGGGCCCTCCCGGCACACCGGGAGGGCCCTTCGACGCGACCTCAGTACGCCGGCAGCGACGGGTCGATCTGCTTGATCCAGGAGAGCACCCCGCCCTGGACGTGCACGGCGTCCCGGAAGCCGGCCGCCTTGAGCGCGGCGAGCGCCTCGGCCGAGCGGACGCCCGACTTGCAGTGCAGCACGATCTGCCTGTCCTGCGGGAGCCGCGCCAGCGCGTCGCCCGAGATGATCTCCCCCTTGGGGATCAGGGTGGCGCCGGGGATCCGGACGATCTCGTACTCGGCCGGCTCGCGGACGTCGACCAGGAAGATGTCCTTGCCGGCGTCCTGCCACTCCTTCAGCTCCAGGGCGGTGATGGTCGAGTCGACGACCGCCTCCTGCGCCTCGTCGGAGACCGCGCCGCAGAAGTCCTCGTAGTCCTCCAGCAGGTCGGTGACCGTGGGGTTCTCGCCGCAGAGCACGCAGTTCGGGTCCTTGCGAACCTTGATCTTGCGGTAGCTCATCTCCAGGGCGTCGTAGACCATCAGCCGGCCGACCAGCGGCTCGCCGATGCCGGCCAGCAGCTTGATCGCCTCATTGACCTGGATCGACCCGATGGACGCGCAGAGCACGCCCAGCACGCCGCCCTCGGCGCAGGACGGAACCATGCCGGGCGGCGGCGGCTCCGGGTAGAGGCAGCGGTAGCAGGGACCGTGCTCGGCCCAGAACACCGACGCCTGGCCGTCGAACCGGTAGATCGAACCCCACACGTACGGCTTGCCGAGCAGCACGGCCGCGTCGTTGACCATGTAGCGGGTGGCGAAGTTGTCGGTGCCGTCGACGATCAGGTCGTAGCCGGAGAAGATCTCCCGGACGTTCTCCCGGTCCAGCGCGGTGTTGTGGATCTCCACGTTGACCAGCGGGTTGATCTCGCGGATCGAGGCGGCGGCGGACTCGGCCTTGGACCGGCCGACGTCCGAGACGCCGTGGATGATCTGGCGCTGGAGGTTGGACTCGTCGACGGTGTCGAAGTCGATGATGCCGAGGGTGCCGACGCCGGCGGCGGCGAGGTACATCAGGGCCGGCGAGCCGAGACCGCCGGCGCCGACGCAGAGCACCCGGGCGTTCTTCAGCCGCTTCTGCCCCTCCACCCCGACGTCCGGGATGATCAGGTGGCGCGAGTAGCGACGGATCTCGTCTACGGTCAGCTCGGCGGCGGGCTCGACGAGCGGGGGCAACGACACGGTGGACTCCCCGGGATCGGCGGTGGGACCGCGCCATTGTCGCTCGCCGTGGTAGGGATCGGCCATGATGAGGGCCACGTCGCCCGACATGCGGGAGCGGGAATAACTCAGACCCCGTCGGTCGGCTCGCCCTCGTAGCGGACCCCGTCGACGTACGGCCAGGCGTTCGCCACGCAGCCGTCCAGCCCGTACGTCTGCTGCTGCATCACCGGGGCCGGCGCGCCGGGCCCGGGGCACTCCTGGTGCAGCTCACCGAACTCGTGCCCGACCTCGTGGTTGACCACGTACGTCCGGTAGACCTCCAGCGGGGCGCCGTAGTCGGGCACCGCCTCCATCCAGCGGGCCAGGTTGATGATGACCCGCCCGGGCAGCCGGCAGGAGGTGTACCGCTCGGTGCTCAGCCCGCCCTCGGCGCACATCCGCTCGGAGGTGGCCGGGGTGGCCAGGTAGATGGTGAAATCGGCGGCCGCCGCCTCAGGCACCCGCTGCACCCGCAGCTCGCCGGAGGCGATCCAGCTGCGCGGGTCACCGAGCACCGCGTCCACGGTGGCGGCGAACTCGTCCGCGTCCTGCCCGGCGTCCCGCTCGACCTCGATCCGGTAGCGGCGCAGCGGGCCGTCGTGGCCGCGTACGGGTGACCGGCCGTCGGCGGCGGCGAAGCTACCAGGCCCCGCGGTGGGGTAGCCGCCGGGGCCGGTGCGGGCCCCCTCGCCGGCGCCGTCGGCCAGCGACGGGTCGGCGGCGGAGAGCGGATGCCGGGCGGACAGCGGCACCGGACCGACCGGCCCGGCCAGCCGGGTCAGGCCGAACGCGCCGGCGCCCGCGGCGAGCAGCACCGCCAGGAGCAACACCGCCCGCCGGCGGCGGCGCATCCGGCGCAGGCCGGGACGGGCTGGCGCCGGGGTCCCGGGGTGGGCCGGCGGACGGTCGAAGTCGAGCCGGGGCGACGGGCGGTCGCGGGCCGGCGCGGGGTCCTCAGGCGGGTCGTAAGGGGACGACGACGTCATGACACCAGCGTGCCATGCAATTCGGGCAATTGGCTCTTATTACCTCTTCTCCCGCGAAATACTGCTCATCGCCAGGATCAGGTCTTTCACACCGACGGACCGGTGTACCGCTTCCCGGACACATACGGCCACGGGTTCGGCCGGCAGCCGTTCAGGAAGAGCGTCTGCTGCTGCATCACCGGCGCCGGCCGGCCCGCCCCCGGGCAGGCCTCGTGATGGTGTCCCAACTGGTGACCCACCTCGTGGTTGATCACGTAGAGCCGGTAGGTGTCCAGCGGCAGCTTCGCCGCGACCAGGTGCGGCGCCGAGGTACGCCACCGGTCCAGGTTGATCACCACCTTGCCGGTGACCCGGCAGGACGTGTACGGCACCCCGCCCACCCGGATGTTGATGCCCCCGGCACGGCAGAGCCGGCCGGCGGTGTCCCGGGTGGCCAGGTAGATCGTGAAGTCGGACGGGCTGCCCGGACGGACCCGCTGCAACCGCAGCCGGCCACCGTCCACCCAGCTCCCCGGCCCGGCCAGCGCCCGCTGCACGGCGTCGCCGAACGCGTGCACGTCCTCCCCGGAGCCGTCCTCCACCGCCACCCGGAACCGGTGCAGCACCCCGGCCCGGCCCAGCACCCCGCCGGCCCGGTCGTCGTAGCCGAAGCTCCCCTGCCCGTGCGCGGGCACCGGCCCGGGCAGGCTCAGCACCGGCGCCACCGGGGCGCTCGACACCGGGGCGCTCGACGGCGGGCCCGCTGACGGCGACGGCGACGCGCCCGACGGCGGCGCAGTGGGCGGCACGGGTGACCCGGCCGCCGAACCGGCATCCACCAGCGCCGCGGCCGACGGATGTCGCAGGGCGACGCCGATGCCGACCAGGGCGGCGACGAGGAAGGCGCAGACCACGACCGCGGAGCGCCAGCGGCCGGCGGGCGGGGCGGTGGGCCGCGCGGCACGCGGACGGACGGAGGTGGGCATCCGGCTCAGCCTGCCATGTCACGCCGCCGCCCGCTCTCCTCCGTTTCGGCGATCAGCTCGCTGGCCTGCGCCTCCGTCCGCTCCCCACTCGGCGGCGATCCGGTGGGGGACGCCTCGGCGAGCAGCGCCAGCACCGCGCGCGCCACGGTGCGGGGCACCTCCAACTGGGCCACGTGCCCGACCCCGTCGAGCATGAGCAGCCGGCTGTCCGGGATCACCCGGGCGGCCTGCGGCGCCACCCGCACGTCGACCAGTCGGTCCTGCCGCCCGCCCACCACGAGCGTCGGCGCCCGCACCGCCGCCGCCAGCCGCCACAGCGAGCCCGACCCCGGCAGGTACGACCGCAGGAAGCTGGAGACCAGGCCACGGAACGTACGGACGTAGGCGGCGGCGTAGTGGGCCGCCTCGTAGCGGATCCGGATCTCCTCGACCGCCTCCAGCCGGCGCTGCTCGCTGATCCGGGTCAGGTCGGCGATGCACGCCTCCATCACCTGCTGGGCCATCACCTCGGGGGCGAGCTGGGCCAGCCGCCAGGCGGCCAGCCGCTCGCCCCGGGGGATCGCCAGCAGCGGCAGCATCCGGCCCTGCAACGAGCGCCGGAAGTCCAGGAACGGCAGGGCCGGGGAGATCAGGGTCAGCGTCCGGACCAGGTCCGGCCGCAGCGCCGCCACGCGGACCGTGACGGCGCCACCGAGCGAGTTGCCGAACAGGTGCACGGGCCCCCGGCCGCTGTGCTCGATCCAGCGGACCACCCGGTCCGCGAAGGCCGGCACGGTGTAGCGCCGGCCGGGCTCGCTGCGCCCGAAACCCGGCAGGTCGATCGCTTGGCCGTCGAGCCGGTCGGCGAGCAGGCCGGCCAGGTCCGTCCAGTTCTGCGACGAGCCACCGAGGCCGTGCACGTAGAGCGCCGGCTCGGCGCCCGGAGTGGTGGCCGGGGTGTCCCGCACGTACGTCACCGCGCCGTCGAGCCGGACGTTCCGGCCGGGCCAGGGCGGCGGAAAGTGGTGCGCGGGCAGGAGGTGATCCGGCCAGAGTGCGGCGCGCTTCATGGTTCCAGTCTTCCCGGACCGGCCCGGCCCGACACCGGCTCAGGCGAGCAGCGCCTCCAGCCGGCGGTTCACCGCGGCCAGGGTCGCCCGGACCACGGCCTGCCGGGGATCCCCGGCGACCAGGGCCGAGCCGGCGAGCTGCTCCACCCAGCCGTCACAGACCAGCAGCACCACGACGGTCGCCACCTCGCAGTTGCCGAACGGCACCACGGCGGCGTGCTCGACGAAGCACCGGCCCCGCTCGCCGGCCGGCGCGGCCCGGCCGAGCAGTTCGTCCACCGCGGCGGCCGCGGCAACCGCGCAGAGCCGCAGCACGTAGCCGTCGACGGCCGGCCCGGTGGAGTGGCCCTCCGCCGTCCGGTCCCCGGCGATCAGGCGGACCTCCACGGTGGCGTCGAGGCCGAAGGTGCTCACCTGGACGTGGTCGATCACCACCCGGGGCCCCGGCAGGCCGCCGGTGTCCAGCGGTCGCGACGGCGCGGTCTCCGTCGTGCTCATCTGCCCGCCGGAGTACGAGGTGCCGAGCGTGACCGGGCTGCCGGTGGGCGTGCCGGCCGGGGCGGTGGCGAGCGAGGACTCCTCCACCGCGGCCCGGCCCCGGTGGCCGCTGGCCTGCCGGCGGCGGCGCGGCGGCTCGACGTCCGGGTCGGTGCCCTCGGCCGGCGCCTCGGCGAGCCGGCCGGCGCGCGCCTCGGGCGCGGCGAACCGGCCCTCTCCGGACCGGTTCTCGGCCGGCCGGTTGGTGCCGGACCGCGCCGGCCCACCCACCTCCTCGGCCGGACGGGACTGCGCACCCGCCGGGTCTTCCGCCGGCCGGAAGTGCGCGGCGGACCGGGCCGGGCCGCCCAGGTCCTCGGCCGGACGGGACTGCGGCGCCGGGCGGGCCGGGCTGGTCAGGTCCTCGGCGGGACGGGACTGCGGTGCGGACCGGGGCGCGCCGGGCCGGTCCTCGGTCGGGCGGAGCTCGGCGGCGCGGTCGGTGCGCGGCTGGGCCGACCGGCGGCGGACCGGGGGCGGCGGGGCCGCCGGGGCGCCGGACAGGTTCTGCGGGGCGGCGGCCAACCCCATCCGCTCCTGGAGCAGGCGGGCCACCATCCGGCTCACCTCGGCCGGGTCCGCGCCGTCGGCGAGGTCCAGCCGGAGGCTGTGCGCCCCGGCCGGGGTGCGGCGCAGCGCCGCGTCCCGGACGCCGGCCACCTCACGGACGGCGTCGAGGATCGCGTTGACGTCGAAGCCCTCCGGCCGCTCGCGCAGCGGCGCGGGCTCGTCATCGCGGCGCAGGTGGGTGGCGATGCGGGCGAGTTCCGGGGTCTCGGCGGACGGTTCCACGGCGGGCGGCTCCGGCACGACGGGCACGTCAGGCTCGGCGGGGACGCGCTGCGGCAGCACCGGGGTGGCCTCGGCCGACCGGGGGTCGGCGACCGCCTCGGCGGTCGGCACCGGCTCGGGGGCGGACCGGCGGGCCGCGTAGGGAGGTGCGCTCGTCGGGGCGGGCGCGGGGGCGCGGTCGAAGGGGGCCGCTGCGCTCGTGGCGGGGGCCCGCGGCGGGCCGGCCGGCTCGGCGGGCGGCTGGTCGGCCGGGCCCGGCAGCCGGTACGGCATGCTCTCCCGCTCCTCGGCGGCGCGGGCGGCCGGCGCGTAACCGGTGGACGGCGGCCCGGCGGGCGCCTCGCGAGGCACCGGCGGGGCGCTGGTCGGGGCGGTGTGCGGCGGCGCGCTGAACGGGGTCACCGGCACGGGCGGCCCGGCCCAGGGCGGCCGCTCGGGGATCTCCCGGGCCGGCTCGTACGCCGGGCGGGGCTCGGGCTCGCTCCGGGGTACCTCGTACGGCCGGGACGGCTCGGGGCGGGGCGCCTCGTGGCCCGGGGGCTGCTCGGCCCGGACCGGCTCGTACGGGCGCGCGGGCTCCGGCTGGGGCGGGTCGTACCCGCCGGGCGACTCGAACCGGGCCGGCTCGTACGGCCGGGTCGGCTCGGGCGCCCACTCCTCGCGGCTGGCCCGGCGCCCGACCGGCTCGTCCTCGCCGGCGCGGCGGCCGGCGGGCCCCTCCTCGCGGGCGCGGCGGCCGGTGGGCCGGTCCTCACGCCCCCACGGCGGCGCCCAGCTCCCGCCCCGGCTCGGGCGGTTCCAGGCCGGGCCGGACCACTCCGGTTCGTCGACCGGCCAGCGCTCACCGGCATCCCGGTCGTCGGCCGCGGCGCGCGGCTGCTCGGCGACCGGCCGGCGCTCCCCGGCGGCGCCGGCGTCCGGGCCGGCGGGCGGGGCCGAGGTGGGCCGGTCGGCCCAACCCCGGGAGAGCGAAGGCGGCTCGGCCGGCGGGCGCTCCGGCGGGAAGCGGTCGGCCCGGCCGGCGGCAACGGGCGGCTCGGCCGGGGGCTGCTCCGGCGGGAAGCGGTCGGCCCAGCCGGCGGAGACGGGCGCCTCGGTCGGTGGCTGCTCCGGGGGGAGGCGGTCGGCCCAGCCTCGGGAGAGCGACGGGCCGGGGTCGGACCGCTCGGCGGTCGGGGCGTGGAAGCCGGGAGGCACCTCGAAGCCGGAAGCGGCGGCGCCGACCGGCGGCACCTGCAGGGCCGGCGGCGCGGACGTCGGGCCGTTCTCCGCCCAGCGCGTGGCGCGCGGCGGGTCGTCGGAGGCGTGCCGGGACCCGGGCTCCACCTCGCCGGTCGGCTGCTCGGCCGCGGGCGCCGGCCGCTGGGCCGGCACGACCAGCCGGTCGCCGTCGGTCTCCCGGCGCGGCTCGTCCGCGGGCGGGGCACTGACCGGCGCCTGGCGGGTCACGGGCGGCTCCCCCCCGGCGTGGTGCACGCCGTTGACGTGGCGGCCGTTGACCCGGACCGGCGGCTCCTCGGCGGCCAGCCCCGGCACCGGGGCCGGGAGGTCGCCGTGCCGGGAGGACGAGGCGCCCCAGCCGGTGGTGAGGTCGGCGCGGGGCCAGGCGCCGGGCGCCGGTGCGCCCCGGGCCCAACCGGTCGCCGGGGGCGCCCACCCGCTGCCGGCGTGGGCCAGGTCGTCCTGCTGACCCGTGCCGTCGCCGTGCTCTCCCGGGGTGGCGGCTCCGGGTTGCCCTGATTCACTCACCGCGCGCTCCTTGGTCGCCCCCGCTGAGGCTACCGTGTGGTGACAGTGGCGATAAGTTACAGCGGCGGGCCAATTCCGCGCCGGGTTCACGAACCCGGACCGGTTCGGGTGATAAGTGCCGGCTCGTACAGAGAAACTCGGAGGTTCCCATGACCGCTGTGGGGAACGGTGCGCAGACCGCCGGCCGGCCCACCCGCCTGCCCCGCTCGGCGCGACGCAAGCAGCTGCTCGCCGCCGCCCAGGAGGTGTTCGTCGCGCAGGGCTACCACGCCGCCGCGATGGACGACATCGCCGAGCGGGCGGGAGTCTCCAAGCCCGTGCTCTACCAGCACTTCCCCGGCAAGATGGAGCTCTACCTGGCGCTGCTGGACACGCACTGCGACGCCATCGTGGCGAAGGTGCACGACGCGATGCGCGGCACCCAGGACAACAAGGAGCGGGTCGGCGCCTCGGTGCGCGCGTACTTCGACTTCGTCGACCACGAGAGCGAGGCGTTCCGGCTGGTCTTCGAGTCGGACCTGCGCAACGACCCGGCCGTCCGGCAGCGGGTGGAACGGGTGGAGCAGGGCTGCATCGCCGCGATCACCGACACCATCATCTCGGACACCGGCGTGAGCCGGTCGCACGCCGAGCTGCTCGCCTCCGGCCTGGTCGGTGCGGCCGAGACGGCCGCCCAGTTCTGGCTGGCCGGCGGCCGTCAGGTGCCCAAGGCGGAGGCCGAGGCGCTGGTCGCGGCGCTGTCGTGGCGGGGCATCGCCAGCTTCCCGCTGCAAGGTGAGTCAGCCTGAACATCGGGCCGCCAGATCGGATAGCCTTCCCACGGTGGCTTTTTCGCCCCAGTTGAGGAGGCACAGTGGAGGTCAAGATCGGCGTGCAGTACGCGCCGCGGGAGCTGGTCCTGGAGAGCGCGCAGTCGCCGGCCGAGATCGAGCAGATCGTGACCGACGCCGTCGCCAAGGGTGAGGGCACCCTCTCCCTGACCGACGAGAAGGGCCGGCGGGTCATCGTGCCGGTCACGAAGGTCGCCTACGTCGAGATCGCGGAGGCCTCGCCCCGCGCGGTCGGTTTCACCGTCCGCTGATACCCGCCGGCCCGCCGTGGCGGGGCAGCCCGTCACGGCGGCGCCGGGCGTCAGTTGTTCAGCCCCGCGGCGGTCATCCGCGCGGTGTGCGCGTCGGTCAGCTGCCGGAACAGCGACGGCACGTCCACGCCTGCCCGTGAGATCAGCCCGGTGAGGGCGCCCCGGTCGGCGGCGGCGACCCGGCCGGCCTGGGAGAGCGCCTCGCCGACCAGCCGCCGGGCCCACATGGAGAGCCGGTTGGCCACCCGGGGGTCGGCCTCGATGGCGGCCCGGATCTCGGTGGCGGCGAACTCGGCGTACCGGGTGTCGTGCAGCACGTCGAGGATCAGGCGCCGGTCCGGCCCGTCGAGGCCGCCGGCGATCCCGCGCAGGAAGTCGTCGCTGATGGCGTCGCCCACGTACGCCTTGGTCACCGCCTCCAGCCAGTCCTTCGGCTCGGTCGAGTCGTGGAACGCCCGCAACGCCTCGACGTAGGGGGCCATGGCCTCGTCGGGGGTCGCGCCGAGCGCCGTGATGCGGTCGGCGATCCAGCGGTAGTGCGCGATCTCGGCGGCGGCCATCTCGCTCAGCGCGGCCCGTCGGCGCAGGTCGGGGGCGAGGCGGGCGTCGGCGGCCAGCCGGTCGAAGGCGAGCAGCTCGCCGTACGCGACGAGGCCGAGCAGATCGACCAGGGCGGGGTCGGGGGCGGACACGAGCGCAGGCTACCGCCCGGGCACAAGACCCGCTGGTGCGTGACCCAGGTCACACCGGTCACCCCCGGGGGCGGTGCGGTGACCGGAATCAGGACGGCCCTGGCGCCGTTCAGCTAAGATGACACAGTTGCCGTGGGCACCGATTCGTTCAGCTGAGCTGATCAGCACCGGTCCCCGGCGCGCGTGCGGCCCGGTCCGGCTCGGCGATCACAGCCCCCGACCGTGTGGCCCGCGCCATACCGTTCGCGCCCTGAGGACATGACGGGGCGCACCACGAGAGGGCACCCCCAAATCCATATGAGCGAGCAGATTCAAGGCCAGGAACTGGCCCCCACCGCTCCGGTCCGTCCGGAGGCTCCCACCTTCGCCGAGCTCGGCGCCCGCCAGGAGACCGTCGAGGCGCTGGCCGCCGCCGGCATCACCCGCGCCTTCGCCATCCAGGAGTACGCGCTGCCGATCGGGCTGCGTGGCGTCGACCTGATCGGCCAGGCGCCGACCGGCACCGGCAAGACCCTCGGCTTCGGCATCCCGCTGCTGGAGCGCGTCTTCGCCCCCTCCGAGGGCGGCGACGGCGTGCCGCAGGCGCTGGTCGTCGTCCCCACCCGCGAGCTGGGCCTCCAGGTCGCCAAGGACCTCGACGCCGCGGGGCGCACCCGGGGCGTCCGGGTGCTGCCGATCTACGGCGGCGTCGCGTACGAGCCGCAGATCGACGCGCTGCGCAAGGGCGTCGAGATCCTGGTCGGCACCCCGGGCCGGCTGCTGGACCTGGCCAAGCAGAAGCACCTCCGGCTCGACCGGGTGCACGCGCTGGTGCTCGACGAGGCCGACCGGATGCTCGACCTGGGCTTCCTGGACGACGTCGAGAAGATCCTGGCCATGCTGCCGGAGGACCGGCAGACCATGCTCTTCTCGGCCACCATGCCGGACCCGATCGTCGCGCTGTCGCGGCGCTTCCTGCGCCGGCCGGTGACCATCCACGCCGGGCACACCGCCGAGACCGGCCCGTCGCCGCAGACGCAGCAGCTGGTCTACCGCACCCACTCGATGAACAAGGTCGAGATCGTGGCGCGCATCCTCCAGGCGGAGGGCCGCGGGCTCACCATGATCTTCACCCGGACCAAGCGGGCCGCCGACCGGGTGGCCGAGGACCTCGACTTCCGCGGTTTCGCGGTCGCCGCCGTCCACGGGGACCTGGGCCAGGGTGCGCGGGAGCGGGCGCTGCGGGCGTTCCGGGCCGGCAAGATCGACATCCTGGTCGCCACCGACGTGGCGGCCCGCGGGCTCGACGTCACCGGCGTCACCCACGTCATCAACTACGACTGCCCCGAGGACCAGGACACCTACACCCACCGGATCGGCCGCACCGGCCGGGCCGGGGCGTCCGGTGTCGCGGTGACCTTCGTCGACTGGGACGACATGCCCCGCTGGCGGATCATCGACAAGACCCTGGGGCTCGACATGCCCGAGCCGCCGGAGACCTACCACACCTCCCCGCACCTCTACACCGACCTGGACATCTCCCGGGACATCAGCGGCACCCTGCCGACCGCCGAGCGCACCCGCGCCGGCCTGTCGGCCGAGGTCGAGGAGGACCTGGGCGGTGGCCGCTCGCGGCGCGGCGAGCGCGGCCCGCGGCGCGGTGAGAGCCGGAGCGAGGGCCGGGGCCGGGAGCGCCGCCGGGGTCGCGAGGGCGACACCGGGGCTGCGCCCGAGGGCGCGGCGACCGAGGCGTCCGCCGAGGAGGGCCCCCGCAGCCCGCGCCGCCGCCGGCGTCGCCGGGCCGGCGAGACGGTCGCCGGCGAGGCCACCGCGGTGATCTCCGCCGAGGGTGGCGCCGAGCCGGCCGCCGCCGCCGAGGGCGAGTCGGCCGCCAAGCCGCGCCGCCGCCGGCGCCGCCGTGGTGGCAGTGGCGGGGGCGCCGGTACGCCGGCCGAGGCGACCGCCGACTGACCCGCGAGACATCCGACGTCCCCCGTACCGGTCACCCGGTGCGGGGGACGTCCCCGTTCCACCCGGCCGACCCCAGGAAGAGGAAGCCATGCCGGAACCGCTGGATGCCGCGCTGAGCGAGGTGCGGGCGCTGCTGCTCGACCCCGCCCTGACCCGGGCGGTCGCCGCCGGGCGCCGGCGCGGCCAGCGCCCCTCGGTGGTCCGCGCCGAGCTGCGTCCGGTCACCCTCAAGGGCGGCAACCGACTCCAGATCTCCACCTCCGACGGTGCCCGGCCGTACACCCGGAACGTGGCGCCGGGCGCGGAGGCCGGCACGGCGGTCGACGCGCTGCTCGCCGAGCCCTTCGGCAACTGGCACGTGGAGACCGCCGACAGCACGCTCCAGCTCCGGGTGACCAAGTCGGGCGAGGCGCAGGTGCACCGGGCGGCGGCGAGCCGGCCGGCGCCGGAGCCGGGCTGCCACGACCGGGCCAAGGACTGGCTGCTCGACCCGGGCGATCCGATCTTCGTCGAGATCGGCGGCTCGGCGGCCAAGCGCCGCCAGGTGGACGCGTTCCTCCGGGCACTGGCCGCCACCCTGCCGGACGACCTGACCGGGCCGCTGCGCGTGGTGGACCTGGGCTGCGGCAACGCCTACCTGACCTTCGCGGCCCACCGCTACCTGTCGCAGCGCGGGCTGGACGTGACGCTGGTCGGGGTGGACGTCCGTGAGGACCAGCGCCGGCGCAACACCGAGTTGGCCGAGCGGCTGGGCTGGGCCGACCGGGTGAGCTTCGTGGCCGGCACCATCCTCGACGCCCGGGTCGAGCCGGCCCCGGACCTGGTGCTCGCGCTGCACGCCTGCGACACGGCGACCGACGAGGCGCTGGCCCGGGCGCTGCGCTGGGGCGCTCGCTGGGTGCTCGCCGCCCCGTGCTGCCACCACGACGTGGCCGCCCAGCTCCGGGCCCGGCCCGCGCCGCGGCCGTACGAGCTGCTCACCCGGCAGGGCATCCTGCGCGAGCGGTTCGCCGACGTGCTCACCGACGCGCTGCGCGCCGGCCTGCTCCGGCTGCACGGCTACCGGGCCGAGGTGGTGGAGTTCGTCGACTCCCGGCACACCCCGCGCAACCTGCTGATCCGGGCCCGGCGCACGGGGAGCGCGCCGACCGACGACCAGCGCGCCGAGTATCGCGAGCTGGTCGACCAGTGGGGCGTCACGCCCCGGCTGGAGACGCTGCTCGCCGACCGGGCCTAGCGGCGGCGGTCACCCCGGTTGCGGTCGCCCCGGTCGAACGCGGGCACCCGCTCGCCGGGCCCGCGGTTGGTGGACCGGTCGATCTCCTGCCCGGCGGTCGGGAACGGCACCACCTTCCCCGACTCGTCGGCGTTGCCCGCGGCGGCGAACGCGTTCCATGAGATGTCGACCAGCAGCCGCTTGAGCTCGGCGTGCCGGGCGGCGGCGTTGCGTTGGAGCGCCATCCGGGCGCCCAGCACCACGCCGACCAGCGTGGTGGTGACCGCGCCGGCCGCGGCGATCAGGTGCACGCCGGTCGTCGGACCGCCGCGCACGGCCAGGACAAGCAGCCAGATCCAGAAGCCGAGGGCGAGGACGCCGGCCTTCGCCACGAAGAAGAGGCTGACCGCCCCGGGGCGGTGGGGCACGGGACGGTCCGGCTCGGCCATGCTGCTCCTCGACGTCTGTTCGCTGCTCCCGGGCGGTCCGTCGAGTTTAGTTGACGTCTCACAACTGTCGATGCCCGCGCGGTCCCGCCCACGGGACCTTCCGACCGATCAGTCAGTTACTTATTTCAGTGGGCGTACTAGGCTCGGTGCCCGAGAGTCGGGTGCTCCGGCGGAAAGGGACAGACCCCCCGGAATGGGTTCGGCAGAGGTTTCACCGCAGATGGCCTTCGCGCGGTTCGTGCGCCGCGCCATCGATGACGCCCGCGAGGAGCGCGGCTGGACGGTGACCGATCTCGCCACGCACACCGGCGTGGGGCGGTCGACCGTCTTCCGCTGGCTGGCCGGCGACTGGCAGGACTACCCCGAGCTGGCCAAGGTGCGCGGCTTCTGCGCCGCCCTCGACCTGCCGGTGGCTGCCGCCTTCCGCGCGCTGGGCCTGCCCGACGCCGGCCCGGTGCCGCGCCGCCGCGCCGAGGACGGCCCGGTGGAGGCCGACGTACGGGTGATCCTGGAGCGGCTGGCCGACCCGAACGTCCCCGCCGAGGAGAAGCACCACATCCGCGACCTGCTCCGCTACCTGGCCCGCCGCCCGGTCCGCCGGGCGGGCTGACCCGCGACTCAGGCCACCGCGACGGTGAACGCGGCCGTGCGCACCACGCCGCCGACCTGGAAGTCCAGGAACATCCGGTAACGGCCCGGCCCGGGCGCGGTCAGCCAGAAGGTCACCGCGTCGCCGTCCCGCACCGGCTCGGGGTGCACGTGCAGGTAGCCGAGGTCGCCCTCGCGGAGCGCGACCAGGTGGCCGTACGCGCCGAGGTAGGGCTCCAGCGGCGCGGCCCCGCCGCCAGGCCCGGTGACCCGGAACCGCAGCGGCACCGACTGCCCCACCGCCGGGGTGCCCGAGTAGCCGACGGTGAACCCGTCGACCGTGGTCTGGGTGGCCGGGGCGGGCAGCGGCCGGGGCGCGTACCCGCCGGGCGCGGCCAGGTCGGCGCCGAGGATCACGGCCGTCTGCCGGCCGTCGTCGGCCACGGCGGTGAAGTCCGCGTACGCCCGCCAGGCGCCCGGCTCGGCCAGGGTCAGCGGCACCGACCAGGTGCCGTCGGCGGCCATGGTCGGGTGCAGGTGCTGGTAGCCGGTGAGGTCGCGGCGCACCACGACGAGGTGCAGCGGCTTGTCGTGCACCACGGCGAACCGGGTGACCGGCCGCCGCCGCTCGTCCCTGATCTGGAACCGCAGCTCACCGGCCCGGCCGGGGGCGAACTCCACGGTCGACGGGGCGAGCGTGTAGCCGGCCGAGCTGATCGACAGCCCGGCCGCGTCGGCGTCGCCGCCCTGGGTGACGGTGGCCCCGCCGTGCGCGTGCGCCCCGACGCCGGGGGCGTGGCTGTGCTCGCCGGTCACCGGGAGGCTCCCGGTGCGCGTCGGGTTCGGCGGCGGGTTCAGCCGGCCGAGACCGAAGCCGAGCAGCACGGCCAGCACCAGCCCGCCCACCGTCAGGGCGAGCCGCAGCGTCGCCCGGTCCACCTCGACCGGCCCGCCCGGACCGGACCCACCGGTGGCCGGCGCGCCGCCGGCCGTCGACCCGACCACATCGGCGCCGGACCGCGTCGCGTCGCGGACCGGCTCCGCCACGTCGGGGGCCGGCTCCACCACGTCGGGGGCCGGCTCCGCCGCCTCGCGGACCGGCTCCGGCGCGTCGTGGGCCGGTCCCGGCACGGCGGTGCCGGGCGGCGACGCGTCGGGGCCGGCGAGAGGCGGTGACTCAGGCAATGCCGGCGACCAGCTCGTAGCCGGCCTCGTCGACCGCGGCGCGGACGGACTCGACGGGCAGCGGGGCGGCGCTCGTGACCGTGGCCGTGCCGCTGGCGAGGTCGATCCGGACCTCCTCGACACCCGGCAGGGCGGACAGCTCGTCGGTGACCGCCCGGACGCAGTGTTCGCAGGTCATGCCGGTGACGGCGTACGTCTGGACGACGGGTCGCTGCTCGGTCATGGGCCCACCGTACCGCCGGTCGGGGGCCGGCCCGCCGACGGTCCGCCGACGGTGGCGACGCTCGCATTCCGGCCGGGCCGGGAACTTTCCGCGCCCCGGGCGCGACGGTTCAGCCGGCCACCGCGAGCGCCAGCGGGAGCACGTCGGGCGCGCCGGCCCGGCGCAGCAGCCGGGCCACCATGCTCATGGTCCACCCCGAGTCGACCAGGTCGTCGACGAGCAGCACCGGCCCACCCAACCCGGCGAGGGCGTCGGCCAGGTCACCGGGCACCGCGAAGGCGTCGTGCAGCGCGCGTACCCGCTGGGCGCTGTTGCCCCGCGGGCCGCCGGCTCCGGACGGGCCGGTCGGGACGACCCGGCCGAGCAGCGGCAGCCGGCCCACCGCGGCGATCCGCTCGGCGAGCGAGCCGACCAGTAGCGGCCGGGTGCGGGAGCCGACCGCGACCACGCCGACCGGGCGACGCGGCCACGGGTCGTCGCCGTGCGCCCACGCCTTCAGCACCTCCACCACCGCCGCCGACACGTCGTCGGGGACCGGGCCGTCCACCGCGTCCGGCCCGACCAGGCCGCGCAGCCGGCCGCCCCAGCCCAGGTCGGACAGGCGTCCCACGGCCCGCCCGGGAAGCGCCTGCTCCGCCGGGGGGATGCGCCCCTTCAGGGGTACGCCGACCGCCTCCAGCCCGGTCGGCCAGAGCTTCTTCGGCGCGATCTCCACGCCGGGGCGGCCCAGGAAGGTCTGCGCGGCGGTCAGCGCGGCGTCGGACACCTCGGAACCGAACAGCGGGGCCGCGCAGTTGTCGCACCGGCCGCAGTCCCCCGCCCCGGCGTCGTCCAGACACTCCCGCAGGTAGCGCATGCGGCAGCCGGGCGTGGTCGCGTACTCCCGCATGGCCTGCTGCTCGGCGGTGCGCGCCTGGGCGACGCGGCGCAACCGGGCCTCGTCGTAGACCCAGTGCTCGCCGGTGGCGAGCCAGCCGCCACGCACCCGGCGGACCGCGCCGTCCACGTCGAGCACCTTGAGCATCAGCTCCAGCCGGGCCCGGCGCAGGTCGACCACCGGTTCGAGGGCCTGGGTGGAGATCGGCCGCTCGGTGGAGAGGGCGGCGAGCACGGCCCGGACCTGCTCCTCAGGCGGGAAGGCGAGCGAGGCGAAGTACCGCCAGATCGCCGCGTCCTCGACGCCGGGGAGCAGCAGCACCTCCGCGTGCTCGACGGCCCGGCCGGCCCGGCCGACCTGCTGGTAGTAGGCGATCGGCGAGGGCGGCGCGCCCAGGTGCACCACGAAGCCGAGGTCGGGCTTGTCGAAGCCCATGCCGAGGGCGCTGGTGGCGACCAGCGCCTTGATCTTGTTGTCGAGCAGGTCCTGCTCGGCGGCCCGCCGGTCGGCGTCCTCGGCCTGCCCGGTGTAGGAGGCCACCGACCAGCCCCGGGCGCGGAGGAACTCGGCGGTCTCGCCGGCCGCCGCCACGGTCAGCGTGTAGATGATCCCCGAGCCGGGGAGCCGGTCCAGGTGGTCGGCAAGCCAGGCCAGCCGGTGCGCCGGGCTCGGCAGGTCCAGTACGCCGAGCCGTAGCGACTCCCGGTCGAGGGTGCCGCGCAGCACCAGGGCGTCGCCGAGCTGCTCCGCGACGTCCTGGGTGACCCGGGCGTTGGCGGTGGCCGTGGTGGCGAGCACCGGGGTCCGCTCGGGCAGGTTGGCCAGGAAGGTGCGCAGCCGCCGGTAGTCGGGGCGGAAGTCGTGCCCCCAGTCGGAGACGCAGTGCGCCTCGTCCACCACGAGCAGCCCGGTGGTGGCGGCCAGCTTCGGCAGCACCCCGTCCCGGAAGTCGGGGTTGTTGAGGCGCTCCGGGCTGATCAGCAGCACGTCCACCGCCCCGGCGTGGATCTCGGCGGTGATCTCGTCCCACTCGTCCAGGTTCGCCGAGTTGATGGTGCGCGCCCGGATGCCGGCCCGCGCCGCCGACTCGACCTGGTTGCGCATGAGCGCCAGCAGCGGCGAGACGATCACCGTGGGGCCGTGCTCACCGCCCTCGCGGAGCAGCGCGGTGGCCACGAAATAGACGGCCGACTTGCCCCACCCGGTGCGCTGCACGCAGAGCACCCGCCGCCGGTCGACCACCAGCGCCTCGATGGCCCGCCACTGGTCCTCGCGGAGCCGGGCGTGCTCACCCGCCAGCCGCCGCAGCACCGCCTCGGCGCGCTCCCGGACGACCATCCGATCCTGACCCATCCGGCATTTCTACCAGGCGAACCGCCGCCGGCCCGAGTCACGAGCGCCGGACGGGTGGCGGCTCGGGCGGCAGGAAGAGCAGCACGTCCCGGAGTTGTTCGGCCGCCGCGGGCGGCAGGTGGCACCGCGCGGCCAGCTCCTCCAGCGACCCGTACGGGCCGCGCAGCCAGCGGTCGACCGCGAGCTGGCGGCGCTGGTCGGCGGTCAGCCCGGGCAGCGTGGCCAGCACCGGATCGGGCACCCCGTTGACGTCGACCAGGCCGCCGTCGTCGTAGCTGCGGAGCAGGTCCGGGCGGCCGATGCGCAGGTCGACCCGGGCGGCCGGATAGTGGTGCAGCAGGTAGCGGGCCTGCTCCCGGCGCAGCCGGCGTTGCTCGTCGGTGCGCTGCCGGCCGGTCCAGAACAGCCCGCCGACGGCCGCCCAGAGCGTCGGGTTGAGCAGCACGACGTGCGCGGTGCCGAGCAGCCAGCAGGTGCCCATCACGACGATGAGGTACAGGGCCTCCCCGTCGCTGATCTCCTCGTTCTCCGGGCTGTTGACCGCGAGGACGAACACGCTGAGGACGAGCAGGAAGTAGCCCAGGCCGGCCAGGGCGAGACGCCAGCTACGCCGCCAGAGCGCGTACCCGAGGACCACGGCCCAGGTGAGCGAGCCGAACGACAGCAGCGCGGTGGCGGTGCCGACGACCGTCGCGGCGAGCCGGACCCACCCGGGCGCCCGGCGTTCGGCCGGCGCCTCGGCCGGCTGGTTCATGGCGACCAGGAGGGCGTGCGGGATCGGGGTCACCGGTCCGACCGACCCGGCGCCCCAGCCCGGCGCGACCGGCGGGATCGGCGCGGCAGCGGGGGTCAGTCCGGTCACGCCCGGCGTCGGGGCGGGCGCGGACCGGACGGCGACGGCTTCCGGTTCGGCGGACGTCGACCCGTCCGGCCGGTCCGTGCCGTGTGTGGTGCCGCCGGCCCGGGGCGCCGGCACGGCCTCCGCCGCGGGCGGGGCTGGCGGCTCGGACGACGCGGGCGGGGCGGACGACGCGTGTGGCGCGGGCGCCTGCGGGGCGGACGGCGCCGACGGCGCGGGCGGGGCCGGTGACGCCTGCGGGGCGGGCGGGATCAAGGTCGGGTCTGAGCGGAGGATGCGCCGGTGCAGGTCCTGGAGCGCCTCGCCGGGCTCGATGCCGTACTCCTCGCGGAGCAGGTCGGCGAAGTCCCGGTAGGCGGCCAGCGCCTCGGCCTGCCGGCCGCCGCGGTGCAGCGCCAGCATGAGCTGGTGGCGCAGCCGCTCCCGGACCGGGAACTCGGCCACCAGCTCGGCCAGCCGGCCGACCAGCTCGCCGTGCCGGCCGCTGGCCAGTTCCAGCTCGGTGCGCGTCTCCAGGGCGACGGCCCGCAGCTCGACCAGCCGGTGCCGGGCGGCGTCGAAGTACGCGCCGGTGAACCCGGTGAACGGCTCCCCCTGCCACCGCTCCAGGGCGCCGGTCACCTCGGCGAGCGCGTCCTCGGTACGCCCCGCCGCCTGCCACTGCCGTGCCCGCCGCACGCCCCGCTCGAAGCGGACCGCGTCCACCGCCTCCGGCGGGATGCGCAGCAGGTACCCGGCGTCGGTGAGGGTCAGCACCTGCGCCGGCGTACGGGGTGACCGGTCGGGTTCGAGCACCCGGCGCAGCCCGGCCACGTACTTCTGCACCACGTTCGGGCCGTTCGCCGGTGGCTCCTCGGGCCACACCGCGTCGACGATCTGCCCGGTCGCTACGGGGCGGCCCGCGGCGAGCAGCAGCACGGCCAGCACGGCCCGCTGCTTGCCGGGGCCGAGGTCGAGCGGGCGGTCCGCGTACCAGGCCCGTTGCGGGCCGAGGATCTCGAAGCGCAACGCCTCTGACATGCGAGTTTCCGCTCCTGTACCCCCCGGCCGCCCGCCGCGGCGGCCCACGGCAGTCGGACGGCAGCATAACGGCAGCGGGACGGCCGTGGCGGTCTGCCAGACTCCCGGTGCAACAGCCAACTGGGAAAGTGAGTCGAACGAAAATGACGCAGCGTACCGGCACCCCGGCAACGTTCCGGCGGGTCGCGGCCCTCGCGACCGCCGTGCTGGCCGCCACCGCCCTGTCCGCGGGATGCGGCACCGGCGACGGCGCCTCCGAGGGCGCCGGGTCCACCCCTGGCGCCTCCGCGTCGGCCGACCCGAAGGCCACGCTCCTGGCCGCCGTGCCGGACGAGAAGGACCCCGCATTCCGCTTCTCCACGCTCGACGGCGCCGACAAGTTCACGGGCGTGGTGGACCCGGCGGCGCACGCCATGGAACTCGGCATGTCGCAGAAGAACGACGACCCGGAGTTCACCATGGACATGACGTTCCGAGTGATCGAGAAGGACCTCTGGATGCGGGTCAAGCTGACCGGCATGCCGGGCCTGCACGACATGCTGAAGCTGCCGAAGCGCTGGATGGCGCTGGACCGGACCAAGCTGACCGACGGGTCGGAGGCGCCGGTCTACCAGGGGGCCGACCCGGCCAACACCGCCGCGATCATCCGGACCTCGGACACGGTCGAGGACAAGGGCAACGGGACCTACACCGGCTTCGCCGACCTGACCGACAACGCCGACGTGCAGAGCGCCTTCGACGCGGTCGACGTGGCGGCGCTGGGCGAGGCGGCGAAGAAGGTGCCGTTCACCGCGGTCGTCGGCCCGGACGGGAACCTCACCTCGCTGACGCTGGAGGTCCCGGCCGCCGGCAAGCAGAAGGCCATGAAGCTGGTCACCCGGTACTACGACTTCGGCAAGGCGCCGAAGCTCACCGTGCCCGCCGGCGACCAGGTGCAGAAGGCGCCCTCGTCGGCGTACGAGCTGCTGAACGGCTGACCCGCGACGGGAGGAGGGGCGGCGGCCACACGGGGGGCCGCCGCCCCTTCCGCGTCTCAGCGGCCGAGGACGGAGCCGCCGTTGACGCCGAGCACCTGGCCGGTGACGTAGCCGGCGGACGGGCCGATCAGGTAGCGGACGGCCGCGGCGATGTCGTCCGGCACGCCGGCCCGGCCGACCAGGGTGGCGGCCACCCGCTTGGCGTGCCCCTCGGGGGTCATCCGGTCGCCGAAGAACTCGGTCTCGGCCACGTACCCGGGGCTGACCACGTTGACCGTGATCTGTTCCGGACCGAGCTGGGTGGCCAGGTCGTACGCCCAGCCGTGCAGCGCGGCCTTCGCCGCCGAGTACGGCCCGCCGCCACCCCGCTGGGCGGCGATCGAGCTGAGCAACACGATCCGGCCGCCGGGGCGGCGCAGGGCAGGCAGCAGCGCCTCGGTCAGCAGGACCGCGGTGAGCACGTTGGCGTCCAGGTTGGCCCGCCACCAGCCCGCCACGTCGGCGAGCGTGTCGGTCGGTCCGCCCAGGTAACCACCGGCGTTGTTGACGACCGCGTCGACGGTCCGCTCCCCCACCGCCTCGACGACGGCCGCCACCTGCCCCGGATCGGTCAGATCAGCGGCCACGGCGGTAACGGCACCCGCCCGCCCCGACGACTCCGAGAGCCGCGCCGCGGCCTCGGCGAGCACGTTCCCCCGCCGCCCCACGATCACCACGTCGTACCCGTCCACCACGAGCCCCCGCGCGACGGCGGCCCCGATCCCGGTGCCACCCCCACTGACGACGGCGAGCCTGCTCTCCCCCATGACCCCTCCCCAGTTGATCAAGAAGTTTGCGTCATCCTACGGCGGATTCCCGACGCAAACTTCTTGATCAACTGAGAGGTCGCGGGAGGGCGGCGGGGTCAGCGGCGGCGGAGGGCCGTCGTCAGGGGGGTCAGGCGGGTGCGGAGGCTTGCCAGGCCGCCGGGGAAGAAGTACACCGCCAGGATGAACACCGTGCCCAGGACGAACAGGGGCTGGGACAGCGGGTGGCTCAGGAACGCGGGGAGGTTGTTGACCGCGTCGCTGGTGCCGAAGGCGGTGAGGCGGTGGTCCAGGTACATGTAGAGGATGCCGCCGAGCACCGGGCCCCAGCGGGTGCCGGGACCGCCGAGCACCACCATGACCAGCAGCGACAGGGTCAGCTCGCTCGACGTCACGTGCGGGCTGGCGCCGCCGACGATCAGGCAGTAGACCACCCCGCCGGCCGTGGCCAGGCCGCCGGCCAGGGTGAACGCGACCAGCTTGAACCGGTACGGGTCGAGCCCGAGCACGCCGATCCGCCGCTCGTCGTCGCGCAGCCCGGCCAGCACCCGCCCGGTCGGCGAGCCGCTCACCCGGTGCACCACGAGGACCACGAGGGCCAGGTACGCCAGTGCCAGCCAGTAGAGGTTCACCGTGTTGGTGACCCCGACGAGGGCGGCCGGCAGCCCGGAGACGTCCAGCGGCAGCCCCTCCTCCCCGCCGGTGAGCCCGCCGAAGTCCCGGGCCACCAGGATCGCCCCGACCTGGGCGAAGGCGAGCGTCACCATGGCGAACGCGATGCCGACCGTGCGCAGCGCCACCGCGCCGAGCAGCGCGGCGAGGATCGTCCCGCCGGTGACGGTCAGCAGGGCGGCCTGCCAGAGCGGCAGCCCGGCCCGGGTGACCAGCACGTCGGTGCCGTAGACCCCGGCGGCGAAGTAGAGGGCGTGCCCGAAGGAGAGCATCCCGGTCCGCCCGAAGAGCAGGTCGTAGCCGGCCGCCAGGCCGCCGAAGACCAGGCAGATGGCGAGCAGTTGCAGGGTGCCGGGCGAGTTCAGCGGCCCCTCGAAGATGCCCGGCAGGTTGACCGTGGAGTACGGCAGGATCGCGGCCACCACGAGGGCGGCCAGCGGCGCGTACGGGCGCAGGCCGTGCCAGCGGGCGTGGCCGGGGGTCAGCTCGTCGGGCACCGCGGCGGGCGGCGCGGGCACCTCGGGACTCTTGACCTCGGTCATGCGTGAGCCACCTTTCCGGCCAGGCCCTGCGGACGCAGCAGCAGCACCACGGCGAGCAGGCCGACCACGCAGAGGTCACCCAGCCCGGACGTGCCGTAGTAGTTGACGAACTGTTGCAGCAGCCCCACCGCGACCGCCGCGTACGCGGACCCGACCACCGAGCCCATGCCGCCGATCACCACCACGATGAACGCGAAGATCAGCAACGAGCCGCCCTGGCCGGGCGAGACGGTGCCGAAGTAGACCGAGCCGAGCGCGCCGGCCAGCGCGGCGGCGGCCCCGCCGATCGCGAAGACCAGGGTGAACGCCTTGCGCACGTCGATGCCGAGCGCGGTCACCATCTCCCGGTTCTCCACGCCGGCCCGGATGATCAGGCCGTACCGGGTGAACCGGAGGAAGGCGAGCAGCGCGCCGAGCACCACAGCGGCGGCGACGATCAGCAGCAGCCCGGCGTTCGGCACCTGGGCGCCGAGCACCGAGGTCACGTCCCGGGTCCAGCCGGGGCGCGGGAACGGCCGCGCGTCGGCGCCCCAGGTGGCCTGGAGCAGCGCCACCCCGGCCAGCGACAGGCCGACGGTGACCAGCACCTGCTCGATGGTGCGGGAGTAGAGCGGCCGGATCAGCACCAGCTCGACCAGCACGGCCACGGCCGAGCCGGCGAGCACGCCGAAGACGACGGCCACCACGAACCCGAGGCCGTCCGCGCCGGCACCGGGCAGGTTGCCCGCCGCCCACCAGGTCGCGTACGCCCCGACACCGAGGAAGAGGCCGTGCGCGAAGTTGAGGACGTCGGCCAGGCCGAAGACCAGGGAGAGACCGGAGGCGACCAGGAAGTAGAGCGCGGCCAGGCCCAGCCCGGTCAGGGTCAACAGGATCACCGTGCTCACGCCGAGCCACCCTTCGTTCGCGACTGCGGGGCTCGCAGACCCGGCTCACTCCTCGCGCTCACCGGCACCTCCGAACCGACACCCAGCAGCGACTTCGTCAGCGCCGTCTCCAGCAGCAGGTCCTGCGCGTCACCGGTCCAGGCCACCCGGCCGGCGGAGAGCACGACGGCATCCTTCGCCAGCCGCCGCACCACGGCCAGGTTCTGCTCGACCAGCAGCACCGGCACGGATTCCGCGACCCGTTCCAGCACCTCGGCCACCTCGGTCACCACCTTTGGCGCCAACCCCTTGGTCGGCTCGTCGACCAGCAGCAGCCGGTTGTCGTTGAGCAGCACCCGGCCGATCGCGAGCATCTGCTGCTGCCCGCCGGAGAGCGAGCCGGCCCGTTGCCGTCCGCGCCGGTCCAGCTCCGGGAACAGGGCATAGACCTTGTCGTACGCCGGGGTGGTGCCCCGCCGCTCGGCCAGCCTCAGGTTCTCCGTGACGGTGAGCGCGGCGAAGACGCAGCGGTCCTCCGGCACGTAGCCGAGGCCGTCGCGGACCAGGCGGTGGGTGGGGCGGGCCAGCAGGCTCTGCGCGCCCATCCGGACCGTGCCGCGCACCTCGCCGTTACGCGGGGTGAGCCCGACGATCGCGCGCAGCGTGGTGGTCTTGCCGACGCCGTTGCGGCCGAGCAGCACGGTCACCCCGGTCGGCGCGACCTCGAACGACACCCCCTGGAGGATGTGCAGCCCGGCGATCCGCACCGACAGGTTCTCGACGCTGAGGACAGGTTCGGTCATAGCGACTCCCCCAGGTACGCCTCCTGCACGGTGGCGTTGGCCATCACGGTGTCCGGGGTGTCGCAGGCCAGCAGCGCGCCGTGGTGCATCACGGCGATCCGGTCGGCCAGCTCCAGGATCACGTCCATGTGGTGCTCCACCATGAGCACCGACCGGCCGCTGTCCCCGGTCAACGACCTGATCACGCTGACCAGCTCGGGCACGTCCTCGGCGCTCACCCCGGCCATCGGCTCGTCCAGCAGCATGACCCGGGGCTCCCCGGCGAGCAGCAGGGCGATCTCCAGCTTGCGCTTCTCGCCGTGGGCCAGGGTGCCAGCCAGCGCCGTACCCCGGTGGTGCAGGCCGACCCGGTCGA
>NZ_BMRA01000005.1:0-91556 GCF_014648395.1 Micromonospora fulviviridis | reverse complement strand
GCCGCCGCCCGCCGCCACAGCTTCATCGAGCCACCCCGGTGCGCCTGTACGGCGAGCCGGACGTTCTCCCGCACCGTCAGCGAACCGAAGACCGAGGACGCCTGGAAGGTGCGCCCCAGCCCGAGCCGGGCCCGCCGGTGCGTAGGGAGTTCGGTGACGTCCTCCCCGTCCAGCAGGATCCGTCCCTCGGTGGGCCGGCGCAGGCCGGTGATCAGGTTGAACAGGGAGGTCTTGCCGGCGCCGTTCGGCCCGATCACGCCGAGGAACTCCCCGGGCGCGAGGTCGAGGTAGACGGAGTCGACGATGGCGACCTCACCGATCCGCCAGGTCAGACCGCGGGTGGCGAGCACTTGGTCAGCCCTTCATCTGCGCGACCGGCGGCGCGGTTTCGTCACCGGTCAGGGTCTTCTGCGCGGCGGCCGTGAAGGCGGTGCCACTGCCGGAGAGCTTCGCCTGGTACATCGGCTGGAGCAGCGCGTGGTCCTCGGCGCGGATGGTCATCTTGCCCTTGACGCCGTCGAACTGCCAGCCCTCCAGCGCCTTGATCATCTTGTCCACGTCGTCGCCGCCCTCCTGCACGGCGCGGACGACCATCTGGGCGGCGGCGAAGCCGTCCGGGTGGAACAGGTCGAGCGCGCCGCCCGGGATCTTGGCCTTGGCGGCCTTGGCGGCCTCGGTGTCGCTGGCCCCGTCGAAGTAGTGCGACAGGAAGGAGATCTTGCTGCCGGCCGCGCCGAAGGTGGGCCAGGTTGCGCGGATGTCCAGGCCGGTGACGACCGTGGTGGAGGAGAGCACGCCCTGCTGGTCGAGGGTCTGCCACATGGCCGGGCCGGTGGTGCCGGCCCAGGCGACGAAGAGCAGGTCCGGCTTGGCGGCCTTGATCTGGCTGGCGAACGGGGTGAACTCGGTCGCGCTGGCCGGGGCCCGCACGCTGCTCACGGTCGCGCCGGCGCCGCCGATCACGGCCTTGACGGCGGCCTCGTTCGCGTCGCCGAAGGCGCCGTCCTGGGCGAAGACGACCACCTTCTTGCCGGCGGCGTCACCGATGAACGACTTGGCGGTCACCACGTCCTGGTACGACTGCCGGCCCGAGCGGAAGGTGTACTTGTTCGCGCCGGTCACCGCGTCGGTGGCGGCCGGGCCGGAGATGAACAGCACCTTGTTCTGCGCCGCGATCGGGGCGACCTGGAGGGCCACGCCGGACGAGGTGGAGCCGGCGATGATCTTCGTACCCTTGCCGATCAGGTCCTTGGCCGCGGAGACCGCCTTCGCCGGGTCGCCCGCGTCGTCGACCTCGGTCAGCTCGACCTTCCGGTCGCCGACCTTGCCGGTGCCCTTGGTGGCGAAGTCGAGGCCGGCCTTGAAGCCCTCGATGTACTGCTTGCCGTAGCTGGCCAGCGGCCCGGACTGGGAATACACGAGGCCGACCTTGACCGGTGCGGCGTCGCCGCCGCCGGAGGCGGTGTCCTGCGGGCTGCCACAGGCCGTGGCCGCGAGCGCGGCCGCCATCACCGTGGCGGCGGAAAGGAACACCCGTCGCGTGTGCCGGATCGTCATTGCGACTCCAGGTGGGGACAGGGGGAAGTGTCAGTTGTCGGCTCACGCTAGAAGTGACGTCACGCACGGGCTATGTGGCCGAAACACACAAGTAACCAGAGTGGGGTGGCCAGCCGTTACAACCGCCTCCGGCCAGTGGATCGCCGTGCCGTTTCCGGTGGCCGCGGGCACCACCGGCCGGTACGCCGCTGTGTCGAGCCCCGCCATCGACCCTGGACGCGCGGCGGCCCGGCGGAGTGTGCCGCCGGGCCGCTGCGCTGGGGTACGGGGTCAGAGCTGGAGGTGCGCGTTCCGGCGCAGCCGGCCGAGCCCGACCAGGAGGCCGCCGGCCGCGAGCAGGCCGCCACCCAGGGAGAGGGTCTGGACCACGCCGATGCCGGTGACCGGCAGCTCGGGCTTGCCGCCCCTGCCGTCCCAGCCGCCCTTGTCGTCCTTGTCGTCCTTGTCGTCCTTGTCGTCCTTGCGGTGGTCGTACTTACCGTCCCGGATGCAGATCGTGACGGTGACCGGGTCGGAGACCACGGTCCGGTAGCGGTACCGGCCGGTGGCGACGGCGGTGTTCACCACCTTGCCCTCCTTCACGTCGCGCCAGTCGACCTCGTGGGGACGGACGGCGTGGCAGTCCGTGCTGGTGCCCGGCGCCAGCGTGGTGCTGTTGCAGACCACGTACCCGGCGGTCGGGTCGTCGACTTCGACGTCGGTGATCCGCACGGTTCCGGTGTTGGCGACCCGGTAGGTGTAGAAGATCTTGTCGCCCTCGGCCGCGTAGCCGTCGTTCTCACACCGGTCGCGGCAGTCCGACTCGACCCGGGCCTTCTTGTCGATCGAAAGGCTGACCTGCGGGTCTCCCGGATGACCCGGGTAGCCGGGGTATCCCGGGTTCCCCGGATCGCCGGGGTCTCCGGGATCGCCGGGATCGCCCGGGTCGCCAGGATCCCCAGGGTCGCCCGGGTCGCCTGGATCCCCAGGATCGCCCGGGTCTCCCGGGTCGCCCGGGTCGCCGGGGTCATCCGAGGCTGCGCAGGTGTGGGCGAGCACGAAGTTCTCGGCCGTTCCGGAGATCACCGCGGTGGCGCCGGTGAGCGTCCAGTGGGCCGGCAGCCGGATGAAGGCCCGGCTCACGCCCTCGAAGTCGACGATCTCGCTGTTCGGCGTGCCGGGGATCGGCCGCGTGACCGTGCCGCCGGGCGTGCTGAACGTCGTCGACAACGACTGGAAGACGCCGCTGGTCTCCGGGTCGCCGGACAGGTCGAAGACCCAGGTCTCCTCGTCCGGGAAGGGCCCGCCGCCCGGATAGCAGAACTGGGGAGCGTCCGCCGCCGTCGTCGGCACGTCGTCCGGATCGATGCTGATCGTCTGGGCGGCCAGGGCCGGCGTACCACCCAGCAGCAGGGCGCCGGTCAGCAACCCAAGGGCGGCCACCCGCACTCCGATGCTCGCCCGCCTGCTCGGCGCAGAGGTATTTCTCATGTACATCCCCCGTGTCGTGGATCCTTGACACGGGTCGAAACGACCGCTAATAGGACATGTTACGCAAAGCGGACAGGATTCCCACGGACGGTGGAACGCCCTCCGATCCTCACCGGAGACGGACCGTAGCGCACTCGCCTGCACGGCAACGAGCTGATCACCGGCCAGCCGGGGCGTGGCACCTTCGTCGCCGACGCCTCGGGCAGCAACTCCCGAGCCGCTACGGGACGGCCGACAGAAGCGCGTACCCCGGAAGGCGTGGGGGCGACCGGCCGCAGGCCGCCACTAAAACCGTAGAACAGCTCGTACTCGGCGGTGATGTCGATTCCCTTGAGCGAGGAACGATCTATCACCGACTGTCCCAGAATCCGCCGGACTCGGTACGCCACCCAGCAGGCCAAAGACCACAGCACCCGGCAGTCATTAATTCAGCCCGGAAAGATCGCAACGCGATGCCTGGGGGACGGGAAACAATCAGCTCAGAATTTGATTACCGGTCAGCCGAGGCGTAGGCCCAATTTGCCGAGCACGCCCCGGCTGCCGGCATCATCACTCAGCAGCCATCAATGCAGTAGGAAACCTGCACTATTGATCCCACCAGACACAGGTGTCCTCGCCTGCGTCGTCTTCACAGATCTTGAAGTGGTGAACCCCGTGTGACCAGCTACGCGTTCCGCAACCAGCACTGCTGCCGTTACCGTCGCCAACCTTGATCTCGTACTGGATGTACATCGTGTAGAAGACGGCGTAAACACCATTTCCATCGGCTTCGTTGTCGCACACCTCGAGGGTGGACGACGACGAGCTGTAGTTGATGAAGCATGCCCGGTCGTTACCCTGGTAAGCGCAACCAGAATCGGCGTGAGCGACGCCGGGAAGCATCATCATCAGGCCGAGTCCAAGCGCGGAGCCGATCGACGCTAGTCGCGAAACCTTCACCCATTCCCCCATCAACAAGGCTGCGACGCGTCACTGAAAGCGCCACCGGTTGCGCCAGACTACATACATGGTGATCATCCTTCAACCCCGTCAATGAATGCGGTAACGGGAAGGTACCGGGTAAGCCGATCGCCTTACTCCGAGGACTCTCCGGCAACGGCGCGGACGCCGGTCAGAGTCCCGCGCGGGCCGCCACGGCCGTGTCCGGCTGGTCGGCGAAGGCGCCGTCCAGGCCCAGGCCGTAGAAGAGCTCGTACTCGGCGGTGATGTCGCCGCGGGCGTTCGGGTCGGCGCCGATCCGGAAATCGACCGGCAGGAACTGGTTCTCGGCGCGGAAGGTCCAGGCGTGCACCAGCAGCTTCACCCGGTGCGCGTCCCGGATCACCGAGGTCGGCGCGAGCAGCTTGCCGGCCCCGTCCCGGGGCACGATCAGGTTCTTGTTGAGGCCGACGCCGTCGGCGTACGTCGCCACCCAGGCCAGGCCGGCGGCGGTGGCCAGGTCGGCGTAGCCGCGCGGGTCACCGGCGGCGGTGAAGTCGTAGGGGGCGCCGGCGGCGTCCATGAGCTGCACCAGCCGCACGTCGATCATCCGGTCGAGCTTGCGCAGGTTGGCCGTCTCGAAGCTCTGCACGAAGACCGGGTCGTCGCGGTGGGTCAGCTTGTTGGCCTTGAGCGTGGCGACCAGCGGCTCCTCCAGCGGCAGCCCGATCGAGGCGAAGTAGCTGGGGTGCTTGGTCTCCGGGTAGACGCCGATGGTCCGGCCCCGCGCCTTCGACTCGGCGCGGGCCAGGTCGATGACCTCCTGGAAGGTCGGCACCGGGAACTTCCCGTCGAAGGCCGTGTTGGCCACCCGCACCTGGGGCAGCCGCTCCTTGGCCCGCAGCGTCCTCAGCTCGGCCAGGGTGAAGTCCTCCGTGAACCAGCCGGTGACCTTGACCCCGTCGATGGTCTTCGTCGCCTTCCGGGCCGCGAACTCCGGGTGGGCGGCCACGTCGGTGGTGCCCGAGATCTCGTTCTCGTGCCGGGCGACCAGCACGCCGTCCTTCGTCGAGACCAGGTCCGGCTCGATGAAGTCGGCGCCCTGGCGGATCGCCAGCCGGTACGACTCCAGCGTGTGCTCCGGACGGTAGCCGCTGGCGCCGCGGTGTCCGATCACGATGGGCCGCTGGACCGCGCGGGACCGCTCGGCGCGGGGCTCCGGGTCGGCCTGGGCGGCCACCGCCGGGGCCACCACGGCCGCCGCGAGCAGCGCGCCGGCCACGCCGAGGGCGGAAAGGGTACGTCGCAACGCCGTCTCCTGTCGTCGAGGGGTACGCACAGCAGAACGGCTCCGGTTGGCCGGCAGTTGGTCGGTTCCTGACCTGCCGGTGAATCTCCGGGCGGAAGATGACCTGGTGCGCCGCCTGCTCCGGAACCCCGTTCGGCTGGTGCCGTTCGGGTTCCTGGCGGTGATCCTGCTCGGCACCGGCCTGCTGATGCTGCCCTGGGCCACCAGCGAGAGCCGCTTCACCCCGTTCGTCATCGCGCTGTTCACCTCGACCTCGGCGGTCTCGGTCACCGGCCTCGCCGTCAACGACACGCCGAACTACTGGAACGACTTCGGCCTGGCCATGATCACCGTGCTCACCCAGCTCGGCGGCCTGGGCATCCTGACCGTCGCGGCGCTGGTGATCCTGGTGGTGTCCCGGCAGCTCGGCCTGCGCAACCGGCTGCTCGTGCAGGCCGAGACCGCCGAGTTCGGCCTCGGCGACGTCCGCTGGCTGCTGGTGCGGATCGTCGCGACGGTCCTCGTCACCGAGGCCGTGATGACGGCGGTGATCACCGGCCGGCTCTGCCTGGTCTACGACTACCCCCTCGGCCGGGCGCTCTGGTACGCCGCCTTCCACGCGATCCAGGCGTTCAACAACGGCGGCTTCACCCTCTACTCGGACGGCCTGGTCGCCTTCTCCCGCGACCCGTGGGTGGCGCTGCCGCTGGGCCTGGGCGCGATCATCGGCGGCCTGGGCTTCCCGGCGCTGTTCGAGGCCGCCCGGATGTGGCGCAGGCCGAACCGCTGGGCGATCGCCACCAAGCTGACCATCTGGGGCAGCGTCGCGCTGATCGGGTTGGGCTTCGGGTTCCTGCTGCTCACCGAGTGGACCAACCCGGCCACCATCGGCACCTACGACGCGGGTGGCAAGGTGCTGGCGTCGTTCACCCAGATCGCGCTGAGCCGCACCGGCGGCTTCGACGTGATCAACATCGACAAGCTCAACAACGAGAGCTATCCGCTCCTCATCGTGCTGATGTTCATCGGCGGCGGCAGCGCCAGCACCGCGGGCGGCATCAAGGTCTCGACCTTCTTCCTGCTCGCCTTCGTGATCTGGGCGGAGCTGCGCGGCGAGCCGGACGTGGCGGTCGGCGGCCGGCGGGTGGCCACGGCCAGCCAGCGCCAGGCGCTCACCGTGGCGCTGCTCAGCGTGGCGTTGGTCGTCCTCGGCACGATCCTGCTGGTCGTGTTCACCGACAACCTGCGCAACTTCGCCGCGGTCTTCGAGGTGACCTCCGCGTTCAGCACCACGGGCCTCTCCACCGGCCTCGCGCCGGAACTGTCGAGACCCGGCCAGTACGTGCTCATCGTGCTGATGTTCATCGGTCGGGTCGGACCGCTCACCCTCGGGTCCGCGATCGCGTTGAACACCCGGCGACACCTGTACCGCTACCCGGAGGAGCAACCCATTGTCGGCTAGGAGGACGGACGACAACAGCGTCGTGGTGATCGGGCTGGGCCGGTTCGGCTCCCGGCTCGCCGGCTCGCTGCTGCAACTCGACCAGGACGTGCTCGCCATCGACCACGAGCAGGATCGGGTGCAGCGCTGGGCGTCCCGGCTGGACCGGGTGGTGCAGGCGGACACCACCGAGGAGTACGTGCTGCGCCAGGTGGGCGTCGCGGACGTCCCGCGGGTGGTGGTGGCCATCGGCAAGTCGGTCGAGGCGAGCGTGCTCACCGTGCTGGCCCTGACCGAGTTGGGCATCCCGCAGATCTGGGCGCGGGCCACCTCGGAGAAGCACGCGAAGATCCTGAGGTCGGTGGGCGCGCACCACGTCATCTTCCCGGAGGCGGAGACCGGCGAGCGGGTGGCGCACCTGATCGTCAGCCGCATGCTCGACTTCATCGAGTTCGACGACGACTTCGCCATCGCCAAGGTCCGGGTGCCCGCGTCGCTGGTCGGCCGGTCGCTTCGCGAGCTGACCCCGACCGACCGGTACGGGGTGATGGTCGTCGGCGCGAAGCTTCCCGGCGAGCCGTTCCACTACGCCGGACCGGACACCGTCCTCCAGCCGGACAGCGTGCTCATCGTGGAAGGCGCGATCGGCCGGGTGCAGCAGTTCGCCGCGCTGGGCTGACCGTCACTTCTTCTTGCCCTTACCGCCGTGCCCACCCCCCTTCGGCCGGTCTACCTGCCTTTTCCCTTACCGCCCTCCTTGCCCTTGCCGGGCTTGGCCTTGCCGGAGGTGCCACCGCTCTTCGCGGCGGTCTTGGCGGGCGCCTTGGCGGGCGCCTTCGCGGACGGTGTGGTGGTTGGCGGCGCCGTCGTCGGCACCGAACCGGCCACGCCGGACACCTGCACGCCGCAGGTGCTCTCCCCGACCTTGAACTCCACCGGAAGCGGGTTGCCCCCGGTGTAGCTGCCGTTCAGCGAGACCTTCTTCGAGGCGCCCGGGGCCAGGGCGGCGTCGGTGGCCGGCGCCTGGACCAGCACCGTGCTTCCCTGCTGGCGTACCGCCGGCTGGGCCGCGCCGACCGTCTGCTTGCCCGGGAAGGTGAAGCTCATGGTCCAGTCGCGCAGCTCGCGGGTGCCGGTGTTGGTGAGGGTCAGGTCCGCCGTGAAGTCCTTGCCGGAGTCGCGGCGCAGCACGTAGTCGACGGCACACGGGATCGGCTCGGGCAGCCCCATCCGGGCCTCGGTCGGCTCCACCCCACCGCTGGCCGGGCTCTTCGAGGTCACCCCCCACAGGGTCGCGGTGACCGCGATCAGGCCGGCGGCGGCCACCCCGGCCTCCACCTTGCGCCGGCGGGCCGCGGCCCGGCGGGTACGGGTGCGGACGGCCGAGAAGGGCAGCGCGTCGGTGGCCGTGGACCAGGGCAGGATGGTGGTGCCGGCGTTCTCCATCAGCGCCGGGTCGAACTGGCCGAGCGCCGGGGAGACCGGCACGATCGCCGCGATCCCGGCGGCCTCGGCGAGCGTACGGGCCACCTCGGCGGTGGCGGGGCGGTCCTCGGGGCGCTTCGCCAGGCAGCGCCGGACCAGCTCGGCGACCTCGTCGGGGAGGCCCACCACCGGGGGCATCGGGTCCGGCTCGTTGTACATGTGGGCGCGGAGCATCTGGGTGGTGGTGCTGGCCTGCCAGGGCAGCCGGCCGGTGAGCATCCGGTAGAGCAGCAGGCCGACCGCGTAGACATCGGTGGCCGGGGAGACCTGGCCGTTGTCCAGCCGCTCCGGCGCCAGGTAGGCGGGCGTGCCGAGCAGCGCCCCGTCCGGGCCCTTCTCGCTCTCCCCCACCAGCGCCGAGATGCCGAAGTCGACGACCTTCACCCCGGTCGAGGTGAGCATGACGTTGCCGGGGGTCACGTCGCGGTGCACCACGCCCCGGGCGTGCGCGGTGGCCAGCGCCGACGCCACCTCCGCGCCGATCGTCACCGCCTCCCGCCAGGGCAGCTGCCCGCCCCGCCCGAGCCGGCTGCTCAGCGGCCCGCCGTCGACCAGCTCCATCACCACGTACGGGACGGTCAGCCCGACCTGCTCGGACTCGCCGTAGTCGTACACGTTGGTGATGTTGGGGTGGCAGAGCCGCGCGGCGGCCTGCGCCTCGATCCGGATCCGATGCCGGAACGCCTTGTCGCTCGCCAACCGCGAGGCGAGCACCTTGATCGCCACCTGCCGGCCGAGCACCTCGTCGTAGCCGCGCCAGACGACCGACATGCCCCCCGCGCCGAGCTGCTCGACCAGCCGGTACCGCTCACCGACCAGCTGCGCGCCGTTCCTGACCACTGCACCCATGGTCGGTGCAGTTGCCCGAGGTTGACCCTCGTACACCTGAAGGGTCGAAATCGGTCAGCGAAGTCACCCGTTCAGGCGGTCGCCAGGAGCTGGTCCACGGGCGCGTAGTCGTCGGTGAGCACCATGGCGTCCCCCACGAACGCGGCCACCTCCGTTCCGTCGAGCAGCTTCGCCGGCTCAGGGAGCAGCCGCAGCTCCGCCGGGATGCCGGCCAGCGGCAGCGGCGCGTCCGAGGCGACGATGAGGAAGTTCGCGCCGGCCTGCCCGGCGATCGCGCCGGGCGGGGCGATCAGCGCGACGTTGCGGAACTCGGCCGCGACGGTGGCCAGCTCGGCCCGGATGAACCGGCCCGGCGGGTAGTCGATGACGTTCTGCACGTAGATCCCGTCCGGGCGGAGCACCCGGCGGATGTCGTCGGCCATCTCCCGGGTGGCCAGGTGCCAGGGCACCACCAGGTGGCCGAACGCGTCACCGACGATGAAGTCACGGCTGTCGGTGGGCTCGGCGCCGAGCAGCACCCGCGCGTCCCCCACCCGGGCGCGCAACTGCGGCCCGGTGCGCACGCCCAGCTCCCGCCGGTCCAGCTCGACCAGGCCGCCGTCGATCTCGAAGACCAGGTTGTCGCTGCCCGGCCGGGTCGCGGCCAGGTAGCGCGGCATGGTGAAGCCGCCGCCGCCCAGATGCAGCGCGTCCATCCGCTGCTTCGGCGGCTTGGCCACGTCCGCGACCAGGCCGATCCACTGCGTGTACGCGTACTTCAGGCGGGTCGGGTCGGCCAGGTCCACGTACGAGTGCTCCGCCGAGTTGAGGTAGAGCGTCCGCCCCTCGGTCCACTGCCCGTCCACCTCCACCCGGGCGCAGTGGTACGCGGTCTCCACGTCGCACGGGTTCGGGGCGACCGCGGAGAGGCCGGCCCCGGTCAGGCCGAGCACCGCCAGGGCGGCCTTCGCCCGGGTCGGACCGGGCAGCCCCGTCCCCGCCCCCCGGCGCAGGTACGTCCCGAGCACCAGCCCGGTCACCCCCAGCACGCCGGCCAGCGCCAGCACGATGACGGTGCTGGGCAGCGCCGCCACCAGCACGAAGCCGGTGGCCAGGGTGGCGGTGATGCCGCCCAGGGTGCCGATGCCGGAGAGCCGGCCGACCACCTGCCCGGTGCGGCGCAGGTCGGCGAGCTGGAGCTTCACGACCAGCGGGGTGACCCCGGCCAGCAGCAGCACCGCCAGTGCCGTCAGCAGGAGCACCGCGCTCGCCGCGCCGCCGCGCAGCGCCTCACCGGCGTACCGGACCACCGGCAGGGTGACCGCGGTGGCGATGCCGGCCAGCACCAGGGCCGGGGCGAGCAGGGTGCGCGGGTCCCGCCGGTCGGCCAGCCAGCCACCCATCCACGCCCCGTACGCGATGGCGGCCAGCGCCATGCCGATCACCGAGCTGGTCACCTGGAGGGTGACCCCGACGTACGGGCCGACCAGGCGGAGCGAGACCGTCTCCAGCACCAGCACCGCCCCGCTGGAGAGGAAGACCAGGAACGCGGCGAGCCCGTTGGGCAGGGCCCGGGGCGGGACCGGCGCGCTCGGCGCCGGCTCCGCGACGACGTCGGACGATGTGCTGCTCACCGTGGCGATGCTACGCAGCGTTCCCGGCGGGGCGGGTCAATACATCGAGATGTGAACATGGTTTGTGTGGTCGGCGGCGGGGCTGCCGCCCCCGCTGTACGCCCGCCAGCCGGTGTTCGGCATCCAGATCTGCCGGTACCAGATGACGTACATGATGCCGAGCCGGCTGGCGTTGTTCTTGGCCCAGCTGGCGAGGCTGTCCCCGTAGGACTTGTCGCCGCCGGTGGCGGAGACGTCCTCGAAGCCGCCGGTGGCGGCGGAGAAGTCGCAGGCCCGGCCCTTGGGATGCTCGCCGTCCCCGCCGCTGCGGTGGCAGGAGGCGTAGCGCTTGTAGCCGGCCGCCTGGGCCTGCTGGAGCATGTGCAGGGTGCGCGGGGTGATGCAGCCGTCGGCCGGCGTCGGGTCGTTCACCGAGCAGGACTCCGACGGCCACGAGCCGTCCGGGTTGCGCGGCGCCGGCTTGGCCGACGACGAGCCGCCGCTGAAACCGGAACCGGAGCCGGAGCTGACCTTGGCGAGGGCCACCTCGGCGTCCCGCTTCTTCTTGGCCAGCACGGCGAGCTGCTTCTGCTGCTCCCGGACCTCGGTGTCGATGGCCACCTTGGCCTCGGCCGCCTGGGCCTTCGCCTCGTTGAGGTCGTGCAGGCGCTTGCTGTCCCGCTGGGCCATCATGTCCAGCTCCGCCGCCCGCTGGAGGAACGCGTCCGGGTCGGAGCTGGCCAGCAGCATCGACACCGGGGTCAACCGGCCCAGCCGGTAGGACTGCCCGGCCACCTCCCCGACCTGCGCGGTCAGCTCGACCAGGCGTACCTCGAGCTGCTTGAGCTGGCCGGTCAGCGCGGCCTGCCGGCGCTTGGAGTTGTCGAGCCGGTTCTTGGCCTCGATGTGGCCCTTCGCCGCCGCCTCCAGGGCCGCCCGGAGCTGCTTGCTGCCGCCCTCGTTCGGGGCGCTCGGGGTGGGCGCGGCGGCGGCCGCCCCGGCGGGGGCGGGACCGGCGCCCAGCAGCAGGGCCGTCGCGGCGAGCAGGGCGAACAGCGACCGGCGGACGCGCCGGCGGGTGAGCCTGGTCCTGGGCACGTGAAGGGTCCTTCCGTCGACCGCCGGCCCCCCGAGTCGACCTTGCGCGGCGGCGGCTCCACCGGCGCCGGGCGGCGGCCTGCTGGCGGAGACCGCCGGTCACGATACCGGACCGTACGCCCCGCGCCAGGCCCCCGACCTCGGCGGACGCCGATCGTCGACGGACCGTGCCGGGGCCGTCGCGGACCGCACCGTCAGTCGCCCAGCAGGGCGGCCCGGACCTCGTCCCAGATCTCCTCGCTGGCCGCGACCAGCAGGCCCTTGCCGTCGTCGGCCGGGTGGTAGTCGGTGCCGTCGAAACGGCGGGCCACACCGCCGGCCTCCCGCACCAGCAGCGTGCCCGGGGCGTGGTCCCACGGCAGGGTGCGCCAGAAGAGTACGAACTGCTGCGCGCCGGTGAGCACGTCCAGATATTCCCGGCCGGCGCAGTGCTGGCCGGGCAGCAGCTCGCCCAGCCGCTCGCCGCCCGCCTCCACGCGGCGCCGGAAGTCCGGGGGCAGGAAGCGGGTCATGGCGGTGCCGCGCAGCGCGCCGGCCGCCGGCTCCCGCCCGGCGGTACGCACCGGCGTGCCGTCCAGCCAGGTGCCGTCGCCCGCCCGGCAGGTGGCCATCGTGCCGTCCAGCGGGTCGTAGACCCAGGAGGCGGCCGGCACCCCGTCGGTCAGCAGCGCCACCATCAGGGCGAACGGGCGCCGGCCGGCGGCGAAGTTGGAGGTGCCGTCCACCGGGTCGACCAGCCAGACGTCACCGTCGCCCCGGAGGTGCCGCAGCAGGGTCGGGTCCTCGGCGACCGCCTCCTCGCCGACCACCACGGAATCGGGGCGCAGCCGCCGCAGCCCGGCGGAGATCAGCGCCTCGGCCTTGCGGTCGGCCACGGTGACCACCTCACCGGGAGCCTTCTCGGAGATGTCGGCGTCGTCGAGGCGGCGGAACAGCGGCACCACGACGTCGGCCGCGGCCTCCCGCAGCAGCGCGCCGACCTCGTCCAGCAGCGGGTCAGCCACGCGGCGGCAGCTTGACCACGCTGACGAAGAACTCGTCGATCTGGCGGACCACCGAGATGAAGCGCTCGAAGTCCACCGGCTTGGTCACGTAGGCGTTGGCGTGCAGCTGGTAGCTGCGCAGGATGTCCTCGTCGGCCTGGGAGGTGGTCAGCACCACGACCGGGATCCGGCAGAGCTGCTCATCCTTCTTGATCTCCGCCAGCACCTCCCGGCCGTCGCGACGGGGCAGGTTCAGGTCGAGCAGGACCAGGTCGGGGGTCACCGCGTCCGCGTACTGGCCCTCGCGGCGCAGGTAGGCCAGCGCCTCGGCGCCGTCCGAGACGACCGTGAGGCGGTTGCGGAGCTTGTGCTCCTCGAACGCCTCCTGGGTCATCAGCACGTCACCCGGGTCGTCCTCGACGAGCAGGACCTCGATCGGGCTCTTGCCGTCCGCTGGCGCGGTCATCCCACCGTCTCCTTCATGCCACCCGTTGTACCGTCCCGGGCCGCCCCCTCGGGCGTCTCTTCCCGTCCCGCGCCGTCCGGCTGCCGCGCGACACCCACCGCGGCGTCCTCGGCATCGTCCCCGGTCGCCGCCGGGTCCCCGGTCGACTCCTCCACCCCGGCCGGCTCCGCCGCCCGCGCCGCCTCGACGTCCTCGGGCAGGGCCGGGAGGGTGAACCGGATCGTGGTGCCCTCCGCGGTGTCGGTGTCCACCCAGACCCGGCCGCCGTGGTACTCCGCGATCTTCTTGACGATGGCCAGCCCGATGCCGGTGCCCGGGTAGGCGTCCTTGGAGTGCAGCCGCTGGAAGATCACGAAGATCTTGTCGGCGAACTCCGGCTCGATCCCGATGCCGTTGTCCCGGCAGCTGATCTCCCACTCGTCGTCGACCAGCCGGGCGGAGACGTGCACCTTCGCCGGCACGTCGGGCCGGCGGAACTTGATCGAGTTGCTGACCAGGTTGGCCAGCAGGTTGGTCAGCAGCGGCTCCTCGCCGCGGATCACCGGCAGCCGGTCCCAGGTCAGCTCGGCGTCGGCGTACTGCCGGGCCGCCTCGGTCTGCCCGGCCACGTCGCCCATCACCTTGTTCAGGTCGACCTCGGTGAAGCCGGTGGTGAGCCGGCCGATCCGGGAGAACGCGAGCAGGTCGTTGATCAACCGCTGCATCCGCTGCGCGCCGTCCACCGCGAAGGCGATGTACTGGTCGGCCCGCTCGTCGAGCTGACCCGAGTAGCGCCGCTGGAGGAGCTGGCAGAAGCTGGCCACCTTGCGCAGCGGCTCCTGGAGGTCGTGCGACGCGACGTACGCGAACTGCTCCAGGTCGCGGTTGGAGCGGGTCAGCTCCTCGGCCTGCTTCTGGAGCTGGGTGTTGACCCACTCGATGCGCTCGCGGGCCTCGCGTACCTCGTCCAGCTCCCGGGCGATCTTCTGCCGCATGATGTCGATGTCGTCGGCAAGCAGCCGGAACTCCGGCGGGCCGGACCCCTCGATGCGGTGCCGGTAGTCGCCCGAGGCGACCTCGCGCACCTGACCGACCAGGCCGGCCAGCGGCCGGATCAGGATCCGGTCCAGCGAGAGCAGCAGCACGGCGCCGGCCACCGCCACCACCAGGGCCGCGATGACCAGGAGCACCACCAGCACGTTGCTGGTCGCGTTGACCCGGTCGGCGGTCTCCTTCCGGACCTCCATGATCTCGCCCTGGAGGTCGTTCACCGCGAACCGGATGCCGTCGAACTGCTGCCGGGTCTGGTCGGTGATCAGCGCCTGGCCGGCGGACGGGCCGCTGCGCTCGGTGGTGCTGATCACCGGCTCGGCGACGTCGGACCGCCACTGCGCCGCCCGCTGCTCGACGACGTCCAGCGCGCGCAGCACGTCCGGATAGTCGATGGCCAGCTTCCGCATCTCGGCGAAGGTGTCCCGCTCCCGGCGCAGACCCGTCTGGTAGGGCTCCAGGTCCTTGCGGTCGGCGTTCACCGCGTACCCGCGGACGGCGGTCTCCTGGTCGAGCAGGGCGCTCATCAGCTCCTGCGCCTGGACCCGCAACGGACCGGTCTTGACCAGCACCGCGTCGATGTTCTGCCGGTTCTTGGCGGCGAGGGTCGCCTCGGCCGCGGCGAGCCCGAGCAGCAGCACCAGCACCACGCCGAGCAGCACGACGACCCGCCGCCGCAGGGTCCACCCCTGCTGGTACGCCTTCATCGGCCGCCGCCGCGGCTGACCAGCAGCATGGCCACGTCGTCGGCGAGCGGGCCGCCGTTGAGCTGCTCGGCCCGGCCGACCAGCCAGGCGGGCAGCTCGGCCAGGGGCACCGCGCGGTTGGCGGGGTCGGCGAGCAGGTCGGTCAGCCCCGGCACGTCCAGCCGGTCGTCACCGGTGCCCACCCGACCCTCGATGAGGCCGTCGGTGTACATCAGCAGGGACCAGTCATCGGTGTCGAACTCCAGGTCGAAGGCAACGGGTCGGCGCGGCCGTACGCCCAGCAGCAGACCGCCCTTGGCCGGCACCGGGGCGACCTTACCCCCGCTGAGCAGCAGCGGCGGCGGATGACCGGCGAGTCGCACGGTGGCCCGGGCGGCGGCCAGGTCGAGCCGGGCGGTCGCCACCGTGGCGAAGATCTCCTGGAGCCGGCGCTCGCTCATCAGCACCTGCTCCAGCGCGGGCAGCACCTCGTCGTCCGGCACCCCGGCCAGGACCAGGGCCCGCCAGGCGACCCGCAGCTCGACGCCGAGGGCGGCCTCGTCCACGCCGTGGCCGCAGACGTCGCCGACGATCATGTCGATCCGGTCCGGCCGGGTCTGCACCACGTCGTAGAAGTCCCCGCCGATCAGCGCGGCGTGCCGGCCGGGGCGGTAGAAGGTGTGCACCGACACCTGGTCGGTGGTCATGAGCGGCTGGGGCAGCAGGCCGCGCTCCAGGCGCGCCGACTCGGCCTGGCGCAGCTCCACCTCGCGCAGCCGGCGGGCGTTCTCGTCGGCCCGCTTCCGCTCGACCGCGTAGCGCAGCGCCCGGGTCAGCAGGACCCCGTCGACCTGCCCCTTGACCAGGTAGTCCTGCGCGCCCTCGGCGACCGCGACGATGCCCAGGTGCTCGTCGGAGCGACCCGTGAGCACGCAGACCGCCGCCCCGCTGGCCATCTCCAGCACCTGGCGCAGCCCGTCCAGGCCCTGCGCGTCGGGCAGGCCCAGGTCGAGCAGGACGCAGTCGACCCCCATCACCCGCTGCCGGGCCTCGCTGAGACTGGTGGCGATCAGCAGGTCGATCATCGAGTTGGTCTCGGCGAGCAGCTCGCCGACCAGGAAGGCGTCGCCCTCGTCGTCCTCGACCAGCAGGACCCGCAGCCGCTCGCCGGGCGGCACGCTGGCGTAGTGCCCGTGGCCGGCCTGCGGCACGACGGGGGCACCGGGCAGACCGGTCCCCCGGTGCGGCCGGGTCACCGCCGCGAGACGCGGAAGTTCGCTGGTGATGTCGGGGCTCCTTCCGAATGCCCTGCTGATCCTGTATCAGACAACGGTCGCACACAACACGACCGGAATCGGAGCGGGCGGGGCGGGCGAAACCCTCCCCACGGACAGCGGCACGGCCGACGACCGATGTTACGCCGCGACCGGCCCGCGACCGGAGCGCACCGACCGGTGGGGAGTGCCGCCGCAGGCCGCGGGGGTGCAGGATGATGCCCACCCCCGAACCACCCCGAGGAGTCAGCCGTGGGCGCACCCCCCACCCGCCCCGCCGACCGTGCGCGGGCACGGCCGGGCATCCCTCCCACCCGGCCCGCCGACCGGGCGCTGTCACGGCCGCGGCGGCGACTGCCCGCCGCGCTCGCGGCGCTCGCCGCCCTGCTCGCCGTCGGCGCCGGCGTCCTGGTCGACCTGGCCACCCCGGCGCCGCGCCCCGCCGACGCGCCCGCGGACACGTTCAGCGCCGAGCGGGCGTACCAGAACGTCAAGGTCATCGCGGCGCGGCCGCACGTGGCCGGCAGCGCCGCCAACGACCAGGTCCGCGAGCACGTCGTGGGCGTGCTGCGCGGGTTGGGCCTGGAGACCGAGGTGCAGGACACCGTGGCCCCGGAGGCCGGGCAGCTCAGCGGGGCGGCCGGCGGCGCGACCCTGGCCCGGGTGCGCAACGTGGTGGCCCGGCTGCCCGGCACCGATCCCACCGGGCGGGTCTTCCTGGTGGCCCACTACGACTCGGTGCAGTCCGGGCCGGGCGGCAACGACGACGCCGCCGGCACGTCCACCATCCTGGAGGTGGCCCGGGCGCTGGCCGCCGGCCCGCGTCCCCGCAACGACGTCGTCCTCGTGCTCACCGACGCGGAGGAGGCGTGCCTCTGCGGGGCCGCCGGCTTCGCCGCCGACCACCCGCTCGCCGCCGACGGCGGCGTGGTGCTCAACCTGGAGGCGCGCGGCTCCACCGGTCCCGTGATCATGTTCGAGACGTCCCGGAACAACGCGAAGCTGGTGGACGTCTTCGGTCGGGCCGCCCCGCACCCGGTGGGCACCTCGTTCGCGGTGGAGATCTACCGGGCGCTGCCCAACGACACCGACTTCACCGCATTCCTCGACCAGCGGTTCGTCGGGCTGAACTCGGCGTACATCGACGGGGGCGCGGTCTACCACACCCCGCTCGACGTGCCGGCGGCCATGAACCGGGGCAGCCTCCAGATGCACGGCGACAACGCCCTGGGCCTGGCCCGGGAGTTCGGCCGGACCGACCTGCGCGACCTGGGCTCCGACCACGACGACACCTACTTCCCGGTGCCCGGCGGGCTGGTCCGCTACCCCGGCTGGCTGACCCTGCCGCTGGCGCTGGCCGCCCTCGTCGCGGTCGGCGCGCTCGGCTGGCTGCTGCGCCGGCGCGGCCGGGCCACCGCCGGGCGGCTCGCGGCCGGCGCCGGGCTGGCCCTGGTGCCGGTCGTCGCCGCACCGCTGGGCGCGTGGCTGCTCTGGGCCGCGATCACCACCGTCCGCCCCGGCTACGCCGAACTGCTCGACCCGTACCGGCCGGTCTGGTACCGGCTCGCCGTGGTGGCGCTCGCCACCGCGATCCTGTTCACCTGGTACGCGCTGACCCGCCGCTGGGCCGGCCCGGCCGCCCTGGCCTTCGGCGGGCTGGTCTGGTTGGCCCTGTTCGGGGTGCTGCTCGCCGTGCTGGTGCCCGGTGGCGCGTACCTGACGACCCTGCCCGCCCTGGCCGGCGCGCTGGCCGGCGTGGCGGCGCTGGCCACCCGGCGGGACGGCCCCTGGCCGGTGGTCGCCGTGACCCTGGCCGGCGCGGTGGCCGTGGTGATCCTGCTGCCCACCGTGGTGCTGCTCTTCCCGGCGCTCGGCATGGGCATGGGTGGGGTGGCGGCGCTCTTCGCGGTGCTGCTCGGCCTGGCCGCGCTGCCCGTGGTGGACCTGCTGCACCCGCAGGCGGGCGGCCAGCGCGGTCTGGGAGCGCTGCGGGCCCGCCGGCTCGGCGCGCTGCCGGCCGGCGCCGCCGCGCTCGCGGCCGTGGTGCTCGCCGGGGTCGGCCTGGCCGTGGACCGCTTCGACGCCGCCCACCCCGTGCCGACCCACCTGATGTACGCCCTCGACGCCGGCACCGGCACGGCGCGGTGGCTCAGCCACGAGGACGACCCGCAGCCCTGGACCGACGGCTACGTCGACGGCGCCGTCTCCGTGGCCGACGACTTCCCGGGGCTGGGTGACGGCGAACTGCGGGCCGGACCGGCGCAGGCGGCGAACCTGCCCGCCCCGAAGCTGGAGACGCTCTCCGACACCCGCTCGGGCGACCAGCGGGTGCTGCGTGTCCGGGTGCTGCCCCAGCGGCCGGTCCGACTGCTGACCCTGCACGTGGACACGACCACGGCAGAGGTGCGCTCGGCGACGGTGGCCGGGCGGGACGTGCCGGTCAAGGCCCGCGACGGCAAATGGGGCTTCGGCGTCGTCTTCCACGCCCCGCCGCCGGAGGGCGTCGAGGTCACCCTGACCCTGGTGCCGAAGGCGGGACAGGTGAACCTGCGGGCGATGGACGCCAGCGACGGGCTGAGCGGGCTGCCCGGGTTCCGGGCCCGGCCGGCGGACGTCGGCGTGGTCGGCTCGCACAGCTCGGAGATGCTGGCGGTGGCCCGCACCTATCCCCTCTAGGCGGCCGCGGAAATTCTTCGGGACGGATGTCGAGAGGAGGAGCCCCAGCTTCTACTCCCGGGTGACGGACAGGCCCGCGAGTTGAGGAGCAGCACGATGACGAAGGCGACGACCGGAGCCACCATGTCGCTGGACGGCTACATCGCCGACGCGACCCACGGTGGGTTCGAACACCTCTTCCAGTGGTACGGCAACGGCGACGTGGAGACGCCGACGGCCAACCCCGACATGACCTTCCGTACGTCGGCGGCGAGCGCGGAACACCTCCGCGAGCTGAACGAGCGGACCGGGGCGCTGGTCGTTGGCCGGCGGCTGTTCGACATGACGAACGGCTGGGGCGGCCGCCACCCGATGGACGTACCGGTGGTCGTGGTCACGCACCATGTGCCGGAGGGCTGGGACCGGGAGGGCGACTCGTTCGTGTTCGTCACCGACGGCATCGAGAGCGCGATCGACCGGGCGAAGGCGATCGCCGGCGACAAGCAGGTCGGCGTCAACGGCGGCACCATCGCCGCGCAGGTCCTGGCCGCCGGCCTGCTCGACGAGGTGCACGTCGACCTCGTCCCGGTCCTGCTGGGCGACGGCATCCCGTTCTTCGCCGGCCTGAAGGTCGCGCCCGTCCAGTTGGAGGGGCCCACCAGGGTCGTCCAGGGCAACGGGGTCACCCACCTGGCCTACCGGGTCCGCAGGCAGGGCTAACACTGCCGGTGGCGGGCCGTGTGGCCCCCGGGGGGATCGCCCGGGGGCCACGGTCAGCGGGTCAGGAGACCTTGTCGATCTTGCAGCTGACGTCGCCGGTCACCTTCTGGCTCAGCACGACCATGCCCTGCTCGACGGCCTTCTGGCCGGGCCGCACGTCGGAGACGATGGCGGTGGTGTTGCCCACCCGGGTGCCCTTGGCGTCGAGCACGAACACGTCGACGAGGTACGTGTTCTGGTCCTTGCTGGTGTTGTTCACCTCGACGTCGAACTTCACGTTCGCCAGGAACTCGTCGCCGGCCGACTCGGCCTCGCACGACTTGAGCTCGACGTGCCCGGCCTTCGCGTCCTGGCTCTTGCTGACGTCGTCGGCCGCCTTGCCGACCAGGGCGGTGCACGCCACGAAGCCGCCGCCGCAGAGCAGGACGGCCAGGCCGGCGATGATGAGGAAGACCTTCAGCCCGGTCGACATCCCCTTCTTGGGCGGGGGCACGGGGGCGTACCCGGGCGGAGGGGGCGGGGTCGGCTGCGACATTCGTTGTGCCTTTCATGGACGATCGTGAGCCGCCGGGGGCCGTTCCGGGCCGGCGGCACACCTGTGCTTGTTTCCGCAGGTCATGGCGACGCCCCCGGTAGGGGGCGACCCGGGCAGAGAGTGTCACAGCGGACGCCTTCGCAAGATCAACCAGCACGGTGCTTGCTGTCGGACAATCAGTCACCCAGGGCAACTATTTGGGCGGAGGAGCCCGGCCACTCGGCTGAGCATGATCAACCAGGGCGCCTGCGCAGCCGGGGGCGGCTCGACCGCCCGCCCATGGCGTCGCCGGTCACCACCCCCGCCAGCATCAGCACGACGAGGGTGGTGACCAGCACCGGCGGCCAGCCGCCCACCCACGGCATCGCGGCCACCAGGATCAGCAACCAGAACACCCGGTGCCACGGGACCGTGCCGACGATCTTGTAGGTGAACAGGGTGCGGCCGAGCAGGAAGAGCGCCGGCCCGCCGAAGATCAGCGCGATCCAACGCCGCGGCGTGTCGCCGGTCGGCCGCTCGACGACCAGATCGAATGCGGCGGCGGTGCAGACGATGCCGGCGAGCATGACCAGGTGCGTGTACGGCGCCAGCCGGGTCGCCCGCCGCAGCAGCCGCGGGGCGGTGGTCCGCACGATGTCGCCGGCTCCCAGGACGTAGACCTGCCAGAGCAGCAGCATGGCGGCGAAGGCGCCCAGGAAGGCGGCCGCCCGGGCCAGGGTGAACTCGGCGGCGCTGATCTCCAGCGTCGGCACCAGGATGACGTCGCCGAGCGCCAGGATGACGAACTGCTGGTAGCGCTCGCCCAGGTGGTCGGTGGTCTTCTCGTACTGGGCGAACGGCACCCGGCCGAGCCCGGGCGTCGGGTAGCGCGCCGCCGCCGAGACGTAGTCGATCGTCACCGCGACGGCCCAGAGCACCCAGGACCATCCGTCCGGCAGCAGCCCGCCGCCGATCCAGAAGAAGCTGGAGACCACGAACCAGAAGAGGAAGCGGGCGGCCCGCTGCTCGGCCATGTGCCGGTGCTGGTGCAGCACGGCCACCAGCACCACCCCACGCACCAGATGCGGGATCACGTAGCCGACCGCGAAGACCAGCGCGTGCGAGTCGACGGCCAGCGCCGCCGCCGTCACCACGGCACCGAGCATGGTGACCATCAGGATGGCCTGGATCGGTCGCTGGTCCGGGTCGTAGAAGTCGGTGGTGGTCGAGGTGATCGACCAGGTCCACCAGACCGCCATCAGCATGATCACGACCGGCGCGACGCCGTCCCACGAGGCCCGCTCGGCGATCAGCATCGAGACCAGCGCCAGCGCCGCCACGAAGACGACGTCGAAGAGCAGCTCCAGCAGGGTCGCACGGGTCGAACCGCTCGGCCGGCGCACCAGCTCGCTGCTGCCTCCGGTCGTCATGCCCGACCTCCCGCCACCCGTCGACGCCGGGTCGCGGGCGACGCTGCGTCCCCGCCGATTATCGGGGCCGCCACGGTGGCCCGTCCCCGGATCGGCATTCCCCGCCCCCTCGGGCGGACCGGCCGCCGGGAACGCGATGTAACAAGCGGCCGGGCCGGTCGCGCCTGTAGGAAGGTGAAGCCAAGCCTGGTCGAACGGCACCGCCGTGACTGACCTCTCCGCGATCGCCCGGGAGCGGGCAACGCTGGCGACGATCGCCGACGCCATCGTCGCGGCGTCGGCCGACAAGGGCCTACGGATCGAGGTGGCCTGCCCCGCGTCCCGCCTCGCCGTGGTCGACCACCTCACGCAGGCCCTGCACGCCCGGGGCCGCGTCTGCCGCTACCGCCCGGCCGGGTCGAAGCCGGGAGAGGCCGGCGACCCGCACCCGGTCCGGGGACAGCACGGTTCGGGCGTCGTGGTCATCACGGGCGGGCTCGCCACCGGGACCGATCGTGGCGTGCTGCGCGTGGGCGTCCGGGTGACCGCCGGCCCCGGTCAGGACGCGTTCCCGGCGGGCGGCGATCCGGACATCGTCCTCGACTACCAGGATCCGGACGGGCCGACGATCCGCTACCTCGCGCCCCACCTGTCCGCCGGCGACCGGCGCGGGTGAATCCCCGCTACTTCCAGCGGAAGTGGACGAAGAGGCGGCCGAAGTTCTTCGAGTCCTTCTCGACCCGGTGGTAGAGCTGCTTGACGTCCTTCTGGTCGAGGAAGCGCAGCACCTTCTTCTTGAGCTGGCCGGAACCCTTGCCGGGGATGATCTCCACCAAGGTGGCCTTCTTCGCCACGGCCTCGTCCATGATCCCGCGCAGGGCCCGGTCGATGTCGTGGCCCCGGTTGTAGATGTCGTGGAGATCGAGCTTGAGCTTCACCAGCCCATCGTAGGTACGACGAAGGGCAGCCCGGCAGGGCTGCCCTTCGTGGTCGACCGTCAGCGGCCGCCGACCTTGCCCTCCACCCGGCGCAGCGCCGCGGTGTAGTCGGCGTTGGTCGAGTACATGGCCGCCGCGATGCGCAGGTGCCGCAGCGCGTCGGCGGGGCGGTTCATCCGCTCCAGCGTCCGGCCCAGCACGTGGTGCGCGTAGTGGTCGCTCGGGTCCCGGTCGACCAGCTCGCGCAGCTGCTCCTCGGCCCGGTTGAGCTGGGCCGACTGGAAGTACGCCCGGGCCAGCAGCTGCCGTACCGAGGAGTTGCCGGGCTCGGCCTCGACGATGGGCTCGAGCAGCCGGGCCGCCCCGGTCGGGTCACCTGCTTCGAAGAACATGGTCGCCCGCCGGTACTCCGCCAGAAGATCCACTCGACCCACCTCCTCGTGTCGCGCCAGCCCTTTGTCCGACGCTGGCACAACGTCAGCCGTACCGCGAGTGTTCCTTCGGGTGTGATCGCGCTCAGGGGGTCGGGTCGTACCGGTCGCCCACCAGGTCCCAGGCCCGGACACCACCGACGATGCCGGCCGTGTTCGGGACGACCACGACGTCGTCGCCCATCCGGGCCAGTTGTTCCGGCCGGATCAGCCGCGAGTTGCCGCCGCCCAGGTAGAGCCGGTCCCAGCGGAAGACCGGCCGCAGGCCGTCCACGACCTGGCGGATCCGCCGGGACCAGAAGGCGTCGCCCAGGCGCCGCCGTTCCGGCTCCCCGACGTACGTGTCGTAGGTGGTGTTCCAGCGCACCGGCGCGTGCGACAGTTCGAGGTGCGGGGCGAGCACCCCGCCGTCGAAGAGCGCGCTGCCCAGCCCGGTGCCGAGGGTCAGCACCAGCTCGCAGCCGGTCCCGGCGACGACGCCCGCGCCGTGCACCTCGGCGTCGTTGAGCACGAGCGCCGGCACGCCGAACGCCTCGGCCAGGGCGCTGCGCACGTCGTACCCGGACCACTCGGCGACCAGGGCGGGGTCGACGCGGCTGCGCGGGCCGGAGCGGGTCACGTAGTGCGGGGTGGCCACCACCACGCCGTGCCGAATCATGCCGGGCATCCCGACGGTGAGCCGGTCCGCCGTGGGCAGCCGGCCGCCGAGGTCCAGCAGCGTCTTGACGAACAGGGCGGGTGGCAGCGGGTACGGCGTGGGGACGCGCAGCGGCCGGGCCCGCATCGTCCCCGCGGCGTCCAGCACGGAGGCCTTGATCCCGCCGCCCCCGCAGTCGATCGCCAGAGTGGTCACCACGGCTGTGAGTCTTCCTCACCCCAGACCGGCCCCGAGCGCGGGTCAACCGATTCGCCGCGCCGGTAGGCTCGGTCTCCTCATGAGCGCCACGTTGATCGCCAAGGACCTCACCGCCGGGCACGGCGACCGCCTCCTCTTCACCGACCTGGACCTGGTGGTCGCCCCGGGCGACGTGGTCGGGCTGGTCGGGGTGAACGGCGCCGGCAAGTCCACCCTGCTGCGCACCCTCGCCGGGCTCCAGCCGCTGGAGCAGGGGTCGGTGGCGTTGAACCCGCCCGCCGCCACCGTCGGCTACCTGCCGCAGGAGCCGGAGCGCCGGCCGGGCGAGACGGTCCGGGACTTCCTGGCCCGGCGTACCGGGGTGACGGCGGCGCAGGCGGCCCTGGACGCCGCCACGGAGGCGCTGACCGCGGGTGCGCCGGGCGCGGACGACGCGTACGCCACGGCGCTGGAGCGCTGGCTCGACCTCGGTGGGGCGGACCTGGACGAGCGGGCCGAGCAGGTCGCCGCCGAGCTGGGGCTCCGCGTCGACCTGGAGCACCCGATGACCGGCCTGTCCGGCGGCCAGGCGGCCCGGGCCGGGCTGGCCTCGCTGCTGCTCAGCCGGTACGACGTCTTCCTGCTCGACGAGCCCACCAACGACCTGGACCTGGCCGGCCTGGACCGGCTGGAGCGGTTCGTCACCGGGCTGCGCGCCGGCACCGTGCTGGTCAGCCACGACCGGGAGTTCCTCACCCGGACGGTCACCCGGATCATGGAACTGGACCTGCACCAGGGGCAGGTCAACCACTTCGGCGGCGGCTACGCGGCCTACCTGGAGGAGCGCGAGGTGGCCCGCCGGCACGCCCGCGAGGAGTTCGAGGAGTACGCCGGCACCCGGGCCCAGTTGGAGGCGCGGGCCCGGACGCAGCGGTCCTGGATGGAGAAGGGCGTGAAGAACGCCCGCCGCAAGGCCACCGACAACGACAAGATCGGCCGCAAGTTCCGCTCCGAGGCCAGCGAGAAGCAGGCCGCGAAGGCCCGGCAGACCGAGCGGTTGATCGAGCGGCTGGAGGTGGTCGAGGAGCCGCGCAAGGAGTGGGAGCTGCGGATGGAGATCGCCGCCGCGCCCCGCGCCGGCGCCGTCGTGGCCGCGCTCCGGGGCGCCGTCGTACGCCGTGGCGACTTCACCCTCGGCCCGGTGGACCTCCAGATCGACTGGGCCGACCGGGTGGCGATCACGGGGGCGAACGGCTCCGGCAAGAGCACTCTGCTGGCCGCCCTGCTCGGCCGGCTGCCGCTGGACGAGGGGCACGCCGCGCTCGGCCCGGGCGTGGTGGTGGGCGAGGTGGACCAGGCCCGGGGGCTCTTCCTCGGCGACCAGCCCCTGCTGGACGCGTTCGGCGCCGCCGTACCCGAGCTGAGCCCGGCGGACGTGCGGACGTTGCTGGCCAAGTTCGGCCTGCGGGCCGACCACGTGCTGCGGCCGGCGGCGACCCTATCCCCCGGGGAGCGGACGCGGGCCGCGCTGGCCCTGCTCCAGGGGCGCGGGGTGAACCTGCTGGTGCTCGACGAGCCGACCAACCACCTGGACCTGGCGGCGATCGAGCAGCTCGAATCGGCCCTGGCCGGCTACCCGGGAACCCTGCTGCTGGTGACCCACGACCGGCGGATGCTGGACGCGGTGAGCGTGAACCGGCGGCTGCGGGTGGCGGACGGACGGATCGCCGAGGATTGATCCGTGCCGACCCGGTCGCGCGGGGCGAGAATGAACCCATGCTCAAGTGGGAGTACGCGCTGCTGGTCCGCCGCCGCCAGGCCGCCACCACCGACATCGGGTGGGAGGTCGTCTTCATCTGGTACGGCCCGGACGGCTCCATGATCGACGTCACGCCGTACGGCGACACCGCGCTGGCCCACCTGAACCGGGCCGGTGACCAGGGCTGGGAACTGGTCGCGATGAGCGAGGACCCGTCGCTGCCCGGCAACAACGAGTTGCACCGCTACCACCTGAAACGGCCGAAGGCGGCCGCCCCGCAGCCCCGCCAGCGGATGCGCGGCTCCCGCACCGCCCGCCGCACCATCACCGGCTGACCGCCGCGCCGGTCGGCGGTGGCCCGGACTCGGGCAGGGAAGGCATATCGGGCGGGGATGCGGGTATCGCGCCGCCCGGAGGTGGCGCATGGTGGCGGTGGCGCAATCCGCACTCTCGGGCGAGCGGCTGCGGGAGGTCGACGGCTTCCTCGCCGAGGCGTGGGCCGACCTGGCCCGGCACGACGAGCGACTGCGCGGGCTGACCGTGGAGGTGCGCTTCGACCGCGGCGTCGCCCACCTCGACGGCGCGGTCGCCGACCCGGCCCAGTTGCGGCTGCTCCGGGACCTGGTGGGCCGGCTGGCCGGGGTGCTCGGCGTCTGGTGCCGGGTGAGCGTCGCCGGGCGCGCGCCCGTGGTGGTGGACCTGGGTTGCGGGGCGACCAAGCAGTGGCCGGGCAACCTGGGGCTGGACATCTACCCGGCGCCGGGGGTGAACGCGGTGGCGGACCTGTCCGGCTCGCTGCCGCTGGCCGACGACTCGGTGGACGTGTTCTTCGCGGTGCACATCCTGGAGCACCTGATCGACTTCCTGCCGCTGCTGGACGAGTGCCACCGGGTGCTGCGCCCGGGCGGCGTGCTGCACGTGATGAGCCCCTGGTGGCGGCACGTGAACGCGGTGGCCGACCCGACCCACGTCCGCCTGCTGGACGTGCAGACCATCAAGGGCGTCTGCGGTCAGCGCCCGCCCGGCACCCCGCGCTGGTACCCGCTGCACGCGGGCTGCGACGGCGCCTCCATCTTCGCCGACCTGACGCCCCTGGCACCGGACGCCCCACCCCCGTCCAGGTCCCACCTGGCCCGCTTCTTCGACTGACCCCGCCCCTCCCGCCGTCGATCATGAGGTTGGCGGCGCTCCGGGAGATCGACTTCGCCGGCAACCTCATGATCAGCGAGGCGGGGCGGATTCGCGGAGTGCGAGGCGGTGGGGGGCGACCAGTTCCCGGGGTGGGGTTTCCGGGTCGGCCGTGAGGCGGTTGGCCAGGAGTTCGACCGCGAGGCGGGCGATGCGTTCCTTGTCGGGGGCGACGGTGCTGAGGGTGGGGATGGAGAAGCGGCCGTCCTCGATGTCGTCGAAGCCGGCCACGGCGACGTCGTCGGGCACCCGCAGGCCGGCCTCGTGCAGGGCGCGCAGCGCGCCGAGGGCCAGGGTGTCGTTGAAGCAGAAGACGGCGTCCGGGCGTACCCCGGTGGAGAGCAGGTGCCGCATGGCGGCCGCGCCGTCCGCGCGGTGCCAGGCCGGCGCGGGCGCCACCAGCCGCTCGTCGTACGCGATGCCGGCGTCGGCCAGCGCGGCCGTGTAGCCAGCCAGGCGGAGCCGGGCGCTGGCCCCCTCGGGGGTGCGCTGCGAGCCGATCGCGGCGATCCGGCGGCGGCCGAGCCCGACGAGGTGGGCGGTGATCTCCCGGGCGGCGGCCACGTTGTCGACCACCACGTGGTCGGCGGGGCCGTGGTCCACCCGCTCGCCGAGCAGCACCATGGGCATGCCGTCGAGGCCGGCGAGGTCGTCCGCGGTGAGCGCGAGCGGGCTGAAGATCAGGCCGTCGATCATGTGGTCGCCGATACCGCTCGCGGCCTTGCGTTCCTGCTCCGGGCCGCCGCCGGTCTGGTCGATCAGCACCGTCCAGCCGTGCTCGGCGGCGGCGGTGACCACGTGCCGGGCCAGCTCGGCGAAGTAGGGGATGTCCAGCTCGGGCACGGCCAGGGCGATCACCCCGGTGCGCCCCTTGCGCAGGTTACGGGCGGAGAGGTTGGGCCGGTAGTTGAGCTCGGCGATGGCCGCCTCGACCCGGGCGCGCGTGTCCGCGCGGACGTGCTGGTAGCCGTTGACCACGTTGGAGACGGTCTTCACCGACACGCCGGCCCGTTCCGCGACGTCCTTGAGCCTGTGCCGCACTGAGCTTCCTCCCGGGTGACTGCTGGGGCGCACTCTACCGCGTCACGACGACGTAACGACCCCTTTACATCGTTGCTTACAACGTTGTACAAACCAAGGACACCGGTGACCGAGGTCACCGGGACAGCACCGAGGAAAGGGTGGCACCGTGCCGAACGCGCAGCTGACGATCGACCCGACCTTCACCATCGGAGCGGCCGACCGTCGCCTCTTCGGTTCGTTCGTCGAGCACATGGGTCGCTGCGTCTACGGCGGGGTCTACGAGCCGGGCCACCCGGACGCCGACCCGCGCGGCTTCCGGCGCGACGTGCTGGAACTGACCCGGGAGCTGGGTGTCTCGGTGGTCCGCTACCCGGGCGGCAACTTCGTCTCCGGCTACCGCTGGGAGGACGGCGTCGGCCCGGTCGGCGACCGCCCGCGCCGGCTCGACCTGGCCTGGAAGACGGTCGAGACCAACGCGTTCGGGCTGGACGAGTTCATGACCTGGGCGGCCGAGGCCGGCGTCGAGCCGATGATGGCCGTCAACCTCGGCACCCGCGGCGTGCAGGAGGCGTGCGACCTGCTCGAATACGCCAACCACCCGGGCGGCACGCAGCTGTCCGACCTGCGCCGCAAGCACGGCGCCGAGGACCCGTACGGGGTGCGGCTCTGGTGCCTCGGCAACGAGCTGGACGGGCCCTGGCAGGTCGGCCACAAGACCGCCGACGAGTACGGCCGGCTCGCCGCCGAGACGGCCCGCGCCATGAAGATGATCGACCCCTCGATCAGCCTCGTCGCCTGCGGCAGCTCCAACCGGGGGATGCCGACCTTCGCCTCCTGGGAGGCGACCGTGCTGGAGCACACCTACGAGCACGTCGACTACATCTCGGCCCACACCTACTACGACCCGTCCGACGGCGACCGGGCCAGCATCCTGGCCTCGGCGGTCGACATGGACAACTTCATCCGCGAGGTGGTCGCCACCGCCGACCACGTGGCCGCCAAGCAGCGGCAGAAGCGCCGGCTGAAGATCTCCTTCGACGAGTGGAACGTCTGGTACCAGTCCCGCCTCCAGGCCGACCTGGACCGGCGCGGCTGGGTCGAGGCGCCGGCCCTGATCGAGGACGACTACAACGCCGTCGACGCGGTGGTGGTCGGCGACCTGCTGATCACCCTGCTCCGGCACGCCGACCGGGTCGGGGTGGCCTGCCAGGCGCAGCTCGCCAACGTGATCGCCCCGATCCGGACCCGGAACGGCGGGCCGGCCTGGCGGCAGAGCATCTTCCACCCGTTCGCCCTGACCGCCCGGCACGCGCGGGGCACCGTGCTGCGCACCGAGCCGGTCGGCCCGATGTACGAGACGAAGCGGTACGGCGAGGTGCCGGTGCTCGACACCGTCGCCGTGCACGACGAGGAGACCGGCGGCCTGGCCGTCTTCGCGGTCAACCGGGGTCCGGACGACCTCCCCCTCGACCTGGACCTGCGCGGGCTGCCCGGCCTGCGCGCGGTCGAACACACCACCCTCGCGGCGGGCGACGACCCGGCCGCCACGAACACCGAGGCGGAGCCCACCCGGGTGACGCCCCGGCAGCTCACCACCCCCACCCTCGACGGCGGCCGGTGCTCCGTGGCGCTGCCCGCCTGCTCCTGGAACCTGCTGCGCTTCACGCCTCAGCCGTGACCAGGCAATACTGCATCCCGTCCCCCAAGGAGTACGCATGATCCAGAACGAGATGAGCCGGCGGCGGCTGCTGGGCCTCGGCCTCGGGCTCGGCGCGGCGGCCACGCTGACGCTGTCCGGCTGCGGCGGCGGCAGCAGCTCCGACAAGTCCACCGCGGCCGGCAACGGCGGCAAGGACTACACCGGCCCGAAGGTCGACCTGAAGCTGTGGAACGGCTTCACCGGCGGCGACGGCGACATCTTCAAGAAGCTGGTCGAGCAGTTCAACACCGAGCACCAGAACATCGCCGTCAGCGTGATCACCTACGAGTGGCAGGACTACTACAGCAAGCTGCCCGGCGCGGTCACCAGCGGCAACGGGCCGGACATCGCGGTCATGCACATGGACCAGCTCGCCACCTTCGCCGCCCGCGGCGTGATCAACGAGCTGGACGACGTGGCCAAGACCCTGGAGCTGAGCGAGGGCGACTTCGCGCCGACGGTGTGGAAGGGCGGCATCTACCACGACAAGCGGTACGGCATCCCGCTGGACATGCACCCCCTGGGCCTCTACTACAACAAGGGGGTCATGCAGAAGGCCGGGCTGGACCCGAACAAGCCGCCGACGACGAAGGACGAGTACACCGCGGCGCTGACCGAGCTGAAGAAGTCCGGCGTCCAGGGCTTCTGGGTCAGCCCGTTCCAGTTCACCGGCGGCATGACCTTCTACAGCCTGCTGCACCAGTGGGGCGGGACGCTCTTCGACGCCGAGGTGGCGAAGGCGACCTTCAACTCGGACCCGGCCGTCGAGGCGTGCACCTGGCTGGTCGACATGATCAAGCAGGGCTTCTCCCCCGCCAACGTCGGCCAGGACGCCGACTACCTGGCGCTGAAGAGCGGCAAGAACGCCTTCAACTGGAACGGCATCTGGCAGATCAACGACCTGAAGAAGAGCCCCTCGGTGCAGTGGGGCGTCGCGCCGCTGCCGCAGATCGGCAGCCAGAAGGCCGCCTGGGCGAACTCGCACAACTTCACCATCGTCAAGCAGCGCAGCGCCGACAACAACAAGGTCTCCGGCGCCAAGGTCTTCATCAACTGGCTCAGCCAGCACTCGCTGGACTGGGCCAAGGGCGGCCAGATCCCGGCCCGCAAGGCGGTCCGGGAGGGCGCCGAGTTCAAGGCCCTGCCGGAGATCAGCTCGCTCGCCCCCGAGCTGGAGTACGCCGCGTTCCCGCCGGCCGCGCCCGGCCTCGGCGAGGTGATGACCACCTTCTACAACTCCTTCAACGAGGCGGCGCTGGGCAAGAAGTCGCCGAAGCAGGCCCTGGACGACGGGGTGGCCAAGGCGAACAAGCAGCTCGAGGACAACCGCAAGAAGTACGGGAGCTGATCCGCGGTGGCGGACGTGATCGAGGTCGGGGCGGCGCGTGGTGACGCGCCGCCCCCGGCGGGCCGGCCCCGCCGCCGGGGCGTGACGGAACGCGGGCACCGGGCGACGCCCTACCTCTTCCTCGCGCCGTACCTGGTTCTCTTCCTGGTCTTCGGGCTGGCGCCGATCCTGTTCGGGGTCTGGATCAGCCTGCACCAGTGGGACCTCCAGCTGCCGAACCGGCCGTTCATCGGGCTGGAGAACTACCGGGATCTGTTCTCCAGTGACTCGGCCGACTACGCGGACTGGTGGTCCAGCGTCCGGGCGACGGCGATCTTCACGGTGCTGTCGGTGCCGCTGCTCGTGGTGGTCCCGCTGGGCCTGGCCCTGCTGCTGAACGAGAAGTTCCCCGGTCGGACGTTCTTCCGGGCCGCCTTCTTCGCCCCGTACGTGCTCGGCGTCGCGGTGATCGGCCTGCTCTGGCGCTTCCTGCTGGACGCGAACCTCGGCATGGTGAACCGGCTGCTCGGGGCGGTCGGGCTGCCCGCGGACACCCCCTGGGTGACCGACGTGCCGTGGGCCTGGGTCTCCCTGGTCGGCGTCACGGTCTGGTGGACCTGCGGCTTCAACGCGGTGATCTACCTGGCCGGCCTCCAGGACATCCCGGCCGAGCTGTACGAGGCCGCGCGGGTCGACGGCGCGAGCGCGTGGGACCGGTTCCGCCACGTCACCCTCCCCGGGCTGCGCCCGGTGCTGATCTTCGTGCTCACCACGACGATCCTCGCGTCGGCGAACGTCTTCGGGCAGTCCTTCCTGATCACGCAGGGCGCGCCGGGCGAGCAGACCCGGACGGTGGTCTGGCGGATCGTCGACGAGGGACTGCGCAACTACGACGTCGGTCAGGCGTCCGCGATGAGCGTGCTCTTCGCGCTGCTGCTGGCGGTGGTCAGCATCGTCAACTTCCGGCTGTTCCGTTACCGGGAAGACTGAGGGGACGACCATGACGAACGTGCGTCGGGCCGTGCGCTACACCGCGCTGGTCCTGATCACCGCGGTGTTCGTGACCCCGCTGGTCTGGATGACCCTGACCTCGCTGAAGACGTACGACGACGCGCAGCAGGATCCGCCGAGCTGGCTGCCGGACCCGTTCTCCACCTACGGCTATGACCAGATCGTCAACAACACCGCCAACCCGGTGCTGCGCTGGTTCGTCAACAGCATGCTCGCCGCCAGCCTGCACACGCTGCTGGTGCTGGTCACCGCGTCGATGGCCGGGTACGCCCTGGCCCGGCTGCGGTTCCGCGGCCGGAAGCTGAGCTTCGCGCTGATCGTCGGGACGCTGTTCCTGCCGCCCACCTCGCTGATCATCCCGAACTTCATCATCGCCGACCGGCTGGGCTGGCTCGACACCCTGACGGTGGTGGTCGTGCCCGGCGCGGCGAGCGCGTTCGGGGTCTTCTTCCTGCGCCAGTTCTTCCTCTCCATCCCGGCCGAGCTGGAGGAGGCGGCCGTGCTGGACGGCGCGAACCATTGGCAGGTCTTCACCCGCGTGCTGCTGCCGCTGTCGAAGCCGGCGCTGGCCACCCTGGCGGTGCTGTCGTTCCTGGCCAACTGGAACGACTTCCTGTGGCCGGTCTACGTGCTGTTCAGCCCGGAGCGGCTGACCCTGCCGGCCGGCCTGGGCCTGCTCCAGGGCGCCTACGTCACCGACTATCCGGTGATCATGGCGGGGGCGGTGCTGGCGAGCCTGCCGGTGCTGATCCTGTTCGTGCTCGCCCAGCGGCACATCATCCAGGGCGTGTCCCGCAGCGGCCTGAAGGGATGATCGACCGGCGGATCCGGCGACGCGGCGCGGCGGCCCTGACCGCCGCGCTGCTCGTCGCCGGTTGCGGCAGCGGAGAAACCCCATCGAGTACGCCGGAGGACGCGCGCGTGTTCACCAACCCGGTCGTCCGCAGCGACGCCCCCGACCCGCAGGCGATCCGCGTCGGCGAGACCTGGTACCTGTTCCACACCAACTCGGGCGGCCGGAACGTCCCGGTGCTCACCTCGCCCGACCTGGTCGGGTGGACCGAGGCCGGCGACGCCCTGCCGGAACTGCCGGCCTGGGCCGACGCCGGGAAGACCTGGGCGCCGGAGGTCATCCAACTCGCCCCGGACCGGTTCGTCCTCTACTACACGGTGGCCGACCGGGCCTCCGGCCGGCAGTGCCTCGGCCGGGCGGTGGCGACCACCCCGCTCGGGCCGTACCGGGACGACGCGGAGGGGCCGCTGGTCTGCCAGGCGGAGCTGGGCGGCTCGATCGACGCCAGCCCGTACCGGGACACCGACGGCAGCCTCTGGCTGCTCTGGAAGAACGACGGCAACGCCATCGGGGTGGACACCTGGCTCTGGTCGCAGCGCCTCTCGCCGGACGGGCTGCGGCTGGCCGGCACGCCGGCGAAGCTGCTCAAGCAGACCGAGCCCTGGGAGGGCACGCTCGTCGAGGGGCCGTTCTTCCACCGGCACGACGGGAAGCTGCTGCTCTTCTTCGCCGCCAACGCCTACGACCGGGACACCTACGCCGAGGGCTACGCGGTCTGCGAGAGCCCCACCGGGCCGTGCGTGAAGGCCGCGGAGAACCCGATCCTGAAGTCGAACGCGGTCGCCTCCGGCCCGGGGCACGCCTCGATGGTCGAGAAGGACGGCCGCACCTGGCTGCTGTACCACGCCTGGCCGCCGGGGCAGGAGGGCAGCACCGACCCGGGCCGCCAGGTCTGGCTCGACGAGGTGGTCTGGACCGACGGCCGGCCCGTGGTGAAGGGTCCGACGGCGGAGGCCCAGCCGCGCCCCTGAGCCGGAAGACGCGACATCGCGGTATCCCCGGTGCCGGGATACCGCGATGTCGTCTCCGGTTCTCGGTCAGCTCGTCACGGCCGGCTCCGGGTTCCGCCGCTGCTCGCGGCGGGCCAGGCGGTTCTTCCGGTGGCCGTAGCCGAAGTAGATGATCGCGCCGAGAAGCATCCAGGCGAGGAACCGGAGCCAGGTCTCCACCGACAGGTTGAGCATCAGGTAGAGGCAGGCCAGCGCGGACACGATCGGCAGCACCGGCGAGAACGGCACCTTGAACGGCCGCTCCAGCTCGGGGCGCCGCCGGCGCAGGATCGGCACCGCGACCGAGACCAGCACGAACGCGCAGAGCGCGCCGATGCTGACCAGGTCGGCCAGTGCGGAGAGCGGCAGGAAGCCCGCGAGCAGGGCCACACCGACGGTCATGATCGCGGAGATCCGGTACGGGGTGCCCCAGCGCGGGTGGATCTTGGCGATCGACGGCGGGATCAGCCCGTCCCGGGCGATGGCGAAGCCGATCCGGCCCATGGCCACCAGGTCGACCAGGATGACGCTGGTCAGGCCGGCGACGGCGGCGATGGAGACCAGGACGGCCGCCCAGCCGGCGCCGACCGCCTCGAAGGCCGAGGCGATCGGGGCGCCCTCGTCGATGTCGGTGTAGCGCACCATGCCGACCACCACCAGCGAGACGCCGATGTACAGCACGGTGGAGACGCCCAGCGTGCCGAGCAGGCCCAGGGGCAGGTCGCGGCGGGGCTTGCGGGTCTCCTCACCGAGGTTCGCCACGGCCTCGAAGCCGGTGTACGCGAAGAACACCACCGCGGCGGCGGTGAGCACCCCGGCGAAGCCGAAGACGGACGGCTCCAGCCCGAAGACGGCCTGGGTGACCGGCTGCCGGATGCCGTCCTCGCCCGCGCCGGCCATCTCGCTCGACGGGATGAACGGGCTGAGGTTGGTGGCCTTCACGAAGAACAACCCGGCGACCACGATGAAGACACAGATGGCGACCTTGACCAGGACCAGCAGGTTGGTCACCCGGGCGGACTCGCGGATGCCGACGATGCCGACGGCGCCCAGGATCAGCACGATCGCGATGGCGCCGAGGTTGACCACGCTGCCCTCCTCGGCGAACCAGGCGCTGGGCAGGTTGAGCAACGAGGCCAGGTAGCCGGACCAGCCCCGGGCGACCACGGCCGAGCCGAGCGCGAACTCCAGCAGCAGGTCCCAGCCGATGATCCAGGCGACGATCTCGCCCATCGTCGCGTACGCGTAGGTGTAGGCGCTGCCGGCGGTCGGCACGCTGGACGCCAGTTCGGCGTAGCAGAGCGCGGCGAGCAGCGCGACCACGCCGGCGATGGCGAACGAGATCACCACGCCGGGCCCGGCGTGGTTCTTCGCCTCGATGCCGGTCAGCGTGAAGATGCCGGTGCCGATCACGATGCCGATCCCGAAGCCCATCAGGTCGATCGAGCCGAGCCGGCGGCGCAGCCCGGGCCGGCCGTCCTCACCGTCGGCCTCACCCTGGGCGAGCACGTCCCCGATCGGTTTGGTCCGCAGGACGGACATGATCACCTCCACCGTGCGACCACCACCGTGGCGGTCCGTGACCGGCCAAGCTACCCAGGGCCCGGGCCCGGTAATCCGGTACGGCCCGTGTCGGGAACGTCACGGATCGGGGTGTGTGCCGAGTCACCCTCGGACGTTCGGCCCGACCTGCGCATCGATCCGCCCGGAGGTCTTGCGCCGCCTGCGGATTGATGAAAGTTTTCTACCGGCGATGGATACTCTGCGGCGAATCTTGCCGGATGCACCGAGCGTCCTCCGCCACCCGACACCGCCCCCGGGAGCCCCAACGAAGGGACCGCACCGCATGAAGGCAACTCGGCTCAGAGCCGCCGGGCTGGCCGTGGCGCTGCTCGGCGCGCTCGTCGCCGGCACCCCCGCGAGCGCCGCGGAGAGCGACACGGCGACCGATTCCACCGCGACCACCTGCGTCACCGACCCGGCCGTTCCCAAGCGGCAGTTCCGGGCCATGTGGATCGCCTCGGTGACGAACATCGACTGGCCCACCAAGGACTCCTGGACCGCCCCGGACCAGGTCGCCAAGCAGAAGGCCGAGTACCTGGCCTGGCTCGACCTGGCCCAGAAGCTCAACCACAACGCCGTCGTGGTCCAGGTCCGGCCGACCGCCGACGCGTTCTGGCCGTCGCCCTACGAGCCGTGGTCGGAGTACCTCACCGGCGTCCGCGGCAAGGACCCCGGCTGGGACCCGCTGGCCTTCCTCGTCGCGGAGTCCCACAAGCGGAACCTGGAGTTCCACGCCTGGTTCAACCCGTACCGGGTCTCCATGCCCGCCCCGGGCGGCGCCGGCGCCGACCTGTCGAAGCTGGCGCCGAACAGCCCGGCCCGGCAGCACCCGGACTGGGTGTTCGCCTACCCGCCGGCCGGCGTCGCCGGCAGTCGGCTCTACTACAACCCCGGCATCCCCGAGGTCCGCGAGTTCGTGCAGACCGCGATGATGGACGCGGTCAACCGGTACGACATCGACGGCGTGCACTTCGACGACTACTTCTACCCGTACCCGAGCGGCACCTGGCAGGTGCCGGACGACGCCACCTTCGCGGCGTACAACCGGGGCTTCACCGACAAGGCCGACTGGCGGCGGGACAACATCAACCTGCTGATCCAGGAGATGAACGGCAAGATCAAGGCGGCGAAGCCGTGGGTGAAGTTCGGGGTCAGCCCGTTCGGCATCTGGCGCAACAAGTCGGCGGACCCGAACGGCTCGGACACCACCGGCTCGCAGTCGTACGACATCATCTCCGCCGACACCCGCAAGTGGGTCAAGGAGGAGTGGATCGACTACGTGGTGCCGCAGCTCTACTGGTACATCGGCCAGTACCCGGCCGCCGACTACGCCCGGCTCGTGCCGTGGTGGGCGGAGACCGTGCGCGGCACGAACGTGCAGCTCTACATCGGGCAGGCCGACTACAAGAGCGGCGACCCGGCGTACGGCTCGTTCTGGATGAACCCGCGGGAGCTGTCGAACCACCTGACGCTCAACCGGTCGTACCCGGAGGTGCTCGGCAACGTGCACTTCTCCGCGGTGCAGGTGCGGGCGAACCGGCTCGGCGCCACCGACATCTACGCGGCCGAGCACTACTCGCGCCCGGCGCTGGTGCCGACCATGTCGCAGCTGCCCGCCAAGCCGCTGCTTCCCCCGGTGGTCACCCGCGCCGAGCGGCAGGACGACGGGGTGCGCCTGAGCTGGCGGCAGCCGGCCGACGGCCAGGGCCCGTTCGGCGAGGCCACCGCGTACGCGATCTACCGGTTCGACGGCGTCGGCCTGGCCGACCGCTGCGACTTCGCCGACGCGTCCCACCTGGTCGCCACCGTCCGCGGCACGGACGGCGGCGTGCAGTCCTGGGTGGACACCACCGCGACGGACGGCGCGCACACCTACTACGTGACCGCGCTGGACCGGGTCTGGAACGAAGGCCCGGTCAGCCCGCCGCACTTCGTGCGCTGACCTGACCCGCACGACAGGGGACGCCCGGGGCACCCGCCCCGGGCGTCCCGGCGTCTCAGGCGGCCTTGCGCAGCCGCACCTCCAGCCCGACCAGCCCGTCCCGGTCCACCTCGGCGCCGCCGAAGGCGCTCGCCCCGGCGAGCCGGGCGAAGGCGTCGGCGGTGACCGCCCGCCGCCGCAGCATCCGCAGCGCGGAGCGGGTCCAGAAGGCGTCCAGCCCACCCAGCCCCATCCGGGCCACCTCCCGCTCGATGTCCGCCGGAGTGGCGTCCGCCCGCAGGTCGTGGATCACCGCCCGGCCGCCCGGCCGGAGCACCCGGTGCAGCTCGTCCAGCGCCCGCACGGGGCGGACGAAGTTCTTGAACGCGGCCTGGCAGACCACCAGGTCGAACGAGTCCGCCGGGAACGGCAGCTCGTGCACGTCGCCCTGGCGGAAGGTCACCTCGACGCCGGCGCGCCGGGCGGCCTCCCCCGCCAGCTCCACGAACGTGTGGCTGACGTCCAGCCCGGTGATCCGGTACGCCCCCAGCCGGGCCAGCTCGATCGCCAGGTAGCCGGGGCCGGGCGCCACCTCCAGCACCGCCGCCCCGGGCGGCAGCCCCTCGGCCAGCCGGGCGGCCTGCCGCCGGTACTCGGCCAGTTGCGCGGCGGAGCCGCGGTTGCGGGCGTACCAGCGGGCGGTCCGCCCCTCCATCTCGGGCAGCAGCTTGCGCTTGGGCGCACGTAGGTCCTTCGTGCTCATCTCTTCCTCCGGTCTCGGGTCGTGCGGGCACGAACCGACCCGGGGACGGGAGCCCGGTTATCGTTGCGGTTGCCACCTTGCGGCCGGGTTGCCGTTCCCGCGGTCTCGGTTCGCAGGTCAGGGCCCCGGCGGTGGTGTTCCCGCACCCCGCCGGGGTCCACTGTCAGTGCGGCTCGGTCCCCCTCTCCGCCAGGTCCGCCAGGTCTCCGTGCGGCTCGGTCCCGCGGTCCGCCAGGTCCGCCAGGTCTCCGTGCGGCTCGGTCCCGCGGTCCGCCAGGTCCGCCAGGCCTCCGTGCGGCTCGGTCCCGCGGTCCGCCAGGTCCGCCCACTCGGGCGGCACCGCGCCGGTCTCGTGCCAGGCCCGCCACTCGGCCAGCCCCGGCAGCGCGCCGGTCGTCAGCTCGTCGAGCAGGCCGCGCACCCAGGTCGCCTCGGCCTCCCGGACGGCGAGGTCGTACTCGGCCTCGATGAGGAAGATCCGGGGCACCTCACGGGCGTGCCCGGCCAGCGCCGCCCGCTGCGCGGCGAGCTGGGCCTCCAGCCGGTCGAGGCGCTGCCGCAGCAGCTCCAGCGCCTCGTCGGGCCTGAGGACGCCGAGCACCGAGAGGCCGGCCTCGAACCGGGGTTGCTCCCGCTCCGGGACGGCGACCAGTTCCCGCGTCCAGTCGACGAGTTCCGCGCGGCCGGCCTCGGTGATCCGGTAGACGGTGCGCTCGGGGCGCCGCCCCTGCCGGCCGCTCTCCACCGCCGCCACGAGGCCGTGCCGCTCCAGGTTCGCCACCACCGTGTAGAGCGAGCCCCACTTGATCGGCATGTCCTGGTCCTTGCCGCGGGCCCGCAGCACGGCGGCGATCTCGTAGGGGTGGCGGGGCCGCTCGACCAGTGCCGCGAGCACGGCGAGGGCCAGCAGGTTCCCCACCCGGCGTCGCTTCGCCACCGCCGCCTCCTCGTCGCCGATTACTCGTAGACGAGTATTACGCTCGAGCGCCCCGCTGGCAAGGCATTCGTCTGTTTCGACGTATGTCACCAACACGTCGCCCGGACCATCGCCCCCGGTTCCGCAGGTGATCGAAAATCATCGACATCTGACCCACACCCCCGGGGAGGTACCCGTGACCCGACGTCTCGCCACTCTGCTCGCCGCCGGCACGATCGCCCTGCTCACCGCCATCGGCGTGGCCACCCCCGCCGCCGCCGCGGTGAGCACCGAGCAGAAGCTCGCCGTGCTCTCCAGCTGGACCCAGACCAGCGCCACCAGTTACAACGCCTGGAACTCCGCCCGGCTGAACAAGTCCGCCTGGACCGAGTACGCCTTCGACTGGTCGACCGACTACTGCTCGTCGAGCCCGGACAACCCGCTCGGCTTCAACTTCAGCCTCTCCTGCTACCGGCACGACTTCGGCTACCGCAACCACAAGGCGATGGGCATCTTCGCGGCCAACAAGTCCCGGCTGGACAGCGCCTTCTACGAGGACCTGAAGCGGGTCTGCGCCACGTACAGCTCCATCGTCCGGCCGGCCTGCTACAGCCTGGCCTGGACCTACTACCAGGCGGTCAGCGCCTTCGGCTCCGTCGCCGCGGTGCGACAGGCCGACATCGACCGCGCCGCCCGCATGAAGGCCAACGCCGAACGCCAAGCCGCCCTGCGCTGACCCTCTTCTCGTCGTCGACCAAGAGGTTCGCGTCACCGGAAGCCCGGATCCCGACGCGAACCTCTTGGTCAACTCGCCGTGGAGCGGCGCGGGGCGGGGGCCGTGAAGCGCGGGGAGTCGGGCGTCGTCAGGTCGGGGTGTTCCAGGTCGAGGGCCAGGGCGGCGGCCTCCTCCAGACGGAGGGCGGCGCCGGTGGCGTAGGCGGCGTCGAACGCGGCGTCGCCGAGGGTGCGCCGCAGTTCCGCCTGGCGGGCCAGCCAGTACGGGCCGTAGATGCCCGGCGTGGCGCGCAGGCTGGCCCGGGTGGCCTGGGCCGCGCCGAAGAGCCGGGCGGCGCTCACCGGCTCCCCGCCCAGCGCGCAGCGCACCGCGATCGCGTTCAACGTGTCGCAGGCCCGGCCCAGGTAGCCGTGGCTCATCCGGGACCGGAGTGCCACCAGCAGGTGCTCGTGCGCGGCGACCAGATCGCCCCGGGCCAGCGCCACCAGGCCGAGCAGCATGTCCACCGAGCGGCGACCCCGCTCGACCGGGCGGGCCGCCTCCACCGGGCGGGCCGCGCCGAGCACCTCGGCCGCCTCGTCCAGCGCGCCCCGCCGCCAGAGCAGCTCGGCGAGGTTGTAGACGGCGAGCAGCGCGTCGGAGACCACGTCCTGGGCGTACGCCCAGTCGATGACCTCCCGGCAGACCCGTTCCGCCTCGACGAACTGTCCCATGTCGACAAGCGGCGCGGCCCGTCCCGCGAGCACCCGGGCCAGCAGCCCCAGGTCGCCGGCCTGCCGGGCGGCCGCCTCGGCCCGCTGCGAGTAGCGCAGCTCCTCGGCGAACTCGCCGTCCGCACCGGCGTGCAGCGAGTGCATGTGGTACGCCGCCGCCAGCTCGGCCTCCGGGATCGGCTCCCCGGTTTCGGCGATCCGGCCGTAGAGCCGGAACAGCCAGAGCCGCCCCTCCCGGGCCAGCCCGCGCTCCCGCCACCACTGGTCCAGCCCGCCGGCCAGCCGCAGCCCGGATCGGGCGCTCCCGCCGGTGGCGCACCAGCGCAGCGCGGCCCGCAACTCCACGGCGAGCGGGTCGAGCGCGTACAGGGAGAGGGTGACCGGCCGGCCGTCCGGGCCCAGGTGGGCGCGGTCCAGGGCGTGCCGGGACCAGGCGACGTGCCGGTCCCGGGCGGTCTGCTCCTCGCCGGCCTCGATGAGCCGCCGGGCCGCGTACGCCCGGATCGGGTCCAGCATCCGGTAGGTGCTGCCCGAGGCGTGCGGCTCGGCCAGCACCATCGACTTGTCCACCAGCACCGACAGCGGGTCGAGCGGGTCGTCGTCGAGCAGCCACTGCACGGTCGGCAGGTCCACCGGACCCGCGAAGACGGCCAGCCAGCGCAGCAGCCGGGCCGAGCGCGCCCCCAGCGTCCGGTACGACCAGGTGACCGTGGCCTGCATGGTCAGGTGCCGCTCGTTCGCCGAGCGCTGCACCGCCCGGCTCGCCGGGGTGGCCGGGGCGGCCCCGGTCGCGGCGGCCACCAGGTCGACGGTGTCCTGCTGGTTGCCGGTCCAGCCGGCCTCCACCGGGGCCGGCTCCAGCTCCTCCCGCCCGGCGTCCAGGGTGCCCAGCATGTCGTCGAGACGCTCGGCGAGCTGCCCGGCCGAGAGCACCCGCAACCGCGCGGCGGCCAGCTCGATGGCGAGCGGCAGACCGTCCAGCCGGCGCACCACCCGGCGCAGGTCGGCCTGCTCGGCGGGGCCCGGCGCCCGGCCGCCACGGGCCGCCGTGGTGCGGTCCAGCAGCAGGGCCACCGCGTCGCTCGCCCGGCCGTCCGGGCCCGGGTCCACCGAGAGCGGCGGGATCCGCCACACCACCTCGCCGGGCACGCCGAACGACTCCCGGCTGGTGGCCAGCACCCGCACGCCCCGGCCACCGGCCAGCAGCCGGGAGATCACCTCGGCCGAGGCGGCCGGCTGGGCGTCGCAGGTGTCCAGCACGACCAGCATCCGCCGGGCCGCCGCGTACTCGACGAGGGTGTCCACCATGGGACGGCCGGGCTCCGGGCGGAGCCCGAGCACGGCGGCGATCTCGAACGCGACCAGCCCCGGATCGGTCACCGCGGCGACGTCGACGAACCACACCCCGTCCGGGTACGCCTCGACGATCCCGGAGGCCAGTTCCACCGCCAGCCGGGTCTTGCCGGCCCCGCCCGCGCCCAGCACGGTCACCAGCCGGTACGTCTCGACCAGCCGCCGCAGCTCGGCCCGCTCGGCCTCCCGGCCGACGAACGAGGTGACCTGGGTGGGCAGGTTGTGCGCAGCCGCGTCGGCGGTACGCGGCCGCGGGAAGCTCCGCTCCAGGCCGGGCGCGACGAGCTGGAACAACCGCTCCCGGTCGTCGAAGCCCCGCAGCCGGTGCAGCCCGAGGTCCAACAGGGACGCCCCGTCGGGCAGGGGGTCGGCGTGCCGGGCGGTCGCGGCCGAGCAGAGCACCTGTCCACCGTGGGCGGCGGCGGCCACCCGGGCCGCGCGGTGGACCTCGGGGCTGGCGTACTCGCCGTCGCGGGGTTCGGCGTAGCCGGTGTGCAGGCCCATCCGGACCCGGGGCGCGGCCTCCGGGGTGGGCCAGTCGTGGCCGGCCAGCGCGCGTTGCGCGGTGAGGCAGGCATGCACCGCCGTGGCCGCGTCCGGGAAGGCGAGGAAGAACGAGTCGCCCTCGGTCAGCAGTTCCGCCCCATCGGTGCCGGCCAGCGTGTGGCGCAGCAGCCGGCGGTGTTCCCGCAGCACCGGGCGGTAGCCCGGACCGAGCAGCTGGGCCAGGCGCGTGGAGCCCTCGATGTCGGTGAAGACGAAGGTCACCCATCCGCTCGGGAGGTCGATCCGTGGCGACATGCGTGGAACCTCCGCCCCGTGACGTCGGCTTCATGCTGCCCTATGGTCACGCGGTCACGCATCGTGAGAACGGCCGGGCAGATTCCGACTCAAGGTGCCAAAGGATCACACGGGCGGCAGGCCGGATCGACCGGCGGGCCGAGGGTGGGCGGGCCGTCAGCAGCCGCAGGCGCCACCGCAGCAGCCGCCGCCGGCCGGGGCCGACGCCCCGCCGACCGGCCCGGAGCCGCCCCGGCCGGTGACCGCCACGGTGGACAGCAGCTTCACCGTGTCGGCGTGTCCCTGCGGGCAGGAGGCCGGCTGAGCGGCCTCGGCCATCGGGCGGTTGACCTCGAAGGTGTCGCCGCAGGCGCGGCAGCGGAACTCGTAGCGGGGCATGCCATCAGCGTACGACCGGACCTGACGACTCGACAGCCATGGGTGATACTCGACGGGTGGTGGACGGCGAGCAGCGATCGACGGTTCGGCCCCTGCGACCGGCCGCGCCCGACGGCGGCGCCGGCCCCGTCCCCCGCCCTCGCAGCAACCCGGCACCCGACCCGGCCGCCGACAGCAAGGCGGACCCGAAGACGGCGCCCGTCGACCCGGCGGCCAAGCGGGTCGAGCCGAAGTCGGAGCCGGCCGAGCCGAAGGCCAAGCCGCTCGCTCCGGAGGCGGAGTCGGCCGAGCTGAAGGCCAAGCCAATCGCCCCGGAAGCGGAGCCGGTTGCTGCGGAGGCCGCACCGGCAGGCGGTCGACGTCGGCGGATGCCGTTCGCGCACGCGGGCCGGGTGCCGCCGCCGAGGCAGCTCGCCGTCGGCGCGGCCCGGGCCACCCGCGCCTGGTCGCGCCGTCCGAGCGGGCGCACCACGCTGCCCGCTCTCTTCCTGCTCGTCCTGGTGGCGGCCACCGCCACGGCCGGCGCGCTGCTGGTGCCCGCGGCGGTCCGCAAGCCGCAGCCGGTGGCCGTCGACGCCACCACGAACGCCCCGGTGCAGGGCGTACCCCAGGCCGGCGTGGTCCCCGGGGCGACCGGCGTGCCGGTGGGGCCCGGCGCGACCGGATTCCCCGGCACGCTCGGCCCGACCGGCACGGCCACCCCCGGAGGCACGCCGACCGGTCCGGTGGTCGGCCCGGCGGTCCCCGGCCGGCCGGCCGACGCGCTGGCCGACTGGGCGCAGCGGGTCAGCGCGACCACCCGCATCCCGCCGGTCGCACTGCAGGCGTACGGCTACGCCGAGCTGGTGCTCGCCCAGACGCAGCGGAGCTGCCAGCTGAGCTGGACCACGCTGGCCGCGATCGGCTACGTCGAGTCCGCGCACGGTTCGTTCGACGACGCCACCCTCCGACCCGACGGTGTGGCCGCGCCGGAGATCCTCGGCGCCCCGCTGGACGGGCAGGGTGGCCGCTCCCGGATCCTCGACACCGACCAGGGGCAGCTCGACCACGACCGGGTCTACGACAAGGCGCTCGGCCCCATGCAGTTCATCCCGAGCACCTGGCAGGAGATCGGCGCGGACGCCGACAACGACGGCGTCAAGAACCCGCACGACATCGACGACGCGGCCCTCGCCGCCGGCCGCTACCTGTGCAAGGGCGGCCGGAACATGACCATCCCGGGCGACTGGTGGGGCGCCATCCTGTCCTACAACGATGTACGCCGCTACGCCCAGGACGTCTTCGACAAGGCCGACGAATACGGACGGCTGAGCGGTACGTGACGTGACCGGTCGCGTACATTCACGGACTGGACCCTTCCCCCGGGCAGCCGTTGACGGCAAGCTAGACGGGTGATGGTGCGCGAGTGGGACCCTCGGACCGCGTCGTCCGCCGAGATCGCGTCGCTGCTGGACACGCTCAACGCGGTGCTGGCGGCCGACCTGCCGCAGGATCCGCCCTGGCGGGAGAGCTCCCTGCGGGAATACCTCTCCGAGGTGATGCCGGGCGAGCGCCGGATCTCCTGGGTCGCCGAGGCCGACCCCGCCGCCGACGGCACCCCCGGGCGGATGCTCGGTCACGTCAACGTGCTGCTCCTCGGCGGCATCGGTGTGCTGGAGGTGCTGGTGCACCCGACACTGCGGCGCAGCGGGCTCGGCCGTGAGCTGGTCCGGGTGGCCGCCCGCCGGGTCTGGGACGAGGGCTTCCAGTCGATCGGTGTGGAGGTGGTCGGCGACACCCCGGCCGTGGCGTTCTACGAGGCGCTCGGCTTCACGAAGGAATACGTCGAGACCCGCAGCGTGCTCGACCTGGGCGCGGTGGAGTGGCCGGCGCTGGCCGAGATGGCCACCGAGGTGGGTGCCGGCTACCACGTCGAGTTCTGCCCGGGCGGGCCGCCGGACGACCTGATCGAGGCGTACGCGCGGGCCAAGGCCGAGGTGCGGGACGTGGACGACGGCGAGCTGCGGCCCAGCTCCTATGACCCGCAGCGGCTGCGGGAGAGCCTCGACACGCTGCACCGGCGGGGCATGAAGCCCTACATCGTGCTGGCCCTGCACGAACAGACCGGCGAGGTGGCCGGGCTGACCGAGGTGGTGGTGCCGGCGCAGCACCCGACCCGGGCCGACCAGTACGACACCATCGTGGTCCGCGACCACCGGGGCTACGGCATCGACCGGGCCATCAAGGCCCGGATGCTGCTGGAGCTGCGGTCCGCGGAGCCCGAGCTGGCCGAGGTGCAGACCTGGAACGCGCAGGCCAACGAGGCGATGCTGAAGGTCAACGCGGAGCTGGGCTACCGCCCCGACCGGGACTGGTGCGAATACAGCGTGGACGTGGCCGAGCTGGTGCACCGGCTCGACAGCCCACGCTGACGGATATTCACCAAACGGCTGCCCGGGGGATGGACGGCGGACCGTAACGGCACTTAACGTGCGTTAGTTCCTGTCCACCCATCGTGGAGGCTTCATGCGCCCGCGCCGCACCCTCGCCGCGCTCGCGACCACCGCCGCCGTCTCCGTCACGGCCATCGGGATCGCACCCCCCGCGGCCAGCGCCGCGCCCACCGACCTGTTCATCTCCGAGTACGTAGAGGGCTCGTCCAACAACAAGGCCGTCGAGCTCTACAACGGCACCGGCGCCCCGATCGACCTGGCGGCCTCCGGCTACCAGCTCCAGCTCTACTTCAACGGCGCCACCACCTCGACCAACGTGCCGCTGACCGGCACGGTCGCCGCCGGTGACGCCTTCGTCTTCGCCGCGTCGACGGCCGCGCCCACGATCCTCGCTCAGGCCGACCAGACGTACGGCGGCTCGCTCTACAACGGCGACGACGCGATCGTGCTGCGCAAGGGCACGACCGTGGTCGACTCGATCGGCCAGGTCGGCGTCGATCCCGGCTCCGAGTGGGGCACCGGGCTCACCAGCACCGCGGACAACACCCTGCGGCGGCTGCCCTCGGTGAGCGCCGGCGACACCGAGCCGACCGACCCGTTCGACCCGGCCATCCAGTGGGCGGGCTTCGCCAGCGACACCTTCGACGGGCTGGGCAGTCACAGCATCGACGGCGGCGGCCCGGTCGACCAGGCGCCGACGCTGACCTGCGGCGGCACGCTGACGCTGGAGGCCGGCGCCACCGCGACCCGCGAGGTCACCGCCACCGACGCCGACGACACCGTCACCGACCTCGCGGTCACCGCGGTCAACCCGGCGCCGGCGAGCGGCTCGATCAGCCGTACCGCGTTCACCCCGGCCACCGCGGCCGGCGGCACGGCGACCGCCACGCTGACCGCCACCGGCCTCCCGGCCGGCGCCTACTCGGTCACCGTGACCTCGACCGACGCCGAGGGCGGCACCGCGACCTGCACGCTGACCGTGCAGGCCACCGCCGTGCTGTCGGTCGGCGAGGTGCAGGGCCGCACCGGTGATGACGAGAACGGCCGCACTGACCGGTCGCCGCTCGCCCCGGCCAGCGGCAACGGCACCAGCTCCACGCTCTACGACGTGCGGGGTGTGATCACCCAGAAGTCGCTGACCCGCACCTCCGCGGGGGCCGACCAGTGGGGCTTCTACCTGCAGAGCCGCACCGGCGCCGAGGACGGCGACCCGCTCACCTCGGACGGCATCTTCGTCTTCATGGGCTCGTTCACCACGCTGATCGGCGGCTACGCACCGACCGTCGGCGACGAGGTGGTGCTGCGCGGCCGGGTCTCCGAGTACTTCAACCAGACCCAGCTCTCCAGCGCCTCCCTGGTGCGCAAGCTCGACTCCGGGCTGGACGTGGACACCTCCGTCCGCGTGGACGACGCCCGGCCCCCGGCCGACGCGGCCGCCGCCGGCCTGTTCTGGGAGCGGCACGAGGGCGAGCGGATGCGGGTCCGCTCCGGCAGCGGGGTCTCCGCCCCGCGGCACATCTTCGCGTCCACCCTGGACTCGGAGGTCTACGTGCTGGACCGCGAGGACCCGATCATGAAGCGGTCCGACCCGTACGCCCGCCGGGTGTTCCGGGACGCGCACCCGCTGGACGACATCCCGGGCACGCTCTTCGACAACGGCAACAACCAGCGGATCCTGCTGGGCGCCGGCGGCGTGAAGGCGACCGCCGGGGACTCGACCGCGCTGCTGCCCGAGGCCCGCACCTACGACACGCTGACCGAGGACGCCTACGGCGCCATCTCGTACGCGTTCAGCAAGTACAGCGTGCAGCCCGAGCAGCTCACCCTGACCGGCGGCGCGGACCCGGCGGAGAACAACCCGCCGCAGCCGGCCGACCGGGGCAGCGAGGTCGCGGTCGCCACCTACAACGTCGAGAACCTGTACGACTACCGGGACGACCCGTTCGACGGCTGCGACTTCGCCGGCAACTCGGGTTGCCCCGGGGTCAGCCCGCCGTTCGACTACGTGCCGGCCAGCGAGGCGGCGTACACCGAGAAGCTGGGTGTACAGGCCCGGCAGATCATCGGTGCCCTGCACAGCCCGGACCTGCTGCTCGTGCAGGAGGCCGAGGACCAGGACATCTGCGCGGTGACCGACGGCAAGCTGGTCTGCGGCGACACGAACAACGCCGACGGCGCGCCGGACACGGTCCAGGAGCTGGCGCTGGCCATCGCGGCCAACGGCGGCCCCGCCTACGCGGCGGCGTACGACCGGACCGGCGCGGACGCCCGGGGCATCGCCTCGGCGTTCCTCTACCGCACCGACCGGCTGACGCTGGCCGAGGCGAGCGCCGGCGACCCGCTGCTGGGCTCGGCGCCGACCGTGCAGTACCGCTCGGCGGCCCTGCCGTCGAACGCGGACGTGCAGAACCCGAAGGGGTTCAACGCCGTGCTGCCGGCCGACGTGGACCGCTCGACCGGGGTGGACGGCAGCAACGTCTACACCCGGGCCGTCCAGCTGGCCAGGTTCACCGTGGCGGCGGCGCCCGGCTCGACCGAGCACTTCACGCTCTGGGCGGCCACCAACCACTTCTCGTCCGGGCCGGACAGCCGGGTCGGGCAGCGGCGGGAGCAGGCCGCGTACGGGGCGGCGCTGGTGCAGGCCGTCGAGGCGGCCGACCCGAACGCGCGGGTGATCTACGGCGGTGACCTGAACGTCTTCCCGCGTCCGGACGACCCGATCGCCACGGCGGCGAACCCGACGCCGTCGGACCAGCTCGCCCCGCTGTACCAGGCCGGCCTGCACAACCTGTGGGACGACCTGGTGGCGGATGTGCCGGCGGCGGCGTACTCGTACACCTACGACGGCCAGGCGCAGACGCTGGACAACCTCTTCGTCAACGACCCGCTGCACGAGGACCTGGTGCAGGTACGCACGGCGCACATCAACGCCGACTACCCCACCGACGCCGAGGGCCTGGGTGACCGCGGGGCCAGCGACCACGACCCGCAGGTGGCCCGGTTCCTCTCCCGCGCGTCGCTGAGCGTCTCCGACGCGGCGGTGGCCGAGGGCGACAAGGGCGACAGCACCATGACGTTCACGGTGACCGTCTCCCGCCCGCTCTCGGAGCCGGCCCTGCTCTGCGCCACCACCTACGGCACCACTGCGCAGGCCGGGTCGGACTACGACCCGTACGTGGGCTGCAAGACCCTGGCCGCCGGCCAGACCTCGCTGACCTTCCCGGTGACCGTCCGCGGTGACCGGAAGCGCGAGGCGGACGAGCAGCTCAAGCTGTACGTGGCGGGCGTGCCGGGCCTCCGGCTCGCCGACCCGGTCGGCGTCGGCACCATCCGCGACGACGACTGACGATCCGGTCCGCGCAGCGGCCCGTCGCCCGGCTCACCAGCCGGACGACGGGCCGTTGCGGTATCCGCATCGCTGCGGGTCCCGCGGCGGCGGTACGCCCCGGTACTTGGCCACCCGCACCTCCCACTGGCTGCGCCGACGGAGGGCGTCGCGGTATGCCCGGTCCCGGTAGAAGGTCTCCGGCGGGCGGGCCAGCCCGTAGAGGTCGGCCCACCACTCCCCCGGCTCCGGGTCGGCGATCACGTCGAGGTGGGACGGATATCGGCGGTCGGCGCCGTCTCGCAGGTCGTCGCGGTCCCGCATCGGCGCAAGCACCCGGCCGAACTCGTCGACCACGGCGAGACGGAACCCGGCCACGCCGATGATCCGACGCAGCATGGCGATGCTCGGGGTCAGCGTGCCGGCCTCGATCCGCCCGATGGTCGACGGATGGACCCGGGCAACGCGGGCGAGCTCCCGCTGGCTGGCGTCGGCCCGGCGGCGGACCGCCCGGACGATGCCCGGGGCGGGCCAGGGGATGTCGAAGGGGTCGGTGAGCATCGTGGGCGGCTCGACAGGCTCATCGGTCGTGACCGCCGGCTCGTCGGGGGTGGCGGGGGCGCTCATGCGGCCACACTCGCCCCGTGCCCGGAACGCGGCAACCCCGACCGGTCCGGCTGTGGACAACCAAGGTGGCTGTGGACAGGCCGCGCCACGCCGATGATCCGTCCGCATCCCGGCCCTGTAGCCCGAAATCGCTACTGAAAGTAATGAAGGCAGAGGGTCACTCAACGTGAGTCGCCGTCGGTCCCTGTTCGAGCAACTCGGCCTATGGAGGGCCGCAATCCGGGCGAAGACGACACGTTCGTCGTGGTCGCCCTACCCGCTCCACCCCGCTTTGCTCTGCAGCCATATGGGCAACGGACACGGAGGGTTGCCGCTGCGCCGATGGCTGCAGAGCAAAGCGGGGCGCGGGCAAGGGTCGGGGGCACGGATCCACGGAACGCACAGTGACCATGCACGGCCACCTGTCCCGCGCCGCACCGAGCCGACGGGCTCCGATGCGACTACCGGTCATTCCATCCCCGCCACGATCCGGGAACGAAAGCCGCCCTCGGAGCGTGTACCGGACATGGGAAGCCACCCCCCGGCGCCGGCCGGTCCGCCGGACGTGTTGCCGCGCGACCGCGACACGTCCTCGCACCTGCCGTTCGAGCAGTTCTATCGAGACCATGTGGACCGGATCCACCGCGCCCTCGCGCTGTCCGTCGGGGACACCGCGGTCGCCCGGGAGGCGACCGACGAGGCGATGGCCCGGGCGTACGCCCGGTGGGACCGGGTGCGCCGGCTGGACAACCCCGGTGGCTGGGTCTTCCGGGTCGGGCTGAACTGGGCCACCTCCTGGTGGCGGAAGGTACGCCGGGAACGGCCACCGGCCGAGGACCGGCACCCGGCGACAGCCGCCCCGGATCCCGCCGGGCTGGCCGCCCGGTCGGCCCTGGAACTGCTGCCCGTGAGCCGGCGCACCGTGATCGTCTGCCGGGTGCTGCTGGACCTCTCCACCGCCGAGACCGCTGCCGTGTTGGACCTGACCGAGGGCACCGTCCGCAGCCGCCTCTCCCGGGGGCTGGCCGAGCTGCGGGCCGCGCTGGCCGAGGAGGAGTGACCGTGGACGTCGTACCCGAGGACGTGGCCGAGCTGGTTCACCGCGCCGCTCGCGCGACCGCGCCGTACCCGGCGGACCTGGCGACGGTCCGCGGCCGCGCCCGCGCCCGCCGACGTCGGCGGACCGCGACGGCCGTGGCGGGCCTGGTGGTCCTGGTCGCGCTCACCGGCGGTACCGTGCCGCTGCTCGTCGGCGACCACCGGCCGGCCGCGCCGCTGGCCGCGCCGTCGCCGTCGCCGTCGCCGACCGTTCCCGGCTCGCCGCCGCCGACCCCCGCGCCGGCCCAGCGGCTGCTGCTGAGCGGCGATGGCGGCACCGTGCGACCGCACCGGGCCGGCCCGGAGATCGGCCTGATCGGCGGCGCCGCGGACGAGCTGCGCAGCGACGGCTCGGTGGTCCGGCACCGGGTCCCCGCCGGCTGGCAGGAGACCGTGGCGCTGCCCGACGGACGGCTGGTCGGCCTCAAGCTCACCGACCTCATGCCCGGCGTGCGGCGGACGGACGGCCCGGACGTGGCCGGCCTCTCCATCAAGCTCACGGTGCTCAGCGCGGACGGACGCGTCGAGGTCAGCCGGGAGATCCGGGTCAGGGGCCAGGCCCTCGGACTGGCCGGCGCCGACGCACGGTACGCCTACCTGGTCCGGGACGGGGTGGGCCTGGTGTCCCACGAGCTGACCACCGGCCGGGAGAAGACCCTGATCCGGGTGCCGACGAAGGTCGACGGCGAGCTGCCGTTCCGTGAGGCCGACGTGACGGCCGGCCGCGTGGTGTCGGTGACCGGCCCGGCCGACATGACCCGCTGCCAGCTCGACGTACGCCGGCTGGCCGGTGGGAGCCGGCTGTCGCGGCTGACGGTGGCCGGGGACTGTGCCCCGTCGGTCCGGCTCTCCCCGGACGGCAGCCTCGTCGCGGTCCCCTACCGCCGCCCGAACGGTCGGAACCTCGATTACCGGCTGGCGATCCTGGACACCGCTACCGGGCAGCTCCGGGCCGACCAGCCGCTCGGGACGGCCAGCCCGACCTACGGCCTGACGGGCGGCGGGACCTGGGGTGCCGCCTGGGTCGACGACACCACCGTCCGCGTGGTGTGGGCGCAGCTACCGGACCCGCCCCGGAAGGTCTATCGCGTGGCGGAGCTGGCCCGGGTGGTGACCGTCAGCGTTCAGTAGCGCTGGCGGAGCAACTGGGCCGCCTCGACCGCCCAGTAGGTGAGGATGATCTGCGCCCCGGCCCGGCGGATCGAGGTGAGCGTCTCCATGATCACCCGCTCGCGGTCGATCCAGCCGTTCGCGGCGGCCGCCTCGACCGTCGCGTACTCGCCGGAGACCTGGTAGGCGGCGACCGGGACGTCGACCGCGGCCCGGACCGCCGCCACCACGTCGAGGTAGGGCAGGGCGGGCTTGACCATCACCATGTCGGCGCCCTCGGCCACGTCCAGCGCGACCTCGCGCAGCGACTCCCGCAGGTTCGCCGGGTCCTGCTGGTAGGTGCGCCGGTCGCCCTCGAGCGCCGACTCCACGGCGTCGCGGAACGGGCCGAAGAAGGCGGAGGCGTACTTCACGGCGTACGCGAGCACCGAGACGTCCTGGTGCCCGGCGGCGTCCAGGGCCCGGCGGACCGCGCCGACCTGGCCGTCCATCATCCCGGACGGCCCGACCACGTGGACCCCGGCGTCGGCCTGGGCGACCGCCATCCGGGCGTACGCCGACAGGGTGGCGTCGTTGTCCACGGCGCCGTCGGGGGTGAGCACGCCACAGTGCCCGTGCGAGGTGAACTCGTCCAGGCAGAGGTCACTCATCACCACGGTGGCGTCGCCGACCTCGGCGATCACGTCCCGGATGGCCACGTTGAGGATGCCGTCCGGGTCGATGCCGCCCGACCCGGTCTCGTCCCGCGACGCCGGCACCCCGAAGAGCATGATCCCGCCGACCCCGGCCTGGACCGCCTCGACGGCGGCCTTGCGCAGCGAGTCCCGGGAGTGCTGGAGCACCCCCGGGAGCGACGCCACGGCCCGCGGCTCGGTCAGCCCCTCCTTGACGAACATCGGCACGACCAGTTCGGCCGGGTCGACGCGGGTCTCGGAGACCAGCCGCCGCACGGCCGCGTTGCGGCGCAGCCGGCGGGGCCGGATCTCGGGGTACGACATGACGGGCCTCCTGTCAGCGGAACCTCAGGGCGGTCGGGCCCTGCACCTTCGAGCCCCGGCGCTGCTTGGCCGGCATGGCGGCGAGCTTCTCGCGCAGCTCGACGGCGTAGGCGGCGAGCGCCTCCACCAGGTCGGGCACCGAGGCGTGCGGCGGCTGCACGTCGACCCGCAGGCCGAACTCCGTGGCGGTCTCCGCCGTCTTGGGCCCGATGACGGCAACAACGGTACGCGCGTGCGGCTTCCCGGCGATGCCGACCAGGTTCCGGACGGTGGAGGACGAGGTGAAGAGCACCGCGTCGAACCCGCCCGACTTGATGGCGTCGCGGATCTCGGCCGGCGGCGGCGCGGCCCGGACGGTCCGGTACGCGGTCACGTCGTCGACCTCCCAGCCGCGCTCGGTGAGCCCGGCGGCCAGGGTCTCGGTGGCGATGTCGGCGCGCGGCAGCAGCACCCGGCCGACCGGGTCGAGGATCTCGTCGTGCGGCGAGAACTCGGCCAGCAGGCCCTCGGAGGACTGCTCCCCGGACGGGATCAGCTCCGGCTGGATGCCGAAGGCGCGGACCGCCTCGGCGGTGGCCTCGCCGATGCAGGCGATCTTGACGCCGCCGAAGTGGCGGGCGTCCAGGCCGTGCTCGGCGAACTTCTCCCAGACCGCCCGGACCGCGTTGACCGAGGTGAAGATCACCCAGGCGTACCGGCCGTCGACCAGGCCCTTGACCGCCCGCTCCATCTGGGCGGGGGTGCGCGGCGGCTCGACCGCGATGGTCGGCACCTCGCACGGGATCGCCCCGTACGCGCGCAGTCGCGCGCTCATCGCGCCGGCCTGCTCCTTGGTGCGGGGGACCAGCACCTTCCAGCCGTACAGCGGCCGGTTCTCCCACCAGCTCAGCTTGTCGCGGTCGGAGACGCCCGCGCCGACGGTGAGCACCACCCGGCCGGTGAAGCCGAGCGCCGCCGCGACGAACGAGTCCACGGTCGACGTGGTGGTGTACTGCGTCTCGCCGGTGCCGTCGCCGGTCACCCCGACGGCGGTGGCGCCGTCCACGCCGGCGGCCAGCAGGCCGTCCCGGATGGCGGCCAGGTCACCCGCGTCCACCGCGACGGCCAGCGAACCGCGGGCCACGGCCGCGGCCAGCGCGTCGAAGTCCAGCGTGGTGACGTCCTCGACGTCGGCGGCGGTGCGTACCCCGGGCAGCGGCACGCCGGCGTAGGTGGCCACGCCCTCGGCCTGGCCGACGCCCGGCACCACCTCGAAGTGCGCGGCGGTACGTGCCACCGCCTGCACCTCCTTGACCACCGAGTCGTGGCCGAACGGGTCACCGGCGACCAGGTGCACGGCGTTCTGGCCGGACCGGGCCGCGGAGATCAGCACCTTCGCCACGTCCCCCGGCACACCCTCGGCGGGGCTGAACTCGGCGTCGGACCTGGCCTGGGCGCGGACGTGTTCGAGCAGCGACTCGGGGACTCCCCGGTCGTACACCACCTGGTCGGCCTCGACCAGGGCGTCCAGCGCCCGGCGGGTCAGCAGGCCCGGGTCGCCGGGGCCGGCCCCGACGAACGCGATCCGGCCTACGGGCTTACGGGTGCGGGTCATTCTGTGCTCCCAAATTGCTGGGTCCCCGGGCCGGCGTGTCCTTCTTGGCCGAGGATCGAGTCGGCGCCGAGTTCGAGGAGTTCGGCGGCGAGTGCCTTGCCGATCTCCGCCGCGTCGGCGGGCGTTCCGGTGCGGGACAGCCGGAGGTCACGGGTACCGTCCGGGCTGATCACCGCCCCGCGCAGGTAGATCTCCTCACCGGCGTCACCCTCGGCGAGTTCGCCGTAGGCGGCGACGGGTGCGCTGCACCCGGCCTCCAGGGTGGCCAGCAGTGCCCGCTCCGCGACGACCGCGGCACGGGACGGTGCGTGGTCGAGCACGCCGAGCAGCTCGACCAGGTCCTGATCGTCGATCCGGCACTCCACCGCCAGCGCGCCCTGGGCGGGCGCCGGCAGCATCAGCATCGGATCGAGCGTCTCGGTGATGACGTCGGTCCGGCCGAGGCGGGCGAGCCCCGCCCGGGCCAGCACCACGGCGTCGAGGTCGGCGTCGGGGCCGAGCACCCGGCCGAGGCGGGTGTCGACGTTGCCCCGGATCGGGGTGACCTCCAGCTGCATGCCGAGGGCGTGCAGCTGGGCGATGCGGCGCAGCGCGCCGGTGCCCACCCGCGCGCCGGGCGGCAGCTCGGCGAGGGTACGGCCGTCCCGGGCGATCAGCGCGTCCCGCGGGTCCTGCCGTTGCGGCACGGCGGCGATGTGCAGGCCGGGCGCCGCCGCGGTGGGCAGGTCCTTGTACGAGTGGACGGCGAAGTCGATCTCCCGGGCGGTCAGCGCGTCCCGCAGCGCGGAGACGAAGACGCCGATGCCGAGCCGGTGCACCGGGGCCGTGGAGCGGTCGCCGGCGGTCACCACCTCGACCAGCTCGACCGGGCGGCCGGTGGCCGCGGTGAGGGCCTCGGCGACATGGCCGGACTGGGCGATCGCCAGGGCGCTGCCCCGGGTGCCGAGGCGCAGGGGGGCGGTCATCGCGCACCTCCGGTGAGCGGGGTGGTGTCGGCCGGCACGGCGATCTCCGCCTCCACCACGTCGGGGACGGTGTCGACCGGGGAGGTCTGCGGGACCTCGAGGTCGAACAGCTCGCGCAGCAGGGCGGCGTACTGGTCGCCGCCGGGCTCGGCGGCGAGCTGGCGGACCCGGACGGTCGGCTGGTGCAGCAGCCGCTGCACCACCCGGTGCACCGTGCGGGCGACCTCGGCGCGCTGGTCGTCGGTGAACTCGGGGCGGCGCTGGGCGAGCCGGCGCAGCTCGGCGGTGACCACGTCGTCGGCGCGCCCGCGCAGGGCCGCCACGGTGGGGGCCACGTCGGCGCCGCGCAGCCAGCTCAGGAACGCCTCGACCTCGCCGGCCACGATCCGGGCCACCTCGGCGGCGTCGGCGGCGGCCGGGCCGTCGGCGAGGATCGCCGCCATCCGGTCGATGTCGATCACCTCGACGCCGGGCAGGGCGGCGACGCCCTCCTCGACGTCGCGCGGGACGGCCAGGTCGAGCAGGACCAGCGGGCCCCGGGCGGCGTCCCGGCGGGCCAGCGCCCGGGTGACCACGTCGCGGGTGAGGACCGGTTCGGTGGCCGCGGTGGCGGCCACCACGACGTCCACCGTGGTGAGCGCGTCGACCAGCTCGGCCATCGGCACGGCGGCCGCGCCGTACGACTCGGCCAGCCGGACGGCCCGCGCGGCGCCCCGGTTGGTGACGGTGAGCGGGCCGGCGCCCAGCCGGGAGAGGGTGGCCACGCTCAACGAGCCCATCGCCCCGGCGCCGACCACCATGGCGGGCCGGCCGGTCAGGCCGCCGTCGAGCAGGCCGGCGGCCAGGTCGAGGGCGGCGGTGACCACGCTCTGGCCGGCCCGGTCGATGTTGGTCTCGGCGTGGGCGCGCTTGCCCACCCGCAGCGCCTGCTGCATCAGCTCGTGCAGCAGCCGCCCGGCGGAGTCGGCGCCGCTGGCCGAGTGGTACGCGTCGCGGAGCTGGCCGAGGATCTGCGCCTCGCCGACGACCATCGAGTCGAGCCCGGTGGCCACCCGGAAGACGTGGTCCACGGCGGCGACGTCGTAGTGCACGTAGAGGTGGGCGGCGAGCGCCGCCGGCGGGACGCCGGCCTGCTCGGCCAGGACCGCGCAGATGTCTCCGAGGCCGCCGTGGAAGCCGGAGACGGCGGCGTACACCTCGACCCGGTTGCAGGTGGAGACGAGCACGGCCTCGGCGACGTACGGCTGGGCGACCAGGCGGTCCAGGGTGCGGGTGAGGTCCGCGGGCGGAACCGCCAGCTGCTCCAGCGCGGCGACCGGGGCGGTGCGGTAGGACGCGCCGACGACGAGCAGTTTCACGTGCCGATCGCCTCCTGGGTGTCGGTGGCCGCGAGCCCGCCGGGGAGCGCGGTCAGCGACGCCTTGCGGTGCTCGTGGAAGGACAGGATCTGCAGCTCGATGGCGAGGTCGACCTTGCGCACGTCGACCCCCTCCGGAACCGAGAGTACGCAGGGCGCGAAGTTGAGGATGCTCGTCACGCCGACCGCCACGAGCTGATCCGCGACCGCCTGGGCGGCCGGCGCGGGGGTGGCGATCACGCCGATCGAGATCGACTCCTCGACGGCGACCCGGGGCAGCTCGTCGACGTGCCGGACGACCAGCCCGTTGATCTCCTCGCCGACCCGGGACGGGTCCGCGTCGAGAAGCGCGGCGATCCGGAAGCCGCGGCTGGCGAAGCCGTCGTAGCCGGCCAGGGCGTGACCGAGATTACCCACGCCGACCAGCGCGACCGAGCGGCACTGGGTGAGCCCGAGCACCGACTCGATCTGCTCGATCAGCAGCGCGACGTCGTAGCCGACGCCCCGGGTGCCGTACGAGCCGAGGTGGGAGAGGTCCTTGCGGAGCTTCGCCGAGTTGACCCCGGCGGCGTTGGCCAGCCCCTCGCTGGAGACCGTCTCGTGGCCGGTCTCGGCGATGGCGTGCAGGGCACGGAGGTATTCCGGCAGCCGCGCGACGGTCGCCTCGGGCAGTTCCGGGAGCGCCGGCACGGCACCGGCTCGGCCGGGCGCGCCAGGGTGACGGTGCTGACTCATGAGACTCCGTGCGGTGCGATCCTCGACCAGCGACGGTGACCGGTCGTTCCGGGACTCCCGCTGGCGACCGATGTTGCCGGCTGTGCTAGCAGGGCGCGTCGGAACTACAGAGTAGGCGCTTGTGAAGAGGTGCACAAATCGCGATCTTGAAAGCTCGCGACGCGCCTCCACCTGCCCCTCCATTCCAACAAGATCGATAGACGGAGCTCCCTCGGCGCCGCGTGGCGATTATTGCTCAATCCCGACTTCTCTGACCAATCGCGCGCGCCCGGTAGCGCTGTGTCACCGTCGGGGAGAGGCGCGTCTCACGTCCGGCAGGGGTGCCACCGCCGGCTCAGGTAGGGAGAACCCCACCCCGGAGAGGCCCGCGCACGGGATGGGTCGGGCCGTCCCCGGCCCATAGCCTCGGAGCATGACCGCCGTACCGCTGGGCGCCGCGCCCACCCCCACCACACCCGTCCGGGGCCTCGTCCGCCAGCTCCTGCGCGACTCCGGCTACGTGCTCTTCGGCCTCCCGCTGGCGCTGGTCGGCTTCGTCCTGGCCGTGGCCGGGATCTCACTCACCGCCGGGCTGCTGGTCACCACGCTCGGCCTGCCGGTCCTCGCCGGCACCCTGTACGCGGCCCGGGGGCTCGCCGACCTGGAACGGCTGCGGCTGCCCGCCGTGCTGCGCCAGCCCCAGGTCCGCCCGATCTACCTGGCCCCCGAGCGGGGCGCGGGCTTCTGGCGGCGGGTCCTGACCCCGATGCGCGACCCGCAGTCCTGGCTCGACCTGCTGCACGCCTTCGTCCGGCTGCTGGTGACCCTGCCCACCTTCGTGGTGGTGCTCGTCTGGTGGGCGCTGGCCGCCGCCGGCACGCTCTACGCCGCGTACGACTGGGCGATCCCGCGCGGCCCCGGCGACCAGGACCTGAGCCAGCTGCTCGGGATGGGCGACGGGAGCGGTGCGCGGGTCGCCCTGAACACCGCGATCGGGCTGTTCGCCCTGTTCACCCTGCCCCTGGTGGCCAGGGCCTGCGCCCGGATCCAGGCCGCCCTGGCGTACTCGCTGCTCACCGGGGTGGCCGAGATGCGGCAGCGGATCACCACGCTGGAGGAGCAGAAGCGGGCCGCCGCGTCCGCCGAGGCGTCCGCCCTGCGCCGGCTGGAGCGGGACATCCACGACGGCCCGCAGCAGCGCCTGGTCCGCCTCGCCATGGACCTCAGCCGGGCCCGCCAGCAGCTCGCCGCCGACCCCGAGGCGGCCCGCCGGACCCTGGACGAGGCGGTCAGCCAGACCCGGGACACCCTCGACGAGCTGCGCGCCCTCTCCCGGGGCATCGCCCCGCCGATCCTGGTCGACCGGGGCCTGCCCAGCGCGCTGGCCGCGCTCGCCGCCCGTGCCCTGGTCCCCACCGAACTGGTGGTCGACGACGAGCTGGGCACCGCCGACGGGCGGCTCGACCCGGGGCTGGAGAGCACCGCGTACTTCGTGGTGGCCGAGGCGCTGACCAACGTCTCCAAGCACAGCCGGGCAGCCGCCTGCCGGGTCGAGGTGACCCGGAAGGTCGGCCGGCTGGAGATCACCGTCGCCGACGACGGGATCGGCGGCGCACACCTGGCCAAGGGGCACGGGCTGAGCGGCATCGCCGACCGGGTCCGGGCCGCCGGGGGGACCCTGGAGGTGGCCAGCCCGAACGGCGGGCCGACCCGGATCCACGCGGAACTCCCCCGGTGACGCCGGACGGCCGTCATCCGGCCGCCGCGGCGCCCGGTGGCGCTCCGGACCGGAACGAGGCCGCGCTGTGGGTCCAGGACGTGGTAGACACCGGACCCATGCGGATAGTGATCGCGGACGACGCCGTACTGCTCCGGGAGGGGCTGGTCCGGTTGCTCACCGAGTCGGGGCACGAGGTGGTAGCCGCCGTCGGCGACGGGGACGCCCTGGTCGAGGCGGTGGTGGCGCACCGGCCGGACGTCTCGGTGGTGGACGTGCGGATGCCGCCGTCGCACACCGACGAGGGGCTGCGGGCGGCCGTGGAGGCGCGCCGGCGGGTGCCGCGTACGCCGGTCCTGGTGCTCTCCCAGTACGTCGAGGTGTCGTACGCCGACGACCTGCTCGCCACCACCGGCGGCGGGGCCGGCGGGGGCGGGATCGGCTACCTGCTCAAGGACCGGGTGGCCGCGATCGACGAGTTCCTGGACGCGCTGGCCCGGGTCGCGGCCGGCGGCACGGTGCTCGACCCGGAGGTGATCAGCCAGCTGCTGGTCCGGCGCCGCCGGAACGACCCGCTGGCCGAGCTGACCCCCCGCGAACGCGAGGTGCTCGCTCTCATGGCCGAGGGCCGCTCCAACACCGCCATCGCCCGTGCCCTGGTGGTCAGCGACGGCGCCGTCGAGAAGCACGTCCGCAACATCTTCACCAAGCTCGACCTGCCCCCCGACGCCACCAACCACCACCGCCGGGTGCTGGCCGTCCTCACCCACCTCCGGGCCTGAGCCACCGGGCGTCGGTCAGCACTCCCGGGCGAGGGCGACGGCCTGGGTGAGGGTGTCGGCGACCGGGTGGGCGGAGGTGCGGAGGCGGGCGGGGTCGGAGAGGCCACCGGTGTAGAGGACGCAGGCGGCCCCCACCGAGGCCGCGGCGTCGGCGTCGTCCAGGGAGTCGCCGATCAGCACCACCTCACGGCCGTCGAGGCCCAGCTCGGCGAGGTGCTTCTCCAGCCACTCCGCCTTCGGGCCGCCGCCGACCGCGGCGCGCAGCCCGTCCACCCGGGTGAAGTGCGGGGTCAGCCCGTACGTGTGCACCGTGGGCACCAGCTCGTCGTGGAACCACATGGACAGCAGCGACTGGCTGCCCGGCCAGGCGGCGATCGCGGCGGTGGCGTCGGCGGCCAGCGCGCAGCTGGTCAACCCGGCCCGGTACGCCTCGTGGAAGATCCGGTCGAGCCGGCCGAACGCCTCGTCGTCGATCGCCTGGCCGAGCATCTCCGCGTAGTAGTCGGCGATCGGGCGGCGGAACCGGACCCGGTGCTCGTCGGCGGTGACCACCGGACCGCCGGCGCTGGCGAAGGCGACGTTGGTGGCTCGCACCACCAGGTCGAGGTCGTCGAGGAGGGTTCCGTTCCAGTCCCACACCAGGTGGCGGCGCGCAGCGGTCATCGCTGCACTGTAAGGGGCGCTCAGAGCTGCGGGGTGGTGAGGTCCCGCAGCAGCCGCTCCTCCTCGACCCGCCAGTAGCCGTGCTCCTTGCCGTCGAGCAGCACCACCGGCAGCCGGTCGCCGTACTCGCGTTCCAGCTCCAGGTCGCCCGTCACGTCCTTCTCGATCCAGCGGTCGCCGGTCACCGCCACCACCCGGTCGAGCGCCGCCTTCGCGTCCTCGCAGAGGTGGCAGTCGGGCCGGGTGATCAGGGTGAGCCGGGCGTCACTGGACATCGGATACCTCCGTGCGGATCTCGATCGGCGGCGCGGGCGCGGGCACCGGGGGCGCCGCGGGGCGGAGCTCGGTCTTGCGTACCTTGCCGATCGCCGAGTGGGGCAGGTCGTCGACGAACTCGACGGCGGTCGGGCACTTGAACCGGGCCAGGTTACGCGCGCAGTGGCCGAGCAGCTCCTCCGCCGTCACCGTCGAGCCGGCCGCCCGCACCACGTACGCCCGGACAGTCTCGCCGGTCCGCGGGTGCGGCATACCCAGGACGGCCGACTCGGCCACCCCGGGGTGCGCCTGGAGCACCAGCTCCACCTCGTGCGGGTAGACGTTGAAGCCGTTGACCAGGATCAGCTCGCCGAGCCGGTCGACCAGGAAGAGATCACCGTCGGAGTCGGCGTACGCCACGTCGCCCGTGGGCCACCAGCCGTCCGGGTCCGGGCCGCCGCGCCCGTCCGGCCAGTAGCCGTCGAAGAGGTTGTCGCCGCGCACCACGATCTGCCCCGGGTCGGTGCCCGTCGGGTCGTCGGAGAGGTGCAGCTCGTCGGCGTCCTCCTCGGCCGTGGGCACCCCGTCGCGCCACAGCTCCGCGCCGTCCGACCCGACCAGGCGCAGCTCGACGCCGGGCAGCGGGCGGCCGATGGAGCCCGGCTTCGGCTCGCCCCCGACCAGGGTGGAGGTGAGCACCGGGGCGGTCTCGGTGAGCCCGTACCCGACGTGCACCGGGTGCCCGGTGACCTCGGTGAAGCGCGCCCCGACGGCCGGCGGCAGCGGCGCGGCACCGCACACCGCGACCCGCACCGAATCCAGCGCCGCGGGGTGGTCGCCCGCCGCGTCGGCCCAGGCCAGGAACATCGACGGTACGCCCACCAGCACGCTGACCCGGTGCCGGGCGATCTCGTCGAGCGCCCCGGTCGGGCCCGGCTCGTCGACCAGCACCCCGGTCGCGCCGTGGTGCACCACGGCCCCGAGCCCGGAGTTCAACCCGTACGCGTGGAAGAGCGGCAGGGCGAGCAGCACGGTGTCGTCGGGGCCGACCACCGGCGGATCGATCCGGTCGACCTGGGCGTGGTTGGCGGCCAGGGCCCGGTGCGACAGCATCGCCCCCTTGGGCCGGCCCTCGGTGCCGGAGGTGTAGAGCAGGACGGCGAGGTCGTCCCCGCCCCGGGCCGGAAAGCCAAACGCCCCGTCACCGTCGGCGACCGGCGGGGTGGTGTGCACCGCGGTGAGCGCGGGCAGGTCGCCGGTGGGCGCCCGGTCGACCACCGGGGCCGCGCCGACCAGCACGGCGGCCCCGGAGTCGGCGAGCACGTGCCGTAGCTCCCGGGCGGTGAAGCCCGGGTTGACCGGCACCGCCACGAGGCAGGCGCGGAGCACGGCCAGGTAGGTGACCACGAAGTCCGGGGTGTTGCCGAAGGCGATCGCCACCCGGGGCGGATGGCCGTCCGGAGCGGACGGCGGCACCGCCGCGGCCAGCGCGCGGGCGGTGGCGGTCACCGAGGCGTCCAGAGCGGACCAGGTCAGCGTCCGGTCGCGCCAGTGCAGCGCGGGACGGTCACCGTCGACGGCGGCCGTCCGGTGGAGCCGGTCGGCGAGGTTCGGCGCGGAGCTGTGGGCTGCGTCCTGCACGGTGGCTGAGTCTGGCACAGCCGCGTCCGCCCGGCCACGCCCCAACGCCGGGCCCGCCGCGTGGCGGGCAAACGGCCGGCCGCATCGGACACGCCGGACCCCGGTCCCCCCGGCGGGACTGTCCACCCCGCCAGGAAGGATTCCCGAACGTGGGAAGGGGCCCTCCACCGGTCGGCCGCCGGGGTCGCCCGGGCAGCCGGAACCGCCCCGGCCGGGCCGCCACCGCGACACGCCGAGGGCGCAACAAAATTGGCTCCGACCAGGACTTTCCACTCCGGACCAGGTAGCGACGCGAAAGTCAACCGCACACGACGGACAAGGGGTCCGCCATTTGTGCGACGGGACCGGAAATACTTCCGCTCTGTGTAACGGACTTGCCACGCGCGGGTGACGTTGGCCCTATCATCACTCGGGTCGGCTCACCCCATTTGCCGTGAGTCGACACCCCTCAGCCCGAGGAGGCCCCCGTGCCTGTGAGCGCATTGGACCAGCACCTCAAGGAGACGTGCCGCCCGTCGGCACGTCCCGGAACGGCCGCACGCGGCCGGGGCGTACCCGGTCCCGCCGTGACGCCCCGGCGGCCGGTGCGGCCGTGCCCCGCCTGGATCGGGGAGGCGCGGTGACCACCTTCGGTTACGCGGACCGGCCGGCCGGAGTGACCGGCCCGACCCAGCGAACACCCGTCAACGAACGCCTGGAGCCCGCTCCACGGGCGGCCGCCGACGGAATGCGCGGCCTCGCGGTACGCGGCGAGGGGCGGCGGGTCCGCAACCGCACACACCACAACGAGGCGCCGCCGCGCCCCGCGACGCCCGGGGGCAACGCGAAGCCCGCCGCCGGCCGGCTCGGCGCCCCGTCCCGGCCCACCATGCCGGCCCAGGGCCGGCGCGGTGAGGCGACGGCGAACAGCGAGCCCTCAGCCGCCGAGACCGCCGTGCTGCCCGCGGTGACCGCCGCCGACACGGCGGTGCTGCCGGCCGTCCCGGCGACCGCCGCACCGGCCACCGGCTTCCCGAGCCGCCCCGACCCGTCCGACCCGGCCACCGAGGTCTGGGCACTGGTCGAGCGGGCGCAGGCCGGCGAGGCCGAGGCGTTCGGCCTGATCTACGACCGGTACGTCGACACCGTCTTCCGGTTCGTCTACTTCCGGGTCGGCAACCGCCAGCTCGCCGAGGACCTCACCTCCGACACGTTCCTCCGGGCGCTCAAGCGGATCGGCAGCTTCACCTGGCAGGGCCGCGACCTCGGCGCCTGGCTGGTCACCATCGCCCGCAACCTGGTCGCCGACCACTTCAAGTCCGGCCGCTACCGGCTGGAGGTGACCACCGGCGACGTGCTCGACGCCGACCGGGAGGACCGGGGGCCCGAGGGCAGCCCGGAGGCGGCGGTGGTCGAGCACATCACCAACGTCGCCCTGCTCACCGCCGTGAAGCAGCTCAACCCGGAGCAGCAGGAGTGCATCGTGCTCCGCTTCCTCCAGGGCTTCTCGGTGGCCGAGACGGCCCGCGCCATGGGCAAGAACGAGGGCGCCATCAAGGCGTTGCAGTACCGGGCGGTCCGGGCCCTGGCCCGGCTGCTGCCGGACGGTTTCCAGCCCTGATCCGACCCGTTCCCTCCCGCCCGGCGAGCCCCCGGGCGCGGACCAGCGCACCCTCCGAAGCCCGTGACGGCGATCACTCTTGGTGATTTCGCCACCGACCGGGCCGTAACCGGCTACCGGCGCGAACCGTTTCTCCGGGTGCGACCAGTGGTTGTCCCGGCGTCCCCCGGGCCACCCGGTCCGGTGGGTCAGGTCGGCCGTCCCGGTCGACATCGGCCACACGCTGCCACCGGTCGCTGGTGACGACGACGGCCAGAGCGGCCGTGACCAGCGAGAGGGGGTGCCTGCGGTGGACAGCGACCTCTTCTCCCGTCGGCGTGCCGAGCGCTTCGCGCAACTCCTCGACGAGGCCAACGGCGGCCGGCGGCACCACGTCCGTTCCCGGTCCGACGACGAACTCGCGGCGCTCGTCGCGGTGAGCCGGCGGCTCACCGCCGACCGGCCCGACGTCGAGGTGGACGGCGAATTCCGCACCGGACTGCGGGCGATGCTCGTCGCCACGGCCGAGCGCGAGGGCGTGGGTGCCCCGGCGAAGACCGGCACCGGCGTCCGGGGTTCCCTGCTGCCGGCGATGACCGGGCGACGGGCCCGGGCCCGGGGCGCGATCCTGGTCGGCGTGGCCGCCGGCGCGATCGCCCTCTCCGGCATCTCCGCCGCCAGCGAGAACGCGGTGCCCGGCGACGCCCTCTACGGCATGAAGCGCTCGACCGAGCGCGCCCAGCTCGCCCTGGCCAGCTCCGACATCAGCCGGGGCCAGCTCTTCCTCGACTTCGCCCGGACCCGGCTCGACGAGGCCGCCACGGTCCGCGACGACCGGCTCGGCTTCAGCGCCGTGCTCGACGACATGGACGCCGACACCCGGCAGGGCGTACGCCTGTTGACCACGGTGGCCGCGCAGCGCTCCGACCCCGCGGCGCTGGACGCCGTCGACACGTTCCTCGGCGGCCAGCGCCGGGCGGTCAGCGGGCTGCTCGACCGGTCGGACCACGCCGACCGGGACCGCACCCGCCGCTCGCTCGCCCTGCTCGACGCGGCCGGCCGGCGCGCCGACGCGCTCCGCGAGGCGATCGCCTGCGGGCTGCCGGCCCCGGCGGCCAGCGACGCGCTCGGGCCCGCCCCGACCACCTGCCCCGGCGACCGCTGAACCCGCCCGGAACAGCCGTTCACGCCACACTTCTCCCGCCGGACATCCGCCCGTCACACGATGCCGGATAGGCTCGGTACGGAGGGCGTACGCGGTCGTCGAGGGGAGGTCGTCGTGACCCGGAGCCGGAAGGTGACGGTCAGCACCGACGTCCACGGGCACACCGCCGGCTGGTCGGAGACCCCGGAGGCACCCCCGGCCACCCCCACCCCCGACCCGACGGCCGCCGCGTTCTTCGACGTCGACAACACGATGATGCAGGGCGCGTCGATCTACTGGTTCGCCCGCGGGCTGGCCGCCCGCAAGTACTTCACCACCGGTGACCTGGCCCGGTTCGCCTGGCAGCAGGCGAAGTTCCGGCTGCTCGCCACCGAGCACGCCGGGGACATGTCGCAGGCGAAGGAGGCGGCGCTCGCCTTCGTGCAGGGCTGGCGGGTGGACGACGTCGAACGCCTCACCGAGGAGATCTTCGACGAGCTGATGGCCCCGCGCATCTGGGCCGGCACCCGCAAGCTGGCCCAGCGCCACCTCGACGCGGGCGAGCGGGTCTGGCTGGTCAGCGCGGCCCCGGTGGAGATCGGCCGGGTGATCGCGACCCGGCTCGGCCTGACCGGGGCGATCGGCACGGTGGCCGAGGTGGTCGACGGGGCGTACACCGGCCGGCTCGTCGGCGACCTCATGCACGGCCCGGCCAAGGCCGAGGCGATCACCCAGCTCGCCGCGGTGGAGGGGCTGGAGCTGAGCCGCTGCGCGGCGTACAGCGACTCGGCCAACGACCTGCCGATGCTCTCCACCGTGGGGCGCCCCGTGGCGATCAACCCGGATCCCGCGCTGCTCCGGCAGGCCCGCGAGCGGGGCTGGGACGTCCGCGACTTCCGCACCGGCCGGCGGGCCGCGAAGATCGCCGTGCCGTCCACGGCCGCCGCCGGGCTGGTCGCCGGCGCCGTCACCGCCGGGCTGGCCCTGCACCGCCGCCGCCAGCGCGTCGACTGACGCGCGGCCCGCGCGTCAGGGGCCGAACGGGTCCGGCCGGCGTTCGAGCAGCCGGTGCAGAGTCTGCTGGATGGTCTCCCGCACCTGGTCGGCGAGGTTGAACACGACCAGCGGATCGTCGGCCGAGTCGCGCAGGTGCGCGGTCGGGATCGGCGGGCAGAACTCGATCAGCCACTTGCTCGGCAGCGGCACCATGCCCAGCGGCCCCAGCCAGGGGAAGGTCGGCGTGACCGGGAAGTATGGCAGCTTGAGCAGCCGGGCCAGCGGCTTGATGTCGGCGAGCATCGGGTAGATCTCCTCGCCGCCGACGATCGCCACGGGCACGATCGGCGTGCCGGTCCGCAGCGCCGCCGAGACGAAGCCGCCCCGCCCGAAGCGCTGGAGCTTGTAGCGGTCCGAGTAGAGCTTGCCGACCCCCTTGAAGCCCTCCGGGAAGACGCCGACCAGCTCGCCGTTGCCGAGCAGCCGCTCCGCGTCGGGGTTGCAGGCCACCGTGCCGCCGGTCTTGCGGGCGATCTCGGAGACCACCGGCATCCGGAAGACCAGGTCGGCGCCGAGCAGTCGCAGGTAGCGGCGCGCCGGGTGCCGGTCGTGCAGCGCGGTCGAGAGCACCAGCGCGTCCAGCGCCACGGTGCCGGAGTGGTTCCCGACCACGAGGCCGGCCCCCTCGGCGGGCACGTGCTCGACGCCGCTGACCTCGGTGCGGAACCAGTCCCGGTAGAGCAGCCGGACCAGCGGGTGGAAGACGGCGTCGGTCAGGTCCGGATCGAAGCCGAACTCGTCCACCTCGTAGTCGCCGGCCAGCCGCCGCCGCAGGAAGGCCAGCCCCTTGGCGACCTTCCGGTCCCAGTGGTCCCCCGGCCGGTCCGCCACCGCGGGTCCGGGCGGGGTCGCGTCGCCCGCCCCGCCTCCGCCGGGCTCGTCCGTCGGCTTCTCCGCCACGGCCTTCCTGGCCACGGCCTTCCTGGCCACGGCCTTCTTCGCGACGGTCTTCTTGGCGACGGTCCTCTTCGGGGCGACGTCGCCCGGCGCGCCCGTCCGCGGGGCCGGCGCCGGCTCGTCGGCGGAGGTGTCGGGCTCGTCGGGGGCCGCCGGCGCCGCCTTCATCGCCGGCTCGGCGGCGGCCGCCGCGGCCCGTCGGTGTCCGTTGCGCCGCGCCGGCTCGGCGTCCGGCCCGGGCACGGTCAGCGGTACGTCGTACCGCGCCTCGTTCCGCTCCTCGCCGGCGCTCACGAGCGCTCCCGCACGGCGGCCCGGACCTGCCGGATGCCCTCCAGCACCAGCTGCTCGGCCGTGGCGAGGTGGTCCCGGGTCACCACGACACCGCCGTGGTGGGCGCGGATGAAGTCGTCGAACGCGGCCGCGGTCGAGCGGGGCGTGAAGCCGTACTCGCGCTCCAGTCTGGTGGTGTCCACCACCCGACCGTGCACGATGAGGTCGACCTGGTCCAATCCGTAGCGGCCGAAGCCCATGCTGCGGGCGATCGCGGCCACCCCGGCGAGGCCCGGCTCCAGCACCGGCAAGGCCACCCGGCCGGCCCGGCGGATGGCCTGCGACAGCGAGAGCACCCCCGGCCCGGCCACGTTGTAGGTACCGGCGTGCTCCTCGGCGACCGACCGGTGCAGCACCTCCAGGGCGTCGTCGAAGTGGACGAACTGCAGGCGCGGGTCACGGCCGAAGACGGTGGGCACCACCGGCTGGGAGAAGTACCGGGTGAGCGTGGTGTCGGCGGTCGAGCCGATGAACGGCGCGAAGCGCAGCACGGTCGCGGTGACGTCGGGCCGGCGGCGGCGGAACCCGCGGACGTACCCCTCGATGTCGAGGATGTCGCGGCCGAAACCGCCGCGCGGCACCTCGCGCGGCTCGGTCTCCTCGGTGAAGACGGCCGGATCGCGGAACGACACCCCGTACGCGGCGGTCGACGAGCGGACCACGAGCTTGCGCAGCCGGGGCGCCCGCTGGCAGGCGGCGAGGAGCTGCATGGTGCCGATGACGTTCTGTTCCTTCATCGCCGATCGGCCGCCCTGCTGCGGATCGGGGGCGGTGACCAGCGCCAGGTGCACCACGGCGTCGACGTCGAGGTCGACCAGGAGGCCGCCGAGCGAGTCGAGGTCGAGGCGGACCCGCTCGACCCCGGAGAGCAGGTCGGCGAGCTCCGGGTTGGGGGTGGCCGGGTCGACCCCGATGACGCGTTCGATGCGGGGGTCGGCGGCGAGCCGGGCGGCGACGTGCGCGCCGAGGTAGCGGCCGACCCCGGTCACGACGACGACCCCCGGAGCACCTGAGGTGCCGCCGGGGGTCATGTCGTGCGCCTCGGCCGGCAGGCGGGATCGAGCCGGGACGTCCACGGCCTGATCACCTGAGCCTCCGAGGGTCGGCAGGTGGCAAGTGGTGCCGGGTGCCGGGCCGCAGCCCGGCCCCGGTCACTTGCCGAGACGACGACGCTGGACGCGGGTCTTGCGCAGCAGCTTGCGGTGCTTCTTCTTAGCCATGCGCTTGCGGCGCTTCTTGACCACCGAGCCCATACGACAGCCTTTCGATGCAACGTGCGGGGCGGACCGGGAGACACCACGGGAAGTGGCGTCGGTGACCGCTTGCGGACAACGGACCGGACCAGCGTGGTGGGCAGGGCACACCCGGGTGCGGTCACGGTCGGGGTCCAGGGTAGCCGGAGTGCGTCAGCAGGACCAACGCGCCCCCGTCGATGCCCGTTACGTCGCACTCGCCGGCCTGGCCGGGCGACGTGTCAGGCGGTTTCCTGGAACGCGCCCCGGAGGTATTCGTGCACGGCGTGCTCGGGCACCCGGAACGACCGGCCGACCCGTACCGCGGTCAGCTCACCGCTGTGCACGAGACGGTAGACCGTCATCTTGGACACCCGCATGACCGTCGCCACCTCGGCGACGGTCAGGAACCTGACATCCGACAGTCGAGCGTCGGACTGCGACCCGGCCATGGCTCACCGACCCATTCCCATGCCCGGCGCGTGCCGCCGAGCAGGTTGCTTCCCGCCACGACGAGCGACGCGCGTGTTACCAGTACGGTAGCGGGGCGGCTGTGACCGGCGCGATCCCTTCCTCCTTTTGATCATGGACGGGTGCCCGTTCGCCCCGCGTTGAGCTGGCGTTTTTCGCCCGGACGGGTGGCCTGTCCCGTTCACGGGAGCCCGCCCCGCCGCCGGTACGTCACTCGGCGCGCAACGCCACCACGGGGTCGAGCCGGCCGGCGCGCTGGGCGGGCACCACCCCGAAGACGATGCCGACCGCGGCCGAGACGCCGAAGGCGAGCGCCAGCGACCACCAGGTGATCGCCGCCGGGATCGGCGAGACCGCGTCGACCAGCAGCGCGGTGCCCACCCCGAGCGCCATCCCGGTCAGCCCGCCGATCGAGGTGAGCAGCACCGCCTCCAGCAGGAACTGCACGCCGATGTCCCGGGGCCGCGCGCCGACCGCCTTGCGCAGGCCGATCTCGCGGGTCCGTTCGCGTACCGAGACCAGCATGATGTTGGAGACGCCCACGCCGCCGACCAGCAGCGAGATGCCGGCGATGGCGGCCAGCACCCCGGTGAGCACACCGAGGATGTCGCCGAGCACGCCGAGGATCTGCTGCTGGGTGACCGCGCTGAACTCGGTGTCCGGGTGCCGGCGGGACAGCTCGGCGACGATCCGCTCACCGAGCTGGTCGATCCGCTCCCGGTCGGGCGCCTTGACCGCGATGCCGTCGATCCGCTGGGTCCCCCAGAGCCGCTGCGCGGCGGTCACCGGGATGTGCACCTCGTCGTCCCGGTCGACGCCGAGGCTCTGCCCGAGCGGGTTGAAGACGCCGATCACCCGGAACCGGACCCCGGCCAGGGTGACCTGCTGGCCGAGCGGGTCCCGGTCGGGGAAGAGCGCCCGGGCCACGGACGCGCCGAGCACCGCCACCCGGCGGCTGGTGTCCACGTCGGCCCCGGTCAGGTAGCGGCCGCGGGCCAGCGAGCGGGTGAAGACCGTCGGGGTGGTCTCCAGGACCCCCTGCACCGTGGTGAAGTCGGACCGGGCGCCGGCCCGCGCGGTCGCCCCGGAGGCGATGGTGACGGCCACCCGGCCGGGGTCGCCGACCACCCGGGAGACAGCGTCCACGTCCTTGAGGTCCAGCGGCGACACCACCGGGGCGGTGCCCACGTCGAGCTTGCCCGGCACCACCAGGAGCAGGTTCGAGCCGAGCCCCTCCACCTGCTGTTCGACCTTCTGCTTGGTGCCGGTGCCGATGGCGACCAGGAGCACCACCGAGGCAACCCCGATGATCACCCCGAGCATGGTCAGCGCGCTGCGCATCCGGTTGGCCCGCAGCGCGTCCAGCGCCACCCGCCAGGCTTCGGCCACCCTCATCCGGCACCTCCGGGCGCGGCCTGCGCGCCGGTCCCGCCGGTGCGCGGAAGGCGTCCGGTGGCTCCGGTGGCGCCACCGGAGCCACCGGACGGGTGCCCCGGGCCGCTTCCGGACGCGGACCGGGGCTCCGCGCTGGGAGCGGTGTCCAGTGTCTCAGGTCGGCCGTCGCCACCCGACAGCGGTCGATCATGAACGGTGTCGGAGCGGATCAGCCCGTCCCGGACGGCGATCCGCCGGCGGGCCCGGACCGCCACCTCCGGGTCGTGGGTCACCATGACCAGCGCCACCCCGGACTCGGCGTTCAGCCGTTCCAGCAGCTCCAGCACCGCCTCGCCGGTGGCGCTGTCCAGGTTGCCGGTGGGCTCGTCGGCGAGCAGCACCGCCGGGTCGGTGACCAGGGCCCGCGCGATCGCCACGCGCTGCTGCTCGCCGCCGGAGAGCTGGTTGGGGCGGTGGGTCAGCCGGTGTCCCAGCCCGACCCGGCCGAGCATCGCCGCCGCGCGTTCCCGCCGCTGCCGCGCACCGACGCCCCGGTAGACCAGGGGCAGGGCCACGTTGTCCACGGCGGACGTGCGCGGCAGCAGGTGGAACGCCTGGAAGACGAAGCCGATGGTCTCGTTGCGCAGCGTCGCCAGCTCCGGCGCGGTCAGGGTGGCCACGTCCCGGCCGCCGATCACCAGCCGGCCGCCGGTCGGCCGGTCCAGCCCGCCGAGCAGGTGCATGAGGGTGGACTTGCCCGAGCCGGAGGGCCCGATCACCGCCACGTACTCGCCCTGCGCGATGGTGAGCGACACCCCGCGCAGCGCGGGCACCGACACCCCGTCCAGCTCGTACGTGCGGGACACGTCGACCGCCTCGATCGCGGCGACGGTCACCGGAGTTCCTGGCCGTCGTGGACCTGGTCGGCACCGCGTACCACGACGCGGTCGCCGGCGCGCACCCCGCTGACGATCTGCACCAGGTCCTGCCCCTGCACGCCCACGGTCACCGGCACCCGGTCGGCCTTCCCGTCCCGCAGCACCCAGACGGCGTCCCGCCCGTCGGCGGAGAAGACCGCCGAGGCGGGTACGGCCACCGCGTCCGCCGCCTCGCGGACCCGGAGACGGACCACGGCGTTCATGCCGGGGCGGGGCGCCGGGGCGGCCTCCCCCTCGCCGAGCCGCCCGGCGCCGAGGCTGAGCCGGACCCGGTAGGTGACCCCGCCCCGCGCCGAGCTGGTCGGCAGCACGTCCACCGAGCGGACCGTGGCGTCGTACGTCGCACCGGTCACCGCGTCCAGCTCGACCGTGGCGGTCACCCCGGCCCGGACCAGCAGCACATCCGTCTCGTCCACCTCGGCGAGCAGGCCGAGCTGCCCGGTGTCCACCACGGTCAGCACCGGCGTGCCCGCGGTCACCCGGCCACCGGCCGGCACCGCGTCGTCCACCCCCGCCGGCGGGCCGCCCTGCCCGGCCGCGCCGAGGGCCGACGGGTCGAGGCCGGGCGCGGCACCGCCGGCCGCACCGAGCAGCCCGCTGAGGTCGGTCGGGGTGGCCGCCCGGGTCCCGCCCGGCTGCACCACGCCGGGAATCGGGGCGCGCAGGGTCAGCGCGTCGACCGTCGCCTTCGCCAGGTCGTACGCCTGCTGGGCTTGGAGGCGCTGCGCGGTCGACAGCGCGCCGACGGCGCTGTTCAGGCCGGCCACCCCGCGCTGCACGGCGCTGACCGCCCGGTCGGCGGCGCGGGCGGCCGACGCGTACTGCCGCTGCGCCGACTCGACCTGGAGCAGCAGCGCGGCCCGCAGCTGCGGGTCGCCGATCTTCCCGGCGGCCTTGCGAGCGGCGGCGAACGCCTCGTCGGCGGCCCGGTCGGTGTCCCGCCGGCGGCCACCCAGGTCGCCGGTGCCGACGCCCCGGCCCGCCCGCTTCGCGGCCCGGAGCGCCTCGCGGGCCTGCTTCAGCCGGTCCTGGGCGGACGGCGAGTCGATCACCGCGAGCACCTGCCCCCGGGTTACCCGCTGTCCGGGCTGGACGCGCAGGCTGGCCAGGGTGCCGTCGGCGGGGGCGGTGAGGGTCGCGGCAGCCCGGGCGGTCACCGTGGCCGGCGCGTCGATCACCTCGGCCACCGGGGATCGGCCCACCTCGGCCACGGTGACCGCGGGCGCGTCGTCGCCGCACGAGGCGGCGGTGGTGCCGGTCAGCGCGACCACGGCGAGGACGGCGGTGACGAGGCGGGGGCGGCGGGCCGCGGGCAGCCGCGGCGAGGGGGTGCGGGCCACCCGGCCCATGCTACGACCCGTCGACGAGCGTCGACGCCTCAGCCGGCGACCGCGCGCAGGTAGGCGACGCAGTCGTCGTGCAGCCCCGGCCAGGGCTCGCCGAACACCTCGTCGGCGGCCTCGTCCATCGACCGGCGCTCGTGCACCACGGCCCGGAAGAAGTCCAGCACCCGCTGCTCCCCGAACCGGTCGACCAGGTGGCGCACGGCCAGGTAACCGATGCCGTAGGCGCCGCCCACCCGGTCGTCGGCCGCGTCGTCGGCCGGGGCCAGCGCGTCGAGCCGGCCGCCCCACCCGCCCCGGACCAGCTTGCGCGCCTCGGCGAGGCCCTCGTAGCGGTCCACCGGCTGGCCGTCGGCGCCCGCGTACTCGGCCAGCCCCTCCACCAGCCACCAGCTCGACCGGTCCGCGTAGCCCCGGTCGGGCAGCGACGCGGCGTGGGTCAGCTCGTGCCGGAGCAGGTCGTCGACGCCGGTCGGGGTCAGGCTCTGCGCGTTCAGCACGACGTCGTGGTGCCCGCCGCCGACGCCGACCGCGTACCCGGCGGTCCACTTCGGCCGGCCGCCGCCGTACCAGCGCTGCCACTCGGCCCGCCCCGCGTAGTAGACCAGGTAGCGGTCCGGCGGCGGCGCGGCCACCGCGTACAGGTCGGCGACCCTGGCGGCGGCCTCGGCCTGGGCGAGCAGGCCGGGCAGCCGGCCCCGCAGCGCCGGCGTGGTCGCGACCACGGCCCGCTTCCCGACCGCCACGGCCAGGTCGCTCACCTCCCAGGGCCGCGCACCGGCCGGCGTCGCCCGGGACTCCTCGACGGCGGTCAGCAGAGGTTCGGCCTCCCCCGCCACCCGCCACCGGGTGCCCAGCTCGACGCTGCTCGGCGTGCAGCCCGGCACCACGAAGCAGTAGCCGACGGTCACCGTCAGCCGCCACTCCCCCGGCCGCCGGTCGACCGCCTCCGGCACCCCGTCCGCCACCGGCCGCCAAGCGGTGACCCGGAGCGCGCGCAGCGCCGCGTACCGCCGGGTGAGCGCGGGTCGGGCGGCGGGTTCGGCGACGGCGAGGAAGCCGGCCCGGTCACCGTTGAGCAGCGCGGCGGCCTGCCGGTCGAGCCGGGCCGCCATCCGCTCGCCGAGGCGCCGCTCGGCCGCCGTGCCCCGGTCGTCCCGGCCCGCCGCCGGCCGTCCGGCCGCGTCGCGCACCAGCCCCAGCAGGAGTACGCCGGGAACCCCGCACGCCACCAGCACGAGCACCAGCCCCAGCACGGTCCACAACCGCCACCGCCGCCGCGTCGGGGGCTGCGGCGGCGGGCCCCCAGCGGCAACGATCGGGGGTACGCCGGGAGCGGTGGGCAGGTGACCCGCCGGGCCGGACTGCGGCCCGGGCTTCGGAGCGGCGTCCTCGGCACCGGCGAGCGCGCGCTGGACTGCTGTCCCGTCGCCCCTGACTTCGTCGTCGCCCCTGGCGGGACCGTCGTCGGCCGGAGCGGAGTCGTTGGGCGCGTCGTAGTCCCCGGCGGGACCCTCGCTCCTGGCGCGATCGTCGTCGGCTGGGCCGAGGCCGTTGGCGTAGTCGTCCGTGGGTGCCGGGGCACCGGTCGGCGCGGCTGCCGGGCCGGGGGCGCCGGTGCTGGCAGCGGCCGGTTGGCCGGCCGGACCGTCACCGCCCTGCGGAACGGTGGCCGGCTGCTCGTCGCCGCTCGCCGCCAGGCCGGCGGGCCGCTCGTCACCGTCGGTCACCGGCGAAGGGTACGACCAATCGGGCGATCCGGGAAGAGTCCCCTCGTCGCGTCGCGGGATCTGGTCCTCGCCCGACTCCACCTCGGCGGACCAGACCACGTGCACACCGCCACCCCGGCGAGATCTTGGTAGGAAACGGCCCCTACCGGGGCCGAAATCGTCCAAGATCCAGGGCGAGGCAAGGTGCCCGCGGCTGGAGTCCGCCTCGGGGTTAGATCTTTTCGCCGGAGAGGGTGAGCAGGGTCTTGTCGAGCGCCCAGAGAGCCACCAGCACCGCGCCGGGCACCGGCCGGCCGGCCAGGGCGAGCAGCAGGCCGCCGGTGAGGAAGCAGGCGGCCTGCACGCCCAGCTTGCCCGGCGCGGGCAGCGTCACGGTGGCGCGGGGCGAGCAGAAGAGCCCCCAGACCACGGCGATCGCCAGCGGGGCGCCGAGACCGGCGAGCAGCCGTACGGGCCAGCCGGCGTCGAGGGTGAATCCCCACCATCCGGCGGCCGCGAGCATGGCCAACTCCAGCAGGAAGATGAGCGTGAGCAGGGCGGCCTTCACCGGGACCTCCAGTTGCGGTATGCGGTGTCCAGCGCGGCCACCATCTCGTCGAAGGAACGGTCGATGTCCCGGGGCAGCCCGAACCCGCCGGCCGCCTCGAGGGTGATGAACCCGTGCACCGCCGCCCGGAACATCCTGGTGGCGTCGACGGCCGCGTCGCCGGCGAGGTCGTAACCGCGCAGGATCGCGTAGATCGCGCCGACGGCCCGCTCGGCGGCGGCCAGGTGCTCGGGGTCGTCGGGGTCGGGCGCCCGCTGGGTGGCCGGGTAGCGGCCGGGGTGCCGGCGGGCGTACTCCCGGAAGGCGGTGGCGGTGGCGCGCAGCGCGTCGCCGCCGGCCCGGCCCGCGGCGGCGGTGGTCAGCTCGGTGGCGATCTCGGCGGTGGCGAGCACGGCCAGCTTCTGGTGCAGCGCGTCCACGCCCCGGACGTGCTTGTAGAGGCTGGGCAGCGCGACTCCGAGCCGGGCGGCGAGCGCGGCCAGGGTGAGCCGGTCGTGGCCGACCTCGTCGGCGAGCACGGCCGCCTCGCGGACCACGGTCTGCGGGGTCAGGCCGGCCCTAGGCACCGGAGGTCACCGCCAGGAACTCGACCAGGTCGGCGGCGGTGGCGTCGGGCTGGTCGGCGTGCGGGTAGTGGCCGGAGTCGGCGATCATGCGGGCCTCGGCGGTGGCGAAGAGCCGGCGGGCGGCGCGCGCCTCGGCGCCCGGGTCCGGGAAGTCCGGGTCCTTCGTGCCCATGAGCACCAGCACCGGCTGCCGCACCTCCCGGGCCCGCTCCCTCCAGTGCGGGTCGACCGGCGCGACCACGCCGCGCACCGCGGCCATCCGGCCACGCAGCTTGGCGACCATCTCCTTCCGGTACGCGGCGTCGTCGGCGGGCCGCCCGCAGGGGAACAGCGTGCGGTGGAACATGCCGAACAGCCGCGGGCTGCGCAGCACGACCGCCTGGGCCGCCCGCAGCACCGGGTTGGGGTTCGGCGGGGCGACGAACGGGCTGACCTGCACGATGCCGTTGACCAGGGCGGGGGCGTCGGCGGCGGCGAAGACCACGGCGGCGGCGCTGGACGAGCTGCCGACCAGGGTGGCCGGGCCGCCGCCGAGCGCCCGGACCACGGCGAGCAGGTCGCCGCCGACCTCGGCCGGGGCGTAGGTGGACCAGCGCGGGCTGGAGTCCCCGTGCCCGCGCACATCCACCGAGGCGACCCGGTAGCCGGCCGTCACCAGCCGGGGCACCAGGTGGCGGAAGGCCGCCCGGTTCTCTCCCATGCCGTGCGAGAGGACCACGAGCGGTCCCTCCCCGTGCACCTCGTACGCGATGGTTCCGCCGTCCCGCGCCACCTGGCTAATCGTCATAGCCATAAAGCTAACCCCCTTAGCTTTCGCCGTCAAGAGTTGACCTCAAGTCGAGTGGAGGTCGGAGGATCTCGCACATGCCGCTCTCCGCAGACACCCACGTACGCCTCGCCCGTCCCAGCCGCGACCTGGCCGCCGCCGAACGGTTCTGGGCCGACGGCCTGGGCCTGGACGTGCTCTACCGGGGCGCCGCCGACGGGCCCGGCGAGCACGACCTCGTGATGCTCGGCTGGCCGGGCGCGAGCTGGCACCTCGAACTGGTCGGCGGCGCGCACCTGAGCGTCGCGCCGCGCCCCACCGCGGAGGACCTGTTCGTGCTCTATCTCGACGGGCCGGTCGACGACGACCTGGCCGACCGACTGGAACGGGCCGGCGGGACCAGGGTCTCCGCCGGCCCGTACTGGGACCGCTGGGGGGTGACGTTCGCCGATCCGGACGGCTACCGGTTGGTGCTCTGCACCCGGACCTGGTCGAACGACTGAGTCACTTCTTCGAGAGCAGCGCGCGGCCGAAGAACATCATGTTGGCCGGGCGCTCGGCCAGCCGGCGCATGAGGTAGCCGTACCACTGGTCGCCGTAGGGGACGTAGGTGCGCACCGTGTAGCCGTCGCCGACGAGGCGCTTCTGCTCCTCGGGGCGGATGCCGAACAGCATCTGGAACTCGAACCGCTCCGGGCCGCGGTCGAACCAGCGGGCCCGGTCCTCGCCGATGGCGATCAGGCGCGGGTCGTGGGTGGCCAGCATCGGGTAGCCGTCCCCGGACATCAGCACGTTCATGCAGCGCACGTACGACTTGTCGACCTCGCGGGCGGACTGGTAGGCCACCGACTCGGGCTCCTTGTACGCGCCCTTGCACAGCCGCACCCGGGAGCCGGCGCCGGACAGCTCGCGGCAGTCCGACTCGGTCCGCCGCAGGTACGCCTGGAGCACCGCCCCGGTCGACGGGTAGTCCTTGCGCAGCTTGGCGAGGATGTCCAGGGTCGAGTCGGTGGTGGTGTGGTCCTCCATGTCCAGGGTGACCGTGGTGCCCGCCGCGTCGGCCGCCGCGCAGATCGCCCGCGCGTTGTCGTACGCGAGCTGCTCGTCGAACATCTGCCCGAGCGCGGAGAGCTTGACGCTGACCTCGGCGGCCGGGGTGAGCCCGGCGGCGCCCAGCAGTCGCAGCAGCTTGAGGTATTCGTCCCGGATGGCGATCGCCTGCTCCGGGGTGACGGTGTCCTCGCCGAGGTTGTCGAGGGTGACCGCTTGGCCGTCGGCGACGAGGGCGCGGGTCGCGCGCAGCGCGTCGTCGGTGCCGGCGCCGGCGACGAACCGGCGGACGACGTCCCGGGTGAACGGGGCCGTCGCGACGAGCCGCTCGACCTGGGATGACCGGGAGGCGGCGAGGATGACGGAACGGAGCATGAGCCGAGCGTAACGCCCGGCGGTGGCCCCGCGCCGGGGGGCGGCGGGCAACGTCACGCAGCGTTCCGGCGGGGACCGCGGGGCAGCCCGGCTGGCGGGGATCCGCTACAACGATCACGTGGAACGACGCCCCCGACGCCGGCTCCGGTCGGCCACCGTCCAGCTCGGCGCCCTGACCGCCCTGGCCCTCGCGCTCTCCGGCTGCAACAACGGCTACGACGACGACGATGACGACTGCGCGCTCGGCCCGGCCGGCGGGGGCGGCGACACCGTCGCCGTGGCCCTGCGGGTCCCCGCGCCGGCCGCCGCCGCCCGGGACACCCCGGCGCCGGTCGCCGCGGCGCTGCCCGAGCGCGGCGGGTTCGGCACCCACCTCGCCTCCTGCGGCGGCTGAGGTGCGGCGCGAGGCCAGCACCCCGCGCCCCGACTGGGACGCGACGGTCCGGGCCCAGGGCCTGGTGTACGTCGACACCGAGCTGCCCGACGGCGGGGTCATGTCGTACTGGGACGAGACCGCGGCGTACGCCTTCGAGCTGGACGAGGTGCTCCGGCTGGAGGAGGCGACCGAGGAGCTGCACCGGATGTCGGTGGCCGCCGCCGAGCACGTCGTGGCCCGCAACCGGTACGCCGAGTTCGGCATCCCGGACTGGGCCGCCGAGGCGGTCGCCCGGTCCCTGCGGGAGGCCCCGCCGACCCTCTACGGCCGCTTCGACCTCTGGTACGACGGCAGCTGGCCGCCGAAGCTGCTGGAGTACAACGCCGACACCCCGACCGCGCTGGTCGAGGCGAGCATCGTGCAGTGGTACTGGCTGGAGCACACCCGGCCGGACGCGGACCAGTGGAACAGCCTGCACGAGCGGCTGGTCGGCGCCTGGGCCAAGATCGGCGCCGGCCTGCACGACCCGCGGGTGCACGTGGTCTGGTCCGCCGAGGAGGAGTCGGGCGAGGACCAGATCACCGCCGGCTACCTGGCCGAGACCGCCCGCCAGGCCGGCCTGGACGTCACGCTCATGCCGATCCAGCAGGTCGGCTGGGACGGGCGGCGCTTCGTCGACGCCGCCGACCGGCCGATCACCACCTGCTTCAAGCTCTACCCCTGGGAGTGGATGCTGGCCGAGCCGTACGGGCCGCCGGCCCTGGAGCCGGGCACCCCGACCACCTGGATCGAGCCGGCCTGGAAGCTGCTGCTGTCGAACAAGGCGCTGCTGGCGGTGCTCTGGGAGCTCTACCCCGGTCACGACTACCTGCTGCCCGCGTACCTGGACTCGCCGCGCGGGATGGCCGAGTACGTGGCCAAGCCGCTGCTCGGCCGGGAGGGCGGCTCGGTACGCATCGTCACCGGCGGCACCGAGATCACCAACCCGGGGATCTACGGTGACGAGGGTTTCTGCTACCAGGAGTTCCGCGCGTTGCCCGAGTTCGCGGGCAGCCGGATGGTGCTGGGCAGCTGGATCGTGGACGGCGAGTCGGCCGGCGCGGGCGTCCGGGAGAGCGAAAGCCTCATCACGGACGGTTACGCGCGGTTCCTGCCCCACTACATCGACGCGCCGCGTGCCCCGTGAGTCGTCTACCGTTGGTGTCGTGAACTTCGACGCGTACGCCCGGACCGGTGTTGATCTCGTCAACGCCCGCCTGGACGACCTCGACGACCTGCGGGCCCTCTTCCCCGACGACAACGCGTGGATGCGCGACGAGGTCGCCGAACGGGACCTGGCGATCTTCCGGCGGGCGCAGAAGCGCCTGCGCGACATCTTCGACTACGGCACCTCGGGCCGGGACGCCGAGGCGGTGACGGAGCTGAACGCGCTGCTGGAGGCGTTCCCGGTGCAGCCGCGCATCTCCGGCCACGACTCCTCCGACTGGCACATGCACGTGACCAGCCGGGGCGCCTCGGTCAGCTCCGAATACCTGGCCGGCGCGGTCTGGGGGCTGTCGGTCTGGCTCTGCGAGTACGGCAGCGCCCGGTTCGGCGTCTGCGCCGACGAGCGCTGCGGCAACGTCTACCTGGACACCTCGTCGAACTGCTGCCGGCGGTTCTGCTCGGAGCGCTGCGCCACCCGGTCGCACGTGGCCGCGCACCGGGCCCGCAAGCGGGCCGCCGTCGGCGAGCAGGTCACCGTCCCGGCGCAGCCGGAACCGCTCGCCCCCGTCAGCTGACCGGGGCGAGCCCCGGCCTCAGGCGTCGACCGGGGAGGGGGCGGTCAGGTTGGCCCGGGCGAATTCGAGGGACTCGCGCAGGTCCGCCTCGCGGACCGCGCGGCTCTTCGCGCCCCGGGTGGTCACCTCGACCGCCACCGAGCCGGTGAAGCCCCGGCCGGCCAGCGAGCGGAGCAGCTCGGCGCAGGGCTGGCCGCCCCGCCCGGGCACCAGGTGCTCGTCGCGCCCCTCGCCGGTGCCGTCGCCCAGGTGGACGTGGGCCAGGCCGGACCCCATCCGGTCGGCCATGGCCAGTGCGTCGGTGTGCGACGCCGCGCAGTGCGACAGGTCCAGCGTGTACGCGGCGTAGCCGGTGTCGGTCGGATCCCAGCCCGGGACGTACGGGACGAACTGCCGGCCGGCCATCCGCACCGGGTACATGTTCTCCACGGCGAAGCGCAGCCCACCGAACCGGCCGGCGATCCGGTCGAGCCCGTCGGCGAAGTTGCGGGCGTAGTCGCGCTGCCAGGTGAACGGCGGGTGCACGACGACGGTGGGCGCCTCCAGGACCTCGGCGAGCTCCGCGGCCTTGCGCAGCCGCTCCCACGGGTCGGGGCTCCACACCCGCTGGGTGACCAGCAGGCAGGGAGCGTGCACCGAGAGGACCGGGACGCCGTAGTGCTCGGACAGGCCGCGCAGCGCGCCGGGGTCCTGGCTGACCGGGTCGGTCCAGACCATCACCTCGATGCCGTCGTACCCGAGCGCCGAGGCCAGCTGGAACGCCGCCGCCGTCCGCTCAGGGAAGACCGAGGACGTGGACAGGAGCACCGGAACGCGGGAAGTCACACCCCTCAGGGTAGCCGCACGCGCCACCGAGCATCGGGACGAGCATCCGCAAAGCGGACGACAACTCCAGCTTGGCGCGCAGAACGGTGGACCGGGATCACATCGGCGCGAGCTGATCGAGCCGGCGCAGGATGACCCCCTCGCGCAGCGCCCAGGGGCAGATGTCCAGGCAGTCCACGTCGAGCCGGCGCAGCACCGCCTCGGCCACCACGGCCCCGGCGAGGAGCTGGTGGGCCCGCTGCGCGCTGACCCCCTCCAGCTCGGGCAGCTGGGCCGGCGGAATGTGCCGGATGAAGCCGAGCACCTGGCGCAGCCCGGTGCGGGTCAGGCTGCGCCGGGCCCAGAGCCCGGCCCCGGAGGGCGCCGCGCCGGCCAGGCGGGCCAGCGTCCGGAACGTCTTCGAGGTGGCCACCGGACGTTCCCAGCCGACCGCGGTGAGCTGCTCCACCACCGGATCGAGCTGCGCGTCGACGTACTCCCGCAGCTCCTCGACGGCCTCCGGCGACGGCGGCACGGCGCCGGACGGGTCGACCCGCAGCCGCTCCCGGCTCAGCCGCCCCGCGCCCAGCGGCAGCGAGACCGCCACGTCCGGACCCTCGTCGATGCCGGCGGCCAGCTCCAGCGAGCCGCCGCCGATGTCCATCGCGAGCAGCCGGCCGGCGGACCAGCCGAACCAGCGCCGCACGGCCAGGAAGGTCATCCGCGCCTCGTCCGCGCCGGAGAGCACCTCCAGGCGTACGCCGGTCTCGTCCCGGACCCGGGCCAGCACCTCGCCGGCGTTGGTGGCGTCGCGGACCGCGCTGGTGGCGAAGGCCAGCAGGTCGTCGGCCTCCAGCCCGTCCGCCGCCGCCCGGGCCATGCCGACGGCCTTGACCAGCCCGTCCGCGCCCCCGTCGGTCAGCGCGCCGTCCGGGCCGATCTGCTCGGCCAGCCGGAGCACCACCTTCTCGGAGTGCGCCGGCCACGGGTGGGCGCCGTGATGGGCGTCGACCACCAGCAGGTGCACCGTGTTGGAACCGACGTCGAGGACACCCAGTCGCATGTTGACGACACTAGGGCCAACACGTTTCGTCGGCTCGCCGGCCGGGCGGGGTCACCCCGCGTACGCTGGTCCGGGTGACAGGGCAGATCGAGCTTCACGTGCTGGTGGACGACCCCGACGACCCGCGCAGCCGGGAGGTCGGGCTGGACTTCCCGCGCGAGTGGATCGAGTTCGTCGACCCCGCCGATGCGAAGCACCTGGTGCGGGCCGACCTGACCTGGCTGCTCTCCCGCTGGACGTGCATCTTCGGCAGGGGCTGCCACGGCATCATCGCGGGCCGCGCCGCGGACGGCTGCTGCTCGCACGGCGCGTTCTTCACCGACGGCGACGACGAGAAGCGGGTCCGGGCGGCGGTCAAGCGGCTCACCCCGGAGACCTGGCAGCACTTCCGGCGGGGCTTCAAGAACTGGACCGAGAACGACACCATCGACGGGAAGAACCCCGCCCGGCGGACGGCCACCCGCGCCGTCGACGCGCCCTGCGTCTTCCTCAACGACGCCGACTTCCCGGGCGGGGGCGGCTGCGCCCTGCACGCGCAGGCGCTGCGCGACGGGGTGCACCCGCTGGAATACAAGCCGGACGTCTGCTGGCAGCTGCCGATCCGCCGTGACCAGGACTGGCACAAGCGGCCGGACAACACGAAGGTGCTGATCTCGACGCTCACCGAGTTCGACCGGCGCGGCTGGGGCGCGGGCGGTCACGACCTGGACTGGTGGTGCACCTCCTCCACCGACGCGCACGTCGGCGCCGAGCCCATGTACATCTCCTACGGCCCGGAGCTGACCGCGCTGATCGGCGCCCCCGCGTACGCGAAGCTGGCCGAGCTCTGCGCGGCCCGGCTCCGCCAGGGCCAGGTCGCCCCGCACCCCGCCACCGAGGGCTAGTCCCCGGCCAGCGGCAGCACGACGACGCCGTCGTCGTCGCTGTGCACCTCGGCGCCGGGCGCGAAGACGCAGCCGCCGAACGACACCGGCACGTCCCGCTCGCCGGCGCCGGTCTTCGCGCTCTTGCGCGGGTTCGTGCCGAGCGCCTTGATGCCGATCGGCAGCGCGCCGAGGGCCACGACGTCGCGGACCGCGCCGTTGATCACCACGCCGGCCCAGCCGTTCTCCGCCGCCGTGCCGGCGATGAGGTCACCCATCAGGGCGGTGTGCAGCGAGCCGCCGCCGTCCACCACCAGCACCCGACCCTCCCCCGGCTCGGCCACGATCGACTTGATCAGGGCGTTGTCCTGGAAGCAGCGCACCGTGACGGCCGGGCCGGCGAACGCCCGGACGCCGCCGAACTGACGCAACTGGGTGTCGCACGAGCCGAGGGCGTCGCCGTGCCGGTCGTAGAGGTCGGCGGTCGTGGTCGTCTCCATGGTCGTCCTTCTCTCACTCAGGGTGGGGAGCCGCGGGCGGTGCCCGGTGCAGGCGGGTGGCGGCGGCGGCCGCGCCGGCCAGGCCGGCCGCAGTGCAGGCGAGGACGCCGGCCGCGCCGGTGCCGGCCGCGAGCGCGCCGGCGGCGCTGGGGATGAGCACCTGGCCGAGCCGGTTGCCGGTGAGCCGCAGCGACATCGCCCGGCCGCGCAGCCCGGGCGGAGCCACCTCGGCCAGGAACGACATGGTCAGCGGCTGGCCCGCGCCCAGCCCGAGCCCGGCCACCGCGACCACCACCAGCAGCACCGCGAAGGGCAGCGGTGGCAGCAGCAGGGCCAGCCCGACGGCGGAGAGCGCCACGGTGCCGACCAGCACGACCCGCCGGCCGAGGGCCGCCACGAGTCGCCCGAGCAGCAGCCGGGACGCCATCGAGGCGACCGCCCGGACCCCGAGCAGGATGCCGATCGAACCGGCGGCGATGCCGCGTTCCGCGCCGAGCGCGGGCAGGTAGACCAGGGTGATGTCGACCGCCGCCAGGACGACGCAGCTCACCGTGAGGGCGCGGACCAGGCCGGGCTGGCGGAGCAGGTCACGCAGCCCACCGGCGCTGGAACCGTCGGCGGCCTGCCGGTGGTGCCCGGACGGGCGCAGGAACAGCGTCACGACCAGCAGCGGCAGCGCCACCACCGTGGCGCCGAGGAAGATGGCCCGGGTGTCGGGGATCGGGTGGTCCCCGCCGAAGAGCACGATCAGGCCGGGGCCGAGCGCCTGCCCCAGCGAGGCGGCGAACGTGTAGTAGCCGAACGCGGCGTCGTACCGGTCGGCCGGGGTGCGGTTGGCGACCAGCGCCTGCTGGGCGACCACCGCGCAGAGGTGCGCGGTGCCGAGCGCCATGCTGGCCAGGACCAGGCCGGCCACCGAGCCGGCGAGCAGCACGAAGCCGAGGCCCGCGGCGACCAGCAGCGCGGACCCGGCGAGCGCGACGCGGCGCTCGCCGAGCCGGTCCACGGCGTGCCCGGAGGGCACGGCCAGCACCAGGGGTACGACGGCGAAGCTGGCCCCGAGCACGCCCAGCCAGGCCCCCGGCACGTCCAGCTCCAGCGCCCGGTACGCGGACGCCGGCCGGAGCATGAAGGTGACCGCCTGCACCGCGACGGTGTGCGTGAGGAGCAGGCCCGTCTGGGCGCGCCCGGGGACCGCGGGGTCCCCGGGCGCCAACTCAGTCGGCCTTCACGGCGAGCACCGGGCAGGGCACCCGGAGCAGGATCTCCTGCGCGGTCGAGCCCATGATCAGCTTGCCGACCGGGGTGCGGTGCCGGATGCCGATCACGACCAGCGACACGTCCTCCGTCTCGACGATCTCGGCGATCTCCTCCGCCGCGTCCCGCCCCCGCATGAGCTGCCGGACGTCGTGCGGCACCCCGGCGGCGACCAGTTCGCGGACCACCCGGTCCAGGTCCGGCTCCTGGGCCAGCCGCGGGTCGGCGTACGCCTCGCCGCGCGAGGTGTTCACCACCAGCACCGGCTCGTCGCGGAACCGGGCCTGCTCGATCGCGGCCCGCAGGGCCGCCTCGCCCAGCGGCGAGGGGACGTACCCCACCAGCACCGTCATGCCGTCACCAACCTTCCGCGCAGCGGACGGACCACGAACCGGCCGATCAGCGGCCAGAGGAGCACCACGGCGATCGTGGCGTAGATCAGCCAGGACACCCAGCCGCCGACCAGCCCGTGCAGCTCACCGCCGGAGAGCTGCAACGCGCGCCGGCCCTGCAGCTCGGCACGCGGGCCGAGGATGACGCCGACGATCAGCGGCAGGATCGGCAGCCCGAAGCGGCGCATGCCGAAGCCGAGCAGGCCGAGGGCGAGCAGCAGGTACAGGTCGAACGGCTGCGCGTTGACCGCGTACGCGCCCATCGACGCGAAGAAGAGGATCCCGGCGTAGAGGTAGGGGCGCGGGATCCTGAGCAGCCGCGCCCACGCCGGGGCGAGCGGCAGGTTGAGCACCAGCAGCAGCAGGTTGCCCACGAACAGGCTGGCGATCAGCGTCCAGACCAGGCTGGACTCCCGCGTGAACAGCAGCGGGCCGGGCTGGATGCCGTACCCCTCGAAGGCGGCCAGCATCACCGCGGCGGTGGCGTTGGTCGGCAGGCCGATCGCCAGCATCGGCACCAGCGTGCCGGCGGCCGAGGCGTTGTTCGCGGCCTCCGGCCCGGCGACGCCCTCGATCGCCCCCCGGCCGAACTCCTCCGGGTGCTTCGAGAGCTTCTTCTCGGTGACGTACGACAGGAAGGTGGGGATCTCCGCCCCGCCCGCCGGCACCGCGCCGAACGGGAACCCGAACGCCGTTCCTCGCAGCCACGGCTTCCAGGACCGCTTCCAGTCCTGCTTCCCCAGCCACGGCTGGCCCACCGGGATCACCTCGCCGGACCTGCGGCGCAGGTGCGCGGCGATCCAGAGCGCCTCGCCCACGGCGAAGATGCCGACCGCCACCACGACCACGTCGATGCCGTCGGCGAGCTGCGGCAGCCCGAAGGTGAGCCGCTGCTGGCCGGACTGGTCGATGCCGATCACACCGATCACCAGGCCGAGCAGCAGCGAGGCGAAGCCGCGTACCCGGGACGCGCCGAGCACCGCGGTGACGGACACGAACGCCAGCAGCATCAGCGCGAAGTAGTCGGGTGCGCCCAGGCTGATCGCGAACTGCACCACCGGCGGGGTGACCACCACCAGCAGCACGGTGGCGATGGTGCCGGCGACGAACGAGCCGATCGCGGCGGTGGCCAGCGCCTGGGCGGCCCGGCCCGCCTTCGCCATCTTGTTGCCCTCGATGGCGGTCACCACCGACGAGGACTCGCCGGGGGTGTTCAGCAGGATCGAGGTGGTCGATCCGCCGTACATGCCGCCGTAGAAGATGCCGGCGAACATGATGAACGCCTGGGCCGGCTCCATCCCGTAGGTGACCGGCAGGAGCAGCGCCACGGTCATGGCCGGGCCGATGCCGGGCAGCACGCCGACGGCGGTGCCGATGGTCACCCCGATCAGGGCGAACAGCAGGTTCATCGGGGTCAGCACGTTGGCGAACCCGTCGAGCAGGTTGGCGAAGTTGTCCATCTACAGGATCCCTTGCAGCACGCCGGCGGGCAGGTCGACACCGAGTCCGATGGCGAAGGTGTAGAACGTGATCAACGACAGCGCGACGGCGATCAGCAGGTTGCGCACGTAGTGGCGGTTGCCCAGGGCGTAGGCCGATCCCCAGAAGAGGATCGTCCCGCTGATCACCCAGCCGAGCCGGTCGATGAGCACGGCGTTGACCAGGAACGCGCCGATCAGCAGCAGCACGGTGCGCCAGTCGACGGGAACGGTCAGGTCGACGTCCTCGCCGGCCTCCGGCTCGCCGGCGCCGCCGCGGGCCACGTCCACCGCGTAGATCACCGCGATGACGAGCAGCAGCACGCCGAGCAGGATCGGCACCGGCTTGGGGCCGATCGGGTCGGCCGTGTTGATCGCGCGCCCGATCCGGGTCGTCGCGTCGAAGATGACCAGCCCGCCGACCAGGGCGAGGAACGCCACCACGCCGTACTGCGCCCGGTCGGGTCGCGGGGCCGGCTCCGCCACGGCGTCCGCCGCCGGGTCGGCGGCCGGCGACTCCTCCGGCGTACGCCCCGCGGCCGGGTCGTCCGCTCCCGGCGCTGTCGCCGCAGCGGGCGGCGGTCCGGCCGCGGCGGCCTCCGGGCCCGGCTGCGCCGGGATGTCCGGTACGGCCGGGGGCCGGGGCGGCAGGTCGCCGCCCCGGTCCGGTCGCGTCGTCATGCCGCTCATGCCAATCCGAGCTGCTTGAGCACGTCGGCCACTGCCTTGTCCTGCTCGGTCAGGAAGGTGCCGAACTCGTCGCCGGTGACGAACGCGTCGGTCCAGCCGCGCTTCTTCAGCTCGGCCTTCCACTCCTCCGACTCGTGCATCTTCGTCAGCACGTCGATCCAGACCTTCTTGTCGGCGTCGCTGATGCCGGGCGGCGCGACGATGCCCCGCCAGTTCGTGAAGACCAGGTCGATGCCGGCGGACTTCAGGGTCGGCACGTCCTTGAGCGCCTCGATCGGCGCCTCGCTGGTCACCGCGAGGACCCGGATCTGGCCGGCCTCGACCTGGTCGAGGAACTCGCCGAAGCCGCTGGCGCCGAAGGCCACCTTGCCGCCGAGGACGGCGGGCAGCAGCTCGCCGCCGCCGTCGTACGAGACGAAGTTGACCTGGCGGGGGTCGATGCCGACGGTCTTGGCGAGCTGCATGGGCAGCAGGTGGTCCGGGCCGCCGGGCGAGGAGCCGCCGCCGACCGCGATGCCCTTCGGGTTGGCCTTCCACGCCGTGACCAGGTCGTTGATGGTCTTGTACGGGGAGTCCTTCGGCACCACGATGGCGCCGGCCTCCTCGATGAGCTTGGCGAGCGGGGTGGTCTGGGTCAGCGTCGCCGCCGACTTGGAGGTGTACGAGGCACCGACCACGCCCAGGCCCATCTGCATGGCCAGCTTGCCGTTGCCCTTCTCGTTCACGGTCCGCTGGAGGCCGACCGTGCCGCCCGCGCCGGGCAGGTTGAACACCTGGACGCCGGAGGCGATCTTGGCGTCCTCCATCACCTTCGCGGCGGTCCGGGCGGTGGTGTCGTACCCGCCGCCCGGGGTGTTCGGGACCATGATCCGCAGTCCGCTGACCGGCTTGCCGTCGTTGCTGGAGCCGCCCTCGTTCTTGTCGGCGGTGGCGCCACAGGCAGCCAGGGCCAGCGCCGTGGCGGCGGCGACCCCCATGACCAGCACGTTTCTCCTAGTTGCCATCTTGTTTCTCTTCCGTTTCGAATGAGTCCAGCGGCAAGATGGTGGCCTCCACCCGGGCAGCTTGTCTGCGTTGTGTCACCAGCGGAAGTTGAGGTCTTTGTGGTCGCGGTCACGTCCCGGCGCCGTACGCTCGCCGGGCAGCTGCTGATCCTCCAGCTCGCGATCATCGTCGTGGTGCTCGTGGCGGTGGCCGCCGTCTCGCTGGCGCAGTCCGCGGCGACCTTCAACCGGGTCGAGGGGCGCCGCGTCGCCACCCTCGCCGAACAGCTCGGTGGCAGCCCCCTGCTCCGCGACCAGCTCGACCAGCCCGCGCCCGGCGAGGCGATCGCCCCGCTGGTGCAGAACATCCGCACCCAGTACGGCGTCACGTCGGTGACCGTCGCGAACGCCCGGGGCCGGGTGGTCGCCTCGACGAACCCGACGCTGGTGGGCAGCCGGGTCGTGCTCGGCGACCCCGAGGTGGCGCAGGGCCGGAGCTGGTTCGGCGAGCTGGAGGTCGACGGGTCCCAGGAGTTGACGGCCCAGGTGCCGGTGCTCGGCGACGACCCGAAGACGAAGAAGAACCTCGGCCGGTACCTCGGCGTGGTGGTCGTCGGCGAGGCGTCGCGGACCTGGTCGCAGCGGCTCGTCGGGGCGTCGTCGTACCTGCTCACCTACCTGGGCATCGCCTGCGGCCTCGGGGTGGTCGGGTCGTGGCTGCTGGCCCGCCGGATCAAGCGGCAGACCCTCGGCCTGGAGCCCCGGGAGATCGCCGGGCTGGCCGAGCACCGGGAGGCGCTGCTGCACGGCATCGCCGAGGGGGTGATCGCGCTGGACCCGCAGCACCGGGTCACCCTGGTCAACGCGGTCGGCCGGCGCCTGCTCGACCTGCCCGAACACAGCCTCGGCCGCAGCCTCGCCGAGCTACGGATCAACGGCCGCCTGCGGGACGTGCTGGCCGGCGCGGGCAGCGGACCGGAGGCCCGGGACCAGGTGGTGGTCCGGGGCGGCCGGGTGCTGGTGATGAACCGGATGACGGTCCGCAAGGACGGCCGCCGGCTCGGCTCCGTCACCACGCTGCGGGACCGGACCGAGCTGGCCCGCCTGGAGCAGGAGATCGGCTCGTTCCGCAGCACCACCGAGCTGCTCCGGGCGCAGACCCACGAGTTCGCCAACCAGTTGCACACCATCTCCGGGCTGATCCAGATCGGCGAGCACGACGAGGTGGTCCGGTACGTCGACGCGCTGAGCCGGCACCGCGCCTCGCTCGACCTCACGGTGACCAGCCGGATCCACGACACGGCGGTGGCGGCGCTGCTCATGGCGAAGTCGGCGGTGGCCGCCGAGCGCCGGGTGGAGCTGCGGGTCTCCGAACGGACCGGGCTGGACCGGCTGCCCCCGGAGCTGGCCGCCGACGTGGCCACCGTGCTCGGCAACCTGCTGGACAACGCGGTCGAGGCGGTGGCCACCCACTCGTCCGACCGCCCGGCGTGGGTCGAGGCCGAGCTGCGCCAGGACGCCGCCTCGGTGGAGATCGTGGTCCGCGACTCCGGCCCCGGGGTGGCGCCGGAGCTGGCACAGGAGGTGTTCACCCACGGCTTCACCACCAAGGCGGCCGAGGGCGGTGAGCGCGGCATCGGCCTGGCGCTCACCCGGCTGGTCTGCCACCGTCGCGGGGGCGAGGTCGCGGTGACCAACACCGACGAGGGCGCGATGTTCACCGCCCGGATGTCGGTGCCGCGCGGCGTGCCGGAGGGGGCGCGATGATCGACGTACTCGTCGTCGACGACGACTTCATGGTGGCCCGGATCCACCGGGGCTTCGTCGAGCGGATCGACGGCTTCCGGGTGGTCGGCACCGCCAGCACCGGCGAGGAGGCGGTGGCCGCGGTCGACCGGCTCCGCCCCGACCTGGTCCTGCTCGACCTCTACCTGCCCGACATGTTCGGCCTCGACGTGGTGACCCGGATCCGGGCGGCCCGGCACGACTGCGACGTACTGGTGATCAGCGCCGCCCGGGAGGCCGAGGCGGTCCGCCGGGCCGTCCGCTACGGCGCGGTCAACTACCTGCTCAAGCCGTTCGGCTTCGACGAGCTGCGCACCCGGCTGGAGCAGTACGCCACCCGCCGCACCGCGCTGCGCGCGGCCGTCGTCGCCGACCAGGCGGACGTGGACCGGGTGCTGTCCCGCAGCGGCTCGCCGGCCGCCACCGCGATCCTGCCCCGGGGCCTCAGCCCGGAGACGGCCGAGCTGGTGGAGCGCGCCCTGCGTGAGCACGAGGGGACGCTCTCGGCCAGCGAGTGCGCCGACCGGGTGGGCATCTCCCGGGTCAGCGCCCGCCGCTACCTGGAGCACTACGCCGTCAGCGGGCGGGCCGAGGTGACCCTCAAGTACGGCGCGGCCGGCCGCCCCGAGCGCCGCTACACCTGGCTGGCCTGACCGGTCCAGGTCGACGTCGACCTGCGCCGGCGGCGCGGCGCCGGCTCAGCCGGTGGCGGCGGCGACCAGGGCGCGGGCGGTGTGCTTGGCCGCCTCGGCGGCCGCCGGGTCGGCGTCCAGTACGCCGCTGGCCAGGCCGCCGTCGATCAGCAGGGTGAGCTGGCGGGCCAGCAGCTCGGGATCGGCCGCCCCGGCCCGTCGGGCCAGGTCGGTCACCCAGGCCCGGACCACGTTCTTGTGCTCGACGGTACGGGCGTGCACCGGGCTGCCGCTCGGTGACTCGGCGGCGGTGTTGATGAACGCACAGCCGTGGTAGCCCTCCCGGCGGCAGGCCCCACCCAGCGCGTCGAACATGCCGACGAGCTGCTCCCGGGGGTCGTCCCCGGCCTCCCGGGCGGCGGCCCGCAGCGCCCCGAACCACGCCTGGTCGACCTTGTCCAGGTACGCCAGCACCAGTTCGTCCTTGCTCGGGAAGTGCTTGTAGAGGGTGGCCTTGGCGACGCCCGACTCGGCGATCACCGTGTCCACCCCGACGCCACGCGGCCCGTGGGCGTAGAAGAGCCGGAACGCGGTGTCCAGGATGCGCTCCCGGGCGGAGCCGGCGGGGGTACGCGTCATCAGTCCTCCCTTGATCTCCGCTGAAGTCTACAGACCGGTACGTCTGCCTAGCTCGCCATGCACTCCTGACTTCGGGTATCGCGGTAGACAGACCTGTCTGTTAGTCTCGGTCGCACCGAGCGCGTCGCATCGGCGTCGCGCGATCACCGGAGGACGGACTCGACATGCGCATCGCAGTACTGGGCACCGGCATGGTCGGTCGGGCGATCGCCGCGCGCGCGGCCGAGCTGGGCCACGACGTCACCGTGGGCACCCGCGACGTGGCGGCCACCCGGGCCGGCGACTGGGCCGACTGGGCCACCGCCCACCCGGGCATCGACCTGGCCGGTTACGCCGACGCCACGGTCGACGCCGAGCTGGTGGTGAACGCGACCAGCGGCGACGGCGCCCTCCCCGCGCTGACCGCCGCGGGCGAGGAGAACCTGGCCGGCAAGGTTCTGCTCGACATCGCCAACCCACTCGACTTCAGCAAGGGTTTCCCGCCCACCCTGTCCGTGCTGAACGACGACTCGCTGGGCGAGCGGATCCAGCGGGCGTTCCCGCGTACCCGGGTGGTGAAGGCGCTCAACACCCTCACCGCCGACCTGATGACCCACCCCCGGCAGCTCGCCGACGGCGACCACAGCGTCTTCGTCTCCGGCGACGACGCGGAGGCGAAGAAGGTGGTCACCGAACTGCTCGCCAGCTTCGGCCACACCGACGTGATCGACCTGGGCGACATCACCACCGCCCGGGGCACCGAGATGCTGCTACCGCTCTGGCTGCGCCTGTACGGCGGGCTCGGCACCGCCCTGTTCAACATCAAGGTCGTCCGCTGACACCACGTCCTGCCCGCTCCACCCGAGATCTTGGACAGTTTCCGTTCGCCTGAAACGGTAACTGTCCAAGATCCGGAGAGGCCGCTGGCCGGCACCCCCTGGTTCGGGGTGCCGGCCAGCGTTCGTTGTGTCAGCTGTTCCAGTTGTGGGCGACGATGTCGGCGGCCTGCTGCTCCCACTGCGCGTACGCGTCCGGGTAGGCCGAC
>NZ_BMRA01000004.1:574993-586681 GCF_014648395.1 Micromonospora fulviviridis | reverse complement strand
CCGGTGGTGCGTGGTCCGGGGGATGTTAACGACCGGCGGGGGCCGGTCATTCCGACCGGCTGCCTCGCCCTGGGGGCGGGTACTGCGCGGTCTGCCATGTACAACGACCCGCCCCCCGCCATGATTCCGCCCCGGCGGTGGCGCCGACCACCGCGCCACACGCTACGCGTCACGGGCTGCGCGGCGTGGGGCGTATGTCCGGTTTGTGATGGCTTGGTGGCGAGGCACCAGTCCGGTTTCGCCGGGTGGGTCCCCCGGCCGCGACACGCTGCTCGCCGGCAGGCACGGCCTCCCGTGCGAACCTCGGCACGCCGACAGATCTTGGTAGCAAACGGCCCCTATAGGGGCCACTTCCGTCCAAGATCTCTGGCTTGACCGGCCCGCCGCAGCTGGTCCAGCGCCGGGGTCGGGCGAAGTGGCGACATACTGGGACAGAGGGGCCGCCTCGCCGAGCCGCCCGCCTCATGAAAGTGCAGACCATGGCATAGACGCGCAGGCCGTGACACTCAGACATGGGATCGCCCGGGGGGCGCGGATCGCGTGGGTGGAACGATACGGAGGTCACCGGTGCCCGGAGACATGCACAGCGTTCCACCGACCCCGGCGCGTCGCCCGCGACCACGTCCCCGGCCGACCCCTCCGGACGCCGGTCGCGGCCACGTCCAGGCCGACCCCAGACAAGGGCCGCGGCCACGTCCCGGCCGACCCCAGACAAGGGCCGCGGCCACGTCCCGGCCGACCCCAGACAAGGGCCGCGGCCACGTCCCGGCCGACCCCAGGCAAGGGCCGCGGCCACGTCCCGGCCGACCCCAGGCAAGGGCCGCGGCCACGTCCCGCCCGACCCCTCCGGACGAGGGTCGCGGAAACGGGACACCGACCCCCACGGCGCGCAACGCGGAAGTCCCGGGCCGGGAAGCCGACCCCAGGGGACAACCCAGACAGCCGGATCTTGGCGAGTTTCCGTTCGCAGCCAACAGCAAGTCGCCAAGATTCGCGCGAGCGGACGCGGCCAGGACGTCGCGCACAGCCGGCGCGACGGTGACCGGCGCTCGCGTGGCAGTCAACTGGCCACCGCCACCCGTCCGTCAGCCAGCCGCCGACCGCCATCCCCGCAGACGGTTACCGGCGCTGGCGCCGCCGTCGGCTGGCAACCGCAGTCCGTCCGGCAGTCAGCTGCTGACCGACGCCCGCTCAGGCAGTGAGTGGCCCGGCCCCAGCCGGCTTTCTGCGGCGACAGCCTCCCCGCCCAGCGGTGATCGCCGCCCGCCCAGCGGTCAGCAACTGACAGGCCGGACATTCCGCCCCACCTGTGCCACGACAGATGGGACAGCCCGTGGTGAGTGGAACGCCATGGGTGTCTCCCGGGTCAGGCGCTGGGGGTGGCCTGGGCGCCTTCGTCCAGGGCGGCCAGGATCGCCTCGGCGGTCCGCTTGCCGACCCCCGGCACCTCGGTGATCTCCTCCACGGTCGCCGTGGAGAGCCGCTTCAGCGAGCCGAAGTGCCGCATGAGCGCCTTGCGGCGTACCTCGCCGAGGCCGGGGATGTTGTCCAGCGCCGATTCGGTCATCCGCTTGGAGCGCCGCTGGCGGTGGAAGGTGATGGCGAAGCGGTGCGCCTCGTCGCGTACCCGCTGGAGCAGGTAGAGCGCCTCGGAGGTGCGCGGCAGGATGACCGGGAACTCGTCGTCGGGCAGCCAGACCTCCTCCAGCCGCTTGGCCAGGCCGCAGAGCGCCACGTCGTCGATGCCCAGCTCGGCGAGGGCCTGCGCGGCGGCCGCCACCTGCGGCGGGCCGCCGTCGACCACGACGAGCTGGGGCGGGTAGGCGAACTTGCGCGGGCGCCCGGTGGTCGGGTCGATGCCGGGCCGGTCGGGGTCACCGGCGGTCTCCTCGCCGATCTCACCGGTCTCGGCGCGGGCGTCGAGGTAGCGGGCGAAGCGCCGGCGCAGCACCTCGGACATGGCGGAGAGGTCGTCGGTGGCGCCCCGCACGATGAACCGGCGGTACTCGCTCTTGCGGGGCAGGCCGTCCTCGAAGACGACCATGCTGGCCACCACGTCGGTGCCCTGGATCTGGGAGACGTCGAAGCACTCGATGCGCAGCGGGGAGGTGCGCATGCCGAGCGCGTCGGCGATCTCGTCGAGGGCCTGGCTGCGGGTGGTGAGGTCGCCGGCCCGCTTGAGCTTGTGCCGGGCCAGCGCGTCCTTGGCGTTGCGCTCGACGGTCTCCAGCAGCGACCGCTTGTCGCCCCGCTGCGGCACCCGCAGCGAGACCCGGCTGCCGCGCCGGGCGGAGAGCCAGTCGGCTAGGGCGTCGACGTCGCCGGGCAGCTCGGGGACGAGCAGCTCGCGCGGCACGTCGGCCTCGCCCTGCTCACCGCCGTAGACCTGCGTGCAGAAGTGGTGCACCAGGTCGCCGGTGGTCAGCTCCTCGGTCTTCTCCACCACCCAGCCGCGCTGGCCGCGGACCCGCCCGTCGCGGACGTGGAAGACCTGGACGGCGGCCTCCAGCGGGTCGTCGGCGAAGGCCACCACGTCGGCGTCGGTGCCGTCGCCGAGCACCACGGTCTGCTTCTCCATGGCCCGGCGCAGTGCCGCCACGTCGTCGCGCAGCCGCGCGGCCCGCTCGAACTCGAGCTGCTCGCTGGCCTCCAGCATCTCCTTCTCGAGCCGGCGGACCATGGTGTCGGTGCGGCCCGCCATGAAGTCGCAGAAGCCGTTGACGATCTCCCGGTGCCCCTCGGCGGTGACGCTGCCGACGCAGGGCGCGGAGCACTTGCCGATGTAGCCGAGCAGGCAGGGCCGGCCGACCTGGCCGGCGCGCTTGAACACGCCGGAGGAGCAGGTCCGCGCCGGGAAGACGCGGAGCAGCAGGTCCAGCGTCTCGCGGATGGCCCAGGCGTGCGAGTACGGCCCGAAGTAGCGCACCCCCTTGCGCTTCGCGCCGCGCATCACCTGCAGCCGCGGGTATTCCTCGTCGAGGGTGACCGCCAGGTAGGGGTAGGACTTGTCGTCGCGGTAGCGGACGTTGAACCTGGGGTCGTACTGCTTGATCCAGGTGTATTCCTGCTGGAGCGCCTCGACCTCGGTGGCGACGGTGATCCAGTCCACCGACTCGGCGGTGAAGACCATCTGCCGGGTGCGCTGGTGCAGGTTGACCGGGTCGGCGAAGTAGGAGTTGAGCCGGCTGCGCAGGTTGCGCGCCTTGCCGACGTAGATCACCCGGCCGGTGCCGTCGCGGAAGCGGTAGACCCCTGGCGACTCCGGGATGGTGCCAGGTGCGGGACGGTAGGTCGAGGGGTCAGCCACGCGCCAAGCCTAGTCCGCACCCCCGACACCCGGCCGTCGCCGCGCGTCCCCCGCCACCGGGCGGGGCGGGGGACACACGCGCCGGGGCGGTCAGGCCAGGGCGATCTGCTCGCCGGTGACCTTGATGTTCTTCGGCGCGAGCGGCTTGGTGGCCGGGCCCTGCTTCACCGAGCCGTCGGTGATCGAGAACCGGCTGTTGTGGCAGGTGCAGTTGATGGTGCCGCCGTCGACGTTCGACACCGGGCAGCCCTGGTGGGTGCAGATCGGGTCGAAGGCCTTGAACTGGCCGGCCTCGGGCTGGGTGATCACGACGCCCTTGCTGGCGAAGACCGCGCCGCCGCCGACCGGGATGTCGGTGGTCCGGGCGAGCGGACCGGTGCTGTCCCGGTTGCCACCCTCGGCGTCGCCGGCGCCGGTCGCGCCCGGGCCACCGCTGGTCGGCGCCGGGGCTCCCGTGCCGGATTCGTCGTCGCCGCCGCAGCCCGCCAGCACCACGGCCGCGCCGACCGCGCCGGCGCCCGCGAGCAGGGCGCGGCGCGTCTGCGTACCCGGCCCGGTCAGCACCTGATCATCACTCATGTCCGGCCTCCCTCTCGCCTGTCGCCACCCCGTCATGATCCGTGGCCACTCTTCAAAACACGGACCAGGGTGCCGCACGGTTCATACTGGCGCGTCACCAATCGGATATCTGCACAGACAACGGGCGGGCCGGGTCGCCCCGGCCCGCCCGTCGTACGCCTGGCTCAGCGCGCCCCGGCCGGCACCTTGCGGGTACGCGACTTCACCGCGCCGCCGTTGGCCTTGGCCGCCCGGGTGGTGGCCGCCTTGGCGCCCTTGGCCGCGCCGTCGAGCTTGAGGATCGGCCGCAGGAACTGGCCGGTGTGGCTCTCCGGCACCTCGGCGACCTCCTCCGGCGTGCCGGTGGCGAGCACGGTGCCGCCCCGGTGCCCGCCCTCGGGGCCCATGTCGATGATCCAGTCGGCGGACTTGATCACGTCGAGGTTGTGCTCGATGGTGATCACCGTGTTGCCCTTCTCGACCAGGCCCTCGAGCACCATCAGCAGCTTGCGGATGTCCTCGAAGTGCAGGCCGGTGGTGGGCTCGTCGAGCACGTAGACCGTGCGGCCGGTGGAGCGCTTCTGCAACTCGGAGGCGAGCTTGACGCGCTGCGCCTCGCCGCCGGACAGCGTCGGCGCGGGCTGGCCGAGCCGCACGTAGCCGAGGCCGACGTCGACGAGGGTCTTGAGGTGCCGGTGGATGGCCGGGATGGCGGAGAAGAACTCGGCCGCCTCCTCGATCGGCATGTCCAGGACCTCGGCGACCGTCCTGCCCTTGTAGTGCACCTCCAGGGTCTCCCGGTTGTAGCGGGCGCCCTTGCAGACCTCGCAGGGGACGTAGACGTCCGGGAGGAAGTTCATCTCGATCTTGATGGTGCCGTCGCCGGAGCACGCCTCGCAGCGCCCGCCCTTGACGTTGAAGGAGAACCGGCCCGGACCGTACCCCCGGACCTTGGCCTCGGTGGTCTCGGCGAAGAGCTTGCGGATGTGGTCCCAGACCCCGGTGTAGGTGGCCGGGTTGGAGCGCGGGGTCCGCCCGATCGGCGACTGGTCGACGCCGACGACCTTGTCCACGTGCTCCAGACCGGTGATCCGGGTGTGCCGGCCGGGGACCAGCCGGGCGCCGTTGATCTGGTTGGCCAGCACGGCGTGCAGGATGTCGTTGACCAGCGTCGACTTGCCGGAGCCGCTGACCCCGGTGACCGCGATGAGCTGGCCGAGCGGGAAGCTCACGGTGAGGTTGCGCAGGTTGTGCTCGCGCGCCCCGTGCACCACCAGCTCGCGGCCGGGGGTCTGCGGCCGGCGCAGCGCCGGCGTCGGGATCGACTTCCGCCCCGACAGGTACGCCCCGGTGACCGACTCCTCGTTCTCCAGCAGGGCCGGCACCGAACCGCTGTGCACGATCTTGCCGCCGTGCTCGCCCGCGCCCGGGCCGATGTCGACGATCCAGTCGGCGACCCGGATGGTGTCCTCGTCGTGCTCGACCACGATCAGGGTGTTGCCCAGGCCGCGAAGCCGCAGCAGGGTCTCGATCAGCCGGTGGTTGTCCCGCTGGTGCAGGCCGATGGAGGGCTCGTCCAGCACGTAGAGCACGCCGACCAGGCCGGAGCCGATCTGGGTGGCGAGCCGGATGCGCTGCGCCTCGCCGCCGGAGAGGGTGCCGGCCGGGCGGTCCAGGGAGAGGTAGTCGAGGCCGACGTCGAGCAGGAACTTCAGCCGGGCGTTGATCTCCTTGAGCACCCGCTCGGCGATCATCTTCTGCCGGTCGGTCAGCTCGATGCCGGCGAGCAGGTCGGCGGCCTCGCCCACGGAGAGGTTGCAGACCTCGGCGATGCTCTTGCCGGCCAGGGTGACGGCGAGCACCTCGGGCTTGAGTCGGGCGCCGCCGCAGGCCGCGCAGGGCACGTCCCGCATGTAGCCCTCGTACTTGTCCCGCGACCACTCCGACTCGGTGTCGGTGTGCCGGCGCTCGATCCACTGCACCACGCCCTCGAAGCCGGTGTAGTAGGAGCGCTCGCGGCCGTACTTGTTGCGGTAGCGGACGTGCACCTGGTCGTCGGAACCGTGCAGGATCGTCTTCTGCGCCCGGGACGGCAGCGCCCGCCACGGGGTGTCCACGTCGAAGTGCTGGGCCTCGCCGAGCGCCTCCAGCAGGCGCAGGAAGTATTCCAGGTTGTGCCCGGTCGCCCAGGGCTGGATGGCGCCCTCGCGCAGGGTGCGCTCCGGGTCCGGGATGACCAGCTCCGGGTCGACCTCCTTCTTGGTGCCCAGGCCGGTGCACTCCGGGCAGGCGCCGTAGGGCGCGTTGAACGAGAAGACCCGGGGCTCCAGGTCCTCGATGGCCAGGGGGTGGTCGTTGGGGCAGGCCAGGTGCTCGGAGTAGCGCCGCTCCCGGGCCGGGTCGTCCTCGGCCAGGTCGACGAAGTCGAGCAGCACCAGGCCGCCGGAGAGGCCGAGCGCCGCCTCGACCGAGTCGGTCAGCCGCTGCTTGGCGCTGGGCTTGACGCTGAGCCGGTCGATGACCACCTCGATGGTGTGCTTCTCCTGCTTCTTGAGCTTGGGCGGCTCGGTCAGCGGGTGCACCACGCCGTCGACCCGGGCCCGGGCGTAGCCCTTGGCCTGGAGCTCGGCGAAGAGGTCGACGTATTCGCCCTTGCGGCCGCGCACCACGGGGGCGAGCACCATGAACCGGGTGCCCTCGGCCATGGCCAGCACCCGGTCGACGATCTGCTGCGGGCTCTGCTTGGAGATCCGCTCGCCACAGATCGGGCAGTGCGGCTCGCCGATGCGGGCGAAGAGCAGGCGGAGGTAGTCGTAGACCTCGGTGATGGTGCCGACGGTGGAGCGCGGGTTGCGCGAGGTGGACTTCTGGTCGATGGAGACCGCGGGGCTGAGGCCCTCGATGAAGTCGACGTCGGGCTTGTCCATCTGGCCGAGGAACTGCCGGGCGTACGACGACAGCGACTCGACGTAGCGGCGCTGGCCCTCGGCGAAGATGGTGTCGAACGCCAGGCTCGACTTGCCGGAACCGGAGAGCCCGGTGAAGACGATCAGGGCGTCCCGGGGCAGGTCGAGACTGACGTCACGCAGGTTGTGCTCGCGCGCGCCACGGATGATCAGTCGGTCGGCCACGGTGCGTGTGCTCCCGGAAGAAGAATGTGAGGCGGATCTGTCCGCCCGACGCGGGGTCTGAGCGGTTTTCGAGGGTTGTCGAGGCGCAGGGAAGGCGCCTGGGCAACTTTAGCCCCGAGGTATGACAAGTTCCGTCGCGCGCACATTCCCCCAGCTCAGCGCGGTCGGGCGGGAAGTAACGCAGCCCGCCCGACCGCCCGGCACACGTCTAGAGTGCCCCGGGTCCGGGCGGGGTCGCCGGACGCCCGGTCCGCCGCCGGCCGGTGCGCCAGCCGCCCCGACGCTCGGCGGCCAGCCGGACCTCCCGACGCCGGCTCTCGTACGCCACCTCGCGCTGGAGGCGGCGCCAGTTCTCCCAGCGCCGGACGGGCAGCTCGCCGCTGTCCAGCGCCGCCCGCACCGCGCAGGCCGGCTCGGCCTCGTGGGCGCAGTCGGCGTACCGGCAGCCGGCGGCGAGCTCGGCGATGTCGGCGAACGCCAGGTCCAGGCCGGCCGAGCCGTCCAGCAGGCCGACCGCCCGCACGCCGGGGGTGTCCAGCACCGCTCCCCCGCCGGGGATCGGCACCAGCGCCCGCCAGGTGGTGGTGTGCCGGCCCTTGCCGTCGGACCGGCGGATCGCCTGGGTCCGCATCACGTCGGCCCCGGCCAGGGCGTTGACCAGGCTCGACTTGCCCGCGCCGGAGGGCCCGAGCAGGCCGAGCGTGCGCCCCGGCGTGACGTACCGGCGCAGCGGCTCCAGCCCGGCGCCGCGCTCGGCGCTGACCGGCAGCACCGGCACCCCGGGCGCCAGGGCGGCGAGCTGCCGGGCCACCGCCGCCGGGTCGGGGGCCAGGTCGGCCTTGGTGAGCACGACGAGCGGCTCGGCGCCGGACTCGTGCGCCAGGGAGAGCAGCCGCTCGATCCGGGCGGCGTCCGGCGCGGGGTGCACCGGCTCGACCACCGCGGCGGCGTCGAGGTTGGCGGCCAGCACCTGGCCGCTGGCGTCCTTGCCGGCGGTACGCCGGATCAGCGCGGTGCGGCGGGGCAGCACGGTCTCGACCGTGACCGGCCCGTCCGGCCAGGTCGCCAGCAGCACCCAGTCGCCGGCGCAGGGCAGCGCGGTCAGGTCGCGGGCCGCGGCGGCCAGCACCCCGCCGCCCAGGCTGGCCCGGACGGGCCCCTCGGGGCGGAGCACGGTGCAGACGCCGCGGTCGACGCGGGCCACCCGGCCCGGTCGGCGGTCGGTGCGTGGATTCGGGTACGCCGCCCGGTCGGCGTCCCAGCCGAGGGCGGTCAGATCGATGGTCATGGTGTCCTCATCGGTGTCGAGGGGGTTCATGGCGGTGCACGCGTGCTACGACCGGCATGCTCACCACCTCCGCTCCGACTCCCGGTGCCCGCGTCCTGCGACGACGTCGGCCCGGCGGGTCTGACGCCGCGCCGCGACCTGAAGCCGTCGGCCCCGACGGTAGGGTGCGCGCCGACGCGCCGAAAGCGATTTCCCCGGCGACGCGACGGCGGCGTACCGCTAGGGTCCAAGGCGTGACGAGCGATCCCCTCCTGCTGACCGGCGAGCTGGACGAGGCGACCGCCCGGCTGCTGCGTACCGTGGCCGCCCTGGGCGCCGACGACGTCGCCGCGCCGTCCCTGCTGCCGGGCTGGACACGCGGCCACGTCCTGACCCACCTGGCCCGCAACGCCGACGGGTTCGTCAACCTGCTCACCTCCGCCCGCACCGGCGAGGACATCCCGATGTACGCCAGCCCCGAGGCCCGGTCCGCCGACATCGAGGCCGGGGCCGGCCGGGGGCCGGCGGACCTCATGGACGACCTGCGCCGCAGCGCGCAGCGGTTCACCGCGGCGGTCGCCGAGATGCCGGTCGAGGCGTGGGGCGCCACGGTGCAGACCCGGCGCGGGCCGTGGCCGGCGGCGATGCTGGTCTGGGGCCGGCTGCGCGAGGTCGAGGTGCACCACGTCGACCTGGGCGCCGGCTACCGGCCGGCCGACTGGCCGGACGCGTTCGCCCAGCGGCTGCTGCACGAGGTGGCGGCCGGCCTGGCCGGCAACCCGGCGGCGCCGGCCATGGTGCTGCGCTTCGACGGCGTCCGGCACGAACTCGTCGTGGGTGATCCCGAGGGGGCGCCCACGGTCACCGGCCCCGCGCCGGAACTCGCCGCCTGGCTCACCGGCCGCAGCGCGGGCGAGGTGCTCACCGTCACTCCCGACGGTCCCCTGCCGACTCCACCGGAATGGATCTGAACGCCGTCATGACCTACAGCGGAGACGTCACGCCCGGCGGTGCGCCGGCCGTGCGCGAGCTCGACCGGCTCACCATCACCAAGGTGTCGGTGGGCCCCATGGACAACAACGCCTACCTGCTGCGCTGCCGGGAGACCGGGGAACAGGTGCTGATCGACGCGGCGAACGAGGCGCCCCGCCTGCTCGACCTGGTCGGTGACGGCGGGCTGGCCGCGGTCGTCACGACCCACCGGCACATGGACCACTGGGTCGCCCTGGAGGAGGTGGTCGCCAAGACCGGGGCCCGCCCGCTGGTGCACGCCGACGACGCCGAGGGGCTGCCGATCGACGCCGAGCCGCTACGCGACGGCGACACCGTGCCGGTCGGCGACTGCGCGCTGGAGGTGATCCACCTCAAGGGGCACACCCCGGGTTCGATCGCGCTGCTCTACCGCGACCCGTCCGGCGTGCCACACCTGTTCACCGGGGACTCGCTCTTCCCGGGCGGGGTGGGCAACACCGAGCAGGACCCGGAGCGGTTCGGCCAGCTCATCGACGACGTCGAGCGGAAGCTTTTCGACCGGCTGCCCGACGAGACCTGGTTCTACCCGGGTCACGGCAAGGACAGCACGCTCGGCGCCGAGCGCCCCGCGCTGCCGCAGTGGCGGGCCCGCGGCTGGTGAGCGCCGCGGGTCGACCCGCTCGGCGGCGTTCGCGCCGGTCACCGCCCGCAGCCGGTGCCGGGTGCCGAGCAGCACCGGACCCGCGAGCAGCAGGCCGACCAGCATGGTGAGCGCGGTCGGGTTCGGTGCCCCGGGCAGCAGCCCGGCCAGCGCCCGCGCCGTGATGCCGAGGGCCACGTAGAGCCCGGCCCAGAGCGTCGCGCCGAGCGCCGCGCAGGCCGCGAACCGCCGGTAGGACATCCGTAGCCCGCCGGCGGCCAGCGGCAGCAGCGCGTTGAACACCGGCAGGAACGGCGCCACCAGCACCATCCGCCCGCCGCCGCGGCGCAGCAGCGCCTCGGCGGCGGCCCAGCGAGGCTCGCCGATCCAGTCACCCAGCCGGCTGCGCCGCAGCTGCTCGCCCCAGCGCCGCCCGGCCAGGAAGCTCAGCGACCAGCCGGCCAGGCAGCCGGCCACCACCGCCACGACGGTCGCCAGGCCGGTGGCCGGCCGGCCCGCGCCGACCGCGGCGAGGACCGCGGCGTCGCCGGGCACCAGCACCCCGAGCAGGGGTACGGCGTCGGCGAGCATGACCACGCCCAGCATCCCCATCAGCAGGGTGGTGGGCAGCTCCCCGAGCTGGGCCAGCAGATCCGTCATGCTCCGTACGCTAGGGCCCCGGGGCGACCCACCACATCGGGCATGATCCCCCACCGGCCCCCTAGGGCGGCTCCGGATGATCCCTGAGGGGTCAGCGGGGACGGAGGACCTGGACCCGGCGGACCGGGGAGTCGACCGAGGGTTCGGTGACGGGCACCGGGTACGCCGCCACCAGCTCCAGCCGGTCCGGCGGCAGGTGTCCGCGGTCCGGGTCGCCGACCAGCACCTGCACGCCCCGGTCGGCGGCCCGTTGCAGGTACGGCAGCACCCGCGCGGCCAGCCCGGCGTCGTAGAGGACGTCCCCGGCCAGCACGAGATCGGCGCTGGCGGTGCCGTCGAGCAGGTCGTCCCCGGTGGCGGACACGGTCACCCGGTTGGCCCGGGCGTTGACCGTGACGGCCGCCACCGCCCAGGGGTCGACGTCGTTGGCGACCACCCGGTCGGCGCCGGCGAGCGCGGCGGCGATGGCGACCAGCCCGGATCCGGCGGCCAGGTCGAGCACGCGCCGCCCGGCGGCCAGTTCGGGGTGGTCGAGCAGGTGCCGGGCGAGCGCCTGCCCACCGGCCCAGACGGAGGCCCAGTACGGCGGCGGCAGCGACCGGCCGGCCGCGGCCTCCATCCGGGCCCACCAGAGGATGGCGTCCTCGGCGAGGTGCAGGCGCACCTCCGGCACGAACGGCGCGTCGACCAGCCGGAGCCGGTCCAGGCCGTCGCCGGGCGCCGCGATCTCCCGTTCCAGGTCGGCCAGCGGCGTCTGTGTCCTCACCGGGGCAAGCATGCCCCCCGCCGCCCCGCGCCGGAGGGATTTTCCGGCTGACGGCGTTTTCGTGAGCCACGCCGGCACTTCCGGCAGCGAATCGCGCTTCGGGCGGTTACTGTCGGGAAGGTACAGGGCGATCACCGGCCGCGACCGGTGCTCACCCGCATTGAACAGGGAGAGACGCATGGCAACCGGCACGGTCAAGTGGTTCAACTCGGAAAAGGGCTTCGGCTTCATCGAGCAGGACGGCGGAGGTCCGGACGTGTTCGTCCACTACTCGGCCATTCAATCCAGCGGCTACCGCGAGCTGAACGAGGGCCAGAAGGTCGAGTTCGAGGTGACCCAGGGCCAGAAGGGTCCGCAGGCGGACAACGTCCGTCCGATGTAGCTTCG
>NZ_BMRA01000004.1:539123-574970 GCF_014648395.1 Micromonospora fulviviridis | reverse complement strand
CCCCCCGCCGCAGCGCATTCTCACACCGGGGCAGCCGGCAGGTCCCGGCGCCGCCGCAGCGGCCCGGCCAGCAGGATGAGCGGGGTCAGCGCGAGCCAGGCGGTCATCGCCCGGATCGCCCCGGCCGGCCCCCACGCGGCGCCCAGCGCCCCGGCCAGCAGGGCGGCGAGCGGGATGGTGCCGTAGTTCAGCAGGTGCATGCTCACGGTCACCCGCCCGAGCAGCCGGTGCGGCGTGTACGTCTGCCGGAAGCTGCTCTTCACCACGTTGCCCACCGCGACGCCGAGGCTGACCAGCGCGCCGCCGAGCACGAGCCAGGCCACCCGGCCGCCCGGGCCGGCCAGCGGGATGAGCAGCGCCGGCGGGCCGGCGAGCCCGCCCGCGACGAGCAGGGCGCGGGCCGAGCCGAGCCGTCGGGCGAGCCCGGTGGCCAGGGCGGCGCCGAGGAGCCCGCCCACGCTGGCCAGTCCGATCAGGAGCCCGACCACCCCGGCCGGCAGCCCGGCGGAGCGGACCAGGAAGACCACCAGCAGCGCCTGGTAGCCGGTGAGCCCGATGTTGCTGGCCGCGCCGAAGACCGCGAGCACCCGCAGGTACGGGTCCCGGACCACGAAGCGCAGCCCGTCGGCGACCTCCCGGCGTAGCGAGGGCGAGCCGGCGGGGCGACCCGGCCGGGGCTCGACGGCCCGGATGCGGCTCAGGCAGGCGGCGGAGACCAGGAAGCTCAGCGCGTCGAGCAGGACCGCGGTCACCGCGCCGGCCAGTTGGGCGATCAGGCCGGCCAGCCCGGGGCCGACGAGGTAACTCGCGGTCTGCGTGGCGTGCAGCTTGGCGTTGCCCTCCGGCACCTGCTCGGGCCGTAGCAGGGTGGGCAGGTAGACCTGGTCGGCGGTCTCGAAGAACACCCGGGCCAGGCCGGCGCCGAGGGCGACGACCAGGAGCTGACCGACCGTGAGCAGGTCGAGCAGGGCGGCCACGGGGACGGTGGCGAACAGCGCCGCCGAGACCAGGTCCGCGGCGATCATCACGGGGCGCCGGCGGACCCGGTCGACCCAGGCCCCGGCGGGCAGGCCGGCCAGCAGCCAGGGCAGCCAGGCCGCGGCGGTGAGCACCGCCACCTGGAACGTGGTCGCGTCGAGCACGGCCACCGCGACCAGGGGCAGCGCCACGGCGGTCACGTTGCTGCCGACGGCGCTGACCGTCTGCCCGGCCCAGAGCAGCCGGAAGTCAGGGTGCCGGAGCAGTCCCCCGGGCGGCCGGGACCCGGTGGCCGGGCCGGCGGTGCGGACCGGGGCGGTCACGGCTGGCCCGGAACGCCGTGCGCGAACAGGAAGACCGGCTCGCGTCGCTGTCCGTCGCCGGGGGCGGGACGGTCGGCCCAGCGGGCGAAGAGGTCGGTGACCTCACGGCTGAGCTGGGCCAGCTCCTCGGGGGTCAGGTGCAGCCACTTGTCGGTGCTGAACGGGCCGTCGCCCCAGGCGGCGTGGGCGTCGTCGGGAGCGGCGTGCCAGGCCCGGACCAGGGCGACGTGCCGGTCCAGGTTCAGCGAGCTGGCCGCGTCGGCCACCGCCCGGGCGGCGGGGTCGGCGTCGAAGTCGGTGTTGGACCAGCGTACGGCCGGGTTCCGCAGCCGCCACCAGCGTTCCCGGCGGTCCCGGGCCAGTTCGGGCGCCTCCAGCACCAGGTCGGCGGCGGCCAGCACCTTGAGGTGGTGGCTGACGTTGGCCGGGGCCTGGCCGGTGCGCTCGGCGAGCAGGCCGACGGTGCACGGCCCGTACACCTTGAGGACGTCCATGAGGCGGCGGCGCAGCGGATGGGCGAGCGCGGCCAGGACGCGCGAGTCGGTGACGTGCCGGACGGTGGGCTTCTCCATGGGGAGAGCCTGCCATTCGCAAGAGGTGTTGCGCAATACCTGTTGCTGAATTCTCGATCTCGTCGGACCCGGGCCGCGGCGCGGCACTCGCCGCGGGACCGGGCCCCTCAGGCGGTCAGTCGCCGGGACAGCTCGTCGGCCACGTCCCGGGCGATCTGCGGCGGGATCGCCTCGGCGATCTTCTCCGGCGGCAGCCCGGCGAGCACCCCGGTGACGATCTGCTGCTCGTCGGTGAAGTCCTTGTTCGACAGGGCGGTGAGCTGCGCGGCGAGCGCGTCCATCCGCAGCATCAGATAGTCGAGCTTGGCCACCACGCTGTTGCTGGCGGGCCGGGGACCCGCGCCGTCCGGGTCGACGGTGCGGCCCATGCTCGACCCCCCGTAGAAGAACCCGGAGTAGAGGTTGGCGATCTGGTTCTCGGCTTCGGCACTCATCTCGTCCTCCAGGAGTCCGATGGTGGTCAGGTAGCGGCGGAACAGCGGGGTCTGGTCCCGACCGGCCTTGGTCGAGTCGCGGAAGAAGCTGAAGTGGGTGTGGAACAGGTGGCTGCTGTCGCCGGAGGTGCGCTTGCCCAGCCGGTCCCAGCGGCGGACGGTGCTGCCGTCCGGCGAGTAGATGATCTCCCTGATGTCCTGGGTGTCCGCCGCGCCGGCGACACACTGCGCCACGCACCAGACGGAGAAGGTGAACAGGTTGTGCGTCGAGCCGCCGGAGTCGACGGTGAACAGCCCGACGTCCAGGGCGGACGCGTCGAGGGTCAGCCCGGAGGAGTCCCGGTTGGACTCCACCACCGAGTAGTCGTTGGGCACCACCCGGTCGGATCCGCAGTGGTAGCCGCCCTTGTGGTTGGGGTCGCCGACGATGCCGACCTCGGCCGGCTCCAGGTCCTGACTCCGTACGGCGTTCTTGTCGACGTCGAGGTAGGTGAGCAACAGGTTGCGGACGGCCAACAGGTTCGCCGGGGCCGACGTCATGGGATCTCCCCTCGGGATCGGTGACCGACGGGGCACGACAATCACTACGCGTGAAGGTGCATGATCCGGGGACGCGCCCCGCCGGACAGCTGCACGGCACCGGGCATTTGCCCCGAGGATATCCACACAGGGAAGTGAATGCCCAGCTCAGAGCACTATCTGGAACTATGGGCCGGCTGTGGACGGCGCCGGTACGACGGGCAGCACCAGAGCCGAGGGATGCTCGGGATCATGCAGGATCTCCCGCCAGCCAGCACGAAGAGTGACGGCAGTGCCGAGCGGTTCGCCGGTGCCCGGGTTCCGCGCGTAGCGCGGGTGGGCGCCGCCGGAGACCTGCACGCGGAGCCGGTGCCCGGCCGCGAAGCGGTGCGCGGCCGGCCAGAGGGTGACCGGTACCCGGACCACACCGGACGGATCGCTCGGGAAGCGCCCGGGGGCGACCCGGACCAGCCCGTCGCAGACGTTCCAGGACCGTCCGCGCCGGTCGACGTCGCAGAGCCGGACGAAGACGTCCAGGTAGGACAGCTCGCTGCGGATGTGGATCTCCGCGTGTACCGGGCCGACCACCTCGACCGGCGCGGCCAGCGGCGCGCTCGTGTACGTCAGCACGTCCGGCCGGGCCTCCACCGGCCGGTTGTCCACCGCGCCGGCCCGCTGGGCGACCAGCAGCGGGCCGCCGAGTGACGGCGTGGGGTCGGCCGGGTCGTAGCGGAAACGGTCGGGCGCGGAGCCGGCCGGCGGCGCGGGGGCGAGCGCCCGGCCGGCGTGCAGGTGCCAGCGGGCCGGCTCGGCCGGCGGGGGCCAGTCGGGCAGGTCACGCCAGCCGCCGCCGGCGCCGCCGACGTGCACCCGGACCGGCGCGCGGCGCTGCCTCGGGCGCCCGGCCAGGTGCTCGTCGAGCCAGTCCAGCCCCTCGCGCAGGGCCGCCACGAGCAGCCCGGGGCTGCCGTGGGTCCACGGACCGACGGTCAGCCGGGGGCGGGCCCCGGCCGCCCGGAGCCGGGCGTAGTCGTCGAGCTGGGCGGGGAGGAAGATGTCCTGCCAGCCGCTGACCATCGCCACCGGCGCGCGGACCTCGGCGATCCGGTCGCCGAAGATCCGGGTCCGCCAGTAGTCGGCGTCCGGGGTGTGGTGGCGCAGCCACTCCTGGAAGAACGGCACGGTCACCCCGGTGGCGACCCGGTCCGCCTCGACCAGCGGCAGGTGGGCCAGCGCCCGGGTGAGCCGGGGCTGCCCGCGCTTGAGCTCCCACTGCCGGGCCAGCCAGGGCACGGTCTGCGCCTGGAGCAGCTCCGCCCAGGTGAGCACCGTGTCGAGGGCGAACGACTCGCCCGCGTACGTCGAGTCCCGGGTGGCCGAGGCGGTGACCACGGCGACCATGGCGCGTAGCTCGTCGGCCGCCTCGGCGGCGACCGCCCACTGCACGAACCCCTGGTAGCTGGCGCCGAACATGCCGAACGCGCCGGTCCACCAGGGCTGCCGGCGCAGCCAGTCGAGGGTGTCCAGCCCGTCGTCGCGCTCGTGCACCAGCGGGGCGAACTCGCCGCCCGAGCCGTACGTGCCCCGGCAGGACTGGATGACCACGTGGTAGCCGCGCTCGGCGACGAGGCGGCCGAGCAGCCGGACCGGGCCGCCCCGCCCGTACGGGGTGCGGATCAGCACGCAGGCCGCCCCGGGCAGGTCCGGGGCGTAGTGGTCGGTGCGCAGCGTCACCCCGTCGCGGACCTGGACCGGGAGGTCGCGGGTGACCGTGATCCGCCGGGCCCGGGCGGCGGGCAGCCGCAGCGCCGCCGCGGCGAGCCGGGTGACCAGCCCTCGCACGCTCAGTCCGCGGCGCGTTCCGGCTCGCCGCGCCGGGGCTCGCCCCGGGCCGCGCGCACGGCGTCCCGGTGCTCGCGCATCGAGACCACCATCTCGGACATGAACCGGTGCACGACGGCCAGCTCGTCGTCGCTGAACCGGCCCATCACCTCGTCGGTCCGCCGGCCGAGCGGGCCGAAGAAGTCACGGGCCAGGGTGGCGCCCCGGTCGGCGTAGTGCAGGAACACCTTGCGCCGGTCGGCGGTGTCCCGGTCGCGCCGGATGTGGCCGCCCCGCTCCAGCCGGTCGACGAGCGCGGTCACCGAGCCGGAGGAGAGGTTGAGCACCTCCCCCAGCCGCCCGGGGGTGATCGGGTCACCGAGCAGCTCGGCGTCCATCACCGCGATGAGGGCGTGCAGGTCGGTGGCGTTGAGGCCGTGCAGGCCGGCGAACGCGTGCCCGATGTGCTGCGCGTCCGTCGAGTAGCGGCGCAGGTCGTTGGTGATGTCCGCGATCATCTGCCCGCGCCGATCGTCCCGCCGCCGGTACATGCTCTGCGCTTCCACGTCTCGCCGCCACCCCCTGTCCGAACCGTCCGGTTGCAGCATAGAGCCTCGGTCGATAATCTCGCTTATCAAGATACTCGGTCAGCGAGACTCATCATCGACACGATTTCGTGAGGCATCCCGATGTCACTGTTCACCCGCGTCGCCCGGGGCCGGCTGGCCGCCTGGCTCACCGTGGCCGCCGCACTCGTCGTCGGCGCGGTCGTCTTCGGCCTCCCCCGCCCCGACAACCCCGCCCCCGTCTCCGCCACCGGCCTGTCCGTCGAGTGGCAGTCGACGCAGGTCGAACGCCTCCAGGACCAGCTGCCGTCCAGCGACGTGCAGCCCGCCGTCGTGGTGGTCAGCCGCGCCGACCGGGCACCGCTGGCCGAGTCCGACCGGGCCGCGCTCGACGGCGCGTCCGCCGCGCTGGGCCGGCTCGCCGCCGGCGGCCGGATCGCGCCGGCCCAGTTCTCCCCCGACGGCACCGTGGCGCTGGTCGCCGTGCCGCTCTCCACGGCCGGCGGCCAGGAGGCCGTGGTGGACGAGGTGGCCGGCCTCCGCGCGGCGCTGGCCGACCTGCCCGACGCGCTGACCGTCGAGGTGACGGGCGCGCCCGCCTTCACCGCCGACCTCACCAAGGTCTTCGACGGCGCCGACATCACCCTGCTCGCGGTCACCGCCGGCGTCGTGGCACTGCTGCTGCTCATCACCTACCGCAGCCCGTTCCTGTGGATCGTGCCGCTCCTCGTGGTCGCCGCGACCGAGCAGCTGACCCTGCGCGCCGTCGACACGATCGTGCCCGCGCTCGGCATCCACCTCCAGGAGGGCCAGGTCACCGGCATCGCCAGCGTGCTCGTCTTCGGCGCCGCGACCGACTACGCGCTCCTGTTGATCGCCCGCTACCGGGAGGAGCTGCGCCGCGAGGAGAACCGCTTCACCGCCATGCGGGCCGCGCTGCGCCGGACCGCCGAGCCGATCCTGGCCAGCGGCGGCACCGTGGTGCTCGGCGTGCTCACCCTGCTGCTGTCCGAGCAGGAGACCAACCGGGCGCTCGCGGTTGCCTGCGCCACCGGCGTCGTCCTCGCCATGGCGTCCGCGCTCTTCGTGCTCCCGGCCGTCCTGGTGATCTTCGGGCGGGGGCTGTTCTGGCCCTTCGTACCGCGGGTCGGCAGCGCGGCGCGGGAGGGCCGCCTGTGGGGCCGGCTCGGCGCCGGTGTCGTCCGTCGGCCGCTGCCGGTCGCGGTGCTGGCCACCCTGCTCCTCGCCGCCCTCGCCCTCGGTGGCCTGGGCATCCGCACCGGCCTGTCGGAGACCGAGCAGTTCCGGGTGAAGCCGGAGGCGGTGGCCGGCGCGGAGACCCTGGCCCGCGCCTTCCCGGCCGGCACCACCCAGCCGGTCGCCGTGCTCACCAACCCGGGCGCGGCCCCGGCGGTGCTGGTCGCCGCCGGCGCGGTCGACGGCGTCGCCTCCGCCCGCCCCGGCGCCGCCGGGGACCGGGTCGCCCAGGTCGACGTGGTGCTGGCGGCCGAGCCGGGCACCGCCGCCTCGGACCGCACCGTCGAGGCGCTGCGCGACGCGGTCGCCGCCGTGCCGGACTCCGCGCCGCCCGCGGTCGCCGGCGCCGACGCCGCCGACGGCGCGCTGGTCGGCGGCACGGTGGCCGCCACCTACGACTCGGACCGGGCGAACACGAAGGACCTGTGGCTGATCCTGCCGATCATCCTGCTGCTGGTCGGGGCGGTGCTGGTGCTGCTGCTGCGCGGCCTGCTGGCCCCGGTGCTGCTGGTGCTGACGGTCATCGCCTCGTTCTTCGCCAGCCTCGGCGCGGCCTGGCTGCTCTTCGACCGGGTGCTGGACTTCCCGGCGCTGGACAGCGGGGTGCTGCTGCTCGCCTTCGTGTTCCTGGTGGCGCTCGGCGTGGACTACAACATCTTCCTGGTCACCCGGGCCCGGGAGGACGCCCGCCGGCTCGGCACCCGGGACGGGATGCTGTCGGCGCTGCGGGTCACCGGCGGGGTCATCACCAGCGCGGGCGTGCTGCTCGCGGCCGTGTTCGCCGTGCTCGGCGTGCTGCCGCTGATCACCCTCACCCAGATCGGGATCATCGTCTGCGTCGGCGTCCTGCTGGACACACTGCTGGTCCGCACCGTGCTGGTGCCGGCGCTGGCGTTCCTGCTCGGCGACCGGTTCTGGTGGCCCGGGCGGATCGCCCGCGAACCCGACGCCCCGGCGCAGACGCCACCGGCGCCCGTCGCGCCGGTCGGCGCGCGGGACTGAACAGGGCGGGGCCCCGGCGATCGCTCGCCGGGGCCCCGCCGCGTCGGCTCAGTAGGCCAGGCAGACGCACTCGGTCATGAGCGCCCGCACGTTGCGCACGTACTGCGGATTGGGGATGGCCAGCGGCTCGCCCTCCCGCGCCACGGCGCCGTGCCCGTAGTTGTACGCCGCGATCACGGCGTTGAGCAGGCAGGAGTTCAGCTCCGACGTGCAGAGCGCGGCGTCCAGCCGGTAGTCCGACTCGAAGTACATGTCGCCGATGTACTTGGTGAGCCAGGCCAGGTAGGTGCCGCCCAGGTAGGCGTTGTCGCGGTAGTCGTCGATGTCGTACGACTGGCCGAACCGCTGGTTCATCCAGTCCGCGGTGGCCGGCATGACCTGCATCAGCCCGATGCCGCCGTCGCAGGCCACGATGTTCGACTGCCAGCCGCTCTCCTGCCAGGCGGTCGCCTTCATGAGGGTCAACGGGATCCTGATGTCCGGCGCGGAGGTGGGCCAGTAGGTCCGCGCCGCGGCGTCGGACAGCGCCGACTTCACCTGGCTGCGGGTCGCCTGGGTGCCGCGGTAGCTGGGCTCGCAGCCGGTCGCCGGCGGCTTCGGCGGGGGCGGCGGCACCTGGGTCTCGGTGGGCGGCTTCGGCGTGGCGAGCGGGGCGGTGGACGTGCGGGTCGGCTTGGGCTTCGGCTTCGCCGACGCACTCGGGCTGGGCTTGGCGCTGGGCTTCGCACCCATCGCCGCGACCGCCGGCGGTTCGTCGCTCGGCAGGTCGGCGGGGCCGTCCGCCGGCGCCTCGACGGGCGCCTCGGCGGGCACCTCGGCCGCCACCTCGCGGGTCGGCTCCTCGCCGCCGCACCCCGTGACCACACCCGCCGCCAGCAACGCGGCGACCGCCGCCGTGGCCCAGCGGCCCACTCCTCGACGCATCAGACCTCCCCCGTGGTCGTCCGCCGCACCCTAGCAGGGGTCGACGGGCCGGCGGGGTACCCGCGACGCCGGCCGGGAGGCCCGCGGCCGCGGCGGTCCGTCCGGTGTGGCCGGTCCACCCGGGCCGGGGGACGGGTCGTCGTCCCCGCCCACCGCGTGGTCCCGGGTGGCCCAGGCGACCACGAACACGGTGACCCAGGCCGCCCCGAGCAGCACCGACGTGGCGGTGCCACTGGCCGTGCTCCACCCCAGGTAGAGCCGGGCGCCGGTGACGGCCACCACGCCGGCCAGCGCGCCCGTCCAGACGGCCACCGCCACCGGCCAGCGGGCGCCCCGGGACAGCAGCCACGCGAGGGTGCCGAAGCTCGCCGTGACCACCGCGTTCTGGGTGGGCAGCAGGTCCGGGGCGCCGTCCGGGCCGCCCGGCCCGGTCAGGCCGGCGACCACCACCAGCACCACGAGCGGCACGAACGCCCCCACCGTCCCGAGCACGCTGAGCAGGTCGGCCCGCCAGGGCCGGTTCCGCCAGGCCACCACCGCCGCCACCAGGGCCACCGCGGCGATCAGCACCCAGCCGCGCAGCACCGAGACCGCGGCCAGCGCCGGGTCGACCACCCCGGGGGTACGCCGGGCGGCGAACCAGTCCGCGACCAGCCCGTCGAGCACGCCGAGCCCGCTGTGCCGGACCACCGCCTCCAGCACCGCCGCGACGGCCAACCCGGCGGCGAAGAGCAGCAGCAGGCCGGCGGCGAGGTTGATCAGCAGCGTGCCGGCCGGCCCGAAGCGCATGGCGACCAGGAAGAAGAGCACCCCGTACCGGGCGCGCAGCCAGCGCAGCGGAGGCAGGGCGGCGGCCCGGGCGGCGAGCGCCCGCACCGGGTCCGGGTTGCGGCCCAGCCAGCGGCCGGCCAGCACCACCCCCACCAGGCAGACCAGCAACACGAGCACCGCGCCGGTGGCCCGGCCCAGGAGCCGGGACACCCGCTCGTACGACTCGCCGGCGGCGTAGCCGGCCAGCACGGAGGTGCCCACCCAGCTCGCCACCCCGGCCACGTTCCACGGCGCGAACCGCCGGTAGGGCAGCCCGGCCGCGCCGGCCAGGCGGGGCGCCAGGGTGCGGGCGAAGGCCACCCAGCGGGCGGCCAGCACGCCCCGGCCGCCGAGCCGGTCGAGCAGCGAGTCGGCGCGCCGCCACCGGTGCGGCCCGATCCGGGCACCGAGGCCGGAGGCACGCAGTTTCGGCCCGTACCGCCGGCCGGCACGGTAGGCGAGTGTGTCTCCGATCACGGCGGCAGCGGTCATGGCCAGCAGCGTGGGGACGAGCCGCAGCGTCCCCGCGTACGCTAGGAAGCCGACCAGCAGCAGGGTCGCCTCTCCCGGCACCAGCAGTCCGAAGATCACCGCGGTCTCGCCCGCGACGATCGTCGCGGCGACCAGGTAGATCAGCAGGGGCGGCAACCCCTGCAGCCAGTTCAGCAGGTCAGGCATCCGGTCCCCCGCACGGGAGCCAGCATGCCAGTCGCTGGAACGGTCGGGACAGCACTTTAGGCAGAGATCCGGGCGATCTCGGGGTGACCCCGAGGCGTGCCCCGGCAACCGCAGACAGGAGTATGGAGGGTATGCAGCTACGCACCGACCTCCGCAACGTCGCCATCATCGCCCACGTCGACCACGGCAAGACGACCCTGGTCGACGCCATGTTGCGGCAGGCCGGCGCCTACGGCGCCCGTGGTGAGGACACCGAGCGGGTCATGGACTCGATGGACCTCGAGCGGGAAAAGGGCATCACCATCCTCGCCAAGAACACCGGCGTGCGCTACCTGCCGGCGGACGGCTCCGAGCCGGTGACGATCAACATCATCGACACCCCGGGCCACGCCGACTTCGGCGGCGAGGTCGAGCGCGGCCTCACCATGGTCGACGGTGTGGTGCTGCTGGTCGACGCCAGCGAGGGCCCGCTGCCGCAGACCCGGTTCGTGCTCCGCAAGGCGCTGCGCGCCCGGCTGCCGATCATCCTGGTGATCAACAAGGTGGACCGCCCCGACGCCCGGATCAAGGAGGTCGTGGACGACACCTACGAGCTCTTCCTCGACCTGGACGCCGACGAGGAGCAGATCGACTTCCCGATCGTCTACGCCTGCGCCCGCGACGGCATCGCCTCGCTGACCCAGCCGGCCGACGGCTCGGTGCCCGACGACAGCCACAGCCTCGAGCCGCTGTTCCGCACCCTGCTGGACACCATCCCGGCCCCCGCGTACGAGGAGGACGCGCCGCTGCAGGCGCACGTCACCAACCTCGACGCCTCGCCGTTCCTCGGCCGCCTGGCGCTGTGCCGGGTCCGCCAGGGCACCATCAGCAAGGGCCAGACCGTCACCTGGTGCCGCACCGACGGCAGCAGCCAGCGGGTCCGCATCTCCGAGCTGCTGATGACCGAGGGCCTGGAGCGCAAGCCGGCCGACAGCGCCGGCCCGGGCGACATCATCGCCGTCGCCGGCATCCCGGAGATCATGATCGGCGAGACCCTGGCCGACGCCGAGAACCCGGTCCCGCTGCCGCTGATCACCGTCGACGAGCCGGCCATCTCGATGACCATCGGCACCAACACCTCGCCGCTGGTCGGCCGGGTCAAGGGCGCCAAGGTCACCGCCCGCATGGTCAAGGACCGGCTCGACAAGGAGCTGGTCGGCAACGTCTCGCTCCGGGTGCTGCCCACCGAGCGGCCGGACGCCTGGGAGGTGCAGGGCCGCGGTGAGCTGGCCCTGGCGATCCTGGTCGAGCAGATGCGCCGCGAGTCCTACGAGCTGACCGTCGGCAAGCCGCAGGTGGTCACCAAGGAGATCGACGGGAAGACCTGCGAGCCGGTCGAGCGGCTGACCATCGACGCCCCGGAGGAGTACCTGGGCGCGATCACCCAGCTCCTCGCCACCCGCAAGGGCCGGATGGAGCAGCTGGTCAACCACGGCACCGGCTGGATCCGCATGGAGTGGCTGGTCCCGGCGCGCGGCCTGATCGGCTTCCGCACCGAGTTCCTCACCGAGACCCGCGGCACCGGCATCCTGCACCACGTCTTCGAGTCCTACGAGCCCTGGTTCGGCGAGCTGCGTACCCGCAACAACGGCTCGCTGGTCGCCGACCGCTCCGGCTCGGTCACCGCGTTCGCGATGACCAACCTCCAGGAGCGCGGCCAGCTCTTCGTCGAGCCGGGCACCGAGGTGTACGAGGGCATGATCGTCGGCGAGAACTCCCGCTCCGACGACATGGACGTGAACATCACCAAGGAGAAGAAGCTCACCAACATGCGGTCGTCGACCGCGGACGAGACCGAGAAGCTGATCCCGCCGCGCAAGCTGTCGCTGGAGCAGGCCCTCGAGTTCTGCCGCGAGGACGAGTGCGTCGAGGTGACGCCGACCTCGGTCCGCATCCGCAAGGTGGTGCTGGACCAGACCCAGCGCGGCCGGATGGCCGCCCGTCGCAAGCACGCCGGCTGACCCGGTAACCCGTCCGGAGCCCGGGCCGCCCACCGGCGGCCCGGGCTCCGCCGTCTCCGCCCTGCGGCCGGTGGGGGTCAGGTCGGTTTGGTGGCCTGGAAGGCCAGCACGTCGGGGAGGGGGCCGGGGGCGGACTCGCGGACGGCGGTCAGCGTCAGGCCGGCGGCGGAGACCGCGTTGAGCAGGTCGGCCAGCGGCAGGTGCCAGGCGCCGACGCGGGCCCGCACGCCCACCGTGTTCCAGGACCGGAAGCTGCGCTCGCGCTCGGCGTACCCGCCGTCGATCACGGCCCGGCCCGGTTCGGAACGGTCGGCGAACGCCCCGACGAAACAGGGGTGCACGCCGACGTGGACCAGCCGCCCACCGGGCGCCAGCACCCGGGCCGCCTCGGCGATCGCCGCCGGGTAGTCGGGCATGTCCGTGTGGGCCAGCACGCAGGCCACCGCCGGCACGGCACCGTCCGGCAGGGGCAGCGCGGTGGCGTCGGCCCGCGCCACCGGGAGCCGCGCGCGGGCATGGCGCAACTGCCCCGCCGACAGGTCCACCCCGACCGGCTGCCAACCCAGCCGCCGCAGCTCGGCCGCGTGCGCCCCCGTGCCGCAGCACAGGTCGAGGCAGCGCCCGGGACCCGGACCGAGCAGCTCGGCCAACACCGACCGGACGCGCTCGCTGTAGTCGGTGGCGGTGGTCGTGACGTACTCGTCGTACCAGTCGGCGATGGCGTCGTACGCGGCGGTCGTCATGTCCGCACGCTAGACCCGGCGCCGGCCGGACCGCAGCCCCGCCCGCCGCGAAGATCCGCTACGGTCACCGGCATGACCTGGGATGATCTCGACGCGCACCTGGACAAGGTGCCGGGCACCGTCTCCGCGTACGTGGGACGGCTGGACGCCCCGCCCACCTGGACCCGGCAGGCCGACGCCACCCACTACGCGGCCAGCACCATGAAGGTCGCCGTGCTGGTGGCGCTGCACCGCGCCGCCGAGGCCGGCCGGCTCGACCTGGACGCCCCGATCCCGGTGCGCAACGCGTTCGACTCCGCCCTGCCCGGCGCGCCCCGGTTCGCCAACGCCCAGCACTACGACAACGACGACGACGTCTGGGCGCGGGTGGGCGGCGAGGCGCCGCTGCGCTGGCTCGCCGAACGGATGATCGTCCGCTCCAGCAACCTCGCCACCAACATCTGCATCGGCCAGGTCGGGCTGCCCGCGGTTGCCGAGGCGTGGAAGCTGGCCGGGGCCCGGCACAGCGTCACCGGCCGGGGCATCGAGGACTTCGCCGCCCGGGACGCCGGCATCGACAACCTGGTCACCGCCGCCGACCTGGCCGCCCTGCTCGGCGGGCTGGCGCTCGGCGCGCGCCGGCCCGGCCCGCTCGCCTCGCCGGCCGCCTGCGCGGACATGCTGGACGTGCTGTTCGCCCAGGAACACCGCGAGGACCTCGCCGCCGGGTTGCCCGAGGGGACCCGGATCGCGCACAAGAACGGCTGGGTACGCGGTGTCCGGCACGGCGCCGGGGTGGTCTTCCCCGCCGACGCGCCGCCCTACGCCGTCGTCGTCTGCACCACCACCGACCTGGCCGACGGCGGCCCGAGCGGCGAGGAGGTCGAGGACGACGCCTGCCGCCTCATCGCGCACGTCTCCGCGCGGGTCTGGGCGGCCCGGCACGACCTGGCCGGGTGACCCCTCACTCCAGCAGGTTCGCCCGCAGCGCGGCCAGCGTCGCGTCGGTCACGCCCAGCCCGTCGCGCAGGTACGCGTCGAACGAGCCGTGCACCCGGCGCACCTCCTCGTAGGCGGCGTCCAGGTACGCCGGCCGCACCTCCAGCAGGGGCCGGGCGACGGCCGGGTCCAGGTCCGGCCGGCTCCGGGTCATCGCGGCCAGCAGCACCTCGCGCAGGCTCTCGGTCAGCTCGTTGTGCCGCAGGTAGTCGGCCCGGATCGCCGGCTCCGCCACGCCGAGCGCGGTGAGCAGCACCACCGACAGCCAGCCGGTGCGGTCCTTGCCGGCGGAGCAGTGGAACAGCAGCGGCAGGCTGGCCGCGTCGGCGGCCAGCCGCACCGCCTCCCCGAACCCCTCCCGCGCCGAATCGCCGGTGACGAACCAGCGGTAGATCGCCGCCATCGCCCCCGGCATGCCCTCCCGGGCCAGCTCCTCGTACGCGTCGAGGTCGTGCCCGAGCAGCACCGCCGAGACGTAGGTGAACACCGGGTGGGCCGCGTCGTAGACCGGCAGGTGCACCAGCCGCGGCTCGCCGACCAGGCGGTCCGGCGGGGCGACCGCCTGCTCGGTGGCGTGCCGCAGGTCCACCACGCAGGCCGGGGCCAGCTTGCCCAGCACCGGCAGGTCCTCGTCGGTGAGCCGCCCGAGCGCGGCGGTGCGGATCAGCCGGCCGGCGCGGACCCGCCGACCGTCGATGGTGGGCAGACCGCCCAGGTCACGGGCGTTCGGCGCGCCCACCAGCTCCCAGTCCCGCCCGGTCATCGGCCCTCCCCTGATCGCCGCCAACTCCCTATAGGGTGCCCCACATGACGATCGCCGCGGTACGCACCCACCGGCTCTCAGCCCCCTTACACACCCCGTTCGTCACCGCGCTGCGCCGCACCACCACCGTGGACACCCTGGTCGTGGAGGTGGTGGACGCCGACGGCCGGTCGGGCTTCGGCGAGGCCCCGCAGGTCTGGCAGGTGACCGGCGCGTCGATCGCCGGCGCCGAGGCGTGCGTCCAGCAGTTGCTCGGGCCGCTGCTGACCGGGCGGGACGCCGACGACCTCCAGGCCCGCTGCGCCGAGGTGCGCCGCGCGGTGGTGGGCAACGAGTCGGCCCGGGCCGCCGTGGACGTCGCCCTGCACGACCTGGCCGCGCGGCGGCTCGGCGTACCCCTGGTGCGGTTGCTCGGCGGCACCACGCTGCGCGTCCCGACGGACGTCACCCTGGCCGCCGGCGACGCGGTGGACCTCGCCGCGGCGGCCACCCGCCGCCGGGCCGAGGGCTTCACCGTGCTCAAGCTCAAGGTGGGCACCGACGCGCGCGGCGACCTGGACCGGGTCCGTGCGGTCCGCGCCGCGGTCGGTCCCGACGTGCGGATCCGGCTGGACGCCAACCAGGGCTGGACGCCGCGCGAGGCGGTCCGGGTGATCCGCGGCATCGAGGACGCCGGGCTCGACGTCGAACTGGTCGAGCAGCCGGTGCACCGCCGGGACCTGGACGGGCTGGCCTGGGTCAGCGACCGGGTGGAGCTGCCGATCCTCGCCGACGAGTCGGTCTTCGACCTGCGCGACCTGGTCGAGGTGATCCGCCGCCGGGCGGCCGACATGGTCAACGTCAAGCTGGCCAAGTGCGGCGGTCTGCACACCGCCCGGTCGCTGCTCGACCTGGCCGCCGCGCACGGCATGGGCACGATCGTCGGCTCGATGATGGAGAGCCAGGTCGGCCTGGGCGCGGCCGCCAGCCTGGTCGCCGCCTACGGCACCACGGCCGTGTCGGACCTCGACGCCGCCTGGTGGCTGGCCTGGTCGCCGGTCGCCGGCGGCATCCGGTACGACGGCGCGACGGTCGTGCTGCCGGACGCCCCGGGGCTCGGCATCGCGAACGTGAGTGAAGTAAAGATTCAGCCCCGCGGTTGAGAGCCGTTGGAATTTTTCATAGGGTCGCCCGAGAGGGCGCGACGTGGGGGTGGACGTGGAGCTGCAAACGGGCCGCGAGGCCGTCGTCCGGGTTCCGGTCGCGACCCTCTGGACCGCCCCCGAGGCGGTCCGTCCGGTCGACCACCCCGCGCTGTCCGACGCGCCCGACACCGCCGCCTGGATCGCCGGCATGGACCGCGACCAGCAGGTCGGTGACTGCGTCCTTACCCAGCTGCTGCTCGGCGAGCGGGTGCTGGTCACCGAGCTGCGCGCGGACGGCTGGGCGCACGTCGTCGCGCTGGCGCAGCCCGCCGCCAAGCTCGACGTACGCGGCTATCCCGGCTGGCTGCCCGCCGTTCAGCTCACCGCCCCGGCGGAGCCCGGCCCCCCGGCCACCCCGCTCGTGGTGGACGCCACCCACACCGCGCTGCGCGCCGCCCCTGACGGCCCGGCGGCCCTGACCGGCGTGGTCCTCGGCACCCGCCTCGCCCCGGCCGAGCGGCCGGTGGACGGCTGGCGGCCGGTTCTCGTGCCCGGCCGGGCCGACCCGCTCTGGGCCCCCGAGGGCGACCTGGTGCCGCTGCCGGCCGAACGGCCGGAGGCCAAGGAGGTGCTGGCCGTCGCCGAGCGGCTGCGCGACCTCGTCTACGTCTGGGGCGGGCTGTCCACGCACGGCATCGACTGCTCGGGCCTGGTGCACCTGGCCTGGCGCCGGTACGGCATCACGCTGCCCCGGGACGCCGACGACCAGGCCGAGGCGACCACTCCCCTGGCGCTGGACCAGGAACGCCCCGGCGACCTCTACTTCTTCGCCCGGCCCGGCCGGCGGATCCACCACGTCGGCATCGTCAGCACCGAGCCGCACGGCGGGACACGGCGGATGCTGCACGCCTGCTACGTGAAACGCCGGGTCGTGGAGGAGCAGCTCCCCCCGGAGCGGGAGGCCACCCTGGTCGGCGCCCACCGGATCTGACCCCCGTACGCCGAAAGGGGCGCTCCCGACCGCGGGAGCGCCCCTTTTCCGGTCGGTCCGGTCAGCGGCGGGCCTCCGCCAGCTCGCGACGCCGGTCGCGGGACGACTTGACCAGGCTGGCCGCGGTGGCCGCGGCGAGGGTGCCCAGGATGACGGTGAGCGACAGCCAGATCGGGATGTGCGGGGCCCAGGCCACGTGCTCGCCGTCGTTGATGAACGGCAGGTTGTTGTCGGCGAGGGCCTCCAGGACCAGCTTGACCCCGATGAAGCCGAGCACCACGGCCAGCCCGTAGCTGAGGTAGATCAGCCGGTCCAGCAGGCCGCCGAGCAGGAAGTAGAGCTGCCGCAGCCCCATCAGCGCGAACACGTTCGCGGTGAAGACCAGGTACGGCTCCTGGGTGATGCCGAAGATCGCCGGGATCGAGTCGAGGGCGAAGATCAGGTCGGTGGTGCCGATCGCGATCATCACGATCAGCATCGGGGTGAACAGCCGCCGCCCGTTCTCGTGGGTGGTCATCCGCGCCCCGTCGAAGGTGCGGGACAGCGGCAGCGCCTTGCGGCTCCACCGGATCAGCAGGTTCTCGCTGAACTCGTCCTCGTCCGGCTCCCCCTGGCGGGCCAGGTTGACCGCCGTGTAGATCAGGAACGCGCCGAAGATGTAGAACACCCAGGAGAACTGGGAGATCAGCGCGGCGCCGGCGGCGATGAAGCCGCCCCGCATGACCAGCGCCAGCAGGATGCCGATGAGCAGCACCTTCTGCTGGTACTGCCGGGGCACCCCGAACCGGGCCATGATGATCACGAAGACGAAGAGGTTGTCCACCGAGAGGCTGTACTCGGTGAGCCACCCGGTGTAGAACTGGCCGGCCACGCTGGGGCCTGAGGTGAGCCACAGCCCCGCCCCGAAGAGCAGGGCCAGGGCCACGTAGAAGCCGACCCACAGGCTCGACTCGCGGACGCTGGGCTCGTGCGGGCGGCGACCGATGATGAACAGGTCGACCAGCAGGACCGCGGTCATGGCGACCAGGGTCCCTGCCCACACCACTCCGGACACGTTCAAATCCATCCTCCGGCAGACACACAGCGTCGGGCACACCGTACGCCGGGTGATGGGCCGGGGTGCGTCGACGCTGACTCTGGTGACTGTCGGAGGTCTCTTCCGCCACCGACCCGGGAACGGGTCACTGACCGACGGAGCCGGGTCGTGCGACCGGGGGGCCGGCGCTCTTCCGTGCTGACGACTCCGTCACGGGGGAATACTCCCCTCCTCGGCCGCCATTGTTCACCATCAGACCCGGTCGGCGCATCTTCGGGGGCGCCGTTTGCCAAGGTCGTCACGTTCGGGCGTGGGACAGGTCTCGTCGCGTACGGCGTCCTAGGAGGCTAGGTGCCCGGTGGAGGCCGGGTCGTCGGGCCTCGCGGGCAGCGGGTCGGCGAAGGACCAGCCGGCGGCCAGCAGGGCGTCGCAGGCGGCGACGGCGACCGCCAACCGCTGCTCGTGGGACCCGCGCAGCTCGACCACCGGCACCCCGCAGCCGGCCAGCTCCGCCCGGAACCTCCCCGTCATCCAGGCCCGCAGGTGCTCCCCGTCGCGCAGCCCGTCGTCGGCGAAGGGCACCCCGTCGTGGTCGGTCAGCAGGTACAGCGCTGGCCGGCGGGCCGCCGCCCGGACCGCCTCCGACGCCGACCCGAGGTAGCGCTCCTCCCAGATCGCGGTGGCCCGCGCGTCGGTGTCGCAGAACAGCAGCGGACCGCTGACCCGGGCCGCCGCGTCCTCGGCGGCCTGCTGCTCGCGGACCACCTCCACGAAGTCGTCCCGGTCCCAGGTGACGTCGAAGACCGTCGCGTCCGGCCGGACGCCCCGCAGCCCGGCGAGCTTGCGCTCGGTCAGCTCGCGGCCGTACTCGGGGACCCAGGCGGTGCCGTAGTGGGCGGCGAGCGCCTCCGCCATCGTCGTGGTGCCGGTGGACTCGGCCCCGACCACCACGACCCGCCGGACCAGCCACGCCCGCACCGGCGGGCTCAGCCGGCTCCAGTGCGCCGCCGGGTCCGCGCGCACGGCGGTGCCGGAAACCGGGACGGCGCGCCGGTCCAGGTCCACGCAGACCGCCACCGCGTCGAAACGACGGGCCAACTCCTCGCCGTACGCCTCCGAGGAGAAGACCGCGTCCACCGGCGCCCCGCCGAGCGCGTCGGCGAACACCGCGCAGTGCAGGTCCCAGATCGCCGGGTCGGCGTAGTCGACCGGGTGGTCGTCGTACCGGCCCACGAACCGCACCCAGGGCGTGGCGGCGTGCGCCTCGCGCAGCCAGGTGACCCGCAGGTCCAGCGGGATCGACTCCCGCCGGGACGGAGCGACCACCACGGTGACCGCCGCGCAGCGGGCGGCGGCCGCCTCGATCAGCGCGTGGTGCCCGGCGTGCGGCGGGTAGAACTTGCCCACCACCAGGCCGTGCCGGAACTCCCGGCTCCGGTCCCCGATGGCGGGATCGGGCTCGGCGGTCACGCGGCCACCGGGGCCGGGCCGGGCGGCACCGGGGTGGCCGCCGCGCGCCGGCGCAGGTCCGCCCGCCACTCCCGCAGCCCGACCACGCAGAGCGCCAGGAAGATGAGGTAGAGGCCGCCGGTCAGCCAGAGTCCCTTGTACGCGTACAGCGGGATGTAGATCAGGTCGGCGGCGATCCACAGCCACCAGCTCTCCACCAGCTTGCGCGTCTGGCCGTAGGTGGCGAGCAGCGACAGCGCCGTGGTGACCGCGTCGGCCAGCGGCACCGTGGAATCGGTGGCCCGGTCCAACAGCGCCCACAGGCCGACGGTGAGCAGCACGCCGGCCACGCCGAGCGCCCACCACTCCCGCCGGCTGGTCCGGGCCACGGTCAGCCGGCCGCGCCGCTCCCCGCCGAAGAGCCAGTGCCACCAGCCGTAGAGGCCGAGGAGCACGTAGACGACCTGCAGGCCGGCGTCGGCGTACAGGCCCGCGGTCCAGAACAGCAGCATCAGCAGCAGCACGTTGGCTATGCCGACCGGCCAGTTGGCGATGTGCTGCCGGGCCACCAGCCAGACGTTGACCACACCGGTGGCGAAGCCGAGCAGCTCCGCCCAGGTCGTGCCGGCGCCCAGCACGGTGAACGCCGTGGCGGTGAGCCAGTCGAGCATGCGTCCTCCCCCGTTTCCCGAGCGCCCACCCTAGAGCGGGGTGTGGCGCGCGGAACAGCCCCCGGGGCGTACCGGATGGCGGGCGGCGTGCGAGGCTTCCGGCATGGTTCTTGAGGTCGCGCTGATCGACGTGACGCCCGGACACGAGGACGACTTCGCCGCCGCCTACGCGCAGGCGCGCCCGATCCTCGCCGGCACCGAGGGCTGCCGCTCGGTGCGGATGACCCGCGGCATCGAGTCGCCGTCCCGGTTCGTGCTGCTCGTCGAGTGGGACACGGTCGAGGCGCACGACGTGAACTTCCGGCAGAGCGAGCGCTTCGGGCAGTGGCGAGCGCTGATCGGGCCGTACTTCGCCGGCCCGCCGCTGGTCGAGCACTTCGTCGACGTGCCGGCCTGAGCTGTCGTACCCCTCACATAGCCTGCGCTCGACGCGCCGGCCACCGGTCCCGACGGGCATCGGGGGCGCCGGGCCCGGTGGCCGCGCGCCAACGCCCGCGCCGGGCAGTACAACCGTCCCGACGGGCATCGAGGGCGCCGGGCGCGGTGGCCGCGCGCCAACGCCCGCGCCGGGCCCGGTGGCCGCGCGGCTGGTGTGCTTCCTCTGCTCCGCCGCTGGCGGCTTGATCGGCTTGGCGGGCGGCTTCCGGCGCGCCCGCTGACGGGTCCGCTCAGTCGGGCTCGCGTGGCCGGGGCACCGGCGCGGGGCCGAGCCGACGGCCCAGCAGCTCCACCGTCTCCTCCTCCGGCAGCGCCGCCGCCAGCAGCCAGTCGACCAGCCGCTCGTAGCGGGCGACGTCGGCCTCGGCGACCAGCCGCAGGTCGGTGGTGAGCGTCTCCACCAGCACGGTGCGCGGGTCGGCCGGATCCGGGTACGCGTAGTACGAGAACGGCGCGAGGGGGTGCAGGTCGCCGTAGGGGGAAGCGTCGCGGGGCAGCAGCCGGATGGTGACGTGCGGTCGCTCGGCGAGGACGGCCAGGTGCCGGAGCTGGTCCCGCCAGACCTCGGCGGGGAGGCCGGCCGGGTCGCAGGCCCGCTCGTCGATCAGCGCCGTGTAGTGCGGCGGGTCGGGGCGGCACAGCACCTCCTGGCGCACCGCGCGGGCGCGCACGTCGGCCTCGACGTCCACGTCGTCGGCGAGCAGCGCGCCGGCCGACACCCGCAGCCGGGCGTACTCGGGGATCTGGAGCAGCCCGGGCACCAGCACCGGCTGGTAGTCCACGATGCGGACCGCGCCCGCCTCCAGTTCCGCGTACGCCCGCTGCCGCTCCCCCATCTCGCCCAGCGCCTTGGACCAGCCGCGGCCGGTGGCGGCGTCCCGGGCGATGACGATCAGCTCGTCGCGCTGGTGGGGCGGCACCGCGTAGACGTCGAGCAGGTCGAGCACGTCGGCCAGGTCGGGCCGGCTCTGCCCCAGCTCGATGCGGGACAGCTTCGATGTGGACGCCCAGCCGAGCCGGCCGCAGACCTGCTCCAGGGTGAGCGACTCCCGGCGGCGCAGCCGGCGCAGCTCCGCGCCGAGCCGCACCCGCCGGACCACAGGACTTGCTGACAACGGCATGCGCGCCTCCCCACCGAGGGAGAGTACGCATGACCGTCACGCACGGCAATACCTCGCTCGCACAGAGCTATCGCCGGGTGTCAGGGGCGGTAGGTGCCGAACGACCAGACCAGGCCGGCCAGATCGCGGGCGGCGTAGTCGCGGGAGCCGTAGTCGGTGTCGAAGGGCGGCCGGACGATCTCCGCGCCGGCCGCCCGGGCCCGCTCGTGGTGCGCGTCGACGTCGTCGACGGCCACGTACACGCGGTAGTCGTCGTCGGCCGGCCGGCTCGCCGGGGCCGGCCCCGGGCCGAGCATGACGAGGCCGTCGCCGTAGCCGAGCTGGGCGTGCCGCACCGTGCCGTCGGGCCCCTCGTGCACCTCGTGGACGGTGAAGTCGAACGCTGACCGGAGGAAGTCGATGGCGGCGCGGGCGTCGGGGTACCGGAGGACCGGGTAGATGCTTCGCATGGGTCCGAGTCTGCCGGTGGACGGGTCAACCGGGATTGGACGAATGTGATCCGGGCCGGGCCAGCGTCGCGGGCGTGGCCCCGGCGAACTCGCGGAACTCCCGGATCAGGTGCGACTGGTCGTAGTAGCCGAGCCGAGCCGCCAGCTCCGCCCATCCGCCGCCACCCGGGCCCGCCGCCGGGCGCGCGTCGCCCACCGGCGCGGTGACCAGCGTGCGGCCCACCATGGCGTACGCCCGCTGGAAGCGGAGCAGCCGGGCGACGGTCTTCGGCGGCAGGCCGAACTCCCGCCGGAACCGGACCGCCAGGTGGCGGCGGCTCCAGCCGACCTCCTCGGCCAGCGCGCCGACGCCCAGCCCGCCGCCGCCGAGCAGCCGCCAGGCCCGCAGCAGGCGCGGATCGACCGGCCCGGTCACCGCCAGCCGGGCCGCGAGGGCGGCGTCGAGCCGGGCGAACCGGCTCGACCAGTCGGGCAGGCCGGCCAGCTCGTCGCGGAGCCGGGCCAGCCAGCCGGCGAGCCGGTCGACCGGGACCGCCCGGTTGGCCAGCTCGCCCAGCGGCAGCCCGAGCAGCCGGCGAGCGGCCGGGGCGGTCAGCAGCACCTGCACCCCGGCGCCCTCGCCGGCGGTACGCGTCGCGCACCAGCCGTCGAACGGCCCGGCCACGAAGGCGCTCGTCCCGTACGCGCCCCGGTCGGCGGCGCGCGGATCGGTCACGTCCAGCGGGGCGCCCCAGCCGAGGATCAGCACCACGAAGGCGCCGGCCGCCTCCCGGCGCACCAGCGGGCCGGCCGCCTGCTCCCGGTAGCCGAGGTAGCGGTCGACGTAGCGGCGCAGCCGGGGGTCGGGGAGCCCGATCACGGCCTCGGTCAGCACGGCGGCCTCCCCCGACCCCGGTGCGTCACTTCACCCCGGCGGCGTCCATCCCGCGGAGTTCCTTCTTGAGGTCGGCGACCTCGTCGCGGATCCGGGCGGCCAGCTCGAACTGCAGCTCCCGCGCGGCGGCGAGCATCTGGTCGTTGAGCTCCTGGATGAGGTTGGCCAGGTCGGCCCGGGCCATCCCCTCGCGCGACGGCGTCACCGCGCCGCCCCGACCCCGGCTGCGGGTCTCCTTGACCGGCGCCTTGCCCCGGGACAGCTGCCGGACGGCCCCGCCGACCCGGCTGTTCTCGGTGTCCTCCGCCTCGCGGTAGATGTCGTCGAGGATGTCGTGGATCTTCTTGCGCAGCGGCTCCGGGCTGATCCCGTTGGCCTCGTTGTGCGCGATCTGCTTGGCCCGGCGCCGGTTGGTCTCGCCGATCGCATCCGCCATCGACGGAGTGATCTTGTCGGCGTACATGTGGACCTGGCCGGAGACGTTACGGGCCGCGCGGCCGATGGTCTGGATCAGCGACCGGCCGCTGCGCAGGAAGCCCTCCTTGTCGGCGTCGAGGATCGCCACCAGGGAGACCTCGGGCAGGTCGAGGCCCTCGCGGAGCAGGTTGATGCCGACCAGCACGTCGTAGTCGCCCTTGCGCAGCTCGCGCAGCAGCTCGACCCGGCGCAGCGTGTCGACCTCGGAGTGCAGGTAGCGCACCCGGATGCCGTTCTCCAGCAGGTAGTCGGAGAGGTCCTCGGCCATCTTCTTGGTCAGCGTGGTGACCAGGACCCGCTCGTCCCGCTCGGTCCGCAGCTTGATCTCGTGCATCAGGTCGTCGATCTGGCCCTTTGTGGGCTTCACGACGACCTCGGGGTCGATCAGACCGGTGGGGCGGATCACCTGCTCGACGAACTCGCCCTGGGCCTGGTCCATCTCCCACGTGCCCGGGGTGGCGGAGAGGAAGACCATCTGGCCGACCCGCTCCAGGTACTCGTCGAAGCGCAGCGGCCGGTTGTCGGCCGCGCTGGGCAGCCGGAAGCCGTGGTCGATCAGCATCCGCTTACGGGAGGCGTCGCCCTCGTACATGCCACCGATCTGCGGGATGGTCACGTGCGACTCGTCGACCACGGTCAGGAAGTCGTCGGGGAAGTAGTCGAGCAGGCAGTGCGGCGGGCTGCCGGGCAGCCGCCCGTCGATGTGCATCGAGTAGTTCTCGATGCCGGAGCAGAAGCCGACCTGGCGCATCATCTCGATGTCGTAGGTGGTGCGCATCCGCAGCCGCTGCGCCTCCAGCAGCTTGCCCTGCCGCTCCAGCTCGGCCAGCCGCTCGCCCAGCTCGACCTCGATGTCGCGGATCGCCCGCTCCATCCGCTCCGGCCCGGCCGCGTAGTGCGTGGCCGGGAAGATCATCAGGCTGTCGACCTCGCGGACCACGTCGCCGGTGAGCGGGTTGAGGTAGTAGAGCTTCTCGATCTCGTCACCGAACAGCTCGATCCGGACGGCCAGCTCCTCGTAGGCCGGGATGATCTCCAGCGTGTCGCCGCGGACCCGGAAGGTGCCGCGCTGGAAGGCCATGTCGTTGCGGGTGTACTGGATGTCGACCAGCCGGCGCAGCAACTGGTCACGGTCGAGCTCCTGCCCGACGGCCACCCGGACGGCCCGGTCCAGGTATTCCTCCGGGGTGCCCAGGCCGTAGATCGCCGACACCGTGGCCACCACGATCACGTCGCGTCGGGTGAGCAGCGACATGGTCGCCGAGTGCCGCAGCCGCTCGACCTCCTCGTTGATCGAGGAGTCCTTCTCGATGTAGGTGTCGGTCTGCGGGATGTAGGCCTCGGGCTGGTAGTAGTCGTAGTAGGAGACGAAGTATTCGACCGCGTTGTGCGGCAGCAGCTCGCTGAACTCCTTGGCGAGCTGGGCGGCGAGGGTCTTGTTGGGCGCGAGCACCAGGGTCGGCCGCTGGAGCCGCTCGACCAGCCACGCCGTGGTGGCGCTCTTGCCGGTGCCGGTCGCGCCGAGCAGCACCGTGTTACGGTCGCCACGTCGCACGCGACGCTCAAGCTCGTCGATGGCTGCCGGCTGGTCGCCGGCCGGCTGGAACTCGCTGACGACCTTGAAGCGGCCGTCGAGCCGGGGAATGTCGAGCGCCATGACCTCAACGGTACGCCCGAGGTCCGACACTTCCGGGGCCGAGCACGGACCGTCCCTGATCGGCTTCGATATTCCCATTGTGTGCCTCATCTCACCGGACTACCCTCGTACCGTAGGCCGCTCGCGGCGGCCGACCGGGCCGGTGGCCGCCCCTTCGGGGCTCGGCCGCCCCCGGCACCGGGGGTCGCAGCACCCGAGAAACCGGCGTGCGCACCCGAGGTGGTCGCGCTCGACGCGCTGACCGGCCGCCGCGAGCGCCCCTGCTCGTCACCGAAACCCGGCAGCCGCGTTGTGCACTCGTGGAGACCTCTCCCGGCCGCCGGCCGCGACGCGCTCGCACCCGCGACACCGGCCCGCTCCCCGCCGCCGAAGCCCAGCCCTCCCCGCCCGATCCCGTCCCGCCCGCCGCCGCCCCCGAGCCGGCCGCCCGCGCCGAGCCCGCGGCTTCCTCCGGCGCACCGCCGACCGGGCCCGCCGCACCGTCACCCCCGGGCAGGCCCACCGGCCACCCCCCACCGGACACCGCGCCCACGCCCCGCCCCACCGGGCTGGATCCGGCGGATCCTGGCGACCTTCCGTCCGCCACGGACGACAACTCGCCGAGATCCGGCGACGGGCGAAGCGGGAGGCCGCACCGCGTACCCGCCACGGCACCCACCGAGCCGTCGGGCGCCCACCCCAGGCCGGCTTCACCCGCCGGACAGTCCACCGCGCCGCAGCCCGGTGATCCCGGCGACCCGTCGCCCGCCACGAAGGGCAACTCGCCCAGATCACGGAAGCGGCGCGGAGCGGCCCATGCCACCGACCTCCCCACCGCGCCCCGGTCCGGTGCCTCGGCCCTCCCCCGCGAGCCGGGCCGCGGCCACCGCCGCGCCGGCGAGACGGCGAGCCGGCCCGTCAGCGCCGTCGGTCGCCGCCCGCGCGCCGACCCGGAGCTCGGGAGGCGCCCGGCCGCCCCGGTCGAGCCGCCCGGCGACCCCGAGCTGGACGGGACCGGCGACCCACCCGAGCAACCGACCCGCCGCCGCGCCGTCCTGGTCGCGCTCGCGGTGGTCGCCACGGCCTCGGCCGCCGCCCTGGTCGCCGGCCTGCTGAGCTGGTCGCCCGAGCCGGCCGACCCCGCCGAGACGGCCCGCCCCCTCACGGCCGCCGAGGCCGAGCGGCTGGCCGCCCTGCGGGTCACCAACCAGCGGGACGTCCGCGCCGGCGTCCGGATCACCCTGGGCGCGGGGGGCGGCCGTACCGAGCTGGTCGGCTGGGTCGACTGGGCCCGGCCCCTGGTCTACCTGGACGTCGGCGGCCCCGGGGCGGGCGCCGAGCGGGGGCTGGTCCAGGCGACCGCGTCGACGCTGCTGGTCCGGCCCGATCCCGCCGCGACGCCCACCCCGGCGCCGCCGCCGCTGGTGCCGCCGGACGACCGGTGGCGGCTCCGGGAGCTGCCGGCCGGACGCGGACTGCCCGCGGTGCGGGACCTGCTGCTCGGGCTCGGCACGGCCCAGGTCGACCAGCCCAGCCCCGAGGCGCGCTGGCTGCGCCGGGAGACCGTCGACGGCGTCCCGGTGGACGTCCTCCAGGCCCCCCTCGCCGCACTCCCCGGCACCCCCGGGTCGGCGCCGGACCGGCGGCCCCGGCTCTGGGTCGACCGGGACGCCCGGCTGCACCGGCTGGCCGCCTGGCTGCCGGACGGCACCCCGGTCACCGTCGACCTGGCCCGCAGCGACCGCCCCACGCTGCGCCCGGTGGACGCGCTCGGCGGGCGTCCCGGGCTGCCCCGGGCGCTCTCCGACGCCGAGGCCGACCGGTTGGCCCGGCTGCCCGCCCGGCTACGCGCGACCGGCGGCGCCACGCTGACCGTGACCGACCCGTCCGCCGACCTGCGCGGCACCGGCTGGCTGAGCTGGGCGGGCTCCGCGGCGTACCTATCGGTGGTGGCGGCCGACGACCCCGGACGCCGCACGCTGGTGCGGGCGCGGCCGGGCAGCGTGGCCCGGCTCGTGGTGCCGGCGGGCGGGGCGGCGGCCCCGCCGCTGCCGGCGCCGGCCGGCCTGGTCCGGGCGGGCGGGCGCCCGCCGGGCGACGACGTGGAGCGGCTGGTCGACGCGGCGCTGCGGGGCTTCGCCACCGCCGTGCCGGCCGCTGCGGCGGTCCGGATCCGCGACGACCGGGTGGCGGACCGGACCGTGGACGTCATCGAGGTACGCGGCCGGCTGCGCTGGTGGATCGACCGGAACGGGCTGCCGCGCCGGCTGGAGTTGCGGACCGGACGGGGCGTCTGGGTTCAGCTGGACCTCGTCCCGGGACGGGTGCCGGCGCTGCCCGGCGCCGCCCGACCGGTCAGGCAGCCGGCGAAGGGCCGCTGAGCGGGCTCACGGCCGCCAACCCGTCTGCGCGGCCCACTCCTCGGCCCGCAGGTGCTCCTCGTCGAACCAGGGGTCCTTCAGCGTCCCGTAGGTGGCGCTGTCCGGCGCGGACGCGGCCAGCTCCCGCTTCAGCTGCAGGTACGCGGCCCGCTGCCCCGGGTCGGCGCGCAGGTGGTCGCGCATGAGCAGGGCGTAGCGCCAGCCGGGCGAGCCGGCCACCCGCAGGTGCAGGTGCACCGGGCGGCCCGGGTCGGCGCTGCCGTGCAGCCGCTTCTCCCAGTGGGGGCTGCCGGGCGGGCGGGGGTTGTCCCACCAGTCGCCGGGCAGCCGGGGGAAGCCCGCCTCGGCGAGCCGGTCGGCGAGCGGCCCGTCCGCGTCGGCCAGCGACGGCACGGTGAGCTGGATGTCGATGACGTCCTTGGCGGCCAGCCCGGGCACCGCGGTGGAGCCGATGTGGTCGACCCGCAGGTCGGCGCCGGCCGCGTGGCGGATCCGGGCGGCGAGCCGGGCGTACTGCTGCGGCCAGGTCGGGTCGGGCTCGGTGAGCGCCACCTGCTCGGGCCGGACCGCCCGGCGTTCGCGGACGTTGCGCTCGTAGGGCAGCAGGCGCTCGTGCCAGAGGGTGTCCACCGCGGCGTGCAGGTCGGCGAGTGTGCCGTCGTTGCCGAGCAGCACGTCCGCCGCCGCCTGCCGGCGGGCGTCGTCGGCCTGCGCGGCGATGCGCCGCTCGGCCTCCGCACGGTCCATGCCGCGGTCGCGGGCCAGCCGCTCCAGCCGGGTGGCCACCGCCGCCTGCACCACCAGCACCAGGTGGTACGTGGGCGCGAGTCCCACCTCGACCAGCAGCGGCACGTCGTTGACCACGACGGCGTCGGGGGGCGCAGCGGCGACCAGCGCGGCGGTGCGGGCCCGGACCCGGGGGTGGGTGATCGCCTCCAGCCGGCGGCGGGCGCCCTCGTCGCCGAAGACCACGGCGCCCAGTGCGGCCCGGTCCAGCGCCCCGTCGGCGTCGAGGACCCGGTCGGAGAAGGCCGCCACGATCTCGGCGAGGCCCTCGCTGCCCGGGGCGACCACCTCGCGGGCGATCCGGTCCGCGTCGATGACCACCGCGCCGAGCGCGGCCAGCCGGCTGGACACCGCGCTCTTGCCCGACCCGATCCCGCCGGTCAACCCCACCTTCAGCACCGGGACAGTCAACCCGATCACGGTTTCCGGTGCCAACTTCCCCCGGACACGGCGAAGGCCCCGCCCCCGGCGACCCGGTGGTACCGGATCACGGGGACGGGGCCCGTCGTCGTCAGCGACCGCGCCAGCCTCGGCCTCGCCGAGCTGGAGCCGTCACCGGGTCACTTGCCGCCGGCGAGCTTCTCCCGCAGCGCGGCGAGCGCCTCGTCGGTGGCCAGCGTGCCGGCCGGCTCCTCGGCCTGACGGCTCGGGGCCGTGGTCGAGGTGGTGGTGCCGGTCACGGCCGGAGCCGGGTTGGCAGCGGCCTCGGCGTCGGCGGCCCGGGAGGTCTGCACCTGCTTGGTGTGGGCCTCCCAGCGCTGGCGCGCCTCGGCGTACTGCTGCTCCCAGGTCTCGCGCTGCTTGTCGTAGCCCTCGAGCCACTCGCCCGTCTCCGGGTCGAAGCCCTCCGGGTAGATGTAGTTGCCCTGCTCGTCGTAGGTCGCGGCCATGCCGTAGAGGGTCGGGTCGAAGTGCTCCTCGCCCTCGACGAAGCCCTCGTTGGCCTGCTTGAGCGACAGCGAGATCCGGCGCCGCTCCAGGTCGATGTCGATGACCTTGACCATGACCTCGGAGCCGACCTGCACGACCTGCTCCGGGATCTCCACGTGGCGCTCGGCCAGCTCGGAGATGTGGACCAGGCCCTCGATGCCGTCGTCCACCCGGACGAAGGCGCCGAACGGCACGAGCTTGGTGACCTTACCCGGCACGATCTGCTGGATCGCGTGGGTGCGGGCGAACTGCCGCCACGGGTCCTCCTGGGTCGCCTTCAGCGACAGCGAGACCCGCTCGCGGTCCAGGTCGACGTCCAGGACCTCGACCTCGACCTCCTGGCCCACCTCGACGACCTCGGACGGGTGGTCGATGTGCTTCCAGGAGAGCTCGGAGACGTGCACCAGGCCGTCCACGCCGCCCAGGTCGACGAACGCGCCGAAGTTGACGATCGAAGAGACGACGCCCTTGCGGACCTGGCCCTTCTGCAGCTTGTTGAGGAACTCGGTGCGCACCTCGGACTGCGTCTGCTCCAGCCAGGCCCGGCGGGACAGCACCACGTTGTTGCGGTTCTTGTCCAGCTCGATGATCTTGGCCTCGAGCTCACGACCGACGTACGGCTGCAGGTCGCGGACCCGCCGCATCTCGACGAGCGAGGCGGGCAGGAAGCCACGCAGCCCGATGTCGAGGATGAGACCACCCTTGACGACCTCGATGACCGAGCCGCGGACGACGCCGTCCTCGTCCTTGATCTTCTCGATCGTGCCCCAGGCCCGCTCGTACTGCGCCCGCTTCTTGGAGAGGATCAGGCGACCCTCCTTGTCCTCCTTCTGGAGGACCAGGGCCTCGATGTGGTCGCCGACCGAAACGACCTCGGCCGGGTCCACGTCGTGCTTGATCGACAGCTCCCGAGAGGGGATCACGCCCTCGGTCTTGTAGCCGATGTCGAGCAGGACCTCGTCCCGATCGACCTTGACGACGGTGCCTTCGACAATGTCGCCGTCGTTGAAGTACTTGATGGTCTCGTCGATCGCGGCGAGGAAAGCTTCCTCAGAGCCGAGGTCGTCGACGGTGACCTTGTTGGCGCTCGAGGTGGCCTCGATGCTGCTCGTCATGTGGGCGGTTGCTCCGGTCGGATGGGTGTCACAGCAGGCGTGGGCGTCGCAGTGACTCAGTCCGCGCCAGCGGATCCGTCGCCGGGCACACCGAACGATCGCCATCAGAAGATCATTAGTGGCTCCGGTGACCGCGCACCTGCTCCCTGCCGAGGCACACGATCCGCGAGCGCATCGTCTAGCCTACCCGCTGCATTACCACAGCGTGCAAGCCCTCCCGGGTCTCCTCAGGCTCGTCAGCTGCGAAAGCGGAGATTTCGCGCGGTAAGGTGCCACAGCTGTCTCGTCCGTCACATCCGCCCCACCCGCCACGCCCCCGCCCGGAGCGGCCCGCACGCCGCGCACGGCCACCGAGGGCCTAGCGTGGGCGGGTGGACGACGACAGGGTGACCCGGCGCCGGGTGGGCGCGGCCGAGGTCCGCCGGGCCAACCGGGGCTGGTGGGACACGGACGCCGACGCCTACCAGGCCGAGCACGGCGCGTTCCTGGGCGAGGTGGACTTCGTCTGGTGCCCCGAGGGGCTGCGCGAGGCCGACGCCCGACTGCTCGGCGAGGTGGCCGGCCGCCGGATCCTGGAACTCGGCTGCGGGGCGGCCGCCGCCGCCCGCTGGCTCGCCGCGCAGGGCGCCCGGCCTGTCGCCCTGGACCTCTCCGCCGGCATGTTGCGGCACGCCGCCGAGGCCGCCGCCCGGACCGGCGTACGCGTGCCGCTCGTGCAGGCCGACGCGCTCGCCCTGCCGTTCGCCGACGCGGCCTTCGACGTCGTCTGCACGGCGTTCGGCGCGATCCCGTTCGTGGACGACTCGGCGGCGGCGATGCGGGAGGTGGCCCGGGTGCTGCGGCCCGGCGGCCGGTGGGTCTTCTCGGTCACCCACCCGATGCGCTGGATCTTCCTGGACGACCCGGGCGAGGGCGGGCTGACCGCCGTGCACTCGTACTTCGACCGCTCCCCCTACGTCGAGCAGGACGAGCACGGGGTGGCCACGTACGTCGAGCAGCACCGCACCCTCGGCGACCGGATCCGGGAGCTGGTCGGCGCCGGGTTCCGCCTCGTGGACCTGGTGGAGCCGGAGTGGCCGGCGGGGCACGAGGGGATCTGGGGGCAGTGGAGCCCGCTGCGCGGCCGGCTCTTCCCCGGCACCGCCATCTTCGTGTCGGAGAAGCCGGCCGCCGCCTGAGGTGTCGTTTCCGGCCGCCGGCCCCGGGTAACCGCCGCGCATGGCCGAGAAGGAGGAGTTCCGCCGGGGCGACCACGTCTCCTGGGCCAGCCACAGCGGCCGGGCGTACGGCGTGGTCAAGGAGAAGCTCGTCGACCGGACGCACGTCCGCGGGCACGCCGTGAACGCCTCGCCGGAGGAACCCCAGTACCGGATCCGCAACGACGACTCGGGCCGGGACGTCGCCCACCGACCGGAGGTGCTGCGTCATGAGCCCAAGTGACGACCCGCAGCAGACCTACCGGGAGTTCACCGACGCGGTGAACATGAAGCCGGGCGAACTCCAGAAGTGGCTGGAGACCGACGAGTCCAAGCACGTGGGCTGGCGGAAGGGCACCCGGGGCGGCGAGTCGGTGGGCCACGAGTCCGGCCGGAAGATCATCAACCTGCTGCGCCGCAAGCGCGACCAGCTCACCGCCGCCGACTACAAGCACATGCGGAAGGTGGTCGGGTACGTCCGGCGGCACATGGCCCAGCGACCGAGCGGCGACGTGCGCCGGACCCGGTGGCGGTACTCGCTGATGAACTGGGGCCACGACCCGGTGAAGGCACCGCTGCCGCCGCCGGGCGGCCCGTCCCGCAAGGCCCTCCAGCGGCACGGCGCCCCGCCGAAGGAACGCCGCGGGCCGGGCCGCTGACCCGATCGCTTGACCCTGCCACTGACGGCAGGGTCGGACGATCGGCGGCATGAACGACGAACAGCAGCGCACCGTGGTGGTCACCGGCGCGGGCACCGGCATCGGCCGGGCCACCGCCCGCGCCTTCGCCGCCGCCGGCGCCCACGTCCTCGCCGTCGGCCGGCGCGCCGCGCCACTGGCGGAGACGGCCGCCGGCCACCCCCTCATCACCCCGGTCACCGCCGACGTGACCGACCCCGACGCGCCGGCCCGGGTGGTCGGCGCCGCCCTCGACCGGTACGGCCGGCTCGACGTGCTGGTCAACAACGCCGGGATCGCCGGCGGCGGCCCCCTCGCCGCGCTGGACGAGCCGGCGGCCCGCCGCCAGCTCGACACGAACCTGCTCGCGCCGATCCGGCTGGCGCACGCCGCGGTCGAGCCGCTGGCCGCGAGCCGCGGCGTGATCGTCAACGTCACCACCACCGTGGGCCAGCGGGCCTGGCCGGGCAGCTCGGTGTACGCGGCCGGCAAGGCCGCCCTCGACTCGCTGACCCGTAGCTGGGCGGTGGAGCTGGCCCCGCGCGGCGTCCGGGTGGTGGCGGTGGCTCCCGGCGCGATCGACACGCCCATCGGCGAACACCAGGGCCTCTCCCCTGACCAGCGCGCCGCGGTACGCCGCTGGCAGCTCGACCACACGCCCCTCGGCAGGATCGGCCGGCCCGAGGACGTAGCCTGGGCCATTCTGCGGCTCAGCGACCCGGCGGCGGCCTTCGTCACCGGCGTGGTCCTACCGGTGGACGGCGGGGCGCTGGTCGCCTGACGGACCGCGCCGGCTCGTCGGGGTGGCGGCGCCCTCCGCCGGGTGGACGTCCCCACCTCGACGGAGCGGAGGTGACCGGGGACGGAGGGGTCGGGTGCGGATCGGCGAGTTGGCGCGGGTGACCGGCTGCACCCCGCGTGCCCTGCGGCACTACGAGGAGCACGGCCTGATCGCCGCCACGCGGGCGGCGAACGGCTACCGCGAGTACGACGACGCGACGGTCACCCGCGTCCGCAACATCCGGCACCTGCTCGGCGCCGGGCTGACCCTGGACGACGTCCGGGTCTTCCTGCCCTGCCTGGACGGGGACGTGGCCGCCGCGCCGCCCTCCCCGGCCGGGCTGCGCGTCGGGCGGGAGCGGCTGGCGGTGCTGGACGCCCGGATCGCCGCCCAGCTCGCGGTCCGGGACCGGCTCGCCGCCGCCCTGCGCGACGCCGCCGCGACCCTCGCCTCCGACGGCGACCCGCCGCCGGCGACGAGCCCCGCCCCACGCCCGCCCCGGGCCTCATCCACGACGAACCCGGCCGGCGCGACTCTCTAGCGACCCCGGACCGGCGCCGTTCGCTCCGAACGACAACCGTCCGGGATCACGAGCCCGCGCGACGGTCAGTGGTCGGCGCTGTTCCAGTCGCGGCCCTCGCCGACGGAGACCTCCAGCGGCACGGAGAGCGGGTAGGCCTCCCCCATCTCCTTGCGGACCAGCGCCTCCAGAATCTCCCGCTCGCCCGGGGCGACCTCGAAGACCAACTCGTCGTGCACCTGGAGCAGCATCCGGGAGCGCAGCCCGGCGTCGCGCAGCGCGGTGTCGACGTGCAGCATGGCGACCTTGATGATGTCGGCCGCGGAGCCCTGGATCGGGGCGTTGAGCGCCATCCGCTCGGCCATCTCCCGGCGCTGCCGGTTGTCGCTGACCAGGTCGGGCAGGTAGCGGCGGCGGCCCAGGATGGTGGAGGTGTAGCCGTCCTGCCGGGCCCGGGCCACCACCTCCTGGAGGTAGTCGCGGACCCCGCCGAAACCGGCGAAGTAGTTCTCCATGAGCCCGCGGGCCTCCTCGGCGCTGATCCCGAGCTGCTGGGACAGGCCGAACGCGCTCAGCCCGTACGCCAGGCCGTAGTTCATCGCCTTGATCTTGCGCCGCTGGTCGGCGGTGACCTGGTCGACCTCGACGGTGAAGACCGAGGAGGCGGTGGCGGCGTGGAAGTCGTGCCCCGAGTTGAACGCCTCGATCAGCGCGTCGTCGGAGGACAGGTGCGCCATGATCCGCATCTCGATCTGGCTGTAGTCGGCGGTGAGCAGGCACTCGTAGCCCTCGCCCACCACGAAGGCGCGCCGGATCCGCCGCCCCTCCTCGGTGCGGATCGGGATGTTCTGCAGGTTGGGCTCGGTCGAGGAGAGCCGACCGGTGGCCGCCACCGTCTGGTTGAAGGTGGTGTGGATCCGGCCGTCGTCGGAGACCGACTTGAGCAGGCCGTCGACCGTCATCTTGAGCTTGGCGACGTCGCGGTGGCGCAGCAGGTGCTCGAGCACCGGGTGCGGGTTCTGCGCGTAGAGCCACTGGAGGGCGTCGGCGTCGGTGGTGTAGCCGGTCTTGATCTTCTTGGTCTTGGGCAGGCCCAGCTCACCGAAGAGGATCTCCTGGAGCTGCTTGGGCGAGCCGAGGTTGAATTCCCGGCCGACCGCCGCGTACGCGCCCTGGGCGGCGGCCTTCACCTCGGCGGCGAAGTGCGCCTCCAGCTCGGAGAGGTAGTGGGTGTCGGCGGCGATGCCGGTGCGCTCCATGGTGGCCAGCACCCGCATGAGCGGCAGCTCGACGCCGGCCATCAGCCGGGCGGACTGCTCGCCGTCGCGGGACAGCTCGGCGTCGATCGCGTCGGCCAGGTCGAGGGTGGCCCGGGCCTGGAGCATCAGGTTCTGCTCGGCCGCGCCGTCGTCGCCGAGCCCGTCGAGGGTGAGCTGGCCGCTCTCCGGCGCGTCGACCCGCAGCTCCCGGTGGAGGTAGCGCAGCGCCAGGTCGGTGAGGTCGTAGGAGCGCTGGTCGGGGCGGGCCAGGTAGGCGGCGATCTGGGTGTCGCGGGAGATGCCCTGAAGGTCCCAGCCGTGCGCGGCGAAGGCGAGCACGGCCGGCTTGCTGTCGTGCAGCACCTTGGGGCGGGCCTCGTCGGCGAGCCAGCCGGCCAGGGCGCCCTCGTCCTTCGGGTCGAGCGTGGCCGGGTCGAACCAGGCGGCCGCGCCGCCGGCGGTGGCCAGCGCCATGCCGGTCACGGCGGCGGTGTGCCGCCGGTTCGGGCCGGTGTCGAGCTTGACCGCCACGCCGACCGGGGCGCCGGTCGGGGCGTGCTCGCCGAGCCAGCCGGCGAGCGCGCCGGGCTCGGTCAGCACCTGCCCGGCCAGGTCGAAGCCGGCCTCGGCCTCCGGCTCGACGGCCTCCAGGTACTGGTAGAGCCGGTCGCGCAGGATGCGGAACTGGAGGGTGTCGAAGACCTGGTGCACGGCCTCCCGGTCCCAGCCCTGCCAGCGGGCGTCCTCCGGGCGCACCGGCAGCTCCAGGTCGGTGACCAGGCAGTTGATCTCGTAGTTGCGGATCACGTCGGCGAGCCGCTCGCGCAGGCTGTCGCCGGCCTTGCCCTTGATCTCGTCGGCCCGGGCCACCACGCCCTCGACGCCGGCGTAGAGGTTGATCCACTTGGCGGCGGTCTTCGGGCCGACGCCGGGGACGCCGGGGAGGTTGTCGCTGGTCTCGCCGACCAGGGCGGCCAGGTCGCGGTAGCGGCCCGGGCCGACGCCGTACTTCGCCTCGACGGCGGCCGGATCCATCCGGGCGAGGTCGGAGACGCCCTTGCGCGGGTAGAGCACGGTGACCTGGTCGCCGACGAGCTGGAAGGCGTCCCGGTCGCCGGTGGTGATGAGCACGTCCATGCCCTGGTCGCGGGCCTGGCAGGCGAGGGTGGCGATGACGTCGTCGGCCTCGTAGCCCTCCTTCTCCACGACCGGGATGCGCAGCGCCGCGAGGACCTCCTTGACGAGACTGACCTGGCCCTTGAAGTCGGTCGGGGTCTCGCTGCGGCCGGCCTTGTACTCCGCGTACTTCTCGGTGCGGAAGGAGCGGCGGGAGACGTCGAAGGCGACCACGATGTGGGTGGGCTGCTCGTCGCGGAGCACGTTGATCAGCATCGAGGTGAAGCCGTAGACGGCGTTGGTCGGCTGCCCCGTGGTGGTGGAGAAGTTCTCCACCGGCAGGGCGAAGAACGCCCGGTATGCCAGGGAGTGTCCGTCGACGAGGAGCAGGCGCGGCGTCGTAGCTGTCACGGCAGCGACTCTAGTCCGTGGGCCCGACAACCCGGCGGACG
>NZ_BMRA01000004.1:516061-539087 GCF_014648395.1 Micromonospora fulviviridis | reverse complement strand
GCCGCCCGCCGGCGGGTACGACTCAGGCGACGCCGAGGTACGCCTCCTTGACCGCCGGGTCGTGCAGCAGGTCCCGGCCGGTGCCCTCCTTGACGATCCGGCCGGTCTCCAGCACGTAGCCCCGGTGGGCCCGGGAGAGCGCCTGCTGGGCGTTCTGCTCCACCAGCAGGATGGTGGTGCCCTGCTCGTTGATCCGGGTGATGATCTCGAAGATCTGCTGGATCAGCATCGGTGCGAGCCCCATCGAGGGCTCGTCGAGCAGCAGCAGCTTGGGGCGGGCCATCAGGGCCCGGCCCACCGCCAGCATCTGCTGCTCGCCGCCGGAGAGCGTGCCACCGGCCTGCTTGCGCCGCTCGTGCAGCCGGGGGAAGAGGTCCATGACCATCTTCATGTCCTCGGCGACGCCCGACCGGTCCTTGCGGGTGTAGGCGCCCATCTCCAGGTTCTCCACGACGGTCATCCCGGGGAACACGCCCCGGCCCTCGGGCGCCTGCCCGATGCCCCGGACCACCCGGAGGTCGGCCCGCATCCGGGTGACGTCGGTCCCGTCGAAGACGATCGAGCCGGAGGCCACCGGGCGCAGCCCGGAGATCGCCCGCATGGTGGTGGTCTTGCCGGCGCCGTTCGCGCCGATCAGGGCCACCACCTCACCCTCGTCGACGTGCAGGCTGATCCCGTGCAGCGCCTGGATCCGCCCGTACAGCAGGGTCAGGTCGTTGATCTCAAGCAGCATCGGTCGGCACCCCCAGGTACGCGGCGATCACCTTCGGGTCCTCGCGGACCTCGGCCGGCAGGCCCTCGGCGATCTTCTTGCCGAACTCCAGCACCACGATCCGGTCGGTCACGCCCATGACGAGTCGCATGTCGTGCTCGATCAGCAGCACCGTCGTGCCATTGTCGCGGATCTTCCGGATCAGGCCGAGCAGTTCCTCCTTCTCCGCCGGGGTGAAGCCGGCGGCCGGCTCGTCCAGGCAGAGCAGGGTCGGATCGGTGGCGAGGGCCCGGGCGATCTCCAGCCGGCGCTGCTCGCCGTACGAGAGGTTGCGGGCCAGGTCCCCGGCGCGGCGTTCGATGCCGACGAAGCGCAGCAGCTCGTACGCCTTCTCGCGGCCCTGCCGCTCCTCCCGCCAGTGCCGCGGCAGCCGAAGCATCGCGGCGATCACGCTGGTCTTGTGGTGGGCGTCCGCGCCCACCATCACGTTCTCCAGCGCGGTCATCTCCGGGAAGAGCCGGATGTTCTGGAAGGTCCGGGCGATGCCCGCCTTGGTGATCCAGCTCCGGCGCCGGCCGTTGATCCGCTGCCCGGCGAACCGGATCTCGCCCTCGGTGGGCCGGTAGACGCCGGTCATCGCGTTGAAGCAGGTCGTCTTGCCGGCGCCGTTCGGGCCGATCAGGCCGAGGATCTCACCCTTGTACAGGGTGAAGGCGACGTCGTCGAGGGCGACCACACCGCCGAAGCGGAGGGTGACGTGGTCGACCTCCAGCAGCGGCTCCCGCCCGGCCGGGGCGGTCTCGCCCGGCGTGGGCTCGACCGGCGTGTCCGCGCCCTTCTCCGGCGGGGTGCCGACCGTGCTGCGACCGTCGTCGGCGATGTCCCGCTCGCTGGTCTCGTCGCGCTCGCTGTGCATCTGCGGCTCACTCATTGGGCACCGTCTCCTGGGGAACCGCTTCCTTGCGCCGGTCGGCGAACTCCGCCGCCCGCCGCCGGTTGGGCACGAGACCCTGCGGCCGGAAGATCATCATGACGATGACCACCAGACCGAACACCAGGATCCGGTACTCGGCGGCGTCGAACTCCACCCCGATGAGGTCGCCGACGCCGCGCAGCCACTCCGGCAGGTACCAGGTGACCGCGCCGCCGACGATGGCGCCCTTGATGTTGCCGGCGCCGCCGAGGATCACCGCGGCCAGCACCAGGATGGAGCTCTCCAGCACGAACTGGTCGGAGTTGATGAACGTCTGCTTGCCGGCGAAGACCGCGCCGGTCAGGCCGGCCACGGCCGCGCCGATGGCGAACGCCCACAGCTTGTACTTGAACGTCGGCACGCCCATGATCTCGGCGGCGTCCTCGTCCTCGCGGATCGCCACCCAGGCCCGGCCGACCCGGCTGTTGGCCAGGTTCCGGATCAGCAGCAGCACGATGAGGATCAGCGTCAGCATCAGCCAGTAGTACGGCCGGGCGTCCACCACCCCGAACAGCGGCTTGCCGTCCGTGCCGGAACCCGGCGGGTGCGGGATCGCCGGGATGCCCCGCTGGCCCTGGAGGATGCCCTCGTTGCGGGCCGCGTACAGGCGGATCATCTCGGCGAAGCCGAGGGTCACGATGGCCAGGTAGTCACCGCGCAGGCGCAGCGTCGGGCCACCGAGGATCACGCCGGAGACCATCGCCACCATCACCGCCAGCGGCACCGCCGCCAGCCACGGCCAGTTCGTGCCGAACCGGCTCTCCGGCGAGGTCAGCAGCGCGACCGTGTACGCGCCGAGCGCGTAGAAGCCGAAGTAGCCCAGGTCGAGCAGGCCGGCGAAGCCGACCACCACGTTGAGCCCGACGGCCAGCAGGACGAACACCGCGGTGTCGAAGAGCACCCCGGCAAAGTCCGAGCGGGTGGTGTAGAAGGCGAAGTAGTCGCTGCCGATGGGGAAGCCGAGGTACTCGTAGAACCACTTGTTGGGCAGGATGTAGAGCAGCACGATCAGCGCGGCGATCGCCGCCCAGCGCACCTGCTTGGGCATGGCCGCCCAGCGGCTCTTGAAGCCCGCGGTCCGCTTCTTTTCGACGGTGGCGGTCATGCGCGCGCCCTCCCGAGAGATTCGCCGAGCAGACCGGTCGGCCGGAACATCAGCAGCACGATCAGCAGCACGAAGCCGGTGAAGTCCTTCCAGTCGCCGCCGAACAGGCCGGCCGCGTAGTTCTCCACCACGCCGAGCAGCAGGCCGCCCAGCAGCGCGCCGCGCAGGTTGCCGATACCGCCGAGCACCGCGGCCGAGAAGGCCTTGAGCCCGATCAGGAAGCCGACGTTGAACTTGGTGTAGCCGAACCGCAGGTCCCACAGCAGCGCGCCCACGCCGGCCATCAGGCCGCCGAGCACGAAGACCAGCAGGATGACCCGGTTCTTGTTGACGCCCATCAGGGCGGCGGTGTCCGCGTCCTGGGCGACGGCCCGGATGCCGCGGCCCATGCGGCTGCGGTTCACGAACTGGTCCAGCGCGATCATCATGATCAGCGTGACGCCGAGGATGAGCAGCTGGACGTTGGTCACCGCGGCACCGAAGAGGGTGAAGACCGTCTTCTGCGGGATCAGGTCCGGCATGCCGAACGGGGCCCGGCTGGTGCTGATGCCGAACGACTCGGCGAGCACGAACGACGCGCCGATCGCGGTGATGAGGAAGGCCAGCGGCGGCGCGTTGCGGCGGCGCAGCGGCCGGTAGGCGACCAGTTCGACCGTGACCGCGGTGACGGCCGAGGCGGCCATCGCGACCACGAGACCGGCGACGATCGCCAGGATCAGCGGGCCGAGGGCCGGGGCGGCCGAGTTCTGGTCGTAGCCGAGGGCCTGCCAGGTCCACAGGGCGGTGAAGGTACCGACCATGAAGACCTCGGAGTGAGCAAAGTTGATCAGACGCAGAACGCCGTACACCAGGGTGTAGCCGAGGGCGATGAGCGCGTAGATCGCGCCCTGCTCCAGGCCGGTGATGGTCAGCGCCGGGAAGTTCCCGAAGAGCTCATCGAAGTTCAAGTGGGGGCTCCAACTGTGCGGCCAAGCGGTGCGGCCGGGAGAGATTCACTCCCGGCCGCACGCCTGGTGTCCCTTGCCGGGACCGGACGAACCGGTCAGGCCTTGGGGATCTCGATGTCGGGGACGACCTGGCCCGCGTTCACCTTGAACGCCCAGACCAGCACCTGGGCCGGGTCAAGTTCGCCGTTGGACTCGAACTTGTAGGTGACGCCGGTGGCGCCGCCGGTGCCGTTGTAGGAGTTGATGAAGCTCAGCAGGTCGGCACGCGAAGCCTTGCCGGCCTTGATGCCCTCCAGCATGATCTTCGTGATGTCGTACGACACGTCGGCGTAGGTGCCCGGCTCGGCGTTGTCGAAGGACGCCTTGTAGTCGGTCACGAAGCTGCCCTTGGCCTTGGTGGCCGGGGCGCACGGGCAGGTGAGGATCGTGCCCTCGGCGACCTGCTGGCCGGCGACCTTGATGAAGTTGGCGTCGTTGACACCGTCACCGGCGACCATCGTGCCGGTCCAGCCCGCGCCCTTGAGCTGCTTGAGCAGCAGGCCGGCCTCGGTGTAGTAGCCACCGAAGAAGAGGACGTTCGCACCGCTGCTCTTGATCTTGGTGACCACGGCGGAGAAGTTGGTCTGCTTGACCTGGATCTTGTCCTCGCCGGCAGTGGCGCCGATGACCTTCTTCACCTCGTCCACCAGGCCGGCGCCGTACGCCGACTGGTCGTCCACCACGTAGACCTTGTCGGCCTTCAGGACGTTCTTGATGTACCGGCCGGCGGCCGGGCCCTGCGAGGTGTCGTTGCCGACGCCCCGGTGGAAGATCTTCCAGTTCTTGGTGCTGAGGCTCGGGCGGGTCGCCGACGGGGTGATGATCGGCAGGCCGGCCTCGTCGAAGATCGGGTCCGCCACCTCGGACTCACCGGAGAACGCCGGGCCGATGATGCCGACGACCTTGCTGTCGCCGACCGCCTGCTGGGCCAGGGCCGGGGCCTTGGCCGGGTCGCCCTGCGAGTCGTACTCGGAGAGCTGGACCTTGCAGTCCGCGTTGTCCTTGTTGTACTGGTCGATGGCCAGCTTGGTGCCGTTGCGCATGTGGATACCGAGACCCGCGGCGTCACCGGTCAGCGGGCCGAAGAAGCCGATCTTCAGGTCGCAGGCGGCCTTGCTGCCACCCGCATCACTACCACTGTCAGCCTTGCAGGCCGCGCCACTGAAAACGAGCGCGCCGATGGCCACGCCACCCAGCACCCGTGCGAGCTTCTGCCTCACGGCTCGTACCCTCCTCCGTCCGATGGCCCGGAAACCACCCACCGCGAATTGGACCTTGCGAGGGGCTGGCCGGACCGACCGCGATCCCGGTCTGGGCCGGGACGTTATCCCACCAGCGGGGGGAGAAGGTAGACCTGGGAAGCGGGGTTGACCTAACCGTTACGTTGAGTGGCCGGATTCACAGAAGTGCTGTAACACACGGGCCCGCGTGTTGGGAAAATCGGACATCCGACACCGACCGGAAACACGCTGGTGGGAGGCTCACGCGGGCCCCCACGGCCCCCGCGCCGCCCACACCCGCGCCCGCGCGCCGTCGTCCACCAGCAGCAGGGCCACCTCACCCGCTGCGGTCACGGCCACCGTCCGCTCACTACCCACCGGCACCGCCACCGGCAGCGCCACCGGCGACCACCGCGCACCGTCCGCGGAGAACCAACCCGCGCGCTCCGCCGACCCGGCCGCCACCGCCCACACGCCGTCGCCCCGCGCGGCCAGCCCCCACACCCGGCCCGGCCGGTCCGTGCCCGCGCCGCCCAGGCCCCCACCCGGCCGCCACGCGTCGCCCTCCCCCAGCCAGGCGCCCAGGCCGTCGCCGCGCCGGCCGACCGCCACCATCCGGTCCCCCGCCCGCACCACCCGCTGGAGGTCCTCGTCCGCGCCACCGCCCGGCAGCACCGCGCGCCGCCAGGCCGACCCGTCCGCCGAGGTCCACACCACGGCCCGAGATCCGGTACGCCCCGACGCCAGCACCGAGCCCACCATGAGCCATCCCGACGCCGTCGCCGCGCCGTCCGCCACCCAGGGCCGGCCGGTCGCGTCCGTGCCCAGCCCCGGCACCGCGCTCACCAACCGGAACTCCGACCCGTCCGGGGACACCCAGGCCGCCGCGCCGGTGGCCCGGTTGCCGGAGAGCAGCCAGCCACGCGGCCCGCCCGCGATCCGGCCCACGTTCACCGCGTCCGCGCCACCGAACACCTCGAACTCGGCCGGCACCTCGACCAGCGAACCGTCCGCCACCTGCCGCCAGGTGCTGATCCGCGGATTGCCGTGCACCCCGCCGCTCTTGCCGCCCACCGCGCCCAGCCGGCCGTCGCGGCAGCCCGCCGCGGTCAACACGTTCTCCACGCCGTACGGGCTGCGCGGCACCGGTCGCAGCGCAGTCCAGGTGGCCGCGTCGGCGCTCGACCAGGCCGCCGGATGCGTCACCCCCGCGGCGTCCACCACCGCGCCCACCACGAACCAGCGGCCGGCGCAGGAAGCCACGTCATGCAGCGCCAACCGGCCGGACAGACCGGGCGGCATCGGGAGGGCGACCGGCTGCCAGGCCGGCCGCAGCGGCTCGGGCGTCGGCGCGGGCTCGGCCCGGCCGGACGAACGGCAGGCAGCGAGCAGCACCACGAGCAGGCCGAGCACCGCCAGCGGACGCCGCATGGCGGCGATCGTATCGACCGGGCCCGACGCCGGGAACCCGGCGAGCCGCGCGATGTCCTGGGGCCCGCCCTGGATTTTGGGGCCCGCTCCGGGTTGGGCCCGCCCCTGGTTTTGTGGCCCGCCCCCGGGGCGGCGTTCCGCTCCGGCTCGTCGGATCAGCGGGACGCGCCGGGGCGGCCCGACGAGGCGGCGCCGGGCGGTCGGGCGGGGATCAGGAGGCGGGCTGTGCCACCTCGCCGCCGGCGGTCTCGGCGAGGATCCGCTCGGCGACCTCCTTCATGGTCATCCGGTGGTCCATGGCGGTCCGCTGGATCCACTTGAACGCCTGCGGCTCGGTCATCCCGTACGTCGTCATGAGCGCGCCCTTGGCCCGCTCGACGGTCTTGCGGATCTCCAGCCGGTCGGTGAGGCCCGCGACCTCCGCCTCCAGCGCGGCGATCTCCGAGTAGCGGGACAGCGCGATCTCCACGGCCGGCACCAGGTCGCTCTTCTGGAACGGCTTGACGAGGTAGGCCATCGCGCCGGCCGCGCGGGCCCGCTCCACCAGGTCGCGCTGGCTGAACGCGGTCAGGATGATCACCGGGGCGATCCGGGCGCCGGCGATCCGCTCGGCGGCGGCCAGCCCGTCCATGATCGGCATCTTGATGTCGAGGATGACCAGGTCGGGCTTCAGTTCCTCGGCGAGCTTGACGGCGGTCTCGCCGTCACCGGCCTCGCCGACCACCTCGTAGCCCTCTTCCACCAGCATCTCGGCCAGGTCCAGCCGGATGAGCGCCTCGTCCTCGGCGATCAGAACGCGCTTGCGCTCGGCATCCGTCTGCATCTCGGCCACGAGCCACTCCCACCGGTTCAAGCCCGACACCGCCGTGCCGGGTGTCGTCGCCCTTAGCGTAGTGGGTAACCTATGGCACGACGCGAGAGCGTCGGGCGAGCCTGTCCCCGTATTCCAATCGGCAGAGAAGCGGAGCTCAAACCTCCGACAGTGTGGGTTCGAGTCCCACCGGGGACACCGAAAGTGTCGTACGGGTGTTCGAAGATGGGGCTGTGCATCCACCTGAGATACGCGCCCGAGCTCGACGGCTCTACCTGGCCGGCGCGACCGTCGCGGAGGCGGCCCGCGCCGTCGGGGTCTCCTATCCGACCGTTCGACAGTGGTGCAAGGTCCGACCGGAGCCGAAGCAACAGGGCACCGAGTTGCGCTGCTTCCGCTGCCGGTCCGACGTCGACAATCCGACAGATCCCGAACAGTACGCCTACCTGCTCGGCCTCTACCTCGGCGACGGGCACCTGGTCACCACCGCGCGGGTGCCGGTGCTCCGGGTCTCCTGCGCCGACGCCTGGCCCGGCCTGATCACCGCATGCGAGAAGGCGATGAGGAACGTCCTCGCCGGCGCCGTGCAGCGCGTGCGGCACCAGGGTTGCGTCGTGGTGCAGAGCTACGGCAAGCACTGGCCCTGCCTGCTCCCGCAGCACGGGCCGGGCAAGAAGCACGAGCGCCCGACCGTCCTGGCCGACTGGCAGCGGACCATCATCGAGGCCCACCCCGGTGACTTCATCCGCGGCCTGTTCCACTCCGACGGTTGCCGGTTCGCCAACCGGGTCGTGGTGAGCGGCAAGCAGTACGTCTATCCCCGCTACATGTTCACCAACGAGTCCGCCGACATCATGGGGCTCTGCCAGTGGGCCCTCGACCTGCTGGGCATCGCCTGGCGGATGAACCGGCACAACTCGCTGTCGGTGGCGCGGCGGAACGCCGTGGCGGCGCTGGACCGCCACGTCGGCCCGAAGTCCTGACCCCTCCTCAGAGCACCGCGAGCGCCTGCGCCAGGTCGGCGCGCAGGTCCTCCGGGTCCTCCAGCCCGACCGACAGGCGCAGCAGCCCGCCGCACGGCTTGGCGTCGCCCTCGACCGGCCGGTGGGTGAGCGAGGCCGGGTGCTGGATCAGCGTGTCGACGCCGCCGAGCGACACGGCGTGGGTGATCAGCCGGCAGGCGCCGGCGACGGCGGCCGCGGCGGGGGCGCCGCCGCGTACCTCGAAGGCGAGCAGGCTGCCGGGGCCGGACATCTGCCGGCCGACGAGCCCGGCCGGGTCGCCGACGCTGGGGTGGTGCACCCGGGCGATGGCGGGGTGGTCGGAGAGCCAGGCGGCGAGTTTCTCGGCGCCGGCCTGCTGGGCGCGGACCCGCAGCGGCAGGGTCTGGAGGCCGCGGTGCAGGAGGTAGGCGCCGAGCGGGTGCAGGACGGCGCCGGTGACGGCGCGGACCTGGCGCAGCCGGGCGGCCCACTCGGGGGCGCAGGCGACGACGCCGGCGAGGACGTCGCCGTGGCCGCCGATGCTCTTGGTGGCGCTGTGCAGCACGAGGGCGGCGCCGTGCCGGGCGGGTCGCTGGAGCACCGGGGTGGCGACCGTGTTGTCGACGAGCAGCGGCACGTCGCCGGCGGCGGTGGCGAGGGCGGCGATGTCGACCAGGTCGAGGGTGGGGTTGGCCGGGGTCTCGACGATCACCAGGGCGGTGTCGGTGCGGATCGCGGCGGCGACCTCGTCGGGCCGGGCCCAGGTGACCTCGGTGCCGAGCAGGCCGGTGGCGAGCACGTGGTCGGTGCCGCCGTAGAGGGGGCGGACGGCGACGACGTGCCGCTTGCCGTCGCGGGTGGCGGCGAGCAGGGTGGCGGTGAGGGCGGCCATGCCGCTGGCGAAGGCGACGGCTTCGGCGGTGCCTTCGAGCTGGGCGAGGGCGGTCTCGAAGCGGGCCACCGTGGGGTTCCAGAGCCGCTGGTAGACGGCGCTGCCGCCGGCCGGGAGGGTGCCGCCGGTGGCGAGGGTCTCGTACGCGTCGCCGCCGCCGGCCACGGAGGGCAGCGGGTTGGTGGTGGAGAAGTCGATGGGCGGTACGTGGACGCCGAGACCCGCGAGGTCCTCGCGTCCGGCGTGCACGGCTGCGGTGTCCACGGCGGTCATGCCGGAAGCGTCGAACATGAGCGTGTCGTCGGGCAAGGGAAGCGAAGAAGATTCTGCGGTGAGACCTTCCGAGTGAGGGAAGTTCGGGGAAGGATGTTCACATGCCTGTCGCACCGAATGATGTACGGCCCTTCGCGGCGCTCGACGACGTGGACCGCGCGATCCTGGCGGAGCTGGCGGCGGACGGCCGGTTGCCGAACAACGCGCTGGCCGAGCGGGTGGGGGTGGCCCCGTCGACGTGCCTGACGCGCACCCGGGCCCTGCGCGAGTGCGGGGCGATCCGCGGGTTCCACGCCGAGGTGGACCCGGCTGCCGTGGGGCTGCCGTTGCAGGCGCTGGTGTCGGTGCGGCTGGCGGCGCACGAGCGGGCGGCGGTGGACGCGTTCCGGGCGCGGTCGGTGCGGCTGCCGGGGGTGGTGTCGGTGTTCCACGTGGCGGGCGCGGAGGACTACGTGCTGCACGTGCGGGCGGCGTCGGGGGACGCGCTGCGGGACTTCGTGCTGGACCATCTGGCGGTGGATCCGGCGGTACAGCACACCCAGACGAGTCTGATCTTCGAGCAGGCGCGCGGCATGGGCTAGGTGAACCGCTGGTCGCGACCGACGGTCACTCGCGCAGCCCGATCATGCGTATCGTGCGGCGACCAGCGCCGCCGGTGCGGCGTCGCCACCCGCCGCGCCCGCGCCGGGAATCCGCCTCGGACCGGCTCATCGACCGGATCGCGAGCCAGCACGTCAGCGACAGCGAGAAGAACAGGATCACGGTCCACGCGCGCCAGGTGGTGTCGAGGTCGTGCGAGGCCGGATACAGTCCGACGACCCCGGCGACGGCGGTGATGGCGAACAGCAGTTGCAGGCGCCGCTGGAAGTACGAGGTGCGCAGGTTCGAGACCTGTTCGAGGATGGCTCTGAGCTGCTCCAGCCGGCGCTGGGCCGCCTCGGCGTGGCCCTCGACGCGCAGCGCCTGGATGAGGAAGCGGGCGACCGCCACCCGCGCCGGATCGCGGAACATCAGGTCCACGTTGCCGATCTCGGCCAGCCCGTGCGCCAGTTCGATCTGCACCCGCGCCAGCTGCGCGACCCGGTGATCGGTGGCCTCGGCCGGGCTGGTGATCAGCCGTTCGTCCTCGTGGTCGGCCGGGTCGACACCGATCCAGAGCTGGCAGAAGAACCACTGCGCGTGGATCTGTCCGTACATCTCCTGCACGATGCCGAGCGCGTCGCGCGTCGCCTGCCCGTCGAGGACCGCCACGGTCGACCAGCCGCTGGAGCGCACGATCACGTCCTCGATGCGCAGCGCCGGCCAGGAGGGCGTGGCGTCCCCGTCGGTGGACCGGGGGATCCGCGCGGTCAGCCCGAGCAGCGCGTCGATCAGGTGCGGGTCGGCGGTCTCGCCGGCGGCCTGCCGCAGTACGAAGAACTGTCGCATGTTCTGGAACGGGTAGCAGCGTTCCCGCGGCCGGAACGCCGGGCAGTCGAGCAGCGCCTGGCGCAGTCGGGTCACGAACGGGGCGGCCAGCCAACCGGCGTGCGTGCCGCTGTTGGCCTGCGCGGACCGCCGGTAGGAGGCGAGGTTCGCCGAGAGCACGCCGATGTCGTCGAGGTAGGCGAAGTAGTCCACGTTGTTGGCGGCCACCTGGTCGTCGTAGAAGCGCCGCAGGTCGTCGTCGGTCAGCGGCCGCGACGGTCGGGCCAGTCGCAGGTCGACCGAGACCAGGCCCAGCGCCGAGTACACGACGAGGTCGGTGCGGGCCTGCCAGGTGACGTCGCGCAGGCGTACCTCGGAGTCGGGCAGCCGGATCGTCACGGTCGGTGGGTGCGTCGCCAGGTAGGAGATGTTGTAGGAGCGCGCGTCCCGGTCGTCGACGGCATCGACGGAGACCTCACCGAACTCCTGGAGGACCGGCATCGCCTGCCAGACGTCGTCGATGACCCCGCCGAGGTCGAACTTGATCGGCACATAGATGTGGTCGATGTCCAGCGGCAACTGGGCTCCTCGGGTGGAGTCGGACGGCGACCAGGACTGTATCCCGCTGCCACAAAGGGAATCACCAGAATTTCGTCCACAAGGGATGGTGGGCGAACCGGACCCTTCGTCGCCGGGCCGACGCATGCGTGCCGGTCGGGTGAGAGTCTGCCGGGGCAAGCCGACTGCCCGCTGACCCAGGGTCCGGAACAAATCCGGCACGCGGCCGGTTGAGGAGGGGTGTGATCGACGTACCCTTGTCTGTTCTTGATCTTGCTCCAGTGGCCGCCGCCGGCAGCGCCGGCGAGGCGCTGCGGCACACCACCGAGCTTGCCCGCCGCACCGAGGAGCTGGGCTACCGCCGGTTCTGGGTGGCCGAGCACCACAACATGCCGGCGATCGCCAGTTCCGCGCCGGCGGTGCTGCTGGCGCACCTGGCGGCGCACACCTCGACGATCCGGCTGGGCTCCGGCGGGGTGATGCTGCCCAACCACGCCCCGCTCGTCGTGGCGGAGCAGTTCGGCACCCTGGAGGCGCTGCACCCGGGCCGGATCGACCTGGGCATCGGCCGCGCGCCGGGCACCGACCAGGTGACCGCGCTGGCGCTGCGCCGGACCATGGAGGGGCTCTCGGCGGAGCACTTCCCCCGCGAGCTGGCCGACCTCATGAACTACTTCAGCGGCGCGGAGCCGGGCCCGATCACCGCCACGCCGGGCAGGGGGCAGTCGCCGGCGGTGTGGCTGCTCGGGTCGAGCGGCTTCAGCGCCCAGCTGGCCGGGATGCTAGGGCTGCCGTTCTCGTTCGCGCACCACTTCAGCGCGCAGAACACCATTCCCGCGCTCCAGCTCTACCGGCAGAGCTTCCGGCCGTCGCAGTGGCTGGAGCAGCCGTACGCGATGGTGGCGGTCAACGCGGTGTGCGCGGAGACCGACGAGCGGGCCGAGTGGCTGGCCGGCCCGGCCGGGTTGTCCTTCCTGAAGCTGCGGTCGGGACGGCCGGAACCGCTGGTCAGCCCGGAGGAGGCGGCGGCCTACCCGTACTCGGAGTTCGAGCGGGAGTTCGTGGCGCAGCGCCGGGAGGGCCAGGCGACCGGTTCGCCGGAGACGGTGGCCCGGCAGCTCGGCGCGCTGCTCGAGCGCACCGGCGCCGACGAGCTGATGCTGACCACGATGGTCTACGACGTGGCCGACCGGGTCCGCTCGTTCGAGCTGATCGCCGAGAAGGTGGCCGGTGGCCTGCGCCGGAAGGGCTGAAACACGCTCTTCATAGCCACGTCACCCCACCGTCGCGCGAGCCGCCTAACTTTGGTGCCGGTGGTGGTACGGCATTCCCGGTCGGGACGGGTCGGGAATGCCGCGGTGTGGTGCACCGGGTCGCCGGCGGAGCGGATTCCGCGGCCGGCGACCCGGTGCCTTCCCGTTCAGCGCAGGTAGATGTTCGGCGCGGGCGGGGTGCTCATGCCGTCGCCCAGGTGGAAGCCCGGGTGCGGCGGCTGGTTGTAGGCGGTGTTCTGCCAGGCGACGGCGACCCGGTACTGCGGGTCGTGCATGAGCGTCGGCAGGCGCAGGCCGGTCGGGGTGGGCGTGCTGTAGACGCGCAGCGCCGTGCTGTCGGCGGTCCGCCAGACCACCTCCTCCCGCCAGTCGCCGAGGATGTCGCCGGAGAGCGCCGGGGTGGACTTGGTGCCGTTGTTCGACGCGACGCCGCTGCCGGTGAGCAGCCGGGTGTCGCCGCCGGTGCCGTACTTGTCGATCCGGGTGCCGTCGAGCAGTTCGCGCACCGGGTCGCCGTCCCACCAGGCGAGGAAGTTCGCCGAGGACGGCTTGCGGCCGACGTTCTGGCCCCGGGTGTTGAGCAGGCCGTCGACGGCGGAGGACCAGGACTCGGCGCCCGGGCTGCCGGCCCAGACGTCGTCGGAGACGCCGCGGCCGTTGTCGCCGTTCGGCGCGGTCTGCCAGAGCACCTGGCCGGTGCGCGCGTCGGCCATCCAGGAACTGGGCTTGCTGCCGTCCTCGTCGACCTTGAAGACCTCCAGGCCGGCGCGGGCCGGGTCGAGGTCGCCGACGTGCAGGGCGTCGCCGTGGCCGTTGCCGGTGGACCAGAGCAGCCGGCCGTTGTCGTCGATGGTGGCCGCGCCGTACACGATCTCCTGGCGGCCGTCGCCGTCCACGTCGGCCACCGCGAGGTTGTGGTTGCCCTGGCCGGCGGCGGCGCCGTTGCCGCTGGCGTTCGAGTCGAAGGTCCACCGCCTGCGGAGGGTGCCGTCGCGGAAGTCCCAGGCGGCGATGACGGCGCGGGTGTAGTAGCCGCGGGCCATCACCAGCGAGGGGCGCTGGCCGTCGAGGTAGGCGGTGGCGGCGAGGAAGCGGTCGACCCGGTTGCCGTAGGAGTCGCCCCACGAGGAGACGGTGCCGCGCGGCGGGTCGTAGTCGACGGTCGACAGGGCGGCGCCGGTGCGGCCGTCGAACATGGTGAGGTACTCGGGTCCGGCGAGCACGTAGCCGCTGGAGTTGCGGTGGTCGGCCGACGACGAGCCGATCACCTGGCCGGTGCCGGAGCGGGTGCCGTCGGCGGTCTTCGCGGCCACCTCGGCGTCACCGTCGCCGTCGTAGTCGTACACCTGGAACTGCGTGTAGTGGGCGCCGGCGCGGATGTTGCGGCCCAGGTCGACGCGCCATAACCGGGCGCCGGTGAGGGTGTAGGCGTCGAGGTAGACGTTGCCGGTGTAGCCGGACTGGGAGTTGTCCTTGCTGTCGGACGGGTCCCACTTGAGCACGAACTCGTAGCGGCCGTCGCCGTCGAGGTCACCGACGCTGGCGTCGTTCGCCGAGTAGGTGTACGCCTCCCCGGTCGGGGTGGTGCCGCCGGGCGGGGCCTGGATCGGCACGTCCAGGTAGCCGTTCGGGAACTGGAGCGCCGGGGCGGAGGCGGCCTGCTCGGCGTCGTTCACCACGGCCCGCACCGTGTACGCCGTCCCGGCGGCCGCGCCGCTGTCGAGATAGCTGGTGGCGCCGGTGATCGGGGTGCCGTTGACCCGGGTGCCGCCGCGGTAGAGGTTGAACGACACCCCGGAGGTCTCGGTGCCGAGCAGCCGCCAGGAGACCAGGTTCCCGCTGCCCGAGCGGACGCTGACCAGGCCCCGGTCGAGCTTCTCCATCTGCTTCGCGCCGGCGGGCGGGGTGGTGGTCGTCGGCGTCGGGGTCGGGCTCGCCGAGGTGGGCGGCGGCGCGCTGGTGGGGGTGCTCGCGCCCGTGCAGGTGGCGCCGTTGAGCGCGAAGCTGGTCGGGGCCGGGTTGCTGGCGTTCCAGGAGCCGTTGAAGCCGAAGGTGGCGGTGCCGCCGGTGCCGATGGCGGCGTTCCAGCCGGCGTCGCGGGCGGTGACCTGGGCACCGGACTGGCTGACGGTGGCGTTCCAGGCCTGGGTGACCTGCTGCCCGGCGGCGTAGCTCCAGGTGAGCGTCCAGCCGTTCACCATCCGGTAGTCGACCCGGCAGCCGGTGGCCGCCGCGGCGGCGGTCACCGTGGTGAGCGCGCCGGCGAGGAGGGTGGCCGCCGAGGCCGCGGCGAGCAGCGCGGTCCGGCGACGCGGGATGAAGGGGTGCACGAGGATGCCTTTCGCGGAGGTCAGGCACGCGACGGACGCGCCGGCCTGCCCGAGCCGGCGAAGGGTACGCCGCGCTGACGTGACGGGGGGACGCCGTCAATCGACGTCGGTAATTCGACTCCGCGCCCCGTCAGGGTAGGACAACGCTTTCCCGCCGCACAACCGCGCCCCGCCCGCAAGATCGCGGGTCGGGCAGGGCGGGGGGTCAGGCTTCGACGGCGGTGGCGAGTTGGCGCGGCTCTTCCGGGGCGGGGGCCGGGGTGGCGGACTGCTCGGTGAGGGCGGCCTCGGCGACGGCGCGGGCCCGGCGGGTGCGGCGCAGCGCCCGCGCCGCCAGCACCAGGGCGACCAGCCAGGCGGCGCCCAGCACCGAGTAGGCCAGGGCCGGGACCGGGCCGCCCAGCTCGCCGGCGCGCAGCAGGGTGCGGGTGTTGGTCAGCACGATCACGCCGCCGATGACGGCGCCGAGCAGCTGGGCGGGGACGATGCGGACCAGCCAGGCGGCGATCGGCGCGGCGATCAGGCCGCCGATCAGCAACGCGGCCACGGTGGGCAGCAGGAAGCCCTCGGAGCCGAGGCCGATCAGGAAGCCGATGCTGGCCGCGCCGGCCACCAGGAACTCGGAGGTGTCCACTGAGCCGATCACCTTGCGCGGCTCCATCCGGCCGGAGACCAGCAGCGCCGGGGTGGCGACCGGGCCCCAGCCGCCCCCGCCGGTCGCGTCGACGAAGCCGGCGAACAGGCCGAGCGGCGCGAGGAAGCGGCTGCGCAGCCGGCCGGCGGCCCGGTTGGCGCGCAGCGGCCGGGAGAACCGGACCAGCAGGTAGGTGCCGAGGCTGAACAGGATGGCGGCCATCCAGGGCGCGGCGGACTCGGTGGAGATGGAGCTGAGGAAGGTGGCGCCGGCGAACGCGCCGACCGCGCCGGGCAGCGCGATCCGGCTGACCACCCGCCAGTCGACGTTGCCGAAGCGCCAGTGCGAGATGCCGGCCGCGAGGGTGGTGCCGATCTCGGCCAGGTGCACCGAGGCGGAGGCGGCGGCCGGCGCCACCCCGGCGAAGAGCAGCAGGGTCGAGGAGGTCAGCCCGTACGCCATGCCGAGCGCGCCGTCGACCAGTTGCGCGGCGAGCCCGACGAGGGCGAGGACCAGCAGCTTGCGCACGAGCGTCCCCTGACTTTTCGGTATCTCCTATCGACTTGGTCGACAATGCGGCACGGAGACGCTCCGGTCAAGTCCTCCATCCGGTTGATGGGACGCGCCGGACGGCCCGGCGGGCGCGCGGGTCAGCCGCCGGGGCGACGCCGGCGGGCGGAGGATGGCGTGGTCAGCTCCAGGCGCGGGGGTCGGCGGCCAGCTCGTTGACCCGGCCCGGCAGGCTGCCGCCGGCCACGTCGGCGATGGTGACCAGTTCGAGGATCTCCCGCTCGCTGGCCCGCAACGCGATCCACACGTCCTGCAGGGCGCGGGCCGCGCCCTGGTAGCCGAGCTGCTCCGGGCGCTGGCCGCGCACGTGCGCCAGCGGGCCGTCGATCACGCGGATCACCTCGGCCAGGGAGATCTCCGACGCGGGCCGGGCCAGCCAGTAGCCACCTTCGGGACCGCGCTGGGCGTGCACGATGCCGCCCCGGCGCAGCTGGAGCAGGATGCTCTCCAGGAACTTCGGCGGGATGTCCTGGGCGCGGGCGATCTGCTCGGCGGTCACCGGCCGGCTCCGCCCGGCTGTCGCGCCGTCGGCGACCGAGGCCAGTTCGGCGGCCGCGCGGAGGGCGTAGTCGACCCGGGCGGAGAGGCGCATGCCGGCAAGGTTAGACCCCTGGTCAGCCGCCCGGGCTCCCGACCCTCGGCCGAACGGTCACGGTTGCCCGGTCAGGCGCCGACCCGGCGCAGCAGCCCCTCCTGCACGGCGCTGGCGATGTGCCGGCCGTCGGTGGTGAACATCCGGCCGGTGGCCAGGCCCCGGGCGCCGGACGCGGACGGGCTCCAGCAGTCGTAGAGGAACCACTCGTCGGCGCGGAACGACCGGTGGAACCAGAGCGCGTGGTCGAGGCTCGCGCCCACCACTCCCCCGGGCCCCCACACCTCGCCGTGCACCGACAGCACCGAGTCGAGCAGCGTCAGGTCCGAGGCGTACGTGAGGGCGCAGGCGTGCAGCAGCGGGTCGTCGGGGAGCTTGCCGTCGAGGCGCATCCAGACCCGCTGGTGCGGCTCGGCGGGACGGTCGCCGGGGCGTACCCAGCCGGGCTCGCCGACGTAGCGGACGTCGATCGGGCGCGGGATCTGGCCCCAGATGCCGAGCCGTTCCGGGTAGCGGGAGAGCCGGTCGGTCATGGTCGGCACCTGGTCCGGGGCGGGCACGTCGGGCGGGACCGGCGCGTGGTGGTCCAGCCCCTCCTCCTGCCGCTGGAACGAGGCCGACATGAAGAAGATCGGCTTGTCGTGCTGGAGCGCCACGGAGCGGCGCACCGAGAACGAGCGGCCGTCCCGGACGTTCTCCACCTGGTACTCGATCGGCTCGGCGGGGTCGCCGGGCCGGACGAAGTAGCCGTGCAGGGAGTGCACGAAACGCTCCGGGTCGACGGTGCGCCCGGCGGCGACCAGGGCCTGGCCGGCGACCTGGCCGCCGTACACCCGCTGCGGACCCACCGGCGGGCTCATCCCGCGGAAGGTCATCTCGCCGGTGTAGTCGAGGTCGAGCACCTCCAGGAGCTGGTCGACCGCGGCCTGCCCGGTCGCCACCGGACTCCCGCTCACTGCGCTGTCTCCGTTCGCGACTGCGGGGCTCGCAGAACCGGCTCTCTCCTCGCGCTCACTGAAGAGCCCGGGCCGAGGCCGCGTCCACCAGCGAACCGAGCTGGTGCACGCGCAGGGTGTTGGTGGAGCCGGGGGTGCCGGGCGGGCTGCCCGCCACGATCACCACGTAGTCGCCGGGGTTGGCCCGGTTGAGGCCCAGCAGCGCCTGGTCGACCTGGCGGAACATGTCGTCGGTGTGCTCGACGAACGGCATGAGGAAGGTCTCCACGCCCCAGGAGAGGGCGAGCTGGTTGCGCACCTCGGGCACCGGGGTGAAGGCCAGCAGCGGCAGGTCGCAGTGCAGCCGGGCCAGCCGCTTGACGGTGTCGCCGGTCTGCGAGAAGGCGACCATGGCCTTGGCGCCGATGGCCCGGGCGATCGAGGAGGCGGCCACGGTGAGCGCGCCACCGTGGGTACGCGGGTCGTGCTGCAGCCGCGGCACGCCGATCGAGCCGGCCTCGGTGGTGGTGATGATCTTCGCCATGGTGCTGACCGTGAGCACCGGGTACTTGCCGACGCTGGTCTCGCCGGAGAGCATCACCGCGTCCGCGCCGTCGAGCACCGCGTTGGCCACGTCGGAGGCCTCGGCGCGGGTGGGGCGCGAGTTCTCGATCATGGAGTCGAGCATCTGGGTGGCCACGATGACCGGCTTGGCGTTCTCCCGGCAGAGCTGCACGGCGCGCTTCTGCACCAGCGGCACCTGGTCCAGCGGCAGTTCGACGCCGAGGTCGCCGCGGGCCACCATGACCCCGTCGAAGGCCAGCACGATCGCCTCGAGGTGGTCGACCGCCTCGGGCTTCTCGACCTTGGCCAGCACCGGGCGGGTGACGCCTTCCTCGGCCATGATCGAGTGGACGAGCTTGATGTCCTCGGGCGAGCGGACGAACGAGAGCGCGATCAGGTCGACGCCCAGGCCGAGGGCGAAGCGCAGGTCGTCGGCGTCCTTGTCCGACAGGGCCGGAACGCTGACCGCCACGTTCGGCAGCGAGACGCCCTTGTTGTTGGAGACCGGGCCGCCCTCGGTGACCAGGACGCGGATGTCGTTGCCGGTGACGTCGCTGACCTCGACCGCGACCCGGCCGTCGTCGATCAGCAGCCGGTCGCCCGGCTTCACCTCCTGCGGCAGCTTGCGGTAGGTGCAGGAGACCCGCTCCTTGGTGCCGACGATGTCGTCGCCGGTGATGACGACCGAGTCGCCGGTGCGCCACTCGTGCGGGCCCTCGGCGAAGCGGCCGAGGCGGATCTTGGGACCCTGGAGGTCGGCGAGCACGGCGACCGGCTGCCCGGCCGCGTCGGCCGCCTCCCGGACCAGCCGGTAGACCGCTTCGTGGTCCTCGTGACTGCCGTGGCTGAAGTTCAGCCTCGCCACGTTCATGCCGGCCTCGACCAGGCCCCGGATGCGCTCGGGGGACGAGGTGGCGGGGCCGAGTGTGCAGACGATCTTCGCGCGGCGTGTCACGCCCATCAGGCTAGTCTCTCCTCCGGGTCGACCTGCCGGCCGACCCCTTTCGGACTGCGGAACAGTTGTCCAACGACGCGCGATACCCGCGCCGGCGGGCGGTGTGACACCGCACCGGGGACGTCGTGTGTGGCGGGCATCGGCGACCGCGCGGCGGAAATCGTACCGCTCGCGTTCATCCCTCGGCGGAGCGCTCCCGGAGATCGACCGGCGCCACCCGGGCGCCGGCGTCCGCCGCCGGGACCCGGGGCGCGGGCGGCGTGGCCGGGGGCAGGGTCGGCACCGCGGAGAACGTCCCCCGCGGGTCGTAGCGGCGCTTGGCCCGGCGCAGCCGGTCCCAGTTGGGGCCGTACGCGAGGCGGACCCGGTCGGTCTCCTCGGGGGCCAGCAGGTTCGGGTAGCCGCCGGGCAGCGCGTGCGGGGCGAGCGCGGCGGAGGTCCGCTCGGCCCACGCCCGGTGCGGCGCCGGGTCGTCGCCGGGCGCCCAGACCGCGATGATCTCGGCGAGCAGGTGGGGATCGCGGCGCGCGGCAGGTCGGGGTCGGCGGTCATGGCGACTCCTCGTCGGCCCCGGGCCGGCGGCGCCGGACGCGCCGGGGTCCTCGCTTGCGCGGGACCGTAGCACCGCGCGGTCGCCCGGACGACAGTCAGCTCTGCGCCTTGACGAGGGGGAACTCCAGCGAGCCGGCCGGGCAGAGGAAGGTGAGCACCTCGACACGGTAGAGCCCGGCCTGCACGGCCGGGTCGGCCTCCATCACGCTGCGCACGTCGTCGACCGAACCGGTGCGGGCCAGGCCGAACCCGATCGGCGGGTCCGGCTCGCGGGCCGGGCCGTCCACCGAGCCGTCGACCAGGACGATGCCCCGCCGTTGCAGCGCGTGCATGTGCTGGATGTGCTCGGCCTGGAGCCGTTGCACGGTCTCCTCCGGCAGCGCCCGGCCCGACGGTCCCGGGTAGAACACGATGCACTCGTACGTGTCGAGCGCGAAGTCGAGCCGTGGCATCGCGGCCATGCGCACCTCCAGACCACCGTCCCGCCCAGCGTCGCACGGCGGTCGGCGCCGCCGGGGCCGCTCGCCGCAACTGCCCGCCCGGCCGGCCGGGTTGCCGACCCGCTGGGCCGTTCGTCCCTGGTGGGAGGGCCGGAGCCGCCGTCACGGTGCGGGCGGGAACACACGCCCGGGACGTTGGCGACGGCGATTTCCGGGAAAGACCTCCGGTTGCGGGCGGTGACCGCCGCCGGCAGACGACGCACAGGAGGACCGCCATGACGACCAGCACCCGGCCCGCGAAGGCCTCGGGCACCTACCGGATCGGCGGGGAACTCCAGGTCGACCGGCTCGGCTACGGGGCCATGCAGCTCACCGGTCCCGGGGTCTGGGGCGATCCGAAGGACCCGGCCGAGGCGGTGCGGGTGCTGCGCCGGGCGTACGAGCTGGGCGTGACCTTCATCGACACCGCGGACTCCTACGGCCCCTTCGTCAGCGAGCTGCTGATCAAGGAGGCGCTGCACCCGTACGCCGACGACCTGATCATCGCGACCAAGGCCGGGCTGACCCGCTCCGGCCCGGGCGACTGGCGGCCGGTGGGCCGCCCCGAGTACCTGCGCCAGCAGTGCGAGCTGAGCCTGCGACACCTGGGCCTGGACTGCATCCCGCTCTACCAGCTGCACCGGATCGACGAGAAGGTGCCGCTGGAGGACCAGCTCGGCGAGCTGGCCCTGCTCAAGCAGGAGGGGAAGGTGCGGCACATCGGGCTCTCCGAGGTGACCGTCGAGCAGATCGAGGCGGCCCGGCGGATCACCCCGATCGTCTCGGTGCAGAACCTCTACAACCTGGCCGACCGCAGCGCCGAGGACGTGCTGGACCACTGCGAGCGCAACGACCTGGCGTTCATCCCCTGGTTCCCGATCGCCACCGGCAACCTGGCCCGGCCGGGCGGCCCGCTGGACGCGATCTCCACCGAGCACGGCGCGACGCCCGCGCAGCTCGCCCTCGCCTGGCTGTTGCGCCGGTCGCCGGTCATGCTCCCCATCCCGGGTACGTCCTCCGTGGCGCACCTGGAGGAGAACGTCGCCGCGGCCGAGGTGCGGCTCACCGACGACGAGTTCGAGGCGCTCGCCAAGGCCGCCTGAGCCGGCCCCGCCACCGGGCCCTTTCCGTAGCGTGATCGAACCGCTACCGTCAGAGGGATTCTCACGCCCGGGACGAGCGGGGGTCCGGAGTGGACGGTTTCGACTACGTCGTCGTCGGTGCCGGAGCCGCCGGGTGCGTCCTGGCCAACCGGCTCACCGAGGACCCGGGCATCCGGGTGCTGCTCATCGAGGCCGGCGGCTGGGACCGCAGCCCGTACGTCCGCGTGCCGAAGGCGTTCTCCCGGCTGATGGACGACCCGCGCACCGCCTGGCACTATCCGGCGACCGTCGCGCCGGGGCGGCACGAGACCTGGCAGCGCGGCCGGATGGTCGGCGGCTCGACCTCGATCAACGGCATGATCTGGAGCCGCGGCGCGGCCGCGGACTGGGACGCGCTGGCGCACCTCGGCTGGGGCTGGTCGACCGTGCGGCCGATCTTCGAGCGCCTGGAGGGGCACCCGTCGCGCGGCGGCGGCGGCCCGGTGCGCCTGTCCGTCGCCACCGGCACCGACCCGCTCTGCGAGGAGATGCTGGAGACCGGGACGGAGCTGGGCTGGCGCCGGGTCGACGACCTCGACGCCGGCGACGGCGAGCGGATCGGCTACGCCACGGCCACCATCCACGCGGGACGCCGGGTCACCGCCGCCGACGCGTTCCTGCATCCGGTACGCCACCGGCCGAACCTGACCGTCGCGGTCGACACGGTCGTGCTGCGCGTGCTGGTCGAGGGCGGCCGGGCGGTCGGCGTACGGGCCGCGCACCGGGGCCGGGAGGTCGAGCACCGGGCGGCCGCCGAGGTGATCCTCGCCGCGGGTGCGCTGGCCACCCCGCAGCTGCTCCAGGTCTCCGGCATCGGGCCGGCCGACACCCTGCGCGCCGCCGGCGTCCCGGTGCTGCTCGACCGGCCCCGGGTGGGGGCGGGCCTGCGGGAGCACCGGCCGATCCCCGTGCAGTACCGGCTCACCGGGCCGGGCGGCTACAACGCCCGGCTGGGCAGCCCGCCGGGCCAGGCCCGCGCCGCCCTGCGCTACCTGCTCACCCGCGGGGGCCCGCTCGCCCTGCCGGTGATGGACGTCGCGGCCCACGTGAAGTCGCGTCCGGAGCTGGACCGCCCGGACGCCCACCTGCTGATGGCGCCCTTCTCGGCGGCGCCGGCTCGCCCCGGCCGTGCCCTGGAGCTGGAGCGGGAGCCGGGCCTGATCTGCCTGGGCACGGTGACCCGCCCCGACAGCGAGGGCAGCCTCGCCATCACCGCCCCGGACCCCCGCACGCCACCCGCGATCGTGGCGAACTACTTCGCCACCGCGCACGACCGGCGGGTCGCGGTGGACACGTTCCGCCGCATGCGGGAGCTCTTCGCCACCGGGCCGGTCGCCAAGCGGATCGCGGCGGAGACCCTGCCGGGGGCGGCCGTCCAGACGGACGAGGAGATCGTCGAGGCCGCCCGGACGCACGGCTACTGCGGCTACCACGCCATCGGCACCTGCGCCATGGGCCCGGACGACGAGCACGTCGTCGACCCCCAGCTTCGGGTGCGCGGGGTGACCGGGCTGCGGGTGGTCGACGCCTCGGTGCTGCCGGTGATGGTGTCGGGCTGGACCAGCGCGCCGGTGACCGCGTTGGCCTGGCGGGCGGCCGACCTGATCCTGGGCGGCGCGTGACGGGGCGGGCTCGACGGTCGCCGCAG
>NZ_BMRA01000004.1:512035-516033 GCF_014648395.1 Micromonospora fulviviridis | reverse complement strand
CAGCGGCGACCGTCGAGCCCGCCCGCGTATCTCAGACCGCGAAGCAGTTGGGCCGGATGGTGGCGCCGGCGAGCACCTGCCGCACGACGCTGTAGGTGGTGCCGTCGAGGACCAGGCCCAGGTGGCCGACGATCCGCAACGGGCACCACGCCTGGACCAGGACGTTGGTGGCGCCGTCGGCGAGGGCGGCGTTGTCCACCGGGCGGACCAGCTCGTCCTGCCAGGTGCGCACGGTGGTCCAGCGGACCGTGCCCGGGGTGTCGTCGCCGGCGTTGAGGTCGGTGAGGAAGCTGGACCCGATGGACATCTGCTGGCAGGCCACGATGCCCGCGCAGCTGCCCAGCCCCAGGAAGTTGATGATGTTGGCGACGTAGGTGCCCTGTTGCGGGCTGCCCAGGCTCACGTAGCGGTCGACCTTGCCGGCGCCGCCGAGGAACTTGACGTACCAGCGAGAGACGAGGCCGCCCTCGGAGTGGGTGACCAGGTCCACCTTGGCCGCCCCGGTGGCGGCGCGGACCTGGTCCACGTAGGACGAGAGGGCGCGGGCGGATTCGCGGATGTCGCCGAAGCCGAGGTTCGGCAGCTGGTAGATGGAGACCCGGTAGCCGTCGGCGCGCAGGCGGGCGGCGATCGGCTCGTAGGCGATGCTGATTCCGATCAGGCCGCCGACCACGATGACGGGGTTGGCGCCGGCGGCGGCTTCGGCCGTGGTGGCCTCGGCCGTGCTGCTGGTGGCTGCGGTGGTGGTGGGCTCGGCGTGGGCGGCGGTGGCCGGGACGAGCAGGGCGGTGACGGCGGCGGTGGCGGTGGCGGCCAGGATCGTTCGGAGCAGCATGGGCTGCACCTCCGGTGGGAGGCCCCGGTGAACCGGGAGGACGGGTGGGGGATCCGATCGATCGTGGAAACGATGATGCGTGTCCGATTTCACACACGTCAATGGAAAGTTACGCGCGGGTAACCAGTTGTTCCACTGGGAGCACAAATCGGCGTATCGGACAACAGCCGCGGTGGTCGAGGGATGGCATGCTGGGCGCCGTGTCCGCCCCACCGCCTCCGGAGAAGCCGCTCCGGGTGATGCCCTGGTGGCTGGCGCTGCTCGGGCTGCTGGTCGCCGTCCTGCTCGGCTGGCTGGTGCTGGACCGGCTGCTCGCCGAGGCCGACCGCGCCGCCCAACCCGACACCCGCGCCACGCTGCGCGTCGACGCCATCCGCACCGGTCTCACCGTGGTCGCCGGCACCGGCGGCGGGCTGGCGCTGCTGCTCGCCGCCCGTCGACAGTGGATCAACGAGCGGGGACAGCGGCACTAGGAGGCGGTCGCCGCCCGCGACCAGGCGCACCGCGACCGGGTGCAGGAACACGCCGAGGCGGTCGCCGACGCCGGTCAGCGGCACCAGGAGCGGCAGGCCGCGGCCGCCGAACACGACGCCGCCGAGCGGCGGCTCACCGAGCTGTACGTCCGGGCCATCGAGCTGGTCGGCAGCGACAACCCGGCGGTACGCCTCGGCGGCCTGCACGCCCTGGAACGGCTCGGTCAGGACAACCCGGAGCAGCGGCCGACCATCGTGGCGGTGCTCTGCGCGTACCTCCGGATGCCCGCGCCCGACGACCCGCGCGAGACCGAGGTGCGCCGCACCGCGCAGCGGATGCTCACTCGACACCTCCGCGCGGACCGGGACGGCTGGTGGCCCGGCATCGCGCTGGACCTGACCGGCGCCCGGCTGGACGACTTCGACGCCGCCGGCTGCACCCTGGTGGACCTGGACCTCACCGGCGCCGTCTGCACCGGCACCACGAGCTTCGCCGGGGCGGTCGCGCACGGGCGGCTGCGGCTGACCGCCGAGTTCGCGGACGTGGTGTTCGACGACCTCACCGGCGACGCGGAGGTCGTGCTGGACGACGCCCGCTGCACCGGCCGGGTGAGCTTCGACCGCGCCGACCTCGACGCGCTGTCCTGCCGGGGGGCCAGCTTCGCGGAGGTCTCCTTCCGCGGCGCCACGCTGCGGCAGCCGAGCAGCTTCGACCGGGCCCGGTTCGCCGGCAGCGCCACCTTCCGCGAGGCGGTGTTCCTGGGCGGGCTGTCCATGGAGCACGCCACCTTCGAGGGGTACGCGGGCTTCCGCCGCACCCGGTTCGCCGACATGGCGCTGTTCCGCTGGACCGAGTTCGGCGCGGAGGCCTGGTTCGAGGGGGCCCGCTTCGAGGGGGCGGCCAACTTCGGACGGGCCGTGTTCCACGGCCGGGTCGGCTTCGACGGGGCGACACTGGCCCGCCGGCCGCTGGTCGACCAGGCCCGCGCGTCAGCGTCCGTGACGCACGTCTGGCCGCCGGATGTCACCGTCGGCCGGCGCGACGACGACTGGCTCGTCCTCACCGACCCGTGACAGCTGTCCGCGCTCGATCCTGCGGGCCACGGTGAACCGGGCTCAGCTGCCGAGCGCCTGAACCTTGGCGATCGTCTCCTGGACGTGCTGGCGGGCCGGCTCGCCGCCCTGCGCGGCCTGGCTGAGCGCCTGCCGGTAGGCGTCGATCATGTTGAGCAACGGTCCGGCCGCCACACCCTCCAGCGCGCCGGCCACCAGGGCCCGGGCCTCGGCGGCGTCCTGGGCCGCGGCGGCCGTCCTGGCCTTCGCCTCGTCCAGCTTCTGCGCGGCCGCCGCCAGCCTCGCGATGATGTCCGCTGCGCTCACGCGCCCTCCCCCACGTCGGCCCGGTCGATCGACAGTCAGCGCTCCGCCACGAAGACGCCCACGCCGCCCACACCCTCCACCAAACCCTCGATCTTGAGTGCGTTGATGGCCTGCCGCACGACGATGGCAGAGACGCCGTGCTGGCGGCAGAGTTCTGACGTGGACGGCAACTTGTCGCCCGGCGCGAGGTCGCCGGACTCGATCTGGGCGCGGATGCCGTCGGCGATCTGCGCCCACTTGGCTTTGGCGGGCATTGGTGTCTCCCAGGTCTGCACCGCCATTCGATCACGCTCAACCTTGTATAGCAAGCAATGTGCGGAGGGTGCTTGCGCATGCATGACCTGTTATATACGCTTCCCTTGACCGGCTCCCAGGTCTGCAAACCCGAGCTGGTCGTTCCCACCGCGCAGAGCGCCCGGTCGGCCGGTCCCCCTGGACGGCCGGGCGTGCCCGTGGCCTGCCGGCAGTTACTCATCACGCCTGGCCCCTTCCCGACCCGGCAAGGAGACCATCATGGACAAGCCCGAAGATCCGCCGATACTCGGTGGAACACCATGGGTGTCAAACGGCCCGGGAAACAACCATGGCGTTCCACCCACGGACCAGACGGGCCGTCACGGCGGGCGGACCTTCGCGTCCCGGCAGGATCTCGAGGACGCCGACGACATCCTCTTCGCCCATCCGCCCCGGAAGGTGACCCGCTGGCTCTGCGGCTGCGGCGAGGAGTACCCGTGTCCGGAGGTGCGCTTCGCCCGACTGGTCCGCCACGCGAGCGTCCGAACCGCCTCCTGATCAGCTGAGCAGCCGGAACACCACCAGGTACACGCAGAACAGCGACGGCGCGACCAGCGCGCAGATCACGAAACCCAGCGGCACGTACCGCCCCGGCGGGGTCTCGCCGCCCATCACCGGGCGACCCCAGCGCCCCAGCACCAGCTGTCCGGCCAGGAAGGACAGCAGCGGGACGCCGGCGCACGAGACGGCGGCCACCAGGTCGAGCCCGGTGGCCGGCAGCGGCGAGCCGATCAGCGCCACCAGCATGAGCAGGGAGCCGGCCAGCGCGCAGGCGGCGTAGACGGCGACCGCCCGGGCCGGCGCCGACCAGGTGGGCAGCAGCACCGGTCGCCGCGCCAGGGCCTCGGCCTGCTGCCCGTGCCGGTCGGCCTCGTCGGCGAGCTGCCCGGCCGCGGCCAGCTCGGCCGCCGGGTCACCCACCCGGGGCCCCGGCACCGTCCCCTCGGGATACGCCCCGACCCCCGGCCGCCCCGGCGCGGCGGCTGCGCCGCCGGTCAACCCGCCCCCGGTTCCGG
>NZ_BMRA01000004.1:47393-512028 GCF_014648395.1 Micromonospora fulviviridis | reverse complement strand
GGCGGCGGGGGCGGCGGATCCCGCCGCGGGCACAGTCGATCCCGCGGCCGGCGCGCTCGATCCCGCCGCCGGCGGGGCGCCCACCGGAACCGCCGGCGCGCTGGGCGCCTCGGCCGGGACCGACCGCATCGGCAGGTTGATGGCCTGACCGAGCTGGTCGAGGCGCTGCCCCTGGGCGGCGAGCCGCCGGCCGAGCTGGTCCACGGTGGACTGGAGGGCACGCCGGCGTTCCGCCTCGGCGGCGACCGCCCGCTCCCCGCCCCGCTGCCGGGTGGAGAGCTCCCGGAGCAGGGCCGCGTACTCGTCGAACCCGGTCACGACTCGTCCCCGTCGCCGACGAAGGGCACGATCAGCGCGGTGCGGTGCTCGTGCCGGTCGACCAGCAGGGCCCGGGCGTCGCGCGGGGCGTAGGCGAGGTCGTGCGCCCCCAGGTGCAGCCCGAGGTCGGCGGCGGGCACGTTCAGCGCGACCAGGCAGGCCACGTCGTCGCGGTTCTGGCTGCCGCCGAGATCCTCGGCCAGCCGGCGCAGCCCCCGCCACCAGCCGAGCAGGTGCACCCCGTGCCCGGGCCCCTGGCGCAGCACCGCCCGCAGGTCGTCGTGGCCGGAGCGGAACGTCTCCGGGTCGGTCGCGGCGAGCGCCCCAGCCGCGGCGTCCATCCCGAACACCACGAGGTAGGTCCGGCCAGCGCCCGGAGCGGGCGCGGCGGCCAGGTCGGCGAGGTGGGTGCTCAGCCCGGCCGCGTCGAGGCGGCGGACCGGGTGGCCGGCGGCCGCGAGGGTCATGGCCAGGTCGTCGGCGGTCTCCGTGGTCCCGGGCGCCAGCGGCGCGAACAGGAAGCGGGCTGTGCCGGGGGCGTGCTGCCGGGCCAGGCTGAGGGCGGCCGACCGGAGCACGTCCACGCCGCTCGCGGCGGTGCCGACCACCGCCAGGTGCCGGCCCGGGCTGGCGTCGAGGCGGAACCCGGCCGGGCTGCCGGCCACGTCGACGGCGCGGCCGACGAGGGCGAGCGGCGGCTCGGCGCCCGGGGCCAGGCCGGCCCAGGTGGGGTCGTCGGCGAGCCGGGGGGTCTCGTACCCCCGGAAGACGGCGGGCGGGCGGGCGCCGGCGGGGCGGGCGGCGAACAGCTCGTGGCGCAGGGCGGCGAGGTCGGCCGCGGCGGCGTGGGCGTCGGGGAAGCGGACCTCGGTGTCCGCGCCGGCCGCGCCGCCGGCGGTGTTGACCACGGCCGTGCCCACGGCGAGCGCCTTCGCGGCGTCGTTGAGCGGATCGAGCACCGCGGCCCCGCCGGGCAGCGCGACCCGGAGCGGGAACTGGCCGAAGATCGCCTCGGCCCGGCCGTAGAGGGCCTCGATGCCGGTGGTGCTCTGGCTGGCCAGCACCAGGTGCAGGCCGTACGAGCGGCCCTTGCGGGCCAGTTCCTCGATCAGGTCGACGGCCTGCCGGGCCAGCGGGTCGTTGCCGGCGAACAGGACGTGGAACTCGTCGATCACCGTGACGATCCGGGGCGGCCGGGCGTTCGGCGGCAGGTCGGCGAGCTTGCTGACACCGTGCCGCTTGAGCAGGTCGGCCCGGCGGGTCAGCTCGGCGCGCAGCTCGCGCAGCACGGCCACGCCGTACTCGCGGTCGGACTCGATGCCGACGGCGCGGGCGTGCGGCAGCCAGGACGGGTCCCGCTCGGTGGGCACGAACTCGGTGAAGCTGACCCCCTCCTTGAAGTCGAGCAGGAGGAGCTGGAGTTCGGCCGGGGAGTAGCGGGCGGCCAGCCCGTAGAGCACGTCGAGCAGGAACACGGTCTTGCCGGCGCCGGTGCGCCCGCCGACCAGCCAGTGCGGGGTGGCGTCGTCGAAGGCCACGGTGACCGGTTCCCGGCTGGCCGCTCCCCCGACGGCGTCGGCCGCGCCGAGCCGGACCCCGCGCACGGCGCGGCCGAGCACGGTACGCAGCCCGGCGCCGGACGACTCGGCCCAGCGCCGGGCCGGCAGCAGGTCGGCGAAGGTGACCGCGGTGGCCCGCCGGGTGGCCGCGGCGAGCTGCCCGGCCAGCCCGGTCACGGTGGCGTGGGACGGGTCGCCGTCGAGCACCACCGGGGCGGCCAGCCCGCTGCCGTCGGCGCTGAACGGCCGGCCGGGTGGGTCGCCGACCAGGGCGTACCGCTCGTTGAGCCGGAGCTGGGTGGTGGCGCCGAGCGGCGGGGCCTCGCCCGGCCCGGCCGGCGGGTGGCCGGCCAGCAGCACGCAGACCGCCGCGGCGGGCCCGGCGTGGGTGAGCGCGGCGAGCCGGGCCAGCTCCCGCGACGGCGGGGCGGACGCGGCGACCACCAGCAGCAGCTCCCGGTCCTCGGGCGCGACCCCCTGGGCGTCGCGGGCGTGCCGTTCCGCCGCGTCCAGCAGGGCGGCCGTCTCCGCGACGGTGGTGGCGGCCGGGGCGAGCACGCCGGCGTCGAGCAGCGGGCGCAGCGGCAGGAAGGTGGCGCCGAACGCGGCCGGGTCGATGCCGGCCACCCGGACCGTGCCGTCCGGCGCGGCGGCCAGCAGCCGCACCACGAGCGCCCGCAGCAGCTCGCCGACCCGGGTGTCCCGGGCGTCGGTGTCGACCGCGAGGTGGGCGCCCGCGCCCAGCGGCACCAGCACCGGGAAACCGCCGTCCACGGTGGTCGCCTCGCCGAGGCGTACCGGAACGGGGTTCGTGGCGGCGCGGGCGGTGCCGGGCACCGGGCCGGCCAGCTCGCCGCCGAGCCGGGCCAGCCGCGCCACCAGCTCCGGGCTGCCGACGGGCGCCGGGCCGGCGGCGGCCAGCGCGCGCCGGGCGGCCTCCCAGCGGCGCAGGGCCTCCCGGTGCAGGGCGACCGCCTGCCGGTACGCCGTCGCGAGCCTGCCCACCGTCCGCCCTCCGACGCCGCACCACCTGATCGAGGGGAACCCTAACGGACGCGCGCCGGCCCGGCACAGTACGCGGCGCGCACCCGACGTTGGCCCACTGTTCATCCCACGGTGGCCATTCCCGCCGGACGCCGTTCCCCCGGCCGCACTTGCCTTTGCCCTGAGCAACGATGTGAACAGGAAGGCAACGACGTGACCTCCTCCCCCATCTCCCGGCGCGCCCTGCTGCACGGCGGCGCGGCGGCCGGCCTCGGCATCGTGGTGGCCGGCAACCTGGAAGCCATCGCCGGCCCGGCGACGGCCCGGGCCGCGACCCGCCCGGCGGTCGGCTACGGCGACCTCGTCCCGGACCCGGCCGGCCTGCTGGCCCTGCCGCCCGGCTTCTCCTACACCATCGTCGCCCAGGCGGGCGTGACCCTGCTGGAGTCCGGGCAGGCCACCCCGAGCGACGCGGACGGCACCGGCTGCTTCCTCGGCCCCAACGGGTCGGTGCTGGTGAACAACCACGAGATCGGCGGCGGCGAGCCGTTCCCGGTGCCGGCGCTGGCCGGTCTCACCTACGACCCGGGCGCCGCGGGCGGCACCACCACCATCGAGGTGGACGGGCAGGGCCGGCGGCTGCGCGAGTACGTCAGCGTGGCCGGCACGCACAACAACTGCGCCGGCGGCATCACCCCGTGGGGCACCTGGCTGACCTGCGAGGAGACCGAGCAGCGAGCCGGCGGGAAGTACCAGAAGGACCACGGGTACGTCTTCGAGGTGGATCCGCACGACCGGGCCGCCAACCAGAACCCGGTGGCGCTGAAGTTCCTCGGCCGCTACTCGCACGAGGCGGTCGCGGTGGACCCGTACACCCACGCCATCTACCTGACCGAGGACGCGGGCGGCCCGAACGGCCTCTACTTCCGGTGGACCCCGCCCGCCGGGTTCCGCGCCGGCAAGGGTGCGCTGCGCGCGCTCGCCCAGCGGCCGGACGGCGACACCGCCGGCCGCCTCCAGGCGATGCACTGCTTCCGGGGCGACCAGCACGTGGCCGACCTCGCCGAGGCCACCACCCCTGGCACCCGCTACAAGGTGGAGTGGGTGGACGTGCCGGACCGGGACGCCCGGACCGTCTCGGTGCGCAAGCAGTTCACCGACGCGGAGGTGACCCGCAGCCGCAAGCTGGAGGGCGCCTGGTGGGCCGACGGCGGCGCGTACTTCGTGGCCAGCTTCGCCCGGCACGACGACGGCAGCGTCAACGAGCACGACGGCCAGGTCTGGTTCTACGACCCGCGCACCGAGACCGTGACGCTGAAGACCATCTTCGGGGTGAACCCCGACCCGGAGGCGGACAACGGCAACTACGACGGCCCGGACAACATCACCGTCTCCCCGTACGGCGGGGTGATCCTGGCCGAGGACGGCGAGGGCGTGTCGCACCTGGTCGGCGTGACCGAGCAGGGCAAGGCGTACCCGCTGGCCCGCAACGAGCTCAACGACAGCGAGTTCACCGGCCCGACGTTCAGCGCGGACGGGAAGATCCTGTTCGCCAACATCCAGTCCCCGGGCTACGTCTTCGCGATCACCGGCCCGTGGGGCCGGCCCAGCAACGCGGACGTCGACGCGTCCTGACCCGGCGGTGACGGCCGGCGGCGCCACGGGGGCCGCCGGCCGTCGCGCCGTCAGCGGGGGCGGCAGCCCGGGTCCGGGCCGCCGTCGGCCACCCCGCAGGCGAACACCTCGACCGGCGGGGCGGCCACGTCGGGCACCCGGGCCACGGTGAGCAGCGCCAGCCGCTTGGCGACCGGCTCGCCGGAGTCCGGGGCGTACCGGACCAGGCCGCCGACCCCCGGGTAGCCGCCCGCGGCGTTCTGCCGCAGCACCTCGGCGTGCACCCCGACCGGGTTCACCGCGCGAGGGTCCCAGCGCCGGCCGGTGTCGGCGTGCCGCAGCCGCGCGGCGAGGCTCTCCAGCGCGCGCACCATCATCATCGAGGCGTCGTAGGCGAGGCTGACCCGCTCGCCGACCGGCGGGTTGGCGCCGTCGCGGCAGCGCGGCGGGTCGAGCAGGTCGTCCGCGCCGATCCAGGTGAGGAAGCTGCCCCGGGCGTCGTCGCGCCGCGCCTGCGCGGCCCGCAGCGCGGCGCAGGTGGCCAGGGCGGCCTTCGACACGTACGTCACCGGCAGATTGCCCGGTGCGCTGGCCCGCAGCCCCGGGTTGGCCATGTAGCGGTTCACCGAGTCGTCGGTGACCAGGTGGCGGGGCGGGTCGCCGCCGCACTCCTTGAGCGCCCGCAGGAACCCGTCGAACTCCGACCAGCGCCCGGCGAAGAAGAGCATCCCGGAGTAGCCGCACTCCTGGGTCATCCGCCGCCCGCTGCGCCATTCGTCGAGCCGGGTGAGCCGGCTGCCGAACCGCTCCCGCAGCCCGTCGACCAGGGTGGCGACGTAGAGGTCCTCGGCCAGCGAACTGCCCTCGCCGGTGGTCCAGTAGACGTGCGCCTCCCCCACCCGCAGCACCTGCCGGGCGTACGCCTCGACCATCCGGACCTGCTCCCGGTTGGGCGCCGACATGGCCAGGTAGAGGCTGGAGTTGGCGTCCATCCGGTCGGCCGACAGGGTGGGCGCGAGCACGGGCAGGCCGACCCGGTTGAGTTCCCGCAGCGCCGACGCCGTGCTGGTGCGGCTGTCCACGAGCCCCACCACGCCGAGCACCGTCGGGTCGTCGCGGGCCAGCCCCTCCAGCAGCCGGACGGCCTCGCCGGCGTGCCGCATCTGCCGGCCCGCGTTGGCCACCACGATGTGCAGCAGCGCCGCGTCGTCCGCCGCGGCCGACTCCTTGAGCAGCGCGTACTGGGCGGTCGCCATGCCCTCCAGCTCCTCGCGCTCGGAGACGTAGGACTCCTCGTCCGCCCGCGTCCGGTTGCCGGTGAGGCTGCCCAGGTAGACCAGGGTCAGGTAGGGCCGGCGGTGGTCGCTGCGCCGCCACACCTCCTCGGCGGCCCGGTTCTGCGCGAAGATGCGCCGCTGCACCGCGCGGAGCCGGTCCTGGCCGGGCTCGCTGTTGAAGACCTGGCCGGCGGTGTCGCTGTAGCCGACGCACTCGCCGCCGACCAGTCGCACGCTCACCCGGTCGGTCGGCCAGGGGCGGCAGTCCGGGGCCCACCGCCCGGTGGCCCACACGCCCACCCCGACCACCAGCACGAGGGCCACGGCGGCCGGCAGGAACCGCCGCGACCACCAGGGTGGATCGGGCGCGACCAGCGCCGGCGGGGCGACGCCCACCGGGGCGCCGAGGTCGTCGCCGTCGATCCGCAGCACTACGAGCCACGCGCCGGGGCGGCGCAGCCGCCGGATCTCCGGCAGCGCCTCGGCCCACTCCTCGTACGCCTCCTCGGCCTGGACCACCGGGCGGGCCGCGGCCGGCTCCGGCGGCGGATCCGCGGCGACCGCCACCACCAGCAGCGGGTCGTTGCGGCCGGTCTCGTTGCGTACCTCGTCGAGCAGCCGGACCAGGGTGTGCCCGACGTTGTCGGTGGCCACCCCGTCGAGCAGCAGCACCGGGTACGCGGTCCGCCGCCAGTCCCCCGGCCGCCAGAACCGCCGCCGGTACGCCTGCCGCAGGTCCTCCAGGAAGGCGTGCAGCAGCAGCTTCTCCACCTGGGCCGGGTGCTCGCCGTCGCGCCAGCCGGCGGTGAGCCGCTCGGCGAAGCCCAGGAACGTCACGGACTGCCGGGGCGCCAGGTACTGCTGCCGCATGAACCAGCGGTACTGCCGCCCGAACACCGGCACCCGGCCGGAGACGGCGATCCGGAAGACCACGCTCGGCACGGCCCGGCGCAGCAGCCAGAGCAGGACCTGGAGCGCGGTGCCGACGGCGGAGCCGCCGCCCACCTGGGGATCGTCGCCGGCCCGGCGGCCCCGCCAATCGCGCAGCTGGCGGACCAGCGCGGCCCGGCCGCTGTCCGCGGCGTCCACCCCGACCGCCAGGCTCTGGTGCATCAGCCAGTCGGCCAGCGGGTAGTGCCGGAACCGCAGCCGGGCCGCCCCGAACGCCTCCACGGAGAGCTGCCGGTGCAGCTCGCGCAGCACTCCCGCGACGTCGTCGGGCCCGGGGCGCGCGGCGTCGGCCGCCGGGCGGGCGGTCAGGTCCAGCACGGCGTGCGGGACGCGGCGCCGGGTGCCCTGGCCGACGAAGCGGCGCAGCAGGGCGCCGGCCGCGCCGTCACCCGCCGGCCGGACCAGCCAGAGCAGCGGCAGCCGCCGGTCGCCGCGGCGGGGCCGCCGGAGCAGCCGGGCCAGCAGGTGGAGCAGTTCGAGGCCGCCCGCCGGAAGCTTCTCCCGAGGGGGCCGGGACCGGATCGCCGGTTCGCGCATCGTCACCTCCGGGTCACGGCGGGTGTCGCACCATTGTCGACACCTGGCGCAACGCCGGTGACCCCGACGGTCCCTCGTGAATCCGCCGGGTGGGGACGGTCAGCCGGTCTCGGCCGGCGCGGCCGGCGCGGCCGGCGCGGCCGGCGCGGCCGGCCGGAGCGTCAGCGGTACGCCGCCGGGTGGCGCAGACCGTCCAGGGCGATGGTCAGCACCCGCTCGCGCTGGGCCGGCTCCATGAACTGGTAGGCCATGATGCCGCTGATAAGCCGCACCACGTCTTCGAAGCTGGCGTCCGGCCGGGCCGCACCGGCCTCCTGGGCGCGGCGCAGCAGCGGTTCGCCCGCGGCGTAGATCTCGGTGCGGCAGCTGCGGAACACCTCGGAGTCGTGCACCAGCTCCTCGGCGAGGGCGCGCTTCGTGCCGACGTAGGCGACGAACCGGTGCAGCCAGGCGACCAGTGCGTCCCACGGGGGCACGTCCGCCAGATCGGCGGCGGAGGCGCTGAGCGCGCGGACCTCCTCGACGTAGACCGCCTCGAACAGGTCGCTGCGCTTCGGGAAGTTCCGGTAGAGCGTCCCGATGCCGACCCCGGCCCGCCGGGCGATCTCCTCGAGCGAGGCGCCCGCGCCGGACTCGCCGAACACCTCCCGGGCGGCGACGATCAGCGCGTCGTAGTTCCGCCGGGCATCGGCCCGCTTCGGGCGGCGTGCGAAGACCTCCCCGACCTGCTCGGCGCTGGCCATGACGCGCGTCACCCCTTTCGTCTTGCAAACGGAGGCATCCCTCCGCTACGTTAGTGGAGGCACCCCTCCGGAACTGACCGGAGCCTTGCCTCCGGATAGCTTACTCCGGCTTTCCCCGCCGATCCCACCCACTGCGACCGGCGAACCAGACATTCGGACCCGGGAGGTCCCACCATGCCCGCAACCCGCTGAGACACCTCAGCCCGCCCGAGGCCGCCACCGTCGCTGATCCGCGCGAGCGGCCCCCGGAAGACCTTTCCCACGTCATGCGAACGGGAGCCATTTCCGTGATCGACACCGTCCGGCGCGACTCGCGCCGGTTGACCTTCCTCGTCCTCGCGGCCGGCGCCGGCTTCTTCGCGATGCTCCAGTCGCTGATCACCCCGGTGCTGCCCACCATCCAGCACGACCTGCACACCTCGCAGAACACCGTGACCTGGGTGCTGACCGCCTACCTGCTGTCCGCGTCGATCTTCACCCCGGTCCTCGGCCGGATCGGCGACATGGTCGGCAAGGAGCGGACCCTGGTCGTCTCCCTCGCCGCGCTCGCGCTGGGCTGCCTGCTGGCGGCCGTCGCGCCCAACATCGGCATGCTCATCGTCGCCCGGGTCGTCCAGGGCATCGGCGGCGCCGTCTTCCCGCTCTCGTTCGGCATCATCCGCGACGAGTTCCCCGCCGCCCGGGTCAGTTCGGCCGTCGCGGCCATCTCGGCGATCGTCGCGGCCGGCGGCGGCCTCGGCGTCGTGCTGGCCGGACCGATCGTCGCCACCCTGGGCTACCGCTGGCTGTTCTGGATCCCGATGGTCGTCGTGGGCCTCACCGCGCTCGCGGCGCACCGCTTCGTGCCGGAGTCGCCGGTGCGTACCCCGGGCCGGGTCAACTGGGCGGCCACCCTGCTCCTCTCCGGCTGGCTGGTGGCGCTGCTGCTGCCGGTCAGCAAGGGCGCGGCCTGGGGCTGGACCTCCGGCCGGGTGACCGGGCTGCTGGCGCTCGCCGCCGTGCTCCTGGCCGGTTGGCTGGTGGCCGAGGCCCGCTCGGCGAACCCGCTCATCGACATGCGGATGATGCGCCTGCCCGCGGTCTGGACGACCAACCTGGTCGCACTGCTCTACGGCGCCTCGATGTTCGCCGTCTACGCCTTCCTGCCGCAGTTCGTGCAGATCCCGACCAGCGCCGGGTACGGCTTCGGCGCGAGCATCACCCAGGCCGGGCTGCTCATGCTGCCCATGCTGGTCGGCATGTTCGTCGCCGGTCTCGTCGCCGGCCGGCTGGCGGCCCGGTTCAGCGCCAAGGCGCAACTGGCCACGGGCGCCGTGTTCAACGTGCTCGCCGCCGCCATGCTGACCGTCGCGCACGACACCCGCTGGGAGATCGGCGTGGCCGGCGGCCTGGTGGGGCTCGGCATCGGGCTGGCCTTCGCCTCGATGGCCAACCTGATCGTGGCCAACGTGCCGGCCCGGCAGACCGGCGTGGCGACCGGCATGAACGCCAACATCCGCACCATCGGCGGCGCGATCGGCGCCGCGGTGGCCAGCACCGTGATCACCGCCCACCCGCAGGCGAGCGGGCTGCCCCGCGAGGCCGGGTTCACCATGGGCTTCCTGCTGCTCACCGGCATCTCGGTGGCCGCCGCGCTGGCCGCCCTGGCCGTGCCCTCCGGCCGCCGGGCGGCGCGGGGACGCCACGGCACGCCGCCGGCCCGGTACACCGAGCCGGAGCTGACCGGCGAGCTGGCCACGGCCCGCTGACCGGCGGGGCGACAGCGGCAGGCGGCCGGCGGTCCGGAAGGGACCGCCGGCCGCCTCGCGTCGGTCAGCCGATGGCGGCGGTCAGCGCGGCCAGGTAGCCGTGGCGGTAGCCGTCGGCGTCCGGGTGGTACGCCTCGATGAGCCCGCTCACGTCGTTGATCCACGGGTCGGCGGCGCAGACGCCGTGGCCGGCGAAGAACGGCCGGGCGTCGACGAAGGTGGCCCCGGCCGCCCGGGCCCGGTCGGCGATCACGGTGGCGAGCAGGTCGGCGGCCTGGTTGAGGATGGTCCGCTTGTAGGTGCTCATGGCCAGCAGGCCGCAGTAGTTCGTCTCGAACAGCCGCGGGTAGCCGAGCACCACCAGCCGGGCGTTGGGCGCCCGGTTCCGGATGGCGGCGTAGGTGTTGTCGAGCCGGCCGGGCAGGGTGGCGGTGGCGAAGGCCCGGGAGTCGTTGACGGCGCCCTCACAGGTCGAGGTGCTGCCGAACCGGCAACTGGTGATGACGTCGGCGAAGCCGGCGTCGTTGCCGCCGATGGTGACGGTGACCAGGGTGGTGCCGGTGCTCAGCGAGTTCACCTGGCTGTTGATGACGTCGGCGGTGACCGCGCCGCCGCAGGCCGGGAACTTGAAGCTGGTGACCGCGTGCGCGGCGGCCCAGAGCGGGGCGTACGACTTCTGGCTGCGCAGGCAGGTGGAGAGGTCGTACGGGCCGGCCCCGACGCCGGAGGAGTAGGAGTCGCCGAGGGCGACGTAGTTGACGGTGGCCGCCTTGGCGACGCCGGGGACGAGCACGGCGCCGAGGACGGCCGCGAGCAGCGCGGCCAGGGCGGTGCGGACGCGACGGGACATGACAGGACCTCCACGGGACAGGGGTGGTGGAGCCCGTTGACCGCGCGCGTGGCCAGGGGGGTCGAAAGCTTGTTACTAGTCGGTAATCCTATCGAAACATCGGCATAAATTGAATAGCCGTGGCTCGCCTCCGGGGGCAGACGCGTTCACAACCGTCGATTAGGTTGGCGGTCGTACACCCCGATGGAGGGAGTCCACCCGTGCGACGCGCTCTCACGGCGGCCATCGCCGCCCTGACCGTCACCACCGCCGGCACCGTCGTGACCGGCGCCCCCGGCCAGGCCGCCCTACCGGGCTGGGGCCGGCCGAAGAAGCCCGCGGCGGCCACCCCGGCCCCGGGCAGCCCCGGGCTCGGCGACAGCTACTTCCCCGACTACGGCAACGGCGGCTACGACGTCGGCCACTACGACATCCGGCTGCGCTACGAGCCGGCCACCGACCGGCTCAGCGGCACCACCACAGTCCTGGCCACCGCGACCCAGGACCTGTCCCGGTTCAACCTCGACTTCGCCCTCGACGTCGAGTCGGTCCGGGTCAACGGCTGGTCGGCCGGCTTCGCCCGGGAGGGCGCGCACGAGCTGGTGGTCACCGCGCCCCGGCCGATCCTCAAGGGACAGCAGCTCACCGTCGTGGTGAAATACGCCGGCGTCCCGTCGGAGACCCTGGTCCAGGGCTACACGGGCTGGACCCGGGTCGCCGACGGCGCGCTCGCCGTCAACGAGCCCGAGTCGGCCTGGTGGTGGTACCCGAGCAACGACCACCCGACCGACAAGGCCACCTGGGACGTCTCCGTCTCGGTGCCGACCGGCGTCGAGGTGATCAGCAACGGGGTGCAGCCGCGCGCCCCGCTCCCCGAGGCCGGCAACCGCACCCGGTGGAGCTGGCGCAGCGTCAAGCCGGGCGCCACCTACCAGGCGTTCCTGGCCATCGGGCAGTACGACATCGTCACCGACACCGCGCCGAACGGGCAGCCGGTGGTGAACGCGTACAGCACCACGCTGGGCGAGCGCGCGCCGGCCGCCCGGGCCAGCATCGAACGCACCGCCGAGGTGATCGACTGGGAGAGCGGCGTGTTCGGGCCGTACCCGTTCGAGGCGCAGGGCGGCGTGGCCGGCCCGGTCGACGGCATCGGCTTCGCCCTGGAGACGCAGAGCCGCCCGGTCTACGGCCCCGGCTTCTGGCGGCGCGGCTCGAACACGTACGTGGTGGTGCACGAGAACGCCCACCAGTGGTTCGGCGACTCGGTCTCGGTGGCCGACTGGCGCAACATCTGGCTGAACGAGGGCTTCGCCTCGTACGCCGAGTGGCTCTGGTCGGAGGAGCAGGGCGAGGGCACCGCCCAGGAGCTGTTCGACTTCACCTACGCCAGCTACCCGGCCGACTCGGAGTTCTGGCAGGTCCTCCCCGGTGACCCGGGCGCCGGCGACGTCTTCGCCGACGCGGTCTACGACCGGGGCGCCATGGCGCTGCACCAGCTCCGGCTGGCCGTCGGCGACGAGGCGTTCTTCCGCATCCTGCCGGCCTGGACCGCCGAGCACCGCTACGGCAACGGCACGATCGCCCAGTTCCAGGCGCTGGCGGAGCGGATCTCCGGCCGGGACCTCGACGCGGTCTTCACCACCTGGCTGTTCACCGCCGGGCGCCCGGAGCCGGCCGCCGCCGCACGGGCCGCGGTGGCTCCGGCCCAGCCGAAGTCGTGGACCGGGATCCGGGCGGCCCACCAGCTGCTGGATCGCTGACCGGCGCCGGCCGGGGCCCGCTCCACCACCCTGGGAGCGGGCCCGGCCGGTCAGGCCGCCACGGGAGCGGCCGTGGCCGGGGTCGCCGCCTCGATCGCCCGGATGTGCCGGTACGCGAACCAGAGCGGCGGGAACGCGCCGACCGCGAAGGAGAGGTCGACCAGCGTCCAGAACCAGGGGATGTCCCGCACCGGCCCGCAGATCAGCGCGAGCGGCACGATCCCGGCGCAGGCGATCATGCCGAGCTGCACCACCCAGACGTTGCGCACCGGGTCACGCAGCGGCCCCCAGAACGCCACCGCGAGCACCAGGTGCGCGAAGGCGAGCCAGTCGGTGCCGTAGAGCATGAACGGGTAGCGCTCGCCGGTCTCGACCAGTCCGGTGTGGACCCGCTCGATCCAGTCCACCAGGGCCGGGAACTGGCCGGCGAGCGGGTCGAGCGCCCGGAGCAGCCAGCGCACCTCCAGCTCCAGCGGGAACGCGGTCACCCCGCTGAGGAACAGCCCCACCACCACGACCCAGAGCCATCGGCGGATCCGCCGCAGGCGTACCTCGACGTCCATACCCGCAGCGTAGTGACGATCTTCGCGCCGTCGGGCCCCGCGCGGCGCCGCGGCGGCATGACCTCGCTCACCCGGCCGCGACGCCCGATCAGGCGGCGGGGCAGCCGTCGCGGTGCGCGTACGGCGACCGCAGTGCGGTCCACCGGGAGCGGCGCCGGCCCCGGTGGGGGGCGCAGGCCGCGCAGTCGTGCGCCGCGCGGGCGGCCCGGCTCGACCGGAGCCGGCCGGCGCCGGGACGCGCACCGGCCGCGCCGCCGGGGAGCGCCACCGGGGACGCGCCGGGCAGAACAGCCGGCCGGGGCAGCGCTGCGGCGGTCGCGGCGGTCGCGGGGGCCAGCCGCGCAGCGCCTGGGCGGACGACGCCGGCGGCGGTGGCGGTCGCGGCGACGAGCCCCGCACCGGCCGGGCGGACGACCCGGGCGGCGGTGGCGGTCGCGGCAACGAGCCCCGCACCGGCCGGGCGGACGACCCGGACGGCCGTGGTGGCGACCCGGCGGATCGGGCGGGCGGCGGGCGCGGCCAGCACCAGGGTGAGCCGGTGCGCCAGCCGGCGCTCGCGGAGCCGGTCCAGGGCCACCCCGGCCGCCGCGGTGGCGACGGCGGTGACCGTGCCGGCCAGCACCAGGGTCTGCCGGGGGCCGGCGTGCTCGGCGAGCCAGCCGAGCAGCGGCGCGCCCACGGCCGCGGAGATCGAGCCGGTGACCGCCAGGGCGGCCAGCACCCGCCCGCGCATGGCGTAGTCGGTGTCGAGCTGGGCCCGGGCGCCGACCGTGGTGTCGATGATCACCGCCGCGGCCGCCACCGGCAGGATCACCGCGGCGAAGCTCAGCGTGCCCGGGGCCAGCCCGGCGACGATCTGCAGCCCGCTGGCCAGCAGGCCGGCCCCGACCAGCACCGCGTAACCGAGTTCCGCGCGGCGGGCCGCGAACAGGGCGCCGAGCACCGTGCCGACGGCGAAGACGGTGGAGAGGAAGCCGTAGCCGGACGCGCCGCCGTGCAGCGGCCCGTCGCTCATGGCGGCCATGGTGACCTGGTAGTTGCGGCCCAGGCTGCCGAGCACGAAGGAGAGCGCCAGGGCCACCAGCACCACGGGCTGGCGTCTGAGGTAGCGGAAGCCCGCCCGGATGCCGCCGTCGGCCGGTGCCACGTCGGCCGGCGCCGGCTCGCCGGCGTGCCGCTCCCCCTCGCGTACGGCGAACAGCGCCACGACGACCGCGACGAAGCTCGCGGCGTTCACGGCGAAGAGCAGCGCGGGGCCCACGGCGGCGACCACGACGGCGCCGAGGCTCATGCCGAGGATGCGCCCGGCGGAGTTGGTGAGCGAGCCGAGCGCGAGGGCGTTGCCGAGGCTCTCCCGGTCGACCAGGGTTGAGGCCCAGCGGCCCATCACCGGCCCCTCGATCGCCGACACGGCCCCGGTGGCCAGCGAGATCGCGTAGATGGCCGGGAGGCCGCCGGCTCCGGTGACGGCGACCACGGCCAGCCCGGCGGCGAGCAGCGCGTGGGCGGCCTGGGCGCCGATCAGCAGCGGCTTCGCGGGCACGCGGTCGGCCAGCGCGCCACCCCAGACGCTCAGCACCAGCGTGGGCAGGGCCTGGAGCAGGACGGTGAACCCCATCGAGGTGGCCGATCCGGTTTCGGCCAGCACGAACCAGTTGACGCCGAGGACCTGCATCCAGGTCCCGATGACCGACACGAACCCGGCCGCGGCCCAGATCCGGTAGTTGCGGTGGCGCAGCGCGGCGAACGTGGCGCCGAGGGCCATGAGAGTTTCCCCGTCCAGACGGTGACACGACGAAGCCGGACCTCGCGGGTCCGGCCAGCGCACAAGTCTGGCGGCGGTCAAACCTCCCGACGACAGTTGGTGAGAGGTTTCACCAGCGCGGTCGGACGCCCGGGCGGCACCGGGCACGAACGGGACGCACGACACCCCGGTCCGCCGGGGACCGGGGTGTCGGTGACGCGCGGGTCAGCGGGCGGCGAGCGGCTGCCGGGCCGGGTCGACCGGCGCGGGCAGCGTCCCGACCCCGCCCAGGTAGGCGTGGATGGCCGCGGCGGCGGCCCGGCCCTCGGCGATCGCCCAGACGATCAGCGAGGCGCCCCGGTGCATGTCCCCGGCGACGAACACGCCGTCGGCGTCGGTCTGCCAGTCGGGGCGGGCGTCGACCGCGCCCCGGCCGTTGCGGCTCACCCCGAACTGGGTCAGCAGCGGCTGCTCCTCGGTGCCCTCGAAGCCGATGGCGAGCAGCACCAGGTCGGCCGGGATCTCCCGCTCCGAGCCGGGCAGCGCCGTGACGATCCGGCGGCCGTCGACCTTCTCGACGGTCACCTCGGCGATCCGGACCGCCCGGACCTGGCCGGTGCCGTCGTCGACGAACTCCTGCACCGCCACGGCGAAGACCCGCTGGCCGCCCTCCTCGTGCGCCGGGTAGCTGCGCAGCACCCACGGCCAGGTGGGCCACGGGTCGCGGGCGGCGTCCCGGTCGGCCGGCGGCTCCGGGTAGAGGTCGAGCTGGTGCACGCCGGCCGCGCCCTGCCGGTGGGCCACACCGAGGCAGTCGGCGGCGGTGTCGCCACCGCCGATGATCACCACGTGCTTGCCGGCCGCGTCGATCGGGGTGCCGTCCGGGAGCGTGGCCAGCGCCGGCTTGCCCGCACCCGCCGCCGCCACCACTCGGTTGGCGGCCACGAGGTGCGCCATGGCCTGGTGTACGCCGCGCAGCGCCCGACCCGGCGTCTCCGGGGTGTCCCGGCCCTGCAGCGCGCCGCAGGCGAGCAGCACCGCGTCGTGCTCGGCGCGCAACTGCTCGGCGGTGACGTCGACGCCGACGTCCACCCCGGTGCGGAAGCGCACCCCCTCGGCGGCGAGCTGCGCCAGCCGCCGGTCGATGTGCCGCTTCTCCAGCTTGAAGTCGGGGATGCCGTAGCGGAGCAGGCCGCCGAGCGCGTCGTCCCGCTCGTACACGGTGACGGCGTGGCCGGCCCGGGCGAGCTGCTGTGCGGCGGCGAGACCGGCGGGGCCGGAGCCGACCACGGCGACGGACCGTCCGGTCGGGGCCGGCGCCGGCTGCGGGCGCAGCCCGCCCCGGGCCACCGCGGCGTCGGCGATCTCCACCTCGACCTGCTTGATGGTGACCGGCTGCTGGCCGCCCAGGCCGAGCACGCAGGCCGCCTCGCAGGGCGCCGGGCAGAGCCGGCCGGTGAACTCGGGGAAGTTGTTGGTGGCGTGCAGCGACTCCACCGCCGAGTCCCAGGCGCCGGTGCGGACCAGGTCGTTCCAGTCCGGGATCCGGTTGCCGAGCGGGCAGCCGTCGTGGCAGAACGGGATGCCGCAGTCCATGCAGCGGGTGGCCTGCTCGCGGATCAGCTCCTCGCCGGCCGGCGGGTAGACCTCCCGCCAGTCCATGATCCGCACCGGCACCGGCCGGCGCGCGGGCAGCCGCCGGTCGTAGCGCAGGAAACCGTTCGGGTCAGGCACGAGCCACCTCCTGGGCGACCGCCCGCGGGGCGGGGGGCGCCGGTACGGCGGACGGCGCCGAGAGGGCGCTCATCACCGCGTCGTCGACGTCACGGCCGGCGGCTTCGGCGGCCCGCATGATCTCCAGCACCCGGCGGTAGTCCCGGGGCACCACGGCGGTGAACTCCTCCACCGCCTCCGGCCAGCGCTTCAGCAGCTCCTCGGCGACCACCGAGTCGGTCTCGGCGAAGTGCCGCTGGACCAGCTCGTGCAGCCGCTCCCGCTCCTCCTCGCGCAGCGGCGACAGGTCGACCAGCTCGGCGTTGACCAGCCGCCGGTCCAGCCGGTGCACGAACGCGGTGCCGCCGGACATGCCGGCCGCGAAGTTGCGCCCGGTCGGCCCGAGCACCACCACCGTGCCGCCGGTCATGTACTCGCAGCCGTGGTCGCCGACGCCCTCGACGACGGCCACCGCGCCGGAGTTGCGCACCGCGAACCGTTCGCCGACCCGGCCGCGCAGAAAGACCTCGCCGCCGGTGGCGCCGTACAGGATGGTGTTGCCGGCGATGATCTGGTCCTCGGCCCGGCGGCCCGGGTCGGCGTCCGCGCCGGCGAACGGCGCGGCGGCGTCCGGGCGGACGACCAGCCGCCCGCCGGAGAGGCCCTTGCCGACGTAGTCGTTGGCGTCGCCGTGCAGGCGCAGGGTGACCCCGCGCGGCAGGAACGCGCCGAACGACTGGCCGGCGGTGCCGTGCAGCAGGAACTCGACGGTGTCGTCGGGCAGCCCGGCGCCGCCGAAGCGGCGGGTCACCTCGCCGCCGAGCATCGCGCCGACGCTGCGGTGCTCGTTGCGGACGGCCACCTCGACCCGGACCGGGGTGCCGTCGCGCAGCGCCGGCTCGGCGAGGGCGATGAGCTGGTTGTCCAGCGCCAACTCCAGGCCGTGGTCCTGGGCCCGGATCCCGCGCCGGGCGGCGCCCTCGGGAAGCTCGGGCAGGTCCAGCACCCGGCTGAGGTCGAGCCCGTGGCCCTTCCAGTGGTCGATCGCGCCGGTGACGTCGAGCAGCTCGGTGTGCCCGATCGCCTCCTCGATGCTGCGGAAGCCCAGCTCGGCCAGGTAGCCGCGGACCTCCTCGGCCAGGAAGAGGAAGAAGTTCTCCACGAACTCCGGCCGGCCGGTGAAGCGCTCGCGCAGCACCGGGTTCTGGGTGGCGATGCCGACCGGGCAGGTGTCCAGGTGGCAGACCCGCATCATCACGCAGCCCTCGACGATCAGCGGGGCGGTGGCGAAGCCGAACTCCTCGGCGCCGAGCAGCGCCGCGACCAGCACGTCCCGGCCGGTCTTGAGCTGGCCGTCGACCTGCACGGTGACCCGGTCGCGGAGCTTGTTGAGCAGCAGCGTCTGCTGCGCCTCGGCCAGGCCCAGCTCCCAGGGGGTGCCGGCGTGCTTGAGCGAGTTGAGCGGGGATGCCCCGGTGCCGCCGTCATGGCCGGAGATCAGGATGACGTCGGCCTTGAGCTTGGCCACGCCGGCGGCCACGGTGCCCACCCCGACCTCGCTGACCAGCTTGACGTGCACCCGGGCGGCCGGGTTGACGCACTTCAGGTCGTGGACGAGCTGGGCCAGGTCCTCGATCGAGTAGATGTCGTGGTGCGGCGGCGGGGAGATCAGGCCGACGCCCGGGGTGGCGTGCCGGGTCCGGGCGATCCACGGCCAGACCTTGTTGCCGGGCAGCTGGCCGCCCTCGCCGGGCTTCGCGCCCTGGGCCATCTTGATCTGGAGGTCGTCGGCGTTGACCAGGTATTCGCTGGTCACGCCGAACCGGCCGCTGGCGATCTGCTTGACCGCCGAACGGCGCAGCGGGTCGTGCAGCCGGTCGACGTCCTCGCCGCCCTCGCCGGTGTTCGACTTGCCGCCGAGGCGGTTCATCGCGATGGCCAGGGTCTCGTGCGCCTCCGCCGAGATCGACCCGTACGACATGGCGCCGGTGGCGAACCGCTTGACGATCTCGGTCGCCGGCTCGACCTCGTCCAGCGGCACCGGCGGACGCACCCCGGTACGCAGGCTGAACAGCCCGCGCAGCGAGCCGCCCCGCGCGGCCAGCTCGTCGACCTTGGCGGTGTACTGCCGGAAGACGTCGTACTGGCGGCTGCGGGTGGCGTGCTGGAGCAGGAAGACCGTCTCCGGGTTGAACAGGTGCAGCTCGCCCTCGCGGCGCCACTGGTACTCGCCGCCGACCTCCAGCCGGTCGGTGGCCCGCCCGCCCGGGGCCGGCCAGGCCAGGGCGTGCCGGGCGGCCACCTCGGCGTGGATCTCGGCCAGGCCGATGCCGCTGATGGTGCTCGGGGTGCCCCGGAAGTAGCGCTGGACCAGCCGGGTGTCCAGGCCGACCGCCTCGAAGACCTGCGCGCCGCAGTACGACGAGACCGTCGAGATGCCCATCTTCGACATGATCTTCAGGACGCCCTTGCCGAGCGCCTTGACGTAGTTGCGGATCGCCTTGCCCGCCTCCACGCCGACCAGCGCGCCCGTGGAGATCATGTCCTCGACCGACTCGAAGGCCAGGTACGGGTTGACCGCCGCCGCGCCGTAGCCGATCAGCACGGCCGCGTGGTGCACCTCGCGGCAGTCGCCGGACTCCACGATGAGCGCCACCTGGGTGCGGGTCTGCTCCCGCACCAGGTGCTGGTGCACCGCGGCGGTGAGCAGCAGCGACGGGATCGGGGCCAGGTCGGCGTTGGAGTCCCGGTCGGAGAGCACCAGGATGCGCACGCCGTCCTCGATCGCCTCGGAGACGTGCCGGCAGATCTCGGTGAGCCGGGCCTTGATGCCGGCGCCGCCGTCGCGGACGCGGTAGAGCCCGGAGACCCGGACCGCCTTGAAGCCGGGCAGGTCGCCGTCCTCGTCGATGGAGAGGATCTTGGCCAGCTCGTCGTTGTCGATCACCGGGTAGGGCAGCACGATCTGCCGGCAGCTCGCCGGACCCGGGTCGAGCAGGTTGCCCTCCGGCCCGATGGTGGACGCCAGGCTGGTCACCAGCTCCTCGCGGATGGCGTCCAGCGGCGGGTTGGTGACCTGGGCGAAGAGCTGGTGGAAGTAGTCGTAGAGCAGCCGCGGCCGGGCCGACAGCGGGGCGATCGGGGTGTCCGTGCCCATCGAGCCGATCGGCTCGGCGCCGCTGCGGGCCATCGGGGCGAGCAGGATCTTCAGTTCCTCCTCGGTGTAGCCGAAGGTCTGCTGCCGGCGGCGTACCGAGTCGTGGGTGTAGACGATGTGCTCGCGCGGGGGCAGCTCGTCCAGCTCGATGAGGCCGGCGTGCAGCCACTCCCCGTACGGCCGGGCGGCGGCCAGCTCGGTCTTGATCTCGTCGTCGGAGATGATCCGGCCGTTGACCGTGTCGACCAGGAACATCTTGCCGGGCTGGAGCCGGCCCTTGGCGACCACGGTGGCCGGGTCCAGGTCGAGCACGCCCGCCTCGCTGCCCAGCACCACCAGCCCGTCGGCGGTGCGCCACCAGCGGCCCGGGCGCAGCCCGTTGCGGTCCAGCACCGCGCCGACGATCTCGCCGTCGGTGAAGGCGACCGAGGCGGGGCCGTCCCACGGCTCCATGAGGCTGGCGTGGAACCGGTAGAAGTCGCGCTTGTCGGCGCGCATCTCCGGGTCGTTCTCCCACGCCTCGGGGATCATCATGAGCACCGCGTGCGGCAGGCTCCGCCCAGCCAGGTGCAGCAGTTCGAGGACCTCGTCGAAGTTGGCCGAGTCGGAGGCGGCCGGGGTGCAGACCGGGAAGACCCGCCGGATGTTGCCGGGCAGGTTCGGGCTGCGCAGCAGCGCCTCCCGCGCCTGCATCCAGTTCCGGTTGCCGCGGATCGTGTTGATCTCGCCGTTGTGGGCGATGAAGCGGTACGGGTGGGCCAGCGGCCAGGACGGGAAGGTGTTTGTGGAGAACCGCGAGTGCACCAGCGCGATGGCGCTCACCACCCGCTCGTCGGTCAGCTCCGGATAGAACGCCGGGAGCTGGTCCGGGGTGAGCATCCCCTTCCAGACCATCGTCCGGCCGCTCAGCGACGGGAAGTAGGCCGGGACGCCCCGCTCGGCGGTCTCCCGCTCGACCTGCTTACGCAGGCAGAACGCCACCCGGTCCAGGCCGAGCCCGGTCAGCGGGGAGCCGGCCGGCCCGGCGGGCGCGTCGGTGAGCCGGTGCGCGGCCAGGAAGAGCTGCCGGACCCGGGGCATCGCCGCGAGGGCGGTCTCGCCGAGGCCGGACGGGTCGGTGGGCACCTCGCGCCAGCCGAGGATGTCGGCCCCCTCGACCAGGGCGTACTTCTCCACCACCTGGCGGGCCCGGGCCTCGGCCGCGTCGTCGTCGGGCAGGAAGACCAGGCCGGTGGCGTACTGGCCCACCGGCGGCAGCGGGAAGTCGACGACCGCGCGCAGGAACGCGTCCGGGACCTGGATCATGATCCCCGCGCCGTCACCGGTGTTGTGCTCCGCGCCCCGGGCGCCCCGGTGGTCCAGCCGGCAGAGCGCCCCGAGGCCGTTCGCGACGACCTCGTGGGAGCGGCGCCCGTGCAGGTCGGCCACGAAGGCCACACCGCAGGCGTCGTGCTCGTGCGCGGGGTCGTAGAGCCCCGTCGTCCGCGGGGCCGGCTGGGGGCTGTGAGGGTACGGAAAGGCCACCGGGCCTCCTGTCGTCACTCAGGTTGGAACATGGTGGGGACGACGTCGGCCCTCGGGGGTTTTATTGAGTCTACGTTAGGGCTTCCGGCGCAAGGCCAGTTCAGATTGATCACACTTCCAGAATCTGGGACGTGTAGTCTCGCGCGGTGGATGTCGTACGCGCTGACGCGCTCGACCGGCTTGAGCGTTTCTACGACGCGGTGCCCCGGGACGGTGCCCGGGCGGAGGAACACGGCGGCCTCGTGCTGTTCGTCCGGGACGGGGCCGGTTGGCCGTTCTACGCCCGCCCCCGGCTGGAGGCCACCGAGCCGCCCTCGCTGGCCGACGTGACCGCGGTCCGGGCCCGGCAGCGCGAACTGGGCCTGCCGGAGGCGTTCGAGTGGGTGCACGAGGTCACCCCGGACCTGCTGGCGGTGGCCCGCTCGGCCGGGCTGAGCGTGCTGGAGGCGCCGCTCATGGTGCTGGAGCCGGAGCGCCTGCCCGACCCGGCGACGCTCAGCGACGTACCGGTGCGGGTCCTCGACCCCGCCGACCCCGGCTTCGCGGCGGACGTGGCGCTGCGCCGGGCCGTCGCCGCGGTCGGCTTCTCGAGCGGTGGCACCGCGCGCGGCGAGGCCGGACCGGCCGAGCGGGACGCCGCGGTCTCCCGGCTGGACGTGGCCGCGCTGGAGGAGGAGGCGGTCCGCATCGCCGACGGCCGGCGCATCTCGGTGCTCGCCGAGACCCCCGGCGACGGGGCGCTGGCCAGCGGCATGGCCATGCGGGTCGACGACGTGGCGGAGATCGCCGGAGTGGCCACCCTGCCGGCCGCGCGCCGGCGCGGCCTCGGCGCGGCGGTGACCGCCACGCTCGCCCACCGGCTGCGCGCCGCCGGCACCGACCTGGTCTTCCTCTCCGCCGGCAGCGAGGAGATCGCCCGCGTCTACCTACGGGTCGGCTTCCGCCGCGTCGGCACCGCCTGCATCGCCGAACCCACGGCCGTGATCGGCTGACGCCCGCTCGTCGGGTCGCCCCGGCGGCGGCACGCCCGGTCAGGCCGGCGGGTGCCAGGAGGCGGCGGCGGTTGCCGCCGTGTTACGCAGCCGCGGGCTGATCGTGCCCAACGCGGCGTCGCGGGCGCGCAGCGCCAGCCGGCCCCGGGTCTGGAGCACCGCCGACATCCGCCGGGTCTGCCGCACCATGGTCGCCGCGCGCGGCCGGCGCAACCGGTCGTAGGCGGCCACCGCGTCGGGGAGGCGGGACTCCCGCAGCAGCGCCGACAGGGTGGCCGCGTCCTCGAAGGCGAGGCAGGCGCCCTGCCCGAGGTGCGGCGGCATGGCGTGCGCAGCGTCGCCGAGCAGCACCACCCCGCCCGGCCCGGCCGGGAAGCCGTACGCCCGGGGCAGCGGGCGCAGCTCGCGGATCTCCTGCTGTACCAGGTCGGCCGGGTCGGTCGCGTCGAGCAGCGTGGCGATTGGTGCGGGCCAGCCCGCGTACCAGCGCTTGAGCAGGGCGAGCTGGGTCTCCGGCGGCTCGGGGCGGGGCGCGCCGGCCGCGGTGGCCACCCAGTAGATGCCGCCGCGGCGGGAGGCGCCCGCGTTGCCCCGGTCGCCGAGCGAGGCGGCCACGAAGCGGTAGCCCGCGCCCAGCGTCTCGCCGTAGACCTCGTCGGGGAGCTGCGGGGCCCGGTACCAGGGGATGACGGCCCGCCAGGCGGCGCAGCCGGAGCTCACCACCGCCGTCTCCGGGGCGAGCTGCCGGCGGATCTCGCTGTCGGCGCCGTCGGCCGCGACCACCAGGTCCGCCTCGACGGTGTGCCGGCCGTCGCCGACCGCGGGGCGCTCGCCGGACGCCGCCCGCACGGTGCGGACGGTCACGCCGGTGCGCAGCTCCACCTGGTCGCCCAGCCCGGCGATGAGCGCGTCGTGCAGGTCCTCCCGGTGCACCACCACCGGCATCCGCTCGGCCGGGGTGGGTCGGGGCTGCACCAGCCAGTGCCCGTCGGGGCGGCGTACCCCGCCGTCGGGCAGCGGGGTGGCGATGGCGTCCAGCCCGGCGCCGAGGCCGAGGGCACGCAGCGCGCGTACCCCGTTGGGCCAGAGCACCACGGCGGTCGTCTCCGGACGGACCCGGTCGGCCCGTTCCAGGAGGGTGACGCGCCAGCCGGACCGGGCCAGCGCGCCGGCCACCGCCAGCCCGCCGAGGCCGGCGCCGACCACCACCGCGCTCCGCATGACTCCCCCGCTCAGCTGTCCCGGTCGGCGGGGCGGGCGCCACCGGCGCCGGCCCGGTCCTCGTCCGTCCGGTCCGGGTCGGGTCGCGCCTCGTCGGCGGGGCCCTCCGCCGGCTCGCGCTCCGCGGCGTCCGCGTCGGTGGCGGCCTCCTCGGTCCCGGCCCCGGCGGCCTCGTCCCGCTCGGCCTCGTCCGTCGCCGCCGGCTCCTCGGCGGGGACCGCACCGGTCTCCCGGTACGCGCGGAACTGCTCCTCGGTCACGACCCGGTAGCCCTCCGGCGCGACCGGCCGCGCCCCGGCCTCCCGCGCGGAGAGGTCGACCTGCGACACGTCGCCACCCGCGGGCGGGACCGGGGCGGCCGGCTCGCCGACCGGGATCAGGTACTCGCGCGGCCCGCGCACCCGCACGAAGTAGACGAGCGCGCCGAGGAAGACCAGCGCCGCGGTCCACACGTTGAGCCGCACGCCGAGGATGTGGTTGGCCTCGTCGGTGCGCATCAGCTCGATCCAGAACCGGCCCGCCGTGTAGCCCATCACGTAGAGCGCGAAGGCCCGCCCCCGGCCCAGCCGCAGCTTCCGGTCGAGGACCAGGACCAGCGCGGCGACGCCGATGTTCCAGAGCGCCTCGTAGAGGAAGGTCGGGTGGTAGAGCCCGGGCTCGAGGACCGGGTTGCCGGCGTCGTCGCGCAGCGCGTGCCCCGGGTTGTCCGGGTCCATCACGTGGACCTCCAGACCCCAGGGCAGGCTGGTGCGCCCGCCGAAGAGCTCGTTGTTGAACCAGTTGCCGAACCGGCCGACCGCCTGGGCCAGCGGCAGCCCCGGCGCCAGGGCGTCGGCCACCACGGCGAACGGGATGCCCAGCTGGCGGGCGGCGAACCAGGCGCCGACCGCGCCACCGGCCACCGCGCCCCAGATGCCGAGCCCGCCCTCCCAGATGGCGAACGCCTTGAGCGGCTGGCCGTCCGCCCCGAAGTACTTCTCCGGCGAGGTGATCACGTGGTAGATCCGGGCGCCGATGATGCCCGCGGGCACCGCCCAGACGGCGATGTCGAGCACGGCGCCGGGCGCGACGCCGCGGCGGCGCAGCCGGTACTCGGTGACCACGCAGGCCACCACGATGCCGACGATGATGCAGAGCGCGTACGCCCGGATCGGAACCGGTCCGAGCTGCCAGACGGCGGTGCTGGGGCTGGGCAGGGCCGCCAGTGGGGTCATCGGGGCGAGGGTCACGGGTGCACACGGTACCGGGACGGACCGTGCTCGCGGCACCCCGGTCCGGCCGGGTTCGTGCGTCGGCTGACTTCTGGTTTGCGCGGTCGTAGGCTCTTTGTCCATGAGCGCGCTCACCTGGGCGGTCGCCGCGGTCGTCACCGACCCGGCCGGCCGGGTGCTGCTCTGCCGGCAGTCCGGCGGCGGCCGGCGCTGGGCGTTGCCCGGCGGGCGGCTGCGCCGCGACGAGAGCCCGCCCGCCGCCGCGCGCCGGGAGATCCGCGCCGAGACCGGCTGGGAGGTCGACCTGGTCGACCTGGTCGGCCTCTACCGGCTCGGCGACACCGCCGCTCCCCCGCCCCCGGCCGGTCGCTGCGGCGCCCTGCCGGACGTGCTGGTGCACGTGTTCCGGGCCCAGGTACGCGCCGACGCGGCGGCCGACGCCACGGCGGGCGGCTGCCAGCTCGACTGGCACCCGGCGGACGCGCTGCCCGAGGCGCTCACCCCGACCACCCGCGCCGCCGTGGCCGACGCCCTCGCCGGCCGCTCGGGCGTGCTGCGCGAGACGACGCGGGTTGGCGGCGACGTCGAGCCGGCCGGTGCGGCGCCGCCGCCCGGCCAGCGCGCCGGGGGCGAGCTGGGCACCCCCCGGCGGTGAGCCCCGGCCGGTTCAGCGGGCGGGGTTGCGGACGCCTTCGGCGAGTTCGGCGCTGAGGGCGCGCAGGGCGGTGAGACCGGCGGCCCGGTCGGGGGCGTCGAGCACGCAGCGGACCAGCGCGCTGCCCACGATCACCGCGTCGGCGTAGCCGGCGACGGTGGCGGCCTGGGCGCCGGTGCCGACGCCCAGCCCGACGCCGACCGGCAGGTCGGTCACCTCGCGCAGCCGGGAGACCAGGACCGGGGCCGCCTCGGAGGTCTGGGCCCGGGCGCCGGTGACGCCCATGATCGCGGTGGCGTAGACGAAGCCGCGGCAGTGCCCGGCGGTCATCTTCAGCCGGGCGTCCGTGGAGGACGGGGAGACCAGGAACGTCCGGTCCAGCCCGTGCGCCTCGGACGCGGCCAGCCACTCGCCGGCCTCCTCGGGGATCAGGTCCGGCGTGATCAGGCCGGTGCCCCCGGCGGCGGCCAGGTCGCGGGCGAACGCGTCGACGCCGTACTGCTCGATCGGGTTCCAGTAGGTCATGGTGACCACCGGCGCCCCGGTGGCGGCGACCGCCTCGATGATGCGCAGCGTGTCCGCGGTGCGTACGCCGCCGGCCAGGGCGATGTCGCTGGCCTTCTGGATGACCGGGCCGTCCATCACCGGGTCGGAGTAGGGGATCTCCACCTCGATGACGTCCACGCCGGCCTCGACCATGGCGGTCATCGCGGCGATGCTGTCCTCGACGGTCGGGAAGCCCGCCGGCATGCAGCCCACCAGCACCGCCCGCCCGTCGGCCCGGGCCTTGTCGAAGGCGACCCCGATCCGGCTCACGCTCTCACTCCTTGTCGAGGATGCCGAAGTATCCGCCGGCCGTGTGCACGTCCTTGTCGCCCCGGCCGGAGAGGTTGACCACGATGACCGGTTCCCGGCCCAGCTCGGCGGCGAGCTGCGGGGCGATCCGGCGGGCGCCCGCGAGCGCGTGCGAGCTCTCGATCGCCGGGATGATGCCCTCGGTGCGGCAGAGCAGCTCGAAGGCGGCCATCGCCTCGTCGTCGTCGACGGGCTGGTAGGTGGCCCGGCCGCTGTCGTGCAGCCAGGCGTGCTCCGGCCCGACGCCCGGGTAGTCCAGGCCGGCCGAGATCGAGTGCGACTCGACCGTCTGGCCGTCCTCGTTCTGCAGCACGTACGTCCGCGTGCCGTGCAGCACGCCCGCCGAGCCGCCGGTGATGCTGGCCGCGTGCCGGCCGGTCGCCACGCCCTCACCGCCGGCCTCGAAGCCGTAGAGCCGCACGCCGGCGTCGGGCACGAAGGCGTGGAAGATGCCCAGCGCGTTGGAGCCGCCGCCCACGCAGGCCGCGACGGCGTCCGGCAGCGCGCCGGTGAGGTCGAGGCACTGCTGGCGGGCCTCCACGCCGATGCCGCGCACGAAGTCCCGGACCATCTCGGGGAACGGGTGCGGGCCGGCGGCGGTGCCGATCAGGTAGTGGGTGGTGTCGACGTTGGCGACCCAGTCCCGCATGGCCTCGTTCATCGCGTCCTTGAGCGTCCGCGAGCCGGTGGTGACCGGGACGACGGTGGCGCCGAGCATCCGCATCCGGGCCACGTTGAGCGCCTGCCGCTCGGTGTCCACCTCGCCCATGTAGACCACGCACTCGAGGTCGAACAGGGCGGCGGCCGTGGCGGTGGCCACGCCGTGCTGGCCGGCGCCGGTCTCCGCGATCACCCGCTGCTTGCCCATCCGCTTCGTGAGCAGGGCCTGGCCGAGCACGTTGCGGACCTTGTGCGCGCCGGTGTGGTTGAGGTCCTCCCGCTTGAGCAGGACCCGGGCCCCGATCTCGGCGGAGAGCCGGCGGGCCTCGTAGAGCAGCGAGGGGGTGCCGGCGTAGTCGCGCAGCAGGGCGTCGAACTCGGCGAGGAAGGTCTCGTCGGTCATCGCCTTCCGGTACGCCGCGTCCAGCTCGTCGAGCGCGGCGACGAGGGCCTCGGGAACGAACCGGCCGCCGAACCGGCCGAAGTGACCGGCGGCGTCGGGGAGCCGGCCGGCCGGTGCCGCGGCGTCAGTGCTCATCGCGGGAGTCCTCTCGCTGCCTGTCGGGGAGCCGGCGCGGCGTCAGCGCACCGGGCGGGGCGTGGCCGGGTGGTTGCCGGCGTTGACCAGCTCGGCGACCGCCTCGCGGGGGCTCTTCTGGGTGACCAGGCCCTCGCCGACCAGGACCGCGTCGGCGCCGGCCGAGGCGTACCGGATCAGGTCGTGCGGGCCGCGCACGCCGGACTCGGCGATCTTGACGACGTTGCTCGGCAGGCCGGGCGCGATCCGCTCGAACACCGAGCGGTCGACCTCCAGGGTACGCAGGTCACGGGCGTTGACGCCGATCACCTGCGCGCCGGCCTCCATGGCCCGGTCGGCCTCCTCCTCGGTGTGCACCTCGACGAGCGCGCACATGCCCAGGGACTCGATGCGCTCCAGCAGCCCGACCAGGACGTTCTGCTCCAGCGCGGCGACGATCAGCAGCACCAGGTCGGCACCGTGCGCGCGGGCCTCGTGCACCTGGTAGCTGGAGACCACGAAGTCCTTGCGCAGCACCGGCACGTTCACGGCGGCGCGGACCGCGGCCAGGTCGTCCAGCGACCCGCCGAACCAGCGGCCCTCGGTGAGCACGCTGATCGCCCGGGCGCCGCCGGCCGCGTAGTCGCTGGCCAGGTCGGCCGGGTCGGCGATCTCGGCCAGCCGCCCCTTGGACGGCGACGAGCGCTTCACCTCGGCGATCACGGCCACGCCGGGCCGGCGCAGCGCCGCGTACGCGTCCAGCGGCGGCGGCGCGGCGGCGGCCAGCTCGCGGATCCGCTCCAGCGGAACCTGCTCCTGTCGCCGGGCCACGTCCTCGCGCACGCCGGCCAGGATCTCGTCGAGCACGCTTGCGGACGCCGCCGATCCGGCCTCGTCCCCCTCCGCGTGCGCATGCTCAGCAGTCACCAACGGACTCCCCTCTCCGGGTGTCATGGGCCGATGCTAGGGGGCGCCACCTGGCGCCAGGTGCCGGGGGTATGGCGCTCCTCACGAAATGGGCTGTGGCATGATGACCGACTTCGGGTGAACGGGGTGTCACGCAGCGCCACCGCGCCCATCGACCGGCGTCACCCGGGCGCGTCCCGCGCCCCCGGCCGCCACATCGACCGCCGCCCATGACCCATCTCACCATGGCGGCCCGCCTGCCGCACGACCGTGACGACCGTCGATGCTGTGAGCAAGCTCAAGGCCGAACGGCCCTGCCCAGGTCGGGCCGGGTGCCGCAGAGTTGACCTGCGTTTCACGGGGGCGAAACGCGAGCCCGGCAGCATCTTCCTCGGGCAGACTCGATGAGGCGGCTGCCTACCGTCGCCAACGATCTCGTGCGGGGTGACCATGAGCGCCAACGGTCCGAACCAGACTCTCGGATTCACCACCATCTCCCGGAACGTCGCGGCGCTAGCCGTCGGCGTCGTGCACACCCTCGAAGCCATGGCCGGCGACGGGCGGACGCGCACCGCCCGGGGCAACGCCTGGGAGGCGGTCTGCGCCGACCGGGCCCGGGCCGCGCAGCGCCGCGAACTGGACCGCCTGGTGGCCGAACTGGCCGCGGCCCGCGCCGCGGCCGGTGCCGCGGTCCGGGAGCGCCGCGACGCGCGCGACGCCCAGCCGGTGCGCTGACCGAGGGAGCGCCGCGACCACCGCGGACCCTCGCGGCGCCCAGCCGGTGCGGTCAGCGCACGGTCGGGTCCTCGCCCCGGTCGAGCGCCTCCCACGCGTCCCGGGTGCCGCGCTCGACCGCCGGCCGGTCCGCGCCGCCGGGCTCCGCCGGCCGCCGCTCGTAGCGGGCGCCCATCGCGGGCCAGCCACCGCCGCGCAGCGCGGTGAGCAGTCCGCCGGCCGCCAGGACCAGCCCACCCGCCAGCACCAGCGCCGGCCACTGCCGGCTCACGCCGGCCTCGGTCAGGCCGTAGGCGCCGCCGGCCGCCACGCCCAGCCCGAGCAGGGTCAGCAGGCCGCCCAGCAGCCGCCGCACCCGCCCCCGGGTGGCCAGCACCGCGCCGCCGCCGGCCAGCCCGACCAGGGCCAGCGCCGACACCCAGGGCAGCAGGTCCGCGCCGGTGCGGGCGTGCCGGGTGGGCGGCAGCGAGCCGCGGGCGGTCAGCTCGACCGACCAGGTCCGGGTCACAGCCCAGAACGCCAGGCCCGCGCCGGCCAGGCAGAGCAGCACGGCGTACGTCAGCTCGCGCCGGCCCCGGGCGGCGGGCGCGCCGGTCGACGCGCTCATCGGGCCGGCCGCAGCGTCTCGGCGGCGGCGATGGCGGCGAGCACCGCGGCGGCCTTGTTCCGGGTCTCCTGGTCCTCGGCGGCGGGATCGGAATCGGCCACCACCCCGGCCCCGGCCTGCACGTAGGCCCGGCCCTCGCGGATCAGCGCGGTGCGGATGGCGATCGCCATGTCCAGGTCGCCGCCGAAGCCGAAGTAGCCGACGGTGCCGCCGTAGAGGCCGCGCCGGACCGGCTCCAGCTCCTCGATGATCTCCATGGCCCGCACCTTCGGCGCGCCGGAGAGGGTGCCGGCCGGGAAGGTCGCGGCCAGCGCGTCGAAGGCGGTGCGGTCCGCCCGCAGCTCGCCGACGACCGTGGAGACGATGTGCATGACGTGGCTGTACCGCTCGATGGTGGCGAACTCCGGCACCTCCACCGTGCCCGGCCGGCAGACCCGGCCCAGGTCGTTGCGGCCCAGGTCGACCAGCATGACGTGCTCGGCGCGCTCCTTCGGGTCGGCGAGCAGTTCGGCGGCGAGCCGGGCGTCCGCCGCCGGGGAGCCGCCGCGCGGCCGGGTGCCGGCGATCGGGTGCAGCAGCGCGCGGCGCCGCCCGTCCGCCGTGGTGCTCACCTTGAGGTGCGCCTCGGGCGAGGAGCCGACGATGTCGAAGCCGTCGAAGCGCAGCAGGTACATGTACGGGCTGGGGTTGGTGGTGCGCAGCACCCGGTAGACGTCGAGCGGGTCGGCGTGCGTGGGGCGCTCGAAGCGCTGGCTGAGCACGATCTGGAAGCACTCGCCGGCCCGGATCGCCTCCTTGGCCGCCTCCACGGCCTTCGGGTAGCCGCCCTCCGGCGTCCGGCTGAGCACCTCGCCCACGCCGGGCCGGGCGACCGTCGAGATCATGGGCGGAATCGGTCGGGACAGCGCGGTGGTCATCGCGTCCAGCCGACCCACCGCGTGGTGGTACGCGGCCGCGACCAGCGACTCCCGGTCGGGGGCGTCGAGCGGGGGCAGCACCGCGTTGGCGACCAGGATCGCCGAACCGTCGTAGTGGTCGAGGACCACGAGGTCGGTGGCGAGCATCATGCCCAGCTCGGGCACGTCGAGCTCGTCCTCGGTCAGCTCGGGCAGCCGCTCGAAGCGGCGGACCAGGTCGTAGCCGAGGTAGCCGACCATGCCGCCGGTGAGCGGCGGCATGCCGCTGGCCGGGTCCCAGGCCGGGCCGGCCAGCGCGGCGACGGTCTCCCGGAGCGCGGTCACCGGGTCGCCGGCGGTCGGCACCCCGGCGGGCGGCTCGCCGGCCCAGACCGCCGCGCCGTCCCGCTCGGTGAGCGTGGCGCTGCTGCGCACCCCGATGAAGGAGTAGCGGGACCAGGCCATCCCGGCCGAGCCGACGCCCTGCTCGGCGGATTCCAGCAGGAACGTGCCGGGGCCTCCGGCGAGCTTGCGGTAGACGCCCACCGGGGTCTCCGCGTCGGCGAGCAGCCGGCGGGTGACCGGCACGACCCGCCAGCGGGCCGCCAGGCCGGCGAAGGTGCCCTGGTCCGGGCTGACCGTGCCGTCGGTCATGAGGTGGCCTCCGGGGAGCTGACCGGCAGCTCGGTGAAGAAGCAGGTGCGGTGCCCGGTGTGGCAGGCCGCGCCGACCTGGTCGACGCTGACCAGCAGCGCGTCGCCGTCGCAGTCCAGGGCGACCGAACGGACGTACTGGTGGTGGCCGGAGGTGGCGCCCTTGACCCAGTACTCCTGGCGGCTGCGCGACCAGTAGGTGGCCCGGCCGGTGGTGAGGGTGCGGTGCAGCGCCTCGTCGTCCATCCAGGCGACCATCAGCACCTCGCCCGAGTCGTGCGCGCGGACCACGGCGGCCACCAGGCCGTCGGGGGTGCGGCGCAGCCGGGCCGCGATGGCCGGGTCGAGCCGGGAGGGGCGGGCCGGGCCGGGGGCCGCGGCGCCGCCGGAGCTGGTGGGAACGCCGGTCACCGGCGCGTCAGAGGCGGGCACGGTTGACCATTCTCCCGCACGGGGCACCGGCACCGCCGACGTGTCCCGGGGGGCGGACGCGCGGTGGTCCAGGGCGCGGGTCAGTTGGCCGAGGTAGCGGTCCAGCCGGCCGTCCACCAGGGCCTCGGCCAGGTCCGCGCCGCCGACCGCGGCGATCTCCCCGGCGTACGGGCGGACGAGCGGGACGATCCCGGTCACCAGCCGGCCGGCCGCGGCGGCCACCTCGGCGGTGTCGCCGGGGCGCAGGCCGAGGCAGCGCAGCATGTCCTCGCGGTAGCCGGGCGGGGCGACCGGCAGGTCCAGCGCGGCGGCCAGGGCGGCCCGGCGGGACACCACCCGGACGGACGGGTTGGCCAGCCGCAGCACCGACGGACAGAGCCGGGCCAGGTCGGCGGCGGCGAGCCGGACCCCCACCGGGTCGCCGGCCCATCGGGCGCCGGCCACCTTGCCCAGGGTGGCGATCAGCTCCTCGAGGCGGGGCTCGTCGGCGGGCTGGCAGAGCACCGGCAGGTCGATCCGGCGCCGCCACTCCGGCGCCGCCCAGAGCAGCCGGGCCGGCGCGGTGACCGGCAGCCCGAACGCCCAGTCGGCGGGCTGGCCGAGCCGGTGCACCCAGGAGCGGACGTCGCGGGAGGCCACCGAGACGTGCACCAGCCGGCCGTCGAACTCCGCCAGGTACGCCCGGCGGGCCGCGTACGGGGTGTCGGGGCGGGCCGGACCCGCCGCCCCGGTTCCCGGGGCGGCGGGCCGCTCGCCGGTGCCGCCGGGCCGCTCGTCGTCGGCGGCGAGCAGCACGTCCACGTCGACGTCGCTGTGCTCGGTGGCGGCCCGCCGGGCATGGCTGCCACGCAGCATGATCCCCACGACGGGACGGTCGGCGGCCTGCCGGAGGCGGGCGGCCCAGTCGTCGAGGAATCCCGGCAACTCCAGCTCGGCGCGTCTGTCGCCGCGCAGCGACCTGGAGCCGCCGCCGGTCTCGGGCAACGGAGCGGGAACCACCGCGCCATGGTGCCGGACGTCCGATCTTCGGCGCAATGACCGATGCCGGACGCCGTGTCCGATGCGAGGAACTAGTGACCGACCGTTCGCATTCCTGCCGGGGTATACCTTTCCCCGGCGACCGCGCCGGCGGGCACCGCTCCGCGCAGCCGGTCCTGCTGCTCCGGAGTGAGCCTGAGGTCGGCCGCGGCCGCGTTCTCCTCCAGGTAGCGGACCCGCTTGGTGCCGGGGATCGGCAGGATGTCCTCGCCCTGGGCGAGCAGCCAGGCCAGCGCGGCCTGGGCCGGTGTGCAGCCGATCTCGGCGGCCACCTCACGGACCGCCTCGGCCAGCCGCACGTTGGCGTCGAGGTTGCCGTCGGCGAAGCGCGGCACGGTCCGCCGCCAGTCGTCGTCGGCGAGCTGCTCGCGGCTGGTGATCGCCCCGGTGAGCAGCCCGCGGCCGACCGGCGAGTACGCCACGAGGGACACTCCCAGCTCCCGGCAGGTGGCCAGCATCTCGTCCTCGACGTCCCGCGTGAACAGGGAGTACTCCATCTGGACCGCCGAGACGGGGTGCACCGCGTGGGCCGCCCGCAGGGTCGCCGGGCTGACCTCGGAGAGGCCGATGAGCCGCACCTTGCCGGCCTGGACGAGCTCGGCCAGCGCGCCGACGGTCTCCTCGATCGGGGTCCGCGGGTCGCGCCGGTGCAGGTAGTACAGGTCGATGGTGTCGATGCCGAGCCGGTCCAGCGAGGCGTCACAGGCCTGCCTGGCCCAGGCGGCGCTGCTGTCCACGAAGGCGCCCGGGCTGCCGGTGCCGCCGAAGCTGTCGCCGCTGGTCCGGTTGCCGAACTTGGTGGCCAGGAAGACCTCGTCCCGGCGGGCCCGGACCACCGGGCCGAGCAGCCGCTCGTTCGCCCCGAAGCCGTACATGTCGGCGGTGTCGAGGTGGTTGACCCCGAGGTCGAGGGCCCGGTGCAGGGTCCGCGTCGACTCGGCGTCGTCGGCGCCGCCGTAGGCGAAGCTCATGCCCATGCAGCCCAGCCCGATCGCCGAGACCTCCGGGCCGGTCGCCCCCACGCGTCGCTTGATCATGCCAGCTCCTCCTCGGCCCGCCGGTACGCGTCGATCTTGTGGTCGAGGACCTTGAGGTCCTCCTCCAGCTCGGCCATCCGGGCCAGCACCCGGCTCCGGTGCTCCTCGAACAGCGCCCGCCGGGCGCCGAGCGTGCGGTCCCCCTGCCGGGCCAGTTCGGCGTAGCGCCGCATGTCCCGGACCGGCATGCCGGTGCGGCGCAGCCGGGTGAGCAGGAACAGCCAGTTGACGTCGGACTCGGTGTAGCGCCGGCGGCCGCCGGAGTCCCGGCCGACCGGGGCGACCAGCCCCTCCTGCTCGTACCAGCGAAGTGTGTAGGTGGTCAGGCCGACCCGTTCCGCCGCCTCACCGACGGTGAGGCTCATCTCCTGCGTGCTGATGTCCACGCACCAAGGCTTCCAGTTCGAGGGCACTCGAAGTCAACCTTGTGCGCGGGCACACAACTCATCTAGCGTTGAGTTCAACACTTGATGAGTTTCGGGAGGCGGGCATGGACGACGCGGTGTCGGTCCGTGACCTGGTGGTCGACCGGGGCCGGCAGCGGGTGCTCCAGGGCATCTCCTGCGCGGTGCCCCGCGGCACGGTCACCGGGCTGCTCGGGCCGAGCGGCAGCGGCAAGACGACCCTGATGCGGGCGATCGTCGGGGTGCAGACGGTCGGCTCGGGCACCGTCACGGTGCTGGGCCGGCCCGCCGGGGCGGCGGAGCTGCGCCGGCGCGTCGGCTACCTGACCCAGGCGCCCAGCGTCTACGCCGACCTCACGGTCCGGGAGAACGCGCGCTACTTCGCGGTGCTCCACGGGCGGGGTCGGGCCGAGGCCGACCGGGCGGTCGCCGACGTCGGGCTGGCGCGGGCCGCCGACCAACTGGTCGGCACCCTCTCCGGCGGGCAGCGCAGCCGTGCCTCGCTGGCCTGCGCGCTGGTCGGCGACCCGGAACTGGTCATCCTCGACGAGCCGACGGTCGGCCAGGACCCGGTGCTCCGCGCCGACCTGTGGGACCGGTTCCACGCCATGGCCGCCGCCGGCACCACCCTGCTGGTCTCCAGCCACGTGATGGACGAGGCGGCCCGCTGCGACCGGCTGCTGCTCATCCGGGACGGCCGGCTCATCGCCGACGACACCCCGGACGCGGTCCGCGCCACCACCGGCGTGGACGACCTGGAGGAGGCGTTCCTCCGGCTGATCAGGGCGAGCGAGCAGGAGGCCGACAAGTGAATTTCCGCATCCTCGCCGCCACCACCGGGCGGATCCTGCGCCAGCTCCGGCACGACCGGCGCACCGTGGCGATGCTGGTGGTCGTGCCCACCGTTCTGCTCACGCTGGTCTACTTCATGTACGTCGACCAGCCCACCGTGCCCGGCCGGCCGAGCGTCTTCGACCGGGTCGCACTGATCATGCTGGGCTTCTTCCCGTTCATCATCATGTTCCTGGTGACCAGCATCGCCATGCTGCGCGAGCGCACCACCGGCACCCTGGAGCGGCTGCTCACCACCCCGCTCGGCAAGATCGACCTGCTCTTCGGCTACGGCATCGCGTTCGGGCTGGCCGGGGTGCTCCAGTCGACACTCGCCTCGCTGGTGGCCTACCAGGTGTTCGGGTTGGACACGGCCGGCAGCCAGTGGCTGGTGGTGATGATCGCCGGCCTCAACGCGGTGCTGGCGGTGGCGCTCGGCCTGCTCTGCTCGGCGTTCGCCCGCACCGAGTTCCAGGCCGTGCAGTTCCTGCCGGTGGTGGCCCTGCCGCAACTGCTGCTCTGCGGGCTCTTCGTGCCGCGCGGCGAGATGGCCGGCTGGCTCCAGGCGATCAGCGACGTGCTGCCCCTGTCGTACGCCGTCGAGGCGCTCCAGGAGGTGGGCGCGCACGCCGACTCCACCGGGACGATGTGGCGGGACGTGGCGATCGTCGCCGGGGCGACGGTGGCGGCCCTGGTGCTGGCCGCCGCGACGCTGCGGCGGCGCAGCGGGTGATGGCGCGGCGCACCGGCCGGCGGCCCGGCAATCCGGACACCCGGGAGGCCATCCTCACGGCGGCCCGGGCGGCGTTCGCCGACCGTGGTTTCGACGCCGCCTCGATCCGGGCGATCGCCACCGCCGCCGGGGTGGACCCGGCGCTGGTGCACCACTACTTCGGCACCAAGGAGGACCTGTTCCGGGCCACCGTGGCGATTCCCGTCGATCCGGCCGAGCTGGTGCCGCGGGTGCTGGCCGGTGGCCGGGACGAGGTCGGCGAGCGGCTGGTCCGCACCTTCCTGGCCGTCTGGGACTCCCCGGTCGGGACCGCCGCGGTGGCCCTGCTCCGCTCGGCGATGAGCAACCAGTGGACCGCCCGCCTGCTGCGGGAGTTCCTGGTCACCCAGGTGCTGCGGCGGGTCGTCGAGCAGCTCGACCTCGACCCGGCCGAGGTGCCGCTGCGGGGCGCGCTGGTGGCCACCCAGATCGCCGGCCTGGCCATGATGCGGTACGTGATCCGCCTCGAACCGGTCGCCTCCGCGTCCCCGGACACGCTGGCCGCCACGATCGGCCCCACGATCCAGCGCTACCTGACCGGGCCGCTCGACGCCGCCTGACCCGGCCGGCCGCGCGCCGGGCTACCGGGTCTGCTCCAGCCAGGAGGCGAAGAGCAGGGCGTAGACCGACTCCGGGTCCCGCAGCAGCTCGTCGTGCGGGCCGCGCTGCACGATCCGCCCCCGGTCCACCACGATCACCTCGTCGGCGGCCTGGGCGGTGGAGAGCCGGTGGGCGATGGCCAGCGTGGTCCGGCCCCGGGTGACCGCGTCCAGGGTGCGCTGGAGGCGTACCTCGGTGGCCGGGTCGACCGCGCTTGTCGCCTCGTCCAGCACCAGCAGGTCGGGGTCGGCCACGTACGCCCGGGCCAGCGCGACGAGCTGCCGCTCGCCGACGCTGAGCGCCTCGCCGCGCTCGCCCACCGGGGTGTCCAGCCCGGCCGGCAGCCCGTCCAGCCAGTCGGCCAGGCCCAGCTCGGAGAAGGCGGCGGTGAGCTGCGCGTCGGTCAGCTCCGGGCGGGCGAAGCGGACGTTCTCCCCGACCGTGGCGTCGAAGAGGAAGCCGTCCTGCGGCACCATCACCACCCGGGAGCGCAGCGACTCGAAGCGCACCTCGCGCAGCGAGACGCCGGAGAGCAGCACCTCGCCCTCGGTGGGGTCCATGAGCCGGGTGAGCAGCTTGGCGAAGGTGGTCTTGCCGCTGCCGGTCTCGCCGACCACGGCCACCCGGCTCTTCGCCGGGATCTCCACCGTCACGTCGTGCAGCACCGGCGGCCCGCCCGGGTAGGCGAAGGTCACCCCGGCGAAGCGGATGTCCAGTGGGCCGGGCGGCAGCTCCCGGCCCTGCTCCCCCGGGTCGGCCACGTCCGGCGCGACGTCCAGCACGTCGAGCACGCGGCGCCAGCCGGCGATCGCGTTCTGCGCCTCGTTGAGCACCTCGGTGGCGATCTGCACCGGCTGGATGAAGAGCGTCACCAGGAACAGGAAGGCGGTGAGCTGGCCGATGGACAGGGTGCGGTCGACGCCGAGGTTGACCCCGACCACGACCACGCCCGCGAGGGCCAGGCCGGCCGCCAGCTCGCCGACGGAGCTGCCCAGGATGCTGATCCGGATGGCCTTCTGCTGGGCCTGCCGCTGCCCCTCGATGGCCGCGTCCAGCCGCCGGGCGGTGCGCCCGGCGATCCCGTACGCCCGGATCACCGGGGCGCCCACCACGCTCTCGCCGATGGTGCCGAGCAGCGTGCCCATCCGCTGCCGGACCAGCCCGTAGGCGCCGGCGAGCCGGCGCTGGAGCAGCCGGATGACCAGCACCGCGGGCGTGAACGCCACGAGCACCACGAGGGTCAACTGCCAGGAGTACGCGAGCATCACGGCCGTGGTCACCACGAGCTGGCCCAGGTTGACGATGAGGATCACGCCGCCCCACTGGAGGAACTGGGTGATCTGGTCGACGTCGCTGGTGACCCGGGAGACCAGCGAGCCGCGCCGCTCGGACTGCTGGTGCAGCATGGACAGGTCGTGCACGTGCCGGAACGCCCGGGTGCGCACCCCGGCCAGCGCGGTCTCGCTGACCGTGAACAGCCGGCGCATCATCAGGTAGCCGCAGGTGGTGGTGACCACCAGCACGGCGGCGGTGACCACCACGGTCAGCGTGACGACGTCCAGGTCGAGGCCGCCGACGATGCCGTGGTCGATGCCGCGCTGCACGGCCACCGGCACGGCGACCCGGCCGATCATGTAGATCAGGGCCAGCGCCACGGTGCCGGCCAGCCCGGTCTTCAGTTCCGGGGAGAGCGCCAGCCCACGCCGCAGCGTCCGCCAGGTCGACTCGGTCGCCTCGGCCGGCCGTTCGGCCTCAACAGTCGCGCTCACCGGTCAACCTCGACTTCCAGGCCGGAGGTCAGCGGGGTGACCTCGTCGTACGTGCGGGTCTGTTCGCGTTCCTGCTCGGCCTGCTCGTAGGCGGTGACCAGGTCGGCGTAGCCGGGGACGGTGGCGAGCAGGTCGGTGTGCGTGCCCCGAGCCACCACCCGGCCGTGCTCGACGTAGATCACCTCGTCGGCGAGCGCGATGGTGGCCCGCCGGTAGGCGACCACCAGGATCGAGGCGGGGGCCCCGCCGTCAGCCGGGGCGCGCAGCCCGGCCAGGATGGCCGCCTCCACCCGCGGGTCGACGGCGCTGGTGGCGTCGTCGAGCACCAGCAGCCGGGGCCGGCCGGCGAGCGCCCGGGCCAGGGTGAGCCGCTGCCGCTGCCCGCCGGAGAGCGAGGTGCCCCGCTCGCCGACCATGGTGTCCAGCCCCTCGGGCAGCGCGGCCACGAAGCCGTCCGCCTCGGCCAGCCGCAGCGCCGCCCAGACCTCCTCGTCGCCGATGCCGGGGCGGTCCAGGGTGATGTTGGCCCGCACGGTGTCGTCGAAGACGAACGGCACCTGGGCGACCAGGGCCACGGTCGAGGCCAGCGAGGCGGCCGTCAGCTCCCGCACGTCGACCCCGTCCAGGGTGATCGTCCCGGTACGCGGGTCGACCAGCCGCACGGCCAGCGAGGCGATGGTGGACTTGCCGGCGCCGGTCGGCCCGACCAGGGCGACCGTCTTCCCGGCCGGCACGGTGAAGGTGACCTCGCCGAGCACCTCGGCGCCGGGCAGGTGCGCCTCGGCCGGCTCGTACCCGAAGTGCACGTCGTGAAAGGCGAGGGCGGCCGGCGTCGGCGTGGCCGGGTCGAGCGTCACGTCGCCGTACGGCATCTCGCCGGTGGCGTCGAGGACCCGGCGGACCCGGTCCCAGCCGGCGACGCTGCGCGGCAGCTCGGCCAGCACCCAGCCGATGGCCCGGACCGGGAAGGCCAGCACGGTGAAGAGGAAGGCCACGCTGACCAGCTCGGTCACGGTGATCGCGCCCTGCCGGAGCCGGATCGCGCCGACCACCAGCACGGCGAGCGTGCCGAGGCTGGGCAGCGTCTCCAGCATCGGGTCGAAGACGCCACGCAGCTTGCCCACGGAGATCAGCGCGTCGCGCAGGTCGCCGGCCCGGGCGGCGAACCGGGCGGTCTCCTGGGCCTCCCGGCCCATCGTCTTGACCACCAGGGCGCCGTCGAAGCTCTCGTGCGCGATGCTGCTGACCTCGGCGCGCAGCCGCTGGGCACGGGCCTGGCGGGGCGCCATCCGGCGGGAGTAGACCACGTTGAGCGCGAACAGCGCCGGGAAGACGGCGAGGCCGACCAGCGCGAGGGCCCAGTCGGTGAGGAAGAGCGAGACCACGGCGCCGACCAGCATCACCAGGGTGCCGACGGCGAAGGGCAGCGGCGCGATCGGGTACCAGGCGGCCTCCACGTCCGAGTTGGCGTTGGAGAGCAGCGTGCCGGTGGCGTTGCGGTGGTGCCAGGCCAGCGGCAGGTCGAGGTACCGGCGGGTGACCCGGCGACGGTAGGCGGCCTGGAGCCGGTACTGCATGTAGCCCGCGCCGAGCCGGCGGCCGAAGATGCCGACCACCCGCAGCACGCTGATCCCGAACAGCGCGGCCGCGGCGAGCGCCAGGGCGCCGTCGGTCACCGAGCCGCGGGCGACCGCCGGGACCACCACCTTGCCGACCACCGCGCCGACCACGTACGCGCTGGCGATCACCATGAGGCCGAAGAGCACGCTGCCGGTCACCGCCACCGCGAAGATGCGCGGCTGCTCCCGGATGGCGCGGCCGAGCACCTGTAGCCCTCTGCCGACGACGTCCCTGCTTGTCCCGCTCGCCACGCTCTCCCCCGCCGTAAGCCGCAGTTTTCCCTCCTCATCCTTACCGCTCGACCCCGACTCCGCCGACCGGCCCCGATATGTCCACCGTCACTCCTTCCCCCTCGGCCCCGCCCACCAGGGCGGACGCCCCGCGACCGGCCACCCGCCGGCGCAGGGACGCCGACGTCCGGCCGCGCCGGACGCGCCGACAGGGCCCCGCCGGGCCTACGATCGGGCCATGCCGCGGTACGCCCGGGCGGAGCGCGAGGCGCTCGCCGACCTGATGCTGGAGCTGGGACCGGACGCGCCGACGGTCAACGAGGGGTGGACCACCCGCGACCTGGCGGCGCACCTGCTGGTGCGGGAGCGCCGGCCGGACGCCGCCGGTGGCATCCTGCTGCCGCCGCTGCGCGGGCACGGCGAGGCGGTCCGCCGGCGGGTGGCCGCCGGGCCGTACGCGGACCTGGTGGCCCGGGTCCGCCGCCCGCCGCTGTGGAGCCCGGTGAGCAACCCGCTCACCGACGAACTCGTCAACGGCCTGGAGTTCTTCATCCACCACGAGGACGTGCGCCGGGCCCGGGCGGGCTGGCTCCCCCGGGACCTGCCGGCCCGGCAGCAGGCAACGCTCTGGAAGCGGGCCGCCGTGCTGGCCCGGGTGGCGTTGCGGCGCTTCCCGGCCGACCTGCTGATCCAGGCCCCCGGCTACGGCGAGCGCACCGTCGGCCGCGGCGGCGAACGGCTGCGCGTGGTGGGCGCCCCGGGCGAACTGGTGCTGTTCATCTCCGGCCGGCAGCGGGTGGCCCGGGTCCAGGTGGACGGCCCGACCGAGCCGGCGGAGCGGTTGCGGGCGGCCAGCCTCGGCTTCTGACCCAGTGTGCCGAACCGGTCACCGAGGCCGGTGGAACAGCTTCGGCCCAGCGACGAAAGCCGATCCGCGCTGCCGTACGCTCCTGTCCCGCCGCCCCACCCCGAGGCGGCGGACAGGGGAGACGGATGCGAGGCTTCGCGCTCTCGGCTCTGCACGTACCCCCCTTCCCGGCGCGCCGGCACGCCGCCGTCGACCTGGTCGCCGGACAGAGCGCCGGGTGGGTACGCGACCTGGGCCTGATCGACACCCCCGACGGGTTGCGCCGGTTGGGCGGCGCCCACGCGGCGGAGCTGGCCGGGCGGGCCTGCCCGGACGCGTCGGTCGACGGCCTGCGGCTGCTCGCCGACCTGATCAGCTGGCTGTTCGTCATGGACGACGCCTGCGACGAGGACGGCCTGGGGGCCAGCCCGACCCGGCTCGCGCCGACCGTGGCGGACCTGCTGGAGGTGCTCGACCGGCACGGTGACCCGGCCGCGCCGGTCCCGGCCGACGCCGGCCCGCTCGCCGTGGCGCTGGACGACCTGTGCCGGCGGGTCCGCGACCGGAAGCGGCCGGGCCTGCTGCTGAGCCTGGTCAGCCAGTTGCGGGAGTACCTGCTGGCGCTGCTCTGGGAGGCGGCCAACCGCGAGCACCGCCGGGTGCCCGGGGTGGCCGAGTACGTGCAGATGCGCCGGCACACCGGGGGCGTCCGGCCCAGCTTCACGCTGACCGACCTGGCGCACCCGGAGCGGTCCGACCCCGGCCGGCGGGCGGATCCGGCGCTGGCCGACCTGGACGCGCTCGCCACCGACCTGGTCTGCTGGTGCAACGACCTCTTCTCCTACGACAAGGAGCGGGCGACCGGCCCGGACGCGCACAACCTGGTCACCACGATCGCCGGTGAGACCGGGCAGGGCGAGGAGGCGGCGCTGCGCGCGGCGGCCACCCGGTTCAACGAGGGTCTGGCCGCGTACGCCGAGCGGGACGCGGCGCTGGCCGCCACGGGCGACGACGGGGTGCGGGCCTTCCTCGCCACCCGGCGGAACTGGATCCGGGCCACCTACGACTGGTCCCGCGCCGCCACCCGGTACGCCTGAGCCGGGCGTTCCACCTCCCGGGACGGCGGTCGCCCCAGGCCAGGAGGGCTAGCCGCTGCCCGGGTCGAGGCAATACTCTTCGGTAACCGCAGATTGGCGTGACCCCCGTCACGTCCCTCCACCCTTGAAGGCGGCTACAGCGATGGCTCTCGATGTACCGTACCGTTCCGTACCCGACATGTTCCTCAAGCGTGTGGCGGACTCCCCCGACCGCCACGCGTTCGCCCATCCCGCCCCGGACGACTCGGGACCGGTCTGGCTGACGTGGGAGCAGGTCGGGCAGCGCGCCAAGGCGATCGCCGCCGGTTTGCACGGGCTCGGCGTCGGCCTGGAGGACCCGGTGGCGATCCTGGCGAACACCCGACTGGAGTGGGTGCTCGCCGACTTCGGGATCATGTGCGCCGGCGGGGCCACCACCACCGTCTACCCGACCACCGAGCCGGAGGACGCGACGTACATCATCGCCGACTCCGGGTCGAAGGTGCTCTTCGCCGAGAACCCGGCCCAGGCGGCGAAGATCGCCGGCACGGCGGTGCCGGCGCTCACCCACGTGGTGCTCTTCGACGGCGCGCCCGACCCGGCCGCCACCGTCCCGCAGCTCACCCTGGCCGAACTGGAGGAGCGGGGGGCCCGGGCGCTGGAGAACGAGCCCGACCTCATCGACATGCTGGTCGCCGGGATCGGCCCGGACCACCTGGCCACCCTGATCTACACCTCCGGCACCACCGGCCGGCCCAAGGGCGTCGAGCTGCTGCACGGCGGCTGGTGCTGGGAGGGCGTGGCGCAGGCCGAGCTGGGCCTGCTGCACGTCGACGACCTGCAGTACCTCTGGCTTCCGCTGTCCCACTCGTTCGGCAAGACGCTGCTCTGCGGCGCCACCCACGTCGGCCTGCCCACCTACGTCGACGGCCGGGTGGACAAGCTGGTCGACCTGCTCGGGGTGATCCGGCCGACGCTCATGTGCGGCGCCCCCCGGGTCTTCGAGAAGGTCTACAACAAGGCGGTCACCACGGCCCAGGGCGCCGGCGGCGCGAAGGCGAAGATCTTCGCCTGGGGCGTCGCGGTGGGCAAGCAGAAGGTCGCGCTGGAGCAGGCCGGCAAGCCGGTGCCGGCCGGCCTGAAGCTGAAGTACGCGGTGGCCGAGAAGCTGGTGTTCAGCAAGCTCCAGGCCCGGCTCGGCGGCCGGATGCGGGTGCTGGTCTCCGGCGCGGCGCCGCTGAGCAAGGAGATCGGCACCTTCTTCGCCGCGGCCAACCTGCCCATCTCCGAGGGGTACGGGCTCACCGAGACCAGCGCGGGCGCGTTCGTGAACCCGCCCGGCGGGTTGAAGATCGGCAGCGTGGGCCGGGCCATGGGCGACCTGGAGTGCCGGATCGACAGCGACGGCGAGATCCTGGTCCGGGGCAAGCCGGTCATGCGCGGCTACCACAACCTGCCGGAGGAGACCGCCGCCGCGTTCACCGAGGACGGCTTCTTCCGCACCGGGGACATCGGGACCCTCGACGACGACGGCTACCTGTGCATCACCGACCGGAAGAAGGACCTGGTCAAGACGTCCGGCGGCAAGTACATCGCGCCGTCGCACATCGAGGGCATGTTCAAGGCCGTGTGCCCGTACACCTCCCAGGCGGTGGTGATCGGGCAGGCGCGCAACTACTGCACCATGCTGGTCACGCTCGACCCGGACGCGATCAAGGCGTGGGCCGCCGGCACGCCGCTGGAGGGCCGCGACTACACGGCGATCGTCACCTCGCCCGAGGCGCAGGCCATGGTCGAGGGCTACGTTGCCGAGCTGAACGGCAAGCTGAACCGCTGGGAGACGATCAAGAAGGTGACCATCCTCCCCCGGGACCTCACCATCGAGGACGGCGAGGTCACCCCGTCGCTGAAGATCAAGCGCCGGAGCGTGGAGACCAACTTCGCCGACGAGATCGACAAGATGTACGCGGGCACCCTCGCCGAGCTGTAGCGAGCCCGCACCGCCCGGCGGCCGTGCCCCTCCGTCCCGGAGCACGGCCGCCGCCGCGCTTCCCGGGCGCGCTCAAAGGTGCCCCTGGCGCCAGTGGCTCTGGTCCGCCTCGGCGGCGAGCTGTTCCTCCAGCGCGAGCTGCCGGACCTGGCGCCGCCGGCCGTCCTCGCTGAACGTCTCGGCGATCACCCCGATGGTGGTGACCAACGCCAGGAGGCCCAGCGCGGCCAGCTCCGGGATCGGGGCGGCGAACGGGGCGACGGCGGCGAGCACCACGACCGTGATCAGCAGCGGCCAGTGCACCTCCCGCAGCGCCACCAGCGCGCAGCCGGCGAGGCTGAGCAGGTAGAGACCCACCCCGCCGTAGAGGATGGCGGCCCAGAAGCCGCCCAGCGGCTCGCCCCAGCTGGGGGTTGCCGGGCTGGCCGACTCGGCGAGCAGGTCCTTGAGGCCGAGGGCGAAGAGGATGATTCCGGCGATCAGGGGCAGGTGCAGGAACGTGTAGACGTCCCGGGCGAGCCGGAGCCGGGCAGCCGGGTCGCGGGCGTGGTGCAGCGCCTGCTCCAGCGCGTACGCCAGGGTGTCGAAGTACGCCCACCAGAGCATCGCCGCAACCAGGACGCCGAGCAGCGCGGCGATCGCCACCGGGCGGGTGAGCGGCAGCCCGGTCTTCGGGCCGAGCCCGAGCGCGATGATCGACTCGCCGAGCGCGATCAGCACCATCAGGGCGTGCCGTTCCGCCCAGTGGCCGGCGGAGACCACCACCCACCACCGCCGCGCCAGGGTCACCCCGCCGACGTACTCGACCAGCAGCGCCACGGTCCAGAGCGCCAGCTGCAGCGCGACGGCGAACGACCGGTCGTCGAGCCGCTGGGGCAGCGTGCCGCCGACCACCAGCAGCGCGGTGGCCACGGTCGGCAGCGCGGCGCGCAGCAGCAGCCGCCTGCGCCGGACCGGGTCCGCCCGGTCCACCCAGGCGAAGACCGCGAACTGGGCCATCCGGATGAAGAAGTAGCAGCCCGCGAAGACCAGCGGCCCGTTGAGCCCGCCGGGCTGGTCGACGAACGCGCCGGGCACGCTGAGCACCAGCAGGAAGGTCGCGGCGACCGTGAGGAAGCCGACCAGCGGCAGCAGGCCCTGGTCGGCGCGCACCGCGTTGCCGAGCCGGGCGAAGCCGGTCCACGACCACCAGAGCAGCGCCAGCACCAGCAGGCAGCGGTAGAGGTTGGCCGGGGAGAGCAGGGTGGCGGTCAGCGTGGTGACGTTGATGAACGCGAAGACGAAGACCAGGTCGTAGAAGAGCTCCAGCCGGGTGGTCCGCGATCCGGGCGCGCCGGGCCGCACGACGCGGGACCACCGGGCACCACCGCCGTTCCCCACCTGGGCAGTGTCCGGGGCGCGCGCGGGCCGCCGGTGCCGATCCGACGATCCGTACCGGAACGAGGGCTAGCGGCCGGGCGCGGGACCGGCGCCGTGCTCGGTGAGGAACTCGTCGCGCAGCGCGCGGCGGGCCTCGCCGAACAGCACCACCTCGGCCCCCACCATGCCGGCGCAGACCACGGCGAGCAGCCCCAGCGCGGCCAGCGCCGGCAGGTGGTCGGCCACGGGCAGGAGCAGCGCCAGCAGCACCGTGGTGGCGACCCGTGGCCAGTTGACCGAGCGCATGTTGCGCAGCCGGAAGCCCACGTGCCCGAGCAGGTAGACGATCACGCCGCCGTAGAGGGCGAGCAGGCCCAGCCCGTGCAGCGGGTCGGTGAGCCGGTGGTGGGTGTCGTCCCCCACGTACGCCAGGACCTTCTTGAAGCCGAGGGCGAGCAGGATGATCCCGGCGACCATCGGCAGGTGCAGGTAGGTGTAGGAGTCCCGGCCCAGCGCGGCCCGCTCGGCACCCTGCGCCCGCGCCAGCACCCGCTCGGCGGCGATCGACACCACGTCGAAGTACGCCCACCACAGCGCCGCCGCCACCGTGACGCCGAGGAACGAGGCCACGATGATCGGCCAGGAGATCGGCAGCGCGGTGATGCCGACGCCGATGGCGACGAGCGACTCCCCCAGCGCCACGATGATGATGAGGCCGTGCCGCTCCGTCCAGTGCGCGGCCGAGAAGATCTGCCAGCCCGCCGCGCCGATGGCCATGATGCCGCCGTAGTCGACGGCGAGGGCGAGCACCCAGAGCAGGGTACGCAGCGCGACGACCCGCCCCGGGTCGTCGGTGAGGTACGGGGGCAGCAGCGCGGCGGTGAAGAGCAGCACCGCCCCGCCCAGCATCGGCAGGGCCGCCCGCACGAGCTGCCGGCGCAGCCCGTCGTCGCCGCGGGCGGCGTGCCAGTAGATCGCCAGGTGCAGCACCCGGACGACCAGGTAGCAGGCGGCGAAGACGACCGGGCCGGAGAGCCCGCCGGACAGGTCGACGAAGGCCTCGGGGATGGTCGCGGCGACCACGAACATGGTGGCGATCACCGCGAAGAGGGCCACCCGGACCACGCCCTCGTCAGCCCGGACGGTGTTGCCGAGCCAGGCGTAGCAGCACCAGCACCACCAGAGCAGGGCCAGCAGCAGCAGGCCCCGACCCATGCCGGGCCAGGTCAGGTCGGTCGCCATCAGCGCGGTCACCTGGGTGAGCGCGTAGACGAAGACCAGGTCGAAGAAGAGTTCCAGCGGGGTGACCGAGGCGCCCTCGGTCATCACCCGCATCCGTGGCCCGCGCCGCGTCCGGTCCTTCACGGCGGACAGTCTGGCAGCCGGGCGGCCGGGGCGCTGTCCCCGGGGACGTCCGGCGCCTCGGGCGGGTCAGGCGATGACGGAGGGCTCCCGCCACTGCGGGCGGCCGGTCCGGTCCAGGTCGTAGCGGACCGCGGCGAGCCGGCCGACGGCCTCCACCAGGTCCGCGGTGGGCAGGGTGAAGGGCAACCGGAGGAACCGCTCCAGGGTGCCGTCCAGGCCGAACCGGGGTCCGGGCGCCAGGCGTACGCCGACCTCCTCGGCGGCCCGGGCCAGCGCGCTGGAGATCGGGCCGTCCAGCTCCACCCAGAGCGTCACCCCGCCGCGCGGCACGGTGACCCGCCAGTCGGGCAGCCGGTCGGCCATCGCCGCCACGAGGGCGTCCCGCTGTGCGGCGAGCTGGACCCGCCGGGCGGCCACGATGCTCGGCCCCTGGGCCAGCAGGTGCACCGCGACGAGCTGGTCGAGCACCGGGCTGGCCATGTCCACGCCGACCCGGGCGGCGGCCAGCCGCTGCACCTGCGGGGCGGACGCCCGGACCCAGCCGATCCGCAGGCCACCCCAGTACGGCTTGCTCATCCCGCCGATGCTGATCACCCGGGAGTGCCGGTCGAAGGTGGCCACCGGCGGCGCCAGCGGGGTGCCGTCCAGCGGCAGGTCCACGAACGACTCGTCCACCACGAGGTCCGTGCCGGCGGCGTGCGCCGCGCCGACCAGCCGCTCACGCAGGTCGGTCGCCATCAGGTGGCCGGTCGGGTTGTGGAACTCGGGGATCACGTACGCCAGCTTGGGCCGGGTCTGCCGGATGCTGCCCAGCAGCAGGTCGGCGTCCCAGCCGTCCCCGTCGGCGGCGAGCCCGTGGGTGGTGATCCGGGCCCGCCGGGCCGACAGCGCGGCGAGGGCGTTCGGGTACGTCGGGGACTCCACCAGCACCCCGCCGCCGGGCGACAGGGCCAGCCGCAGCACCAGGTCCAGCGCGTGCTGGGTGCCGCTGGTGACCATGATCTGTTCCGGGCTGGTCGGCAGCCCCCGGTCGGTGTACGCGCGGGCCACCGCCTCGCGCAGCTCGATGATGCCGGTCGGGTGATAGCCGGCACCGCCGAGGTAGCGGGGCAGGTCCTCGGCGGCGGCCCGGGCCGCCGGCACGAGCTGCGCCGGGGCGGAGAGCGCGGCCACCCCCAGGTCGATCATGTCCCGGTCGTCGAGCGGGGTCCAGAGCCCGGTGCTGGCCACCCGGTGCGTGCCGGGGAGCATGGTCCAGCTCCCGGCGCCCCGCCGGCTGGCCAGGTGGCCGGTCTCCCGCAGCTCCCGGTAGGCCGCGGTGACCGTGGTGCGGCTGATCCGCAGCGCCTCGGCCAGGTCGCGCTCGGCCGGCAGGCGTACCCCGAGGGGGAGCCGGCCGTCGGCGAGCAGCCCCCGGACCGCGGCGGCGAGCGCGGCGTAGTCCGGGCTGCGCCGGCGGCCCGGCAGGGCATGCCACTGCCCGAGGAGCCGAGCCAATTGGACGCCACGCACCTGACTCGTCATGGCCACCCCTCCGGAATTGGCTCTGTCATGGGCAGGATTGGCCCCTAGGGTGGCATGCATGGCACCAATTGGCAATCTCCGGCACCGGCCCGCCCGCCGGCTCGTCCAGCTCTACGCCGGGCTCGCCCTCTACGGGATCAGCATGGCGCTGATGATCCGGTCCGGCCTGGGACTCGACCCGTGGGACGTGTTCCACCAGGGGCTCGCCCGGCAGACGCACCTCTCCTTCGGCACGGTCACCATCGCGGTCGGCGCGCTCGTGCTGCTGCTCTGGATCCCGCTGCGGCAGCGCCCCGGCCTCGGCACCATCAGCAACGTCGTGGTGATCGGCCTGGTCGTCGACGCCACCCTGGCCGTGCTGCCACCCGGCGACGGCCTGCCGGTCCGCGCCACCCTGCTGGTCGCCGGGATCGTCGCCAACGGCGCCGCCACCGGCCTCTACCTGGGCGCGGGGCTCGGCCCCGGCCCGCGCGACGGCCTGATGACCGGCTTCACGGCGCGCCGGCCCCGCTACTCCGTACGGCTGGTCCGGACCGTCATCGAGGTGACCGTGCTGAGCCTGGGCTGGCTGCTCGGCGGCACCGTGGGTCTCGGCACCGTGGCGTACGCGCTGGCCATCGGGCCGCTCGCCCAGCTGTTCATCCCGATCTTCGCGGTGCCGGCCCGGCCGGCCGACGAACCGGTGGTCGCCTGCGCGCCGAGGGCGGCCGGCGAGGCGGCCTGAACCGGCCCCCGACCACGCAGCGTCACCCCCACCGCGCCGACCGCAAGGGTTTGGGACGGGCCGGACGTCGCTGAGCTGCGGCGACGTCCGGCCGCGAAACCGGGTGTTTTCTCCGCCGTCGTCGCCGGGCATCATTCGTTCATGGGGGAGAACGGTTGGCGTTGGAGCGACGCCTGGATCTTCGTCTCACTGATCATCGCGAGCGGCGCCGGTCGGCACCGCCGGGCCGCCGACACCCGGCGGCCGGAGGGCGTGCGCCTCGCCGACGTCCTCTCCACCGCCGACCACCTCAACCAGGCCATCCCCGAGCGGCACGAGGTGGAGGGCGCGGTCCGCCGGCTCGTCGGCGCGGGCCTGGTCAGCGTCACCGACGGCTGGTTCCGGGTGACACCGGACGGCGAGCGGCTCTGGCGCACCCGGCCCAGCGCCGGGCTGGGCACCACCGTCGACACCGTGCAGGGCGTGCTGAGTCGCCGCCCCGCCCCCGGCGAGTCCGACTGGCAGCTCGACGATGACGACCACGCCGCCGCCGTGCAGGAGTACGCGGTCCGCTCGATCCCGATGCCCCGCCGCTCCCCCGAGGGCCACTCCGGCCGCCCCTGACCGGCGGCGGCTCCCCGCCACCTCGCGGGACCGGCCTGACCGCCCCGCCGAGCCGCCAGACGGGCGGGCGTCAGCGGACCGGGTGGCCCGCGCCGCGCAGGGCGTCCTTGACCTCGCCGACGGTCAGCTCACCGAAGTGGAAGACGCTCGCCGCGAGCACCGCGTCGGCGCCCGCGCCGATGGCCGGCGGGAAGTGGGCGACCTCGCCGGCCCCGCCGCTGGCGATCACCGGCACGTCGACGACCGCGCGGACGGCCTCGATCAGCGGCAGGTCGAAGCCCGCCTTGGTGCCGTCGGCGTCCATCGAGTTGAGCAGGATCTCGCCTGCGCCCAGTTCGGCGCCGCGCGCCGCCCACTCCACGGCGTCGAGGCCGGTGCCCCGGCGCCCGCCGTGGGTGGTCACCTCGAAGCCGCTCGGAGTCGTGCCGGCCGGGGCCCGGCGTACGTCGAGGGAGAGCACCAGCACCTGGCGGCCGAACCGGTCGGCGATCTCGGCGATCAACTCGGGGCGGGCGATGGCCGCGGTGTTCACGCCGACCTTGTCCGCGCCGGCGCGCAGCAGGGTGTCGACGTCGGCGACCTGGCGGACGCCACCGCCGACGGTGAGCGGGATGAAGACCGACTCGGCGGTGCGCCGCACCACGTCGAGCATGGTGGCGCGGTCGCTGCTGGAGGCGGTGACGTCGAGGAAGGTCAACTCGTCCGCGCCGGCCCGGTCGTACGCGGCCGCCAGCTCGACCGGGTCGCCGGCGTCGCGCAGGTCGAGGAAGTTGACCCCCTTGACCACCCGCCCGGCGTCCACGTCGAGACAGGGGATCACCCGTACCGCCACCGTCATGCCCCGAGCCTATCCAACCGGCACGGCACGGCGGCCGACCCGACCGGGCCGGCCGCCGTGAACGAGTGCCGCGTCACAGACGGACGAGCATCTTGCCCAGGTTCTCGCCGCGCAGCATGCCGAGGAAGGCCTCCGGGGCCCGCTCGATGCCGTCGACCACCGTCTCGTCGTAGGAGATCCGGCCGTCCCGCAGCCAGCCGGCCATCTCCTTGACGAACTGCTCGCGCAGGTGCCCGTGGTCGCCGACCAGGAAGCCGCGCAGGGTGAGCCGCTTGCCGATGAGCAGCGCCAGGTTGCGCGGGGCGGCGGGCGGCTCGGTGGCGTTGTACTGCGCGATCATGCCGCAGATGGCGGCCCGGCCATGCAGGTTCATGGCGCCGATGGCGGCCTCCAGGTGCTCGCCGCCCACGTTGTCGAAGTAGACGTCGACGCCGTCCGGGGCGGCGGCCCTGAGCTGGTCGCGGACCGGGCCGTCGTGGTAGTCGAACGCGGCGTCGAAGCCGAGCGCCCGGAGCCGCTCGACCTTGGCCGGGGAGCCGGCGCTGCCGACCACCCGGGCCGCGCCGCGCAGCTTGGCGATCTGCCCGACCATGCTGCCGACCGCGCCGGCCGCGCCGGAGACGAAGACCGTCTCGCCCGGCTTCATGGCGGCCACGTCGAGCAGCCCGGCGTACGCGGTCAGCCCGGTCATGCCGAGCACGCTCAGGTACGCGCTGACCGGGGCCAGGTCGGGGTCGACCTTCCGTGCGCCCTTGGCGTCGACCAGCGCGTACTCCCGCCAGCCGAGACCGTGCAGCACGACGTCGCCGGGCGCGAAGCCCTCGGCGTCGCCGGCCACGACCTCGCCGACCGCGCCGCCGTCGAGCGGGGCGTCGAGCGCGAACGGCGGCACGTACGACTTGACGTCGTTCATCCGCCCGCGCATGTACGGGTCCACCGACATGAACCGGTTGCGGACCACGAGCTGGCCCGGCCCCGGGGTCGGCACCTCCGTCTCGACCAGGCGGAAGTTGTCGGCGGTGGGCCAGCCCTGCGGCCGGGACGCCAGGTGGATCTCCCGGTTGGTGCTCATCGGGCCTCCCGCACGGTGAGGGTGACCTCGATGTTGCCCCGGGTCGCGTTGGAGTACGGGCAGACCTGGTGGGCCGCCTCGACGAGCTGCTGCGCGGCGGACCGCTCGACCCCGGGCAGGTCGACCACCAGGGTGACGGCCAGGCCGTAGCCGCCGCTGCCGTTCGGGCCGATGCCCACCTCGGCCTCGACGACCGAGTTCGAGACGTCCGCCCGGGCCTTCCGGGCGACCACGCGCAGCGCGGAGTGGAAGCAGGCGGCGTAGCCGGCCGCGAAGAGCTGCTCCGGGTTGGTCGCGCCGCCGGCGCCGCCCATCTCCTTCGGGATGGCCAGGTCCAGGTCGAGGCCGCCGTCGGAGGTGCGGACGTGGCCGTCCCGGCCGTCGCCGGTGGCCTGCGCGGACGCGGTGTAGAGCACCTGCATGGTGGTCACTGCTCCTTCTGTCGGTGGATCGTCTCGGTGACCCGGGTGAGGGTGTCGCGCAGGGCGACCAGCTCGGCCTCGGTGAGGCCGGTGGCGTGGGCCACCCGCCGCGGCACCTCGTCCATCCGCTCCCGCAGGGCCCGGCCCTGCGCGGTGAGGCCCACCTCGACCCGGCGCTCGTCGGCCGCCGAGCGGGTACGCACCACCAGGCCGGCCGCCTCCAGCCGCTTGAGCAGCGGCGAGAGGGTGCCGGAGTCGAGCCGGAGCCGCGCGCCGAGCTCGGAGACCGTGGGGGCGTCGTCGCCGCGCTCCCAGAGCACCAGCAGCACCAGGTACTGCGGGTAGGTCAGGCCGTGCTCGTCGAGGATGGGCCGGTAGACGTCGGTGAGGGCGCGCGACGCCGCGTAGAGGGCGAAGCACACCTGCCGGCGCAGCACCAGATCATCGGTCACCCCGAAAACGTAGCCCCCAATTGAGTTGTGCACAACCGAATGGGCCGCGGAGTGGCCGCCCCCACACCACGGGGACGGCCGTCAGCGGTCGCCGAGCCAGGCCTCCAGCTCGACCTCGACCAGGTGCTCCGGGTCGATCAGCCCGGCCACCACGACCATGGTGGCCACCGGGCGGACCGCGCCGAACACCGCGTTGTGCGCCCGGCCCACCTCGTCGGCGTACATCCGGTCGGTCACGTACATCCGGGTGCGCACCACGTCGGCCGGCTCCGCGCCGACCTCGGCGAGCGCGTCCAGGCCGATGCGGATCGCCTGGGCGGTCTGCGCCGCGGCGTCCCCCACGTGGGCCACCTTGCCGTCCACCGTCGAGGTGCAGCCGGCGGTGATCGCCAGCTGCCCGGCGCGGACCACCCGGCAGTAGCCGTAGAGCGCCTCCCACGGGCCGCCCGAGCCGAGCCGGGTGACGGCCCCACCGGCCGGCAGCTCCCGCTCCGACCGGGCGCTGTCGCCCGCGACGGTTGTCACGCGCCGGCCCGCAGGGTGGCGAGCGCCTCGGCGACGGTGAACGCCCCCGCGTAGAGCGCCTTGCCGGCGATCACGCCCTCCACGCCCACCGGCTCCAGGGTGGCCAGCGCGCGCAGGTCGTCCAGGGTGGACACGCCGCCGGAGGCGATCACCGGGGCGTCGGTGCGGGAGCAGACCTCGCGCAGCAGGTCCAGGTTGGGGCCGCGCATGGTGCCGTCCTTGGTGATGTCGGTGACCACGTAACGGCTGGCGCCGGCCTTGTCCAGCCGGGCCAGCACCTCGTAGAGGTCACCGCCGTCGCGGGTCCAGCCCCGGGCGGAGAGGGTACGGCCGCGCACGTCCAACCCGATGGCCACCCGGTCGCCGTACTCGCCGCAGACCCGGTCGCACCACTCCGGGTCCTCCAGCGCGGCGGTGCCGATGTTGACCCGGGCCGCCCCGGTGCCCAGGGCAGCCTGCAACGACTCGTCGTCCCGGATGCCCCCGGAGAGTTCGACCTTCACGTCGAGCTGGCGGACCACCTCGGCGAGCAGGTGGGCGTTGGTGCCCCGGCCGAACGCGGCGTCCAGGTCGACCAGGTGGATCCACTCGGCGCCGTCGGCCTGCCACGTGAGGGCGGCCTCCACCGGGTCGCCGTACGCGGTCTCGCTGCCGGCGGCGCCCTGGACGAGCCGGACGGCCTGGCCGTCGGCGACGTCCACGGCGGGCAACAGGGTGAGGCTCAACGCTCTACTCCTCGCATCAGGAACGACGGTCCAGGGCGATCACCACGACCGCGGGCAGGACCAGCAGCAACAACACGACCAGCGCCAGCCGCAGCGCCAGGTCGTCGACGAAACTCCAGATACCGGCCACCGCCGCGCCGGTGAGCAGCACGATGGCCGCCCGCTCGCCGCGGCTGTGCCGGCGCAGCCGGCCCGTGCGGCCCCGCCGCAGCTTCGGCGTGAACCGGCGGGCGACCACGCGCCGCCGCTCCCGTCGCGCCGCCCGGCGGGCGCGTGCGGCGCGTTCCCGTTCCAGCTCGGCCTGGCGGGCCTCCCGGCGGCGGGCCCGCTCCTTACTCACACTGCGCCACCGTTCGTTCGCGACTGCGGGGCTCGCAACCCCGGCTCACTCCTCGCGCTCACAGTGTGCCGAGCCAGTTGCGCAGCAGGGCCGCCCCGGTGTCGGCCGACTTCTCCGGGTGGAACTGGGCCGCCGACAGCGCGCCCCGCTCGACCCCGGCCACGAAGTCCGTGCCGTGGTACGCGGTGGTGACGGCGGCCCCGGCGGCGGCCAGCGCCGCCGGTTCGGTCACCCCGTAGGAGTGGACGAAGTAGAACCGGGCGTCGGCCGGCAGGCCGGCGAAGAGCACCGAGCCGGCCGGGGCGTGCACCGTGTTCCACCCCATGTGCGGCAGCCGCGGCGCGGGCAGCTTTGTCACCCCGCCCGGCAGCAGCCCGAGCCCCTTGGTGACCACGCCGTGCTCGTCGCCGTGCTCGAAGAGCACCTGCATGCCGACGCAGATGCCCAGCACCGGGCGGCCCGCGGCCACCCGGTCGGCGATGACCGGGCCGGCGCCCAGCGCCTCGATCCCGGCCATGCAGGCGGCGAACGCGCCGACGCCCGGCACCACGAGGCCCTCGGCCTCGGCGGCGGCGGTCAGGTCGGCGGTGACGGTGACGTCGGCACCGGCCCGCTCCAGGGCGCGCTCGGCCGACCGCAGGTTGCCCGAGCCGTAGTCGAGCACCACGACACGCCTGCTCACGATCCCTCCCCCGGCAGCAGCCAGAGCAGCCCGCCCGCGGTGGCCAGCACGGCCAGCAGCCCGGTGACCACCACCGCGCCGCGGGCGGCGCCCTGCTTGTGGAGCGACCACGTCCCGCCGACCAGCACCCCGGCCAGGATCAGCAGCAGCGTCGGCAGCGCCCGCATCAGAGTGCGCCCTTCGTGCTGGGGATCGCGCCCGCCGACCGCGGGTCGATCGACGTGGCCTCGCGCAGCGCCCGGGAGACCGCCTTGAACTGGGCCTCCACCACGTGGTGGGCGTCCGGGTTGCCGCCGGGCCGGGCCGCCCGCAGCACGTCCACGTGCAGGGTGACCCGGGCGGCCTGGCCGAACGACTCCCAGATGTGCCGGGTCATGCTGGTCGGGTAGACCGGCCCGATGTACGGCGCGAGCGCCGGCTCGTCGTGCACCACGTACGGCCGGCCGGACAGGTCGACGGCGGCCCGGACCAGCACCTCGTCCATGGGGACGGTGGCCGAGCCGTACCGCCGGATGCCGGCCTTGTCCCCCAGCGCCTGGTCGAACGCGGCGCCCAGGGCCAGCGCGGTGTCCTCCATGGTGTGGTGGGCGTCGATCTCCAGGTCGCCGACCGTGTGCACGGTCAGGTCGAAGCCGCCGTGCCGGGCGATCTGGTTCAGCATGTGGTCGTAGAAGCCGACACCGGTCTCGATGTCGGCCTTGCCGGTGCCGTCGAGGTCGATCTCGACGAGGACCTTGGTCTCCTTGGTGATCCGCTCCACCCGGGCGGTCCGACTCATGACAGCTTCTCCATCGCAGACAAAAAGGCGTCGGTCTCGGCGGGGGTGCCGGCGGTGACCCGCAGCCAGCCGGGCAGGCCGACGTCGCGGACCAGCACGCCGGCGTCGAGCAGGACGCGCCACGCGGCGGCCTGGTCGCCGCCGACCTCGAAGAGCACGAAGTTGGCGTCGCTGTCGGCCACCCGGTGCCCGCGGGCGCGCAGCTCGGCCACGATCCGGTCGCGCTGCTCCATGATCGCGGCGACCGTGCCGAGCAGGGCGTCGCGGTGGGCCAGCGCCGCGCGGGCGGCGGCCTGGGTGAGCGCCGAGAGGTGGTACGGCAGCCGGACCAGTTGCACCGCCCGCACCACGGCCGGGTCGGCGGCCAGGTAGCCGAGCCGGCCGCCGGCGAAGCCGAACGCCTTGCTCATGGTCCGGGTCACCACCAGCCGGGAGTGCCCGGGCAGCACGGCGAGCGCGCTGACCGTGCCGGGCCGGGCGAACTCGGCGTACGCCTCGTCCACGACCACCATGCCGGGCGCCTCGGCCAGCACGGCGGCGACCACGGCCGGGTCGAGCGCGGTGCCGGTCGGGTTGTTCGGCGAGCAGAGGAAGACCACGTCGGGCCGGTGCTCCCGGACCTGGGCGACCGCGTCGGCCGCGGTCAGCCCGAAGTCCGCGCCGCGCGCGGCCGGGATCCAGCCGGTGCCGGTGCCGAGCGCGAGCAGCGGGTGCATCGAGTACGCCGGGGTGAAGCCGAGCGCGGTGCGCCCGGGGCCGCCGAACGCCTGGAGCAGCTGCTGCTGGATCTCGTTGGAGCCGTTGGCGGCCCACACCTGGTCGACGGTGAGCCCGTGGCCCAGGTACTCCGCGAGGTCGGCGCGGAGGGCCACGGCGTCCCGGTCCGGGTAGCGGTTGAGGTCGCGCAGCTCGGCGGAGAGGGCCTTGCCGATCGCCTCCACCACGGGCTCGGGCACCGGGTAGGAGTTCTCGTTGGTGTTCAGCCGCACCGGCACGTCCAGCTGCGGCGCCCCGTAGGGCGTCAGGCCCCGCAGGTCGTCGCGGATCGGCAGGTCGTCGAGGGTGGTCACGAGGTCGCCCCCGGGAAGCGCACGCTGACCGCCTGGCCGTGCGCCGGCAGGTCCTCGACGCCGGCCAGGGTGACCACGTGCGGGGCCACCTCGCGCAGCGCGTCCTGCGTGTACTCCACGAGGTGCACGCCGCGCAGGAAGGACTGCACCGACAGGCCGGAGGAGTGCCGGGCGCAGCCGCCGGTCGGCAGCACGTGGTTGGAGCCGGCGCAGTAGTCGCCCAGCGACACCGGCGACCAGGCGCCCACGAAGATCGCCCCGGCGTTGCGCACCCGCAACGCCCACTCGCGGGCGTCGACGGTCTGGATCTCCAGGTGCTCGGCCGCGTACGCGTCGACCACCCGCAGCCCGGCCTCCAGGTCGTCGACGAGGACGACGCCACTCTGCTCGCCGCGCAGCGCGGTGCCGATCCGCTCGGCGTGCTTGGCCGCGGGCACCTGCCGGGCCAGCTCGACGTCGACCGCGTCGGCCAGCGCCACCGACGGGGTGACCAGCACGCTGGCCGCGAGGGGGTCGTGCTCGGCCTGGCTGATCAGGTCGGCGGCGACGTGCGCCGGGTCGGCGGTGTCGTCGGCCAGGATGGCGATCTCGGTGGGGCCGGCCTCGGCGTCGATGCCGACCACGCCGCGCAGCAGCCGCTTGGCGGCGGTGACCCAGATGTTGCCGGGGCCGGTGATCATGTCGACCGGCTCGCAGCGCTCGGCGCCCTCGGGGTCGACGGTCGCGCCGTACGCCAGCATGGCCACGGCCTGGGCCCCGCCGACCGCGTAGACCTCGTCGACGCCGAGCAGCGCGCAGGCGGCGAGCACCCGCTGGTCGGGCAGGCCGCCGTTGTCCTTCTGCGGCGGGCTCACCACCACCAGCGAACGGACCCCGGCCGCCTGGGCGGGGACCACGTTCATCACCACGGTCGACGGGTACATGGCCAGCCCGCCCGGGACGTAGAGGCCCACCCGGTCGACCGGCACCCAGCGCTCGGTCACGGTGCCGCCCGGCACCACCTGGGTGGTGTGGTCGACGCGGCGCTGGTCGGCGTGGACCTTGCGGGCCCGGGTGATCGACTCCAGCAGCGCGGCGCGGACCTGCGGGTCGAGGGTGTCCTCGGCGGCGCGGATGACCTCGACCGGCACCCGCAGCCGCTCCGGGGAGACGCCGTCGAACCGTTCGCTCGCCTCCCGGATCGCCGGGTACCCATGCTCCCGGACCGCCTCCACGAGGGGGCGGATCCTCTCGACGGCCACGGAGACGTCGAGCTGGGCACGGGGCAGCAGGCGGCGCGGGTCACGCGCCCCGCCGCGCAGGTCGATCCGATTCAACACCCTTGCGAGTCTAGGCTGCCGGTCCGCGCCCCGACCGGAGCCGCCCGTACGCCGGGACGGTGAGCCGGGACACGCCGCCGCGACGCGCTCGGGATACTCTCGATCACGTGACCGCACGGCTGCCGGTTTTCCCGCTCGGGACGGTCCTGTTCCCGGGGCTGGTCCTCCCGCTGCACATCTTCGAGGAGCGTTACCGGGCGCTGGTGCGCCACCTCGTCGGGCTGCCCGAGGGCGCGCCGCGCGAGTTCGGGGTGGTGGCCATCCGGGCCGGCTGGGAGGTCGCGCCGGCCGGGCCGCCGGACCGCCCCGGCACCGCCGGCGGCGAGGTCACCCTGCACGAGGTGGGCTGCACCGCCGAGCTGCGGCAGGTCACCGAGCTGGCCGACGGCGGGTTCGACATCGTCACCGTGGGGCGGCGGCGGTTCCGCATCGCCGAGGTCGACGACGCCGCCGCGCCGTACCTGACCGCCGAGGTGGAGTGGCTGCCCGAACCGGCCGGCACCGACGAGGTGGCCGACCTGCTGGCCGCCCGGGTGATCTCGGTCTTCCGGCAGTACCTGAACCTGGTCCGGCCGGACCCGCAGGAGATCTCCGAGCAGCTGCCGGAGGACCCGACGGTGCTGTCGCACCTGGTCGCCGCCACCGCGGCGCTGACCGTCGACGACCGGCAGCGGCTGCTCGCCATCGACGACACCGCCGGCCGGCTCCGGGCCGAGCTGCGGCTGCTGCACCGGGAGACCACCCTGCTGCGCGAGGTCCGGGCGGTCCCCGTGCCGCTCAGCGAGTTGGCTGGTCCCCCGGCTCCGAACTGATCCCCGGCCCGCCGGGCGCCCAGCCTCCGTCCCACTGCGGCTCCGGCCGCAGCGAGGGCCACCGCGACCAGCCGGCCAGCAGGGTGTACGTCACGGCCGCGCCGAACGCCGCCAGCAGCAGGTTGCCGTGCGGGACGGGCAGCGGCCCGTACCAGTCGATCCCGCCGGCGCGCAGGTCGGCGGGCTTGGTGAAGTCGGTCCCGGGCGGCGCGGTGTCCAGCAGCCGCTGGAAGGTGCCGAGCCCGATCCGGCGGCCGACCTGCCAGGCCACGACCGCCGCGCCGAGCCCGCCGAGGATCCCGGCGACGAGGCCGACCGGGCCACGCCGGCGGCGCAGCACCACCCAGAGGGTGATCGCGGCGAGCACCCCGAAGCCGAGCCCGAGCAGGCTGAACCAGCCGTCGGCGGCGATCGGCTGCTCCGGTTGCGGGGTGGCGTAGACGGCGCCCTCGGCGGTCATCCGCACCGGCGTGCCGGGGGCCACCAGGGCCCACAGCAGGCCCAGGGGCGCCCCGAGCACGGTCAGCAGCAGCGCCGTGCCGAGCGCCACCACGGCGGCCCGGCCGCCGGCCCGCCGGGTGGCGGCCGGCGCACCCGGCATGGCCCCGACCACGCCGGGATAGCCGGCGAGCGGGTCCGCGCCGGGCGCGGTCACCGGGGTGCCGGCGGGCACCGGCAGGCCGCCGGGCCAGCCGGGGGGCTCGCCCTCGTTCGGGGACCGGCCGGGCCGGAAGCTCTCCGTGCCGCCGGTCGGAAAGCTGCCCGTGTCGCCGTTCGGCGCGTTCTCCGCACCGGCGGGCGGGCGGGCGGCGGCGCCGGGCGCGCCGGGACCGTCGGCGACCCGCTCGGGATCAGGGGTGTCCGGACTCACCCGGTGATCCTCTCAGGCGACGGGGCCGCGCGGGGCGGCGGTGGCGGTCAGCGGGCGAACGGTTCCAGCATCACCGAGGCGGCCTTGAGCCAGCCCTGCCGGGTCTCCGCCTGGAGCTGGTGGTACTCGATCGAGGAGCCGGTCTCCAGCGCCGGGTCGTAGGGCACCACGGCCACCGCCCGGGTCCGGGTGGCGAAGTGCCGCTCCAGGTCGTCCTGGAGCGGCGTACGACCGGGGGTGGGGCAGGAGATCAGGGTGACCGCGTTGTCGGCCAGCTCGCCCATGCCCTCCTCGTGCAGCAGGTCGAGCATCCAGTCCGCGCTGAACGCCGCGTCCTCGCGGGGCACGGTGGTCACCACGAGCTGGTCGGCCGCCTGCATGACGGTGCGCCAGTTGGGGCTCTCCACGTTGTTGCCGGTGTCCACGCAGACCACGTCGTGGGTGCGCCGCAGCAGCTCCAGCACCCGCTTGACGGTGAACTGGTCCAGCCGCTGGGCGAAGCGCGGGCTCTCCTCGCCGGCCAGCACGTCGTACGAGCCGTCGGAGGCGTGCCGGAGGTAGTCGTCGAGGTGCTCCAGCAGGGTGGCGCCCTCCAGGATCTCGATCTGCGCGAGGTCGTGGATCAGGTGCCGGATGGTGCGGGCGTGCCGGGCGCTGCCGGCGCGCAGGCCGAGGGTGCCGCGCAGCTCGTTGTCGTCCCAGGCGAGCACCCCGCGCCCGCGGACGCTGCCCACGGTGGCCGCGGCGAGCACGGTGGCGGTGGTCTTGTGCACGCCGCCCTTGGGGTTGGCGAAGGCGAGCACCCGGGGCCCGCCCAGCTCGCGGCGGAGCACGCCGGCCGCGCGCTCCAGCTCGGTCGCCGGCTCCGGGGCGCGCCACTCCACCCGCGCCGGCTCGATCCGGGGCGGCTCAATGCGCGCCGGCTCGATGCGGGGTGGCTCGATGCGGGGCGGCTCGGGGACCGGATGGACGTCCGGGCGGTAGCGGCCCCGGTCCAGCAAGGCGTAGCGGGACTCCGCGGGGGGCGGTTCGGGCTGGTAGCCGCCGTCGAGCAGGGCGTACCGGGACTCGACCGAGGCGGTGCCGCGGCCGCGCGGCGGGGGCTCGGGGTAGGTCGGCTCGGGCGGGTGGACCGGTTCGGCCCGCCAGGACGGCTCGGCGCGCGGCTCCGGCTCGGCGCGGTAGGCAGGCTCGGCCTGGTACGCCGGCTCACCGCCGTAGCGCGGGTCGACCCGGTAGGCCGGCTCCACCCGGTAGGTCGCCTCGACCCGGTAGGCCGGTTCGGCGCCGAACGACGCGTCGGCGGGGCGGGCGACGGCCTGCGCACGGCCCGTCCAGCCGGTGCCGGCGGCGCGCCGGGGCAGCGTCTCCGGGGGCGGCGCCGGGTTCTCCTCGGCGCGGTGGTCGGTGTCGGGCTGCTCGGCGCCGCGACCGGCGAGCCGGGCCCGGTCGAGCAGCGCCCGCCACCGTGGCGCCGGCTCAGCCTGCCGACCCCAACCGGTCTCGCTGCCGTCCAAGGCCTCGCCCCTCCCCCAGCCCATCGATCTCCGCCTGACAGGCTACGAACGAAACCCTATTCGGACCACACCCCGATTCGCACATCCCCCGGTGGGCCTCCTCACCGTCGGCCGGGGCCGCAAGCCGCCCACCAGCACGTCTCAGGAGGTGGGAGCCGGATTGGGTGGTCCCGCTCCCCCGGCGGGCCGTCCGGCGGCCGGTGAGGATCCGGTCACCGTCGGTGCAGCTTCCGACGAATTACCCATACCGGCGCTCGGCGCGAGTCCGGTGTCGGCCGGCGGCCGGGCCACGTCGCGCTGCTCCGGCAGCGGCGGGGTGAACACCGTTCGGTCCAACCGGGTCACCTCCGGGGCGGGGTCGACCGCGCGGACGCCGGGGCGGGCGGCCAGCGCCCGCAGGGCGTCCGGGGCGTCCCGGACCACTGCGGCGTAGACGCACGCGCAGCCCGCCCGGTAGCCGGCCGCCTCCCGCGCCGCCACCGCGGCCCCGGTGTCGTACACCCGGCGCAGTTCCGGATCGGCGGTGGCCGCCGGGGCGGCGGCGCGGGCCCGGTAGTCGGCGGCCTCCCGGTCCTTGCGCCCGGCCACCTCGGCCATCCCGGCGACCACGTCCTCAGGCAGGCGCAGCGCGGCGATCCGGACGATCTCGGTCTGCCGCCCGGGCACCGGCACCCGGGCCACCACCGCGGAGACCGGGGCGCCGCCCAGCGCGACGGCCACCTGCGCCGGCGTCAGGTACGCGGCGAACGAGACCAGGGCGTAGCTGCCGGGCGCCGGGGCGTCGAGCCGCGCGAGTTCGTCGGCGGCGGCGCGCAGGTAGGCCGGGACGGCGTCGCCGTCGGCCACCCCGACCCGGGTCACCTCGCCCACCGTGCGGTCCCCCACCGGCCGGTCGTGCCGCTGCGCGACGGCGACCACCAGCACCACCAGCGCGCAGGCGAGGGCGAGCCAGGTGAGCGCGCCGGAGCGCGACCGGCGCGGCGGCTCGGTGTCGGTCGTCATCGGCGGGTCAGTCGCGCAGGATCTCCAGCGCCCGGGCCAGGTCGTCCGGGTACTCGCTGACGAACGTGACCTCGTCGCCGGTGCGCGGGTGCAGGAAGCTCAGCGAGCGGGCGTGCAGCCACTGCCGGGCCAGGCCGAGCCGGGCGGACAGGGTCGGGTCGGCGCCGTAGGTGAGGTCGCCCACGCACGGGTGCCGCAGCGTGGAGAAGTGCACCCGGATCTGGTGGGTACGCCCGGTCTCCAGCCGCACGTCGAGCAGGCTGGCCGAGGGGAACGCCTCGATGGTGTCGTAGTGGGTGATGCTCGGCTTGCCGCCGGAGACCACCGCCCAGCGGTAGTCGTGGTGCGGGTGCCGGTCGATCGGCGCGTCGATGGTGCCGCGCAGCGGGTCCGGGTGGCCCTGCACCACGGCGTGGTAGCGCTTCTCCACCTCGCGGTACTTGAACGCCCGCTTCAACGCGGTGTACGCCTGCTCGCTCTTGGCCACCACCATGACGCCGGTGGTGCCCACGTCGAGCCGGTGCACGACGCCCTGCCGCTCGGCGGCGCCGCTCGTGGAGATCCGGTGGCCGATCCCGGCCAGCCCGCCGATCACGGTCGGGCCCGTCCAGCCGGGGCTGGGGTGGGCGGCCACCCCGACCGGCTTGTCCACCACCACGATGTCGTCGTCGGCGTAGACCACGGTGAGGCCCGACACGGCCTGCGGCACCACGGTCGGCGGAGCGGCCGGCGCGGGCAGCGTGACCTCCAGCCAGGAGCCCGCCTTGACCTTGTGCGAGTTGGGCCGGACCGCGCCGTCGACAAGCGCGTCCCCGGCGTCGACCAGCGCCGCCGCGGCCGTCCGGGACAGCCCGAAGAGCCGGGAGACGGCCTGGTCCAGCCGCATGCCGTCGAGCCCGTCCGGGACGGGCAGGGACCGGTGGTCGCCGCCGGCGGCGAAGGCGGAGGTCACGCGCGCTCCCGCTGCTCGACGGGGCGCTCGTCGCCGGATCGCTCGGCGGTGGCCCGGGAGCCGTCCCGCTGCCGGCCGGTCAGCTCCAGGAACACCGCCAGCAGCACGCCGCAGACCAGCGAGCTGTCGGCCAGGTTGAACACCGGCCAGACCTGCCCGTACGGGTCGAAGAGGCTGACCATGTCGACGACGTGCCCGACGAAGTGCCCCGGGGCGCGGAAGATCCGGTCGGTGAGGTTGCCCAGCGCCCCGCCCAGCACCAGGCCGAGCGACACGGCCCAGGGCAGCGACCGCAGCCGCAGCGCCATCCAGGCGATCCAGGCGATCACGCCGATGGTGATCAGCGGGAAGACCCAGGTGTGGTCGGAGCCGATGCTCCACGCGGCGCCGCTGTTGCGGGTCAGGCTGAGGTAGACCGCGCCGCCGAGCAGCGACACCGGCCCCCGCCCGGTGAGCTCCGAGAGCGCGAGCTGCTTGGTGACCAGGTCCGCGACGAGCGAGGTCAGGGCCACGCCGAGCAGCAGGCCGGTCGCCTTGCGGCGGGGCGTGCCGGTGCCCGGGTCGGCGTTGCCGGACCCGGCGGGCGGTGCTGCGGTCATCTGCTCCCCATCGACGTTCGCGACGGTGGCGGTCACCGTCTGCCGTTCGGCCGCCGGGGAACGGACGTCAGCGCCGCTCCTCCAGCTGCTTGCAGCTCACGCAGAGGGTGGCCGACGGGAACGCGGCGAGCCGCTCCACCGGGATCGGGTTGCCGCACCGCTCGCACCAGCCGTAGCCACCCTCGTCGAGCCGCTCCAGCGCGCGCTCGACCTGCGTGATCCGCTCCTTGATGCTGTTGGCGAGTGAGATCTCCTGCTCGCGCTCGAACGTCTTGGTGCCGGTGTCGGCCTGGTCGTCCCCGGCCGAGTCGGTCAGCCGGTCGCGCTGCAGCTCGGTGATCTCGCTCAGCGTCTGATCGTACTCGGCGTTGAGCTCGTCCCGCCGTGCCGCCAGGGCGGCCCGGATCTTCTCGGTCTCCGCGGCGCTGCGGGTGGCCTTCGCCACCGGCTTGCGACCGGCGGTCCTGGTGTCGGCTGGCTTCGCCATCGTCAGCTCCCTCAGCCGCGTGCCGCGGCGGTCAGCGTGCCTGGGCGGGGACCGCCGGCGTCGGCGTCCCCCATGTACAGAACGGGCGCGCGGCGACAGGGCCGCGCACTCCGGAGGGTGGCAAGAATACGGAACGTACAGGCGTCCGACAACGTGCCGCACCGTCGCACCGCGATTCAGCCCTGAACAGCCACCAATTAGGGCAAAACGAACGCTAGCAGATCAGCCGGTCCGGTCCTCGCCGTACTCGCCAAACCACCGGGCCAGCCGACCCCGCCGGCTCACCGCCCGCAGCCGCCGCTCCGCCTCGTCCCGCACCTCCGCGGTGGCCACGATGAGCAGGCTGTCCCCGGCCTTCAGCCGGGTGTCCGGACCGGGCACGAAGCCCACCCCGTCGCGCAGCACCAGGGTCACCGAGGCGCCCACCGGCAGTCGCAGCTCGTCCACGTGCACCCCGCCCAGCCGGGAGCCGGGCGGCACCTCCAGCTGGAGCAGGTCGGCCCGCATCCGCTCCAGCGGGGCCGTCTCCAGCAGGATCTCCGCCGCCTCGGCCGGCGCGGTCACCCCGAGCCGGCGGGCCGCCGGCGCCAGGGTCCCGGCCTGGAGCAGCGTGAAGATCACCACCAGCACGAAGACCGCGTCGAAGAGCCGGTCGGCGCCCGGCACCCGCAGCGAGAGCGGGATGGTGGCCAGCACGATCGGCACCGCGCCGCGCAGCCCGGCCCAGGAGAGGAAGAGCTGCTCGCGCACCCGGAACCGGAACGGCAGCGCGGAGACCGCCACCGACAGCGGCCGGGCGAGCAGCAGAAGGGCCAGCCCGGTCACCACGGCCGGCAGCACCGCCGCGGCCAGCCGGCTCGGCGAGACCAGCAGGCCGAGCAGCACGAACAGGCCGATCTGGGCCAGCCAGGCCAGCCCGTCGGCGAAACCCAGGATGGCCTGCCGGTGCGGCAGCCGGGCGTTGCCGAGCAGGACGCCGGCCACGTAGACGGCCAGGAAGCCCGAGGCGTGCAGCACCGAGCCGGCCGCGTACGCCAGCACCGTGAAGCCGACCACCGCGATCGGGTAGAGGCCGGCGGACGGCAGGGCGGCCCGGCGCAGCGCGTACCGGCCGGCGATACCGGCGGCCACCCCGACCGCCGCGCCGGCGCCCAGCTCGTAGCCGACCAGGAGCACCTCGTGCCACCACGGGTGGGCGGCCTCCACGCCGGCCCGGGACAGCAGCAGCACCAGGATGACCACCGGGGCGTCGTTGATCCCGGACTCGGCCTCCAGGGTGGCCACGAGGCGGGGCGGCAGGCGCAGCCGGCGCAGGGTGGCGAAGACGGCCGCCGCGTCGGTGGACGACAGCACCGCGCCGTAGAGCAGGGCCAGCCGCCAGTCGAGGCCGAGCAGCAGGTGCACCACCACGCCGACGACCAGGATGCTGACCACCACGCCGACCGTGGAGAGCGCGGCGGCCAGGCCGAGCACCGGCCGCAGGGTGCTCCACCGGGCGCTCAGCCCGCCCTCCGCGATGATCACGATGAGCGCGCAGAAGCCGAGCACCCGGGTCAGCTCGACGTCGTCGAAGCGGATGCCCAGGCCGGCCTCGCCGATGGCCACCCCGAGCGCCAGGTAGACCAGGAGACTCGGCACGCCGAGCCGGGTGGAGAAGCGCACCGCGCCCACCGCGACCAGCAGGACGCCCGCACCGACCAGCAGCGCGACGTCGAGCCCCGGCGTCATGCGGGACCGGTCCGGAGGGTCCTCACCCGGCCGATCCGTCGCGGAGCCGCCGGAGCACGTCGGGCAGCCCGGGGGCCGGGTGCTCGACCAGGAAGAGCTTGTCCCGGCTGGCCGCGCCGGCCCGCAGGGAGACCGCCGCCGGCCGGACGCCGAGCGCGTCGGCCAGGGCCCGGCGGGCCGCCTCGGTGGCCCGGCCGTCCACCGCGGGCGCGTTCACGGCGATGACCAGGGCCGGCCCGTGCGGGCCGTCGAACCGGCCGCCGACGCGGGCCCGCGAGGCCCCGGGCTTCACCCGTACGGCGACGGTGAGCGTGTCGTCCATGGTCACCATGATCAGTGGGGCCGGGCCTCGGCGAGCAGGGTGGTGGCCGGCGCGCAGCCGGCACACGGGGTGAAGCCCAGCCCGACCGCCTCGGCGACCGGCAGCGGCTCGTCGACCCGGCCCACCAGGTGGGGGCAGCCGGGCAGGTGGAAGCGGGGGTGGCCGTCGACCACCCGGACCTCGCCGTCGAGCCGGACCAGCCGGGCGACCTCCCCGGCGGAGAGAACCTCGGCCGGCGGGTCCCCCTCGAACGGGCCGTCCGGCGCCGGCGAGGTGGGCGCCGGGGCGTCCGCCGCCGTCTCGGCACGCGACGGACCGCGCGGTGCGGGGGGCGAGTAGGGCTCGGCCGGCGAGTAGGGCTCCGCCGGCGAGTAGGGCTCGGCCAGCGGGTCGGCCGGACTGTCGAACCGGTCGGCCGGCGGGTCGAACGGGTCGGCTGCCGGTGGCTCGGGTGGTTGCCGCCACCCGGGTCCACCGGCGCCGACCGTCGACGGAACGTGCGGGACCGGGATCTCCGGCCCGTCGTGGGACGGGCCGGGCGCGGTCCGGCGGCGCGGCCCGGTCTCCCGGCCGGCCGTGGCCCGGGCGGCGGCCGCCTGGCGGGCGAACGCCACGAGGGCGACGGCGGCCAGCAGGCTGGCCGCGATCGAGGTGATCAGCAGCGGGCTGGACCCACCGGCCAGCCCGGCGACCAGGAGCACGACCGCGCCGAGGATGAGCAGGATGCTGGCGGCTATCACGGCTCACCCCCGGCCGCGTCGTGTCGGTCTGCGCGGTCGGTGGCCGTCCCGGGGACGGCCACCGACGGCGGGATCAGCGGCCGGACTCGAGCGAGCCCGCGCGGCCGCCGCCGTAGGAGCCGGCGAGGCCGGCCGCGGCGAGGCCGTTGCTGCCGCCGGTGGCACGGTTGCCCTCGGAGCGGGTCATCTCGGCCTCCAGGCCCTGGCCGCGACCGTCGAGGTCACGCAGCTGGCTCTCCAGGTAGGCCTTGAGGCGGGTGCGGTACTCGCGCTCGAACTGCTTGAGCTCCTCGATGTGCTTCTGCAGCGCGGTGCGCTTGGCGTCCAGGCCGCCCATGGCCTCCTGGTGCCGCTGGCGGGCGTCCCGCTCCAGGGCGTCGGCCTTGGCGCGGGCCTCGCGGGTGACCTCCTCGGCCTTGGAACGGGCCTCGGAGAGCAGCTGGTCGGCCTCGCGGCGCGCGTCGGACACGTGGTCGTCGGCGGTGCGCTGGGCCATCATGAGCACGCGCAGGGCCTGCTGCTCGCCGTCCGCCGCGCTGGCCGGGCCACCCTGGGCGCGGACCTGCTCCAGCTCGGCCTGCATCGCCCGGGCCGCCTGCTCGGCGGCCGCCTTGTCGCGCTGCACCCGGTCGAGCTGGGCCTTGACGTCGTTGAGCTCCGCCGCGAGGCGGGCGTCGCCGCCGGGGCCGGAGGGAGCGCCGCCCCGACCGCCGCGCTCCACCTGGGCGCGCAGCTCGTTGTTCTCCTCGATCAGACGGGCAAGCTCGCGCTCGACCTCGTCCAGGAAGGCGTCGACCTCCTCCTCGTCATACCCCCGCTTGCCGATCGGCGGCTTTTTGAAGGCGACGTTGTGGACGTCAGCCGGGGTCAGCGGCATCGAAACTCCTCGGGTCAGTTGCGGCCGCGAAAGCAGTCTGGTCAGGCGAACGCTCTGATCAGTTGCCCTAACACGAACTCCATCAGCACGAACAGGATAACCAGGAGCACAAGGGAGGCCAGGTCGATGCTCACGGTACCAATTCGAAGCGGTGGGATCACACGCCTCAACGCGCGCAGGGGCGGATCAGTGACGCTCCACACGACTTCCAGTCCCGCCGATGCTCCCCGGCCCGGTTGCCAGCGGCGACCATAGGCCAGAACAGCGCCGAGGACAAATCGGGCCAACAGGATGAGCAGGAAGAAATACAGGAGCAGATAAAGCACCTGGAACAGAATCGACAACACGGCAGGCGACGTCCCTCGGTCGTGCGGGCTAGCTCAGGCTGAAGAAGCCGCCCTCAGCGATCTTGGCCTTGTCCTCCGCGGTGACCTGGACGTTGGCCGGTGAGAGCAGGAACACCCGGTTGGTCACGCGCTCGATCGTACCCCGCAGGCCGAACGCGAGCCCGGCGGCGAAGTCGACCAGCCGGCGGGCGTCCGCCTCGTCCATCTCGGTGAGGTTGATGATCACCGGTACGCCGTCGCGGAAGTGCTCGCCGATGGTGCGCGCCTCCCGGTAGGTGGTCGGGTGCAGGGTGGTGATCTGGTAGCGCTGCTCGTCCTCGGGCACCACGGCCCGCTCGCGCGGCTGGGCCTGCGGCGCCAGGGCGAGGTTGTCGCGGGTGTGGTAGGTCAGCGCGCCGGAGGTCTCCCCCGCACCGGAGCGGGTGATCGACCGGACGCTGGACCGCTCGGTCCGCTCCGGCCGCTCCACCTCGGCCCGGTCGGCGTCGACGGCGCGGCTCGACGCGCGCTCGCTCAGCCGGCCGCGGTCGCCCACCCGGCCACGGGTGGCCGGCGGCTCCTCGGACTCGTCGTCCTCGTCGTCGGCGAACTCCTCCGAGTAGCGGCTCGACCGGTAGCGCGACTCGCGGTAGCCACCCTTGTCGTAGCCACCGTCGTCGTACGCCCGCTCATCGTCCTCCTCGACGAGACCGAGCCAGACCCCCGCCTTGCGCAGTGCACCCATCCCCGCGCCCTTCCGTCCGCCGTGCGGCACGCGCCCCCGTGCCGTGTCGCTTTGATCACGAGTGGACAACGATGCCCACCGGACCGGATCGGCAATCCCCCGGCGAGCGATTCGCGGTCCGCTCGCCACGGCCCCCGGCTACGGGAACGCCGTTCCTGAACAACACTGATGTAATTTGCTTCTTTCGCGGTCAGGCTACCGCAGCGTGGAGCGCATTCCGAGCAACGCGCTACCGACGCGGACATGTGTCGCGCCGTATTCGATCGCGATTTCCAGATCGCCGCTCATACCCGCCGACAGCACCGTCGCCTCGGGATGGTCCGCGCGGAATCGCGCCACCACCTCGGCCAGCCGGGCGAACGCCCGATCCGGCTCCCAGCCCAGCGGGGCGACCGCCATGAGGCCGGCGAGCCGCAACCCGCCGGCGCCGGCCACCGCCGCGGCCACCGCGTCGAGCCCCCGGTCCGGGTCGGCCACGTCCGGCAGCGCCCCGCCCCGGGCCGGGTCGCCGTCGACGCTCACCTGCACCAGCACGTCCAGCGGCCGGTCCCGGGCGGCGGTCGCGGCGCCGTCCAGGGCCGCGGCCAGCCGCACGCTGTCGACCGACTGGACCACGTCGGCGTAGCGGACCACCGAACGGGCCTTGTTGCGCTGCAGTTGGCCGATGAAGTGCCAGCGCGGCGTGGCGCCGGCGGCGGCCGCCTCGGCGGCCTTCGGGGCCGCCTCCTGGTCGCGGTTCTCCCCCACGTCGGTCACCCCGAGCCCGGCCAGCGCGACCACGTCGGCGGCCGGGTACGTCTTGGTGACCGCGACCAGGGTGATCTCGCCCCGGTCCCGGCCGGCCGCCGCGCAGGCGTCGGCGATGCGGGCCCGGACCCGGGCGAGGCCGGCCGCGAGCTCGGCGCGACGGTCGGGTCGCACCGTGGTGGGTGATTCGGTCATCGGCGCGGCTCAGGACCCGTTCTTGAGGAAGTCCGGCACGTCGACGTCGTCGAAGAGCACCCGGCGCGGCGACTGCTGCGGGGCCGGCATGGTGGCCGGCGGGCTGACCGGGGCGTTCGCCTGGGTCGGCGGGTTCTGGTTGGTCTTGCGGGACGGCTCGACGGCCTTGTACGCCGGCGCGCCCCCGTCGAAGCCCGCCGCGATCACGGTCACCCGCACCTCGTCGCCGAGCGCGTCGTCGATGACCGCGCCGAAGATGATGTTGGCGTCCGGGTGGGCCGCGTCGGTGACCAGCTGGGCGGCGTCGTTGATCTCGAACAGGCCCAGGTCGGAGCCACCGGCGATGGAGAGCAGCACGCCCCGCGCGCCGTCCATGCTCTGCTCCAGCAGCGGGCTGGAGATGGCCGCCTCGGCCGCCTCCACGGCGCGGTTCTCGCCGCGGGCGCTGCCGATGCCCATGAGTGCGCTGCCGGCGCCGCTCATCACGCTCTTCACGTCGGCGAAGTCCAGGTTGATCAGACCCGGCGTGGTGATCAGGTCGGTGATGCCCTGGACACCGGAGAGGAGCACCTGGTCCGCGGTGCGGAAGGCGTCCATCATGGAGATGTTCCGGTCGCCGAGCGCGAGCAGCCGGTCGTTCGGGATCACGATGAGCGTGTCGCACTGGTTGCGCAGCTCCTCGATGCCCGCCTCGGCTTGCACCTGGCGGCGCTTGCCCTCGAAGGAGAACGGGCGGGTGACCACGCCGATGGTGAGTGCGCCGAGCTTGCGGGCGATGTTCGCCACGACGGGCGCGCCGCCGGTGCCGGTGCCGCCGCCCTCGCCACAGGTCACGAAGACCATGTCGGCGCCCTTGAGCACCTCCTCGATCTCGTCGCGGTGGTCCTCGGCGGCGTTCTTGCCGACGTCCGGGTTCGCGCCGGCGCCCAGGCCGCGGGTCAGCTCCCGGCCGACGTCGAGCTTGACGTCGGCGTCGCTCATGAGCAGCGCCTGCGCATCGGTGTTGATCGCGATGAACTCGACGCCCTTGAGCCCAACCTCGATCATCCGGTTGACGGCGTTCACGCCACCGCCCCCGATGCCGACGACCTTGATGACCGCCAGGTAGTTGTGCGGAGGTGTCATCTCCGGTCCTTTCCCTTCGAGATTGGCATGGGCCGACCCCACACGGCTTGGCCAGACCAGCAGCGGAGCATTTCCCAGCGATGCCGACGGCTGAAACTCTCACCCTCTACTAGAGGCTTAGAGCTATGTCAACCACTGATCTCTTCGGGGCAACGTATGCGCCGCCGCGCGCTGAGCCAAGGACCTTTCCGGCGTGTCGCGGGCGGAGCGGGCGGGCTCACGTCGGCCGACCGGCGGATCACCGGAGGGTGACCACGTCCGGGGCGCTCACGTCGATCGTGTCGGCCTTCCGACCGAGCAGGGCGGTGGCCACCTTGGACTTGTCCGGGCTGCGGGTCGCGTCGCCCCAGACCACCTTCCGGTCGCCGCGCAGCAGCAGGGTGATCCGGGCCAACCCGGCCACGTCCACGGCGACCAGTTCGGCACGCAGCTTCGGGCTGAGCGCGGCGAGCACGTCCAGCCCGGCGCGGGTGCCCGGGTCGCCGGGGGCCGGACTGCCGACCTGGATGACCGGCAGCCCGCCGGGGGCCTGGTCCAGGTTCCGGAAGACCACGCCGGCGCGGTCGACGACGACCCACCGGTCGCCCTGCGGCACCGCGGCCACCGGGGTCCGCTCCACCACCCGGATCACCAGGGCGCCCGGCCAGTCCCGCTCCACCGTGGCCCGCTCCACCGGGGCGAGCGCGCCGACCCGGCGGGCGGTCGCGGCCAGGTCCACCCGGGCCAGCGGCGCCTCGTCGGGCACGGCCGCGGCGTCGCGTACCTCGACCGGGGTGACCAGCTCGGCGCCGACCACCCGCACCTCCCGGACGCCGAACAGGCCGGTGCCCAGCACGGTCCAGGCGACCAGGCCGGCGACGGCCAGCACGGCGACGGTGACCGCCCAGGGCAGCGCCGCGCGCATCCGCCGCTGCCGGGCCCGGGCCATGAAGCGCCGGGTCGACGGGGGTACGGCGTCGGCGCCGGCCCGGACCAGCTGCCACCGCCGGGCCGGGTTGCGCCGGCCGGCCCCGCCGTCCTGGCCGGGGGTGCGGCCGCGGGCCGGGCCGGGGCTCATCCGGCCGTGGCCGCCGCGCCGTCCGGGTCGACGCCGGTGCCGATCGCCGCGGCGTCACCGGTCCGGGCCAGCAGGGCGTCGAGCAGCTGGTCGCCCATGAGCGAGATCGGCGGCGCGCCCATGGTCACCACCACGTCGCCCGGCCGGGCCCGGCGGGCCACCTCGGCCGGCACGTCGTCCCACGCCTCGACGAAGACCTTCCGGTCCGCCGGCAGCGGCACCACCGCCAGCAGCGCGGCCGAGCCCTCGCCGGGCTGGCGCAGCTCGCCGGGGCCGAAGACCTCCAGCAGCACCAGCTCGTCGGCGATGCCGAGGGCGGCGGCGATCTCCGCCTGGAGGTCGCGGGTCCGGTAGAGGCGGTAGGGCTGGAAGACCACGATGAGCCGGCCCTCGCCGGCCACCTCGCGCAGCGTCTGCAGGGCCAGCGTCATCGAGGTCGGGTGGTAGGCGTACTCGTCGTAGACCAGCACGCCGTCCGCGACGCCCTTGCGCTCGAAGCGCCGCCGCACGCCGGGGAACGCGCCGAGCGCGGCCTCCGCCGCCGTGACCGGCAGCTCCAGCAGGTACGCGGCGAGCACCGCGGAGGCGCTGTTCAGCCCCATGTGCCGCCCCGGCACCGGGAGCCGGATCTCGCCCAGCGACCGGCCCTCGATCTCGGCCAGGTAGCGCACCCCCTGCGCGGAGGAGGCCATCCCGCTGAGCCTCAGGTCGGCGTCGGCGGCCTCGCCGTACGTCCAGACCCGGCGCCCCTCGGCCCGCAGCGTCTCGGCCAGCCGCCGGCCACCCGGGTCGTCGGCGCAGGTGATGATGAAGCCCTCGGGGTCGGTGAGCCGGGCGAACTCGGCGAAGGTCGCCTCCAGGTTCGCCAGGTCGCCGTAGGTGTTGAGGTGGTCCGCCTCGATGTTCGTGATGATCGACACGTACGGGCGGTAGATGAGGAACGAGCGGTCGCTCTCGTCCGCCTCGACCACGAAGTATTCACCCGTGCCGTGGTGCGCGCCGGAGCCGACCTCGGAGATCTCGCCGCCGATCACGAAGGACGGGTCGGTGCCGGCCTGCTGGAGCACCATGGTGACCATCGAGGTGGTGGTGGTCTTGCCGTGGGTGCCGGCGACCGCCACGGTCCGGCGGCCGGTCATCGCGGCGGCGAGCGCCTCGGAGCGGTGCAGCACCCGCAGCCCGCGCCGGCGCGCCTCGACCATCTCCAGGTGGTCCTGCGGGATGGCCGAGGAGTAGACCACCGTGTCCACCCCGTCGAGGTTGGTCGCCTCGTGGCTCATGTGGATGGTGCCGCCGAGCGCCCGCAGGCCGGCCAGGGAGGGCCACTCCCGCAGCTCGCTGCCGGAAACCGGCAGGCCCCGGGTGAGGAAGAGCCGGGCCAGGCCGCTCATGCCGACGCCGCCCACCCCGATGAGGTGGATCCGGCCCAGGTCCTCCGCGGTCATCGTGCCGGCGGGGGTGAACTGCGCGGTGTTCATGGGACGTACCTTCCGGTCGCGGCGGCCCACATCAGCGGGACACCGCCTCGTAGACGAAGTTCAGCAGGGCCACGTCGCCGTCGCGCCGGCCGTACGCGGCCGCGGCGGCGCCCATCGAGGCGAGCCGCTGCGGGTCCCGGATCAGCGGGATCACCGTGCGCTCCACCCAGGCCGGGGTCACCTCGGCGTCGTCGACGAGCAGCCCGCCGCCGGCCTCCACCACGGGCAGCGCGTTGCGCTTCTGCTCCTGGTTGCTGTGCGGGTACGGCACGTAGACGGTGGGCAGGCCGATGGCGGCCACCTCGGCGCAGGTCATCGCGCCGCCCCGGCCCAGCATCAGGTCGGCGGCCGCGTAGCCCAGCTCCATCTCGGACAGGTAGGGCAGGGTCACGTACGGCACCGGCAGGTCGGTGGGGACGGAGACCGGCTCGTTGCGGGCGCCGATCACGTGCAGCACCTGCACGCCGTTGCGGGCCAGTTCCTTGGCCGCCCCGGAGACCGCCAGGTTGATCGAGCGGGCGCCCTGCGAGCCGCCGGCCACGAAGAGCACCGGCAGGTCGGGGCGGAGTCCGAAGTGGGCGCGGGCGGCGTTTCGCACGGCGGCCCGGTCCAGCCCGGCGATGCCGCGGCGCAGCGGCACGCCCACCACCCGGGCGTCGCGCAGCGACTCGGCCTGCGCCGGCTGGTGCGGGAAGCCGACCGCGACGTTCTTGGTGAACTTCATGCCGAGCCGGTTGGCCACGCCCGGCGGCACGTTCACCTCGTGGATGACGATGGGCAGCTCGCGCCGCCACGCGGCCAGGTAGCCGGGGACCGAGACGTACCCGCCGAAGCCGATCACGACGTCGGCCCGCACCTCGTCGAGGATCTTGCCCGCCGCGCGGGCCGCCTTCCACATCCGGTCCGGCGTGCGCACCAGGCTCATGTTGACCGAGCGGGGCAGCTGGTAGGCCGGGATCTGGCGCAGGTCGTAGCCGGCCGGCGGGATCAGCTCGTTCTCCAGCCCCTTGGGTGTGCCGAGGCAGGTGATCCGGACGCTCGGGTCGTGTCGGCGCAGGCAGTCGGCGAAGGCGAGCAACGGGTAGATGTGCCCACCCGTACCGCCTCCGCAGAGCACCACCGAACGCAGCGGACCCATCAGCGTCTCCTCTCGCTCGCCGTGCCGGCGCGCGCCCGGTCGGACCGGGCGCCGCGGGTCGCGGCCTGGTCGTCCTGCCGTCGCGGGCGGGACCGGGGCACGGACCCTCGGTCCGCCGGTGGCGACGCCGGTCGGCGGCGCCGGCCGGGAAGCGGCGGCAACGGGGCCCACACTAGTCGGACCCACCGGGCCGGCGGACGGGCATGCAGGGCGCGGGCCGCGTCGGGCTCGGCGCGCGCGAAGGAGGCGAGCATCCCGACCGCGGCCAGGGTCACCACGAGGGCGCTGCCGCCGTCGGAGATGAACGGCAGGGGTACGCCGGTCAGCGGCAGCAGCCCGGTGACCCCGCCGACGTTGATCACGGCCTGGCCGACCAGCCAGGCGGTGACCCCGGCGGCGGCGAGCCGGCGGAACGGGTCCTCCACCCGGCGGGCGATCCGCAGCCCGGTGTAGGCCAGCACCGCGAAGAGCACCAGCACCACCGTGCAGCCGACCACCCCCAGCTCCTCGGCGATGATGGCGAAGATGAAGTCGTTGTGCGCCTCGGGCAGCCAGCCGTACTTGAAGCTGCTCCGGCCCAGACCGACGCCGAACCAGCCGCCGTTCTCCACCGCGTAGCGGGCCTGGACGAGCTGGTAGCAGTTGGGCAGGTCCAGCTCGAAGCAGGTCTTCGGGTCCGGCGGGTCGAGCCACATGGTGAGGCGCCCGAGCCGGTAGTTGTCGGCGTCCCGCGACCCGGATCCGGCGCCGAGGGAGGCGGCGGCGACCAGCAGGCCGATCCCGGCCAGACCGATCGCGGAGAGGGTGGCGAAGACCCGCTTCCGCACCCCGGCGGCCCAGAGCATCCCGACCACCAGCGCGAGCAGGCAGAGCATGCTGCCCAGGTCGTTGTAGCCGACCAGCACGAAGAGCAGGCCGACCACCGGGAAGAGCGGGGTGGCCAGCTCCTTCCACCAGCCGAGCGCGGCGCCCTTGCGGGCCAGCACGTGCGCGCCCCACAGCACGAGGGCGAACTTGGCCACCTCGACCGGCTGCACCGAGATGGGGCCGAGGTAGAGCCAGAGCAGCTGGGCCTTCAGCGGGCCGATGGACTCCACCCGGAACAGCGCCTCCAGCGCCACCAGCAGGTTGAGGACCAGCAGGAGCCCCACGGCCACCCCGAGGAAGGGCCGGGACACCGCCCGGAACGTCCGGGCGGGCAGCCGCTGGCACGCCCAGAAGGCGACAATCCCGATCACCGCGAAGATCGCCTGCTTGACCAGGGACGCGGTCGCGTCCCCCTCCTCGGCGAAGTCCTTCACGCTGGTGGCGGAGAAGACCATGGTCAGGCCGATCAGCAGCAGCAGGCCGGTGCTGGAGAGCAGCAGGTAGTAGGAGGCCAGCGGACGGGCCAGCAGGCCGCGCAGCGCGGCCAGCCCGCCGGCCGCGTCCAGCCCGAGCGGCGGGCCCGGCGGGTCGGCCGGGCGGCTCGCGGCGGGCGGCCGTCTGGCCTGCGTGTCGGTCGTGCCCTCGGTGTCTCTTCCCTCCCCCACCCGCCCATCATGGCGGCTCGACCCGCCCGCCCGTGGCGCAACCGCCCGGTCGGCGTGTCGGAACGCGAAACGGCGGGACCCCTGGTAACACCGGGGGATCCCGCCGTGACGCAGCGGCAGCGGATCAGCTCGTCGCGGCGAGGAACTCGCTGTAGAACAGGCCCAGCGCGATGGCCACCCCGATGCCGGCGATGATCCAGAACCGGACCACGATGTTGACCTCGCTCCAGCCGGCCAGCTCGAAGTGGTGCTGGAGCGGCGACATCCGGAACACCCGTTTCCCGGTGGTCCGGAACGAGATGATCTGGATCACGACGGACATCGTGATGATCACGAAGAGACCGCCGATGATCGGCAGCAGCAGGATGGTCCGGGTGGACATCGCCATGCCGGCGATCAGGCCGCCCAGGCCCAGCGCCCCGGTGTCGCCCATGAAGATCCGGGCCGGCGAGGTGTTCCACCAGAGGAAGCCCACGCAGGCTCCGGCCGCCGCCCCGGCGATCAACGCGATCTCCAGCGGGTCCCGGACCGTGTAGCAGTACTCCCCGGCGGGGTAGTTCGGGTCGGCGCACCAGTGCCGGTACTGCCAGAACGCGATCAGCGCGTACGCGGCCAGCACCATGACCGAGGCGCCGGTGGCCAGGCCGTCCAGGCCGTCGGTCAGGTTCACCCCGTTGGTCGCCGCCATCACCACCAGGATGATGACGATCACCGCGCCGATCTTGCCGATCTCCAGGGCCGGGATGTCCCGGATGAAGCTCAGCATCGTGCTGCCCACGGTCTCGGTGTTGGTCGCGTTGCCGCTCACGTCGGTCATGCTGCTCGGGAAGTAGAGCGCCACGATCCCGAAGATCGCGCCGACCACGATCTGGCCGGCGAGCTTGCCACGCTTGTTCAGGCCGCCGCTGTGCCGCTTGCGGACCTTCAGGAAGTCGTCGATGAAGCCGACCGCACCGGAGAACACCATCAGCCCCAGCAGCACCAGCGCCGTGATGGTCGGCTCGACCTGGGCGATCTGCGCGTCCGGCAGGGTGGTCAGGGCCAGGTGGCCGGCGACGTACGCGATCACCGTGGCCAGGATGAAGACCACGCCGCCCATGGTCGGCGTGCCCTTCTTGCCCTGGTGCATGGCCGGGCCCTCGGCCCGGATCGGCTGGCCGGCCTTGAGCCGGGTGAACACCTTGATCGCGATCGGGGTGCAGAAGAGCGAGACGAGGAAGGCGACCCCGATGGCGACGATCACCGCCCTCATGCGGCCGACCCCTTCGCGGCGTCCGCGCGCAGCGCGTCCGCCACCTCCCAGGTTCGGTACCGGGAGCCCTTCACCAACACCACGTCACCCGGACGTAGCTCGCTCCGCAGCACCTCGACGGCCGCCGCCTGATCGGTGAGCAGCACCGACTCTCCTCCCCAGTTGCCTACCGCTGTCGCGCCCTCGTGGATCGGCGCCGCCGGCTCGCCCACCACGAGCAGCCGGTCCACCCCAAGCTCGGCCGCGAGCCGGCCGACCTGCTGGTGCCCCTCCCGTTCGAAGTCGCCCAACTCGGCCATGTAGCCGAGCACCGCGACGGTACGCCCCGTCCCCCGCATGCTGGCCAGCGCCCGCAGCGCCACGCCGGTGGAAGCCGGGTTGGCGTTGTACGAGTCGTCGATCACGGTCACCCCGTCGGGGCGTTCGAACACGTCCATCCGGCGGGTCGAGACCAGGCCCAGCTCGCCCAGGGCCACCGCCAGGTCGGCCAGGGGCAGCCCCAGCTCCCGGGCGACCGCCGCGGCGGCCAGCGAGTTGGACACCTGGTGCCGGCCGGTCAGCCCGAGCCGCACCGGCGCGCTCCCCTCCGGCGTGACCAGGGTGTACGACGGCCGGCCCCGCCCGTCCACCGTCACGTCCACGGCGCGCACGTCGGCCCGCTCGGACTCGCCGTACCGGACCACCCGGGCCTCGGTGCGCGCCGCCATCGCGTCGACGCGCGGGTCGTCGGCGTTGAGCACGGCCAGGCCGTCGGCGGGCAGCGCCTCGACCAGCTCCCCCTTGGCCAGCGCGATGGTCTCCACCGAGCCGAACTCGCCGAGGTGTGCCACCCCGACGTTGAGCACCACGGAGATCCGCGGCGGCACCACGTCGCAGAGGTAGCGGATGTGCCCCACCCCGCGGGCGCCCTTCTCCATCACCAGGTAGCGGGTCTCCGGGCCGGCCTGCAACGCCGTGTACGGGTGCCCCAGCTCGTTGTTGAACGAGCCGGGCGGCGCCACGGTCGGGCCGAGCCGGACGGCGAGCTGGGCGATCAGGTCCTTCGTGGTGGTCTTGCCGGAGGAGCCGGTCAGCCCGATCACGGTCAGTCCGGGCAGTCGGTCGACCACGGCGCGGGCCAGCCGCCCCATGGCGTCGAGCGCGTCGCCCACCAGCACCATGGGCACCCCGGGCACCTCGCGGGTGCCCAGCACGGCCACCGCACCGGCCTCGACCGCGCCGGCCGCGTAGTCGTGCCCGTCCACCTTCTCGCCCGGGAAGGCGACGAAGAGGCCGCCGGGGGTGACCTTGCGGGAGTCGAACTCCACCGAGCCGGTGACCCGGGCGTCCGGGTCGGCGACGACCAGCCGGCCGTCGACCGCGGCGGCCACCTCGGCCAGGGTCAGCGGGATCATCGCTGCCCCACCAGGTCGCCGAAGCGGGCGCGCAGCGCCTCCGCCAGCTCCACCCGGTCGTCGAACGGCAGCACCTCGCCGTTGACCTCCTGGCCGCGTTCCTGCCCCTTGCCCAGCAGCGCCACGATGTCCCCCGGTTCGGCCAACCGGACCGCCTCCTCGATCGCGGCGCGCCGGCCGGGCGCCTCGATGATCCGCGCGCCGGCGCCCGCCGCGTACGCGCCGGCCAGCACCTCGGCCCGGATCGCGGCCGGGTCCTCGGTGCGCGGGTTGTCGTCGGTCACCAGCACCACGTCGGCGCCCCGCGCGGCGGTGCCGCCCATCACCGGCCGCTTGCCCCGGTCCCGGTCGCCGCCGGCGCCGAGCACGCAGATCAGCCGGCCGTCGGTCAGGTCCCGCAGGGCCACGAGGACCGCCTCGATGGCGTTCGCCTTGTGCGCGTAGTCGACCACCCCGCGCACCGGGGCGTCGCCGCTCACCAGTTCCAGCCGGCCGGGCACGCCACCGCAGGCGGCCACCCCGCGGGCCGCGGTGGCCGGGTCGACGCCGGCGGCGACCAGGGTGGCGACGGCCAGCAGCGCGTTGGCCACGTTGTGCCGGCCGGGCAGGGCCACCCCGGTGGGCAGGGTGAGCCCGTCCGGGCCGTGCACGGTGAAGCGCTGGGCGTAGCCCTCGCCGCCGATCCCGTCGGCCCACCAGGTGGCGCTCCGGTCGCCGGCCGCCGAGTAGGTCACGGTCGCCGGCTTGAGCAGTGGCCGCAGCGCCGGGTCGTCGTGGTTGAGCACCTCGACCCGGCAGCGCCCGTCGAAGAGCTTCGCCTTGGCGGCGAAGTAGTCCGCCTCGTCGGCGTGGAAGTCCAGGTGGTCGGAGCCGAAGTTGGTGTAGCCGCCGACGTCGAACCGGACCCCGCCGACCCGGCCCATGGCCAGGGCGTGGCTGGAGACCTCCATGACCACGGTGTCCACCCCGCGCTCGCGGGCCACCGCCAGCATGGCGTGCAGGTCGGTCGCCTCCGGGGTGGTCCGGACGCTGTCGATCACCAGGTCGCCGAGCCGGGTCTCCACCGTGCCGATCAGGCCCGTGGTGTGCCCGGCGGCGCGCAGCCCGGACTCGATGAGGTAGCTGGTGGAGGTCTTGCCGGCGGTGCCGGTCACGCCGATCATGGTCAGCCCGGCGGTCGGATCGCCGTAGACGGTGGCGGCGACCTCGCCGAGCACCGCCCGGGGGTCGTCGACGACCAGCACGGGCAGGCCCGCGTCGGCGGCCAGCGCGACGCCGGCCGGGTCGGTCAGCAGGGCCACCGCGCCCGCCCCGGCCGCCGCGGCGGCGAACTCCGCGCCGTGCCGGCGGGCCCCGGGCAGGGCCGCGTACAGGTCGCCGGGGCGGACCTCCTGGCTGGCGTGGGTCACCCCGGTGACGGCCACCTCGGCGGCCCCCTCCGGCGGCGCGACGGCCAGCCGGGCGGCGAGGTCGCCGAGCCGGACGGGATTCACGGTGGCGGGACGTGGATTGCCGGGCACGGCGTCAGACCCTACCCGGTCGTCCGGTTCCGACCGCACAGCCGCCCCGGTGGTTCGTCGCCACTCACCGATGATGTCCCGCCGTGCCGGCTCAGTGCGGAAAGACCTCGAACTTCGGGGACCTGTCGGTCGCCGAGGGCGGCACCCGGTAGTGACGGAGGGTGAAGCCCATCATCTCCCGGAACGCCGGGGCGGCCACCGCCCCGCCCTCGCCGCCGGGGCTCCAGACGAAGACCGCCACCACGTACCGCGGCTTCTCCGCCGGGGCCATCCCGATGAACGAGCCGACCTCGCCGGGCTGGAGCTTGCCGTTGTCGTAGCGCAGACCGGTGCCGGTCTTGCCGGCCACCCGGTAGCCCGGCACCGCGGCGGCCAGGCCGGTGGCCCGCCCGTCCGGGCCGTCGACCGTGGTGACCGCCTCCAGCATCCGGCGCAGCGCGGCCGCGTTGGCCGGACTGAGCACCGAGCGGGTCACCGGGTCGGCGGCGGGCTTCTTCTTCCCGTCCGGGCCGATCACCTGCTTGATCAGGTGCGGCTGGACGTACTTCCCGTCGTTGGCGATGGCGGCGTACGCGGCGGCCATCTGCAACGGGGTGGCGTCGACGCTGTGCCCGATCGGCACCGACCCGGACGACGAGTCGCTCCACTGGTCGGCCGGGAGCAGCCGGCCGCTGGCCTCCCCGGGCATGCCCTCGCCGGTGGGTTGCCCCAGCCCGAACCGCTTCTGGTAGTCGATCAGCCGGTCCCGGCCCAGCCGGTCGGCGATCTCGATGGTGCCGACGTTGGACGAGAAGGCGAGCATCCCCGGGATGCTCATCTTCTGCCCGTTGGCCGGATGGGTGTCCCGGAAGGTGGTGTCGCCCTTCTGGATGCTGTTGGCCACCGGGAAGGTGGTGTCCGGGGTGATCACCCCCTCCTGGAGGGCGGCGCCGTAGGTGATCGCCTTGTGGATCGAGCCCGGGTCGACGATGAAGCTGGTGGCCGCGTCCTCGCGGTCGGCCGAGGAGTTGACCTTGGTCGGGTCGGCGGCGTTGTAGCTCGGGTAGCTCGCCTGGGCCAGCACGTCGCCGGTGCCGACCTCGATGATCACCGCGGCGCCGACGCTGCCCCGGGTGCGGGCCATCCCGTCGGACAGGATCCGCTGCGTCTGGAACTGGAGGTCGCGATCGATCGTCAGCTCCAGGGAGCTGCCCGGCTGGGCCGGGGTGGTCTGGCTGTAGCCGCCCGGGATCGGTGCGGCCAGGTCGCCCTGCCCCACCTCGTACCTCTTCTTGCCGGCCTTGCCCTCCAGCACGTCGTCGTACTTCGCCTCCAGCCCTTCGAGGCCGTTCATGTCCTGGCTGACGAAGCCGATGAGGTTGGCGGCCAGGTCGCCGCCGGGCACCTCGCGCCGCTCGTCGCGGTGCACGCCGATGCCGGCCAGGTCGGCCGCCATGATCTGCTTGGCCCGGTCGATGTCGACGCCGCGCGCCAGGTACTCGAACTGCGACCAGCCGCCGCCGGGCAGCTTGCGGGGCCGCATCTTCTCCGCCAGCTGCGAGGCGGGCACGCCGAGCAGCGGGGAGAGCAGCCTCGCGGTGGCGACCGGGTCCTTGACCTGGGTGGGGTCGGCGAAGACGTACCGCGCCTCGACGCTGTGCGCCAGCGGGGCGCCGGTGCGGTCGTAGATCGCCCCGCGCGGTGCCGGCAGTTCGACCACGGCGAGCCGGTTGGCGAGCCCGCCGTCGGCGTACGCCGGGGTGCTGACGGTCTGGAGGAAGACCAGCCGGATGCCGATGGTGGTGAAGAGCGCCAGCACGAGCAGCGTGCCGAGCCGCAGCCGGCGGCGCGGGTCGGCGAGCTTCGGCGGGCGGCGCGGCTTGCGGACCGGCCGCCGGGTGGCGGCCGGCCGCGCCGGGCGCCGCGGCCCGGGCCGGCGTCGTGGCGACGGCGCCTCGTCGTCGTCGTCGAACGGCTCGCGCCCCGGCCGGGCGGACACGGTCCGCACCACGCCGGCCCGGCCGCCCGCGGCGGTCTCCCGGCGGCCGGCGCGGGTCGCCCCGGTCCGGCCGCCGTCGAGCACCTGCAGGGCCGGCCGGAACGGGTCGCCGGAGCGGCTGCTGCGCGGGGTACGCCGCTGCTCGGTACCGCCACCCGTCCGGGCGGCGCCGCCGCCCTCCCGGATGGTGCGGCCCCGCGGCGTGTACGCCCGGGCGTCGGAGATGCCGCCGACGCCCGGCTCCCGGTGCTCCGCGCCCCGGGACGAGCCGCGCCGGGAGCCCGTGGCGTCCCGGCGCGGTTCCTCCGATCTCGGCGGCACTGCTCAGCCTCCGTTGCCCTGCTGGCTGGTGATCGCCGGCGCGCCCTCGACGGGGTGCGGAACGCCGATCACCTTCCCGTCCGGCAGCCGGATGTAGGCCAGCTCGTCCGAGTCGACCAGGCCGAGCTTGCGGGCGTTGGCCGTGAGGTTGCCCGGCGCCTTCTGGTCGGCGATCTCCTTCTCCAGCTGCTGCTGGTCGACGTCGAGCTTGGCCTGCTGCTGCTGGAGCTTCTCCAGCTTGAACGCGTTCTCGTTGATCTTGGTGTTGACCGCCAGGATGCCGAGCACCCCGCCGACCACGAGCACCAGGATGAGCCCGACGAACGGCGCCCGCGGCACGCGGACCGGCGGCGGCGGGGCGACCCGCAGCCGCGGCGAGGTCGTGCCGGTGGCCTTCGTGCGCTCGGCCGGCCGCAGGGCGGCGCTGCCCTGGGTGGGGAACTCGCGCGCCCCCCGGGCGCGAGCCTCCCCCCGGCGGTCGGGCCGGTCGGCCGCCGCCGTCGACGTGGTGCCGCGCGGGGTACGCTGCGCCGCGGTCCGGCCCCCCGACCGCGGTGCGCGCTGCCCGATGCCGGTGTCCCGGCCGTCGCGCTGGTTGACGTTCATGTCCCCTCCCCCTCTTCGTCCGTCCCGTTCCCGTCCCCCGGCGCCGACCCCGGGCCCGTCGCGGACCCCGGCGACCCCGTCCCCGGTTGGTGCATCGCCTTCACCCGGCGGCGGTACCGTTCGCGGTCGGTACGCCCCTGCCGGGCCTCCTCCGGGTCGAGCCGTTCCGCGGCCCGCAGCCGCACCGAGGCGGCACGCGGGTTCGCGGCGACCTCCGCCTCCCCGGGCAGCTCCGCGCCCCGGCTGAGCAGCCGGAACGTCGGACCCGACCCGGGCAGTTCGACCGGGAGGTCGACCGGGCCCTTGCTGCGGACCCGGTCGGCGAGCGCCTGCTTGGTGAGCCGGTCCTCCAGCGAGTGGTAGGACAGGACCACCATGCGGCCGCCCACGGTGAGCTTGTCGAGAGCGGCCGGCAGCGCCGTCTCCAGCGCTGCCAGCTCCCTGTTTACCTCGATCCGTAAAGCCTGAAACGTTCTCTTTGCCGGGTGTCCCCCGGTTCGTCGGGCTGGTGCCGGAATGCTCTCCCGGACCAGCTCGGCCAGTCGCGCCGACGAGGTGATCGGGGCGCGCTCGCGCTCCCGGATGATCGCCGAGGCGATCCGCCCGGCGAACTTCTCCTCGCCGTACACCCGCAGCACCCGGGCCAGGTCCGGGTGGGAGTAGGTGTTGACCACCTCCTCGGCGGTCACCCCCCGGGTCTGGTCCATCCGCATGTCCAGCGGCGCGTCCTGCGCGTAGGCGAACCCGCGGTCGGGCGCGTCCAGTTGCAGGGACGAGACGCCGAGGTCGAACAGGACCCCGTCGATCGCCGGGTAACCGAGCCGGTCGAGCACGTCGGGCAGTTCGTCGTAGACGGCGTGCTCGAGGTGGATCCGGTCGGCGAACCGGGCCAGCCGGACGCGTGCGTGGGCGAGGGCCTCGGTGTCCCGGTCCAGGCCGATCAGCACGGTGTCCGGGTGCGCCTCGAGCACCGCCTCGGCGTGCCCGGCCAGGCCGAGCGTGGCGTCGACGTGGACGGTACGGCCGGGCCGGCCCAGCGCGGGGGCCAGCAACTCGAGGCACCGCTCGAGCAGCACCGGCACGTGCGTGCCGCGTAGCTCCCCCATCTCGACCCCCACTGGTTGAAACCTGTTTCCGTCCCGGTGCCCGTCGTCGCCACGACGCCTCGCCATACCGCCAGATCCCCATCCGCTCCCCGCCCGCCGGAGGCCGCGGCCCTCCGTATCGGATCGTGCGCCTGGCACCGGGGAAGGGGTGCCAGGAACTCGAAAGCGGCTGGAGATCTCGCAGTACGTCGGGCGCCGTCACGCCCTACAGACCGCCGGGCAGCACCCCCTCCTCGATGTCGGCGAAGTCGTCTTCGCTCTCCGCGAGGTAGGCCTCCCAGGCCGCCCTGTCCCAGATCTCCACCCGGGTGCTCGCGCCGATCACGACCAGGTCGCGGTCGAGAGCGGCGTACGACCGGAGGTGCCCGGGGATGGTGACCCGCCCCTGCTTGTCCGGCACCTCGTCGTGCGCGCTGGCGAAGAAGACCCGGCTGTAGGCCCGGGCCGCCTTGCTCGTCATCGGCTGCGCGCGCAACTGGTCGGCGATCCGCTGGAACTCGGGCATCGGGAAGACGTAGAGGCAGCGCTCCTGCCCTTTGGTGATCACGACACCCCCCGCCAGTTCGTCCCGGAACTTCGCCGGAAGGATCAACCGGCCTTTGTCGTCCAGGCGCGGAGTGTGGGTGCCGAGGAACATCGGCCCAACCCCCTCGCCCTGAGCGGCGTTCGCGGCGCCGCTGACCCCCCGGGCCGGTGCGGCCCTCCCGGCCTCACCATCGCGCCCCACTCTACTCCACTTCCCTCCACCTGCAACCGGAAACGCCCGCGCGGCGTGGCGTTTCCACGCGCAAAACAGCACGTCAGCGGGGGTGGGGCGGAGTGGAGGGGCCCGGCGCGCCCCGCCGGCGGTCCGCTTCCCGACATAGATCGACTCCGTCCGGCGGAACGCGCGCTGACCGTCCGCCGGCCGTCCCCGGCCGAACGGATCGCCGTCGGCGGCGATCTGGTGGGCCCGGTGGTCCGGTAACCTCGCTCGGGTGACGGACGCGAAGATGCCCCTGCGGGCAAAGGTGGCCAGCTCCGTGTCGCGGACCGCCGCGGCGCTGTCCCGGGCCGCGGGCCGTGGCGACGGCTCGGTGATCGGCGGCTGGATCGGCCTCAAGATCGACCCGGACCTGCTGGCCCACCTCTCGGCCGGGCGCGCCATCGCCCTGGTGTCCGGCACCAACGGCAAGACCACCACCACCCGGCTCACCACCGCCGCCGTCGGGGTGCTCGGCCGGGTCGCCACCAACTCCTTCGGCGCCAACATGCCCACCGGGCACACCTCGGCGCTGGCCAAGGCCGGCAGCACCCCCTACGCCGTGCTCGAGGTGGACGAGCACTACCTCGCCCAGGTGCTGGACGCCACCGAGCCGCACGTGGTGGCGCTGCTCAACCTCTCCCGCGACCAGCTCGACCGGGCCAAGGAGGTCGCCATGATGGCGCAGCTCTGGCGCGCCGCGCTGGTCCGGCACCCCGACCTGCGGGTGGTCGCCAACGCCGACGACCCGATGGTGGTCTGGGCCGCCACCCCGCCGGCCGACCCGGCCCGCGGCCACGTCCCGCCGCAGGTCACCTGGTTCAGCGCCGGCCAGCGCTGGCACGACGACTCCTGGGTCTGCCCCGAGTGCGGCTCCACCATCCAGCGCTCAGGCGAGCAGTGGTGGTGCACCGGCTGCCCGCTGCGCCGGCCGCAGCCGCAGTGGACGGTCGAGGACGACGGGGTGCTCGACCCCACCGGCGCCTGGCACAAGGTGCAGCTCCAGCTCCCCGGCAAGGTCAACCTCGGCAACGCGGCCACCGCCCTGGCGGTCGCCGCCGAGTTCGGGGTACGCCCCGTGGACGCCGTCTCCCGGCTGGGCACGGTCACCTCGGTGGCCGGCCGCTACGCCCAGGTCGACCGGGACGGGCGCAACATCCGGCTGCTGCTGGCCAAGAACCCGGCCAGCTGGCTGGAGGCGTTCGACATGGCCGACGTCGCGCCCACACTGCTCTCCATCAACGCGCGCGACCCCGACGGGCTGGACACCTCCTGGCTCTTCGACGTCGACTTCTCCCCGCTGCGCGGCCGGCAGGTGCTGATCACCGGCGACCGGGCGTACGACCTCGCCGTCCGGCTCGACGTCAACGGCGTGCCGTTCCAGCACGTGCGGAGCTTCGACGACGCGGTCCGGGCGGTGCCGCCGGGCCGGCTGGAGGTCATCGCCAACTACACCGCCTTCCAGGACATCCGAGCGGAGCTGGACCGTGTCAACTGAGAGCCTGCGCATCGTCTGGATCTACCCCGACCTGCTGTCCACCTACGGCGACCGGGGCAACGCGCTGATCCTGGCCCGCCGGGCCCAGCTGCGCGGCATGCCGGTCGAGGTGCTGGAGGTCCGCTCCGACCAGCGGCTGCCCGCCACCGCCGACATCTACCTGATCGGCGGCGGCGAGGACGGCCCGCAGGCGCTGGGCGCGCAGCGGCTGATCGCCGACGGCGGCCTGCACCGGGCGGTGGCCCAGGGCTCGGTGGTGTTCGGCGTCTGCGCCGGCTACCAGCTGCTCGGCACCTCCTTCTTCGCCAAGGGCACCCGCTGCACCGGGCTGGAGCTGCTGGACATCTCCTCCGACCGGGGTCCCACCCGGGCGGTCGGCGAGCTGGCCGGCGAGGTCGACCCGCGGCTGGGCATCCCGTACCTGACCGGGTTCGAGAACCACGGCGGGCGGACCCACCTCGGCCCCGGCGTGTCGCCGGTGGCCCGGGTGACCACCGGGGTCGGCAACGACGGGACCACCGAGGGCGCCTGGCGGGGCAAGCTGCTCGGCACCTATTCGCACGGCCCGGCGCTGGCCCGCAACCCCGCCCTGGCCGACCTCCTGCTGCGCTGGGCGACCGGCATCCACCAGCTCCCCCCGCTCGACGACACCTGGGCCGACCGGCTCCGGTCCGAGCGCCGCACCGCCGTGGCCGCCGCCGCGAGGGCATGACGGGCGCCGCCCGACCGTGGCGGCGACGACCGGCGTCCCGCCGGCTCGTCCGGATGCTCCGGCAGCCGTCGGCGCGTCGGTTCGCGCTGCTGCTCCTGCTGCTCGCCGGGTTCGGTGTCACGCTGCTGCTGGTCCCCCACCCGGACCCGGGCGACCTGCCCCGGCTCGCCCACTCGCTCGGCGGGTACGCCCCGGTCGCCGCCGTGGTGGGCGGCGCGCTGCTGCTCGTGGCGCTGGTCCCGCGTACCTTCGTGACGCTGGCCGCCGGCGCGATCTTCGGCCCGGTGCAGGGCGCCGCGTACGCCCTCGGCGCGGCGCTGCTCGCGGCGGCCCTCGGCTTCGCGGTCGGCCGCCTGCTCGGCCGGCAGTTCGTCGCCGAGCGGGTCCGCGGCCGGCTGGCCCGGCTGGACGGCTGGTTCGCCCGGCAGAGCGTGCTCGGCGTGATCACCGTCCGGCTGCTGCCGATCGCCGGGTTCGGGCTGGTCAGCTACGGCTACGGCACCACCGGGGCGCGCGTGCTGCCGTTCCTGGCCGGCAGCGTGATCGCCTCCGCCCCCACCGCGATCGGCTACGCGGCCATCGGCGCGGCGGTCAGCTCCCCCGGCTCGATCAACTGGTACGCGGCCGCCCCGGCCAGCCTCGGCCTGATCGCCAGCGTGCTGATCATCCACCGCTGGTGGCGGGCGGAGCGGCAGCGCCGGCTGGGCCCGAGCTGAGGTGACGGCCGCGGAGGAGCGGCTGCCCGGCGGCTTCGTCACCGAGGTGGTCCGGATCGGCGACACGGTACGCCGCACTCCCCCGGCCCGCGCGGAGTTCGGGGCGGCGTTGCTGCGGCACCTGGCCGCCACCGCGCCGGGCCTGGCGCCCGGCTACCTCGGGGTGGACGAGCGGGGCCGGCAGGTGCTGACCCACGTCGACGGTCGGGTGCCCTGGCGGGACCGGGAGGACCCGGCCTTCTTCGCCGACCCCGCGCTGACCCGGCTGGCCGCGCTGGTCCGGGCGCTGCACGACGCCTGCGCCGGCACCGATCTGGCCGGCGACGCGGAGACGGTCTGCCACCGGGACCTGTCGCCGAAGAACACGGTCTACCGGGACTCGCCGGCCGGGCCGGTGCCGGTGGCCTTCCTCGACTGGGACCTGGCCGGGCCGGGGCGGCGGATCGAGGACGTGGCGTTCGCGGGCTGGCACTGGGCCGCGCTGGGCGGGGACGCCGACCCGGCCGAGCTGGCCCGGCGCTGCCGGCTGCTCTGCGACGCCTACGAGGCGGCCGGCACGGGGGTGTCCCTGCCCCGGGGCGAGCTGGTCGCCGTCATGCTCGGCCAGCTCGACGGCACCTGGCGGGGCATCGACGCCGGCGCCGACCGGGACGAGCCGGGCATGCGCCGGCTCCGCGCGGCGGGCGCCGTCGACGCGGTACGCGGCTGGCACGAGTGGCTGCTCCGGCACCGCGCGACGGTCGAGGCCGCGCTCGACGCCGGGTGACGGTCACGCCAGCGGGCGCGGCCGGTGGCCGGCGGGAGCCCACCGGCGCCCCTGGCCCGGACGCGCCGGAGGCGCGCCCCGCACGGGACGCGCCTCCGACGAACCGGCGGGGTCAGGCGACGACCGAGACCATCCGGCCCTTCACCACGATGACCTTGCGCGGCTCCTTGCCGGCCAGCGCGCCGGCGACCGCCTCCAGCGCGGCCGACCGGACGTCGTCCTCGGACGCGTCGGCGGCCACCTCGACCCGGCCCCGCACCTTGCCGTTGACCTGCACCGGGTAGGTCACCGTCTCGGCGACCAGCAGCGCCGGATCGGCGGCCGGGAAGTCCGCGTACGCCAGCGAGGTGTCGTGGCCCAGCCGCCGCCACAGCTCCTCGGCGACGTGCGGGGCGAACGGCGCCACCATCAGCACCAGCGGCTCGGCCACCTCGCGCGGGGTCTCCGCCAGCCGGGTCAGCCCGTTGGTCAGCTCGATCAGCTTGGCGATCGCGGTGTTGAACCGGATCCCCTCCATGTCCGCGCGGACCCCGTCGATCACCTTGTGCAGCAGCCGCCGGGTGGCCTCGTCGGCCGGCGCGTCGGTGACCCGCAGCGCGCCGGTCTGCTCGTCGACGACCGCCCGCCAGACCCGCTGCAGGAACCGGTAGGAGCCGACCACGGCCCGGGTCTCCCACGGGCGGGACACCTCCAGCGGGCCCATCGACATCTCGTAGACCCGGAAGGTGTCCGCGCCGTACGCCGCGCACATGTCGTCGGGGGTGACGACGTTCTTCAGCGACTTGCCCATCTTGCCGTACTCGCGGGTGACCTCCGTGTCGCCGTGGAAGTACCGGCCGTCGACCTCGACGACCTCCTCGGCCGGCACGTAGGCGCCGCGCGGGTCGGTGAACGCGTACGCCTGGATCATGCCCTGGTTGAACAGCCGGCGGAACGGCTCGAACGAGGAGACGTGGCCCAGGTCGTACAGCACCTTGTGCCAGAAGCGGGCGTACAGCAGGTGCAGCACGGCGTGCTCGGCGCCGCCGACGTACAGGTCGGTGCCACCGGGGTCGCCGGCGGAGCGCGGCCCCATCCAGTACGCCTCGTTCTCCGGCTCGGCGAAGCGCTGCGCGTCGGTCGGGTCCAGGTAACGCAGCTCGTACCAGCAGGAGCCGGCCCACTGCGGCATCACGTTGGTCTCCCGGGTGTAGCGCTTCGGCCCGTCACCCAGGTCCAGCTCCACCTCCACCCAGTCGCGCCGCCGGGACAGCGGGGTCTCCGGGTCGGACTCGGCGTCGTTCGGGTCGAAGGTCTTCGGCGAGAAGTCCTCCACCTCGGGCAGCTCGACCGGCAGCATCGACTCGGGCAGCGCGATCGGCGCGCCGGTCTCGTCGTAGACGATCGGGAACGGCTCACCCCAGTAGCGCTGCCGGGAGAACAGCCAGTCCCGCAGCCGCCAGGTGACCGCGCCGGCCCCGTGCCCGTTGGCCTCCAGCCACTCGATGATCCGCGCCTTGGCGTCGGCCACGCCCAGGCCGTTCAGGTCCAGGCCGCGGTCGGGCGCGGCGCTGTTGATCGCCGGGCCGTCCCCGGTCCACGCCTTGCCGGCGAAGCCCTCGGCCGGCTGCACGGTGCGCACGATCGGCAGGTCGAAGACCTCGGCGAACTCCCAGTCCCGCTCGTCCTGGGCCGGCACCGCCATGATCGCGCCGGTGCCGTAGCCGGCCAGCACGTAGTCGGCGATGAAGATCGGGACCTGCCCGCCGGTGACCGGGTTGGTCGCCCAGGCGCCGACGAAGACGCCGGTCTTCTCCTTGCTGTCCGCCTGCCGCTCCACGTCCGTCTTGGCCGCGGCGGCCTTCCGGTACGCCTCGACGGCGGCCCGCGGGCTGGCGTGCCCGCCGGTCCAGGCGTCCTTCGTGCCCTCCGGCCAGGCGGCCGGAACCAGCACGTCGACCAGCTCGTGCTCGGGCGCCAGCACCATGTAGGTGGCGCCGAAGACGGTGTCCGGCCGGGTCGTGAACACCCGCACCGGGCCGCGCTCGGTCGGGAAGTCGATGTGCGCGCCGGTCGACCGGCCGATCCAGTTGCGCTGCTGCAGCTTGATCGGCTCGGGCCAGTCCAGGGCGTCCAGGTCCTCCAGCAGCCGGTCCCCGTACGCGGTGATCCGCATCATCCACTGCTTCAGGTTCCGCTTGAAGACCGGGAAGTTGCCGCGCTCGGAGCGACCGTCGGCGGTGACCTCCTCGTTGGCCACCACGGTGCCCAGCCCCGGGCACCAGTTCACCGGCGCCTCCGAGACGTACGCCAGCCGGTGGTCGTCGACGATCGCCCGGCGCTCGCCCACGGTCAGCTCGGCCCACGGCCGGCCGTCCGGGGTGGGCCGGGTGCCCCCCTCGAACTCGGCGATCAGCTCGGCGATCGGCCGGGCCTTCTTCGCCTCCGCGTCGTACCAGGAGTTGAAGATCTGCAGGAAGATCCACTGGGTCCAGCGGTAGAAGCCGGTGTCGATGGTCGCCACCGAACGCCGCTCGTCGTGGGCCAGCCCCAGCCGGCGCAGCTGCGCCTTGAACCGCTCGATGTTCGCCTCGGTGGTGGTCCGCGGGTGGGTGCCGGTCTGCACCGCGTACTGCTCGGCGGGCAGGCCGAACGCGTCGAAGCCCATCGCGTGCAGCACGTTGCGCCCGGCCATCCGCTGGTAGCGGGCGTAGCAGTCGGTGCCGATGTAGCCCAGCGGGTGGCCGACGTGCAGGCCGGCGCCGGACGGGTAGGGGAACATGTCCAGCACGTACAGCTTCTCGGCGCCCGCCCGCGGGTGGTCCGGGTCGGCCAGCGGGCCGGTCGGGTTCGGCGCGTGGAAGGTGCCCTCCCGCTCCCAGGTGTCCTGCCAGCGGTGCTCGATCTCCTCGGCCAGGGCGGCGGTGTACCGGAACGGGGGGATGTCGGTCGCCGGTGCGGCTGCCTCACTCATGGCGTGTCTCCTCGGCGCGGGTCATGTCGGATATGGGAGGTCTGCTGCGGGCACAAAAAAGCCCCTCGCGCAGGAGGGGCCGCCGTGCTGTCGCGCGCTCAGCGCATCAGCACGGCTCGGTAAGAAGCAGGAAGACTCCGGCCATGACCGGCAGTGTACCTCGCCGGCGGGTCACGCCTCGCGCCCGCCGCCACGAGGTGGGACGGCGCCCGGCCCCGGGGCTCCCCTTCCCGCCGCCCGCGCGACAGGGGCCGGGACGGGGCTACCCGCCTACGGGCCGGTCACGCGTCCCCCGGTCCGGCGAATATTCCGGGCGTAACCGGCCGACCGCCTGCGGGGGTCGGCGACAACGACAAACATGGTTAGCCTGAGAGACCAGTGAGATTTTTGCGGCAGACGAGGCTCGGCGTCGCGAACCCAACGGCGGGTCCAGGTGCTCTATACAGAGCTGCCGTCCGGCGACGAGGAGGAGGCCCGTGACACAACAGACCTGGGACGAGGTGGGCGGTCTGCTGCCGCACGACGAGTTCCGCGCCGCCAGCGAGGCCATCGTGGCCAACATCGAGCAGGTCATCGAGGGCAAGACGGCCACCGTCCGGCTCGCCCTCGCGGTGCTGCTCGCCGAGGGCCACCTGCTGATCGAGGACGTCCCCGGCGTCGGCAAGACCAAGCTGGCCAAGGCCATGGCCCGGTCGATCGACTGCTCCGTGCGCCGGATCCAGTTCACCCCGGACCTGCTGCCCAGCGACGTCACCGGGGTCAGCGTCTACAACCAGGAGACGCACGACTTCGAGTTCCGCCCGGGCGCGGTCTTCGCCAACCTGGTGGTCGGCGACGAGATCAACCGGGCCTCGCCGAAGACCCAGTCCGCGCTGCTGGAGTGCATGGAGGAGCGGCAGGTCACCGTCGACGGCGTGACCTACCAGCTCCAGACCCCGTTCATGGTGATCGCGACGCAGAACCCGATCGAGATGGAGGGGACCTACCCGCTGCCGGAGGCGCAGCGCGACCGGTTCACCGCCCGGATCGCGATGGGCTACCCGGACCCGGGCGCCGAACTGGCCATGCTGGACGGCCACGGCGGCACCGACCCGCTCAACGAGCTGCGGCCGGTCTCCGACGCGGCCACCGTCCGCCGGCTGATCGGCCACGTCCGGCAGGTGCACGTCGCCGACGCCGTCAAGCAGTACGCGATCGACCTGGTGACCGCCACCCGCGAGGCGCCCGACCTCCGGCTCGGCGCGTCCCCGCGGGCCACCCTCCAGCTGCTGCGCACCGCCCGCGCGGTGGCCGCCCTGGAGGGCCGCGACTACGTCCTCCCGGACGACCTTCAGGCCCTCGCGGTGCCGGTGCTGGCGCACCGGATCATCCCGACCGCCGACGCGCAGCTGGCCCGGCGCACCACCGACGCGATCGTCGCCGAGCTGGTGCACCGCCTCCCGCTGCCGCACGACCGCAAGCGCTCCCCGTACGACACCCGGCCCGGTGGCAACGGTCGCGGGCCGTACGAGCCGCGGAGGCCGTGAGGTGCGCGACGGGCTGCGAGGGCTGACCACCCGCGGCCGCTCGTTCCTGGCGGCCGCCGTCGCCGCCGCGATCTCCGCGGCCATCCTGGGCGAGAAGGACCTGCTCCGGGTGGCCGTCCTGCTCGCCATCCTGCCGCTGCTCGCGGCGGCCTACGTCGGGCGCAGCCGCTACAAGCTCGCCTGCAACCGGTCGCTGGAGCCGCACCGGGTGCCGGTCGGGGCCAGCTCCCGGGTGGTGCTGCGGCTGCAGAACCTGTCCCGGCTGCCCACCGGCACCCTGCTGCTGGAGGACCGGCTGCCCTACGCGCTCGGCAGCCGGCCGCGGGTGGTGCTGGAGCGCCTCGGCGCCCACCAGGCCAGCTCGGTGGCGTACACGGTCCGCGCCGACGTGCGCGGCCGCTACGAGGTGGGCCCGCTGGTGATCCGGCTGACCGACCCGTTCGGGCTGTGCGAGCTGAGCCGGGCCTTCCCCAGCACCGACCACCTCACGGTGATCCCGCAGGTCACCCCGCTGCCCTCGGTCCGCCTCCCCGGCGAGTTCGCGGGCAGCGGCGACAGCCGGGCCCGCTCGGTGGCGGTGCACGGCGAGGACGACGCGGCCACCCGGGAGTACCGGATGGGCGACGACCTGCGCCGGGTGCACTGGAAGTCGACGGCACGCACCGGCGAGCTCATGGTGCGCCGGGAGGAGCAGCCCTGGGAGAGCCGGGCCACCGTGGTGCTGGACACCCGCGCCGCCGGGCACCGGGGCGAGGGGCCCACGGCGAGCTTCGAGTGGGCCGTCTCCACCGCCGCCAGCGTCGCCGTGCACCTGCGGCAGGCCGGCTACAAGCTGCGCCTGGTCACCGGCTCCGGCGCGGACGTGGACGCCACCGAGGCCGGCGGCGAGGGCGTGCTCCTCGACCACCTCGCCGAGGTGCACCTGGACAAGCGCGGCGAGGTCACCACGCTGGTGCAGCAGGTCCGGCAACGGGCCGACGGCGGCCTGATCATCGCGCTCCTCGGCACGTTGAGCACCGCCGAGGCGGAGCTGCTGGCCGGGCTGCGCACCAGCGGTGCGACCTGCGTGGGCTTCCTGCTCGACAGCAACAGCTGGCTCAACCTGCCGCCGAAGGCCCGGGCCGAGGCGGAGCACGCGCACGCCGCCGCCGCGCTCGCCCTGCTGCAGAGCGGCTGGCGCGTGATCGGCGTGGAACACGGCAACCGGCTGCCGGTGCTCTGGCCCCAGGCGGGCCGCGGCTCGCAGGGGTTCGCGCTACGGGCGGCGCTGGCCGAGACGGTGGCCGGAGGCGTGCGATGACCCGAAGGGTGGACCCGTGACCGCGCACCGCAACCTCGGCTTCGTCGCCGCGGCGGCGACCCTGCTGGCGGCGGCCCCGCTGTCGGCGATCTTCGAGCGCTGGACCTGGCTCATCCAGGCGGCCATCGTGGTGGCCGTGGTGGCCGGCTCGGCCGCGCTGAGCCGGTTGGCCCGGGCGCCGCTGTGGGGTCAGGTGCTGGCCATGCTGGCCGGTCTCACGCTCGCCCTGACCTGGGTCTTCCCGGGCGGCACCGAGTTCTTCGCGTTCGTGCCCACCCCGGCGACCTTCGCCCACTTCGGCGACCTGCTGAACGCCTCGCTGCCCGACATGCGCTCGTACGGCGTGGAGGTGCCGGACGTCGACTCGCTGCTCTTCCTCGCCGTGCTCGGCATCGGCGCGGTGGCCATCGTGGTGGACGTGCTCTCCGTCGGGCTGCGCCGGCCGGCGCTGGCCGGGCTGCCCATGCTGGCCATCTACTCGGTGCCGGTGGCGGTCTACGTGGACAGCGTCCCCGCCACCCCGTTCGTGGTGGGCGCCTGCGGTTACCTGTGGCTGCTGGTCACCGACAACGTCGACCGCGTACGCCGGTTCGGCCGCCGGTTCACCGGCGAGGGCCGCGACGTCGACGTGTGGGAGGCGTCGCCGCTGGCCGCGGCGGGCCGGCGGCTGGCCGTGGTCGGGGTGGCCCTCGCGGTGGCCCTGCCGCTGGTCGTGCCCGGGATGACCGGCGGGCTGATGAGCGCCGTCGGCAACGGCAACGGCACCGGCAACGGGCGGCCGGGCCAGGGCGGCAGCCCCGGCCGGATCGACCTGTTCGCCGCGCTCAGCGGCCAGCTCAACCAGTCCGAGGTGACCGAGCTGGTCAAGGTCAGCACCGACGAGCCGGCCCCGTTCTACCTGCGCTTCGGTGTCGCCGACGAGCTGCGGCCGGACGGCTTCCGGGTGCGCGTGCCCACGGGGCGGCCCGCCAACCGCAACCTGCCCGACCCGGCGGAGCGCGGCGGCCGGGGCGTGTCGAGGTGAGCAAGAACCTCAACATGCCGCTGCTGCCGGTCTACGCCGAGCCGGTGAAGACCGAGGACCTCGGCGGCAACTGGCTCTACGACCCGAACCTCCAGATCGTCTTCTCGAACCGGGAGAACTCCCGGGGCAAGCGCTACTCGTTCGACTACGTCCGCTCGACGTTCAGCCCGGCGGCGCTGCGCGCGGCGCCGTCCCTGCCGGCCGACGACCCGGTGCTGCGGCAGCAGACCGTCACGCCGGCCGTCCGCGCCGTCGACCGGCTGGTCGACCAGCTGGTCAAGGGCCGGACGAACGACTACGACAAGGTCCGGGCGATCTACGACTACTTCTCGGTGGAGAACGGGTTCACCTACTCGCTGTCCACCCGGGGCGGCACCAGCGGGGACGACATCACCGACTTCCTCGCCACCAAGGTGGGCTTCTGCCAGCAGTACGCCGCGGCGATGGCGTGGCTGGTCCGTTCGGCCGGCATCCCGGCGCGGGTGGCGTTCGGCTTCAGCAACGGCAGCAACTCCGGCGGCGGCACGTACGTGCTGACCAACCGGAACCTGCACGCCTGGACCGAGGTCTACTTCGGCGGGATCGGCTGGGTGCCGTTCGACGCCACCCCGGCGGCGGGCGTCGTGGGGTCGGTCCGCTCGGCCTGGGCCCCGGACACCGACGCTCCCGAGGAGGTCACCCCCCTGCCGGGGAGCACCGCCGCCCCCTCCGGGGTCGACCCCTCGGCCGGCCCGGAGGACCCGGACCGCCTCGACAAGGACGCCGACCAGGGCCTGGCCGTCGGCGACAACGGCCCGAGCCGGCAGAACCCGGTCTGGCCGTGGTGGGTGGCCGGGGCGCTCGCCCTGCTGGCGCTGCTCGCGGTTCCGGCCCTGCGCCGGTCCGCGCTGCGCCGGCGCCGGCGGGCACGGGCGGCCGTGCCCGCGGCCACCACCCTGGCCGCCGTCCCCGGGCAGCGGGGCGAGGCGCGCGAGATCGTGGTCGGCGTGGACGCCGACCGGGCCCGCGCGGACGCGCACGCCGCCTGGGACGAGCTGCTCGACACGCTTGTCGACTTCCACGTCCGGGTGGACCTGACGGAGACGCCCCGGGCGACCGCCGAGCGGCTGGCCCGGGAGGCGCTGGTCGAGGACGCCGGGGCGGTGACCGGGGTCCGGCTGCTGGGCCGGGCGGAGGAGCGGGCCCGCTACGCCCGCGACCCGCTGACCGGCGAGGAGCTGTACCCGGCCCTGCGGTCGGTGCGCGGCGCTCTCGCGGCCCGGGCGGACCGGCGTACCCGGCTGCTGGCGGCCCTGTTGCCGCCGTCGGTGCTGCTGCGCTGGCGGAACGCCCTGACCGACCGCTCGACCCGGCTGGTCACCACGACCGGGCAGGTGCGGCAGCGGCTGCTGCGCTGGAACCCGCGTCGTCTCCTGGCGGGCCGACCGGCCCGCTGACCCGGTTCCGCCCGCCGGCGCTCCCCCGCCGGCGGGCGCGGACCGGGTCCCAACCAACCCCTGGCGCCATCGCTGCGCGCGTTGATCAAGAAGTTTGCGTCAGGAAACCGACCCGCGCCGACGTAAACCTCTTGATCAACGCGGCGTCGGGTGGGGTGGCCGGGGGGATCGGGGCGCGCGGAAGCGACCACGCTCGCCGGCCGTGCCGGCGATCCGCCGTCGCGAGAGGTCCCGCCCCGTCAGGGGCGGGAGGTGCTCAGCGGTGGCCCTCCGGGCGCTGCCGCCAGCGGTCCTCCATCCGGTCCAGGAAGGAGCCCCGGCGGCCGCTGCGGCCACGGGGACGACGACGGCTCGTCGTGCCGCCGACCACGTGCAGGTCGGGCGACTGGGAGCGGCGGTGCGACTGCACCGCGTAGCCCAACGAGGCCAGCATGACGACGAAGCCCGCCACGGCCAGCGGGGGCGTCTTGATCACGGCACCGTAGATCAACAGGGCCAGACCAGCGATGACCACGCCGGCAGCGACGAGCACGCGACGCCGCGCGTGGAAACGCGGGTCGCTGGCGCGCACGGCCGAGGCGAATTTGGGGTCCTCGGCAAGCGACCGCTCGATCTGCTCGAACAGCCGCTGCTCGTGCTCCGAGAGCGGCACGGCACTCCTCCCCGGTCACGTTGGTCGGCCCGGTCGGGCCGACAGACCGTGGCAGCCATCCGGCTGCTTACCCGCAAGTCTACGAGGGGGCTCGCGCGTCGGAAAGCGGGACGACCTACGGCCGGGTCGGTTTTTCGCCGCGCCGGGCATCACGCCTGCCGAGAAGACTGGCCGGACCTATGACGGACCGCCCGAATCGGGCGGCCGCCGCGTCGGCCGCCGCCTCCGCCTCCCGCCAGCCGCGCTCCGGCGCACCCAGGGTGAGCTGCTGCGGCGTCTCCTCCGCCGCGGCGAGCCCCTCCATCCGGACGCCGACCAGACGGACCGGCTCGCCGGGGGCGAGGGCGGTCCAGAGCGCCCAGGCCGTGTCGAACATCTCCCGGGCCGTGTCGGTGGGCACACCGAGGGTGCGGGAGCGGCTGACCGTGCGGAAGTCGGCCAACCGGACCTTGAGCGACACGGTGCGCCCCACCTGGCCCGCCGCGCGCAGCCGGGCGCCGGCCTTCTCGGCGAGGGCGAGCAGCGCGCGGCGGATCTCCGCCGGGTCGGTGACGTCGGTGTCGAAGGTGACCTCCGCGCCGATCGACTTCTCCACGTGCTCCGGGGAGACCCGGCGCGGGTCCCGCCCCCAGGCCAGCTCGTGCAGGTGGCCGGCGGACGCCTCCCCCACCGCCCGGCGGAGCAGGCCCGGCGGCGCCTCGGCCAGGTCGCCCACGGTGTGCAGACCGAGCCGGCGCAGCGCCTCGGCGGACCGCTCCCCCACCCCCCACAGGGCCGCCACCGGCAGCGGGTGCAGGAACTCCAGCACCCGGGTGGCGGGTACCACGAGCAGGCCGTCCGGCTTGGCCCGCGTGGAGCCGAGCTTGGCCACGAACTTGCTCGGCGCCACCCCGACCGAGCAGGTCAGGTCCTGCTCCTCGGCGACCCGGCGGCGGATCAGCCGGGCGATCTCGGTCGGGGCGCCGAAGAGCCGCCGGGCGCCGGCCACGTCGAGGAACGCCTCGTCCAGGGAGAGCGGCTCGACCAGCGGGGTGACGTCGCGGAAGATCCGCATCACCGCCCGCGAGGCCGCCGAGTAGGCGGTGAAGTCCGGCGGCAGGTAGACCGCCTGCGGGCAGAGCGCCCGGGCCCGGGCGGTGGGCATGGCGCTGCGGACGCCGAAGCGGCGGGCCTCGTAGCTGGCCGAGCTGACCACCCCGCGCGGACCGATCCCGCCCACCACCACCGGGCGGCCGCGCAGCTCGGGGCGGCGGCGCACCTCCACCGAGGCGAAGAAGGCGTCCATGTCGACGTGCAGGATCGGACAGCCGGTGTCGTCGGCGTCCGGCCCGAAGCGCGGATCACCGCCCCGGGGCAACGACTGGCTGCGGCCCATCCCCGCAGGCTAGCCGCCCGGTCCGACAGTCCCGCCGCCCGACCGCCCGCGTCGGGTCAGCCGCGGACCACCAGCAGCGGGATGGTCATCTCGGCGGCGGTGTCCGCGCCGTGGTACGCGACCAGCCGGGACTCCATCGGCGGCTCCGAGCGGGTGGCGACCACGGCGTACGTGTCGCGGCAGACCACCACCACGTCGCCGATCCGGCCCAGGTGCGCCTCCGGCACCGGCCCGAACCAGCCGGTCGCCACCGCCTCCGCCCGGGTCAGCACCCGGGCGGCGCCGTCCAGCACCGCCGACCAGGCGGCCACCACGTCGGCGGTGGCGCCCGGCTCGACGTGCAGGTAGCGGACCCGGGGCTCGCCGGCCACCACCCGGACGCCGGCCCGCAGCCGGGGGTCGGTGTCGAGGTCGATCCGGTGCCCGTCGGGCACGTTGAGCTGCCCGTGGTCGGCGGTGACCAGCAGCGCGGCGTCCGGCGGCAGCCCGTCGACCAGCCGGGCGAGCAGGCGGTCCACCTCGGCGGCGGCCAGCCGCCAGGGCGCGGAGTCCACGCCGGTGAGGTGCCCGTGCCGGTCCAGGTCGGGGTGGTAGCCGGAGACCAGGGTCGGCCCGGGACCGGCCGCCAGGGCGGCGAGCATCCGCTCCGCGACCGGGTCGACGCCGGCCGCGCCCCGGTAGTCGCCGCCCCGGTTGGCGGCCAGGGTGAGGCCGCTGCCGCCGTACTCCGGGCGGCTGACCACGGTGACCGCCACCCCGGCGGCGCGGGCCCGCTCGTACCAGGTGGCGACGGGCTGCCAGCGCAGCGGCTCCGGGTCGCCGGCCCACTCGATGTGGCTGAGCACCCGGTCGGTGCCCGGCACCCGGACCTTGAAGCCGAGCACGCCGTGCGGGCCGGACGGGGTGCCGGTGCCGAGGCTGACCAGGCTGGTCGGGGTGGTGGAGGGGAAGCCCGAGGTGAGCGGGACGCCGACCGTGGCGGCCAGCCCGGCCAGCGTCGGCGCGTACGGGGCGGCGGTGGGGATCTGGTACCAGCCGAGCCCGTCGACCAGCAGCACGGCGACCCGCCGCACCCCGGCCAGCCGGGGCGCCAGGCCGAGCAGGTCGGCGGCGCCGGGCACGCCGAGCAGCGCCAGCGCGCTGGGCAGCACGTCGGCCAGGCTGCCGCCGCCGTAGCGGGGCGCGACCCGGTCGAGCGGACCCACCGCCGGGCCGGTCATGCCGGGCGGCGGGCGAACAGGTGCAGCTGGGCGGCGAGGTCGCGGTAGGGCGACCGGGCGGCGAGGGCCCGTTCCAGCTCGACCAGGGCGGCCGACTGGCCGTCCGCCACCGCGGCCGGGAGCAGGTCGGCGAGCACGCGTACGCCGTGGATCTCCTCGACGGCGAGCCCGGCGGCGGCGAGCAGGGCGGTGGCGCCGTCGGTGTCGTAGCGGCGGCGCAGGGTGTCCCGGGGACCGGCGGCGCCGGCCGGGTCGGCGGCGAGCGCGGCCGCCACGTCCAGGTGGCCGTTCATCGCCCGGGCCAGCACGGCGGCGGCCCGGCCGGCGACCAGCACACTGGCCGCGCCACCGGGGCGCAGGGCAGCGGCCAGCGCGGCGACCACCGGGGCGGGATCGTCCACCACCTCCAGCACCGAGTGGCAGAGCACCAGGTCGACGGTGGCCGGCTCGACCAGCCCGGCGAGCGCGTCGCCGTCGCCCTGCACGGCGCGTACCCGCTCGGCGACCCCGGCCTCGGCGGCCCGGCGGGTCAGCGCGGCGAGCGCGTCGGGGCTGGCGTCGACCACGGTGACCCGGTGGCCGGCGTCGGCGAGCGGGACGGCGAAGCCGCCGGTCCCGCCGCCGACGTCGAGCACGGTGAGCCGCTCGCCGGCTCGCCGGTCCAGCTCGGCCCGGAGCACCGCCCAGATCACGGCGGTGCGGGGGGTCAGGGTTCGGGTGCGCTCCACGCCGCCGAGCCTAGTCACCCCCGGGCCCGGGGTCAGGACTCGCCACCGCCGGCGGGGTCCTCCTCGGCGCGGGACCGCTGGGCGTTGGCCACCGGCCCGTCGGTCACCTGGTATTCCCGCGGCTCCACCTCGTGGGTGGGCGCCCAGCCGGCGCCCAGCCGGGTCCGTCGGGCGTTCGCCACGCCACCGGGGTACGTGCTGTGAAAGGTCATCGGTTCATCCCCCATACCCGGGCGGGCCACTCTGCCCACCCGCGCCCGGGAGTCTCCCGCGTCCGGGGCCGGGAAACCGTAATGTGGATCACTGATCTCAACGGAAATCCCGGGACGCCGGCGTGACGGGCGGCTCGATCTCGTCCAGTCGGTCCGCGGTGAGGCTGATGACGCCCTCGTGCCGCTGCAACCGGCCCCGCACCACCAGCGCGCCACTGGTGCGGGCGACTCGACGGTAGCGCTGCCAGAGGCCCGGGGAGCAAGTGACATTGAGCATGCCGGTCTCGTCCTCCAGGTTGAGGAAGGTGACCCCGCCGGCGGTCGCCGGGCGCTGCCGGTGGGTGACGATCCCGCCGACCCGGATCCGCTGCCCGGGCTCCACCCGGCCCAGCCGGGCGATCGGCACCGCGCCTAGGGCGTCCAGCCGGTCTCGGATGAACCGGGCCGGGTGGCTCTCCGGGGACAGGCCGGTGGCCCAGACGTCGGCGACCAGGCGGTCCACCGCCTCCATCCCGGGCAGGGTGGGCGGCGTCGTGCCGGTCACCGTGCCGGGCAGCCGGCCCGGCCGGTCCTGGGCCGCCGCGCCGGCGGCCCAGAGGGCCTGCCGCCGGGTCAGCCCGAAACAGGCGAAGGCGTCCGCGGTGGCCAGCGCCTCCAGCTGCGCCGCGGTCAGGCCGACCCGGCGGGCCAGGTCCGGCATGTCCCGGTACGGCCCGTGGGCGGTCCGCTCCGCCTCGATCCGCTCGGCCACGTCGTCGCCGAGGGTACGCACGCTGCCCAGCCCCAGCCGGACCGCCGGGCCGCCCAGCCCCCAGGCGTGCGGCGGCTCGCCCGGCTGGCTCCCCCACCGGGTCTCCGGCGTGGACTCCAGGACCGCCTTGGCGCCGCTGGCGTTGATGTCCGGCCGGCGCACCTCGACGCCGTGCCGGCGGGCGTCGTCGACCAGGGTCTGCGGCGAGTAGAAGCCCATCGGCTGGGCGTTGAGCAGCGCGGCCAGGAACGGGCCCGGGTGGTAGCGCTTCAGCCAGGAGCTGGCGTAGACCAGGTAGGCGAAGCTCATGGCGTGGCTCTCCGGGAAGCCGTAGCTGGCGAACGCGGTCAGCTTGCGATAGACGTCGTCGGCCAGCTCGCCGGTGATGCCCCGCTCGGCCATCCCGGCGTAGAGCCGGTCGGCGATCTGCGCCATCCGCTCCACCGAGCGCTTCGCCCCCATGGCCCGGCGCAGCTGGTCGGCCCCCGCCGCGTCGAAGCCGGCCAGGTCGATGGCGAGCTGCATGAGCTGCTCCTGGAACAGCGGCACGCCGAGGGTCTTCTCCAGCGCGTTGCGCATCAGCGGGTGCGCGAAGGTCACCGGCTCCTGGCCGTTCTTGCGCCGGATGTAGGGGTGCACCGAGCCGCCCTGGATCGGGCCGGGACGGATCAGCGCCACCTCCACCACCAGGTCGTAGAACTCGCGGGGCTTGAGCCGGGGCAGGGTGGCCATCTGGGCGCGGCTCTCCACCTGGAACACCCCGACCGAGTCGGCCCGGCAGAGCATGTCGTAGACCTCGGGGTCGTCCAGGGTCATGTCGCCCAGGTCGAGGCTCATCCCGATCAGGTCGTAGCCGTAGTGCAGCGCGGAGAGCATGCCGAGGCCGAGCAGGTCGAACTTGACCAGGCCGACGGCGGCGCAGTCGTCCTTGTCCCACTGGAGCACGCTGCGGCCGGGCATCCGCCCCCACTCCACCGGGCAGACCTCGATCACCGGCCGGTCGCAGATCACCATGCCGCCGGAGTGGATGCCCAGGTGCCGGGGGAACGTCTGCAGCTCGTTGGCGTACGCCACCACCTGCTCGGGGATGTCCTCGACGTCGACCGCCGCGACCGAGCCCCAGCGGTCGATCTGCTTGCTCCAGGCGTCCTGCTGCCCGGGCGAGAAGCCGAACGCCTTGGCCACGTCCCGCACCGCCGACCGGGGCCGGTAGGAGATGACGTTGGCGACCTGGGCGGTGTGCTCCCGGCCGTACCGGGCGTAGACGTGCTGGATCACCTCCTCCCGGCGGTCGGACTCGATGTCCACGTCGATGTCGGGCGGGCCGTCGCGTTCCGGGGCGAGGAAGCGCTCGAAGAGCAGCCGGTGGCGCACCGCGTCCACGTTGGTGATCCGCAGCGCGTAGCACACCGCCGAGTTGGCCGCCGAGCCCCGGCCCTGGCAGTAGATGTCCTGCTCGCGGCAGAACGCGACGATGTCGTAGACCACCAGGAAGTAGCCGGGGAAGCCCAGCTCGTCGATCATCCGCAGCTCGTGCTCCAGCTGCGCGTACGCCTCCGGGTGTGCCTCGGGCGGGCCGTAGCGCTCCCGGGCGCCGGCCATGGTGAGGTGGCGCAGCCAGCTCATCTCGGTGTGCCCCGGCGGCACCGGGTACGCCGGCAGCTGCGGCGCGACCAGTTGCAGGTCGAAGGCGAGTTCCGCGCCGAACTCGGCGGCCCGGGCCACCGCACCCGGGTACGCGGCGAACCGCGCCGCCATCTCCGCGCCGCTGCGCAGGTGGGCGGTGGCGGCGGCGGGCAGCCAGCCGTCGATCTCGTCCAGGCTGCGCCGGGCCCGCACGGCCGCCACGGTGGTGGCCAGCCGGCGCCGGCCCGGGGTGGCGTAGTGCACGTTGTTGGTGGCCACCGTGGGCAGCCCCGCCGCGGCGGCCAGCTCGGCCAGCGCGTCGTTGCGGTCGGCGTCGAGCGGGTGGCCGTGGTCGGTCAGCTCCACCGCCACCGTCTCGGCGCCGAAGAGCGCGGTGAGCCGGTCCAGCTCCCGGGCCGCCGCGTCGACGCCCTCGGTGAGCAGCGCGGCGGGCACGTGCCCCTTGCGGCAGCCGGTGAGCACCAGCACGTGGTCGCGCAGCTCCTCCGCGACCTCTTCCAGCTCGCCGTAGACCGGGCGGCCCTTCTCGCCGCCGCGCAGCTGGGCCCGGGCGATGGTGGCGGCGAGCCGGGCGTACCCCTCGTGGCCGTGGGCCAGCACCAGCAGGTGCGCGCCGTGCGGGTCCGGCTCGCCGTTCTGCGGGCCGGGCAGCCCGAGGGAGAGCTCCGCGCCGAAGACCGTCGGCAGGTGCAGCGCGCGGGCCGCCTCGGCGAAGCGCACCACGCCGTAGAAGCCGTCGTGGTCGGTGACGGCGAGCGCGGTGAGCCCCAGCCGGGCGGCCTCCTCGGCCAGCTCCTCGGGGTGGCTGGCGCCGTCGAGGAAGCTGAAGTTGGAGTGCGCGTGCAGCTCGGCGTAGGGCACCGCGTCGTCCGGGCGGGACAGCTCCGGCGGCGCGTACTCCTGCCGCTTGCGGCTCCACGCCGGGGAGTCGCCGCCGTCGGCGTCGACCGCGAGCGGGTCCACCACGTGCAGGTGCCGCTCGCCCCGCGGCCGCCCCGTGCCGGACCGCCCGTCGGACCGCCCGGAGAGCACCTGCTCCAGCTCCGACCAGGGCATCTTCGGGTTGTGGAAGCTCACCGGCGGTCTCCCCGGCGGCTGCGGGGCCGGCGCGCGGCCGGGGCGTGCCGCTCAGTCATAGATCGCCTCCACCAGCCACTGGCCACCCTCGACCGCGAGCAGCAGGGCGGCCCCGTCGGCCAGGCACACCTGGAACCGGGCCCGGCGGCGGGCCTCGGCCGGCGCCCACCAGCGCTCGTCCACCGGCCACGGGCCGACCCAGCCGGCGATCTCGGCCGGCCGGCCGGCGCCGACGGTCAGCCGGGCCGGGGCGGCGCTGACCGCCAGCCGGGCGCTGACCACGACCGGCTCGCCGGCGGCGTCGTGCACGGCGGCCGGCAGCGGGGTGGGCAGCACCACGGCCGGCGCGGGCGGCGGGATCCGCCCCGGCCACGGCGGCACCGGCGCCCCGCCCGACCGGGCCGCCCGGCTGGGCCGCGCCGCCCCACCGGTGGAAACGGAAGCGCCACCGCGGGCCGGCGCCCCGTCCGCGGGAGCAGATCCGCCGAGCGCCGGCAACGCCGGTCCGCCCGAGGGAGCGGCGGCGTCCGGAGCGGCCGGCAGGGGCGGCGGGCCGGGGCGGGCGGGCAGGCGCTCGTCGCCCCACGGGACCAGGCGCACCTGGTCGGCCGGGGAGCGCCCGCCGCCCAGCACGGCGGTGACCACCGCCTCGGGGCCGAGGATGCCCTGCACCCGGCTCAACGCGCGGTGCGCCCGCTCCCGCTCCTCGCCGGTCTCCCCCCACAGGCCGGGTTGCAGGCCGGCCTGGGCGAGCACCCCGTCCGGCACCAGCCGCAGCCGGATGATCCCGGCGGTGGGCCGGGCCGGGCGCGCGCCGCCCCGGCCGTTGCTGCCGGAGAGCCAGCCGTCGAGCTGCCAGCGGACCCGGTCGGCGATGGCCGCGGCGGTGAGCAGGCCGTCGTGCCGCCAGACCCGGTGCAGCTCCTGGCCGTGCGCGGTGACCGCCTCGATGCCGAGCCGGGTGCAGGCCAGCCCGTGCGCGGCGAGCCGCTCGTGCAGTTGCTCGGCCAGCGTGCGGGCGGCGAACGCCGCGGCGTCGACCCGGTCGATCGGCTCGTCGTGGTCGGCGGTGACGGTCAGGTCGGCGGGCGGCTGCCGGACCGCGAGCGGCCGGTGGTCCCGGCCGGCGGCGAGCCGGTGGGCCAGCGCCCCGTCGAAGCCGAACCGGGCCAGCACGTCCCCCGCGGGCAGCGCGGCGAAGTCGCCGAGGGTGCGGACGCCCAGCCGGCGCAGCAGGTCGGTCAGGGTGGGCCGGCCGAGCGCCTCGACGGGCAGGCCGGCCAGGAACTCCGGGGTCCCGCCGGGGGGCACGATCCGCCCGTCCCGGGCGGCCAGCCCGGCCGCGAAGACCCCGTCGGCGATGCCGACCTGGCTCTCCACCGCGCAGGTCTGGGCGACGTGCTCGACGATCCGCTCGGCCGCCGCCTCCTCGCCGCCGAGGTAGCGGCTGGGGCCCCGGGCGGCCAGCGCGCAGGCCCCGGGGCGGATCACCTCGACCCCGGCGACCACCTCCTCGACGGCGGCCACCACCGGCTCGAACGCCCGGGCGTCCCGGGCGGGGTCGTGGTCGACGACGGTGAGCTGCGGGCAGCGCCCCTGCGCCTCCCGCCGGCGCAGCCCCCGGCGGACGCCCTCGGCGCGGGCCCGCTCGGAGCAGGCGACCACCCGGTTGGCGTGCAGCACCACGACCGGGTCGGTGGCCGGCACCCCGTCGACGATCTCGGCGGCGAGGACCGGCCAGTCCGGGCACCAGAGCAGCAGGGTCCGCGCCGGCGCGCCGCTCATGCCGACCCGACCACGGTGAGCGGCCGGACGGCGGCGGCCGGAGCCACCACGCGGAGCCGCCGGGGCGCGGCGGCGCGGACGGCGCCGGCGCCGGTCGACCGGGGGATCACCCGGGTCAGCTCGTCGCCGGGCAGCCAGACCTTGATCTCCTTGGGTCGGGCGGCCGCACCCCGGCCACGGGCCGAGACGGTCACCTCCCGGCGGCGCAGCCGGCCCCGGCCCGGCCCGAGCCCCTCCCAGACCCCGCGGACCACCTGGAGCGTCACGTCCGCGCCGTCCCACCGGCCGTACGGGACGAGCACGCTGCCGCGCTGCCGGGCCCGGGCGGCCAGCCGGGTGGCGATCGAGGCGGAGACCGTGGTCGGCACGGCGGTGACCACCACGTCGACCCCGTCGATGAGCGCGGCGACGACGGTGGGCCACTCCGGTCCGGGGTTCGGCACGAGGGCGAGCCGGTCCAGGGCGATGCCGGCCTCGGCCGCCGCGCCGGCCCCGAAGGTGGGTACGCCCACCACGGCGCACCACGAGCCGGCCCGGGACGCCTCGGCGAGCAGGGCGAGGATCAGGGAGGTGGCGCCGCTGCGCCGGGGCTGGCCGGCGCCGACCGCGATGGTGCTGCCGCGCCGCAGCCCGCGGTTGGGCAGCAGCCCGGTCAGCTCGGGCCGGACGGGGAGCACCCGGTGGCCGCCGGCCGGGTCGGGCGCGCTCGCCGGGCGTACCAGCTCGGCCAGGGCGGCGGAGCCGACCACCATGCGGCCCGCCATCGGACCTACCCCCCGTCGTGTGTTCACCACGGGCACCGGCCCGTGGATGGTGCTTGGATCGTGCGGTGCGGGACGGGCGTGCGGCCCCGGCGCGGCGCACCCGCCGTCGCCGGGGAGCGGCGCCCGGCCACCCGGGGTCCCGCCGGTGGTGGCCGGACGCCGCGGCTCAGGCGGCGGCCGCTCCGGGGCGCGGCGCGGCGTCGGACCCGCCGAGCCGGTGCAGCCCGTCGAGCGCCGGTTGGTGTGCCAGGCCGAGCGCGGTCTCCACCACGGTCACGAACTCCTCGGCGGCGCGGAGCAGGTCGTCGGCCTCCCGGGCGGTGACCACCCGGGGGATGCCGGCCTCGGCGGCGGCCCGCTTGCCGGCGCCGGCGGCGAAGTAGCCGGCCCACTCGTCCAGCTCGGGGGCGACGGCGGCGAGCAGCACCCAGACGCTGGTGATCCGGTTGCGCCGGGTGGGCGCGGGGCGGGCGCGGGCGGCGAGCAGGGCGGCGGCGGCGCGCAGCGCGGCGAGGTGGGCGGCGGCGTACCGGAGGCCGTCGGGGCGGGTCCGGGCGGCCTCGGCCAGCCCGTGGCGGGCCACCACGAGCAGTTGGGCGGGGGTGCGGTGCGGCAGCACGTGCGCGGGCACCGTGGGCGCCTGGGCCGGACTGGTCGACATGGTCTCTCCTCCGCGTGGGCCGGGGCGGGGCGGCCGCGCGACGGGGAGCCGTCGCCCGGGACGCCCGGAACGGGCGGTGCGGAGGAAGACGCACCAGGTGGGGGCCGGCCGGGTGTGGACGCTTCCCCACACCACACCCGGCCGGCGTACCGGCGGGTCCGTCGCCCGCCGCCCCGGGGTCGTGGGCGGCGGGCGACGATCCTGCCTGACGGGTCCGGACTCGCGACTGTCCGGAGCCCGGTGCGGTCCGCGGAACCGCACCTCCCGGGAGCCGGAGCCGCGAAACACCGCTCCCGGACGTTGGAACGAGCGTACGAGCGAATCGAACACTCGTTCTAACTGCTCTGACAGTACACCCCCCCTCCGACGAAAATGCAACGTGTGACGCACCGGCGCGTCGATGCGCCGGCCGGTGGATTCTCAGGGCGCGCACAGCGTCGGCAAAGGAGCCGCCGAGTTCCGGCCCGCAGGGTGGACGACATGAACGTCAGCCGTACCGGGAAGACCCCCAGGTGAGCGCCGCCGTCGCCGGCCGGCGGACCCCGCGCCGGACCCTGCCGGCCGTCCCGGCCTGGTGGGCCGACGTGGCCGGCGGCGCCGCGGTGCTCAGCCTGCTGGTGGTCACCGCGCTCTGGACCGCCGACCGCGGCGTGCAGGAGCTGCTGGGCGGCGCGGCCACCGGCCTCACCTCGCTCGGCCGGCTCGCCGGCCTGGTCAGCGCCGACCTCATGCTGATCCAGGTGGTGCTGATGGCCCGGGTGCCGCTGATCGAGCGGCGCTTCGGCCAGGACCGCATCGCCCGCTGGCACCGGCTCACCGGCTTCACCTCGTTCCACCTGCTCCTGGCGCACGTGCTGCTGACCGTCCTCGGGTACGCCGGCACCGCCCGCCGGGGGGTGCTCGCCGAGACCTGGGACCTGGTCGTCACGTACCCGGGGATGCTGCTGGCCACCGCGGCGCTGGCCCTGCTGGTGCTGGTGGTGGTGACCTCGGTCCGCGCGGCCCGGCGCCGGCTGCGCTACGAGTCCTGGCACCTGCTGCACCTGTACGCGTACCTGGGCGTCGCGCTGGCGCTACCGCACCAGCTCTGGACCGGCGCCGACTTCCTCGCCTCGCCGCTCGCCCGCGCCTACTGGTGGACCGTCTACCTGCTGGCGCTGGCCAGCGTGCTGGTCTGGCGGCTGGGGCTGCCCGCCTGGCGCTCGCTGCGGCACCGGATCGAGGTGGCCGCCGTGGTTCCCGAGGCGCCCGGGATCACCTCGGTCTGGCTGCGCGGGCGCGACCTGCACCGGCTGCCCGTCCGGGCCGGGCAGTTCCTGCTCTGGCGGTTCCTGGACGGCCCCGGCTGGTCCCGGGCCCACCCGTACTCGCTGTCCGCGCCGCCGAACGGCGACCTGATGCGGATCACGGTCAAGGACCTGGGCGACGACAGCGCCCGGGTGGCCGCCCTGCGCCCCGGCACGAGGGTGCTCGTCGAGGGGCCGTACGGGCGGCTCACCGGGGAGCGCTGGCGCGGCGGCGGGATCACCATGCTGGCCTGCGGGGTCGGCATCACCCCGCTGCTGGCCCTGCTCTGGGAGCTGCCGTACGCGCCCGGCCGGGCGGTGCTGCTCTACCGCGCGCGTACCCCGGAGGACCTGGCCTTCCGGGCGGAGCTGGACCGGCTCGCCGCGGAGCGCGGGCTGGTCGTGCACCACCTGGTCGGCCCCCGGGCGGCCCGCCCGTCCTGGCTGCCGGCCTACGCCGAGGGGCTCTCCGACGCGGAGGCGCTGCGCCGGCTCTCCCCCGGCGTCGCCGGCCACGACGTCTTCCTCTGCGGACCGGACGGCTGGGTCGACGCCGCGCGCGCCGCGATCCGCGCGGCCGGGGTCCCCGACGCGCACGTCCACCACGAACGCTTCGCCTGGTGACAGGCGGGAAGGGACGATCCATGCGACGGATCACCATCTGGTTGCTCTCGACGGTGGCCGCGCTGGTGCTGCTGTTCAGCTACAAGACCAGCACCATGGGCGCGGGCGGGGAGAGCAGCGCGATCGCCTCCGGCTCGGACGGCGCCGGCAGCGGCAGCTCCTGGACCGGCACGGACGACGGGTCGGGCTCGTCGAGCGGCGGCACGTCGAGCAACGACGGCGACACGTCGAGCGGCAACGGCACGTCGAGCGGCGGCGGCACGGCCACCGGGTCGGTGGCGCAGACCCGATGGGGGCCGGTGCAGGTGAGGATCACCGTCTCCAACGGGAAGATCACCGACGTCACCGCGGTGCAGGTGCCGGACGGCAACCACCGGGACCAGGAGATCAACGACTACGCGGTGCCGATCCTGCGGCAGGAGGCCCTGGACGCGCAGAGCGCCCAGATCGACACCGTCTCCGGGGCCACCGTGACCAGCGACGGCTACCGCGAGTCCCTCCAGTCCGCGATCGACGCGGCGCACCTGAAGTGAGCGGGACCGTGACCGAACCGGACCGGCGCGCCTGGGTGGCGCAGGTGATGGGGCTGCCGGTCAGCGTGCACCTGCGCGGCCCCGGGGTACGCACCGACGCGGTGGCCGAGCGGGTGGAGCGGGTCTTCGCCGAGCTGCGCACGGTGGACGCGACGTTCAGCACGTACCGGCCGGACAGCGTGCTGGGCCGGCTCGGCGGGGCGATGCCCGACCCGGCCGCCGCGGAGCCGCTGGTGCGCGAGGTGGTCGAGCGCTGCGAGGCGGCCCGCGTCCGCACCGGCGGGTGGTTCGACGCGCGGCGGTTGCCGCTGCCCGGCGGGGGCACCGGCTTCGACCCGTCCGGCCTGGTCAAGGGGTGGGCGGTGGAGCGGGCCGCGCGCTGGTTGGCGCTGCCCGGCCACGACCTGTGCCTCAACGCGGGCGGGGACGTGCTGCTGCGCACCGCGCCGGGCCGGCCGGCCTGGCGGGTCGGGATCGAGGACCCGGACCGCCCCGAGCGGCTGCTCGACGTCGTCACCCGCGCGCACGGCGCGGTCGCCACGTCGGGCACGGCGCGGCGCGGCGCGCACATCACCGACCCGCGCGCCGGGCGGCCGGCCGAGGCCGTCCGGTCGGTCACCGTGGTGGGCCCCGAGCTGCTCTGGGCCGACGTGTACGCCACCGCGGCCGTCGCCCGCGGCGCGGACGCGCTGGACTGGCTGGCCACCCTGGACGGGTACGCGGCCCTGCTGGTGGACGCCGCCGGCCGGGTCCGGGCCACCCCGAACTGGCCCGGCTCCCGAGCGGCGGCTCAGACCGGCGCCGCGTAGTCGGGCAGGTCGGCCTCGGTGGCCAGCGACCCGGTGCTGCGCACCAGCAGCGACTGGACCGGGCGGGTGGCCAGCAGCCGGTCGCGCAGCCACAGCCCCCAGCCGGTGGCCGGGGCGAGGAAGTGGCCGGGGCTGGCGCCGCGCTGCCAGCGGCCGGCGTAGGCCCGCATCCGCCGCTCGTACGCGGGCAGCGCCACCCGGTGGTCGCCGCCGGCCAGGGCCAGCTCGCCGGCGAGCACGTACGCCCCGACCAGGCCGGTGCCCACCCCCATCCCGCCGAGGGTCACGCCCCAGGCCGCGTCGCCGAGCAGCACCGCCCGGCCGGCGTGCCAGCGGGGCACGCTGACCCGGGCGATCGCGTCGAAGTAGAGCTCGGGGGCGTCCCGCAGGCCGGCCAGCAGCCGGGGCACGTGCCAGCCCAGCCCGGCGAAGGCGTCGGCGACCAGCGCCTTCTGCCGGTCGAGGTCGAGCCGGTCGTGGTCCTGCCGGGGCGAGGCGAACACCACGAGGGCGGTGGCCCGGTCCGGCTCGCGCTGGTCGGCGGACACGCTGGCCATCCGGCCGGGCACGTTGTACTGCCGCGGGACCGGGCCCGCCCCGAGGTCGTTGGGCAGGTCCCAGCCGGCCAGGTGGTAGCCGAGGTGGGCGACGTACGCCGACTCCGGCCCGAACGCCAGCCGGCGCACCCCGGAGTGCAGCCCGTCCGCCCCGACCACCAGGTCGACGGTGCGGGAGGCGCCCCGGGCGAGGTCGACCCGCACCCCGTCGGCGGTCTCGGTGAGCGCCGTGATCCGGTCGCCGAACAGGTACCCGACCCGGTCGGCGCCGTGCTCGTAGAGGATCCGGGACAGGTCCCGCCGGCGGACCTCCAGCTCGCCGCCGGCGAACTCGGCCGGCAGCCGGAAGACCTCCCGGTCGTGCTCGTCCACCCGGCTCATCGCGCCGGCGTGGGTCTGCACGGCGCGCAACTCGTCGAGCACGCCCATGGCGGCGAGCACGCCGAGGTGGGTCGGCCCGCGGAAGTCGACCGCGAAGCCGCTGGTCCGCAGCGCGGGAGCGGCCTCGACGACGGTGACCTCGGCCCCGTGCCGGGCCAGCCACCAGGCCACCGCCGGGCCGGCCACCCCGGCGCCGGAGACGAGCACGCGGAAACCGCGCAGTGGAGTGGGCATGTCTTCCCCCCGTTTCAAAACTGTGTCCCTCGGATACAGAGTACTCTAGACACAGTTTCGATCCGAGGACAAGAGGGGTGACCGTGGAGACCGGTGGCGTCGACCAACGCCGGCTGTTCGAGCTGCTGTGGGGCACCCCGACCGGCCCCCGGCGCGGGCCGCGCCCCACCCTCACGCTGGCCGCGATCGCCCGGGCCGGCATCACCATCGCCGACGCCGACGGCCTCGACGGGCTGACCATGCAGCGGGTCGCCGAGTCGCTGGACGTCACCAAGATGGCGCTCTACCGCTACGTGCCCGGCCGCGCCGAACTGGTGGCGCTGATGCTGGAGGCGGCGGTCGGCGAGCCCCCCGCACCGCCGGCCGGCGCCGACTGGCGCGGCCGGCTCGACGACTGGACCCGGCAGCTGTTCGACCGGTTCCGCCGGCACCCGTGGGCCCACGCGGCGACCGTCGGCCCCCGGCTGCCCGGCCCGAACGAGCTGGCCTGGCTGGAACGGGTGGTCGCCGCCCTCGCCGGCACCGGCCTGACCGGCCCCGAGCAGCTCGACGTCGCGGTGCTCCTGGTCGGGCACGCCCGCAACCTGGCCCAGCACGCGGCGCCGGACGACGCGCCGGGCGGGAGCCGCGAGGCCGCCTTCGACGCCCTGGTCCGCGGCCGGGAGGAGCGGTTCCCGGCGCTGCACGCCGCCCTGCGCGGCATCGACCCGAACACCCCCGACCAGGCCCTCGACTTCGGCCTGGCCCGGATCCTCGACGGCGTCGAGGCGCTCATCACCGCCCGCGCCGCCGCCGTCCCCCGACACCCGGGCGGGGTGGACGAGCGGAGCCCGGGCGGCCGGGGAGAATGAGGGGCATGCAGCCACACCCGAACGTGCAGGCGGTGCAGCGGGCGCTCGACGACGCGGGCGCGCGGGGCGGTTCCGGCGGCCCGAGCCAGGTCCGCCTGCTGCCCGAGGCCGTGCACACCGCCGCCGCGGCGGCCGAGGCGCTCGGCGTCGAGGTCGGCGCCATCGCCAACTCGCTCGTCTTCGACGCCGACGACGCGCCGCTGCTGGTGCTCACCTCCGGCGCGCACCGGGTGGACACCGCCGGGCTGGCCGCGTCCCTCGGCGTCACCCACCTGCGCCGGGCCACCCCGGACTTCGTCAAGCGACACACCGGGCAGGTGATCGGCGGGGTCGCCCCGGTCGGCCACCCGCAGCCGCTGCGCACCCTCGTGGACACCGCGCTGGCGGCGTACGACGAGGTGTGGGCGGCCGGCGGCGTGCCGCAGGCGGTCTTCCCCACCACGTACGCGGAGCTGCTGCGGCTCACCTCCGGCACCCCGACCGAGGTGGCGTGACCCCCGAACTCGTCACGCTGCACGTGTGGCGCATCCCCCGGACGGCCGTCCCCCGGGCGCTGGCCCGGATGGCGACCCACCCGGCGCGGCTGCGCCGGATGCCCGGTGTCCGGTTCGCCAAGCTGCTCGGCACCGGGACCGGCACCGGCTTCGGCCCCGGCGACACCGACCTGACCCGGTGGGCCGCCCTCGTGGTGTGGGACTCCCCCGCCGCGGCGGCCGGCTTCGACGCCTCCCCGGTCGGCCGTTCCTGGGCCCGGCTGGCCCGGGCCGCCGTCCGGGTGGAGCTGCGCCCGCTGACCAGCCGGGGCGAGTGGTCCGGCCGCCGGCCGTTCGGCGAGCCGTCCGGCGGGCGGGTCACCGGGCCGGTGCTGGCACTGACCCGGGCCCGGCTGCGAGCCCGCCGGGCGGTCACCTTCTGGCGGGCGATCCCGCCGGTCGCCGCCGCCCTGCACGCCGCGCCCGGGCTGCTCGCCCGGTTCGGCGTCGGTGAGGCCCCGCTGGGCTGGCAGGGCACGGTGAGCGTGTGGCGCGACGCGGCGGACCTGGTCGCGTTCGCGTACCGTCACCCGGAGCACCGCGCCGCGATCACCCGCACCCCCACCGAGGGCTGGTACGCGGAGGAACTGTTCGCGCGGTTCGCGGTGGGCGACGTGGTCGGCGACCGCACGGTGCTGGGGTGGGCCGCCCCAGCGGGCGACCCGGAGACGGCGAGAGGGAACGCATGAGGTTGGTGCGGTGGACGCCGGACGATCTGGTCCGGCGGCTGGACGACGTGGTGGCCGTCTACGGCGAGGCGATGGGCTACCGCGCCGACCTGCTGGAGGCCCGGCGCGGCTACATCGCCACCCACGTCCGCCGGCCCGGCTTCCGGGCCGTCGCCAGCCTCACCACCGAGGGGCACCTGGCCGGCTTCGGCTACGGCTACCTGGGCGCCGCCGGCCAGTGGTGGCACGACCAGGTGCACCGGGCGCTGGACGGCGAGGCCCGGCAGCGCTGGCTGACCCACTGCTTCGAGGTGGTCGAGCTGCACGTCCGCCCGCCCGCGCAGGGGCACGGCCTGGGCGCCGGCCAGCTGCGCGCCCTGCTCACCATGGCCGAGGGGAGCACCACCCTGCTCTCCACGCCGGAGGCCGACGAGCAGCGGTCCCGGGCCTGGCGGCTCTACCGCCGGTTCGGCTTCGTCGACATCCTGCGCCACTTCCACTTCCCCGGCGACGAGCGGCCGTTCGGCGTGCTCGGCCGGGACCTGCCGCTGCCCCCGCCCGGCCCCGGCGGCGCGCCCGCCCCGGACACGCCATGAGCCGGGGCCGGCTGCCCTGGGCGCTGCTGGCCGTCCTGGTCCTGGCCCAGATCTGCTACCCGCTCACCGGCGGCGCGACCCGGGCCGGGCTCACCGTGGCCACCGTCGTGCTCGGCTGGCTGCTCTCCGTCGGGCACGCCCTGCTCAGCCGGGGTACGCGCACCGCGCTCGCGCTGGTCGCCGTGGCCACCGGCGGCGGCTTCGCGATCGAGGCGCTCGGCGTGGCCACCGGCTTCCCGTTCGGCAGCTACGACTACTCCGGCGAGCTGGGCCCGAAGCTGGCCGGGGTGCCGCTGATCATCCCGCTGGCCTGGACCTGGATGGCCTGGCCGGCCTGGCTCACGGCGGTCCGGCTCACCCGCTCCCGCCCGGCCCGGATCGCCCTCGCCGCGGTCGGGCTGGCCGCCTGGGACCTCTTCCTCGACCCGCAGATGGTGGCCGAGGGCTACTGGCGCTGGCGGGACGCCACCCCGGCCCTGCCCGGCCTGCCCGGCATCCCGGTCAGCAACTACCTGGGCTGGCTGCTCTTCGCGGTGCTGCTCATGACCGCGCTGCGCCCGCTCGCCGGGCCGGCCGTCGACCGCGCCGACGGGCGGGACGCCCCGATGTTCGCGCTCTACCTGTGGACGTACGCCTCCAGCGTGCTGGCGCACGCGGTCTTCCTCCGGCTGCCCGCCTCGGCGCTCTGGGGCGCGGCCGGGATGGCGGTGGCCGCCGTGCCGCTGGCGGTGACGCTGCTGCGCGCCCGCCGGGACGGGGCCGGTCGCGGTGCGGCGGAACCGGCGCCCCGCGTCGACGCGCCGGCATGATCCCCGCGCTCGTCGTGGTCGCGGTGGTGGCCGCGCTCACCGCGCACACGCTGGTCAACGCCACCGCCTGGCTGCGCCGCCCCGGCGCCGGCCCGGTCGAGGTCACCGAGTCGGTGGCGGTGCTGCTGCCGCTGCGCGACGAGGCCGACCGCGTCACCCCGTGCCTGCGGGCGCTGCTCGCCCAGCGCGGCGTGCCGCGGCTGCGGATCGTGGTGCTCGACGACGGCTCGACCGACGGCACCGCCGAGGTGGTCCGCGCGGTGGCCGGCGACGACCCGAGGGTCACCCTGCTCACCGGGGTCGCCCCGCCGCCCGGCTGGCTCGGCAAGCCGCACGCCTGCTGGCAGCTCGCCACCCGCACCGACCCGGCCCCGACCGTGCTGGCCTTCGTCGACGCCGACGTGGTGCTCACCCCGTACGCGGTCGCGGCGGCGGTGACCGAACTGCGCGCGGCGGGCGCGACGCTGCTGTCGCCGTACCCCCGGATCGTGGTGCGGACGGTGGCCGACCGGCTCGTGCAGCCGCTGTTGCAGTGGTTGTGGCTGACCTTCCTGCCGCTGCGCGCGATGGAACGCTCGCCGCGGCCGTCCCTCGCCGCGGCGGGCGGGCAGTTCCTGGTCGTGGACCGGGCCGGCTACCTGCGGGCCGGCGGGCACGCGGCGGTCGCCGACCGGGTCCTGGAGGACATCGAGCTGGCCCGCGCGGTGAAGCGGTCCGGCGGCCGGATCGCCCTCGCCGACGGCGCGCGGCTGGCCGCCTGCCGGATGTACGAGAGCTGGCCGCAACTGCGTGACGGCTACGCCAAGTCGCTCTGGGCCTCGTTCGGGCACCCGGCCGCCGCCGCGGTGGTGGTGACCCTGCTGCTCCTGCTCTACACCGCTCCCCCGCTCGTCGCGGTCGGTGCCCTGGTGGCCGGCGCGCCGGTGACGGCCGGGCTCGCGCTGGCCGGCTACCTGCTCGGCGTCGCCGGGCGGGCGGTCAGCGCCCGCGCCACCGGCGGGCGGGCCTGGCCCGACGCGCTGGCACACCCCGTGTCGGTCGTGGTCCTCGGTTGGCTGACCCTGCGGTCGTACCATCTGCGGAAGCGACGCCGGCTCACCTGGCGGGGTCGCCCGGTCAGCTAGGAGGGGGCGGCATGGCGCGGATCGTGGTCATCGGCGCCGGCGTGGGCGGACTGGCCACCGCCGCCCGGCTGGCGGTCACCGGGCACGAGGTGACCGTCCTCGAACGGGCCGACACCGTCGGCGGGAAACTCGGCCGGCACCTGCACGACACCCCCGAGGGGGCGTGGCGCTTCGACACCGGGCCGAGCCTGGTCACCCTGCCGCAGGTGTTCCATGACCTGTTCGAGGCGACCGGCGCGAAGCTCGACGAATACCTGGACCTCGTGCCGCTGGACCCGATCGTCCGGCACGTCTTCCCCGACGGCGGACCCGCCCTCGACTCCTGCGCCGACCCGGCCGAGTTCACCGCCCGGATCGGCGCGGCGCTCGGCGACCGGGCCGCCGCCGACTGGCAGCGGCTCTGGCAGCGGGCCGGCCGGGTGTGGGCGGCCTCCCACCGGGACGTGCTGCGCCGCACCGTCGACTCCCCGCGCGACCTGGCCGCGCTGGCCTGGCGGCTGGGCGACCTCGCCGCCATCGGCCCCGGCCGCAGCCTGCGCGGGCTGGGCCGCCGGCACCTGTCCGACCCGCGGCTGCGGATGCTGCTCGACCGGTACGCCACCTACACCGGCGCCGACCCGCGCCGCGCGCCGGCCGCGCTGGTCGCCGTCCCCTACGCCGAACTGGCGTACGGCGGCTGGTATCTGCGCGGCGGGCTGGGCACCCTGGCCGACGCGCTGCTGTCGCGCTGCCTGGACCTCGGCGTGGTGGTGCGGACCGGCGCCACCGTCACCCGCATCGACGCGGCCGGCGGCCGGGTGCACGGCGTACGCCTGGCCGGCGTGGCCGCTCCCGTCCCCGCCGACGTGGTGGTGGCCAACGTCGACGCGCTCACCGTCTACCGGGACCTGCTGCCCACCCCGCGCCGGCTGGCCGCGCTCACCGACCGCAGCCTGGCCGGATTCGTGCTGCTGCTGGGCGTCCGCGGCGACTCCGGGCTGGCCCACCACACCGTCTTCTTCCCGCGCGACAACGACGCCGAGTTCGACGCGGTCTTCGGCGACCCGGGGCGGGGCGTCCGGGCCCGGCCGGCGCCCGACCCGACCGTCTTCGTCACGGTGGCCGACGACCCGGCGGTCCGCCCCGAGGGGCACGAGGCGTGGTTCGTGCTGGTCAACGCGGCACGGCACGGCACGGCCGCGGGCGCGGTCGACTGGCGGCGGCCGGGGCTGGCCGAGGCGTACGCCGACCGGATCCTCGACGTGCTCGCCGAGCGGGGCGTGGACGTGCGGGACCGGCTGGTGTTCCGGGAGATCCGCACCCCGGCCGACCTGGACGCGGCGACCGGCGCGCCGGGCGGGGCGATCTACGGCACCGCGGGCGGGCTGCTCCGCCCGGCCAACCGGGGGCCGGCGGCGGGGCTCTGGCTGGTCGGCGGCTCCAGCCACCCCGGCGGCGGGCTCCCCATGGTCACCCTGTCGGCGGAGATCGTCGCCGACGCCATCGGCCCGGCCTGGTAGGGCGAGGGGTCAGTCGGCGTCGATCAGGGCACGGCGCACGGCGGAGAGCAGTTGGCCGAGGCCGAAGCCGGCCAGCAGCACCCAGACCGTGGTGGCCATCGTGATGGTGCCCGCGGACAGGTCGGCGTCGAGCAGCCCGGCGAGCCCGGCGACCAGCAGCCCGAACAGGGCCACGCAGACCCGGGTGGGGCGCTCCCCCACGGTCACCGCACCGATCTCCCGCATCCCGGCGGAGACCGCCCGGGCCCGCACGTACTCGTGCAGCCAGGACAGGCCGCCGGCCGCGGCGACCAGCGCGCCGGGCGCGCCGAGCAGCCAGAACGCGGTCAGCCAGGCGGCCTCCCCGAGGCGGTCGGCCACCGAGTCGTAAACGTAGCCGAGCCGGGTGGTGCGGTTGGTGGCCACCGCCACCGCGCCGTCGACGCTGTCCGCCACCGCGGCCAGCAGCACGAACAGGGCGCCCAGGAACGGCCCGTCGCCGGCCCGCCCCACCAGCAGGGGTACGCAGACGCAGAGCAGCACCCCGACCACGGTCACCGGGGTCGGGCCGATCCGCAGCCGGCCCAGGATGTAGCCCACGTGGTAGGCGAAGCGCAGCCAGGCGCGGACCACCGGCGCGGCCACCCGGGGGTCGAAGCCGCCGTGCAGCCGCGCCCAGGCGGTCGCGTACTGGTCCCAGTTCAGCTGTGTGCCCACCACGGATCAACCGTAGAAGGGCGGCGCGGGTGTCGTGCGCCGGGTCGTCACACCCGCGCGTCGGCCCGCAGCCGCTGCCAGACCTCCCGGGTGGCGGTGGACCGGTTGAGGGTGATGAAGTGGATCCCCGGCACGCCCTCGTCCAGCAGCTTCGCGCACATCTCGCTGGCCTGCTCGATGCCGAGCCGGCGGACCGCCTCCGGGTCGTCGGCCACCTCGGCGAACCGCTCGGCGAGGGCCGGCGGGAACGGCGCGCCGGAGAGCTGCACGGACCGCTCGATGGTGCCGATCTGCGTCACCGGCATCACCCCGGCCAGGATCGGGGTGTCGCAGCCGGCGGCCGCCACCCGGTCGCGCAGCCGCAGGTAGTCGTCGGCGTCGAAGAACATCTGGGTGATCGCGAACTCGGCCCCGGCCCGGCACTTGCGGACGAAGTGCGCGGTGTCGCTGGCCACGTCGGGCGAGCGCGGGTGCTTGTACGGGAAGGCGGCCACCCCGACGCTGAAGTCGCCGGAGTCCCGGACCAGCCGGACCAGATCCTCGGCGTACCGCACGCCCTCCGGGTGCTCGATCCACTCACCGCCCGGGTTGCCCGGCGGGTCGCCGCGCACGGCCAGCACGTTGCGCACCCCGACCGACGCGAGCCGGCCGATCACGTGCCGCAGCTCGGCGACCGAGTGGTCGACCGCGGTGAGATGCGCCATCGGCAGCAGGGTGGTCTCGGTGGCGATCCGCTCGGTCACCGCGACCGTGGTGTCCCGGGTCGAGCCGCCCGCGCCGTAGGTGATCGAGACGAACGACGGGCGCAGCGACTCCAGCTCGCGGATGGCCTGCCAGAGCAGGCGCTCCCCCTGCGGGGTCTTCGGCGGGAAGAACTCGAAGGAGAAGGTGGGCCGGCCGTCGCGGATCAGCTCGCCGATGGCCGGCTGGGGGTTGGGGAGGACCGAGGGGAGACCGAGCGCCACGGACCGACTGTAACCGGCCGGTCCGGTCCGACCCAGGATCTTCCCAGCCCGCGAGCACGAGCGCGGCGGAGCGTCGTACCCCGGGGGTAGGAAGGGGGCAGCGCGGTGGGGCCGGCCGGTGGCCGGTCCGGGGGGCCGCGCGGGGGTCGCCACGATCGGCGACGCGTCGGCCCGGCACCGCCGGGGCGTCCGCGTCGCCGCCCGCGCCGTCGCCTCCGGAGGACCGATGACCCCGTCCCCACCACCCGGCCCGCGCCCGCTCGGGCCGCTCCTGGCCGAGCTTCGGGCGGCCCGCGGCTGGAGCCAGCAGCGGGTCGCCGCCGAGCTGTGCGCCGCCGCCGGCGTGCCGACCCTGACCCGGCACGAGGTGTCCCGGTGGGAGCGGCAGCGGCGGCTCCCCGGTGACTTCTGGTCCGGCTGGCTGGCGGTGGTCCTCGGGGTGCCGGGCGACCTGCTCGCCGAGGCCGCCGCGCGCAGCCGCCGGCTCGCCCCGGGCGGCCGGCCGGCTCGCCGGGGTGTGCCGGTGGCCGGCCGCGCACCCGCCCGGGCCGGCCGCCCGGCGCCACGCGGGACCGGTCGCGGCGGCCCGCCCGCACCCGCCGGTCGCGCCCCCGGCGGGCCCGGGGCGGCGCGGGCGCGGGCGCCCGGGTCGACGCCCCGCGCGGCGCGCCGGGACGGCGATCGGACACGACCGGCGGGGACCGGCTAGCGTCGTCGGCGTGACCCACGCTGCTCCCGTGTCCCCCGTCGACCGCGCCGGTCTCCGCCAGCGGATCGACAAGGCCCTCACCGAGTTCCTCGCCGGCCAGCGCGGCTGGCTGACGGCCGTCGACGACGGCCTGGCGCCCGTCGCCGAGACGATCGAGGCGTTCGTGCTGGGCGGCGGGAAGCGGCTGCGCCCGGCCTTCGGCTACTGGGGCTACCGGGGTGCCGGCGGGGTCGACTCCGACCAGGTGGTCGCCGCCCTGGCCGCGCTGGAGTTCGTGCAGGCCAGCGCCCTGATCCACGACGACCTGATGGACCGCTCGGACACCCGCCGGGGCGAGCCGGCGGTGCACCGGCGGTTCGCCGCCCGGCACCGCGCGGCCGGCTGGAGCGGTGACCCGGACGGGTTCGGCGACGCCGCGGCGATCCTGCTGGGCGACCTGTGCCTGGTCTGGTCCGACGAGGTGCTGCACTCCGCCGGCCTGGACCCGCGCACGGTGGCCCGCGCCCGGCCGATCTTCGACGAGATGCGCACCGAGGTGACCGTCGGGCAGTACCTGGACGTGCTGACCCAGGCCACCGGGGACACCTCGCTGGAGCGGGCCGGCAAGGTGGCCCGCTACAAGTCGGCGAAGTACACCGTCGAGCGGCCGCTGCTGCTCGGCGCCGCGCTGGCCGACGCGCCGGCCGAGGTGCACGCCGCCTACTCGGCGTACGGGCTGCCGCTGGGCGAGGCGTTCCAGCTCCGCGACGACGTGCTGGGGGTGTTCGGCGACCCCGAGCGCACCGGCAAGCCGGCCGGCGACGACCTGCGCGAGGGCAAGCGGACGTACCTGGTGGCGGCGGCCCTCGAGACGCTCGACGACGCCGGCCGCGAGCTGCTGCTCGGCGGCCTCGGCGACCCGGACCTGGACGCCGCCGGGGTGGCCCGCCTCCGCGAGCTGATCACGGCGAGCGGAGCCCTGGACCGCACCGAACGCCGGATCACCGCCCTCACCGAGAGCGCCCTCGCGGCCCTCACCACGGTCGACCTCGACACCGAGGCCCGCCAGTCCCTCGTCGACCTGGCCATCGCCGCCACCCGCCGCACCGACTGACTCCTTCAGGGCCGGCGTCGTCCGCCGCCACCAGGCCCGCCACGGTCGATCATGAGGTTGACGGCGAAGTGGATCTCCGAGTGTGCCACCAACCTCATGATCGACGAGGTGGGGGTGGGCCGGTCAGAAGCCGAGGGCCTGGGCGCGGCGCTTGACCTCGCGGGCCTGGTCGCCGCCGAGGGCGGCGGCCGGCGTCGTACCGGGGAGGGTGGGGTCCTCCTGGTAGAGCCAGCGCAGCGCCTCCTCGTCGTCGTACCCGGCGTCGGCGAGCAGGTTGAGCACGCCGGGCAGGTGCTTGAGCACGGTGTGGTTGGCCACCAGGTCGGCCGGGATCCGGCGGACGCCGTCGCGGCGCACCGCGAGCAGTTCCCGGTCGCGGATCATCTGGTGCACCTTGCTGATCGACAGGTCGAGGCGCTCGGCCACGTCCGGGAGGGTCAGCCAGCCGGCCGGGTCGGTCGGTCCGGGCAGGTCGGCGCCGGTGGCGGCGGCCTGGGCGGGTACGGAATCGGTCACCCGACCACCCTGCCACGTGCCCGCCCGGGCCGGTCGGCGGCACCCCGTACCCCGCCCGGCGCGTGCGCCGGTCCACCCCCGTCGCAGCCCGGCTGTAGCATCCTGTTCAACCTTCACCCTCCCGACACATAGACTGCCTGCCGATGGACACACAGGTCGCCGACACGTTGCTGGGCTCGCTGATCGACGGGCGCTACCGCATTCGCGGTCGCGTGGCCCGTGGCGGCATGGCGACCGTGTACACCGCCACCGACGAGCGCCTGGAGCGCACCGTGGCGGTCAAGATCATTCACCCGACGCAGGCGCCCGAGGCCCGGGCCCGGATGGCCGGCTTCGTCGAACGCTTCACCGACGAGGCGAAGACCATCGCCCGACTCACCCACCCCAACGTGGTGGCGGTCTACGACCAGGGCAGCCACGCGGGCCTCCCCTACCTCGTGATGGAGTACGTGCGCGGTCGCACCCTGCGCGACGTGCTCGCCGAGCGGCGCCGGCTCACCCCGGAGGAGGCGCTGGCCATCGCCGAGCAGATGCTCGCCGCGATCGCCGCCGCGCACCGGGCCGGCCTCGTGCACCGCGACGTCAAGCCGGAGAACGTGCTGGTCGCCGAGGCGCCCACCGGCGGCACCACCAGCCTGGTGGACAGCGTGGTCAAGGTGGCCGACTTCGGGCTGGCCCGCGCGGTCGAGGCCAGCGCCGAGGAGGAGAACGGCAACCAGCTCATGGCCACCGTGGCGTACGTGGCGCCGGAGCTGGTCACCCAGGGCCACGCGGACCCGCGCACCGACGTCTACTCCGCCGGCATCGTGCTGTTCGAGATGCTCACCGGCCGGGTGCCCTACGACGGCGACCGCCCGGTCGAGGTCGCCTGGCAGCACGTCGACCGCGACGTGCCGGCCCCGTCGACCCTGGTGCCGGCGCTGCCCCGGGTCCTCGACGCGCTGGTCGCCCGGGCCACCCGGCGCGACCCGGCCGCCCGCCCGGCCGACGCCGGCGCGCTGCTGACCGAGGTGCAGGCCGCCCGGGACGAGCTGAGCGACGCCAACTCGCACACCGCGGTGCTGCGGCAGATGGGCGACGAGACGGCCGTTATCGCGCAGCCCACCATGGTGGTGGCGGCGGTCCGCCCGGCCGAGCGCCCCGCCTGGGCCCGGCTGCCCGAGGGTGGCGGCGGCCAGCGCACGCACCGCCGCCGCGCCGTCGAGGACGAGGGCCTGGGCGCCCGGCTCGCCGGGCTGCGTACCCGGGTGATGGGCTCGCCGCGCGGCCGGCTGGCGGTCGCCGCGGCGGCCGTGGTGCTCGGCCTGGTGGCCGCCGTGGGCGGCTGGTGGGTCGGGGTGGGCCGCTACACGGTCGCCCCGCAGCTGATGAGCCTGAGCAAGGCCGAGGCGGAGGCGCAGGCCACCCGGGGCGGCTTCGTCCTGCGCTACGCCGAGCCCCGTTACGACGAGAAGATCCCCAAGGACACGGTGCTGGGCCAGGACCCGGTCTCCGCCACCCGGATCGTCAAGGGCGGCACGATCACCCTGACCCTGTCGCTCGGCCCGGAGCGGCTGCCGGTGCCGGACGTGGTGGGCAAGGACTTCGAACTGGCCCGGGCCGAGCTGGCCGACGCCAAGCTGGCGCCGGTCAAGGGCAGCTCCCGCTACGACGACGCGCTGCCGGCCGGGGTGGTGCTGGCCACCGACCCGAAGGTGGGCACGGTGGTCAAACCGGGCACGAAGGTGACGGTGATCCTGAGCAAGGGCCGCGCCCCGGTGAGCGTGCCGAACCTGGTGGGCAAGAGCCTCACCGACGCCCGCACCATCCTCGGCCAGCTCGGGCTGACCCCGGTGGAGACGTACAAGGACTCCGACAAGCCGAGGGACGAGATCCTCGGCCAGAGCCCGGCGGACGGCACCGGCGTGGAGAAGGGCGCCCAGGTCAAGCTGGACGTCAGCAAGGGCCCGGCCCAGGTGCCCGTCCCCCGCGTCGTCGACCTGCCCTGCCAGCAGGCCAAGCAGGTGCTGGAGAGCCAGGGCTTCCCGGTCAACATCCAGCTCAACCCCAACGGGGTGGCCCGCTTCCAGAACCCGGGCGAGAACACCCCGGTGCCGCCGGGCACCACGGTCACGGTGACCTGCCTGTGAGCGAGCGGAGCGGGCGGCGGCGGGTCGGCTCGCACACCCCCACCTCCGGGGGCCTGGCCAAGGCGGCGCTGCCCTACGCCGACGCGGCCGCCTCCGAGGCGGTGCAGGTCTACGTCTCCAACTCGCGGGGCTGGGCGCTGCCGGCGGGCGACCCGAAGCAGGACACGCTGTTCCGGGACGGCTGCGGCGAGCGCGGCCTGCCCGTCTTCATCCACGCCTCGCTGCTGGTCAACCTCGGCTCCCCCACCCCGGCCACGGTCGAGCGGTCGGCGGAGACCCTGGCGCACGCGCTGCGCCGGGGCCGGGCCATCGGCGCCGAGGCCGTGGTGTTCCACGCCGGCAGCGCCGTCGACGCGGGCCACGCCGAGGCGGCCATGCGGCAGGTCCGCGCGGCCCTGCTCCCGCTGCTGGACGAGACCGCGGCCACCGGCGGGCCGATGCTGCTGGTCGAGCCGAGCGCCGGGGGTGGCCGGTCGCTGGCCTCGCGGGTCGAGCACCTGGGCCCCTACCTGGACGCGGTGGACCGGCACCCCATGATGGGCGTCTGCTTCGACACCTGCCACGCCTGGGCGGCCGGGCACGACCTGGCCACCGAGGGCGGGATGACCGCCACGCTGGACGCGCTGGTCGCCGCGGTGGGCGCCGACCGGCTGAAGCTGGTGCACGCGAACGACTCGAAGGACCTGTGCGGCTCCACCCGGGACCGGCACGAGAGCATCGGCAAGGGCAGCATCGGCGAGCCGGCGTTCGCCGAGCTGATGCGCCACCCCGCCACCGCCGGCGTCCCCGTCCTGGTGGAAACGCCCACCGAGAAGCACGTAGGCCACGCCGCAGACATCGCCACCCTGAAGCGCCTCCACCCCTGAGCCACCCACCCCGGCCCGTGGGCCGGGCACCCCGGCACCCCGGCACCCCGGGGTTGATCAAGAAATTTGCGTCGGGATCCGCGTCGTGGACGACGCAAACTTCTTGATCAACGAGGCCAGGGGGCGGGACCGCGGGTCAGGCGCGGAGGATGGTGGTCAGGGTTTCGGCGGCCCGGTCGATCTGGTCGTTCGACACGTCCATGTGGGTGACCAGGCGGGCCGTGCGCGGGCCGAGCACCGAGATCAGCAGGCCCCGCTCCCGGGCGGCGGCCGCCAGGGCGGGCGCGTCGAGCGGGTGCTTGGCCAGGTCGAGCGGGACGATGTTGGTCCGCACCACCGTCGCAAGCACCCCGTACGGGGCGACCGCCTCGGCCAGCCGCGCGGCCTTGGCGTGGTCTTCGGCGAGCCGCTCGACGTGGTGGGCCAGCGCGTACCGGCCGGCGGCGGCCAGGATGCCGACCTGCCGCATTCCGCCGCCCATCCGCTTGCGGACGAACCGCGCCCGGGCGATCTTCTCGGCGCTGCCGACCACCAGCGAACCCACCGGGGCGCCGAGGCCCTTGGAGAGGCAGACCGAGAGGGTGTCGAACAGCGCCCCGTACTCGGCCAGCGGCACCCCGTCGGCCACGTGCGCGTGCCAGATCCGGGCGCCGTCGCAGTGCAGCGCGAGCCGGTGGTCGTCGGCGACCCGGCGCAGCTCGCGCAGGGTCGCCAGCGGGATCACCCCGCCGCCGCCGCGGTTGTGGGTCTGCTCGACGGCGATGGCCCGGGTCGGCACCGCGAAGTAGCCGTCCGGCCGGACCATCCCGGCCACCACCTCGGGGTCGATCTCCGCGCCGACCGCCGGCCAGGTCCGCGAGGAGATCCCGCCGTACGCGGCCGCCGCGCCGATCTCGTACGTGACCACGTGCGCGTCGGCGTCGCAGAGCAGCTCGTCGCCGGGCGGGACGACGAGCTGGAGGGCGATCTGGTTGGCCATCGAGCCGGTCGGGGCGAACAGCGCCGCCTCGTGCCCGAAGAGCGCGGCGACCTCGGCCTCCAGCGCGGTTACCGTCGGGTCCTCGGCGTAGACGTCGTCGCCCACCTCGGCGGTGGCCATCGCCTCCCGCATCCCGGCCGTGGGCCGGGTCACGGTGTCCGAACGAAGATCGATGAAGTCAGCCACGATGATCCTTTCGGCTGCCGACTGCGGGGCTCGCAAGCTCACTCCTCGCGTCAGCCACGGAGCATCTCCGCCACAAGGAAGGCCAGCTCCAGCGACTGCTGGGTGTTCAGTCGCGGGTCGCAGGCGGTTTCGTACCGGTCGGGCAGGTCGAGGTCCTCGATGCCCTGGGCGCCGCCGAGGCACTCGGTGACGTCCTCGCCGGTCAGCTCGACGTGCAGGCCGCCCGGGTGGGTCTCCAGGCCGCGGTGCACCTCGAAGTAGCCGAGCACCTCGTCGACGATCCGGTCGAAGTGCCGGGTCTTGTAGCCGTTCGAGGACTCGTGGGTGTTGCCGTGCATCGGGTCGCACTGCCAGACGACCTTGGCGCCGGCGGCGGTGACCTTGGCGACGATCGGGGGCAGGGCGTCCCGGACCCGGTGGTTGCCCATCCGGCTGATCAGGGTGAGCCGTCCGGGGATGTTGTCCGGGTTGAGCTTCTCGCAGAGCTCGATGGCCTCGTCCGGGGTGGTGGTCGGGCCGAGCTTGACCCCGATCGGGTTGGCGATCCGGGAGATGAAGTCGATGTGCGCCCCGTCGAGCTGCCGGGTCCGCTCGCCGATCCACAGGAAGTGCCCGGACAGGCCGTACGCCCGGCTGCCGGAGATCCGGGTGAGCGCCCGGTCGTACTCCAGCGCCAGCGCCTCGTGCGAGCAGTAGAGGGTGACCGTGCGCAGCGCCTCGTCGTCGGTCATCCCGCAGGCCCGGATGAAGGCCAGCGCCCGGTCGATCTCCCGGGCGATGGCCTCGTAGCGCTCGCCGGCCGGCGACTGCTTGACGAAGCCCTTGTTCCAGTCGTGCACCGCGTGCAGGTCGGCCAGCCCACCGGCCAGGTACGCGCGGAGCATGTTCATGGCGGCGGCCGAGTTGGCGTATGCCCGGATCATGCGCTGAGGGTCGGCGACCCGCGCCTCCGGCGTGGCCTCCAGCGAGTTGATCATGTCGCCGCGGTAGGCCGGCAGGCCGCGCGCGTCGGTCGGCAGCGACCGGGGCTTGGTGTACTGGCCGGCGACCCGGGCCACCTTGACCACCGGCAGCGACGCGCCGTACGTCAGCACGATCGCCATCTGGAGCAGGGTGCGGGCGTTGGCCAGCAGGTGGCTCTCGGTGTTGTCGGCGAAGGTCTCCGCGCAGTCGCCGCCCTGGAGCAGGAACGCCTTGCCCTCGCAGACCAGGGCCAGCCGCTGCCGGAGCTGGTCGACCTCGTAGGGGGCGACCACGGACGGCACCGTGTCCAGGACCTTGCAGACCTCGGCGACCTGCTCCTGGTCCGGCCAGGGCGGGGTCTGCGCGCGCGGGAGCTCCCGCCAGCGGTCCAGGCCGAGGGCCGCGTCCTCGGCGGAGTCGGCGGTCGGACGACTGGTCTGGAGGCCCGGGCTGCCCACGGCGGGGTGACTCAGCTGATGCCACTCATGGCGCATGGGGGAAAGCGTACGGCGACCGCCGGGGCGGCCCGCCGCCGAGGGGGACGGTTCCGGTGGTTGGGAGATCACCGACACACTCCGGAACCGCCGCAGGTCGGGGCGGGTGCGGGGTCAGGGCGTGATCCCCGGCTCCGGGGTGTTGCCGCCCGGCGCCTCGCCGGCGATGCACCAGTCGGCGCCGGTGCGGGTGACCGTGAACAGCAGCGACCGGGTGGCCTTGCGGGCCCCGACGGCCACCGTGATCGACGTGCTCACCTCCTCGCCGTGCGGGCCGGACCGGACGTCGGTGATGGTGGCCTGCGGGACCGTGAAGTGATCGGCGAAGTCGCCGTTCGGGCCGGTGGCGGCGGCGTCGAAGGCGGCCTGCATGGGCGCGCAGAGCTGGCTGCGCCCGGCGTCGGTGTCCTTGGCCGCCATCGCGTCCAGGTACGCCTGGACGCGCTCCCGGCTCTTGGCCGCCGCCTCCTCGGCCGGCGCCCGCTGGGACTGGCTGGCCGGGCTGGCCGGGGCGTCGTCCCCGCCGCCGAGGCCGCAGCCGGCCAGCGTGACCGGCAGGAGCGCGAGCAGGGCCGCGCCGGCCACCGCCCTCGGGTGCGTCAGGCCCATCGGTCCCCTTCCATCGGCGCGGACATCGGGACATGCCGAGCGGCGAGTCTGTCACATCGACGTCATCGCATACCGGCCCCGGGCCACCGGTGGCGGCCGCCACCGGCCCTCGACGACCTCCCCATCCTCGCCCGGATCGCCCCCGGCCGGCCAGAACGGCGCGCGGTCCGCGTCCGCATCCGTACCGGAACGGACACCGTGCGGGGAGGGGCCGGTGCGGCCCCTCCCCGCCGGGTGGGTGGTGCGTCGGCCCTCGGCTCAGCCGAGACCGCCCTTGATGGCGCCGATCAGCTCACCGTTGCTGGTGTCACCGGAGAGCTCCCAGAAGAACGCGCCACCGAGGCCCTGGTTCTTCGCGTAGGTCATCTTGCCGCCGATGGTCGCCGGGGTGTCGTAGCTCCACCAGTTGCTGCCGCACTTGGCGTAGGCGGTGCCGCCGACCGTGCCGGTGGCCGGGCAGCTGTTCTTGAGCACCTTGTAGTCCTCGATGCCCTGCTCGTAGGTGCCGGGCGCCGGGCCGGTCGCGGTGCCGCCGGGGGCGGTCTGGGTCACGCCGGTCCAGCCCCGGCCGTAGAAGCCGATGCCGAGCAGCAGCTTGTCCGACGGCACGCCCTTGGACTTGAGCTTCTGGATCGCCGCGTCCGACCAGAAGCCCTGCTGCGGGATACCGGTGTACGAGTAGAGCGGGGAGTGCGGCGCGGTCGGCCCCTGGGCGTTGAAGGCGCCGAAGTAGTCGTACGTCATCGGCATGAGCCAGTTGAGGTACGGCGTCGCGCCGGCGTAGTCGGTCGCGTCGATCTTGCCGCCGTTGCTGCCGTCGGCGGTGATCGCCGAGGTGACCAGGAAGTTCGCGCCGAACTTGCTGCGCAGCGCGCTGACCACGTTCTTGAACGCGTTCGGGCCGCTGCTGTCGCACTGGAGGCCGCAGGCGTTCGGGTACTCCCAGTCGACGTCGATGCCGTCGAAGACGTCCGCCCAGCGCGGGTCCTTGACCAGCGCGTAGCAGGAGTCGGCGAACGCGGCCGGGTTCTGCGCGGCCTGGGTGAAGCCGGCCGACCAGGTCCAGCCGCCGAAGGACCAGAGCACCTTCAGGTTCGGGTACATCTTCTTCAGCTTGCGCAGCTGGTTGAAGCTGCCGCGCAGGGGCTGGTCCCAGGTGTCGGCCACACCGTCGACGCTGTCCGCCGCGGTGTACGCCTTGTCGTAGTCGGCATAGCTGTCACCGATGCTGCACCGGCCGCCGGTGGTGTTGCCGAAGGCGTACAGGATGTGGGTGAGCTTGGCCGCGGACCCGCTCGTGTGGATGTTCTTCACGTGGTAGTTGCGGCCGTAGACGCCCCACTCCGCGAAGTAGCCGACCACCTTCTTGCCTCCGCTGGGCGGGGTCGTGGTGGGCGGAGGCGTGGTCGGCGGGGTGGTCGTCGGCGGGGTCGTGGTGGGCGGAGTGGTGGTGGGGGGCGGCGTCGTGGTCGGCGGGGTCGTCGTCGGAGGAGTGCCGCCGGAGCAGGACGCGCCGTTGACCGTGCAGTTCAGCGGCGCCTTGTACGCCCCGGTGCCGTTGTAGCCCCAGCTGAAGCTGGCGCCCGCGGCGAGCGGGCCGGCCCAGCTCTTCTTGACGGCCACGTAGTGGTTGCCGCTGCTGGTGACGTCGGCGTCCCAGAAGCTGCTGATGGTGGTGCCCGCGGGCAGATCGAACTCGATGCGCCAGGTGTCGACGCTGGCGCTGGTGCCGTTGGTGATGGTCACCTTCGCCTCGTGACCGGTCCCCCAGTCCTGCACCTTGGTGAACGTGGCGGTGACGCTGCCCGCGGCGGAGGCGGTCGCCATCGGCACCGCCGCGACCGCGAGCGCGACCACGGCGCCGGTGGCCCAGAGGGCCCGGCGGAGCGATCTCTTCATACGGCGTCTCCCCAAACAGTTAGGAAACTTTCCAGATTGGATGCTGAGACGCTACTCACGCGTCACCACTTCGTCAAGATGTAGATACATCGATTCCTCGGGTCCGCCGCCGGACGGGACGGGCAACCCCGTAGCCTCGTCCCATGACGGTTTTCGACGTGCAGATCGACGCCCTCGCCGGCGGCCCCGCCGACCTCGGGCGCTACCGCGGCCGCGCCCTGCTGGTGGTCAACGTCGCCTCCCGGTGCGGCCTCACTCCGCAGTACGCCGGCCTCCAGGCGCTCGCCGACGAGTACGCGGCCCGGGGCCTGACCGTGCTCGGCGTGCCGTGCAACCAGTTCGCCGGCCAGGAGCCCGGCACGGCCGCGGAGATCGAGGACTTCTGCCAGGTGAACTACGGCGTGACCTTCCCGCTCACCGAGAAGGTCGACGTCAACGGGCCGCACCGGCACCCGCTTTACGCCGAGCTGGTGTCCACCCCGGACGCCGAGGGGCACACCGGGGACGTGCGGTGGAACTTCGAGAAGTTCCTCGTCGCGCCGGACGGCACGGTGGCCGCCCGCTTCGCCCCGACGGTGACCCCGGACTCCCCCGAACTGCGCGCCACCGTCGAGAAGGTGCTGCCGGCCTGAGCGGCCGCCGAGGCGCTCAGGCCGAGGCGACGAGGGCGGCGCGGAGCCGGGCCACCTCGACCAGGAACTCGTTCGGCTCCCCCGCCTCGGCCCACAGCTCCGCCAGCTCGGAGTCGTCGGCGACCACCCGGTCCAGCGCGCGCACGGCCAGCGGTCGCAGCCGCTCGGGCAGGTCGAGCCGGGTGCCGGCGGTCAGGAAGTCCGGTGCGTAGGGCGAGTCGACGGGGAACGCGCCGGGCAGGTGGGCGACGACCACCGCGGCCGCGGCCACCGCCTCGACGCCGAGGTCCGAGTCGAGGTGGTCCGGCTCGTCGAGGACCGTGCGCAGGGCCCGCTCCACGAGGGCCGGACGCTCCTCCGGCGCGGCCTCGTCGAGGTCGCCGGACCAGTCCGCCGCCGTGTCGTTGTCGAACGGCCCCGCCGCCCAGGTCCCCATCCGGTCCTCCGCTCGCCGTCCACATCGACAGGACCGCAGGCTAGCGGCGGGGTCCGACAACGACGGATGTCCGGGGCAGGCCAGGGCCCGCCCCGGACGTGACCGTGCCGGATCAGCCCGCGGCGGAGCGGAAGACCGGGTAGTAGCCGCCGGACTGCCCCGCGGCCGTCGGGTGGTACGAGACGGTGAGGTTCAGGTAGTTCAACGCGTGCAGCCACTTCTCGCCGTAGCTGCACAGCTGGTGGCCGACGAAGATCGACCGGACGTCGGCGAACGTGAAGCCGGCCGAGGTGGCGGCCGTGCGGGTGATGTCGTCGACGAGGTTGATCCCCTCGTTGATCTTGGCTCGCGAGGTGGCGCTGAGACCGACGCAGACCGTGCCCAGCTGGTAGAAGACCGGGTAGCCGACCACCACGACCCGGGCCGACGGGGCCCGGCTCCTGATGCCGTTGTAGACGTTGGCCAGCTTGCCGGGCAGCTGGGTGCGGGCCTTGTCCTCGGCGGCCTGGACCGCGGCCACGCACTGGGTCTCACCCTGGAGCACGCAGGTGCTCATGATGCTGGCGAAACCGACGTCGTTGCCGCCGATCGTGACACTGACCAGCGTGGTGGTCGAGGAGAGCGCGGAGAGCTGGTTGTTGATGACGTCCGTGGTGGTCGCGCCGGAGCAGGCGACCGAGCGGTACGAGGCGGGCCTGATGTTGGTGTTGTAGAGCGCCGGGTAGGCGTTGGTGCTGCGCAGGCAGGACCCGCTCTCGGAGGTGTAGCTGTCGGCGCCGACGCCGGAGGCGTACGAGTCGCCGAGAGCGACGTAGCGATCGGTCGCGGCCGCTTGGGCGGGGGCGGCGCCCAGCGTCAGCGTGACGCCGAGCGAGGCGGCCAGGGTCAGGGCGAGGGTGGCAAGACGGGATCTCCGCACGTCGCACTCCTGGGGGTGGGAAGTGGTGGTGAGAGATAGATATCAATAGATTGGAGGCGCACGAAAGATCAACAATTTGCGCCGGTCGCCCATAGACCCTTATTGCTACAAATCGTTTACGGCGACGTATCCATCCATGAAGGTTTTCGCCAGCGGCGGATCGGCTAGGCTCGCCAGGTGCGGTTGATCACCGGGGACGACATCACGGCGGCCGAGAAGCGGCTCGACGGCCGGGTGGTCCGCACGCCGCTGCTGGACGCGCCGGTCCTCGGCGCCGACCTGGGCCTGCGAGTGGCGGTGAAGGCCGAGAACCTCCAGCACACCGGCAGCTTCAAGGTCCGCGGCGCCACGAACGCGCTGCTCGCCCACGCCGAGCGCGCCGGAACGCCGGCCGGGCTGGTGGCGTTCTCCGCCGGCAACCACGCGATCGCGGTGGCCCACGTCGCCCGCGCCGCCGGGCTGCCCGCGGTGGTCTGCATGCCGCCGCACGCGGTGCCCGGCAAGCTGGCCACGGTCCGCCGGCTCGGCGCCGAGGCGGTCCTCACCGACGACCTGCTGGCCACCGCCGAGGCGGTCGCGGCCGAGCGCGGCTTCCACCTGCTCGCGCCCTTCGACGACCCGGACGTGATCGCCGGTCAGGCCACCGTGGGGCGGGAGATCCTGGCCGACGGCCCGCGCCCGGACCTGGTGCTCGTACCGGTGGGCGGCGGCGGGCTGATCAGCGGGATCGCCGCGGCCATCCGCGCGGGGTCACCGACGACCCGGATCGTCGGGGTGGAGCCGGACGGGGCCAACGCCATGTCGTACGCCCTGCGGACCGGGACGCACACCCCGCCGGTCCGGCCGGCCTCGGTCGCCGACGGCCTGGCCGCCCCGTTCGCCGGGCGGCACACCCTGGCACACGTCCGGGCGCTGGTCGACACGGTCGTGGAGGTGCCGGAGGCGGACATCCTGCCCGCCTGGGCCGAACTGGTGGAGGCCACGAAGCTGCTCGTGGAGCCGGCGGCCGCGGTGACCCTGGCGGCGCTGCGGGCGGGGCTGGTCGAGGTGGCGCCCGGCGAGCGGACGGTCCTGGTGCTCAGCGGCGGCAACGTCGCACCGGCCGTGCTGGCCACCCTCGGCTGACGGATCGGACCGGGCGACGGCGACCGGCTCCGGCGGGTCGCACCGGGCCGGCGGGTCGGACCACGGGGGGGGCGACGGGTCAGACCGGGCGGCGTCCCGCGAAGCCGCACTCCACCCGGTGGTACCAGCGGACGTCGGTGTCCCCCTCCAGCCAGCACCAGAGCACCGCCCGGCCGTCCCGCTCGCCGGGGAAGTCGAGCAGCACCGGGGCGATCCCCTTGACCTGGATGCCGTGCTGGTGGAACTCGTCCACCACGGCGTGCAGCCGGGCCTCCAGGGCCTTCACCTCGGCCAGCCCACCGAGCGCGCTGACCCCGTGGTCGGCCAGGTCGATCCGGAGTTCGGCGAGGTCGGCGCGGAGCCGGATCAGCTCCTCGACGCGCGGCCGCAGGGTGGCCACCAGGTGTCGCGCCTGGGCGAGAGTGAACACGGCGCCAGTATGCGGCACGCCGCGAGATCCACTCCGGGTCGCCGTGCCGGCGGGGTCAGTCGGCCTGGGCGGCCAGTTCGCGGGCCCGGTCACGGGCCGCCTCGAGGGCCGCCAGCATGGCCGCGCGGACGCCGTGGTTCTCCAGCTCGCGGATGGCGGAGATGGTGGTGCCGGCCGGCGAGGTGACCGCCTCGCGGAGCTTCACCGGGTGCTCGCCGGAGTCGCGCAGCATCACCGCCGAGCCGATGGCGGTCTGCACGATCAGCTCGTGTGCCACCTGGCGCGGCAGGCCGAGCAGGATGCCGGCGTCGATCATGGCCTCGACCAGCAGGTAGAAGTAGGCCGGGCCGGAGCCGGACAGGGCGGTCACCGCGTCCTGCTGGGACTCGGGCACCCGGAGGGTGGCGCCGAGCGGCTTGAACATCTCCTCGGCCAGCGCCAGGTGCGCGCCGGTGGCGTGCGCGCCGGGCGAGATCGCGCTCATCGCCTCGTCGACCAGCGCCGGGGTGTTGGTCATCACCCGGACCACCGGGGTGCCCTCGGGCAGCCGGCGGTTGAAGAAGGCGGTGGGCAGGCCGGCGCAGAGCGAGATGACCAGTTTGTCGGCGGGCACCTTGGGGCCGATCTCGTCCAGCAGCGCGGCCGCGTCCTGCGGCTTGACCGAGACCGCGAGCACCTCGGCCTCGTCCACCGCGGTGAGGTTGTCCACCACCCGGACGCCGTACCGGGCGGTCAGTTCCTCGGCGCGGGCGGGCCGCCGGGCGGTGGCGAGCAGCCGCTCGACCGGCCAGCCGGAGCGGAGCAGCCCGGAGAGCATCAGCTCGCCGATCTTGCCCGCGCCGATCACCGCGACCGTGTGCACCTCGGGTGCCATGAGCCGTACCCCTCTCGGTGGAGGTGCGGCGCGGCGGGCCCGTCGCAGGACCCGCCGCGCCGCCCGCCGTCGGTCAGCTGCCGAAGAAGACCTCGGCCTCGGCGTACCGCTCCAGCGGCACGGTCTTCAGCTCCCGGGTGGCCTCTGCGAGGGGGACGCGGACGATGTCCGTGCTCTGCATCGCGACCATCTTGCCCCAGTCGCCCTCGTTCGCCGCGTCGATCGCGTGCAGGCCGAGGCGGGTGGCGAGCACCCGGTCGAACGCGGTCGGGGTGCCGCCGCGCTGGATGTGGCCGAGCACCACGGTGCGGGCCTCCTTGCCGGTCTTCGCCTCCAGCTGCTCGGCGAGCCACTGGCCGATGCCGCCGAGGCGGACGTGGCCGAAGGCGTCGAGCTCCTGGTTGTGCAGCACCATCTGGCCGTCGAGCGGCTGGGCGCCCTCGGCGACCACGACGATCGGGGCGTACTGGTGCTGGAAGCGCTTCTCGACGTAGCCCGCGACCTGGTCGACGTCAAACTGCCGCTCCGGCAGCAGGATCACGTTGGCGCCGCCGGCGAGGCCGGCGTGCAGGGCGATCCAGCCGGCGTGCCGGCCCATCACCTCGACGACCAGGGTGCGGTGGTGGCTCTCCGCGGTGGTGTGCAGCCGGTCGATCGCCTCCATGGCGATGTTCACGGCGGTGTCGAAGCCGAAGGTGTAGTCGGTGGCGCCGAGGTCGTTGTCGATGGTCTTCGGCACGCCGATGACGTGGACGCCCAGCTCGTGCAGCTTGGTGGCGACACCGAGGGTGTCCTCGCCGCCGATCGCGATCAGCGCGTCCACGCCCTGCGCGGCCAGGTTGTCCTTGATCCGCTCCACACCGCCGTCGATCTTGAACGGGTTGGTCCGGGACGAGCCGAGGATGGTGCCGCCACGGGGCAGGATGCCGCGGACCTCCGCGATGCCCAGCGGCTTGGACAGGCCCTCCAGCGGGCCCTTCCAGCCGTCCCGGAAGCCCACGAACTCGTGACCGTAGGTGGCGACGCCCTTGCGGACCACCGCCCGAATCACCGCATTGAGACCAGGGCAGTCGCCGCCGCCGGTGAGCACGCCGATACGCATGATCTGCTCATCCTCCTGGAGCATCAGGTGAAGCCCGGATAAGCCCCAGGATATGTGTCAGATCAGACCATCGGCGCCGTTGCCGGCCCGGGGCGGGCCGTCAGTGCGCACTGTAGTCGGCGTGCGGGCCCGCCGACACCGCGCCCCGGCCCGTTCCGCGCCCCGGACCGGCTACCGATCAGTAGCTGACCTCGCGGTTCTCCCCCGCCTTCGGCGGCTGCCCGGTGACCGCCGCCCGGGCGAAGTCGAGCAGGTTCACCACCGTGCTGCCCGGCGCGTCCCAGTACTCGGCCGAGCCGGCGTGCACCTTGATCAGCGTGAGGCCCGGGGTGTCCAGCCCGTCCGGGAACCAGGTCTTCAGCAGCGGGTGCCAGAGCCGCTCGGCCCGGGCCCGGTCCCACCCCTCGGCGGCGGTGCCGGCCACCGACACCCAGGCGTGGTGCCGCTGGTCGGCGAAGCCGACGTTGACCTGCGGGTTCACCCGGATCTGGCGGACCTTCGCGGAGTCCGCGTACGCGAAGAACCAGAGGTCGCCGTCGAACTCCGCCTCCTGGAGCCCCATGGGGCGGCTGACCAGCCGCCCGTCGACGGCGGTGGTGGTCAGCAGGCAGATGCGCGCGTCCCGGATCAGCTCGGTGACCCGGCCGCGGCCATCCCCGGCGTCGGTCGGCTGCTTGCTCATGCGGCCCTCCCTCGGATCGACTCGATGTCGATCCGTGCCCGGGACAGAACCGGTCAAACCTGCCGACAGCTCACCGGGTGGTCATGGCCCGCCAGCGGGCCAGGTTGTGCCGGGCGTCGACCAGCGCGTCGTGCCGGCCCGCCTCGGCCTCCGGCAGCCGCGGCCGGCCCCGGTCGTCCCAGAGCTGGCGCAGTTCCTTGGTGAACCGCGGGATCTCCCGGGGCAGCGCGGGCATCGCCCCCCAGAGCTGGGCCAGCACCACGTGGTCGTACGCCGCGTACCAGGCCCAGAGTTCCAGTTGCTCGCCGGGCCGGTCCCGGACCGGCGCCATGAGGAACTCGTAGAGGTCGTCGCGGATCCGCTCCCGGGAGCGCCAGGCCCGGTCGGCCGGCGAGGGGAGCTTGTCCAGCACGTTGCGGCGCACCCAGGGCACCGCCCGGGAGTCGTCGAACTCGGTGGAGACCGCGTAGAACTCGCGGCCGTACTCATCGACGACGCCGATCGACACCAGGTCGACGGTCCGGCCGTCCTCGATGAACTCACAGTCGTAGAAGTAGCGGTAGGCCATCGCCACCATCCTCGCCCACCGCCGCCGGCGGCCGGTCGCCGGGGCGTCCGCCGAGGTCGGCGGCCCGCCGCCACCAGCTGGTGACGGTCACGGAAGTGTCTCCAGGGGTGTACAGCACGCGACCGGAGCGTCATGATCTGATGTGTACCGCTACCGGACGCCGAACCGGTTGAGATGCCTCGTGCCGGGGTTGACAGGTTCACCCGGTGTGCGAGCTGTGGTCCTTGACCGGGGAGGGGTTGGGCCGTGGAGATGCGCCTGCCGGAGCCGGGTGACGCGCTCACGGGCGTGGAGATGTTCGCCGGGCTGGAGCCGGAGGTGCGGCAGCGGGTCATCGCCGCGGCCGTGCCGCGCACGTACCGCAAGGGTCAGTTGCTCTTCGTCGAGAACGACCCCGGCGAGTCGTTGATCGTGCTGCGCCGCGGCGCGGTGGCGGTGTTCCGCACGGCCCCCACCGGCGAGCGCGCCGTGCTGTCGGTCATCCGACCGCCGGACGTGCTGGGCGAGGTCTCCCTGCTGGACGCCTCGACCCGGTCGGCGTCGGCCGAGGCGATCGAGGACTGCGCCGCGCTGGCGCTGTCCCGGCCGGCCTTCATGGAGCTGGTGCACTCCAACCCACGCATTCTCGACGCGGTGATGCGCTCCCTCGGCCAGCTGATCCGCCGGCTCACCGAGCAGAACGCCGACCACGTCTTCCTCGACCTGCCGGGCCGGGTGGCCAAGACGCTGGTCCGGCTGGCCGGCGAGAGCCAGGCCCCGATGATCACGATCGAGCTCAACCAGAGCCAGCTCGCCGAGATGGCCGGCGGCTCGCGGCAGAGCGTCAACCAGGCCATCGGCTCCTTCGCCAGCCGGGGCTGGCTGCGCACCGAGGGGCGCCGGATCGTCGTCACCGACGTGGCCGCGCTGCGCCGGCGCGCCGGCATGAACGACCGCTGACCGCCTGACCTGACCCGACCGCGGGGCCGCGCGGAGTCCGCGCCCCGGCGGCGTTCCCGTCCCCACGCACGGCTGCGCCGGCTGCCTCGGCAGCCGGCGTGACCGTGGTGCGCGGTTCAGCGGGTCGGGCCCGCCCAGTAGCCGGGACCGGCCCAGCGGCGGGTCGGGCCGGCCCACCCGCGGCCGGAATCCGCCGAGAAGCCCGGACCGGCCCAGTAGCCCGGACCCACCCAGTAGCCCGGTCCGGCCCAGCCGGTCGTCGTGTCGGCCTTGGCGTTCGTCGAGGTGGACATCGTGCCTCCCTGGTTGTCGTGTCGGTTGCTGGTGCAGCACCGACGCTACGGGAGGGACGATCGGCGCAAAATAGACATATATACACTAATCACTGCCCGAAGGGCCGTTGTCCATCGTCGACGCCCACTGCCAGCGTTGTCCGGTACGCCCCCGCGCGGGGCCCCACCGGACAGATCTGCCGGAGCGAGGAGTTGACGGGCATGTCACTGATCCGCGGCAATATCGCCTTTCGTCGTTACTGGTCGGCGCGCCTCGTGTCGTACGCCGGCGACCAGCTCGCCCGTACCGCGCTGCTGATCGCGGCGTACGACGCGTACGGGGGAACGGCCGTCGCCCTGCTGCTGCTGGCCACCACCGCGCCGCGACTGCTCGGGCCCCTGCTCGGCGCCCTCGCCGACCGGTTCGACCAGCGCCGGCTCATCGTCTGCTGCGACGTCGCCCAGGCCCTGCTCTACCTGGCCGTGGCGCTGGTCATGCCGCCGCTGCCGGTGCTGCTCGCCGCCGTCACGGCCGCGACCGTGGCGGCCACCGCCTTCACCCCGGCCGGCCGCAGCCTGCTGCCCCGGCTCGTCGAGCCCGACCGGCTGCCGGCGGCCAACGCGCAGCTCGCGGTCGGCATGAACATCGGCTTCGCGGCCGGTCCCGCCATCGGCGGCCTGCTCCTGGCCACGGTCGGGCTGACCGCGACGCTGCTCGTCGACGCGGCCACCTTCGTCCTGTCCGCGCTGCTGATCGGCGGGGTGCGCCCGCTGTCCGCACCGGCGGCGTCCCGGACCGAGCCGTTCCGCCAGGTGCTCGGCGCCGGGCTGCGGGTCGTCCGCGGCAGCGGTGTGGTCCGCGCGGTCTCGATCGGGTTCCTCGTGCTGGTGACGTTCGCGGCCCTGGACAACCTCGCGGTGGTGCCCCTGGCCCGGAGCGAACTCGCGGCCACCGAGGTGATGATCGGCCTGCTCGGCACCGCGTACGGCGTCGGCATGGTGGCCGGGCCGGCGCTGCTCACCCGCACCGGCCGTCGCACCAGGATGGACCTGGTGCTGTACGCGGCCCTGCTCGCACTCGGCGTGGGGACGCTGGCCACCGGCGTGGGCCCGGCGATCGGGATCGCCCTGCTCGGGCAGGCCCTGGCCGGGGCGGGGGCCGGCTGGCACCACGTGGCGGCGGACACCCTGATCCAGCAGAACGTGCCGGCCGAACGGCTGGGCGTGGTCTTCGGGACGGTCTACATGTTCCCGTACGCGGCCGAGGTGCTGGCCTACCTCACCGGGGCCTCGCTGCTCGGGGCGATCGGGCCCCGCTGGCTGCTGGTCGTCTCCGGGGTCGGCATCCTGGCCACGCTGGCGCTGGTCGTACCGCTGCTCTCCCGCGCCCTCGGCGCCGGCGCGCGGCGGCGGCCCGCCGTCGCGGCGGTCGCCTGAGCCGCACGGTGGAGGGTCGATGGGGCCGGCGGGACTACCGCCGGCCCCACCGTGCGGTCACTTCTCGGTGGTGTCGGCCGGCGGCGAGCTCGGGCCGGGACCGATCTTCTGCGGGTCGGTCTCCTTGGTCGTGGTGGTCGTCGTGGTCTTGGTCGACTCAGCGCCCACGGGCTGCTCTACCATGCCTTTTTCCTCCAGTTCGGCGAGAGTGACGGCGTCGACGTCGACCGTGTCGCCCGAGGCCCACACCGTCCCTCGTGGATCGGTCCAGGAGGCGGCCAGTCGGACGTGCACGGCACTCTCCCTGTCGACGGAACTTCCTGGTACGGAAGACTAGACCCGGCCGATCGGCCTTGACGTCCCGCCGACCCGTCGGGTACCCGACTGCCGGTCCGCGCGGGACGATGGGGACCTCACGCGTACGGAGCTGGACATCGACCTCACCTGTGGACACTGCTCCCGGACCGCCGGCCCGGACGACCGCTTCTGCGGTGGTTGCGGCCGGCCCCTCGCGGCGACCTGTCCGGGCTGCGGTCACGCCAACAACGCCGAGGCGAACTTCTGCACCAACTGCGGGCAGCCGTTGCGCGACCACGCCGTCGCGGTGCAGGAGGACCGCCGACAGGTCAGCGTGCTCTTCATCGACATCGTGGACTTCACCACGTACGCCGAGCGGGCCGACCCGGAACAGGCCCGCGGGCTCCAGCAGGCGTACTTCGCCACGGTCCGTCGGCTGGTGCACCAGTACGGCGGCGTGGTGGAGAAGTACATCGGCGACGCCGTGATGGCGCTGTTCGGGGCGCCGGTGGCGACGGACAACGACGCGCTGCGCTGCGTACGGGCGGGGCTCGAGCTGCAACGGAGCCTGGCCCGGCAGCCGACCGGCCCGCACCCGCCGCTCGGCTTCCGGGTCGGCATCGCCACCGGTGAGGCCCTGGTCGACCTCGCCGCCGCCCGCGACGGCGGCCAGGCGTTCGTCACCGGCGACGTGGTCAACACCGCGTCCCGGTTGCAGGGGCTGGCCCCCGCCGGGGGCGTGGTGGTCGACGAGAGCACCTGGGCGGCCACCCGGCACGAGATGGAGTACGACGACCAGCCACCCGTCACGCTGCGGGGGCGGTCGGCGGTGAGCCGTATCTGGCTGGCCGTCCGCGCCCGGCCCCGCCGCGACGGGCACACCGCCGAGCTGGCCCCGATGGTCGACCGGGACCACGAGCGGGGCCTGCTGGTCAGCGCGCTGCACCGCACCGTCACCGAACGCACCTCCCAGCTGCTGACCGTCTTCGGCCCGGCCGGGGTGGGCAAGAGCCGGCTGCTGCGCGAGCTGGCCCGGCACGCGGCGAACCTGCCCGGCGCTCGCGTGACCTGGCTGATCGGCCAGTGCCCGCCGTTCGGGGAGAACGTCACCTACGCCGCCCTGGCCGACATCGTCCGCAGCTGGCTCGGGCTGCCCGACTCCGACGACCCGGCCGCCATGCGGGAGCGGCTGCGGGACCGGCTGGGCCGGCTGGCCGACCCGCACGCGGTGCGGTTGGCCGAGGCGCTGGGCCCCCTGGTCGGCGTGCCCGGTGAGCGGCTCACCTCCGCCGAGACCGAGGCGGCCTGGCGGCGGTTCCTGCTCACGCTGGCCGCGACCGGTCCCACGGTGCTCGTCTTCGAGGACATGCACTGGGCGGACGAGACGATGCTCTCCTTCGTGGAGCAGCTCGGCGCGGCCGCCCGCAACGTGCCGCTGCTGGTGATCGCGACCGCCCGCCCGGAGCTCCGCGAGCGGCACCCGGCGTGGACGGGCACGATCAGCGGCGCCATGTCCATCTCGGTGCCGCCCATGCACGACGGGGACATCGACACCCTCTACTCGCTGCTGCTCGGCCACGCCACCCTGCCGGCGGAGGCCCGCGGGCCGCTGATCGAGTTCGCCGACGGCAATCCGCTGTACGCGCAGGAGTACGCGCGGATGCTGCTCGACGGCGGGTTCGTCGAGCAGAAGACGGCCCTCCCGCCGCTGGATCCGGCCGGTGGGACGGGGATGCCGCGAACCGTCCAGGCGGTCATCGCCAACCGGCTGGACCTGCTCGATCCGGCCGACCGGGCGGTGCTCCAGGCGGCCTCGGTGGTGGGCGTGCAGTTCTGGGCGGCGCCCGTGGCCCTGGCCCTGGGCCGGCCGGCCGAGTGGGTGGAGCGGGCGCTGCACCGCCTCCAGCGCCGCGACCTCGTCTACGAGCTGCCCGCCTCGACCATGCCGGGCCAGCCCGAGTACCGGTTCCGGCACATCCTGGTGCGGGACGTCTGCTACCAGCGGCTGCCCCGGGCGGAACGGGTCACCCGGCACCAGCGCACGGCCGACTGGCTGGAGCAGCTCGCCGACGGCCGGCAGCACGACCTGGCCGAGGTGCTGGCCAACCACCGGTGGGCGGCGCACGAGATCGCCCGCACGGTCGGCCTCGACCCGTCCCCGTACGCCTGGGCCACCCGCAACGCGCTGCACCGGGCCGCCCGCCGGGCGTACGCGCTGCACGCGCTGGACACCGCGGCCACGCTGGTCGGCCGCGCGCTGGCGGTGGACTGCGGACCGGACCCCTCCCTGGACCTGTTCCAGGCGGAGCTGGCGTTCTACCGGGACCGCGACGGGTTCCTGGTGGGCGGGGGCACGGAGACCCTCACCTCGCTGGCCGACCGGCTGGCGGGGGCGGGCGACCTGCCGGGCGCGGCGAAGGCGTGGCGGCTGCTGGCCACCGCGGCGTGGGCCCGCGCCGACCGGTCGGAGACGCTGCGCTGCCTGGACCGGGCGATCCGGCTGCACGCCGGGCTGCCGGACAGCGAGGACAAGGTCGGCGCGCTGTTGGAGCTGGCCCGGACGCACATGCTCGACGCGGAGGCCGAGCCCGCCTGCGCCGCCGCGCGGGCCGCCGCCGAACTGGCCGAGCGGCTGGAGCTTCGGGAGGCGCGGGCGAACGCCCGGATCACCCTGGCCGTGGCGCGTTACCAGGCCGGCGTCGAGGAGGCGTACGCCGAGCTTGCCGAGGTGACCGAGGAGTGCCGGGTGGAGCGGCTGACCAGCCGCCGGCGCGCGGTGCACAACCTGGCCTGGGCGTTGCAGGAGGAGGGCGATCTGACCGGCTCGGCCCGCCTGGTCGACGAGCAGAGCTCGCTGGACCTGGCCGGCGAGCACGGCCTGACGGTCAGCTTCGCCGACCAGTGGACCCGGTCGTACTACAGCGGGGACTGGACGGCGGCGTTGCGGATGGCCGAGGGGTCGACCCGACGCCCGACCGACGAGTGGGACCTGCACATCGTGGCGGTCTCCGGCTGGATCCGGGCGCTCGGCGACGCGCCGCCCGACGGCGGCACGGAGGGCGACGGCGCCGACCTGGTGGACCAGGCGCTGGTCGCCGCCCGGCGCAGCGGCTTCCACCGGGTGCTGCGGTCCACCGTGGCGCACGCCGCGTTGTGCCGGGCGGTGCAGGGCCGCCGGGACGAGGCGATGGCGCTGCTCGCCGAACTCGACGCCGACTGGCGGCGGACCCGGATGATCCCGTTCGCGGAGTGGGTGCCGGCGGTCGGGCACGTGGCGGGGGTGCTCGGTGGTGAAGCGGCGGTCCTGGTCCGCGACCTGCTGGCCCGCGCCCCACGGACGACGCGCTGGGCGCGGGCGGCCGGCCGGTCCGCCGACGCGGCGCTGGCCCGGCGGGACGGCGACGTCCGGCGGGCGGCCAGCCTGTTCAGCGCGGCGGCGGCGAGCTACGCCGAGATGACCGACGTCACCGATCACGTCATCGCGTCCGCCCTCGCGGTGGGGCCGCTGACCGAGGCGGATCCGGCGGCCGCGGCGGAGACGCTCGCCCGGGTACGCGCCTTCGCCGATCGGCACGCCGCCGGCGGCCTGCTCCGGATCGCCGGGGCCGACTGACGTCAGGCGGGAACAGGCTCCCGGGGCTGGGCCTTCGCCTTCTGCGCGTACATGTCCACGTACTCGCGGCCGGACAGTTCCATCAGCTCGTACATGATCTCGTCGGTGACGGCGCGCTCGACGAACCGGTCGCCGGACATCCCGGCGTAGCGGGAGAAGTCGAGCGGGGCGCCGAAGCGGATCCGCACCCGGCCGAGGTTGGGGACGATCTGCCCGGTGGGCTGGATCGCGTCGGAGTTGAGCATGGCCATCGGCACCACCGGGGCGCCGCTCTCCAGGGCGAGCCGGGCCACGCCGGTCTTGCCCCGGTAGAGCCGGCCGTCCGGCGAGCGGGTGCCCTCCGGGTAGATCCCCGCGATGCCGCCGGAGCGCAGCACCCTGAGCTGGGTGTCCAGGGCGGCGCGGGCGGCCCGGCCGCCGGAGCGGTCGACCGGGATGGTGCCGGAGCCGACGAAGAACATCTTGGTCAGCCAGCCCTTGAGACCCTTACCGGTGAAATATTCGGCTTTCGCGATGAATGTTACTTTTCGCTTGACGATCAACGGAGTGAAGATCGAGTCCGAGAAGGAGAGGTGGTTGCTGGCCAGGATCACCGGGCCGGCCTCCGGGACGTTCTCCAGCCCCTCGACCTGCGGGCGGAAGATCAACCTCAGCAGCGGGCCGAGGATGATGTACTTCAGCAGCCAGTACAGCACCGGGGTCCTTCCAGGCGGGAGCGGTGACGGGCCGGTCGCCGGGGTGCGGCGGTGGCCGCCGGGACCGCGCCCGGGGCGCCGTCGGCGAGCGGGACTGTCGGGGAAGAGCGTACGAACAGGGAGCGGCACGCCACAACGCACTCCCGGAACCGGGTCCCGACGTGTCAGGATTCAGGGCACGACGGGTGCGGCGAAGGGGGTGTCCGGTGTCAGGGGGCGGGCCCCGCCGGGGACGGCGGGACAACGGGCTCGACGCGGCCGAGTACGCGGTCGCGGGCGACGTCGATCCGCGCGTCGGGGAGCACCTGCTCGACGTGCTCGCCGCCGGCGGCATCGCCGCCTACCTCCAGCCCTCGGCCGACCTCAACCCGGTGACCCGCACCACCACCGTCCCGTCCCGGCCGATCGACCGGCTCTACGTCGACCGCTCCCACCTGACCACCGCCCGGGACTACCTCACCCAGCTCAGCGACGAGGGGGGCCGCGAGCCGGCCCGCGACGACGAGCCGGACATCGAGGCCGAGTGGGCCAGGATCGTCGCCGGTTTCCACACCGCGCCGAGCGCCGGGAGCCACCCCTGGCCGGCCGCCGAGGACGTCGACGAGCCGGTGGACCCGGTCGACCCGGCCACTCCGGGCGGCGGCGCTCCGGGCCGCGCCGAGGAGACCGCCGGCCCGACCGCCACCGACGTGCGGCGGCTGCCCTACGCGGCGGACGTCTCCGGCATCTCGCTGAGCCGGGGGCGGCAGGACGAGCCCTCGCTCCTGGACGGCCTGGACACCTTCGGCGCCGACCTGCCCGGCGACGGGGACGAGGAGCACTACACCCCGCCACCGCCGCCCCCGTTGCCGCGCTTCTCGAAGTACGCGGTGGTCGGCGTGCTCTGCATCGTGCTCGGCTTCCTGCTCTTCCTCTCCCCCACCCTGCTGTCGACGGTCGACCCGTCGGTGGTGACCCTGCTGGGCTTCACCGGCATCCTGGCCGGCTTCGTGATGCTGATCTGGCGGCTGCGCCCCGGCGACTCCGACGAGCACGACCCGGACGACGGCGCGGTCGTCTGACCGCGCGCGCCGGTGGCCCGGATGGCGGGACACCGCCCGGTACGGGCCGCTCATGTAACAGAGGTGTAACTTACTGTCAGTAGGAATACCGCTGTACGTCACTTCCCGCACCGGCTGTCCGGGTAGGGCCCCTCCTCCGGTGGTCGGTCCTCTGCTGATCGGAATGCCCGAGATGCGACCGAGTCCCCTCGTGGTGGTGGCCAACCGCCTCCCCATCGACGACAGTGTGGCGCCGGACGGCGCCTTCGAATGGCGCCGCAGCCCCGGCGGCCTGATGAACGCCCTGCACCCCCTGCTCCGGCACACTCCCGCGACCTGGGTGGGCTGGGCCGGCGGCACCGGCCCGGCCCCGGACCTGCCCGACGTGGACGGGGTCCGGTTGCACGCCGTCCCGCTCAGCGGCGAGGACTTCCGCGACCACTACGAGGGCTTCGCCAATGCCACCCTCTGGCCGCTCTACCACGACGCCGTCGAGCAGCCCGAATACCACCGGCGCTGGTGGGAGGCGTACCAGCGGGTCAACCAGCGGTTCGCCGAGGCCGCCGCCGAGGTGGCCGAGCCCGGCGGGCTGGTCTGGGTGCAGGACTACCACCTCCAGCTCGTGCCGGGGCTGCTCCGGGAGCTGCGCCCCGACCTGCGGATCGGCTTCTTCCTGCACGTGCCGTTCCCGCCGCCCGAGCTGTTCATGCAGCTCCCGCGCCGGGCCGAACTGCTGCGCGGGATGCTCGGCGCCGACCTGATCGGCTTCCAGCGGGCCCAGGCCGCGCACAACTTCGCCCAGCTCGTCACGAAGGTGCTCGACCTGCCCGCCACCGACCGGCGGATCGGCGTCGGCGACCGGGTGGTCCGGATCGGCGCCTTCCCGGTCTCCATCGACACCGCCGAGATGGCCGCGCTCGCCGCCCGGCCCGACGTCGCCGACCGCGCCCGGCGGCTGCGCCAGGACCTCGGCGACCCGGAGCGCGTCATCCTCAGCGTCGACCGGATGGACTACACCAAGGGCATCGAACAGCGGTTCAAGGCCTACCGGGAGCTGCTGGCCAGCGGAGACGTCAAGGTCCGCGACACCGTGCTGGTCCAGGTGGTGGTGCCCAGCCGCGACCGGGTGGCCCAGTACCAGATCCTCCGGGACCGGGTGGAGCACCAGGTCGGCCGGATCAACGGCGAGTTCGGCCGGGTCGGCGAGCCGGCGATCCACTACCTCAGCCAGCCCTTCGACCGCACCGAGCTGGTCGCCCTCTACCGGGTCGCCGACGTGATGGCGGTGACCCCGCTGCGGGACGGGATGAACCTGGTGGCCAAGGAGTACGTGGCCGCCCGGGTCGACGGCTCCGGCGCGCTCCTGCTCAGCGAGTTCGCCGGGGCGGCCGCCGAGCTGGCCCAGGCGTACCTGGTCAACCCGCACGACCTCGACGGGCTCAAGGCGGCGCTGCTGGCCGCGCTGCGGGCCGCGCCGGAGGACGTGGCCGCCCGGATGCGGGCGATGCGCGAGCACCTGGGCCGCAACGACATCCACGCCTGGGCGGGGTCCTACCTGAGCGCGCTGGAGGAGACCACGTCCCTGCCCGGCCGGCGCACCGCGAGCGGCTGACGCCGGCGCTCACCCGTGGGCGGGAGTCGGGTCCTTGTCCAGCCAGTCGAGGATCGCGTCGATCGGCTCCCGCCAGCGGGCGTCGAGCATCAGGTCGTGGCCCATGCCGGGGAAGAGCAGCGGGGCCGAGGCGTAGCGGCGTGCCGCCCGGGTCAGCGCCGCCGCCGGCACCACCCGGTCGTCGGGGCTGCCCAGCACCAGCACGGGCGGTCGACCCACCGCCGGCTCCGGCTGCCGCCCGGTGAGCAGCTGCCACTGCGCCCGGCGGCCGGCCCGGCCCAGCCGGGAGACGTACCGGCGGGCCTCGGCGTCGGGCAGTTCCCGGCTGAACAGCTGCCGGCGGTTCAGCCGCAGGCCGGCGCCGAACACCGCGGGCAGGGTGCCGGCGGGGTTGCGGCGCAGCGCCGTGCCGAAGGTGCCCCAGCCGCCGAGCACCGGCGCCACCAGCACCGCCGCCCGGGCCGGGTAGCGGGCCAGGGCGTGCGCGACCACCCGGGCGCCGGCGCCGTGCCCCACGAGCACCGTCTGCCGGGGCAGGCCCGCCGCCGCCTGGACCACGTCATGGGTGTACGACCGCAGCGTCGCCCCCGGCGCCGGCTCGCTGCCGCCGTGCCCGCGCAGGCTCAGCGCGTACGCCGGGAAGCCACGCCCGGCGGCGTGCCCCAGCCAGTGCTCGGCGAACGCCCACGCCCCGTGCCCGAACCCGGGCACGAACAGCAGCGGTGGCTTCGCCTGGTCCAGCTCGGGCACCGCGGCGAGCACCTCGCGGCGGGCCGGCCGTTCCGGCCGGGCCCACTCCCACCCCCGCACCACCCGCACCCGCTCCGCCATCACTTGCCCTCCAGGTCGTGGAGCGCCCGCTGGAGCGCGCGCAGGTAGTCGGCGTGCCCCACCTCGAACCAGTGCCGGGTACTGTCCTTGACCTTCGCCGAGTACCGCTCGCCGAGGCCGGCGGCGACCCGGCGGCCGAACGCGGCGGCCCGGTCCGGGTGGGTGGTGCGCAGGGTGAGCAGCCGGGCGAAGAGCACGCTCTGCCAGTGCGAGATGGGGAAGATGCCGGAGTCCGGCTGCACCAGGCCGACCACGGCCAGGGTGGGGTGGCCGGCGGTGAACGCGTTGAGCCAGAGCCGGGGCCGGCCCGAGCCGTCCGCGTCGCCCAGCACCTTGCCCTCGAGGAACTCGAAGCGCGGCAGGTAGCCGGTGGCGAAGACGACCAGCTCGGGGTCGATCTCGCGGCCGTCGGTCAGTTCGACGGTGCGGTCACCGAACCGCGCGATGTCCGGCACCGGAGTGATTTCCCCGTGGCCGACGTAGTAGACGAGCTGGCTGTTGGCGATCGGGTGCGTCTCGTAGACCCGGTGGTCGGGCCGGGGCAGGCCGAACCGGGTCAGGTCGCCGACGGTCAGCCGCAGCGTCCAGTGGTAGAGCCACTGCCGCACCCGCAGTGGCACCCGCAGCGCGAGCAGGGTGTCGTTGACCTGGTCGGCGGGGCGGCCGAAGACGTACTTCGGGGCGTACCAGTAGCCGCGGCGGGTGGCGTGCCAGCAGCGGGACGCCTGCTGGGCCGCCTCGACCGCGATGTCGCAGCCGGTGTTGCCGGCCCCGACCACCAGCACCCGCTTGCCGCGCAGCTGGGCCGGGTCCTTGTAGGACGAGGCGTGCATGACCTCGCCGCGGAACTGCTCCAGCCCCTCGTAGCGGGGCAGCTTCGGCGACCAGTTGTGCCCGTTGGCCAGCACCACGGCCGCGTAACGGGAGGTGCGCTCCGGGCCGTAGCCGCCGGTGCTGCGGGTGGTGACGTCCCAGCGGTCCCCCTCGACCGACTCCACCCGGACCACCTCGGTGCCGAACCAGACGTGCTGGCGCAGGTCGAAGTGGTCGGCGTAGCGCTCGAAGTAGGACAGCAGCTGGGCGTGGTGCGGGTAGTCGGGCCAGTCGTCCGGCATCGGGAAGTCGGGGAACTGGGTGAACGGCCGGGACGAGATGAGGTGCGTGCTGGCGTACACCGGGCTGCGGTCGTGCCGCCAGTTCCACGCCCCGCCGACGCCGGTCTCCCGCTCGTAGCAGTCCACGCCGAAGCCGGCCTCGCGGAGGTTCTTCACGGCGGTGAGGCCGCTGGCCCCGGCGCCGATGACGCAGACGGTGTCGCCGCGGTCGGAGACCGGGCGGCCGTCCCGGGTCGGGGCGACCGTCGGGTCCGGGTCGGGGCGGCCGAGGTCGGTGGAGGAGGACACCGGGAATCTCCTTTTGTGCGGCACGAGTGCCGGGTCGGTGCGAAATCCTGCCGACAATGCCCGCCGTTGTCCAGCCACCCGAGGGCCGGGGTGTTGCGGCGACCGGACTCGGTGGCGCTGAGTGACGAACACCTTGGTCACTCAGCGTGTCGTAGGGCCGCTGCTCCCCCACCGGCCGCTGAGCCGCTTTGCTCTGCAGCCATCGGCGCACCACCCTGCTGAGCTGCGGTCCGGCGTTCGCCGTCGGACCCCGGCTCCGGCGGCATGATCACGCAAGGTAACCGATGCGCATTTGGCTGCAGAGCAAAGGCTGGGCGGCGGGTGGAGGCCTGACGGCGGAGATGTCACCGTCCGTCACACCGCTACTGCTCGTGTCCCGCGACGCCCGCAGGGTGGCGCGGGACGGCGCGGGGCCGGCGCTGGACGGCGCGGGCGGCGCGGGCAGGTGGCCGGTGCGATGAGGCGGGGGCGTCAGTCGCCGGCGGGCAGCAACAGGTCCACCAGGACCGGGAAGTGGTCGCTGGCCTGCCGCGTCCGCGGGGTGTCCACCACGTCGTAGTCGACGACCGTGACGCGCGGGTCCACGAAGAGGGCGTCGATGCGCCGGCGGGGGTTCGCGCAGGAGTAGGTGTGCCGGTCGGCCCGGTCCATCGCGACCGCCGCGTCGGTCAGTCCCTCCGCGACGGTTCGCCACGCCGGCCCGTCCGGCCCCTCGTTGAGGTCGGCGCCGGCCACCACGGGCAGCGTCGCGGCGGCCAGTTCCCGCTTGAACGCCGCCGCCTGGGCCGGCCGCTCCGCCGGATCGGTGGAGAGGTGGGAGCCGGCCAGCAGGAACCGGGCGCCACCCACGAGGCACTCGGCGTACGCGGCGCCGCGCAGGTGCCGCCCCGGGGTCAACGGGTAGCGCTGGCAGCGGGTGGCCGTCACCCGGACGCGCAGGCTGGTCAGCAGCACGTTGCCCAGCGACGGCAGGCCGCCGGCCGCGACGACCAGCCCGAACGAGTCGGCCAGCGTGGCGCACTTCTGCCGCCACCGGAACCGCCGCGGCCCCTCCTGGACGATCACCACGTCCGGCTCGGCCGCCCGGACGACCTCGGCCAGCGCGGCGGTGTCGTCCCGCTGGCTGTGGATGTTGTAGGACACCACCCGCAGCGGCACGCCTGCTGCCGGCACGTCAGATCCGCCGGGCCAGGTCGGCCGCGCCGATGACACCGGCGGTGTTGCCCAGCTCGGCCGGGCGCACCTCGGCGACGGGCAGGCGGCTGCGCTGGGCCAGCGCGTCGGTGAACGACCGGCGGGTCGGGCCGAGCAGCAGGTCGCCGGCGTCGATCACACCACCGCCGACCACCAGCACCTGCGGGTCGAGGATCTGCGCCATGTCCGCGAGGCTGGTGCCGAGCCAGCGGCCGACCTGGGCGAACGCCTCGGCGGAGACCGGGTCGCCGCCCTTCGCGGCGGCGGTCACCATCGGCCCGGAGATGCCCTCGGCCTCGCCACCGGCCAGTTCCAGCAGGGCGGTGGCCCGGTGCGGCTCCTGGCGGGCCGCGGCGCGGGCGAAGCGGACCAGGGCGCTGCCGCTGGCGTACTGCTCGATGCAGCCCAGCCGGCCGCAGCCGCACTGGTGGCCGTCCGGCACGGTGAGCATGTGCCCCAGCTCGGCCGCGATGCCGTTGGCCCCGCGGACCAGCTCGCCGCCGAGCACGATGCCGCCGCCCACGCCGGTGCCGATCGTGAACATCACCATCGAGTCGTCGGCGTCCCGGGCCGCGCCGTAGCGGAACTCCGCCCAGGCCGCGACGTTGCCGTCGTTCTCCACGATCACGGGCAGGCCGGTGGCGTTGCTGACGTACTCGCGCAGCGGCTCGTCCCGCCAGGCCAGGTTGGGGGCGAAGAGCACGGTGGAGCGGGAGGCGTCGATCCAGCCGGCCGCGCCGATGCCGACCGCGTCGACGGTCCGGCCGGTGGCCAGCTCGCTGACCAGCTCGATGATGACGTCGCGAGTCTTGGCCACGTCGTCGGCGGGGGTGTCCCGTCGGGCCTGCACGAGAACCTTGCCGGTGTCGTCCACGACACCGCCGGCCACCTTCGTGCCACCGACGTCGACTCCGATGGTCAGCGTCACCGCTGCCACTCCCCTCTGCTGTGCTGCCCGGCCCCGGCCGAACCGGCCGTGCGGTCCCGGGATGTCCGGTGGGTCAGGCCCCGTCGCCTGGTGCGTCCTCGCCCACCTCGCCGGACGCCCGCGAGGCGGGCACCACGGGCCGGCCGGCCGGCGGCCGGCTCGGCGCCGGCACGTCCGGCCCGGCGGCATCGGCGGGCGGCTCCGACGACTCCGGCTCGGCGAGGCTGACGCCACGCCGCGACCTGGAGCCGTCGACGGCACCCGCATCGGCCGCGCCCTCCCCCCGGGTGGCGGCGGACCACACGTCCTGCTCGGGTGCCGGCTGAGAATCATGCCCGGTACGGGTCGCCTCGCGCCACACGTGGTCCCCCGCCGCGGTCCCGGCGGTCGCCCCGCCGGGCCCGCCGGCCGCCGTCGGGCCGGCGGGGTCGGCCGGGGCGAAGGCCCGCAGCAGGCTGGCCACCCCGGCGGCCAGGTCGCCGGCGCCGGTGGCGAGCCGCTCGGCGAATTCGGGACTCGGGTCGCGCAACGCGGCGATACCCCGACAGACCGGGCAGACGCAGCATTCCGGCGATCCGGTGGCGAAGCCCGCGCCGCCGCCGGACGGGGCGGACGACCCGTCGCCCGCGCCCGTGCCGCCCGGGCTGTGACCGAGGACACTCGACAGGATCCCACCGAGCGGACCCCAGGGACCGGCTCCGGGCGTGGCGGCCGCCAGCTTCGCGGTGGCCAGCAGCATGGCGACGAGGCGCTCGGCCTCTTCCCGGGCCGAACCCGGATCAGTGGTGCCCATGGTTCGGCTCCTCCAGCGTGACAACCGGGACGACGGTCGGGTCAGTGGGCCGCACCGAGTGCTTCTACCCGGCGCTTGAGCTGCTTCAACGCCGCGTCCATGATCATTTTCTCGGCCTTGCGGCGAAACATGCCGAGCATCCCCACGGAAAGCTCCACCTCGAGGGTGTAGGTCACCGTGGTCGTTCCGTCCGGGTTGCCGACCATGTCGTACGACCCGCGCTGGGACTTCTGCATCTTCGAGGGCGCCACGAGGTGCCACTCGATCCGGGAGATGTCCTCGGCGTACTCGTACGCCAGCACGTACTCGTCGGCCATCACGCCCGCGTCGATGGTGAACCGGACCTGGCTGGCGTAGCCGTCCTCGTACTCCTCGATCACGTCGGCCCGGCGCACCGCCTCGGTCCACTCCGGGTAGCGGGGGAAGTCGCAGATGACGGCCGCCACCCGGTCCGGTGACGCGCCGACGACGATCGACTGGGTGGAGGAGTCCGCCATGGGGGGAGGCTACCCGGCGACGGGCGGGCGTGCGCCGCTCCACCCCCGCCCGTCGCGGCGCGCCGGTGTCCCACCTGCCGGGCAGGCAACCTCCCTACCTCATCCCCCGGGGCGTACGGGTAGGTTTCGACTGAGCCGACCACGGCCGCCCCGGCCAGTGCGAGCACGAGGGAGTGCAGGTGCGCGAGTTCTCCGTTCCGCCGATCGTCACCGTCGGCGACGCGGCCAACCTGACCGACCCGGTCTGGGACAATGCCGAGGTCGCCCCCGACGCCGTGCAGTTCGTCCGCCGCGCCGCGGGCACGGGTGGCGCCTGGATCGACGTGACCTGCCGGCAGTTCCGCGACGAGGTCGTCGCCGTGGCCCGGGGTCTGGTCGCGGCCGGCGTGTCCCCCGGTGACCGGGTCGGGCTGATGAGCCGCACCCGCTACGAGTGGACGCTGCTCGACTACGCGATCTGGGCGGCCGGCGCGGTCACCGTGCCGATCTACGAGACCTCCAGCGCGGAACAGGCGGCCTGGATCCTCTCCGACTCCGGCGCGGTCGCCGTCGTGGTGGAGAACACCGGGCACGCCACCCTGGTCGCGGGGGTCCGCGACCGGCTGCCCGAGCTGCGCGAGGTCTGGCAGATCGAGCTGGGCGCGGTCGACGAGCTGGTCGCGGCCGGCGCGTCGGTCGACCCGGCCGAGGTCGAGGTACGCCGCTCGACCCTGAAGGCCGACGACGTCGCCACCATCATCTACACCAGTGGCACCACCGGCCGCCCCAAGGGCTGCGTGCTGACCCACCGCAACATCTACGCCGACATCGCCAACGCCGTGCCAGTGCTGCCGAACCTGTTCCGCGAGGGCGCCTCCACCCTGCTCTTCCTGCCACTGGCGCACGCCTTCGCCCGGCTCATCCAGGTCGGCGTGGTGCAGGCCCGGGCCACCATGGCGCACTGCTCGGACACCAAGAGCCTGGTCGGCGAGCTGCAGGAGTTCAAGCCGACCTTCGTGCTCTCCGTACCCCGGGTCTTCGAGAAGGTCTACAACGGCGCGCGGCAGAAGGCCGAGGCCGACGGCAAGGGCAAGATCTTCGACCGGGCCGAGAAGGTCGCCATCGCCTACAGCGAGGCGCTGGAGACCCCCGACGGCCCGGGCCTGGGCCTGCGCGCCCAGCACGCGCTCTTCGACAAGCTGGTCTACCGCAAGCTGCGCGCGGCGCTGGGCGGCCGCTGCCGGGACGCGATCTCCGGCGGCGCCCCGCTCGGCGCCCGGCTCGGGCACTTCTTCCGGGGCATCGGGGTGACCATCTGCGAGGGCTACGGCCTCACCGAGACCGCGCCGGCCGCCGCCGCGAACCTGCCCGGGCACACCCGGATCGGCACGGTCGGCCGGCCGCTGCCCGGCGTCACCATCCGGATCGACGACGACGGCGAGGTCCTGATCTCCGGGGAGATCGTCTTCCGGGGCTACTGGCACAACGAGGCGGCCACCGCCGAGGCGGTGAGCGCCGACGGCTGGTTCCGCACCGGCGACCTGGGCCAGCTCGACGAGGACGGCTACCTCTCCATCACCGGCCGCAAGAAGGAGATCATCGTGACCGCCGGCGGCAAGAACGTCGCGCCGGCGGTGCTGGAGGACCAGGTCCGGGCGCACCCGCTGGTCAGCCAGTGCGTGGTGGTCGGCGACCGGCAGCCGTTCATCGCGGCCCTGGTCACCATCGACGAGGAGGCGCTGCCGAAGTGGCTGGCCGCGCACGGCCGCCCCGAGGCCACCACCGTGGCCGAGCTGCGCGAGGACGAGACGCTGCGGGCCGAGGTGCAGGCCGCGGTCGACCAGGCCAACCAGGCGGTCTCCAAGGCCGAGGCGATCAAGGTGTTCCGGATCCTGCCGCAGGACTTCACCGAGGCGACCGGCGAGCTGACCCCCTCGCTCAAGGTCAAGCGGCAGGTCGTGCACAAGACGTACGCGGCGGAGATCGCCGATATCTACCGAGGCTGACTACCATCCGTCAGGTGCCCGCCTCGACACCCAGCCAACCGCCGACGCAGCCCCTCGCGGCCGCGGCGCGCGCGGTCATCCTCGCGCTGGTCGCCGCCCTGACCCTGTTCGCCACCCGCGACGCCGCGCAGCTGTGGTGGATCGCCCTGCTCGGCGTCGCCGGGCTGCCCGCCGTGCTGGCCCCGCAGCACCGGCTGCTCGCCCCGATCAGCCGCTTCGCCGAGGTGATGGTCCTCGGGCTGGCCGCCAGCCAGGTCGCCGCCGACACCCACCTCACCGGGGTGACCGGCGGGCTGGGCGCCTCGGCGGTGCTGCCGTACCTCGCCGTGCCGGTCACCGTGACCGCGCTGCGCCGCCGGTTCCGCGAGGGCGCGGCGCTGCTCGTGGTGGCGGCGGCCACCCTGCTGGTTAGCGCGGCCTTCACCGAGGTCGCCGGTGAGCCGCAGCTCGGTCAGCTCGGCTACCTGGCGGTCTGCGCGCAGTGGCTGATCCTGGCCGGCCTCGGCCTCTACACCGCCGGCACGCTCCAGCGGGTGATGCGGGTCCGCGGCGAGGGCAAGCCCCAGCCGTACGCGGAGGCCACCCGGCTGCTCACCCAGCTGCGCACGGTCGCACGCCAGCTCCCCGGCGCCACCCTGGACCCGGGCGGCATCTCCGAGCACCTGCTGGAGGAGCTGCGGGTCGTGGCCAAGACCGACCGGGGCGCGGTGCTGTCGGCCAGCGGGGGCGGCCGGCTCGTGGTGCTCGCCCAGATCGGCGCCGACCGGGTGGACTGGGAGACCACGCTCGACGCCGACTCGGCCATCGCCGACGCCTGGGCCAGCCAGCAGCCGACCACCTCGACCCGCTCGCAGGCCCGCTCCCGGGCCTCCGGCGAGGTCTCGGCGCTGATCGTGCCGCTGGTGGCCGGGGTGCGCACGGTCGGCCTGGTGGTCATCGAGGCGGACACCGCGCACGCGTACCCGCCGCCGGTGGTGTCCCGGGTGACCGCGCTGACCGGCCCGGCCGCGCTACGCCTGGAGGCCGCGCTGCTCTTCGACGAGGTGCGCTCGCTGGCCACCAACGAGGAGCGGCAGCGGCTGGCCCGGGAGATCCACGACGGGGTCGCCCAGGAGCTGGTCATGGTCGGGTACGGCATCGACAACGCCCTGGCCACGGTGCACGAGGACGCCGAGGAGACCGCCGACTCGCTGCGCACCCTGCGCCAGGAGGTCACCCGCGTGATCACCGAGCTGCGGCTGAGCCTGTTCGAGCTGCGCAGCGAGGTGGACCGGCACGGTGGCCTGGCCGCCGCCATCGCCGAGTACGCCCGCACCGTCGGCGCCTCCGGCGGCCTGCGGGTGCACCTGTCCCTGGACGAGTCCACCGCCCGGCTGCCCGCCGCCACCGAGGCCGAACTGCTGCGCATCGCGCAGGAGGCGGTGACCAACGCCCGCAAGCACGCCGGGGCGGCGAACCTGTGGGTTACCTGTGAGGTGGATCCCCCGTACGCTCAGATCGAAGTGTCGGATGACGGTCACGGCATCGGTGACCAGCGCCCCGACGGGCACTACGGTCTTGCGATCATGGCCGAGAGGGCGGAACGTATCCGGGGCCGGTTGGAGATCAGGCCGCGGCAACCCAGCGGCACTACCGTGGCGGTGGTACTCGGCTCCTCGCCCCGGCGCGATAAGGTGCGCGGCAGCGCAGCAGCAGAAGGGGAGTAACCCGAGGATGACCACTAGCCCGACACCGGCCACCCGGACCAAGGTCCTCCTTGTCGACGATCACGATTTGATCCGCAAGGGTCTGCGGCACGCCTTCGAGCGGGACCGGCAGTTCGAGGTCGTGGGCGAGGCCGCCACGGCCGCGGAGGGTGTGCGCCAGGCCGGCGCGCTCCAGCCGGACGTGGTGATCATGGACCTGCGGCTGCCCGACGGCAGCGGCCTGGAGGCGACGCGCGCCCTGCGCAAGTCCAGCGCGTCCATGGGCATCGTGGTGCTCACCATGTACGCCGGCGACGACCAGCTCTTCGGCGCCCTGGAGGCGGGGGCGAGCGCGTTCGTGCCGAAGACCGCCCCGGCCGACGAGGTCGTGGCCGCCGCCCGGCACGCCGCCTCCTCCCCCAGCGCGTTCACCGCGGCCGACCTGGCCGAGGCGATGAAGCGCCGGCTGGCCCCGTCCGGCCCGCAGCTGTCCCCCCGCGAGGGTCAGGTGCTGCGGCTGCTGGCCGACGGCATGAGCGTGGCCGGCATCGCCAAGCAGCTGTTCGTCAGCGAGTCGACCGCCAAGACGCACATCTCGAAGCTCTACGAGAAGCTCGGCGCCGCCAACCGCGCCCAGGCGCTGATGACCGCGCTGCGGCTGGGGCTGCTGGAGGCCCCCGACGCCCCGAAGTTCTGACGGCGTCGCACCAACTCGACGCCGGAGAGGCCCCGTCCGCACCCCGGACGCGGGCCTCTCCGGCATTCCGGGCACCCGTGACCGCGTACGGTGAGGGGCCGGACGCGTAGCGACGGTGGTCTTTGCACGGCGACGCCGGGCGGGCAGAATACCCGGGTGATCCGCGCGGCGGTGACCCCCGCGCGTCGCCGACACAAAGGGGCAAGCGCATGCAGCGGCCGGACTGGGCACCCGAGACTATCGACATCGAGCGCCCCAGCGTGGCCCGCATGTACGACTACTACCTCGGCGGCTCCCACAACTTCGCGGCCGACCGGGCCGCGGCCCGGGCCATGGTGGAGGCGGTGCCGGAGGCCCCGCTGATGGCCCAGGCCAACCGGGCCTTCCTCCGCCGGGCGGTGCAGTTCCTGGCCGACTCCGGGGTACGCCAGTTCCTCGACATCGGCTCCGGCATCCCGACCGTCGGCAACGTGCACGAGATCGCCCAGCGGATCGACCCGGAGTCCCGGGTGGTCTACGTCGACGTCGACCCGGTCGCCGTGGCGCACAGCCAGGAGATCCTGGCCGGCAACGACCGGGCCGCGGTGGTCCAGGAGGACCTGCGCCGGCCGGAGGCGATCCTGCGCCATCCCGAGGTCCGGAAGCTGCTGGACTTCTCCCAGCCGGTCGCCGTGATGATCGTGGCGGTGCTGCACTTCATCCCGGACGCGGACCGCCCGGAGGAGATCCTGCGGACGCTGCGCGCGGCGCTGGCCCCCGGCAGCTACCTGGTGATGTCGCAGGCCAGCGACGACGGCCGGGCCGGCACCGGCGAGCGGGCCGAGGCCGAGCGGGTCTACCGGCGCACCGACAACCAACTCTTCTTCCGCAGCCGGGCCGAGCTGTCCGCGCTCTTCGCCGGCTTCGAGCTGGTCGACCCGGGTGTGGTCTGGGTCCCGCAGTGGCGGCCGGACACCCCGGAGCAGGCGGAGAACGCCGCGCAGGCGGTCTTCATGGGCGGGGTCGGGCGGCTCGGTGGGTGACGACGGGCCCACCGCCACCACCTGCTCCCGCCCCGGCGCCTTCGCCCGGGCCTGGGCCAAGGCGGTCTCCGGGACCAGCTACCTGCCGATGACCCAGGCCCAGCTGGAGGCGCTGCTCCAGCGGCTCACCGAACGGCTGGCGCTGGCGCTGCGCACCGACCCGTTCGACCTGCGGATCGGCCAGCAGGTCGGGGCGGAGCTGGTGCAGGCGCACATCGCCTCGGCCGAAGGGCTCGGCCGCACCATCGAGGTGATCCAGCTCCGCCTGGTGCGGGACCTCGACCTGGCCGTCGACGACGTCGAGGACCGGATGGCCCGGCTGCTCGCCACCGTCGCCACCGGGTACGCCCGCGCCCTGCGCGACCGCACGCTCGACGAGCAGGAGGCCATCCGGCGGGCCGCCATGATGGCCCGGGCGCAGGCCGAACGGGCGCTGCGGGAGAGCGAGGCCCGGTTCCGGCACCAGGCCACCCACGACCCGCTGACCGACCTGCCCAACCGCACCCTGTTCACCGAGCGGCTCACCACCGCGATCACGGCGCCCGGGCGGGGCGCCGACCGGATCGGGGTCTGCTTCCTCGACCTGGACCGGTTCAAAGTGGTCAACGACTCCCTCGGCCACCAGGTCGGCGACTCGCTGCTGGTCTCGGTGGCGCGGCGGTTGCGGCGGGCCCTCGGCGAGCACCTGGTGGCCCGGCTCGGCGGCGACGAGTTCGTCATCCTGGTCGAGCGCACCGGCTGCACGGAGGACGTGGTCAAGGTGGCCGAGGCGGCCCTGGCGGCGGTGAGCGAGCCGGCGCTGGTCGACGGGCACGAGCTGACCGTGTCGGCCAGCGTCGGCATCGTGGAGCGGCAGGTGGCCGGCACCTCGCCGATGGAGCTGATGCGCGCGGCGGACAGCACCCTGCACTGGGCCAAGGCGGCCGGCGGGGCCCGCTGGTCGATCTTCGACGCCGACCGCAACCGCCGCGAGCTGGCCCGCTACGCCCTCTCCGCGGCGATCCCCACGGCGCTGGACCGGGGCGAGTTCTACCTCGACTACCAGCCGCTGACCGGGCTGCGGGACGGCCGGGTGGTCGGCATGGAGGCGCTGGTCCGCTGGCGCCACCCGGAGCTGGGTGTGCTCCGCCCGGACAGCTTCATCCCGCTCGCCGAAGAGACCGGCCTGATCGTCCGGCTCGGCAGCTGGGTGCTCGCCGAAGCGTGCCGCGAGGCGGGGACCTGGGCGGCCGGGGCGGCCGAGGCCCCGTTCGTCAGCGTCAACCTGGCCGTCCGCCAGCTGCACCGGCCCGGGCTGGTGCAGGAGGTGCAGGGCGTGCTGGGGCGCACCGGCCTGCCCGCCGAACGGCTGCAGCTGGAGATCACCGAGAGCACCATGATGAGCACCGTGGCGGAGCCGGTCCGGGCCCTGCGGGTGCTGGCCGACCTGGGCGTGCGGGTGGCCATCGACGACTTCGGCACCGGCTACTGCAACCTGGCGTACCTGCGGGACCTGCCGGTGAGCGAGCTGAAGGTGGCCGGCGAGTTCGTGGCCGGGCTGCGCGCCCCGGCCGACGACCCGGGCAGCCGCACCGACGAGCGGATCCTCGCCTCGCTGGTCTCCCTGGCGCACGCCCTCGGCCTGACCGTCACCGCCGAGGGGGTGGAGACCGCCGACCAGGCGGACCGGCTGCGCGCCATCGGCTGCGACGCCGGGCAGGGCTGGCACTTCGGCCGCCCCGGACCGGCCGTGCCGCACCTGGGCCGCTCCCCCGCCCTGACCGACACCGCCTCCTGAGCCCGGTCAGGCCGGGGTACGCGGCCGCCGGCCGTCCTCCCCGTGCAGGTACGCCAACACGGCCAGCACCCGCCGGTTGTCGTCGCTGGACGGCGGCATCCGCAGCTTGCTGAAGATGTTGTTGATGTGCTTGTTGACCGCCTTCTCCGTGACGAAGAGCCGGGCCGCGACCGCCGCGTTGGAGCGGCCCTCGGCCATCAGGCCCAGCACCTCCCGCTCCCGGGGGGTCAGCTCGTCCAGCGGCCCCGCCCCGGACCGGCTGGCCAGCAGCTGGGCGACCACCTCCGGGTCCATCACCGTGCCGCCGGCGGCCACCCGGCGGACCGCGTCGACGAACTGGTCCACGTGGGACACCCGGTCCTTGAGCAGATAGCCCACCCCGCCGAGCCGGTCGGAGAGCAGCTCCCGGGCGTAGAGCTGCTCGACGTGCTGGGACAGCACGAGGATCGGCAGCCCGGGGATCTCGGCGCGGGCCCGGATGGCGGCCTGCAACCCCTCGTCGGTGAAGGTGGGCGGCAGCCGCACGTCGAGCACCGCGACGTCCGGGCGGTGCGCGGTCAGCGCGGGCAGCACCGAGGGTCCGTTGTCGACGGCCGCGACCACCTGGCAGCCGAACGCCTCCAGGATGCGGATCAGCCCGTCCCGGAGGAGGGCGAGATCCTCGGCGATGACAACTCGCACGGCAGCTCCATGCTGATGACGGTGGGCCCACCGGCCGGACTGGTCACCACCATCGTCCCATCGAACGCGGCCAGCCGGCGCCCCATCCCCGCCAGGCCGCTGCCCGCCGCCGGGTCGGCACCGCCACGCCCGTCGTCACCGACCACGATCGTCAGCCGCCCGTCGGTGTGGCCCAGCTCGACCCAGGCCCGGGACGCACCGCTGTGCTTGCTCACGTTCGCCAGCCCCTCCGCCACCGCGAAGTACGCGGCGGACTCCACCGGGGCGGCCGGGCGGCCCGGCAGGTCGACGGTCACCGCCACCGGCAGCGGCACGGCCAGCGCCAGCGCGCGTACGGCGCCCGCCAGGCCGCGCTCGGCGAGCACCGGCGGGTGGATGCCGCGTACCAGCCCGCGCAGCTCGGCCAGGGCCTGCCCGCTGGTCTCCCGCGCCTCGGCGAGCAGCCGCCGCACCGCCTCCGGGTCGTCCCCCACGAGCTGCTCGGCCAGGCCGATGCTCATGCTCAGCGCGACGATCCGGGCCTGCGCCCCGTCGTGCAGGTCCCGCTCGATCCGCCGCAGCTCGGCCGCCTGCGCGTCCACCGTCTCGGCCCGGGTGACGGTGAGCTGGCGGACCCGCAGCGCCAGTTCGGCCGTGCGGGTCGGCGGCAGGAAGAACCGGGCGAAGGCCAGGTGCAGCCAGACCAGCCAGCGCCCCGCGGCGAGCCCGCCGACCAGGAACAGCGCGCCCAGCGGGAAGCAGAGCAGCGCCTCGAAGAGGTTGTCGATCGGCCAGAACGGGCCGTAGCCGAAGCCGACGGTCAGGTGCAGCACCAGTGGGAGTCCGAGCACGCCCTCCAGGCCGTACACCGGCAGGACGAAGGCGGCCAGGCAGACCGCGCCGGTGACCGCGCCGGGCAGCAGCCAGGACAGGTCGCGCCAGGTGGCCGGGTCACCCACGACCCAGCGGAACCGCCGCCACGTGCCGAACTGCGCCCCCGCCGGCGCCGGCAGGTAGGGCGTGGCCATCTCCACCCCGCCCCACCGGGCCAGCCGGCGGTGCAGCCCCACGCAGAGCCGGACCAGCGCGGTGACCACCGGGAAGAGCGCGAACCCCACGCCGAACACCGGGATGAGCAGCAGCGACACCAGGGACAGCACGAAGAGCGCGACGTGCGTGGCCAACGACAGCAGGGCGATCAGCAGCCCCTGCGCGGCGGTGACCGCGCCGGGCCGGATCCAGGTGCGGAGCAGTCCGCGTACGCCGTCCACGGCCCCATTCTGCGGCACGGGTGGCGCGGGACCGGTGGTGCTGGCACCACCCCGGGCGGCGCGCTGGCACCCCTGACCCGCGCCGGCCCGGGCCGAAGGATCGGAGGCAGGGGTCGCCGACCCCGCAACCGTGACGACGAAAGGGAATTCGGATGTCCCCGCAACGCCTGGCCGGCCTGCCCGCCGGCCGCCGCGGCAAGTACGCGGTCCTCCTGCTCTGGCTGGCGCTGCTCGTGGCGGCCGGCCCGCTCGCCGTCAAGCTCGGCGAGGTGCAGGACAACTCGACGCTCGGCGCGCTGCCGGCCGGCGCCGAGAGCAGCCGGGCCGCGCAGCGGGCCGAGGCGGCCTTCCCCGACTCGCGGCACCCCCTGGCCGTCGCCGTGTACGTCCGCGACACCGGGCTCACCCCGGCCGACCGGGCCCGGGTCGACGCCGACCGCGCCGCCTTCGCCCGGTACGCCGACGGCGGCACGGTGTCCCCGCCGGTGGCCTCCGCCGACGGCCGGGCGTTGCTGCTCTCCCTGCCGGTCAGCCTCGACGACGAGCGGCGCGCCGAGGCGGTCGGCGCGCTCAAGGACCGGCTGGCCGACGGCGCGCCACCCGGCCTGCGGACCGCGCTGACCGGGGAGGCGGCCGCCGAGCACGACGTATTCGACGCGTTCTCCGGAATGGACGGCGCGCTGCTGCTGGCCACCGCGCTCACCGTCGCCCTGCTCCTGCTGGTCACCTACCGCAGCCCGGTGCTGTGGCTGATCCCGCTGGTCGCGGTGGCCGTCGCCAACCAGCTCGCCGGGGCGGTGGTCTACCTGCTGGCCCGGCACGCCGGGCTGGCCGTCGACTTCCAGAGCCAGACCATCCTCACCGTGCTGGTCTTCGGCGTCGGGGTGGACTACGCCCTGCTGCTCATCGCCCGCTACCGGGAGGAGCTGCGCCGGCACGCCGACCGGCACGCCGCCATGGCGGTCGCGTTGCGCCGCTCGGCCGGCGCGGTCTGCGCCTCGGCGGCGACCGTCGCGATCGGACTGCTGTGCCTGCTCGCCGCCGACCTGCCGGCCACCCGCGGCCTGGGTCCGGTCGGCGCGGTCGGCATCGCCGCGGCGCTGCTGGCCATGACCACCCTGCTGCCGGCGGTGCTGGTGCTGTGCGGCCGCTGGCTGTTCTGGCCGTTCGTGCCCCGGTACGCCCCCGGCGCCGACACCCGGGACCGCGCCGCCGACCACGGGGTGTGGCGCCGGATCGCCGGCGTGGTCGCCGGCCGGCCCCGGGCGGTCTGGCTCGGCACCGCCGCCGCGCTGGCCGCGCTGACCCTGGGCATCGGCAACCTCGGCCTGGGTCTGCCCGACGACGAGTCGTTCACCACCGAGGTCGGCTCGGTCGCCGGGCAGCGGCTGATCGCCGCCCACTACCCGGGCGGCTCGGCCGCGCCCGCCGAGATCCTGGCCGCCGCCGGTACGGCCGACCGGGTGGTGGCCGCCGCCCGCGCGGTGCCGGGCGTCGCCGAGGTCGGCGCGCCGGAGCGCTCGGCGGACGGCCGGTGGGTCCGGGTGCCGGCCGTGCTCGCCGGCGCGCCGGACAGCGACGCCGCCCGGGACACGGTGACCCGGCTGCGGACCGCCGTGCACGCGGTGCCCGACGCGCGGGCCCTGGTCGGCGGGCGGACCGCCACGCTGCTCGACGAGGAGCGCACGGTGAACCGGGACAACCGGGTGGTCATCCCGCTGGTGCTCGCGGTCGTCCTGGTCATCCTGGTGCTGCTGCTCCGGTCGCTGGTCGCGCCGCTGCTGCTGATGGCCAGCGTGGTGCTGTCCTACGCGGCCGCCATGGGGGCGGCCGGACTGCTGCTCGACGCCCTGGGCCACCCCCGGCTCTTCGTCGGGGTCCCGTTGCAGGCGTTCCTGTTCCTGGTGGCGCTCGGGGTGGACTACACGATCTTCCTGATGACCCGGGCTCGGGAGGAGGTCGCCCGGATCGGGCACCGGCCGGGCGTGCTGCGCGCGCTGACCGTCACCGGCGGGGTGATCACCAGCGCGGGCGTGGTGCTGGCCGCAACCTTCGGCGCGCTGCTGGTGCTGCCGCTGGTGCCGTCGGTGCAGATGGGCGTCATCGTGGCGGTCGGCATCCTGCTCGACACCCTGCTGGTGCGCAGCCTGCTGATCCCGGCGCTGACCCTGGACCTCGGCGTGCGCACCTGGTGGCCGGGGCGCCTCGCCCGGCGGTCGCCGCGGCCGGCCCCGGCGGAGCCGGCCCTGGCTCGCACCTGACCCGCTCGTGTTCGTGACCCCGGCCCGGCTCCCGGGCCGGGGTCAGCCGGCGAGCAGGCCGGCCATCCGCTCGGCCTGGGTCTCCCAGCGCCACTCACGCTCCACCCAGGCCCGGCCGGCCGCGCCGAACTCGCGGGCCAGGTCCCGGTCGGCGAGCAGGGTGGCCACCCGGTCGGCGAGCTGGGCCACGTCCCGGCCGCGGACCACGTATCCGGTCTCACCCTCGCGGACCGCGTCCGGCGCGCCACCGGAGTCGCCGGCCACCACCGGCAGCCCGGTCGCGCTGGCCTCCAGGTAGACGATCCCCAGGCCCTCGACGTCGAGGCCCCGGTTGCGGGTCCGGCAGGGCATCGCGTAGACGTCGCCGGCCGCGTAGTGGGCGGGCAGCTCGGCCGAGGGCACCGAGCCGGTGAACACCACGTCGCGTTCCACCCCGGTCTGCCGGGCCAGCTTCTCCAGCGTCGCCCGGTAGGGGCCGCCGCCGACGACCAGCAGCGCGGCGTCCGGCACCCGGCGCCGGATCTCCGGCATCGCCCGGATGAGCATGTCCTGCCCCTTGCGCGGCACCAGGCGCGAGACGCACACCACGACCGGCCGGTCGGCCAGCCCCAGCCGCAGCCGCACCCGTTCACCGTCGACGCCCGGGTGGTAGGTGTCCACGTCGACCCCCGGGGCGAGCCGGCGCAGCTCGGTCACCCCGTCCAGCACCCGGGCCAGCCGGACCCGGGTGTACTCGCCGAGGTAGGTGGTGACGTCCACGCCCCGCCCGATCCGGCGCAGCGCCGACCGGGCGCCGGGCAGCGTGGCCCAGCCGGCCTCGTGCCCGTGGGTGAGCGCCACCGCCCGGCGGATCCCGGCCCGCCGGCGCAACCCCGCCGCGAGCAGCCCCAGCGGAGCTGCCGCGCCGAACCACACCGTGTCGCAGTCGTACGCCCGCGCCAGCCGCGCCGCCCGGCGGGCCACCAGCGGGGTGGGCAGCAGCACCTTGGTGCGCTCCCGGACCACCTCGAACGGCTGGTCGGCGTCGAACTTGGCGGCGCCGCGCCAGCTCGACGCGTAGACCACCACCGAGCCCGGTGGCTGGCGCACCGCCAGGTTGTGCACGAACGACTGGATGCCGCCGGGGCGGGGCGGGAAGTCGTTGGTGATCAGCAAGGTGCGGCTCATCCGCCGGACTCCCTGGCGTAGGCGCGGGCGGCGGCCATCCGCTCCACGGTGGACGGGTGGGACGCGGACCAGAGGTATTCCCAGCGGGGCGGGTCGGGGTCGGACAGGTTGACCCCGGCCAGCCGGCGCTGCATCGCCTCGAAGGTGGCCGGGTCGCCGGTGAGCGCCAGCGCGTGCGCGTCGGCGCGGGCCTCCACCCGCCGGGAGACCAGCGCCTGCACCGGCGTGGCCACCAGGCCGGCCACCGTGACCAGCGCGATCAGCAGCGGGAACGCCCGGGGCTGGGCGATCGAGTCGACGCCGGCCAGCCGCAGCAGCGGCGTCCAGGAGCCGATCAGGTAGAGCGCCACCACCGCGGCGGCGGCGCCCAGCGCCCCGATGAGGGTGCCGGTCCAGACGTCCCGGTCCTTGGCGTGCCCCAGCTCGTGGGCGACCACGCTGGTCACCTCCGCCGGGTCGGCCTCGCGCAGCAGGGTGTCGTAGACGACCACCCGCCGGGTCGGCCCCAGGCCGGAGACGTACGCGTTGACCGCCCGGGTCCGCCGCGAGGCGTCGGCGACCAGCACGTCGCGGACCGGCACCCCGTCCCGGGCCGCCAGGCTGGTCAGCTCGGTGCGCAGCGGGCCGGGCTCCATGGGGGTGAACCGGTTGAACACCGGCTCGACCAGCACCGGCAGCACGAACGACAGCAGCACCACCAGCGCGGCGGCGCCGGCCGCGCCGAACGCCCACCACCAGCGCGGGGCGAGCCGGACCACCGTGTAGAAACCGAGCAGGACGAGCGCGCCGATGACCGCGCTGACCGCGTACGACTTGAGCAGGTCGACCGCCCAGCCGCCCCAGCCCTGGGTGCTCAGCCCGTAGCGGGTCAGCACGGTCTGCCGCCAGGCGGCGAAGGGCAGGGTGAGCAGGTCGGCGAGGAACATCACGGCCAGCCCGCCGAGCACCGCCTGGGCGGTCCAGTGGCCGCCGAAGGGCCGCCCGGCCAGCTCGACCAGGCGGCCGCCGAGCGGGGTGAGCCCGAGCACCAGGGCCACCACCAGGCCGACGGCGAGCGCCGACCAGCCGGCCGGGCGCAGCGCGCCGTGGAAGGCCCGGCCCCGGGCCACCTGCTCGACGGGAAGCGCGCGCAGCGCCGCGAGCTGGTCGGCGCGGGGCGCCGGCGGCCGGCTCCACGGGATCAGCAGCGCCGCCGCGAGAAGCAGCGCCACGGCCAGCCCGGCCAGGGTCAGCACCGCCCAGCCACGCGGGGTCACCGCCCCACCCGCCGTACCCGCGTCATGCCGCTCCCCTCCCGCCGTGAGGGCCCATCCTAAGGCCCGGCGCGTGCCGGGTGGCCGCGGTGCCGCGGGCGATCAGGCGACGCGACGGCGGCGGACCGGCTTCCGGGGAGCGGGCGGGGCGGGCAGCACCTGCACCTCGAACCCGGCCCGGGCGAACACCTCGATCGCCCGGTGCTCGGCGGGGCCCAGGTCGGCCGCCGCGGCGCCGGTGTCGAGCAGCGCGGTCACCAGGCAGCCGGAGCACCCGGCGCCGCGGATCCCGCAGGTGCCGCAGTCGATGAGCATCAACGCCTCCTGACGCGTGGCCGGTGGCGGACAGGAGAGGGACCACCACCGTCGGTCACCACGAGGCTAGGCCGGGGGTGTGACAGAACCGGACAACGAGGCAGCACCCACCCCGAATCCGATCATCGGGCCTCAGGACCGGGCGAGCCGCCGCAGCAGCGAGTCCGCGCCGAGCGGGTAGGCGCCGTGCCGGCGTACCCCGTCGGCGACCTCGCGGTCGGAGGAGACCACCACCACCGGCCGGCCGGCCGGCTCGGCGCGGACCAGCCGGCGGATCAGCTCGTCCGCCGTCTCCCCCTTGCGGGAGAAGAGCACCCGCACCCCGCGCGGCGTGGGCGGCAGCCCGTGGATGCGCTCGGCGCCGTCGAAGACCACGGTGACCTCGTCGCCGGTCTGCGCGGCGATCCCGCCCAGCCCGCTGATCAACCGCTTGCGCTGCTGCTCCAGCGACATCTCGCCGAAGCCCCGCTTGGTGACGTTGTAGCCGTCCACGACCAGGTGCGCCTTGGGCAGGGCGAGCAGCTGGTCGAGCCGGGCCGGGTCGTCGGTGTCCCGCGCCCGGGCCGCGGCCCCGGCCGGGGTGGCCGCCGACTGGTCGGCGAACGCGTCGGCGACGAAGTCGGCGGGCAGCTTCTCCACCGGATCCAGGGCCAGCTCCCGGCGGAGCCCGACGGCGGCCTGCCCGATGGTCTCCAGCAGCAGCCAGAGCTTCGCCTCGTCGACCGACCGGGCCTCCTTGGCGCTGACCCGGGCCACCCCGGCCGCGGCCTCCGCCTCGGCCAGCCGGGCCCGGGCGCGGCGCAGCTCGGCGTCCGCGTCGGCCGCCGCGCGGGCCGCGCGGCCCCGCTCGGTGGCCAGCATCTCGGTGGCCTTGCGCTCCCGGGCCTGGGTCTCCCGCAGGGTACGGGCGAGCTGCCGGGCCTCCTCGCGAAGCTGGCCCAGCTCCTCGCGGACCCGGGCGAGCTCGTCGCGGAGCTTCTCCGCCTCCACCCGGGCCACCGCCCGGTCGTGCTCGGCGCGGGTGGCCCGCTGCTCGGCCTCGCGGACCAGCTCGGCCACCACCGCACTGTCCGCCTCGGCCCGCACCGCGGCGCCGCTGGCCTCGATCAGCTCCCGCCAGCCGCGGGGCCGGGCCAGGTAGGCCAGGGCGGCCACCTCGACCGGGTCGGCGGCCGCCGGGGCGGTCCCCTCCACCACGGCCGCGCCGAGGTCGCCGGCGTCGGCGAGCACCCGGGCGGTGACCCGCTGCCGGAACAGCGGGTCGGCGGTGAGCTGGGCGGCGATGGCCGGGGCGCCGAGCCGGGCGCGCCGGTTGGGGGCGAACTTGGCCACCCGGCGCAGCGGCACCGGCACCTCGTCGGCGGCCAGCCCGGGCAGCACCGCGGCGGTGAGCGCCACGATCCGCTGCCGGACCGGCTCGGGCAGGGTCGGCTCCGGCTCCGGCGGGGTCGAGGGGCTCTCACCGGCCTCGAGCGCGCCGACCACCGGCTCCTCCGCGGAGGAGTGGTCGTCGTGCGGCTCGGTGAGGGGCATGTGGCAAGTCTCCCACCCCGAACGGGCCCACCGCCGGGTGAGTGAGCCGATCTCTCATCCTACCGCCGTGGTAGCGAATGGTACTGGTGGGACGGGAGTGTCGGACCCCGCCGCTAGCGTGCCGCGGGTGACGCGAGCGGAGTACGTCCAGGAGGCGCTGGCCGGCCTGGACCGGGCGGCGGGCACGGGGGTCGACCCCGCGCTGCCGCTCTACGCGACCACCTTCGTGGTGGTCGACCTGGAGACCACCGGCGGCGCGCCGGACGGCGGCGGGATCACCGAGATCGGCGCCGTGAAGGTGCGCGGCGGCGAGGAGCTGGGCGTGCTCGCCACCCTGGTCAACCCGGGGGTGCCGATCCCGCCGTTCATCACCGTGCTGACCGGTATCACCCAGGCCATGCTGCTCCCCGCCCCGCCGATCGAGCAGGTGCTGCCGAGCTTCCTGGAGTTCATCGCCGACGCCGTGCTGGTGGCCCACAACGCGCCCTACGACGTGGGCTTCCTCAAGGCCGCCTGCGCCCGGCACGGCTACTCCTGGCCCAACCCGCGGGTGCTGGACACCGCCGCGCTGGCCCGCCGGGTGCTCACCCGCGACGAGGTGCCCAACCGCAAGCTGGGCACCCTGGCGGCCTACTTCCGCACCGCCACCCAGCCCACCCACCGGGCGCTGGACGACGCCAAGGCCACCGTCGACGTGCTGCACGGGCTGATCGGCCGGCTCGGCGGGCACCGGGTCGACACCGTCGGCGAGGCCATCGAGTTCGCCCGGGCGGTCACCCCGACCCAGCGCCGCAAGCGGCACCTCGCCGAGGGGCTGCCGAAGGTGCCCGGGGTCTACATCTTCCGGGCCGCCGACGACCGGCCGCTCTACGTCGGCACCTCCGGCGACATCGCCACCCGGGTGCGCAGCTACTTCACGGCCGCCGAGAAGCGGGCCCGGATCTCGGAGATGCTGGCCGCAGCCGAGCGGGTGGAGGCCGTCGAGTGCGCCCATTCCCTGGAGGCCGAGGTGCGCGAGCTGCGGCTGATCGCCGCGCACGCGCCGCCGTACAACCGGCGGTCGAAGTATCCCGAGCGCCAGGTCTGGCTGAAGCTGACCGACGAGGCGTACCCCCGATTGTCGATCGTGCGCGACCTGGCCCCCACCGACTCGGCCTACCTCGGCCCGTTCCGCTCGAAGCAGGCCGCCGAGCTGGCCGCCGCCGGGTTCCACGACGCGGTGCCGCTGCGCCAGTGCACCCACCGGCTGTCCCGGCGCACCACCATGCCGGCCTGCGCGCTGGCCGAGCTGGGTCGCTGCCCGGCGCCCTGCGAGCACCGGATCACCCCCGAGGAGTACGACCACCGCGCCGCCGTTCCGTTCCGCACCGCCACCCGGGACGACCCGCAGGTGGTGGTGGACGCCCTGCTGGCCCGGATCGAGGTGCTCTCCGACGCCCGGCGCTACGAGGAGGCCGCGGTGGTCCGCAGCCGGCTCGCCGCGGTGCTGCGCGCGGCGGTGCGGATGCAGCGGCTGGCCGCGCTGACCGGCATCGCCGAGCTGGCCGCCGCACGCCCGGCCGCCCGGGGCGGCTGGGAGCTGGCCCTGGTGCGGCACGGCCGGCTGGCCGGTGCCGGGGTGTCCCCGCCGGGTGTCCACCCGCGACCGACCATCAGCGCGATCCGGGCCACCGCCGAGACGGTCCTGCCCGGGCACGGCCCGGTGCCGGCCGCCACCGCCGAGGAGACCGAGCGCATCCTGTCCTGGTTGGAGCGACCGGAGACCCGGCTGGTGGAGACCTCGGCGGGGTGGGCCTCGCCGGTCGCCGGCGCGGGCCGGTTCCGGGACCTGTTGACCAAGGCGGAAAACGGGGCGTCCCACCAACTCTCGACCGAACGCTCATGACCAAGTGTCCGATCGGACTACGTCAACTCGCTTAGGCTGTTAGAGAAGTGCAGTCCTGCCCGATTCGCGGGCCTGCTCCCGGTTGCCGGCTTCGGCGACCCGGGGCCGGGGTGAGGAGGTGTCCCAGGTGGACGTCGACGCCGGACACGGCGCCGCCCTGGGCGGCGCCCTTCCGACCCAGCCCGGCGAACTGCCCCTCTCCCGCCGCCTGCGCTCCCTGCTCACCTGGCCCACCACCGACGGCGACCCGGTCACCGCGCTGGTCCGCGCCCATCGCGGCATCCATCCCAGCGCCGACGCGTCGGTGCTGCGGCGGGCCTACACGATCGCCGAGAACATGCACCGCGGCCAGTTCCGCAAGAGCGGCGAACCGTACATCACCCACCCGCTGGCGGTCGCCCAGATCTGCGCCGACCTCGGGATGGACACCACCACGCTGGTCGCCGCCCTGCTGCACGACACCGTCGAGGACACCCGCTACACCCTCCAGGCGCTCCAGGAGGACTTCGGCCGCCAGGTGGCCCACCTGGTCGACGGGGTGACCAAGTTCGACAAGGCGTTCTACGGCAAGGCCGCCGAGGCGGAGACCGTCCGCAAGATGATCGTGGCGGCCGGCAAGGACGTCCGCGTGCTGATCATCAAGCTGGCCGACCGGCTGCACAACATGCGCACCCTCGGGGTCCGTTCGGCCGCCTCCCGGGAGCGGATCGCCCGCAAGACCCAGGAGGTGCTCGTCCCGCTCTGCGACCGGCTGGGCATCCAGACCCTCAAACGCGAGCTGGACGACGTGGTGCTGCTGCACCTGCGGCCGGAGGAGCACGCGCGGATCGCCCGGTTCGTGCACGACCGGCCGGGCTGGGACGCCTACCTGGACGACGTGGTGGCGAAGACGCGGGTGGCGCTGCGCCGCAGCCGGGTGGACGCCGAGGTCGGTCCCCGTCCCCGGCACCTCTACTCGATCTGGAAGGACACGGTGGCCGGCGACCACGCCGCCCCCTACGACCTGCCCCGCATCGCCATCGTGGTGGACGGCCCGGCCACCGACTGTTACGCCGCGCTCGGCGCGGTGCACGGGCTCTGGCGGCCGGTGCCGGGTCGCTTCAAGGACTTCATCGCCTCTCCGAAGAACAACCTCTACCGCTCCCTGCACACCAGCGTCTGCGGTCCCCAGGACCGGACCGTCGAGGTGCTGATCCGCACCGAGGAGATGCACCGCGCGGCGGAATACGGCGTCGCCGCCCACTACCGATTCCCGCGCGCCACCGGCCGGTCGGGCGACCGGGCCGACGAGCTGGCCTGGCTGCGCCGGGTGCTCGACTGGGAGCAGGAGACGGTCGACCCCACCCAGTTCATGGAGTCGCTCCGCTGCGACCTGGCCGAGGCGCAGATCCAGGTGGTCGCCGACGGGCGGCAGGTGGTGCTGCCGGCCGGGGCCACCCCGGTCGACCTCGCCTACGAGCTGGGCACCGAGCGGGGCGACCACTGCCTCGCCGCGCGGATCAACGGCCGGCTGGCCCCGCTCTCCTCCGAGCTGGAGGAGGGCGACGTGGTGGAGATCTTCACCGAGAGCGACGCGGAGAGCGGCTTCGAGGTCGACGTGGCGCCGCGCGGGCCGCGCCGCGAGTGGCTGGGCTTCGTCAAGTCCCCGCACGCCCAGATGCAGATCAACCGCTGGTTCGCCGAGCACACCGAGCCGGGCATCTCGATCGCCGACAAGGTACGCCTCGGCCGGGCCACCATCGGCCTGGCGCTGCGCAAGCACAACCGGGGCCTGGCCAGCGACCTGCCGCTGCTGCGGCTCTCCGAGGAACTCGGCTACCCCGACCTGGAGACCCTGCTCGTGGCGGTCTTCGACCGCACGGTGGAGCCGGACACGGTGGTCCAGCAGCTGATCGATCTGGTCGACCACCGGCAGTAGGCGAGCTCCGCTCATCCACCGGCGCCGCCCGGCCACTAGCCTTACAGGCATGATCCCCCGCGCGCGTGCCACCGGACGGGCCCTCGGCTACCAGATCTTCTACCGGCTCCCGGTCCCGCTGCGGCGCCGGCTGGTCCGGCTGGCCGTGCCGAAGTACATCGTCGGCGCGGTCACCCTGGTGCGGGACACCGAGGCCGAGGGGGCGGGGCGGATCCTGCTGCTGCGCCAGCCGCCCGGCCACAGCTGGACGCTCCCGGCCGGTCTGCTGCAGCGCGGCGAGGCGCCGGTGGTCGGGGCGGCCCGCGAGCTGTACGAGGAGTCTGGCATCCGGCTCTCCCCCGAGCGGCTCCGCCCGGCCGTGCCGAACGCCGTGGTGCACGCCAAGGGCTGGGTGGACGTGGTCTTCGAGGCCGAGGTGCCGGCCTCCCGCACCGAGCTGGCGGTGGACGGCGCCGAGGTCTTCGAGGCCGCCTGGCACCCGCTGGACGACCTGCCCCGGCTGAGCCGGGCCACCGCCAACCTGCTCCGCTACTACGGCATCGGCCCGCGCGCGGGTGAGGTCCCGCCGGCGGCGCCACCCGCCGCGTGACCGCTCCCGCGACCGGGCCCGGCTGGCGGGCCGCCGTGGACGTCTGCGCGGTGGTGCTCGCCGCCGGCGAGGGCACCCGGCTGCGCCCGCTCACCGCGCACCTGCCGAAGGCGCTGTGCCCGGTCGGCAACGTGCCGCTGCTCGACCGGGCGCTCGACCGGCTGGCCGGGCTGGGCCTGGTCGGGCCGGACCGGGTCGCGGTGAACGCCTGCTATCTGGGCGGGCAGGTGGTGGCGCACGTGGGCGCCCGCGCGCACCTGTCGGTCGAGCCGGGCGACCCGCTCGGCACCGCCGGCGGGCTGGGCAACCTGCGCGACTGGATCGCCGGCCGGGGGGTGCTGGTCGGCAACGCCGACGCGTACCTGGCCGACCCGGACGCCCCGCCGGGGCCGGACGTGGCGGCGCTGCTGGACGGCTGGGACGGGCGGAGCGTACGCCTGCTCGGCCAGCCGGCGGACGACCCGGCGGCCCCCGGCACCTTCAGCGGCCACCGGTTCGTGGGGTTCTCGCTGCTGCCCTGGCGGCTGGTCCGGGAGCTGCCGGCGGCCTTCGGCGACCTGGTCCGGGCGGTCTGGCGGCCGGCGGAGGCGGCCGGCGCGCTCACCGTGCTCCCCTACCGGGGCACCTTCTACGACACCGGCACCCCGGCCGACTACCTGGCCGCCAACCTGCACGCGGCCGGCCCCGGCGGCCTGGTCGACCCGTCCGCGACGGTCGACGGGCCGGTGACCCGCTCGGTGGTCGGGGCGGGCGCCGTGGTGCGCGGCGCGGTGGACCGGTCGGTCGTCTGGCCCGGCGCGACGGTCGCCGCCGGGGAACGCCTCAGCGAGGTGATCCGGGCTGGCAGCGACCTCACCGTCCCGGCGACCCGGTGACCCGCTGAGCCTCTAGCATGGGCCTCGACGCCGACGAACGGAGAAATGTCCCGTGATCACCGCGATCGTGCTGATCGACTGCGCCACCGACTCCATTCCCGAGGTGGCCGAGACGCTGGCCAACCTGCCCGGCGTCAGCGAGGTCTACTCGGTGGCCGGGCACGTCGACCTGATCGCCATGGTCCGGGTCCGCGAGTTCGAGCAGATCGCCCAGGTCATCGCCGGCAGCATCTCCAAGGTGCCCGGGGTGATCAACACCGAGTCGCACATCGCGTTCCGCGCCTACTCCCAGCACGACCTGGAGGAGGCGTTCGCGATCGGGCTGGCGAACGCCGACTGACCGCAGGCGGGTGGCCGGCCCGCCCCCGTGGGGCGGACCGGCCACCGTCGGCCGTATCGCGTCAGCTCTGGCCGGGCGCCGGGGTCTCCGTGGTGCCCGGAGCGGGCTCCTCGGTGCCGGTGCCACCCGGGGCCGGCGACTCGGTGCCACCCGGACCCGGCGACGTGGTGCCGCCCGGGCTGGGCGTGCCGCTGGCGCTGGTCTGCGGGACCGGGACGCCCAGGGTCTGGGCCAGGGCCACCAGCGCGTCGTAGTGCGCCTGGAGGACCGGCAGGGCGTCCTGGGCGATCTGGACCACCGACTGCTCGGAACCCTGCGAGATCTCGGTCTGGGTCGCCTGGATGGCCTGCACGTGGCCGGCCAACTGGGCGGTCACCCACGCCTTGTCGAACTCGGCGCCGCTCAGGTTGTTCAGCCGGTCGAGGACCTTCTGCTGGTCGGCGGTCGGGTCGGACGGCAGCTGGACGTTGAGCTGCTGGGCGGTGGACTGCACCGTCTGGTCCAGCTGGGTGTGGTCCGTGACGAACATCTTGCCCAGGTCCTTGACCTGCTGATTCTGGCCCTTCTGCTGCGCCAGGTTACCCGCGGTGATCTCGAACAGGTTCACCTGGTGCACCGCCTGCAGGTACTGGGTGTCCTGCGTCGACGGCTGCGCCGCTGGCTGGGCCGCGGCGGCCGGCGCCAGTCCCACGAGCACCAGCGCGGCCAGCAGGCCCAGGCGTTTGATTCCCAACATGCTTTCCCCCCCTTGAGACGTTGGACCGCACGGATACCCGGCTCACCGGGGTTATTCCTGCGATTCCACCCGTCCGTGTCAGGGGGTGGCGGGACACCGGAGCGGGGCCGACGGGCGTCCGGTGGGCGGAACGGGACGGCCGGGCCGGAAACGGCCGTGGCGCCCGCCGGTGATCCGGCGGGCGCCACGGTCAGTCGTGCCTGGGCGGGGTCAGCGGCGGCTCTCGCCGCTGCCGATCTCCTCCCGCTCCGGTCGGGGCTCGACCGGCGGGTGCCCCGGCGAGACCGGCGCCTCGGCCGGCTTCTCGATCGGGTAGAAGAAGCCCCGGATGGCCGGGCCGAGGGCGCCGAGCCGGTTCATCTTCTTGGGCACCACCCAGCCGACGTAGTCCAGCGCCGGAGCGTGGCCGTCGTGCCCGTCGACCGGGGTGAGCGGCTGGTGGACCTCGACGAACCGGCCGTCGGGCAGCCGCTTGATGATGCCGGTCTCCACGCCGTGGGCCAGCACCTCCCGGTCGTGCTGCTGGAGACCCAGGCAGATCCGGTAGGTGAAGTAGTAGGCCAGCGGCGGGACGACCAGCAGGCCGATCCGGCCGGCCCAGGTCATCGCGTTCAGGCTGATGTGGAACTTGTCGGCGATCACGTCGTTGCCGCCGGAGAGGGTCAGCACGATGTAGAAGGAGACCGCCATGGCGCCCACCGCGGTCCGGGCCGGCACGTCCCGGGGCCGCTGGAGCAGGTTGTGGTGCTTGTAGTCCTTGAGGCGGCGCGCCTCCAGGAACGGGTACATCGTCGACAGGCCCACCAGGATGCCGGGGAGCACGACCGTCGGCCAGAACAGCGGCGGGATGACGTACCCGTCGCCGATCGGGATGCTGATCTCCCAGGCCGGCATGAGTCGGGTCGAGCCGTCGAGGAACATGACGTACCAGTCGGGCTGGCTGGCGGCCGAGACCACCCACGCCTCGTACGGGCCGAAGTACCAGATCGGGTTGATCTGGAACAGGCCACCCATCAGCGCGATCACGCCGAAGACGACCATGAAGAAGCCGCCCTGCTTGAGCGCGTAGCGCGGGAACATCCGCTCGCCGACCACGTTCTCGTTGGTCCGGCCGGGGCCGGGCCACTGGGTGTGCTTCTGCTTGAAGACCAGGCCCAGGTGGGCGCTGATCAGCGCCACCAGCAGACCCGGGATGAGCAGCACGTGGGCGATGAAGAACCGGCTGATGATGATGGTGCCCGGGAACTCCCCGCCGAAGATCGACGAGCTGACCCAGGAGCCGATCACCGGGATCGACAGGATGATGCCGGAGGCGATCCGCAGACCGGTGCCGGAGAGGCCGTCGTCCGGCAGCGAGTAGCCGGTGAAGCCGGCCAGGAAGCCGACCCAGAACAGCAGCGAGCCGATGATCCAGTTGGTCTCACGCGGCTTGCGGAACGCGCCGGTGAAGAACACCCGGAGCATGTGCACCACGATGGCGGCCATGAACAGCAGCGCCGCCCAGTGGTGCATCTGCCGCATGATCAGACCGCCCCGGACGTCGAACGACAGGTCCAGGCTGGAGGCGTAGGCGGCCGACATCGGGGTGCCCCGCAGCGGGGCGTAGCTGCCGTCGTAGACCACCTCGGTCATCGCCGGCTCGTAGAAGAAGGTCAGGAAGACGCCGGTCAGCAGCAGGACGATGAACGAGAAGAGCGCGATCTCGCCCAGCAGGAAGGACCAGTGGTCGGGGAAGACCTTGTTCAGCAGCTTGCGCAGCGGGGTCGCCACCTGGAAGCGGTCGTCCACCGCCCCGGCGGTCTTGGCCGGCAGCGCGGCCGCATCAAACTTTCGGCGCTTCATGGCCGCTCCCAGAAGTCGGGACCGATGGTTTCGGTGTAGTCGGACCTCGCCACGAAGAAGCCCTCCTCGTCCACCTCGATCGGCAGCTGGGGCAGCGGCCGGTTCGCCGGGCCGAAGACCGGCATGGCGTTGTCGGTGATGAGGAACTGCGACTGGTGGCAGGGGCAGAGCAGCCGGTTGGTCTGCTGCTCGTAGAGGCTGGCCGGGCAACCGGCGTGCGTGCAGATCTTGGAGAACGCGACGTAGTTGCCCCACATGTAGTCGCCGTGGCCCTTGCGCTCGTTGGCGGCGCGCGACTTCTGCGCGTCGTCCTCGCGCAGGTGGATCAGCAGGGTCGGCGAGTCGGCGTGCTTGTTGCTGACGCCGCCGTCGATACCCGGGAACACGGTGAGCTGGCCGCCGACGCTGACGTCCGCCGGGCGGATCGGCCGGCCGTCCTCGCGGACCAGCCGGATCCGCTTGCCGTCCTCGGCCGGCTTGAAGCCGGTGGTGAACATCTGGTTGTTCTTGTGCGGGTTCGAGATCAGGCCACCGACCAGCGGGGCCGCGACGACCGCGCCGACCGGCGCCAGGCCGGCGAGCAGCGAGATGCCGAGCAGCGGCCGGCGCTTCACCCCGAGCTCGTCGGCCATGTAGAGCATGGTCTCGCCGGTGATCCGGCGGTCCGCCGGGGAGCCCGGCTGGTCGTGCCGGTCCTGGATCGAGACCTCCTTCGGCAGCAGCTTCTTGCCCCAGGTGAGGATGCCGAAGCCGATGCCGAGGAGCGCGATGCCGAGGGTCACGCCGAGCAGCGGGGTGTAGTACTTGTCGCCGCCGCGGCCGGCCTCCCAGTTCCACGGCCACCAGATGTAGATGGCCAGGAAGGCGGTGGCCGCGACGCCGGTCAGCAGGAACATCGTGGCGACCGTGCGGGTCAGCCGGCGCTCCGCCTTGCTGCCCGGGACCACCTGCGGCTCGTAGTGGACGATCTCGATGTCGTCCCGCCGCGCGCCCTCCTGGACGATGTCGAACCGGGAGAGCCGGGGGTCGTTCACGTCGAGCGGCTCCCGGCCCTGCGGGGCCTGGTGCTCGGTGTGGGTGCTCATGCCGTCACCTCGCTACGGGTGACGCCGGGGGTCGGCGCCACAGCACTGAAACGAATGATCCGCTCGGTCACGACTTGCCCGCAATCCACAGGCTCGCGAAGACCAGCGCGACGATGCCGACCAGGAAGATCGCGAGACCCTCGGTCGACGGGCCGTACCGGCCCAGGTTGAAACCGCCCTGGTCCTGGTCGTGCTTCAGGGTCTCCTGGATGTAGGCGATGATGTCCGCCTTCTCCTGCGGAGAGATCTGGTTGTCGCCGAACACCGGCATGTTCTGCGGGCCGCTCAGCATGGCGGCGTAGATCTGCCGGTCGCTGGCCGGCTTCAGGCTCGGCGCGTACTTGCCCGAGGAGAGGGCACCGCCGCCGGCGCCGAAGGCGTGGCACTGCGAGCAGTTGATCCGGAACAGCTCGCCACCGGTGGAGAGGTTGGCGCCCTCGCGCAGGTCGCCCTGCGGCACCTGCGGGCCGCCGCCGAGCTCCTGGATGTACTGGCCGAGCTGGCGCACCTGCTCGTCGGTGAACTGCGGGGGCTTGCGCATGGCCTGGGCTTCCTGCCGGGCCATCGGCATCCGCCCGCTGCTGACCTGGAACTCGACCGAGGCCGACCCGACGCCGATCAGGCTCGGACCGCGTCCCTCGACGCCCTGGGCGTTGCGACCGTGACAGGTCACACAGCTCACGTCGAACAGCGCCTTGCCCTCGTTGGCGGCGGCGCTCAGGGGCGGGTTGTCCTGCGCCTGCACGCCGGGGGCGAAGACGGTGTAGGCGCCGCCGGCCAGCATCAGCGCGGCGGCCAGCCGGACCGCGGCACCCAGCCGGCGGCGGCCCCTGCTGCGCGCTACGGGCCGCCCGCGCAGGCGCGCGAGCAGACCGCGTCGGCGGTCGTTGTCAGAAGTCATGACCTGTGTCCTTAACCGGTTGGACCTTGTCTCAGGGGACGGAGCAGCGGCGCGGTACGTGACGCGCCAAGATCACTGGAGCCAGTAGATCATGGCGTAGAGCCCGATCCACACGACGTCGACGAAGTGCCAGTAGTAGGACACGACGATCGCCGAGGTCGCCTGCGCCGGGGTGAACCGGCCCATGGTGGTGCGGATCATGAAGATGACGAACGCGACCAGACCGCCGGTCACGTGCAGGCCGTGGAAGCCGGTCGTCAGGTAGAACATCGACCCGTAACCGTCTTCGTTGATCTTGACGCCCTCGTGCACCAGGTTCCGGTACTCGTTCGCCTGGCCGAGGACGAAGATGAGGCCCATCACGAAGGTGATCGTGAACCACCGACGGAGGGCGTGGACGTCGCCCTTCTCGGCCGCGAAGACACCGAGCTGGCAGGTCACCGAGGACAGCACCAGGATCACCGTGAAGGTGGTCGCATAGGGGATGTTGAGGATCTCGGTGTGCTTCTCCCACTGCTCCGGCGCCGCCGCGCGGATCGAGAAGTACATCGCGAACAGCGCCGCGAAGAACATGAGTTCGCTGGAGAGCCACACGATCGTCCCGACGCTGACCATGTTGGGTCGGGTCAGGGAGTGGATCCGGCTCTTGTCAATGGCTGGGGCCGCAGTCACGCGGTCATTATTGCCCTTGACCGGGACCGACGATCAGCGGGGGGCCAAACCTGCGCCATCAGTGGCCCGATAGGGGTCGTCCGCTTCGCCTGACCTACCCTGAAAAGCGTGCTGCACGTCGATCCGATCTTCGCCCCCACCTCGGTGGCCCCGGCGACACTCGCGGCGGGGGGCGAGGCGGTCCCGCCGCCGTTCACCGTGGCCCGGGTCCTGACCGAGACCCGGCTGGACAGTTGGCTCGCCCTCGGCCTGGTGCTCGCCGCCGGTCTCTACCTCTACGGGGTGTACCGACTACGGCTGCGCGGCGACCGCTGGCCGGTGGTCCGTACCGTCTGCTTCCTCTTCCCGGGCCTGGGCGGCATCGCCGCGGTCACGGTCAGCGGGCTGGGCGCCTACGACACCACCCTGCTGTCGGTGCACATGGTCCAGCACATGGTGCTGTCCATGGTCGCGCCGATCTTCCTGGCGCTCGGCGCGCCGGTGACGCTCGCCCTGCGCACCCTGCCGGTACGCCCACGCAAGCGGCTGCTGGCGATCGTGCACAGCCGGATCGCCCGGGTCTACAGCTTCCCCCTGGTGGCGTTCGCCATCTTCGTGGTGAACCCGTTCGCCCTCTACTTCACCGGCCTGTACGAGATCACCCTCCGGCACGAGTGGGCGCACGAGCTGGTCCACGCGCACTTCATCATGACCGGCTGCGTGTTCTTCTGGCCGCTGCTCGGCCTGGACCCGCTGCCCGGGCGCTGGCCGTACCCGGCCCGGGCGCTGCTCATGGTGCTCTCCGTGCCGTTCCACACCGTGCTCGGGCTCACCATCATGCAGAGCACCACGCTGCTCGGCGGCGACTGGTACCCGTCGCTGCACCTGAGCTGGTCCGACCCGTGGAACGACCAGGTGGTCGCCGGCGGCGTGCTCTGGGCCGGCGGCGAGTTCGTCAGCGTCACCATGCTGGCCGTGCTGGTCGTGCAGTGGATCAAGCAGTCCGAGCGCGAGGCCCGCCGGCTGGACCGCGAGCTCGACCGCCAGGAGGCCCGCCAGCGCGCCGCGGAGGCCAGCGCCTAGCCCCTCCCTGGGTACGCCAGGGCGGGGCGACCGGCCGGATGTGACGCCCGCTACGATCAGCGGGCAGCTACGAGGTGGGAGCCACGTCACGATGAGCGATCGTCTTTGCACCGTCCTGCTCTACAGCGACGACCCGAAGGTCCGTGACCGGATGCGACTCGCCGTCGGCACCCGGCCCGCGCCCGGGCTCGAGATCGAGTTCGTCGAGGCCGCCGACTACGCCGCCTGCGTCCGGCTGGTCGACGACTACGAGATCGACCTGCTCCTGCTCGACGGTGAGGCGAGCCCCGGCGGCGGCCTCGGCATCGCCCGCCAGATCAAGGACGACCGGGACGACGCCCCGCCGACCTGCGTGGTGCTGGCCCGCGCCGCCGACCGTTGGCTGGCCGCGTACGCCGAGGTCGACGCCACCCTGACCCACCCGCTCGACCCGGTGACCGCCGGCACCACCGTCGCCGAGCTGCTGCGGCGCACGCACGCCGCGGCCTGAGCCACCCTGCGACGACTCGGGCTCGGCGCACGCGCCGCGACCTGGAATCGTCGTCCCGGCGCCACGGCGACGCGGCCGTGGCGCCGACTTCGGCCATAATTCGGCCTGCGCGCCGTCAGACGCCCACGGACGAATGACGGCCGCCGGCCATGATCCGGCCGCCACGCCGCCCGGCGGCGCCACGGACCGGATGACGGCCGCCACACCCGCTCACACTCCGCTCGGGAGGCCCGCCATGGGCGAACGGACCTGGCCGCTTCTGCTCAACGCGCTGCTGCGCGGCGAGGAGCTCTCCACCGCCGACACCGCCTGGGCGATGGGCGAGATCATGGCCGGCTCGGCCACCCCGGCCCAGATCGCCGGCTTCGCCGTGGCCCTGCGCACCAAGGGCGAGACGCCGGGCGAGCTGGGCGGCCTGGTCGAGGCGATGCTGACCCGGGCCGTCCCGGTGACGCTGCCCGAGGAGGTACGGGCCGGCGCGCTCGACGTGGTGGGCACCGGCGGCGACCTCGCCCACACGGTGAACATCTCCACCATGGCCGCGCTGGTGGTCGCGGGGGCCGGCGTCCGTGTGGTCAAGCACGGCAACCGGGCCGCCTCCTCCTCCTGCGGCACCGCCGACGTGCTCGAACACCTGGGCGTCCCACTGGACCTGGAGCCGGAGCAGGTGGCCCGCTGCGTGACCGAGGCCGGCATCGGCTTCTGCTTCGCCGCCCGGTTCCACCCCGGCATGCGGCACACCGGGCCGGTCCGCCGCGAGATCGGCGTGCCCACCGCGTTCAACTTCCTCGGCCCGCTGACCAACCCGGCCCGCCCGCGGGCCGGCGCGGTGGGCTGCTTCGACCCGCGGATGGCCCCGGTGATGGCGGCCGTCTTCGCCGCCCGGGGCGACTCCGTCATCGTGGTACGCGGCGAGGACGGGCTGGACGAGTTCAGCACGGGCGCGCCGACCCGCGTCTGGGTGGCCCAGCAGGGCACCGTCAGGGAGGCGCTGCTGGACGCGACGGAACTCGGGGTACCCCGGGCCACCCTGGCCGATCTGCGGGGCGGTGACGCGGCGTACAACGCGGGGGTCGTCCGGCGGCTGCTGGCCGGCGACACCGGCCCGGTCCGCGACGCGGTGCTGGTGAACGCGGCGGTCGCACTGGCCACCCAGGGCCCGCTCGACGGCGACCTGCACGAGGCGCTGCGCGCCGGCCTGGTCCGGGCGACCGAGTCGATCGACTCGGGCGCGGCCGCCGCCGCCCTGGAGCGCTGGCTCGAGGTGGCCGGCACGCTCTGAGCCCGGGTGCCGTCCGGTTTTGTCGGACCCGCGTGCCAAACTACACGGGAGTAATTTTCCGTTTTCCGCCGATGACGCCAACGCCCGTCGGCGGGCACCGGAGCGAGAGGAGACGCCCGTGTCGGACCGCGAGCTCTACTGCGACGACTGCGAGGGCGTCGTGCTGTTCGAGGCGCCCCCCTGCGTCGACGGGCACGACGCCGACTGCCCCGAGCTGGTCTGCACCGGCTGCGGCGCGGCTGTGCTCATCGCCACGTTCGCCTTCCGCGCGCCACGCCTGAACGGCCGCCGCAGCACCACGCCGCCCCACCGCCGCGCCGCCTGACCCCTCGACACCACGGCCGCCACAGCGCCCCGCGTTGGGGCTTTGACAGCGCCGCATCCGATCCCGGCAACCCACCACGCTGGACACCGACCGGGGCGGTCGCCCAGGGCTCTCCGCAGCCCGAGCCCGCAACCCACCGCGCTGGGCAACCGCCGGTCGGCCAGCCAGGGCTCTCCGCAGCCCAAGCCCGCGGATCACCGCGCTGGATACCCGCCGGTCCCCCGCCCACGGAGCCCACAGACCGAGACCGGCGACCCCACCGCCCGAGGCACTCGCCAGTCGCCCGCCAAGGGCTGCCCCACGCACCGATCCCGGCAACCCGCCGCCTGGACCCCGGCCGCCACTTGACCCCCGCCGGTCGGCCGCCTCACAGCGCGCTGTCGCCGCCTCCCGCGGACGTCATCGGGTCGCCTGCCCGGGAGCGCTGCCCACTCACCGCACCAAGCCATCGCACCAGCGTCGCGCCCGCCGATCTTGGACACTTACCGTTCATAACGAACGACAGCTGTCCAAGATCCGCAAAACCAGCCCGGCGATCATGACGTTGGCTGGGACGAAACCGGCGGATTGCAGTGCCAACCTCATGATCGACGGCGGTCGGCGGCGGCGACTCCCCCAGGGGGCAGAACAGCGGAAGGCCCGCCGCCCCGGAGGGGCTGCGGGCCTTCCGCTGATGCTTCGGGTCAGTGCTCGGCGGTGCGGCGGGTGCCGGAGTAGTACTCGAAGAGCAGGCCGCAGGCCGCGAAGACGACCGTCACGAGGCCCAGGCCGATCAGCCAGAACTGCCAGAAGACCAGGCCGAGACCGGCGATCGCGGCGGCGAGGGCCAGGCCGAACGGCCAGTAGCTGCCCGGGCTGAAGAAGCCGACCTCGCCCGCGCCGTCGGCGATCTCGCCGTCCGGCCGGTCCTCGGGGCGCAGGTCGATGCGGCGCGAGACGAACCAGAAGAAGCCGCCGCACATGGCGCACAGCAGGAAGGACAGCAGCAGCGCCACGGTGCCGATCCACTCGACCCGGCCGCCCTCGCCGTACGTCCAGGCGCCGTAGAGGATGGCCACGCCGAGGAGGAACGTCGCGATGGTGAGGAAGATCTTCCACTCGGTCTTCATGCCGGATTCCTCAGCTTCCCGCGCCGGCCGTCGCGTCCGACGGGTTGAAGTTGGCAGTGTTGCGCCGCGTCTTGAACGGCACCGTCTCGGTGGCGTACGGGTTCTCGCCGATCGCCGAGAGCGCGTCCTGGGTCGACTTGCCGTCCTTCTTGGCGGCCAGGAACTGCTCGTACTTCTCGGGCGAGACGACCCGCAGCTCGAAGTTCATGAAGGCGTGGTAGCTGCCGCACAGCTCGGCGCAGCGGCCGACGAACGCGCCCTCCTGGTCGATGCTGGAGACCTCGAAGGTGTTGCGGATGCTGCCCGGCATGACGTCGCGCTTGAACAGCAGCTCCGGCACCCAGAAGGAGTGGATGACGTCGCGGCTCTGCTCCTCGAACCGGATCGACTTGCCGCTCGGCAGGACCAGCACCGGGATGACCTCGCTGGTGCCCAGCACCGAGGCGACGGTGTTGGCGTCGCGGCCCTGGCCGTCGCGGTAGTTGAACTGCCAGTTCCACTTGAAGGCGACGACCTCGACGGTGACGTCGGGGTTCTTCGACTCCTTCACCACGTCGGTCTGCACCACCGCGGTGTAGTAGAAGAGCACGGAGACCACGAGGATCGGCGCGATGGTGTAGAGGAACTCCATCGGCAGGTTGTAGCGGGTCTGCACCGGCAGCTCGTTGCCGCGCTTCCGGTAGCGGATCACGCACCAGAAGATCAGGCCCCAGACGAACACGCCGACCGCGAGGGCCGCGATGCAGGACGCGATCCAGAGGTCGTACATCCGGTGCGACTCGGGGGTGATGCCGCCCTGCGGCCACCCGAACCCGCCGAACGTCTTGCCGACGTCGCAGCCGGTGAGCAGAACCAGCAGCGCGGCTCCACCGAGACCGAGCCCGGCGAGTCGACCAGCACCACGCCGCCGGCGCCCACCGGCCCCCGAGGAAGCGCTGTGCCGTACGGCCGACGGCCGTACCTCCGAACTCCTTGCGACCACCTGGTCCTGCCTCCCTAGCGCGCCGCGGTGATTGTTTCGCTCGACACCGACGGCAAAGGCGTCACCGACGGTCGCAGATTACTCGACCATGACGGGCCTGACCGTCTTGGGGTCACTGTCCGCCCCCATCGGGGGGATCTTGGGCGTACCGGCGCGCTAGCGTCAACGTTCGTGAGCGAGCGGAGCGAGCGAACCATCAGACTCAGCAGCGCGGCGCCTCGCGCCGCCGCGGAGCGGAGCGAGGCGGTGGCATGAGCGCAAACCCGGTCTACCTGGACGCGGCCACCGCCGCCCCGCTGCACCCGGTCGCGCGGCAGGCGCTACTTGCCGCGCTGGACGACGGCTGGGCCGACCCGGCCAAGCTGTACGGCCAGGCCCGCCGGGCCCGCCAGCTCCTCGACGCCGCCCGCGAGGCCGCCGCCCAGACCCTCGGCGTCCGCGCCGACGAACTCTCCTTCACCCCCAGCGGTACGGCGGCCGCGCACGCCGCCGTGCTCGGCGGCCTGTCCGGGCGGCGCCGGGCCGGGGCGGCGCTGGTGCACTCCGCCATCGAGCACTCGGCGGTGCTGCACGCCGCGGAACGGCACGTGGCCGGCGGGGGCGACGCGGTGTGCGTACCCGTGGACCGGCTCGGCCGGGTGGACCTGGACGCCTGGGCGGCGGCGGTGGCCGCGCCCGGGGTGGCCCTGGCCGCGCTGATCGGGGCGAGTCACGAGGTGGCCACGGTGCAGCCGGTGCCCGCGGCTGCGGAGCTCTGCGCCGAGGCGGGGGTGCCGCTGTACGTCGACGCGGCGCAGCTGGCCGGCCGGGCGCCGCTGCCGGCCGGCTGGTCGGTGCTGAGCGCCAGCGCGCACAAGTGGGGCGGGCCGCCCGGCGTCGGGGTGCTGGTGGTGCGCAAGGGCACCCGGTGGGAGTCGCCGTTCCCGGCGGACGAGCGGGAGTCGGGGCGTACCCCGGGGGTGGTGAACCTGCCGGCGGTGGTGGCCGCGGCGGCGAGCCTGCGCGCGGCGGCGGCCGACGCGGCGGCCGAGGCGGCCCGGCTGGCGCCCCTGGTGGACCGGATCCGGGCCCGGGTGGCCGCCGAGGTGCCGGACGTGGAGGTCGTCGGCGACCCGGTGGACCGCCTCCCCCACCTGGTCACCTTCTCCTGCCTGTACGTGGACGGCGAGGCGCTGCTGCACGCGCTGGACCGGCGGGGCTTCGCGGTCTCCTCCGGCTCGTCGTGCACCTCCTCGACGTTGCGGCCGTCACACGTGCTGGAGGCGATGGGGGTGCTGTCGCACGGAAACGTCCGGGTGTCGCTGCACCGGGAGACCACCGAGGCGGACGTCGACCGGTTCCTCGCCGAACTGCCCGGGATCGTCGCCGGTCTACGAGCCGAGGCGGGGGTGACCGGCCTGTGAGCGCCGGAGGGAGCCCGGTGAGCGGGCCGGACGAGGTGCTCGACTGCCGGGGCCAGCGCTGCCCGCTGCCCGTGATCAATCTCGCCCGGCGGCTGCCGGAGCTGCCGGTCGGCGCGGTGGTCCGGGTGCTCGCCGACGACCCCGCCGCGGCCGTGGACATCCCGGCCTGGTGCCGGATGCGCGGCCAGGAGTTCGTGGGCGCCCACCCGGAGGGACCGGGCTACGACGTACGCCGCCGCCACTGACCGGGGTCAGCGGCGGCGGGTCGGTGTCGACTCCCAGGCGGGGGGTCGATCAGCGGCACCCCGGGCCGGGGCCGGTCACTGCAGGTGCGGCCGGATGTCCTCGGCGGCCACGTCGCCGTACGACTCGGCGAGCCGCTTGACGAACAGGTCGCGGCGGACCTCGTACTCCTGGCCGCCGAAGTTCTCCAGGACCAGGGTGGCGAGCAGGCAGCCGACCTGCGCGGCGCGCTCCAGGCTGACACCCCAGTTGAGCGCGGCGAAGAAGCCGGCCCGGAAGCCGTCGCCCACGCCGGTCGGGTCGACGGCCTGGATCTCCCGGGCGATCGGCACGTGGATGGTCCCGACGTCCCGGCCGGCGATCTCCACGCCCTGCTTGCCCAGCGTGGTGACCCGGACCTTGACCCGGTCCAGCAGCTGGGCGTCGGTCAGCCCGGCCTTGCTCTGGAGCAGCGACTTCTCGTACTCGTTGGTCATCAGGTAGTCGGCGCCGTCGACCAGGCCGAGCACGTCCGCGCCGTCCATCCGGGCGAGCTGCTGCGACGGATCGGCCACGAAGGCGTACCCGCGCTCGCGGCACTCCTCGGAGTGCCGGATCATCGCAGCCGGGTCGTTGGCGCTGACCAGCACCAGGTCGAGGCCGCCGAGCCGCTGCGCCACCGGGGCCAGCTCGATGTTGCGGGCCTCGCTCATCGCGCCCGCGTAGAACGAGGCGATCTGGCACATGTCGGTGTCGGTGGTGCAGACGAAGCGGGCCGTGTGCGCGATCTCGCTGACGTGCACCGAGTCGCAGTCGACGCCGTGCCGCTCCAGCCAGGACCGGTAGTCGGCGAAGTCCGCACCGACCGCGCCGAGCAGCACCGGGCGGAGCCCGAGCTGGGCCATGCCGAAGGCGATGTTCGCGGCGGTGCCGCCGCGCCGGAGCACCAGCTCGTCGACGAGGAAGGAGAGCGAGACCTTGTCCAGCTGGTCGGCGAGGAGCTGGTCGGCGAACCGGCCGGGGAAGCTCATCAGGTGGTCGGTCGCGATCGAGCCGGTCACGGCGATCTTCATGTCAACCCTCGTGGTCGGGAGCACGGCGCCGGTCAGCCTACCGGTCGCCCCACCCGTACGGGCGGGGTCGGTCGGCAACCGGCCATCCCCCGCCCGTCCGGGCGTCACGGTCCGGACACCCGCCGGACGTTCCCGTCCAGGCCGGGTGCGGATACGACAAACGGCGGGACCAGCCCGTGAGGGATGGTCCCGCCGTTCGAGGCAGGCGACGTGGGCCCGGCCGACTCAGCTGAACGAGTCGCCGCAGGCGCAGGAGTTGCCGGCGTTCGGGTTGTCGATGGTGAAGCCCTGGGCGTCGATCCGGTCGGCGAAGTCGATGGTGGCGCCGGCCAGGTAGGGGGCGCTCATCCGGTCGACGACGACCTCGACACCGCCGAAGTCGGTGACGACGTCACCGTCGAGCGACCGCTCGTCGAAGAACAGCTGGTACCGCAGGCCGGAGCAGCCGCCCGGCTGCACGGCGACCCGGAGCCGCAGGTCGTCACGGCCCTCCTGCTCGATCAGGGCCTTGACCTTCTGCGCCGCGACGTCGGTGAGGACGACGGTGCTGGGGGCCTTGGCCTCGGTCGACTCGGTCTGCGCTGGCGTGGTCACGTGGAAGTCTCCCTGCGCGGTATGGGGTCCGGACGCACTGGCAAACGCCGCACGTCCGCCAGTGATTCCCGGTGTGGTCCAGATCCGATCGTACGCCGCTCCCACCGAGGTCACCCGGCGGCGTGATGACGGACTCGCCCCGGTCGGCGCCGGGACCGTCAGGCGGCCGGCGGGCGCCCGGCGGTGAACGAATCCACCTCGACCGTACCGCCGCAGGCGCGCCAGGCGCCCTCGGCGGCCAGGTAGCCGGTGCCACCCGGCGGGGTGAGCCGGAGCGCGGCGGCCGGCGGCTCGCACGGCGCCCCCTCGTCGTCGGCACGGGGTACGTGGCTCAGGGTGACCGCGGTCCCGGCCGCGCCGCCGGGCGCCAGCACCACGCGGTGCGCGGCGAGGTGGTGCCGGACCCGCACCGGGAGGGCCCGGCCCGTGCCGTCGACCAGCCGGACCTCGGGGAAGCCGGCCAGCGCGCAGTGCCGGCCGGACCGGTTCGTCAGCGCGAGGTAGGCGGTCCCGCTGCCGGCGTGGCCGGACGAGCCGGCGGGCGCCAGCGAGAGGTCGGCGGTCCGGCAGTCCGGGGTCCCGGAGGCCGGGCGCGTCGTGCTGTGTGTCGGCCGCGGCGTGGCCGGCGGGGTCGGCGCGGCCGACGGGGACCGGGGTGCCGGCGAGGTCGCCGATGCGGTCGGGGCGGCCGTTGCGGTCGGGGCGGTGGCGGAGGCGCCGTCCCGTGCCGGAGAGCAGGCCGTGAGCGCGAGGGCGGCCGCGCCCGCCGCCAGCGCGGCCAGCCGGCGGCCGGTCCGCCGCCGGGTCGCCGGGTCCCTGGTCCGGTCAGCCGTGCTCCTGGTCATGTCGACCTCCTCGTCCGGTGTCCTTCGGCACACGCGCCGGGTCCGGGCCGCGTTGCGGGCGGGACCGTCGGGTGGGCGACACCGGTCACGGCGCGCGGAGGGCGTCCGGGGTGGGCTCAGCGGCTCCACTGGCCGGCGAGCCGGGCGCCGAGCGCGCGCAGGCCCTCGGCCGGGCGGCTCATCGCCGCCTCCACTCCCCCGCGCTCCTCGCCGCCGAAGTGCTCGACCAGGCTGTGCGCCTCGGTGACGCCGGCCGCGGCGGCCTCCCGCCGCCCGGTGCTCACCCGGCCGGCCAGCACCACGCAGGGCACTCCGCGGTCCCGGGCGGCACCGGCCACACCGGCGACCACCTTGCCGCGCAGCGACTGGTGGTCGAAGGAGCCCTCGCCGGTGATCACCAGGTCGGCGGCGTCCAGCGCGGCGTCCAGGCCGATGGCCCGGGTGACGAGGCCGATGCCGGACTCGCACCGGCCGCCGAGCGCCAGCACCGCCGCGCCGAGGCCGCCGGCCGCACCGCCGCCGGGCAGCGCGCCGAGTCCGGACGGAGAGCCCGGCAGGTCCCTCTCCAGCACGGCCGCCCAGCGCTCCAGCGCGGCGTCGAGCAGCAGCACGTCCGCGCGGGTGGCGCCCTTCTGCGGGCCGTACACGTTGCTGGCGCCGTGCAGCCCGAGCAGCGGGTTGTCGACGTCGGTCGCGGCGACCAGCGCCGCGCCGCGCAGCCGGAGCGCGCCGTCCAGCGCGGTCACCGCGGCGAGGGCCGCCCCGCCGTACGGCAGGGCCCGGCCGGCCTCGTCCAGCGGGGTGACCCCGAGCGGGATGAGCATCCCGGCGCCGCCGTCGTTGGTGGCCGAGCCGCCCAGCCCGATGACCACGGTCCGCGCTCCCGCCTCGACCGCGGCGGCGACCAGCAGGCCCAGCCCGTAGGAGGTGGTCGCCTTCGGGTCCCGCTCGGCGGCGGAGAGCAGGTGCAGTCCGCACGCCTGGGCGCTCTCCAGGTACGCCACGCCGTCGTCGGTGAGCAGGATCTCACCGGCGGCGGGCCGGCCGAGCGGGTCGACGGTGGGCACCGGCAGCAGCCGGCCGCCGAGCGCCTCGGCGAGCACGGCGACGAACCCGGGGCCGCCGTCGGCCAGCGGCCGGATCAGCAGTTCGTCGGCGGGAGCGACCGACCGCCAGCCCTCGGCCACCGCGACGGCGACCTCCTGGGCCGGCAGCGTGCCGGCGAACTTGTCCGGGCAGAGCAGCACGCGCATGCCGAGCAGTGTGGCAGGCCACATCCGTGGCGGCTGCGCGGCCGTCCCGCTGTGGGACCATGGAGGGCGTGACTTCGACCTGGGTTGAGCCCTCCAACACCGCCACTGCGCTGCTGCTCCTCGGCCGCGGCAGCGACCCCGCCACCGAACGTGGCGTGGAGTGTCCGGGTGACCTCCCCGCGCCGAGCGACCCGGACCTGGTAGCCCGGGCGGCCGCGGCGAAGGCCGCGCTCGGCACGAAGGTCTTCGTGCTCGGCCACCACTACCAGCGCGACGAGGTGATCCAGTTCGCCGACGTGACCGGCGACTCGTTCAAGCTGGCCCGGGAGGCGGCGGCCCGCCCCGACGCGGAGTACATCGTCTTCTGCGGCGTGCACTTCATGGCCGAGAGCGCCGACATCCTCACCTCGGACCGCCAGAAGGTCATCCTGCCCGACCTCGCCGCCGGCTGCTCGATGGCCGACATGGCGGTGCTGTCGCAGGTCGAGACCGCCTGGGACGTGCTGACCGAGCTGGGCATCGCCGCGGACACCGTCCCGGTCACGTACATGAACTCCTCGGCGGACATCAAGGGCTTCGTCGGCCGGCACGGCGGCGTGGTCTGCACCTCGTCGAACGCGAAGCGGGCGCTGGACTGGGCGTTCGAGCAGGGGCAGAAGGTGCTCTTCCTCCCCGACCAGCACCTGGGCCGCAACACCGCCGTCCTGGAGATGGGCTTCTCGCTGGACGACTGCGTGCTCTACGACCCGCACAAGCCGAACGGCGGGCTCACCCCGGAGCAGCTGCGCGACGCGAAGATGATCCTGTGGCGCGGGCACTGTTCGGTGCACGGCCGCTTCACCCTGGACAGCGTCAACGACGTGCGCGAGCGGGTGCCGGGGGTCAACGTGCTGGTCCACCCCGAATGCCGGCACGAGGTGGTCACCGCCGCCGACCAGGTGGGCTCGACCGAATACATCATCAAGACCATCGAGGCGGCCCCGGCCGGCTCGGCGTGGGCCGTCGGCACCGAGCTGAACCTGGTACGCCGGCTGGCGCTGGCCCACCCGGACAAGCAGATCATGTTCCTCGACCGGGCGGTCTGCTACTGCTCGACGATGAACCGGATCGACCTGCCGCACCTGGTCTGGGCGCTGGAGGAGCTGGTCGCCGGCCGGGTGGTCAACCAGATCACCGTGGACCCGGACACCGCCGGACACGCCCGGGCCGCACTGGACCAGATGCTCGCTCTGCCGGGCGCCTGATCACCCTCGGTCACGTCACTGGCACGGAAGCGCGCCGGAATCCCCGGTTCGTGCCCTCGCTGGTGATGTGACCGATTCCATTTTCGTCACGGAGGGCTATGCTGCCGGGGCAACACACGCGGACCGTTTTCACCGGGCCGCCTTCCGGGTAGCGATGCAGATCGTGGACCCCACTCATCTACACGGCAGCACCAACGCGCTGGAGGTTGCGTTGACCGACGACGTCCTGGTCGTACACGGAGGCACTCCGCTCGAAGGGCGGATCCGCGTGCGCGGCGCGAAGAACCTCGTGTCGAAGGCGATGGTCGCCGCCCTGCTGGGCGACAGCCCCAGCCGGCTGTTCGACGTGCCGCGGATCCGGGACGTGGAGGTCGTCCGCGGGCTGCTGGGCCTGCACGGCGTCAAGGTCAGCGACGGCGAGGAGGACGGCGAGCTGGTCTTCGACCCCTCCAACGTCGAGAGCGCCAGCACCGACCAGATCAACGTGCACGCCGGTTCCAGCCGCATCCCGATCCTGTTCTGCGGCCCGCTGCTGCACCGGCTCGGCCACGCCTTCATCCCGGACCTGGGCGGCTGCCACATCGGCCCGCGCCCGATCGACTTCCACCTCCAGGCGCTGCGCGAGTTCGGCGCGACCGTGGAGAAGACCCCGGAGGGGCTGCACCTGTCGGCGCCGAACGGGCTGCACGGCACCAAGTTCGCCCTGCCGTACCCGAGCGTGGGCGCCACCGAGCAGGTGCTGCTCACCGCGGTGATGGCCGAGGGCGTCACCGAGCTGCGCAACGCGGCGGTCGAGCCCGAGATCATCGACCTGATCTGCGTGCTCCAGAAGATGGGCGCGATCATCAAGGTCCACACCGACCGAGTGATCGAGATCCAGGGCGTGAAGCGGCTCAGCGGCTACACCCACCGGCCGATCCCGGACCGGATCGAGGCGGCGAGCTGGGCCGCGGCCGCGCTGGCCACCCGGGGTCACGTCGAGGTGCTGGGCGCCCAGCAGGCCGACATGATGACCTTCCTGAACATCTTCCGCTCCGTCGGCGGCGAGTACGAGGTGACCGACCTGCGTCCGCCGCGCGCCGGCCGGCCGGGCCAGGAGGGCGGCATCCGGTTCTGGCACCCGGGCGGCGAGTTGAACGCGGTGGCGCTGGAGACCGACGTGCACCCGGGCTTCATGACCGACTGGCAGCAGCCGCTCGTGGTGGCGCTCACCCAGGCCCGCGGCCTGTCGATCGTGCACGAGACGGTCTACGAGCAGCGGCTCGGCTACACCGAGGCGCTGAACACGATGGGCGCCAACATCCAGGTCTACCGGGACTGCCTGGGCGGCACCCCCTGCCGCTTCGGCCGGCGCAACTTCAAGCACTCCGCGGTGATCGCCGGCCCGAGCAAGCTGCACGCGGCCGACCTGGTCATCCCGGACCTGCGGGCCGGTTTCAGCCACCTGATCGCGGCGCTGGCCGCCGAGGGCACCTCCCGGGTGTACGGCGTCGACCTGATCAACCGGGGCTACGAGGACTTCGAGGCCAAGCTGGCGGATCTGGGCGCGCACGTCGAGCGTCCCTGACCTCACACCGCTCCTCCCGCGCCCGGTGCACCCGCGATGTGCACCGGGCGCGGCTGTTTGGCTACCCTTGCCGACGTGCCGTCGCTGTTTCGCCGTAAGCCCACCGACCTGGTCGAGGAGTCCGTCACCCCGGTGACGACCGACGAGGCGCCCTCCGCTGCCCAGCCCCGGGGTTACACCCCGAGCAAGAAGGACCTCGGGCGGACCACCCCGAAGCGGCCGACCGCCGGTCGCCGCCCGGCCGCCCCGGCCCGCCCCCTGACCAAGGAGGAGGCCCGGGAGCAGCGCCGCGCGGCGCGCGCCGAGTCGGCGGCCGAGTTCCGGCGCGAGGGCGGCCCGCGCGACCGGGGCCCCGAGCGGCTGCTGGCCCGCAACGTGGTCGACTCCCGGCGGACGGTGGGCACCTGGTTCTTCGGTGGCGCGCTGATCGTGCTGGTCGGCTCCAACCAGGCCATGCCCCCGATCGTCCGGCTGCTGTCGAACGTGCTCTGGGGTGCCCTGGCGCTCGGCGTGGTGATCGACTCGGTGCTGATCGCGCGGAAGATCAAGAAGCTGGTCCGCGAGCGCTACCCGAAGAGCACCGAGCGGCTCGGCTCGCTCTACTTCTACGCGATCATGCGGTCGATCACGTTCCGCAAGATGCGTGCCCCGGCGCCGCGGGTGAACATCGGCGACAAGATCTGACCGGGCGCGTCTGACGACACCGGCCCCTTCCTGCTTCGGCGGGGAGGGGCCGGTGTCGTCGTCAGGCCACCCCGAGCAGGCGCAGCAGCGCGGTGGTGCCCGCCGCCGCGACCACGACCAGCACGAAGGGCGCCCGCCGCGCGGCGAGCAGCAGGCCGACCAGCACCCCCGCGGGCCGGGCGTAGCCGGCGAAGCCACCGGCCTCGGTCAGCGCCGCGGTGGCGGCGAGGGCGGCCAGCAGCGCGGCGGCGCCGACCGGCAGCAGTTGCCGGGACCACTCCGGCAGTTCCAGCCGGTCGCGCAGCAGCACCCCGGCGACGCGGAAGCCGTAGGTGCCGGCGGCCAGGGCGAGGATCACTGCGATCAGCACGCCGCCTCCCCGGCCCGCACGACCCGTCCCGGCTCGTCGCCGTCCGCCAGCCGGCGACGAGCCGGGAGGGCGACGTCGCCGTCCGCCGGTCGGCCGCCCGGGTCGTCCGGCACGCCGCCGAGGGCGTCCGGCGCGGCGCCGAGGGCGTCCGGCGTGGCGCCGGGGGTGTCCGGGGTGGCGCCGGGGGTGTCTCGCCTGGTCCCCGGACTGTCCGGCGCGGCGGCCGCCCGGCGGCGACCGAGCACCGGCAGGACCAACGCGGCGAGCGCGAGCAGCACCGGCAGCCCGGCCGGCAGCAGCGGGGTGGCCAGCACGGCCAGCCCCGCTCCGGTGAGCGCCACCCGGCGGGTCTCCCGGTCGCGCAGGCTGGGCAGCAGCAGGGCGGCCAGCCCGGCCGGGAAGGCGGCGTCGAGCCCCAGGGCGCCCGGGTCGCCGACCGCACCGCCGGCCAGCACGCCGAGGCCGGTGCCGGCGTTCCAGGCCAGGAAGAGCAGCACCCCGGCGAGCCAGAACGCCCGCCGCCGCCCGGGCCCGGCCGGGCGGGCCAGCGCGAACGCGGTCGCCTCGTCGGTCATCAGGTGGCTGCCGAGCAGCCGCTGCCGGCGCCCGGGGCCCAGGGCGCCCCCGAGGGCCAGGCCGAACGGCAGGTGCCGGGCGTTGAGCAGCAGGCCGGCGAGGACCGCCGCGAGCGGGCTGCCGGCCGCGACGAGGCCCACGGCCATGAACTGGGCGCCGCCCGCGTAGACGAGCACCGACATGGCCAGGGTGGCCCAGGCGGGCAGGCCTGCGGCCACCGCCACGGCGCCGAACGAGGCGCCCACGGCGAGCATCGCCGCGCCGATGGCGGCGACGTCGCGGAGCAGGCGGGCGTCGCCCGTTCGGTATGCCGTACGCATGGTCCATTATCCTGAACGCAAGGACCCGCGTTCGTCAAACCGAACAAACCGACTGTTGGAGCGAACACATGGCGATCGACCCCGCTCCCCCACTCGCCACCATCGCGGCCGCCCTGCGCCGGGAGCGCGACCGGGCGGGGCTGTCGCTGACCGAACTGGCCCGCCGCGCCGGCATCGCCAAGTCCACCCTGTCCCAGCTGGAATCCGGGGCCGGCAACCCCAGCGTGGAGACGCTCTGGGCCCTCGGGGTGGCGCTGGGCGTACCGTTCAGCCGCCTCGTCGAACCCCCCACCGCCGCCGTCCGGGTGGTCCGGGCCGGCGAGGGGCCGCGGATCCGCTCCGAGCACGCCGACTTCTCGGCCACCCTGCTCGCCGCGGGCGCGCCCCACGCCCGGCGCGACGTCTACGTGATGGAGCTGGAACCCGGTGCCGTCCGGCTCGCCGAGGCCCACACGCCGCGCAGCGTCGAGCACGTCGTGGTCGCGGCCGGGCGGATGCGCGTCGGCCCGGAGACCGACCTGGTCGAGCTGGGACCGGGCGACTACGCCACGTTCCCCGGCGACACCCCGCACCGGTACGAGGCGCTGGCCCCCGGCACCTTCGCCGTGCTGGTGATGGAGCACCCGTGAGCGAGGCCGCTCAGCCCACCTCGGCCGGGGCGCGGTAGAGCCGGGCCACGACCTCCTCGATGTCCGGCTCCACGATCGAGATGTCCCGGAGCGTGGCCAGCCCGGCCAGCCCGGCCACCACCTCGGCGACGCTCGCCGACTCCAGCGCGAAGACCAGCCGGCGCCCGTCCGCCTCGACCCGCTGCACCGGCGCGCCCGGCAGCACCGGCGGCGCGGGCAGCGCGGCGTCCAGCTCGGCGACCACCATCCGGCGGGAGCCGTACCGGCTGTGCAGGGCGGCGATCGAGCCGTCGTGCACCACCTGCCCGTGGTCGATCACCACGAGGCGCCGGCAGAGCCGCTCGATGTCGGCCAGGTCGTGGGTGGTGAGCACCAGGGTGGTGTCGCCGGCCCGGCCCAGCTCCGCCAGGAAGCCGCGGACCGCCTGCTTGCTGACCACGTCCAGCCCGATGGTCGGCTCGTCGAGGAAGAGCACCTCGGGGCCGTGCAGCAGGGCGGCGGTCAGCTCGCCGCGCATCCGCTGGCCCAGGGAGAGCTGCCGGACCGGGGTGTCCAGGAACTCGTCGAGGTCGAGCAGGCTCCGGCAGCGGGCCAGCCGGGCCGCGTGCTCGCCGGCCGGCACCCGGTAGACGTGCCGCAGCAGCGCGAACGAGTCCCGCAGTGGGAGGTCCCACCAGAGCTGCGAGCGCTGCCCGAAGACCACGCCGATGCGCAGCGCCAGCCGGGTCCGGTCGGGCACCGGCCGCAGCCCGCACACCCGGGCGTGGCCCGCCGAGGGCGTCAGCACGCCGGTGAGCATCTTCAGCGTGGTCGACTTGCCCGCGCCGTTCGGGCCGATGTAGCCGAGCATCTCGCCCCGCTCCACCCGCAGGTCCACCCCGTCGACCGCGGTGACCGTCCGTTTCTCCCGGCGCAGCCGCCCGGCCTTCACCCGGACGGTGAACTCCTTGCGCAGCCCGTTCATCTCGATGACGTTCATGACCCCGTACTCCGGTAGTGGCGGATCCCGACACGCCAGGCCAGGGCGGCGACCGCTGCGGCGACCAGCGCGACGCCGGGCGAGGCCCAGCCCACCCAGGCCGGCAGGCCCAGCGGGTCGGCCCGGCCCAGCAGCGCCAGCGCCGGGTGGTAGCTGACAAAGGCGAAACCCAGCCCGTACGCGAAGATCGCGCGGAACCAGCCGCCGTAGACGGTGACCGGGTACGACGTGAAGTCCCGCCCGCCGTAGGTGACCGAGTTGGCCAGCTCCCCCGAGTCGACCCAGTAGAACGACACGGTGGCGGTGGTGACGAAGAGGGCGGCGAAGAAGACCACCGCGGCGAGCGGGGCGACGACCGCCAGCGCCACCCGGCCCGGCGTCCACCCGATACCGGCCGAGACGAGCGCGAACACCAGCACGGCCAGCCCGAAGACCGCCCGGGAGACCTTGCGCAGCGGCAGGTCCATGAGCAGCAGCTGCGGCAGCGCGGCCAGCGGCCGGACCAGCACGGCGTCGAACAGGCCGGTGCGGACGTACCGGGGCAGCCGCTCGATGTTGCCGACCAGCAGGTCGGCGGTGGCGAACGCGAACGACGACAGGCCGACGACGACCAGCGTCTCGCGCAGCGTGAAGCCGCCCAGCTCCCGGGTGACCCCGAAGAGCACCAGCACGGTCACCACGTCGAACACCGTGGCGCCCATGTTGCCCACCAGGTCCACCACGAACGAGGTGCGGTACGCCGCCTGCGACCGGGCCTGCGCCCCGAGCAGCGCCCGGTACGCCCGCCAGGACCCGGTCAGGGTCCCCGGCTCAGCCACCCTGCACCACCAGCCGGTGCTCGGCCCGGCGCTGCACCAGCCGGCAGAGCGCCAGCAGCAGCACCGCCCAGCCGAGCTGGAGCCCGACCAGGCCCAGTTCGGTCGGCATCGGCTCCCGCTCGACCAGCACGTCGAGCGGGACCTGCAACAGGCTGGGGAACGGGGTGGCGTACCGCAGCGTGGCCTCCAGCCAGCCCGGGAGGAAGCCGAGCGGGAAGTACAGGCCGGCGAGCACGCCGGAGCCCAGCGTCCAGAGGATCATCGGCCCGCGGACGTCCTGCAACCAGTACGCGGTGGCGTTGACCAGGTAGCGGCAGGCGAAGCAGCCCAGCACGGCGAGCAGCACGGAGAGCGCGAACAGCGGCGGGGTGGCCCAGTGCCGGGGCAGGTAGACCTCGAAGAAGAACGGGCCGATCACCACCGGCGGCAGCAGCCGGGCCAGCGACGCGAACCCGGCCCGGCCCAGGTCGGTGGCGAGGTAGCTGGTCACCGGGTGCACCGGCCGGAGCAGGTCGGAGGCGATCTCCCCGGTCCGGATCCGGTCGGCCAGCTCGGTCCAGCCCCAGATCGCGATCACCGCGAGCAGCCCCTGGCCCGCCCAGACGAAGGTGCCGAGCTGGGCGCGGTCGTAGCCGGCCACCGTGCCGGCCGCGCCGGCCACCGCGAGGAAGATGTAGCAGCGTAGGAAGCCGAAGACGGTGTTCGTGACGACGCCCGCCACGGCCGCCTGCCGGTAGGTGGCGTGGCGCCGGAAGCCGGAGGCCACTATCGCGCCGAATGTCCGAAACCATCGGGTAACGTTTGGATCCGTGGGCGGTGCCACAGTGGCGGTGACAGAGCCCACGCCGCTACCCTCCTTCCGCAGCCACGAGGTGCTGGACCGGGCGACTCTACCGGCACGTCGAGGCGCCCAGCGCGACAATTTCCAACGAGGTGACATCGCCGTGAGCGAGCGACGCGAGCCGGCCCCGGGGCCGCGCCGCGCGGGCGGCGACAGGGTCCCCCGATGAGCGGCTGGGACCGCTGGCGCGAGCTGGCCGAACCGTCCTGGGCGGCCGAGCCCACCCACGAGTGGCGGCCACAGTTCCCCGGGCAGCGCTATCCGGGCGACATCGGCCTCGAACACCTGACCCCGCCCGCACCGCGCGGCCGGTCCGGTGTGGTCGGCCGGGCCGAGGTGCGCCCCGTCAGCCCGGCGCCCGTGGGCGAGGACGCGTACCCCGTCAGCCCGGCCGGGCCCGACGATCTCGACCGGCGGCGCGGCCCGCACCCCGTCAGCCCTGCCGGTCCGGACGACGTCGACCGGCGGCGCGGTCCGCACCCCGTCAGCCCTGCCGGTCCGGACGACCTCGACCGGCGGCGCGGCGCGTACCCCGTCAGCCCTGCCGGTCCGGACGGCCTGGACCGGCGGCGCGGCGCGTATCCCGTCAGTCCCGCCGGGCCCGATGACCTCGACGGGCGGCGGGGTGGGCGGCCCGTCGGCGATGGGCGGTGGTCCGAGGACGGTTCCCGGCGCGGCGCGCCGGGCGAGCGGTACGACCAGCGGTGGGTGCGCCCGGAGCCGGCGCGCGGCACGGCGCCGCACCGGCCGGTCTCCCCCGCCCCGGAGCCGGGCTGGGTGGCGGAGCCGGGCGAGCACCCGCACCACGCGCCGCCGCGATCGGGGCGGCCCGACCAGCGCCGCGGGCCGGCGGACGGCCCGGCCGGTCCACCGCCCGGCGGGCCCATGGAGCGGCGCGAGGCGGCGTTCGACGGCCGGCGGGACCGGGCGTTCGACGGCCGGCGGGATCCGGCGTTCGACGATCGCCGGGATCCGGCCTTCGACGGGCGGCGGGGTCCGGCGTTCGACGATCGCCGGGAGGCGGCGTTCGGCGGTGGACGTGAGGTGGCCTTCGAGGGGCGGCGGGATCCGGCCTTCGACGGGCGGCAGGACCGGCGGGTGGCCGACCCCGGGCGTCCGGCGGACCGGCGCGACCAGGACGTGCCCGCTCGGCGGGACCAGGGCTTCGACGGCCGGCGCGACGCCGGCGTGGCCCGCCCGACCGACCGGCGGGAGCAGGACCTCGGCCGCCCGGGCGACCGGGGTTTCGACGGTACGCCGCGACGCGAGCCGGACCGGGGCTACGAGGGACCGCCGCGACGCGAGCCGGACCGGGGCTACGAGGGATCGCCGCGTCGCGAGCCGGACCGGGGCTTCGACGGCGCGCCGCGCCGGGACGCCGCCGCGCGCGCGGAGACGTACCGGGAGGCGCCCGAGGCCGGGCGCCGGCCGGTGGACCCGTACCGCGCCGATCAGGGCCGGTACGCCGAGCCGCGTCCCGCCGCGATCCGGCCGGAGGAGCGGTGGGACGGTCAGCGTCCCCCGGGCGACCGCGCCCGCCCGCACCACGAGGAGTGGCCGGTCGTCGAGCGGCGGCCGCGCACCGACCCAGCCGGGTACCGGCCCGACGAGCGGCACCGCCCGCCGGTCGACCGGCCCGGCCCCGACGGCCGCCCCGCGCGGCCGATGGACGACGCGGCCCGCCACGAGGGCCGTCGCCCCGACACGGTCGGTCCGCGCCCGGAGTCGGTCGGCCCGCGGCCGGAGTCGGTCGGTCCGCGGCCCGAGTTCCGGGCGCGGCCGGACGGGTGGCAGGGGCGGCCGGGCGAGCCCGGACCGGCCCGCCCGGGCAACGGATGGCGCCCGCCGGTCGAGCCGGCCGCGCGTACCCGCCCGGACGACCTGCGGGACCGGCCGGCGCGCCCCGACGAGGCCCGGCAGCAGCCCCAGCCCGGCGCGCGCCCGGACCAGGGACGGGAGGCGGCCATGCCGGCCGCCCCGAGCCGTCCCGGGGAGCGGCGGGACCGGCCTGTGGTGCCGCCCCCGCCGGCCCCGCCGCGCGTCGACGACGCCGACCGGCGGCCCGACGCCGACCGACGGCCTGTGCCGCCCGCGCGGCAGGACGAGCGGCTCATGCCCCCGGCCCGGCCGGACGAGCGGCCCACGCGGCCGGAGGAGCGACGGCAGCCGTCCCGGCCGGACGAGCGGCCCGCGCGGCCGGAGGAACGACGGCAGCCGGCGATGCCGGTCCCGCCGACCGGGCCCGACGAGGTCCGGCGCCCGCCGATGCAGCCGGCGCGCCCGGCGGCACCCACCTCCGGCGCGCCGGTGTCGGGGGCGCCGGTCGCCAACGTGCCCGTCTCCGGCATGCCCGTGCCGGGGGCACCCGTCTCGGGGCCACCGGTCTTCGAAACGCCGGTTCCCCACCGGCCGATCTCCGGCGCTCCCGTGTCGGGCGCTCCCGTCTCGGGTCCGCCGGTCTCCGGCGTACCCGTCTCGGGCGTACCCGTCTCCGGCGCTCCCGTTTCGGGGGCACCCGTCTCCGGTGTTCCCGTTTCGGGTCCGCCCGCCATCCCCGGTGACCGACCGGTGGCGGGCGATCGATCGGGCCGGCCGGCGGCACCGGAGGCGGCGAGCCCGCCGACCTATCCCACCGAGCGGCCACCGTTGGACGAGCGGGGCGACCGCCCGGCTCCGGCCGGCGCGCCGCCCGCCGCCAACCTGCGCGTCGAGTTCCTGCCCAGCCCCGCCGGCTCCTCGTCGCTGCCCGACCGTCCGGCTCCGGCCGACCGCGCCGAGCCGGCAGCGCGGACCGCGCATGGCCAGGAGGCCCCGCCGCGCCCCACCCCGGCACCGCAGGCCCGACCCGTCGACGAGCCGGCCCCGGCCGCACCGACGCCGGTCCGACCCGCGCCGCCCGCCTATCCCGGCCCCGCGGCCGCCCGGCCGGAGCCCACCGCCGTCCCGACCGCGCCCACCGAGGTCCCCCCGCCGGGCAGCACCCCCCGCCCGAGCACGCCCGTCGAGGACACCCGGCTGGAAAACACCCCCGATCCGAGCACGCCCGCCGAGGACCGCCGGCCGGGCGGTACCGCCGGCCCGACCACGCCCGCCGAGGCCGACCGGCCGGCGGGCGACGGCCGCGAGACCACATCCAGCCCCGAGTCGCCGGAGGCGGGCGACCAGGTGCCCGCACCGGTCACCGCCGGCGGGCACGGAGGGCGCGCCGAGGCCGCCGACCGGCCGGAGGACGCGGCGTCCGCGCGGCGCGCCGAGCCGGCGAACGGTGGCGCGGATGCCTGGTTCCGGCCGAAGGCGCCGGTGTCGCCGGACGCTCCGACGGAGGCGTCCGCCCCGGCGCTCGACGCCCCGCACGACGTCCCGGTACCCGACGCGACCGCGAACCGGCCAGAGCCGGAGTTGCCCGGCCCGGCGCGCGACGCTCAGGCCGTGGCCAGCTCGGAAACAGTCGCAGCCGAGCCGGAAAGGTCGGCCTCGGCCGCCGGCCTCCAGGCCGGATCGGGCTCGCGGGCCACGGGAACGCCGGAGCCGGCCGCGGCCGCCGGGATCGACGCGGCCCCGGCCACGCCAGTCGCGGAAGCCCCCGCGCCGAACCCGGCCAGGCCCGTTTCCGGAGCGCCCGCCCCGAACCCCGCCGCATCCGTCTCTGCGGCACCGGCACCGAGCCCGGCCACGCCCGTCTCCCCCACGCCTGCCTCCGGCGCGCCCGTTGCCGCCACACCCGTCTCCAGCCCGCCCGTCACACCCGTCTCCGCCACGCCTGTCTCCGGCCCGCCCCTCTCCGCCACGCCTGTCTCCGGCCCGCCGGCCCCCGGTCTCGCGGCGCCGGTTCCCAGGCCGCCCGTCGACGACCTCCCACCGCACACCGCCCCGGAGGCCACCGCCGCCCCGGCGCTCCCGGCTCGGCCCCCCGCCCAGCCCGACAGGGAAGGCCAGGCGGCCACCCCGGAGACGGCGCCCGCCCCGGTCCCGACGCCGCACCCGCCGACCCGAGCCGAGGTACCGGCCCAGGCGGCTACCCAGGGCACCACGACCCCCGACGTCGCCCCGCCGGCTCCGCGCACACCGGCCGACCCACCGGCACAGGCGGTGCGGGAGGCCGCCACACCGGCAGTCACGTCGCACGAGAGCGGCGCGACCCCCGACACCGCCCCGACGACCGTCCCGCACGAGCCGGCCCCCGCCCAGCCACGTGCGGTCCCGGACCCACCCGCCGACCAGGACGAGCCGGCGCCGGCACAGCCCACCACGGCCGTGGCGTCCACCGGGTCCACCCCGGCGGGGGACGCACCGCACACCCACGGAACGGAGAAGGGGGCGCCCGAGCCGGACGCCGACGCCGAGCCGCGGGAGTCCCGCCCGGTCGACCCGGAGCAGGCACTCGCCGCCATCCGCTGGCGGCTGCACCCGGAGACCCTCCGCGAGGAGGCCCCCGATCCCCCGGCGCTGCGGGAGATCCGGGACGGACTGACCACCAAGCTCGGCAGCGCGCTGGACAACCGCAGCCGCGCCCGGCTGCTCAGCCTGCGCTCGGTGGCGTCCCGGATCCTCGGCGACCTGGACGACGCCCTGGCCGACGCGCGGCTCGCCCTCACGTACGCGGAGGCCACCGGCGAGTTGCGGCGGACCGCGCTGGCCCGCGCCCGGCTGGCCGAGGTGCTGCGCTGGCGGGGCGAGCACGCGGAGGCCGACCGGCTCTTCGCTGAGGCCAACTCGCCGGAGCTGCCCGACCGGCTGCGCGCGGTGCTGCACGAGCACGCCGGCCGCTCCTGCTACGACCAGGGCCGGCTGACCGAAGCGTGCCTGCACTTCGAGCGGGCGCTGGACCTGCGCCAGGGCGAGGACCCGGAGCTGAACGCACGTACCACGCTGGCGCTGGACGCGGTCGCGGAGCGGGCCGCGACGGGCGGGTTCGGGCCGAAGCCGCGCAGCCGGGAGACGGTCCTGGGCGGCGAGCAGCACCCGGTGCCGACCTTCGACGAGGAGCAGGAGCTCTGGGGGTACGCGGACGCCGAGGGCGAGCTGGTGATCGGGCACCGGTACGCCGAGGTGCAGCCGTTCCGCGAGGGCCTGGCGTGGGTACGGCGCCCGGAGGCGTCCCGCTGGGCGCTGATCGACACCACCGGCGCGGCGCTGATCGAGGCGAACAACGGCTACCGGGCGGTGCGCTCGTTCTCCGAGGGGCTGTCCTGGGTGTCGATGGACGGCAAGGGCCGGTGGATGGCGGTCGACCGGACCAACATCGTGAAGATCCCGCCGGGTTACGAGGACGTCCGGCCGTTCCGGGGCGGCCTGGCGGCGGTCCGGCAGAACGGCGGCTGGGGCGCGGTGGACCGGACCGGCCAGGTGGTGGTGCCGACCCGATACCACGGTCTGAACACCGCGCTGGCCGACGGCCGGTACGTGGACGGTTTCACCGAGGACGGCCTGGCCGTGGTGGAGCTGGCCGGTCGCCGCGGGGTGGTGGACCGGACCGGCCGGGTGCTGGTCACGCCGGCGTACCCGACGTTGGTGGTGCACCCGGTGGCGTTCCTGGTCGGCGACGAGTCGGGCCGGTGGGGCGCGCTGGACCGGCGGGGCGAGCGGCTGATCGACCCGGTGCACCCGAGCCGGGCCGCCGTGGTGGCGGAGATCGACCGGTTGCTCGCCGACACCAGCCCGGTGCTCTGAGGCCCGGCCGCCCGGCTGAGCGTCACACCCCGTCGCGCCGCATGTCGACCATGATCGGGCGGGGCTAGGGTCGGGGCATGGAATTCCGACACCTAGGCCGATCGGGCCTGCTGGTCAGCGAGATCTCGTACGGCAACTGGATCACCCACGGGTCGCAGGTCGAGGAGGAGGCGGCGACCGCCTGCGTGCGGGCCGCCCTGGACACCGGCATCACCACCTTCGACACCGCCGACGTCTACGCCGGCACGAAGGCCGAGGAGGTGCTCGGCCGCGCGCTGAAGGGCGAGCGGCGCGAGGGGCTGGAGATCTTCACCAAGGTGTACTGGCCGACCGGGCCGGGCCGCAACGACCGGGGCCTGTCCCGCAAGCACATCATGGAGTCGATCAACGGCTCGCTGCGCCGCCTGCAGACCGACTACGTGGACCTCTACCAGGCCCACCGCTACGACTACAGCACCCCGCTGGAGGAGACGATGGAGGCGTTCGCCGACATCGTGCACTCCGGCAAGGCGCACTACATCGGCGTCTCCGAGTGGAAGGCGTCGCAGATCCGCGAGGCGCACGCGCTCGCCCGCGAACTGCGCATCCCGCTGGTCTCCAACCAGCCGCAGTACTCGATGCTGTGGCGGGTCATCGAGGCCGAGGTCATCCCCACGAGCGAGGAGCTGGGCGTCGGCCAGATCGTGTGGTCGCCGATGGCCCAGGGCGTGCTCTCCGGCAAGTACCTGCCGGGCCAGCCGCCGCCGGCCGGTTCCCGCGCCACCGACGAGAAGTCCGGGGCGGGCTTCATCGCGTCCTGGCTGAGCGACGACGTGCTCACCCGGGTGCAGCGGCTCAAGCCCCTGGCCGAGCAGGCCGGGCTGACCATGCCGCAGCTCGCCGTCGCCTGGGTGCTCCAGAACCCGAACGTCTCCTCGGCGATCGTGGGCGCGTCCCGGCCGGAGCAGGTGCACGACAACGTGAAGGCGGCGGGCGTGAAGCTCGACGCCGACCTGCTCAAGGCGATCGACGAGATCGTCGAGCCGGTCACTGAGCGGGACCCGGCGAAGACCGAGAGCCCGGCGCAGCGTCCGTGACGCTCTCCCCGGGCCGGCGCGATCTCCGCGCCGGCCCGGGCTCCCGCGGAGGTACGCGCACCGCGGAGAACCCCGCCGCTGCGCGCCGGCTCCCGCCCCCGGAGGGTCAGCCCCGCCAGAACCGGATCAGGTCGAGCCCGAGCACGTAGAGCTGGGGCGGCAGCCCGAGGAAGTCCGCCACGTCGAAGACGGCGCCGAAGAACCAGTTGCCGATCCGCGGGCTCCACAGCAGCGCGAACAACAGGATGAAGCCGTACGGGGCGAACAGGTCGTACATCCGCCGGTACTCGGGGCTCAGCCACGGCTGGATCATGTTGCCGCCGTCCAGGCCGGGCACCGGCAGCAGGTTGAGCACGCTGGCGGTGAGCTGGAGGAACGCCAGCAGCCCCACGCCCGCCCAGAACTCCAGCGGGCCGCCCGCGCCCAGGCCGATCCGCACGGCCAGCACCAGCAGCAGGGTGAACAGCACGTTGGTCGCCGGTCCGGCCAGGCTGACCAGGGTGTGCCGCAGCCGGCCGGGGATGGCGTGCCGGTCCACCCAGACCGCGCCACCGGGCAGGCCGATGCCGCCCAAAAGCACCACCACCACCGGCAGCACGATGGACAGCAACGGGTTGGTGTACTTGAGCGGGTTCAACGTCAGGTAGCCCCGGTGCGCGATGTCCCGGTCCCCGGCCCGGTACGCGACCACGGCGTGGGCGTACTCGTGCAGGCAGAGCGAGATCAGCCAGCCGGAGACCACGAAGAGGAAGACGTCGAACCGGACGTTGCCGAACCGGTTCCAGGTCATCACCCCGCTGGCCACGAAGACCGCGACCAGGGCGAGGAAGATCGCGCTGGGCCGGAACGCCGCCCGGGGCACCCCGAGCACCAGCGGGTCCCGCGGGCGCTCGTAGCCCGTCATTCGACCGGGGGCAGCAGGCTCATCCGGTACTCCACCCGGTCGTCCTCGAGGAGTGCGACGGAGGTGACGCCGGATGCCGCGAGCTCCCGCCAGGCCTGGCCGATCCACGATTCGGCGTCCGCCTGACTGGGGAACGACTCACCCGGCCCGTCGACCGAAGCGCCGTTCGTGCCCTCGTACCGCCAGCTCCACGCCATGCCGCGTCTCCCCTCGCCGCCGTCGCCCCTGGGACGGAAACCCCCGCAAGCCTAGTCGGCCCGACGCGGGACGGCCCGGCCGCCACATGGATCATGCCGACACCCCGGGCCGGTACGGTGACGCGGTGCTGACTCAAGGAGTGGTGCTCAGCGAGCGCTATCGGCTGGGCGAACGCATCGCGACGGGCGGCATGGGGGCCGTCTGGAAGTGCACCGACACCCTGCTGGGCCGCGAGGTCGCGGTGAAGGTGCTGCTGCCCTCGCTGGTCGCCGACCCCGAGTTCACCACCCGCTTCCACGCCGAGGCCCGGATGCTGGCCGCGCTGCGCCACCCCGGCATCGTCCAGGTGCACGACTTCGGCTCCGCGGCCCTCGCCGACGGCAGCCAGGTCAGCTACCTGGTGATGGAGTACGTCGACGGCGAGCCGCTGGTCACCTGGATCCGGCGCGCCGGCCGGCTCGACCCGGCGTCCACCATGTCGGTGGTGGCCCAGGCCGCGCACGCGCTGCACGCCGCCCACCTGGCCGGGATCGTGCACCGCGACGTGAAGCCCGGCAACCTGCTGGTCAAGCGGGACGGCACGGTGGTGCTGGTCGACTTCGGGATCGCCCGGGCCACCACCATGGCGGGCATCACGGCCGCGCACATGGTGCTGGGCACCGCCTCGTACATGTCCCCGGAGCAGGCCGCCGGCCAGCCGGTGTCGCCGGTCACCGACGTCTACGCCCTCGGCGCGGTGGCGTACTACTGCCTGGCCGGGCGGCCGCCCTTCGACGGCGACAACCCGCTCCAGGTGGCCATGCGGCACGTCCAGGACGAGCCGCCGGCGCTGGTCGGCACGCCGCCGGCCGTGGTCGAGGTGGTCGGCCGGGCGCTGGCGAAGCGGCCGGCCGACCGGTTCCCGAGCGCGCTCGCCCTGGCCGAGGCCGCCCAGGACGCCCGGGACGCCACCCTCGCCGGCCTCCCCGTCCCGCCCCGCCCGCCGTGGGCGGTGGCCGGGCCGGCCGTGCCGGGCCCGGCGGTCCTGCCGGCGCCCGCGCCGATCCCGGGCCCGCCCGGGGGTACGCCGCCCGCCGCGTTCCCGGCCGCGCCGCCCGCCGCGTTCCCGGCCGCGCCGCTCGCCGCGCCCGCGGCCTCGCCGCCCGCCGCCTCCGGCACCGACCCGGCCGCCCACGCCGCGACGCCCGGCCCCACCCCCACACCAGGCCCCGCCCCCACGCCCGGTCCCGCCTTTGCCGCTCCCGGGCACGCCTCCACGCCACCCGGGCACGCCTCCACGCCTTCCGGGCACGTTCCGCCTTACGGGCACATCCCGGCTCCCGGGTCCGTCCCGGCTTCCGGGCCGGTCTCCGCGCCGGGGCCGGCCTGGTCGGTCGGGGTCGCGCAGCCCGGGCCGCCGCCCGGCGGGTACGGCTCGGTGCACGACCGGCACGCCGGTTCGGGCGTACCGCCGACGCTGGAGGAGCCGGCCGAGCGCCGGGGGCGTGCCCGGGCGCTGGCGCTGGCCGGGGCGGCCGGGGTGGTGGTGGTCGCGGTGGTGACGGCGGTGGTCGTGGCGGCGGTGCGCTCCCCCGACGACACGGACGCGGGGCAGCGCCCGGCCGCGCTGACCGGGGAGTCCCCGGTCGCCGACCCCGGGCAGCCGGACGTCTCGGCCAGCGCCAGCGCCGGTGCCGGCGCCACCGCGGAGCCGACGCCCAGCCGTACCGGCCGGCCGAGCCGGTCGCCGTCGGCCACGTCGAGCCGCCCGGCGCCGGACGCCGGCGCCCCGTCGAGCGGGGACCCGGCGCCGACCACGGGCGCGCCCGCGCCGACCGCGAGCACGGCCGGCCCGAAGCAGCCGTACACGGCGGGGCAGGTGTGCGGCAGCGGCTACCAGGTGATCGACTCGGCGACGCTGACCGCCGGCGGGGTACGCCGGGGCCGGGTCTACCTGCTCTACAGCACCGCCTCCGGCACCAACTGCGTGGTCACCCTCAAGGACGCCGACGTCGGGCGGGCCACCACGGTGACCACGTACCTGGAGGTGCAGGGCAAGGCGCGGCAGACCGCGAGCGGCAGCTACCAGTACTACGCCGGGCCGGTGCGGGCGACCGCCGCCGGGGTCTGCGTGAAGTGGGGCGGGTCGACGGGCGGGGCCAGCTACGCCAGCCCGTTCGAGCACTGCGACTGAGCCGGCCGGGCCGGCGGGCGGCGACCCGCCGGACGGCTTTAAGGTACGGGCATGTCCGTTGACGGGTGGAACACCCTCCTGGTGCTCGGCGGTATCCGCTCCGGCAAGTCGGAGTTCGCCGAATCGGTGGTCGCCGACGCGCCCACGGTCCGGTACGTGGCCACCGCCCCCGCAGGGGACCCGGAGGACACCGAGTGGGCGACCCGCCTCGCGGCGCACCGGGCCCGCCGGCCGGGCAGCTGGACCACCGAGGAGACCGCGGCGGACCCCGGCCGGCTGGCCGAGGTGATCGCGGCGGCCGGGCCGAACGAGACGCTGCTCGTGGACGACCTGGGCGGCTGGGTGACCGTGCTGCTCGACCCGGCCCACCAGCCGGCCGACGACACGGCCACGATCGCCGAGCTGGCGGCGGCCGTCCGGGGCAGCGCCGCCCGGCTGGTGCTGGTGAGCCCCGAGGTGGGCCTGTCCCTGGTGCCCACCACGCCGCTGGGCCGGGCGTTCACCGACGCGCTGGGCGCGACCAACCGGGCGGTCGCCGACGCCTGCGACGCCGTCGCGCTCGTGGTGGCCGGGCAGACCGCCTGGCTGAAGCCGGCCGCCACCCCGACCACGCCGGCCCGGCCCGGCCGGGCGGACGTCCCGGCGCAGGCCGGCCCCGGCCAGGCGGGCGCCCCCGAGCAGGCGGGCGCCCCGGAGCAGGCGGCCCGCACCGAGGCCCGGCCGGCGGCCGGCGCGCCCGACGAGGCGCTGCCCGAGGTGCTCACCCCCGCCGCGCCGGCCGCCCCGGCACCGGCGCCGGGCGGCGCGGCCGGCCAGGCCGACTGGGCCGCGCCGACCATGGCGCTGCCGATGATCGCCACCGGCCTGGTCATCCAGCCCGGCATGGAACTGCCGATGCCCGACGACTACACCGGCCCGCAGGCGGTCGACCGGCTCGCCACCCTGGACATTCCCGGCGCGGGCCTCGGCGTGCTGGAGCGGGTGGTCGGCTTCGCCGCCGCCACCCAGGGCACCGCGACCCCGACGCCGTGGGGTGCGGTCCGGGTGCTGCTGCTGCACGGCGACCACGAGGGCGGGGCGTCGGCCGGCGCGACTCCCGGCGAGTCGGCCCGCCGCGCCCGGCAGGCGCGCGCCGGCAAGGGGGCCCTGGCCCGGCTGGCGGCCGAGAGCGGCGCCAGCCTCCAGGTGGTCGAGGCGCCCACCTCCGCCCCCATCGAGGAGGGTCCGGCGCTCACCGCCGAGCAGGTCGAGTCAGCCCTGCGCTACGGCTGGCGGCTCGCCGAGCAGGCCGCCGACGCGGGCGTACAGCTGCTGGTGCTGGCGGCGTGCGGAGCCGGCACCGAGACGGCCGCCGCGGCGGTGCTGGCGGCCACGGCCGGCGCGGAACCCCCGGCGGTCCTCGGCCGGGTGATCACCGAGCACGGCGAGTTCGACGACGCCGCCTGGATGGTCCGCTGCGCGGCGGTCCGGGACGCGCTGCACCGCACCCGGCGCTCTCCCCGGGAGGCCAAGGACGTGCTCGCCGAGCTGGGCGGTGGCGACGTGGCGGTGGCCACCGGCGTGCTGCTCGGCGCGACCGCCCGGCGCGTACCGGTGCTGCTGGACGGGCCGGTCGGGGTGGCCGCCGGCATGGTGAGCCGCGACCTGGCCGGGCAGGCCCGGCACTGGTGCCTGCTGCCCGACCACGGCGGCCGGCCCGGGGTTCGGCTCGCCGCCGACGTGCTGGGCCTGACCCCGCTGCTGGACCTGCGGCTCGACCTGGGCGAGGGGGCGACCGCGCTGGCCGCCCTGCCGCTGCTGCGCTCGGCCCTGTCGCTCGCGGCCGGCCTGCCCGTGCACCCGTCGCTCGGCGGCGGGGACGACGAGGACTTCACCGAGCCCGAACCGGCCGGCCCCGGGCCCACCAGCACGGAGCCGGAGTTCGCCGAGCCCGAACCGGCCGGGCCGGGGCCGACCAGCACCGAGTCCGAGCCGGAGTTCGCCGAGCCGGAGCCGGCCGGGCCGGGGCCCACCACGATCGGGCCGGACAAGCCGGTGGCCCCCGGCCGACGTGCCGACTGAGGTCCGGCTCGCCGACGGGATCCGGCTGGCGCTCACCACCTTCACCACGGCGCCGGTGCGCGCCGGCCGGGTGGACCGGGCCGCGGCCGGCGCCGCCATGGCGCTCGCCCCGGCGATAGGTGCGCTGCTCGGCGCGCTCCTCGGTGCCGTGCTGCTGCTTGCCGCGGCGGTCGCGCCCCCGCTGGTCGCCGCCGGGGTGACCGTCGCGCTGGGCGCGCTGCTCACCCGGGGCCTGCACCTGGACGGGCTGGCCGACACCGTGGACGCGCTCGGCTCCTACCGGCGCGGGCCGGCGGCACTGGAGATCATGAAGAAGCCGGACGTCGGCCCCTTCGGGGTGGTCGCGCTGGTGGTCGTACTCCTGCTCCAGGCCGCGGTGCTCGCGGAGCTGGCCGGGCGGTCCCGGCCGGCGGCGCTCGCGGCGGTGGTCGCCGCGACGGCGGCCGGCCGGCTGGGCGTCGCGCTGGCGTGCCGGCGCGGGGTGCCGGCGGCCCGGCCGGAGGGGCTGGGCTCGCTGGTGGCCGGCACGGTGGGGCCGGTCGCGCTGGTGGCCGGCACGGCGGCCGTCGCGCTGCTGGCCGTGCCGGCGGTGCCGGACCGCCCGTGGCAGGGGCCGCTCGCCGTGCTCGCCGCGCTCGCCGTCGCGGCCGGGCTGCTGCGGCACCTGGTACGCCGGCTCGGCGGGATCACCGGCGACGTGCTCGGCGCCCTCCTGGAGATCGTCACCACGCTGTCCTACCTGGGACTGGTGCTGTCCGGCTGAGCGTCACCCGTCCGGGCGGGTAGCGTTCTCGGCGAGGTGCACCGGCGTGGTCGAGGGGGACGGCATGCTCATCACGGACGACTTCCTGCCCGTACCGGTGCCCGAGTCGCTGGACGCGACCTACCTGGTGCCCATCGTCGGGCTGCCGAAGGTGAGCCCGAAGACCGCGGTGGAGGGGCTCGCCGGCCGGCTCGCCGAGCCGGTGCACGGGCTGGCCCGGCAGATGCTGGACAGCCCGCTGATGACCGTGGACACCCGGCCGGTCAGCGAGTTCCCCGAGCTGCCGCCGGACCTGCTCACCGCGTTCGGGGCGACCGAGCCGCAACTGGCCCGGCTGGCCGCCGCCACCCACCTCGTGGTGGTGCAGGCCGAGTACCGGCCGGGCTGGCCGCCGGCGCACGAGTGGGCGGCCCGGGCGGTGGCCGCGGCGGTCGCCGAAACGGTCGACGGGGACGTCGTGGACGTCTTCGGGCTCCAGTTCCTCGACCCGGCGACCGCGTTGCGGTCGCTCCCCGACGAGCAGGGCCGGATCCGGCTGGTCGACTGGGTGCTGGTGCCGTACTCGTCGGACGCCGACGGGCTCTGGTTCACCACGAAGGGGCTGCGCCGCTTCGGCCTGCTGGAGCTCCAGGCCCAGGGCGTGCCGGACCACCTCACCCGGGCGTGGGGCGCGGTGATGACCGGGGCCGCCCGGCGGCTGCTGCGGGACTGGACCGAGGGGCTGGCCGGCGAGGAGGTGCCGGCCTTCGTGCAGCTGCCGGTGCTGGCCACGGTGACCGGGCACGACATCGCGGTGGCGTACGGCAATCCGGAGCAGCACGGCGCGACGGCGCCGGTGCTGCTGCGGCTGGAGCTGGACCCGGCGACCGACCCGGACGCCGACTCGTTCCTCACCCTCAACCCGCCGCCCGGGCACCCGGGCCCGCCCGGCCGCTACTTCGCCGCCGCCTGCGCGACCCTGTTCAACGGCATCCAGCCCGACGTCCGGTACGCCCGCTCCGGCGACGCCATGAGCCGGGCCATCGCCACCGCCCGGGCCGCGCTGGACGACATCCGGGCCCGCTTCCTCGCCGGCCTGCTGCCCGCCGAGAGCCAGCTCGTGGTCAAGTACGGCCTGCCCGGCGACGACGGACCCGAGTACGTCTGGGCCGGGGTGACCTCGTGGGACACCCCGGAGCGGATCGTCGGCGCGAGCGCCAGCGACGCCGCCGGAGACCCGACGGTCCGGATCGGCGCCCCCGTGGTGGTGGAGGCCGCCGACGTCGTCGACTGGGCCGTCCTCGACGGCACCGGCGTCATCGAGGGCGGCTGGACCCAGGCGGTCCTCGACGCCGGCGAGCCCCCGAGCACCGACTGACCGCGGCGGCGCCGCCCGCTGGCCGACCCGCCGGCCCGCCGCCGTCCCGGACGCCGTCGCCAAGGGCGCGCAGCTGGAGCGCTACCGGTACATCCTCCAGCAGCTGCACGTGCTGAATGAGAACGTCAGGGCTCGATCGGGGTGCCGGTCCTCGCGGCCCGGGCCAGGCCCCAGGCGTGCAGCGCCGCCAGCACCGGGACGAGACTGTGCCCCTCCGCGGTGAGGTGGTACTCGACGTGCGGGGCCTTCGGGGTGCCGAGGTCGTGCCGGGCGACCAGGCCCTCCGCCTCCAGCTCGCGCAGCCGCTGGACGAGCATCTTCTCGCTGACGTCGGGCATCCGGCGGCGCAGCTCGCCGTAGCGGTGCACGCCCTCCTTGAGGTGGGCGAGGATCACCGGCCGCCACCGGCCGCCGATCACGTCGACGGCCACCTCGACCGCACAGTGGTAGCGCCTGGGCACGCGATCCCCCTACTCACCGGAAAGTGCGTACTTGAGCATGCGTCGGCCCGGGTGTGGGCTGGGGAGCATGATCGTCGAGTACATCAGGTACCGGGTACCGGTCGAGCGGCAGGCGGAGTTCGTCCCGGCGTATGCCCGGGCGGCGAAGGCGCTGGACGCCGCGCCCGAGTGCCTGGGCTACGAGCTGAGCCGCTGCGTCGAGGACCCGGCCGCGTACGTCCTGCGGATCCGTTGGACGTCGGCCGAGGACCACCTCCGGCGCTTCCGCACCGGCCCGCACTTCCCCGCCTTCTTCCGCGAGATCCGCCCCTACGTCGACGACATCGAGGAGATGCGCCACTACACCCCGACCGGGGTGACCTCCACCCGCTAGCAGCGGTCGATCATGAAGTTGGCGGGGATGTCGGCCTCTCGGAGTGCCGCCAACTTCATGATCGACGCGCGTGCCGTGGTCAGCGGACGGAGGGTTCCACGAAGGGTGGGCGGGTCAGGCGCATCTGGGCGCGGCGGCCGCGGATGTCGACCTCCAGGGTCTCGCCGTCGGGGAGCTTCGGGTCGGTGTCGATCAGGGCCAGGGCGATGCCCTGCTTCTTCGTGGGGCTGAAGGTGCCGCTGGTGACGGTGCCGACCTGCTTGTCGCCGGCGTAGACGGCCATGCCGGGGCGCGGGATGGCCCGGTCGACCGCCTCCAGGCCGCGCAGCGTACGGGCGGGGCCGGCGGCCTTCTCGGCCCGCAGCACGTCGCGCCCCCAGAAGGCCGGCTTGTCCCAGCCGACCGCCCAGCCGGAGCGGGCCTGCACCGGGGTGATGTCCAGGGAGAGGTCCTGCCCGTGCAGCGGGTACCCCATCTCGGTGCGCAGCGTGTCCCGCGCGGCCAGGCCGCAGGCGCGCAGCTCGTACGCCTCGCCGGCGGCGAACAGCGCGTCCCAGACGGCGAGCGCGTCACCGGCCGGCACGACCAGCTCGTAGCCGAGCTCGCCCGTGTAGCCGGTGCGGCAGACGGTCAGCTCGACCCCGTCCAGGGAGGCGGTCGAGAAGCTCATGTAGTCGTGCTCCGTGGGCAGGTCGAGCGCGCCCAGCAGCTCGGCCGAGCGCGGCCCCTGGACGGCGAGCACCGCGTACGCCTCGTGCTCGTCGGTGACGGCCACGCCGTCGGGCGCCGCGGCGCGCAACCGGCGGACCACCTCGGCGGTGTTCGCCGCGTTCGGCACCAGGAAGACGTGGTCCTCGGCGTGCAGGTAGGCGATGATGTCGTCCACCACGCCGCCGGTGGCGTCGTCGCAGCAGAGCGTGTACTGGGCCTTGCCGGGCGCGATCCGGCCGAGGTCGTTGGACAGGCAGGAGTTGACGAAGTCCGCGGCGCCCGGCCCGGTGATCCGGGCCTTGCCGAGGTGCGAGACGTCGAAGACGCCCACCCCGGTACGCACCGCCGTGTGCTCCTTGAGCACGCCGCCGCCGGCGTACTCGAGCGGCATCTCCCATCCCCCGAAGGGGGCGAACTTCGCGCCGAGCGCGGTGTGTCGCTCGTGCAGCGGGGAACGGCGCAGCCGGGTCGCGGCGGCGTCGGAGGTCACCTCGGTCATGGGTGCGAACTTACCGGCCCGTGACCCGCTGGTTAGCATCGGCGGGACCCCGCCTGCGCGCCATCGGCCGCGGACGGGACGTCCCGCTGCACCTGTCGGCGGGACAGCCACGCGTCCGGCGGGTAGGTTCGCCGCCGGAGACCTTCATCGCCGGCCCGCGACGCCGCGGCCGGCCCGGCCCGCCCGGAGTAGCTTTCGTGACATCGCCCCGCACCACCCTCAGCCTGGTCGACACCGACCCCGCCGAACTCGCCGTCGACGCGATCGTGATCGGCGTGCACAGCCAGACCGCCGAGCAGGAGTCCGGCTCACCCGCCGGCGCCCTGCTGCTGGCCAGCGGCGCGGAAAGCATCGCCGCCGCGTTCGACGGCAAGCTGACCGAGACGCTGGCCCTGCTCGGCGCGACCGGCGGCCCCGGCGAGGTGATCAAGCTGGCCACGCTGGGCACGGTCACCGCCCCGGTGGTCGCCGCCGTCGGGCTCGGCCCCGAGCCGTCCGGCGCCGCCCCGGCCCCGGAGACCCTGCGCCGGGCCGCCGGCGCCGCGGTACGGGCCCTGGCCGGCTCCGCCCGCGTCGCGCTCGCCCTGCCGCTGCCCGACGACGCCGACGCCCCGGCCGCGCTGCGCGCGGTCAGCGAGGGCGCGCTGCTCGGCGGCTACCGGTTCGCCGGCTACAAGACCAAGCCGCAGCCGGCCCGGCGCGCGCCGGTGGCCGAGGTGCTGGTCGCCGTGCCGGACGCGGCGGACGCGACCGCCCAGGCCGAGGTCACCCGCGCGCAGGCGGTGGCCGGTGCGGTGCTGACCAGCCGGGACTGGGTCAACACCGCCCCGAACGAGCTGCGTCCGCCGTCGTTCGCCGACGCCGTGGCCACCGCCGCCCGGGAGGCCGGGCTCGGCGTCGAGGTGCTCGACGAGGCGGCGCTGGCCGCCGGCGGCTACGGCGGCATCCTCGCCGTCGGCCAGGGCTCGGAGGCCCCGCCGCGGCTGGTCAAGCTGACCTACACCCCGGAGGGTGGCGGCAACGGCAAGCGCGTGGCGCTGGTCGGCAAGGGCATCACCTTCGACACCGGCGGCATCTCGATCAAGCCGGCCCAGGGCATGTGGGAGATGAAGTCCGACATGGCGGGCGCGGCCGCGGTCGGCGCGGCCATGCTGGCGGTCGCGGCGCTCAAGCCGTCCGTCGCGGTCACCGGCTACCTGCCGATGGCGGAGAACATGCCGTCGGGCACCAGCTACCGGCCGGGCGACGTGATCACCATGTACAGCGGCAAGCGGGTCGAGGTGCTCAACACCGACGCCGAGGGCCGGATGATCCTGGCCGACGCCATCGCCCGGGCCTGCGAGGACGGCGCCGACTACCTCTTCGAGACCTCCACCCTGACCGGCGGCCAGGTGATCGCGCTGGGCAAGAAGATCGCCGGCGTGATGGGCACCCCGGAGCTGTGCGAGCGGGTCCGCGCCGCGGGTGACGCCACCGGCGAGCCGGCCTGGCCGATGCCGCTGCCGGACGACGTGCGCAAGGGCATGGACTCCGACGTCGCCGACATCTCGCAGGTCAACGCCGGCATGGACCGGGCGGGCCACATGCTCCAGGGCGGCGTCTTCCTGCGGGAGTTCGTCACCGACGACGTGGCCTGGGCGCACATCGACATCGCCGGCCCCGGCTACCACTCGGGCGAGGCCACCGGCTACTGGACCAAGGGCGGCACCGGCGTCCCTGTGCGTACGCTGCTGCACCTGGTCGACGACGTCGCCGCCAACGGCTGACGCGTCCACCGCGCCGCGACGGGGCGCTCCCCTCACCCGGGGGGGGGCGCCTCGTCCGCGTGTCCGGATCAGAACAGCTCGGGGCGGCGCTTGCGGCGCTCGTTGTAGTCGCGCATCCGCTGCGGGTAGCCCATCAGCCGGACGTCGTAGATCGGGATGGCGAGCCGGTGCGCGAACCGGCGGGCCTCCTCCGGACCGCCGACCCGCCGCCGGGTCCACTCGCCGTCGTCGGCGATCAGCATGACCGTGGTCTCGGTGACCGTGGTCCGGGGTTCCAGGTACGCCTCGACGCCCCGCCGGGTGCGGACGAAGCTCTCCAGGTGATCCAGATCGGCGCGGTCCGCGGCGCGGTCGCGGCTCACCGCGCCCACCCGCTTGCGTCGTCGGAACAGCCCCACCGAACCCACTCCTCCCCCGTCGGTCATCGAAGACGGTGCCAAGCGTACGTGCCACCGACGTGTCGTTGGGCACCTCACTACGCGCACCGTCCCCGGTGGTGACAAGATGACCGAGGTGGGGTGTGCCTGTTACTCCCCCGTAACCCCCGATGCAGCGACGCGACCTGGGAGTTGGACGTGAGCGAGCCGAACGACGCAACCTTCGACATCGTCATCCTCGGAGGTGGTAGCGGCGGCTACGCGGCGGCGCTGCGTGCCGCCCAGCTGGACCTCTCCGTCGCCCTGATCGAGAAGGGCAAGCTCGGGGGCACCTGCCTGCACAACGGCTGCATCCCGACCAAGGCGCTCCTGCACGCCGCCGAGATCGCCGACCAGACCCGCGAGTCGGAGCAGTTCGGCGTCAAGGCCGAGCTGGTCGGCATCGACATGGCGGCGGTCAACTCGTACAAGGACGGCGTCGTCTCCCGCCTCTACAAGGGCCTCCAGGGCCTGGTGGGCGGCGCCAAGAAGATCACCTTCGTGGCGGGCGCCGGCAAGCTGGTCGGGAAGAACGTCGTCGAGGTCGACGGCAAGCGCTACACCGGCCGCAACATCATCCTGGCCTCCGGCTCGTACGCGAAGAGCCTGCCCGGCCTGGAGATCGACGGCGAGCGGATCATCACGAGCGACCACGCGCTGACCCTGGACCGGGTCCCCTCCTCGGCGATCGTGCTGGGCGGCGGTGTGATCGGCGTCGAGTTCGCCAGCGTCTGGAAGTCCTTCGGCGTGGACGTGACCATCGTCGAGGCGCTGCCCCGCCTGGTCGCGGCCGAGGACGAGGAGTCCTCGAAGGCGCTGGAGCGGGCGTTCCGCAAGCGGAAGATCAACTTCAAGGTCGGCAAGCCGTTCGAGAAGGTCGAGAAGACCGAGAACGGCGTCAAGCTGACCATCCAGGGCGGCGACACGGTCGAGGCGGAGCTGCTGCTCGTCGCCGTCGGCCGCGGCCCGACCACCGCCAACCTCGGCTACGAGGAGCAGGGCGTCAAGATGGACCGCGGTTACGTGCTGACCGACGAGCGGCTGCGCACCAGCGTGCCGAACGTCTACGCGGTCGGCGACATCGTGCCCGGCCTCCAGCTCGCCCACCGTGGCTTCCAGCAGGGCATTTTCGTCGCCGAGGAGATCGCCGGCAAGAACCCGGCCGTGATCGACGAGGCCGGCATCCCGCGGGTCACCTACTGCGACCCGGAGCTGGCGTCGGTCGGCCTGACCGAGGCGAAGGCCAAGGAGCAGTACGGCGCCGACAAGATCAAGACCTACAACTACAACCTGGGCGGCAACGGCAAGAGCCAGATCCTCAAGACCGCCGGCCACGTGAAGCTGGTCCGGGTCGAGGACGGCCCGGTGGTCGGCGTGCACATGGTCGGCGCCCGGGTCGGCGAGCTGATCGGCGAGGCGCAGCTCATCTACAACTGGGAGGCGTACCCGGCCGAGGTGGCGCAGCTCGTGCACGCCCACCCGACGCAGAACGAGGCCCTGGGCGAGGCGCACCTGGCCCTGGCCGGCAAGCCGCTGCACGCGCACGCCTGACACGACAACCGCGGCGTCCGGCGACGGGCGATGATCCCACCAGGGGAATGAAGGAGTCTGGAGAACATGCCGGTATCGGTCACCATGCCCCGGCTCGGCGAGAGCGTCACCGAGGGCACCGTCACGCGCTGGCTCAAGCAGGAGGGCGACACCGTCGAGGTCGACGAGCCGCTGCTCGAGGTGTCCACCGACAAGGTGGACACCGAGATCCCGTCCCCCGCGGCGGGCGTGCTGAGCCGGATCGTGGTCGGCGAGGACGAGACCGCCGAGGTCGGCAGCGAGCTGGCGGTCATCGCCGGTGAGGGCGAGGAGGCCGGCGGGGCCGCCCCGCAGCAGGAGGCCCCGGCGGAGCAGGCCGAGCAGGCCGCCGCCGAGCCGCAGGCCGAGGCGGAGCAGCCGGCCGTCGAGGAGCCCGCCCCGGCCGCCGCGCCGTCGGGCGAGGGCACCCCGGTCACGATGCCGGCCCTGGGCGAGAGCGTCACCGAGGGCACGGTGACCCGCTGGCTCAAGCAGGTCGGCGAGACCGTCGAGGTGGACGAGCCGCTGCTGGAGGTCTCCACCGACAAGGTCGACACCGAGATCCCGTCGCCGGTCGCCGGCACCGTGCTGGAGATCAAGGTCGCCGAGGACGAGACCGCCGAGGTCGGCGGCGTCCTGGCGATCGTGGGCGCGGCCGGCGCCGCGCCGGCGGCGAAGCCGGAGCCGAAGCCCCAGCCCAAGGCCGAGGCGAAGCCCGAGCCGAAGCCGGAGCCGAAGCCGGAGCCGAAGCCGAAGCCCACGGTCGAGGAGCCGACCCCGGGCGTGTCCTACAACGAGCCGGCCGCCGAGGCGGAGCAGGCCGCGCAGCCGGCCAAGGTCGAGCAGGCCGCCCAGCCGGCCGCGCCGACCACCACGCCGCAGCGGCCGACCGTCCCGGCCCAGGCCGGTGGCGAGGAGGGCGCCGGCTACGTGACCCCGCTGGTCCGCAAGCTGGCCGCCGAGCACGGCGTGAACCTCTCCTCGGTCAACGGCACCGGCGTCGGCGGGCGGATCCGCAAGCAGGACGTGCTGGACGCGGCCGAGAAGGCGAAGGCCGCCCAGGCCGCGCCGGCCGCGCAGCCGGCTCCGGCCGCCGCGGCGGCCCCGGCCAAGCCGGCCGCGAAGCCGCAGCCGAGCAGCAAGCGGGGCACCGTCGAGAAGCTGCCCCGGATCCGCAAGGCCATCGCCAACCGGATGCACGAGTCGCTGCACGAGATGGCGCAGCTGACCACGGTGATCGAGGTGGACGTCACCCGGATCGCCAAGCTGCGGGCCCAGGCCAAGGACTCCTTCCAGCAGCGGCACGGCGTGAAGCTGTCCTTCCTGCCGTTCTTCGCCCTCGCCGCCGTCGAGGCGCTCCAGTCCTACCCGATCGTCAACGCCCAGCTGGACCTTGAGGGCGGGACGATCACCTACCCGGACGCGGAGCACCTCGGCATCGCCGTGGACACCGAGCGGGGCCTGCTGGTGCCGGTCATCCACAACGCCGGTGACCTCAACCTGGGCGGGATCGCCAAGCGGGTCGCCGACCTCGCCGAGCGCACCCGGACCAACAAGATCAGCCCGGACGAGCTCGCCGGTGCGACCTTCACGCTGACCAACACCGGCAGCCGGGGCGCGCTCTTCGACACCCCGATCGTGCCGTCGCCGCAGTCGGCGATGCTCGGCACCGGTGCCGTGGTCAAGCGCCCGGTCGTGGTCAACGACCCGGAGCTGGGCGAGGTCGTCGCGGTCCGGTCGATGGTCTACCTGGCCATGTCGTACGACCACCGGCTGATCGACGGCGCGGACGCGGCCCGCTTCCTCGTCGCGGTGAAGGAGCGGCTGGAGGCCGGCAACTTCGAGGCCGAACTGGGGCTCTGACCCCCTGACGGGAGAGGGGCGCGCGGCGGATGCCGCGCGCCCCTCTCGTCGTTTCCGGGTCAGCCGCGCAGGTGCTCCTCGGAGACCTCCCAGAGCCGCTCGGCGGCCTCCGGGTCCCGGGCGTACGGGGCGTAGCCGGTGCGGGTGCCGGGCTGGTTCGGCCCGGCCTCCTGGCAGTCCTCGAAGTACCGGCCGCCAACCCCCGCGACCAGCGGCGAGGCGGCGACCAGCACCGAGGTGGCCGCGCCCTGCTCGGTCGTCTTCCAGTACGCCGCGCCGCCGCCGCTCTGCGTACGCATCCGGTCCAGTTCCTCCTCGCTGATGTAGCGCTGGAGGTTGGTCCGGATCGCGCCCGGCATCAGCGCGTTGGTGAAGATCCCGTCGTCGGCCCAGCGCCGGGTGGCGTCCACCGCGAAGAGCACGTTCGCGGTCTTGGACTGCCCGTACGCCTCCCACGGGTCGTACGGCCGCTGCCGGAAGTGGATGTCGGAGAACACCACCGGCGAGCGCAGGTGGGCCGCCGAGCTGACCGAGACGATCCGCGCGCCCCCGGCCGCGGCCAGCGCCGGGCGCAGCCCGGTGGCCAGGGCGAAGTGCCCGAGGTGGTTGGTCGCGAACTGCATCTCCCAGCCCTGCTCGGTGCGCATCTCGGGCGAGGCCATGATGCCGGCGTTGTTGACCAGCATGTGCAGCGGCCCGTCCCAGGTGCGGACGAAGGCGGCCACCGAGCCGAGGTCGGCCAGGTCGAGCGGGGCGACCAGGATCCGGTCGTTGCCGGTGGTGTCCGTGATGTCGGCGGCGGCGCGCTGCCCGGCCTCGGGGTTGCGGACCGCGAGGGTGACGTCGGCCCCGGCGGCGGCGAGCGCGCGGGCGGTCTCGACGCCGATCCCGGAGGCGCCGCCGGTGACGACGGCCCGCCGGCCGGTCAGGTCGAGGTCGCGGACCACCTCCAGGGCGGTGGTCTCGCGGGAGAACGGGGTGCTGACGGGTGTACTTGTGGTCATGATCCATCCTTGTCGGCGGCGGCGCGGACCGGTCGGCCGGCCGCTACGATGAGAAGCGGAGGATCCTCCGTTACGACCGAGCCTAACCGGAGGATCCTCCGGTTGCCAGTCCGGCCGGACGTGCCCTCCGGTCGAGCCGAGGAGGAGCCGTGCCCGACCGACCGCTGCGCGCCGATGCGCTGCGCAACCGGCAACGACTGCTGGACGCTGCGGTACGCACGTTTTCCCAGGCCGGCGCGGAGGTAACGCTGGACCGCATCGCCAAGGAGGCCGGGGTCGGCATCGGCACCCTCTACCGCCACTTCCCCACCCGCGAGGCGCTGATCGAGGCGGCCTACCGCAACGAGCTGGCCAAGCTCTGTGACGCCGTGCCGGAACTGCTCGCGACGCTGCCCGCCGAGGCGGCGGTCCGGGCCTGGATGGACCGGTTCGTCGACTACCTCGCCACCAAGCGGGGCATGGCCGACGCGTTGCGGCTTGCCATCGCCTCCGGCGCCAACCCGTACGCGCACAGCCGGGACCGGCTGCTCGCCGCGCTGGGCGACCTGCTGGCGGCCGGCGTCGCCGCCGGCACCGTACGCGCCGACGTGGCCGCCGCCGACGTGCTCGCCGGGCTGAGCGGCGTCTCCCTGGTGGCCGGCGAGCCCGACCAGCGCGCGCAGGCCGGCCGCCTGCTCGACCTGTTGATGGACGGCCTGCGCCACCGCCCGGCCTGACCCGATTCCGGCCCGCGGCCGACCGGGCGCTGACAGACTCGGTCGGTGGGCGGCAACGGGAGGCGGAGACGCCTCGGGCCGGCGGTGCCGGTGGCGCCCGGGGCCCGGGTGGACCGGTTCGAGGTCTTCTTCGACCTGGTCTTCGTCTTCTCGTTCTTCATCATCACCCGGGCCACCGCGCTCCAGGTCAGCGGCGGCGCGCTGCTGCACGCGCTGCTGGTCCTCGCCGTGCTCTGGTGGTCGTGGGTGGTGCACAGCGTGGTGGCCACCCGGATCCGGCTCGGCGAGGGCTTCGTCCCGGTGCTCATGACGGTGGGCATGGCCGCGCTGTTCACCTTCGCCCTGTCCCTGCCGAACGCGTTCCGGGACCCGCGTGGCAACGCGGCCGGGCCGATCGTCGCGGCGGTGAGCTACACCGTCATCCGGCTGGTGCACCTGCTGCTCTACCTGCACGCCGTGCGGGACAGCCCCAACGAGCGCCGGCAGCTCCTCCGGTTCGCCCCGGAGGTGGTGGGCAGCACCCTGCTGCTGGGCATCGCCGCCCTGATCCCGCCGAAGATCGACGACCTCTTCTCGGCGGCGGCGGTCCGCGACGGGCTCTGGGCGACCGTCGTACTGCTCCAGTACACCACCGGCATCATCGCCGGAACCTGGGGCTGGGGCGTCGCCTCGGCCGAGCACTGGACCGAGCGGTACGACCTCATCCTGATCATCGCGCTGGGCGAGTCGGTCATCTCCGTCGGCGTCGGCAGCAACCTGCTCGGCCAGCCGCCGACCTGGCCGGCCGTGGCGGCGGCCGTGCTCGGCATCTTCTTCACCGCGGCGCTCTGGTGGGCGCACTACGACATGATCGGGCCCGCCGCCCGGATCGCCCTGCACGCCGCCCAGGACGGCCCCCGCGTCGCCATGGCCCGGGACGCCTACGCGTACCTGTTCCTGCCGATGATCGCGGGCATCATCCTGTTCGCGCTCGGCGCCGAGATGATCGTGCACCAGGTCGCCGACCCGCACGTGCCGCAGCACCTGTCGGCGGGCGGCCCCGGCGTGCCGCTGCTCTTCGGCGGGGTCATCTGCTACATCTGCGGCAACATGCTCTTCCAGTTCCGCACCCTGCGCACCCTGAGCTGGACCCGGGTCGGCACCGTGCTGCTGCTCGCGGTGACCATGCCGGTCGCGCAGCACGTGCCCGCCCTGGCCGCGCTCGCGCTGATGACCACCATCACCGTCGGCATGGTGGCGGCCGAGGTGGTGGTCTTCGACGAGGGCCGGCGGGCGTTGCGGAAACTGGTCTTCGAGGAGCGGACCAGCCACGAGGCGCACGAGGCGGCCTATCGGGCCCGCTGGCACGAACCGCACGAACGCGACGAGGGCGAGTGAGCCCGCGCGCCGTGACGGAGACCGCCCCCGCAGGGACCCCGCCGGAGCCGGAGGGACGCCTAGACTGCTCGGCAGCGTCGCGGTGCACCCGGCACGAAGGCCGCCGTGGGCATGGAGGCGCGGGACAGCAGGGGACCATGTGCACCCATCCCACCCACCGAGCGGCCGGCTGACCGCCCTCGGCACCCAGTTGATCGAGATCCACCACTGGCTCCGCGAGGAGCTGACCCGGCTCCGCGCGAGCCTCGACTCCCCCGACGGCGGCGGCGCCGCACTCTCCCGGGAACTGCGCGCGCACTGCGTCGGCTTCTGCGCGGCGCTGGACCGGCACCACACCGGCGAGGACGGCGGCGCGTTCCAGGTGCTGGCCGATCAGGCGCCCGAGCTGCGCCCGGTGCTGGCCGAGCTGAGCGCGGACCACCGGATCGTCGCCGACCTGCTGCGCCGGATCGAGGCCCTGCTCGCCGAGGCGGCCGACGGCCGGTCCGTCCGGGCCGAGCTGGACGGGCTGGCCGCGTTGCTGGAGTCGCACTTCACCTACGAGGAACGGAAACTGGTCGCCGCGTTGAACCACCTGGCGGGCGACCCCGTGGAACTGCTCGGCGTGACGCCTCCCGGGAACGGGGACCTTCTCGAACGGACGGAGACCGCATGACCATCGACACCGTCGACGCCGCCGCGGCCGGCACCTGGCAGCTCGGCGACCGCACCGTCAACCGGATCGGCTTCGGCGCGATGCGGCTGACCGCGAACGCGGACGGCAGCGCCAGCGACCGGGACCGGGCCGTGGCGGTGCTGCGCCGCGCGGTCGAGCTGGGGGTCAACCACATCGACACCGCCGCGTTCTACTTCTCGCCGCTGCGCTCGGCCAACGAGCTGATCAACCGGGCGCTGTCGCCGTACCCGGCGGATCTGGTCATCGCCACCAAGGTGGGGCCGGGCAAGGACCCGTCCGGCCAGTGGCTGCCGATGGCCCGGCCGGACCAGCTCCGCGGCCAGGTCGAGGAGAACCTGCGCCAGCTCGGCAGGGACCACCTCGACGTGGTCAACCTCCGGGTGTACGGGCCGGAGCCGCTTGCCGAGCACTTCGGCGCGCTCGCCGCGCTGCGCGACGCCGGCCTGATCCGCCACCTCGGCGTCTCGGCCGTGACGCCGCAGCAGGTCGCCGAGGCGCGCACGATCGCCCCGGTGGTCTGCGTGCAGAACTCGTGGGGCCTCGGCTACCGGCGGAGCAACGACGCGCTGATCCGCGACTGCGCCGCGCACGGGACCGCGTTCGTGCCGTTCTTCTCCCTCGCCACCAGCGGCCGGGAGGCCGGGGCGAGCGGCCAGGAGCACGACGAGGTGCGCGCGGTGGCCCGGGCGCACGGGGTGGCCCCGGCGCAGGTGCGGCTGGCCTGGACGCTGCACCGGAGCCCGAACGTGCTCGCCATCCCCGGCACCGGCAACCCGGCGCACCTGGAGCAGAACGTCGCGGCCGGCGCGCTGCGGCTCACCGACGACGACCTGTCCCGCCTCGACGCCGTCCACGAGTCGGCCGGCTGAGCCCGCGCCCGGCCCGGATTCGCCGGTCAGCAGAATCGGCGGGTCCGGGCTGGCCGGGACAAGCGTATCCCGGGAATGCTGGGCCGATGGTGATCTTCTCCGTGCAGGCCCGGCCGACCGACGCGACGGGCTGGACCGACCTGGCCCGCCGGGTCGAGGCCGCCGGCTTCGACGCGCTGCTGGCCTCCGACCACCCGGGCCACGGCGCGTCGCCCTTCGTGGCCCTCGCCGCCGCGGCGGCGGTGACCTCGACCCTCGGTCTCGGCTCCTACGTCTCGAACGCCGGCGTGCGGGAGCCGATCCTGCTCGCCACCGACGTGGCCACCCTCGACGTGGTCTCGGGCGGCCGGGCCCGGCTCGGCCTCGGCGCCGGGCACACCCCGGCCGAGTGGCGGGCCGTCGGGCGGGAACGGCCCGACGTCGCCGCCCGGGTAAGGCGCTGCGTCGCGGTCGCCGAGGCCGTGCGCGACCTGCTGGCCGGGAACGAGGTCACGGTGGACACCCCGGAGCTGGCCGCATACGCCGCCCGGCTGACCGAGCTGCGACCCGTGCAGGGCCGGGTCCCGCTCACCATGGGTACGGCCAACTCGACGCTGCTGCGCTGGGCCGGCGCGCACGCCGACGTGGTGGGGCTGACCGGCTTCGGGCGTACCCTCGCCGACGGCCACAACCACGACGTGCGCTGGCGGGTCGACCAGATCGAGGCGCAGCTCGCGCACGTGGCGGCCGGCGCGGCCGGGCGGGACACACCGCCCGCCCTGGAGGCCCTGATCCAGCAGGTCACCGTGACCGACGACGCCGAAGCCGCCGCCGCCTCGATCGCCGCCGACACCGGGCTGAGCGTCGCCGACCTGCTGGCCACGCCGTTCGTGCTGATCGGCACCGCCGACGAGATCGTCGCGGCGGTCTCGCGGCACCAGCGCCGCTGGGGGATCACCCGCTTCGTGGTACGCGCCGACGCCGTCGACGTGCTGGCCCCGCTTCTCCCCCGGCTCGCCGCCGGCGCGTAGCAGGACCCCACCACACCGATGACCCGCGGGAACGTGCGCGTCGGATGAGCGTCCTCCAACATTGCCGGCGTCAACCACCCGCCGTCGAACGCGTGTACGATGCGACAGGTGATCGACGAGCGGTTCGCGTTGCCGGCCACCGTGGACGAACGGACCCTGCTGGAGACCTTCCTCGACTTCCAGCGGGACGCCCTGGTCCGCAAGTGCGCCGGGCTCACCGACGCGCAACTGCGCCTGCGCCCGGTGCACTCCTCCGGCCTGTCGCTGATCGGCCTGGTCCGGCACCTGGCCACGGTGGAGCGTTGGTACTTCCAGGCGGTGCTCGCCGACGCCTTCCCGGGCGACCTGTTCGACCTCACCGACGACCCGGACGCCCCGTTCACCGACGTCGCCCAGGCCACCGGCGCGGAGACCTTCGCGCTCTGGCGCACAGAGGTGGCCGCCTCGCGGCGGATCGCCGCCGAGCGCCCGCTGGACGCGGTCGGCCGCCACCCCCACACCGGGCGGACGCACTCGCTGCGCTGGATCCTCGCGCACATGACCGACGAGTACGCCCGCCACCTCGGGCACGCCGACGTCCTGCGCGAGGCGATCGACGGCCGGACCGGGGAGTGAACCGCGCCTCACGCCGCCGCCCGGTTCGTAGCGCCGGGAAGGTCAACCGGCAAGAGCCGCGAACGACGAGTGAGTGATTTCGCTCAACGCATCCAAGTCGGGATCCGTACCCGAAGATATGGACATGCGGATCCTCATGGCCGGAGTGTCCGGCTTCCTCGGCACCCGACTGGTCGACCGGCTCACCGCGGACGGGCACCAGGTCACCCGCCTGGTCCGCCGCGCACCGCGCAACCCCGACGAGCGGCAGTGGAACCCGTCCGCCGCGCAGCTCGACCCGCAGGTCGTCGCCGACGCCGACGCGGTGGTCAACCTGGCCGGCGCCGGGGTGGGCGACAAGCGCTGGAACGACGCGTACCGGGGCCTGATCCGGTCGAGCCGGGTGGACAGCACCACCACCCTGGCGATCACCATCGCCGGCCTGCCGGCCGCCGACCGGCCCGCGGTGCTGCTCAACTCCTCCGCCGTCGGCTGGTACGGCAACACCGGCGACCGGACGGTCGAGGAGGACTCGCCGGCGGGCGAGGGCTTCCTGGCCGACGTCTGCCGGGTCTGGGAGGCCGCCACCCGCCCGGCCGAGGACGCCGGTGTCCGGGTGGTGCGGCTGCGTACCGGACTGCCGTTGCACCGCGACGGCGGCATGCTCAAGCCGCAGCTGCTGCCGTTCCGGCTGGGCGTCGGCGGCAAGCTGGGCAGCGGCCGGCAGTGGCTGCCGTGGATCTCGCTGCGGGACTGGCTGGACGGGGTGACCTTCCTGCTGGGCCGGGACGACCTCGCCGGTCCGGTCAACGTGGTCGGTCCGGCCCCGGTCACCAACGCCGAGTTCACCCGGGAGCTGGCCCGCCAGCTGCACCGGCCGGCGGTGATGCCGATCCCCGCGCTGGCCCTGAAGGTCGCCCTCGGCGGGTTCGCCCACGAGGCGCTCACCAGCACCCGGGTCCTTCCCGGCGTGCTCGGCCGGGCCGGCTTCACCTGGACCCACCCGGACCTGCCGAGCGCGCTGCACGCCGCCCTCACCGAGTGACCGGCGAGGGCGGCGGCGGCGCGGTCAGCAGCCGATGACCCAGTAGCTGGGGCCGGTCTGCTTGAGGGTGCTCGTGTAGAAGGTGTTGTAGAGGCCCATCCGCTGGTTGCTGCCCAGCGCGTAGGCGTAGCCGCCGGACTGGTAGGCCCGGCCGGCCGAGACGTGCGCGTAGTTGCTGGCGGTGACGCAGACCGGCGCGGTGGTCGGGGTCGGCGTGGGCGACGCGGTCGCCGTGGGAGTGGGGCTCGGCGTGCCGCCCCCGTTCAGCCCGAAGAAGAGCGCGTCCCGGTAGGTCGAGCAGATGGTGTCCAGGAAGTACGCCCCGGCCGTGCCGCACTGGTCGGTGGCCGAGCCCGGGTCGACCGGGGTGCCGTGGCCCATGCCGGAGACCCGGTAGAGCCGCACCTGGTCGCTGCCGTAGACCTCCAGGCTGGTGCCGCCCGGCAGGGAGGCGGTGCTCGTCGGGGTCTGCGACACGCCCAGCACGTTGGTCCACTGGTCCCGCGACTCGGCGGCGTTCAGTGGCGCGACGGTGGTGTCCGAGGTGCCGTGCCAGATGGCCACCCGGGGGCGCGTGCCGGTGTAGCCGGCGTAGGCGTTGCGGACCAGGTCGCCCCACTGCGCCGGGGTCTTGTCCACGCCGGGGTTCATGCAGGTGAAGGCGTTGGTCATGCTGGTGGCGCAGCGGTAGGGGATGCCGGCGATGATCGAGCCGGCGGCGAAGACGTCCGGGTAGGTGGCGAGCATGACGGCGCTCATCGCCGCGCCGGCCGAGAGACCGCTGACGTAGACCCGGCTCCCGTTGACGGAATAGTTGGTCTTCGCGTAGTCGACCATCTGCTTGATCGACAGCGCTTCGCCCTGGCCCCGGGCGGTGTCGCCGGTCTCGAACCAGTTGAAGCAGGAGTTGGCGTTGTTGGCCGAGGGCTGCTGCGGCACGATGAGCGCGAACTTCCACTGGTCGGCGTACTTCTGCCAGCCGGAGTTGGTGAAGTAGGTCGAGGCGTTCTGGGTGCAGCCGTGCAGCAGCACCACGGCCGGGGCGTTGGCCGGCAGGCCGTCCGGGCGGTAGGCGTACATGGCCAGGTTTCCGGGGTTGGAGCCGAAGCCGGTGACCTGGGTGAGCGTGGCGGCCTGCGCGGGGAGCGCGACGACGAGGACGGCGGCCGCGGCCAGCACGACTCCGGCCGCCACCCCGGCCAGGCGGGTGAGAAGGGATGAGGAGCGGGACACGGCGACCTCCCTGGTTGCGGAATGTGAACTGGGTCACCTTCGAGTTGCCGCGACGTTACGTCCGTGTTTCACGCCCCCGGAATGGCCGCCGCTCACACATTCACGAACGCCGAAGTGTGCGGGCCGGGCCGCGCCAACCAGGTTTCGTGTCTGACCGGCGTGTCCAGGTCCGGTTGGTAACGTCCGCTGCGTGCCGTCCTCCCCGTCCCTGGTCACCGGCCCGTCGACCGCGCCCGCCGTTCGCAACCGGCGCGCCGACCTGCTGCTGGTGCTCGCCGCGGTGGCGCTGGCCCTCTGGGTGACCAGCGGGATGTGGCGGGACCCCAACACCCGCATGATCACCGTCAACTCCAGCGACCAGGCCCTCTTCGAGTGGCTGCTGGCCTTCGGCGGGCACGCGGTCACCCACGGGGAGAATCCGCTCTTCACCCACCTGATCAACGTCCCGGACGGGGTGAACCTCGCGGTCAACACCTCGATCACCGCGTACGCGGTGGTCTTCGCGCCGCTGACGTACCTGATCGGACCGCCCGCGACGTTCCTGGTGATCCTCACGCTCAACCTCGCGGCCACCGCGGTGGCCTGGTACTGGCTGCTCAGCCGGTACCTGGTCGCCAGCCGGCTGGCCGCCGGGGTCGGCGCCCTCTTCATCGCCTACTGCCCGGCCATGGTGTCGCACGCCAACGCGCATCTGAACTGGACCGCCGGCTGGCTGGTGCCGCTGCTCATCTGGGGCGTGCTCCGGCTGCGCCGCCCCGGGCGCGCGATCGCCGGCGGGGTTGTGCTCGGCGTGCTGGTGGCGGTCGCCTTCTCGATCGCCGCCGAGGGGCTCTTCTTCACGGCCCTGGCGATCGCCCTGTTCCTGCTGGTGTGGGCGCTGCACCCGGCCCGCCGGGCCGAGGCGCGGGCCGCCCTGCCGAGCTTCCTGCGCGGGCTCGGCGTGACCGCGCTCGTGTCCGGGGTGCTGCTGGCGTACCCGCTGTGGCTGCACTTCGCCGGACCGCAGCGGTTCCACGGCACCGGCTTCGACCCGATGATCCACTCCGAGGACATCGCCGCGTACGGGTCGTATCCGCGCCGGTCGCTGGCCGGCTGGGCCGGGCTGGGCACCTCGCTCGCGCCCAACCCCACCGAGGAGAACTCCTTCTTCGGGATCCCGCTGCTGCTGCTCGCCGTCGCCTGCTTCGTCCTGCTCTGGCGGCGCGCCGACCGGGCGTTCCGGGCCACCCTCACCGCGCTCGGGGTGACCGCGGTGGTCTTCGCCGTGCTCTCCTGGGGCCCCACGGCCAAGTGGAACGGCCGGCGCACCGACCAACTGCTGCCGTTCGGGGTGCTGGACAACCTGCCGGTGATCAACGCGGCACTGCCCTCCCGGCTCGCCCTGGTGGTGGCCCCGGTGATCGGGCTGCTGCTGGCGTACGCGGTCGACACCCTGCGCGCCCGGCCGCCCCGGCACCGCTCCACCCAGCTGGCCTGGGCGATCGGCTTCGCCGCCGCGCTGCTGCCGCTGCTGCCCACCCCGCTGCTGACCAGCGTCCGGGAGCCGGTCCCGGCGTTCATCACCAGCGGCGCCTGGCAGCGCTACGTCTCCCCCGGCGGGGTGCTCACCCCGCTGCCGCTCACCGTGGACCTCTATCCGGACGGCCAGCGCTGGCAGGCGTACGCCCTGGCCCACCGGCAGGGCGAGTTCCGCATCCCGGCCGGCTTCTTCCTCGGCCCGGGCGGGCCGGACGGCCGGGGCCGGATCGGGCCGGTGCCGCGCACCTTCAGCGCGCTGGTGGACCAGGCCGGGCGGACCGGGCTGGTGCCGATCATCACCGACGGCAGCATCCGGGAGTCCCGGGCCGACCTGCACTACTGGGGGGTCGAGACGGTGGTGCTGACCGACCGGGTGCACGGCGCGAAGTTCGACGTCGACGAGGAGGCGGTCCGCCGCACCGCGACCGCCCTGCTCGGCCCGCCCGAGCGGGTCGAGGACGTCTGGGTCTGGCGCGTCCCCCCACCCTGACCCCGGTCGGGGAATGGCGACGAGGCTCACGCGGCCCGGTCCGGGCCCGCGGGACTAGGGTGGACGGGTGAGCGTGACTACTTCCGGGGTGAGCGCCGTTCGTGCCGGGCTGCTCGACTACCAGGCCGCCTGGGACGAGCAGCGCCGGCTGCACGAGGCCGTGGTGGCCGGCGAGCAGGGCGACACCGTGCTGCTGCTGGAGCACCCCAGCGTCTACACCGCCGGCAAGCGGACCGAGCCGTGGGACCGGCCGGTGGACGGCACCCCCGTGATCGACGTGGACCGCGGCGGCAAGATCACCTGGCACGGGCCGGGGCAGCTGGTCGGCTACCCCATCGTCAAGCTGCCCGACCCGGTCGACGTGGTGGCGTACGTCCGGCGCACCGAGCAGCTGCTGATCGACGTCTGCGCCGAGTTCGGGCTCGCCGCGGGGCGGGTCGAGGGGCGCAGCGGGGTCTGGGTGCCGGAGGACGACCGGGGGCCGGCCCGCAAGGTGGCCGCCATCGGCATCCGGGTGGCCCGGGGCGTGACCCTGCACGGCTTCTCGATCAACTGCGACTGCGACCTCGGCCACTTCGACCGGATCGTGCCGTGCGGCATCCGCGACGCCGGGGTCACCTCGCTCACCGCCGAGCTGGGCCGCCCCATCACGGTCGCCGACGTGCTGCCGGTGGTCGAGCGGCGCCTGCCCACCCTCGTCCAGGTCTGACCCGGGTGCGGATCGATCTCGTCACCCTCGTCGTCGCCGACTACGACCCGGCGATCGCCTTCTTCACCGAGGTGCTCGGCTTCGAGCTGGTGGAGGACACCCCGTCGCTGACCAACGACGGCCGGCCGAAGCGCTGGGTGGTGGTCCGCCCGCCGGGCGGCGGCACCGGGCTGCTGCTGGCCCGCGCCGACGGGGAGCGGCAGGCCGCCGCGGTGGGCGACCAGACCCACGGCCGGGTCGGCTTCTTCCTCCAGGTCGACGACTTCGACGCCACCTACCGGCGGATGGTCGAGGCGAAGGTCGAGTTCGTGAAGCCCCCGCGCACCGAGCCGTACGGGCGGGTCGCCGTCTTCCGCGACCTCGCCGGCAACCCCTGGGACCTGCTCGGTCCCGCCTGAGCAGGAGAGGACCCCCGATGACCGACGTGATGTCGATCCGGCAGCGGATCGCCGAGGAGCTCCAGGTGTCGGCGACCTTCGACGCCGCCGAGGAGATCGAGCGGCGCGTCGTCTTCCTCGCCGACCGCCTGGTCGACACCGGCCTCACGACGCTGGTCCTGGGCATCAGCGGCGGCGTGGACTCGACCACCACCGGCCGGCTCTGCCAGCTCGCCGCGGAGCGGGCCCGCGCGGCCGGCCACCCGGCCGTCTTCGTCGCCATGCGCCTGCCGTACGGGGTGCAGGCCGACGAGCACCACGCCCAGGCGGCGCTGGCGTTCATCCGGCCGGACCGGCTGCTCACGGTCGACGTCAAGCCGGCCGCCGACGCCGCCCTGGACGCGCTGGTCGCCGCCGGGCTGACCTTCCGCGACGCCGCCCAGCAGGACTTCGTGCTCGGCAACGTCAAGGCCCGGCAGCGCATGATCGCCCAGTACGCGGTGGCCGGCGCGGCGGGCGGGCTGGTGGTCGGCACCGACCACGCCGCCGAGGCGGTCACCGGCTTCTTCACCAAGCACGGCGACGGCGCGGCGGACCTGGTCCCGCTGACCGGGCTGACCAAGCGGCGGGTGCGGGCGCTCGCCGCAGCGCTCGGCGCCCCCGCCGAACTGGTCGGCAAGGCGCCCACGGCCGACCTGGAGAGCCTCGCCCCGGGCAAGCTCGACGAGGACGCGCTCGGCCTGGCCTACGAGCACATCGACGACTACCTGGAGGGCCGACCGGTGCCGGCCGAGGTGGAGGCGGCGCTGGTGGAGCGCTACCGGGCCACCGAGCACAAGCGCCAGCTCCCGATCGCTCCCTGACGCACCGCGGCTGCCCGGCCCCGCGCCCCGGTTCCTCCTCCACACCGGCTCGCCCAGCGGAGGGGCCCCTGTCAGGTCGACAAGGGGCCCCTCCTCTCGCCTCAGGGCGTGAGGCGGTGCAGGTCGCGCGGGAACGCGGTCACCTCGCGGACGTTGGCCGCGCCGGTGAGCCGGGCGACGAAGCGTTCCAGCCCGATGGCGAAGCCCCCGTGCGGCGGCATGCCGTGCCGGAACGCGTCCACGTACCCGGCGTACGGCTCGACCGGCTCGCCGCGGGCCGCCAGGGCGGCCAGGTAGTCCTCGTACCGGTGCAGCCGCTGCCCGCCGGTGACCAGCTCCATCCCCCGGAACAGCAGGTCGAAGCCGTTGGAGTGGGTCGGCCGCGCCGGGTCCGGGTGGGTGTAGAACGGCCGCTTCGCCATCGGGTACCCGGTGACGAAGAGGAAGTCCGAGCCGTGCTCGCGAAGCGCCCACTCCCCCAGCGCCCGCTCGTGCGCCGGGGCGAGGTCCGGCTCGTCGGCCGGTGCCCCGGCGATCTTCAGCGCCTCGATGAAGTGCACGGCCGGGATCTCGGCGGGCACCCCGGGCAGGGTCAGGTCGAGGGTGGCGAGCGCCCCGCCGGCCCGCTCCGCGACCTCGGCCAGCATCCCGGCCAGGGTCTCCCGCAGCACGGCCATCACGTCCCGGTGGTCGGCCACGAAACCCAGCTCGACGTCGAGCGAGGTGTACTGGGCCAGGTGCCGGACGGTGTCGTGCGGCTCGGCGCGGAACACCGGCCCGACCTCGTACACCCGCTCGAAGACGCCGACCATGAGCTGCTTGTAGAACTGCGGCGACTGGGCCAGGTACGCGGGCCGGCCGAACCAGTCCAGCGCGAACACGTTCGCCCCGCTCTCAGTGGACGAGGCGACCACCTTCGGGGTGTGGATCTCCACGAACCCGCGGGCGTCGAGGGCGGCCCGGAAGCCGGCCACCGCCGCCGCCGAGATCCGCAGCGCCGCCGACCGGGTCGGGTGGCGCAGCGCGGTCGGCGCGTGGTCGAGCTGGGTGGGCAGGGTGGCGGTGAGCGCCGGCCGGTACAGGTCGAACGGCGGCGGGACGGCGGGCGGGCCGAGTGGGCGTACCGTCGGCTCGGCCAGCTCGACCCCGGCGGGCGCCGTGGCGTTCGCGACCACCGTGCCGACCACCTCGACGACGGTCTCCTCGGGCAGCGACTCGACGGCCGCGCGCACGGCGGGGTCGGTGACCACCACCTGGGCCAGGCCGGCGGCGTCCCGCACGATCAGGAAGGCCACCGACTTGAGCAGCCGGCGGCGGTGCACCCAGCCGGCGATCCGCACGGTGGCGCCGACATGGTGGCTGAGCTGGGAGGACAGGATGCGTTGCACGGCGGTACCTCCTTGGTCAATCGCAACGCGATCCCCGGGAGGTGTGGGCGAGCGGGAGCCTCGCGGTGCCACCACACCTTCGCCCTCCGCCTCGGCGGAGGGCCTCGTTCGTCGCCTTTTCACCGGGGCCAGCCGGGCGGGTTCTACTGGGCGCGGAGGCCGTTCTTCCCGCAGCTCGGGAGGGTCTTCGCAGGGCCGGCGCCAGACCGCCTTCCAGCACATCGGCGGCTCTCTGGCTGGCGGATCGGCCCGCTACTCGGCTCCGTCGCAGCTTTGCCGGGGAGGTTAGCACCCGAACCCGGCCCGTGTGACGGCCATTTTTCGCCACTGGTGTCCGGTGTCACAACGAATCGGGCGTGACGGCCGTCGCCCGCCGTTCATCGACCGCCACCGACCGGCGTAGGCTCGGTTTTGTGACGATCGAGCACTCCGCGCCGAGGACCGAGCCGGCAGCGCGCACCGCGACCGTCGCCCCCGAGGGGCGGCGCATGCTGCGGATCGAGGCGCGCAACGCCGAGACGCCGATCGAGCGCAAGCCGCCGTGGATCAAGGTCAAGGCCAAGATGGGCCCGGAGTACACCCAGCTGCGCGGGCTCGTCTCGCGTGAGGGGCTGCACACCGTCTGCCAGGAGGCCGGCTGCCCCAACATCTACGAGTGCTGGGAGGACCGGGAAGCCACCTTCCTCATCGGTGGCGACCAGTGCACCCGGCGCTGCGACTTCTGCCAGATCGACACCGGCAAGCCCGCCGAGTTCGACGCCGACGAGCCCCGCCGGGTCGCCGAGTCCGTCGCCGCCATGGGTCTGCGCTACGCCACCATCACCGGCGTGGCCCGCGACGACCTGCCCGACGGTGGCGCCTGGCTCTACGCCGAGACGGTCCGGCAGATCCACGCCCTCCAGTCCGGCTGCGGCGTCGAGCTGCTGATCCCCGACTTCAACGCGGTGCCCGAGCAGCTCGCCGAGGTGTTCGGCGCCCGCCCCGAGGTGCTGGCGCACAACGTCGAGACCGTGCCGCGGATCTTCAAGCGGATCCGCCCGGCGTTCCGCTACGAGCGCTCCCTCGACGTGATCCGCCAGGCGCGCGCCGCCGGCCTGGTCACCAAGAGCAACCTGATCCTCGGCATGGGCGAGGAGCGGGCCGAGGTCTCCCAGGCGCTGCGCGACCTGCACGAGGCCGGCTGCGAGCTGATCACCATCACCCAGTACCTGCGCCCCTCCCCCCGGCACCACCCGGTCACCCGCTGGGTCAAGCCGGAGGAGTTCGTCGAGCTGCGCGAGGAGGCCGAGGAGATCGGCTTCGCCGGCGTGATGAGCGGCCCGCTGGTCCGCTCGTCGTACCGGGCCGGGCGGCTCTACCAGCAGGCGCTCGCCGCCCGCGACGAGGTCGTCGCCGCCGGCTGAGGCCGGCCGTCCACCGCGTCGCCCGCCGCCGGCCACCCGCCGGATGCCATGATCCCAGGGATGACCGCCGGGGTACGCCAGGAGCCGCGCGAGGCCACCCGCCCGCGTACGCCCCGGCGTACCCGGCTGCCGGCGCTGCTCGCCCTGCTGGTCGGGCTGGCCGGGGTCGGCTACCGGCTGGCGCTGCTGCTCGCCGACGCGCCGCCCACCAACAGCGACGAGGCGACGATGGGGCTGGCCGCCCTGCACATCGCCCGTGGCGACGGCTTCCCGGTCTGGTTCTACGGGCAGGCGTACATGGGCACGCTGGAGGCGTACCTCGCTGCGCCGCTGGTCGCCCTGGCCGGCCCGTCGGTGCTCGTCCTGCGGCTGCCCACCCTGGCGCTGTACGCCCTCTTCCTCGCCCTGTCCTGGCGGCTCACCCGCCGGCTCGGCGGCGACCGGTGGTTCGCCCTGCTCGTGGTCGGCTTCCTCGCCCTCGGCTCGGACCGGGTGGTGAAGAACCAGCTCATCGCCGGGGGCGGCTACCCCGAGCTGAACCCGGCCGGGGTGGCGCTGGCCCTGCTCACCGTGGGACTCTGCGCCGGCGCCCCGGGAGCGCGGCTGCCGCGTCGGGCGGCCGCGGACAGACCAGCGGAACCGCTGCCCCTTCGGGCCACCGCGTCCGGGTCGGCGGCGCGACTGCCCCGCTGGGCGGGCTGGGGGCTCATCTCCGGCCTGCTGCTCTGGGCCGATCCGCTGATCCTGCCGTTCGTGCTGGCGCTCGGGGCGGTGCTGGCAGGGTGTCGGCGGCGGGAGCTGATCGGGCGGGCCGGCGCAGCCCTGGCCGCAGGACTGCTGCTGGGCGCGGCGCCGATGCTGCTGGACAGCCTCCGGCACGGCCGAAACCCGCTCGCGGCCGTGCTGGCCGCCAGCGGCGCCGATGCGGCGGCGAGCTGGGGCGAGCGGTTGTACGGCGGCCTGGTGCTCGGCCCGCCCCTGGCCATGGGCTTCTGCTCCCCGGGCCACTGCGCCCCGTGGCAACTGTGGTGGGCGCCGGCGTTCGTCGTCCTGCTGCTCCTCGCGGCGGTCATCGCCTGGCGCGCCCTCCGCCGGCCCCTCTCACCCGCCGATCTTGGACACTTTCCGTTCGCTGCGAACGACAACTGTCCAAGATCGGGCGACGATCCCGCCGGCGCGACAGAGCGGCGGGTGTCGGCGGCCGTGCGGCTCGCGCTGCTCGCCGGGGCGGCGGCGGTGCTGGCGGCCTACACGGCGAGCAACGCGGCCGGGCGGACCCCGATCGAGAGCGCCCGCTACCTCTCGGTGCTGGCGGTCGCCACGCCGGCCCTGCTCTGGCCCCTCTGGACCGCCGCCCGCCGGGCCGGCCTCTGGCCCGCACCCGCCGAGCCGCCCCACCGGCCCGGCCACCACCTCGGCGAGCCGGCGGGGTCCGAGCTGCCAGGTCTGCGCCAGGTCGGCGAGCTGGCGGCGTCCGACCTGCCGGGTGTGCGCCAGGTCGGCGAGCTGGAGTCGATCGACCGGGGGGCGGAAGGCCGGGGGTGGATCCGAGCGGCCGGGGTGGCGGCGGTCGCGGTGCTGGTGGGGATGCTCGGCGCCGGGGCGGTCGCCACGGCGGACGCGATCCGGGCCGTACCGGCCACCCACGCGGAGGCCGACCGGCACCGGGCGCTCGTCGACACCCTCGGCGCGCTGGGCGTGCGGCACGTGCGCGGCGGCTACTGGACCTGCAACCGGCTCACCTTCGCCACCGGCGAGGGCGTGCGCTGCGCGGTGGTCGACGACGAGCTGCGCCCCGGGTTCGACCGACTGCCCGCGTACCGGCGGGCGGTGGACGCCGACCCGGACGCGGCCTGGGTGGCGCCGGCCGGGTCGCCGCTGGCCGCCCGGCTGGACGCGCGGCTCGGGCCCGGCCCGGGCGCCCTCGACCTGGTCACCGTGGCCGGCTGGCAGATCTACCTGCCCCGCCGCTGAACGGATCCGCCCGGCCGCCGTTGAGCCCGCGGATCGAGCGGCCACCGCGCACGCCCGTGCACGAGCCGAACCGGCACCGGCTGCCCTGCCCCGCCCCGCCGCTGAACGGATCCGCCCTGCCCGCCGTCGAGCCGGCGCAGGGATCGGCCGACCGCCGCACCCGCCAGTGCGGAGGGCCGGCGAGGCCCCGGCTACCTGCCCCGGCGCTGCGCCGGGGTGGCGGGCGGCGTCGGGTCGAGCAGGCCGAGGCGGTGGGCCAGCGCGGCGGCCTCCACCCGGTTGGTCACGTCCAGTTTGGCGATGATCCGGGACACGTGCACGCTCGCCGTCTTCGGCGAGATGAAGAGCCGCTCGGCGATCCGGCTGTTGCTGTGCCCCTCCGCGACCAGCCGGAGCACCTCCTGCTCCCGGCTGGTCAGCAGGTCCGGGCCGGGCCGGCCGGCGCCGCGCAGCCCGACCCGCCGGGCCAGGGTGGCGCCCTGCTCGCCCAGCGGGGTGGCGCCGAGCCGGGTGGCGATCTCCGCGGCCTCGCGGACCGCGGCGGCCACCTCGTCCCGCTCGCCGGCCGCCGCGGCGACCTCGGCCAGGGCGAGCAGCGCCCGGCCCAGCGGATACGGCTGCCCGACCACACGCCACGCCGCGACGGCCGCCCGCCAGGCCGGCAGGGCCGCCTCCGGCCGCTGGGCCGGCCCGCCGCGCCGCTCGACGGCGGCAGCGGACGGCTCAGCCGAAGCGACGGACCCGCCGCCGGCACCGTCGGCGGCAGCCGGCGGCTCGGACGACTCAGCCGAAGCGACGGCCGCGCCGTCGGCGGCGGGGGCGATGCCGGTGAGGATCGCGGTGACCTGGGCGGCGTGAGCCTGCTCCGCCGGATAGCGCGCGGGCAGCACGGCGGCCACGGCGGACGCCTCGGCGGCCAGCCCGGCGTCGCCGACCAGTGCGGCGGCGCGGGCCACCGCGCTGAGCACCGGCCAGCCCTCCCGGGGCAGGTCGACGAGGCGCTCGTCGGCCAGGGCGGCCCGGCTCGCGGCGAGCGCGGCCACCTTGTCGTCCGCCGCCAGGGCGGCCTCGATGCGCAGTTCACGCAGGGGCAGCCGGTGGTTCGGCCAGAGGTAGGGCCGGGCCAGGAAGGCCAGCGCCCGGCCGACCAGCTCGTCGGCGGCGGGGTGCGCGCGGGCCAGCCGCAGCCCGGCCCGGAGCTGGAGCCAGTGCAGCCCGGAGACGCCCGGCGGGTCGATCCGGGCCGCCTCCGCGCAGGCCGCGTCGGCCTCGTCCCAGCGACCCAGCGCGATCAGCGCCTCGGCCCGGTTCGACAGCAGGTACGCCCCGGTGGAGCGGCTGATCCCCACCCGGCGCGCCTCGCTCTCCCCGGCCTCGGCGGCCTCCGCGGACTCGGCGTACCGGCCCAGCTCGTAGAGCACGTCGGAGAGGTGCACCAGGGCGCTGACCAGCGCCGGCGCGTTGCCGGTGGCCCGGGCCAGGGCCTCGGCCCGGCGCAGCTCGGCCAGCCCCAGGTCGGGGGCCTCGTCGGTGCGGCAGAGCAGGGCGATCCGGGTGGGCAGCAGGGCCACGTCCTCGCCGACCGCCTCGGCCGCGGCCATCGCCTCGTCGGCCACCGAGGCGGCCTGCCTGGGGTCGATCTTGACCAGGTGCGCCGCGATGTCGGCGAGCAGCCGCACCCGCTCGGGCGTGTCCGGCACCCCGGCCGCCAGCCCGTACGCCTCGCGTACCTCGGCGGTGCCGTCGCTCTTGCCGAGCAGGGCGAGCAACCGGCCGCGCCGGTAGAGCAGGCCGGCGGCGCGCAGCGGCTCGGCGGCCGTGTCCACCTCGGCCAGCCCGGCCCGGGTCAGGGTGAGCGCCCGGTTGTAGTCGCCGGCCGTGATGGCCGCGGCCAGCGTCTCCTCCAGCACCCGCAGGTGGTCCATGCCGAGCCGGTCGGCGGCGTCCGGCACCAGCTCCCACAGTTCCAGGACCCGCTCCAGCAGCCGGCTCTGCTCGGCGTACGCGTAGCGGTCGGCGGCGGCCCCGGCGGCCATCCGGGCGGCGATCAGGGCGCGCGGGTGGTCGTGCGCCGCGTACCAGTGATGGGCGATCTCGGCCGGGGCGCGACCGGCGGCCACCAGGTGCGGCTGCGCCTCGATCGCGGCGGCGTACCGGGCGTGCAGCCGGGCGTGCTCGCCGGGGAGCAGGTCGTCGTGGACGGCCTCGCGGAACAGCGCGTGCCGGAACTCGTAGTCGCCGTCCGGGTCGGCCACCACGAGCTGGCCGGCCACGGCGGCGCGCAGCGCGTCCTCCAGCTCGGACTCGGGCAGGCCGGCCACCTCGGCGAGGAGCTGGTGGGCGAAGCGGGTGCCGCCGGCGGCGGCGATCCGCAGCACCCGCTGGGCCGGCTCGGGCAGCCGGTCCACCCGGGCCAGCAGCAGGTCGCGCAGCGTCTCCGGAAGCACCGCGCAGCCGACCGGGTCGCCGGCCGCGGCAAGCTCCTCGATGAAGAACGGGTTGCCCTGGGTACGACCGTGCACGTCGTCGACGGCGCGGGCGGCCGGCTCGGCGCCGAGCAGGTCGGCGAGGATGGCCGCCGTGCCGTCCCGGTCCAGCCGGCCCAGCTCGATCCGGTCCACGCCCCGGGCCCGGTCCAGCTCGGCGAGGAAGGGACGCAGCGGGTGGCCGCGGTGCAGCTCGTCGGTGCGGTAGGTGCAGACCAGCAGCAGGCGGGTGGCCCGGGCGGCCCGGACCAGGAAGCCGATCAGGTCGCGGGTGGAGCGGTCGGCCCAGTGCAGGTCCTCGATCAGCAGGACCAGCGGCCGCTCCTCGGCGAGCCGCCGGAACAGGTCGGCGACCAGGTCGAACAGGTAGCCGCGCGGGGTGTCGGAGACGGGCAGCCCGGTGGGCGCGGCGGCCCCGGCCGGCACCCGGGCCAGCTCGGGCAGCAGCCGGGCGAACTCCGCCTCGTAGCCGGCGAAGGCGGCCGGGCCGTCGTGGCGCAGCACGTCGCGCAGTGCGGCGGCGAACGGCGCGAAGGGCAGGCCGGCCTCGCCGAGTTCCAGGCACTGGCCGATGAGCAGCCGCGCGCCGGCTCCGGTGGCGTGCGCGCCGAACTCCTCCAGCAGCCGGGTCTTGCCGACCCCGGCCTCGCCGCCCACCAGGACGGTGACCGGGTCGCCGGCCCGGGCCCGGCCGAGCGCCTCGCGCAGCCCCGCCAGCTCGGGCTGGCGGCCGACGAGGACGGTGCTGGCGGCGCGTGCGGTCACGCCGTCGAGCATGCCACGGCGTACGCCCGCGCCGTCCCCGCCGACCGGCCGGTTCCCCGCCGGGCCGGCCGCCCCCGTGACGGCCGGCCCGGCACCCGCGAAACCCGTCCCGGCCGCACCAACCCGGCCAGAGACGGCCGGCCCGGCACCCGCGAAACCCGCCCCGGCCGCACCAACCCCGCCGGAGACGGCCGGCCCGGAGCCCACGAAACCCGCCCCGGCCGCACCAACCCGGCCGGAGACGGCCGGCCCGGCGTTCGCGAAACCCGCCCCGGACTGGCCGGTCGGACCGGTCGGGTGCGGGGCGGGTGGCGCGGCGTCCGGGTGCGCGGGCAGCGCCGGGGCGGTCACCGGCGGGCGTCGGTGGCGCGGGCGGTGTGCTGCCGGCGGCTCAGCCAGCTCCGCGGGTGGCGGCGGGGCAGGGACCGGGCGAGCCGGTCGCGGGCCGCGTCGGCCTGAAGCTCGGAGGCGTGGCTGCGGTGGATGCTGAGGAGCAGGTCTGCGTCGTTGCCGAACATCTCGGTTCTCCTGTCGTGCGGTGTTTCGCTGTCGACACCGACTTTCCGCGCGAAGGTGCCCCCGGGGCATGGGTGTGCTGCCTGATCTTCGGCCGCTCCCCCTCCTTACTCCGGGGTCTCAGCGGCCCGGCGGCGACGTAAGGTACTCAGTCGCGGCGGAGGGGCGGCCACGGATCAACCGGCTGCGCGGCGACCACTAGACTCTGCGGCATGGCAAATCCCCAGGAGAAGGTCTCGTTCGGCCAGCGGCTGAAGCAGATCGGGATGGTGTTCCAGTTCACCGCCAAGCAGGACCGGTGGTTCGCGCCGCTGACCGCGGCGGCGGTGCTGATCCCGCTCGCGCTCACCGTGGTCGCGGTGCTCCTCTGGGGTTGGATCTGGCTGCCGATCGGCATCCTGTTCATCCTGCTCGCGGTGCTGGTCGTGCTCAACCTGCGGTCCAACAAGGCGATGATGAACGCCGCCGAGGGGCAGCCAGGCGCGGCGGCCCAGATCATGGAGAGCATGCGCGGCGACTGGCGCGTCACGCCGGCCGTCAGCTCCACCACTCAGATGGACATGGTGCACCTGGTGATCGGCCGGCCGGGCGTGATCCTGCTGGCCGAGGGGAACCCCCAGCGGGTGCGCGGCCTGCTCGGCCAGGAGAAGCGCCGGCTGGCCAAGGTGATCGGTTCCGCCCCGCTGCACGACTACGTGATCGGCCAGGGCGAGGGCGAGCTGCCGATCCGCAAGCTGCGGATGACGCTGATGCGGCTGCCCCGCAGCCTCGCCCCCAAGGACGTCAACGCTCTCGACAAGCGACTCAAGGCGCTCACCGCCCGCCCGCAGATGCCCAAGGGCGCGATCCCGAAGAACATGCGGCCGCCGCGCGGCGCGTTCCGCCAGACCCGGGGTCGCTGACCCCCGACGTACGCGTGAAGGAGCCGGACCCGCGCGGGGCCGGCTCCTTCATCGTGCGGGCCCGGGTCAGCGGCGGGCGGCGCGGGGGGCGTCGGCGACGACCGACCCGGTGAGCCGGTCGTGCAGGCCGCGCCGGTGCCCGTCCATGATCAGGGCGGGCACCACGAGGGCCAGCAGCACGCCGCGCAGCAGCGCCCGGACCAGCCCGATCCGGCCGCCGTCGGCCCAGGACAGGCAGCGGATCCGGGTGACGTACATGCCGGGGGTCTGGGCGAAGAGGCCCAGGAAGAAGCCGTACTCCAGGATCAGCACCAGGACCGGCGGCCAGCCGTCGCGGACCGGGTCGGCGAAGATGTTGGCGATCAGCAGGCAGAGCACCCAGTCGATGACCAGGGCGCCGAAGCGGCGGCCGAGGCTCGGGGGCGTGAAGGTCGGGTCCGTGGCGGGCGGCACCGGCACGGCGGCGGTATCGGTCACAGCGGCCAGGGTAGCCAGCGGCCGGTCCGGAGCCGGGAGCGCCGCGACGGGCAGGGGTGTCGGTCACTGCCCGGGTACGCCGGTTCCGCACGGGGCGGGAAACGGGACCAAAGCCATCAATCAGCGGCAGACCGGTGCAGCGGGTATCGTCCGAACCGAGAGCCGGCGGCGGCTGAGCGGCCGGGATGACGCTGCGCGAGGGACGTAACACGGCGGAAACAGAGGAGACACGGCCGGGCAACCCCACCGCCATAGCTTCGTCAGGTAGCCAGCCACCGGAGTGGACCTGCCAGGAGGACGTGTGTTCGCCAATCCCGAGGAACTCCTGCGATACCTCAAGAACGAGGACGTGAAGTTCGTCGACGTACGTTTCTGTGACCTGCCCGGCGTGATGCAGCACTTCAACCTGCCGGTCGAGTCCGTCGACGACAGCCTCTTCACCGACGGCCTCGCGTTCGACGGTTCGTCGATCCGTGGCTTCCAGGCGATCCACGAGTCGGACATGCTCCTGCTGCCGGACGTCGCGACCGCCTTCATCGACCCGTTCCGCGCGCAGAAGACCCTCGCGCTGAACTTCTTCATCCACGACCCGTTCACCCGCGAGGCGTACTCCCGGGACCCGCGGAACGTGGCGAAGAAGGCCGAGGCGTTCCTCGCGGCGAGCGGCATCGCCGACACCGCCTACTTCGGCGCCGAGGCGGAGTTCTACATCTTCGACTCGATCCGCCACGAGACCTCCGCCCACCAGTCGTTCTACTACATCGACTCGATCGAGGGCGCCTGGAACTCCGGCCGGGAGGAGGAGGGCGGCAACCGCGGCTACAAGACCGCGTACAAGGGCGGCTACTTCCCGGTGCCGCCGGTCGACCACTACGCCGACCTGCGCGACAGCATCGTCCGCCGCCTGGTCGACACCGGCTTCACCGTGGAGCGTTCGCACCACGAGGTTGGCACCGCCGGCCAGTCGGAGATCAACTACAAGTTCTCCACCCTGCTGCACTCGGCCGACCAGCTCCAGCTCTTCAAGTACATCGTGAAGAACGAGGCCTGGGCGAACGGCAAGACCGCCACCTTCATGCCGAAGCCGCTCTTCGGCGACAACGGCTCCGGCATGCACACCCACCAGAGCCTGTGGCTGAACGGCGAACCGCTGTTCTACGACGAGACCGGCTACGCCGGCCTGTCCGACAACGCCCGCTGGTACATCGGCGGCCTGCTGCACCACGCGCCGTCGCTGCTGGCCTTCACCAACCCGACGGTCAACTCCTACCGCCGGCTGGTGCCGGGCTTCGAGGCGCCGGTCAACCTGGTCTACTCGCAGCGCAACCGGTCCGCCTGCACCCGCATCCCGGTCACCGGCAACAACCCGAAGGCCAAGCGGGTCGAGTTCCGGGTGCCGGACCCGTCCAGCAACCCGTACCTCGCCTTCTCGGCCATGATGATGGCCGGCCTGGACGGCATCAAGAACAAGATCGAGCCGCCGGCGCCGATCGACAAGGACCTGTACGACCTGCCGCCGGAGGAGTGGGGCGACGTCAAGCAGGTGCCGGGCTCGCTGCCGGAGGTGCTCGACGCGCTCGAGGCCGACCAGGACTACCTGCTCGACGGCGGCGTCTTCACGCCGGACCTGATCTCCACCTGGGTGTCGTGGAAGCGGGCCAACGAGGTCGACCCGGTGCGCCTGCGCCCGACCCCGCACGAGTTCGCCATGTACTTCGACTGCTAGCAGTGATCAAGCGCTGACCTGCGTCTACGTCAGGCGATCACCTCCCTAGTCCGCAGGGAGTCCGCACGAGCCACCAGGACCGCGTCCACCGCGGACCTGGTGGCTTCGTCGCTGTCGGGGAACATGTGTCCGTACGTGTCGAGCGTCGTCTTCGCCGAGCCGTGCCGTAGCCGCGCCTGCACAACCTTGACGCTGGCGCCCGATTCGATCAGCAGCGACGCGAAGTAGTGCCTGAGATCATGGAACCGGAAACCATCCGGCAGGCCAGGCACTCGCTGCCGGGCGTCACGTATGGCCCGCTCCAACATCCACGGGCCGAACTGGACACCATCGTCGGCGGTGAGGATCGTGTCGGCCCGCCACTGCGCCACGTGCGCCGACAGCTCGACCGCGAGCGTGCGTGAGATCGGGATCGGGGTCTGGGACGCCTCGGTCTTCAACGGCAGCGCCGGGTACTGCACCGCCGGGGCGATCATGCCGCGCATGAAGTCGACATCAGCCACGCGCAACCCGCACGCCTCGGCGGTCCGCAGCCCGGCGAACGCGCCGAGCAGGATGGACGCCCTCTGCCGGGCCGGCATCGCGTCATAGAGGCCCCAGACCTGTTCGGTGGTGGCGACGTACGGCCGCTGCTTCGCTTGGCCCGGCGAGGTGCGCCGCGAGCACGGCGACCGCGGCACGATCCCATCGTGGACGGCGTCGGCGAAGATCTGCGCCAGGCGCCGATAGAGCGCGTAGACGTAGGAGGCGGCCAGCCCGGACTCGCGCAGCTTGGTCGTCCACGCCTTCACGTGGGACGGCCGAACCGCGCTCAGGCGCAGCGGGCCGAACTCCGCGACGATCTGTGCCACGTGCACCTTGGCCTGCCGGACAGTCGACGCACGCCGCGTGCCGTACCCGTCGAGCCACGTCGCGCACCAGGCGGCGACCGTCGTCTTCGCCGTCTTTGGGTCAACGTGCGTGCCGCTGACTAGCGCCGCGGTCTGCTGGTCGAGCCACTTCTGGCCGTCGACCTTCCGGTCGAAGTGGCGGGCGTGCTCCCTGCCGGCCTCGTCGCGGTACCGGGCCCGGTACTTCCCATCGGGGCGCTTCTTGATGCTGGCCACCGTCGCCCTCCTACCCGACCCGGCCCTGTGAGCCGCGGGGAAGGACGCCCCTGCGGCGGGCCTCGTAGATCCAGCGGTGGATGGTGCGGTAGGAGACCTGCGGGTTGACCTGGCTGAGCACCCGGGCCGGCGCCTTGGCGTCCACGTGGATGGCCTCCCGGTACGCAGCCGCCACCCGGCCGAGAAATTCGGGCGTCAGGCCCTCGCTCGGCTCCGGTAGCTGCATCTCCTCCGGGGTGCGCGGTGCCGGACTGCGCAGCTTCCCCATCGGCGCCTGCGGCTCACCCGAGTCCTTGATCTGCGCGCGCCAGCTCCGGGCCACCCAGTGCGTGTCACGGTCGCGCCAGAACGCGGTGTCGAAGTGCGACGCGAGCCGGGTCAGGTCTGGCCCGGCGTGCCTGGCCCAAGACTGGAGGGTTTCCAGCATCCCGGGATCGGTGGTCACCGCAGTCTCGATGAAGGTCAACGGGTACCGGCGCAGTGCCTCGGCCCGCACCTGCTCTCCGCGACCGTCGAGGTACACCTCGACGGCCCGCCAGTGCCCGGACGGGACTTCGGCGAACCGGACGTAGGAGACGGCGGGTAGCTCGACCTCGTCGGCCTGGCCGCCGTCCGGGATCACCTGGGCCCAGCCGCCCCACCCGACAGATATCTGCATGTGCGTAAGTTAGCGCCGTTCCGAGTAAGTAGCAAGCTTTACTCGCACGTTCCCAACGCCTACAGTCACGATCAACGGGTAAGTGTCGCCACTTACCCGACAGTCGAGCAGGGGAGCGTCGGACGTGGAGAAGTACCTCACCACCGAGGAAGTCGCCGCGATGGCCCGGACCGCGCCGAGCACGGTCCGCTACTGGCGGCACGTCGGTAAGGGCCCGAGGGGCGTGAAGAGAGGCAGGCGGGTGCTCTACCCGGAGAGCGTCGTCGCGGCGTGGCTGGCCGGCGACGAGCAGGCAGAGGCGGCGGCCTGACATGTCGCAGATGCAGAACGCCCGCCCCGCGGCTGGTAACTCCGGGGCGGGCGCCAAGACGGCCGGCGAGCACGTCCCGACCAGCGTAACCGACCGGGCCGACATCGTGGTGCTTCGCCGCAACGGTGACCCGGTCATCGCCCGCCGCCGTATCGCCGCCAAACTCGACGACCTGCTCGGGATCAGCCGCGAACGCGCACCCGAGCCGTACGCCGCCGGCGGCATGTGCCTCGGACTGGCCGAGCGGGAGCTGGCCGCATGACGGGCGTCGAGTTCTGCCCGGTGTGCCAGGAGCTGCTGCCGGACTACTGCCGCTGCCCGCCACCACGCGGTTCAGATGAACCGCGTGGTGACAGGGCCGCGGACGTGCCGGCTCGTCGCCTGGTGCTGACCGCCGCGTCGGAGATCGAGCCGGAGCCGGTGGTGTGGGCGTGGGAGGACAACAGCGAGGGCCGCATCCCGTCCGGGTCGCTCTCCGTGGCTGCCGGCCGGGAGGGCACCGGCAAGTCGTCCTTCGGGATCTGGCTGGCCGCGCAGATCACCCGCGGCACCCTGCCCGGTCAGCTCCACGGCCAGCCCCGGCCCGTGATCTACGCGGCGGTAGAGGACTCGTGGAAGCACACCCTCGTGCCGCGGCTGATCGCGGCCGGCGCTGACCTGTCGATGGTGTACCGGTGCGAGGTCTACCAGGACGACGCGCTCGACACCACGCTGTCCCTGCCGCTGGACAACGTCCGCCTCGAGGCCGAGCTCCGCCGGCTGCGCGCCGGGCTGCTGGTGCTCGACCCGCTCATGTCGACGATCGGCGCGAAGATCGACACCCACCGGGAGCGGGACGTACGGACCGCCCTCGACCCGCTCGCCCGGCTCGCCGACCGGGCCCGCTGCGTCGTGCTGGGTATCGCCCACTTCAACAAGGGCAGCGGCACCGACCCGTCCTCACTGATCACCGGCTCTGGGGCGTTCAAGAACGTGCCCCGGTCGGTGTTCGGCTTCGCCGTCGACCGCGAGAACGGCATCCGAGTGATGACGCAGACCAAGAACTCGCTCGGCAAGCTCGACCTGCCGTCGCTGCTCTACGACATCGAGGACACCGCCGTGCCGACCCGACGCGGCCCGGCGCACGTCGGCCGGCTGGTGTGGCTCGGCGAATCCGACCGCAGCGTCGGCGACGTCCTCAGCGACACCGGAGACACGGAGGACAAGGCCGAGCGCGACGAGGCCGCGGACTGGCTCCGCGGCTACGTCATCAGCCAGGGCGGTGAGGCGGCCCGCGCCGACATCATGAAGGCCGCCAAGGCGGACGGCTTCTCCGAGTCCACCGTCAAGCGCGCCCGCAAGCGGGCCGGCGTCGTCCCCTCGCCCCGGCAGGGCTTCGGCGGTGGCACCCTCTGGCGCATCGATCCCGACCTCGCCCCTCAGTCAGACCACAGTCGGGTCAGTCGGGCCAAGGATTCAAACCCTGAACTGACTGACCCGACTGTGGCCCGACTGCCCACCGAAGGGAGCGCGAACAGCGCGAAGGGTGCGGACTCCGTGTCCCTGCTCTCTTCGCTCCCTTCGCACCCTTCGACCAACCAGGGAGACGCAGCGTGAGCCTCGACCAGGCCGCCGAACAGATCATCGCGACCGCCGCCGAGTTCGGATACACCCGCGAGCAGGTACTCGGCTGGACCCGCGCCGACCTCATCCGCTTCGAGCACGAGCTGACCGCCCGGGTCGAGATCGAGCAAGCCGGCTACGCCGTCCTAGCCGACCTCTACCGCGAGCGGTTCGGCGAGGAACCACCCACGACGCAGGGAGACGCAGCATGACCCAGCTACCCGATTGGGACGTGGCCATCGTGGATGGCCAGCCGACGCAGGTGGTCAACGCCGCCATGGTCCGCGCACTCATGCGCGACTCGCCGCTCGGCGAGCAGGTCGCGAGGCAGCGGCTGCTCGCCGCCGGCTTCCCCGCGCACCTGCTCGACGAACCCGACAACACAAGATGATCTTTTAGGATCCGGCCTCACGGTCACCGCACGTTCCTGTGACGATTTCTCCCCGTGACAGATCTGGACAGTTCGTGACAGCGGCGGCGGCGAGTTTTCGCAGGTCAAGCCGCGTCTGCTGGGGAGAGTGCCGTAACGCCGTGACGCGCGTGACGTCACGGCTGACCTATCGAGAGGTACTGACCGAGATGACTCCTGAACTGGCCCGTGCGGTCGACCAGGCTGGCCCGGATGCGGTTGCCGCGGTGACTGCGTATCTGCGTGAGCCGCGGGGCGACGGCTGGCTGACCGCCGTGCGGCGCGCCCTGGCCGACCTGCTGGACGACCCGGCCCGGGCGGGGCACGACGGTCCCGATCCGGTGCTGGCGCGGCTGCTGGCTGGCTGGCTGTTCCAGCCGGCTCGTGATCTGTCCGCGCTGGCGTACTGGCTGCGTCAGCAGACCCACCCGGACACGGTGGCGGATACTCCGGTGGCGCGGCTGTGGCAGGCCCTGGCGGGCGAGGTAGATGCCGCTGTGGGCGCGGCCATGCTGCTGGATGTGTCGCCCGGGGACGTATGATCGATGGCAGCTACCCCCAGCTCGCGCGAGCCCGGTCCGCCGGCCGCCTGAGCGGGGGTCAGCCTCTCGAACGCTCGAGATCCGGACCGGCGCCAGGTGCCTCGGACGGCCGACTGGATGAGTAGGCGCACTTCACCTACCACCAGCGACCAACGGAGGGGCCACCATGGCCACCACGATTCCCCAGATGATCGGCGCGGCGATCCGCTGCCGAGACGAGGCCCGCGACGCTCTGACGCGGCGTGAGGCCGAACTGACCGCGCTGCGTTCCGCGCCGGACCTGACCGAGGACATGGTCGAGCGGGCCGCGAGCGCCCGCGACCAGGCCCGCCGCGACCTGCAAGCCGCCGAGGACGCGCTGACCGCGCTGACCGCCGAGCAGGCCGAAGAGGAGCGCGTCGCCGAGCAGGCCACCCAGGTTCACCCGACCGGCCGCCGCGCGGCCGGCGGCGCCCGCGTCAGCGCCAGCCACGTCTACCGCCAGGACGACCCGCACGGGCCGTCGTGGATCCGCGACATGATCGGCGTTTCGCTGCGTGCCGACTCCGAGGCCGGCAACAGGCTGCGGCAGAACAACCGCGTGGTGGCCGGCGAGCTGAGCCAGCGCGCCCTGACCACCACCGACGGCGCGGGCGGTGACTTCGTGCCGCCGCTGTGGCTGATGAGCGAGATGGCCGAGCTGGCAAGGGCAGGGCGCGTCACCGCGAACCTGGTCCGCAACGTGCCGCTGCCGGCCGGGACGGACACCATCAACCTCCCGAAGGTGGCCACCGGCACCGCCGTGGCGGAGCAGGCCACCCAGAACACCGCGGTGCAGAACACCGACGCGACCACGGCGACCGTGACGAGCAACGTCGCGACCGTCGCCGGTCAGCAGGTCATCTCGGTGCAGCTCGTCGAGCAGTCGCCGGTGAACATGGACGACATCCTGCTGCGGGACCTGCTCGCCGACCTGGCCGTGAAGACGGACATCTTCGTCATCAACAACAACGTGGCCAACAAGCGGGGACTGCTCAACGTCTCCGGCATCAACCCCGTCACGTTCACCAGCGGCACCCCGACCGTGGCGACGCTCTACCCGAAGCTGGCGGACGCTATCCAGCAGATCGCCACCGGTCGGTTCCTGGCCGCCGACGCCATCGTGATGCACCCGCGCCGGTGGGCGTGGTTCATGGCCGCCGCGGACACCGCGAACCGGCCGCTGGTCGTGCCGGGCGCCAACGGGCCGCAGAACGCGATCGCGATCGCATCGTCGTCGCCGGACCCGGCCACCGGCCTGGTCGGCTCCCTGATGGGCCTGCCGGTCTACACCGATGCCAACATCCCGGTGAATCTTGGGGCCGGCACCAATGAGGACCGGATCATCGTGATGCGCCGGGGCGACCACATCCTCTACGAGGGCACCCCGCGGGCCGAGGCGTTCCGCGAGCCTCTCGCGGCCCAGCTGTCGATCCTGCTGCGCGTCTACAACTACCTGGCCACCGCCTTCGAGCGGTACCCGAAGGCCATCAGCGTCATCTCCGGCACTGGCCTGGTCACGCCGACGTTCTAGTCCTGGGCGTCAACGTCACCCCGGCCGTGCTCGTGAGTGTCATGCCGCGGCCGGGGATCGATGGCGGCAGAGCGGGCGCCTCAGCCTCGCGGAGACGCCGCCAGCGCCCCACGGCGGACGCGGCCCCGGTCTACGGTCCCGGGGCCGCTCCGTCCGCCCCACAACTCGTCTGAGGGAGTGGCAATGAACGGTGAGGATCGGAAGTCGACGCTGGCCGCTCTGGACGTGCTCGACGCCGTGCTCGACGGCGACGGGCAGCGCGTGGTCCAGCTGGTCGACCAGCACGGCGACCAGGCGGTGATCCTGGGGCTGTCCCGGGTTGTTGTCGGGATCGGCCAGCAGCACAGCGGGAGCCTGGACGCGTTCCGTGCCTTCCTGCGCGGCTGGGCGGTAGACCTCCAGCTCGCCGACCTGACCCCGGCCGGTGACTGATGGTCGCCAGGGAACGCGTCGAGTTCGACGTCGTCGGCCGTGACGCCGGCGGCAGCAAGGCGTTCCGCGAGGTCGGGGACGCTGCCGCGAGGGCCGCCGACCAGATCGACGACGCCGCGAAGGCGTCGGCCAAGGCCGGCGACCAGATCGACGACCTCGGCGACAAGGTCAAGGCCAGCGGCGACAAGACCCAGACCACCAGCGAGCAGTACCGCGGCCTCGCCGCCGAGATCGGCCAGGTTGAGGGCAACGTCCGCCGGCTCGCCGCCGAGATAGACGCCACCGGCAACAAGGAACTCTTCAAGGATCTCCGCAAGCAGCAGGGTGAGCTTCGGAAGCTGATCCGGGTCAAGGATCTCCTGCCCGACGACAGCGAGTCCCACGAAGAGTCGATGCGGTTCGGCGGCCGGATCGCCGCCGGTTTGGCGGCCGGACTGTCGCGGGCGGGTGGGCCGATCAGTGCCGCCCTGTCCAACGTGTTCGGGTCGCTGCCGCCGCAGGCGCAGGTCGCGATCGGCGCTGGTGTGGTCGCCGCCGGCGCCGCCGCGGCACCCGCACTCGGTGCGGTGATCTCCGGTGCGGTGGTCGGCGCGGCCGGCGCCGGCGGCATCGTCGGCGGTATCGCGATCGCGGCGAAGCATCCGCAGGTGCAAGCCGCGGCGAAGCAGACCGGCGAGACGTTCACGGAAGCGCTGCAAGAGGCGGCCGTGTCGTTCGTGCCGGCGACGGTCGAGTCCCTGGGTGTGGTCCGCTCTCACATCGACGACATCGGCGGGGATCTGGAGCGGGCGTTCTCCGCCCTGTCGCCGAAGATGCCCGGCCTGGTCGAGTCCGCCATGTCGGGGGCAGAGCGGGCGGTGGAGGGCTTCGCGACCGCCGCCGAGCGGGCCGGGCCCGTCCTCGACGCCATCGGCACCATCGCCGAGCAGGCCGGGGACACGGTCGGTGACGTGTTCGAGAAGCTGTCCGAGCACTCGTCGGAAAGCGCCCACGCCCTACTGACCTTGTGGGGTGTCTTCGACTACGGCATCCGGTCGCTGGCCACCACCGTGGTGGGGTTGACCGCCGCCTACGGCTGGATGGAGAAGATCAGCGCGTTCCTGCGCGGAGACGCGGCCGAGCTGGGCCGGCTGGCCGCAGAGCAGGCACTCGCGCAGCAGTCCAGCAACGGGCTCGCCGACGAGCTGCGGAAACTCGCCGACGGGTTCGGCGACACCAAGGTCAAGACCATCGACGCAGTCAGCGCGCTGGAGACATGGCGCGGCGAGATGGACAAGATGACCGGCAACAACCTGTCCGCCCGTCAGGCGCAACGCGACCTCGAAGCCGCGATCGACGACGCGACGGCTGCGGTGAAGGAGAACGGCAAGACCGCGATCGACCACGGCGCCGCGCTCGACATCAACTCGGCGAAGGGCCGGGCGAACGCCGCCGCCCTCGACAAGATCGCCAGCGAGGCGAACAACGCCTACAAGAAGATCATGGAGCAGACCGGGTCGCAGGAGATGGCCAACGCTGCCGCCGACCGTGGCCGGGCGCAGTTCATCGCACTGGCCCGCGGAATGGGCCTGTCAGAGTCGGCCGCAAACGACCTCGCCAACCAGCTGCTGCAGATCCGCGACCGGAAGGTGACGGTCACCGCGAACACGGGGCCGGCGATGGAGTCGGCGCGCAGCCTGGTCGCCCGGATCAACAACATGCACGCCCGCATCTCCGTCAAGGCGCAGGGCACGCTCAGCTACGGCGGTGGCTACCACACCGGGGAGGGCTACTCCAGCGGCATGGCCGAGGGCGGCATCGTCACCGGGCCGGGCCCGAAGGGTGTCGACTCGGAATGGCGACTGCTCGCCCCCGGCGAGGGTGTCATGACCAGCCGGGAAGTGGACGCGCTCGGCGGCCCGCAAGGTTTCCAGCAGCTACGCGCCGCGGTTCGCGGCCAGGCCCAGGCGCCCGCGCTCGCCGCACCAGCCGGCGCGCCAGGCAGGGGCGTAGATCCGCTGGTCGAGGAGATCCGAGGGCTACGCCGGGACCTGTCGCGGGCGACGCTGCGCCTGGACGACCGCACCGGCAACTACGCGACGCTGCTACTCAGAGGCGACGGCTGATGCCCGGTCAGCCCCGCCCGGGTGGCCCACCGGCACCGACCGGCCCAGCCGGCCCGCGGCCGAAGTGAAAGAGCGGCGACCGGAAGAGTTCTTCCGGTCGCCGCTCCATCATTTTCGGGACGCCCCGAAAAAGACCCCCCCTTCCGACCGTCACTCGCCGGTCGAGTTGTCGGGGCGGCATCGACTCGGCAACGGCAGGGGTGTCCGCCGCGACCACTGCGACGTCAACATGCGCACGTCAATGTCGCACCAGGTGCCATCGCGGGCCACCCGGGTCACTGCGATGTAGAGCGGGACCGGCCAGTCGGGGTGCTCCCAGACCAGCCGATCCCCACGCCGCACCGTCATTCGCCGCCGGCCCGAAGCCAGGCCTCGAGGTCGGCGACCAGCTCGCCCGGGGCGACGTCGGCCAACGGGGTCACGCCGGCCGCGTCCGCCACGTCGAGTAGGTCATCCGTAACGCCCCACCGCCGCGCCAGTGCCGCGACCGCCTCGTCGCCTTCCTTGATGGCGTCTTCGAGCTGGTGGAACTCGTACGGGGAGTTCTCCCGCGCCGACTCCACCAGCAGGAACAGATCGGCCCGCTCGGCGAGGTACCGGCCGCCGACCTGCGCGATCAACTCGTCCGGGTCGTCGAGCAGCCGGCCGAGTTCGAGGTAGGTGTCCCGCTCGCCCTGCTTGCGGCCCTGGAGCACCCCCGCGTCCATCGCCACGTTGAGCGCCTTGTCGATGCCGTCGTCTTCCCGGGCGTTCGCCTCGCCGTACCGGTAGCCGCGGTCGAACGTGTCGTTGACCTCCTGCTCGGTGTACGTCCGCCGCTGCCTCACCCGGATCGGTGGGCGGCGGCGGGTGGCCGGCCGCCACCAACGGTCCGGCCGGCTCACCGGGCACCGCCCTTGGACAGGTTGAGCAGCCGGCCGAGCTGGTGCCGCAGGATCCGAGCCTGCCCGGCCTGCATGTAGGTGTAGGTGACCTCGCCCTGGACGGTCACCTCCATGACGATGGAGACCTGGGCGAGGTCCCACGCCTTCTCCAGCCAGAGCCGGATCAGGTCCTCAGCGCCGTCGGTGACTGCGGGCAACGGCCGGGAGTGGTGGATGCCCTCAGCGGTGCAGAGGGCACCTCGGATGCACCAGGTGGGGTGCTGCACCTGGGCAGGGTCAGTAGGGTGTTCCATTGGGTCGCCTCCTGCGGCGATCAAGGGCCCGGGCAACAGGTGTTCCAGCACCTGCCGGGCCCGTCTACTTGGGGCGGTCCGCCGTCAGTCCGCAGGTTGTCCGCAAACGGTCAACGCTTGCCAACGGACGGTCGGGGTGTTTCCCCAGGTCAGGAGGCTTAATCAACGCCAGTCAACGCACGCAAATGCGTGAGTAGAGTTCGCCATGTACTTCGACTGCTGAGCTGACAACCCTCTGACCAGGGATCATCGCCCCGCGCGCCCCCTGGTCACCACCTGGGAACATCCGACGGGCCGTCGGTCGCCGCGTACGAGCGATCGATGGCCCGTCGTGCTCGGTCTGCCGGGCGGCCGCCATCCTGGCCGGGGTGGAAGGCCTCAGCCAGCAGTTTTGGCGATGATGCCGGCCATCTCGTCTTGACTGAAGGCCCGCAGGGTCGTGGTACGGACGTTGCCCGCCCCGCCGAGCTGCAGGAGCGCCGCAGCGGCGGTCTCCTCGTCGGGCGCCTCGACGACGGCCACGAGGTCGTACGGACCGACGGTCCAGTGAAGGTTCACGAGCTTCGCCCCGACCTTCTGGGTCGCTGCGGCGAAGGCATCGGCGCGCTTCGGGGTGTCCCTGTAGGCCCGGATCCCTTGATCGGTCCAGTTCAGCAGCGCGATATACGTCGGCATGGCCCTTCACCTCCACGAAGAGATCTCATCGTAAGGTTAATTCTGGGCATAATGGCCGGAATCTGCGTCAATTGCGCACCGGCACTGGCAATCGGCTCGCATCCCAGTGCCCGCGGGCCGGCTCCGCGACAGCGGGGCCGGCCCGGCCGGTTTCGTGTGTCCGCCCTCAGCGGGCGAGCAGCGCGTCCAGCTTGGTGAAGGAGCTGCCCCAGCCCTGCTCGGCGCCGGACCGCATCTCCGGCGCGAACGGGCCCTGGCGCAGCACCAGCCGGGTCCGGTCGCCGGGCTCGGTGTGGAACTCCAGCCGCAGCGTGAACCGGGTGCCGTCCGGCACGCCCGGCACGCCGTGCGCCTCCTCGTAGCCCACCAGCAGCTCGTGCTTTACGACCTCGCTGAAGGTGCCGTCGGCCGGCGAGGTCATCGCCGGGTCCTCGTCGTTGACCATCACGAAGCGCTGGTGGCCGCCGACCCGGACGTCCATGTCGACGGTGTTTCGCGGCACGGACCAGCCGACCGGGGCGAACCACTCGGCGAACTGGTCCGGGTCGGTGAACGCGCGCCAGACCAGCTCCCGCGGGGCGTCGAAGACCCGGGTCATGACGAGTTCCTGGGTCGCCTGCGTGTCGGTCATGCTGCTGTCCTCTCTCATGGTTCGTTCCGTTCGGTCTGCGCCTGGATCCGCCTGAGGTGCGCGTCGAGCCGGTCGAAGTTGGCGTCCCAGAACTGCCGGTAGCGCTCCATCCAGGCCGTCGCCTCGCGCAGCGGCTCGGGGTTGAGGCTGCTGGACCGCCACTGCGCGCTCCGGCTCCGGGTGATCAGCCCGGCGTGCTCCAGCACCTTCAGGTGCCGGGAGATCGCCGGCAGGCTGATCGCGAACGGCTCGGCGAGCTCCGAGACGGTGGCGTCCCCCTCCGCGAGCCGGGCGAGGATCCCCCGGCGGGTCGGGTCGGCCAGCGCCGCGAAGATGACGCTGAGTCGGTCCTCGGCCACTGCTTAACCACCTCGTTAATTAACGGATGCGTTAAACATAGGGCCGGATGGGGGCGGCGTCAACCACTTCGGGGAAAACTTCAGCGGGCGCGGCGTGCCCGGATCGCGACCACCACGACGGCCAGCACGAGCGCGGTCATCAGGATCGCCCCCGGCGCCTTGGTGAAGCGGGCCAGGTTGGTGCCGTCCGGCAGGGTGAGCACCGAGGCCACCGCGCAGGGCGCCACGAACCACACCGTCCGGGCCACGGCGACCGTCGCCACCGCGAGCAGCGCGAGGGGCCAGGTCGCGTACCAGGGGTGGAAGACCGGGGCGAGCAGCACGGTGGCGGCCAACGCCAGGCCGGCCCCGGCCAGGGCCACGCGGGGCCGCGCGGCGGCCAGCCGGGCCGCCCGCTGCCGGACGTCGCCCAGCCGGCGCAACGCCGCCCAGGCCCGCCACCAGAGCAGCACCAGCAGCACCGCGAGCACGGCCAGCGCGACCGCCCGGACCACCGGCACGGCGTGCGGCTCCCGGCCGGCCAGCGCGCCCGCGTAGTCGACCACGAGACCCACCGCGGTCGGCGGTGACGTCCACTGCTCCGAGTCGCCGCTGCGGGCCACGCCGCGTACCCAGCCCAGGCCCAGCCCGGTGGCCAGGCTGGTGACCACCAGCGTGGCCAGCACTCCCCCGGCCAGCCAGCCGCCGTCGCGCAGCAGCGCCCGCCACGTGTAGCGGCCCAGCACGGCGGCCAGCGCCGCGAACGGGAGCACCACCACGGCGACCGCCTTCACCGCCACGGCCAGGCCGAGCAGCACCCCGGCGACGACCAGCGCCCGCGGCCGGCCGGGCCGGCGGACCAGGACGAGCAGGCCGAACAGCAGCAGCCCCAGGCCGACCGCGTCGTTGTGCGCGCCGGCCACCAGGTGCACCCCGACCAGCGGGCAGGCCAGCGCCAGCCAGGCCGCCCGCCGGGTCGGCACCCCGACGGCCCGGGCCAGCCCGGGCAGGCAGAGCGCGGCCAGCAGCACCCCGGCCACGGCCACCACCCGCAGCAGCACGATCGCGCCGACCAGGCCGCCGCCGAGCAGCACGGCCAGGCCGGCCAGCAGCACGAAGAACGGCCCGTACGGCGCCGGGGTGTCCCGCCAGATCGGCGACACGCTCTCCGCCCACGGGCAGCCGGCGGCGACCACCCCGACCCGGTAGGGGTCGGCCCCGTGCGTCCAGGACCAGCCCTGGCAGGCGTACGAGTAGACGTCCCGGCTGCCCAGCGGCGGCGCGGCCAGCAGCGGCAGCAGCCACAACCCGGCGGTCAGGTACGCCCACCGGCCCGACGGGGCGCCCCAGCGCAGCGACCACCAGGCCCCGACGAGCAGCACGGTGCCGACCAGCCAGCAGCCGAGCACCGCCGGCCCGTGCGGGGCCCGCCAGGCGTCGCCGAGGCTGGTCACGGCGGGGGTGTCGGGCAGCGCGCCGCCGAGCCAGCCGGCGACGGTCAGCAGCACCGCGCCGGCGAGCCCGGCGTACCGGGCGAGCGCGGCGGCCACCGGGCGGACCGGTCCGTCGGGCACCGCGCCGGGCTCGCTCACCGGCACCTCTCCTCAGTCGGCTCCTCGCTCGGCGGGGACCGGCCGGCGGGCCGCCCGAGCCGAACGTACCAACCGGACCACCACCACGATCACCAACAGCGTCATCAGGGGCGCGCCGGGCATCTTGGTCCACCGGGGCAGGCCGGTGCCGTCGGCCAGGACCAGGAACGACGACACCAGCGCGACCAGCGAGAACCAGCCGGTCCGGCGGGCGGTGGCGGCGAGCACCGCGAGCGGCCAGGTCCAGTACCAGGGGTGGAAGAGCGGGGAGAGCGCGACCGTCGCGGCCAGCGCCAGGCCGGCGTGCCAGAACGGGTCCCCCCGGCGCAGCGCCCGGAACCAGAGCCAGACGAGCAGCGCCACCAGGACCACCACGGCGATCCCCCGGGTGACCGGCAGCGCGTCGATGTGCGCGCCGAAGATCGCCGCGACGTACCCGGCGGTCTGCCCGACCGCGGTGGGCGGCGAGGTCCAGGCGACCACGAGCCCGCCCTGTTCCAGTCCGCTGATGAAGCCGAAGTCGAGACCCGCCGCGAGGGTCACGGCGACCACGGCGCCCACCGCCGCGCCGACCACCCACCCGCCGTCGCGGATCAGCGCCCGGATCCGGTACGGCCCGACGATCGCGGCCAGCGCGGCGAACGGCACCACGACCAGCGCGGTGACCTTGACGGCGGCGGCCAGCCCGAGCAGCAGCCCACCGGCGAGCAGCGGCAGCGGCCGGCCCGGCCGGGCCGCCACCACGGCCAGCCCGGCGGTGAGCAGGCCCACCATGAGCGCGTCGTTGTGTGCCCCGGAGACCAGGTGCACGGGCACCAGCGGGCAGGCCAGCGCCAGCCAGAGCGCCCGCTGCGGCGGCACCCCACAGCGGCGGGCCAGCACCGGCAGGGCCCACGCGGTCAGCGCCACTCCGCCCACGGCGAGCAGCCGGAACAGCGCCACGCTGCCCGCCAGCGACCCGGCCGCGGAGACGACCGCCCCGGAGAGCACCACGAAGAGCGGCCCGTACGGTGCCGGGGTGTCCCGCCAGATGTAGGAGATGGTGTCCAGCCAGGGGCAGGGCAGCGCGGACACGCCCTGCTCGTAGGGGTTGATCCCGGCCGAGTAGCTGGCACCCTGGCAGGCGTAGGCGTACGCGTCCCGGCTGCCCAGCGGCGGGGTGAACAGCATCGGCAGCAGCCAGAGCGCGACGGTGACGAGCACCCAGCGGGTCGACGGCGCCCGGTCGCGCAGCGACCACCAGGCCCAGGCCAGCAGGGCGGTGCCGACCAGCCAGAGACCGATGACCAGGGGCCCGTTCGGGCCCTGCCAGATGCTGACCGGGGTGGGGCGCAGGTCACCGTGCGGCAGCGCGCCGCCGAGGTGGGCGGCCACGGCGAGCAGCACCGAGCCCGCCAGGCCGATCCAGCGCGAGAGGTGGTGAGGCACGCCGGACATGCTGCCAGTACGGTGGGTCGCGATCAGGAGGTGGGCATGCGGGGCGGTCGGGTGGTGGCGGTGTCCGCCGCGTCCGCGCTGGTCCTCGCCGTGCTGTATCTCACCCTGCAGGCCACCGGCTCGGACCTGTCCGCCCAGGTGGCCCGGGCCGACTTCTTCGCCGATCACGGGCCCGCCCTGGTCGACCTGCGCTGGTACGGCGGGGTCCACCCGTGGGGCTACAGCCTGGTCTCGCCGCCGCTGATGGCCCTGCTCGGGGTCCGCCCCACCGGCGCGCTCACCCTGCTCGCCTCGGCCACCGCGTTCGCCGCCCTGCTGGTCCGGACCCGGGTGCCCCGGCCGCTGCTCGGCAGCCTGGTCGGGGTCCTCACCATCGCCGGCAACCTGGTCTCCGGCCGGGTGACGTACGCCCTCGGGGTCGCCTTCGGCCTGGCCGCGCTGCTCGCCCTGACCCTGCCCGCCGGGTCCACCGGCCGCGCCCGGTGGACGCGCGCCGTGCTCGCCGGTCTGGCCGCCCTGCTCGCCTCCGCGGCCAGCCCGGTGGCCGGGCTCTTCGTCGGCCTGGCCGGCGTCGCGCTGCTGCTCACCCGCCGGTACGCCGACGGCCTGCTGCTCGCCGTTCCCGCCGCCGCGCCCCTCGCGGTGACCGGGCTGCTCTTCGGCGAGGGCGGCTGGATGAACATCAGCCGCGCCGACACCCTGCACGCCGTGGTGACCAGCCTGCTGGTGGCGGTGCTGGTTGCGTACCGGCCGGTGCGGGCCGGTGCGCTGCTCTCGGCGGCCGGGGTGCTGGCCGCGGCGCTGCTGCACACCCCGGTGGGCCTGAACGCCACCCGGCTGGTGGTGATGTTCGCGCTGCCCGTGCTGGCCGCCGCCGCGACGCTCCCCCGCCGGCTGACCGACCGGCGGGCGGCAGGGGCGGTCGCGCTGGCCGCGCTGCTGGCAGCGGTCTGCTGGTGGCAGCCGCCCGTCGTCTCCGCCGACCTGGCCAGCGCGGACGATCCCACGGCCGACCCGGCGTACTTCGCGCCGCTGCGCGCCGAGCTGGACCGGCGCGGGGTCATCGGGCGGGTGGAGGTGCCACCGACCCGCAACTACTGGGAGGCCGCCCACCTCGGCGAGGTGCCGCTGGCCCGGGGCTGGCTGCGCCAGGCCGACATCGCCCGCAACCCGCTCTTCTTCACCACGGTTCCCGGCGCCTCCGGCACCGGCGTCCCGCTGACCGCCGACAGCTACCGCGCCTGGCTGGCAGAGAACGCCGTGCAGTACGTCGCCGTGCCCGACGTGGAGCTGTCCTGGGTGGGGCGGCCGGAGGCCGAGCTGGTCCGGGCCGGCCTGCCGTACCTCACCGAGGTGTGGTCCGGCCCGCACTGGCGGCTGTACGCGGTCGCCGACCCGACCCCGCTGGTCGGGGCCCCCGGCGAGCTGGTCCGTCAGGACGCCGCCACGGTGACCTTCCGCGCCCCCGGCCCCGGCCCGGTGCCGGTACAGGTCCGCCACGACCGCTGGCTGACCGTCACCGGCGGCGCCACGCTCGCCCCCGACGGCGAGTGGACCACGGTGACCGTTCCGCGCGCCGGCACGTACACCCTCGGCGGCTGACCCGGGCGACCGGCGTGGCGCGGCCGGGACGCGGCGGCGAGCCGGGTCGGGGCGGGCGGGCGGTCAGGCGGGGGCGTCGAGCACCCGCTCCATGGCCGCCCGGGAGCGGCGGCCGGCGCGCAGGTACTCGTCGAGGAACTCGCCCGGGTCGTCGCCGCCGAGCAGCCGCACCACGCCGGCCAGCTCCACCCCGTGCCGGGGCAGCTGGTCACCGGCCCGGCCACGGACCAGCATCAGCGCGTTGCGGACCTGGGCCGCCAGCGTCCAGCCGGCCGCCATCTCGGCCGCGTCCTCGGGGTCGACCAGCCCGGCGTCCCGGGCCGCGGCGAGGGCGTCGAGGGTACGCGTGCCGCGCAGCGCGGGCAGCCGGCCGGCGTGCCGGAGCTGGAGCAGCTGCACGGCCCACTCCACGTCGGCGAGCCCGCCCCGGCCCAGCTTCGTGTGGGTGGCCGGGTCGGCGCCCCGGGGCAGCCGCTCGGTCTCCACCCGGGCCTTGATCCGGCGGATCTCCACCACCTGCTCGCGGGTCAGCCCGTCGGCCGGGTACCGCACCGGGTCGACCAGCGCCTCGAACTCGGCGCCCAGGTCGGCGTCGCCGCAGACGAACCGGGCCCGCAGCAGCGCCTGCGCCTCCCACACCTTCGACCAGCGGGCGTAGTACTGGGCGTACGCGGCGAGGCTGCGTACCAGCGGGCCCTGCCGGCCCTCGGGGCGCAGGTCGGCGTCGACCCCGAGCGGCGGGTCGGGGGCCGGCGCGGAGAGCAGCCGGCGCAGCTCCTCGGCGACGGCGTGCGCGGCGGCACCGGCGACCCGCTCGTCCGCGCCGGGCGGCGGGTCGTAGACGAAGAGCACGTCGGCGTCGGAGAGGTAGTTCGACTCGCGCCCGCCGAGCCGGCCCATGCCGATCACCGCGAAGCGCAGGCCGGGCGGTCCGGGCTGGGCGGCCCGGGCCGTGCGCAGGGCGGCGGCCAGGGTGGCGTCGGCGACGTCGGAGAGGGCGACGCCCACCGCGCCGACGTCCGCCAGGGTGGGCACCCGCCCGCCGCCGTCCGCCGTCCGCGGGGTGAGCGGGGCGAGCGCGCCGGCCCGGCTGAGCACGTCGGCGCAGGCGAGCCGGACCAGTTCGCGGCGGCGCAGCGCGCGGACGGCGCGGGTGGCCTCGACGGGGTCGTCGTGCCGGGCCGCCGCGGCCGTGAAGCCCTCGCCGAGCACCTCGCGCGGGCGCGGGGTCAGCTCGGTGTCCTCGGCCAGCAGCCGCAACGCCTCCGGCTCGCGGGCCAGCAGGTCGGCGGCGTACCGGGAGGAGGAGAGCACCCGGGCCAGCCGGCGGGCCACCGGGCCGGAGTCGCGCAGCAGTCGCAGGTACCAGGGGGTGCTGCCGAGCTTGTCGGAGACCTGCCGGTAGTTGAGCAGCCCCCGGTCCGGCTCGGGCGCGTCGGCGAACTCGCTGAGCAGCACCGGCAGCAGGGTGCGCTGGATGGCGGCGGTGCGGCTCACCCCGCCGGTGAGCGCCTGGAGGTGACGCAGCGCCCCCGCCGGGTCGGCGAAGCCGAGGATCTCCAGCCGGTGCCGGGCCGCCTCCGGGGTGAGCCGCAGCCCCTCGGCCGGCACCCGGGCCACCGACTCCAGCAGCGGCCGGTAGAGCAGCTTGGCGTGCAGCCGGCGTACCTCGGTGGCGTGGGTGACCCACTCGGCGCGGAACTCCTCGACGGCGCTGCGGCCGGGGGCGGCCGCGTGGCCGAGCGCGGCGGCCAGCCAGCGCAGCGCGGCCGGCTCGGTCGGCACGGTGTGGGTGCGGCGCAGCCCCTGGAGCTGGAGCCGGTGCTCGACGCCGCGCAGGAAGCGGTAGCCGCGCAGCAGCGCCTCACCGTCGGCGCGGCCGACGTAGCCGCCGGCGACCAGGGCGCGCAGCGCGGGGATGGTGCCGGGCGCCCGCAGCGACTCGTCGCCCCGGCCGTGCACGAGCTGGAGCAGCTGGACGGCGAACTCGATGTCGCGCAGCCCGCCCGGACCGCGCTTGATCTCGCGTTCCAGCTCCTTCGGCGGGATGTTGTCGATGATCTTCCGGCGCATCGCCCGGACGTCCTCGACCGCCTCCGGCCGCTCGGCGGCGGTCCAGACCAGCGGGGCGAGCGCGTCGATCCACTCCCGGGCCAGCGCCAGGTCACCGGCCGCCGGCCGGGCCTTGAGCAGCGCCTGGAACTCCCAGGTGCGAGCCCAGCGGCGGTAGTAGGCCAGGTGGCTGGCGAGGGTGCGGACCAGCGGCCCCCGGTTGCCCTCGGGACGCAGCGCGGCGTCGACCGGCCAGGCGACCAGCCCGCAGACGTGGATCAGCCGGGTGGCCACCTGGGTGGCGGCCGCCAGGTCCTCGTCGCCGGCGGCCACGAAGATCACGTCCACGTCGGAGACGTAGTTGAGCTCGCCGCCACCGCACTTGCCCATGGCCACCACGGCCAGCCGGGGTCGGGGGGTGCCCTCCGGCAGCTCGTCCACGGCGATGTCGTAGGCGGCGGCCAGGGTGGCGTCGGCGAGCCCGGAGAGCGCCGCCATGGTCTGCTCCAGGCCACGTCCGCCGGTCAGGTCGGCCGCCGCGATCCGCAGCAACGCCAACCGGTACGCCTGCCGCACCAGCGGGATCGGGCCGGCGGCGGCGGTCAGCGGGGCGGCGGCGGCCAGGTCGAGCCGGCCGTCGGCGCGGGGCGCGAGCCCGTCCGGTTCGGTGGCCAGCACGGTCCACTGCCGCGGGTTGGCCACCAGGTGGTCGCCGAGCGCCGAGGAGGCGCCGAGGACCGCGACCAGGCGGCGGCGCAGCCCCGGGTCGGCGGCGAGCGCCTCCAGCACCTCCGGCTTCTCACCGGTACGCCGTTCCGCCTCGACGAGGCGGTGCAGCTGGCGCAGCGCCAGGTCCGGGTCGGCGGCCCGGGACAGCGCGGCGAGCAGCTCGCCGGCCGCCTCGTCGGCGGGTTCCTGTTCCTCGGTACGCCACAACCCGAGCCCGTCCGGACCGAGCACGTCGGCCGCGCGCGCCCCGCCGTCGGTCTCGGCGAAGCCGTAGCGGGCCAGGCGTCCCCGGGTGGGTCGGGTCATCTCAGTGCCCGAGCAGCGGCAGGCTGGGGCGGGGGGTGGCGGCGTCGTCCAGCTCGCCGAGGGCGAGGGCGGCGAACCGGATGGCGAACGGCTGCCAGACCTCCTCCACGTCGGCCATCACCCGGTCGCAGGCGGCCACCACCAGCTCCGGGTCGTAGCCCAGCTCGGCCATCAGCTCGGAGTCGCGGGCCCAGTCGGCGATCATCGCGGTGTCGCACTCGATGTGGAACTGGAGCCCCCAGGCCCGGTCGCCGAGGCGGAACGCCTGGTTCGGGTAGCGGGTCGAGGCGGCCAGCAGGGTTGCCCCGTGCGGCAGCTCGGTGATCTCGTCGGAGTGCCACTGGAGCACGTCCGGCATCAGCGGCACGTACCGGAAGAGCGGGTCGGTGTCGGCGGCGTCCCGCTTGCCGACCACCGCGGGCCCGACCTCGGGCCCGGACGGGCTGCGCTCGACCTGCCCGGCGTGGGCGGCAGCCAGCAGCTGCCCGCCGAGGCAGACGCCGAGGGTGGGGACCCGCTGCCGGACCGCCTTGCGCAGCAGCCCCTCCAGCGCCGGGAACCAGGGCGCGCCCGGGGTGCCGTCGGCCTGCGGGTAGGCCTGCTGCTCGCCCCCGAGCACCACGAGCGCGACGTACCCGTCGAGGTCGGCGGGGAGCTCGTCGCCGGCGTGCGGGCGCAGGACCCACAGGTCCAGGCCCCCCTCGGTGAGCCACTCCCCCAGGCGGCGGAGGTCGTCGGTCGGGTCGTTCTCGATCACCAGCGCGGTCGCCACGACGTCGAGGCTATCCGGTGCGCCCGACCACGGTCGGTCCGGCTCGGCCGCACTAGGCTCCCGTCGTGCCCACCGACGACTGCCTGCGCCCACCGGTCCTGCGCCCCGGCGACCAGGTGATGCTGGTCTCGCCCTCCGGCCCGACCCGCCCGGAGCGGGTGGCCCGCGGCATCGAACTGCTCACCGGCTGGGGGCTGCGGCCGGTGCCCGCGCCGCACACATACGCCCGCCAGGGCTACCTGGCCGGCGCCGACGAGCTGCGGGCCGCCGACCTGAACACCGCGTTCGCCGACCCGGAGATCCGCGGGGTGATCTGCACCCGGGGCGGTTACGGCGCGCAGCGGGTGGTGGACCTCGTCGACATGGCGGCGGTCCGCCGCGACCCGAAGGTGGTGGCCGGCTTCTCCGACATCACGGCGTTGCAGTTCGCGCTCTGGCGGGGCGCCCGGCTGGCCGGCGTGCACGGCCCCGGCGCGGCGTGGCGGGACGACCGCACCCCGCCACGCTCGGCGGAGTCGCTGCACGCCGCGCTGATGACCACCGAGCCGGTGACCGTCGAGGCGGTGAAGGAGGAGGAGACGTACCCGGTCCGGGTGCCCGGCCGGGCGGAGGGGCGGCTGCTCGGCGGCAACCTGTGCCTGATCACCGCGTCCATCGGCACCCCGGACATGCCCGACCTGACCGGGGCGGTGCTGCTCGTCGAGGAGGTGCAGGAGCCGCCGTACAAGGTCGACCGGATGCTCACCCACCTGCGCCGCTGCGGCGCCCTGGACGGGATCGCCGGGGTCGCGGTGGGCCAGTTCACCGAGTGCGCCGACGGCTGGGACACCACGATCACGGACGTGCTCACCGACCGCCTGGGCGACCTGGGCGTCCCCGTCCTCGGCGGCCTCCCGATCGGCCACGGCCCCGACCAGCTGACGGTCCCGGTAGGCACCCCCGCCGTCCTCGACGCCACCACCGGCACCCTGACGGTCACCCCCGCGGTCCACTGACCCCCGACGTCTCCCGCGTCGATCATGAGGTTGGCGGCAGGGTGCAGACCCACGACTGCCGCCAGCCTCATGATCAGCGGAGTCAGGGGGTGAGGTGTGCGACCGCGCCGGTCTCCAGGGCGATCCAGACCGTGCCGTCGGGGGTCACCGTCAGGCCGTGGGGTTCCGACCCGGGGGTGGGCAGGTCGTGTGCGGTGATCTGGCCGGCCTTGTCGATGTGGCCGATGCGGTTGGCGGCCCACTCGGTGAACCAGCAGCCGCCGGCCGGGTCGGCCACGATGGCGTGCGGGCGGGCCGTGCGGTCGGGCAGCGGGAACTCGTCGATCCGGCCGTCCGGGGTGATCCGGCCGAGCTGACCGGCGGCGATCTCGACGAACCAGAGCGCGCCGTCGCCGCCCAGGGTGATGCCGACCGGCCCGGCGGCCTCCGTGGGCAGGGCGTGCAGGGTCACCTGGCCGTCCAGTGCGACCCGGGCGATCGCGTTCGCCTGGTTGAGGGTGAGCCAGAGCGCGCCGTCCGGCCCCGCGGCCAGCATCGACGGGAAGCCCTTCGCGACCGGCAACGGGAAGGTGGTGACCGCCCCGTCGACGGTGACCCGGCCGACGGTGTCGTCGCCCATCCCGGCGTACCAGAGGGCGCCGTCCGGGCCGACGGCGAGGCCGCACGGCGCGGTCCCCGGCGGGAGCGCGACCGAGCTGGTCTGCCCGTCGACGGTGATCCGGCCCAGCCGGTGGTCGCCGGAGCGGGTGTACCAGAGCGCGCCGTCCGGGCCGGTGGTGATGATCAGCGGGCGGCTCTCCGCCGGGTCCGCCAGGTACGTCCGCACCTCGCCGTCCGGCCCGACCCGGGCCACGCCACCCGTGCCGGCCAGCGTCAGCCAGAGCGCGCCGTCCGGGCCGGCGGTGATCCCGTACGGCCCCGAGCCCGGTTCGGACAGCTCGATCTCGCGGATGGAGGGGTTCGTCATGCGGCTTCGCCTTCCGTCGGTGACCGGCCCACCCTGCCGCCCGCCGCATGCCCCGGCAACTGGTTTGTCCCGGTTCTCCGGGGCGATTGCCAGCGCGCTGACAGGTTCGCCACGGGTCACACCCAGCTACGCCGGTCACTGTCGGTGACGTCATCGCACCACCACCCAGAGGAGAACCGCATGATCCGCAGGATGTCGAAGAAGCACCTGCTGGCCGGCCTGGCCACCGCAGGGGTGCTCGGCGTCGGGATCGCCGCCCCGACGGTGGCGCTCGCCGACGACAAGAGCCCGAGCCCGGCCCCGAGCGCCAGCACGAGCACCGACCAGAACAGCGACCGGCAGCAGCAGCGGGCCGACCGGCAGGCCGAGTTCGCCGAGGCGCTCGCCAAGGAGCTGGGCGTCCCGACCGACAAGGTCACCGCGGCGCTGGAGAAGCTGCGCGAGCAGCGTCAGGCCGACCGGCCCGAGCGGCCGTCGACCGAGGACCGGCAGGCCGCGCTGAAGGACCGGCTGGACCAGGCCGTCAAGGACGGCAAGCTCACCCAGGAGCAGGCCGACGCGGTGCTGAAGGCCGCCGAGGCCGGGGTCTTCCCGGGCCCGGGCGGCCACGGCCACCGCGGCGGCGGCGACCGGCCCGGCAGCTGACCCGGGTGGCCCCGCCGCCCCCGCACCGGCCGCACCTCCCTCCCGGCCGGCACCGGCGGGGCCACCCATCGAACGCGGCGCTCCGGGTGCGTGTGGTGTCGCCCCGACGACAACACACGCACCCAGACGCTCATCCGGCGGCGGGCGGCGTGAAGACGCCGATGTGGTTGCCCGACGGGTCGACCAGGTGGGCGAAGGTCAGCCCGCTCGGCGCGGTACGCAGCGGCACCAGGATCTTTCCCCCGGCCGCCTCGGCCCGCCGGCAGGTCTCCGCCACGTCGGTGACCTCCGCGTAGAAGATCGCGTAGTTCGGGGAGTCGCCGTTGGTGGCGCGGATGGCGCCCCCGATCCCCTGCTCCCCACCGGCCGTCGTCTGCCGGTACGACGCCCCCGGGCCGCCCTGCTCCTCGAAGGTCCAGCCGAACAGGTCGGCGTAGAAGCGCTCCACCTCCGCCGGGCGGTCGGAGCCGATCTCGAACCAGGTGACGGGCGTGCTGGACATGCTTCCTCCTGTGGCTCGCGCCGGCCGGTCGGCCGGCGTCAGGAGTCAGCCTCGGGGAGGTCCGCGACACCGTCCTGTCGGTGTTTCGCCACGAATTCCAGCCGGGCGGCGTCGGCGTGGCCGAGCGTGCCGGACCGCCCCGGACCCGCTGGGACCACCCGCGGGCTCGGCGTCGGGATCTCAGACCAGGCTCAGTGGACGGACCCGGCCCGCGGGGATGTCCAGATCCTCGGGACGCAGCTCCCGGGTCACCGCCTCGGCGAGCGGGTGCACCGAGTCGATCCGGTCGGTGCGGAAGCAGCGCACGCCGTCGCGCAGCCGGCACCAGGCGACCAGGTACCAGTGCGTCGGGTTGCCCAGGTAGGCCAGCGGCTCCACGTCCCGCGCCGAGACCGCGCCGGAGCGGTCGGCGTACCGCAGGCGGAGCACGCGGCGGGCGGAGACCGCGTCGGCCACGGCGGCCGGGACGGGCGTGGCCGGCCCGCCGCCCATCAGGTGCACCCGGCCGGCCAGCCGGTGCGCCTCGGCGGCGTCGGCGGGTGGCATCACGGCGACCAGCTTGCGCAACGCGGCGCCGGCGGCCGGAGCGAACGGCGTGCCGCCCAGCCGGTGCAGCGCGACGGCCATGGCCACCGCCTCGCCCGGGGTCAGGTTGACCGGGGGCAGGGTGCGGGCCCGGTCGACCACGTAGCCACCGGTGCGGCCCGGCTCGGCCCAGATCGGCACCCCGGCGCCCTGCAACGCCGTGATGTCCCGCTCGATGGTGCGGGTGCTGACCTCGAAGCGCGCGGCCAGCCAGCGGGCGCTGCGCGGCCGCGGCGACACCGCCCGCAGCTCCTCCACGAGGGCGTAGAGACGGTCGGTGCGGTTCACGCCCGGAGGCTATGCCCGGGGTACGACAGGGCTCAGGCGATGCAGGCGCAGACGATCAGCGCGGCGCCGAAGTGGGTGGCCGCGCTGACCCGGGCCGCCGGGTGGGGCTCGTCGGCGCAGATGACCTCGCCCAGCTTGCCGGGGGTGAGCAGGTCCAGCACGAGGAAGGCCAACGCCATCACGAGCAGGCCGACCAGGCCGAAGATCACCGTGGAGGCCAGGCCCTTGCCGAAGTCGCTGTAGCTGGTGAGGATCGCCGTGAAGACGATGCCGGCGATGCCGACCTGGTTGGCGGCGAGCAGCAGCGCGGCGTTGCCGTTGCGGCGCACCCAGATCAGCTCCCGCAGCTTCCCCGGGGTGAGCAGGTCGACCAGCAGGAAGCCGGCGGCCATCAGCGCCACCCCGACGACCCCGAACACGATGCTCTGCCACGCCCCGTTGAGCAGGTCTCCCAGCACCGAACGCCCTCCCCGGCCTCGCCCGCCCGACGCGGTTGCCGGGGCGGTGCCGCAGACGATAGCGGCACCGCACCACCGTGATCTAGAGCGACAGGTAACGCTGCCGCTCGTAGGGGGTGACCTCGCGGCGGTACTGCTCCCACTCGGCGCGCTTGTTGCGCAGGAAGAAGTCGAAGACGTGCTCGCCGAGCACCTCGGCCACCAGCTCGGAGCCGGCCATCACGTCGATCGCCTCGGCCAGGTTCTCCGGCAGCGCCTCGTAGCCCATGGCGCGGCGCTCGGCGCTGCTCAGCGACCAGACGTCGTCCTCGGCGCCCGGCGGCAGCTCGTAGCCCTCCTCGATGCCCTTGAGGCCGGCACCGAGCATGACCGCGAAGGCCAGGTAGGGGTTGGTCGCCGAGTCCAGCGAGCGGACCTCGACCCGGGCCGAGTTCGGCTTGCCGTAGGCGGGCACCCGGACCAGCGCCGACCGGTTCAGGTGACCCCAGCAGACGTACGCCGGGCTCTCGGTGATCCGGTCCGGCAGCGCCAGCGGGAAGAGCCGCTTGTAGGAGTTGACCCACTGGTTGGTGACGGCCGTGTACTCCCGGGCGTGGGTGAGCAGGCCGGCGATGAACGACTTGGCCACCTTGGAGAGCTTCATCGGGTCGCCGGCGTCGTGGAACGCGTTGCGCTCCCCCTCGAACAGCGACAGGTGGGTGTGCATGCCGCTGCCCGGCTGGTCGGTGAAGGGCTTCGGCATGAAGCTGGCCTGCACGCCGGTGGAGAGCGCGACCTCCTTCACCACGTGGCGGAAGGTCATGATGTTGTCGGCGGTGGTCAGCGCGTCGGCGTAGCGCAGGTCGATCTCCTGCTGGCCGGGAGCCACCTCGTGGTGGCTGAACTCCACCGAGATGCCGATCCGCTCCAGCGCCAGCACCGCCTGCCGGCGGAAGTCGCGGGCCACCGCGTGGGTGGTGTGCTCGAAGTAGCCGCCGGTGTCCACCGGGGTGGGCAGCGAGCCGTCCTGCGAGCCGTTCTCCAGCAGGAAGAACTCGATCTCGGGGTGGGTGTAGAAGGTGAAGCCCTTCTCGGCCGCCTTGGACAGCGCCCGGCGCAGCACGTGCCGCGGGTCGGCCCAGGACGGGCTGCCGTCGGGGAGCAGGATGTCGCAGAACATCCGGGCGCTCTCGCCGCTGACCCCGCCCTCGAACGGGAAGACCTGGAAGGTCGTCGGGTCGGGCATGGCCACCATGTCGGACTCGAACACCCGGGCGAAGCCCTCGATGGCCGAGCCGTCGAAGCCGATGCCCTCCTCGAAGGCCGCCTCCAGCTCCGCCGGGGCCACCGACACGCTCTTGAGCGTGCCGAGCACGTCGGTGAACCACAGCCGGACGAACCGGATGTCCCGCTCTTCCAGCGTACGGAGGACGAACTCCTGCTGACGGTCCACTTCCACCCCTCGTGACACGTACGTCCGCACCGGTCGGGCCGGCCCGGCCTGACCGCCCAGTCTCCACCGGGCTCGTTACGCCGACGTTACGCCCCCGGCGTCTCCCGCGTCCGGTCGGATTCGGCCCCTGCCGCTGGGGCAAGATGAGGGCATGCCCACCCTGCGTCTCGCCCTGTGCCAGGTCGACCCGACGGTCGGCGACATCGCCGGCAACGCCGACCTGGTCCGCGCCTGGACCCGGAAGGCCGCCGACGCCGGGGCCCAGCTCGTCCTCTTCCCGGAGCTGATGCTGACCGGCTACCCGGTCGAGGACCTGGTCTTCCGCCGGTCCTTCGTCGCCGCCTCGCGGGCCGCGCTGCACCGGCTCGCCGCCGACCTGGCCGCCGACGGCCTGGGTGACCTGCCGGTCCTGGTGGGCTATCTCGACGCGGACGGCCCGCCGCAGGTCAGCGCCGACGCCGAGCCGGGCAGGGGGGCCCGCAACGCGGCCGCGCTGCTGCACGGCGGGGCGGTGGCGGCCACCTACTTCAAGCACCACCTGCCCAACTACGGCGTCTTCGACGAGGACCGCTACTTCGTCTCCGGCGACGCGCTGACCGTGGTCCGGATCGGCGGGGTGGACGTCGCGCTCACCATCTGCGAGGACCTCTGGCAGGCCGGCGGCCCGTTCGCCGTGGCCCGGCAGGCCGGCGTCGGGCTGGTGCTCAACATCAACGGGTCGCCGTACGAGCTGAACAAGGACGACATCCGGCTGCCGCTGGTCCGCCGCCGGGCGGCCGAGGCGGGCGCCGCCATCGCGTACGTGAACATGGTCGGCGGCCAGGACGAGCTGGTCTACGACGGCGACTCGATGATCGTCGACGCGAACGGCACGCTGCTCGCCCGGGCGCCCCAGTTCGTCGAGCACCTGCTGGTGCACGACGTGGAGCTGCCGCCGGCCAAGGAGCCGGTCGACGGCGAGCAGGTGGCCGGCGGCATGCGCATCGTCCGGGCCAAGGTCAGCGACATCCTTCCCCCGGCTCCCGTGGGCGAGGTCGCGGTCGGCGGGATCATCGCGCCGGTCGCCGACGAGGCGGAGGTCTGGCAGGCGCTGGTGGTGGGCCTGCGCGACTACGTCAACAAGAACCGCTTCCCGTCGGTGGTGCTCGGCCTCTCCGGCGGCATCGACTCGGCGGTGGTGGCGGCCCTGGCCGTCGACGCGCTCGGCCCCGACCGGGTGGTCGGGGTGTCGCTGCCCAGCCAGCACTCCTCCGAGCACTCCCGCGCCGACGCCGAGGAGCTGGCCAAGCGCACCGGCCTCGACTTCCGGATCGAGCCGATCCAGCCCATGGTGGACACCTTCCTCGCCAACATGTCGCTCTCCGGGGTGACCGTGGAGAACCTCCAGGCCCGGGTCCGGGGCGTGATCCTCATGGCGCTGTCGAACCAGGAGGGCCACCTCGTCCTCACCACCGGCAACAAGAGCGAGCTGGCGGTCGGCTACTCCACCCTGTACGGCGACTCGGTGGGTGGCTACAACCCGGTCAAGGACGTCTGGAAGACGCTGATCTGGCGGCTGGCCAAGTGGCGCAACGCCGACGCCGAGCGGCGCGGCGAGACGCCCCCGATCCCGGAGAGCTCGATCGGCAAGCCGCCGTCGGCCGAGCTGAGCCCCGGCCAGCTCGACAGCGACAGCCTCCCGGAATACGACGTGCTCGACCCGATCCTGATCGGCTACGTCGACGGCGACCTGGGGCGGGAGGGCCTGGTCGCGTCCGGCCACGACCCGGCGATCGTGGACCGGGTGCTGCGGATGGTGGATACCGCCGAGTACAAGCGCCGGCAGTCCGCCCCCGGCACCAAGATCTCCATCAAGGCGTTCGGCCGCGACCGGCGGCTGCCGATCACCAACCGCTGGCGCGAGGACGGCTGACCCGGTCCCGGCGGCCGGCCGGCCGGCCGCCGGGAGTGAAATCCTCCACTCCGCCCTGCCCCCGGCCGGTGCCCCGGTGCGACGATCGCGGCGGAACCCGGGGACCGCGAACGCGGCCTCGAGGAAGGAGAGAGTCATGGTGGAGTCCACCCCGACCGAGGTGACCGCCCTCTACGGCGGGCCGGCCACCCGACGGGTCCGCACCCGCGACCTGATCGCCGCCAAGGAGCGCGGCGAGCGCTGGGCGATGCTCACCTCGTACGACCAGTACACCGCCTCGATCTTCGACCAGGCGGGGATTCCGGTGCTGCTGGTCGGCGACTCGGCGGCGAACAACGTGTTCGGCTACGAGACCACCCTGCCGGTTACCGCCGAGGAGCTGCTCCCCCTGGTCCGCGCGGTGGTCCGGGCGACCCGGCAGGCGCTGATCGTCGGTGACCTGCCCTTCGGCTCGTACGAGGAGGGCCCGACGCAGGCGCTGCGCACCGCGGTGCGGTTCATGAAGGAGGGCGGCTGCCACGCGGTGAAGCTGGAGGGCGGCCGGCGCTGCGCCGCCCAGATCGAGGCGATCGTCGGGGCGGGCATCCCGGTGATGGCGCACATCGGCTTCACCCCGCAGAGCGAGCACACCCTGGGCGGCTACCGGGTGCAGGGCCGGGGCGACACCGCCGAGGAGGTGATCGCCGACGCCCGGGCCGTGGCCGAGGCGGGCGCCTTCGCGGTGGTGCTGGAGATGGTGCCCGGTGAGGTGGCCAAGCGGATCACCGCCGAGCTGCGCATCCCCACCGTGGGCATCGGCGCCGGCCCGGACACCGACGGGCAGGTGCTGGTCTGGCAGGACATGGCCGGGCTGCGCACCGGCCGGGCGCCGCGCTTCGTCAAGCGCTACGCCGACCTGGCCGGCGCGCTGACCGACGCCACCCGCCGGTTCGCCGAGGAGGTGCGCGGCGGCGAGTTCCCCGCCGCCGAACACACCTTCTGACCGTACGCCGGGCGGCGCGGCTCCCGGCCGCGCCGCCCGCACGGGTCAGACCACACAGAACTCGTTGCCCTCCGGGTCGGCCAGCTGCGCGGAGTAGTAGCCGTCGTCGGGGTCGTCCATCGAGCCGAGCACCCGGGCGCCCAGCGCGGTGAGGCGGGCAACCTCGGCGTCCACCCGGGACCGCCGCTCGGCCAGCGGCACCGTGCGCCCGCCACCGACCTTCAGGTCGATGTGCAGCCGGTTCTTGATCGTCTTCGCCTCGGGGACCGGCTGGAACCAGATCCGCGGGCCCGCGCCGGTCGGGTCCTCCAGCCGGTCGAGGCAGTCGTCGTCGCCGAGTTCCTCGGGCGGGATGCCGACCGAGAGGTACCAGTCCCGCCAGGTCGGCTGCCCGTCGGGCGGCGGCTGCGGCCGGTAGCGCAGCGCCTCGGCCCAGAACGCGACGAGCCGTGACGGCTCCCGACAGTCGATCACCAGTTGCCATTCCATGCGGCGATGGTGCCGCACGGGTACGACGTCAGAGGTCGGTGACGCGGATGCCGGCGTGCGCCTTGTAGCGCTTGTTGATCGCGATGAGGTTGGCGGTGAACGCCTCGATCTGGTGGGCGTTGCGCAGCCGGCCGGCGTAGATGCCCCGCATCCCGGGGATCCGGGCGGCGAGCGCGGCCACCACGCCGACCAGTTCCCGGTCCTCGGTGCAGATCAGCACGTCCAGGTCGATCCGCTCGACCTCCGGGTCGGCCAGCAGCGGCGCGCTGACGTGGTTGAACGCGGCGCAGACCCGGGAGTCGGGCAGCAGCCCGGCGGCCTGCTGCACGGCGCTGCCCTCGGCCACGGTCAGCGCGTACGGGCCCTGCTTGTCGAAGCCCAGCGGGTTGACGCAGTCGATGACGATCTTGCCGGCGAGCGGGGCGGCCAGCGCCGCCACGATGGCGGCGTGTCCGTCCCACGGCACCGCGATGATCACCACGTCGCTGCGGCGGGCGACCTCGTCGTTGTCCGCGCCGGAGACCGTGGCGCCGGCCGGCACGCCGGGCAGGGCGGCGATCTCGGCGGCGGCCTGGGCGGCCCGGTCGGCGGCCCGGGAGCCGATCAGCACGGTCTGCCCGGCCCGGGCGAACCGGTAGGCGAGCCCCCGCCCCTGGTCGCCGGTGCCACCGATGATGCCGACGGTCAGCCCGGAGACGTCGGGCAGCGTGGTCGCGTCGTAAGCCATGCCGTCATCCTCGCAAAGGTCACCGCCCGGCAGCGCGGCCGGGCGCTGTGACAATCCCCGCGCTCGGCGTGCCTCACGCCCGCTCGAAGGCCACCTTGCGCTGGGCCGGGTCGGCGACGGTCAAGCGGACCCGGACGCGCTCGCCGAGCGGCAGGTCACCGGCGCAGCGGCCGCGCACCGGCGGCTCGTCGAGGGCGACGGTGCCGCCGGGCGGGCGGCCCGCCCGGCCGTTGCCCGCCGGCCGCGGCTCGTCCACGTCGAGCACCGCCGCCTCGAAGGTCTCCCCCACCCGGTGCGCCAGCAGCACCGCCTCGGCCAGCTCCACGGCGCCCCGGGTGGCCGCGGACGCGGTCCGGTCGGTCGTCGCCATCACCTCGGGCAGCTTCGGCAGCGCGGCGCGCACGTGCTCGGGCACCTCCCGGCCCTCGTGCAGGGCCAGGCAGACCTCGGTGGCGTACCGGTCGGCGAGCCGGCGCAGCGGCGCCGTCACGTGGGCGTACGCGGCGGCCACCCCGCCGTGCTCCGGCTGCTCGGGCGGCTCCCCGTCGAACGCCGTGTACGCGGCCCCGCGCATCAGCTCGGCGGCCTGGTCGACGAAGGCCGCCGCGCGGGGCTGCGAGGCGTCCAGCCCGGCGAGCACCGTGCCGACCGGGGTGCCGGCCGGCCAGGGCACGCCGAGCGGTCCGGCGGCCAGCCGCAACCGGTCGACCGCCTCCGGCCGGGGCGGCGGCATGGTGCGCAGCAGGCCGATCCGGCCGGCCAGCATGAGGTCGGCGGCGGCCATCCCGGTGAGCAGGGAGATCTGCGCGTTGTGCTCCTCCATCGGGCCGGGCCCGCGCAGCACCAGCCGCCAGCCGTCGCCGTCCGGCTCGACGTCCTGCTCGGGCAGCGGCAGGTTGATCGCGCCCCGGCGCAGCCCGCGGGCGGTGAGCAGGGCGCCGATCTCGGGCAGGAGGGCGATCGGCTCGGGCAGCCGGCCGGCGTCGGCGTCGCGCTGCACCCCGGAGTAGTCGAGCTTGGCCCGGCTGCGCACCCGGGCCCGCTCCAGCGTGACGGCGACCGTGCCGCCGTCGGCGTCGAGGTCGATGGTCCAGAGCACCGCCGCCCGGTCGGCGTCGGGCAGCAGGCTGGCCGCCCCCTCGCTGAGCGTGTGCGGGTGCAGCGGCACGTTCCCGTCGGGCAGGTAGACGGTCTGCCCCCGGCGCCAGGTCTCCGCCTCCAGCTCTCCGCCGGGGCGGACGTGGGTGAAGACGTCGGCGATCGCGTACCGGACGCGGTATCCGCCACCGGGCCGGCGGGCGAGGTGCATGGCCTGGTCGAGGTCGCGCGAGGTCGCCGGGTCGACGGTGACGAACGGGACGTCGGTCCGGTCGGCGACGGCCGGCAGCGGCGCGGCGGCGGCCGCGTCGGCCTCGCGCTGCGCCGCGGCCGGGAAGTCTTCGGGAAGTCCCAGCTCGCGGCGCAGCGCGCCGAAGTCGATGCGGGGCGCGAGTACGCGTCGGATCACCACGGGGTCAATCCTGACAGCGGTCCGCGTGATCCGCTCACCGGCACCGACGGCTCCGGGTCACGGCGCGGCGAGCTGGAGTTGGCGCCGGCGGGGCACCGGTCAGCGGTGGGCCCAGGACGTCAGCCGGCGGTCCGCCGGGTGCTCCCCGGCTTGGCCGTGGACCGCCCGGCCACGACCCGCGTGCCGGCCGGCTTCCGGGCGGCGGTGAGCCGCTTGTGGGTTCCCGTCGAGGTGCTCGTCCGGGCTTCGACGGGGCCGACGGACGACGCCGCGGAGGTGGCCTTGCGACCCGCCGACTTGCGGGCCGTGGCGGACGAGGTGCCGGTGGCCTTCCTGGCCGGCGCCTTCTTCGCCGCCGCCTTGCGGGCGCCGCCGCCCGGGCGGCTCACGGTGGCCTTGGCGGCGGTGGCCTTCTTCGCCGGGGCCTTCTTCGCGGGTGCCTTCTTCGCGGCGGTCTTCTTCGCGGCGGTCTTCTTCACCGCGGCGGTGGCCTTCTGCCCGGTGGAGGTGACCTTGCGGGCGGCGGTGGTCTTCTTCGCCGGGGCCTTCTTCGCCGCGGTGGTCTTCTTCGCCGCCGGCGCCGTGGTGGTCTTCCGCGCCAGCGCCTTCTTCGCGGCGGCGGTCTTCTTCGCGGCCGGAGCCTTCTTCGCGGCCGGAGCCTTCTTCGCGGCGACCGTGGTCTTCCTGGCCGGGGCCTTCTTCGCCGCGACCGTGGTCTTCCTGGCCGGAGCCTTCTTCGCCGCCGGAGCCTTCTTCGCCGCCGTCGTCTTCTTCGCGGCGGTGGTCTTCTTGGCGGGCGTGGTCTTCTTCGCCGCCGCGGTGGTCTTCTTGGTGGTGGCCTTCGTGGCGGGCGCCTTCTTGGCCGTCGTCTTGGTGGCCGGGGCCTTCTTGGCCGGCGCCTTCCGGGCGGCCGACACGACCTTCTTGGCGGCGGCCTTCCGGGCGACCCCCGTCTTCGCCGGTACCCGGCCGGCGCCGGCGCCCGAGGCGTTCGGGGCCGCCTTGGTGACGGTCGCCGTCCGGCCGGCGGTGGTCTTCTTCGCGGTCGTCCGTTTCGCGGCCGGGCGGGTGGCCTGCTGTGCTTCGGCCATCTCGGTTCCCTTTCCTGGGGACGTGCTCTCACCCTCGCGGAGCACGGATCACCTCGACGCGGGCCGTCCCGCGCCGTCTACCTGTCCTCCCCGGCCCAACGGGCGTCCTCGGCTTCCCACGCTTCGTTGCGCTCCCGCACCTGCTGCAGGGCGTTCTCCGCGTCGGCGGCTGAGGCGTACGGTCCGAGAACGTGCTTCGCGGGGCACACGTCGGCATCGGTCTCGACCCGGTGGTGTCGCGTGCACCAGTAGTAGTGCCCACCACTTCCGTCGTCGCTCATGCGATCACTGTGCACCGCGAACCGCCCGGCCGCCACCGGAACGCCGTAAATAGTCGCCGATGTCCTCCACATTAGACCTGGTCAGGGCGGTTCCGGAGCGGAACGGCGAAAGACGGGGCAGCCGGCTGCCGGGTCGGTGTCGGACAATCCCCGGGTGCGCTTCGGGGGAGGACGGTCGGCCCGCCTGCGCCGCCGGCTGACGGTCGGGACGGCGCTGGTGGCCCTCGTGGCGGTCGGGCTGGCGCTGGGGGTGCCGCTGCTGCGGGACCGGTCCCAGCACCGGCTGGAACGCCGGGCCGACCGGGAGGTGACGGCCACCGCCCAACGCACCCGGGCGGTCCTGCTGGCCGAGCCGTCGGACCGGGAGGCGGACCTGCGGCGCGCCGCCGGGACCGTGGACGGCGTCGAGGTCATCACGGTGACGGCGGTCGCCGCCGAGGTCCGGCTGGTCTTCCGGGTACGCGTGGCGAAGACCGCCGCGTCGGTGCTCGGCTGGCAGCGGGCCGACGCCGCCGCCTGCTTCGGGCAGGTGGTGCGCCGAGGGGACACCCCCGCGCCGCTGGAGCGGCTGCCCTGCCCCGACTGACCCGACCGGTCGGCGGGTTCAGGCGGGTGACGGGACGGGCTCCGGCGCGGGTGCGGTGGCCGCCGCCGGCCGGGCCGCCGCGACGGCGTACGCCACCGCGTAAGGGGTGCAGGCCAGGTAGAAGACGGGCTCGACGAGCACCAGGTCGGTGATGAGGAACCGTTCCCAGGCGGTGGGCCGGGGCAGCCCGAGCGACGAGTCGGTCCAGCAGGTGAGCAGCCAGAGCGGGGCGGAGACCCGGTCCACCGTGTCCGGGGGCAGGCCGTCCGCGACCGGCCCGACGGTAGCCCCCGGGATGGCCGAGACCACCGCCAGGACGACCGCGGCGTCGGCCGCGACCAGCGCGCCGAGCACCCCGACGGCCCAGGCCAGCCGGGTCCGCCCCCGGCGGGCCAGGATCCCCGCGCCCCAGAGGGCCCCCACCAGCAGGGCGAGCCAGAGCAGCAGCCCGGGCACGGTACCCGCCAGGCCGCGCTCGCCCGAGCCGGCGAGCGCGGCGAGCACCACCGTCACGGTCAGCCCGATCGGCAGCACGACGCCGAGCGCGGTGGCCAGCGGTCCGGTGCGTACGGTCCGCCGCGCGGCCCGGGTGACGAGGAGGGCGAGCAGCGCGCCCGCCCCGGCGGTGAGGCCGGACCAGAGCGGCAGTTGCACCGCGGTGGCCCAGGCGACGCGGGCGCCGAGCACGGCGTACGCCAGGCTCATCACCACGGCGGCGAGCGCGACGATCGCGACGCACGCCGGCGGGGCGAGCAGCAGCACCCGGGCGGTCCGCCGCAGCCGCCGCTCCGGCACGGCCCGGTCGACCTCCGGCACGCCGGCCCGGCTGGCGGCGAGGCTCGCGGCGAAGCGCAGCATCCGCCACCGCTCCCCGCGCCCGGCCAGGACGTGCAGCTCGGCGTCCCACTCCCGGATCAGCTCGTCGCGCAGCTCCACCGGCCAACGCTGCGCCGCCGCGCGCAGCAGCACCCCGGCCAGCCGACGGGTCACCACGCCGGGGCTCCGGTCGGCTCGGCCCCGCCCCGGGACGGCCTGGCCTCGGGGGCGAGGGCGCGCAGCTCGGCCAGCGCCAGCCGGGCGGCCTGCACCCCGTCGCCGGTGAGCCGGTAGTAGCGGCGGGCGGGCCGGCCGGCGGCGACCGGGTCGATCTCCTCCCAGTCGGCGGCGAGCCAGCCGGCGGCCCGGAGCCGGTGCAGGACCGGATAGAGGGTGCCGCTGGGCAGGTCGGTGAGCCGCATGAGGTCGAGCCCGTAACGCGGGGCGTCGGGGTCGGCGAGGAGCGCGGAGAGCACCTTCGCCACGGGGATCGTCAGCCTCATGGTCGGCACTGTATCGGAAATCTACATAGGGTGCAGCGGCCGACCGGCCCGGCTAGTCTCGCCCGCATGGTTCCGCACCGGCTCGACCGCGCCACCGCCCGCCGGGTCGCCGTCCGCGCCCAACTGCTCGACGCGCACCGGCCCGGCGACCTGCTGGCGCTGGTGGACCGGTTGACGTTCCTCCAGATCGACCCCACCGCCGCCATCGCCCCCAACGCCGACCTGGTCGCCTGGACCCGGCTGGGCGCTAGCTACCGGCCGAGCGACCTGACCCGGGCGCTGGAGCGGGACCGCAGCCTGTTCGAGCACCGGGCCATGGTGCGGCCGATGATCGACCTGCGGCTGCACCTCACCGACATGGCCGCCTGGCCCGAGGCGGGTCGGCACCGCGAGTGGCTGGCCGCGAACGACACCTTCCGCCGCTACGTGCTGGACCTGCTGCGCGACGCCGGGCCGCTGCTCAGCCGCGACGTCGAGGACCGGAGCGTGGTGCCGTGGCCGTCGACGGGCTGGACGAACAACCGCAACGTCACCCAGATGCTGGAGTTCCTCGCGGCACGCGGCGAGATCGCCGTCGCCGGCCGGGTCGGCCGGCAACGCACCTGGGACCTCGCCGAACGGGTCTACCCGGCTGGCACGCCGGCGGTCCCCGCCGAGGAGGCCCGCCGGCTCCGCGACGAGCGGCTGCTCCGCTCGCTCGGCGTCGCCCGCCCCCTGGTGGTCGGCGAGGCCGGCGAGCCGGCCGAGATCGAGGGTACGGCCGGCGCCTGGCGGGTCGATCCGGCGGCGCTCGACGGCGCGCCCTTCCCCGGGCGCACCGCGCTGCTCTCTCCCTTCGACCGGCTGGTGCACGACCGCAAGCGCGCCCTGGAGCTCTTCGACTTCGAGTACCGGCTGGAGATGTACGTGCCGAAGGCACAGCGGCGCTGGGGTTACTTCGCGCTGCCGGTGCTGCACCACGACCGGCTGGTGGGCAAGGTGGACGCGACCGCCGACCGCAGGGCGTCTGTGCTGCGGGTGGACGCGGTCCACGAGGACGAGCCGTTCACCGCCGGGGTGACCGCGGCGGTGGACGCGGAACTCGCCGCACTGGCCGACTGGCTGGGCCTGACCGGCGGCGTCCGTCGACAGTGAGGGGTCGGTGCGGGCCTATCCGACGACCTGCTGGAGGAAGGCGGCCAGGTTGGCGGTGGTCCGGTCGATCTTCTCGGCCAGCGTGATGGACTCGTCGAGGCGCCGGCCGGCGTTCTTCTTCCCCCGCAGGTAGAGCGAGCAGGCGAGGTCGGTGCAGAGGTAGCTGCCCACGGAGTTGCCGGCACGCCCGTCCCGCCCCGCCTTGCGGGCGGTCATCAGCGAGACGCCGTCCCCGGTGTGCGTGGTCAGGCAGAGCGAGCACATGCTGCGCCGTACCCGCCCCGTCTGCGGCGCCACGCGCAGGGCCACCCCGACCAGCCCGGTGCCGGACCCGGCGACCAGGTAGGCCCGCTCCGCCGCCGCGGGGTCGCGCCAGCCGAGGAAGTCGAGGTCCGCCCACGGCCGCTCGGCCAGATCCCGGGGCAGGGCCAGGCGCTTCGCCTCGCCCTTGGTGCAATTGACGAAGGAGGCCCGGATGGCGGGCTCGGTGAGGGGTGTCATAGGCGCTAGTCTAGACCTCCTAGGTAAAGAGCTAGAGCATCTAGACGTGGGGTGGGACACATGGCCCGTACCGGGTTGACGGTCGAACGCCTGACCCTGGCGGCGGCGGAGATGGCCGACGAGGTCGGCTTCGAGAACGTGACCGTCTCGGCGCTCGCCCGCCGGTTCGGGGTGAAGGACGCCAGCCTGTACTTCCACCTCAGGAGCGCCCAGGAGCTGCGGGTCCGGGTGGCCGTCCTGGCCCTGGCGGAGATGGCCGACCGGGCCGCCGACGCGCTCGCCGGCCGGGCGGGCAAGGACGCGCTGGTGGCCTTCGCCAACGCCTACCGCGACTACGCCATCGGGCACCCCGGCCGGTACGCGGCGGCGCAGCTGCAACTCGACCGGGAGACGGCGGAGGCGAGCGCGGCGCGGCGGCACGCGGAGATGACCCGCGCGATCCTGCGCGGCTACCAGCTCGCCGAGCCCGACCAGACGGACGCGGTACGCCTGCTGCACAGCACCTTCCACGGCTACGTGTCGCTGGAGCGGGCGGGGGGCTTCCGCCACACCCCGCGTACGACGGACGCCACCTGGTCCCGCACCCTGGACGCTCTCGACGCCCTGCTGCGGAACTGGCCGCGGTGACCCCGGGCTACCGGAGCAGCCGGCGGACGGCCAGCAGAGCGATGTCGTCGGCCGGGTGCTCGGTGTCCAGGGTCGCCATGACGGTGGCGGTCACGGTGTCGACGGAGGCCAGCGGAACGGCCTCGGTCAGCCGGGCCACGCCGACGTCGAACAGCTCCCCGCGCCGCTCGACGAGGCCGTCGGTGTAGGCGACCAGTACCGAGCCGGGCAGGAAGTCGAACGTCATGGTGTGCCGCGTCTGATCCCGGCGGCCGGCGCCCAGCGGCGGATCGATGTGCGCCGCGAGCACGGTGTTCGGGTGGCCCGGCCCGGCCACCACGGGACGCGGATGGCCGGCCACCGAGACGCGCACGGTCTCCCGGTCGGGCGAGATCATCGCGTACAGCGCGGTGGTCAGGCTGCCGGCCTCGAAGTGGACCACCTTCCGGTCGAGCAGGGTGAGCGCCTCCGCCGGGTCGTCGCAGACCAGCGCGTAGGCGCGCAGCGCGCTGCGGACCCGGCCCATCACGACGGCGGACTGGAGACCGTGCCCGGAGACGTCGCCCACGACGACGCCCACCCAGCCGGAGGGCAGGGTGAAGACGTCGTACCAGTCGCCGCCGACTCCGGAGGCGTGGCCCGGGACGTACCGGCCGGCCAGCTCCAGGCCGGGCAGGCGGGGCAGCTCCGTGGGGATCAGGCTGCGTTGCAGCGCCAGGGCGGCGGCCTGGTCCAGCATGTTCTCCCGGGCGCGGCTGGCCAGGCTGACCCGGTCGGCGACCAGTTCGAGCAGGCGGACGTCGTCGAGGTCGAACCGCCGGGGCGTCAGGGTGCCCACGTGCAGGACGCCGACCAGCTCCCCCTGGGCCGTGATCGGCACGCCCAGCAGGGACTGCACGCCGGTCTCCAGCAGGATCGGGTTGACCACGTTGTCCGAGGTGACGGTCTGGAGGATCACCGGCTGCCGGGTGAGCGCGACCTGACCGGCGAACCCGCGACCGACGGAGACCCGGAAACCCTGCCGGACCTCCTCCTCCAGCCCCCGGGCCGCGGTGGCCACCAGCTGCTGGGCACGGACGTCGAGCAGGAGGATCGCGGCCGTGTCGACCTGGAGCAGGTCCCGCACCCGGTCGAGCAGCTCGTCGAAGAGGTCGGCGACATCGAGTCGGGACAGGGTGGCGTCGGTCACCGCCTCGATACGGCGCAACCGCTGCTCGTCCCGCAGGACGTCTGCCCTGACCACGCCACGATCCTAGTTGCGCCCCGGCAAATCCTGCTCCTGGCAGCCTGCGGAACAGGCGTCCCACGAGGTGGGCGGAACCGGACAACCGGGCCCTGGGGTGACGGACGCGTGCGGTGCCGGCCCGGTCAGCCGGCGACGAAACCCTCGTCGTGCCAGTACGCCGCGATCCGGCTGGTCCGCCGGACGATCCGGTCCGCCTCCGCGGGCGCCGGCCAGAAGAGCAGCAGATAGTGGTCCAACGGCAGGGTGACCCCCGGCTCGCCGAGGTAGGTCTTGCCCGCGTCCATGCCCCGGGCGCAGTAGCGCACCCGGTAGGTGACCGACTCGCGCAGCGGCAGCGGATACGCCTCCTGGTGCCAGTCCATCAGGTTGACGTCGTCGGACAGCGCGGTGAAGGAGACCTCGACGACCTCCTCCCACCGCGGGTCGACCGGTGGCGGCCCGTCCACCACGTCGGCCCGGAAGCCGACCTCCCCGGTGTTCCGGCCGGTCACCAGGAACAGGGCGCCGGGCACGCGGGCCCCGCACAGGCCGTTGACCTGACCGGCGAACGCCCGTACCGGATCGGGCGGCTCGTCGCCGCTGACCACGTACGCCTGGCTGTAGTGCACGCTCAGCAGGCCGTCGAAGGCAGCGGTCATCGATCCTCCCGATCACGGTACGGGCGCCGGTGGTCCTACTCGTGCACCTGGACCGATCCGCCGCCGAGCGGCTGCGGGTCACTCAGGTCCAGGTCGTAGCTCTTTCCGGGCCGGTTGTCGTACACCAGCGTCTGCTGCGGATAGTCCCCCGCCGACAACGGCCAGACCACCAGGCGGACCGCGTCCGGCGTGTCGAAACCGTACGCGACGAAGCCGTACCCGGCCGCCCCGCCGATCGTGCCGGTGCCCTTCACGGCCGCCTTCCGGTCAGGCGTGACCACCAGCCATTCGAGGGTGGTGGAGGTGAGGTCGAACCCGGTTCCCCGCAGTGCCGCGGCGACCTTGCCGCCGCTGAGCGCCGGTCCCGGTTCCGGGGGCAGATACTTCGGGTTGAACTCGACGGTCAGCCGGTCCTGCGCCGCCGGGTCGTCGACCAGTGCGCCGGCCGGGGAGTCCAGCCAGCCACCCTGGGTGATGAATCCGGCGTTCGGGTCGTACACGATCACCATGACGCTCGCCGCGGGCGAGACACCACCGTCGTCGTCGGTGATCTTCGGCTTGATGGTGAACATCCCGGGATGGGTGAAGGTGTGGGTCGCCTCGCAGCGGTCCGCGTACGAATCGAAGGTGCTGGTCTGCCCGTCGTCCCACTCGATCGCGCAGGAGTGGGTGTCGTTGCTGCCCGGATCGAGGAAACGGGCCTTGAACGGCACCGGGTCGCCGACCCGGAACACCTGCCACGGCTGCGGCGCGGTGATGCCGTACTCCACGTCCTCGGTCGCGGCGGCCCTCGACGGGGCCAGTTCGCCGAGCCGGCGCAGCCTCGGGTCGACGTTCCGCACGGTGACGACGGCGCTGTCGCTCACCGCCGCGTTCACCCCGTCGAACGCGGTCAGCGTGACGGTGACCGTTCCGTCGTCGTTGCACTCCATGGTGGTGTTCGCGCTGCGCGAGTCGTGGAACGTGCAGGACATGCCGGGATCGGAGTCCGGGCCCGGCGAGTAGGTCCACTGCGCCGTCGGCGGGTTGCCGTCTGGGTCGCTGACCGAGCCGCCCAGCACGATGGTGAAGCCCTCGTCGCCGGTGGTGTCCGGCCCGGCGTTCGCGGTCGGCGGCAGGTTCGGCTCGGCCGGGTCGTCCTCGGGTGGCAGGCACTCGTCGGTGCTGCCCGTCGGCACGTCGGTGATCTCCACGTAATAGGTGTCGAGGGCCTCGTTCGGCAGCGCCGGCTGCCAGACCAGGATCCGGTCGTCGCGGTAGAACTTCCCGAGGGCGTTGCCGGCGCAACTGTTGTGGCGGCTGGTCACGCCGAGGACGGAGAAGTTGCCGTCACCCTTGCCCGCCCCCTCGATGGTGGAGGCGAACGGGAACTCGTCGCACTGCTGGGTGGTCCGGTCCAGCACCCACGACGGGAGGGTCGCGCACGCCGCGTCCTTGGCCGTGGAGTTCTTCGAGTAGTACGTCCGGTTGTTGTCGGACGCGTCGACCGGGAACTTGTCGGTGATCCGGTGCAGGCCCGGATCGTTCCGGTTGCCGGTGTACCGGCCGGGGATGACCCGGTCCGTTCGCGGCCCCGGCCACGTCTGGCAGCCCGGGGTCATCGCGCAGTGCACGTGCGCGGATACCTCCGCGTAGTTCGCGCTCCGCAGCGAGTACTGCAGGTGCGGGATGACGTCGTCCATGATGCAGGCCTTCGCCCGCGACTTGGGGAAGCCGACCTGCGCGGTGTCACAGCGGATCCGGTGCGAGGGCAGGTCCTCGCCGCCGGCGTCCGGCGTGCCGGGTGCGTAGGCGTCGATGGTCAGCGCCCAGTCGTGCCGGGCGACCTTGTCCGGTCCCACGCCGCGGTACTCGGACGAGGCGACGGTCCAGGAGTGCCACGACCCGTCGAGGTTCCAGTCCGCGAACCTCTTCGCGGCGGACGGCCCGCCGGAGGAGCAGCCGTCGAGCCAGGTCGTGCAGTCGGCGAACACCATGAAGATCGCGTTGGCCAGCTCGCCCCGGTCGCCCTCCAGATACCGCAGGCTCCCGGGCACGGAGCGGAAGAAGACCTCGACCGTCCGGTTGCCGTCGTCCCGGCCGTACGCGACGGCGTTCATGGCGAAGACCGCCTGGCCGACGTACACCTTCCGGTCCACGCTGTAGACCCTGCTGCCGACGAAGATGGACTGGCACCACAGGAAGCGGTTGTGGGTACGCCCTTCCACGCTCCCGGCGCCGGGTTGGCTCATGCACTCGGCGGCCCGGCCGTCGGCGTCCGGTGAGCCGGGCGGCCTGCGGACGGAACTGGGAGCGAGCGGCGCGAGCTGAGCCGGTGCCGTCAGATCGGCTGCCGCCCGCCCGTCCGGGGTGGGTTCGTAGAAGGATTCCAGGAGGACCGGGTTGTCCGGTCCGGTCGTCGTCGAGGTGGACTCTGCCGAGGCCGGAGCCTGAAGCAGTCCCACCCCCAGTGCGCTGATTGCCAGCATCGCGAGAATGCGATGCCGCCCGCTGAATACCAAGCCGTTCTCCTGACAGCCGTCACGCAGCCGTCGCCGGACCGTAGGGCCGCCGCGGTGCGTGGTTCCGGTGGGAAAGGAACTGCGGCGGGGTAAGGGGCACCCCCGTGCCACCCGGCGGGCGCCGACGCGCTCCGGCGGGTTCGGTAGGAATGCTACGCACAGAGTTAGCGGTATGTAGATATATGAAAGTACGAGACGGACTCGCATGATCAGATGTCGCCACCGGCTCGGGGCGGGTGACCGCAGGCCACTCGGCCCTTGACCGCCCGGAAGGCCGGCGACGGGACGTAAAGACCTCGCGGGAAGGGTCGCGGCAATCGACCGTCACGTCTACGCGGCACACGGCCTGGCATGTACCGGAACGGTCGAACACGGACCGATGATGATCGCCAAGGCTCAACGACCGCCTGAGACAGAACGAGGTCGCAGCCTTTGATCGAGGCTGCGACCTGGTGGGCGACGGACGAGTCGACCTGTACGCCGGATTCTGTCACCGGCACGCCCCGAGGGGCGGGCCGGCGGCGGCCATCCATCTCGGCCTACCGTCGCCGGCAGGCTCCAGCGGCCTACCCGCAGACATCGGGCGGGCCGCCCTCAAGCGTCTGCGCGAGCCGTCATCTTGCGGTGACGGCCCATTCTTGGCCTTGCTCCGGGTGGGGTTTACCGAGCCATCCCGGTCACCCGGGATGCTGGTGGGCTCTTACCCCACCGTTTCACCCTTACCGTCCCGTATCGGGCCGGCGGTCTGTTTTCTGTGGCACTGTCCCGCGGGTCACCCCGGGTTGCCGTTAGCAACCACCCTGCCCTGTGGAGTCCGGACGTTCCTCGGCGACGGGCCGCAGCCCGTCGACGCGACCGCCCGGTCGACTCGTCCGTCGCGCTGTTCATCCTAACGACGGGCGGACCGCCCGCATTTCCACCCCGCGAACCGCGCGCTTCCGGCGTTGATCAGAAGTTTGTGTCGCGGTGAGGCCGTATTTTGACGCGAATTTCTTGATCAACCCGGGGAGGTGCGGGTGCGGGGGTTCTGCGGGAGCGGGTCGGGAGGGCTAGCCTGCGGGATCATGGAGCTCTCGGACGTGGCGCTGCTGGTCGCCGCCGGTCTCGCCGCGGGCACGGTGAACGCGGTGGCCGGGGGCGGTTCCCTGATCACCTTCCCGGCCCTGATCGCGACCGGCCTGCCCCCGGTGCCGGCCAACGTCAGCAACTCGGTGTCGGTCTTCCCCGGCTACGTGGCCAGCGTGGCGGGCAGCCGGGCCGACCTGCCCCGCGGGCGGGCGCTCTGGCTGCTGCTGCCCACCGCGGCGGCCGGCACGGTCGTCGGCTGCGTGCTGCTGCTGGCCACCCCGGCGCGCGCGTTCGAACTGGTGGTGCCGTTCCTGGTGCTGGGCGCGACCGCCGTGCTGGCCTTCCAGGATCCGCTGCGTCGGCTGGTCGGCCATCCGGCCGACCTCGCCCCGCGCCGCCGTACCGTCACCGTGCAGGCCATGGTGGCGCTCGGCACGGTGTACGGCGGCTACTTCGGCGCCGCCCTCGGAGTGATGCTGGTGGCCGGCCTGGCCCTGGTGCTGGACACCACGCTGGCCCGGGTGTCGGCGATCAAGAACCTGCTCTCGGCCGTGGTGGGGCTGACCACGCTGGTGGTGTTCGCGCTCTTCGGCCCGGTCGACTGGGCCGCGGTCGCGGTGGTCGCGCCGGCCACCCTCGTCGGGGGGTACGCGGGCGCCCGGCTGGTCCGCCGGCTCCCGCCGGCGGTGCTGAAGACCCTCGTCGTGGTCTTCGGCACGGTGATCGGCCTCTACCTGCTCTACCGCGCCCTGGGCTGAGCGACCGAGCGTGGGGGGGCCCGACGGGACGGGCCCCCCGCACCTCAGTACGCCTCGCCGACCGGCTCCTCCGGGGCGTGCTCGTTGCGCCGGGCGGCGGAGTTCCACCGGGACCAGAGGACCCGCTCGCCGTAGCCGGCGGCCATCACGTGCGCGAAGGCGAGGTAGACCAGCACGCCGACGGCGAGCACCCCGAAGCCGACCCAGAACGGCAGGGCGAGCCCGTGCTCGGCGAGCTTGCCGGAGATGATCGGGGCCGGCGCGGCGGCGCCCCAGCGGACCAGGTTGAACGCCCCGGTGGCGACCCGACGGTCGCGGGAGCCGAGGCCCAGGGCGAGATCGGTGAGGTTGGCGTTGGCCAGGCCCATGAACAGGCCGGCCAGCACCAGCACCACCAGCGACATGGCGGTCCCGGTGGAGGTGGCGAACAGAACCATGCAGACCAGCAGGCCGGCGATGGCGACGCCGACGGTCTGCACCGCGCCGATCCGGTGCGCCAGCCGGTGGCCGACCAGCAGGATGCCGGCGGCCAGGCCGAGGCCCCAGCCGGTGAAGGCCAGGCCCAGCGGGATGACGTCGAGGTGCAGGTAGAGCGGCGTGTAGCCGAGCACCACGAAGAAGACGAAGTTGTAGGCGGCGGTGACCACGCAGAGCGTGACGAACGCCGGCTTGCGGTAGGTGGAGAAGATCGCGCCGAGGCGTACCGGGGGCTGCTTGTGGGCCGGTTCGCGGAGCTTGCGCGACGCGACGGCCAGCGCCAGCACCATGAACACGCCGCAGACGAAGAAGGGCAGCCGCCAGCTCACCTCGCCGAGCAGGCCGCCGATCAACGGGCCGACGGCGAAGCCGAGACCGAGCGCGGTCTCGAAGAGGCCGACCACCCACTCCCGGTCGTTGGCGAGGTTGACCAGCACCACCATGGCGGTGGCGAAGAACATCGCGTTGCCCAGGCCCCAGACGCCGCGCAGCACGGAGAGCTGCACGATGTCGTTGCTGAACGACGCCAGGATGGCGGCCACGCCGACCACCGAGACGCCGGTGATCAGCACCGGCTTGAAGCCGAACCGCCCGCTGGCGAGGGTCGCCGGGATCATGCCGACCGCCATCACCGCGATGTACGCGGTGAAGAGCAGCTCGACCTGCCAGGCGGTGACCCCGATCGCCTCGCCGATGGCGGGCAGGATCGGGTCCACCACGGCGATGCCGGCGATGGCGAGGAAGGCCACCAGGGTGGTGGCGTAGATGGCACTGCGGTTGGGTTCGGATCGCCGATCCACTCCGCGCCTCCAGACAGATAGCTGTATCTTACAGGTAAATCTGTTGTATCATACAGCTATGAGGGACGACCACAGGACGGGAACGGATCCGGACGCCGTCACACTCGGCCGGATCGAGACCGAGATCGCGCTGCTCATGCGGCTCGGCGAGGCGACCCGCCGGGCCACCGGCACCGCCGAGCACCGGGTGCTGGACCGGGCCGCGTACGTGATCCTGCGGCACCTCGACAAGGCCGGCCCGCAGAACGTGTCGGCGCTGGCCGCCCGGCTGAACCTGGACGGCTCCACGGTCACCCGGCAGGTCTCCGCCCTGCAGAGGGACGGGCTGATCGCGCGTACCCCCGACCCGGCCGACGGGCGCGGCACGGTGATCTCACCGACCCCCGCCGGCCTCCAGCGGATGGCCGCGGTACGGGCCGCCCGCACCCGGCTCTACGGCGAGATCCTGGCCGACTGGACCGGCGACGACCGGGACACCCTCGCGGACCTGCTGCACCGCCTCAACGAGGCCCTCGACGCGCGCAACCGGCGCAGGTGACGGCAGGGCCCCCGGCCGACGCGAGGCGTCGACCGGGGGCCCTGCTGCGCTCAGGCGACGGGCTCCCGGGCGGAGTCCGCGTCGCGGTCCGGGCCGGGGGTGACCCGCGGGTCGCCCTCGTCGGCGAAGTAGTCGTCCGGAGTGGTGCCGTCCACCCCGTCGGCCACCTTCGCGGCCCGCAGCACCAGGGTGAGCAGCGCGGCCACCGCCAGGTTGACCAGCACCGCCACGATGCCCACGTAGATCGTCTTCTTGGTGTCGAAGCCGAACTCGGAGAGCGGGAAGGCCGAGCCGGCGAAGTGCTTCTTCCCGGTCGCCGGGTTCCCGACCTGGTAGAGCATCCACATGCCGAGCCCCATGCCGGCCACCCAGCCGGCGATCAGCGCGGTCCGGTGGAACCAGCGGGTGTAGAGGCCCAGCGCCACCGCCGGCAGCGTCTGGAGGATGATCACGCCGCCGATGAGCTGGAGGTCGATGGAGAACTGCGGGTCGAGGAAGACGATGCAGGCCACCGCCCCGACCTTCACCACCAGCGAGGTGATCTTCGAGACGTTCGCCTCCTGCGCCGGGCTGGCGTCCCGCTTCAGGTACTCCTTGTAGATGTTGCGGGTGAACAGGTTGGCCGCCGCGATCGACATGATCGCCGCCGGCACCAGCGCGCCGATGCCGATGGCCGCGTACGCCACGCCCGCGAACCAGTCCGGGAACTGGCTGTCGAAGAGCAGCGGCACCACCGTGTTGCCGTCCACGCTGCCGGCCTTGGCGCCGGGCAGCGGCTTCACGTTGGCCGCGATGGCCATGTACCCGAGCAGCGCGATCAGCCCGAGCAGCAGGCTGTACGCCGGCAGCGCGGACATGTTCCGCTTGATCACGTCCCGGTTCCGGCTGGCCAGCACGCCGGTGATGCTGTGCGGGTAGAGGAAGAGCGCCAGCGCCGAGCCGAACGCCAGGGTGACGTACTGGAGCTGGTTGTTGGCGTTGAGCAGGATGCCGTCCCCGGGAGCGGGTGACGCCTTGAACTTCGCGTCGGCCGCGTCGAAGATGTCGCCCCAGCCGCCCAGCTTGTACGGCAGGTAGATGACCGCCACCAGGATCACGATGTAGATCAGCGAGTCCTTGACGAAGGCGATCAGCGCCGGTGCCCGCAGCCCCGACTGGTAGGTGTAGGCCGCCAGGATGGCGAAGGCGATGATGATCGGCAGGTGCCGGGCCAGCGCGCTGTCCCCGGTCACGCCCATCGTCTTGAGCACCGCCTCGATGCCGACCAGCTGGAGCGCGATGTACGGCATGGTCGCCACGATGCCGGTGATCGCCACCAGCAGCGCCAGGATCGGCGAGTCGAACCGGTTGCGGACGAAGTCCGCGGGCGTGACGAAGCCGTGTCGGTGCGAGACCGACCAGAGTCGGCAGAGCACCAGGAAGACCAGCGGGTAGATGACGATCGTGTACGGCACGGCGAAGAAGCCCGCCGCCCCGGCCCCGAAGATCAGCGCCGGCACCGCCACGAACGTGTACGCGGTGTAGAGATCACCGCCGACCAGGAACCAGGTGATCCAGCCGCCGAAGCTGCGCCCGCCCAGCCCCCACTCGTCCAGGTGCGCCATGTCGCGCGGCGCCCGCCACCGGGCCGCCACGAAGCCCATGGCGCTGACCAGCAGGAAGAGAAGGCTGAAGACGATGATCTCGGTCAGGTGGTCGCGCCACATCAGCGGTCACCCCGCTTCTTGGTCATCTGGTAGACCAGCGTGGTGGTCCCGACGCCGAGCAGGATCCAGGCCAGTTGCAGCCAGTAGAAACGGGGGAACCCGAACAGTCGGGGCGAGTCGGCGTTGAAGAAGGCCGGGATCAGCGGCACCACGATCGGTATGAAGAGCAACCAGTTCCAGGGGCTGTGGTCCTTCGCCCTGGATCGCGCCGTTGTCGGCGCCTCCGGTTCTGGTGCTGCCATGTGACACACCTCCGGGAAGTCGTAACTTGCCATGTGACGGCCGGAGGCTACGACCCTGTGAACGCGGTCACGTTCTACCGGAGGACGGCGATGCGCCGAGCGGCCGCCCGCGTGCGCCGAACGGCGGGCGGCCGGTGGCGGCTCCAGGTCGCGGCGCGGCGTCGGACGCGCCGGGCGGGAGTCGCCGTGGGGCTCAGAGGTCGGACAGGTGGGCGGTGTCGTTGACCGAGCGGACCGCGACGCCGCCGTCCGGGTAGAGGTCGAGCACCGAGACGCCCGCCGTGTCCAGGTAGAGCCGGTGCAGGAAGGCGTCGCCGGCCGCGAGCGCGTCGCGCAGCACCAGCTTGATCGGCGAGACGTGGGAGACCACCACGACGGTCTCCCCCGGGTACGCCTTCCGCAGGCGGTCCACCGCCCGGCCGGTCCGCTCGGCGACCGCGGCGAACGACTCACCCTCGGGCGGGGCGATGCTCGTGGAGGCCAGCCAGGCGTCCAGTTCCCCGGCCCAGCCGTCACGCACCTCGGCGAAGGTGCGCCCCTCCCAGACCCCGAAGTCGCACTCGATCAGGTCGTCGTCGGGGCGTACCGGCGGGTTGCCGACCAGCGCGGAGATCGCCTCGGCGGTGGCCGTGCAGCGGGACAGCGGGGAGCTGACCACGGCCGCGACCGACGGCGCGAGGGCGGCCACCCGGGCGGCGGTGGCCCGGGCCTGGGCGCGGCCCCGGTCGGTCAGCGGCACGTCACCGCGGCCGGAGTAGCGCTTCTGCACGGTCCGCTCGGTCTCGCCGTGCCGGACCAGGATCAGCCGGGTGCCCTCCTCGGTCGGGCGCGGCTCCCAGGAGGCCGGCGTGGTGGCCGGGTCGGTGCCGGTGGCCCGGCCGGTGGCGGCTCGCGCGGCCACCTCGCGGGCCGCGGCCCGGGCGGCCGAGTCGGGAGCGGCCACCTCGCGCGGCGGCTCGACGATCCGCGGCGACTCCACGACGGGTCGGGCCGGGGCCCGGCCGGCGGCCGCGTCCATCGCCGCGTTCGCCAGCGCGTCGGCGTGCTTGTTGCGCTCCCGGGGGACCCAGCTGAACCGCACGCTGGCGAACCGGCCGACCAGCCCGGCGGCCTGCGCGGCGAGCGGCCGCAGCCCCGGGTTCTTGATCTGCCAGCGGCCGCACATCTGCTCGACCACCAGCTTGGAGTCCATCCGGGCCTCGACCTCGGCCGCGCCCAGCTCGGCGGCGGCCTCCAGCCCGGCGATCAGGCCGCGGTACTCGGCCACGTTGTTGGTGGCCGTGCCGATCGACTCGGCGCGCTCGGCCAGCACCTCACCGGTCGCCGGGTCCCGGACCACCGCGCCGTAGCCGGCCGGCCCCGGGTTGCCCCGGGACCCGCCGTCGGCCTCCACCACGACCGCGCGCACCGCCACGGCGGCTACAGCCCGGACTCGTTGGTCCGGACCATGATCCGCCGGCACTCCTCGCAGCGGACCACGTCGTCCGGGTCGGCCTTGCGGATCCGAGCCAGGTCGGCGCCGGAGAGCTCCAGCCGGCAGCCACCGCAGCGGCCGCCGGTGAGCAGGGCAGCGCCGAGCCCGGTGTCCGTCCGGATCTTCTCGTAGAGGGCGACCAGGTCGGCCGGCAGGTCGCCGGCGAGCGGCTGGCGGGAGCCGCGCTTGAACTCCTCCTCCTTGGCGATCTCGGCGAGGCTGTCGTCGCGGCGCTGCTCGGCCGCGACCCGCCGGTCCCGGGACTCGGCGATCCGCCGCTCGACGCCGTCGAGCACGCCCTGCGCGGTCTCCCGCTGCTCCATCAGCTCCAGCTCGGCGTCCTCCAGGTCGCTCTGCCGGCGGTTCAGCGACGCCAGCTCGTGCTGGAGCGCCTCCAGCTCGCGGGCCGGGCCGCTGCCCGCGGCCAGCCGCGCCTCGTCCTTGCTCTTGCGGGCCCGGACCTGATCGACGTCCTTCTCCAGCCGGGCGATGTCCCGGTCGAGGTCGTCCACGGCCACCTGGGCGCGGACCCGCTCGTCCTCCAGCGCGGAGAGCTCGCGCGCCAGGGCCTCCAGCTCGGCCAGCTCCGGCAGCGTCCGGCGGCGGTGGGTGAGCTGGGCGAGCGCGGTGTCGATCGCCTGCAGGTCGAGCAGGCGGCGCTGCACCTTCGGGTCAGCCTTCACGGTCGGGGCTCCTTGTCGTCCGGTCGGGGTGCGGCGGCGTGCACGGTCCAGGGGTCGGTGTCCAGGTCGGACACCACGGTCTCGACGCCCAGCTCGTCCCGCAGCTGGGCGGCCAGGTCGTCCAGCCAGGGTCGCTCGGTCGCCCAGTGGGCGGCGTCCAGCAGGGCCGGCCCGCCGGCGGCGAGGTGCTCGCCGGCGGGGTGGTGGCGCAGGTCGGCGGTGAGGAACGCGTCCACCCCGGCCGCGGTCGCCTCGGCGAGGAAGCTGTCCCCCGAGCCACCGCTGACGGCGAGGGTACGAACCATACGCCCGGGATCCCCGGCGGCGCGAACTCCCCAGGCGGTGACGGGGAGCACGGCGGCGGCGTGCCGGGCCAGCTCGGCCAGCGTCAGCGGGGCGGGCAGCTCGCCGATCCGGCCGATGCCCCGGCCGGGACCGTCGGCGGGCGAGCCGGGGCGGGGCGGGTGCAGCGGGCGCAGCCCGGTCAGCCCGAACCGGGCGGCCAGGGCGTCGGACACCCCGGGGTCGGCCACGTCGGCGTTGGTGTGCGCCACGTACAGCGCCACGTCCGCCTTGATCAACCGGTGCACGATCCGGCCCTTGTACGTGGTGGCGGCCACCGAGGAGACCCCGCGCAGCAGCAGCGGGTGGTGCGCGACGATCATGTCGGCCCCGGCGGCGAGCGCCTCCGCCACCGTCTCCGGGACCACGTCGACCACGCAGGCGACCCGCCGGACCGGGTTCGCGGGCTCCCCGAGCACCAGGCCCACCCGGTCCCACTCCTCGGCCCAGGCGGGCGGGTAGCGGCGGTCCAGCGCGGCCACCACGTCGGCGACCGTGGGCGGCGATCCGGTTGTGCTCACGGCCGGCCAGCTTACCGGCGTTGGACGACCCACATGCCCGATGACTGTGCGGAGGGGCCCCTTGTCCGACGGAATCCGCCGACAAGGGGCCCCGCTCGCACCTCAGCCGACCGGGGCGACCGGGCGTGGCGTGGCGCGCAGGGCGGCCAGGCCGGCTCCCCACGGGAAGGCGTCCAGGTGCCGCTCGCCGGTGCCGGGCGGGTGCAGCGGCACGACGTGGTCGCCGAAGACCACCCGGACCCCCCACTCGCGCAGCCGGGCCAGGCTGGCCCGGAACGCCGGGTGCGCGGCCATCGCCACGTTGGTGTACGGCACGGCCGCGATGGGCACCCCCAGCCCCTGCCCCTCGACCAGCAGGCCGAGGGCGAGGGTGTCGGCGATGCCGACCGCCCACTTGTTGACGGTGTTGACCGTCGCCGGGCAGACCAGCATGGCGTCCGCCGGGGGCAGCACGTCCGGGTCGCCCGGGTTCTTGTAGTGGGTGCGGACCGGGTGACCGGTCTGCCGCGCCAGGGCCGTCCGGTCGACGAACTTCGCGCCGTCCGGCGTGGTGACCACGCAGACCTGCCAGCCGTCCTGCTGGGCGAGGTCGACCAGCCGGCCGACGTGACGGGCCAGCGGCGAACCGCAGGCGATGGCGTAGAGCACCCGACGGTGCCCGTTGCTGGTGTGCGGACCGCTCATCCGGCCGGCCACGCGCTCATACTCCGACTCCCATGTGCTCAGCCAACTCCGCGATCGGCGAAGGCGGCGCACCCCGTGTGCGACGGAGCACGTCCGACATCACCTCGTGGGCGATGGGCCGGCAACGGATCTCGGAAGGCGCGAGCCGGTCGCCGCGGAGCAGCATGTCCCCGGCGTTCGCGACGTCGCCGATCTGGGCGAAGCCGCGGGCGATGTCCAGCAGGTGGTGCGCGCGCCGTTCGGGCAGCAGCGCGTTGAACGCGGGCTCGGCGAGGCGGTGGTGCGTCTCCACCGCCCGGCCGCCGTCGCCCAGCTCGACGGCCGCGGCGGCCCGGTGCAGCTCCAGGTTGGTCGGGCCGAACGAGGTCCAGTAGTGGTTGTGATCCCCGCCGAGCAGGGTGGCCGCCTCGGCGGCCCCGGTCAGCAGGTCGTCCACGGTCGCCGAGTCGCCGATCCGGGCGGCGGCCATCGCGCCCTGGAGCAGCAGCATGCCGTAGACGGAGAGGCGTTCGGGCCGGACGTCGTTCTCACCGCCGGGGGCGAGCCGGTTGGCGATCCGCACGTTGAGTTCGAGCGCGGGGCGGGGGCGGCCCATCGCGACGAGGGCGTTGCAGACCCGGGTGGTGGCGATGCCGGCGAGCAGGGGGTCGTCGGCCCGCTGGGCGACCGCCATCGAGCGGTCGGCGGCCAGCCAGGCCAGGTCGCACTCGCCGAGCTTGCGCAGCACCGAGGAGGCGATCTGGTAGACCTGCCCGAGCAGGTGGGCGGCCTCCCGGGCCTGGTCGCCGCCGTAGCCGGCGTCGGCGGCCTGGGCGTCGCGCAGCAGCTTGGGCAGGGCGCGGGTGAGCATGCCGTAGCGGCCGTACTGGTAGGTGAGCCAGGCGTGGTTGACCGCCTTGCGCATGTCGGTCAGCGGCGGGGGGTAGGGCGCCGCGTCGAAGTACGCGCTCATCGAGTCGTAGCGCTCCAGCGCCGCCCGGATCTCCTCGACCTCGACCTGGTCGATGCAGTTGAGGGCGTCGGTACGCCGCTCCGGGTCCTTGCCGAGGAGCAGTTGCACGTCGACCTGGAGGATGTCGGCGATCTCGTAGACGACGGAGAACTTGTCCAGCCGCCGGACGCCGCGCTCCACCTTGTCCACCCAGCTCTTGGACTTGCCGAGCCGGTCGGCGAAGACCTGTTGCGACATCTTGCGCCGGCTCCGCCAGTACGCCACCCGCCGGCCTATGGGTAGCTCGTCCATCTGACCATCCCTCCCCCTGCTCGCATCCGGCTGATCCCCCCGGTCGACCAATCGCGACGGTCCTTCGGTTTTTAGGTTTTCGCTGGTCGCACACTCTGTACGTCGGCCGTACGGCCAGTTCTCGTAGTTTTCGTGCAAGTTGCATCGGCCGTTCGTCAGCTCAACGAGTGTGGGTTACGGCAGTGACGGCCTTCGTGGTGTGGCGTGTGGACAGTCCGGGTGGGGCGAGAAGGGGTGGCACACATGTGGGGGAATGTCGGACCGCGCGTGGCTCACCTGTCGCCGTTGGAACGGGTCCGGCTGCGCCGGGTCGCCGTCCGGTACGCCGCGCACGGCTGGCAGGTGACCCCCGGCGCCTGCCTGGCCAACAGCCGCTTCGTCTGCGGCCGGGCCGGCTGCCCCACGGTCGGCTGCCATCCCGCGCTGGAGAACTGGGAGCACGCGGCGAGCGCCGACCCGGCCCGGGTGGCCACCTGGTGGCGGGACCGCCCGCACGGGGTGCTGCTGCCCACCGGGCGGGCGTTCGACGTGCTGGAGGTCGCGGCCCACCTGGGCCGGCGCGTGCTGGACACGGTCGCCACCCACCCCGCCGGCGCCGGCGTACGGGGTCCGGTCCTGGTCACCCCCACCGGCCGCTGGATGTTCCTGGTCCGCCCCGGCGACCCGCTGCGGCCGGAGCTGGAGCACTGCTTCCACGTGGTCCGGCACGGTCCCGGCTCGTGGATCCCGGCCCCGCCGACCCGGCTGCCCGAGGGGACGGTGCGCTGGGCGGTCGCCCCCGAGCAGGCGCGCTGGCGGCTGCCCGACTCGTACCTGGTGCAGAACGCGCTGATCGCGGCGTTACGGGCGGCCGGGATCACGCTCGCCTCCGAGCTGCTCCCCGGCCAGCTCCCCCTCCCCCGGCGCGGCTGCTGACCGACGGCTCCCGGACAGCGACCTCACCGGCGTCGCACTCGTTGTGCCTGGTGAGGGCGCACGCGCGCCAGAGCGGGGGTTGACGATGTCCGAGGACGACGCGGCCCGCCACAGCGGCGGTACCGAGCCACCGCGGCACCGGCGCCGCCCGTACCGCTGGGCCTTCACGCGCCCGTTGGGCACCCGGCCCCGCGGCTCGCGTCCCCGGGGCTCCCGCCCCGCCAGCACCCACCGCCCCCTCCGCTGACTCCGTCGCTCCCGGGTCAGGTCGCCAGCGGCAGGTCCCGGGAGTGCAGGAGGCGGGCGTCGTCCGTCACCACCGCGTGACGCCAGGGGGCCGGGAGGTGGTCCAGCCAGGCGATGCCGGGCTCCCCCATGGCGACGGCGGCGGTGGCGTAGGCGTCGGCGACCCCGAGGTCGGGGCCGACCACGGTGACCGAGCGCAGGCCGACGGCCGGGGCGCCCCGGCGCGGGTCGACGACGTGGTGGCCGCGCTCGTACACCCCGGAGGTCGCGACGGCCAGGTCGGTGCCGGTCAGCACCAGGCAGGTGGCCGCCGGGTCCCAGGGGTGCCGGACGCCGATCCGCCACGGGCCGCCGGTCGCCGTGTGACCGCGGACCCGGACGTCGCCGCCGGCGTTCACGCAGTGGTTCGGGGCGCCGGCCGCGACCAGCCGGTCCGAGGCGACCTGCGCGGCCCAGCCCTTGACGTAGCCGGACGGGTCCAGCCGCCCGGTGGCGTACGCGTCGAAGAAGCCGTCGGTCCCGGTCCACAGGTCGGCGCAGCGCTCCAGCACCGCCCGCAGGTCGGCCGACGCCTCGGCGAGCGGCAGCTCGCCCCGGTCCAGGCGGCACACCTCGCTGTCCGCCCGGTAGGTGCTGAACCGGCCGTCCACCTCACGCAGCCAGGCGAAGGTCCGCTCGGCCAGCTCGTGCAGGGTGGCGGCGGGCAGGTCGTCGGCCAGTTCCAGGCTGATCGCCGTACCCATGATCTGCTCGACCCGGCGCAGGCCGGGCCGGCCCGCGGCCACCTACCTCACGCCTTGTCGATCGCGGCCTGGAGCGACTGCTTGTACGCCGTGCTGGTGTAGGTCGCCCCGGAGACGGTGCTCAGGTTGGCGCTCTGCTTGGCGACCACCTCGCCCGAGCTGCCGCTGTAGCGGGCCTGCACGTCGTCGCTGCGCAGCCCGGACTGCCCGTCCAGCGGCATGCCGAGGCCGGTGGCGTCGACGATCCGGGTCCCGCTCAGCGTGATGCGCACCTGGAGCGAGCCGTACTTGTAGCTGACCACCGGCCCGGTGACCGTCCGGGTGGTGACCTTCGGCGCGCTCGTGGTGGTCCGCGGCGCGGCGGTGGTGGCCCTCGCGGTGGCGCTGGTTCGGGTGCCGGGGGTGCGGCTGGCACCGGCCTTGGCGCTCGGCTTCGCCGACGCACCGGGTCCGGCGGAGGGGGTGACGCCGCCGGGGGTCGGGTCGGGGGCCGCCGAGCCGCCGGGTACGACGGGGGCCTCGGCGACCGGCCGGTCCTGGGCGGCCTGGCTCGTGCCCGGGGCGCCCTTGAGCACGACCAGCGCGGTGGTGCTGGCGGCCACGCCGGTGATCGCGAGGAGCGCGCGACGCATGGGCGGGGCCTCCCTACAGCTCGAAGGTGGCGAGGTGGATCTGCCGGCGCGGCACCCCGGCCCGGCGCAGCACCCGGACCGCCTCGTCGACCAGGCCGCCCGGGCCGCACAGGTAGACGTCGCGGCGGGTCAGGTCGGGCACCAGGCGGCGCAGCCCCTCCGGGCTCATCACCTGGCGGGGGCCCGGGTCGTCGCGGGAGCCGATCACGTACCAGACCGAGGTGTGCCGGGCCTGGGCGAGCCAGTCCAGCTCGTTGTGCAGCAGCACGTCGGCCGGGGTACGGGCGCGGTAGATCAGGGCCGCGCCGGGCGGCAGCTCCTCCAGCATGGCCCGCAGCGGTGCGATGCCGCTGCCCCCGGCGATCAGCAGGGCCCGCTCGCGGGTCCGGTGCGCCGCCGTGAAGGTGCCGGACGGACCCTCCGCCCAGACGCGGGTGCCCGGGGCGAGATCCCGCAGCTCGGCGGTGTGCCCGCCGACGACCTTCACGGTGAGCCGCAGCCAGCGGCCGTTGCCCGCCGCGGAGACCGAGAACGGGTGCGACTGCCACCAGCAGCCGGGGTTGAGGAAGCGCCAGCGGAAGTACTGGCCGCCGAGCAGGTCGATCTGGTTGAGCCGGTGCCCGGTCAGGTAGATCGAGATGGTGTCCGGGCTCTCCGCGACCACGTCGGCGACGCGCAGCCGGTGCCGCAGGTTGAAGCCCAGCGGGGCGATCAGCCGGCCCCACACCAGCGCGGCCACCACCAGCAGGTACGCGGCGATCCAGCCGGTACGGACCGGCCCGGGCTCGTAGAGCTGGGCGCCGTTGCTGAACTGGTGCCCGTAGCCGAGCAGCAGGGCGAGGTAGCTGGTCAGGTGCAGGTGGTACCAGAGCTCGTAGGGCAGCCGCCGGCGGACACCCCGGACCGCGGTGAAGCCGACCGTCACCATGATCCCGGCGGCCACGAAGGCGGAGACCATGTCCTCGTAGTGGGTCAGCAGGGCGCCGACCTGGCCGAGGACCGAGTTCTTCTCCATCCGGGCGTAGCCGACCACCAGCAGCGCCAGATGCGCGAGGACCGCCACCAGCAGGGTGGCCCCGAGGTCCCGGTGCGCCCGGGAGAGCCGCTCGCCGCCCAGCCAGCGCTCCAGCACGCCGAGCCGGCTCATCATCAGCACCTGGACCAGCAGCAGGTAACCGGCGACCAGGCCGGTGATCCGGCCGGCCGCGGTGAGCACGTCGGTGGTGTCGGCCAGCGAGCCGGGCGGGGTGGCCAGCCACCAGGGCAGCACCGCGGCGACCAGGCCGAGCCAGAAGGCGGCAACCAGCGCCCGCCGCCCGCCGGGCCCCCGGCGCGGCCGTCCCGGGGGTACGGGGGCAGCCGGACGGCCGCCGTACGGGGCGGAAGACCCGGTACGGCGGCCGGTGGCGTGGATGTCCTGGTATGTCACGCGTACAGCTTCATGGGGACGTATTTCTGCCGGGGGAAGACCTTGTCCACCTGCACGGTCGTCAGTCCGAACCGACCCTGCGCGACCGACCCGTAGACGTTGAACATGTTGTTGTACTCGGGTACGTCTCCGCTGTCCAGATCGTTCAACCCGTTCCACGTGCCGAGGAGCGAGCCGGCGAGCTTGCGGCCGGACAGGATGGTGACCACCCCGCCGTGCCCGTGGTCGGTGCCGCCCTGGTTCGAGGCGACCCGCCGGCCGAACTCGCTGGACACCATGACCGTCACGTCGGCGGCCCGGTCGCCGAGGTCGGTGAAGAAGGCCGCCATCGCGTTGGCCAGCTCGTTGAGCCGGCGCCAGAGCTGGCCGCCCTCGCGGGTGCCCTGGTTCTCGTGGGTGTCGTAGCCGCCCATGCCGACCGTCGCCACCCGGACGTTCGCGCCGCCCTTGATGAGCTGGGCGAGCTGCTGGAAGGCGTTGCCGACGCCCTCGTACTTCACCCCGGCGGCGGCCGCGTACGGCTTCGCGGCGAGCTTCTGCGCGGTGGCCAGCGCGCCCATCCCCTCGATCACCGCCTCCTCCACCGGGTGGTTGATCCCGGTGAAGAGGCCGCGGATCGCCTTCTCGGTCGCGGCGCGGTACCGGTCGTCGCCGTTGAGCCGCAGCTCACCGACGTTGTTCAGGGAGATCGCGCCGTTCACGCCGACCAGCGAGCGGGGCAGCGTGCTGCCGATGCCGACGCTGCGGAACGCGGTGCCCTTGCCGAGAGTGTCCACCAGGCTGTCCAGCCAGCCCCGGCCGCCGGTCTCCCCGGGCAGGCCGCCCAGGTTGCAGGCGTCGGCGGCCTGGAAGTGGCTGCGGGACAGCCGCGGGTCGGAGACCGCCGGCACGAAGCCGAGCTGGCCGGCCTTGAGCCACTGCTCCAGCGGGGCGAACGCGCTGGTCAGCTTGAAGCCGCGGCCGAGGGCCAGCGAGTCGTTGCCGAGAAGAAGGTCGGGGCGGGTCCGGCTGAGCACCGGGTCGTCGGCCGGGGCGACCAGGCTCAGCCCGTCCAGCCCGCCGTAGAGGAAGACGTGGATGAGCGTGCCGGTCTTCGTCGCCGCGAACGACGCCGAGGTGGTGACGAACTGGGCGGTGGCCAGGGCGGTCGCGGTGGCCGCGGCGCCGGCGACGAAGGTACGCCGGGTGACGCCCCGGCCGTCCTGCTGGGCCTCCTCCAGCTCCTCCAGCCGGCGGTACCGGTCCGCCTCGGCGGCGTTCTCCGCCGCGACGATGTCCGCCTCCGCGCGCAGCAGCGCCTCGGCCGGGTTGTCGGCCAGCCGCCGCAGGTCGGGGCATTCGGGGTGCAGGGGGTACGGGTTCACGGTCATCTCCATCGAATGCCTCACCGGAGGTGGTGCTGGGGGGACGCGAGGATCGTCCGCGCGACCGCGGCGATGGCCCCGTTGAAGGTGGCGTCGACCTTGGCGCCCGCCGGCACCCCGGCCACGCCGAGCACGAGGGCCTTCTCCTTGGCGCTCAGCTTCTGGTGCACCAGCCGCTGGGCGAGCGCGTCCACGTACGCCCCGGCGGTCGCCGGCGGCTTCGCCACCAGCTTCTCCGGCTTGGCGTAGGTGAACTGCTTGCGCCAGCCGCCGATCAGGTCGCCGGCCTCGTTCCAGCCGTCGACCATGGTGCCGGCGGAGGTCCAGGCCACGTAGACGTCCGCGTACCCGTCCGGGGTGGGCTTGCCCATCGGATACTGGCCCAGCTCGCGCATCTTGTCCTGGATCTGCCGCAGCCCCTGGGCGAACGGGGTGCGCCGCTTGTCGCCGTCGAAGCCCGCCGACGCGTCCGGCCCCACGCCCAGCGACCGGTACGTGGCGACCAGGTACTCCATCGGCCGGCGGACCTTCTGGCCCACCGCCGCCCAGAACTCCGAGGAGCTGAACAGGGTGGCCAGCACCGGCCGGCTCTGCCCCCGGTTGGTCGTGTACGCCTTGGCCAGCCGGTCCACGAGGGACTTCGGCGGGGTGTCGGAGACGAACCGGGTGGCCAGGTTGCGGGCCACGTAGCCGGCGGTCGACGCGTGCAGCGCGATGTACCGGATGTAGTCGTCGATCACCTTGTCGGCGACCTTCGGGTCGGCCGAGTTGTTGGCGTGGCTGAACCCGAGGATCTTCACCTTGCCCAGGTAGTGCCGGTCGGCGTGGAAGACGTACTTCCCGTCGGCCACGCCCCGGCCGGTCTGGAGCAGGGCGGCCTGGCGGACGTCCTTCTCGGTGTAGCCGCCGTCCACGCCGACCGAGTAGAGCTCCAGGTTCTCCCGGGCCAGGTTCTCGTTGACCGCGTCCTTGCGCGACTCGGTCTGGTTCAGGTAGATCAGCAGCGCCGGGTGCTTGTTGGCGGCCACCAGCATTTCCGGGTAGCTGCCCAGCGCGTGCTTGCGGATGACGTCCCGGTCGAACGAGTTGCGGTAGATCTCGCCGCCGTCGAAGTCGGCGGCGACGTGCAGGAAGTCGTTCCAGAAGTCGACCATCACCTCGAAGAGCTGCCGGTCGGACCAGATCTGCCGGGCGATGGTGGCGTCGACGGTCTCCCGCGCCGGGTCGACACCCCGCTCGTTGAGCTGGTCCCGCTGGTCGCGCAGCTGCGTCGGGGTCAGCTTCAGCGAGGGCAGCTCGGCCAGCTTCAGCTCCGCCTTCGTCGGGGCGATCTTCTCCGGTTCCAGCTGCTGGCGCAGCCAGTCGTCGATGCCGAGCCGCTTGATGTCGGCCAGCACCTTCGGGGTCGGGCCGAAGGTGGCCCGGCTGGCCAGGTGGCGGATCGGGTCCTTGGCGAGCACCGTCTTGACGGTCACCTGGGTGGCCGCCGCGGCGGCCGCCGGGCTGGCGAAGATCCGGCCACCGGACGGGGCGTTGCGCTTGAGCGCCGCGCCGGCCCGGGAGCCCATGTAGCTCTCGTTCTGCTCCGTGTAGGTGCGCACCGTGCTGGGCTGCTGGCCGCCGGGGCGGGCCGACGTGCCGTCGGTGACCACCGTGCCGGTGGCGTCACCGGCCACCGGGTCGTCGGAGAACAGGCCGCGCACCTGCGGGGAGAGGCCCAGGGCGGCGCCGCCGGCGACCACGGCGGCGCCGCCGAGCGCGACGAGGGCCCGGCGCCGGCCGCGGCGCGGCTTCTCGTCGTCGTCCAGGTTGGGCAGTCCGGGGCCGGGCGGCGGGGCGTACCCGCCGGACGGCTGGGGGTAGCCGCCGCCGACGAACCCGTTGGGTCCGACCCACTGCGGGCCGGACGCCGGGGCCGCCGGGGTGGCGTGGCCGCCGGGGCCGGCGTACGGCATGGCGTTGTCGCGGTACCCGTCCGGATGGGGGTGCGGGAATCCGTCCCAGCCGCGGTCGTCCCGGGGTCGACGCGGTGGCACGTTCAGGTCGGCCATGTAGCTGTCCCGTTTTCTTCGAGCGCCGGCTCGCCTGCCGCCCAGGGGGTGGGCGGAGGGGCGGCGACGGTTGCCGGAGGAGTTGCTACGGGAAAGTAACCACGCGCTCCCGGGTGCTCAAGGCACGTCGGCGGCGCCCGCGAGGGCACTTAAGACGGTGCTCAGGCCGGCCGCCGGGCGGCCGGTGGGACCGCCCCGGACCGGCGACGCGGGGAGCAGGGGCAACCCGGACGGCGACCGCCCGGACGTAACGTTTTTCCCCCTCGCGGCGCTGTTCGCGGCGTTCAACCGCTCAGGGAAACTTAAGGCACGGATAAGCCCGTGCTGAGGTCTCCGACCGGTGCGTCCAGGCCCGTCCCGCTCGGCGAAACCGGCAGCAGGACCGGCGCGTGACCCGCCCCCGTTGCGGGTATGCCGCCGAACCGCTGAAGCCGTGAGGGGAAGGCACCGCCATGCTCAGCAAAGAGGATCAGCGCAGGTTCGAACAGATCACCCGCCAGCTGCGGGAAAGTGACCCGCAGTTCTTCGCCCGGCTCGACCACCGGGCCCGGGCCCGCCGAGGCCGGTACCTGATGCTGCTGACGATCGTGCTGTGGGCCTCGCTGCCGGCGATGACCGTACTGGCCGGGCGCCTGGCCGGCGCGATCTGCGCCGTGGTGCTGCTCGCCAACGCCGGACTCATGTGGCGATTCCGCCGGCGCTGGCTATGACCGCGCGGCCGGTGGTGACGGTCAGCGCGGGTCGTCCGACCCCGCTTCGCGACCGAACTGCCGGTACGCCCGGCGGAGCCGCTCGACGAGGCCCGGGCCTCCGATCGCGGCCCCGGGTGGGCCGAGCTGGCGCAGCAGCAGTTCCGGTCCGGTGGCCAGGGTGGGCGGCCGGTCCGGCAACGCCACCGGGGACAGCCAGAACCGGTCGACCTCGTCGTCCGGCGGGACCGCCGGCAGGCCACCCAGCACCCGCCCCGCACCCGCCACGGGCCGCGCCGCCGGCCCGCGCCCGCCGGCCGCGTCCACAGGGGCGGCCGGTGCGTCCGGGGCCGCCGCCGGGCCGGCCGGTGCGCCGCCGGGGGCGGCGGCGCCGCGCAGCGTACGCAGCCGGTCGAGCAGCTCGCCCCGGGCACGCCCGCGCCAGTGCAACAGTTGGAACGGGTCCGCGTCGAACGCCTCGGCGAGCAGGTAGAAGGTGGCCGCGAGGTGCTTGCACGGCACCGCGAAGTCGGGGCAGCCGCAGTGCTGGACCAGCTCGCCGACGGCGCCCGGGAAGAGCGGCGCGCCGGCCGCGGTGAACAACTCCTCCAGCTCGGCCGGCAGGTCGCCGGCGAGCAGCCGGGCGCTGAAGAACGCCTGCCCGGCCAGCTCCGCCTCGATCCGCTCCCACACCTCGTCGGGGTACGCGGCCAGCCCGATCCGCACCGGGTACGGATCCGGCCGGGAGCCCTGCACGCTCGCGGTGACCTGCCCGGGGGCGACGTCGATCCGGAGCACCTGGCCCCGGCGCGCGTAGGCCCGGCCCCGCGTGAGCCGGGTGCCGAGCGCGAAGGACTCCAGCACCTCCAGGAAACGCCGGGACCACCAGGAACGGCCGATCGCGCCCCGGGTGCTGCGCGCCTTCAGTCCGCCCTCGACCCGCCGGGGCGGCCCGAACTCGGCGAACCGCGACCCTCCGTCCGGTGTGGTCACTCCACCACCGCCCCGGCCTCCAGGGCGAACAGCTCGCGCAGGGTGTCGGTGGAGAGTTCGGTGACCCACTGCTCGCCGCTGCCCACCACCCGCTGGGCCAGGCCCCGCTTGTCGGCGATCATGGTGGCCACCTTCTCCTCGACCGTGCCGGCGCAGACGAACTTGCGTACCTGCACCCGGCGGCGCTGGCCGATGCGGAACGCCCGGTCGGTGGCCTGATCCTCGACGGCCGGGTTCCACCAGCGGTCCACGTGCACCACGTGGTTGGCCGCGGTCAGGGTGAGCCCGGTGCCGCCGGCCTTGAGCGAGAGCACGAAGAGCGGCGGGCCCTCCGGGGACTGGAAGCGGGTCACCATGGCGTCCCGTTCGGCCTTGCCCACCCCGCCGTGCAGGAGAAGCACCTCCCGGCCGGTACGCGCCGACAGGTGGCCGCGCAGCATCCCGCCGAACTCGGCGTACTGGGTGAAGAGCAGCGCCTTCTCCCCCGCCGCCAGCACCTCGTCGACGATCTCCTCCAGCCGTTCCAGCTTGCCGGAGCGGCCGGGCAGGGCGGAGCCGTCGTGCAGCAGTTGGGCCGGGTGGTTGCAGACCTGCTTGAGCCGGGTCATGGTGGCCAGCACCAGCCCGCGCCGCTCGATGCCGTCGCTGGACTCGATCTTCGCCATCATGTCGTCGACCACCGCCCGGTAGAGCGCCGCCTGCTCGGCCGTGAGGTTGCAGAGCACCTCCATCTCCAGCTTCTCCGGCAGGTCGGTGATGATCGACGGGTCGGTCTTGAGCCGGCGCAGCACGAACGGGCCGGTGATCCGCCGCAGCCGCTCGGCCACCTCGGCGTCGCCGTGCCGCTCGATCGGCTCGGCGAACTTCTTCTTGAAGGTGGCGGCCGGCCCGAGCAGGCCCGGGTTGGCGAACTGCATGATGGACCAGAGGTCGGCGAGCCGGTTCTCCACCGGCGTACCGGTGACCGCGACCCGGTGCCGCGCGGGCAGCGACCGCACCGCCTCGGCCTGCCGCGTGGAGGCGTTCTTGATCGCCTGCGCCTCGTCCACCACCACCCGGTGCCAGTCGACCCCGGCCAGCTCGTACGCGTCCCGCGCGGCCACCGAGTAGGTGGTCAGCACCAGGTCCGCGGCGTGCACGGCGGCGGCGAACGCCTCGCCCCGGGCCCGTTCGGCGCCGTGGTGCACGTGGACCCGCAGCCGCGGGGCGAACTTCGCCGCCTCCCGCTGCCAGTTGCCGACCAGCGACATCGGACAGACCAGCAGCGTCGGCCCGGCCACCGGCGGGTCCCCGGCGAGCAGCGCGAGCAGCTGCACGGTCTTGCCCAGCCCCATGTCGTCGGCGAGGATCCCGCCCAGCCCGAGGGACTGGAGGAACGCCAGCCAGGCAAGCCCGCGCCGCTGGTACGGCCGCAGCGTCCCGACGAACCCGGACGGCGGGTCGGCCGGGGTGAGCCGCCGCTCCGCCTCCCCGGCCAGCAGCTCGCCCAGCGCCCCGTCGGCGGCCACCTCCAGCACCGGCAGCTCCCCGGCCCGGTCGGCCCCGGCCAGCCCCATCCGCAGCAGGTCGGCCACGGTCAGCTCGCCCGAGGAGCGGAGCAGCCGCAGCCCCGCTTCGAGCCGCTGCGGGTCCAGCTCGACCCAGCGGCCGCGCAGCCGGACCAGCGGCGACTTCAGCTCGGCCAGCGAGGCCAGCTCCTCGGCGGTCAGCGGCTGGTCGCCGAGGGCCACCTCCCAGCGGTAGTCGACCAGGGCGTCCAGCCCGAGCCCGCCCGCGGCGACGGCCACCGTGCCGGGCGCGGTCCGGCTGCGCGCCCGCAGCCGCGCGCCGAGCCGGGACGAGGAGCGCCGCCACCAGGACGGCAGCAGCACCCCGAAGCCCGCCGCGTGCAGCACCGGCGCCCCCTCCCGGAGGAACCGGTGCGCGCCGTCGGCGTCCAACTCCATTCCCTCCGGCGCGGCGGTGCGCAGGGCGGCGTCCAGCTCGGGCCAGAGCCGGCTGGCCCGGCCCAGCTCGGCCAGCAGGGTCTCCTGCGGGTCGACACCACGGGCGGCGAGCGCGGGCGCGGGGCGCTGCCAGATGTGGGCCGCGTCGACCACCAGGCCCGGCTCGTCGGTCGGGTGCAGGCCGAACTCGACCCGCCAGGCGCCGCCCTCGACCAGCTCGGCCACCGGATCGACGGCCGGCTCGACCAGCCGGAACGCCGCCCGCACCGGACCGCCGGCGGCGTCGCGCTGCCAGGCGTCCAGCTCGGCCCTCAGCAGGTCCAGGGCGGCCGGCTCGGCGGCGAAGACCCGCTCCGGGCCGGTGAGCGCGGCCAGCCAGCTCGGCACCGGCCCGCCCGGGCGCATGCCCCGGGGCAGCCGCGTGTCGCCGAGGGCGGCCCGGGCCGCGGCGTCGACCAGCGCGTCCAACGCCTCGGCCACCAGCTCCCCAGGTCCGACGCCGTCCGCCGCGGACGCGGCCGAGGCGCCTGGCACGACCAAGGGCCGGCGGTCCGCCGCTGTGGGTGCGTCTGTTGTCGCCCCGGCGACAACAGACGCACCCGGATCCGGGGCGACGGGGTGCCATTCGCGGGCGGCACGGGTGGCCGGGGGTAGCGCGAGCGCCATCGAGCGGGCCCACGCCGCGTCCGTGCCGGTGAGCAGCGGACGCCAGACGGCCGACGCGGTCACCACGTCCGAGTCGTCGACCACGCGCAGGCCCCGTCGGCCTCCGTCGGAAGGGGTGGCCGGATCCGCCGGGTAGGCCGGTGCCACCCGGTCAGCTTCGGCGGCCGGTGCGGATCCGGTGGAGACCGGGACCGGGTCGGGATCCGCGAGTCCCGGCAGGACCCGGCCGCGGGTGACCAGGTCGGCGGCGAAGTCGGCCAGCTCGGCCAGGTGGCGCAGGCTCGCCCCGGGCACCGCCTCCGCCGGATCCAGCGCCCGGAGCAGGGCGAACGCGGCGTCCGGGGCGTACACCAGGGCGGGGACCCGCCAGCCGGCGCGGGTGACCGGGCCGCGGACCGGATCCCCGACGGCGGTCCGGACCAGCTCGGGTGAGTCGATCGGTGAGCCGGCCCGGGTGGGCAGGTCGAGCAGCACGGATGCCGGCGCCCCGGGTGGGTCGCCGAGCGCGGCGGCCAGGGTGGCGTGGCCGGCGGCGAAGGGGTGCGGCCGCTCGCGGGGGGCGCGGCCCGGCCGGCGGGGCGCCCGGGCCGGCAGGCTGCTGTCCTCGGCCCACAGGGCGAGCCCGCGGCCGGGCAGCCACAACCCGTGGATGACCAGCACGCACTCCCCCTCGACGACGCCCGGGGCCAGGATAGGCGGCCGGCGCGGACTAGTGTCGGCGCCATGGTCGATCTGCTCGTGATCGGCGGGCTGGGCGTGGACATCCGCGCCCAGGTGCCCGCCCTGCCCCTGCCGGCCGCCGATTCGCTGGCCGTGCCCCCGATCGAGTTGCGGATCGGCAACACCGGGGCCGGGGTGGCGCTGGCCGCGCACGCCCTCGGCCTGCGGGTGGCGCTGGTCGACGTGCTCGGCGCCGACCCGGCCGGCGACGTGGTCCGGGCGGCGCTGGCCCGCACCTCGGTCCGCGCCGTGCTGGCGCACGCGCCGGCCGGCACCCGCCGCTCGGTGAACATGGTCGACCCGGCCGGCCGGCGGATGTCGCTCTACGACCCGCGTCCCTGGTCGGGCCCGGCCCCGTTCGCCGAGGCGGAGCTGGCCGAACTCGTACGCGGGGCGGGCCACGTACACGTGTCGATCATGGATTGGGCCCGGGACGCGCTTCCGACGCTGCGGGCCGCCCTCGGCGCCGGGGTGTCCCTCTCCACCGACCTGCACGACTGGGACGGCGAGAACGACTACCACCGGCCCTTCGCCGACGCGGCCGACCTGGTCTTCGTCAGCGACGTCCGGCTGGGCGACCGGGCCGGGAAGGTGGCGGCCGGGCTGGCGCCCCGGACGGTGCTGGTGACCGGCGGTGCGGCCGGCGCGACCCTGCACAGCCCGGACACACCGCCGGTGCACGTGCCCGCGACCACCCCGCCGGCAGCCGTCGTCGACACCAACGGCGCGGGCGACGCGTTCGCCGCCGGCCTGATCGCCGCCCGGCTGCGCGGCGCCACCCCGCTCGACGCGGCCCGGTACGCCGCGCGGGTGGCCGCGGCCGCCTGCACCCACGACGGCATGGAGTATCCGGCCGGCCTGCTGCCCCGGGACTGAGCCGGCGTCAGATCGCCCCGGTCTCGCCGTCGGTCAGCTCGCGCAGGATGTCGGCGTGCCCGGCGTGCCGGGCGGTCTCCTCGATGAGGTGCACCAGCACCCAGCGCAGCGACACCTCCCCGAGCTGCGGATGCGGCACCACGTGGTCGAGGTCGAACCGGGCCGCGACGGCCCGGGACCGGGCGCAGGCGGCCCGGTAGGCCGCGGCCAGCCCGTCGAGGGTCTCGCCCGGGTCGAGGGCGAAGCTGGCCTCGGCGTCGGCCTCGCTGGTGAGGTAGACGTCGCCCGGCCCGGGCGCGAACAGGCAGGGCAGCCAGTTCCGCTCCACGAGCGCGAGGTGTTTGAGCAGCCCGGCGAGGGTGGTGCGGGAGGGCACCAGGCGGCGGGCCGCCTCGGCGTCGGAGAGGCCGCGCGCCTTGCGCAGCACGGTGGCCCGGTGGAAGTCGAGGAACGATTCGAGGATCGCCTGTTCGTCGCCCGTGCGGGCGAGGACCGGACCGAGGGTGGGGTCGATCGTCGGTTCCGCCATTCCCGGACCCTAGTCGTCGGCGCCGCCGGCCCGCTGCCCCCGCATCCCGCTGCGCGGCGGCGATCCCCGGGGCAGGATGGGCGCATGGCATCCACGGTGCAGATCCCGCTGGTGGGGGGCACGGCCGACGGCGAGACCGTCACCGTCGAGCTGGACAGCAACGGCCGCCCGCCGCTGACCCACCACCACATCGGGCCGGAGGGGCTGGCGCACGCGCAGATCTACGAGCTGGAGTCGGGCGAGCAGCGGGACCGCGAATGGGTCTACGCCTGGCGGGGCCCGGCGGTCTGACGGCCCGCTCAGGCCCTGGCCAGGGTCCGCGACCGGATGCTCTCCAGCACCCCCCGGGTGACCTGGGACGTGCCGTGGGCCTGCTCGCACACGGCGGCAACCCGCCGGGCGGTCTCGTCGGCGCGCTGGTCGCGCTCGTCCCACAACCGGTCCACCTCGGCCAGCAGCGGGCCCTCCACCTCACGCTCCACGCCGCGCAACGCCGGCACCCCGAGCCGCTGGGCCAGGTCGAAGACCTTTCCGGCGTACGGCAGGGGCAGGAACGGGGTGCCCATCATGGCCGCGAAGATCAGGAAGTGCAGGCGCATGCCGACCGCGAGGTCGAAGTGCTTCATGAGGCCGAGCACCTGCCGGGGCGAGTAGTCGTTGTGCAGGATCCGCCCCCGTTCGGCGGCGATCATGTGCGACATCACGCCGTGCGAGTGCCGGATGTCGTCGCGTTCCATCGGCACGAAGAGCACGTACGCGTCGATCCGGTGCACCAGGAAGTCGCTGATCTGGGCGAGCAGCCGGTGGTAGCCGTCGACGTCGAGGCGTTCGGCCGCGCGGCCCGGTTCGCGGACGCTCAGCCCGACCAGTTGCTTGCCGGCCGGCACGCCCTCCTCACGCAGCCAGCTCTCCGGGAAGTCCTCAGGGGTGAGCAGGAACGCCGGGTCGGCGGTGACGGTGATCGGGTTCAGCAGCCCGGCCTCCTCCAGCACCATCCGGGACTCCTGGTCGCGCACGGTCACCTCGGTGGCCTGGCCCAGGGTCTCCCGGACCATCCCGGTGTCCACCCCTTCGCTGAGCGGGCCGACCCCGACGGCGTACGTGAGCAGCGGCAGCCCGCGCTCCTGGGCGACCCGGACCACCCGCAGGTAGCGCCGGGCCTCCTTGTCGTAGAGGATCCCGCCGCCGCCGAGGACGAGCAGGTCGAGCTGGGCCAGGACGGCCGACGAGTCGACCCGGCTGACGCCCTCCCAGGGCACCGCCTCCACGTCCGGGTGGGCCAGCGCGGTGTGCGCCGGGTTCCGGGAGAAGACGATGATCCGGGCGTTCGGCTCCTGCTGGCGCAGGTCGGCCAGGAGGCCGGTGAGGATCGCCTCGTCGCCGAGGTTGCGACCGCCGTACGAGCCGAGCACACCGATGGTCAGTCCGGCGCCATCCGTCATCGTCGCTCCTCCCCAGGTGCGTCCCGGCCAGCGTTCCCGCTGGTCGCCGCGACATACCTGGGCGGAGCACCGGTCAGGCGGCGACGCCGCCGACCAGACGGGAGACCAGGGCGGAGACCACCTGGTCGACGTCGAACCCGGCGTCGATCGAGGTGGTGAGCAGGTCGAGCAGGAGCCCGTCGACGGCGTAGTGCAGCAGGGCGATCTCGAAGGCGCCGCCGGGCAGCCCGGCGGCGACGTGGAAGGCGACGTCGTCGGCGTACCCCCGGCGCAGCACGCCGCCGAGCGCGGCCCGCAGTTCGGGGCGGCGGGACGCCTCCAGCCGCAGCTCGAACAGGGCCCGGGTGAGGTCCGGTTCGCGCGTGGTGCGCTCGACGATGTAGCGCAGGTAGTCGGTGACCAGCGCGAGGGAAGGCTCGCGCCCGCCGAGGTCGGCCAGCACCGCCGGGTCGGGCGCGATCCGGTCGAAGATCCGTTCGGCCAGCCCGGCGAGCAGCGCCGCCCGGGACGGGAAGTAGTTGGAGGCGGTGCCGGTGGGCACGCCGGCCTCGGCGTCCACGGCGCGGTGGGTCAGCCCGCGCGCGCCGGCGGCGGCGAGCACCCGCAGACCGGCGTCGGCGAGCAGTGTGCGGCGTTCCGGATTCCTGGCCATGCGAGCACCCTAGCAATAACCACGACAGGTGTTGTACATTCTGATCGCACCACGACAGCCGTCGTGGTTGAACCCGGACATCGGAGTCGGTTTGCGCAAGCTCGTGTACTACGTCGCCAGCACCCTCGACGGCTTCATCGCCGCCCCCGACGGGTCCTACGACTTCCTCCCGCTGGAGCCGGACGTGGCGGCCTACCTGACCGCCGAGTGGCCCCAGACCTTCCCCACGTTCACCCACGCCCAGTTCGGCATCGCCTCGCCGCCCACCGGCCGCTTCGACGCCCTGCTCATGGGCCGGGCCACCTACGACCCGGCGCTGAAGCTCGGCGTCACCAGCCCCTACGCGCACCTCAAGCAGTACGTCTTCTCGCGCTCCCTGCCCCCGTCCGACGACCCCCAGCTGGAGATCGTGGACGCCGACCCGGTGACCTTCGTCCGCGAGCTGAAGGGGCGGCCCGGCGGCGACATCTGGCTCTGCGGCGGCGGACAGCTCGCCGGACAGCTCCTCGACGAGGTGGACGAGCTGGTCGTCAAGCTCAACCCCGTCGTGATCGGCAGCGGCGTCCCGCTGGCCGACCGGGGCTTCACCCCGAGCCGGTTCACCCTGGTCGGGACCCGGCCGTTCGACAGCGGCGTGGTGGTCCTCCGCTACACCGCCGGGGCGCGGTAATCGGTTGCCCCGGCGGGGCGCCGGCGCGCAGGGTAGGGCCGTGACCAGCCTGACGAAGAGCCGGGTCCGCTGGGCCGACCTGCCCGGGTCCGTCCGGGCCGCAGTCGAGGAGATCCTCGGCGACCGGGTGGTGGCGGCGGAGTCGCAGCACGGCGGCTTCTCCCCCGGCACCGCCGACCGGGTCCGCACCGCCGGTGGCGGGCGGGCCTTCGTCAAGGCGGTCAGCCCGGCGCAGAACGACCGCAGCCCGGCGCTGCACCGCGCCGAGGCCCGGATCGCCGCCGCGCTGCCGCCCGCCACGCCCGCGCCCCGGCTGCTCGGCAGCCACGACGACGGCAACTGGATAGCGCTGGTCTTCGCCGACGTCGAGGGCCGGCACCCGGTCACCCCGTGGGAGGCCGGCGAGCTGACCGCCGTGCTGTCCACCCTGGAGGCGATGGCCGAGGTGCTCACCCCGGCCCCCGCCGCGGTGGTCACCACCGCGACCGAGCAGCTCGCGTACGACTTTGGCGGCTGGCGGCGGCTCGCCGCCGACCCACCGGCAGACCTGGACCCGTGGGCGCGGACCCGGCTGCCCGAGCTGGGCGCGGCCGCCGACCGGGGGCTGGCCGCGCTGGCCGGCGAGGCCCTCTGCCATCTCGACGTCCGGGCCGACAACCTCCTGATCGGCCCGGACGGCACGGTCACCGTGGTCGACTGGCCGTGGGCCTGCCGCGGGCCGTCCTGGCTGGACAGCCTGCTGGTCCTGGTCAACGTCCAGGTGTACGGCGGTCACGACCCCGAGGCGCTGCTGGCCGCCCTGCCGCTCGCCGCCGGGGTGGACCCCGCCGACCTCACCGGGGTGCTGGCCGGGTTCACCGGCTTCTTCCTGGACGGCGCGCGCCAGCCGCCCCCGCCCGGCATCCCGACGGTCCGGGCGTTCCAGCGGTTGCAGGGCGACGCGCTGCTCCCCTGGCTCGCCCGCCGCCTGGGCTGACGGCCTGTTCCGGCTCGACCGCACGACGGGCCCACCCGGCGCGACCTGTCCAACCGGTTCATGGCCGGAGGGGCGTGGTCGAATGACCGCCTCAACCATCCGGCGGGTGGGCGGCGTTCGGACAGGGTGAGGAGGTGGGCATGTCGGAGACGTTCCACGAGTTCGTGGTGCAGCGGTCGCCCGCACTGTCGCGGACCGCGTACCTGCTGACCGGGGACCACCAGCACGCCGAGGACCTGTTGCAGAGCGCGCTGGCCCGGACGTACCGGCACTGGCGGCGGATCCGCGACGGGGACCCGGAGGCGTACGTGCGCCGGGTCATGTACCACCAGCAGGTCTCGTGGTGGCGCCGGAGGCGGGTGGCGGAACGGCTGGATGCGACGCCGGTCGAGCGGGGCGGCGGCGACCACACCGAGAACACCGCGCTGCGGCTCAGCGTGGTGGCCGCGCTGCGCCGGCTCACCGCCCGACAGCGGGCCGTGGTGGTGCTGCGCTACTACGAGGACCTGACCGAGACGCAGGTGGCCGAGGTGCTCGGCTGCTCGGTGGGCACGGTGAAGCGGCACGGGCACGACGCCGTGCGCCGGCTCCGCGACCTCGTCCCCGACCTGTGGGAGCGGACGCCGGAGAGGAGCGGGCGATGAGCGTACGACTGCGGGAGGCGCTGCGGGAGGCGGCGGCCGAGGTGCCCGCGTACCCGGTGCACGAGCGCGCGGTGCGGACCGCGCGGCGCACCCGGCGGCGGATGGCGGCGGCGGTCGCGGCGGTGCTGGTGCTGGTGGCGCTGGTGCCGGTGGCGGTACGCGGTGACGGGCCACGCGGGATCGCGCCGGCCGGCGCGGGCGGCCCGGCGCTGCCCGACCGGATCGGGCTGCCGGGGTTCGGCGCGCTGCACGCCACCGACCGGCCCCGGCTCGGCCCGGCGTCGGTCGTGTTCAGCGGCCAGGCGCGCGGGCTCACCGGGCTGATCGACGAGGACGGCACGGTCGGCATCGTCGCGGCCGACGCCGACCGCTACCGGACGTGGACGGTGGGCCACGAGGCGCCGGCCGGTGAGCAGGTGCTGCTCTCCCCCGACGGGCGGCGGATCGCCGTGCCCGCCGGGACGTCGGAGCACCCCCGGGTCGACCTGGTCGACCTGGTGGGCGGGACGGTGCGGCGGCTGCCCAGCCCGAGGTCGGGCAGCACGCTGACCGAGCCGGCCGGCTGGGCGCCGGACGGCGGCGCGCTGGTGGTCCGGGACACCACGCCGGCCAACCCGGAGGGCAGCGCCTACGTCAACACGCTCAGCCTGGTCCGGCTCGACACCGGCCGGGCGGTACGCCTGCTCGAAACCGACCAGGTGCCGGTCTTCGGCACCCCGGTCGCGTTCACGGCCGACGGGTCCCGGCTGGCCTACCAGGTCGGCGACAAGGTGCTGGTCGCCGGCACCGACGGGCAGTCGATCACTTCCTTCCCGCTGCCGCCGGAGAGCGGGCTGGCCGGCAAGGGGGCCTGGCTGCCGGACGGGTCGTTGGCCCTGGTGAGCCGCGACCCGGACACCACCCGGTGGCGGCTGCGCCGGGTCGACCCGGCCAGCGGCCGGGACCTCGGCGTGCTGGCGCTGCCCGCGGTCGACGGCGTCACCACCATCCGGCTGCTGGGCTGGTGGCCGGACGGCTCCGCGCTGGTGGTCGGCTACCGGCCCGATCCGGACTCGCCGGAGCGTTTCGACAGGCCCGTCGACATGGACCAGCGGACCGTGTATCCCAATGTGCAGACGGTCCGCGTGCTGGGGCTGACCCCGGGGGCCGCCGCGCCGAACACGCTGCTCACCGCCCCGGACCAGGTGCTCGCCATCGACGTGGCGGACGCGGTGGTGCGCGCCGGCCGGGTCCGCGCGGCGGATCCGCCGTTCGGCCTGGGCGGCCGGTTCTGGTGGGCGGCCGGGGTGGTGGCGCTGGTGCTGGGCGGGCTGCTGGCAAGGCGGCTGCTCCGGCGGGGACGCGCGCTGGGGGTCACTCGGGGGCACGCACCTCGTGGGTGAGGAAGGGCAGCACCGCCGCCGGCAGGGCCGGTGAGCCGACGATGTCGTAGTGGGTGAGCCCGGGCAGCACGGCCAACCGGGACGCGGGTCGGCCGGTGCCGTCCCAGCCGGCGTCCCGGTGGCCGCCGCCCAGCAGCTCGAAGAACTCGGCCACGTGGTGGACCGGGATCGAGTCAGCGTCGGCGAAGACCAGCAGCACCGGCATCGGCAGGGTGGCCACCTGGGCCGACCAGTCGTAGTCGCGGCGTAGCAGGTCACCGGTCCTGGCCCAGAGTGCCGGCCAGTCCTGCGGGCGGGGCGCGACCCGCTCGTAGAGCTGGTGCGGTGGGGTGCCGCGCATCCGCTCGCCGACCCGTTCGTCCTGGGCGGCCATCGCGGCCAGCACCTCCGGGTACCAGCCCTGCCGCCGGAACGGCGTGGAGACCAGCACCAGGCGGCGGACCAGGGCCGGGTGCTGGATCGCAGCGCGCAGGGCCACCCCACCGCCGAGCGAGTAACCGAGCACGTCGGCGGCCGGCAGGTCGAGGTGCCGCAGCAGCGCGGCGACGTCGTCGGCCATCGACTCGTAGCGCAGCGGCCGGTCCACGTCGGCGGTGCGGCCGTGGCCCTGGAGGTCGACGGCGACGACCTGCCGGCGCGCGGCGAGGTCGGGCAGGACGGGCGCGAACATCTCCGTCGAGCCGTAGCCGCCGTGCAGCAGGACGAGTGGCCGGCCGCTGCCGTGGACCTCGTACCAGAGCCGCACCCCGTTGACGTCGGCGTAACTCACACCCGTTCAACGACGACCGGCCCGGCGGCGGGTCGCCCCACCGCCGGGCCGGTCTGTTCGGCGTTACTCGGCGACGTACCGGTGCAGCAGCCCCTCGTCACTGTCGACGGTGCCGTCCCGGCGCAGGCCGGCCTTCTCCAGCACCCGCACGGACGGCACGTTGGCCGGGTCGACCGTGGCGTAGACCCGGGTCACCCCGGGCAGGGTGCGGGCGTGGGCCACCAGGGCGCGGACCGCCTCGGTGGTGTAGCCCCGGCACCGCCGGGACGCGGCGAGGCCGTAGCCGAACTCGACCGCACCCTCGGTGGGCGGCCACTTCAGCCCGATGGCGCCCACGGTGAGGCCGGTCTCCCGCTCGATGATGAGCCGGTGGCCGTGTGGCTGCTCCGGGTTGCCGGCGATGATCCCGGCGATCACCCGGTCGCCGTCGGTGGGATAGTCCGCCGCCCAGTACGGGCGCCGCTCGCCAGCGACGATGGCGGCGGCCTCCTCGGCCGGCCAGGGGCGGAGCACGAGACGGTCGGTGGTCAGGTCAGGAGTGGACAACGCGATTCTCCAAGGTCGTGGAGTTGACCCGGGTCGCGGTGAGTCTCAGTCAGGAGGCGCGACCCGGAAAAAGGCATGGCAGGGGAAGCTCATGGCAATCCATGGCCTCATCCCCCTGCGCCCACGACGGTCGCGTGTCCGCGCGACGGCACTCTAACCCATGATCGAGATACGCCGCACCCCCGTTACCTCGGGCCAACGGGTAACGGGGGTGCGGCGCAGGTCGGTCAGCTGACGCCGGTGACGGCCTTGACCAGGTTGATGCCGAAGTACATCACGAACGCGACGGCCACCGCCCACATGAGCGGGTGGATCTGCCGGGCCTTGCCCTGGGCCACCCGGATCGCCACCCAGCTGACGAAACCGGCGCCGATGCCGTTGGTGATCGAGTAGGTGAACGGCATGAGGGTCATGGTCAGGAACGCCGGGACGGCGACGCCCACGTCGGTGAAGTCGATGTCCTTGACCTGGCGGATCATCAGCGCGCCGACCACCACGAGCGCCGGGCCGGCGGCCTCGCTCGGCACCAGCGACACCAGCGGGGTGAGCAGCAGCGCACCGAGGAAGAGCACGCCGGTGACCACGCTGGTCAGGCCGGTCCGCCCGCCGTCCGCGATGCCCGAGGAGGACTCGACGTACGTGGTGGCCGAGGAGGCGCTGCCGGCGCCACCGGCGACCGCGGCGACCCCGTCCACGAAGAGCACCTTGCCCAGCCGCGGCATGTCGGTGCCGTCCTCGGTGGCCAGGTTGGCCTGCCTGGCCAGGCCGACCGTGGTGCCCATGACGTCGAAGAAGTCGGCCAGCACCAGGGTGAAGACCAGCAGCAGCGCGGTCATCACGCCGACGTGGGCGAACGCGCCGAACGACACGTTGCCGACCAGGTGCAGGTCGGGCGTCTGGAAGAGCGGGTCCGGCAGGGTCGGCACGTTGAGCCGCCACCCGTCCGGGTTGGGCTTGCCGTCGACGAGAGCCGGGCCGGGCTTGGCGAACGCGTTGACGATCACCGCGACGACCGTGGTGGCCACGATGCCGATCAGGACGCCGGCCTTCACCTTGCGGGCGACCAGGATGCCGGTGACCAGCAGGCCGACCAGGAAGACGACCGTGGGCCAGCCGTGCAGGGTGCCGTTGCTGCCCGAGCCGAGCTGCAGCGGCACGCCGGTGCCGGCCCGGACCAGACCGCCGTCGACGAAGCCGATCAGCGCGATGAACAGGCCGATGCCGGCCGCGATGGCCGCCTTCAGCTCGGCGGGGATGGCCCGGAAGACGGCCTTCCGGAAGCCGGTGAGCACCAGCACGGTGATGATCAGACCCTCGATCACCACGAGGCCCATCGCCTCGGCCCAGCTCATCTGGGAGGCGACCGCGTACGCCACGAACGCGTTCAGGCCCAGGCCGGTGGCCACGGCGAACGGCACCCGGCCGACGATGCCCATCATGATCGTCATGACCGCGGCGACCAGGGCGGTGACCCCGGCGACCGCCGGGATGCCCAGGGTCCTGCCGTCGGCGTCCGGCGCCGTGCCGATGATCAGGGGGTTGAGCACGACGATGTACGCCATCGTCGCGAAGGTGGTGAGACCGGCGAGCACCTCGCGCCGGACGGTCGAGCCCCGCCGGGTGATCTCGAAGAAGCGGTCGAGGCGGCTCTGCGCGGCGGGTTCCGCCGGCGCGACCGGGGCAGCAGGATCCTGCGTAGACACGCTCATGGCGTGGCTTACTCCGTTCCGGGTTGGCTCAGCCGGTCACGCCGGCCGGGCGGTGGGGGTGCAGCCGTCCCGTTGCGGTTGGCCCGGAGAACGTCGGGACGGCTGGGCTCCACGGATCCCGTGAAGCACTACGAAGCCGCGCCCCAGGTCCGGGGAAGCGACTTCGCGACGCCCACCTTAACCGCCGGGTAACGGCAGATGACCTGCCCCTACGCGGGGATCCGGCGCGCAGGTGGGCAAGGTCACGTCCGGGCCCGGTGCCGGGCGATCCATTCCGCGTTGAGCGCGTCGGCCTGCCGCGCGTGCCGGGGCCGGACCGGCACCCCCGCCGACGGCAGCCCGAGCGCGTCGAGGACGCCCCGGGTCACCCCGGCCGGGTCGGCCGCCAGATCCTCGTAGCGCACCCGGTGCGGGGTGATCCCGTACCGGGCGAACCACGCGCCCCAGGCCGCCTGATGCTCGGCGATGGTGCGCAGCAGCTCGTCGATGCCGTCCGGGTCGTAGCGGGGCTCACCGGTGGCCGGGCCGGCGGCGTCGACGGCGCCCGGGGCGGTGTCGGTCCACCGGCCGGTCTGCTCGGCGCGCAGCCAGGAGACCGCCTGCGCGAGCACGTCGTCACGGCGCAGGTGCACGAAGGCGGTCCGGCCGAACGCCCGGCGCAGCAGCGCGTCGTCCGCGCCGGCCAGGTCCGGGTGCCCGGCGGCCAGCCCCTCGACCACCCGGTCGAGCGTCCCCCACATCAACTTCGCCCCGAACACGCCGTTGCCGGTCCGGCCGGCCGCCAGCGCCGCCCGGACGTAGTCGCGGTAGTGCCACTCCCCGGCCGGCAGGCCCCAACGGCGGGCCCAGAGCGGCTCGTCCGGCACCCGGAAGTACGCCTCCGGCCGGCCCGCCACCCCGGTGGAGGCCAGCAGCCCGCAGAGCAGCGAACTGCCCGTCCGCGGCACCGCGCAGACGAAGTACGCGTCGACGCCGGTCACTCCCCGAGCCAATCGGAGCGGCCCGGTCCCGGCAACCCGATATCCGGACGAGCACCGCCGCCGGCGGGCCGCCGGGGTCAGCCGGCGAGCGCGCCGGGCCGGGAGGTGTAGCGCTTGAGGCGCAGCGCGGGCTTCTCCACGAGGTGCCACGAGGCGTACGCGAGCAGCCCGGTGACCACGATGACCACAGTGACCAGCGCGGTGTCGCGCAGCCGGCCCGCCAGGCCCGACCAGAGCAGCACGTTGATCACCGGCATGTGCCAGATGTAGACGCCGAAGCTCAGGTCACCGAGCCGCTCGGTCGACCGGCGCAGCACCGCCGGCCCGTGATGGCCGACCCAGAACAGCAGGTACGCCAGGGGCACCGCGGTGGCGACGGCCACCACCATGGACCAGTCCGCGTCGATCCGGAGGCGGAGCGCGGTGCCGGCCGCGTACAGGAGCGCGGCGCCGGCGGCCAGCGCCCCGTGCTGCGGGAGCCTCGGCCAGGCCCGGCCGACGGCGATGCCGATGACGAAGAAGGCGAGCCAGGGCAGAAAGGTCACGCCGAGCAGCTTCCCGCCGAGCACCTCGGTGGTCGGTCCACCGAGCGCCGCGTGCAGGACGGTCCCGGCGAGGCCGACGGTGAACGCGACCGCGACCATGGCCCGGAAACCGGCCCGGTGCGCGAGCCACACGAGGATGGGCAGCAGCAGGTAGAAGCTCACCTCGACCGGGATGGTCCAGAGACTGCCGTTCACCACGCCCACACCGAAACCGTGGAACAGGGCCGGGTGGTAGACGGGGACCAGCGCCAGGTTGCTGGCCGCCCACGCCAGGAAGGGCGTGCCGCCGACCGCGGTGAGCGACACGATCCCCAGCGCGATCAGCGCGGCGGACATCACCGCGAAGTACACGTAGAGCGCCGGGACGATCCGGAGGAACCGGTTGCGCAGGTACTCCCGGCGGGGCCGGCCCTCCCGGCGGCAGCGTTCCGCGGAGGCGTACACCATGCCGCCGCTGAGGATGAAGAACGCGACGACGCCGTCGAAGAACCACAGGGCGCCCCCGTGGCGGTACCACAGGAAGCCGGCGCCCAGGTGGGTGCTGGCGTGCTGGACCAGGACGCAGCCGGCGGCCGCCAGCCGGAGTGCGTCGAAGCAGTTCTGCCGCCGCGCGGTACGCGGCGGGGCGCTGGGCCGGGCGGTCAGGGTCATGTCGGTGCTCCCGGTGCCGGACTGAACGCGGAACGGAGGGCGCCCGCGTCAGTCCGGTGAGCATCGGCCGCCGACTGACCAACGATCTCGGTCCCGGCCCGTCACGGTGCGTGACCGGCGGCGGGCGGTCAGCTTCGCCCGGGGTCCCGGGGGCGGGCGCGGAGGTGGGCGCGTTCGCCCTGGGCACCGAAGAGGCTGAGGAACTCGACCGCCTCACCGTCGGCGGGGCCGAACCAGTGCGGCACCCGGGTGTCGAACTCGGCCGCCTCACCGGGCGTGAGCACCAGGTCGTGCTCGCCGAGGACCAGCCGCAGCCGCCCGTTGAGCACGTAGACCCACTCGTACCCCTCATGGGTCTGCGGGGTGGGCTCGGCGGGCCGCCCGCCGGCCGGGATGACCAGCTTGTACGCCTGGATGCCGCCGGGCCGGCGGGTGAGCGGCAGCATGGTCATGCCGTGCCGGGTGACCGGTCGCAGGTGGATGCGCGGGTCGCCGGTGGGCGGGGCGCCGACCAGCTCGTCGAGCGTCACGCCGTGCGCCCGGGCCAGCGGCAGCAGCAGTTCGAGGGTGGGGCGGCGGCTGCCGGACTCCAGGCGGGACAGGGTGCTCACCGAGATGCCGGTGGCGGCCGACAGGTCCGCCAGGGTCGTCTCGCGTTCGCGACGCAGCGTGCGCAGCCGGGGGCCGACCGCGTCGAGGGCCCGGTCGAGGTCGTCGTCCATCCCACCAGTTTGCCAGAACGGCAACAAAGTTTGCGAGTGTGGCCGTCCCCGCCGCATCGTTCGGGCCGGGAGGTGGTCAGGATGACCGAAGGGTACGAGGTCGTGGTGATCGGCGGCGGCGCCGCCGGGTTGAGCGGGGCGCTGATGCTGGCCCGGGCGCGCCGGTCGGTCCTGGTGATCGACGGGGGCAGCCCGCGCAACGCCCCGGCCGAGGGGGTCCACGGGCTGCTGGCCCGCGACGGCATGCCCCCGGCGGAGCTGCTGGCACGCGGCCGGGACGAGGTCCGCCGGTACGGCGGGCACCTGCTGGACGGCCAGGTCGACACGGTGGCCCGCGACGCCGAGGGCTTCGCGGTGACGCTGGCCGGCGGCCGCCGGGTCCGGGCCGCCCGGCTGCTGGTGGCCACCGGCCTGGTCGACGAGCTGCCGGAGCTGCCCGGCCTGCGCGAGCGGTGGGGCCGGGACGTGGTGCACTGTCCGTACTGCCACGGGTGGGAGGTGCGCGACCGGCCGATCGGGGTGCTGGCTACCGGGCCGCTGTCGGTGCACCAGGCGCTGCTGTTCCGCCAGTGGAGCGACGACGTCGTCTTCCTCCGCCACACCGCGCCACCGCTCACCGAAGAGCAGGCGGAGCAGCTGGCGGCCCGGGGCGTCCGCGTCGTCGAGGGCGAGGTCGCGTCGGTGGAGGTCGTCGCGGACCGGCTGGTCGGGGTACGCCTGCGCGACGGCCGGCTGGTCGCGCGCGAGGTGCTGGCCGCCGGGCCCCGGATGGTGGCGCGGGCCGGGTTCCTGGCGGCGCTCGGGTTGCCGGCGGTCGCGCATCCGGCCGGGGTCGGCGAGCACGTCCCCGCCGACCCGACGGGGCGTACCGCGGTGCCCGGGGTATGGGTCGCGGGCAACGTCACGGACCCGGCCGCCCAGGTCGGCGCGGCCGCGGCCGCGGGCGCCACGGCGGCCGCCGCCATCAACGGCGACCTGGTCGCCGAGGAGACCCGCCGGGCCGTCGAGGCGGCCCGAGCGACCACGCGGAGGGGTGGCATTCACGAATAAGACTTACGCGGACATTATTCCCCTTTAGGTTACTGCGGAGGGATGCAGTCGAGACGGGGGGCGACGTGGACGACGGGTATCCGGCGATCGAGGACCACGGGCTGATCGGTGATCTCCAGACCGCCGCCCTGGTGACCTGCGACGGGACGATCGACTGGTTCTGCGCGCCCCGTTTCGACTCCCCCAGCATCTTCGCCAGCGTGCTGGACCGGGAGCGCGGCGGCTTCTTCCGCATCGCCCCCGACGAGACCACCTACGTCACCAAGCAGCTCTACCTGCCCGGCACCCCGATCCTCATCACGCGGTTCATCAGCGCCGACGGGGTCGCCGAGGTCCAGGACTTCATGCCGGTCACCGGCGAGAAGGCGACCGACGTGCACCGCCTGGTCCGGATCGTCACCATGGTCCGGGGCAGCATGCGGTTCCGGCTGGAGTGCCGGCCCCGGTTCGACTACGCGCGGGAGCGACCCCGCCTGGAGCGGCACCGCAACGGGTACGTCTTCCGCGGCTCGTCCGCGTCGCTGACCTTCAACCCGGTCCAGCCGGTCCGCCGCCTGATCGCCGAGGAGGACATGCACCTGGAGGACGGCGACCTGATCGGGTTCGCGACCCTCAACGAGGGCGACACCGGCGGCGTGGTGCTCGAGACGAACTCGGACATGGAACCCCGGGCCGTCCCGCTCGAAGAGGTGCAGGGGATGTTCGAATGGACCCGCGACTTCTGGCGACGGTGGGTCGAGCGCTCCCGGTACACCGGCCGGTGGCGGGAGATGGTCGAGCGGTCGGCCATCACGCTGAAGCTGATGACGTACGCCCCCACCGGCGCCATGATCGCCGCGCCGACGGCCGCGCTGCCCGAACTGGTCGGCGGCACGCGCAACTGGGACTACCGCTACACCTGGGTCCGGGACACGTCCTTCTCGGTGCACGCGCTGCTCGGCCTCGGCTTCACCGAGGAGGTCGGCCGGTACATGGACTGGCTCGACGAGCGGATCCGCGAGGCCGGCGACCACCAGGCGCCACTGAAGATCATGTACCGGGTCGACGGCTCGTCCGACCTGCACGAGGAGGTACTCGACCACCTGGAGGGCTACCGCGGCTCCCGGCCCGTCCGGATCGGCAACGGCGCCGCCGACCAACTCCAGCTCGACATCCACGGCGAGGCGCTGTTCGCCATGCACGTCGCCGACGAACAGGGCATCCGGGTGTCCCACCAGGTGTGGAAGAGCACCGTACGGCTCGTCGACTGGCTGTGCCAGAACTGGGACCAGCCGGACGCCGGCATCTGGGAGAGCCGGCACCATCCCCGGGACTACACCTTCGGCCGTGTGATGTCCTGGGTGGCGCTTGACCGGGCCATCCGGCTCGCCGCCCGCACCGGCCGCCCCGGGGACGTCGGCTGCTGGACCACCCAGCGGAACCTGATCTACGACCAGGTGATGGCGCGGGGCTACCACCGGGGCCGGGGCTCCTTCGTCCAGGCCTACGGCGAGAACGTCCTGGACGCCGCGCTGCTCTCCATGCCGGCCGTCGGCTTCGTGACGCCGTCGGATCCCATGTGGTGCCGCACCCTCGACGCCATCGAGCGGGAACTGGTCTCCGACAGCCTGGTCCACCGGTACGACCCGGTCCACTCCCCCGACGGGCTCCCCGGCCACGAGGGCACCTTCAACATGTGCACCTTCTGGTACGCCGAGGCACTGGCGCGCTCCGGCCGCCTCGACGACGCCCGGCTCACCTTCGAGAAGATGTTCACCTTCAGCAACCACCTCGGCCTCTACGCCGAGGAGATCGCGTCGACCGGCGAGCAGATCGGCAACTACCCGCAGGCCTTCAGCCACCTCGCGCTGATCAACACGGCGCTGGCGCTCAACGACCTGCTCGACGCCGAGGCGGAGTCCCGCCGGAGACGGTGAAACTCCGGCGCTACTCCTCCGGGACGCCCGGGCCCACCTCGCCGCGGCGCAGGTGCTCGACGTTGCGGTCGGCTTCGCTGTCGGCGTTGGCGGCGCCCGTCGCCGGGTCCTCGGTGCGGCGACCCTCGACGTCCTGATACACCTCGCCGCGCTCGAGCGCTTGCTCCTGCTGCCGCCGACTCTGCTCCGGATCCCTCATGAACAGCCGTTTACCCCGGCCGCTCGCACCGGCAAACCGGTCCCCCGGCGCCGACGGCTCGGCCGGAGCACGGTTAGCCATCGGCGGGCCGGGTAGGCATCCGCGCCGCTTGCAGGCCCGATTGGACCCGGCAGGTCTGCCGGGACACGTCCGAGAGGAACAACGGTGTCAGCCGAGTATCGGAAGAACCCGGAGGCCGTCTCCCGATTGTCGCCCGAGCAGTACCGGGTCACCCAGGAAGGTGGCACGGAGCCGGCCTTCGACAACCCGTACTGGGACAACAAGGAGCCGGGGATCTACGTCGACGTCGTTTCCGGTGAGCCCCTCTTCGCCTCTGTCAACAAGTACGACAGCGGCACCGGCTGGCCGTCCTTCACGAAGCCGATCGAGCCGAAGAACGTGGTCGAGGTGCGGGATTCCACCCTCGGCATGGTCCGCACGGAGGTGCGGTCGGCGCACGGGGACAGCCACCTGGGCCACGTGTTCGACGACGGCCCGGTGGCGACCGGCGGGCTGCGCTACTGCATGAACTCCGCCTCCCTCCGGTTCATCCGGCTCGACGACCTGGAGCGCGAGGGCTACGGCGAGTACCGCACATTGTTCGAGCATTCGGACGGGGGGCGACAGCGATGAGCGACACGCAGAAGGCGGTCCTGGCCGGCGGCTGCTTCTGGGGAATGCAGGACCTGATCCGGAAACGCCCGGGAGTCCTGCACACCAGGGTCGGCTACACCGGCGGGGACGTGCCGAACGCGACCTACCGGAACCACGAGGGCCACGCCGAGGCGATCGAGATCGAATTCGACCCGGCCAAGCTCTCCTACCGGGACCTTCTCGAGTTCTTCTTCCAGGTGCACGACCCCACCACGAAGAACCGCCAGGGCGGCGACATCGGGACCAGTTACCGGTCCGCCATCTTCTACTGCGACGACCAGCAGCGACAGGTCGCCGAGGACACCATCGCCGACGTCGACGCCTCCGGCCTGTGGCCGGGCAAGGTGGTCACCGAGGTCACCCCGGCCGGCCCCTTCTGGGAGGCCGAGCCGGAACACCAGGACTACCTGGAGAAGCATCCCGGCGGTTACACCTGCCACTTCCCCCGGCCGGACTGGAAGCTCCCCCGGCGGGGAGAGAGCCAGAGCTGATTGCACCTGCTGCCCACGACACGTCCGAGGAGAAGGAGACCAACGTGGCCGCCAAGACACAGACGCTGGCCCGCGCCACCGACATCCGGCCGTTCACCGTGGAGATCCCGGAATCGGATCTCCAGGCGCTGCGGCAGCGCATCGCGGCCACCCGGTGGCCCGAGAAGCAGACCGTCGGCGACCAGTCGCAGGGCGTGCCGCTCGAAACGAGCCAGGCCCTCGCCCGCTACTGGGAGAAGGAGTACGACTGGCGCAAGGTCGAGGCGCGGCTGAACTCCCTGCCGAACTTCATCACCGAGATCGACGGGTTGGACATCCACTTCCTGCACATCCGGTCCAAGCACGAGGACGCGTTGCCGCTCATCGTCACCCACGGCTGGCCCGGTTCGATCATCGAGCAGCTGAAGATCATCGAGCCGCTCACCGATCCCACGGCCCACGGCGGGTCGGCGTCGGACGCCTTCCACCTGGTGATCCCGTCGATGCCCGGCTACGGCTTCTCCGGCAAGCCGACCGAACCCGGCTGGGGGCCGGAACACATCGCCCGCGCCTGGACCGAGCTGATGAAACGCCTCGGCTACGACCGGTTCGTGGCCCAGGGCGGCGACTGGGGCGCCCTGATCACCAACGTCATGGGCGTGCAGGCGCCGCCGGAGCTGGCCGGCATCCACACCAACATGCCGAGCGCGGTCCCGCCCGAGATCGACGCGCTGTTCCAGTCCGACATCACCGGAATCAACAACGCGATGGCCAAGCTGCCGGCCAACCTCTCCGACGAGGAACGGCGGGCCTGCGAGCAGCAGGACTTCTTCTGGAAGCACTCCGCGTACGCCCTGCAGATGGCGACGCGCCCCGAGACGCTGATCGGCCTGGCGGACTCACCCGTCGCGCTGGCCAGCTACATGTGCGACCACGACGCGGCCAGCCTGGAGCTGATCTGCCGGGCCTTCGCCGGGCAGCCCGGCGGCCTCACCCGCGACGACATCCTCGACAACATCACGCTCTTCTGGCTGACCAACACGGGCGTCTCCGCCGCTCGCCTCTACTGGGAGAACAAGCTCTCCTTCTTCGGCGCAAAGGACGTCTCCGTCCCGGCCGCCGTCAGCGTCTTCCCCGACGAACTCTACGAAGCGCCGCGGAGCTGGGCCGAGCGCGCCTATCCCAACCTCATCCACTACAACAAGCTCGACCGGGGCGGGCACTTCGCGGCCTGGGAACAGCCGCAGCTCCTGACCGAGGAGCTGCGGGCCGCCTTCCGGTCGCTCCGCTAGCCGGCCGTCTGCACCTGCCTGCGCTCGACGGATGCCGGGTGGCCCGGCTCCGGGCCACCCGGCCCTCAGCCCGGTAGAACGTCACCGATCGGATCGCGCAGTGAGGTCGGGGAGAGCAGCGGCTGGAGCGGGCCGTCGTCGACGATCTCCGGCATCCGCCGGGCCACCCCGGCGAGCAGGTCGGCGACCTGGACCCGCGGATCGTCCCGGGAGTCGACCATCACCAGCCCGGCCAGCGGTGACCCCCCGGTCGGCGACAGCCCGGCGCCGTCGGCCAGTACCTGCTGGAGGCGCCGCAACCGGTCGGCCGTGAGGGCGCTCTGCTCGTCGTGGATCACCAGCACCCGGCGCCCCCCGCCGCTCCAGAACAGGACGGTCTCAGCCAGCGCCGGCAGCATCGGCTCCAACGGTGGCGGGATCGACCGGTCGTCGTCGCTCAGCCTGGCCAGGATGCCGGACACCCCGGTCCGGCTGAGGCCGTGGAGGACGGCCGCGGCCTGCGGGTCCAGCCCGTGCCGGACCAGCGCATCCCGTGCCTGGAAGAACCGTTCCACGGTCCGGTGATCCGGCCGGTGCTTGATCCGGAGCAGCTCGACGAAGGCCGCGAGGAAGACCGCCCAGTCGGCACCGGCCGAGCGTCCGGCCCGGTGCAGGGCGAGGGCCGCCGAACGGTTCGCCTGGGTCAGGCGGGTGCCCGCCGCGTACGACGGCTCGGTCAGCAGCAGGTCGACGATGCGGGTGACGAGGAAGTACTGCTTGTCGACCAGATGGACGTGTGCCCGGCCACGCAGCGCCGCCAGCAACCACTCCAGCGCCTCACCCGCCTGCGGCCGGCGGAGGAACTGCCGGGACTTGAACTCGTTCGGCGCGAATCGGAAACCGGACCGCAGTGCCGCGACCAGCTCAGCCGCCTCCTCCGGGCGCAGGTCGACACTCGCGTGGGTGATCACCGGAGTGGCCGGATCGAGGAGGTTGGTGCCGGAGAACCCGGATTCGTCACAGGCGATCTCCACGACCGTGCCGGTCATCGCGTCCGCCGGCGGCAGCCCACCCTGAAGCGGCAGCCTCATGCCCGGTCCCTCGCCATGTCGACCATGGTCGCCCACCCGTCCCGATCGGACCACCCAGTTAGCTCCACCGACCCGCGCGGGATGTCGGCTCCCGCTCCGCTGCTGGTAGAACCACCGCATGGATCAACCGGGTGACCCGCTGGCCGGGCTCGACGACGTCCCGTGGGAGTCGCTGCACCACGCCTACGGCCCGGCGGTCGACGTGCCGGACCAGTTGCGTGCGTTGCGCTCGGCGGCGGCGCCGGTCCGGCACCGCGCGTTGTCCGAGCTGTTCGGCAACGTCTACCACCAGGGGACGCGGTGGGGGGCGAGCTGTCACGCGGTGCCGTTCCTGGTGGCGCTCGCCGACGACCCCGACACGCCGGACCGGGCAGCGGTGGCGCACCTGCTCCGCTCGGTGGTGCTCGGCGACCGGCGCGACGACGATCTGCCCTTCGATGCGCGGCAGACCTTCGCCGCCGCCGAGGGGATCACCGACGAGCAGGCGGCGCTGGTGGAGCGGCACCTGGAGGCCGAGGACCTGTTCGAGCACGAGGAGGCCGCCGAGCTGGCCGACAACGTGGCGGTCCGCTGGGAGGCCGACGCCTTCCACGCCGGCGGCCGGCACACCGACCGGTACGTCCACTGGCTCACCGACCCGGACCCTGAGCTGGCCGCGTACGCCGCGGAACTGCTCGCCTGGTTCGCACCGGACGAGGCCACGTTGGCCGGGCTCATCGCGATCCCGGCCGACGCGGCCCGCGCCGCCACCCGGGCCAGCGCCAACCTGACCCTCGCCCACTGCGAGGTCGGCTCCGAGCGGATCGACGCATGCCTCCACGAGATGCTGTCCGCGAACGCGGCGGTCGTCCGGGTCACGGCGGCGGTGGCGATGGCGTACCGACTCGGCGAACAGCTACCCGACCCGGCCCTCGACGTGCTCAGCGACGCGCGCGGCTCGGACTTCGACGCCGACGTCTCCGGCTGGGACCGGTCCGTGCGCGGATTCGTGGCCCTCGCGCTGCACCGGCTCGGTCTCGGCTGACCGTGAGCGTTCCACGCTTTCCGGGTCGCAGACGGCCCCGGCCCCGAGGCGCGTGAGGCCGTTCAGGATCCGGTCGTCTGGTATTTGCGGAGCGCAGCTTCGGCGAGCTGGGTGAGGTGTTCGTCGCCGCCGGGTCTGTTGCCCAGCTCCTGAACGATCACCAGGGTGGTTCCGATCCGGATGAGCACGCTGTCGCATTCCAGCGCGTCAGAACCGGACGTGCTGCTGCATCTGACGTGAATACTGTCATCGCCCAGCCGCGGCCCTGGTGCCACTGAGAAGCGGTAGCTGCCGCCGGCGCCCTGGCCGGAAGACGCGACGGTGGGGCAACGGCCGATGAAGGCTCGCAGGTCGGCCATCGCTCGTCGTGCACCGTCATCGGTGTAGGTCCTGAGGACTTCGTTACCCACCCAGCCCCAGCCAACGGGATCCGCGTCATAGCTCAGGGTGGCTGCGGCCATCGCTGACGGAGTCCCGGTCAGGCGCGTGGCCGACAGCAGCGGGATCATGCTGTGCGAACAGGACACGTCGACGCTCGGGCGTCGATCTCCAGCATCCGCCGACATGACTGTCGCGATCTCCACAGTAAATCCGGCGGGCACTGAGTCCATGGTCAACAAGCGTGCGGACAGCGTCGCGGAGTAGCCGGGTCCGCCGGTCGCCGGAACTGTTGGGGAAGCTGGCTTCGTGGCTGTGGCCGAGCCCGTCGCCTGCGCCGTGGAGGGGATCTCGCCCGCCGTATCAGCCGTCGGAGAACCGCACGCGGTCACCATGCAGACGGACACGACCGCGACCGACCAACGCAGCACCATCCTGAGCACCGGGCAGACGCCACCTCTCGCGCGAGACGCGTCAGGCTACCAGCGATGCGGGCGGCGGCCGGACCGGGTGCGTCTCATGCCCGCTAGACTGCGAAGCATGTCGGTCGGCTTCGGTGTGAGTCTCGTCGCCGAGGGAGAGGCGATTGACCCCGCCGGACTCCTGCTTGCGGTTGCACCGTCATTAGAGAGCCGCAACATCGAGGTGTACCGGTCGGGCAACGTCCTGTGGTTCATCGGGCCACAACGGTCATCCCTCATCGAACTCGCCGCGCCACTGGCCGGTTGGTGGCAGGAAACGGTCCGGTCGTCAGATCACCAGGTGGACTTCCGATTCGTCGGCCCCAACGGCGTTGACATCACGTCCTACTGCCGGCCGGACGTGGCTCCCGCGCTTGTTCAGAGCATGATCGAGCATGACAGCGGCACGCCATCCCTCCCTGACGCCGTCGGCATCCGCCGCGTTCTCTAGGTCAACGTTGCTCTGGATCGGCATTCACTGATGCCATTTCTTGAGCCGGCCGTGGCTGTGAGCGTCCTTTCAGGAGAGACTGAGATCCGATTGCCGAAGGAGGCAGATGAGCAATTCAGGCAATCCGCACACCCTCAGCACCTCCACCACCCTCGGTGCGGCCACCTCCCATGCCCTCCGCCGCTCTGTCGGGACGCGGACGCGCCGGGTCCTCCTCGCGGTCACCCTGCTGCTGGGACTGCTGGCCGCCGCAGGGCTTGCTCTGGCGGGACCGCCTGGTGATCGCACTTTCGCCAAGCTCTCCGATGTCGTACAGAGCCTGATGTCCGTCATCGTCCCGGCCTTCGGCATCCTGCTCGCCCGAGACCTGAAGCGGGCGACCGGGACTACTCGCCTCGCGCCCACCCTGCTGGCCGCGACGCTGCTCGCCACCGCTGTGGCCGTGTTCGGCTTCCTGGTGTGCGTCACGGCCCTCACGGTGACCACGTCCAGTGCTCAGGACCCGTGGCGGCACGTCGGAACCATCGCGGTGGGTAGTGTTCTGGTGCAGGTGGTGGCCCAGCTCGTGGGCACCGGACTCGGCCTGCTGATCCAGCGTCCCGCCATCGCGTTCGTCGCCAGCATCGTCCTGCCGCTCGGCCTGTGGTTCCTGCTGGGTGCCATCGACGCCCTCAGGCCGGCCCAGGCCCTGACTCCGTATTCCTCCGTCCGGCACCTGCTCTCCGGCCGGATGAGCGCACTGAACTGGGCCCAGTGGCTCGGCGTTCTGCTCATCTGGGGTGTGGGGCTGAACGCCCTTGGCGGGGCGCGGCTCCGGCGGAAGAATCCTGGCGGCGATCCCGCCCCGGCCCTCGGCGAGCAGAGCCGATCGCTGAGCCAGTAGCCATCCCGTCTGCGGCACATGTCCATGGCCACGCCTGGTTCATGCGTGTGCGACCGTCACGATCGACGACGTCGGTGCTCGAACGGCACGACGGAGGATTGAAAGAACATGGAGATCACTTCTGGCGGTACCCTGGGCCGCGTCTCGCCGACCGTCTGGCCGTTCTCGACAACAACGTCTACGGCCGCCTTCCTCGTGCCCCGAGGGTGAAGGTCCTGGCCGAGATGTTCGTGCGCGCAGGCTGGCGCGCCCGCGCGACCTCGTGGACCGACTATGAGGTCGAGCACGAGTGGGCGTGCATCGAACTTGTGGAGCCGTCACCCGACGAACGGCTCTTCAGCGGAGTCGTTGATCCATCCCGCGTGGACGAGCTCGGTGCCGTCTTCGCAGATCTGGGCCTCAGCTACTCGATCGAACTGTGGAGCGAAGACCAAGCAAGCGTTCTGCGGGAACTGAGCCGTCACTTGCGGTAGTAGAAGTCAGCGGCCTCGTCAGGATGTGCTGGCGCGTTGATCTTCGAGGGCTTCCCGTGATCACTCATGGTGGTGGTCATCGTCAGTTTCGGTCCCGTGCCGGGGGTCAGCTCCACCCTGATCGAGGTGACCCAGCCCTGGTCGTCGGTGGTGATCGTGAAGGGCGACAGGGGTGTGCCGATCGAGACGATGCTCGGCGCACCCACGGGGAGGAACGGCTTGGTGTCTTCGCCGTCGGGGTCGAAACGGCCGGTGTAGGTGTTTCCGGCGCGATCCACCGAGACGATCGACGAGGTGAACGCCTTCAGACCGGTCGGGTCGACCCAGTCGAAGCGCAGGAAGGGATCGTCGCTCTTCACCCGCTTCAGATCGACGTGCACCCAGTCCTTCTTGCCGGACGGCCGTACGTAGCTGTCGGTGCCGATCACGATCCGGCTCCCCGCCGACGGGTACTTCCCGCCGGTGACCGAGATCGTGGCCTGGAAGCGGCGCTTCTTCGGGTCGAAGGCGCCGGTGCCCTTCACACTCTGCCCCTCGGGCAGGCTGCCGCGTACCGCATACCGGTGGGCCACCCCCTGCGACCGTTGCAACGCCGCGACCAGCTCGCCGCGGGCGTCGGGTGTTGGCGAGGGCACTACGGTGGTGGCTCGGGCAGGTTGCTCGGAGCGGGTGGGCTCCGTCGTCTCGCCGCATCCGGCAGCGAGGAGCAGACCACCGATCAGAGCAATCGTGAGCAGGGCGCTGCGCTGTTTCATGCTGGTACCCCCGTGGACCGGCCGGGCAGCCGGAACGACGGAACGATAACCGATCCCGTCGATTCCGGGTGGGCACTCGTCCGGCCGGGTGCGCCGCCTTGGTTACTCACGTGGCTACGCCGGCTACCGTGATCCCGTGGCACGTTTCAGCATGACGGCTCGCGTGGACAGTGCCGCCGAGGTTGCTGAGGCGGAGGCGTGGGTCGAGCGGCACGGCACCGCGCTGGCCTCGATATCGGAAGGCGGCTGCGGTTGCTGCGTCCGCTCGTGGCGGATCGATGGACCGCGACACCTGGAAGACACGATCCCCCAGGTGTTGACGGTGGATGACCCAGAATGGGAGCGAGATTGAGTCATGGCACGCCCGGGTCATGGCCGACGGGATACGCCTGCGTCAGGTGTCCGTGATGGTGACGTGACCGGCGCGTTGTGACTCGGGCTGGAACATGGCCAGCAGCCTCTCGCCTTCGGCGACGACCTCGTCGCGCTCGCCCGTCGTGAGGGTGCGCAGCGGTGTGATGCGCAACGTCGCCCGGTCATCGTCGACGGTGACCACCCAGGTGCCCGCGACCCGGCCGTCGACCAGCAGGAAGCGGGCGCCTGTGACACTCAACCCGCGGTGCTCTGCGTCGATGACGCGGCTGCGGTCGTCGTAGCCGAGCACCGCGTTGTCGAACGCCGGCAGGAAGCGCGGCGGCGCCGGGGTCTCCGGGTCGGGCAGCACGCCGTCGGGCACGTCGAGCAGCTCGCGGCCACGCTCGTCGCGGAACGTCCGCAACGACGGTCGCAACCGTTGGACGGACTCCCGCAGCCCGCTCAGCCCCGACCAGGCGCGGATGTCAGCGACGGCCGCCGGGCCGTAGGCCGCCAGATAGCGCAGCACCAGCGCGTCGACGGTGGCCGGCGACTCCGGCACCAGGGGGGCGCCCAGCCACGCCTCGACCGAGGTGTTGTACGCGGCGCCGCGCTCGCCCCAGACACCGCGGGGCGGCACCTGCACGAGCGGCACGAGCGTGCTGAGCGCATCACCCAGCCAGCGCGGCTCCACCCCCGGCCAGCGGTCGGCGATGACACGGGCCGCCTCGGTCAGCATGCGCGGCCGTTCCTCAAACAGCGGCCGGCCCAGCTTCGTCAACTCGTCGAGGTCGACGCCGGGCAGCACCCGACGCAGTGTCGACCACATGCGTTTGACCAGCATCGCCTGGTGCACGGGCCGCAACGCGAGGCAGTCGCGCGCGGTCACCAGGTGCAGCGTGCGGCGCATCAGCAGCGTGCGGACCGCCCGGCGGCTCAACAACAGCTCGGCCAGCGCCGGCGGCTGGAAGCCGGCCAGCCGGCTCCACAGGCCGACGTACGGCTCCAGGGGCTCCTGCGCCTGCAACCCCACCAGATGCTCGACAGCATCCGCGACCGGCATGTCGTGGCGCTGCAGCAGGAGCTGGCGTGCCAGAAGCGACCGGTTGAGGGCTTGGCGGTCGAGCACGCTCATGGCGCCCACGCTATCGCCCGCCCCCGACACCCTCTCCAACGTCGCCCAGGGGTCACCGACCATCTCGTCACCACGTCGGCCCAAGAACCCGGCCGGGGACGCGTAGCGGCGCGGCGGGTGCGGGTCCGGCCCGTAGCAGCGGGTGAAGGGGATAAATGGTTTGCACAGGCGCCGGGCTGAGAGTTGGACTGCTCGCCATGCAGTCCCCCTCACCGATCTTCGTCGCGGGTACGGGTCGTTCGGGAACGTCACGGATCGCCGACATCATCGGCGAACATCCGCTGATCCATCGGATTCCCATGGAGACCAAGTTCCTCATCGACCCGGGTGGCCTGCGGGACCTGGCCGACGCGCTCACCGATCGATACGACCCCACCGTCGGTGAGGACGCCCTGCACCGGCTGAGCGACTTCCTCACCGTACGAGTGCCCGGCCGGCGCGACGATCGCGGCAAAACCGTTCCCGAGTTGGTCGGCGAGCGGCGCTACCGGGACGCGGTGCAACAGCTCTGGCCGCAGTTGATCGTGTACACATACGACGAACCTGCGCCCGCGGAAGGCTTCGGGAACGCCGACCGGCCTGCCGGGCCGTTCGAACCGCCGAGCCGTCGGCGGGTAGTTCCCAGGTATTTCAGCGACCGGGCCGAACTGCTCGGAATCTTGCGGGGCCTGATCGACACCCTGTTCGGCGGAGCAGCCGCCGACGCAGGCAAGCCGACCTGGTGCGAGAAGACACCGTTCAACCTGCTGTGCATGGAGTTCCTCTGGGAACTGGTCCCCGAAGCGACCATCGTCCACATCAAGCGTCACCCGGTCTCAGTGCTCGCCTCCCACCTGTCCCAGCCATGGGCACCGCCCACCGTCGACGGCGCGCTCGCCTACCTCAAGCCGGTCTACCACCGATGGCTCACCTGGAAGAACACGGTCGACCTGACGGACAGGCGATACATCGAGGTGAAGGCAGAAGATCTCGCAGCCGACTGGCCCGGGCAGCGCCGCGCCCTGTTCGAACGGCTCGACGTCGACGACTTCGCCACCCCTTCAATGTTCCAGTCGCACAAGCTGACGAACCGCAACAACCAGTTCGACGACGAAACCCGCGAGGTCATCGAAGAGGCACTCGGCAAGGTCATCCCGGCCATGGGATATGAGTGACGGCTCTGGCTCTCCACCTTGACGACGGCGCCGAGGATCGCATGCCCCAGCGATAGGCGGCACGCCCGTCACCGTGACAGCCGAGCCTCGCACGCCAACCTTGACGTCATGCGACAGGCGCTTGGGAAGCGCGACGGACGGCTCTCGTAGACCCTGTTGCTGTCCATCGACCCGCCCTCCTGGGGAGCGGGCCGCCGCCCGGCCCGCCCGAACTCTACCCTCCCGGGACCGTACTCTTATGCAATTTTTGCACTGTCGTCAACGCATCGGAGACACATTCTGCGAACTCTGTTAATACCTGACAGAAACCACAGTCGGAGAATTCTCCACCGCCCTGGTTGGCCTTATCGAAAAATGCCGACTTACTCACGCTTAACTCGTAGTCTGCCCTGTACAGACTCTCTGCTTCTGCGTCCGGCAAAAGTCCACCCCATACAGCCTTAACATGAAATAGTTTGCGCTGGACTCGCACGACCACCAACCATGCAACTTCTAAATCATGTTTAGGCTGGTCCTCATGTGATTCAATCTCATTCCATAGCAGGTCATGGGACTCCTGCAACGCGGTCATGATGGTAAGACACGTTGTTTGTAGGTGCTGGCGGCGAACGGCATCGGCATCCGCCGCCCGCGAATGCTCCAGCTGAAGCAAGGTGCTGTCTCTGGTGCTACGAGCTTGAATCCACGCGCCGAAGGCGCTAAAGATGCCGCCCACGATAGCGCCAATCAAGCCACTCAGGACGCCCGACCAGAACTGGTTCACGCGGCGATAGTAGACATGACCGTCAAATCGATCAGCGATTGCTGCTTCGTCAGCTGCAAAGATCGACTTTCGGTCATCCCGTGTGCCGTCGGCCCGCCCTCCTGGGGAGTGGGCCGCCGCCCGGCCCGCCACGTCAAGCGGACCTTGACGCACGGTCGGACGCTGGCGGGTCGGGCGGTGGTCTGCTCGGCTCGCCCGGGTTGATGGCAGGCGGGATGGCTACCGCAACCACCCACGGACCGCGACCCGCCGACGGAGCCCCGGACATCCTGGAGCCGAAGCCCCCGCCGGAGGCGCCCTAACCGCAACCCCGCGACCGCCGCCAGCGCGCCGACGCGGCCGGCGTGCGCTCCCCTACGCCGCGCGGGCTCGTGGCCGCGCGGCCCGGCCGGCTGCCAGCCCACCCCCTCACCGGGCAACGGCCTGTCGTCATGCGGCGGCCCCCTTGGGCTTCTCGCTTCCGCGCCAGCCGCCGGGCGTCCTGCGTGCCGGCCGCAGAGCGCCAGCGGCAGCGACCGACGAACTCCCAGGCGGCGGCGCGTGCGGCCCGTTCAGGGCCGCCTTGAAGACGTACAGAAACTTTGAACAGCCTGCCGACGGCCGCCCTGTCGTACTCCGCTTGATGCGTTACACGGTGACTTCAGTTGATGGGTTACACGGGCCTTGAGCATGCCGGATACGGACCGTGACGCCGACTGTCCACGACGGATGGGGTGCCAAGCATCCGCTTCTGCCGAAGTCAGTGCGCTGGCTGCCTGCGGCCTGCGGGCCCGATCATTTACACCCGATTGGACAGTTCCAGGGGCACGCAGGGCCTCGCCGGTCCTTCGTGACGTCGGGTCGTCATCGCACAGATGTATCGGACGCGGCCCGCGCGATGTCGCGGGCGAGGTGGGAGACGCGCAGACCGACCGACCGTAGTCGGCGCAGGTCCGCGAGCGTGTCATGCATGAGCTGGACGTGAAAGTAGTTGACATGCTCCAGGACCGCGAACAGCGCAAAGGCCAGTCCCGGCCACGAGGTGCGCCCTGGATCCGTCGCCGCGCCGGATCCAGTGGCCACGAGGCCAGCGGCCAGCAACAACGGGTTGACGATGCGGGCCGCGCGAAATGCCGCCAAAGCCGGAATGTGGCGTCGGCGAACGCTCATCTGATGCAGTTTGGCTACCCAGTACGCGGCGCCCTCGATAAGTAATAGCGCAAACAAGCCGAAGCCGACCAGGTTGGTTGCGGTAGCCGGTAGCCCGATCAGGCCGAACCATACCCCGCCTTGCAGTGGGATGTTCATGAGTTCCAGCGCGGCCAGCGAGCGCAGACGCCCGCGAACAGTCTGACTGGGTGTTGCGCCGGTGGGGGCGGTTTGCACGCTAACCATTATGGATCATGAACTGGCGCGCTATACGTCCTGTTATGCCGCGAAGAGCTCGTCACGCAACGTAACCAGGTCGCGGGCGCATGCATCCGAACGTGCCGATGAGCGGATGTCCTCTCCGGCCTTGCCCTGACTAGACTGCTGGATCCCAGCACTTAGTGGCGATGCCAGCGGGGGCGGCGATGAGCACCGACGATCGGATCGCACGGGCCAGAGAGCTCTATGAACGGGCAGTGTACGGCGGCGATACCAGCGCGCTGGTCGACGCCGAACAGGGCTTGGACGCGGTCGAGGCCGATGCAGCGTTGGCGCGTGGGCGGATTCTGCATGCGCGGTTTCAGAGCGCGGACGCCGACGCCGGCTCGTTGTCCTCCGAGGATCCCGCTGAGCTTCCGTTGTTTGAGCGGGCGCTTGAGTTGTACCGGGCACTGGGCGACACGCGCGGCGAGGCCGAGGCGTTGTTCTGGATCGGTTGCCTTTACCAGTTCATCCGGCGTGACAACGAGACCGCCGTTCCGTACCTGGAGCGGTCCTGCCGGCTGGCGGCGCAGACCGGCGACAAGCCGACCTGGTCCGAGGCGCTGCGGCACTTAGGCATAGCGGCGCACAGGGCTGGCCAGCTGGACGAGGCGCGCGAGCGGCTGGAGGAGTCATCACGGCTGCGTCGGGAGGTCGGGGCCCTGCCGGGTGTGGCCTCCAACATGATCGGGCTGGCCTACATCGCCGCCGCCCAGGACCGCCGAGCGGACGCGCTTGCAACACTCGACGAGGCGCATACCATCGCCCGCGCGCACGGTGCTCACGCCATCATGCGACACATCGAGCAGGCGAGAACGCAGATCTAAGCGTGTGGCCCCGGCAGCGTTTCCGCACGTTCGGCCATGATTCAGCCGTAGCCACAAGCGTCGTCGAGAATGCGCGCGCTGCTGCTGACTCCTGCCGGCTGGTTTGCGGCGTTGGACCAACGTGCCAGCGACGGGCGCTGGGTCGGACAGGCCTACGTCTCACCACGGACGGCACTCGTAAGCGCAAGTTTGTCTACGGGGCCACCTGGGAGGAAGCCCACGCCAAAGCTCGTCGAGCTGAAGTCGAGATCCCAGCGCGGCATGCCCGTGCCCGACCGGGCCTGGAAGCTCGGCGATTGCTGTCACCGCCCCGGGGAGTGATCTTCTCGGGGCGGTTTTCGCTGGTGGTGTGTGGTGGGCGCGGCAGGTTTCGAACCTGCGACCCCTCGCTTGTAAGGCGAGTGCTCTCCCACTGAGCTACGCGCCCGGAACGCCCGTACGGCGGGCCGGAGCGGCAAGCTTACCTGCCGGCCTCCGGCCCGGTCGAACGACGTGCCCGGGTGGGATCAGGCGGCGACGGCCTCGGCCAGGGCCTTGCGCCAGCCCTGCTGGTCCCGGGCCTCGCCGGGCATGTTCATCTCGGCGAACCGGACCACGCCGGCCTTGTCGATCACGAAGGTGCCCCGGTTGGCGATGCCCGCGACGTCGTTGAAGACGCCGTACGCCTGGGCCACCGCGCCGTGCGGCCAGAAGTCGGCCAGCAGCGGGAACTGGTAGCCCTCCCGGTCGGCCCAGATCTTGTGGGCGTAGACCGAGTCGACGCTGACGGTGAGCACCTGGACGTCGTCGTTGACGTACTCGTTCAGGTTGTCCCGCACCTCGCACAGCTCGCCCTGGCAGATGCCGGTGAAGGCGAGCGGGTAGAAGACCAGCAGCACGGTGCGCCGGCCGCGGAAGTCGGCGAGCCGGACCTCCTGGTTGTTCTGGTCCTTGAGCACGAAGTCCGGCGCCTCGGCGCCAACCTCGATGGGCATGCGAGCTCCTTGGATCGGGTCTGGAGATGATCAGCCTGCCACACCCGGCGACGCCGGCCACCGGGCCGCGGGCCCCGGCCCTACTTCTTGCCCTTCGACCCGCGGCGGAGCACGAGGCGGGCGCCGCTCCAGTCGCGGCCCGCGTTGATCGTGGAGGTCTGCTGGAGGCCGGCGGTCTGCGCGCTCTCCGCGACCTCGCTCGGCTCGACGTGGCCGTCCCGGCCGGCCTTGGGCGTCAGGAGCCACACCACGCCGTTGTCGGCCAGCGGTCCGAGGGCGTCGACGAGGAGCTCGAAGAGGTCGCCGTCGCCGTCGCGGTACCAGACGAGAACCGAGTCGACCACCTCGTCGGTGTCCTCGTCGACCAGCTCTCCACAGCGGTCGGTCAGGGCGTCCCGGAGATCCTGGTCGACGTCGTCGTCGTAGCCCATCTCCATGACGACCATCCCCGGCTCGATCCCGAACCGGTCCGCCAGGCTGCGTACCCCGTCGGCGGCCTGACCAGCGGTCGCGCTCACTGTCGCGTGCCTCCTCATCTCATCCCTGCTCGTGGCGTCGTCCGACGCCGTCGGGCCCAGTCCACACAGTTGTGGCTCGCCGCGCAAGTGGCGCACCGGGTGGAACGGAATTTACCGTGCCAGCAGCGTACGGGCACCCTGGGTGATGGCTTCCTCGGAGACCAGAACCTGACGCGCTGCCGGACCTAATGGTACAAACGAGTCAAGTCCGGCCACTCGGCGCGCCGTTCCCACGTATCCGCCGTCGACCAGCGCGGCGATCACGCCCTCGCCCACCCCGCCGGAGCGGCGGGTCTCGTCGACGACCAGCACCCGGCCGGTGGCCGAGGCCTCCCGGATGATGTCCGCCACGGGCAGCGGGGCCAGCCAGCGCAGGTCCACCACCCGGCAGCCGATCCCCTCGTCGGCCAGGGTGGCCGCCGCCCGCAGCGACATCCGGACGCCGTTGCCGAAGGTGATGATGGTGAGGTCCTCGGCGGAGCCGACCCCGTAGACCCGGGCACGGCCGATCGGCACGTGGCGGGCGGCCCAGGCGCCGGGCTCGGCGTACTCGGCCAGCCACTCGCCGTCGCCCTCGGTGTAGAGGTCGCGGGTGTGGTAGAGCGCGATCGGCTCCAGGAAGACGCTCACGGCGCCGTCCACCGCGGCGGCGGCCAGGCAGGTACGCAGCATCGGCGCGGCGTCGTCCGGGCGCGCCGGCACCGCGATGACCAGCCCCGGCACGTCCCGCAGTACGGCCACCGAGTTGTCGTTGTGGAAGTGCCCGCCGAACCCCTCCTGGTACGCCAGCCCGGCCACGCGGACCACCATGGGGTTGCGGAACGCCCCCCGGGAGAAGAACCGCATGGTGGCCGCCTCGCCCCGGAGCTGGTCCTCGGCGTTGTGCAGGTACGCCAGGTACTGGATCTCCGGCACCGGCAGCATCCCGGTCACGCCCGCGCCCAGCGCGAGCCCGAGGATCGAGGTCTCGTCCAGCAGGGTGTCGAACACCCGTGCCGCCCCGAACCTGTCCCGCAGCCCCTTGGTCACCCCGTACACCCCGCCCTTGGCGGCCACGTCCTCGCCGAAGACGGCCATCCCGGGGTGGTCGAGCATCCCGTCGGCCAGCGCCGCGTTGATGCTCTGCGCCAGGGTGAGCGGCCCGGCCAGCTCCGGCGCCTTGCCGCCGAACGCCTCCGCACGGGCGCCGGCATCCGGGCCCGCCGCCCGGGTCCCGGCGTCGGCGACCGCCCGGGAGATGCGGACCGGCCGGCGCGGGGCCAGTTCGGCCACCACGTCGACCGGGGAGGCCAGCTTCGGCTCGTCGAGCACCTCCTCGGCGAGCCGGCGGATCTGCCAGCCGCGCTCGTCGTACCGCGCCAGCAGTTCCTCGCCGGTGGCGTAGCCGGCCTCGACCAGCCGCCGGGCGGTGGCCAGCAGCGGGTCCCGCGCCTCGTCCGCGGCGATCTCGGCGGGGCTCCGGTAAGCCGTCTCCGCGTCCGCGCCGGCGTGGCCCATCAGCCGCACGGTGCTCAGGTGCAGCACCGCCGGCCGCCGGTGCCGGCGTACCCAGGCCGCCGCCTCCCCCGCCACCCGGTACGCCTCGGCCACGTCCGTCCCGTCGGCGGCGAAGTAGCGGATTCCCGGCCTGGCCCGCAGGGTGGCGGCCACCCAGCCCTGCGGTGAGCGCACGCTGATGCCCAGCCCGTTGTCCTCGCAGACGAAGAGGACCGGGATGCGCAGCCCGGTGTGGTCGTACCAGCCGGCGGTGTTGAACGCCGCCGTGGCGGTGGCGTGGTTGACCGAGGCGTCGCCGAACGAGCAGACCACGATGGCGTCCGGCGGCCAGGGCGCGGCGTCCCCGTCGGGCCGCCGGCCGCCACGACGCAGCCGTTCCAGGGCGAGGCCCATGCCGACCGCCCGGGGCAGGTGCGAGGCGATGGTGGAGGTGGTCGGAATGACCGCGAGGTCGGCCCGGCCGAAGACCTTGTGCCGGCCCCCGGCGATCGGCTCCTCCGCGGAGGCGACCATCCCGCGCAGCACGTCGCGCGCGGCGGCCGCGTAGGCGTCGTCGGGGTCGGGCAGGGGCAGTTCGGGTACGCCGGCCGTCGCCGAGCCGGCGGCGTCGACGGCCACCCCGACCCCCGTGGGCAGGCTCGCCGCCTCGACCTGGGCGCCGTCGGACGGGGACATGCCGGGGTCGGACGGCGGCCTGCCGGGGTCGGAGCCGGCAACGCCGTCGGGCGGGGACGTCCCCGCCTCGGACGGCGGCATGCCGGGGTCGGACCGGGCGGCGTCGGGGCCGGGCGGGTCCGCGCCGGGGTCGGCCGACCCGGTGTCCTGCTCGGAGTCCGGCGTTCCGGCGTCGAGCGCGCGGTCCGCGTCCGCACCGTCGTCGCCGGGGGTTCGCGGGTCGGGGATCAGGGCGGCCGGACCGGCGGCGTCGGGAACTGCCGGGCCGGCCGGGAAGGCGCCCGCCGCCTGGGCGGCGCGCAGGCAGTAGAAGGCACCGGACCGGTAGTGCAGGAGGGCGGGATCGGTCGGCCGCAGCGCGGCGGCCACCGCGGCGTTGCCCTCGTGGCCGGCGGAGCCGATCGTGTAGTACCCCTCACCGAAGCTGCGCAGCCAGCGTCCAGCGAGGTCGAGCAGCCGGCTGGTCAACTGGGCGTCGAACAGGGCCAGGGCCTGCGCCCCGGTCAGCGGCGCGCCACCGGGCAGCGGTTCACCGAGGTCACGCCGCTGGGTGGGCGCGTCGAGCGCGGTGAGGGCCGCCCGGAACCGGTCGTCGAGATCTTGCGGGGTGCTCACGTCGGACAGCATTACCGACCGGAGCCCACCTCGCCCAGTCGGACACGTTCCGCCCGGCCGGGGTCAGGACTCCCCGCACTGCTCCGGGCAACCGCCGTCGGAGACCTTCCAGACCAGCTCACGCAGGGTGGCCAGCTCTCCGGTGGTGAGCCCGGCGAGCAGTCGGGAGTCGGACATCACCAGCCGGACCCGTTCCCGGACCCGCCGGCCCTCGGTGGTCACCACCAGCGTCTTCTGCCGCCGGTCGGCGGGGTCGACCCGCCGCTCCACCAGCCCGGCCTGCTCCAGCTTGTCGACCAGCCCGGTGACGTTGGAGCGATCGCAGCGCAACTGCTCGGCGAGGTCCCGGGCGGGCAGCGGCCGGTCGGGGTCCAGCTCGTGCAGGGCGCGGGCGACGGCCGGGGTGAGCCCCAGCGCGGCGATCTCCTCGTCCTGGTAGTGCCGCATCGCCGAGGCGATGTGCATGATCCGGCGCACCGCGTCCCCGGCCAGGCCGGAGAGGTCGCCCGCGTCGGAGCCGGCGGTGGGGACGGTGGATTGCGCCATGTCTCACATCGTACTGACCGGCGCCGGGCGTCCCAGGTCACGGCCGCGAGCCGACGACCTCGGGACCGCCCGGGACCGGTCGGGTGTCCGGCGCCGGGCGGGTGGCCCGCCGCGCGGCGACCGCGCCGGCCAGCAGCAGGCCGGCGGTCAGGAGCGCCGGGGGCAGGGCGAGCCCACGGCCGTGCTGGCCGGCCGCGGTCAGGGCGAGATGCAGGCCGCCGACCAGGGTCACGCCCAGCACGGCGGCGAGCAGCGTGCCGGTGGAGACGGCCGCGGAGAGCGCCGCGGCCGCGCCGGCCGGCACGACGCCGGTGAGGCGGGTGACCAGCGGGCTGAACGCCGCCGCGTGCGCCGCCCCGCCGACCACCAGCAGCAGGCTTCCCGCCGGCCACGGCCAGCCCGCCGCGGCGAGCCCGGCCAGCGCCACCACGACCGCCGCCAGCACCGGCGGGCCGGCGACCGGCAGCACCGCCCGGGCCCGCTCCGGCAGCCGCGCCACCGCCAGGCCGCACAGCGCGAAACCCGAGGCGTACGGGAGGAAGGCCAGTCCCGCCGCCAGCGCGGTGAAGCCCAGCCCGTCCTGGAGCCGCAGGGTGAGCACGAACAGGAAGCCGGCATAGCAGCCCATCACCACGCAGCAGGCGAGCAGACCGGCCGGCACCCCGGGGTGGCGCAGCACCGCCACGTCCAGCAGCGGGGCCGCGTCGCGGCGGGCGCGCCGAACCTCGTACCCGAGGAAGAGCCGCAGCCCGACGGCGCCGGCGGCGACCGCGGCGGCACGGACCCACCCCGGCCAGCCGAGGTCCCCGCCGAGCACCAGGGGCAGCACCACGGTGAGCATCGCGGCGGCGAGGAGGAACGCGCCCGGCAGGTCCAGCGGCTCCCGCCGGGGCGGATCGGCCGGCAGGCCGGCGAGGACCCGGCGCCCGGCGAGCAGCAGCACCACGCCGACCGGCACGTTGACCAGGAACGCGAGCCGCCAGGTCAACCCGCCGAGGTCGAGGGTCACCAGCAGCCCGCCGAGGACCTGGCCGGCGGCCACGCCGAGGGCCAGCACCATCGAGTACGCCCCGATCGCCCGCGCCCGGGCCGCGCCCGGGACCGCCGACTGGATCAGCGACAGCACCTGCGGCACCATCAGCGCGCCGGCCGCGCCCTGGGCCACCCGCGCCAGCACCAGCGCGACCGGCCCCGGGGCCAGACCGCAGGCCAGCGAGGCGAGGGTGAACCCGGCCAGGCCGAGCAGGAAGACCCGCGGACCGCCGTGCCGGGCGCCGAGCCGGGCCCCGACCACCACCAGCACGGCGAAGGTGAGGGTGTAGCCGGCCAGCACGAGCTGCTGCACGGCCGGCGGTCCTTCCAGGTCGGCGCGGATCGCGGGCGCGGCCACGGCCGCGATCGAGGTGTCCATGGAGGCCATCGCCTGCCCGGTGAGCAGGACGGTGAGCAGGGCGGCGGTCCGGCGGTTCGACTCGGTCACGGCCACCACCCTGCCGGTCGGGGCGGCACTCGGTCTTGTCGATCCTTGCGGGACCGTCCTGTCACCCGGTCGGCCTACCCTGACCGGCATGCGTACCGCCGTGCCTCTGCTGGCGCACCCGGACTTCACGATCAGCGCGGTGCGGTGCCGGGACGACCACACGGGCTGGTCCGCGCCCGAGCCGGCCACCGCCCACGGCCTGGTGCTGACCCGCCGTGGCGGCTTCCGCCGGGCCGGGCGCGGCGGCGCCGAGTTCGTCGAGCCGACCGTGGCCTACCTCACCGTGCCCGGTGAGGAGGAACGCTTCGCCCACCCGGCGGGCGGGGACGAGTGCACCTCGGTGCACCTGTCGGAGCGGCTGTGGCGGGAACTGTTCGCGGACCGGCCCGTGCCCGCCGTGGTGCACGTCGACGCCAGGGTGGACCTGGCCCACCGGCTGCTGCTGCGGGCCACGGCCGACCCCGACCACGCGGCGGCCGAGCGGCTGGTCCGGCTGGTCGGCGGGGCCACCGGACCGGCGGCGGGTGGGAGCGGGCGGGACGGGCGGCTGGTCGAGCGGGCCCGGGCCGCCCTGCACGACGGGGCTCCCGAGGCCGCCGGGCTGCTGCCGCTGGCCCGGGCGCTCGGGGTCTCGCCCTACCGGCTCAGCCGGGAGTTCCAGGCCCGGGTCGGGGTGCCGCTGACCCGCTACCGCAACCGGCTGCGCGTCGGGCGCCTCCTCGACCGGCTCGAAGAGGGCGCGGAGAGCCTGGCCGGCCTCGCCGTCGAGCTGGGCTTCGCCGACCAGGCCCACCTGACCCGCACGGTCCGGGCCCAGCTGGGCCACACGCCGGGCCGGCTGCGCCGGCTGCTGGGCTGACGCCGGCGCGCCGGATTCAGCCGGGGCTCGCTGTTCGGCAAGAGGTGCCGTCCACGGTCGCCTGCCGGCCACCTGCCGGACATCGACGGTCGCGAGGCTGCCCGGAGTCGAGGAACCGGACTCCGGGGAGGAAACCGATGGCACTGTCCCGACGTACCATCCTGCTCAGCGGCGCGGCGCTCGGCGCCGCCGGCGTGGTGACCGGGCTGCCGGCCGCGGCCGGCGCGGCGGCCGCCGGCCCGCTGCGCCGCGACCCGTTCACCCTCGGCGTGGCCTCCGGCGACCCGGACCACGAGGGCTTTGTGCTCTGGACCCGGCTGGCCCCCGAGCCGCTGGCCGAGGACGGCCTGGGCGGGATGCCGTCCCGGGTGGTGCCGGTGCACTGGGAACTGGCCGCCGACGAGAACTTCCGGCACGTGGTCCGCCGCGGGGCCGCGACGGCACGGCCGGAGTCCGCGCACAGCGTGCACGTCGAACTGGACGGGCTGCTCCCCGGCCGGGAGTACTTCTACCGGTTCCGGGCCGAGCGGTGGGTCTCCCCGGTCGGGCGCACCCGCACCGCGCCGGCGCCGTGGCACCTGCCGGACTCGCTGGCCATGGGCTTCGTCTCCTGCTCGCAGTACGAGCACGGCTGGTTCACCGCGTACCGGCGGCTGGCCGAGACCGAACCGGAGCTGATCCTGCACCTCGGCGACTACCAGTACGAGTACGCGCCGGACACCTACACCGTGCCGGGCGGCAACCCGCGCGACCACGAGGGGCCGGAGACCCGGACGCTGGCCAACTACCGGCAGCGGCACGCCCAGTACAAGACCGACGCCGACCTCCAGGCGGCGCACGCGGTCGCGCCCTGGGTGGTGGTCTTCGACGACCACGAGGTGGAGAACAACTGGGCCGACGAGGTGCCCGAGGCGCCGGACCCGGACTTCCCGGCCCGGCGGGCGGCGGCGTTCCAGGCGTACTACGAGAACATGCCGCTGCGGCGGACCTCGATCCCGCGCGGCGTCGACATGCAGCTCTACCGGCGGGTGCGCTGGGGCCGGCTGGCCACCTTCCACATGCTCGACACCCGGCAGTACCGGGACGACCAGGGCTGCGGCGACGGCTACAAGGACTGCGCGGCGGCGTACGACCCGGCGCGGTCGATCACCGGGGCCGAGCAGGAGGCGTGGCTGCTGGACGGGTTCCGCCGCTCCGAGGCCCGCTGGGACATCCTCGGCCAGCAGGTCTTCTTCGGCCAGCGGGACAACAACTCCGGCCCGCTCACCGTGACCAGCATGGACGCCTGGGACGGGTACGTCGCCTCCCGGGACCGGATCACCCGGGGCTGGGTGGCCGCCGGGGTACGCAACCCGGTGGTGCTCACCGGCGACGTGCACGCGCACTGGGCCAGCGACCTCAAGCTGGACTACGCCGACCCGACCTCCCGCACGGTCGGCAGTGAGCTGGTCTGCTCCTCGATCACCTCCGGCGGCGACGGCGCGGACTCGGCCACCGGCTCGCACCCGTGGCTGAGGTTCAACCCGCACCTGCGCTTCCAGAACAACCTGCGCGGCTACGTCCGCACCACGATCACCCCGGCCCAGCTCGCCGCGAACTTCGACGTGCTGCCGTACGTGAGCCGGCCGGACGCGCCCGCGCACACCCGGGCCACCTTCGTCATCGAGGACCGGGTGCCGGGCTTGAACCTGACGTACGACCGGCCCCCGGCCGCCGCCCGGAGCCTGGACCCGGAGGCGGCGGCTGACCTGGGCCGGCAGACGGTGGAGTCGGAGACCGTCCGCCCCTGACCCGGGTCGTACGCGGGGGTGGCCGCCCGGACCGGGCGGCCACCCCCGCGCCGTGCCGCCGGTCAGCCGGGCAGGAAGGAGAAGCGGACCTGCCGGCCGGGGTTGTCGCCGTTGGTGTCGACCAGGCAGATCGACTGCCAGGTGCCGAGCTGGAGCCGCCCGCCGAGCACCGGCAGCGTGGCGTACGGGGGGACGAAGGCGGGCAGCACGTGATCCCGGCCGTGCCCGGGCGAGCCGTGCCGGTGCCGCCAGCGGTCGTCGGCGGGGAGCAGGTCGTCGAGCGCCCGCAGCAGGTCGTCGTCCGAGCCGGAGCCGGTCTCGATGATCGCCAGGCCGGCGGTGGCGTGCGGCACGAAGACGTGCAGCAGGCCGTCCCCCTGCCCGGCGACGAACCGCTCGGCCTCGCTGGTGATGTCCCGGACGGTCGGCCGCGACCCGGTCTGGACGGTGATCACCTCACTACGCATACGGCGCATTCTGCCGCAACCGGGCGGCAACCGCCGCCGGGGCGGCCGGGCGGTCCCGCACACCCCGGTGGTCGCGCAAAGTTACTGGTGAGTACCTGTGTTCAGCGTCGCGTCTGGGGGAGGGAGACGTGACGACGAGCGCCACCAGGGGGCAGGATGGCGCTAGAGACCTATCCCACACAGAACCGAGGGAACGCCTGTGGCTACGGAACGCAAGCGCCCGGTGATCACCGCTGGTCTGCCGAGCCAGCTTCCGGACATCGACCCTGAAGAGACCAGCGAATGGGTCGAGTCGCTTGACGGTGTCATCGACGAGCGCGGAACCAAGCGCGCCCGCTACGTCATGCTGCGCCTGCTCGAGCGGGCCCGCGAGCGCCAGGTCGGGGTGCCGTCGCTGACGACCACCGACTACATCAACACCATCCCGCCGGAGCGCGAGCCCTGGTTCCCGGGTGACGAGCACATCGAGCGGCGGCTCCGGGCCTACATCCGGTGGAACGCCGCCATGCTGGTGCACCGGGCGCAGCGGCCGGAGATCGGCGTGGGTGGCCACATCTCCACCTTCGCCAGCTCCGCGTCCCTCTACGAGGTGGGCTTCAACCACTTCTTCCGGGGCAAGGACCACCCGGGCGGCGGCGACCACATCTTCTACCAGGGCCACGCCTCCCCCGGCATGTACGCGCGGGCGTTCCTGGAGGGCCGGCTCAACGCCGACCAGCTCGACGGCTTCCGGCAGGAGCTGTCGCACCCGAACGGCGGCCTGCCGTCGTACCCGCACCCGCGGCTCATGCCGGACTTCTGGGAGTTCCCCACCGTCTCCATGGGCCTCGGGCCGATGAACGCGATCTACCAGGCCCGGTTCAACCGCTACCTGCACCACCGGGGCATCAAGGACACCTCCCAGCAGCACGTCTGGGCGTTCCTCGGCGACGGTGAGATGGACGAGGTCGAGTCGCTCGGCGCGATCGGCGTGGCCGCCCGCGAGGAGCTGGACAACCTCACCTTCGTGATCAACTGCAACCTGCAGCGGCTGGACGGCCCGGTGCGGGGCAACGGCAAGGTCATGCAGGAGCTGGAGGCGTTCTTCCGGGGCGCCGGCTGGAACGTCATCAAGGTGGTCTGGGGCCGCGAGTGGGACCCGCTGCTCGCCGCGGACACCGACGGCGCCCTGGTCAACCTCATGAACACCACGCCCGACGGTGACTACCAGACCTACAAGGCGGAGTCCGGGGCGTACGTCCGGGAGCACTTCTTCGGCCGCGACCCGCGGACCCGCAAGATGGTCGAGCACCTGAGCGACGACGAGATCTGGAACCTCAAGCGGGGTGGCCACGACTACCGGAAGCTCTACGCGGCCTACAAGGCGGCCATGGAGCACACCGGCCAGCCGACGGTGATCCTGGCCAAGACCATCAAGGGCTGGACGCTGGGTTCGCACTTCGAGGCGCGCAACGCCACCCACCAGATGAAGAAGCTGACGCTGGAGGACCTCAAGCTCTTCCGCGACCGGCTCTACCTGGACATCCCGGACAAGCAGCTGGAGGACAACCCGTACCTCCCGCCGTACTTCCACCCGGGCGAGAAGTCCGACGAGGTGGAGTACCTGCACGAGCGGCGCAAGCAGCTCGGCGGCTACCTGCCGACCCGCCGGACCACCGGCAAGACGCTGCAGATCCCGGGCGCCGAGCGCTTCTCCGACGTCAAGCGCGGCTCGGGCAAGCAGAAGGTGGCCACCACCATGGCCTTCGTCCGCCTGCTCAAGGACCTGATGAAGGACAAGGAGTTCGGCAAGCGCTGGGTGCCGATCATCCCGGACGAGGCCCGCACCTTCGGCATGGACTCGCTCTTCCCGACGGCGAAGATCTACTCGCCGCACGGCCAGCGGTACACCTCGGTGGACCGGGAGCTGTTCCTGTCGTACAAGGAGGCCACCACCGGCCAGATCCTGCACGAGGGGATCAACGAGGCCGGCTCGGTCGCCTCGTTCACCGCGGCCGGCACGTCGTACGCCACGCACGACGAGCCGATGATCCCGCTCTACATCTTCTACTCGATGTTCGGGTTCCAGCGGACCGGCGACGGGCTCTGGGCCGCGGCCGACCAGATGGCGCGGGGCTTCCTGCTGGGCGCGACCGCCGGCCGGACCACGCTCAACGGTGAGGGCCTCCAGCACGAGGACGGCCACTCGCTGCTGCTCGCCGCCACCAACCCGGCGGTGGCCGCCTACGATCCGGCGTTCGCCTTCGAGATCTCGCACATCATGGAGAACGGCCTGCACCGGATGTACGGCGAGGCGCAGGAGAACATCTTCTACTACCTCACCGTCTACAACGAGCCGATCTTCCAGCCGGCCGAGCCGGAGGGCGTGGACGTCGAGGGCATCGTCAAGGGCATCTACCGCTACTCGCCGGCCCCGCAGGTCGACGGGGACGCGCCGAAGGCCAACATCCTGGCCTCCGGCACGGGCATGCAGTGGGCGCTCAAGGCGCAGAAGCTGCTCGCCGAGGACTGGGGCGTGGCCGCCGACGTCTGGTCGGTGACCTCCTGGACCGAGCTGCGCCGGGACGCGGTGGAGTGCGAGGAGCACAACCTGCTCAACCCGGGCGGCGAGCAGCGGGTGCCGTACATCCAGCGGAAGCTGGCCGACGCCGACGGGCCGAAGGTCGCGGTGAGCGACTGGATGCGCGCGGTGCCGGACCTGATCGCCCGCTGGGTGCCCGGCGACTACACCTCGCTCGGCACCGACGGCTTCGGCATGTCGGACACCCGGCACGCGCTGCGCCGCCACTTCCACGTGGACGCCGAGTCGGTGGCCGTCGCGGCGCTGCGCCAGCTCGCCCTGCGCGGCGCGGTGCCGGCCCACGTGCCGGCCGAGGCCGCCAAGAAGTACGCGCTGGACGACGTCAACGCCGCTCCGGTCGGGGAGACCGGCGGCGACAGCTGACCTGTCCCGCACGAGGGGCCCGGCGCACCCGCGCCGGGCCCCTCGTCGTTGCACGGGGGCCACGTGGAACGTCACGGGCGCCTCGGAGGCCCGGAGGCACCTGTGGTCCTGCTACCGGCCGGGCACCGGGTGACGCCGGGCCGGGGCCAGCTCGGCGACGAACGGTTCGACGGCCGCCCGCCAGCGGGACGGGTTGTCGTAGTGCAGCACGTGGCCGGCATCGGGTACGAGCGCGAAGCGGCCGTCGGGCAGCAGGTCGGCGAGTTCCCGTTGCCGGTCGACCGGCTGGTCGCTGTCCGCCCCGGCCACCACGAGCGCCGGGCAGCGGACCGAGCCGAGTTCCGGCCGGTGGTCGCGGTCCGCCCAGTGCGCCAGGGAGGCGAGCAGGTGCTCGGGGCGGGCCAGCGGGCGCCAGCCGTCCGGGCCGCCGGCCATCACCTCCACGAAGGACTCCCCCTCGGTGCGCCGAGCGGCCCCGAAGTAGTCCCGCACGTCGGCCAGGGTGGGGAAGGGCACCGGCCAGTCGGCCAGCCACCGACGCCAGCGGTCGACCAGGTCGGGCGGGGTCACCGGGTTCATGTCGGCGATCACCACGCCGCGGACCAGGTCCGGCCGGGCGCCGGCGAGCTGCCAGGCGGTGAGGCCGCCCATCGAGTGGCCGACCACCAGCGCCGGACCCAGGTCGAGCGCCTCGATCACCGCGACCGCGTCGCCGACGTACGCCGGGCGGTCGTACGGGCCGTCGGGCTTGTCGCTGTGGCCGTGCCCGCGGGCGTCGTAGCCGACCACCCGGCCGTGGCGGGTGAGCCAGCGGGCGGTGGCCGTCCAGTTGGCGGCCCGGCCGGTGAGCCCGTGCAGCAGCAGGATGCCGGGGCCGTCGCCCCCGAAGTCGACCACGTTGAGCCCGGTCCCGCCGTGTCCCGTGATGCGCATGCCATTCCCCTATACCTCGAAGCGAGGTACACCGTATCGAGGTACAAGGACGGCGGGCAAGGCAGAATGCGGGGGTGCTTGAGTTGGCGATCCTGGGGTTCCTCGGCGAGGAACCGCTGCACGGGTACGAGCTGAAGAGCCGCATCACGCGCCTCGCCGGGTACGCCCGGCCGGTGAGCGACGGCAGCCTCTACCCGGCGATCAACCGGCTGGAGCGGGCCGGGCTGGTCAGCCGGCAACGGGAGCCCGGCGCGGCGGCGGCGCCGCGGCACACCCTCTCGCTGACCCTGGCGGGGCGGGAGGAGCTGCGGCGACGGTTGCGGGATCCGGCGGAGTTGGACGTCACCGACCAGAACCGGTTCTTCACGCTGCTCGCCTTCCTGAGCCAGCTCGACGAGCCGGCCGCGCAGGCGGCGGTGCTGGAACGCCGACTGGCCTTCCTCGACCAGCCGGCGAGCTTCTTCGCCACCGGCGACCGGCCGCAGCGGGCCGCCGAGCAGGCCGACCCCTTCCGGCGCGGGATGCTGGTGATGGCCCGGGAGATCAGCCGGGCCGAGCGGTCCTGGCTGCGGGCCACCATCACGGAACTGCGGGCGGCCTGAGCGCGGCGGAGGTGACGATGGTCCGGCGTCCCTGGCGGGGACGCCGGACCATCACCATCGCGGGCGACGCCGGGACAGGCTCGGTCAGCCGACGGCGGCCAGGTCGGTGAGCCGGGCCAGCGAGTCCTCCAGATCGGCGCCGACCCGGCGCAGGCCGAGCCGCAGCAGGGCGGCCTTGACCGGCCCGGCGGGCCACCGTACGACGATGAGCCGCACGACTGTCCCGCCCTCCTCCTCGTCCGGGGTGAGCTGTACGTAGATCTCGGTGCGCGCCTCGGCCCGGGCCCCGGCGCCCCTGGCCCGTTCGCGCCAACCGATCAGGGTCGGCTCCTGGTAGGCGATGACCTCGGCCTCGTGTGCGGCGCCGCGCCCGGCCTGGACCAGTTGTCGCCGCCCGAAGCCCTCCCCCGAGAGGACCTCGGCCGCGCGGACCCCCGCCAGCCAGGCCGGCAACTGCTCGGCCCGCTGCACGACGTCCCAGACCGCTTCCACCGGCGCCACCACGTGCGCACTGCGTTCCACGAGGATCATGTCTATCTTTCCCCCACTTAAAACACATCCGCGATATTCGGCACTCTATGTGTAAATCGGACTTAAGCGGACGGGTTTGGAAAAGACACGCCGAAAACCCTTGCCCCGCCTGCCTTCCGGGGCCTATGGCGCGTCGGCCCCGCGAGCCCTAGAGTCGCGAGCACGCTTCGCGTTTCTGGGAGGGCGAATGACGAGCGCGCCGATGCCCGACTTCCCCGCCGGCTTCCGGTGGGGGGTGTCCACCTCCGCGTACCAGATCGAGGGGGCGGTCACCGCCGACGGCCGCGGACCGTCCATCTGGGACACCTTCGCCCACTCCCCCGGCCGGATCATCGACGGCAGCACCGGCGACGAGGCGTGCGACCACTACCACCGGTACGCCGAGGACGTCGGCCTGCTGGCCGGGCTCGGGGTGTCCGCGTACCGGTTCTCCATCGCCTGGCCGCGGGTGCAACCCACCGGCGCGGGCCCGGCGAACCCGGCCGGGCTGGACTTCTACGACCGGCTCGTGGACGCCCTGCTCGCCGCCGGCGTGGACCCGGTCGCCACCCTCTTCCACTGGGACCTGCCGCAGGCCCTGGAGGACGCCGGCGGCTGGCTGAACCGGGACACCGCCGACCGCTTCGCCGAGTACGCCGACCTGGTCGCCGCCCGCCTCGGCGACCGCGTGAAGCTCTGGATCACCCTCAACGAGCCGTTCATCCACATGAGCCTGGGGCACGGCATGGGCGTGCACGCCCCCGGCCGGATGCTGCTCTTCGACGCCTTCCCGGTGGCCCACCACCAGCTTCTCGGGCACGGCCTCGCGGTCTCCGCGCTGCGCGCCCGCGGCACCGCGCCGGTGGCCATCGCCAACAACTACTCCCCCGTGCGGCTGGCCGGGGAGACCGACGCCGACCGGGCCGCCGGGGCGGCGTACGACGCGCTGCACAACCGGCTCTTCACCGACCCGCTGCTCGGCCGCGGCTACCCCGAGGAGCCGGGCTTCGACCCGGCCGTCATCCGCGCCGGCGACCTCGACGTGATCGCCGCTCCCATCGACGTGCTCGGGGTGAACTACTACAACCCGACCGGCATCCGGGCGCCCGCCGAGGAGGACTCGCCGCTGCCGTTCGAGATCGTGCCGCTGGACGGCTACCCGCGTACCGCCTTCGACTGGCCGGTGGCCCCGGACGGGCTGCGCGAGCTGCTGCTCCAGCTCCGCCACCGGTACGGCGACGCGCTGCCGCCCATCCAGATCACCGAGAGCGGCTGCGCGTACGACGACGTGCCGGACGCCGACGGCCGGGTGCCCGACCCGGACCGGATCGCGTACCTGGACGGGCACCTGCGGGCGGTGCGCGAGGCGATGGCCGCCGGGGTGCCGGTGAGCGGGTACTTCGTCTGGTCGCTGCTGGACAACTGGGAGTGGGCCGAGGGCTTCACCAAGCGGTTCGGGCTCGTGCACGTCGACTACGCCACCCAGCGGCGCACCCCGAAGTCGTCGTACGCCTGGTTCCGGGACCTGGTCCGGCGATGACCACCGTCAACCCCACGCCGGCCTCGCTGCCGGCGGCGCTCGCCGAGCCGACCGTGCCGGTGCGGCGGAACTGGATCGCGCTGATCTTCGCGGCCAACCTGGGCGTCTGGATGGCCTTCTTCACCCCGATCCAGGTGCTCCTGCCGCAGCAGGTGGAACGGATCGCGCCGGCCGACAAGGAGGCCATGCTGGCGGTGGTCACCGGCCTCGGCGCGCTCGCCGCCGTGCTGGCGAACCCCCTGGCGGGCGCGCTGTCCGACCGCACCTCGCTGCGCCTGGCGAACCGGCACCTCGGCCGCCGGCACGTCTGGACCGCCACGGGCGCGGTGGTCGGCGCGTTCGCCCTGGTGGCGCTCGCCCGGCAGGACAGCATCGCCGGGGTGGCGGTCGCCTGGGTCGCCGCCCAGGTCTGCTTCAACGCCATGCTGGCCAGCCTCACCGCCGCCATCCCGGACCGGGTGCCGGTGGCGCAGCGCGGCGGCGTCTCCGGCTGGGTGGGCATCCCGCAGGCGCTCGGCCTGGTGGTCGGCGCGGTGCTGGTCACCGCCGTGGTCACCGGCAACGCCGCCGGGTACGCCGCCATCGCGCTCGCCGTGCTGCTGCTGTCCCTGCCGTTCGCGCTGCTCACCCAGGACGACCCGCTGCCCCGGGAGCACCGGTCGGCGCTGCGGCCGCGCGCGCTGCTCGCCTCGATGTGGATCAGCCCACGCCGGCACCCCGACTTCGCCTGGGCCTGGTTCACCCGCTTCCTGGTGCAGACCGGCAACGCGCTGGGCACGCTCTACCTGCTCTACTTCCTCACCGACGGGGTGCGGGTGGCCGACCCCGAGGGCGCCCTGCTCGTGCTGATCCTGCTCTACACGGTCGGCATGATGCTCACCGCCGTGGTGGCCGGGCGGCTCTCCGACCGCTCCGGCCGGCGCAAGGTCTTCGTGATCGTCTCCGGGCTGATCATGGCGGTGGCGGCGGTGCTGCTCGCCGTGGCCCCGACCTGGCCCATGGCGATCGTCGCCGCGCTGCTGCTCGGCGCCGGCTACGGGGTCTACCTCGCGGTGGACGCCGCGCTCATCACCCAGGTGCTGCCGGCCGCCACCGACCGGGCCAAGGACCTCGGCGTGATCAACATCGCCAACTCGGCGCCGCAGGTGCTCGGCCCGGCGCTCTCCGCGCCGATCGTGGTCCACCTGGGCGGCTATCCCACCCTGTACGCGGTCACCGCGGCGGTCACCCTGGTCGGCAGCGTCCTCGTCCTCAAGATCAAGGCGGTGCCCTGAACCGGCCCCCTGCCGGAAAGCGATCGCGGGCCGCCGTAGGCTGGGGGACGTGACGGTACGTGTACGCTTCGCCCCCTCCCCGACCGGAATGTTCCACGTCGGCGGCGCCCGCTCGGCCCTGCAGAACTGGATCTACGCCAAGCAGCAGGGCGGGGTGTTCGTGCTCCGCATCGAGGACACCGACGCGGCCCGCAACAAGCCCGAGTGGACCGAGGGCATCCTCTCCGCGCTCGACTGGATCGGCATCGCGCGGGGCAGCTACGAGGGCCCGTACTTCCAGTCCTCGTACGCGGGTGAGCACCGGGCCGCCGCGCAGCGGCTGTACGAGGGCGGCCGGGCGTACTACTGCGACTGCACCCGGGAGGACGTGCAGGCGCGTACCGGCTCGCAGTACCAGGGCTACGACGGTTACCACCGCGACAAGGGCCTCGGTCCCGGCGAGGGCCGGGCGCTGCGGTTCCGCACCCCGGACGAGGGCGAGACCGTGGTGGTCGACCTCATCCGCGGCGAGCCGACCTTCGAGAACAAGCTGATCGAGGACTTCGTCATCGCCCGCGGCGACGGCTCGCCGGTCTTCCTGCTCGCCAACGTGGTCGACGACATGACCATGGGGATCACCCACGTGATCCGGGCCGAGGAGCACCTGCCCAACACGCCGAAGCAGCAGCTGCTCTGGGACGCGCTCGGCGTCAAGCCGCCGGTCTGGGCGCACGTGCCGGTGGTGGTCAACGAGAAGCGGCAGAAGCTGTCCAAGCGGCGAGACAAGGTCGCCCTGGAGGCGTACCGGGACGAGGGCTACCTCGCCGAGGCCATGCGCAACTACCTGATGCTGCTCGGCTGGGCCCCCTCCGGCGACCGGGAGATCGTGCCCTGGTCGGTCATCGAGGAGGAGTTCCGGCTGGAGGAGGTGAACCCCTCCCCGGCGTTCTTCGACGAGAAGAAGCTGCGCGCGTTCAACGGCGACTACATCCGGGCGCTGCCGGTCGAGGAGTTCGTCGCCGCCTGCCAGCCCTGGCTGACCGGCACCGACACGATCGCCCCGCCGCCCTGGCAGCCGGCGGAGTTCGACCCCGCCGCGTTCGCCGCGGTGGCGCCGCTCGCGCAGACGCGAATCGCGGTGCTCAGCGAGATCGTGCCGAACGTCGACTTCCTCTTCCTGGCCGACCCGCTGATCGACGAGGCGGCCTGGGCGAAGGCGATGAAGGAGGGCGCGGCCGACCTGCTGGACGCGGCGATCGCCGCGTTCGAGGCCCTGGAGTCCTGGGACGCCGAGTCGCTGAAGTCCACGCTGGAGGCGGTCGGCGCGGAGCGCGGCCTGAAGCTGGGCAAGGCGCAGGCGCCGGTCCGGGTCGCGGTCACGGGCCGCACCGTCGGGCTGCCGCTGTTCGAGTCGCTGGAGGTGCTCGGCCGCGAGCGGACGCTGGCCCGGCTGCGGGCCGCCCGGGTGCGCCTGTTCTGATCCCCGGATCGCGAGGGGCCCGCCGGTCGTCCGGCGGGCCCCTTTTCGCGTACGCGGGGTCAGCCGCGGGCGGACCGGCGGCGCAGCAACAGGCCCGCGCCCAGCACGACCAGCACCACGGCGACGCCGATCGCCCACAGCCAACCCGTACCCCCGTCGTCGTCCACCTCGTCCGCCGCGGGCGTCGGGGCCGCCGGGGAGGTCGTGGGCGGGGTCGCCGGGGAGGTCGGCGCGGCGCCGGTCGGGGCCGGGGTGGTCGACGGCGGCGCGGCGGCCGTGCCGGTGGTCAGGGTGAAGCGGATCTCCCCGCTGACCGGGTGGCCGTCGGCCGAGCCGATCCGGTACGTCACGATGTAGAGACCGGCCGCGCCCGGGGCGAACGGCACGCTCACCCGGTTGGCGGCGAAGGTCGGCGCGCCGCCGGCGGCGGGCACGTTGTCCGGCCCGGTGATTGTGATCTTCGTCGTGGCGGGCGCCGGCGACGCGAGGAACCGGAGCTCGATCCGCTTCGGCGCGGTGGCCACCCGCGCCCCGTTCTTCGGATCGCTACCGGTCAGCGAGTTGTGCGCGGCCGCCGGCGCGGCCGGCAGCAGCACCGACAACCCGGCCGCCACCCCGAGCACCAACAAGCCATGCGCCACGCGGGCGACCTTGCCCCCCATGAACCCCTCCATCCGGGTACGATCCGGCCGCCGATCATCGGCCGCTCTGTTGGTCGGTCGCAGATCGCAAATAGTTCCAAATACTCTCCCAGCAGCTGCAACCCAGCGACATCCTGCGGAGTCTTTGAAGGTGGACGCCGGCCCGCGCCCGGCGACCACCGTCGGCCGATCCAGCGCGATCTGCAGCGGAAGCCACCCATCGAACGGGGCGAGGAGGCGGCGATGGTCCGAAAGGTGAAGCGGCTGCTGGCAGCCGCGGCCGGGGCGGTGGTGGCGATCGCGTGCTCGCTGGCCCTCACCGGCGCGGCAGCGGCGCAGGCGGCGCCCAAGCCCAAGCTCGCACCGGCCGGTGTGGACATCACCGGCCACCGGCTCGACCAGCCGCTGCAACTGCGCGCCGACACCCGGCCCGCCGAGGTGAACATGGTCGTCGACCAGGTCAAGTGGCTGGGCGCCAGCGGCCAGCAGCGCGGCCCGGCGGCCAAGGACCTCGGCCCCAAGTACACGGTCGTGGTGCTCTACGCGGGCTCGCCGACGAAGACCTACGACCTCTACCCGCTCGCCAAGGGCGGCCCCCGGGTCTACCGGCCGGCCAAGCAGCCCGACCTGAGCAAGACCCGGGCCGGCTGGTTCTTCGGCCGGCTCAACATGTCCGAGACGCTCCGCACCGTGGGGGTGCCGCTGGAGCGGCAGTTCGACACGATCAGCGGCGGCATCGGCGGCGGCGAGCGGGTCATCCCGGAGGAAGCCCTCGACCCGGTGCAGGACATCGACGAGGCGCTCGGCGAGCTCCAGCGGCTGCTGCTGCTCAACGTCGGGGTGATGGTGGTCATCACCGCCGGTCTCGCCGGCATCGCGCTGCTGGTGCGCCGCCGCACCCGCTGAGCCCCCGGGCTCAGACCTCCAGCACCACCTTGCCCCGGACGTGTCCCGCCGCCACCAGGCGCTGTGCCTCGGCCGCCTCGGCCAGCGGGAACGTCCGGGCAACGTGCACGGTGAGCCGGCCGGCGTCGACCAGACCGGCCAGCACACCCAGGTCGGCCGTGGACGGCTTCACGAAGACGTAGCTGCCGCCGAGCCGGGCGACATGCTCCGGGTCGGCCGTGGAGACCAGCCGCGCCGGCCGGGCCAGCAGTTCGGCGGAGACGTCCAGCGCGTCGCCACCGAACAGGTCCAGCGCCACGTCCACCCCGTCGGGCACGACGGCGCGGACCCGGTCCAGCAGGCCGTCGCCGTAGCTGACCGGCTCCGCGCCCAGCGACCGGACGAAGTCGTGGTTGGCCTCGCTCGCCGTGCCGATCACCCGGCCGGCGCCGAGCGCCCGGGCCAGCTGCACCGCCAGGTGCCCCACCCCGCCCGACGCGCCGTGCACCAGCACCGTGTCGCCCGCACCGGTGCGGGCCAGCTGCAACGCCTGGTAGGCCGTGAGCCCGGCCAGCGGCAGCCCCCCGGCCTCCGCCCAGGACGCCTGCACCGGCTTGTCCGCCAGGCACCGCTCCGGGGCCGGAACCAGCTCCGCGTACGTGCCGTGCTGCACGTCGTCGCGCCGGACGTAGCCGATCACCTCGTCACCGACGGCGAACCCGGCCACCGCCGGCCCGACCGCCTCGACCACCCCGGCGGCGTCCCAGCCGGGCACCAGCGGGAAGTGGCTCGGCATCAGGGCGGCCAGGTGCCCCTCGCGGATCTTCCCGTCGACGGGGTTCACCCCGGCGGTCCGCACCCGGACCAGGACCGTGTCCGGTCCCACCGGCGGGGTGGGCAGCTCGCGCAGGGCGAGCCGGTCAACCCCGCCGTACGCGTCGATCGCGATCGCCCTCACCCCGCACACGCTAGTCGCCGGACGGCGACCGCGGGGTCAGCACCAGCGGCGCGGCGGTCGCTCCCGGCGCACCGCGCGACTGCGCGGCCGAACCGCGCCGTGCCGGTGGGCGCCCGCCCAACCGGGCAGGTCGCTGCGGCAGCCCTGCGCCGGCTCCGGCTCGGGCCCGGCCGGGGTCCCCGGCTCGGTGGCCCGCTGGCGGGGCACGGGCGGCTCGTCGTCCGCGCGCTCGGGCGCCCAGCCGGCGGCCGACTCGGCCGGATGGGTCAGGCCCGTCCGGCGCGGGTGCTTGGCGGACGCCTGCTGGTCGTGGTGGCCCGGCCGGCAGGGCTCACCCTGGGCGCAGCCGTGCTCGGCCTCCCCGTGCGCCATCCCGGTCTCCTCACGCTCGCCATCGCCCGTCGGGCGGTCCTCACCCCGACGTGCTCTGACACCGTACTGGCCGGGCCCGACGGGGTCGTCAGCGCGTACCCGTGGAGATCGTCCGCGCGGGACCGCACGCGGGCCCGGACCTGTCGTACGCTTCCGCCCGTCCGGGCGCGGAAGGGGTGGGGATGGGTCTCCGGAAGGTCGTCGCACTCCTCCTGGCGCTCGCCGCGGGTCCGGTCGCCGGGTGCGGCCTGCTGACCAGCGAGACCGCCTCCGGGTTCATGCCGCAGGCCGGCGTGTGCCATCAGGCTCCGGGCGACAACGCCAGCGGGGAGGCGTACCGGCCCGTCGACTGCACGGAGCGGCACGAGGCCGAGACGTTCCTGGTGAGCCGATTCGCCGGGCCCGACGCCGAGTCCGACGGCCCACCCGTGACCGGTTCGGACGCGGCGCTGCGGGCCTGGTCGTCGTGCGCCACGGCGACACGGGAGTTCCTCGGCGGCGACTGGGTGGTCGGGCGGCTGTCGCTGCGGCTGGTGCTGCCCACCACCGAGGGCTGGGCGGCGGCCGAGCGGTGGTACCGCTGCGACCTGGTGGAGATCGTCGCCCTCGACCTCTACGAGCCGTCCCCCCGGGCCAACAGCCTCAAGGGCGCGCTGAGCTCGCCGTCCTCCCCGTTGCGCCACGGCTGCTACAACGCCACCTTCGGCCGGGACGACGAGCTGACGGCCCTGCCCCCGGCCTCCTGCACGGGCCCGCACCGGACGGAGTTCGCCGGGATCTGGTGGGCCGACGACGTGCCGTACGGCGAGGAGATCCGGTCCGACGAGATGACGGACGGCTGCTACGGCGTCATCGCCCGGTACGTCGGCCTCGCCGACGACGAGGAGGTACGCCGCCGGCTGCGGTCGCTCATCCTGCCGCCGACCGATGAGGACCTGGCCGCCGGGGACACGTCGGTGCTCTGCCTGCTGCACACCGACGGCAGGCCGCTGACCCGGTCGCTCGCCGGCGTCGGGGTGCGCCGGCTGCCGCCACGCCGCTGACCCTAGGGCCGGCGGGCGGCGTCCAGGTCGGCGCGGGTGAGCAGGGCGCGCAGCGCGATGCCGTGTCCGGCGAGCGCCTCCGCGCCGCCCTCGCCCCGGTCGATCACGCACAGCGCGTGCGCGACGGTCGCGCCCAGCTCCCGGAGCTGGCCCGTGGAGATCACCACCTGGCCGCCCGAGGTCACCACGTCCTCCACCACCAGCACCCGCCGCCCGGCGACGTCCGCGCCCTCGGCCAGCCGGGCGGTCCCGTACGCCTTGGCGGTCTTGCGGACGAACGCGCAGGGCAGCCCGACGTGCCGGGCCAGCGCGGTGACCACGGGGATGCCGCCCATCTCCAGGCCGGCCAGCACCTCGGTGCCGGGCGGGACCAGCCCGGCGAGGCCGGCGGCGACCCGGTCCAGCAGCACCGGGTCGGCCTCGAACCGGTACTTGTCGAAGTACTCGTCGGCGGTCCGGCCGGAGCGGAGCACGAAATGTCCGGTGAGGCGGCAGGTGGCGTCGATGTCGCGGGCGAGGTCGGCGAGGGCGCGCGGGGTGTCGGTCACGGGAGATCATTGTCGCCGCTCGCCGCCATCGCCCGTCCGGCGGGCGGGCCTCGAAGTGGAGCCGCTGGTCAGAGCGTGTCAGGCTGGTGCGGTGAGCGAACCGGGCGGGACCGAACTGTCGGCGACGCTGCGCCGTATCGAGCGGGCGGCGGGCGCGCTGTCCACGGCCAGCGTGGCGCGGATGGACGAGACGCTGCCCTGGTTCCGGGAGCTGCCGGCCGACCAGCGCTCCTGGGTGATGCTGGTGGCCCAGGCCGGTGTCCGGTCGCTGGTGCAGTGGCTGCACCAGGGCGGTGGCGCGACCGACAGCACCCAGGAGGTGTCGGACGAGGTCTTCGCCGCCGCGCCGCAGGCCCTCGCGCGCTCGATCACCCTCCAGCAGACCGTGGCGCTGATCAAGGTGACCATCGAGGTGGTCGAGGAGCAGGTGTCGCACCTCGCCGTGAAGGGCGAGGAGCAGTTGCTGCGGGAGGCGGTGCTGCGCTTCTCCCGGGAGATCGCCTTCGCCGCCGCCCGGGTCTACGCCCGCGCCGCCGAGACGCGGGGCTCCTGGGACGCCCGGTTGCAGGCGTTGCTCGTCGACGCCCTGCTGCGCGGCGACTCGCCGGACGTGCTGGCCAGCCGGGCGGCGGCGCTGGGCTGGTCGGACGCGCCGCCGGTGGCGGTGGCGGTGGGCCGCTCCCCCGGCGGCGAGGTGGCGGCCGTGCTGCACACCGTCTACCGGCAGGCCCGCCGGATCGGGGTCGAGGTGATCGGCGGCGTGCACGGCGACCGGCTGGTCATCGTGCTGGGCGGTGCGGCCGACCCGGTGGCCGCCACGGAGAAGCTGCTCACCGCGTTCGGGGAGGGCCCGGTGGTGGTCGGCCCGGCCGTGCCCAGCCTCGACGAGGCGACCGACTCGGCGCGCGCCGCGCTGGCCGGCTTCCGGGCCGCGCCGGCCTGGCCGACCGCGCCCCGCCCGGTCCCCGCCGCCGACCTGCTGCCCGAGCGGGCGCTGGCCGGGGACGCCGAGGCCCGCCGCCGGCTGCGCCACGACGTGTACGCGCCCCTCGCCCGGGCCGGCGGCGAGCTGCTGGAGACGCTGGACGCGTTCTTCGCGGCCGGCGGCACGCTGGAGAGCGCGGCCCGGGCGCTCTTCGTGCACCCGAACACGGTGCGCTACCGCCTCAAGCGGGTGGCCGAGGTGGCCGGCTTCTCCCCGCTCACCCCGCGCGACGCGTTCACCCTCCAGGTGGCCCTGACGGTGGGCCGGCTCGACCCCGTGGTCCCGGGCGTCGCACCGGTCCCGAGCCAGACATCCGCCTCAGGTGGCAACAAAACGCCGCAGACAGGTGATGATCGGCGCCGATCTTTGTAGGTATCCTCCAAAGCTTCTAGTGCGGTTTGGTGCCGTGCGTTACAGCGCGACCCGCGAGTATCCGTCAGAGTCGTAAGCGTGCTCGCCGTACTCTCACCCGGACAGGGTTCCCAGAAGCCCGGTTTCCTGACTCCCTGGCTCGACCTGCCCGGTGCGGCGGAGCGCCTGCGCTCGTGGTCGGCGCTTGCCGGGGTCGACCTGCTCCACCTCGGCACCGAGGCCGACGCCGACGAGATCAAGGACACCGCCCGCACCCAGCCGCTGCTGGTCGCGGCCGCGCTGCTCGCCGGCGAGCACCTGCCCATGCAGGACGTCGCGGTGGTCGCCGGCCACAGCGTCGGCGAGCTGGGCGCAGCGGCCCTGGCCGGGGTGCTCACCGCCGAGGCGGCCGTGAGCCTCGCCGGCGTACGCGGCCGGGAGATGGCCGCCGCCTGCGCGCTGGAGCCGACCGGGATGGCCGCCGTGCTCGGCGGCGACCCGGACGAGGTGCTCGCCGCCCTGGAGGCGCACGGCCTGCACCCGGCCAACCGCAACGGCGCCGGCCAGATCGTCGCCGCCGGCGCGGTGACCGGCCTGGAGAAGCTCGCCGCCGAGCCGCCGGCCCGGGCCCGGGTGATCATGCTCAAGGTGGCCGGCGCCTTCCACACGCCGTACATGGCCCCGGCCGAGGCCGCCCTGGCCGAGGTGGCCGCCGGCATCACCCCGGCCGATCCGGCCCGGATCCTGCTCTCCAACCTGGACGGCGGCGCGGTCGCCGACGGCCGGGAGATGGTGCAGCGGCTGGTCCGCCAGGTGACCGCCCCGGTCCGCTGGGACCTGTGCATGCGCACCCTGGCCGACCGCGGCGTCACCGGCGTCATCGAGCTTCCGCCGGCCGGCACCCTGGCGGGCCTCGTCAAGCGCGAACTCAAGGGCGAGGGCGCGCCGGAGATCGTCACCCTCAACACCCCCGACGACCTGCCCTCGGCGCGGGACCTGATCGCCCGGCACGGCGGGCAGGCATGAGCGCGAGCAACGAGCCGACTCTGCGGGTCCCGCAGTCGCGAACGGAAGGTAATCACTGATGGCCGGCAGCCGGATCGTCGCGATGGGGCACTACCAGCCCTCCCGCGTCGTCACCAACGACGACCTCGCCCAGATGGTCGACACCAACGACGAGTGGATCCGGGACCGGGTCGGCATCGTCACCCGGCGGATCGCCGGGGACGAGACGGTCGCCGACATGGCCGCCGCCGCGGCCGGCAAGGCGCTGGCCAACTCGGGCCTCACGGCCGCCGACATCGACCTCGTCGTGGTGGCCACCTGCACCTCGGTGGACCGCAGCCCCAACGTGGCCTGCCGGGTCGCGGCCAAGCTGGGCATCAGCGCGCCGGGCGCGTACGACATCAACACGGCCTGCTCGGGCTTCGCCTACGCCCTCGGCACCGTGGACCACGCCATCCGGGCCGGTGCGGCGCGCAACGCGATCGTCATCGGCGCGGAGAAGCTCTCCGACTTCACCGACTGGACCGACCGCTCGACCTGCATCATCTTCGGCGACGGTGCCGGCGCGGCCGTGGTCACCGCGGCCGCCGAGGGTGAGCCGGCCGGGGTGGGTCCGGTGGTGTGGGGCTCGGTGCCGGAGAAGAGCGACGCGGTCCGGATCGAGGGCTGGCGGCCGTACATCGCGCAGGAGGGGCAGGCGGTCTTCCGCTGGGCCACCACGGCGCTGGCCCCGCTCGCGCTCCAGGCCTGCGAGAAGGCCGGGGTCGACCCGTCGGAGCTGGCCGCGTTCGTGCCGCACCAGGCCAACGCCCGGATCATCGACGGCATCGCCAAGCGGCTCAACATCCCGAACGCGATCATCGCCAAGGACATCGTCGAGTCCGGCAACACCTCGGCGGCGAGCGTGCCGCTGGCCCTGTCGAAGCTGGTCGAGCGGCGCGAGGTGCCCGCGGGCGCCCCGGTCCTGCTGTTCGGCTTCGGCGGCGGCCTGACCTACGCCGGTCAGGTCGTCCGCTGCCCCTGAAGACCCCCTCGGGCGCGAGCGCGCCGAGGTGTGACGGCCGGCGTCGCCGACCGTCGAGTGAACCCCCGATGAGAGGAACCAACCGCAATGACCCGTGACGAGATCACCGCCGGCCTCGCCGAGATCCTCGAAGAGGTTGCCGGGGTGAACCCGGACGACGTGGCCGAGGGGAAGTCCTTCACCGACGACCTCGACGTCGACTCGCTCTCCATGGTGGAGGTCGTGGTGGCGGCCGAGGAGAAGTTCGGCGTCAAGATCCCGGACAACGAGGTGCAGAACCTCAAGACCGTCGGTGACGCCGTCAGCTACATCGCGGCGCAGTCCTGATCATGAGTCGTCCCGACGTCGTCGTCACCGGGCTCGGCGCGACGACCCCGCTCGGCGGGGACGTCGCGTCGACCTGGGACGCCATGCTCGCGGGCCGCTCCGGGGTGAGTGCGCTCACCCAGGAGTGGGCCGCGCAACTGCCCGTCCGTATCGCCGCACAGCTCGCCGTCGACCCGTCGACGGTGCTGGACCGGGTCAAGCTGCGCCGGCTCGACCGGTCCGAGGCGATCGCCCTCGTGGCGGCGCAGCAGGCCTGGGCGGACGCCGGCCTGGCCGACTCCGGGCTCGACCCGGAGCGGCTGGCGGTCAGCGTCGGCTCCGGCATCGGCGGCGCCACCACCCTGCTGGCCCAGGACGACATCCTGGAGGCGTCCGGCCCGCGGCGGGTCTCCCCGCACACCGTGCCCATGCTGATGCCGAACGGTCCGGCCGCCTGGGTCGGGCTGGAGCTCGGCGCCAAGGCCGGGGTGCACTCGGTGGCCAGCGCCTGCGCGACCGGCGCGGAGGCGATCGCGCTGGGGCTGGACATCATCCGCTCCGGCCGCGCCGACGTGGTGGTGGCCGGCGGCACCGAGGCGGTCATCCACCCGCTGCCGATCGCCGGCTTCGCCTCGATGCGGGCCATGTCGACCCGCAACGACGAGCCGGAGAAGGCGTCCCGCCCGTGGGACAAGGGCCGCGACGGCTTCGTGCTCGGTGAGGGCGCGGGCGTGGTGGTCCTGGAGCGCGCCGAGCACGCCGCCGCCCGCGGCGCGCGGGTGTACGCGCGCCTCGCCGGCGCCGGGATCACCTCGGACGCGTACGACATCGTGCAGCCGCACGCCGAGGGCGAGGGCGCCATCCGGGCCATCGCCAAGGCGGTCGCCGACGCGGACGTCGCGAAGACGGACATCCGGCACGTCAACGCGCACGCCACCTCCACGCCGGTCGGCGACATGCTGGAGATCGGCGCGCTGCACAAGGCGGTGGGCGACCACCCGCTGCTGACGGCCACCAAGTCGATGACCGGGCACCTGCTCGGCGCGGCCGGTGCGCTGGAGTCGATCGCCACCATCCTGGCCATCCGGGACGGGGTCGTGCCCCCGACGATCAACCTGGACGACCCGGACGAGGGCCTCTCCCTGGAGGTGGCCGCGCACAAGGCACGCCACCTGGAGATCCCCGCGGCGCTGAACAACGCGTTCGGTTTCGGCGGGCACAACGTGGCCCTGGTCTTCACCCGGGTCTGAGCACGGCGTACCCGGTCCGGGCCCGCGTCCACAGCAGGACGCGGGCCCGGACCGCGTCTCAGCCCCGGTTGCGGGGATGCTGCCGGGCGGTCCGCTCGTTGCCCCGCCGGTAGTTGCCGGTCCACCGGGACATCACCAGTTGCGGGTCGTCGCCGACCTCGGCGAGGAACTGCGCGGCGCGCCCGCCGCGCAGCGTGCCGGCGACCCGGCCGTGGTGGGTGATCAGCACGGAGCCGTCGGCCCGTTCGTCGTAGCGGAAGCCCTGCGCGCGCTCTCCCATGGGCGCCCACCCTGCCAGCGCCGGCGCCGGGCCGCACCCGGATTTGCCGGCGGGCCCGGTCCGGACCGGCCGGGGCCGTTAGGGTGAGGGCCGCCGAGCCGTCGAGGAGCACCACGCGTGGAAGCGACCGAGATCCGCAAGCTCGCCGCGCTGGAGGACACCCACTGGTGGTACCGGGAGCGGCGGGCCCTGCTGGGCCGGGCGCTGCGGCGGTTGGCCGCGGGAGGCACCCGCCCGGGCCGGGCGCTGGACGTCGGCGCGGCCGGCGGCGGGAACACCCGGGTGCTGCGGGCGCACGGCTGGCGGCCGCTCGCCCTGGAGTACAGCGCCGAGGGCGCCGGGGTGGCCCGGGAGCGGGGCCTGGACGTGATCCGGGCCGACGCAAGGCACCTGCCGGTCCCCTCGGCCGGCCTGGACCTGGTGGTCGCCTTCGACATCCTGGAGCACTTCGACGAGGACCACCTCGCGGCCGCCGAGATCCGGCGGGTGCTGCGCCCCGGCGGGACGGCGCTGATCGCGGTGCCGGCCGACATGCGGCTCTGGTCGGCGCACGACGTGGCGGTCGGGCACGTGCGCCGCTACGACCGCGCCGGGTTGCGGGCCGTGGTGGCGAAGGCCGGGCTGGCGCTCGACGAGCTGTGGAGCTGGAACGTGCTGCTCCGTCCGGTGGCCGCCTGGCGTCGCCGCCGGTCCACCGGCTCGGACCTGGACGAGCTCCACCCGCTGGTGAACCTCGGCCTGCGTACGGTGGTCACGGTCGAGCGCCACCTGCCCGTGCGGGCGCTGCCCGGGGTCTCGCTGATGCTGCGGGCACACCGTCCGTCCTGATCCCGCGCACCAGGGCCGGCGAAGATCGACTACCCTTCCTGGGCCGCCGTGGGGCGCGGCGGCACCTGACTCAGGAGGACGGGGATGCGGCGACGTACCGCCACTGCCGTGGTGGCCGTGCTGGCCCTTGCCGGGATGGCCGGCTGCGACGACGGGAAGCCGCGGCCGGCGGCGACCGCCTCGACGGCACCGAGCCCGACCGGCTCGCCGGTCGTCGCCGGACCGCCCTGGTACGACGAGGTGGCCCCCGTCGAGGCCGCCCGTGAGATCGGCGGCAAGGCGAGCCCCTGCCCGATGGGAGTCATCTTCTCGATCCCGGCGAAGTGGCGGGCGGAGGCGGTGACGGCCGGCCGGGACGCCGCGATCGGTGACGCCGTGCCGATGTGCGAGATCGACGCCAAGCCCGCCGGGCACCTCGGCTTCCTGCGCGTCTGGGACGCGGATGCCGGCCTCAGCCAGCAGTACACGATGGACAAGTTCCTCGACGCCTACGGCGACGCCACCGAGCGGCAGTACCGCCGGACGAAGGCCGGCCCGCTCGACGCCTTCGAGGCGAGCTTCCTGGGGCCGAACGGCATCCGGGAGCGGGCGATCCTGGTCTCGACCATCTGGGGGCGGTACCTGCTGACCCTCGGCGGGGCGGACGACGAGGAGCACCTGGCCATGCTGCCGGCGTACCAGTTGGCCAAGCAGACCGCGAAGAACAACCGGGAGTGAGCCGGGGTCACCGGAGCCGGTAGACGGCCACCCGCGCGTTCTCGAAGCGCAGGTCGGCGAGGGCGCGCAGGGTGGCCGCCTCGGGGCCGACCTGACGGTCCACCACCAGCCAGCGCACCCCGTGCCGGTCGCGGAGGGCGGCCAGGCCGGCGGCCGTGGGAGCGGTGAAGGCGAGGTCGTTGGCGCGCTGCCGGTCGAGGTCCCAGAACGGCGCGTACGGGCCGTCCGGCCGGCCGACCATCCGGGGCGCGAACGCCCACCCCTCGACCAGCACCGACCGCTCGGCGTAGCCGCTGAGCCAGAACGAGCGGGCGTCGCACCAGCCGTTCACCACCTCCCGGCAGTGCGCGTTGGTGGCGAGCACGTCGTCCGGCGCGCTGTGCGCCCGCACCCAGCGGGCCGCCTCGACCCGGGAGGCGGGCATCGCCACCACCGGGTACGCCCCGCCGTTCGGGTAGACCCGGGTCGCGGCGGCGTCCAGCACCAGCCCCGGCGCACCGGCGGTCAGCACGGCGGTGAGCAGCACCAGCCCGCCCCGGCCGGCCAGCCCGGGCCAGCGCCCCACGAGCGCCGGCCAGCACAGGGCCGCCAGCACCACCGGCACGGCCAGCACGGCCGCCCAGCGGAGCAGCGGCAGCACCGGGGCGTACGCGGGAACGGCGGGCGTGCTGACCGCGGAGTCGAGCTGCACCGCGGTGAGCAGCACGGCGAGCCCGGCGGTGCCCGCGCCGAGCAGCCGGCGGCCCCGGGCGGAGAGGGCGGCCCGGTCGGCCACCTCGGCCCAGCCCCAGGCGGAGAGGAGCACCCCGAAGGCGAACCCGGTCCGGGTGAAGTACTGGTTGCTGCTGCCGGGATGCCCGACGAGCAGGTAGATCGCCGGGCCGGCGAGCGCGCCGCCCAGCAGGAACACCTGCACCGGTTCCAGCCGCCCGCGCCGCAGCCGGAGCAGGGCCGCCGCGCCGGCCACCCGGAGCTGGAGGTTGAGCAGGAACGCCACCGCCACCAGCACCCAGCACAGCGCGGTCACCCCGGCCGGCCGGTCGGTCGGGATGTACGGGCGCAGCCCGGAGAACGGGTCGAGGACCACCCCGTGGCTCTCGAAGGCGAACAGCACCGCGGTGGCGAAGAACTGCGCGGCCAGCGCCAGCCCGGCGGCGGCCAGTACGCCCCGGGGCAGCCGGCGGCGGACCAGCAGGGTGGCCGCCGCGGTGAGCCCGAGCGCGGCCAGCACCACCGGCAGCGTGCTCGCCTTGGCGCCGGTTGACGCGGCCAGGAAGAGGACCGCCAGCGGCCAGGCACCGCGGCCCAGCGCGGGCACGGTCACCCCGCGGGCCCGGCCGACGATCTCCCCGAGCGCGGCGATCAGCGGCAGCAGCAGCACCCAGCTGTACGTCATCGACGGGCTGCCCCAGACGATGAAGGTGGCCTGGCTGCCGAAGAGCTGACGCCAGCCGTTCTCGAAGCCGAACTCGCCCACGGTGAACATCAGCGCGGCGGCCACCACCCCGGCGTACGGCCGGCCGGTGATCCGCCAGCCGACCACGGCGACCAGCACGGCGGCGAGCGCGCAGAGCGCGGGCACGGCGAGCCGGAACAGCACCGTGGGCAGGTCGACGCCGCTGACCAGGCTCGTGGCGGCCAGGTGGGCGAAGCCGAACCAGTGGTAGTGCAGCGGCTCCCCGGCGACCTGCGGCACCTCGGGCGGCACCTGGTGGGTGGCCGCCCCGGCGATGGAGAGCTGGAACGCCAGGTCGATGTACTGCGCCTGCCCCTCGTCGGTGGGCAGCACCGGGTTGACGGCGAGGAACGAGCCGTACAGGTAGAGGGTGAAGCCGGCCACCACCCCCGCCAGCGACCAGGCCCACCCCGCCGGGACGACCGTGGGGTGGCGGACCCGCCAGTGCCGGCGCAGCCGGGGCGCCACGGCGAACGGCGCCACCACGGCGAGCGGCCAGAGCCACAGCCAGCCCGGCAGCCCGGCGGCGGTGAAGGCGGCCCACGCGACCAGCTCCAGCACCAGGCCGACCGCCGCGCCCATGGCCAGGTCCTCGACCAGGGTGTGCGGCCGGCGGCGCAGCGCGCGGAACACCAGCGTGCCGGGGAGCAGCACGGCCAGCGACGCGTACGCCGTCCAGCGGGCGATCGCGGCGGCCGGGGTGTCGGCGGCGAGCAGCACGGCGACCACGGCGGCGTAGGCGGCGACGGCCGGGGCCCAGCGCAGGGCGGCCGGACGGCGGCGCGGGTCGACGGCCGCCGGGGCGGCGCCGGCGGCGAGGGCGGTCACCGCAGGCTGTCGGCCAGCTCGGCGGGATCCGGATGGGCCGGACCGGCGGCGGCGCTGTCGCCGGCCACCAGATACGCGGGCCGGCCCTGCACGGCGGTGTAGATCCGGGCCACGTACTCGCCGAGCAGGCCGAGGCAGAGCAGCTGCACCGCCCCGAGGAAGAGGATCGCCACGTAGAGCGAGGGCCAGCCGCTGACCGTGGCGCCGGCGAACCAGGCCAGCACCGCCACCACCACGAGCACCCCGCAGACCGCCACCCCGACCAGGCCCAGCCAGGTGGCCACCCGCAGCGGGGCGGCGGAGAAGCTGGTGACGCTCTCGGCGGCCAGCCCGGCCATCCGGGACAGCGGGTACTTCGTCCGGCCGGCGGCGCGCTCCTGCCGCTCGTAGGTCACCTCGCCGCTGGGGAAGCCGAGCCAGGGCACCACCAGCCGGAGCACCGGGGCGCGCTCGGGCAGCTCCCGCAGCGCCTCCACGACGGCCCGGCTGAGCAGCCGGAAGTCGCCCGCCTGGGCGGGGACCTGCTCGCCGACCAGCCGCCGGACCAGGCGGTAGTAGCCGCCCGCGGTCCACCGCTTGAACCGGGTGTCCCGGCTGCGGTCGGCCCGCACGGCGTAGACCACGTCCAGGCCGTCGGTGCGGGCCCGGCGGAGCAGCTCGACGATCACCTCGGGCGGGTCCTGGAGGTCGGCGTCGATGCTGGCCACGTACGCGCCCCGGGCGCGGAGCAGGCCGGCGTGCAGGGCGGCCTGGTGACCGCTGTTGCGGCGCAGCCGGAGCACCCGCAGCTCCGGCCAGCCGGCCCGCAGCGCGGCCAGCGCCGCCGCGGTGCCGTCGGTGCTGCCGTCGTCGACGGCCACCACCTCGTACGCCTCGCCGAGCCCGTCCAGCACGCCGCGCAGCCGGACGGCGAGCAGCGGGAGGACGGCCTCCTCGTTGAACATCGGCACCACCACGGACAGGGCCGGCTGCGGCGCGGTCACGACACTCGACCCCCGGTTCCCTGGTGGCGGCGGACGGGGCCGACGCTACCAGTCGGGCAGGTCAGGGCCGGGTGGGTCGCCGGGCGCCGACCCGGTCAGGTGCCGCAGGTGGTGGCCGGCAGGCCGGACACCGGCACCGGGGCGCGGCCGGTCGGGCGGGCCTTGCCGGCGAGCACCGCGGCCAGCGCGGTCATCGACGCCCGGGTGGACGAGTAGGTGGCCAGCAGGGTCGGCGACTTCGCCCCGGCCAGCACGTACGGGGTGTCCATGGCCACCGTCACGGTGGCGTCGGCGCGCAGGTCCTTGCTGCCGTCGCCGTACCCGACGAGGTGCACCACGGTGCCGCCGCTCGGCACCACCTTCACCCCGGCGGCGGTGAGCGCCTCGGCCAGCGCGGCCCGGGTGCGGTCCCGTCCCCCGGAGGAGGTGACGGTGACCGGACCGGCCACGGGGCTGCCGCAGCGACCGCGCAGCATGGTCACCGCGGCGGCGGCCAGGTCGGCGGCGGCCTTGCGGTGCGCGGCGCTGTCCAGCGTCGACAGCGCCGGCGCCGGCCGGTCGGCCAGCTTGAACTTCATGGTCAGCACCCGGGTGACCGCCTCGACCAGCCGGGTCCGGGGCAGCGAGCCGTCCTTGAGCGCGGCCCGCAGGCCGTCGTACGCCTGGCCCACGTTCGGGGTCATCAGGATGAGGTCGTTGCCGGCGTTCAACGCCCGGACCGCGGCCTCCCCGGGCGACCACCGCTTGGCCGGGGCCATGTTCATCCCGTCGGTGATCACCACGCCCTGGAAGCCGAGCTGGCCGCGGAGCACGTCGGTGAGGAGCTTGCGGGAGAAGGTGGCCGGGGTGCCCGGGTCGACCGCCCTGACGTCCAGGTGGGCCGACATCACCGCCATGGCGCCGGCGTCGATCCCGGCGTGGAAGGGCGGGAACGCGGTGCGGTCCAGCACGGCCCGGGACTGCGCGACCACCGGCAGGTCGGTGTGCGAGTCGGCCGCGCTCAGCCCGTGCCCGGGGAAGTGCTTGACGCTGGCCGCGACCCCCTCGGCCTGCAGTCCGCGGACCGCGCCGGCCACCTGCGCCGAGGCGGTCTTCGGGTCGGCGCCGAAGGAGCGGGAGCCGATCACCGTGCTGCGGGTGGCCAGCACGTCGGCGACCGGGGCGAAGTCGAGGTTGACGCCCATGGCGGCCAGCTCGGCGCCGGCGGCCCGCCAGGCGGCCTCGGTCAGCGCCGGGTTGCCGGCGGCCCCGGCGGCCAGCGGGCTGGGCAGCAGGGTCACCCCGTCGGTGATCCGGGTGACCACGCCGTACTCCTGGTCGGTGCCGATCAGGAAGGGGGCGGGGCCGGCGGGCAGCCGGCCGGCGGCCTCGCGCAGCCCGTCGGTCAGCGCGCGGACCTGCTTCGGGTTGTCGACGTTGGTGGTGGCCTGGTTGCCCGAGGTGGGGTCGTCGGCGCTGAAGCCGACCAGGATGAGGCCGCCGAGGCGGTACTTCGCGACCATCTCGGCGGGGGTGTCGACCCCGGCCAGGGCCCGGTTGCCGGCCGCCGAACCGGGCGAGACCTTAGTGGCCGAGCTGCCGTACGCGTACGGCATCAGCACCTGGCCGACCAGGTCCTCGTCGGAGAGCGTCGCCACCAGGGCGGCCGCCCGGGCGGCCGGGTCGGCGCCGGTCGGCGTGGGGGCGGCCGACGACGGGGCCGGCGCCGGGCTCGACGGGGTGGGTCGGGGCCGTTCCGGCTCACCCGAGCACCCGGAGACGAGCAGCGCGGTCAGTGCGGCGAGCGCGACGCCGGCGCGGCGCGGGGAAATCGACACGCGCCCCACCGTATCGGGGCAACTTGACCTTCCGTCAGCCCACCCGGGTGAGCAGCGTCACGGGGGCGCCGTCCCCGGCGTAGCGGTAGGGCTCCAGCTCGGCGTCCCAGGCGGTGCCGAGCGCCTTGTCCAGGGCGTGCGCGAGCGCCTCCGGGGCACGGGCGGACGCCATGATGCTGCGCAGCCGGTCCTCGCCGAGCTGGATGTCGCCGGCCGCGCCGACGGTGGCCCGGAACAGGCCGCGCCCCGGGACGTACATGAAGCGCTCGCCGTCGGCTCCGGGGCTGGGCTCCTCGGTGACCTCGAAACGGATCATGGGCCACTGCCGGAGGGCAGCAGCCAGCTCGGCGCCCGTCCCCGGGCTGCCGGTCCACCCGCACTCGGCGCGCCGCGCCCCGGGATCGACGGGCTGGGCCGTCCAGTGCAGGTTGACCGGCGCGGCGAGGACGCGCGCGATCGCCCACTCGACGTGCGAGGACACGGCGAGCGGGGTCGAGTGGACGTATACGACGCCACGCGTTGGCACGGTGACCTCCCGGTGAGCCGAGGTGCGTCTTCCCCTACGACCTCGTCCACCCGAGTGGCCTATGGAACACATGATGACCCGAGTGACGGATGGTGCGCCAGCGAATCGGAAAATTCGCCGGTGCCGGTGACCGGGAAATACCCGGGCGGCTGACCCGGTTGTGCTCCCTGACGGCGCGACGACCAGCCAGGCGTCGAGGTCGTGTACAGTTCTCTGGGCGGTTCTGTGCCGCCGCACGTCTTCGCGGGCTGACGCTCACCCCGGGCGTCAAACCGCACATACAGCCCCCGGACGTTTTCCGTCCTCCCGTACGTCTGCAAGGAGTACCTCCGTGGCGAGCAACACCTCTAAGACCGCGCGCGCGTCAGTCCGGGCCGGCCAGGCTGGCCAGGGTGGCGCCCTCAGCGTGCTGGGCGAGTTCAAGTACCTGATCCCGCTCAACGGCGGCAAGCACGCCTACGTGCGCAACCTGACCAACGGCAAGACCGCGCACCTGCGCACCGACTCCGAGGCCTTCGTCGAGGAGCTCCGGGTGCTGGCCGCCGCCGGCCACGCCGCCAAGCTGCGCGCCGAGATCAACGCGCTGGCCGCCACCCACCCGGACCACGGCTGGGACAAGACCGAGAAGCGTCTCGTCGAGGCCGGCGTCTTCGAGGGCTGAGCGCCCTCACCCGCGACACCACGAACCGCCCGCCGGGGTCACCCCGGCGGGCGGTTCTGTCTGCTCACTCCTCCGGCAGCAGCGCCACCTCGCCGGTGGCCAGGTCGTAAAGGGCGCCGACCACGGCGACCTCCCCGGCCCCGACCGGGCCGGCCAGCAGGTCGTCGGCGCGCAGGGTGGCCACCGTCCGCCGGACGTGCCGGCGGATGGCGATCCGGTGGGCGTCCGGGTCGTCCGCGCCGACCTCGTGGACGGCCGGCGCGATCCGGTCCACCACGTAGCCCAGCGAGCCACCCGGCCGCCGCCCGCTGCGCAGCGCGTCGACCGCCGAGCCCACCGCGCCGCAGCGCTCGTGCCCGAGCACCATCACCAGCCGCACGCCGAGCTGCCCCACCACGTACTCGATCGAGCCGCAGACCGCCCGGTCGAGCACGTGCGCGCCGGTGCGGATCACGCAGATCGAGCCGAACGTCTGGTCGAAGATCGCCTCCAGCGGCACCCGGGAGTCGATGCAGCCCAGCAACACCGCGTACGGCTGCTGGTCGCCGGAGGCCACCGCCGCGGCGGCGGTGACGTCGTGGCCGTGCACCGGCTGCCCGCTGACGAAGCGCCGGTTGCCGGCGAGCAGCTCGGCCAGGGCGGCCCGGGGCGTCCGGGCGGCGGGGGTGGGCGGCATGCCCTCCAGCCTGGTCACCGATCCGACGGCGCGAAGGCGGGTTGGGAATCTTCTCACCACCCCGGTTGCCGTGTTGTCATGACGGGTACGCCGGTGTTACCGCCGGGTCACTCCGGTGTGACAGACACCGGTCGGCCCGGGGAGGTGGACTGATGCCGGAGCACCTGGAGGTGCGGCTACCCGACGGCGTACGCCTGCACGTGGCGGCGGCCGGGCCGGTCGACGCCGAGGTCACCGCGATCCTGCTGCACGGCTGGACGCTGGACGGGCGCAGCTGGCACCGCCAGCTCGCCGACCTGCGTGAGCGCTTCGGCGAGCGGGTCCGGGTGGTGACCTACGACGCCCGCGGGCACGGCCGGTCGAGCTGCATGGCGCTGCGCACCGCCACGCTGGCCCAGCTCGGCGACGACCTGGCCGCCGTGGTCGACCAGATCGTCCCGTCCGGGCGGATCGTGCTGGTCGGGCACTCGATGGGCGGCATGACCGTGATGGAGTACGCCCACCGCCACCCCGAGCACTTCGCCGGCCGCACCGCCGGCCTGGTCTTCGTCTCCACCACCGCCGAGGGGCACACCCACACCGTCTACGGGCTCTCCCCCCGGATCGCCCGGCTGATCCGGCTCGCCGAGACCACCGGCGCCGGGGTGCTGGCCCGCTGCGGCGCCTGGCGCCCGCCACACGCGCTGCTGCGCGCCCTGCGCCCGAGCATCCGCTGGATGCTGTTCGGCGACCGCTGCGACCCGGCCGACATCCGGCTGGTCACCTCGGCGGTGGCGCACGCCTCGCTGCGCTCGATCGGCGGTTTCCGCGCCTCGATCGGGACCCAGCACCGGTTGGACACCCTCGCGGCGCTGGGCCGGCTGCCGGCCGCCGCGCTCGTCGGCGACCGGGACCGGCTCACCCCGCCGCCGTGCGCCGAGTCGATCGCCGCGGCGCTGCCCACCACCGAGCTGACCGTCTGCCCCGGCGCCGGTCACATGCTGATGATGGAACGCCCCGACGACGTGAACGCGGCCGTCGCCGGGGTGCTGCACCAGGTGCTCACGGGGAGGGACGCGGGAACGTCCGGGCAACGGGTGGGAACGTCCGGATAACGGGCATCCCGCACCGGCGGGCAGCGGGCAACGGCATGGCCCCGACAGCGGCCGGTCCGGCGGCCCGTACCCTCATTCAGCCCGCCGTCTGACCACAGGAGCCCCCGCGTTGAGCGACCAGACCACCCTGGAACGGGAGATGGCCGTCGAACAACGGCATCTCGACCGGGTGTACGCCCGGCTGGCCGAACTGCGTCGGTCGGCCGCCGACGCCGAGCGTGAGGGCTACCGGCTGGCCCGGGTCGGCAACTTCGGGGCGCTGGTCGAGCGGGACGCGATGGTCTTCCACGCGGCGCAGCGCCGCCACGTGCTGGACGCCGAGCACGAGGGGCTGGTCTTCGGCCGGCTGGACCTGCGCACCGGGCAGGTGCTGCACGTGGGGCGGCTCGGCGTACGCGGGGAGAACGCCGAGACCCTGGTGGTGGACTGGCGGGCGCCGGCCGCCGCCGCGTTCTACCAGGCCACCCCCGCAGAGCCCCGCGGTGTGGTGCGGCGGCGCACGATCCAGTCGTCGGCGGAGCGGGTCACCCGCATCGAGGACGACCTGCTGGACCCGGAGTCGGCGCCGCCGGACATGGCGGTGGTCGGCGACGGCGCGCTGCTGGCCACCCTCTCCCGGGCCACCGGCCGGGGCATGCGGGACATCGTGAGCACCATCCAGCGGGAGCAGGACGAGGCGATCCGCTCCCCCGGCAACGGCGTCACGATCGTCTCCGGCGGGCCGGGCACCGGCAAGACGGCGGTGGCCCTGCACCGCGCCGCGTACCTGCTCTACTCCGACCGGGCCCGGTACGCCGGCGGCGGCATCCTGGTGGTCGGCCCGTCGAGCGTGTTCGTCGAGTACATCGCCTCGGTCCTCCCGTCGCTCGGCGAGGAGACCGCCACCCTGCACTCGCTCGGCTCGCTCTTCCCGGGCCTGTCGGCGACCCGGACCGACCCGCCCGAGGTGGCCGCCGTGAAGGGGTCGCTGCGGATGCGCCGGGTGCTGGAGCGCGCGGTCCGGGACGCGGTGCCCGACTCCCCCACCGAGCTGCGCCTGCTCTACCGGGGCGAGCTGCTCCGGCTGGAGCGGGCCGAGCTGGACGCGGTCCGGGACCGGGCGCTGTCCCGCGGCGCGCGCCGCAACGAGGTGCGCCGGGCGGCCTTCGACGCGGTGCTCGCGGCACTCTGGGCGCAGGCCCGCACGCTGCGGGTCGGCCGGCTGCCGGAGCAGCCCGCGTTCGAGGACGAGATCATCGAGCGGCCGGAGTTCCGCGAGTTCCTCAAGGCCTGGTGGCCCCGGCTGCACCCGCGGCACGTGCTGGACTGGCTGGCCCGCCCGGAGCGGCTGCGCCGGTACGGCGGCGGCGTCCTCTCCGGGGCCGAGATCCGGCTGCTGACGCAGGCGTACCGGAGCCTGGACGCCGAGGGGCTCACCATCGCCGACGTGGCGCTGCTGGACGAGCTGGACGCGCTGCTCGGCAAGCCGGTGCAGCGGGCGAGGCCGAAGCGGGACCCGTTCCAGCTGGCCGGCGGCGTCCGCGAGCTGAGCACGGCCGCCGACCGGCAGCGGGCCGCACGGGCCGCGGCCCGGGAGCGCCCGGAGGACTACCGCGACTACGCCCACGTGGTGGTCGACGAGTCGCAGGACGTCTCGCCGATGCAGTGGCGGATGATCGGCCGGCGCGGCCGGCTGGCCTCCTGGACCGTGGTGGGCGACCCGGCGCAGACCGCCTGGACCGGCGACCCGCAGGAGCTGTCCCGGGCCCGCGACCAGGCGCTGGGCCGGCGCCGCCGGTACCGGTACGAGCTGACCACCAACTACCGCAACTCGGCGGAGATCTTCGCGGTGGCGGCCGCGGAGATCCGCCGCGTCCACCCGGACCTCGCGCTGCCCACCGCCGTCCGCTCGACCGGCGTGGCGCCGGTCGAGCGGACCGTGCCCGCCACCGACCTGCTCGCCGCCGCCGCGGCGCCGGCCCGCACGCTGCTGGCCGAGGTCGAGGGCACGGTGGGTGTGATCACGCCGGTGCCGCGCCGGGACGAGGTGGCCGGTTGGCTGGGCGACCTCGGCGGCCGGCTCCAGGTGGTGACGAGCCTCCAGGCCAAGGGCATGGAGTACGACGGCGTGGTGCTGGTCGCCCCGAGCGAGATCCGGGCCGACCCGGGGTCGGGCGTCCGCACCCTCTACGTGGCGCTCTCCCGGGCCACCCAGCGCCTCACCACGCTCGACCCGGTCGGCTGATGACGGCTCCCCGGCGCTCATTTGCACACATAGCGATGTGAGCATAGATTGAGCCCGGCCGGGGCGGTGGACGAGAGGGTGTGGGCGTGGGCGCAGGTCATGACCACAGCGGCGCGGTGACCAACGCCGCGCACCGTCACCGGGGTCGACTCTGGGCCGCGTTCGGGCTGCTCACCGCCCTGATGGCGGTCGAGGCGGTGGCCGCGTTCGCCACCGGCTCGCTGGCCCTGCTCTCCGACGCCGGGCACATGTTCACCGACGTCCTCGGCATCGGCATGGCCCTCGCCGCGATCACCGCCACCCGGCGCGCCGACACCGACCCGCAGCGCACCTTCGGGCTCTACCGGCTCGAGGTGCTGGCCGCGCTGGCCAACGCCGTGCTGCTCGGCGCCGTGGCGGTCTACGTCCTCGTCGAGGCGGTACGCCGGTTCGGCGAGCCGCCGGAGGTGCTCGCCGGGCCGATGCTCGCCGTGGCGGTGCTCGGCCTGCTCGCCAACATCGCCGCGTTCGCGCTGCTGCGTGCGGGCGCCGAGGAGAGCATCAACCTGCGCGGGGCGTACCTGGAGGTGCTGGGCGACCTGCTCGGCTCGCTCGGGGTGATCGGGGCCGCCGTGGTCATCGCGCTCACCGACTGGTGGTGGGCCGACCCGCTGGTCGCCGTGGCGATCGGGTTGTTCATCCTGCCGCGCACCTGGCGGCTCGGCCGGGCCGCCGTCCGCATCCTGGTGCAGGCGGCCCCGGAGCACGTCCAGGTGACCGCGGTACACGACCGGCTGGCCGCGGTGCCCGGCGTCGCCGAGGTGCACGACCTGCACGTCTGGACGCTCACCTCGGGCATGGAGGTGGCCTCGGCGCACCTGACCATGGCCCCGGGCGCCGAGGTGGGCGAGGTGCTGGCCGCCGCCCGGACCGCCCTGCACGAGGACTTCTCCATCGATCACGCCACGTTGCAGATCGAACCCGGAGCGTCTCCCGGGGCCTGCGGTGCGGTCGAGTGGTAATTAGGGCAATCTTAAATTCAAGTGGCTATTGTGCACTTGTGCCGGTTTTGACCGGGCGATCGGCTCCCACCTGCGGAGCCGGCCCCGAGCAGCGCCGGTAGGCTCGACCGCGGCCTCCGCCGGGCGGCGCCCACCGGCGCCTGCGGCGGCCGTCGCCTAATCGCCCGCAGGGCGAGCCGGGGAACCACGTTCGTGGGGTGCATCCGCGTGAGCGGTAGGGATCTTCCGTCCCGAACCCGTCAGCTAACCCGGTCGGCGGTTGACGGAAGGACACGTGAATGCCCCCAGTGGCACCTGTACGACGGACGGCCGCCCGGTTGGCGGCCCTGCTCATCGCGACGCTCGCCCTCGGCGTCGTGACCGCGCCGGTCTCCCCCGCCTCGGCGGCTCCGGCGACCGGCCTGCTCGCCGCCGCCCCCGGCGACGACGAGGGCGGCACCCCGGCGTTGCGCGCCCAACTCGACGCGGCCAGCAAGGGCTGGCTGGAGGCGCGGGCCGCGTTGACCCGCTCGGTGGCCCGGCAGCAACAGCTCACCGCCCAGCTCAAGACGGTCAACGCCGAGTTGACCGTGCGCGACGCCAAGGTCGGCGAGATCGCCGGGGTGGCGTACCGGGCCGGGCGGATGGGCACGGCCGCGGCCCTGCTCGGCAGCAGCAGCCCGGAGGGCTTCATGGACCGCGCGGCGGCGCTGGAGCAGGTGGCCGCGCACGAGGACCGGGTGCTGCGCGACCTGATCGAGACCCGGGACCAGGCCACCCGCACGCAGGCCGCGCTCACCGGCGAGATCCAGGAGCAGCGCAAGCAGGTCGCCGTGATGGCCAAGCGCAAGCAGCAGGCCGAACGCGCCCTGGAGGTGGCGAACAACCGCCCGTCCAGCAGCGGCGGCAGCGTGCAGGGCACCTCCTCGGCGAACGCAAAGCCGGCGCCGCGCAACTCCGACGGCTCCTGGCCGCCCGAGTCGTGCAGCGTCAACGACCCGACGCCCGCCGACGGCTGCATCACCCCGCGTACGCTGCACGCGCTCCAGCAGGCCAAGGCGGCCGGCTTCACCCGGTACGTCTCCTGCTACCGGCCCAGCGGCTCGGGCGAGCACCCGAAGGGGCGGGCCTGCGACTTCGCCGCGCAGACGGACGGCTTCGGCGGCGTGGCCACCGGCGGCGACAAGACGTACGGCAACAACCTGGCCGCCTACTTCATCCGCAACTCCGACGCGCTCGCCGTGCTCTACGTCATCTGGTACAAGCAGATCTGGCTGCCCAGCAGCGGCTGGAAGGCGTACAGCGGCGGCAACGGCGACCCGTCCAGCGACCACACCAACCACGTGCACCTGTCGGTGTACTGACCCGCCCCGGCGGCACCCGGCCTACGCCTCACGACGTACGCCGGGTGTCGCCGCGCGGCCCACGACGCGGCGCCCGCGACGGTCGAGCATCGGGGGCATGACTCGACTCTCCCCCGCCGGACGCAAGGCCCTGCTCACCCTGCACCTGGTCACCTCGCTGGGCTGGCTCGGCGCCGACCTGGTGCTGCTCGCCCTCGGCGTGGCCGGTCTGCGCGGGGCCGACCCCGAGGTGGTCTATCCGGCGGCCGCGCTGCTGGTCACCTGGCTGTTCGCCCCGCTGAGCGTGGTGGTCTGGCTGGTCGGGCTGGCCAGCGCGCTGCTCACCCCGTGGGGACTGCTGCGCTGGCGCTGGGTGCTCGTGAAGTTCGCCGTCACCACCGTGGTGCTCACGCTGGTGCTGCTCCTGCTCACCCCACGGGTCCGGCACCTCGGCGAGCTGGCCGGGGCGGCCACCACCCACCTGCGCGTCGACCTCGTGGTCGCGCCGACCGTCTCCAGCACGCTGCTGCTCGTCGTCACGGTGCTGTCCACGTACAAGCCGTGGGGGCGGCTGCGGCCGGCCCGCCCGGGCGGCCCGGCGACCGGTGCCGGCCGGGCGGCGCGGCTGAGTCAGGCCGCCCGCCCCTCCAGGGTGGCGCCGAGCCGGCTGGCCAGGCCGAGGTGGGCCGCCCGGGCCTGCCGGAAGGCGTACCCGAACAGCGGCGCGGGGGCGGAGAGCGTGATCTCCACGTCGATCCGCACCACCCCGTCGGGCTCGTCGCGCAGCCGGGTGTGGTTGCGCACCGTGGTGGCCGGCTGCTGCCGGGCCACGGTGACCACCTCGTCCTCGTTGGCGATCAGCACGTCGGCCTGGTAGGTGACCGGGAAGTGCAGCGGGCCGAGTGCCAGCCGGTCCGTGATCGCGTAGCTGGCCAGCGCGCCCGGGCGAGGCGGCAGTTGGCGGACCCGCACGATCAGCGGATGCAGCTCGCCCTGCCGGCTCAGGTCGCCGAGCAGGGCCACCGCGTCCGCCCGGGTGCAACGGGCCTGCACGGTGTAGCTGAAGCTGTCGCTGCTGAGCAAGCGGTACCCCCTCGCCGTCGTGGGTCCGCACGATCGTCCCGTACCGGAGCCGGGCTGGCAACGGGTCGGAAGTCCCTGTCGACCAGCGAGGGGTGGGGGCCGTTCAGGCGCCGGGGAGCACCTCACGGGTGCTGTCGGCGAACCAGGGCTCGGGCGCGCCGAAGAGGCCGAGCAGGCCGGTCACCCAGAGCTGCCGGTGCACGAACCGGCTCGGCTCGGTGACCACCAGCTTGACGCCGCTGACCTCGCAGGTCTGGAAACCGGCGACCATGGCGCTGATGCCGACGGAGTCGATGAAGGTGACGAGCCGCATGTTGAGCTCGATCCGGGAGGGGCGGCCCTTGGCGAGCACCTCGGCGATCGCTTCCCGCACCTCGTACGCGGTGTCGACGTCGATCTCCCCTCGCGGAGCGATCTGGACCACACCACCCGGCAGCACCGACTTCACGATCGACAGGCTCACGCGAGCACCTCCACTCGCCCGTACGGGCGCCTCATCAGTACGCGGGCCGCGACCGAGAGTATTCCTCCGACGGCCTCGGTCGCCACCCCTCGGGATGAGCAATTCGCGGACTGGGCACACCTGGGCATCCCAATCCGGACCTTCGGGCTCCGATTTTCCCCGCGGCGCGGGTCCCATCGGTCGATCGACCGGGGCGGGCCCGGCCGATCCGCCGACCCAGGGTAGCGGGCCGGCGCACGTCCGGGTGGCACCCGACCCCCGGCGCGTCCGGGTGGTCTGTCCGGTGACGCGCCGCCCCGCCCCGGCACGGTGGTTTGCGCCGGGTCGGCTCGGGGCACTGGGCACGGGGAGCGAACCGTCACGCGCCGGATGACCCCGGAGTCCGAACCGGCCGCCGGACTTCGGCACCCCGAGGAGGTAACACGATGTTCGGATCCACCCTGCTGGACCGCCGCAGCAAGCCCGAGCGGGTCGCCGACCAGGCGTGGCAGCACCTGCTCGCCGCCGCCGGCTCCGCCGGCGACAGTGTGCGGGACGCCGCCCGCTCGGCCCGCCGCAACTCCTCCGGCTTCGCCGACGACGCCACCGACCTGGTCGGCTCCGCCGCCGAAGAGGCCCGCCGCCGGGCCAGCCTCGCCTTCGACGCGCTCGCCGGCCGCCGGCCGGCGCTGCCCTGGACGCTGCTGATCGCCGCGGCGCTGGCCGGTGCGGCGATCGGCTGGGCCGCCGGCACCGCGGCGCGGGCGGCCGGCAGCCGCGAGCGGGACGTCGACGAGATCGAGTTCGTCGACGTCGACCGCCCCAACTCCCCCGCCGGCCTCGACGGCTGAGCCGGACACGACGGTGGCCGCCCCCGGCGTCGGGGACGGCCACCGTCGTGTGTGGGGTGCGGTCAGCGGGCGGTGCAGGAGACCGTCGGCGCGCGGTTGCCGCCGGTGTACGTGCCGGTGAAGCCGGCCGTGGCGACCCCTCCGACGCCCAGGTTGCCGTTCCAGCCGGCGTCCCTGACCGTCACGGCCGACCCGGTCTGGGTGTACGACCCGTTCCAGAGCTGGGTGATCTTCTGGCCGTCCGGGAAGGTCCAGGCCACGGTCCACGCGGCGATCGGGGCGGTGCCGGAGTTGCGCACCGTCACCTCGCCCTGGAAGCCGCCCGGCCAGGAGTTCGTCACCGCGTAGGTGGCGGCGCAGCCGCTGCCGGTCGGCGACGGGCTCGGGGACGTGGGCGACGGGCTGGGCGAGGTCGGGGACGGGCTGGGCGAGGTCGGGGACGGGCTGGCCGAGGTGGGCGTCGGGCTGGGCGTGCCGCCGAGCCGGTCGGCCACCAGGATGCCCCGGCCGTTGGTGCCCAGGTAGACCCGGCCGTAGACCCGCGGGTCGCCGGTGAGCGCCTCGCCCGCGTTGCCGTACTGGTGCTGGTCGTCGTTGATCCGCACCCACGCCGCGCCGGCGTCGTCCGAGCGGTAGACGCCGTGCCTGCCGTCGACGGTGCCGACCGTGAACAGCGCGGGGTACGTCTGCCCGGGCGCGGCCTTGCCGAAGCCCACGTTGACCGTCGAGGTGACACCGGCCAGCTTGGTGAAGCTGACGCCGGAGTCGGTCGAGTGCCACAGCCCGCCCTCACCGGCCAGCCAGACGTCACCCTCGCGGCCGGGCAGGGCCTTGACCTTGACCCCGGTGGTGGGCAGGCCACTGGCCGCGGTGGCGGTGAAGCTCGCGCCGCCGTTGGTGCTCACGTGGAACCGCCCGCCGCTGACGCCGTAGAACTTGTTCGGGTTGACCCGGTCGGACTCGACGACCGCGTTGGCCGGGATGCCGGTCGCGGCGGTCCACGAGGTGCCGAAGCCGACCGAGCGGACCACCGGCTGGCCGGCGTCGCCCGGCGCCCAGACGAACTGGCCGCCGTCGGCGGAGGCGGCAACCGTGCCGCCGCTGTTGATCCCGGACGGCTCGCTGCCCTGGAACCAGTTCGCCCCGCCGTCGGTGGAGAACGCGACGTGGCTGTCGTTGGGGCGGTCCGCGTCGGTGAAGTTGCCGGCCCGGACCATCACCGCCGGCTTGGCCTCGGCGTAGTCGAGGCTGGTGGTGCTCGTGAAGGTCGGCTGGGTGAACATCATGGGCGGCACCGCGGTCAGATCGGTGTGGCGGAAGCCGCCGATGTCGCCGAGCGCGCTGACCAGCGGCGCGCCCGAGGGCGGGCTGACCAGGTCGAGCACTGCGGTCTCCTCCAGCCCCTTGACCATCGGCTTGACGGTGAACTGGCCGCCGGTGTCCCACTTCGTCAGCTCGGTCGTGCCGTAGATGGTCGCGCCGGTGCCGTACATCATCCGGTTGCTGTCGAACGGGTCGATTTCCAGCGACTCGTTCATCCAGCCCAGCTTCGGGCTCTCCTCCGGGGGTGCGGGATTGGTGCCGAAGGTCAGCCAGTGCACCGAGGAGATGTCCATGGTGTATCTCTTCGTGCGGCTCGGGTAACCGGCGAAGTCCCAGATCCGGGTCCAGGTGGCGCCCCCGTCGGTGCTGCGCCAGAAGATGGCGTCCGGCCACCAGGAGACCTGGGTGGCGACCATCAGGGTGTTCGGGCGCTGCCGGTCGATGGTCAGCCCGGAGTAGCCGAAGTAGGCGTCGGCGCTGCTCGACGGGACCGGGCTGATCTGCGTCCACGCGCCGGTGGCCCGGTTGAACTTCCACACGTCGCCCTTGCCGCCGTCGTACGGGCCGCCGGTGTCGCTGGTGGCGATGTAGAGGTAGCCGCCGACCGGGTCGACCACGCCCTTGTGGGCCAGGTAACCGGTGGGCTGGCCGGGGATCCGCTCCCAGGTGGCGCCGCCGTCGGTGCTCCGGTACACCGGGTTCTGCTTGTCGGCCACGCCCGCGTAGACGGTCTGCGTGACGGCGCCGGGCGTACCCGTGCTCTTGTCGAAGCTCACCCAGGTCAGGCCCTGGTTCTGGCTCTGGTAGCCGGAGCTGTCGTTCGGGTCGGCCCGGTAGTTGCCGACGTTGGGGAAGGTGGCCACCCTGGCCCAGGTCACCCCGTAGTCGGTGCTGCGCCACAGTCCGTTGCCGCCCTCGGCGCCGTAGTAGACGATGCTGTTCCGGTTCGGGTCCACGGCGAGGCGCTCGCCCATGCCGCGGCCGGGCATGTTGCCGCCGTTCTTGAACGGCAGCGCGGTGGCCTGCCAGGTGGCGCCCTTGTCGGTGGAGCGCAGGATCGCCCCGTTGTTCGGGTCCCAGTCGTTGGTGTACATGCCGACCGCGGCGTACACCCGGTTGGTCTGCACCGGGTCGGTGGCGAGGCTGACCACCCCGTTCCAGCCCCACCGGTCGGCGCCCACCCAGTCCAGCAGCGGCGTCCACGACTGGGTCGACTGCTCCCAGCGGTACGCCCCGCCGATGTCGGTGCGCGCGTAGATCAGGTTCTTCTCGGTCTGGTTGAAGATGATGCCGGGGACGAAGCCGCCGCCGTCGATCCGGACGTTCTTCCAGCTGTACGGCTCGGCCGAGGCGGCGGCGGCCGGGGTGGCGGGCGCGGCGGCGAACTGCACGACAACGGCCGCCGCGGTGGCGGCCAGCGCCGCGGCGGCCACGCTGGCGAGACTTCTACGCATGGGGCGGTTCCTCTCGGTTGCCCGGTGGTGAGACGGGAGCGACGCGTGGCGGTCGGCGGACGACCGTGCCCTGACGACGTCGAGGGATCTGGGGGAGCTGCCCGGGCTCCCCGTCGGCGTGCTGGCTCCCGCAGCCGAGGGACATTCACCCTAACCACTGCGCCCCGGCATTTGGAAGCGCTCCCAAGCAACTCCGTCCACCCGGATGGGGTGAGGGCAGGTCACCCGGGGTGCGCGCAGGATCGGGGTTGCGGGACTCCGTGCCGGCGGCGGAGCCCGGCGAACCGCGAACCCGACCCCGGAGGGAGCCAAGCATGGCCACCGCGACGACCACCCGCACCGATCAGGAGATCCAGACCGCCGTCCTCGACGAACTGACCTGGGAGCCGCGGGTACGCCCCAACGAGATCGGGGTGACCGTCACCGAGGGCGTGGTGACGCTGAGCGGCTGGGTGGACAGCTACGCCAAGAAGTGGGCCGCCGAGCGGGCCGCCCACCGGGTGCCCCGCGTCCGGGCGGTCGCCAACGACGTCGCCGTCCGGATCGCCACCTCGGCCGAGAAGAGCGACCCGGAGATCGCCACCGCGGCCAGCCGAGCGCTGGAGTGGGACGCGTTCGTGCCGATCGAGGCGCTCGACGTGACCGTCGCCGACGGCTGGGTCACCCTGCACGGCGAGGTCGAGTGGGAGTACCAGCGTCGGGCCGCCGAACGCTCCGTCGCCCGGCTCACCGGCGTACGTGGGGTGAGCAACAGCATCACCGTGCGGCCGACCGCTCGCGCAGACGGGCACGACCTGGCCGAGCGGATCGTGGACGCGCTGGCCCGCAACGGCGCCACCGAGGCGGAGGGGATCAGCGTCCGGGTGCACGGCGACACCGTGCTGCTGGAAGGGCTGGTCCACTCGGCGCCGGAGCGCGCGGAGATCGAGCGGGTGGTGTGGAACGCGCCCGGCATCCGGGAGGTGCACAACCACGTGACCGTGGGGCGGTGAGCCGGACCACCCGGGCGGGGTGATCCCGGCTCACCCGGTCACGCGCGAGGGTGGGAATCATGACCACGCCACTACAGGTGACCACCGCCCGGCTGCGGATCCCGGTGACCGCGACGGACCACGTCCGCGGGCCGGCGGACGCGCCGGTCACCCTCGTCGAGTACGGCGACTTCCAGTGCCGGTTCTGCGGCGCCGCGTACGCCAACCTGGCCGAGGTGCTGCGCCAGCGCGTCGACACCGTCCGGCTGGTCTACCGGCACTTCCCCATCGCCAACGTCCACCCGTACGCGGAGAGCGCGGCCGAGGCCGCCGAGGCGGCCGGGCGGCGGGGGCGGTTCTGGGAGATGCACGACTGGCTCTTCGAGCACCAGGACCAACTCGACCCGGTGCACCTGTCGCTCGGCGTCGAACAGCTCGGGCTGCCTCCCGACGAGGTCGGCGCGGAGGTGGGGCGGCAGGCCCACGCCGACCGGGTCCGGCAGGACTTCGTGGGCGGCATCCGCAGCGGGGTCGACGGGACCCCGACGCTCTTCGTCAACGAGGTCCGCCACGACGGCGGCTACGACCTGGCCGACCTGCTGGCCGCCGTGGACGCCGCCGCGAACGCCTGACCCCGGGCCCGGTCAGATCAGCCGGAGCTCGCGCGCCCGCCGGACGGCCTCCCGCCGGCGGGTCGCGTCGAGCTTGCGGTAGATGTTGCGCACGTGGGTCTTCACCGTGTTGACCGACAGCGACAGTTCGCTGGCGATCTCCACGTTGGACAGGATGCTCTGCAGGTAGCGCAGGATGGTCAGCTCCCGCTCGGTCAGCGGCTCGTCCAGGGTCCGCTCCGGTCCGGCCGGGTGCTCGGGCGGCTCGTCGGCCCGGCGCTCGTCCGCCCCGCGGACCAGGTCGCTCACCGTCGGCCAGTGTGCGGTGCCGGAGTCCAGGTGCGCGGCGAGCAGGTCGCGGACCGCCGGCTCGGCGCGGGTGAAGACCCGCCGGAAGCCCTCCGGCTCGGCCAGGTCCAGCACCTGCTCCAGGGTCCGCCCGGCCCGGCGGCCGTCACCGGCCGCGCCGGCGAGCACCGCGTCGAGCAGCCCGGCGGCGAGCCGCACGGACAGCGGCCAGGCCGCAGCGTCCGGGCCGGTCCAGTCGGGCAGCGCCCGCCCGGCCGCGCGCGGGTCACCGGACCGCAGCCGCACCCGGGCCAGTGCCACGTCGAGGGCGGCCTGTCCGCCGCCGCCCGCCCCGCCCTGCTCCGGGCCGGCCGGCCCCGCGCCCGCCGCGCGCGACGGATCGACTGCGTCTACGGCCTCCGTCGCGCGTGACGGATCGGCTCCGGCCACGGCCTCCGTCGCGCGCGACGGATCGGCTGTGGTCGCGGCCTCTGTCGCACCGGCCCCCGCGTCGGTGAGCAGGGCCCGGGCGCTCTCCACGTCCCCGACGGCGGCGCGTAGCTGGGCCTCGTCGGCGGCCAGCCAGGCGCCCAGCTCCGGGCCGGGCGCCGTCTCCCGGGCCGCCACGAGGGCGCGCAGCGCCGCCGCCGGCTCTCCACCGGCCGCCAGCAGCCCGGCCCGGCAGAGCGCGGCCAACGCCGCCGCACCCGGCTCCGCGGTCGCCGGCCCAGCCAGAGTCAGGTTCGCCGCGGCCTCCGCCGGCTCGTCGCGGTCCCAGGCCACCAGTGCCAGCGCCAGGTACGCGTACCCGCAGTCCAGACGGGACGACCAGCCCTCGCAGGACGGCAGGGCCAGCGCCTCCCGGGCGTGGCGTTCGGCGGCCCGCAGCGCGCCGTGCGCCGCGTCCAGCAGCGCCGACCGGCTGGCGCAGACCAGCTCGGTACGCGTCCGGCCCGCCCGTCGCGCCGCCGCCAGCGCCTCGGCGAAGCGCGCGGCGGCCTCGGGCAGCTCCCCCTCGGCCAGCGCCACCAGCCCGAGCGCGGTGCCGGCGACCGCCCGCACGTCGGCGTCCTCCCCCGCCCCGGCCCGCGGGTCGTCGACCGGGCCGGCCGGCGTGCCGGTGGCGAGCAGCCGCCCGGCGGCCCGGCGCACCTCGTCGTGGTCCCCGGCGAGCCGGGCCAGGGTCAGCTCGACCGCGACGGCCAGCCGCCGGAACCGGTCCCGACGCGGTGCGGGCAGGTCGCGGGCGTGCTCGACGGCCCGCCGCAACTGTCCGGCGGCGGCCTCGGCGTCCCCGGCGTACGCCCGTTCGGCCGCGCCGGCCAGCGCCAGCTCGGGATCCCGGCGCAGCGCCTCGGCAGGCGGCTCGGGTGGGGCCGGGGCGGCGGGGCGGTCCCGCTCGTACGGCGCCAGCTCGGGCCAGCGGGCGATCAGCAGCTCGGTGGCGGTGTCCCACTCACCCCCGGCCAGCGCGTGCCGCAGCGCCTCGGCCGGCCGGTCGTGGTCCGCGTACCAGCCGGCGGCCCGCCGGTGCAGCTCGCCCAGCTCGTCGGCGGGGAGCCGGTCCAGCTCGTCGCGGAGCAGGTCGGCCAGCAGCGGCTGGCACCGGTACCAGGGCGGGCTGCTCCCGTCCCGCTGGACGAAGCCGCCCTCCCGGGCCAGGTCGGCCAGCACCTGACCGGCGTCCGCCCGCCCGGTCACCGCGTCGGCCAGGTCGGCGCAGACCGCGGCGGCCACAGCGCTGCGGCGCAGCACGTCCCGGGCGGCCGGGTCCAGCGGCGCGAGCACCTCGTCACGCAGGTACCCGGCGACATCCGGCTGGTCGCCGGTGAACCGGTCGACCGCCCGGGCCGGATCCGCCTGGGCGCGCAGCGCCAGCGCGGCGAAGCGCAGGCCGGCGGGCCAGCCCCCGGTCCGGTCGGCCAGCCGCGGCACCGCCGCGGCCGGCAGCGGCACCCCGTGCGCGACCAGCAGGTCGGCGACCTCGTCGGGGGTGAACGCCAGCTCCGCCGGGCCGATCTCGGTCAGCTCGCCGGCCAGCCGCCACCGGTGCAGGGCCAGCGGCGGGTCGGTCCGCGCGCCGGCCACCACCCGCAGCCGCCCCTCGGTGTGCCGGAGCAGGAACTCCAGCCCGGCCAGCGCGGCCGGGTCGGTCACGCGGTGCAGGTCGTCCAGGACCAGCAGCACCGGGCGCTCCCGGGCAGCGAGCGCCGCGGCGAGCAGTTCGAGCTGGTCCGGTCGGGGCGGGCCGTCCGGCACCGGCGGCTGCGGCCCCTCGCCCGGCACCCCCTCGGCGGCCGCCCGCAGCGCCGCCGCCAGGTAGGCCCAGAGCCGCTCCCCGGTGTCCCCCGCCTCCACCGTCACCCAGGCCGGCGGCGGCTCGGCCCGCACGGCCCGGGCCCAGCCGGCGAGCAGGGTGGTCTTGCCCCAACCGGCGGGCGCGAGCACCAGGGTGACCGGCCCGGCGGTGCCCCGGTCGAGCCGGTCCAGCAGCCGGGGCCGGACCAGCACCGGCTCGGGCAGCGCGGCCGGCGAGAGCCGGGACGCCAGCAGCGGCGGGCCGACCACCCCGAGACCGCCCGCCGACCCGCCCCCGCCCGGCGCCGCGCCGGCAGCCGCCGCACCGGCGCCACCCGGACCGGGAACCGGCGTGCTGGCGACGTCCGGGCCGGGCTCCGGCGTGCTGACGACCGCCGGTCCGGGCTGCGGCGTGCCGGGGCCGGGCTGCGGCGTGCCGGCGACGTGGGTCGCCGTGGTGATGTCGGTCGCCGTGGTGAAGTCGGTCGGCGCGGTGACCTCGGTGCGGTCAGCCTCCTCCGGCATGCGGCCCCTCCCCCGGGTCGGTGCGGGCAGCGGTTACCCGGCCCGGGCCGGTTCACCCCTTCGGGGCGAACCCCGCTCACCCCGCCCGGCCGCACCCTGGAGGCACGCGGGCGGCCGGCCGTGCGGAGCCGGCCGCCCGGCGACCCCCGACGACGGGAGGGGCAGGTGGCACGGATGGGACGGCTGGCCAGCGGTGGGCTCGCCCTGGTGCTGGCGGGCGGGGCGCTGGCCCTCGTACGCCGGCACCGGCACCGGCCGCCCACGGCCGCGCCCGACCCGCGGCCCGGACGCTGGCAGGTGGTGACGGTGGCCGGGCGACCCGAGGAGGTGCTGCCGCCCGGGCGCTGGCCCGAACCGCTGCGCCGGCTCGACGGCGCGGTCGAACTGTCGGCCCGCCCGGCCCCCGGCGGCCGCGGCACCGAACTGGCGGCCCGCCCGCTCAGCGGCGAGCCGACGCTGCCGGGCCTCGCCGCCCACCTGGTCGGCGACGATCCCGGCCGGTTCCTGCGGCAGGCGCTGCGGGAGGCGAAGCAGCTCGTGGAGACCGGGGAGGTGCTGCGGGCGGACCGCTCGCGGCTGGACCGGCCGGGGACGGCCGGATGAGGGCGCTGTGCTGGGAGGGCGCCGACACGCTGGCGGTCCGGCAGGTCCCCGACCCGGAGCTGCGCAACGCCCAGGACATGATCGTCCGGGTCCGCCGGAGCGTGACCTGCGGCGCCGACCTGCCGTTGCTGGCCGGGCGGGTCCCCCACCTGGCCGCCGGGGACGTGCTCGGGCACGAGTTCCTCGGCGACGTGGTCGAGGTCGGGCCGGAGGTACGCCGGCACCGGGTCGCCGACCGCGTGGTGGTCTGCGCGGGCATCGCCTGCGGGGCCTGCTGGTTCTGCCGGCAGGGCCTCTTCGCCTGCTGCGACAACGGGACGACCGGCACGGCCGGGGCAGAGCCGGAGTGGGGGCAGCCCACCGGCGGCTGCTACGGGCGGCCGGCCCTGCTCGGCGGCTTCGCCGGCAGCCACGCCGAGTTCGTCCGCGTGCCGTACGCCGACGTCGGCGCGTTCACCGTGCCCGACGGGGTCAGCGACGACCGGGCGGTCTTCGCCTCGGACGCCGCCCCGACCGGCTGGATGGGCGCCGAGCTGGGCGAGGTGTCCCCCGGCGACGTGGTGGCGGTCTGGGGTGCGGGGGCGGTCGGCCAGCTCACCGCGGCGGCGGCCCGGCTGCGCGGGGCGGACCGGGTGATCGTGGTCGACGAGCACGACGAGCGGCTGCGCATGGTCGAGCGGCACGTCGGCGCGGAACCGCTCAACTACCGGTACCTGGACGTCCCCGCCGAACTGCGGGAGCGCAGCGGCGGCCGGGGCCCGGACGTGTGCGTGGAGGCGGTCGGCCCGGCGGCCTCGCCGGGGCTGTTCGCCGGCCGGCCCGGCCGGCGCGCGGACGGATCGCCGGCGCTGCGCGAGGCGGTGCACTCCTGCCGCAAGGGCGGCACCGTGGTGCTGCTCGGCACCGGGACCGGGTTCGTGGACACCTTCCCGCTGGGCGCGGTGCTGGACAAGGGGCTGACCGTGCGCGGCGGCCGGCAGCACGGGCAGCGCTGGATCCCGATGCTGCTGGAGCGGATGGCCCGCGACGAGCTGCGTACCGAGCACCTGGCCACCCACCGGCTGCCGCTGGAGCGGGGCGCGGAGGGTTACGCGCTGTTCCGGGACCGGGCCGACGGTTGCGTCCGGGCGGTCTTCTCCCCGTGATCGCGGCGGCCGGGGGTGGCACACTCGGCGGATGCGCGACGACCGCCCGTACGACCTCGTCCTTTTCGGCGCCACCGGGTTCACCGGCGGCCTGACCGCCGAATACCTGGCCCGGCACGCCCCGGACGGGCTGCGCTGGGCGCTGGCCGGCCGCAACCCGGGCAAGCTGGCCGGGGTGCGGGACCGGCTGGCCGCCATCGACCCGGACCTGGCCGGGCTGCCGCTGCTCACCGCCGACGTCACCGACCCGGCGTCGCTGCGCGCCGTGGCGGAGAGCGCCCGGGTGGTCGCCAGCACCGTCGGCCCGTACATCCACCACGGCGAACCGCTGGTCGCGGCCTGCGCCGCCGCCGGCACGGACTACGTCGACATCACCGGCGAGCCTGAGTTCGTCGACCTCATGTACGTGCGGCACCACGCCGAGGCCGTGCGCACCGGGGCGCGGCTGGTGCACGCCTGCGGCTTCGACTCCATCCCGCACGACCTGGGCGCCTGGTTCACCGTCAAGCAGCTGCCCACCGACGGGCCGGTCACCGTGGACGGTTACGTCCGGGCCGGCGGCCGGTTCTCCGCCGGCACGTACCACTCGGCGCTCACCGCCTTCTCCCGCACCGGCGAGATGAGCCGGGCCGCGAAGGCGCGCAAGGCGGTCGAGCCGCGGCCGGAGGGCCGCCGGGTCCGGGCGGTGCCCGGCCGGGTCGGCCGGGTCAGGGAATTCGGGCTGTGGGCGGTGCCGCTGCCCACCATCGACCCGCAGGTGGTCCGCCGGTCGGCGGCGGCCCGCCCGGAGTACGGCCCGGACTTCCGCTACCGCCACTTCGCCGCGGTGAAGCGGCTGCCCACCGTGCTGGCCGCCGGGGTGGGCCTGGCCGGCGTGGTCGGGCTGGTGAAGCTGCCGCCCACCCGGCGCTGGCTGCTCGGCCGGCTCTCCTCCGGCCAGGGCCCGAGCGCCGCCCAGCGGGCGAAGTCGTGGTTCCGGGTGCGGTTCGTCGGCACGGGCGGCGGCCGGACCGTACGCACCGAGGTGGCCGGCGGGGACCCCGGCTACGACGAGACCGCCAAGATGCTCGCCGAGTCCGCGCTCTGCCTGGCCTTCGACGACCTGCCGGCGACCGCCGGGCAGGTGACGCCGGTGACCGCGATGGGCGACGCCCTGCTGGACCGGCTGGTCCGGGCCGGGATCACGTTCCGGGTGCTGGACGCTTGACCCTCGACCGGGTTGAGGGCACAGGATCCGGCGTCGTGGAGAGCGAACTGCGCAGCATCGGCGAGTTGGCCCGGGCCAGCGGGCTGACGGTGAGCGCGCTGCGGTTCTACGACCGCTCCGGCGTGCTGGTGCCGGCGCTGGTGGACCCGGCGACCGGCTACCGCTGGTACACCGACGACCAGGTGGCTCCGGCCCGCCTCGTCGCCGGGCTGCGCCGGGTGGGCATGCCGCTGGCCGGGATCGCCGAGGCGCTGCGGCACCGGCACCGGCCGGCGGCGGTGCACCGGCTGCTGGACGCGCACCTGCGCCGCCTGGAGGACGGCCTCGCCGACGCCCGCCGTGAGCTCTCCCGGATCCGCGCCCTGATCGATCCGGAGGAGACCCCCATGACCACCACCCGACTCGTGCTGCGCCGCGCCGACCTGGCCGCCGCCGTGGACGCCGTCCGTTTCGCCGTCGGCACCGACCCGGAACTGCCGGTGCTCTCCGCGGTGCTGCTGGAGGTCGAGCCGGACGGCGTCCGGCTGGTCGCCACCGACCGGCACCGGCTGGCCGTGGCCCGGGTCGGCGGGAGGGTCGACGGCTCGCCCGTGCGCGCGCTGCTCCCGGCGGACGCGGTGGATGCGGTGCGCGCCCTGCTCGACACCGGCGCCGGGATCACGCCGGACGCGCACCTCACCGTGGCCCCGGACCGGGTCGAGGTCTCGGTGGCCGGCCGGCCCGTGACCGCCGCCGCGCTGCCGTACGACTTCCCGGACTACCGCCGCCTCCTGCACGGGCAGGTCGGCGGCGCGCCCATCCACCGGATCCCGGTCGACGCGGGGGCGCTGCGGCGCGCGCTCACCGCGGAGGGCGCTCCGGTGCTGCTCCGGGAGTACGCGGGGGTCGACCACGAGGTGGTCGTGCTCGGCCTGGACGACCGGGGCGGCCTGTGCGTGCTCGGCCCCGACGCGCCGGACGGCCTGCGGGTGGGCGTGAACCGGGAGTACCTGCTCGACGCCCTGGACGCCGGCGGCGGGGGCCAGCTCGTGCTGGAGCTGGACGGGCCGATCGCCCCGCTGGCCGTGCGCCGCCCCGACGACGAGGACGTCTTCTCCATCCTCATGCCGGTCCGCCTCTGACCGGCACCCCCGCCCGCCCGGCCGGCCGGCCCCAGGCCGTCACCCTGAGCGACCGCGCGGCCCAACCGCCCACCATCCCACGACCGCCTTTGCTCTGCAGCCATCGGCGCAGCGGGCACGCACCGCGACCGCTGCGTCCGTGGCTGCAGAGCAAAGCGGGTGCTGGATGGTACCGGGGGTCGCGAAGGGTGGGGAAAGAAAGCGCAGCTCAACTGCGTGCGCCTCCACTGCGGGCGGACGTGGCGCGCTCGGGCACCCCGACGCCCGTCACCCACCGTCACACCGCGCCGCCCGCCACGCGCTGGTCACCGAAGGTGACCGCCGGCGGGGTACGGACCACCGATCCGGCGACCGCCTCCACGGGCCGGGGCGGGCGGAAGGGGCCGCGACGGTAGCATCTGGTGGTCCCACCTGACTGCCTGGACGGAGGCGTACGGAGCAGCATGCTCGACATGGAGTTGATCCGGAAGGATCGCGAGGCGGTGGCGACCGCGCTGGCGAAGCGTCTGGATCCCGCCGAGGCCAACCGGGCGCTGGACGAGATCCAGCGGCTCGACCAGGAACGTCGCGCCCTGATCATGGAGATCGACGCCGAGCGGCAGCGCCGCAAGGCCGAGGCGCGGGCGTACGCGGAGGCGAAGCGGTCCGGCGTCACGCCGGAGCCGGTCGCGCCGGAGGCCGAGCGCAAGCAGCTCGCCGAGCTGGAGTCCCAGCTGGACGAGGTGCAGTCCCGGCTGCGCACCACCATGAGCGAGCTGCCCAACCTGCCCGCCGACGACGTGGTCGCCGGTGGCAAGGAGGCCAACCGGGTGGTGCGGACCTTCGGCGAGCCACCGGCCGTCGAGAAGATCCGCGACCACGTGGAGCTGAGCAAGGCGCTCGGTCTCGTCGACCACGAGCGCGGGGTCAAGCTGGGCGGCTCCGGCTTCTGGATGTACACCGGCCTGGGCGCCCGGCTGGAGTGGGCACTGGTCAACTGGCTGATCGAGCAGAACATCCAGGCCGGCTACGAGTTCCTGCTCCCGCCGCACCTGCTGCTGGACAGCGCCGGCTTCGCGGCCGGCCAGTTCCCCAAGTTCTACGACGACGTCTACCACCTGGACAAGCAGTCCGCCCCGCGCGGCCAGTTCCTGCTGCCCACCGCGGAGACGGCGATCCTCGGCGCGTTCCAGGACGAGATCCTGGAGACCGCGAAGCTGCCGCTGAAGGCGTTCGCCTACACCCCCTGCTACCGGCGCGAGGCGGCCGGCTCGCACTCCGACGAGCGCGGCACCGTGCGCGGCCACCAGTTCAACAAGGTGGAGATCTTCCAGTTCACCCTGCCCGAGCAGGCGGGGGCCGCGCTGGAGGCCATGGTCGGCCACGTCGAGGGCCTGGTCGAGAAGCTGGGCCTGCACTTCCAGACCAGCCTGCTCGCGGCGGGCGACTCCAGCGCCGCCATGAAGAAGACCCTCGACGTCGAGGTCTGGATGCCGAGCACCGGCAAGTACAAGGAGGTGTCGTCGGTCTCCTGGGGCGGCGACTACCAGGCCCGGCGGGCGGCCATCCGCTACCGGGAGCCGGGCGGCAAGCAGACCCGCTTCGTGCACACCCTCAACGGGTCGGCGCTGGCCACCAGCCGCCTCTTCCCGGCCATCCTGGAGCAGTTCCAGCAGCCCGACGGCTCGGTCGTGGTGCCCGAGGTGCTCCGCGACAAGCTCGGCACCGACCGGCTCACCCCGGTCCGCTGACCGCCTGACGCGCGGCGGGGGTCGGCTCGTCCGGCCCCCGCCGTCGTCTCCAGAGCAGGCCGGCCGCCAGCAACAGCACCAGGGCGGCCGCGAGCAGCGCGGGGCCGGCCGTGTCCACCGCGCGGACCAGGGCCTGCTGCACGCGGGCGGCGGCCCGCACGACCGGGTCGCCGAAGGCGTCGTGGCGCCCCTGGGCGAGGCGGACCTCGTACCAGCCGTACCAGGCGACGTAGCCGCCGGCGACCAGCAGCACCAGGCCGCTCAGCCGGGGCACCCACGCGCCGGCGCCGCGCAGCCGGGCCACCACCCGGCCGCGCAGCAACGCCACGCCGAGGGCGGCCACCCCGACCACCAGACCCATCCCGATCGCGTACGCGCCGAAGAGCGCCAGCCCGCGCAGGGTCGAGCCGGCCCGCAGGCTGGTCACCACGATCGCCAGGAACGGCGCGATGGAGCAGGTCAGCGAGGTCAGCGCGTACGCCACCCCGAACAGGGCCATGGACGGCCAGGTGTGGGTGAGCCGGGGCGCCCGGGCGAACGGGCGCGGGGTGGGCAGCCGCCGGCCGGCGAGCAGCCAGCAGCCGGCCAGCGCCAGCAGCACGCCGAGGGTCACGGTCAGCCAGGGCAGCCGGGGGCGCAGCCAGTCGGCCAGCGGCGCGACGGCCAGCCCGAAGGCGCCGAAGACCAGCGCGTACCCGAGAGTCAGGCCGGCCGTGGCGGTGAGCGCGCGCCCGACCGCGCCGCGACCGTCGGCGGGGCCGGCGACCAGCAGCGACAGGTACGCGGGCAGCATGGCGAAGCCGCACGGGTTGACCGCGGCGAGCATGCCCGCGGTCAGCGCGAGCAGGAGCCCGCCGGTCATCCCCGGGCCAGCGCGTCGACCTGGCGGGTCAGCGACTCCCCGTCCAGGAAGCCCTGGTGGACCACCCGGCCGTCCCGGTCCACGATCACGAAGGTGCTCTGCTCGACCACCTCGAACCGGCGCCACAGCGTCCCGGACCGGTCGTCGAGCTGCGGGGTGCCGGCCAGGTCGAACTCGGTGACGAACTCCTTCATGGCCTTCTGTTCGCCCAGGCCGGCGACGCCGACGATCGACACGGTGTCCCGGTACTTCGGGGCGATCTCGGCGACCGTCCACGCCTGGCTGGCGCAGGTGGCGCACCAGGGCGCCCAGAACCAGAGCACCACCGGCCTGCCGGCCAGGGCGGCGGCGGAGAACGCCGTACCGTCCAGGGTCTTCGCGGTGAACGACAGCGTCTCCGGCACCCGGGCCGGGACCACCGGAGCGGCCGGCGACGCGGACCCGGACGGGGCGGCTGGCGACGCGGCGGCCACCACGCCGACCGGGGTGGCCCGCTCGGCGCCGACCGCGCAGGACGCCGCGCCGGGCAGCGTGGCGGCCAGCACGGCGGCGGTGGCGAGCCGGCGGGCGGTACGTGGGGGCATCCGCGTCTCCTCGGGGTTCGGCTACTCGGCCTTGACCAGCCGGAGCGCGAGTTCGGGACAGACCTTGACCGCCTTGAGCGCGCCCTGCCGCAGCCAGGTCGGCACCGGGGTGGGAGGGAAGGCGGGGTAACCGTTGCCGTCGAGCCGGATGAAGTCCGGCACCACGTGGGCGCAGAGCCCGTGCCCGTCGCAGCGGGACCAGTCGAGGGTGAGCTTCTGCGGGTTGCCGTCGGGCGCGCCGGGCAGCCCCATCAGGCCCTTGACCCGCTTGCCGCAGCCCTCGCCGGTGGCGTGCAGCCGCAGGTCCTCGGCGAACACCTCCATGGCGGACAGCGCGAACCGGGCGGTGCCGTCGGGGTGGCTGCACGCGCCACGCCCCTTCACGTCGCCGGCCGCGGCGCGGACCACCTCGATCGGGGCGCTGCCCGAGACCGCGAGGTCAACGGCGCGGGCCAGGTCGGGCAGGCCCATCTTGCAGGGGCCGCACTGCCCGGCGGACTCGCCGGCCAGGTAGCGGACCACCTGGGCGGCCTCGCCGAGCGGGCACGTGTCCCGGCTCAGCGGGAGGATGATGCCGGCGCCGAGCGTGCCGCCGACCGCGGCGAGCCCCTTGCGGGAGACCTCGGCCCGCTCCGCCGCCTCCGGGGTGATCCACTTGCCGTGGTAGCCGCCCATGAGGATGCCCGGCCCGTCGGGCACCTCGCAGAGCTCCAGGATCTCGCGCAGCGGGGTGCCGGCCGCGCATTCGACCACGGCCGGCCGCTTGGCCGCCCCCGTGACGGTGAGCAGCACGGTGCCCGGCTCGTCGTCGGTGCCGAGCGCCGCGTACTCGTACGGGCCGATCCGGGCGGCGACCGCGAGCTGGGCGTACGTCTCGGCGTTGGAGAGCAGGGTGGGCAGGCCGTTCACCCCGGAGTCGCTGGACCGCTTCTTGGTCCCCGGCGGGATGTGCGGCAGCCCGTTGATCCCGTTGACCAGGGCGCCGCCCTCGCCGGAGATGAACCGGTGCGGCACGGTGACGATGGTGGTCGGCACCGGCATCCGCCGCTCCTGCAACGCCTCGGTGAGCGAGGGCCGGCCCACGTCGTCGTCGGCCACCCCGATCACGATCTCCTCGGCGTCCAACGCGTACGCGGCCAGCGCGGCGCCGTCCAGGATGAGATGCGGGGCCCGGGTGAGCAGCACCTTGTCCTTCCAGCTCGCCGGCTCCCCCTCGGTGGCGTTGACCACCACCACGGCCGCCAGATCCTGCCGCTCGCAGGACTCCAGCACGGCGCGCAGCTTGCGGGCGAACGGGAAGCCGGCCCCGCCCTTGCCCTTGAGGTCGATCGCCTCGGCGAGCCGGAGCAGGGCGGCCGGTTCCACCGGCCCGATGGGTCCGTGCACCTCCTCGTGGGCCAGCAGGTCGAGCCGGCCGAACTCGGCGAAGCCGGCGGTGAGCCGGGGCTCGCCGACGCAGGCCACCGGTGGCACGGTCGTCCGCATCACTTGGCCTCACCCCGCAGCCCGGCCCAGTACGCCCCGTCCACCGCGTCCGCGTTGGCCCGCTTACGCCGGCTCGACCGGCCCTCGCCGGAGGCCCGCAGGGCCCGCCGGGAGGCGAGGTCGACAAGGGTCGGGGTGTCGTCGACGAAGGCGTCGTCGGCGGCGTAGCGGGCCGGCGGGCGCCAGTAGTCCGGCTCCTCCGGCACGTCCTCCTCGATGCTGTGCCGGCCGCTGCCGCTGCGGGGCGCCGACGAGATCGGTCCGGCCGAGATCGGCTCGCCGGAGACCGGCTGGCTCTCCCAGCGGCGCGGGCTGTCCCAGGGCTCCTCCGGCTGGTCCCGGCGGGGCGGAGCCGAGTAGCGGGCGACGGCGTCCGGCGGCGTGGAGTAGCGGGAACCGGTGTCCGGCGGGGCCGAGTGGCGGCCGCCGCTCTCCGGCGGGGCCGAGTAGCGGGCGGCGGCGTCGGCGTCGACGCGGGACCGCCGGGGGCTCCGCTCCTCCTCGTCCCGGTAGCGGCGGGCGGGGCGCTCGTCGTCGCGGCGCCGGGCCGTGGGCACGCGCTCCTCGCCGCGGGCCACCCGCTCGCGCTCGGCGCGCCGGGCCACCCGCTCGTCGCGCCGCCGGGTGGCCGCCGCGCGGACCGGCTCGCGCAGCGTCCCGGGTTCCGGCACCACGGGTACGGCGAACCGCTCGGGGTCGCGGCGCCGGGCGGTGCCGGCCGGGGCAGTCCAGGTGGCGGTGGCCTCGGCCCAGCCGCCCTCGCGGCCCCGGCCGGAGCGGCTCTCCTCCTTGGCGGTGGCCCGGCGCCGGGTCAGCCCGGCGAGCAGGCCGGTCCGCTCCTCTCCCTTGCCGGCCATCGCCTTGTTCAGCGCGGCGGCCTGGTGCTGCTCCCGGCTGCGCTTGCCGAGGTGGACGGAGAGCCGGACCAGCAGCGCCACCACCACCAGCAGCACGCAGGCCAGGTAGCTCAGCACCACCCAGGTCTTCGCGGCCCGGCCGGCGTTGAGCCCGTGCAGCAGCGCGAACGGCCAGGAGACGTACGCCATGGAGTGCAGCGCCCGCCAGAACCACTTCGGACCGACGCCGGCGAACCGGACCCGGACGATGCCGGTCCAGAACACGCCGACCATCAGCAGCGCGGCCACGGTGCCCAGCCCGACGTAGAGGCCCCGGCCGCCGAGGAACGGCACCACCGCGTCGGTCGGCGCGGCCCGGCCGGTCGAGATCTTGGTGATCACGTGGAAGACCAGCCCGGCCACGCCGAGGACGCCGGTGGCCCGGTGCGCCGACTGGAGCAGCACCCGGTGCCGGATGAGCAGCACCAGCCGGTCGGTGGCGAGCAGCCCCAACATCACGGTGAGACTGAGCGAGACCAGGGCGACCACCCCGGCGAAGAACTCGGTGAAGAAGAATCCGTACGAGTACATGACGGCGCCGGCGCCGGCCAGCTCCAGGCCGGCCCACGCGACGCCGAGCGCGGACACGGCGAGCGCCACCATCGCGGACCTCGACATCGTCCGGGCACCACGGCTGCTGGTGGTGGTCCGGACGGTCGTCGCCTTCTCGTTCTGCTCTGCCCGGGCCATCTGCTCCTCGATCGTCTCGCGGCGGCGCCCCACCGGCCGACCCTGCTCCCTCCTCCAGTACGGACGGACGGCACGGGCGGATCACCTCCGGTGGGGAATTTCTCGGCCGGTCCGTCGAACCGTTCGGCACCGGAGCGCGTGTAGCGCATTTCGCAACGACGTATGTCCATGCGTTGACAGGTCTTGCAACACGCTTGTAACCTTGCCGAAAATTTCAGTCCGACTTGCAAGAAGTCGGCACTGATCCTTCCCCCGCGCCGCACCCCCTCAGGAGTCCCGATGCATCGACGTCGATGCCGTTCGGCGGCCCTCGCCCTGGGCCTGGCCGCCAGCCTGCTCGTCCCGACCACCGTGGCGGCTCCCCCGGCCGCCGCCTCCACCCCCGGCAGCAAGAAGGTCATCGTCCAGCTCTTCGAATGGAACTGGACCTCGGTGGCCAACGAGTGCACCACCGTGCTCGGCCCGAAGGGCTACGGCTACGTCCAGGTGAGCCCGCCGCAGGAGCACGTCAAGGGCAACCAGTGGTGGGTCGCCTACCAACCGGTCAGCTACCGGATCGAGTCCCGCAAGGGCACCCGCGCCCAGTTCCAGGCGATGGTGAACACCTGCCACAACGCCGGCGTGAAGGTGATCGTCGACGCCGTGGTCAACCACATGTCCGGCCAGGACAACGGCGGCACCGGCTGGGCCGGCAGCACCTACGGCCACTACGACTACCCGGGCACCTACGGCTCGCAGGACTTCCACTACTGCGGCCGCAACGGCAACAACGACATCGTCAACTACGGCGACCGGTACGAGGTGCAGAACTGCGAGTTGGTCAACCTCGCCGACCTGAAGACCGAGTCGGACTACGTGCGCACCCGGCTCGCCACGTACCTCAACGACCTGCTCTCGCTCGGCGTCGACGGCTTCCGACTGGACGCCAGCAAGCACATGCCGGCCGCCGACATCGCCGCCATCAAGGGCAAGCTGTCCCGGTCGGCGTACCTCGTGCAGGAGGTCATCTACGGCGCCGGCGAGCCGATCCAGCCGACCGAGTACACCGGCAACGGCGACGTGCACGAGTTCCGGTACGGCAAGGACCTGGCCCGGATGTTCAACAGCGAGCGGCTGGCGTACCTGAAGAACTTCGGCGAGTCCTGGGGCTACCTGCCGGGCGGCTCGGCGGTGGTCTTCACCGACAACCACGACACCCAGCGCGACGGCGGCGTGCTGACCTACCGCGACCGCGGTGAGTACGCCCTCGCGAACGCCTTCATGCTCGCCTGGCCGTACGGCACCCCGGCGGTGATGTCGAGCTACACGTTCAGCAACAAGGACCAGGGCCCGCCCTCGGACGCCAGCAACAAGACGTCGAACACCACCTGCTACTCCGGCTGGGAGTGCGAGCACCGCTGGCGGGTGATCGCCAACATGGTGGGCTTCGCCAACGCCACCCAGGGCGCCGGCGTCGCCAACTGGTACGACAACGGCTGGCAGCACATCGCGTTCAGCCGGGCCGGCAAGGGCTACCTCACCCTCAACGACGAGGACTTCGCCGTCACCGGCCGGTCCTACTACACCGGCCTGCCCGCCGGCCGCTACTGCGACGTCATCCACGGCGACTTCAGCAACGGCTCGTGCAGCGGCCCGGTGATCACCGTGGACGCGAGCGGCTGGTTCGCCGCGACCGTCAACGCGCACGACGCCATCGCCATCCACATCGGCGCGAAGCTGTCCTGACGACTCCGGCGGCGCGATCCGGCCGCCCCCACCGAACCAGGAGGCCCCCCGCACCGCCGTTTCGCGGCGCGGGGGGCCTCCTGCCCGATTACAGTACAGATCGTGCTGTTTGACCGATTGTTCTCGCGCTGGGCGCTGGGCTGGCTGCTCGCCGCGGTCGGCGTACCGGTGCTGCTGGCGGCCGCGCTGCTGGTCGGACGGGCCCTGACCGCCGGTCCGGCCCCGGCGCCGGTCGCCGCCGCACCCACCGCGGCGATCCCGCCCGCCCCCGACGAGCCGAGCCCGTCCCCCGAGGAGTCCGTGCCGGCCGCCGCCCCCGCCCCGGACGACCTGCCGGTGGTCACCTACGACCCGGCGCCCGGCGGGTTTCCCGCCGACCCGGGCCCGGCCGACACCCGCCCGCTGGCCGAGGGGCTGACACCGACCCGGACCGTGGCCGCGTACGACGCGCCGGGCGGCCGCCCGCTGGCTTTCCTCGCCCCCACCATCAGCGGCGTCGAGCTGACCGTGCCGATCGTCGAGCGGCGGGTCGGCTGGACCGCGGTCCTGCTCCCCTCGGCCAACCGCCGGATCGCCTGGCTGCCGGCCGGCGGCTGGAGCACGGTGGCGCTGCCCGACCAGATCGTGGTGGAACGCCGCCCGCACCGGCTCACCTGGTTCCGGGACGGCCGCGCGGTGCGCTCCTGGGAGGTCAGCCTCGGCATGCCCGGCCAGTCCACCCCGCTCGGCCGCACCTTCGTCCTGGGTCGCACCCCGCCCCCGCAGGACGTCTACGGCGGGGTGGACATCTTCGCCCTCGGTGCGATCCCCGACGACCCGGACGCGGTGCCGACCGGACTGCGCGGCGCGCACATCGGACTGCACAGCTGGTACACCGACGACACGCTCGGCAAGAACGTCACCAACGGCTGCATCCGGCTCACCCGCAGCGGCCAGCGGCAGCTTCTCGCCGCGCTGCGTCCCGGCACCGCGGTCGTGGTGGTGGACCAGCTTCCCGCCCCGCCGGCCACCGCCTGAGCCGGCTCAGTCGCCGAGCAGCCAGCCGTTCTCCTCGGCCACCCGGACCGCGTCGGCCCGGTTGCGGGCTCCGGTCTTGCCGATCGCCGCGGAGAGGTGGTTGCGCACCGTCCCCTCGGAGAGGTGCAGCGTCGCGGCCAGCTCGGCGACCGTGCCGCCGGACCGGGCCGTGCGCAGCACCTCGGTCTCCCGTTCGGTGAGCGGGCTCGACCCGGTGGCCAGCGTCTCCGCGGCGAGCGTCGGGTCGACCACCCGCAGCCCCGCGTGCACCCGGCGGACCGCGTCGGCGAGCTGCCGGGCCGGGGTGTCCTTGACCACGAAGCCGTTGGCGCCGGCCTCCATGGCCCGGCGCAGGTAGCCGGGACGGCCGAAGGTGGTCACCACGAGCACCCGGCAGCCGGGCAGCGCGGCCCGCAGGGCCGCGGCCGCCGCGACCCCGTCCAGGCCGGGCATCTCCACGTCGAGCAGGGCCACGTCGGGTCGGGTCCGCAGCGCCGCCGGCACCACCTCGTCGCCCCGTCCCACCTCGGCCACCACGGTCAGGTCCGGCTCCATCGACAGCAGCGCGGCGAGCGCGCCCCGGACGAGTGCCTGGTCGTCGGCGAGCAGCAGCCTGATCGGCTCGGTCATCTCGTCGCCTCCCGTCCCGGGTCGGCCAGCGTCACCCGGAGCAGGAAGCCGCGCCCGCCGCGTGCGCGAGCGACGGTGACCGTGGCGTCCAACCGCCGGGCCCGCTCGCGGAGCCCCACCAGGCCGTGGCCGGCCGCCTCCGGCTCGCCGACCGGCCCCCGGCCGTCGTCGCGGATCTCCACGGCCGTCGGGTCGACCCGGATCTCGCAGCGCCGGGCGCCGCTGTGCCGGACCACGTTGGTCACCCCCTCGCGGACCGTCCAGCCGAACAGCTCGTCCCGCTCCGCCGGCAGCGCCGGCGCCGTCTCCGGCAGGTCGGCGGCGATGCCCGCGGCGGCCAGCGCCGAGCGGGCGCCGGCCAACTCCGTCGCCAGGTTCACCCCGCGGTACGCCCCGACGGTGCCGCGCACGTCGGCCAGGGCCTGCCGGGCCAGCCGCTCGATGTCGGCGATCTCGGTGGCCGCCTTGGCCGGATCCAGCTCCAGCAGCCGCCCGGCCAGCTCGGCCTTGACCGCCACCACGGTCAGCGAGTGCCCGAGGATGTCGTGCAGGTCCCGCGCGGTCCGGGCCCGTTCCTCGGCCACCGCCAGCCGGCCGATCTCCTTCTGGGCGGCCTGGAGCTCGGCGTTGCGCTGGGCCAGCCGGCTCACCCCGAACATGGCGAACGAGGCGAGCACGACGGCGAAGACCACCGTGCCCTCGGCCTCCCAGCCGGGCACCAGCGCCGCCGCGACCGGCGGGGTGAGCGCGGCCAGCGCGACCACCAGCAGCGCGTCCCGCGACGGCAGCAGGAACACCGCGGCCGCCGCGACGAAGACCAGCGTGGTGAGCCAGTCCCCCTCGGTGCCCGGGATGCCGGCGAGGCCGAGCCCGAGCAGCACCGCCAAGGCCGTCCAGGCCCGACCGCGCGGGATGGTCCGGTGCGCCTGCCGGCGGCCGCGCGCCCACTCGAACACCCAGACGTAGAACACGCCGAAGCCGACCAGGGTGACCGCGCCGAGCACCCGGCGCCAGACCTCGGGCTGGTGCAGGGCGGTGAGCAGCGGGATGTTGAGGAAGAAGAGCCAGACCGCGGCCAGGAGCCAGCCGGTGATCCGCCAACGGCGGCTCACCGGCTGGCTCGGCTCGCGCGGCAGGCCCACGGTGAACACGCTAGCCTCCGCGGTCGCGCGTCAGACGCGGGTGGTGTCGCGGCGGAACAGCCGGGCCGCGCCGAGGCCGAAGAAGGCGGTCCAGGCGGCCACGTTGCCGACCGCGACCCAGTCCAGCCCGGCTCCGGTCAGCGGCGCCCGGGCGAGCTGGCCGACGCCGTAGACCGGGGTGAACTTGGCGATCTGCTGGAGCGCGTGGGGCAGCACGTCGAGCGGGACGAACAGCCCGCCGAGCATGGCCAGGACGGCCAGCACCGGCCCCATGAACTGCATGACGTTCTCAGCCGGGGCGAGGTAGCCGACGAAGAGGCCGAGGGCGGCGAAGACGAGGGAGCCGATCCAGGCGGTCAGGCCGGACTCCACCCAGACGTGCGCCGGCAGCCGGACCCCGGAGGCGGCGCCGACGGCGAACTCGACCAGCACGCCGAGCAGGCCGAGCACCATCGCGGTGGCCACTTTCGTGGCCACGTACGCGGCCGGGCGCAGCGGGGTGAGCCGCAGCTGCCGGCTCCAGCCCAGCGCCCGTTCGGTGGCGACGGCCGCGCCGGCGCTGGTGGTGGCGACCATGGCCGCGTAGACGGCCAGGCTGATCATGATCCAGCCGGTGACCGGCAGGCCGTTGTCCAGGTTCTGCCCGCGCTGCGGCAGGCCGAACAGCAGGAAGAACACCGCCGGCATGACCAGGATGAAGATCAGCGTACGGCGGTTGCGCAGCACCCGGCGGATCTCGATGCCGAGCACGGCGGTCGAGAAGCCGCCCAGGGCGGGGGGCCGGCGGTTCCCGGTTCGGTGGGCGGAGGTGGTCGCGGACGGGGCGGTGACGGTCATCTCAGGGCTCCGGGTTCGGCGCGGTCGGCGGTCAGGCGGCGGTGGCGGTCAGGGCGAGGAAGGCGTCCTCGAGGTTGCGCGAGGTGATCTCCAGGTCCCGGGCATGGGTCCGGGTGAGCAGGTGCCGGGCGACGGCGTCGGAGTCCTCGGTGTGGACCAGCACGGCGTCGCCGCGCACCTCGACCGACTGCACGCCGGGCAGCGCCGCCAGCCCGGCCTGGTCGGCGCCGGGCAGGGTGGCCCGGACCACCCGTCCGGCGGCCAGGTTCTTGATCTCGGCGGTGGTGCCGTCGGCGACCACCCGGCCCTGGCGGACCAGCACGATCCGGTCCGCGTACGCGTCGGCCTCGTCGAGGTAGTGGGTGGCGAACAGGACGGTACGGCCGGAGCGCGCGTCGGCCCGGATGGCCTGCCAGAAGTCCCGCCGCCCCTCGACGTCCATCCCGGTGGTCGGCTCGTCGAGCACCATGAGGTCCGGGTCGGGCAGCAGCGCCAGGGCGAAGCGCAGCCGCTGCTGCTGGCCGCCGGAGCACTTGCCCACCGGGCGGTCGGCGATGTCGGCGATGCCGGCCCGCTCCAGCACCTCGGCGGCCGGCCGGGTGTGGCCTTAGAAGTGCGCGGTCATCCGTACCGTCTCGGCGACGGTGAGGTCCTTGAGCAGGCCGCCGGTCTGCATCACGGCGGCGACCCGCCCGAGCCGGACGGCGTCGGCGGGCGTGCCGCCGAAGAGCCGGACGGTGCCGGCGTCCGGGCGGGCCAGCCCGAGCAGCATGTCCACGGTGGTGGTCTTGCCGGCGCCGTTGGGGCCGAGGAAGGCCACCACCTCGCCCGGGGCGATGCGGAGGTCGAGCCCGTCGACGGCGGTCACCGGGCCGAAGGTCTTGGTGAGTCCGGCGAGCTCGACGGCAGGGTGGGTGTCGGTCATGACAACGATGCTCCGGGGACCGGGGGTCCGGTCCCCGGAGCGGGCGTCATCTTCCGGGGGTGACATTTGTCAGGGGTCGGCGCTCAGTGGCCGCCGGCCCCTTCGCGGGCCCGGCGGGGCAGCAGGAACGCGCCCGCGACGGTGACCAGCAGCAGGCCCAGCTCGGCGAGGAGGGTGACCCGCACGGCGTGCGACACCGAGTCGGTGAGCCCGTCGAAGAAGACCGTGCCGAGCAGCGCCACGCCGAGCGCGCCGCCGAGTTGCTGCACGGCGGTGAGCGTGCCGGACGCCGAGCCGGTCTCCGCCTCCTCGACCCCGGAGAGCACGATGTCGAAGAACGGCGCCATGACCAGGCCCATGCCGAAGCCGACCGCCAGCAGCGCGGGCGTCATCCGCCACGGGGTGACGTCGGCGCCGGCCACGGTGAGGGTGAGCAGCATCCCGGTGACGCCGGCCAGCACCACCCCGAGGCCGAGGTGGATGAGGCGCCGGCCGAGCCGCTGGGCCAGGCCGGCTCCGGCGAGCACGAAGGCGGCCACCATGCCGAGCGCCTGGGGCACGCCGGCCAGCCCGGCGCGCAGCGGCGACCAGCCGAGGCCGAGCTGGAGGTAGAGGCTGAAGACCAGCGAGAAGCCGGCCAGCGCGGTGAAGAAGGCCAGCCCCGCGACCAGCCCGCCGGTGAAGGCGCGGCGGCGGAACAGGGCGGGCACCACCAGCGGGTCCCGGCCGGCCCGCTGCCGGCGCTGCTCGTAGCGGGCGAAGACGGCCAGCACGACGACCGCGCCGGCGAGCATCGCGAAGCTCCACGCGGGCCAGCCCAGCTCGCGGCCCTGGACCAGCGGGTGGACCAGCAGGAACACGGCGACCGAGAGGAGCGCGACGCCGGGCAGGTCGAGCCGGGTGGCGTGGCCGGGGCGGGAGGCCGGCAGAAAGCGGGCCGCACCCAGCGCTGCGAGCAGGCCGAGCGGCACGTTGATCAGGAAGATGGCGCGCCAGCCGGTGCCGGCCAGGTCGGCGTCGACCAGCCAGCCGGCCAGGATCGGCCCGCCGACGGCGGAGATCCCCATCACCGGGCCGAACGCGCCGAAGGCGGCGGCGAGCTGCTCCGGCGGGAACATCTCCTTGATCAGGCCGAGTCCCTGCGGGAGGAGCAGCGCGCCGAGCAGGCCCTGCGCCACCCGGGCGGCGATCAGCGTGCCGGGGCTGCCGGCGAGCGCGCAGGCCGCCGAGGCGGCGGTGAAGCCGAGCACCCCGATCAGGAACATCCGGCGCCGGCCGTACAGGTCGCCGAGGCGGCCGCCGGTGACCAGGCCGACGGCCATGGCGAGGGTGTAGCCGGCGCCGATCCACTGGATGACGGTGGGCGAGCCGCCGAGGTCGGCCCGGATCGCGGGGCCGGCGAGGTTGGTGACCAGCACGTCGAGCAGGTCCATCACCTCGGCGGTGAGGATCACCGCGAGGGCGATCCAGCGCCAGCGGTGGCCCGCGACGGCCGGCGCCGCGGGGTGCGGCGCGGTGAGTTCGGTGGTCATGGGTCCCCCGATCGGAAGCGAACACTGTTCGTTGACGAACACTGTTCTACCAACGAACGGCGTTCGCAGCAAGTACGATGTTCGAGTCCGCCCCCCGTCCCGGAGGTCGTCCGTGAGCGAAACCCCCGCGCCCCCGTGGCGTACCCGGCCGCGCAGCCGGGCGACCCGCCGACCGCTGAGCCAGCAAGCCGTCGTCGACGCCGCCCTCGCCCTGATCAACCGGGAGGGGCTCGGCGCGCTGAGCATGCGGCGGGTGGCCCAGGAGCTGGGCACCGGCCCCGCCTCGCTCTACGCCCACGTCTCCGGCAAGGAGGAACTGCTGGAACTGCTGGTCGACCGGGCCAGCGCCGAGATCGTCGTGCCGGCCCCGGAGCCGGACCGGTGGACCGAGCAGATCCGGGAGGTGGCCCTTCAGGCGTACCGGGTCTACGCCACCCACACCAACCTGGCGCTCGCCTCGCTCGCCACCATCCCGACCGGCCCGAACGCGCTGCGGGTCACCGAAGGCATGCTCGCCATCCTGTTCGCCGGCGGCGTGCCGCCCCGCCCGGCGGCGTGGTTCCTCGACCGGCTCTTCCTCTACATCGCCGGCGACGCCTACGAGGGCGCCCTCTACGAGGAGAAGGTGCGGGCCTCCGGGCAGGACCGGGAGACCTGGTGGGCCGGACTGTCCCAGCAGCTGCGCACCTACTACGGAAACCTGCCCGCCGAGACGTACCCGAACGTCACCGGGCACCTGGACGACCTCATGGAGGGCGGCGGCGACGAGCGGTTCCTGTTCGGCGTCGACCTGCTGGTCCGGGGCGTCGCCACGTACGTCCCGCCGGGGCGTGAGGGGGGCCGGGCCGGGTAACCAGCGCCCGGCCCAGTCGTCGCGGCACCAGGGAGGTCAGGGCATGGGCACACCAACGGGACGGGTCGACACGGTTGTGCTGATCCACGGCCTCTGGATGACCTCACGCAGCTGGGAGCACTGGTCCGACCGGTACACGGCGCGCGGCTTCAAGGTGCTCACCCCGGCCTGGCCCGGGATGGACGTCGACGTCGAGCGGCTGCGGGAGGACCCGACGCCGATCGCCGCGCAGCGGGTCACCGGAATCGTCGACCACTACGCCGCGATCATCCGCGGGCTGCCCCGGCCGCCGATCATCATGGGGCACTCGTTCGGCGGCCTCATCGCCCAACTGCTCATGGACCGGGGCCTCGGCGCAGCCGTCGTCGGCCTGCACCCCGTGGCGGTGAAGGGCGTGCTGAAGCTACCGCTCAGCACCCTGCGCTCCGGGTTCCCCATCCTGCGCAACCCGGCGAACCGGCACCGCGCGGTGCCGTTCACCCGCGAGGACTTCCGCTACACCTTCGGTAACACGATCAGCGCCGAGGACTCGGACGCCGCCTGGGAGCGGTACGCGGTGCCCGCCGCGGGCCACGTCTTCTTCGAGGGGGCGTTCGCCAACGTGGACCCGAACTCGGCCACGGCGGCGGACACCAAGCGGTCCGACCGGGCGCCGCTGCTGGTGACGACCGGCGGCGAGGACCACGTGGTGCCGCCCTCGCTGGCGTCCGCCGCGGCCAACCTCTACCGCGGCTCGACGGCGATCACCAGCTACCGGGAGTTCCCGGGGCGGTCGCACTTCGTCGGCGGCGAGCCGGGCTGGGAGGAGGAGGCCGACTTCGCGCTGGAGTGGGCCGTGGAGGCGGCGAACGAGTACTCGCCGACCGTGGTCACCACGGCCCCCCGCCGCTGAGCCGGGCCGACGGCGCACACCTATGGCACCTCCGGTCCACCCGGCAGCCACGCCGGCACCGAGCGGTCGGCGTTGTCCCCGCGGACCGGCGACGCTTGGCGTGGCAAAGGCTGCAGTGCCGGTCCCGCCAGCGTCCGCCACAGGAACTCACACGCCAACGCCCAGATGAAGGCGCACTGCTCGTTGTTCGCCGCCGCGCCATGCCCGCCCTCGACGTTCTCGTAGTACGCCACCTCGTGCCCGTACTCGCGCAGCCGCGCCGCCATCTTTCGGGCGTGCCCCGGATGCACCCGGTCGTCCCGCGTCGAGGTGATCAGCAGGACCGGCGGGTACCGCCGGTCGCCGCGAACGTTGTGGTACGGCGAGTACCTCCGCAGGTAGGCCCAGTCCTCCTCCCGGTCCGGGTCGCCGTACTCGGCCATCCATGAGGCGCCGGCCAGCAGCCGGTGGTAGCGCCGCATGTCAAGTACGGGCACCTGCGCGACGACCGCGCCGAACAGCTCCGGGTAGCGGGTCAGCATCACGCCCGCCAGCAGCCCGCCATTGCTGCCACCCTCGACGCCAAGCTGCTCGGGGGTGGTGATCCCTCGCATCACCAGGTCGGCGGCCACGGCCGCGAAGTCCTCGTACGCCCGAGGCCGGTTCTCCCGGATCGCCGCGCGGTGCCACTCCGGGCCGTACTCCCCGCCGCCGCGGATGTTCGCCACCACGTAGCTGCCGCCCCGGGCCAGCCAGCCGCGCCCGACGACTCCGTCGTAACCCGGGGTCATGGAGTGCTCGTACCCGCCGTAGCCGGTGAGCAGCGTCGGCCGGGCGGTCGGGTCCGGGTCACCGACCAGGAAGTACGGCACCGACGTGCCGTCGGCGGAGGTGGCGAAGAACTGGCGGACCGTCAGGCCGCCCGCGTCGAAGTACGCCGGCTCGCGCTTGAGTGTCTCCGCCGTGCCGCCGACCTGCCCGAGCCGGAGCGTCGCCGGTTGCAGGAACCCCTCCGCGGCGAGCAGATAGTCGTCGCCGTGGTCCGGGTCGGTCTCCACGACCTGGCTGTGCTCGTACTCCGGCACCCCGCCGAGCGGCTCGCGTCGCCAGCCCGACCCGTCGGGCGTGAGCACCTCCAGCCGGCTCCGCACGTCGATGAGGGTGGCCAGGATCAGATGGTGCCGGGTCCAGACGTGGTAGCTCAGCGTCGTGCGGTCGTCGGGCTGAAACAGCAGCGCCAGTTCCCGACTGCCGGCGAGGAACGCCTCGAACCGGGTCGCCAGCAGCGTGCCCGCCGGGTGCGTCACCCCGTCGACCGTCCAGGGCGAGCGCGGCCGGATCAGTAGCCACTCGCGATGCACGTCCCACTGGGCGTCCTCCGGCACGTCGATCCGGGTCAGCTCCCCGGCGCCGGTCAGCAGGTAGTTCTCGGTTCGGTAGAAGTCGAGGCTGCGGCCCACGAAGTCGCGCTCAAACCCGGGCGTGGGGTCGTGCGAGGCGTAGACGCCGATGTCGTCCGGGCGGCCCTCGTAGGTGATGGCGGCCTCGGTCAGCGGGGTGCCCCGCCGCCAGCGCTTGACGACGCGTGGATACCCGGAGGTGGTGAGCGACCCGGGCCCGAAGTCCGTGGCGACGTAGATGTGGTCGAGGTCGATCCAGCAGACCTTGCTCTTGGCCTCCGGCAGGGTGAACCCGTCCTCGACGAAGGCGCGGCGGGCCAGGTCGAATTCCCGCACGACGACGGCGTCGGCGCCGCCGCGGGACAGGCTGATCAGGCAGCGCTGGTAGCCGGGGCGCAGCACCGTCACCTGCTGCCAGACCCAGTTCTCGCCCTCCTCGGCGGCCAGCGCGTCGAGGTCGAGCAGCACCTCCCACTCGGGCTCGTGCCGGCGGTACTGGTCGAGCGTGGTGCGCCGCCACAGCCCCCGCGGATGAGCCGCGTCGGTCCAGAAGTTGTAGTAGAGGTGGTCGCCGCGCCAGCCGGGGTAGGGGATGCGATCCTCGGCATCCAACACCTGCCGGATCTCCGTCCGCAGAGCGCTGAACCGCTCGCTCCCGGTCAGCGTGGCGGTGGTCTCCGCGTTGCGGTTCTGCACCCACCTGGCGGAGTCCGCAGAATCAAGATCCTCGAGCCAGAGATGCGGATCGTCACCCTCGTCCATCAGAGCCGTCACCTGCTCGACTATCCAGCACGCTGCCCCCGGCACTCACATCACTACACGTGTCGGCATCGCGACTGAGGACGTGATATCAAGAACCACTCGGATTGATATCATCGGCGTGTGTCGCCTGATGGAGGAGTCACCGTGAGCCGAACGATCCTTGATGTGGATGATGAGCTACTCGCCGAGGCCAGCAAGATCCTCGGCACCACTACCAAGAAAGCCACCGTCAACGCCGCCCTCAAAGCTGTCGCCGACCGTGAGAAGCGGCGGCAGTTCGCCGACCTGCTCAAGAGCGGAGGGCTGCCCGACCTGACCGGCCCCGTCGAGACGGCCGAGCCGGACGCGGCGTGAATCGAGAGTATTACCTGCTGGACAAGTCGGCCCTCGCCCGCTGGCCCAGACCACGCGTGGCCCCGGTGCTCGACGAACTCTCCGATCGAGGGCTGCTCGCGGTGTGCGGGGCGATCGAGATAGAGGTCATCCACAGCGCCCGCACGGCCAAGGATGCACAGCGCGTCCGATGGATGCTGAGTGGCTTCCGATGGCTGCCGATGCCCGACGAGGTCTGGGATCGAGCAATCGACATCCAGGTGCAGGCATTGCACAAGGGCAACCACCGGGCGCTCTCCATGGCGGATCTGCTGATTGCCGCCACGGCCGAACGGCACGACGTCACCGTCCTCCACTACGACGGCGACTTCGACCTGATCACCGCGATCACCGGACAGCCCACCGCCTGGGTGGTTCCGGCTGGAACGGCCGACTAGGGCGGCGCCAGCCGCACCGGACCGCCGGCCGCGGCCGGGTCACGTCCGCCACCTCCCGGAGCAGCCCGAGCTGCCCTAGCCGGTCGACGGCCCACCTCCCTCGGGTCGGTCGGGGGCGGGCCGTCGACCCAGCCGATCAGAGTTCCGAGACCCAGTACGGCGCGACATCCATCCAGCCGTTGCCGCCCGCGCCGTACCTCCGGCCGCTGCTGGTGGTGCTCAGCGTGTACCAGGCGTCCACGAAGTCCGGGTCGTCGGTGTACCAGGACGTGGGGATGGCGTCCAGGATCGCGTTGACCAGCGGCGTGTACGCGCCACCGTCGACGATCACCAGCAGCGCGTTCGCGATCGCCTTGACCAGCGCCGAGTAGTTGGTGTCCCCGTCGTCCTCCATCATGACGGCGTCGGCCAGGTTGTACTTGTACGCCGAGAAGTGCACCAGGAGCTGGTTCGGGTAGTACGTGGTGCCGTCGTTGTCCAGGTACGGCATCTGCACCAGGTCGACCTTCGCCTTGCCGTCCAGCCCGAACCCGGCGACGACGGTGTAGATCTCGGCCGCGCCCTTGATCCAGGGCTCCTTGTCGTCGCTGAGCCGTACGGCGTCGACCTTGGTGGCCCAGTAACCGCCCGACGCGGTCAGCGCGGCGGTCGCGGTCCGGGCCGACGCCGCCGGGCCGATCCCGCGCGCGCTCAACTGCTCGCGCATCAGCGCCAGCCCGGCGGAGAGCGCCCGCTCGCTGTCCACCTCGACCACGAGCACCGGCCGCTGCGGCACCCGCGCGGCGTCCAGCACCACGGTGCCGCCGGAGCGGTCGTGGGCGACGACGCTCGCCGCGGCGTCGTCGGTCGGGGTGGCCGCGACCAGCGGGACCTCGCCCCGCGCCAGCGCCGCACGCAGGTCCGGGTGGGCCAGGCGCATCCGCAGCAGCGAGCCGGTGCCGGCCGGCAGGCCCTTGGCGACCAGCAGCCGCTCGTTGGCCGCGCGCAGCTCGCCGGCGAGCCGGCCGCTCACCGGGGCGGCGAGCAGGTCCACCGGGCCGGCGGTGACGGCGGCGCTCAGTCGACGCAGGGCGGACGGGTCGGCGAGGGCCCCGGCGACCTGGCGGGTGACGCCGTCGAGGACGGTGGACACCGGGCCGGCGGCGGTGGCCGCCGGCGCGGAGTGGACGGGCCGGGCGTACGCCGGGGTGGCGACCGCTGCGGTCAGGGTGGCGACCGCGATGCCCAGCGACAGGGCGGCGCGGCGGACGGTACGTGGATTCACCTGGACTCCTCTACCTCTTCCGGGCACCGCTCGTGGCGGCGATCGAAAGATCTGACGGCGACTTACCGGATAGATATCCGCGAATGGCACGCGCCGTCAATGCTCGCTTGACGCACGGCAAGCGATAGTCCGGGACTTTCCGCCCTGGTGTGGCAGGGACTTGGACGGGTATGACGGGGATATGAGGGCGAGCTTCCGGCTTGGCCGGATCGCGGGAGTACCCGTCGGGGTCAACTGGAGCGTCCTGGTCATCTTCCTGCTGATCGCGTGGGCGCTGTCCGCCAGCCAGTTCCCCCGCGCCTACCCGGGCCACTCGGCCGTGGCGTACGTCGCCGCCGGGCTGGCCGCCGCGGTGGTCTTCTTCCTCGGCCTGCTCGCCCACGAGGTCGCCCACGCGGTGGTCGCCAAGCGCAACGGCATCGAGGTCGAGGGGATCACGCTCTGGCTCTTCGGCGGCGTCTCCGAGTTGAAGGGCGAGGCCCGCGACCCGGGCGCCGAGCTGCGCATCGCCGGGGTGGGGCCGTTGGTCAGCCTCATCATCGGGCTGTTCTTCGGCGCGATCGCGGTGCTGCTCGCCCTGGTCGGCGCGCACGGCCTGCTGCTCGGCTCGCTGTCCTGGCTGGCCGGCATCAACGTGTTGCTGGCGATCTTCAACGTGCTGCCGGCCGCCCCGCTCGACGGCGGCCGGCTGCTGCGGGCGGCGGTGTGGAAGGCCACCGGCGACCGGACGAAGGCGTCGGTGGTGGCGGCCCGGGCCGGCTGGGTCCTCGGCGCGCTGCTGATCGGGCTGGGGCTCTGGCAGTTCCTGGCCGGCAGCGGGGTGGGCGGGCTCTGGCTGGCGCTCATCGGCTGGTTCCTGATCGGCGCCGCCGGCATGGAGGAGCGCCAGGCCCGGATGGGCAGCGCGCTGCGCGGCATCCGGGTCGCCGAGGTGATGACGCCCCAGCCGCAGACCGCCTCCGGGGAGATGACCGTCGCCGACTTCGTCGACCACTACCTCTTCGCGTACCGGCACTCGGCGCTCCCGCTGACCGAGGAGGGCCGGCCGGTCGGGCTGGTCACCCTCGACCGGGTCCGCGGCATCCCGGCCGACCGGCGCGCCTCGACCACCCTGGCCGAGGTCTCCTGCCGCGCCGACGAACTGGTGCTCGCCAACCCGGACGAGCAGCTCACCGACCTGCTCCCCCGGCTCAGCGAGTGCGCCGACGGCCGGGCGCTCGTGGTGGCCGACCAGCGGCTGGTCGGGATCGTCTCGCCCAGCGACATCAGCCGTGCGGTGCAGCGCGGCAGCATGCGCGAGCAGATGGCGGCCGGCCGCTCCTAGCCCTCGCCGGTCAGGAGCGCGGGAAGTAGCGGTCCAGCAACGCCGTGCGGAACTTGCCGGCCGGGTCGAACTCCCGCAGCAGGGCATGGAAGTCGTCGTGGCGGGGATAGGCAGCGGCCGGGTCGCGGGTGAAGAGCTTGCCCCAGTGCGGGCGCGGGGCGAAGGGCGCGAGCCGCTCCTCCACCTCGGCGAGCACCGGCGCCACCGCGGCCGGGTCGCCGACCCAGGTGAAGTGGACGGCCAGGCTGTCGCGCTCGTGGTTGGGGCTCAGCCACAACCCGTCGGCGGCCACCGTACGCAGCTCGCAGACCTGGAGCACGGCGGCGATCCGCTCGGCCGCCGGGTCGAGCGCGGCCAGCGCCGCGGGGCCGTCCGAGCGGGCCAGGTGCCACTCGGACTGGAGTTCGTCGCCGCTGCTCGGGGTGAAGCCGAACCGGAAGTGCGGCAGCCGCTCGTGCCACGGCCCGGGCACGCCGAGCTGTTCGGTGCAGTTCTGCGCCGGCATGCCGGGCACCGGGTGGCAGGGCGTGTCGGCGGCCCGGGTGTCCAGCCAGTCCGCCGGGGGCGGCGGCTGGTCGGCCCGCTGCTTGAGCCACACCTGGTCGAAGCGGGGTGAGCGCCAGCCGGTGAAGACGCTGACGCTGTAGGCCGAGTCGAGGGCGTCGTCCAGGGCCGCGCGGGGCAGGCCGAGCCGGACGTACTGCCGCACCTCGAAGGCGGGCACCACGTCGAGGGTGAGCCGGGTGACCACGCCCAGTGCGCCGAGGTGGACCACGAGCCCGGCGAACCGGGGGTCGGCGCGGTCCACGGTGAGCAGGTCGCCGTCGGCGGTGACCAGTTCCAGCGCGGCCACGGCGGTGGCCAGGTTGCCGTGGGCCGGCCCGGAACCGTGGGTGGCGGTGGCGACCGCGCCGGCCACCGAGATGTGCGGCAGCGAGGCGAGGTTCGCCACCGCGTACCCCTCGGCGTGCAGCGCGGTGGCCAGGTCGCCGTAGCGCAGGCCGGCGGCGACGGTGACGGTGCCCCGGTCGCGGTCGAGCGCGACGGTCGGCGGCAGCCCGGCCACCGACACCTGCTCGCCCGTGGTGTCGCCGAGCCGGTTGAACGAGTGTCCGGTGCCCACCGCCCGCACCCGGTCCGCGCCGGCCACCAGCCGGCGCAGCTCGTCGAGGGTGGACGGCCGGTGGTGGGCCCGGGCCGAGTATTGAACGTTGCCCGCCCAGTTGGTGCCGGTCACGCGGTGGCCTCCCGATCGGGGCTCGTCTCTTCGGCGAGGGCGGCGCGGAGCGCGTCCAGCGCCGCCTCCACCTGCGTGGTGCTGTACCCGCGCAGCGCAACCGGGAGTCCGGCGGCCCGTGCCCGTTCGATCTCGGTCCGGGCGGCCCGCCGCTCCGCCGCTCCGCCCCGGGCGAGCGCCTCCCGGGCCTGGCGCACCAGCCGGTCCACCTCGCGGACGTCGTAGCCGCGCAGCCCGATCGCGAAGTCGAGGTCCGCGCCGGCCGGCCGGCTGCGCGCGTCGGTGAAGCGGTCGCCCGCGTACCGGGTCAGCGCCGCCGTCACCTCGTCGGGATTCTCCCGCACCTGGGTCAGGTCGAGCAGTTCCACGCCGGGACGGCCGTCTCGTGGGTGCCGGGCGGTGACCGGCAGGCCCGGCGGCAGCCCGGCCCCGGGCACACCGACCAGCCGGCCCGCGTCGTCGAGGGCGAGCGCCGCGAACTGCTCCCAGCGGTACGTCCCGCGCAGGCCGGGCCGGCGCACCTCCAGCCCCTCCGGGCCGAGTACGCAGCGGAACGGCCGCAGGGCGCCCACCAGCACCTTGACGCCGATCACCACGATTCCCAGGGCGACCAGCATCCGCAGCACCGGCCCGTCCCCGGCCACGGCGAGCACCATCACCCCGCCCGCCACGCAGACGAGGGCCAGCGGCAGGACCCCTCGGTTGCGGTGCAGCTCCACGTCGTTCCCCCCGTTCCCGTCCCCGGTGTCCGGGTGCATCATCCGCCAATCGCGCAAGGCGCGGTTGCCCCGCCGTCCGGTAGGGCACCCTGTGGACATGAGCAGCTACCGCGACCCGACCCTCCGTGGCGACGTGTATCCGTCGGAGGAGGAGATCGACCCGACCGGCGTGGGCCCCGAGCCGGTCGACGGGGCGTACGCCACGGCCCCGGCGCCGCCGCCGATGCCCGAACCCGAGCCCGACCCGATCCCCCATCCGGGGCCGCCGCCCCGGGCCGCCGGAGGACGGTCGATCGTCACCCGGCACCTGGACGGGTCGGTCGAGGTGGTGACCTGAGCTCAGACCTGCCGCATCACCTCGGCGGCGACCAGCTCCAGGTGGTCCAGGTCGGCCAGGTCGAGCACCTGGAGGTAGACCCGCTCGCTGCCGATCTCCGCGTACCGGCCGAGCTTGTCGACGACCTCGGCGGGCGTGCCGGCGGCGCCGTTCTCGCGCAGCTCGTCGGGCTCCCGGCCGATTGCCGCGGCGCGCCGGGCCACCTCGGCGTCGTCCCGGCCGCAGCAGAGCACCAGGGCGTTGGACCAGGTCATGGTGGCTGGATCCCGGTCGGCCTCGGCGCAGGCGTCCTTCACCCGCTGGAACTGCGCCGCCGAGTCCTCGACCGAGGCGAACGGCAGGTTGAACTCGTCGGCGTAGCGGGCCGCCAGGCGGGGCGTGCGCTTCGGGCCCATGCCGCCGAGCAGGATCGGCGGGCGCGGCTGCTGGACCGGCTTGGGCAGCGCCGGTGAGTCGCTGACCGGGTAGTACTTGCCGGGGAAGTCGAAGGTCGACCCGGCCGGCGTCTCCCAGAGCCCGGTGATGACCGCGAGCTGCTCCTCCAGCCGATCGAACCGCTCCCCCAGCGGCGGGAACGGGATCCCGTACGCGGTGTGCTCCTCGGCGAACCAGCCGGTGCCGATGCCCAGCTCGACCCGGCCGCCGCTCATCTGGTCGACCTGGGCGACGGTGATGGCGAGCGGCCCGGGGAGCCGGAAGGTGGCCGCGGTCATCAGGGTGCCGAGCCGGATGGTCTTGGTGTCCCGGGCCAGGCCGGCGAGGGTGGTCCAGGCGTCGGTCGGGCCCGGGTCGCCGCTCACCGATCCCATCTTCAGGTAGTGGTCGGAGCGGAAGAAGGCGCCGAAGCCCGTCTCCTCCGCGCGGCGCGCCACGGCGAGCAGCTGGTCGTAGCTGGCGCCCTGCTGGGGTTCGGTGAAGATCCGCAGTTCCATGCCCCGAGCATAGGAAGCGGGCCGGCCCGCCGCGCCGTCGCCTCGCATTCCTTGACAGGCATATGACCACCGGGGCATATTGGGGGCGTGTCCGGGGATGCCTTCGCCGTGCTGGCCGAGCCCACCCGACGCCGCATCCTCGACCGGCTGCGCCGGTCGGAGAGCAGCGTGGGCGAGCTGGTGGCCGCGCTCGGCATGAGCCAGCCGGCCGTCTCCAAGCACCTCAAGGTGCTGCGCGAGGCCGGCCTGGTCACCTGCCGCACCGCCGCCCAGCAGCGGATCTACCGGATCGACCTCCGCCCGCTGCGCGCCGTGGACGACTGGCTCGGGCCGTACCGGCGAATGTGGACCGACCACCTCGACGCCCTGGAACGCCATCTCGACAGTCAGGAGTGACCATGGACCGCGACAGCTTCCGGCCAGGCCCGCTCGCCGACGTCTCCTGGGCGGCGGCCGGCGACCGGTGGGACCTGATCCTCGTCCGCGACCTGCGGCATCCGCCGGAGAAGGTGTGGGCCGCGCTCACCGAGCCGGACCGGCTCGCCCAGTGGGCGCCCTTCCTTGCCGACCGCGACCTGGGCACGCCCGGCGCGGTCACGCTGAGCACCGTCGACGGCGACCGGAGCTGGCCGGCCCCGGCCACCGTGCGGCGGGCCGAACCACCCACCCTGCTCGAATACACCTGGGGCGACGGTCTGCTGCGCTGGGAACTGGCCGGCACGGCGACCGGCACCCGGCTGACCCTGCGGCACCGCTTCGACGACCGCGCGTTGGGCGCCGGCATGGCCGCCGGCTGGCACCTCTGCCTCGACGTGGCCGGCCACCTGCTCGACGGCGACCCGGTCGGCCCGATCCGGGGCGCCGAGGCGAAGGAGTTCGGCTGGGACGAACTGCGCGCCGCGTACGACGTGCGCCTGAAGGACTGACCGGTCAGCGCGCGTCCGGCAGGGTGATCGCGGTGGCCGCCCGGCGGATCGGCTCGGTGACCCGGCGGATCATCCGCTCCCGGCCGGGCAGGCGCGGCATGAGGCGCAGCATCAGCGTCTGGAACCGGATCTGCGCGGCCGACGAGAGCACCATCCCCTTGAGGTTGCGCTCGGCCAGCCGCTGGTTCGCCGTGACGAACGGCCGCATCCGGCGCTCGTACCCGGCGAACCCGGCGACCGGGTCCCCACCGGCCTCGGCCAGCGAGGCGGCCAGCACGTACGCCCCGACCAGCCCGAGGCTGGTGCCCTGCCCGGAGGCCGGCGACGGGCCGTAGCCGGCGTCGCCGACCAGCCCGATCCGGCCGGTGGACCAGCGGTCCATCCGCACCTGGCTCATCGGCGCGACGTAGAGGTCCGGCGCGTCGGCGGCGGCGGCGAGCAGCTCGGGCACCCGCCAGCCGGCCCCGTCGAACGCCCGGGCCAGTGCCGCCCGCTGGGCGGGCAGGTCCCGGTGGTCCGGCTCCTCGGCGGGCGACGGGAAGAGGAACAGCGCCCGGGCGTCCGGCGCGCCGGCGGTGCGGTAGACGCCGACGGTCCGGCCCGGCGCCGGGTGCATCAGCTCGACCCGCTCCTCGCCGAAGCCGGCGGGGACGGTGCAGATCGCGATGTGGTGCCCGAGCGGGCGCAGGTGCGCCGCGGCGGGGCCGAACGCCAGCCGGCGTACGGTCGAGTGCAGTCCGTCGGCGCCGACCACCAGGCCGAAGCGGCGGCGCCCGCCCCCGGCGAAGGTCACGTCCACCCCGTCGGCGGCCGGGTCCAGCGCGGCGATCGAGTCGCCGAAGAGGTATTCCACGTCGCCGGTGGCCTCGACGAGCAGCCGGGCCAGGTCGCCGCGCATCAGCTCGACATCGTCCCCCTCCCGGCCGCCGAAGAGCGCGGCGTCCATGGTGGCCAGCTGCGCGCCGGACGCGTCCACGAAGCGGGCGAGCCGCATTCCGGTGTCGTGCCGGCGCACCCGCTCGCGCAGGCCCATCCGGTCCAGCACGGTCAGTGCCGCGCCCCGGACGTCCACCTTGTAGCCGCCGCCGCGCAGCGCCGGGGCGCGCTCGACGACCGTCGGCCGGAAGCCGTGGCGGCGCAGCCACCAGGCGAGCGTGGGGCCGGCGACGCCGGCGCCGGAGATCAGCACGTCAGTCATGCCACCGACGGTACAAGCGTGTTAGACATTTGTGCAAGACGTTTGTTCAAAGAATCCGCTACGCTGCCGGCATGGGAAATCGGGAGGACCTGCTCGCCGGGGCCAAGCGCTGCCTGATGGAGAAGGGCTACACGGCCACCACGGCCCGGGACGTGGCCGGCGCCGCCGGCACCAGCCTGGCCGCCATCGGCTACCACTTCCGCACCACGAAAGCGCTGCTCAACGAGGCGCTCGTGGAGGCCATGGCGGAGTGGGGCGAGGAGCTGGAACGCGCCCTCGCCGAGGACGCCGGGCCGGAGGCCACGCCCGAGCAGCGCTTCGAGGCGGCGTGGGAGCGGATCATCGAGTCGTTCGCCCGGCTGCGGCCGCTCTGGGCCGTCCAGTTCGAGCTGATCGCGCAACTGGACCGCGCGCCCGAGCTGCGGGAGGCGTTCGCCGGGGTCACCCGCCAGGCCCGGCTCGGGCTGGCCCAGGTCTTCCACCGGCTCGACCCGGCCCTCGACGAGTCGACCGCGCTCGCCCTCGGCGCCTTCCACCAGGCCCTGATCGGCGGCGTCGCGGCCCAGTGGCTGGTCGACCCGGCCGCGGCGCCCTCGGCGCGGGAGCTGACCCGGGCGCTGCGGGTCCTCAGCGCCGAGTTCGGTCAGGGCTGACCGAGGCCCGCCTCCCGGGCCCGGACGATGGCCTGGGCGCGGTCGGCCACCTGGAGCTTGGCCAGCACGTTCGACAGGTGGTTGCGGACGGTCTTCGGGCTCAGCGTCAGCCGCCGGGCGATGACCACGTTGCTCAGCCCCTGGGCGACCAGATCCAGCACCTCACGCTCCCGGTCGGTCAGCTCGGGGAAGGGGGCCGCCCCGGCGCCGCGCGCCCCGGACAGGTAGCTCACCGCCCGGCTGGCGATGACGGGGCCGAGCAGCACCTCGCCGTTGGCCACCGCCCGTACCGCCCGCTCCACCTCGGCCGGGGCGGCGCCCTTCAGCAGGTAGCCCCGGGCCCCGGCGCGCAGCGCCGCGAAGACCCAGTCGTCGTCGTCCAGCATGGTCACCACCAGCACACCGACCTCCGGGTGCCGGGCCACGATCTCCCGGGTCGCCGCCACGCCGGAGCGGCCGCCCAGGTGCAGGTCCATGATGATCACGTCGGGCCGGTGCTGGTCGGCGACCCGCAACGCGGCGTCCGCGTCGGCCGCCTCGCCGACCACCTCCAGCCCGGCCGTCGAGGCCAGCAGCGCGCTCATGCCGAGCCGGAACACCGGGTGGTCGTCGACCACCGCCACCCGGATCCTCTCCCCGGTCACGGGACCACCGCGTACGGCTGCCCGGCCTCGTCCGCCACGCCGTCGCCGGACAGCCGGGCGGCCGGCACCCGGACGGTGACCGTGGTGCCGCCGTCGGGCCCCGGCGCGACCACGCACACCCCGCCGATCCCCTCGGCCCGCTCCCGCATCGAGCGCATCCCGATCCCGGCCGGCGTGCCCGGCACGATGCCGCGACCGCCGTCCTCGACCCGGAGCGTGAGCCCCTCCTCGTCCCGCCGCACGGTCACCCGGCACTCGGTCGCGCCCGCGTGCCGGTGCGCGTTGCGGACCGCCTCGGAGACGATCCCGTAGATCGCGGTGGCCACCGGCTCCGGCAGCGGCAGCGGCTCGGCCGCCACCTCGACGGCCAGCCCGGAGCCCGCGTAGCGCTGGGCCAGCTCGTGCAGCGCCGGGGCGAGGCCGCGCTCGCCCAGCACCGGCGGCAGCAGCCCCCGGGCCAGGTCCCGGACGTGCTCCACCCGCTGGTCGGTCTCGTCGCGCAACCGGTCCAGCAACCGGCCGGCCGCCTCGGGGTCCACGGTGAGCAGGTTACGGGCCGCCGCCAGGCCCAGCGCCACCCCGGCCAGCGCCGGGCCGAGCCCGTCGTGCAGGTCCCGGCGCAGCTTGCGCCGCTCCTCCTCGCGCGCCTCGGCCAGCCGGGTCCGGGAGGCGGCCAGCGCCCGGCCGGTGGCGGCCAGGCTGGCGGCCGAGGCGACCAACGGCACCAGGTCGAGCAGCGCCGCGCGGGTCCGGCCGTCCAGCCGCTCCCCCGCCCGGGCCCAGGCGACAAGCCGGCCGATCTCGGTGCCGCCCCGGAGCAGCGGCAGCACCAGCGGCGCGCCCACCGGGCCGGCGGAGGAGCCGTGCGCCGCGTACGGCTCGGGACCGTCCACCTCGATCGCGCAGGCGCCCAGCCGGAGCAGGTCCGTCACGCTGCGCGCCACCCCGTCCAGCACGTCCGCCGGGTCGGCGGAGGCGCTGATCCGGTGGCCGACGCCGCGGACCACGCCGAGCGGCTCCACCGCCTCGCCGTGGATCAGCCGGTCCACGCCGCGCTGCACCCGGGACCGGGCCGGTTGGGTGCCGGCCGCCACGAGCGCGGTGACCAGCACCCCCGGCACGGCCGGCGACGACGGGAGCAGCCCGTCGAGCAGGCTCACCCCGACCACGTACGCGGCGACCAGCAGGAAGGTGAGCAGGAACCAGACCAGGGTGCGGCGTACCGCGATCTCGATCCCCCACAGCCGCTGCCGGAGCACCACGGCCAGCACCGCGGCCGGGAAGAACGCCTGCGAGGCGAGCATCGCGGTCGGCGCCAGCCAGTCCGGGACCTGGCGGGCCCACCCGGCGGGGAAGCCGAGCGGGGCGAAGCTCACCGCGAGCAGCAGGGTGCCGACCGCCAGCCAGCCCAGCCCCACCCGCTCGGCCGGCGGCCCGGTACGCCACCGCCGCAGCACCCCGGCGGCGGCCACCAGCCCGAGCAGCGGCACCACCCGGAACAGCCACGGCTCCCCGGCGACCACGAACTCCGCCCAGCGCGGCGCGGTGACCGGGAACGGCGCTCCCGAGGGATGCCCCGGCCGCCCCGGCCAGGTCAGGTGGAACAGCGCGATCCCGGCGGTGACCAGCGCGCCGGCCGCCACGGCGACCCGGGCCGGCACGGGCAGCCGCCCCTCCCGGACCAGCCAGGGCACCACCGTGATGAGCGACAGCATCCCGGGCACCCAGGCCCAGTCCCGGGCCGAGGTGAGCAGCACCGGCGCGGGCAGGTCGGGCCGGACCGCCAGCAGGTCCACGTACTGCGCGCTCAGCGCGGACAGCCCGCCGCCCAGCCCGGTCGCGGCGAGCAGCCAGGCGACCGGGTGACCGCGGCGCAGCAGGACCAGGCAGGCGACGGTGCCGTAGACCGCGCAGTCGGTGAAGTCGACCAGGAAGTAGAGCTGCGACAGGCCCCACGGGCGGCGGGCCGCCACCCAGCAGGCCGCCGTACCGACGAGCAGGACCGCGCAGCCGACGGCGACCAGCCGGGCGGCCACCGGGCGGCGGCGGTCGCGGGACGGCGCGGGCGTCGGATCGGCGGACATGGCCCTGATCCTGGCAGTCGCCGGGTCAGTTGCCGAGACCCCGCCGCTCCAGCGCGAATGTCAGGCCGGCGACAGTGGCCCAGAGCGCGGCCGGGGCCAGCGCCAGGTACTGCAGCGGCACCGCCTGCGTGACCACCACGAGCAGCGTCATCACCAGGCTGAACACCGCCAGCCACCGGCTCACCGACCGGCGGCGCAGCCCCGCCACGGCCACCGCGCCGGCGCTCAGCCCGGCGCCGGCCCACACCCAGGGGAAGGTGCTGTAGAGGGCGGCGAGCGCCGCGACGGTGTCGGCGTCGGTCTCGGCCACGTGCAGCAGGTCCCAGTACAACTCGGTGGACACCCCGCCGCCGACGAGCAGCAGCGCCGCGGTGAGCAGCAGACCGGCCGCGGCCACGTCGGGCAGCAGGCCGCCGGCCGGCTCGCGGGCGGCCAGCCGCCGCCGCAACCCGGCCGCGAAGACCGCCAGGCAGCCGGCGGCCAGCACGGCCAGGACCTGGAAGACCCAGAGGTACGCCTCGCGGCCGTCCATCGCGGCCACATAGCGGGCGTTGTCCGCGAGGAGCGACCGGTCCACGTCGGTCAGCGCCGGGCTGAACTGGAAGAGGGCGATGCCGGTGAGGCCGGCGACGGCTCCGGCGACCGCCCAGCCGCGGCGGGGGCGGTCGGTGGCGGCCGGCACGGCGGTGCCGTCGAGCAGGGCGCTGGTCATGGTTCCTCCTTCGGGTACGCGGGCGCGGCGGCGCGCCGCTCGGTGCAGCGTCACCGTCCCGGCGTCCCGGGCGCATGGGGCGTGGTGTCCCGACCACCCGGGCGGTTCCGGCGGCGTACCCGGGCCGCGCCGGTGTCCCGACCGGTCGGTGCCGGTGTCCCTGGCGGCCGGGACGGTGGGCCGCCCACCGTGGATCCGCCACACCGATGCCGAGGGAGGCCACCGATGGCGCACGACCTGCTGACCGCCGTACGCGAGCTGACGCCCGAACTGACCGCGCGGGCCGCCGAGATCGAGCAGGCCCGGGAGCTGCCCGCCGACCTGCTCGACCGGCTCCGCGCCGCCGGCTGCTTCCGGATGTTCGTGCCGCGCGACCACGGCGGGTACGAGGTGGACCTGCGCACCGGCATGGCGGTGCTGGAGACCCTGGCCCGGGCCGACGGCTCGACCGGCTGGACCGTGATGATCGGCGCGGAGACCCCGCACCTGCTGGCCCTGCTGTCCCGGGACCGGTTCGACAAGATCTACGCCGCCGGGCCGGACGTCGTGGTGGCCGGCGCCTTCGCCCCGCAGGGCCGGGCCGAGTTGGCCGACGGCGGCTTCCAGGTCAGCGGGCGCTGGGCGTTCGCCAGCGGCTGCCGGCACGCCGACTGGATCTTCGGCAACTGCCTGGTCACCGCCGACGGCCAGCCGCTGCCCGGCGCGGACGGGGCGCCGCCGGAGACCCGCTCGATGCTCTTCCCGGCCGACCGGGTGACCGTGCTGGACACCTGGCACGTGCTGGGCCTGCGCGGCACCGGCAGCCACGACGTGGTGGTCGACTCGGCCTTCTGCCCGGCGGAGGCGACCTTCGACCTGTTCACCGGCACGCCGTGCGTTCCCGGTCCGGGGTTCGTGGCGCCGCTGGCGCAGTTCGTGCTGCACCTGGGCGCCGTGGCGGTCGGCATCGCGCAGGGCGCGCTGGACGACATGACCGCGCTGCTCGCCGGCGACCGGCAGCGGCTCTACGCCCGGCAGCCGCTCGCCGACTCCCCCGCCTTCCGGATCCACCTGGGCCGGGCCGACCTGAACGTGCGCGCCGCCCGGACGCTCCTCGCCGACCTCGCCGACGACCTCTGGGCGGCCTGCGCGCACGACCCGGAGCGGATCCCCGCGCTGCAACCGACCATCTCCGCGGCGCTGCCCTGGGTGACCGAGCAGGCGATCGCCGCGGTGGCCACCTGCTACCGGGCGGCCGGCGGCGGCGCGGCCCGGGACTCCTCCCCGCTGCAACGCCGGTTCCGGGACATCCACACGTTCGCCCAGCACGCGGCGGCCGCCGAGGGCTGGCTGGGCAACAACGGGGCGCGGCTGCTGGGCCGGCCGGTGGCGCTGGCGTACTGACCTTGTCGCGGGGACCGGTGGGGCCCGGTCCCCGGCCGGCGCGAGGGGCGCCGGCCCGCGGCGGGCCGGCCGTCGAGGGGGGTTCGGCGGCCGGCCGCCGCGTGTCAGCCGAGCTTCGGCACGACCTCGCGGGCGAAGAGCCGCATCGGCGCCAGGTCGGTCGGCTCGTGGAAGTAGAGGATGAAGTACTCCATGCCGGCCTCGATCAGCCGGCCGAAGACCTCGACCAGCTCGGCGGGTGTGCCGACCGCGCTGCCCGCCGCCACCTCCGCCCGGTCCCGCCCACGCAGCCGGGCGGTCACCTCGCCGTCGCTGGTGCCGGTGACGACCGAGAACGAGGCGGTCCGGAGGATCGCGTCGTAGTCGCGGCCGAGGTCGGCGCAGTGCCCGGCCAGCACGTCCAGCTTGTGCCGGTAGAACGCCGGGTCGGTGTGGTCGGTCAGGTTGCAGGCGTCCGCGTACCGGGCCACCGTCCGCAACGTGCGCTTCTCGCCGCTGCCGCCGATCATCAGGGGTACGGGCGACCGCCCCGCCCCGGTCGGCACGTTCTGCGCCCCGCGTACCGAATGGTGCCGGCCCTCGACCGTGGCGACCGGCTCGCGCAGCATCGCGGTGACCACCGCCGCCGCCTCGTCCAGCCGGGTCAGCCGCTCCCCGGTCGACGGGTACGGCTGCGGAAAGCCGTACGCGTCGTACTCGCGCTGGTCCCAGCCGGCGCCCAGGCCGAGGAAGGCCCGGCCGGCGCTGGCCACGTCGAGGGTGGCCGCCATCTTCGCCAGCAGAGCCGGGTTGCGGAAGCTGTTGCAGGTGACGATCTGGCCGAGCCGGACCCGCCGGGTCTCCCGGGCGATCGCGGCCAGGCTGGTCCAGCACTCGAAGGTGGTCTCCGGCACGCCCGAGACGGCCTGCACGTGGTCGTACAGCCACACGGAGTCACTGCCCAGCTCGTCGGCCTCCCGGGCCACCGCGACCATGGCCTCGAACTGCTCCACCGGGTCGGCCAGGTGGGTCAGGTCCGACCGCCAGCCCTGGGGCAGCACCACGCCCCACCGGATCCCACTCATCCCGTTCCCCCCGTCGTCGTCGCGGACCTGCGCGGCTTCGCCACCGGCGTGGCCTCGCGCCGGAGTGCGCCGCCCGGAGCCGCGGACGCGGTCGGGCGGGCGGTCAGGCCGCGGCCGCGACCGGCGCCGAGGAGCGGCGCGGCCGTCCGGCCGACGAAGGTGAACGTCTCCCGGGCGGCCTCGGCCGCGTCGGCCAGCTCCGCCGGGGACCAGTCGCGGGCGGTCAGTGCCACGCGGAAGTCCCGCCAGTCGCGCCCCGGCGCGCGGCCGGTGCGCCGGAAGAACCCGGTCGCCTCGCCCTCGGCGAGGCCGAGCCGCCGTTCCACCACCGGGGCGATGACACTGCCGCCCAGCGCGCTGCCGAGCAGCACGTACCGGCCGCCGACCGCCCGGGCCGGGGTGTCGAACCGCACACCGGCGTCCGGCCGACCGGTGCCCGCCGGCGGCGCCGTGTCGAGGGCGGCCAGGTCGGCGCGGAGCAGCTCGGTCGCCGCGCCGAGCCGGGGGTCGAGCCGCAGCCCGGACCAGTCCGCGGCGGCGAGGTCGCGTTCCAGCGGGGCCCACGCGGCGAGCAGCGCGGCGAGCACGGCCGCCAGGTCGGCCCGGGTCCGGATCCGGCCGGGCAGTTCGAGGTCGCGTTCCAGCGCCAGATGGTGGTCGCGGGTGCCGGTCCGCAACGCGGCCAGCAGCGGCGACACGGCCTCCGGTCGTGTGCGGCGGGCCTGCTCGGGCATCCGGCAAGTATGCCCGCCGGACATCCTGCCCCTCACCGGGCCGGGGCGCCCTCGCGGTGACGCAGCCAGGCGGCGCCGCCGCTGACCACCGTCGCGCCGATGGCGGTGCCGATGGCGACCATCGCCGCCCCCACCGCCCAGAGCCCGCTGTCGTCGGTCGACGCGGCCCGCGCCGCCCAGACCGCGGTGAAGGTCACGGTCATCACCGGTGCCACCAGCCACGGGCTCCAGAACCAGCCCCCCACGGCCGCGATCACGATCAGGGTGAGCACGGCGGCGGCCACCTGCCAGACCGCGTACGGGCCGCTGGTCGCGCCGGTCTCCGGGTCGACCGTGTAGCCCGACTCCCAGCCCAGCCAGGCCCACCAGGCACCGACCGTCGCCGCCGCCAGAAGCAGGCCGCCGAGCGCGGTACGCGTCGTCGTCGTCACGGCCCGATCCTGCCGGCTCACGACGCCACGCGGATGAGCATCCGTACTCGGGTCGGGAGACCCACCCGCGCGGTTGGGCCGCGTTGCCGGTCGCTACGGCGGCAGGATCCGCACCTCGGGCCAGCGTCTGCCCGGATCGTGGCGGGCGAGGCGGGCGCGGGACAGCTCGACAGTCACTCGGCGAGGGTTGCGCCGCCATACCCCGTCGAGCAGGTCGTCCAGCCCGAGCGGGGCACAGACATGCAGCATTCCGGCAGAGTCGAGACGTACCGCCGCACAGGTGGCGGTCTCGGGCCAGGTGGCCACCGCCTCGGCCACCGAGCGCAGCGCTTCGACCGGACCGGTGCCGAACACGTTCTCGTACCAGGTGTGCACGGCGGCCTGGTTGGTCGCCTCCCACGGGATCGCCGGATCGTGGCGCCGCAGCAGTTCGGTCGCCGCGACGTCAGCGCTCGGGGTGAGATCGTCGGGGTCGAAGAACGCGACGTCGACGTCCCGCACGTCCCGTGGGTCGAAGCCGCTGCCGTACCGCCGGCCCCAGACCAGATCCCGAAGGACGCCCGCCCCCACCCATGCGCCCGGCAGACCTGCCTCCCGCACCACCACCAGCACGTCGAGAAGCCACGGACAGGTCGCGATCACCGCGGCCAGCTCGGCTGTCCGGGAACCGCGTGGCTCAGTGGTCAGTGACATGGTCTTCCCGCCATGGCCGCACAGATCATGGATACGGTACGGCCCGCCGCAGCAGGGTGGGTGGAGGCGGCGTTCCGCTACCCGCCGAGCCCGCTCACTCCAGGGTCCAGCCGATGTCGGGTGGCCGGACCCGGGCACAGACCGGCCCACCCTGGGCGTCCGTCAACCGGAGCCGGCCGACCAGCACACCGGCCCCCTCGTGGCTGGCGCGCAGCAGCTTCCCCGGGATGTCGCCGAACAGGAGCTTCGCCCGACGGAACATCTCGAAACGGTCGTCCGTCAGGGAACCCCAGCTGAGATAGAGGAACCGCGCCCCCAGGCGCCCGTGCACCCACGGACCACCGACGTCGAGCAGCCCGTCCACCTCGCGGCTGGTGACCTCGAACTGCCAGGCAGCTTCGCGCGCGTCGGCTGGCACCCGGTCGACCACCTCGGCCTTGCGCTGCATTCCCACGTGCACGTTACGGAGCCGCAGCAGGTCCGCCTCGGCACCGGTACGCCGCCCCGGCAGGTCGCTGCCCTCGATCCGGATCAGCATTCCCCGACTCTAGGCCTCCCGGTCAGCGACAGCGGCCCGCACGGCGGCATCTGCGGCCATCCCGGATGTGGTCCACTTCCCGGGTGACTCCGCACCTGTCGACGCCTCTTCCGCCCGACGTCGAGACCCGGCTGGCCGACGAGCGGAACGTGTGGCTGTGCACCGTGCGCCGCGACGGATCCCCCCACGTGACGCCGGTCTGGTTCGTCTACGCCGACGGCATCTGGTGGATCGGCTGCGACGGCCGCAGCGTGAAGGTTCGAAATCTGGCGGCCGACCCGCGGGTGTCCCTGGCCCTGGAGGACGGGGCCGCCCCCGTGGTGGCCGAGGGCGTCGCCCACCTGCACCGCGGCAACTTCCCCACCGCGGTCGTCGAGGCGTTCGCGAACAAGTACGAAGGATGGGACGTCACGAAGCCGGTCGCTCAGGAGGGTGACCGGGTGTTGCTGGAGGTTCCCGTCCGACGGTGGCTGCTCGCGGGCACGGCTCAGTGATCCGTCCCCCCGCGGGGACTCATCGGTTTGTCAGATCGCCGTCCCGGGTGGGGACTTCAGGAACGACGCCGCCTCGGCGAGGTAGCCGCCGCGCCCCGACCGCAGCGCGGTGGCGGCCATCCGGATCAGGTCGATGTTGACGCCGGCCGCGCCACTCGGGTCGTGCACCTTCAGCCGTACGTCCAGGCTCACCGCCGTTTCACCCCAACCCTGCGCCTCGATGTTGAGGTGGGCGATCTTCTGGGACTGCAGATGGGGTAGGTAGCCGAGGGGCGCCATCTGCACCTTGTCGGATCCGACGGCGTTCAATTTGGACTGTGCCTTGGTGTTGGCGTTCTCGACCAGGTTGCGGAAGTCCTCCGTACCCCCGAGATTCACCTGGTAGGAACTGACCAGGGTGAGCCCGCGCTCCTCGATCAACCGCAGCAGTGCGTGGTGCACCACGGAGGTGCCGAACTGGCTGGCCAGGTCGTCGCCGAGCAGCGGCACGCCGGCGGCCTCGAACCGCTTGAGCCACAACGGTTCCCTGGCGACCGCGTCCGACGTGGTGTTGACGAACGCCACCCCCGCCCGCAGGGCCGCCTCGGCGTACGCGTGAGCGGTTTCCAGCCTGCCGCTCGGCGCGGAATAGAGCAGCACTTCGGCGCCCTCCAGCGCGTGTGCCACCCGGTCGATTTCCGTCGAGTCCACGAGACCGGGCTGCACCGTCACGCCCGCGGGCGGCAACTCCACGTCGAGCCGGGGGAAGTTGTTGGGCGGGACGAAGATCGCCTCGTGCAGGTCCTTGCCCACCTTGCCGCCGGAGAGGGCGAAGGCCGCGACGACGTCGATGTCGCCGACCCCCAGCCCCGCTATCTCCGGCTGGTGGATGCCCACCAGGCTGCCGGTGCTGCGGTAGAAGGCGATCCCCTGCACCAGCGCCGAGGTGTTGTTGCCGACCCCGACGACCGCGACCCTCACGCTGTTGATCACGGCACGAAGGGTACCCGTGCACGCCGGAGGCCCGGGGTTCGAATTCCGACCCACCTGCACGAAGAACTGTCGCGCGCTACGAGCGCCGCGAGGCCGACGGGCAGCCCGGCCCGTGGTGGGAGATCAGCGAGGGCCGGCCGTGCCGACCGGCGTCGGGTCGGCTCGGAAGGTCGGCGCCGCATTGTCTGCCTGGCGGTGCGCCGCCGCCCGCTGCGACCCGGCGGCAAGCGCCACGGCGCTGAACACCCACACCATGACGTTGCCGTTGATGTCCGCGCTCGACAGCGCGTTCACCGTCGCGTACACCACGAGGGCGCCCATGCCGGCCGCCGTGGGGTCGCCGCGCCGCACCCACACTGCCCGGGCCACCGCGACGGCCAGCAGCAGCAGTCCCGCCAGCGCCACCAACCCGCCTTCCACCGCCACCTCGAGCGGCAGGTTGTGCGGGTAGACGATGTCCTCCCGACCTGGCGCGTACGCCAGCAGGTAGCCCGGCACCACCGACCCGAAATCACCCCAGCCCAGCCCGATCGGGTGCGCCGCGAACGTGTCGAGAGCCAGGTTCGACAACGCCACCCGGGCCTCCGACGACGGATCGAGGGGGCCACCGGACAGCACCTCGAACCGGGCTGCGGACTGCTGGGGCACCAGCGACGACGCGACAGCGACAGCGGCGGCGGCGACCGCCGCGACCCCGGGCACGATGGTCACCCACCGGCCCCCTCGGCTGCGCAGCACGACCAGCACCGCGGCGGCGGCAGCGGCGGAGACGACCGGGCCTCGCGAACCGGTCAACGTCAGGGGCACCACCAGGGCGACCGCGCCGGCGGCGGCGGCCACCCGAAGTCGTAGCCGCCGTTGCGCCACGGCCAGGCAGAGCAGGGCCACGGCCCCGAAGCCGATGACGCGAGCGGTGGAGATCGTGACGTTGCCGCGTAGCACCACCGCCTGCTGGATCTCGTAGGCGGGCTCGGGCACGGCCACCGCGAGCACGGCAACCAGGACGCCGAGGAATGCCAGCACCCACAGTGCGGCAGCCCTGCGGGCGGGCCGGTCGACCACCGTCAGCGCGCCGACGACCAGCAGCGGCGTGACGGTGAGCATGGTCGTGACCTTCGCCGTCGAGTAGGCGTCGAAGGAGCTGAGCAGCAGTGCGGGTGTGAACGACAGCAGCAGCACCACGAACGGCCCCGATCCGGCGAGAGACCGGAACCCTCGCGCCGACCACCCCGCCAGGGTGACGACAGCCGCAGCGGCGAGCGTCGCGTACAGCAGCAGGTGCGGGTGGGTGGCCGCCGTGCCGGCCACCGGCGCGAGCGCGTCGGCGACGAGCCGGGAACCGTCGAGGAGGACCGCCGCCGGCAGCGCGACGATCGGCGCGACCGCGGCCACGTCCCGTGCGGTGACCGTCGTGGCGGGCACTGGTGTGGCGTTCACCGGTACGCCGCCGTCGGTGTCGCCACCACCGGTTCCGTAGGCGACACGTCGGGTAGCCCGGCCAGCGCGGCCCGGGTCAGCGCGACATGCGCGGCGTACGCGACGGCCATCACCGCCGAGAACCACAGCAGGCAGGCCCGGTAGCCGATCACGCCTGCCGCGGCAGCCGCGAACACCCCCGCGGTCGCCGTCAACCGGGCCAGATCCCACGCGAGCTGCGTCCCGTTCCGTCCGGCGGCGTTGAGGCTCTGACTGACCGGGGCCACGGCGAACTGGCCGAGGAGGAACGGCGAGAGGAGCAACAACGCCAGTCCCACCCCGTGCCACTGCTCACCGAGGACGACGGGTATCAGCCACCACCCGGCGGCGACCACCGCGGCGACGGACACGCAGCCCGCGACGGTCAGGCCGCGAAGGGCCCGCATGAAGGTGGGCAACGCCATCGCCGCGTCGGTGCGTACCCGGTGGGTGATCTCCCCGAGCAGCAGCGGCATCAGCGCCTGCCCGAGCAGCGCCGACGGGAGCGCCCCGATCCGCAGGGCCAACGCCACATCGGCGGCGGCGACGTCACCGAGCGCGACGCCGGACGCCGCGACGGGCAGGTTGACGGCCACGGCGGACACGATGCCGGCCGGCGCCCCGGCGAGCATGAACGCGCGGTGCCGGTAGAGGACGTCCCGCATCGGCGGGACGGTGATCCCGGTGGTGGGGGTGGCGGTGAGCAGGAGCAGGGTGCCCGCGCCGTAGCCCACGGCCGCGGCGGCGAGGAGGCCCGCCGGGGTCGGCATCACCACGCTGGCCGCCACCTGCCCGGCGACCTGCACGCCGGCGGTGAGGAGCTTGCTACCGGACACCCGCATGTAGCGGCGTTCCCGTACCCGCGCATAGGTGTAGGTGCCGGCGGCGGCGATGGCGTAGGTGACGGCCGCCAGCGCCGCCGACTCGGCGAGCGCACGGCCGTCGACCTGCCCCCACACGGCGTGGCAGGTCAGCGCGATGATCCCGGTCGCGGCGGCGGCGATGAGGTTGGAGCGCATCGCCGCTCGGATGAGCTGCGACGCGTCCGCCTCGGAGGCGGTGGTGGCGGCCACCTCGAGCCGTAGCGGGCTGGCTCCCCCGACCATCGCGGCGACCGCGAACAACGTCGCGAACCGACCGAAGTCGGCGGGGGCGAACAGCGCCGTGACGACGAGGACCCCGCCGAGGTTGACGGTCTGCGCGCCGACGAGGACCGCGATGTTCGCGGCCCGGCGGCTCCTCACCGCGGCCGCCAGCCGCCCAGTGGTCGTCATCCTCGCCCCGCCCTCCCACCGGCCACCCCAGGCCCTACCTGGGGGAACGACCCGGCGGGGGTCACGGTGACGAGGAGCGGTGGAGTGGGCGGGACTCGAACCCGCGACCGAGGGATTACGAGATCAAACTGCCCATCCGGCCAAGCTGGTCACATGCCGATCCCAGCAGCGGAAACACCTCTGGCACGCGGATGGCACGGCGCGACCTGTGCATTGCGATTCGTATGGCCAGCCCAACAAGAAACCAGGGCACATGGGGTCTAGGAGCTTATCGACTTGGTTGGCGCCTGTTCTTTGTCTGCCGAAGGGGATGGGGCATGGCATTGGCGGGCGGTGGGGCTCCCCGGGTCGAGGAGGTCCTCATACACTCCGACCTTGAACCTGATCAGGTCCAGGCACTCGGTGAGCCTGCCGATCTGGGCGGTGACGTGCGCCTGGTGCTCGCGCAGGAGCATGAGTCGTTCTTCCGCGTTACCGGCTCCTTCTCTGACGAGGTCGGCGTATCGCCGGAGCGCGTGTAGGGGCATGCCGGAGGCGCGGAGAATGATGCAGACGGTGAGCCACTCCACGTCGTCCTGGCTGTAGACGCGACGCCCGCCAGGTCCGCGTCGCACGGGGTTGACGAAGAGGCCCTCGTGCTCATAGAAGCGCAGCGCGTGAACGCTCAAGCCGGTACGTTCGGCGACCTGTCCGATGCTCAGACCCGTTGTGACCTCAGCCATGCCGGTCAGGGTAACGGGTTGACCTACAGCCGACTCTAGATCCTAGGCTCCCCCGCGTGATCGACGCTTCGGTCGCTCTGTGTAATCACGGCTGAACCAGTGAGGAAGCATCACCATGCGCTATCGCCCCCTCGGCGGAACCGGGATGGAAGTCAGTGTCTACTGCCTCGGGACCATGATGTTCCAGGCTGTCGGCAACCCTGACCACGACGATTGCGTCCGTATCATCCACACGGCCCTCGACCAGGGCATCAACTTCGTCGACACGGCTGACATGTACGGACAGGGTGAGTCCGAGGAAATCGTGGGAAAGGCGCTGCAAGGGCGTCGCGACGACGTCGTACTCGCCACCAAGGTGCATTTCAAGATGGGCGAGGGTCGCAACCGCAGTGGCAACTCACGGCGCTGGATCCTCAAGGCGGTCGACGACAGCCTCAGGCGCCTGAACACCGACTGGATCGACCTCTACCAGGTCCACCGCCCCGACCCCTCGACCGACATCGAGGAGACGCTCTCGGTTCTCAGCGACCTCGTGCACCAAGGGAAGATCCGCGCCTTCGGATGCTCGACGTTCCCGGCCGAGGAGATCGTCGAGGCGCAGCACGTCTCCGAGCGGCGTAGCCTCGGACGCTTCCGCACCGAGCAGCCGCCCTATTCGATCCTGGCCCGCGGAATCGAGGCCTCACTCCTGCCCGTCTGCCAGCGCTACGGAATGGGCGTACTGGTCTGGAGCCCACTGGCCTTCGGCTTCCTCACCGGCAAATACCGCAAGAACCAGCCCATCGACCTGGCAACCGGCCGTCCCACAATCCGGCCGGAGCTGTTCGATCCCACGAACGCGGAAAACGCTGCCAAGCTCGACGCCGTCGAACAACTCGTTGAACTCGCGGAAAGCATCGGCTGCACCCTTCCCCAGCTCGCCGTAGCGTTCACCGTGGCCCACCCCGCCGTCACCTCGGCGATCATCGGACCGCGAACCATGCAACAGCTGGAGGACCTCCTCAAGGGGGCCGCGCTCACCCTGGACGATGCGACACTCGACCGGATCGACGAGATCGTGCCGCCCGGCGCCAACCTGTTCAACCCCCACGCCGCCTCGCCCCCGCGCACACTGACCGACCCGGCCCTGCGTCGCCGCCCCCTCGCCGAACGCGCCGCCAACTGATCCGGGTGGTAGGTAGATCTCCTCGTCGGGCGGTTGTTCGCCCGGGTCGTCGGCAGCGTGACTGGGCAGGGCGTTTCGCGTGGTGGGGCGGGCGGGACTCGAACCCGCGACCGAGGGATTATGAGTTTCCCTAGGTCAAGTCCATCGCCGTTCACCTACGTACAGAACTGCAGGTCAGAGGGCATACGCGGACCGCCGTAAACGATCACGGACCGAGGCGTACTGCAACAGGATCTGCAACCGGCCCGAAACGGCTACCAAACGTAGGCGGGCCCGGCAGGAGTTGGCGCTCCTGTGCTCCGGGCCCTAGATCGGGAGAGGACCCCGACCCATGAGCATCATCGCATCCGCGTCCGTCCCGGCGGCCAACCGCCTCATCGACGCCGACACCGCCCCCAACCTGACCGCGATCCGCCGTCCGGACACCAACCAGGGCCGGTTCCCGACCAACCAGCCGTACACCGGCCGCGCCGCCGTGCCGGTCGAGCCGCCGGCCGCGGTGATGGAGCTGGCCCGCAAGGTCGACCGGCTGGTCGTCGGCACCAACCTCACCGACGACGAGGTGGCCGCCCGGCTTGGCGTGACGGCCGACGAGGCGTTCGACGCCTACGAGGCGTTCGACAACTACCGCCAGGCCTTCCGCCCGGCCGGCTGCCCGCCGTACTGCTCGGAGGACCACCGCGGCGAGGTCACCGAGGTCGACGGGTTCACCATCGGGCTGGTGCACGAGCGGATCCTGGCCGAGCTGACCGGGCAGGACCCCGGCTGGCACCGGGACCACCCGGCCACCGCCGTGGTGCGGATCGAGTCGACCACCGAGGGCAGCGAGGTCACCACCCCGACCCGCATCGTGCTGTCCGTGTCGGACGGCGACGAGGGTGCCTACGACGGCCAGGACACGCAGGCGTGGACCGGCACCGTCGAGCAGGCCGAGCAGCTCGCCCAGGCCCTGCTCGCCGCCGTCAGCATCACCCGCACCGCCCGATGACCGCCGGACACCCCGGGTGGTGCGTGCCGAACATGTGCACGGCCACCCGGCCCGGCGGCCAGCACCAGGCCGAGCCGGTGGACATCCGCGACAACCTGTTCGCGGTGCTGCGGCAGCGTCCCGGCCAGCCGCCGCGGATCGCGCTGGAGCACTGGGACGACCCGGAGGCCGCCGAGCCGGCCGAACTGATCCTGCTGGACCTGGTCGACGCGGCCCGCGTCGCCGACGTCCTGCCCCGCCTCGCTGACCTCGCTGGAGGCACCGAATGAACCGACTGATCGCTCGGGCGTACGAGCTCGTCACCGGCACGCCCTACACGACGACCCGCAGCGTCGTGGCCGAGTTCGGCCCGACGCTGGCGACCCGGTACCCGGAGCTGGCCGACTACACCGACGCCGAGCTGTACGCCCGGCCGACCGCCGAGATCCTCGCCGAGATCCGAGCCGGCCGCGCCGCCAACCGCCCGAAGGAGCTGACCCGATGACCCGTGCACCTGGCCGCGGTTGGGCCTACTTCGGCGCGATCCTCGGCGGCGCGGTGTCGATCGCCGCGAACGTCGCGCATTCCTACGTCGCCGCTGGCGACCCGGCGCCGCTGGCCGTCGCCATGTCGGTGTTCTGGCCGGTGGCCCTGTTCGTCGCCGTCGAGATCCTCGCCCGCGTCCAGTGGCCCGCCGGCGGCCGGTGGGCGGCGCTGCGGTTCGGCGGTCTACTGCCGGTCGCGTTCGTCGCCGCGCTGGTGTCGTACCGGCACCTGTCCGGGCTGCTCGCCCACTACGGCGAGGATCCCGTCACGGTGGCCCTGGGTCCGCTGGCCGTAGACGGTCTGATGCTGATGGCCACCGGCGCTCTGATCGCCACCGGCCGCCGCGTCGAGCCGGTCGCCGAGCTGGTCGAGGTGACGCCGGCCCCGGCCCCGGCCGACCCGGCCCCGGTGACGCCGCCGCCCGCCGAGGCTGCCGCCAAGCCGCGCACCAGCCGGCCCCGTCCCCGGTCGCTCACCAGCGCGCAGAAAGTCGCCAAGGCTGCCGCCAAGCTGCCCGCCGGGACGCTCGCGCAGATCGCCGCCAAGGCCGGGGTGAGCGAGTCCACCGCCCGCCGCCATCTGCCGTCAGCAACCGAGGCGGTAGCTGCGGAAACCCGCATCAACGGCACGCCCGTGGAGGTGTCAGCATGATCCGCCTGTTCCGCCTGTTCCGCCTGAGCGAAGAGACCCACGCCGCCCGCGTGGAGCTGCGAGAGGCACTGCGCAACCTGGCCGAGGTCAGCGCGCAGAGCACCGAGGAGACCGACGACTACCTCAAGGCCAACGGCCGCGTCATCCGCGCCGAGCGGCGCCTGCCGTGGTGGCAGCGCTTCGACATCGAGATGACCGCCTGATGTCTAGCGACTGCACGTACTGCCCGACGTTGGAGGCGCGGCTCGCCGGTGTTGCCGGCGGGCTGCGCGCCCTCGCCGCCCTCATCGAGCGCGAGCTGACCGAGGAAACCACCATGTCCCGCCGCGAGCTGCTCGACGTGGCCGCCGTGCGGGTGTCCAACCTCGCCGACCAGGCGCAAGGGGGTTACTGACCATGACCACGCTCCCCATCGAGTACGACGACGAGCGGCACGTCATCGAGGCCGACAAGGTGGGCGGTGCTGTCGACCCGGCCGACCGGCGGACCACGTTCGCCGACGTGGTGACGCGCACCGACGCCCGCCGGCCGATCGTGCCGGCTGCGCTCCGCAACCCGGACGCCCGCCGGGCGCTGGTCCGCTGGTCCGCCGGCTACGGCGGCCACACCGCCCTGTACCACCTGACCCGCTCCCCGAAGTACGCCGCCAAGGTCGCCGTCTACGCCCCGCGCGGGGCGTGGCGGGTGTCGGCCAGCGTCATCTGGTGGGCGGTCGGTGGCCGGGAGAACTTCCAGCTGCGGCAGGAAGCGGCCAGCAAGAACGACCCGCACACCTGGCAGCAGCTCGACCGCCGGCGGGAGAAGGCATCCGCCGCCCGCTGGTGGGTGGTCGGCGCTGGTCTGGTGCTGCTCCTGGCCGTCGTCGTCGGTGCCGGGCTGGCCGGGATGCCGCCGGTCGGCTGGTACGCCGCCGTCGTCGGCCTGGTGCTGCTCGCCGCGCACTACGGGCGGCCCGCTGACCGGCCGATCGTCGACCGGGTGACCACCAAGGCGGCGTTCACCAAGCTCACCGGCGAGATGGTCCGCGCCGCCGTCGTCGCGCTCGGCATCGGGGTCAAGGAACCCGGGCAGATCACGTTCCCGCCGCCCGGCATCCACAAGGACGGGCCGGGCTGGCTGGCCCGGTTCAACCTGCCCGGCGCCATCGTCGCCACCAAGGTTCTCGAGAGCCGCGACGGCCTCGCGGCGGCGCTGCGGCTGCCCGTCGACCAGGTGTGGCCGGAGGTCGGCCCGGACCACCCGGGGCAGGTCGACCTGTGGGTCGGCTATCAGCCGTCGAGCAAGATGGGGCAGCCGCGGTGGGCGCTCGCCGGCGACACGGCGCGCACCAGCATCTTCGAGCCGCAGCCGTTCGGCACCGACGCCCGGCAGCGGCCCGTGTCCACGGTGCTGTTCGAGCGGAACGTCCTCATCGGTGGGCAGCCGGGCTCCGGCAAGTCGTACGCCGCCCGCACGCTGGCCACGATTGCCGCGCTCGACCCGACGTGCGAGCTGAAGATCGCCGAGTTCAAGGGCACCGGTGACTTCCTCGACATGGCGCCGCTGTGCAGCACGTACGCCTGCGGTGTTGACGATGAGGCGCTGTCGACCGGGCGGGACGTCATCGCGTGGGCGCTGGCCGAGTGCGAGCGCCGCGGCGAGCGCATCAAGCGGGCTCGGGAGCGCGGTGAGGCTCCGCTCGGGAAGGTGACGCCGGAGCTGGCCGCCAAGCGCGGCAGCGGGCTGCACCCGGTGTTCATCCTGCTCGACGAGGTGCACGAGCTGTTCCTGGCCTACCCGGACGCTGCGGACATGGCCGAGCGGGTCGCCAAGCGCGGCCGGGCGCTGGGCATCATCCTCGTGCTGGCGACGCAGATCGCCGACCGGGACAGCGTGCCGCCGAACATCACCCGCTGCGTGGTCACCCGCTGGTGCCTGTCGGTGGGCGGCCAGGTGGAGAACGACATGATCCTTGGCACCGGGGCGTACAAGCGAGGGCTGACCGCCACCGTTTACCAGCCGGGCGTTGACGCCGGGTGGGGCGTCATCACCGGCAACGGCAAGGCCGGCTCGGTGCGGTCGTTCTTCCCCGACCCGAAGACGGCCGCCGCGATCGTCGCCCGCGCCGCCCAGCTGCGCGGTCAGGTCATCGGCGAGGACGTCGAGCGGGTCGAGGCCCGGGACATGCTCGCCGACGCCCGCGCGGTGCTCCGGCCCGGTGAGGCCGGCGTGCCGTGGGCGGTCCTCGCCGAGCGGCTCGCCGAGCTGGCGCCGGATATGTACACCGGGATCACCGCCGACATGGTGCGCGAGTCCCTCGCCCGGTACGGCGTCGACTCGATGGACGTCAAGGTCGGCCGAAAGAACCTGAAGGGCGCCCGGCGCACGTCGCTGGAGGCCGCGCAGCAGCGTCGCGAGATCGAAGCCGAGTAGGTCGCACGGCTGGTCGCGGGTGTGCCCCTGGTCGCGGAAGTGCGACCAGGGGTGCGACCAGCCCCCACCAGCGCAAACCCCTGTTGGTCGCACGGTCGCGGCACCCCCCGCTGCGGCCCCGGAAACCACCCCTGGGAGGGATCGTGAGAGGCACCATCACCGCGACCGGCATCCTGCTGGTCGTCCTGCTGGCCTACGCCGGCTCGTGCATCATCCGGCCGTTCCGCGACTGCTGGCTGTGCGACGGGCGCGGCCACCACCGCAGCAAGCGCAAGAGCAAGCTGTCCCGCCCGTGCCGTTGGTGCAAGGCATCCGGCAAGCGTCTCCGGTTCGGCCGGCGACTGTGGAATCGGGTCCGCCGAGTGCACCGTGACGCCGCCGCTGGTGCGAGGATCGCCCGGTGACGGCACCTGACTGGATGAACAAACCCGAGTACAAGAACCGGCCCGCACCCCGCACCCCGCACCCCCCGCTCTACCGCCGCAAGGTTCGCGGGCCCTTCACTCCGGGTCGGATCGTGTTCTGGCTCCTGCTCTTCTGCCTCATCGGGTCGCTGTGCAGCAACCGGCGGTAGCCTCCACCCATGCACCCGCTGACAGAGGGCGTGACCGTCGTGGTCACGCCCTCAGCGCGTTGGGTGGGCTCCGCCGTACGCAGCGGCGCCAGCCTCGCCCAGTTCGCCGACCAGCTGGCCGCCCGCGACGCCCGCAAGGCGGCGGCCAGGCAGGCGCGTGACGAGCCGACGCATTGACCGGCGGCGGTACGGTGCCGGCATGGACTTCCGCATCGGCGCCAGGGTCGGCCCGTTCATGGTCTCCGCCCCGATCGGCAAGGGCAGCCAACCGACGCTCCTGCCGATCACGCTCGACCAGTTCGTCGCCCAGGCGCAGGCAGCGGGCTTCTCGGTGCAGGTCACGCCGGGCACGTCGGCGACGATCGAGCGGCGTTGGCAGGCGGCCACCGCCTGGGTGGTGCCCGGGCGCGGCGTGGCCGTCAAACGCGCGTGGTCGACGTGGTCCGTCCTCACCCTGGTCGCCGCGGTGATCCTGGTCGTGGTGGCGTGCTGCGGGCCGGCCTTCTACAACGCAGCGCAGACCTGACAGCCGCGGAACGCGGAAACGGCCCGCCAGGTGCCTCCTGGCGGGCCGTACCGCATGGCCCGCCTATTTCTTCGAGGACCGCCACGATTGCCCGTTGCCCCGCGCCCAGTCGTCGAGCGCGGCGGCGATCTCCCGGCCAACCTCGGCCTTGTTGACCGTCGGCGGGACGTTCACCTGCCAGCTGTGGTGGTGGTTGACGACCGTCGTACCACCGCCGGCGCTGGCGGTGAGGGACGACAGGTGGCGGGGCTGGACGGTGGCGCCGTACCAGCCGGCGGCCTTGTCGAGGATCGCCATTGACCGGCGAGGATCGCCCAGCCGCGGGACGAACGCCTCACCGCCGGTGGCGGGCTCAGCGAACGCGTACCGAGCCGGGCCGGCCGGGCTGTAGACCGCCGCGTCGCGCAGCAGGCCGTCGCGGGCGTGCTCCGTGATGCCACCCCACCGGAAGGTCTTCGTGCCCTGCCCGATGATGTGCTCACCCTTGATGCTGCCGTGCGTCTCGTACTTGACGGCCACCACCACAGTCCGGCCGTTGATGCTGGCGATACGGGACTTGATGGCGTTGATGGTCGGGGTGGCCTTGTCCGTGGCCTTGACGTCCGTGTTCCACTTCTTCGGAATCGACAGCACGCTGTTGACGTACGCCCACGCCGCACCCTCCGACAGGCCATACTGCCGGGCCTGCTTGTACAGGGCGGTCCGACCCTCGTCAATCTTCGCGTTGGCCTTGGCGACCGATCCCGTCTGGTCGTAGATCGCCTGCGCGGAAGTCTTCGCCGTGGTGGCGATCCCGTCGAGCGCCTTGCTGTAGTCCCGGCCCCGCTGCGTACCCAGGTCGATCGACTTGACCTTCTTGTCGAACGTGTCCCGCGCCTCGTCGACCGCCGCCTGAAACGCCCGCTCCGCCTCGTTCGCGTTCAGCTGCATCCCGTTCAGGATCTGCAGCGCGTCGACCAGCCTGCCGGCCTCACGGGCGCCGATCCCCGCAGCGCGGCCCACAGCACCAAGGCCGGTCGTCAGCTGCTCCGACGCCCCGCCGGCGCTATCCTGCGCCGACGCCAACGCCATGAACCTCGGAATGTCACCAGTCAAGGCGGCGCCGACCAGCTCGGACACCTTGTACAGCCGGGCCATGTTCTCCAGCGTGTCGAACGCGACGCCGACGCCGGCCTCCATGACGTAGAACAGGTTCTGGAGAGCTCGGGCGCCCTCATCGGCGTACGGCGCCAGCTCCGACAGGCCATCGCCCACCACCTGGCCCAGGTCCCGGATCCCGTCCGCGACAACCTCGATGACCGGCCCCGCGTGCTCCATCGCGTCGATGATCCCCGGCATGGCGTTCTCGGCCGCGTCGAGCAGCCCGTCGACGAGCGGGTCCACGTACCGCGAGGCTGCGGAGAACACCCGGGTGAAGTCACCCTCCATGCCGTCCATACGGCGGCGGATGGTGTCGATAGCGCCCAACGTCTCCGGCACGAACGCCGACGACGCCCGCCCCAGCATCCCCGACAGGTCCTCGCCCAGCTGCGCCCCGGCGGCCTGCACCATCGGGTCCTTCGCCGCCAGCTTCAGCCCACCGAGCACCCCACCGATACCGACGCCTCCGATGATCGCCCCGCCCACCGCGGTCCCGACCAGCGTGGCCACGCCGGCGACGATGGGCGCGCCGATCGCCAGGGCGGCCGGGTTCATGCCAGCCATCGGGGCACGCGCCAGCAGCGGACCGAAACGCTGCGCGAACGTCAGCGACGCCTTGCCCGCCAGCTCAGCGCCCATGTCGCCGGCCGAGTCGAAGTCGATCAGCTTCCGCAGGTTGACGTGGTCTCGGTGCTTCCCCTGCTCGATGTTGAGCTTCTTGGTCAGCTCGGCGCGCTTGGCCTCGTCGGAGGTGGCGGCGATCTGCCGGGCCAGGTCCCGGATGCCGTCCTTCGTCTTCCCGATCTGCGAGTCCAGCCGGCGGGCGTCCCCCGCCAGGTCAGACAGTCCGCCGCCTAGGTTGTCCGTGGCCCTCGACGCCTTCTCGCCAGCCCGGGCGGCGTCGTCCAGGCCGCCCGCTAGGTCGCCGGTGGCCTTCTCCGCATTCTTGGCGTCCCGGATATACCGGGACGCCTCCAGCAGCAGATCGACCTTGACTGTTCGTGCCATCCCCTACCCCTCTCCCTGTTCCGCCGGGCCGCCCGCCTTCTGGCAGGCCTCCGGCACCGTGCCGAACGCCTCCCGGCACGTCTTCGTCCCTGGCCGGTGGCAGCCGTGCTCGGCGCACCAGCGGGCCCGTTCCCGCCGCAGGTAGGGCATCAGGTCGCCCAGCTCCCGCTTCCCGGTCATCTCGGCGGCATGCCGCAGGCCGGCGCTCAGGTTCTGCACCCACGACGGCGTCTCGCCGGCCCGCCGAGTTGGCCGGGCCGGCTCCCGGCGCCTCACGCCACGCCCCGGATCCCGTACGTCCCGCGCACGCCCGTACGTCGCTGCGGCCGGCGGCCCTGCACCTGGTCGCCCTCGTCGCCCGAGGGCATCCGCAGAGCGGCCAGGATCCGCGCCAGAGCGATCCGCTGCTGCCTCGCCTCCACCGCGGCCGGGTGCGCCTTCAGTCCCTGCGGTGACTGGATGACCGCGCCGTCGGCCCGTACGCGCCGCTCCAGCTCGTCGAGCAGGTCGACGGTGCGGGTCGCCTCGACCAGCAGCGCCAGCTCGTGCTCGTCGAGGTCGTAGTCACCGGTGATCGCCTTCCACAGCCGGCGGCCCGGCCCGCGCAGGTCCGTCGGCGGACTCACACTCTCCGACATGGTTCACTCTCCGTTACGGACGGTCGATAGGTCGACTTGTTCCAGGGCGGCCGGCCCCCGAGCGACCTCCCCGGCGGTCCTGGTCGGAGCACACCGGGGGGTCATCCCCCACCCCCTCACCCGCAGTCACCTTCACCGGGGGTGACTCTGCGTGACTCACGCGGCTGGTTCGTTGGCGAAGGCGAGCGTCAGCCGTGCGCTCGGGCTCGGGTGCACGGCGTACTCCTTGGCGGCGGTGAGCCTGGCCCGCTGGGTGTCGATGTCCCCGCGGATCCGTGCGGCGTTCCCCATCTCCCCGTCGAGGGCGGGCGCCATGGTGGTGTCGACGAGCAGGAGCATCCGGCGGGTGTGCTCGGCTGCGGTGTTCAGCTCTCCGGCCGGCAGGGTGGCGGCGACCCACGCGGGCACCTCGTCGCGCAGTGCCTGGTAGGCGTCTACGTCCCCGCTGGCGGCGAACACCTCGGCGGCCTCGGCGGGGTTCTTCCCGGCGTCGAGCAGGCGGGTGACGCGGCCGGCGGCGCGGTGCTTGCGGTTCTCCTGCTCGGTGTTGCTGCGGTCGCCGGCGAGGATGGCGGCGGCCCGCTTGTCGGCCTGGTCGAGCTTGTCCGTCACGGTGGCGGACAGGTCGCGCAGCTGGGCGTGGAACTGGTCGGCGGCGGCGCGGACGCGGTCCCGCTTGGCCTCGGCGGTGTGGATGGTCGACGCGTTGATCTGCTCGACCTGCTGCTGGTGAGCGGTGGTCGCCTCGGTGATGTCGTCGATGCCGCGGATGGCGGCGCGGTAGAAGAGGCTGGCGGTCATGGGTTGGCTCCCTACTGGTCAGGCGGCGTCGGGCACGACGTCGCCGAGGTTGGCGTCGTTGAGTTCCGGCGGCTTGCTGATGGACATGTTCACGGCGTCGGTGAGGGCCTGGGCCCGGCTGACGGAGTGGCCGTCCAGCTCGGCGAGGGCCTGCCCGGCTGCGGGGTTGTTCTCGACGTACTCGGCGACCAGGCCGCCCCACAGGTCGGAGGCCAGCGGGTTGCGGGTCTGCTGGTAGGCGTGGGCGAACCCGGCCCGCAGCAGCATGTCGTCGCCGCTGGTGTGGGCGCGTTCCATCAGTTCGCCGAGCTGGTGGGGGTCCTTGATGGCGGCCACCCGGTCGAGGGCGTCGCGGTAGCTGATGGCGTCGGACGAGCTGGCGCCAGCGGGCAGGCCGAAGAGTTGGCGCTCCAGCGCGGTACGGCTCTGGTACTGGCCGCGGTCCATCTGCCGGCGCAGCTCGGCGGCACGCGGGGCGGTGTCGTTGTAGAGCTGCTCCAGCTGCTGCCGCTTGCCCTTCGGGGAGAGGGTGTCGTCGTTGCGGATGGCGGCTACCTGCGTGCGGTAGCGGTCGGCGGTGCGGATGAGTTCGTCTCTGGCGCCCATGGCTGTGTCTCCGTTCCTGGTCAGGCGGTCTGGGCGAGTTCGCGGCCGTCGGCGACGGCTTGCAGGTGCATGTCGGGGACGTCGTGGAGCTCGGCGGGCCGGGTGATGGGGTAGTTCATCTCGCGGCGCATCCGCTCGACGCCGGCCTGCGTGGGGTTCTTGTCGGGCATCTGCCACAGCTCGGCCAGGTCGGGGTCGAGGTGGGGGCGGGCGTCGCTGTAGGCGTCGACCACGGCGGCGTCTCGCCGCTCGTAACCCCACTGGACGACCGCGCGGGCCAACGTCTCGTCACCGGAGGTGAGAGCGCTACGCAGCAGGGCCTGGGCGTCGTCGCTGCTGGTGAGCCGGGCGGCCCGGTCCATGGCGTCGCGGCGGGCCAGCATCGTGCTGGCCTGGTCGCCGAGCGTCGGGGCACCGAACAGGCGGCGCTCCAGCTCACGGCGGCGGGCGGCACGCTGGGCGTCCGCGGTGGCGAAGACACCATCCATGCGCTCGCGGGCGGTGAGGTAGGTGCGGGCGAGGTCGGCGCGCTTGCCCTCGCGGCTGGCGGCCTTGTTGCCGCGGATCCGCTCGACCGTCTCGGTGTACTCGGTGAACAGCTTCTGTGCCTGCTCCTGCGCGGTGGCCATGCGGGTGCTCCCTGCTGGTCAGGCGGCGCGTCCTGCCCGGAAGTGCTCCAGGTCTTCCCGGTCGATCAGCCACTGGTCGCCTACGCGCTGCGCGTTCAGGCGTTGTGCCGCGATTGCCGCGCGCACGCCCCGGTCGGTGATGTTCAGGAGGTCGGCCGCTTGTGTTGTTGTCAGGGGTGATCCTGGCTCGGTTTCCGGCTGTTTCCGCTGGTCAGTGCCGTGATCGGAACTGATGCCGGCCTGTTGGCGCCAGGCTGCGGCGGCGACGCCGAGGGCGACGAGCACGGCGTCGACTTCGGGGTCAGCACCGCGGTGGTGGGTGCGGATCTCGCGGAGGTCGGCGACCCGCTCCAGCCAGGCGGCGACCCGGGCGGGTACGACGACGGCGGGCCCGTCGAGCCCGTGGACGTAGGCGGCTGGTGGCCGCCATTCCCGGCCGGTCACCCGGTTACCTCTCGGCCGATTGCGTCGAGGTCGGCGGCGGTGACCATCGAGGAAAGGGCCTCGGTGACCCGGTCGTCGTACAGCCCGTGGGCGAGGACGCCGGCGAGCAGGATCATGGCGTCGAGGGCGGGGCGGGGGTCACTGCCGACGAGCCGCGCGACCTGGTCTAAATCGCGTTCGTCGCACGCGAGCAGGATCCGCGCCGCCAGGCCGAGCGCGGCCATCTCGTCTGCGGTGGGCGGTGGCTGGTTCACCGCTGGCGTCCCTTCCCGCGGCTGCGCCCTCGTGAGCCTCGCGGCGTGACCCTGCCCGTACCCCTCGGCGTGCCCTGCTCGGCCGCCTCCGTGGCGCTCAGCGTGCCGCTCCCGGCGGCATCAGGGCGGCACCCTCCGCACGTGCCGTACTGATAGAGCAGCGGGCCGAGCTGCACCATGCCGGGGTAGATGCCGTCGCCGTGCTCAGGTCCCGCGCACTGGTGGCCGCAGCCGTCGCACACCGCGTCGGCGGCGGCGTCGTGACGCAGGCTGAGCAGGTGGACGCAGGTCGGGCAAACCACCATGTGCGGCTTCCATGCGGCGCCTACGACCGGGCTTGGTCGGTCCGCCGCCGGGTTGTGTCGGCAGGTTGTCGCCCAGCCGTCGGCGAACGCGGTGAGGGTGTCCAGCAGGGACAGCCGCAGCCAGCCGGGCAGGTCGCCGGCGGTGGTCGGCCGCGCCGGGTTGTCGGACAGTCTGACGGCGACGTCGGCGATGATCCGGTGGGCGTCGGTGGCGGCAGCGTCGGCCTGGTCGAGCAGCGCGACGGGGGCGATCTGCCGGGCTCGCTGGACGAACCGGTCGTACGACGGGTGGAGCATGAGCCGCTCCAGGGCCAGGGCGGGCGTCATCGGGTGGCCTCGCAGTTCTGGTAGTGCGCGCTGGAGTCGAGCGGCCAGCGGCAGGAGGGGCAGGTGTCGTCGTCCGGCCACAGCGGGGCGACAGGGGCGACAGGGGCGACAAGTTCGGCGTTTTCCCTGCTCAGCGGGTGCGGCAGGGTGTCGCCCAGGTTGTCGCCCGCCGGGGCGACAGGGGCGACAGGCCAGGTGTCCGGGGCGAGGTTGTCGCCCGTGTCGCCCGCCGGGGCGACAGGGAGGGCGACAGGGTGCGACAGACTGTGACCTGCGGAAACGCTCGGGTTGTCGCCCGTGTCGCCCGTGTCGCCCGCCTTCAGCAGTCGGCCGGCGTGCGGGTGGACTTCCCATCCCCCGTCTTGGTGCTCGCGGATCCACCCCTTCTCGGTCAGGTCGTCGAGGACCGGCCGGGCGTCGGGTGCCTTGCGCAGCGACTTGGGCCCGGTGCGCTGGAGGTCGCGCAGCTTGAATCGCGTGAGCCCGCGGTCGATCAGCCAAGCGAGCAGCAGCCGGGCGTTGCTTGTCTCCTTGTCGTCACCGCCGGGGGCGAGGGCGGCGACGGCGTGAGCCTGGTAGTAGTCGCCCAGCTCGACAGCGGCCCGCATGGTGGCCTCGCTGATGGGCTCGCCGAGCGGCGCGCTGGCAGCGTGCAGGCACCCGGCGATGCGGGCGACGGCGCCGGCCAGCTTGGATCCCCACTCGCGGACCAGGTCGGCGCCGAGTTCACCGCCGCGGCGTAGGCGGCGCTCGACGGTGCGGTGGTATTCCAGGTGCACTTTCCGGGCCGCCTCGCTGAGCACGACAAGGGCGGGGCTGTCCCGCTCGGCCATGGACAGCGCCAGGTCGTAGATGAGGGCCTGGTACGCCTCTCGGTCCCGCTCGGGCATCTCCGGCGGCTCGACGTCCCGGTGCCCGGTGTTGTCGATGGGCAGCGCCCAGAGGATCCGGGCGAGCACGCCCCGGCCGCCGAAGTCGGGCCGCTCGACCATCTCGCGCAGCGCGAACGGCTGGATGGACGCGACCAGCGTCAGCGCCGGGGCGTCGACCCGCTCCGGTTCCCGGCCGCGTCGGTCGACGAGGATCGCGTCTCCGGCGTGGGCCATGAGGATAGGGTCGAGGTTGGGTGTCTTGCTGTAGCGGCCGGTCAGCGCGGTGAAGATGCCCGCCTCGGCGGAGATGGCGGCGATGCGACCGCCCTGGTTGGCCAGCAGCGTGATGAGGGCTTCCGGGGTGGCGTCGCTGGCGCTCAACCGGGGCCATGACGGAACGGTGACCTGCTCGGCGGCACGTACGGCTTCCTGCGCCTCCATGATCTTGACGGGGTCGCCGTCCTTAGCCGCAACCCGCTTCGCCGCGTCGGCGTACTGCTCGCGGATCTCCCGCTCGGTGCGCCGGTCGATGATGACCTGCGCGACCCGCTCGGCGAGTGCCATCTCGGCCTCGGTCAGCGGCCGGCGGCACACGGCGATGACGGCGCTCTTGCGGGAGCCGGGCGGCATGACCGGCACGACGAACAGGTTCGTCGGCTCGTGCCAGCCTCGACGCACCACGACGACCACCCTGCCGCCGACGCAGGCAGCGAGGATGCCGAGCACCACCGACCCGGGCAGGTCGGCCGGCGTCTGCACCTCAAGCGCCAGGCCGCGGACGAACCGGGCCAGGGTCGGCGGCAGGGCGTCGATGGGGAACGGCGGCAGGTCGGCCTGCCAGCCCAGCGGTAGCGGCTCGTCCCACTGGCCAGCCGGGTCGGACTCAGGCCGCTCGACCAGCTCGGCGAGGGTCCGGCCGCTGGCGATGTGGTCGGCGGCGTCCTTGCCCGCGGCGGCCTCGACGAGCGTCAGCTCGGCGGCGTATCCGGCGAGGCGCTGGCGGACCAGTGCCGCCCACTTCTCGCCGGCGGCGTCCCGGTCGACGATGGCCACGACCCGGGCGCCCTTGAGCGGAGAGACGTCGACCTTGCCGAAGTTCTCCGCACCCTGCGGGCCGGTGGTGGCGACCTCGCCCAGCGATTCGATGGCGTGGACATCCTTCTCGCCCTCGACCAGATAGATCGTGCGGCCGAACGTGACCGCCTCGACCACCTTGGGCAGCCGGTACAGCTGGCACACCCGCTTGTCGCCGGACTGCGTGAACCGCTTCCCGTCGAGCCGGTGCACGGTCCGGGTGGGGCGGCCGGTGGCGTCGGTGTACTGGTAGCGAGCCAACTCATTGCCGCTCGGCTCGTCGTACAGGTCGCGCGGCGTCATGTTGATGGCGGCCAGCACGTCGAGCGTGTCGCAGCCGGCGTGGCAGTGCAGCAGCACCGACCCCTCAATGGGGCGGATGGACAGGCTCGGGTTCCGGTCCTCGTGCGCCGGGCAGCGGGCCTGCCACTGGCCGCCGGACTGACGGACCAGGCCGGTGGCGTCGCGCAGCGCGTCGAGGACGCGGTCGATGGCAGGGGTCACGCTCGGCTCCTTGCTTGCTTGCGGCGCTGGACGGGGCCGAGCCGGTACCACAGGCCGGTGACCGGGCAGCACTTCGTGATGCGGTTGGACAGCAGCCGGCCGACCTCACCGACGCGGTGGGAGTGGCTGGTGCCGCAGTGCGGGCAGGTCAGCACGACGACCAGCCAGAGGGACCGACCGCGGCACGGCGGCGCGGCGTAGGCCCGGGCGTGCGGAAGTTCGAGCAGGTCAGCTACGCTGGTGGTGCTCGCCGCAATGAGCTCTGATGAGGCCCGGGATCCCACCCCCGGGCCTTTTCGTGTCTGTGGCATCTCAGGCAACCTCCTGGCGCTGCTCGACGCGCAGCCGGTCGACGTACTCGCCGAGGGCGGCCGTCGGGATGCGTCGAGAGCGACCGACCTTGACGCTGTCCACCGCGCCCGAGCCGATCAGCTCGAACATGCGGCTGCGGCCGATTCCCAGCTCGCGCGCCGCCTCCTCGACGGTCAGCAACAAAGGGGTTCGCATAGCTCCTCCATGATCCCTGCGGGATTCATTGGTCATGCACGCAGGACACACCATGGCGGGATCATTGTCAAGCTCGGCTGGACTCACTGGCGATTCCGGCGGACGTTGACGGACGTACCCTGCGCGGCGTACGGTGCGCCCATGCAGAACGCCGATGACCAGCACGATGAGGTGGACGAATGGCGAGACCAGGAGCGGAGGGCCAACCGCACGTTCGTCCCGGGGGAGGACGGCTACGACGCCCGGGCAGCAGAGGTCGAGGAGTGGCTCAATGAGCGGATGGGGCCGCGCTGGATGGGCTGGTACCCGCAACACTCGAAGGTGCCCGGAGCGGCGATGTTCGCGCAGACCAAGCAGAGCGAGTCGGGTCGGTGGGTACTGACGGGGTTGCTCCTGCTGGGTGAGGCGATCACCGCCGAGCAACTCCGCAAGGTGCCCGTTTCCGCTCTGGAGAACTCCACCAACCTCAGCGCAGGGGACGCGTTCGACCAGATGCGGGCCGAGCTGGACAAGCTGCCGCCGCTGCGCCGTGACGACATGGCGCCGGAGGACTTCTCCCGCTTGGTCGCCGAGCACTTCAAGGTGTGGGCGCGATACGTGCCCCATCCGGCCGCCGCCATGGCGGCCGAGTGGAAGGTGAAGCCGCCGACGGTGCACACGTGGATTCGCGAGGCCCGGCTACGTGGGCACCTGCCCCCAGCTCGGCGAGGGAAGTCGACGTGACCAGCGGGCGGAAGGCGAACGGCCGCAGCTCGATCTTCAAGGGCTCGGATGGCCGTTGGCACGGCTACGTGACCATGGGCGTCAAGGACAACGGCCGTACCGACCGTCGACACGTCCAGGGCCCGACTGAGAAGGCCGTCACGGCCAAGGTGCGCGAGCTGGAGCGCAAGCGCGACGCCGCCTCGGTGACCAGCCCCGGCAAGGTCCCCACGGTGGGCGAGTGGCTGACGTACTGGCTGGAGAACGTCGCCGAGCGGAAGGTGCGGGCGTCGACCTGGCAGGGCTACCAGTCGAAAATCACGCAGCACCTGGTGCCGGGCCTTGGCTCGCACCGGCTCGACCGGCTCCAGCCTGAGCACGTCGAGAAGTTCTATCGCGCCTGCTCGGCGACCCTCTCCCCCTCGACGGTGCTCCAGATCCACCGCATCCTGTCGCGTGCGCTGAAGGTGGCTGTCCAGCGGGAGCGGGTGGCCCGGAACGTCTGCGCCCTGGTCGACGCACCGAGCATGAGCCGGCAGGAGGTCCAGCCGCTGTCCGCAGAGGACGCGCGGGCAATCCTCGGGCTCACCGAGACGAGGCCGGCACGCCGCAACGGCGCCCGCTGGTCGGTCGCGCTGGCGCTCGGGCTGCGGCAAGGTGAGGCGCTGGGCCTGGCGTGGGAGTACGTCGACCTAGAGGCGCAGCGCATCAGGGTCCGGTGGCAGCTCCAGCGGCTCGCCGGCAAGGGCTTGGTGTTTGTCGAGCCGAAGTCGGACCGCGGCCGGCGGACCATCGTCCTGCCGGACCAGCTCGCCGAGGCGTTGAAGGAGCACCGGCAGGCGCAGCAGCAAGAGCGCGAGTACGCCGGCGAGTTGTGGGAGTCGCACGGGCCTCCCGACACCGAGCCGGGCCTCGTGTTCGCTCAGCGCAACGGGCGGCCGATCGACCCACGGCAGGACTGGGGCGAGTGGAAGACGCTGCTGCGGTCGGCTGGCGTGCGCGACGCGCGACTGCACGACGCCCGGCATACGGCGGCGTCCCTGCTGCTCGCCCAGGGCGTGCCGGCTCGGGTGGTCATGGAACTGCTGGGGCACTCTCAGATTTCGCTCACGCTCGGTACGTACTCGCACGTCGCGCCGGAGCTTTCCCGGGCCGCCGCCGAGGGCATCGGACGGGCACTGTGGAACTGAATTGCAACGGGAACTGCAACGGACTTCCCCGGACGCACGTCGATGGGTTACAGTCGACGCAGGTAAATGGTGGTGGGGCGGGCGGGACTCGAACCCGCGACCGAGGGATTATGAGTCCCCTGCTCTAACCCGCTGAGCTACCGCCCCGCTACCGCGCCGGATCGTAACCCGCTCAACGGATCACCGGCCATCACCCGTCGGGCCGGGTTGATGATCTGCCCGGCACGATGGGCAACGCGAGGATAACAGCGCGCAGCGGATCGGTCGGCCGCGCCGGTGGTCACACCGGGCCCGTGCCGCGCAGTTCCGCGAGCACCGCCCCGGCGGCCCGCCAGCCGCTGGCGAGCGCCCCCTGGATGGACGGGCTGTCCCGGTGGTCCCCGGCCACGAAGAGCCCCTCGCCGAGCGCGACCGGCTTGCGGAGCCGGCCCTGTGGCGGCGGCGCGGCGGGCAGCGCTTCCGGCACCGACACGGTGGCGAGGTGGGTCCAGTCGGCGGTGGGGCGACCGTAGAGGCGCTCCAGCTCGCGGCGGATCAGCGGCTCGGGCGGGGCCTGCGGGCCGACCACCGAGGTGGCCACGAGGTGCCTGCCGGCCGGCGCGTACGTGGGTGCCGCGTTGCTGACCACCACGGTGTTGGCGACGAGTTCCCGCCGCTCCCCGTCGAGGAGCAGGATCGGCTCGGCCAGCGGCGGGGTGTCGGTGCTGTGGTAGTAGGTCGTGTAGCTGTGCATGCGTACCCGCTGGAGCCGGGGCAGCAGGGTGGCCGCGGCCGGCGGGTCCACGGCGACCACGACGGCGCGGCAGGCGAGGTCGCCGGCCGGGGTGCGGACCCGGCCCGGCGCGACCTCGGCGACCGGGGTGTCCAGGTCGATCAGCTCGGCGGGCAGCGGGCCGGCGATGGCTGCGGGCAGCGCGGCCATGCCCCGGGCGGGCAGGCCGATCCGGCCCCGGGCGAAGGCGCGCAGGAGGACGGCCAGCACGTGGCTGGAGGTGGCCAGCTCGCGGTCGAGCAGCACGCCGGAAAGGAACGGCCGGAGCAGTTCCTCGACGAACGCGGCGGAGAGCCCGGCCCGGCGCAGCGCCGCCTCGGTGGTGGTCTCGGGCGCGTTGAGCAGCCGGCCCACCGGCAGGGTGGCGCAGCCCGTGGCGAGCGCGGCGAAGCGCAGCCGGTCGACCAGCGACCCGACGCCCGCGGTCAGCGTGCCGGGCGCGCCGGCGGGGTCGCGCAGCGGATTGACCAGGCGGTCCAGGCGGTCGCCGCGGCGGACCAGGACGCCGGAGGTGAACCAGCCCAGGTCGAGGGCGCCGAGGTCGACCAGGCCGCCGAGCCGCGGGTAGGCCGTGTTGAGCACCTGGAAGCCGCGGTCCAGCAGGTAGCCGTCGACCTCGTCGGTGGCGACCCGGCCGCCGAGCCGGTCGGCGGCCTCGATCAGGCGCCAGGGCACGCCGGCCCGGTGCAGCCGGCGGGCGGCGGCGAGGCCGGCCAGGCCGCCGCCGACGATGACCACGTCGGTGTCAGCGGGCACCGGTCACCTCCGCCCCGGTCCGGTCGCCGTCCCGGTTGGTCCGGGACAGCCGGCCGGGCCACCAGACCTTCGGCCCGATGTCGTACGCGAGCGCGGGCACCAGCAGCGAGCGGACCACGATGGTGTCGAGCAGCACCCCGGCGGCGACCGCCACGCCCAGTTCGACCAGCACCACGAGCGGCAGCACGGCGAGCGCGGAGAAGGTCGCGGCGAGCACGATCCCGGCGGAGGTGATCACGCCGCCGGTGACCGCCAGGCCGGTGAGCACGCCGGCCCGGGTGCCGCGCCGGACCGACTCCTCGCGGACCCGGCTCATCAGGAAGATGTTGTAGTCGATGCCGAGGGCGACCAGGAAGACGAACGCGAACAGCGGGAACGACTGGTCGACCCCGGGGAAGTCGAGGAGGTACTTGAAGATCAGCGCGCAGAGGCCGAGCGTGGCCAGGAACGACAGCACCACGGTGGCGATCAGCAGCACCGGGGCGAGCAGGGCCCGCAGCAGCACGGCCAGGATGACGGCGATGACCAGCAGCACCACCGGGATGATGACGTTGCGGTCCCGGGTGGAGGCGTCGGCGGTGTCCACATTGATGGCGGTGAAGCCGCCGACCACCGCGTCCGCGCCGGGCACCCGGTGGACCGCCGCGCGCAGCTCGCGGATGGCGCGTTCGGCCCCGTTGCTGTCCGGCGGGTCGGCGAGGGTGGCCTGCAACTGCACCCGCCCGTCGACCACCTCGGGCGGCCCCGCCGGTCCCTGACGGCTGAACGGGCGGACCGAGGACACCCCCGGCACGCCCTGCGCCACCTGGGCGACCTGTTGGGCGGTGGCCTGGTTGGTGAAGATGGTGGCCGGGCTGCCGGTGCCGGCCGGGTAGTGGCGGGCGATCACCTCCTGCCCGGCCACCGAGTCGGTGCGCTGGGTGAACAGGTCGGACTGGCCGAGGGTGGTGGCGCCGAGCTGGGTCACCCCGAGGGCGAGCGCGGCCAGGACCACCGCCGTGACGACCCAGACGGTACGGGCGCGGCGGGCCACGAAGCCGGCGATCCGCCCCCAGATGCCGTGTTCGGTCCGCGGGTCGGCGTGGTCGAACCGGGGCCGCCGGGGCCAGAACGCCCACCGCCCGCCGAGCAGCAGCAGGGCGGGGAGGAAGGTGAGCATCACCAGCAGGGTGGCGGCGATGCCGACGGCGCTCACCGGGCCGAGCGCCCGGTTGGAGTTGAGGCTGGACAGCAGCAGGCAGAGCAGGCTGACGATGACGGTGGCGCCGGAGGCGATGATCGCCGGGGCGGCGCCCTTCCAGGCGGCCCTCATGGCGTCCCAGCGGCGCTCGTGCCGGTGCAGTTCCTCCCGGTAGCGGGCGATGAGCAGCAGCGCGTAGTCGGTGCCGGCGCCGAAGACGAGGACGGTGAGGATGCCCTGGGCCTGCCCGTTGAGCTTGATGACGTCGTTCTTCGCGAGGAGGTAGACGCAGAGCGCGGCCAGCGAGTACGACATCCCGGCGGCGAGCAGCGGGAAGATCCAGAGCACCGGGCTGCGGTAGACGATGAGCAGGATGACCAGCACCACGACCAGGGTGACCAGCAGCAGCGGCCCGTCGATGGCGGTGAACACCTCGATCAGGTCGGCGAGCAGGCCCGCCGGGCCGGCGACGTCCACGGTGAGCCCGTCCCGGTCGGTGCCGGCGATCTCCCGCAGCCGGTCGACCACCGCACCGACCTGTTCCCCCTCGGCCGCGTCGATCGGGACGACCACCTGCACGGCCTGCCGGTCCTCGCTGACGATCGGCGGTGGCAGCGGGCCGACCACGCCCGGCACCTCGGCGAAGCGGGCCGCGTCGGCCTGGACCCGCTGCTGGTCGGTGGGGGTGATGCCGGAGGTGCGCTCGTACACGACGAGTGCCGGGGTGGTCTCCCGGTCCACGAAGCCGGCGGCGAGGTCCTGCGCCCGGGTGGCCTCGGCGTCGGCGGGGAGGAAGGAGGCGTTGTCGTTGGTGGCGACGTCGCCGAGCTTCCCCGAGTAGGGCCCGGCGAGGCCGCCGACGACCAGCCAGCCCAGCACCACGACCACCGCGATCAACGTCGCGGTCCAGCGGCTCCGCCCTCCGGCCATCTCCATCCACCCTTGAATCGACGCAGTAATCGACGCAGCGGGAGTCTAAGTCGACATCGACCATCCTGCCGGGCGAACTGGCGTCCGTGGGTGGAAACAGGGTGCGGGGGCAGCAACGCGAAACGCCCGTCGGCCAGGGCCGACGGGCGTCGTGTGGAGCGGAGCTCCCCCGTTTGGACTCGAACCAAAAACCTGCCGGTTAACAGCCGGCTGCTCTGCCAATTGAGCTACGGGGGACCGTAGATCACCCGGCTGCGGATCTCTCCGCGCCGTGCGACGGGGACAAGAGTACAGGACATCGGGGGGTGCTGCGCCAGGGGGTTACCCCACTTCCCCCACCCGGCGGCGACCCGCCGAGCCCACGGAGAATACCGGACAAATCGCCATCTCGGCACAGGGAGGTATGAGCGGAGAGCAGGATGGGTAGTTAGCCGACGACAGAGGACGCAGGCGCGAGAAGGTCGTTCCCGCCCGGGGCCACCGGGCCGGGATCGGCGGCGCGTCAGGTACGGAAGGAGCCGCCATGCGCGGAAAGATCATGTTTCTTGGCGGGCTGGCTGCGGGATTCGTCCTGGGCGCCCGTGCCGGCCGGGAGAAGTACGAGGAGCTGGTGGTCCGGGGCCGCAAGGTGCTCGACCACCCGACCGTCCAGGAGGCGGCGGGAGTCGCGCAGGCCCAGGCGACCCGGCTCTACTCGGAGGGCAAGGACAAGCTGGGGCAGACCAAGCTCGGCGAGAAGCTGGGCACCGCCACCGGCAACGGCAGCAAGCAGGGGCTGACCGACGCCGACAAGCCGTTCGCCGGCACGCCGGCCGCCGTCGGCGCCAAGTCCGGCTCGACCGGCACGGGCTCGACCAGCTCGTCGACCACCAGGTCGTCCGGCACGAGCACCAACCTCTGAGCCAACCCGGAGCGGGCCGGTCGCCATCAGGCGACCGGCCCGCTCTCGTCTGTCCGAACGAGACCCGCTCCCACTTTTGTTCAGGATGAGCAAAAGTGGGAGCAGTTCATCGAAAACTTTTGGCTTCAACCTCTTCTCTTTGGTCCCGGGCGCAAATATCGTCTCGCGTAGAACCTGGCCAGGCTCTCGTCACCTCCCAGCGACCTCCTCAGCCTCGTCCCGGCGCTGAGGCGGACCCGCCCGACCAGAGCGAGGTTCGATGCGCAGAAGACCGTTCGGCCGCAGGGCCGCCACATATCTCGGCCTGCTCACCCTCGTCGCCGCGACGCTCGTCGCGACGGCGGAGCGGGCCCCGACCCCGGCGCAGGCCGCGCCGGTACTCACCACCCCCGCACCCGTCAGCAACGGCATCCAGTACAAGGTGCTCGTCTTCACCAGGTCGGCCAGCGGCAACAACGCCGCCACCGCGGCCGGCGTGCAGGCCGTCCAGCAACTCGGACGGGACCGCCGCTTCACCGTCGAGGTCACCAACGACCCCCGCAAGTTCGACCAGGCCCACCTGAAGCAGTTCCGCGCCGTGGTGTTCCTGAACACCGCCGGCGACGTGCTCGACGACGCGCAGCAGGCCGCGTTCGAGGCGTACTACCGCGACGGCGGCGGCTTCGTGGGCGTCCACTCCGCCATCGAGGCCGAGCCGGACTGGTCGTTCCTCACCAATGTGCTCGGCACCCGGGCCACCGGCGCGCCGACGGCCCCGAGCCGGGCGACCGTCACCGTCGCCGACCGGGTCCACCCGGCGTCGGAGACGCTGCCGCAGCGCTGGTCCACCACCGACCGGTGGTACAACTTCGCGGCCAACGTCCGGGGCGTCTCGCACGTGCTGGCCACGGTGGACGAAAAGACGTACGCCGGCGGCAGCATGGGCTTCGACCACCCGGTCACCTGGTGCAAGGACTACCAGGGCGGCCGCTCGTTCTACACCGGACTCGGCGCCACCCCGGAGAGCTACGACAGCGCCGACCTGCGGGCCCACCTCGGCGGGGCGATCCAGTGGGCGGCCGGCGTCACCGACGGCGACTGCGGCGCGACCGTGCTGGCCAACTACCAGATGACGGTGGTCGGGGCACAGCCCAACGTCAACGAGCCGATCGGCTTCGACGTGCTCCCCGACGGCCGGGTGATCCAGACCGACCGGCGTGGCGGCGTACGACTGCACAACCCGGAGACCAACCAGACCACCGTGCTGGCCCAGATCCCCGTCTACACCAACAGCGAGGACGGGATGTACGGCCCGGCGGTGGACCACGACTTCGCCACCAACAAGTGGGTCTACCTCTACTACGCGCCCCCGCTGAACACCCCGACGGGCAGCGCGCCCACGACCAGCACCGACCCGAACGCCTGGGACGTGTGGAAGGGCTACTTCCAGCTCTCCCGGTTCAAGTTCGTCGACGGGGAGACACCGTCGCTGGACCTGAGCACCGAGCAGAAGATCCTCCAGGTGCCGGTGGACCGGGGCGCCTGCTGCCACGTGGCCGGCGACATCGCGTTCGACTCGGAGAACAACCTCTGGCTGGTGACCGGGGACGACACCCCGGCCGGCGGCGGCGGGTCCGGCGGGTTCTCGCCGCACAACGACTCGGTCAGCGCCACCGGCGTCTACCAGGCCCCGTTCGTCGACGCCCGGCGCAGCTCGGCCAACACCAACGACCTGCGCGGCAAGATCCTGCGGATCACGGTGGGCGCGGACGGGTCGTACACCGTTCCGGCGGGGAACCTGTTCCCGGCCGGCACCGAGAAGACCCGGCCGGAGATCTACGCGATGGGCTTCCGGAACCCGTTCCGGATCACCCTCGACAAGAACGACGTCGCCTACATCACCGACTACTCGCCGGACTCCTCGGTCGCCCAGGTGGGCCGCGGTCCCGCCGGCACCGGCCGGATGATGGTCGTCGACAAGCCGGCGAACTACGGCTGGCCGATGTGCGTGCAGCCGAACCTGCCGTACATCGAGATGAACTGGACCACCAACCCGATCTCGCCGGTGGCCCCGTTCGACTGCGCGGCCCCGAAGAACACCTCGCGGCACAACACCGGCCTGACCGACCTGCCGCGGGTGGAGAAGTCGGAGCTGTGGTACTCGTTCCAGGCCCCGACGCCCTGCCCGGAGTCCTACCTGTCGACTCCGACGCAGACCTGCCCGGTGCTCTTCCCGGAGCTGGGCACGGGCGGCGTCGGCCCGCACGGAGCGGCGAAGTACGACTTCGACCCGGAGCTGAGGTCGGAGACGAAGTTCCCCGAGTACTACGACGGCGCCATCTTCTTCGGTGAGTTCACCCGGGACACCCTCAAGGAGATCCGGCTGGACGACCAGGGCGACATCCTGAAGATCAACAACGTGTTGAACTGCGGGCAGGCGCCCACCACACCCGCGAAGCCGTTCCTCTGCGACAACCCCATGGACATGCGCTGGGGCGCGGACGGCAACTTCTACCTGCTGACGTACGGCGATGGCTTCTTCAACGTCAACCCGGACGCGGCGATGCTCAAGTTCAGCTACGTCAAGGGCCTGCGGGCGCCGACCGCCGTGCTGAACGCGACCCCGACCAACGGCCGGGCGCCGCTGACCGTCGCCTTCTCCAGCGACGGCTCGAAGGACCCGGACCCGGCGGACTCCATCTCGTTCGCCTGGGACTTCGACGGCAACGGCACCACCGACTCGATCGACCCGAACCCGTCGTTCACCTACACCACCAACGGCGTCTACACCGCCCGCCTGACGGTGACCGACTCCAGCGGCAAGACCGCGTCGGCGAACACCACGATCACGGTCGGCAACACCGCGCCGACGGTCACGGTCACCACCCCGCTCGAAGGCGGCTTCTTCAGCTGGGGCGACGACATCCCGTGGACGGTCACCGTCACCGACCCGGAGGACGGGCCGGTCGACTGCGCCAAGGTCGAGGTGACCTTCGTGCTCGGCCACGACAGCCACGGGCACGGCGAGGCCAACCAGTTCGGCTGCTCGGGGGTGCTGCCCACGGACGCCGACGACGCGTCGCACGGCGGCTACATCTACGGCGTGGTCAGCGCGTCGTACACCGATCAGGGCGCCAACGGCCAGCCGGCGCTGACCACGGTGGACCAGCAGATCGTCCAGGCCAAGCGGCAGGAGGTCGAGTTCGCCACCGAGGAGTCCGGCACCACGGTGGGCACCAGCGCGGACACCGGGGGCGGGCAGCAGCGCGGCAGCCTCGACCCCGGCGACTGGATCGCGATCAACAACACCGTGAACCTGAAGAACATGCAGTCGGTGACGCTGCGCACCTCCGGGGGCAGCGCCGCCACCGCCGGGCAGCCCCGGTTCGGCGTCCAGTTCCGGCTGGACTCCCCCACCGGCCCGCTGCTGGCCACGGCCACGGTCAACGCGACCTCCGGCAACAACGCCTTCACGAGCACCACCGTGCCGGTCACCGACCCCGGCGGGACGCACAAGCTCTACCTGGTCCTGACCACCGTTCCCGGCGGCCCGGCCAGCGGCTTCGGCAACCTCAACTGGGTCGAGTTCACCGGCCAGGGCATCGGCGTCACCCCGTGACGCCCGGGTGGGGCCGCCGGCCGGCGGCCCCACCCCCCTCGCTTCCCTCCCACACCATCCAGCACCGTCAGAAAGGCAGTCAGGACATGAACGACACATCGCACGGCATGAGCCGTCGCCGGGTGCTCGGCACCATCGCCGGCGCGGCGGGCGCCGTCGCCGCCGGCGCCGCGCTCGGCCCGTCGGCCGCCTTCGCCGGCAACGGGGTACTCGTTCCGACCGGCAAGCGGGGCATCATCCTCTACAGCGTCCGCGACCGGATCGGCGCCGCCCCGGACGCCACCGGGGTGCCGTACGGGTTCGAGCGCGTGCTCGCCCGGCTCGCCGAGATCGGCTACAAGGAGGTCGAGTTCGCCGGGTACACCCAGCACGCCTCGATCCTCGGCCGGCAGATCACCCCGGCGGAGATCCGCAAGATCCTGGACGACAACGGGCTGCGGGCCAACGGCTCGCACGCCTCCATCCCGGGCACGGTCACCCCGGACACCATCGCCGCGTTCGAGCAGACGCTGGACACCGCCGAGATCCTCGGCATGACGCACATCGGCACCGGCAGCGACCCGACCGGCAGCAACTACAAGGCCGACTGGGACGCCGCCGTGGACCGGTGGAACACCTTCGGCGAGATGGCCGCCGCCCGGGGCCTGAAGCTGTACACGCACAACCACGACGCCGCGTACAACTTCCTGCTGGACAGCGGGCCGCTGGACGCGCTGGGCCGGCCGACCCGGTCCTCCGGCGTCCGGAAGCTGGAGTACTTCATCGCGCGGACCAACCCCGAGTGGGTCTGGTTCGAGATGGACATCTACTGGGCGCACGTGGCCCAGCACCGGTTCCGCAGCTACACCGACCCGGACGGGGTGACTCAGACCAACGTCTTCGACCCGCTGGCCGTGGTCGCGGCCCAGCCCATCCGGTTCCCGCTGTTCCACGCCAAGGACGGCACGTACGACCCGGCGACCGCCGCCGGCTACGCCATGGTGCCGCTCGGCCAGGGCGACATCGACTACGGGAACTTCTTCGCCAACATGGGCGCCAAGGGCTACCACAACCCGATGTGGGAGCAGGACAACGCACCGGGCGGCGCCGCCGACCCGGGCCGGTCGCTGCGCTACGCGGAGATCAGCTACGAGCACATGTCGGGTCTGCGGGGCTGACCGACCCGGCCGAGGATCGTAGGGGGCCGCACCGGGAAACCGGGGCGGCCCCCTCGCGTCACGCGGCTGTGACGCCGGTGTGGCACATTCGGGGGGAGGTGATCGTGATGACGATGGTCGGACCGGAGAACGCGGACCAGGCGCGGCTGCTGCGCCTGCTGCGCGACGACGGCCCGCGCTCGCGGGTCGAACTGGCCGACGTCCTGGGCCTGCCCCGGGCCCGGTTCACCGCCGAGGCGGACCGGCTGACCGCGCAGGGCCTGGTGGAGACCGCCGGGCCGGCCGCGTCCCGGGGTGGGCGCCGCTCCTCGCTGCTGCGGGTCGGGCGGCAGGTGCGGTTCGGCGCGGTGCGGGTCGGCGACGGGCGGCTGGAGGTCGCGCTCACCGACGGCGAGCTGACCCTGCTGGCCCGGCACGCCGAGCCGGTCGACGTCCGGCTCGGCCCGGAGGCGGTGATCGGCCGGGCCGTCGAGCTGCTCGGCAAGCTGCGGGCCGAGGCCGGGCTGGCCCGGCTGGCCGGCGTCGGGGTGGCGCTCCCCGCGCCGGTCGCGGTCCGCGATGGCGCCCCGGTCTCCGCGCCCGCGCTGCCCGGCTGGCACCAGTTCCCCGTACGCGACACCATCGCCGCCGAGCTGGGCTGCCCGGTGCAGGTGGACAACGACGCCAACGTGATGGCCCTGGGCGAGCGGCACGCCGGCACCGGCCGGCCCTTCGACGACTTCCTCTACGTGAAGCTGGGCGACGCGGTGGGCTGCGGGCTGGTGCTCGGCGGGGCGCTCTACCGGGGCGCCACCAGCGGCGCCGGGGACATCGGGCACCTCCAGCTCACCGAGGACGGGCCGCTCTGCGGGTGTGGCAACACCGGCTGCGTCGAGGCGTACTGCGGGGATGCCGCCCTGGTGCGGGAGGCGGTGACCGCCGCGCGGGCCGGGCGCTCGACGGCGCTCGCCGACCGGCTGGCCGCCGCGGGCGCGCTCACCGTGGCCGACGTGGCCGCGGCGGCGACCGCCGGCGACCCGGCCGCGCAGACACTGGTCCGCGACGCCGCCCGCCGGCTCGGGCAGGTGCTGGTGGGCCTGGTCAGCTTCGTCAACCCGGCCATCGTGATCATCGGCGGCGCCGCCCCGGGCATCGGGCCGGTCCTGCTCGCCGAGATCCGGGGTGTGGTCTACCGGCGCTCCACCCCGCTGGCCACCGGCAGCATGCCGATCGTCCTCTCCGACCTCGACGACCGGGCCGGCCTCGTCGGCGCGGCCCGGCTGGTCAGCGACCAGGTCTTCGCCGCCCGCTGAGGGCCGCCCCGGGACCGGCCGCGCCGGCCCCGGGGACCCCGGATCAGTCCCGGCTGCTGCTGAACGCCGCGTCGAAGGCGGCGGCCGGGGCGTCGAAGGCGAGCCGGCGGACGAACTGGAGCGCCTCCGGCGCGCCGACGAGGCGGTCCATGCCGGCGTCCTCCCACTCGATCGAGATCGGGCCGGTGTAGCCGATCGCGTTCAACGCGCGGAAGCAGTCCTCCCACGGCACGTCACCGTGGCCGGTGGAGACGAAGTCCCAGCCCCGCCGCAGGTCCGCCCAGGGCAGGTGGGAGGAGAGCCGGCCGCGCCGGCCGTCCCCGGTGCGCACCTTCGCGTCCTTGCAGTCGACGTGGTAGATCCGGTCGGCGAAGTCGAAGATGAAGTTGACCGGGTCCAGCTCCTGCCAGACGAAGTGCGACGGGTCCCAGTTCAGCCCGAACGCGGGCCGGTGGCCGATCGCCTCCAGGGCCCGCTTGGTGGTCCAGTAGTCGTAGGCGATCTCGCTGGGGTGCACCTCGTGGGCGAAGCGCACGCCCACCTCGTCGAAGACGTCGAGGATCGGGTTCCACCGGTCGGCGAAGTCCTGGTAGCCGCGTTCGATCATGGCCGGCGGGACCGGCGGGAACATCGCCAGGGTGTGCCAGATCGACGAACCGGTGAAGCCGACCACCGTCTTCACCCCGAGCTTCGCCGCCGCCCGGGCGGTGTCCTTCATCTCCTCGGCGGCGCGCCGGCGTACGCCCTCCGGCTCGCCGTCGCCCCAGATCCGGGCGGGGAGGATGTCCTGGTGCCGCTCGTCGATCGGGTGGTCGCAGACCGCCTGACCGACCAGGTGGTTGGAGATGGCGAAGACCTGGAGGTTGTGCTTGGCGAGGGTGGCCCGCTTCCGGTCCACGTACGCCTCGTCGGCGAGCGCCTTGTCGACCTCGAAGTGGTCGCCCCAGCAGGCGATCTCCAGGCCGTCGTACCCCCACTCGGCGGCGAGCCGGCAGACCTCGTCGAACGGAAGATCGGCCCACTGGCCGGTGAAGAGCGTGATGGGTCGCGCCATGTGTCCTTCTCCCCTGTCGTGATGGGGGGATTCCGTAGCGGACCGGGGCGAGGGCGACCGGGTGCGGGCGGCCACGGCGGCACCGGTGGACGCGTTCGCGCCTGCGCCCGACGGGTTGCGCCTCCCGACGGGTCACCGGCAACCTCGCGGTCGCCGCCCTCACTCTAGGTCGGCCACCGCCGGCACGGAAGGCCCGGGACCGTCAGGACAGCTCGGCCTCGTCCTCCGGCGCGGGCAGTTCGGCGCGGATCAGCCAGCCGCCCTCGGGGCACGGGCCGGCGTGGAAGTCGCCGCCGACCGACTCGGCCCGCGCCCGCAGCCCGGGCGGCCCGAGGCCGGCGCCGGGGGTGGCGGGCCCGTCGCCGCGTACCTCGACGGTGAGGCCGGCGGGGTGGTAGCGCAGCCGGACCGCGACGGCCGGACCCGTCGCGTGCCGGCACGCGTCGGTCAGCGCCTCCTGGATGATCCGGTACGCGGCCACGTCGACCGCGGCGGGCAGCGGGCGGGGCTGGCCGCCCACCCGCCAGCGCACCGGCCGGCCGGCGGCGAACTCGTCGATGAGCGCGTCCAGCCGGGTGAGGCTGGGCGCGGGCCCGGCGGTGGCCGCCGGCTGCCCGTCGCGACGCAGCACGCGGAGCAGGGCGGCCCGCAGCGCGCCACCGGCCCTCGGGCCCGCCCGGGCGACCCGACGCCACTGCTCCAGGCGTCCCACACGGTCAAGGTACGGCAGCACCCC
>NZ_BMRA01000004.1:0-47373 GCF_014648395.1 Micromonospora fulviviridis | reverse complement strand
GGTCAGGGCAGGGTCCACCGCTGGTTCGCCGCGCCGGTGCAGGTCCAGAGGTGTACGGGGGTTCCGTCGGCGGAGTTGTTGCCGGAGACGTCGAGGCACTTGCCGGACTGCGGATTGCGCAGCGTGCCGTCGGCCTGCGCCGACCAGTTCTGCGCCCCGGTGCCGTTGCACGTCCAGAGCTGGATCTTGGTGCCGTCGGCCGACCCGCCGCCGGACACGTCGAGGCACTTGCCCAGCGCCTTGACCGTCGAGTTCGGGGTCACCGTCCAGGTCTGCGCGGCGCTGCCGTTGCAGGTGTAGAGCTGGACCTGGGTGCCGTCCGCGGTGGCGCCGCCCCGCACGTCGAGGCACTTGCCGGCCAGGCCCCGGACCGGGCCGGTCCCGCCGCCGCCCCCGCCGCCCCGGACCAGGGTGAAGTCGTCCACGTCGAACAGCCCGGAGCCGGTGCCGGTGAAGGTCAGCCAGACGGTTTGGCTGCCGCTCGGCACGGCGGTCAGCGCGGTGCTGACGTCGGCGAAGGTGGTCCAGCTGCCGGTGTTCGGCACCGCCACCTGACCGAGCAGGGTGCCGGTCGGGGAGCCGGTGCGGAGCTGGAGGGTGCCGCCCGGGCCGCCGGAGACCACCCGGGCCCGCAGCGCGGTCACCCCGGTCAGGTCGAGCCCCTGGTACGCGGCCCAGTCGCCCGGGTCGACGTACCCGAGGGTCTGCCCGCCGTTGGCGCCGGCCTTGGTGAACGGGGTGACCCCGCTGGCCGAGCTGAACGCCTCGGCCTGCACGGTGGTGTTCCCGGTCGGCGGCGTGGTGCCCAGTTCCTTGATCCGGATGTTGCGGAACGAGACGTCGTCGCCGGTGCCGTGGTTCTGGATGCCGACGTGGCCGGCGAGCGACCGGGCCGGGTCCGTGTTGGTGAAGTCGTTGATCTTCACGCCGTTCAGGAAGACCTGGAGCCGCTCCCCCTCGACAAGCAGTTCGTAGGTGTTCCACTCTCCCGCCGGGTTGAGCGCCGCGTCCCGGGCCGGGAGGTCGGCGGACTTGAACGTGTAGACCGCGCCGGTGGTCCGGTCGGGGCTGTCGGTCGGGTCGATCTGGATCTCGTAGCCGTTGTTCACCGCCGACCAGGGGTCGCTCGACGGCGGAAAGCCGATGAAGACGCCGGAGTTGTCGTCGCCGGCCAGCCGCCAGTCCAGCTTCAGCGAGTAGCTGGTGAACTGCTTGGCGCTGTACCAGTACAGGCCCATCCCGCCGACCGAGGTGAGGGTGGCGTCGGCGTTGGCGAAGCTGCCCGGCCCGGCCTGGGACCAGCCGGTGGTGGCGCCGTTGTAGAGCGCCGTGTAGCCGGTCTCCGGGCGGCAGTCGGCCTTGGCGCGGCCGGCCGCGTACCGGATGCCGCCGAGCAGGTGGGCGCGGAACGCGGGCTCGGCGTAGGACGCCTGGGTGTGGCCGCCGCCGGTGTAGAAGGACCGCCCGCCCGCGTACGCCTTGCACCAGGCGTGCGGGTGGTCGCCGCCCATCGCGCCGCCGGAGTACGACGACTCGTCGAGGGTGGCCAGCACGTGCGCCGTGGACCGGGCGTTGGTGCGGTAGTTGTACCACTCGTCGGTGCGGTTCCAGGTCTGCGGCAGGTGGGCGGTGGCGGCGTGCGCCCGGTCCTCCACCTTCACGTTTGCCGGCTGGATCGCCGGGTGGGAGGCGAACCAGGCGCCGACCAGGTTGCCGTAGAACGGCCAGTCGTACTCGGTGTCGGCGGCGGCGTGCACGCCCACGTAGCCGCCGCCCGCGCCGACGTACGCCTCGAAGGCGGCCTGCTGGGTGGGGTCGAGCACGTCGCCGGTGGTGTTGAGGAAGACCACGGCCTCGTACCGGGCGAGGTTCGCGGTGGTGAACTGGGCGGCGTCCTCGGTGGCGGTGACGGTGAAGTTGTTCGCCGCCCCGAGGTCGCGGATGGCCTGGATCCCGGCGGGGATGGCGTCGTGCCGGAAGCCGGCGGTCTTGGAGAAGACCAGCACGTCGTAGGGGGCGTCGGCGGCGGCCGCCGGGGTGGCCGGTGTGGTGCAGGCGAGGGTGGCGAGGACGGCGGTGGCCGCGCCGAGGGCGGTGCGGAGGAGTCTCATGTCGCTCTCCAGTGCCGGACGGGGTGCGGGGCCGGCCACCCGGCCCCGCACCGTCGGATCAGGGCAGGGTCCACTTCTGGTTCGCGGCGCCGGTGCAGGTCCAGAGGTGTACGGGGGTGCTGTCGGCGGAGTTGTTGCCGGAGACGTCGAGGCACTTGCCGGACTGCGGGTTGCGCAGCGTGCCGTCGGCCTGGGCGGACCAGTTCTGCGCGCCGGTGCCGTTGCACGTCCAGAGCTGGATCTTGGTGCCGTCGGCGGTCGCGCCGCCGGAGACGTCCAGGCACTTGCCGAGCGCCTTGACCGTCGAGTTCGGGGTCACCGTCCAGCTTTGCGCCCCGGTGCCGTTGCAGGTGTAGAGCTGGATCTGAGTGCCGTCGGCGGTCGCGGCGTTGCGGACGTCGAGGCACTTGCCGGCCAGCCCCCGGATCGGCCCGGTGCGTACGCCGGAGGTGGTGAAGGTGAAGGAGTCCACGTCGTAGAGCGCGCCGGCGCCGCCCGCGAACGTGAGGTAGAGGGTGGTGGTCCCGGCGGGCGGGTTGGCGATCGCGCCGGTCACCGTGGTGAACGTGTCCCACGCCCCGGTCACCGGCACGGTGGCCGAGCCGAGGACGGTGCCGGTCGCCGAGCCGGCCCGGACCTGGAGGGTGCCGCCGACCCCGGCCGAGGAGACCCGGACGCTGAACCCCGTGACGTTGCCGAGCTGGTAGGGCTCGAACGCGATCCAGTCCCCGTTGTGGATGTCGCCGACGGTCCGGCCACCCTCGGCGGCCGCCTTGTCGAAGGTGTTGATTCCGGCGGAGGTCTTGAAGTGCTCGGCCTGCCGGTGCCGGGGCTGGAGGGTGTGCTGGGTGTGCGTGGTGAGGCCGCCGGAGTCGGTGTACTCGGCGTCGAAGACCGCGAAGATGTTCGCCGCGTCGTCGTGCTCGCCGTCGACCGGGATGCTGATCGACCCGGTGCAGCCGGTCGCCGAGGTGATCTGGTGGCCGTGCTGGTCGTGGCCGAGCACGTAGGTCATCTTGACCCGGGCGCAGTCGACGGTGCCGTCCTCCGGGTCGGTGACGGTGATCCGGAACGGCACGGTGTCGCCGAAGGAGAAGAGCTGCCCGTTGCCCGGGCTGTTCACGGTGACCGTCGGCGCGGTGTTGCCGACCGTGATGATCACGCTGGCGGTGCCGGTGGCGCCCTGCGGGTCCCGGACGGTCAGCGTGGCGGTGTACCGGCCGTTGGCCGTGTAGGTGTGCGACGGGTTCGCCGCCGTCGAGGTGCCGCCGTCGCCGAACGCCCAGGCGTACGTGAGCGCCCCGCCCTCCGGGTCGGACGAGCCGGCCGAGGAGAAGGCGACGGCCAGCGGGGCCGTGCCGGAGGTCCGGTCGGCGGCGGCCCGGGCCACCGGCGCACGGTTGCCGCCGCCGAGGTAGTCGAAGCGGTACAGCGCCGAGTTGGCGTCGCCGTTGAAGTAGCCGGTGCCGTAGTCGAGCACGTAGTAGGCGCCGTCCGGCCCGAACGCGGAGTCCATCACCTGCTTGCCGGTCCACGGGAAGGCGTCGATGGTGCCGGGCGTGCCGTCGGCGTTGAGGTGGATCGGCTTGATCCAGCCCCGGCCGAACTCGGTGGCGAAGAACTGCCCGTCGAAGGACTGCGGGAACTTCGTGGTGGACGGGTTGGCGGCGTCGTACCGGTAGACCGGGCCGGCCATCGGCGACTCGGAGCCGCCGCCGAACTCGGGCGGGCTGCCGGCGTCGCCCGCGTACCGGATCCAGGCCGGCTTCGCGGCCGGCAGGGTGCTCTGGCCGGTGTTGCGGAACGAGTTGTTCGTGGGGCCGCCCGCGCAGTTGTACTTCGCGCCCGCCGTGCCGGAGGCGAAGTCCCACTCGGCGTACGTCTCGGCCGCCGTGTTGGTGCCGGTGCAGTACGGCCAGCCGTAGTTGCCCGGCGCGGTGACCCGGTCGAACTCGACCTGTCCGGACGGGCCGCGGGTCGAGCTGGTGCCGGCGTCCGGGCCGTAGTCGCCGACGTAGACGGCGCCGGTGGCCTTGTCGACGCTCATCCGGAACGGGTTGCGGAAGCCCATGGCGTAGATCTCGGGCCGGGTCTTCGCGGTGCCGACCGGGAAGAGGTTGCCGGAGGGGATCGCGTACGACCCGTCGGCGTTCACCTTGATCCGCAGGATCTTGCCCCGCAGGTCGTTGGTGTTGCCGGCGCTGCGCTGCGCGTCGTACGCGGGGTTGCGGTCGGTCCGCTCGTCGATCGGGGCGTAGCCGCCGGAGTCGAACGGGTTGGTGTCGTCGCCGGTGGAGAGGTAGAGGTTGCCGGCGGCGTCGAAGTCGATGTCGCCGCCGACGTGGCAGCACATGCCCCGGTCGGCGGGCACGTCGAGCACGTCGACCTTGCTGGCCTGGTTGAGCGTGAAGTCGGCGTTGAGGGTGAACCGGGAGAGCCGGTTGACGCCCCGCCAGGCGGAGAAGTCGGTGCCGGTGGCGGGGGCGTCGCCGGCCGGGGTGGACAGCGGGGGCGCGTAGTAGAGGAAGATCTGGCGGTTGCTCGCGAAGCCGGGGTCGACGCCGACGCCCTGGAGCCCCTCCTCGTCGTGGGTGTAGACGGGCAGGGTGCCGATCACGGTGGTGACGCCGACGGCGTCGGTGCGCCGCAGCGTGCCGTTGCGGGCGGTGTGCAGGACCGAACGGTCGGGCAGCACCGCGAGGGACATCGGTTCGCCGGTCTCGGCGACGCCGCGGGCGAGTTCCACCTGCTGGAAGTCGGCCGCCGTGATGGGGTGCGCGGACGCCGGGACGGGGGTCGCGGCCAGGCCGACCGCGCCGGCGGCCGCCGCGAGCAGCAGCGCCGATCCGGCGGGGAGCCATCGTGGGGTGGGGGTGTGGTGGGGGCTGGACATGCCTCTGCTGTCCCTTCCTGACGCGCGCAGCCAGGATCGGGCGCGCGTCGCGCCGGATGCCGTGCGGGGATGCTGCGCCGGGCCCGCCGGATGAGGCTCGGCGGGCCGTGGCCACCGGTGGTTGCGGCCGGCCGGAGGTCACCTCGACGAGGGTGCCGGTTGCGGGCGGTTCACCTCGACGAAACAGCTCTGTGCTTGCGCACGACATTAAGACCTTTCGATCCGACTGTCCATAGCTTCCGACGGTTCCGGGACTACTTTCGTCGACTGTCGACAAAAGTTGGTGTCAGCGGCGCCGGTCCACGGCCCGGGCCGCCAGGTCGGCGAGCGCCGCCCGGGCCGGCTCGGCCAGCGGCAGCCGGTCCAGGGCGGCCAGCGCGGCATCGGCCCGCGACCGGATCATCCGCTCCACCGCCGCCCGGGCCCCGGACGCCTCGACGATGCCGCGCACCTCGGCGGCGCCCGCCGGGTCCAGCGCCGGGTCGCCGACCAGTGCCCGCAGCCGCGCCAGCCCGGCCGGCCCGGCGTGCGCCCGGGCCAGCGCCAGCAGCACGGTCGGCTTCCCCTCCCGCAGGTCGTCCAGGTTGGACTTGCCGGTCACCGCCGGGTCGCCGAAGACGCCGAGCAGGTCGTCGCGGAGCTGGAAGGCGTCCCCCAGCGGGTCGCCGAACCCGGCCAGCGCCGCCACCACCTCCGGGTCCGCCCCGGCCAGGGCGGCGCCCACCTGCACCGGGCGGGTCACCGTGTAACGGGCCGTCTTCAGCCGGACCACCGCGAGGGCGCTCTCCACCGAACCGTCGCCGGCCGCCGCCACCACGTCGAGGTACTCCCCCGCGATCACCTCGGCCCGCATCCGGGCGAGCAGGGCGTGGCCCCGGCGCAGCCGCTCGGTGTCCAGCCCGCAGCCGTGGAACATCTGCCCGGACCAGGCGGCGCAGAGGTCACCGCAGAGCAGGGCCGCCTGCCGGCCGTACGCCTCCGGGTCGCCGCGCCAGCCGGCCCGGGTGTGCCGGTCGGCGAAGACCCGGTGCACGGTGGGCCGGCCGCGCCGGCGGTCGCTGCGGTCAATGATGTCGTCGTGGATGAGCGCGAAGGCGTGGAACAGCTCCAGCGCCGCCGCGGCCACCACGATCGGGGTCCCGTCGGGGCCGCCGAAGCCCCGCCAGCCCCAGTAGCAGAACAGGGGCCGCAGCCGTTTGCCGCCGGCCAGGACGAACCGGCGGAGCACGGCGTGCACGGCTTCCGTGCCGTCGTCCGGCCGACCCGGCCTGCGTTCGCGGAGGAACGCGGCGAGCGCCGCGTCGAAGCGGTCCCGCAGCAGGGCCGGGTCGGTCGGTGCGACGGTCACGGTCACGGGGCCTCCCGGGCCAGTCCGGCGAGGTGGAGCAGCAACGCCTTGACGTCGGTCGCGGCGACCCGGTCCCGGGCCGCGGCCGGGTCGGAGCAGAGCAGCACCGGCCCGTCGGCCGGGTCGGCGGGGAGCCGGCCGTGGGAGCCGCGGACCGCGCGGGCGCCGGCGTCCAGCCCCACCACGCTCATCAGGTAGCGCATCCCGAGCTTCTTGCGGGCCAGCGCGACGGCGGCCCGCCGCTTCGCCGCGTTCGGTGCGGCGGGGTCGAAGAAGAGCTCGGCCGGGTCGTAGCCGGGCTTGCGGTGGATCTCGACGAGCCGCGCGAAGTCGGGCGCCCGGGCGTCGTCCAGCCAGTAGTAGTAGGTGAACCAGGCGTCCGGCTCGGCCACGAGCACCAGCTCGCCGGAGCGCGCATGGTCCAGCCCGTACCCGGCCTGGCCGGCGCGGTCGAGCACCTCGGCCACCCCGGGCAGCGCCGCGCAGAGCTTCGCCACCGCGGGCACGTCGGCGGGGTCCTTCACGTAGACGTGCGCCACCTGGTGGTCGGCGACCGCGAAGGCCCGCGACGTCCACGGGTCCAGGTACTCCATGCCGCCCTGGGTGTAGACCCGCAGCAGGCCCTCGGCGCGCAGCATCCGGTTGACGTCCACCGGCCGGGAGACGTCGGTGATGCCGTACTCGGACAGCGCCACCACCGTGGCGTCCCGTTCCCCGGCGGCGTCGAGCAGCGGGGCGAGCACCGCGTCCAGCTCGGCCGCCGCGGCGGCCGCCTGGGGCGAGGACGGGCCGAAGCGTTGCAGGTCGTAGTCGAGGTGCGGGACGTAGACCAGGGTCAGGTCGGGCGCGTGGTCGGCCAGGATCTTCTCCGCAGCGCGGCAGATCCAGGCCGACGAGGGCAGCCCGGCGCCCGGCCCCCAGTAGGTGAACAGGGGGAACGTGCCGAGCGCGTCGGTCAGCTCGTCGTGCAGCTCCGGCGGGTCGGTCCAGCAGTCCGGCTCCTTGCGCCCGTCGGCGTGGTAGATCGGGCGCGGGGTGACCGTCCAGTCCACGTCGGCGCCCATGGCGTACCACCAGCAGACGTTGGCGACCCGGTAGCCGGGCTCGACCCGGCGCGCCGCCTGCCACAGCTTCTCCCCGCCCACCAGGGCGTTGTGCTGCCGCCAGAGCAGCACCTCGCCGAGGTCGCGGAAGTACCAGCCGTTGCCGACGATCCCGTGCCCCGCCGGCGGCTCGCCGGTGAGGAACGTGGACTGCACCGAGCAGGTCACCGCCGGCAGCACGGTGCCCAGCTCGGCGGCGAACCCGGCCTCGGCGACCGCGCGCAGCCGGGGCATGTGCGCCAGCAGCCGCGGGGTCAGCCCCACCACGTCGAGCACCACCAGCCGCCGACTCACGAGCGCACCCCCGCCGTCGCGGCCAGGCCGAGGCCGACCAGCTCGTCGCGGGCGAAGGCCAGCTCGGCGGCGATGCCGGTGGCCAGCTCCGCGTCGGTGCGCGGCCGCCGCGCCGCCGGCAGCACCCCCCAGGTGTACGTCTCGACGTCGAGGTGGTCGCAGCCGGCGACCGGGCCGGCGTAGAGCGCGGCGAGGGCGGCCCTCAGCACCGGCACGGTGGAGCGCAGCGGCGGTTCGGGCGGGGCGTGCAGCGGCACGTGGTAGTGCACCCGCCACGCCCCGGGCAGCTGCGCGGCGAGGGCGGCGTCCAGGTCGTCGGCCGCGTACGCCGGGTCCGCCGGGTCGGCGGCGCCGGCGCAGCCCGCGGCCCGGGTCTGGTGCAGGAAGCGCGGTTCGACCCAGCGGCGCAGCGCACCGGCCGAGCCGGCCGGGTCGGGCGCCTCGACGGCGGCGGAGACCTGCACCTTGACCACCGGCAGCCCGGCGTCGCGCAGCCGCGCGAGAGCCTCGACCGGCTCCTCCCAGGCGCAGGCGAGGTGCGCCAGGTCCAAGCAGATCCCGAGCCGGTCGGTATCCATGGCTGACAATACCTCGCGTGCTTGTCCCGTGGACTCCACCAGACAGCCCGGTTCCGGTTCGAAGCCCACCCGGACACCGCGGCCGGTCTCCCGCTCCACCGCGGCCAGTCCGGCGGCGAGGGCGTCGAGGCGGCGGCGGGCGGCCTCGGCCCGGCCGGTGTCCCACGGCGTGCGCCAGGCCAGCGGCAGGGTGGAGATCGAGCCGCGGGCCGCGTCGTCGGGGAGCAGGTCGGCCAGTACCCGGGCCAGGTCCAGGGTGTACGCCAGCCGGTCCGGGGTGGTCCAGTCCGGGTGGTAGACGGCGCCCTTGACCACCGGCGCCTGGAACGCCGCGTACGGGAAGCCGTTGAGGGTGACCACCTCCAGCCCGCGTACGGTCAGCTCGTGGCGGAGCCGGCGGCGGGCCGCCGGGTCGGCGGCGAGCGCGGCGGCCACCGGGGCGGCCAGCCAGAGCCCCAGCCCCAGCCGGTCGGTGTCGAGCGCCCGGCGTACGGGGACGGCGTACGTGTCGAGTTGGGCGAGGATTCCGGGCAGGTCCTCGGCGGGGTGGACGTTGGTGCAGTAGCCGAGGTGGACGGTCGTCCCGTCGGTGTGCCGCAGCCGCATCACTCGCCTCCGCGCAGGATCGAGTTGCCGGCGAAGGTGACGGCGGAGTCCTCCAGGTCGGTGAGGTCCAGCCGGCCGGACTGGCCGTAGAACTCCACCGGGTTGCGCCACAGCACGCGGTCCACGTCGTCGTCGGTGAACCCGGCGAGCAGCATGGCCTCCCCGGTGGCCCGGGTGAGCAGCGGGTCGGAGCGCCCCCAGTCGGCGGCGGAGTTGACCAGCATCCGCTCGGTCCCGTACGTCCGCAGCAGCTCGACCATCCGCGGCGGCGACATCTTCGTCTCCGGGTAGATCGAGAAGCCGAGCCAGCAGCCGGTGTCCCGGACCAGCTTCACGGTGATCTCGTTGAGGTGGTCGACCAGCACCCGCCCGGGGTCGATGCCGGACTCGGCGACCACGGCGAGGGTGCGCTCGACGCCGTGCGCCTTGTCCCGGTGCGGGGTGTGCACGAGGGCGGGCAGGTCGTGCGCCACGGCCAGGGCGAGCTGGCCGGCGAAGGCGGCGTCCTCGGCCGGGGTCATCGAGTCGTAGCCGATCTCGCCGACCGCCACCACGCCGTCCTTGTCGAGGTAGCGCGGGAGCAGGTCGAGCACCGGGCGGCAGCGCGGGTCGTTGGCCTCCTTCGGGTTGAGCGCCACGGTGGCGTGGTGCCGGACGCCGAACTGGCCGGCCCGGAACGGCTCCCAGCCGATCAGCGAGTCGAAGTAGTCGACGAACGTGTCCACGCTGGTACGCGGCTGGCCCAGCCAGAACGCCGGCTCCACCACGGCGCGTACCCCGGCGGCGGCCATCCGTTCGTAGTCGTCGGTGGTCCGGGACGTCATGTGGATGTGCGGGTCGAAGATGCGCATCACGCCTCCCTGGCGGTGGTCGGGTGCGAGCCGGCGCCGAGCCGGTCGAGCAGCTCGGTGGCGTCGGCGGGCATGGCGCGGCCGGCGGCGGTCCGCTCCGCGGCGAGCGCGGCCAGCATCGCGGCCAGTTCGCCGTCCGCCCGCCCGTCGAGGTCGTCGACGACGGCCAGCGGCACGCCGGTGAAGACGCACTTGAGGACCGCCTGGCGCCAGGCCGGCTGCTCCAGGTGCCGGGCGTACGGGCCGAGCGCGGCGGCCACCAGGCGGGTGTCGTTGGTGCGGATCGCGTCGTGCAGCAGCGGCACGCACTCCGCCCCGATCGGCAGCAGCGGCAGGGCGCGCAGCACGGCCCGTTTCTCGGCGGCGTCGCCGTGCCGGTAGAGCGCCTCGGCCGCCGTGGCGTGGCCGGTGGGGAGCGCGGTGAGCAGCAGCGCCCGGACGGCCTCGTCGACGGTCCAGCCGGGCGGGTCGGGCAGCGGCCCCCGGCCGCACCGCCGGGCCGCGATGGCGAACAGCCGCGGGATCGCCGCGGGATCGGCCGCGACGCGGCGCAGGGCCGCGTCCAGCCACTGCGGATCGGGTACGCCCCGCAGCGCGGCGCGCAGTCGGTCGGGTGTCATGCCGTCTCCCCTCTGAGCCGGGTGGCAGGTGCTCAACCACCGCCTTTGCTCTGCAGCCCCCCACGCAGCACGGAAGATCCGGAGGTGTTGCCTCCGTGGCTGCAGAGCAAAGGGGCCGAGTCGGTGGTCCGGTGCTGGTCGCCGCCGGCAGCGGCCGGATCGGTCGCCGCATCCGGGGCGGTCGCCGCATCCGGGGCGCTGGCCGCATCCCGGGCGCTGGCCGCGGCCGGGGCGCTGGCCGCATCCGGGGCGCTGGCCGCATCCGGGGCACTGGCCGCGGCCGTCCGGGCGGCGGCGCGCAGGAAGTCGAGCGAGCCGGCCGCGACGGCCGGGGCGGCGTGCGAGTGCCGGGGCAGTTCCACGGCGACGAGGCCGCGGTAGCCGGCGGCGGCGAGGGCGCGCAGCACCGGCGGGAAGTCGATCTCGCCCGCGCCGAACTCCAGGTGCTCGTGCACGCCCCGGCGCATGTCGTCGATCTGCACGTTGACGAGGTGCTCGGCGACCGCCGCGACGCAGTCGGGCACCGGCTGCGGCTCCAGGCAGCGGCAGTGTCCGATGTCGAGGGTGATGCCGAGGCCGGGCGGGGCGCCGAGCGCCTCCCGCAGCCGCCGCCAGCCGGCGATGTCCTCGACCAGCATGCCCGGCTCGGGCTCGAAGCCGAGCGGCACGCCGGCCGCCTCGGCCTCGGCGCAGACGGCGGCGCAGCCGGCCACCAGGCGCTGCCAGGCGCGCGTCGCCGGCACCTCGGGCGGGCGGACGCCGGCCCAGAACGAAACCGCCTCGGCGCCCAGGTCCGCGCCGATCCGGACGGCCCGGCGGAGGAACTCGATCCGCAGGGCGGGGTCGTCGTGCAGCAGCGTGGGCGCGTGCTTGTGCCAGGGATCGAGCAGGTAGCGGGCCCCGGTCTCGACCACCACGGCCAGGCCGAGCGCGTCCAGCCGGCGGCGCACGGCGGCCACCCGCCGGGCCAGCCCCGGGGTGAACGGGTCCAGGTGGTCGTGGTCCAGGGTGAGCGCCACCCCCTGGTAGCCGAGGTCGGCCAGGACGGCGAGCGCGTCGCCGAGCCGGTGGTTGGCGAAGCCGTTGGTGCCGTAACCGAGGCGCAGCGCGGCCGGGTCGAGCGGCCCGGGGCCGCGATCCGGTCCGGCGGGGCGGTCCGGTGCCGGCGAGCGGTGCGGTCCGGCGGGGCGGTCCGGTGCGGCGGCGCGACCCGAGCCGGCCGGGTGGTTCCGTCCGGCCGGGTGGTCCGGTGCGGCGGGCGCGGGGGCCGGTGGGGCGGTCATGTCGGTGAGATCAGTCGGGCCAGGCGGCGGCCGAGCGGGGCGGCCGTGGCGACGGCGAGGCCGAGCAGCCGGGCGCCGGCCCGGGCGGTCAGCGCACCCTGCAACGCGGGCAGCCCGGTGATGCCGGCCCCGACGGCGGCGCGCACCCGGGCCGGCGACGGGTCGGCGAGCACCCGGGCCTGCGCGGCGCCGTACCGGCCGGCGTAGCCGGCGGCCAGGGCCATCGGCACCAGGTCGGGGCGGCCCAGCGCGGTGGCCGCGACCAGCGCGGTCCCGGCCAGGGTGGCCCGGGGCAGCCGCCGGTCGGCGCCGGAGACCTCGCGGCGGGACAGCGCCGTGACGGTCCAGGTGTGCGCGGCCACGGTCAGCGCGGCCGGCAGCGCCCGGACCAGCCCGCGGGCGGCCGGTGGCGCGTCCCGCCCGCCGCGCCCGCGGGCCGGCCCGACGCTCGCGCCGAGCAGCACGTCCAGCCCCCGGCAGGCGGCCATCACGGCCGGGCCGGCGGCGGTGTTCTTGGCCAGCAGGTCGTACCCCCAGATGGTGGCGGCGAGGGGGACCGCGACGGCGGTGGCCCGCCGGCCCCCGGCGGCGCCGGCCACGGCGAGCCCGGCGGCGGTCAGGCCGGCCGCGACGCCGAGCGCGGCGGCCGGGTGGACCCGGCCGGAGGGGATCGGCCGCTCGGGGCGCTCGACGGCGTCCAGCCGCCGGTCCGCCCAGTCGTTGGCGGCCATCCCGGCCCAGTAGAGCAGCACCGAGGCCCCGGCCAGCGCGGGCGTACGCCGGTCCAGCGCGCCGGCCGCCGCCGCGCCGGACAGCACGTCCCCCGGCACGGAGAGCGCGGCCGGCGCCCGGACCAGCTCGGCGAGGTCGGCCAGGCGGGTCATCGGCCGGCCCCGGCGTGCAGCCCGGCGACGAACTCCCGCAGCAGGGTCCACTGCTCGGCCAGCGCGTGGGTGGGCGCGTCGATCCCGTCCTTGAAGAAGAAGGCCAGCTCGGTCAGCGGCCCGGTCCGGCCGGCGGCGTGCGCGGCGGCGGTGAGCCGGGCCAGGTCGAGCACGAGCGGGGCGGCGAGCGCCGAGTCGCAGCCGTGCCAGGTGAACTCCAGCCGCATGCCGGTGCCCAGGAAGCCGGCGAAGGTGACCAGGTCCCAGGCGGTCTTGAAGTCGCCCAGCTCGGCCACGTGGTCGATCCGGGTGTCGCCCTCCGGGACGTAGCCGAGGGTCTCGCCGAGCACCCGCTGCTTGCTGGCCACCTTCGCCGCGTTGGCGGCCGGTTCGGCGAGCGTGGCGCCGTCGCCGCCGCCGAGCAGGTTCACCCCGGACCAGGAGCGCACGGCCAGGTGCCGCATCGCGAACATCGGCGCGAGCACCGACTTGACCAGGGTCTCCCCGGTCTTGCCGTCGTGCCCGGCGTACGGCAGGCCGCGCTCCTCGGCCAGTGCCGCCAGGGCAGGCAGCCGGGCCCCGGTGGACGGGGTGAAGTCCACGTACGGGCAGCCGGCCGTGAACGCCGCGTACGCGTACCGCGAGCTGGGCGGCAGCACCTCGGCGGGGCCGGCCAGCGCGCCCCGCAGCGCGGCGAGGTCGTGGTGGGCGGGGTGCGGCTCGGGCGCCGGCTCGGTGGCGGAGACGTTGACCACCACCACCCGGTCGAGCGCGTGCCGGTGGCGGAACTCGGACAGGTCGCGGGCCACGGCGGCGACCCGTTCGGCCGGGCTGCCGCCGGTCGGGGCGGGCCGCAGCGCCGCCTCCACCTCGGCCAGCTCACCGGCGAGGGCGTCGACCACCCGGCCGGGCAGCACCCCGGCGGCGGCGAGCGCCTCGGCGCGTTTGGGCAGCGGGGTGGCCACCACGTCGTGACCGCCGAACACCAGGTCGGCGAAGGACGGCAGCGCGGGCCCGCGCAGCTCGGGCAGCTCGGTGACACAGCCGGTCGGCTCGGCGAGCCCGGCCCGCAGGGCGAGCGCTCCGACCATGCTGGTGGTCGCGACCGAGCCGCGCGCTCCCACCAGCCAGACACCCGTACGCATCGTGCTTGCCTCCCCGTCGTCGGACCGGACCGCCGGTGCGGCCGGGGAATCCCGGTCCGGCCGCACCGGACGGCCGTGCTGGTTCGTGCCGGCCGAGGGTTCCGGCGGCACGCTCCCCGGGGCCGGCCTCGTCCCCGCCGCGGGGCGCAACCGCGGCGGGCCCTCGCCGGCCGGCGCCGGAAAGCCCTTCGGGCGGCGCGGGCGCGCCGCGTGGACAGCGGTGTCGGGCGGCGCGCGGGGCGCCGCGGGGCGGATCGGTCAGGCGGCCAGCTCGGCCAGCGCGGGCTCCACCTCCGTCCAGGCGGCCCGCTCGGCGGAGCGGGTCACGGCGTCGAGCACGAGCTGGACCTGCAACGCGTCGGCGAACGACGGCGTCGGGTCGACGCCGGTGGCGACCGCCTCGACGAAGTCGCGCATCTGGTGGGTGAAGGAGTGCTCGTAGCCGATGATGTGGCCGGGCGGCCACCAGGCCGACAGGTACGGGTGCTCCGGCTCGGTCACCAGGATCCGGCTGAAGCCCTGCTCGGCGGCGGGCCGCGTGGCGTCGAGGAACTCCAGTTCGTTCAGGCGCTCCAGGTCGAACACCACGCTGCCCAGCGAGCCGTTGATCTCGACACGCAGGGCGTTCTTGCGGCCGGTGGCGAACCGGGTGGCCTCGTAGGTGGCGAGCGCGCCGCCGTCGAGCCGGGCCACGAAGACCGCGGCGTCGTCCACGGTGACCCGGCCGGTCGCCCGGCCGTTGCCGTCGGCCTGCGCGGCCAGGCCGCTCGACCCGGCCGGCAGCGGCCGCTCCTTGACGAACGTCTCGGTGACCGCGCTGACCCCGGTGATGAGCTGCCCGGTCACGAACTGGGTCAGGTCGATGATGTGCGCGCCGATGTCGCCGAGCGCGCCGGAGCCCGCCCTGTCCTTCTGCAACCGCCAGACCAGCGGGAACTGCGGGTCCACGATCCAGTCCTGGAGGTAGACCGCCCGGACGTGCCGGATCTCGCCGAGCCGCCCGTCGGCGACGAGCCGCCGCATCAGGGTGACCGCGGGCACCCGCCGGTAGTTGAAGCCGCACATGGCGCGTACCCCGGCGGCCCGGGCCCGGGCGGCGGCGGCCGTCATCTCCCGAGCCTCCTCGACGGTGTTGGCCAGCGGCTTCTCGCACAGCACGTGCTTGCCCGCGGCCAGCGCGGCGAGGGCGATCTCGCAGTGGCTGTCGCCCGGTGTGCAGATGTCGACCACGTCGATCTCGTCGGATTCGACGAGCCGCCGCCAGTCCGTGGTGTGCCCGTCCCAGCCGAGCCGGCCGGCGGCCTCGGCCACCTTCGGCTCGTCCCGGCCGCAGACGAGTGCCATCCGCACCCGCGCCGGCAGGTCGTACACGCGGTTCACGGTGCGCCACGCCTGGGAGTGCGCGGCGCCCATGAACGCGTAGCCGACCATGCCGACCCGCAGGACGTTGTCGTGAGTGGACAAGGTGGGTCTCCCCCCGTGTGTCAGAACCCGAGCTTCAGGTAGTTGCCCGCGTTCTCCTTGGTGATCGTCTCGGAGGCGAGGACGATCTCCTTCGGAACCTGGAGCTCGACCAGGTCGGACATGCCCTTGCCCTGGCCGATGAGGCGGGCCAGGGAGATGGCCGAGGAGGCCATCGAGGGGCTGTAGGTGACGGTGGCCTTCAGCACCGTGTTGTCGGCGGCGATGTCCTCCATGGCCTTCTTCGAGCCGGCGCCGCCGACCATGAAGAACTCCTTGCGGTTGGCCTGGTTGACCGCGGCGAGGACACCGATGCCCTGGTCGTCGTCGTGGTTCCAGAGCGCGTCGATCTTCGGCAGCGCCTGGAAGAGGCCGGTGGCGGCCTGCTGGCCGGAGTCGGCGGTGAACTCGGCCGGGCGGCGGTTGGCCACCTTGAGGCCGAGCGAGGCCAGCGTGTCGGCGAAGCCCTTGGAGCGTTCCTGGGTCAGCTCCAGCGAGTCGATGCCGGGGATCTCGCCGATCACCGGGTTGCTGACGCCCTTGGCCTTGAGCTGCTCGGCGATGTAGGTGGCGGCGGCCACGCCCATGCCGTAGTTGTCGCCCTTGATCTGGAGCCGGTAGGCCCGCGCGTCGGGGAAGGCCCGGTCCAGGTTGACCACCGGGATGCCGGCCTTCATGGCCTCCAGGCCGAACGCGTTGAGCTCCTTGCCGTCGTGCGGCAGCAGCACGATCACGTCGGGCTTCTGGGAGATCAGGGTGGACAGCGCCGCGCGCTGGGCCGCCGCGTCCGCGCCGGCCTCCACGCTCTTCAGCTCCACGTCCGAGTACGCGCCGGCCTGCGCCTTGGCGTTGTTGGTGATGGCGGCGATCCAGCCGTGGTCGGCGGCCGGGGCGGAGAAGCCGATGGTCACCTTCTTGCCCGGCTCGCTGTTGGCGCCGGTCGCCGCGGCCTTGGTCTGGGCGGCGGTCGGCGTCTGCTCGTTGCTGGTGCAGCCGGCGAGCAGCACTCCGGCGGAGAGCGCGGCTCCGCCGAAGAGCAGCCGGCGGCGCGACAGGTCACTTGTCATGACGGCCTCCTGAAATGAGGTGGTGGGGTGTTTTCGGGTGCGGCGGGCCGGACCACCGTCGGCTGACGGCGGTCTGGCGGACGCGATGGGATCAGGTGGTGGTGGCCCGGTTGCGGGTGAGGAACTGGGAGAGGCTGCGGAACTGCACCTGCTGGACCAGGACGGCCGCGACGATGATGCCGCCCTTGACCATGTTCTGGGCCTCGGTGGAGAGGCCGTTGATGGCGAAGAGGTTGGTGATCGTGGAGAAGATGATCACCCCGAGCAGGGAGCCGATGATGGTGCCCCGCCCGCCGCTGAGCAGCGTGCCGCCGATGATCGCGGCGGCGATCGCGTCCAGCTCGTAGAGGTTGGCCATCGCCGCCTGGGCGGAGGTGGCCTGCGCGGTCAGCATGATCGCGGCGATGCCGCAGCAGAGGCCGGAGAGCGCGTAGAGCAGCACGGTGTGCCGGCGGACGTTGATGCCGGCGAGCCGGGCCGCCTCGGGATTGCCGCCGACGGCCACCGTGCGGCGGCCGAAGGTGGTCCGGTTGAGCAGCACCCAGCCGGCCGCCACCACCGCGGCGAGGATGTAGACCAGCAGCGGGATGCCGAGCAGCTTCACGGTGGCGATGCCGTTGATGAAGCTGTCGTTGGAGACCTGGGTCTGCTTGTCGGAGATCTCGGCGGCCAGGCCGCGGGCGGCGACCATCATGGCCAGCGTGGCGATGAACGGCACCAGCCGCCCGTACGAGATGAGCAGCCCGTTGACCACGCCGACGGCCAGCCCGACGGTGAGCGCGCTGAAGATCATGCCGCCGGCGCCGTAGCTCTGGGTGGCGACCGTGGTGCACCAGACCCCGGCGAGCGCGACGATCGCGCCGACCGAGAGGTCGATGCCGCCGCCGATGATCACGAAGGTCATCCCGACCGTGACCACGCCGACCACCGAGGCGAGCTTGAGGATGGTGAGCGTGTTGCCCCACACCCAGCTCGCGTCGCCGTAGAGGTCGGGCCGGGTCAGGATGCCGATGACCACGAGCACCACCAGGGTCGCCAGCAGGCCGAGGTTGCGCTTGGCGCCCTCCCCGCCGTCGCCGCGCCACCAGGAGAGCCGTGCGCCCGCGTCGGCCTTCGCGGTCTCGGCCGGGTCGACCGGCGGCGACTGGGCGGGCAGGTCCGCCGCCCGCTCCGGCGCCGCGGTGGGTGTCATGTCGCTCATGCTGGCGCGCCTTCCATGAGGGACCCCGCCATGACGAGGTCGAGCACGGTGTTCTCGTCGAGTTCGCCGGCCGGGGCCTCGCGGACCACCCGGCCCTCCCGCATCACCAGCACCCGGTCGGCCAGGCCGAGCACCTCGGGCACCTCGCTGGAGACCAGCAGCACCCCGACGCCCCGCGCGGCGAGTTCCCGGATCACCTGGTACAACTCGGCCCGGGCGCCCACGTCCACGCCCCGGGTCGGTTCGTCGAGCAGCAGCAGCCGGGTGTCCCCGAGCAGCCACCGGCCGACCACCACCTTCTGCTGGTTGCCGCCGGAGAGGGTGCGCACCGGCCGGCGGACGTCCCGGGGGCGCAGCTCCAGCGAGGCGGCGATCCGGTCCGCCGCGGCCCGTTCCCGCCCGGCGTCGGTGAACCCGAGGCGGGCGTACCGGCCGAAGGTGGCCAGCGTGACGTTGCGGTAGATCGGTTCGCCGAGCAGCAGGGCCTGGCTCTTGCGCTCCTCGGGGGCCATCCCCATGCCGGCCCGCACCGCCGCGCCGACGCTGCCCGGTCGCAGCGTCCGCCCGCCCATCCGCACCGTGCCGGCCTGCGCCCGGCGGGCCCCGTAGATCGTCTCCAGCAGCTCCGAGCGGCCGGAGCCGACCAGGCCGGCGATGCCGACGATCTCCCCGGCCCGCACGTCGAGCGAGACGTCGGCGAACTCGCCGTGCCGGGTGAGCCCCTCCACCCGCAGCAGTTCGGCGCCGGCGGGGTCGTCGGCGGGGCGGTCCGGGAAGACGTACTCGATGGTCCGGCCGGTCATCCGGGAGACCAGGTCGCGGGTCGGGGTGTCGCGGGCCGGCAGGTTGGCCGCGGTGGTCCGGCCGTCCTTGAGTACGGTGACCCGGTCGCCGATCTCGCGGATCTCCTCCAGGCGGTGCGAGATGTAGATGACGGCGATGCCCTGCGCGGTGAGTTCCCGGATGATCCGGAACAGGTTGCCCACCTCGTCGTGGGCGAGCACCGCGCTCGGTTCGTCCATGATGATGAGCCGGGCCTCGTGGGAGAGCGCGCGGGCCATGCTGACGATCTGCTTGCCGGCGGCCGGCAGGTGCCGGACGAGCCGTCCGGGCGGGATCTCCGGGTGGCCGAGCCGCGCCAGGATCTGCCGGGTCCGCCGGGCCATGTGCCCGCGCCGGACGAAGCCGAGGCGGCGCGGCTCGTGGCCCAGGAAGGCGTTCTCCGCCACCGACAGGTCCTCGACCAGGTCGAGTTCCTGGTAGATGGTGGCGATCCCGGCTCGCATGGCCGCCTGCGGGTTGGCGAAGGCGGCCGGCTCGCCGCGCCACACCACCTCGCCGGAGTCCGGCCGGTGCACCCCGGCCAGCACCTTGATGAGGGTGGACTTGCCGGCGCCGTTCTGCCCGAGCAGGCAGTGCACCTCGCCGGCCCGCACCTCCAGCTGCACGCCGTCCAGCGCGCGTACGCCGGGGAAGGTCTTGACCACGTCGGTGAGGCGCAGGACCACCTCGCCCGCGACGGTGTCGGCGGGCGCCTCGACCAGCGGTTCGTTCGTCACCTCGATCTCCTCGCCATCGTTTCCCGCGCTCATGCCGCTTCCCCGAAGGCGAGGTCGCTGGCGAGCACGGCGGCGCCGGCGACACCGGCGCGCGGGCCCAGCTCGGACAGGACGACCGGCAGGTTGCCGGTGGCCAGCGGGAGCGAGCGGCGGTAGACCACGCTGCGGATCTCGGCGAGCAGGATGTGGCCGAGCTGGGCGAGGCCGCCGCCGATCACGATCATCGACGGGTTGGTGAAGCTGACCAGGCCGGCCAGCACGCTGCCGACCCGCCGGCCGCCGTCGCGGATGAGCTGGATGCAGGTGACGTCCCCCTCGACCGCCCCCTGCGCCACGTCCAGCGCGGTCACCGTGCCCCGGGCGGCGAGCCGCTCGGCGAGCGCGGGCGACACCTCGGCGCGGGCCGCGGCGGTGGCCGCCCGGGCCAGCGCGGCCCCGCTGAACACCGCCTCCAGGCAGCCGAGGTTGCCGCAGGAGCACATCGGACCGTTCGGGTCGACCTGGATGTGGCCGATGTCGCCGGCGCACCCGTCGGTGCCCCGGTAGACCTCGCCGTTGAGGTAGATGCCGCAGCCGATGCCGGTGCCGATCTTGATGAACAGGAAGTCGTCCACCGAGTGGGCGACGCCGCCGTGCCGCTCGCCGATCGCCATGATGTTGACGTCGTTGTCGACCACCGCCGGGCAGCCGTGCTCGCGGGTGAGCAGCTCACGAACCGGGAAGCGGTCCCAGCCCGGCATGATCGGCGGGGAGACCGGCACCCCGTCCCGGAAGCTCACCGGGCCGGGAACGCCGATGCCGATCGCGTCGAGCCGCTCGTACGCGCCGTCCACCTTGGCCTTGTGCAGCAGCTCGTTGACCCGCTGGAGGGTCACCTTCGGGCCGGAGCGGATGTCGGCGGGCTCGGTGTAGGCGGCCACCGGCTCCAGCCGGCCGTTCACCACCTCGACGTCGATCGAGCTGGCGCCCAGATCGACGGCGGCGAAGCGCAGGTGCGGGCTCAGCTCGACCAGGGTGGAGCGGCGCCCGCCGCGGGACGCGGCCAGCCCGGCCTCGGCCACGTAGCCGAGGTTGACCAGGCGTTCCAGCTCGGCGAGGAGGCGGGGGCGGGGCATCTGGAGCCGGTCGCCGAGCTCGGCCCGGGAGACCGCCCCCTCGTCCCGGAGCGTTCGCAGGAGCTGTACGTGCAGGGGGTCGACCGTCCGCACCGGGACTCACCTCCGCATCGGAGTCGTTCACATCGACGCAACGGCGATGTGTCGTGTCCGACACAGTAGGAGCCTTCCGGGTCACGTGTCCATAGCTTCGGCACATCCGGGCCAAACTTTTGTCCATCTGAGCAAAAGCGCGTGTTGGATCTTGGAAACTCCCCGACCGGGCGCTGCCGCACCACGGGCCGCCGCCCCCGGCGCTGAACTGCGGCGGGGGCGGCGGGTGGGCCTGGGTCGGTCAGCGGCGGGTGGCGGCGTTGCGCTTCTTCTTCAGCTTGCGGTCGTCGCGCAGCTCGACGTACGGCTCCTCGTCGGCCGGGTGCCCGGCCGCGATGGCGCGGCTGCGCTCCAGCTCGGCGTCGAACTCCGCGCCGAGCAGGATGGCGATGTTGCTCAGCCAGAGCCACACCAGGAAGATGATCACCCCGGCCAGCGCGCCGTAGGTCTTGTTGTACGAGGCGAAGTTGCCGACGTAGAGGGCGAACAGGCCGGAGATGACCAGCCAGATGACCACGGCCAGGATCCCGCCCGGGCTCACCCAGCGGAAGCCGCCGTGCCGGGCATTGGGCGAGGCCCAGTAGAGGATCGCGAACATCAGGCTGACCAGCACCAGCAGCACCGGCCACTTGGCGATGTTCCAGACGGTGACGGCGGTCGAGCCCAGCCCGATGGCGTTGCCCGCCTGCTCGGCGAGACCACCGGTGAAGATCACGATCACCGCGCTGGCCAGCAGCATCACGCCGATGACCGCGGTCACGCCGAGCCGGATCGGCAGGGTCTTCCAGATCGGCCGCCCCTCCGGCACGTCGTAGATGCTGTTCGAGGCGCGCATGAAGGCGGCCACGTAGCCCGAGGCGGACCAGAACGCGGCCACCAGACCGATGATCGCGGCGAAACTGGCCAGCCCGCCGGAGGCGCCGGCCTGGTCGATGGCGCTCTCGATGATCTTCTGGACGCTCTCCTCGGGCACCGCCTGGTCCACGGTGTCCTTGACCCCCTGGGTGGCCCGTTCCCCGAGCAGGCCGAGCACGGAGATCAGCACCAGCATCCCCGGGAAGATCGACAGCACCCCGTAGTAGGTGAGCGCGGCCGCCCAGTCGGTCAGGCTGTCGTCCTGGAACTCGCGGAGCGTGCGCTTGAGCGTCGCCACCCATCCGGTGCCCGGCAGGTCGGTGGGACTGTCCGGCCCCTCGTCCGGGCCGACCGGCCCGGTCCGGTCGCGCCCATGCCGGGCGGAAGACTCGTCGGCGGCCATCGCCCCTCCCTCGTCGTCGGTGTCGTCCCCACGACATGCCCCGGCGGGAGGGCCGGTTAACCACCTACTTGTACAGCAACCTGCTCATCCGTCGGGAGGCCAGCGCGAGCATCCCGACGGTCAGCGCCACGAGGTAGGCCACGTCGAGCAGCCACGACCAGCCGGACGCGCCCACGCTGATGCCGCGGATCAGGTGCACCGACCGGTAGAGCGGGGTCACCTCGACCAGCCAGCGCAGCACCGCCGGATAGGCCTCGGCCGGAACGAACGTGCCGGAGAAGAGGAAGAGGGTGAACTGGGCCGACCCCATGAGGTCGAAATCCTGCCAGCTGCGCATCAGCGTGGAGACCGTCATGCCGAGCGCCCCGAAGGCGAAGCCGACCAGCACCGCCGCCGGGAAGGCGGCCAGCGCCCGGCCGGCGGTGGTCAGGTCCATCGCCACCATGATGACGAGGAACGCGGCCGAGTAGAGGCCGCCCCGGATCATCGCCCAGCCCAGCTCGCCGAGGGCGATCTCGAACGGCTGCACCGGGGTCGCGATGATCCCGTCGTACAGCTTCATGTACTTCATCTTGCCGAAGAAGTTGAAGGTGGTCTCCGCGAGCGCCCCGCTCATGGCCGACGACGCGAGCATGGCCGGGGCCACGAACGCCGCGTAGGAGACCACCTGACCGCCGGGCAGGGGCAGGTCACCGACCAGCGCGCCCACCCCGACGCCGATCGAGAAGAGATAGAGCACCGGCTCCAGGAAGCCGGAGAGCAGCACCAGCCAGTACGCGCTGCGCAGCGCGGTGAGGTTGCGCTCGGCCACCGAGGCGGAGCGACGCGGCGCGCCCTCGAAGCTGACCAGCCGGGGCAGGACGAGACTGACCACGACATCCCTCCCCTAGACGACGAGCTGACGGTGGAACACGCGCCGGGCCAGCCACCAGCCGGCCGCGGCCCAGACGGCGAGGTAGAGCAGGTGGCCGGTGACCGACCACTGCGGAGCCACGCCGAGCGTGGCGGCCCGGCAGAGGTCCACCCCGTGCCAGAGCGGGGTCGCGTAGGCGAACTGGCGCAGCCCGTCGGGCAGCGACGAGACCGGGAAGAACACCCCCGCGAAGAGGGTCATCGGGATCACCGCGAACCGGAACAGCAGGGCCAGGTAGCTGTCGCCCGGCACCGCCGCGGCGAACGCGAAGACCGGCGCGGCCACCGCCAGGCCCAGCAGCAGGCTCACCGGCAGGACGGCCAGCGCCCACGGCGAGCGCAGCGCCCCGAACAGCGCCGTCACCAGCAGGAAGGCCGCCGTGCTGGTGAGCACCCGGAACAGCACGAAGGCGAGGTGGCCGGCGAGGATGTCGCCGATCCGCAGCGGCGCCGCCACCTGAGCGTGGTAGGTGCGGATCCAGCGGAAGTTGCTGAGCACCGGCCAGGTCGACTCGGCGACGGCGACCTGGAAGGCGGTGGAGGCGATCAGGCCGGGCACCAGCCAGTCGAGGTAGCTCACCCCGCCCACGCCCTGGTCCACGTACGCGCCGACCCCGACGCCGAAGCCGAGCACGGTGAGCACCGGAAGCAGGAAGGACGAGAAGACACCCGCCCGCCAGGTCCGGCGGTAGCCGACCAGGTGGTGGGAGAGCACCGCCAGCGCCGGCACCCGGGGCAGCCCCGGACCCGCCCGTTCCGCCACGGTCACCTGGACCACCCCCGTCCTCCGCGCATGTCGCCCTTCCTACCGCTCGGGTACGACAGGCCGCCGGTCACCCTACGACGGGCGGCGCACGGTGTCGCCACGGTTTTCGGCGCGCGACGGGAACTCTGGACCGCTTCCGTCCGCCGCGTGGAGCGGGTCGCTACGCCCGGCCGGCGAGCCGCGTGACGAACGCGCGCCACGCGTCCGGGCCGAACGTCAGCACGGGACCGGCCGGGTCCTTGGAATCGCGTACGGCGACCACGCCGGGCAGGTTCCCGGCCACCTCCACGCAGTTGCCCCCCTGGCCACTGCTACGGGTGCTCTTCCGCCACCGGGCGCCGCTCAGGTCCATGTCTCCGCCACTTCCGCGATCAGGTCGAGGGACTGCTGGTGCGATAGTGCCTCGCCCCGGATCGACTCCCACACCTCGACCATCTGCTGCACGAAGTCGGTTCGGTCGACCACCTGGCCATGGCGTTGCCCCTCCAGGTAGATGACGTCCTCCCCGGCGGGCAAGGTGGCGATCACGAAGGGTCCGGCGAGCCCAGGGTACGCGCCAGCCGACATGGGCACGACGTGGATACGGACCCGGGGCAGCGCGGTGCCCAGCTTCACCAGATGCCGCATCTGCTCGCGCATCACCTCCGGCCCGCCGATGCGGCGGCGCAGCACAGACTCGTCCACGACCACGCTGAGCAGCGGCGGCCGGTCGCGGGTGAGCACCGCCTGCCGGTCCAGCCGAGTCGCCACCTGCCGCTCGATCTCGTCCGCCGCGAACAGGCCGCCACCGGCATGGATCGCTCGTGCATAGCCCTCGGTCTGCAACAGGCCGGGCACACAGAGCGGCTCGAATGTGCGCAGCGCACGAGCTTCCTGCTCGATGCCGGCCCAGTCGCGGAACCACGGCACCACCGTCTCGCGGCTGATCCGCCGCTGGATCCGCTCGAACCGCCCGTCCGTGCCGAACACGGTGTCGCACCGGCGGGCGAAGTCGAGGCCCGGCCGGCGCTCGCAGGTCTCCACCTTGGCCACCAGCGCGCCCGAGTAGCTCAGGGCCTCGGCCAGCGCGCTCTGGGACAGGCCACTGGTGGCCCGGGCGAGCCGCAGCTCCTCGGCGAAGTGGTCCAGCATGGACGAACGGTCCACGGACAGCCTCCGTACATCTTCGTACCGCTTCCGGCCGGCCGCCGTACGCCCTGGTCGTCGGCGCGCGGGATCTCCCACCGTAGTCGGAAGGTCACCAGACTGTCACGCAGCGGAACCGCTCACGGGTACCGGACGGCGGGCGGAACCAGGCCGGGGGTGCCCGCGCACGACGAGGTGCGCGGGCACCCCCATCCCAACGACGGAGGCCCATCCCATGCGACCCAGGTTCCGGGGCCCGAAGCCGCGCGGCGGCGAGGAGGGCGTGCGCTGATGCCCCGCTACCGCCCGCACGTCGCTGCGCGGCCGTCCTGGCGCTGCCGGGCCTGCGGGGCTCCGTGGCCGTGCTCGCCGGCGCGGCTGGCGCTGCTCGGGGAGTACCGCGAGGACCGGATCGCCCTGCTGGTTCACCTCGGCACGCTCCTGTGCGAGGCGACGGCGGACCTCGCCGACCCGCACGGGCGGGACGCGCCGCGGCGGCTGGCCGACCGGTTCGTCAACTGGGCGCGGGCGCGGTGACGCCCGTGGAACGCGGCCCGGTCAGCCGGCCGGGGTGGGGCGGACGGGGAGCGGGTCGCGCTCCGCGAGGACCGGCCGGTCAGGCGACCCGATGCGCGCGGAACAGGGCGAGCACGGCGTAGGCCAGGAGCAGGGTGCCCGCGCCGGCGCCGACGACCAGGCCGGCCGGGACCGCCGAGACGAGGTCGACGACCAGGCCCGCGAGCGCGACCAGCGTGACGGCCACCCCGAGCGGCACCAGCAGGCGGTCGCGCAGCACCGGGGCCAGCGGCACGAAGTGGACGCCGACCACGGCGCAGACCAGCACCGGGACGTAGCCGGCGAGCCCGGCGGCGGCCAGGAGCAGGACGCCGATCAGGCCGACGGCGATCTCGGCGGCGACGATGAGCCCGTAGCGGCGGTCGGCGGCCCGGTCGCGCTCCCCGGCCGGCCGGCGCCCGGCCCGGACCACGAGCACGGCACCGACGGCCGCGGCGAGCAGCCCGCCGACGCTGCCCACCACCAGCAGCGACCGCAGCGGCGGATCGGCCTTCGGGACGCTGAACCAGACGGTGGCGAACACACCGAGGTAGAGCGCCGTGAGCCCGGCCTGACGCCGCGGCAGACCCACCATGTCGGACACCCCCGTCAACCCCCGGCCGCCCGAGGTGGCGGACCGGGACCTGCCACCCTAGTCGATCAAGGTGCGGCCGGTGAGGTGGAGGAAGACGTCCTCCAGGCTGCTGCGCCGGACCAGGACGCCGGCCGGGACGAGGCCGCGCGCGGTCACCTCGGCCACCGCGGCGTCGCCGTCGGCCACGTAGAGCAGGACGCGGTCCGGCAGCACCTCGACCCGCTCCCCCAGCCCGCCGAGCTTGCCGGCGAACGGCTCCTGGGACTCGGCGGCGAAGCGCAGCTCGACCACCTCGCGGGTGGAGTGCTGCTCGATCAGCGACCGGGGCGAGCCCTCGGCGACGATCCGGCCGCCGTCCATCACCACGAGCCGGTCGCAGAGCTGCTCCGCCTCGTCCATGTAGTGCGTGGTGAGGACCAGCGTGACGCCCTGCTGCTTGAGCCGGAACAGCCGCTCCCAGACCAGGTGCCGGGCCTGCGGATCGAGGCCGGTGGTCGGCTCGTCGAGCAGCACGATCTCGGGGTTGTTGACCAGCGCGCGGGCGATGGTCAACCGCCGCTTCATGCCGCCGGAGAGCGGCTCCACCTTGCTCTCGGCCCGCTCGGTGAGCTGGACGAAGTCGAGCAGCTCGGCGGCCCGCTCGCGGGCCACCCGGCGCGGGATGCCGAAGTAGCGCGCGTAGGTGGTGAGGTTCTCCCGGACGCTGAGCTCCGGGTCGAGGCTGTCGAGCTGCGGGCAGACCCCCAGCCGGGCCCGGATCGCCGGGCCGTCGCGGACCGGGTCCATGCCGAGGATGCGCAGCTCGCCGCCGGAGGGTGGCGAGATGCAGCCGATCATGCGCATGGTGGAGGACTTGCCGGCGCCGTTGGGGCCGAGGAAGCCGAACGCCTCGCCGGGGCGCACCTCGACGTCGATGCCGTCGACGGCGGTGAAGTCGCCGAACCGCTTCACCAGCCCCCGCGCCTGGATGAGTGGTTGCGTGCTGGTCACCGGCCGACCCTAACCGCCCGGTCCGACAGGCTCGACCGGTTAACGCGGAGGCGCATGCGAACGGACACGGAGGGTGACGCCCGCTACGGAAGGTGGTCATCGAAGGACCGGCCGCCGGTGGTCGAGGAACGGACCTAACTCGCCATAGTGGACGGATGCCCTCCGGCCACGGGCGCCTGCCGGAAAATTGTTGCCGCTTTTCGCGCAACAATTGTGAAGACAGCTCAGAATCAGCATGCGGTGAGTGATTGACCGTTCATTCCGGTCACTCAATGCAATCATGCCGGGCAATGTTCCCATGATGTAGACGATTCGCGTATCGTGCCCCCACGTGCCGCCCGTTCGCCCTTCCGACGCGACTCCCCCGCCGCCCGGCTCCGCCGCGGCCTGGACCACGCCGTCCGACGTGGACACCGCTGCGGTGCCGCTCCCGCTGGACGCGGGCGCCACCACCGACCCGGTGTGGGCCGACGACGGACCGGTGGAAGCGCACCACGACACCCGGGAACTGGCGGCCCGGTTCGAGGACGAGAAACCGGGACGGGTGCTGTCCGGACCGGTCGGACTGCTGTTCACCGGCGGCACCGTCGCGGTCGCCCTGCTCGCCCTTTGGCAGGTGTTCTTCCCGCTTCCGGAGGGCAGCAAGTACTACCTCATCATTTTCCTCGCCGGCGTGCTGCCGATGGTTTTCCTGGCGTACCCGTCGGGGGTGCGGCTGCGCCGGCGGCCGGCGGACCGGCCGGCCGACGACGGGCCGGCGGAGCGGCGCGGCCCCAGCCCGGTCGACTGGCTGCTCGCCCTCACCGCCCTGCTGGCCTGCCTCTACCCTGTGCTGCCGGTGACCCTGGGCACGGGCGGTGGCGGCTACGACGCGTTCCTCGACCGGCAGGGCCTGCTGGAGCCGCTGGACGTGGCGCTCGGCACCGTGCTGCTGCTCCTGCTGCTGGAGGCGTGCCGGCGCACCACGGGCTGGATCCTCCCCGCCGTCTGCCTGCTCTTCCTTGCCTACGGCTACTACGGCGGGCTGCTGCCGCAGTCCTGGCCGGTGGCCCACGCGGGGCTCGACTTCGCGCAACTGGTCGACGCCTTCTACAACTCCGACAGCGGCTTCTACGGCACCCCGCTGGACGTGGCCGCCTCGTACATCGTGCTGTTCACCATCTACGGCGCGGTGCTGGACCTCTCCGGGGCGGGCCGGTTCTTCGTCGAGCTCTCCGCCGCCGCGTTCCGCCGCTCCCGCACCGCCGCCGGGCGGACCGCCGTCGCCTCCGGCTTCCTGCTCGGCACGGTCTCCGGCTCGGGCGCGGCCACCACGGTCAGCATCGGGGCGGTGACCTGGCCGATCCTGCGCCGCGCCGGCTACCCGGCGGAGCGGGCCGGCGGCATGCTGGCCGCCGCGGGCGTCGGCGCGATCCTCTCCCCGCCCACGCTGGGCGCCGCGGCCTTCATCATCGCCGAGTACCTGGGCGTGTCGTACCTCCAGGTGCTCGGCTGGGCGACCGTGCCGACGGTCCTCTACTACCTGGGCATCCTGCTCTCCGTCGAGATCGACGCCCGCCGCTCCGGGGTCCGCCCGGTGGTCATCGACACCGGCTCGGCCGGGCGGCTGCTGCTCCGCTTCGGCTACCACTTCCTCTCGCTCATCGTGATCATCGTGGTGCTCGCGACCGGCGCCTCGGCGACCCGGGCCGTGGTGATCGCCACCGTGCTGGCCGCCGCGCTCTCCTTCCTGGACCGCCGGCACCGGCTCACCCCCGCCCGGCTGGTCCAGGCGCTCAGCGGCGGCGTACGCGGGGTGCTCGCGGTGAGCGCGGTCTGCGCCGCGGCCGGCATCATCACGGCCACCACCACCAAGACGGGCCTCGGCCCGCAGGCCGCCGCGCTGCTGGTCAGCGGGGCGCAGGCGGTCAGCTCGGAGCCGGCCGTGGTGCTGGCCCTCACCGCGCTGCTCGCCGCGGTCGCGCTCACCCTGCTCGGGCTGGCCGTGCCGGTGACCGCGTCCTTCGTGATCGGCTGGGTGATCATCGGCCCGGCGCTGCTGCACCTCGGCGTCGCCGCCCCCGCCGCGGCGATGTTCGTCTTCTACTTCGCGGTGCTGTCCGAGGTCTCCCCGCCGACCGCGCTCGCCGCCGTGGCCGCCGCCGCGGTCACCGGCGGCCGGCTGGTGCCGACCATGTGGCAGACCCTGCGGTACGCGCTGCCCGCGTACCTCATCCCGATCGCCTTCGTGATCACGCCGACCGGCCTCGGCCTGCTCGGCATCGGCGGGGTGGGCCGGATCGCGGTGGCCGCCGTGGTCTCCGCGCTCGGCGTCACCGTGCTGGCCGTGGCGGCCGGCGGCTGGCTGCCCGGCGTCGGGCCGCCCGGCCCGCCGGAGCGGATCCTCGGCGCGGTCGCCGGGCTGGTGCTGCTCTGGCTGGAACCCCTGCCCGTCGCGGTCGGCGCGGTGCTCGCCGCGCTGGCCGTCGCGGGCGTGCTCGTCCGACGTGGATCCGCCGGCCGCGCCGGCGGCCCGTCGGTCCCTGAATTGGTGGACCACCGGGAGGAGAAAGCGTGAGACGGATCGAGGTGCGGATCGCCGCGGGCGTCGGGGCACTGGCCCTGGTCGCGGCCGGCGCCGCCGGATGCGGGGGCCGTCAGGACGGCGCGGCGAAGGACGACGCCGCCCGCGAGATCACCTGCAAGGTCACCAAGGACACCCGGGTCGGCATCGCCACCGGCAACGCCACCGGGGTCTACTACGTGGTCGGCAACGCGCTGGCCGGCCAGCTCTCCGCGACCACCGGAGGCAAGCTCACCGGCACCGCCGCCGAGACCGGCGCCTCGGTGCAGAACGTCGAGCAGCTCGTGGCCGGCCAGTACGACGTGGCGTTCTCCCTCTTCGACACGGCGGTCAACGCCGTGCAGGGCAAGGGCAGCTTCAGCTCCCCGCAGCCGGTCAAGGCGCTGGCCCGGATCTACGACAACTACACCCAGGTGGTCGTCCGGGCCGACTCGGGGATCACCTCGGTCGCCGGCATGAAGGGCAAGAAGATCTCCACCGGCTCGCCCAAGTCCGGCACCGAGGTCATCGCCAACCGACTGCTCACCGCCGCCGGGCTGGACCCGGCCAAGGACATCCAGGCGCAGCGGCTCGACCTGACCAAGACCGTCGACGGGATGAAGGACGGCAGCATCGACGGCTTTTTCTGGTCCGGCGGCGTGCCCACCGGCGGGGTGACCGACCTGTTCACCACGGCCGGCGACAAGGTGAAGTTCATCGACATCAGCCCGCTGCTGCCGAAGATGACCGAGCTGAACCCGGCGTACCAGGCCGGCACCATCGGCAGGGACATCTACCGGACCGGCGCCGACGTGCCCACCATCGTGGTGCCGAACGTGCTGCTGGTCCGGGACAACCTCGACGCCGACGTGGCCTGCGTGATCACGAAGACGGTCTTCGAGAAGAAGGACACGCTCGCCCAGGCCAACCCGGCCGCCAAGGGCATCGACCTGGCCAACGCCCGCAAGACCGACCCGGTGGGGCTGCACCGCGGGGCGGACCGGGCGCTCAAGGACCTCGGCGCGAGCTGACCCGACTAGCCGGGCCCGGATCGAGCGTCCGGGCCCGGCCCACCGACATCGACCGGGAGACCCCCGTGCCGCTGCCCCACCCCGCCCGCGTACGCCGGCACCACCGGCCCGCGGACCGCACCGGGCACCTCCGCTCGGTGCGGGTGCAACTGCTCGCGCCCATCCTGGTGGCCACGGTCGGCCTGGTGGTGCTCGGCGCCGCCCAGACCGACGCCGCGCTCGACGCCTCCGCCGACGCCGACCGGGCCCGCGTGCTCGCCGGCACCGCCACCGCCACCGTGCGGCTGGTGCACGAGCTGGAACGGGAACTGGGTGAGACGGCGGCGCTGCGCCAGCGCGGCGGCACCGCCGGCCGGCCGCTGGTCGACGCGCAGCGGCGCCGGGTGGACGCGGCGGTCGCCCGCTACCGCGCCGCGAGCGGCGACGCCCGGCGGGCCGCCCCGGACCTGACCCCGGTGCTCAACGACGCGGACGGCCGGCTCGGCCAGCTCGCGCCGACCCGCGACCTGGCGCTCGGCGGGGACGGCGGCGACCCGGCGTACGGGACGCTTGTCGAGTCGCTGCTCGCCGTCGCCGACGCGCTGCCCGCCCAGCTGCGCGACGCCGACCTGGCCAACGAGGCGCGGGAGGTGGCCGCGGTCACCGCCCAGGAACACCTCTCGGCGCTGGAACGCGACCTGCTGCGCGGGGTGTTCGTCCGGGGCGCGCTGGTCCGGGGCGAGCTCGCCGGGCTGGGCCGGCTCCGGGGCGCCCGGGAGCAGCGCCAGGCCGAGTTCCTCCGGATCGCCGCCGGCCCGGCCAACTCCGCCTGGTACCGCCTGGTGGACGGCACCGACGTCGAGACGTCGCGGCGGATACGCGACGCCGTGCTGGACACCGACGGCGCGCCGGAGTCGCTGAAGACCGACGGCGACGCCTGGTACGTGGCGCAGAGCGGCGCCATCCGCCGCTACAACCTGCTCGGCCGGGAACTCTCCGACGGGCTGGACCGGGACGCGGCCGCGCTGGCCCGGATCGCCCGGCAGCGGGCCCTGCTCACCGCCGGCGCGACCAGCACCGTGGCGCTCGGCTCGCTGCTCACCGCCGTGCTGCTGGCGGTCCGGACCAGCCGGCGGCTGCGCCGGCTGCGGGTCGCGGCCCTCACCATGGCGAACCGGGAGCTGCCGGAGCGGATCACCGCCATCGCCGCGGGCGAGGGCACGCCGGTCACCGACACGGCCACCCGGCTGACCGACGGGATCCGCCGGGACCGGGACGAGGTGGCCCAGGTGGCCGAGGCGTTCGACACGGTCAACAAGGCCGCGCTGCGGCTCGCCGGCGAGCAGGCCGAGCTGCGGCTGGACGTGACCCGGATGGCCGAGGCGCTGGCCCGGCGCATCCGTACGCTGATCACCCGCCAGCTCCGCCTGCTCGACGAGTTCGAACGCGAGGAGACCGACCCGGACGCGCTGGCCCGGCTCTTCGCCCTGGACCACCTCGCCGCCCGGCTGCGCCGCAACGGGGAGAACCTGCTGGTCCTCGCCGGTGGCGAGCCCGGCCGGGGACACGAGGGCGCGCTGCTCCTCGACGACGTGGTCCGGGCGGCCGCCTCCGAGATCGAGGACTACCCGCGGGTGGAGATCGACGTGCCGACCGCCGCCGTGCACGGCGCGGCGGCCGGCAACCTGGTGCACCTGCTGGCCGAGCTGCTGGAGAACGCCACCGTCTACTCCCCACCGGACGCCCGGGTGCTGGTCGACGGGCGGCGCACCGTGGACGGGCTCACCCTGCGGGTGCACGACCAGGGCATCGGCATCAGCGAGACCCGGCTGGCCACCATCAACGAGCGGCTCGCCGCGCCGGCCACGCTGTCCAGCGCCGCGGCCGGCAGCATGGGCCTCCACGTGGTGGCGCACCTGGCCGCCCGGCACGGCATCCGGGTGCAGCTGCACCACACCGCCAGCGGCACGGTCGCCCAGGTGGAGGTGCCCGAGGCGGTGCTGACCCGGGTCGAGTCGGTGACCCGGCGGCCGGCCGCCGACGCCCGCCCGCCGGCCCGCCGCGGCGCCCCCTGGTTCCGGCCCAAGGCCACCGGCCCGGCGTCACGGCGGCCGGCCACCGGCGCCCGGGACCTGGTCACCACCGCCCCCGAGCCGGCCGCCCTGGGGCTCCGGCCGCCGCCCGGTACGGCGGCCGAGGCCGACGATCGCGCGCCCGTCGGGCCGGTGGCCGGCGGACCGTCGCCCGCCGTCGCCGTCCGGGGCGTCGCCGCGGTACGCCCGCCGGGCGCCGCCCTGCTGGCGCCGAGCACCGCCCGGATCCGGCCGGCCAGCGCCCCGCCGGCGCCACCGCCGACCACCGGCACCGGGCTGCCGCGCCGGACCCGGGGAGGGCAGCTTCCCGCACCGCTGCCCACCACCGCCCCGCCACCGCGGCCCGCGGACGACCTGCTCGACCCCGAGGTGGTACGCGCCCGCCTGTCCGCCCTCGCCGAGGGGGTCGCCAGCGCGATGCGCCGTGCCCCGAACACCACACCCACCGGGAGAAATCCATGACCCCACCCGTGACCGCCGGACTCGACTGGCTGCTGGCGAACTTCGCCGAGCAGGTGCCGGACGTGTCGCACGCCCTCGCGGTGTCCGAGGACGGCCTGCGGCTCGCCGCGTCCCCCGACCTCGCGCCCGACCAGGTCGACCAGCTCGCCGCCGTGATCAGCGGTCTGGCCAGCCTGACCGTGGGCGCGGCCCGGCTGATGTCCGCCGGCCGGGTACGCCAGCAGATCGTCGACATGGACGGCGGGGTGATGCTGGTGATGGCGGTCGGCGAGCGGGCACTGCTCGGTGTGCTCGCCGCGCCGGGCTGCGACCTGGGCCAGATCGGCTACGAGACGGCGACGCTGGTGCAGCGGGTGGCGGAGGCGCTGGAACCGGCGGCCCGCCGGTGACCCCCCGCCCGCTGCGGCTGGTCGCCGCGCTCCTGCTGGCCGCCCTGCTGGCCGGCTGCGGCGGGGCCGACACCGGGCCGCGCGCCTGGCACGACGGGCGGATCTTCCTGGCCACCGGCAACACCACCGGCGTCTACTACCAGCTCGGCGGCGGCTACGCCGACCTGATCAGCCGGCACCTGCCCGGCTACGAGGCGCGGGCCGAGCCGACCGGCGCCTCGGTGGAGAACATCACCCGGCTGGCCGGCGGCGACATGGAGATCGCCTTCAGCCTGGCCGACACGGCCGCCGACGCGGTCAGCGGCCGGGGCGCGTTCGACGGCCAGCCGCAGCCGGTACGGGCACTGGCCCGGGTCTACAGCAACTACACGCACGTGATCGTCCGGGCCGGCGGGAAGATCGACAGCTTCGCCGACCTGCGCGGCAAGCGGATCTCCACCGGCTCGCCCCGGTCCGGCACGGACATCATCGCCGGGCGGCTGCTGACCGCCGGCGGGATCGACCCGGACCGGGACATCCAGCGGCTCAACCTGTCGCTGCCGGAGACCGTGCAGCGGATGCGGGCGGGCAGCCTGGACGGGATGTTCTTCTCCGGTGGCCTGCCCACCCCGGGCATCAAGGACCTGCTCTCCAGCGCGCCCGGGGCGTTCCGGCTGCTCCCGCTCACCGAACTGGTCGAGCCGCTGGCCGCCCGCTACGGCTCGGTCTACACGACGGCCACGCTGCCCAAGGAGGTCTACGGCACCCCGGTGCCCACCCCGACCATCACGGTGGCGAACGTGATCCTGGTGGCGGCGGACATGCCGGACCAGCTCGCGTACGACCTGACCCGGGTGCTCTTCACCTGGCAGGGCGAGCTGATCAGGGTGCACCCGGAGGCGGCGAACTTCACCCGGGAGAGCGCCGCCGTCACCGAGCCGATCCCGCTGCACCCGGGCGCCGTGCGCTACTACCGCAACGGCTGACGGCTCAGAGGTCCGCGGGGGCGGTGGCGGCCCGGGCGGCGGCGACGAGCCGGTCCGTCTCGGCGGTCACCGCCTCGTCGTCGGTGGGCGTGCCCGGGTCGTACCGCACCGTCCAGGTCAGACCGTCCGCGCCGGGCACCCGGCGGGCGACGATCCGCCCGGCGCCGCCGGGCACCGGGTGGTGCGCCGTGTACGCGACCGAGCGGGTGACCCGGGCCCGCACCTGGTGCGGCAGCTCCCCCGGGTCGAGCAGCAGGTAGGTCTCGGCCGGGCAGTCGGCGACCACCAGGTAGCCGTCCCGTTCGGCGACCCGGTCGGCGGGGGTGACGGTCAGCTCGCGGCCGGACCAGACCGCCTTGAGGACGTCGTGCCAGCCGATCCGCTCTCCCCGGCCGGGCAGCCAGAGCCCCAGGTTGCTGGCCACCACCACGCCGTCGCCCTCGCCGTTGCCGACGGCGGCCCAGGCGAGCACCCGCTCGTCGGCGCGCAACGGCGGCCGGTCGGCCGGCGGCAGCTTCGGCTTGCGGCTGAACAATCCCATCAGAGCCCTCCGGCGGCCTGCTCGCGCAACGCCCGCGCGTGCTGCTCCAGCGAGAGCAGTTCCCCGAAGAGGGCGAAGTACTCGTCCTTGTTGCTCACCGGGTTGATCCGCTGGATCTTCGACTTGAGGTCCTTGATCCGCCCGGTCACCGAGCCCCACTGGAGGCGGGCCATGGTGACCGAGACGTACCGGGGGTCGGGCTCGCCGTCGATGCGCAGCGGCTCCACGGCCAGCTCGCCGACGAGCGCCTGGCCGGCGAGGTCGTCGCAGGCGTCGCGGACCTGCTCGATCCAGACCGCGCCGCCGGCGGCGGTCGCCGCCCCGCCGGCCGCGGCGATGGCCGCGCGGACCGCGGCGTGCACCGGGTGCCGGTATTCGGCCGCCTCCACCGCGTCGAACATCGGGCCGGCGAGCACCGGCTCCTGGAGGGCGAGCTTCAGCGCCTCGCGCTCGACCATCGAGCGTGGACTGTCCACGCTGGGCGTGGCGGGAGCGGGCCGGGCCGGCGCGGTGGACCCGCCGGCGGGCTGCCCGTTGGCCGCGGCCAGCACCGCGCGCTGCACCGGCTCGATCTCCATGCCGAGGTCGCCGGCGAGCTTGCGGACGTACTCGGGGCGCTTCTCCCGATCCTTGATCTTGGCGACGAGCGGGGCGGCCCGGCGCATCGCCTCGACCCGGCCGTCGACGGTGTCCAGGTCGTACCGGTTGATCATGTGGCGGAGCGCGAAGTCGACAAGCGGCTCGCGGCGGGCGACCAGGTCGCGGACCGCCAGGTCGCCCTTGGCCAGGCGCAGCTCGCACGGGTCCATGTTGTCGGGGCTGACCGCGATGAAGGTACGCCCGACGAAGCGCTGGTCGTCCTCGAAGGCGCGCAGGGCGGCCTTCTGGCCGGCGGCGTCGCCGTCGAAGGTGAAGATGATCTCGCCGGCCACCGCGTCGGTGTCCATGAGCAGCCGGCGCAGCACCCCGATGTGATCGGCGCCGAACGCGGTGCCGCAGGTCGCCACGGCGGTGGGCACGCCGGCCAGGTGGCAGGCCATCACGTCGGTGTAGCCCTCGACCACCACCACCTTGCCCTGCTTGGCGATCTCCCGCTTGGCCTGGTCGATGCCGTAGAGGACGTGCGACTTCTTGTAGATCGGCGTCTCGGGGGTGTTGAGGTATTTCGGGCCGTCGTCGTCGTCGAAGAGCTTGCGGGCGCCGAAGCCGATCACGTCGCCGGTGAGGTCGCGGATCGGCCAGAGCAGGCGGCGCCGGAACCGGTCGATCAGGCTGCCCGAGCGGGACGGGCGGGACAGCCCCGCGGTGACCAGCTCGTCGTGGGTGAAGCCCTGCTGGCGCAGGTGCTTGGTGAGCAGGTCCCAGGCGTCGGGGGCGAAGCCGCAGCCGTAGCGCTCGGCGGCGGCCCGGTCGAAGCCCCGCTCGGCGAGGAACTCCCGGGCCCGCCGGGCGCCGGCCGTGCTGAGCTGGGCACGGTAGAAGTCGACCGCCGCGGCGTGCGCGGCCACCAGGCGCTGCCGCTGGCCCTGCTGCGGGCGGGGGCGCGGGGCCGAGCGGTCGTCCTCGACGTAGCGCAGCTGAATGCCGGCGCGGGCGGCGAGCCGCTCGACGGACTCGACGAAGCTCAGGTGCTCGGCGTCCATCAGGAACTTGATCGCGTCGCCGCCCGCCCCGCAGCCGAAGCAGTACCAGACGTTGCGGGCCGGCGAGACGTTGAACGAGGGGCTCTTCTCGTCGTGGAACGGGCAGAGCCCCTTGAGGTTGCCGCCGCCGGCCGACTTGAGCGTCACCGTGTCGGAGATGACCTCGGCGATGGAGGTGCGCTCGCGGACCAGCGCGATGTCCTCGTCCCGGATCCGCCCCGCCATCTCCGCCACCTCCTCGGCGTACATCCTGCCCTGCCGGACCGACGATCCGGCGGTCGGGGGGACGGGCGTGTGGCGGACACCGCCCGCCCCCGGTCAGGCCGAGCGACCGGCCCCGGTGGCGGCGTCCCCGATCCGCGGGAACGGCTCGATGGAGAAGACCACCTCGACCGGCACCTCGAAGTACGCGGCGATCCGCAGCGCCAGGTGCAGGCTGGGCCGGAACTCGCCCCGCTCCAGGTAGCCGACCGTCTGGTAGTGCACGCCCAGCGCGTCGGCGAGCTGCCGCCGGGAGATCCCCCGTTCGGCGCGCAGCACGGCGATCCGGTTGTGCACGGTCTCGCTCATCGGCGCCCTCTCATCCGACCCGCTGCATGGCCCGTTCCCGCCGGGCCGCCACCCGCGAGCCGGACTCGCGCCGGGCCATCCGCCGCAGCACCACCGGGGCCAGCACCAACCCGAGCACCGCCCACGCGCCGAGCACGCCGAGGGTCTCCAGGTGGCGCCAGGAGCCGCCCAGCTCGACCGCCGCCAGGTCGGCGGGGAGCAGCGCCGAGCGCATGCCCAACCCTAGCCAGTAGACCGGGAAGACCTGGGCGACGCCCTGGAGCCAGCCGGGCAGGCCGTTGATCGGATAGAAGATGCCGGAGAGCGCGATGAGGCCGAAGATCGGCAGGACCACCAGGCCCATGTTCCGGGGGTTCTCGATCAGCGAGCCGATCACGGCGCCCAGCGGGAGCGTCGCCACCAGCCCGAGCGGCACCACCCAGGCCAGGGTGAGCCAGGCGCCGGCGTCGCCGAGCCGGATCCCGTCCAGGAAGAACAGCCCCGGCGTGAGCTGGAGCACCACCCCGATGAGCGACACCGCCGAGATCAGCACGATCTTGCCGATCAGGTAGCCGAGCATCCCCTTCGGCGTCGCCTTGGCGCGCAGCAGGGTGCCGTCCTCCCGGTCGACGATGAGCTGCTGGGACAGGCCGAGCAGCCCGCCGAAGATCAGGCCCATGCCGATCGTGCTGGGCAGCGCCCGGGCGCCGAGGGAGAAGTCGGTGCCGGGCACCGTGGAGCCGCGCATGAAGAACATGGCGACCAGCAGGACCGCCGTCGGGAAGAAGTAGTTCCAGAGGTCCTGCGCGTTCGTGAAGGTGTTGCGCAGCTCGATCACGCCGCGCCGGACACCGGCCCGGACGGCCGTCGCGGTCGGGTTCATCGTTCGCTCCCCTGCTGCCAGACCCGGGCGGCACGGCCGGCCCGCAGCCCGGACTCCTCCTCGTGGACCAGCGTGATGTAGGCGTCCTCCAGGCTGGCCCGGCGGACCTCCAGCTCCTGCACCCGGTCGCCGTGCTCGCGGAGCAGGTCGCGCAGGAAGCCCGTGGCGTCGGCCGTGGCGTGCACGAAGCGCTCGCCGTCCCGGGTCCAGCGGATCTCCGCGTCGCCGGCGACCCGGCGGGACAGCTCGTCGGGCGACCCGTCGGCGATGATCCGGCCACCGGCCAGGATGAGGATCCGGTCGGCCAGCTTCTCGGCCTCGTCCAGGTCGTGCGTGGTGAGCAGGATGGTGGTCTCGTCCAGGTCGGCGAGGCGGTGCACCAGCTCGTGGAACTCCCGCCGGGCGGCCGGGTCGAAGCCGACCGTCGGCTCGTCCAGGAAGAGCAGCTCCGGGCGGCCCACGATGCCGACGGCCACGTCGAGCCGGCGGCGCTGGCCGCCGGAGAGCTGGTGCACCCGCTTGCCGGCGTGCGGGGTGAGGCCCACCGTGTCCAGCAGGTCGTCGGTCGGCCAGGGCCGGGGGATCCGGTCGGTGGCGTACGGCGCGTAGAAGTCGCCGAGGTGGGCCAGCAGGTCCCGGACCCGCCACTTGCCGTGGTCGCGCCAGGACTGGAGCACCACGCCGATCCGGGCGCGCCAGCGCTCGTCGCCCCGGCCCGGGTCGACGCCGAGCACCCGGACCGACCCGGCCGAGCGCAGCCGGAAGCCCTCCAGGATCTCGATGGTGGTGGTCTTGCCGGCGCCGTTGGGGCCGAGCAGGGCGAGCACCTCGCCGCGCCGCGCGGTGAGGTCGACCCCGTGCAGCACGTCGACGGTGCCGTACCGCATGCGCAGGTCGCGTACGTCGAGGACCAGATCCTCGTCGGGGGGATGGGGAGACGCGACGGCCCCCGGCAGTTCGACCGCAGTCATACCGCGAAATGTAGCACCTCTACTACAAGCCGAGGTACACCCGCGTCGCCGGCCATTGCGGATCTTGGATACGGTGGGACCGATGACCGAGGACACCGACCTGACCGTCGCGCTCGCCGAGTACGAGCACCTGCGCGAGCTGAGCCGCGCCGTGCACGACCAGTCCGCCGCCCGGTTCACGTTCTTCCTGGCGGTGGCGTCCGCGGCGACCGCCGTGTCGGCGGGGCTGATCAGCACCGGCCCGCCGGGCGGCCGGGTGGCCCCCGCCGTGATGGCCGGGCTGGGCCTGCTGGTGCTGCTGCTCGGCGTCTCGGTCTTCGCCCGGCAGGTCGAGCTGAACGACCGGGGCCGCCGGTACGCCGTCGCCGCCACCGTGCTGCGCACGTACCTGGCCCGCCGCGCGCCCGAACTGGCGCCCTACCTGGTCATGCCGACGCTGGACGACCCGGGGCCGTTCGCGCCCGAGCCGTTCCGCCGGCACTGGTTCCGGGACCTGGTCAGCCAGGCCGGCATGATCGCCCTGATGAACAGCGCGTTGGTCGGCCTGGCCGCCGCGCTGGGCGTCCTGGCGGTCGCCCCGCCCTGGCTCGCGGCGACCGCCGCGGCGCTGCTCGTGCCGGCCGTGATCGCGCTGCACCTGCGGGTGATCCGCCGCCGGATCGCGGCCTCCGCCGCCCGGGTGGGCACGGTCCTCACCGGCCGCGCCCTCACGCCGCCGTCCACGGCCGGGCCGCCGGCAGCGGCGCCGACCAGGTCCTGATCAGCGGGCAGGGGACCGGTTCAGGCGGCGACGACCGCCGACTCCTCGGCCTCGACCTGCGCGTTCCAGGCCGCCTTGGTGGAACGCCAGCCCTCGTCGTCCATGCCGCGCCGCCAGTAGCCGGAGATGGACAGGTCGCCCCGGGGCACCCCGCGCTCGACCCGCAGCAGCCGGCGCAACTCCTTGACCGCGGTGGCCTCGCCGTGCACGAAGGCGTGCACCCGGCCGGCCGGGAACTCCATGGCCCGGAGCGCCTCGACCAGCGGCTCGCCCGCCGGGCGGCCGGCGCGGTGCAGCCAGCGCAGCTCGACCGCGCCCGCGCTGGCCAGCGGCAGCTCGTCGGCGGGGCCGGCCACCTCGACGTAGACCTTGGCGGGCGCGCCGGCGGGCAGCCGCTCCAGCGCGGCGGCGATCGCCGGCAGCGCGCTCTCGTCCCCGGCCAGCAGGTGCCAGTCGGCCGTCGGGTCCGGGGCGTACGCGCCGCCGGGGCCGGTGAACAGCACCCGGTCGCCGGGGCGCAACCCGGCCGCCCACGGCCCGGCCAGCCCCTCGTCGCCGTGGTGCACCACGTCCACGGTCAGCTCGCCGGCCGCCGCGTCCCAGGCCCGCACCGTGTACGCCCGCAGCCGCGGCCACTGCGCCGCCGGGAACTCGCGCTTGATGGTGGCCAGGTCGGTCGGGTGCGGGTAGCGCACCCCGGCCGGCGGGAAGACGAACTTCACGTAGTGGTCGGTGTAGGCGCCCACCGGCAGGCCGGTCAGCTCCGCACCGCCGAGCACGAGGCGGATCAGGTGCGGGGTGGGCCGCTCGGTCCGGACGACCGTGGCGGCGGTGAGCTTCTTGGGGCGCTGCTCCGTCATGCTTCTTAGGCTAGCCTAAGTCGCTGGCCTCCCCCACCGGGCTGTCCGACTGCGGACCGGCGAGCGGGCGGGTCAGCGGCCCGCGACCAGGCGGCCGTGCCAGGCCAGGGCGGCCGGGTCGGTGAGCGAGGCCACCTGGTCGACCACCACGCGCAGCCGGGCGGCGTCGTCCGGGGCGGCCCGCCACAGCGGCGCGAAGACCGGGTCGAGCGCCTCCGGTGCCCGGTCGAGCAGGGCGGCGACCAGGTCGGCGAGGATCTCCTGCTGCTGCGCGTACCGGTGGCCGGCGCCGGGGCGGCGCATGACGTAGCGCAGGGCGATGCCCTTGAGCAGCGCGCACTGGGCCCGGATCCGGCGGGGCACCACGAGGTCGGCCGCGTACCGCCGGTGCGGGCCGGGGCCGTGGCGCTCCTGGGTGGCGGCCACCACGGTCGACACGAAGCGGCCGGTGAGCACGCTGGTGGTGGTCTTCAGCGCCGCGAGGGCCCGGTGGCTGCCGTCGTACGCGGCGAGCGGGGCGAGCACCGGCTCGGCGAGCAGTTCGGCAAGCACCTCACCCAGGTCCTCGGGGGCCTCCCCGGAGTACGCGGCCGCCACGTCGGCGCAGAGCGCCCGCCGCTCGTCGGCGTCCACGAGCAGCGGGCGCAGGCTGACGTAGCCGCCGTGGATGCCGTCCTCGACGTCGTGCACCGAGTACGCCACGTCGTCGGCCCAGTCCATCACCTGCGCCTCCAGGCAGCGCCGGTCCCCGGGCGGGGCGCCCTCGCGCAGCCAGGCGAAGACCGGGCGGTCGTCGGCGTACACCCCGAACTTGCGCCGGCCGGGCCGCCGCTCCCACGGGTACTTCCCCACCGCGTCGAGCGAGGCCCGGGTCAGGTTCAGCCCGGCGGAGCGGCCGTCCGGGGCGAGCACCTTGGCCTCCATCCGGGTGAGCACCCGCAGCGTCTGCGCGTTGCCCTCGAAGCCGCCGCAGTCGGCGGCGAGCGCGTCCAGGGCCTCCTCGCCGTTGTGCCCGAAGGGCGGGTGGCCGAGGTCGTGCGCCAGCCCGGCGGTGTCCACGACGTCCGGGTCGCAGCCCAGGCGCGCGCCCATCTCCCGGGCGATCTGCGCCACCTCCAGCGAGTGGGTCAGCCGGGTACGCAGGAAGTCGTTGGTGCCGGCGGTGTGCACCTGGGTCTTCGCGGCGAGCCGCCGGAACGCCGCCGAGTGCAGCACCCGGGCCCGGTCCCGCTCGTACGGCGACCGCCCGTACCCGGTGTCCTTGGGCGCCTCGGTGACCAGGCGCGCGGCGTCGTCAGGGCCGGAACCGGCGGTCAACCGTCATCCCCGCTGGCGCAGGACGCAGAACTCGTTGCCCTCCGGGTCGGACAGGACGGTCCAGTCCACCTCGCCCTGCCCGATGTCGACGTGCCGGGCGCCCATGTCGACCAGGCGCTCCACCTCCGCCTCCAGGTCGGCCGGGCGCAGGTCGATGTGCAGCCGGTTCTTGCCCTCCTTGGGGCCGCTGACCGGGACGAAGACGATGCCGGGCAGCGTGTCGGGCGTGCGGCGGATCTCCACCTCGTCCGGCTTGTCGCTGATCACCTGGTAGCCGAGCGCCTCCGCCCACCAGTGGGCGAGCCGGGACGGGTCCTGGGCGTCGACCGTCAGGTTCTCCCAGACGCTGGTCATGCGGCCACCCTTCCTGATCGACAGTACGCGGGAGCCCAGGTTACGCCCGGCGGGCCGGAATGGCGCGCCTGGACGCGAGCGGGGCCACCGACCTGAGCGCCGGCGGCCCCGGATACGTCACGCGGTCAGCGGGAGTCGGAGCCGGTGGTGGTGATGGCCGCGCGGCCGGCCTCCAGCCGGGCGACCGGCACCCGGAACGGCGAGCAGGACACGTAGTCGAGACCCACCTCGTGGAAGAAGTGCACCGAGTCCGGGTCGCCGCCGTGCTCGCCGCAGACGCCGAGCTTCAGCCCCGGCCGGGCCGCCCGGCCCTCCTCGGCGGCGATCCGGACCAGCCGGCCGACGCCCTCCCGGTCGATCGACTCGAACGGCGAGATGCCGAAGATGCCCAGCTCCAGGTAGCGCCAGAAGAACGCGCCCTCGACGTCGTCCCGGGAGAAGCCCCAGCCCATCTGGGTGAGGTCGTTGGTGCCGAAGGAGAAGAACTGCGCCGCCTCGGCGATCTGCCCGGCGGTCAGCGCCGCCCGGGGCACCTCGATCATGGTGCCGATCAGCACCTCGACGCCGCTGTTCCCGACCACCTCGGCGATGATCTTCTCGGCCTCGGCGCGTACCGTCTCCAGCTCCTGGACCGCGCCGACCAGCGGGACCATGATCTCCGGGCAGGCCGTGCCGCCGGCCTGGACGACCGCGACGGCGGCCTCGGCGATCGCGCGGACCTGCATGGCGAACAGGCCCGGGATGACCAGACCGAGCCGGACGCCGCGCAGGCCCAGCATCGGGTTCTCCTCGTGCATCCGCCGCACGGCGGCGAGCAGCGCCTCCTCCTTGGCCACGTCCTCGCCGCGCTCCTGGGCGACCGCCACGTTGACCGCGAGCTGCTCCAGCGGGGGCAGGAACTCGTGCAGCGGCGGGTCGATCAGCCGCACGGTGACCGGCAGGCCGTCCATCTCGCGGAAGATCTCGATGAAGTCCTCCCGCTGGAGCGGCAGCAGGGCCGCGAGCGCCGTCTCCCGCTCCTGGTCGGTGGCCGCGAGGATCAGCCGCTCGACCAGTTCCCGGCGGTCGCCGAGGAACATGTGCTCGGTGCGGCACAGGCCGATGCCCTCGGCCCCGAACCGCCGCGCCCGGGCCGCGTCGGCGCCCGTGTCGGCGTTCGTCCGGACCCGCAGCCGCCGCTGGGCGTCGGCGTGCGTCATGATCCGGTGTACGGCCTTCACCAGCGCGTCGTTGATCCGCTCCGGGTCCAGCTCGCCCTCGAAGTACTGCACCACCTCGGACGGCATGACGGGTACCTCGCCGAGGTACACCTTGCCGGTGGTGCCGTCGATCGAGACGATGTCGCCCTCGTTCACGGTCTGCCCGGCCACGATGAACTTCTTCGCCGGCACGTTGACGTCCAGCTCGTCCGCGCCGGAGACACAGGTCTTGCCCATGCCCCGGGCCACCACCGCGGCGTGGCTGGTCTTGCCGCCGCGCGAGGTGAGGATGCCCTTGGCGGCGATCATGCCGTTGAGGTCGTCGGGGTTGGTCTCCCGGCGGACCAGGATCACCGACTCCCCCTCGGCGGCCAGCTCGACCGCGCGGGCGGAGGTGAACACCACCTTGCCGGAGGCGGCGCCCGGCGAGGCGCCGATGCCCTTGGCCACCGGCTGGAACTCGTGGTCCAGCTGGAAGCGCGGGAACATGAGCTGGGCGAGCTGCGCGCCGTTGACCCGGTGCAGCGCCTCGTCCAGGTCGATCAGGCCCTCGTCGACCAGCTGTCCGGCGATGACGAACGCGGCGGCGGCGGTGCGCTTGCCGACCCGGGTCTGGAGCATCCAGAGCTTGCCGCGCTCGATGGTGAACTCGATGTCGCAGAGGTCCTTGTAGTGCTCCTCCAGCCGCGCCATGTAGTCGAGCAGCTCGTCGTAGGACTTCTTGTCGATCCGCTCCAGCTCCTGCAACGGCACGGTGTTGCGGATGCCGGCCACCACGTCCTCGCCCTGGGCGTTGGCCAGGTAGTCGCCGTAGATGCCCTGCGCGCCGCTGCCCGGGTCGCGGGTGAAGGCCACGCCGGTGCCGGAGTCGGAGCCGAGGTTGCCGAAGACCATGGCCACCACGTTGACCGCGGTGCCCAGGTCGGCCGGGATCCGCTCCTGCCGGCGGTAGACCACCGCGCGCTCGGCGTTCCACGACTCGAAGACCGCGCGAATGGCCAGGTCGAGCTGCTCGCGCGGCTCCTGCGGGAACTCGCGCCCGGTGTGCTTCGCGAAGATCTTCTTGTACGCGTCGACCAGCCCGCGCAGGTCGTCGGCGTCCAGGTCGAGGTCGTTCTGCGTACCCTTGGCGCGCTTGGCCTCGTCCAGCGCGTGCTCGAACTCCTCGCCCGGCACCTCGCAGACGGTCTTGCCGAACATCTGGATCAGCCGCCGGTAGGAGTCCCAGGCGAACCGGTCGTTCCCACCCGCCTGCGCGCTGAGCCCGACGACGCTGCGGTCGTTGAGGCCGACGTTGAGGACGGTCTCCATCATGCCGGGCATGGAGAACTTGGCGCCGGAGCGGACGGACACCAGCAGCGGGTCCTGCGGGTCGCCGAGCTTGCGGCCCATCTCCCGCTCCAGGGACTCCAGGTGCGCCTCGATCTGGGCGGCCAGCCCGTCCGGCTCCCGGCCGGTCGTCAGGTACGCCTTGCAGGCCTCGGTGGTGATCGTGAAGCCGGGCGGGACCGGCAGGCCGAGATTGGTCATCTCGGCCAGGTTGGCCCCCTTGCCGCCGAGCAGGTCCTTGAGGTCCTTGTTGCCCTCGGCGAAGTCGTAGACGTACTTGTGCTCGACCGTCTCTTGCGCTGCCACCAGAGCCTCCCACGCGCGCCATTGACACTTAACGAAGGTTCAGTTCGGACATACCCCGGGAGCGACCACCGGTAATCCCGGCTCGTCAGCGATCGGTGGGCGAAGGTTAAGCGAACTTCGAGTGGCCTGGGACCGTTCGGTGACAATCGGCACAACGGTCACCACTATCCGCGTCCGTACCGGTTTTTGGGAACGCTTCCACGCGCACGATCACGCAATTCCGATCCCCTCGTACTCTTGACGGCACTGGTTTTGCTGAACCTGACCTTTGCCATATCCCGCGCAAATACACCCCGGAGCCGTCGCCGTGCCGACCAACCCCGCCGCCCCCACCGAGAGCGGCCGCGAGCCGCTCGACCGCCTCCCCGGCCAGCAGCCGGACGCCGCCGAGCTGGCCCGCACCGCCGCCCGCCGGGCCGGCGACCTGCTCGCCCCGCCCGCACCGGTCCGGCTCGGCGACGTGGTGCCCGCCCCGGAGCGGGTGCTCCCCGACCCGGCGGCCGACTTCACGCTGACCGCGGACGCCGTCATCCGGGTGAGCCCGGCGGGCCGGGACGTCTCCGAGCAGCTCGCCGAGTGGCTGCGCCCCGCCACCGGGTTCCCACTGCCGGTCACCGACGCGCCTGAAGCCGACGGCCCGCTCGTGCTGACCCTGTCGGAGGCGCCCCTCGCCGGCGCGGCAGATGCGGTCGGCGCGGCGGCTCCGGTCGACGCGGCAGGCCCGGTCGGCGCGGCGGCTCCGGTCGACGCGGCGGCTCCGGTCGGCGCCGGTGACGGGGGCTCGGTCGACGGGTGGGGTGACGAGGGCTACCGGCTCGACGTGACCGGGTCCGGGGTGCGGATCACGGCCGCCACCCCGGCCGGGCTGTTCCACGGCGCGCAGACGTTGCGGCAGCTCCTCCCCGCCGCCATCGACGGCGCCACCCCGGCGGCCGAGCGCTGGGCGGTGCCCGGCGGCACCATCGTCGACCGGCCGCGCTTCCCCTACCGGGGCGCCATGCTCGACGTGGCCCGCCACTTCTTCCCGGTCGAGGACGTGCTCCGGGTGGTCGACCACCTGGCCCGGTACAAGCTCAACCACCTGCACCTGCACCTCACCGACGACCAGGGCTGGCGGATCGCCGTCGACTCCTGGCCCCGCCTCGCCGAGGTCGGCGGCGCCACCGAGGTGGGCGGCGGCCCCGGCGGCTGCTACACGCAGGCCGACTACCGGCGCATCGTCGCGTACGCCGCCCGCCGCCACGTCACCGTGGTGCCGGAGATCGACCTGCCGGGGCACACCAACGCGGCCCTGGTCGCCTACCCGGAGCTGGCACCCGGCAAGGTCCCGCCGCCGCCGTACACCGGCACCGAGGTCGGCTTCAGCTACGTCGACCCCGCCGACGAGCGCACGTACGCCTTCGTCGCCGACGTGGTCGGCGAGGTGGCCGCCCTGACCCCCGGCCCCTGGCTGCACCTCGGCGGCGACGAGGCGTTCAAGGTGCCGGCGGACACCTACCGCGCCTTCGTCGAGCGGGCCCAGGCACTGGTCGCCGCGACCGGGAAGACCGTGGTTGGCTGGCACCAGCTCGCCCCCGCCGGGCACGTCGACGGGCGGGTGCTCCAGTGGTGGGGCACCAACGGCGACGACCCGGAGACCGCCGAGGCGGTACGCCGGGGCGCCCGCCTCATCCTCTCCCCCGGCAACCGGGTCTACCTGGACATGAAGTACGCCGCCGACACCCCGATCGGGCACGACTGGGCCGGCCTCATCGACGTGCACCGCGCGTACGACTGGGATCCGGGCACCCACCTCACCGGCGTACCGGCCGAGGCGGTGCTGGGTGTGGAGGCGCCGCTCTGGACCGAGTCGGTCGCCACCCTGGCCGAGGTGGAGTTCATGCTCTTCCCCCGCCTGCCCGCCGTCGCCGAACTGGCCTGGTCGCCCCGGTCGACGCACGACTGGGCCGGGTTCCGCCAGCGGCTCGCGGGCCACGGCCCGCGCTGGACGGCTGCCGGCATCACCTTCCACCCCTCCCCCGACGTCCCCTGGCCCACGACGCCCACCGTTCCCACCCAACGCACCCGCGACACCACCGCCGACACCCACTGATCGCCGGCGCTCCAGTGGAACGCCATGGGTGTCTCAGGCCCCACGAGACACCCATGGCGTTCCACTCACCGTCCGAACCCCCGGGACGAGCTGAGTGGATGTCCGGTTCGAACCTCGCTGACCGCTCAGGGTTGGCCTTCACCGCCTCGTCGGCTGTGCGCCTGCAACGCGACTCGCGCGGATCTTGGACAGTTTCCGTTCGCAGCGAACGGAAACTGTCCAAGATCGCGGAAGACCGTCGCGGTGCCAGGTACCGGCCGCCCTCTCGCCGCCACGGCCGACCCCATCCCTGACCCAGCCCCACGCCCACGCGCCCACACGCCCACACGCCCACCCGAGTTGACCAAGAAGTTTGCGTCTGAAACCGCCCCATGTACGACGCAAACCTCTTGATCAACGCCGAAAGTCGCGGCCCGCTCCGTGCGGGGGCTAGGCCGCCGAGGCGAGGGTGTGCAGCCGGGACGCCCGGCTGCGTGGCCTGGGGTTGATGTCCGGTTCGCGGTGGGCGGGTTGACTCGCTGGTGTCCCGTTTCGACCGGGATGACGGGTGGTCGGGGCCACCGCCGGGGCGGAATCATGGCGGGGGTCGGGGTCGTTGTACATGGCAGACCGCGCAGTACCCGCCCCCAGGGGCTGCCGGTCGGAATGACCGGCCCCCGCCGGTCGTTAACATCCCCCGGACCACGCACCACCGG
>NZ_BMRA01000003.1:444210-608031 GCF_014648395.1 Micromonospora fulviviridis | reverse complement strand
CCGACTAACCCAGCCGGAAACCCAACCCATCTAGCCGCTACCAAACCCGGGGCGGTTCACACGGCTCCTTGTTCTGGTTCAGGGCAGGCACGTCATAGGTGTAGGTCACTCGGGCCATCTCACCTGAGATCTGCGCCTCGAAGCTCTTGATCGGCATCGCCTTGCCGTACATCTGCTTGGCTGCCGTCAGCATCCCGGTGAACTCGCTGAGGGTCACGCGTTCCTTGCACCTGGCCGAGAACAACTCGTAGCCGGCCGTAGGCTTCGCGTCGAGGAAGGCGTCCGAGTACGCCACCACCGCCTGGCGAAGTTCCGCCTCCTCGCTGGCGGCCTGAGCGGTCGGGCTGGCCGCCGCCTCAGACGAAGGGGTGGCGGCAGGAGCGGGCGATGTCGAGGACGGAGCGGCTTCCGGCTTGTCGGCGTTGCTGCTACAAGCAGCGAGGGAGAGCAGGCAAAGGGGCATTACGATCATGGCTTACCGGATCATGGCGCGCACAGTACTGCCGCGATAGCCCTCGATACTCGACGGGAGCAGGACGGTTGGCTCGGCCAACAGCCCTGCAGGCGGTCGGCGCGCCACCCCCTCCTGCGTGAGCCTGAGGGGGACGACACAACGGTCGTAACGCCCCTCAATGCCGTGCAGATCGTGCCGCCCGCTGTCCCCACAGCGTTCGGATTGCCTCCGCCGTAGGCGAACGCGCCGGGAATGGCTTGTCCCAGTCGATCTCCCCGCCGACCCGGTCGACCGCATCCAGCAGTTGCTCGTAGGTTCGCGGTTCGAGGCCGTCCTCGGCGCCCTGCGGCCAGACCAGCAAGGCGGTCGGCCTCCTTCCGTCGAGGACGACACGAGCCACGATTGCTGGCGGGCTGATGGGCGAGTTCCTGCGCGGTTGTTGACGGAGAGGGCCTGCCTGAACCAGTACAACCTCGTCTCCCGGTCGCACCGCGCGCTCGTCTCCGGGATTCATGAGCCATGAGTCGACTACCCCGCGCCCGTAGCGCTGTTCGAGGTTCTCGCGGGCGGCGGCGGCCTTCGGTGGGACCGGGACCGGGTCGTTGATGCCGATCCCGATCCACAAGCGGCGGGGCTGCGGCGCGGCCCGGCGTTGGGCTGGTACGTGGGCTGGGGGACGGTAGATCTCGCGAGCCCGTTTCAGCCACGTCTGATCGATTGGTTCGCTCTCGGCCCACCAGACATCCAACTGTTCGGCCACCTGTGCACACAGCCCTTCGTCGTCGGTGAGGACTGCGGCTTCCCGAAGCAGGTTGCGGGATCGGGCGGAGGCGTTGGCTGAGCCGATGACGACGTACGTCTCGCCGCCCTCGAGGTGGATCATCTTCGCGTGCAGGTTCGGTAATGTACGGACGTCGACACCGGCTTTGTGCCATCGGCTGATCGTGGTCGGGTCGACCTGTCCGGCTCGCAGGGCGGCGTCGGACCCGTCAACGACGATCATGTCATCGCCCACCAGATCGAGAAGCTCTGCGGCAGCTGGTCCGATGTAGGAGATCGCGGCCCGCTTGCGGACATCCGCGTGCAGGTAGTCCTCGAGTCCGTGCCAGGTTCCGTCTGCTACCAGCTGGATCATGATGGGTACCCGCCATCCTTGGCTGCCGCATCCGGGCCTGCCGTTGGGGTTGTTGAGACGTCGCTTGCGTGGCCGACGCTCGCGATCGCTTCGGCGATCCTCTCGATCTGCTCGTGCAGGTGCGTGACGGGGGCCGACAAGTCGACCCGGTGCACGACGATGCGCACCCCGCTTCCCGTGAGTTGGTAGGTCACCCGTCTTGCTCCTGCCGATGTGTAGACGAGATGGCCTCGGGTCAAGTTGAGCGTGGTGCAGTAGGCGAGCATCTGGTAGATGTCGTCGCGGGGTGGGGTCTTGCCGGGTGACTTGTATTTGGCGTCGATGACGGCGAGGCACTGGCGCCCCTGCCACCAGGTGATGTCTGGCCGTACCAGGGGTAGCAGGTGGTCGTGGTCGAGGTGCATCTGGTGCTGGCCGGTGATGGTTCCGCCGTAGCGTGTTTCGACGGCGTGTCGTAGAGCTGTGGTCAACCAGTCTTCGAAGACGGTGTTGAGGTCGAAGACGAAGCCGGCGGCGAGGGTTGAGCCGTGGGCGTGTTCGATGCTGTCGCCGGCCAGGATCAGCCGGGCGAGCCGCAGGGCGGGTTGGTACCGGTTGTTGAAGCGGTTGGGCGGGGTTGCGGGTATGGGGGCGCCCGCCGTGAGGGGGGTGACGTCGGCGAGTGCGGCCGCAGTGCGGTGCAGGGCGTTGCGGGTGGCCGGTGGGACGCCGGGTAGGCGGTGCAGGCGGTGTACGGCCGACAGCAGGATCTGGTTTTCTGGTATGTCCGGGTTGTAGTCGTCGTAGCGCACTTCGACGGGTAGGGCCAGTCCCGGCCGTGCGCGCAGTTGGTCTGCCTCTCGGAGCCGGCCGCGCACCAGCGGCAAGGCTTCCTCGACGGTTCGGTATCCCTGCAACAGGCCTGGTGCGAGTGCCTGGGACGTAGCGGTGGCGAAGGCGACTGCCATGGCGGGCACGAGGTCGTGTTCGGGGGTCAGGCCGACGGGTTCAGTGCGCCAGCCGCGGGGGTCGCGGGCGTAGCCGAGCAGCCACAGTAGCCGAGCGATTCCGACCTTCGGCAGTACGTGCAGCTCCACGTGGTCGTCGCCGGCGACGATGCGAGCAGCGCCGACCATGGAGCCGGATCGCAGCAACAGGCGCCCGTCGAGGGTGAGTGAGGTGTCGACGAGCTTCGTGGCTCCCATCGCCTGGGCGACGGCCGCTGTCGCCGGCTCACATTCGTGCGTCTGGTGCTCGCGTAGGCTGATCAGCCTCACTGCGCCGGTTCTCCTGCGTACTCACGGGGTGCCGGCACTGCGGTAGGGGCGGCGGCCTGCTTGAGTTGTTTGCGGAGTGCGTCGAGGCCGTAGCGGAGGTTGATGTCGGTGCCGTCGCCGAGGTGGCGTTCCTCGAGCAGGGGCATGATGGCGTTCTTCCAGATCCTTGCCAGCCCCTTCTCGGTGGCGGCCTGGGTTGTCATCAGGTAGGACGGGCCGACGGCGGCATCTCGGTCGCCGATGACGCGGTTGAGTTCGTCGAGTAGGTCCGCGCGGTCGGCGGGGAGGTTGTGCTTTTTCAGCCACTCGCGGAGCAGTCCGTCAAGGGGTGTCTCGCCGGGGAACAGCGGCTGGAAGTAGAACCGGCGGCGCATGGCGGCGTCGACGAGTGCGATGGATCGGTCGGCGGTGTTCATGGTGCCTATTAGGTAGACGTTCGGTGGGAGTTCGAAGTCTTCGGTGGGTGAGTACTGCAGTTGGATGCTGCGGTTGCGGTATTCGAGCAGGAAGTACAGCTCCCCGAAGACCTTGGCGAGGTTCGCCCGGTTGATCTCGTCGATGATCAAAATGTAAGCCTGGGACGGGTCGTCCTTCGCGTCGGACACCAGTTGTTTGAAGGGCCCTGGCTCGAGTGCGAAGCCGACCCCGCCGTCGGCGGTGGCCCTGGGACGGAAGCCTTCGAAGAAGTCCTCGTACGAGTAGGACGGGTGGAACTGGACCAGCCGGTAGGCGTTGTCGGCCTGCCCGGTGAGGAACTGGGCCAGCGCCTGGGCGAGGTAGGTCTTGCCGGTGCCGGGCGGGCCGTACAGCACGATCTGCTTCTTCTCCCGCAACAGGTCAACTGTCTCGCTGAGCCACGGACGGTCGATGAGCAGTTCGTCGGCCAGTTCGGCGGTCGGCTCGGGCAACTCCACCTCGGCTACGTCGAGCTGATCGTCGGCATCCTCCTCCCCCGAGTGGCCGTCCAGTCCCACAATGGCCGCGAACTCGGCGACATGGGCTCCGAGGTCCGTCACAGTCAGCTGACCGGACAGCTTGTTCCGTGCCTCGGCGGACAGCTCGTTTCGAGTGAATGGTGCATCGGGATTTGCCCAGGCAACCTTCCGCCGCCGGTTCGACAGGTCGTCACGGGTGTTCACCCAGGTGGCGGGGCCGGTGATGGTGCCGACATACACCTTGGGTCCGTCGACGGTGGCGATGATGTCGCCCTCGCTCATCCGATTGAGGAACCGGTCGAGCACCCCCACGTGGAGACCGCGCTGGGACGGCGAGAATTCTGGCAAGGAGTCCCGTAGCTGCTGGTCCAGCTCCGCCTTCGACAGGCCTGGCTTCAGTTCGGGCAGCCCGGGGTAGGCGATGGAGCAGAAGCCTTCGGTGAGCCATTGGCCGATCAGGTTGTGTCCGTGCACCTTCGCGCCGCGCACCAGCCAGCCGCGCGGTCCCTTGCCGTCGCCAGCCGGCGCGGCCTGCTGCCGCCACCGGTCGACCCAGGGTGGCTGATAGAAATGAACTGGTATCCCAGACTTTTCCGACAGCATCGTCCGCAGTTCCGCCAGGTCCCGATCGATGTCACCGCTCGGGTGGGGTAGCTCGTCAGCGAACGCGTCCACGATCAGCTTCTTGTGCCGCCGGGAAGCGACCGGCGGGAAGGTACCGGGAAACGCGAGGTTCAGCAGGATGTTGCGTTGGCTGTAGGCACCGTTGATCGGGATGCTGTCGAGGACGTCCTTGAAGGCCCATGGGTCACGCAGGGCCGCCTGCTGGCGGTCGGGCGGCAGGCGCTTCCAGGCCTGCACGAGCCGCACGAGCCACGCGATTTGCCGGTCCCGCTGCGTCATGTAGGCGGCGCCGGCCCGTACTACGCCGGCATCGAGAACCGTGTCGAGGTCCGTGGGGATCTCGACCGGCTCGGGCAGCAATGACAGCGCCCCGTTGATCACGGCGCGTTTCGCCGTGCCGCCGATGTCCCGTGGCAGCAGCAGGTGCAGGTAGATCAGCTCGCCCATAAGCTGCACCGCCGTGGGCGACGCGGCCGCAAGCTGCCCCTGCAGCTTCGTGACGAAGCTGCCTCTTCCGGCGTCCGGCTGCTGAACAAACCTGGCATACAGCTGGTCAGCAGCCTCGGCTGTCCATACAGCTCGATTAGGGGTGAAGGCCGATCCGTTCCCGGCTAGGCCAGCGTCGATCACCCTGCGTGCGGCGGCGTAAACAGCATCCTCGTTCACGGCACTCCTTGTCAGTTCCAGGTGGCCGACCGCGCAGCTGGTCGTCGCCACCGTGGGCGTGGGGGAAGGTACGTTCATGGGCGGTAGTCGTCGTGGACGGCCACCCTGGACAGCTCGTACCCGTCGGGGGCGCGCCAGTAGTGCAGACGACGTGCCGCCGGCGCATCCTGTTGCAGCGCCACCCGCCAGCAGGTTGCGCCGTCAGCACGACGCACATACGGACCGCCGGCGCCGCCGGCTCGTAGCTGGTGCACACCGCGGCCCGCCAGATGATGGACCTGGTCGGTGAGCACTTCGACCACCACGGCTACGATCTTGGCCCGGCTGATGCCCGCCAACTGTTCGACGGACTCGAGGAAACCTGGACCGAGCAGATAGTCGGCGAGTGGCTTGCTGGCTTTCTCAGCAGGGGAGATCCGCCGCACCCACTCGCAGCACACCTCGAACCGGAACTGGTCCTCGGCGTCGAGGAACGCCCGCCCGTCCATGCCCAGTGCATTCTCGTTACGGCTCTGGGCGCTCCTGAGCTGCTTGGTCGCCCGCTGGCGAGCGAGGTCTGCGCTCCGGTAGCGGGTCTGCAACTGCTCGACAACACGGTTAGCGTGAGCCAGCTCGTTCTCTAGGTCCGCGGCCCGACCTCGTAGGCCGGCAAGGTCTCTGGCAAGCGCCTCCCGGGTCGCCCGCTCTGCCGCCAACTCGTTGTGCAGCCGGATGACCTGTGGCCCGTCCATTCCGCCGGGAGCGCCATCCATCGACGGCGCCGCCACGGGTCTCGGCACCGGGACCCGACCACGGGGGCCCATATCCAGAGGTGTCGGCCTGCGCAGGGGCGGGTCCGGCACCGGAGATGGGCTGGGAGCCGGGCTCGTCGGACGGGCGGCAGGGATGGCGGGCGGCTGCGGTTCAGGCTCGGGCAGGCACAGCCATGGAGGGCCACCGGGAAGCAGGCTCGGCGCGGTTGCCGGTGCCTCCTCATCGTCGACGTCATCCAGGCGCAAGCGCAGAGGGTCGTTGTCGGCGACTCGGCAGGCGACGATCTCCCCCGGGGTGAACAGGCCGCGCAAGGTGTCGTTGGCGTTGGAGGTTACCGCATCCCTTCCGACGTCCACCACAACACCGGGCAGCAGCCGCAGGCTCACGGCGTCATCGCTTACCGCAGCCACGTCCGCCAGGACCACGTCACCAATCCCGTAGGTCTCCGCGACCGCAGCCGACGCGGTCGATGGGTTGGTGAACAGCAGCGCCTCGCGCAGATCCAATCGCCGGGACACAGGATCGTAGACGCCCGTAGCGCGCTGCCCCCGAACGAGCAGCCGCTCCAACGCGACGCCGGGTACCGTCAGCTCCTCCCACACCGTTGCCACCGACGAGTCGTCCAGCCTAACCAGCGCCCGGGATCCAATCACGCCCTGCACCGTCCCTGACCGCTGCTGCAGACGCGGGTTCGTACGTGGCTCAAGGAGGCCGGCTGCCAGCGCCGCCTCCAACGCGTCGTGTATCAGCTGGTCCGTGACGCGTCGCCGGTCCTGAAGCGAGTAGGCAAACCGCAACCTGCTCAGGGCAAGGTTGGCAACCCAGCCGTGATCGAGCGGATAAACGCGCCCCGCACCTCCGTACACCTGCGTCCCCGGCGGCATCTCCCGTGAGAACGCCCAGGAGACGTCGCTCGTGGGCATCAGCACTACCTCAGCCAAGTCCCCGACCGCGTCTTTGACCTCGTGCGGATCTCCGAACGGTTCCTCCTGCCCCGCCGGAATCGTCAGCACCACGACCGGCCACTGTCGCCGCCCCGGAGTCAGCACGCGGTGAGCGAGGTCGCGAGCATCGGGCTCCGTGTCGATGCGGCGCACGCCCGAGGGCGGCGCGAGGACATCCGTCTGCCTAGTGGTGCTCGGCTCCTTCAACAGCACGGACCTCCTGTCGGTTAACCGACCCTAATCCCCTGCCGCAGCCCTTGTCAGTCGTCGTAACCGCGGTCGACCATGCCCTCGCGAATCTCGGACGTCGCCAGCAGAAGCCGTTCCGCGACCTCAGCACACCTCGTCAATCATCTTCAGGGCATCCTGATCGCCGTAGGCTCTCGCCAAACGGCGACCGTTCACCTGCACCTTGAAAAAAAAACCACCCGTACACGGCGTCCAAGCGCTGACGAGCAGTCACCGCCCTGTCCAGGACCCGCAACTGGTGCACATCATCGAGGACCACGTTCGCGGCCGAGCCACCGAAGCCGTACTCAGCCGCAATCGGAGGGTTCTGGCCCTGGACATGCCACTGACCAAACAGGCGTCGCTTGACGCGAGTCACGTTCATCCGGGGTTCTTCACTCCACGTCGAAGAAGGAAGGGAATCCCATGTAACCGCACAGGTACGACATCCCCCGTCCGTCGAACCGGCCGCCTTTTCCATCCCGCGGCCCGATTGATCAGCCCGCCGCCGGGCATCAAGCCCCGCGTCCCGCAGCTCCCGAACCGCTCTCGCCGGGCATCCGTCAGCTAGCTCACCGAGCCAACCGCAGCCGCATCCAGCGATGGCTGCACCGGGCCTCATGGTGCCCGTCGCAATGACGGTCCGGCAAGACTGGGAATTCGGCGAACTCCGATGGCCGCGACTCTTCCGCCAACAGGTTCTCGACGCTCTTGCACCGTCTTGAAGCTCCTCGGTCGACGCGATGAACCAGCGCTCCCGGTCGATCGCGTTGCCGTCGGGGTTGCGCTCCGGCTCGCCGATCAGGTAGCACTCGCCGGGCACACCGAGCTGGATCCCGGCATCGTGCAACAGCTCGGCCTGCTGGCCGGGACCGCCAAGAAACGTCTCGTTGACGCTCGTCGACCTTTGTGATGTACAGCCGAGCCCGCCCCATCGCCTTCGCGATGAGGTCGACGAGGTACGCCAGCTCGCCGCAGTGCTCGTAGTGTCGCCACGCCTCGTCCTGCCACTCCTGCTTGGTGACCTTCCCCAGGCTGCCGCTGGACTCGTAGCGCATCTTCGCCGCCGACGCGACGACAGGCGGCGGCTGGCGCGGCGATCCACACCGACAGGCACCAGCGGCAGAACATCAGGTACGCGAGCGGCTGCCGCCGGGCAGGCGCCTGACGATCGCTTCTCGGGGTCGCCGTGTGATCTCGTCGGCGACGATCAGCCGGGTCACCCGCGCCACGAAGAGCAGCACTACCGCGATCTCGATCAGCCCCACCACGGCTATGAACATGTGCAACGGCGCTGCGGCCGGACAGGCTGGACGGTCGGCGGCTCCCTGTTGCATACGCGAGCGCCCGCTCAGTTCACGATCAAATCCGGGCTCGGTCCTCCATCACGAAGCAGCCGACCCGCACCCGTGCTGCGTGAACCTACGATCGCCTTCGATCGGCCCAGTACTTGTAGCAGGCCTCCTGCTCGGCCGTCGCATCCCCAATGAAGGCCTCCCCCGGCTGACTTGTGTCACCGCGGGTTACCAGAGCGGCGAGCGATGGCTCGTTGTGCAGAAAGCAGTCCTGCGATAGGACGTCCAGCGGGTCGCCAAGTTGCCGGTAGTGATACCGCTGGTCGATGGCGATGGACAGCGCCTTGTAGGTGATCGTCTCCTGCCGGAGCGCAACCACAATCAGGGCACCTCGCATGATGGGCAAGGCCTCCTGCATGAGTGGCGTGAAGTGGACTTTACGGCCCCGCCATTCACTGTCGACTCGCTGACCTACTGTGTAGGCGAAGTGGCCACCGCTTCCCACGACGCATTCCCTCCTCTGGGCGAATAGGTGTGACTGTGCCTTGCTCGACGCGAGGCGGCCTCCCCCCTTCGGTCATTGCTCTGCCTGCCCGTGGCTAGTCCCCGGCCAAGGCGGGATGCCATAGACGTAGCTACAGGGGAGACAGTCCGGACGGGCGGTACCGAGCGCCCGTCATGATCGCTAGGTTGCAGCGGTGCGAAGGTGCCCCATGCGTGCCCGGCGACTGATTGCGGGCTTGTTACTCACGGCGGGACTCGCTGTGACGTCCTGCTCGCGACTCAGCAGCCAGGTCGAGGAGTTCCCCCATATCTGGGTGGGATCCGACGCAACAAGCGCCATCATGGTCCAGATCACTCGCGAGGCGAACTCGCTGTCGGGAACCCTGGATGAGATCAGCATGGCCCATCCTGGCGCGACTACGACGACCCCGTCGCACGCCGCCTTCACAGGCACGTTGGACGGCAATGCCCTGACTCTCAGCTTCCCGCAAGGGTTCGGGCTTGTCCGCAACATCTCCGGCACGGTGTCGGGCTCCAGCATGAGTCTTCAGGTACCTCAGGACGACGGCGCAATCGCATCTCTCACCCTGAAGCCGGGATCACTCAAGAGCTACAACCAGGCCGTGGAGGCCGTACAGGCATCCGCCCAGGCCAACGCTTCAGCGAATGAGGCGGCTGCGGCGAGCGCCGCAGCCGCAACCTCAGTGCAAGAGAGTCAGCAGCGAATTGCCTCCGCAGCCGACGCTGTCATGAAGAGAATGAAGGACGTTCGAGCTGGGCTCGCCACGCCGCCCTCCTTCTCGGACTTCGACAACCACTTGTCCGCCGCTCGCGACCACCTCGCGGACGCACAAGCCAACGCTGCGGAGGCGGACAGGGAGTCTGACCAGTCAGCTGCCTGCAGCGACGCATACACCGCAGACAGCGACGCCTACACCGTGGAGAGCGACGCCTACACCATCGACAGCGACATGTTGAGCCTGACGGCCGAGATCGATTCCCTCAAAGACGCCGCCGCTGACCTCGGACGCGCATTGACTGGGTATCAGCAGGCTGGCAGCGTGCTACCGGACTACACACCGCCGCAGGCGCCAGACGCAAACCAAGTCAAGGACCTCCTCAATCAGGTCTCGCTGAAGACGGAAGCCTGGCGCAAGAAGGGATCCGGCTACCAGACCAAGGTTGCGAAGCTGCTGAAGCAGGCGCGGGCCGTCGCAGAACAAGCGAAGAAGGAGCACTGCTAACGGGCCGCGCACTGCCACGAGAGCTCGGCGATGAACCAGGCGGCACCCAAGTGGTTCTGTCTGCCATCGCGGCGACCGAGATCGGGCGGCGGCAGCCGCGCTTCCGATCAGGCGGTCCAGGTCAGAAGCCAGCGTCGGAGAGCATCCATACTCTGCGCAGCGGCACCTGGGCGCGGATCTCTTCGGGCAGCCGGTCATACGTACGCAGAACTGCGTCGACCACGTCGCCTGCCTCCCACACCCGCACCCGCAGGTGCTGGTTCTTCAGGGCGTCTCGGGCGGGCTTCGTCAGTCCGCCCCATGCGACGAGCAGGCCCTGCTCGGCGCCGTGGGTCGTCATGACGCCGTGGAGTTGAGTGACAATGGGCGACCCGATCTGCGAGCCTGACTTGACCTGGGCGAGCAGACGGGGGCTGTCGAGGCCAAGCGGGCCGCGTCCGGCAGTGATGTCGATGCCGCCGTCCGGACCGGGGGGTGCCGGTGTGCAGTGGAAGCCTTCGGCGGTAAGGATCGCGGTGACGAGCGTCGCCAGATCGTGGCCAGCGAACTCCTCTGCGATGCGGGCGGTGATCTGATCGAGGGCGACCTGCTCGATGTCGGCTGCCAACTCCGGCTCGTCGACGTCCGTCTGCGCGGCGGTATCGCTGGCCTGGCTAGCTGCGGCGGTCTTCGGCGTGGTGCCACTCAGCGCGGCGTTGCCGGGGTCGGTGCCGTACGTAAGCAGGTGCTCCAGCCGAGCGACCGCGTTGTTCTTGCTCGGCGCGAAGATCGACATGGCACTGCCGAGTGTGAACAACAGGTCCTGCTTGACCGCGGCGCGCGGCAAGTCGATGCGTTGCCAATCGACGGTGACGACATGCCGGCGGTCAGCCTCCGGTTCGTCGGCGCGATACTGGTAGCCGCCGGTCACTCGGCCGAAGGCGATCTGCTTCGTCGTTTTCAGCGGCATGACTAGGAGGTCCTTGGGACGGATGCGGGACCGCAGGGCCCACAGCTGCCCGGTGAAGTTGTGCCGCTTGCCCACGGACGCGCCCGGCCAGGTTGCCTCAACGACCTTCGCAACGTCCTCACGGCTCGCGCAGGGGCTTAGGTCGGGGACCTCGCGCCATCCGCCGCCTGAGTATCCGTTGACCAGAGCCCACTGGTCACGCTCACCATGCCGACCAGACCGAATCACCCACGCATTCGCCATGCGGTGCATCCTCCTACCTCGTCGGTCGCACGTCGACCTGCCTGCTCAAAAGCGATGTTCGCCGGGACGGCGGGGCGAGGCCCGCCCAGCACGGCGTCAAGAGCGACCTGCGGCTTCGCTTGAGCCTCGCTGGGAAGGCGCTTTTGGCAGAAGTCGTAACGTCCGCGGACCGCAGCCAGGGCCGCGCTCGGCCCACGGAGCGTGCCAGCAGGCCCGGGGTAGGCCACAACGGTTGATGTCAGCCGTTGATGTCAACCGCCATGATGGGCATGTGTCGACAGTAGAAGGGTGGCCGCTTGGCGGACCTTCCGAGGGACGACTGGACCCGGCCGAGGCCGCCGCCGATGGCAGTTCACCCAACGCGGATCCGTCGTTTGACCAGTACTGAGTGACCATAACTTCCGGGGCCACCTCAGCCTGTCTTACCCCCACAAGCCCCAGTTACAGCCTGCCTCGGCGCTAACCCAGGGTCGCTCGCAAGCGCAAGCGCTTGTCGTAGGCGATCGCCTCGGCAACGTGCCCGGTGAGAACGCAGAGCTTGGCGAAGTCATGGAGCCGTCCGCCGTCGCGGTTGTGAATCTTGACTTCAATCCCAAGCAGATGCCCGACCCAGTCTGATTGACGGCCCAGAACTCGCAGCCCTCATGGCCGAACACGACTGCGGCACGTTCGCCCAAACCTCCACTTTGCCTGTCACCAGCACGGAACAAGCTAGGCCACAAAATCCGGCGAATAGGTGAGTACGCAGTATGCCTGAACCAGCCCACCTCCGTGGCCTGCCTATCGTTGTGTGGAGACATGGGGCGTCTCGGGTGGGTCCCAGACGTCGGCGTATTCGTCGGCAACAAGGGGCCAGACCAGTCGAAGAGCGTCCTCGACGGAGTGGATCTGATCGGCCTCGGGCGGGGAGACGACGAACTCGTGCGGGATCACTCTGCCGGCAGCGTCTTTCCGGCCGTTCGGGTCAGGGAACCGCAGTGCTACTTTGTCGCCTACGCGGAAGCAGAGCTTCGGCGCATCCCCAGCGCCTGAAAAGACCTCATCATATGCCGGGAGCGGATCCTTGAGCCCTCCGTAGCGGAGAAACCGGAAGCCCCAGTTCCGCCCACGAGTTGCCCAGATGAGATTCACCGACGGCTCCTGAGAAAGATCCGCTCCTCCTCACCCTGATCCAGGTCCATCTTGAAGCCCGTTAATATGGCTTTCATATCCTCATGCTTGGCTCGCGCTTTATCGTTGACCTCCTTAAGCTTTTCCCCGACGAGCTCGGCCGCATCAATAAGGCCGGGACCGAACGAATTCAAGACGCTGCCAATACGGCCCTTCAGGTTAAGCCCTACCAGCACGCCAGCGAGAGCCCCTGCACCACTAAGCAAGTACTCGGCTACTTTCCCGCGGTCGTGCATTGCCTCGACCCACCGGGCGTATCGCTCGAGCGGGAGCATGGTGGCGAGGGGCAAGATGAGGTCTAGGCCGACGCGGTTGGTTACCTCGATCTTGTCCGTGCCGAATCTCGCAGATGACAGCAGCATGTAGTCATCGCCCACCGACAGCGCGTCGCTGTCTTCCACGAACCCGGCAATCACCCGCCGCAGTTCCTCGATGTCCTCCCCGACCTTCTCAATAAGAAGATCCCTGAATTCGAACACATTCATATTCGGCAGCAGATCGGCCTTCGACAGCGCGAGGACCCAGATACGCGGAAACTTGACGAGCGGCTTGCCGTCCGGCAACAGCTCGTCCTTGAGTGGCAGCAGCCCATTGCGAAGATTGCTCAGCAATGACTTTAGGTACCGCTCTTCCTCCCCGGCGTTGTCCAGCAGCCTCTGGCCGTCTACTAGCAAGAGGGCGATATCAGAGCCCAACAAGTCCCTGAACGTGCGCACCCTGCGCTGGGCTTCTTCCGGCCCGCTCACACCGTCCTCAAACCACTCGCCCGGGTAGTCGTGCCAGACGAGGCGCAGCTTGTCGAACGGCTGGTTCTTCTTCGCCTTGGCGTTCCCGTTTCTAAGGAGGAGGGAGAAGGAGTAAGTCGTGGCAGAGAAACGGGTAGCAGCAGGCCGACGCGCCGAATTTCTCATGCCCAAGTAGTTTTGATGCAACCGACGGCCCTGGCCTTGATCATCTGCCACGATATTGAACAGGCTCTCCCGCAAGTAATCGGGCTCCTGCGTGGCTCCGTAGAACGAGGAGAGCATGACGGTCTTGCCGCTTCCACTCTCACCGAACACTGCGATGTGCTGGTCTTGCGACGCCTTGCTCTGCTGCATATGAGCAACGTACACCAGAGTTTCTCGGGAGCCAATGCCCGGCCGCAGTTGAACCTACACTGTCGACCTGAATAGGCTTTTGGTTGACTTATAGTTGTCGCTCCCGATTCCCGGAAAGGAGTGACAGTGAACGTCACCTCTGCGATAGGTAGGCTACTTCGACCGGTCGCTGAACGGGTACGGCTGGGCGGGGATGCCGCGCGGCGTCCTCCGCCGCGCGGCGTCATGAACCGGTGGTCCTATAGTTGCCCGCGCTGCCGCCTCCTCTCGAAAGGGGCGTTGCCGGGATGCCGTGCGATCGGGACGCTACGCGTACGGGGTCGCGATCGCTAACCCGGGTCATCGATCCTTCTGCGGTTCTGCGCAGCGTGACACTTTCTACTCACGATTTGTCCGGCCGGTGAAGATCGAGCGACAAGCTGTGACCGTTGGTGATGAGTACGCCGTCGGCGACCAAGCGGTCGATGAGTAGTTCAAGCCGCCGCGAGATGTCCGGTCCACGCCGAGTCCAGCCGTACAGCTTGGCCACGTGTGTACTCAGCTCGTCGCGGGTCACGCCGCCGGTATCCCGGACCAAATTCGTCAAGGCGAGCGCCAGCTCGTCATCGTGGACCTGCTCCACGCTACGGCTGCAGGCGTCGACCGGGCTGCGGACCTCACTGACGGCGGCGCCGGGGACCCGCACGAAGTCCCCGTCACGATCGAGACCAGCCTGACGGATCGCGGCATCGATGTTGTCCCGGATCCGCGATCCGATCCGACCGATGCGCCAGCACTCCCGCAGCCTCTGGTGCATGACCGTGATGTGCACCGGCCCTTCGACGGCGGCTACCTCGTAGACGCCGACCCGCATGGCGTGGGCGCTCCCCCGTTCGCCCGGATCCGCCCAGTACGGAAGGCGATCGACCATGGCCGTCCGGTACGGCGTCACCCAGGTCGGGTGCAGGTCGAGGGTCGCCGCCTCGGTGGTGACGGCGGGGCGCTCGATCGCCTCTTCCAGGCTGGACAGCAGGCCACGCACCGGGGCGGTGACGGCCTTCTCGATCGCGGCTCGCAGACGCTCCTCCTCGCCGAGCCGGTTGCGATACCACGCGGTGCCCCAGATCCGGTGCAACCGCCACCCGAGGCCGCGCAGCACCTGGTCACGCAGCCGGTCCCGGTCACGGGCGACCCTGGAGGAGTGGTACTGGAACCCGTCGCACTCGACGCCCAACACGTAGACGCCGGGCCGATCCGGATGACGCACCCCCATGTCGATCCGGTAGCCGGCGGCCCCGACCTGCGGGCTCACCTCGTAGCCCCAGGAGCGGATCACGGAAATGACCGACTCCTCGAAGGGTGACTCGGCATCACCGCCGGTGCTGGTGTCCAACGCCAGTGCCACGAGGCCCCGCTCCGCATAGTCGAGATAGCGGCGCAGGTGCCGCAACCCCTCGCTGCCAGCAGCGGCGACGATGTCAGATGCCCGTACGCTGGTGACGACTTCGTTGCGGAAGCGCGCCCGGGTGATGGCGACGTTCAGTCGCCGCCACCCGCCGGCCCGGTTCAACGGGCCGAAGTTCATGGTCGTCTTGCCGGCCTCGTCGGGGCCGTAGCCGATCGAGAAGATCATCACGTCACGCTCGTCGCCCTGCACGGACTCCAGGTTCTTGACGAAGAAGCCGTCGAGCCGGTCGTCGGTGAAGAACTTGTCCAGTTCCGGGTGGTCCTGGCGTGCCTGTTCCACGGCATGTTCGATGGCGGCGGCCTGCGCCTCGGAGAAGCTGACCACACCGAGCGTGAGGTGGGGGCGGGTGGTGAAGTGGTGGATGACCCGCTCGGCGACCTTGGCTGCCTCGACCGGATTGTCGCGCGACGAGCCACGCCGGTAGGTGCCGGCGACGTGGAACAACTCCACGCCCACGTCGGGCCCGACGTCCTCGGCGCCGGGGAATGTGGTGAGGCGGCCCTTGTAGAACGAGGAGTTCGAGAAGGCGATGAGCGCCTCGTGCCGGGACCGGTAGTGCCAGCGCAGCGTGAGCGCGCGAAACTCCGCAGATCCCTTCATGAGGTCGAGGACGGACTCGAAGTCGACACCGTCCTCGGCCTCCTCATCCCATTCGTCGCTGTCGTCGGCGACGCCGGCGGTGAAGAAGCTGGTCGGTGGAAGCTGTTTCTGGTCACCAGCTGTGATCAGGGCGTCGCCCCGGTAGATGCAGTTGACAGCGTCGGCGGGGGCGACCTGACTCGCCTCGTCGAAGATGACGACGTCGAATCGCATGTCGGAGGGGAGATACTGACTGACCGCCAGCGGCGACATCATGAAACATGGCTTGATCGCCTGAGTGACATGACGTGTGCGTTCCAACAGCAGCCGCACCGGCATGTGCTTCTTCTTCTTACCGGCTTCGTGGCGGATGACACCCGACTCGCCGAGGTTGTTGCGCGGCCGGCGGGCATTGCAGGCGGTGATGATCCGGGAGGTCGCCGCCGCGATGAGCGCCCGGTCCAGGGCGCGGTACTCGGCGACCAGTGAGTCGCGATCCTCGGCCCGCACGACACGTAGGGCCACATCCTGATGCAGATGATGATCGGCCCACTCCTGCAGGAGGGCTCGCTCCAGGACCAGCGGCACCTGCTCCGCGCTGACGCCCTCGGTGATGCAGAAGTCGATGGCGGTTTCGAGTCCCACGGCAACGAGTTCAGCGCGGGCGGCTTGATACGCGAACCACTCGTCCTGTCCGGCGCTGTCCTCGCGCAGGGCCGCGATGAGGTCGCCCGCCTCCTCGTAGTCGTCGAGTTCCGTGCCGAGTTCCGCGTGTCTGCCCGGCTCGAAGGCCGCCAAGAGGTCGTCGCGCGCCCCGGCCCACCGCCGTTCGATGTCGCCCAGCTGCGGCGTGGGGACGATATGCTCCAGCGCCTTCGCCTGAGCCACGGTCAGTGGCTCGTCGAAGCCCTTCGTGCTGGCGCGCATCTGAGCGGCCCAGTCCAGTGCCGTGTGCAGCGACGGCAGATCGGTCCGCTCACCGGAATACAGCGGGCCGAGGATCGACGAGTAACCGTGGGCGTTCGCAGCGAGCGCGGTGTGGGCGGCGTCGACGGACGCGCGCAGCTCGATCAGGTGGCGGGACTCGGCGACGGTCAGCTGTCGGTCCACCGCCTGGCTGACCGCCTCGGCCAGCGCAGCCGCCGACCGCAGCGGGGTCAGGTGGGTGCGCAGCCATTCGACTGCCTCCGTGATGGAAAGCAACGCGAGCTCCGGCCGTGCGGCGGGCAGCGGTTCCGGTGCCAAGCGCGACCGCCAGTCCTGCAGCCCCGCGCGCGTCTCGTCGGCGACGGTGAGGATGCTGGTGTTGGGGGTGGCGTCGACAGCGATGTGATCGGCTAGCTTCCGCAAGTCCGTGGTGCGCGCCTGGCGGATCGCGGTGTCCGCGACCGCCAACGCCCGGTCGATCCGGTCGAAGTCGGTCGAACGGCCGTCGTAGTAGGCGCCGAGAGTCTTCGCATACCGAGTTTCCGCCTCGGTGAGGGCGCTCGCGGCCTGCTTCCAGGCGATCGCCAACGACAGTTGGTCGCGCGCTGACTGCCAGTTGACGCCCGTGCAGGTGAACGCCGCCAGAGCGCGCTTGTCGGCGCGGTAGGCGCTGCCGAGCTTCTTCATGCCCCGGTGATCGTGCGTGAAGCGGTGGGCCAGTCCCTCGACGTCCGCCACGAGTGCGGCCTCGGTGTACTGTGCTGCCGCTGCCTTCTCCGCCTCTACCAGGGCGGCGATGGCCTGCTGGAGCGTCTGCGCGGCGCGGGTGGCTGCGGCATGACCCTCGGCGGACAGCCATCCACGCTCGGGACGGATGTCGCTGCCGCCGAGACCCGCCACCGTCAGAGTCGCCTCGGCATCGTTGAACGACACGACGGGCGGCAGGCCGAGCATGACGGCCAGCCCGGCGAGCGAGCGGCCGGCGGCCTGCAGTGTCTCGGCGTCCCGGGTGAACGTGTCGGCAATCGCGGTGGCCTGCTCCGAAGTCAGTCCTGCGAGGTGCAGTGGCGCGACCGTGAGGTCTGCCAGCGGGGAGGCGTCGAGGTCCGGTGTGCTCTCCATGGTGGGGATGTCGGACCAGGACACCCCGGCGGCACGGCTGGCTGCGTCCTGCCGTTCGGCGAGCTGCCGCAGTTCCGTGGCGAGACGATCCGCGGATTCCCTGGCCGAGTCGAGCGTCTCAGCGGTCAGCCACTGCTGCGGCACGCCGGTCGGCCGTACCGCGCAGTGAGCGACGATGCGCGCGAGGTCGGACGCCTGGCACAACCGGCTGACGTCGAACGCGGCGGCCAGCGGCGCATGGGCCGCGGTGACGCCGGCCAACGCGTCGAGCGCTGAAGCGGCTGCGTAGAGACGCGCGTCCAGGGAGCCGCGATGCGTGACACCACGCCAGGCGAACGAGCGTCCCTGCGAAGCGGGTCGCCAAGCCCTGGCCAGCGCTGCTGCGGTGGCCCGCACGGTGCCGAACATCTCGACGGTCAGATCGACCGGCGCGATGCCGCTCATCGGCGCCGCGGGCACGTCGTGCAGGTTGGCGATCATGCCGAGGACGTCGTGCAACGAGTAGTTGAGCGGCGCCCGCGGTACGTTCATGGCGTCGGCGTACGCGTTCAACTCCTCGCGGCGGCGCCGGGCGTTGTCCAGATCGATGTCGTTCATCCCGCTCGGGGCGACCGGAACGGTCTCCAGCGCCTGCCCCAGGGCCGACGCGACCTCCTTCCGCGTCGCCTTGTGCGAGTGCAGCTCCAGCAGGTAGGCGCTGAGCCCCACGTCGTGGAGCCGGTTCCGGACCACCTCGAGCGCCGCGGCCTTCTCGGAGACGAACAGCACCCGCTTACCGGCGTGCAGCAGTGCGCCGATCATGTTCGCGATGGTCTGCGACTTCCCGGTTCCGGGCGGTCCGTCCATGACGAAGGAGTGGCCGGCCAGCGCGGCGGCGACGCTGGCGCGCTGCGAGGAGTCGGCGTCGAGCACCAGCGGGATCCGCTCCGCCGGCATGTCCTGGTCGATCCGATCGTCGGTCAACTCTTCGAAGAGGAAGCCGGCACCTCCCGAGCCACGCCCACCTGTCGCCAGCGCCTGGATCACCGGATGCCCGGCGACGGACGCCTCGTTGTCGAGCAGGTCGCGGTACATCGCCTCCTTCGCGAACGAGAAGTAGGAGAGCGTCACCTCGTCGTTGACCCGCCAGCCGGATTGCTCGGCAACGGCAGCCCGTACGCCGGCCAGGAAGTCGGCATAGGCGACGTCTTCGAGTTCTTCGACGGAGGGCAACGTGACCATGAGCTGGTTGAGCTTGAGAGTCAGTGCCGGGTTGACGACCGGATCTTCGTCCGCGCGCTGCAGCAAGGGCAGCTGCCGCGCCCCGGTCGGAACGAGCCGGACCGGGACGAGCAGCAGCGGACTGGTGTATCGCGCCTTGTCACCGTCGGTCCAGGTGAGCGAGCCGAAAGCGAGATAGAGGATCCACAGGCCTCGGTCCAGGAACTCCTGGTTCGACCGGCGCATGAGGTTGCGAAGTGCCGAGCTCAGGTCAACGACCGATTTGTCCGTGCCGAGGACGTCGACCCGGAAAGCCTTGCCCGAGGTGCCGGGATCAGCTGCGGGGAGGGCGCCGCCCGGTTCGATCGGCGCCCCCTCGAACTCGTCGCTGCCCTCCTGCGCGGGACGGAACCGGAAGTAGCGCCCGGTGTTCAAACCGGCCAGGACCTCCGGGGCGGCCGGGTCGAGCACCCGTACCGCCCCCGACTTGCTCACTCGGAAGTTGAGGAGCCGGTTCGTGCCGGAGAGGTTGATGAGGCTGTCGCGCCATTGACGGATGGTCGCCTGGAGCAGCCGATCCTGCGCCGGAAGGTTCTCGGTCATGCCGGCTCGCTCCCCATTTCAAGTATCTCGATCCGTACGTTGGTCTTGAAGCGCTGCTGGTCCACGGCCAGACCTCATGGCGGTCCGGCCGTGGGCTTCCCGGCCGCCTTCGGCTAGTAGTGCATTGCTACTGCGCGTAGACCGGCCGATGGGGCTGTGGGCCCGTACCCTATTCGGTCTCGGGTACGTACTGTTCGCCAGCCAAGCTTGCGGCCGCCCGGCCCAGCATCTCCGACATGAGCCGCTGGTGGTCCGCCTGGGAAAGTAGCTCCATGCAGGGCTCGCGAAGCTGGTCGTGCAGGCGGTCGCGAGCACGGGTGGCCTGCTGAAGATCCGCCACGGCGTGTTCGACCTCCAGCCACATGAGGTCGAAATCGGGGTCCAGCTCCACGAGGCCATCGTCGACCGCCAAAATATGATCACCCACGTCCTGGCAGCGCTTTTTGAGCTCCTCGCCCGCGTCCAGCACCGCGGTGACGAGCGGGTGTCGGTGCGAGAGCGACGTGCCGTACCGGACATCAACGAAGTCAGGCTTTCGAGGGGCGGTCCATCTCTCGATGGCCTTGATCACCCCCAATACCTCCTCGATGATCTTCAGTCGGCCCGCGTGCGACGCCGCCCAGTCCACCCGCAGCAGAGCCTGGCGGATCCTCCTGTCCCGGGCTTCCTGCTCGTCATCGTCCATCCCTGGTCCTCCTGCGAATATTCACGGTCTGGCCGGCAGACCAGTCCTCGGCAAACGTCTCTGTCTGCACCACCACGCGCTGACTCGCGTCAGTGACTGCGTGCGGCGGCCAGCGATGCGCGGCCAGCGAACGCTTGATGGTCGAGCGGAGCTTGGCGCCTACGTCGTCGCAGGAGGTCCAGTCGACGGTGATGGACCAGCAGACGGACTTCGCCAGGTCGCAGCCGATATTCGCCAGCTGCGCCTCCCCACATCACCGCCACGGCGGCACGGGGCGTTCTCAATCGCGGCTGCGGGCAGCGGTCGCGGCGCGCGCGGTGCCAGAGCAGAATGATGTCATCGTTCATGGAGATCAACTCGAACCTAGTGGTGACGCGGCTGCCCCCACACTCGGCCATCCGGATGGTCTTGAAGGGCTGCCTCTTCACAGCCCGACCTGGATGCCGCCCCGGCCGCGGACCCGACCGACTCAGGCTAGGTAGCGGTTGAGGATGGTCTCGTCGTAAACGATCTCGTGACCCAGCTCACGCAGCGCCGCCTCGACGGCGTCCTGGTCGTCGAGCGGCAACCACCTAGCCGGCTCGTAGTCCATGCCGTACCCACGGTCCTCCCGGCCAAAGGCGGCGAGCAGGCTAGCCGGCGCCAGCTCCGCCGTACGCAACCGCGGATCCGGCCGCCAGGAGAGGCCGAGATCGTCGTACCAGTCGAACGGGACGTCGTCACCCAGGTCGTCGAACGGCGGTTCGCCGTCCATCGCCGCCCGATCGTCGAACACGGCCTCGACCAGCGGAATCGCAAGCGGTGACCGGCGCACCTCCCCCAACGTCTTCGGCTCGATGACTGCCTTGATCAGCTCCACGTCGCGCAACGCCACTTCATAGGGGAAGACGGCAAGCCAGTCCTGCGGATCTTCCTTGAAGTGCCGTTTCATCTGGGGGTGCTCTTCAAGCCACGATTGGTCGGTCCGACCGTGGGTGCCCACGAAGTACTGCACAGTCTCAGCCCTGCCGTTCAGTCTCGGTGATCTTGATCTTGGTCTTGCTGCTCTTGCTGCTCAGCGAGACATCGTCCTGTGTTGGAACTAGGAAACCGACATACACGTCGGGGGGGCAAAGGGCTATCTGATAACCCGGGTTATCATCGCTTGCTCGATCACAGAGGGGTGCCCATGACTACAGTGGAGCTCCTCGATCAGGGGGAGGTGAGAGCATGATGCCCGAGCTCATGTCGTCCGGCGAAATCGCCCAGTTGGCGCAGGTCGAGCGCCCAGTGGTGACCACCTGGCGGCGCCGGTACTCCGACTTCCCCGCTCCTGTCCCCGGCGCCGGCGGTCAACTGCACTTCCCCGCCGACGCGGTCCTCACCTGGCTGCTGGACCGCAAGCTGGGCAACGCTGAGCCGGAGACCTTGCGCGCCGAGCACGCTCTGCACACTCTCACTGCGTACGCCCGTCAGCACGGCGGCCGCCGCCTGGTGCTCTCCTTGGGCGCCGCTCTCTGCCTGCGCGAGATGTCCGGCCAGGTCCTGTCGACCGATCCGTTGAAGGCGGCCCGCCGGTTCGACCCGGAGGACGATTTCCTCCTCTCAGACCTGCAGGAAGCGCCAGCCCTGGCCGATCTTCCGGGAATGGTCGAGCAGCTGATCGAGGGCGCCTACGACGTCGGCCGGGCATACCAGTTCCTGCTCGGCAGCGCCACCCGGCTCGGATGGCCGGAGCTGGACGTCGACGTGCTCACCCCACACCTGGTCACCCTGATCCGCCTGGCCGCCGATGTGCCGGGCCGGATGCGCACCCACGGCCGGATCACGGCCGGCGACCCGTACGCAGGCCCCGGGGACCTCCTCGCCACACTGCTGGCCGACCAGGAGCCGGAGGCGCTGAGTTTCAACGCCGCGCAGCCGGACGCGGCGCTGGCCCGCCTGATCCGCCGTCGGCTACTGCTGGCCGGTGTCCCCGAGTTCAACATCGAGGTGGTGCCGGAAGAGCTGAATGACGAGTTCGCCGACGTCGACGTGGTCGTGACTCGGCTGCCCTACCAGCCGACCGAGCAGCGCGACCCGGCCGAGGACCTGAGCAAGATCAGTGACATCGCGGACCGGCTCGGCCCCGGCTGCACCGCAGTCGTGGTCGGCTCCGCCGCGAGCCTGGTCGACGCCCTGCGCGACACCGACGCGATCACGAGGCGGGCGAACCTGCTGACCAGTGGACTCGTCGAAGCGGTGGTGCGGCTCCCCGGCGGCGTCTTTCCCGCCCGCCCCGGCCACTCCGCCGCACTCTGGACGCTGACCCGTGATCCCGTTACCGCCACCCAGGGCCGCCTGCTGCTGACCGACCTCAGCGAGGCCGCCCTCGACCAACGCGTCGTGGAGACCGCGGCCGAGGACATCCTGTTGTGGCGTGCCGAGGGACACCGGCCTGACGGCCACGACCCGCGGACGGGCCTGGTGGTTCCGCTCGACGCCCTCGACCTGCGCCGCGGCGCGGCGCTGCGGTCGCCGGGTCCGGCCTCGGTGACGCTGCGTGCCCGGCAGGCCACCGACCGGCCCGCGCTGATCGGCGACATCGAGCGCCGTCTCACCGAAGCCGAGGAAGAAGCCATCCGGTACGCCGACGAGCACGGCGCCCTGAACACCGGGGCGGTACAGCGCGATGGAACGCGGCCGAGGGAGCTCTCCCTCGGCGCACTACGCACGGCTCGCCGGGTACGTCTCCTTCCGGGGCACCGCCTGTCACCCGAACATGTCGGGCCGCGTGGTCACCATCGGGTCATCGGCGCCGCGGAGGTTGTCGCACGATCGTCGAAGCGCTGGGTGGACCGGCTCACGCTCGCCGCCGAGTACCCGCACGTCGCCCTCACGGAACCAGGTGACCTCGTGGTTACCACGGTGCCCCAGTTCGGTGCCTTCTTGGACGAGGACGGCTTCTCGGTGATCGAGTTTCCGGCCCGGGGTCTGCGCATCTCTCCCGGCGACGCCCTCACCCCACGGGTGCTGAAGGCCCTGCTAAACACTGCCCGCAACACGGCACGTAGCCCCGGCGCGGTGCGCGGCCCACGGCTGCGCGACGTGACGATTCCCGACCTGAACCGGGACGAGGCGGCCCGCCTGGACGAGGTGCTGCGCCGCCTCGACGAACGCGAGCGCCTACTGCAACGGCAGGCCGGCCTCCTCGCCGAACTGCGCGAACTCGCCGTCACCGGCTTCGCCGACGGCACCCTCACGACTCTGTACGGTACGAACTCCTGAACGAGAGAACGGAACACACAGTGCCCCCACGGAAACGTGCCAACGGACAGGGCGAGCTGCCCGGCATGTCCAGCACCAAGCAGATCCAGGACATCCTGTGGAAGGCCGCCGACAAGCTGCGCGGCTCCATGGACGCCGCGCAGTACAAGGAGTTCGTCCTCGGCCTGGTCTTCCTCAAGTACGTCTCGGACGCGTTCGCCGAGCGCCGCGACCAGATCGCCGACAGTCTCTCCGACATCCCGGAGAACCGCCGCGCCGAGTTCCTCGACGAACGTGACGAGTACACCAGCGCCAACGTCTTCTGGGTCCCGGAGAACGCCCGCTGGGACTACCTGGTGGAGAACGCCCCCAGCGGCGTCGGCGAGCTGCTCGACGACGCCATGGACGCGATCATGCAGGAGAACCGGTCCCTGACCGGCGTCCTCCCGAAGATCTTCAACCGGGACAACGTCGACCAGAAGCGACTCAAGGAACTCGTCGACCTGATCAGCGACGCCCGCTTCACCGGCCACGGCGACCGCAAGGCGCAGGATGTCCTCGGCGAGGTGTACGAGTACTTTCTGGAGAAGTTCGCCCGCGCCGAGGGCAAGCGCGCCGGCGAGTTCTACACCCCGTCCAGCGTGGTGCGGGTCCTGGTCGAGGTGCTGGAGCCCTACGAGGGCCGGGTCTACGACCCGTGCTGCGGATCCGGCGGCATGTTCGTGCAGTCCAAGAAGTTCGTCGAGGCCCGCGCCGGCCGCGACCACACCCATGACATCGCCGTCTACGGGCAGGAAGCCAACGAGCGCACCTGGCGGCTGGCGAAGATGAACCTCGCCATCCACGGCATGGACCCGGTCGGCATCGGCGACCGCTGGGCCGACACGTTCTCCGACGACAAGCACCAGGACCAGCGGGCCCACTTCATCATGGCCAACCCGCCGTTCAACATGAGCGACTGGGCCCGCCGCGAGAACGACCCGCGCTGGCGCTACGGTGTGCCGCCGCAGAGCAACGCCAACTACGCCTGGCTCCAGCACATCCTCTACAAGCTAGGCGACCGCGGCAGCGCGGGCGTCGTCCTCGCCAACGGCTCGATGTCCTCAAAGCAGTCCGGCGAAGGCGACATCCGCCGCGCGATGGTCGAGGCGGACTTGGTCGCCTGCATGGTCGCCCTCCCGCCGAACCTGTTCCGCACTACCGCGATCCCCGCCTGCCTGTGGTTCCTGACCAAGGACAAGACCCCGCAAGGCGCGAAGGCGCTGACCGACCGGCGCGGCGAGATCCTCTTCATCGACGCCCGCGCCCTCGGCACCATGGTCGACCGCACCGAGCGCGTCCTCACCGACGACGACATCGCCAAGATCGCGGACACCTACCACGCCTGGCGCGGAACCAGGTCCGCCAAGACCAAGGGCCAGACGTACGAGAACCTTCCCGGTTTCTGCTACTCCGCGAAGCTCGACGAGGTAGCCGCCCACGACCACGTCCTCACTCCCGGCCGGTACGTCGGCGCCACCGAAACCGACGAAGACATCAACGCTGAGCCATTTACCGACCGCATCATTCGCCTTACAAAGGAGCTGAACAACCACTTCGAGGAGTCCAACCGCCTCGAGCACGCCATCCGTGAGCAACTGGAGCGCCTCGATGCCTGACCGCACTACGACCTTCTCTGAACTGGTCAGCGAGCGCCTAATCGAAATCGGCGCAGGACGGCCACGGACCGTAAACATGAATGGGCAAGACCTTCCCATCCTGCGTGTCGCGGATGTCTTGGATGGAAGGGTCGAATACGGGTTCCAGGCTCGCATGCCTAATCGAGATGTGCAGGGTCAAGAATCAAAGGTATCAAGGCCTGGCGATATTGTTCTCACGACTAAGGGCACCGTAGGGCGAGTGGCTCTGATGCCGCCCGACGGGCCGGCGTTCGCCTACAGCCCCCAACTTTGCTTTTTCCGCCCTACTGCTAACGGCCCATTAAGGTCGCGATTCCTTTACTACTGGTTCAAGAGTGCCGAGTTTTGGATCCAGGCTAACGCGCTCAAGGGCCAGACAGACATGGCTGACTTCCTCAGCCTCGGGGATCTCCAGCGACTGCGGATCAGCATCCCGCCTCTTGACCGACAGGATGCTGTAGTCGACGTTCTCGGGGCACTTGATGACAAGATCGCCGTCAACGACCGCATCGCCGGAACGCTGGATGGGTTCTCTGCAGCTCTCTTCGAACAAGCGACCCGTCAACGCCCTCAGATCCCCTTATCCGATATCGCAAATCCAGTTCTAGGCGCAACCCCGGATCGTGCAGTCAGCAGCTATTGGGGCGGCACAGTGCCATGGGCCTCCGCAAAAGATATAGCCAACAGCTCCTTCGGCGTAGTAGCAACGACGGAGGAACATATAACTGAAGAGGCGGCGCAAATGACACGCGCCAAACCCGTACCCTCCAGGTCGGTCGTACTAACGGCTCGCGGAACTGTAGGCGCGGTGGCTAGAGTAGTCAAAGCGTCCTCATTCAATCAGTCATGCTACGCCTTCATCCCCGGCCAAATACCGCCGGCCGTACTCTTCCATATCGTTCGAATGGCATCCGACCGAATGCTGAGCATTGCCCATGGCACCGTCTTCTCCACGGTAAATATGAAAACGTTTAGCCATGTCGGTGTTCCATCCATTACAGATGCCCAACTGCCAGCACTTGAAGGAAGGCTAGCACCACTCCATCGGGGCATTGAACAGCGTTTGCTGGAGTCAATGACGCTCAGGCGCCTGCGGGACACGTTGCTGCCGGAGTTGATGTCGGGGCGGTTGCGAGTCAGGCACGCCGAGAAGGTCGTCGAAGAAGCGATTTAGGTAAGTAAACGGTTCACGGGGAGGGGTCGGGATGGGTGCGGGCGGGTGGATGAGCGAGGCGGACTGGGAGGCGCTCGCGCTGGATCAGCTCGGTGAGCTCGGGTGGGAGCCGGGTGCCGGGAAGGATTTCGCGCCGGGGTCGGGGCAGCGACAGACCTGGGCCGATCTCGTGCTCGGCGAGGACCTGCGGGCCGCGGTCGAGCGGCTCAACTCCGACCTGCCGCCCACGGCGGTCGCCGACGCGGTGCGGGCGGCCACCGACGTGGCCTCCCGGGAGGCGTTCGCCGAGAACCGGGCGGCGCACGAGCGGCTGGTCCATGGCATCCGCTCGATCACGTACACCGACGCGTTCGGCGCCGAGCACAACCCCACCGTGCGCCTGGCCGACCTGGACGACCCCGACCGCAACGTCTACCGCGCGATCAACCAGGTCACGATCGTCGACGGCGACTTCCGACGCCGGTTCGACATCGTGCTGTACCTCAACGGTCTGCCGGTCGCGATCGTCGAGCTGAAGAACGCCGCCGACGAGAACACCACCCTGACGGGTGCGCACGCCCAACTCCAGGCGTACCTCGCGGAGTTCCCGCTCGCCTTCCGGCACGCCGTCCTGTGCTTGATCTCCGACGGGGTCACCGCGAAGTACGGCACCCCGTTCACCCCCTACGAGCACTTCGCGCCGTGGAACATCGACGACGAGGGGGAACGCGTCGACACCACCTCGCCCGACTACGACGGCCCGGAAGCCCTCATTGTCGCCCTCTACGGAGTGTTCAACCAGCGGCGCTTCCTGGAACTCACCGGCGGATTCGTCAACTTCACGTCGAAGGCGAAGCGGATCGCGAAGGCGCACCAACACTTCGCGGTTGTCCGGGCCGTCGAGTGCATCGTGCGGGCATCGCAGAGCGACGGGAAGGCGGGCGTCGTCTGGCACACCCAGGGCTCCGGCAAGTCCGAGGAGATGGTGTGCACGGCGGCGCTGACCGCCCGCCACCCCGCCTTGAAGAACCCGACCATCGTGGTGCTCACCGACCGCAACGACCTCGACGACCAGCTCTTCGACACGTTTCTCGATAGCCAGACGCTGCTGGGCCAGGAGCCGGAGCAGGCCGACACCCGCGCTGAACTACGGGACAAGCTCTCGAACCGGAACGCCGGCGGCGTCATCTTCACGACGTTGCAGAAGTTCGGGCGTACGAAAGAAGAGCGCGACGCCGGGAGGCCGCATCCGCTCCTTTCCGACCGGCGCAACATCCTGGTGATCGTCGACGAGGCGCACCGCAGCCACTACGACAGCCTGGATGGCTACGCCCGGCATCTCCGCGACGCTCTGCCGCACGCCACGTTCATCGCCTTCACCGGCACCCCGATCGCCACCGCCGAGGTGAACACCCGCGCCGTCTTCGGCGACTACATCGACGTGTACGACCTCAAGCGTGCCGTCGACGACGAGGCGACCGTGCGGGTCTACCACGAGCCGCGAATCATCCCGGTGTCGCTGCCGCCGGACATCGACCCGGAGAGCATCGACGAGCAGGTGGAGAAGCTCACCGCCAGCCTGGACGACGCGGAGCGGCGTAAGGCCGAGGCATACGCGGCCACCATGAACACCGTCTACGGCGCCCCCGACCGGGTCGAGACCCTCGCGAAGGACCTCGTCGAGCACTGGGAGAAGCGGCGCGAGCTGATGCGGCCGCAGCTCGGCGGACCGGGCAAGGCCATGCTCGTCTGCGCGACCCGGGAAATCTGCGTCCGCGTCTTCGACGCCCTCAAGGAGCTGCGGCCCGACTGGGCGGACCCTGCCGTCGACAAGGGCAAGATGAAGATCGTCTTCCATGGCGTACCCAGCGACAAGGAGGTGCTGCGCCCGCACCACCTGCGCCCGTCGCAGCAGAAGGCCATCCAGGCCCGCGCCAAGGACCCGAACGACGAGCTGGAGCTGCTGATCGTGCACTCGATGCTGCTCACCGGCTACGATGCGCCGCCGATCCACACCATCTACATGGACCGGCCGATGAAGGGCGCCAACCTGATGCAGGCGCTCGCCCGGGTCAACCGCCGGTTCCGCGAGAAGCAGGACGGCCTGCTGGTCGGCTACGCCCCGCTGACCGAGAACCTGCGCAAGGCGCTCACCGAGTACACGCCCAGCGACCAGGAGGACCAGACCCTCGGCCGCGAGATCGAGCGTGCCATCAGTGAGGTGCACAACGAGATCTCCGTCCTCGAGGCCATGCTGACCCCGGTGAAGTGGCGGGAGATCCTGGACGACGAGAGGGACCCGACCCGCTGGCGCCGGGCGGTGAAGAAGGCCGCCAACTTCCTGCGCAACCCGCAGACCCCCGGCAACGACGTCGAACCCGGCACGAAGCCGCTGCATCGGCGTTTCCGAGACGCGGCGGGCCGGCTGGAACGGTTCTACACGCTCTGCGCCACGAGCCGCGACTTCGCCGAACGCGCCGGCGACATCCAGCGGATGCGCCGCGACATTCACTACTTCCGCGACGTCCGGGTCTGGATCGTCAAGGAGGAGGCCGCCGACCGGGAGGCCAAAGGCCTGCCCAACACGGCCGAGGTGGAACGCTACCTGTCCCAGCTCGCCGCCGAGGTGGTCGACGCCGCCGACATCACCGACATCTACGAGGAGGCGGGCCTCGGCAAGCTCGACATCACCGAGCTCAACGGGGTGGCGTTGCAGCGCCTGCAGAATTCGGAGACCCCGCACCTGGCCGCCGCGGCGCTGCGGCGGCTGATCGAGCGGAAGATGCGTGAGGTCACCAAGCACAACGTGGTTCGTCAGGAGCGCTTCTCCGCCCAGCTCGAAGACCTGATGAACCGCTACATGCGTCAGCAGCTGACCAGCGCGCAGCTGATCGTCGAGCTGGTCGAGCTGGCCAAGCAGGTGTCCGCCGACGCCCGGCGCGGCCAGCACTTCGACCCTCCGCTGAACCACGCCGAACTGGCCTTCTACGACGCCGTCGCCCAGAACGGGGCGGCTACGGAACTCATGGGCGTCGGCACCCTCGCGGAGATCGCACGAGAGCTGGTGAGGTCGATCCAGTCGTCGATCACGGTGGACTGGTTCTCCCGCGAGCCGGTACGCGCCAAGCTGCGCAGTCACATCCGCCGACTGCTGGCCCGCTACGACTACCCGCCGGACCACGAGCGCGCCGCGGTCGACCTGGTCATCCGTCAGATGGAGACCTTCGCCAACGAGTGGTCACCCGGAGCGGCGACGAAGTAGCGACACCGGCTCAGACGTAAGGAGGCTGTGGGCCGGCGGCTCGGGATCCTCTCGCGGACCCATGGCCTCCTGCTTGCGGCAGGTCGGCGCCCTCCCATGCCGTGAACAGCGGAGGACTGCGGTCGACCTGACAGGGCCGCGCGAAGCCGGAGACCGGCGGTAGCACGTGGTTACGAGGGGCGCCTCCACCCGCGGGACGACGTGGCGATCTCGGGCGGCGTGACGACGCCGGCGCGGGCATCAAGCAGCTCTGCATCTCCCTGCCTCGGGATCGCCGCTGGTCGTGTCGACTATGGAACCGCCCGGGTGTCGCCGTGCCGTCCATTTGTTGGTAACCCGGGTTATCAGCGCTTCAAAGCCTAAGTGCTGGACTCCAAGTAGTGCTCCTGTTGTGATTTATGGGCGTCGACGAAGCACCGATCCGGCAAGTCGACCAGCAATTCCCCTTCTTTCACAGGAGCTTCAGCATGCGCAAGATCGCTACCCTCGCCCTGCTCGCCACCGGCCTCATCGCGCTCGGCTGCGGCGCCGGCACCACCGATGACGCCACCAGCAAGGCCGACGCCGGGGGCGCCAAGGGTGACGACAAGCCGAAGACCGCGAAGATCGGCCAGCCGGCCCGGGACGGCAAGTTCGAGTTCACGGTCAAGTCGTCCAAGTGCGGCGTTGCCAAGATCGGCACTGACATGCTCGGCGCCAAGGCGCAGGGCCAGTTCTGCCTGGTCACGGTCAACGTCAAGAACATCGGCAAGGAGTCGCAGATGTTCGACGGCAGCAGCCAGAAGGCGTACGCCGCCAACGGCACCGAGTACTCCGCCGACGGCGGGGCCGCCATCTACGCCAACAAGAACGCCGAGACGTTCCTCAACGACATCAACCCCGGCAACCAGGTCACCGGCGTGGTCGTCTTCGACATCCCGAAGAACGTCAAGCTCGCCAAGCTCGAGCTGCACGACTCGCCGTTCTCCGGCGGCGTGACGGTCTCCCTCGCCTGACTTACGACTCGATCGTGGGCGGGCGCCACCGCCCGCCCACCCTTCCCCCGCCACTGAAGCCCACCTGCAGAGGAAACCGCCATGACGGACCCGACCAGCCCGATGCCGCCTGACCAGTCCACCCAGCAGGCCGGCGTACCGCCGCAGGCGGCGCCGTTCCCGCCCGGTGCCGCCGTGCCCCCGCCCGCTGCCCAGTTCCAGGACGGCACGCTCGCCGGGCCGCCCGTGCCTACCGCGCCGGGCCGGCGCTCCAACGCTCGCGCCTGGATTGTCGGCGGCATCGCCCTGGTCGTTGTCCTCTGCTGCGGGGGCACGCTGATCGGTGTGTTCAACGGAGCCGACAACCCGGACCCGAAGTCCGCGGCCGCGTCGGCCAGCCCGAGCAGCGCCGCGCCCACCACCGCTGCGCCTACGACGGCCGCCCCGACGACCGCCGCGCCCACCTCGGCCGCCCCTGCCACGACGGAACCGGCACCCACCACCGCGCCGCCCACCCCGAAGCCGAAGGTGATCAAGGGTCGCGGTGACGATGTGGTGCGAATCCGCGAGCTGTCCGAGCTGTCCGTCGTGAAGTTCACCTGCAAGTGCACCAGCAACACGGTGCTGAAGAGCGACGGAGACGGCCTGCTGGTCAACGAGATCGGCTCGTACAGCGGCAAGCACTGGATCAACCTCGAAGACGACTCGCTCACCACCCAGTTCGAGATCGAGGCGTCCGGATCCTGGACGCTGACGATCGGCACCGTCGATCAGCTGGCCACGAAGGCGCCGACGGGGAAGGCCGCGGGCAAGGGCGACGACGTGGTCGTGCTGGGTGGCGACGCTGCCGCCGCCAAGATCACCCATAGGCGTGGCGACTCCAACTTCGTCGTCCACGCCTACTCGCTGGAGACCGGCGAAGGCGGCCTGCTGGTGAACGAGATCGGCGCCTACTCCGGCGTCCGCCCGCTGTCGGCGCCCGCCCTCGTCCAGATCACCGCTGACGGCTACTGGACCATCACCCCCGCCTGATTCGTCGGCGACATCAGCCTCACAGCACCGCCGAGGCTTACCGGCCGCCGCCGGAACGCCAGGCCCACCCACCCTTCGCTGGCTACAGACGTCAGGAGGCGTCGTGCGTCCCGATGAGTTCCACCGCGCCCTGGACCTGCTCCCCGCTCCCCTGCACGACCGCGCCCACGCTCTGCGCACCTACGTCAAGCCGAGGCGCTGCGAAGCCTGCCAGGCCGTCGGCGACGCGGTCCGGCTGGCGCTGACCGCCGCCCACTACGACGAGTTCGGCTCGGCGGTGCAGCTGCTCGACACCGCCGAGCAGCTCGCCGCCCGGCACCAGCTCGCCTGCCGCGCCGACCTGTTCGCCGGGCTGGTGCCCGAGCCGGCCGGCGCCATCGGAGCCGCACATGACCCGAGCCGGGGCCAGGTCCGCCGCTGGGCGGGCACACCCGCGCCGCTCATCGCCGCGACCGACGCCAGCTGGAAGGGCCGCGCCGGCGGCATCGGGTACGTCGCGAGCGACGGCCGCTATGGCCTGCGCAGCCGGCGTCCTGGTCGCGTCGACCCGACCGGCAGCTCGCGGGTGCTGGTCAGCGAACTGCGGGCGGTCGAGTTCCTGCTCACCGCCTACGACACGCCGCCGGCCAGGGTGACGGTGCTCGTGGACAGCCTGCCGGCGCTGAACTACCTGCACCGCTGGCAGGCCGGCGAGTCCGGTGCGATGCCCGCCGGCTACGACCTGCGGCCCCGGCACAACGGGATGAAGCCCACCCTGGTCCGGCTCGCCGACCTGGTCGGCGCTCGCCCGGATCTGACGTTCGCGCACGTCAAGGCACACGCCCATCACGCCCTGAACGAGGCCGCCGACAGTCTGGCGCACATGGCGCGCCGCCGGGTCGACGAGTCGTTCGACGTGCAGGCCCGGGCGCACGCCCTGGTTGAGGCGTTTCTGCGCGAATGGCACGTTGCGCTCGCCGCCTGACCAGCGATCCACAAGTAGAGAGTCACCGAGCGTCGCCGTACCACCACCGGGGTCGAGCCGTTGCGTCGGCGCGGCACGCACTCCCCCACCCGCCTCAGTGGAGGTCGCCTGATGAACCACACCGAACCCCTGGTCGAGCTGATCTTCGACCGGCTCGCCGCCGACCGCGTACCCGATGACACCGCCGAGGTGGTCCTCGCCGCGCTGAGTTCCGAGGACGACCTGGCCGCGGCGCTCGCCGGCGCGCCGACCGCGCTGGAGCCGCAGCGCACCGCGGCGGACGAGCCGCGGGAGCGGATCTGGCTCTCGTCGGTCACCGTCGCCGGGTTCCGCGGCGTCGGCCCGGAGCGCACCCTCGCCATCGAGCCCGGTCCCGGGCTGACCGTGGTGGTCGGTCGCAACGGCTCCGGCAAGTCCAGCTTCGCCGAGGCCGTGGAACTCGCGCTCACCGGGGACAGCGCGCGCTGGGCGGACCGCAACAGCGTGTGGCGCACCGGGTGGCGCAACCTGCACGCCGGCGACCCCTGCCGGATCGCCGTCGAGCTGCGGGTCGACGGGGTCGCCACGCCCACCCGGGTGGTCCGCTCCTGGCCGTCGGAGGCGGAGCTGGGCGACGCCGAGGTGGCGGTGACCAGCGCACGCGGCACCCACCCGGACCTCACCGAGCTGGGGTTGGCCCGGCCGCTGGAGCTGTACCGGCCGTTCCTCACCGCCGCCGAGCTGGGCCGGCTCACCGCGGGCACGCAGAGCCAGCTCTTCGACGCGATCTCCGCGATCCTCGGCTTGGAGGCGATCGCCGACGCCGACCGCCGCCTCATGGCCGCCGCGCGCCCCGTCGACGCCACCATCAGGGAGGTACGCGCACAGCGCGCCTCCCTGACCGACACCCTCGCCGGCATCGACGACGACCGGGCCCGGCGGGCCGCCGCGCTGCTGCGCACCCGGGGCGCGGCCGACCTGGCGGCGCTGACCGCGATCCTCGACGAGCCGGACGAGCCGACCGACGACGAGGCGGTGCTGCTGTGCCGGCGGCTGGCGGCGATGCAGCTGCCCGACGCCGACGAGGTGACCCGCCTCGCCGAGCAGCTGCGGGAGGCCGCCGCGCAGGCGCGCCGGCACGACGGTGGCCGGTCGCGGGCGTCGCTGCGCAGCGCCGAGCTGCTCCGGCTGGCCGTCGAGCACCACGACGACCAGGGCGACGGGCCGTGCCCGGTCTGCGCGACGGGTCGCCTCGACGGCGACTGGCGGACCAGCGCGGCCGCGTCCCTGGCGGAACTGCGCGACCGCACCCTGGCAGCCCAGGCCGCCGCTTCCCGGCTGACCGCGCTGCTGCAGCGGGCGCACTACCTGATCGACGACCTGGACGTGCCGACCGGCGCCGCCGACGGGGTGCCGGTCGACGACCTGCACGCGGCGGTGACGGCGCTGCGGCTGACACCGGGCGGGCCGGAGGAGCTGGCCGGCCACCTGACCGCCCGGTACCCGGCGGTGCTCGCGGCGGCGGAGACCGCGCAGGCGTACGCGAAGGGTCTGCTCCGCCTGCGCGACACCGGCTGGCAGGCGGTGGCCGGCGAACTGCGGGCCTGGATCGCGTCGGCCGCGACGCTGCCGCAGCGGGAACGCACGCTCGCGCGGTTGAAGGCGGCGCGGGCGTGGCTGAAGGCGACCGGGGCGGAGCTGCGCAACCAGCGGGTGGCGCCCTTCGCGGAGCACTCGCAGCGGATCTGGGCGCAGCTGCGGCAGGAGAGCAACGTCGAGCTGGGCGCCATGACCCTGGCGGGCATGAACACCCGGCGGCGGGTGGTGATCCCGGTCAGCGTGGACGGCGCGGACAACGGCACCGCCCTCGGGGTGATGAGCCAGGGCGAGATGCACGCCCTCGGGTTGGCGACGTTCCTGCCGCGCGGCTGCGCGCCGGAGAGCCCGTTCCGGTTCATCGTGGTCGACGACCCGGTGCAGAGCATGGACCCGGCCAAGGTGGACGGGCTGGCCCGGGTGCTCGCCGAACTGGCCGAGCAGCGGCAGGTGGTGGTCTTCACCCACGACACCCGGCTGCCCGACGCCCTCGCCCGCCTCGACCTCGGACGGTCCCGGATCGTGGAGGTGACCCGCGCGGAGCGGTCGGTGGTGACCCTGCGGCCCGGCTCCGACCCGGTGACCCGCTACCTCGACGACGCGTACGCGCTGGCCCGCACCGAGGAGATCGCGTCCGAGGTGCGCGGGCCGGTGGTGGCGGAGCTGTGCCGCTCGGCGATCGAGGCGGCCTGCCACCGGATCGTGTGGCGGCGGCGGGTGGCCCGCGGTGTGCCGCACGACGACATCGAGGCGGCCGTCGTGGCCGCGTCCCGCAGGCTCACCACCACCGTCGCCCTGGCGATGTTCGACGACGCAGGCCGGGGCGGTGACGTACTCGGGTATCTCAGTCGCCGGCACGGGTCGCGGGCGGTGGGCGCGTACAAGGCGTGCAAGGAGGGCGTGCACGGGGCGTACCTGTTCGACCTGCCCGAGCTGGTCTCCGACGTCCGGCACCTGGCGGCGGTGTTGCAACCGCCCCCGGCTGCCGTGCCCGCGCCCCGCGACGGCGCCGAGGTGCGGTCGTGACCGCGCCGACGCCCCGGCGCTGCCTGGCGGCGGCCGACCAGATGCTGCGCGGCGCCGGACCGCTCGGCACGGCCGCGGTCACCGCCGGCTGGTGGCCGCGGGCGTGCGCCTGCCTGATCCGGCTCGCCCTCGAAGGCGGCATCGACGCCTACTGGCGGCGCACCCGCCCGGTGGTCGCCGCGTGCCGGCAGGGCCGGGCGAAGCAGCTGATGCTGCGCGGCCGGTTCGGGCCCGGCCCCGCCGTGGCCCGGCGGGTCGCCTTCGCGTGGGCGGCCCTGTCCGCCGCCGCCCACCACCACTGCTACGAACTCGCGCCCACGGCCGCCGAGCTGCGTCGCCTGCACACCGAGGTGAGCGCTCTGCTCACCCACCTCGACGGAAGAACGGATTCGCACCGATGAGCTACCCGCAGCCCGGCCTCGACCCCACCCGCCCGCAGCCGCCGCTGCCCGCCGTCCTGGGGCCCTATCCCCCGGTGTCCACGCCCATCGGCGCGTACGCGCCGCTGGCGGCCATGCCCTACCAGGGTGGCGGCTATCCGACGGGCATGCAGCGGCTCACCGTCCAGCCCATCCTGACGTCGGGCATGGCGACGGCGTCGCTGGTGCTCGGGATCCTCGGCGTGCTCGGCGGCTGGTGCCTGTTCGGCCTGCCCTGCGTCCTCGCTGTCATCCTCGGCCACCTGGCCCTGCGGGAGACCCGCGACGGCATGCGGTCGGGACACGGCATGGCGGTCGCCGGCCTCGTCCTGGGCTACGTCTTCGTCGGCCCGATGATCCTCTTCACCGTCATGGTGTTCTTCGGCAGCGTCCTGAGCGCCGCCACCCCGACGCCCTGAACCGGGCGGAACAACAGGTGTGACACGCGGCCGCCACCGCGGCTTCGGAAACAGGCGCCCACAAGGCTGCCGGAAAGACAGGAATGCATGTCCCAGAAGAAGCGCCTCCACGCCGTGCCCGACCGGTCCCTCGAACTGTCCCGGCGAGACGACGGCTTCGTCGTCACGGCCCGCTGGCACAGTGAAACCGGATCGGACGAGATCAACGGACCAGACGAGGTCGTCATCCGCATCGCCGACGAGGCAACCCCCGAGGCACGCCGGCACGGCATCACGTCGGCGGTCCTGCACCGGATGGGCCGACAGGTCGACGACATGGTGGCGGAGTTCCACGACATGCCCAGCGTCGGCGCGTACCAGGTGATGGTGGGCCGCTACATCGAGAGCCGGCTCGCCGAGCTGGCCCAGGCCCGCGGTGCGACCGCGGACGGGTTCGAGGCCGACCTGCTCGCGGTCTACGAGGACCTCGCCGGCCGCCGGCATGCCGACCCGCTCGGTGCCCTCGCCACCGCAACCGGCCGGACCCGCGCAGTCCTCGGCCGACTGCTCGACGTGGGTCGTCAGCGCAACGACCAGGAGGGACCCTCGCGTGAGCGCCTCGCATAGTGCCCCGGTGACAGCTTCAAAGCCGGGCCGCGTGTGGTCGGAGGTCTTCCGCCGCAGCCGCATCTCGCCCCACGTGTTCGTCGTCGCCGGGGCGGCGGCAGACCAGGTCGACCAGGTGGTGGCCGGCCTCGGCCTGCCGCAGGCCACCTCAAACAGCCTGTTCGACAACGCCCACTGGGCGACTCCGCTGCTCGACGGCGCCGTGACGCGGCTGCTCACCTACGGCCTGCCCGCGCTGCCCAGCGGCACCCGGGTGTACGGGCACCGGCCGCTGCGACTGCTCTGCCACCTCATGGACCTCCGGCCACCCGCCCGCGCGCTGACCGGCGAACGGCGAGTGCCGGACATCGACCAGTTGCTGGCCCACCTCGACCGGCAGCGGCAGGCCGAACCCGAGGTACTGCTCGTCCAGGCGCGGACGGCCATGGCCAACGACGCGCAGGAGGTGCTCACGGCGGTCCGGGTGTTCTTCGGAGACGAGGCGGCTGACGTGACCGCCGTCGAGAGATAGCTGCGTCCGCATCCCCGTCACTGGCTGGCAAGAACGCCGGCGGGCACGTCGGCACGGCGCTGGATGCTTTGGGTTGGCTTGGTCGGCTGCCTGCGCAGCGCCCATTCGACGACGGCCAGGTTGATCACCCAGCCGGCGAGCATCAGCAGCGCCCGGCCGATCCCGTCCGGCTGGCCGGCCAGCAGCATCCAGGGCAGGTGGGTCAGGACCTGGGTGCCCGCGCCAAGCCCAATGGCGTAGCCGCGGGCCATCCAAGCGCGGTGGCGGGCGATGTCGCGACGCCGGATGGCGGCGAGGCCGAGGACGATGCAGCAGAGCATGGCCGTGCCGAAGACGAGCCGCATGGGAGTCACCAGCACGTGGTCGATCGGCGGGCGGGGATAGAACAGCGTCATCCACAGGCCCGACAGGGCGGCGGCGAGCCCGCAGGGAATCAGCAACCGTCCGGCGAGGCGGTGCCAGCCGGGCCGGCGGCGGCGGAAGCCCGGGGCGAATTGGAACGCCCCCAGGAGGCAGTAGAGGCTGGCGCCCACGATGTGCACGAGCACGGGCACGGGCGAGGCGAAGAATCGGGCGTTGTCCGGGGTGACCGTCGCTCCGGCGGTGAGTTCGGCGGTGCGGGCGGCGCCGGCGATCACGGGTACTGCGCTGAGCATGATCAGGCCGGCGGGTACCAGCCACTCTCGCTTGGCCGAGGGGGTCATGGCACGTCCCTTCATCTTCTGGTCATCCGTCGAGCCGACCACTTCGCCACTTGCGGCGGAGGTGTACGGCGTACACCTTGTGGCGAGAGTAGGGTGTACGGCGTACACCGTCAAGGGGCGCTAGGGCGTGGCGACCGCATCAAGAGGGAAGGCGACGGGTGGTTCAGCAGCTGGACGGCGCACGCCGGGGCCCCCTCAACCGGGACCGGGTGCTGCACGCCGCCGTCGCGCTCGCCGACCACAGCGGCGTCGACTCCGTCAGCATGCGCAACCTCGCCCAGGAGCTGGGCGTCGTTCCGATGGCGCTCTACAAGCACGTGGCCAACAAGGAGGAACTCCTCGACGGGATGGTCGACGTCATCGTCGGCGAGATCGACCCGCCGGCCGACGGCGCCGACTGGAAGTCGGCGATCCGGCAGCGCATCCTTTCGGCGCGAAGCGCCCTACTGCGCCACCCCTGGTCGTCGCGCGTCATCGAGTCCCGCCCGAAGCCCACGCCGGTGGTGCTGGACTACCTCAACTCGATCGTCGGCATGTTCCGGGCCGGCGGCTTCTCCGTCGACCTCACCCACCACGTGATGCACGCTCTCGGCAGCAGGGTATGGGGGTTCACCCAGGAACTGTTTCCCGCCTCACCGCTGCCCGAGGACCCAGAGATTCAGGCGGCCGCGTTCCGCGAACTGGCCGGCAGGTATCCCCACATCGCCGAGATAGCAATGGCCGCCGCTCACGACGACGAGTCGGTCGTCGGCCAAGGCTGCGACGACGAGTTCGAGTTCGAATTCGCGCTCGACCTCCTGCTCGACGGATTCGACAACCTCCACCGGCAGGGATGGACGTCCCCCGGCACCCGGCCCTGACCTGGCGACAGACACTCGCGCCTGCACGGCTGAAGCTCAGTCCCCTGGCCTAAGCCTGGGGCGACGGCGTCACTGCCTCGTGGGCAGGACGGGACTACCGCGGCTGGCAGTGCCGAGGCTAGTGGCCCATCAGCGTCGCGGTGGACTGGTGGACCAGCGAGCCGCTGGTGCCGGTGATGAGCATCGTGAATGTGCCGCGCGAGGTTCGGCTGGCGGTGCTCACCATCGTCCAGGGACGCGACTGAGGAAAGCGCCGGCACACTGCTCCTGCTTCCACTCTGCGTGCTACGAGCCGGGCCGCCGCCCGCCACCGGCCCCCATCGGTTCGATCACCTGCGAGAACTCATTGGGAAGTTGGGCCACGGCGTTCTCGAACTCGTCTCGGGTAACGGCCTCCCGGAGGGTGGTGAGCACCGCGCGGACGCCGGCACCGGCGAGCGCACGGTCGACCCCCGGACGATCCCCCACCCGCCGCACAAACTCGTCGAGTCCGAACGAGGTGGCCATTTCCCCTCCGAGCGGTCTGCTCAGGTGATCGGCAAGTCGATCCGGTAGCTGATAGGCGAGGTCCTCAGCCTGGCCGGCGCTGATCCGATCCGCCAACGTCTCCAACGTCACGCCGGTCAGTGTCGCCGCCTGATCGGTCGACACCTTTGCCCGAGTAGCCACTGCATTGATGAAATCCTCGTATTCCACCTGATTCTCCTCTCCGGCCAGATCCCCCATCGAACGGCTGGAACGCATCAATTCGCTTCGCCAAGCGAACCGGTACCTCGACAGCCTGCAAGGACGGGAGGTGATCCGACCTCATCCCCATCGGGCGAATCACCACGGCGCCCTGGGGCGACATCCTCGACATTCCGGTGGAACGGGACGAACGGAAGATGTCGGCGGGGCTGCACCAGCGCGGCTACGAGGTCACCCGCGCTGCAGACCGGGCCTCCCCGGAAGTGCGTGCGCGGGACCTACCGGCGGACCCGACTGGCCTGATCGCCCCCCGCCATCTCGTGTCCGCCATCCGTGGGACTCATCGCCGATGGTGTGGGTGTCGGGCGGATGACCGGTATATGGCTCCGCCCTGCTCCTCCGTTTCCGCTCTCCGGCGACCCCCGCTTTTGTAGGTTGGCGAAGAACGTGCCTCCGCTCCCCGAGGGGCGTGCCGAAGGAGGCAGACGCGTGAGGTCCAGCCCGCTCCCCCGGATCCTTCGCCGGCGCGGCGAGCCTGACTATCCGACGTTCCTGGAGCTCTTCTTCGACCTGGTCTACATCTTCATGCTCTCCAGGCTCTCGGCGGGGCTGGCCGAGGACCTCACCGTCCGGGGCGCCGCCCAGACCGCCGTCCTGTTGATGGCCGCCTGGTGGGTCTGGGTACTGACCGCGTGGCTCACCGATCTGTTCAACCCGCGGCTGCCGGTCATCCAGGCCACCGTCCTGGCGGTCATGTTCGGCACCCTGTTGATGGCGATCGCGGTGCCGTACGCCTTCGCCGATTACGGCTGGCTGCTCGTCGCGGCGTACTTCGGCATCCATCTCGTCCGGGACGCCGTCCTCATCCCCGGTACCCGAGTGAATCGCCCGATCCAGGCCCGGAGCATCCGGGTGTTCTTCTGGTTCGGCGTCACGGCGCTGCCGTGGGTGGCCGGGGCGTTCGTGCACGGAACGGCCCGGCTGCTGCTCTGGTCGATCGCGGTGGCGGTCGACCTCGGGTCGGCCCGGTTGGGCTGGCCGACGCCGAAACTTGGTCGCACCGAACTGGCCAGTCAGATCTTCACCGGCACCCACCTGTCCGAGCGGCATCGAGAAATCTTCATCATCTCCCTCGGCGAGCTGATCCTGAGCGCCGGCATCGGGCTGGCCGGCAGCGGCTTCCAGGCCGGCCGGGTGGCCACGAGTTTCGTCGGGTTCGCCAGCGCTGTCGTGCTCTTTCAGCTCTACTTCCACCGGGTGCGGCAGCTGCTGGCACCGCCCGCCGTCACGGTGGTGGAGCGGGTCCGGCCCGGCACCTCCACCTCGTACAGCCACCTGGTGATGGTTGCCGGGGTGCTGGTGGTCTCGACCAGCGTCTCGCTGGTCCTCGAACGGCCGTTCGGTGCGGCACCGGCCGCCTGGATCGCCACCATCCTGGGCGGGCCGGCGCTGTTCCTGCTCGGGAGTTGCCTGTTCGACGCCGTGCTCACCGGACGGGTCCTCTGGTCCCGGGCGTTGGGGATCGTGGTGCTGTGCGTCATCGGCCCCGTGATGGCGCTGCTTCCGCCGCTGGCCATCCTGGTCGTGGCGAATCTGGTGCTGCTGCTCATCCTGGCCTGGGAGACCCTGCCCGCACACGCGCGGCCGGTCCGGGTCACCGTGCCGACCGGGTGAGGGTCACCGGAGCGCCGGTGGCATCGGCGTGCGGGCGTGCCGGTGGGTGCTCACCAGGTTCGCCGCAGCGACCAGGGCCAGGATGCTCATGGCGAGCAGCGCGACCACGACCGGCGGCAGCAGGCCCGCGGCCGCCGCCGCGCCGGCCAGCAGGACCAGCCCGGCCAGGCGGGACCGCGAGATCCGACCGAAGACCGTGTAGTCCAGCACCCCGCGGCCGACCAGGAACAGCGCCGGTCCGCCGAGGATGACCGCAGCCCACGAGGGCGGCGTCTCCCCGAAGGGCCGCATCACGACGAGGTGACTCGTGACCGCCATGCCGCCGATGCCCGCCACCATGATCAGATGAGTGACCGCGGCGGACTGCGTGAGCAGTGACGGGTTCGCCGATCGCGCGATGGCCTCGGTCAGCAGCTCGCCGGCCCGGTAGATGTAGATCCGCCAGGTCAGCACCACGATCGTGAACACCACCAGCAGCGCCCACGCCCGGTCCATGGTGTAGTCGCTCTGGCTGAAGGTCGTACCGATGACGAAGATGGACGCGCCGAGCGCGATGATGACGAACTGCCGGTACCGCTCGGCCACCCGCTCGCCGACCAGCTGCCACTCCTGTGGCTGCGATCGCCCGCGCTTCGGCAGCGGCCAGCCGAGCGAGGCGGCGACGTACTCCATGGCGACTGTCGCCGCCCAGAGCAAGAGGCGGGTGGGGCCGGTGGCCAGCGCGCCGCCGATCCAGCCGACGGCGGCGATGGTGTACCAGAACATGATCCGGCCGCTGCGGAGCGGCTCGGTCGCGCTCGGCCGGAGCAGGAGGTAGTAGATGCTCGAACCGAGGTGGATAACCAGGTAGGTGATCGCGAAGAGCATGCCGCGCCCGTCGTACGCCTCGGGTGCCGCGGCCGCCAGCAGCAGGCTGGCGGCCGCCACCGCGATGAACTGCACCTGAACCGCGGGCCGCATCAGGTCCAGGGTGTCGGCGGCCCAGGTGGTCACCGCCCAGACCAGGGTGAACGCGAGCAGCAGGACCAGCGTCTCGCCGACGCCGGTCCAGCTCACGTCGTCGGCGAGCTTCTTGACCAGGGAGATCATCGCAAAGACGTACGCGAGGTCGAAGAAGAGTTCCAGGAACGCCGGGCGGCCGGGGTCCCGTGGGGTCGGAGCCGCCGCGTCGGCGCCGCCTTCGGTCACCATCGACGTCCTCCGGACCCCCGCACTGCCCTCGACTGATGACACCCTACGGGCACCGGCCCGGCCGCAGGCTCGCCATCGGCGCCATACCCCGCTACCGCGCGATTTTTCGGTCGTGACGGCCCGGTACGCGATGGCTGCCGCCCTCGGTGCCGCGCGGCGCCGTCGGGATACCGGACGGGTTTCCGGTTCTCTCTGTGTGCGCCATTGCTTTGCGACGATGCCGGCTTGGAGATGCCAATCCGCTCAGCGTCGGCCGGCAGGATCACCGGCGCGGAAGGAGCCGCCGTCCGGGCGAGCGTGAGACCCGCCTCCGCCCGGTCGGGTCCCGCGACCAGGCGAACGCGGGCGTGTGTCCCGTTCGGTCCTGGCCCGGTGGGCACCCAAGTCGGATCATGAGGTCGGCGCGCCACCGTGGTGCTCGATCAACTTTCCGAGCAACGCGACCAGGGTCTGCCGTTCGGTGGCCGACAGCGGGGCGAGCAGTTCGTCCTGCACGCTGTCGAGGGCGCGGTCCAGCCGTTGGAGCTGTTGTGTACCCGCCCTGGTGATCGTGACGGTGTTGCGCCTGCGGTCCGCCGGGTCGGCGCTGCGCTCGACGAAGCCCTTCTGTTCCAGCTCGGTCACGGCCGCGACGATGTCGCTGCGGTCCATGCGGCAGCGCCGCCCCAGCTCGGCCTGGCTCGCGGGTCCGAACTCCTCCAACGCGGCGAGCACCCGATAGTGGTAGCCCCGCGCTCCGGCGGCGGTGAACCCCTCGGCGACGAACCGCCGCGAATGCACGGCGGTCTGGGAGATCAACCAGCTTGCCTTTGTCGCGAGACGACTCGGTGTCGGTTCCACGGGTGACCATGTTAACAGAACCGTTGGCGACGCCAACGATCTGCCATATCGTTGGCCGAACCAACGAATGGAGATTCGAGATGTCACACGTGACCGACCGCATTGAGATCGCCGAACTGGTCGCCAGGCTTGCGTGGCTACTGGACGAGCGGCGCTTCGACGACCTGCGGACCGTCTACGCCCCGGACGCCGAGACCCACAGCCCGCGCGGCACCCTGCGCGGTATCGACGAGATCGTCGACGTCGTGCGGCGAACCAGCCCGGAGGAGGTGTTGACCCAACATTTCAACACCGACGTCGTGGTCGATCTCGACGGCGATCACGCCGAGGTCAGCGCTCATCAGCTCGTGTACTTCTTCCACCAGGGCGAGGTGCCGCACCGGTTGGCCGGCCTCCGGACCCGATACACCGCCGTACGCACGCCGACCGGCTGGCGCCTCGCGCAGGCGCAGATCTCCCCGCTCTGGCAACGCGCCAAGTAATCGCTACTGAGGTGCGGGCCAGTGCTCCGGCCTCAGGGCGGGGGTGAAGGCCCGCGCGGTGGAGTAGTTATTCGGTCCGGTCGGGTTCGGGCTCGTTCGCCACGCGCGGAGTGCCCGGAGCCCGATCAGGGCCGGATGACCTGTTTGCTGTCTCCGCTCTGCCCAGCGCTCACAATCGACAACCCACCCCGCCTGGTCGGCGAAGGCGAAGGCCCAGGCGAAGACGAAAGCGCACTGTTACGGTCGGCGCTGTGCCCGCCGAGGAACTCCGGCAGCGTGTCCGATCGGCCCGGGTGGCCCGGCTGGCCACCGTCGGGTCCGACGGCCGGCCGCACCTCGTACCGGTCTGCTTCGTCCTACTCGGCGATGTCGTCCACCACGCGGTCGACGAGAAACCCAAGCGCCACCGGCAGCTGCGGCGGCTGGAGAACATCCGGGCGACGGGCCAGGCCTGCCTGCTGATCGACGAGTACGACGAGGACTGGTCGCGGCTGTGGTGGATCCGGCTGGACGGGCACGGCTGGCTGGTCGAGGACCCCGCGGAGGAGGCCGCGGCCCGCGTGGCGCTGGCCGCCAAGTATCCGCAGTACACCCGGCGTCCACCAGCCGGGCCGGTGGTCGCGATGCGGGTGACCCGCTGGTCGGCGTGGTCCGGGGCAAACCCGGCCGGATGAGGGCCGGGCGCGGGTGTCAGCGGGCCGGGGCGAGGGCTTCGAGCACCTCATCGGCCGTGCGCAGCGAGGCCCGCGCGTCGGCGCGGGGCGAGCCGATCTCCGGATCGAAGTTGAGGTCGATGAACAGTTCGGTGATCCCGGCGGCGGCGAGCCGGCCCAGATCCGACCGGATCTGCTCAAGCGTGCCGGTGAGCGGCCCGCGTCCGGCCGGGGTCGTCGTACGTACGCGGACCGCGCCGCGGCACACGAACCGCAGGGCACGGGCATCACGCCCGGCGTCCGCCGCGGCGGCCTTGACCGTCGCGACCGCCTCGCCGATGCCCGTCAGGTCCGCCTGGCTGCCGCTGACCCAGCCGTCGGCGAGCCGGCCCGCCCGGCGCAGCGCCGCGGGCGCGTGGCCGCCGAGCAGGATCGGCGGGTGCGGGCGCTGCACCGGCTTCGGCGCGAGACGCGTCGGCGGGACCTGGTAGAACTCGCCGTGACGCTCGGCGACGTCCTGTTGCCACAGCGCGCGCAGGACCGCGAGGAACTCATCGGCCCGCTGGCCCCGCCGATGCTTGCTCACGCCCGTCGCCTGGTATTCCTCGTCCGCCCAGCCGAGACCGAGCCCGAGGTCGAGCCGGCCGCCGGCGAAGATGTCGAGGGTCGCGGCCTGCTTGGCCAGCACCACCGGCGAGATGAACGGCACGTTGAGCACCGCGACGCCGAGCCGGATCCGCGTGGTGTGCGCCGCCAGGAACGCCAGCGTGGTCAGCGGGTCATGGACGCTGTGGTACGTCTCGCTCCACCCGAGGTCGGCGGGTACCAGCAGGCGCTGGAACGTCCACAGCGAGTGGTATCCGAGCTGCTCACAGTGGCGGGCGACATGGATCATGTGCTCCGGGGTGGCCCACGAGCCGGACACAGGCGGGGCGAATCCAACCTCCACCCCGGCACGGTACCCAGGCCCATCCCCCTCGGGCACGTGATCCACGACGATCCCCTCAAGCAGGGCGGACGGGCCGAGCCGTGGGGCGAACGGTGGCGACGAACAAGGCCAGGGCGACGGCCTGAATGCCGGCCACGGTGATGATCAAGGCGGTGATCGAGTAGTCGTAGAGGGCGCCGGTAAGCAGCCCACCGACCAGGGTCGCCCCGCCCAACCCGGCGGCGAAGATGCCGTAGGCGGTGCCCCGCCTGGTAGCAGGGACGATGTCAGCGATGGCCGCACGCATGGTGGATTCCTGGATACCGAGCACGGCCCCCCAGGCCAGGACCCCGGCGACCGCGGTCGCCGAGGTGGTGGTGAAGGCAGCCAGCGGGATCAGGGCGGTCAGCACGGGTACGGCCGCCAGTACCCGGAACCCGACCCGGTCGTACAGCCACCCGGAGGCCAGCGCGGCGAGCGCGTCGATGCCCATGGCGGCGGCGTATACGACCGGGACCACCGCCACCGGTACGACGTGCCGGGTGGCGAGGTGGAAGCTGAGCACGCCGAAGGTGGCGTAGCTGGCCGTGGTGAGCACCGTGAAGGCCAGATAGGTCCAGAACACGCGGGGCAGCCGGACGCCCGGCGCGGCGGGCGTCGCACCGGGTTGAGGGCCCGGTTCGAAGCGTCGCGGATCGGGCACGCCGGCACGCAGCCACAGCAGCAGGAACAGCACCGCCACACCCGGTACAGCCAGGGCGAGGAACGCGGGCCGGTAGTGGTAGGCGCTGACGGCCAGAACGGCGGCGACCAGCAACGGCCCGGCAACCGCGCCGGCCTGGTCGAGCGCCTCGTGGACGGCGAAGCCTTTGCCACGGCCTACTGCCGAGGCGGCGTGGGAGAGCATGACGTCCCGCGCCGGTCCGCGGATCGCCTTACCGGCACGGTCCGCGACAAACAGCACCGCAGCCAGCCACAGTGTGCTGGTCAGCCCGAGAGCGGGCACAGCGACCACGGTGACGGCGTAGCCCACCAGGACCAGCGGCCAGTAGGCCCGGGTTCGGTCGGCGATTGGTCCGGTGCCCAGCCGTCCGGCCAGGGCGAACGCCTCCCCGACGCCGGTGACCAGGCCGACCAGGGTCGCGGATGCGCCGAGGGTGGCCAGGTAGGGGCCGATGACTGACCGGGCGCCCTCGTACACCACGTCCGACAGCAGGCTGACAACACCGAACGCGGTCACGAACCGCCATGGCGTCCATCTGATTGTCGGCGCCGCGATCTTCACTTTTGCAGTCTGGCCTACCGGCATGCGGGTCGGGTGTGGATCAGCCGACGGGCGGAGCGGAGCGTTTGCCCGGGTGCGCCTTGGGCAATCGCGCGGCGGAGCACGCACCCCGGGGAGGAGCAGGTAATGAAGATCCACGACCTGGCCAGTCAGGCGATGCAGAAGGACTACGACTACATCGACCCGCCCGAGCGCATCGGCTCCGACGGCGTGGTCTCCTGGTGGGTGGTGGACGACCTCGTCGGCGGCGAACTGGAGCGCGCGTTCGACGCGCTGGTACCGCGCTGGATCGCGGCCGACTGGCCCTTCCAGCAGCCCCGTTATCTGGGCCGTGACATCAGCTGGCAGGACTGGCTCGCGCTGCCGCACGCCTCGTAACACCCCGGGCGGGGGGCATCAGCGGCTCGGTCATCAGCGCGTAGTCGTAGACCGGCCGCTTACGCCAAGGTGGCAGGCTGCTGTGGTGTTTGCGGAGCCGCGCGGCGACTACTCCTGGCTGTTCGACCTGGTGGCGGCCGATCCGGTCATCCGCCATCGTGCGCTGGCCCGCCATCAGGCGATCCTCGCGGCGGCGAGCGACGCACTGCACCGCTCGAATGCCCTGTGGGCCGCGCATTACCGGTCGAGGTCCAGCCAGACTCGTCTGGGCGCGGCATTGGATCAGGCGCGCGCCGATTTCCGGTGGCATCAGGAGCAGACGATCTACGGGCCTCTCCACGCCCTCCGGGACGCTGCGGACGGTGACGATGCTGGCTTGCGCCGACGATCCCTCGGTCCGGCTCCGAGCGCAGTTCGTTCTTCACGTGGCCGCGCACCCCGAGCAACGAACCACCCGCACGAGCTGGCGACGGTGGCTCAACGCAGCCGGCTGACCTCCTGGCTGCGGGCACGCCCAAACCGAGGGTACGGGCGGCCGCCCTCGAGCGTGAGCCGCGCCGCTCCCTCGGCCGCGCTGATCGCCACGCAGGTCTCCCGGGTGTCCAGAAGCCAGCCGACCGGGCGGCAGCTCCGCCCACCGTCGGGCGCCGGCCAGCCCCCTGCTCGCCAGGTTGTCCAACATCCGTCGGGCCACCTGGTCGGCCGACTCGTCCGCCCGGCCGACGAGTGGGTAGGCAACGGCGCAACGACCGGTGCCGCACTCCGAGTCGCCGCCCGCGCCCCGAATGGCGAGCCCGCCCGGCAGCGAACCGAGTTCCCGCACCGACGGTACGAACCCGTCGGCGTTGAAGTCCCAGGCCGCCGCGGGAATGCAGCCCAAGACGCCGAACAAGGCAAGACCGACCGCGATCCGGTACGGCCAGCTCCAGCCCGCCCGGTCGTCGTCGCCGTTCAAGCGGGCTCGGGGCCGACCGTACCGGGTCATGGTGATCCTCGTCGTGATCACCGCCCTCGCGTCGGCGGTGCTACCCGAACCCAGCTGAGCGGGGGCCTACGTCCCGAATCCGCCGTACTCAACAACTCAGCGATGCGTCTCTGCCATGGAGGGGAACGCGCGGCGCGGCTGATGGCCCGCCCACCACAGTCCGATCGCCAGCGCCGCTGTCGCCTCCAGGTACGCTGCCCGCGCCAGGCCGCCGCACGGCGCCGGCGTGCAACCGATCGAGCTGATGAGGGTCTCCGTCGCGGCGGCTGCCTCGGCGTGGTCGGCGCAGTAGGGTACGGCCAGTGGTACGTCCTCGAAGGTTGGCGGACGCAGTGTCCAGATGCTCACGTGGCAGAGGTTGAACGCCTTCACCACGTGCGCGCCGGGCGCGGCGGCGGCCAGTTGCCGCGCCACGGACGTGGTGCCACCGGTGTTGAGCATCAGCCCGTCGCTGGTCGGTACGACGGGGTTGGTGCAGTCGATGACCGTCCGACCGGCGAGGCACCCGGCGAGTCCGTCCACCAGTTGCGGTGCCTCCGCCGCCGGGACCGCGACGAGGATGACGTCGCCGTGGCCCGCCGCGTCCGCGAGGCTGCCATACCCGGCGGCGCCGATTCGCCCGGCGGTCTGCTCCGCCCGCACCTGATTCCGACCGCCGATCACCACCGCGTGCCCGGCCGCAGTCCACGCGCCGCCGAGCGCCGCCGCCATACCGCCCGTGCCGAGTATGCCAATCTTCACGTCTGCTCCGTCTCTCGCTTTGCGGCGGCTCGGTACGCAACCGCCGCTCAGGACGATAGGCAGGTCCATGCACACCGAACGGTATGCAAGAGGTCGTGCAGGATGGGCGCATGGGTGATTCCGTTGACCAGCTCGACGACTACACCTCCGACTGCCGGGCCCGCGTGGCATTCGAGGTGCTCGCCAACCGCTGGGACAGCGTCGTGGTCTTCACGATCGCCGCGTACGGTCCGATGCGTCCGGCGGTGCTCCTCACCCGCATCGGCGGGATCAGCCCCAAGGTGCTCAACGACGCGTTGCGCCGGCTGGAGTACAACGGCCTGGTGGAGCGCCGGCCGTACCGGCAAGTGCCACCCCGCGTGGACTACGCACTCACGGAAGCGGGCGGCGCGCTGCTGGAGCCGATGGAGGCGATGGGTGCCTGGGCCACCCGGTACGCCGACGCGGTTCTTGACGCTCAGGAACGGTTCGAGGCGCGTGAGAGGTCCACCCGGCCCGGATCCGCTCGGCGTCGCCGCTGAAAGCATCCGACCCACCGGCGAGCATGAATGACAGAGGCGTCCGAGCGCACATGGCCTTCTCGTTCGGCCGGCGGCGCCCTCCTCGTCGGACGAGAACAACGACAGGTCCTCAAAGCCTTCCGCGCGGCCGTGATGGGTGACGATTTCGAGGGGCTGCTGCGGGTGCTCGACCCAGACCTGAGGCTGACGGTCGACATTGCGAGCGGGATGGTCGTCCCCTCGACGTGTTCACTGTTGTCCCTCGCGCAATGGGGCGAGCGCCTCTGCCCAGGCGACGACCTCGCCGTGCACCAAGCGCACGGGATCGCTCCAGAGGACGGCATTGTGAGCGACATTGCGCGTGGGATCGTCCGAGCCGACTCTCCGAGGGAGCGACGGGCCGCTCGGTCGGCACCAGGCCGACGCCGACGCCGACGACAGTATTCGGGCAGGTAGATCAGCTACCCGTTCCTGCGCCAGACGGTGACCACCACGGTCCTGACCTGGCGCGCGGCCGGGAGAACGTTTCGAAGCCGTCGGCGACAGCTGGCGAGGTCACGGTGACGAGGTTGCCCTGGTCGGGTGCCGTAGACGCGGTCGGACTCGGCGAGGCTGTCGGCTCCGTACGTGACACAGACCTGACCGCAGTCCGCTCGGCCCGAACTGGCAGGCTGCTGTGGTGTTTGCGGAGCCGCGCGGCGACTACTCCTGGCTGTTAGACCTGGTGGCGGCTGATCCGGTCATCCGCCATCGTGCGCTGGCCCGCCATCAGGCGATCCTCGCGGCGGCGAGCGACGCACTGCACCGCTCGAATGCCCTGTGGGCCGCGCACTACCGGTCGAGGTCCAGCCAGACTCGCCTGGGCGCGGCATTGGACCAGGCGCGCGCCGATGTCCGGTGGCATCAGGAGCAGACGATCTACGGGCCTCTCCACGCCTTCCGAGACGCCGCGGACGGTGACGATGCCGCCCGCGCGCTGTGGGCGCCGTTCGCCGTGCTGTACCTACGGTGGGAGGCGGAATATCCCGACGAGTGGGGAGCTCCGGAGTCGTGGATGTGGTCCCGCTGGGGAAGCAAGGAGGCCATTCTTCACCGGCTCGATCGGGGCGGTCTCCCGGAGGACATCCAGCCTCAGATCGCTGAGCTGATCCTCGCGGCGTTGGCGCGACCGTACCGGTGCAGGGACTGGGCGTACGCCTGCCTGGTCCGCCACCTCGACGACCCGTTGATCTTCCACGCGGTGGAAACGCTGGCTGCCGCCGACGATCCCTCGGTCCGGCTCCGAGCGCAGTTCGTTCTTCACGTGGCCGCGCACCCCGAGCAACGGACCACCCGCACGAGCTGGCGACGGTGGCTCAACGCAGCCGGCTGACCTCCTGGCTGCGGGCATGCGCATATCGAGGGAACGGGCGGCCGCCCTCCAGCGTGAGCCGGGCCCCGTCCTCGGCCGTACTGATCTCCACGCAGGTCTCTCGGGTGTCGAGAAGCCAGCCGGCCGGGCGGCAGCTGCGCCCAGCGTCGGGCGCCGGCCACCCGTTGCTCACCAGGTGCTTCCACATCCGTCGGGACACCTGTTCGGCCGACTCGTCCGCCCGGCCGACGAGTGGGTAGGCAACGGCGCAACGACCGGTGCCGCATTCCGAGTAGCCGCCTGCGCTTCGAACAGCGAGCCCGTCGGGCAGCCGGCCGAGTTCCTGCACCGCCGGTACGAACCCTTCGTCGTTGAAGTCCCAGGCCGCGACGGGAATACAACCCAGGGCGACGAACAAGGCAAGACCGACCGCGATCCGGTACGGCCAGCGCCGGCCCGCCCGGTCGTCGTCGCCGGTGTCGCCGAGCCTGCGGCGCTGCATCTCCCCCGCGACCAACAGCGTCGCGGCGACCCCGAGGAACAGCAGCAGGCGCGCCTCCACCACCGCCCGGGGCTGAACGGCGGCGAGGGTGATCGAGGCGACCGCGACCAGGGTGAGCGCCACCAACACGACGCCGGTGAACCACGGCAGCCGGGCGACGGTCAACCACGCGAGAAACGCCACCATCGTGACGACGGACGCGACGAGCATGGAGTCATGATCTATCGGCGCTGGCTCGGCGGGCGACCCCGTCGAGCCAGCCAGGTGATGTCGCGGACGGTCTACTCGCTCACCGGCGCGCCGGCGTCCCGGTGTGGATGACGGGCTGCCGACGGGTCCCCTCCAGCGGCCTGTTCGCTTGCCATTCACGATTAGCGTGGCGGCATGGGGACGCTGTTGGTCGCGCTGCTGGCGGCGTCCACCGGTGCTGCCATCGCCATCACCGCGACTGTTCGCGTCCGGCGACGCCGGACCGTCGATGCGGGACGGCGCGCGATTCGGCAGCTGGGACGAGCCGCGGAGCGTCAAGGCAGGCGCAGGCCGTCGACGGACGACGCCCCTCTCGACGAGATCAACCGGGATGCGCGAAGCGCCGTTGACCAGCTCGGCGGCGGCTTCTAGGTGCCCGGTCGCACGACGGGGTGAAACCGACACGGTGGTCGCACCGATCGAAGTTCCGTCGAGCTCTGTAGCGGTATCCGGATCAGGCCGCCAGTTCCCTTCTTTCGCCGGTCGTGCGGACGACCGCCCCCACCGGTCGGCGGGTTGGTCCCTGGCCGGCCGATGATTCTGAGATGCTGCGGCGGTCCACCTGTCGACACCACCGACTCGAAGGGACCCTGCGATGGCAAAGGTCATCTCCACGCTGTTCATCTCGGCCGACGGCGTGGCCGAGATCGACCCGGACTGGCACTTCCCGTACTTCGACGAGAACATGGGCCGCGCCGTCGGCGAGGACTACGACACCGCTGACGTGATGCTCATCGGCCGGGAGACCTATGACAGCTTCGCCGGGGCCTGGCCCGACCGCGAGGCCGCTGGCGGCGAGGACGCGGTCTTCGCGAAGCAACTCGGGGACATGCGCAAGGTGGTCGTCTCGCGGCAGAAGCTGGAGTTCTCCTGGCGCAACTCGGAGCTGATCAAGGGCGAGCTTGTCGACGCGGTCACCGCGCTGAAGGCCGACGCCGGCAGCAGAGGCATCCTCATCCCGGGGTCGATCTCCGTGGTGCAGCAACTGCTCGCTGCCGGACTGGTCGACGAGCTGCGCCCGCTGGTGCATCCGGTGGCGGCGCGCAAGGGCCGCAGGCTGTTCGACGACGGCGACACGCCGTACCACTTCCGGGTGACGGCGACGGAGGCCTTCCCGACGGGCGTGATCCGCGTGATCTACGCGCCGACCGCGCCGGGAAGGTCGGCTACGCCGACGTCACGGACCAGGTGCCTGCAGGCAGCTAGCCGCCGTTGGTGACCGGCGGCTGGTCGGTGGAAGCCCTCCGAGTACGGCGTGACGCGATGGGTGTTTGTACTACTCGAGCCATGGACGAAGGGCGGCTGCTCGGTGATCGTTGCCTTGCGGACAGGGTCCCGATGAGTTTTCGCACCGCCAGTCGTCCATCTCTGAGCAGTCGCCCGCGTTCGACGCGACACAGACCACCGGCGGGGACGCGTAGCTTGTGCCGGCGTCCCCGCGCCACCGGCCCACGACGCCGCCCTGGAGGTTCCTGATGTATCCGACGGTCCACACGTTTCGCACGTCCGGCGGCGTCAACGCGACGGCGGAGGCGTCATGACGACGGTCGAGACGAACGGCGTGACGCTCGGGGTCGAGCACTTCGGCGACGCGGCGGCTCCGCTGGTGCTGCTCGCGGGAGGCACGACCATGCTCTCCTGGCCCGACGCACTCTGCCAGGCGCTCGCGCGCCGCGGGCGCCACGTGGTGCGGTACGACCTGCGCGATTCCGGTGCGTCGACCACCGTCGATCCCGAGGTTCCGGCGTACACGTTGCGCGATCTTGCGGCCGACGCCGCGGCGCTCGCCCGCGAGCTCGACGACCGGCCGGCGCACCTGGCCGGCATCGGCGTGGGCGGGATGGTCGCCCAGGTCGCCGCGCTCGACCACCCGGACGCGTTCTCGGCGCTCACCCTCGTCGGAACGCGGCCGGTCGCTCCGGGCCCGGTCGACGACGACCTGCCTGACCATGACGCGGCGACGATGGGCCGGCTGTTCTCGCGTTCGATGCCCGACTGGTCCGACCGCGCCGCGGTCGCCGAGTTCGCCGCCGGAGGCGCGAAGATCCTCGGTGACGACCCCGACGCCGCTCGCGCGACCGCCGCGCACAGATGGGACCGCACGCCGGGCACGGAGCCCGCGGTGCAGATGGCCAACCATCTGGGCACGGTGTTCGCCAAGCTCGACTGCACGCCGCGCTGGCGCGAGCGCCTGTTCGAGCTCGCGATCCCGACGCTGGTGGTGCACGGTCGCCGCGACCCGTTCTTCCCCCTCGGCAACGGCGAAGCGCTCGCGCGCGAGATCCCTGGTGCGCGGCTGCTCGTGCTCGAACGGGCCGCGACGGCGATCCCCGCTGCGGCCGCGGATGAGGTCGCGGCGGCGATGCTCGCGCTCTAGGTGTACCCGGCCATACGTCTGTTCCTGTGCTTCCTGTTCCTCATCCTCGAGGTTGCCTGGTGCGACAGCGCGTAACGCCCACCGAACGTGGGCTGATACGGCACCAGCTGCGGCCGAACGGGTCCCGATCGCTGTCGGCGTCGCCGAATCAGTTGATGTCAATCAACCCGTAGCGTTGACTCATGAAGCTGAGAATCGTCCTTACGTTGGCCGCACTCGCCACTCTGCTCTACGCCGTCGGCGCACCGCACGAGCACGGCGGCTGAGGTCGGACGAGCATGAGAGCCCGCATCGCCCTGTTGCTCCTCGCGCTTGCCACCCTGCTCTACGCCGTCGGCGCACCGTACGACCACGGCGGCTAAGTGTCCGTTTTTCTCCTCGCTCCCGTCCTCGTTGGTCTGGCCGCCGGGTACCTCACCGGCGGCCGGCTGCGGCAGCTCGCCCGCCAGCCGCTGCGGGGCGTGTGGCTGCTGTACGCTGCCGCCGCCGGACAGCTGCTGGGCCACGTGCCGCCCGGCTCCCGCCTGCTCTCCTCGGCCGCACAGCGATGGCTGACCGCACTGGTATTCGGCATGGTCGGCGTCGCGCTGCTGCTCAATCTGGCCCGCCTGTCCCGGCCGGCCCGCGCCGGCGTCGCCGCGATCCTCGCCGGGGCGGCATTGAACGCGACCACCATCGTGCCCAACGGGCACATGCCGGTGGCGCCAGCCGCGCTGGGCGAGATCGCGGCCGCTCCGACTGACACCACCCTGGATCCGCACCACACCGTCAGCACCGAGACGACCCGGATGGCGGCGCTCGGCGACGTCCTGCCCGTGCCGTGGCTGAACCTGGTGATCAGCATCGGCGACATCGTCGTCATGGTGGGTGTGGCCCTGCTCATCGCCGCCCTCATGCACGAACATCCGCCAGGCCGAATACCGGGTCATCGGCGCGCGCTGAAGCGACGCCGGAACCACAATCGACCCGTGTCCACCAGCTAGCAAGCCGTAGCGGCGGGGCCGACACCCGGGCGGGCCGAACTGCTACACGTGAGGCCGCCCGCAGGAAGCGGACGACACGCGGCTGCATCCTGTCCGGGCCGCCGCACGAGGTCAGGCCGTCGGTGAGCGTGAAACGCCCCGCACAGGTCGATTCCGGTCCCACGGCACGTCGCCCTCGCCTAATCTGAAGCTCTGGCGAGGCGTCGGTACGGTGTGCCGATTCGCAGACAGGTGAAGTCATCCGTCGAGGCGCTCGCCGTCCAGCCCGGTCATCCTCCAGGCAGCGCTAGTCAAAGGCGTGGCGGGTGATTCCCGCGCGGTTCTGAGGCAGGAGCCAGACATGCGTGTGGCCGTCGCCGGCGCATCCGGCAACATCGGGTCCCTCACCGTGGCCGCGCTGCGCCGCCACGGCCACGATCCCGTCCCGATGAGCCGTTCGCAGGGTGTCGACCTGGTGGCCGGCACCGGGCTGGGCGCGGCGTTGACCGGGGTCGACGTCGTCATCGACGCGATCAGCGCGCCGGCAGCCGACCGCGAGGCGACTGTGGCGTACTTCGGCGCCGCCACCCGGAACCTCCTGAGGGCCGAGCAGGATGCGGGGGTTCGGCACCACGTCCTGCTCTCCATCGTCGAGGTGCATCGGATCGCCGGAACCGCGCACTACTCGGGCAAGCGGGAGCAGGAGCGCCTGGTCTCGGCCGGAGACGTGCCGTGGACCATTGTCCCCGTCACCCAGTTCTTCGACTTCGGCGCGACGGTGGCCACATGGACCGAGAGTGACGGCACGGCCTATCTCGCGCCGCTGCTCATCCAGCCGATCGCCCCAGCTGACGTCGCGGAGGTCCTCGTGGAGGTGGCCGCCGGGCCACCGCAGGGACGCCACCGCGACGTGGCCGGGCCCGACCGTCACGATCTCGTGGACATGGCCCGCCGGACCCACCAGGCGCTCGGGCGCGAGATGAGGCTCGTCCCCACCTGGGAGGCGATCCTCGGCCCGGACATGATGGGCAATGTTTTGCTTCCGGGACCGGACGCCCGCATAGCGCCCACGACCTTCGACGAGTGGCTCGCGGACCAGGAAGCGGACCGGGCGCGGCCGCGGTAGCGACTGTCCTGCTCGGCGCGCGACGATCCCTACGGTTTCCAACTGGCGAGGACGGAGACCGTCCCAACGGGCTGATCCGCCCTGAGGCAAGTCATCCGCGCCCATGCGAGAACCCGCGCTGGCGGCGAACGAGGATCGTCACGCTCAAGACCTGGGGCGGGCGGTACGGCTACGTAGGGGTCGTCGATGAGGTTGTGGGCAGTGAACCCGAGCCGGGATTGAAGCCATTGCTGTTCCGCGTCAGTTGGTCAGTTTGGTGAGGGTGATCATGGTCTTGTCGTCGTGTTTCTTGGTGCGGGGCCAGCTGCGGCCGTCAGGGTCTGACTCCTCGGCGAGGTGGACGCGATGCAGCCAGGTGGCTGCTCCGTGGCGGGGCAGCTCGTCGGCCAGGCCGACCCAGTCGGTGAGCTGATAGTCGATTACGCCGGCGGCGGCGCCGTCGGTCATCAGGGTGAGGCCCGCAACCTCGTTGACGGGCAGGGTTCGGCAGATGGCGTGGCTGGCCGCGGTGGGTTCGGCCTCGGCGACCCAGAATCCGTCGGGCTGGTTGAAGCTGTGTCGTTCGGTGCGCTGGACGGCAGCGATCAGGTCGGCGAAATGGGCGTCGAAGCCGCGGCCCTGGCGCAGGTGGTCGCGGTAGGCGTCACGCTCGGCGGGTGCGGTCGCGGCAAGCCGTTCGTCAGCGATCAGTGTGTTGGTCCCGGCGCTGCGATGGATGAGCGCGGGGCTGTCGCCGAGCACGAGCAGGTCAACGTGGTCGGTGTTCCATCGGGCGAGTGTGGCGGTGCTGTAGGGGCTGTCTCCGGGTTTGAGGCCGTAGGTGTCGCGGACGTCGGCGATCGCGGCGTCGAGGATCACGTTGAGGGCGGTGCCGTGTCCGGGCAGCCGGGCGGTCAGCGCCGCGCCGAGGGTTCGGGCATACCAGCCGCCGTCGCGCGGTTCGGGCCCGTGGTAGGTGTGCAGCCAGGAGGTCGCGCCGTCGAGGATTGCGGCAGCGCCGTCGATCACGACGTATTGGTCCTGGTTGGTTGGGCGGTCACCGCGCAGGGTGGCCGCCGAGCAGATCCAGTGCATGCGCTTGCCGCCGATCTTGATCGAGTCGGTTCAGTAGTCGCTGCCCGACGGGGCCGCAGCGGTGGTGGGCTGTTCACCACGTTCGCGGGCGGCGAAGTCGTCGAGGATGGTCTCGGTAGCCGTCGCGCCGAACCGGGTCGCTCCGGCTCCGTGCAGGATGAGCAGGGTGTCGAGGCTGCGGACACCGCCAGCGGCTTTGACCTCGATGTGCGGGGAGACCGCGGCGCGCATCAGCTGGATGTCGGCCAGGGTGGCGCCGCCGAGGGCGAAGCCGGTGCTGGTCTTCACGAAGTGCGCCCCAGCCTGTTCGGCGATACGGCAGCCGGTGACCTTCTGCTCGTCGGTCAGGTACGCGTTCTCCAGGATCACCTTGACCACCCGGCCCTGCGCGGCGGCGACCACAGCGGCGATGTCGTCGTACACGTAAGAGGTCTCGCCGCTGCGCAGGCGGCCGATGTGCAGCACCATGTCGACCTCGTCGGCGCCCGCGTCGACCAGTTCCCGGGTCTCGGTGGCCTTGATCGTGGTGCGGGTGTCGCCGTGCGGAAAACCGGCCACGGTGCCGACGAGAACGCCGGTGCCGGAGAGTGCGGCCTTGGCGAGTCCGACGTCGGAGGGGCGGACGCAGACCGAGGCGACCTGGCGGCGTGCGGCGATCTCGCAGCCGCGCCGGATGTCGTCGGCGGTGAGCTCGGGGCGCAACAGCGAATGGTCGATCATCTTGGCGATGTTCATCGGGGATCTCCGGTCTGGGGTGCCTGCACGTCGAAGGTGACGCGCAGGTCGTAGCGGTCGCCGACGTAGCGACTGACGGTGAACTCCAGCGGTGCCGAATGCTGGTCGACGATGAGCCGGGTCTCGACCAGCAACGGCTCGTCCGCCGGAACGTGCAGCAACTCGCCGTCGGATCCGGCCCGCTGAGCGGTCAGCGTCGAGGAGCCGAGCGTGGGGCGCAGTCCCCTCTCGCGCAGGGCGCGGTGCAGCGAGCCGGTTTCCAAGTCGAGGTCGAGCAGGGTGGCCAGGTGTGGCGGGAAGCAGGCGTACTCGATGGCCAGGGGCACGTCATCGGCGAGCCGCACCCGCACGATCGAGGTCACCCGCGGCGCTGCCGCGGTCAGCTGTAACGCCGCCGCCTCCGCTGGGGACGCTGCCCGAACCTCAGCCTCCACCAGCCGCGATACCGGAACACGCCCCCAACTGCGCACCTGGTCCTGGAAGCTCATCAGGGTCCCGGCGGCCCGCGGTTCGGGCCGCTGCCGCACGAACGTGCCCCGGCCCTGGATCCGCTCGATGAGCCCGTCGGATTCGAGAGCGTTGAGCGCCGCCCGGATGGTCATCCGGGCTACCCCGAACTCCTCGGCGAGCACCGACTCGGCCGGGACCAGGTCACCGGGCTGCGCCTGGGCGAGGCGCGTCCGCAGTTCCCGTTCGATCCGCACGTACAGCGGCGCCTTGGCCATAACTCCTCCAGGTCGTCTAGACAACCTAGAAGTTTGCAGAGTCCACGGTTCCCGTCAAGCCGCTGTGCGGTACGGCACCGACGAACCGTCGCGGCGGGGAGCAGCTTTCAAGCCCGAATCAGCGCCGCACATACCCTCCGCCCTTACCGGCCGTCGGCATGCGGGCCAGATCCCGGAGTGCCCTTTTGGCCCGCATGGACACCCGTCGGTTCGCCGCGTCTTCGTCGCCGGCGGCAGCATCGGCCTGACCGCAGCCCTCGCACTCCGGCAGCGAGGCCACGGCGTCGAACTTGAAGGTCCGCGACTCCCTCACCGTCGCCGGCTGAAGACTCAGCCTGACCGGACGGGCGCTCCGGGTGCTCGCCGCCGGGCTGGTCGATGATCTACGCCTGCTCGTGCATCCGGTGGCGGCGCACAAGGGCCGCCGGGCACCGAATTCCTACGCCTTCGCGGCGTCCATGAGGGCGTCGATCAGCGCCCGCAGCGCGGGCTGATCGAGTGAGATCTCCCGGACGGCGGCGTAGATCGCCCTCACCGGCTCGGGGCGGCGGACCGGGCGGATGGTGACGCCCGGGTGGCGGGTGCTGAGTCCGAGTTGAGGGATCAGGCTGATGCCGAGGCCGGCCGCGACGAACCCCTGCGCCGTGGCGTAGTCCTCCGACGTGGCCACGAAGTCCGGGCTGAAGCCGACCGAGGCGCAGGCGTCGGTGATGGGTTCCAGGCAGGGGCCCGGCGGCTCGCTGCCGACCCAGGGTTCGCCGGCGAGGTCGGCCAGGTCGATCATCCGTCGTCCGGCGAGCGGGTGTCCGGCGGGCAGCACGGCCTGGTACGCGTCGTCGTGCAGGTGCATCGCGCGGATACCCGGGCGGCTCTCGTCGCCCCTTCGGCGGACCACGATGGCCAGGTCGGCGTTGCCTTGCTCCACGTCCGGCAGTGAATCCTTCGGATCCGTCAGCTTGGGGTCGATCGTCACGTCGGGGTGCTCGCGCCGGAGTCGGGCGAGGGCGGGCGCCAGCAGGGTCGGGCCGACCGAGGCGAAGTAGCGGATGGCCAGCCGGCCGGTGCGTCCGGCGCGCAGGTCGGCAAGGGCGGTCTCGGCCTCGGCGACGTGCTGGCTGATGATGGCCGCGTGCTCGGTGAGCAGTCGTCCCGCCGCGGTGGGTTGCACGCCTCGGCCGACGCGTTCGAGCAGCGCGATCCCGGCCTCCTTCTCCAGTGCCGCCACCTGCTGGCTGACGGCGGAGGGGGTATAGCCCAGGTGCGCCGCCGCTGCGGTCACCGATCCGCTGGTGACCACCGCCCGCAGCACCTGCATCCGCCGCACATCAAGCATGTAGCAGAGCTTAACGGACGTGCAGAACCTTTTGCTTGTCCTTCCGGGTTGGGTTCGGCACCGTTCACGGGGAGGGATGAAGGAGATCAACGTGAACGGTGTGGCGGGCAGGACGTGGGCGTGGGCGCGGGTGGGCGTGCTCGCCCTGCTGTGGGGATCGACCTTCCTCTGGATCGAGCTGGCCCTGGACGCCCTGACTCCGGTCCAGGTCACCCTCAGCCGGTGCGTACTCGGAGCGGCCACCCTGCTGGTCGCCTGTCTCGGCTCGGGTCGACGGCTGCCCCGGGGTAGGGCGGTCTGGCGTCACCTCGTCGTGGCCGCGTTCTTCTGCAACGCCCTGCCGTTCGCCATGTTCAGCATCGGCCAGCAAACCGTCGACTCCGGGGTGGCCGGCGTGCTGAACGCGACGACCCCGCTGTGGTCCCTGCTGATCGGTCTCGTCATCGGCTCCGAGCGCGGACTCCGGCCGGTCCGGCTGGGCGGACTGCTGCTCGGGTTCGTGGGGGTCGTGCTGATCTTCGCGCCGTGGCAGACGACCGGGCCGGTCGGCTGGGGCGCGCTCGCCATCGTCGCGGCGGCGGCGAGCTATGCCGTCGGCTTCGCGTACATGGGCCGCAACCTGGTCGGCAAGGGCATCCCCACCATCTCGCTGTCCGCGGCACAGCTCATCGCGGCAACCGGCCTGACCTCGCTGACCCTGCCGTCCGGCGGTCTGACACCAATCGAGATCGACCCGAAGACCGCGGTCGCCGTCGTGATCCTGGGCGTTGTCGCCACCGGGATCACCTTCCACCTCACGTACCGGATCATCGCCGCCGAGGGCGCCACCAACGCCGCGACCGTCGGCTATCTGCTGCCGGTGGTGTCGGTGGCACTGGGGGCCATCGTGCTCGACGAGGATTTCAGTCTCCGCATCGCCGCGGGGATGGTGATCGTGCTCGTCGGAGTCGGCCTGACCCGCCGACACAAGCGGTCGCTGTCGGCACGGGCGTCGGCGGAGATCCCGGCAGCGCTCCGGGCTTCAGGCCGAGTGTGATTCGATCTGTGCACTCATCGGCAAGCCGCGAGCGACTGGCGGTTCGTGGGTCGGCGTGACGAGCTTGGCGTTCCAGCGCCGCTTTGCGTCGGGACCTTCCGTCGCAGATCGACCGGGTTGACTCGTTCTTCATGCTGGAATCGGAAGCCCCATGCCCGCACCACGCGAGGAGGACCGATGCGCAAGCCGGCCAAGACTGCCGCCGTCCTGGTCGGGCTCGGTGTCGGCGCCACGGTCGGTCCGTCCCTTGGGCCGGCCGCCGCCTGGTCTGGCGTCGCGATCGCCGCGCTCGGCATCGCGCTCTCGCTGGTCGGTACGACGGAACCCGAACTCGTTGGCGACGGCCTGGTCGACCGCGACGAGGACGCCGGGCCGGCAGGCGACGGGACGACCCCAGGAACTGCGATCGTCGCGGAACGACGACGGCGGAACCGGCAGCGGCCAACCCTCAGCGGCCTGGGCACCCGGGTAGAACAGATCCTCAAACTCGCCGAGGAGCAGGCCGACGACCACCGCGCCGAGGCGCGGCTCCAGGCCGAGGGCATCGTGACCGCCGCCCGGCGGGAGGCCGAGGCGATCCTGAACCGGGCGCACGAACACGCAGCCGGGATCACCGGAACCCGCCGAGATCTGTCTCTGGCACCGCCCACCCGGGCGCCATCACCGGACGAAGATCCGAGCCCTCGCGCCTGACAGAAGCGGAGCCGCCGGGCGGATCCCGATCGTCAGGCCGACCGCCGAAAGTCGGCTATGACCGGGACCGTCTCGGCGCTGCGGACGGTTACTCAGCATGACGCCCGATCGGTGGCAGAAGCGGAGGCCGGCATGACCCCGATCTGCTGATGGACGTACGGCACGAGGAACGTTGCGCTCGCCGGTTCTTCCTCTGCTTAGATCGTTCTGACGATCGAGGAAGGGAACGATACGCCGTGACGCCGGAGCTTCGGGAGCAGGAAGAACGCCTCCAGTTCGACCGCTTTGACCATGACGACGCCTGGGCCCTGGGAAGTCGCCTGGTCGGGCTGGCCAGAGAACGCGGCCACGCTGTCACCGTGGACATCCGCCTCGGCGACCACCAACTCTTCCACTACGCCCTGCACGGCACCTCTGCGGACAACGACGACTGGATCGAACGCAAGATCCGCGTCGTCCGCCGGTTCGGACACAGCTCCTACCTCGTGGGCCAGACCTACCGCGACCGCGGCACCACCTTCGAGGAACAATCCCACCTCGAAGCGGCCCTGTACGCCGCGCACGGCGGCTGCTTCCCGATCATCCTCAGGGGCACCGGACCGGTCGGCACCGTCACCGTCTCCGGACTGCCCCAACTCGACGACCACCGCCTCGTCGTCGAGGCCCTCGAACTCTTCCTGGATTCCAAGGGCTCCGAGAAGGGGGCCGCCTCCTGAACGGCTCTCTCTCAACTTCCGGCTGTCTCACTCTCGGCGGTGAGGAGGAGACGTCAGCCGAGCAAGATCCAGTGTCATAGGAGTGGGAAGCCGACACGCTCGGACATCTGACGCCTCCCCAACTGGTCCTGGCGTTGACCCCTCCGATCGCCTCCACGCCACCGCTGCTGACACTTGAGCAACCAGCGACCACCGCCCGAGACAGCGGACGCCCGCTGCTTGTCGTACGTGACGCGCGGTCTGCGGCAGAAGCGTGCTCTTGGCTCCATCGGCTCGCCGGCAGCGGGGCATTGAGGCAGGCGGTCCGGACGGGGCGACACTGGCATGATGACGATGTGATCATCTCCGGCTATCTGGATGGGTACGAGCCGCCGATCCTGCGGTCACCGCTGGTCGACGGTTCAGAGATGATGTCGAGCGACCTGTTCTGGCCGGCGTTCCTCTACACCGTGGGCGGGTCTGCGTCGACACCGAACGCCTTCGACACCGATCCCGCCGACCTGAGCGAGTTCATCGACACCCTCCTCAGCCCGCACGGTTGGCCGGTCTTCTCCGTACCGCTGGCCGGGCGCAGCCGCCTGCACATCATCATGCGTAACTTCGAGGATGACAGCGGCGTCGACTACGTTCTCGATCCCGGTACCGGCGGCAAGTCGATTCGGCTCGCCGTCATGGAAGGGCATTTTCGAGGCCCTGCGCTCGCGTGGCCGGAACTCGTTGTCGCTGCCCAGCAGCCAGATCAGAAGCACACCCCAGCGGAGCGGCTGCTCCTGCTACTGCCGGCCTGCGCGGACAGCGACCGTCCCGGAGGGGCGGTCGACATGGTGGCGCAGGCTCTGACTGCCCTCGGCGTCCGGTCCAGCGTGCGTCAAGTGAGCGCTGAGTTGCTCAACAGCCGTCGGTACTGGACCCCATGTCAGTGGGCCACCGTTGACGACATCCTCGTCTGTCTCGGATCGCACGCGTACCGCAGCCTCGGAGGCGAACTGGCACCAAACGACCTACGTCTCATCACGGACGCATTCAGGCCGCCAGGAGTCGAGCGTCTGTAGCCCGACGTCAGTGCACTCTTCTCGGCATGTCAGCAAGCGCCTCGCGCAGATGAGTGCGTTCTTCCCGTGCTCAGACGCCTTGGTGCACCCAGGTTGAGCGGTCCACCACGTGAACCGTGACCTTCCTGCTGAAGAGAACGGGGGGGGGCACTACAGCCAGCCGACGGGGTAGCCCCCGCCCGGCACGTCGGCGTCGGGGTCGTAGGGCGTCCGGGTGAAGCGGAACGAGGCGAGGTCGAGGTGCGACACCGCCCCGTCGGTCCGGCGGACGACCCGCAGCGGCTCGCCTGCGTAGTAGCCGTCGAGGCCGACCCACGCGTCGGCGCCGTCCGGACGGAAGCGGGAGCCGCGGGCGACCCCCGGCTCGCCGAGGACGAGGTGGCCGCCCTCGATCCGGGCCACCGTGACGGACGATCCCCAGTGCCACGTGCCCACGAGTTCCAGGAGGGACGCGTCACCCGAGGCGGACCACGGCTCGACGGGTGCGGGCTCGTGCTGCTCGAGCCCGGCGAGCAGCGCGGTGACCAGGCGCCCGGGCGCCGGGCTGCTCGTCGTGTTCGTCAGCACGACGACGCCGTCGCCGGTGTCGCGGGCGACGCGCAGCCCGGCGACGAAGCCCGGCATCGAGCCGCCGTGGCCGGCGTACCGGCGTCCGTCGACGTTGAACACCTGCCAGCCGAGCCCGTGCGCAACCGTCCAAGGGACACCGGGTTCGTCGACGACGAAGTGCGGCTCGCACATTTCCTCGAGCGTGTCGGCGGCGAGCAGCTCGCCGGTGTCGCCGGCGAGGAACGCGGCCCACCGCGCGAGGTCCTCGATCGTGGTCCACAGCTGGCCCGCGGGGCCCATCGCGCCGGCGTCGTGCTCTGGCTCGGGCAGGAGGACGTCGGCAAAAGGGTGCACGGCCAGACCGCGCGCCGCGCGCCCGGTGGGCCGCGTCGTCGTGCGGCCCATGCCGAGCGGCTCGAGCAGTTCGCGGCGCAAGACCTCGAACCAGTCGATGCCGTGGGCCCGGGCGACGAGCTGACCCAACGCGCCGTAGCCGACGTTCGTGTAGTGGAAGCGACGCCCGGAGCGGAAACGCTGCCCGACGCCCGACGCGACGAGCTCGTCCCACGTGCCGCCCGGCGTCCGTTCCCACCACGGGCCGTTAGTCTCGGCCTGCAGGCCTGCCGCGTGGACGAGCAGCTGTTCGACGGTGACGTCGCCGAAGGACGTCCCCGGCACGTGGTCGTCGAACCGATCGGACAGCCGGAGCCGCCCAGCGTCGCGCAGCCGCATGACGGCGACCGCGACGAACGTCTTGGTGATCGAGCCCATCCGGTACTGGGTGTCGGTGTCAGCCGGGTCTCCCCCGGCACGGCCGTCGAGCGTCCCCACCGCACCGGACCAGGCGAGCCGCCCGTCGCGCACCACACCAGCCGCCACCGACGGGAGGCGACCCGCCCGCTGCTCCGCCAACAGCACGTGGTCGAGGTGGCGGGCGGTCGAAGAAGTGGTGGGCGAGCGGTCGGGAATCGTGATCACGGCCTCACCATAGAACCCGCGGTCTGGCGTGGCGCAGACCGGGCGTTACCGGATCTCGGCACGAGCCAATGCTGACCGGGCGCGCGATCTGCGGCAAATCCGTGCACGGGACCTTGGTCGCCGCGCAGTGGCAGTGCCAACCAGAGCAGGGGCGATGCTGGCCGGACGCGGGGCTGGGTCACCTTTCGGATAGCCTCTGGCCGCCATCCGCCCGCCCCCCTGGGCCGGTAGTGACGTTAGTCAACTACCCGCCCATGAATGGGCGGGCTTGCGGATCGCTGTCCTCGCTGGTTGCGAGGCTAGGCCGCGTGCGGGCGATTGACTGCGCCCCAGCTCACGACACCACGCGAAGCGATGTTGCGAGCCGCATTGTGGTCGGCGTGGGCAACGACCCCACACGACCGACAGTTGAAGGTTTCCTGGTTGGGTCGGTTCCGTTTGTTCCGATACCCGCAAGCCGCGCAGGTCTGGGAGGTGTACCGGGGGTCGATCTCGACCAGCGGTACACCCGCCCGGCGCGCCTTGTAGACCAGGAACGCGCCGAGTTGCTGGAACGCCCAAGAGTGCAGCGTGACCCGTTGGGGCTTCCTCAGCCGGACCCGGTCGCGGATCCCCGTCAGTTTCTCGACGGCAATTCCGCGGCCGGTGCGTGCAGCCTCGGTCACGATGCTCTTGGCAATGGTGTGGTTGATGTTCGCGGTGTGCCGCGTTTCCTTCCGGCGGCGGCGGGCTAGGAGCCGTTTCGCCGACTTGGTGCCTTTCTCCTGCAACCGCTTCCTGAGCCGCTGCTGGCGGCGCCGGTAGCCGTTGAGCTTGGTTCCGGAGTAACGGGTGTCGTCGGAGTCGTAGGCGATGTTCGCGATCCCCATGTCGACACCGAGGAATCCGTCCGGCTCATAGACCTGCGGCTCGTCCACCTCAACCGTGGCGTACAGGAACCACATGCCGTCCCGGTGCACCAGGTCGGACTCGCCGACCGGATGAGTTTCGACGGCCTTGATCTGGTCGGGGGAGCCGGTGAACGCGACCTGTTTGAGCCGCCCTTGCACGGTCCAAATGGAGACGACACGGGCGTCGTGCTGCCACGACAGCATCCTTGCGTCGTAGGGCTGGGCGGCGTCCCAGCGGAACATGATCGGGTTGGTCTCGACCTTGCGGCGGCGCTTCGATCCGGGCTTCCCATAGTTGCCGGCCTTGAGGTTGCCTGCGAGCGTCTTGTAGACGTCGGCGACCTTCTTAATGACGGGCTGGGCGGCCTGCGCGCCGAGCCCGTAGTCGTCCTTGATGCCGTGGTAGGCGTGCCGGCGCAGGTCGTAGTTGCGGTAGCAGTCGATCTCCCGTGCCATCACTGCGACGTCGGATGCTGCGGCGTTGCAGGCGCGCAGGGTCGCCTCCAGCGCCGCAGCCTCGTCGGGCGCCGGCAGGAGCTTCACCTGCACCACCAACTTCACACCATCATCGTGTCATCTGGTCTATGCCACCACGATGGACCCCAGACCCGGACGTTCGCCGGGGACGCTCGGTTGTCTACAACCTTCACGCCGCACTTGGTCTTCACCACGAAGTACCGGCGCGGGGCGCTCACCGATCCGATCCTCGCCCGCTGCCAGCAGGTCATGGCCGAGGTGTGCCGGGACTTCGGCGCCGAACTGCGGAAGTTCAACGGCGAGGACGACCACGTGCATCTGCTCGTCCACTACCCGCCGAGCGTCGCCCCGTCGCGGCTGGTCAACAGTCTCAAGGGCGTCTCATCTCGATACCTGCGCCGCGAGTTCGCCGGACACCTGCGCAAGTACCTGTGGGGCGAGCATCTGTGGTCGCCCTCGTCCTTCGCCGGGTCATGCGGCGGCGCGCCCCTCACAGTGGTCAAGGAGTACATCGAGAACCAGAAACGTCCCGGTCCGTGACGGCGGTCCTCCCGGCCGTAAACGGCCAGGGTTCCCGCTTTATCAACCGCTGAAGCGACGCTGTCCGACATCGTCTACCGGCACATGATCAACGACGCCACCGCGGCCACCGCAGCGACAAGCCCGGGAGGACACCGGGGAACGACTACAGACTCCAGCGCGACCAACTCGCATCCCCAAGCCGGCTCTTCGAACAAGTCACATCCCGGACCTGCCGACACTCAGCTTGGAGCCCCGCTCCCGACGGCGTCTTGACACCGAGGGGAGCCGAATCAGTGCATCTCCAAGGGCTGTTGTGGGCCGTCGGTCAGCCGTTGGGGCGCGACTCGATCTCCTGCAGCGACCACCTGTTGCCGTCAGGATCGCCGAAGTAGACGAAGTTGCCCCATGGCTGCACGTCGACCTCGCTGGCATCCACGCCGGCGTCGAGCAGTTGCCGGCGGGCTGCCTCGGCGTCGGCGACCACGACCTGGATTTCCTGTGTGCCGGGAGTCTTGTCGGTGATGCCCTCGCCGATCACGATGGAGCAGGCCGAGCCGGGTGGTGTCAGCTGAACGAACCGCAGGCTCTCGTGCACCCTGTGATCGTGGTCGGCGTTGAAGCCCACCTTCTGGTAGAAGGCCTTGGCGCGGTCGACATCGGTCACCGGAACGGGGATGAGTTCAATCTTCCAGTCCATGGTCCCACCGTAGGACGGGGTTACGACCTTTAAGCTCATCGGCACCAGCCGCGGCGGAAGGGCACACATGAGTACGGCCACTCTGGCACCGGCCGGCGTGCCGCCGGGCATGTGGGCACTCAGGTCAGTCGCCGACCTGGAACCGGCGGGCTGCCGCTATCCGGTCAGCCGGGAGATCCGAGGCGCCCAGGGCGTAATCGATCAGCCCGTTCCGGTATCCCGCATGAGGTACCTCCGGCGCCAGCTCCAGCAGCAGGTCCAGGTCCGTGATCGAGTTCTCGGCGCGCGCCCGGTACGCGGCGCCTGCCGCCCTTAGTGTGACGTCCTCCGGCTCATGCTCAAGGCCCTGGCGTACGAGGTCGGCGGCTTGGGCGAAGTCGCCGTCCTCCGCCGCCAGGTCGGCGAGATCGAGATAGAGCGACCAGTTCGTGGGGTCCAGCTCCAGCGCCCGCCGGAACGCCGCGGCTGTCTGCCGCCGGTCACCGAGACGGCGCCAGGTCCCGGCACGGACGACCTCGGTGAACATCACCCGGTCCACGGTGTCCGCACGGTCGCACAGCGCCAGCGACGCATCCGTACGCCCGCAGATCCGCAGCAGGATCGCCATACGGGCCATCGCCTCTGCCACCGGCTCCCGGTCGCAAACCACGTCGATGGCTCGAAACCACGGCCCTAGGCGGTCCCGCGCCGCGTCGTCGTCCAGCTCGGGACCGTAGTCGGTGATGTTCAAGGTTGCGTCGGCGAGCCCAGCGGCCGTCACCGCGCCGAGGAATCGTTGGTCGCCGAACCAGGGCGCGGACGCCCAGGCCACGTCCGGGCGGTAGCCGATCACCGAGCCCAGCCTCTGCGCGGCCTGATCCATGTCGCCGTCGAGGAAGCACAGGTACGCGCCGACGACGAACTGCCAGAGGCTGCTCGGCGCCGCGACGGTGCGCGCCACCGCCTCGGGTGATTCCTGACGCAGTTCGGCGAGCAGTTCGTACGGCTGGGGATCGTCCGGGCCCTGCGCGATCGCCTGGGAGAGGTACGCCACCGCCTCACCGGGTGCGCCACCGCAATGGGCCATGACCTGCGCGATTGCGAGTGAGGCGGACTTCGACACGCCCGCCACGCTACCGGGAGTGGAAGCGGGTCATCGTGGCGGGACGCGCTCCTATCGGAGGCACGCATCGCGGCAGGGGCAGGAGTGCAAGCACATGGCCGACCGGTCTATCTGCCACGCGCGACCTGCGGCATGACAGGTCACGCCATGCCGAGCCACCAGCGCCGGCATGACGGTCCGTGTGCGCCGCGACCGCAGCCACTTCCACATGTGGCAATCTCACTCACTCGGACAGCGGCGCGCGAAGAACCTGGCGCGCATAAGGTCGCCTCGACATGGCGACCTTCGCGTGACTAGGACGGGACGGGTAGGACATGGACCAAGGCACCCGCGACGAGTTGCTCGGCCGCCTGGCTGAGGCAGTCGGGTCCGTCACAGCCGCACATCCGACGCGGGTTGCCATCGACGGACCGCCAGCCGCAGGCAAGACGACGCTCGCCGACGAATTGGCCGACGCCTTGCGCACACGGGGCCGCGACGTCATCCGCGCGACGATCGACGATTTCCTCTTCCCCCGGGCGCAGCGCTATCCGCGCGGCGAGTACTCGGCCGAAGGCTGCTACTACCACACCCATGACTACGACGCGCTGAACCGGGTTCTGCTCGATCCGCTCGGCCCAGGCGGAGACCGGCGCTTCCAATACGCCGTGTACGACCGCACCGCGGATACCGCCCTGTCCTCGCCGGTCATGACTGCCCCCGCCGACGCCGTGCTGGTCTTCGACGGCGTCTTCCTCATGCGCCCGGAACTGATTGATCGGTGGGATCTGCGCATCTTCGTGTCGACCGCGCTCGAGAAGACCGTGGATCGTGCCGTGATCCGAGAGCGCCGGGTGTCATCCCGGGCCGAAGTCGAACGGCGCTGGCGCGAGCGTTACATCCCCTCCCAAGAGCTCTACTTCGCTACGGTCCGCCCGACCGATCACGTCGACATCATCGTGCACAACGACGAGCCTCAGCAGCCGGTCTGGGAGACCCAAACACACTGACCGCGCTCGCGTCGGCAGATCCGGTCGTTCAGCGACCGGTGAGCCGGTGCCCTGATCGCGGGTACGAGCGGACGCGGTGAGTAGTGCGCCGCTGGCGAGCACCGCAAGGGTCGCGGCCGTGTCAGAGGTTGTCGATGTAGACGACGACCGCGTCGGGCGGTGGCGCCGATCGCAGGCTGGATGTCGGCTCCGCATCGGCGTACAGCCACGCATGATGCGGTGTCCAGTTCAGGATGCCGCCGCGTCCTGGCTGTTCAGCGCCCGAGGACGTCCACCAGTTGCTGCCCCAGGCCGGTGCAGGCCTCCATGTCCAGGCGGTACGTCACGTAGCGGCCGCGGCGCGCCGAGATCAGCAGCCCGGCCGCCTTCAGCACCGCGAGGTGCCTGGACACCTCCGGCGCCGTCACCTGCCAGAAGTCGGCCAGCTCGCCGGTCGTGTGCGGACCTCGGGCGAGCGTGCGGCAGAAACGTAGCCGCAGCGGGTGCGCAAGCGCGGTCAGCCGAGCATCCAGCTCGTCCACCCGCAACACCGGGCGTGGGTCCCAGCCCGGTGCCGGGTACTGCAGCACGGGCAGCCAGCCTGGCGCGTACACGACGGTCATATGCGGGGCGCCGTACGCGCTCGGGATGAGCGTCATCCCGCCGCCGCGACCGTCTGCGGTCTGGTCCTGCAGCTTGTCGATCGTCAGAACGCCGCGCTCGGTGTCGACCCCGATTGCGTGCGAGATCCGGCCGAGGGCGCCGATACCCTCGCGGGCCAGGTCGAAGCGTCGACGGTCGGCTTCCTCGGCGAGCGCTGGGCGGACGCGTTTCCAGACCGTGTCGAAGAAGGCGGACTCGCAGGCGAGCAGAAAGCGTCGTACCCGCTCGCGCTCGGCGGCGGGATCGGCGAGCACCCGTTCGGCCCACGCCGCCTGCCGCGGCCCTCGGGCGCGGGCCGCGGCCAGCGCCCGCTGCCGCACGATCGGGTCACGCAGCGGCGACCACATTCGCGGCGCCGGTGAGACGGCTCGATGGGCGGCGAGCGCCGCAGCGACCCAGCGCTCGTCGTCCAGGCGGTCGACGTCGTCCAGTTCCTCGCGCAGGCTCGGCCGTGGATCGGGCGGGAACAGAAAGTCGGCCCGGCCGGAGTGCCAGAGCAGACCAAATTCCTCGAGGTCTGGAGCCAGCTCTGCGGGAAGGGCAGCCGCCATCATCGCAACCGCCGCGGCGGTGTCCGGATGATGCTGCGGCTCCGCGAGCACGTGCAGCACCGCGCCGAGCTCCGCGAGCGGCGACGGTGTTATCCGGATCCGATCGGCTGGTACGCCGCCGATGTCGACCGAGGTAACCACAGTACCGATCATGGCAGGGGTCCGCGCCCGGGCAGACCGATTGACATCGTTTGTCAATCGACGAGGCATGGATTGACGACGCTGGCCAACCTGGGTCCCTTCGCAGCCGTATGGCCAGACGATCGGAGCCGTGACGACCACCCGTACGACGCTTCGTGAGCTGGCCCGCATCCCGGGCGGCGGCCGCTACGCGCTCAGCGCCACAGTCGAGGCAGCGACCTCCGGGATGCTGCGCCCGTTCATCGTGATCTACGCCGTGCTGATCGGGCTCAGCGCGCCGCAGGCCGGCATGACGCTGACCGTCGGCATGCTGGCCGGCCTCGGCGCCGTCCCGCTCGCCGGATGGTGGATCGACCGCGGGGCGCGGCGGGCCCCCGCCGTCGCCGCGCTACTGGTGCGAGCGGTGGGGTCGCTGCTGCTTGCCCTGGTGCCCGGCATCGCCGGATTCGCGATCGGTGCGGTGCTCATCGGCGTCGGCACGCAGATCGCTCCACCCACCAATTCCGCATTGGTCGCCGCTCTCGCCGGCCCGGCCCGGCGTGCGGCGGCGCTGGCCGCGGGCCGCTCGCTGCGCAACGCCGGCCTGGGCGCCGGCGCCCTGCTCGGCACGGTTCTGGTCGCGAGCGGGCCGGAGGTGCTCCACTGGCTCGCGCTGGCGACGGCGCTCGGGTGCGCGTTCGGCGCGGCGGTGATCGCCCGGGTGCCGCTGCCCCACCAAGATGTTCCGGCCCCCGCCCCGGCTGCGGCAGCGAAGGAAGCGCGCGGTGCCGGCCTGCGCACCGTCACCATCCTGGCCCTGGCCGGCATTCCGTACGCGTTTTACGCCGACATCCTCGAGATCGCCCTGCCGCTGCTGCTGGTGAAGGGCCTGCACGCGTCACTGGCGTGGCCCTCGGGCATCTTCGTCGCCAACACCGTCATGGTGATTGCGCTGCAGCTGGTCGTGGTAGTGCGCCTCGCGAAGTGGCCGCACCGCACCGTGCTCTTCTGGTCCGGCCTGTTGCTCGCCGCCTCCTACCTCGGGTTCTGGCTCGGCGGGGCGACCGGCGGCGGCCCCGGCACGGTGCTCGTCGCGCTGGTCATCGTGCCTTACACGCTGGGTGAAATTCTCTACACCGGCAGCAGCGTTCCGCTGGTGATCGAGTCAGCACCGCCGCACCTGATTGGGCGCGCGCTCGCCCGCTGGCAGCTGAGCTACGGCCTGGCCCGGGCCGTCGATCCCATCATCATCACCGGTCTGCTCAGCCTGGGCGCGGCGGCGCTGTGGCTGCCGCTGGCCGCCGCGACCCTGCTGGGCGCAGCGACGGTACGCCTGGGCACTCGACGGCATCGTCTGCACCGTTCCCGTGGGCAGTCCAAGAGTCATGCCGTGGCAGATGGCGGGAGCCCGGCCGTCGATGGCCACCTGACCAAGAGCGTTCACGGTGCCGAGCGGACGGTGACCTCGGCACGGTGGCGAAGGACTTTCAGAGTGAGCCGGGACCAAGCTTTGGTGCTCTCAAGAGCGAGTTCGCGCAATGTGTCGTCCGCTCGCGGAGTCTGATGAAGGCCCTGTCGACACCCTCGATACGGCACGTCCGGATGCTTTCACGCACGCGCGAGCTGGTCACCTTGGACGGCGAGCGCTTCGCGGTGGATGAGGCCCCTCGAACACCGCCCGAGGCAGCAGGGAAGGCTCGACGGAGTAGACGTGCGACCACTGTGTTTGCTGCCGCGCACTCGTGGGCGAATCGTCGCTTATCCTCATGGCTGTGCCGGGATCTCTGTCGCCCCGTCTCGCCGCGATCGTGAACGCGCTCCCCCTTCAGCCGCACTCCCGCGTCCTCGAAATCGGATGCGGACCCGGGGCGGCCGCACGAGCGGTCGCAGCCCGACTCACTACCGGCCACATCCTGGCCATCGACCGGTCTGCCACTGCTATCGCCCAGGCAGAGACCGCCGCAGTGGGCGAGATCAGGTCCGGCCGCATGAGCGTCCGCCACGTTGCGGCCGAAGACTTCGTCCTGCAGGCCCAGGAAGAGCCGTACGAGATCGTGTTCGCCGTCCGCGTTGGCGCCCTCGACGGGCGCCACCCCGAGACTGGTCAGCGGGTGCTGCAACGTATCGCCCGGGCGACCACGGCAGACGCCCGGCTTTTCATCGACGGCGGCGATCCACTCCGTGAACTACCCATCCCGCGGCCCTGAGCCGAACAAAGGGGCTCGGCGGTCGATGTAGCGGACGCGCACCGGTCGTGCCTCGCTGTCCAGCCGACCAGCGCTACATCGACGCAGCGGACGGGTATGCGTCCACGGCAACCCCGACACACACTGTCATCGGCTACGAGCGGACGCTGATGGGCGCACGGTCCGCGGCTGAGGTGCGCACCCGATCATGCCAAGGCAACGGCGTCGCCCGCCGGCCACGAACGCGACGAGCCATACCCACGCGATCGCCATGACACCGTCTTGTGCCCTACTGCGGCCCCACCGGTGGGCCTGTCGTTGCCCGGCCGTGTCGACCTGTCCGGGCACACCTGAAGGGTGCCGGGAGAGATGTGGACATCCCGGCGGGTGCGGCCCTGCCACGCTCAGGCCCTCGCTGGGCCACGCGCCTTGATCCCGCGCCTTAGCGTGGCAGGGTGGTAGCAGCCCGCATGGCACCGGCGTCGGAGATGAGCCGTCGGCTGACGTTCCTGTTCGCGTTGGCGGCGGGAGTGGCCATCGGCAACCTGTACTGGGCGCAGCCGCTGCTCGGCTTCATTGCAGGCGATCTGGGCGCCGCGACCGCGACGGCCGGCTGGCTCGTCACCGCGACGCAGGTCGGGTACGCCGTCGGCGTGCTGCTGCTCGTGCCGCTCGGTGACGTCCTGGACCGCCGCCGGTTCGTCCCGGTGATGCTGCTGACCTCGGCCGCCGCACTGCTGCTGTGCGCGCTGGCGCCGTCGATCGGCGTACTCCTGCTCGCACTGGGCGTGCTCGGCCTGACGACGATTTCCGGGCAGGTCCTCACACCGCTCGCCGGGGACCTGGCCAGCGACGCCCACCGCGGTCGGATCGTCGGCGCCGTCGGGTCCGGGACCCTCACCGGTATCCTGGCCTCCCGCACGATCAGCGGGTTCGTCACCGGCGCCGCCGGGTGGCGTACGATCTTCGCCCTCGCCGCGGTCGTCGCCGTCCTGCTCGCGGTCCTGCTCCACCGCGCGATCCCACCGCTGGCACCACGGACGCGCATGCCATACCCGCGGCTCATCGCCTCGGTCGGCGCGGTGGTCATGCGCGAACGGGCGGCCCGATGGACGCTGGTCCTCGCCGCCACAGGGTTCGCCGCGTTCTCGCTGTTCTGGACGGCGCTGACGTTCCTGCTCAGCGGCCCGCCGTTCCGGTACCCGGTCCCGGTGATCGGGTTGTTCGGGTTGGCTGGCCTCGCTGGTGTCCTTTCCGGCCTGCACGGCGGTCGTCTGCACGACCGCGGTTGGTCGCTTCCGGCCACCGGCGCGGCCTGGTTACTGGCCCTCGGCGCCTTCGTCATCGCGGCGTTCGCCGGCCGGTCCGTCGTACTTATCATCATCGTGATCATCATGATCGATGTCGCCCTCCAGACGCAGGCCCTCCTCAACCGGGCGCGGCTGTTCGCCCTCTCCCACGAGGCCCGCAGCCGGCTCAACACCGCGCTGGGCACCGGCAACTTCATCGGCGCTGCTATCGGCTCCGCCGCCGCGACCACGCTCTGGTCTGCGGGCGGCTGGACAGCGGTCACGATCACGGGAACGGCGCTCTGCTGCTTCGCGCTCACCGTGTGGGCGCTGGGACGTCGCGGTCCACTCGTGATCCGCTTCGCCGTGACCGACGGCGCTGTAACGGACCGCAGTGAAACCTCCCTCAACCGCGCGACATTCGCACGTAGTGCTCGTAGTGCTCCGGAGTCGAACCCGCCATGACGCCCTCGTGCGCAGTCCACGCGCCCGCTTCTCGGCAGAGGCGGGAACGGCTGACTATGTTCCGGAGGCCATGTAGGCGGCAAGGATGTAGTTGGGGTGGCGGTCGAGGTTCTTGCGGGCTCGGTCGTAGCGCATGGTGGTTCGCGAGTCGGCGTGGCGGGCGGCGATCTGCACGTCGCGCAGGCTGACGCCGGCGTCGAGCATGGTCGTCACGAACGTGTGGCGCAGCATGTGCGGGTGCATCCTCGGCATCCGGATCCCTGCGGCGTGGGCCAGGTGCTTGAGTCGGCGAGTGGCTGCGTGCCGGTCCATCCGCACGGCGAGGGTATTGCGCAGGATCGGCCCGCTGGTGCGGCCTTGGGGTGCGGGTGCCGCTCGTGGCCTAGGTCTGCGGTGCCAGGGTGCGTAGGACGTCGAACTCGTTGCCCTCGGGGTCTGCCATGACAACCCAGTTTCGGTCTGAGCCCTGGCCCACATCAGTCTTGGTGGCGCCGAGGCCGAGTAATCTGGTCACCTCGTCCTCGGTGCTGCCGTCGATTGGGCTGACGTCGAGATGAAGCCGGTTCTTCACCGTCTTGCCCTCAGGTACCTGGACGAACAGCAGGGTGGGCGGCATCTGACGGGCCCGAACATCCTCGACGGTTGGCACCCACGAGCCAATCTCGACCTTGCCCTCGCTCCGGTCGATCACCTTGAAGTCCAGGACCTCGCACCAGAAGGCCGCGAGTCTCTCCGGATCGTGGCAGTCAACGGTCAACTCGGTGAACCTACTTGTCATGACTCTCCCAGATCGTGCGGACGGGGCTCAGAGTATTGGCCAGGCCGCCCGTCCGACAGGTCTGCGAAGATCACGTTCCGGAACCCAGAGGCTTCACGCGTTGACCAATATCACCTACACCGCAACACTCGCCGTCGGTGCGCGAGCACCGCGAACGGCTCGGCACCCGCAGGGGACCCGCGCTCTGGGCGTCTTCAAGCAGGTGTCCTGGTGCTGCGGTGATTCGTCGACGGGACCTGGCTGGCCCAACTCGCCTGGGACAACGGGGTTTCGGTGCCCACCGCGTACCGCTACTTGCACGAAGGGCTGACCGTGCTCGCCGACCACGCCCCGGATCTGTCTACCGCGCTGGAACGAGCGGCGGCCGCCGGCTACACCCATATCAACCTGGACGGCACCGTCATCCGTACTGACCGCGTCGCCGCCCCCGGCCCCAACGGCGCCGACCTCTGGTGGTCCGGGAAGCACAAGCACCACGGCGGCAACGTCCAGGACATCTCCGCCCCCGACGGCTGGCCGATCTGGGTCTCCCCGGTCCGCCCCGGCCGCGAGCATGACACCACCTGCGCCCGTACCCACGGCCTGGTCGACGCACTCAACCGGCTCGCCTCCACCCTGGACATCCCCACCCTGACCGACCTCGGCTACGAGTACGCCGGCGACGGCTTCCGTCACCCGGTCAAGAAGCCCAAGGGCAGTGAACTCGACGACGAGCAGCAGGCGTTCAACTCGATCATCCGAGCCGTCCATGCGGTCGCCGAGCGAGCCAACGCCCTGCTCAAGGTCACATTCAAGGCCCTGCGCCGGGTCAGCCTCGACCCCAGCGGCATCACCCGACTCGCCCGAGCCGCCCTCGTCCTGCTCCAGCTGAAACACGGCCGCACCGCCTGACCGAAGATCACGAACCGTCACGAGACGTTGCCGAGAAGGGTTCATTGGCGGCGGTCCGTAGTTCTGGCTCGCATCCGGTCTGACCTCTACCGGCGCGTTCAGCGGTGCAGGCTGGTCCCCTTGAGCACCTTGTCCACCACATTGCGTGGGCCGTGCAGCGCCAGCCCCACCAGGTCGAGCTTCTCGCGGAGGACCGCCCGCACGGCCGCGCGGTTGTCCCGGTCGTTGCCCGTGCCGAACAGCTCCTGGGTGAAGATCGAGATGCGCAGGCCGCGAGCAAGTGCGCGCGCGTGGGCGCTGGTCAAGGTGCCCCGATCGCCGGCGAAGACCAGGACCGGTTGGCGGAACATCGGGAGGTACCGGGTACCGTCCGCGTCTGAGTACTCCTCGCCGAGCAGTTCCGGCTCGGCGCCCGCAACGCCGCTGACCAGGAACGCGGTGACGTTCAGCCGCTGCCAGGTCGCCAGATCGTCCCGGAGTAGAACAGCAATCTTGGTATCGAAGCGGATCGGCTCGCTCATGGCTTCGAGCCTGCCCCGTGGCGGGCGGACCCGTCTTGTACGTTTTTAGTGTGGCCACACGGCCGGCGGGTCCGCATGTCAGCGCGTGGCGACCCGGGGTGCCCGGGATCGCCGAAGTGTTCCACGCACACTTCGTGGACCACGCATACCCGTCACATACGCACGATGTATGGACGCTATTGATCGTTGACGACGGTGCGATCCGCTTCGACCTCTACCGGCATCAGCACGGCGCCCTGCGGCCGTCCGTCACCCTCCTACCGCCGCAGGTGCCACACGACGGCCGCTCGGCCACGCATCAGGGCTTCCGCAAGCGAGTCCTGTACCTCGACACGTCGGTCCTCGGCGCGGAGCTGGCCGGTGCGGCCGTTGACGAGCCGAATCTGCCCGACCAGCAGCTGCGCCACCGGATCCACCAGCTCCACCAGGTGCTCGCCCAGCCTGGGGAGGCGTTCGAGGCGGACAGCCGTCTCGCGTTCATCCTGGAACGGCTCAGCCTGCACCTACGCCGGCACGCCCCGGCCATCGCCCCGCCGGCCGCCCGCGGTCTCGCCGTACGATTGCGCGAGCTGCTGGACGCCCGGACCGCCGAGGGCATCACCCTGCGCGAGGCCGCCGAGCTGCTGCACGCTCACCCGACCCACCTGGTCCGGGCGTTCACCCACGCGCACGGGCTGCCGCCGCACTTGTACCTGACCGGCCGCCGTATCGAGCTGGCGCGCCGGCTGCTACTTGCCGGCCAGCGCCCCGCCGAGGTCGCCACGGCGGCCGGGTTCTATGACCAGTCCCACCTGACCCGGCACTTCAAGCGCCACCTCGGTGTCAGCCCTGCCCGATACTCGGGGTTTCCAGCGCCTCGACGTGCGGCCATCGGCGATCGGCGCTGGCCACATGCATAGAACACGCCGTCGCTAGAGCCGGTCCCGTCATGGACCCGATAACCCCGGCACGCACGCCAACGCACTCACCTCGGCAAAGCAGAACGTCCGCGCCACCGAGGCTCGACTACGAACGGTGACGGGCGCACCGGCTACCCACGCGCTCGATCCGCGGCAGATCCGGATGCCCGACTGCTCGGGCTGACGGCATGGGTTTCACCAGAGGTCGAGTTGTCCGGGGAGCTCGTCGGTGATGCGGTCCGGGAGTTGCCACAGGCACACGGTGGCGTCCGGCCCTTTGGTGAGCCAACGGCCTTGGCCATCGGTAGCCGCAATGGCGTTCTGGGTCATGTCGAGGCCGTAGTCGACGTCAGCCTGCCAACGCAAACTGCGGGTAGAGAGCAGTAGATGGTTCTCGAAGTCCCCGTCGTCGTCGGTGTTGACGGCCACCAGGACGAAGTCGTCGCTGACCAGTGCGGCTGCTTCCATGAGGCTGTAATCGCTGTCGCCGTTGTAGCCCGGGATTTCCGTGGAGCCGCGGGCGACGACGATCGCGCCGGTGGACACGTCACGGATGGCGATCTCTGGTACGTCGCTGTGAGGTAGTGCGAGGTACCGATCGCCGGTGGAGGTGAAGCCGTTGAGGAATTCACCGGGAAGATTGCAGCCCTGGATCCGCCCGTCGGCGAGCCGGGCCAGGTGACTCAGCGGAGTGTCCTGTCCCATGGCGACGTGCAGCCCGAGCCGTTTTCCGTCCGGGTGAGGGAAGAAGTAGGCCGCGCCCACCGAGGAGTCCAGCCGGGCGCGGTCAAGCTCCGCACCGGTCGCCGCGTCGTAAGCGACCAACTCGTCCCCGGCTGGCAGGTATACCCACAGAACCCCTTGGGCGTCGAGATGGCAGTTCGGCGCGCAAGGCAGACCGGCGCACGGGATCGAATGTTCGCGGCGCCACAGCACCTGGCCGAGCCGGTCACAGACGACAAGTTCGTCGAGGGTCACCGCCGCCAGGTGCCGCTGGTTCACACTAGCCATGAACCTCTGCGCTTGCACTGGCACATCGAATCGCGTGACGACGCGAAGGTCAGCGTCCAGAACCGTCGCCGACGACTCAGTCGGGTGAGTGACCATCCACCCGACTCCAGCGACTTGGCTGATCCATCCCACCGGTGGGAGAACGACGCCGGCGATCATGACAGGGCGCACCGCCGCAGCATAACGCCGCCGCCGCAGATGATCGTCGCCCTCGTCACTGGTCTGCAGGCGGGGGCGCATCAGACGGCACCGCGTGATTACATATCCGCTCATCGGCATGTCCGGGCGCCGAGGGCGCTGCCTTGCCGTGATCGCGTAGCGAGCGGATCGCGGCAAATCAGTACACCTGACCTTGGGATTGGGCCGCGCCCCACGCTGGCGCCGAGCGTGATCCGCTAGCGCGAAGACCATGGAGACGCGCTGCGCGGGCCGTCGAGGATTTCGAGGGTCAATGGTGCGAAGTCATTGGTGCTGCCACGGACGGTGAAGCCGGCCGCGCTCAGGATCTCCGTCATGGTCTGGAGCATGGTCTCGACAACCATCTGGTAGTGGCGGAAGACGGGTGCATCGACCTGTTCCGCCATGGCTACTCGCTGGAACATCTCTTGTAGCGTGCGGTCGGTGCGCCACTCGACGCGCACCGGGGCATGGCAGTTCGCAAGTTTGTCGACCCTCACCTCCGCGCCGGACTGTCGTAGATGCGGACTCATGTCGGCGGCCACGATCGGCAGGCCGGCTAAGGCCAGTTCATCACGTACGCGTCCCGCCAGGCTATCCCGCTGGGCCATAGCTGTGGCGGCGGCCAGTTCAACCACGGTCCGGTTATACAGCGAGCCTGCGTAGGGAGCTTCCTTGGGTCATCCAGGGTCGGCGACGCGGTGTCCGCTCTTCGGCATGACAGCCCCTCGGCACGAGGTGGCGGCCAGAGGGCAACCCTACGGAGTGTGACGGAGCTGCATCTGCTTGACATGTTCGCTCGGCGGTAGATGCGGATGCGCGGCGGCAGCTCGCGCTGGACGTGGCGGATTGTGCTGCTCGTGCTCGGCACCACCCCGCGCACCCGTCGACAGCGACCTCATCGAAGGTCTGGTACGCAAAATGGGCCGGCACGGTTCTGGACGTCGACGTCTCTGCGCCAGGAGGTGGCCGTCTCTCACGACCGAATTCTGGCTGCGGCGGGCAGCTGCGGCGGGCGAGACCCTCCCACCCGGGCCGCTCCCAAAGCGAAAATTCCGGTATAACGAGCATGCTGTTCCGCCGGCCGACATCGCCCCTCGGAGTGCCAATGACGACGCAGTTGCGTGACCGTCTCGACGAAATACTCCAAGCTGGCCAGGTCGACGGTCTGCACGCCGTCGCGGCGGTTCGCGGTGGTCAAACCTTGCTGGAGTACTACAGAGCCGGCGAGGACTTCGCCTGGGGCGACTCGCTGGGCGTCGTCGAGTTCGGGCCCGAGACGCTGCACGACATCCGGTCCGTCACCAAGAGCGTGACCGTGCTGTTGTACGGCATTGCGCTCGGCGAAGGACTGGTCCCGCCGCCGGCGGAGCCGCTCCTGCGGCGGTTTCCGCAGTACCCCGACCTGGCGGCCGACCCCCAGCGTGCCCGGCTCACCGTCGAGCACGCGCTGACAATGTCGTTGGGCGTGGAATGGCGCGAGGATCTTCCGTACAACAGCCCGGCCAACGCCGAGATCGCGATGGAGCTGGCGCCGGACCGCTACCGGTACATCCTGGAGCGGCCGATCCTCGAGCCGCCCGGCACCCGATGGACCTACTGCGGCGGTGCCACGGCTCTGCTCGGCCGACTGATCGCCGATGGCACCGGGCAGTCGCTGCCCCAGTACGCGGAGGCCGTGCTGTTCGCACCGCTGGGCATCGACCGCTTCGAGTGGATGACCGGCGCGGACGGAGTGGCCTCCGCCGCGTCCGGGCTGCGACTCGCACCCCGCGACCTGGCCAGGCTCGGCGAGCTGGTGCTGGCCGAGGGAACCTGGGACGGTCATCGGATCGTCCCCACCGACTGGATCCGTACGATGCTCCAACCACGCCTGCAGACCACCTGGGGTGCGCGGTACGGCTACCAGTGGTACATCGAATCCATCGAGGGCCATCGGCTGCGGGCCGGCATGGGCAACGGCGGCCAGCGCCTGTTCGTCCTGCCCGACCTGGACCTCACCGTGGCCGTCACCGCCGGCAACTATGACGACCCCGACCAGTGGCGAACCCCGCTCACGGTGCTGGAACGGGTCATCCTTCCCGCAATGGCTTGACGGCACCACGCCCACCGGTCAGCCCATCGACAGGGGCACACATCTGGGCCGGACGTCACCTCGCGCATGCGGTTGGGACAGTTTCTTCCTTCGCCGGAAAGGCATCCGCGGCACGGCAGCCGATCGACATCCGGGCATCGGCATGATCGGACGCAGCACCTCCGCGAGGGTCTGTCACGCGCCCTCGGTCGGCGGCAGAAGCGGACGTTCGGTCAGCGACCTCAACGGCGTGCCGTGAGGGGCACGAGGACGAGGACGGCAACGCCAAGTGTCGTGGCGCCGATAGCCCACCACCAGAAGAATCCCGAAAAGACCGAGGCGATCAGGAGCCCCATGCCGAGGCCGGCCAGCAGGCCGAGTCCGAACAAGGCCCGTGGGGGCAGGGCGAGGTACGGCAGGCGCCGCACCACGAGCACTTCCAGCCAGGTGCCGCCCAACGCCAGCAGCGCTGCGCCGACCCCGTCTACGGCGGAAAGTCCGTGACCTTCGCTGACCGGCACGAGGACTCGACCCTCCTCACCGGCGGGGACGAAGAGGATGAGCACGCCGGCGACGATGAGCAGAGCGGTGATCGCTACCTGCGTGCGCGGCGCACCCCCGACATCTTGAGACATCACTACAGTCTCGGTCATCCGCCATGGTCTCCGCAGGAGCCGTATCGCCGAACATCGAATGCCGGCGGTAATCGCCGCGTCTTGATCCCGCCGTCCTCGCCCAACCTTGCGCGATCCGCCGGCACCGACCAGCGGCAAGAGAGGACGCTCAACTCCTGTCCGGCTCAGCCAACGGAAACGTGGTCTGCCTGATCCAAGTGCCGCTGTCATCGGCCTGAGCGATGAGCGTCATCTTCCGAGCACGTCCCACGATGGGCAGATGCTGTTCGAGGTCCCGTTCTGCAGCTTGCATGTCCTCCAAGTCGCAGCCATGAGCCACTGTCAGGTGCGGCACGACGTCGTCAAACTGCCCCTCGAACGGCGGGAAATTCGGGAAGGCTGTGTGCACGAGCTCTGTGAGGATCCGGAAGGGCTGGGGATCCTCTGGCGCGAGCCACAGAACCTCGTCGCCAAACCATGCGGTGCGGGTCAGTCGAAAGTCGAACGCCGCGGTGTTGGCGAAGATCCGCCGAAGCTCAGCTACGACCACCAGGTCGATCTGAGCTGGAGGCACGAACGGGAACAGCACGGTGACGTGGGCCGGGACCCCTAGCCGGGCGCTGGCGTCGAGCACGTCACGGTGGCGTCCCACTGCCGCTTCCGCCTCGGGAACCTCGAGTATCAGGCCACTTTGACGGAGTACCGCACCCATGGCCCGAGCCTAGATCTCGGCGTCGACCTGCGACGCACTGGACTCGGGATGCACGCTCGGTCTGCGGCAGAAAGCGGATGCTCGCTAAAGAAGCGTGACGGTTGCCGTGGCCGGCATTTCGAGCGTGACGAGGTGGCCTTCACCGATTGCGTGCATCAGACCGTTGCCTCCGGGAACCAGCCGGGCAATCCGCGCCGATAGCCGCATGCGGGCGCCGACGTTGCCGGCGCGGTCGATGGTGACCAGCGAACCGTCCGTGAAGGCGAACAGCACACCGCCGGACACCAGGGCCGCGGCGCAGACAGCGCCGTGCGGTAGGGGCCGTACCTCGGTGACAACACCGTGACTCAGGTCGATGACCGCTATGCCGGCGTCTTCGACGAGCCACAGCGTGTCGCGGTGGAGGATCGGCGTTTGCGGGCGGAGATCACGCTCGTGGTGCCACAGCACCTGCACACCGCTCACCGGATGAAAAGTCATGACCGTGCGTCGACCGCTGAGGAAGGTGACACGGCCATCGTTGCTGACTCCGTAGCCGCCGTCGCCATCAGAGAAGACCACCGGCGCCGGCAGCGACCACTCCCTCAGAACGGCCCCGGAGGCGGCCATCACCAGTAGTTTCGGCAGACCGGTGCCCGCGATGAGCACCGCATCGGCGGCAGAATCACCCTCGGGCCTCCAGCGAACCGGCTGCGGCCAGGCAAGTGGACCGGCTTCGGCAAACGCAGCGCCGTCGGACGGCAGGCACCTGCCGTCGGCAAGGGCCACCCGCATCAAAGGGTGGTAACCGCGCCACCCTCCCAGCCAAACAACAGAGCCGCTGACGCTGACGTAATGCCGCAGGCTCATGCCGGGCGTCGACCACAACCGTTGCCCGTTGTCCAGGTCGAAGCAGTGCAGAACTCCTGCTTGGCTCAGGTAAAGGCAGCGCTCGCCCGCGATAACCGTCGTGCCCCAGCAATCCTCGACACGTTGTTCCCACAACTGCGCCCCGCTGCGCGGATCCAGCCGGACCAGACGCGAGTACCGCTCCGCCACGACGAGGCAACCGGACGCCACAGCCATCGCCTGCGAACCCGATCTCAGGTGTAAAGGCCGCGACCACAACACGCTGACCGACTGAACCACCACGCCGGCATGATTGCACGCATCGGCACGAGGGTGACACACCCTCATCTCGGCACGACAGGATGCCTACCCACATGGGCCGGCTACAGGCAGTTACGGCCGCGCCGCCGGGCGGCGCGCACGATCGGCGGCAGATGCGGATGCCGCGTCGAGGCTTAGCGGACCGCACGATTTGTCGTACCCGATCGTAGGATCATCGGCCATGACTCGCACCACGCCGCCGCGGCCGCTGGACATCACGGAGCTCTTTCCCGAGTTGAGGGAGCACTCGGCGACGGCCACGCGGCTGCATCCCCGGCCCGGTACGCCGACGGCCGCCGCCAGTTCGGTCGGTGGCCCGCTGCTGTGGCCGGCGGATGAGGCCTGGCCAGTGTGCACAGATGGCGATGCTCATTACATCTTCCGGCTCCGCACGCCGTCGACGGTCCGCCGCAGCCGGGAGATCTACGCAGCGGCGCAGGCCCGTGCCAACGCGACGGGCACTCATTACGCCCTGAGCGACCAGGAGCGAGCGCAGTTGCCGGGCCTCGACTTCTCCGAGCCGCACAGCCTGGTAAACCAGCCGATCTCCCTGGTCCCGGTGGCGCAGCTGTACCGCCGGGACGTTCCCGACTTCGCCGGCCCGGACGGCGCCGATCTGTTGCAGGTGCTGTGGTGCCCGCTGGACCACCCCGAGGAGGGTTACAACCCGCGGGTACGGCTGTACTGGCGGCGCAGCGCCGACGTCAGCCGGCCCTTGGCCGCGGCCCCGGAACCCCCCGTCGTCAACGACTCCTATCTGCCGACTCCCTGCGTCGTGTACCCGGAACAGATTCGCGAGTACCAGTACGGCGGACTGCTGCCCGAGGAACTCGACGCCCGGATCATCGCCTGGGAGGAGGAAACCGAGGAGGAATCCGACGACGAGGAGGGAATCGACTATCAGTTCGACCTGTCACTGGCGCCGGGCTGGAAGGTGGGCGGCTTCGCGAACTGGTCGCTGACCGACCCGCATCCGGTGGACTGCACGGAGTGTGGCACCGCGATGACGCTGCTGTTCACTGCCGACTCCGGCGAGTGGCACGGGTCGGGCGGCAGCTGGCGGCCGATGGAAGATCCGGCGGATGTTCCGCGCAACCCCACCGATGTCTCGATCGGCCGGGGTTATGCCCTGTACGTCTTCCGCTGCCCGGTCTCGTTCGATCACCCACCAGCCACCGCCATGCAGTGATCTCTCCGAACGTCGGCACCCGAAACGGCGCACCACTTCCGGCAGAGTCGGGCGGGAGCGGCTGGTGGGCGCTCGGTCGACGGCATACAGTGCACCGGTCCACCGCTGGCTGGATCTCAAGGACGTCCGGGGCAGGCGCATCGCAGTTGAGGGCTGAGTTCGTCGGCGCGTTCGTGGCGGATGGCGTGGGCCCGATCGCGGACCCGTTGCAGTTGGCCGGCGGTCAAGCGGCGGGCGTTCCAAATCAGCTGGGCGGCCTCGGCGGCGTCTGGGTGGGCTGGCGAATGGTCGCCGGCCAGGTCGATGCCGGTCAGCGTGCTGAGGTGGCCGGATGAGATGTCGAGGAAGGCGGCGAACCCAACAAGCAGGTCGGGTGTCAGGGTTTTCGTGCCGCGTCCGATCATGCCGATCGTCGACGCCGACAGCACGTCGCGGCGGCCGATGCCGAATAGGTACTTGGAAGAACCTAGCCAGTTGAGGTTGCGGTTGTGCAGCAGGCGCAGTATCGGGCCGCCGGCGCTGTTCGGGTACTGCTGATACTGCGGCGTTCGGGCCGGCGGCTGCTGTGGGCGGGGCTGCTGGGGCAACGACCGGACGAGCTGGTGCAGCTCCGGTACGGCCCGTGGCAGGTACGTCAGTGACCATGACAGCGAACCGAGGTTGCTGGCTGCGGCCGGGTCCAGTGGAGCGAGGTCGTCAGACACCCGCTGACCCGCGATTACGAACAGGTCGCTGGCATGCAGGCCGAGTGCGGGGGCGAGCCGGCACAGCAGTGACGGGTCAGGCTCGCCGCCGTCGAGCACCGCCGTGATCACAGGTTCCGGAACGGCCGCCCTGCTGGCCAGGGAGCTGACGTCAACGCCACGCAGCTCGGCCAACCGCATCAACTGCACGCCGAACGCCGGCAGTGTCTCCACAATCCCAGCCTACGGCCCCAACTCACCAGTCCCTGGCTCGGAGACGGCCGAACAGGCGACATCCCACAGCAAACCCCGAACGCGCAGGTCGCGGCAATTGAGGATGTCAAGGTCGAGCAGTAAGGCCGGGCAGGTCACGCCCCAACTGCCCCGACCGCGGCAACTGCGCCGTTCAGCAGGCCTCGCCGCAGGTCATCTCAGCGCCCCTGGGAGGTATCGCACCACCCGGGTGCTGCCCTTGCAGTCGGCTGGGCAGTCCTCGTGGTAGTTCGCGGACTGCTGCGCGCCGGCGAGGAGATATGACAGCCCTACCAGGTTGCCGTCCTTGAGCAGCAGTGCCTCGGCCTCGAGTTCCTCGACGCGCCGCTGCTCGGTCAACAGCCAGCCAAGCTGCCGGTAGGAAGGGTTGTGGCCCGGCCCGGCGAGCATGTCCCGGACGAGCTGAGTCGCCTCCTCCAGGCGGCCCTGTGCCGCCAGCAGCCGCAGGCAAGCGCGCTCCTCGCCGGCGTCAACGGCAGCCCGGTAGGCGGCTACCGCCTCGTCGGCGCGGCCGAGCTTCTCCAACAGCGCACCCAGCGGCCATCGACACACACCCTCGGCGCCGATCGCCGACCGATAGGCGCGGACCGCCTCGTCCAGCTGGCCCGCCCGGGCGTACACCTTGGCCAGCCGGACGCCCGCCGCCGCGTCACCGGCCGCGATCGCCGCCCAGTACTCGGCGATCGCCTCGTCCACCCGGCCGGTCTTGCGGAGCAACGCGGCGAGACGGGCACGGGCTCGTGGCTCACCCGCCTCCACCGCCGCCCGCCACCCGGCAATAGCCTCGTCGGTTCGGCCCGCATTCGCCAGCATGTCCGCGAGGCCGCCGTGCGCCCGAGGCAGACCGGCCTCGATGGCAGCCCGCCAATGCGCCTCCGCCTCCTCGACGCGGCCGTTCTCCATCAACAGGTCGGTCAGGCGGTCCACATCCAGCCAGTCCCCGCCGCCGACCCGGGCTTCGAGAATGGTGATCGCCTCGTCCACCCGCCCCTGCTCGACCAGCCACTCGAGGCGATCGTCCGGGTCAATCGGCTCATCGATCATGCCGGCAGGATACGACCCGCTTGTGCTACGGCTGCACCCGATTTCGCACCGCCATGTTCCGCATCGGCAGAGTGCGCCAGGCTACGGACGTCTGGGACTAGCCCCCGCAGGTCCACCCGAACTTGCTCATGTCCGCCGCGTAGATAGCGTTCGAGGACCACCGTCGACTGACTTCCCGCAGCAGCGGCAGCAAGCCAGGGCCTTCGGCAATCGGTAATGGAGCCAACCTGTTCGAGCACCCGAAACCTGGTACCCCGATCGGGCGGGGGCACCCGGCCATTGGGCGCACTGTTCTCGGCACGTCCGGATGCGTGCACCGTGAACTGGTTACCTTGCGTGACGAGCGCTACGCGGCATGACCGCGCGGATCGCGGCAGATCCGCGCACCCGACCGTGGCCAACCGGTGCCGCGAGACGTGCGATTAGGGTCTGCGCATGCGGGATGACATCGTTCTGCGGCTCGACCGCGCAACCGCGGAAGATCTGTACGTCGCGCTATACGAGGCCGGAGAGCACATCGCGGCTGGCGCGGCCATCACTCCGCCCACGGCCGAGGAGGCCGAGCGGCTGGGCACTCTTCTGCGGGACCTGGGCCACGCCCTTGGTCGTCGTTGCTCTCCGTACTGCGACCATCTTTAGTTGGTAGGGGGTCGCGCGTGCTCAGCGGCAGATCCGGTAAACGACAGAGATCGAGAACGGTTCGGGAGGCGAACACGCTGTAGTCCGTCCGCGGGGCTCGTCGCCGCGGTCCAAGCAAGGTCTCGGGGCATCTTGGTCATCAGCAGGACAGGGACGTGGCAAATGTCCTTCACCCGTTGGGGTAGGTGACAACCGGCTCCGCTTCCGGATCCGAATACGCCCAATGGGCGCCCGGCTGAGCCTGACGGGTGAGGACCGCAACTGACGGCTCCGACAGCGGCCGGTAGGGCAACTCATGAAGCAAGCGGCTTGCTTCTTCGACGGGGAACCAGCGGGCCTCCTGAATCAGACCATCTGGGTCGCGGACGTGCAGGGTCGGATCCACCACGTCGACGGTGAAGTTCCACACCCGGCTGACGGTGACTGCTCCGGTCACCGCCGCCGTGCCATGAAGAACGAGGTCCGCGGTTGCGACGACCAGACCTGTCTCCTCGGCCAACTCTCGGCAGGCGCCCTCAAACGGCGTCTCGTGGTCCTCGATCCGCCCGCTCGGGATGTTCCAGTAGGGGCCGCCCCACCGTGGGTACTCCTCGTACACGAGAACGACTTTGTCGTCGTGATGTGCGAGAACGCCGGCGTACCGGGACCGACTCATGCTTGGCACGGGGGCCATTCAACCTCACCTCAGCACCGCGCACGGGCGCGGGCACGTCACAGCTTTCACTATCTGCGGCAGATGCGCGCACCTGATTTTCGTCACCGTTACGTACACCAGAGTGACTCACCACCTCAGTTGGCAGGAGGCGCCAATCCTCGTGAGGAGGAGCAGCGTGTTCGCTGTCCGGATGGCCTCGATCCACGAGTGGGGCCGTGATCAGCTGGGGGCATTGCGGGAAATATGATCAGGTCATGCCTTTGACAGTGGATGACGTCGACCGATTCGAGCTGTCGAGGCCCCGTCTGGAGGCCATCGCCTACCGTCTCCTCGGCTCCGCGGACGAGGCAGAGGACATCGTGCAGGAGACGTTCTTGCGCTGGCAGGCCGCCGACGTCGACCGCGTCGAGGTCCCCGAGGCTTGGCTGACGAAGGTACTCACCAACCTGTGCCTCAACCAGCTCACCTCCGCGCGGGCACGCCGCGAGACATACGTGGGTCGATGGCTTCCCGAGCCGCTGCTCGCGGGGGACCCGATGCTCGGCCCGGCCGACACCGCCGAGCAGCGCGAATCGGTCTCGTACGCGGTCCTCACCCTCATGGAGCGCCTGTCCCCCAACGAACGGGCCGTGTACGTGCTGCGGGAGGCCTTCGACTACCCGCACCGGGAGATCGCCGAGATCCTCGACATCACCGAGGCCGCCAGCCAGCAGATCTTTCACCGCGCCAAGAAGCATGTCGCGTACGGCAAAGCCCGCACCGAAATCGACCAGGCCGCCGCCAAGCGGATCGTCGAGGAGTTCCTCGCGGCCGCCACCAGTGGCCGAACCGATGAGCTCGTACGCCTGCTCACCAAGGACGCCATCTCCATCGGCGACGGCGGAGGGAAGGTTCCGGCACGCACCAAGGCGTTCGAGGGAGCCGTCGCGGTCGCGAGGTTCCTGTGGGGCCTGTTCAAGCCCGCCGAGGCCAAGCGCGCCGTCGTCGGCGGCTCGCCCGAGCTTTACGCCTGGGCCGCCAATGGGGAACCCGCCGTTGTGGCGGTCGTGGAAGGCCGGGTCGTCGCCATCATGTGCCTGGAGGTCACCGCCGAGGGCATCACTGCCTGCCGTACCCAGGCAAACCCCGACAAGCTCGAACGCGCGACCGCGCAATGGGCGGCGGCCAACCATGGGGAACCCCTGCTCGTGATGTGACGGCCATCACCTCTGGCTCCTGTCAGGAATCGGCGGGCCATCCGGTTCAAGTGACAACCCGAACCGGACAGCAAGGAGCCGACGATGAGAGTGCTGGTGGCAGGAGCGACCGGAGCGATGGGCAAGGAACTGGTGCCGCGTCTGGTCGATGCCGGACACGAGGTGTTCGCCATGATCCGCAGCGAATCCAACAAGGCCAGGGCAGCACAGCTGGGCGCGGTACCGGTCATCGCCGATGCGTTGGATCGCGCCCAGGTCGAGGCGGCCGTGCGCCAGGCGGCCCCGGAGGTGATCGTTCACCAGCTGACCGCCATCGGGCACGTCGACACCCGCCATTTCGAACGCAGCTTCGCCGCCACCAACCGGCTGCGGATCGAGGGCACCGACAACCTGCTCGCGGCCGCACGCGCCACAGGAGTACGACGGTTCGTCGCCCAGAGCAACGGCGCGTTCACCTACACGCGGACCGGCGGGCCGGTCAAGAACGAACAAGACCCCCTGGATCGCGCACCGGTCGACCAGATGGCACCGATGATCGCCGCCATCGAGCACTTGGAGAAGGCCGTGCTGGGCGCCGCCTGGACCGACGGGATCGTGCTGCGCTACGGCGCGTTCTACGGACCCGGCACCTCCATGGCGCCAGGCTCAGAGCAGCTCGAGATGATCCGCAAACGCAAGTTCCCGGTCGTCGGCGACGGCGGCGGGGTGTGGTCGTTCATCCACATCGCCGACGCCGCCGAGGCCACGGTCGCAGCGGTGGAGAACGGCGGCCGCGGTGTCTACAACATCGTCGATGACGATCCCGCCCCGGTCGCCGAATGGCTGCCGGAACTGGCAGCGATGCTGGGCGCCAAGAAACCGATGCGCGTACCGCGGTTCATCGGACGGCTGGCCGCCGGACAGGCCGGCGTCGTGCTCATGACCGAACTGCGGGGCGCCTCCAACGCCAAGGCCAAGCGCGAACTGGGCTGGCGCCCGACACACCCCACCTGGCGCCAAGGCTTCCAGGTTGTGCCGTGACTTGCTGAGCGTCGTTCTTCCCGCCTCGGTAGGTATTCGGGGAGCCGAATGCGTGTCGAAGGGCATCCATCCGGCAAGGATGGCTGCCCTTCGACCGTGCCCGACGTATCGCTGCCCCTTGGCTATCGGCTTCCACTGTGAGCATGATCTGGCGGCACCAGTGCACGCACATCGGCAGTTCAGGGTGCCCGCTCGACCCAGTGGCCAGCCACCGACCGTGACCGCTCTTCATCGATCAGCATGCACGGACTGCGGCATATCCGGACCTAGGATTCGACCACGAGCGGGTTGATGTCACGGTCTTCCACGCTAATAGGTCCGGCCCTGGTTCAGACTGGTCGGATGTCGAAGGACGTCAGGCACAGCTACAAGTGCGGTGCTCGGCTTGTTTTACGGCGGTGCACGAGTGTTGCGCGGTCACCCTGGAGGGCGGCCGTCAACTGATCCAAGCCCAGCGAACCCAGCTCCAGCGCCTGACGGTGGAATCTGCGCCGGTCGCCGGGGAAGGACGAGCGGCCTGCCAGCCACACGCGCTCACCCACCTTGTAGGCCAGCGCCTGCCCTGGCCGGCCCAGGTAACGCGCGAGTTCGGCGGACGCGTACGGCCCCTGGTGACAGCGGTCCCGCAGCAGCTTCAGCGCAGCATCCGGCGTCCACAAGGATCTGTCACCAGACGGCATCGGCAGTCGCAGGTGCAGGCCGATGTCGAGCACCACCCGTGCCGCCCGCAGGAGCTGCATATACAGATAACCCAGTCGAGCACCCGGCTGTTCATAGAGCCCGAGCTCGTCCATGAACCGCTCGGCGTACAGTGCCCAGCCCTCCTGGCTGCCGGAGAGGCCGCCGAGCAGGTTCAGCCGCTGCCCGAGGCCTCCCCGGCAGACCTCGGAGCCGAGGTGGAGGTGGTGGCCGGGAACGCCCTCGTGATAGGCGGTGCTGTAGGCGTACCAGGTGGGGAAACTCGCTGCGTCCTCGGGGAGGGACCACCAGACCCGGCCCGGCCGCGTCAGGTCCCGTGACGGCCCGGTGTAGGCAATGCCGGACGACGTGGTCAACCGCGACTCGATGCGCCGCAGCGGGGCGGGGATGTCGAAGTACACGCCGTCCAGTCGCTCGGTGGCGGCCTCCAACAGCTCCTGCAGCCACGCGGCGAACGCCTCCCTGCTGTGCAGCGTGCCGGGCGCGTCGGGGCTGGCGAGCAAGGCGAGCACCTCTGGCACGCTCCCGCCCTGGGCCTTCGCTTCCGCGATCAGCTCTGCCTCTATCGCTCGGAACTCGTCCCAGCCCCAGTCGTACAGCTCGCGCAGGTCAGGCTGGGCCGCGAGGAAGGTGCGCACCCAGAGTGCGTACCGCTGCTGGCCGAACGCTTCCTCCTCAACGGCCCGCGGTGCCAGGTCCGCGGTCAGCATCTCGGCCAGTTTCTGGTACGCCTCTCGCGAGCCCGTCACTGCGGCCTGCAACGACGCCCGCTGACGCCCCTCGCCGTAGCGATCCACCAGGGCGACATCGTCGTCGATCCATTTGCTGCAGGCTGCGTGACGAGCTCCACTTGACGGCGCGCCGGCAGATTGCCGCGCTCCGCGGCGAGTAAGAGGCTGCGGGCATACCCATCCAGGGCCGCGGGGATCGCGGCCAGGCGTGCGCCGACACGAGCCCAGCCCTCCTCGAACACCGCGCCCTCGGCGCCGCGGCCGGGAACCGCGGCCTCGACGGCCTGGCGGATTAGCTGAAGTGGACCGGTGGCCGCCGCGTGCAGTTCGCGCAGGTCGTCCCCGGCGTCGTGGAAGGCGATACGCGTATGCAGCCGTTCGGCGAGGTGGGCGTGCAGCGGGGTCGCGGCCGGCAGTGCGTCACCCAAGATCTCGAGCTCGCGCAGGGCACGGACTGCGAGGTCGGCGCGGGCCTGGTGGCCCTCCGGGCTGTAGTCGGTAAGCCCGTCGACATCCTGCTCGCCAGCCTCGACGACCGCCGTGCAGGGATCGAGCCTGGCCATGTCGCACAGGAGCCGATCCGGGAAGTCCTCGATCATGGGCGCAATGCTAGGGCCTTGCCCTAGCTGCCGTGACGCTCGAACAAGTCATGGCGATCTTCTCCAACGTGCTCGACGTCGACGAGCACGGCCTGCTGACGACGCAGGCGATGCCGCGGCGGACGAGTAGAGCGCTGCGTGCCTCGGCTCAAGGTGAGACAGAGCGGGGAACTTGATCTCGTCATGCCTAGGTCACACCACCCGCAAGTCGAGGGCGCCCTCGGGCCGCAGGAACGTCTCCGTGAACCTCCACGATCGCTCGCTGTATGCCGCTTCCAAGGTGACCGTCTCGGCGCCGTCCAGGGTCACCTCGACTGGCAAGCTGCTCTGCCAACTCACACGCACCCGCACCCGATGTTGGCCGGGCTGTACATCGAAGCTCTGCCTGGCCCCACGCTTGAGGCGTGCCACGACCTCGCCATCGACTTCGATCTTCATGCGGCTCAGAATCCCGCCAACGTCCATGGCACGACGAACCGTGATGATCGGCATAAGCTGCCCTCACATTCCCCGCGGTGCGTGATATCGGAGCACGGCAACGCCGTCGGCCGCGACACCCACCTGACTCATCTTCAGGGATTGGCATCGTTGAGGAGCGCCTTGGCGTGTCACTGCCTGATGGCACGCCCGGGCTGGTCACAGCGCCAGGGCGGCCAGCTCCGTGCGGCTGGTGACGCCGAGCTTCGGGTACGCCTTGTACAGGTGGTACGCGACCGTCTTGGGGCTGAGGAACAGCTGCGCGGCGATGTCCCGGTTGGACAGACCCGTGCCGGCGAGCCGGGCGATCTGCAGCTCCTGCGGAGTGAGGTCGGCGGCGGCCGACGCGGCTGGTTGCGGGGCGCGAAGCCCCGTGGCCTCCAGCTCGCCGCGCGCCCGCGCCGCCCACGGGGCCGCACCCAACTGGTCGAACGTGTGCAGGGCATGGTGCAGCCGGCCGCGGGCGTCGGCCTTGCGCCGGGCGCGGCGCAGCCACTCGCCGTACAGCAGTTCGGTGCGGGCCTGTTCGAAGGGGCGGCCGCCGGCCTTGAGGGCCAGCAGGTAGTCCTGCTCGTCGCCGGAGAGCAGCGCCCGGCACCGGTACGCCAGGGACGTCGCCCACGGCTGGTCCACCCGCTGCGCCCACGTCGAGAAGCGGGTGACCGCCTCCTCGGCCTGCTCGGGCACGCCGGCCCGGACGGCCGCCTCGACCAGGTCGGGCACGCTCCGGTACGCGCACACCTGGTGGGCGTACGGGTTCTCCTGCAGGGTGGCGAGCCGGGTCACGGCGGACTCGGCCCGGCCCTGGCCGAGGTCGAGCAGACCCAGCGCCCACAGCGTCCACGCCCGGCCGGCCGCCTCGGCGCCCGCCGCGGCGCCGTCCAGCGCCGAGGCCACCAGCTCCAGGCAGCGCGCCTCGTCGCCGGCCACGGCGGCCAGCACCGCCTGCACGGCGAGCAGCTGGCTGACCCACAGCGGCTGGCCGCCGTCGCGGGCGACCCGGACCGCCTCGTCGAGGCTGACCGCGGCGTCCCGATGCCGGCCGTGGAAGAACTCCGCCTCGGCGAGGAAGAACAGCAGCGTGGGCAGCAGCCCGAGGACGCCCTCCGTTCGGCAGCGGGCGACCAGGCCGGAGGCCAGCTCGTACGTCTCGGCGTCCTGGCCGGCGACGAAGCCGAGCCCGCAGAGCTGCACGCGGTCGCGGGGTTCGGCGCCTGCCTCGGCGGCGACCGCGGCCAGCGGCAGCGGTCGGCCCCGGACGGCGGCGACCTGGTAGCGGGCCACCGGATGGTCGAGGGTCGCGAGCTGGTCGAGGCAGGCGCCGAGGTACGGCTCGCCGAGGTACCAGGCCGGGTGGAACGCCGCCACCAGCAACGCGTCCCGCTGTCCCGGGTCGAGCTGCGCGCCCTGGCTCATCAGGTCGTACGCGGTCTGGTGGCCGCCCTGCCAGAACCAGGCGTGTCCTTCGATCCAGGCGACGCGGGCGTGGAAGGCCGGCTCGTTCACCACGCCGGCAGCCCGCTCGGCGAGCCGGACCGCGTTGTCGAGGTGCCCGGACTGCAGGCCGCTCTCGGCGGCCAGCAGCAGCCGGCGTGCCTGGGCGGCCTCGTCCCCGCTCAGTTCGGCGGCGCGCTCGAACGCGGCCAGCGCCGCGCCGTAGCCGCTGCGCGCGCGGGCCTGCTCGGCGGTGCGTTCCAGGGTGGCGGCCACCTGCTCGTCCGGTCCGGTGGTGGCCGCGGCGAGGTGCCAGGCCCGCCGGTCGGCGGTGTCGGGCGTGGTGAGCACCTCCGCGAGCGCCCGGTGCACGGCGAGCCGCTCCGGGTACGTGGCGGCGGCGTGCACGGCGGCGCGGACCAGCGGGTGGCGGAACCGCAGCCGCCGGCCGGTGACCTCGACGAGCCGGGCCTCCTCCGCCGGCCGCAGGTCCGCCGGGCCGCCGCCGAGGGGGGCGGCGGCGCGCAGCAGCACGTCCAGGTCGCCGGTGTCCTCGACGGCGGCGGCGAGCAGCAGCGCCCGGGCGCCGGCGGGCAGCCGGTCGACCTGGCCGTGGAACGCCGCCTGCAACCGGTCGGTGAGCGGCAGCGGGCCGCCGGGGTCGTCGGCCCGTACGACGCGGGGCAGCTCGATCAGCGCGAGCGGGTTGCCCTGCGCCTCGCCGAGCACCCGCATCCGTACCTCGGGAGGGAGCTGCGGGTCGAGCAGCCGGACGGCGTCGGCCGGCGTGAGCGCGCCGACGGTCAGTTCGGGCAGGCCGGGGGCGGGAAAGACCCCGTCCCGGGCCGCGAAGATCATCACGACGCCCTCGGCGTGCAGCCGGCGCGCGGCGAACAGCAGCGCCTCGGCGGAGACGCTGTCCAGCCAGTGCGCGTCGTCGACGAGGCAGAGCAGCGGACCGTCCTCGGCCAGGTCCGCCAGGAGCGACAGCACGGCGAGCCCTACCAGCAGCCGGTCGGCCTGGGCGCCGCCGCCGAGCCCGAACACCGCGGCGAGCACCTGCCGCTGCGGTGCGGGCAGCCGGTCGAGGCGGTCGAGCGCCGGCCGTACGAGCTGGCTCAGCCCGGCGAACGGAAGCTCGGCCTCGAACTCGGCGGCGCTGGCGCGCAGCACGCGCAGCGGCCGGCCCGCCGGCGACGTCAGCTCGGCGGCCCAGTCCAGCAGCGCGGTCTTGCCGATGCCCGGACCGCCCCGCAGCACCAACGCGGCGCTCTCCCCCGCCCGGGCCCGCGCCACCAGGGCCGCGATCCGGTCCTGCTCTGCGGCGCGGCCGTGCAACATTCTCCGCACCCTACACAGGTACGCGGTACCTAAGCGCTACCGATTCCCGGGCGCCGGATCATCCATAGCGTCGTGGCCATGGAACTGATCGAGAAGTACCTCACCGCCTGGAACACCACCGACGCCGCCGCCCGCCGGGCCCTCATCGACGAGGTGTGGACGGCCGACGGGACGTACACCGACCCGCTGGCCTCCGTCGCCGGCCGCGACCAGATCGACGCGCTGATCGCCGGCGTGCAGCAGCAGTTCCCCGGCCTGGAGTTCAGCCTCGCTGGCCCGGTCGACGCCCACCACGACCTGGCCCGGTTCACCTGGAACCTCGGCCCGCGCGGCGCCGAGCCGATCGTTGTCGGCTTCGACGTCGCGGTCATCACCGACGGCCGCATCGCCACCGTGCACGGCTTCCTGGACCGGGTGCCGGCATGACGCTCCTGAACGCGCGGCCGGTGCGGGTCACCGCACCGGCCGCGCGGCCCGGCGCCTTCCTGCCGGTCCTGCTGATCTCGACGTTCATGACCGCGATCGACGCGTTCATCGTCAACGTGGCCCTGCCGGCGATGCAACGCGACCTGCACGCCGGCCCGGCCGCGCTGCAGTGGGTGGTCGCCGGCTACGTCCTCGCGGTGGCCGCCGGCCTGATCACCGGCGGCCGGCTGGGCGACCGGTATGGCCGCCGCCGGGTTTTCGGCCTCGGAGTGGCGCTGTTCACCGCGGCCTCGGTGCTCTGCGGGCTGGCGCCCACCGCGGGTGTCCTGGTGGGCGCCCGGGTGCTCCAGGGACTCGCGGCGGCGCTGCTCATGCCGCAGGTGCTGGCCATCGTGCGCACCAGCGTCGCGCCGGCCGAGCAGCCGAAGGCGATCGCCCGGTACGGCCTGACGCTGGGTCTGGGCGCCGTCTTCGGCCAGTTGATCGGCGGCCTGCTGATCCGGGCGGACCTGTTCGGCCTGGACTGGCGGCTGTGCTTCCTCATCAACCTGCCGATCGGGGTGGCCGCGCTGGCGCTGCTGCGCCGGGTGCCGGAGTCCCGCCACCCGTCGACCCGGCTCGACCTGGCCGGCGTGGTCCTGGTCAGCGCGGCGCTGGTGGCGCTGGTCCTGCCGCTGGTGGAGGGGCGGGAGCAGGGCTGGCCGGTGTGGACCTGGCTGAGTCTGGCCGCCTCGGTGCTGCTGTTCGCGCAGTTCGGGGCGACCCAGCGGCGCAGCGCGCAACCCCTGGTGCATCCCACGCTGTTCCGGGAGCGGGCGTTCTCGGTGGGGCTCGTGGCCACCCAGGTGTTCTGGATGGGGCAGGCGTCGTTCTTCCTCATCCTGGCGCTCTACCTGCAGGTCGAGCGGGGCCTGTCGGCGCTGGAGTCGGGCGTCGTCTTCATCGCCATCGGCGCCGGCTACCTGGCCACCTCGACGTACGCGCACCGGATCGCCGCCCGGCTCGGTCGGCAGGTGGTCAGCGTGGGCGCGCTGGTGATGGTCGCGGGCCTGTACGGCATGTGGCAGGCGGCCGGGCACGGGACCGGCTGGCTCGTGCCGGGGCTGGCCGTGGACGGCATCGGCATGGGCATCGCGCTCGCCCCGCTCACCACCACCGTGCTCTCCCGGATCACCCCGCAGCACACCGGGGCCGCCGCCGGAGTGCTCGCCACGGTGAACCAGACCGGCAACGCGGTCGGGGTGGCGCTCATCGGCATCGTCTTCTACCGGGCCGCGGATCTGACCGGCGGGTTCCGGGCCGGGCTGGTCTTGCTCATCGTGCTGGAACTGGCGCTGGCCGCGATCATCCAACTGCTGCCGAGGCGATGACGCCGTACGCACCGGCCGCCGCCCCTCGGGCCGGCGGCCGGTGGGCCGCTCCCCCACGGCGGTCTACCGGCGGGGCGTTTCCTCGGTCAGGCGGACACCGGGCCGCTGGTGGGGGCGTCCCGGATGGCGAGTGCGGCCTGGACGAGCGCGGCGTGGGTGAGCGTCTGGGGGTAGTTGCCGAGGTGGGCGCCGGTCGCGGGGTCCATCTCCTCGGCGTAGAGGCCGAGCGGGCTGGCGTGGTCGAGCAGGGTCTGGAACAGCTCGACGGCCTCGCGGTGGCGCCCGGTGCGGGCCAGGGCCTGCACGAGCCAGAACGAGCAGGGCAGGAACGCGCCTTCGCCGCCGGGGAACCCGTCACGGCCCGGCGGGTAGCGGTAGAGCAGCGGACCGCCGGCGGAGAGCCGGTCCCGGACGGCGTCGATGGTGCCCCGCACCCGGGGCGACTCGATGTCGTCCAGGTCGAGCAGCGGCAGGACGAGCAGGGCTGCATCCAGGTCCTGGGTGCCGTAGCCGCGGACGTAGCAGCCCGCCTCGGGGTCGAAGCCGCGCGTCCGGACCTCGGCGGCGATCGCGTCCCGTGCCTCCTGCCAGCGCCGGCGTTGGCGGTCGGGCAGCGGATGGGTGTCGGCGATGCGGAGGGCGCGGTCCAGCGCGAGCCAGCCCATGAGCTTGGAATGGACGTGCTGGGTCGGTTCGCGGACCTCCCAGATGCCGGCGTCGGGCTCCTGCCAGCGGCCGGCGACCACGTCGGCGAAGCCGCGCACCGCCCGCCACGTCTCGCTGTAGAGGCGCTGTCCGGCCTGCGCGAACGCCCAGGCGGCGTCGACCACCCAGCCGTAGCCGTCGAGCTGGTGCTGGCCGGCGGCGCCGTTGCCGATCCGTACCGGGACGCTGGCGAGGTAGCCGGGCCAGCCGGGCAGGTCGCGTTCGGCCGGTACGTTGCGACCGTGCAGGGTGAGTAGTGCGGGCAGGCGGGGCCGCTGCAGCCGGCTGGCGTGCAGCAGCCAGGCGAGGAAGCCGTGGGCCTCCCTGGCCTTGCCGACGCCGAGGAAGGCGCTGACGCCGATGCTGGCGTCCCGGGGCCAGACGTAGCGGTAGTCCCAGTTGCGTATCCCGCCGGGATCCTCGGGCAACGACGTCGTGGGCGCCGCCACCGGAGCCTGCGACGGCGAGTAGGTGAGCAGCCGCATGGTCAGCAGGCTCCGGACGACGGCCTCGCGGAAAGGCAGCGACTCGTCGATCTCGGTGCTCCAGTCCCGCCACCGGTTCTCGTCCTCGACGAGTAGGTCCCAGGCTGCTGCCGGGTCGACGTGGATCAGCGGTTCGCGGTGGGCGAAGGCCAGCACGAGGGTGATCGGGCTGCCGGGCCGGACCGTGATCGAGGTGGACCGGCCGGTCTCGATGGCGAGCTCGGGCGCACTCGCCAGGGAGATCGCAACCGACCCCCACGCACAGACCAGGGCCTGGCGACGGTGATGGATCCGGGGCCGGCGGTGCAGGGCGCCGAGGCGGGGGTCGAACTCCACGACGGCCTCGACCGCCGCGTGCTCGGCCGACAGCCGCCGCACCAGCAGAGTCGTCGGCAGCAGGCGACCGCTGACCTCGGCCACCATGCCCTCGGTGAGGGTGAGGCGGCCGCCGCCCACCGCCCAGGTCGTCTCCAGGGTGGCGGTGTGCTGGCGGTAGCGTCGGTCGACGACCGTCCCGGGCCGGGCCGGGCCGACCCGAAACGTTCCGGCCTCCGGGCCACCGACCAGCCGGCCGAACAGCGGCTCGCCGTCGAAGCGCGGCACACAGAGCCAGTCGATCCCGCCGTCGCCGGCCACGAGGGCGGCGGTGCGGGTGTCACCCAGCAGCCCGTACTCGCTGATCGGTGCCGGCCGTCGGGAAGCCCGGTCGAATCCGCCAGTCATGAAGATCGCTCCCTCACCCGTCGGCGACCACGGGTCAGTCGGCCCGGAGGAGCAGTCCGAGGACGATCCCGTAGATGACGTGGACGACGACCGCGACCGCGGGAGTCTGCACGCCGTAGTTGACGGCGAACAGGCCGGGCGGCTCCAACACGGCCGTGCTGGTCAGGCCGGCCCGCTGCGAGGCCATGCGGGGATGGACGCCCGGAAGCAGCGGCAGGAGCACCGTCAGCGCGATGCCGACGTGCAGCAGCCCGAGCAGCGCCCCGATCCACCAGGTGGCCCGGTGCAGCACGGCGAACGTGGCCGCGTAGCCGAGGGCGAAGCCCTGACCGGCGCAGAGGTGGATGACGAACCCGACGATCCGGGCCCGATCGGGATCCTCGGTGACCAGGGTCCCGAGCACCAGGGGAAAATCCAGGCGGGTGAGGCCGGCCAGTTGCGCGGTGATCAACGCCGCGGTGAGCGCCGCGGTGGCGACCAACCCGAACAGACCCCATCCGGCCCAGTCCATCTCAGCAATGGCCGACGTCGCGCTTGTTCCCGGTCACGGCGAGCGTTCCGGCACGGGTGGATGTTCTTCCTGGCATGGGTCCATCCCTCAGCTGCACAACGTGAAGGGCACTACGGCTCTGATCAGGGCGTGCGCCTCGCACCGGCACGGACCACCGCGGCCGCCCCCGGCTTCACCATAAGCCACCCACCCGGGCACATCGGCCTGCTTGTGGAGGTATGGGCTTCCCCCGGTTTCGCGTGGGGGAACGGCCTCCAACATGATCTACCCAGTCGTCGCCGATCTCGCCGTCGGCGGTTCTGGTCAACCGGCGGTTCGTCGTCGACCGGCCGGACGCATTGTGGGTCACCGACATCACCCTCGCAGCGCGGAGGCGAAGATGCCGGGTAGGGCCGCCCAACGGGGCCGGGCGGCGAACGCGGTCAGCCGCCGCCCGGTCGAAGCGGCGGTGCGGTTGGTGAGGAACCACGGCGGTTTCGGGGTGATGCTGAACTCGCCGGTCATGACCGAGCGCGGCAGCGGCCGAAACGGCCCGTACACGACGGTCCGCTCGGGACGGTGCAGCAGCAGCGAGTTGTGCACGATACCGCGGCCGCTTTGGATGTCGTCGAGCGTATGCCCGGGAAGGGCTCCCCAGGTGGCGCGGGCCGTCAGGTAGCCCACGCCGGTCCAGGCGTTGACGCCGATGGTGCCGTAGCGCAGCCGGGCAATGCTCTCGCGCAGGCGCGCGGCCAGCTGTCGCTGCGTGCGGGAGTCGATCACCAGGTTGGCGCCCAGCGTGCCGTGCATGCGCTCGTTGGCGGCGTCGACCGCGGCGTTGAGGAACTCCAGGCCCGTGCCGGGCAGCTCGGCGACGCCGAGGACCGGGCCGAAGTACTCGGCGCCGAACGCGGACTCCGCATCGTCGCCGAGGTCCAAGCCCCACAGCACGGTGCGCTCGGCGGTGCCGCCGACGGCCTCGAAGTGCGGGTGCGCCCGCCGCGCGTCGGCCACCCGCAGGTCGCAGCCGGGATACCAGGCGGGGCGGGCGGGCGCGTTGCTGAAGGCGGCGCGAAGCGCGGTGAGGAACTCCTGCTTCTGCGGCCAGTCGCTGCTGACAATGACGATCTGGGCAGCGATGCAGTTGAAGCCGCTGTTGTGCAGGCGCTGGGTGGCGATGTGCTCGGCCTGGAAGCGGATGTCCGCCTTGGACCAGCGGCCGGGCACCACGATGGCCGGGGACACCCCGCCGAGTTCGCTGGTGATCGGCTTGTCCAGCCGTGGGGTTCCCACGGCCTTCGCCGCGGCGCCCGCCTCCCCCGCGCCCCAGACGATCGCGTCGTGGGTGGCTTCGCTGCCGGTGATGTGTACGGCGTCGACACCCTCGTGGGTCACCAGGTGGTCGCCGACCTGCGCGTCGCCGGTGACGATGCGCAGGTAGCCGCGGTCGATGAACGGGGCGAACACCGCCTCGAACACCGGCAGCAGCGGGTCAGTGACCGGGTTGAGCTTGAGCAGGACCACGCGGTTGTACGCGTACAGCTGGTAGAGCACGTCCAGCGGGGCGATCGAGAAGATGTTGCCGGCGCCCATGACCACGGCAACGCCGGCCGTCTGCGCGGGGGCGCGCAGGCCCAGACCGGCGTGCTCGCGGGTCTCCTCCTCGGTGACGCCGGGCTGCATCCACACCTCGGCCCGGAAGCCGCTGAGCAGCAGCCGGTCGAAGACGTTGTACGGCAGCACGCCGACGGTGACTCGGCCACCGGGCGCGGCTCCGATCGGGCACCCGGCCAGCAGGTCACGGCCTTGCTCGAGGCGGGTCAGCGTCTCGGCCAGCGCAGGCATGTACCCCAGGACCGCCCACGGGCCGCTGATCCATTCCTCGCCGAGTATCGGGGAGCCGGCGGGCAACTGCTTGATGGCAGCGGCGACGCGTACCCATTCGTCGGCGTGGGCGGCGACGTTGGCGTGCACCTGCAGCAGCAGGGCGCGGCGGGAGGCGAGCGACTCGCGGGCCCAGCCGCGCTCGCCGTCGGAGAGCTCGGCGATCATCTGGTCGAGTCGGGCGGTGACGGTGGGGCTGATGCTCATCAGGGCGACGTCCTTGTCGGCGAAGGTCGGCGGTGCGGCGTGCTCGGTCGGTCCGGTCGGCCCCGCATCCGGCGGACGGTGCGGCGGTCGGGTCCGGGTCTTCTGCAGTGCGCAGCGATCAGACCGTCGCCTGCCGTCCTGCCGACGGCAGGCGACGGTATCCGGAAGCCGGAGCGGGTCGGGTCGGGTCGGGTCGGGTCGGGCTACGCGACCAGGTCGGCCGGGGCCTCGATCCCCCGCTTGAGGATCTTGCCGGTGGGCGACTTCGGCAGCTCGTCAACGATCCACACGTGCCGCGGGTACTTGTACGCCGCCGCCTGCGCCTTCACGTGCTCGCGCAGCTCCTCGGCGGTTGCCGTGGCGCCGTCCTTCAGCGCGACCGCCGCACAGATCTCCTCGCCCAGCTCCGCGTGCGGGATGCCGATGACGGCCGCCTCACGCACCGCCGGGTGCTCGTACAGCAACTCCTCGACCTCACGTGGGTACACGTTGTACCCACCACGGATGATCATGCCCTTCTTACGGTCGACGATGAAGAAGTAGCCCTCGTCGTCCATGCGACCCAGGTCACCGGAACGGAACCAGCCGTCCGCGTCGATCGCCTCCGCGGTCGCGTCCGACCGGCCCCAGTACCCCTTCATGATGTTGTGGCCGCGGATCACGATCTCACCGACGCCGTTCTCGACATCGCGCAGCGCCATCTCCACCCCGGCAACGGGCGTGCCGATCGACCCGGCCTTGCGCTCGCGGTCGGCGTGGTTGAACGACACGATCGGCGAGGTCTCCGACAGCCCGTAGCCCTCCAGCACGATGCAGCCGAACTCGGCCTCGAACGCCCGCAGCACCTCCACCGGCAGAGCCGCCCCGCCCGACACGCACAGCCGCAGGCTGTCCACGTCGGACCTGGCCCGCTCCGGGTAGGTCAGCAGCGCGACGTACATGGTCGGCACGCCCTCAAAGATCGTCACCCGGTGGTGGTGGATCGTGTCGAGCACCGCCTGCGGGTCGAAGCGCGGCACCAGCGCCAGGCAGGCCCCGCCGGCGACCGCGGCATTGAGCCCACAGGTCTGCCCGAACGAGTGGAACAGCGGGAGAGCCCCCAGCACGACGTCGCCGGCCGTCAGCGTGAGCAAATCGATCGCGACCTCGGCGTTGCGGGTGAGGTTGGCGTGGGTCAGCTCGGCGCCCTTGGGCGTGCCTGTGGTGCCGGAGGTGTACAGGATGACGGCGGTGTCGCTTCCGTCGCGCTCGACTACCCCGACCTGCGGCGTGATCTCCGCCAGCAGGGTCTCGAACGGGCCCGGCGTCACCAGCACACACTCGGTCCCGGCCGTGGCCGCGCCAGCCGTGGCGTCCTCGGCGAACCCGTGCCAGGCCAGCACCACCTTGGCCTGCGAATCGCCCAGGTAGAACGCCACCTCACGCGACTTGAGCAGCACGTTCATCGGCACCACCACCGCGCCGGCGCGCAGGATGCCGTAGTACGCGGCGGCGAACTGCGGCACGTTGGGCAACATGATGCCGACCCGGTCGCCGGGCTGCACGCCGCGGTCGCGCAGCAGCCCGGCCACCCGGGCGCTCGCCTCGTCGAGCTGGGCGAACGACAGCACCGCGTCGCCGAGCCGGATGGCGGGAGCGGCGCCGTCGCGGGCCGCCGAGGCGGCCAGGTTCTGGGCAAGGTTGGTCATGACCAGGTCTCCCTGTTTCGTGCGGATGGATGGACGGTGGGTCGGCGGCTGCGGCGCCCAGCGGATGCTGGCCGTAACGGCGCTCATTGGCCGGGCCGCGATCGAAACGACGGCACCGCATGGGGTGTCGCTGTGGCGGCCCGGGCGACCAGCCCCGCCGCCGGGGCCCGTCAGCGTGCCAGGCGGTGCTTGTCCCGGTCGGCGTCGACGAGGGTGACGGCGGCCAGCCCGCCCAGCAGGAGCACGACCCCGGAGACCAGGACGGCGGTGCCGTACCCGGCGGTGCCCTGGGTGTCGACGAGGCGGCCGACCAGGATGGGGGCGATCAGGCCCGCGGTGGTCACGACCCCGTTCATGAGGCCGAGGGCGCCACCACGGCGCTCGGCCGGGGCGAGTTCGGCCACGGTCGTGACCGCGATGCTCGCCATCACCCCGCAGATACCGAACCCGGCGATCAGGAGCAGCACGGTGAGCGGGCCGCCGTGGCTGGCGGTCAGGGCCAGGCAGCCGGCCGCGCTGACGATGAGGGTGATGCCGCCGACCCGGGCGCGGGCCCAGCGGCTGGTGATCCCGCGCCGCAGCAGCCATCCGGTCAGCCCGGCCTGGGCCAGCAGCGCCACCGCGTTGACGGCCCAGAGCAGCGCCACCAGGTTCGCCGAGGTGGTGGTGGAGTAGGCCAGCCCGTCGTGCAGGTACGAGGGCAGCCACGCCACCACGAGGGCAACCATCCAGTAGGTGCTGAAGTAGGCGGCGGTGACGCCGATCCAGGAGCGGGTTCCGAGGATGCGACGGTAGCTGACGTTGCCCCGGGCGGGCTCGGAGCCGGTCGCGGCCGCCACGGGTGCGTCGGTCTCGGTGCCGACCGCGTGTGTGCCCTCCCCGCCGGCGAAGGCCCACACCAGCGCCCACAGCGCGCCGGCGACGGCGACCACGGCGAACGCTGCTCGCCAGCCGTGCTCGGCGACCACCCAGGTCAGCCCGGGAGCGGCGATCACTACGCCGAGCGTGGTGCCGGCGGTGATAAGGGCGCTGGGCAGGTTGCGCCGCTGGTCGGGGAACCAGGACAGGGCGGTCTGCTGGGCGACGGGGAAGGCGGGCCCTTCCGCGGCGCCGAGCACGATCCGGGAAGCGAACAGCATGGCGACGCCCGCGCCGAGCGCCATGGGCGCCTGGGACACCGACCAGAGAGCGACCATCCCCAGCAGCAGCCACCGGGGCGGAATCCGGTCGGCGAGCAGCCCGCCGACGGCACCGAAGATGGAGAAGAGCAGGAAGAAGGCGCTGTTGGCGATACCGAACTGGGTCGCGGACAGGCCCAGGTCGTCCCGGATCGGCTCGGCCGCCAGACCCAGGATGGACTTGTCGGCGAAGTTGATCATCATGAAGACGACGAGCAGGGCGGTGACGGTCCAGGCGCGGCGCCGGCTGTCACGCGTCCTCCCGGATGGGCATGCGGGCGTTGCGGGTGCGACTTCGGTGTCGGTCACGGTGGCTCCGCGGAGGCTGCAGGGGTGGGGCGAGCCGGACGGTTCAGGAGAGCGGGACGCCCGTGTGACCTCCGGCACGCGACATTCGTTACGGGCAGTATCGTTATTGGCGAACGCCGGGGCAAGGGCCTGCGCCAGAAAACCCGAAAGCCCAGGTCGCGGGAGCGGGTCAGGCCGGCGAGCCCACCGCGCGGGCGACCAGGTCGGCCACGTCCGCAGCGAAGCGCTCGTCGGGCAGCTGCTGCTCGATCACCAGGCGGAAGATCATCGGTGCCGCCACCAGCGTGGCCGCGGTCCGGACGTCGACCCCGGCACGCACATCACCGCGGGCGATCCCGCGCTCCAGGATCTTCCGCGTCTCACCCATGATTCGAGTGACATACCGCTGGTACGCGCCGCGCACCTCGCCACCCTCCTCCGACGCGGCGATCAGGCCCGCCAGCAACCGGGCCGTCCCCGGGATCCGGTAGGCCTCCAGACGCGCGTCCAGCACCGCCCGCAGTTCGGCGCGGAAGTCTCCCAGATCCGGCACGGCGAGCGTCCCGATGCGAGTCTCGGCCGCCGCGATGAGCAGATCGTGCTTGCCCGGCCAGCGCCGGTAGATGGCGGGCTTGCTCACTCCGGCGCGAGCGGCCACTGCGTCCATGGTTACGGCGTCCAGGCCCTTCTCAGCCACCAGGTCCAGCACCGCCGACAGGACCGCGCCGGTGACGCGCTCCTCCCGGGGACGCCCCGGCCCTCGCTCCACCCGACTCACCCGCACACCGGCCATCCCAAAAGCCTACGGGCGAGGCCGTCCCATGCTCGCGGGGAGCCGACCCATCCTGGCTGAAGTGGCTCAGGACACCTCGTCACGTGGCGCCCGCGTCAACCCGCGCCGATGAGCCATCGCGCGTCGATCTGCTCAGCGCGGGCGGGAGGCTGATCAGCTGTTCGCCGCCTTCTGACTCGGGGTCGCCGCAGCAGCCGAGCCGGCCCCGGCCATCACGGCGTCACGATCCCGAAATTCGGGTCAGGCGCGTCGAGGTGGCCGAGCAGGCGCTTGAGGGCGTCGATCTCGCCGTCGTACGCGATGCCGCCGAGGCCATGGCCGGCCAGCATGCCCAGCAGGTCCCGCTTGGTCAGGGAGAGGCTCAGGTCGGGTTGCCCAGCCGGCACGTTCTGCTGCTGGAGGAGCACCCCGTTGCGCAACGTCGTCCGATACGACTCACCCAGGTCGGTGAACGTCCAGTCGATGACGATCGTGTCGTGCCAGGCCTTCGGCGCATCGACCCGGATCGCCAGAGTGTCGAAGATCTGCTCGACCGACAGCACCGCGGCCATTCCGGCGCCGAGGTCGACCGGCGTGATCTTGGGCCCGTACCGCAGCTCCTGCGCGCCGGTGAGGTAGAAGTTGCGCCAGACGCCGTTCTCCGACGTGTACGCGAGCCTCTCGTACACCTGCGCCAACAGTTCCTTCGCGTCGCCGTGATGAGGGTCGGCGAAGACGGCGTGCTGCAGCAGTTGCGCGGCGAACCGCGGGTCCCCGCCAGCCAGGTAGTCGCCCGCCTTCGTCAGGACCGCCTCGACACCGCCGAGGCAGTCGACGTACCGCTTGGCGGTCTCGACCGGCGGGTGCTGCCACAGGTTGGCCGGGTTGCCGTCGAACCAGCCGAGATACCGCTGGTAGATGGCCTTGACGTTGTGCGACACCGACCCGTAGTAGCCGCGCGCGTGCCACGCCGTGCCCAGGGCCGGCGGCAGCTGGATCATCTCGGCGATCTCGCTCCCGGTGTGGCCCTGGTTGGCCAGCCGCAGCGTCTGGTCGTGCAGATAGGCGTACAGGTCACGCTGTTCGGACAGGAACCGCATCATGTTGTCGTGGCCCCAGGTGGGCCAGTGGTGCGAGGCGAACAGCACGTCCGCCTGGCCGTCGAACATGGTGATCGCCTCGGTCAGGTACCGCGACCAGATCCGGGCGTCGCGTACCAGCGCACCGCGCAGGGTCAGCACGTTGTGCATGGTGTGCGTGGCGTTCTCGGCCATGCACAGGGCGCGGCGGTCGGGGAACAGGAAGTTCATCTCCGCCGGCGCCTCGGTACCCGGCGTCAGCTGGAACACCATGCGCACGCCGTCGATGGTCTCCTCCTGCCCGGTGCGTGTGATGTGGACAGTGGGCGGAAACAGCGACACGGTTCCCGTGGAGGAGGCCAGCCCCAGTCCGAACCCGACCTGCCCGGCCGGCCCGGTCGGCAGCGTCGCTCCGTACATGAACCCCGCCCGGCGGGTCATCGCCGTGCCGGCGTACACGTTCTCCGCCACGGCGTGCTCCATGAAACCCACCGGCGCGAGGATCGGGACGTTGCCGTCGGTGACGCCGGCAACACCACCGAAGTGATCGGCGTGGGAGTGGCTGTAGATCACCGCGGTGACGGGACGGTCGCCGCGCTGGGCTCGGTACAGGCCGAACGCCGCCGCAGCGGTCTCCACGCTCAACAGCGGATCGATGATGATCACCCCGCTGTCGCCTTCGATGATCGTCATGTTTGAGATGTCCAGGCCACGTACCTGGTAGATGCCCTCGGCGACCTCGTACAGGCCCTGACGGGCGCACAGCCGGCTCTGCCGCCACAAGCTCGGATTCACCGTGTCCGGACAGTCGGCTGCGAGGAAGGACCATGAGTCGGCGTCCCACACGACCCGCCCGTCCGAAGCCGTGACGACACCAGGCGTGAGCGCCGAGACGAAGCCCCGGTCGGCGTTGTCGAAATCGGTCCGATCACCGAAGTCGAGTCCGTTGTTCATCGCCTACCTCCGCACGGATATGTCTGGGTATGTCTTTCAGACCCGGGTCGGGTCGGGAGGGGCACGTCTGCCCGGAATCGGCTGCCGGCCTTCTCGAATGCCCTGAAGCGGGCGGGCACGCCGTGCCCGCAACCCGTCCGGGTATCCGTCGCGGCCGCGCCCCGCCTGACGATCACGGAGCCGGGTGGTCGGCTGATGACGGCGCGCAGCCGGCCGTGCGCAGCGCCGCCGGGGCACCCGCCGAGACAGCGGGCCTGACCGGCGCGACCGGGGCCAAGCGCTGATACGCCGAGCCCAACGCGGGCCGGAGGTCAGGCTCGCCGCGGTTGGGCCACAACGACATGGCACGCTCGGCCTGAGCGGTGATGGTCAACGACGGGTTCACGCCGAGGTTCGCCGACACGGTCGAGCCGTCGGCGACGTGGATCCCCGGGTGCCCGTACAGCCGATGGTACGCGTCGACGACGCCGGTCTCGGGAGAGTCGCCGATCGGGCAGCCGCCGATGAAGTGGGCCGTCATCGGGATGTTCGCGATCTCCCCGATCGTGCCTCCCGCAATGCCGTCAATCTTGGCGGCGACCCGGTGAGCGACGTCGTTGGCGGCGGGGATCCAGCTCGGGTTCGGCTCGCCGTGGCCCGGGCCGGAGGTGAGCTTGTAGCGACCCAGCAGGCTCTTGCGCCCGCGGACGGTGATGGAGTTGTCCAGCGCCTGCATCACCAGCAGGATGATCGTCTTCTCGGACCAGCTCCTCGGCGAGAACCAGGTCCACTGCCGGGGCTGGGTGAGCAGCGTCTGCAGCCACGTTACCCAGCGGGGCCGGCCCTGGTCGCCGTCGGTGAGCGCGGCCTGCAACAGGGCCATCGCGTTGCTGCCCTTGCCGTAGCGCACCGGCTCGATGTGCGTGTGCTCGTCGAGGTGGATCGACGAGGTGATCGCGACGCCGCGGGTGTAGGCGGGGTTCTTCGCACGAGCCTTGGCGCTCAGGATGGACTCGGAGTTGGTCCGGCTCAGCTGACCCAGTCTGGCGGAGATGTGCGGCAGCGACCCGGTGTCGCGCAGGCGGTGCAGCAGCTTCTGGGTGTTGTAGGTGCCGGCCGAGAAGACCACGTGCGCGGCGGTGAAGGTGCGCCTGTGCCGCTTACGGCGGACGGACTTGCCCGTCGACACCGTGTGCACGGCATACCCGCCGTCCGCGAGCGGCTCGACGTCGAACACCGTGGTCATCGGGTGAATGTCGCAGCCGTTCTGCTCCGCCAGGTACAGGTAGTTCTTGTCCAGGGTGTTCTTAGCGTTGTAGCGGCAACCGGTCATGCAGGAGCCGCACTCGATGCAGGTGTTGCGCTTCGGCCCGGCCCCACCGAAGAACGGGTCGTCGACCTCGGCGCCGGGCCGCTGGCCGTCCTCGCGGAAGATCACTCCCACCGGCGTCGGTGTGAACGTGCCCCCGACCCCCAGGTCGTCGGCCACCGACTTGATGACCCTGTCGGCTTCGGTGACGGTCGGGTTCATGGTGACCCCGAGCATGCGCCGGGCCTGGTCGTAGTGCGGCCCGAGCTCGTCGCGCCAGTCGGTGATGTGAGCCCACTGCGGGTCGGTGAAGAACGGCGCGAGCGGCTCGTACAGAGTGTTGGCGTAGTTGAGCGATCCACCGCCGACGCCCGCACCACCGAGGATCACGACGTCGCGCAGCAGGTGGATCCGCTGGATGCCGTACAGGCCCAGGGCCGGGGCCCACACGAACTTTCGCGCGTCCCAGGAGGTCTTGGGCAGCTCCTCGCTGGTGTAGCGCCGGCCGGCTTCGAGCACCCCGACCCGGTAGTTCTTCTCGGTCAAACGCAGGGCGCAGACGGATCCGCCGAAGCCGGAGCCGATGACGAGCACGTCGTAGTCGTGGGTGGTCATGAGAGGCGTGCCTTCCGCAGGAGGGTCAGAACCGTGGTCAGCGCCCAGGCCCGGTTCGGTGACGCCGGTGAGTCCATCTCCGAGACGAGCCAATACGTTACTCGCAGTATTGTTATTGCAGGTGCGCAAAGCAAGAGGCTGACGGCAGGAGAATTTGCTGTGGTGCGCCAGGACCGGCCCGGGCCGCCCACCAGCCACAGCCCAGGGGGCGTACCGCCCAGGTTCTGGCGGAGCGGTCACCGGGATCCTGCCGGGATCACCCGTACGCGATCTTGCGCGGCGGATCCTTCCGCCTGCGGCGCGAGCACGCGACTCACTGTGCGGCCCGGTGGGCATAGCTGGAACTGCCGTACCGGCCCTGGGCCACGACGAGATCCACGCCCACGACCGTGACGAGATCATCGAGTTCGTCACGGGCGAGTGCGTCTGCGGCCTGCACGGTGGAGCGGCCGGTACCGCGGCACAGATCCAGCCAGCGCGATCGTCATCCCCTGCGGCAGGCGCGGTGGGGACTGCCGGACCCGGGCGATGAGCCACCCGGGCGGGTTGACCCGAGTCCTCCAACGCCAACCGGTCGAGCCGCTGGCCCGGCCGCAAACGGGTCGCGAGAACACGGACGTCGGCCGTAACATCGGCGGGCCGGGGCGGCTCCCAGGTGCGCTTCCTTCTCCTTTCTTCGACTGAATGCAGCGTGCCGACTCTCCGCCCCGGCATCTGTCTGCCGCAGCGGCGCCGACCGCCGGCGCACCAGGCCCGAGGAGGACGCCGCTGATGGACGCGCTCGCGACGATCCTGCTGCGCCGGGCCGGCGCGGTGGCGCTGCCGGCGCCGGCCGCCGCGCCGCCCGCCGACGGCGACGTCTGGGTGGCCAGCCTCGAGGCCGACCTGGCCGCCACGGGCTGGCTGCTCGACGCGGCGATCCGGCGGCGGTTCGCCCTGCTGGACCCGGTGACCCGGATGCGCTGGGCCGACTTCGTCTGCGCGGTCACCGCCGAACTGGTCGGCGCCGACCGGGAACACGTGCCGCTGTTCCGCCGCTTCCCGGACACCCCGGCCGACCCGGACCGGCTCTACGTCGAGCGGCTCATCGTGCATCTGCTGCAGACCGAGGCGGCACCGTGCATCCTCTGCGGGGCCGAGGGCCGGGTCCACCCGCTGGACCCCTGTGGGCACCTGGTCTGCGCGGACTGCTTCGACGCCGACGCGTACACCGCCTGCCCGATCTGCGGGCGACGGCTGACCGCCGGGAACTCCTACCTGCCGCTCGTGGCCGGGGCGGCGCCGCCGGCGTCGTCCACGGCAGCGCCGGTGCGGCTGCGCCGGCTCACCCTGGACCACTCTCCCACCAGCACCGCCGTCCGCCTGCGGGACGACCTGGTGGGGCGGCCCGCAGCGCTCGGCGAGGCCGACCTGGCCGACCTGCGGGCGCTCGTCGCCGCGACCGCACCGGACCGCCTCGACTGGCTGCCGGCGGTGGTGCCCGCCCGGGAGACCCTGGCCGTGGTGATCGCGCAGGCGCTGCACCACACGGCACTCACCGCCGCCCATGAGCGGGTCCTCGCCGAGGCCGCCGCCCGCTGGGGCACGGCCACCGACGTCGCCCGCGCCCTGTGGGTGTACTCGGGCGGGGATCCCGGCCTCGTCCTGCCGCGGCGGCGCCGCGACAACCCGCCGTCGGAAGCGTACCGGCCGGTCGACGAGCCGGCCGTGACCGTCGGCGCGCCGCGGGTACGGGCGCTGCCCCGGCCGCTGCGCCGCACGGTGCTCGCCTTCGTCGGGTCCCTCGACCCGGTCACGGCGGCCGAGGACATGGCACGTCATCCCACCGTCTGGAAGCGGCTCGCCGAGCGGCTGCACCCCTACGAGCGGGTCACCGCGTACCCGGACGCGGCCGTCGCGTTCGCCGCGCTGCGCGGCACCCGTGCCCCGGCCGGCGGCGCGCTGGGCACCGCGATGGTCGCCGCCGGTGAGCGCGCGCCCGAGCGGCTGATCCTGTCCTGGCACACCGACGGCACGGTGTCGGTACGGGTTCGCACCTTCGCCGCACTGGTAGAGCGGGCGATGGCCGACGGGGACGCGGCCGACGCCGCCGCCCTGCTGGTCCAGCGGCCCGGCGACCTGTGGCGGCGGCTCGACCACCTGCTGCGCCTGGCCGGCGACGACCCGGACGCGCAGCGCGTCGTGCTGGACGCCGCGCGGCAGGTCGCGCCCCGGGTGTCGCCGACCGTCCTGGCCGACGCGGCCGCCGCGCTGACCGGCCGCGACGCCACGGTCGCGGTCGTGGAGGCGGTGGAGGTGGCCGCCGACGCGTCGATGGCCGAGGCCGCGCAGGCGGTCGGCGCCCGGCACGTCGGCACGGTCGGTGCCGCGCTGGGGCGCGCGCTGGGGCTGCGGACACGGCGGCCGGCCAGGCCCGCGCCGGTTCGGGGCGCGGAGCCGGGCACGCCGCGGCGCACGTTCTTCCCCAAGGGTGACGTGGTGCGGGCGTGGAGCGCGCCGGAGCGGCGCCGCCCGCTGCCCGCCGACCCGATCGCCGAAATCCGGGCGGGCGTCGACGCCGAACTGGTCGACCGGGCCGGCGGGTTGGACCGGTTCGACGTGGCCGTGTTGGACGCCGTGCTGGGCCGGGTGCCCGCTCCGCGACGCGAACGCGCGGGCTCCGCGCAGCTGACCGGTTGGCCGCGGGGCAGCATCCGCCACCTGCCCGACCTGGACGTGCTTCGGCTCTTCCTGCACTGGACCGACGGCGAGAAGTTCCGGGTCGACCTGGACCTGTCCTGCGCTTTCTACGACCGGGAGTGGACGCCGCGCGGCCACTGTGACTACACCCGGCTGCGGTTCAAGGGACGCGCCGCGGTCCACTCCGGTGACCTGACGTCCGCACCGCCGCCGCTGGGCGCCACCGAGTTCCTCGATCTCGACCGGGCCGCGCTGCTGTCGGCTGGGGTGGAGTGGGCCGTGCCCGTGGTGTTCAGCTACAACGACGTGCCGTTCGAGGCGCTGGACGCCGCGTTCGCCGGCTTCTCCCTGCCGGAGCGGGGTCGCCGGCAGTTCGACCCGGCCCGGGTCGTGCAGCGATTCAACCTGCGCGGCGACTCCCGGTCGCTCGCGCCGCTGGTGCTCAACGTGCGCACCGGCGAGGTGATGTGGATCGACGCGGGCCTGTCGACCGCCGGGTACGGTCACAACGTCGGCGGGTACCGCGCGCGGCTCGGCCGGCTCGCTGCCGACCTGTGGGAACACTTCTGCGCCGGCACCCGCCCGACCCTGCTGGACCTCGCCGCCTGGCACGCCTCGGCGCGGGCCGACCGGATCGTCGTCGCGCACGCGGACGGCACCACCACGCCGGTGCCGGTCGGCCGCGGCGCCGAGACCGTGGCCGCGGTCCGTGCGGCAGCGACCCGCGACACCGGGGACGGCACGTCGCCGCGGCGACAGGCCGCAAAGGCGTTCGTCGCGACGGTGGACCAGGACCGGCTCACGGTGCTCCTCGACGGCGAGGTGGCCGACGGGTCGGCCGCCCTTCTGCTCGACGGGCCGGCCGGGGCGCCGTGGACGCCGGTGTCCGCCGCGGACCTGGCCGCCGGACTCGAGCCGCGGTAGCCGCGGCACCGGCGTCGGTCGGGACCCGTACCTTGGGTGCCGTGGCTACCTTCGCGAGAATGCCGGTCACGGCCCGTACGGTGCGGCTGCTCATGCCGGTGGCCGCGCTGCTGTTCCTTGGCCTCGCACTGCTGATCCGCGTCGTCGACGACGGGGCGCTGCGGCAGTACTCCGGCACCGCGCTGTACGCGTCGATGGTCTGGGCCGGGGTGCTGTTCCTGCGGCCCCGGATGGCGCCGGTGCCGGCCGGGACGCTCGCCACCGTGTTCTGCTGGTTGGTGGAGTGCGCCCAGCTGACCGGGGTGCCGGCCGAACTGTCGGCGCGGAGCCTGGTGGCGAGGCTGGCGCTGGGTGTGCAGTTCGACCCGGTCGACCTGGCCTGGTACCCGGCCGGCGTGGCTCCCCTGGTGGTGCTGCACCACCTGGTGCGCGCTCGGGCCCCTCGGGCGTCGAGCCAGAGAAGTCTCAGTCCCGTCGCGTCGGTGTAGAGCGCCTCGGCGAGCTCCACCCCCGGCGCAGGCGCGCCGGCACGGACAGCGCCATCTTCCCGAGTGGGTGGCGGCTGGCCGGCCGCACTGGCTCGGGTCAGGCGCGCGGTTCGGTCGGCGGGCCCGGCACGTACTCGAGCACGACGGCCCTCAGGTAGCGCGGGCTGGTGGGCAGATCGGCCGCTCCCACCGCGAACATCAGCGGGCTGCCCGGGGTCCCGGTGATCCCGTGCAGGCTCATGCCGACCGCGTCCGTCGGATGCGGCGCGGGCGTACGGACCCAGGCGCCCGTGCTGTACGCGGCGAGCGCCGCGCTCGGCGCCAGCGAGTTCTCGATCAGCCACGGCAGACCGGCCGGGTCAGTCGCCACGTCGGGCAGCGCGCCTCCCGGCGCGTCCCGGAGAATTTCGAAGGCTCCACCGCCGCCGCGCACGGCCAACCCACCGTCGCCGACCGCCCACAGCTCGTCGGATGAGCGACCCGCGAGCGCTTTGAACGAGGACTCCTGTTCGTTGATGCCCACCTGGACGGTACGCCAGCCTGAGCCGTTCCAGTGGAAGAGCAGCGGGCCCTTGAATCCCTGCCACGCGCCGTTGCCGGCGGCCCAGACGTCATCCGAGCGAAAGGCCTTGATCGCGGTGAAGGTGCAGAAGTTCGGCATGCCACCGAAGGACGTGCCACCGGCGCGGCATTCGGCGGGCGACCGGTGCGACCGCCAGGACCGGCCGTCCCACTGCTCGATGATCACCTCGCTCAGCTGATTGCCCACCACCCAGGCCTGTCCATCCACGACGGTGAGTCCGGTGATCAGCGCGTAGCTCTTGCTGTTGCGCCGCGCGAAGGGCACCTCGCGCCAGGCGGTCCCGTCGTAGTGCAGGACGTGCGTCACCTGGTCCTCCGGGCCGGCGGCGGCCGTGCTGCCGACCGCCCAGACGTTCGAGGGCGAGTCGGCCGCGACGAGGTCGAACCGACCGTGCCATGTGATCGCCGGCAGCGCCGCGCGCGCCCAGCGCGTGCCGTCCCACTCGAGGATCAACGGGGTGCCGGTGTCGTTCGGCCGTTCGGGCGAGTAGGCCTCGCTGCCGACGGCCCACGCGTGGGTGGCGTCCACCGACACGACGTCCCAGAGCACGCTGGTCGGCCCGGCCAGCTCCGGCAGGGTGGCCGGGCGCCAGGCCGGTGCCGGCGCGTTGGTGACGACGGCTTCCGGCGACCCGCTGGCGACGGTCGCGGAGGGTCCCGAGGGTGGCGCCGAGGTGCTCGTGCCGGCGCGTTCGCCGGTGCACCCCGACGCCAGCAGGACAGCGGCCAACGTCACGGCAATCTTGCGCATGGCGCCGATGATCGCAGAGCGCCGCCATGCCAGCGGTCCCGTTGATCAACGCGCCATACGGACCTGGATCATGGCGAAGGCTTCAGGTGCGAACCGCACGTCCGGGTGCGGGTACGCGCATCCCAGTCACCGTCCGCGACCAGCGGTTCGCGGCACATGACTTCACCGAGGTCGGAGCAGGCCACGTTCGGCCATGAAGACTCGCAACGTCTCGGCGTCCTCGGCGGACATCAAGCTGCGTGGGATCACGGTCGCCGGCATCCGGCCGACGTACACGATCCAGAACCCCGCGGTGTCCCTCACCTGGGCGACCCCGTCCCAGGCGATGCCGCCGGACTCCGACCCGCTGCGCATCATGATGTTGTCGTCGGTGATGTCGTAGGCGCCCTCGACAGCGTAACGACTGGAGCGGCGCCGGGCGCGCATCCGCACCCACGGCGAGTACAGCATCGACAGCAGGCCACCCACGACCATCGCGAGGTACAGCGGCGAGAGCTTGTCGCCCCATCCGAACCCCCGCGAGAGGGCGAAACCGATCGCCCCGACCGCCGCCAGCACCGCGCCGATGTATCCGTACCTGCGCAGCCGAACACTGCTGAGCGCAGCGGCCACGCGGCCCGGGTAGGTGGGATCGGCGGGGACGTCGAAGCGGATGTGCACGCCACAACGATAGTGCTGGGATGTTCCGCGACGAACTGCACAGCAGCCAACGTCCCTGACCGCCGGCGCCGCGATCTGCACGCACGCAGTGCGGCCTGCCCGAACGCAGGTCGGGCGTGGATCAGCCCCCGCCGTCGTTGCGGCCGTGAGCGGGGGCCCCGGGACGGGGCGGAGCGTTTGCCTGGGTACGCCTCGGGCATTCGCGCTGCGGAGCACGGCGGTCAGCGGGAAGCGGGTCGTGACGCTCCACAGCCCGGCCGGTCAGGCGATCCGGAAGGACGACGACGGCACCGACATCGAGCGCCTGATGGGCAAACGGGACGGGAAGAACGACGGCCACTGATCAGGGATGGATTTCCCGACTGAGCCCGACCAGGTCGGCAGGAACCTGAAGAGCAGCCGTCAGGGCGGCGGGGACGCATCGGTCTACAACAAGGGGCGTACGGGGCATGCGGGGCAGCGTCGCGGTGGAGCCGAAGGTGACCGGCGGCGAGTCGGCGGGGCTGGCCGACGTGGTCTGGGAGAACGCGCGGCGGAAACCGGATACCGTGCAGTTTCTGCGCCCGGACCCGGACATCCGTTCGTGGCCCGCCCAGCAGTCCTCCGTCGGCGACGCGGGGGCGGTGACCTGCCGACAGTTCCGCGACGACGTGGTCGCGTTGGCGCGAGGGCTCATCGCGGCAGGGGTCGCGCCAGGCGCCCGGGTGGCGTTGATGAGCCGCACCCGCTACGAGTGGACCCTGGTCGACTATGCGGTGTGGACGATCGGCGCGGTGACCGTTCCGGTGTACGACACCTCGAGCGCCGAACAGCTGGCCTGGATCCTGGCCGACTCCGGCGCGGTGGCGTGCGTGGTGGAGACACCCGAGCACGCCGCGATGCTGACCGGCGTGCGCGACGGACTGCCCGAGCTGGGGCAGGTGTGGCAGATCGACGCCGGCGACCTGGTACAGGTGGCGGGCCGGGGCCGGGCCGTCGACGACGAGCAGGTGGAGGCCCGCCGAGGCGCGGTGTCGGGCGCGGACGTGGCGACGATCGTCTACACCAGCGGGACCACGGGCCGGCCGAAGGGCTGCGTCCTGACGCACCGCAACATCGGCCTCGACGTCGGCAACGCGGTCGCGGCCCTGCCGGAACTGTTCCACGAGAGGGCGTCGACGGTGCTCTTCCTGCCGTTGGCGCACGCGTTCGCCCGGATGATCCAGGTGGGGATGGTGCAGACCCGGGCGACGATGGTGCACAGCGCCAGCATGAGCGGCGTCATGGATCAGCTACGCCGCTACCGGCCCACGTTCGTCCTCGCGGTGCCGCGAGTGTTCGAGAGGATGTACAACCGGGCGCAGCAGAAGGCCATCGAGAAGCACCAGGGTCGCCTCTTCGCCCTGGCCGACCGGGTGGCCGTGCGGTACAGCCGGGCACTCGACCGCCCGTCCGGCCCCGGCCGGATGCTCCGGCTGGCGCGGCAAATCTTCGACCTGCTGGTCTACCGGAAGCTGCGGGCGGCGCTCGGCGGGCGATGCCGCGTCGCGATCGTCGGCGGCGCCCCGCTCGGTGAGCGGCTCGGACATTTCTTCCGTGGGGCCGGCCTGACGCCGCTGGAGGGGTACGGGCTGACCGAGACCTCCCCGGCACTGGCGGCGAACCGGCCGTCGGCGATGCGGATCGGCACCGTCGGCCGGCCGCTGCCCGGCGTGGAGTTGGCGATCGCCGATGACGGCGAGATCCTCGCCCGCGGCGACGTCGTGTTCCAGGGTTACTGGAACAACCCGTCCGCCACCCGCGCGGCGTTCACCGCCGACGGCTGGTTCCGCACCGGCGACCTCGGCAGCCTCGACGAGGACGGTTATCTGCGCATCACGGGACGCACCAAGGAGATCCTCGTGACCGCGGCCGGCAAGCACGTCGTGCCCGCACCGATGGAGGATCGGGTACGCGCGGACCCGCTGGTCAGCAACTGCATGCTCGTCGGCGACGCCAAGCCGTACGCCGCCGCGCTGATCACCATCGAGCCGCAGGCATGGCAGCGGTGGCGGACCGCTCACGGTCACCCGGGCGCCTCGGTGGCGGAGCTGCGCGACGACCCCGCCCTGCGCGGCGACATCCAGGCCGTGGTCGACCGGGTGAACAGCTCGGTCTCCAAGGCGGAGGCGATCAAGACCTTCCGCATCCTGCCGGACGACTTCACCGAGGCCAACGGGGAGCTCACCCCCACCTTGAAGATCAAGCGAGAGGTGGTGGAGCGGCACCGCGCCGCCGATATCGAAGCCCTCTACGCCGGCCACTAGGGGCGCACCACATCCTGCTGGCACATGGCACCATCGTCGGATGACGTGGACTGCCCCTGATGTGAGCCGTCCCAGTGACATCCTCCTCGCACCGGAGGCCGTTCACCTTCGGAATCTTCTCGACTGGCATCGCGCGACGCTGCTTCACAAGTGCGCTGGCCTTGACGCCGAACAGCTGGCGCGGACGCCATTGGCCTTCACGAACCTTTCGCTCCTCGGTCTGCTCCGGCACATGGCCAAAGTGGAGCGGACGTGGTTTCGGACGCTCTTCCGCGGCGAACCGTTGGAGACGCTCTACTCCACGGCGGAGTGGCGCGATGCCGACTTCGAGGGCATCGACCCGGCGAGTGCGCAGTCCGACTATGCCCTTCTGATCGACGAGACAGAACTCGCCCGCAAGGCCGTGGCAACTGCTTCGATGGACGACACCTTCGCCTTTCCCGACGAGGACGTGGCGTCGCTGCGCTACGTGTACCTGCAGGTGATCGCTGAGTACGCCCGCCACAACGGGCACGCCGACCTGCTGCGGCAAGCCATCGACGGAGCGAAGGGCGTCTGAGAGCCCCGGGCGGTGGCGGCTGATGTCGCGGGCCCTGGCGAAGTTGCCCGTGGCAGTAGTGTCCGTGGCGTGGCCACGTTCCTCGTCCTGCTTCGCCGATCCGGCCCTCGGTGGGACCCGTCACGGCCCATGCAAGAGCAGTCCGACTGGCCCGCGCACGCGGCGTTCATGGACGAGCTGGTGAATGCGGGCTTCGTCGTCCTCGGCGGGCCGCTGGCAGACGAGCACAGGGTGGTGCTCGTCGTCGACGCCGAGTCTGAAGATCTTGTCCGCGCTGCCCTCGCCCGCGATCCGTGGAGCGAGACGCATCTACGGGTCGACAGTGTGGAGCCGTGGACGATCCGGCTCGATGGACGGCGTGGGTAGCACGGTTCCTGCTTCACCGCGGCCAGCCGGGACAACGCGGAGGGAATCCCGCAACCCGAGGGGCCACTTTCGTCCGAGTCGGAGGAAAGTTTGGTCGGTGCATTCGAAAGCTATAGACATGTGGACATGTCTTTTGTAGCGTCGGCCAACATGATGGTGTTACGCCCTGGTTAACCGCCACGTCGGCCGCGCCTCGGCGCTGACACGAAGCGGCTGTTGGCAGCCGGCTAGCACCCGAACGCCGTCCGTCCCCTACCCAGTCCTCGCCCGTTCCGTACCTGACTTCGACTGCGACGCCATCGGCAACCCGCCCGGCGCCGCGGTAGCGGTGTGCGCGCGACGGGCGACTCCGCCATGTCCACATATCCGTCCCGTCCACGAAGGAGCCGTTGCCCGCTCCCCTCGACCTGCCCCGACCAGTCCCCAGCACAAGGAGAGGCAGATGAAGAGACGACTCGCGCTCGCCGTAGCAGGTCTGACGACCACGGCACTCGTCGCCACCCCCACCGTCGCGATGGCCGCACCCGGCCCGACCGCCGCGCCGCCGGACAGCGACTTCCAGAAGGTGACTCTCAACGACAACCCGGGCGAGCCGATGGACCTCGCGGTGCTGCCCGACCGCCGGGTGCTGCACGTGACCCGCGCGGGTGAGGTCCGGCTGCACGACCCGGACACCGGCCGCAACACGATCGCCGCGACCCTGGACGTCTACCGGCACGACGAGGAGGGCCTGCAGAACGTCGCGATCGACCCGAACTTCGGCAAGGCCGGCAACAACTGGGTCTACCTGTACTACTCCCCACCCATGAACACCCCGGTCGACGACCCGTCGACGCCGAACGTCAACGAGGGCGACGCACCGGCCTGGGGCACCGCCGCGGACTTCGCGAAGTTCAAGGGCGCCCTCCGGCTGTCCCGCTTCCGGCTGGTCAAGGACAAGCTGGACCTCACCACCGAGCAGCAGATCCTCGAGGTACCGGTCGACCGGGGCATCTGCTGCCATGTCGGCGGCGACATCGGCTTCGACGCCCAGGGCAACCTGTACCTGTCCACCGGCGACGACACCAACCCCTTCGAGTCCGGCGGCTACGCGCCGCTGGACGAGCGGCCGGGCCGAAACCCGGCGTACGACGCGCAGCGCACCTCGGCCAACACCAACGACCTGCGCGGCAAGATCCTGCGCATCAAGGTCGGCGCCAACGGCGGCTACAGCATCCCGGACGGGAACCTGTTCCCGCAGGGCACGGCCGGCACCCGTCCGGAGATCTACCTGATGGGCCTGCGCAACCCGTTCCGGATCGAGCTGAACCGCGAGACCGGCGACCTGTATGTCGCCGACTACTCGCCGGACGCGCGCCAGGCGGATCCGCTGCGCGGGCCGGCCGGGCACGGCAAGTGGCTCGCCGCCCGCGAGGCCGGCAACTACGGGTGGCCCTACTGCGCCACCGCGCAGCTGCCGTACACCGACTACGACTTCGCGACGGGCGTTTCCGGGGCGCCGTTCAACTGCTCCGCGCCGGTCAACGAGTCGCCGCACAACACGGGCCTGCGGGAACTGCCGCCGGTGGCGCAGCCGCAGGTGTGGTACACCTACGGCCAGTCGGCGCAGTTCCCCGAGCTGGGCACCGGCGGCATCGGCCCGATGGCCGGGCCGGCGTACCAGTTCAGCCCGCCGGCGACGCAGGGGCGCGCGCCGGTGGCGTGGCCGGCCTACTACGACGGTGTCCCGCTTCTCGCCGAGTGGACCCGCGACTATGTGAAGGGCTTGCGGCTGGACGCCGACGGTGATCTGACCGGAATCGAGCCGGTGCTGCCGTCGATCACGTTCGACAACCCGATGGACCTGGAGTTCGGTCCGGACGGGGCGCTCTACGTGCTGGAGTACGGCGACGGCTACTTCAGTGAGAACCCGGACGCGCAGCTGGCCCGGATCGACTACACCGGCTGGACGGGCAACCACACCCCCGCGCCCCAGGTCTCGGCCACGCCCACCGCCGGGCTCGCACCGCTGACCGTCACGTTCTCCAGCGACGGCACCACGGACTACGACGGCGACCGGCTGAAGTACGCGTGGGACTTCGACAACGACGGCCAGGTCGACTCGCGCGCGGCCAACCCGACGTTCACGTACCGGGACAACGGGCTCTACAACGCCACCCTGCGGGTGAGCGACCCCGGTGGGCTCTCGGCCGCGGCGTCGGTGCGGGTGGTGGTCGGCAACGCCCCGCCGGTGGTGGAGCTGGTCAAGCCGGTCGCGGGCCAGCCCTTCGCCTTCGGCGACACCGTGCAGTTCGAGGTACGGGTGACCGACGACCAGGCGGTGGACTGCTCCCGGGTCAGCGTCACGTACATCCTCGGCCACGACACCCACGGGCACCCGCAGACCACCGCGAACGGCTGCACCGGCTCGATCCAGACGACGGTGCCGTCCGGTCACGACCCGGCGACCGACCACCTGACCGGGGTGTTCGTCGCGTCCTACACCGACCCCGGCGGTGACGGCCTGCCGTCCCTGACCGGCACCGACGAGGTCGTCCTCGTCCCCAGCGCATAACGTTCGAGAAGGAGAGACCATGTGTTACGGACACGACGGGATGGCCGCGCTGCGGCGCTCCGTTGACCGACGCAGCCTGCTTCGCGGCACACTGGCCGCCGCCGCCGGCATCGGGCTCGCGTCGTCCGGCCTCGGCGCGACGGCCGCGACGGCCACCGCCCACCGGACCGGACGCCACCACGTACCCCCGGGCCTGATCAGCATCCAGCTGTGGACCGTACGCGACGCCCTGTGGGGTGCGCCCGGCTACGACGCCACCCTCACCCACCTGGCCCGGATCGGATATCCGCGCGTGGAGCTGGCGCTCGGCTACTTCGGTCGGACCGCCGCCCAGCTGCGCCAGTTCCTGGACGGCATCGGCATCCGGGCCAGCTCCAGCCACGACGGGATCAGCGGCACCCCCGCGGAACTGGAGCAGAAGATCCAGAACGCGGTCACCCTGGGCCAGCAGTTCATGGTGGTGCCGTACCTGTACTCCGAGAGCGCGGACGACTGGAAGCGCTGGGCGGAGCAGATGAACGTTGAAGCCGCCGCGGCACGGGCAGCCGGCCTGCGCTACGGCTACCACAACCACGCCCACGAGTTCACCATCGACCTCGGTGGCGGCAGGCGGCCCTGGGACGTGCTCACCGCCGAACTCGACCCGGAACTCGTGCACCTGGAGGTCGACCTCTACTGGGCGGTCACCGGCGGCATCAACTCCGGTGACGGCGTCGCGGATCCCGAGGGCTTCACCCTGGACGTCATCCGCTCCGCGCCGCAGCGCGTCCTGCAGTACCACGTCAAGGACCGGGACGAGACCACCGGCGACATGGCCGACCTGGGCACCGGGACGATCGACTTCGCCCGGATCTTCCGCGAGCACTCGGTCCTGGAGTACATCGTCGAGAACGACACCCCCGACGTGACGCCGCAGCAGACGGCCGAGATCGGCTACCGCTACCTGCGCAAGCTGCGGTTCTGAGCAACCGCCGGAAGGAGTGCTGACGGGCACCAGGGCCGGGCGGCCGAAATGCCGGCCCTGGTGCCCGACCGCCATTTGTCGTCGACATCAACCGACCGCGATAACCACTCCCTCCTGGCGAGGAGAGTGGTTATCGGCACGCCATGAAACGGGGGCAATAAATGCTGAGGCGTCGAATGAGGGTGCTGTCGCAATATTGACCCACCAAAATTGATCTCGTAGGGTTCAGGTCACGTGGAAAGCGCTTTCTTACCACCGTCCCCCGTCAAGGAGCGCGTGTATGAGACGCCAACGCACGCTACTGTTCGCCCTGCTCGCGGCCGTCACACTCCTACTGCCCAGCACCGCGGCGACCGCCGCCGAATCCACGACCGCCGCCAATTTCCGGGTGCTGGTCTTCTCCAAGGTCACGAACTTCTACCACGACTCCATTCCGGCCGGCGTCGCCGCCATCCGGCAACTCGGCGACCAACAGGGATTCGCCGTCGAGGCGACCACCGACGCGGGCGCGTTCACCGACGCCAACCTCGCCCGCTTCGACGCCCTCGTGTTCAACAACACCAACTCCACCCCGGCGTCCGGCGATCTCCTCGACGCCGATCAGCGGGCCGCGCTGCAGAGGTTCATCCGCAACGGCGGTGGCTGGGTCGGCCTGCATGCCGCGTCGGCGAGCGAGCGGAACTGGACCTGGTACGAGGGACTGGTCGGGACCATCTTCGACCAGCACCCGGACTTCTCCGCCACGGGCGGCACCTTCCCGGGCCGGATCAAGGTCCTCGACCACGCCCACCCGTCCACGAAGGACCTGCCGGAGCTCTGGGAGCGCAGCGAGGAGTGGTACAACTGGCGGACCAACCCCACCGGCAAGGTCCACACGCTCGCCCAGATCAAGGTGCGCGACGGCATTCCCGGGCTCGACGAGGGCACCGACCACGCCTACTCGTGGTGCCAGAACTACGACGGCGGGCGCTCCTGGTTCACCGCCGGCGGGCACAGCTCCTCGTCGTTCCAGGAGCCGGCCTTCCTCGCGCACCTGCTGGGCGGCATCAAGTGGGCCGCCGGCGCCGCCCCCGGTGACTGCGGCGCCACCCGGACCACCAACTTCGAGCGGATCCCCCTGGTCAACCAGGACCTCTCCGACCCGTTCGAACTGGCGGTGGCCCCGGACCGCCGGGTCTTCTACATCGAGCGCACCGGGGCGCTGAAGGTCGTCAACCAGGACACCCTCGCGGTCACCACGCTGCTGGACTTCGCTTACACGCCGGCGCAGACCAGCCAGTCCGACGGCCTGCTGGGCATGACGCTGGACCGGCACTTCGCCGACAACAACTGGCTCTACCTGCTCTGGTCCGACCGGGTGGAGAAGCAGCTGAACCTGTCCCGCTTCACCGTCGACGGCGACAGCGTCAGCCTCGCCTCGGAGAAGCGGCTGCTCACCATCCCGACCTGGCGCGGTGAGGCTCGCGCCAACTCGCACATGGGCGGCTCGGTGACGATGGACCAGCAGGGCAACCTGTACGCCGCGATCGGCGACAACACCGACCCGTTCGAGTCCAGCGGCTTCACCCCGATCGACGAGCGGGCCGGCCGTCGCGCGTACGACGCTCAGGGCACCGCCGGCAACACCAACGACCTGCGCGGCAAGATCCTGCGGATCAAGCCCCTGCCCAACGGCAAGTACGCCATTCCCGACGGCAACCTGTTCGCCCCGGGCACGGCCCGCACCAAGCCCGAGATCTATGCGATGGGTATGCGGAACCCGTTCCGCATCACCGTCGACTCCAAGACGAACGCGCTGCTCGTCGCCGACTACGGCCCCGACGCCCGGTCCGCCAATCCGGCCCGCGGCCCGGAGGGCACCGTCGAGTTCAACCGGATCACCAGCGCCGGCAACTACGGCTGGCCCTACTGCATCGGCAACAACATCCCGTTCAACGACTACGACTTCGCCACCGCCACCTCCGGACCGAAGTTCGACTGCGCCGCGCCGGTCAACGACTCCCCCAACAACACCGGACTGACCAACCTCCCGGCGACGAAGCCGGCCCTGGTCTGGTACGCCTACTCGGCCTCCCCGCAGTTCCCCGAGCTGGGCACGGGCGGCGGCGGCCCCATGAGCGGGCCCGTCTACGACTACGACCCGGCCAACAAGCGGCTGACCAAGTTCCCCCAGTACTACGAGGGCAAGTGGATCGTCTACGAGCTGACCCGCAGGTGGTTCAAGACGCTGTCGATCCACGACAGCGCCCAGACGTTCAGCGATCCCCGCTTCGGCCCCACCAACGCCGGTGACCTGCAGTCCATCAACGGGATCCTCGGCAACATGTCCTGGATCCAGCCGTTCGAGGCGGAGTTCGGGCCGGACGGCTCCCTCTACGTCATCGACTTCGGCGAGGGCAGCGGCAGCGGTCGGGGCGGCAGCAACGAGGGCGCCGGCATCTACCGCATCGACTACGTCGCCAACAGCCGGCCGCCCGTGGCCAAGCTGGCGGTCGACAAGGACAGCGGTCCGGCGCCACTGACCGTCGCCTTCTCCAGCGCCGGGTCCAGCGGCCCGGACGGCACCGCGATCCAGTACGCCTGGGACTTCGACGGCAACGGCAGCGTCGACTCCACCGCCGCCAACCCCAGCCACACCTACGGCACGCCGGGACGCTTCACCGCCCGGCTCACCGTCACCGCCACCAACGGGCAGACCGCCGTCGCCGTACAGGAGATCACGGCCGGCAACACGCGCCCGACGGTGACCCTCAGCGTCCCCGACGGGGCCTTCTTCGACTTCGGTGACCGCATCCCGTACACGGTGACGGTCACCGACCCGGAGGAGAGCACCATCGACTGCTCCAAGGTGGTCGTGCAGACCCAGCTCGGCCACGATTCACACGCCCACCCGCTCGACAACTACGTCGGGTGCACCGGGGTGGCGGTGACCGAGAGCAACGGCGGCGACGGGCACGGCCCGGGACAGAACCTCTACACGCTGCTGTCGGCGCAGTACACCGACGGCGGGGCGAACGGCGCACCGGAACTGGTCGGCTCTACCCGGGCCGAGCTGCAGACCAAGAGCAAGGAGGCCGAGCACTTCGACGGCCAGAGCGGCATCCAGGTCCTCGACCGCGCGACCGCGAGCGCCGGCAAGCGCATCGGCGACATCGACAACGGCGAGTGGATCAACTTCGGCCCGGTGAACCTCCGCAACATCGACTCGGTCACCTTCGGCGTCGCCTCGGGCAGCAGCGGCGGCGACATCGAGATCAGGGCCGATTCCCCCACCGGCCAGCTCCTCGGCCGGGCCACCATCGGCGGCACCGGCGGCTGGGACAACCTCGTCTCGCCCACCGTCGAACTGACCGATCCGGGCCGCACGACCACCCTCCACCTGGTCTTCGTCAACCCGAACCAGGCGGGTGGGACCCCCGACCTGATGGCGCTGGACTGGCTGCGCTTCAACGGCGCGGGGGTACGCGAACAGACCGGGGCCACCGTTTCGGCCTCGGCCACGCCCAGCACCGGCACCGCGCCGCTGGCGGTCGCCTTCGCCGGGACCGCAACGCCGGCGGCCGGGCGCACCATCACCGATCACGCATGGGACTTCGGCGACAACTCGGCCGTCGCGCACGGGGCGTCGGTGAGTCACACGTACGCCCGCAAGGGCACGTACACGGCACGACTGACCGTCACCGACAGCCTCGGGGCGACCCTGTCCTCGACCGTGGTCGTGACCGTGAGCTGAGCGTCACCGGTGGCGGGGCGCAACGCCGCCCCGCCACCACCGACCCGGCGCGGTCCTCAGAGCCTCCAACAGCCGCCATCCGCGGCGCTGCCCTCCGCGGCCTGACCACCTGCCCCTCCGACTCCCGGGAGACAACGATGAACTCCAGCTTCGCCAGCCCGTCCCACCATCGACCGCGAGCCCGTCACCTGCTCGCCGTGTCGCTCGCCGCGACACTCCTGCCGCTCACCGCGGCTCCGGCGTCGGCCGCCGAACCCGAGACGCCCGCCGCGGAACAGGTCGCCGCCGACCTCTGCCCGTGGGGCTACACCACCTCGTCCACGGTCTTCTTCGGCCGCGCCGGCGCCGACTCGGGCGTACCCAACCGCGACCTCGGCGACGGGTGCACCATCCTGGACACCGTCTGGGCACAGGCCCCGTTCGCCGACCACGGCAGCTTCGTGAGCACCGTCAGCGGCCTGACCAACACCCTCCGGCGAGACGACGTCATCACACCGGAGGAGAGCGCGAGCATCGTACGAGCGGCGGCCGACTCCGAGATCGGCACACCGCAGCCGGCATCGGGGACCCGCGCGCTACCCGACGACCGCATCGGCCTCGTCCTCTACACGGTCCGGGCCACCATGCCGAGCGCACCCGAAGCCACCCTCGGCGCGCTCGCCGCCTGCGGCTACCGCAACGCCGAACCCTCGGGCGCGGTCAACAACTTCTACGGCAGGACGGCCACCGCGCTCGCGCCCCTGGTGGCCGACGCCGGACTGACCGTTCCCTCCATCGGGATCGGCCTCGGTGACCTCCAGAACAACCTCGACGGCGTCATCGCCAACGCCAGGGCGTTCGGCGCGAAGTACGTCCGCATCTCCGGATCGGGCTCCTGGACCCTCGCCGACTACTCCAGAGTGGCCGCGACCCTCAACACCGTCGGCGCCACGCTCAAGCAGGCCGGCATCACCGTCGCCTACCACAACCACGGCTTCGAGTTCACCGCCCAGAACGGCGTACGCGGCTACGACGTGCTGGTCCGCGAGACCGACCCGAACCTGGTGGCGATGGAGCTCGACCTCTACTGGGCGGCCAGCGTGGGCGCCGATCCGGTGGAGCTGATCAAGCAGTACCCGGGCCGGTTCTCGCTGTTCCACGTCAAGGACATGGCCGCCGACGGCTCCTTCGCCGACGTGGGCGAGGGCACCATCGACTTCGCCCGCATCTTCGCCTACAGCGAGATGGCCGGCGTGGGCTACTACCTGACCGAGAACGACAACCCGCGCCCGAACGGCGTCTCGTCGGCCTGCGACAGCTACGCCAACCTCAGCGCCCTGCGCTACTGACGCGTCCCGCCGGCCCGCGACACCCGCGGGCCGGCGGTCGTCAGGACCGCCGCACCGTCGTCCGGTCCCGCAACCAGTGCGCGAAGTCGGCGGCGACGATGCGCTCGTCATGCACGCCGGACGCGTCGTCGGACGCCAGCCAGACCACGGGCGGGCCCATCACGGCGGGATCCAGGAACGCATGGCCCTCGGGCACGGCGTCCAGCGGCAGCATCCCGGTGACGGTCGCGCCCCCGGGCAGCAGGAGGTTGACGGTGACGCCCGTGTCGCGCAGGTCGGCGGCCATGATCCGGGACAGCGCCTCGCTGGCGGCGCGCGACGGCCCGTAGGGCACGAACCCGGCTCGGTGCATGGTCGACGAGCTCACGGCGATGTTGACGATGCGTCCGCCGCCGGCGGCCAGCATCCGCGGCGTGACCTCCCGTGCCACCAGGAAGTAGCCCGTCAGGTTGGTCTCCACCACGGCGCGGAAACCATCGACCGGCACCTCCCAGAAGCCCCGCGGGTCGGTCATGAAGCGGGGGTTGACGGTGCGCATGCCGATCCCGGCGTTGTTCACCAGCATGTCGATGCCGCCCAGCCGTGACCACGCCTCGTCGACCGCCCTGGTCACCGACGACTCATCCCGTACGTCCAACTCGACGCCGATGGCCCCTGGCAGGTCGGCCGCGACGGCCTGTGCGCGGGGGCCGGACCGACCGGTCAGCGCCACCGCGGCTCCCGCCCCGGCCAGCGCGGTGGCCATGGCACGTCCCAGTCCGCTCGTCCCGCCGGTCACCAGCACCCGCACCGGGCCGCCCGGGCCGGTGAGCGGACCGTCGCCGGCCCCGGTCTGCGCAGCGAGGGAAGCACTCATGGCGGGGACGTTAGGCGTTGGAGCAGGCTCGAAGTCAAGGCGACGTGGTGTCGCCAGGCGCTGGCTGCCAGGCGAATAACAGCGAGCACGTCCACGGCCAGTTCACGCACCACCGGGGCCTGGTGCGACCCGGAAGCGGAGGTGGCTCACGGTACCGGTGACCGGCTTTCCTTCGGCGATCAGCTCGGCCTGCTCGCCGGCGAACAGTGGAGTTCCCGCACCCAGCAGGAGCGGTATCAGGTGGATGCGGACCTCGTCGAGCAGGCTCGCCCTGAGCAGTTGGCGGGCGGCATCGGCACCGAGCACCAGGACGTCCTTGTGTCCAGCGGCCTGCTTGGCGCGCCGCACCGCGGCCCGCATCCCGTCGAAGGCGAACGTTCCACCGTTGTCGCCGAGCAGGTCCTGCCTCACCCGGTGGGTCACCACGAAGCTGGGGACGCCGGGCCACGGGGTACCGCCCCACGGGCCGAGGCCGAGATCGAAGGTGCGCCGCCCGATGACCGTTGCTCCGACGGCCGCGTCCACTTCTCGGCGCACCGCGGCGTCGATCTCGCCCTCGGGCCCGTTCTCCGCCATCCATGCGTGCAGGCGTTCGCCGCCATCCCCCATCGGCTCCGCCTCGCGGACGTTCGGCCCAGCCGTGAACCCGTCCAGGGACATCGACACGTCCAGCACGACCTTGCCCATCGCTGACCTCCGCCACACTCCCGGCACCGCCGTCCGGCGCCGTCAGGAGATGGTCGGAGCCGACCCGGCAGTCCCGACATGGGCTCTAGAACTGAGCGCGGCGTTCGTTTCGCAGCCGGGGCCCTTCCGGGGCGAGGAGCACGGCGACGGCTCAGGCTGCGCCCGAGCCGTCACCGTGGTCCTCCGTCGTCAGTCGCGCGCCCAGCGGCCCACGACGGCCGCCGCGCCGCCGCCCCGGCGTACGGGCTCGGCCGCAGCGAGCAGCCGGCCGTCCGCGAGGAACTCGATACCGGTCGCCGCGCCGATCTCCGCGGTCGGCGAGAAGGCGTGGCCCGGCGGGAGGCCGGTGGCGTACCCGGTGATGAAGGCCGGCTCCGCCTGGGTGCTGGCGCCGTTGCGCTGCGATGCCCGCGGCGCGGCGAGGGCCTGCGGCAGCGTCATGCCCCGGTCGATCCGGTTCACCAGCATCTGCAGGACGGTGGTGATGATCGTCGCGCCGCCGGGCGAGCCGACGGCCAGGAACGGCCGGCCGTCGGCCAGCACGATGGTGGGTGACATGGAGCTGCGCGGGCGCTTGCCCGGCCCCGGGAGGTTCGGGTCGGTCGCGGTGCCCTGGGTCGGTGCGAAGTTGAAGTCGGTCAGCTCGTTGTTGAGCAGGAATCCCCGGCCGGGCACGACCATGCCGTTGCCGCCGGTCGCCTCGATGGTCAGCGTGTACTCCACGACGTTGCCCCACCGATCGGCCACGGTCAGGTTGGTGGTGCCGGTGCGGTCGTCGCGGACGTCGGCGACCGACGCCGCCGAGCAGCCGCCGTAGGCGCCGTCGGGGACGCCGGGCGCGACCGGCTTGGGCAGCGCCGCCGACGGGTCGATCAGGCAGGCCCGCTCCTTGGCGTACGCGTCGCTGAGCAGCTCGCGCAGCACGCCGCGCTGGGTGTGGTCGCCGACGTACCGGTTGCGGTCGGCGAACGACAGCGCGCTGGCCTCCAGGTAGTGGTGCATCGCCTGGGTGGCGGTCATGGAGCGCAGGTCGAACTGCTCGAGGATGTTGAGCGCCTCCCCCACGGCGGTGCCGCCGCTGGACGGGGTGGGCATGCCGTACACCTCGAGGCCGCGGTAGTCCGACCGGGTCGGCTCGGGGAAGCGGGTGCGGTACACGGCGAGGTCGGCGGTGGTCATGCCGGCCGGGCGGATCGGGTACGGCCACGAGCCGACCGGCTGCGCCGCCACCGGCGGGTGCTGCACGGTCGCGACCAGGTCGCGACCGACCTCGCCGCGGTAGAGGACGTCGGTGCCCCGCTTGGCGATCAGCCGGTAGGTCTCGGCGAGGTCCGGGTTTCGGAAGGTGCTGCCGACCGCGGGCGGCTGCCCGCCGGGCAGGTACAGCGCGCTGGTCGAGCTGAACTGGCCGAACGCCGCCTGGTTCCCGGCGACCTGACCGGCGAAGGTCTCGTCGACGGGGAAGCCGTCCTCGGCGACCCGCGCGGCGGGCGTGAGCAGCTGCGCGAGCGACCGGGTGCCCCAGCGGTCCAGCGCGTCCTGCCAGGTGAGCAGGGTGCCCGGGACGCCGACCGACAGCCCGCTGATCCGGGCCTCGTCGAACCGGTACGGCGCTCCGGTGGCCGGGTCGATGAAGGTGGTCTCGCTCATCGAGGCTGGTCCGGCCTCGCGGCCGTCGATGGTGTGCACCCGCCGGCTCTTCGCGTCGTAGTAGACGAAGAAGCCCCCGCCGCCGATGCCGGCCGAGAAGGGTTCGGTGACGCCGAGCGTCGCCGCGGCGGCGACCGCCGCGTCGACCGCGTTGCCGCCGCGCCGCAGCACGTCCAGGCCGACGGCCGTGGCGGTGGCGTCCACGGTGGAGACCGCTCCCCCGTACCCGACGGCCACCGGCTCCTTCGGCGGAGCGGCCGGCTTCGCCTGGGCGGGAACGGTGTTCGCGGCCAGGAGCGTGGCCAGGGCGATGGTCGCGGTGACGAGGGCTCGAGGTCTCATCCGGCCTCCCAGATCGACATGAGTGAACCTCCTGCCTACTCCACCGGTCGAGGGCGGGCAACCCGGGGACCAGGGCGGGTGCCGGCCCCGGGGCACGGGTGGCGCGCGCCGAGTCGCTCGCCCGGCGGACCAGGTCCCGCCGGACGGGGCGCCAACGGATCATTCCTGCTGGCACAAGCAGCGCTTTCAACCACGGGGTTGACCGGTGTTCGCCTGCCGCCTACAGTTCTTTTAAACCATCGAGTTGAAAGGGCGGGTCGGATGACCACGGATGCGCTGTCCCGGGCCTTCGCCGCCCTCGCGGATCCGACCCGGCGGGACATGGTGGCCCGGCTCTCGGAGGGCGACGCGACCGTGAGCCAGTTGGCCGAGCCGTACCGGATGACACTGCAGGCGGTCTACAAGCACCTGCGGGTGCTCGAGGACGCCGGGCTGGTCAGCCGGCCGAAAGGGCCGCAGCCCCGGCCGGTGCGCCTCGAGGCTCAGGCCTTCGACCTGATGGACACCTGGATTGAGCGCCACCGGAGCCGCGTCGAGCAGCGCTATCGCCGCCTCGACGCCGTTCTGGCGGAGATGAGAGGAGACGAGCATGGAGAGGATCACGGAGACGGCGATCGAGGCCGATCCGAGGCTGCCGGTCATCCGGATGAGTCGTGACTTCGCGGCGACACCCGAGCAGCTGTTCCGCGCCCACACCGATCCCGAGGTGTTCGCCCGGTGGGTGGGTCCCGACGCCATGACCACCCGCATCGAGCACTGGGACGCGTCCACCGGCGGCAGCTGGCGGTACGCCTCGGCGCACGACGGCACGGAGTACCGGTTCCGCGGCTGCTTCCACGAGGTACGGCCGGGCCGCATCGTGCAGACCTTCACGTTCGAGGGCGAGCCCGACGGAGTCGCGCTGGAGACCTTGTGGTTCGAGGACCTGGGCGACGGCCGTGCCCGGCTGCGGACACAGTCCCTGGTCGACAGCTTCGAAGGCCGCGACTCGTGGCTGCGCAGCGGCATGGAGGTCGGCGTCAACGAGGGTTACGCGAAGCTGGAGAGGATGATCATCGATGGCGCTGTCTGATCGCCCGGCCGAGCGGCACCGGCAGGTCGCCGGGCTGTTCACCGACCGGGTCCGCGGCACCCGATCGTGGGACGCGCCGGCCCCGGTCGCCGGCTGGACCGCCCGCGACGTGGTGCGTCACCTGACCGAATGGTTCCCCGGGTTCCTCGCCTCCGGCGCCGGCATCGAACTGCCCCAGGGACCGTCCGTGGACGAAGACCCGGTCGCCGCCTGGCAGATCCACTGCGACGCCGTGCAGGCGGTGTTCGACGACCCGGAGACGGCGCACCGCCACCTCACCAACCCTCACCTCGGCAGCCTGCCGCTGGCGGCCGCGATCGACCGGTTCTACACGACCGACGTGTTCATGCACACCTGGGATCTCTCCAGGGCCACCGGCCAGGACGACGCGCTGGACCCGGAGCTGTGCGCCGAACTCGTCGAGGGGATGGAGCAGATGGAGGAGGTCATCCGCTCCTCCGGCCAGTACGGCCCGCGAGTGGCGGTGCCCGAGGACGCGGATGCCCAGACCAGACTGCTGGGCTTCATCGGCCGGGATCCGTTCTGGTCGAAGCCGTGAGCCGAACCCGGCCGGACTACCGGGTGAGCACGTCCACGGCGAGTTCCCGCACCACCGACTCGTCCACCTCGACGCCGAGCCCCGGCCCGGTCGGCACCCGCGCGACACCTTCCTTGATCTCGACCGTCGCCCCGGTGGCGTAGGAGGAGGTGAGGAACTGCCGCCCGTTGAGGTCGACCGGCGTGTCGATGCCGTACGCCGCGAACAGGTGCAGCGAGGCGGCCAGCCCCAGGTCCGAGTCGGTGAGCCCGGACCCCATGAGCCGCACGCCGGCGTCCTCGGCCAGGGCGCAGAGCCGCCGCGACAGGGTCAGGCCGCCGCTGCGCTGCACCTTGGCGATCGCCACGTCCACCGCGTTCAGCTTCACGAACGTCGCCAGGTCGCTCGGGTGGCGCAGGCTCTCGTCGAGCGCCACCGGAATCGGTGAGGTCTCCCGCAGCCGGCGCTGCCCGGCGACGTCGTTGGCGGGCAGCGGCTGTTCGAACGCGGTGACGTCGAGGTCGGCGAGCCGGCGGGCCATCCGCAGCGCGCCGTCGACGGTGTACGCCTGGTTGGCGTCCACCCACAGCGCGGCGTCGGGCGCGGCCTCGCGGACCGCCCGCACCACGGCGGCGTCCTCGGCCTCGCTGTGCAGGCCGACCTTCACCTTGAACGCCTCGTAGCCCAGACCACTGCCCTCGGCCACCGCGTCGGCCACCTCCGCGGCCGTCTGCCCGGAGACGATCCAGCCGAGCTGGATGGTCTCCCGGCGGCGCTGCCCCCAGAGGACACCCACGGACACGCCGAGCGCGCGGCCGAGCAGGTCGTGCAGGGCGACGTCGACGGCGCACTTCGCGAGGGGCGCCCCGATGGTGAAGCCCCGGTTGATCGCGCGGTCGAACGCGGTGGTCACCCCGTCGAGGTCCCAGGCCGGGCGGCCGAGGATCCCCGGGGCGAGGTAGCGGTCGATCGTAGTGACGATGGATTCGGCGGTCTCGTACGTCCAGGCCGGGATCGGGGTGGCCTCGCCCCAGCCGGTGACACCGCCCGCGGTGACCTTGACGAGCACCCGGATGCTGGGCGTGCCGGCGACGGCGACCGAGCCGCCGGAGACGCCGAACGAGCGGATGGTCGGCAGCGCGACGGCGTACGTCTCGACCGCGTCGATGGTCAGGCCGCCGAGGTCGGCGGCGAGCGGGGTCACGAGCCCACCTTGGCGGTGCTGCCGCGCAGGACCACTTCGCCGCCCATCCGCAGGAGCCGGCGCCGTCGACCGTTGTTCTCGGTCAGCGCCAGCTCCATCGCCTTCTCGCCTAGTCGTTGCAGGGGCAGCGCCACCGTGGTCAGCGCCGGGGTGAGGTCGCGGACGATGGGGATGTCGTCGAAGCCGGCGACGGAGATGTCGTTCGGGACGGACAGGCCCCGGTCGCGCAGCGCCGCGCAGGCGCCGATCGCCATCACGTCGGTCAGGGCGAACACGCAGGTGGCGGTCGATCCCCGGTCCAGCAGCTCGGACATCGCGCCGTAGCCGCCGTCGCGGGTGAACGGACCCTCCACGATGTCGGCCGGGTCGAGCGCCACACCGGCCTTGGCCAGCTCCTCGCGGAAGCCGCCGAGCCGGTCGGCGACGGTGGTGAGCGCCCGCGGCCCGGAGAGCACGGCAAACCGGCGGTGGCCGAGGTCGAGCAGGGCGCGGGCCATGGCCGCGGCGCCGGCCCGGTTCTCCGGCAGCACGCTGTCGACCTTCAGGCTGCGGTGCCGGCTGACCACCGCGACCCGGCCGCCACCGTCCAGGTAGGGCTTCAGCTCGGCCTCCAGGGCCCGCTCCCAGCGGGCGTCCTCGAAGCCGGAGCCGATCAGCAGGATGGCCGGGGCCCGCTCGGCGCGCAGCATCGACACGTACGCGATCTCCCGTTCGGGGTCGCGGAAGGTGCTGGCCAGCATGACCAGCAGGTCGTTGTCCCCCGCCACCCGCATGACGCCACCGGCGATGGCGGCGAAGTAGGGGTCGGTGACGTCGTGGCAGATGACGCCGACGGTGCGGTGCGAGGCGCCGGCCAGGGCCCGGGCGTGCGCGTTGGGGGTGTAGGCCAGCTTCTCGGCGGCGGCGAGGACCCGGTCCCGTAGTTGCGGGGTGACGCGCATGCCGTTGAGCGCCCGGGAGGCCGTGGCCAGCGAGACGTCGGCGGCTCTGGCCACGTCTTCCAAGGTCACGTGCGCCCGTGGCTGCATCGACTTTCCCCCTGCGGAAGTTCTTGACCGGATTATTTCGGCGTGGTTACCGTAGCACCCTGAAAGCGCTTACTGAAAGCGCATTCAGGGCCGGTTCCCCGTCCTCACCGGGGTCGTCCGGCCCTGCCGACGGCACGCGCCTACCCAGCGGCTGAGTACCCGGAAACCACCGGCCAGCCAGGGAGAACGGAGGGTCATGGCCGCGCAGAGCACCATCGAGCAACCGGAGCGCACCGCTCCCGCCGGCGCCACCGCGTCGGCAACCCGCCGCCCGGGCGGGGCGGGCGCCGGCCTGCTCCGGTTCGCCCGGAACACCTGGCGTCCCGCCGCGGTCCTGGCGGCCATCCTCGTCGTCTGGTGGCTGGTCACCGCCGCCGACCTGGTCAAGCCCTATCTCGTCCCCTCACCCGGCACGACGCTGGACGTCGTCCTCGCCCAGCCGGGCTACTTCGCCCACCACACCTGGATCACCACGTACGAGACGGTGCTGGGCTTCGCCATCGCCATCGTGGTCGGCGTGCTCTCCGCCGTGGTGATGGTCTACTCCCCCACCGTCGAGAAGAGCCTCTACCCGCTGCTGCTGTTCGCCCAGGTCATCCCGAAGATTGCGATCGCACCGCTGTTCATCGTGTGGCTCGGCTTCGGGCTCTCGCCCAAGGTCGTCGTCGCGGTCCTCATGGCCTTCTTCCCGATCGTCATCTCCACGGTCACCGGCATGAAGTCGATCGACCCGGAGATGCTGCAACTGTCGGCGACCATGGGCGCGGGCCCGGCCCAGACCTTCCGCAAGATCCGGTTCCCCGCCGCCCTGCCGCACCTGTTCGCCGGCCTCAAGGTGGCCGCCACCATGGCCGTCACCGGCGCCGTCGTCGGTGAGTTCGTCGGCGCCAACGAGGGCCTCGGCTACGTGATCCTGCAGGCCAACGGCAACCTCGACACCCCGACCCTGTTCGCCGGGCTGATCATCATGTCGCTGCTCGGCGTGCTCCTCTTCGTCGTCGTCGAACTGCTGGAGTACCTGGTCCTGCCCTGGCAGGCCAGCCGCCGCACCGACGCCACCACCACAACGCTGTGAACAGGAGAACCCTCGGATGAAGTTGCGTACTCTCGCCGCCGCGCTCGTGCCGGCACTCCTTCTGGCCACCACCGCCTGCGGCTCGTCCTCGGACAAGCAGGAGAAGAACGCCCAGGGCCTGGACAAGGTCACCCTCACCCTCAACTGGTACCCGTACGGCGAGCACGCGCCGTTCTACCTGGGCAAGAAGCAGGGCATCTTCGCCAAGCACGGCATCGACCTGACCATCCAGGCCGGGCAGGGCTCGCAGAAGACCGTGCAGGCCACCGCCGCCGGGCAGACCGACTTCGGCTGGGCCGACACCCCGGCGCTGCTCTCGGCCGTGGGCCAGGGCATGGACGTCAAGAGCGTGGGCGTCTTCCTGCAGACCACCCCGTCCTCGGTGCAGTTCTTCAGCGACAAGAACATCGCCTCCCCCGCCGACCTCAAGGGCAAGACCATCGCCTCCACGGCCGGCGACGCCCTGAGCAAGACCTTCCCGGCGTTCCTCAAGGCCAACGGTCTCGCCGCCACCGACGTGACCCTCCAGAACACCGACCCGGCCGGCAAGATGGCCGCCGTCATGTCGGGCAAGACCGACGCGCTGCTCGGCTTCGCCACCGACCAGGGCCCGACCATGCAGGAGAAGGCCGGCAAGCAGGTCTCCTACCTGAAGTTCGCCGAGCACGGCCTGAGCTTCTACAGCAACGGCCTGATCGCCTCCAGCGACACCATCAAGAACAAGCAGGACCTGGTCAAGCGGATGGTCGCGGCCAGCAGCGAGGCCTGGACCGCCGCCGAGAAGGACGCGGCCGGCGCGGTCGCGGCCATGTCCGGCGCCTCCCAGCAGCTGCCGTCGGAGAAGGTGCTGACCGACCAGTTCAAGGCCACGCTGCAGCTGCTGCACACCGACGCCACCAAGGGTCAGGCCCCCGGCGTCAACGACGAGGCCGACTGGCAGAAGACCATCACCGTCTTCGCCGACGCCGGCGTGATCACCAAGGCGGAGTCGCCCTCGAAGTACTGGGACGCGAGCTTCGCGCCGAAGGGATGAGACCGATGACGGTCGGCAACACCACCACGCAGCGTTCCGCGGACGCCACGGCGACCGGTGCCGCGGTCGAGATCGACCAGGTCGCGGTCCGGTTCCGCACCAAGAAGAAGGACGTCACCGCGCTGCGCGACGTCTCGGTGCGGATCGAGCCGGGCGAGTTCGTCGCCATCGTGGGCGCCTCCGGCTGCGGCAAGTCCACGCTGCTCAAGCTGGTGTCCGGCCTGCTGCGGCCGTCGTCGGGCCAGGTCCGCCTGCACGGCGAGGACGTGCGGGGGCCGCGGCGCGACATCGGGTACGTCTTCCAGCGCGCCGCCCTGCTGGACTGGCGCACGGCCCGGCGCAACATCCTGCTCCAGGCCGAGATGCGGGGCATGCCCCGGGCGCAGGCACGCCAGCGCGTCGACGAGCTGATCGCGATGACCGGGCTGACCGGCTTCGAGGACGCGTACCCGAACGAGCTCTCCGGTGGCATGCAGCAGCGCGTGGCCCTGTGCCGCGCGCTGCTGCACCGCCCTCCGGTGCTGCTCATGGACGAGCCTTTCGGGGCGCTCGACGCCCTCACCCGCGAGCAGATGAACGTCGAGCTGCGGCGGATCTGGCGGGAGACCGGCACCACCGTCCTGCTGGTCACCCACTCCATCGCGGAGGCGGTCTACCTGGCCAACCGGGTGATCGTCATGACCCCTCGACCCGGCACCGTCGCCGAGGTCATCGATGTCGACCTTCCCGTCGAGCGGGACTACGGCCAGACCATGTCGGCGCCGGAGTTCGCCCGTGCCACGGGACGCATCCGGGACCTGCTGGGTGCGACGACGACCGCCGAATAACCACTGGAAGGACACACACGTGGAGCGCACGTCTATCGGGATCATCCTCAACGGGGTGACCGGACGGATGGGGTACCGGCAGCACCTGGTCCGGTCCCTGCTCGCCATCCGCGAGCAGGGCGGGCTGCCCGCCCGCGACGGCAGCCGGATCTGGCCCGAGCTGACCCTGGTCGGCCGCAACGAGGCCAAGCTCGCCGAGATCGCCGCCCGGCACGGGCTGACGTCGTACACGACCGACCTGGACGCCGCGCTCGCCGACGACTCCCACCAGATCTACTTCGACGCGCAGGTGACCGCGCAGCGGGAGAAGGCCATCCGGGCGGCGATCGAGGCCGGCAAGCACATCTACACCGAGAAGCCGCTCGCCGAGGGCCTGACCGGCTCGCTGGAGCTGGCCCGGCTCGCCGCCGCGAAGGGCGTGAAGAACGGCGTGGTGCAGGACAAGCTCTTCCTGCCCGGCCTGCGCAAGCTCAAGCGGCTGGTCGACAGCGGCTTCTTCGGCCGGATCCTGTCGGTGCGCGGCGAGTTCGGCTACTGGGTGTTCGAGGGTGACTGGCAGGACGCCCAGCGGCCGAGCTGGAACTACCGCGCCGAGGACGGCGGCGGCATCACCGTGGACATGTTCCCGCACTGGCACTACGTGCTGGAGCAGATCTTCGCCCCGGTGACTGCGGTGACCGCGCACATCGCCACGCACATCCCCGAGCGGGTGGACGAGACCGGCCAGACCTACCGGGCCACCGCGGACGACGCCGCGTACGGCATCTTCGAGCTGGCCGGCGGCATCACCGCGCAGATCAACTCCTCCTGGGCGGTCCGCGTCTACCGCGACGAGCTGGTCGAGTTCCAGGTCGACGGCACGCACGGCAGCGCCGTGGCCGGGCTGCGCGAGTGCCGCATCCAGCACCGGGGCGCCACCCCCATGCCGGTGTGGAACCCGGACCTGCCGGTCACCGAGAACTTCCGCGCCCAGTGGCAGACCGTCCCCGACAACGAGGACTTCGACAACGGGTTCAAGGTGCAGTGGGAGGCGTTCCTGCGACACGTCGTCGACGGCGAGCCGTTCCCGTGGGACTTCCTGGCCGGCGTCCGCGGCGTCCAGCTCGCCGAGGCCGGGCTCCGCTCGGCCAGGGAGGGACGGCGGATCGAGATCGAGGAGATCCGGCTGTGACCGCCCGGATCACGCTGCCCCGACCGGACGGCGGCGCCGAGGAGCTCACCCTGCGCGAGCCGGCCGGCTGGCAGCGGCCGGCCACCCCGCCGGCCAGCCGGATCGCGTACGCGGCGGCGCACGTGGTCGCCGATCCGCACGCCGACAACGCGCCCGGCCGGCCCGCCCGGCTGGACTGGGACGCCACCCTCAGCGTGCGGCGCAACCTCTGGTCCTGGGGGCTCGGCGTGGCCGAGGCGATGGACACCGCACAGCGCGGGATGGGGCTGGACTGGGCGGCCACCCGGGAGCTGATCCGGCGCAGCGCCGCCGAGGCCGCCGCCTGCGGGGGGCGCATCGTGGCCGGGGCGGCCACCGACCAGCTCACCGGCGTGCCGGACACCCTGGACGAGGTCGTCGGCGCGTACGTCGAGCAGGTCGCGTTCGTGCAGGAGTGCGGAGCGGTCGCCGTGGTGATGGCCAGCCGGCAGCTCGCCGCGCTGGCCACCGGCCCGGACGACTACCTGCGCGTCTACGAGCAGGTGCTGCGGGAGACGTCCACGCCGGTCGTGCTGCACTGGCTCGGCGACATGTTCGACCCGGCCCTCGCGGGCTACTGGGGGTCGACGGACCTCGACGAGGCCACCAAGACGTTCGTCTCGCTGATCCAGACCCACGCCGACGTGGTCGACGGAGTGAAGGTGTCGCTGCTCGACGCCGAGCGGGAGGTGCGGCTGCGCGAGCTGCTGCCACCCACCGTCAAGGTCTACACCGGCGACGACTACCACTACCCGGAGCTGATCGCCGGCGACGGCCGGCGGTTCAGCCACGCGCTGCTCGGAGCGTTCGCGGCCGTCGCCCCGGCCGCGTCGGCGGCGCTGCAACGCCTCGACGCCGGCGACGTGGCGGGCTTCCGGGAGATCCTGGATCCCACCGTGCCGCTGTCCCGGCACGTCTTCGCCCCGCCGACGCAGTACTACAAGACCGGTATCGCGTTCCTGTCCTGGCTCAACGGCTTCCAGCCCGGCTTCACCATGGTGGGCGGGCTGCACAGCGGGCGTAGCGTGCCGCACCTCGTTCAGGTGTTCCGGCTCGCCGACGCCGCCGGGCTGCTGCTCGACCCGGACCTGGCGGTCGCCCGGATGCGGCGCTACCTGTCCGTCGCCGGGGTGACGGCGTGAGCGCCGCCGATCCCCGCCTGGCGAAGTTGTCGTTGAACCAGCGCACCACCGAGTCCTGGTCCGTGCGGGAGGCCGTCGACGGCTGCGTCCGCGCCGGCATCCCGGCGATCGGGCTGTGGCGGGAGCCGGTCGCCGAGATCGGGGTGGCCGCCGCCGCGAAGCTCGTCGCCGACGCGGGGCTGCGGGTGTCGTCGCTGTGCCGGGGCGGGTTCCTCACCGCCGGCGGTGAGGCCGGCCGGGCCGCGCTGGAGGACAACCGGCGCGCCATCGACGAGGCCGCCGGCCTGGGCACGGACTGCCTCGTCATGGTCGTGGGCGGCCTACCGCCCGGTTCCCGCGACCTGTTCGGCGCCCGGCAGCGGGTGGCCGACGCCCTCGCCGAGCTGGCCCCGTACGCGGGTGAGCGGGGCGTCCGGCTGGCCCTGGAGCCGCTGCACCCGATGTACTGCGCGGACCGGGCGGTGCTGTCCACCCTGGGGCAGGCGCTCGACCTGGCCGAACCGTTCCCGGTCGCGCAGGTGGGGGTCGTCGTCGACACCTTCCACATCTGGTGGGACCCGGACGTGTGGCGGCAGATCGCCCGGGCCGGTGACCGCATCGCGAGCTTCCAGGTCTGCGACTTCCTCACCCCGCTGCCGGCCGACGTGCTGCTCGGCCGGGGCATGATGGGCGACGGGCACATCGACTTCCCGCCGTTCCGGCGGGCGGTCGAGGCGGCCGGCTACACCGGCGACACCGAGGTGGAGATCTTCAACGCCGAGGTGTGGGCGACCGACCCCGACGAGGTCCTCGCCACCATGAAGGACCGCTACCTCCAGCTCGTGCTCGCCGACTGATGCGGGTCGTCGTCGCGCCCGACTCGTTCAAGGGCTCGGTCACCGCCGACGACGCGGCCCGGGCCCTGGCCCGCGGCTGGCTGGCCCACCGGCCCGGCGACGACGTACGGCTGCTTCCCCTCGCGGACGGCGGCGAAGGCACGGTCGACGCCTTCGCCGCCGCACTGCCGGACGCGGAACGCCGGACGACGGTCGTGCCGGGGCCGGACGGCCGGCCGGTCGGCGCCGCCTGGCTGCTGCTGCCGGACCGGACCGCCGTGCTGGAGCTGGCCCAGTCCAGCGGGCTGCCGCTGCTGGCTGCTCCGGACCCGCTCGGTGCGCACACGTGCGGGCTCGGTGCCGCGGCGCGGGCCGCCCTCGATGCCGGGGCCACGCGCCTCGTGATCGGGCTCGGCGGTTCGGCCTCCACCGACGGCGGCACCGGCGCGCTGCGCGCCCTCGGGCTGCGGCTGCACGACGACCAGGGCCGGGAGCTGCCGCTCGGCGGTGCGGCGCTGGCCGCGCTGGCCCGCCTCGACACCACCGACCTGGCGCCGGCACCGCCCGGTGGCGTGCAGCTATTGGTCGACGTGACTGCGCCGCTGACCGGCCCGGCCGGGGCCGCCGCCGTCTACGGTCCACAGAAGGGCGCCGGACCGGCCGACATGGCGCTGCTGGACGGGGCGCTGCGCCGGTTCGCGGACCTGGCCGGCGGTGACCCGGACCAGCCGGGAGCCGGTGCGGCCGGCGGCACCGCGTACGGTCTGGCTGCCCTCTGGGGCGCCACGATCACGCCGGGCGCGTCGACCATCTCTGCACTGGTCGGGCTGGCGGGCGCGCTGGCCGGCGCGGACGTGGTGCTCACCGGCGAGGGGCGGTTCGACGAGACCTCGCTGACCGGCAAGGTGGTCGGCTCGCTCCTCGACGCGGCCGACTCCGCCGGCACATCGGTCGGCGTGGTCGCCGGCCAGATCGGCGGGCCCGTCCCGGGCTCGGTGTCCGCGGCGGTGTCCCTGGTGGAGCTCGCCGGGGCGGTCGAGGCGGCCCTGAGCGACCCGGCGAGGTGGCTCACCGAGGCCGGCGAACTGCTGTCCCGGCGGCTGACCTGCGGCTAGGACGACGGTTCCGGTGGGAGGGTGGTACTCGTGCAGCGGCGATTCGCAGCGCTGCGGGCTGCGTCAATCCAGGGGGCTAGGGTGACGCAGGGGCGCGAGCTGCACGGTCCAGGTCCGGGCTGTCCCGACGACCGCAATCGCCCGGCAGAGGAGGTCGCAGCCCAGCTGCGGACTTCCTTCTGCGAAGCCGCGGTTGATGAAGCTGATCGCTCTCGGGTGGTCACCCGCTTCAAGAGCCTTCTCCAGCCCGCTGGTCAGAACCGCGGCGAGCGCGGCGTGAAAACTGTCTGCCCCTTTCTCGCGGAGGGTCTTGGTGGGCTCGCGCAATGGTGAGGGAGAGACCGTGGGCGGGGGTAACACGAAAGTCATGTCCTTCTCCTGGGGTGTCGGCGTGTTGGTCAGGCCGACCAGATTGGCGCTCACCTGCCGCACCGGCCTCGTCGTACCACGCCGGGCGGCATGGGCTGATTGTTGCCGCAGGGTAGCGGCCGATGACCCGGGCATGATCGCTGACGGCATGCCAACGCGCCGTTGTGACTGGGGCAGACGTCTCCCGAAGAGCCGCCTGAAGGGGATGACCCACACTGGACGCCAGCCATGCCTCCGGTCCTGATCATCTGCCTCGCGGCGTCGCTGGTCGTCGCATGGTGACGAACTGATCCACTTCCCACTCTACGCGCACCACTCGCAGCGGTGCCGCTGCCAGCTCAGGAGCGGCGGTTGCGACTAGCTTCTACGACATGGCGACTACGGTGCTACGCGTCCGGCTCATCGGCGGCGACCGCATGGACCTCACGTACGACGAACCGGGCTTCTCCGACGAGGACGAGCTCGTGGAACACGTGATCTTGACACTCGCGCAGGATTCGGGAGTGCTGCGCACCAAACACGGTGATCGGCTCGTCGTGCTCTACGGCCGAGGCGTCGCGGCGATCGAAGTTGCGCCTCGCGGTGCCGTGCTGTGACGGGCCGCGCGCATGGATGGCGTCGATCGACGAATTCTGTGTTATGGTTGCCCGGTTGCAGTTTTGATTTCCGTAGACGTTTCGGCGCCTGATGGGTTAACCAAAACCCATCCAGGCGCTTTTTTCGTTTCGTGTCGTTTCCGGCGCGGCTGATCAACGCGGCAGCGCGAGTCCGCACAATGCGGTCTTCAACAGCCTGCGAAGGAGCAGACATGGCTACAGGTACCGTGAAGTGGTTCAACGGCGACAAGGGCTTCGGCTTCATCAGCCAGGACGGCGGCGGCGCCGACGTCTTCGCCCATTTCTCGGCGATCTCCGCGAGCGGCTTCCGCAGCCTCGAGGAGAACCAGCGGGTGGAGTTCGACATCACCCAGGGCCCGAAGGGCCCGCAGGCGGCGGATATCCGCCCGCTCTGATCCACGCACTGCCGAACGGCGGCCCGACTGGTTCAGCGGGCCGCCGTTCGGCATTTCATCCATCATCATTGTTCAGGTTCGTTTTGCGATGTCCCGTGGCCTGCGGCCCGTGCCTTCTCTGCGACGTGCCGTTCGAGGAAGGCAAAGCATGACCGTGGTCACCACGTCACCCCGCACACCGGACGCCCACCCGGCGACGGCCCCCGGCGGGTTCAGCCGCGACCGGCACCCCGTTGCCGGCGCTCCGCGTTCCCGCGGCCTGGCCCCTGCTCCGGCCTGCGGTTCCATGGCACAGTTTCTTTCACCGCCCAGCGCGGAAGAAGAGAAGCCCGCGCCTCGTGCATCCGACTGCGGTGAGGTGGCGATGCATCGATTGCGCCACCCGTTCACCGTCTCAGCCGGCACGACGTCACAACGATCGACAGTAAAGATGGCCGCCCAGGTGGTGTGAGCACTTCTGACCGACCCGGAGGTGTGTGCGACGACCTCTGCCGAGCTCGGCCAGTGGGACTTCCACCTCACATCGCATGGCACCTGGTCACCTCGTCGTCACACCGCGATCACGCCGGCCGTCTCGCCGCCGCGCCACCGAAGCGCCGGAGGGGACGGCGGCAACCGGCCGCCGTCCCCTCCGCTCCTCGAATCAGGCCGGGGAGCCCGTCACGGTGAAGAGACGGGTACGGCCGATGTTGTCGAACGAGCCGAAGCCGACCCGACCGGAGGTGAAGGTGGTGTCCTTACCCGCTCGGCGCGCACACGTACGGGCTCGGCGTGGTGGCGCGCGCCGCCCTGGCCGCCGGGGTCACCCGTCTCGTGATCGGCCTCGGCGGCTCGGCCTCCACCGACGGCGGCGCCGGCGCGCTGCGCGCCCTCGGGCTGCGGCTGCAGGACAACCTCGGCCGAGACCTGCCGCTCGGCGGGGCGGCGCTGGCCGACCTGGCCCACCTCGACTCCACCTACCTGCTGCCCGCGCCGCCCGGCGGCGTGCAGTTGCTGGTCGACGTGACCGCGCCGCTGACCGGACCGGCCGGCGCCGCCGCCGTCTACGGCCCGCAGAAGGGTGCGGATCCGGCGGACGTGACGCTGCTGGACGCGGCGCTACGCCGGCTCGCCGAGCTGGCCGGCGGCGACCCCGACGAGTCGGGCGCCGGCGCGGCCGGCGGCACCGCATACGGTCTGGCCGCGGTGTGGGGGCCCGGATCGTGCCGGGCGCGACGACGATCGCGGAACTGGTCGGGCTGGCGGACGCGCTCGCCGGCGCGGACGTGGTGCTCACGGGCGAGGGGCGGTTCGACAAGACCTCGTTGAGCGGCAAGGTGGTCGGTTCGCTGCTGGATTCGGCCACCCTCGCCGGCGTACCCGTCGGAGTGGCCGCCGGCAGGTCGCCGGACCGGTTCCCCGGTCGGTGTCGGCGGCGGTGTCCCTGGTGGACCTCGCGGGGTCGGTGGAGGCGGCGCTCCGCGACCCCGGGCGGTGGCTGGCCGAGGCCGGCGCCGTGCTGGCCCGCCGCCTGTAGTCGGCGGCCGTCCTCTGCCCAGACGGCGGCCGACCGGTCGCATCCCCGTCTCGACACACCGACAGTGGCCGTCCAAGGCTCAGGACGGCCGCCCGCCGAACGCCCAGTCGTGCACCTCGATCTCGGCGTACCGGTCCGGAGTCAGGACGGCGCGCGCCCTATCCGGGTCCGAGGCACTGACCAGCGCCGCCGTGCCCAGCCACGTGGTGCCGTCGTCGGAGAGCAGCGGCCCGTACGCGATCAGGTCGGGCCGATCGGGCGGCACGTCGAGGTCGGCGGAGTGCCCCGCGCCGAGGCCGATCACCAGGTAGCGGTTGCCGCCGGTCCGGCCCCCGGGGAAGTCCCACATGGTGCGCCCCAGCGTGTTGCGCCACCGGCGCAGGAGCACGTCCCGGTACGCGCCGGCCTGGTAGTTGGGCTCGTCGAAGGCGAACGCCCGGGCAGCGGCGGGATCGGGCAGGTCGAGGATGTGCACGCTGCCGGTGGGCGTGTCACCGCCGGCGGCGAAGGTTGGGCCCCGGGCGATCATCTCGGCCGCGTACCGGTCCATGTAGGACCAGTGCGCCTCCAGCAGTTCCTTGCGCAGCGCCAGTGAGCCGTGCCGGTCGCGGTGGTAGCAGAAGAACTCCATGCCCACATCCTCGCCCGCCTTCAGGTCCGCGCCCTGTCCCGGGCTGCCCGGGGACCGGCCGAGGCGCGGCATCAGACCGTTGGAAGCGCGTCGGTCGGCGGGACAACGGCGGCACGCAACGCCGGATAGAGGCCGGCGATCGCGCGCGCGGCCAACGAGACCCCGAAACCGCCTGACAGAGTTTGAGCGGGGACGAGCGCCCCAGCCCCGGTCGGGCGCCGCGCTCAAGCTGGCCAGGTGCATGCGCGAGCGTGGGCTGCCGGACTTCCCCGATCCCGACGAGCAGGGAACTTCGACCTGCTGACCAGGTGCTGGCCCACAACGACGATCCGGGCTGCACCACGGCGGACGAGGCGTGCGGGCAGCAACTGCCGCCGATGAAGACCGGCAAGGACGGGCTCCTGATCCGCCGCAGCGCCACGCCGTACCGTCGCCTCGCCGCGCGTCCGGCTCCGGGCGCGACGGGGATCTGTCGGCCCCGTCTGGCAGGCTGACGGCCGTGGTGATGGTAAGCATCGTCGATGAGACGACCGCGGGTCGTGCGCCCGACGCGTGGCATCTGGAGATCTTCGAGGAGCGGCTGCCGCTGCGCGAAGTCATTCGCCGGCGCGTGTTCCAGGAGGTCGCGGAGCACAACGCCCGGCGCTCGGGAGAGTTCCGAGGGCTGGTGCAGCCGTCGGAGACCGAGCACGCGCTCAATGGGCCCCGCAGGTCCGAGCACCGCCAGGTCGACCCGCACCGCCAGTACGATCGCGCGGTGCAGGCGTTCGGACGAAACGGTTTCATCGTGCTCGTCGACGACCGGCAGGTCGAGGATCTCGACGTGCAGGTCGAACTTCGGACCGGCACCGAGATCACGTTTCTCCGGCTCGTTTCCCTGGTCGGTGGTTGATGACCACGGTGCTCCCCGACGCGACCTTGTCGCCGTACGCCGCCGGCCTGCTGCGGGTGGTGACCGTCCCCGAAATGGCGGCGGACGATTCGAATCCCGGTCGGGTGGTGGACGCGGCCCGGCTCAGCGACCGTGAACTCGGCGTGCTGCTGGCCGCCGCTCACCGCCTGCTGCCCGTCGATCCCGCCCACTGGGTGAAGCTGGGCATAACGGCGGCGTGCCAGCAACGGCAACCGGTGTTCACCCCGCAGTCGTGTGCCGCCCTGCTGTCCGCGCTCGTGGACGAGCTGGCGCAGCCGTGGGGCTACGGGAACCCGGTGCTGGCCGTCAACGCGCTGCTCCGCTGCGAGGGGCCGTTGCCGGAGGCGGCAGCGCGATCGGCCAAGAAACTGGTCACGGCGCTCGGCGACCGGTACCGGCTTGATCATCCGTACTCGATGATGGCCCTGGCCGGGCTCGGCGGCGGGTTGACGGCGCTTATCGAGAGCAAGCTGTTCACGCGGTCGCTGCACTCGATCGCCCGGGACGAGGCCTCGGTGGTGTCCACCCTCGGCCCTCTCGCGCAGGCGCTGCTCGCCGAGGCGAGTGGTGAGCGCTCGTACCTCTCGCCGCCCCGGCTGCCGGACATGTGGCAACGACTGGCCGACATGCCGGAGTACGCGTCGTTCGCGCAGCGGGCGCTCGAGGCGGCACACCGGCGGGTCGCCGATATCCAGTCCGGCCGGATCGCGTACAAGGCGGACGCGGCGTTCGAGAGGGACGAGGTGGGGACGCTCGGCCGGGCGGTGCGGGTCGCCCTGCTGCGGGACGAGCCGTGGCTGATGGGCCTGCTGCAACCGCTCCTGCTGGGCGTCGCCGTGGCGCCGACCGCCGCCAGGACAGCCCCCTCGCAGGCACTGCTGCACGAGGCGGCCCGTGCCGTCGAGGATTTCCCCACGCCGGAGGCGTTGGCCGCGCTGCGTGCCGCGCGCGCCGCAGCCCGTCACAAGGGCGTACAGAAGCAGCTCGACCGCGAGCTGCAGCGAATCGAACGGGCCCTCGGGGATCGGCCCGACGTGGCGTTCCGGCTGCCCGACCTCGGATTCGGGCCCGATGGTGTCCGCATCGTGACCGTCGGCGGGTACGACGCGGTGATCACCCTGTCCCCCGATGTCGACCTGACGTGGCGGCGAGCGGACGGCAGGGCGCTGGCGACCGTCCCGACAGCCGTGCGGCGCGACCACGCCGACACCGTCAAGGAGCTGCGCGACCTGGTGAAACAGGCCCGGGGTCAGCTCGTGACGGTGGCGCGGTCGCTGGAACTCGGCTTCACCGCCGGCACCACGCTGCCCGTCCGACGCTGGCATGACGAGTTGCGGGCGAACGGTCTCGGGTGGAGCGTGGCGCGGCGCCTGATCTGGGAGGTGCCGGACGCGGCCGGCCGATGGCGGGCGGTGCTCCCCACGGACGACGGTTTCGCGGACCTGAGTGGGACCCCGGTGCCCGAGCCCGAGCCGGACGCCGAGATCCGGCTGTGGCATCCGCTGAACACGTCGGCCGAGGAGATCCGGGCCTGGCGGGATGAGCTCACCGGTCGCGAGCTGCGGCAGCCGTTCAAGCAGGCGTTCCGGGAGGTCTACCTGCTGACGCCGGCCGAGCTGGAGACCGAGACCTACTCCAACCGGTTCGCCGCGCACATCGTGCACTACCGGCAGCTGTACGCGCTGATGAAGGGTCGGGGCTGGGCGTGTTCGAGGCTCGGTCCGTGGGACGGCGGGGACACCGACGACGCGTATCGGGTCCTGCCCGGCGGGGCCTGGCGGGTCGGGCTCCGGCACGACTACCGCGACCAGCAACCCGACGGCGTCGAGTGCGCCAGCACCGACCGGGTGTGGTTCGATCGCCGGGTCGGCGGCGCCTGGCGGACGGCGCAGCTGTCCGAGGTTCCGACCATCGTCCTCAGCGAGGCCATGCGCGACGTGGACCTGTTCGTGTCCGTGACCTCGATCGCCGCTGATCCCCATTGGATCGATCGCGGGGACGACCTCTACGTGGACTACTGGCGGGAGGCGAGCCTCGCCGAGCTGACGGCGACGGCACAGACCCGGCGGAGCGCGCTGCAGCGGATCATCCCGCGGACGAAGCTCGCCGATCGATGCGAGCTGACCGAGCGCTATCTCGTCGTGCGGGGACAGCTGTCCACCTACAAGATCCACCTGGGCAGCGCGAACGTCCTGATGGAGCCGGGAAACAGGTACCTCTGCATCGTGCCGGCCCGGCGCGGGCCACACGAGCCGGTCTTCCTGCCCTTCGAGGACGACCGGCTCGCGCTGATTCTCAGCAAGGCGTTCCTGCTCGCCGACGACAACCGGATCACCGACCCGTCGATCGTGGGCCAGCTACGCGCAGGGCGTTGACAGCGGCCCGCTCGACCCGCGGATCTCCGTCCCCGTGCGTGGCACCTCGGCCGGGTACTCGGCTGCTCCTCACCCGCGACGCGCGAGGGACAGGACCGGCTTCCCGTCGACGGCGCGTACGGTTCCGCTGATGCCGACGGTGACCGCCTCCTGCCAGGACGCGCCGGTGCCTGAGGAGCGGACCAGGGTCCCAGCGGCGGCACCGTGCCCGGAACTCGTCACCGACACCACATCGCCCGCATCAACGGCGAAACTCAGCCCCGGATACCGGACGATGGTCCAGGCCACGACCTTCACCGGCACGCTGCTACTCGCGACGAGCCGGCCGAGCGGCTGCAGGACGCTTGGACGTCCCCGCCTGCTTGCCGCCGGCCCGGAGGGGGCCGGCGGCAAGCAGGGGTCAGGACGATTTCAACGACAACATCCAGTCCCGCAGCTGGCGGGCCTGGCGGTCGAGTTCGGCACGCGCCGCCTCGCTGCCGGCAGCGGGGTTACCGGCGATCGCGATGACCTGGTTGAGCGACGTGGTCGCGGCGTTGTGGTTCAGCGCGAGGTAGGCGGCCTGGGCGTTGTCGAGCAGCGCGGCGGCCGCCGCTGCCGACTTCGCGTCCAGGGCGCCGGCGGCAGCGTCACCGCTGATCAGCGTGCGGGTCTGCCGGAAGGTCGAGCAGTTCGCCTCGGTCTGCCCGGCCGTCCAGTGGATACCGCCCAGCAGGATCCGGGTGAACGGGTCGCGGTAGTACTGCGCGCGATCGTGGCCGAGGATGAGTGAGAACTCGCGTCCACCGTCGTACTCCTGGCACCAGGCAATCGGGTGGTCCCCGTCCATCAGGCGCAGCGGGTTGGTCGCGGCGTTGCCGCTGTTGAGACTCCGCTGGTACGACGACTCGTCGAGGCTCAGCAGAGTGTGCACCTCGGCGCGCGGGTTGTGGTCGAAGTTGTACAGCTCGTCGATGGTGAGCCAGGTCTTCGGCAGGTGCGCGACGGCGGGGTTCGTGCGGTCCTCGGTGTTGACCCGCACGTTGATGCAGCTACCGCAGGTTCCTTCGCCGTTCTGGCCGCCGGGGTGGTTGGTGAACCACGCACCGACGAGGTCGCGGTACCAGGGCACGTTGTGGATCGCGTCGGACGCGCCGTGCAGCCCGAGGTACCCGCCGCCGGCCCGGATGTATCCCTGGAAGGCGGCCAGCTCGCTGGCGTTGAGCGCGTCCGCGTCCGGCACGCTGTTGGGGTTCGTCCCGTCCACCGGTGAGGAGAAGATGATGGTCTTGTATTTCGCCAGGTCGGCGGCGGAGGTGAACGGCGTGCTCGGCAGCGACGCCGGGGCGAGCCTCGGGTCCCAGATGTCGACGTCGAAGCCGTACTGCTCGCCCAGCCGCTCGATGAGCAGGGCGGTGTCGGGGATGTGGTCGTGGCGGAAGCCCTTGGTGGCCGAGAAGTAGAGCACCCGGAAGCTGGCGCCGGGGAAGTTCGTCGACGCCGCGAGCGGGGTGGCCGCGGGGATCGGGTTCGGTCCGGCGGTCGGCGTGACGGTCATGCCGGTGGTCGGTTCCTCCGGCAGCGCGTCGGTGACCTGCAGCTTCAGGTAGCGGGCGTCACCGACCAGCGTGTCCCGGCTGGCGCCGGGTTCCGTCGCGCGCTGTGCGGCGGCGACGAACTGGTTGAGGGCGCGCACCGCACCGGTGGCGTCGTCCGCATCGGCCAGGCTCGCCGCCTCCGCCAACGTGGCGCGCAGGCTGTCCCCGGCGGCGGCGCTGATCGCGCCGCTGGCGACGAAGCCGGCGATGAGGGCGTCGAGATCGGCGAAGGACGTGGTCACCATGAAAGCCTGGTCGAAGCGGGCCGCGTTGCCTGCCGCGTCGCTGGCCACCACGCTGATCGTGTGCCCGCCGGTGGCCAGGGTGGAGGTGGCGACGGGCAGTGGGGTGACTTCGGTCCCGTCGATCCACATGCGGTGGACGAAGACGCCGCCCGAGCCGGGCGCGGGATCGGTCCGGGTCGGGATCAGCGTCGCGGTGTGGCCGACGCGCCCGTTGACGATGCCCGGCCAGCTGACCACGGGCGCGACGGTGTCGATCCGGATCGTAATGGTGCGGACAGCCTCGGCCGAGCCGTCGCCGCCGATGGCCCGGTATCCGACGGCGGTGGTGCCCTGCTGGGTGATCTGGACCGACCCGGTCAGGCTGGCGGGGTACGGGGCGGCCGCGGACGCTGCGGTCTGAAACGGTGCCGAGTTGCCGAGCCGGTACTCCAGGCGCTGGACACCGTTGGCCGCGTCGGTGGCGGAGAGGTTCAGGGTGACCGGGCCGCGGTACCAGCCGTTGGTGCCGGTGGGGGCGGTCGGGCTGAGGACGGCCGGCGCGCTGGTGGGCGCGGCCCAGGCCGGGGTGCCGACGGCGAGGGAGCCGGCGGACAGGGACACCGCCGGTAGGACGGCTGCGACGAGGCAGCGCAGCAGACGCCGTCGGATGTCTTGGCCCGCGCGGGGGCGTGATCTGAGGGTTCGTGCGACCGGAGGTTGGCTGGACATGTGGTTCCTTTCCAGTTCCAGCGCGGAAGTGGAGGCGGATCTCGACGAGCCAGGCGAGTGTGGTCCTTCCGGCGAGAGGCTATCGCCGAGAACCACAGGAAGCTAGACGACTGGTGTCGAAACTTCGCTCCAATTCGTCAAAAGTGACAGCCGCACGATCTAAAGTTTACGAGGAAATGGTTCACTTCGGACAGCAGCCCGGACGCGCCGAGGGCGGCGGCATGCTCGCCGCCGCCCTCCACGTTGTCCCTACGTCAGGCCGCCGGCGTACCGGTCACTGTGAACAGTCGGGTACGGCCGATGTTGTCGAACGAGCCGAAGCCGACCCGACCGGAGGTGAAGGTGGTGTCCTTCGCGGTCAGCAGCGGGTCCTTGTGCCCGTCGACGTAGACGGCGATCTCGCCGGTGGCGGGCAGGTGCACGACGCGCACCTTGTGCCAGTCGGCGTCGGTGATCGCCGGGTTGGCGCCGCGCGAGCGCCCGTTCCACTGGTGGTCGATCCGTTCCCGGTCGGCGTTGTTGACCTTGAAGATGCCGTTGTGCGGGTAGATCGTGTTGTCGGTGGACAGGTGCGCGTAGTAGTACTGCGTGTCCGACTGCCAGCCGAACACGATGATGATGTCCCGGTTGGTGACCTCCACCGGAGTGTCGAGGCGCACCCGGGCGTCGATCTGGACCGACGAGAAGGCCGGACCCTTGTTCAGGATGGCGTACTCGAACGGCCGGCGCGGGCCGGGGCGGCTGACGCCGGCCTCGGCGAGGATGACCTCGTCGCCGTCGAACTGCCACTTCGACGGGGTGACCGGCGTCCAGTTCTCCGCGCCCCCGGTGTGGACGACCTTGGTGTTGCCCACGTCGCCCTCCGCCACCGTCCTCGTGCCGACCACCTTCCAGATCTTCCCGTTGGCCTTGGCGAGGATGTAGAGCTCACCGGCGGCGTCGGTGCCGAAGCGCAGGTCGACGCGGTTCGGGTCGCCGGGCGCGCCCGGGCTGGACAGGTTCTGCATGCGTACCAGGTCACCGGCGGTCGTGTACAGGGCGAACCGGTGGATCGGGGCGAGTCCCTCGCCGCGGCGCATCTCGTTCGCCTCGGTGTAGAGGACCCGGCCGTCGACCAGGTCACCGAAGACGTACTTGCCGATCAGCGCGGGCACGGTGTGTCCGCGGTAGACGAACCCGCCGGCCACCGCGACGCCGACGTCGGAGGTGCAGTTCCAGCCGGCCGCCGGGTCGTGGTCGTACGCGGCCACCGGGTAGGTGTAGCCGTACTTCGCGTCGTCGGCCGGCAGCGGGTAGAGCTTGTCGCACGGGTTGGTGGCGGTCTTGTCGAAGACCCAGTTGCCCTCGCGCTCGCTCCAGCCGAAGTTGTCCCCGGCCCGGACCTCGTAGATCGACTCGACGGCGTGCTCGCCGATGTGGCCCAGGTACATCCGGCCGGTGGCCCGGTCCCAGCTGAACCGGTGCGGGTCGCGGAAGCCGACCGCGTAGATCTCACCGAGCGCGCCGGCCCGCCCGACGAACGGGTTGTCGGCCGGGATCCCGTACCGGCCGTTGGGCGCGTTGGTGCCGCGCGGGTCGATGCGCAGCAGCTTGCCGTGCGGCATGCCCATGTTCTGCGGGTCGCCGTTGCGGTAGCCCTGGCCGCCGTCGCCGACGGCGAGGTAGAGCATCCCGTAGTCCGGTTGACTCGGCTTCGCGGTGGGGTTGAAGTTGATCTCCTGGACGCCGTGGATCTGGCCGCCGAAGCCGATCCGCAGCACCTCCCGGTGGCTGCCGGCGAAGGTGTCCGCGGCCGGGTCGGTGGCCGTCCACTCGGTGATCACGGCCTGGTAGATCGTGTTCGGCTGGGCGTAGTCCGGCGTCCGGGTGGCGAGCGACGCCTGCTCGGTGTGGATGGTGTAGAAGCGGCCGTTGCGCCCGAAGTCCGGGTGGAAGGCGACGTATCCGAAGCCCTGGCCGAGGCCGCGGCCGGAGAAGAACTGCGGCGCGAAGGTGGCCGCCACGTCCAGGTAGACGTGCGGCGTGCCGTTCTCCACGAGGTAGAGGTTGCCGTTGAGGTCCGGCACGGCCCGGCGGCCGGAGCCGTCGGGCAGCTCGCTGATGGTGTTGATCCGGGCCTTGCGGACCAGCCGCTGGTCGACCGGGGCCGGGTTCGGCGTGGACTGCGGGAAGCTGGCGTACTCCTCCAGCACCAGCCCGAGTTGCGACTGGATCGGCGACTCGGGGATCGGGTCGTAGACGGCGCCGGCGGCCCGGGCGGGCGCGGCGACCAGGGTGGACAGGACGAGGGTGGCGGCAGTGATCCCGGCGGTGAGCACGGCTCTGCGGAGCCTGCCGGTGCTGCCAGCGCGAGTGGACACGCGGGTTCTCCTTCTCGGTGGGACGGTCCGAGGAACGGTCAGCGGGCCATGTAGCGGTACTGCTTGGCGATGTCGCCGGCCGGGATCACGCTGTCGAGGAACATGAGGCCGTCCATGCGGCAGTCGCACGGGTTGCGTTCCAGGGTGTTCTGCGGGAAGCTCCCGCCGATCTTGATGCCGCGGGGGTCGGTGGCGCTGGTGACGTGCGGGCCAGGCCCGTTGAGCTGCCACGGGTCGCCGGCGGTGGTGTAGAAGCCGTCGACCGGCTCGCCGTTGCGGTAGAGCGCCATGGTGCCGCTGGTGAAGTCGTAGGTGGCGGCCAGGTGCACCCACTCCCCCTTCGGCAGCAGGGTCCGCCAGTCCTCGTTCGCCGCGAAGGTCTGTGAGGCCCCGCCGTCGACGCGGCGGCCGAGGGCGACCAGGCGCAGCTCGCCCTTGACGTCGATGAGCTCCAGCAGAGCGCGCACGCCGTGCCCGTCGGAGTCGCCGGTCAGCACGCCGGCCAGTCCGATGGCGTTGAAGCGGTCGGTCGGGTTGGCGGTGGTGGAGTTCAGCGCGGGGCCGTCCATGTCCCGCTTGAACCAGCCCATCACCGTGGTGCCCTCGGCGCCGCTGAACGCGCGCAGCGTCCGTACGCCGCTGGCCGACCAGGTGCCGGCCTTCCAGTCGTCGTTGCCCGCGGCCTCCGGGTTGACCTGCCGGGTCTGCAGCGCGTCGCCGCTGCCCTTGTACGCCTGGTCCGGCACCCGCATGGCCTCGGCGCCGTTGACCAGCTCGATCTCGGTGCCGGAGCGGCCCAGGTCCCGTTCGAGCGCGGGGTCGCCGACCACGGGGTGGTCGAAGTCGTAGAAGGCGACCAGGTGCGACCAGAGGGCGGGGTGGACGTCGTGCGGTCCGGGCCGGTCGGCCCGGGCCGGGCTCGCCGCCGCGGTCAGCGCCAGCGCCAGCAGGGCGGTGGCGGCGACGGCGACGCGTCGAGGTCTTCTCATGGGGAGGTGCTCCCTTCGTCGGTGCGGGGGTGGCGGTGACGAAAGCGCTTACGTACCGGGCGTGGTGCGGTGCCCGGAGGCGGGTTCGGAGGCACGTCGGGACAGGACGGAGGTCCGTCCGAGCGCCGCACGGCCGAGGTGAGGCTCGCCGGGCGGCGGGTCGGACGGCGGTGTTGCCGTTCGTACGAAAGCGCTTACGTAAGCGCTTTCGTACCCTAAGCTGTGCCCTACGCCACAGGCAAGAGCGCGGCGCGGATCAATGCCTCCCAGGAGTTACGCATGCCCCGACCCGGACCACGGTTGCGTCTCGTCGACGTGGCGGAACGCGCCGGCGTCTCGCTGGCGACCGCCTCCCGCGCCCTCGCCGGCCGGGAGGGCGTCAGCGAGGAGGTGGCCCGGCACGTCCGGCAGGTCTCGCGGGAACTCGGGTACGTCGCCAACCCGTACGCCCGCACCCTCGCCGGCGGCGCCAGCTCCACGGTCGGCCTGATCGTCCACCAGATCGACGACCCGTACTTCTCCGAGATCGCCAGCGGCGTGCTCCAGGTCGCCGCCGAGGAGGGACTGCTGGTCCAGATCGCCCACTCTGGACGCGACCCGCAGAACGAGCTGCGCCAGCTTCAACACCTCATCGCCCAGCAGGTCGGGATCATCCTCATCGCCGGGTCCGGCTACGACGACCCCCGGGTGGAGGCCGAGGCGCGCGCGGAGCTCGCCGGCTTCCAGCGGGCCGGCGGGCGGGTCGCCGTCATCGGACGGCATGCCCTGGGCGTCGACGCGGTGGTGCCGGACAACGAGGCCGGCGGCCGGGCCATCGGCGCCCACCTGCTCACCCTCGGCCACCGGCGGATCGCCGTCGCCGCCGGCACACCGGGCCTGACCACCGTGGCCGACCGGCTCGCCGGGGTGACCGCCGCGCTCGCCGCGCACGGGCACTCCCCCGACGACCTGGCCGTCGTCCACTCCGACTTCACCCGCGACGGCGGCCGGGTGGCCACCGAGCGGATCCTGCACCACCACCCGCAGACCACGGCGATCATCGCGCTCAACGACGCGATGGCGATCGGCGTGCTGTCCGTCCTGCGGTCCCGGCGCATCCCGGTGCCGGAGCGCGTGTCGGTGGTCGGCTTCGACGACGTGTCCGTCGCCGCCGACCTGGCGCCGAGCCTGACCACCGTGCGGTTGCCGATGACCGAGATGGGGCGGATGGCGCTGACCCTCGCGCTGAAGCCGAAATCGACCCGGCCACGACGCCGCTCCACCGGCCACACGCTCATCGTCCGCGACTCCACCGGCCCCGCGCCCGCGCCCGGCGGCTGACCTTCAGACTGACTCCCTGGGCACGAACGCGAGGAGCTGAGAGCCATGGGCGCGACCACCGTCGTCAACCTCAAGGGCCACCGGGACGACCCGGCGTACGCCGACGTGGTCTACGTCGGGCGGGCCATGTCGCGCGGCGGCTGGCGGCTGCCGCAGTCCCCGCTGTCCAGCCCGTACCGGCCCGGCCCGGACGGCACCCGGGACGAGGTGATCGAGAAGTACCGGGCGTACCTGCTCGGCCGGCCCGACCTGCTCGCGCTGCTGCCGGGCCTGCGCGGGCGGCGGCTCGGGTGCTGGTGCGTGCCGGAACGCTGCCACGCCGAGGTGATCGCCGAACTCGCCGACGCGCCGCCGGGATCGAGGCCCGGGACGTGATCCCGAGCCTCATCCTCCTCGGCCTCCTGCTCGGGCGCTGGTGGTTGCTTCCGCTGCCGGTCGCCGCCGTCGGTTGGCCCGCCCTGCTGGTCGCCACCGGGGCGATGGACGTCGGGCCGAGGCTGGTCGCCGCGTCCGGGCTGGCGCTGCTGAACACCGGCGTCGGCGTGGCGATTCACCAGGGCGTTCTCCGCATCGTCCGGCGGCTGCGCCCGACGACGGACGGCCCGGCCCGCGGTCGGTGAACGGGCCGCCGGCGGTGGTCGGCCACCCGTTCGGTCAACCGAGCTTCTTCCGCAGGGTCTCGAACGCCAGATCCGGCCGCAGCGGCAGGCCGAACCGCTCATCGCCGTACGGGAACGGGCTCAGCTCACCGGTGCGGACGTAGCCGCGCCGCTCGTACCAGGCGATCAGGTCCTCCCGCTGCGTGATCACGGTCATCCGCATCTCGCCGGTGTGCCACTCGTCCCGCGCGTAGCGTTCGGCCTCGGCCAGCAGTTCCCGGCCCAGCCCGCCGCTCTGCCGGCCCGGGGCGACCGCGAACATCCCGAAGTAGACGTGGTCGTCGCGGCGCTCCAGCTGGCAGCAGGCGATGAGGTCCGTGCCGTCCTCGACGACCAGCACCGTCCCGCCCGCGCTCGTCACCGCCTCGGCCACCATGTCCGGGTCGGTGCGCTGCCCGGCGAGCAGGTCGGCCTCGGTGGTCCAGCCGGCCCGGCTCCGCTCCCCCCGGTACGCGGACTCGACCAGGTCGACGAGCGCGGCCACGTCGGCGGGACGGGCGGTCCGGATGGTGCGCGGGCTGGTCATCGGCGGTCTCCACGGTCGCGACGGTCCACCGGGCCAGCGTACGCAGCCCGGCGCCCCGGGGAACGCCGGCCCGGCGGCGGGCCGGGCGACGGCGGCGGGGCGGCCGGGACCGCCCGCGGCGTGGTTGACTGCCGGGATGGACCTGCGCGTCGGTGAGCTGGACCTGCCCGCCACCCTGGACCTGCCGGCCGGGCCGGCCCGCGGCGGCCTGGTGGTGCTGCACGGCTCGCACGCCGGCGAGCGGTCCTACTTCCTGTACGAGCACCTGGCCCGACTGCTGCCGCCGGCCGGGATCGCGGTACTGCGGTACGACCGGCGTCCCCGGGTGGACGGCCACGACGTGCCGCTGACCGCGCAGGCCGACGACGCGGCGGCGGCCCTGGATCTGCTGCGCGGGCAGGTCGGGGACGTTCCGGTCGGGTTGTGGGGATTCAGCCAGGGCGCGTGGGCGGCGACCCTCACCGCCACCCGGCACCCGGTCGACCTCCTCGTGCTGGTCGGGTGCAGCGGGGTCAGCCCGGCCGCGCAGATGCGCTACGGCACCGCCGAGCAGTTGCGCCGGCACGGATACGGCGAGGCCGACCTCGCCGAGCTGGACCGGCTGCGCGGTGTCGCGGAGGGATTCCTGCGCGGCGACGTGCCCCGGGCCACCGCCCAGGCGGAGCTGGACGGCGCCGTGCGGCGGCCCTGGTTCCCGCTGGCGCACCTGCCCCGCGAGGTGCCCGACACCCCGGGCAGCTGGGTCGACATGGACTTCGACCCGGAGCCGGTCTTCGCGAAGCTGTCCGGCCCGGTGCTGGTCTGCTACGGCGAGACCGACCGCTGGACGCCGATCGACCAGAGCGTGGTGGTGTGGCGGCGCGCCGCACGCGACGCGGAGCTGACCCTGGCCCGCCTGGCGGGCTGCGATCACGAGCCCACCCTGGACGGGCGCGACGACCTGGCCGGCGTCAGCCCGGAGTACGAGCGGGTCCTGCTGGACTGGCTCGGGCGCCGGCTGCCGGAGCGCCGGGCCGCGCGATGACGGCCCGGCGCACGCCGGGTCAGCCGTGCTTCTGCTGGCAGGGCACGCAGAAGGTGGCGTGCGGCACCGCCTCCAGCCGCTCCACCGGGATCGGCCCGGCGCACCGCTCGCAGCGGCCGTAGCCGCCGTCGGCCATCCGGCGCAGCGCGTCGCCGATCTGCCCCAGACTCTGCCGGGTGGCCGCGATCAGGGCGGAGCGGGTGTGCGCCTCGCCGGGGTCGCCGGTGTCCGCGGTGAGTTCGGTCAGCCGGGCCGTCTGCGCCGCGAAGTCCTCGGTCAGCGTGGCGCGCAGCCGGGTGAGCCGGTCGTCGTGCAGGTCGGTGCCCATGTGGATCCCCTCCAGGAAAAAGAAAAAAGGCCGAAGCCGGTGGCTTCGCCCTGGGTGGCCGTACGCGGATGAACGGGGATCCGGGTGGGCCACGGTCGGTGGGGATCGGGCTCGGGAGGCCGTGGATGGGCGCGACGGAGCGGGTGCCCGCCGGACGGGCGGGCACGGCCGCGGGACGCCGGCGCCGGGCAGCAGCGGGCACCGCCGTGGTGACGGCGGTCGCGGACAGCAGCCGGGCCCGATACATGCGGCCAACCATAGGCGACCCCACGGGGTTCGCCAACGACTTTGCCCATCCGCCTCCGTGCCGGCCGGCACGCCTGCCGGGGCAGCCGTTCGGCCGGTCTCCGCCGTCGATCGGGACCGGTCGCCGGGCCGCGCGGACGAACGGGATGTCCGGCCACCGACAGGCCCGTTCCGAGGACCCGCCGACTGCGGTATTCGAAAGGTGACCCTCCGCCCACACCCCGAGCAGAGCGGAGCGCCGACGTGTGGATGACAACGGAAGCAGCAGCGGCAGCCGTACCCCCGCAACGGGTCGGCTGGCGGCTGCGGCTGCTCGGCGGTTTCGCGCTCGACCGGGACGGCGATCCGGTCGCCCTGCCCGCGACGGCGCAGCGGCTGGTGGCCTTCCTGGCGGTGCGCGGCGCCTCGGATCGGGCGCGCACCGCCTGGTCGATGTGGGCCGGCAAGCCGGAGGAGCGGGCGTCGGCGGACCTGCGGACGGCGCTGTGGCGGCTGCGCAAGGCCGCGCCGGGCCTGCTCGCCGACTCCACCGGCGCGCTCGCGCTGGCCGCCGGGGTGGCGGTGGACACCCGCTCCCTCGCCGGCCGGGAGCCGGTCGACCCGGCGTTCCTGCGCCGGCACGCCGCCGCCGGCTGCCCCGACCTGCTGCCCGGCTGGTACGACGACTGGGTGCTCATGCACCGGGAGCTGCTGCGGCACCGGGCCCTGCGGGCCCTGGAGGAGGCCGCCGGGACGGCGATCCGGGCCGGTGACCCGGCCGCCGGACTGGGCTGGGCGCTGGAGGCCGTCGCCGCGGACGCGCTGCGGGAGAGCGGCCACCGGCTCGTGCTCACCGCAATGCTGGCGAACGGGAACGTCAGCGACGCCCTGCGCCACGCCGACCTGGTGGTCCGGCTGCTCGCCGAGCAGTTGGGGGTACGGCCCTCGGCTCAGCTCATGGCGCTGATCGAGGAGGCACGCTCCCGGTCGGCGGTGGCCGCCGGACGGGCCCGCGGGTAGGCGTCGAGCAGCTCGGCCAGCCGCGGGTCGGGCGCCATGCCCAACTCCCGGGCCAGCAGCCGGCGGTAGGTGTCCAGGCCGCGCCGGCCCTCCACCCAGTTCCCCTCGGCCAGGTGCGCCTCCAGCAGCACCCGCTGGGCGCTCTCCCGCAGCGGCTCCGCCCCGGCGGCGGTCAGCGCCACCTCGACGGCCTCCGCGCAGCGGCCCGTGCGGACGAGGTGCCGGCTCATCGCCTCCATCCCGTGCAGCACCCGCTGGCGGACCCGCTCCCGTTCGGTGAGCACCCAGTCGTCGTACCAGCCGGGGAGCAGGTCGAACAGGATGCCGCCGGTGGGCAGCGCGATCAGGTCGGCGCCGGCCGGGCGGCCCGCGATCAGCCGGCCGGCCCAGGCGGTGACCAGGTCGATGTCGACAAGCACGCCGGGCCGGAAGGCCAGATGGTGCCGGTCCACCCCGATCAGCCCGACGTGCGCCTGGTTGAGCCGCCACAGCGCCGAGCGCAGGTTGCCGGCCGCGCGGGAGTCCGGGGCGTCCGGCCAGAGGGTGGCGGCGGCGTGGCCCCGGTCCAGGCGGCGGCGGTGCAGGGCGACGTAGACCAGCAGCCGCTTGCTGCCCTCGGGCACGTCGTACCAGCGGGCGCCGTGGCTGACCCGGACGTCACCGAGCAGCCGCAGCACCGGACCGGCTCCGACCGGCTGGTCGGCGACGAGGGCGTCGACGAAGTCGGCGGTCATCCGGGACCTCCCCCTGCGGCGCGGGCCTGCCCCGGCAGGGTAGAACACGCCCCGTCACCCCGGCGTCACATCGCGGTGGCCCTCACGGGGTGACGTCCCGACCGACCAGGATGTCCAGCCGGGCCGGTTCGGCGGTGTCGTTGGTGAAGGTCAGGCTCGCCGGGTCCGCGCCGAGCAGCCGCGCCGCCCCGGCGCCGAGGAAGGCGTGCGCGCCGTCGAGCGCGATCGCCGTGCCGTCGATCTCGTACGACAGGTCGGCGCTGGGCGTGGCCGGCACGATCAGCACCATCCCCACCCGCTCGGTGCCGGCGGGCACCAGGTCCACCTGCTGGCTCTCCCCGGCCGCGATCTCGACCGAGACCTTGTCGTACGCCTCGACGTCGACGACGCCGGTGGCCGCGATCTGCGGCCCGTGGGCAACGCGGACCTGGAGGCTCCAGTTGATCTTCTCGGTCATGTGCCTTCCCTGGGTCGGGCGGTGGGCGTCACCGCGGTTGGTGACCGGCGAGGATGTCCACCAGTCGGCTGCGCACCACCTCGACGACCGCCTCCGGCGAGGTCACCGCCCGGCTCTCCGCCCGGCCGCCGGCCAGGTCGACACAGCTCGTCACCAGGGCGCGGAAGCCGAGCTCGTCCGGCCGGTCCTCGAACCACACCCGGACGACCACCACCCCACCGCGGTCGGGGTCAGGCGTTGTCACGGGAGCGCCTCCGGGGCAGGAGTCGTGCGCGGGCCGGCCCAGCCTGCCGCCCGTCCGTCACCGGCCCGTGCCCACCGCGTCACCGGGCCACCTGGCGACCGCGCCGGGCCCGCCGCCGTCTCGCTGCTCGGTCTCCGGGCCGGCCTCCGCTAGTACGGCAGCCGCCGTTTGAGATCTTGCTGCTCTGGCGGGGTGTGGATTGATCAACACCTGCATCATTCGCTCGATCAGCGACGTCATCCACCGTTTGCGCTGGTCACGGTTCCGGCGACGTCATCAGGCCCAGGCCCGACGATCCCACTGCACACGCCACCTCAACCTCGAATTTCAGCACTGATCACGACCGGCAGCCTGTCGTACTAGAGGCGTCGTGGCAGCCACCCGGTCGTTCGGTCGCCGGGTCGGGGTCGTTCCGGTGGGCGGTGGGCCGAGCGGCGGGTGTCGATGGCTGCGATGCCGGCCAGGATCACGGTGGCGGTGATCGCGGCTGCTAGTGGCGGCGCGGCGGTCAGTGGTACGGCTGCCAGTAGGAGGGCCAAGGCCCCAATCCAGCGGTGTGGGGACGCTCGGGAGAAGACGGCCCGTTCCAGAGCGCCCCGGCCGGTGAGGTAGCAGGCCGGCCCGCCGAGGATCATGATCAGCCAGGTCGGGTAGCTGTGGTCGACGGGGTGGGTTTGGACGATTTCGTGGCCGATGGCGGTTGCCACGATGCCGAGGATCATCACGACGTGGGCGGACGCGGCGAAGCGACCCAGTCCGGCCGGGTCCTCGGCGTCGGCGACGGCGTCGCCGAGAATTTGGCCGGCCTTGTGGAAGTAGATGCGCCATAGCAGGACGGTCGTGAGGAACGCCAGCAGCAGGCCGATGCTTTGGTAGCCGCCGACACGGCCGAGCCCGGTGGCGTAGGTGACGCCGACAGCGAGGATCGTTTCGCCCAGGGCGATCAGCAGCAGTTGCTGGTACCGTTCCGCCAGATTGTGCGGCGCGATGGCCCATGCCGTCGCTCGCCCCTTGCCCAGACCTGGTACCGGCCATCCCCGCCACGCGGAGCCGAGATCAACTACGACCGCCGCAAGCCACCAGGCGGCCTGCGTCCCGCCCGAGGTCAACGCCCCGCCGATCCAGAACACCCCGGCGACCAGGAACCAGATCAAGGCCCGAAAGTACAGTCGGGCTAGCGCGTGCCGGCCCAGCGCGTAACCGAAGATCATCGCGCGGCTGACCTGAGCGAGGACGTACGCCACCGCGAAGGTCATTCCCGCGCCGCCGAACGCGTGTGGCACCGTCGCTCCCATGACCAGCAGCGCGAACGCCGTCACCACGATCATCCACTGGGTGTGGGCGGTCCGCGGGTCGAACCGGGCGGTGATGTACGCCGTGATGATCCACAACCACATCAGCGGCACGAACAGCAACAAGATGCGTCCGATCGCCGTCCACTGCGCCGCCAGGTCGCCGCCGCCCACCGATGGCGCCGCGAACGCCACCAACCGATTGAGCGCGAAAACCATCACCAGGTCGAAGAACAACTCCACGTAGGTCGCCTGCTGCACGCTCTCCTTGCCGCGCAGCAGCCCTACCGCGTGTCCACGTCGCCATCGCCGATCGGCCATCACCCGCCTATCCCAGCGGATCTGCACTCCACGCACCGTCGACTTCGAGAAACCCCGGCGCCACCCCGCCACCTGGAGCAACTACGCACGGGCCCAGGGACGGCCTACAGACGATCACGCGGTGGCCGCGCCTCGTCTACCCCGCGCCGGCCAACGTCATCTCAGACGGCGGCTGCCGTACTAGGGACGGTCGTGCAGGAACCAGGCGTCGCTGTGCGCGACGGCCATGGCGAGTTGCCACTGTTCGTGCTGGAGGCTGCCGCCGACGGCGAGGAGCTGCCCCGCCAGCTCCCAGGCCGACGGGCCCGGCTGCGGTTGGCGGGACACGACGAACTGCAGCGTGGTGCTGAACGCGGCCACCAGTTCGGCTCCCCAGCGCCGGTGCCACAGTCGCATCGCCGCGGCCCACGCCTCCGGTCCACCGGGGCGGGCCGCGCCGAAGTAGCCGATCCATGCCGGTGCGAGCCACGGGGACGTCGTGGGCAGCAGCACCAGTTGCACCGCCCGCATCGGATGCCAGGTGCGGGTGCCGACCAGCGGCTCGTACCAGCGACGGGCGAGGTCGGCGAGGGTCGGGAAAGGCGGCCTCGATCGCACGGAGGTCCCGCACTGGCGCTGTCACGACGCGGACCGTACCGGCAGCCACCGACACCCGGGTCGACACGGCCGGGTGACGGCGCGGTGACGGGCGGGCGGCACAGTCGCGCCAGCGGCGTACCCGCCGCCCGTGGAGTCGAGGAGTCGTCATGGCGGCAACGCTCAGCCATCCCGGGGTGTACATCCAGGAGATACCCGGCGGCAGTCGCACCATCACCGGCGTCGCCACGGCCGTGGCCGCGTTCGTCGGGCGGGCGCTGCGCGGGCCGGTCGACGTGCCGGTGGCCATCTCCTCGTACGCGGAGTTCGAGCGCACCTTCGGCGGCCTGTGGCGGGACAGCGGCCTCGGCTACGCGGTGCGCGACTTCTACCTCAACGGCGGCAACCAGGCCGTCATCGTCCGGCTGGCCCGGGACGCCACCAGCGCGCAGCTCGACCTGAACGGGGCGCTGACCCTCGAAGCGGTGGGGCCGGGCGGCTGGGGGAACGGGCTGCACGCCGAGGTGACGCACGCGTCCGGCGAGGAGGCCGCGACGGTCGCCGACCAGCAGGGGGTGGACGCCGACGAGCTGTTCCACCTGACCGTGCGGGAGGGCCCGGCGGAGGACCCGGTGCTGGTCGAGACGTACCCGAACGTGACCCTGGTGGACGGGCCGCGCCGGGTGGACACGGTGCTGGCCGCGTCCCGGCTGGTCCGGGTGGGCGCGGCGCCGGCACTGCCCGGCACCGGCCGCCCCGACGCGGGCGGCTACGACGTGGACACCGCCGACC
>NZ_BMRA01000003.1:441721-444175 GCF_014648395.1 Micromonospora fulviviridis | reverse complement strand
ACCCACCTGACCGCCGCCGAGTACACCGACGGCGGCGCCCTGGAGGGCACCAAGCAGGGCATCTACGCGCTGCGCGACGCCGAACTGTTCACCCTGCTCTGCCTGCCGCCGTCGGTGCCGGACCAGGCCCTCGACGACAGCGTGTGGGCCGACGCGCTGGACTTCTGCGTACGCCAGCGGGCCTTCCTGCTGGTCGATCCGCCGCCCACCGAGACCGCCGACACCGTGCGGGCCTGGGTCGGCGCGCGTGGGCTGACCGCCAACGGCCGCAACGGCGCGCTCTACTTCCCCCGGGTGCGCCGGCCCGACCCGCTGCGCGACGGCGCGGTCCGGGAGTTCGCGCCCTGCGGGGCGGTCGCGGGGGTGATGGCCCGCACCGACGCGGCGCGCGGGGTGTGGAAGGCGCCCGCCGGGGTGGAGGCGGCCCTCGCGGGGGTGACCGGACCGGCGCTCGCGCTGACCGACGGCGAGAACGGCGCCCTCAACCCGTACGCGGTGAACTGCCTGCGCACCTTCCGGGCCACCGGCACGCTGGTCTGGGGCGCGCGGACGCTGCGCGGCGCGGACCTGCTCGCCGACGAGTACCGGTACGTGCCGGTGCGGCGGCTGGCGCTCTTCCTGGAGGAGACGCTGGTGCGGGCCACCCAGTGGGTGGTGTTCGAGCCCAACGACGAACCGCTGTGGGCGCAGGTCCGCGCCTCCATCGGCGGGTTCCTCCAGGACCTGTTTCGGCAGGGCGCCTTCCAGGGCCGCACCCCGCGGGAGGCGTACTTCGTCAAGTGCGACAGCGAGACCACCACGCAGTACGACATCGACCGGGGGGTGTTGAACATCCTGGTCGGCTTCGCGGCCGTCAAACCGGCCGAGTTCGTGGTGATCGGCATCCAGCAGCGGACCGCGGCCGCGGCGACCTAGGAGGGGCGGGCATGGCCGAGTTCACGGTCAACGCGCAGCGCTTCGACCCGTACAAGAACTTCAAGTTCCGGGCGAAGTGGGACGGGCGATACGTCGCCGGAATCAGCAAGATCGGCACGCTGAAGCGGAGCACCGAGGTGGTCACCCACCGGCACGGCGGCGACCCGAGCAGCAGCCGCAAGTCGCCGGGGCGCACCGAGTACGACGCGATCGTGCTGGAGCGCGGCGTCACCCACGACCCGGACTTCGAGCAGTGGGCCAACAAGGTGTGGAACTACGGCTCCGGGCTGGGCGCGGAGACCTCCCTGGCGGACTTCCGCAAGGACATCATCATCGAGATGTACAACGAGGCCGGGCAGCTGGTCATCGCGTACAAGGTCTACCGGTGCTGGGTGTCGGAGTGGGTGGCGCTGCCCGAATTGGACGCCAACGCCAACGCGGTGGCGATCCAGAGCATCAAGCTGGAGAACGAGGGCTGGGAACGCGACTACACGGTGGCGGAGCCCGCCGAGCCGTCCTTCGTCGAACCCTGACCGCGATGACCGCCCTGGACGACCCCGGCCGGCTGCTGGCGGTCTGGGAGGCCGCCGCGACCGCACCGCCGGCCGCCCGCGGCCCGGTGCTGCTGCACGGCGCCGGGCTCCTGCCCGACCTCGACGCCGCCCTTGACCTGCCGGTCGGGACGGCCGCCGCGCTGGCCGCCCGGCTGCACGCCGACGCCTTCGGCGACCCGGTCGACGCCGTGCTCACCTGCAGCTGCGGGGAGGTCCTCGACGTGGCGCTGCCCCTGGCCCCCGTCGCCGGGCTGCCGGCCGGGGACACCGGGACGGTCGCCGACGGCACGCTGCGGGTCCGCGCCCCCACCGCCCGGGACCTGCTGGCCGCCGGCCGCTCCGACGACCCGCTCGGCACGCTGCTCGCCCGCTGCGTCCGGGACGCCGCCGACCGGCCCGTCGCCCCCGGCGAGCTGACCGCCGACCAGCGCCGGGCCGTCGACGCCGCCGCCGAGGAACTGGCCGGCGCGGCGGCCGTGGTGCTGCGGACCCGCTGCCCCGGCTGCGGGGAGGCCGTGGTGGCCGCGCTGGACGTGGCCGAGCTGCTGTGGGAGCGGGTTGCCGGCCGCGCTCCGGCGGTGCTGGCCGAGGTGGCCACCCTGGCCGCCGCGTACGGCTGGGCCGAGGCCGACATCCTCGCCCTGCCGGCCGGGCGGCGGCGCGCGTACCTGGCCCTCGCCGCGGGGCGGGCGGCGTGAGCGGCGACGGCGGCTTCTTCGCCCGGCTGGCGCGACAGGCCACCGGCCGGGAGCCGCTGGTCCGGCTCCGCGCCCCGCAGCCGTTCGAGGCCGCTCCCCCGTCCTGGCCCGCCGATCCGCCGGTCGAGGCGCCCGCGTCGTGGCCCGGGTCCGCCGCACCGGCGCCGGCACCGTCGCGCGCGGTCGTCCCGGGCCGTCCGGCGGCGCGGTCCGTCGCAGCGCCGGCCCGCACCGCGCCGGTGCCGGCTCCGCTCGCCCCGGACCGGCCGCGGTCGGACCGGACGCCG
>NZ_BMRA01000003.1:429915-441648 GCF_014648395.1 Micromonospora fulviviridis | reverse complement strand
CCGGACGGCCCGCCGGTCGCGGACCCGCCCGCCGCCACTCCCCCGGCGCCCGCCCGGCCACCGGACGCCGCCCGGCCGGACGCCCTCGTCCCGACCACCCCGCCGGCCCCGGCGTCCGCCGCCCGCCGGACCGCCCCCACCCCGGCGCCCGCCGTCGTGCCGGACCTGGCCCGGCTGCTGCGGGAACGCCTCGGTCCGGCGCTGACCGCCCGGCGGGCCGTGGAGCCCGGGGAGCGCCTCGTCTTCGTGGACCGGCCGGCCCCAGCCGGCGCGCCGCCCCGGCCCGGCACCGCCGAGGTCCGTACCGGCCCGGTCCGCCCCGCGCCCGCCACGCCGCCCGGGACGGCCGGGGACGCGCCGCCGGCCGTTGACGTCCACCTACACATCGACCGGGTCGTGGTCACCCGCGCGCCGACCCCGCCGCCGCCCGCGCCGGCGCCCCCGGCGAAATCCACGGTGGACCACGCCGCGTACCTCGCCCGTCGCCGGGAGGGCCGATGAGCAACAGCCTCGCCATCGCCGCGGTCACCTCGACCCTGCGGTACGTCCTCGAACGGGCCCTCGACACCACCCACCCCGGGCCGGTCGGCGGCGCCACCGTCACCACCCTGCGTCCCAACCAGCTCTCCGACACCGCGCTGGTCTCCGCGCCCGGCATCAACATCTACCTGTATGACGTGCGCCCCAACCACGCCTGGAACCTCAGCGACCTGCCCACCCGGGGCCGCGACGGCGGCTTCACCCGCCGGCCGGTCGCCGCGCTCGACCTGTACTACCTGCTCACCTGCTACGGGGAGGCCGAGTCCCTCGACGCGCAGCGGCTGCTCGGCCGGGCCGTGCTCGCCCTCGCGGTCACCCCGACGCTGACCCGGGACGTGGTCACCGCCGCCATCGACCTGTACGCCGACGACGTGCCGACCGCCTTCCTCGCCGAGTCCGACCTGGCCGACCAGGTGGAGCGGGTCAAGGTCGCCCCGTACACGCTGTCGGTGGAGGAGATGTCCAAGCTGTGGGCCACCTTCGCCACCCCGCACCAGCTCTCCCAGACGTACGTCGCGACGGCCGCGCTCGTCGAGGCGGACGTCACCCCGCGCCGTGCGCTGCCGGTGCGGCAGCGGACCGTCACCGTCCTCGCCGGCGGCCCCACCGTGCTGACCGCCCTGGTCACCGATCCGCCCGGCGGGACCGCCGCCACCGGCGACCGGGTCGAGCTGCGCGGCGCCGGGCTGCGCGGTCGGCCCGGGCAGACCACCCGCGTCCACGTCGGACCGGCCACCCTCACCCCGGAGCCGGGTGGCACCGACACCACGCTGGCCGTCACCCTCGACGGCACCGTGCCGGCCGGGCTGCACGGCGTACGGGTCGCGCACGTCACGCCCGCCGGCGGCGGAGAGCCCGCCCGGGTCACCGCCGGCTCCAACGCGCTGCCGCTGCTGGTCCGCCCCACCGCGTCGGTGGTGGACGGGCCGCCCGACATCGTGCTCGGGGTCGCCCCGCCGCTGATGCCCCGGCAGCGGGCCACCGTCCTGCTCAGCCGGCTCACCCCCGGCCCGGCCGGCGAGCCGGACGCGCTCGCGATCCGGCTCGCCCCGCTCGCCCCGGACGCCGCCCCGCAGGACCGGCTCGCCCTCGCCGCCGGCGACGTGCCCAGCGGCGACTGGCTGGTACGGGTGCAGGTCGACGGGGTGGACAGCCTGCCCGACCTGGTCGGAGAGGTTTACGGCGCGCCCGCCCTGACCGTGCCGTGACCGCCGCCGACCGCCGGGCCCGCCCGGCCGACCCGCCCGGCGTGTCCTGGGACGAGGCGAACCGGCTGGCGCTCGTCGCCGAGCTGGACGTGCTGCGGGTGCGGCTCGTCGCGTACCCGGGGGAACCCGACCGGGCGGAACTCGCGGCGGCGCAGGGGCGGCTGGCGGCGGCCCGCGCGCTGCTCGACCGGCCCACGGCGCTCGACGGGCTCGCCGCCGCGCTGCGCCTCACCGGCTTCGAACGGGCGGTGCTGCTGCTGGCCACCGGCCCGGAGCTGGCCGGCGAGGTGGCCGACGAACTCACCGCCGCGCACGGGCAGCCCCGCCCCACCTTCGGCCTCACCCTGGCCGCGCTGCCCGGCGCGCACTGGAGCGCGCTCACCCCGGACGCGCCGCTGCGCCGCTGGGACCTGGTCCGCCTGCTCGACCCGGACACCCCCACCGGCAGCCCGCTGGTCACGGAGGAACGGGTGCTGCACCACCTCATGGGCGTCCGCTACCTGGAACCCGACCTCGCGGCCGTGGCCCGGCCCGTCCCGCCGCCCGCCTCACTGCCGCCCGCGTTCGCCGCCGTCGCCGCCACCATCCGGACCGTCTGGGAGCACGGCCGGCCCGCCGTGCTCCAGGGGCCGCAGCCGGCCAACCTGCCGGTGGTCGCGGCCGCCGCGGCCGACGGCGCCGGCCGCGAGCTGCGGCTGGTCGCGGTGGCCGACCTCCCCTCCGCGGTACGCGACCGGGACCGGCTGCTGCGCCTCATCGGGCGGGAGAGCCTGCTCGCGCCGGCCGCCTGGGCGTTCGACGCCGACGGGGCCCGCCCCGAGGACGCCCGCGCGCTGATCCGCGCCCTCGGCACGCTGCCCGCCCCGGTCGCCGTGTTCGGCGCACTGGACACCGTGCTGGCCGACGGCGTGCTGGTCGGCGTACCCCGGTTGCCCATCGCGGAACGCGCGGCGGCGCTGGACGCCGCGCTCGACCGGCACCTGGCGGACCGGGCGGCGGGCGAGGCGGCCGCGGTGGCCGGGGTGTTCGACCTGGCCCTGCCCGACCTGGAGCTGGCCGCCGGGGACGCCGCCGCCGGCACGCCGCTGTGGCAGGCGTGCCGGGCCCGCTCCCGCAGCCGCTACGGCGGGCAGGCCCGGGTTGTCCGCCCGCGCGCCCGCTGGGCCGACCTGGTGCTGCCGGACACCCACGTGGCGCAGCTGCGGTCGCTGGTCGCCGCCGTGCACCACCGCACCCGGGTGCTGCACGACTGGGGTTTCGCCGAGCGGAGCAGCCGTGGCCTGGGCACCGCCGCGCTCTTCGCCGGGCCCAGCGGCACCGGCAAGACCCTCGCCGCCGAGGTGATCGCCCGGGAGCTGGGCCTGGACCTCGTGGTGGTCGACCTCAGCCAGGTGGTCAGCAAGTTCATCGGCGAGACGGAGAAGAACCTCAGCCGGGTCTTCGACGCCGCCGAGGACGGCGCGGCCGTGCTGCTCTTCGACGAGGCGGACACCCTGTTCGGCAAGCGGACCGAGGTGCGCGACAGCCACGACCGGTACGCCAACCTGGAGGTCGGCTACATGCTCCAGCGGATGGAGTCGTTCACCGGGCTGGCCATCCTCACCACCAACGCCCGGTCCGTGCTCGACCAGGCGTTCCTGCGCCGGCTGCGGATCGTGGTGACCTTCCCGTACCCGGACCGGGCCGCCCGGGAGACCATGTGGCGGCGGGCGTTCCCGGACGCCGTGCCGGTGGACGGGATCGACCCGGGGCGGCTCGCCGCCGTGGACCTGCCCGGCGGTGGGATCGCCGCGGCGGCGCTCACCGCGGCGTACCTCGGGGCGGACGGAGAGGGGATCACCGGGGAGCAGGTGGCCACCGCCACCCGGTGGGAACTGGCCAAGAACGGACGCTCGCTGGGCGGCCGCTGACTCTTGATCCACAGGTTCAGGGTCCGAGTACCTGGCGGCCCACTCCTCCGCAGGCCCTGGCCCGGGTCGCAATTGCCGCGATCGGGGCGGGTCGACGGCATACGGGGCGGCGTCGCGAGTGGAGTCACCGGGCGTCGTCCTTCGCCGGCCACACCGCGTCGGTGGGCAGGCTGGAGGCGAGCCTGAGCACGGTCACGCTGGCCACCGCGACGATGACGGCCACGATCAGCCAGACAAGTTGCGGGTTCACCGTGATGACCTTGGTGACGCCGACCGGCGCGACAATCGCCGAGACCGCCCAGGTGAGTTGGTAGACGGCGAGGTAACGGCCCCGGTGTGACTGCGGTGCCGCGCCGGCACCGAGCGAGGCCGATGGTGTGGTGTGGAGCAATTCGCCGAGGGTGAACAGCAGCGTCGCGACCACGAGCCCGACCGACACTCCGGCGCCGACAGGCAGCATGTCGGCAAGTGCGAAGGTGCAGAACGAGGCGATGAACACCACGCCAGCGAGAGCCATGGCGTGGGTGCGGCGTACGGCGCGTTGCCAACGGAGAACCGTGAGTTGGCCGACGCCGACGAGGACGGCGTTGATGGTGAACAGCACGCCGAGCAGGCTTGCGGGCGCGTGCAGCACCACCGTGGCGTAGACAGGGATGGCGAGCGGGAAGACCCAGTGGGCGAAGGTGAACGCGAGCTCGGCCAGGACCAACCGCCGGAACGGCCGGTCAGCGAAGACTCGGCCGTACCCGGCGAACATCCCGAGCAGGCGTTGTCGATCTGCGCGCGGAACCGGGTGGGCGGGCCGGGCCGGCCTTCCCGTGGAGGCGAGCAGCGCCGCCGCAATCAGGAAGCTCGCCGCATTGGCGCCGGCGATCAGGTGGTATCCGGACTCCTCGGCGAACTGCATCGCGGCGGCAGTGAACAACCCGCCGAGCCCGAAGCCGACGTTGCGCCCGGTGCGTACCAGCGCATAGAGCCGGTCCCGGGCAGCGCCCTCCGCCAGATCCGCGACGTACGCGCTGTTGGCGGGGTAGAAGCTGCGGTCGCCGGCGGAGACCAGCGCGGCGACGGCGACGAACGCGCCGAAGCTGCCGACCAACGGATAACAGGCGAATCCCGCCGCCCGCGCAAGATAGGTGGCGATGATGATTTTCCGCGCGCCGAATCGATCGGACAGGACCCCGGCAAGCGGATTGGCGGCCACTCCGGCGACCGCCGCGATGGTGAGACCGAGACCGATGGTCGCCACCGGCAACCGGGTCACCTCGTGAAAGAAGAGCACCGTGAGGGGCAGATAGAGCCCTGATCCCAAGGCATCGATGAACAGGCCGGCCAGATATCCCTTACCGGCAGTCTTGGGGGCGCCCTCAGCCGATGCGCGCGGCAGTGTCGTGGTCACCGGCAGATCCTGATAGCTGAACCGAACTTGAGGTCAACGCCTGGAGGACGTCAGACGGCAACCGCTGACAACACCCGGCAGTACAGGCCTTCGACGTGCCGCCGCTGCGCGAGCCAGGCCCGGCTGATTCGTTCCTGTCACATCTCACCGAGCGATTCGGTCTAATAGGTACAACTCGGCAGATCGAACACCTCGCCGGAAGGGCCGCCCGCGCATGAAGACCATCGTTCTCGTCCACGGCTTCTGGGTGACCCCGCGCAGCTGGGAACACTGGATCGACCGCTATCAGCGGGCCGGCTACCACGTCGTCGCGCCCGCCTACCCGGGGTTCGAGGTGGAGGTCGAGGCACTCAACGCCGACCCGACTCCGATCGAGGAGGTGACGGCCCCGGCGATCATCTCGCACCTGGAGTCGGTGGTCGGCGCCCTCGACGAGCCGCCGATCATCATCGGCCACTCCGCGGGCGGCGCGTTCACGCAGGTCCTGCTGGACCACGGATTCGGCGCCGCCGGCGTGGCGATCAACTCCGCGGCGACCGAGGGCGTGCTCGTCACCCCGCCGTCCCAGATCAAGTCGACGTTCCCGGTGCTGAAGAACCCGGCGAACCGGCACAAGGCCGTCGGCCTCACGCCCGAGCAGTGGAAGTACACGTTCGCCAACACCCTCACCGAGGAAGAGTCCCTCGCGCTCTACCAGCGGTACCACGTACCGGCATCCGGGCGGATCCTCTGGGACAGCGTGCTGGCGAACTTCCAGCCCGGCCCGCAGGACATCCACGTCGACTACCACAACGACAACCGGGCGCCGCTGCTGTTCGTCTCCGGTAGCGAGGACCACCTCATGCCGCCGAGTGTGCAGCGGTCCAACGCCAAGCACTACAAGTCGTCGAAGACCATCACCGAGATAAAGGAATACGAAGGCAGGGCGCACCTGCTGCCCGCGCAGAAGGGGTGGGAGGAGGTCGCCGACTACGTCCTGGCCTGGGCCGTGAAGCATGCCGGATGGCCGGCCGCGACCGGCGCCTGAAGGACGCCCGAGCCGGGAAGCCGCAGCGCCGAGGCCCTCGCCGACCTGGCCGCCGTGCACGCACCGGCTGGGGACGAACGCACCGCCCCGGAAGCTGGCTGCCTCGGGTCAGTCCGGCGCGAGGGAGCGCCAGATCCGGTCGGGCAGAACGCGGGAAGCCTGCCCGAGGTCGATGCCCGGCACGCCGGCGAGCCACCGGCGCGCGGTCTCCGCCACCGGGCCGATCAGCAGCATCTCGACCAGTGGCTCCGGCAGGGTGGCGATCTCGCCGGCCGCCATGCGTGGCCGCAGCCAGCCCGCGACGGCCGCCATGTGCGGCGCCTTCGCCGCCACGACCTGCTCGGCGTGCGCGGCCAGGTAGCCGGCGTAGGCCGAGGCGTGGATGAAGCGCGCCGCGGCCCGGTTGTCCTCGGTGAAGCGCAGGTAGGCCGTCACGATGGCGCGGACGCCGGTGCGGGCGGTCCGGGCCCGGCCCAGCGCCGCGATCAGCTCGTCGAACAGCGCCGCCATGCACCGGCTGTACAGCGCCGCGGCCAGCCCGTCGAAACTGCCGAAATGGTGGTAGAGACTGCCGAGGCTGACCCCGCTGGCGGCCGTCACCGCGTTGACCGTGAAGCCGGGCTGGCCGGCCGCCTCGAACACCTCCAGCGCCGAGGCCAGCAGCCGCTCCGCGGTCGCCTCGCCCCGCTGCTGCTTAGGCGACATGCGCCATCCCCTGATCCCACAACCGTCGGGCCAGGGCGGGATCGTCCGCCACGGGCGCGAGCGGCACCGGACGGTCGCCGTCGAAATAGCGACCGGATCTCTCACCGGGCGCGAACGCCAGCCGCACCACCGGCGCCGCGCCGGCCTCCGGAGTATCCCACCGGCGCTTGACCACCTTGAGCAGGAGGCCCATCGCGCCACCGGGATCGCCCAGCCCGGTCCTGATGACGCCGGGATGCACCGCGTCGATGGTCACCCCGGTGTTCTCCCAGTGCCGCGCGAACAGCGGCACTGTGAGCAGGTTCGCGAGCTTGGTGTCGCAGTAGGTGCGCATCCGGTGGAAGTCCTCGCCCCAGGGCGTCCGGTCCGGGTCCACCCGGCCCTTGACGTAGAGGCCGGCACTGACCTGGACCACCCTGCCCAGCCGCTTCTCCAGCAGGTGGTTGAGCAGGAACGGCGCCAGGTGGTTCACCGCGAACGACTGCTCGTACCCGTCCTCGGTGCGCACCAGCCGGGTCGGCCAGACACCGGCGTTGTGCACCAGCACGTCGATCCGCTCGCAGCGACCGGCGAGCTCGACCGCGACCGCCCGGACGGACGACACCACCGACAGGTCGCCCACCACGAGCTCCGCCGAACCGGCCGCGCGGCCCGGGGAGGCCCGCAGCGCCGCCACCGCCTGCTCGCCCCGCGTCCGGTCCCTGGTCACCAGCACCACCCGGCAGTCCCGTCGCACCAGTTCGGTGGCCACCGCGAACCCGATGCCGCGATTGGCTCCGGTCACGACCGCCGTCACCGTCTCCGCCATGGTCGCCAGCCTAGACGGAAACTAGAGCTACTTTCTAGAACAGATCTCGGCATCAGGCTTTCCATGCATCGAGGGACAGCCATATGATTCCGGGGCGTCGGACGAACATTCCGCCCGCCGGTAGCCGACGTCCCGGCGGACAGCGGGCGACATCGGCGCATTTCAGCGACGTGATCGGCCGCGTCGAGGCAACGACGACGGCCCGCGAACCGTTGGAAACCGACCCGCCTCGGAGAGGAGCCGGAATGGGACTCATACACGCATGGCGCATGCAGAAACTCGTCTCGGACGCCAGAACCGCCTTCAACCAGGGCGATGTCACCTTCAGCGCCGGCTTTGACATCGACACCCGACGCCGGGTGTCCATGAAGCAGATCCGCAAGGAGATCGATTTGATCATCAACGCCGTGGAGCCGATCGGCTGGGAGTGCATCAGCGTCGAGCCGTTCATGGCCTCGGTCGGGATCGACTTCGTGCGTAGGACGTGATCTCCGACTGAGCACCGGCCGTCGCGGGCGCCGCAGTTCAGCCCTGCGCGAGGGGGAGACCGTCGTTACCGGGCCCGGCGACGGCCGCCCTGGCGGCCCGCTCGATCCTCGCGCACCGCGCTGCCAGGAACCCCTTGTCGGTCGGCTCCAGGTGCGCGTACTCGGCCGCTGCCCCGGTGGAGCCGTCGAGCTGTTCCCGCAGGATGTCGGCGTGCCCGGCGTGCCGGCTGGTCTCGGTGAGCACGTGGACCAGGATGTTGAACAGCTTCACGTTCGGGCGTGGCCACCAGGGCACATAACCGGGCGAGTCGATCGCGAGGGCGGCGATCGTCGCATCCGAGTGCTCCCACACCCGCCGGTAGCGGTCGATGATCTCCGCGCGCGTCTCGTGCTCGTACGCCCACATGTCGGTGTCGTCCTGGGCGGCGTCGTCGTCCCATCGGGGCAGGGGCTCGAGGGACGGACGGCCGAACACCTCGCCGAAGTACCGGGACTCCGTGACCGACAGGTGCTTGACCAGGCCGAGCAGGTTGGTCCCGGTCACGGTCAGGGGGCGGCGTACGTCGTACTCGGCCAACCCGTCGAGCTTCCACAGCATCGTCTCGCGGATATCGCGCAGGTCCCGGTGCAGGTACTCTTTCGCGAACTCATCGATCATGGGTCAGCACCCTGCCATGCGCTTTCGGTGCGCGCAGCCCCATGAGCAGCACCCCGCACCGCTATCGTTCGCGGCGTGAAGGAGTCGATGCCGGGCTTCGCGGTCCGCTACGCATGGCGAGGACTGGCCGCGTCCATGGTGGCGGTCGCCTGGGGAACGCTCGGCTACGGCCTGTTCCTCTCCCCCCATGACCAGCAGGCATGGGACGGCCTGGAGGCTGGTGGACGGTTCGCCGCCAACCTCTCCGTCTACCTGCCGTATCTGGCCCTGACGCTGCCCGTCGCCGTCGTGGTCGTGCTGGGGCTGCTCCCCGCGCCCCGCCTGCTGTCCCCACTCCTGGCAACGACGGTCGGCATCGCGCTCTTCGTGTGGTGGGTGACCGTCCAGGACTACCTGTTCGATGCCCAGCCCCAGCTCTCGGCCTGCCTCGTGGGGTGTGTGGCAGCTGACGCCGGCGCCGTCGGAGCGTTGACCGCTGCGTGGGTGCGGGCGGGACGGCAGCCGAACACCGCTTCTCCACGTGATGCCCGCCAGGTGGCCTAGGACGTCAAGGTCGTCGAATCCGGTGGCACGGCTCGGTCTGGGATCCTGACCGCATGGAGAGTGTGGATCCGGGCGGGCCACTGGGTGACGCGGAGATCCGGGAGCTGGCGCGGTTGCTGGCACGGTTCGCGTCGCACGAGCTGGATCAGTGGGAGAACTGGCGTATCGACACCACGCGTGGGCCGGTGTTCGTATCGGTCAGCCGCGAGTTGCCGCCGGGACGGCCGGAGGAGGCGTTCAGAAGGATCTGGCCGACGCCTGCCCACCTGACAGAGGACCGCCGCGGGAGCTGGACGGTGTGGCGGCAGGACGACAACGGCAACCGGTACGTGGTCTCCCGGCACGGCACCCGGGCGGAGGCGGACTCGGTGGCCGCCACGATGGAGGCGCGAGGCCACAAGCAGACCTACTGGGTCGCCCGATCAGCCTGAGCCCCGGCCGCGGCCAACGCGAACACACCCCGGTCCGCGGATCATCCGGGTCGCGCACGATGGTGGTGGGCGTGACCCGGTCGACCCGCGAGGTGAACGGCGCTCCCCGGGCGGCCGCTGATCCGTCAGATACCGCCGGTCACGTACCGGAAGCGGCCTCCCAGCTCCGTGACGAGCAGATCGAGTTCGGCGCGGGCGGCGTCGTCGATCGCGCCGGTGATGCGCCACTCGACCCGGGCGTGGACGAACCGGGTGAGGAGTTCGATGTCCTTGTCGATCTGCGTCCGGTAACCCTCGGTGAGCCGGAACATCCGCACGTTCTTGCTCTCCCGCAGCACCACCGTCGAACCGTCGACGAACATGTGGTCGATGTACCGGCCGCCGCCGCGACCGGTCGGCAGGAACACCTGGGCGGCACCCTCCGGCGGGAACTGGCGCGCGAAATCGACCAGGCTTCGTTCCCCGCTGAGGAGTTCGGCCCGCAGTTCTGCCTGCCGCGCCGGTGACACGACGTCGCTGGCGCGTCTCGGCACGGTCGGGGCGACCTCCAGGGCGTGCCGGGCCTCGCCGACGGTGCCCTGGGCCCCGCTCTCGATCGGCGGCGCGCCGCGCGGGCGGTCCAGCGGGGACAGCCCCTCCGCGGCCGCCCGGGGGTCGACGCCCTGGCTCGGCATCTGCGCCTGGTCGAACAGGTCCGCCACGCCGCGTCCGCTGCGGTTGGTCAGCTCCTCCTCCAGGGCCGCCGCGGCGCGCGCCGCGCCCTCCGCGTCCGTCTCGGCCATCCGGGCGATCCGGCGGAACCGGGCCCGCACGGCAGGGTCGGCGTCCAGCACGTTCTGGAAGTTCTCTGTGATGCGCGACAGCGTGTCGCGGGTCGACCGGAATCCGGTGGTGTAGACACCGAGGTCGTTGCGGCTGGCGATCAGCTCGATGTGGAACCGGCCGGGCCCGACGGGGGTGGCCGCGAACGTCTCGATCCACCGGTACCGGGTCTTGAGCGCCATCAGCTCGGCGAGCAGGACGGGGATCGGGGTGTTCACCACGTCGTTCGCCTCCTTGATGACGCGGGCCTCGGCCATCGCCTCGGGCAGCTGCGCCGCCTTGGCCACGTCGTCGGCGACCGTCGGGGTGCCCGGCTCGTCGGCCGCGCGGACCGCGCCCTCGCCCAGTTCGTCGGCTTCCCGGGTGGCGGCTCCCTCGGCGCCTTCGCGGCCGGCCCGGGCGCCGCCGGCCTCGGTGGCCTCGCGGGCGGCGCCGGCCTCGGCCGCCTCCCGGCCGGTGCGGGACGCGCCGGTCGCCGCGCCCTCCCGGGCCACGCCGGCCTCGACGGCCTCCCGCGCCGTGCGGGACGCGCCGGCCTCGGTGCCCTCCCGGGCTGCCCGGCTCGCGGCGAGGGCCGCCTCGTCGCCCAGGCCGAGCATCCGCCCGGCCAGCCCCTCGACCCGTTCGAGGAGCCCGGCGGCGAAGCGGAACCGGCTGAGGAAGCCGCGCGCGGCGCCGATGCCGCGCATGAGCGGCCCGCGCAGCGGGCGCAGCGCCCGGCCGAGCACCCCGAGCAGCTCGCCGCCGAGGTCGAGGAAGCGCAGCAGGTAGACCAGCAGGGTGCGCAGTCCCGGCTCGACGGCCTTGAGGGCGGCGTAGTTGCCGGCGCTGAAGTAGATGATGGCGGCTTGGAGCAGCAGGAACCCGGCCACGAAACCGATCTTCCGGCCCAGCTCGAAGTCCGGCAGCATGATGAATTCGAGCAGCGCGTCGGCGGCCCGCGCGCCGAGCGACTGGGCCCCGGCCACCATGGCCGCCCAGGCGTCGCCGAGGAGCTGGGCGAGCCCGCCCACGGTGGCGCCCTCGCTCTGCACCTCGCCCCGCATGTCGGTCTCCAGCGTGGCGGGGTCGAGGTCGGCCTCCATCCCGCCGGCCGCCGCCTGGGCCAGGGCGCCGGCCGGCAGCGCCGCGACGATCTGCGCGTCGGTCGGTTCGCCGGGCACCGCCGCCAGCGCGACCGCCGCGCCGGCCGCC
>NZ_BMRA01000003.1:371235-429845 GCF_014648395.1 Micromonospora fulviviridis | reverse complement strand
CTGGCGGCGGGAGCGGCCGGACCCGGGCCGGCGACACCGCCGGCCGGCGCGCCGACGCCGGTGGCGCCGGTAACCGCGGGGGCGGTGGGCGCGGCGACGGCAGCGGGCGACGCCGGGGCAGCGCCGGCGGCGGCCGGCGGGGCCCTGACCAGAGCCATGCCCGGGGCGTACGACTGGACCACCCGGGCCACCGCGCGGGCGGCGGCGACCAGGAGCTGGGCGAGCATGAACAGCAGCCGGAACGGGTCGATGATGCCGTCGACAACCCCCTGCACGATGCCCCACGCCATGCCGGCCACGAAGGACACGCCGCCGCCGGCGGCCAGGTTGGCGATCTTGTTGCTGGCGTCGATGCGCTGCTGGTCGCCGATCCGGTCGCCGTAGCGCAGCTGGGTGAGGAAGCCGACGACGCCCTCACGCAGCAGCGCGCCGAGCGGGCCCAGGCCGGTGAGCAGGGTGGGCAGCGCGCCGATCGCCACGATAAGCAGGTCGAGCACGAAGTTGATCACGGGCGGCTTGAGGTCGTCCGGGCAGAGCAGCCAGATCACCGCGCCGATGACGACCGGCAGCATGAGCGGGTTGGCCACCACCACGGCCAGCCGGACCAGGAAGTCCAGGATGGGCTGGAAGATGGCGACCAGCGCGTCGAAGACGGCGTGCAGGGCCTCCGTGAGCCCGCTGAACCCGCCACGCGCCCAGGCGGCCATCCGGGTGAACTGGTTGGCCACCCCGGTGAGCAGGGTGGACACCGCGGTGAGGCAGGTGCTGGCGCCGAACACGCCGAGCACGCCGCCCATCGCCGTGCCGACCTGGCCGGCCACGTCGGCGAGCCAGGCCGCCGCGGCCGCGAGGGTGTCCGCCGCCCCGGTGACCGCGCCGATCACGGTGGGCAGGATGCGGTCCTGGAGCACCTGCCGGGCGGCGACCAGGATCTCGCGGGTGTTCCAGTTCTCCCAGAGCCAGGTCAGCCCGTCCCACAGCGGCGGGAGCACCTGCGTCAGCACCACCACGGGGCCGAGCGGGGAGAGCAGGACGAGGATGCCGCCGACCACCATGAGCGGGGTACGGATCGGCTCGATGGTGGCCCGTAGGGTCTCCCAGGCCGAGTTCGCGAGGTTGCCGAGCCAGCTGCGGGCGCCCTCGGTGCTGTCCCAGGCCAGGCCGAACTGGGTGGAGAGCCAGTCCCAGGCGTACGAGGCGCCGGCGCGGATGGGCGCCGTGAGGTCCCAGAGCCAGCCGCCCAGCCGGGTGAAGGACTCCCAGACCGCGCCGCCGGCCGCGCCGAGGAGGTCCAGCGCGGGGACCGCGAGGTGGTCCCAGAGCCCGGTGAAGAGCTGGTTGACGGTGTCCGCGGCGGTCCGCAGGTTCCGGATGATCGGGCCGTCCCACTCCTGGAGGGCGGCCACCACCGGGCGCAGCAGTGCGCCGACGGCCGAGCGGGCGGCGCCGCCGAGCCGGGCCTGGACGTCGCGGACGCCCTGGGCGAGCCCGGTGAAGGTGGACTCGATGGCGGACATCGGGTCGAGGTCGGCGAGGCCGGCGAGCAGCCGGCCGAGCAGCGTGTTGACGCCGGTGCAGAGCAGCTCACGCAGCCGGACCAGCGCGCCGCCGCGGAGGAACTCCAGCAGGCCGGGCGCGAGCCGGTCGACGACCGCGGAGGCCGCCTCCAGCGCGGTCCCGGCGATCTCCCCGCCCACGTCGAGGGCGGTGTCGAGCGCGCCACGGCCCAGGGCGGCGGCGTCGCTCGCGGTGTCGGAGACGAACCGGCCCACGGGGGTGTCGGCGAGCGCGAAGCACTGCACGCCGAGCGACGCGGACCGGGCCGGGGCGGCCGGTGGGCCGCGACCAGGATGCTCGGTGGCCACGCCGGCCGGGGCGGGCGCGTGGCGGGCCTGCTGGCGGACGTGGGCCAGCTCGTGGGCGAGCACCAGCTCCCGGCCGGGCGCGCCGCCCGGCCCGGCCCCGGCGCCGAGGACCACGTGATTGCCGTACGTGAAGGCGTGCGCCCGCCGCTCCTTGGCGGCCAGCTTGGCGGCGAGGCCGTCGTGCAGGCGTACCCCGGTCAGGTCCATGCCGAGCGCCGGCTCGTAGCGGGCGCGTTCGGCGCCGGTCAGCGGCCGGCCGCCGCCCAGCCGGGGGTCGGGCACGGTGGCGAGCCGGGCCACCGGCCGGGCCGACCGGGCGGGGGCGGCCGGCGGCGCGGGCCGGGCGGCGACGAGGCGGTGGGCGGTGGCGTGGGCGTCGTGTTCGGCGGCCGGGTCGGGCGGGGCGTGCACGGGGATGCGGGCCACGCTGTGGGTGCTGCGGGCCGGCCGGCTCGACCGCCGCACCGGCCGCTCCGCCTCCGGGCGGGCGTGCTCGGGCTCGTCCCGGTCGGCCGACCGGGACGGCTGGGCCGCCTCCGCCACCCTCACCCGCTCACGTTCCCCTCGTCGCGCCACGACCCGGTGCCGTCGACCAGCGCCGTGCCGGTGGTGCAGACATTGTCGCGCGCCACCCACAGCGTGGGCGAGCCCGACGGGCCGGATACGGCGCGGATGCCGAGCACGGTGCCGTCGAAGGTGTTCGCGGCGGCGACCGCGTGCGGGCCGAGCCGGCCGGCGCAGAGCAGCCCCTGCACGGGGTAGCCGGGCTTGCCGTCGGCCAGGTCGACCACGTTGGACGACACGTCGAGGCGGTGGCAGTCCCCGACGTACACGCCCTGGTGCAGGAAGGCGGTGGCGGCCCGCGCCGGCGGGGCGATCGTGTTGCCGGTGATCCACGCCCGGCGTACCGTCTCGCGCTCTTCGTCGGGGTCACCCAGGGCGACGCTGATGCCGGTGAGCGCGCCCGTGACGGTGTTGTCGCGGACCCGGACGTCGGCGGCGGTGGTCCCGGCGACGGTGATGCCGGCGGTGGCCGTGGCCGCGGCGGCGAACTCCTCGGCGACCCGGCGCAGCCAGGCGGCGAACCGGGTCCGCTCGTCGAAGAACCGGGAGTCCGGGTTGTGCCGGACCAGGTCGTCGCGGACCACGTCCTGGAGTTCCTCGACGGTCTTGATCTCCTGGTCGCCGAGGTACGCGCTCCAGCCCTTGGGGTCGTCGATCTCGGAGCCGAAGCGTAGGTTGCGGGTCTCCACCAGCGACGACCAGCCCTTGCGCAGGCCGAGACCGTCCTCCCCGGCGAGCAGCGGGTGCACGGCCCGCCGGGCGATCCGGCGGGCGAAGCGCGGGTCGCCCAGCCATTCGAGGAACCGCTTCTCCGGGTCGGCGCCCGGGTCGGCGGTGGCCAGCACGTCGCAGCCGACCACGTCGCTGCGCCGGCTGTCCAGCACCAGCACGCCGGTCTGCGCGTGCCCCGCCTCGACCCGGCAGTCCCGGACGACGGCGCGCTCCACCGGCCGGCCGCCCTCGGTGTCATCGCCGCGGACGGTGATCCCGCTCGCCACGGCGGCCGGGGCGTCGCCGATCTCGGCCTGGACGCGTTCCACCAGCACCAGGCCGGTGCGCCGCACGTCGAGGGCGCCGTTGCGCTGGTCGCTCTCGGCCGGCACGGCCGCCACGGCCAGGTCGCGGACCTGCACCTCGCCGCAGTCGACGAAGCGCAGCGCCGACTCGGCGGCGGAGACGATCCGGGTGGCGGAGCCGACCCCGGTGACCAGCACGCAGGACACCCCGGACAGCACCGCGGGCTCGTCCAGCGTCCACTCCCCCGCGGTCAGGCAGAGCGCCAGCGCCGTGACCCCGGACAGGTCGGCGAGGAGCTGCACCAGGTCGGTCTCGGGGCGTACCACGAGGCAGACGGTGCCGCCCTCGTCGCGGCGGCCGGTGACGCGGACCTCGGCGTCGACCGGGGCGTCAGCGTCGTCGAGCCGGACCGCGGTGAGCACCCGGGTGGCCGGGCCGGTGCTGGGCAGCAGCCAGCGCACGTCGATCTGGCCGCGGGCGTCGGTCTCCAGGACCAGTTGGGCCGGGTCGGCGGCGGTGGGTACGCCGGTCGCCAGGTGCCCGTCGACGGCGGTGAACCGGACGCGGGCGCGGTGCACGGGGCGGCCGCCGTTGCGGACCACCACCCGCACCGGCTCGGGCAGCGGCTGGCCGGGCGGGGCCTGCTGCCCGTCGCCGCCGAGCAGGTCGAGGGTGACCAGGTCGGTCAGCGGCGGGGTGAGCCGGCGGCAGTCCTCGTCGAGCGCCCAGCGGCCGGCGCCGCCGACCGTGGTGCGGCGCAGGATGCCGAGCACCGCGACGTGGTGCACCGGACCCAGCGGCGGCCGGGCGAGCGGGTTGCCGAGCTCGTCGGTGGGCCAGTCGATGGTGCCGGACAGGGCGCTGACGCCGTAGACGAGGCGGACCGTGCGGGCCGGGATCAGCCAGTGGTCGCCGACCCGGAAGTCGCCGGCGCCGAAGCGCACCTCGATGCCGGCGTCGTCGAGTTCGTCGGGGCTGGCGTTGGCGACCTGGGCGGGGCCGTCCCAGCGCCGGACGATCGGGGTGCGGCCGAGCGCGGCGAGGGTGGCCGGCGCTCCGGCGGCCCACTTCACCGGCAGCGCCGTCCCGTCCGGGGCGCCGGCGGTGGCCAGGTGGCCCGGCCGGCCGTGCAGCTCCCGGTCGGGGCTGGTCACCTCGACGAGGTCACCAGCCCGGAAGGACAGCTCCTCGTCCCGGCCGACCCGGTCCAGGCTCAGCTCGGCGTCCATCCCGGCCGCCGCGGCGCCCGCCGAGGGCGGGCCGATGGCGGTCAGCCCGGCCACCACGCTGCCGTTCTCCCGCGACCACAGGTAGCGGGCCGTGCCGTCGGTGGCCACGTCGTGCACCTGGACGCGGTAGAGCTGGTTCTCCAGCCGCCGGTAGCCGCCGGAGCCGCTGAGCCGGCACGGGTCGGCGGTCGGGTCCACCTCGCGCAGCGCGGCGGTCATGGTGGGGGCGCTCCGGTCGCCCCACACCGGGTCGACCACGTCGGCGCAGGCCGTGCCGGCGGCCACCTTGACCAGCCGGACCTGCCAGACCGTCCGGGCCCGCGTGGTGGTGTCCGGGCCGCCGAGGGCGGCCTCCCGCAGCCGGGGCGCCTGGTCGGCGGTGACATGCTGGTCGGCGACGTCGAGCAGGACGGCGTACCGGCCGTCGGCGGTGGGCTCGGGCAGCCCGGGCAGGTCGCCGACCTTGGGCAGGTAGGGCTGGTCGGCGAGCTTGTGCCCGGGCCCGCCGCCGGCCGGCGGGGCGGCGTCGACCAGCACCCCGTCCACGTAGTAGCGGCCGGGGGTGATCCGCAGATCGGCCCACGCGCTCGCGGTGGGGCTGGCGCCGGCGGGGTCCACCACGGCGAAGCCGGCCCCGTCGAGCGGCCCGCCGGCCGCGCCGACGATGTCGCGGGTCCGCTCCTCGTCGTGCCAGGCGGTGATCTTCGTCTGCTCGTTCCACTCGGCGTCGAGCAGCATCCGGCCCTGCTGCAACAGCACCTGGCGGTAGCCGTCGCGCGGGTCGAACGTCCAGCGGGTGAAGTCTCCCTGCACGTCAACTCCCGAAGATCCCGAGCTCGATGCCGACCGGCCGGTAGGGGTCGAGCTGCCGCTGCGCCGCCCGGAGCCGCAGCGGTCGCCTGAGGTGGTGGTGCACGCCCGGTTCGGCCCGGTCCTCGCCGCCCTCCCGGATCACGACCGGGCAGGACCCGGCGAGGGCCGGGTACGCGGGTGAGGCCGGGTCGGTGGCCGCGTACACCGGGAGCGGGCCGGGTTCGCCGTCGGCCGGCACGCAGCGGTAGCGGCGCGGGGTGCGCGAGCCGGGGGCGACGTAGCTGAACCGCAGGCAGCCGACCTGGCGGTGGGCCACCTCCACCGGCCCGTCCAGCACGCAGCTGCTGGCGTCGAGGCTGCGGACCCGGACCGCGCCCCGGACGGTGCTGCCCTCCAGGCAGGCGTGCACGCCCTCACCGGCCAGCGCCGTCCCGCCGCCGGCGGTGGCGTCCAGCACGGAGGTGTCCACGGTGGCCATCGGCACGGTGGCGGCGAGGGTGACCGCGCCGGCCACCACCCGGCTGAGCCGGAGCTGGAGCCGGCTGTTGGGCCGGCCGGCGGCCGACTCGACCCGTACCGCGCCGGTGACCGTGCCGTGCGCCACCGTGAGGTGGCCGAGCTGGCCGGCCGCGACGACCACGTCGCCCTCGACGAGCAGCCCGTCGACGACCACGCTGCTGCCCGGCTCGCCGGTGATGCGCAGGCTGCCGCGCAGGTGCGGGCGCAGCCCGTCGGGGGCGTACCGGCCGGGGACGGGGGCGAGCACCTCGCCGTCGGGGCGGCGGCGGGTCGGCCAGCCGGCGGCCACCAGCACGAGCCGGGTGCCGGCGGGCACGGTGACCGCGACGTCCCCCGGGTAGCTGGCGCTGTCGGCGACCGACACGACGTAGGTGCCGCCGCGGGTGGTGCTGCCGGGGGCCGCCCAGGACGCCTCGGCGGCGGCCAGGCCGGCGGCGAGCGTGGGCACGCTGCCGACCGGGGCGGGCGTACCGGAGCACACCTGGGTCTGGCCGGCGGCGGGCGGGGCGTCCGGACCGTCGGCGGTGACCGGGGCGCCCGGGTCGGTGGCGAGCAGCGCCTCGTGGGCGGCGGTGCGGTCGTAGGTGCCGGCGCCCACGTCGGCGAGGCCGCCGTAGGCGTAGCGGACGAAGACCGCGTCGGGGGCGGCCGGCGCGTGGACCCGCAACCGGCCCGCCACCGGGTCGACCATGACCTGCGGCGCCGGGTCGGGGGCCAGGTCCTCCAGGTGGCAGACCCGGATCCGGTCGGGGGTCAGGTCGGGCTGGTCGACGCCACCGACCCGCAGCCGTACGCCGAGCGGCAGCGCGGTCGCCGCCAGGGTGCCGGCCCGGGCCTGGCCGAGCAGGTCGAGCAGCCGGCGCGGGCGCAGCGGCACGGGCAGGTCCACTTCAGTGGCCAGCCGCTCGACGGCCTCCTCCCGGCGGGGCGGGGCGTACAGCGGCACGGCCCGGCCGAGCGGGTCGAAGGTCCAGTGGTCGGCGACGGCGCGGGCGGCGGACCAGCCGCCGTTCGGGCCGGCCGGCGGGTCGGCCTCGGGGGCGCCCAGCTCGTACGCCTGGGTCGGGAACAGGTGCACGGCCACGTGGTCGATGCCGTAGCGGCCGCGGCGGGTCGGGATGCGGCGTACCTCGGCGGTGTGGGTGAGCGGGTCGAGGGCGCCGCGCGGGCCGGGCGGGCTGACCACGGCGGCGGCCTCGATCCGGGCAGCGCCGCGCAGCGAGACGGTGGCCGGCCGGTCGGGGCGGACGTGGTTGACGTGCGTGGTGCCCACCAGCAGCGGGTGGTGCTCGACGGCGCGCGCCGGCCAGCCGGTGACGTCCCGGGCGACCTGTTCCAGCACGGCCACGGTGCCCTTGCGTCGGCGGTAGGCGACGGTGTTGGCGACCAGGGCCCGCCGGCTCACCGTGACCCCGAGGTCGGGCGGCAGTTCGGCGAGGCCGACCAGGTCGGCGAGGTACGGCACCAGCCACTCGGCGCAGGTCTCGACGAAGAACCCGTCGTGCAGGCGGTCGAGGTCGGCCTCCAGCAGCTCCAGTTCGCCGGCCACCGCGGCGAGCAGCGCGGTGAGCGGGCCGGTGCCGCCGTCGGCCTGCGCGTCGCGGGCGAGCAGGTGCACCGGGACGAGGTCGAGCAGGCGGTGCAGGGCGGGTTCGGTCACGACATCACCCCGATCGTCACCTCGGTGAGGGTGAGCACCTGGGCGGGGCGCAGCGTGCCGGCGAACCGGCCGGGCAGCGCGGCCAGCAGGTCGACGGCGGCGGCGCCCGGCGGCGCGGCGAGCCGGGGCAGGGTGCAGGCGCGTACCCCGGGCACCGCCCGGACGGTGACCAGGGCCCGGGAGGCCACCACACCGGTGGCGAAGCCCAGCGCCGGCGGGGTGTACGCGGCGGCGAGGGCGGCCCGGACGGCGGCCTCCACGTCGGCGCGCGGGTACGCCGGGTCGTGCGCGAGGTCGACGTGCAGTCCGAACGGGACGGTCTCGCCGGCCAGCACGGCGAGCCGGGTGCCCGGGTCCCGGGCGGCCACCAGGGCGGCGCGCAGCGCGGCGACCAGTTCCGGCCCGGCCGGGGCGGCCACGCCACCGGCCGCGGCGCCGAGCGCGGAGACGACGACCACCTGCTCCCGGCCGTCCCACACGTCGTCGGCGCGGGCCAGGGTGACCCCGGCGAAGCCGGCCGCGAAGTCCTCGTGGTCGGCCACCGACACCGCCCGGTCCAGGGTGCGGATCCGCAGCGGGGCGTGCGCCCGCGCCGCGTCGAGCTGCTCCGGGTCGGCCCAGTCGCGGGCCGGGCCGGGATTGCCGGCGGCCCGAACCCCGTACGGTCGGCGGGGCAGGATGCTGAGCTGGCCGGCCCGGACCGCGCCGGCGCCGCCCACCCCGACCCGGTAGGTGGCCACCACGTTCTCCGCGCCGCCGGGCAGCCGGGCGCCGTGCCGGCCGTCGCCGGTGGTGACCGTGGCCAGGCCCTCGTCGTCGAGGCGTTCGGTGTGCACCCGGTCGTGCGGGCCGGCGGTGTCCAGCGCGGGCACCGGGTCCCAGCGCACCCCGTCGACCCGGACCTCCAGGGTGCTGCGGGCGCCGGCGGGACTGTCGTCGCGGACGTGGGTGAGCGGGCCGCGCCGGGTGCGCATCCGCTGGAAGGCGAGCGTGGGGTCGCCGCTGCCGAGCGGCTGGACGACGGTCTCGCCGTGGCTGGCCGGCGCGACGTTGCCGCGCACCCGCAGGCCGCGCGGGTCGTACCGGAGCGTGAGGTCGCGGTCCAGGTCGACGGTCATGGTCCGGCCGTCGGCGGCGACCGCGCAGGCCAGCACCACCGCGGTCTCGGCCAGCGGGGGCGCGGTGGCCGCCGCGACGAGCGGGTCGGCGGGCGGCCCACCGGGCGGGAACCCGGTCACCACCACCCGCCGGCCAGCGGGCAGCGGCGGGTCGGTGGCGGCCAGGGTGAGCCGCCGGCCGCCGACCGGCTCGACGAGGGGCCGCTCCGCCGCCGGCAGCGGCCGGGACTCGCCGCGCACCAGGGTGTCCCGGCGGCCGAAGGTGTCCAGGTTCTCGGTGATGTCGACGCGCAGCCGGGTGGTCCGGCCGCTGACCCCGAACCGGGAACCGCCGGCCGGGTCGGCCGCCTCGACGGCGTACAGCTCGCGGTAGTCGGGGCGTTCGAGCAGCAGCCACGAGCCGGGCACCATCCGGGGGTGGTCGCCGTCGACCTCGACCACGTCGGTGGGGGGCGGCTCGCCGGGCGGGAACGGGTTGTCGATGTCGTCCCACTCCCCGTCGGTGATGCCGGGCGGCGGCGGGTCGTTCCCGGCGAGCAGGCCCGCCATCGGGGCGTTCCAGCCGAACAGGTTGGTCCGGGTGGCGAAGGCGTGCACCTCCACGCCCTCCTCGGCGGTCAGCGGCGTCGAGCGCCGCCAGCCGATCCGCTCGGCCAGCGCCAGCCGGGTCCAGCCGGCCAGGCCGGGCGGGCCCTCCTCGACGGCCGTGACGATGCGGAAGTCCCAGCGCTCGTCGTCGCGCCGGCGGTCGGCGGCGCTCCGGCTGTGCGCGGGGGTGCGCCCGTAGCGGCGGCGTTCGGCGCCGACCACCAGCACGCCGTCGCCGGTGCGCACGCCGAGCGCGGTGCCGCGCAGCCAGATCGCGTCGGTGGCGAAGTCGATCTCCTGCGGCCCGGCGGTGGCGCCGGGGATCGCGTTCCACACGGCGTACGCGCGCAGGTCGGCGCCGGTCTCGAAGGTCTGCGGCAGCTCACCCTGCCCGGGCACCGACTGCACCGGGGTGCCGGCGGGCACGTCCACTTGCGACGGTGCGCCCGGCGCGTCCTCGACGTCGAAGGCGATGTCCACGGCGGCGGCGACGCCGGGACGCGGCTGGTAGCCGATCATGCCGGCGAGGTGCCGCACCGAGGTCAGCTCGGTGGCCGTGCGCAGGTACGCCTCCTGCGCGATCCGCTCGGTGTAGAAGGAGACCACGTCGGTCATCACCGCGGCGGCGTCGAGCAGCGCCAGCACCGGGTCGTCGGCGTCCTGCCCGGCCACCGCCCGCACACCCGCCGGCAGGCCCGGGTCGGCGAGCGCGGCCCGCATCCGGGCCAGGGCGTGGCTGTGCGGGGCGACCCGCCAGGCCAGGGCGGGTTGGCCGGGCGGGTTGGTCACCTCGGGCGCGGGCGGGCGCAGCGGGTCGCACCCGCATCCGCCGCCGCAGCCGCAGCTCACGCGCCACCGCGCAGGTGGAAGGCGACCCGGCCGTACTCCGGGTTGCTCGGGTCGCTGTCGGCGCGCAGCACCTCGCGGGCGGCGGCGTCGATCCGGCCGCGGGCCACCTCCCCTGCGGGCGGCCGGCCGAGCCGGCGGAACCGCAGGCCGATGGCGTCGTCGTCGGCCACCTCGACGTAGCCGACGCCGGGCACGGCCATGACGGCGGCGACCAGGTCGGAGACGTACAGGGACTGGCCGAAGGTGAGCCGGTCGGGGTGGAAGAAGCCGAGCCGGCCGTCGGGCAGCACCCGGGTGGACAGTTCGGCGCGCAGCCGGCGTTCCACGTCGGCGGCGAGGTGGCCGTCGGCGACGCAGATCCCGAGGACGATCTCCAGCGGGACGTGCGCGGGCGGGGCCAGCTCCACGTCGGTGCCGGCCAGCCGGCGTACGTCGAGCAGGGCGGCCACCTCGGCGGCGAGCGCGGGGTCGCCGGCCCGGCGGGCCACCGGGTCGAGGGTGACCTCCTGGGCGTACCAGGAACCGGTCCAGCGGCGCCGCGCCACCGCGCGCTGCACACCCGGGTTCTCCTCGGCGGTGGCGGCGTGGTCGGCGCTGGTGACCGCGCGCAGCTGGGTGCGGAACGCGTAGGGGGCCAGTTCCTTCACCTCGTCGACCGACTGGGGGTCGACCCCGCCGGTGGCCGGCAGCGGGTTGCTGACGCTCACCCCGGCCGGCACCGCCCACGCGGTGGTGGGCAGCGGCAGGGTGAGCACGTCCGCGCCGACGTTGCCGGCGGTGCCGCCGCCCACCCGGGGCCAGGCCGTGAGGGTGGCGCCGGGCGCGGGACGGCGGCCGTTGATCCCGTCGCCGGGGCGCAGCCGCAGCACGCCGCCGGTCTCCGGTTCGGCCACCACGTGCGGGTCCAACCGGCCGCTGGCCAACAGGTCCGGCACGGGCGTCCAGGTGCGGCTGCCGTCGTCGAGCAGCACGGCGGGCAGCGCCCGGCGCGGGTCGGGGCGCAGCGCGGCGGCGGCGCTGCGCCCGTCCACGACCGCGTCGGTCCAGGCCACCGGGTGCCGCCCGGTGGGCAGCCGCGGCCGGTACGGGCCGTCGTCGGGGGCCTGCGGCGGCAGCAGCCCGCGCGGGGGCAGCCCGGCGGCGTGCTCTGCGAGCGCGACGTTGGCGAGGGCCACTGCGGCCGGGGCGGCGGTGCCGTCGGCGGCGCGGCGGGCGACCGGCAGCGGGACCGGCAGGGCGTCCTCGGCGGCCCAGTGCAGCTCGCGGACGACGGTGCCGGCGGGGGCGAGCGGGTCGGCGCGGGTTACCGGGTCGCGGTCGAGCCGCACGGCCTGCCGGCGGCCCTCGTCGCCCACCACGGTCCCGGTCTCGTCGACCGGCGCGAGGACGAGCACGTCGCCGGCGCGCATCTGCGGGTCGGCGGCGGCCGGGTGGCGCAGCCAGCCGCTGGTCGCGCCGGCCGGCAGGCAGGCGTCCGGGTCGCCCCAGGCGTGCAGGTCGAGCTGGTTGCGGGCGGGGCGCAGCGACAGCGGGGCGAGGGTCTCGAACACGGTGGCGCCGGCGTCCACGGCCTCCGCCACGCCCGCGTCGGGCGGCAGCGGGTCCTCGACCCCGGCGACCGGGGTACGCGCCGGCAGGGTCAGCGGCGCGGCGGTGCGCCACACCAGCCAGGTTCGGGCCGCGCACCCGTCGTGCATCCGGTAGTCGAGCAGCCGGGCGTGCCGGCGCACCGAGGGGCGCAGCCGGGCGGTGGCCAGGTGCGCCTCGGCGGCGATCGCGTCCTGCCGGTAGGTGAGCCGGTCCCCCACGTACGCGAACAGCTCGGCGAGGGTGACCAGCGGGTCGGCTGGGTTGCGGTCGGTCCAGTCGGGCAGCAGGACGGCGAGCCGGTCGAGCAGTCGGGTGCGCAGCCCCGCGTAGTCGCGGGCCAGGTAGTCCAGGGCGGGGGTGGTGGCGGGCACCGGCGGGCAGCCGTCGTCGGGCCGGCAGTCCAGCTCGTCCGGGCAGTCGACGGCGAACGCGAACGGGCAGCTGGACAGCGGCTCGTCGAAGCCGGCCGGGAAGCCGTCGCCGCCCGGGCCGGTGAGGGCGAGCAGGTAACTGGACCAGTCCCCGCTGGACGAGGTGCGCACCACCAGCACCCGGCCCCGCGCGGGCGCCGGCACGGCCCCGGTGACCAGCGTCCGGTCGGCCGCCGTCACCCCCGGCGGCGGCCCGGCCGCCACCACGCTCGCCGGGTACGCCCAGAGCACCCGCACCGGGTTGACCCGTGGGTCGACCCGCACCCCGCCGAGGACGCGGACCCGGCCGGCGTCGAGGTCGGCGGGGACCGGGCCGCGCAGCAGGTGGACGAGGAGGGTGCGCTGGCGGGGCGCGCCGGGCACGTGCCCCGGGGTGCCGGGCCGGTTCGACAGCACCTCGACGTGGTCGATCCCGGAGAGGGCGCTCTCCCCCTCGACGAGCGCCCGGCGGGCCTCCCGGTCGAGCAGCGGCGCGGTCACGGGGTGCCGCCCACGACGGTGAGGCTGCGGCGCTCGCCGACGGACGCACCGGCGACCAGCGGCACGTAGCTGACGGTGACCCGCAACTGGGCGTCGACCGTCTCGACCCGTACGTCGTCGATCTGCACGAGGTCGCCGAGCCAGCGTTGCAGCGCGCCGTGCACCAGGGCCCGGGTGGCGTGCGCCATCTCGTCGCCGGCCGGGGCGAAGACCAGCCGGTCGACGCCGCTGCCGAAGTCGGGCCGGTTGACCCGTTCGCCGGGGCGGGTGAAGAGCACCGCCTCGACCAGGCCGCGCAGGTATTCCTCGTCGCCGACCAGGGCGGTGCGGCCGCGCCCGCCGACGCGCAGCGGGAAACCGACGTGCCGGCCGGCGCTCACGTCGCCACCGCCCGGAACTGGCTGGCGGTGACGGCGAGGGGCACCCCGGTCGGCGCGCAGGTGGCCAGGCCGGAGGCCAGCACGAGGGGCTGCCCCATGGAGCGCACCCGGACGCTGCCGACGCTCCACACGCTGGTCACGCAGGGGCCGCCGGAGACCGGCGGGAACGGGCACGCCGCCACCGTCCACGGTGCGGCGAGCAGCACGGTGGCCTGCCCGCCGACGCGTACCCGGGGGTTGGGCACGGTGGGCATGGCCTGGCCGCCGTGCGCGCAGATCACCACGGCGCCCTGGTGCACGAGGGGTCCGGGCATCACATCACCTCCAGCGCGCCGTCGTTGACCGAGACCCGCACGCCGTCGAGGACGACCTTGGTGGCCCCGGTGGACAGTTCGATCCCGCCGGGGCCGAGCACCACCTTGAGCGGGATCAGCACGGCCGGCGGCCCGACCTCGATGGTCAGGCCGCCCATCATGGGCAGGTCGCTGACCGTGACGCTGACCGAGTCGGACTGGAACACCCGCTGCTGCGGCAGCCCGGGCGCGGGCGACTCGCCGACCTGCCAGTAGCAGCCGAGCAGGACCGGGTAGTCCGGGTTGCCGCCCTCGAACGCCACCCAGGCGGCGGCGCCCACCGGCGGCAGGTTGAACCCGCCGACGCCGTTGCCGGCGTAGGGCACGCACGGCTCGGCCCAGGCCAGCCGGCCGTCGCCGAGCACCTTCGGGACGGAGACCTGCACCCGCCCGCGCAGCATCGGGTCCAGGTTCTGCTCCACCTTTCCCCGGTAGACGCCGAAGAACTGCCGGGTCATCGCCGCTCCTCCCGGGTGGTCACAGTGGGCTCCGGGGCAGCGCGGGGGTGACCGAGCCGTGGCCGTCCCGGGACAGGGTGAAACCGACCCGGTAGCCGCCGTAGGCGAGGTCGTGCTCCACCTGGCGGACGTACCAGAGCCCGTCGTGGCTCCAGCCGGCGCCGCGCATGCCGACCAGGCCGCGCGGGCGCAGCACCGCCCCGTACCGGGCGCCGTCGGCGGAGCCCTCGGCGACCAGCGCGTCGGCGCTCCGGTCCACCTCGCCCTGCGCGCGGGCGAAGGCGGAGACCGCGTCGCTGCTGCCCTCCCGCAGCCGGCGTCGCCGCACGTCCCCGGCGTTGGCCAGGGCGAACGGCACGGCGGCCAGCGGCGGCCGGGTGCTCACCACCGCGGCGACCGGCAGGGTGACCCCGGTCCGCCGGTCGTGCACCGCACCGGTGACGGTGGCCGGCCGGGTCGCCTCGGTGCGGAAGGAGACCTCCCGCACGTTGCTGTCCGAGCCCAGGTCGACGGCGAGCGCGGGCTGCGGCAGGCCGAGCCGCACCGGCGGTCCCCAGTAGAACGAGCTGATCCCGGGCACCGGGCCGGGGTCGACGTAGGTGACGTAGCCGTGCCGCTCGGCGAGTTCCGCGAGGTGTTCCAGGTCGGTGCCGTGCTGGGTGGGGATCCGGTCGATCGGCAGCGGCGGGTCGGTGACCGGGGCGGGCAGCGCCTTCGGCAGGATGCCGCGCGCCGCGTACGGGGCGAGGATCTTCAGCACGGTCAGGTAGTCGTCGAGGGCGGGGTGCTCGACGTCGCGGTCCTCGCGGTCGAGCAGGTTGCCCACGTCCTCCCCGGTGACCGTGAAGGTGGCCCGCCCGGCGCCGGTGCCCGGGTCGAGCCGGGTCTCGGTGACGATGCCGTCGAAGAGCACCTTCGGCACCACGCCGAAGGTGAGCACCAGCACCACCCGGGCGAACGGCACCAGCGGGCCGGTCGGCCCGAACGGGCTGTCGACGGCGGCCAGCGGGCCGGCCCGGCCGGCGTCGAAGACCAGGGAGAAGACGCTGCGCTCGGCGTCGCTCTCGGTGACCCGGGTGGAGCGCCAGCGCTGGGCCAGGTCCACCGACAGCGGCAGCGGCACGGTCCGTCCCGCCAGGACGGTGAGCCGCAGCCCGGACCCGAGCAGCACGTCACACCCCCGGCAGCGGGATGACGATCAGCTCGCCCTCGGCGTCCGGGCCGGTCAGCGCCTCCGGGTCGAGCGCCCCGTTGGCGTCGGCGATCCGCCACCACGCGGTGGCGTCGCCCAGGTACCGGTGGCTGACCAGGTCGAGCCGGTCGCCGGCGGTCACCCGGTGGGTGGCGGCGGCCCGCACGTCGCGCAGCTCCGGCCGGGGCCGCCGCCGCAGGTAGCGCACCTCCCGCAGGCCGCCGGCGCCGTCGGGCACGGTCGTCCCAGCGACGGGTACGGAGTCGTAGCGCCCGGTCATCTCACGCTCCGGCCAGGTCGGTGACGGCGTCCACGGCGCCGGTGACCGCGCCCACCATGGCGAGGACCTCCTTGGCGACCAGGTGCGCGAGGTAGAGCCCGTAGCCGACGTCGGTCAGCGACAGGTCGTCGTAGGTGAGCACCTGGGCGGAGACGTCCACGGTGGCCCGGATCGGGCTGAGCGCGGGGTTGAACGCCTGCTCGGTGACGCCGAGCTGGGTGATCCGCACCGGCACCACCCGGGCCGGCCCCCACACCAGCACCGCCATGGGCAGCTCCACCGGCAGGATCTCGATGGTCCCGGCGGCCAGCAGCACCGAGTTGGCGATCACCCGGACGCTGCCCGGGTGCAGCAGCATCTCCAGCACGGACAGCTGGGGCAGGACGCCGACGGTGGCGGCCACCGGGTCGCCGGTCTCCAACTGGTCGGCGGCGTCGACGTCGACCGTCATGGTGATGGTCTCGGTGGGCGCGCCCCAGGCGCGGTGCGCGTCGGCGGCGCGCTGCCCGGACTCCCCGCCGGAGCGGGGCGCGATGGTGCGCTGCACCTGGTCCGGGTTGTACTGGAACACCACCACCCGGGACAGCGGCCCCAGCGGGTCCACCGCGATGATGGCGCCGCGCAGGGTACGCGGACTGCCCGGGAAGCTGCTCACGCCGCCGAGGGTCCCGTGGAGCCGTCGCCCCGCCGTCACGCCCGCGTCACGCCGGACACGGTCAGGCGATCCCACCGCTGTTGCGTTTCGCGCCCGATCTCCGATCCATAGATGACAGTGCTGTCCGTGGGAGGAGAGATCAGATGTCGTTCACCCGGTTACTCGCCGGCACCGCGGTGGTCACCGCACTGGTGGCGGCCGCGGCGACGCCCGCCCAGGCGGCCGTCAACGATCCGTTGTACGACAAGCAGTGGGGCCTGCGGCAGATCCACGCCGAGCAGGCCTGGGCAACCAGCACGGGATCGGGCGTCGTCATCGCGGTGGTGGACACCGGCGTCGACCTCGGCCACCCGGACCTGGCCGCCAAGCTCGTCCCCGGCGCGACCTTCGTCGACTGCGGCCCGGCCTCGTGCGGCAACGGCGACTGGCGCGGCCCCAACGGCGTACCCGACGCCGGCGACGAGCACGGCACCCACGTGGCCGGTATCGCCGCCGCGGCGACGGGCAACGGTGTCGGTGTCGCCGGCGTCGCCCGCGACGCGAAGATCATGCCGATCAAGGTGCTGGAGGCGGGCAGCGGCAGCTTCGCCGACATCGCCGCCGGCATCCGCTACGCGGCCGACCACGGCGCCAAGGTGGTCAACCTCAGCCTCGGCGCACTGCCCGGCAGCCAGGCCCTCACCCTCACCGGCCTGGAGTCCGCGGCGACCGAGGCGATCGCGTACGCGCAGGCGAAGGGCGTCGCCGTCATCGCGGCCGCCGGCAACGAGACGGCGCCGCTGTGCGACACCCCGGCCTGGGAGGCCGGGGCCCTCTGCGTCACGGCCACCGACCGCAACGAGGTCAAGGCGTGGTACTCGAACCTGGGTGTCAAGGCCGACCTGAAGGCGGTCGCTGCCCCCGGCGGCGCCGGCCTCGTCAACTGCGACGACGACATCTGGTCCAGCGTCCCAGTGGGCGCCGGCGCGGCCACCTGCGGGCAGGGCGACTACGACGCCTACGCCGGCACGTCGATGGCCACGCCGTACGTGTCCGGGGTGGCGGCGCTGCTCGCCGCCCAGGGGCGCAGCGTAGCCAACGTGTACGCGGTGCTGATGTCGACCGCCCGGACCCCGGTCGCGGGTTTGCGCGGCGTCTACACGCCGCTCTACGGCTGGGGCATCGTCGACGCCCAGGCCGCCGTGGCCGCGCCGCGCACCTGAGGCGGCCGGCACCCCGGCGGCGACCACCTGCGAGCCCCGGCTCGGGCACCTTTTCCGGGCCGGGGCGAGGGACTTGTGTCACAGTCAGCCGTGCTGGGCCCATACGGAGGCGCTGGCTGCGCCAGAACCGCAGCGATTCGACGGACCGAGTCGATCAAGGGCATATTCTCATTCGCCAGCCACCGGTCCGGCAGACGCGGCAGCGGTTGTCACGTCAGGGTCGCCGCCCGCCGGGAGTTCTGCGCTACGGCATGACCGGTGTCATCAACCACCCGCGCCGCCGGCCTGAGGAGTCCCGCAAAGCCAGGCATCCTGCCCGTATGCTCGGGGACATGGCGCTCCAGCGGATGGACCACGTCGGCATCGTCGTCGGCGACCTTGAGGCCGCGGTGGCGTTCTTCGTCGAGCTCGGCATGGAGCTGGAGGGCGAGGCAGCGGTCGAGGGACCGTGGGTGGACCGGGTCAACGGGCTCGACGACGTCCGGGTCGACATGGCCATGATGCGGACCCCGGACGGCCACAACAAGGTGGAGCTGACGGCGTTCCGCTCGCCGGCGGCGGTCAGCGCCGAGCCGGCCGTCGCGCCACCGAACACGCTGGGCATCCGTAACGTCATGTTCGCCGTCGACGACATCGACGACGTGGTCGCCCGCCTGCGGGCCCACGGCGCCGAACTCGTCGGCGAGGTGGAGCGGTACGAGGACGCCTACCGCCTCTGTTACGTCCGCGGCCCCGAGGGCATCATCGTCGCCCTGGCGGAGCAGCTGAGCTGACGGCGCCGAGGGGCCGTCATCACCGGGCCTCGTGGGTATCGTCCTCGAATGATCTTTGAGCAGGGGCAGACAATCGTCCGCCGACACCTGTACCCAGACGGCCGGGTCGGCTCGGTGCTGTGCGGGCGGGTGGTCAGCGACGACGAGCGCGGGCTGGCGCTGTGGATCGACGCCGGCTCACAGGCCATGCGCCGGGTCGACAGCGCTGGCCAACCGACCCGTCAACTGTCGCTGCTCACGGAGCTGCGGATGACCACGATGCTCAGCCTGAGTACGTGGCAGCCTTTCCGCACTCTGATGTTGATGCCGCCCGGCGCGGCCCACTCGATCTGGTGGAGCTGGCGAACAGACGAATTCACTCACTGGTATGTCAACCTGGAGCGTCCGGTCACCCGGTGGGCTGGCGGGGTCGACGTCTACGACCAGGAGCTCGACCTGCTCATCTATCCGGATGGCAGATGGTCGTGGAAGGACGAGGACGCGTTCGCCGAGTACACCGGCGAGCCGGCGTTCTGGGATGAGGTCGAGGCCGCCGGGGTCCGGGCCGAGGGCGAACGACTGCTTGCCCTGGCCCGCGCCGGGGCCGCGCCCTTCGACGGCCGGTGGATGGACTTCCAACCGGATCCGGCGTGGCGGCCGACGTCGATGCCGCACTGGTGGGAGTTGCCGGCGGACGCGACCTGTTGGGGTCCCGAGTACTTCCGGTCCTGACAACGGGACTTAGTGGTCGGCGGCGGGCGGTCCGGAGTCGGCCACCCAGGTCGGGTGGGCGGCCACGAAGGCCGCGACCGTGTCGTCGCGGACCGCGCGCAGCAGTTGCACGCTGGTCGGGCTGAGGATCTCGGCGCTACCGACGCCCGGGACGGTACGGCTGTTGAAGGTGCCGCCGTTGGTCTTGATCGTGGTGATCGAGTCGGGCTTGACGCCCCGCATGGCGAAGGCCCAGTCGGCGAGGGGGATGCCGCCGTCGTCCACGGTCATCGTGCGGCCGACCGCCGACAGCAGGCCGGGCAGCTTCGTCGGCGAGTCCAGCCCCTGGCTGACCACCTGGGTGAGCACCGCCTTGACGAACTGCTGCTGGTGCCGCTGCCGGCCGTAGTCGAAGTCGTGGTCGGCCAGCAGGTCCCGCTGCCGGACGAAGTCCAGCGCCTGCGCCGGGTCGAGGCAGTGCTGGCCCTTGGTGTAGACGTTCGGGGTGACGCCGGCGATGCGGTGGTTCACCGTGCCGTCGGGGTTGATGGCGTACGGCGCGGCGGGCTTACCGGCGGCGTCGTGCCCGACGTGGATCGAGGTGGTGGTCTCGTCGACGTACATGCAGACCTGGCCGAGCACCTGGACGATCTTCTTGAACCCCTGGAAGTCGATGATCGCGCCGGCGTCGGGGGTGATGCCGGTCAGGTCGCGGACGGTCAGCGCCAGCAGTTCGAAGCCGTGCGAGAGCGCCGCGGAGCCGGTCAGTCCCCGGCTGCCGAAGGCGAAGGCAGAGTTGATCTTGTTCTGCCCGCCGCGGAAGGGCGTCGCCCCGTTGTCGTACGCGGGGATGGTGACCAGCGAGTCCCGGGGCAGCGAGACCAGGTACGCCTGGGTGTGGTCGGCCGGGACGTGCAGCAGGATGATCGAGTCCGCGCGGGTGAGCTGGCTCGGGTCCTGGTTCGGGCGGGTGTCGACCCCGACGAGCAGGATGTTCTTCGCCCCGGTGATCGTCCGGTGCTGCTGCACGGGCGCGGCGGCGGCGCCGAGCAGGTTCTGCCGGGTGACCTCGCCGGTCGCCGCGTGCAGCAGGTAGGCGCTGCCGCCCAGCGCCACGCCGCTCAGCGTCATGAGCGTGGTGCCGACCGCCACGCACCACCGGGCCCAGCGGGGCCAGGGCCGACGCGCGGACCGGCGCGGCCGGACCGGACCGGACGGTCCGGCGGTGGTCGGGTAGGACACCTTTATCTCCCCAGGTCAGGACGGGTGCGGGCCGGTCCGAGGCTATTCCGGGCGGGGCCCGCCGGACAGGTCAGCCGGCTGTGAACTCCCTGGGAGCGGGGTGCGGCCGAACTGTCGGCGGGGTGGGCCAGAATGGCCGCATGGCGCAGCGGATGAGCGACGAGCAGTGGCGTGCCTTCGTGACCGCCGGCACCCGGACGGGGAAGCTGGCCACCGTCCGGGCCGACGGCTCCCCGCACGTGGCGCCGATCTGGTTCGTGCTCGACGGCGACGACCTGGTCTTCAACACCGGCCGGAGCAGCGTGAAGGGGCGCAACCTGGCCCGCGACCCCCGGGCCGCGCTGACGGTCGACGAGGAGCACGCGCCGTACGCCTTCGTGACGGTGCGGGGCCCGGTGACGATCGGCGAGGACCCGGTCGAGTCGCTGCCCTGGTCCACCCGGATCGCCGCCCGCTACATGGGCGCCGAGCGGGCCGAGGAGTACGGCCGGCGCAACGCCGTGCCCGGCGAGCTGCTGGTGCGGCTGCGCGCCGAGCACGTGGTCGCGTTCACCGGCATCGCCGACTGAGCCACCGCGCCCGGCCGGTCAGCCGTCGAGGCGTTCGATGATCGTGGCGTTGGCGGTGCCGCCGGCCTCGCACATGGTCTGCAGGCCGTAGCGGCCGCCGGTGCGTTCGAGGACGTGCAGCAGGGTGGTGGCGAGCCGGGCGCCGCTGGCTCCGAGCGGGTGGCCGATGGCGATGGCGCCGCCGTCGACGTTCACCTTCGCCGGGTCCGCGCCGGTCTCGGCCAGCCAGGCCAGCACGACCGAGGAGAACGCCTCGTTGACCTCGAACGCGTCGATGTCGCCCATGGCGAGGCCGGCCCGGGCGAGCACCTTGGCGGTGGCCGGGATGATGCCGGTGAGCATCATGATCGGGTCGTCGCCGACCACCGTGGCGGTGTGGATCCGGGCCCGGGGCCGCCAGCCCCGGCGGCGGGCGGTCTCGCCGGTGGTGAGCAGCAGGGCCGCCGCGCCGTCGTTGAGCGGGCTGGAGTTGCCGGCGGTGACCTTCCAGTCCAGCTCGCCGAAGCGGGCGGTCCAGTGCTCGGCGGCGAAGGCCGTCGGCAGGTCGGCGAGGCGGGCCACCGTGGTCCCGGGCCGGATGGTCTCGTCCATGGCCAGGTCGACGCCCGGCAGCGGGGCGACCTGGCCGGCGAACCGCCCCTGCCGCCACGCCTCGGCGGCCCGCTGGTGGCTGGTGGCGGCGTACTCGTCGAGCCGGGTGCGGGACAGGCCCCACTTGCGGGCGATCAGCTCGGCGGCGACGCCCTGCGGGACGAGCCCGCCCGGGTAGCGCGCCGCGACGGCGGGGCCGGCGAAGTCGGTGCGGACGCCGTCGACCACGGCGGCGCTGCCGATCGGCACCCGGCTCATGGACTCGACGCCGGAGGCCACCACGATGTCGTACGCCCCGGCGACCAGCCCCTGGGCGGCGAAACTGAGCGCCTGCTGGCTGCTGCCGCACTGCCGGTCCACGGTCACCCCGGGCACCGACTCGGGGAAGCCGGCGGCGAGCGCGGCGAGCCGGGTGGTGTTGGTGCTCTGCTCCCCCACCTGGGCGACGGTGCCGCCGATGACGTCGTCGATCTCGACCGGGTCCAGCCCTGGCACCCGGGCGACCAGGCTGCGCAGGGCGTGCGCGTGCAGGTCCACCGGGTGCACGTCGAGGTAGGCCCCACCCCGCTTCGCCCGACCCACCGGGGTCCGTACCGCCTCGACGATGACCGCGTCGCGCATCGCTGCCTCCTGGGAACGTTGCCGGACCGATCGGTCCGGGACCGAGTGGTCCGATACTGCGCCGCCGCCCGCCGCCCGGTCAATCGTCGACGGACCGATCGGTCCGTTATCCTCGCCACAGGCGCGAGCGAAGGAGGAGCGATGGCCCGCACCGCGGCCCCGGGAAGCCGGGAGCGGATCCTGCGCACCGCCGGCGAGCTGTTCTACCGCCACGGGGTCCGCGCCGTCGGGATGAACCAGGTGATCGACGCGGCCGGCTGCGGCAAGAACCTGCTCTACACCCACTTCCCCAGCAAGGACGACCTGGTCGCCGCCTACCTGCGGGCGTGCCGGCGGGAGCGCGAGCGGGCCGGCGGCGCGGCGGCCGAGGGACTGCCCGATGACCCGGCGACACGGCTGCGGGCGCTGGTCGCGGAGATCGCGGCGACCGCCACCGCCCCCGACTTCCGCGGCTGCGCGTTCCGCCTCTACCTCGCCGAGTTCCCCGGCGACGCGGGCGAGCCGGGCCGGGTGGCCCGCGACTACCTGCGCGACACCCGGGCGGAGATCGACGCGCTGGTGGCCCGGCTGGACGTGGCCGACCCGGGGCGGCTCGCCGACCGGATCTGGCTGATCGTGGAGGGCCTCTACGGCAGCGCCGGTCGCCCGGACGCCGCCGCCGCGGCGCAGACCGCCACCGGGCTGGTGGACGACCTGCTGGCCGCCGCGACACGCTGACCGCTCACTCGGCCAGCCAGGCGCGCAGCTCGGCGCCGTGCTCGTCCAGCCCCGGCGGCGGCAGGTCGTAGCGGGGCGGGGTGGCCGACAGGCCGATCGGGTGGCGCACCCCCGGCACGCCGTCCACGGTGACCACCGGGTCGAGCCCGAGCCCCTCGGCCAGGGCCAGCCCGTCGGCGACCGTGTTGATCGGGCTGCACGGCACGCCCGCCGCGCACAGCTCGCGGAACCACTCGGCGCTGGTCCGCCGGGCCAGGGCGGCCACCAGCAACGGCCGCAGCGCGTCGCGGTGCGCGGTGCGGTCCTGGTTGCGCCGGAACCGCGGGTCGTCGGGCAGCCCGGGCAGGCCGAGGACCTGGCACAGGATGCCGAACTGGCCGTCGTTGCCGGCGATCACCACCAGCTCGCCGTCGGCGGTCGGCAGCGGCTCGTACGGCACGATGCTCGGGTGCGCGTTGCCCATCCGGTGCGGCACCACGCCCGCGGCGACGTGCGCGCTGGTGTGGTTGACCAGCCCGGACAGGGCCGAGGAGAGCAGGTCCACCTCGACGTGCTGGCCGACGCCGGTGGCCGCCCGGTGGTGCAGCGCGGCCAGGATCCCGACCGCCGCGTGCAGCCCGGCGATCACGTCGAAGACCGCCACCCCCGCCTTGTACGGGGGGCCGTCGGCCGCCCCGGTCAGGCTCATCAACCCGGAGGCCGCCTGCACCATGAGGTCGTACCCGGGCAGGTCCGCGCCGCCGGCCGCGCCGAACCCGCTGATCGAGGCGTACACCAGCCGCGGGTTGGCGGCGGTGACGGTGTCGTGGTCGAGGCCGAAGCGGCGCAGCGCGCCGGGCCGGAAGTTCTGGATCATGACGTCGGCCCGGACGGCGAGCCGCCGGGCCAGGACCGCGTCCCCGGGATCGGCGAGGTCGAGGACCAGCGAGCGCTTGTTGCGGTTGACGCCGAGGTAGTAGGTCGAGACCCCGTCGCGGACCGGTGGCTGCCAGGTCCGCGTGTCGTCGCCGCCCGGCGCCTCCACCTTGACCACGTCGGCGCCCAGGTCGGCCAGGAGCATGGTCGCGTACGGCCCGGCCAGGATCCGGGAGAAGTCCGCGACGAGGACGCCGCGCAGCGGCCCGGACGAACCCTCCTCCATGGCGCCCCCTCCCCCTCGGGCACCCGCCAGGGCGGCCCGGACCGGACGGCCAACGATGGCACACCGGCCGCCGCCCGGCATCGGTGCATCCCGGTCGGGGTGGCCGGCCCCGGGGCGCCCCGGCTACGGTCGGGTCGTCCGGCACCGGCGCGCGGGGTGCGTCGAGCCGCCACGGCCGTACCGGAGGGCCGGACCGGCGGGGCGATGGCGCGCCCGCCGGCGCGACCGGGAGAGGGGCCCGCACCGTGCCGCTGCTGAGCTGGCTGTCCGAGTCCACCGACGAGCGTCCCGAGGCGGTCCGGATCGACGACCGGTCGCTGTCCTGGGTGGAGCTGCGCGCGACGGCCGCGGCCGTCGCCGACGACCTGCGCGGTGTCGGGCGGGTGGCCGTGCCGGCCACCCCGAGCCTGGAGACGGTGGTCGCCGTCGTGGGCGGGCTCCTGGCCGGCGCCGCCGTCGTCCCGGTGCCCCCGGACGCCGGGCCGGTCGAACGCGACCACATCCTGCGCGACTCGGGCGCCGAGGTGCTGCTGACGCCCGCCGGCGGTGGGTTCGCCGACGCACCCACCACGCCTCCGGCCGTGCCGGTCGACCTGACCCGGCGGTCGGACACCCGGCACCCGGAGCCCGACCCGGCCGCCACCGCGTTGATCCTCTACACCAGCGGCACCACGGGCGCCCCGAAGGGCGCGGTGCTGTCCCGTCGCGCCGTCGCCGCCTGCCTGGACGGGCTGGCCGACGCCTGGGCGTGGACGCCGGACGACCGGCTGGTGCACGGACTGCCGCTGTTCCATGTCCACGGGCTGGTGCTCGGCGTGCTCGGCCCGCTGCGGCTCGGCAGCCGGCTGCACCACGTCGGCCGGCCCCGCCCCGAGCGGTACGCGGCCGCCGCCGGCTCGCTCTACTTCGGCGTACCCACCATCTGGTCGCGGATCGCCGCGGCCCCGGACGCGGCGCGGGCGCTGCGTGGGGCGCGGCTGCTGGTCTCCGGCAGCGCCGCGCTGCCCGAGCCGGTCTTCGCGGCGCTCGCCGACCTGGCCGGCCACCGGATCGCCGAGCGGTACGGCATGACCGAGACCCTGATCACCGTGAGCGCCCGGGCCGACGGGCCCCGGCGGCCCGGCACGGTGGGCCTGCCGCTGCCCGGGGTACGCACCCGGGTGGTGGACGAGCAGGGCGACCCGCTGCCCGCAGACGCGATGGGCGAGCTCCAGGTGCGCGGCGACACCCTCTTCGACGGCTACCTGCACCGGCCGGACGCCGACGCGGCCAGCCGGACGGCGGACGGCTGGTTCCGCACCGGGGACGTGGCGACGGTCGGGCCGGACGGCTGGCACCGGATCGTCGGCCGGGCCGCGACCGACCTGATCAAGAGCGGCGGCTACCGGATCGGGGCCGGCGAGGTGGAGGACGCGTTGCTCGGCCATCCCGGGGTCCGCGAGGCGGCCGTGGTCGGCACGCCCCATCCGGACCTGGGCCAGCAGGTGACCGCGTACGTGGTCGGCGACGGGCTGCGGGAGGCCGAGCTGATCGACTTCGTGGCCCGGCAGCTCTCGGTGCACAAGCGGCCCCGGCAGGTCCGGCTGGTCGACGCCCTCCCCCGCAACGCCATGGGCAAGGTGCAGAAGAACCTGCTGGCCGAGGGGTGACGCACCAGCCGCAGCGGTAGGTCACGGGCGGGGATGGCTGGTGATGCCGTCCAGGATGGTGATCAGGTTGTGGTGGAAGGTTTCCTCGGCGTCGAGGTGGGCGCCGTCGACGACGAGCCGGGCGACGGTGGGGTAACGGCCCGTTTCGAGCATGCGGGTGAGGTAGGGCCCGAGGGCGGCCTGCCACGCGGACACGTCGGTGCCGGTGGAACGGGCGGTGCGTCGCTCGGTGATCTCCCTGCGGAGCGCTCCGACGATGAACCCGTTGAGGGCGCCCAGGGCCCGCTGGAGATCGTCGACACCGCGCACGGCGGGGGCCTGGCTGAGCGCCGCCGCGGTCGATTCGCCCACGGCGAGCGCGTGCGGTCCCAGGTGCGGCCTTCCGCCGAGCAGGTCGGCGAACCACTCATGGTCAAGGGCCGCTTCGCGGGTCGCCCTGGCGAGGGCCAGCACCGTGGCGCGCCACTCGGGGTGCTGGCCGGCCTCGGCGATCCGGGCGTACACGGCGTCGACCATCAGATCGAGCAGTTCGGATCTGTTGATCACGTAGTCGTAGAGCCGCATCGGACCGACACCGAGCTCCTTGGCGATCTTGCGTACCGACAGCCCGTCGAGGCCGTGCGCGTCGGCGAGCCGGATCGCCGTGGCGGCGATCTTCGCGCGGCTCAGCGGCACCGGCGCCGCCCGCGGCTGGGGCTCGGGCCGTTCCCAGACGGGCAGCGGTGCGTTACCGTACGCCGTATCCATGGAATACAGCGTACGCTAACGGAGATGTTCATGCGAATCGCGATCGCCGGCGGTGGCCTCGGCGGCCTGACGCTGGCCCGAATCCTGCACCGGCACGGCATCGGCGCGGTGGTGTACGAACGCGAGGCCAGCCGATCCGCGCGATCGCAGGGCGGCTCGCTCGACCTGCACCCGGAGTCCGGGCAACAGGCCCTGGCGGCGGCGGGTCTCGCCGGCCGGTTCCGGTCCGAGGCACGGCCGGAGGGCGAGGAACACCGCATCCTCGACCCGGCCGGGCGCACCCTCGTGCACCACAAGCCACAACCCGGCTCATTCTCCGGACGCCCGGAAATCGACCGCAGCGCACTGCGTGATCTTCTGCTCGATTCGCTCCCCCGCGACGCGGTCGCGTGGCAGCACCGGCTCGTCGCGGCGACGCCCCGACCCGACGGAGGCTTCGAGCTGACGTTCGACGGCGGCCACGGCGCCGACTGCGACGTCCTCATCGGCGCGGACGGCGCGCGCTCGGTCGTCCGGTCGCTGCTGACCGACGCGAGACTGTCCCACGTGGCCACCCTGGTGGAGCTGAGCATCAGCGACGCCGACCGGCGCCGTCCGGATCTCGCCGAGCTGGTCGGCCCCGGAAACCTCTGGTGCATCGGCGTGAACCAGATCCTGGCAGCACAACGCCTCGGCGACGGCAGCATCCGGGTCGGGATCTCCCTCCGCGCGGACGACCGCCACCTGGACACCTACCGCAGCAAGCGCGCTCTGCTGGACATGTTCGACGGCTGGGACCCCCGCCTCACCGCCCTCATCGAGGCCGGCGACAGCCCGCCCGCCCCACGCAGGATCGAGGCCATGCCCACCGGTACCCGCTGGACCCACCAGCCGGGGATCACCCTCATCGGTGACGCCGCGCACCTCATGCCGCCGGTCGGCGAGGGCGCCAACCAAGCCATGCTCGACGCCGCCGAACTCGCCGCCGAACTCGCCATCAACCCCGCCGACCCCGACTCGGCCATCCGGAGCTACGAGGAGGCGATGTTCACCAGGACCCAGCCGATCGCCGAGATGTCCGCACGAGTCCAGGCAATGATGCTGTCCCCCACCGCAGCCGACGACATCGTCCGCTTCTTCACGCCGCGGCCCACCGAACCGGCACCCGCAGACTGACGCAACGACGCAGCGGCCCCGCCCCGGTGGGCGCTCGCGGAGCCTGGCGGCCGTCCTCACCGTGACTCCGCCGTCGCGCCGTAGGGTGAGGGCTCGCCGCCTCCCGTGGCAGGATCGTGCTTTCTCGCTCAGGGGCCGCTCCGACGGCGGACGGCGGGCCGGAGGGATCGGCCGCGGCACCGCGAAAAATTGGCCGGGGCCGTGTCGATCCGCGGGCCGCCCGTTCGACGTGGGGGTGCGAGGGCCGAGAGGCGGCCCCGCCGGATGAGGAGAACACGATGTCGAAGTACATGCTGATCATGCGGGGCACCGATGAGTCGAACGCGGCCCTGATGGCCGGGTTCGAGGAGTTGGCGGCCGCGACTCGCCAGTACATCGAGGACCTGGTCAAGGCCGGCGTGTTCGTGGCGGCGGAAGGACTGGACGATCCCCGTCAGGGCGTCGTGGTCGACTTCAGCGGCGAGACCCCGCTGGTCACGGACGGGCCGTACGGAGAGACCAAGGAGCTGTTCGGGGGCTACTTCCTGCTCGATGTCGCCTCGAAGCAGGAGGCGGTCGAGTGGGCCAGGCGGATCCCGGCGGTCACCGGGTCCAAGATCGAGGTCCGGCGGGTGGCGGGCGACGACGAGATGCCGACGGACGCCGCGGGGTCCGCCGAGGAACGGGCCCGGCGCGAGAGCAACGGCCAGATCTGATGGGTACGGCCGACGTCGAGGCCGTCTGGCGGATCGAGTCGGCGCGAATCGTCGGCGCGCTGACCCGACTCACCGGCGACTTCGCTCTGGCCGAGGACGCCGCCCAGGAGGCGGTGGCCCAGGCGCTGGTGTCGTGGCCGCTGGCCTCGCCGGCCAATCCGGCCGGCTGGTTGATGGCCACGGCCCGGCGGCGGGCCATCGACGCGATCCGCCGCCGGACCGCCCTCCAGGACCGGTACGCCCTGCTGGCGGCCGATCCGGCGGTCGACGAAGAAGTCGACCCCGACAGGATCGACGACGACGTCCTGGCGCTGATGTTCGTCAGCTGCCACCCGGTGCTCTCCCCGGAGGCCCGGGTGGCGCTGACCCTGCGCGTGGTCGGCGGCCTGTCCAGCGAGGAGATCGCCCGCGCGTTCCTCGTGCCCGTGCCGACCGTGCAGGCCCGCATCACCCGGGCCAAGAAGACGATCGCGGCGGCCCGGGTGCCGTTCGAGCTGCCGCCGGCCAGCGAGCGCCGGGAGCGGCTGGGCGGCGTGCTCAGCGTCCTCTACGTGATCTTCACCGAGGGGTCGACGGCCACGTCGGGCGACCGGCTGCTGCGCCCCGACGTCGCGTACGAGGCGATCCGGCTGGCCCACACGCTGGCCGCGCTGCAGCCGGACGAGCCGGAGGTGCACGGCCTGCTCGCCCTGTTCGAGCTGACGGCCGCGCGCTTCCCGGCCCGGACCGGCCCGGACGGTTCGCCGGTCCTGCTGGAGGACCAGGACCGGCGACGGTGGGACCTCTCGGCGATCCGCCGTGGGCTGGCCGCGCTGGCCAAGGCATCGACTCGCGGCCTCGGCCCCTACGGCCTGCAGGCCGCGATCGCCGCCACCCACGCGTCGGCGCCCTCGGTCGAGGCGACCGACTGGGACCGGATCGTGGTGCTCTACGAGGCGCTCGGCCGGGTCGCGCCCTCGCCCGTGGTCGAGCTCAACCGGGCCGTCGCCGTGGCCATGGCCTCGGGTCCGGCGCAGGCCCTGGCCATCGTGGACGAACTGATCGCCTCGGACCGGCTCCCCGGTTCGCATCTGGTCCCGACCGTACGCGGGGAACTGCTGGCCCGCCTCGGACGGCGACCGGAGGCGCGCGCCGAGCTGGAGCTGGCCGCCCGGCTGTGCGCCAACCAGCGCGAACGATCGGTGCTGCTGCGGAAGGCGGCCGCGCTGGGCTGACGTCTCCGACCGCTCTCAGCCGCCTAGGCCGAGCTGGGGATACAGGGCGTCGGGGGCGGCGACGGCTCCGTGCGGCCGCGCGACGTCGACAGCCGCACCGAAGTCGCTGTAGCGCAGGCTCGCGCTCGGCATGCCGTTGGCGGCGGGGATCAGGAAGCTGACCAGTCGGCCATCGGCATCCAGCGTTGCGCGGAACGGGTTGCTGCGCGCTGCGTCGGGGAAGCCGTCTGGCCCGGGGCGGAAGTTGATCCCGTTACCGCGGCCGACCCGGGTCAGGTCGATCGTCCCGGCGACGTCATAGCCGTCTGCGCGTGCGGTGACGATCGCGTTGATGAGGCGCGCCGAGCCGCCGGGATCGTTCTTTCCCGGGGCGAAGCTGAGGGCGAAGTCCGACGGCACCCGGGCCGGGTCGAGGTTCATCCATTCGTGGCCGACACCGGGGAGGTCCAGATCGGTCTTCATGAAGATCTCGGTGCCGATCATCCGGATCTCGATGCCCCGACCGGACGCCGAAATCGTGGCGTCGGCGCGCTTGTTGACGTTGTCGGTGTGCGCCAGCGTCGTGACCTGACTCGCGATGTCGACGTCGACGCGAAAGCTCGCCCGATCGATGAACTTCGTGCCTGACTTCAGCAGCTCGATCGCCTTGGCCGTGGTGGTGGCGTCAGCCCCGACGGTCGGCGCCGGGGCGGACTCGTCTCCCGTCCACGCGCCGGCCGAGCAACCCAGTAGGAGCAGCACCCCTGCAGAGATCGCAGCCACCGCGGCTCGGCGTGTCATGGCCGCATCGTAGGCGGCTCCCGCAAGGCCACGCGGCCCCTCACCTCGGCCTCCGCGCACTACTCGTTGACGAGCTGCTCTCGAAGAATGTCCGCGTGCCCACAGTGCTGGGCGAGCTCGCGCAGCACGTGGAGATACACCCACCGCAGCGGAAGCGGGCCCCGCCGGTGCCCGTGGAGGATGTCGTCCAGACCCAGGGATGACGTCGCACGGCGTGATGCCTCGCAGGCCTCACGGTGTGCGCGCTGGACGGTGGCGATCGTGTCGTCGTCATCGAGGATGAACGACTCATCCGACACCTCAGGGATGCCGATCTCCGCGCGCGACCGGCCCGTGACGGCTTCGTTGAACCAGACCTTCTCGACGAACGTCGCGTGCTTCACAAGACCCAGCAGCGTGGTCCGGGAGGCCACCAACGATCGGCGCGCCTGTTCCTCGGTCAGCCCGTCCAGGCAGCCGTTGAGCGCGCCGCGGTGCTCGTCGAGGAACGCCTCGAACTGGGCCTGGGCCGGCTGCGCGATGACCTGGTCGGCGAAGGTGGGCGGGAAGGCGGGCATGGGCGAAGCATTCCAGACCGTCGCCAGGAGCAACCAGCGAACATCAACTGAAGCGGATGCGGATGCGTCTCCCGAACGACCGCTACGCGGAGATCATCATGTCCCCGGCGGAGACCGCGCTGCTGCGCGCGGCGCGCGAACGCGGCCTGCCGGCGCACCCCGGCGAGCGCATGATCGCCCACCAGATCGCCGCCTACCTGGGCTTCCTGGGGCTCTGACCGGCGGATCGAGCCGGGGCCGCGGGAACCAGACGGGCCGTGCGGACGACTACCTGTGCATGGCGTGTGAGCAGTGGCGGGAGATCCTGTCGGCGCAGCTGGACGGGGAGGCGACCCGGTCGGAGAGCACGGCGGCCGAGGCGCACCTGGCGGGCTGCGCCGGCTGCCGGGGCTGGTTCGAGGCGGCCGCCCGGGTGACCCGGCGGGCCCGCACCCAGCTCGCCCCGCAGGTGCCCGACCTGGTGGACGCGGTGCTGGCCGCCGCGCCGCCGCCCCGGCCCGGGTGGCGGGAGCGGCTGGCGCTCGGGCTGCGCGGGGTGCTCGGGCTGCTCGGCGCGGTGCAGCTCGTCCTCGGGCTGGCCCAGGTCGGCCGCGAAACCGTGATCGACCACGCGCACGCCACCGGCCAGCACCTCTGGCACGAGTCGGCCGCCTGGAACGTGGCGGTGGGCGCCGGCTTCCTCTACGTGGCGTTGCGGCGCTCCGCCCCGGCGGGGCTGCTGCCGATGCTCAGCGCGTTCGTCGCCACCCTGGTGCTGCTGTCGGTGAACGACCTGATCACCGGGCAGGTGGCGGTGCAGCGGCTGGTCAGCCACGGCTTCCTGCTGGTCGGCTGGGTGGTGATGGTGCTGCTCGCCCGGCCCCGGTGGCGCCCGGGTGGCACGCCGCCCCGACAGGGCCGCCCGGCCGGGTCGCGCTGGTCGCTGCGTACGGAGGAACCGCCCGAGCCGGCCCCGCTGCGCCTGCTGCCGCCCACGCCGTACGCCGCGCAGGCCCGCCACCGCCGGGCCGCCTGACGGGCCGACCGGCGCCGGCCGCCCTGGCCGGACAGCCGGTCCGCCGACCGGTGTCAGACCGCCCGCCCGCCCCGGGTCGGCCGGGCGTCGCCCTGCCAGGCGGCGACCAGGTCCTCGCGGGCCCGGGCCACCCGGGAGCGGATGGTGCCGACCGGGCAGCCGCACACCTGGGCCGCCTCGGCATAGGAGAGGCCGACCACCTGGGTGGCGACGAACGCCTCCCGCCGTTCCGGGGCGAGCCCGGCGATGAGCCCGCGCAGGGTGACCGCCTCGTCCCCACCCGGCGTGACCGCCCCGGCCGCCTCGGCGGCGGCCTGCCAGTCGGTCAGCGCGGCCACCCGGGGGCGCGCCGTGGCGGCCCGGACGTGGTCCACGGCGACCCGGCGGGCGATGGTGAAGACCCAGGTGCGCGCCGTGGACCGGCCGGCGAAACCGGGCAGGCCGCGCAGCGCGCGCAGGAACGTCTCCTGGGTCAGGTCGTCGGCCTCGGCGGGGCCGGCCAGGTGCGCGACGAACCGCCACACCGGGCCCTGGAGGGCCCGGACGAACGCGGCCGCAGCCTGCTGGTCGCCCCGGCCGGCCCGGTGCGCCCACCGGGTCACCTGCTCGTCGTCGGCCTCGGGGCTCATCCGCGACCGGCCCGCCGGTCCGCCATCGTCATGATCGACGGTACGGGCGCGGGCCTCGCTCGGTTCATCCCTGGCGTCCTCCCTGCCACCTCGCCGCCGACCGGGCGGTCGCAGGTTGGTCGGCCGGCGGGGCCGAAAAGTTCCCGGGCCCGTTCAGGAGGTGACGGTGACCTCGACCGGCCCGACCCGCAGCACGCCGTCGGTGAGCGGGGCGCAGCGCACACCGCCCCGGCCGCGCAGCGCCTTCCAGGTGCCGGGCGCGACGGTGACGTCCAGCCAGGCGCAGGGCGGGGCGGCCCGGTGCACCCGCAGGCTGACCGGCCCGTCGCCAGAGTCCAGGGTGAGCACCCGGCCGACCAGCTCGTCCACGGCGATGCCGCTGGTCAGCACGTTTCGCCGGACCTGGGTGAGGTCGGCGCCGGCCGGCAGCGACTCCTGCGCGATCAGCGTCACGCTCGCCTCGCGGTGTGCCGGCCGGCCGAAGTACCGGTCGCCCACGATGCCCAGCCCGGCCCGGATCCGGATCTGCTCCACCAGCTCGCCCGGCGGCGCGGGGGCCGGGCCGTCGGCCGGCCGGCCCACGTAGCGGTGCACCGGCGAGGCGAGCAACTGGACGATCTCGGGCATGCGCCGATTGTAGGCACGGACGTACCCCCACCAAAGCGGACGATAGCCACCCTCACGTGTCCACGGTGGGTGGAGGACGTTGTACCGGGTGTGACGGCGAGACGGTCCACCCCGGTCGGGCCTCACCCCGAGCTGGGACGGCAGATTGCATGGGCGCGGCGCGAGAACGAACGCCGGCGGCGCGCGTACGAGGCGGCGGCCCGCGAGTGGCGCCGGCGCGACGAGCACCTGGAACGGCTACGGATCGAGGCGACCGGGTTCCACGGGTGCGCCCTGCCCGGCACCGAGCTGCCGGTGCCGCTCGACGACGGCGAGGTGGTCTACCGGATCCTGCCGGTCGCGGAGCTGGTCGAGGCGGAGGCCCGGCACCTGCCCGGGCTCCCCGCACCGGACCCGACGCTCACCGCGGAGCTGCTCGACCCGGCCGACGGCCCGCTCCCGACCGGGCTGCGGGTGGTCGACACCGGCGCCGCCGTGGTGACCGACCGGCGGATCGCCTTCGCCGGGCGGGCCGGCCGGCGCGAGTGGGCCCACCGTGACCTGCTGGGGCCGGGGCACCACCCGGACGTGCCGGTCACCCTGCTGCACCCCGGGGACGGCGGGCGCCCGGTCGGGCTGCGGGTGCCGGCCAGCGCGGCGGCGAACGTCCGCTTCTACCTCACCCTGGCGTACGCCACCGCCACCGGGACCCGTGACGCCGTCGCCGCGCGGCTCGACGCGCTGCTGGCCGCCCACCGCGCGGCCCGGCCCCGGCCCGGGCGGCCGCTCGGCGTCGAGGACGCCCCGGCGGTACGGCGGCGGCCGGAGCGCCTGGCCGCGGCCGGGGTCGTCGCCGTCGCGGTGCTCCTCGGGATGTCGGCCGCGGGCACCTGGCCAGCGACAGCCGAGCCGGTGCCCCGGGCGGCGACGGGCAGTCCCGCCGGCGCCCCGGACGGCGACCTCGCGCCGGACCCGGTCCCCCGCCCCGAGGGCGAACGCGACGGCGCTCCGGCCCCGTCGCCGGCCGGCGAACCCACCCGGATCCCCCGCCCGGCCGACGGGGCCACGCACGCCACCGCGGGGCAGACCCCGGTCCGGGCCGGCACGGCACAGATCGTGCTGCCCTCCCGCGCCACGGCGCCCGCGACGCCGGCGGCGTCGACCACCCCGCCGGCGGTGAGCCCGACCGGGAACCCGCCCCCGGCGGTGAGCCCCACCGGAACCCCCACGGCAGGCCCCACCGCGACGCCGACCGGCTCGCCGTCGCCGAGCGGCCCCGCCAGATCGGGAATCTGCCTGGATCCGCTCCGGCTGCCGGTGGTGGACCCGCTGCTCTGCCGCCGGAGCTGAGCCGGGGCCCGCCCGGCGATCAGGCGGTGTGCGGGGTGAGCAGGTAGTCCTCGGCCTCCGCGCTCCACCGCAGCTCCACGGCGCCGCTCGTGGCGGCGGCCTTGCAGAACTGGAGGAAGCTGCGGTAGCCGAGCTTCTTCTCGCTGAAGTCGGGCCGCGCCCGGCGGAGCTGGTCCTTCAACCCGGACAGCGCCACCGCGCCGCCCTCACCGGCCAGGTCCACCACCACGGACCGCAGCAGCGCGAAGGCCACCTCCCGGTCACCCCGCTCGGGCAACGACACCTCCGGGTCGCCCTTGGCGGGCCCGGCGGCGAGCTCGATGACGTTGTGCCCGGCCAGGTGGCGCAGCAGCTCCCCGAAGGTGCGGAAGCCGTAGTCGGACTCGCTGAACGTCGGATCCTTGCGGAGCAGGGTGCGCTTCAGGCCGGAGGCGGTCACCTCGCCGCTGGAGCTGCCCTGCATGCCGGCCACGGTCTGGGCCACCAGCACGGCGAGCGTGTCGACGTCCCGCGCCGGCTCCTCGGCGGCCGGCGCCACCTCGACGGGCGGCTCGGCCGGCCGCTCGGCCGGCGCCGGCGCCCCGGTGCCCGCCGGACGGGCCACCCGGCCCCGACGGCCCGCCGCGGGGGGCACGTCGACCCCTTCGAGGCGGTCGTAGAAGAGGAACTCGTCGCAGGCCGGCGGGAGCAGCGCCGAGGTGGAGTTCTCCACGCCGACCCCGATGACCCGCTTGTTCAGTTCCCGGAGCTTGTGCACCAGCGGGGTGAAGTCGCTGTCCCCGGTGCCGATCACGAACGTCGAGATGTACTCCCGCTCGAAGGCCAGCTCCACGGCGTCGACGGCCATCTTGATGTCGGCGGCGTTCTTCCGCGAGGCGCCCATCCGCTGGGGGATCTCGATGAGCTCGACGTGCGACCGGGTGAGCATCCGCCGGTCCTCGTCGAAGTACGACCAGTCCGCGTACGCCCGACGCACCACCACCCGGCCGCGCTCGGCGAGGGCGTCGGCGATCGGACGGAGGTCGAACGCGCGGCCACCGTGATGGTCCCGTACACCCAGCGCCAGGTTCTCGTAGTCGAGGAACAGCGCGATCCGGTCTTCCTGATCCACCGCGTCAGCCTAGCCCCGCCCGGCACCCGACCCGCTCACCGCCGCCGCCGGTCCCGGTAGAGGGTGTCGCGGCGGGCCGCGAACTGGATGGCGTAGCTGGCGACCAGCAGCAGCAGGGCCAGCACGACCTCGACGCCGGCGACCGCGCCGTTGGCGACGGTGAGGGCGAGCAGCAGCAGGATCAGGCCGACCACGGCCAGCAGGCCGGCCAGGAGCAGGCCGTTCCGCCGCGCCCTCGACCGGTCCCGACCGCCAGCCTCCACCGCTCCCGCCTCTCACCCGCTCCCCCGGCCAGCCTAGGCGCTACCCCGGCACGTCCTCCCGCGGTTCGTCGAAGGCGATGCGGTCAGCGTGCCGGCCGTCCGTACCGCGCGAGGACGGCGGCGCCCGCCTGCTCCGCCGACAGGCACTCCAGGTACGCGGGCGGGCCGCCGGCGGGGAAGAGCCGCTGGCCGGTGCGGAGGATCGTGGGGAAGGTCAGCAGGCGGTACTCGTCGATCAGGTCCTCGGCCATCAGCGTGTGCACGACGCGCAGGCTGCCGGTCACGATGACGTCGCGCCGCTCGTTCCGGACCGCGTGGACGACGTCGCCGTCGACGATGCGGGAGTTCCCCCACGCCGAGACGTCGCTCAGCGTGCGGGTGGCGACCAGCTTGGGCACCGCGTTCATCCGGCGTGAGAAGGGGTCGTCGCGTCCGGGCCAGAGCCGGGCGAACAACTCCCAGGTGGTACGCCCCAGCAGCATGACTCCCTCGTCGAGCAGGCTGCCGAGGCGGAACTTGTCCCCCGCGACGGTCTCCGGGCCGTGCCGGAAGGCCCAGCCACCGGCGGGCGTGCCCCCGGACCCGTCCGGGTCGGACACGATCCCGTCGAGGGTGACGAACTGGATGACGATGACGCTCACGATGATGTCCCTTCGGTGGGTGCTCACCGGTACGTACCGGCGGCACCGGCCGGACTCATCGCACCCGGCGGAAATCGTCGGGAGCCAGCTGCTCTGGCAGGTCGAACGCCTCGAACACGCCCGGATCGGCGAACACGACGTTGTGCGCGACCCGGCCGCCGGCGACCGTCAGGACCTGCAACGTGTGCAGCCCGTGGGTGCCGTCGGGCTGCGGTGCGTACGCGGCGAGCGCCGGTTGCCCGTTGGCGCTCAGGCGTGTCATGCGCCAGCCCGTCCCACGGGTCCGGAACACCCGGTCCAGGAACCGGCCGTAGTCGCGGCTGCCGCGATACCAGAGGGGCACCGGCGGCATCTCCAGGACCGCATCGTCGGTGAGCAGCCGCACGAGCGCGGGAACGTCCGCCGCCTCGAAGGCCCGCACGTACTGCTGGATCACGGCACGCACCCGCGGATCGTCCGGCTCGGTCACCTCGCCGGCGTCACCGACGTCCGCGAGTGCGACGCGGGCGCGCTGCAGCGCGCTGTTGACCGCCGCCACCGTGGTGTCGAGCTGCGCGGCGACCTCGGCGGCGCTGAAGTTCAGCACGGCTCGGAGCAGGAGCACGGCCCGCTGGCGGGCCGGCAGCACCTGCACCGCGGCCACCAGCGCGAGCCGCAGGTCGGTCCGCACCTCCGGGTCGATCCGGGCGTCGGGAAACGGCTGCAGCCACGGGATGTCCAGCGCCGGTGTGAGGGGCGCCCCCGGGTCGGCACTCGGCGCGCCCAGCCCGGACGGCAGGGGCCGCCGCGCCCGCCCCTCCAGCGCCGTCAGGCACACGTTCGTGGCGATCCGGTACAGCCAGGTCCGTACCGAGGCGCGCGTGGGGTCGTACCGGTCGCGGGCGCGCCACGCGCGCAGCATGGTTTCCTGGACCAGGTCCTCGGCCTCGTGGAACGAGCCCAGCATCCGGTAGCAGTACGCCAGCAGCTCACCCCGGTGAGGCTCGAAGTCCACGCGCCCATCCTGGCCTACGCGACGCCCGCACCCCGGCGCGGGCGGGCGGGCGACCCGCTCCGCGGGCGAGCGTCAGGCCGGCACGTCCTGCCACAGCTCGTTGAAGGCGATGCTGTCGAAGAAGGCGGTCCCCTCGACCACCTTGCCGTCGCGCATCCGCAGGAACCAGGCGACCGTGTCGGTGTACGTCGTGCCGATCGTCGTGGTGCCCGCGCCGTTCCACGCCACGACCACGGTCCCGGTGGTCGGATCCTCGTGGATGCCCCGGATCAGCACGGGCCGGAAGGGATCCTCCGCGGTGAAGCGCGCCTCGAACGGCTTGAGCACCTCCTCGACGAACTGCCGGGCGGGCTGGTACAACCCGGCCGCCACGGAACGGCCGATGATCTCCCAGCGCAGGTCCTCGGCGAAGATGTCGGTGATGCTGCCGGTGCCGGCGGTCCAGGCGGCGAAGGCGTCCGCGACGATCTCCCGGTTGGCGGTCATCGGCGGCTCCCCCTCGTCTCCCGGCGGCGGGCGCCCCGGACGCCGGCGCCCCTCCGCCCATCCTGCGCCGGAACCTCCGCGGGCGGCGGCGGATCCGCCGCACCGCCTACGCTGAGCGCGTGGATCGGTGTGACGAGTGCCTGTTCGTCTATTCGGCGCTCGGCAGCGGGGAGCTGCCGCAGCGGTTGCGCGACCTTGCCGCGCGCTATCCGGCCGCCCTGCACGGGGTGCCGGACCCGCGCCGGCGGCCGGCCCCGGAGGTGTGGTCACCGCTGGAGTACGCCTGCCACGTCCGGGACGTGTTCCGCGTCCAGGGTGAGCGGGTTGCGCTGGCGCTGCGCGTGGACGAGCCGGAGTTCCACCCGATGGGCCGCGACGAGCTGGTGATCACCGAGCGCTACAACGCGCAGGACCCCGAGGTGGTCCTCGTCGACCTGGCCACGGCCGCCGACGAGTTCGCGGCCCGCTTCGCGGCGCTCGGCGAGGTGGAGCTGGACCGCACCGGCGTCTACCCGTGGCCGCGGCGCGAGGCGCGGACGCTGCGCTGGCTCGGCCGGCACACGGTCCACGAGGCCGAGCACCACCTGCTCGACATCCGCCGGGCCGGCGAGGCCCGGACGGCCGGCGGGGCCTGACGCCGGTTGGCGTCAGGCCCCGCGACGGCGAGCCGGCCCGGATCGGGCCGCCGGGACGCTGCCCCGCGGCCCGACCGGCCGGTCAGTGGATCGGGACCGGGGTGGGACGCTGTCCCTCCCCCGCCTCGCCGTCGAGCAGGTGCGACGGCTCGCGCCGGCGCGGCAGCAACGCGGCCGGGATGAAGGTGAGCAGCACCAGCCCGAAGCCCACCCAGAAGGTGGTCGCGAAGGAGCCGGCCGCGAAGTCGAGCCCGCGCTCGATCAGCGTCGGCGGCACCGGGAACTGCTGGAGCAGCTCCGGCCGCAGCTGCGAACCGATGGCCAGGTCGGCCTCGCTGACCGGGTTGCCGCTCGGGTCGGTCACGCCCGGGATCACCTCGGAGCCGTTCAGCCGGCTGGTGAGGATCACCGACATCACCGCGGCGCCGACCGAGCCGCCGATCTGCTGGAGGATGTTGACCAGCGTCGAGCCGCGGGCCACCTCGGCGGCGTGCAGCGTCTTCAGCGCCGAGGTCATGATCGGCATCATGGTGCCGCCCATGCCGAGGCCCATCACGAACAGCGAGCCGCAGAGCAGCCAGTAGGACGTGTGCGGGTCGACCTGCGTGAAGGTGAAGAACCCGGCGGCGATGAGCACCAGCGCGAACGGCACCGTCCGGCCGACCGGCACCTTGTCGGCCAGCATGCCGGCGATCGGCATGGTCAGCATCGCGCCGATGCCCTGGGGCGCCATCAGCAGGCCGGCGGTCAGCGTCGACTCACCGCGGATCTGCAGGAAGTAGCTCGGGAACAGCAGGCCCGCGCCCATGAACGCGATGATGAAGACGAACAGGGTCGCCGCGGCGATGGTCAGGTTGCGGTTGCGGAACAGCCGCAGGTCGAGCAGCGGGTGCTGGGGCCGGAACGAGTAGAACACGAAGGCCACCACGAGCACGGCGCCGACCAGCATGGGCAGCCAGACGCCGTTGTCGCGGACCGTGCCGGCCTCCGGCAGCGAGGAGACGCCGTAGAGGAAGAGGGCCAGGCCGGGCGAGAGCATCAGCATGCCGAGGAAGTCGAACGACTCCGACGGCTCGGGGTTGTCCTTCGGCAGCGCGAGCTGGGCGTAGATCAGCGCGACGACGCCGATCGGCAGGTTGATGAGGAAGATCCAGTGCCAGCTGGCGGTGTCGATCAGCCAGCCGCCGAGGATCGGGCCACCGATCGGGCCGAGCAGCATCGGGATGCCGAGGACGGCCATGAGCCGGCCGATCCGGTGCGGGCCGGCCGCACGGGTCATGATCGTCATGCCGAGCGGCATGAGCATGCCACCGCCGAGGCCCTGGACCACGCGCCAGGCGATGAGCTCACCGATCGAGTCGGCGGTGGCGCACAGCCCGGAGCCGATGGTGAACAGCGCCAGCGCCACCATGTAGAGGCGCTTGGTGCCGAACCGGTCGGCGGCCCACCCGCTGAGCGGGATCACCGTGGCCAGTGCGAGCGTGTAGCCGGTCATCGTCCACGCCACCCGGGCGTACGAGGCGTCGAACTCGTTCTGGAACGTCGGCAGCGCCACGCTGACGACCGTCACGTCGAGGATCGACATGATCGCACCGAGCACGACGACGCCGGCCACCTTGAGTACCGCGGCGTCGAGCTTGTTCGATGTCGCGACAGGTTGCTGGGTCACAAACAGTCTCCTGGTTCAGGTCCGGTCGGGGGCGCTGGCGGCGCCGCGCGCCGGTGAGGGCGCGGGGTGACGGGCGGTGGGGCGGCGTCCGGCAGGAAGCGTAGTCATGGGCTGCGACATCGCGCGGCCGGTTTACCGGGATCACCGGCGACCCGGGGCCGGCTCAGGCCGTGGCGCGGTGGTCGCGCGGATTGACGCCACGGACCCGTTTGAAGGCCGCGCTGAGCGCGAAAGGGCTGCTGTAGCCCACTCGGCGGGCCACCGCGGTGAGGGTCAGCTCGGTGTCGCGCAGCAGGTCGGCGGCGAGCGTGAGGCGCCAACTCGTGACGAAGGTCATGGGCGGCTCGCCGACCAGTTCGGTGAACCGGCGGGCGAACGCGGCCCGCGAGGCGCCGGTGGCGGCGGCGAGGTCGGCCACCGTCCAGGCGCGGGCCGGGTCGTGCTGCACCAGCCGGACCGCGCGGCCCACCACCGGGTCGGCGTAGGCCCGGTACCAACCGGGCGGCTGCGCGCCGGGTCGGCCCAGCCAGGTGCGCAGCACCGCGATGACGAGCAGGTCGAGCAGCCGGTCCAGCACCGCCTCCTGCCCGGGACCGTCCCGGTCCAGCTCCGCGGCGAGGAGCCCGACGACCGGCAGGTCGCCGTCGGCGGCGGTCAGCACCACGAGGGGCGGCAGTGCGGCGAGCAGGCCGGCGCCGACCGCGCCGCTGCTGGCGTACGTGCCGGTGAGCAGGGCGGTCGCGCCGTCCGGCCGGGTGCCCCAGGTACGCACGCCCAGCGCCATGGTCTCGGTCAGCTCCTGCCCGCCGAGGGTGGTGCAGCGCTGCCCGGGATGGATCACCACCTGCGGCGGGGTGTCCGGGTGGTCGGCCACCGTGTACGGGTCGGGCCCGCGCAACACGGCCACGTCCCCGGGTCGCAGCGGCACCGGGGCGCCGCCGTCGGGCGCCACCCACGCGCTGCCCCGGACCACCGTGGTGACGCTCAGCGGGGCGGCGTCGCGGACCCGGATCGACCAGGGCGGGTCCATCACGGTACGGAGCAGGAAGGCGTCCCGGGCGCGCAGCCCGCGGAGCACGTCGGCGAGGACGTCCACCCGATGAGCGTAGACGCTGGCGTATGGTTCCCGGCGTTCCGGCCATGGAGCGTCCAGCCCACCCGGTGTGCAATGGACGCCATGATCGCATCGAACGTCCGGGCCGGCGTACTGCTGCTGGCCACGGTGACCACGGGGTTGACGGCGGGGCTCTTCGCGGCCTTCGCGTACGCGGTGATGCCGGGCCTGGCCCGGGTGGACGACCGGGCCTTCGTGGCCGGCATGAGGTCCATCAACCAGGCCATCCTCAACGGCTGGTTCGCGCTGTGCTTCGGCGGCGCGCTGGTCTGCACCCTCGCGGCGGTCCTGCTGCACCTGCCCGCCGGGCGGCGCGGACCGCTGCCCTGGCTGATCGCCGCCCTGGCGCTCTACATGCTGGTGCTCGCGGTGACCGCGGCGGTGAACGTGCCGCTCAACGACCGGCTCGAGGCGGGCGCCGCCCGGCTGGCCGACCCGGCGGAACTGCGCGCGGCGTTCGAGGGCGCCTGGGTGCGCTGGAACGTGGTCCGGGCGGTGCTGAACACGGCGGCCCTCGGCTGCCTGGGCTGGGCGCTGCTGGTGGCCCGGTCGCTGCCCGACTGACCGCCGCCCGCCTCACCGGGCGCGCAGCTTCACCAGCAGCGCGACCTCGGCAGTCCGGGACCGTTCGATCCGGCCGGCGAGGTCGCGTACCCGGGCGCTGGTGCCGGCCTGGACCTGGGCGCGGGCCAGGTCCGCTGCGGTCCGCTGGTGCGCGGTGAGCACGTCGATGAGCACCCGGTCGACCTGGCCGGCCGGCGCGGCCCGCAGCCGGGCCAGCCCGGCGGTGGCGTCGCTGTGGCCGGAGTGGTCGTGCCGCTCGGCGGCCGCCACCGCGGACGGGCCGGCCTCGCGCAGCCAGCCGCGCATGGTGGCGAGCTCGTCGGTCTCGGTGGCGCGGACGGCGGCGATCAGCGTGCGGAGCTCCGGGTCCGTGCCGCGGTCGAGCCCGACCTGGACGAGTTCCAGGGTCTGCCCGGTGTGCGCCACCATCATGGCCAGGAAGAGCGCGTCGATGCCGCTGGTCGCGGTCTCGACGGCCGGCCCGGGGCGGGTGGCGGCGGTCGGCGCCGGCTGGCCGGTGCAGCCGGCCACGGCGAGCAGCGCGCCCAGCAGGACGGCGGCGAGCGGGCGGCGCATACCGGTCCTCCGATCGGGGGTACGGCGGGTGTCGGGTGCGGCGCACGCGGAGCGTGGCCGCACCCGTCCGGTCAGATCTGGAGCCACAGCGCCGGCACGTTCGGCGGTTCCCAGCCGGGGATCGCGGTGTGCGCCTGACGGCAGCGGTAGGTCAGGCCGTTGTAGGTGACCGTGTCCCCCACCTGGTAGGCGCGCCCGGCGGTCCAGGTGCCTCCGGGGGCCGGCGAGCTGGTCGGGGTGGGCGTGGGCTTCGGCGTGGTCGGGGCCGGGGTCGGTGTCGGCGACGGGGTGGGCGTGGGGTTGCCGCCGCCGCCGATCTGGAGGTCGACGCAGGAGTAGAAGGCGTTCGCCGTGTCGGCGATGTTCCAGACGGCGAGCAGTTTCTGCCGGCCGGAGAAGCCGCCCAGGTTGACGGTGTGCGACACGGTGGCGTCGGGCTGGCGGCCCCCGCCGTCGACGACCGCGACCCGGGTGTTGCCGATCCAGTACTCCCAGTTGGCGGTGGCGTGCCGGGCGGTGTTGACCCAGGTGAACGTCACCGAGCTGCCGACCGAGGTGGCCGGCCAGCCGCGGCTGTCGTCGTTGAGCACGGCGAACTGGGCGATGCCGGCGTGGCAGCTCTTCAGGCCCTTGGGGCCCTCGACGCTCTGCGGCTCGTACTTGATCTGGCCGCAGTCGGGCACCCGGTTCTGGGCGCAGAGCGCCTGGCGGCTGGGAGGCGAGGAGACGTAGCCGTGGGCCTGGGCGGGGGCGGCGACCGCCAGCGTGGCGGTGACGGCACCCGTGGTGAGCAGCGGCAGGGTGATTCTTCGACGCATGGCGGCAACTCCTTCGGGGCGGTGGGAGATGCCAATGAACATAAATTAAACCTTGTTAACAGTAAAGACTCCTGTCTATAAATTAAGCCGCGTACCCGGGGTCCTCCTTGAACGCCTCCGGGGCGGCGTGGAATTCTGGTACGTCGATGGCTCGCGCGGGGCCGACCGTCGTTCCCTGGGCACCCGGACACCACTCCGGGAGGGCGACGCGGACAGACGATCGCCCGACCCACGAAGGAACCCCGCATGAGCAGAACCCCCTCCACAGCGCGCCGGCTCACCGCGTACGCGGCCGTCCTGCTGCTCGCCACCGCGGCGCCGGCCGCCGTCGACCCGCCCGCCGCCGGCGCGGCGGCCGACCCGGTGACCGTGACCGTGAACGCCCGCGCCGGGCTGGCCACCGTGCCGGACACCGCGCTCGGCGTCAACCACGCCATCTGGGACCAGCACCTGGGCAGCAGCGAGACGTCGGACCTGCTCCGCGCGGCCGGCGTGCGGATGCTGCGCTACCCCGGCGGCTCGTACGCCGACATCTACCACTGGCGTACCCACACCGCGCCCGGCGGGTACGTCGCCCCGAACACCGACTTCGACACCTTCATGGCGGCGGCCAGGAGGGTCGGCGCCCAGCCGATGATCATCGCCAACTACGGCACCGGCACCCCGGTGGAGGCCGCCGAGTGGGTGCGGTACGCCAACGTCACCAAGGGCTACGGCGCGAAGTGGTGGACGGTCGGTAACGAGAACTACGGCAACGGCCACTACGGCTCGGCCTGGGAGGCCGACGACCACCCGGACCGGAGCGCCACCCAGTACGCCAAGTTGGTGGTCGAGTACGCCGACGCCATGAAGGCGGTCGACCCGAGCATCAAGGTCGGCGCGGTGCTGACCATGCCGGCGAACTGGCCGGACGGGCTGACCGCCGGCGCCGACCCCGGCCCCTGGAACCAGACGGTGCTCTCCCTCGCCGGACCGAAGATCGACTTCGTGGACGTGCACTGGTACCCGGGCGGCACCGCCGCCGAGTCCCTGGCCCGGACCGGCCACATCCCCGACGCCGCCTGGCTGCTGCGCCAGCAGATCGCCCGCTACGCCGGCCCGGACTCCGGTCGGATCGGGATCAGCTTCACCGAGCTGAACGTCGGCGCCGGCCAGAACACCCAGCCGGGCGCCCTGTTCCTGGCCGACGCCTACAGCGGGCTGCTGGAGCAGGGCGTCTTCACCGTCCAGTGGTGGAACGTGCACAACGGGATCGGCACGGTCTCGGAGGTCGCCGGGCAGACCGACTACGGCGACTTCGGGATGCTCTCCAGCGGCGGGTGCACGGCCGACGGGTCGGTCTGCGAGCCGCCGTTCAACACGCCGTTCGCGCCGTACCACGGGCTGTCCCTGATGAACCTCTTCGTCCGGGCGGGTGACCAGCTCGTCCGGGCCGGCACCGACCAGCCGCTGGTCACCGCGCACGCCGCCCGCCGGCCCGACGGCAGCCTGGCCGTCCTGCTGCTGAACAAGGACCCGGACACCGCCCACCCGGTGGCGATCGACTACGCCGGCTTCACCCCGGCGGACGAGGCGCCGACGGTGCACACGCTGACCAACGGCGCGAGCGGGGTGACCACGGGCCGGTCGGGTGGCGCGACCTCCCGGACGCTGCCGCCGTACTCGCTGACCACGCTTGTGCTGCGCCCCGCCGGCGCGGCCGACGGCCGGCCGGGGGCGCCGGGCCGGCCCACCGCGGGCGCGGTGACCGACCGGAGCGCGACCATCTCCTGGCCGCCGGCCGCGCCCGGCGGCGCGCCGATCGCCAAGTACGAGGTGTACCGGCAGCAGGGGGCGGCCAGCGAGCAACTCGGCGAGACGGCGGGCACCTCGCTCACCGTCGGCAACCTCGATCCGGGCACCCGGTACACCCTGAACGTGCTCGCCCGGGACACCGCGGGCCGGGTCTCCTGGTCCTCCCCGCCGCTCACCTTCGCCACCGGCAGCCCGGCGGCCAGCACCTGCGCGGTCCGCCTCGGCAAGGACACCGACTGGGGCAACGGCTACGTGGCGACCATGGAGATCGTGAACACCGGCCCGAGCGCGCTCGACGGCTGGACGCTGACCTGGACCTGGCCCACCGGCTGGCAGCAGGTGAGCAGCGGCTGGAGCGCCAACTGGTCGCAGGTGGGCACCGAGGTCAGGGTGACCAGCACCGCCGACAACCGCCGGCTCGCCGCCGGCGGCGGCAGCACCAGCGCCGGCTTCGTCGGCGCGTACAGCGGGCCGAACGTGCTGCCGGGCGCGTTCCGGCTCAACGGCACCGTGTGCACCACCCGGTGAGCCGGGCGGCGGTCACCCCCGGCGCGGTGGCCTGAGCCGCGCGTCGGCCGCCGACGGGGTCCGCGGGCTCCGTCGGCGGGCCGCGCCGCCCGGGCGGCGCGGGGCCGGAACCACGTGCGGGCGCAGCCGCGCGGCGGACGCCGGCCCGGCCGGTGGCCGGCGCGGCGCGTCCGGCCGGGGCAGCGCCGCCAGGATCAGCCCGAGGAGTGTCACCGCGACCACCCCGTCGAGCCAGTAGTGGTTGCCGGTGCCGACCACCACCAGCAGGGTGACGACCGGGTGGGCCAGCCACAGCCACCGCCACCGCCCGGCGGTGACCGTGATCAGCGCGACGGCGACGGCCACGGCCCAGCCGACGTGCAGCGAGGGCATCGCGGCGTACTGGTTGCTCAGCGTGTCGGCCTCCGGCGGGCCGTAGACGGCGGGGCCGTACCGGCTACCGGTGTCCACCAGGCCGGTGAGCGCGGTCATCCGGGGCGGGGCGAGCGGGACGAGGACGTGCAGGGCCAGCGCCGAGGCGGTGAGCGCGGCGAGCGCCCGCCGCATCCACCGGTAGTGCGGGGGGTGGCGGAGGTAGAGCCAGACCAGGCACAGCGCGGTGGCCGGAAAGTGCACGTACGCGTAGTAGCAGTTGGCCAGCCGGACCGGCAGCTCGTGGACGAGCAGCGGCGCCTGCACTGCCACCTCGTCCGGCAGGTGCAGCAGCCGCTCGAACCACCAGATCCGCTCCCCGTTCACCTGCGCGTCGGCGGACCGCCCGGCCACCGCCAGCCGGCCCGCCTTGTACGCGAGGAAGAGCACGGCGACGAGGGTCAGCTCGCGGACCGCCCGGCGCACCGCCCCGGCCGGCCGTGCGTCGACGGCCACCGGCGGGGGCGGCGCGGGCTGCGTGGTGTCCACAGCGCCTCGATTCGGTCACGGCCGGCATACGCCGGCCCAGGTGGGCACGGACCAGGGCCGCCGCCGGTACCGGCGACGGCCCTGGGACGACGGGGCGTCAGCGGCGGACGCGTTCGCCCGGCCCCGTGGCGTCCACGGCCACCTCGTCGAAGGCGGGCGCCCCGTCGACCGCGTCGGCCGCGACGGCGACCGAGCGGGCGGTGTCGGGCAGGTCCAGGCTGGACCGCAGGGTGACCGGCTTGAGCAACAGCGCGGCCAGGATCCCGACGACCGCGATGGCGGCCGAGATCAGGAAGATGTGCCCGGTCGCGTCACCATACGCGGCCCGCACAATGTTCTGCACCGGCGCGGGCAGGGCGGCGAGGTTGAGCGTGCTGCTGCCGCCGCCGCCCGAGGTGGGGATCCCGGCCGCGGCCAGGTCGTGGGTGATCCGGTCGGTGACCCGGCGGGCGAGCACCGCGCCGAGCACCGACACGCCGATGGTGCCGCCGAGCGAGCGGAAGAACGCCACCGTGGAGCTGGCCGCGCCGATGTCCTTGAGCGCCACGGTGTTCTGCACCGCGAGCACCAGGTTCTGCATGGTCATGCCGACGCCCACGCCGACGATGAACATGGCGGCGCCGACCAGGACCAGCGAGGTCTCGTGGTCGATGGTGCCGAGCAGGGCGAAGCCGGCCACCAGGATGATCGACCCGGCGACGATGTACGGCTTGATCCTCCCGGTGGCGGTGATCAGCCGGCCGGCGACGATCGAGGAGAGCAGCACGCCGGCCATCATCGGGATGGTGAGCAGGCCGGCCTCGGTCGGGCTGTAGCCGCGGCCGATCTGGAAGTACTGGCCGAGGAAGACCGCGCCGCCGAACATCGCCATGCCGACCGCGAGGCTGCCCAGGATGGCCAGCGCGGTGGTGCGCTCGCGGACGATCTCCAGGGGTACGACCGGCTCGGCGGCCCGCGACTCCACCAGGACGGCGAGGGCGAGCAGCAGCACCGAGCCGCCGACCATCGCGCCGGTCTGCCAGGACAGCCAGGCGAACGAGTCGTCGACGAACGAGATCCAGACCAGCAGCAGGCTGACGCCGGCGGCGATCAGGGTGGCGCCCAGGTAGTCGATCTTCACGTTGTCCCGCCGCGCGGTGGGCAGGTGCAGGGTGGCCTGGAGCAGGAGCAGCGCGACGACCGCGACGGGCACGCCGACGAAGAAGCACCAGCGCCAGCCGAGCCAGGAGGTGTCCACGATGAGGCCGCCGAGCAGCGGCCCGCCGACCGTGGCGAGGGCCATCACGCCGCCGAGGTAGCCGTTGTAACGGCCGCGCTCCCGGGGCGGGATCATCGCCGCGATGGCCACCTGGACCAGTGCCTGGAGGCCGCCGACGCCGATGCCCTGGAAGGCGCGGGCGGCGATGAGCTGGCCGGCGGAGTGCGCGAAGCCGGCCGCGACCGAGCCGGCCAGGAAGACCACGATGGCGACCTGGATCAGCAGCTTCTTGTTGAACAGGTCGGCGAGCTTGCCCCAGATCGGGGTGGTCGCCGTGGCGGTGAGCAGGGTGGCGGTGACCACCCAGGTGTACTGGGTCTGCGAGCCGTTGAGGGCTCCGATGATTTTCGGTAGGGCGGTCGAGACGACCGTGCCGCTCAGCATGGCCACGAAGAGCACCAGCAACAGGCCGCTGAGGGCTTCCAGCGTCTGCCGCCGGTTCATGGGCGCGGCGTCCGCCGTCGCGGTGGGTGCGCTCATCGCGCGTCCTCCAGGTTGTCGTGTCGGGTGAGGGCGACCTCAAGGTCGCGGGTGAGGCGCGCGAGCGCGGCGGACAGGGCCGCCACCTCGCCGGGGCTCCAGTCGGCGAGCGCGCGGGAGAGCACCCCGCCGTACCAGTCGTAGGCCTCGGTCAGGGCGGCCCGGCCGGCCGGAGTGACCGTGAGGTGGCTGGCCCGCCGGTCCTCCGGGTCGATGCGCCGGTCCACCAGGCCGTCGGCGACCAGGGCGGCGACCGCGCGGCTGACCGTCGAGGGGTCGAGCCGGCTCCGTTCCGCCAGGTCCCGGGCGTGGCAGCCCGCGGCGGCGCCCCGGTCGATGTGCCGGAGCAGCCCCACCAGGCCGGGCGGCACGGCCGGCCGGTCGTCCGCGCGCCGCTGCTTGAGCAGCCGCACGCCGGTCAGCAGATCCTGCAACCGGGTGACGAGCTCTTGGCTGGTGGCGTCCACTCTTCCCCTCCCCTGCCTTGGTTGCCTCAAGCAATCATTCGCGAATCTTGCGCAGTAGGCAAGTTTGCTCATTGAGAAACGGATCACGTACGCTGGGAGCCATGGAGGAGGCCACCGGGCTGCGGGAGCGGAAGAAGGCGGCGACCCGCCTCGCCCTGCACGAGGCGGCCCTGCGCCTCGCCACCGAGCAGGGGCCGGACCGGGTCACCGTGGAGGCGATCGCCGACGCCGCCAACGTGTCCCGGCGCACGTTCTCCAACTACTTCTCCAGTAAGGAGGAGGCGCTCTTCCACGGCGACACCATGCGGCTGCGCCGGCTGCTGGAACTGATCGGCGAGCAACCCGCCGACCTGGCGCCGTGGGCGGCGCTGAGCCGGGCCGCGCTGCGCCAGGCCGACGAGACGTACGACGAGACCGCCGAATCCTGGCTCGACCGGCGCCGCCGACTGCACGGCAACCCGGCCCTGGTGGCGCACCAGGTGGCCGCGTACACGGCGATCGAGCGGGAGCTGGCCGGGGAGATCGGCCGCCGGCTCACCGGCGCCGACGCGGCGCTGCGCGCCCGGATCCTCGCCGCGACCTTCCTGGCGACCCTGCGGGTCGCCGTCCAGCAGTGGATCGAGGCGCCGGACCAGCCGCTCCCCGGCACGCTCCGGACCGCGCTCGCCCACGCCGCCCCGGCGGCCGGCTGATTGTCGGAGGGTGGGGCTAGCGTCCACGGCGTGGTCACCGTCGACGAGGTCCGCGCCCTGGCCCGCACGCTCCCCCGCACCACCGAACACCTGATCCACGACCGGATCAAGTTCCGGGTGGGCGCGATCGTCTACGTCGCGTTCAGCCGCGACGAGCGGACCATGGGCTTCGGCTACCCCAAGGAGCAGCGGGACGGGCTGATCGCCGCCGAGCCGGACCTGTTCTTCCTCCCCCGCCCCTCCGACCTGCGGTTCAACTGGGTCTGCTGCCACCTCGAGCGGCTCGACCACGCCCAGATGACCGAGCTGGTCTGCGAGGCGTGGCGGATGGTGGTGCCGAAGTTCCTGGCCCGCCAGCGGCTGGGTGAACCGGGGCCGCCGGGGCTTCGGTGAGAGCGATACCAGGCCGTACGGTCCCGGCATGAGCGGCACCACGACATCCACGGCGGCCGTGCGGCCGTACCGGCCCGCCGACCACGAGGCCGTCTACGACATCTGCGTCCGCACCGCCGACGCCGGCGGCGACGCCCGCGGGAGGTACGCCTCCGATGACCTCATGCCCGACCTCTTCGCCGGCCCCTACCTGCACCTCGAACCGGACTTGGCGTTCGTGCTGGCCGACGCCGGCCGGGTGGTCGGCTACGTGGTCGGCACCGCCGACACCCCCGCCTTCGTCCGCGCCTACCGGCGCGTCTGGATCCCCCGGCTGGCACACCGCTACCCCGTGCCGGCCGGCGACCCCCGCACCCCGGACGAGGAGATGATCGCCCTGCACCACCACCCCGAGCGGATGCTGGTGCCGGAGCTGGCCGGCTATCCGGCCCACCTGCACATCGACCTGCTCCCCAGCCACCAGGGGCGCGGCCACGGCCGGCGGCTGCTGGAGACGTTCCTGGCCGCCGCCGCCCGGGCCGGCGCGCCCGCGCTGCACGTCGGCATGGTCACCGCCAACGTCCGGGCCCGCGGCTTCTACGACCGGCTGGGCTTCCACGTGATCCCGGTGCCCGACCCGGGCCCGCTCACCTACCTGGGCCGGTCCACCACCTGAGGAAGCCGGCCGGGACGCCGGTCGATTCCGCCCCGGGGGCCGTCCCGCCGCTGACAGACTCGGGCGGTGGGCCGCGACGGGTGGGGCAAGGGGCTGGGGCCCGCCGTGCCGGTGGCCCCGGCCGCCCGGGTGGACAAGTTCGAGGTCTTCTTCGACCTCGTCTTCGTGGTGTCGTTCTTCATCATCACCCGGGCCACCGCCGCGAACGTGACCCCGCGGGAACTGCTGCACGCCATGCTGGTGCTCGCCGTGCTCTGGTGGTGCTGGGTGGTGCACAGCGCGGTGGCCACCCGGCTCCGGCTGGGCGAGGGCTTCGTGCCGGTGCTCATGGTGATCGGCATGGTGGCGCTCTTCACCTTCGCGCTGGCGCTGCCGCAGACCTTCGCCAACTTCCAGGAGGGCGCGGCCGGGCCGATCCTGGTGACCGTCAGCTACATGGTGATCCGCGCCGTGCACATGTCGCTCTACGCGTACGCCACCCGGGGCAACCCGCCGGCTCGGCGCAAGCTCTGGCAGCTCGCTCCCGAGGTGCTGATCACCACCTGCCTGCTGCTGGTCGCGGCGCTGCTCCCGCCCGAGATCGGGGATCGCGACCTCGGGCTCTGGGTGCGCGACGGGCTCTGGATCGCCGTGGTGGTCATCCAGTACGCCAGCGGCGTGCTGGTCGGCACCGACGGCTGGCAGATCACCTCCGCCGAGCACTGGACCGAGCGCTACGACCTGATCCTGATCATCGCGCTGGGCGAGTCGGTGATCTCGGTCGGCGTCGGCGGCAACCTGATCGGCAAGGCGGTGACCTGGCCGGCCATCCCAGCGGCGATCTTCGGCATCCTGTTCACCGCGGCGCTCTGGTGGGCGCACTTCGACATGATCGGCCCGGCCGCTCGGATCGCGCTGCACGCCGCCCAGGGCCGTCCGCGGGTGGCGATGGCCCGCGACGCGTACGCCTATCTCTACCTTCCCATGATCGCGGGGGTGATCCTCTTCGCGATCGGCGCGGAGGAGGTGGTCCGGACGATCACCGACCCGGTCGGCGGGGTGGCCGAGCAGGCCCACGGCCCGGCGGTGCCACTGCTCTTCGCCGGCGTGATGCTCTACCTCGCCGCGGACATGGCGTTCCAGCTGCGGACCCTGCGGACCGTGTCGTGGACCCGGGTCGCCGCCCTCGCCGCGCTCGCCGCCGGGCTGCCGGCCGGCCGGCACCTGCCGGCGCTCGCCGCGCTCGGCCTGCTCACCGCGATCTGCGTCGCGCTCGTCGCGGTCGAGCTGGTGATGATGGCGGAGGCCCGCGCCGCGCTGCGCCGGGCCGTCTACGAGGAGAAGGCCAGCCACGAGGCGAGCGAGGCGGCCTTCCGTGCCCGCTGGCACGACGGCGGCCCGGACCGGCCCGCGGAGTAGGGATCGCCCGTCCGACATGGTGGGACGGGCGCCCCTTAGAGTCTCCGCGTGATCGAGATCGCCACCGAGGTCGACCTGTTCCACCCGCCGGCACGGATCTGGCGGGCGCTGACGGAACGGGAGCTGCTCGCCAAGTGGTTCGCCGGAAGCGAGCCGCTGGGTGACCGGACCCTGCTGCGGACCGCGGGGCTGCCCGGGTACGACGCCGACACCGAGGTGGAGGTGGTCGAGCTGCGTGCGCCGGAACGCCTGGTGCTGCGCTGCCGGGAGGGGGACCGGAGCACCCGGCTGGCCTGCGACCTCGTCCCCACCGACCACGGTTGCCGGCTGTCCGTGCGGGAGGTGCTGGAGCAGGGCGACTGGGACGCCGACCAGCGCGCCGAGCAGCACCAGGGTGCGGTGACCGGGCGGCTCCCGGCGATCCTCGACTGGCTCGCGTTCCAGCAGGTCGACCTGCGCCGCGCCGAGGGCGGGCTGACCGCCGAACTGCCGGTGGTCGGGCTGCTCGGCGACGCCCGCAGCGGGGCCGGTCGCCGCCGGGCGGTGCTGGTGGCCGGGGTGCTGGCGGTGCTCGGGGCGGCCGCCGGGGTGACGGTCTGGGCCACCCGACCCGCGCTGCCGGCGCCGGCCGCCGCGCCGCCGTCGTCGCCGCTGGTGGTGCCCTCCGCGAGCAGCGGGTCGCCGAAGGCGACGCCGTCGCGGGCCACGCCGTCGGCCACCCGCCGCAGCGTCGCGCCGGACCCGACCCCGTCCGCCTCCCCCACCCGTGCGCCGAGCCCCAGCCCGTCGCCGGCCGCTCCGCTGGCCGCCAGCTACGAGACCGTCTCCGACCGGGTCTTCGGCTACCGCGGCCAGGTGGTGCTGAGCAATCCCGGTTCGGCGGCGCGGTCGGGCTGGACGGTGACCGTCACGCTCGGCGACGGCGCCACCGTCGGCACCGTCAACGGGGCCGAGGCGAAGCAGGACGGGGCGGTGGTCACCTTCACCGGCACGGCGGTACCGGCGGGCGGGTCGGCCACCATCCGGTTCGACGTGCGGGATCCCGACCTGACGGCCACGAAGCCGGAGGGCTGCACGGTGGACGGCTCGGCGTGCGCCGGGCTGTGAGCGGCCGGGTCAGCAGAACCAGCCGTCCTGCACCCAGCCGCGCCGGTTGACGTGCCCGTAGGCGAATCCGTACACGTAGCCGCCGCTGCGGGGCCCCTCGACCAGGAAGGTCTGGCCGCGGTAGAGGGTGCCCATCCACGCGCCGTTGGGGTCGGTCCGGACGAACAGGTCGGTGGCGCAGACGGTCTCCCGCTGCCCGATCGTGCCGTTGGCGGCGTGCGCGGCCGTGGGCAGGGCGGTCACCGCGAGGACGGCGGCCACGCCGGCGGCGGCGAGCCGGGTCGGGTTCACCATGAGTCGTAGCCTCCGATGCACTCCAGGCGCAGGTAGCCCCAGTCGTTGGGGCCGAAGTCGAAGGACGCCGCCCAGCCGTTGTAGACCGGGTGGACCCCGGGGGTGTGCCCGATCTTGTTGCCGTAGGTGAGGGTGCGCTTGAGCCCGTACGGGCCGCGGGCCGAGTCGTAGTTGTCGTAGAAGCTGGCGGTCTGGCACACCACGACGGCGTGCCGCGGGACGACGGTCTCGGCCCGGGCGGCCGCGGCCGTCCCGGGCGCCAGGCAGACGCCGGCGACGGTCGCCGCCACCAGCCGTACCGATCGACGCATCGGTACCTCCCTTCTCCGGTGGCCCACCCTAACCGATCAGAGTGACGTTCATCTATAGCTGCGGCGCCGCCGGGAGGACGGGGTCCCCCCGGCGGCGCCGCTGACCGGAGGGTCAGTTCCGGGTGATGGTGAACGTGCTGGTCGTGTTCCTGATGTCCTGGTAGTTGTCGGTCAGCCGGAGGTTGGTGAAGGTGGCGGAGCCGACCGCCGGACCCTGCCCCGGCTCGGGCATCTCGTTGACCCAGATGCCGAAGCCCGACTTGGCGTCGAAGGCGTCACCGCTGCGCCTCGCCCCGGAGATCGACACGTTGGTGAGGACCGTGTCGGTGACCGGGTTCTCCGGTTGGCTGCCGTTGTACTTGGTCTGGAACATGATCCCGGAGTACGTCGGGTCGACGATGTCCACGTCGGACACCCGGATGCCGCGGAACTCCTTGGAGGCGGAGAAGAGCCACATCGCGGGGAACGTCTGCGCACCCCAGAAGTGCCCACCCGCCCGGATCAGCGAGACGTTCTGGAACTGGGTGGGCGGGCTGGCGCCGAACCCGACGAACGGGTAGCCGAAGTCCAGCGAGCTGATGGTGATGCCCGAGTACGTCAGCATGTCGGCGATGTAGAGGTTGCGGAAGATGTTGTCGTAGCCGCCATACACGGCCACCCCGGCCGCCCGCCAGGTGAGCGTGGCGGTCAGGTTCTCGAACACGTTGCCGTGGTTGCCGCCCGAGCCGCCCTGGTCGGTCGCGGAGAACAGCGCGAAGGCGTCGTCGCCGTTGGAGCGGCCCTCCGAGTTGGTGACCAGGTTGTTGGTGCTGGCGTTGGTCATGTTCACGGCGTCGGCGAAGGTGTCCCGGAACCGGCTGTCCCGGATGGTCAGCCCGCTGACGCTCACCCCCCAGTACGCGCAGACGGTGTGCTCGACCCAGACGCTGTCCAGCGTCATGTTGTCGACGTCCTTCAGCTCGCCCCACACCTTGCCCGGACCGTCGATCCGGTTGGTGTAGTTGCCGAAGAACGCCAGGTGGGCGAAGGTCGACCCGCTCGCCGAGGACTCCACCCGGAAACCGGCGTCGGTGTTCTGCTGGTTGGTGGGCGTCTGGAAGCGGGTGTACCACATGCCCGCGCCGACCACCGTGACCGCCTTGCCGTACACCTGGAACTTCTGCGCGGTGTCGTAGGTGCCCGGCGGCAGGTAGACGCCGACGAGGTTGCCGGTGGTGTCCATCCGGACGGCGTCCAGCGCGTTCTGCACGTCGGCGTGGCTGAAGCCGTTCGGCACCTTGTAACGGGCCGGGTCCGGGTTGGCCCGCGGCGACACCAGTTCGGTGTTGACGAAGTCGATCGCGTACGTGGTGCTGTTGGCCGGGTCCTTCTGGAGCCGGATGGTGGCGCCGGCCGGGACGGTCGAGTTCAGCATCACGTTGGCCTCGTCGTACAGGTGGCGGGGCGCGCCGGCGCCCGGCGAGTCGCTCGGGCCCGCCTCGGCCCCGTAGAGCCAGATGTGCTTCGAGGTCAGGTTGATCGGCTTGTGCAGCACCCCGTTGACGTAGATGTTCAACGTCGAGTCGATCCCGCCGCCGCCCGGGGCGTCCGGGATGGAGAAGCGGGTGACCAGGGTGTTGGTGGCGGCCCGGGTGGTCCACTCGACGTACGCGCCGGTGGTGTTCAGGGTGACCGCCCGGCGGCCGGACGCCTCGCCGGCCAGGTCGCCGATGGTCCGGTTCGGCCCGATCACCTGCGCGCCGCCGCCGACCCGGCCGTCCTCGGCCTCGTACGTGTCGTACGGGACGTTCGCGCCCCGCCCGACGAAGAGCGCCCGGTCGCTGGTGTTGTTCTGCTGCTTGACCGGCAGTTCGTTGGCGTCGGCGGCGAGCGCCACCCGCACGGTGTACCTCCCGTTCGCCGCCGTCCAGGTCCCCAGGCTGACCGGCGGGCTCGTCGCCCCGGCCGCCAGGGTGCCGCTGTACGAGCCGGTGAGGGTGCGCACCACCGCGCCGCTGTCGCTCAGCACGGTGAGGGTGATGCCGTGCGCCCCGGCGGCCGAGGCCACGGTGCCCTGGTTGCGGATCGACACCGAGAAGTTGACCGCGGCGCCGGCGGTCGGCGTGCCGGGTGACCAGCTCACCGCCCCGGCCACCAGGTCGGAGCTGGGCACGGCGCTCACCGTCAGCGAGGCGGTGCGGCTGTTGTTCGACTCGTTCTGCTCGATGACCGTGTTCGCCTCGTCGGCCGTGGCGGTCACCTCGTAGGTGCCGGCGTTGCGCGCGCCGATGTTGACCGACACGGTCGCCGAGGCGCCGGCCGCGAGCGCGCCGACCGCCGCGGTGCCGACCTTCGTCGTACCCAGGTTGAAGGTCACCGCGGAGGCGGCGGCCGGCGCGGTGCCGGCGTTGCGGACGGTGGCGGAGAGGGTGACCGGGTCGGTCTCCACCGGCGCGGACGGCGCCGCGGACAGGGCCGTGACGGTGAGGTCCGGGTTCGGCGCCGGGGTGCCGATCACCTGGAACTCCGCGACCTGCCCGTTGGACGAGCCCGAGTTGGCGGTGAACTGGAGCCGCACGTCCGCGGCCGTGGCGCTCACCGGGATGGTCACCGTGTTGCTGCTGCTCGGGCTGAACGAGTACGTCGCCGAGCCGACCACGGTGGTGAACCCGGAGGCGGACTGCTCCCGGCCGAGCACCTGGAAGGTCTGCGTGCGCGGCCCCCACACCGGGTCCGGGTTGAGCTTCACCACGATGGCGCTGATGCTGGCGTTGGCGCCGAGCGCCACGGTCAGCGTGCTCGGGTACGCCCCCGGCGCACCCTCCCAGTAGGTCGTCACGTCGCCGTCGTTGGCGTTGACCGCGTTGAACACGTGCACCACCGAGGAGGCGGTGATCGGCTTGCCGGCGGCCAGGTTGGTGCCGCCCGGCGTGCTGCCCGTCCGGGTGACCGTGTTGGAGGTCGCCGAGACGTTCCCGGCCGCGTCGCGGGCCCGCACGTAGTAGGAGACGGTGGCGCTGTCCGGCTGGCTGTCGGTGTACGTCAGGGTGGAGCCGTTGACACTGCCGCGCAGTGCGTTGTTGGCGTAGACGTCATAGCCGGTGACGCCGACGTTGTCAGTCGACGCCGTCCAGGTCAGCCGGATCTGCCCGGCCGCCGGCTGGGTGTACGCCAGGTTGCCCGGCGCGGTCGGTGCCGTGGTGTCCCCGGTGTTGCCGGTGCGGGTGACGGTGTTGCTGTTGGCGGACTGGTTGCCGGCCGCGTCGCGGGCCCGGACGTAGTAGGAGACCGTCGCCCCGGCCGGCTGGGTGTCGGTGTACGTGAGGGTCGACGCTCCGACGCTGGTGCGCAGCGTGCCGTTGGCGTAGATGTCGTAGCCGGTGACGCCGACGTTGTCGGTGGACGCCGTCCAGGTGAGCCGGACCTGGTCGGCGGCGGGCTCGGTGAGGGCCAGGTTGCCGGGGGCGCTCGGCGGCTGGGTGTCGCCGGTGGCCGGGCCGTAGACCTCGAGCTCGGCGACCTGGCCGGCGGGCCAGCCGGTGTTGGCGGTGACCAGCAGCCGCACGTACCGGGTGGTGGTCGTGCCGAACGTGACGGTGACCGTGTTGCCGCCGGCGGGGTCGAAGGCGTACCCGGCGGAGGCGACGAGCGTGGTGAAGGTGGAGCCGTCGGTGCTGCCCTGCACCGTCAGCGTCTGGGTGCGCGCCGGCCAGCCGGCGGGCAGCTTGAGCACCACCTTGTTGGCCACCACGGCGGCGCCGAGGTCGACCCGGATCCACTGCGGGAAGGCGTTGTTGGCGCTCTCCCAGTAGGTGGCCGGGTTGCCGTCGTTGGCGTTGGCCGCGCCGTAGACGTCGGAGTGGCTGCTCTCCGCCATGGCCCGGCCCAGGGCCAGGTTGGTCGACGAGTTCGCCGCCCCGTACACCTCCAGCTCGGCGAGTTGCGCGGCGGCCCAGCCGGTGTTGGCGGTGACCGTGATCCGGACGTGGCGGGCGCTGGTGGCCGGGAAGCTCAGCGCGACCGTGTTGCCGTTGGCCGGGCTGAACGTGCGCCCGGCCGAGGCGAGCAGGGTGGTGAAGCTGCTTCCGTCGGTGCTGCCCTGCACCGACAGGGTCTCGGTGCGGGACTCCCAGCCGGCGGGAAGCTTCAGCACGACCTGGTCGACCGACTGGGCGGAACCGAGGTCGACCTGGGCCCACTGGGGGAAGGTGCTGCCGGCGCTCTCCCAGTAGCTGCCGGCGTTGCCGTCGGTGAGGTTGCCGGCCGCGTACGGGCCGTTGGCGCTGCTGGCGGTGGCGGTGCGGCCCAGCGCGAGGTTGGGACCGCCGGCCGCGGCGGCCGGGGACGGGGGCGGGGCCGTGACGGCCAGCGCGACCGCGGCGAGCACCGCGACCAGCCGGGTACGGAATCTGGACATGGTGGAGGGACACCTTCTTCCGGGGACGTGGAGAGGTGGTGTGGTGGGGGGTGGACGGGGTCCCCGCCGCGCCGCGGGGACCCCGGGGCGGTCAGGTGGCGTACACCTCGAACTCGCCGAGCTGACCGGCGGGCCAGCCGGTGTTGCCGGTGAAGCTCAGCCGCAGGTGCCGGCGTCCGGCGGACGGGAAGGTGATGGTGGCGGTGTTTCCGGTGGCCGGGTCGAAGGTGTAGCCGGCCGACGCCTTCACCGTGGTCCAGGTGGACCCGTCGGTGGAGCCGAGCACCGACAGCGTCTGGGTGCGCGTCTGCCAGGCCGGCGAGGGTGGCAGCTTCAGCACGACCCGGGACACCGGGTACGTCGCGCCGAGGTCCACGGTGAGCGACTGCGGGAACGCGTTGTTGGCGCTCTCCCAGTACGTGCCGGCGTTGCCGTCGACCGTGTTGGCCGCGCCGTACACGTCGGCGTGGCTGGTCTCGGTGACCGGCCGCCCGGCGGCCAGGTTGCCGCTCGGCGGCGGCGGGGTGGTGGTCGGGGGCGGCGTGGTGGTCGGCGGCGGGGTGGTGGTGCCGCCGCCGTACACCTCGAACTCGGCGGCCTGGCCGGCCGGCCAGCCGGTGTTGCCCGTGACGCTGAGCCGCAGGTGCCGCCGCTCCCCCGCCGCCAGCGGGATCGTCACGGTGTTGCCGGTGGCCGGGTCGAAGGCGTAGCCGGCCGACGCCTTCAGCGTGGTCCAGGTGGATCCGTCGGTGGAGCCGAGCACCGACAGCGTCTGGGTGCGCCGCTCCCAGCCGGCCGGCAGCTTGAGCACGACCCGGTCGACGGTGCGCGCCGCGCCGAGGTCCACGGTCAGCGTCTGCGGGAACGCGTTGTTGGCGCTCTCCCAGTAGGTGCCGGCGTTGCCGTCCACCGCGTTCGCCGCCGCGTACGTCTGGGTGCTGCTGGACGCGGTGGCCGGCAGGCCGAGGGCGAGGTTGCCGCCGGACGGCGGCGGGGTGGTCGGGGTGGGGCTCGGCGTCGGGCTGGTCGGCGTCGGCGTGGGCGTCGTGGGGGTCGGTGACGGCGTGCCGCCGGAGCCGATC
>NZ_BMRA01000003.1:157932-371136 GCF_014648395.1 Micromonospora fulviviridis | reverse complement strand
TGGGCGGGGTCGGGGTGGGCGGGGTGGACGGGCCGTTGCCCCACTGCGGCTCGGGCCACGGCCCGCAGTACGGGCTCGCCGAGTACCAGCCGGAGTTGCCGGCGCCCTGGGTGATCTGGAAGCCGCTCCCGACGCAGTTGTACATCGGGTTGGCCTGGGCGATCCCGGTGGCCCGCACGTTCGTGAAGCTGACCTGGCTGGGCGCCTGCACCTGGAGCGCGAAGGTCCCCGCGCCGTCGATCCGCACGTTGTTCAGGTTGATCCCGCTGGTCTGCCCCTCGATCCAGTGCAGGGCCGCGTAGGAGCTGTCCAGGATGTCGGTGTCGGTGACGTTGATGGTGGCGCCCTGGATCGGCTCGTTGAGGGCCGAGAACCAGAGCGCGCCGACGCCGAAGCGCCAGTTGTAGTCCGAGTTGCCGTTGCGGATCAGGGTGTTGCGGGCGACGGTGACGGTGCCGGCGACCGCGGTGGGGCCGTTCACGCCGGGATAGCGGTTGGCCACGTGGATGCCGCCGCCGTTGGTGACCGAGTCGGCGGTGACGTTGTCGGTGATCCGGATGTCCCGGCCGCCGTAGGTGACCAGGTTGTTCGCCAGGATGGTGACGCCGACGGTGTTGAAGGTGAAGGCGTTGTTGACGTTGGGCACGCTCTGCGCCCACATGGCCAGGCCGTCGTCACCGGTGTTGCGGACGAAGGTGTTGGTCACCGTGGAGTTGGTGACGCCCCAGTGGAAGTTCACCCCGTCGGCGGTCTGGTCGAGGATCCGGCTGTTGCGGATGGTGAAGTTGTCCATGGGGCCGTCCATCCAGGCGCCGACCTTGGTGTGCTGCAACCAGAGGTTGTCCACCACGGAGTTCGACATCGCCCCGCCCAGGGCGTTGACCTGGTCCTCGTCGACCCGCTCGCGGATGTCGCCGATGATGGCGAAGTCCCGCAGGGTGACGTTGCGGCTGGGCCCGCCGGCCTCGTGCGGCCGGATCTCGCCGCTGTAGCCGCCGCCGGGCACGTACTTGCCGTAGATGCCGGCGGCCCGCTTGCGGTCGGTGGGGTGGCGGCCGCCGAGCACCGAGTACCAGGGCCCGGCGCCGCGCAGGGTCACCCCGTCGACCACGACGTGGTCCCAGAGGGTGAAGGTGCCGGCGGGGATCCACACGACCTTCCCCTGCGCCTTGCCGGCGTCGACCGCGGCCTGGAACCTCGCGGTCGAGTCGGTGGCGCCGGTGGGGTCGGCGCCGAAGTCGGTGACCACGTCCAGCACACCGGCGGGCTTGGCGATCTGGCCGCCGACCAGCTCGAAGTCAGCCAGGTCGATGGTGAAGCTGGGCGACTGCGCGGTCGAGGAGACCTGGAGGCGGATCTTCGTGCCGGCCGGGTACGTGGTGCCGAACAGGGTGCGGGTCTCGTCGTAGAAGTGGTGCGGGTTGGTGTCGCCCGGGTTGTTGTTGAACGGGTACCCGCCGTAGTACCAGCCGTACCGGGAGGTGACCGGGACGGACTTGACGAGAGCGCCGCCGGCGCGCAGGTCGATGCTTGCGTCCCGGCCGGTGCCGGCGGCGCTGTCCGGCAGGCTGTACCGGAAGGTGACCGCGTTGGCCGGCGCGGTGAGGGTGAACTCGACGTACTCGCCGACGGCGTCGAGGGTGACCGCCTCCCGACCGGACGCCTCCGACGGGAGGGTGCCGTAGCGGCGGTCGGGGCCGATCCGGGTGCCGGTATGGACGGCGTTCTCCGCCTCCTGTTCGACGAATCCGACGGTGGCGCCGCGCCCGGCGATGTCGAACGGGGACAGCCCGGCGGCGCGGGCCGGGGTGGCGGTGGTGGTGAGCGCCACGACGGTGACGGAGGTGGCGGCCAGCGCGGCGCCGGCGAGGGCGGCCAGCCCCGCGCGGAGCCGGCGGCGGCGCGGGTGGTGCGGGGTGGTGTGGTCGGCCATGAGGGGTGCGCTCCCTTTCGTCGGATGGCCAGGTCCCCCGTGCGGTGCGGTGTCTCCGCTCCTCCTTCCTGCTGGGGCGGCGCCGGCGGCCGGGACGGGCCGCCGACGCCGGGACGGGTCAGCTGGTCCGTAGCCAGACCGCGGTGTCCGGCGGCAGCCGGTCGTCGTCGAGCGGTCCGCTGGCCAGCAGCAGCCGCTCGTGCGCGGGCAGCGGCACGGCGGCCGCGGAGAGGTTGACCAGGCAGGTGAAGCCGGGGTCGCGGGCGAAGGCGAGCACCTGGTCGGGGGCGGGCAGCCAGGTGAGCCCGCCGTCGCCGAGCGCGGCCTCGGACCGGCGGATCGCGATGGCCGCCCGGTAGAGCTCCAGCATCGAGTGCGGGTCGCCGGTCTGGGCGCGGACGGTGCGGTCCTTCCAGTCGGCCGGCTGGGGCAGCCAGGGCGCGGCCGCCGCACCGTCGGGGCTGAACCCGAACGGCGGGGCGTCGCCGGCCCAGGGCAGCGGCACCCGGCAGCCGTCCCGGCCGGGGTCGACCCGGCCGGAACGTTCCCACATCGGGTCCTGGCGCAGCTCGTACGGGATGTCCTCGACCTCCCAGAGCCCCAGCTCCTCCCCCTGGTAGACGTAGGCGGCGCCGGGCAGCGCCAGGGAGAGCAGCGCGGCGGCCCGGGCCCGGCGGGTGCCGAGCTCCAGGTCGGTGGGGATCCCCTCGCGCTTGGCCGCGAAGCTGAACCGGGTGTCGCCCCGGCCGTAGCGGGTGACGTGCCGGGTGACGTCGTGGTTGGAGAGCACCCAGGTGGCCGGCGCGCCGACCGGCGCGTGCGCGCTCAGCGTCCCGTCGATGCTCTCGCGCAGCGCCGAGGCGTCCCAGGCGCAGCCGAGGAAGTCGAAGTTGAAGGCCGCGTGCAGCTCGTCCGGGCGCAGGTAGTTGGCGAACCGCTGCCGGTCCGGCAGCCACACCTCCCCGATCAGCGCCCGGTCGCCCGGGTACGAGTCGGCGACCCGCCGCCAGCCCCGGTAGATCTCGTGCACCCCGTCGAGGTCGCGGAAGGGGTGCGGCCGGTCCGGCCGGGTCTCGGGCAGCGTCCCGTCCTTGACCAGCAGCCCGGCCGAGTCGATCCGGATGCCGTCCACCCCGCGGTCGAACCAGAACCGCAGGATGTCCTCGAACTCGGCGCGCACCCGCGGGTGGTCCCAGTTGAAGTCCGGCTGTTCGGGGGCGAACAGGTGCAGATACCAGTCGCCGGGGGTGCCGTCGGGGTTGACCGTCCGCGTCCAGGTCGGGCCGCCGAACTCGCCGACCCAGTCGGTGGGCCGCTGGTCGCCGTCCGGGCCGCGGCCGGGGCGGAACCAGAACAGCTCCCGCTCCGGGGCGTCCGGGCCGCCGGCGAGGGCCGCCCGGAACCAGGGGTGCGCGGCGGAGCAGTGGTTCGGCACCACGTCGACGATGGTCCGGATGCCCAGCGCGTGCGCCTCGCTGATCAGGGCCTCCGCGTCGGCGAGGGTGCCGAAGACCGGGTCGATGTCGCGGTAGTCGGCCACGTCGTAGCCGGCGTCGGCCATCGGCGAGGGGTACCAGGGGCTGAACCAGATCGCGTCGACGCCGAGCTCCGCGAGGTAGTGGAGCCGGGACCGGATGCCGGCGATGTCACCGACGCCGTCGCCACCGCCGTCGGCGAAGCTCCGCGGGTACACCTGGTAGATCACCGCTCCACGCCACCACGGACCGCTGTCTGGTGTGGACACGAGCACCTGCTTTCTGCGTCGGTACGTCGGCGGGTTCGCCGGACCTGGACGTGCCGGGCGAACGGTCGTCGGTCGCCGCGGGAGGTTTCGCCGTCCGGCGCGGTCAGCCCTTGAGGCTGCCGGTGGTGAGGCCGGACATGATGTTGCGCTGGAAGATCAGGAAGATGACGACGGTGGGTATCGCGGCGATGACCGAGGCGGCGATCACCACGTTCATGGGCGTGCCACCGGAGAAGGCGTAGATGCCGACGCTGACGGTCCGGGTCTCGGGCGACGGCATGACCAGCTTCGGCCAGAGGAAGTCCTTCCAGACCGCCGTCACCGCGAAGATCGAGACCACGCCGAGGATGGGGCGCGACATCGGCAGGATGATCGACCAGAGCGTGCGCAGCGGGGTGGCCCCGTCCACGAGTGCCGCCGCCATGAGATCCGCCGGGATCGAGTCGAAGAACCGTTTCAGCAGGAAGATGTTGAACGCGTTCGCGACCAGGGGCAGCCAGATCGCGAACGGCGAGTCGAGCAGGTTGAGGTGCAGGATCGGCAGGTCGATCACGGTCACGTACTGCGGGACGATGAGGACCATCGCCGGGATCATCAGGGTGGCCAGCATGAGGCCGAGGATCACGTTGCCGAGGACCGGCCGGAGCTTCGACAGCGAGTACGCCGCCGCGGTGTCGAGGACCAGTTGGAACAGCACCGCGCCGGTCGCGTAGTAGAACGTGTTGAACAGCAGCTTGGCGAGGTTCAGGTTGGTCCACGCGTCGACGTAGTTCTGCGGCTGGGGATCCTTCGGGAACAGCGACGGCGGGGTCTGCGCGATCTCCTGGCCGGACTTCAGCGCGCCGGTGACCATCCAGTAGAGCGGCCCGATGAAGACGAGCGTGAACCCCACCACGACGACGGCGAGCAGCGTCCAGTAGACGACCCTGCCGCGTCCCCGGGTGAGCTGGGCCTGGGAGATGAGGGTGCGGGTCCCGGAGTCCTGTGCCATTCCTCGTCCGTCCTAGTCCTGTTTCGCGGTCAGCCGCACGTAGACGGCGGAGAAGCCGGCCAGCACCACGAGCATGATCACGCCGAGCGCCGCGGCGCCGTTGAGGTCGTTCTGGAAGAAGCCGTGCTGGTAGATGAGGTACGCGACCGAGGTCGCCGAGTCGCCCGTACCGGCGCCGTTGGCGAGGATCAGCGGCTCGATGAAGAGCTGCATGGTGGCGACGATCTGGAGCATCGCCAGGAGCGCGAGGATCAGCCGGGTCTGCGGGATGGTCACGTGCCGGATCCGCCGCCAGATCCCGGCGCCGTCGAGTTCGGCCGCCTCGTAGAGCTCGCCGGGGATGTTCTGCAGCGCCGCCAGGTAGATCAGCACGGCGCTGCCCATGTTCATCCAGGTCGACGCCAGCACCATGGCGGGCATGGTCATCCCGGGTGACTGCATCCACTCCGACGTGGGCAGGTGCAGCGCCGTGAGGATCGCGTTGAACAGCCCAGCCTCGCTCGGGTCGTACGCGTAGAACTTGAAGAGGAAGAGCGCCGAGGCCGGCGGCAGCATCACCGGCAGGTAGACCAGGATCCGCAGGTATCCCTTGGCGTGGCGGAACTCGTTGAGCAGGATCGCCACGAAGAACGGCACCGCGTACCCGAGGACGAGCGCGAGGGCCGTGAAGTAGAAGGTGTTCTGCCAGGCGGTCCAGAAGCTGGGGTCGTCGACGATGCGGGCGTAGTTGTCCCAGCCGACCCAGGTGGTCTCGCCCCGGCGGGTGCGCTGGAAGCTCATCACGATGCCGCGGACCATCGGGTACCAGGAGAAGACGGCGAAGCAGAGGACCGCCCCGATCAGGAACGCGTGCCCGGTGAGGTTGTCCCGTACCTTGCGGCCGAGGCCCGCACGCCGGCGCGGTAACGGGTACGGCGGCCCGGAGCGACCCGGGTGTCTGGTGGTGCCCGGGACGGTGGTGGTGGCCAAGGCGTCTCCTGCGGAAAGTCGGTGGCCGGACGGTGTGCGGCCGGAGGGTGGGGGCCGGCGCGCCGGCCCCCACCCGCGCCGGGTCAGCTGCCGGCGGCCAGCAGCTGGTTGACCTTGCCTTCGGCCGTCTTGAGCAGCGCGTCGATGTTCGCGTTCGGGTTCGTCAGGACCCCGGACATCGCGGCGTCGAGCACCGCGTAGATGGCCTGCGCGTTGCGGGGCTCGCCCTTGATCGGGACCGGGTTCGCCTCGAAGGCCGCGAAGTTGGCGGTGTCCACGTTCGCGTTCGCCTTACGCAGCTCCAGCTCCTGCTTCTGGGCGTCGCTGCCGTTGGCGAACAGCAGCGGCTGGGGCAGGCCCACCGGGTAGTTCTGCGGCTTGGCCCGGACGTAGTCGAACTGGCCCTTGCCCGGCGTCAACTTCTGGTACGCGATCCACTTCAGACCGGCCTTGACCTGCTCGGGGGTGAGGCCCTTCTTGAAGAAGTAGCCCTCGCCGCCACCGAGTGTCGCCTTGGCCGGGCCGTCCTGGCCGGGCAGCGGGCCCATCGCCCAGTCCTGGAACTTGCCCTGGAACTGGCTGACGATCGCCTGGGTGGCGTCCGGGGCGCCGATGAACATGCCGACCTTGCCCGCGCCGGCGTTGGTCAGCAGGTCGCCCCACTGCAGCAGCTGGCGGCTGCCCATGCTGTTGTCGCCGTACCGCATGTCCTTGAGGTTCTGGAGGACCTGCTTGCCCATCGCGTTGTTGAAGTCGGCCTTCTTGCCGTCCTCGCTGAGCACCTGGCCGCCCTGCGAGTAGAGCAGGGAGGTGAAGTGCCAGCCGCCGGTGTTGCCGGCGCTGTACTCCGAGTAGCCGGCGATGCCGTTGCCCAGCGCGGAGATCTTCTTGGCCGCCTCCCGGACCTCCGCCCACGTCTTGGGCGGGTTGTTCACGTCGAGGCCCGCCCGCTGGAAGAGGACCTTGTTGTAGACCAGGCCCATCGAGTAGTTCTTCACCGGCACGGCGTAGAGCTTGCCGCCGTCGGTGAAGACCCCCTTGAGCGCCGGGTCGACGCTGTCCCAGGTCGGGACCGTGTCCTTGTTGGCGTACTCCGTGATGTCCATGGCCTGACCGGAGTCGAGCACCTGCTGGAGATCGGTCATGTACCCGTAGAACACGTCGGTCACGGTGCCGCCGGCGAGGCGGGCCGTGAAGTCCGGCGGGTTGTTGCACTGTTCGCCGACGCTGACGCTCTTGATGACGATGTTCGGGTTCTGCCGCTGGAACTCGGCGACGTCGTCGTTCCAGTTCTTCAGCAGCTCTTTCTGGGAGCCGACCGGCTGGCAGTCGACGGTGATGGTGACCTTGCCGCTGGCGTCCTTCGCCGCGTTGTCGCTCTTCGTGGAGCAAGCCGCGAGGCTGAGCCCCAGGCCGGCCACGAGCGCTATCGCCGCAGCCTTCCGGTACTGCGGTACGGACATCTGTCCATCCCTTCGGGGGAACGGGGGGTATCCATGGCCTTCGCTTGATCTGCCGTGAACGTCACCGCCTGACATCGGGGTCAGGTGTGAGTGGGGCCACTGTAGCGAGGTGGACTCATTGCGGCAAGGTTTCGATCGCATGATGAAAGGACACGACTGTGTGACGGCAAATGTTGACAGGCCTGTAAGCCGGGCCCGGGTTCCGGCTTTCGTCCCTTTCGGCCGTGCGCCGGCCGGCAACGACGAAACGGCCGCCGACCGCGGGTGGGCGGTCGACGGCCGGAGGGTCGTGCGTGGTCAGGGAGGCGGTCGGGGGCCGGAGGCGTCCGGCGGGACGGTCAGCGGCCGGGGGCGGGCGCGGTGGAGCCGCGGACCACGAGTTCGGGCTCGAACAGCAGCTCGTCGTGCAGCACGCCGGCTCCCTCGATCTGGGTGACCAGCAGGTCCACGGCGGCCTGCCCCATCGTCTCGATCGGCTGCCGCACCGTGGTCAACGGCGGATCGGTGCAGGTCATGAACGCGGAGTCGTCGAAGCCGACCACGGAGACGTCGGTCGGCACCGCGCGACCGAGCCGCCGCGCGGCCCGGATGGTGCCCAGGGCCAGCACGTCGCTGGCGCAGATGATGCCGGTGACGCCCCGCTCGACCAGCTTGGTCGCCGCGACCCGCGCCCCTTCCATGGAGAAGCTGGAACGCTCGACGAACGTGGTGTCGTCGGCCCAGCCCGCGGCCTGGATCATGGCGGCCAGCTTGCGCCGGGACGGGACGTGCCCCTCCGGGCCGAGCACCATGCCGATCCGGTCGTGCCCGAGCGAGCGCAGGTGCCCGTACGCCTGCTCCACCGCCACCGCGTCGTCGGTGGAGACCCGGGGGAAGCCCAGCTCGTCGACGCCCGCGTTGACCAGCACCACGGGCAGGCCCCGGTCGGTCAGCCGGCGGTAGTGCTCGTGGGTGGCGTCGGCGAGCGCGTACGACCCGCCCGCGAAGATCACCCCGGAGACCTGGTGGTCGAGGAGCATCTCGACGTAGTCCGACTCGGACACTCCGCCGATGGTGCGGGCGCAGAGCGCCGGGGTGAAGCCCCGCTGGGCGAGGGAGCCGGTCACCACCTCGGCGAGCGCCGGGAAGATCGGGTTCTGCAGCTCGGGCAGGACCAGGCCGACCAGTCGTGCCCGCTCACCGCGCAGCTTGGTCGGGCGCTCGTAGCCGAGCACGTCGAGCGCGGTCAGCACCGCGGTCCGGGTCGCCTCGGACACGCCGCCCCGCCCGTTGAGCACCCGGCTCACGGTCGCCTCGCTGACGCCCGCCTTGCGGGCCACCTCCGTCAACCGTTTCGTCACGGCGGCAATCGTACGTCGTGTTCTTGCAAGAAATGAACAAGGCCCTGCATGCGGCAGCCCCGGGGCATCCCCCGCACGGCATTCGGAGGAGTGATCACGGCCCGCAAGATTCGGACAGACAGCCGCTTGAATATCGACAAAGCCCAGGAATAACATGAGGCACCTCTCGGCGGGCGCGCCCCGAGCCGCGCCGACGCCACCACCGTCTCCCCCGTCCCCCGGTGAAAGTGGGTAGTCCGATGCAGCGGAGCGTGGAAGGCGCGGCGGGCTGGCGCCCGGCCGTGCCGATCGCCAGGATCCTCGCGGCGGCGGCCACCGCCGTCGCGCTGGCCGTACCGGCCGGGAGCGCCGCGCTGGCGGCCGGTCCCGCCGGCCCGACCCCGGTGGTCACCCGCGCCGGGCTCGACCCGGCGCTGGTCGCCGGCCGGGGCGCCACCGTGGACTTCGTCGAGCAGGAGGCCGAGCACGCCCGGACCAACGGCACCGTCATCGGCCCCGACCGCGCCGCCTACACCCTCGCGGGCGAGGCGTCCGGGCGGCGGGCGGTCCGCCTCGCCCCCGGCCAGTACGTCGAGTTCACCCTCCCGCGGGCGACCAACGCGCTCACCGTCCGGTACAGCATTCCCGACGCGCCCGGCGGCGGCGGGATCACCGCGCCGCTGCGGGTCACCGTCGGGCACGGGCCGGCCCGCACCATGACGCTCACCTCCCAGTACGCCTGGCTCTACAACCAGTACCCGTTCACCAACGATCCCGGCGCCGACCTGCTCCACCCCGACTGGTGGATCACCGAGTGCTCCTGCGTGCCGGCGGCCACCACGCCCGCGCCGGCCATCACCAAGCCGTTCCGGCCGCACCACTTCTACGACGAACAGCGGCTGCTGCTGGGCCGCACCCACCGGGCCGGCGAGGTGGTCCGGCTGACCGCACCGACCGGCACGGCCGCGGCGTGGACCGTGATCGACCTGCTGGACTCCCACCTCGTCGCCCCGCCCCGGGTGCTGCCCCACGCCGTCAACGTGCTGGCCTACGGCGCCGACCCGACCGGCCGGCGGGAGTCCGCCGACGCCTTCGACCGCGCCGTCGCGTACGCCCGCCGGGCGGACCGCACGCTCTACCTGCCGCCCGGGACGTACCAGGTGAACCGGCACATCACCGTCGACGACGTGACCATCGCGGGCGCCGGCAGCTGGTACACCGTCGTCAAGGGCCGCGAGGTCGCCCTGAACACCCCGGCCCCCGACGGCTCGGTGCACACCGGCGTCGGCTTCTACGGCCGTGACGCCGCCGACGGCGGCAGCAGCGACGTCCACCTCTCCGGCTTCGCCGTCGAGGGCGACGTGCGCGACCGCATCGACACCGACCAGGTCAACGCCGTCGGCGGAGCGCTCAACCACTCCACCGTCGACGGTCTCTACCTGCACCACACCAAGGTCGGCCTGTGGTTCGACGGCCCGATGACCGACCTGCGGGTCACCAACACGGTGATCGCCGACCAGATCGCCGACGGGCTCAACTTCCACACCGGCGTCACGCACTCCTCGATGTCGCACAGCTTCGTCCGCAACACCGGCGACGACGCCCTCGCCATGTGGTCGGAGCGGACCGGCAACGCGCACAACACCTTCGACCACAACACGGTGCAGTCCCCGGTCCTGGCCAACGGCATCGCCCTCTACGGCGGCACCGACCTCACCGTCTCGCACAACCTGATCGCCGACCCGGTCCGCGAGGGCAGCGCCATCCAGATCGGCTCCCGGTTCGGCGCCGAGCCGTTCACCGGCCAGCTCCGGATCACCGGCAACACCACGGTCCGGGCCGGCACCTACGACCTGAACTGGAACATCGGCCTCGGCGCGATCTGGTTCTACGCGCTGGACCGCAGCATCGACGCCGACATCCAGGTGGTCGGCGACAGCTACCTCGACAACACCTACAACGCGATCATGCTGGTCAGCGACTGGCCGGTAAAGGACCAGGTCTCGATCAGCAACGTGCAGTTCCGCGACATCCGGGTCGACGGCACCGGCACCTCGGTGGTGAGCGCCCGGACCGCCGGCTCGGCGTCCTTCGCCGACGTGGACGCGCGCAACGTCGGCGCGGTCGGGGTGAACAACTGCGGGTCGTTCCACTTCACCCCGGCCGGGTCGGAGTTCGGCCTCACCGACCTCGGCGGCAACGACGGCGGCTGGCTCGCCCCCTGGCTGCTGCCGAACACCATCACCTGCGACGACCGCCCGCCCGTGGTGCCGCCGCCGGCCCCGACGCCGTGGTGAGCTGACCCCTTCGCGGGAGCGGCCCGGCGGCACCTGCCCGCTGGGCCGCTCCCCAACGATCCGTGATCGGTGCCGGGATCCGGCACAGCGCACTCCCCCGCCTGAGACGCGGGTTCAGTCGCGCAGCGCCGCCTGTACGGCGAGGGCGAAGCCCGGCACGTTGTCGACCATGATGTTGTGGCCGCAGTCGGGGACCGCCACCACGTCGACGCCGGCGCTGGTCAGTCGGTCGGCGTCGAACCGTGGCCCGTCGGCCGCCGGGTACAGGAACGTGCGAGGTATCGGGAGCTTCTCCAGGCTTTCGCGCGTCGCGGGCTCGGTGCCGCGCAGCAGGTTCATCGCGCTGCGGTAGAGGGCCTGCGGCCCGGCCAGCCGCATCGTGGCCGCCCACTGCGGCCCGACGAACTCGAGCGTCTCGTCCCAGCCGCGGTCGAGGAATTCCTGCTCGGTGCGGTAGACCCCGATGCCCGAGCTGCCCGGTCGCTTGGCGGTGGGCAGCTCTCGCAGCGGGTCGAGGGGCGCGTCGACCAGAACGAGTCGGCGCACCAGCCGGGGGTGGCGCGCGGCCAGGGTGACCGCCACCGTGCCACCCATGCTGTGTGCGACGACGTCGGCACCGCTCACCCGAGCCTGCTGGAGTGCGCGGGCCAGGACGTCGGCGTGCATCCGCAGGCTGTAGGCGGCATCCTGCGGGCGGTCGCTGATCCCGAAACCCAGCATGTCGACCATGAGGGAGCGGTGGCCGGCCAGGGCCGGGTGCGCTACCGCGGCGGCGTAGTAGGGCGTGGCGCTCGCGCCGAGGCCGTGGAGGTAGACACGGGTGGGCTCGGCGCCGGGAATCTCGACCCAGCGCACGCGGGAACCGTCGGGAAGTACCTGAGCGCTCTGCATGATCGACACGATATCTCGACTCCGAGGTATCTTGGCAAGGGGGTATTATCTCGATCATGCTGGAGCTCGCGATCCTCGGCTTCCTTCAGGACGGACCGTTGCACGGTTACGACCTGCGCAAACGCATCGCCGCCCTCACCGGGCACGTCCGCCCCATCGCGGACGGCACGCTCTATCCCCTGCTCAAGCGCATGGAAGCGGCCGGGCTGCTGTCCCGCGAACTGCAGCCCGGTCAGGTGGCCGCACCCCGGCACATGCTGTCGCTGACCGAGGCGGGCACGAAGGTGCTGCACGACCGGCTCCGCGAACCCGACGAGCTGTTCATCACCGACGAGAACCGGTGGTTCACCATGCTCGCCTTCCTGCGCCACCTCGACGACCCGGCCGCGCAGGCCGCCGTGCTGCGGCGCCGGCTGCACTTCCTCACCCAGCCGGCCAGCTTCTTCTGGGACGGCGACCGGCCGCTGCGTGCCGCCGACTTCGACGACGCCTTCCGGCAGGGACTGTTCACGATCGCGACCGCCACGACGCATGCCGAGCTGAAATGGCTGCGCCAGACACTGGCCGCCCTGGAGCGGGCTTCCTGACCCCTGCCGCGTTCGGCGTGGGCGTCCGAGGGGCCGGCCGCGAGCGGTCCACACCGTCCGGCGGACCTGGGTCAGCTCGTCAGCCAGCGGTGGATGCAGGCGAGCAGGTCCTCCGCGTCCACCGGCTTCGTGACATAGTCGCTGGCGCCGGAGGAGATGCTCTTCTCCCGGTCCCCGCGCATCGCCTTGGCGGTCACCGCGATGATCGGCAGGTCCGCGTAGCGGGGCATGGCGCGGATCGCGGCGGTGGCCGCGTACCCGTCCATCTCGGGCATCATCACGTCCATCAGCACCAGGTCGATGTCGTCGTGCCGCATCAGCGTCTCGACGCCCTTGCGGCCGTTCTCCGCGTAGACCACGTCCATGCCGTGCAGTTCGAGGATGTTGGTCAGGGCGAAGACGTTACGGGCGTCGTCGTCCACCACCAGCACCTTGCGGCCGGACAGCTCGTGGGCGACCGGGTCACCGACCGGGCTGAGGTCGGTGACCGGCGCCGCGAACGACGGCACCCGCTCCGGGTTGTCCGCGGTCAGGTGCAGCACGATGCGTTCCCGCAGCTCGTCGAGGCTGCCGAGGACCTCCAGCGGGCGGTCCGCGGCCATCCCCTGAAGCAGCGCCTCCTGCCCGCCCGCGAGCGGCTGCCCGTGGTACGCCAGCACCGGCATGCCGCGCAGGCCGGGGTGCTCGTGCAGCGCCCTGAGCAGGCCCGCGCCCTGCTCGTCGGCCGGGTCGAGCTGCACCACGAGCAGGTGGTGACGGTGCCGGGCGAGCGTGCCGACCGCCGACTCGACGTCCACCGCGGTGGTCACCTCGACCGGGCCGCCGGTCTCCGCGGCCACGCCGCGGGCCAGCAGCGTGAGCAGCCCCTTCTCGTGCGGTTCGAGCACCAGCACCCGCCGCTGCTGCTGCGCGACCCAGCGCTGGGCCTCCGTCTCGACGGGAGCCGCCGTCGCCGCGGCCAGGAGTGCGGCGCCGTTGTCGGGCAGCGGCGCGGCGGCCGTGGCGGGCAGGTAGAGGGTGAAGGTGCTGCCCTGGCCGAGGACGCTCTCCGCGGTGATCTGCCCGCCGAGCAGCCGGGCGATCTCCCGGCTGATGGACAGGCCCAGGCCGGTGCCGCCGTACCGCCGACTGGTGGTGCCGTCGGCCTGCTGGAACGCGTCGAAGATGGCGGTCAGGTGCTGCTCGGCGATGCCGATGCCGGTGTCGACGACCCGGAACGCGATGACCGCGTCGGCCGGCGGCATCCCGGCCGGCAGCTCGTCCGGGCGGGCCCGCTCGATGCGCAGCTGCACCCGGCCCTTTTCGGTGAACTTGACCGCGTTGGAGACCAGGTTGCGGAGCACCTGCCGCAGCCGCTGCTCGTCGGTGTGCAGCCGGGCCGGCACGTCCGGGCCGGTGACCAGGTCCAGCTCCAGCCCGCGCGGGGTGGTGAGCGGGCGGAAGGTGGCGTCGACGTAGTCGCGCAGCGTGGACAGCTCGAACGTCTCCGGGTTGATGTCCATCTTGCCGGCCTCGACCTTGGACAGGTCGAGGATGTCGTTGATGAGCTGGAGCAGGTCGGCGCCGGCCGAGTGGATCACGGTGGCGTACTCGACCTGCTTCGGGGTGAGGTTGCGGTTCGGGTTCTGGGCCAGCAGCTGGGCGAGGATGAGCAGCGAGTTCAGCGGCGTACGCAGCTCGTGGCTCATGTTGGCCAGGAACTCCGACTTGTACTTCGAGGCGAGCGCGAGCTGCTGGGCGCGGGTCTCCAACTCCTGCCGGGCCTGCTCGATCTCGGAGTTCTTCGTCTCGATGTCGTGGTTCTGCCGGGCCAGCAGGGCGGCCTTCTCCTCCAGCTCGGCGTTGGAGCTCTGGAGTTCCTCGGAGCGGGCCTGCAGTTCCTCCGAGCGTGCCTGCAACTCGGCTGCCAGCCGCTGCGACTCGGTCAGCAGCACGTCGGTGCGGGCGTTGGCGACGATGGTGTTGACGTTGACGCCGATGGTCTCGGTGAGCTGGTCCAGGAAGTCGCGCTGGACCTCGGTGAACCGGCCCATGCCGGCCAGCTCGATGACGCCGAGGACCTGGTCCTCGAAGAGGATCGGCAGCACCACGAGGTGCAGCGGCACGGCCGCACCCAGGCTCGACGAGACGGTGACGTAGTCGGCGGGCACGGCGTCCACCACGATGGCCCGCTTGCTCAGCGCGGCCTGCCCGACCAGCGAGTCGCCGAGGGCGTACCGGCGGCGGGTGGCGTCGTGGCCGTAGCCGCCGACCACCCGCAGGCCCCGGCCGTCGCCACTGTCGTCGACCAGCAGGAACGTGCCCAGCTGCGCGGAGACCAGCGGAGCCAGCTCGTTCATGACCAGGCCGGCGACCACCTCCAGGTCCCGGTGGCCCTGCATGAGGCCGGAGATGCGGGCCAGGTTGGTCTTGAGCCAGTCCTGTTCCTGGTTGGTCCGGGTGGTCTCGCGCAGCGACTCCACCATGGAGTTGATGTTGTCCTTGAGCTCGGCCACCTCGCCGGAGGCGTCGACCGTGATCGAGCGGGTCAGGTCGCCGGTGGCGACCGCGCTGGTCACCTCGGCGATGGCGCGCACCTGCCGGGTCAGGTTCCCGGCCAGCTCGTTGACGTTCTCGGTGAGCCGCTTCCAGGTGCCGGAGACGCCCTCCACCTCGGCCTGACCGCCGAGGCGGCCCTCGCTGCCGACCTCCCGGGCCACCCGGGTGACCTCGGCCGCGAAGCTGGAGAGCTGGTCGACCATCGTGTTGATGGTGGTCTTCAGCTCCAGGATCTCGCCGCGGGCGTCCACGTCGATCTTCTTGGTCAGGTCACCCTGCGCCACCGCCGTGGTCACCTGGGCGATGTTGCGGACCTGGCCGGTGAGGTTGTTCGCCATCGAGTTGACGTTGTCGGTCAGGTCCTTCCAGGTGCCGGCCACGTTCGGCACCCGGGCCTGGCCGCCCAGCTGCCCCTCGGTGCCGACCTCGCGGGCCACCCGGGTCACCTCGTCGGCGAACGCGCTGAGCGTGCCGACCATGGTGTTGATGGTCTGGGCGAGCACGGCGACCTCGCCCTTGGCCTCGACGGTGATCTGCCGGCTGAGGTCGCCCTGGGCGACCGCCGTGGCGACCAGCGCGATGGAACGCACCTGGTTGGTCAGGTTGTTCGCCATCTCGTTGACGTTGTCGGTCAGGTCCTTCCAGGTGCCGGCCACGTTGGAGACCCGGGCCTGACCGCCGAGCCGGCCCTCGGTGCCCACCTCGCGGGCCACCCGGGTCACTTCGTCGGCGAACGCCGAGAGCTGGTCGACCATCGTGTTGATGGTCTCCTTCAGGGCGAGGATCTCGCCCCGGGCGTCCACCCGGATCTTCTGCGTCAGGTCGCCCTTGGCGACCGCGGTGGTGACCTCGGCGATGCTGCGGACCTGGGCGGTGAGGTTGTCCGCCATGACGTTCACCGACTCGGTGAGGTCCTTCCAGGTGCCCGAGACGCCCTTGACGTCGGCCTGGCCGCCGAGGCGGCCCTCGGTGCCGACCTCCCGGGCCACCCGGGTCACCTCGTCGGCGAACGAGGAGAGCTGGTCCACCATCGTGTTGATGGTGTTCTTCAGCTCCAGGATCTCGCCGTGCGCGGTGACGGTGATCTTCTGGGACAGGTCGCCCCGGGCCACCGCCGTGGCGACCTGGGCGATGCTGCGCACCTGGTCGGTGAGGTTGACGGCCATCGAGTTCACCGAGTCGGTCAGATCCCGCCAGGTGCCGGCGACGCCGCTGACCTGCGCCTGACCGCCGAGCCGGCCGTCGGTGCCGACCTCCCGGGCCACCCGCGTCACCTCGTCGGCGAACGAGGAGAGCTGGTCCACCATCGTGTTGATGGTGCTCTTGAGCTCCAGGATCTCGCCCCGGGCGTCGACGGTGATCTTCTGGGAGAGGTCGCCGCGGGCCACCGCCGTGGTCACCTGGGCGATGTTGCGGACCTGGCTGGTCAGGTTGCCGGCCATGAAGTTCACCGAGTCGGTCAGGTCCCGCCAGGTGCCGGCGACGCCGGGCACCTCGGCCTGACCGCCCAGCCGGCCCTCGCTGCCGACCTCCCGGGCCACCCGCGTCACCTCGTCGGCGAACGAGGAGAGCTGGTCCACCATCGTGTTGATGGTGACCTTCAGCTCCAGGATCTCGCCACGCACGTCGACGGTGATCTTCTGCGACAGGTCGCCCCGGGCCACCGCCGTGGCCACCTCGGCGATGTCGCGGACCTGGTCGGTCAGGTTGCCGGCCATCGCGTTCACCGAGTCGGTCAGGTCCTTCCAGGTGCCCGACACGCCCGGCACGTCGGCCTGGCCGCCGAGCTGCCCCTCGGTGCCGACCTCGCGGGCCACGCGGGTGACCTCGGAGGTGAACAGGGAGAGCTGGTCGACCATGCCGTTGAAGACGGTGGCGATCTCGCCGAGCAGCCCGTCGGCGTCCTCCGGCAGCCGCGTGCCGAAGTCGCCGTCCCGGACCGCGGTGAGGCCGGCCAACAGCTGGCGGAGGTCCGGATCGGCCACCGGGGCGCCGGCCTGCGGAGTCGTTTCGCGTCGCCGCGGGATCGTCTGGTCGACCACCACTACCGCCTCTGTGACAGCCGAACGGCGGATCCGCCCGGCAACGATTGCATCCGCGCAAGTATGCACAGGCCCGCCCCGGCGCGCGGGGCGGGCGGGGCGGGTCGAGTGGACGACGCACCGCCACCGAGGGGAGTCGGTGGCGGTGCGTGGGCCCGGGGCGAGGCGGCAGCGCTCGCGGGAACGGGAGGAACGACTCGGGCGGGTGTCCCGCCCGGGGTGGATCAGGCCTCGGTGAGCTGGCCGCGCAGCTTGGTCAGCGCGCGGGCGAGCAGCCGGGACACGTGCATCTGGGACACCCCGACCCGGGCGGCGATCTCGCTCTGGGTCAGGTTGCCGTAGAAGCGCAGGGTGAGGATCTTCTGCTCGCGCTCGTCGAGGGTGGCGAGCGCCGGGCCCAGCGAGGCGCGCAGCTCGGCCAGCTCGTACTCGTTGTCCTCGGTGCCGAGGGTGTCGCCCAGCTCGGTGGCGCTGTCGCCGTCGCCGATCGGGGTGGAGAGCGAGACGGCGTTGTAGGCGCGGGCGCCCTCCAGGCCCTCGAGCACCTCCTCCTCGGTGACGTCGAGGTGGCTGGCGATGTCGGCGACCGTCGGGGCCCGGTTGAGGGTCTGGGTCAGCGTGCTGTTCGCCTCGGAGATGCGCAGCCGCAGCTCCTGGAGGCGCCGCGGGACCCGGATGTTCCAGGTGCGGTCGCGGAAGTGCCGCTTGATCTCGCCGAGGATGGTCGGGATGGCGAAGCCGGCGAAGTCCACGCCCCGGGAGGCGTCGAACCGGTCCACCGCCTTGATCAGGCCCAGGGCCGCCGTCTGGGCCAGGTCGCCGGCCGGCTCGCCGCGGCCGCTGTAGCGGGCGGCGAGGTGGTTGGCCAGCGGCAGCCAGGCCTCGATGACCTGGTTGCGCAGCGCCGGCCGCTCCGGGTGGCCCTCGGGCAGCGCGGCCAGGGCGGCGATCAGCTGGCTGGCGCGGGTCTCCTCGCCGGTCACCGCCGCGCGGTGCACCTCGCTGGTCGTCGTCGGCGCGATGGTCGTCGTGGTCATGCTGGCCTTCCTGTCCTGAGGAGAACGGGTGCCTCCCGAGCACCGGTCGTGCCAGTCACCCTAGACCAAAGGTTGCCGCCCAATCAACCGAACGGACGATGGATAATTCGCCCAACGGGGGACAAATACGTGGTGACCCGAGCCACTTCCGGTCGTTGGTGCTGCCCGTTGACGCGTTCCCGCACTGGTGTGCACCCATTACCCTGCGCGCGCGGGCCGCCGTACGGCGGCCCACACCGACCGGACCATCAGGGCCCGCTCACACGTCAACCGGGGGGACACATGGCTGGTGCACGCCTTCGCGCAGTCTCACGCATCCTGGTCACCGCCACCGCGGCCACGGCGCTGCTCACGGCGGCGGCCACACCGGCCGCCGCGGCGGCGAAACCGAAGATCGGCTTTTCCGGCATCGCATTCGCGACGGACCACGTCGACACCACCACCGGCGGCACGACCGTCACCCTGAACTGGACGGTGACCGACACGTCGACCACCGCCCGCGACCTCAGCGGCAGCATCTACGTGCAGGGTTACAGCGGCACCACCCCGGTCGGGCCGGTCGAGCAGATCCGGTTCGGTCTCGACGGCGGCTGGCCCGTCGTGCGTCCGTACACGGGCGACATCGCCAGCTCGTCGTACGCGTACGACTTCCTCGTGACCGAGTACGGCCCGGCCGCGCCGGTGACCTACCGCGTCACGAAGATCATCGCGACCGACGACCAGGGCACGACGCGGACCCTGTCCGGCGACAAGATCAAGCCGGCCGCCGTGCTGGCCGCCACCCAGACTCCCGACACCACGCCGCCGGTGACTGACCGGATCTGGCTCCGCTCGCCCACCAGGAGTCAGGTGTACGACGACGGCTCCGGCTCAACCCTGCGCTACGGCCTGTACGTCCAGGACGACCCGGGCGCGGGCTTCTGGCAGGGTCGCATCGAGCTGGACGGTCCCGGCACCGCCGAGGTCGTCGCACCGATCACCCTGACCTACAGCGACCAGGGGGGCATGCTCTGCGGTGACATGCAGAACTGGGATCCCTGGTTCGTCGAGTGCGACGTGCCGGTGATCCTTCCGGCCGGCAGCCCGACCGGCGACTGGAAGGTGGGGTCGGTCAGCCTGACCGACCGGGCCGGCAACACCGAGCGCTACACCGGCCTCGACGCGCCGACGGTGCGGGTCACCCGCAACGAGGTGATCGGCGCCAGCGGATTCGCGCTCAGCCCGACGCAGGTGAACAACTGGCGCGAGTCAGCGACGACCACGCTGACGTTCACCGCGAGCGGAGTGCAGGGCGAGCTGACCGCCACGGTCGAGACCACGGGCTGCTCGACCTGGAACCAGGTGCTGAGCGAGGGACCGGCGGGCACGTACTCCCTGCCGGTGGTGATGAGCACCCTGAGCAGCTCCTGCACCATCGGCGGCATCCTGCTCACCGACACGGCCGGTTCGGTCTCGGTGTACGGCGCCTACTACGGGGCGCCCGTGCTCGACCTGCGGGCCACCCGGGTGCCCGACACGTCCCGGCCGGTGGCGATCGCGGCGTCACTGAGCCGCACCGAGGCCGCTCCGGGCGACCTGTTCAACGGCATCAGCGTCGACGTCACCATCGACGACGTCACGCTCGCTCCGGTGACCGGGTTCTCGACCACCATCTACAACTCCCTGGGCCACTCGGTGGGCGGTGCGGGCGGCGGGATCCAGGTCGGGCCCGACGGGCACGTCTCGCTGCCGGTGTACTTCAGCTACCTGCCGCCGGGGACGTACACGGTGGGCTTCACGCTCACCACCGCGGCGGAGAACAGCGCGGGGTGGGGCTACCCCAACGGCGGTGCTCCGGCGCCGTCCGGGCCGCTGGTGTTCACCAGCCTGCCAGCGGCCTGACCTGGCACGCAGCAGAAAGGTGCGGCCCTCTCCCGTGCGGGAAGGGCCGCATCTTCGTCGTCGGACAGCTCAGCGGTGCAACAGCGGCCGGTAGTCGGCGGCGGTGAGCGGCAACGAGGACAGGTTGCCGTCGGCCCTCGGCACCTCCAGCGGCTGCCCGTCCCGGCGGAACGCGACGCTGTCCACGTCGGGGCGCTGGGTCAGCGTGCAGACGATCTGCCCGAAGGCGAGGACCTCGTCGTTGCGGCCGGTCTCCTCGCCGGCCTGCCGCACGTCGACGGTGGCCACCGTGCCGGTGAGGGTGGCCCCGGCCACCGCGACCGTGCCGGGCAGGGCGGTGGCCAGCCCCCGGTCCCGCTCCGCGCCGTCCGGCCCGGCCAGCAGGTGCTGCAGGTGCGCGTCCACGCCGGGCAGGTCGTCGACCCGGCGGGTGACCGCCGCCAGCCCGTCGTCCCGGACGAAGCAGAGCGGCTCGACCACCCGCCCGGCCGGGTCGGCGGTCGCCGTGCCCGCCGGGGTCGGGAAGCCGCCGGGCGGCGCCTGCACGAGGCGGGGCTCGTCGTCGACCGGCACCCCGCAGCCGCCGAGCAGCGCCGCGGCGACCAGCACCGGAAGCAGTCGGCGGCTCATCCGGCGGCCCCCGGCAGCTCGACCCGGAACCGGGCGCCGCGGTCCCGGTCCACCACCGCCGCGTGCCCGCCGTGCGCGGCGGCGTGCTGGGCCACCAGTGCGAGGCCGAGGCCGGTGCCGTCGGTGCCGGCCCGGGCGTGGGCGGCCCGGCCGCGGACGAAGCGGTCGAAGATGACCTCCCGGTCGGCCTCCGGCACGCCCGGCCCGTCGTCGTCGACGTCGAGCACGCCGATCCCGTCGCGCAGTTCGAGGCGTACGGCGACCGGACCGCCGCCGTAGCGCACGGCGTTGTCGAGCAGGTTCAACAGGATCTGCTCGACCCGGCGCCGGTCGACCCGCCACCGGGCCAAAGTGCCCTCGGCGACCTCGACGAGGCTCTCCGGCAGCGACCGTTCGCGGCAGGCGGCCCGGGCCAGCCCGGCCACGTCGACCGTGTCGCGGTGCGCGGGTTGTTCGGTGCGGGCCAGCTGGATCAGGTCGTCCACCAGGCGCTGGAACCGGGCCACCTCGTCGGCGACCAGCCCCGCCGCGGTGGCGGTGCGCTCGTCCTGGTGCTCCCGGCGGCGGGTCAGCACGCTCGCGGCGGCGGCCAGGGTCTGCAACGGGGAGCGCAACTCGTGGCTGACGTCGGCCGCGAACCGGCGGTCCCGCTCGATCCGCCGCACCACCTGGTCGACCATGTGGTTGAACGAGGTGGAGAGCCGGGTGAGGTCGGGGTCGGTGGTGGGGTCGAGCCGGGTGGCGAAGTCGCCGGCGGCGATCCGCTCGGCGGCGTCGGCGACCGCGGTGAGCGGCCGGACGCTGTGCCGCGTCGCGTACCAGCCGAGGGCGGCGCCCGCCCCGGCGACCATGATCGCCACCGCGGTCAGCGCCAGCCCGATCACCTGAAAGGTCTCCTCGACCTCACGCAACGAGGTCAACTCGTAGTAGCCCAGCTCGCCGGCGAGCGGGACGCCGACCAGCAGGGTCGGCTGCCCGTCCACACGGACCCGCTGCACGGCCGGCTGGCCGGCGGCGACCATACGTTGCAGCTCCACCGGGACCGAGCCGGCGCCGACGTCGGCGGTGCGGGCGTACCAGCCGTCGCGCAGGTGCAGCAGCGGGCGTCGGCTGCTGCCGGTGTCCAGGGAGCGCAGCACCGCCACCACGTCCGGGGTGCCGGTGTCCAGCCCGGAGCGGACCACCGCGGCGTCGTAGTACGCGGCCCGGACAGCCGTGCGCTCCCGCTCGTCGAGCAGCGAGCGGCGGGTCAGGTCGTACGAGAAGAGGGCCATCACGGCGGCGAGCAGCAACGCGCCGACGGCGAACGCGGCGGTGACCCGGGCGCGCAGTCCGAGGCGGGTCATCGCTGGAGCTTGTAACCGAGGCCGCGGAGGGTGACCAGGTGCCGTGGGTTCGCCGGGTCCGGCTCGATCTTCTGCCGCAGCCGGCCCACGTGCACGTCGACCAGCCGTTCGTCGCCGGTCTCGTACCCCCAGACCCGGCGCAGCAACTGCTGCCGGGACAGCACCCGGCCGGCGTGCTCGGCCAGTTCGCAGAGCAGCCGGAACTCGGTGCGGGTCACCGCGACCGGCCGGCCGGCGCGACGGACCTCGCCGGCCTCGGCGCTGATCTCCAGGTCCCCGAAGACCTGGGCGGGGACGGCGTCCACCACGACCCGGCCGCGCCGGCGCAGGGCCCGCAGCCGGGCGGAGAGCTCCTTGATCGCCACGGGCTTGACCACGTAGTCGTCGGCCCCGGCCTCCAGCGCGGCGACGATGTCGTGGGTGTCGTCGCGGGCGCTGACCACCACGATCGGGACGTCGTCGTCGCGGCGCAACTGGCGGATGCACTCGAACCCGTCGAGGCCGGGCAGCATCAGGTCGACCAGCACGTTGTCGGCGGGGCTCTCCCGCTGCCGGCGCAGACCCTCCTCCGCGGTCGCCGCCCCGTACGCGGAATAGCCCTCCTCCTCCAGCGCGAGAAGCAGGGCCAGCCGGATGCGGTCGTCGTCCTCGATCACCAGTACGGCCGTCATATCCGCATCATGACGGGCCGCCCACGGGTAGCCCAACCGTGTCAGCCGTTCCCGCCGTTTGTCACACAACTGTCATGGAACCGCGCGGCGACCTCCAAGATCCCTGCACAGAGTGGGAGCCGAACCGGAGACCCGTCGAGAAAGACGACCAGATGACGTTGCCGCCGCCAGCCCCACCGGAAGGCGCCGTGCCGCTCCTCGGGGAGGGGTCGTGAACGCCGGCACCCTGCTCGGAGCCCTCGTGGTGGGGCTCGCCGTCGGCGCCGTGGGTCGCCTGGTCGTGCCGGGGCGTACGGCCGCGCCGGTCTGGCTGACCCTCGCGCTCGGGGTCGCCGCCGCGCTGCTCGGCGCGATCGTCGTGGGCCTCGTGGACACCGGTCCCGCCCGGCCGGCGGTGTGGCCACTGGTCGTGCAGTCGGGGTTCGCCGCCGTCGCGGTCGTGCTCGCCGTGCTGGCCGCCGGGCGCCCGCCGGCCGGGAGGGAACCGCCGCCCCGACCGGGCGCGCGGCGGAGGGAGGGATCGTGACGGTCGTACCGGCGGAGCACCTGATGATGCTCATCTGCGACGGCTGCGGTGACAGCGTCACCGGCACCGGCTGCACCCTGCCGGACGCCGAGGTGGTCTGGACGCTGGTGTTCGAGAACGACTGGGTCGGCTCACCCTTCGCCTCCGGGCCGCACCACTGCCCGCGGTGCAGTGTCCGGACCACGGTGGACGACGGGGGCCTCGGCGTCGACGACCTGGACGACGTCGGCGGGGAGCCGGCCGTCACCGAGGTCGACCACGCCGATCCGGTACGCCGGGCACTGGCCGAGGCCGTCACGGTGGGCGACCGGGTGCTTGTCGACCTCACCGAGGTCGAGGTGATCGACTCGGCCGGGCTCGGGCTGCTGGTCCGCGCCCACCGGGAGACCCGGCAGGACGGCCGGCGGCTCTGCCTGGTGGCGCCGTCCCGGTTCGTGCGCACCGTGCTGCACACCATGCGGCTGGACGGGGTCTTCCCGGTCTTCGACAGCCGCACCCGGGCGCTGAGCGGATCGGGCGGGGCGACGCGACCGCGTCCGGCCTGAGCCGCCCGACGGAGAATCGTGAACGAGCAGAAGGAGCCCGACAGATGGTGATGCCCTGGCCGTACCCCGACTTCCCGTTCACCGGGGACGGGCCGGCGCCCGACGGTGCGGACGTGCGGCTGGCCGCCCTGGTGGCGCAGCGGTTGAGCGTCGACTGGACCACCCGGCGGCAGCAGATCACCGTCACGGTCCAGAACCGGGTGGTGATCCTGTCCGGGCTGGTGGCCGACCCGGAGACCCGCCGGGCGGCCGGCGAGCTGGCCTGGGACGTGTCCGGCGTGTTCGACGTGTGCAACGCACTCCGGCTGCGCTCCGGGCGGCGCCGCGGCCGCTGACCGGTTGCACGGATCGGCGTCCGCCTCTACCCTCGGCGTGGGAGCGCTCCCGAGGCTGCCGCGTCGGACTTTCCGGGCGAGTTCACGACGGGCACCGTCCAACCACCACCCACCAGATGGGACGATCCCGCATGTTCTCGATCCCCCGCCCGTCCCGGCGGCACCTCCTCGTAGGCGGCGCCGTCGGTGCGCTCGCCCTGGCCGCGACGGCCGTGCTGCCGTCGACGAACGCGATGGCGGCGACCGGCTGCGCCGTCACCTACACCACCAACTCCTGGCAGGGCGGATTCACCGCCACGGTGACCGTGAAGAACCTCGGCGACCCGGTGAACGACTGGACCCTGGGCTTCAGCTTCCCCGACGCCGGGCAGCGGGTCGTCCAGGGCTGGTCGGCGACCTGGCAGCAGAGCGGCAGCGCGGTCACCGCGCGGAGCATGAGCTACAACGGCTCCCTCGGCACCGGGGCGAGCACCACCGTCGGCTTCAACGGCTCGTGGACCGGGGCCAACCCGGCCCCGACGGCGTTCACCCTCAACGGCACGGCCTGCACCGGCGGGACCACGCCGACCACGCCGCCGCCGACCACCACTCCCCCACCCACCACCCCGCCCCCGACCACCCCGCCGCCCACCGGCACCACCCCCGTGGCGATCAACGGCCAGCTGCGGGTCTGCGGGGTCAACCTCTGCAACCGGTACGGCCGGCCGATCCAGCTGCGGGGCATGAGTTCCCACGGGTTGCAGTGGTTCGCCAACTGCTACAACGACGCCTCGCTCGACGCGCTGGCCAAGGACTGGCAGGCCGACCTGTTCCGCATCTCGATGTACGTGCAGGAGCAGGGCTACGAGACCAACCCGACCGGCTTCACCAACCAGGTCAACAGCCTGGTGGACAAGGCCGAGGCGCGCGGCCTGTACGCGCTGATCGACTTCCACACGCTGACCCCGGGCGACCCGATGTACAACCTGGACCGGGCCAAGACCTTCTTCGCCGCGGTCTCGGCCCGCAACGCCGCGAAGAACAACGTCATCTACGAGATCACCAACGAGCCGAACGGCGTGAGCTGGTCGACCATCAGGAACTACGCCGAGCAGGTCATCCCGGTGATCCGGGCCAACGATCCGGACGCCGTGGTCATCGTCGGAACCCGGGGCTGGTCGTCGCTGGGCGTGTCGGAGGGCGGCAACTCCGACGAGATCGTCAACAACCCCGTCCGGGCCGACAACATCATGTACACGTTCCACTTCTACGCCGCTTCCCACAAGGACAACTACCGCAACGAGGTGCAGCGGGCCGCCTCCCGGCTGCCGCTGTTCGTCACCGAGTTCGGCACGGTGACCTACACCGGTGACGGCGCGGTCGACACGGCCAGCAGCACGGCCTGGCTCGACCTGCTGGACCGGCTGAAGATCAGCTACGCGAACTGGACGTACTCCGACGCGAGCGAGGGCAGCGCGGCGTTCCGGCCGGGCACCTGCGCGGGCGGCACCTACGCGGGCACCTCGGTGCTCACCGACTCCGGGAACTTCATGCGCAACCGCATCCGCACCCCGGACAACTTCCCCACGTCCTGACCGGCGCGACCGGCGGCGGCCCTCCCCGGGCGGGCCGCCGTCGGTCAGTCTTCGATGAGGCCGGCGCGGCGCCAGAGCAGCCGGCCCGGCCCGGCGACCAGCCCCAGCTCGGTCAGGTGCTCGGCGATGCGCTGGGCGGACCAGCGCAGGGTGGCCCGCCAGTGCGGGTTGGCCCGGGCCGCGGCCACCCCGGCCGCCGGCGGGATGCCGACCGCCGCGTACGCCCGCGGGTTGACCAGGCGGCGGGTGATCGAGTACGCGGCCCGCCCGATCACCAGACGCGCGTAGGCCAGCCCGACCGGGCCGGCGGCCTCGACCTGACGGGCCAGTTCGTCCCGGGCGAAGCGCACGTGCCGGGCCTCCTCGACCACGTGGATCCGGGACACCATCCGGATCAGCGGCTGGATCGACTCGTCGGCCATGGCCTCCCGCTGGAACGCGTCGAGGATCTCCTCGGCGATGAGGATGGCCGCGTACATCCGCGGGCCGGTGGCGGTGGCCTTGAGTCAGCGCCCGAGCAGGTGGTCGAACGGGTCGGCCCGGTAGACCGGGCAGCCCATGGCCTCGATGAGCCGACCGAACATGATGGAGTGCCGGCACTCGTCGGCGACCTCGGTGAGCGCGTACTGGGCGTGCCGGCTGGTGGGGTCGGCGTCGTAGTAGTGCCGGATGAGCATCTGCATGAGGATCGTCTCGAACCACAGCCCGGCGCTCGCCGCGCTGGCCACCTCGTGCTTGGTCAGCTCGATCCGCCGCTCCTCGCTCAGCCCCTCCCACAGCGCGGTTCCGTAGAGGCTGCTGCGCTCCGGCGGCATCCAGTACGCCCCGGGGACGTGCGGCGCCGACCAGTCGATGTCGACGACGGGGTCGTAGCTCGTGCGGACCGAGGCGGCGAGCAGGCGGGTGGCCACCGCCTCGCGCGGGAATCCGGCCGGCGTCCCCTCCATGGCCCCTCCACAGTTGACGTAACTTCAAGTAACTGTTACGAGTGGTAGCATGCGACGCACCTCCACGGATGTCAATGCCCCGGACGCCCCGCCGGAGCCGCCCGAGGCCCGGCCCACCGGCCGGCGGGACCGCTGGGCCGACCACCGCGAGCAGCGGCGGCAGGAGCTGATCGGGGCCGCCGTGCAGGCGCTGCTGCGGCACGGGCCGACCGTCGACATGGACCAGGTGGCCGCCGCGGCCGGGGTCAGCAAGCCGGTGCTCTACCGCTACTTCGCCGACAAGGCGCAGCTCTGGCTGGCCGTCAGCGAGGTGGTGGCGGCAAGGGTGGTCGACGCCGTCGCCCCCGCCGTCGAGCGGGTCCGCGAGGAACGCGCGCTGGTCGAGGCGACCATCGACGCCTACCTGAGCGTCATCGAATCGGAGCCGACGCTCTACCGGTTCCTGCTGCACGAGGCCGGGCACCCCGGCATCCAGCAGGTGGTGGCCGGCACCAGCCGGCAGGTGGCCGCCGGCCTGGCCCGGGTGATCGGCGACCGGCTGCGCGCGCTCGGGCTCGACGCCGGTCCCGCCGAACCGTGGGCGTACGGCCTCGTCGGGTTCGTGCAGGCGGTCGGCGACTGGTGGGCCACCCACGGCCAGCCGATCCGCCGGGCCGCGCTCACCGACTACCTGACCACCCTGCTCTGGAGCGGCATCGAGGGCGTCCGGCGCAGCGCCGACCTGCCCCGCGAACTGACCCGCGCGCACGAGCGGATCGAGCGGTGAGCTGGCAGGGCCCGGCGGAGATCGCCGGCACCGCCGTCCGGCTGCACGCCAGCGGCCGCTGGGAGCCGGTCGACGGGCGCTACCACTGGGCGGGGCGGATCGAGCCGGAGCCCCGGATGCTGCGCCTGCTCCGCTCCGGCCGGCGCGACGTCGAGGTCCGGGTCGGCGAACGGACCGTCCGGGGCCGGCTCGCCGAGGCCGACCCGTGGGGCGGGGTACGCATCACCGGCGTGGGCGAGCCGCCCTGGCCGCCCCGCGCGGACGAGGACTGATCCGAGAGCCCGCGTACCGTGGGTCGGATGACGCCGACCGCCACCGTGCTGCTGGTGTTCGGCCGCGGGGTGGTCGCGGGCGACGACGGCTACCGGCTCACCGCGGAGAGCGCCGCCCGGGCCCGGGCCGCCATCGGCTACGTCCGCGCGCACGTGACCGAGTTCCGGCGGGACGCCGGGGCGCGGGTGGTGTTCACCGGCGGCTGGCCGCACGGTCCCGCCGGGGCGCCCGGCCCGCCGGCCGGGTGCCGGGAGGGCGAGCTGATGCTGGCCCTGGCCCGCGCCGCCGGCCTCGACGGGTACGCCCGGCTGCACGCGGAGACCCGGTCCCGCACCACCCTGCAGAACCTGGCGCACACCGTCCAGGACGGACTGCTCGCCGGGCAGGTCCACACCCCGGCCCGGCCGCTCGGGCTGGTCTCCCACCCGTGGCACCTCCCCCGGATCCGGTTCCTCGCCGGCAAGGTGCTCGGGCTCACCGGCGCCGCGCTGCTGGACGTGCCGGTGACCGGCCCCGACCCGGTGCCCGCCCGGCGCGAGCGGGCCGCCCGGGCGGCCAGCCGCCTGTGCTACCTCGGCCTACGTACCCCGGAGGCGCTGCTGCGCCGGGAACGCGACCTGGCCCGTTCGGCGGAACGCGTCACCGGGCTGTTCCGCCGCTGACCACGGTGGATCCGCCGCCGCTGGGCGAGGTGGATTCGCCGGCCGGTGGCACGGGTAAGGACGGACGTCGATCGGCCCCGGTGAGCGGGCCGGCGGGCGACGGGTCACCCCGGGAGGTTCCGTGATTGTGCTGGTGCCGGTGTACCGACCCGGGGACGGCCTGCCGCGGCTCGTCGGCGACCTCACGGCCGCGCTGACCGCGGCGCACGTGCTGATCGTCGACGACGGCAGCGGCCCGACCGCGGCCGGGGTGCTCGCGGCGGCCCGCGACCGGGGCGCCACCGTGCTGCGGCGCCGGATGAACCGGGGCAAGGGGATCGTGCTGAAGACCGGCTTCCGGTACGTCGCCGTCCACCACCCGGGACGCGACGTGGTGTGCGTGGACGCCGACGGGCAGCACCTGATCCCGGACGTCGTCCGGGTCGCGGACCGGATGCGCGAGACCGGCGCACTGACGCTGGGCGTCCGCCGGTTCGACGGCGAGGTGCCGCTGCGGAGCCGGTTCGGCAACGCGATGACCCGGGCCGCGTTCCGCCTCGCCACCGGCCGTCGCGTCCGGGACACCCAGACCGGGCTGCGGGCGTACCCGGCCGGGCTGCTCGGCTGGCTCCGGGCCGTGCCCGGCGAGCGGTTCGAGTACGAGATGAACGTGCTGCTGCACGCGTCCCGGGCCGGACGCCCGATCGAGCAGGTCCCGATCGCCACCCACTACCAGGCCGACAACGCCTCGTCGCACTTCTCCTCGCTGACCGACTCGGCGCGGATCTACGGGCCGCTGGTCCGGTTCGCCGCCGCCCGGCTGCTCACGCCCGCTCGTCACGCCGGCGACGCCGCGCCGGGCAAGGTCACGTCGTCGCGTCCCACACTTCCGACTCGAACTCCCTGAGCTGCCGGCGGAGCTCCTCGGGGTAGGCCGTCCGGAACGGGTGCCGGTCGGCCGGAATCACCCGGACCAGCTCCTCGACCATCTCCCGCGGGTCGCGCTGGTGCTCCAGGTAGTCGGCGAAGTCGGGCCGGTCCAGCAGGGCGGTCGAGGAGTCCCACCACTGGAACATCGCCTCGACGCCGGTGTCGTTGTACCCGGTCCGGTAGGGGCCGGGGTTGACGACGGCGACCCGGACGCCGCGCGGTTCGAGTTCGCCCTTCATGGCCCAGGCCAGCGCCTCGATGGCGTGCTTGGTGGCGGCGTAGACGCCGACGAACGGCCGGGTCCGGATGCCGACCGCGGAGGACACCCAGACGACCTTGCCGGCGCCCCGCTCCAGCATGGGCGGCACGAGCTTCTGCGCGAGGTGCAGGTGACCGAAGACGTTCACCTCGAAGGACCGGCGCACCCGGTCCATCGGGATCTCCACCACCGCCCCGGCCTCCTGGACGCCGGCGTTGAGCACCAGGATGTCGGCCCGGTGCCGTCGGGCGGCGGCGCGGTCGGCCGGGTCCGTCACGTCCAGCTTGATGGCGTCGAGAGTCACGCCGGCGCGTTCGGCCTCGGCGCGCAGGTCGCGCACCTGGGGCCAGATCTCGGCGCCGGCGATGACGTGGTGGCCGGCCCGGGCCAGTCCGAGCGCCGCGCCCCGGCCGAGGCCACTGCCGGCCCCGGTGATGAGGATGTCGGCCACCCGGTCAGCCCTGGCGGGCCTTCTGTCGGGGATCGGCCTTGTTGAGCACGAAGACCTTGCCCCGGCGGCGTACCACGATCGAGTTGGCCTTGCGCTTCAGCGCGCGCAGGGAGCTTCGGACCTTCATCCCGCACCTCCGTTCCCGGTGGTAACCCCGTTCGGGGTCGCGTACCCGCCGGGGCCACGGTCATGTGCGGGGCCGGTGCGGCGGGTTCCGCCGCCGCCCCCGGTCCGGTTAGGCATAGCTGACCACGTTTACGGGGAGGGTGTTCGTGCCCTGCGCCGTGCCGCCGGTGTCGTTGATGACGTAAGTGATCGACCCGTTGCCGCCGGGCGAGACGGTTAGTAGGCCGTCGAACCGCACTCCCGTCCTGATGGGCTACGGTCGGATCGACGTTGAATTGACGTTCCCTCCGCCTCAATTGACGGGGCTCCCTCCACGCTGCATGCGGGAAACTGCGCAGCATCCGGGTGGATTTCTGCTTCTTCGCGCGGTGCCGGCACGCGTGCCGGTCTTACCTGCGCTCCACAGACGTTTAGGCTCTCGGCGCGTCCCGCCGCGAGCACGTTGACCGCCGCGTTGACGTCCCGATCGTGGGCTGCCCCGCACGGGCAGGCCCACGACCGGACGCCCAACGGCTTCGGTCCGTCGACCCGCCCGCACGACGAGCAGGTCTGCGACGTTGGCGCGAACCGATTGATCCTCGCGAAGGCGCGCCCGTACCGGGCGGCCTTGTACTCCAGCATCCCAAGGAATGCCGCCCAGCCGGCGTCGTACACGGACTTGGCCAGCCGGGTTCGGCCTAGCCCGACAACGCACAGGTCCTCCACGTACACCGCTTGGTTGTCGCGGATGATCCGTGTGGACAGCTTGTGCTGCCAGTCCCGCCGGGTGTCGGCCACCCGGGCGTGTGCTCTGGCGACCTTGGCAACAGCCTTCTTGCGGTTGTTGCTGCCCCGCTGTTTTCGGGACACACCCTGCTGCAACCGACGCAGCTTACCGGCAGCGCGGCGCAGGAACCTCGGCGCCGCGACCTTCGTTCCATTGGACAGAACCGCGAAATGGGTCAGCCCCAAGTCGATGCCCACCTCGGCATCGACCGGTGGCATCGGCTCGCCGGCAACGGCCACGACGAACGAGGCGAAATAGCGGCCGGCAGCATCCTTGATCACTGTCACTGACGTGGGTGCAACCGGCAACGGCCGTGACCACCGAACTATCACCTCCCCGACCTTCGGCAGCCGCAGTCGCCCATTGGCCAACACTGCAAAACGGGAATTCCTGGTGAACCGAATCGCCTGCCGGTTGTCCTTCCGAGACCGGAACCGCGGCGGCGCCACCCTGCGCCCCTTGCGCTTGCCGGACAACGAGGCGAAAAAGTTCCGGTATGCAACATTCAGGTCTGCGAGGGCCTGCTGCAGCACCACGACCGACACCTCGCCAAGCCATGCCCGCTCTGAAGTGCGCTTGGCCTCGGTGATGATCCGCTTCGACAGGGCGCCATCCGACAGGTATGCCTCGCCCGCCTCCCGTGCCTGCTGTCGCGCGCGCAGCCCATCGTTGAACACCACCCGAGCACACCCGAACGCCCGCGCCAACGCCTGCTGCTGACCCAAGTCCGGATAGATGCGGTAGCTGTACCGAAGCTGCACACAGGACAAATTACCGATGGCCTACGACAGCCTGCGCGAAATCCAACCGGCGGACACCAAGTCCCTGGGGGTGAGCTCGTCGGCTCAAGCGAGGGCTTGCGACGTTCGGACCCTCGTGCTTCCGATGGCTGAGGTTGCTGCCGATGGCGGGCCATCCGGGAACGACAGCGAGGAAGTGGCGGGCCAGCTCGCGTGAGGCTTTCGCGCCTTATGGAAGTCCATCAGTAAGCGGGGACCGGGGCATAACGGTGGCGGCCGCCTGGGATGGTGTTCCAGGCGACCGCCGCAGACACTGTTAGGCGACCGTGCAGGCGGTGCCGTTGAGGGTGAAGGAGGTGGGCTTGCCGGTGTTACCGGTGTGGGTGGCCTGGAAGCCGATGTCCACCGAGCCGTTCGGCGCGATGGTCCCGTTGTAGGAGACGTTGCGGGCGGTCACCGCTCCGCTGGTCGGGGCGTACGTGGCGTTCCAGCCGTTGGTGACGGTCTGCCCGGCGGGCAGGGTGAAGGCGAGGCTCCAGCCGTTGACCGCCGTGGCGGCGGTGTTGGTGATCGTGACGGACGCGGTCAGCCCGGTGTTCCAGGCGTTCACCGCGTACGCGACGCGGCACCCGCCGGACGGCGGCGGCGTCGTGGGCGGCGGCGTGCTGGGCGGGGTGCTGGTCGGCGGCGGGCTCGTGGGCGGCGTGCTGGTGTCCAGGCCGAAGAACCGCACCGCCTGGGCCGCGTCGACCGGCAGGTTGTGCGAGACGCCCTGCATGCTGATCGCCTCGACCGTCGCGGTGCCGCCGGTGCCGCCGTACCTCGTCCGGGTGTAGCCGGACTGCGGGCTGTCGGTGTACGAAGGCGTCTGGCTCAGCCCGTTCACGTTGGTCCACTGCTTGATCTCTTCGGTGAAGTTCGGGTAGCGCAGGGTCTCGTCGTTGGTCCCGTGCCAGACCTGCATCCGGGGCCGCCGCCCGCTGTACCCCGGGTACGCGTTGCGGACCAGGTCACCCCACTGCTGCGGGGTCTTCACGACCTGGCCGTTGGCGCACTCGCTGTTCCACTCCGAGCCGTTGGTGGTGGCGAAGCAGCCGAAGGGCACGCCGGCGAAGGCCGCGCCCGCGCTGAACACGTCCGGGTAGAGCCCGAGCAGCACGTTGGTCATCATCGCGCCGGACGAGACGCCGGTGGCGAAGATCCGGTTCGGGTCGACGGGGTACCGCTGCCGCACGTGATCGACCATCGACTTGATGCCCACCGGGTCGCTGCCGCCGTCGCGGCGCAGCGCCTGGGGTGAGGAGACGTCGAAGCACTGGCTGCTCCGGGTCACCGAGGGGTAGACGACGAGGTAGCCGTACCGGTCGGCCAGCGCGGCGAACTGGGTGCCGGAGTACATGGCCGGCCCGGAACCCGTGCAGTAGTGGTTGACCACGAGCAGCCCGGGACGCGCCGCGACGGTGTCCGGGACGTACAGGTACATCCGCAGGTTGCTCGGGTTGGCCCCGAAGTTCGTCACCTCGGTCAGCGCGGCCGCCGCGGCGGGGCCGGGGACGGTGACCGCCGCCAGGGCGGCCAGCCCGGCGGCGACCACGGCGGCGCCGAGCAGTCTGAGTCTTCTCCTTCTGGGCAGCATGGCATCTCCTCAGGTGGTGGGGACGCCGCGCAGCGCAGGCGCGCCCGCGGCGTGCTCGCCGGCGAGGCGCCTTCGACGGCGGCCCGGACCCTCGGAGACGAGATAGATGACCGCAAATTGGTGCGGTCGGATCGGAGTTTAGGCGGCGGCCACCGGGGCCGACAACAAGTTCCGGAAACGCTCGGTCCGGCTGCCGGTCAGGCCGGGAACAGGTCGGCGAGGAAGCGGTCGAGCAGCGCCACCTGCCGGGGCGCCGGGAAGGCGGCCGGGTCGAAGAGCGCCTGGACGACCAGGCCGTGCGCGAAGGCCGCGCAGGTGGCCGCCAGGTCGTCGGGGTCGGCGCCCGGCCCGGCGGGCGCCCCGCCCAGCGCGGCGTCCACGTGGGAGCGCAGCCGCGCCCGCCACCGGTCGTAGCGGCGGCGCTGGTCGGCGGCGAACTCCTCGTCGGCGAGCGCGCCGTCCCAGTAGCTGACCCAGACGCGGCTCATCACGGTCGCCTCGTCGGTCAGCGGCAGGACGTCCAGTAGGGCGGCGCGCAGCGCCGGCCGCCCCTCCCCCGCCGCGGCATGGCGGTCGCGCGCGTCGGTGTGCCGCTCGGCAACGTCGACGGCGTGCCGCACCAGGGCCCGCTTGTTCGGGAAGTAGTGGGTCAGCAGCCCGGTGGAGACACCCATCTCGGCGGCCACCGCGCGCAGGGTCAACCCGCCGAAACCGCGGGTGGCGAGCACCCGCCAGACCGCCGCCGAGACGTCGGCGCGGCGGGCGTCGTGGTCACCTCGTGCCGGCACACCCGCTACAGTACATAACAAACGTTCGGTACGCACCTTGGAGCGACATGTTCTCCCTTCCCCTCACCGACCGCGCCGCCCTGCACCCGCTCGCCCCGTGGCAGGCGGCGGAGTTCGCCGACTTCGTGGCGCGCACCCGTACCCACCTCGCGCCCTGGCTCCCCTGGGCGCACACCGTCACCGACACCGACGCCGCCCGCGCCTTCCTCCAGCGCTACGCCGACGCCCAGGCCCGCGACGCCGGCTCGATCCACGGCATCCGGCTGGACGGGAAGCTGGTCGGCGGCACCCTGTTCCGCACCTTCGACGCGGCGGCCGGGGTCTGCGAGATCGGGGTCTGGCTCGCGCCGGAGGCCGAGGGGCACGGGCTGGTGACCCGGGCCGCCCAGCGGATGATCGACTGGGCGCTCGTCGAGCGTGGCCTGGCCCGGGTGGAGTGGCGGACCGTCCCGCACAACGCGCGCAGCCGGGCGGTGGCGCAGCGGCTGGGCATGACCCGCGAGGGCGTGCTGCGCGCCGCGTTCCCCTTCCTCGGCGAACGGCTCGACATCGAGGTCTGGTCACTGCTGGCCACCGAGTGGCGTGCCGGCGCCTAGACCGTGATGACGACCTTCGCCCGCGCATGCTCGCCTTCGAGGTACCGGATGGCCCGGGGCACCTCGTGGAGCGGATAGGTCCGGTCGATCACCGGGGTGAGGCGGCCGGCCTCGGCGTGGGCGCGGAGCGTGTCGAGGTGCTGCCGGCCGGGCGCCGTCGCCAGTGCGACGATGCGCTGCCGGACGAAGGGCGCCAGCAGCCGCCCGCGCGCGATGAGCCAGACCGGCCCGACGAGGCTGCCGCCGCGGTACACGCCGCCGCCGGAGAGCACCAGCGTCCCGGTCGGGGTCAGCGCCCGCCGCAGCGCGGTGAGCGAGCGGTTGCCGACGAGGTCGAACACGACGTCGTGACGGCCGGTGTCGCGGGTGAAGTCGTCGCGGGTGTAGTCGACGACGTGGTCGGCGCCGAGTGAGCGGACCAGGTCCACGTTGCGGGTGCTGCACACCCCGGTCACGGTCGCGCCGAGCACCTTGGCCAGTTGGACCGCCAGGGTGCCGACGCCGCCGGAGGCGCCGTTGACGAGCACCCGGTGACCGGGCTGCACCTGCCCGGCGTCGCGCAGCCCCAGGAGCGCGGTGACGCCGGCCAGCGGCAGGGCGGCCGCCTGCTGCGGCGTCAGGTTCCCCGGCCGCGCGGCGACCAGGGTCTCGGGCACGCGCACGTACTCGGCGAACGCGCCGTCGGCCTCGCCGAGGTCGCCGAAGACGGCGTCACCCGGGCGCACCTCTCGGACGTGGGCGCCGACGGCCTCGACCCGGCCGGCGAAGTCCCGGCCACGGACGCGCGCCCGGGGCTTCGACCGGCCCATCGCCAGCCGCGCCAGCCGGGGATCGCCGCGCATGGCGTGCCAGTCGTACGCGTTCAGCGCGGCGGCCTCCACCCGCACGAGCACCTCGTCGGCGGCGGGCACCGGCGTGTCCACCTCCGCGAGCGTGAGCGTCTCCGGGGGCCCGTACCGGTCCTGGACGATCGCCTTCATCTTGCCCTCCCTCAGTGTACGGCGTACACCTCATGGGAAACACGGTAGGTGTACGCCGTACACCCGTCAAGGGCGTTATGGTTTTCACCGCCGCCGGAAGACGAGGATCGAGATGGCTGAGCAGGCTGAGACGCTGCGCCGGACGCCGCTGAGCAGGGACCGGATCCTGCGCGCCGCCGTCGCGCTGGCCGACCTGGCCGGAATCGAGTCCCTCAGCATGCGCAACCTCGCCCAGGATCTGGGCGTCGTGCCGATGGCCCTCTACAAGCACGTGGCCAACAAGGACGAACTGCTCGACGGCATGATCGACGTGGTCGTCGGCGAGATCGACCCGCCGGTGCCCGCCGCCGACTGGAAGCACACGGTCCGCGGGCGCATCCTCTCGGCGCGGGAGGCACTGCGGCGCCACCCCTGGGCGCCGCTCGCGATCGAGTCGCGGAACATGGCGACACCGGCCATCCTGGCCTACCTCGACTCGATGGTCGCGACGTTCCGGGCCGGCGGGTTCTCCGCCGACCTCGCGCACCACGTGATGCACGCGATGGGCAGCCGGATCCTGGGCTTCAGCCAGGAACTGTTCGACGCCGCCCGGAGCGTCGGCCGGTCCGGCACGACCACCCCGGCCCCGCCGGCAGCCTTCCCGCCGGAGGTCGCGGCCCGGTTCCCGCACCTCGCGGAGATCGCCATGGCGGCGTCCCACGACGACGAGTCGGTCGTCGGGCAGGGCTGTGACGACCGGTTCGAGTTCGAGTTCGCGCTGGACCTGCTGCTGGACGGCATCGAACGGCTGCACCAGCAGGGCTGGACCTCGTCCCGCCGGCCCCGCTGAGCGGCAGGACCCCCTAGACCGCCTCGGCGGCGGTGCGGCGGCGCACCTCGGCGAGCATCTCGTCGACCGAGCCGGCCGGGTCGGTGACCGGGAACTGCACCGCCCGCACCACCGCCTCCGGGTCCAGCAGCAGGGTGAGCCGCTTGAACCGGGCCACACCACCGGCCCGGAAGGTGGGCAGCAGCAGGCCGGCGGCGAGCCGGCCGTCCTCATCGGACAGCAACGGGTACGGCAACCGGGCGTGCGCGGCGAAGGCGGCGAGCTGGTCCGGACGCTGGGTGCTCACGCCCCGCACCTCGGCCCCGGCCGCCTGGAACAGCGGGTGCCGGTCGGCGTACGTGCGCGATTCGAGCGTGCACCCGACGGCGCCCGGGATCTCCCCCCAGCTCGGCGGGAGGGCCGGGGCGCCCGGCGCGAACGCTCCCGGGAAGAGGTAGAGCACCGTCCACCGCCCGGGCATCGCCGGTGACTCCGCGCCGCCGTCGTGCCGGGCCAGGCTCATCGGGGGTACGCGGCGGCCGACCAGCCGGTGCGCCCGGCGCGCCTCGGCGGAGTCCGCGTCGGCGGTCGCCGTCAGCCCGCCGTCGCCCATCACGTGCCGGGTGCCCCAGTCCTGGAGGGCGACCAGCACCGGCAGCAGCGCCTCCCCCTTCGCGGTGAGCAGGTAGTCGTGGCGCGGCGGGTGCGCCGAGTAGGGCTCGCGGCGCAGCACGCCGTGCCCGACCAGCCCGGCGAGCCGCTCGGTGAGCGCCCGCCGGCTCACGCCCAGCTCGCGCTGCAACCCGTCGAAGCGCGTGGTGCCGCCGGCGACCTCGCGCACGATGAGCACCGTCCACCAGTCGCCCAGCACGCCGAGCGCCTGGGCGATGCCGCAGTCGGCGTCGCCGAGGTCCGCCCGTCTCACGTCCCACCTCCCGCTCGGCCCGAAGCCTCGACTATAGTCCGTTTCAGATTGGAACTCACTGGCTCGGATCGGGGGTTGGCGGCATGTCCGTCGAGCAGGGGGCCGGGGTGTTCTGGCGCTGGTGGGCCGCCGGCACCACCAGCTCGGTGGGGTCGGCGGTCGGTGCCGTCGCGTTGCCGCTCACCGCGCTGACCGTGCTGGACGCGTCCGCGTTCGAGATGGGCCTGGTGGCCGCCGCGAGCTACGTCGCCTGGCTGGTGATCGGGCTGCCCGCCGGCGTGATCGTCCAGCGACTGCCGCTGCGCGGCGCGCAGGTCGGCGCCGACCTGGCCCGGGCCGTCGCGGTGGCCTCCGTGCCGCTCGCCTGGTGGTGGGGCCGGCTCACCGTGGCCCAGCTGGTCGTCGTGGCGCTGGTGGTCAGCTTCGCCAACGTGCTGTTCGACGTCGCCAACGCCACCTTCCTGCCGGCCATCGTCGGCCGCGACCAGCTGCACGCCCGCAACAGCCTCACCTCGGCCACCCACGCCGCCACCCAGCTCACCGGCCCGTCCCTGGGCGGCCTCGCGGTGCAGGCCCTCGGTGCGGTGCCGGCCGTGCTGGTCGACGCGGTCAGCTACCTGGTCTCCGCGGCGCTGCTCGGGTCGCTGCCGGCCCGCCGGGTCGACGCCCCGGACCGCTGGCCCCCGGTCCGCGCCATGATCGGCGAGGGCTGGCGGTACGTCACCCGCCACCCGGTCATGGGACCGACCATGTGGACGGCCACCGCCGTGAACTTCGTCTGCGGGGCGCAGCTCGCCGTCTACCCGCTCTACCTGGTCCGGGAGCTGCACGCCCCGGCCGCGCTGGTCGGCGTGCTGCTCGCGGTCGAGGGGGTCGGCTCGCTGGTCGGCGCGGCCCTGACCCAGTGGATCACCCGGCGGTGGGGCACCGCCCGGTCGCTGCTGGTCGCCTGCCTGGTGGCGGTCGGCGGCGCGTTCCTGGTGCCGCTGGGCGCCGGCTGGCCGGCGTACCTCGCGTTCGCGGCCGGCAACGTGGTCTTCGCCGGTGGCGTGGTGGTGCTCAGCGTGACCACCCGCACCTACCGGCAGACCGCGAGCCCGCCCGACCTGCTCTCCCGGGTGATGGCCACGGTCCGCTTCGTCTCCTGGGGCGCCATCCCGGTCGGCGGGCTGCTCGCCGGGGCGCTCGCCGGGCTGGCCGGCGCCCGGGTCACCCTGTTCTGCTTCGCCGCGGCCACCGTGCTGGCGCCCCTGGCCCTGCTGCTGTCCCCGGTGCGCCGCCTGCGCGACCTCACCGACCTGCAAATCGACGAACCGGCCGACCGGGAGACCGTCGCCGCGCGCTAGCCGGCCTCCGCCGCGCCCCAGTCCCACATGGCCCGGAGTACCGGCAGCAGCGCCCGGCCCCGCTCGGTGAGCGTGTAGGTCACCCGCGGCGGCCAGGACGCGGTGCGGTGGCGGGCGACGACACCGGCCTCGGTCAGCTGGACCAGGCGATCGGTGAGCACCTTGTCCGACAGGGTCGGCAGCGCGTGCGCGAGGTCGCTGAACGAGTGCGGGCCCCGGGCGACAGCGCCGATCACCAGGGCGGTCCAGCGACCGCGCAGCGCGGCCAGGGTGACCTCCAGCGGGCAGGACGGGTCGGGGCGGGCGTCCGGGCCGGAGCAGAGCCGGCGCAGGTCCACCCCGTCGTGGCCAACCGTTTGGTGAGTCACGAGACCGCCTCCTAGCGTTCGGCACGGCCCTTCGTCGCCAGCTCAGGGGGAACCATGCGCATCCACCATCTCAACTGCGGGTCCATGCGGGAGGTCGCCCCGCCGTCCGATCCGGACGGCGCGCTCCGGCCGTTGCCCGCAGTCTGCCACTGCCTGCTCGTCGAGACCGACTCCGCCGGCCTGGTGCTCATCGAGACCGGGTACGGCACGCTCGACGTCCGGGACCCGCAGGGGCGGCTCGGGCCGGACTTCCTCGCGTGGGCCCAGCCCGTCCTCGACCCGGAGGAGACCGCCGTGCGCCAGCTCCAGCGGCTCGGGTACGCGCCGGCCGACGTACGCCACGTCGTGGTGACCCACCTGCACCGGGACCACACCGGCGGGCTGGCCGACTTCCCGCACGCGCGGGTGCACCTGCACGAGGCCGAGCACCGGGCCGCCACGGTCGTCGGCCACGACCGCTACCTGCCGGCGCACTGGGCGCACGACCCGCGCTGGGTCACCTACTCCGGCGACGACGGGGAGCGCTGGCAGGGATTCGACGGGGTTCAGCAGCTCACCGGCCTGCCGCCGGAGATCCTGCTGGTGCCGCTGGCCGGGCACACCCCGGGACACGTCGCCGTGGCGGTGCGCCGCCCCACCGGCAGCGGCTCGGCGTGGCTGGTCCATGCCGGCGACACCTACTTCTACCGCGGGGAGGTCCAGCCGGGGCTGCCGCCGACCCCGCCGGCGTTCGACGCGCTGCAGGCGTCGGTCGAGACCGACCGTTCGCTGCGGTTGCGCAACGTGGACCGGCTCCGGGCCCTCCTCGCCGAGCAGCCCGACCAGGTCGACGTCGTCTCCGCGCACGACCCGTGGGAGTTCGCGCGGCACCGGCAGGCGGCTCCGGCGAGTCCCGCCTGACGGCCGGGCGGCCGGCGGCGGACACGGATCCGTCGCCGGCCGCACCGTGGGCCCTCAGTCCGGCAGGACGGCCGCGGCGACCCGGCGGGCCCGCGCCGGGCGGGTGAGCACGTCGACGTTGTCGAGGTACTGGTCCACCGCGCCGACCGGCGGGCGGGCACGCAGCACCGGATCGGCGATCGCGGCGCGCAGCGCGGCGGTGAACCGCTCGGCGTTCAGGACCAGGAACGGCCGGTCGTGGAACGGCCGGGCGGCCGGGTCGACCGGCGCGGCCAGCCCCGTGTCGTTGGTCCAGGCCGCCACCGCCTCCAGCGCCCGGACCAGCCCGGCCTGCCGCCCGGACCAGCCGGCCGGCCCGAGCGCCGTGGTCAGCCCGTCCACGACCGGCGCCGCGGCCGGCAGCGCGGCGAAGACCGTACCGAGCCATTTCGCGTACGGGGGCCAGCGGCGGTGCAGCAGCAGGCCGAGGCGCATCAGGTCACGGGCCAGCGCGGCGGTCACCACCCGGCTGCCCAGCTCGTCGCCGACCTCGGCGCAGCGGCCGACCAGGTGCTCGACCTGGCCGACCCGCTGCCACCCGGCCGCCAGCACGTGCCGCCAGACGTCGTCGGGGTACCAGGCCAGCCGGGCCTGGACGGCGATGAGCGCCCCGTCCAGCCCGTCGTGGAACACCGCCCCGCCGGTCAGCTCGGCGAGCCGCTGGGTGGGCGCGGCCAGCCAGTCCGCCGTCGTCATCCCGGACTGCGGGTCCCCGCCCAGCCGGTCCCGCAGCCACGCGCCCAGCTCGTCGACGCTCACCCCGTGCCGCTCCCCGTCGGCGCGGGCCACGCCGAGCCGGACCGTCGGGCCGCCGGTGAACCGGGTCGGCCAGCCGAGGAACTCGGTCGGCAGCTCCGCGTCGAGGACCGCCCGCACCGGCGCCACCTCGGCCGCGTCCGCGACGAAGAGCTGGGTGCGCGGCCCCCAGTCGTGGTCGGTCGACCGGGGCGTGTCCAGGCCGAGCAGCTCCGAGCCGCCGTCGAGGAGCCCCGCGGCGTAGCGCAGGCGGGGCAGCCGGCGGGCCAGCAGCGGGCCGACCACCTCGTCGTGGAACCGGTGCGCCAGGGTCAGGCCGGGTACGAACGTCACCCCGCCAGTCTGCGCACCGCAGCCCGGCCGCGCCGCCCGGTTTCCGGCCGACGTCGCCGGTCAGCGGAGGTGGTGGCGGTCCGCCCAGGCGGAGAGCGCGGCGGCGATCTCGGCGGGGCGGTCCTCGGGCGCGTGGTGCCCGGCCGGCCCGCAGGCGACCGTCTCCAGGGCCGCCATGTTCCGCGCGCACCAGTCGGCCAGCTCCGGGGTGATCAGCAGGGTCGGTGAGCCCTCGAAGGTCAGCAGCAGCTTGGGCACCTCGTCGCTGGCGGCCAGCCACCGGTCGTACGCCTCGATCCGGGCGACCAGCTCGGCCGGCTCGCCGCCGAGCGGCATCTGGCGCGCCCAGGCCAGCAGCGGCCGCCGGCTCTCCCGGGTCGGGTACGGCGCGAGGTAGGTCTTCAGGTCCTCCTCGCCGACGGGCTGGAGCACCCCGCCGGTGAACGCCTGCCGGACGAGCAGGTCCTGGTCGAGCACGAGCTGCTCGCCGACGCCCGGCGTGCGGATCGCCTCGGAGCGGGCCCGGGCCTGCGGCGACAGGTCGCTCCACGCCATCGGCTTGACCATGGTCTCCAGGAACGCCACGCCGCGCACCCGCTCGGGGTGCCGGGCCGCCCAGTCGAAGGCGAGCGCGCCGCCCCAGTCGTGGCCGACCAGCACCACGTCGGTCAGGTCGAGGGCGTCGAACCAGGCGTCCAGGTAGCGGGCGTGGTCGGCGAAGAGGTACGGCAGGTCGGGCTTGCCGGAGCGGCCCATGCCGATCAGGTCGGGTGCGAGCAGCCGGCCCGCGCCGACCCCGGGCAGCACCCCGCGCCAGGTGTGCGACGAGCCGGGATTGCCGTGCAGGAACACGAACGCCGTCCCGGCGCCGCTCTCCTCGTGGTGGATGGTCGAGTCCAGTACGCGCGTCTCGGGCATGTCCCGGGGCTCCTTCGTCAGTCGGGTGGGTCGAGCGGGGTGTCCAGCAGCGTGGACAGGTCGCGGACGAACCCCGCCGTACGCGGGTCGTCCCGGCCACCGAGCGGGGCGAGCAGCCGGTCGAGCAGCGCCTGGACGGTGTCGATCGCCGGGCGGACCACCTCCTGCCCCCGCTCGGTCAGGGTCAGCCGGACCGCGCGCGTGTCGGCCGGGTCGCGCTCGCGTCGCACCAGCCCGTCGGCCTCCAGGGACCGGGCCAGTTTCGACACGTAGAGCGGCTCCAGGCCGGTGTGGTCGGCCAGCTCGCGCTGGCTCGGGTGCCGGCCGGCGCGGCGCATCCCGTGCAGTGAGGAGAGCAGCACGTACTGCGCGTGGGTGAGGCCGAGCGGGGCGAGCGCCCGGTCGACCGCCACCCGCCAGCGCATGGCCAGCCGCCAGACCAGGTGGCCGGGGCTGGGGCCGATCGGCGTTGCGTCCATGCGAGAAACAGTACATGGACATGATGTACATGGCTAGTATTTTGCCGCCGCGTCCCCCACCTCGTCGGTGGGCTGTGCCAGGCTTGTCGGCGTGGCACACCGACCCCCGATCCTGCTGATCGACTCCCCGAGCCTCTACTTCCGCGCCTACTTCGGCATTCCCGAGTCGGCGGCGAAGACGGACGACGGCCAGCCGGTCAACGCCGTCCGCGGCTTCCTCGACATGCTGGCCCAGCTCGTCCGCACCCGCCGGCCGGACCGGATGGTCTGCGCGCTCGACCACGACTGGCGACCGGCGTGGCGGGTCGAGCTGCTGCCGTCGTACAAGGCGCACCGGGTCGCGCCCGAGGGCGGCGAGGTGGTTCCGGACACTCTCTCCCCGCAGGTGCCGATGATCCTGGAAGTCCTCGACGCGCTCGGCATCCCCGCCGTCGGCGCGACCGGCTACGAGGCCGACGACGTGCTCGGCACCCTCTCGGTGACCCAGCCCGGCCCGGCCGAGGTGGTCTCCGGCGACCGCGACCTGTTCCAGCTCGTCGACGACACCCGCCAGGTGCGCCTGCTCTACGTGGGCCGCGGCGTGGCCAAGCTCGACGACTGCGACGACGCCGCGGTCCGGGCCCGCTACGGCGTGCCCGCCGACCGCTACGCCGACTTCGCGGCGCTGCGCGGCGACCCGAGCGACGGCCTGCCCGGCGTGCCCGGGGTGGGCGAGAAGACCGCCGCCCGCCTCATCGAGCGCTACGACGGCCTGCCCGGCATCCTCGCCGCGCTGGACGACCCGGGTTCCGGCTTCGCCCCCGGGCTGCGCACCAAGCTGAACGGGGCCCGCGACTACCTGGCCGTCGCGCCGAAGGTGGTCCGGGTCGCCACCGACGTGCCGCTGCCGAAGCTGGCCACCGCCCTGCCGACGGCGCCGGCGGACCCGGACCGGCTGCTGGAGCTCGCGCAACGGTGGAACCTGGCCGGCTCGTGCCGGCGCCTCGTGGACGCGCTCGCCCTGCCCCGGCCCTGACCGGAACGGCCGGGGCGGGCCGCTCCGGCCGGATCAGGCGGTGGCGTGGTAGGCCAGCACGCCCCGGTTGACCGCCGCGATCGCCTGCCGCGCGGTCGAGCGCAGCTCGGTGGACGCGCCGCCGGAGTCGGCGAGCTGGCCGAGCAGGTCGACCACCTGCCGGGCCCAGCGGACGAAGTCGCCGGCCGGCATCTCGCCGTCGATCTGGTGGCCGCTGGCCAGCACCTTGGCCAGCGCCTCGCCCCGCGCCCAGCGGTAGATCGGCCAGGCGAAGCCGAGGTCCGGCTCGCGGGTGACCGCCAGGCCACGGGACGCCTCGTCGGCCTCGATGTCGCCCCAGAGCTTCAGCGTCTCGTCGACCGCCTCCGCGACCGGACCGCGGGGCAGACCGGCCCGCTCGTCGACGTCCCGGCGGGCCTCGAAGACCACCACGGAGACGGCGGCGGCCAGCTCGGCCGGGGAGAGCCCGTCCCACACCTTGCGGCGCAGGCACTCGGCGACCAGCAGGTCGGCCTCGGTCCAGATCCGGCCGAGCATCCGGCCGGCGTCGGTCACCTCGCCCTCCTCGGTGAGGTAGCCGCGCGCGGTCAGCAGCGCGACGATCCGGTCGAAGGTGCGGGCCAGCGAACCGGTCCGGCCGGCCACCCGCTGGCGCAGCTCCTCGGTGTCGCGCTCCAGGCGGCGGCGCCGCTCGGCCCAGCGGGCGTGCTCCTCGCGGTCGGGGCAGGCGTGGCAGGGGTGCCCGCGCAGCTCGGTGCGGAGCTGACTGAGCCGGTGGTCCTCGCCGGCCGCCTGCCGGGAACGCCCGCCGCGCCGACCGTGCCGGTCCAGCCCGGTGCCGCTGACCTCGGCGGCCAGGTCCCGGCGGGCCGCCGGCGAACGGTGGTTGAAGTGCTTCGGCACCCGGATCCGGGCGAGCACCTCGGCCGGGGTGGTGAAGTCGCCGGGGCTGACCCGTCCAGCCCACCGGTCCTGGGTGAGCACCAGCGGCCGGGGCTCACCGAAGCCGCCGGTGGCCGGGTCGAGCACCACGGCGAGGCCGGCCCGCCGGCCCGAGGGCACCCGTATCACGTCGCCCACCCGCAGCCGTTCCAGCGAGGCGACCGCCGCCGCCTTGCGCTGGGTCTGGCCCTGCCGGGCGATGGCGCGCTCCCGGTCGGCGATGGCCACCCGCAGAGCGAAGTACTCGTCGAAGTCGCCCTGGTGGCAGGCCGCCTCGGCGCCGTACGCCTCGATGGTCTCGGTGTTGCGCTGCACCTGCCGGGCCAGGCCGACCACCGACCGGTCCGCCTGGAACTGCGCGAACGAGGACTCCAGCAGGGCCCGGGCCGGCTCCGCGCCGACGGTGCCGACCAGGTTGACGGCCATGTTGTAGGAGGGCCGGAAGCTGGACCGCAGCGGGTAGGTGCGGGTGGAGGCGAGACCGGCGACGTGCCGGGGATCGGTCTCCGGCGACCAGACCACCACGGCGTGGCCCTCGACGTCGATGCCGCGCCGGCCGGCCCGCCCGGTGAGCTGCGTGTACTCCCCCGGGGTGAGGTCGACGTGCGCCTCGCCGTTGAACTTGACCAGGCGCTCCAGGACCACGCAGCGGGCCGGCATGTTGATGCCCAGGGCGAGCGTCTCGGTGGCGAAGACCGCCTTGACCAGGCCGCGGACGAACAGCTCCTCGACGACCTCCTTGAACGCGGGCAGCATGCCGGCGTGGTGGGCGGCGAGGCCGCGCTCCAGCCCGTCGAGCCACTCCCAGTAGCCCAGCACGGTCAGGTCCTCGCCGGGGATGGCGGTGATCCGCGACTCGACGACCTGCCGGATCTCGGTGCGCTCCTCGGGCGAGGTGAGCCGCAGCCCGGCGGCGAGGCACTGCTGGACGGCCGCCTGGCAGCCGGCCCGGCTGAAGATGAACAGGATCGCCGGCAGCAGGTTCTCCCGGTCGAGCCGCTCGACGATGTCGGGGCGCATCGGGCCGCGCCAGCGGGGTCCGCGCCGCCCCGCGCCGGGGCCGGCGCTGCGCCCCTCCCCCAGCTCCAGCCGGCGCACGGTGTCCCGGGTGTAGCGCAGCAGCTCCGGGTGGACGTCGTGCTTGCGGGCGGCGTCGGCGTCGTGGAACAGGTCGAACATCCGCTTGCCGACCAGCATGTGCTGCCAGAGCGGCACCGGGCGGTGCTCGCTGACCACCACGGCGGTCTCGCCGCGCACGGTGACCAGCCAGTCGGCGAACTCCTCGGCGTTGGAGACGGTGGCGGAGAGCGAGACCAGGGTGACCGAGGCGGGCAGGTGGATGATCACCTCTTCCCAGACGCCGCCGCGGAACCGGTCGGCGAGGTAGTGCACCTCGTCCATCACCACGTAGGCCAGGCCCTCGAGGGTGGCCGAGCCGGCGTAGAGCATGTTGCGCAGGACCTCGGTGGTCATCACCACCACGGGCGCGTCGCCGTTGATCGCGTTGTCGCCGGTGAGCAGGCCGACCTGCTCGGCGCCGTAGCGGTCGACCAGGTCGTGGTACTTCTGGTTGGACAGCGCCTTGATCGGCGTGGTGTAGAAGCACTTGCGCCGGGTGGTCGGCCCCCCGCCGCCGCCGGCCGCCGCCGGCTTCCCGGGCGTGCCACGCAGCGCCAGGTGTACGGCGAACTCGCCCACCACGGTCTTGCCGGCGCCGGTGGGCGCGCACACCAGCACGCCGCTTCCCCGTTCCAGGGCCTCGCACGCCTCCCGCTGGAAGTCGTCGAGGTCGAACCCCAGATCGAGAGCGAATTCGTCCAGGGCCGGGAAGGCGGAGGCCTGCGCGGCCCGGCGGCGCGCCGCGGCGTACCGCTCGGCGGGGCTCGACATGTCACCAAGATTAATCGGTGGGGCCGACGACCACCGGCCAAGGCCGTCCGGCAGGTGGGTCGGAGCGGGTCGGTAGGGTGCACGACGTGCCGGATCATGCCGAACCGCCCCGAGTCTCGAGCGGCGCCGACGACGCCGTCCGCCCGAGCCCGTCCCGTCGCCCCGTGGAGGCGGTGCTCTTCGACTTCCACGGCACCCTCGCGCAGGTGGAGGAGCCCCGCGAGTGGGTCCTCGCCGCCGCGGCGGCCTGCGGGGTCGAGCTGGACCGGGTGCGGGCCACCGCGCTGGCCGACCGGCTGCTCACCGCCGGCCGGGCGGGCGGGCCGCTGCCGACCCGGGTGCCGCCCCGGCTGGCCGAGCTCTGGGCCGACCGGGATCTCTACCCGCACGCCCACCGAAGCGCGTACACGGGGCTGGCCGAGACCGTGGACGCCGGCATCGAGGGGTTCGCCGACGCGCTCTACGAGCGGCTGCTGGTCCCCGAGGGCTGGGTCCCGTACCCGGACACCGAGCCGGTACTGGGCGCGCTGCGGGACGCCGGGGTGAAGGTGGCGGTGGTCAGCAACATCGGCTTCGACATCCGGCCGCTGCTCGCCGCCTGGAAGCTGGACGGGCTGGTCGACGCCTACGCGCTGTCGTACGAGGTGGGGCGCTGCAAGCCGGACCCGGGGATCTTCCTGCGGGCGTGCGGGATGCTCGGCGTCGACCCGGAGCGGACGCTCATGGTGGGCGACACCCCCGCCGACGCGGGGGCGGTGCGGGCCGGCTGCGGGGTGCTGGTGCTGCCCTGCGCCGACCCCGGCCGCCCGAACGGGCTGGGCGCCGTCCTCGACCTCGCCCTACGGAACTGACCGCGCCGGTCGCACGCCGGGCGGCCCGGAGGCACCGCGGCTGACCAGCGGCGCTAGCGTAACGGCATGACGACCGACCGCTCCTTTCGTCGCCGGGTCACCGGACGGCTGTCCGGCGGCCGGCTGGGCGCGGTCGGGCTGGTGCTCGGCGGGGCGCTGTCGGTGCAGTTCGGCTCGGCGGTGGCCGCGCTGCTGTTCCCGCGTACCGGGGTGGCCGGGGCGGTCACCCTGCGGCTGACCATCGGCGCGCTGCTGATGCTGGCCGTGTGCCGCCCCCGGCTGCGCGGGCACGGCCGGGGCGACTGGGCGGCCGTGGTCGCCTTCGGGCTGGCCCTGGCCGGCATGAACTCGATCTTCTACCAGGCGATCGAGCGGATCCCGCTCGGACCGGCGGTGACCCTGGAGGTGCTCGGCCCGCTGGCGCTGTCCGTGGTCACCGCCCGCCGGCTGGCCGCCTGGTGCTGGGCCGGGCTGGCGCTGGCCGGTGTGGCCCTGCTCGGCCAGGGCGGCTTCGACCGGCTGGACCCGGTCGGCGCCGGGCTGGCGCTGGCCGCGGGCGCGCTCTGGGCGGCGTACATCGTCTGCTCGGCCCGGGTCGGTGGGCGGTTCCCCCGGGCCGACGGGCTGGCCCTGGCGCTCGCGGTGGCCGCGCTGGTCACCCTGCCCATCGGGCTGGTCGGCTCGGGCGGCCGGCTGTGGCACCCGACGGTGCTGGGGCTCGGCACCGGGCTGGCCCTGCTCGCCTCGGTGCTGCCGTACACCCTGGAGCTGCTGGCGCTGCGGCGGCTGCCCACGGCGACCTTCGCCGTGCTGATGAGCCTCGGGCCGGCCATCGCCGCGCTGGCCGGGTGGCTGGTGCTCGGCCAGGCGCTGCACCCCGTGGAGGTGGTCGCCATCGCCCTGGTGATCGCCGCGAGCATCGGCGCGGTACGGGCCGGCGCGCCGGCCGCCGCGCCGCCGTCCGCCCGGCCGGACGTCGAGGGCGCCGCGCTGGTCAGCGCAGCAGCCGCACCGCCGCCGGCACCGCGCTGACCCGCACCGGGAGGTCGAACGCCCGCTCCCCGTCGACGTACGTCGTGATGCCCTCGGCGTCCAGTTCGACCGTGCGGGCCCGGTAGCTGCGCACCAGCGGGTGGGTGACGTGGGTGCCCTGGTAGATGCGCGGCTTGACCCGCATCAGGGTGCGCCGGTCGAAGCGACCGCCCACCACCACGTCCAGCAGGCCGTCGTGCGGGTCGGCGTCGGGGCAGATCCGCATGCCGCCGCCGTAGCTGGCCGCGTTGCCGACCGCGACCAGCACCGCGTCCACCTCCTGCTCCGCCCCGTCGAGGCGCAGCCGGTAGCGGCGCGGCCGCAGCCGGGCCAGCTCGACGAGGATGGCCAGGTCGTAGCGGCGTGGGCCGCGCGGCCAGCGCATCCGGTTGGCCCGCTCGTTGACGATCGCGTCGAAGCCGGCGGCCAGCACGGCGCCGTACCAGCGGTCGCCGCCGTCGGGGGTGGTCAGCCGGGCCAGGTCCACCGGGCGGGTCCGGCCGGCGCGCAGCGCGTCGGCGATCACCTCCACGGCGGCGAGGGGGTCGGCCGGGAAGCCGGTGTCCACGGCGAAGTCGTTGCCGGTGCCGGCGGGCACCGGGCCGAACGGCACCGCCGTCCCGGCCACCGCCTGCAACGCCCGGTGCACCGTGCCGTCCCCGCCCACGGCCACCAGCGCCCCGGCGCCGCCGGCGACCGCGGCGTGGCACGCAGCCTCCGCCTCCTCGGGCGTACGCGCCCGCAGCAGTTCGACCGGCCGGCCCGCGCCGCCCAGCCGCTCCAGCAGCCGGGGCAGCAGGCCACGGTGGCGTCCCCGGCCGGCGGTCGGGTTGGCGAGCACGGCCACCGGGCCGGGCGGGACAAGATCGTGCGCGGTCACGGCGAGCACCGTACGGCACGAGCCAGGCCGTTCACCAGGGGTGACACCGCGCCGTGCGGCGGCCGGCCGTGGCGCGCCGGCTCAGAAGGTGATGAGCACCTTCAGCGCGGTCCGCTCGTCCATCGCCCGGTAGCCGTCCGGCACCCCGTCGAGGGTCACCGACCGGTCGAAGACCGGCGACGGGTCGATGGCGCCGGCCAGCACGTCGGCCAGCAGTTCCGGCAGGTACGCCCGGGCCGGCGCGACGCCGCCGGCGAGGGCCACGTTGCGGTTGAACATCTGCCCGATGTCCACGCCGGCGCTGCCGCCGTGCGGGACCCCGACGTAGCCGACCGCGCCGCCGTCGCGGGCGATGGAGATCGCCGTCCGCATCGAGTCCTCGGTGCCGACCGCCTCCAGCACGGCGTGCGCGCCCTGCCCCTTGGTCAGCTCCCGCACCGCGGCGATCGCCGCCTCTCCCCGCTCGGCGACCACGTCGGTGGCCCCGAACGAGCGGGCGATGTCGGTGCGGGCGGTGTGCCGGCCCAGCGCGATGATCTGCTCCGCGCCGAGCCGCTTCGCGGCGAGCACCCCGCAGAGCCCGACCGCGCCGTCACCGACCACGGCGACGGTGGCCCCGGGGCGGACCCGCGCGGCGAGGGCGGCGTGGTGGCCGGTGGCCAGCACGTCGGAGAGGGCCAGCAGCGCGGTGAGCAGCCGCTCGTCGCCGGCCGCCTCGGCGGGCAGCTTCACCAGGGTGCCGTCGGCGTACGGCACCCGGACGGCCTCGCCCTGACCGCCGTCGGAGCCGACGGACCCCCAGAAGCCGCCGTGCGGGCAGGAGGTGTGCAGCCCTTCGCGGCAGAAGTCGCAGGTCCCGTCGGACCAGACGAACGGCGCCACCACCAGGTCGCCGACCCGCACCGAGCCGACCTCGGCGCCGACCGCCTCGACCACGCCGAGGAACTCGTGCCCGATGCGCTGCCCCGGCTGCCGCTGCGCCACCCCGCGGTACGCCCACAGGTCGCTGCCGCAGATGCAGGCCAGCACGACGCGGACGACGGCGTCGGTGGGGGTGCGGACGGTGGCGTCCGGCACCTCCTCGACCCGGATGTCGTTCGGGCCGTGGATGACGGTGGCGCGCATGGGTGGGGTCCTCCCGGTGGTCGGGGCGGGCGCCGGGCCGGTGCGGCCGGCGGCGGGGCGGGCGGCCCCGGGCGAACACTAGACCGCCCGGGACACGCCGCGAATCCGATTTCCCCACCGGGTGGCGGGGCTCACCGGTCAGCGCACGACGAACCGTCTCGTCGCCGGGGCGGCGCCGTCGCCGGTGACCTTCAGCGTCCAGTTGCCGGCGCCGCCGACCACCACGACCGCCTCCGCCTTGCCGTTCGGCTCCACCTTGATCTCGGCGGCCGGCTTGGCGTCCGGGTCGAGCACGTTCAGCGTCCGGGCACCGGTGGCCTTGTTCGTCACCCGGAACGCGATCTTCTCGCCGGGCTCGGCGATCAGCCCGTCCGCGCCGGTGATCCCGGCCGCCGTCAACTCGACCGCGACCTCCCGGTCGTACGCCGTCTCGGCCGCGGCGCTGGCCACGGTGCCGTCGTCGGAGACCGTGATGCGGGTCCGCACGCCGTCGCCCTGCCGGCCGGGCCGGCAGGCGACCTCGTACTGGCCGGTGGCGAGGGTGGCGCTGAGGTCGCCGGTCTTGCCCGGCGCGACGTCCGCCGCCTCGGCGACCACCTTGGTGAACCCGGCCTTCTCCCGGCCGTAGAGGTACACCCCGGTGGCCTGCTGCCCCCGGTTGGTCACCGTGAAGGTGACGGCGCCCGGGTTGAAGAGGGTGGTGGCGACCTCACAGCTGGTGTCGGTGGCGGTCACCGGGACCTGGCTGCCCTTCGGGGCGGGGTCGTCGTCACCACAGGCGGTGAGGGCGGCGGTGGCGCAGATCGCGGCCACGACGGCGGCGGTACGGCTCTTCATCGGCTCTCCGGAGCGGAGGTCAGCGTGCTGACCAGGACGGGCGCCGACAACCGCCCCGGCACACCGCCCGGGGGGACTCGGCGGAGTCAGGAGAGTGTAAGCGGGCCGGCCCTGCTGGCAAGGGGACAGGGCCGGCGACGGGGCGGTCAGCGGGCGGCGCGGGCCAGCCCGCTGCCGATCACGTCCCGCCGGCCCCACCGGCCCGGCACGTCGAGCAGTTCCACCCGGCCGAACCGGGCCGGCACCCGCGGCGCCATCAACAGGTGCTCGCCGGCCGCCTCCAGCCCGAGCAGGGCGCGCAGCAGCAGGAACGGGGCGGCCGTCGCCATCGCCTGCGGGCTGTTCGCGGTCGGGTAGCGCACCGGATACTCGGTCAGCTCGCGGGGATAGCCGGCGAACGCCTCGGGCAGCCGGCCGTGGAAGTACCGGGAGACGTCCACGATGGCCTCGGCGACCCGCCCCGCCTCCTCGGTGAAGCCGTACCGGCGAAGGCCCCAGGTGATCAGCGCGTTGTCGAACGGCCACACCGCCCCGACGTGGTAGCCGAGCGGGTTGTAGCGCTCCTGCCCGGTGGCCAGGCTGCGGATCCCCCAGCCGGAGAAGAGCCGGGGCCCGACCAGGTGGGCGGCCACCTGCGCGGCCCGCTCCGCCGGGACGATGCCGCTCCACAGCAGGTGGCCCATGTTGGACGCCAGCGCGTCGACCTGCCGGCCGTCGCTGTCCAGGGCGAGCGCGTAGTAGCCCCGGTCCGCGATCCAGAAGTCCCGGTCGAAGCGCTCCCGCAGCGCCGCGGCCTCCCGCTCCAGCCGGTCGGCGTACGCCGGGTCGCCCCAGAACTCCCGGGCCATCCGCGCGCCGCGCATCTTCGCGTCGTACGCGTACCCCTGAAGTTCGCAGGTGGCCAGGGGCGGGTCGGGCAGCCGTCCGTCGGCGAAGCAGATCGCCTCCGGCGAGTCCTTCCAGCCCTGGTTCGCCACCCCGGTGCGCTCGTTGCGCCGCAGGTAACGGACGTAGCCGTCACCGAGCAGGTCGCCGTACTCGTCGATCCAGCGCAGCGCCGCGCGGGCCTCGTCCTCGAACTCCCGCACCAGGTCGACGTCGCCGGTCCACCGCTCGTACTCGTCGAGCAGGATCACGTAGAGCGGGGTCGCGTCGGCACTGCCGTAGTACGGGGACTCCGGGCGCTCCTCGAAGGCCACCATCTCCCCGTAGCGGAACTCACGGAGGATCTTGCCGGGCTCCTCGTCGCGGAAGTCGTCGAGCACCGCGCCCTGGTCGATGCCGAGCATCCGCACCGTCGCCGACGCCAGTTCGGACGCCACGGGCAGCGCCATGAAGCTGGTCAGGATGCTGTCCCGGCCGGTGATGGTGGCCGCCCACGGCAGGCCGGCGGCGGGCATCACCTGGTTGGGCAGGGTCAGCGGCGAGTACCGCAGGGCCGCCAGGTCCACCAGGCTGCGCCGGTAGACCTCGGTCAGCGCCTCCCAGTCGCAGCTGAGCTGCGGCGTCCGGGACAGCCAGCTCGCCAGGTCGCGCTGCCGTTCGTCGGCGCCGGCCCGCCCCCGCCGCTGCAACCGGTCCCGGACGTCCGCGCCGTCCGGGCGCAGCACCAGCCCCTGCACCCGCAGGGTCGTCGTCCAGGACTCCCTGGGAGCCAGCCGCACCGTCCAGGTGAGGCGCTGCTCGTCCACCCGCACCGGTTCGCTGCTGGTCACCAGCGTCTCCCGTTGGAACCTCTCCCGCTGGTAGCCGAGGCGCAGGCCGCGCTCGTCGAACCGCTGGTAGAACCGCCCCGGCGGGGTGCGCTCGGCGGTGACGCCCAGAATCGGGGCGAAGTCGCTCCCCACGTCGAGCCGTACGGTGCACTCCACCGGCACGTGGTTGTGGTTGAGCACCGTGAGCCGTTCCTCGAAGACACCGCCGTTGATGGTCCGCTCCCGGATGACCGACGACTTGGCGTCCACGTAGTGCGTCGGTCTGCCCGGCACGAGGAAGAACCGCAGGTGGAGGTGGTCCCGCTCGGCGATGGAGAGCGGGTGGAGCCGGTCGCCGTCCAGGGTGAGCCGCCACACCGACAGGAACCGGGTGTCGAAGTCGAAGAAGCCGCACGGGTTGGCCACGTTCGCCTCGATGTCGCCGTTGTCCTCGCTGAGCACGAAGACGTTGCCGTCCAGCACGCGGACCAGGTCCGGCCTCATCCGGGCTCCCCGCGTCCACCGGTGAGGGCCCGCGGGTGCCGCGCCCCGGGCGGCGCCGGGAAGAGCCGCTCCAGCAGGACCACGAACCGGAAGTGCCCCTCGGCGGTGAGATCGTTGCGCAGCCAGGCGGTGAGCGGCTTGGCCTCGCCGGCGGCCAGCCGGAGGAAGAAGTCGCGCCGGGTCCGGATCACCGTGTCGGCGTCCCGCGCGCTGCGGTCCACCGCGATCCGGCCGTGGGAGATGGTCAGGTGCCAGAAGTCGAGGGCACCGTCCTCCTCCAGCTCGAACCGGATCATGCCGGCGGTGCGGCGCAGCAGCCGCTCGGGAGCCTGCCGGGCGAGCTGCGCGAAGAACGCCTCGATCGGATCGGACACCGCACCGCCTCCCGGGAGAGGGTCGTCACGCCGCCGGCACCGACGCCGGGCGGGCCGCGACGACGGACGCGTCCGCACCGCCTCGGGCGCCGCCCCAGACTAACTCCAGGCCCCGGCGGGGACCTGGGGATCGGTGAACTGCGGAGGGCGGGCAGGATGGCGGGATGCGCCTGGTCTCCCTGCTCCCCTCGGCCACCGAGATCATCTACGCCCTGGGGCTCGGCGACGAGCTGGTCGGGGTCACCTTCGAGTGCGTGGTGCCGCCCGAGTACCGGGCCGGCACCACGGTCGTGGTGGGCGGCCGGGACACCCGGGGCATGAGCCCGGGCGAGATCGACGCGTACGTCAAGGGGCAGCTCGCCGCCGGGTCGGACCTGTACACCCTGCACGCCGGCGCGCTGGCCGGGCTGGACCCGGACCTGATCCTCACCCAGGACCTGTGCCGGGTCTGCGCTCTTCCGTCGGGCCGGGTCGCGGACGCCGTCGACCACCTCGGCTGCCGGGCGGAGGTGCTGTCGCTCGACCCGTACACCCTGGCGGACGTCCTGGACACGGTCCTGGCGGTGGGCGCGGCGGCCCGGGTGCCGGACCGGGCGGAGGCCCTGGTCGACGCGTTGCGGGGGCGGCTCGCGGCGGTCCGCGCGGCGGTGGCCGGCCGGACCCGCCGGCGGGTCGCCGTGGTGGAGTGGGTGGACCCGCCGTTCGGCGCCGGACACTGGATCCCCGACCTGGTCGAGACCGCCGGCGGCGAGCCGGTGGCGACCCACCCCGGGGCCCGGTCCACGCCGACCACCTGGGCCGCGTTGCGGGCCGCCCGGCCCGAGGTGGTGCTCGTCGCGCCGTGCGGCTTCCACCTGGACGGGGCCGCCGCGCAGGCCGCCGGGGTGGCCGCGCGGTTCCCCGGCGCGGAGGTCTGGGCGCTCGACGCGGACGGGCTGATCGTGCGGGCCGGCCCACGCCTGGTCGACGGCGCCGAGGCCATCGCGGCGATCCTGCACCCGGACGCCGTGCCCGCCCCGCCGCCGGACGCCGCCCGCCGGGTGGCCTGACGGCGCGACCGGCCGCGGCGGGTGGGATCACGGGGCACACGGCGGGCCGGTTCAGGCGGACCCACGGCGGGTGGGATCAGGGGGTCGACGGGCCGGGTGGCCGTCGCGGGCCAGCGGTGCGAGCCGGCGCCAGCGGGGCAGCTCGGTCACCACCGTGGCCGCCGCCAGCACGGTCACCACGACCGCGACCGGCTCCGGCCAGGCCGCCCAGGCGGCGAGCACCGCGGCGACCAGTTGCAGCAGCACCAGCGCCACGGTGACCAGCCCGGGCACCGGCACGATCACCTGCCGCTTGTCGCCGGGGGTGGCGAACACGGTGGGCAGGCCGATCAGCAGCACCACCGAGGCGACCGCCAGCACCACGGAGTGCGGGGCGAGCGCCCACGGGGTGGCGACCCAGGCAACCAGTTCGGTCAGGAAGCGCAGCGCCGAGGGCAGGTCGGGGCGGCCCGCCCGGTCGTTGTCGATCATGGCCGCCAGTATGCCGAGCCACCGGGCCGCACGGTGTCCCGGACACCGGGAGGCTCCCGCCGCCCACTTCCTCGATCTGTGCGCCGGCCGCCCGGTCGCCCGCCGACACGCGCGGACGCCGCCCCCGGGGTGGGGACGGCGTCCGGCGTGACGTGCTGCCCGGCCTGGCCGGGTCAGGTCATGTCGTCGTAGCGGCGTTCGATCGGCGCCGGGGCGGCGACCGGCTCGGGCGCCCCGATCGGCGCGCTCGCCTCCACCCCGCCGGCGGCCCCGACCGGCTCGACGGACAGGTCCAGCGGCGACACCTCGTCGTCGGCGACGTCCGAGTAGAGCTCCCGGCCGCGGCCACGCCGCTTGTCGTTGATGAAGGCCACCCCGACCGCGACGAAGTAGAGCAGGGAGAGCGCAGTGGCCAGCAACGTCATGCCGAACGGGCCCGGGTCGGGCGTGGCGATCGCCGCGAACGCGAAGGACACGAAGATCACCACGCGCCACCAACTCAGCAGCCGGCGGGCACTGGCCACGCCGGTGAAGTTGAGCATGAGCAGGATCAGCGGGAACTCGAACGCCACCCCGAACAGCAGGATCATGTTGGTGACGAACCCGATGTACGCGGTGACCTCGAACTGGTTCGACAGTCCGCCCACCCCGGATTCCATCAGGAACCCGAGGCCCTTGTCGACCACGAGGTAGGCCAGCACCCCGCCGGCCGCGAACAGCGGCGCGGCGATAGCGACGAAGACGTACGCCCACTTGCGCTCGTGCCGGTGCAGACCCGGGGCGATGAACGCCCAGAGCTGGTAGAGCCAGACCGGCCCACCGATGATCAGGCCGAGCCAGAGCGCGAGTTTCAGCTTCAGCACGAACCCGGTCGTGGGCGCCAGCGCCAACAGGTCCTGGCACTGGCCCAGCGCATCCGTCGTGTCGGGCAGCCGGCAGTACGGCCGCTTCAGCAGCAGGAACACCGGGTCGGCGAGCCAGAAGCCGACGACCAGGCCGACGACGACCGCCAGCGACGCGCGGAACAGCCGGGTGCGCAGTTCCCGGAAGTGCTCGATGAGCGTCATCGAGCCGTCGGCGGCCCGCTCGAACGTGCTCGGGCCACGCTTCTTCAACCCGAAGGCCACGGTGGTGGGGCCCTTTCGGATCAGTTCTCGCGGACGCGCTGCACCGGGTCGACCGGCGGGGCGACCGGCTGCTGCGGCTGCGGGGCGAACTGCTGCTGCGGCTGAGCGACCTGCTGCGGCGGGAGCGGCTGGTAGCCGGACTGCGCGTCGGCCTTCTCGGCGAGGTCACGGTCGTCGTCGTGCAGGCTCTTGGTCTCGGCCTTGATGATCCGCAGCGAACGGCCCAGCGAGCGGGCCGCGTCGGGGAGCCGCTTCGCGCCGAAGAGCAGGATCAGCACGACCACGAGTACGGCGATGTGCCACGGCTTGAGGGCACCCATGGGAAGCTCCAGTCGCTCTGTGTCGGTGAGGGTGGTCGGAGCCCATCGTACGTGCGTCGAAGACCGTTGCCACCCTGCCGGGCCCCCGGTTGCGGGCCTGGTCGGTGAAGTCTCGGCCAACCCGGAGTGTCCCGTCAACCACCCGCGGGGGCGCAATCGTGCGCGGATCCGGCCGCGAACGCGCAGCTACCGAACAGCGGACCGACCGCCGTCGATCACTTCCCGCGGCTGGCCTTGATCAACGCGATCCGTTCCTGCGCCACGCCCACCCGCTCCTGGAGCGATTCGGCCCGCGCCTGGAGCTCCTCGGCGGCGGAGCGCAGCGACTCCGCCTCGGCCTGGCGCCGTTGCAGGGCCAGCGCCGTGCGGCGCAGCCGGGGCAACCGGGCCAGCACCGGCCGGACCGCCAGGGCCAGCACGACGAGCGCGAACAGCACGACCCCGACCACGATCCACGTCACCACGGCGGTCAGCCTACTGGGTGACCGCGGCCACCGCCGGATCGGCGCGGTCGGCCGGAGTGGCGTACGCGTCCAGCGCGGCGGCCGCCTGGGCGCGGACCTGCTCGGCCAGTTCGGTCGGCGCGACCACGGTCACGTCCGGCCCGAGCCCGAGCACGAACCGGCGGGCCCAGCCCAGGTCGGTGACGCGCAACGACACCAGCCAGTGCTCGCCGTCGGCCTCGACCCGCTCGCACGGGTAGTACTCGGTGATCCACCGCTCGCCCCGGCCGATCCGCAGGGTGATCAGCGGCAGGTCCGGCGAGGGGCGGAACACCCCGTCGCTGAGGTCGTGCGGGCGGGCCTGCGGCGGCACCACGGCCTGCTCCGCCAGCTCGGTGACCGCGTCGATCCGGTCGGCCCGGAACAGCCGGACCGCCTCGGCCCGGCGGCACCACGCCTCCACGTACGCCCGGCCGCCGACCATCAGCATCCGCAGCGGGTCGATGGTGCGCTCGGTGGTCTCGTCGCGGGCCGCCGTGTAGTAGGTGATCCGCAGCGCCCGGCCGCGCTCCACGGCGGCGCGCAGCTCCCGGACCCGGGCCGTGTCGCCGGGCAGCCGCACCTCGACCGGAGCGCCGGCCAGGTCACCGGCGGCGCTCTCGATCTTGGCGAGCGCCCGCTCGACGGCCTCCCGGTTGGCCACCCCCGGCGTCTCGGCGAGCATCCGCAGCGCCACCACCAGGGCCAGGGCCTCGTCCGGGGTGAGCCGGAGCGGGCGGTCGATGCCGGCGTCGTAGGTGATGGTCACCCGGTCGCCGTCGAACGCCATGTCGATCAGGTCACCGGGGCCGTAACCGGGCAGCCCGCACACCCAGAGCAGCTCCAGGTCCTCGCGGAGCTGCTTCTCGGTCACCCCCAGGTCGTGCGCCGCCTCGGCGATCTCGATGCCGGGGCGGGCCAGCAGGTAGGGCACCAGGTTCAGCAGCCGGGCCAGCCGGTCCGCCGAGGCGCGGCCGCCGCGGGCCGCCGGGCGGGTCACCGGGCACCCCCGGCCACCGCCAGGTCGTCGTGCCGGGCGGCGATCTCCTTCAACCGCTGGATGACCGCCTCGCGGACCTCCGGCGGCTCCAACACCCGCACGTCCGGGCCGTACCCGACGATCTGGCCGGCCAGGAAGTCGGCGTCGGCGTACGGCATGACCAGGCGGTCGCCGTCCGGCCCGGCCTCGGTCTCCACCGCCCAGCGGCGCAGCCCCGCGGCGCGGCCGGGAGCGACCAGCACGGTGGCCCGGCCGGTGCGCTCCACCGGCCCGGACCAGCGGGCCACGTGGCTGATCAGGTCCACCCCGGCGGGCGGCTCGTACGCCCCGGGCTCGCCGGTCACCCGGACCGTGCCCACCACCCGGGAGAGCCGGAAGCAGCGGGTCGCCGCCCGGTCCAGGTCGTGGCCGACCACGTACCAGCGGCCGCGCCAGCAGACCACGCCCCACGGCTGGAGCCTGCGGCGGGTCGGGGCGTCCCGGTCGGGCACCCGGTAGTCGAAGTTGACCTCGCGCCGGTCCCGCGCGGCGGCGGTCAGCGGCGCGAACGCCGGGTCGACCGTCACCATCGGCTCCAGGCCCAGCGTGGCCTGCGGGTCGACGTCGATGCCGGCGGCGCGCAGCTTCGCCAGCCCCGACGAGGCGGCGGCGGCCAGGCCGGCGTGCTGCCACAGCCGGGCCGCGATGCCCACGGCGGCGGCCTCGTCCGGTTCGAGCGGGATGTCGGGCAGGGCGTACTCACGGGGTGCGATCCGGTAGCCCGGCTCGGCGTCGAAGACGCTGGCCGTGCCGGTCTCCAGCGGCACCCCGAGCTCCCGCAGCTCGGCCTTGTCCCGCTCGAACTTGCGCTGGAACGCCTCGTGGTCCTTGGCGTCGTCCGGATCGTGCTCGTAGCCGGGCACGGTCGCGGCGATCTGCGCGGCGGTCAGGAACCGTCGCGTGGACAGCAGGCAGATCACCAGGTTGACCAGGCGTTCGGTACGGGTCCGGGACACGTGGGAAACGCTAGCAGCCCGCACGTCCGCGGCGCGCACCCGCGCGGGCGCGGCGCGCGGGAGTCCCGCCCGGTAGCGATCCGCACCACACCACCCGGGGCCTGCGCCGCTCGCCGGGCAGCCGGCCGACGGCGGCCATAGGGTGAGCGCATGGCGGAGGCGGCGGTCAAGAGCGAGAGCGTCGGCACGGTCGTGGTGGCCGGCGCGGCGAACCTCGCCATCGCGATCGCCAAGCTGGTCGCGGGCCTCATCTCCGGCTCCGCGGCGATGCTCTCCGAGGCCGCCCACTCGGTCGCCGACACCACCACCGAGGTCCTGCTCTACCTGGCGCTGCGCCGCGGGGCGCGACCCGCCGACACCCGGCACCCCTTCGGGTACGGCAAGGAGAGCTACGTCTGGGCGTTCCTCGCCGCGCTGTTCACCTTCGTGGTCGGCGCCGGCTTCGCCATCACCCACGGCGTCACCACGATCCTCGTGCACGAGCACACCGGCGACTACCTGGCCTCGTACATCGTGCTGGCGATCTCCTTCGCCATCGAGTCGGTCTCGCTGGCCCGGGCGGTCCGGCAGGTCCGCAGGGAGTCCCGGCGCTGGCGGGCCACCCCGCACCGCTACCTGCGGCTGACCGCCGACACCACGGTCAAGGCGGTCTTCCTGGAGGACACCGCGGCCCTGATCGGCCTGCTGCTCGCCGCCGCCGGGCTCACGCTGTCGCACCTCACCGGCGACGAGCTCTACGACGGCGTCGCCTCGATCCTCATCGGCGTGCTGCTGCTGGTGGTCGCCGGCATCCTGGCCCGCAGCAACATCTCGCTGCTGGTCGGCCGGGCCGTGTCCGAGCGGCTGCACCGGCAGATCGAGCACGAGCTGGCCGGGCTGCCGGCGGTGGACCGGATCGACACCCTGATGACCATGCTCCTCGGCCCGGTGGACATCCTGGTCGCCGCCAAGGTCGACTTCAACGACGACGCCACCGGCGCCGACATCGAGGCCGCCGCCGACGAGGCCGAGCGGCGGCTCACCGACCGGTTCCCGGAGATCGCGTACGTCTTCCTCGACCCGACCCGCTCGATGAGCGGCAGCCACGGGCGCCCGGCCCGGACCACGCAGGACGAGAACCAGCGGCCGGTGGACCAGGAGACGGGCGGCGGGCCGGCCTGACCAGCGGCCCGCCGACCCGGCCGCACCGCGGCGCCACGCCGGCCGATAGCGTGCCGGGCATGGTGCGATGGCGGTCCGGCACGGTCACGGCGGTACGGCGGCGGTGGACCGGCGCCGCGGAACTCGACGTCGACCTGCCCGACGGCGGCCGGATGCGCGCCCTGGCGTACCCGGCGCTGGTCGGCGACCCGGAGCCCGGCGACCGGGTGCTGCTCAACGCCGGCGCCCTGCTGATGGGCCTCGGCACCGGCGGGTACGCGCTGGTCGTCGCCCTGCCCGACCGGCTGCCCGCCGACCCCCCGCAGGCCGCCGACACCCGCGAGGCCGGGCACCTGGTCAAGGCCCGCTACACCCCGCTGCAGCCGATCCTGCTCGGCGTGGACGAGGAGGCCTCCCCGCACCACGCCCGGCTGGCCGCCGCGGAGTCCGTCGACGGGATGCCGGTGGTCACCGCCGACCTGCACTCGGCGCTGCCGGCGATCCTGGCCGGCGTCCACGCCGACGCCCCGGACGCCCGGGTGGCGTACCTGCTCACCGACGGCGGCGCGCTGCCGGCCTGGTTCTCCCGCACCCTCGCCGGGCTCGCCGGCCGGCTCGCCGGCACGGTCAGCGTGGGCCAGGCGTTCGGCGGCGACCTGGAGGCGAGCACCCTGCACAGCGGCCTGCTCGCCGCGCGGCACGTGCTCGGCGCCGACGTCGCGATCGTCGCCCAGGGCCCCGGCAACCTCGGCACCGGCACCCGCTGGGGCTTCTCCGGAGTCGCCGTCGGCGAGGCGGTCAACGCGGTCGCCACCCTGGGCGGGCGGCCGGTCGGCTCGCTGCGCATCTCCGACGCCGACCCCCGCCCCCGGCACCGCGGCGTCTCCCACCACAGCCTCACCGCGTACGGCCGGGTCGCCCTGGCCCCCGCGGAGCTGGTCGTGCCGGACGGCCTGGACCCGACCCTCGCGGCCGAGGTCGCGGCGGCGCTGGCCCCGCTCGCGGCGCGGCACCGGATCGTGACCGTGCCCACAGACGGCCTGGACGCGGCGCTGCGGGCCAGCCCGGTCGGCCTGTCGACGATGGGTCGCGGGCTCGACGGCGACCACGCCTACTTCCTGGCCGCGGCCGCCGCCGGCCGGCACACGGCCCGCCTGCTCGGCTGAGCGGTCAGCGCGCCCCGTACCCGTGCGCCACGATGTGCGCCGCGGCCCGGGTGTAGCCCGCCGGGTCGGCCGGCGCCACCGTGCCGAGGCCGTCGACGTAGCGGTTGTACATGCAGAAGGCGGCGGCGATCAGCACCGTGTCGTGGATCTCCAGGTCGGTGGCGCCCTCGGCTCGGGCCGCCTCCACCAGACCGGTGGTGACCTCCCGGCCGCTGCGCTGCACCGCCCCGGCGATCCGCAGCAGCGCCCGCAGCTTCGCCTCGACCGGGGCCGCGTCCAGGTCCCGGCGCACCTGCTCCACCAGCGGCATCCCCGCCGGAAGCTGGGCGGCGGCGAACGCCGAGTGCGACGCGCAGCAGAACGTGCAGGAGTTCAGATCCGACACGTACGCGGCGATCAACTCCCGCTCCCCCGGTGTCAGCGTGGGATGCGGGGCGTGCAGCAGCGTGTCGGCGAGATCGAGCAGCGGCCCGGCGGTCTCCGGTCGGTAGCGGGCCAGCCCGTTGATGCCGGGGTGGGCCTGCTCGTCCAGACCGAGGTCGATGTGTGCGATGACGTCACCCTCCCGTGCCCGCGCCGGCGACGGCCAGCGGGTCGAATCCGGTCGATGTGACAACCCTCCCGGGCGGACGGGCCGGTGCGCAACTCCCCCGCTGCGGTTCCGGCGGTCAGCCGGCCAGGAAGATCAGCCCCAGCCAGGCGGCCACGATCACCACCAGCGCCACGGCCAGCACCCACGTCGGCACCGCGTACTCACCGCGCCGGTTGCGCTCGATCTCGGTGCGGATCTTCTCGCGGCGCCGCTCGATCCAGTTGAGCTTCTCGGTCCCGCTGTCGCGGCCGGCGGACGTCTCGCGGCCGGGGCGGCCGGCAGGTTCGGAAGTGTTCATCGCGACGCCAGCGTACCGGTGGGCGGGCGGCCGGCGCTCGCAGCACCGGCCGCCCGCCCCGGGTCACATGCTCGCGATGAGCCGCTCCACCCGCTCGTCGTACGCCCGGAACGGGTCCTTGCACAGCACCGTGCGCTGCGCCTGGTCGTTCAGCTTCAGGTGCACCCAGTCCACCGTGAAGTCGCGCCGCTTCTCCTGGGCGTGCCGGATGAACTCGCCCCGCAGCCGCGCCCGGGTGGTCTGCGGCGGGGTCTCCTTCGCCTCGAAGATCTCCGGGTCGGTGGCCACCCGGTCCACCTCGCCGCGCCGCTCCAGCAGCCCGTACAGGCCCCGGCCGCGCCGCAGGTCGTGGTAGGCCAGGTCCATCTGCGCCACCCGCGGGTGCGACAGCGGCAGGTCGTGCTTGCGCTGGTAGCGCTCGATCAGCCGCAGCTTCGACACCCAGTCGATCTCCCGGGCCACCGGGTCCAGGTCACCGGTCTCCACCGCCCGCAGCACCCGCGCCCACAGGTCCACCACTCGCTTCGCGGTCTGGTCCCCACCCCGGCGCTCGACGAACTCCGTCGCCTTCGCCAGGTATTCCTGCTGGATCTCCAGCGCCGAGACCTCCTTGCCGGAGGCCAGCCGCACCTTGCGCCGGCCGGTGATGTCGTGCGACACCTCGCGGATCGCCCGGATCGGGTTCTCCAGCGTCAGGTCCCGCATCACCACCCCGGCCTCGATCATCCGCAGCACGATGTCGGCCGTGCCGACCTTCAGCAGCGTGGTGACCTCGTTCATGTTCGAGTCGCCGACGATCACGTGCAGCCGCCGGTAGCGCTCGGCGTCCGCGTGCGGCTCGTCCCGGGTGTTGATGATCGGCCGGCTGCGGGTGGTCGCCGACGAGACGCCCTCCCAGATGTGCTCGGCCCGCTGCGACAGGCAGTAGACCGCGCCGCGCGGGGTCTGCAGCACCTTGCCCGCACCGCAGATCAACTGCCGGGTGACCAGGAACGGGATGAGCACGTCGGCCAGCCGGCCGAACTCGCCGTGCCGGGACACCAGGTAGTTCTCGTGGCAGCCGTACGAGTTGCCGGCCGAGTCGGTGTTGTTCTTGAACAGGTAGATCTCACCCGCGATGCCCTCGTCGTGCAGCCGCTTCTCCGCGTCGACGAGCAGCCCTTCCAGGATCCGCTCCCCCGCCCGGTCGTGGGCCACCAGGTCGGTCACCGAGTCGCACTCCGGCGTCGCGTACTCCGGGTGCGAGCCCACGTCCAGGTAGAGGCGGGCTCCGTTGCGCAGGAACACATTGCTCGACCGGCCCCACGACACCACCCGCCGGAACAGGTACCGCGCGACCTCGTCGGGGGACAGTCGGCGCTGCCCGCGATAAGTGCAGGTGACGCCGTACTCGGTCTCGAGGCCGAAGATTCGCCGCTCCATGATGTGACACTAGCCGCCCGGAGCCCCGGATGGGCAGCGCTCAACCCGGTGGTCTCATCCGCACCGGGACGGGCATTCCCGGCGTTCGCACATCCCAGCGCCGGGTACGGTCCCAGCCGTGAGAATCCTCGTCACCGGCGGCGCCGGCTTCATCGGGTCGGCGTACGTCCGGCGGCTGCTCACCGGCGCCGAGCCGGGCCTCGCCGCCGACACCGTCACCGTGCTCGACGCCTGGACCTACGCCGCCACCGAGGGAGCCCTCGAACCGGTCCGCACCGACCAGAGGCTGCGGGTCGTACGCGGCGACATCCGCGACGCCGCCCTAGTCGACGCCACCGTCGCCGGCCACGACGCCGTCGTGCACTTCGCCGCCGAGTCGCACGTGGACCGCTCCATCGCCGCCGCCGCCGACTTCGTCACCACCAACGTGGTCGGCACCCAGACGCTGCTCGACGCGGCCCTGCGCCACGGCGTGCGCCGCTTCGTCCAGGTCTCCACCGACGAGGTGTACGGCTCCATCGCCACCGGCGCCTGGACCGAACAGGCCCCGCTCGACCCCAGCTCCCCGTACTCGGCCAGCAAGGCCGCCGGCGACCTGCTCGCGCTGGCCTACCACCGCACCCACGGCCTCGACGTCGTGGTCACCCGCGGCGCCAACACCTACGGGCCCTACCAGTACCCCGAGAAGATCATCCCGCTCTTCGTCACCAACCTGCTCGACGGGCACGACGTGCCCCTCTACGGCGACGGCGGCAACGTGCGGGACTGGCTGCACGTCGACGACCACTGCCACGGCATAGCGCTCGCCCAGACCCGCGGGCGGGCCGGCGGGATCTACCACCTCGGCAGCGGCGCCGAACTCACCAACCGCGACCTCACGGGGCGGCTGCTGGCCGCCTGCGGCGCCGGGTGGGAGCGGGTCCGACCGGTCGCCGACCGAAAGGGCCACGACCGCCGGTACGCCCTGGACTGCACCACCACCCGGCACGAGCTCGGCTGGGTCCCCACGGTCGACCTCGACCACGGGCTGGCCGCGACCGTCGCCTGGTACCGGGACAACCGGGCCTGGTGGACGCCGCTCAAGCCGCACCGCTGACCCTGGGCGACCCGAGCGACGCGGGGTCGGTCCTGACCCTCGGGCGCCGGACGGGCCACCTGGCGGCGTTCCGGCGCCCGGCCGGCGTCACTCGCCGGGCCGCTCCTCCTGGGGCTGGCCCTCCAGGTCGGCCGAGCCCGCCGACGTGGTCGGCTTCTTCGCCTCCTCGGTCGGCACCGTCGGGGTCTTCGCCCGCCCCGGCGCCGGCGCGGCGTCCGCGCCCGCCTCCCCGTCCAGCAGCGCCGTCAGCGCCGCCCCGGTGATCCGCCGGAAGGTCCGGCCGACCCGGCGCCGGTCCAGGACCGCCACCTCGAGCTGGTTGGCGGCGATCGTGCGGGCGGCCCCGCCCTCACCGCCGACGCTGCTCAACGCCTTCATGGCCGCCCGGACCGCCTCCGACAGCGACATCTCCGGCCGGTGCTCGTTCTTCAGCACCCCCGTGATCGCCTCGGCCTGGCCACCCATCGCCATCCGGCCCGGCTCGTCGTTGACCGACCCGTCGTAGGTCAGCCGGTAGAGCGAGTCGTCGTCCGGCGTGGCGCCCACCTCGGCCACGCAGATCTCCACCTCGAACGGCTTCGACTGCTCGGTGAAGATCGCGCCGAGCGTCTGCGCGAACGCGTTTGCCAGGCCCAGGCCGGTCACGTCCCGCCGGTCGTAGCTCAGGCCGTTCAGGTCGGCCATCCGCACCCCGGCCCGGCGCAGGTTCTCGAACTCGTTGTAGCGGCCCACCGCGGCGAAGCCGATCCGGTCGTAGATCTCACTGACCTTGTGCAGGGTGCTGGACAGGTTCTCCGCGACGAAGAGCACCCCGCCCTCGTAGCTCAGGACCACCGCGCTGCGGCCCCGGGCGATGCCCTTTCGGGCCAGCTCGGAGCGGTCGCGCATGATCTGCTCGGGCGAGGCGTAGAACTGCATGGCCACGGCGGCGGTTCTCCTTCGGGCGCTGTGCTGCGGACTGCTGACTCAGGTGAGGTGGGAGCGGGGTCAGCCGCCCGGGTTCTCCATCCGGCGGGACACCACGCCCTCCGCGATCGCCGCCGTCTCGGCGTCGGTGAGCCGGTGGGTGCCCTCGGCGGTCGCGGTCATCACCACCGGGTAGATCCGGCGGGTCAGGTCCGGGCCACCGGTGGCGGTGTCGTCGTCGGCGGCGTCGTAGAGCGCCTCGACGGCCAGCCGCGTCGCGTCGTCGATCGACAGGCCCGCCCGGAACCGCTTCTTCAACGCGGACTTCGCGAACAGCGAGCCGGAGCCGATGGCGTCGTAGCCGGTCTCCTCGTAGGGGCCGCCGGTCACGTCGAAGCTGAAGATCCGCCCGGCCCGCGCCGGGTCGGCGGCGGCCAGGTCGAAGCCGGCGAAGAGCGGGATCACCGCGAGGCCCTGCATCGCGGCGCCCAGGTTGCCCCGGATCATCGAGGCCAGCCGGTTGGCCTTGCCGTCGAGCGAGAGCATCGCGCCCTCGATCTTCTCGTAGTGCTCCAGCTCCACCTGGAACAGTCGCATCAGCTCGATACCGATGCCCGCGGTGCCCGCGATGCCGACCAGCGAGTACGCGTCGGCGGGGTGGACCTTCTCGATGTCCCGCTGGGCGATCAGGTTGCCCATCGTGGCGCGCCGGTCGCCGGCCATCACCACGCCACCGCTGGCCGCGATGGCCACGATGGTCGTCGCGTGCGGCGCCATGTCGGCGGCCATGCCGGGCGGCAGCGGCCGACGGCCGGGCAGCATCTCGGGGGCCACCTTGCTCAGGAACGCTGTGAAGGAGGACGTCCCCGCGTTGGTGAACACATCTGGAAGACGCCCGGATGGATCAAAACCCGCTGCCACGTGGTTCCTCTCAGGTACGTGATCGCCCTGGCCAGCCTCGCGGGACTGTCACGGAACTGGCCAAGACCACCGTTGCAGTTGAAGCAGAGTATCCCGCGCACCCATCCGGTGCGATGATCGTGGTCCAGATGTTGCGGGTCGGGGGACCCGCAGATCGCGCACACGCCACCCTGCTCGGCGAGGAGCTCGTCAAACTCCTTCTGCCCGACCCCGTATCGCCGCCGCAGGTGGTACTCGCGGCTACCGCCGTACAGGCGCAGCCTGGTTTCCTTGCCCTTTTCGTTGTGGCATGGCTTGCAGTATCGGCCGTAGCCGCCCCGGCCAGACCGGTTACGCGGGAAGTTGTCGAGCTCTTTGGTCTCACCACACGTGGGACACCGGCGGTGACCGTCCGGCACCGCCGGCAGCTCGCGCACCTCCCGACCGTGCTTCTCCTTCAGGCGCTTGGCATAACTGGCCTTCGAACGAAGGTTGAAGCAAGGCTTGCAGTAGCTACCACGGCCGTCGGGCCGACGACTGTTGGCGCAGAAACCGTCGAGCGGCTTCCACTCGTCACAGTCACGACAGCGGCGGAAGCCGTCCCGATCATCAAGCGCGCGGGGCATGTCCGGTTTAATCGGCTATGCCCTATTCGCCCCCTTTTTGCACATAGCCCCTGACAAATTCCTCTGCGTTCTCCTCCAGGACGGAGTCGATCTCGTCGAGCAGGTCGTCCACGTCCTCGGTGATCTCGGCGTGCCGCTCGGCAACCTCGGGGTTGGCCTGCGCGGTGACCTCCTCGACCTCCTCGTGCGACTTGCCGGACTGGGTCTGGCCGCCTTCTTGGGTCGCCATGGTGTGCCTCCTCCACGATCGCCTGCGATCAACTTACCTCGCGCGAACGACGAAAAGCCCGTCGCGCGCCGGGTTCCAGCACTCGACGGGCCTTCCGGCATCCGGCTCAGCCGCCGGTCAGCATCTCCAGCAGGTCCTTGGCGCTCTCGCAGCGGTCGAAGAGCGCCCCGACGTGCTTGCGAGTGCCCCGCTCGGGCTCCATCATCGGCACCCGGACCAGCGACTCCCGGCCCACGTCGAAGATGACCGAGTCCCAGCTCGCGGCGACCACCTCGGAGGCGTACTGGGCGAGGCAGCGGCCGCGGAAGTAGGCCCGGGTGTCCTCCGGCGGCTCGGTCATCGCCGAGCGGGTCTGCTCGTCGCTCAGCAGGGTCTTCATCGAGCCCCGCTGCACCAGCCGGTGGTAGAGGCCCTTCTCCGGCCGCACGTCCGAGTACTGGAGGTCGACCAGCTGGAGCTTGTGCGAGCCCCAGCCGAGCTTCTCCCGCTCCCGGTAGCCCTCCAGCAGCCGCAGCTTGGCCACCCAGTCCAGCTCGTCGGCGCAGAGGAAGGCGTCCCGGCCGAGCCGGTCCAGCACGCTCTCCCAGCGGTCCAGGACGTCGGCGGTCTGCGCGTCCACGTCGCTGCCGTAGCGGTCGTCCACGAAGGACCGGACCCGCTCCAGGTACGCCCACTGCACGTCGAGCGCGGTCAGCTTGCGGCCGTCGCGCAGCCGCATGAGGTGCTTGAGCGACGGGTCGTGGCTGACCGCGCGCAGCTCGCTGACCGGGTCGGCGATGCCCAGGTCGGCGCCGAGCGCCTTCTCCTCGATCATGGTGAGGATCAGCGCGGTGGTGCCGACCTTCAGGTAGGTGGAGATCTCGGAGAGGTTGGCGTCGCCGATGATGACGTGCAGCCGGCGGTACTTGTCGGCGTCGGCGTGCGGCTCGTCGCGGGTGTTGATGATGGGCCGCTTGAGGGTGGTCTCCAGACCTACCTCGACCTCGAAGAAGTCGGCGCGCTGGGAGATCTGGAAGCCGCTCTGGCCGCCGTCCTGGCCGATGCCGACCCGGCCGGCGCCGCAGACGATCTGCCGGGTGACGAAGAACGGCGTCAGGTACGCCACGATGTCGGCGAACGGGGTCTGCCGCCGCATCAGGTAGTTCTCGTGGGCGCCGTAGCTGGCGCCCTTGTTGTCGGTGTTGTTCTTGTAGAGGTGGATCGGGTGGGTGCCCGGGATGGTGGCGGCCCGCCGGGACGCCTCGGCCATCACCCGCTCCCCGGCCTTGTCCCAGCGCACCACGTCGAGGGGGTTGGTCACCTCGGGCGTGGAGTATTCGGGGTGGGCGTGGTCGACGTAGAGGCGGGCGCCGTTGGTGAGTATGACGTTGGCCAGCCCGAGGTCCTCGTCGGCGAGCGCCTCGGCCGGGTCGTAGGCCGCGCCGGAGTAGGTGAAGCCACGGGCGTCGCGCAGTGGCGACTCCTCCTCGTAGTCCCAGCGGGCGCGGCCGCCCCGGTTGAGTTCCGGTCGCGCCCCGTAGGCGTTGACCACCTGGGAGGAGGTGACCATCGGGTTGGCCCCGGCCTGGCCGGGCACGGAGATGCCGTACTCGACCTCGGTGCCCATGATCCGTCTAACGCTCATCGACCTACCCGCTCCGCTCGCCCGTCCCGGTCCCCCGTCACGTCGAGCGTAGTCGCCCCTTCGACGGTAGGTGGCGCGCCGGGCCCCGGCGAGCGTCGTTCTCTGGTACGCGGGGGGCGGGCGCTGCCGCCCCGGCCACGTCCGTCAGAAGAACCGGTACACCTCGGCCGACGCGTCCTCGGTCTCCGACGCGGGCGGCGCGCTGATGGCGAGCGGTTCACCGAAGCTGTGCAGTTCCAGCTCGTTCCGGATCGCCCCGCCCGCCGTGTCGAAGGTGTAGGTGAGCAGGGTGAGCCGCCCTTCAGCGTCGAGGGTGGCCTCGAACGGCACCGACTTCTGCTTGAGCACTTTGAACACCTTGCGGAGGGCGGCGCGCTGGCTCTCGCTCGGCGCCGCGGCGATGGCCTTGTCGGTGTCGGCGACGCCGGTGTAGCGGCCGTCATCGGCCCGCTCGGCGGAGACCACGCCGCCGAGGATCCCGACCTGCGCCCGGATGTCGAGGCCCTGGGCCAGTTGTCCGTCCGGCCGGAGGCGGTCCCGGTCGAGCTTCAACCAGGGTTTGCCGTCCGACTTGTCCTGCTGAACGTAGACGGCGTCCCTGGTGGCGACCATGCTGACGGGGTCGGGCGCCTTCATCTGCAGCGTCATCTGGCCGGTGTCGGGATCGACGGCCGAACGCATGGTGATGGTCTGGCCGGCCGCGGTGATGGTGACGTCCAGCGTGGCCGTTCGCGCCAGGCTCCGGTCGAAGCCCTGCCGGACCGCGGCAACCGGGTCGGCCGCGACCGTGGTGGCGGTGGAGGCGGGCGTCGGGTCGGCGTCGTCGGAGGGGCCGCAGGCGGTCAGCAGGGCGGCGAGGCCCACGGCCAGGGCCGGGACAAGTGATCTTCGCACGGGAGGGACCTTAGCGGGTAAGCCCCGCTCCCGTGGCCCACGCAGACGGCGGCCGGGGCGGTGCCTGCACGGCACCGCCCCGGCCGGGCCGACGTCAGAGGTACTGGCCGGTGTTGCTGGCGGTCTCGATGGACCGGCCGGCCTCCGCGCCCTTGCCGCCGGAGACGAGCGTGCGGATGTAGACGATCCGCTCGCCCTTCTTGCCGGAGATGCGCGCCCAGTCGTCGGGGTTGGTCGTGTTGGGCAGGTCCTCGTTCTCGCGGAACTCGTCGACGCAGGCGTCGAGGAGGTGCTGGAGCCGCAGTCCCTTGCGCCCGGAGGTGAGGAACTCCTTGATGGCCATCTTCTTGCCCCGGTCGACGATGTTCTGGATCATCGCGCCGGAGTTGAAGTCCTTGAAGTAGAGGACTTCCTTGTCACCGTTGGCGTAGGTGACCTCGAGGAAGCGGTTCTCCTCGGTCTCCGAGTACATCCGCAGCACCACGGCGTCGATCATGGCCGCCACGGTGGCCTGCGGGTCGCCGCCGTGCTCGGCCAGGTCGTCCGGGTGCAGCGGCAGCCCGGAGAGGATGTACTTGGAGAAGATGTCCTTGGCCGCCTCGGCGTCCGGCCGCTCGATCTTGATCTTCACGTCGAGCCGGCCGGGGCGCAGGATCGCCGGGTCGATCATGTCTTCCCGGTTGGAGGCGCCGATGACGATGACGTTCTCCAGGCCCTCCACGCCGTCGATCTCGCTGAGCAGCTGCGGGACGATGGTGTTCTCCACGTCCGAGGAGACGCCGGAGCCGCGGGTGCGGAAGACGGAGTCCATCTCGTCGAAGAACACGATCACCGGAGTGCCCTCGCCGGCCTTCTCCCGCGCCCGCTGGAAGATCAGCCGGATGTGCCGCTCGGTCTCGCCGACGTACTTGTTGAGCAGCTCGGGGCCCTTGATGTTGAGGAAGAAGCTGGTGTGCTTCTCCTCGCCCCGCCGCTCGGCGATCTTCTTGGCCAGGGAGTTGGCCACCGCCTTGGCGATCAGCGTCTTGCCGCAGCCGGGCGGGCCGTAGAGCAGGATGCCCTTCGGCGGCCGGAGCTGGTGCTCGCGGAACAGGTCGGCGTGCAGGAAGGGCAGCTCGACCGCGTCGCGGATCTGCTCGATCTGCGAGTGGAGGCCACCGATGTCGGTGTAGTCGACGTCGGGCACCTCCTCCAGGACGAGCTCCTCGACCTCGCTCTTCGGGATCCGCTCGTACGCGTACGCCGAGCGGGGCTCGATCATGAGCGAGTCGCCGGCCCGGATCGGCGAACCGATCAGGGTCTCGGCGAGGTGCACGATCCGCTCCTCGTCGGAGTGCGAGACCACCAGCGCCCGGTCACCCGGCGCGCCCTCGGGACCCGCGAGGATCTCCTTGAGCATCACGACCTCGCCGACCCGCTCGTAGCCGAACGCGTCGACGATGTTGAGCGCGTCGTTGAGCAGGACCTCCTGGCCGCGCCGGAGCTCGTCGACCTCCAGCGAGGGCGAGACGGCCACCCGGAGCTTGCGCCCGCCGGTGAACACGTCCACCGTGCCGTCGTCGTGCTTGGCCAGGAAGACGCCGTAGCCGCTCGGCGGCTGGGCGAGGCGGTCGATCTCCTCCTTGAGCGTCACGATCTGCGCGCGAGCCTCCTTGAGGGTGCTCACGAGCCGCTCGTTGTTCTCGGTCAGCCGCGCCAACTGCGCCTGGGTGGCGGCCAGCCGCTCCTCGAGCTGCCGGACGTGTCGGGGGCTTTCGGTCAACTTGCGCCGCACCAGAGCGAGTTCCTCTTGAAGGAACGCGACCTGCGTGGAGAGATCGTGGGCCTCCTTCTCCCACCGTGCGGCGCGCGAGTCCGCGTCGTCGCTGCGTGCCACGTCCCACCTCCCCGGGGGGCTTGAACGTTCTGAGCTAACACTAGCCGCTATGAGCCCGATTCGGTCCTCCGCAACGCGCTCGTCACCGAAGCTTGATCGCCAAGGGCTGGTCGTCGGGCGGGTACGGGCGTTCGGGTACCGTCGGAGCGTGGGACGGGAGAACATGGGGGGTGCTTCGTGACCGACGTCGCGACGGACCAGCTGCAGGTCTGGGTCGACCAGGACCTGTGCACGGGTGACGGGCTGTGCGTGCAGTACGCGCCGGAGGTCTTCGAGTTCGACGTCGACGGCCTGGCGTACGTCAAGGGGCCGGACGGCGAGCTGCGCCTGGCCGCGGGCGACCGGGTGGACGTGCCGGAGCACCTGCGCCTCGAAGTGATCGACTCGGCGAAGGAGTGCCCGGGCGAGTGCATCCACGTGGTGCGCGCCCGCGACGGCGCCGAGGTGGCCGGCCCGGAGGCCGAGGACTGACCTGACGGACGCCGCGGGCCGGGGACCGACGTCCCCGGCCTGTGGCGTCTCTTACAGCATCGGGCGGCCGACGACCGAGGCGACCAGCCGGGCGAACTCCTCCAGGCGGGCGATCTGCCCGGCGCCGCCGTCGTCGAGGGTCTTGCCGAAGCGCAGCGCGTCGTGCCGGGGCGCGCCGACCGCCTCGTCGCTGGGCGGCGCCTCGTCCAGCGAGCTGAGCAGCAGGTAGACGTCGATGCTGTCGACCCGGACCTCGCCGGTGTCGGCGCGGGTGAGCCGCCGGCGGCAGCCGACCTCGGTGACCGTGGAGACCGGGACCACCCGCAGCGAGGAGGTCATCGAGCCGGGCGGCCCCTCCCCCGGCGGGACGTCCTCGCCGTGCCAGAGCACCAGCCGGCTGCCGTCACAGACGACGACCTCCTGCCATACCCCGTTCACCTCGTTGACGAAGCGTTCCAGGGTGAAACCGAGCACGGAGGCGCCGCGCAGCACCCCGCCGAGGGCGTCCAGGGCGATGTCGGGATCGCGCAGGTAGGCCCGGGCGGCCGACTCCAGGTCGGCGTAGGGCGACCAGTCGGGGAAGACGGCGGGCAGGTCGCCGTTGCCGTAGCCGGGGCTGCTCATGCCGCCGCCTCCCGGCCCGCGCGCCGCCGCCGGTCCGGACCGCCGGGACGGGCGCGGCGCCCGCCGCGCGCCCCGATCCGCTCGCTCATGCCACCGTCTCCACCCGCTCGGTGTCGTCCTCGCCGGGACCCATGATCCGCCCGCTCATCGCCGTCCGCGCCGCGGGGTCACGCCCGGTCCGGCTCCTCGGCCCCGGCGGCCGCCTGCCGGGCCGCCTCGGCCGCGCGCAGCGCGTCCCTGCGCTGGGCGTACGCCTCAGCGCCCTTGCTGGGCTTGCGGCGCCGCGGCGGGGCGGTGACCCCGGGGGCGAGCTTGCGCGCGGAGACCAGGAAGGCGGTGTGCGCGATCATGCGATGGTCGGGCCGGACCGCGAGCCCCTCGGCGTGCCAGTCGCGGACCAGCGACTCCCAGGCGCGCGGCTCGGTCCAGCCGCCCCGCTCGCGCAGCGCCTCGACCAGTTCGGAGAGCTGCGGCGTGGTGGCCACGTAGCCGATGAGCACGCCGCCGGGGACGAGGGCCCGCTCGACCATGTCGAGCATCTCCCAGGGGGTGAGCATGTCGAGGATGATCCGGTCGAAACCGGTCTCGGCGCACTCGGCGACGTCGCCGACGTGCAGCCGCCAGGCGGGGTGCGGGCCGTTGAAGAACGCCTCGACGTTGCGCCGGGCGATCTGGGCGAAGTCGTCACGCACCTCGAAGGAGTGCAGCTCACCCTCGGTGCCGACGGCCCGCAGCAGCGAGCAGGAGAGGGCGCCGGAGCCGGCGCCGGCCTCCAGGACCTTCGCGCCGGGGAAGATGTCGCCCATGGCGACGATCTGCGCCGAGTCCTTCGGGTAGATCACCTGCGCGCCGCGCGGCATGGAGAGCACGTAGTCGGAGAGCAGCGGGCGCAGGGCCAGGAACGCGGTGCCGCCGCCGGCGGTGGTGACCACGCTGCCGTCCGGGAGGCCGATCAGCGTGTCGTGCTTGAGGATCCCCCGGTGGGTGTGGAACTCCTTGCCGGGCTCCAGCGTCACGGTGTGCATCCGGCCCTTCGGGTCGGTCAGCTGGACCCGGTCGCCGGGGCGGAACGGCCCCCGGTGCACAGGTGGCAGCGCCGGGACGGTGGAGGTATCTGCGGTCACGTGTTCGTCTTCCGTTTGGGTTCCAGGAGCTGGGCGAGATCCGCGATGTGCAGGACGCCGACCACATCTTCGCCTGCCGTCACGACGTACTGTGCGCCCGGGTGGGTGCGCACGGTCTCCAGCACCCGCTCGCCGTCCGCGTCGACCGGCAGCGCGGGCACGCTGTCCAGGCCGCGGGCCACCTCGTCCACCGCGAGCCACGGCCGCCGTTTTAGGGGTACGGCGGCGACGCGGGCCGGGTCGACCAGCGCCACCGGCCGGCCGGCGGAGTCGGCCACGGCGAGCGCGGCGTCGGGGGTGGCCCCCTCGGCGCGGCGGCGCTGCGCCTCGGCGAGCGGCGTGCCGGTGGGCACCGGCAGCAGCGGGCGGGCCAGCCGGGCCAGGTCGACCAGCGGCAGGCGGCGGCCGATCCGGGCCATCCGGATGGACTGGCCGGCGCCCCGCCACAGCGTCACGGCGACCAGCAGCATCAGCGGCAGGGCCAGCGGGGCGAGCGCCCGCCGCAGGGTGAGCAGCACCACCAGGGCCACGGTGGCGACCGCCACGGCCCGGCCGATCCAGCCGGCCACCTCGGTGCCCCGGTGCCGGTCCCGGGTGACCGCCCAGACCGCGGCGCGCAGCGCCCGGCCCCCGTCCAGAGGCAGCCCGGGCAGGCTGTTGAAGACGGCCACCACGACGTTGCTGACCGCGAGCTGGAAGGCGAGCTGGTGGGCGAGGGTGCCGGCGGGCAGGGCCAGGGTGGCGGCGACCGCCCCGGCGCCGAGCACCGCCGAGACCGCCGGGCCGGCGAGGGAGACCAGCAGGTCGACCTTGGGGCTCGGGGCGTCCCGGTCCATCTCGGTGTAGCCGCCGAGCAGCTCCAGGGTGATCCCGCGCACACCGATGCCGTAGCGCCGGGCGGTCAGCGCGTGCCCCAGCTCGTGCAGCAGCACCGAGCCGAGCAGGGAGACCACGAAGCCGAGGCCCACCAGGTAGCCACCGAGGTGGCCCAGGTCGAGCTGGCGGCGGGCCAGCGCGGCGTAGAGCACGGTGACGACCACGGTGAGCAGCAACATCGAGGCGTCGACGCGCAGCGGCACCCCGAAGATCCGGCCGAGGGTCAGCCCGGGCCGGCGCGACGGGCGGGTCCGCTGCTCCACCGGGACGATGCTACGCGGCGCCGATCATGCACCGGTGCGGCGACGGCCGCGCTGTCACACCGGTGCCCTAACCTTCCGGGCATGACGGCGGAACCGGTGATCGACACGCAGCGCGGCCCGACGGCGCCGGAGGTGCCGCCGGCGCCGCCCACGGTGCGGGCGTCGCTGTCGCCGTCGCGGGCGGCCGACTTCAAGACCTGCCCGCTGCTCTACCGGTTCCGCAGCATCGACCGGCTGCCCGAGCGCCCGACCGTGGAGCAGGTCCGGGGCACGCTGGTGCACGCCGTGCTGGAGCGGCTGTTCGACCTGCCGGCGGCGGCCCGCACCCCGGAGTCGGCCGGCGACCTGGTCGCCCCGCAGTGGGACCGGCTGGTCACCGAGCAGCCGGAGCTGGCGACGCTGTTCGCCGAGGGCGACACGGCCGCGGTCGACGGGTTCCTCCGCTCGGCGGCGGCGCTGCTGGAGGGCTACTTCGCCGTGGAGGACCCGCGCCGGCTGGAGCCGGCCGAGCGCGAGGCGCTGATCTCGGCGGTGGTCGACGACGAGCTGCTCATCCGGGGCTACCTCGACCGGCTCGACGTGGCGCCCGACGGCGCGCTGCGGGTGGTCGACTACAAGACCGGCGGCGCACCCCGGGAGGCGTTCGAGGCCCGGGCGCTGTTCCAGCTGAAGTTCTACGCCCTGGTGCTGTGGCGGACCCGGGGGGTGGTGCCGCGGGTGCTGCGGCTGCTCTACCTCAAGGACGCCGAGGTGTGCGACTACTCCCCCGACGCCGACGAGCTGCTGCGCTTCGAGCGCACCGTGGTGGCGCTCTGGCAGGCGATCGAGCAGGCCACCGTGCGGCAGGACTTCCGCCCCCGGCCCAGCCGGCTCTGCGACTGGTGCAGCCACCAGGCGCTCTGCCCGAGCTTCGGCGGCACCCCGCCGCCGTTCCCGGTGGCCGGCCCGGCCGACCCGCTCACCGACGCCCGGTCCCGGCCCGCCGCCCCCGGCGCGGACGAGTGACCCTCCTCCTCGCGGAGGAGGCCGGGTTCGCCATCGGCGACGAGGGCCGGCGCCGGGCGGCGGCTAGCGTCGGAGCATGACGAACCGGCTGCGCGTGTGGGCGCGGGACCGGCCGCTGGCCGTGGACGCCGGCACGGCCGTCGCGCTGACCCTGGTGGACGCGGCGTTCCTGCTGCTGACCCCGCGGGAGCTGCGGCCCGACCAGCTCTGGGCGGCGCTGGGCTGGAGCGTGCTGTGCGCCGCCCCGGTGGCGATCCGCCGCCTCGCCCCGTGGCCGGCGGTGGGCGCGGCGGTGGCCACGCTGGCCGTGCCGGTGCTGTTCAGCCTCGCGCCCACCACACAGGGGCTGACCTTCGTCGTGCTCACCTACACCATGGCGGCGCACCGGCCGCTGCGCCCGGCCAGCCTCGCCGCGGTGCTGCTCTGGGTGCCGGTGGTGCTGGCGAACCTGGTCGCGCCGCTGGACGGGGTGCTCAACATGGGCCCCGGGGTGCTGGTGCTCAACAACCTGCTCACCGCGTCGGTGGCGTACGCGGTGGGCCGGGCGGTGCAGGCCCGCCGGCAGTCCACCCGGATGCTGCGGGAGCGGGCCCGGATCGCCGAGGCCACCCAGCGGTCGCTGACCGAGCAGGCGGTCGCCGACGAGCGGCGCCGGATCGCCCGGGAGCTGCACGACGTGGTGGCCCACCACGTCAGCGTGATGGGCGTGCTGGCCACCGGGGCGCGCCGGGTGCTGCGCCGGGATCCGGACGCGGCGGACGAGGCGATGGCCACGGTCGAGGAGACCGGCCGGGCCACCCTGCGGGAGCTGCGCCGGCTGCTGGACGTGCTGCGTACGGACGCCGAACCGGCCGCCGAGCTCACGCCGCAGCCGGGGTTGACCGGCATCGAGGCCCTCGTCGAGCAGGTCCGCGACGCCGGGCTGCCGGTCACGCTGCGGGTCGACGGCACGCCCGGTCCGATGGAGGACGGGGTGGCGCTGACCGTCTACCGGATCGTGCAGGAGGCGCTGACCAACGCGCTCAAGCACGCCGGCCGGGCCACCGCGCTGGTCCGGCTCACCGTCACCGACGGTTTCCTGGCGGTGGAGGTCACCGACACGGGCCGCGGCCCGACGCCGGCGCCCGACCGGATCGGGCACGGCCTGGTCGGCATGCGGGAGCGGGTCGCCCTCTACGGTGGGGTCCTGCGGACGGGTCCGCGGCCCGGCGGCGGCTTCCGGGTGTACGCGCGGATCCCGCTGGAGTCGGCCGGGGCGGTCCCGGCGTGACGGGCGCCCGGCCGAGCGAGGGAGACCGATGACCGACAGCACCGCCACCCGACCGGTGCGGATCCTGCTCGCCGACGACCAGCCGCTGCTGCGTACCGGCTTCCGGATGGTGCTGGGCACCGAGGACGACCTGGACATCGTGGCCGAGGCCGGCGACGGGGTGGAGGCGGTGGAGCTGTCCCGGCGGTTGCTGCCGGACGTGGTCCTCATGGACATCCGGATGCCGCGGATGGACGGGGTGGCGGCCACCCGCGCGATCGTGGACGCCCGGCTGCCGGTACGGGTGCTCATCCTCACCACCTTCGACCTGGACGAGTACGTGGTCGGCGCGCTGCGCGCCGGAGCCAGCGGCTTCCTGGCCAAGGACGTGCCGGCCGAGGACCTGGTCACCGCGATCCGGACGGTGGCCGCCGGGGAGGCGGTGGTGGCGCCGCGGATCCTGCGCCGGCTGCTGGACCGCTTCGCCGACGTGCTGCCCGACCCGGCAGCCACCCCGCCGAAGGCGCTGGACTCGCTGACCGAGCGGGAGCGGGAGGTCCTCGTGCAGGTGGCGCGCGGGTTGTCCAACGCCGAGATCGCCCGGGCGCTGTCGGTGAGTGAGACCACCGTGAAGACCCACGTGGGGCATGTGCTGACCAAGCTGGGGCTGCGGGACCGGGTGCAGGCGGTCGTGCTGGCGTACGAGACCGGCCTGGTCCGCCCCGGCGGGTGAGGTGGCACCGGTCACCTACCGTGACCATCGGCGGCGCGGCGGGGTTGACCATGACGCGACGTGAGGTCATAGCGTCGGTGGCGCCGGTTCGTCAGGGATGACCCTGAGCCGGCCTCGGGGGTGACCCCAACGGAAATTCCGGCGCGGGTTCCGCCCCGGGGCGGACGGATCCGCGCCCGGCGGCACCGAGGATGGAACTGCCGCACCGGCCAGCGGGGGCGGTGCGGATATGCAGGCTGACGGAAGAGGTAGATGACGTGACCGCGACGGTAGGGCGGCAGGCGCAGGCCGCGGCCCGGGCCAGCGACGTGTGGAAGGTGTACGGCAGCGGCGAGGCGCAGGTCATCGCGCTGCGGGGGGTGAGCGCCGAGTTCGAGCGGGGCCGGTTCACCGCGATCATGGGTCCGTCCGGCTCGGGCAAGTCGACGCTGATGCACTGCCTGGCGGGCCTGGACTCGGTGACCCGGGGCACCGTCATGATCGGTGACACCACGGTGACCGGGCTGGGCGACGCGGGCCTGACGAAGCTGCGCCGCGACAAGGTGGGCTTCATCTTCCAGCAGTTCAACCTGCTGCCCACGCTCACGGCGCAGGAGAACATCCTGCTGCCGCTGTCGATCGCCGGCCGCAAGCCCGACCCGGCCTGGTACGACACGGTGATCGACACGGTCGGCCTGCGGGAACGGCTCGGGCACCGCCCGGCGCAGCTCTCCGGCGGCCAGCAGCAGCGGGTGGCGTGCGCCCGAGCCCTGGTGTCCCGCCCCGAGGTGATCTTCGCCGACGAGCCGACCGGCAACCTGGACTCCCGCTCCGGCGCCGAGGTGCTCAACTTCCTGCGCAACTCGGTCCGCGAGCACGGCCAGACCATCGTCATGGTCACCCACGACCCGACCGCCGCCGCGTACGCCGACCGGGTGGTCTTCCTCGCCGACGGCCAGATCGTCTCGGAGCTGATCGAGCCGACCGCCGACACGGTGCTCGACACCATGAAGAAGCTCGACGCGCCGGCCGAGGTGGGCAGCTGATGTTCCGGGCCACTATGAAGAGCCTGCTGGCGCGCAAGCTGCGCCTGCTGCTGTCCGGCCTGGCGGTGGTGCTCGGCGTCATGTTCGTCTCCGGCGCGTTCGTGCTCACCGACACCCTCGGCCGGTCCTTCGACGCGGTCTTCTCCGACGCGTACTCGGAAGTCGACGTCAACGTGGCCGCGAAGCCGAAGGTCGCGCTCTCCGAGGTCGAAGGCGAGCAGGTGGCCGCCCCGGTGCCCGCGTCGGTCGTCGACCGGGTCAAGGCGGTGCCGGGCGTGACCGACGTGCGGGGCGTGGTCGCCGCCGACGGGGCCCGGCTGATCGGCAGCAACGGCAAGGTGGTCACCTCGTTCGGCCCGCCGCAGCTCGGCGAGAACTGGCTCGGCGAGAGCGAACTGCTGAAGCTGCGCGAGGGGCGCGCGCCGCAGGCCGACGACGAGATCGTGGTCAACGTCGCGCTCGCCGAGGCGGCCAAGGTCAAGGTCGGCGACCGGGTCGGCGTGCTCACCCTGGCGCCGAAGAAGGAGTTCACCCTGGTCGGCGTCTTCGGCTACAGCGGTGGCCGGGACTCGGTGGGTGGGGTCAACGAGGTCGCCTTCACCACCCCGGTCGCCCAGCAGCTGATGCTCGGCAAGCCGGACGTGTTCTCCAACGTGACCGCGCAGGCCGCCGGCGGCACCACGCCGGAGGCGCTGCGCGACGAGGTGGCCCGCGCCCTCGGCGCGGACTACGAGGTCAAGACCGGCAAGCAGCTCGCGGACGACGCGTCCGCCAGCCTGAAGGAGGGCCTGTCCTTCTTCAACAAGATCCTCCTCGGCTTCGCCGCGGTGGCGCTGCTGGTCGGCACCTTCCTGATCCTCAACACCTTCTCGATCATCGTCGCCCAGCGCACCCGCGAGCTGGCGCTCATGCGGGCCATCGGCGCGAGCGGGCGGCAGGTCATCGGCTCGGTGGTGCTGGAGGCCGTGGCGGTCGGCCTGATCGCCTCGGTGCTCGGGCTCGCCGCCGGCATCGGAGTCGGCGCGCTGCTGGCGTACCTGTTCGGCAAGCTCGCCGGCGGGCTCACGCTGGCCGGGCTCGGCGTGCCGCCCGCGGCGGTGATCGGCGCCTTCGCGGTGGGTCTGGTGATCACCGTGGTGGCGGCGCTGCTGCCCGCGCTGCGCGCCTCGCGCATCCCGCCGATCGCCGCCATGCAGGACGTCGCCACGCCGGACCGGCCGCTGACCAAGGTGACCGTCGGCGGGTCCGTGGTCACCGCGATCGGCGCGGGCCTGCTCTTCCTCGGGCTCGGCGGCCACGCCGGCGACAACACCCTGGCCACCATCCTCGGTGGCGTGCTGTTCGCCTTCATCGGCGTGGCGCTGCTGACCCCGCTGATCAGCCGGCCGGTCGTCGCCCTGCTGGGCACGATCTTCGCCTGGTCGGTGCCGGGCAAGCTGGGCCGGCTGAACTCCGGCCGCAACCCCCGCCGCACCGCGATCACGGCCGCCGCGCTGATGGTCGGCATCGCCCTGGTGACCGGGGTGACGGTGATCCTCGACTCGGCCAAGGGCAGCATCAGCGCCCTGGCCGAGGACACCATCAAGGCGGAGCTGGTGATCTCCGGCGCCCAGGCCGGCCCGCGGCCGGCGAGCTTCGACCCGGCGGTGCTGGAGAAGGCCGCCGCCATCCCCGGGGTGCAGCTGGTCGACGGCGAGTACGGCGACATGGCCACCATGAACGGCGAGCGGACCTGGGTGGCCGCGTCCAGCAACGTGGCCGCGCTGGAGCGGATCTTCGGGGCGAAGGCGAACGCCGGTGACATCAGCCGGCTCAACCCGGACCAGATGCTGCTCAGCTCGGACACCGCGAAGTCCCGCAACCTGTCGGTCGGCTCGACGGTGACCGTGCAGCTGTCCCGGGGTGAGGCCCGCACCTACACGGTCAGCGGCATCTACGAGAGCTCGCAGCTGACCAACCCGGTGGTGCTGCCGCCGCAGGCGGCCACCGACTTCGCCATCCCGCAGCCCATCCAGGGCTTCGTGCAGCTCGCGCCGGGCACCTCGGTCGCCTCGGTGCAGCCGCAGGTCGAGCGGCTGCTCGCGGACAGCCCCGAGGTGTCGGTGGCGGACCGGGCGGCGTTCATCAAGCAGCAGACCAGCCAGCTGGACACCCCGCTGCGGATGATCCAGATCCTGCTGGCGCTGGCCATCGTGATCGCGGTCCTGGGCATCATCAACACCCTGGCCCTGTCGGTGCTGGAACGCACCCGGGAGCTGGGCCTGCTGCGGGCCATCGGCCTGCGCCGGGCGCAGACCATGCGGATGATCACCGTGGAGGCGGTGGTGATCTCGATCTTCGGCGCGCTGCTCGGCGTCGTGGTCGGCACCGGCCTCGGCGCGGCCGTGGTCCGGGCTCTCAAGGACGAGGGCATCACCGACCTGGTCCTGCCCTGGAGCCAGATGGTGACGTTCCTGGTCCTGGCCGCGATCATCGGCGTGGTGGCCGCGGTGCTGCCCGCCATCCGCGCGGCGCGGATCAACGTGCTGGGCGCCATCGCCCACGACTGACCCCGGCACGCACGACGGCCCCTGCCACCGGAAGGTGGCAGGGGCCGCTTTCGCCGCCGATCCTCCCCGCTCTCTGGCAGGCTCGGACCACGGGGGTGAGGGTGGTGCCGGAGGACGCCTACGCGCGGGCGCTGGAGAACGCCGAGCGGCTGCTCGGTCAGCCGCTCACCCTGCCGCTCGGTCCCGGCGAGCCCGCCGTCGGCGCGGACTTCCGGCGCCTGGCCACCCTGCACACCTTCGGTGACGCGTGGCCCCGCGAGGGCCTGGACCTGCGCTCCCGCTGCCTGGTGTCGGTGGCGATCGCCGCGACGCTGGGCACCCACGAGCCGCTGCGCGGACAGCTGCGGATCGCGCTGCACTCCGGGGTGAGCCGCGAGGAGATCGTCGAGCTGTTCATCCACCTGGCCGCCTACGCCGGCGCCGCGCGCGCCTTCGACAGCTACCAGATCGCCGTGGCGGTGTTCGGCGAGGCCCGCTGACCGGCGTCAGGCGGGGCGTTCGCCGAGCAGGGCCGCGAGCAGTTCCAGGTCCGCCGCGGTCAGGCTCTCCAGCTGGTGTACGCCGTCCGTCGGCGGCAGCGGCACCTCGGCCGGGACGGCCAGCACGGCGGCCCCGGCCGCGAGGGCGCTGGCCACCCCGGTCGGCGAGTCCTCGATCGCCACGCACCGCTCGATCGGCACGCCGAGCAGCCGCGCCGCGGTCAGGTACGGCTCCGGGTGCGGCTTGGCCGCGTCCACCTCGTCGCCGCAGACCACCGCGTCGAAGCTGTCCCGGCTCAGGGTGTCGAGGGCGACCTCGACCAGCGGCCGGGTGCTGGAGGTGACCAGGGCGGTGGGGATGCCGGCGGCGCGGACCGCGCGCAGCAGGGCCAGCGCCCCGGGCCGCCAGCGCAGCCCGTCGCGAAACAGCTCCAGGATCCGGGCGTTGATCCAGTCGGCGCTGGCCTGCGGGTCCCGCTCCGGCTGGCCCAGGTCGTCGTGCACGATCCGCATCGAGACGGCCATGCTGGTGCCGATGATCGCCCTGCGGGCGTCCTCGGAGAGGGTGCCGCCGTAGACCGCCGCGAGTTCCTGCAACGCGACGTCCCAGAGCTTCTCGCTGTCGACCAGGGTGCCGTCCATGTCGAAGAGCACGGCGGCGGGGTGTCTGCTGCTCAGCGGGGGCCTCCTCGGGTGCGGGTACCCGCCGATCCTCTCAGCCGGACCGCGCCGGGCGGCCACCGTCCCCGGTAAGGGTGACCTGCGGCATCAGCCGAGGCCGCAGGCGTCCAGGGAGTTCTCGTAGCCGCGGAAGAACGAGTCGGTGCGCTGCTCGGCGGTGCCGTGCGAGCCCTCGGCGAACCAGGGCTGGTCCGGGTCGTCGCCGACCGCCAGCAGCCCTTCCCGGAACTCGTCCAGATCGCCCTCGGCCAGGGTCAGCGTCCCCGAGCGCACGTTGTCGCCGATGTACGCCCCGGCCATGCAGTCCGCCTGCAACTCCTGCTGGATGGTGAAGTTGTAGCGGATGCCGAGGCGGACCTGGACGCCGTGGGCATACTCGTGGCCGAGCAGGTAGAACAGGAAGGCGTCGCCGACCTGCCGGAACGCCCCCACCGACCAGTTCACGTCGTAGGCGATGAAGTCGCCCGCCGAACAGTAGACCGCGTTGTTGCGGGGCAGCCCCTCGCCGCCGCAGGAGACCTCGCCGGACCTGGTGTACGGCACCACCCGCCGGATCGGCTGGAACTGCTTGCCGGAGTCCCGGAACCGCTCCGTCCAGTAGCGCTCGGCGATGCCCACGGCGTCGGAGAAGTCCTGCTTGAACTCGGCCACGCTGGTGGTGCCGTCCGCGCGGGTCGAGTCCGCTCCCGGTGACGCCGGCTGGCCGCTCTGCCGCGGGCCGGGCTGCTCAGGCTCGCCCTGGTCCAGCCCGCCGCCCATGCAGCCGGCCGCCACCACCACGGCCACCAGCAGCCCGGCCAGTGGTCCCGGTCGCCGACGTCCCGCCTTCTCCCCCACCGTTGCCTCCCGGCTGAGTCGCAGTGTCAGCGCAAGTACCCCGACCGCGCGCCGTTGATGCCCACCGGGGAGCACGGGCCCGCGCGGGCCTTCGTTCATCAGTCGGCGGCGGTGAACAGCAGCAGCGCCCGGTCGGGGTCGAACTGGACGGTGGCCCGGGCACCCGCGTCGTACGCCGGGCTGCGTCGCCAGCGCACCTCCGGCGGCACGTACGCGCTCAGGCCCGGCCAGACCTCCACGGCCCCGCCGGCGACCGGCGCCCACGGGTAGCCGACGGTCAGGGCGCGGGCGTCGGCCGGGGCCAGCCGCACGATCCCCTGGTACGTGCTGTCGGTCGGCCCCGGCGCGCGGGAGCAGGCGAAGCTCGGGAAGTCGACCTGCCAGTGGATCTCGGCGTACTCCCCGATGCCCGGCACGTCCTGCGCGGTCCAGCTCCGGTCGGTGCGGATCTTCGCCTCCTCGGCGGCGACCCGCCCCGCGCAGTCCCGCTCCTGCCCTTCGTCGGCCCGCACCAGCCAGAACACCCCGCCGCAGGCGGCGAGCAGGGCGACGCCGACCACGGCGACGACGGTCACGAGCAGCGGTCTGCGGTTCACGCCGGCAGGGTAGCCGCCGCCGGCCAACCCTGGCGGGCCCTGGGTACAGTGCCCCGCGTGACTCACCACGTGGCCCACGCCAGCATCGTCTACTGGCGACGGAGCATCTAAAACGGAAGTCGCTGCGTGCCGGTGCTCATGACCCTCGACCAGGGGTGGCTGCGGGCCTGCGACCGGTCCGGCGCGGAGGTGTTCGCCGTCCCGGCCGGTGAGGTCGCCGGCCGGTTGACCCGCCTCGGCACGCTGCTGCTGACCGTCGGCGGGCGGCGGTACGCGCTGGTGGGGCGGGATGCCGCCGTCTCGCCGGACCCCAGCCCGGAGCAGAAGCACGGGTTCGTCGACTTCTGCGCCCACCGGACACCGCCGACCGGCGACGGGCCGGGCTTCCTCGACCAGCTCTTCAACGGCGCCGCGGCCTTCAACACCCGGTCCTGGCGCAACGCGCTGGCCGCCGGCGGGGCCGGGGTGCGCTGACCGCGCCGGACGGCCTTCACCCGGTGAAGCCGTGCCCGCCGTTGTTCCAGCCGTCGTGCTGCGCGTGCGCCCGCTCGGCCGCCCGCCGGTGCTGCTCCTCCCGGGCCGCCCGGACCGCGGCCGAATCCTCCTCGGTGGCACGCCGCCGCCGGTCCCGCCAGGAGACGTAGCCCACCACCGCGGCCACCACCACGGCCACCACCGCCAGTGTCACCAGCACCGTCGTCATGGCCATGACCGTAGGACCCTCGCGCACCCCCGGGTCGCGGCTACGCTGCGGCGGTGATCGACACGGACTTCGACGCGCATGAACGGTGCCGGTGGGCGGGCCGGGCCGAGGCGTACGCGCGCAGCTTCGGCCGGCTCTGCGCGTACCCGGCGGAGGCGCTGCTGGACGCGGCGGCGGTGCGGGCCGGACGGCGGGTGATCGACGTGGGCACCGGGCCCGGCACCGTCGCGGCGGCGGCCCTGGCCCGCGGCGCCGAGGTGGTGGCGGTCGACGCCGAGCCGAGCATGCTCGACGCCGCCCGGCGGGCCGCGCCCGGCGCGGAGGTCCACCCGGCGGTGCTGCCGCGCCTGCCGTTTCCGCCCGGCGACTTCGATGCGGCGGTGGCGAACTTCGTGCTCAACCACGTCGGCGACCCGGCCGCCGGCCTGGCCGAGCTGCGCCGGGTGGTCCGCCCCGGCGGCCGGATCGCGGTGACCGTATGGCCGTCCCCGCATCCGCCCCTGGAACGGCTCTGGGCTGAGGCCGTCGCCGCCGCCGGCGTGGCGGCACCGCCCGACCTGCCCCGGCTCGCGCCCGAGCGGGACTTCCCGCGCACCGAGGCGGGCCTCGCCGGGCTGCTGGCCACCGCCGGGCTGGCCGACGTCCGGTGCGTGACCCTGACCTGGGCGCACCGCACCGATCCGGAGGACTGGTGGGCCGGCCCGGCGGCCGGCATCAGCGCCATCGGCCTGATGCTGGAACGGCAGCCGGTGGCCGGGCGCGAGCGCATCCGCCGGGAGTACGACCGGCTCGCCGCCCCCTACCGGGACGCCGACGGGAGCCTGGCGCTGCCCACCGCGGCGCTGCTCGCCTCCGCCCGGATCCGCTGATCCGCTCCTAGGCTGTGTCCGGGGCGGCTCCTCGGCTCCGACGTCCCGGGTGAGCGGCGCCGCGGGGCGCCGGCCGAGAGGAGAGACCGTGAAGTACCTGATCATGCTCTACGGCAGCCAGCGGGACTACGACGCGATGGCCGGGCGGCCCGGCGACCAGCCGCCGATGAGCCCGGAGCAGCTCGCCGCCATGCACGCCCACATGGAGGCGATCCACAAGGACCTGGCCGAGACCGGGGAGCTCGTCGACGCGCAGGGGCTGTCCGCGCCGGTGCACGCCCGCCGGGTCCGGCTGCGCGGCGGCGCGCCCGTGGTCACCGACGGCCCGTACGCCGAGACGCAGGAGGTGCTGGCCGGCTACACGCTGGTCGAGTGCGCCAGCTTCGACCGCGCGACCGAGATCGCCGCCCGGTTCGTCAACCCGGACGCCGAGGGCGAGTACGTCGACCTGCGGCCGATCGTGGACGGCGTCGAGGAACTCCAGGGCTGACCCGGTGCCCGCCGAGCGCGTCGAGGACCTGCTGCGCGCCCTGGCGCCGCAGGTCCTCGGCGCGCTCGTCCGCCGGTACGGGCACTTCGACACCGCCGAGGACGCCACCCAGGAGGCGCTGCTCGCCGCCGCCACCCGCTGGCCCGACGATGGGCTCCCGGACGATCCGAGGGCGTGGCTGATAACCGTGGCGTCCCGCCGGCTGACCGACCTGCTCCGTGCCGAGCAGGCCCGCCGTCGCCGGGAGGGCGGGGTGGCCCGGGAGACGCCGGCGGACCGGTGGTTGGCGCCTCCCGCGGACAGCGTGCCCGACGACGCCGACGACAGCCTCGTCCTGCTGTTCCTCTGCTGCCACCCGTCGCTGCCGCCGGCCGGGCAGATCGCGCTGACGCTGCGGGCGGTCGGCGGGTTGAGCACCGCCGAGGTGGCCCGGGCGTTCCTGGTGCCGGAGGCCACCATGACCCGGCGGATCACCCGGGCCAAGCAGCGCATCCGGGACAGCGGCCTGCCGTTCGCCCCGCCGGCCGGCCCGGAGCGGGCCGCCCGGCTCGACGCCGTGCTGCACGTGCTCTACCTGATTTTCAACGAGGGGTACGCGAGCACCGCCGGGGAGCGGCTGCACCGGCCCGACCTGTGCGCCGAGGCGATCCGGCTGGCCCGGTTGCTGCACCGGCTCACCGACGACGCGGAGGTGATCGGGCTGCTGGCGCTGATGCTGCTCACCGACGCGCGCACCCCGGCGCGGACCGGTCCGGACGGGACGCTGGTGCCGATGGCTGAGCAGGACCGGCGGCGCTGGCGGGCCGACCAGATCGCCGAGGGCACGACGCTGGTCGGCGCGGCGCTGCCCCGCGGCGCGGTCGGGCCGTACCAGCTCCAGGCGGCGATCGCGGCGCTGCACGACGAGGCGCCCGGCGTCGCGTCGACGGACTGGCCGCAGATCATCGCCCTCTACGAGATGCTGCTGGCCCTGCACGACAACCCGGTGGTCCGGCTCAACCACGCCGTGGCGGTGGCCATGGCGCGCGGGCCGCGAGCCGGCCTGGCGCTGCTCGACGCGCTGGCGGCCGACCGCCGGGTCGCCGAGGACCACCGCCGGTACGCGGCCCGGGCGCACCTGCTGGAGCTGGCCGGGGAGCCGGACGCGGCGCGCGAGGCGTACCTGGCGGCGGCCCACCGGTCGATGAACCTCACCCAGCAGCGTTACCTGCACGGCCGGGCCGCCCGGCTGGGCCCGCCCACCGCAGGTTGAGCGCACGCGTGTTCGGGCGCCCTCGCGGGGCGCCTGCCATGTGGAGCGGCCTCAGTCCAGGCCGCGCATGATGTGCGGTTCGCCGTCGTCGTCGCCGAAGCAGCGGTGCAGCGTCTGCGCCCGGGCCCACAGGTCCAAGCTGCTCGGCGGCCCGACAGGCGGTGGACCGGCCGGCGCGCTCAGCACGGGGGCCGGGTCCGGCGGAACCTTCGAAGCGATGTCGTCGGTCATCTCCGCCCCTCTCGTCGTACCCCCATGCTCGTCCTTGGACGTCACAGCCGCATCTCCCGGGCGGCGCCGCCGTGGACGGCGGGCCGGGGCCCGCGCTGCTGGTCGGGGGCGTTTACCCGCCCGGGCCGGGCCGGTAACCCGTACCCCGGTCACCGTAGCGGGCCGGACCGGGCGGCACAGCGGGTTTCTCCCGCCCGGCGGTCAGCCGCGGGCGTCGAGGAGCCGGTCCAGGTTCGCCGCGGTGCTGATCAGGGAGAGGTGGCTGAACGCCTGCGGGAAATTGCCGGCCTGCTCCCCGGTCGGGGTGATCTCCTCCGAGTAGAGGCCCAGCTGACTGCTGTAGGTGAGCATCTTCTCGAAGGTCAGCTGTGCGTCGTCGAGCCGTCCCGATGCTGCCAGCGCCTCGACGTACCAGAAGGTGCACATGGTGAAGGTGCTCTCCCTGCCGGCGAGGCCGTCCGACGTGGCCGCGGGGTCGTAGCGGTAGACGAGGCTGTCGGAGACCAGCTCGCCGTCGATGGCCCGCAGCGTCGACTGCCACATCGGATCGGTGGGCGCCACGAGGCCGAGTGAGGGCATGGCGAGCAGGGACGCGTCGAGCACGTCCGTGGCGTAGTGCTGGACGAAGGCCCGCCGTCCGGAGTGGTAGCCGCGCGCCATGATCTGCTCGTAGATCCGGTTCCGCGTCTCGGTCCACCGCAGGACGTCGGCGGGGCGCCCGTGCCAGTGGGCCAGCCGGACGGCCCGGTCCAGGGCCACCCACGACATCAGTCGCCCGTAGGTGAAGTCGTACCGACCGGCCCGCGTCTCCCAGATCCCGTCCTCGGGCTGGTCCCAGTGCGCGCAGAGCCAGTCCATCATCCGGACGAGGCCCCGCCAGCCCTCGTGCGAGCCCTTCAGGCCGTGCTCGTTGGCCAGGTGCAGGGAGTTGAGCATCTCGCCGTAGATGTCGAGTTGCAGCTGGTTCGCCGCGCCGTTGCCGATCCGGACCGGCGTGGACCCGCGGTAGCCCTCGAAGTGGTCGAGCACCTCCTCGGTCAGGTCCGGCGAGCCGTCGACGCGGTACATGATCTGCAACGGCAGTCCCCCGGCCTCGGCGTCCCGGATCCGGTCGTCGACCCAGTGCTGGTACTGCCATGCCTCGTCGGTGAAGCCCAGGCTGAGCAGGGCGTGCACCGAGAAGGACGCGTCCCGGATCCAGGTGTAGCGGTAGTCCCAGTTGCGTTCGCCGCCCACCTGTTCGGGCAGCCCGGCGGTGGGGGCGGCGATCAGGGCGCCGGTCGGCGCGTACGTCATGAGTTTGAGCGTCATGGCCGACCGCTCGACCATCTCCCGCCACCGCCCCTTGTAGCAGGACCGGCCGATCCAGCCCCGCCAGAAGTCGCGCGTCTGTTCGAGCAACTCGCGCGCCTCCTCGGGCGGGTAGGAACGCGGTGGTCCCGGGGCACCCGTCTCCAGGACCACGCCGCCGGCCTCGCCCTCGTGCAGGGTGGCGACCAGGTGGAGACCCTCCTCGGTACGCTCGCGCTCGTGCTCGTCGGAGAGGCGTTCGTCGTACCGGATGGGACTCACGGTGAGGGAGAGCCCGCCACTGCGGAAGACCGTGCCGGACGGGTGCACCTCCAGCTCGTGCCGGTCCCGCCCGTAGTTGAACCGCGGGCGGCACTCCAACCGGAACCGCATGCTGCCGCGGACCATCCGCACCATCCGGACCAGGCGGTGGTGGTCGGTGACCCGGTCGCCCGCGACCGGCATGAAGTCCACCAGCTCGCCCACCCCGTCTGCGCTCAGGAAGCGGGTGATGAGGATCGGGGTCCCCGGCAGGTAGAGCTGCTTGCTGGTGTAGTCGACACCGTCCGGTGAGAGCTGGAAGTGGCCACCGCGGCGCCGGTCGAGCAGCCCACCGAAGATGCTCGGCGAATCGAACCGGGGTGCGCAGAACCAGTCCAGCGTGCCGTCCTTGGTGATCAGCGCCGCCGTCTGGAGGTCGCCGATCAGGCCGTGGTCCTCGACCGCGGGGTACGACTGCACTGGGACCTCCCGTCTCGCCGCGCCGCTGCCCCCGGCGTCTACCCCCGCCCCGCCGGCACACACCTGAGCCGCCGCCGTCTCCGCCCGGTTCCGCACCCGTCGCGGCGTCCGTCCCGTTCGTGGTCATCCACTGTTCACAAAACTTGATCTAGACCGCTACTTCCATCTCTGTCTATATGGGTGCCAGCACTTGCCAATCCCATCCGGATGGAGTCCCATGACCCGCACGCTGCGCGCCACGGCCATCAGCCTCGCCGCGATCCTGGCCGCCACCCTCGGCCTCACCCAGCCCGCCTGGGCCGCCGGCTACTCGGCCTCCCTGACCACCGCCGTCGCCGGCCTCCCCGTGGCCACCGAGGTCCGCACCGGCTACAGCCGCGACCTCTTCCCACACTGGATCGACGCCGACGGCGACGGCTGCAACACCCGCAACGAGGTCCTCTACGCCGAGGCCACCACCAAGCCCACGATCAGTGGCACCTGCACCCTCTCCGGCGGCCGCTGGTACTCCTACTACGACAACGCCTACTGGACGCTCACCGGCGACCTCGACATCGACCACATGGTCCCGCTCGCCGAGGCCTGGGACTCCGGCGCCCGCAGCTGGACCACCAGCCGCCGCCAGGCGTACGCCAACGACCTGGGCGACTCCCGCGCGCTGGCTGCCGTCACCGACAACGTCAACCAGGCCAAGGGCGACCAGGACCCGGCCACCTGGATGCCGTCGTACGCCTCCGCCCGGTGCCGCTACATCGGCGAGTGGGTCGCCGTGAAGGTCCGGTGGCGGCTCACCGTGGACAGCGCGGAGAAGAGCGCCCTGACCAGCTGGGCCAACAACTGCCCCGCCGCCACCATCTCCGTCACCTACGCCTACTGACGCCTGTGGTCCGTGGAGAGTTGACGTGCGGGGCAACTCTCCACGGTGGCGGCGAGACGTCTAGTAATAGTCGTCGATGGGCCGGCGCGCCTCGTCGAACAGCGCCGGCCCCTCGTAGCGCACCGGAGGCAGCGGCGGGGTGGCCGGCTTGACCTCCTCGAACTGTTCCGCGGACAGGGCGTACACCACCCGGCCGAGGCCGGAGCGGGCGATCGCGGTCGCGCACATCGGGCAGGGCTGGCAACTGGTGAACATCGTGGTGGCCGCCGCCATGTCGGGGGCGAGCTCCCGAGCGGCCCAGCGGGCCAGCTTCAGTTCCGGGTGGGCGGTGATGTCCGAGTCCGAAACCACGGTGTTGTGGTCCTCGATCAGGACGGTGCCGTCCGCCGCGACCAGCAACGAGCCGAACGGCCGTTCACCGGACGCCCCGGCCCTGCTGGCGAGTTCCACGGCACGGCGGAGAAACGTCTCGTCGTCGGGGGTCATCGGTCCTCCTGGGATCTGTGGTACGCGGCCACGGCCGCAAGGGTCCGCCAGGCGCGTTCGGGCTGACGGATCTCGGTCAGGTCGCCGTTGAACGGGTCCAGCACCACCGTCTGCGCGCCGAGCAGACGGAACTGGTCGATGTCGGCGATGATCTGGTCGATGGTGCCGACACCGGCGAGCCGGTCCGGGCCGGTGACCGCCTCCCGGGTCTCCCGGAGCGCGATACGCGGCATCAACGCGGGCACCGGACGGCCCAGCTCATCGGCGGTGGCCTTCAGCCGCCCGGCCGCGTCCGCCAGCCATCCGGGCGTGACCCGCAGCGGGTGCCAGGCGTCACCGAGCAGCACCGCGCGACGGATGCCGGCGTCGCTGTTGCCGCCGACCCACACCGGGATCGCCGCCGTGTCGTAGTCGTCGGTGTTCCGCCAGGCGTCGCGCATGGCGTGCAGGTACTCGTCGGTCAGCGCGCCGCGCCGCCGGAACGGCACGCCGAGCGCCTCGAACTCCTGCCGGGCCCAGCCGACGCCGACACCGAGGACGAGCCGGCCGCCGCTGAGCCGGTTGAGGTTCGCCGCCATCCGGGCGGTGAGCAGCGGGTGCCGGTACGGGACGATGAGCACCGTGGTGCCCAGCCGGACCCGGCTGGTCACCCCGGCCAGCCAGGACAGCGTGGTGAACGGCTCGTAGAACGGCGCCGGATACTGCTCGGCCACGTCCGGCGTCACCGCGATGTGATCGGAGACCATCAGCAGGTCGAAGCCGAGGCCCTCGACCGTCTGCGCCCACTGTCGCAGCACATCGGGGTCGGTGCCCGGGCCGAAGTTCGGTACGTTCACGCCAATTTGCACGGCTCCTACGCTAGTCACGGCGGGTCCGGGCTGTGAACATCATGTTCCCGGCCTTTGCTGGTCTCCGCCATGAATCCGCCGGTAGATTGGCCGGATGGCCGAGGATCTTGATGCTGTCGACTGGTCCATCCTGACCGAGCTGCAGGGCGACGGCCGCATGCCCATCACCGAGCTCAGCCGCCGGGTCAAGCTGAGCGCGTCGGCCACCACCGAACGGGTGAGACGGCTGGAGGCGACCGGCGTGATCACCGGCTACCGCGCCGAGGTCGACCTGCCCAAGGCGGGCTTCGCCGTGCTCGCGGTGGTCCGGCTGAAGTATCCGGGCAGCCGGCACGAGCCGCTGCACAAGCTGCTGGAGCGACGGTCGGAGATCCTGGAGTGCCTGCGCACCACAGGAGACGACTGTTACGTGCTGAAGGTGGCCGCGACGTCGATGGCGCACCTCGAACAGGTCGTCAACGACCTCGCCGCGTTCGGCAGCACCACCACCAACATGGTCTACAGCGCCACCCTGCCCTATCGCGGCCCCCGCCGACCGCCACCCCGATCGTGACGCCCTCCTGCGGCGATCACTTGGCGTTGCAATGTGGAAGGGCGTAGACGTATCCCCTTCAACCGGACCCAGCGTCCCCTGACCTGCACCCGGCTCTGCTGTCGATCGTCATCGTTGGTCGGCGTTGGTTCGCCTCAGACGGCCTGTGGACGGCATGATCTTGCGGCTCACGCTTCATCAGGAGTCAGCCCTTCGGCCGGATCCTGTTCCTGATTTTCCTCGCCGGCCTCATCGGGTCATAACTCGGAGGCCTGTAGCCTCCCCCCATGCATCCGCTGACGCAGGGCGTTGCCAAAGTGGCCACGCCCTGCGCGCTTCCACGGCCTCGGCCTACGCCCGGACACGCAGGTCGCCGAGCTGGTCGACCATGCCGCCCAAGGGGAAGTACGACGGGTAGTCCGGGACGCTCGCGAATCGACGGAGTTAGCCGATGGAGTTTGACGGCACCTTCTGGCTGCCATCCCAGCCAGACAACCGGGTGTTGGGTCGGTTGAGTCTTTCAGGGCCGGCGCCCACCTTGGCCTTGACCGAGGCGGTCCTGCCAATGTGGCAGCACGACACTACACAACCCAATGCCTGGATCCCCCGCCCTGTTGGGCCGGATCACGAGGCACTGACCATTCATGGAGAAGCACGAGGGCTGTCCCAGGCCGTCTCCCTACTGGACTGCTACACCGTCGGCTACACGTTCGAGGGGCAACGCTTGACCGGTGGGTACTGCCTGATTGGAGGCCACACCTCCGCCGACACCCGATTTTCCTCCGCTCGCTTCCGCCTTCGTTACCTCGACGACTGGGCAGAGTTGCCAGGCCTTAGCGCCACCGACACTGAGGACAGGAAAGAGATCGTCTGGGAACGCTCAGAACCACTACGGGTCGAGCTGCCCGCGCTGGGTTGCTGGCTTGAACTCGTGGCGGAGGTGGGCAGGCCGCGGCTCGGCCTTCGAGGTGGCAGCCTTCAGCACATCGCAGAGTTGCGCCTAGTTGGCTTGCCGAATGTCGTGCTACGTGATGTCTGGTGGGCGGTCGCCGCCATCAAAGAACTACTCACGCTAGCCATCCAAGCTGACTGCCGGCCCACTCAGCTCAGAGTCCTCGACTCAGTATCCCAAAGCTGGCTGACGGTCATCGATCCGCGAATCGACTCCGCTGCCGCGGGTCAAGTCCAAGTACCAAGCCGTATTCTGTTGACCCGGCAACACATGGGCTTGAAGGCCCTGGCCACATGGACCAACCGCTACGACGACCTTCGACCGATACCCGCCATCGTTGCGGGTGTAGTCGGCGCGGAACAGCACGTGCTAGAGAGCGAGCTATTCGAACTTGCCTCTGCGGCCGAAGGTCTACACCGCCGCCTCGACAAGGCAGAGAAGACGGCGGCGTTTACGAAGGCCGAAGCGAGAGCCGTACGCGAGGCTGCGGCCAGCGCGGCTGGCAGCAATGACGAGCTGAGGCGTCGCGTGAGTAGCCATCTGACGCACATCCGAGACGTGTCGTACACCGAGCGGCTCGGCGCGCTCCTAGAACTGGCTGGCGCAGCGATGCCAGGCCTGAACGACTGGGAGCAAGCAGACTGGAAGGAGCGGATACGACAGGCTCGAGACGGGGTGGCCCATCAACTCCCGTCGTACCGGAACACGGATTGGGAAGATCGATGGCGGGAAGAAACGGCGTTGCTGAATTCGCTCCGATGGATCCTAACGACCCTGCTGCTGCTCGAAGCAGGTGTTGAGCCGACCGCGCTCCACGCTCGGCTCAGCCAACACCAGCGTTTCGTTATCTTCCGGCAGCAGGCACGCGAATGGCTACCGTATGCGTTCGTGCGGGACGAGCCATCGGATACGGCGTAGCGCTCGTTCCTATTTCCGGTGATCACGCTCTCGGTATGCCTCCGAGCCATCCCAGAGCGCCCGAGCGCCCCGCCGGAGGCACTGCCCGTGTGTCAACCGAACCGAAGCCCCGGAACCGTTATCGTGGCGGCCCGGGGCTTCTTCGTATGTCGCGGCGCCGGCGGGCTATCACCGGCGCGCCGGCGGCCGAAGGCCAGAGGCGCGGCGGCGGGCCATCGGCCCGGCCCAGGTTCGGCGGCGCGAGCGGCCTGCGAAGCGGCCGCCTTGATTTCGTACAGAAAGTTCTCACAGCCCTCGATCTGTCAGCGTGTCGTACTCCGCTTGATGAGTTACAGATTGGTTCCACATGATGCGCGACACTCCCGCCCACCGTGACGTTGACGGAACGAGTGGCGCTGGCGGGTCCTGTCACGTGTCGCTGGGGCGGTGGGGACCTGGTGGGGATATCGGTGAGGGGTGCCGTCGTACCCGAATGTTGTCGGCGACGACGATGCCGGTGAGGACTATGCCGACAGCGAGAGCGTTGACGAGCGGTGGCAGGAGCAGCATCGGCGGCACGAGGCAGGCGAGCACGACCAGCCCGATGAAGAAGCTTTCGTAGAGGCGGCTGTAAACCAGGTACCGCAGGAGGGTCCGACCGGCGAGGAACAGCCCGGTACCGCCGACGATGGTGGCGGTCACGGTCGCGCGTGCATGACCTGCCGGGTCGTCGATGACCAGTTGGGCGCTGACCGAGGTGACGACGAGGCCGGCGATCATGACCAGGTGGGTGTAGGACACCAGGGTGCTGAGCCGGTCGGGGTTGGCGGAGGCCTGGATGGCCGGCCCGGTGTCTTCTCCGGCGCGGAAAAGGTAGATCCGCCAGATCAACGCCGTGATGCCGAATGTCACTATGAACGCCACGGTCTGGTCGGTGGCAAAGCCGCGACTGGTGAGGGTCGATCCGATGGCCAGGACGACTTCGCCGAGGGCGATGATGAACAGTGCCCGGTTGCGGTCGGCCAGGTACTCGCTGCCGGGCGGCAGCTGCGCACCGGCCAGGCGCCTGATTCCTGGCAGGCGGAAGTTGAGCCATCGTGCGCCGTAGCTGAGGGCAACCGCGAGGGTCCACCACGCCGTACGGACCGTGCCCGAGGCGAACGCCCCGGCCAGCCAGAGCACCCCGGTGGCGGCGTGCCAGATCGCACCCCGTCCCGCAACATGTTGCAGCTCATAGCCCCGCAACAGGACCACGAGGAACAGACTGCGGCCGACCTGGATGACAAGGTAGGTGACCGCGAAGATCAGGCCGGTCTTGCCGAACGCTTCGGGGACCGCCGCGGAGAGCACCAGGGCACCCACCATGGTCGCGAGGACCAGCACTTGGACCGGCGGCCGCCGCGGGTTCAACTCTCCGGTCACCCGCGCGGTGAGGGACCACACCTCTCCGAGGGCCAGCAGCAGCACCAGGGTCTGGAACGCGCCGGACCAGGTCAGGTTGTCGAGCAGCTGCTGGGCGAGCGCACGGAGCGCGAAGACGAACACGACATCGAAGAACAGCTCCAGCAACGACGCTCGCGCGACGTTCTCGAGCTTGCGAAGCAGCCCGCTTGTGCCACTCGTCGTCACCGGCCCGCCCGCTCCTGCCGATCTTGGGTCGGTATTAGCGTATCCGTCCGCTTTTGCTCATGTGGCCAAGTCCCACGCTCTCCCTCAAGATCGTCTGGCCGGCAATGTTACGGATCATGTGACATCGATCCGTAACGCATCAACTGAAGCCCGACACTCGATCTGTCAGCGCACGGCAAGGCGTGTCCTGCGCCATACACGGTCTGTGATCCGGGACGGGTATCACGATCGCCTCGAAACACAGCGCCACGAGATCCTTGGGCGGCCCGAAGCCCGGGCCGATCCGAGGCTGGGGTACTCAGCGCCTGGTCTCGTACCTGGTCAGGACCACGCCGTGAGGGAACGTCCGGGTCTCCACCAGGGTCAGGTTCACCCAGTTGTCCAGGGCCGCAAAGAACGGCGTGCCGCCACCCACCAGGACCGGATGGGTGACGATCGCGTACTCGTCGATCAGCCCGTCCCGCATGGCCACTGCGGCGAGTGTGGCGCCGCCGATATCCATGGGGCCGCCGTCCTCGGCCTTGAGCCGGGTGATCTCGGTGACCGCGTCGCCGGTGACCAGGCGGGTGTTCCAGTCGACCGTGCTGGTCGTCGAGGAGAACACCACCTTCGGCATGTCCCGCCAGCGGCGGGCGAACTCGATCTCCGCCGGTGTGGCACCCGGCTGCTGGTCGGCGGTCGGCCAGTGGGAGCTCATCGTCTCCCACAGTTTGCGCCCGTACAGCGCCGTGCCTGTCGCCCCCACCCGGTCGGACCACCACTGGAACAGCTCGTCGCTCGGCACACCCCAGCCGAGGTCGCCGCCGGGCGCGGCGATGTAGCCGTCCAGGCTCAGGTTCATGCCGAAGGTCAGTTTTCGCATGGTGTCAGCCTCCCGTGAGTTGGTACTCGGCGTACAGACCAGCACGGCGCGCAAGAATCATCGGTCAGGCCACACCGAGGGCCGGTTCACCACCACGCCAGGACCCCGTAACCAGGACGGCGATACGATCTCCGCACTTATCTCTAGACCAACCGTCAAGCAACACCTGGGACGGATTCGTCAAGCATCAGGTGGGACTCGACACGCCGGCAGCCGGTTGCCGGGTCTCAGGACCCGCGTGACAGATCAGTCTCGGGACGTGGGTGACACGTCCGGCTGGAGATGGACACAAGCACTGCGTCGATGGCTGGTCGGCGGCCTCTCTACACTGCTCCGCGTGACACTGCAGGCGTACGACCGTGGGGTGCTCGCTGCGCAGCGCCAGGCCTTCGAGGAGGCCCGTGAGCAGTTGGAGCTGGCCGGGCCGGATGACCGGGCGCTGCTGCTGCTGGGCCAGCTGGCCAGCAGCGGTCACGGCGAGCCGGCAGATCCGGTGAGGGCCCGCGGGTTGTACGAGCGTGCGGCTGAGTTGGGCAATGCCGAGGCGGCTCACAACCTCGGGGTCCTGTACGCCACCGGCCGGGGTGTCGTGCAGGACCAGGCGGCGGCGTTGCGGTGGTATCAGCGTTCGGCCGAGCTGGGCAGCGTGCCCGGTCGCCGGATGGTCGGTCTGATGTACGGCACCGGTCAGGGTGTGCCGGTTGATCAGAACGAGGCGGAGCGGCACTGGAGAATGGCTGCCGCGGCCGGGGAGGCGCAGGCGCTGCACGATCTGGGCACCCTCTTCGCGTACACCTGCCGGAGGCCGCGTCCTGGTACCTGGAGGCTGCCAAGGCGGGCATCGAGATGGCGAAGCGGGAACTGATTCTGCTCGCGCCGAAGCTCCGCATGCCGGCCTCGGTGGACCGTCGGGCGCGCACGATGCTCGGCGTGATCCGCGCCTTCCATCTTGGAGATCCGGCCGGAGGTGTGAAGCTGCTGGCCGTCTCGGCGGACGACGGGGACCCGATCGCCCAGCGCACGCTCGGTTACCTGGTCCAGCATGGGATCGGCACGACAAAGGACGACCTTCGGGCGACCGCTCTCTACCGGGCCGCCGCCGAGGCAGGGGACGCGCTTGCCGCGTTCAACCTCGGTGTGCTGGCTGGTGGGTCTGACGAGGCGGTGCACTGGCTGCGCCAGGCGGCTGAGGCCGGAGTCACTGAGGCGTACCCACGGCTGGGTGACCGGCTCAGCGAACGTGACGTCGACGAGGAGGCGCTGCGGTGGTACGTGCACGGCGCTGAGGCCGGTGACAAGGGCAGCATGTTCGCAGCGGCCTGCTGGTACCGCGACGGATTCGGCGGTCCGGTCGACCTTGTGCAGGCACTTCGGTGGTACCTGGCCATGCTGAATGTCGGCAGCGGCGACGGCATCCACGAAGCGCACGCGATCGTGCCACGAATGACTGCCGATGAAATCTACGAGGCGGGCACGCTCTCGGGCCGGCTGCTGGAGGCGGACCTCTTCGTGCAGCGGCAGGCTTCCCCGAGCGCTGCGTCCGATTGACCTGATGCTGCCGGCAAACGCGCCCGCTGCATCCCGGAGTTCCCCCCTGCGTTCAAGACTGGGGCGGAGTGTCACGCAGGTCCCGAGACCGGACATCGCCGGCAGCCGCTTGTCGTACTCCTTTTGATCCGGGACAGGTTGGCTTCACATGATGCGTGACGCGATGCCCTGGCTTGTTGACTACTCGGTGTGAACGCGGGGCGGACGGGGTTGCGTGGCTCCGAGGGCGTGACCCGAGGCGTAACAGGGGCATGGTTGGATGGGGTTCCGTGCTTGCCTCCCTACTCGCGTTCGCCGCCGTCGCGGCCGTCCTCACCGTCACTCCGGGCGTCGACACGCTCCTCATGGTTCGTACTGCGGCCGTCTCTGGCCGGCGGGTAGCGTTCGCCGCCAACGCCGGCATCTCGTTCGGCTGCCTCGTCTGGGGCATCGCGAGCGCGGTCGGGCTCACCGCCCTGCTCGCCGCCTCCCAACTCGCGTACGATGCGGTGCGCTACGCCGGTGCCGCTTACCTGCTATGGCTTGGTATCCAGGCGCTGCGCAGCCGCGCAGCCATTGCCACGCTCGATCCGGCCGAGCAGCTGCGGGTCACCGTCGGGGGAGCGTTCCGCCAGGGCGTCCTGACGAACCTGCTCAACCCAAAGGTCGGCATCGTGTACCTGTCGCTACTGCCGCAGTTCATCCCGCCCGGCTATGCGCCGCTGCCAGCCTCGGTCGCCCTGGTAGGCGTCCACCTGGTCGAAGGCGTCCTGTGGTGTGGGGTGCTGGTCCTGCTCGTGGACCGGATGCGGACGGTGTTGATGCGGCCGCGCGTCAAGCTGTGGTTCGAGCGGGCGACCGGCGTCGTGTTCGTCGGGCTCGGGGTGCGTCTCGCCGTCAACCGGCTCTAGCCGTGCTTGGCGCCACGCATGCTGACGGACTGTCGAGTCCGCCGCGACATCCGGCCAGGTAGCAACGCGGTGTGAACGGCCAGCCCCGGACGGTGCCCGTCTTCCTCACCAACGCCCAGGGCGACCCGATCAGCCGGCCGTCGTTCAACGCCAACGTCTGGAAGCCGGCCATCCGGACGGCCGGCATCGAAGACAGGCGGCAGAACGGAATGCACGTCCTGCGCCACACATACGCCTCGGTGCTGCTCGACGCAGGCGAGAGCATCAAGCCCTTGTCCCTGTACCTCGGCCACGCCGAACCCGGATTCACCTTGCGGGTCCACACGCACCTGCTGCCGAACAGCGAGGACCGCACCCGCCGGGCGATCGACGCGGCCTTCGGCTACAGCTTGGACGCCTCTGACGACCTGGCGACGGCCCAGGTAGTTTCCTGGAACGTGTTTGCGCAGCTCAGGCAGCGTGACGGCGTCACTTGGCGTTGAAGTAGTTGGCCTCGGGGTGGTGGACGACGATCGCGTCGGTGGCCTGCTCGGGGACGAGCTGGAACTCCTCGGAGAGCTGGACGTTGATGCGCTCGGCGCCGAGCAGCTCCACGATCTTCGCCCGGTCCTCCAGGTCCGGGCAGGCCGGGTAGCCGAACGCGTACCGGCAGCCCCGGTAGTCGGTGCGCAGCAGGCCGGCCAGGTCGGCCGGGTCCTCGTCGGCGACCGTACGTCCACCCGGCAGGACCAGCTCGGCGCGGATCCGCCGGTGCCAGTACTCGGCCAGCGCCTCGGTGAGCTGCACCGACAGGCCGTGCACCTCCAGGTAGTCGCGGTACTCGTTGCCGGCGAACATCTTCGCCGTGTACTCGCTGATCGGCTGCCCGACGGTGACCAGCTGCAACGCCACCACGTCCAGCTGCTCGCCCCTGGGCCGGAAGAAATCGGCCAGGCAGAGCCGGCGCTCCTGCCGCTGCCGCGGGAACGAGAACCGGGCCCGCTCGGAGTGCCCGTTCTCGTCCAGCACCACCAGGTCGTTGCCCTCGGAGTAGGCCGGGAAGTAGCCGTACACCACGGCCGCCTCGAGGACCTGGTCGGCGATGAGCCGGTCCAGCCAGTAGCGCAGCCGCGGCCGGCCCTCGGTCTCCACCAGCTCCTCGTACGACGGGCCCTTGCCTCCCCGGGCGCCGCGCAGCCCCCACTGGCCCAGGAAGGTGGCCCGCTCGTCGAGCAGCGCCGCGTAGTCGGCCAGCGGCACGCCCTTGACCACCCGGGTGCCGAAGAACGGCGGGGTGGGCACCTCCACGTCGACGGCCACGTCGGAGCGGACCGAGGAGTCGTCCAGCTCCGGCAGCGCCTCGCGGACCAGGGCCCGCTGCCGCTCGCGCCGCTCCCGGCGGGCCGCCAGGGCGGCCTCCCGTTCCGGGTCGACCACCGGCGCGCCGCCCCGCTTCGCGGCCATCACCCGGTCCATGAGGGACAGTCCCTCGAACGCGTCTCGGGCGTAGTGCACCTGCCCGGGGAACACCGAACGCAGGTCGTCCTCCACGTAGGCCCGGGTGAGGGCCGCGCCGCCGAGCAGCACCGGCCAACGCTCGGCCACCCCGCGCGAGGCCATCTCGGCCAGGTTCTCCTTCATGATGACCGTGCTCTTGACCAGCAGGCCGGACATGCCGATCGCGTCGGCCCGGTGCTCCTCCGCGGCGTCGAGGATCGCGTTGATCGGCTGCTTGATGCCGATGTTCACGACGTCGTAGCCGTTGTTGGACAGGATGATGTCCACCAGGTTCTTGCCGATGTCGTGCACGTCGCCCTTGACGGTGGCGAGGACGATCCGCCCCTTGCCGTCGTCGTCGGTCTTCTCCATGTGCGGCTCCAGGTAGGCCACCGCGGTCTTCATCACCTCGGCGGACTGGAGCACGAACGGCAGCTGCATCTGGCCGGAGCCGAACAGCTCACCGACCACCTTCATGCCGTCCAGCAGCAGGTCGTTGATGATGGACAGCGGCGTGCGCCCCTGCGCCATCGCGGTGTCCAGGTCGGCCTCCAGGCCGTTGCGCTCGCCGTCGATGATCCGCCGCTTGAGCCGCTCGTCCAGTGGCAGCGCCGCCAGTTCCTCGGCCCGGGTGGCCCGCGCCGAAGCGGCGTCGACCCCCTCGAAGACCTCGATGAACCGCTGCACCGGGTCGTACCCCTCGCGCCGCCGGTCGTAGACCAGGTCGAGCGCGATCTCCCGCTGCTCGTCGGGGATCTTCGACATCGGCAGGATCTTGCTGGCGTGCACGATCGCCGAGGTGAGGCCGGCCTGCGCGCACTCGTGCAGGAACACCGAGTTGAGCACCTGCCGGGCCGCCGGGTTCAGGCCGAAGGAGACGTTCGAGATGCCGAGGGTGAAGTTGACTCCCGGGTAGCGGGCGGAGATCTCCCGGATCGCCTCGATCGTCTCGATGCCGTCGCGGCGGGTCTCCTCCTGGCCGGTGGCGATCGGGAAGGTCAGCGCGTCGATGAGGATGTCCGCCCGGCGCAGCCCCCACCGGCCGGTCAGGTCGTCGATCAGCCGGCACGCGACGCGTACCTTCCAGTCCCGGGTGCGGGCCTGGCCCTCCTCGTCGATGAGCAGCGCCACCACAGCGGCGCCGTGCTCCCGGACCACCGGCATGACCCGGGCGTAGCGGGACTCCGGGCCGTCGCCGTCCTCGAAGTTCACCGAGTTGACCACGCAGCGGCCGCCGAGCATCTCCAGCCCCGCCTCGACCACCGCCGGCTCGGTGGAGTCCAGCATGATCGGCAGGGTGGAGGCGGTGGCGAACCGGCCGGCCAGCTCCCGCATGTCCTGCGTGCCGTCCCGGCCGACGTAGTCGACGCAGAGGTCCAGCAGGTGGGAGCCGTCCCGGGCCTGGCTGCGGGCGATCTCCACACAGGCCTGCCAGTCGGCGGCGAGCATGGCCTCACGGAACGCCTTGGAGCCGTTGGCGTTGGTCCGCTCCCCCACCATCAGGATGCTGGCGTCCTGGGCGAACGGCACGTGGTGGTAGATCGAGGCGACGCCCGCCTCGGGGCGCGGCTCCCGGGCCTCCGGCCGCCGCCCGCGCAGCCGCTCGACCAGCACCCGGATGTGCTCCGGGGTGGTGCCGCAGCAGCCGCCGACGAGGCCGACGCCGTAGTCGGTGACGAACTGCTCCAGGGCGTCGGCCAGCTCCACCGGGCTCAGCGGGAAGTACGCCCCGTCGGCGGTCAGCACGGGCAGGCCGGCGTTCGGCATCACCGAGACGGGGATGCGCGCGTGCTGGGACAGGTAGCGCAGGTGCTCGCCCATCTCCGCCGGGCCGGTCGAGCAGTTGAGCCCGATCAGGTCGACGCCCAGCGGCTCGATGGCGGTCAGCGCCGCGCCGATCTCGCTGCCCAGCAGCATGGTGCCGGTGGTCTCCACGGCCACCTGGCAGATGATCGGGACGTCCCGCCCCAGCTCGGCCCGGGCCCGCTTCGACCCGACCACCGCGGCCTTGACCTGGAGCAGGTCCTGGCAGGTCTCGATGATCAGCGCGTCCGCCCCGCCGGCGATCAGGCCGGCGGCGTTCTCCTGGTACGCGTCCCGCAGGGTGGCGTAGGCCGCGTGGCCGAGGGTGGGCAGCTTGGTGCCGGGGCCCATCGAGCCGAGCACGAACCGCGGCTGCTCCGGCGTCGCGTACGCGTCGGCGGCCTCCCGGGCGAGCCGCGCCCCGGCCTCGGACAGCTCGCGGATCCGCTCCGCGATGCCGTACTCGGCGAGGTTGGGCAGGTTGGCGCCGAAGGTGTTGGTCTCCACGCAGTCCGCCCCGGCGGCCAGGTAGGCCTCGTGCACGCTCCGGACCACGTCCGGCCGGGTGACGTTGAGGATCTCGTTGCAGCCCTCAAGGCCGTCGAAGTCGTCCAGGGTCAGGTCGGCCGCCTGCAGCATCGTCCCCATCGCCCCGTCGGCGATGAGGATCCGGTCCGCCAGCACATCGAGCAACGAAGTCCGCACACGGCCAGGTTAGTGCGGCGCGGCCTCGACGGGTCACCGCAACCTGGGCTTCCCACATACTGTCAGCGGGATCACCGCGTACGTTTCATCCGGTTCGCCCGAGTGGTCGGGCCGGCCGACCGGCGCGGCCGACGGGCCGCGTCCCGCGGCGGCACGTAGGCTGACGGACGTGAAGGACATCAGCGACGCGACCGTGCGACGGTTCCAGGTCGCGGCGCGGCGTCAGACGCGCCGAGCCGGAAAAGTCGTAGGCGGGCGAACGGCCGGGCGACGCCCGGGCGCCGCTCCCGACGAGCAGGGTGGGGTGACGGCGTGACCGAGTTCGACGGACTGCCGGTGCTGCGGTCCCCGGTCGCCATCGCGGCCTTCGAGGGGTGGAACGACGCCGCGGACGCGTCCACCGCGGCCGTGGAACACCTGGAGCAGGTCTGGCAGGCCCGGCAGGTGACCGAGCTGGACCCGGAGGACTTCTACGACTTCCAGGTGAGCCGGCCGACCATCACGATGGCCGACGGGGAGACCCGCCGGGTCGAGTGGCCGACCACCCGCTTCATGGTGGCCAGCCCGGAGGGCACCGAGCGGGACGTGGTGCTGATCCGCGGCATCGAGCCCAGCATGCGCTGGCGCACCTTCTGCGAGCAGGTGCTGGAGATCTGCCACAGCCTGGAGGTCGAGCGGGTGGTGCTGCTCGGCGCGCTGCTGGCCGACGTGCCGTACACCCGGCCCCTGCCGATCAGCGGCAGCGCCTCGGACGCCGACGCCGCCAAGCGCTACCAGCTCACCCCCACCCGCTACGACGGGCCGACCGGCATCGTCGGGGTGCTGCACGACGCCTGCACCCGGGCCGAGGTGGACGCCGTGTCGTTCTGGGTGCACGTGCCGCACTACGCCAACAACCCGCCCTGCCCCAAGGCGACCCTGGCCCTCCTGCACCGGGTCGAGGAGGTGCTCGACCTGCCGGTGCCGATGGCCGACCTGGCCGAGGAGGCCGCCGAGTGGGAGCAGCGGGTGCGCAGCGCCGCCGAGCAGGACGCCGAGCTGGGCGAGTACGTCCGCGAGCTGGAGGAGCGGGTCGGCGACGCCGGCATCACCCCGCTGACCGGTGACGAGATCGCCCAGGAGTTCGAGAAGTACCTGCGCCGCCGGGGCGGCTCCGCCGGCCCCACCGCCGGCTCCTGGTAACACCTCTCCCACGAAGGCCGGGTCCTGCCGAGGGCCCGGTTTCTTCGTGTCCGGGGTGGCGAGGTCACTCCCTCCACGGCATCCTAGGAACCTAGCTGTCATGAGGAGGCGGGCATGCAGATCAATCCCGGCGCGGCGGAGTTCCCGCACCGGCAGATCGCCGCGCAGCTCAAGGCCCAGGTGCGCCGCGGCGACTGGGGGCCGGGCGAGCGGCTGCCGTCCATCCCGGCCATCGCCGAGATGTTCGGCGTGGCCAAGCAGACCGTGCAACGCGCCGTCGACCAGTTGCGGGTCGAGGGCATCCTCATCACCAAACCCGGCTCCGGTACGTACGTCCGGGGCACCCGGCGCCGGCTCAACCGGCTCTCCCGGGGCCGGTACGGCGGCTTCCGCGGCTACCACACCGACCTGGCCGCCCGGTACCGGCAGCAGCTCGTTTCGGTGGGCCGCGCCCCCGCCCCACCCGAGGTGGCCGACGCGTTCGGCGTGGCCGACGGCACCGAACTGCTCTGCCGGCGGCACCTCGTCCGCACCGACGACTCACCCGTCGAGGTGGGCGCCTCCTGGTTCCTGCCCGCCGACACCGCCGGCACCTCGCTCGAACGGGCCGAGGCGTTCGGCCGCCCGCTCTACCAGGAGGCCGAGGAGGCCACCGGCCGCCGGTACGCCACCGCGACCGACACGATCAGCGCCCGCCAGCCCAGCCGGGAGGAGGCCGAGATCCTCCAGATCCGGCCGGACACCCCGGTGCTGCACCTGCTGCACGTCGCCTACGACGCCCAGCGCAAGCCCATCGAGGTCGCCCACGCCACCTGGCCCGGCCCGATGACCACCCTCACGGAGGAGTACCGAATCCCCGCCCCGACGGCCGAGCCCGACCCCGATCCGGGCCTCGTCCTGGGCTGACCCCGCGCAGTCCGCTCCCCCCACGACCGGCGAGGCGGGCCGACGGGGGCATCGCGCCTCCGGCCGGGTCGACGCTTTCCCGGTCGGGCCGGCGGTGCCCCGGCCCGACCGGTGGTGCCCCGCGCCCGATCGGCGGTGCCCCGGCCCGCGTCGCTACCGTCCGAGGACCGGGCGCGGGACGGCGTGGAGAGCGTGAGTCAGAGGCGGATGCCGAGGAGGGCGTCGACCGTGTCGGCGAACAGCTTCGGAGCCTCGGCGTCGTCGGCCACACCAGCGAGGGCCTGGTCGGCCCAGGCGTCGGCCACGGCCAGGGCGCCGGGGGTGTCGAGGTCGTCGGCGAGGCGGGCGCGTACCCCGGCCAGAAGCTCCGCGCCGGACGGGCCGGCCGGCGCGGCGGCGGCCCGGCGCCAGCGGGCCAGCCGCTCCTGCGCCGCGACGAGCAGCTCGTCGGTCCACGAGCGGTCGCTGCGGTAGTGCCCGCTGAGCAGGGCCAGCCGGACCGCCATCGGGTCGACCTGGTCGGCCCGCAGCCGGGAGACGAAGACCAGGTTGCCCTTGGACTTCGACATCTTCTCGCCGTCCAGGCCGATCATGCCGGCGTGCACGTAGTGGTCGGCGAACGGGGCCTGGCCGGTCAGCCGCTCGGCGTGCGCCGCCGAGCACTCGTGGTGCGGGAAGAGCAGGTCGTTGCCGCCGCCCTGGACGGCGATCCGGTCGCCGAGCAGGTTCAGCGCGATGACCGCACACTCGATGTGCCAGCCGGGACGGCCGGCGCCCAGCTCGCCACCCGGCCAGGACGGCTCGCCCTCGCGGGCGCCGCGCCACAGCAGCGGGTCGAGCGGGTCCCGCTTGCCGGCCCGGCCCGGGTCGCCACCGCGCTCCGGGAAGATCTCCAGCATCTGCTCGCGGGACAGGTTGGACTCGTAGCCGAACGCGGGGGCGGCGGCCACGTCGAAGTAGACGTCACCGGTGCCGTCGTCGAGCCGGTACGCCGCGCCGTCCTTGAGCAGCACGAGGACCTTCTCGGCGATGTCCGGGATCGACTCCACCGCGCCCACGTAGTGCGCCGGCGGGATGATCCGCAGCGCCTCCATGTCCTCGCGGAACAGGGCGGTCTCCCGCATGGCCAGGACCTTCCAGTCCTCGCCGTCGCGCTCGGCCCGCTCCAGCAGCGGATCGTCGATGTCGGTGACGTTCTGCACGTACCGCACCGTCAGGCCGGCGTCCCGCCACATCCGCTGCACCAGGTCGAAGGTGATCATGGTGGCGGCGTGCCCCAGGTGGGTGGCGTCGTACGGGGTGATGCCGCAGACGTACATGGTGGCCGCGCCGTCGGGCTGACTTTGGTGGAGGCCTTGCCGCGCCGAGTCGTACAAGCTCAGTGGCGTGCCCTCACCCGGCAGCCGTGGCACCTCGTGTCCCGCCCAAGACTCCATGATTGCCAGCCTAACGATCCGTCAGGCGCTCGGGTGGCACGCCTCGGGTGATCAACGCGACAGCGGCTCACATGGGCGGCCACGGCATGGCCGGCCACTCCTCCGGCGGCAGCGGGAACCGCCCGGTCTCCCGCAGCCGGTCCACCCGGGCCGCCACCTCGGCGACCTCGCTGATGGTGAGGTGCTCGGCCAGCTCGTCGCCGAGCGCCCCGGTGAGCTGGCCGGCCAGCCCGTCGAGCATCTCCACCGCGTCCGGCGGGAGCCGCCGGCCGGACCAGCCCCAGAGCACCGTGCGCAGCTTGTCCTCGACGTGGAAGCAGACCCCGTGGTCCACCCCGTAGATCCGGTCATCGGGACCGACGAGCACGTGGCCGCCCTTGCGGTCGGCATTGTTGATCACGGCGTCGAGGACGGCCAGCCGGGCCAGCCGTGGGTCGTCGGCGTGCGCCAGCGCGTACGCGGCCCCGTCGTCGTCGCGCGCCGCGGCGATCGGGAACCAGCGCGGCGGCACCGTCTCGGCCGGCACGAAACCGACCAGCGGCTCGGCGTCCTCCGGCTCGTCGATCCAGAGCTGGCAGGAGCCGGGACCGAACGGGCCGTCGCGCAGGACGGTCGGCGGCACCAGGTCCCAGCCGGTGGCCTGGGAGACCAGGTAGGCCGAGACCTCCCGGCCGGCGAGCGTCCCGTCCGGGAAGTCCCAGAGCGGCCGCTCGCCACGGACCGGCTTGTAGACGCAGTGCGCCGTCGCCCCGTCGAGGGTGACGATGCCGCGCAGGGTGGCGTTGGAGGCGTCGACCAGCCGCCCCTCCAGGGTCAGCTCACCGTCGCTGAGCAGTCGCAGCGAGGCGGCGGCGCCCTGTCGGGGCTGAAGTTCCGACGACGTCACCGGTGATAACCGTTGTGCCGGGGGCAGAGGTGACCGGCCGGGTCGAGCGGCTGGCCGCAGAGCGGGCAGGGCGGGCGACCGGCGTTGACCACCCGGCGGGCCCGTTCGATGAACGCGCGGGTCGCCTCGGGGGTCAACCGGACCCGGAGCCGGTCGAGGTCGTCGTCCGGCTCGTCGGGGTCCTCGTCGGTGTCGTCGTCCGCGTCGCCCAGCTCGACCTCGGCCTCCGCCTCACCGGCGGCGATCGCCTCGATCACCACGGTGGCGGTGTCCACGTCGAAGGCCAGGCCCAGGGTGCCCACCCGGAACTCCTCGTCGACCGGGGTGTCGAGCGGGTCGTTGTCACCGGTCACCGGGGCCGTCTCCGGCAGGTCGACGCCGAACCGGCGCTGCGCCTCGGAGAGCAGCTCCTCCAGCTTCTCGGCGAGCAGGGACACCTGGACCTTCTCCAGCGCGACGCTGACCAGCCGGCCACCGCCGCGCGCCTGGAGGAAGAACGTGCGCTCCCCCGGCGGGCCGACGGTTCCGGCGACGAACCGCTCCGGCGGCTCGAAGGCGTGCACCTGGTGGGTCATACCCACGACCCTATCCGGCGCGCGGAACCGTCGCGCAGCGCACCGACGCCGAATCCGCCCAGGGCGAAACGCCATGGCCCACCATGGCCGTCGCCGGGCGTGGCGCGGCCGCTCACCGGGCCACCGTCGCTGGGCCTGGTGAGGCGGCTCACCGCACCGCCCCCGCACCGCCGCCCACGGCCGCGTCCGAGTCGGTCGCCCGGGTCGCCCGCCGGCGCCGCTTGCGCGCCGGCGGGACCAGCCCGGCCAGGTCTCCGCCGGTGTCGTTCAGCCGCACCAGGAAGGGCCGCAACGAGGTGTAGCGGATCGCGGTCACCGACGCCGGGTCGGCCACGATCCGCTGGAAAAGATCCAGGTGTACGCCGAGCGCGTCGGCCACGATCGCCTTGATCACGTCGCCGTGGCTGCACGCCAGCCAGACCGCCTCGGGCCCGTGCTCGGCGCTGATCCGGGCGTCCCAGGCGCGCACCGCGGCGACCGCCCGCGCCGACATCGCCGCCATCGACTCCCCCTCGGGAAAGACGGCGGCACTCGGGTGCTGCTGCACCACCGGCCAGAGGGGCTCCTTCGCCAGCTTCTTCAGCGGCTGCCCCTCCCAGGCGCCGTAGCCGCACTCGATCAGCCCCTCCTCGACCACCGGCTCCGCGCCGGGCAGGGCCAGCTCCAGGGTCTGCCGGCAACGGATCAGCGGGCTGGTCACCACGGCCGCGAGGGGCAGTCCCTTGAGCCGCTCGCCGACCGCCGTGGCCTGGCCGCGCCCGGTCTCGTCCAGCTCGACCGGTTGCCGTCCGGCCAGGCCCCCGTCGGCGTTCGCGGTGGTCCGGCCGTGTCGCAGAAGCAGAAGGGTCGCCACGTTGACCACCCTAGGCGCTCCCACCCCCTTGATCGACTCCACCACGCGATGTGGCGGTATCACCGGCCATCCGACACCGCCACCTCGCCGACCTGGCGTCCGGCGTGCCGGTCGGGCCGAGACCAAGGCCCTGTCCCGGTCGGACGCCGGGCCTCCCGCGCCGCGCTGCGCCGTGCGACGGAGTCAGCCATGCGAGCACGGGCTGGCGTGACGGCCGACACGTCCGCGCCCGGAACACCCGGGTGGGTCGGGCCGTTGTGCAGAGCGTCGGTGTGTCCAGTGTCCCCGGGCCTCACCTAAATTGCCTTCGCGGAATACCGTCCGGCTGGAGCCGCGTCGTGCCACTCGCCGAGAGGCGACCTGCACACCGACACCAACAGCGCCGCCCGTCCCCCCGGGGCCGGGCGGCGCTGTTGTTTCCGCCCGGTCCCTCGCGTCCCGGACGGCGGCTGCCGCGGATCCGCTGGGTTCGGCCCTACCCGCCGCGCCATCAGGTCGGGGCGGATCAGGTCCAATCGCCCCAGCGAGGGGGGCCGGTGCTCAACACCGCCTTTGCTCTGCAGCCCTTCACGCAACGCCGGAGGTCCGGGAGTGATGCTTCCGTGGCTGCAGAGCAAAGGGGCCGAGCAGGTGGTCCGGTACTGGTTGGCGGTCCAGGCCCAACTCGGGGCCTGGAGCTAATGTCCGGTTTGTTCCGAAGTCCGGGCCGTTAGTGGAACGCTATGGATGTCTCCAGGGCCGGGATAGCTCCATAACGTTCCACCGACGGTGGGTTGCGGGACATCTGGTGGAACGCCATGGTTGTCTTTGTCTCCGAAGTCCGGATGCACCAGTGGTGTTCCACCGACCGGGCTCGGCTGGGCGGCGTGTCCGTTTCGCGGGTGGTCGGCGGCACTCTGGCGGCGGAATGCCGGGCGGGTTCGCGTCGTTGTATCCCCGTGAACGACCGAGGAAGACGCCCCGCCAGGCGGGGTGGCCGGGCCCGGAATGATGGTGGCCCGCCGGTCGTTGTACATGGTCCCGGCGCGACGAAGAGGCTTTGCCCCGCGACCGGATGATCCCCCCAAGACTTTTTGAGCGCCTGACGGTGCTTGCGCACACCACCACACCCGGCCGACCCCCGTCGGCTTGTGTGTGCGCCGACCCCCGAATGGAGCTTTCCCATGAACACGATGCTGCGTAAGAGCGTGCTGGGTATTGCTGGTCTGGCCTTCACCGGTGGCGTCTTCGCTGGTCCGGTCGCCGCTCACGCCGATGCCGGCCCCGTCGAGGGCAAGCCGGTCGCCGTGGCCGTGCAGGGTGACAAGCTGATCCCGCACGGTGTGCAGGGCGCCCAGTCGAAGATCGACCTGAACGACGAGCAGACCGCCAACGCGAAGGCGATCATCGCTGCGACGAAGAAGGCGGGTCTGCCGGAGCGGGCGGCGGTCATCTCGATCGCCACGTCGCTGCAGGAGTCGAAGCTGGAGAACCTGGGTCACCTCGGCGACAAGAATGACCATGACTCGCTGGGCCTGTTCCAGCAGCGCCCGTCCTCGGGTTGGGGCACGCCGGAGCAGATCACCAACCCCGAGTACTCCACCCTGGCTTTCGAGAAGGGTCTGAAGCAGGTTGACGGTTGGCAGGACATGCCGCTGACCGTGGCCGCCCAGACCGTGCAGGTGTCGGCCTACCCGGATGCGTACGCGCAGTGGGAGCAGCAGGCCGCCGACATCGTCGCCCACCACTGGAACAGCTGACCCAAGAAGCAAACGCTGGCCGGCACCCCAAAACACGGGGTGCCGGCCAGCGGCGTCTGAGGATCAGCTCAGGTGGCGTTGATCGTGCCGGTGAGGAGCAGGCAGAGGACCAGAGTGCCGAGCGCCACCCGGTAGAGGACGAACAGGTACAGGGTGTGGTGCGCGACGTAGCGCAGCAGCCAGGCGATGGCCGCGTAGCCGATGGCGAAGGCGATCACCGTGGCCACGACCATCTGCGCCACGCTCGGCGCCGCCGTGCCGGGCGCGGACGGCTCGAAGACGTCCGGGATGCTGAACACGCCGGAGATCACCACGGCCGGGATGGCCAGCAGGAACGAGTAGCGGGCCGCCGTCTCCCGGGTGAGGTTGAGCAGCAGGCCGGCGGTGAGCGTGCCGCCGGAGCGGGAGACGCCGGGGATCAGCGCTGCGGCCTGGGCGAAGCCCATGATGACGCCGTCGCGCATCCGGAAGTTCTCCAGCGTGCGGGTCTGGCGCCCCCAGTACTCCGCGAGGGCCAGCACGATCGCGCCGACGATCAGCGTGCCGGAGATCAGGTACAGGTTCCGGCCGGCGGTGCGGATCTGGTCCTTGAAGAGGAGCCCGAAGATGCCGATCGGGATGGTGCCGACGATGACGTACCAGCCCATGCGGTAGTCGAGGCTGGAGCGCACCGAGCGGTCGAACAGGCCGAGGACCCAGGTCCGGACGATCCGCCAGATGTCCTTGAAGAAGTAGATGAGCACCGCGGCCTCGGTGCCCAGCTGGGTCACCGCGGTGAACGACGCCCCGGCGTCCCGGCCGAAGAAGATCGCCGAGGTGATGCGCAGGTGGCCGGAGGACGAGACGGGCAGGAATTCCGTGAGCCCCTGGACGATGCCCAGGACGATGGCCTCGACCCAGGTCACTCGCCGACTCCGGAGAGGTCCAGCGCCTCGGCGACGGTCCGGAGGGTCTGCACGCCGCTGTCCCGGTCCGCCACGAACAGGGTCACCGACAGGGTGGTGACGCCGGCGGCGGCGTACTCCCGCATCCGCTCGGCGATGCGCTCCTTCGGGCCGAGCAGCGAGGTGCGGTCGATGAACTCCATCGGCACGGCGGCGGCTGCGTCGCGCTGCCGCTTGGCCAGGTAGAGGTCCTGCACCTCGCGGGCGGCGTCGCCGTAGCCCATCCGGGTGGCGAGCTGGTTGTAGAAGTTCTGCTGCCGGCTGCCCATGCCGCCGACGTAGAGGGCGGCGTACCAGCGGACCAGCTCGGCGCAGGTGGCGATGTCGTCGCCGACCACCACCGGCACCGACGGCACGACGTCGAAGCCGGCCAGCTCCTTGCCGGCCTTGGCCCGGCCGGCGCGGACCGAGGCGAGCTGCTCCTCGGCGAACTCCGGGGCGTAGAAGACGGCGAGCCAGCCGTCGGCGATCTCGCCGGCCAGCTCCAGGTTCTTCGGGCCGACCGCGGCCAGGTAGATCGGGATGTGCTCGCGCGGCGGGTGGAAGCCCAGCCGCAGCGCCTTGCCCGGGCCGTCCGGCAGCGGCAGCGTGTAGTGCTCGCCGTCGTACGCGACCTCCTTGCGGGCCACCGCGAGCTTCACGATGTCGACGTACTCCCGGGTGCGGGCCAGGGGCTTGGCGAAGCGGACGCCGTGCCAGCCCTCGGAGACCTGCGGGCCGGAGACGCCCAGGCCCAGCCGGAACCGGCCGCCGGAGAGGGCGTCGATGGTCGCCGCGGTCATCGCGGTCATCGCCGGGGTACGGGCGGGGATCTGCATCACCGCGGCGCCCACGTCGATCCGCTCGGTCTGGCCGGCCATCCAGGCCAGCATGCTCGGCGAGTCGGAGCCGTACGCCTCCGCGGCCCACACCACCGAGTAACCGAGCCGATCCGCCTCCTGGGCCAGAGCCAGGTGGTCGGCGGGCGTGCTCCACGCCGTCTGGTATCCGAGGCTGAGCCCGAGTCGCACTGGTCCTCCCACCATCCGCACCACAGGTCGCATCAGGTTACGCAATGGGAGTGGCCGCGCGAACCACCGGCTCACCTCGAACTCGTCACACCCGCGGAAGGGTCGCGCGGGAAGTTGACTATGGCGAGGATATCCGTGACGCCGGGTTCGAAATAAGGTTCACCCATGCAACAGCGACCGCTCGGCCGAAGCGGGCTGGCGGTTTCGCGGCTCGCGCTCGGCACCATGACCTGGGGACGGGACACCGATGCCGACGACGCGGCCGCCCAGCTGAAGAGTTACCTCGACGCGGGCGGCAACCTCGTGGACACCGCCGACGTGTACGCCGACGGCGACGCGGAGTCGGTGATCGGCTCCCTGCTGGGCAGCCTGGTGCCCCGCGACGAACTGCTCATCGCCACCAAGGCGGGGCTGCGGCCGGGCAGCGGCCGCCGCCGGGACGGCTCCCGCGGGCACCTGCTGCGCACCCTGGAGGCTTCGCTGCGCCGGCTCGGCACCGACCACGTCGACCTCTGGCAGGTGCACGGGTACGACCCGGACACCCCGCTGGAGGAGACGCTCTCCGCGCTCGACCACGCGGTGTCCAGCGGCAAGGCCCGGTACGTCGGGGTGTCGAACTTCTCCGGCTGGCAGACCGCCCGCGCCGCCGCCTGGCAGGCCGCCTGGCCGGGGCGGGCCCCGGTGGTCGCCGCCCAGGTGGAGTACTCGCTGCTGGAGCGGGGCGTGGAGCGCGAGGTGCTGCCCGCCTGCGAGGCGATGGGGCTGGGCGTGCTGCCCTGGTCGCCGCTGGGCCGCGGGGTGCTCACCGGCAAGTACCGCAACGGCCGCCCGGCGGACTCGCGGGCGGTGTCGCCGCACTTCGAGCGCTTCGTCGCCACCTACCTGGAGCCGCGCTGCTCCAGCATCGTGGAGGCGGTGGCCATCGCGGCCGGTGGTCTGGGCGTGTCGCCGCTGGAGGTGGCGCTGGCCTGGATCCGGGACCGGCCCGGGGTGACCGCGCCGATCCTCGGCGCCCGGACCGTGGGGCAGCTGCTCGGCGCGCTCCAGGTGGAGCGGATGACCCTGCCGGAGGAGATCGTCACCGCCCTGGACGACGTCTCGGCGGTGCCGGTCGGCTACCCGGAACGGGACGGCTGAGCCCCGCCGCCCGGGCACGGGTGTGCAAAACGGGCGACGCGGGTCACCGTCAGGGGGTGGCGACAGGCCGCCGGGCTGGGCCAGCATAGAAGGCATGGACTACGAATACGCGCCGCTCCGGTTGCCTTCGAACGTTGATCGGTTGACCGCCGCGGCGCAGCTGGCGATCCAGGCGGAGTTCTCCGGTTGGGAGTTGGCCCGGGTGCGGCTGTACCGGGACGGCACGCGGCAGGTCATGCTGCGGCGCCGCCGGGTCAACCAGCCGCAGCCGGGCCTCTCCTACTGACGACGGGCCGGAGGCGCGGCGTCCCCGGGGCCGGCACCGCACGGTGGGCCCCGGGGGCGTCACGGCCTAGTGGGCGTGGTCGTGGTCGTGCTCCTCGTCGAGCTCCAGGAACGGGTGCTCGTCGAGCCGGCCGACCAGCCGGTCGTCGGCGGCCGGCTGGAACGGGCCGACCGGGTCGTCGTCGTCGAAGGACTCCAGGTCGACCGGGGTGCCGACCTCGCTGACCATGACGACGCCGTCGAGCGGCTCCAGCTCGGGCACGTCGAGGGCGGACAGCGAGCCGTCGCCGCTCTGCAGCAGCTCCAGCACGGCCTCGCCGACCCCTTCGACCGGGGCCGTCTCGTCCTCCTCCGGGGTGCCCTCGCGGCGGGCCGCCTCGGCCGCCCGGATCAGCGCGGCGACGCTGGGGACGCGGTAGTCCCGCCGCTGCCGCACCGAGATCACCCGCGGGTGCGGGTCGGTCGCCTCGACGCCCTCGCCGCCGCCGAAGCGCTCGTCGGCCTCGTCCGGGTCGATCGACTCGACGTCCCAGGGCGTCACTTCGCCGAACGCGTCGAGCAGCTGCTCGTCGTACGCGAACGAGGCGTTGTTCAAAGCGACGTACGCCTGCCAGACGGCGTCGTCGTCGATCCGGCCCTGGGCGGCGCGGACGGCGGCCAGGTGGGCGCGGGCCGCGTCGATCACCCGCTCGAGGGCGGCGTCCAGCTCACCGTGCTGGTCGGTCATGTGAGGCAGTCCCTTCGCGATGGGGGAGGTTCCCGCGCCGGCAGTGACGCGACGGGCACGCTCAGCAGCTGCGGAGAAAGCGGTCGAGAACCCGCACGCCGAACTGTAGTCCGTCCAGCGGAACCCGCTCGTCGATGCCATGGAACAGGCCGGAGAAATTGAGGTCGGCGGGCAGCCGCAGCGGCGCGAAGCCGAAGCACCGGATGCCGAGCTGGGAGAACGCCTTGGCGTCGGTGCCGCCGGAGAGCATGTACGGCACGGGGCGGGCGCCCGGGTCCTCGGCGCGCAGCGCGGCCGACATGGCCTCGACCAGGTCGCCGTCGAAGGTGGTCTCCAGGGCGGGCTGGCGCTGGATGTACTCGACGGCGATGTCCGGCCCGACCAGCTCGCGCAGCTGCCGCTCCAGCAGCTCGCTCTGGCCGGGCAGGCTCCGGCAGTCGATGGTGGCGGTGGCCCGGCCCGGGATGACGTTGTCCTTGTAGCCGGCCGCCAGCCGGGTCGGGTTGGCGGTGTTGCGGATGGTCGCGCCGATGATGTTGGCGATCGGGCCGAGCTTGGCGATCGCGGTCTCCGGGTCGTCCGGGTCGATCTCGATGCCGAGGACGTCGGAGACCTCCGCCAGGAACGCCCGTACGGTGTCGGTCATCACCACCGGGAAGCGGTGCCCGCCGATCCGGGCGACCGCCTCGGCGAGCGCGGTGACCGCGTTGTCGTCGTGCACCATCGAGCCGTGGCCGGGGCGGCCCTTGGCGTGCAGGCGCAGCCAGTCGATGCCCTTCTCGGCGGTCTCGATGAGGTAGAGCCGCCGAGACTCGTCCACGGAGTAGGAGAAGCCGCCCACCTCGCCGATCGCCTCGGTGCAGCCGTCGAAGAGGTGCCGGTGCCGCTGGGCGAGGAAGTGCGCGCCGTAGTCGCTGCCGGCCTCCTCGTCGGCGGTGAACGCGAGCACGATGTCGCGGGACGGGCGGACGCCGGCGCGCTGCCAGCCGCGGACCACGGCCAGCACCATGGCGTCGAAGTCCTTCATGTCGATCGCGCCCCGGCCCCACAGGTAGCCGTCGCGGATCTCGCCGGAGAACGGGTGCACCGACCACTCGTCCGGGTCGGCGGGCACCACGTCGAGGTGCCCGTGCACGAGCAACGCGTCCCGGCCCGGGTCGGTGCCGGGGATCCGAGCCACCAGGTTGGCCCGGCCCGGCGCGGACTCGATCAGTTCCGCGTCGACCCCGACCTCGGCGAGCTTCTCGGCGACGTACTCCGCGGCCCGGCGCTCCCCGACGCTGGTGTCATTGTCCCCGGTGTTGGTGGTGTCGATGCGCAGCAGGTCGCGGCAGAGGTCCACGACCTCGTCGGTGGGGTCCGGTCGGGTGGAGGGGGCGTCGCTCGTCATCGCTTCTTCATACCAGCCGGCCCCGCCGGACCGTCGGCCCCGGTCGGGGCGCGGTTTCGCGGATCGCGCGGGCGGGTACCGCCGGACCGCCACACCCGTCGATCCCGGAGGACACCATGACCGTCCCCCTGCCGCCGCTGCCGCCCGCCGCCGACGACGCGTACCGGCCGGGTGGGCGGAGCCTGGCCGACCACGTGGACCGGGAGCACCGGGCGCTGCTCGGGCTGGCCGGGCAGGTCACCGATCCGGGCCTGGACGGGGCGCGCCGCCGCGAGGTGCTGGACGTGCTGACCGCCGCGGTGTCCCGGCACCTCTCCGCCGAGGAGCAGTACCTCTTCCCGGCCGCCCGGGCGGCGGTGCCGGAGAGCGCCGAGATGGTGGACCGGGAGATCGAGGCCGACGCGGCCCTGCTGACCGCGCTCAAGGGACTGTCCGGGCCGGACGACCCCGCGGTGACCGACGTCGCCGACCGGGTACGCCGGCACGTGAGCCGGGTCGCCGCGCTGCTGGCGCCGCTGCGCGAGGTGGCCAGCGACGCGGAGCTGATCCGGCTCGGCAACCGGTGGGAGATCGCCGAGGAGGCGGCGCCCACCCGGCCGCACCCGGGGACCCCGGCCACCCCGCCCTGGAACAAGATCGTCGAGCCGGCGGTGGGCGTGCTGGACAAGGTGCGCGACGTGGTCACGGGCCGGCGCACCCGCCTGGCGGACCTGGAGCGCCCCCGCGACCTCTGAACCCTGGTTCATACAGCTATACCGATGCCGTCGGACCCTTCCGCCCACCCGTTCGGTGGTCCTACCGTCACCGTATGAATCTGGAGCTGCGACACCTGCGGGTGGTCTGCGCGATCGCGGAGACGGGGAGCGTCACCAAGGCGGCCTCCACGCTCGGCCTGGCCCAGCCGGCGCTGACCGCCCAGCTCCAGCGCATCGAGCGCGCCCTCGGTGGGCCGCTGTTCGAGCGGGACCGCCGGGGCGCCCGGCCCACCGCGCTGGGCGAGCTGGTGCTGGACCGGGCCCGGGTGCTGCTGCCGGCCATGAAGGGCCTCCAGGACGAGGCGGCCCGGCTGGCCGGGGCCGGTGACCCGCTGAGCCGCTACCGGTTCGGCGGGGTGAACAGCCCCATCCTGGGCCGGCTGGTGCACCGGCTCGCCGCCGAACGCCCCGAGGTGCAGATCACCACGTACGCGTCCTGGTCGGTGGACGAGCTGGCCCAACTGGTGGCCGGCGGGCGGCTCGACTTCGCGCTCACCGGGGTGTGCGGGGACGCCACCCCGTCGGCGGAGTTCGGGCTGAGCTGGCGGGAGGTGGCCGTCGACCCGGTCTTCGTGCTGCTGCCGCAGACCCACCCGATGGCCGGACGCGACGAGGTGGGCCTCATCGACCTGCGCCGCGAGCAGTGGGTGGCCGCGCCCGGGGACGGCTGCTTCGGCGACTGCTTCGCGGCCGCCTGCGCCCGGGCCGGCTTCACCCCCCGCAAGGTCTACGAGGCGGACGTGCGGGGCTGCCTGGACCTGGTGGACGCGGGCGAGGCGGTGGCGCTGTGCCAGGCCACCTTCCGCCCGGTGGCCGGGCTGGTGACCCGCCGGCTGGCGGGGACGCCGCTGCGCTGGCGGCTGCTGCTCGGCTGGCACCCGGACGCCCCGGCGGCCCGGGTCGCCGAGCCGGTGCTGGAGACGGCGTTGGCGTCGTACACCGACGCGCTGGCGAACCACCCGGACTACCTGGCCTGGCTGCTGGCCCACCCGGACTTCGGCGCGCAGCCGACCACCGCGGGCGGGGTGCGAACCGCCTGAGCGCGGGTATCTGGGCGGCATGACTGATCTGTACCCCGCCGCCGACCAGCGGGAGCTGCTGCGCCAGGCGGCCGCCGCGCACACCGCCGCCTCCGCCGACCTGGAGGCGTTCCTGCGCCGGTTGCCCGAGGTGCCCGAGCCGGCCGACATCACCGAGTACGCCAACCTGCTCACCCGGGAGGAGCGGGCGCGCGGCGACCGGCAGGACGCGGCCGACGCCGCCGGACTGCAACTGCCCAGCATGGAATCCGAGTAGACCGACGGCGACGGCACCCGGGAACCGTCCCGGGTGCCGGCGCATAGCACGTCAGCGTTCGATGAGGACGTCGTGGCCGAGGTCGAGCAGCGAGTGCCGCCACTCGTCGTCGGCGTTGCCCCGGCTCGGCTTCGCCGCGGTCAGCGCCCGGATCCGCTCGATGGCGTCCCGCATCACCTCGATGTCGTCCGGGGTGAGGTCCACCTTGCGCTTGGTCAGCACCTGGAGGATCCGCCGGCCGGGCTCGGGCAGGTCGAGGTCCGGGCCGGGGCCGAACGCCTCCTCCCCCGAGCCGCGGGTGAGCAGCCACTGCCGCAGCTTCTCGGAGGGGACGTTCACCTCGGCGTGGAAGTCGTCCCAGATCACCTCGACCTCCGGGTCGAGTCGCGCCTCGCGTACCATCACGCCTCCTCTTCCGACGGCGACCCGGACGGCGTCGGGTCGCCCTCGCCCTTGTCGGTGTGCTGCTTCAGGCCCTCCGGCGGCACCTTGACCCGGGCCGGGTTGGCCGTCGGGGGCGCGACGATGGGTTCGGTTCGCTCGGTGTCCTCCCGGGTCTCCTCGGGTTCCGTCATGTCCGCCCTCCGATCCGTCGGGGCTGGGGCGTCTTCCCTCATCGCGGATGGGACGTCGACGCGGCGGTGTAGCCGCGGTCGGTGGCGCGCACCTCGAAGGCGAGCTGGCCGTCCCGCGCGTCGACGGTGACGTGCTGGCCGGGCGAGATCTCGTTCTCCAGCAGCATCCGGGAGAGCCGGTTGTCGACCTCGCGCTGGATCACCCGGCGCAGCGGCCGGGCGCCGAACTCGGGCTGGTAGCCGTGCTCGGCCAGCCAGTCCACGCCGGCGGTGGTGAACTCGACCTGGATGTCCTGGGCGTGCAGGCGGCGGCGGGTCTCCTCCAGCAGCAGTCCGGTGATCTGGCGCAGCTGCTCGGCCTCCAGGCGCTGGAAGATGATCACCTCGTCGATCCGGTTGATGAACTCGGGCCGGAAGTTCTCCTGGAGCCGGCGCATCAGCCGCTCGCGCAGTTCGCTGGTCTGCTGCTCGCCGGGCTCGCCGGCGCCGAAGCCGACGGTGCGCTGGGTGCCGGTGATCAGCTCCGAGCCGAGGTTGCTCGTCATGATCAGTACGGTGTTCTTGAAGTTCACCGTGCGCCCCTGGCTGTCGGTGAGCCGGCCGTCGTCGAGCACCTGGAGCAGGATGTTGAACACGTCCGGGTGGGCCTTCTCGATCTCGTCGAGAAGCACCACCGCGTACGGGCGGCGGCGCACCGCCTCGGTGAGCTGGCCCGCCTCCTCGTAACCGACGTAGCCGGGAGGCGCGCCGACCAGCCGGCTGACCGTGTGCCGCTCCTGGAACTCGCTCATGTCCACCCGGACCATCCGGTCGGCCTCGCCGAAAAGCGCCTCGGCGAGGGCCCGGGCCAGCTCGGTCTTGCCGACGCCCGTGGGGCCGAGGAAGAGGAAGCTGCCCATCGGCCGGTCCGGGTCGGCCAGCCCGGTACGCGAGCGGCGCACCGCCTCGGCCACCGCGCTGACCGCCTCGTCCTGGCCGACCACCTTCTCGTGCAGGTGCCCCTCCAGGCGCAGCAGCCGGTCCCGCTCCTCCTCGGTGAGCTGGTTGATCGGGATGCCGGTGGCCCGCGACACCACCTCGGCGATCTCCTTCGGCCCGACCTCGGGCACGTGGTTGGGGCCCTCGTCGCCCCGGGCGCGCCGGAGCTGGTCCTCCAGCTCGGCGGTGCGGTCACGCAGCTGGGTGGCCCGCTCGTACTGCTCGTCGGAGACGGCCTGCTCCTTGTCCCGGCGTACCTCGTCGAGCTGCTGCTCCAGCTCGCGCACGTCGGCGGCCGGGGTGCGGGTGCGCAGCCGCACCCGGGCGCCGGCCTGGTCGATGAGGTCGATCGCCTTGTCCGGCAGGTACCGGTCGGTGACGTACCGGTCGGAGAGCTCGGCGGCGGCGACCAGCGCCTCGTCGGTGAAGCGGACCTGGTGGTGCGCCTCGTACCGGTCGCGCAGGCCGCGCAGGATGGCCACGGTGTCCTCGACGGTGGGCTCGGGGACCAGCACCGGCTGGAACCGTCGGGCCAACGCGGCGTCCTTCTCGATGCTCTTGCGGTACTCGTCCAGCGTGGTCGCGCCGATCACCCGCAGCTCGCCGCGGGCCAGGGCGGGCTTGAGCATGTTGGACGCGTCCATGCCGCCCTCGCTGCCGGCGCCGCCGGCGCCGACCAGGGTGTGGATCTCGTCCAGGAAGACGATCAGCTCCTCGCGGTGGGCCCGGATCTCGTCGATCACCTTCTTGAGCCGTTCCTCGAAGTCGCCCCGGTAGCGGGTGCCGGCGACCAGGCCGGCCAGGTCGAGCTGGATGACCCGCTTGCCGATCAGGGTCTGCGGGACGTCGCCGTCACAGATCCGCTCGGCAAGCCCCTCCACGATGGCGGTCTTGCCGACGCCGGCCTCGCCGATCAGCACCGGGTTGTTCTTGGTGCGCCGGGACAGGATCTCCACGGCCTGCTCGATCTCGTCGGCCCGGCCGATCACCGGGTCGATCTGGTCCATCTGGGCCAGCTCGGTGAGGTCCTGGCCGTACTGGTCGAGGGTGGGGGTGCCCCGGTCCGGCTTCGGGCCGGTCGACGGGCCGCGCTCGGCGCTGGCCGCCTGGAGCGACTCGGGCTGGATCCGCCCGGCGGCGAGCATCCGGCCGGCCGGCGACTCGGGGTTGAGCGGCAGGGCCATCAGGATGTGCTCGGGGCCGATGTAGTTGGCCCCCATGGCCCGGGAGAGTTGGTGCGCGTCGAGCAGCGCCCGCTTGGCCGCCGGGGTCAGCGACAGGTTCGGCGGCACCTCGCCCCGGGGCGCCCCCTCGCCGCGCCCGCCCAGCGCGTTGACCAGCGCGTCCGGGTCGGCGCCGGCCCGGCGCACCAGGTCCCGTAGCGGCTCGCGCTGCAACGCCGCCCACAACAGGTGGTCGGTGTCCAGGTCGTTGCTGTGCTTCTGGGCCGCGCGGCGGGCCGCGTCGGCCAGCATCTCCCGCGCGTCGGCGGTCATCAGCCGGGTGATGTCGACCCGGTGCGCCGGCCGGCGTCCCCCCTCGCCCCGCCCGAAGTACCGGGCCAGGAATTCGTCCCACGGGTCGTTGCCGAAGTCACCGGGTCCCATCATCTCTGTCCTCCGCAGTCGGTCGGCACGGCCGCCGGGGCGCGACAAGGCGCGGCACGGTCGGCGGTGGCTACCCGGCGGTCGGCGCGACAAACGCGGCGAGGATGGCACGCTGGGGTCATGGAGAACCCGCCGCTGCTGATCGTCGACGGCGCGAACGTGGTCGGTTCGCGGCCGGACGGCTGGTGGCGGGACCGGGCCGGGGCGGCCGCCCGGCTGCGGGACGCGCTGGTGCCGCTCGCCGAGGCGGGCGTACCGCCGGAGCTGCCGCCGCCCGTGGAGGTGGTGCTGGTGGTGGAGGGCGCGGCCCGGAACGTCCCGGCGGTGCCCGGGGTGGCCGTGGTGTCCGCGCCCGGGTCCGGCGACGACGCCATCGTCGAACTGGTCGCGGCCGCGCCGGAGCGCCGCCGGGCGGTGGTCACCGCCGACCGGGAGCTGCGGGCCCGGGTGGGCGCGCTCGGGGCCGAGGTGTACGGCCCGCGCCGGCTGCCCCGCTGACCGGTCCCCGGCACGCGTCCCGTGCACAGGACCGGAGGATCCGGCGGCGGGACTCGCGGGTGCCGCCGTCAAGCGCCTTTACGCACGTCAGGGCGGTAATCGGACACCCGGGCAGGAACGCCGCGAGGGCGGATGTTCGCCCACCCGCCGGGATGGGTTGTAATGGAGATCTCCCCCGCCCCCAGGAGGTCCCCCGTGGCGAGCGTCGCCGAGCTGAAGGCAGCGATCGATGTCGCTCTCCAGCAGATAGGAGACGGGCAGACAGCCGTGCAGGCGGCCGGCGAGAAGCTGGCCGAGGCGCAGCAGACCCTCGCCGGAGCCCTGGAGGGCAGCGGCCACGAGACCGTCGAGGCGGCCCAGGCCTCGCTGACCCAGGCCAGCCAGGAGCTGGAGGAGTGTCTCGCCGCCACGCTGGTGGCGGTCGAGCAGGCACAGCTCTACGTCGCCACCCTCTGAGGGCCGGTCGTGTCCATCGTCGAGGACATCGGCGCGCAGGTCCGCGCGGCCGCCGAGGAGCTGCCGCTGGCGCAGCTCGCCGCCGCGCTGCAGAAGTTCGGCCAGGCCACCGAACGGCTGCGCTGGGTGCGCCAGGAGTCGGCCAACCCCATGGGGGTGCCGGAGCTCTCCGCCGCGACCGAGCACGCCGAGACGGCCGGGTACGCGCTGCGGGTGGCGCAGGAGCAGCTGTCGGCGTACCTGGCCGCGATCGGGCTGGCCGCCGACGGGGCGCCCGCGCCGCCGGCCGCCGACCGCCGGCCGAGGCACGACCCGGCCCGCGGCGAGGTGGCGCCACCGGCGCCGGGGGCCGCGCCCGACCGGGACGAGCAGCCGGCCGTACGGCGCTGGTGGGCGGTGCGGGTGGCGGAGCTGACCGGCGGCCGGGAGGGCGCCCCGGACGAGCCGGACGAGCGGGTCGAGGACTCCCGCGAGCTGCTGCGCCGGGTGGTGACCGGGATCCGCTCCGGCGACCGGGACCGGCTGCACCGCGAGCTGCGCCGGGCGCACGCCGACGTCGGGCTGGGGCTGGCCGCGATCGCCCCGCCCATGCTGCGCGGCCTGGCCGGCGAGCTGCTCGGTCACCCGCCGCGCGCCGACGATCTGGGCCGGCTGCGCCGGGAGCTGGACGGGCGGGTCCGCGACCTGCTGCCCGGGCTGCCCCCGCCGGTGCTGGACACCCTGCTCACCCGGGTCTGCCGGATGCCTCCGCCGCGCCGCGCCGACGACCAGGAGCAGCCGCACGCCGCCGACCCGGCGGTCACCGCCGGGGTGGTCACCGGGGTGCTGCTCGACCGGCTCGGCCGGGACCTGCCCAAGGACACCGACGACCGGGAGCCGTCCCGTGGCTGACGTCCGCGCGCAACTGGTGACGCGGGTCCGGGGGATGCTCTCCGAGGCCCTGGGCGCCACCCGGAACCGGCTCGCCGCCGCCGAGGACGAGCTGGCCGCCGGCCGGGACCGGCTGGCCCGGGTGCGGCGCGCCGCCGCGGCCGTACCGGAGCGGGTGGGCGCGGCACGGGACCGCCGGCTCGCCGAGATCGACGCCCGGCACGCCGCCCGGATCGCCGAGCTGGCCCGTCGCGCCGCCGCCGCGGCCGTTCGGGAGGCCCCGGGCGCGGCGTCCGCGCCGTGGGACCGCTGGCGCGCCACGCCCGCCGGCCGGGCCGAGCCACCCGGCGCCGTCCGGATCGGCACGGTACGCATCCCCGGCGCCGAGCCGGTGCCCGCGCTGGTCCCGCTGCTCGACGCCGGGCACGTGCACCTCGCCGGCAGTGACCGGGAGGGCGTCGCCGCCGTGGTGCCCGCGCTGCTGCTGCGCTCGGTCGGCCGGGCCGACCCCGGCGCCGTCCGGCTCTTCGGGTACGACCCGGAGCACCTGGGCGGCGGGCTGGCCGGGTTCGCGCCGCTCGGCACCGCCGGGCTGCTCACCTTCGTCGGCCCGGGTGGCCTGGGCCGGCTGCTGGACGACCTGGTGGAGCAGATCCGTCGGATCAACGAGACCGTGCTGGCCGGCGAGTACGCGTCCCTGCGCGAGCTGGCCGCCGCGACGGGCCGCCGGCCGGAGCCGTGGCGGGTGGCGGTGCTGCTCGGCGGCGACGAGCTGTCCCGGCACGAGCGCGGCCAGCTGGACCGGGTGGTGCGCACCGGGGCGGCCTGCGGGGTGCACCTGGTGGTCCGCGGCATCGACCTGCCGGACGGCCCGACCGTCACCCGGGTGGTGGTCGACCCCGACGACGCCCGGATCGGCGGCCTGCCGGTGGTGCTCGACGCCCCGCCGCCGGCCGGGCTGGTCACCGAGACCTGCCGGGAGGTGGCCTCCCGGGTCAACGCCGGCCCGCCGCCGGCGCCCTTCACCGACCTGCTCCCCCCGCCCGGCGAGTACTGGCGGGAGGACTCGGCGCACGGGCTCAGCGCGCCGATCGGCGAGGGCCCGCACGGGCGGCCGGTGCTGCTCACCCTCGGCGACTACCCGCCGCACGCACTCATCGGCGGCCCGTCCGGCACCGGCAAGACCAACCTGATCTTCGCCTGGATCGGCGCGCTCGCCGCCCGCTACTCCCCCGCCGAGCTGGAGTTCTATCTGCTCGACTTCAAGGAGGGGGTGTCCTTCGCCCGGTTCGCCCAGGGCCGGCGGGACCCGAGCTGGCTGCCGCACATGCGGCTGGTCGGGATCAACGTGAACACCGACCGGGAGTTCGGGCTCGCGCTGCTGCGCTTCCTCGCCGAGGAGCTGCGCCGCCGGGCCGACGCGGCGAAGAAGCACGAGGTCACCAAGCTGGCCGAGCTGCGCGCGGTGGACCCGACCGGGCACTGGCCGCGGATCGTGGCGGTGGTCGACGAGTTCCAGGCGCTGCTCGCCGGCCGGGACGTCGTCGCCCGGGAGGCCGCCGACCTGCTGGAGGACCTGGCCCGGCGGGGCCGGTCGCAGGGCATCCACCTCGTGCTCGCCTCGCAGGACGTACGCGGCATCGAGGCGCTGTGGGGACGGCCCGCCCTGGTCGCCCAGTTCACCCTGCGTATCGCGCTGCCCAAGGCGCTGCGGATCCTGGCCGAGCGCAACGACGCCGCGCAGTCGCTGCCCCGGCACCACGCCGTGGTCAACGCCGAGTCCGGCCTGGCCGAGGGGAACGAGGTGGCCCGCATCCCCCTCGCGGGCGACTGGGAGACGTGGAGCGAACTCCAGCACCGGCTGTGGCGGATGCGCCCGCAGGACGCCGCCCCGGCCCGGCTCTTCGACGGCGACGCGATCCCGAGGCTGGCCGAGGCGCCCGACATCCGCGCGCTGACCGCCCCCGAACAGGGCGTGCCGCGCAGCCCCGTCGCGCTGCTCGGCGAGATCATCGACGTGCAGGCCCGCTCGGCGGCGCTGCGGCTGCACCGCGCCCCCGGGCGGAACCTGGCCGTGCTCGGCACCCGGGTCGACGAGGCGTGCGCGGTGCTCGACGCCGCCGCCCGCTCCCTCGCCCGGCAGTACCGCCCCGGCACCGCCCGGTTCTCCATCGCCTGCCTCGACCCGGACGCCGACCCGGCCGCCCGCGCCCTCTACGAGGACCTGGCCGACGACGCCGCCTGGTACGACGAGGAGACGGTGCCCGAGCTGATGGCCGAGGTGGGCGACGCGCTCGGCGCCCCGGGCACCCCGCAGACCCCGCACTTCCTGCTGCTCTACGCGGTCGACGCGGCGGCCGGGCAGCTCGCCGGGAAGGCTGGCCGGCGGACCGGGCTGGAGCAGCTGCGCCGGATCCTGCACGACGGGCCGGAACGGCGTACCCACGTGCTGGCCTGGTGGCGCGGGGTGGCCCGGATGCGGGTCGACCTGGGCGGGCCGGCGGCGCGCACCGACCAGATCGGCGCCTGGGTGGCGCTCGACGTGCAAGGCGCGGAGCTGGGCTCCTCGCTCTACCCGGGCACCGGCGGGCCGGACTGGTACCCCCGCCCGTGGCGGGGCCTCTACTTCGACCGGGCGGTGCACCGCACCGGACAGGTGATCATCCCTTATGGTCCGTCCCGATGAACGCACCGGTCTCCAGTGAGACGTACGCCGCCCACATCCGCCGCCTCGCCGACCTGACCGCCCGGGTGGCCGCCCAGCGCGACGAGGCGCACAGCTGGTACGCCCAGCAGGTCGCCGCCGCCGACCGGGCGGTGGCCGACGCCACCGAGCAGGTGCGGCGGGCCGAGGCGGAGGTGGCCGAGGCGCAGCGGATGGTGGAGCGGGTGGACGCCGAGGCCACCCACCTGTGGGGGCAGCTCCGGGCCCGGATCGGCGCGGGCGGCCGGCGGCTGGGCGACCCGCCCGGGCCGGCCCGCGACGCCACCGGCGACCCGGTGCCGCTGCTGCGCGGGGTACGCGAGCTGCTGGAGCGCACCCGCCAGCCGGGCGAGCTGCCCAGCTCGGCGAACCCGCTGCTGGTCGGCTGCGGGATCGGCGGCGCGCTGGTGGCGTACGCGCTGGGTGAGGGGGCACGGGCGCTGGGCGCCGGCTCCGGCGGGGACCTGGCCGTCGGCATGCCGGTGCTGGCGCTGGTGGTGACGCTGCTCGGCCCGCTGGTCGGGCTGGCGCCGGCCCGCCTGCTCGCCGACCGCCGCCACGCCCTGCTGACCCCCCGCCCGATCCTCCTGGTCGCGGCCGCCGGCCTGGCGACCACCGCCCTCCTCCTGGCCCTCACCTTCACCCGCTGACCACCCACCCCGACCCCACCCGGGCGGGGCCGGGCCGGGCCGGGCAGTCCTTGCCCCGGTGATCATGAAGTTGGCCGCGCGACACGCCGTCGGCGGCACCGCCAACTTCATGATCGTCGGGGACAGGTGGCCAGGGGCCAGGCGGGGAGGCGGGGAGGCGGGGAGGCGGTCAGGCAGGGGTGAGGACGGCTTCCTTCAGGAGGCGGCGGGCCAGGACCAGGCGGTCGGCGTCGTCGTCGAGGCCCGGTAGGTCGCCGATCCGGGTTACCTCGCCGGCGAGCAGCGCGCGAAGTGCCGGCTCGCAGGTGCCGGGCAGGGTGACGGTGCGGTCGAACAGGCGCAGCGCCACCTTGCCGTCCCCGGCCGGGGTGAGCTGCCAGCGCAGGCCGGCGCGGGGCGCGACCCGGCTGTCCGCGTCGAGCGTGGCCAGGGCGGCGGCCTGGGCGAGGGGGCGGATCGGCGCCGGGCGGGCGGCCGGCCAGGCCCGGGCGCGCAGCCGCGCGGCCACCGCGGCAGGGTCGGCCCGCAGCAGCCAGTCGCGCAGCGCCTCGACCGTCTCGGTCAGCTCCGGCTCGATGGCGTCCGGGTCGGCCACGTCGACGCCGAACGGCAGCCCGGCGCGCAGCCGGGCGTCCTCGGCGGCGAGCGCCAGCAGCTCCTCGACCAGGGCGTACCGGGTCAGCGCCCGGATGCCGACGGTCAGGTGCAGCGAGCTGGACTCCTGCGCCTGGGCGCTGTGCAGCCAGCCGCGCGGCAGGTAGAGCGCGTCGCCGGGTTCGAGCACCACGTCCAGCGCGGGCCGGCCCTCGGCGGTGGCCGAGACCTCGTCGGCCCGGCCGCCCCAGGGCTGCTTCTCCAGCGGGTCGGGCAGCACCGGAGGGTGGATCCGCCAGTGCTTGCGCCCGTCGACCTGGAGCACGAACACGTCGTGGGTGTCGTAGTGGGTGGCGAAGCCCTGGCTGCCGGCCGGGGTCAGGTAGGCGTTCACCTGCAACGGCTGGGCCAGCGCGGCGCCCAGGTCGCGGGCGAAGTCGACAAGCGCCGGCCAGGTCCGGTGCAGGCCCTGGAGGACCAGGGTGGCGCCGTCGGCGTACAGGGCCAGGATCTTCTCGTCGAGGACCTGGTCGTCGATCTCGGCGCCCGCGCCGCCGCCGCCGGTGTACCGCGCCGCCGGCACCAGCTGGCCGTCCTTGGCGACCCGCAGGAACGGGGTACGCAGGCCGCGCCGGCTGAGCAGCTCGTCGGCGTCGGCGGGGCTGAGCAGGTCGGTGAAGCCGGCCGGGTTGGGCAGCTCGGCGGCCCGGGACAGCAGCGGGCTGCGCCCCCAGTGGTCGGCGGCGAACTTGGCCGGCTCGACGGCCACGCAGCGCGCCAGGGCCTCGGTCGCGGAAGACGGAACCGCCGGGCGGCCGTGGCCACCCGGCGGGTCGATGTGCGTCATGGCGATCGTCAGGAGGCGCTGCCGTCGGCGCCGCCGTCGCGCTGGCCGGGGGTCGCACCGCCGTCGGCCGGGCCCTCCGCGCCGCCGTCCGCGCCACCGTCCTGCTGGCCCGGGGTCGCGCCACCGTCGGCCGGACCCTCCGCACCCTGGTCGGCGCCCTGGTCGGCGCCACGCTCCGCGCCCCGGTCGGCACCGCCGTCGGCGCCACCGTCCTGCTGGCCCGGGGTCGCGCCACCGTCGGCCGGGCCCTCGGCACCGCCGCCGCTGGTGGTCTGCATGTCGTCGTCGTTGAGTGCCATGGGTGCTCCCTCGGTGTGCCGCCCCGTCGTCGGGGTCCGTGTGCAGCGGGTGGTACCCCACGCCCGATCTCCTCTAACCACACCGTAGACGCCCAGGCCGGACCGCACGGACGGTTCGCCGGCCACCGGCGCGGGTCACCCGTCGCGGCAGGTCACGCCGTGGACAGCGCACGCCGCTGGCGGCGGTGGGCGCCGCGGGAGCCGCGGTCCGCGGGGGTCGCCGGGCGGCGGGCGGCCGCGTCCGGTGCCAGGATGGCGGAGAGGGAGCACGGAAGGGGGTGGCCGTGGGGCAGCCGGAGCCGTTGACGCCGCTGGCCGAGGACTGGCAGCGGGCGCTCGCCGTAGTGGCCCACCCGGACGACCTGGAGTTCGGCGCGGCCGCCGCGGTGGCCCGCTGGACCGGGCAGGGCAAGCAGGTCGTCTACTGCCTGCTCACCAGCGGCGAGGCGGGCATCGACGGGATGCCGCCGGAGCGCAGCCGGGTGCTGCGGGAGGAGGAGCAGCGGGCCTCCGCCGCCGTGGTCGGGGTGGACACCGTGGAGTTCCTCGGCCTCCCCGACGGGCTTCTGGAGTACGGCGTGGCGCTGCGCCGCGAGATCGCCGCGGTGGTGCGCCGGCACCGGCCGGACATCGTGCTCACCAACAACTTCCGGGACACCTGGGACGGGGCGTACGCGCTCAACCAGGCCGACCACATCGCCTGCGGCCGGGCCACGCTGGACGCGGTCCGCGACGCCGGCAACCGGTGGATCTTCCCGGAGCAGCTCACCGACGGGGTGCAGCCGTGGTCCCGGGTCCGCGAGGTGTGGGCGGCCGGCTCCCCGCAGGCCCGGCACGGGGTGGACGTGACCGCCAGCTTCGACCGCGGGGTGGCGTCGCTGCGGGCGCACGGGGCCTACCTGAGCGGGCTCGGCGACGGCGGTTTCGACGCCGAGGAGTTTCTCGAGGGACTGGCCCGGCCGGCCGGCAGCCGGCTGGGCGTCCGATACGGCGCCGCCTTCGAGGTCTTCCGGATCGACCTCGCCTAGGCGGCCGCGATGATCCTGGTCGGCACGTCGGGCTGGCAGTACCGGGACTGGCGCGAGCGCTTCTACCCGGCGAAGCTGCCGCAGCGGCTCTGGCTGGAGCACTTCGCCGCCCGGTTCGCCACCGTCGAGGTGAACAACGCCTTCTACCGGCTGCCCGAGCGGGACACCTTCGTGGCCTGGCGGGACCGCACGCCCGACGACTTCTGCGTGGCGGTGAAGATGAGCCGCTACCTCACGCACGTGAAGCGGCTGCGGGAGCCGGCCGAGCCGGTCGCCCGCTTCCTGGACCGGGCCACCGGCCTGGGCGACCGGCTGGGCCCGGTGCTGGTGCAACTCCCGCCCACCATGCGGGCCGACCCGGCGGCCCTGGACGCGACGCTGCGGCTGTTCCCCGCCGAGGTGCGGGTGGCGGTCGAGCCCCGGCACCCGTCCTGGTGGACCGACGACACCCGGCGCGTCCTGGAGCGCCACCGGGCGGCGCTGGTCTGGGCGGACCGGCTGAGCCGCCCGGTCACCCCGCTGTGGCGCACCACCGACTTCGGCTACCTGCGGCTGCACGAGGGTCGGGCCCGGCCCCGGCCACGCTACGGTCGGGCCGCGCTGGCCACCTGGGTACGCCGGCTGGCCACCGCCTTCCCGGCCGGCGAGCCGGCGTACGTCTACTTCAACAACGACCCCGGCGGCGCGGCCATCGTCGACGCCGTGGCCTTCGCCGGGCTGGCCCGGCGAGCCGGCCTGCCGGTCACCCGGACGCCGCCGGCCCGCCCCGCCACGTCGGCGGAACGGGCCGGGAGCGGTGTGGTCACGGGATCATCCGACCCAGGTCCTTCGGCATCGACGACTTGACGTCTTCCCATTCGCCCTGCGTCACGTGCTTGCGCAGGGTGTCCAGCACCACCTGCACCACCCGCTCGGTACCGCCCTCCACGTCGTACGGGAAGCCCTGGCGGGCCTCGTAGAGGAAGTCTTCGCGGTTCAACTTGATCGGCACGTTCTCCGGCTGCCAGCCGTCGAAGTAGACGCCCCGCAGCAGCACCGGCAACTGTTGGGCGAACTCGACACTCTGCCCCACCGGCATCCGGTCCCGCAGCAGGTGCAGCACCGTACGCATCGCCGCGTAGGACTGGTTGCGGCACTCCTTCGGCCAGCCGTACGCCGACTCGATCTCCTTGAGCATCACATTCGTCTTGTCCAGCGAGGACTCGAACGCGGAAATCATCTGCTCAGCCATCTGCCCACCCCCGTGCGTCGGTTTCCCAGCGTCGGTCGTCGGTGCGTCCCGGCGGCCCACTGGGCCCCCGCCAGAGCCGGGTCGGGCTGAACCGACCGGGCCGCCCGCCCCGCCGGGGCAGGTCGGACCTACCGACCACGTGCAGCACCCCGCCGCGGCGACGATCCGCTACGACCCGCACCGTCATGACCCACCTCCTCCTCGGCCGCGCGGTCGTGTCGGTCGACGGACCGCGCACACCGTCCATGCTGCTGGCGCATCGGGTGAGGCGGCCTCACCCGGGCCGGGTGAACCCTCAGCCGGCGTCGAGCAGGCCCGCCAGGGTGGTGGCGTTGCGCTGGGCGTAGTCGCGGTAGCAGTTGTTCATGAGCACGTGGGTCCGCTCGGCCTCGCCGGCCAGCTCGCGCAGCTTGGGCGCCCAGTCGCGCAGCTCCCGTTTCGAGTAGTCGTAGCCGAACTTCTCGTGGATGTCCTTGCTGGTCCACTTGTCGCTGTGGCCGTGGAAGCGGACCATCGCGAGGTCCGCGGTGGCTGCCAGCACCGGGGGTACGGAGGACTTGTGCCCCTGCGGCATGTCCACGCAGACGAACGGCAGTTCGTGCTGGCGCAGGAACCCCAGCGTCTCCTCGGCGTTGTCGCCGTCGAACCAGGAGGCGTGCCGGAACTCGAAGACCGGGCGCAGCGGGTCGCACCGCCGTGCCACCTCGAGCAGGTACTGCTTGTTGTCCCGCCGGATGGTGAACCAGGGCGGGAACTGGAACAGGATGGCGCCCAGCTTGCCGGCCTCGACCAGCGGGTCGAGGGCGGACAGGAACCGGGTCCAGACCTCCTCGTACGCCTGCGCCGGCAGGTCGTCCGGGTAGAGGTTCTTCTTCTCCGTCTCCGGGCGCAGGTCCTTGTAGAGCGCGGACACCCGGGTCGGGTGCCCGGTCAGCAGGCTGAACGCCTTGATGTTGAAGGTGAAGCCGGGCGGGGTGCGCTCCACCCAGAGCCGCGCGGTCCGCTCGGCGGGCGGCGAGTAGTAGGTGGCGTCCACCTCGACGAGCGGGAACTGCCGGGCGTACCAGGACAGCCGCTTCTCCGGGGTGTCGGCGCTCGCCGGGTACCAGCCGGAGTCGAGCAGGGTCGGGTCGGTCCAGGAGGCGGTGCCCACCTTGATGTCACCCATCTGGCGAGTCCACCGCTACCGGGACCGACCGGCAACCCGGGCGCTCAGGCCGCCCGCCGCTCCCGGGTCTGCTTGCAGGTCACGCAGGAGGTGGCGGACGGGAAGATCTCCAGCCGCTCCACGGGGATCGGCGCGGAGCAGCCCTCGCAGAAGCCGTAGGTGCCCTCCTCCAGCCGGGTGAGGGCGTGCTCGAACTGGGCGCGCCGGTCCAGGATGGTGCGCAGCAGGGACTGCGCGGTGTCCCGCTCGGCGGTCTTCGTGCCGCTGTCGGCCTGGTCGTCACCGGCGGTGTCGCCGACCTCGACCAGCCGGAGCACCTGGCTCTGCAGCACGGCCTGCTCGTACTCCGCGGTCAGCTCGTCGTACCGCGACTTCAGGGACTGCCGGATCTGGTCGACCTCCGCCTGGGAGCGGCCCGTGGCTGTCGTGTCGTGGACGAGCATCGCTGCCTGCCTTTCCTGGGGCCTCATACCGTTCCGGGGCGGCGAGCGCCCCGGAACGTGGTCCGATGGATGCCCGGGCGAGATCACCCGTGCCTTGTGAGCCGGGCGATTACCCGCCCGCTCCGCGGATCAAACCGGGGATTTCCGTGTTCTTCGTGGCCGTTCGTGCGCGGTTGTGCCGCTCGGACCGTGCCCGTCCCTGCCGGTCCGGCATTGGTCGTCCGGATGAGGGTGATACGTCCGGTCAGCCGCCCTCGACCAGGGCGGGGTGCCGGGGGTCGTCGGCCCGGACCACCACGTCGGCGAAGGAGGCCGGGGCGACCTCGTCGGCGTACCGGGCGAAGGCCGGCAGGGTCCAGCGCAGCTCCGGGTCGGTCCGGCGGTCCAGGGCCGCCGGGGAGAGCACCAGGTGGACGGCGACGTCGAACGGCAGGCCGCCGCCGAGCAGCAGCGCGCCGCTGACCAGGACCACCCCGCCGGGCGGCAGGTCGACGTACGGGGCGCGGCTGGCCCGGTCGGCGGCGGCGTCCCAGAGCGACGGGAGCAGCCGTCCCGAGCCGTCCGGGCCGGCCGGGTCGAGCACCTCCCGCCGCAGGCCGGCCTCGTCGACCCAGCCCTCGTAGTACGCGTCGGGGTTGGTCCGGCCGTGCTCGAGGCGGATCGAGGCCGGCCGGAGGAAGTCGGCGGTCCGGACGTGCAGCACCGGGCGGCCGGCGGCGCGCAGCGGGTCGACCAGGGCGGCGGCGAGGGCGTCCGGCTCGGCGGCCGGCGGCCCGTCCACGGCCACCCGCAGCCGGCCGGGCACGGAGATGCCGGCGAGCCGGTCGGCCAGCTCGGTGACGAGCAGCTCGGGCGTGATGGGGCGGACGCGCATCCGACCATCCTGCCCGGCCCCGGTCGACGTGGCGGGGCCGGTCCGGCTCGTCGGGGACGCAGCGGCGCGAGGTCGCGGGCGGGACGGCTCACCACGCGATCCGCCGGGCGGTCGGGGCTCCGTCCGGTGGAGGATCGGCTCGTGGCGGCCGGACCCGGGCGTCAGCCCGTGCGGTCGATGGTGACCCGGGCGTCGTCGGCGAGCCGGTAGCCGACGCCGTAGACCGTGGTGACGAGCGGGACGTCCACCCCGACCTTGCCGCGCAGCCGGCGCACGTGCACGTCGACGGTGCGGACGCCGGCGTGCTCGTAGCCCCAGACAGCATTGAGAAGTTGCAGGCGGGTGAACACCCGGCGGGGATGGGCGACGAGGTGCAGCAGCAGGTCGAACTCCAGCCGGGTCAGCGGCAGCGGCTCGCCGTCGCGGAGCACGGACCGGGACGCGGCCAGGATGTGCAGGGTGGGGATCGTCGGCGCGAGCGGGCGCCCCGGGGAGCGGCCGGGCGGCGCCGGGTCGGGGCGGCGCTCCGTCGGGACGGCACCGGTGCTGATCACGGCGTCGCCGCGTTCGAGCAGCTCACGCGCCGCGTCCAGGAGCCGGCGGGCGGCCGGGGTGAGCGACTCCTCGCAGGCCAGCGGGATGTTCAGGGTCACCGTGAGCACGGGCGCCGGGGTGCTGGCCGGGCGACGCTGGCCGCCGGGGGGACGACCCGGAACCGCGGGTTGGGACGTATGCCATCCGGCGCGCGACGAGGCGGGGCTGACCGACATGGTCCTCCTTGGCTGGTCCGGGTATCTCCCCACGGCCCGGGACGCCGCTTCATCGATGCTTCCCGGCGCCTGTGCGAGGGTCAAGGGGCGGCTGCGTTGCATGAATGTGACAATTGGCGAACACATCGCAGCCGCGTGCTCGCTCTGCGTACGAGGCCCGTTGATTACAGCAGAGCGCCGGGTTGACCCGGTACGGGGGGTCCCCGCCCGGTTCACAATGGCCGGTGCTAGCCCGTCCGCGCGCGAACGTGAACGCGGCGCACCCGGGATCCGGGTGCGCCGCGCGCCGGCCGAGGCGGCCTCAGCGCTCGCCGTCCACCACGATCCGGGCCTCGTCGGCGAGCCGGTAGCCGACGCCGTACACGGTGGTCACCAGCGGCGTGTCGACCCCGAGCTTGGCCCGCAGCCGGCGCACGTGGACGTCCACGGTGCGGGCCACGGCGTGCTCGTAGCCCCAGACGTTGGCGAGAAGTTGCCGCCGGGTGAACACCCGCCGGGGATGTTCGGCGAGGAAGAGCAGCAGGTCGTACTCGATCCGGGTGAGGGGCACCTCGACGCCGTCGTGACGGACCCGGCGGGTGCCGGTCAGGATGCGTACCGTGCCGGGCTCCTCGGCCGCGGCGGGCGGCGCGGGTGGCTCCGGCGGCGCGGCGACGCGGCGCGGGTCGAGCACCGCGCGGGCGGCCCGGTGCTCCTCGGGCCGGAGCAGCCCCTCGCCGGAGGCGGCGAGTTCGTCCAGCAGGTCGACCAGCCGGGCCAGGCCGGGCGTCAGGGCGCCGGCGCCCAGGTCGAGGGTGATGGTCAGGGTCGGTGCGGTACGCGGCCGGGGCGGGGCCGCCCAGTCGGGGCGGCCCGGCCGGGCGGGACGGGAGGTGATGGCGACGACGGACATGGGAGCCTCCTGTGCGGGCGATCGCCCCGCCCCACCGGGTGCGGCGGGGCGGTCAGCGGGGCGCCCGGCCGGCGGTGACCGGGGGCGCGGCGGACGAGGGTCGGAGCGGCGGGGTGGGGCCGAGCGTGGGCAGGCCGGCGATGCGCCAGGCGGCGAAGCCGCCCGCCACGTCGGTGGCCCGGTGCAGGCCGAGGTCCTGGAGTGCGGCGGCGGCCAGCGAGGACGTGTAGCCCTCCTGGCAGAGGACGATCACCGGCACGTCGTAGTCGACGGCCTGCGGCAGCCGGGCGGCGCAGCGCGGGTCGAAGCGCCACTCCAGGACGTTGCGCTCGACGGCGAGCGCGCCCGGCACGGTGCCGTGCGCGGCGCGCTGGCCGGCCGGCCGGATGTCCACCAGCAGCGCCCCGCCCCGGACCGCCAGGTGGGCCTGCTCGGGGTCGAGCCGGCGCAGCCGGGCGCGGGCGGCGGCGAGGATCTCGTCGATGCTCCGCGAGCCGGGCGGCGGGACCGGACAGCTCTCGGTGCGGGTGGGGGGCTGCGCCATCGTGGCGTCCTTCCGTGCGGCGGGTGTCGGGGACGGGTGTGGGGGCCGGTTCACCAGGCGAGGCCGGCCTCGGCCACCTCGGCGACCAGGATCTGCCCGGCGACGAGGCGGTAGCGGGTCATCCGGCGCAGCGCGGGCCGGTAGACGTGCACGCTGACCGCCGGCTGGTCACCCCGGTTGGTGACCACGTGGACGTGGCGGGGGCCGAAGCGCCGGCCGGCGCCGGCGGTGAGCCGGTGCGGGCGCAACCGGCCGCCGCCGACCGTCTCCTCGACGAGGGTGCCGGCGACGACCAGGAAGGCGCCCGAGGAGCCGCCGTGGTCGTGCAGGTCGGTGCCCTGCCCGGGGAGCCAGCTCAGGGCCCACACCTCGTGCTCGTCGTCGGCGGCGAGCCGCGCGTACCACCGCTCGGCGCGGTCGAAGCGCAGCGGCACGGGCCAGCGGGTCGGGTCGGCCCAGCGGGCGGCGACGGCGAGCAGGTCGGACGGGTCGGAGCTGGTCATCGGCGGGGCGTCCTCACGGTACGGGCGGCGCGTGCCCCCTCACTATAGGCTTTAAACCCTATAGGTTTAGTAGGTAATTCCGCATGCTGGGACGGCCCGGTACGCTCCGAAGGGTCAACGCAGGACGGGCGGATCCACCCGGTAGCCGGGAACCGACGGCCAGCGCACGGTGAGCACCACCGACTCGCGCTCGGCGTACCAGGAGTGGTCCACGCCCCGGCCCCAGACCACGTAGTCGCCGGGGGCGCGCAGCACCACGGTGCGGTCCGGCAGCTCGATCCGGAAGGCGCCGCTGATCAGCACCAGCAGGGCGGTACGCCGCTCGCCGGTGGCCCACTGCGAGCGGGTCTCCCCCGCCGGGTGCACACCCCACTTCACCTCGACCTCGGTGCTGTGCCGGACGTCGCCGAGCGGCTTGAAGTGGCCCAGCAGCCAGCCCGCGTCGGTCGCCCCGTCCACCGCCGCGTTGCCGACGTACACCCGATCGTCCATCCACGCCTCCCGTGCCGGCTCGGCAAGCTACCAGGCGGGGGACGCCCTTCCGGCCAGGGCCCATCGGCACCGAGGTGCCGGCGCGCCCTACGCGGCGGGCGGCGGGGCGGTATACAGGTGCGGTGGAGGATCCCCTACCCGAGCAGATGCGCGCGGCGGCCGGCGCGCTGCTGGCCGCGCTCGACGAGCCGGCCCGGCAGCGGGCCCGGCACGACTTCGACGACGAGCCGGCCCGCCGGTGGCTGGAGTACCGGCCCCGGCCCCGGCCCGGCGCCAGCCTCGCCGACCTGGACGTCACCGCCCGCAAGGCCGCCCACCGGCTGCTCGCCACCGCGCTCAGCCCCGCCGCGTACGCCCAGGCCATGGCCGTGGTGGCGCTGGAGGAGGTGCTCGACCGGGCGGAGGGCTGGCGGCGCGGCCGGCACAGCGGCGACTACTGGGTGGCCGTCTTCGGCGACCCGGCGCGCGACGACCGGTGGGCGTGGCGGTTCGAGGGTCACCACCTGTCGGTGAGCATGACGGTGGTCGACGACCAGGTCTCCCCCGCCCCGATCTTCCTCGGTGCCAACCCGGCCACCGTCCGGCACGCCGGCCGGCCGGTCTCCCGGCCGCTCGGGCCGGAGGAGGACCTGGCCCGGGAGCTGCTCGACGCGCTCGGTCCGGCGGGCCGGGCCGCCGCGGTCGTGGCCGACGAGGCGCCGGCCGACATCATCAGCGCCACCCGGCCCGGCGCACCCGGGCGGCTCGACCCGCTCGGCGTGCCCCGGGACCGGCTCACCCCGACCGGCCGGGCGCTGCTCGACCGGCTCGTGGCGCTCTACCTGGACCGGCTCCCGCCGGAGCTGGCCGCCCGGGAGGCGGGCCGGCTGGCGGGCGGCGAGCTGCACTTCGCCTGGGCCGGCCCGGTCGGGCCGGGGCAGCGGCACTACTACCGGATCCAGGGCGACGACCTGCTGATCGAGTACGACAACACCACCGAGGACGGCAACCACGCGCACACCGTGCTGCGCCGCCCGGCCAGCGACTTCGGCGCCGACGTGCTGGCCGCCCACCACGGCGCCGCGCACTGACGCCGGGCGGTTCAGGGGCGCCGGGCCTCGATGAGGAAGCGCCGGGCGTGCGCCACGAACGGCCCCTCGACGCGGATCCGCTCGTGCAGGCGGCGCAGCTCGGCCCGGTAGCGGTCGACGGTGAAGGCGGGCACGGTCCAGACCACCTTGCGCAGGAACCAGACCACCGCGCCGACGTCGTGGAAGACGGTCCGCAGGGTGGCCGTGCGCAGGTCGACCACGGTCAGCCCGGCGGCCTCGGCGGCGGCGACCGCCTGCTCCGGGTGGCGACTGGACGGCGGCGGCAGCGGCCCGAGGATGGCCTCGCTCAGCTCGCGGACGGTGCCGGCGCCGATCTGCTGGGACAGGTAGCCGCCGCCGGGGCGCAGCACCCGGGCGATCTCGTCCCACCAGGTCTGCACCGGATGCCGGCTGACCACCAGGTCGAACGAGGCGTCGCGGAACGGCAGCGGCGGCCGGTCGGCCACCTGGACCACGGCGGCCCCGATCCGGCCGAGCGTCCGCCGGGCGACCGGCACGTTCGGCGGCCACGCCTCGGTGGCGACCAGCAGCGGCGGCGGGGCGGGGACCTCGGCCAGCACCTCGCCCCCGCCGGTGTCGATGTCCAGGGCGGCGTGGACGCCGGCCATCCGGGCGCCCACGAGGCGGGCGTAGCCCCAGGGTGGGCGCTCCTCGGTGGCCCGCCCGGCCAGCCAGGCGAAGTCCCAGCCCTCGACCGGCGCCGCCGCGCCCTCGGCGATCAACTCGTCGGCGTTCCGCACCGTGCTCACCGGCAGAGCCTGGCGGCCGGGGGCGGCCGGCGGCAAGGCGTTTTCAGGCCTTCGGGCGGATGATCTCCACGGTGGCGCCGGGAATGTCGCGGAGCGCCTCGAAGCCGGCCCGCTCGGCGGCCCGGCCCCGGTCGAACTGGCGCATCAGCCGGGCGCCCAGCCACACGCCCACCGAGCCCACGGCCAGCGCGAGCAGTTCGGTGGCCACCTCGCCGCCGGTCGCGCCGCGCTGCGGCGCCCGCGCCCGGATCAGGCAGGTGACCAGGAACAGCCCCGCCATCGCGGCGTTGACCAGGTTGAACGTGATCGCGGTCCGGCGGGTCCGGTCGGCCCGCACGTCCCACAGGTCGACCATCCCGGCGACCGCCGTGAGCGCGGCGGCGACCAGCGCGGCGACCGCCGTCCAGTAGCCCACCTCGCCGAGGAAGGCCGGGCCGCCGGCCACGTCGGCCAGGTCGAAGACCGCGGCGCTGACGAAGAGTCCGAACGGGAACGTCACCAGCATCGGTTGGATCGGATGGCCCTGCACGCGCAGCCGGCTCTCCATCGGTTCCTCCCCAGGTCGGATCAGCTCACCAGTCCAGGGTGCTACCCGAGGCCCACCGGGGCGAAACGAATGTCGCTCAGTTGTCCCGGGGCCGGGAGACGGTGAGCACGAGCCGCTCGGCCACCTCGCGCAGCGGTATGTCCAACGAGGACGCGGCGCTGCGGAGCACGTCCAGCGCCTCCGGGGCGGGACAGCCGCGCTGCGTCATGATCACGCCGACGGCCTGCCCGACGACCCCCTTCGCCAGCAGCGCGGTGTCGAGCTGGCCGGCCCGGGCGGCCTGCCGCTCCCGGTCCCGGGCGGCGGCCAGCAGCAGCCCGGCGTGCTCGGCGAGCAGCATGGCGGTGAGCTGGTGCCGGGGGGTGAGCGCGCCGGCCGACTCGGCGTAGAGGTTGATGGCGCCGATGACCTGCTCGTCCACGTCCACGGGCGCGGAGATCACCCCGTGCACGCCGAGCCCGCGGGCCCGCTCCGTCCAGGCCGGCCACCGTGACGTCGCGGCCAGGTCGGCGGCGGTGATCATCTCGCGCCGACGGATCGCGGTCATGGCCGGCGTGTCCGGGCCGTGCCGCAGGTCGTCCAGCTCCGCCCGAGCCGGGTCCGAGGCGGCAACCCCGGCGGGCTCACCGGCCCGCAGCGCCGTGAAGCCGCAGCAGTCCACCCCCGGTACGGCGTCCCGGGCGATCCGGACCAGCCGGTCCAGCGCCTCGTCGAAGCCGGCGACCGCGATGAGGCCGGCGGTCAGCTCCCGCAGCAGCGCGGCGGTCTCCAGCACCCCGAGCGTATCGATCATGAGCTCCCGCGTGTCGAGGTTCACCGGGCCACGGCCTCCGCCACCGCCGCGCCCGTCCACGCGGTGTGCCCGTCCGGCGCCGTTGCCTGTCCCATGATTCACTCTCTCCCTGACTCGAAGCCCCGGCCTACTACCCTCGCAAACCGGGATCGAAACCGCGCAAAGGGGTCCCTTCCGGCGCGGTACGCACCGGAAGGGACCCCTCGCGGACGGTCAGCGGGAGCCGGAGATGAGCCGCCGCCCCACCGAGGCGATCAGCCGGTCCAGCTCGGAGCCGAACGGGTTGTCGTGCACCAGGTAGGTCCAGGTGGCGGTCGGCCGCACCAGCTTGGCGGCGTCCGGCTCCCACCCGTCCTCGAACTCGGTCTCCTCGAAGGTGGCGATCGTGCGCGCCTCGATCTCGGGGATCAGCGCGTTGAACGCCGGCACCGCGCTGCGGTGGAACTCGTCCAGCGGGTCGAGGCGACCCAGCGCCCGCAGGTGCACGCCCTCGCGCACCTCCGACAGCTCGGCCAGGTGCTCGGCCCAGAGCCGGTCCAGGTGGTAGAGGGCGATCGACCGGGCCACCTCGGCCAGCAGGTCCTCGTCCATCTCGCCGGCCTTCTCCGGCACCCGCTCCAGCAGCATCAGCGCGGCGATGTCGCTGGTCAGCAGCCGCTCGCGGCGCTCGGCGAGCGCCTTGCGCTGCTGCTCGATCACCACGCTGTAGCGCCAGGTGTTGCGGTGGATCTCGTGGTTGACGCCCTCGGCGACCCGCTGGGCGTGCTCCACCGCGTAGTCGACCTGCGGGTCGGTGACCAGCCCGTCGGCGTTCATCCGGGGCGACGGCGGGACGGTGTCGCCGGCGTGCCGGACGACCAGGTCGTCCTCCAGGCTGACGAGGAAGACCGAACCACCCGGGTCGCCCTGCCGGCCGGCCCGGCCACGGAGCTGGTCGTCGACCCGGCGGCTGTCGTGCCGGCCGCTGCCGATCACGTAGAGGCCGCCCAGCTCGGCGACCCGCTCCCGGTCGGCCTGGTCGCTGCCGCCGAGCCGGATGTCCACGCCCCGGCCGGCCATCTGGGTGGAGACGGTCACCGCGCCGTACGCGCCGGCCTCGGCGATGATCCCCGCCTCCTCGTCGTCGTTCTTGGCGTTGAGGACGACGCAGGGCACCCCGGCGGCGTGCAGGCCGGCCGCGAGGCCCTCGGACTCCTTGACGTCGAGGGTGCCGACCAGCACCGGGCGGCCGGCCTCGTGGCAGCGCCTGATCTCGTCGATCAGCGCCTCCTCCTTCTCGGCCCGGGTGGCGTAGATCCGGTCCGGCTCGTCCTCGCGGATGCACGGGGTGTTCGGCGGGATCACCGCCACCTCGAGGCCGAAGAACTCGCGCAGCTGGTCGCCGACGAGGACCGCGGTCGCGGTCATCCCGCAGACCATGGGGTAGAGCGCGATGAACGCCTGCACGGTGATGGTGCCGAGCACCTCACCCTCGGCGGTCGCGTCCAGGCCCTCCTTGGCCTCGACCGCCGCCTGGAGCCCGTCCGGCCAGCGGCGACGCTGGGCCACCCGGCCGCGCATCTCGTCGATCAGCTCGACCGACTTCTCCCGGACGATGTAGTCGACGTCGCGGTGCAGCAGGGCGTGCGCGTGCAGCGCCACGTTGACCGCGGAGAGCTGCGCGACGTGCTCCTCGTCGTAGAGGTCGATGCCCCCGAGCTTCGCCTCGACGGTGGCCAGGCCCGCCGAGGTGAAGGCGACGCTGCGGCCGTCCTCGGCGATCGTGTAGTGCCGGCCCTTGCGCAGGCCCCGGACCAGCGCGGCGGCGGCGTGCACCGGGTCCTGCTCGCCGGGGACCGCGCCGGCCAGGACCATCGGCACCCGGGCCTCGTCGATGAGGATGGAGTCGGCCTCGTCGACGATCGCGGTCTTCAGCGCCGGCTGGACCCGGTCGGCCAGGTCGGTGACGAGCTGGTCGCGGAGGAAGTCGAAGCCGGCCTCGCTGACCGACACGTAGGTGACGTCGCAGGCGTAGGCGGCGTGCCGCTCCTCGGGGGTGGACGCCTCGTTGACCCAGCCGACGGTGAGCCCGAGCAGGGTGTAGACGGGGCCCATCCACTCCGCGTCGCGGCGGGCCAGGTAGTCGTTGACGGTGAGCACGTGCACCGGGCCGTTGCCCATCCGGACGTGCCCGTACGCGGCGATGGTCGCGGTGAGCGTCTTGCCCTCGCCGGTGGCCATCTCGGCGACCTTGCCGGAGAGCAGCGCCATGGCGCCGAGCAGCTGGACGTCGTACGGCCGCTGGTCGAGGCCGCGGCGGGCCGCCTCGCGGCCGATCGCACAGATCTCCTCGTAGCCCGCGGCCTGCCCGGCCGCCTCGGTCAGCTCCGCGTCGGAGAGCTTCTCCAGCTCCGCCTCGCGGGCCTCGATCGCCGGCAGCAGCTTCTCCAGCGGGGCCAGGTCGACCGTCGTCCCCGGGCGCTCGAGGAACCGCCGGAACCTGCTCTTCAGACGTTGCGACACACCCATGAGCGGCAACGGTACGCGAACCGGAGCCGATTGTGACCCCCGCCCGGCGCGGGTGCCGGGCCGTGTCCGGATTGCGACCTGTTTCCGCAGGTCAGGGCTTTTTGGCGATCATCCGACGAGGAGCTGGTGGGTGGCCAGCTCGCGATAGAGCGGGCTGGTCGAGGTCAGCTCGTCGTGGGTGCCGACGGCGACCACCCGGCCGCCGTCCAGCACCACGATCTGGTCGGCGTCCACCACGGTGGAGAGGCGGTGGGCCACGATCAACAGGGTGCGGCGCACCGCGACGGCGTCGATGGCCCGGCGCAGCGCGGCCTCGTTGCGGGCGTCGAGGTTGCTGGTCGGCTCGTCGAGCAGCAGCACCGGCGGCCCGGCCAGCAGCGCCCGAGCGATGGCCAGCCGCTGCCGCTCCCCGCCGGAGAGCAGCACGCCGCCCTCCCCGACCTGCACGTCCAGCCCGTCGGCCGTCCGTTCGGCCAGGTGCCCGAGGTTGACCTCGTCGAGCACGGCGAGCAGCCGGTCGTCGGTGGCCTCGGGCGCGGTGATCAGCAGGTTGTCCCGGAGCGTGCCGGCGAGCACCGGCGCCTCCTGCTCAACGTAGCCGAGCCGGGCCCGCAGCGCGTCCCGGGGCAGGTCCCGCACGTCCACCCCGTCCAGGCGCAGCGCGCCCCCGGTCACCTCGTAGAAGCGCTCGACCAGGGCGAGCAGGGTGGACTTGCCGGCGCCCGACGGGCCGACCAGGGCGGTGCGGGTGCCGGCCGGCACCGTGAAGCTCACCTCGTGCAGCACCGGGGGCCCGCCCGGGTAGCCGAAGCCGACCCGGTCGAACTCCACCGCCGCCGGCCCGGTCGCGGCGGGCCGGGCGGTCACCGGGCCCGGCGGGTCGTCCGCCCCCTCCCCCGGCACGGCGAGGATCTCCTCGATCCGGGCCAGCGCGCCGAGCCCGCTCTGCAACTGGGTGTACGCGTGCACCGCCTGCCCCAGCGGCAGCACCAGGAAGAACAGGAACATCACGAAGGCCACCAGGTCGCCCACGCTGATCGCCCCGGCCGCTACCCGGGCCCCGCCCACGGCCAGCACCAGCAGGAACGCACCCTGGACGGTGACCGTGCTGGCCGGACCGACCACCGCCTGGGCCCGGGCCACCCGCAGCCCGGCCGCGTACGCCTCGGTCGCGCTCCGCGTCACGGTGTCCGTCTCCCGCCGCTCGGCGCGGCTGGCCCGGATGGTCCGGGCCGCCGAGATGGCCCGCTCGACGGCGGAGGTCATCTCGCCGACCCGTTCCTGGGCCTGGCGGGCCAGCCCGCGCACCCGCCGGGCGACGGTGAGGGCGAAGCCGACGCCGACCGCGACGGCGGCCAGGGTCACCCCGAACAGCAGCGGGTCCAGCAACAGCATGGCGGTGCCGGCGCCGAGCACCATGACCGCCCCGGTGACGGTCTCGAAGAGGCCGGAGGTGACCACCGCCCGCAGCAGCGTGGTGTCGGCGCCGACCCGGGACAGCAGGTCGCCGGTGCGGCGCCGGTCGTACTCGGCGATGGGCAGCCGCAGCACGTGGCCGGCGAGCCGCCGCCGGGTGCCCAGCACGAGGCCCTCGGCGGTGCGCTGGAGCAGGTAGTCGCGGAGCCCGCCGAGCAGCGCGCCGACCACCACGAGCGCCACCAGGGCGACGACCAGCCCGGCGGCCGGTCGGCCGGCGGTGATCCGGTCCAGCACGCCCCGGGTGAGCAGGGGCTGGGCCAGCGCCGCCCCGGCGCCGGTGAACGACAACGCGCCCACCGCGACGAGGGTGCCGCGGTGGGCGCGCAGGTACGGCAGCAGGGCGGCGAGCCCGGGCGGGCTCCCGGCTTCGGTGGTCATGGCAGCACGGTAACCGGGCGCGCCCAGGCTCAGCCGGTGAGCACCACCTGCAGCTCGGAGCGGCGCCGCTCGGCCAGGTCGGTGAGCAGCGCCGGCGCCTCCTCCAGCGGCACCACCGCGGAGACGAGGTGCTTGCGGATCAGGTCGCCGTACTGGCGCAGCAGCTCGATGGTCTCCGCGGAGAGCCGCTCCCGGTCCCAGGTCGGGGCCAGCCCGCGTGGCACCCGGCCGATCTGGGCGCAGCGCAGCGACAGCCCGTTGTGGTGGAACTCCTCGCCGAGCCGGACCGCGTCCGCGCCGGCCTGGTAGAACGCCAGGTCGATCACGGTGCCCTGGGGGCGCAGCAGGCGCAGCGCGAGGTGGAGCGCCCAGTCCTGGCCCCGGCACTGGAAGACCACGTCCGCGCCCCGGTCGCCGGCGGCGTGGTTCCAGCGGGTCTTCAGCACCACGGCCGGGTCGTCGGCGTCCGGGTCGAGGGTCTCCAGGCCGAGCGCCTCCGCCACCTCGCGCCGGGCCGGGGTGGGGTCGAGGACCACCACGGAGGCGGCACCGTGCCGCCGCGCGAACAGCGCGGTGAGCAGCGCGACCACCCCGCTGCCGACCACCGCCACCCGCCGGCCGCGCACCCCGTCGCCGAGCGAGCGGACGTCGGTGCCGCACAGGTCGGCGGCGGCGTGCAGCAGGCCGTTGGCGCAGATCGGGCCCATGTGCGCGACGTAGACGCCGAGCACCGGGTCGAGGTCGTCGGGCAGCGGCACGAACCGCTCGGCGACCGGGTCGGCCACGTACCCGCTGCGGTGGCCGTACGTCATGGCGCCGACCGTGCCCACGGCGACGGCCGGGGTGCGGCTCTCCACCACCCGGCCGACCTGCATGTAGCCGAGCCGGGTGACCGGGTACGGCGTGCTGGCCTCACCGGGTTGGAAGAGCCCGAGGTCGGCGTTCCACGTGACGTGGAGGTAGGGGTTGGTGCCCTTGACGTAGCTCAGCTCGGTGCCCGCGGACACCCCGCTGTAGAGGGTCTCCACCCGGAAGGTGCCCTCCCGCAGCTCGGCCGCGTCCTGCTCGACCAGCTCGACCCGGCCCGGCCCGCTGACCACCACCACCCGGTCACGCATCGATCGTCACCCCCGTCGGCTCGGCCGGCGTCGCGTCGGCGACGGCGGCGGTGAGACGCGCGGCCGGCCCGGTGGGCAGCGCCACCGCCCGCCCGGTACGCGCCGACTCGGCCACCGCGAGGGCCAGCCGCTGGGTGCGCAGCGCCTCGGCGTACGGAACCCGGACGTCGTCACCGATCCCCCGGACGGCGTCGACGAAGGCCCGGTCGACGGCGATCCGGGCGCCGTCCGGGTCGGCGGGCAGGTGCCGCTCGCCGTCGGCGTCGCAGATGGTCAGGCCGTCCTCGGCCAGCGACAGGGCCAGCCCGTCGGCGAGGATCTCCAGCCCGGCCCGGTGCTTCCAGCCGAGCACGCAGGCCGCGGCGAGGGTGCCGACCGCGCCGGAGGCGAAGCGCAGGGTGGCCGCGGTGACCGAGTCGATGTCCGCGCCCTCCACCGGCGGCGGGGCGCCGTCGCCGTACGCGGTCACCTCGGTCGCCTCGCCGACGAGGAGCCGGACCAGGTCCAGCACGTGCGCGGCCTGCTCGACGACCGGGCCGCCGGACCGGTCCTGCCGCGCCCACCAGGCGACCGGCGGCACCTTGTCCAACCAGGCTCCGTTGACCATCCGCACCGGACGGTCGGCGAGCAGTTGCCGGGCCTCCTCCACCACGTGCAGGTAGCGCCAGTGGTGGCCGACCCCGGTGAGCAGGCCGCGCCGCTCGACCAGCGCGGCGACCCGCTCGGCGGTCTCCAGGTCCACCGCCACCGGCTTCTCCACGAACATGGGCACCCCGGCGTCGATCACCGCCTCCTCGACCGGGCCGTGCGCGAACGGCGGCACGCAGACGTAGACCGCGTCCGGGCCGGCGGCGAGCAGTTCGTCCACGTCGCGGAAGGTCCGGGCGCCGTGCGCGCCGGCGAGCGCCTCCGCGGCGTCCGGGGCGACGTCGGTGACCCCGATCAGTTCCACGTCGTCGAAGCCCGTCAACACCCGGGCGTGGCGTTGCGCCACCCCGCCGGCTCCGACCAGTCCCACCCGGCACGCGCGCATATTCTCGTCCCTCTCACCGCTACGACAGACTGCCGAGAGCACTCCCCGGGCGGCCCCGTGGTCAAACGCGGACGGGCGCGCAATCAAACGTTCACCGGGCGGGAACCGGCCGGTACCCAGGGCGTGATCAAGCTGTTAGGCATGATCCGGTTAGCGCGGGCGCCGAACTGGGAAAACCAGAAGCCCGTGGTTCCGCCACAACCTGGGGGTGTGCCTGTGCGGGATACAGATTCGATCGTCTCACCTGTGGTGGAGGCCTGGGCCACCTACCGCACCACGTCCGCCGAAAACTGGCCGACCCGGCGCCTGCTGCGGGCGAAGGGCGCGAGCCGGGTCAGCGTGGTGCTGCCGGCGCGCAACGAGGAGGCGACCGTCGGGGCGATCGTGTCGACCATCCGGGAGCACCTCATGGACCGGGTGTCGCTCGTGGACGAGCTGATCGTGGTGGACTCCCGGTCCACCGACCGGACCGCGCAGGTGGCCCGGGCGGCCGGCGCCGAGGTGGTCAGCCAGGACGCGATGACGCGCGGGCTGCCCCGGCTCACCGGCAAGGGTGACGCGCTCTGGGCCGGGCTGGCCGCCGCCGAGGGCGACGTGGTCGCGTTCATCGACGCCGACCTGCGGGAGTTCCGGCCGCACTTCGTCACCGGGCTGCTCGGGCCGCTGCTCACCGACCCGTCGGTCGACTTCGTGAAGGGCTTCTACCACCGGCCGCTGGTCGGGGCCACCGGGGTGGAGGCCGACGGCGGGGGCCGGGTGACGGAGCTCATGGCCCGGCCACTGCTCAACCTGTTCTGGCCGGAGCTGGCCGGCTTCGTGCAGCCGCTCGCCGGCGAGTACGCGGGCCGCCGCGACGTGCTGGAGCGGGTGCCCTTCGTCTCCGGCTACGGCGTCGAGACCGCCATGCTCATCGACCTGCTCGAGCTGGTCGGGCTGGACGCGCTGGCCCAGGTGGACCTGGGTGAGCGCAAGCACCGCCACCAGGACACCGCGGCGTTGGGCCGGATGTCGGCGCAGATCATGCTGACCGCCTGGTCCCGGTTGCAGCGGCGCGGCTGGGCGGTGCCGGGCCTGGAGCCGACCGCCCTGCTGACCCAGTTCCGGCGGGGCGGTTCAGAGGCGCTGCCCAACCTGGACCGCGAGATCGTGGTGAGCGACGTCTCGATCGAGGAACGGCCGCCGCTGGCGCAGCTGCGCCATCGGGTGCCGCGGCGACGGGTCGCGGCGTGAGCGCGGGAACCGGGACGACGCCGTGAACCACCTGAGCGCCGCCGAGGAAAGGGACAACGCACGATGACTCTCACCGTCCTGATGAACGCGGGTCCCTGGTTGTCCGTGCCGCCGCCCGGCTACGGCGGGATCGAGAACGTGGTCGCCACCCTGGTGCCGGAGCTGCGCAAGCTCGGCGTACGGGTGGTGCTCGCCTCGGTGGAGAGCAGCACCCTGCCGGTCGACGAGAAGATCTCGGTCTTCCCGGACGGGCAGTTCCACGCCCTGCAACGGCCCTACAACCAGGTCTGCGGGGTGTCCCAGGCGCACCTGAACGGGGTGGTCCGCGCGCTGCACAGCCGCGACGACATCGACCTGGTGCACGACCACGTGGAGGCGGTCGGGCTGGCCACGCTGGCCGCCATGGGCCCGGACGCCCCGCCGGCGCTGCACACCCTGCACTGGGACCTGGCCAAGCACCCGGAGCTGTACGGCAACCTGGACGGCGGCGACCGGGTCCGGGTCAACGGGGTGTCCGCCTCGCAGCTCGCCCGGGCGCCGCGGGCCCTCCAGGAGCACTCGGTCGGCCACGTGCACCTCTCCACCCCGCTCGCCGTCGGCGCGGACCGCCGCCCGGCGGTGGAGAAGGGCGAGCACGTGGTCATCCTGGGCCGGATCAACCCGGGCAAGGGGCAGGACCTGGGCGCCCGGCTGGCCCGGCAGGTCGGCTTCCCGCTGGTGCTGGCCGGCCCGGTCGGCCCGTACCACCGGCCCGAGGACCTGGCCGCGGCGGGCGACGAGGCCCGGCAGAACCCGGACGTGCGGTTCTTCTACGAGCAGGTGGCCCCCCACGTCGACGGCGACCTGGTGCGCTGGGTCGGCACCGTCGCCGGGCAGGAGCGCGACGACCTGGTGGCCGGGGCGCGGGCCTCGCTGTTCCCGCTGCGCTGGGAGGAGCCCGGCGGCACCGCCGTGGTCGAGTCGCTCGCGCTGGGCACGCCGGTGGTGGCCACCGCCCGGGGCTGCCTGCCGGAACTGATCGAGCACGGCCGGACCGGGCTGCTCACCACCGACGAGGAGGAGCTGGGCGAGCTGGTGCTGGCCGCCGGGCTGCTCGAGGAGGGCGAGTGCCGGCGCGAGGCGGCCACCCGCTTCACCCCGGAGCTGATGGCCCAGCGGTACGTGGACCTGTACCAGCGGGTCCGCCAGCTCGCCACGCGGCCGTTGCAGCTGGCCTGAGCCGTACCGTGCCCGGCCCGGACCGTCCCCGGACGGTCCGGGCCGGGTGTGCGTTTGCCCCCGGCGGCCCGGGGAAAGCCGCGCGGTCCCTGTCAGCTAGGAGGCCGGCATGACGAACTCGATGGCGCACTCCCGTGGGCGTCGCAACCCGGCCGACGGCCGGGCGCCGGTACGCCGGGCCGCGGCGACCGTCGGCGTGCTCTTCCTGGTGATCGGCGTGCTGGGCTTCATCCCGGGCATCACCACCCACTTCGGCGACCTGAAGTTCGCCGGACACGACTCCGACGCGAAGCTGCTCGGGCTGTTCCAGGTCTCGGTGCTGCACAACATCGTGCACCTGCTGTTCGGCGTCGCCGGCCTGCTGCTGGCCCGGACCGTCTCCGGGGCCCGGACGTTCCTGATCGGCGGCGGCGCGATCTACCTCGTGCTCTGGCTCTACGGCGTGGTGGTCGACCACGACAGCGGCGCGAACTTCATCCCGCTCAACGGCGCGGACAACTGGCTGCACTTCCTGCTCGGGGTGGGCATGATCGCCCTCGGGCTGCTCACCACGCGGGACCGGAATCGTCGCTGAGCGGGCCCGCCCCGGGGCGGATGTCCGGTTTCACCCGCCCCGGGCCCGGGTACTTCCCAGGTTCTCCCGACGAGACGGAAACGAGGGCCTGCATGTCCACCCGGATCAGGTGCGAGGTCCGCGACGAGTCGCAGGTCACCGTCGTACGGCTGGCGGGCGCGCTCGACCTGGCCACGATGCGCTCGGTGCACACGGTGCTGGAGCACTGCCTGGCGGCGCAGCCGGACGCCCTCGTGGTCGACCTGGAGAAGCTCGACGTCACGGACCCGCTCGCCCTGTCCGTCTTCGCCGCCGCGGCCCGCCGGGCCGCGGACTGGCCGGCCGTGCCGGTCGTGCTGTGCGCCCCGCCGCCGGAGACGGCGGCCTGGCTCGCCGAGACCACCGCTTGCCGGGTGGTGCCGGTGCGCCCCGACTGCGCGGAGGCGACCGCGCTGGCCGGCTCGGTGGCGGACCCCCGGTTGCGGGCCCGCCTGGAGCCGGTGGCCGGGGCCTGCCGTCGGGCCCGCGAGCTGGTCACCGACGCGTGCGGCCGGTGGAACATCCCGGAACTGGCCGGCCCGGCCTCGCTGGTCCTCAGCGAACTGGTCGGCAACGTCGTCCGGCACGCCGGCACCCCCATGCAGGTGACGCTGACCCTGCGCCGCCCGTACCTGCGGGTGGCGGTGATGGACGGCAGCCCGGCCGACCCGCGGGCGGTGACCGACCGGGACCTGCGCGCCGAGGGCGGGCGCGGGCTGATGCTGGTCCGCGAGCTGGCCCAGCGCTGGGGCAGCAGCCCGGCGGGCGCGGGCAAGGTGGTCTGGGCCATGCTGCCGGCGAACTGACCGAATTCTCCGCTCTCGCCTGGTTTGATGGGCAGAGGGTCGGGTACGCGTGCCCGTCCTGTCTGTCGTCACACGGGGTGAGAAGCCATGCCTGAACGGGTAGTCACGGAGCCACGAGACCGGGGGCCGGCCATCCTCGCCCCGGCCCAGTTCGGCGGCTATCCCGGCCCGGTCCGGGAGGCGGTCAAGGGCAACACGCTGTGGCGGCTGCTGCGCACCACCGACGCGAAGCTGATCGGCCTGATGTACCTGATCACCTCGTTCGCGTTCTTCCTGATCGGCGGCGTGCTGGCGCTGCTGCTCCGGGCCGAGTTGGGCCGGCCGGGAATGCAGATCGTCTCCCCCGAGCAGTACAACCAACTGTTCACCATGCACGGCACGATCATGCTGCTGCTGTTCGCCACGCCACTGGTCTTCGCCTTCGGCAACTACATCGTCCCGCTCCAGATCGGCGCACCCGACGTCTCGTTCCCGCGGCTGAACGCCTTCGCGTACTGGCTGTACCTGTTCGGCGGGACGATGGTGCTGGGCGGCTTCGCCGCCCCGGGCGGCGCCGCCGACTTCGGCTGGTTCGCGTACACACCGCTCAGCACGGCGCAGCACAGCCCGGGGGTCGGCGGGAACCTGTGGGTGGTGGGGCTGGTCGTCTCCGGCCTCGGCACCATCCTCGGCGCGGTCAACATGATCACGACGATCATCACGCTGCGCGCGCCGGGCATGACGATGTTCCGGATGCCGATCTTCACCTGGAACCTGCTGCTCACCAGCGTCCTGGTGATTTTCGTGTTCCCCCTGCTCGCCGCCGCTCTCCTCGCGCTGGGCGCAGACCGGCTCCTGCACTCGCACGTCTACGACCCGACCACCGCGGGTCCGATGCTCTGGCAGCACCTGTTCTGGTTCTTCGGCCATCCCGAGGTCTACATCGTGGCGCTGCCGTTCTTCGGCATCATCACCGAGATCATCCCGGTCTTCTCCCGCAAGCCGATCTTCGGTTACACCGGTCTGGTGCTCGCCACCATCGCGATCACCGTGCTCTCGATGACCGTCTGGGCGCACCACATGTTCGTCACCGGGCAGGTGCTGCTGCCGTTCTTCAGCATCCTCAGCTACCTCATCGCGGTGCCCACCGGCGTGAAGTTCTTCAACTGGATCGGCACCATGTGGAAGGGGCAGATCACCTTCGAGACGCCGATGCTCTTCGCGGTCGGATTCCTGGTCACCTTCCTGTTCGGAGGCCTGACCGGCGTGCTGCTGGCCAGCCCGCCGGCCGACTTCCAGGTCTCCGACACGTACTTCGTGGTCGCGCACTTCCACTACGTGCTCTTCGGCACCATCGTGTTCGCCGCGTTCGGCGGGGTCTACTTCTGGTTCCCGAAGATGACCGGGCGGCTGCTCGACGAGCGGCTGGGCAAGATGCACTTCTGGACCATGTTCATCGGCTTCCACATGACGTTCCTGGTGCAGCACTGGCTGGGCGCCGAGGGCATGCCCCGGCGGTACGCCGACTACCTGCCCGGTGACGGCTTCACCGGTCTGAACGAGATCTCCACCATCGGCTCGTTCATCCTCGGCGCGTCCACCCTGTTCTTCATCTACAACGCCTGGCGGTCCTGGCGGTACGGCGCCAAGGTCACGGTCGACGACCCGTGGGGCTTCGGCAACTCGCTGGAGTGGGCCACCACCTGCCCGCCACCGCTGCGCAACTTCGACCGGATGCCGCGGATCCGCTCCGAGCGGCCGGCCTTCGACCTGAAGTACGGCCCGCTCGTCTCCGACCTGGGCCGGGACCTGCCGCAGCGCACCACCAAGCCACCGCAGCACTTCATGGAGGAGTTGCACCGCGAGCGGCACGTCCCCGAGTCGCCGGCCGCCGAGGGCGCGCACGGCGCCCGCGAGGCCGTCGAGTTCCAGCCCGCGCCGCAGTCGGGCGCGCGGCCGGTCGAGGTGCCGGAGCCGGAGGAGGTGCGCCGGCCCAGCTTCGAGGAGACCGTCGAGCCGGACGAGACCCAGTTGGGTCCGCAGCGCAGCACGCCGTCGAACCCCCGCTGGGAACACCCCCGCGGGCACCAGGACGAGGACTGACCGGACCACACCGCGGAAGGGCCGGCGCCGTCGGGCGCCGGCCCTTCCGCATCGGGTACGCGGCAGCGATCCTTCGAACACCGCGTCGCGCCGGCTCTCCCGGCATCGGATCACGCGTGCGCCGCAGCCGGACCCCTTCGGACAGCGCCGCGCCGGCCCCCGGTGAACGGGAGCCGGCGCGGTCCGGATCGGTCAGTCGGCGGCGGGCAGGCCGGCCGCGGCGAGCGAGCGGCGTACCGCGGGCTGCACCCGGGTCAGCCGCAGCGGCACCCCGGTACGCGCGGCGGCGTCCCGACCGGCCATCAGCGCGGCGATCCCGCCGGCGTCGAAGCCGCCCGCGCCCACGAGGTCGACCACCACCTCGCGGGGCTGCCCGGTGACCGCCTCCAGCATGGCCTTGCGGAGCTGGTCCGCGCCGTCCCGGTCGACCTCTCCCCCGACCTCGACGACCACCCGGTCGCCGTTCTGCCGCACCGAGATCCTCGCCTTGGCCGGCTCGGACTCGGCCGCGCCGTTCTGCCAGGGTGGCGGGGCGTCGGCGAGCATCGCCTGGCGCAGCCACGTCAGCGCCCGGGAGAGCAGCCGGGAGACGTGCATCTGCGAGATGCCGAACCGGGCCGCGATCTCCGCCTGGGTCTGGTTGCCGTAGAAGCGCATGGCGAGGATCCGCCGCTCGCGCCAGGGCAGCCGGTGCAGCAGGCCGCTGACCGTGACCCGGTCGTCGACCGACTCCAGGGCGTTGTCCGACTCGCCGACCAGGTCGCCGAACTCGGCGGAGCTCTCCCCGCCGACCGGCGCGTTGAGCGAGGCCGGGCTGTAGCCCGCGGCCGACTCCAGCGCGGCGAGGATCTCCTCCTCCGGCGTCTCCAGCCGCTCGGCCAGCTCGGCGACCGTGGGCGCCCGGGACAGCTCGCTGGTCAGCGCCGCGGTCGCCTGCCCGACCTCCAGGATCAGGTCGCGCAGCCGGCGCGGCACGTGCACGCCCCAGGTGCGGTCCCGGAAGTGCCGTTTGATCTCGCCGACGATGGTGATGGCCGCGTACGCGGTGAACGAACCCCGCTCCGGGTCGTACCGGTCGACGGCGTTGACCAGGCCGAGGCGGGCCACCTGCTCCAGATCCTCCAGCGGTTCCCCGCGGCCCCGGTAACGGCGGGCCAGCCGGCCGGCGAAGGGCAGCGCGAAGCGGACCAGATCGTCCCGCGCCTCCTGCCGCCGCTCCGGTGGCAGGCCGGCGATCCGTGCCGCGTACGCCAACGCCGCCGCGTCGAGGTCCTCCAGGCCCCGCTCGGTGGGTGGTGGTGTGGTTGTGGTGGTCTGTCCGAACATCCGCGCCTCCCTCAGGAAGGTCCCCCGCCCGGATCGGAACCGGTCGTGCGCGTGGTCGGGCCACGCACCGGGCCGGAAGTTGGGTTACGTGACGGAACGCCGGAAGCGGCGGCCGCCCGCCGCACGGCGTCGTGGGCCGTTCCGCGGCGAGCGGTGTTCCCGCTCCGTAGGTACTCAATCACGGACCGCAGGATCGCGAGGATGTTTCGCCAGGTTGGCCGGCGACCCGCCGGCCACCCGCGTCAGGAGACCAGCAACCCCTGGTGGGCGCCCGCGTCGCGCAGCGCGGCGAGGGCTTCGGCCATCCCCAGGGGCGGCGGCACGGGCAGGTCGTAGGGCTGGTTGCGCAACACCTCCGTGGCACGCCGGGTGGGTACGGCGGCGACCGGGTAGCCGCGCGCCGAGCCACGGTCCAGGGCCCGGCGGCGGCGCCCGAACCCGGCCACCGCGAGCCACTGGGGCAGCCCCGCGACCGCCGGCGAGCGGACCCCGGGCGGCTCGGGCAGCACGTCCACCGAGCTGAACGGCTCGCTGCCGGCGAGCCACCACTCCACCCCCTGCACCCGCCGGCGGGTCGCGTTCTCGCACCAGTAGGGCACCAGCCCGGCCCGGAGCACCTGCCACGGGTCGAGCAGCCGGCCGCACTCGACGACCAGGCGGTCACCGGTCTTGCCGGCCCGCCGCAGCCAGCGCCGGTACAGGTCGGCGGTCGCCGCGCTCAGCGCGTCCGGCTGCGGGACGACGATCCGGTGCAGCGGGTGCCCGTGCCGGCCGCCCCACTCCCGGGCGTCGTGCTCGAAAGCGGACTCCACGCCGTTCTCGGCGAAGGACGCCGGGGAGGTGACGTCCGGCGGCATCCAGCGCGCCCCGTCACCGCCGGCCGAGCGGAGCACCTGGCGCAGCGCGTGCGCGTCCGGGTGGAAGTCGACCGGGTCCAGCCCGCTGGCCGGGGACCCGACCTGGAAGCTGTGCCCGCTCCCGTCGTCCCGTACCGGCCAGGTGCGCGCGTCGTGCAGCAGCAGCACCGGCGCCCCGGGCTCCAGACCCTCGGCCAGGAACCGGGCGTACGCCGCGGGCAGCGCGCGCCAGCGCAGCGCGAGGGTCACCGTGGCGCCCGCCGACGCGCCCCGGCTGGCCGGGCAGTGCACCTGCCGGACGTGCACGCGGGCGTTGCCGGCGAGGAGCCGGCCGGCGAGCGCCGCCCCGTGGTCGAGCGCGGCGTCCGGGCGGTCCACCGCCCCCCGGGTCCAGTGCGCGGCCATCTCGAACCCGGCGGGCAGCCAGGGCACCCCGAGCGCCACCGCCAGGTGGGCCGCCGCGCCGTGCGGCGAGCCGAACACCGCTCCGGGCCAGCGGCGGGCCGGGTACTGGCCGACGAACCAGGCGGCAACCCGTTCGAGGTCCACCTCGGCGACCTGGGCGGGGGTGAGCGCGGACCGGCCGGCGGCCCGCGCCGCGGCGGCGCGGCGGACCGGCTCCGGGGCTCCGGTGAAGCGGGACAGGGGGCCTGACTGACCGAGGTCGCCGCAGTCGTCGCCGCGAAGCGCCCGGGCCGTCACGGCGACCAGGAGGCGGGCGGCGCTGCCCAGCGCCACCACCCGGTCGCCGCCCAACCCGCCGTCGGCCGTCGACCCCACGGGCACCTTGCGCACCGACCCCACCTTGCCTCGTTCGCTCACCACGCGGCCCGGCTTCCCGTCCCTCTGGGGTCTAAACGGGGCATCCCCCCACGGGTCGGGCCAATCGCCGGGCGGGCGGCGGCACCGCGCGCGGCACGCACCGGATCCGTTCCGCCGCCCCCTGCCGTCGGGGGCGGAACGAGGGCGCCGAGCCGATTCCCGCCCGCGACCGGCCAGCAGCGGGCAGACGCGTCGATCATGAAGTTGGCGCCCCCGGAAAGCGGTTCCAGGGGCGCCAACTTCATGATCAACGCGGGCCTTGCCGGAGCAGGGTGTGGAGGTGGCTCTAGACGAGGTCCCCCGCCTCGACGGCTGTCCCCGTATCCAGCACCCGCTCCCGTACCCGCCGGGCGGCGTCCCCGTCGGCGAACAGCCCGCGGAGGTCGGCCAGGGCCGGCTCGGGCGGATCCAGCGGGACCGCCGGGTCGACCACGGCCTCCAGCACGCTGGGCCGGTCCGCGGCGAGCACCTCGTCCCAGGCGGGACCGACCAGGTCGGGGCGGTCCACCCGCACCCCGTGCAGGCCGAGCAGCCGGGCCCAGCCGGCGTACGGCACGTCGGGCCGCCGGGCGGCGAACGCGCCGGGCGGTCGGCCGCCGCCCATCCCGGACTGGTCGCGGTTGTTCAGCACCAGCACCACCAGCCGGGGATCCCGCCACTCCTGCCAGTGGTGCGCCACGGTGATCAGCTCGGCCAGCCCGTTGAGCTGCATGGCCCCGTCGCCGAGCAGCGCGATCACCGGCTCGTCCGGCCGGGCCAGCTTCGCGGCCACCGCGTACGGCAGGCCGCAGCCCATCGAGCCGAGCGTGCCGCAGAGCTGTGCCCGGACGCCCGGCGGCAGTTCCAGGTGCCGGGCGTACCAGTAGATGACCGAGCCGACGTCCACCGCGATCGAGCCGCGGCGCGGCACCCGCGTGGAGAGTTCCTGCAGCACGAGCTGCGGGTTGATCGGCTCGGCGGGGGCGGCGGCCCGCTCGGCGGCAGCCTCCCGCCACCGGTCGACCGAGCTCTCCACGACGCCCCGCCACTGGGCGTTGGGGCGGTCCGGCACCCGGGCCAGCAGCGCGCGCAACGTCTCCGCGGCGTCACCGACGAGCGGCACGTCCACCGGGTAACGGGTGCCGATGCGTCGACCGTCGATGTCGATCTGGACCGTGCGGACCTGGCCCGGCATCGGGAACCAGTCGGTCCACGGGTCGTTGGTGCCCACCATGAGCAGCGTGTCGCAGCCACCCATGAGCTGCGCGGCGGCCGTGGTGCCGACCTCACCGAGCACGCCGGTGTGGAAGGGCAGGCGCTCGTCCAGCACCGGCTTGCCCAGCAGCGACGTGGCCACGCCCGCGCCGAGCCGGTCGGCGAGGGCCACGATCTCCTCGGCCGCGCCGTGCGCGCCCTGGCCGATCAGGATGGCCACCCGCTGGCCGGCGCCGAGCAGCGAGGCGGCGGCGTCCAGGTCGACGTCGTGCGGCAGCACCCGGGCCAGCGGCTCGCCCGGCGTCGCCGACATCACGCCGGCGACCTGCGGCAGCAGGTCGGGGACGGCGGCCACCTGCAACGAGTACGGCAGCACCACGCAGGTCGGGCTGCGGGTCGCCGCCGCGGTGCGGAACGCCTGGTCCAGCAGGCCCGGCACCTGTTCGGGCGTGCGGCCGTAGCGGACGAACTGGTTGCAGACGTCGCCGAAGAGCCGGCTCAGCCCGATCTCCTCGTGCGCCCCGCCCAGCGGCCCCGTGATGTCCTCGCCGACGATCGCCACCACCGGTTTGCTGTCCAGCTTGGCGTCGTAGAGGCCGTTGAGCAGGTGCACCGCGCTGGGCCCCTGGGTGGCCAGGCACACCCCGATCTCGCCGGTGAACTTGGCGTGCCCGGTGGCCATGAACGCGGCGGTCTCCTCGTGCCGGGCGGGGATGAACTCCGGATCCCCACCCGCCGCGTCGAGCGCGTCGACCAGGGGCGCGATCGCCGCCCCCGGGTAACCGAAGGCCCGGGGCACCCGCCAGGCCCGCATCCGTTCGACGACCAGGTCGGCCACGGTGCGGTCAGCCATTGCCCCGCCCGGGCGTGCTGGCGTCGACGTAGCGCAGCACGGCGCCGACCCCGTCGGTGAGCTCCGGCGCCTCCTCCGGCGCGAGCACGGTCAGCTCGGCGTCGGTGCCGATCAGCGCGCGCAGCAGCGCGGCGTCGGCGCGTACCTTCTGCGGGTCGGCCACCGACATGGCCGCCAACTGCCGCGGGTCGGTGGCGATCTCGGTCGGCTCGGGCCCGACCCACAGCTCGCCGTCGGCGGACGCGTCGTCGACGATGAGCATGGTGTCGACCTGGTTGCGTTGCAGGGCGGAGACCACGGCCTCCAGACCGGCGCCGACGTCCTCCTGCACGCCGAAGCGGTCCAGCGCGGTGGCGACCCGCTGGTCGGCGACCTCGGCGATGGTCTGCACGGTGATGTCGTCCATCAGCATGTCGTCGGAGCCGACCTTCTCGCGGGAGCCGGCGTCGGTGCGGACCAGCACGTCCTGCCAGCGCTCCGGCAGCTGGGCGGCGATCATCCCGGTGGCCCGGATGTCACCGGCGACGACCACCACGTCCGCGCCGACCTTGTCGGCCAGCTCGGCGGTGGCCGCCGCGGCGTCACCCGCGTTGTGGTGCCATGCCTCCATGGCGGCCCGCTGGTAGCGGGACTGCGACCAGCCGCCCGGCTGCACCCGGCGCAGCTGCCAGCTCTCCCGCCCCTTCACCGAGGCCCGGCGCGGGACCCCGCCGGCGCTGACCGCGACCGCGTCCGCCCCGGTCCGGTCGGCCAGCACCCGCACCCAGGCGATCTGCTCGCCGCGCTGGGCCACCAGCGGCATGGTGTGCGGCAGCGCGGACCAGCTCCCCAGGTCGCGCAACGGTGGCGCGGAGAGGTACTCGGTGAGCACCACCCGCCCCCGGTTGGCGAAGACCGCGATGCCGTAGTCGCCGGGCATCGGTTGGTGCCGGCGGACCACCTCCTCGACCGCCTCGACGGTCGCCTGGTCGGCGCCCTGCCCGATGAGGTCGCCCTTGAGCGCGCGCCAGCGCAGGTCGACCTGCGGACGCGCGTCGTGGGTGTCCCGGGAGGCGTCCATGTACACCGAGCACCAGGGCCCGGGACGGTCGTAGAGCGGGCGCAGGAAGGACAGCTGCATGCTCGACCCCTTTCCAGCTCGGCCGCACGCATACCCGCGCGACTCCGGATGTCACCTTGTGGGCCGGGCCGCGTGACCGGCGTTCATTCACGTCGTTCAACCCGGAGAATCGATACGATCAGTGAACGCGACGGAACTCTCGGTGGTGAACATGGACACGGAGCTGCACATTCGCCGCACCGTCCACCCGACGGAACGGATCGTCACCGGCCGGCTGGTCCGCCTTCTGGAGGGCTATGCCCGCGAGGTGCGGGTGGGGCAGCCGGTGCTGGTCGCGGTGCTGACCGCCGCGGGTGTGGTGGGGCTGCTGCTCCGCGTGGTGCGCGCCCTGCTCAGCAGCGGCGGCGGGGGCGCCCGGCGCAGCTTCAAGGAGCTGAAGCAGGGGCCCGAGTTCCTGGTCACCCCGGTGCGGGTGCGCGACGCCGCCGACCGGCTGGTGGAGGTGGAACTGCACGGCCACCTGCCGCAGAGCGCCCTGCACCCCGGCGACCACGTGCAGCTCACCCTGCGCCCGCAGCGCGACGCCGACCTGCCGCCCCGAATCGAGCGGATCGTCAACCTGACCACCGGCCAGCTGCTGACCCCGCGTACCGCGACGGTCTGGTCGCATCTGGGGCCGGCGCTGCTGCTCCAGGCGGTGCTCGGCGTGCTGCTGGTCGCGGGTGTCGCCGCCTGTTCGGCCCTCGGCTGAGGTTTCCGCCTCCGCCGCCCGGGGCACCGGCTCGCTCATGTTCCCCGGATTCACCCTGTCGGAGATCGACCTCGGCCCGGTCCGGCTGCGGGTCCGGCACGGCGGCTCCGGGCCGCCGGTGGTGCTGCTGCACGGGCACCCGCGTACCCACGCCACCTGGCACCGGGTCGCGCCGCTGCTCGCCGCCCGGCACACCGTGATCTGCCCGGACCTGCGCGGGTACGGCGGTTCGTCGAAGCCGCCGAGCGATCCGGCGCACACGGTCTACTCGAAGCGGGCGATGGCCCGCGACGTGGTGGCGTTGCTCGACGCGCTGGGCCACCCCCGGGCGGCGGTCGTCGGCCACGACCGGGGCTCGTACGTGGCCATGCGGACCGCCCTGGACCACCCGGACCGGGTGACCCGGCTCGGCGTGCTGGACGGGGTGCCGATCGGCGAGGCCCTGGCGCGCTGCGACGCCCGGTTCGCGGCCCGCTGGTGGCACTGGTTCTTCCTGGGCCAGCTCGCCAAGCCGGCCGAGCGGGTGATCAACGCGGACCCGGACGCCTGGTACGGCGGTTCGCCGGAGGCGATGGGCGCGGAGGCGTACGCCGACTACCGCCGGGCCATCCACGACCCGGCCACGGTGCACGCGATGTGCGAGGACTACCGGGCCGGTCTCGGCCCGGACCGGGCGGCGGACGACGCGGACCGGGCCGCCGGCCGGCGGATCGGCTGTCCGGTGCTGTTCGCCTGGTCCGAGCGGGACGACATGGTCGACCTGTACGGCGACCCGGCGGCGATCTGGCGGGACTGGGCCGACGACGTGCGGGCGGCCTCGATCCCCTCCGGCCACCACATGGCCGAGGAGGCCCCGGCGGAACTGGCCGCCCTGCTCGGCGACTTCCTGGCCGGGTGAGTCGCGGCGGTCAGCCGACGGGCGTGAGCCGGCGGTCGGCGGGGACCCGGGTGGCGAGGAGGCCGCGGCGGCGGGCCCAGCGTTCGAAGAGCACCGTGGCGAACGGCGGCACGGCGCACGCCAGCGCGATCGCCGTGTGCCACAGCGACCAGCGCCGCTGCCGGGCCACCACCAGCACGAGCAGCCCGTACGCCACGAAGAGCGCGCCGTGGACCGGGCCGAAGACGTGCACGCCGATCTCGTTGCGCGGCGGGCCGTACTTGACGGCCATGCCGGCCAGCAGGGCGGCCCAGGAGCAGGCCTCGGCGATCGCCGCCGCCACGAACAGCCGGATGGTCGTCTCGCGCATCCGGCCATGCTAGCCACCCGCGCCCGCCGGACCGGCCGGGGAAACCGACGACGCGACAGGGATCACCGGCGGGACGGCTGGGTAGTAATGGATCCCCCGGGTCTTTCCTCGCGCCGCCGGGGCGTGCGAGGTTAGGGGGACCAACGGTGACAGGGTGGTGACCATGGGCGAGGACGTCGGCGTGCGCACCTTCAGCCGGGAGGACCGGGCCCGCTACCGCGACAAGGTGCGGCGTTGCCTGGACGTGTTCGCCGAGATGCTGCGCGAGTCGCGCTTCGACGTGGAGCGGCCGATGACCGGGCTGGAGATCGAGCTGAACCTGGTCGACGACGAGTCCCAGCCGGCCATGCGCAACGCGGACGTGCTGGAGGCGATCGCCGATCCGAGCTTCCAGACCGAGCTGGGCCAGTTCAACGTGGAGATCAACGTCGCGCCGCGCCGGCTCACCGGCACCGGCACGGCGCAGTTCGAGGAGCACGTCCGGGCCAGCCTCAACGCCGCCGAGGAGAAGGCCCGCACGGTCGGCGCGCACATGGTGATGATCGGCATCCTGCCGACCCTGCGCCCGGAGCACCTCACCGCCGCCACGCTGTCGGCCAACCCCCGCTACGCCCTGCTGAACGAGCAGATCTTCGCCGCGCGCGGTGAGGACCTGCGGATCTCGATCAGCGGGGTGGAGCGGCTGGCCACCACCGCGGACACCATCACCCCCGAGGCCGCCTGCACCAGCACCCAGTTCCACCTCCAGGTCAGCCCGGCCCAGTTCGCCGACTACTGGAACGCCGCCCAGGCGATCGCCGGGGTCCAGGTCGCGCTCGGCGCCAACTCGCCGCTGCTGTTCGGCCGGGAGTTGTGGCGGGAGACCCGGGTGCCGCTGTTCCAGCAGGCCACCGACACCCGCGCCGAGGAGATCAAGGCCCAGGGGGTACGCCCCCGGGTCTGGTTCGGGGAACGCTGGATCACCAGCGTGTTCGACCTGTTCGAGGAGAACGTGCGCTACTTCCCGGCGCTGCTGCCGGTCTGCGACCCGGAGGACCCGGCGGAGACCCTGGCCGCCGGCGGCGTGCCGAAGCTCGCCGAGCTGCGGCTGCACAACGGCACCGTCTACCGGTGGAACCGCCCGGTCTACGACGTGCTGAAGGGGCGTCCGCACCTGCGGGTGGAGAACCGGGTGCTGCCCGCCGGGCCGACCGTGCTGGACACCGTCGTCAACGGCGCCTTCTACTTCGGCCTGGTCCGCGCCCTCGCCGAGTCCGACCGGCCGCTCTGGTCGCAGATGTCGTTCAGCGCGGCCGAGGAGAACTTCACCAACTGCGCCCGGCACGGCATCGACGCCCAGGTGTTCTGGCCCGGGCTCGGCTACCTGCCGGTGACCGAACTGGTGCTACGCCGGCTGCTGCCGCTGGCCCACCACGGGCTGGACCGGTGGGGCCTCGACCCGGCCGAGCGGGACCGGCTGCTCGGCATCGTCGAGCAGCGCTGCCTGACCGGCCGCAACGGCGCGACCTGGCAGGTGGAGACGCTGCACCGGCTGGAGTCCGCCGACCACCTGGACCGGCCGGAGGCGCTGCGCGAGGTGGTCCGCCACTACGTCGACCTGATGCACAGCAACCGCCCGGTCCACGAGTGGCCGCTGCCCTGATCGTGCCGGATCAGAGCGGGGACGGGTCGTCGCGCAGCCGGCCGGCACGGAACCCGGCGCCTGCCAGCCGCTGTCCGCGCCCGTCCCGCGTCACGGTGAGTGCGGTGCACGGCCGGCCAGCTGGTCGCGGCGGCGGATGAGGTACGCCGTCTCGGCGGTGTTGCCGGCCAGCCCGATGGCGCGGTCGTACGCCGCCCGCGACTCCTCGCTGCGGCCCAGCCGGCGCAGCAGGGCGGCGCGGGCGGCGTGGAAGGCGTGGTAGCCCTCCAGCGGCAGGCCGTCCACCTCCGCCAGGGCGACCTCCGGGCCGTCGAGCTCGGCGACGGCGATCGCCCGGTTGAGCCGCACGATCGGCGAGGGGTCGAGGCTGACCAGTTGGTCGTAGAGCGCGACGACCTGCGACCAGTCGGTGTCACGGGCGTCGCGGGCGTCGGTGTGGACGGCGTTGATCGCGGCGAGGATCTGGTAACGCCCAGGCGCCCGGCCGGAGGCGAGGCGGGCGCGGACCAGGGCGTGGCCCTCGGCGATCAGCTCGCGGTCCCAGGCGCCGCGGTCCTGCTCCACCAGGGTCACGAGCTCACCGCTCGCCGACACCCGCGCCGCCCGGCGGGCCTCGGTGAGGAGCATCAGCGCCAGGAGTCCGGCGACCTCGCCGTCCGCCGGCATGAGGACACGGACGAGCCGGGTCAGCCGGATCGCCTCGGCGGTCAGGTCGCCGCGGACCGCCTCCGTCCCGGGGCCGGAGGCCAGGTAGCCCTCGTTGAAGATCAGGTAGAGGACGGCGAGCACCCCGGTGAGCCGGGCCGGGAGGTCCTCCCGGAACGGCACGCCGAAGGGGATCCTCGCCGCCTTGATCTTCGCCTTCGCGCGGGTGATCCGCCGGCCCATGGCGGTCTCCTGGACCAGGAACGCGCGGGCGATCTCCGGCACGGTGAGCCCGCCGACCAGCCGGAGGGTCAGCGCGATCCGTACCTCCATGGCGAGAGCGGGGTGGCAGCAGGTGAAGACGAGGCGGAGCCGGTCGTCGTCGATGGCGCCGAGCGGCTCAGGGGTGTCGGACAGCATCAGCGCCTCCTTGTGCTTCTCCTCGCGCCGGACCTCACGCCGGAGCCGGTCGATCGCCCTGCGGTGGGCGGTGGTGGTGAGCCACGCGCCGGGACTCGGCGGGACGCCCTCGACCGGCCAGCGCTCGACGGCGGTCGCGAACGCCTCGGCGGCCATGTCCTCGGCGATGTCGAGGTCTCCGAAGCGCCGGGCCAGGGTCGCGACCACCCGGGCCCACTCCTCGCGGTGGATCCGGCTGATCACCTCGTCGACGTCGGTCATCAACCCAGGAACGGTCGGAGCTCGACCCTCCGGTTGCAGCTCTTCGATCCCCCGGCGGCGAGCCGCAGCGCCACGTCGAGGTGGGGCGCCTCGATGATCCAGAAGCCGATGACGTGCTCCTTCGACTCCACGTAGGGCCCATCGGTGAACACCGGATCCCCGTCCCGGCCGTCGACCACGGTGGCCGAGCCGGGCGACGCGAGGCCGCCGGCGAAGACCCACTGGCCGTCGGCCTGGAGCTGCTCGTTGAAGACGTCGATCGCGGCCATCTCCTCCGCGCTGGCGAGGCGGGCCTGGTCGTCGAGCACGGACATCAGGTACTGCGCCATGGGGATCATCTCCTGTCGCCGGGTGGCCGCCCCATCGGGCCGCCTGTCACCCCTGCTACGAACGCCGCCGCCTCGATCCGACACGCCCCGCCGAGATTTCTCCGAGCATTGTCGTACGCCGCGCGGCGCGGCGGTGTTCCTCAGAGCGCGACGATCGCGGCCGACTCCGCCGGCAGCTCGATCCCGTCCCGCATGACGGTGACCCCTTCGGAGGTGGCGAGCAGCACCCGCCGCACCACACCGGGCAGGTTGATCCGCTGCGCCTTGCCGGCCAGGTTCGCCACCACCAGGCAGCCGCCCCGCCGCATCAGCAGGAACTGGTCGCCGTGGCGTACCTCGACGTGGCTGAGCCGCGGGTCGGACAGGTCGGGACGGCGCTTGCGCAGCGCGATGAGCCGCCGGTAGAAGTCGTACATCTCCCGGTGCTCGGGCTTGTCCAGCTCGGCCCAGTCGAGCCGGGACCGGACGAAGGTCTGCGGGTCCTGCGGGTCGGGCACGTCGCCCGGCGGCCAGCCGTGCGCGGCGAACTCCCGCCGGCGCCCGGCCGCCACGGCGGTGGCCAGTTCCGGCTCCGGGTGGCTGGTGAAGAACTGCCAGGGGGTGCTGGCGGCCCACTCCTCCCCCATGAACAGCATGGGGGTGAAGGGCGCGGTCATCAACAGGGTGGCGCCGACGCGCAGCAGCCCGGCGGAGAGCGTGGCGGAGATCCGGTCGCCGGTGGCCCGGTTGCCGATCTGGTCGTGGTTCTGCAGGTACGCCACGAACCGGTGCCCCGGCGTGCGCTGCCGGTCGACGGGCCGGCCGTGGCTGCGGTTGCGGAAGCTGGACCAGGTGCCGGCGTGGAAGAACGCGCCGGTCAGCACGTCGGTGAGGCATTCGAGGGAGCCGAAGTCCCCGTAGTAGCCCTGCCGTTCCCCGGTGAGCAGGGTGTGCAGCGCGTGGTGGGCGTCGTCGTTCCACTGGGCGTGCAGCCCGTACCCGCCGGCCTCCCGCGGGCTGATCAGCTTCGGGTCGTTGAGGTCGCTCTCGGCGATCAGCGACAGCGGCCGGCCCAGGTGGGTGGAGAGCGTCTCCACCTCGGCCGCGACCTCCTCCAGGAGGTGGGTGGCCCGGGAGTCGGGCATGGCGTGCACGGCGTCCAGCCGCAACCCGTCGACGTGGTAGTCGCGCAGCCACATGAGCACGCTGTCGACGATGTATCGGCGCACCCCGTCGGAGTGCGGCCCGTCCAGGTTGACGGTGCGGCCCCAGGTGTTGCTCTGCTCGGTGAGGTACGGCGCGAAGCGCGGCGCGTAGGCCCCGGAGGGCCCGAAATGGTTGTAGACGACGTCGAGGATCACCCCCAGCCCCCTGGCGTGCGCCGCGTCGACGAAGCGCTTGAGCCCGTCCGGCCCGCCGTACGGCTCGTGCGGCGCGTACCAGCAGACCCCGTCGTAGCCCCAGTTGTGCTCGCCGTTGAAGGCGTTGACCGGGAGCAGCTCGATCAGGTCGACGCCGAGGTCGACCAGGTGGTCGAGGCGGCCGATCGCCGCGTCGAAGGTGCCCTCCGGGGTGAAGGTGCCGATGTGCAGCTCGTAGAGGACGCTGCCGGGCAGCTGCCGCCCGGTCCAGCCCTGGTCGGTCCAGCCGAACGCGGCGTGGTCGTAGCGCCGGCTCGGCCCGTGCACGCCCTGCGGCTGCCAGGCCGACCGCGGGTCGGGCAGGGCCCGCTCGTCGTCGTCGAGGAGGAACGCGTAGTCGGTGCCCGGCCCGGCGCCGGGCACCTCGACGCGCCACCAGCCCCCGGGCGTGGGGCGCATGTCGTGGTCGGCGACGCCCGGCAGGCGCAGCCGGACCCGGGCGGCTTCGGGCGCCCACACCGTGAATTCGGTCATGCGGCTGCCTCCACGGAGTCGGTGGGAGCGAGGAGGGCGACGGGATAGGTGCTCAGAAGATCGTGCATCAGCAGCTCAGACCCACTGTAGACCCGACCGGTGAACACGTCCGTAACACTGTTGCCGGAAATCGCCAGCGTCGTGTCGCCCCAGCCGCCGGCGCGGGCCAGCCGCAGCGGGAGCCGGGTGGCCACCGCGATCGCGCCGCCCCGGTCGAAGGCCACCGCGTGCGCGCCGGCCGGGCCGTGCGCGGGCACCGGCCGGTAGCCGGTGAACAGCTCCGGGTGGTCCCGGCGCAGCCGCAGGGTGCGGGAGACCACGAGCAGCTTGGCCGCGCCGTCGGCGGCCACCGCGGGCCGCCAGCCGGCATCGAGCCGGGCCAGCAGTTCCCGGCGTACGGCGAAGTCGACCGGGCGGCGGTTGTCCGGGTCGACGAGGGAGTTCTCCCACAGCTCGGTGCCCTGGTAGGTGTCCGGCACGCCGGGCATGGCGAGCTGGACCAGCTTCTGCCCGAGCGAGTTGGACCAGCCGGCCGGGGTGATCTCGTCGGCGAACGCGGTGAGCTGGGCGTGCAGCTCCGGGTCGTCGTACATCCGGTCGACCAGGGCGTGCAGCTCGTGCTCGAACGCCGGGTCGGGGTCGGCCCAGCTCGTCGAGACGGACGCCTCCCGGGCGGCCTTCTCCGCGTACCCGTGCAGCCGCTCTCGCTCGATGGGCCAGGCCCCGACGGCGGTCTGCCAGAGCAGGTGGGCGAAGGCGGGATCGGCCAGCGGAGCGCGGGACATCCAGTCGGCCACCCGCTCGGCCCAGCGCCCGGGCAGCTCGGACAGGACCGCGAGCCGGGCCCGGACGTCCTCGCCGCGCTTGGTGTCGTGGGTGGAGAGCGTGGTCATGCTGGCCGGCCAACGCACCTGCCGGGCGGCGGCGAAGCGGTGGAACTCGGCCGGCGGCACCCCGAAGTGGGCCGGGCTGCCACCCACCTCGTTGAGGGTGACGAACCGGCTCCACCGGTAGTAGGCGGTGTCCTCCACGCCCTTGGCCATGACGGCGCCGGACAGCTGCGGGAAGCGGGCGGCCAACTCGTGGCCGGGGTCGCGGAGCCGGGCGGTGACCGCGTCCAGCACCGCGGTCAGGTCGGGGCGGCGGCGGCCGGCCTCGGAGCGGGCGGCGGCCAGGTGGCGGGCGCCCTCCGGCGGGTAGCCGCGGTAGACCGGGAAGCAGGCGGCCAACTCGGCGAGGGCCGCCCGGACCTGCTCGGCGGGCAGGTCGGGGACGAGCGCGGCGAGCCGGCCCAGCTCGGCGGCGAGCAGCCGGGTGGCGGCCGCCAGCTTGGTGTCGTGGGTCAGGTCCTCCCACGAGGTGTGCCGGCCGGTGAGCCGGCCGTCCAGCGCCGTGAAGTCCGCCTCGGCGTCCGGGTCGACGAAGAGCCCGCAGGTGGCCGCGAGGGCGTCGTAGCCGGTGGTGCCGTCGACCGGCCAGTCCGGCAGCTCCTCGCCGTACTCCAGGATCTTCTCCACCACCAGCCAGGCGCCGGGTGCGGCGGCGCGCAGCCGCGCCAGGTAGCCGGCGGGGTCGCGCAGCCCGTCCGGGTGGTCGACCCGGATGCCGGCCAGGTCGCCGGCGGCGGCCCAGCGCAGGATCTCCGCGTGGGTGGCGCGGAAGACCTCCGGGTCCTCCACCCGCAGCCCGGCCAGGTCGGAGACGGCGAAGAACCGGCGGTACGTCAGCTCGGTGTCGCCGCGCCGCCAGTTGACCAGCTCGTAGTGCTGCCGGTCGTGCACCTCGCGCGGGGTCCCGTCCCCGGTGCCGTCGGCGATCGGGAAGCGGTGCTCGTGGTAGCGCAGCTCGCCGTCGACCACCTTGAGGTCGTCCAGGGCGTCGGGGCTGTCGGCGAGGACCGGCAGCAGCAGCCGCCCCCGGTCCCAGTCGATGTCGAACCAGTCCCCGTACGCCGAGGCCCGGCCCCGGCGCAGCACGTCCCACCAGGCCGGGTTGGCCGCCGGCCGGGCCACCCCGGCGTGGTTGGGCACGATGTCCACGACCAGGCCGAGCCCGGCCGCGCGCAGCGCCCGGACCAGCCGCTGCCGGCCGCCCTCGCCGCCCAGCTCCGGGTTGACCGCGCGGTGGTCGACCACGTCGTAGCCGTGCTGCGAGCCGGGGGTGGCGGTGAGCAGCGGCGCGCTGTAGAGGTGCGTGACGCCCAGGTCGGCCAGGTAGCCGGCGAGGCCGGCGGTGGCGTCGAGGTCGAAGCCGGGGCGGACCTGGACACGGTAGGTCGACCCCACCCGCGTCGTCGTCGCCGTCGTGTCGTGGGGGTGGGGGGTGTCGGGCATGGGTCAGGCCGTCCTCTCCAGGACCAGCAGCGAGCGGTCGGGGACGCAGACGCTCCCGCCCGCCTCGACCGCCGGGGTCTTCTCCGGATCCGGGTCCGCGGTGCTGATGACCGGCTCCCACCGCTGCCCGAACTCGGCCGGCGGCAGGGTGAAGTCCAGCGGCGCGTCGTGCGCGTTGAACAGCAGCAGGAAGGAGTCGTCCCGGTGGCGCTGGCCGTACTGGCCGCGCTCCGGGATGCCGTCGCCGTTGACGAAGAGGGCCACCGAGCGGCCGAAGTCGTTGCCCCAGTCCTCGCCGGTCATCTCCCGGCCGTCCGGGGTGTACCAGGCCAGGTCGGGCAGGGCGGAGCCGGCGGCCCGGCCGCCGACCGGCAGCCCGGTGAAGAACCGCCGGCGGCGGAACACCTGGTGCCGGTTGCGGAACTCGGTGAGCCGCTGGACGAAGGCCAGCAGCTCGTCGTCGGCCCGTTCCCAGTCCACCCAGGCCAGCTCGCTGTCCTGGCAGTAGGCGTTGTTGTTGCCGCGCTGGGTGCGGCCCAGCTCGTCGCCGTGGCCGAGCATCGGCACGCCCTGGGAGAGGATCAGGGTGGCCAGGAAGTTGCGCCGCTGCCGGGCCCGCAGGGCCAGCACGGCGGGGTCGTCGGTCTCCCCCTCGACGCCGCAGTTCCAGGAGCGGTTGTGGCTCTCCCCGTCCCGGTTCTCCTCGCCGTTGGCCTCGTTGTGCTTGTCGTTGTACGACACCAGGTCGTTCAGGGTGAACCCGTCATGGCAGGTGACGAAGTTGATGCTGTGGAACGGGCGGCGGCCGTCGTCCTGGTAGAGGTCGGCGGAGCCGGAGATCCGGGAGGCGAACTCGGCCAGGGTGGCCGGCTCGCCGCGCCAGAAGTCCCGCACGGTGTCCCGGTACTTGCCGTTCCACTCGGTCCACTGCGGCGGGAAGTTGCCGACCTGGTAGCCGCCGGGGCCGACGTCCCACGGCTCGGCGATCAGCTTGACCCGGCCGACCACCGGGTCCTGCTGCACCACCTCGAAGAAGGTGGAGAGGCGGTCCACCTCGTAGAACTCCCGGGCCAGGGTGGCCGCCAGGTCGAAGCGGAAGCCGTCGACGTGCATCTCGGTGACCCAGTAGCGCAGCGAATCCATGATCAGCTGGAGCGAGTGCGGGCTGCGCACGTTGAGGCTGTTGCCGGTGCCGGTGTAGTCGACGAAGTAGCGCCGGTCCTCCTCGGAGAGCCGGTAGTAGCTCGGGGTGTCGATGCCCTTGAAGCTCAGCGACGGCCCGAGGTGGTTGCCCTCGGCCGTGTGGTTGTAGACCACGTCGAGGATGACCTCGATGCCGGCCGCGTGCAGCGCCTTGACCATGCCGCGGAACTCCTGCACCTGCTGGCCGAGCCGGCCCAGCGCCGAGTAGCCGTGGTGCGGGGCGAAGAAGCCGATGGTGTTGTAGCCCCAGTAGTTGCGCAGCCCCAGGTCGGCCAGGCGGTGGTCGTGCACGAACTCGTGCACCGGCATCAGCTCGACCGCGGTCACCCCGAGCCGCTTGAAGTAGTCGATCATCACGGGCGAGGCGATCGCCGCGTAGGTGCCGCGCAGCTCCTCCGGGATGTCCGGGTGGCGCATGGTCAGCCCACGCACGTGCGCCTCGTAGATCACCGAGTGGTGGTAGGGCGTGCGCGGCGGCCGGTCGTTGCCCCAGTCGAAGTACGGGTTCACGACGACCGATTTCGGCATGAACGGCGCCGAGTCGGTGTCGTTGCGCCGGTCGGGGTCGCCGCCCACCTCGTAGTCGTAGACGGCCGGGTCCCAGGTGACCTCTCCGTCGACGGCCTTGGCGTACGGGTCCAGGAGCAGCTTGTGCGGGTTGCACCGGAGCCCGTTTGCCGGGTTCCACGGCCCGTGCACCCGGTAGCCGTAGCGCTGGCCGGGCTCGATGCCCGGCAGGTAGGCGTGCCAGACGTACGCGTCGACCTCGCGCAGCTCGACCCGGCGCTCGGCGCCGGTGTCCCACTCGTCGAACAGGCAGAGCTCGACCTTCTCCGCCACCTCGGAGAAGATCGCGAAGTTCGTGCCCATCCCGTCGTAGGTGGCGCCGAGTGGGTAGCTCTCGCCCGGCCAGACCTGCATGTCGCTCCTTCGGCCATGATCATGAGCGCACCGGACGGGCGGGCCGCCGGTGCGCACGCCGCTAATGCCCCGCCGCACGCTCCGCCAATCCACCCGTTCGGACGGTAACCGAAATCCACCCGCCTGGACCCGGCTGAGCTTTCGGGTGTTGTCCGTCACGATCGCCCTTTTCGAGGTGCGGGTTCGCGCCGAATGCCTTTACCTGGATAACGGACACGCGTGCCCGCGCGGGTCCACCCGGCCGTTCGGCCACCCCACCACGCTCCCCACGCCGCCAGTGGCGCCGGCGCGTACCAGCATGCATGGACGGAGATCGATGTGACCACCCTGCGGGTCGGCGCGCAGCCCGCCACCGCGACGGACCGGACCCACCGGCCCACCCTCACCTCCCGCCCCACCATCCCGCCGCAGCCCGGCGTTCCGCCCCGGACCCGGCGCATCCTCATGCTGTCGTGGGAGTACCCGCCGGTGCTCGTCGGCGGCCTCGGCCGCCACGTGCACGCCCTCTCCGTCGCCCTGGCCGCCGCCGGCCACGAGGTCACCGTCGTCACCCGGCACGCCGAGGGCGCGCCGCTGGAGGAGTACGCCGACGGCGTGCGGATCGTCCGCGCCGCCGAGGACCCGGTCACCTTCCCGCTGGCCACCGGCTCGCTGCTGGCCTGGACCATGGCGTTCAACCACACCCTCACGCGGGCCGCCCTGCGCGCCGCCGAGTCCGGCGCGTACGACGTCATCCACGCCCACGACTGGCTGGTCGCGCACACCGCGATGACCCTGCGCGAGCACCTGGACGTGCCGCTGGTCAGCACCATCCACGCCACCGAGGCGGGCCGGCACCAGGGCTGGCTGCCCGAGGAGATGAACCGCACCATCCACGGCGTCGAGCACTGGCTGGCCACCGAGTCCGGCCGGGTGATCGTCTGCTCCGGCTACATGCGCGACGAGGTGGGCGCGCTGTTCGGCGTGGATTCGGCCCGGGTCGACGTGGTGCCCAACGGGGTGGAGCCGCACCGCTGGCGGGTGCCCGGCTCGGCGGTCGCCGCCGCCCGGGCCCGGTTCGCCGGGGACGGCCCGCTGGTCACCTTCGCGGGCCGGCTGGTCTACGAGAAGGGCGTGCAGCACCTGCTGGCCGGGCTGCCCCGGCTGCGCGACCGGCACCCCGGCCTGCGCGCGGTGATCGTCGGCGACGGGCCCTACCGGGCGACCCTGGAGGCCGAGGTGCACCGGCTCGGGCTGGGCGCCACGGTGAGCATGCCGGGCTTCCTGGGCGGCACCGACCTGCCCGCCGTGATGGCCGCCTCGGACTGCTTCGCGGTGCCGAGCATCTACGAGCCGTTCGGCATGGTGGCCCTGGAGGGGGCCGCCGCCGGCGCGCCGCTCGCGGTGTCCCGCACCGGCGGGCTGGCGGAGATCGTCGAGCCGGGCGTGACGGGGCTGACCTTCGCCCCGCAGGACCCGGACGGGCTCGCCGACGCGGTGCACGCGCTGCTGTCCGACCGGGACCGGGCGCGGCTGCTCGCCCGGCGCGCCCGCACGATGGTCCACGAGCAGTACGGCTGGTCGGCCATCGCGTCCCGCACGGCTGCCGCGTACGCCGCCGCCATCGCGGGCGATCCCGCGTTCACCGCCGCGCGCGCCGAGCAGCGGATGAGCCTCGGCCGGACCCGGCCCGCCCAGCCGGAGGGCAACCTGCTCGCGGCCGCCGGCCTGCGCTGAGCCGAACCACGACGGCCGCCGACCCCGCACGGGGCCGGCGGCCGTCGTCGCGGTTCAGGGACAGCGGAAGTAGCGCTGCCTCCGTCGCGTCTCGACCGTCAGGCGCCAGGCGCGGAGCAGCCTCTTGGCGTGCTGCACGCGCGGACATGTCCCGTCGGGGCGGCAGTGCGGGCAGCGTTTGCGGGTGTGGAGATCCACCATGAAGCCGGCGGCCATGACGAGGAAAGGCGGCTCAGGTTCCCAGGCGCTAGTCACGGGGTCATGATAGACGACTAGTACGGACGACTACTAGGCGTGCGTCAAGCTGATACGTGACTAGTTGTCGGACACCTAGCGTCCGAGGCATGCCCAAGAAGCTGCGGCTGGTCGGCTCGGCGGAGATCCGCGTGCTCCTCGGCGGTGTGTCGCGGCAGCGGGCATACCAGATCACCAGCCGCCGAGACTTCCCGGAACCCGTTGCCATGCTGCAGATGGGCAACGTCTGGCTCGCCGAGGACGTCGAGAAGTGGATCGCCGAGAAGCGTCCAGAAATCGACTAGGCCTGCCCTGCCGATCATGGCCACCCCCAAAAGCTGCCGTGTCGGCCCTAGGATCGGGATGATGCAGGAGGTTGGGCTGACGGTTCGGCCGGCGCGCTTGGCGGATGTTCCCTCACTTGTGGAGTTGCGCCTGGCCAACGCCGAGGCGCACCTCGCTCTCGACCCTGGCGTCTACCGCGTTCCGCAGCGCGCGGCGGTGGTGCGCCACTTCACGGCCATGCTGGCCGACGAGGCGGGGCGGGACGGTGTTCTGGTCGCTGAGGCTCACGACGGCCGCGTGGTCGGGATGGTTGAGGTGCTGCGGTATTCCGATCCGCCGGAGCATCAGATCCTGCGTCCTGAGCCTTCCGCGCAGGTGCACACGGTTGTGCTGCCCGATGCGAGGGGACTCGGGGTGGGATCAGCGTTGGTGCGGGCAGCCCAGCGGTGGGCAACCAACCGGGGCATCAGGTACCTGTCGGCCGGTATCCACCACCGCAACGTCGATGCGGTGCGCTTCTATGGCAGGCACGGCTACACCGACGCCGGTCTCTCGCTGGGCCGGCGCCTGGATTAGGGCCCGCGGCGTCGCTCATCGGAGCCGGATGACGCCGGCGACGAGCACCAGACCTGCGCGGTAGGACGCCCAGGTGGTGGCCCTCCGCCATGGACGCGGCATGGCATGATTCCGCGATGGCCAGCTATGACGTGGCGCTTGTCCTGCTCGTCGACCCCTCGGGCGCCGTTCTTCTGCAGCATCGGGACGAGCACGCGCCCGTCTCGCCGAACCAGTGGAGCCTGCCGGGCGGCCACGTCGAGCCCGGCGAGACGCCGGAGGAGGCCGCCCGCCGGGAACTGCTGGAGGAGACCGGCCTGACCGTGGGCGACCTGCACCCCCTCTGGACCGGCCCGCGCCCGTACGAGGAGGGCTTCCCGCACACGGTCACGGTCCACGCCTTCCGCGGCGCCACCGACGCGGGCCAGGAGGACGTGGTCCTCGGCGAGGGCCGGGCGATGGTCTTCGTCCCCCGCGACGAGGTGCTGGACCGGGAGCTGGCGGTCTCCTCCGCGGTGGTCCTACCGCTTCACCTCGAGGCCACCTAGCGCGTCTTGTCGATCATGCAGGTCGGCCCGACGGCTCGACCCGCATGATCGTCCGGTCGCGATCTTCCGTTCGGGCTGGTCGCGGCCGGGCGGATCGGACAGACTCGCGTGAACCTGTCGCGACGATGTTCCGGGAGACGCGGTGCGGGTGCTGCTGGTGGAAGACGACCTGCGAGTCGCGTCCGCGCTCGCCGCCGCGCTGCGCCGCCGGGGCAACTCGGTCATCACGGCCACGACCGCCTCGGAGGCGGTGGCGGCCGGGCCGGTCGATCTCCTGCTGCTCGACCTCAACCTGCCGGACCGGGACGGCCTGTCGCTGTGCCGGGAGATCCGCCGGCACAACGAGGACCTCGCGATCATCGCGGTGACCGCCCGCTCCGACGAGCGGGACCGGGTGGCGGGGCTGCGGGCCGGCGCCGACGACTACGTGGTGAAGCCGTTCTCGATGGCGGAGTTGCAGGCCCGGATCGAGGCGGTGATGCGCCGCACCGCCCGCGCCCTGCGGGCCGAGGCGGCGCTGGAGGTCGGCGACCTGCGGCTGGACCTCAACGCCCGGCGGGTCTGGCTCGGCGGCCGGGAGGTGGTCCTGACCCGCAAGGAGTTCGCGCTGCTGATGGCGCTGGCCCGGCAGGCCGGGACGGTGGTGCCCCGGGAGCGGCTGCTCATGGACGTCTGGCAGACCACCTGGGGCGGCGGCCACACCCTCGACGTCCACGTGGCGGCCCTGCGGGGCAAGCTCGACGACGCCGGCCTGGTGGAGACCGTACGCGGGGTGGGCTACCGGCTCCGGCCGGCCTGAGCCGCCGATCCTCAGATCAACCTCAAGAAATCGTCCACCGTCGACCGTGGACGGGGTGGCTGGCGTGTGCTGTCGGGACCGAGTCATCCCACCTGTTCTGGAGCTTCCATGAGAGACAGACGGACGACGGCCCTCCTCTCCGCCCTCCTCGCCGCCAGCCTCGCGGCGTTCGCCGGGCCCGTGCCCGCACAGGCCGACCCGGCCGAGCCGAACCAGGTCCAGGGCCTGACGGTCGTGCAGGGCGACGGCTACGCCACCCTCGCCTGGACGCCGGTCGACGGCGCCACCGACTACCAGATCGAGCGCACCCCGGTCGCCGCCGACGACGCGCCCACCGGACCGGCGGTGATCACCGGCGTCTGGCGCCCGAACCGCCAGATCGACAACTCCTCCCCCACCTTCGCCGACGCGGGCTTCAACCCGGGCGCCCGGTTCCAGTGGCGGGTGCGCGCCCGCTTCGGCGCCACCGCCGAGCCGTACTCGGCGCCGGTCGCCGGCACCACCAGGGCCCCCTGGGGCGACCCCGCCGTGCCGGGCCAGAGCCTCCGTACCCAGTGGGAGACCACCCTCGCGGCGCAGTACACCAGCGACGTCGACGAGTACGCGTACACCGCCGCGGTCGACGAGTTGAGCGACCGGGTCCGGGTGACCGAGATCGGCCGGACCGCGCTGGGCCGCCCGATCAACATGTTCGTCATCGGCTACCCCACGCCGCCGGCCACCCCCGCGGCGGTGGCGGCGACCTCACCGCTGATGATCAACTGCAACGTGCACGGCAACGAGCCCGGTGACCGGGAAGCCTGCCTGATCATGGCGCGCCAACTGGCCTTCAGCGACGACCCGCGGACGCTGGACCTGCTGTCGCACACCACCGTGCTGATCGTGCCCACCATCAACGGGGACGGCCGGGCGGCCAACACCCGGGGCAACTCCACCGGGCAGGACCTGAACCGCGACTACTCGCTGGTCCGCCAGCCCGAGACGTTCGCGCTGGTGCGAATGCTGCGCGACTACCGCCCGGTGGCCGGCTACGACGGGCACGAGTTCGGCAACTCCAGCGCCGGCGACCTGCCGATGCTGCCGCCGCGGCACCAGAACGTCGCCCAGTCGATCTTCGACGAGTCGCAGCACATGATCGAGGGCCACATGTACACCCAGGGCGCGAAGGACGGCTGGTGGCCCTGCCCGTACGGGTGCAACGGCGGCGGGAACGTGGGGCTCAGCGAGGAGACCATCCTGCGCAACACGCTGGGGCTCAAGAACGTGGTGAACTCCCTGCTGGAGCTGCGCAGCGCCGGCGGCGCCACCCGGCCCGACGAGGGCAACACGGCGAACAACCGGCGGCGCAAGGCGTACTCGGCGCTCTGGACCTTCCACCAGTTCCTCGACTACCACCGGGCGAACCTCAAGGAGATCACCTCGGCGCGGGCCGATGCGATCACCTTCCAGGTGTCGAACACCGGCCGGATCGTGTTCCGCGGCTCCCGGCCGATCGCGGCGTACCCGGCGCCGCACCCGGGTGAGGCCCCGCCGCCGCTCGACGCGCCGCAGCCCGACCGGATCCTCACCGACGTGCCGTGCGCGTACAAGCTCACCGAGGAGCAGTACCACGGGGAACGCACCGACGGCCCGGCCGGCCAGCGGACCACCGTGGCGCAGCGGCTCGCCGCGCACGGCTGGAAGGTGGTCAAGGTCGCCGACGGGTACGTGGTGCCCCTCGCTCAGCCCGAGCGGGGGCTGATCCCGCTGCTGCTCGACGGGCAGGCGGTGGAGAAGCTGGTCGACGGCGAGCGGGTGTACCCGACGGTCACCGGCCCGCGCGACGGCGCGCTGGTGGTCTCCGGCGTCACCTGCCTGCGGGACGCCACGGTGACCGGCCCGGTCCGTGTCCGGCCCGGCGGCACGCTGGTCGCCACCGGCTCGTCGATCACCGGCCCGGTGGACGCCGTCGGCGCGGCCGGGGTGTTCCTGACCGACACGGCGGTGGACGGCCCGGTGCGGGTCGCGCAGTCCAGCGGCCCGGTGGTGCTCGTCGACGCGGAGGTCACCGGCCCGGTCGAGGTGTCGGACAACCGCGGTGAGGCGCCGCTGGTGGCGGCCAACACCATCACCGGCCCGCTGAGCTGCGGGGGCAACACCCAGGAGCCGGTCGACCTCGGGCTGGGCAACTCGACGCAGGGCCCGAAGAGCGGCCAGTGCGCGAGCCTCTGACCCGTTGACCGTCGTACCGGCAGGTCCGGCCTCCCGGGCCTGCCGGTACGACCCGATCCGACCGGAGAACGCCGTGGAACGGACCGTCATCCCCCCGCGATCCCGATCTCTCCCACGGCTCCGGTGGCCGGCCCGCCGGCGACGGGCCGCTGCGCTCGCCGCGGTCGCGCTGTCCCTGGTGCTCACCGGCACGGGCTGCTCCGGCGCCGGCACCGCCTCGCCGGCTGCGGCCGGCGGCGCCGCACCGAAGGTGGCCGGCGGCTCCGCACCGGGGGCGGCGCCCGTCGTGAGCGGACCGCTGTGCGACCTGCTGCCCTCCGGCAGCGACCCGGGCAACCCGGCGGCCCTCACCGGCCAGCCGGCCGAGGCGGCCCTGCGGTGGCTGCCCGTCCTCACCACGTTCGAGGCGGCGGTGCGGGCGTCCGGCATGTCCGCCGACCTGCACGGCGGCTCGGGGTTGACCATCCTGGCCCCGACCGACGACGCGTTCGCGGCCAAGTTCTCCGAGGACGACCTGGACCGGCTGCTCCTGGCCGACCGGGACACGCTCCGCGGCCTGCTCCGCGAACACCTCGTCGCCGGGTCGCTGTCGCTGTCCGACCTGGTGGCCGCCGGAAAGGTCACCACGCTCGCCGGCACCGAGGTGACGGTCACCGGGGGCGGGGGGACCGCCCGCCTGGCCGGCCGGGCCGACACCGTGTGCGCCGACTACCAGGTCGCCGGCGCCCGGATCCACATCATCAACCAGGTGCTCGGCAGCCTGCCCACCACGGGCGGCGAGGGCGGGCACCGCGCCCACTGACCGCACGAACCGAGTCTTGACCCGGGAAACCGCCGGTCATACGTTCGATCCAGCTCCGTTGATCTCTCGCCCAGGGAAACGAGGCATCCCGATGCGCCTGTCGAAGCGTCCGCACAGGGCGATCCCCACGAGAAGAACGGCCGGCGTCGCCGCGCTGCTCCTGCTGGCCGGCCTGACGCCGCTGCTCGGCGGCGCGCCGGCCGGCGCCGCCCCCACGCCCCCCAACTGCAGCGACGACCCTGCCGCCCGGCTGTCCACCGTGCCCAGTCCCGAAGCCGCGCTGGGGTTCCCGCTCGGCGCCGGCCAGGAGCGGGTCGTCACCAACGACGAGGTCCGCGGCTACCTGAAGGCCGTCGACGCCGCCTCCGACCGCGTGGTCACCGGCGTCATGGCGACGAGCGTGCTCGGCCAGCCGCTGCCGTACGCGATCGTCTCTGACGAGCGGCACGTCCGGCCGGGCGCGCTGCGGCAGATCGCCGACGACATCCGCGATCTGCGGGACCCGCGCCGGACCAGGGCGAAGAAGGCCGCCGAGACCGCGACCGACCGTCCGGCCATCGTCTGGGTGGCCGGGAACGTGCACGGCGGGGAGAAGAGCGGCACGGACGCCGCGCTCAAGACCCTGTACGAGCTGGCCTCCGGGCTGTCCTGCGCGGTCGCGGAGCGGAACGACAACCTGGTCACCGTCATCGTGCCGACCCAGAACCCCGACGGCCGCGACGCCAGCCGCCGGCAGAACGAGTACGGCTTCGACATGAACCGGGACTGGTTCGCCCGCACCCAGCAGGAGACCGACGGCAAGATCGAACTCCTGCGGCAGTACCCGCCGCAGGTCTTCATCGACGCGCACGAGATGGGCGGTCGACAGTACTTCTTCCCGCCCAACGCCGACCCGATCCACCACGAGATCGCCAGCGAGAACGTCGACTGGATCAACCGGATCGGCGAGGCCAACAAGGCCGGCTTCGGCTTCAACGGCGCCTGCGGCGGCGCCGTCACCACCGAGTGCTACTTCAACTACTCGACGTACGACCTGTTCTTCATGGGCTACGGCGACACCGTCCCGGCCGCCGGCTTCGGCGCCGCCGGCATGACCTTCGAGAAGGGCAGCGCGTCGGCGGTGGCCGACCGGGTCCAGCAGCAGTTCCACACCCAGTGGTCCACCCTGGGCTGGGCCGCGGCGAACAAGCACGAGGTGCTGACCAGCTACTTCAAGATCTGGACGGACGCGCTCGCCGAGGGCAGGGCCGGGACGCTGGAGCCGAACGAGGTGGTCCAGCCGACCAACACCGTCCAGTTCCCGGTGCCGGACGTCAGGATCCGCTCGTACTTCCTGCTCCCCGACCGGCAGCTCGGCGACGTGCGCCGGCTGGTCGAGCGGCTGCGCGGAATGGACGTCGAGGTCTACGAGGTGACCAGGCCGACGAAGGTGCCCACCGCCCGGGTCTTCGGCGGGCGCACCGCGACCGACGTCACGGTGCCGGTGGGCGCGTACTGGATCCCGATGGACCAGCCGCAGAAGCACTGGATCCAGGCGATCATGGGCGAGGACCCGTACGTCCCGTTCCCCTACTTCTACGACGTGTCGTCCTGGAGCAACCCGCTGCTCATGGGCGTGGACACCATCTACACCGGCGACGACGTCCGGCCGCACGCCCGGCCGGTCCGGCAGATCACCGGCGGCACGACGTCGGCGGCCGGGGCGAAGGGTTCGTACGGGTACCCGCTGGACTCGGCGGCGGCGGCCGAACTCACCTTCCGGCTGCTCGGCCGGGGCGTGCCGCTCGTCCGTGACCTCGATACGAGCCTGGTGGGCTTCCCCGCGAGGAGCCTGACCCCGGAGATCGACCGGCTGGCCCGGTCGCTCGGAGTGACCCTGAGCCCGAGCGACACGGCGGCCGGCGGGAGCCCGGTGGACCTGCCGGACGTCGGGCTGTTCCAGGGCACCGGCATCTCCACCACCTCGGGCTCGCACGGCGAGGCCCGGTACGTGCTCGGCAAGCGGTGGGGGCTCGACCTCACGCCGGTGACCACCGCCGACATCAACGACAACACCCCGGCGTTCACCGAGCGCACCGTGCTGCTCGTGCCGGACGGCAGCAGCGCGACCGGCGGGCTCACCGCCGCCGGGCAGGCCAACCTGCGGAACTGGATCGCCCAGGGCCACACCTACCTCGGCCTGCGCAACGAGGGCACCCGGATGGCCCGGGCCGCCGGCCTCACCTCCACCACGGAGAAGGCGAAGCCGGCGGACTACCGGATGATCGGTTCGCACCTGCGGGTCGACGTCGACCGCAGCAGCCCGGTCGCGCTGGGCCGCCCGGCGGAGGACTTCGAGTTCAACAACAGCGACTCGATCCTGAACCCGAGCAGCACCGGCACCAACGTCCTGACCTACCCGTCCGACGACACCTTCTGGGCGAACGGCTACACCGTGCGCAGCGACGTGTTGAAGGGCACGGTCGCACTGGTGGACGAGCCCACCGGCGCCGGCCGGGCCGTGCTGTTCGCGTTCAACCCGCTCTTCCGCGCGTACAACGAGAACGGGCTGCACCTGGTGGCCAACGCCCTGCTCTATCCGTCCGGTGCGGCGGCGGACCGCGGCGCCGCGCCGCGGACGGCCGGTGTCGACCCCGCCCGGGCCGCCGCGGCGGCCCAGCCGGTGGCGGACGACCTGGGCGGCGAGTGGCGTCCGATCACCGTCGAGGTGGCGGCCGGTGACCGCGGTCGTGCCGAGGCGGTCGTCGCCCGCTACACCGACACCGCCCGGGTCTCCGTGGTGGGCGGATCGGCCTACCTGGTGATCCCGAATCCGGCCGGCCTCCAGGCCGACGAGCACCCGTTCCTGCGTGACCTGGTGGGCGCCCTCCGGGACGCGCGGGTCCCGCTCCGGTCCCTGGTGGGCTGACGCACCGTCCCGCAGCGACACGAAGGCCGCCGACCCGCACGGGGTCGGCGGCCTTCGCCGTCAGGACCGGGCTCAGCGCTCCGTGGCGGGGACGTAGTCCCGCTCGGCGTAGCCGGTGTAGATCTGCCGGGGGCGGCCGATCTTGGTCTCCGGGTCGTTGATCATCTCGCGCCACTGGGCGATCCAGCCGGGGAGCCGGCCCAGCGCGAAGAGCACCGTGAACATCTTGGTCGGGAAGCCCATGGCCTTGTAGATGAGGCCGGTGTAGAAGTCCACGTTGGGGTAGAGCCGGCGGGAGACGAAGAAGTCGTCGGCGAGGGCGATCTCTTCCAGCTGCACCGCGAGGTCGAGCAGCGGGTCCGGCTTGGCCATCCGGCCGAGCACGTCCTGGGCGGCCTTCTTCACGATGGCGGCGCGCGGGTCGTAGTTCTTGTAGACCCGGTGGCCGAAGCCCATCAGCTTCACGCCGTCCTGCTTGTCCTTGACCTTCCGCACGAAGGACCGGACGTCGCCGCCCTCGGCCTGGATCTTCTGGAGCATCTCCAGCACGGCCTGGTTGGCGCCGCCGTGCAGCGGGCCGAACAGCGCGTTCACGCCGGCCGAGACCGAGGCGAACAGGTTGGCGTTGCTGGAGCCGACCAGCCGGACGGTAGAGGTGGAGCAGTTCTGCTCGTGGTCGGCGTGCAGGATGAAGAGCATGTCCAGCACGCGGGCCATCACGGGGTCGACCTCGTACGGCTCGGCCGGCACGCCGAAGGTCATCCGCAGGAAGTTCTCGACGTAGCCCAGCGAGTTGTCCGGGTAGAGCAGCGGCTGGCCGATCGACTTCTTGTACGCGTACGAGGCGATGGTGGGGACCTTCGCCATCAGCCGCACCGTGGACATCTCCACGTGGTCGGAGTCGAACGGGTCCAGGCTGTCCTGGTAGAAGGTCGAGATGGCGCTGACGGCCGAGGAGAGCACGGCCATCGGGTGCGCGTCGCGCGGGAAGCCGTCGAAGAAGCGGCGCATCTCCTCGTGCAGCAGCGAGTGCCGCCGGATCCGCTCGCTGAACTCGGTCAGCTGCGTCTGGGTCGGCAGCTCGCCGTAGATCAGCAGGTACGAGACCTCCAGGAAGGAGGACTTCTCGGCCAGCTGCTCGATCGGGTAGCCGCGGTACCGCAGGATGCCCGCGTCACCGTCGATGTAGGTGATCGCGGACGAGCAGGACGCGGTGTTCACGAAACCGGGGTCGTACGTCGTCATCCCGGTTTCCTTCAGCAGCTTGCCCACCCCGATCCCGGCGGGCCCCTCGACCGCGGGCTGTACCGGCATCGACAGCTGCCCACCGGGGTGGTCGAGCTTGACTTCCGTCATCTGTTCCTCGCTTCGCCGGCAAGATCTTCGTTGAGTTGCCTTCGCTTTTACCGTAATCACGGTGGGGAGGACACCGCTCGTCATGGTTCGGTGGTGAGGTATGCGTCACCCGATTCCCGACTTGCCGGCTCGGAAACCCCGTGGAAGCGCGACCACCCCGAGCTGGGAAGGCTACCCGCCGCCGCTGTGGATGATCACGAGAGGGTGAGCCGGCGCAGCGTCCCGTCGGCCTCGACGCGGTACAGGTCGAGCCGGTTGGACCCGGCGGCGAAGAGCCGGTCGTCGGGCAGGAGCGCGGCGAAGCGGCGGCCCCCGGGGTCGGGCCGGACCACCGGCACGACCGCGCCCACCGTGCCGTTGACCGCCACCGCGAGCCGGGTGCCGTCCGGCACCGAGGCGGGCACGGTCCCCCAGACCAGCGCGGGCAGTTCGCCGTGCGCGGGGTCGACGTCGCGGAACGCGGCGAGGTTGGCCACGGTGGCCGTACCCCCGGCGGGCTTCTCCCCCACGCGGGTGCCGAGCAGCGGGTCGGGCGCCGGCGGGGCGGGCGGCGACGGGACCCCGCCGGTGACCGTCAGCGGCTCGCCGGGCCGGTCGTAGAAGCGCTTGTCGGCGCCCTCGCGCGGGGCCTGCCTCGCCGAGCGGCCCTCCACCCGCCAGGGGATCCGCACGTGCGTCTCGTCGGCGATCGTCGGCAGCAGGTCCACGTGCTCCCAGTTCCGGTCGTCGACCCGGCCGGCCCGCTGGCCGGGTTCCTTGACGAACATCGGCACCCAGGCCACCTGGTCGGCCGCGTGCGTGATGGCGTCCAGCCCCCGGCCCTGCCAGTCCTTGCGGAAACTCACCCCGTGGTCGGCGGTGACCAGCACGAGCGCCTTGTCGTAGAGGCCGGTGGCGCGCAGGGTGCGCAGCGTCTCGCCGATCAGCCGGTCGGTGTAGCCGAGCTGGGCGAGGTGCCGGGCCCGCGCCAGGTCCACCCAGCCGGCCCCGTCGTTGGGCAGGTCCTCCGGGGCGGCGTACCGCGCCCCGGACGGCAGGTACGCCCATGGCGAGTGCGGCATGAGCAGGTGCAGGAAGTGCAGGGTGGGCCGGGGGGAGGGGCGCAGCCCGGCGAGGAAGGCGGTGAACCGGGCCGGCTGGTTGTCGTCGAGGGTGTCCCAGCGGAACTTCGGGTCGTCCGGCACCGGCTCGGCCGCGTCCAGCCCCGCCTCGGCCCGGGTCTGCTCCCGGTAGGAGTCCTCCGGGTCGATTCGGCTGTCCACCGGGGCGGTGACCTGCCGCAGCAGCTTCCCGCTCTCCCGGACCAGCACGCCGAGCCCCTGCTCCGGGCTGACCGGCTGCTCGCACCGGCTGGGCGGGCAGAGCCGGGTGATGCTCTCCTCGGCCTTGATGTCGTACAGGCCGCCGAGCGCGGTGAACAGGTTGTCCGGGTACTGCGAGTAGTGCGGGGCGAACGGCTGGGCCGGGTAGCGCCCGGTGAGCATGGCCGGCAGCGCGTAGGGCGTCCAGCCGCTGACGCCGGTGGCGTTGCGATACCAGGTCGAGCCGCCGGCCAGCTCGGCGAAGTGCGGATACCGGGTGGCGTCGATCCTGCCGTCCGGGCCGAGCAGGGAGACCAGCGGCAGCTCGTCCAGGACGATCATGACCACCGGCGGGTGCCCGCCCGCGCCGGCGACCCCGGCGGCGCCGCCGTGCCCCCGGGGCATCACCACCGCCGAGGCCGGCGAGGCGAACAGGAACAGGCCGACGAACACCAGCGGCCCGACCGCGGCCACCCGCAGCACCCGGCCCGGGACCCGCCACCGCCGGTGGGCGGCCGCCGCGGCGGCGCCGGCCACACCCGCCACGAGCAGCAGGGGTACGCCCCGCAGCGGCGTGACGTGCCGGCCGACCTGGACCGCGAGCGCGGCCAGCAGCAGCCCCACGACCAGCGTGTGCACGGCCGCCCGGGCGAGCCGACCGGCCACCAGGCCGATCGCGCCGAGCACGGCGAACGGCACGGTCGGCGCGATCGCGATCAGCGCCACCAGGAGCAGCACGTCGGCCCGGGAGGCGCGGTGGAACAGGAAGAAGTCGGGGCTGCGGCCGAGCACGTCCAGCAGCGGCTGGGTCACCACCAGCCCGACCAGCGCGACCACCTCCAGCAGCCGGCCCGCCTCGCCACGCCAGCCGCCCCGGTTCCGGGGCGGCTCCGGGCTCGCCGGGGGCGCCTGTGGCGGCGCGAGCGTGCCCTCAGCCACCCACCACCACCTGGTACAGGGTGCGGGTCCCCGACGGCAGTTCGGTGCGGGCGACCACCCGCCCGCGCGCCGCGAGCAGCGACTCGAACGCCTCCCGGCGGTAGTCCGGGAAGAGCCCGTCCGGCTTGTTGGCCAGCAGCCGGCGGGCCATCGGGTCCTCGGGGTGGACGAACTCGACCACCACACTGCCGCCGGTCACGGTGAGCGCGGCGAGCTGGTCCAGCACCTCGGGCAGCGGCACGTTCCGGCCGATCGCCAGGTGGTGCACCACGGCCAGGGCGAGCACCACGTCGGCTTGGGCCCGCTCGGCGAAGGCGGCCCGCTCGACGCCCCGCCAGCCGCCGCCGGGGGACGGGTCGGCCAGGTCCATCACCAACGGCAGGATCCGCCGCTCCCCCTCGTCGCGCAGCGCCCGGTAGAGGGCGTCGACGACGGCCGGGTCCTGCTCGACGGCGACCACGTGATCGGCGTGCCGGGCGGCGATCCGGGCGTACCGGCCGTCGTTGGCGCCCAGGTCGAGCACCCGGCCCGGCCCCATAGTGGCCACCGCCCGGTCGACGAAGTGCTCCTTGGCCTGCCGGTCCTGCACCGAGTACGCGCAGGTGCGCTGGTAGTCCGACCAGTGGCTCTCCCCCGGCCGGTGGTCCAGCCGGCGGACCAGCTTCACCAGCCCTCGCACGGTGGCCAGAGCCAGCTCGCGCGAGTAGCCGGCGGCCCGGAGCTGGGCGCGTACCGCGCTGGTGCTGGCCTCGGCGTTGCGGTCCTGCATGGCCCCGTGCAGGTGCACGTGGGTGAGCACCCCGGCCCGCCAGCGCCGGGCCCCGCCGAAGAGCCGGCGCATCTGGTCCGGCTCGATGCCGTCGATGCGGGCCCGCAGGAAGGGCTGGAAGTCCAGCCCGAGGTGGGCCTGGACCAGCAGCGGGTAGAGCAGGGTCTGGCAGAACTGCCGGTAGCCGGCCCAGGGTTCGCCGTCGCGGGCCGCCTCGAACGAGCCGACGTCGATGAAGACCGGCCGGGCGCCCCGCCACTGCACGTTGTAGGCGGAGCCGTCCTTGGTGGTGAAGCCGGCGGCCAGCGCCGCGCGCAGCACCTCCAGGTGCAGCAGGGCGGCGTCCCGGAGCATCCCGTACGACCACTCGTAGGGGTGCGAGACGAACGGGACCCGCTCGTGGCGCAGCACCGCGGCCCAGGGCACGTCGACCGGGGTGGGGAACAGCTCCTGGGTGCCGCAGACCTGGCCGTTGGCGAGCAGGTCGCGGAAGAAGTCGCTGGCCGCCAGCGCACGCCAGTCGCGCGCGGACCGCTCGTCCAGCCCGCGCAGCACCTCGCCGGCACGGTGGAAGACCCGGTTGCCGGGGTCGCGGAAGGAGCCGGGCTCGTCGCGCAGGCCGGTGTCGGGGAGCGCCACGCCGGTCAGCCCTGGTCGGTGGGCTGCCGGCGGAACCGGGCCACCAGCCGTCGCCAGTAGAGCTTGGCGGCCACCGCCACGCCGGCCACCCCTCCGACCACCGCCTGCACGATCAGGCTGCCGGATCCCGCGTCCAGGTAGGCCAGGTGCGTCACGGCCAGCTCCCTTCCTTCGCCAGTCATCGGAGTCCGGGCCCGATATGAGAGCTTTACCGCTCTAAGCCGGACTTGTCCCACACCGTACGCTCCTGCCCCCGGCCGTGCGGGCCACACCGGCCACTCGTCCCCCGTCCGATCCGTTCAAGACAGCTGGCATCGCCGGCCCCTACCGTGGCCGCATGACACCGCAGTTCGATCTCATCGGGATGGTCGTCACCGACATGGGACGCACCCTGGACTTCTACCGGCGGCTCGGGCTGCCGGTCCCGCCCGGCGCGGAGCACGAGCCGCACGTCGAGATCACCCTCGACAGCGGCGTCCGGCTGGCCTGGGACACGGTCGAGACGATCCGCAGCTTCGACTCCGCCTACGCCCCGGCCGCCGGCGGTCCGCGCGCCAGCCTGGCCTTCCGCTGCGCCGACCCGGCCGAGGTGGACCGCTGGTACGCCGAGCTGACCGCCGCCGGACACCACGGCCACCTCCCGCCGTGGGACGCCTTCTGGGGCCAGCGCTACGCCGTCCTGCACGACCCGGACGGCAACGGCGTCGACCTGTTCGCCCCGCTCAAGTCCGAGTGAGCCGGAGCGCCGTGGCCGGCGAGTGGAACGCGATGGAGGCGTCCGGAGCCCGGTGACCTCCATGGCGTTCCACCGACGACCGGTGGTGCCGGGGCCCGGTCGGTGCCCGAGCGGCGCGGCGCGTCGGAGGTGCGTGCCTCGGCCCGTCGGGCGGGCGCGGTCGGTCAGGCGTCGGTCGGCAGCAGGCGGGTCGGTGGGACGCCCGCCAACTCCTTCACCTCGCGGGTGAGGTGGGCCTGGTCGGCGTACCCGGCGAGGGCGGCGACCTCGGCGAGCGGCGCGCCGGCGCGAGCAAGGTCGAGGGCGCGGCGCATCCGCAGGATGCGGGCCAGGGTCTTCGGGCCGTACCCGAAGAGGAGTTGGCTGCGCCGGTGCAGGGCCCGCGCCCCGAGGCCGACCTCGGCGGCGGTCGCGGCGACCGTGGCGCCGGCGGCGAGCCGGGCGGCGACGCGCGCGCCGATCGGGTCCGGGCCGCCCGCGGCCCGTAACCGGCCGAGCGCGACCTCCTCCAGAGCGGCGGCGATCGACGGTGCCGGCCATCCGCCGAGCGCCGGAGCGGCCGGGTTGCCACCGGCGGACGCGGGTGGCGGGTCGGCCGCCGCGATGTGGTCGGCCAGGTCGGCGGCGGAAGGTCCCCACAGGTCGGCGAGGGGCACCCGCTGGTCGCGCAGCTCGTCGGCGGGCACGCCGAACACGGCGGGTCCGGAGCCCGGCGGCAGCCGCAGCCCGACCCACCGCTCCCCCGGCACGCTCACCGACAGGTGCGCGTTCCGGTCCGGCCCGGCCACGAGCAGCCCCGCCCGGCTGGACCAGAGCAGATCCAGACACCCGTCCGGCAGCACCCGCACCGCCCCGTCGCCGCGCGAGACGCTCGCCCACCGCACGGCGCCGCGGATCGTCGCCACCGGCTCCTCCCGGTACATGTCCCCACCCTGCCACGCCGCGGCCCGGTCGCCGCTCCGGATCATGGCGAGTTTCCGTTCCGCACGGACGGAAACTCGCCACGATCGGGCGGTCAGGCGCGGTGGTGCATGGCGAGGCGGAGCAGGGTGAAGCGGAGGGCGGTCGCCGCGAGGTTGGCGGCGATCAGGACGGTCAACTCCAGGGCGCGGGGCGGGGTGCCGGCGGTGGCGTGCAGCACCGCCAGGGAGCCGCTGGTCAGGGCCAGGCCGAGGGCGAAGGCGAGCAGGCCCTGAAGGTGGTGCCGGCCGGCGTGCCGGCGGCCGGTGACCCCGAAGGTGAGCCGCCGGTTGGCCGCCGTGTTGGCCACCGCGGTCACCAGCAGGGCCAGCAGGTTCGCCGGTTGCGCCCCGAGCGGGCCGCGGGCCAGCAGGAACAGCACCAGGTACGCGAGCGTGCTGCCCACCCCGACCACGGCGAACCGGGCGAGCTGGCGGGGCAGCCCGGCCGGCACCTGGGCCGGCGGCGCGTGCAGCGGCGCCCGGCCGAGCTGGGCGCGCAGGTCGGCCAGGGGCAGCGCCCCGGTGACCAGGGCCCGGCCCAGCCGCCAGATGCCGCGCAGGTCGGCCATCGCGGTGGCCACGATGTCGACGCGGCTGTCCGGGTCGTCCACCCAGTCGACCGGCACCTCGTGGATGCGCAGCCCGGACCGCTGGGCCAGGACCAGCAGCTCGGTGTCGAAGAACCAGCCGGTGTCCTGCACCAGCGGCAGCAGCCCGGCCGCCACGTCGGCGCGGATCGCCTTGAACCCGCACTGCGCGTCGGAGAAGCGCACCGCGAGGGTCCCGCGCAGCAGCAGGTTGTAGCCGCGCGAGATCACCTCCCGCTTGGCGCCCCGGACCACCCGGCTGGTCCGCGCCAGCCGGGTGCCGATGGCCAGGTCCGAGTGGCCGGAGATGAGCGGGGCGACCAGCGGCAGCAGCGCCGCCAGGTCGGTGGAGAGGTCCACGTCCATGTACGCCAGCACCGGCGCCGGTGAGGCCGACCAGGCGGCCCGCAGCGCCCGGCCCCGCCCCTTCGCGTCCAGGTGCAGCACCCCCACCTCGGGCAGCTCGGCGGCGAGCGCCTCGGCCACCGCGAGGGTGCCGTCCACGCTGGCGTTGTCCGCCACGGTGATCCGGAACGGGTACGGGAAGTGCGCGGTGAGGTGCGCGTGCAGCCGCCGGACGCAGGGAGCGAGATCGGTCTCCTCGTTGTGGACGGGCACCACCACGTCCAGCACCGCCGTGGGCGCCGTGGGCCGGGCCTGCACGGCGGCCCGGGGTTGGCTCGTGAACGTCATCGCTCAGCCCTGCTTTCCGCTGCTCAGGTCGTACACGGTCACGCCGTCGACGGTCTGCGCCGTGAAGTTCTCGGCGACCCAACTGGCGATCTCGGACGAGGCGTTGCTGCCGCCGTTGGCGCGGAACCCGCCGCCGCCGATGAAGTAGTGGATCCTGCCCTCGGTGACGTACCGCTGGAACTGGGCGAGGGTCGGCGACGGGTCGCTGCCGTTGAAGCCGCCGATCGGCATCACCGGCTCGCGGGTGGCGAGCTGGTATCCGGAGGCGTTGTTCGAGCCGACCGTCGCGGCGACCCAGGTGTAGTCGTCCGCGTCGGCCTCCAGCAGCGCCTTCAGCTCGGCGCTCGGCTCGCGGGCGTCGAGCAGCCCGCCCATGCCGCCGCCCGGCGACCGGCCGTCGCCGCCGGGGACCTGCGGGCTGCCGCCGCCCGGCGCGGTCGCGCCGTTCTGGCCGATGCCGCTCGCGCCGCCGGGGACGCCGGTGCCGCCGGGGAACGCCGGGAACTGGCCGTTGCCGTCCGGCGCGGTCCCGCCGTTCTGCGCCGTGCCGCCGTTCTGGCCGCCGCCCGGGAAGCCGGGGAACTGGCCGCCGGGGAACTCCATGCCGCCCGCCATCCGGCCGCCGCCCGGGAACCCGCCGCGGCCGCCGGGGCCGAAGGCGCCCTGCACGAACGGGCCGGCGCTGGGGATCGAGCCGGTGTGCGCGGTCGCCGCGGTCTGGAGCGAGTACCCCACCGGGCCGGCGAGCGCGGCCGCAGCACCGAGCGCCAGCAGCACCGGGGCCACCCGGCGGGGCAGCCAGTGGGCGAGGACCAGCAGCGCGGCGGTGGCCACGCCGACCACGAGCACGGCGGTGCGCAGCCACGGGTACCAGTCGGCGCTGCGGCCGAGCAGGTGCCAGGACCACCACGCGGTCACGGCCAGCGCGCCGGCCAGGATCACGGTCGCGGCGAACCCACGCCGCCGGCCCGGGGCCAGCGGACCACCGGGAACGGCCGGTGTCGTCCGGGCCCGCCAGAGCAGCGTCGCCCCGATGCCGACCAGCGCGCCGACCGCCGGGGCCAGGGCCACCGTGTAGTACGCGTGGAAGATGCCGGACATGAAGCTGAAGATCAGCCCGGTGACCAGCAGCCAGCCGCCCCAGAGCAGCAGCCCGGCCCGGGTCCGGTCGGTACGCGCCGCCCGCCCGGCCAGCCACAGCCCGGCGACCAGCAGGATCAGCGCGGCCGGCAGCAGCCAGGAGATCTGGCCGCCGACCTCGGTGTCGAACATCCGCAGCAGGCCGGACTGTCCGGAGAACGGGCCCCCGCCCCCGCCGCCCATCCGGCCGGCGCCGCCGACGCTGCCCTCCTCGTCACCGGTGATCCGGCCGAGGCCGTTGTAGCCGAGGGTCAGCTCCAGGATGCTGTTGTGCTGCGAGCCGCCGATGTACGGGCGGGCGCTCGCCGGCGCCAGCTCGACGATCGCCACCCACCAGCCGCCGGCGACCACCACGGCCAGCCCGGAGAGCAGCAGCTGGCGGATCCGTCGCCAGAAGCCGGTCGGCGCGGCCAGCAGGTAGACCGCGGCGAAGACCGGGATCACCAGGAACGCCTGGAGCATCTTGGTGAGGAAGCCGAGGCCGACCAGCGCACCGGTCAGCATGATCCACCGGGTGCTGGCCGTGTCGACCGCGCGCACCGTCGCGTACGCGGCGGCGACCAGCAGGAACACGAGCAGGGCGTCCGGGTTGTTGAACCGGAACATCAGCGTGGCCACCGGGGTGACCGCCAGCACCGCGCCGGCGAGCAGGCCGGCGACCGGTCCGTACCAGCGGCGCACGGCGGCGTACAGGACGCCGACCGAGGCGACGCCGAGCAACGCCTGCGGCACCAGGATCGACCAGCTGCTCAGCCCGAAGAGGCGGACCGAGAGGGCCATCAGCCAGAGCGAGGCGGGGGTCTTGTCGACGGTGATCGAGTTGGCCGCGTCCGAGGAGCCGTAGAAGAACGCCTTCCAGCTCTCCGAGCCGGCCTGCACGGCCGCCGAGTAGAACGCGTTGCCCCAGCCCGAGGCGCCGAGGCCCCAGAGGTAGAGCAGCGCGGTGGCCAGCAGCAGGCCGAGCAGCGCCGGTCGCGTCCAGCGCGGGTCGCGACGGGGCGGCTCGGCCGGCGGCTGCGCCGGGGTCGGGACCGGTTCCGGGGCGGGCGCGGAGGCCGGGTCGGTCGCGGGCGACCCGGCCGCGGGCGCGGTCAGCAGGCTCTCTGTTCTGTCCATGCGGGCAAGCCTGGGGCGGGCCGCTGGCCCGCCCCCATGAGCGACCTATGCGTCGGCTGTGGGTTCGGGCAGCCGCACCGTGAAGACGGTCCGGCCGGGGCGGCTCGCCACCTCGACCTGGCCGTGGTGGGCCTCCACCACGGCCGCCACGATGGCCAGCCCGAGGCCGGTGCTGCCGGCCGCCCGGGAGCGGGAGCTGTCGCCGCGGGCGAACCGCTCGAAGACCTCCGGTTGCAGCTCCTCGGGGATGCCGGGGCCGTCGTCGGTGACGCTCAGCTCGACGCCGCCGGCCACCGGCGCGAGCCGGGTGGTCACCGTGGTGCCGGGCGGGGTGTGCACCCGGGCGTTGGCGAGCAGGTTCGCCAGCACCTGGTGCAGCCGGTGGGCGTCGCCGGTGACGCCCACCGGCTCGTCGGGCAGGTCGAGCTGCCAGCGGTGCCCGGGACCGGCCACGTGGGCGTCGCTCACCGCGTCGACCACCATGGCGGTGAGGTCGACCGGCTCGGCCGCCAGCGGACGGCCGGAGTCGATCCGGGCGAGCAGCAGCAGGTCGTCGACGAGGCTGGTCATCCGGGTGCTCTCCGACTCGACCCGGCGCAGGGCGTGCGCCACGTCCGGCGGCACCTCGTCCCGGCCACGCCGGGCCACCTCGGCGTAGCCGCGGATGGCGGCGAGCGGGGTACGCAGCTCGTGGCTGGCGTCGGCGACGAACTGGCGTACCCGCGTCTCGCTGGCCTGCCGGGCGGCGAGCGCGGCGGCGACGTGGCCGAGCATCCGGTTGAGCGCGCCGCCCACCTGCCCGACCTCGGTACGCGGGTCGGTGTCGGCCGCCGGCACCCGCACCGACAGGGCCACCTCGCCCCGGTCCAGGGGCAGCTCGGTGACCCGGGCGGCGGTGGCGGCGACCCGGTTCAGCGGGCGCAGCGCGGCCCGGACGATCAGCGCGCCGAGCCCACCCGCGATGATCAGCCCGGCGGCGACCAGCCCGGCCTGGGCGACCAGCACCCACATGACCGTGTCCTGGACCCCGGCGAGCGGGATGGCGACGGCCATCACGTCGCCGTTCGGCGACCGATGGGCCACCGCCCGATAGTCACCCCGATCGCCGACCTCGACGGTGCGGGGCTGCCCGTCGAGCGGTAGCGCGGCGAGCGCGACGATGTCGGTGGCCGGAACGGTCTCGGCCTCCCCGGACTCGGCTCGCGCCGTCGCAGTGGTGGCTCCGCAGGCGTTCCGGAGGGCGATCGAGCCGGGCGGGTAGCCGGGCGGCGGCTCCGGTGCCGGCTGGTCGCAGGGGTCCGTCCGACGCGGGTCACCGGGCTGGCGCAGCCACCGCGGCACGTCGCCGGTGCGCCGGTCGGCCATTGTGAGCTGGTCGTCGACCTGCCCGATCAGGAAGTGCCGCAGGGCGACGGTGGTCAGCCCGCCGATGCCGATGCTGACCAGGGCCAGCAGCGCCACCACGGAGAGCACCAGGCGGCGGCGCAGCGACCAGCCGGCCAGCCGCCGCCGCAGCCGACCACCCCGGTCACTCCGCGGGCTTGAGGACATAACCCGCCCCGCGCAAGGTGTGGATCATGGGCTCGCGGCCCGCGTCGATCTTCTTGCGCAGGTACGAGATGTACAGCTCGACCACGTTGGCCTGGCCGCCGAAGTCGTAGTTCCAGACCCGGTCGAGGATCTGCGCCTTGCTGAGCACCCGGCGCGGGTTGCGCATCAGGTAGCGCAGCAACTCGAACTCGGTGGCCGTGAGGTTGATGAGGTCACCGCCGCGGCGTACCTCGTGGCTGTCCTCGTCGAGGCTGAGGTCGCCGACGGTGAGCACCGCCTCCTCGCGGGCGGCGACCGCGAACCCGGAGCGGCGCAGCAGGGCGCGCAGCCGGGCGATCACCTCTTCGAGGCTGAACGGCTTGGTGACGTAGTCGTCGCCGCCGACGGTGAGCCCGGCGATCCGCTCCTCCACCGCGTCCCGGGCGGTCAGAAAGAGCACCGGCACGGTGGGCGCCTGCTCGCGCAGCCGGCGCAGCACCTGGAAGCCGTCCAGGTCCGGGAGCATGACGTCGAGCACCACGGCGTCGGGCTTGAACTGCCGGGCCGCGCTGATCGCCGCCATCCCGTTCCCGGCGGTCGTCACCTGCCAGCCCTCGTAGCGCAGCGCCATCGAGAGCAGGTCGGTGAGCGTCGGCTCGTCGTCCACCACCAGCACCCGCACCGGTTCGCCGTCGGGTCGGCGCAGCTCGATCCGGCCCTGCGCGGCCTGCCCGTTCATGACCATGACCCCCATCGTGGGCGCACCCGCTGTGCCGGTCCTGTCCTGATCCTGTGTACCAGCTGTGCGGGCCGGCCGCCGGGATCCGCGCGGCCCGGCGGCCGGCGCGGACGCACAGCCGGACCACAGGCACGCCCCACGCCACCTCCAGCCTCGCGGGGGACGCTCGGCGCATGGGCGTGGACGGGTTCTTCGAGGTCCGCTGGTGGTGGCGGGACCCGACGGTTGCGGGGCGCGGCGCGGCGTCGGCCGCACCGAGCGGGAGCCGTGGCAGGGCGGTCCGGGTGGCGGTGTCCGATCGTACGGCGCTGCCGGCGGCCCGCCGGGCGGTGGCGCGCCGGCTGGCCGGGCTGCGCGTGGTCGGCCTGGAGCTGTCCCGGGCGCACCGGGCGGCCGGCCGGCCGGTGCCGGTCGGCCCGCTGCTGCGCGACCTGGTGGCGGTGTCGCTGGGCGCGGCGGAGGCGAGCGGCGGGGCGGTGGACCCGACGGTCGGCGCGGCCCGGCTGCGCCGGTCGGTGACCGCGCTGCCGGCGTGCGGCTCGGGCTGGGGGCGGGTGGAACGGGGCGAGGGCTGGCGGGCGGTGTCGCTCCGCGGGAACCTGCTGGCGGTGCCGCCGCCGCTCTGGCTGGACCTGGGCGGGACGGCCGGCGCGTACCTGGTGCAGCGGTGCGCCGAAGAGGTGGCGGCCCGGTACGGGACGGGGGTGCTGGTGGCGGTCGGGTCCCGGGCGGCCGCCGCGGGACCGGCGCCGTCGGGTGGCTGGCGGGTCGCGCACGGGCCGGCCACGCTGGCCGGCGGCGCGCTGGTCACCGCCGACGTGCTGCGCCCGGACGGCGGCGGCGTACGCGATCCGCGCACCGGCGCCGCGCCGGACTCGCCGTGGGCCGCGGTGACGGTGGCCGCGCCCGACGCCGCGCGGGCCGCGATGCTGGCCGTGGCCGCCCTGGCGCGGGGCGCCGACGGCCCGGACTGGCTCGCCGGCCAGGGCGTCCGGGCCTGGCCGCGGACACGCCGGACGACCCTTCCCCAGCCTGCTACCCGGTGGTAACTTGCCGGCATGTCCATCGACGGTCGTCCCACCGGTCGGCTGGCCGGCAAGGTGGTGCTGGTGACCGGGGCGGCCCGGGGGATCGGCGAGCACACCGCCCGGCTCGCCGCGGCCCGGGGCGCGCGGCTGGCCCTGGTCGGCCTGGAGCCCGACCGCCTCGCCGCGCTCGCCGCGGAGCTGGGTCCCGGCCACGTGTGGTTCCCCGCCGACGTCACCGACCAGGCCGAGCTGGCCGCCGCGGTCGACGGCACGGTCACGGCGCTGGGCGGCATCGACGCGGTGGTGGCGAACGCCGGGGTGGCCAACCGGGGCACCATCGCCGTCGGCGACGTCGAGGCGCTGGTCCGCACGGTCGAGGTGAACCTCATCGGGGTGATGCGCACCGCGGCGGCGACCGTGCCGGCGCTCACCGCCCGCCGGGGCTACCTGCTGATCGTCTCGTCCGCCGCCGCGTTCGCCGCGCTGCCGGGGATGGCCGCCTACTGCGCCTCGAAGGCCGGCGTCGAGCACTTCGGCACCGCCATCCGGCTGGAGCTGGCGCACCGCGGGGTGGCCGTGGGCACGGCACACCCGTCCTGGGTGGACACCGACCTGGTCCGCGAGGCGCGGGCCGACCTGCCGGCGTTCGAGGCGGCGCTGGCGAAGCTGCCGTGGCCGATGCGGCGGACCACCACGGTGCAGGAGTGCGCCGCGGCGTTCGTCCGGGCGATCGAGCGCCGCCAGCGGCGGGTCTACGTGCCACGAGCCGTCGGAGCCGTGCAGGCGGTCCGGTCGGTGCTGGTCAGCCCGCTCGCCGACCGGCTGATCGGCCGGACCGCGAGGGACACCGTCCCGCTGATCGAGGAGCAGTCCCGGGCGCTGGGTCGGGGCTTCGGAGCGAGCACGCCGGAGGTGCCACGGTGAGCGCGAGGAGTGAGCCGGTCCTGCGAGCCCCGCAGTCGCGAACGGAAGGTGGCACGGTGAGCGCGAGGAGTGAGCCGGTCCTGCGAGCCCCGCAGTCGCGAACGGAAGGTGGCACGGTGAGCGCCGCGGTGGAGGTGGTCTTCGAGCGGCGCGGGGCCGGCGCGCCGCTGGTGCTGCTGCACGGCATCGGGCACCACTGGGCCGCCTGGTCGCCGGTGCTGGACCGGCTCGCCGAGGCGCACGACGTGATCGCCGTCGACCTGCCCGGGTTCGGCCGCTCGCCGGTGCCCGCCGCCGGCCTGCCCGCCGACATGCCCGGCCTGGTGGCCGGGATCGCGGAGCTGTTCACCGCGCTCGGGCTGGACCGCCCGCACGTGGCGGGCAACAGCCTCGGCGGGGCCATCGCGCTGGAGTTGGCCGCCGCCGGCGCGGTCTCCTCCGCCACCGCCCTCTCCCCCGCCGGCTTCTGCACGCCGCGCGAGCTGCGCTGGGCGCTCACCGTGCTCACCCTGCACCGCAACGCGGCGCGGCTGCCCGAGCCGGTGCTGCGGTCGCTGTTCGCGTCCCCGGCGCTGCGCACCCTCGCGCTGGGCATGATCCTGGCCCGGCCGAACCGGATGGCGCTGGCCGACGCGCTGGCCGACGCGCGGGCGCTGCGCGAGGCGCGGGCCTTCCGCGCGGTGGCCCGGGCCGGCCGGGGCTACGCGTTCGCCGGCGCGCCGACCGTGCCCGTGACGGTCGCCTGGGGCACCCGGGACCGGATCCTGCCCTACCGGCAGGCCGCGCTGGCCCGGACCCGGCTGCCGGCGGCCCGGCACCTGGAGCTGGCCGGCTGCGGCCATGTGCCGATGCACGACGACCCGGAGCTGGTCGCGTCGGTCATCCTCGGCACGACCGGCGCGCGGGCGGCCTGACCGGGTTCACTCGGTGGCGCCGAACGGGTCGGTGCGCACGTACCGCATCATCCAGGCGCCCTCGCCGTCGTGGTGGCGGTCGCGCTCGTAGAGGTGGTCCGCCTCGCCGCCGGGCGGCCGGTCGGGGTGGCGCAGGATCCACCGCCGCGGCGGCGACCCGTCCGGGTCGGCGGGCAGATCCCGGACCAGGTCGTCGGCGGGTCCCCCGACGAACCGCACGCGCACCAGAGCCACCGGCCACCCTCCGTCCCGCCGTGGACACGAGTCCCCTGCTCGCGAAGCTACCCCGGCCGGGGGTGGGAACTCCGGCGGTTTGCCCTGCTCGGGGCCCGGGTAGCGAGACGTGGTGAAGCACCGGACGAGCGCGAGGAGTGGTCGATGAGGACGCTGGGCGGGCGGTACGAGCTCGAACGGCGCGTCGGCATCGGCGGGATGTCCGAGGTCTGGCGGGCGCACGACCTCGTGCTAGACCGGACCGTCGCGGTCAAGCTGATCTCGCCGGGGCTGGACGGCGAGGCCACCTCGGTGGAGCGGATCCGGGCCGAGGCCCGCTCGGCGGCCCGGCTGGTGCACCCGAACGTGGCCAGCGTGCACGACTTCGGCACGGCCGCCCTGCCGGACGGGCGCGCGGTGCCGTACATCGTGATGGAACTGGCCGAGGGGGAGACGCTCGCCGCCCACCTGCGCGGCGGCCCACTGGACTGGCGGATCGCGGTGCGGGTCTGCGCCGAGGTGAGCGCCGCGCTGGCGGCCGCGCACGCGCACGGCATCGTGCACCGGGACGTGAAGCCGGCGAACGTGATCCTCACCCCGGCCGGGGTGAAGGTGCTCGACTTCGGGATCGCCACCCCGACGGGCGCACCCGACCACACACCGGACGGGATCGTGGTCGGCACCCCGGCGTACCTGGCGCCGGAGCAGCTCGACCGGCAGCCGGCCACCCCCGCCGCCGACATGTACGCCCTGGGCGTGCTCCTCTACTACTGCCTGACCGGTCGCCTCCCGTACGCGGCCGACACCACCACCCAGCTGCTCGGTTCGGGCCGGCGCCGGCCGCCGGAGCCGCTGCCCGAGATCGACGGGTTGCCGGCCGAGGCGGCCGACCTGTGCGGGCGCTGCCTCGCCACCGACCCGACCGCCCGGCCGAGCAGCCTGATGGCCGCGCTGCTGCTCGCCGAGGTGGTGGACGCCCGCGTCTACGTGCCGATGGTCGCGGCGGCCCCCCGCCAGCGGCGCGTGCCGGTGTCGCCGTGGACCGACCGGGCGGCGGCCGAGGCGACCGAGGCGGTCGCCGTCGACGCGTACCCGACCGGCCGGGCCGGCTGACGCGCTGCCTGCTCAGGCGCGGTTTCGCCGGCCGGGGGCCGGGTAGCCGGGCGGGTGAGTGACGGGAGGAACGCGATGCCGGATCCGAGTTCCTGGCTGGCCGAGACGGCCACGGCGACCGCCGCGGGCGGTCACGTACGCACCGAAGACGGCGGTCTCTCCTCCGCCCTGGCGTCCCCGTTGGCGCCGCACTGCACCGGTCTGACGCCCGAGCAGCTCCTGGCGGCCGCGTTCGCCTCCTGCCTGCACCACGCGGCGGTGGAGGCGGCCGGTGAGATCACCGACGAGGCGCACACCGTCGAGGTGACGGCGGCGGCGAAGCTGGGTCGCGACGACGACGGCCGCTACCGGGCCGACGTGCACGCCGAGATCTCCTCGGCGGGCCTCACCCGCGAGCAGCTGGCCGACCTGGTGGCGCACGCGGACCGGCTCTGGCCGTTCTCCAGCGGCGACAACAGCCGGCACCGGCTGACCGTGACGCCGGCGGAGAACGGCCGGCACTGACCGCTCACCAGCGGAAGCCGGCGGTCACCGCCCGGTGGTCGCTGTCGGGGGTGTGCACCACCCCGGCAGCGGTGGGGGTGAGCCCCCGGAAGAGGACGTGGTCCGGGCGGGTCACCGGGAGGTCGGCCGGCCAGGTGAAGCCGAAGCCCTGTCCGGCGTCGGCCTGGGCGTCGCGCAGCAGGTGGGTGAGCGGCGCGAAGACCCGGTCGGTGGTGGCGGTGTTCAGATCACCGAGCACCACGAGCCGCGGCGCGTCGTCGGCGCGGACGGTGGCGGCGAGGGCGGCGACGGTCTCGTCGCGGGTGGCGGTGTGCCCGGCCCGGGCCGAGCCGAGGTGGACCACGTACACGGCCAGGTCGCCCTGCGGGGCGGCGACCACGGCCCGCAGGGCCCGTTCCCAGCCGAGGCCGGTGTCCACGCCGTGCGCCTCGCGGATCGGCCAGCGGCTCCACAGCGCGACGGTGGAGACCGCGGCCCGGTGCGGGTAGCGCCCGGCCAGCGCGGCGGCGACCCGGTCGCCGTCGTCGACCTCCTGCAGCCCGATGAGGTCCGGGTCGGCGTCGGTGAGGGCGTCGACCGTGGCGGCCGGGTCGGGGTTGCCGGAGCGCAGGTTCTGGCTGGCCACCCGGAGCGAGGTGGCGCCGGCGCCGGAGGCCGGCGGCAGCCAGGCCCCGCCGTAGAGCGCCGCCCAGACGATCGCCGGCAGCAGGACCACGAGCAGGGCCAGCCGGGACCGGCGCAGCAGCGCCGCGAGCGCGAGCAGGGGTACGCCGAGCCCGAGCAGTGGGGTGGCGCTGTCCACGAGGCTGCCCAGGCCGTGCACGTTGGGCACCGCGCGGTGGCCGACGAGCAGCACGGCGAGCAGGACGGCGCAGAGGCTGACGACCAGGCCCCGCCGGCCCCGGCGGCCGGCGGGTTCTCCGGCGGCCCGCTCATCGACCATCTGCTCCGTCACCGTCCGCATCGTATCGAGCCGGCGGCCCTCGGGTGGCGGCGATCCGGGTATGCCCCGGCCCCGGCCGCGTGGCCTCTCCGGCCCACGCGGGTCCCCCCAGGTGACGGGCCTGCCCCTCCCCCGAACGGAGGAGGCCGGCCGGAACCGCCGCAAAGATGATCATGCGCCTGATCTGTTCCGGTGTTTCCGACATGACCGGAAAAAGCGAAAGGCGAGAGAGATCGAATTCATGTTCTACCGAGCGTAATGCGCGGGCGGATCATGGCAAATTGTGGCGCATGCCACCAACCACCCCGATGGCAAGCGCCGGGAAGCTTTCTAGCCTCGGCGGGTGCATCCCGACGAGCCCGCTGAGCAGCAGAAGACCGAGACCGCCCCCGTTCGCCGTACGATCGACCCGGCATCAGCCGAACGGAGGATCGGGCGGCACCGGGCCCCGGAACCGGCACGGCGCGGGCCGCTCCGCTCCACCCCCGCCCGGGTCGCCGTCGCCACCGGCGTGACCTGCTGCCTCGGCCTGATCGGGGTCGTCGGCGCGCGGGAGACCGGGCAGGCGCACGAGCCGATCCGCGACGCCCTCGCCGACCGGGCGGCCGCCGCCGGCGAGCAGCGGGCCTCCCGGGACTTCGAGCGCACCGCCCCGCCGGTCGCCGTGCCGGTCACCCCGGTCCCGGTCGCCACGCCCAGCCCGACGCCCACCCGGAAGGCGCCGAAGAAGCCGGTCCGGCCCAAGCACCCCCGGCCCGTCGCCGGGCTGGACCAGCGGCAGATGGACAACGCCAAGGCGATCGTCGACGTCGGCCTGGCCATGAAGATGCCCCGCCGGGCGCTGGTGGTGGCCGTCGCCACGGCCATGCAGGAGAGCGACCTCTACAACCTGGCCAGCGACGTGCTCCCCGAGTCGTTCGACTACCCGCACCAGGGCAGCGGCTCCGACCACGACTCGATCGGGCTGTTCCAGCAGCGGCCCAGCAGCGGCTGGGGCACCGTCGCCGAGATCATGCGGCCGGCGTACGCGGCCCGCGCGTTCTTCACGGCGCTGAAGGAGGTGCCCGGCTGGACGGAGCTGAGCCTCACGGCGGCGGCCCAGGCGGTGCAGGTCTCCGCCTTCCCCGACGCGTACGCGCAGCACGAGCAGCGGGCCACTACCGTGGTGGCGGCGCTGGTCTGAGCGGGCGCTCAGGCCGCGCTGCGCTCGGCGGCGCCACCGGTCGGCAGGCCCGCGGCGGCGGTCGGGGTGTCCGGGGACACCACGTCGCCGCGGAGGATCTCGTCGACACGGGCCTCGCGACGGCGGCGGGCCAGCAGCGCCGCCTCGAAGTCCCGGCGCGCCCGCACCGCCTCGGCGTACGCCTGCTCGCGTACCTGCCGGGCCTCCTCGCGGGCCGCCTCCAGCTCGCTGCGGGCCTGGGCCAGCAGCATGGCGGCCTCCCGCTCCGCGGCCGTCCCGGCGGCCGCCTCGCCGTCCACGACGGCGGTGCGGCGGCGCAGGAAGTCGCAGAGGTGGGTCGCGTCCTCCCGGATCTGGTCCCACTCCCGGCCGGCGCCGGCGGCGCTCTCCGCGCGGGCGGCGAGCCGGACCAACCGGATTCCCAGCTCGTCCAGGCAGGAGTCCACCTGCCGCTGGTCGTAACCGGTCTCAACCACGGAGAACCTCATGCGTGTCGCCCCCCAGGCAGCTGGTGTCACTTCCCCACCTGACGATCCTGGGCGGCGGGCGGCCACGCCCGTGGCGGTTCCCGCAAAATGTTCAGCATCCGGATGCCCGGACGAAGGTGGTCAGGGGTGCTTGGGGAGCACGACAACCCGACCGAAGAACTCGTCGATGCGGCGCACCACGTCGTTGAAGTCGTCCAGGTCGATCGGCTTCGTCACGTACGCGTTGGCCTGGAGCGTGTAGCTGCCGAGGATGTCGGTGTCGGCGTTGGAGGTGGTCAGCACGACGATCGGGATGGTACGCAGGTTCTCGTCCCGCTTGACCTCGCCGAGCACCTGACGCCCGTCCATGCGCGGCATGTTCAGGTCGAGCAGGATGACGTCGGGCCGCTGGGCATCGGTGTGCCGGCCCTCGCGGCGGAGGAACTCCATCGCCTCCTGGCCGTCGTTCACCACGTCGATGATCTTCTCGACGTCCGAGTCCTCGAGCGCCTCCTCGATCATCAGGACGTCACCCGGGTCGTCGTCCACCACCAGGATGCGAACGGGGCTCGGGGTGCCATGACCCATGGGAAAACCTGCTTCGTCTCGGAGGTGGAGGGGCCGACGGCGAGGTCGACCGCCCGGCGGGGAAATCTATCCGATCAGGAGGCGGCCGGCGTGGCCGGGTCGGCCGTGCCCCCCTCGTAGCGCAGCACCTCGGCCAGCCCGGTCATCTGGAGCACCCGGGCCACCCGCCCGGTCGCCCCGGTGATCCGCAACCAGCCGCCCGCGGCCGCGGCGAGGTTGTCACCGCGCACGAACGCGGCGATGCCGGTGGAGTCGCAGAAGGTCAGCTCGGCGAGGTCCAGCAGCAGCTCACGGTGCCCCTCGGCGGCCAGCCGGTCGATGGCGGCGGTGAGCTCCGGCGCGGTGCTCAGGTCGAGCTCACCCGCGAGCCGGAGGCGCGCCGGGCTGCCGTCCAGCCCGGTGCGTGTGACGGTGAACGTCACCCTGGCCCCCCTCGCTCCCACCGCAGGCCGACCCTTGCAGTGCAGCAAGTATAAGCAGAGTTCCCCGCACCCCGGCGGTCACCGTCGCGGGGCGTCCGACAGCCCGCTGACCAGGGCGCGGGCCCGGTCGAGGAACCGGCCGGCGCGGGGGAAGTCGCGCAGCCGCTGTCCATAGTGGTCGAGGGTCAGCCCGACCGCGCTCGCCGGGACCCGGCGGCTGACCAGGATCGCCACCAGCCACTCGACGAACTCGCCGAAGAGGGTCTCGTCGTCGACGTAGAGGGCGGCGGCGAGGAAGTCGACGATGTAGCCGAGGTCGCTGACGGTCGAGTCGAGCTGCGCCGGGGTGTAGTCGCGGACCCCCGGCACCCGCTCCCGCAGGTCGGCCAGGGCGCTGTCGATCAGCTCGCCGCGACGCTTCGTCAGGCTCGCGTACTCGTCGTCGGCGAGGTGGTCGAGCCGGGCCGGCGGCATCGCGCGCAGCGCCCGCTCGTCGGCGAGCAGGTCGGCCGCGGTCGGCGCGTCCGGCGCCCAGGCGACGCCGAGCACCCGGGCCCAGCGGCCGTCGTCGCCGAAGCCGCGCCCGCCCACCACCACCGGCACGTCCGAGCGGCGGCACGCCTCGATCATCCGGTGCGCGTGCGGCAGCCGCATGGGCAGCGCGCAGGCCAGGGCCACCGCGTGCGCGTCGTAGCGGTGCAGGTAGGAGACCAGGTGCGCGGCGGGCACGCTGGCCCCGAGGAAGGTCACCTGCCAGCCGCGCAGCCGCAGCACCTCGGCCACCAGCCGGGCCGGCAGCGCGTGCCACTCACCGTCCATGCAGGCCACCACGATGCGGCCCCGGGTCGGGCGGGGATCGGCGTACGCGGCGACGGCCGCCACCACCCGCTCGCTGATGTGGGTGGCGGCGTGCTCCTGGGCCACGCTCCACTCGTCGCGCGCCCACCGCTCCCCCACCTCGGCCTGCGCGGGGGCGACCAGGTCCAGCAGCACCCGCTCGGCCGGCACGCCGGACTCCAGCAGCCCGACGGCCACCTCGACCGCGCCGTGCTCGTCGGCCTCCGCGAGGAACTCCAGGTAGCCGGGGAAGGCGCGGGCCGGGTCGGCCTCGGTGGTCGTCGCGGTCACGGAGTGGTCTCCCTGGGTCGGTCGGCGCCGGTCGGGCCGTGCACCGCGTGCAGGTGGCGGCCGGGGCGGCCCGGGCCGGTGGCCCGCAACGCGAGCACGGCGATGTCGTCGTGGTCGCCGTGGCCGAGCCAGTCGCAGGTCACCTGCTCGATCCGCTCGGCCAGCGCCGGCGCCGGCATCCGGTGGCAGCCGGTCACCGCGTGGAGCAGCCGCTCGGCGCCGAACTGCTCGTCGCCGCGCAGGCCGCCCCGCGCCTCGGTCACCCCGTCGCTGTAGAGCAGGCAGGTCTCGCCCGGCGCCAGGTGCACGGTCACCTCGCCGATCCGGGGATCCGGCACCACCCCGATCAGCATCCCGCTCAGCGGCACCACCTCGACCTCGCTGGAGGCCCGCAGCACCAGCGGCGGGAGGTGGCCGCCGCCGGCCATGGTCAGGGTGAGGCTGCCGTCGCGGTGCGGACGGACCACGCCCAGCACCATGGTGGCGAACCGGCCCTGCCCGTGCGCCTGGGTGGTCTCCAGCAGCGCGTCGTTGAGCAGCTTCAGCAGCCGCCCCGGCTGCGACTCGACGCGGTGCAGCGCGTGCAGGCACTGGCGCAGTTGGCCGGTGAACACCGCCGCCTCGACGCCCTTGCCGGAGACGTCGCCGAGGAAGAAGACCGAGCCGCCGTCGACGAGCCGGTGGGAGCCGTAGAAGTCACCGCCGATCCGCAACCCGGCCTGCGCCGGCCGGTACGCGGTGCCCCACTGCACACCGGCGGCCGCCGCCGGCTCGACGGGCAGCAGGCTGGCCTGGAGGGTGTCGGCGACCTCGGCCTGGTCGCGGTAGAGCACGGCGGTGGTCAGCGCGGCGCCGGCGCGGGCCGCGAAGGCGCGGACCAGGTCGAGGTCGGCCTCGTCGTACCAGCGGCCGTCCCGACGGGCCACGAGCAGCACCCCGGCCGGCGTCTCCCGGCCGGGCAGCGGCACCACCCGCGCGGTGGCTCCGGCGGCGTCGACCCCGGGCAGCCAGCCGGCCTCGACAGCCTGTTCGACCACCCAGTCCAGGGCGTGCGGCTCGGTGCCGCCGAGGCCCTCCTCGATCGCCGACGGCAGCGCCGCGGCGGCGAGCATGCCGCTGTCCAGGGCGGGCGCCTCGTCGTCCGCCCGCACCGCCCGCCACCAGCGCGCCCGGCCGGAGCGCGGGGCCAGCACCAGCACGGCGACGTCGGCCACGGTCGGCACGGCCAGCCGGACCACCGCGGCGGCGGCGCGGTCGGGGTGCAGGGGGTTGCCGAGCTTCTCGCCGACCACGGCGAGGAACGCCGAGCGGGCCCGCTCGGCGAGCAGCGCGTCGGCCCGGCTGACGCTCTCGGTGACGTCCTCGACGTACCAGCAGCGGCGGGCGGCGGAGAGCGGGACCTGCCGCAGCCGCAGGCGCCGCCCGTGATGGGTGAACTCGCCCGGGTCGGTGGCGAGCAGCGCGGGCACGCCGGCCGCGGCGAGCACCTCGCCGGCCACCACCTCGGGGACCAGCCGCTCGGCGACCGGGCTGAGGTGTCGCACCACGCCGTCGGCGTCGCACACGATCAGACCCTCACGGAAGTGCTCCACCACCTCCGACCAGTCGGGGGTGGGCAGGCCGCGGTCCGGGGCCAGGGGCGGCAGGGCCGGGGCGGCGTCGGGCCACGGACGGGCCCTTCCCGTTCCCGGCGTGGAGACCCGTCCGTCGCCCGGGTCAGCACCCCTGACGTCGGCGGAAGTCACCAGCTGAGCCCCACTCCTTGTCGATACCCGCGGCGCGCCTGAGACGGCGCGTATGGTCAGATCTCTCCGCCCCACCCTACGCCGGTGTGCCGGGACCGCCACCCCACGGCCTGCGCCGCGGCCTGCGGACGCGCCGTCCGGCGGGGCCGTGCCGGCGTTGTTACGATCCCTGACGACCGCCCCCGACCGGCAGCCACGGAAAGGCGTGATGGTGGCACCCCGACGGACTACGCCCGAGGCGACGCCGCTGCACATCTCCGTGGACCGGTCCGACCCCGCGGCCCCCGTCGTCAAGGTCGGCGGCGACCTGGCCTTCACCACGGCCGCCCCGCTGCGCGCCGAGGTCGACCGGCTGCTCGCCGAGCACCCCGGGACACTCGTGCTGGACTTCCACGACCTGCTCTTCATCGACAGCACCGGCCTGTCGGTGATCGTGCACGCCTGGCGGGAGGGTCAGCAGGGGGGCACCGCGATCCAGCTCCGGGAGCCGCCCCGCTTCCTGACCACCATCCTCGACCTGACCGGGGTCACCGGCCTGCTGTCCCGGCCGCGGCCGGAGGGCCGGTCCGAGCGGCCCGTGACCGACTCGTCCGCCTTGGCGTGAGCACCCCGGGGGTTTCCCGATCATCCCGACCTGGGAACATGGCGACATGCCCTCCCAGCTGTTGACCATCGAGGTGGACCGGCTCGCCGCCGGACGTGCCCGGCTTCGGCTGACCGGCGAGCTGGACTTCGACACCGCGCCGGAACTCGTCGCCGCCGCCGCCGAGCTGCGCCGCGACGGCTACCAGGAGCTGCTGCTCGACTTCGCCGGGGTGACGCTGTGCGACTCCTCGGGCCTCAGCGCCCTGGTGGTCATCCACCGGTCGGGCGCCGGCACGGTGCTGCTGGACTCCGTGAACCCGCCGGTACGGCAGCTGCTGGACCGCACCGGGCTGGCCGAGCTGCTGGCCGTCCCGCCGTCCACGGCGACCGGGGACACCCGCCAGGTCGGCTGACCACCGCCGGAACGGGGGGTGGCCCCCGACCCTGGGACCAGGGGCCGGGGGCCGGGGAGGGTGGCTCAGGCGGCAGGGGCGGCCTGCAGGCGCGGGCCGGATTCGCGCAGCTCGCCCACCGTGGGCGAGGCCGCGTCCTCGGGCGCGCCGGAATCGGGCGTCTGGAACAGGTAACGGACGAACTCCCCACCCACCTCGTTGTCGTCCGCTCCGGGCCACTGCCCCACACAGTCGACACCGACGACCTCGCGCCCGCTGCCGTCGCTCTCCTCCAGCAGCGCCCACAGGGTCACCGGGTAGCAGCGGGTGCCTTCCGGCTCCACCTGCCACCGCGCGTACCAGCCGGGCCGGGCGGGGACGATCTCCACGATCCGTTTCATGACGACCTGCCCTTCCGCGTGCGTCGGAAGTTCTTCCGGTCCACCCCGATGGTGCGGCCCCGCCGGGTGACCGGTCCTCACCCGCAGCGAGTGAAGCTGGCCGGTCTGGCCGCGCCCGTTTCCTTCCCAGCGGCGCCGGGAAGGCGACCGGCGCAAGCGCAACCGACCAGGAACGAGGTGCGACGATGCGCAAGCAGATGGAGGGCGACAACCAGCGCCGCCGGGCCCTGGCCCGGGACGCCCGGGGACGCGGTGTGCAGCCCAGCCAGACCGGCGCCAGCCTGAGCGCGTCCAAGCAGATCACCTCGCTGGACCGGCGCGAACGGTCCGGCCCGCCGCCGGCCGGCCGGCGCAAGCCGGACACCACGCGCGGCGGTCCCGCGCCGCCGCCGGCGGCCGTGGCGGAGCGCCCGCGCCCGCTGCCCGACGATCGGCCGGTCCGGGTGACCACGCTGGGCTACCGGGATCTCGTCGACGACGTGAGCCGGCGGGCCGGGGTGGACTTCTCCACCGCCAAGGTGGCGGCCGAGGCGACCGTGCTCGCGCTGGCCTGGGCGCTCGACGAGGCCGAGCGGGAGCGGCTGCTCGAGGCGGTGCCGGTGAAGCTGCACGACGTGGTGCCGGTGGACGGCATCGAGCGGCGGCGGGACCTGCCCGGCTTCCTGGCCGAGGTGGGCCGGCGCAGCCGCCTCACCCCGGAGCAGGCGCGCTACCAGGCCGAGGCGACCCTCGCGGCGCTGGCCGACGCGGACGGCGAACTGGTCGAGTCGCTGCGCGTACCGGACGGGTTGCGGGACCTGCTCGCGCCGTCGGAGCCCGGCGGCGGCCTGGTGGGTCCGACGTCCGCCACCGCCCCGCTGGACGAGCAGGAACTGCGCGCCGCGCTCGGCCGGTTGCCGTACTGGTCCAGCGACCGGCAGTCGCTGGTGCGCACCATCGAGCTGCCGGCCGGCAACCTGGACCGGGTGCTCGACCGGCTCGACCAGCTCCGGGGCGAGACCGGGCGCGGCCCGCAGATCGGCCGGCCCGACCCGGACAGCGCCGTGCTCACCGTGCGCACCCAGCAGGTCGACGGGGTGACGGCGCTGGACGTGGACCTGGCCCGGCGGGTCGACGACGCAATCGACGAGGCCGGCGCCGGGATGGCCACCGGCTGATCGGCAGGCGGTCCACGGGCCGGCGGGCACCCCGCCCGCCGGCCCGCCGTGGCCCGGGTACCGTTGCCCGCCGTGGAGAGCGACGCCGAGGCCCTGGAGATCGTGGTCGACCCGGCCCGGCCCACCGGCCGGACGCTGCTCGCCGCCGGGGTGGAACAGTCCTACGTCGACGTCACGGACCCGCGCCACCTGCACTTCGAGTACGTCCGGCGGATGGCCGCCGTGGTCGACCTGGCCGCCCCGCCGGGCCGGCCGCTGACCGCCCTGCACCTCGGCGGCGGGGCGCTCACCCTGCCGCGCTGGCTGGCGGCCACCCGCCCCGGCTCCCCGCAGCGGGTGATCGAGCGCGACCCCGCGGTCGTCGAGCTGGTGCGCCGCGACCTGCCGCCGGTGCCGCCCGAGGTGGTCGTGGAGATCGGCGACGCCCGGGACGCGGTCACCGCCGCGCCGGCCGGGGCGTACGACCTGGTGCTGGCCGACGTCTACCGGGCGGCCCGGATGCCCCGCCACGTGGCCAGCGTGGAGTTCGCCGCCGAGGTGGCCCGGGTGCTGCGCCCGGACGGCGTCTTCCTGGTCAACGTCACCGACCTCCCGCCGCTGGTACACACCCGGACCCAGGTGGCCACGCTCCGGGCGGTCTTCGCCGACGTCTGCCTGGTCGCCGACCGGCGGATGCTGCGCGGCCGGCGGTACGGCAACCTGGTGCTCGCCGCCGCGACCCGCCCCGACCGCCTGCCGGTGCGCCGGCTCGTCGCCCGCGCCGCCGGCGACCCGCTGCCCGGCGGGGTGCTGCACGGGGCGACGCTGGACGCGTTCGTCGCCGGCACCCGGCCGGCCACCGACGCCACCCTCGCGCAGGGCTGACCCGGCGGGGTTTCCGGGGGCCGGCGGTGGGTAGCCGCGCCGGATGAGCAACGCCGACGACCGGTCCACCGCCCGCCGGGCGCTGATCGTGATCGGTCTGGTGCTCGTCACGCTTGTCGGGTTGGCGCTGGTCTGGGCGACCCGGCGGGTGCTGGTCTGGGGCCTGGTCGCGGCGTTCTTCGCGGTCGCCCTGAAGCCCCTGGTCGACCGGGTGGAACGGCGGCTGGTGCGGCACCGCGCGCTGGCCACCCTGCTGGTCTTCCTGGCCACCTTCGTGCTGCTGGCCGCGCTGGGGGCGATGATCGTGCTGCCGCTGGTCGACGAGCTGGGCCGGTTCGCCGACCGGGCCCCGGAGCTGATCCGCGAGGCCCGGGCCGGGCGGGGACCGGTCGGCGAGGCGCTCAACCGCTTCCACCTGCGCCGGTACGCCGACACCCACGCCGACCAGCTCCAGCGCTACGGTGCCCGGATCGGCCAGCCGGCGGTCGGGGTGCTGCGGGGCGTGCTCCAGACCGTCGCCGCGGTGGTGACCGTGGTGGTGCTGGCCTACCTTATGGTCCTCGAGGCGCCGAAGATCATCGCCGGCACGCTCAAGCTCGTCGGCGACGGGCCGGCGGAACGGCTGCGGCGAATCGGCCGGGACTCCTCCCGGATCATCACCGGCTACCTCAGCGGCAACCTGGTGATCAGCGTGATCTGCGGCGGGCTGACCTTCGGCGTGCTCTTCCTGGTCGGCGTGCCGTTCGCCGCGGTGATCGCCCTGGTGGTCGCGCTGGCCGACCTCATCCCGCTGGTGGGGGCCACCCTCGGGGCGATCGTCGCGGCCGGGGCAGCGTTCCTGCACTCCCCGACCGCCGGCGTCGTGGTGCTGGTCTTCTTCGTGGTCTACCAGCAGGTCGAGAACCACCTGCTGCAACCGGTCATCATGGCGCGCGCGGTCCGGTTGAACCCGTTGACCGTACTGGTCAGCGTGCTGCTCGCCGCCGAGCTGGCCGGCCTGGTCGGCGCCCTGCTGGCCATCCCGGTGGCGGGGATCGCCCAGGTCCTGCTGCGCGAGTTCGCCCCCGCCGGACGGCAGACCCTGCCCGTTCCGGCCGCCGGCCCGGAGCCGCCGGTACGGCGTCCGGCCGGCGGTCGGGGTCCCGCGGAGGGGAACCCGCCGCCGGCCGGCGGATGAGACCTGCGGACCCGGTCAGCGCCGACGCACCACCTCGGGCGACTCGCTCTCCAGCGGCACCGCGTTCGCCGGGACCAGGCCGAGCTGCACGGCCGGGCGGGGCAGGGTGGCGTCGAGCAGCCAGTCCGCGCCGACCCGGGCGCGGTTGCTGGGCATGGCATAGAGGTGGTAGCCGCGGGTGACCGCCTTGGCCGGCAGGCCGGCGAGCGGCACGTGCAGCGGGTTGGCGGCCGCGTCCTTGCCGCCCAGGTCGACCACCCAGCCCAGGTCGCGGTGCTTGTACGACTTCCGGGTGCCCTGTCCGTAGGAGGCGGCGATGTTGTGCGCCGCGAGCTTGCCCTGCCGCTGCGCGTGCTGGGCCGTCATGGCGCAGACCTGGCCGGGGCGGGTGGGATCGGGCACGGCCGCCGCGTCGCCGCAGGCGAACACCTCCGGATAGCCGGGGACGTTGAGGTACTCGTCGACCACCAGGCGCCCCTTCTCGGTGCGCAGCCCCAGCTCGGCCACGAACGGGTCGGGGCGCACCCCGACGCACCAGATCAGGCTGCACGTCGGCACGTACTCGCCGTCGGTGAGCATCACCCCGTCCGGGGTGGCCTCGGAGACCGAGGTGCCCATCCGCACGTCGACGCCGCGCCGGCGCAGCACCCGGTCGGCCGTGACGGACAGGCGCTGGTCCAGCTCGGGCAGCACGCGCGGGGCGACGTCCAGCAGCATCCAGCGGGGACGCACCTTGAGGTGGGGCCGCTGGGCCATCAGCCGGTCGGTGAAGAGCTGGCCGTGCGCGGCGACCTCGGTCCCGGTGTAGCCGGCGCCGACCACCACGAACGTGGTCCGGGACCGCTGCTCGGCCGGGTCCTCGGCCAGCTCGGCCAGCTCGATCTGGCGGACCACGTGGTCGTGCAGGTAGAGCGCCTCGGGCAGGCCGCGGAAGCCGTGCGCGTACTCGGTCACCCCGGGGATCGGCAGCAGCTTGTTGACGCTGCCGACGGAGAGCACCAGCCGGTCGTACGCGAGCTGGCCGTGGTCCCCCTCGGCCGAGCGGTAGCCGACCCAGCGGTTCTGGAGGTCGACCCGGTCCGCCTCGCCGATGACCACGCGGACGCCGTCGAGGGTGCCGGCGAGCGGCACGGAGATCCGGGTGGGCTCGACCACCCCGGCGGCGACCTCGGGCAGCAGGGGCAGGTAGAGGAAGTAGTCGGTCGTGTTCAGCAGGACGATCTCGGCCCGCTTGCCGGCCAGCCGGCTCAACGTCTTCGCCGCGTGGTATCCGGCGAACCCGGCCCCCACGATCACCACACGAGGTTTCGTCATGCCTGCTGCCGTTCCCGTCGAGGACCCCGACAAACGTGGCCGTCAGTCGGGGGCGAGCCGGACGTACCCGGTCCGACCGACCGCCTCGATGTCCCAGCGGCGGCCGAAGGCGCGCACCCGCTCGCCGGCGATCCGGCCCAGTTCCGGCGGGATGTCCGGATCGAGCTCCAGCCGGCCGTCCACCGGGTTGAGGTCGAGCATGGCCCGGACCAGGGCCAGCGGGGCGCCGGCCGCCCACGCCTGCGGGCTGCACGCGGTCGGGTACGGCACGGCGAACATGGTCCGGTCCCTGGTGTACCCGCTGAGCGCCTCCGGCAGCCGGTAGCCGAACTGCTCGGCCGCGTCGAGCAGTGCCATGCTGATCCGGTTGGCCTCGGCCCGGTAGCCGTACCGGACCAGCCCGAGCACCGCGATCGAGTTGTCGTGCGGCCAGACCGTGCCCAGGTGGTAGCCGAGGGCGTTGTAGGTGCGCTCCTCCCGGGACAGGGTGCGGATCCCCCATCCGGAGAACATCTCCTCGTGCATCAGTTGGCGCACCACCGCCTCGGCGCGCTCCGGTGGCACGATGCCGCTCCACAGCAGGTGCCCCATGTTGGAGGTCTTCGAGTCGATAGGGGTCTTGTCGCCGTCCAGGCCGACCGCGTAGAAGCCGCCCCGCTCGTCGAGCCAGAAGTCCCGGTTGAACCGCTCGTACAGCTGGGCGGCGTCGGCCCGCAGCCGGGCGGCCAGCGCCGGGTCCGCGAGCGGGCCCTCGGCCAGCTCGGCCAGGCGCAGCTTCGCGTCGTAGGTGTAACCCTGGATCTCACAGGTGGCGATCGGCAGCACCGGGATCCGGCCGTCGGCGAAGCAGACGCCGTCCGGCGAGTCCCGCCAGCACTGGTTGCCCAGCCCCTCCGGCGAGCGGGTGGCGTACTCGACGTAGCCGTCGCCGTCGCGGTCGCCGTACGCGTCGATCCAGGTCAGCGCGGCGAGCGCGTGCTCCCGCAGCCGGCGGACCATCTCGTCGTCGCGGGTCCACCGCCAGTACTCGGAGAGCAGGATCAGCCAGAGCTGGGTGGCGTCCGCCGTGCCGTAGTACGGCGTGTACGGCTTGGCGCCGGTGCGGGTCAGCTCGCCGCTGCGCACCTCGTGCAGGATCCGGCCGGGTTCCTCGTCGGTGAAGTCGTCGTACCGGGTGCCCTGGAGCCGGGCGAGCGCCAGCAGCGCGCCATGGGCGAGGCCCGGCCCGGCCACCAGGGTCTGGTACGCGGTGATGAGGGTGTCCCGGCCGAAGACGGTGAGGAACCAGGGCAGACCCGCCCCGGGCAGCATGACCCGCTGGCCCTTGACCTCCAGGTCCAGCCGGAGCGCGGCCAGGTCGTAGCGGGACCGTCGGGTGACCCGTTCCAGCACCGGGTTGTCGCTGGTCAGCATCGCGCGGGTTTCCGTCCACCGGCGCAGCGGGTCGTCGGCCCGCCGGTGCAGCACATCGGCGATGTCGCCACGTACCGGCTCCACCACCCCCAGGCCGGGCGACAGCGGCACCTCCAGGTCCACCTTCCAGACCTCCCGCGGGTCCAGCTCCACCTGCCAGACCAGATCGTCGCCCTCGATCCGGTCCGGGGGCAGGCTGGAGCGCAGCTCGGTGGTGGCCGTGAAGCCGTCCCGGTCGTACCGGAAGAAGAGCGCGGCGCCCTCGGCGCCGTGCCGGCGGACGATGTCGCCGGAGCGGTCCCGCGCCCCGGACTTGACCTCGAACAGGTCGGCGAAGTCGGCGGCGACGGCCAGCCGCACCTCGTACCGCACCGGTTCCGTGCAGAACGACGTCAGCTCGATGCGCTCGTGGAACCCCTCGCCGACGTAGCGCAGCCGGCGCGCGGTGACGCTGTCCGGCGGCAGACCGGGCAGCTCGGGATTGGTGAGCATGAACTGCGCGGAGTAGTGGTCGATGGTCGCTGAGCGCAGCACCAGGAACCGACAGCCGTCGATGGTCAGCACCCAGCCGCTGATCATCCGGGTGTCCAGGTGGACCAGCCCGCCGATGCTGCCGGGCGGCACGTCCCCGGCCGGGTCGGAGTACATGAAGGTGGGACCGCTGAGCACCGCGAGCGACTCGGGGCCCAGCTCGGGCGGGACGGCCCGCTGGTCGCCGGGCCCGGCGGCGGCGGCGAGGCCGGGCATCGGATCGGCCGGAGTCGGACGCACGGCAGCCATGCCGCCACGGTAGGGACGAGGAGGGCGAGGCCGGCATCGCCCGCACCGGGTGAAACCGGCACCATCCACGGCCGCCGATATGGACAAATCCATAGACGAGGGTAAGGATGCCCTGATGGGAACCCACGAGACCGCCGGGGGCCGACCCACGAGGTCCACCCGACGCACCTTCCTCACCGCCTCCGCCGCGGCCACCGCCGCCACCGTCGCCGCCCCGCTGGCCGCCACGCCGGCCGCCGCCACCGACACCGTCACGCCACCCGGCCCCGGCCACCCGGTCCGGCCGCAGCCGCCGGACCGCGAGCTGACCGCGCTGCTGCGCGAGATCGACCGGGACCGGATCGAGGCCACCGTCCGCCGGCTCGCCGCGTTCGGCACCCGGCACACCCTCTCGGACCAGAACGATCCGGTACGCGGCATCGGCGCCGCCCGGGACTGGATCCACAGCCAGCTCGCCGGGTACGCCGCCGCCTCCGGCGGCGGGATGACCGTCGAGCTCCAGTCGTACGTCCAGCAGCCGGCCTCCCGGATCCCGACCGCCACCACCATCACGAACGTGGTGGCCACCCTGCGCGGCGACACCACCCCGGACCGGGTCTACGTGATCACCGGCCACTACGACTCCCGGGCCACCGACGTGATGGACGCCGTCAGCGACGCCCCGGGCGCCGACGACGACGCCTCCGGTGTGGCGGTGGTCCTGGAACTGGCCCGGGTGCTGGCCACCCGGCGCAGCGAGGCGACCATCGTCCTGGCCGCCGTGGCCGGCGAGGAACAGGGGCTGTACGGCTCCGCGTACCTGGCCGGCCGGCTCAAGGCGGCCGGTGTGGACGTCCAGGGCATGTTCAGCAACGACATCGTCGGGAGCAGCACCGCCGACGACGGCACCCGCGACCCGCGGGTGGTCCGGCTCTTCGCCGAGGGCGTGCCGACGGCCGAGACCCCGGCCGAGGCGAGCGTGCGGCAGTCCGTCGGCGGGGAGAACGACTCGCCGTCGCGGCAGCTCGCCCGGTTCGTGTCCGACGTCGCCGAGAATGGCGCGACCGGGATGCGGGTCCGGGTGATCTACCGGCGGGACCGCTACCTGCGCGGCAGCGACCACATCTCGTTCCTGCGCGAGGGCTGGCCGGCCGGGCGGTTCACCGAGCCGAACGAGGACTTCGCCCACCAGCACCAGGACGTCCGGGTGGTCGACGGCGTCCAGTACGGCGACCTGCCGGAGTTCTGCGACTTCGACTACATCACCCGGGTGGCCCGGGTGAACGGCGCGACCCTGTGGTCCCTCGCGCAGGCGCCGGGCACCCCGAAGGGGGTCACCGTCGTCACCACGAACCTGACCAACGACACCACCCTGCGCTGGCAGCGCGGCGCCGAACCCGACCTCGCCGGCTACGAGGTGGTGTGGCGGGAGACCACCGCCCCCGAGTGGCAGAAGGTGCTGCCGGTGGGCGACGTCACCGAGGTGACCATCGACCTGTCCAAGGACAACGTGTTCTTCGGCGTCCGGGCGGTGGACCGGGCGGGGCACCGCAGCCCGGTGGCCTTCCCGAAGCCGGGCAGCTGACCGCCCGCTCACCCGGATCGGGTCAGGCGCCCTCACCCGCCCGCGCGGGACGGTGGTGACCAGCGCGAGAGTCGATCCCGACCGAGGGGAGCCCGCCATGAGCATGCTGCCGTCCGACCGACGTGTCTCCCACTACCGCCAGCAGAGTGGCCGCCCGCAGCTCACGCCTCGCCAGCGCCGGCGCGTCGAGCACAAGGAGGCCAAGCTCCAGCGCCTCACCGGGCAGCGGCCCCAGGATCGCGGTCCGGGGCGCTGAGCCGACGACGCCGGTGGG
>NZ_BMRA01000003.1:103054-157916 GCF_014648395.1 Micromonospora fulviviridis | reverse complement strand
GCCACCGCGCCGTTCAGGCGGCCGTCGGCGCGGTGATCGCCCAGCGCTCGTGGTCCCGCCAGGCGCCGTCGATGAACAGGTAGTCCGGCGAGAAGCCCTCCAGCCGGAACCCGAGCCGCTGGGCCAGCCGCTTCGACGGCTCGTTGCCGGGCTGGATGTTCGCCTCCAGCCGGTGCAGGCCGAGCGCGGTGAACGCGTGCTCGATCACCAGCCGGACCCCGGCGGAGGCGTGCCCGGTGCCGGCGTACGGCAGGAAGGCGGCGTAGCCGAGGTAGCCGCCGCGCAGCGCGCCCATGACGATGCCACTGATGTTCGCGTACCCGGCGATCTCGCCGCTGGCCCGGTCGCAGAGCAGATACCCGGAGCTGTCCCGCCCCCGGATCTTGCGCAGGTAGTCGGCGTACCGCGCGGCGTCGTCCGGCGCGGAGAGCCAGGGGTGGTGCAGGTCGTGGCTGCGCCGGGCGGCGGCGACGAACTCCCTCTCGTCGTCGGGTCGGGGGCGGCGGATGGCGACGCGGCCGTCGCTGCGCAGGTACCTCACGGCGATCCACTCTCGGTCACCCGCCCGGCCCCTGTCCAACCGGGGTCGCGCAGCGCGCCGAGGTGCCCTAGCGTGGCCCCCGAGGACGGGAGGTCGATCATGAGGACTGCTCCACTCGGCACGGTGCTGGTTCCCGCTTCGCCGCTGGGCGCCCCGGTGTCCTGACCTGACCGGCGCGGCTCCGCCGCCCGGACCGCCCGGCGCTTCCCGCCGGGCCGACACCGCCACCCTCGCCGCGAAGCGATCCGGTGACTCGCCCCGCGCGGGTCCCGATGTCCCGGCGTGCCCGCACGCCACCACATCGCTTCCGAGGGAGTTCCTCGTGTTTCCGGACGACCCGTCCGGGCGCCGCGCCGCGCCCGGATCGCACACCCCTGCCCGGTGGCCGGCATGACGGCCACCCTTCCCACCGGGCGACTCGGCCCCGACTTCCACCGGCTCTGGATCGCCTCGGCGGTCTCCAACCTCGGCGACGGCGTCACCCTGGTGGCCGCGCCGCTGCTCGTCGCCTCGCTCACCCCGGATCCGGCGGCGGTGGCCGCCGCCGCGCTGGCCCCGCAACTGCCGTGGCTGCTCCTGTCCCTGGTCAGCGGGGCGCTCGTGGACCGGCTCGACCGCCGCCGGCTGATCGTCGCGGTCAACCTGGGTCGGGCGCTGGCGCTGGCCGCGCTGGCCGGCGCGGTGCTCGCCGGCGTGGCCACCGTGCCACTGATCTGCCTCGCCTTCTTCCTCACCGGCGTCGGCGAGACCCTGGCCGACACCGCCGCCGGGGCACTCCTGCCGTCGGTGGTGCCAGCCGACCGCCTGGAGCAGGCCAACAGCCGGCTCTTTGCCACCTTCGTGATCGGCAACCAGTTCGCGGCCAAGCCACTCGGGGCGTACCTCTTCGTGGGTGCGACCGCGCTGCCGTTCGGGTTCGACGCGGCCACCTTCGGGCTGGCCGCGCTGCTCCTGGCGCTGCTGCGCTGGCGGCCCGTTCCGTCCGCGACGCCGCCGGCGCCCGCGGCGGCCCGCCGGTCGTTGCGGGCCGACGTGGCGGAGGGGGTACGCGCGCTCTGGGCCGTGCCGGTGCTGCGCACCCTGGCCGGCTGCATCGCCGTCATGAACGTGGCGTTCTGCGCCGCGTTCGCCGCGTTCGTGCTCTACGCCCGGCAGCGGCTCGGCCTCGCCGAGGTCGGGTACGGCCTGCTGCTGACCGCCTCGGCGCTCGGCGGGCTGGCCGGCAGCGCGCTGGCCACCCGGTTGCGGTCCCGGTTCGGCATGCCCGCGCTGCTGCGGGCCGGGCTGCTGATCGAGGTCGGGCTCCAGCTCGTCCTGGCCGGCACCCGGCATCCGGCGGTCGCCGGCGCGGCGCTGGCCGTGTGGGGTGGGCACGCCATGGTCTGGGGCGTGCTCGTGGTGTCGCTGCGGCAACGACTCGTGCCGGACCGGCTGCGCGGCCGGGTGAACAGCGTCTACGCCCTTGCCGACCTGGGCGGGGCGGCGCTGGGCACGGTCGCGGGCGGTGTCGTGGCCCGGGCGACCGGGAGCCTCCTGGCGCCGTTCTGGCTGGCAGCCGCGGCCCTGGCGATGCTCACGGCGCTTGCCTGGCGCAGGCTGGGCGACACCGGCCGCTGAGCCGTCCCCGCCGGTGGGGAGGCCGTCCGGTCTCCCCACCGGCGTCCCCTGTGTCGCGGGTCACCGCTCAACCGCCTCCTCTCGGTCACCTGGCCGTCACGTCGGCGTAGCCCCGGCGACGGTTGCCTCCACCAGCGTGGTGTCGCGCCGGGAAGGCCGGCCGACCAGCGGAGGACCAGCAGTGGCACACGACGAGGCGACGCCGCCGCGCCGCGGCCGGGTCGTCATGCTCGTCGACAACAAGGTCGACGGCGACTCCCGGGTGCAGAAGATCGCCCGGTCCGCCGCCGAGACCGGGTGGGACGTGACGCTGCTCGGCCGCTCGCCGGACGGCACCGAACGGAGCTGGCGGCTCGGGGCCGCCGAGGTGCGGCTGCTGCCGATGCCGGAGCCCCTGCACCGGCGCCGGCACGAGTTCCGCCGCTCGCTGCGCTGGCCGCTGGCGTACCGGTCGGGTGGCATCGCCGAGCACCGCGCCCAGTGGGTCCGGGCCTGGCGGGCCGACCTGGCCGTCCGGTCCGCCCTGCTGACGCGGCGCGCGGCCGACGGCGAGCTGGCCGGCGCCCGGTTGGGCCGGGCGCGCCGCACGCTGCGCCGCCGGGAGGTCGCCGCCCGGCTGCTCGACCGCTGGGTGTGGTTGCGGACCAAGATGATGAACAGGGTCCGGTACGGCCGCCGGTTCCGCGGCCCGTGGGACCGGGCGTACACGCTGTTCTGGCAGCTCGTCCAGGGTGACCGGGCGTGGCGGCGGCTGGAGCCGGGGCTCTGGGACTACGAGCTGGCCTACGGCCCCGAGGTGGACCGGCTGCGCCCGGACCTGATCCACGCGCACGACTTCCGGATGCTCGGCGTCGGCGCCCGCGCCAAGATCCGGGCGGCCGGCCAGGGCCGCCGGGTCGCGCTGGTCTGGGACGCCCACGAGTTCCTGCCCGGGATCAAGCCGTGGCGGGACCACGCCCGCTGGCTGCCCGCCCACCGGGCCCACGAGCGGGAGTACGCCCCGTACGCCGACGCGGTGCTCACCGTCTCGGCGGACCTGGCCGAGCTGCTGCGCCGCGAGCACGGGCTCGCCGAGACGCCGGGCGTGCTGCTCAACGCCCCCGCCGACGACCACCGCCCGGTCGACGACGCGCCGCCGCCGGACCTGCGGGCCGAGTGCGGGATCGGCCCGGACGTGCCGCTGCTGGTCTACAGCGGCGCGGCGGCCCCGCAGCGCGGGCTGGACAGCCTGGTCGAGGCGCTGCCCCGGCTGCCCGGGGTGCACCTCGCGCTGGTGGTCAACCCGGCGCTGCGCTACGTCGAGCGGCTCGCCGACCGGGCCGCCCGGCTCGGCGCCGCCGACCGGCTGCACGTGCTGCCGTACGTGCCGCACTGGCAGGTCGTGCCGTTCCTGTCCGGCGCCGACGTCGGGGTGATCCCGATCCACCGCTGGCCCAACCACGAGATCGCCCTGATCACCAAGTTCTTCGAGTACGCGCACGCCCGGCTGCCCGTGGTGGTCAGCGACGTGCGGACCATGGCCGCCACCGTCCGGCAGACCGGCCAGGGCGAGGTCTTCCGGGCCGGCGACGTCGACGACCTCGTCCGCGCGGTGACCGCCGTGCTGGCCGACCCCGCCCGGCACCGCGCCGCGTACGACCGGCCGGGCCTGCTCGCCGGCTGGACCTGGTCGGCCCAGGCCGAGGTGCTGGAGGCGGTCTACCGGCGGCTGCTGCCCGACGCACCACCCCCGCCCCACGCGGACCCGCTCGACCCGCCGACTCCCCGAGGAGCGCTCCGGTGCCCACCCCCGACGTGAGCGTCGTCATCCCGGTCTACAACACCCTGCCCTACCTGCGGACCTGCCTGGACTCGCTGCTGCGCCAGACGATCGGCCACGACCGCATGGAAATCGTGGCGGTGGACGACGGCTCCACCGACGGCAGCGGCCGGCTGCTGGACCGGTTCGCCGCCCGCCACCCGGGCACCGTGACGGTGCTCCACCAGGCCAACTCCGGCGGCCCGGCCGCACCCTGCAACCGGGGCCTGGAGGTGGCCACCGGCCGGTACGTCTTCTTCCTCGGCTCGGACGACCACCTCGGCCCGGAGGCCCTTGAACGGCTGGTCGCCGCCGCCGACCGGTACGGCTCGGACGTGGTGCTCGGCAAGGTGGTCGGTGTCAACGGCCGGCACGTCTTCTCCGACGTCTTCGCCGCCGGCAACGCGGTCGACGTGAGTCTGTTCGACTCGGCGCTGCCGTGGTCGCTGGCGAACACCAAGTTGTTCCGCCGGGACCTGGTGGACCGGCTCGGGCTGCGCTTCCCCGAGTACATGCCGGTGCTCAGCGACCAGCCGTTCACCCTGGCCGCCTGCTACCACGCCCGGCGGATCTCGGTGCTCGCCGACTACGACTACTACCACGCGGTGCGCCGGCTGGACGCCCGCAACATCACCTACCACAGCCGGGTCGACCAGCGCCTGGTCAGCGTGGAGCGGCTGTTCGCGTTCGTGGCCGGGCTGATCCCGGCCGGCCCGCGGCGCGACGCGGTGCTGCGCCGGCACGTCGGGCTGGAGCTGGCCAACCTGGTCGGCGACGACTTCCGCCGGCTGGACCGCCCCGCGCAGGAGCGGGTGCACGCCGCGGTGCGCCGGCTCGTCGAGCGGTACGTCACCGACGGGCTCCGGGACCGGCTCGACATCGAGGCCCGGCTACGGCTCGGCGCGGTGACCGCCGGGGGCGTCGACGACCTGCTGGCCGTCATCGACCAGGACGCCGAGCGGGGCGTCCCGGCCACGGTGGTCGCCCACGGCCGCTGGCACGCCGGATACCCGGGGGCACCGGCCGCCTGGACCGACGTCACCGAGGTACGCGCCGACTGGCTGGCCCGGCTGGACACCGTGACGGTGAGCTGGGCGGACGCGCACACCCTCGCGGTGACCACGCGCAGCCCGTACCCCCGGTTCGCGGCGGAGGCGGGGCCGGTCCGGCTGGTGGCCGGTCCGCTCGCCGGCACCACCCTGCTGGACGCCACCGATCCGACCGGCCGGACCGTGCGGACCGACTTCCCGGTCGACCGGCTCCTCGCCGGCAGCGCGGCCAGCGGGCAGCGGCACCCGGTCCGGGCCGAGCTCGACGGCGGCCACGGTCAGGGCAGCGCCCCGGTCCGCGCGCCCCGGCTCGCCGCCGGCCGCCCCCGGCTGGTGCGCCAGGGCGCCCGCCTGTACGGGGTGGCCGCGACCGTCGACCCGCGCAACGGCCAGCTCGTCCTGTCGGTGGTGCCGGTGACCGTCGGGCAGCTCGTCAGCCGGCTGCGCCGCCGCTGGCGGGGCGGGGCGGCGTCAGAGCGGTCGGGGGTGGGGCTGGTCGAGGGGCATGGGAATCTGGAGGAAGGTGGTGCCGCGCAGGTCGAGCCAGGCGCGGTCGGGGGCGCGGACCAGGCGCACCATCACACCGGTGCAGGCCGGGCAGCGCCCGATCAGGCCGGGGGCGTGCGAGTAGACGTGCAGCCCGGCCACCGGGCCGGTGGTGCCGCAGTGGTCGCAGCGGCCCATGGCGGAACTCAGGTCGACCGCGAAGAGCTCGCGCATCGGCCCGTCGAGCATGTTGCCGTCCAGGTAGGACATGTCGGTCATGCGCTCTCCTCGGGTGGTCAGCCGGTCGGGCCGAACCGTTCGGTCCGCACCCGCCGGGTCGGGTGGCCCAGCCCCACCAGCAGGTCCGCCACGGTCTCCACGAAGCCGGTGGGGCCGCAGACGTAGCAGAGCGGCTCCAGGTCGGGCGGCCAGCCGTGGCTGTTCACGTCGGCCAGGCCGATCCGGTGCGGCTCCCCCCGCCAGCCCTCCGGGGCCGCCCGGGTGTAGACGTACGCCACGTCGAGGCCCTGGTCGTCGCGGGCGCGGCGGCGCAGTTCGTCGGCGTAGATGACGTCGTCGGGGGTGCGCACCGAGTAGATGAGGCGGAACGGGGTCCGGCTGCCGGCGGCCCGCCGGGCCCGGACCATCGCCATCAGCGGCACCACCCCGGAGCCGCCTCCCACCAGCAGCACCGGCGCGGTCTCGTCGGTACGCCACACGAACCAGCCGCCGACCGGCCCGCGCACCTCCACCGGGTCGCCCTCGGCGTAGGTGTCGGTGAGGTACGGCGACACCTCCCCGTCGGGCACCCGCTGCACGGTCACCGCGATCCGCTCCCCCTCGGCCGGCCCGGCCAGCGAGTACGAGCGGGCCGCCTGGTAGCCGTCGGCGGCGGTGAGCCGGATGTCGACGTGCTGCCCCGGCTGGTGCCCCGGCCAGCCGGGCACCTCCAGCACCAGGGTCTGCGCGGTCGGCGTCTCGACCCGCCGCTCCACGAGCCGGGCCACCCGCCAGGTCAGCGGGGCGGCCACCCGACCACCGGTCGTCGGGGCGGCCACCTCAGTCGCCCTGGTAACGCTGCTCGCGCCACGGGTCGCCGTAGTCGTGGTAGCCGGCGGTCTCCCAGAAGCCCGGTTTGTCGTCGGTGAGCAGCCGGATGCCGCGGACCCACTTGGCCGACTTCCAGAAGTAGAGGTGCGGGACGAGCAGCCGGGCCGGCCCGCCGTGCTCGGCCGGGAGCGGGCCGCCGTCGTAGCTGTGCGCCACCCAGGCCCGGCCGCCCCGCAGGTCGTCCAGCGGCAGGTTGGTGGTGTACCCGCCGTAGGAGTGGACCAGGGCGTACCGGGCGGCGGTGTCGATGCCGTCGAGCAGGGTGTCCAGCGAGACGCCCTGCCAGTCGGTGCCCAGTTTGGACCAGCGGGTGACGCAGTGGATGTCCACGTGCGGCGTCTCCTGCGGCAGGCCCATCAGCTCGTCCCAGGACCACCGGTACTCGGCGCCACCCTCGTCGGTGACCACGAACTCCCAGGTGTCCAGCGGCACCCGGGGGGTCGGCCCGGCGGAGAGGACCGGGAAGTCCTGGGTGAGGTACTGCCCCGGCGGCAGGGCCGGTTCGGCCGTACGGGGCCGGCCCTGGAAGCCTGGCGACACGATTCCCACCCGTCAGTCGTACCACCTGGGGTGGGTCGGGGCGACGGGTTCGGCGGGGAGCCGCCGTGGTGGGTGACCACCGCGGCGGCCCGGGTCACCGCCGCTCGGCGACGGCCTCCCGCTCGCCGGGGGCGCGGTCGCGGGTGGCGCGCAGGCTGGTCAGGGTGACGATCGCCAGGACGCCGATGATGACGCCGAGCGAGGCCAGGGTGGGGATCTCCGGCACGCCCGACCAGATGCCGTGCGCCCAGTGCAGGCCCAGCTTGAGGCCGATGAAGGCGAGGATGGCGGCCAGGCCGTAGCTGAGGTGCACGAGGCGGCTCAGCGCGGCGTGCAGGACGAAGTAGAGCGCCCGCAGGCCGAGCAGGGCGAAGGCGTTGGTGGCGAAGACCAGGTAGGGGTCCTCGGTGATGCCGTAGACGGCGGGCACCGAGTCGACGGCGAAGACCACGTCGGTGGCGAGCACCGCGACCACCACGAGGGCGAACGGGGTGAGCGCCCGGCGGCCGTCCCGCCGGATGGTCATCTTCGGGCCGTGGTACTCGTCGACCACCGGCATGACCTTGCGGAGCAGCCGCACCGACCGCATCTTGTCGATGTCGACCTCCTGCTCGTGCCCGGTCAGGGCGTCGCGCAGCAGCTTGACCGCGGTGGCGATCAGGATGAGCGCGAAGAGCAGGAAGGCGAAGTCGAGGGTCTGCAGGGCGGCGGCGCCCAGCGCGATGAAGATCGCGCGCAGCACCAGCGCGCCGGCGATGCCGTAGAGCAGCACCCGCTGGGCCAGCACGGCGGGCACCGCGAACGCGGCCAGCAGCAGCATGAAGACGAAGAGGTTGTCGACCGAGAGCGACTTCTCCACCAGGTAACCGGTGAGATACTGGACGCCCTGCTCGGAGCCGTAGCGGCCCCAGACCCAGGCGCCGAAGGCCAGCGGAAGGGCGACGTAGAAGGCCGACCAGCCCAGCGCCTCCTTGAGGGAGACCTCGTGCGGCTTCCGGGTGACCAGGAAGTCCAGCACCAGCAGCGCGAGCACGCCGGCGATGGTCACCGCCCACAGGGTGGGGGTGCCGACCGACGACAGCTCGGCGGCGGACAGGTACGACAACTCGGTCATGGAGCCTCCTCGAACACGGTGCCATGTCCGAGGTCTCCTTCACCCACCGATCGTGGGCAACCACCCGAGGCGAGCCCGGGGCCCGCCGTACTGACCGGAATGGTTCGTGGGAAGTACTCCCCTCGCGGCTCCAAGGTTAGGGCAACCTCAACCCGCACGCCAAGTTTCGACGCGGATGATTGCCCTGGTCAACCGCTGTGCGGGCCGGTGGGGCGTGGTGCCCGGGCAGCCGGGGCCCTATGGTGACGCGATGGACAACGGGCCGCTGACCGGCGTACGGGTGATCGAGCTGGCCGGCATCGGTCCCGGGCCGTTCGCCGCCATGATGCTGGCCGACCTCGGCGCGGACGTGGTGCGGGTGGACCGGATCGGCGGCGGCGGCTTCGGCGACCTCCCGGGCGACCTGCTCAACCGCAACCGCCGCTCGCTCGCCGTCGACCTCAAGACGCCCGAGGGGCGCGAGGTGGTGCTGGCCCTGGTCGCCGGGGCGGACGCGCTGATCGAGGGCTTCCGGCCCGGGGTCACCGAGCGGCTCGGTCTCGGCCCGGACGACTGCCACGCCACCAACCCCCGCCTCGTGTACGGGCGGATGACCGGCTGGGGGCAGGACGGCCCGCTGGCCCACACCGCCGGCCACGACATCGACTACCTGGCGCTGACCGGCGCGCTGCACGGCGTCGGCCGGGCCGGCGAGCGCCCGGTGCCGCCCATGAACCTGCTCGGCGACTTCGGCGGCGGCGGGATGATGCTGGCCCTCGGCATCGTCGCGGCGCTGTACGCGGTCCGCGCCGGCGCCCCCGGCCAGGTGGTCGACGCGGCCATCGTGGACGGCGTGTCGGTGCTGGCCACCCAGATCCACGCGCTGCGCCGCGTCGGGATGTGGCAGGACCCGCGCGGGGTGAACCTGCTCGACGGCGGCGCGCCGTTCTACGACACGTACGAGTGCGCCGACGGGCGGCACCTCGCGGTGGGCGCGCTGGAGCCGCGGTTCTACGACGAGCTGGTCCGGCTCACCGGCTTCCCGCTCGACGGCGACGAGGCCCCGGACCGGCACGACCCGGCGAACTGGCCGGCGCTGCGGGCGGCCTGGGCCCGGCTGTTCCGCACCCGGACCCGGGACGAGTGGGCCGCGCTGCTGTCCGGCTCGGACGCCTGCGTGGCGCCCGTGCTGGACTGGGCCGAGGCCCCGGAGCACCCGCACCTGGCCGCCCGGAAGGTCTTCGTCGCGCCCGACGGGGTTCCCCAGCCGGCCCCCGCGCCGCGCTTCTCGGCCACCCCCACCTCGGTACGCCGGCCGCCGCCGCAGCCGGGTGAGCACACCGACGAGGTGCTGGCCGAGGCCGGCCTCGACGCGGCCCGGATCGCCGCCCTGCGCGCCGCCGGCACGGTCGCCTGACGGGGACCGGTCACCGGCGCGCCCGCCGGTTCAGCGGCGGCGGGAGGCCGGCGCCAGGGCCGGCTCGACCATGTCCCGGAAGTCGCGCGGCAGCTGGACCACCACGTCCTGGAACTCCCCGCTGGTGATCGACTCGTGCAGCGTGGTGCACACGGCCCGGACCGCGTCCCGGGCGGTGTTCTCGTCGCCGGCGACCCGCTGGGCGACCCGGGCGACGAACTCGGCCGCACCGAAGCGGTCGGCGGCCTCGGTACGGGGGTGGGGCCTCAGCATCCCCTGCAGGGACTTCGGCAGCTGCGCGGCGAGATCCAGCACCTCACCGCCGGTCAACCGCTCGGCCAGGGTCTCCAACGTGGCCCGGGTCAGCTCCACCGCCCGCTCCTCGGACGTCCCGGTACGCCGTGCCACCCGGTCGACGAAGGCGAGGTAGTGCATGCGTGGTACCCCCTTCGGTGCGCGGACCGGCCGCGTACCCGCCACTGCGCCCGGGAAACGGCGGGCGGATTTTCCGCCGGTCCGCGCGTGACCCGCGGTCGGGCGGGTATCCGCCGCCGGTCGTGACCGCAACTACAGGCGCGAGGAGCCCGACCCATGGCGAGTTACACGGACGTCCTTGAGTACCTGTCGGCGCTGGACTACCCGGCCGGCAAGGACGACGTCATCCGGGAGGCCGAACGGGAGGGTGCGCCGCCGGAGGTGTTGCGGGCGCTGCGGGCGCTGCCGCCGGTGGACTACGCCAACGGCACCGAGGTGGCCCGGTCGGCCGGCATCGACGCCGCGCCCGAGGTGGGCCGATCGCAGCGCGCGGCGCAGGCCCGGGAGAGGCACACCCGGGTCTCGCAGCACCTGCGCGGCATCTGATCCGACCGGTGCCGCGCCGGACGGCCGCCCGGGTCCACGGGCACGTGCCGGCGACGGTCCAACTCGTCGTGATGGCGCTGGTCGGCGCCGTCACCGGTGGTGCCGCCGCCGTCATGCTGACGCCGACGCTCGCCCCGCTGGTGGGGTGGGACGGCGCCGCGCTGAGCTGGCTGGTCCTGCAGTGGGGGCGGCTGTCCCGGCTGGACGCCGTCCGCACCGCGCGGCTGGCGAAGCTGGAGGACCCCAACCGGGCGACGCGCGACGCCCTGCTGCTGGCCGCCTGCCTGGCCAGCCTGCTCGCGGTCGGCCTGGTGCTGACCTCCGCGCACACCATCCCGCCCGGACTGCCCCGGGACCTCTACGGAGGGCTGGGCGTGCTCAGCGTCGTGATCGCCTGGTTCGTGGTGCACACCGTCTTCACCACCCGGTACGCCCGCCTGTACTACAGCGGCGAGCCGGGCGGGATCAACTTCCACCAGGCGGAGCCGCCCTGCTTCTCCGACTTCGCGTACGTCGGCTTCACAGTCGGCGCAACCTTCCAGGTGTCCGACACCGACCTGTGCAACTCGGAGATGCGGCGCACGGCGCTGCGGCACCTGCTGCTGTCGTACCTGTTCGGCGCGGTCATCATCGCCGCCACGGTGAACCTGATCGCCGGCCTCGCCGCGTGACCCGACAGCAGGCGGGCGCCCCGGGTCACGAACCGCGACCTGGGGCGCCACGCAGCACCTGTCCCCGCCGGTCCGCGCCCGAACCGGGTCGCGACCGACAGGCGGTGGATGTTCGCCCGAACCGGGCGGGCATCGCTGCCACGATCATCATACGACGCGGCATCCTCCGAACGGGTGAGTATCGCGAAACTGTGTCCGGTCGCACGTCCCGGTCAGGCGCTCAACTCCGCGTACCGCTTCTCCAGGTCCACCCGGGCCAGCGCCCCGACCAGCCAGGCCAGCCGCTCCGACTCGCCGCTGCCGGCCAGCCCGGCCAGGTCGTCGGCGGAGCGGCCCAACCCCAGCCGGCGGGCCGCCGCGAGGGCCCGCCGGTCGGCCACCGGCGCCACCTCGCGCCACACCGCCTGCGCCTCGCGCAGGAACAGGTCGGCCACCTCGTCGTCCACCCCGGGCAGCGCGGTCAGCAGCCGCCGCTCCCGCGCCGGATCCTGGTGCGCCTCCGTACGGAGCCGGCGCAGGTCACCCCGGTAGGCGTCGACGATCTTCCGGGCCAGGTCACCCAGGGTGGCCGCGAGGGTGTCCACGTCGCCACGCTGCCCGGCCGCGCGCAGCACGCGCACCCGGTCGGCGTGCAACGAGCGGGCCAGCCGGGCGGCGCTGTCCCAGCCGGCGTCCCGCAGCCCCGTCGCGGCGTCGACCGCCTTGTGGAAGTCGCCCCGCCTCGCCAGCAGAACGGACAGGTAGAGCACCTGGAACAGCTGGGACGGGTTGTTCGTGACCCGGAACCCGTACCGTTCGGCGAACCCCCGACCGTCCCCGGCGAGCCGGCGGACCAGCCGCTTCTTGTCCTCGATACTGGAAATCGCACTGGTGGTGGGCATGCCCGCCGTCTACCCGGGGTGGGGCGGGGCATTCAGCCGAGCGTGCTGCCGTGCCGGTCCCGTGCCTTGAGCCGTGTGGTGGGCAGCGCCGGGGCGGGCAGCGGAGGTGCGGGGTCCTCGGCGACCGTGCCGAACCGCCGGCCCGCCATCCAGTCCTCGCGGGCGGCGGCGACCTCCTCGTGCGACCGGCCCACGAAGTTCCACCACATGACGAGCGGCTCCTCGAACGGGGTGCCGCCGAGCAGCAGCAGCCGGCTGCCCGGGGCGCCGCGCAGGGTCAGCGACTCCCGGCCGGCGCCCAGGTAGAGCAGCGCGCCGGGGGCGAAGGCCACCCCGTCCGCCTCGGCGGAGCCGGACATGGCGAGCAGCCCGTACTCGAAGTCGCGGCGCAGCGGCAGCGTGGCCGGCGCCGGGCCGCTGACCTCCAGTTGCGCGCCGACCAGCGGGGTGTGCACCACGGCCCGGGAGCGCTCCCCGGCCATCTCGCCGACGAGCAGGGTGCCGGCCAGGTCGCCGTCGCGCCAGCGGGGCAGCTCGGCGTGGTGGGCGAAGTCGGCCGCGCCGGCCCGGGCCGGGTCCGGCAGCGCCACCCAGAGCTGCACGCCGTGCATGAGCGGCGGGTGCACCAGGGGCGAGCGTTCCGAGTGGGCGATGCCGTGCCCGGAGGTCATCACGTTGAGCTGGCCGGGGCGGATCGGCTGGACGTTGCCCAGGCTGTCCCGGTGCAGGATCTCCCCGTCGAGCAGCCAGGTGACCGTCTGCAACCCGGTGTGCGGGTGCGGCGGCACCTCCATGCCGGGACGCTCGGCCACGTCGTCCGGTCCGAAGTGGTCGACGAAGCACCAGGCGCCGACCAGCCGCCGCTGCCGCTGCGGCAGCAGCCGGCGCACGGTGGTGTAGCGGCCCAACGGCACGTCGTGCCCGGGCAGCAGCACGCTGCCCGGATCGGTGGAGCCCACGCCAGGTGGGAGGGTCTGCGCCGGCAGGGATTCGGTACGGTCCACCGCCCGACTGTACGCTCAGCCGGCCGCGACGCTCACCGTGTTCGCCCCGGCCACCAGGTCGAGGTAGAGCCGGTCCCGCGACCGGTCCCAGCCCGGCGAGCTGACCAGTTGCCCGGCGGCCACCCCGGTGCGGTGCTCGTCGTACACGGCCACCGAGCCGGCGCCGGCGGCGACCCGGACCCGGGCCGGCGGCCCGCCGGGAACGATCACCGTGAGCTCGCTGACCCCTCCGGTCATCCGTACCGTCATCGCGCCGCTGAGCGGGGGCAGTCGCAGGCCGGTCCGGGACGCGCCGCCGACCAGTTCGATCCCGGCCAGCCGGGCCGCACCCAGGTCGAGCTGCTGCTCGCTGACCCCGCCGACCAGGCGCAACCGCCAGGTCACCCGCGAGTTGAGCACCACCTCGACGGCGGCCGGCCCAGGCCGGCCGTTCTCCTGGACGCGCAGCCGGACGCGATCCCCGGTCACGTCGGGCCGCGGGGTCACGCCCGCCCCGTCCGGGGCGCTGACCCGGTACAGGTCGTCGCCCAGGTCGGCGGCCCGCAGGGTGAAACTGGTCAGGCCGTCGGTCAGCTCGAAGTCGGCGCGCCGCCGGTCGCCGCGCGGGGCCGTGAGAGTCTCCTCGGCGGCGACCTCGGCCGCGCCCACGCCGCCCGGCTGGTGGCGGTCCTCGGGAGCGGTCACCGTGGGCGCCCCGCCGGAGAAGGCGACCCCGAGGCGGGCGGGATGGGACAGCGTCACCACCACGGCCACCACGCCGAGCGCCACCACCAGCACGGCGGCGGCGACCAGCAGCCGGGCCGCCCCGGACCAGCCCGACCCTGGCCCGGTCAGGTCAGGGTCGTCCCCTGATGCCGCCATGGTTGTCCCCTCTCACCGGTCCCCGCTGGCTGATACGTCTCCGTCTGGGGTTCAGTTCATTCCGATGGGGGTGGTTGCGCTCGGGGGCTGGGGGCGAGGGTGACCGGCTCCGGGCGGTCAGGCTTGATCCCTGCGCCGGTCACCCTCGCCCCCAGCCCGTCGTGGTCCATCACCGCGCGGTCCCTCGCGGTCTTTTCCCAGGTACGCCGCTGGCCGGCACCCCGTGTTTTGGGGTGCCGGCCAGCGGTTCGTTGGTGTGGGTCAGCTGTTCCAGTGCTGGGCGACGATGTCGGCGGCCTGCTGCTCCCACTGCGCGTACGCATCCGGGTAGGCCGACACCTGCACGGTCTGGGCGGCCTCGGTCAGCGGCATGTCCTGCCAACCATCAACCTGCTTCAGACCCTTCAGGAACGCCAGCGTCGAGTACTCGGGGTCGGTGATCTGCTCCGGCGTGCCCCAACCCGAGGACGGGCGCTGCTGGAACAGACCCAGGCTGTCGTGGTCATTGCGGTCGCCGAGGTGGCCCAGGTTCTCCAGCTTCGACTCCTGCAGCGACGTGGCGATCGAGATGACCGCCGCCCGCTCCGGCAGACCGGCCTTCTTGGTGGCGGCGATGATCGCCTTCGCGTTGGCGGTCTGCTCGTCGTTCAGGGTGATCTTCGACTGGGCACCCTGCACACCGTGCGGGATCAGCTTGTCACCCTGCACGGCCACGGCGACCGGCTTGCCGCTGTTCACCGGCTCAGCGGCGTGGGCGGCGACCGGACCGGCGAAGACGCCACCGGTGAAGGCCAGACCAGCAATACCCAGCACGCTCTTCCGCAGCATCGTGTTCATGGGAAAGCTCCATTCGGGGGTCGGCGCACCATCCCGCCGACGGGGGTCGGCTACCGGGCGTGCGCAAGCACCGTCAGGCGCTCAAAAAAGTCTTAGGGGGATCATCCGGTGCGCGGGGCTAGGGCCTCTTCGTCGCGCCGGACCATGTACAACGACCGGCGGCCCACCATCATTCCGGGCCCGGCCACCCCGCCTGGCGGGGCGCCTTCCTCGGCCGTTCACCCGGATACAACGACGGCCACCCGCCCGCCATTCCGCCGCCAGGGTGCCGCCGGCCACCCGACGAACCGGACACGCCGCCCACACCGGCCCGTTCGGTGGAACGGCATGGAGGTATCCCGGCCCCGGGGACACCCACGGTGTTCCACTCGATGCGCCCAGGTGGCGGGAACCGGACATTCGTCCCCGACCGGGGGTCGGGCGGACGGTCAGCCGAGTCGGGTGCGTGCCTTCGCGGCGCAGGCTGACAGCACGGTCCGCGCGTCCAGGCCCAGGCTCTCGATCGCCACCAGGGCGGTGAAGGCGACATCCGCCAGTTCGGCGGCCACCTCCTCGCGGGTGTGCGTGACGCCCTTGCGGGGGTTCTGGCCGAGCACCCCGATCCAGGCGGCGGCCGCCTCCCCCGCCTCCTCGGTGAGCTTGAGCAGGCGGACGGTCAGCTCGGTGTCCCCGGTGCCGTTGGCGGCGTCCAGCCAGGCGCGGGCGTCCCGGGCCGTCTCCCAGATCAACTCGTCCATCGGACAAGTGAACCGGACGGCGGTGACGATCCGTACCCGGGGGCGGTGCGGCGACGAGGCCGGCACCGGGACCGGAAGGGGCGTGTCCGTGATGCCGGAGACCGTCGAGACGGTGTTCGCGAACGTGGTCAAGCGGAACCCGGGTGAGCCCGAGTTCCACCAGGCGGTCCGGGAGGTGCTGGAGAGCATCGGACCCGCCCTGGCCCGCCACCCCGAGTACGCGCACGCCTGTGTCATCGAGCGGATCTGCGAGCCGGAGCGGCAGGTCATCTTCCGGGTGCCGTGGGAGGACGACAACGGTCGGGTCCGGGTGAACCGCGGTTTCCGGGTGGAGTTCAACAGCGCCCTGGGCCCGTTCAAGGGCGGGCTGCGCTTCCACCCGTCGGTCTACCTGGGCATCGTGAAGTTCCTCGGCTTCGAGCAGATCTTCAAGAACGCGCTCACCGGCCTGCCGATCGGCGGCGGGAAGGGTGGCGCGGACTTCGACCCGAAGGGCCGCTCGGACCGGGAGGTGATGCGGTTCTGCCAGAGCTTCATGACCGAGCTGTACCGGCACATCGGCGCGCAGACCGACGTGCCGGCCGGGGACATCGGCGTGGGCGGCCGGGAGATCGGCTACCTGTTCGGCCAGTACAAGCGGATCACCAACCGGTACGAGTCGGGGGTGCTCACCGGCAAGGGTCTGGCGTACGGGGGCGCGCAGGTGCGGCGGGAGGCGACCGGTTACGGGGCGGTGTTCTTCGCCGAGGAGATGCTGAAGCAGACCGGGGACAGCCTGGACGGCAAGCGGGTGGTGGTCTCCGGCTCCGGCAACGTGGCCATCTACGCGATCGAGAAGGTGCACCAGCTCGGCGGCACGGTCGTGGCCTGCTCCGACTCGAACGGGTACGTGCTCGACGAGAAGGGCATCGACCTGGCCCTGCTGCGCGAGCTGAAGGAGGAGCGCCGGGCCCGCCTCGACGACTACGTCCGGCACGTGCCGCACGCGGTGGCGGTCTCCGGCCGTACCGTCTGGGAGGTGCCCTGCGACCTGGCGCTGCCCTGCGCGACGCAGAACGAGATCGGCGGCGCGGAGGCCGCGGCGCTGGTGGCCGGCGGCTGCGTCGCGGTGGTCGAGGGGGCGAACATGCCCACCACCCCGGAGGCGGTGCGGATCCTGGGCCGGGCCGGGGTGCGGTTCGCCCCCGGCAAGGCGGCCAACGCCGGCGGGGTGGCGGTGAGCGCGCTGGAGATGCAGCAGAACGCCAGCCGCGACTCGTGGACGTTCGCCCAGTCGGAGCAGCGGCTGCGCGAGACGATGCGGGACATCCACGCCCGGTGCTGGGCGACCGCCGAGGAGTACGGCCTGCCGGGCGACTACGTGGCCGGGGCGAACATCAACGGGTTCCGGCGGGTCGCGGAGGCGATGCTGGCGCACGGTCTGGTGTGAGCGGCCACTGTGGGCGGACCGGGCGGACCTGGCTGACCGTTCGGTCAGTCAACGATTGACAGGTGTCGAGGCCGAGCTTAGGTTCAGGGCGCTACCGGCCGGTAGGCACCCGTCCCGCCTGGCCGCCCCCGTCCCGGGGCGGCACCCGTCCCCGGGGGAGCATCGATGCTGACCTCATCCACCCGCCTCCTGCGCCGGCTGCTCGCCGCCGGCGCGGCTCTCACCCTCACGGTCGGCCTCGCCGGCGCCGCGCCCGCCGTCGCCGCCGACCGCGGCGACGACGGTAGCCAGCCGCTGCCCGGCTACACCATCAGCAACCCGCCGCTCGCGCCGCTGGTCGTCGACGGCGCCACCACCACCGTCCGGCAGGGCGTGCACGAACACGCCGGCTACGTGATCGAGACGCCCGCCCGGTGGAACGGCGAGCTCGTCATGTGGGCCCACGGCTACCGCGGCCAGGGCACCGTGCTCTCCCCCGAACCGCCCGGCTACGACCTGCGGCAGCGGTTGCTGGCGCAGGGCTACGCGTGGGCGTCGTCCTCGTACGACCGCAACGGCTACGACATCCGCTCGGGCGTCCTCGGCACCCGGGCGCTGGCCGACTTCTTCGCCGACACGGTGAAGCGGCCGAAGCGGGTGTACATCGCCGGTGTTTCCATGGGCGGGCACATCATCGGCCGCTCGCTGGAGCAGTACCCGGGCTACTACGACGGCGCGCTGCCGATGTGCGGGGTGCTCGGCGACCACGAGCTGTTCGACTTCTTCCTCGACTACAACCTGGTGGCGCAGGCCCTCGCCGGGGTGCGCGCGTACCCGACGCCCGACGACTACCTGACGAACGCCGTCCCGCGGATCCAGGTGGCGCTCGGTCTGGCCGGGCTGAAGCCGGGCGGCCCGGACACCACCAACGACCTCGGCAAGCAGTTGCGGGCGGTCACGGTCGAGCGGTCCGGCGGCCCGCGGCCGGGCGCCGACGCCGCCTTCGCGGTCTGGAAGGACTTCCTGTTCAGCATCACCACCACCGACGGCGGCGACTCCCCCGCCCAGCGGCCCGGTCAGCTCGCCACCAACCTGCTGACCCGGTACTCCCCGAACAGCCCGGTGAACGTCAACGCCACGGTGCAGCGGGTCGCCCCGGAGAACCTGTGGCAGCGGCTGTCCCCGACGCTGACCGAGGTGCCGCGGATCAGCGGCCGGCCGACCGTGCCGGTGCTCAGCCTGCACGACCTCGGCGACCTCTTCGTGCCGTTCAGCATGGAGCAGGCGTACGCCCGGGACGCCGCGTGGCACGGCCGTAGCCGGCTGGTCGTGCAGCGGGCGGTCCGGGCCGCACAGCACTGCGAGTTCAGCCCGGCCGAGGCCGGCGCCGCCTGGGACGACCTGGTTTCCTGGGTACGCACCGGCCAGCGCCCGGCCGGCGACGCCGTCACCGACCGGAAGGCGGTGTCGGCGCCGGACTTCGGCTGCCGGTTCAGCGACCCGGCCGCCTGGGCCGCCGGCTCGGGGACGCGTCGCCTGTACCCGCCCTGCTGACCGCGTTCCGGAGACGCCGCTGGCCGGCACCCCCTCGGGGTGCCGGCCAGCGTTTGCTTCTTGGGTCAGCTGTTCCAGTGGTGGGCGACGATGTCGGCGGCCTGCTGCTCCCACTGCGCGTACGCATCCGGGTAGGCCGACACCTGCACGGTCTGGGCGGCCTCGGTCAGCGGCATGTCCTGCCAACCGTCAACCTGCTTCAGACCCTTCTCGAAAGCCAGGGTGGAGTACTCGGGGTTGGTGATCTGCTCCGGCGTGCCCCAACCACTGGACGGGCGCTGCTGGAACAGGCCCAGCGAGTCATGGTCATTCTTGTCGCCGAGGTGGCCCAGGTTCTCCAGCTTCGACTCCTGCAGGCTCGTGGCGATCGAGATGACCGCGGCCCGCTCCGGCAGACCCGCCTTCTTCGTGGCGGCGATGATCGCCTTGGCGTTGGCGGTCTGCTCGTCGTTCAGGGTGATCTTCGACTGGGCGCCCTGCACACCGTGCGGGATGAGCTTGTCGCTCTGCACGGCCACCGCGACCGGCTTGCCCTCGACGGGGCCGGCATCGGCGTGGGCGGCGACCGGACCGGCGAACACGCCACCGGTGAAGGCCAGACCAGCAATACCCAGCACGCTCTTACGCAGCATCGTGTTCATGGGAAAGCTCCATTCGGGGGTTGGCGCACACACAAGCCGATGGGGGTCGGCCGGGTGTGGTGTGCGCAAGCACCGTCAGGCGCTCAAAAAGTCTTGGGGGATCATCCGGTGCGCGGGGCAAAGCCTCTTCGCGGCGCCGGGACCATGTACAACGACCGGCGGCCCACCATCATTCCGGGCCCGGCCACCCCGCCTCGGGGGGCGTCTTCCTCGGCCGTTCACCCGGATACAACGACGCCCACCCGCCCGCCATTCCGCCGGCAGGGTGCCGCCGGCCACCCGCGAAACGGACACCCCGCCCAGGATGGCGCGGTCGGTGGAACGGCATGGACGTATCCAGGCCCCGGAGACACCCATGGCGTTCCACTCGACGCGCCAAGCCGGGCGGGTACCGGACATACCGCCTCAGACCACAGCCAGCCAGGGCGGGACGTCGGGCGGTCAGTGGTCGTCGGACTCCTCGGGGACCCACCAGCCGCCCCGGTAGAGGGTGCCGCGGGGAGGCTCGGCCGGGGCGGTACGGGACCGGCGCGCACGGCGTACGCGGCTGACCACGAACCAGCCGACCGCGCCCACGCAGACCACGATGACCACGTTCTGCAGAGTCCCGACGTACGCCTCGACGACGTGCCAGTTCTCGCCGAGCAGGTAGCCGGCGAGCACGAAGGCGCTGTTCCAGATGAGGCTGCCCAGCGAGGTGAAGAGCAGGAAGACCGGCACGGGCATCCGTTCCACGCCGGCCGGGATGGAGATGAGACTGCGGAAGATCGGAATCATCCGGCCGAAGAACACGGCCTTGACGCCGTGCCGGAGGAACCACGCCTCGGTGCGGTCGACGTCCTCCAGCTTGACCAGCGGCAGCCGGCCCACGACGGCGCGCATCCGGTCCCGGCCGAGGGCCGCGCCGACGTAGTAGAGGGCCAGCGCACCCAGCACCGACCCGAGGGTGGTCCACGCGATCGCCCCGGCAAGGCTCATCCGCCCCTGGCTGGCGGTGAACCCGGCCAGCGGCAGGATCACCTCGCTGGGGATGGGCGGGAAGAGGTTCTCCAGAGCCACCGCGAGACCGGCGCCCGGGCCGCCGAGCCGTTCGACCAGGCCGGTGACCCAGCCGACGGGTCCTTCGCCGGCCGGTTCCGCGGCTCGCGGAGCCGCGACGCGGGGACCGACGAGGAGCTGTGCGTTTCCGATCATCCGACAACGTTACGAGGCGACGCGGCCGGCGACCACGGAAACCGGGGCCTACTACGCTGCGGGGCATGCGTACGCCGCTGCGTCTCGCGGTCGCCCAGCCGCTCTGCCGCTCGCACGATGTCGCCGGCAACGCCGAGCGGCATGCCGCCGCGGTGCGGGCCGCCGGGGCGCGCATGGTCGTCTTCCCCGAGCTGTCGCTCACCGGGTACGAACTGGACGCGGCGCCACTGGACCCCGCCGACGCCCGGCTCGCGCCACTGGTGGCGGCCTGCGCCGACACTGGTGCGCTGGCGCTGGCGGGCGCACCGGTGGCCGGGCGGCACATCGCGGTCCTCGCGGTGGACGGGGACGGCGCGCGGGTGGCGTACCGGAAGATGTGGCTGGGTGGCGCGGAGCCGCGACACTTCCGGCCGGGGCCGGAGCCGGCGGTGCTCGACGTCGACGGTTGGCGGCTGGGCCTCGCGGTCTGCAAGGACACCGGCGTCCCGGCGCACGCCGCGGCGACGGTGGCCCGGGGCGCCGACGCCTACCTGGCCGGCGTGCTGGAGTCGGCCGACGACGCGGCGGTCCCCGGGGAACGCGCGTGCCGGATCGCCACCGCCCACGGGGTGTGGGTGGTGATGTCCAGCTTCGCCGGCGCCACCGGCGGCGGCTATGCGCGGGCGGCCGGGGGTTCGGGGATCTGGTCGCCGGCAGGGGTCGCGGTCGCCCGGGCCGGGACGGCCGTCGGGGACCTCGTCACGGCGACCCTCCACTGAGTACGGGCACCCGGACGCCGGACCGGTCACCTACGGTGGTGCGGTGGTGTCCGCCGGCCCAGGGAGGGAGGAGCCCGTGCCGACCGCTCCCCTGGCCTCCGGCCGGACCGCCGACGTGTACGCCCTGGCCGGCGGCCGGGTGCTGCGCCGGTACCGGTCCGGTGGCGACGTACGTGCCGAGGCCGCACTGATGCGCCACCTGCACGCGGCCGGCTACCCCGTGCCCCGGGTGCACCACGCGGACGGCCCGGACCTGGTGCTCGAACGGGTTGCCGGCCCGACCCTGGTCGAGGCGTTCGTCGCGGGCGACGTGACGCTGCCGGCCATGGCGCGCCTGCTCGTCGACCTGCACGGCCGGCTGCACGCGCTGCCCGCCCTCCGGTCGGCCGACCCGGCGGTCCGGCTCCTGCACCTCGACCTGCACACGGAGAACGTGCTCCTCACGCTGGCCGGCCCGGTCGTCATCGACTGGGCCACCGCCGCCGAGGGGCCGCCCGCACTGGACCGGGCGATGACCGCGCTGATCATCGCGGAGGCCGCGGTGGACCCCTCCCTTCCGCTGCGGGCGGCGGCGGGCGAGCTGCTGTCGGCGTACGTGGCCGAGGCGGGGCCGCTGGCGCCGGTGGCGGAGGCCGTTTCGCGGCGGTCCGGCCTGGGGCCGCTCGAGACCGCCCGGCTGCCCGAGGCGGCCGCCCTGGTCGAGGCGACGGCACGGGCAGGTGGTTGCCGGTGAGCGGGCGGGTGGTGGGCATTCGGCGCTTTCCGGTGAAGTCGTTGCTGGGCGAGGAGCTGGACGCGGTGGGGGTGGACGCGGCCGGGCTGGCCGGGGACCGGCGGCTGGCCCTGCTGCACCGGGAGACCGGGCGGGTGGCGAGCGCGAAGAACCCGTACCGGTGGCGGGCGCTGACCACGCTGCGGGCCACCGGCGGCGACGGCGTGGTGCGGATCGCGCTGCCCGACGGCCGCGGCGTGGCCGCTGGCGACGAGGGGGTGGACGACGTGCTCTCCGAGGTGCTCGGCGCGCCGGTGACGCTGGTCGACACCCCGCCGCCGGACGCGGTGCTCGAGCGGTCCCGCCCGGAGGAGGTGCTCGCCGCCGGGGTGGCGGTGCCGGTGCCGGTCGACGAGGGGCGGCTCGGGGCGGCCGCGCCGCCCGGCGGCTTCGTCGACTTCGCCCCGGTGCACCTGCTGACCACCGCCACGCTGCGCCGGATCGGCGCGGAGCTGCCGTCGGGCGTGGTGGACCCGGCGCGGTACCGGCCGAACCTGGTGCTGGACACCGGCGGCGCGGGGTTCGAGGAGAACGACTGGCCGGGCCGCGAGCTGCGGATCGGCGCCGAGCTGGTGCTGCGGGTGGTGGCCCGCACGCCCCGCTGCGCGGTGCCGACCCTGGCGCACGGCGAGCTCCCCCGCGACCCGGAGGCGCTGCGGGTGCCGGCCCGGCTGAACCGGGTGGTGCCGCTGGACGGCCTGGCCCCGCAGCCCTGTGTCGGCGCGTACGCGCAGGTGGTCCGGGCGGGCCGGGTGCGGGCGGGCGACCCGGTGCGGCTGGACTGAGCCGGGCTCAGCCCTCGTCGCGGCCGCCCCCGCGCAGCCCCGCGTACGCGTCGAGCAGGTCCTGGAGGGCGCCGGCCGTGGCCTCGTCGAGCTTGCCGTCGTCGGCCAGGTCGCCGATCCGCTCGCGCAGGTCCTCGACCCGCTTGGCGCGGTCCCTGGGCTTGCCCCGGTCCAGCTCGGCGGCCTTCTCGCGCAGGTCGTTCGCGGTCTTCCGGTCGATCCGGCCGTCGGCCACGGCCTGGTCGACCACCTCCCCGAACTGCGCGGCGAGCTGGCGCAGGGTGACCGGAGCCGGCGGGGTGCTGGCCGGGCCGGAGGTGGCCGGCTCGGACGGGGTCGGTTCCTCGGCCGGCGTCGTGCCGGTCGACGGGCCGGCGACCGGCCCGGTGCCCGTCGGGTTGTCGGGGTTGTCGCCGAGCAGCAGCGTGCCGACCAGGGCGAGCAGCAGCACCACCCCGGCGGCCACCAGCGCCCCGATGAGCCGGTTCGACCGGGTGGCCGGCCGCGCGGGCGGCAGCGGGACGGGGCGGGGGGCCCGCTCGATCAGCGTCGGCGGGTGCTCCGGGCGGGCCACCGTGGGCAGGATCGCGGTCGGCGGGTCGGCCGGTTGACCGGCGCCGAGCCGGGTGGCGAGCTGGGCGGCGGTGGGCCGCCGCGCGGGGTCCACGGCCAGGCAGGCCAGGGTGAGTTCGGCGACGTCGGCGGGCAGCCCGGGGATGCGCAGCGGCGGCACCGGGGGGCGGTGGGCCTGGACGTCGAGCACGTCGTCCCAGGTCTGCACGGGCAGCGGGGCGTGCCCGGTGAGGGTGCGGTAGAGCAGGGCGCCGAGGGCGTACACGTCGCTGGCCGGGTTCGCCGGGCCGGGGGTCATCCGCTCCGGCGCGAAGTACGCCGGGGTGCCCATGAGCAGCTCGCCGGTCTGGCCCGCGAGGGGGTGGCGCGGCCCGGCCAGGGTGGCGATGCCGAAGTCGAGCACCTTCGCCCCGGTCTCGGTGAGCATCACGTTGCCGGGCTTGATGTCGCGGTGCACCACGCCGATCCGGTGCGCGGCGGCGAGGGCGGCGGCGATCTGCCCGGCCAGCCGGACGGCCTCCGGCCAGGCGAGTGGCCCGCCGGTCAGCCGGTCGGCGAGGGTGCGCCCCTCGACCAACTCCATCACGAGGTAGGGCACCACCGAGCCGTCGGGCAGGGTGGCCTCGCCGTAGTCGTACACCTGGGTCACGTGCGGGTGGGTGAGCCGCGCCGCCGCGCGGGCCTCGCGCTGGATGGTGGCGCGCAGCTGCGGGTCGGCGGCGAGCTGCGTGGCGAGGGCCTTGACCGCGACGGGGCGGTGCAGGACCTCGTCGTCGGCGCGCCACACCTCGGACATCCCTCCGAGCCCGATGCGCTCGCGCAGGACGTACCGATCGTGCAGCCGGAGCGAGGGCGTGAACGGCGACATGGTGGTCCAGTGTGCCTGGCCGGTGGGGTGCCCCACCAACCCGGTGCCAGGTTCCGCGCCGATCGGGCGGTTCCGGGTCGAACGGGATGCCGTCCGGGCGCCGGCCACCCGGACGGGCCGTCGGCCGCGGTCAGGACTGGCAGGTGGGGACCCGCGCGGGGCGGGGCTCCATCCGGTCGGCGAGGCGGCGCAGCGCCGCCGCGGTGGCCAGCCGGGTGGGCGCCAGCCGGGGCTGCCGGGGCTGCCGGGGCTGCCGGGGCCGGTCGGGGCGGACCGGGGCGTCGGGGCGGGCGGAGTTCACGTGCCGGGTCACGGCGTCGACGGCGAGGACGAAACCGGTGGAGTGTTCCATGGTCAGCTCCTGGGGACGGGACCGGTGGAGGTCCGGACGACGAGATCGGTGGGGAGCAGGAGGTGGCCGTCGGCCGGGTCGGCCGGCGGCTCCAGCAGCAGTGCGGCGGCGAGCCGGCCCTTCTCCTCGGCCGGCTGCCGAACGGTGGTCAGCCCCGCGGCGGCGGCCTCGGCGACGTCGTCGAAGCCGGTGACCGAGAGGCCGGAATCCGGGCCGGCCGCGTCGAGCACTCCGAGCGCCAGCACGTCGGAGCAGGCCAGTACGGCCGTGGGTGGGTCGTCCCCGGCCAGCACCGGTGCGACGGCCGCGGCGGCGGCCGCCCGGCTGTTGCCGGCGGTGTTGACCACGGTGATGGCCGACCACGGGACGCCGACGGCGGCGAACGCGTCGGCGAAGCCGGTGAGCCGGCCGCGGGTCGTGGGGTGGGGAGCGTCGCGCGGATCGGCCAGCCGCAGCGGCCCGGGCGGCGCGTCGGGCAGCACGGTGTCGCCGAGCAGGGCCACCCGCCGGTGCCCGAGGCCGGCGACGTGGGCGGCCACGGACCGGGCAGCGGCCCGCTCGTCGATGCCGACGAAGCTGTCGGCGGGCCCGGCGGCGTCGGGGGCGGTGGTGACGAGGGGCAGCCCGCGGCCGCGGATCGCGTCGAGCACGTGCTCCTCGTCGCCGACGCAGTAGACGCAGAAGCCGTCGACCGCGGCGTTGTCGACGGCGGCGCGGGCCCGGTCGCGGTCGCCGGGCAGCGGCACCAGCAGGAGGCTGGTGGAGTGCCGCTCGGCGACCTGGCCGACGCCGGCCAGGAAGCGCACCGCGAACGGGTCGGTGAAGGCGTAGGAGAGCTCGGAGGTGAACAGGACGCCGATCGCGCCGACGTAGCCGCGGCGCAGCGAGCGGGCGGTCGGGTCGGGGCCGGGGTAGCCGAGGCGGCGTGCGGCATCGAGGATCTTCGCCCGCAGCGCCGCGGAGAGCTGGTCCGGCCGGCTGTAGGCGTTGGAGACGGTGCTGCGGGACACGCCCACCGCGTTCGCGACGTCCTGCAGGGTCGGCTTCACCACCGGGTCTGCCCTTCTGGATCGATTCAGTGCTGTATCGATTCAGAAGCTACCCCACCAAGCGACGGGCGTCAACGGAGAACCGGCGCGGTCAGGCCGGGTAGAGCTCGTCCCGGATCCGGATCAGCAGCTCGGGGGTGCGTTCCGGCGGCGCGGCCTCACCGCAGAGCCGGTCCATGGCCCCCGCGTAGTGGTCGAGGTCGTCGCGCCTGTCGAGGTAGACGGCGCTGGTCAACTGTTCGATGTAGACGATGTCCGGCAGGTCCTGGTCGCCGAAGCGCAGGATGCTGAAGGCGCCACCGGCGGCGGCGTGCCCACCGGCGTCGAACGGGACGATCTGGAGCCGGACGTGCGGCGCGGCGGTCGCCTCGATCAGCGCGTCCAGCTGCCCGCACATCACCTCGGGGCCCCCGACGGGCCGGCGCAGGGCGGCCTCGTCGAGCACCGCCCAGAGCTGCGGCGGGTCGCTGCGGCGCAGCAGCTCCTGGCGTTCCATCCGCAGGTTCACCCGCCGCTCGACCTCCGCCGGCGGGGCGCCGCGGTGGCCGAGCAGGATCACCGCCCGGGCGTACGCGGGGGTCTGGAGCAGGCCCGGGACGAACTGCACCTCGTACGTGCGGATCAGCGCGGCGGCGGCCTCGAGCCCCAGGTAGGACTGGAACCAGCCGGGCAGCACGTCACCGTAGCGGTGCCACCAGCCGGGGCTGTTCGCGTCCCGGGCGAGCTTGAGGAGCGCCGCCCGCTCGTCGGGCGCGGTGACGCCGTAGAGGGTGAGCAGGTCGGCGACGTCGCGTTCCTTGAAACCGACCCGACCCAGCTCCATCCGGCTGATCTTGGATTCGGAGGAGCGGATCTCCCAGCCGGCGCTCTCCCGGCTCACCCCGGCGCTCTCCCGGAGCCGGCGCAGCTGCGCCCCGAGCAGCATGCGCAGCACGGTCGGGCCGCTGGTCGGGCCTCCCTCGACGGGCACCGTCGTCACCTGGCCGTCCTTCGCATGCCGACTGTCCTGACCGGACGCCCCAGCCCGGCCGAGGAGTAAGCATGTCATGGACCGACAGTGAGGTGAACTCCCCCGGACGGTGGATGTGGTCCCGTCAGCGGGACGGCGGCCGGGCGATCAGGTGGTCGAAGTCGCCGTCCCGGGCACCGAGCACGAACGCGGCGATCTCGTCGACCGTGTAGATGAGCGCCGGCCCCTCCGGGTGCCGGGAGTTGCGTACCGCGATGCCACCGCCGTCGGGCAGCTCGGCCAGTTCGACGCAGTTGCCGCTCGGGTTGCTGCGCCGGCTCTTGAGCCATCGCACCGGCGGCAGCTCGGTGGTGGGTACGCCATTCGAGGGCTGCTGCATGGGGGCGTCCTTCACGGGAAGAGCCAGCCGATGCCGCGGAGAGGGGCGGTGGGTGGCGACGGGGTGCTGTCGACTGTAGACGGAGATGCACGTGCATCTGCTATTGCATCTGCAATGGACAGCGAGCATGATAACGCACGTGCGGTGTACCCGGACGTTCACGCTCGGTTACCCGGATCCCGGTTGCGAGCAGGGAGAACATCCCCGGCCCAGCGCCCTCCGGCGCGGCTGTGGACTGCGGTGAGGGAGGGCTCGTGCCGGATCCGATGACCGTCGCCTCCGGCATCTCCGCGGTCGGCGCCCTGGTCTCCGCCTGGCAACTGCGCCGCCGGGCCGTCCGCGCCGAGGCCGAGATCGAGCTGCTCCAAGCCGAGCTGGCGGCCGAGCGGCACGCGGCCAGTCACGACCCGCTCACCGGGCTGCCCAACCGGCGGGCCTTCTTCCGGCTGGCCGCCACCCTGCTCACCGACGCCGCCGGCAAGCCGCTGGTGGCGATCGTGCTGGACCTCGACGACTTCAAGCAGGTCAACGACCGCTACGGGCACGCCGCGGGCGACCAGGTGCTGGTCAGCGTGGCGCAGCGGCTGGCCGCGTTCGCCGGGGACAACCTCGTCGCCCGGCTCGGCGGCGACGAGTTCGCCGGCCTGCTGGTCAGCCCGACGGTGGACCGGCGCTGGATCGAGCACGCCACCCGCCGGCTCTGCGAGGCACTCGCCGCGCCGATCCCGCTGGGCGCCCGCACCATCCGGGTGACCGCCTCGGTCGGGCTCGCCCCGGTGCACGGCCCCACCCAGCTCACCGACGCGCTGTGCCGGGCCGACGCGGCGATGTACCAGGCGAAGACGGTCGGCGCGGCCCGCGCGGCCCGCCAACTCGTCGCCGAGTGCTGAGCCGGCCGCCGGTCAGCCCGGCGACCGAGGTCGCGCAACGCGCCCCGAGCCGCGAGCGGGTGGTCCACCCGGCGCCGATCAGCGCCAGCCGTAGCCCGTACGCAGCGCCTGGCCCACCCGGTCGAACCGGCGCCGGTCCAGCACCGCGCCCTCGCGGCGGATGCTGTCCTCGCGCATGGTGAGCACCCGGTCCAGGCGGACCCAGCTCGGCCGCTGGTCCCGATCCCACTCCCCCGGGCCCAGCGCCAGCCAGTGCCGCTGGCCGTCGCGGTCGCTCTGGCTCGACAGCATCAGCCCGAACAGCGTGCGGCTCTGCCGGCCGACCACCAGCACGGGGCGGTCCTTGCCCTGGCGGGGGTCGTCCTCGTACGGCACCCAGGTCCAGACGATCTCCCCCGGGTCGGCCTGCCCGTCCAGCTCCGGCGCGTACGCCAGCTCGCGCCGTTGCAACGCGGTGACCTGGCGGCGCCGGGCCACCTGGGCCGGGATCGGCCGGGCGGTACGGGCGGGCGCGGCCGCGCCCCCGGCGATCCGGCCGAGCCGGGACGCCACGTTCCTCAACAGACCTGCCACGGCGGGCAGCCTATCCCCCGCCACGGGACGGGCGCGCGGCGGCGGAGCCGGGGAAAGCGGTGGCCGCGCCGGCCGGTGCTCCGCCACGATGCCCCGGTGACCGTTCCCCACCACCAGGTCCGGGCGGCCTTCACCGCCGACACCATCACCGTCTACCAGGCATACCCGGCGGAGATCGCCGACGCCGCGCTGGCCGCCGGCCGGTTCGTGCCGCCGTTCAAGCGGGAGCGGATGACGTGGATCAAGCCCTCGTTCCGGTGGATGATGTACCGCTGCGGCTGGGCGCTCAAGCCCGGCCAGGAGCGGGTGCTCGCCGTGGAGATCAGCCGGGCCGGCTTCGAGTGGGCGCTCGGGCACGCCTGCCTGAGCAGCTACGACCCGCGACGGCACCCGGACCGGGAGAGCTGGCGGCAGCAGCTGCGGACCAGCCCGGTGCGGGTGCAGTGGGACCCGGAACGCTCGCTGCGGCTGGCACCGCTGGCGTACCGGTCGGTGCAGGTGGGACTGGCCGGCGAGGCGGTACGCCGCTACGTCGACGAGTGGCTGGTCGGCCTCACCGACGTCACGCCGCTGGCCCGGGCGGTGCACGCCCGTCTCACCGCCGGCGACGAGCCCGGCGCGACCGCGCTGCTGCCGGCCGAGCGGCCGTACCCGCTGCCGGCCGAGGTGGCCCGGGTGGCCGACGCCGATTCGGACTGAAGCGCCGAGGCTGCCGGCCGGCCGGGGATGGTTGACTCGGCCTGGTCGGAAGCGGAGGTGGTCGGCATGACCTTCGAGGTACGCACGCGCAGCCTGCCGGGCCGGCCCGCGGCGATCGGCGCGGCGGGCCCGTTCACGCTGGTGGTGGACCGCCCGGCCGACGGCGGCGGGGACGGGCTCGGCTTCAACGGCGGGCAGCTGCTCTACCTGGCGGTGGCCGGCTGCGTCTCCAACGACCTGTTCCGCGAGGCCCGGGCGGCCGGGATCACCCTGCACCGGGTCGAGGTGACCGTGCACGGCGACTTCACCGGCGACCCGGCGGTGTCCACGGAGGTCGGCTACGACGTCCGGGTCGAGGGCGACGCGACCGACGACCGGCTGCGGGACCTCGTCGCCCGGGTGGACGCCATCGCGGAGATCCCCAACTCGCTGCGCCGGGGCACCCCGGTCCGGCTGCGGCACGCCGAGGTGGCGGGGACCGCCGGCTGACCGGCCGGCCTCAGGCGGGACGGCGCGCCAGGACGAGCGTGGTGCGCAGGTCGAGGACGACGGTGCCGCCGAACCCGTCGATCGCCGCGCCGACCGCGGTGAGCACCCGCTCGCGCAGCGCGGGCGGGCGGCGCAGCTGCGGCGAGAAGGTGCTGACCAGCCGCAGGTAGGCCGCCGTGTCCAGCGGCAGATCGCGGCGGAAGAGCGGCGCACGGACGTCGGTGAACAGGCCGCTGCCGGCGATGTCGTCGTGGAACCAGGCGTCGGGGCGGTCGCCCTGCCGTTGCGGGTCGGCCGACTCGAACGCCGCCCCGATGGCCGCCCGCTGGGCCGGGTCGACGTAGTCGTAGCGGTGGCCGAAGACGGCGAGGGTGCCGCCGGGGCGGAGCACGTCGTGCGCCCGGCGGTTGCGGGTGGCCGGGTCGAGCCAGTGCCAGGCCATGGCGCAGGCCAGCGCCGGCACGCCGCCGGCCGGCTGGGTCCACTCCTCGAACGCCGCCGTCACCACCTCGACCTGGGGGAAGCGTGCGGCCAGTGCCCGGGCCATCCGGTGGTCGGGCTCGACGCAGGTCGTCGGCGCGCCGAGGCCGAGCAGGGTGGCGGTGGCCAGGCCCGTGCCGGCGCCCACCTCGACCAGGTGGTCGGGCGTTCCGCCGTGGTAGGCGCGGATCGCCGCGACGATCTCCGCCGGATAGCCTGGGCGGGCCTCGTGGTAGGCGCCGGCCACCTCGCCGAAGAGCTGCGACATGATCGTCATCATCGCAGGGCCGGCCGGTCGCCGCCGCCCCAGACGGAGGGAATGCCGTGGACCCGGAGCTGCCCCGTGACCTGCCGTTGTTCGAGCGCCGGGCGGTCCGGGTGGTGGTGCTGGACGCCACCGACCGGGTACTGCTGTTCCACACCCGCGACCCGGACCATCCCGTGCTGGGCACCTGGTGGGAGCTGCCCGGCGGCGGGCTCGACCCCGGGGAGACCTACCTGGAGGCGGCGGTGCGGGAGCTGCGCGAGGAGACCGGCATCGTGGTCACACCGGCCCAGGTGGGCGCGCCGAGCTGGCGGCGGCGGGCCAGTTTCCGGCACCGGCAGCGGCGGCACCTCCAGGACGAGGTGGTGGTGCCGGTGCGGCTGGCCGGGCCGGGGCCGGACGTGGACGAGGCGCACCGGCTGGACTACGAGGTCGAGGACTACTTCGGGTTCCGCTGGTGGCCGGTGGCCGAGGTGGTCGCCGACCGACCACGCTGCTATCCGGGGCGGCTGCCGGAGCTGCTGCCGGCGTTCCTGGCCGGCGAGGAGATCGACGAGCCGTTCGAGTTGTGGTCGTGACCGGCGTGCCGTACGCGACGCCGACCGGCACAGTGGAGCGGTGAATCCTCTCCACGCACCCCTGGCCCACTACGCCGAGCGGCTGCACCGCGCCGCCGGCGACGCCCACCACGTCGCTTCGCCGCTGGGCGCCTGGCTGCTGCTGGCGTTGACCGGTCCGGCGGCCACCGGCGAGGCCCGGGCAACCCTCACCGAGGCGCTCGGCACCGACGCGGACGACGCCGCCGCGGCGGCCCGCGCGTTGCTCGCCGAGCCGCACCCGCTGGTCGCCGCGGCCACCGCGCTGTGGGAGCGGACCCCCTTCGAGGAGCTGGCCGCCTGGCGGGCCGGCCTGCCGGAGCGCACCGAACGCGGCCCGCTGCCCGACCAGGCGACGTTGGACGCCTGGGCCCGGGAGCGCACCGGCGGCCTGATCGAGCGGTTCCCGGTCACCGTCGCCCCGGACACCCTCCTGATCCTGGCCAGCGCCCTGGCCACCCGGGTGTCGTGGGCGGACCCGTTCGAGGTGGCACCGGCCGCCGATCTGGGGGCGGGCAGCGTGTGGGCGGGCCGGCTGCGGCGGGTGCTGCGGACGCCGCCGTGGGGACACCGTTGCTGGGTGGCGGCCACCGAGCGGGCCGGCGACGTGGCGGTGCACGCCGCGCCCGCCCGGCCGGCGGACGGCGGGGCCGGCCTGCTGGTGGTGTCGGTGGCCGCCGCGCCGGACGTGCCGGCGGCGTTCGTGCTGGCCGCCGCCGGGGAGGTGGCCGCGACGGCCGCCACCGCTCCCGACGGGGTCGAGCCGGGCCGGCGGTCGCTGTTCGACCTGCCGCTGGGCGAGACGCCGCTGTGGACGCTGCGGGAGGAGCCGACCCGGACGTTCGCCGCCGACGGGCGGTTGGAGCACGCCTCGGCCGTCCTGCCCTGCTGGTCGGCGGAGAGCCGGCACGACCTGACGCCGGCCGGGTTCGGCTTCGACGGGGCCGCCCGGGCGTTGGGCGCGCTGCTCGGGCTGGCGGAGCCGCCGTTCGAGGCGGTGCAGTCGGCGGTGGCCCGGTTCGGGCGCTACGGCTTCGAGGCCGCCGCGGTGACGGCGTTCGGCGTGGCGGCCGGGCTGCCGCCGGAGGGGATCGCCCGGCTCGCGGAGCTGCGGTTCGGGCACCCGTACGCGGTGGTGGCGGTGGCCACCGACGAGGCGGGCGGGCCGTGGCACGGGCTGCCGGTCTACTCGGGGTGGGTGGCCGAGCCGGCGGAGCTGCCCGAGGACGAGGTGGCGGACCCGCCGGAGCAGTGGTGAGCGTGGGGGCCTCCGGTCGCGGCCGGAGGCCCCCACCCGCCTAGGCGGCGACCTTCTCCCGCTCGGCGGCCCGGGCGGCGAGCCGCCGTTCCCGCTCCTGCGCGCCGATCAGGTCGTCGGGCAGGGAGTCCTCGACCTCCAGGTCGAAGCGGCGCAGCAGGCGGATCGCGAATCCGCCCACGGTGATCAGGATCAGGACCACCCCGAAGCAGACGTACGCGAAACCGATGCCGCGGCCCGGTCCGGTGCCGATCACCGCGCCCACCGACCCGGCCAGCGCCCCGCCCGGGGCGAGCATCGGCTCGAACAGGGCGGTGGCGCCCGGCGCGAGCAGCGCGAACCCGATGGGCAGGGTGGACCAGGCGATGGTCTGGTTGAGGCTGAACACCCGGCCGTGGAAGCGCTGCGGCACCTTGACCTGGACGATGGTCGCGTAGATCGACTGCGCGGTGGTCATCGCCATGGCCAGCCAGCAGAAGCCGACGCAGATCATCGCCAGCGAGGCGTCCAGGCCGATCAGCACGCAGCCGATCGCGGTGCCCAGGTTGCCGATCAGCACGCCGATCATCCGCCGCTTGCGCGGGCCGCCCCAGAGCGACATGAGCACACCGCCGGCCACCGCGCCGACCGCCTCGGCGAGGGCCACCTGGGCCACCTGGGTCGGGCTGCCGAAGGACAGCACCAGCGGGGTGGCGAGCACCAGCGCGGGGGCGAGGAAGATGTTGCCCAGCGCGAAGTAGCCGAGCATCAGCCGGAAGCCGCGGTGCTGCCAGGAGTAGCGCAGGCCGTTGGCGATGGCCACCAGCAGCCGTTCCCGGGGCCGCCAGCCGAGCAGGTCGGGGAAGCGGACCACGGCCAGGGTGAGCACCGCCACGACGTAGCTGGCCACGTCGATGAGCAGGATGCCCTTCAGCTCGATGGCGGCGAGCAGGCCGGCCGCGAAGACCGGCATGAGCAGGGTGGCCACGCCGGTGGAGAGCTGGGTGATGCCCATGGCGTGGCCGAGGTAGCGCTTCGGCACCAGCTGCGGCACCGCCGACTGGAACGCGATCCGCTGGAACGACCCGGCGACCGAGCTGAGCGCGACCAGCAGGTAGATGTGCCAGAGCACCAGGTTGTCGGTCCACAGCAGGGTGGCCAGGACCAGCTGGATGGAGCCGGCCACGGAGCTGGCCAGCATCATGATCCGGCGCCGGCTGACCCGGTCCACGATGGCGCCGGCCACCGGGAGCATCAGCACGCCGCAGATCAGCGCGAGCGCCCAGAGCAGGCCCAGGTCGGCCACCGACCCGGTCCGGTTGAACAGCCAGATCGGCAGGGCGAACGCGGTCAGCGCCGACCCGGTGCTGGAGACGAGCTGGCCCACGGTGATCGCCAGGAAGCGGGCCATGCTCGGCTTGACCGTCGCGGCGGCCGGCCGCTCCTCGGCGCCGACCCGGAACCGGTCGAGCACCGCCCAGCCGGCGTCCTCACCCCGGGCCTGCGGGCCGAGGTCCGCGACGTCCCCGGCGACCACCGCCGGGTGCACCCGGGTGACGATCTCGGCCAGTTCCTCGGCGCGGTACTTGAGGAAGAAGTGCCCGGCCTGGTCGAGGACGACCAGCCCGAGGGTGTCACTGAGGAACTGCCACTCGGCGTACCGCTCGCGGTAGTAGTCGGTGACCGGGTCCTCGGAGCCGACCACCGAGATGATCGGGGCGCGCAGCTTCGTGGCCTGCCGGTCGAGCAGCCGGGTGAAGTACTCCTCCGAGGCGCGGGAGTCGGCCCGCATGTTGCTGATGATCCGGTCGGCCTGCTCCGGGTCCAGCTCGTCGGTGTCCACGCCCATCGACTTGAGCCAGCTGGCGTAGTGCTTGTTGCTGCGCAGCTGTTCGAGGCGGTTGCGGGCGGCCGCGAAGAAGCCCTTGGGGCGGGCGAACGGGAACATCGCGCCGATGTAGACCGCGTCGAGGTCCCGCCCGGCCGCCTCGACCTTGCGGGCCACCTCGGCGACGATGGCGCTGCCCACGCCGCAGTGGCCGTAGAGGGCCAGCGGGCCCTCGACCCGTTCCAGGATCTCGTCGGCCACCCGGGTGGTCAGCTCGTCGAAGGGCAGCGCGTCCTCGCTGAGGCCGACGTCGTGGCCGGGGATGGCGAGGGACCACAGCGCGTGCCCGGCCGGCAGCGCGTCGGCGAGGGGCTGGTAGACGATGGCGCTGCCGCCGCCGTACGGGACGCAGACGTAGCTGAGCACCCGCTGGGCGGCGGGGATCGGCTTGGTCAGCTCGTAGAGCAGCCGGCGCGGGCCGGCCTCGGCGGCGTCGCCGGAGATGAACGCGGCCAGCTCGCGGATGGTCCGCTGCTGGAACAGGTCCATGACGCCGACCGCCCGGCCGCCCAGCTCCGCCTTGCGGATCTTCGCGACGACCTGGGTGGCGAGCATGGAGTGCCCGCCGAGGTCGAAGAAGTCGTCGTCGATGCCGAGCGTGTCGACGCCGAGCACCTCCGACCAGATGGCGGCGAGCGCCCGCTCGGTGTCGTCGCGCGGCTCGACCAGCGCCACCGACGCCTCGCGGGTGACCACCGGCGCGGGCAGCGCCTTCCGGTCGAGCTTGCCGTTCGGGGTCAGCGGCAGCGCGTCGACGGTGACGAACGCGGCCGGCACCATGTACTCCGGCAGGGTCTCCTTGAGCGCCGCCTTCAGCGCCGCGTGCTCGGCCGGCCCGACGAGGTACGCGGTCAGCCGCTTGTCGCCGGGGCTGTCCTCGCGGACGATCACCGCCGCCTCGGTGACCCCGGGCTGCTCGCGCAGCGCGCTCTCGATCTCGCCCAGCTCGATGCGCAGGCCGCGCAGCTTGACCTGGTGGTCGATCCGGCCGAGGAACTCGATGACCCCGGTCCCGTCCGGCGTGACGACCCAGCGGGCCAGGTCGCCGGTGCGGTAGAGCCGGGCGCCCGGCTCGCCCGAGAAGGGGTCGGGCACGAACTTCTCGGCGGTCAGCGCGGGCCGGCGGTGGTAGCCGCGGGCCAGCCCGACGCCGCCGATGTGCAGCTCCCCCGCCACCCCGACGGGGCACTGCGCGCCGGCCGGGTCGAGCACGTGCAGCCGCAGGTTGGCGATCGGCGCGCCGATCGGCACGCCGGTCACCTCCGCGAGGCGGGCCGGGTCGCAGTGCCAGGCCGTGACGTCGATGGCCGCCTCGGTCGGGCCGTACAGGTTGTGCAGACCGCACCAGGGCAGCCGGGCCGTGAAGTCGAGCGCGGAGGCCAGCGGCAGCTCCTCGCCGGAGCAGATCACCCGGCGCAGCGCGGTGGCCGCCTCGATGCCCTCCTCGGCGAGGAAGACCGTCAGCATGGACGGCACGAAGTGGGCCGTGGTGATCCGCTCGGCGACCAGCAGGTCGCGCAGGTAGCCGGCGTCCTTGTGGCCACCGGGCTTCGCGAGCACCAGCCGGGCGCCGGTGCGCAGCGGCCAGAAGAACTCCCAGACCGACACGTCGAAGCTGGCCGGGGTCTTCTGGAGCACCGCGTCGTCGGCGCCGAGGCCGTACGTCTTCTGCATCCAGTCGAGCCGGTTGACGATGCCCCGGTGGGTGTTCGGCACGCCCTTGGGCCGGCCCGTCGAGCCGGAGGTGTAGATGACGTACGCCAGGTGGTCGGGGCCGGCGGTGGGCGCCGGGTCGGTGGCCGGCTGGTCGGCCCAGACCGTGGTGTCGTCGAGGGCGAGCACGGTGGCGCCGGTGGCCGGCAGCACGTCGCGCAGGTGCTCCTGGACCAGCACCACCGGCGCGTCCGCGTCGGTGACCATGAAGGCGAGCCGGTCGGCCGGGTACTCCGGGTCCAGCGGCAGGTAGGCGCCGCCGGCCTTGAGCACGCCGAGCAGGCCGGCGACCAGCTCGACGGAGCGTTCCGCGCAGACACCGACCAGGGTCTCGGGGCCGACGCCTGCGGCGCGGAGCCGGTGCGCGATCCGGTTGGCCGCGACGTTCAGCTCGGCGTAGGTGAGGCTGCGTCCCTCGATGGTGACGGCGACCGCGTCCGGGGTGGCGGCGGCGCGCTCCTCGACGGGGCCGTGCAGGGTCTCGTCGCGCGGGAAGTCCGCGGCCGTGTCGTTCCACCCGGCCAGCAGCGCCCGCTCGTCGGCGGGGAGCAGCTCCAGCCGGGACACCGGGGTGTCCGGCGCGGCGACGACCGCGGCCAGCAGGGTGGTCCACCGCTCGGCCATCCGCTCGACGGTGTCCCGGCTGAACAGGTCGGTGTTGAAGACCAGCTTGCCCCAGAGCCCGTCGACGGTCTCCACCGCGTGCAGCTCGAAGTCGAACCGGGTGGCCCGCAGCTCCATGGGGGTCCACTCGAAGGTGACCTCGTCGCTGCGGGAGACCCCGCTGAACCGGCCCATCTCGTAGTTCTGCAACACGAACATGGTCTGGAACACCGGGGACCGGCTGACGTCGCGGGGCAGGCCCAGCTCGTGCACCACCTTGGCGAACGGCACCTCGGCGTGCTCGAAACCGTCCAGCACGCTGCGCCGGGTGCGCTCCAGCAGCTCCGTGAAGGTGGGGTCGCCGGCCAGCTCGGCGCGCAGCGGCAGCATGTTGATGAACATGCCGACGACGTTCTCCAGCTCCGGCGCGGACCGACCGGCCACCGAGGCGCCGACGGCGAAGTCGTCCTGGCCGGCGTGCCGGGCCAGGAGCACCTGGTACGCGGCGAGCAGGGTCATGAACAGCGTGCCGCCGGTGGCCCGGGTGAGCGCGTTGAGCGCCTCGGTCTCCGCCGGGTCGAGCTGGAACTCGACGAAGTCACCCCGGTAGGTCTGGGTGGCCGGGCGGGGCCGGTCCAGCGGCAGCTCCAGCGGGGTGATCCCGGCGAGCCGCTGCTTCCAGTAGTCCACGTGCGCCCGGGCCTGCGGGCCGTCCAGCTCCTTGGCCTCCCAGACGGCGAAGTCGCCGTACTGGATCGGCAGGGCGGGCGGCTCGCCGCCCCGGTAGAGGGTGATCAGGTCGCGCAGCAGCACGTCCACCGACCAGCCGTCGCCGACGATGTGGTGCTGGCCGAGGAAGAGCACGTGGTCGTCAACGACGCTCATCCGGTCCGGAGTGCCGTCTTGCGGCGCGGAGGCCGGATTATCGTCGTTAGCCAGCCGGATCAGCAGGGCCCGCAGCAGCGGCCCGTCGGCCAGGTCGAACGGCTCGGCGGCGGCCGCGTCCACGAGCGCCTGCGCGCTCGCCTCGTCCGGGGCGTCCACGATGGTCAGCGGCACCTCGACCGACTCCTCCACCACCACGGTGGGGCGGCCGTCGGCGTCGGCCGGGAAGCGGGTGCGCTGCGACTCGTGCCGGGCGGCGAGCGCGGCCAGGGCCGCGCGCAGCGCCTCGACGTCGAGCGGGCCGCGCACCCGCAGCGGCACCGCGATGTGGTACGCCGCCTCGCCCGGGGCGAGCTGGTCCATGAACCAGACCCGCTCCTGGGCGTACGACAGCGGCACCTCGGCGCCGGCGGGCCGGGGGGTGATCCGGGCCGCGGGGGCGGCCTGGCGGGCGCGCAGCCGCTTGGCGATCAGCGCCTGCCGGGCCGCCTCGCGGGCCGGATCCTTCAGGTCGGTCATCAGCTGCTTTCCTCTTCCGCCGCGAGCAGCGCGGCGACCTCGCTGTCGGAGAGCCCGTCGAGTTCCGCGGCAATCCGCTGCTCGATCTGGGCGGCCAGGTCCGCCACCACGGGGCTGCTGAACAGCGCCCGCATGGGCAGGTCGACGTCCACCTCGGCGCGGATCCGGGCCATCGCCCGCATGCCGCGCAGCGAGTTGCCGCCGAGGGTGAAGAAGTCGTCCAGGGCGCCGACCTTCTCCACCTGGAGGATCTCGGCGTACACCTCGGCGACCAGGGCCTCGGCCTCGGTGCGCGGCGCGACGTAGGCGTCCTCGGCCGGGGCGGCGGCGGCCGGGGCGGGCAGCGCGGCCCGGTCCAGCTTGCCGTTCGGCGTCAGCGGCAGCGCGTCGAGCCGGACCAGGGCCGCCGGCGCCAGGTGCGCGGGCAGTTCCCGGGCCAGTTCGGCGCGGACCGAGTCCTCGTGGGCGGGGCCCACCAGGTAGCCGACCAGGGTCGGCTCGCCGCCGTCGGTGCGCACCGCCGCGGCGGCCGCCCGGACGTCCGGGTGGGCCAGCAGGGCGGCCTCGACCTCGCCCAGCTCGATCCGCATGCCGCGCACCTTGACCTGGTCGTCCCGGCGGCCCAGGTAGTCCAGGGTGCCGTCGGGCCGCCAGCGGGCCAGGTCGCCCGTGGCGTACATCCGCGCGCCGGGCGGGCCGTACGGGCAGGGCAGGAAGCGCTCGGCGGTGAGGCCGGGGCGGCGGTGGTAGCCGCGGGCGAGCTGCGCGCCGGTGACGTACAGCTCGCCGACGACGCCCGGTGGCACCGGCTGGAGGGCGGCGTCGAGCAGCAGCGCCCGGGTGTTCCAGGTGGGCGTGCCGATCGGCACCGGGCCCGGCGGGACCGGCTCGCCCGGGGCGGTCCGGGCCGCCACGCAGCCCACGGTGGCCTCGGTCGGGCCGTACTCGTTGACCACCGCCACGTCGGGGTGGGCGGCCCGCCAGCCGGCGAGCTGCTCGCCGGTGAGCGCCTCGCCGCCGATCACCAGGTCGGCGGTGGGCGACAGTTCGCCGTCGAGCAGCGGCAGGTGGCTCGGGGTCACCTTGAGGAAGGCCGGGCGGCCACCGGCCCGGGCGGCGGGCGAGTCGATCGCGGCGAGCCGGACCGTGCCGCCGGCGGTGAGGGTGCCGAGCAGGCCGGTGACGGTGAGGTCGAAGGAGACCGGCGAGTGCAGCAGCGCGGCGCCGGCCAGCCCCGGGTAGGTGTGCCGGGCCCAGGCCAGGTAGGCGGTGACCGCCCGGTGCTCCACCACCACGCCCTTGGGCCGGCCCGTGGAGCCGGAGGTGTAGAGCACGTACGCCGGGTGCTCGGGGCGCAGCGGGCTCCGCCGGTCGGCGTCGGTCAGGTCGCCGTCGGGCTGGTCCGCGCCGATCTCGCCGTCGAGCACCAGCGCCCCGCCGGGCACCAGGGCGGCGGTGTCCGGGGTGGCCACCACCAGGGCCGGCGCGGTGTCCTCCAGCAGGTAGGCGATCCGCCCGGCCGGGTAGCCGGTGTCCACCGGCACGTACGCGGCGCCGGACTTCAGCACGGCGACCATCGCCACCACCAGCTCGCAGGAGCGGGGCAGGGCGAGCGCGACCCGGGTCTCCGGGCCGGCGCCGCGGGACACCAGCAGCCGGGCCAGCCGGTTCGCGGCGGTGTTCAGCTCGGCGTACGTCAGCGGCACGCCGTCGCAGACCAGCGCGGTGGCGTCCGGGGTGGCCGCGGCCTGCCGCTGCACCTCGTCGACCACGGTGGCCGGCGGCACCTCGCGCGCCGTGTCGTTCCAGGCGCCCAGCACCAGGTCGCGTTCGGCGTCGGTGAGCAGCGGCAGCGCGGCGACGGTGCGCTCCGGGTCGGCCACGGCGGCGGTGAGCAGCGCGACGTAGCGCTGCACCACCGTCTCGGCGGTGGACCGGTCGAACAGTTCGGTCCGGTAGACCAGCCGGCACTCCCCGGCCGTGATGTCGAAGGCCAGGTCGTCCTTGGTGGTGCCCAGCTCGACCGGGTCGAGGCCGGAGTCCGGGATGTAGTTCAGCGCGGTCTGGAAGATCGGCTGCACCGACGGGTCGCGCTGCGGGTCGACCGCCTCGACGATCTTCTGGAACGGGGTCTGCCCGTGTTCCATGGCGTCGACCAGGCCGTCCCGGACCCGGCCGAGCAGCGCGGTGAACGACGGGTCGCCGGAGACGTCGCAGCGCAGCGCCACCGGGTTGACGAACATCCCGATCAGCGGGGCCAGCTCGGGGGTGTCGCGGCCCGCGGTGGAGACGCCGACCACCACGTCGGTGTCGCCGGAGATCCGGGACAGCAGCGCCGCGAAGCCGGCCAGCAGCACCATGTACGGCGTGGCCGCCGCCCCGGCGGCCAGCCGGCCGACCCGGTCCAGCAGCCCGTCGGGCAGGTCGAAGCGCACCTCGTCGCCGGCGAAGCCCAGCTGCGCGGGGCGGGGCCGGTCCAGCGGCAGGTTGGTCACCGGCGGCGCGCCGGCCAGGTGACCGGTCCAGAAGGCGAGCTGCCGGTCCAGTTCCGCCCCGGCGAGCTGGTCGCGCTGCCAGACCGCGAAGTCGGCGTACTGGATGGGCAGCTCGGGCACGGCGGGCTCGGCGCCGGTCCGCGCGGCCGCGGAGAACGCGGCGAGTTCGGCGTGGAACAGCACCGCCGAGTGGCTGTCGAAGACGGCGTGGTGCACCACGAAGACCAGCGCCCAGGCGTCGCCGAGGCGGACCAGCCGGGCCCGCCACAGCGGCGGGGTGTCCAGCGGGATCGGGGTGCGGGCCAGCTCGGCCCGGACCGCCTCGAACGCGGCCAGCCGCTCGGACTCCGGCAGGTGGCGCAGGTCGGTGGTGGGCAGCGGGACCGGCTCGTGCGCCCGGACCACCTGCACCAGCGCGCCGTCGTCGACCCGCAGGTGGGTGCGCAGCGCCTCGTGCCGGGCGACCACCCGGTTGACCACGTCGCTCGCCATGTCGGCGTCGACGCCGGCCGGGAAGCGCCACGGGATGGAGACGTTGAACACGGGCGAGCCGGCGTCGAGCTGGTTGGCCATCCACACCCGCTCCTGGGCGAAGGAGGCCGGGAAGGTCCACTCCTGGCTCATGAGTGGGCCTCGCGGACCGAGCGGGGACGCATGTCGGTCCAGACCGTGTCGATGTGGGCCAGGCATTCCTCGCGAGTGCCGGCGAAGCCGGTGTCGTGCCAGCCCGCGGGGAGGTCCCGGTCGGCCGACCAGATCGAGTACTGCTCCTCGTCGTTGCGCACGACCAGGAATCGGGGTTCGGCCATCTCAGTTCGCTCCAGGGGTGTCGGGGGTGTGCGGCTCGGCCATCGCCACGGCGATCTTCCGAGGGCCGGTGAACGGCTCCCGGCCGTGCGCGGCGGTCATGTTGTCCACCACCAGCACGTCGTCGCGCTGGTAGTCGAAGCGGACCGTGGCCGCCCGGTAGGCGGCGCGCAGGTGGTCCATGACGTCGGCGGGGATCTCGCCGCCGTCGCCGTAGTAGGTGTTCGACGGCAGCCCGTCGGCGCCGAACATGGCCAGCAGCCCTTCCTGGTAGTCCGCCGGCAGGGTGCTCACGTGGAAGAAGGTGGCGTGGTTGAACCAGCGCGGGGTGTCCGAGCCCGGCCGGTGGTGCACCACGTCCCGCACCGCCCGGGTGCGCAGGCCGTCCTTGCCGACCCACTCCACGGTGATGCCGTTGGCCGCCGCATACGCCTCGACCTCGGCCCGGTTCTCGGTGTTGAACACCTCCTGCCAGCGGGTGCCGAAGTCACCGTGGAAGTTGCGCACCAGCATCCAGCGCCGCCGGACGAACTCCTCACGCACCGAGGGGTCGATCAGCTCGTACACCCGGCGGACGTCGGCGAGCGGGGTGGCGCCCTGGGTCTCCGGCGGGGTGATGCAGTAGAAGAACAGGGTCAGCGGCCAGCGCGCCTGGTACGAGTTCTCGTTGTGCAGGAAGATCTCCTCGTCCGGGGGGTAGTCGGTCGAGGTGTAGACCCGGCCCTTGATGGAGTGCCGGGGCGAGGAACGCTCCGTGTAGGTCAACGGTTCGCCGGACAGGGCGCGGACCACCCCGTCGAAGCCGTCCACCCCGCCGACGTCGAAGCCGCGGAACAGCAGCCCGCCGTGCTCGACGAGGGTGGCGCGCAGCTCGGCGCGCCGGGCCCCGATGAGGTCGGTGAGCGCCCGGCCGTCGTTCTCGACGACCACCGGAAGTGTGGCGATCGTGTCGCTCATGATGCGGTGTCTCCTGTTCTCGTGGTCAGGCGCGGGGCAGCCGCGGGATGGCCGGGATCGCCGCCGGCGCGGCCGGTTCGTCGGTGGGCTGGTCGGCGCGCAGCTCCTCGATCCGGGCGGCCAGCCCGGCGACCGTGGGGGTCTCGAAGAGGCTGCGCATGGGCAGCCGCACCCCGGTGGCCTTGCGCATCGCGGCGATCAGCTGCACCGCGACCAGCGAGTTGCCGCCGAGGGCGAAGAAGTCGTCGTCCACGCCGACCTCGGTCACGCCGAGGCCGTCCCGCCACACCTGGGCGATGGTCTTCTCCAGCTCGGTGGAGGGCGCGGCCGAGCCGCCGCCCGTGGCGGCGGCAGCGGTGGCCGGGGCGTCGGTCTCCGCCTCCAGGCTGTCCGTGGTCACCCGGGCCGAGCGCCGCCGGATGTCGGCGACGGTGCGGGTGGTGATGACCACCTGCGCGCCCAGGCCGGCGGTGAGGCTGCGGCGGAACGCCTCGGCCCCGTCGACCGGCCAGATGTCCTCGGTGACCGGGGCCGGCGCGGCCTCGGCGGCGGCCGGGGTGTCGGCCAGGCCGCCGGTGACGGCACCCTGGTCCACCTTGCGCAGCACGAAGTCGCTGATGGCGACCAGTTCCCGGCCCTCGGTGTCGCGCAGCGACAGGTCGGCCGCCACGACCTCCTCGGTGGCGCTGGGCCGGTGCCGCAGGTGGCTGTGGAAGGTCGCCGGCAGCGTCCCCCGCACCACGATCCGGCCGTACGACAGCGGCAGGTAGGTGCCGGAGCCCTGGCCGCGGCCGAACGCGGTGGCCACGTCCAGCAGCGCCGGGTGCAGCCCCCACGACGGCAGGTCGCCCAGCGCGGCGGCGGGCGCCTCGACCCGGGCCAGTTCCTCGCCCTCGGCCAGGTGGTGCTCGGCCAGCGCGGCCCAGCGCGGCCCGAAGGTGAGCATGCTGGTGCGGCCCCGGCCGAACGAGGCGTCGTCGTCGACCCGGCGGCCCGCGACGGCGGGCGTGCCGGCCGGCGGGGCGGGCTCGGTGGTCCAGCCGGCGGCGCCGCGCACGTGGGTGCGGAGCTGGCCGGCGGCCAGGCTGGCCACGGTGAAGTCCACCCCGTCCTCGGCCGGGGTCAGCTCCACCCGGTACTGGGCGACCGTGCCGTCCGGGACCGAGAACGGTTCCAGGAAGACCACGTCACGCAGTTCCACGGCGGCGTCCGGCCCCGGCGCGGGCAGCGCGGCGGTCACCGCGGCCCGCACCGACTCCAGGTGGGCGGTGCCGGGCACCACCGGCACCCCGCCGATCCGGTGCTCGTCGAGCAGCCAGTGGGTGCTGGCGGAGACGAGACCGTGCAGGACGGTGCCGTCCGGGCCGGCCACCCTCGTGGTGAGCACCGGGTGGTCCACCGGGCTGGTGACGGTGTCCCGCCCGGCGGCCCGGAAGGCGGCCGGCGCGTTCGTCTCCACGGCCATGCCGACCTCGGCCCAGCCGCCCCAGTTCTGCGACACCACCGGGGCGCGGAAGCCGGCGCCGGAGCGCGCCCACGCGTCCAGGAAGTTGTTCGCCGCGCAGTAGTCGACCTGACCGAAGCCGCCGATCACCGCGGTGATCGAGGAGCAGAGCGCCACGAAGTCCAGCGGCAGGTCGCCGAAGACCTGGGCCAGGGCGAGGGTGCCGGCGAGCTTCGGTGCCAGCACCCGCTCCGCCTCGGCCCGCTCCTTGATCTCGGCCATGCCGCCGCCGGGCAGGCCGGCGGCGTGCACGATGCCGTCCAGCCCGCCGAACCGGGAGATCGCCGCCTCCCGCACCCGGCGCAGGTCGTCCGGGTCGGTGACGTCGGCGGCGAGCACCAGCACCTCGGCCCCGGCCGCCTCCATCCGGCGGATCGCCGCGATGGCCCGGCCGGCCCGGTCGGCGCCACCGTGCACCGCGAGGTGCTCGTCCCAGCCGTCCCGCTCGGGCAGGCCGGAGCGGGCCAGCAGCACCAGCTTGGCGCGGGCCCGGCGGGCGAAGTCCTCGGCCAGGGTGACGCCGATGCCACCGAGACCGCCGGTGATCAGGTAGCGGCCCGCCTCGCGCAGCACGCCCGGCTCGCCCTCGGCGTCCACGGTGACCTGCTCGTAGCCGGCCACCCAGCGCCGGTCGCGGCGCAGCGCCACCTCCGGGTGCTCCGGGTCGACCGGGGCGCGCAGCTCGGCCGCGAGCGCGGCGACCCCGCGCGCGGCGGTGTCGGCGTCGACCAGCCGGACGGTGAGCCCGGGCATCTCGACCGGGAGCACCCGGGCCAGGCCGGCCAGGGTGGCGTGCTCCGGCCGGACCAGGTCGTCGCCGCGGACGTCGCCGGTGCCGGCGGTGACCAGGTCGAGGTGGATGCCCTCCTCGTCGGCGGTCAGCCCGGCGCCGGCGAGCGCCTGCACCAGGTGCAGCGCGCTGAAGAAGCCCCGGTCCTGCGCGGCCCAGGCCGCGGCGATGTCCGTGCCGGCCGGCTCCCCGTCGAGGGCGTACGCGTGCACGATCCGGCGGGGCAGGTCGGCGCCGAGCGCGGCGACCAGCGCCTCGTGGTCCTCGCGGACCCCGGGGCGTAGCCGGAAGCCGGTGCCGGTGGCGGCGAAGGCGGTGCCGGCGCGTACCTCGACCGGGTCGTCGCCGGCGGCGCGCAGCGCGGCGACGAGCGCCTCGCCGCGCGGGCCGTCGGCCAGCACCAGGCACCGGCCCAGCGGGACGACGGTGCGCGCCGGGGCGGCCTGCCGCCACACCGGCACCGCGAACCACTCCGGCAGCGGCCGGGGCCCGGTCTCGACCGGCGCCGTCGCCTGCTCCACCGGGTCCGGCTCGACCCAGTAGCGGCGCCGCTCGAAGGGGTACGTGGGCAGCGGCACCCGCCGGGCGTCGGGGTCGACGGCCAGGGTGACCGGCACCCCGGCGCACCAGAGCGCACCGGCGCTGCCGAGCAGGGTGGCCAGGTCGCCGACCGGTTCGCCCGGCCCGGGCAGGCTGCCCAGCGGGGTGAGCTTCCGCTGCGCCTCGGACGCCTTGGCGACCTGCATCCGGGCCAGGTTGGCGAGCTGGCGGCCCGGGCCGCACTCGACCAGCGCCCAGGTGCCCTCGGCGAGCAGCGTGGCCACGCAGGCGCCGAAGCGGACCGGCCGGCGCAGGTGTGCCGCCCAGTACGCCGGGTCGGTGGCCTCCGCCTCGGTGATCCAGGTGCCGGTCACGTTGGACAGGAACGGCACGGCCGGCGGGCGCAGCGGCACGCTCGCCATCAGCGCGGTGAACTCGTCGAGGATCGGTTCCATCATCGGCGAGTGGAAGGCGTGCGAGGTCCGCAGCAGCTTGGACTTGTTCTTGCCGCCCAGGCTCGCGGCGAACTCCTCGACCAGCGCGGTCTCGCCGGCCACCACGCAGGTGCCCGGGCCGTTGACGGTGGCGACCGAGAGCCCGGCGGGCAGCCGGTCGGCGACGGCCGACTCGTCCAGCGTCACGGCGAGCATCGAGCCGGCCGGCAGCGAGTGCATGAGCCGGCCCCGGGCGGCGACCACCCGCAGCGCGTCGGGGAGGGTGAGCACGCCGGCCACGGTGGCGGCGACGTACTCGCCGATGGAGTGGCCGAGCATCGCGGCCGGGGCGACGCCGGCGCGCTGCCAGGCGGTGGCGAGGGCGTACTCGACGGTGAACAGGGCGGGCTGGGTGTAGCGGGTCTGGGTGAGCTTCTCCCCCGCCTCCGGGTCGCGGCCCAGGATCAGGTCCCGGATGTCCAGGCCCAGCTCGGGGCGGAGCAGTTCGGCGCACTCGTCCACGGTGGCCGCGAAGGCCGGGTCCTCGGCGTAGAGCTCGGCGCCCATGCCGGCGTACTGGGAGCCCTGGCCGCTGAACAGGAAGGCGACCCGCGGGGCGGGGCCGTCGAGGGCGCCGCGGTGCCCCTTGCGCTTGTCGCGCAGGGCGACCGCCGCGGACGGCAGGTCGCTGGCGACCACGGCGGCGCGGTGCGGGTACTGCTGGCGGCCGACCCGCAGGGTGTGCGCGACGTCGGCGAGCAGCTCCGGACCTCCCGCGGTGCCGTTCTCCAGATGGTCGGCGAGCCGCTTGACCGCCGTGTCCAGCGCGGCCGGCGTCTTCGCCGAGACCTGGAGCAGGTGTGCCGGGCGGACCCGCCGCTCGGTCCGGTACGCGGCCGGCGCCTCCTCCAGCACCACGTGCGCGTTGGTGCCGCCGATGCCGAACGAGCTGACCCCGGCGCGCCGCGGCCCGCCGTCGGTGTCCCACTTGGTCAGCGTGTTCGCCACGTAGAACGGCGTGTCGGCGAAGTCGATGGCCGGGTTCGCGGTCTCGTAGTTGATGGTCGGCGGGATCAGGCCGTGCTCCATGGCGAGCACCGTCTTGATCACGCTGACGATGCCGGACGGCTGGCTGAGGTGGCCGATGTTGGACTTCACCGAGCCGATGCCGCACCAGCCCCGGTCGTCGGTGTCCTTGGTGTACACCGCGGAGAGGGCGGCGATCTCGATCGGGTCGCCCAGCGCCGTGCCGGTGCCGTGCGCCTCGACGTAGCTGATGGTGCGCGGGTCGATGCCGGCCAGGCCGACCGCCTGGGCGACCGCCTCCATCTGGCCGTCGATGCTGGGCGCGGTGAAGCCGACCTTGCCGGCGCCGTCGTTGTTGATCGCGTTGCCGAGCACCACGGCGCGGATGGAATCGCCGTCGGCGATCGCGTCGGAGAGGCGCTTGAGCAGGGTCACCCCGACGCCGCTGCCCCAGACCGTGCCGTTGGCCCCGGCGTCGAACGGGCGGCACCGGCCGTCCGGCGAGGTGAAGCCGTCCATGCCGAGGTAGCCGACGTGCGGCAGCTCGATGTTCACCCCACCGGCCAGGGCCATGTCGCACTCGCCGTTGCGCAGCGCCTCGCAGGCCAGGTGGAACGCCACCAGCGAGGTGGAGCAGGCGGTGTGCACGGTCAGGCTGGGGCCGCGCAGGTCGAGCCGGTAGGAGACGTTGGTGGCCACGTAGTTCGGCGAGTTGCCGGTGGCCAGCGAGACCGCGCCGTGCGGGCTGCCGCCGACCCGCTTGTTGCGCAGCACGTTGCGGTGCAGGTACGTGTTGCCGCCGGTGCCGGCGTAGACGCCGACCGCGCCGTCGTAGCGGGCCGGGTCGTAGCCGGCGTCCTGGAGCGCGGTGTAGCAGCTCTCCAGGAACAGGCGGTGCTGCGGGTCGGTGATCTCGGCCTCGCGGGCGGTCATCCCGAACAGGCCGGCGTCGAACTCGTCGTAGCCGTCGACCAGCGGGGCGCGGCTCACCCAGCCGGGGTCGTCGACCTCCTCGGGGGTGGCGCCACGGGCTAGCTGCTCCTCGCGGGTCAGCTCGGTCACCGACTCGACGCCGTCGACCAGGTTTCGCCAGAACTCGTCGACGTCGGCCGCGCCGGGCAGGCGGGCGGCGAGCCCGACGATCGCGATCGGTTCGATGCCGTCGTCGGTGGAGGGGATGTCGTTCTGCATCGGGGTTGTCCTTAGCTCACGCGGTACGTCGGGGAGGGGTTGCGGCGTCACGGCTGGTTCGGTCGTCGGGGTGGGGTACGGCGGGCGCGGCCCCGCCGGGCGGCGGCCCGGAGCGCGGCGCGGGCCAGTTCCGGCCGGTCGGCGGCGCCGTCGAGGCTGGCGGCGAGTGCCCGCACGGTCGGGTGGCGGAACAGGTCGAGCATGGTGAGGGAGCGGCCGGTGGCCTCGGTGAGCCGGGCGTGCACGGCGGCGAGGGCCATCGAGTGGCCGCCGATGTCGAAGAAGTTGTCGACGACCCCGACCCGGTCCCGGCCGAGCACCTCCCGCCAGATGCCGGCGATCAGCTCCTCGGTGGCGGTGAGCGCGTCCGGCCCGGTGGGCAGCGGGGCCCGGGCCGGCTCGGCGGCGGCCACGGTCATGGCGCCCAGCGCCGGCACCCGTACCGCCGGCCGGGGCAGCTCCGGGGCGACCTGGTCGGCGGGCGCGTCCGGGTCGGCCGCGAGGGCGCCGACCAGGGCGGCCAGGTCGGCCAGGAGCCCCTCGATCCGGGCCGCGTCGAACAGGTCCGGGTTGTGCACCACCTCGACGCCGGCCCGGCCGTCCCGTTCCACCACGTAGACGGTGATGTCGAAGGGCGAGCCGGGCTTCGGCACCGGCACCGGCTCGACGGCCAGGCCGGTCAGCGCGAGCCGGGGCGGGACGAAGTTGAGCACGTTGAACAGCACCTGCACGAGCGGCGCGCGGGAGGTGTCCCGCCCGACGCCGAGCGCCTCGACGATCCGTTCCAGCGGCGCACCGGGATGCTCGGTGACCGCGTGCAGCTCGGCGGCGCACCGGTCGACCAGCCCGGCGAAGGTCGCCCCGCCGGTGCGGACCCGCACCGGCACGGTGTCGATGAAGAAGCCGATGACGTCGTCGAAGGCGGCCAGCCGCCGGTCGGCGACGATCGCGCCGAGCACGTGGTCGTCGCCGCCGGTGAGCCGGCGCAGCAGCTCGCCGAAGCCGGCCAGCAGCACGGCCGCCACGGTGGTGCCGCGCCGGGCGGCAAGCTCGCGCACGGCCCGGTCGGCCGCCTCGGTGAGCCGCACCGCGGCCTCGACGCCGGCGTAGGTCTGCACCGCCGGGCGGGGCCGGTCCCGGGGCAGGTCCAGCACGGTCGGCGCGCCGGCCAGGTGCTCGGTCCACCAGGCCAGGTCGGCCGCGCCGCGGCGGCGGTCCCGCTCCGCGCGCCAGACCGCGTAGTCGGCGTACGTGGCGGGCAGCGGCGGCCGGGCCGGCGGGGCGCCGGCGCCCGCCCGGGCGTACGCCTCGGCCAGCTCGTCGTAGAGCAGCGCCTCGGACCAGCCGTCGAAGACCGCGTGGTGCACGGTGATCGCGAGCACGTGGGTGTCGGCGGCCAGCCGGTAGACCGTCACCTGCCAGGGCGGCCCGGTGGCCAGGTCGAAGGAGTGCCCGGCGCCGGCCGCGAGCATGCCGGCCAGCTCCGCCTCGGCGTCGGCGGCGCCGGTCAGGTCGACCACCGGCACGGCCACGTCGGTCGGTTCCTCGCGGACCGCGTACGGCACCCCGCCGGTCTGCGGGATCCGCCAGCGCAGCACGTCGTGCCGCTCGGCCACGGCGCGCAGCGCGGCGCCGAGCGCGGCGGTGTCCAGCGGCCCGCGCAGCCGGTGCGCCACGGCGATGTTGTACGGGGCGCTGGACGGGGCGAGCTGGTCCATGAACCAGAGCCGCCGCTGCGGCGGGGAGAGCGTGGGCGGGTTGCCGGTGGTCAGCTCGTCGCCGTCGGCGGGGGCGGCGGCCCGTACCCGGTCGACCAGCGCGGCGAAGGTGCGGTCGGTGAACAGCACCCGGGTGTCGACCCGCCGGCCCAGCTCGGCGCGGAGCGCGGCGACCAGCCGCATGGCCGCGATGGAGTTGCCGCCGGCGGCCAGGAAGTCGCTGTCCGGGCCGGGGACGGCGCCGAGCAGCCGGGCCCACAGTCGCCGGACCGCCGCCTCCACCGGGTCACCGCCGGCGTCCTCGTCGGCCTCCCGCGGTGCGGCCACGGCGAGGGCGCGCAGCGCCGGCCGGTCCAGCTTGCCGCTGGTAGGGCTGACCGGCAGCGCGGCCAGCCGCACCGTCCGGGCCGGCAGCATCGCGGTGGTCAGCCGCGGCCCGGCGTACGCCCGCAGTGTCTCGTCGTCGGGCGCGTCGGCGGGGGTGAGGAAGGCGACCAGCTCGGTGCCGGCCGGACCGGGCAGGGCCTCCACGGCGACCCGGTCGACGCCGGGGTGCCCGGCCAGCACGGCCTCGACCTCGCCCAGCTCGATCCGCTGGCCGCGCACCTTGACCTGCCGGTCGGCCCGGCCCAGGTAGACGATCCGGCCGTCGGACGCCTGGCGGACCAGGTCGCCGGTGCGGTAGAGCCGCTCGCCGGGGCGGTCGCCGAACGGGTCGGGGACGAACCGCTCGGCGGTCAGCCCGGGCCGGTTGAGGTAGCCGTCGGCCAGGCCGGGGCCGCCGATCAGCAGCTCGCCGGTCTCCCCCGGCGGCACCGGGCGCAGGTCGGCGTCCACCACGTACGCCCGGTGGTTGGGCAGGGGCAGGCCGATCGGCACCGGGTCGGTGTCGGCGGCGGTGAGGTCGCCGCTGACCGCCAGCACGGTGGTCTCGGTGGGGCCGTAGCCGTTGAGGAAGCGCCGGCCGGGGGCCCAGCGGGCGACCAGCTCGGCCGGGACCGCCTCGCCGCCGCAGAGCAGCACCCGCCAGGACGGCAGCTCCGCCGGGTCGAGCAGGGCGAGCACGGTCGGGGTGATGAAGCCCCAGGTCACCTCGTGCGCGGCGACGAACCGGGCCAGCCGGACCGGGTCGGCCCGGTCGTCGGCGCCGAGCAGCTGCACTGCGCCGCCCAGCAGCAGCGGCACGAACAGGTCCATGGTGGCCGCGTCGAAGCCGAGCGAGGCGATGCCGAGGCTGCGTACCGAGGCGTCGGCGCCGGTCAGCGCGGCGACGCCGGTGACGAACTCGACGGCGTTGCGGTGGGTGGTGAGCACCCCCTTGGGCCGGCCCGTGGAGCCGGAGGTGAACAGCACGTACGCCGGGTCGCCGGGGCGGGCCGGGCAGGGCGCGAGGGGGGCCGGGCCGGGCAGGCCGACCGCCTCGACGCCGGGCTCGTCGCCGAACTCGGCCGCCGCGGCGTCCCCGGCCACCACCCGGATCCCGGCGTCGCGGGCGATCTCGCGCAGCCGCTCGCGGGGGCCGCCCGGCTCCAACGGCACGTACGCGGCCCCGGCCAGCAGCACGCCGACCACGGTGACCACCAGGTCGGGGGTACGCGCCCCGCAGACCCCGACCCGGTCGCCGGGGCGGATCCCGCGCTCGCGCAGCGCGGCGGCCAGCCCGGCGGCCCGGTCGACGAGCTGCCGGTAGGTCAGCCGGGTGTCCCACTGGCGTACCGCCACCGCGTCGGGGGTGCGGGCGGCCTGCGCGGCGATCAGGTCGGCCAGGGTCGCGTCGGGCCAGGGCAGGTCCGCCCCGTACGCGGCGCTGACGGTCAGGATGTCGGTCACCCGTGGTCTCCCCGGTGCTCGGTCGGGTCGGTGATCTGGAGTCGCAGTTCGCTGACGTAGCCGCGGCCCTGCGCGTCGGTGACCCAGGACCGGTCCGGGGCGGGCAGCAGCTCGGAGACCACGATCGGGACGTCCGGGCTGGTCCGGTGGGCGGCGTCCACCATGGCGCACAGCGACTGCGCGTAGAGCGGGCCGGTCAGGTCGACGTAGCAGGGCTTGATCTCGGTGCCCACCTTCACGAACACCCGCTCGGGCAGGCCGGCGGCCGCCCGCCACCGGCGTACGGCGAGGTAGCGGGCGGTCTCGTCGGTGTGCCCGGCCAGGCCGCATTCGCCGGCCGTGCTCCGCCAGGTGCGGCGGGCCACCACCAGCCGGTCGATGGTGATCCGGGGCGTGTGCGGTGCCGGGTCGAGCAGCTTGAAGGCGTCGATCAGCAGCGAGTCGAGCAGGCTGGCGAAGACCTCCATGAGCGGCCGGCGTCCGCCGTCGGGGAAGATCGCGACGAGCTGGCCGGCGGCGCCCTCCACGGTGACCGCGGTGGCCGGCACCAGCTGGTCGGGATCCGCGCCGTGGGCGCTGTCGATGCCGAGCTGGCGGTCGGCGGGCCCGGTCAGTCCGTACGTGGTGCGGGTGGTCCGGCGGGGATAGCTGTCCGGCCACAGCAGCCGCAGCCGGGCGGGGCCGAGGTCGACGTCGCCGGCGGCCCGCAGCGCGGCCGGGTCGCGGTGGAACAGGCCGAAGACGGCGCTGTCGTAGGCGACATGGGCCGGGTGCAGCTCGCCGAGCACGAGCAGGAACTCGCCCCGCCCGATCGCCTCCGGCGACGCCGCGCTGAGCTGGACGTCCGGGTTGTGCAGCCGGGCCGACGGCCAGCCGGGGCGCTCCGCCGGGAAGAGCTGCCGGACCCGCTCGGCCAGGTCCTCGGCGCGCAGCAGCAGCTCCGCCTGGTCGGCGGGCAGGTCGCGCAGGCCGAACAGTTCCGCCCACCGCTCGGTCAGGGTGGCGCCGGCCCGGCCGATGGGGCCGTCCGGTGCGACCAGGGTCCCCTGGGCCAGCGACCAGAGGTCGGCCAGCCGCACCGGGCCGTCGGCGGCCAGCTCGTCGTGCAGCTCGGCGAAGAGTTCGGCGCATCGGGCGGCGACCTCCCCGGTGAACCACCGGGCGGTCTGCAGCACCAGCGCCAGCGGGCCGGCCAGCGCGTCCAGGACGGCCGAGCCGACCGTGAACTCCAGGTCCCGGGCGGTCTCCTCGTAGCAGACGGTGCGGCCGACGTACATCTGGCCGCTCTGGCGGGTGGCCGGCCGGCCGGTCACCGCCGTGAACTCGGTGTTCAGTGCGGCCAGGGCGGCGCCGAGCCGGTCCGGGTCGCCGGCCGCGGCGGCGACCGCGTCCCGGGCCGCGCGGAGCCGGTCGAAGCCGGCCGCCACCTCGACCCGGACGCTCTCGTCGCCGATGAGCCCGATCCGCTCCACGAGGACCCGCTCGGCGTCGGGGCTGACCGGCAGGTTGGCGCCCCAGATGAGCTGGCCGCGATCGACCCACCGGTCGAGCAGCAGGTAGACGTCGTCGACGCCGTGCACCTCGCCGTCGGCGTGCATCCGTTCGGCCAGCTCGATCGCGGGCGTCCGCCCGTCGCAGGCGGCGAGCAGCCGGGCCTCGGTCGGGGTCAGCGCGATCGGCGGGTGCAGTGGCCAGCGCAGCTGGCGCCCGTCGACGGTCAGGTGCGGTTGCAGCGCGGGAGCCCACCAGCGGCGCACCGCCAGGTCGTCACCCAGCCGGTCGGCGTACGCGATCAGCGCCCACGCCTCGAAGAACACGTGCCGCCGGTCGACCAGCGACGGGCCGGGCGACAACCGGACACCCGGCTCCGCCGGATCGAAGGTCCCCCAGCAGACCGGGCCGAAGAAGCCGATCGTCTCCGCCTTGCCGCAGTACCGCTGCCAGTAGCGCAGCAGGCTCAGTTCGCGCTTGCGCCGGCGTACGTTGCGCACCTCGGGATCGGTGCGCAGCAGGCCGTCGAGCGCCACGAGCATGTCCGCGTTCTGCCAGGTGACCGCCTCGCGCAGCAGCGGGTCGGCGGCGAGCTCGTTCACCACGGCGGACGACTCGGCGAACGCCTCGCGCAGCACCTTGTCGAGCAGTTCCGGGCCGCTCGCGCCGGTGAGCACCCCGTCGGCGACGGCCGCCGCCTCCGGCGCCGCGAACCGGTCGAGGCCCGCCGCCGGGAAACCGGCGGTACGCAGCACCACGTCCCGCCAGACCGACCAGCCGGTCTCCCCCAGTGGCAGCAGGTGGCTCATCGGTCCTCCGTCCCCTGGGTGTCCACGAGGTGCAGGCGCAGCTCGCTGAAGTAGCGGCGGCCCGCGCCGTCGGGCACCCACGCCTGGTCGGTGGTGGGCAGCATCTCGCTGACCGTGAGCGAGACGCCGTCGCCGCCGTCGACCCGGGCGGCCCGGACCATGGCGCAGAACATGTTGGCGAAGGCCGGGCTGGCCAGGTCCACGAAGCAGGGCTTGGTCTCGGTGCCGAGCTTCACGTAGACCTGCTCGGGCAGGCCGAGCCGGCGCCGCCAGTCCCGTACGGCCAGGAAGCGCTGCCGCTCGCCGGCGGCCTGCGCCAGGCCGGTCTCCCCCACCGTGGTCCGCCAGGTCTGCCGGGCCACCACCAGCCGGTCCAGCGTGATCCGGGGCGTGTACGGCGCGGCGGCGACCAGCTTGAAGCCGTCCACCGCGTGCGCGCTGAGCAGCTCCGCGAAGACCTCGGTGAGGGGCCAGCGCTGCCCGTCGGAGGCGGTGGCCACCAGCCGCCCGTCGACCTCGGTGACGGTGAGGTCCACGGTGGGCAGCACCCGGTCCGGCTCCGCGCCCGGCGCGTCCTGGAAGGCCAGGTGCCGGTCCGTGGGCCCGGTCAACGACTCGGCGGTACGGCTGGTCCGGCGCGGCCACTCGGCCGGGAAGAGCAGCCGGACCCGCCGCTCGCCCAGGTCCTCGGCCAGCGCGGCGCGCAGCCGCTCCACGTCGGGGTGGGACGGGGTGAAGACCGCGCAGTCGAACGAGGACCAGGCGGCGTGCAGCTCGCCGAGCACCACGGTGTACTCGCCCCGGGCCAGCGCCGCCGCGTCGGTGGCGCAGATCTGCAGGTCGGGGCTTTGCATCACGGCGTTGGACCAGGTCGGCCGGGCGCCGGGGAAGGCCGCGTCGACCCGGTCGGCAAGGTCGGCCGCCCGCAGCCGCACGTCGGTGGTGCCCGGCGGCAGCCCGTCCAGCCCGAACAGCCCGGCCCAGCGGGCGGCGAAGTCGGCGGCGACCGCGTCGACCGGGCGCTCGCCCCCGCCCCAGAACAGGCCCTGGGCCAGGAACCACAGGTCCGCCAGGGCCACCGGGCCGGCGCCGGCCTCGGCGCGCAGCTCCTCGTAGAGCCCGCGGAACACCTCGTCGTACGCCTCGGCCAGCGCGTTCCCCATCCACCGGGCGGCGCGCAGCAGCACGTCCAGCGGGGCGGCCAGCTCGGCCAGCAGCGGCGCGCCGAAGACCACGTCCAGGTCGCGGGCGCTGTCCTCGTAGCAGATGGTGCGGCCGGCGTACATCTGGCCGGCGCGGCGCACGGCGGGGACGCCGGTCAGCTCCGTGAAGGTGGCGTCGAGGGTGTCCAGGGCGGCACGCAGCCGCACCGGGTCACCGGCCGCCTCGGCCACCGCGTCGCGGGCGGCGCGCAGCCGGTCGAACCCGGCCCGGGCGGTGCTCCGGGCGGCCTCGTCGCCGATCCCCGCGATCCGGTCGGCCAGCACCCGCTCGGCGTCCGGGCTGACCGGCAGCGCGGCGTCCCAGCTGATCAGTTCCCGCTCCACCAGCCGGTCGAGCAGGGCGTACCCGTCCTCGGGGCGGCGCAGCCCGATGGCCGGGTCGGCCACCAGGTCGGCGGCGCTGC
>NZ_BMRA01000003.1:69059-103036 GCF_014648395.1 Micromonospora fulviviridis | reverse complement strand
CCGCCAGCAGCGCCGCCTCCACCGGGTTCAGCGCCAGCGGGGGCCGACCGGGGCGCAGCACGGTCCGGTCCCGGACCGCGAGGTGCGGGCGCAGCACCGGCGGCCACCACCGGCGGACGGCCAGGTCGGCGCCGATCCGCTGGGCGTACGCGGCGAGCGCCCAGGACTCGAACCAGACCCAGCGCCGGCGGGTGAGCCGCGCGCCGGGGCGGATCCGGACGGTCTCCGGCTGGTCGGGGTCGACGGTCACCCAGCAGCTCGGGCCGAAGAAGCCGACCGTCTCGTTCTTGCCGCAGTAGCGCTGCCAGTACTTGAGCAGCGCCCGCTCCCGGTCCCGCCGCCGCACGTTGCGGGCCGCGTCGGCGCCGCCGCGGACCAGCCCGTCGAGCGCGACCAGCGCGCCCCGGTTCTGCCAGGTGACGGCCTCGCGCAGCAGCGGGTCGGCGGCGAGCTCGCTGAGCCGCTCGGCGGCGGCGCGGACCGCCTCGTCGAACTCCTTGTCGTACCGGTCCTGGCCGGCGCCGGTGGCGAGCAGCTCGTCGGCCGCCGCGGCGGCCCGGGGCGCGGAGAACAGGTCCAGGCCGTCGGCCGGGAAACCGGTGGTCCGCAGGATGGCGTCGCGCCACACCGACCAGGCGGTGTCGCCGAGCGGCACCCGGTGCGCGCCGCCGGCGGTCCCGCGACCGGCGGCGCGCCCCGGGAGACCGTGCGCGACCGACCCGTCGACGAGGTCGGTGCCGCGACCGTCGGCGCGGGTGGTCTCGGCGTCGAGCGCCGCGGTCAGGTCGGCGCGGACGAGCGCGAGCAGCTCGGGGAGCTGGTCGTGCAGGAAGAAGTGGCCGCCGGCCAGCTCGTGCAGGGTGAACCCGGCGGCGGTGTGCGCGGCCCAGGCGGCGTTCTGCTCGTGGGTGACCGCCCGGTCGTCCCGGCCGCTGAACGCGACGATCGGCAGCGGCAGCGGCTCGCCGGGCACGTACCGGTAGCCGTCCACCCGGCCGAAGTCGGCCCGCAGCAGCGGCAGCAGCAGCTCCACCAGCTCCGGGTGGTCGAACAGCTCGGCGGGGAGGCCGCCGCCGTCGGCGAGGCGGCGCAGCAGCTCCTCGTCGTCGGCGCGGGACAGCCCGTCGAAGAGGCCGGGCGCGGTGACGTGCGGGGCGCGGGCGCCGCCGACGTAGAGCCGCACCGGCAGCGGGCGGCCGGTCCGGCGCAGCTCCCGGACCACCTCGAAGCCGAGCCGGCCGCCCATCGAGTGGCCGTAGAGGGCGTACGGGCGGTCGGCCCGGGCGGCGATCGCCTCGGCCACCTCGGCGACGTCGAAGCGCGGATCCTCGTTGATCCGGTTCTCCCGGCCGGGCAGCTGCACCGGGAGCACCTCGACGTCCGGCCCGATTCCCTCCTGCCAGCGCCGGAACGCGCTCGCGCCGGCGCCGGCGTAGGGCAGGCAGAACAACCGCACCGGCGCCTGGGGTCGGCTTCCGGCGGAGACGAACCAGTTCACCGCGGACCTTTCTGCACGGGGTCGATCCAGTACCGCTGGCGCTGGAACGGGTAGGTGGGCAGGCCGGTGCGCCGGACCGTGCCCTCGGGATGCAGGACGTCCCAGTCGACGTCCCGCCCGGCGACCCAGTCGGCCGCCAGCTCGCGCAGCGGGCCACCCTCGCCCGCGACCCGGGCGTCGGTGTCGAGCAGCGCGTCCAGTCCGCCCAGCGCGCCGGGCAGGTCGGCGGCGACAACCGCGGCCCGGTGGGCGAAGGCCCGCCGGCCGAGCGCCAGGGTGGCGGCCACCTCGGGCAACGCCGGGGCGTCGCCGGCGAGGTGGGCCCGCAGCCGGGCCAGCGCGGCCCGCAGCGCCGCCGGAGTACGCGCCGACACCGGCAGCAGCCACGGCCCGTCGCCGGGCAGGCGGGCGGGGTCGGCCGGCGGCGGCTGCTCCACCACGACGTGCGCGTTGGTGCCGCCCAGGCCGAAGGCGCTGACCCCGGCCACCCGGCGCGGCCCCTCGGGCCAGTCCCGTGCCTTGGTGGGCACGTAGAACGGGCCGGCGGCCAGGTCGATCTCCGGGTGCGGCCGGGTGAAGTGCAGGTTCGGCGGGATCACCCCGTGCCGCACGGCAAGCACCGCCTTGATGAGCCCGGCGATCCCGGCGGCGGCGTCGAGGTGGCCGATGTTGGTCTTCACCGAGCCGAGCGCGCAGGTCTCGGCGGGTGCGGCGCCGGCGTACACCTCGTGCAGCGCGGCGACCTCGATGGCGTCGCCGAGCGGCGTGCCGCTGCCGTGCCCCTCGACCAGGCCGACCTCGCCGGGGGCGACCTCGGCGGTGGCCAGCGCGTTGGCCACCGCGGCGGCCTGGCCGCCCGGCCCCGGCACGGCGAAGCCGGCCCGGTCGGCGCCGTCGTTGGTGACCGCCCAGCCGGGCAGGACGGCGTAGATCCGGTCGCCGTCGGCCTGGGCGTCGGCGAGCCGGCGCAGCGCGACGACCCCGACACCGGAGCCGAAGCCGGAGCCGTTGGCGCCCTCGTCGAAGGCGCGGCACCGGCCGTCCGGGGACGCCAGGCCGCCCGGGGTGTGCCGGTGCCGGGGCCAGGTGACGGTCACCCCGCCGGCCAGGGCGAGGTCGCACTGGTAGTCGGCGAGGCTCTGCGCGGCGAGGCAGACCGCGACCAGCGAGCTGGAGCAGGCGCTCTGCACGGCCAGGGCGGGCCCGGTGAGCCCGAGCCGGTAGGCGACCTGACCGGGCAGGTGATCGGTGAACTGCCGGCCGATCAGCCGGGCCTCCCAGTCGTCCGGGTCGACGTCGCCCACCACGGCCGGGTTGTCCATGAGGTGGAACAGGAAGTACCGGTTGGCGGAGGTGGCCGAGTAGACCCCGACCAGGCCGGGGAAGCGGTCCGGGTCGTGCCCGGCGTCCTCCAGGGCCTCCCAGGCGGTCTCCAGGAAGAGCCGGTGCTGCGGGTCGGTCCGGGCTGCCTCGTCGGCGCCGAACGAGAAGAACCCGGCGTCGAAGTCGGCCACCCCGTCGAGCCGGCCGACGGCCCGCACGTGCCGGGGGTCCGCGCGCAGCCCCGGCCCGACGCCGAGGGCGGCCAGCTCCTCGTCGGTGTGCTCGTGGATCGAGTCGACCCCGGTGCACAGGTTCCACCAGAAGGTCGCCACGTCCGGCGCGCCGGGGAAGCGGCCGGCCAGGCCGACCACGGCGATCTCGTCACCGGTGTACTCGCGGGCCGCGGCGGCGGGCACGGCCGGCGCGGGCAGCACCGCGGCACGGACCGCGTCGGGCGGGGCGTCGAGCAGCGCCGCCTGGGCAGCCACCGTGGGGTGGTCGAAGAGGCGCAGCAGGGGCAGGCGCACGCCGAACCGCTCGGCGAGCCGCTGCTGCACCTGGCCCAGCAGCAGGGACTGCCCGCCGACGTCGAAGAAGCTGTCGGTGCGGCCGACCGCCGGGCGGCCGAGCACGGCGCACCAGATGTCGTGCACGACCCGCTCGGTGTCGGTGGCGGGCACGTCCCCGGCCGGCGCCTGGGCCGCCGGGTCGGGCAGCGCCCGCTCGTCGATCTTGCCGGTGACGGTGAGCGGGAACTCGTCGAGCAGCACGACCGCGCGGGGCAGCGCGTACCCGGGCAGCGCGGCGGCGAGCGCGGCGCCGAGCACGGCGGGGTCGGGACGCTCACGGGCCGGGCGGGCGTACGCCAGCAGCTCGCCGTCGCGGGCGATGGCGCGTACCCCGGCCACGCCGGGCTGGGCCGCGAGCACGGCCTCGATCTCGGTCAGCTCGACGCGGTGCCCGCGCACCTTGACCTGCCGGTCGAGCCGGCCGAGGCAGACCAGCTCACCGCCGGGCAGCCGCCGGCCGAGGTCGCCGGTGCGGTACGACCGCACCCCGTCGGCGTCCAGGGTGAACCGGTCGCTGTCCTGGTTGAGGTAGCCGGGGGCGAGGTGCCGGCTGCGGACCACCAGCTCGCCGGTGTCCGGGGCGAGGTCCACCTGGTAGCCGGGGAAGGCGGTGCCGATCGGCAGCGGACCGGCGGCGGCCGGGTCCACGGTGGACAGGGTCAGTTCGTGCCGGGCCACGAAGGTCATCTCGGTGGCGCCGTAGCCGTTGACCAGCCGGCAGTCGGGGGCGAACCGATCCCGGCCCCGGACCGCGTCCGCGTACGTGGCCTGCTCGCCGCCGAGCAGCACCACCCGGACCGCGTCGAGACGGCGTTCGCCGAGGGTGTCCAGCAGGTAGCGGTAGACGGTGGGCGTGCAGTGCAGCACGGTGGCCCGGTGCCGGTCGAGCTGCTCGACGGCGTGGGCGAGCCCCTGCCGGCGCAGGTCGACCGGGACCACGGCGGCGCCGGTGAGCAGCGCCGGGTAGAGGTCGGGGATGGCGGCGTCGAAGCTGAACGAGGCGAGCAGGCTGAGCCGGTCGGTCGGGCCGATCGCCAGCGCGGCGATCTGGTTGTCGACGACGTGCGCCAGGTTGCGGTGGGTCTGCCCGACGGCCTTGGGCACCCCGGTGGAGCCCGAGGTGAACAGCACGTACGCCAGCGCGTCGGGGTCGACCGGGACGGGCCGCAGCGGGGCGGGCGGCACCTGGTCGAGCGGCACCACGGTCCGCCCGTCGGCGAGTGCCCGGGCCAGCTCGCGGTGCTCGGCGGCGCAGGCGACGGCGGTGACCCCGGCGGCGGCGAGCATGTGGCGCAGCCGGTCGACCGGGAAGCCCGGGTCCAGCGGCACGTACGCGCACCCGGCGGCGAGGGCGCCGAGCAGCGCCGCGACGGTCGGGGCGCCGTGCGCGGTGAGCAGGGCGATCCGGTCGCCGGGTCGGACGCCGGCGGCGACGAGCGCGGCGGCGTGCCCCCCGGCTGCCCCGGCCAACTCGGCGTAACCGACCTCGTGGGTCTCACCGAGCAGAGCCGGACGTTCACCGTGATGCGCCGCGACCTCGCCGAAACGATTGATGATCATCGGCTGTGCCATGTCAGCGGGCTGATGTTTCCCCGTGGACGGCAGGCGCGCAGCGTTCGGTGATTGTGATCATGATCCCCCCCAGGACTTCACACTGGAGGCAGAATAAAGCTCAATCTCTCGATGGAGAGCGCATCGACGCAGGTCGAGCCGAAGGGATGACGGCACGTGGAACCTCGGGCGAAGGAATTCGTCCGATCATCCCCCTAGCGCGTAGACGATTTACCGCGTAAGCGTCTACTCGCGAGTTATTTTACGGTGAAAATACTTCCCGGCCGTGGAATTTCCGCCGCACGGCCCCTTTGCCGCAGCTCAACCCGGGTCGCGGGGAGCCTGCCTACACATCGTACGGTGGGCGCGGGATCGGGTCGACCATCGCGTCGAATCCCTTGGGGAGCTGCGCCACGAGATCCTGGAACTCGCCGACCGTGACCGCGTCGCGCAGGGTGGCGAGGACCGCCCGGGCCCCGACCTCGGCGACCGCCGGGTCCACGCCGGCCCGCTCCGCGACCCGGTACAGGAAGGCGACCGCGCCGCCGGTCGCGCCGCCCTCGCCGGGCCCCACCAGGTAGCTGCCCACCTCGTCCGGCAGCTGCGCGGCGAGGTCCGCCGACTCGGTGGCGGTGATCCGCTCGGCGAGGGTCTGCAACACCGCCCGCGAGATCGTGGCGGCCTGCTCGGTGGGCAGTTCGGCGCGGCGGGACACCGCCTCGACGAATCGGGGAAACCGCACAGCCGCACTCCTGTCGTCGCCGGCCGCCGCCGGATGTCCGACCCGCCCGCGCCTCGCGGCCCGGGACGTCGCGCCCGCGGTTACCCGCACCCGACGGCGGCAAACAGCCGATCGGCCACCGGCACGCCCCACCGTCCTCCGCCGGGGCGCTGCGCGCCCTGGCCCGGCTGCTGCCCGACCGAGCGGAGGTCAGCGCAGCGCGCCGAGGGCCCGGAAGTGGTCGAAGATGAGCTGGTCCACCGGCGAGACCCGGTCCCGGTCGGCGTAGCCGAGCCAGGCCAGCTCCGCGATCTCGCTCGCCGGCCGCAGCGTGCCCCGGTAGTCGGCGGCGTAACAGGTCATCCGGACCAGCGTGCCGGCGCCGTGGCCGTGGGCCTGCGCGGTGAAGACCCCGACCGGGACGGCGGACTCCGGCACGACGGCCACGGCCAGCTCCTCGGCGATCTCCCGGACCAGGGTCGCCAGGTCGCTCTCACCGGCCTCCCGCTTGCCGCCCGGCAGGTACCAGACGTCCTTGCCCCGGGACCGGGTGCTCAGCACCCGGCCGTCCTCGATCCGGATCCAGGCGACCTTGTCGATCTCGGACACCGTGCTCCTCGGGCCTCGGGGGTGTGATCGGGACTGACCTTACGCGCGACCCGCCGTCCGGGTTTGCCGCCGTAGCACGGCCGGGCACTACCGCCGTGACGCTCGGGACGTCGTGCGCCGACGCGGGACGGAGTGGCCGGATGGGGTGGCTGGGGAAACTGCTGGGCAGGCCGGATTCGGCGCGGCAGGACGTTGCCGAGCTGTTGACCACGCACAGCCTGTTCCGGACCACGACCGAGACGGTCGGGCTGGACGACCACGAGACCGTCCGGCGGTGGTTGCGGGACCTCGACCCGGATCTCGGGCAACAGGTGCACATCCGCCGGCCGTGGGGGGTGATCGCCGCGGTGAGCGACCACCGCGACCCGGTCGGTGTCGTCATGCAGGAGCCGGACGGCCGGGCCTGGGGCGCCTACGTACCGGGCGCCGATCGCCGGGAACACCTGACGCCCGAGCAGGTCGAGGACGTGATGCTCGCCGCGCTGACCTCGACCGGACGGCCCGACGGGCCGGACTGGCGGCCGATCCGGTGATCCGCCCGGCCGCCGCGGCGGGAACCGCGCCGGCGCTGCGGCTCGGTAGGCTCGCCGCATGGCCAGCACCACCCACCCCGGCGCCTGCCCGCTGGACTGCCCGGACACCTGCGTCTGGCAGCTCACGGTCTCCGACGGCAGGGCCGTCGCGCTGCGCGGCGACCGCGACCACCCGTTCACCAGGGGCGCGCTCTGCGGCAAGGTCAACCGCTACCTCGACGCCGTCAACGGCCCCGACCGGCTGACCACGCCCTACGTCCGCACCGGCCCGAAGGGCGCCGGGCAAGTCGCGTACCGGCCGGCGAGCTGGGCGGAGGCGGTCGAGCGGGTGGCCGCCGGGCTGCGCGCCAGCATCGAGCGGGACGGCCCGGAGGCGGTGCTGCCCTACTACTTCGCCGGCACCATGGGGCACGTGCAGGGCTGGACGATGGGCCAGCGGCTCTTCGCCCACCTGGGCGCGTCCCGGCTGGACACCACCATCTGCACGGGCGCGGCCCGGGCCGCGCTGCGCTCGATCTACGGCAGCTCCATCGGCTTCGAGCCGGAGTCGATCGTGGCGGCGAAGCTCATCGTGCTCTGGGGCGCCAACCCGCTCGCCACCAACCTGCACCTGTGGCCGTTCGTGCAGCAGGCCCGGGAGCGCGGCGCGTACCTGGTCACCATCGACCCCCTGCGCACCGACACCGCGGCCCGCAGCGACGAGCACCTCGCCCCGCTGCCCGGCACCGACGCGGCGCTCGCCCTCGGCCTGATGCGGCACGTGCGCGACGCCGGGGCGGCCGACGAGGCGTGGCTGGCCGCGCACACCGTCGGCTGGCCCGAGCTGAGCGCCCGGCTCGACGAGTGGCCGGTGGAGCGGGCCGCCGCCGAGTGCGGGCTGCCCGTCGAGGCGCTCCGCCGGCTCGGCGACCGGATCGCCACCACCCGCCCCACCGCCGTCCGGGTCGGCCTGGGCCTGCAACGGCACCACGGCGCCGGCCAGGCGATCCGGGCGATCTGCGCGCTGCCGCTGGTCACCGGCGACTTCCGGTACCCGGGCGGCGGCGCCCTGGTGTCGACCAGCGGGCACCACCCGATCGACGAGGACCCGGTGGTCCGGCCGCCCGGCATGCCGGCCCCGCCGGCCCGGTCGGTGAACATGAGCCGGCTGGCGACCGTGCTCACCGGGGAGGCCGACCCGCCGGTGACGTCGCTGGTGGTGTTCAACGCCAACCCGGCCGCCACCGCCCCGGACCAGAACCGGCTCCTCGCCGGCCTGCGCCGCGCCGACCTGTTCACGGTCGTGCTGGAGCAGCGCTGGACCGACACCTGCGACTACGCCGACGTGGTGCTGCCGGCCACCATGCAGCCCGAGCACCTCGACCTGCACTCCTCCTACGGCCACCACTACACGACGCTGAACCTGCCGGTCACCCGCGCGCCCGGGGAGGCGCTGCCGAACACCGAGATCTTCCGGCGGATCGCCGCCGCGCTCTGCCTCGACCATCCCCGGTTCTCCGACACCGACGAGGACCTGGCCCGGCAGTTGCTGGCCGGCACGCCGGTCAGCTTCGAGGAGCTGCGCGAGCGGACGTACGCCCGGACCACCGGCGTGCCGGTCGGCGCCGCCCCGTTCGCCGACGGCGGCTTCCGCACCCCGGACGGCCGGGCCCGGCTGCACGACCCGGCGCTGGCCCGGCTCGGGGTGGACCCGCTGCCCGGGCACACCCCGCCGGTGGAGGCCGCCGATCCCGAGCTGGCCCGCCGGTTCCCGCTCGTGCTGCTCGCCCCGGCCGGCCGGTTCCTCATGAACTCCACCTTCGCCTCGCTGCCCTGGCACACCCGGCGGACCGGGCCGCCCCGGGTGCACCTGCACCCGGACGACGCGGCGGCGCGCGGTCTCGCCGACGGCGACGCGGTGCGCGTGCACAACGACAGGGGCGCGTTCCTCGCGGCGGTCGCCGTGGACGAGGCGACCCGGCCGGGGCTGGCCTTCACCTACAAGGCGTACTGGGCGCGGCTGAGCCCGGGGCGGTCCACCGTCAACGCGGTCACCGCGGTCCGCGACACCGACCTGGGCGAGGCGCCCACGTTCCACGACTGCCGGGTCGAGGTCGAGCCGGTGCCGGCCGAGCTGCTGACGCCCGAGCCGCCCGCGGACACGGCCACCGTGCCGGCGCCGGCCTCACCCGCCGACGCGGCGGCCGTACCGGCCGGCTGAGCCGGGACTTCCGGCCCGCCGGCAGGGTCCGTGCGCCCCTGCGCGCGACCGCCTCCCGTCCGTAGCGTCAGGAGCGGAAGAGGGAGGTCGCCATGCGTACGTGGCAGGTGCAGGACGTGATGACCACCGACGTCGCGACGGTACGGGAGGGCACGGCGTACCGGGAGATCGTCGACGTGCTGACCGGCCGGCACGTCACGGCGGTGCCGGTGGTGGACGGGGCGGGGCGGGTCCTCGGAGTGGTCTCCGAGGCGGACCTCATGTACAAGGTGGAGCTTCAGGGGCAGCCGCAGCAGCGGCGGATCCTGCCCGACCGGCACCGGCGGGAGGCGCGGGCGAAGGCCGGCGCGACCCTGGCCGCCGACCTGATGACCGCTCCCCCGGTCACCGTCACGCCGGACGCGTCGCTGGTGGAGGCGGCCCGGACCATGGACGCCCGGGGTGTGAAGCGGCTGCCGGTGGTCGACGACCTGGGCCGGCTCGTCGGCATCGTGACGCGCGGCGACCTGCTCAAGGTGCACCTGCGGCCGGACGCCGACATCCGGCGCGACGTCTGCGACGAGGTGCTGCGCCGCACCCTCGGTGTGCCCGACGGCGTCGTGGACGTGACCGTGCACGGCGGCGTCGTCACCCTCACCGGGCAGCTCGACCGCTGGTCCACGGTGCGCCTGGCGCTGCGGCTGGCCCGGCAGGTCAGCGGCGTGGTCGAGGTGGTCGACGCGCTCGGCTACGCGATCGACGACGCGCCGATGGCCGCGCTGCGGGCCGGTGGCGCGACCCCCGCCGGCATCGCCTGAGTCCGGCCGGCCCGCCGGCGTCGCCGTCCCGGGCGACGCCGGCGGCTCAGCTCTCGGCGAGGACGTCCAGCACCAGCGCGGCCGTCCAGCTGAACGCCGGTGACCCGAGCCCCGCCCCGGTGTCCGGGTGGAAGTACTCGTGACAGCCGGCCGCGTCGACCAGGTCCAGCATGGACTCACGGAGCCCGGCGGCCAGGTCGGCGCGGCGGTAGGTGCGCAGCCCCTGCCACAGGACCCAGCTCGTGTTCAGCCAGCTCGGGCCGCGCCAGTAGCGCAGCGGCTCGAAGTCCGGCGCGGTGCGGTCGTGGGTGGGCAGCGGGCGGTCCATCCGGGCGGCCAGACCGAACCGGGGCGAGCACGCCTCGGCGAGCACCGCCCGCACCTGGCGGGCCGGCAGGTCGGGCAGGATCAGCGGCATCAGCCCGAGCACCGTCCGGGCCGGGACGAGCCGGTCGGCCCGGACGTCGCGCGGGCGGAAGGTCCCGGTGACCGGGTCGAAGAGCCGCTCGACCAGGGCCTGCGTGATCCGCGCCGCGCGGTCCCGGTGCGGCCCCGGGTCGGCGCCGACCACGGCGGCGATCCGCGCGAGGGCCTGCTCGGAGATCCCGAGCGCCGCGTTGAGCAGCGGGCACTCCACAAGGAACGGATGCCGGCCGAGCAGGCCGTCGTCCCGGTAGCGGCCCGCCCGGTAGGTGTCCACGAGCGCGACGTAGCGCGCGTAGTCGAGGTCGGTGGGGCGGTGCGCCGCGTCGGCGTGCGCGGTGTCGTGCCGGCGGTACGCCCGCATCACCGCCTCGTCGGCGGGCACCGCGGCCATCGGGGCGTCCCAGGCGGGGCTGTTGTCCAGGCCGGACTCCCACGGGTGCACGATGGCGGCCAGCCCGCCCCCGCCCACGTCCCGCCGGCCGGTCAGGTAGCGCTGCTGGGCGACCAGCCGCGGGTAGAGCCAGCGCAGCGCCGCCACCGACGCCTCGGAGGGCGCGCGGCGATGCACGAGCCAGGCGGCCGGGGCGTGCACCGGCGGCTGGACGATCCCCGAGGTGGCCGCCGCCGGGGCGCCGTCGGCCCGGGCCGAGTCCCAGAACTCGGGCCCGGGGAAGTAGGCGCCGGCCCGCAGCGCCGGGTTGAACACGATGTGCGGCACCCGCCCGTCGGCCCACTGCGCGGCGAACAGGGTGCGCAGCTCCCGCCAGGCCCGGTCGGGGCGGGCGTGCACCAGCCCGACCGCGATGAACGCCGAGTCCCAGCTCCACTGGTGCGGGTAGAGGGTGCGGGACGGGACGGTGTGGTCGTGCTCCCAGTTGGCGTCCAGCGTGGCCAGCGCGAGCCGGCGCAGCCGGGCGGCCCGCTCGGCGTCGGCGCGGCCGGGGCCGCCGGCCCGCACCCCGGCCGTGCCGCCGGGGACACCGGTGGTCACGCCGCCGCCCGCCGTGGCCCGGCCTGGTTGAGGACGGTGGCGGCCTGGCGCAGGGCGGCGACCGGTTCGCCGCGCAGCCGGCACTCCAGCGCCAGCCAGCCGGGGTAGCCGATCCCGTCCAGGGTGGCCAGCAGCGCCGGCCAGTCCAGGTGCCCGGCCCCCGGCTGGTAGCGGTTGGAGTCGCTGACCTGCACGTGCCCCAGGTACGGCGTGGCCGCGCGGAGCGCCGCGCAGGCGTCGTCCTCCTCGATGTTCATGTGGTAGGTGTCGGCCACCACCCGCACCGAGGGCAGGCCGACGGCGCGGCACAGGGCGACCGCCTCGTCGAGCCGGTTGACCATGTGGTCCTCGTACCGGTTGAGGGGTTCCAGGAAGAGGGTGACCCCCTCGGCGCGGGCGTGCTCGCCCAGCTCGCCCAGGGCGTCGACGAGCACCTGCCGGTCGCCCTCGGGCGGGCGGGGCGGCTCGAACGGCGGCAGCCGGCGGGAGAACATCCCCCAGGCGGCCGGGGTCATGGCGCCGATCCCGCCGAGCTCGGCGATCACCGAGAGCTGGGAGCGCAGGTTGCGCACCGCGTCGCGGGAGCGCGCGGGGTCGAAGTCACCGATGAAGTGGTCCATCTCGACGCAGACGGTCGGCATGACCACGCCCTCGGCGCGGGCGCGGCGCAGCTCCGGCAGCCGCCGGGCGAGGGCCAGGTCGCCCCGGCCGCGCAGCTCGATGCCCTGGTAGCCGAGGGAGACGGCGAGGGCGTACTTCTCGGACAGGCCGGCGCCGGGGAGCAACTGCTCCTGGCAGGCGAGTGGGATGGTCATCAGAACCTCAGTACGACTTGGAGGACGTCACCGTCACCGCGGTCGAGCAACGCCAGCGCGTCGGCCACCGCGCCCGCGTCGACGACGTGGCTCACCAGCGGCAGCGGGTCGACGCTGCCCTCGGCCACCAGCTCCATGAAGGTGTGGGCGATCCGGGTCCCGGTCCACCGGCCGGCCGTGCCGGGTGCCGGGGCGGGCCCGGAGATCTGCGCCGCCACCAGCTGGATCCGGTTGTGGTGGAACTCCTCGCCGAGTCCCAGCCCGTGGGCGTACCCCTGGTAGAAGCCGGCGGCCACGACGCGGCCGGCGTGGGCGGTGGCGCGGATGGCCTCGTGCAGCGCCGGGTACGACCCGGACAGCTCCAGGCAGACGTCCGCGCCGCGGCCGCCGGTGGCCGCGTGCAGCGCGGCGGCGGCGGAGTCGACGGCGGCGTCGACGACCCGGCGGGCGCCGAGCCGGGTGGCGTGCGCGAGTCGGTCCGGCACCCGGTCGACGGCCACCACCCGGGCTCCGGACAGCACGGCGAGGCGGGTGCCGAGCAGCCCGATCACCCCCTGCCCGAAGACACCGACCCAGTCGCCGAGGTGCAGGTCGCCGGCGAGCACGGCGGTCAGGGCGATGGCGCCCGGGCGGGCGAAGACGGCGGTCAGGGGGTCGAGGCCGGGGGCGAGCGGGGTGACCGCGCCGGATGCCAGCACGGCCTCCGCGCGGTGCCCCCAGATGCCCCAGACGACCTGGCCGGGCCGGCGGTCGGCGACGTCGGCGGCGACCTCGACGATCTCGCCGACCTCCTCGTAGCCGAAGCCCACAACCGGGTACGCGGGCGCGGCCTGCCGGGGCACGAACATCCGGGTAGCGTCGTCCCAGTCCTTGCTGAGCCGGGGATTGCTGCCCCGGTAGAGGGTCAGCTCGGTGCCGGCGGAGATCCCGGAGTAGCAGGTGCGGACGCGGACCTGGCCCGGGCCGAGCGGGTCCGGGGGGCAGGGCTCCAGGCTCACCCGCCGGGGCCCGGCCAGAGAGACAACCCAGTTGGCCATGGCGTCGCTCCGAGGAAAGTGCCGGACCCGATTCTAAACGAAATATTGGTAAATGTCTTGTAAACGATCAATCGAAGGCGTTAAATCCCTGATGTACCCTTCGAGAGGAGTGCCACCGATGCCATCACCCTCGATGCGGATCCTCGCCCCCACCCTGATCATGGCACTTGCGGGGACAACCCTGCTGGCCTGCGGTGACGACGAGCCGAAATCCGACAGTTCCCAGATAACCGTGTGGAGCCTGGAAGACGTGGCGGACCGGGTGAACGCCACGAAGGCGATCATCGCGGACTACACCGCCAAGACCGGCGTCAAGGTCAACCTGGTCACCGTCAACGAGGACCAGTTCCCCTCCCTCATCGCCTCCAGCGCCGCCGCCGGCGACCTGCCCGACGTGGTCGGCTCGGTCTCCCTGGCCGGCGTGCGCACGCTGTCCGGCAACGACCTGCTCGAGCCGGACGCCAACAAGCGGGTCGTCGAGAAGCTCGGCCGGGACACCTTCTCCCCGCGCGCCCTCGAACTGACCAGCGAGGACGGCAAGCAGCTCGCCGTGCCCAGCGACGGGTGGGGCCAGCTGCTGGTCTACCGCAAGGACCTGTTCGCCGCGGCGGGCCTGCCCGCCCCCGACACGTACGAGAAGATCGCCGCCGCGGCGGCGAAGCTGAACACCGGCGGCGTCGCCGGCATCACCGCGGCGACCGCCCCGGGCGACGTCTTCACCCAGCAGACCTTCGAACACCTCGCGCTGGCCAACAACTGCCAGCTCACCGACGACGCCGGCAAGGTCACGCTGGACTCCCCCGAGTGCGTCGAGGCGTTCCGCTTCTACGGCGACCTGATGCGGAACAACTCGGTCAAGGGCGCGCAGGACGTGGACACCACCCGGGCCACCTACTTCGCCGGCAAGGCGGCCATGCTGATCTGGTCCCCGTTCATCCTCGACGAGCTGGCCGGGCTGCGGAACGACGCCAAGCCGACCTGCCCGCAGTGCCAGTCCGACCCGGCGTGGCTGGCGAAGAACAGCGGGTTCGTCACCGCCATCAAGGGCCCGAACGGCGCCGAGCCGGCCCAGTACGGCGAGATCAGCTCGTGGGCGGTGCTCGACGGCGCGAGCGACTCCGCGTCGTCCTTCGTGGAGTACATGCTCTCCGACGGTTACCCGCGCTGGTTCGGCATGTCCCCCGAGGGGCGCTTCCCGGTGCGCACCGGCACCGCGGAGGACAAGCAGAAGTTCCTCACCGCCTGGAACACCAGCCAGGCCGGCGTGGACCGCAAGCAGCCGCTGTCGGCCGTCTACGGCGAGGACGTGCTCGCCACCCTGCGCAGGAGCCCGGACACGTTCCAGCGCTGGGGGTTGACCCAGGGCCAGGGGAAGCTGGTCGGGGCGATCCTCGGTGAGCTGCCGGTGCCCAAGGCGCTCGCCGACGTGGTCGGCGGGAAGTCCGACGCCCGGGCCGCCGCCGAGCGGGCGAAGAAGGACGTCGACGCGATCGCCAAGGGCGTGAATTGACCACCACCGCGCCGGAGGCCGGCCGCTCCCCCACCGGGGAGCGGCCCCGCCGGCCCGGCCGACGCCCGCTCACCCTGCGCCGCCGCGAGTCCCGCGCCGGGCTCGCGCTGGTCACCCCCACCCTGCTCGTCGTGGTCGCGGTGATCGGCATCCCCATCGTCTGGACCGTGGTGCTGGCCTTCCAACGGGTACGCCTGGCGACCCTCCGCCGGACCGGCCTCTTCGGCGAGCTGACCCTGGACAACGTCGACCGGGTACTGCACACCCCGGGCTTCGCCGACACGCTGTGGACCACCGTCGTCTACAGCGCCGGCGGGACCGTCGGCTCGATCCTGGTCGGCCTCGTGGCGGCGCTCGTGGTCCGCCGCCCGTTCCGGGGCCGCACCATCGTCCGCGCGTCCATGCTGCTGCCGTACGTGGCGCCCGTGGTCGCCATGACGTTCGTCTGGCAGGTGATGCTCGACCCGCAGCTCGGCTTCGTCAACGACTGGGGCCGGCGGTTCCTCGGCTGGGACGCGCCCGTGCCGTTCCTGTCCCAGGAGTCCACCGCGCTCTGGACGGTCATCGCGTTCGAGGCGTGGCGCTACTTCCCGTTCGCCTTCCTGTTCCTGCTGGCCCGGCTCCAGGCCGTGCCGGGCGAGCTGGAGGAGGCCGCCCGGGTCGACGGGGCCACCCCGACCCAGCGCTTCCGGCACATCCTGCTGCCCCAGCTCATGCCGGTGATCGCGCTGATCGGCGTGCTCCGGTTCATCATGACCTTCAACAAGTTCGACGACGTCTACCTGCTCACCGGGGGTTCGGCCGGCACCGAGGTGGTCAGCGTCCGGGTCTACCAGTTCCTCACCGCGCGGACCGACATCGGCGCGGCGGCGGCGCAGGCCGTCGTGCTGGCCGTGGTGCTGATCGTCTTCGTCGCGATCTACCTGCGCTTCTTCGGCGGCCGACGGGAGGAGGCGTGATGGACCGGGACCGGATCGAGACGGTGAGCCTGCGCTGGCTGCGCCGGCTGGTGATCGCCGCCTTCCTGGTGGTCACCCTGCTGCCGTTCTGGTACATGCTGGTGCTCTCGGTACGCCCCATCGAGCGGCTGCTGCTCGACCCCGGGTCGCTGCTCGTGCCGTTCGGCGAGCTGACCGTCGCCACCTACGCCGAGGTGCTGAAGTCCGTGGAGGACGGCGGCCAGGGCTTCCTCACGTTCATCCGCAACAGCGGCGTCGTGGCGCTGGCCGCCACCGCGCTCACCCTGGTGATCGCCATCCCCGGCGCGTACGCGGTGTCCCGGCTGCGGTTCTTCGGCCGGCGGCAGGTCAGCGCGCTGTTCCTGGCGGTCTACCTGTTCCCGTCGATCGTCATCGCGATCCCGCTCTTCGTGGTCTTCACCCGGGCCGGGCTGCGCGGGTCGCTGGTCGGGCTGGTGCTGGTCTACATCTCGCAGACCCTGCCCGTCTCGGTCTACATGCTGAAGAACTACTTCGACACGATCCCGGTCAGCCTGGAGGAGTCCGCGGCCATCGACGGGGCCGGCCGGCTCGGCATCATCCGCCGCGTCAGCCTGCCGCTCGCCGCGCCGTCGGTGATGGCGGTCGCCCTCTACGACTTCATGATCGCCTGGAACGAGTTCCTCTTCGCGCTGCTCTTCCTGGTCGACCGGCCCAACCGGTGGACCGTCTCGCTGGGCCTGTCGCTGCTCTCCGACGGCGTCGAGGTGCCGAAGACGGTGCTGATGGCCGGCTCGGTGATCCTCACCCTGCCGATCGTGATCCTCTTCTTCGCGAGCGAGCGGCTGCTCACCGAGGGCCTCACCAGCGGCGCGGAGAAGGGCTAGTTGACCTTGGCGGACGGCTCCAGCAGGATGACCCGGTGCGGGCGACCCGGGAACCGACGGTCAGCGGGCGGCTGGCCCGGCTGATCACCGAGGTGCTCGCGCCGGGCGTCCTGGTGACCGCCCTGCCGCTGGTGGCGGCCGCCCGGGTCAGCCGCTCCCCGCAGCAGTTCCTGCTCTGGGGCGGCACGGCGCTGCTGTTCTGCGCGGTGATCCCGGTCGGCGTGATCGTCCACGGCGTACGCCGCGGCCGGCTCACCGACCGGCACGTCGGCGACCGTACCCAGCGGGCCCGCCCCCTGCTGACCGGCCTGGCCTCGGTGGCCGTCGGCACGGCCCTGCTGGCCGCGCTGCGCGCGCCCGCCGAACTGTTCGCCGTGATCGTGGTGATCTTCGTGGTCGGCGCGGCCTGCACGCTCGTGAACCACTGGTGGAAGCTGAGCATCCACGCCGCGGTCGCGGCCGCCACGACGGCCGTCCTGGTGCTCCTGTTCGGGCCCGCGCTGCACGTCGGCTGGCTGCTCGTGGCGGCGGTCGGCTGGTCCCGGGTGGTGCTGCGGGACCACACCTGGCCGCAGGTGGTGGCCGGCGCCCTCACCGGCGCCCCGCTCTCCGCCGGCGCGTTCGTCGCCCTCGGCTGAGGTTCCCCGGGCCCGGCCCCACAAGATCAGCTACCGTGGCGGCATGGGCAAGCCGACCCGCTGGGTGACCGAGACCAAACCGGGCCACTCGCAGTGGTACATCGACCGGTTCCGCCAGCTCGCCGCCGAAGGGGCGGACCTGGCCGGCGAGGCGCGGCTGCTGGACGCGCTCCTCCCGCCGGGCGCGCGGATCCTGGACGCCGGCTGCGGCACCGGCCGGGTGGCCGCCGCGCTGGCCGCCCGAGGGCACACCGTCGTGGGCGTCGACGCCGACCCGGCGCTGATCGACGCCGCCCGCGCCGACCACCCCGGCCCGCGGTTCCTGGTCGCCGACCTGGCCGAGCTGGACCTGGCCGCGCAGGGCGAGCCGGAGCCGTTCGACGCGGCCGTGGTGGCCGGCAACGTGATGGTGTTCGTCGCCCCCGGCACCGAGCGGGCGGTGCTGACCCGCGTCGCCGCGCACGTCCGCCCGGACGGCCTCGTGGTGGTCGGTTTCGGCACCGACCGCGGCTACCCGATCACCGAGCTGGACGCCGACGCGGTGGCCGCCGGGCTCCGCCTCGACCACCGCTTCGCCACCTGGGACCTGCGCCCCTGGCACGACGACGCGGAGTTCGCCGTGACCGTGTTCCGCAAGCCGGCCTCCTGACTCAGGCCGGCGCGGCGACCGTGCGGGCGGTGGCCGGATCGAGCGGGCTGCCGGCCGGCACCAGGCTGACCAGACCCGCCGGCAGCCGGACCGGACGCACCCCGGCGTAGCCCAGCATGCCCGGCACCTCGGCGCCGGCCAGCACGTAGCGCCGCCCGAGGTCGGTGACCAGGCAGACCGCGCCACCGCCGGCGCCGGGGGCGGCGACCGACTCGACCAGCGCGCCCCGCCCCGGCTCCACCAGCACCTGGTCGGCCAGCCCGCCCCGGCCGGGCGGGGTCCGGGCGGCGGCGGAGAGATCCGGCGGGGTGGCTCCGAGCCGGACCTCCCGTACGCCGGTGTCGTCGCCGGCCCGGGCGCAGAGCGCGCCGCCCTCGACCGTGGCCAGCCGGGGCGGGACGGCGGGCGGGGCGGTCGGCCCGGTGGGCACCAGGTCGGGGAGCTTCGGCAGTGCGGCGAACCGGCCGAGGGTGATCGGCTCCGGGTCGCCCTGACCGGTGCGGGCGAGCAGCAGGGCGGCCTGCAACTCGGTGATGCCGGCGAGCCCGGCCCGCCCGGCAACCGCGTACTGGCGGCCGCCACCGGAGTTGCGGACCAGGTAGACGTCACCGACGGTGGCGCCGGTGACCCGCTCGGACGGGGCGCCGAGGTCGCGCAGCGGGGGCGGCGCCAGGTCGGCGCCCGCCGGCACGGTGTTGAGCAGCGCCGGAGCCACCGGCACCGCCCGTTCCCGGGTGGCGGCCAGCGCGGCGAGCACCCGGTCGGTGTCGCGGAGCAGGTAGCGCCGCTCGTGCCAGAGCAGGTGCAGGCTGCCGTCCGGGTGGCGCAGCAGCAGGCCCTGGTCCCCGAGGGGCCGGCCGCCGGTGGCGTCCCGCCCGATCAGCAGCGCCGACCGGGCCAGCGTGCGGCCCGCCTCGGCGGCGGTGACCGAGCAGACCGTCCACGCCCCGCGGGCGAGCCGCGCCGGCGCGGGCAGCGAGTCGGGAGCGTCGGCGATGCCGAGCGGCAGGCCGCGCGGCACCCCCTCGATGGAACGGCGGGAGACCAGCACGGTCTTCGGCCGCTCCGCCCCGATGACCAGCAGCGCCGAGGCGTAGTTGAGCACCGGGTGCAGCCTCTCCTCCCGGTAGACGAACCGTGCCCCGGACTCCTTCTCCACGATCACCGCGCCCGCGTCACGCCAGGCGCTGCCACCACCGGCGAAGAGGCCGTAGAGGGCGACCCCGCCGAGCGCGATCACCGCGACGAGCACGCTGGCCAGGCCCGCGCCGGCCAGCCGGCGGAACGGCGACTGGGCGGGGTCGGTCTCCCGCATCACCAGCGCGGCGACCGCCCGCTGGACGGTGAACTGGTAGGAGTGGAGCTGGTCCTGCCGGGACGGCATCGGGTCCCTTCCGAGAGCGATCGTCGGCGCACAGGATAAGCGTTCCGTCGATCTCCCGGGGACCCTCCGTGTCGGTGGACGGTCCCCCGAGGCCGGATGCTTCCGCGGGCCGGGAGGCGGAACCGGTATCCCCTGGGGGGTATGTTGGACGGCAGGAGGTGCACGGTGAAACTTCGACCCGAGATGACCAGCGACGCCCTGACCCGGCTCAAGCGGGCCCGCGGCCAGCTCAACGCCGTCATCGAGATGATCGAGAACGGCGAGGACTGCCGGGCCACGCTGACCCAGCTCGCCGCCGTCTCCAAGGCGATCGACCGGGCCGGCTTCAAGATCATCGCCTCCGGCATGCGGCACTGCGGCGCCGCCCGCGAGGGGGGCGAGCAGCCGGAGATGACGGAGGAGGAGCTGGAGAAGCTCTTCCTCGCCCTGGCCTGACCCGACGAACCGCCGCCCGCGCGTCTGATCGCGGCGCGTTCGGGTACCTCCCGCATACCCCTGTGCACCTGGGGACGGAGGGAGCACCACCATGCCAGTCGAGGTTTCCGTGATCGCGACCTCGTCCCTCGGCGATCGCAGCTACCTCGCCTCGGACGGGCGGGTGGCGGTCGTGGTCGACCCGCAGCGGGACATCGACCGGGTGATGTATCTGGCCGGCGCCCAGGGTGTGCGGATCAGTCACGTGGTGGAGACGCATGTCCACAACGACTACGTCTCCGGTGGGCTGGAACTGGCTCGGGTGACTGGCGGCGGCGGATGAGGTGGGTTTCGACCGGGTGCCGGTCGCCGACGGTGACGTGGTGGCCGTGTCGGACACGCTGCGGTTGCGGGTGATCGCCACGCCGGGTCACACCTTCCACCACCTGTCCTACGTGCTCGACGAGGCCGCCGACGGCGGGTGGCGGCCGGCCGGGGTGTTCACCGGCGGGTCGCTGCTGTTCGGCACCACGGGCCGGACCGACCTGCTGGGCAAGGAGCACGCCCACGAGCTGGCCCACCACCAGCACGCCTCCGCGAAGCGGCTGGCGGATCTGCTGCCCGCCGGAACCCAGGTCTGGCCCACGCACGGGTTCGGTAGTTTCTGCTCGGCCAGCCAGGCCGACGCCACGGACTCCACCATCGGCCGGGAGAAGAGCACCAACCCGGTCCTGCGGCTGGCCGCCGACGAGTTCGTCACCGAAACCCTCACCGGCCTGGACGCCTACCCCGCCTACTACGCCCACATGGGCGTGGCGAACACCGCCGGCCCGGCCCCGGTCGACCTCACCCCCGTCACCCGCGCCGACCCCACCGAACTACGCCAGCGAATCACCGCCGGGCAGTGGGTGGTCGACCTGCGCCACCGCACCGCCTACGCCACCACACACCTGGCCGGCACGGTCAGCCTCGGCCTCGACGGACCCATGTCCACCTGGCTCGGCTGGCTCATCGACTGGGGCACCCCCGTCACCCTGCTCGCCGACACCCCCCAACAGGTTGCCGACGCCCAACGCGAACTGGCCCGCATCGGCATCGACCGCCCCGCCGCCCGGGCCACCGGTGAGCCCGAACGATGGGCCACCGAACCCGCACAGCTGCGCCAACTACCCATGGCCGACTTCCCGGCCCTCGCCGCCGCCCGCGCGGGAAACCCTCCCGCCCACCTGCCCGCCGCCGACGTGGTCCTCGACGTGCGCATGACCAACGAATGGAACACCGCCCACATCGCCGGCGCCGTGCACATCCCCCTGTCCGACCTGCCCAAGCGGCTCGGCGACGTGCCGCCCGGCACCATCTGGGTCCACTGCGGCTCCGGCTACCGCGCCACCGCCGGCGCCTCACTACTGGCCAACGCCGGCCGCCACGTCGTCGTCATCAACGACACCTTCGACCACGCCCAATCCGCCGGCGTCGCCATGGCCGACGCGGCCTGACCCACGCGAGCCGTTCGACTCCAGCCGCCTCCCACGGCTGCTCGACGTGCGCGCCCTGGCCGAGTCCGAGACCGGCCCGTTGCCCGTACCTGCCGTTGCCCCCGGATCCCGGGACTCGCCGTGGGAGCGCTTGCCGCTGCCGGTACGGTCACCATGGCGGCGTGGGGCCACCGGAGGAGGGACACAGTGGACAGCAGCGCCTGGGACACCCGGTACGCGAGCACACCGGGTCTGGTCTGGAGCGCCGAGCCGAACCGGTTCGTGGTCGAGTCCGTCACCGGGCTCACTCCCGGCGCCGCGCTGGACCTCGCCGCCGGTGAGGGGCGCAACGCGGTCTGGCTGGCCGAGCAGGGCTGGCGGGTGACCGCGGTGGACTTCTCGCCGGTCGCCGTCGCCCGGGGGCGCGAGCTGGCCGCCGGCCGGGACGTCCCGGTCGAGTGGCGGGTCGCCGACGTCACCGCGTACCGGCCGGTGCCGGGCAGCTACGACCTGGTGCTGATCAGCTACCTGCACCTGCCCGCCGACGACCTCGCCGGGGTGCTGGCCGCCGCCCGGCAGGCCCTGCGCCCCGGCGGCAGCCTCGTCGTGGTCGGCCACGACCTTGCGAACCTGACCGGCGGCACCGGCGGGCCGCAGGACCCGGCCGTCCTGCTCACCCCGGAGGCGGTGGTCGACGGGCTCGCCGGGCTGCACATCCGGCGCGCCGAGACGGCCCGCCGCCCGGTGCCCACCACCGACGGCGGCACCGTCGACGCGCTCGACACCGTCGTCGTGGCCACCCGGCCCGCCGACTGACCCGCCCCACCGGCCGCTCCGGTCGGCGCGGGCAGGCACGGCGAGCGACCGGGTCGGCGGCCGCCGGGGCCCGGCTCACGGACGCAGGATCAGCCGGATCGGGTTGCCCTCCTTCTCGTGCACCCGTCGCACCGCCTCGGCAGCGTTCGCCAGCGGCAGCACGTCGCTGACCGACGCGGACAGGTCGAGCCGGCCCAGCCCGGTGAGCGTCACCAACTGCCCGACGTGCTCGGCCTCCGAGCCGTAGTGGCCGAGCACCGCCTGCCGGTTGTAGGTGAACCGGCTGTCCGACGGGATGCTGATCGGCTGGTTGGCGATGCCGGCGAGCACCAGCCGGCCGTGCCGGCCGAGCACGGTCATGGCCTGCTCCCGGACCGCGTTGACGCCGGCGAAGTCGAAGGCCACGTCGAGCCCCCGAGTGCCGACCAGTTCGAGCACGGCGTCCTTGAAGCCGTCGTCCGCCGGGTCGATGGCCAGGTCCGCGCCGAGGGCGAGCGCCCGGTCCCGGGCCGCCGGCAGCGGGTCCACGGCGATCACCGGGGCCGCGCCGACCAGCAGCAGCAACTGCACCGCGTGCGCGCCGAGTCCACCGACGCCCCACACCGCGACCGCCTCCGCCGGGCGGACCCGGCCGGTCTCGGTCACCGCCGCCCACGGCGTGGAGACCGCGTCGGGGATGATGCAGGCCTGCTCGAACGGAAGCAGATCCGGGACGGGGACCAGGGTGTCCTCGCGGGCCAGGGCGTACTCGGCCCAGCCGCCGTCGTAGTCGACGCCGCGGGTGAGCACCAGGCCGAACCGGTCCCGCTCCCCCGCCTGGAGCAGCACCCGCTGGCCCGGTTCCCAGCCCCGCACCCCGTCACCGAGCGCGTCCACCGTCCCGGCCACCTCGTGGCCGAGGGTCACCACGTCCCCCGGCAGGTAGAGCGGGGTCAGCGTCCCGTCGATCAGGTGCACGTCCGACAGGCACACCCCGGCCGCGGCCACCCGGATCCGCACCTCCCCGCGCCCGGGCTCGGGCACCGGCACCGATTCCATCCGCAGCGCCCGCTCGGCCACGTGCAGCCGTCCGGCCAGCATCTCCGCCACGCTCGCTCCCCTCTCCGGCATCCTCGACCGGCGACGGCTCCAGGTCGATGCGCGGCGCCAGGCGCGCCGGGGCTGGAGTCGTCGGGGGCGTACCCGTCGTCGCCGCGACGATGCCACCCAACCGGGAAGAACGGCCTCTCCCCGCATATGCTCCGGGCACCCGGCGACCGGCCGGTAGCATCCGGTCACGGACCGGCGGAGAGGACACCCGTGGGCACACGCTTCGAGGAACTGGCCTGGCGGGAGACGCCGATCGGCGCGATCAGCCTGCGCCGGCGCCGCGACCCGTCGCTCGACGTCGACGTGTACGAGGTGAAGCTCGACGACGAGTTCCTCATGTCCAGCCTCTTCCCGGTCGCGGAGATCGAACTCGCCCGGCTCGGGCTGGCCCCGCTGACCGCCGGGGATCTGGACGTGGTGGTGGGTGGACTCGGCCTCGGCTACACCGCCCGCACCGCGCTGGAGGATCCCCGGGTGCGCTCGCTGCTGGTGGTCGAGGCGATCGAGGACGTGATCGACTGGCACCGCCGGGACCTGCTGCCGTTCGCCGCCGGGCTGGCCGCCGACCCGCGTACCCGGTTCGTCCGGGCGGACTTCTTCGCGGCGGTCGCGAGCGGCGCCGGGTTCGATCCGGAAGCGCCGGAGCGGCGGTTCCACGCGGTGCTGCTCGACGTGGACCACTCCCCGCGCCAGGTGCTGCACCCCAGCCACGCCGACTTCTACACCGTGGAGGGGCTGCGCCGGCTCGCCGCGCTGCTGCACCCGGACGGGGTGTTCGCGCTCTGGTCGAACGACCCGCCCGACCCGGCGTTCCAGCGGACGCTCACCGAGGTGTTCCCGACGTCGGTGGCGCACGTCGTCCGCTTCCCCAACCCGTTGCAGGGCCGGGAGGCCGCGAACACGGTGTACGTGGCCCGGCACTGAACCGCCCCGGGCAGGCATGGCGGGAGCCGACGGGGGAATGCGGGCGGCCCACGTACTCCCGGGAGGGTGACATGCGGGCGTTGCTCTGGACGGTCGGCGTCGTGGCCGGCGTGCTCATCCTGCTCGGGCTGCTCCTGGAGGCAGCCCGCTGGCTGATCATCATCGGCGCCATCGCCGTGGTCGTCCTTCTCGTGCTGGCCTTCGTGCGGGGCCGCCGGGTGGTGCAACGGGGCGCCCCACGCCGCTGACCCGCTGCCGTGTGACGAACTCAGCAACTTACGCCGGCGTAGGTTACCGGGTGGTTAAGTTAGGCTGAGGACCGTCATCCGGCAGCGAGGAGACGGTGATGGACGCGACCGCGGAGCGGCCCTGGACGCGCAGCTACGCCCCCGGCGTACCGGCCGAGATCGCGGAGCCGACCGGCTCGCTCGTGGACCTGCTCACCGACGCCGCCCGCCGCTTCGGCCCCCGGGTCGCGCTCGACTTCTACGGCGCCACCACCAGCTACGCCGACCTCGCCGACCAGGTCGCCCGGGCGGCCGAGGCGCTGCGCCGGCTCGGCGTCGGCCCCGGCGACCGGGTGGCGCTGGTGCTGCCGAACTGCCCGCAGCACGTGGTCGCCTTCTACGCGGTGCTGCGCCTCGGCGCCGTGGTGGTCGAGCACAACCCCCTCTACACCGCCGACGAGCTGGCCCACCAGCTCAGCGACCACGGCGCCCGGGTCGCGGTGGTCTGGGACAAGGTCGCCCCGCTGGTCGCCGGGCGGGGCGCGGTGGAGACGGTGCTGGCCGTCGACCTGACCGGGGCGCTGCCGCGGCTCAAGCGCTGGGCGCTGCGGCTGCCGCTGCCCAAGGTCCGCGCCGCCCGGGCCGCGATGAGCGCCCCGGCCCCCGGCGCGCTCTCCTGGTCGGCGCTGGTCGCCGGGGCCGCCCCGCTGGCCGCCGACCATCCCGCGCCCCGGCCCACCGACACCGCGCTGCTCCAGTACACCGGCGGCACCACCGGCGTCCCGAAGGGCGCGGTGCTGACCCACCGCAACCTGCGAGCCAACGCCGCGCAGGGCCGCGCCTGGGTGCCCGGCCTGCGCGACGGCGCGGAGACCGTGTACGCCGTGCTGCCGCTGTTCCACGCGTACGGGCTGACCCTCTGCCTGACCTTCTCGGTGAGCATCGGGGCCACCCTGGTGCTCTTCCCCCGCTTCGACCTCGACCAGGTCCTCGACGCGGCCCGCCGCCGCCCGCCGACCTTCCTGCCCGCGGTCCCGCCGGTCTACGCGCGGCTCGCCACCGCCGCCCGGGAACGCGGCGTCGACCTCACCTCCGTCCGGTACGCCATCTCCGGCGCGATGGCGCTCCCGCCGGCCACCGTGCAGCTGTGGGAGTCGGTGACCGGCGGCCTGCTCGTCGAGGGCTACGGGATGACCGAGACATCCCCCATCACCCTGGGCAACCCGGTCGCCCCGACCCGCCGGCCGGGCACGGTGGGGGTGCCGTTCCCCTCCACCGAGGTGCGCCTCGTCGACCCGGAGGACCCGACCCGGGACCGCGCCCCCGGCGAGGCCGGCGAGCTGCTGGTCCGCGGCCCGCAGGTGTTCTCCGGCTACTGGAACCGCCCCGAGGAGACGGCCCGCGTGCTGCTGCCCGGCGGCTGGCTGCGCACCGGGGACGTGGTCACCATGGACGCCGACGGCTTCGTCACCGTGGTCGACCGGATCAAGGAGCTGATCATCACGGGCGGGTTCAACGTCTACCCGTCCGAGGTGGAGGAGGCGCTGCGCCGGATCCCCGGCGTCCGTGAGGCCGCCGCGGTCGGCCTGCCCGGCGGCGACGGCGAGGAGGTGGTGGCCGCCGTGGTGCTGGACCCGGGAGTGGGCGCCGACCCGGACTCGGTCCGCTCGGCCTGCCGGCGGCACCTCGCCGGCTACAAGGTGCCCCGCCGGGTGGTGGTGGTCGAGGAGCTGCCCCGCTCGCAGATCGGCAAGGTTCTCCGCCGCGAGGTCCGCGACCGCCTGCTCGCCGAGGGCTGACCACCGGCACCGACCGATCGGGGCCCCGTCGGACCAGCCGGAACCCCCGTCATCCGGCGAGGCCGGCCCGCGTGCCGTGTTCCGGGGCCAGGATGGCGGCGCTGACCTCGTTCACGAATTCCCGTACCTCGTCGGCCCGGCCCGGATCGGTGTCCTGACCGGACCGGTACCACCAGTCGCGTGCCCAGATGATGAGGTCCGCCCATCGGGGACGGTCGGCGATGGTCCGGTCGGCGGCCCGCCGCTTGGACAGCTGCCGGCCGTTCCGGAGGCGCTGGAAGGCCCGGCACAGGGTGAGCACCGCGTAGGACTGCGCGCCGGGAGTGTTCATCCGGGTCACCCAGGTCGGCCAGTCGCGGACGTGGTCCAGCAGAGCCGAGCGGACGAGATCGGCGTCGACCGCGGGGAGCAGCGCCTCGGCGGGCGGTCCCAGCAGGCTGCGGCCGTGGTCGTGGACGGCGGACCAGGTCACGACGCGGTGGGTGGTCGCGGGTAGCAGGTGCAGCGACTCACCGGGACTGACCCGGGCAATGGCATGGTGGTGACCGGCGCGCCCGTGCGCTGCGTCGCGCGTGGCGCCCAGTGACACGTATTCCACCTCGATCCGGCCGGCCCACCGCGGGTGCCGCCGGTCCAAATCCGCGTGTAGTCCGGCGAGCACGCCGAGCAGGTTCTCGTCCGGATCGGTGGCCAGCACCGCGAGCAGGTCGAGATCGCTGCGGTCCGCCGCGAAGTCGCCGGCGACCAGCGAGCCGTGCAGGTAGAGGCCCAGGAGCCTGCCGGCCAGGGCGGTGCTCCACGCGTCACGAAGGTCGGACAGAACCAGCTCGGGCGGTGTCACCGGGTCATCCTGCGCCCCGGGCCGCCGGTCCGCCACCGGGTAACGTCCGTGGCCACCTGGATCCGAGCTCACGCCGGTCAGGCGTCGGCCATCGGTGCCGGAGCGAACAGGGGCGGCACCGGATCGGCCGCCCGGATCGCGGCAACGACCTGTGCCAGTTGCTGGTGGTCGCCCCCGGCCGCCCTGACGAGGGTGTCCGCGTCGGCGTGGTTGCCGAGGTGGCACTCGGCGGCGGCCCGCAGGAGAAACGCGACGCCGCACAGGTCCGGCGGGTCGACACCCGGCCGGATGTCGAGAAGCAGCGACCGCGCGTGCTCCGGCCGCTGGTCGAGCAGGTGAGCCAGGCCCATGGCGACCCGAGCGGACAACAGGTGCGGCTGCGCCTGGAAGGCGAGCTGGGCCAGTTCCGCAAGCTCCACCACCTCCCGCCGTTCGACGGGTGAGCCGTTCACCACCGCGGCGTACAGGTACCACAACCCGAACTGGACGGTGAGCGCCTCCCCGATCGCGGCGGCGGCCAGGGGATCGGTGCCGTCGGCGCGAGCCAGCGCCGCGAGCCGCTCGGCGTCGGCGATGAAATCGGCCGCCGACTGCGCGTGCCCCGTGCTCCAGCGCCGTTGGAAGGCGGCGAGCGCGAGCCGCGGGTCGTCGGCGTCGCGAACCGGATCTGCGAGACGGTCGTCGCCGACCTCCCCTCGGCTGATCGCCCGCAACGTCCTCCTCACCTCCTCCTGGTAGTAGCCCGCGCGCAGCGCCGCGCGGGTGGCCGTCGGCGCCAGGAGCCAGCGAAGCAGGTTGCGGCCGTCACTGCGGGGCGATGTTCCGGGGACGAGATTGACCACCGCGAGCAGCGCCCCGACAAGCGCCGCCCCGAACAGCGCGACGCGGGTCGACGCCGTGCCCGTCGACGCCGCCACGGCAGCGAGCACCGCCGCCGTGCACAGGTTCACCGTCGGGCCGCCGAGGTAGAACAGCACCATCCGCAGTGGCAACGCGGTCGCCGGCGGCGCCGGCCGGACCCACACTTCGCTCCGCCACCCGGTGAAGGGTGCGACACGGACCGCGACGACCGGCAGGCGCAGCAGCTTCGCCACGACGAGGTGCCCACACTCGTGCAGGACGACGTGCACCCACAACGACAGGCAGGTGACGCCGACGGCGGCGATCGCACCCACGACGGACTCGGTGACGAACAGCGCGAACACCACCGCCTCCAGCACCAGGAGGACGGACGCGGCGACCAGCCGCCGGCGAGGGGAGATCACCGGGAGATGGTACGGCCGGACACGTAGCGGGCGAGGTACCTGACCGTGCGGGGGCCGACCACCCGGCAGGACAACCCGGGTGCGGGCGTCGACGGACTCGTGTTGACTCTGCCGGTGGATCGTCAACGGCTCAGCAGCATCGCGCACACCCACCACCCGATCGCGGCCCCGATCTTCGGTGTCAACGTCAACCGGCTCCTGCGCCGGGCGGACCGCCAACCGACGGCTCGTGTCCTCGACCTCGGCTGCGGAGAGGGGTCCTGGGTCCTGCAGGCCCTCGCCCACTACCCCGACGGGCACGCGGACGGCGTGGACGTCAGCCCGTACGCCCTCGAACGCGCCGCCGGGGCCGCCGCCGCGCGCGGCCTCGCCGACCGGCTCACGCTGCACGAGCGCGACGCCCGGACGTACGTGCCCGACGGCGACTACGACCTCGTGCTGTGCGTCGGATCGACCCACGCGTTCGGCGGCTTCGGCCCGACGCTGGAGCTGGCCGGCCGGCACGCGAATGCCGACGGGATCCTGATGGTCGGTGAGGGATTCTGGCAGATCCCCCCGACTCCGGAGGCCCTCGCCGCGCTCGACGCGAAGCCCGAGGAGTTCACCGACCTCGCCGGCCTGGTCGACACCGCCGAGCGGGCCGGCTGGACGCCGGTGTACGCCCATGTCAGCGACGCCGCCGAGTGGGACGACTACGAGTGGTCGTGGATCGGCTCGCTCACCCGGTGGGCGCTGGACAACCCCGGCCATCCGGACGCCGCCGAGGCACTCACCGTGGCCCGGGAGCACCGCGATCAGTGGCTGCGCGGGTACCGGAACGTTCTGGGCTTCGTGACTCTGGTGCTCCGCCGCATCTGATCGGCCGCCGGCCGTCAGCCGAGACCGCGGTGAGCGGCCCACAGCGCGCCGGCGCGGCTGGCGGCCCCGTCGACCAGAGCCGCCAGCTCGGGCCGGTCGGGCACGGGGAACGAGACGTAGGTGCCGCGGCCACCGGCGGTCGGCCGGCCGTATGCCTTCGCCGCGAGGCTCCCGTCGGGCAGGAGCCGGACGTTGAGCGTGGTCAGCGTGAACTCCTCACCGCGTCGGGTGTCGGTCCAGCGGAGCCCTTCGGGGATCGTGACGTTGATGGCCAGGGCGCTGACCTCGAGGGGGACGTCGCTGCTCATGGACGCATGTTCTCACGCGGGCGGCGACACACTCGTGTCGCCGAGAACGGCCGTTCCCCCGCCGGTCGGGGCCGGCCGTCGGGTCCCGGCTCCCGCAGGTCGAGCTGTGGGCCCGGTCCAGGCTTCAGGCACGTCGGCGCCACCAGGGCAGCTCGGGTGACGCCTGCGGGTCGTGGATCGTGCGACGTTCGAAGACCTCGTCCAGCGGGCGGAGCAGCTCCAGGAGCTCGCGGGGCGCGCCCGGGGGCCCAGCGCCGCCACCGCCGCAGCCAACACGTCGCGGTGTTCCAGCGGGTCGCAACAGGGGCATCCGGCCTGCGCGGCATCCTGGAGGGCTGCGACCGGTCGATGAACCGCCCGTCGCCACCCGGTCAGGGCACGGGCCACGGCGCCGGGCCGCAGGGCCGAACGCTCGTACCGGGAAATCTGTCGGGCGGCCGCGACGGGAAGCCCGTCCATCTCGGGCACCTTGTGGTGGCGGTCAGCCCGCCGTGGGCAGGCGGCGCGTACCGCCGCCGGTGACCTACGCGCCATGACCCTTTCTGACCATCGTCATGCCCGCCATGGTCGCACGAGACCACGCCGTCCCCCACCGGATTGACCTCGTCGGTCCGGGCGGTCGGACCGTCCGCCGCTCACCACCGCTCCACGAGGTGTTCGCGGCCCTGCGGCGGCTCGTACGGTTCGGGCCAGTAGTCGACGATCCGGCTGATCAGGCCACGCTCGGACACCTCCAGCCAGACACACGCGTCCTGCTGCTCGTCGCCCACCCGGACGTCGAGCCACAGGGCGGCCGACCCGCCGTCCGCGACCAGTCGGCGCACCCGCAGGTGCCAGTCGCCGGGATACTCGATGTTGAACCGCAGGAACGCCTCCCTGCCGCGGATGCGCTCCCGGGTCTGCGGCATCTCGTAGACCACGTCGTCGGTGAGCAGGCCGGCCAAGCCGGGCCAGTCGCGGCGTTCGAGGCGATCGACGTAGTCCTGACCGGTCTGCCGGGTCACGGCGGTGTCACTCACGGCGCGGACCCTACCGGCCGGCACCGACATCGGACCTCCGCCGGATTTGCCGAAACGGCAATTAAGTTTGTCGGCGTCGGGAGGGTTCCGGATGCTGGTGGGCAGGGACGTCACCGAGTCCTGCGGCCTGATCGCCGCCGCGCACCGAAAGGAAGCCATGTCGTGAGCGGACACGGACACCACCTCACCGAGGAGGAGGCGGCCGCCATGTTCGAGCCGCCGAGCTGGGACGAGCGGTACTCCGGCCCGGAGAAGGTCTGGAGCGGGAACCCCAATCCGCAGCTCGTCGCCGAGGTGACCGGGCTGACGCCGGGCACCGCGCTCGATGTCGGCTGCGGCGAGGGCGGCGACGTGATCTGGCTGGCCCGGCAGGGCTGGCGGGTCACCGGCGCCGACTTCTCCGCCAACGGCCTGGCCCGCGCCGCCCGGCACGCCGAGCAGGCCGGGGTCGCCGACCGCACCGACTGGTGGCAGGTCGACGCCCGGACCTTCGCGGCGGACGGCCGGTCCTACGACCTGGTCACCAGCCACTTCCTGCACCCGCCGGAAGGCGGGATGGTGGAGGTGACCCGCCGGCTGGCCGAGGCCGTCGCGCCCGGCGGGCACCTGCTCGTCGTCGGCCACGCGCCGCACGAGGCGTTCACCCACCTGACCGCGAGCCACCGCAGGGCGATGTTCGTCGCCGAGGAGCTGCTGCCCGGGCTGCCGGACGACTTCGAGGCCCTCGTGGTCGAGCAGCGGCCGCGGACCGTCACCCGCGACGGCGTGACGGTCGACATCCACGACTCCACGCTGCTCGCCCGCCGCAGGTCCTAGACCAGCCCACCGGTCACCGGCGCTGGCCGCTGCGCGCAGCGGCCGGCGCCGCCGGTCAGAACCAGCTCTCCCGGGTGTCCAGGGTGGTGCGGTCGAGGTTCTCCAGGAGGTCGAACTGCGGGCCGGTGCGGGGCAGCTCGTAGCGGAAGAAGTACCGCGCCGCCTGCCGCTTCCCGGCGAGGAAGTCGGCGTCCGGGCCGTCGGGGCTGCCCAGCGCCTCGACGGCGAGCAGCTGCTCCAGCCACATCCAGGCGATCACCACGTGCCCGACCGCCTCCAGATAGAGCGACGCGTTGGCCAACGTCACCTCGGGATCGCCGGCGCCGTGCAGCCGCCGGGTGACCACGGCGATCCGGTCGACCGCCGCGCCGAGCCGGCCGGCCAGCTCGGCCGCCTCGCCCTCGGCCTTCCAGGCCCGGGTCACGGTGGCGCGGATGGTCTCCAGCAGCAGCTCCAGCCCGGCGCCGCCGCGCATGGTGACCTTACGGCCGAGCAGGTCCAGCGCCTGGATGCCGTGGGTGCCCTCGTGGATCGGGTTGAGCCGGTTGTCGCGCCAGTGCTGCTCGACGTCGTAGTCGCGGGTGTAGCCGTACCCGCCGTGCACCTGGATGGCCAGGTCGTTGGCGGCCAGGCACCACTGCGACGGCCAGCTCTTGGCGATCGGGGTGAGCAGGTCCAGCAGCAGGTGGGCCCGGCTGCGGTCGGCCTCGGCCGGGGCGGTCTTCTCCTCGTCGAGCAGCCGCCCGCAGTAGAGGATCAGGGCGAGCGCGCCCTCCACGTAGCTCTTCTGCGCGAGCAGCATCCGGCGTACGTCGGCGTGCGCCACGATCGGCACCTGCGGCGCTGTGGGGTCCTTGTCGCCGGCCGGCCGGCCCTGCGGGCGCTGCCGGGCGTACGCCACGGACTTCAGGTAGGCGGTGTAGCCGAGCGCGGTGGCGCCGGCGCCCACGCCGATGCGCGCCTCGTTCATCATGTGGAACATCTGCGCCAAGCCCTGGTGCGGCTCCCCCACCAGGAAGCCGACCGCCCCGGGCCGCCCGTACGGGCGGTGCACGCCCTCGCCGAAGTTGAGCAGCGTGTTGGTGGTGCCCCGGTAGCCCAGCTTGTGGTTGAGGCCGACCAACACCACGTCGTTGCGCGGGCCGAGCGCGCCGTCGGCGTCGAGGAGCACCTTCGGGACGATGAACAGCGAGATGCCCTTGACCCCGGGCGGCCCGCCGGGGATCCGGGCGAGGACCAGGTGGACGATGTTCTCGGCCAGGTCGTGCTCCCCGCCGGAGATCCACATCTTGGTGCCGACCAGCCGGTACGTCCCGTCGTCCTGCGGCTCGGCCCGGGTGGTGATGTCCGCCAGTGAGCTGCCGGCCTGCGGTTCGGACAGGCACATGGTGCCGAAGAACCGCCCCTCCACCATGGGCCGGACCCAGGTGTCGATCTGCTCGGCGCTGCCGTGGGCGAGCAGCAGGTTGGCGTTGCCGAGGGTGAGGAACGGGTAGGCGGCGGTGGCCACGTTGGCGGCCTGGAACCAGGCGGAACAGGCGGCGGCCACGGCGTGCGGCAGCTGCATGCCGCCGACCGACTCGTCCATGGTGGCGGCCAGCAGGCCGGTGCGGGCGTAGGCGTCCAGGGCGGCCTTGACCTGCGGGAGGGTGCGGACCCGCTGACCGTCGAAGGTCGGTTCGCTGGCGTCGGCGGCCCGGTTGTGCGGCGCGAACCGCTCGGCGGCGACCTGCGCGGCGAGGTCCAGCACCGCGTCGAAGGTCTCCCGCGAGTGCTCGGCGTAGCGGGGTCGCTCGGTCAGCCGGCCGACGTCCAGCCAGTCGTGCAGCAGGAACGCCAGATCGCGACGGGACAGCAGGGTGGAGGACGACACGGGGCTCCTTCCGTGGACCGTCGTCAGCCGCGGCGCAGCCCGGCGACGGCCTCTCGGAGGTCATCCTGACTGATCGGGGCGGGCGGCGCACCCTCCGTCGCCTCCCGCAGCGCCTTGGCGAGTTGCACCCGCCGCAGCACCTCCCGCAGGTCGGCGCCGGTGAGCCCGGGGGTGGCGGCGGCCAGCGCGGCCGGGTCGACGTCGGCGGCGAACATGCGGAAGCCGGGCCGCTCGTGCCGGTCGATCAGCTCCCGGATCATCTTGGCGAGGATCTCGGCGCGCCCGGACTCGTCCGGCGCCGGGATGGCGATCTTGAGGTCGAATCGGCCGGACCGGGTCAGCGAGGCGTCCACCCGCTGCGGGAAGTTGGTGGTGGCGACCACGATGACGTCGGGGTTCTCCTCGAACAGGGTGTTCATCTCCTGCTTGAAGATGCCGGCCACCGCGTTGACCGCCTGGCTGGCCGCGTCGCCACCGGCGCCCGCGTAGCTGATGATGCTGTCGAACTCGTCGAAGAGCATGACGGTGGGCCGCCGGTAGCGGCGCGCCTCCCGGAAGATCCGCTTGATGTTGCGCTCGGAGCCGCCGAGGAACTTGTCGAGGATCTCCGGGGTGCGGATCTCCACGAAGTCCGCGCCGATCTCGTTGGCCAGGGCCCGGGCCAGCATGGTCTTGCCGGTGCCCGGCGGGCCGTACAGCAGGATGCCCTGCGGCCGGCGCGCGCCCCAGCGGGCCATCGCCTGCGGGTGCCGGAACGACACGGCGACCTCGCGGAACCGCGCGACCACCTCGGCCAGGCCGCCGACCTGGTCGAGGGTCACGGTCGCGCTGCGCGGCACCGCCGCGGCGGCCATGCGCTGTCCCACGGGGTACGACCGGCCGCGCAGCAGCGTCGGCTCGGGGGTGTCGCCGGCCAGTTCCCGGACGGTCTGGAGCACGACGCCGACCATGGCGGTCAGGTGCGCGGGCGTCACCTCGGCGCTGGGCACCTCGGCGCGCACCCGTACCGTCCCGCCGTCGTCGTGGCTCACCTCCGGGCGGAGGCCGGCCTCCTCGGCGGCGCGCAGCACCGCCCGGCCGGCCGGGTCGCGCGGCGGCTCGGCGAGCGCGGCCCCGGCGGGACGCAGCCCGAGGCGGCGGCCCGCCTCGGCCGCGACCCGGCCGACGGCGGCGGCCA
>NZ_BMRA01000003.1:37487-69036 GCF_014648395.1 Micromonospora fulviviridis | reverse complement strand
TCGCCGCCCCGGGCGGCGAGCCGCTGGGCCAGCAGCAGCCCGACCGGTCCGGCCAGGCCGAGGGCGAACAGCCCGACGCCGGGCAGCGGGGCGTCCACCCGCAGGTACGCCTCGAAGCGGTGCACCGGCCGCCCGTCCCGGCTGTCGGCGCGCACGGTGCAGCGCACCTCCCGCACCGGCGCGGGGAAGTCACCGCCGGCCAGCAGCTCCACCGGCCCGTCCTGGGCGGCGCTGAGCAGCGCGGCGGCGTCGGTGACGGTGACCCGGGCGCCGAGCAGCGTCACCGTCTCCACGTCCGGCCGGACCTCGTACCCGGTCATGCGACCACATCCCTCGCTGCGAGCGGTCTCCGCTGCCGAGTCTGACACCGGGTCACCGCCACGGCCACCGGCGCCGGTCAGGCCGCCGCCTCGGCGAGCAGGCCGTCGACCAGGTCCCGGGGCAGCCCGTGGGTGTCGTGCAGCCAGTGGTAGTCGCGCTCGGTCAGCGGCCCGCGCGCGCGTACGCGGCCGACCAGGGGCCGGCCCCGCTCCAGCAGGCCGCGGAACCGCCGCTCCTCGTCCAGCAGCAGCTCGCGCAGCGGACCGACCTCCGCCTCCTGCCGGAACCGGCGCAGCGTGTCCCGGTACGCGTCGAGCGGCAACCCGGTCAGGCCGCGCGTCGGGTCGTCGCGCCACAGCACGGTGAGCGCCCGCCGGACCAGCCGGCGCAGCACGTAGCCGCGGCCGGTGTTGCCGGGGCGCACCCCGTCGCCGAGCACGACCACCGCGGAGCGCAGGTGGTCGGCGACCACCCGCAGGTCCTCGCCGCGCAGGTCCCACCGGTCGCGGACCGCGCCCACCCACGGGCTCAGGCCCGCGCCCTCGAAGACCGATCGGCCGCCGCGCAGCACCATCTCCAGGCGTTCCAGGCCCATTCCGGTGTCGATGCTGGACATCGGCAGCGGCGTCAGCCGGCCGTCGGGGTGCCGGTGGTGGCGCATCTGGACGTGGTTCCAGACCTCCATCCAGCGCTCGTCGGTGCCCGGGCTGCCGGACGGCGGGCCGTCCCCGGTCCACACGAAGATCTCCGAGTCGGGCCCGCACGGGCCGGTCGGGCCGTTGGACCACCAGTTCTCCGCGCCGTTGGTCTCGACCGGCACGCCCAGCCCGGTCCAGGTGGCAAGCGCGGTCTCGTCCGGACCGATCTGCTCGTCGCCGCCGAAGACGGTGGCGTGCAGCCGCCCCGGGTCGACGCCGAAGCCCTCGGTGAGCAGCTCGTAGCCCCAGCGGAGGCTGGTCGCGATGTCGTAGTCGCCGAGCGACCAGGAGCCGAGCATGTCGAAGACGGTCAGGTGGGTCCGGTCACCGATCTCGTCGAGGTCCGTGGTGCGCAGGCAGCGCTGCACGTTGACCAGCCGCCGGCCGCCGGGGTGCGGGCGCCCCAGCAGGTACGGGGTGAGCGGGTGCATGCCGGAGGTGGTGAACAGCACCGGGTCGCCGGGCGGCGGGATCAGCGAGCTCTCCGGCGCGTCCCGGTGACCCCGGCGGTGGTAGTGGTCGACGAAGGTGCGGACGATCTGGTCGGGTGTCATGGCACGGGCCTTCCGGTGGGGACGACCGGACGGTCCGCCGCGCGGGCGGTGGCGTGACACGACGACGCCGGCGGACCGTTTCCGGTCGCCGGCGGGAATGGGGCAGGTCAGGCGGCGGCAACCGGCGAGCGGGAAGCTCGCGCGGCCGCGGCGGTGATGCTGCGCCTGAGGTCCATGCCGACAACGGTAGCCGGAAGACGGGGTCACGGCCACCGGAATACCCGGCAGGTCGGCCCGGTGAATCGACGTATTGACATGTGAAGGCAACTCGTCGGTAACATTCCGGCACCTCGGACGGCCCGGGCCACCCCCGTACCCGGGCCGATCCCCCACCGAGGCGCCGAACCGGCACGTGGACGGCTCGTGGGTGGACCCGGCGACCGGCGGGTCCGCCCGTCACCCCCGGAAGGAACCGCCTCCGTGAAATCGCTGATGACCCGTGCCCTGCTGGCCCTCGCCGTCGCCGTGGCGACGCTGGTCGGGCTCCCCTCCCCGGCCCGAGCGGGCACCTGGACGCCGTCGAGCAACCCGGTCCTCTTCGTGCACGGTTGGAACAGCAGCGCCTCGACCTGGAACACGATGATCGGCCGGTTCCAGGCCGACGGCTGGCCGTCGAGCCACCTGCGGGCCTTCTCCTACGACACCAGCAGGTCCAACGCCACCACCGCCCAGGTGGTGGCCCAGGAGGTCGACAAGCTGCTCGCCGCGACCGGGGCCACGAAGGTCGACATCGTCACCCACTCGATGGGCGCGCTCTCCTCGCGCTACTACCTGAAGTACCTGGCCAGCAGCGGGAAGGTGGACCGCTGGGTGTCGCTCGGCGGTCCGAACCACGGCACCAGCTCGGCGAACTCCTGCTACAGCACCGCCTGCGTGGAGATGCGGGTCGGCTCCACCTTCCTCGCCGACCTCAACACCGGCGACGAGACGCCGGGCGCCTTCGGCTACGGCACCTGGCGCTCCCCGTGCGACGGCGTGATCAACCCGGTGGACAGCACCGTTCTGGCCGGCGCGACCAACACCCGGACCGCCTGCGTCCTCCACACCAACCTGTAGAACGACGCCACCATCTACGGCCAGGTGCGCGACTTCGTCAACTCCTGAGGGCGGGCCCGCCGGGCCGGCGTGCCGGGCCGGCGGGCGCCCCTGCTGGCCGGTCCCGGTCAGGCCGTGCCGGAGGAGACCAGCGGGGCCGGGGCCACCGGCTGGCGGCGGTCGGCGCGCCGGTTCGGCAGCGACAGGCGGATCACCTTCCACCAGGCGGAGGCGACCTGCTTGGGCAGCGGGCCGGTGGTGTACTTCAGCCCGTACCGGTCGAACAGCGCCCGGACCTGCGGGGCGATCTCCTGGTAGCGGTTGCTCGGCAGGTCGGGGAAGAGGTGGTGCTCGATCTGGTACGACAGGTTGCCGGTCATGATGTGCAGCAGCCGGCTGCCGCTGATGTTGGCCGAGCCGAGCATCTGCCGCAGGTACCACTCGCCGCGGGTCTCGCCCTCGATGGAGGTCTTCTCGAAGGTCTCCACGCCGTTCGGGAAGTGCCCGCACATGATCACCGAGTGGCTCCACAGGTTGCGGATGAGGTTCGCGGTGAAGGTGGCGGCGAGCGTGGACAGGAACGACGGTCCGGACAGCAGCGGGTGCAGCACGTAGTCCTTGAGCACCTGGCGGCGGATCTTGCGGCCGACCGCCCTGGCCCGCGCCCGGAACGCCGGGTCCTTGTGCTTGCCGTTCTTCAGGTTGTTCCCCAGCTCCAGGTCGTACGCGGCGATGCCGTACTCGAAGAAGCAGGCGTTGACGAAGTTGTAGAAGGGCTGGCCCAGGTACATGGGGTGCCACGGCTGGTCCTCGTCGACCCGCATGATGCCGTAGCCGAGGTCGTTGTCCTTGCCGAGCACGTTGGTGTACCGGTGGTGCAGCTCGTTGTGGGAGTGCTTCCACTGCTCGGGCGGGGAGACGTGGTCCCAGTCCCAGGTGGTGGAGTGGATCTTCGGGTCGCGCATCCAGTCCCACTGCCCGTGCAGGACGTTGTGCCCGATCTCCATGTTGTCGAGGATCTTGGCGACCGCGAGGCCGGCCGTGCCCACGATCCAGGCCGGCGGGAACAGCGAGAAGAGCAGCACCGCGCGGCTGCTGATCTCCAGGGTCCGCTGGGTCTTGATCACCTTGCGGATGTAGCGGGCGTCCCGCTCACCCCGGTCGGCGATCACCCGGTCCCGGATCGCGTCCAGCTCCTTGCCGATGATCTCGATGTCCGCGGCGGTGAGGTGGGCGATCGGGTGGTCGGCCTTCTTCTGGATCACGGTCACGTCGGGTGGCCTCCTGTCAGAGTTCGATGTCGCAGGTACCGGCGGCCGCCGACACACAGGTCTGGACGAGCACGCCGTCCCCCGGGACGGCGGTGGTGAGATCGCCGTTGCGCAGGTCGCGCACCGCGCCCTCCCGCAGCGGGACGACGCAGCCGAAGCAGATGCCCATCCGGCAGCCGGAGGGCATCAGCACGCCGGCCTGCTCGCCGGCGTCGAGGATCGGGGTGGCCCCGTCCGCCTCGACGGTCACACCGGCCCCGGTGAACGTCACGGTGCCGCCCTCCCCCGGCGTGATCACGGTGGGCCGGAACCGCTCGGTGTGCAGCCGGTCGACGAGCCCGTTGGACTCCCAGTACCCCTCAACGGCGTCGAGCATGCCGACCGGCCCGCAGGCCCAGGTCTCCCGGTCGAGGTGATCCGGCACGAGGCCGGCCAGCTCGTGCACGCCGAGCAGGCCGTCGGTGTCGGTGTGCCGCTCGACCAGCCGCAGCACGCCCCGCGCGGCGAGTGCCCGCAGCTCCTGCCCGAAGATGACGTCGTCCCGGGTGGGCGCCGAGTGCACCAGCACCACGTCGGCCCGGTCGGGCAGGCCGGCGCGGAGCATCCCCATGACCGGGGTGATGCCGCTGCCGGCCGTGAGGAAGAGGACCCGTCCGGGGGTGGCCGCCGGCACGACGAAGTCGCCCTGCGCCTGGTCGAGCTGGACGATCGTGCCGGGCCGGACCCGGCGGACCAGGTGGTTGCTGACCTTGCCGTCCGGGATCGCCTTCACGGTGACGGTGATCCGGCCGTCCGCGGCGCCCGGCGCCGAGGTGACCGAGTACGCCCGCCACTGGCGTACCCCGTCGACGTCCACGCCGAGCCGCACGTACTGTCCGGGCAGGTGCCCCTGCCAGCCGCGGCCCGGCTGGATGACCACGGTCGCGGCGTCCCGGGTCTCCGGGCGGACGGCGAGGATCCGTCCGCGCAGCGGGGCGCCGGCGCGCAGCGGCGCGACGAGGTCGAGGTAGTCGCCCGGCAGCAGCGGGGTGGTGACCGCGCCGGCCAGCCGCAGCAACCTGTCCCGGAAGGAGACCTTCTGCGGGCGGCGGGAGGCAGTTGTGGTCATATGACCAGCTTGACTGCGTGATCGCATAACATCTTGACCGGCAAAGGTGAAACGGTCGCAGGTTCTTGTTCGGGGAGAACAAATGTCGGACGCAGCGCACCATCGCGCCCATCTCGAACTCGACGAGCAGGTGGCGGCCCAACTGCGGGACCGGCTGCCCGTGGTGGCCGAACGGACGGTCAGCGCGATCACCGCCGAGGTCCCCGACTACTCGGGCGCGCTCACCGGCACCATGCGGGAGAAGATCGAGAACGCGGTGCGGATCGCGCTGGGCACCTTCCTCCAGCTCATCGAGGGCGCACAGGCCATCGACCCGAGCACACCGCTGGCGCCGGCCCTGGAGGCCGCGTACGCGCTGGGCAGCGGCGAGGCCCGCTCCGGGCGCAGCATGGACGCGCTGCTGGCCGCGTACCGGGTGGGGGCGCGGGTGGCCTGGCGGGAGGTCTCCGCCACCACGGTGCGCAGCGGGCTGGCCGCCGAGACGGTGGCCGAGTTCGCCGAGCTCATGTTCGCGTACATCGACGAGCTGTCGGCCGCCAGCGTGGCCGGGCACTCCGACGAGCTGGCCAGCGCCGGCCGGGTCCGCCGCCGCGAACTGGAACGCCTCACCCAGCAACTGCTCGCCGGGGAACCCGAGGAGATCCTGCGGCGCAGCGCGGAACGGGCCGACTGGCCGCTGCCGCAGACCCTCACCGTCGTCCTCCTGCCCCGCCGCAACCTGCGCGCCGTGCTCGCCCTGCTCGGCCCGCACACCCTGGAGAGCGGCGAGGACATGCCCGGCATGGACCCCGCCGAGGACCTGGCCGTCCTGCTGGTGCCGGACATGCACGGGGTACGGCGCCGCCAGCTCACCCGGCTGCTGCACGGGCACCGGGCGGTGCTCGGGCCGGCCCGGCCGTGGCACCGGGTCGCCGCCTCCTACCAGCGGGCCACCCGGGCGCTCGCCCTCGGCCTCGGCGAACCGGACGCCGGACCACTCGACACCGAGCACCACCTGGCCGAGCTGCTGCTCAGCATGGACCCGGAGGGCCTGGCCGACCTGCGCGCCCAGGCCCTCGCGCCGCTCGCCGAGCTGCCCCCCGCCACCGCGCACCGGCTCGCCGAGACGCTGCGCTCCTGGCTGCTGCACCAGGGCCGCCGCGACGACGTGGCGGCCGACCTGTTCATCCACCCGCAGACCGTCCGCTACCGGATGGGCAAGCTCCGCGAGCTGTACGGCGACCGCCTCCACGAACCGGCCACGGTGCTCGACCTCACCATCGCGCTGGCCGTCCCGCCCGCCCCGCCGGAGGCGGAGCCACCAGGTGCGTGAGGTCGCCCGGTCCCGACCTTCAGGCGGCGACGTAGACCAGGTCCATGGTGTCGGCGCGCCCGGACCAGCGGAGTTCGAGGTGCCAGCAGCCCGCCTGCGGCACGTCGATGATGGAGGGGCCGGGGCCACCGGCGACCTCCCGGCTCACCCGGGTCGTGGTGCCGTCGAGGGTCGCCGTGATGACGAGGGTGGCCGGCGCGCTCGGGTCGGGCGACGGTGTGGCCGCGGGCCGGGCCACCCAGAGGATCTTGTTGGTGGGTCCCTCCGTCCGGCCGACCGCCAGCGGATGGCCGAACAGCACGGCGACGATCTCGCCCTTCGCGCCGAACACGTGGGGCATGCGGGCGTCCCCGCTGAACCCGGCGTCCGCCCAGTCAGGCAGGCTGCCCGCCTCGACCCGGGCCGCACAGCCGGTCGGTGCGCTCGCCGCCGGGGTGGCCGACGTCGCCGGCCGGCCCGCGGTGGTGCAACCCGCCAGCAGGACCACCGGCACCAGCAGGAGCCTGCCCCATGAACCCATCTCGCACCTCCGGGCCGACGTGTCGGTGCCGGTCGACGGCACCCCTGCCCTGACGACACCGGCCGGGCAGCCCGGGTTCCCGTCGTGGCGGTCGTCCCCTGCGGGCCGCGGGCCGCGCCTAGTCCAGCGACGCGGCGATCCCGACCGCCGCGTCCCTGGTGAGCTGGCCTTCCAGCCGGTAGCTGACCCCGGCGTCCTCCCAGATCAGGGTGGCCGCGGCGAGCCGTGCCGTCTCCACCCGTTCCACGCCGGCACGATCGACGTACGCGAGCTCGTGCGGACCGCCGATCCAGACGGCGAAGTCGCCGTCGACGGTGACCCACTCCACGCCCGGCCCCCCGCCGAGTTGCTTGTGGAAGACCGGGTCGAGGCGACCGTCGAAGGCGTCGAGGCGCAGCGCGCCACCGCGGTAGAGCAGCGTCGCCACCCGGTACGTGCCGGTGCCGTCCGGATCGGCGACCAGCACCTGCTCCGGGGGGCCCAGAGCGGCGGGCACGCGGATCGGGAAGCGCACGTGTCGCCGCGCCTCGTCGAGGGAGACGGACCGCTGTGCCGGCAGTGGCGACGGCACCCCGGTGGGCGGATCCGGCGCCGGGGTGGTCTCGACGATCACCCCGGAGAAGCGGAGCAGCCCCGCCACGGCGTCGGCGATGGCGGCCCGCCCCGGTGGCAGCGCGGCGAGGAGCAGGGCGGCCAACGCGGCGGCGAGCCAACGGCGCCAGCGGCGCCGCCGTCGTGCCGGCGCGGCCAGCCGGGCGCGTACCCGGGCGCTCACGTCGGGGACGTCGGGGGTCTCCAGCCAGGTGGCGAGGTCGCGCAGCTCGCGTTCGAGGTCATCCACGGCGCACCTCCTCGCGGTCGAGCAGGCCGCGGAGCTTGGCCAGCGCCCGGTACGTCCGTGACTTCACCGTGCCCCTGGGCCAGCCGAGCGTCGTCACGGTCTCCTCCTCGGTCAGGTCGAGAAGGAACCGGCACACGATCACCTCCCGGTCCTTCACCGGCAGCTGCCGCAGCGCCGCCACCAGAGCGGCCCGGCGCTCCGCGGCGAGAACTCCGCCCACGGCGGCGTCCTCGCCGACCTCCGATCCGTCCTGCGCCGCCGCGGCCCGCAGGGCGAGCCCGTCCCGCCGGCTGCGGGACCGGTGCAGGTTGCGGGTCTCGTTGGCGACGATCGCGAGCAGCCACGACCGGAAGGACGACTCGCCGCGGTAGCGGGACAGGTTGCGGAACCCCTTCACGAACGCCTCCTGGATGACGTCCTCCGCGTCGGATCCCGCACCGAGCAGCACCGCCGTCCGGTACGCGGACGCGGTGTGCCGGGCGACCAGGAGTTCGTAGCCCTCCAGGTCACCGGCCCGGGCGCGGGTGACAAGCTCGTCGTCGTCCAGTGGAGACCTCCGCTTCGATCACCCTCATGACACCGGCCGCCCCGCGCGGGTTCCATCCTCGCGGCACGGAACCTCGCCGGCTTCGACGGTGTCACCCGGGCATGGCCGTCACCATGTCGCGTCGCAGCATCCTGACCCTGCTAGCCGGAGCCGGCGCCACCGCGCTGGCCGGCTGCGAGCCGGCCCGCGGCCGGGCGCCGGCCGTCGCCGTGCCCGACCCGTTGCTCGTACGGGTCGACGAAGGGCTGGGCCTCCTGCGCGGGTCCGAGCGGCGAACGATCCCGCGCGCCGTGGCCACCGCGGACGGGACGTGGGTGTTCGCGACCGCCCCCGAGGGCCCCGACACCGCCTGCTGGCGGATCGACACCGCGACCGGCCGCACCTCGGCGAGGACGGTGCTGTCCGGACGGTGGGTGCCCCAGGCGGTCTCGGCCGACGGCACGGGGGTGGCGCTCACCACGACCGGGGTGACGGTGAACGGCGGTCGCCCACCGGGGCGGGAGGTGACGCCGGTGCTGGTCGCCGACACCGGTGGGGAGCGCCACCGGCTGGACCTGCGCGGCAACATCGTTCCCGAGGCGTTCACCGCGGACCGCACGGGACTGTTCGTCCTGGAATGGCTCCCGGCGACCGCGCCCGACCGCTACCGGGTCCGGGTCGTCGACCTCGCCACCGGCACGCCCGGCCCGCTGTCCACCCGCACCAAGACCCCGCTCCCGCCCGGCGCCGAGGAGGAGATGCGCGGCGACGGGCGCCAGGCGGTGCTCGCCCCGGACCGCACCGTCCTCTACACGCTCTACACCCACCAGCCCGGCCACCAGCACACCCGGGACCTCGTCAGCGGCCGGCCCGGCAACGCGCACGCGTTCGTCCACACCCTGAACCTGCGGGAGCGGTGGGCGTACTGCGTCGACCTGCCGCACCCGTTCGGCGAGGCCGCCGCGGCCGGCCACGCCATGGCGATCAGCCCCGACGGAGGCCGGCTCCTCGTCGCCGACGTCTCGTCGGGCACCGTCGCGGACATCGCCACCGACGAGCTGGCGGTACGCCGCACGGTCCCGCAGGCGCGCGGCACGGGCGCCGCACACGCCGCCGCCGGCAACGACCGCCTCTTCCTCGCCGCCGGCACGACGGTCCGGGCGCTCGACCTCACCCGCCTGACCGGCGCCGCGGACTGGCCGGTACGCGAACCGGTCACCGGGCTGGTGACCAGCCGGGACGGCAGTCGCCTGTACGTGGGCCAGCGGGACGCGGTGAGCTGGCACGACGCCGCCACCGGCCGGGAACTCGGCCGCGTCCCGGTCCCCGGTCTGGTCGGCGTGCACGGCCTGGCCGGATCCGCCTGACCGGCCGCTCGACCGCACCGTCGCGCCGGCCGTCCCGACCCGCTGGAGGCGGACCACGCACCGGCCCACCGGCCCGGGCGCCCCGGGTCCTCCGGCCCTGTCCGCGGCCGGGCGGGCCGGGAATGGTCGAAGGGGGAGCAGCAACGAGGAGGCGACACCATGAGCCAGCCAGCGACCTGGGCGGAACAGACCCCGACGGTACGGATGCTGGAGGCGGCGGCCCGGCAGGCCCTGCACGCCCCGTCGGTGTTCAACACCCAGCCCTGGCGCTGGCGGATCACCGCGGACACCCTCGAACTGCGCGCCGACCCGGACCGGCAGCTCGCCACCACCGACCCGGACGGCCGGCTGCTCACCCTCAGCTGCGGCGCGGCCCTGCACCACGCCCGGGTGTCCCTCGCCGCCGCCGGCTGGGCGGTCACCGTCGAGCGGCGGCCCGACCCGGCCGACCCGGCGCTGCTGGCCCGGCTGCGCGCCACCGGCCCCGCCCACCTCGACGTCGCCGCCGCGCGCCTGGTCGACGCCATCCCGCGCCGCCGCACCGACCGCCGCGCCTACGGCGACCGCCCGGTGCCCGAGCCGGTGCTGGCGCGGCTGCGCGCCGCCGTCGAGGCCGAGGACGCCCACCTGCACATCGTCCGGCCGGACCAGATGCCGATGCTGGCCGTGTCCACCGGCCGCGCCGCCGACGCCGAGCTGGCCGACCCCGCGTACCGGGAGGAGCTGCGCCGGTGGACCGACCGGCCGGCGGGCAGCGGCGACGGCGTGCCCACCGCCACCGCCGTCCGGCCCGCGCCGCGCCGGGTGCCGCTGCGGGACTACGCCCCGGGCGGGGCCGCCGGGCTGAACGCCGGCGCGGACTTCGACCGCGGCGCGGCGTACCTGATCCTCTTCGGCGAGCAGGACGAGCCGGCGGCCTGGTTGCGCGGCGGGGAGGCGCTGTCGGCGCTGCTGCTCACCGCCACCGCCGAGGGGCTGTCCAGCGCCCCGCTCAGCGACGCCATCGAAGTCGCCTGGCCGCGCCGGATGATGCGCGACCTGCTCGCCGGGATCGGCGACCCCTACCTGGTGGTGCGGGTCGGCTGGGGGCCCGGCGACGACCTGCCGGCGGCGCCGCGCCGGTCGCCCGCCGACGTGATCGAGGTGACCGGCTGACGGGCCGCGTATCGTCGGCGACGTGTCCCGTTCGGATCCGGCCGGCGACCTGCCGTTCGTCGACGAGCACCGCACCCTCGTGGCCGTGCCCCCGGCCGCGGTGTGGCGGTCGCTCGGTGCGCAGTTCACCCACCACCGCGCGACCGGTGCCGACCTCCTGGCGCACCTGTTGGGCACCGTCCCCCGCCGCGCCGGCGGGCCGCCGCTCACCGAGGGTGCCGCCGTGCCCGGGTTCGCCGTGGCGGAGGCGGTGCCGGGGCGGCGGCTCCGGCTCGCCGGGCGGCACCGGTTCTCCCGGTACGTGCTCCGGTTCGACCTCGCCGACCACACCGGCGGGACGCTGGTGAGCGCCCGGACGTACGCCGAGTTCCCCGGGCCGCACGGGGCTCTCTACCGGCTGCTGGTGATCGGGTCGGGCGGGCACCGGCTCGCGGTCCGGCGGATGCTGCGCGACATCCGCGACCGCGCCGAGCGCGACTCGGCCTAGCTCGTGGAGGGTCAGCTCCTGCGGTTGCCGCCCGGCGCCACCGGATTCGGCGCGGACCGTTCCGGCGTGGACCTGCCTGCTCTCCTCGCGATCTGCCACCACGCCGCCCGGCGGCCCGGCCGAGGCGACTGCCCGACCCGGCTTGCCGGGCGCCCCTCGTGGTCGTCGGGATCAGTGACGGGAGACTGAGCCGACCGGCGCCGGGACGGCCGGCTCGCGCCGCGGTTCCGGCTTCCTCCGACCACGCAGCACGGTCAGCGCCACGGTGACCGCGGCGGCGACGCCGACACCGGTCCAGAGCAGCGGGCTGGTCCGCAGTCCCTCGGGCAGTTGCTGGCCGAGGACGAAGACGCCCATCACCACGACGAACCAGCCGAACGCCTTGCGCAGGATGTCGGCGGGGATCCGTCCGGCGAGCCGCCCGCCGACGAGGCTGCCGGCGATGGCAGCGACGGTCACCGCCGCCGCGAGGCCCCAGTTGATGCTCACACTCGACAGGTAGCCGGCCAGGCCGGCGAGGGACTTCATCGCGATGACCACCAGCGAGGTGCCGACGGCGACCGGCATCGGCAGGCCGCCGAGCAGCGCCAGGGCGGGCACCACCAGGAAGCCGCCACCGGCGCCGACCAGACCCGTGACGAGTCCGACCACCACGCCGTCGAGGACCACCCGCAGCACGGGCAGTTCGTGCGGCACCGGCCGCCCCTCGGCGTCGCGCCGGCCGCGGATCATCGCGATCGCGGTGGCCAGCATCATCACGGCGAAGGCGGTGAGGAGGAACCCGGCCGGGATGAACTCGGCCAGGCGGCCGCCCGCGTAGGCGCCGGTCATGCCGGCGAAGCCGAAGATCAGGCCGGTGCGCCAGCGCACCCGGTGGGCCCGGGCGTGCGGGATGACGCCCACCGCGCTGGTGGCGCCGACGACGAGCAGCGAGGTCGCGATGGCCTCCTTCGGGGGCAGGTCGGCGACGTAGACCAGCAACGGCACCGCGAGGATCGATCCGCCTCCGCCGAGCAGGCCGAGGCTGACGCCGATCAGGACGGCCAGTCCGATGGTCAGGGCCAGGGTCGCGGTCACGCCCGCCCCCCGGTGTCGCGCAGCTGGCCGACGATGGTGTCCAGGTCGCAGCTGGCGCCCCGGTTGTAGGGCAGCTTGCCGAGCATCATGCCCATGGCGCAGGTGTTGGTGACCGCGGCGAAGGTGAGGCCGGCGCCGATGAATCCGGCCACCCACTTCAGCTGCGGCACGAACACCGAGCCCAGGACGCTGGCCAGCACGATCGTGCCGGCGACGAGGCGGACCTGGCGTTCGAGGTCCCAGCGGGGGGCGCCCCGCTTGATCGGCGCGTTGGCCGCCTGCCAGGCCAGAATGCCCCCGTCGAGGACCCTCAGGTTGGGCAGGCCGACCCCGGCGAGGGCCTGCTCGGCCTGGGTGGCGCGGGCGCCGGAGCGGCAGACCAGCACGACGTCCTCGTCGAGGTGGTTGCGCAACTCCTCGCGGTGCTCCTTGAGCAGGTCCAGCGGCACGTTGTAGGAGCCGGGGATGTGGGACGTCTCGAACTCCGCCGGGGTACGCACGTCCAGCAGCCGCGGCGCGCGGCCGGCGTCGATCAGCTCCCGCAGGCTGACGGCATCGAGGGTGGCGGGGCGGGCGGTCTCGGAAGTGCTCATTTCTCCTCTTTCCTACGCAAAGCGCCACGGGTGATGGCGCGGGGATGCCGGCCGGCGCCGGGGCGGCGCCGGCCGGGTCGTGCCGGTGGGGTCAGGCTTCGGTGACGATCTCCAGGCCGGCGGCCTGGGCCTGGTCGAAGGTGTCGTCGATGACGACCACCTCGCGGCCGGCGTTCGCGAGCAGCGAGGCTGCGGCGGTCGCGCGGTAGCCGGAGCCGCAGTGCACCCAGACGGTGCCGGCCGGCAGGTCGGTGAGTCGCTTGGGCAGGTCGGGCAGCGGGACGTGCGCGGCGCCCCCGACGTGGCCGGCCTTCCACTCATTGGTCATCCGCACGTCGAGGACCACGTCCGCGGCGGGCAGGCCGGCGGGCGTGTTCCCCGCGCGGGCCGCCGCGAGGGCCGGGAAGTCCGCCATGCGCAGCTCCCGAACCTGCCGCGGTTCGGTCGCCCACTCCTCGGCCGCGCCGGTGGCCTGGGCGGCCGGGCGGTCGATGCCGATGCGGACCAGCTCACGCTGGGCGTCGGCGACCTGCTCCGGAGTGTCGGCGAGCAGGGTGATCGGCGCGCCCCAGTCGATCAGCCAGCCGAGCCAGGTCGACATCGGCCCGTCAAGACCGAGGCTCACCGTGCCGGCGAGGTGCGAGGCGGCGTACGCCTTGCGGTGCCGCAGGTCCACCACCCACTGCCCCTCGGCGATCCGCTCGCGCAGTTCGGCGGCATCGGCGCGGGTCACCGGGGTGAGGTCAACCGGGGCCGGACCAGCGAAGTTGGCCACGCCCATGTGGGCGTAGTACGCCGGGTAGGCGTCGAGACCGCCAAGGGTCTCCGCGACGAACTCCTCGCCGGCCAGCCGCAGGACCTGGTTCTTCGCCTTCTCCCGGCCGATGGTCGACTCCGGGGCGTCGGACTGGCTGGCCGAGCAGAAGCTGCCGAACCCGTGCGTCGGCCACACCTCCGCACCGTCGGGCAGCAGATCCGCCAGCCGCCGCGCCGAGGCGTGCTGGTGGTGGGCCAGCTCGTGGGCGTGCTGCTTGCCCAACAGGTCGGTCCGGCCCGTGGTGCCGAACAGCAGCGACCCGCCGGTGAACACGCCGGTCGGCTGCCAGTCCCCGTCGGTCGCCTCGTCGAGCACGTACGACAGGTGGTGGAAGGTGTGACCCGGCGTGGCGACCACCCGCAGCCGCATCGAGTCGGAGACGGCCACCTGGTCGCCGTCGGAGACCGGGATGCGGTCGAAGCGGACCTCGTCGGCCGCGGCCACGAGGTACTGGGCTCCGGTGATCCGGGCGAGCTCCAGCCCGCCGGAGACGTAGTCGTTGTGGATGTGCGTCTCCACCACGTGGGTGATGCGGACGCCCTTCTCCCCCGCGAGGTACATGACCCGGTCGATGTCGCGCTGGGGGTCGACCACGATCGCCACCTGCCCGTCCGAGGCGAGGTAGCTGCGGTCGCCGAGCGCGGACGTCGCGATGACGGAAACCTCGACTGCCATTTGCCTGCTCCTTCCGACGTCTTGCCAGACCCTTATACCCCCGGGGGTATAAGGGGGACACACTGCGGCCTTGCTCTTCAGGTGGGCGCGGCTGCCCACTCGCGCCGCAGCCGCGGCGCGAGTGGCGCCGTTCCGTGTCAGGCGAGAGCCAGGAAGAGCTTCTCCAGCTCCTCCTCGGTCATCTCCGGGGCCTCGCCACGCTCCCGCGCGGCCCCACAGTGCCGCATGCCCGATGCGATGATCTTGTAGCCCGCACGGTCGATCGCCTTCGACACCGCGGCGAGCTGGGTCAGCGCCTCGCGGCAGTCCTGACCGCTCTCCATCATCTCGATGACCGCGTTGAGCTGCCCGCGGGCCCGCTTGAGCCGGGTCAGCGCATCCGACGTCATCTCCGGTCGAAGCTTCATCGACACCTCCTGCCTCCAGCATACCCCGGGGGGTACCGCCTCCGCATGGGGATACCCCCACGGGTATCGTCAACCCCCCGGCTGGCAGACCCATTCCCCGCTCGCACCGGATCCGGTCCCGTCCGGGCAACACGGCGCGGCTTTGTCGAATCACGCACGCCGGCGGTGTCGTGACCGGCACCATCACACCTGGGGAGAGCAGAGCATGAGCTACGCGATCACCATCCGGCTGTCCGCCGGGTTCGCTCCGACCGTCGAGCGGGTCCGGGCGGCGCTGAGGGACCAGGGCTTCGGCGTGCTGACCGAGATCGACATGCGGTCCACGCTGCGGGAGAAGCTCGGGGTCGAGATCGAGGAGTACGTCATCCTCGGCGCCTGCAACCCGCCGCTGGCCCACCGGGCCGTGGAGGCCGACCGGAACATCGGCCTGCTCCTGCCCTGCAACGTCGTGGTGCGCGCCGACGGGCCGGATGCCACGCTCGTGCAGGCGCTCGATCCGCAGGTGATGGTGCGGTTGAGCGACGCGCCCGACCTGCCCGGGGTCGCCGACGAGGCGACTCGGCGGTTGCGGGCGGCCCTGGACGCGCTTTCGGGCTGAAATGCGGCACGGGCGGACATCCCGCCGTGATCGTTAAGGGCGGGAATGCCCCGCCGACCCGGCGCGCTATGGTCGACATGGATACCCCCGGGGGTATGTCGATCTGGAGGATGAGATGCACGAGGTGAACCTGGCGGACTTCGCCGCCGCGCACGCCGAGGGCGCTGCCGTGGTGGACGTCCGGGAGCCGTTCGAATACGTCGCGGGCCACGTGCCCGGGGCCCGCTCGGTGCCACTTGCGCAACTGCCCGAGGTGATCGGGGACCTTCCCCGCAACCGTCCGGTCTACGTCATCTGCGCCAGCGGCAACCGCAGCCTGGCCGCCGCGCAGTTCCTGGCCCGCGCCGGCATCGACGCCCGGTCGGTCGCCGGCGGCACCGGTGAGTGGCTCCGCACGGGCCGCGCCGTCGCGACGGGCGCGGACGCATGAACCGCGTCCGGCCGGGCCGACCGGCCTGAGCCGGCCCCGCCCCGACGGGGCGAACCCCGCACAACAGATCCCGGGAGGATGGGACCTTCGGCCCTGACAGATACCCCCCGGGGTATGAGCTATCGTGATTCGCATCGCTGGTCATCACTGCGAAGGAGTTCGGCACATGTTGTTCACCCAGTACTACCTGGACTGCCTGTCCCAGGCGTCGTACCTGATCGCCGACCAGAGCACCGGCCGCGCCGTGCTGGTCGACCCCCGCCGCGACATCGGCGAGTACCTGGCCGACGCGCGGTCGCACGGGCTGACCATCGAGGGCGTCATCAACACGCACTTCCACGCGGACTTCCTCGCCGGCCACCTCGAGGTCGCGGACGCGACCGGCGCGTGGATCGGCTACGGCCACCGCGCCGAGACCGAGTACCCGATTCGCAAGCTCGCCGACGGCGAGCGGATCGCCCTCGGCGACGTCACCCTGGAGATCATGGAGACTCCGGGCCACACCCCGGAGTCGATCAGTGTGCTGGTGTACGAGCACGCCGGCGACGCCGTGCCGTACGGCGTGCTGACCGGCGACGCCCTGTTCATCGGCGACGTCGGCCGTCCCGACCTGCTCGCCTCCTTCGGCGTCACCGCCGGCGAGCTCGGCGCGATGCTCTACGACAGCGTGCAGCGCAAGCTGATGGGGCTGCCCGACGAGGTGCGCGTCTTCCCGGCCCACGGCGCCGGCTCCGCCTGCGGCAAGAACCTCTCCACCGAGCGGCAGTCCACCATCGGCGAGCAGCGCCGCACCAACTACGCCTGCGCGCCCATGAGCCAGGACCAGTTCCTCGCCCTGGTCACCGGCGGCCAGCCGGCGGCACCGGGCTACTTCGCCTTCGACGCGGTGCTCAATCGCAAGGCCCGGCAGCTGTTCGACTCCACCGCGGCCGCCCGCCCGCTGGCCGCCGCCGAGTTCGCCCACGCCCGCGCCGAGGGCGCCGTCGTGGTCGACGCCCGCGACCCGCAGGAGTTCGCCGCCGGATACGTGGCCGGCTCGATCAACATCCCGGCCGACGGCCGCTTCGCCGAGACCGCCGGCAGCGTGGTCGCCCCGGACCGCAGGGTGCTCGTGGTCGCGCCGCACGACCGGGAGGAGGAGATCGTCGTACGGCTCGCCCGGATCGGCTTCGACCAGGTGGTCGGTTACCTCCGCGACGCGGAGACCGCGCTGGTCGAGCTGGCGGCCGAGATGACCCCGGCCAGTCGCCTCACCGCGACGGAGCTTCGCGACGCGCTCGACGGCGCCGAGCCGCCGGTGGTCCTCGACGTGCGCAACGTCGGCGAGCGCGAGCAGTGCGCCGTCCCCGGGTCGCTGCACGTCCCCCTCGCGGAGCTGACCCGCCGCCTCGACGAGGTACCGGCGGACCGGCCGGTGGTCGTGCACTGCGCCGGCGGCTACCGCTCCTCGGTCGCCGCCAGCCTGCTGCGCAACGCGGGCCGGCACGACGTCTCCGACCTGCTCGGCGGGTACGGCGCCTGGCAGACGATGCTCGACCCGGCCGCCGCCTGAGCCGAGCGGCCGGGATCCTGGGGACAGGTGACCGCGGACGGTCCTGCGGTCGCCTGTCCTCCTCGTCCCGGGCGCGCTCGACGCCGGTCCGGGCGTCTCACGGGCAGCGCCCACGACCGGGGCACCGCCACGACCACAGATCGCGGGAGGGATCAATGACCACGGCACTCCGGCTGGGCCTGCGGGCCAACGCCGCCCAGTTCACCCTGCTCGTCGCGGTCAACGCCCTCGTCGGCGGGCTGCTCGGCTCCGAACGCACCGTCCTGCCCCTGCTCGCCGAGCAGGAATTCCACCTCACCGCGTACACCGCGGCGCTGACGTACATCCTCGCCTTCGGCGCCACCAAGGCCGTCACCAACTTCTTCGCCGGCGCCCTGTCCGACCGGTACGGACGCAAGCCGGTCCTGATCGCCGGTTGGCTCGCCGGCGTCCCCGTACCCCTGATGATCATCTGGGCGCCGGCCTGGGGATGGGTCGTCGGCGCGAACGTCCTGCTCGGCGTCAGCCAGGGGCTGGCCTGGTCCACCACCGTCATCATGAAGATCGACCTCGCCGGTCCCGCCCGACGGGGACTGGCCATGGGGCTCAACGAAGCCGCCGGCTACCTCGCCGTGGCCACCACCGCCCTGGCCACCGGCTGGCTCGCGGCCGCGCACGGGCTGCGTCCCGCCCCGTTCCTGCTCGCCCTCGCCTACGCCGGCCTCGGCCTCGGACTGTCCCTGGCCTTCGTACGCGAGACCCGCGGTCACGCCCAACTGGAGGCAACGACCCACGTCACCGGAAGAACCGAGCATCACCACGGGCTCTCCACCGGCCGGGTCGCCGCGCTGACCTCCTGGCGGGAGCCGGCGCTCTCCGCGGCCAGCCAGGCCGGCATGGTCAACAACCTCAACGACGGCCTCGCCTGGGGTCTGTTCCCGCTGCTGTTCGCCACCGCCGGGCTGTCCCTGACCCAGATCGGGATCCTCGCCGCGCTCTACCCCGCCGTGTGGGGGCTCGGACAGCTCGTCACCGGGCAGGCGTCCGACCGCTACGGCCGCAAACCGTTCATCGTGGCCGGAATGCTCGCCCAGGCCGTCGCGCTCGCCTGGATCGCCCGCGCCGACGGCTTCGCGGGCTGGGCCGCCGCCGCCGTACTGCTCGGCGCCGGGACCGCGGCCGTCTACCCCACCCTGCTCGCCACCGTCGGCGACGTCGCCCACCCCGCCTGGCGGGCCCGCGCCGTCGGCGTCTACCGGCTGTGGCGCGACGGCGGCTTCGCCGTCGGCGCCCTGCTCGCCGGCGCCGTCGCCGACCTCGCCGGCATCCGCACGGCCGTCTGGGTCGTCGCGGCCCTCACCGCCGCCTCCGGCGTCCTGGCCTGGGTCCGCATGTACGAGACGCACCCGCCAGCGGCGCGGCTGCCGCGGCCCGGCGCGGGCGCCCCGGGGCCAGCTCCGTTCCGCGGTGGCGCTGCTCGGTGGCGGCGCCGGCGCGCTGAGGACCCGGTGTCCCCGGCGCCCGAACGGTGAGCGCCGCCGCCCAGACGTAGCGCGGGACCCTGCGGGAGCGGCCCGGGAAAACCGTCCGGGTTGCACGGCTGATCGGCTCAGGACGGGTCCGGGTCCCGTCCGGCCAGGTGCGCCCGAGCCCGCCGGTACTCCACGGCGTCGATCTCGCCCAGCGCGAACCGGCGGTCGAGGATCTCCTGCGGCGTCTCCCGGACCTGCCGGCCGTTGTCGCCGGGGCGTTGGATGGCCCTGGCCACCGCCCAGACGATCACGGCGATGAGAGCGACCCACACGACCGGCATGAGTATCATCCAGATCCAGCCCGAGCCGTATCCGTACATCATGGTGTCACCTCCGCGGTGGACCCCCTCTCCGAGTATCGTCACCCGGCGCAGGTGCTCCGGCCAGGGACTTACGGCCCCTACCGCCGTGCTGGTCGCCGACGAGTTGACCTTCCGCGGTACGCCACGGCGAGGAGCCACCGCCCCTCGAGATCGCGAGAGTCACATGAGCGTCCGCGTGTACCGCAACGCCGCCATCCACACGGGAGACAGCGGCAACCCGTTGGCCACTGCCCTGGCCGTGGACGGCGACCGCCTGCTCGCCGTCGGCCGCGAGGCGCAGGTGCGCGCGGCGGCGGGCCGGGGCGCGGAGCTGGTCGACCTGGAGGGCGCCGCCGTGCTTCCCGGGCTCTACGACGCCCACATCCACACCGCCCAGTACGCGCAGAGCCGGGGCGCCGTGGACCTGCGCGACGTGCGGTGCCTGGACGAGGCCCTGTCGACGGTGGCCGCGCACGCGGCGCGGCTGCGGCCGGGCGCCTGGCTGTTCGGCGGCCGGTGGAACAGCAACACCTGGGATCCGCCGGCGCAGCCGGACCGGTACGCGCTGGACTCGGTCTGCCCCGAGCTGCCGGTCGCGCTGCCCAGCGTGGACGGCCACACGGTGTGGGCGAACTCCGCCGCGCTGCGACTGGCCGGCATCGACGCGAGCACTCCCGACCCGGTGGGCGGCGAGATCGTCAGGGACGCCACCGGCGAGCCGACCGGCATCCTCCGCGAGACGGCCTCGCACCCGCTGCGCGACCTCATGGTCTCCCCCGATCTGCGCGAGCTGCTGAAGGCCGGGCAGGAGGAGTTGCTGGCGCTCGGCCTGACCAGCGTGCACGACATCGACGGCGAGGACTGCCGGGCCGCCTACCTGGCTCTGCGCGACGCCGGCGAGCTCAAGCTGCGCGTCCACAAGGCGATCCCGGTGGGTCACCTGGATGCGGCCATCGCCGAAGGTCGCCGGACCGGGCAGGGCGACGACTGGTTGCGTACCGGGCCCGTGAAGGTCTTCAGCGACGGGGCGCTCGGCTCGCACACCTGCCACATGAGCAGGTCCTTCGCCGGCGAGCAGGGCAACGTGGGCATCGCGGTCACCCCGTACGAGGATCTGGTCAGGCTTTTCGCCCGGGCCGCGGGGGCGGGCATCGCGGTGGCCACGCACGCCATCGGCGACCGCGCCAACCACCTGGTCATCGACGCCTACGAGGCGGTCGGCCGTACGCCGGGGCTGCGGCACCGCATCGAGCACGCACAGCACCTGCGGCCCGCCGACCTGGCCAGGATGGCCGGCCTGGGCATCGTCGCCTCGATGCAGCCGGTGCACTGCACCAGCGACATCGATCTCGTCGACTCCCTGCTGGCCGGCCACGATCTGGCCTCCTACGCCTGGCGCGGGATGCTGGACGCGAGCGTCGTGCTGGCGTTCGGCTCCGACGCCCCCGTCGAGAGTCCCGACCCCTTCGCCGCGCTGTACGCCGCGGTGACCCGTAGCCGTCCCGACGGAACGCCCGCCGGTGGCTGGCAGCCTGAGCAGCGGCTCAGCATGGCGGAGGCCGTCCGCGCCCACACCCTGGGCGCCGCCCGCGCTGCCGGGGAGGATGACCGCAAGGGCGTCCTCGCGCCCGGCAGACTCGCCGACTTCATCGCGGTGGACACCGACCCCTACCGGGACTCGCCGGACGCCGTGCTGCGCACCACGGTGCTGACGACCGTCGTGGGCGGCGAGATCCGCTGGCAACGACCCTGACGACGCCGCCGTTTCCGCCACGCCGGGCGCGCCCGGTCAGCCGCCCAGGGCCAGGTCCGCCACCTCGGCGGCGCACCCCCAGGACAGCGTGACGCCCGCCCCGCCGTGGCCGTACGCGTGCACGAGCCGGCTGCCGCGCGGGCCCGCCGGGTCCGGGTCCACCTCGACCCGCGGGCCGCCGTGCCGTGCCGGCCGCAACCCGATCCGCTCGCCGAGCACCGGCGCGCCGGCCAGCTCCGGCACCAGCGCCACGCAGCGGGCCCGGATCGCCGCCGCCGTGTCCGGGTCGGGCGCGGTGTGCGCCACCCCGGTCTGGTACGTGCCGCCGAGCACCACGTCGTGCCGGCGGGGGTGCACGTACGTGATCCCGGCCGGGTCGTCCTCGTCGCGCACCGACACGGTCAGGCCCGGGTTCGCCACCAGCACCACGTGCCCGCGTGCCGGGTGCACGGCCGGGTCGGCGGCGAGCCGGCCGGCGGCCAGACCCGTGGCGTTGACGACCGTCGGGGCGATGTCGAACGCCTCGGCGAGCCGCTCCACCCGGTGGCGCAGCACCCGCCCGCCGCCGGCCTCCAGCCGCTGGCGCAGCCAGGCCAGGTACGGCGTCATCTCCACGGTCGGCGCGGTGAACCTCAGCACCGCCGTGTACGGGGGCGCCAGCGGTTCGGCCACCAGGGTCCCGCACGCCTCCGCCCACCACGGCGGGCCGGCGTACGGATGGCGCAGCAGCATCCGGGTCGGCCGGTCGACCACCCCCGGCACACCGTCCGCCGCCTGGCGGCCCAGTTCCGTGTGAGTCCGCCGCGCCCAGCGCAGCACCCGCGGGTCCTGGTCGGTGTGGCTGGGGTACCAGACCGCGGCGGCCACCGTGGACACCGTGTCGGCCGGGTCGTGGGCGGTCAGCACGGTCACCCGCGCGCCCCGCTGCTGGAGGGTGACGGCCACCGTCATCCCGACGATCCCACCACCGACCACCACCACGTCCGGCCCTGCCGTCGTCGTCCGCACGCGTGTCAGTGTCCGGCCTGCTTCTTCCTCAGGACAAGCACAAGGACCACCTCACGTCCCGGTTCGTGTCCCCGCCGGCCGGGACACCCGTCAGGTAGGCACCAGGAGCGGCCCTCGACGGCGTGGTAGTCGACGGCAGCGGGCTCGTGCGGCCAGGCGGCCGTCGTCGCGCAGCAGGTCCGGTCAGTCCAGCACCTCGACGGTGTCACCGACGCCGACCGTACGACCTTCGCGAGTCCCGCCCGGTTCGGCCCGCACCGTCAGCTGAAGGCCGAAGAGGAGCTTCTGGCCGACGTTCCGCCGTGCGGCGAGCATCCACAGCGGCTCCCGCCCCCGCTCCCCGGTCTCCTGGTCGATCGTCGCGACCAGGCAGCGACCACACTCGCCGACGCCGTGGAACACCGCCCCGCCGATCCTGACCCGCCGGCCGACCCACTCGCCCTCGGCCCACGGCGCGGCACCGCTGACCACCACGTTGGGGCGGAACCGGGTCATCGGCAGCGGCCCCTCGGTGCTGCCCGACTCCAGCAGCCAGTCGTTGAACGCGTCCAGCGACGCGCTGTTGGCCAGCAGCAGCGGACTGCCGTCGGCGAAGCTCAGCTCGGCGCCGGAGCCGACCGGAACCGGCCAGGGAACGCGGTTGCCGGTGGGGTCACCGAGCCAGACCAGCCGGGCGGCACGCCCCAACAGCCGGTGGAGCCAGTCGTCCGCCTCAGGGCCGGCGGCGCGTGCCGGTGCGGGCGGCCGCCCCCGGAACACCCGGACCTGGATCGCCTCGCCGGCGGTCGGTTCGGCCAGATCGAGCGGGGCCAGCCCCGGCGCGTCCAGGGTCAGCCCGCCCGGCCGGGACACCGCCCGCACCGTCACCAGTTCCCGGTGCTGGCGCTGGGTCAGGCCGAGCCCGTCTTCGTCCACGATCAGCCAGCGCCGGTCGCCGTCCAGGCCCCACTGCTCGACCCGCGCCGTGTCGCGGTCCATCCGGCGGCACCCCTTCACCGGGTACGTGTGCAGCGACGCGACTCGCATCCGGCCAGCATCACACGAGCGGACCGCGGGCGGAAGCGGCACGGGTACGCCCTTGCCGCGCGCCGGCCGGTCCCGCCCCGGGGACCGACCGCAGCGGCCGTCGCGGCGCTGGTAGCGTGCGTGGGCATTCCAGCCAGCCCGCAGCGGCGGAGTGTTTAGGAGCAACGCGTGGTCGTGATCCTCCCCGAGGTTTCCCGCACCCTCAACGAGTACCTGCTCGTGCCGAACCTCACCACCGAGGACTGCACCCCGGACAACGTCGACCTGTCCACCCCCGTCGTGCGGCACCCGGTCGGCGGGTCCTCGCCGCTGCGCATCGCCGTACCGCTCGTCAGCGCCATCATGCAGGCGGTCTCCTCGCCCCGCCTCGCCATCGCGCTCGCGCAGACCGGCGGGCTGAGCTTCATCCACCAGAACCAGACCGTCGAGGCGCAGGCCGAGTCCGTCAGCGCGGTGAAGCGCCACAAGGCGGGCTTCCGGCACTCCGACATCAACACGAAGCCGTCCGCGACGCTCGGCGAGGTCAGCCGCCTGCTCAAGGCCGCCGAACGCGACGTCGCGGTCGTCACCGACGACGGCACCTCGAGTGGCCTGTTCATCGGCCTGATCTCCACCGCCGACTTCCATCCCCAGCGTCACGACCTCAACGACACGGTCGAGTCCCGGATGCGCCCGGCCGACGGTCTGGTGACCGCGCCACCGACGATCTCGCTGTCCGACGCGAACACCCTCATCTGGGACCACCGCCTCGACCTGCTGCCGATCGTCACCGCCGACGGCCACCTCGCCTCGATCGTGCTGCGCCGCGACTACGAGCTGCACAAACAGTTCCGCAACGAGTCCATCGACGGCGACAAGCGGTTCCGGGTCGGCGCCGGGATCAACACCCGCGACTACCGCGACCGGATCCCGGCCCTCGTCGAGGCCGGCGCGGACGTGCTGTGCATCGACTCCTCCGACGGCTACTCCGTCTGGCAGCAGAAGACGTTGCGGTACGCCGTTGACGAGTTCGACGGCGCTGTCCCGGTCGGCGCGGGGAACGTCGTCGACGGCCGCGGGTTCCGCTACCTCGCCGAGGCCGGTGCCGCGTTCGTCAAGGTCGGTATCGGCGGCGGGTCGATCTGCATCACCCGCGACCAGAAGGGCATCGGCCGGGGACAGGCTTCCGCGCTCATCGACGTGGTTGCCGAACGCGACCGCTACGCGGACGAGACCGGTGTCTACGTGCCGATCTGCTGCGACGGCGGCCTGCTCGCCGACTACCACATGGCGATCGCCCTCGCCCTCGGCGCCGACTTCATCATGCTCGGGCGCTACTTCGCCCGGTTCGACGAGAGCCCCTCCAACCTCGTCAACCTCGACGGGCAGCTGTTCAAGGAATACTGGGGTGAAGGCTCCCAACGGGCCCGGAACGTCGCCCGCTACGACCAGGGCGAGACCGAACTGCCGTTCGAGGAAGGCGTCGACGGCTACGTGCCGTACGCCGGCAGCCTCTACCCGAACATCGCCCGTACGGTCGCGAAACTGCGCGCCACCATGGTCAGTTGCGGCGCCGTCACGCTGCCGGACTTTCACCGCGACGCGATGCTCGTCCAGGTGTCGCAGCAGAGCTACGAACAGAACGGCGCCGAGGTCCGGCTGCGCAGCGGCTCGGGCGGCAGCGGGCAGTAGACGGCGGATTCGTCATCCGGGCGCGGACGGGCCGGGCAGCGCATCCGCGTCGCCCGGCACGCGCACCGGCTCAAAGGCTGTCGAGGCTGACCTCGTGCATCGTCCCGTCCGGCCCCATCCGGAACAGCCGCGGTGGGCCCATGAGCCGTCGTGCCTCCGCGTACGCGGCCTCACGCGCAGCCTGTTCCGCGCCGGACGGGTCGGTCACGCGGAAGCCGTGCAGATGGACGGCGTCCGTGTCGACGTCGTCCGGGTCGGGGTAGCCCTCGATGACGAAGCCGAACAAGGCACGCAATGCCAGCTCACCCAGCTCGAGAGGATGAAACGGCAACGCGTACGGCCGCTGACCGGGCCAGCCCGGTACGGGCTCGACCGGGTGCTCCCCCGCCCAGTACGGCAGCTCGAAGTCGTACGGCCTGCCGATGTTCTCCTGGATGCCGGCGTCCGGCGACAGGCTCAGCGATCGGACGAGCTCGCCGTCCTCCCAGACCGCGAAACCGAGCCAGTCCACGACCGAGTGCATCCCGTGCATGACGATCCGCCGGCCCGCTCCCGCCTGGCGCAGGTGTTCCGGCAGCTCTGACGGCCGGTCGAGCGCCAGCCGCCGGTCGCAGTACAGCTCCGCCCCGGCCAGCTTCGTGGCGTACGTGATGTCGTCCGGCGGGTAGACGTGTTCGAACAGCGTGCCGTCGTCGACGGGCTCCACGACGTAGCCCGGGTGGACCTGACGTACCAGCGCCTCGGTCTCGGCCAGCTCCGAGCGCGCCGCGCCGCGCAACGCGGGACGGACAACGCCGTCGGCGAACGCCAGCAGTGCCGTCTTCGCGCACGTCGCTCCTCCAGGCTCCAGAACTGACGGACAGGTGTCGTCGTCATCGACTGTCGCCTCGAGCGAGATCGGGACGCACGTTTCGCGCCGCGCACCCGGCGCAGAAGCGAATCACTGTCACCTGAGCAGCGCCTCGAGCTCGGGAAGTCGGCCGAACAATTCGGGGAGGCCGCGCACTCCGTTGCGCACGGACTCGTGCGACAGCGCGAGGTCAGGGCCGGTGCTCGCCTCGACACCGGCGAGGCAGCGGAGGATGTTCCACCTCGTGAACCCCAGCCAGCCGCTGATCATGAACACGAACCAGCTTGGACCCGACGGCGGCAGCGCTCCGCCTCCTGCGACGTAGCCGTCGAGGACCGAGCGGAAGATGGCGGGCTTGACGTCGTCGAAGCCAGGTCCCTTCGCGAGGCTCAGCGCGGTCGAGCCGAGCTCACTGGACAAGTCGAGCATCCCCGAGAGCTCCCAGTCGAGCACCACCGGCCGACCCTCCCGAGCGAGTAGGTTCCACGGTTGGATGTCCCTGTGGGTCAACACGACGGGGCCTGGTCGCTCGCAGGTGTCGACGAATCGGGCAATCGCGAGGAACGTCTCGACCTGGGAGGTGAGTTCGCCGGCCCACGGCTGTCCGGTCGCCGTCGCCCGCTCGGCGAGCTCGGGCCAGTCCCGTGACGTCGGGTCCTCGATCGAGACGTGGGTCCACGCGACGTCGAGCGTGTGGATGCGCGCGAGAATCTCACCGATCTCGAACGCGTACGCCGGCGACACAGGTGCTTCGGGCATCTTCTCGCCCTCGACCCACCGGTGGACGAGCGTGTGGTGGCTGGCCGAGATCGGCTCTGGCATCGGGATGCCGGCAGCGAAGGCCGCCCGCTCGAACCTGAACACATCCTCGGCGCGGTAGGTCCAACGGCGATCGAGGAGGTTCAACTCCTTCACCGCGAACGACCCCTGGTCGGTGTCGAGTCGGTACATCCGGTTGGCGAACCCGCCGTGGACACGGATCATCGGACCGATCGGCGCGCCGAGATGTGGAAGGTCCACCCCACGCAATCTAGGGCTGGCAGTTCGTCGATGCACCCGCTTTACCCGGGATGCGTGCTCAGAGCAGGGTGGTCAACGGGTCGTTTCGGTGAGGTCCGGCCGCCTGCTGAGGACATGCCAGCACCGGGCGGTTGGTGCGGTTCAGATCGACCATGCCCGGCGGCGGCACCACCTCGTACTCGGTCTTCAAGCCGAGCCCCGGGCGAGGTTGGACAGCATCTCGTAGGCGGCGAGCATCTCGGCGGAGACGACTGCGTATGGGTCCTTCTTGTCCGCCTCGAACTTGCCGCCCGCGGCGACGGTCAGCGGCCCGGTGCCGAGCATCGCCCGTTCCGGCCGGGGTCCCGACGACACCCCGGTGGGGAATCAGGCTGCCCGGCGGATCACCGTCGGTGGCTTGTCGCGTGGCTTTTATCCAACGACCGCCAGGAAATCCGAGTAGAACAGGCCCAGGCCGACCGCCACGCAGACGCCGGCCACGATCCAGAACCGGACCACAATATTGACCTCGCTCCATCCGGCCAACTCGAAGTGGTGGTGCAACGGCACCATCCGGAAGACACGTCTACCGGTGGTCCGGAACGAGACGATCTGGATCACCCAGGTCGTCGTGATGATGACGAAGAGCCCGCCGATCATGATCGAAAGCAGCGTGGTGCGGGTTGCCACCGCGAGCCCGCCGATCAGGCCGCCGAGCCCGAGCGAGCCCACGTCACCCATGAAGATCCGCGCCGGGGACGTGTTCCACCACAGGAAGCCCACGCAGGCGGCAGCCGCCGCCGCCGCGATCATGGCGATCTCCAGGGGATCCCGGACCTGGTAGCAGTAGTCGTTCACGCGGGCGTACGCGTCGTCGGCGCACCAGTGCCGGTACTGCCAGAAGCCGATCAGCGCGTACGCGCCGAGCACCAGGATCGACGCGCCGGTGGCCAGGCCGTCGAGGCCGTCGGTGAGGTTCACGCCGTTCGACATCGCCATGATCACGAAGACGAAGACCATGACCGCGCCGACCTTGCCGACGTCCAGCCAGCTGATGTCGCGGATGAGCGAGATGTGCTCGCTGGCCACGGTCTGGCCGTTGGTGCTCGGCACGTAGAGCGCGGCGATGCCGAACCCGCCGCCGACGATCGCCTGGCCGAGCAGCTTGCCTTTGGCGGACAGTCCGTCGGAGTTGCGCCGGCGCACCTTGAGGAAGTCGTCGAAGAAGCCGACCGCGCCGCAGAAGACGAACAGCCCGAGCAGCACCAGGGCCGTCATGGTCGGCCCCTCCTGCGCGATCTGCCGCTCGGGCAGGGTGGTCAGGGCGATATGCCCGGCGACGTAGGCGAAGACGGTCGCCACGATGAAGACGACGCCGCCCATCGTGGGCGTGCCCTTCTTGCCCTGGTTGCTGGCGAGCCCGATGGATCGGATCGGCTGGCCGGCCTTGAGCGCGGTGAAGACGCGAATCGCCACCGGCGTGCCGAACAGGGAGATCATGAACGCGACCGCGGCCGCGACGATGACCGCCCTCACGGGCGAACCTCCACGAGATCCGGATTTCTCACGGCGTCCCCACCGAGCTTCCAGATCAGCGCCTGACGTATCGACCTGAGCTGGCCGTGCAGATGGTCCTTAGCGAAATCCTCGATCATGAGACACGAGCTTGCCATCCGACGGCGAGCGGAGCAGCCCTGGACCTCACCCGTTGCGGTCTCTGAGGGAGGGTCGGGGTGCGGGGCAGCGCCCCGCCGCCCTTGCGGGAGTGGCAGGCTTTGGGCGGCAGGCCCGGGGGCTGTTCTTGGGTCTTGGTGGTGTGGTGGAGTCAGGGTCGAATGCCGAGGCGCGCCGCGAATTCCAGGAAGCTGGGTGCTTCAAGCGTCGGCTCGTCAACGTCGTGGTAGTGGAACCACACCTCGTCGCTGCACCGGCCGTCGAGGACGGGGAAGCACCAGTAGTCGCCTGTACCGACGGGTGCCACCGCGACGAAGGACCCATCCGGGAACTCGGCCTGGCTGACGGAGACGACGTCGTCGACGTGGTGCGCGGACGCTGCTGTGGGTATGGGCAGCAGGTCGAGGAATCCGAACTGCCCGCCGCCGTAGCGCAGCATGAATGCCTTGTACTGCTCGGGCAGTGTCGCGCCCAGCGCTCCCTCCGCCGCGGCGATGTCCTCCGCCGACGCGGTCAGCCCTTCGATCACCTTGAAGTCTTCGATTTCCTCGAAGCCGGACCTGGCTGCCCGGGCGCGGAGTGATTGAACGTGCTGGTCGAACTCCTCGAGGTCCATGCCGTCGATCATCTCCGACTCCTAGAACCGGTGTTGATCGTGGTGGTGGTTTGGAGTTGGAAGCACCGGTTGTTCCGGAGCAGGGCCCACAGCACGTCGACGCGGCGACGGGCAAGGGCGATCAACGCCTGCTGGTGCTTGCGGCCCTCGGCGCGTTCGCGCTGGTAGTAGTCCCGGTTCGGGCCGTTGATCGGAGAGTGCTCAGGGAGGACATGTAGAACACGTGACGCAGCCGCCGGTTGTAGCGCTGCGGGCGACGCAGGTTGGCGACCCGCTTGCCAGAGTCACGGGCCACCGGCGCCAAACCCGCGTAGGCGGCCAGGTGATCAGGGCTGGCAAGGTCGACAGGTCCCCGACCGCGACGATGAACTCCGCCGCCAGCCAGTGCACCCATGCCGGGAAGGCATAATCGCGCCACTGCTGACGCAGCTCGTCATGACGGGCCCGGCCAGCACCTGCGACAGCCCCAGCTCCTCACCGGCGCTGAGCTTCAGAAGCCAGACCGCGGCCGCTCCCTCTGGCGTCGCCTCGCCGCGCTCGGCTTCCAGCTGCTTCCGCACGGCCCACGAGGCGGGAACAGCAACAAGGCCGGCGCAGACGATCACCGCGAGCCAAGGCCACCCATGGAAGCTCTGCGGAAGCTCGGCGAGAGCCTCGATCAATGAGCCGTTGCTGTACTTCACTGCTGTACAAGATCAGAAAAGGCCATCCGGAAGATCCCGAATGGCCTCTGACCTGCGTCGGGACGGCCGGATTCGAATCGACGACCCCTTGACCCCCAGGCCATTGAGTCAAGCGTTTCCGCACGTCACGCACGCAATGCCCATGATCAAGGCGTGCAGCCGGAAGCGCGTCGTCCGCTACCGCGCATCACGTGCGGTCCCCCGGTGGTCCCCAGGTTTTTGGCGTTGCAATCCGGCGAAACCAGCGCGGCAGTCGAAGGCCCACACAACGGCGGCGGGTGACCGTCCGGACCGCCCCGGTCGCGGCGGCAGTGCTCAGCTGAGCCCGGACGCCGGCCCGGGGCCGACGAAACCCGTGCTGGAGGGCTTGTCGGGGTCTCTCGGCCTATGCTCTGGCGCGTGAACGAGAAACGGTGGAGCGGCGTAGACCTGGGCAACGTGCTGCGCGCTGTCGAGGACGCCGCCCCGGTCGACGCGGTGGAGGCGGTGACCCGAGGCATCGGCGTCGACCTCGGGGCGCGATGGGTGTCGTTCCTCGTCGCGGACATGAGCGGCCGGGCTCTCGTTCGGCTGGCCCACGACGTTCCCTTTGGGGACCGGCCCGGCAGACGCAGGCAGGACGAGGACGTCGCCACCGTGCTGCCTTTCAACGGCGGGCCACGGGAACAGGCGCTGCGCTCCCAGCGCGTGCAGGTCCGTTCGAGCGGAGATGATCACGTCGTGATGGCGCCCGTCACGCAACGGGGCGAGGCCATCGGACTGTTGGAGATCTCCTTGCCGCTCGAGCCGGACGACAGTGCCCTGGCCGAGATCTCCCGGGCCGCGCACGCGCTGGCGTTCGTGGTAATTGCCGCCCGGCGGCACACGGACCTCTTCGAATGGGGTCAGCGGACCACTCCGTTCACCCTCGCCGCGGAGATCCAGCGCCGGCTCCTGCCCTCCTCGTTCACCTGCGAGGCCGGCTCGTTCACCCTCTCGGCGTGGCTGGAGCCGGCGGCCAGCATCGGCGGAGACACCTTCGACTACAGCCTCGCGCGCAACCTGCTGCATCTGAGCATCACCGACGCCGTGGGACACGGCGTGCACAGCGCCCTGACCGCAACGCTCTGCGTCGGCAGCCTGCGCCACACCCGCCGCCGCGGTCACACGCTGCTCGACCAGGCCCGGGCCGCGAACTCGGCGCTGATCGAGAGCCCGCCCGGAGGGTTCACCTTCGCCACCGGACTTCTCGGCCGGCTCGATCTGCGCACCGGCGTGCTGGCCATGGTCAACGCCGGCCACCCCACCCCACTCCTGGTGCGCGACGGAACCGTCCAGCCCCTCGCGCTACCGGTCGATCCGCCGTTCGGCGTACTGCGCCACGGGACCTACCGCACAACCGACGTCCCGCTGCGCCCCGACGATCGGCTCATCCTGCTCACCGACGGCATGCTGGAACGCGGCGCCGCCCGCCTCGACCTGCCCGCACGGCTGCCGAGCCTCAGCGACCTGCACCCCAGGGAGGTCGTCCGCATACTCGGCGACGCCGTCCTCGACGTCGCCGGACCAACCCTGCCCGACGACGCCTGCATGCTCGTCCTCGACTGGCACGGCGACCACGGCGACAACCGCTCCACCACGGCCGGCGCCGATCCCCACCGAGCGAGTGCCCTTCCGCACGCCTGAGACCAGAATGACAAGCCGTGCGTCTGTGGTCCTGACCTCGTCCGCTCCTGGACGCAACCGGCGGCGCCCCGCCGCGCCACGCGACAGTTCGCCACGAGAGCGAGGCGGTCAGTGGCGCTGGCGGTCAGTGGCGCTGGCGGTTCTGATTCTGCCGCAGGGCCTCCTCGAGCTGGTCCTCGAGGATGATGATCCGGCAGGCGGCCTCCAGCGCCGTGCCCTGGTCGACCATGTCCCGGGCCCTTGCGGCCAGCCGCAGTTGATAGCGGGAGTAGCGGCGATGCCCGCCGGCCGAGCGTTGCGGGTCGATCAGCTTCGCCTCGTCCAACCTGCGCAGGAACTCCTGCGTGGTGCCGACGATCTCCGCGGCACGACCGATCGTGTACGCGGGGAAGTCCTCGTCGCCGAACATGTCATCGGGGTTTTGCCCCATGTCACCTCCACGTCGAG
>NZ_BMRA01000003.1:0-37440 GCF_014648395.1 Micromonospora fulviviridis | reverse complement strand
GCGCCGGGGCCCAGGGTTACGGGGTCTGAAACACCACCTACCGACAGGAGCGTCGGCTTGTCCTTTTCGCACCAGCCAGCTGTGCAGGCTTCGGGTGCGAGGATCGCGTAAGCGTGACCGGAGACCACCTCTCGTTCGATGGAAACTGCGGTGTCCGCCCGGCCCGCATGAGGACCGGTAGCGGGCGATCCAACGGTGTAAGGCCCTCCCTTTCCTCTGCTTCCACTGCCCGAACTGTCCGCCGGCGTCGGAGCCCCACGCAACTTCGTGGCCCCACACGCGTGCGACGAACTGTCAGCTGGAGCCCTGAACGTGCCTCGGCCCCACCTGCGGCGCCCCGTCATACAGCTCAGGGCGTGCATAACTCCCCTGCCCGTCGCGACGTCGCGGTCGGTCAGTCCGTCTGCGTCTTTACGTACCTCTGTCGTCAACAAGAGTTACCTTAGCCGAGCCAGGCAAGGATATCTAGGATAACGAGCACAGGTTTCTTGGAGCCTGCGGGCAAGTTTCAGGTGGAGCCGAGGACCGTCCGTCAGCGGTCGCGCTGCCTGCCCTCAGCCCGGCTCGTTGCTGTCGACAGCTGGCGCCGAGACCCCGAATCGACCAGCGTGCACGTATGCCGGTCAGGCGACCGCCGTTGAGCGGCTGGTCTCTTCCCAGGCGGCGACCTCGGCCAGCAGCGCCTCGTGGTGCTCGCGCAGCCCGTCCACCGCGTCACCACCGAGCAGGAGCCGCAACGGCAGGCGGTCACTGTCCAGGACCTTCAGGATCGCCGCCGCACCCTTCACCGGGTCGTTCGGCTCCACGCCCGACAACTCGTGGGTGAGGCGGCGGGTCGCCCCGGCCGTGTCCTGGTACGCCGCCGTCTGCTCGGTGACGTACTTGTTGTTGTTGAACTCGGTGCGGAACGCGCCTGGTTCCACGATCAGCACCCGTACGCCCAGCGGCGCCAGCTCGGTCGCCAGCGTCTCGGACAGCCCTTCGAGGGCCCACTTGGCGGCGTGGTAGGCCCCAAATCCCGGGTACGTCTTCTGTCCCCCCAGGGAGCTCATCTGCACGATGGTCCCGCTGCCCTGCTCGCGCATCAGCGGTAGGACCGCCTTGGTGACCTCGGCCGCGCCGAAGAAGACCACCTCCATCTGCTGGCGCAGCTCTGCCATGGTGACCTCCTCCACCGCGCCGAGGACCAACGAACCGGCGTTGTTAACCAGGACGTCGATCCGGCCGTAGAGAGCCAGCGTGACCTGTACCGCGGCGTCAATCGAGGCCGGATCGGTGACGTCCAACGCCGTCGTGCTGATCCGGTCCTGCTCCGCCAGGTCGGCCAGGCTCTCCGGCCGGCGAGCAGTGGCCATTACCCGGTCACCGGCGGCCACCGCCGCCAGCGCCAGTTCCCGGCCGAAGCCGGAGGAACAGCCGGTGATCAGCCAGACCCGACCCTGCGTGTTGTCCTGCATCTTCCTGCTCCCGTCAAGTGTCGTCGTGAACAGGAACAATGCTGCTGGCGGGCAGTCCGGCGCGGCCAACACCGGTTACCTGCCACGGCGGTAGTCTCGGCCTGTGACCCCTGATCTTCGGCAGCTCCGGTACTTCGTCGCCGTTGCCGAGGAGTCGAGCTTCACCCAGGCCGCCAGCCGGCTGATGATCACGCAGCAGTCGCTCTCCCAGCAGATCAACGCGCTGGAACGGATCCTCGGCGCGAAACTGTTCAACCGGGACAGCCGGGGTACCAGACTTACCGATACCGGGGCACTGTTCCTGCCCGAGGCACGCGCGGTGCTGGACCGCGCCGACGAGGCCGTTGCCGTGGTCCGGCGGGCCGTGCGCGGCGAGACGGGCCGGCTCCGCCTGGCGTTCCTGGCCACCACCGCGAACCACCTGCTGCCGCCGGTGGTCCGGGCCGCCCGGGACCGCCTCCCCGGCCTGGAGCTGATCACCGAGGAGACCACCATCGCCCCGCTGGTCGAAGGCGTGCTCAGCGGCCGTTACGACCTCGCGTTCACCCGACCGCCACAGGTCCCGGGCCTGGCCGCACGGACCATCGCCACCGAACAGGTGTGCGTCGTCCTACCCGAGGGGCATCCGCTCGCCGACCGCACCGAGCTGACCCTGTCCGAGCTGGCAGACGAACGGTGGGTCATGACCCCGCGCAGCTCCTGGGAACCTTGGCACCAGACGTTCGACGAAAACTTCCGCGCCGCCGGGTTCACCCCCGACATCGTCGCCCGGGACGCCAGCGTTCAAGGGCTGCTCGGCCTGGTCGCGGCCGGTCTCGGGATCACCCGGCTCGGCTGGTCGGCGCACAACCTGCGCCGTACCGGTGTGGTGTTCGTACCGTTGGCCGGGGAAATCGCCACCACCGAGATGATCTGGCTGGCCGACAATCCCTCGCCCGCGCTGCGCCGCGTAACGGACGTGGTGACCGAGCTGGCCGCCACGATGGACCTAACCACCACCGGCTGAGTGCCACCGATCGACCGAACACCGGCCAGGGCCGATCGACCCCGCAGACACCTGGCCCTGGATCAACATCAGCGAGCCACGGCGGCAGGCCGGCTAGCCACACCCGCCAGCCGCCGGCGTCTCGCCGTTCGTCACCCAGGTACGACAAAGGGGCCGTCCCGATCTTCCGAGATGGCCCCTCACCTGCGTCGGGACGGCCGGATTCGAACCGACGACCCCTTGACCCCCAGTCAAGTGCGCTACCAAACTGCGCCACGTCCCGATGCCCCCGCGCGGCGTTCCCCGCGGCAGCCGGTACAGCTTAGCGCAAGATCCTCAGCCCCGCGCACAGGCCCCACTGGGTGCCGCGCCGCACTCCCCCTAGAGCGTCCTAGGAAAGAAGCCGCCGGGGATCGGACCCCGGCGGCTTCTTCGCAGATGGCTCAGCCGTGTGCCTTGCCCCGGCCGCCCGGGCCGAGCTTCTTGCGGGGGCGGACCGAGATGTCGATCGGGGTGCCCTCGAAGCCGAACTCCTCGCGGAGCTTGCGCTCCACGAACCGCTGGTAGCCGGCGTCGAGCGGGCCGGTCGTGAAGAGCACGAAGCGCGGCGGGGACACGCCGGCCTGGGTGGCGAAGAGGATGCGCGGGGCGCGGCCGCCACGCACCGGGTGCGGGGTGGCCTGGACCAGGGCGGTGAGCCACTGGTTGAGCTGCGCGGTCGGGATGCGGGTCTCCCAGCTGGCCAGGGCCTTGCGCAGCGCCGGGGCCAGCTTGTCGACCGCCCGGCCGGTCTTCGCCGACAGGTTCAACCGGATCGCCCAGGGGATGCGGCGCAGCTCCCGGTCGATCTCCTTGTCGAGGTAGTAGCGGCGGTCACCGTCGACCAGGTCCCACTTGTTGAAGGCGATCACCAGGGCCCGGCCGGCCTCCACCACCATGGTGAGGATCCGCTGGTCCTGCTCGCTGATCACCTCGCTGGAGTCGAGCAGCACCACGGCCACCTCGGCCGCCTCGATCGCCGAGGCGGTGCGCAGGCTGGCGTAGTACTCGGTGCCGCTGGCCTTGCCGACCCGCTTGCGCAGGCCGGCGGTGTCGACCAGCTGCCAGGTCTCGCCGCCGATCTCCGCCAGGCTGTCGACCGGGTCGACGGTGGTGCCGGCCACGGCGTCGACCACCGCCCGCTCCTCCCCGGAGAAGCGGTTGAGCAGGCTGGACTTGCCGACGTTGGGGCGACCGACCAGGGCGACGCGGCGCGGGCCGCGCGGGCGGTTCTCCACGATCTTCGGCGCCTCGGGCAGCGCCTCCATGATGGCGTCGAGCAGGTCGCCGGAGCCGCGGCCGTGCAGCGCGGAGACCGGGTACGGCTCACCGAGGCCGAGCGACCAGAGCGCGGTCGACTCCATCTCGATGGCCGTGTTGTCGGCCTTGTTGGCCACCAGGATCACCGGTTTGGCGCTGCGCCGCAGCATCTTCACGGCGGCCTCGTCCACATCGGTCGAGCCGACCACGGCGTCGACCACGAAGAGCACCACGTCGGCGGTGACCACGGCCGTCTCGGCCTGGGCGGCGATGGCCGCGGCGCGGTCCTTCGCGTCCGGCTCCCAGCCGCCGGTGTCCACCACGGTGAACGCCCGGCCGTTCCACTGCGCGTCGTACGGCACCCGGTCCCGGGTCACGCCGGGGATGTCCTCGACGACCGCCTGCCGGCGGCCGATGATGCGGTTGACCAGTGTGGACTTGCCCACGTTGGGGCGGCCGACCACGGCCACGACCGGCTGCGGGCCGGTCGGCTCACCGGGCTCGAGCTCCGGCTCGCGCAGCTCGACCCAGCCCCCGAAATCCTCGCTCACGCGACACCCCGCTCGGTGAGCAGCGCACGCAGCCGGGCGACGACCTCGTCGATGCCCAACTCGGTGGTGTCCAGCACGACCGCGTCGGCGGCCTGCTGGAGCGGGTTGACCTTGCGGGTCGAGTCGAGCTTGTCGCGGCGGGCCAGGTCGGCGGCGGTCGCCACGACGTCGGCGGCGTCCTCGGCGCTGCGCCGCTGGGCGCGGGCCGCCTCGGAGGCGGTCAGGTAGACCTTCAGGTCGGCGTCGGGCGCCACCACCGAGCCGATGTCGCGGCCCTCGACCACGATCCGGCCGGCGTCGGCGATCACCTGCCGCTGCCGGGCGACCAGCAGCTCGCGGACGGCGCCCACGGCGGCCACCGCGGAAACGGCGCCGGTCACCTCGGGACCGCGGATCGCCTTGGCGACGTCGACGCCGTCGGCGGTCACGCCGTACCCCTGGGGGTCGGTGCCGATGCGCAGGTCGACCTCGCCGGCGACCTTGGCCACCGACTCGGTGTCGGTCAGGTCGACCCCGGAGCGCAGCACCGCCCAGGTGAGCGCCCGGTACATGGCGCCGGTGTCGAGGTAGCGGGCGCCGAGGCTGACCGCGAGCCGCCGCGACACGGTGGACTTACCCGAACCGGACGGCCCGTCCACAGCGACCACGCAGCGCCCGGCCCGTACGTTTTCCTCCACCGTTGTCCTCCTCAGCCCGTACCTCGCGGGTCACCGGTGTCTCCGGCGCCGTTGAGCGGTTGTCCTGTCGTCAATCATCCCGCGCCGCGCGGGGCGGCCGCACGGGACGCCGCCGGGGGCGTCCCACGCCACCCGCCGGCCCGCGGGCCGCGTCGAAGCCTACCGGGAGCCGTACCCCGATCGACGGGGTCAGTCACCAACCGCCTTGAACAGGGCGGCGACCTCCGCGTTGGTCAGCCGCCGGAGCCGCCCGGTGCGCAGGTCGCCGAGCTTGATCGGACCGATCGAGGTACGGATCAGCCGGGACACCGGGTGTCCCATCTCGGCCATCAGGCGCCGGACGATGTGCTTGCGCCCCTCGTGCAGGGTCAGCTCCACCTGGGCGGTTTTACCCAGTGTGCCGACCACCTTGAAGGAGTCGACCTTCACCGGCCCGTCCTCCAGCTCGACGCCGGCCACCAGCTGCTTGCCCAGGTTGCGCGGGATCGGCCCCGCCACCTCGGCGAGGTAGGTCTTGAGCACCTCGTACGACGGGTGCATGAGCTTGTGGGCGAGGGTGCCGTCGTTGGTGAGCAGGAGCAGGCCCTCGCTGTCGGCGTCGAGCCGCCCGACGTGGTAGACCCGCTGCTCCAGCCGCGCGCCGATGAAGTCGGCGAGCTCGGTGCGGCCCTTCTCGTCGGCCATGGTGGTGACCACCCCGCGCGGCTTGTTCATGGCCACGTAGACCAGGCGGACGTCGGCCTGGAGCCGCTCGCCGTCGACGTGGATGACGTCGTGCGCCGGGTCCGCCTTGTCGCCGAGCTGGGCGACCCGGCCGTTGACGGTGACCCGGCGCCGGAAGATCAGGTCCTCGCAGGCGCGCCGCGATCCCACCCCCGCGGCGGCGAGCACCTTCTGGAGGCGCTCGGCGCCCTCGTACACGGGGGCGTCGGTCTTCGGGGCACGGTCATCGCGTCGCATCGGCAAGCTCTTCTACGTCGTCGGGGAGGAAAGGGGCCAGGGGCGGCAGGTCGTCCACCGAGTTCAGCCCCAGCTTCTCCAGGAACATCGTGGTGGTCCGGTAGAGGAAGGCCCCGCTGTCCGCTTCGGTGCCGCACTCCTCGACCAGGCCCCGGGAGACCAGCGTACGGATCACGCCGTCGCAGTTGACACCCCGGATGGCGGAGATCCGCGACCGGGTCACGGGCTGCTTGTAGGCGATCACCGCGAGGGTCTCCAGCGCGGCCTGGGTCAGCCGCACCGACTGGCCCTCCAGCACGAACCGCTCGACGTAGGTCGCGTATTCCGGGCGGGTGTAGAGACGCCAGCCACCCGCGGCCCGGCGCAGCTCGAAGCCGTGCCCGGCGGCCGTGTAGCCGGCCGCGATCTCGTCGAGCATCGGGCCGATCCGCTCCGGGGACTGCTCCAGGACCTGGGCCAGGGTCAGCTCGCTGACCGGCTGGTCCACCACCAGCAGGATGGCCTCCAGCGCGCCGCGCAGCTCGGCGTCGTCGAGCACGGGCGCGGGCTCCGGCACGGGCGCCGCGCGCCGCCGTCCCCGCTTGCCGGGTACGCCGTCCGCGCCACCCTCCCCCTCCGGCTCGCCGGACGAGGTGTCACGGCCCGCCGGACCGCCGACACCGGAGTCTGCGGGCTCGCCGGACGGGGCGGCAAGACCAGCCGGCCCGCCGACGCCGGAGTCGGCCCCGGCCAGGGCGTCGAGGTCGACCGCCTCGTCGACGCCGGGGGCGGGCTCCCCCGCTCCGGGTGCCGCCTCCGGCTCGACCGCCGGCTCCGCCGCGCTCTCCCCCACCGGATCTTGGAGAGTTTCCGTTCGAGACGAACGGTAAGTGTCCAAGATCTCTGGCTCGGCACCGGCGGCCGGCTCAGGCTCGGCCGGTGTCTCGCTGTCGGTGGGCTTCGGCGGGGTCGGGCGCTCCCACGGGGGGATCCAGGCGGCGGCCTGGTCGGCCAGCGAGTCGCGGCGTTCCTCGTCGCTCATCGGGTCACTCCTGTGTCGGCGCGGCGTCGTCCGCCACCGCGGCCTGTGTCAACGCGGCCTCGTCCGCCGCCCCGCCCTGTGCCGGCGCGGCCTCGCCCGCCGCCGCGGCCGTTCCCTCGTTCGCCCGAGGCGTGGGCGGGGTGACCTCCGGGGAGCCGGCGTACTCGTCGATGGTCAGCTCGGTGGCGCCGTCGGCGGAGCCGGTCCAGCGCACGGTCAACTCCTCCAGCGCCTGCTCCTGGACGAAGGCGACCAGCCCCTGCCGGTAGAGCTCCAGCAGCGCCAGGAAGCGGGCCACCACCTCCAGGGTGATCTCGCAGTCGGCGCAGAGCAGCGAGAAGCTGGCGGTGCCGGCGCGGCGCAGCCGCTCGGAGATGATCTCCGCGTGCTCCCGGACGCTGACCCGGACCATGTGCACGTGCGCGATGGACACCTCGGGCACCGGCTTCGGGGTCATCGCCTTGAGCGCGAGCTTGAGCAGCCGCTCCGGGCCGATGCCGAGCACCAGGTCGGGCAGGGCCTCGGCGTACCGGGGTTCCAGGGTGACCGCGCGGGGGTAGCGCCGCCCGCCGACCGACTCCAGCTCGGCGATGTGCGCCGCCGCCTCCTTGTACGCCTTGTACTGCAACAGCCGGGCGAAGAGCAGGTCCCGGGCCTCCAGCAGGGCCAGGTCCTCCTCGTCCTCCACCTCGGCGGCGGGCAGCAGCCGGGCCGCCTTCAGGTCCAGCAGCGTGGCGGCGACGAGCAGGAACTCGCTGGTCTCGTCCAGGTCCCACTGGTCGCCCATGGCCCGGAGGTACGCGATGAACTCGTCGGTGACCTTGTGCAGGGCCACCTCGGTGACGTCCAGCTTGTGCTTGCTGATGAGCTGGAGCAGCAGGTCGAACGGGCCGGTGAAGTTGTCCAGCCGGACGGTGAAGCCGCTGGTCTCCTCGACGGTGGCCGGGTCGGCGGGCACCACGCCGTCGACCTCGGCGGCCAGCTCGGCGGCGGCCACCGGATCGGCGGCGCCGTGCGGCGGGTCGAGGGGCGGTGCGGTCACCGGCAAACCGTAGTCCACGACCCGGACACCTGGCGGGCGGCCTACCGCTCCGCCTGGGCGGCGATCACCTCGCGGGCGAGCTGGCGGTAGTTGCGCGCGCCGGAGGAGGCCGGGTCGAGGGTGGTGATCGGGGCGCCGGCCACCGTCGACTCGGGGAACTTCACGGTCTTGGTGATCACCGTCTGGTAGACCTTGTCGCCGAACGCCTCCACCACCCGCTGGAGCACCTGGCGGCAGTGGGTGGTGCGGCTGTCGTACATCGTGGCGAGGATGCCTTCGAGTTCCAGGTCGAAGTTGAGCCGCTCACGCACCTTGTCGATGGTGTCCAGCAGCAGCGCGACACCGCGCAGGCTGAAGAACTCGCACTCCAGCGGGATGAGCACACCGTGCGCCACGGTCAGCGCGTTGATCGCCAGCAGGCCCAGCGAGGGCTGGCAGTCGATCAGGATGAAGTCGTACTCCTTGCGGATCGTGCGGAGCACCCGGGCCAGGGCCATCTCGCGGGCGACCTCGTTGACCAGCTGGATCTCGGCGGCCGAGAGGTCGATGTTGGCGGGCAGCAGGTGCAGCCCGGCCACGTCGGTCTTGATCAGGACGTCCTCGGCGGTGACGTCGTCCTGCATGAGCAGGTTGTAGACCGACAGGTCGAGGTTGTGCGGGTTGACGCCGAGGCCGACGGAGAGGGCGCCCTGCGGGTCGAAGTCGACCAGCAGCACCTTGCGGCCGTACTCGGCGAGCGCGGCGCCCAGGTTGATGGTGGTCGTGGTCTTGCCGACGCCACCCTTCTGGTTGGCCATCGCGATGATCCGCGCGGGGCCGTGCCGGTCGGTCGGCATCGGCTCCGGGATCGGCTTGCGCATGGTGTACGCGGCCGGGTCGGCGGGGCCGAGGTCGGCACCGAGCGTCGCCTGCTGCTCACGGAGCTCCGACGTCCAGGTCTCGGCACGGTCACCGTTTCCTGCCATGTCCTCGTTGCCCCCTCCCGACGACCACCCGGCGTCGGAGCCGTCCGACGTCCCTCGCGGCGCCGCTGCGCACCCCCGGTCCGTCACCCCTGGAGGCCCGCGCCGAAGCCGACTGTACGCCACGCGCCAGCAGCGCGTTCGGTAGCGGGTCGGCGTGTCGGGACGGCGGTCAACCGGGACGCTGTTTCGTTCGCGACTGCGGGGCTCGCAACCCCGGCTCACTCCTCGCGCTCACCCGTGGGCGCGCGGGTGGGCGGTCGCGTAGACCTCCCGCAGCCGTTCCACGGTGACCAACGTGTACACCTGGGTGGTGGTCACCGAGGCGTGGCCGAGCAGTTCCTGCACCACCCGCACGTCGGCCCCGCCGTCGAGCAGGTGGGTGGCGTACGAGTGGCGCAGGGTGTGCGGGGAGACCGCGTCGGGCCCGTCGACCGACAGGCCGGCCCGTCCGGCCGCGGCGCGCAGCACGGTCCACGCGCCCTGCCGGGTGAGCGGGCCGCCCCGGGCGTTGACGAAGAGCGCCGGGGTGCCCCGGCCGGCGGCGAGCAGCGCCGGGCGGCCCCGGACCAGCCAGGCGCGCAGCGCCTCGGCCGCGTACCCGCCGACCGGCACGAGCCGGGTCTTGCCGCCCTTGCCGTGCAGCAGCACGGTCCCGGCGTCGAGGTCGAGGTCGTCCACGACCGCGCCGACCGCCTCGGAGATGCGCGCGCCGGTGCCGTACAGGAATTCCAGGAGCGCCCGGTCGCGCAGCGCGCGGGGCGCGGTCTCGCCGGTGGCGGCGACCGGGCCGGCGGTCTCCAGCAGCCGGACCACGGCGTCGACCGGCAACGCCCGGGGCAGCCGGCGCGGCGGGGTGGGCGGGCGGACGTCGCGGCTGGGGTCGGCGGCGGCCGTGCCCTCGCGCAGCGCGAAGCGGTGCAGGCCGCGCACGGCGCTGGCCGCACGGGCGGCGGAGGAGACGGCCAGCGGGGGGTGGTCGGCGTCGCCGGCGCGCAGCCGGGCCAGGTGCGCCTCGATCTGGGCGGGCCCGACGGCGGCCAGGTCGGTAACCCCGGCGGCGGCCAGAGTGGACAGGTAGCGGTCCAGGTCCCGGCGGTACGAGGCGAGGGTGTTCGTGGACAGTCCCCGCTCGACGGTGAGGTGGTCCAGGTAGCCCCGGACGGCACGGCGCAGGGCCGGCGCGGGCTCGACGCCCGCACCGGCCCTGTCCGCGGTGGCGGTCAGGCCGTGCCCCTCAGGCCAGAACCTCGGCCAGCGGCAGCGCGGTCATGCCGTGCGCCTCGGCGACCGGGCCGTAGACGACCTGGCCGGCGTGGGTGTTCAGGCCGAGGGCGAGCGCCGGGTCGTTGCGCAGCGCCCCGCGCCAGCCCTGGTTGGCCAGCTCGAGGGCGTACGGCAGCGTGACGTTGGTCAGCGCGTAGGTGCTGGTGTTCGGCACCGCGCCGGGCATGTTCGCCACGCAGTAGAAGATCGAGTCGTGCACCTTGTAGACCGGGTCGGCGTGCGTGGTCGGACGCGAGTCCTCGAAGCAGCCGCCCTGGTCGATGGCGATGTCGACGAGCACGCTGCCCGGCTTCATCCGGGAGACCAGCTCGTTGGAGATGAGCTTCGGGGCCTTCGCGCCGGGCACCAGCACCGCGCCGATGACCAGGTCGGCGTCGAGCACGGCCCGCTCGATCTCGTACGCGTTGGAGGCCACGGTCTGCAGGTGGCCCCGGTAGATGGCGTCGGCCTGGCGCAGCCGGGCGACGTTCTTGTCCAGCAGCAGCACCTCGGACTGGAGGCCCAGCGCGATGGCGGCGGCGTTCAGGCCGGAGACGCCGGCGCCGATGACCACGGTCTTGGCCGCGTACACGCCGGAGACGCCGCCGGGCAGCACGCCCCGGCCCCCGCCGGTGCGCATCATGTAGAAGGCGCCCACCTGCGGGGCGAGCCGGCCGGCCACCTCGGACATCGGGGCGAGCAGCGGCAGCGAGCGGTCGGGCAGCTCGACGGTCTCGTAGGCGATGCCGGTGACCTTCCGGTCCAGCAGCGCGTCGGTGCACTCCTTCGAGGCGGCCAGGTGCAGGTAGGTGAAGAGCACCTGCCCCTCGCGCATCCGGTGGTACTCCTCGGCGATCGGCTCCTTGACCTTGAGCACCAGCTCGGCGGTGTCCCAGACCTCGTCGGCGGTGGCCAGGATCTTCGCGCCGGCAGCGGCGAACTCGTCGTCGGTGATGCTGGAGCCCTCGCCCGCGCCGGACTCGACGAAGACCTCGTGGCCGTGGCGGGTGAACTCGTTGACGCCCGCGGGCGTGATCGCCACGCGGTACTCGTGGTTCTTGACCTCGCGTGGGATTCCGACCTTCACGATGCAGACACCTTCCTCCGGGGCAGCTCACCCCCGACTGCGCGGCGCCGCGACGGCCCCTTTGCCGACGCGGTCCACCGGTCCCGCCGGCGGCAGTCTAGGCGCGTGGGAACCCCACGGAGGCCAACACAGTGACATCCGGTGCCCGGTCGTGCTGACGGTGTGTCAGGCATCGACCGGGCTGGGCGGTGGAGACCGCCTCAGCCGTCAGGACAATGTTCGGTAAATATCTTCCCACCGTCGGGGCGCCGGTGCGGACAGGACGGCAGTCGATCACTAAGGTGTCCGCTCATGACCACTCCTCCTTACCAGCAGTACCCGCAGGGCGTCTCGGACAAGAGCAAGGTCGTCGCGGGCATCCTGGGCATCCTGCTCGGCTTCTTCGGTGCCGGGCGCTTCTACATGGGCGACACCAAGACTGGCGTGCTCCAGCTCGTGGTGAGCGTCGTGACCTGCGGCGCCGGCGCCCTGTGGGGCACCATCGACGGCATCCTGATCCTCGTCAACGGTGGCGTTGACGGGCAGGGCCGCCCGCTGCGCGACTGAGCGTCGGCACAGCGGAAAGGGGCCGCGCGGTGTACGCACCGCGCGGCCCCTTCGTCGTCCCTCCCGGCTAGCGGGGCAGCGGCGCCTCCGCGCGGCGCAGCTCGGCGAAGCCGGTCTCCCGGGCGCGGGCGGCGGCGAGCAGCCCGGCCACGCAGGAGGCGTTGGTGATCTCGCCGGCGAGGACCATCCCGACCGCCTCGTCGAGGTCGACCCGCACCACCTGGAGATCGGCCTCCTCGTCGCGCCGGTCGTGGCGCTGCGCGGCGGGCACGTCGGCGAGGTCGCGGGCCAGGAAGACCCGGACCACCTCGTTGCTGAACCCGGGCGAGCTGTGCAGGTCGACGAGCACGTCCATGCTGCCGGCGGTCAGGTCGGCCTCCTCGGCCAGCTCCCGGGCCGCCGCGGCGGCCAGGTCCTCGCCCCGGACGTCCATCAGCCCGGCCGGCAGCTCCCACAGGTGCCGGCCCACCGGGTGCCGGTACTGCCGGATGAGCACCACCTGGCCGGCGTCGTCGAGCGCCACCACGGCCACCGCGCCGACGTGGGTCACGTAGTCGCGGGTGGCCGTGCCCCCGCCGGGCATGGTCACGTCGTCGCTGACCACCGAGAAGATCCGGCCCGACCAGATCTCCCGGCGCCCGGTCACCTCGTACCGGTGCTCGACCCCGCTCACGACGCGGACGCCGCCTTCGCGGCGGCGCCGCCGTTGCGGCCCGCCTTCTTCGCCGCGGCGGCGTCCGCCGGGGCGTCCAGGTCGACCGGGAGCTGGTCGGCCTCGGAGTACGCCACGGCCGCCTTCACGAACGCGGCGAAGAGCGGGTGCGGCCGGGTGGGCCGGCTCTTCAGCTCCGGGTGAGCCTGCGTGGCCACGAAGAACGGGTGCAGGTTCCGGTCCAGCTCGACGAACTCGACGAGCCGGCCGTCCGGCGACGTGCCGGAGATGGACAGGCCGGCCTTGGTGAGCTGGTCGCGGTAGGCGTTGTTCACCTCGTACCGGTGCCGGTGCCGCTCGCTGACCTCGGTGCTGCCGTACGCCTCGGCGACCAGCGAGCCCTCGGCCAGCTTCGCCGGGTACGCGCCGAGCCGCATGGTGCCGCCCAGGTCGCCCTTGCCGGCGACGATGTCCTCCTGGTCGGCCATGGTGGCGATGACCGGGTGGGTGGCCTCCTCGTCGAACTCCAGCGAGTTCGCCCCGTCCAGGCCGGCCAGGTGGCGGGCCACCTCGATGGTCATGCACTGCAGGCCGAGGCAGAGGCCGAGCAGCGGGACGCCGTTCTCCCGGGCGTACCGGGCGGTGCCGATCTTGCCCTCGATGCCGCGGACGCCGAAGCCGCCGGGGATCACGATGCCGTCGACGCCGGCCAGGGCGGCCGCCGCGCCGGCCGGGGTGACGCAGTCGTCGCTGGGCACCCAGCGCAGCTGCACCCGGGCCCGGTGGCCGAAGCCGGCCGCCCGGATCGCCTCGCTCACCGACAGGTACGCGTCGGGCAGGTCGACGTACTTGCCGACCAGCGCCACGGTCACCGTGTGGCGCGGCTGGTGCACCCGGTCGAGCAGGTCGTCCCAGCGGGTCCAGTCCACGTCCCGGAAGGAGAGGCCGAGCCGGCGCACCACGTACGCGTCGAGGCCCTCGCGGTGCAGCACCTTGGGGATGTCGTAGATGCTCGGCGCGTCCGGGGCGGCGGTGACCGCCTCCCGGTCGACGTCGCAGTAGAGCGAGAGCTTCTCCTTGACCTTGTCCGGGATCTCCCGGTCGCAGCGCAGCACGAGGGCGTCCGGCTGGATGCCGATGCTGCGCAGCTGGGCCACCGAGTGCTGGGTCGGCTTCGTCTTCAGCTCACCGGACGGCGCCAGGTAGGGCACCAGCGACACGTGCAGGTAGAAGCAGTTGTCCCGGCCCAGGTCGTGCCGGACCTGGCGGATCGCCTCCAGGAACGGCAGCGACTCGATGTCGCCGACCGTGCCGCCGACCTCGGTGATCACCACGTCGGGGACCTGGCCGTCGGCGTCCGGGTCGGCCATGCCGAGGATCCGCGCCTTGATCTCGTTGGTGATGTGCGGGATGACCTGGACGGTGTCGCCCAGGTACTCGCCGCGCCGCTCCTTGGCGATCACCGCCGAGTAGATCTGCCCGGTGGTGACGTTCGCCTTGCCGGAGAGGTCCCGGTCGAGGAACCGCTCGTAGTGGCCGACGTCGAGGTCGGTCTCGGCGCCGTCCTCGGTGACGAAGACCTCGCCGTGCTGGAACGGGTTCATCGTCCCGGGGTCGACGTTGAGGTACGGGTCGAGCTTCTGCATCACCACGCGCAGCCCGCGCGCGCTGAGCAGGTTGCCGAGGCTGGAGGCGGTGAGGCCCTTACCCAGCGAGGAGGCGACGCCCCCGGTGACGAAAATATGCCTGGTCGTCCGTGCTGAAGGGGCCAAGGCCTGCTCCCGTGTCGTCCGTAGCGGTCGTGCGAACCGCCGTGCCGATCAGCCAAGTGATCACGCGATCCACGGGATTCCACGGTAACACCTCCCCGGCCCGGAACCGGCGTCGCACCCACCGTCGGCGCACGTGAAGCCGTGTCCGGTTCAGCCGGCGGGCACCTCGGTCGATGCCGGACCCGGCTGGGCCGGCACCCGGAGCGCCCGGTCGGCGGCCGCGTCCGGCGCCGGTGTGCCCCGGCCGGGCTCCGCCGGCGCGCCCTCCGGGGCGTCGGCCGCGTCGGGGTCGGGCCGGGCGGCGCGTCCGGCGCCGGTGGCCTCGGCCGCGCGTCCGCCGCTGGGTCCCTCCCCGGTGGGGCCGCCGGGCGGGGTCGCCCCGCCCTCGTCGCCCGGACGGCCGCTGCCGGGCTGGGTGCGGTCGGTGGAGTGGTCGAGCACCCGCAGGGCCGCGAGGGCCGCCATCGGCACCACCAGGGCCCCCGCCGCCCCGGCCACGTCCAGGGCCGAGCCGCCCAGCACGCCGCCGAGACCGGCGGCCACCCCGGTGCCGGCCATCGCCGCCCGGATCGCCGGGTAGATGCCGAACAGCCGCATGAGGCCGCCCCAGGGCTGGAGCAGCGCGAACCAGACCAGCGCGGCGCCGGCCAGGGCCAGCACGGTGAGCGGGCTGTTCACCAGGGTCTCGAAGTTGGCGGTGCTGGACCGGTGCACGGTGAGCCCGCCGGTGCCGTCGCCGAGGGCGGCGAGGAACCGACCCAGGCTGCCCCGCTCGGCCTCCGGCCGGCCCGCGTCGACCACGGCGAAGCCGATGGTGACCGCCAGCCCGGCCATGGTCGCCCAGGCCAGCCGGCTCACGGTCAGCCAGCCGCCGGAGCAGATCGCGGCGGCCACGCTCACCCCGGCGGTGAGCGCGATCGCGCCGATCGAGTCGGCACCCAGGTAGGGGCTGCCCACGATCACCACCGCCGCCCCGCCGACCGCGACCATCACCATCGGCCGCCACGCCCGGCGGACCCGCTGGGCCAGCCAGCCGCCGCAGAGCAGCGAGCCGGCGATGAACACGCCCAGCCCGACGGTGCCCAGGCCGGCGTACCGGCCGCCCTCCAGCGCGGAGTAGCCGACCACGCCGTTGAGCTGCAACCGGGAGCCGGTGAGCACGTCCACCCCGACCACCAGGGTGGCCAGCCCGGCCACCGCGCCGAGGGGCCCGAGGGTGCGCTCGTGGCCGGGGCTGAACCGGACCGCGGCGGTGCCACCCACGATCAGCAGGACGGTCACCGAGGCGAACCACCAACCGGCGTGCTGCCCCCGCCACCAGGGCACGGCGTCGGCGAGCAGGGCGGCCGGCACGGCGAGCGCGGCGCCGATCAACAGCAGTTCCACCACCGCCACCACCCGCCGGGACACCGGCTCGGGCCCGTGCGGGCCGGCGTGCCGGCGGGCCCGGCGCAGCAGCGGCAGAACCGCCACGGCGAGGGCCACCTGCGCGCCGGCGAGCAGGGTGAAGAACCAGCCGGCGACCCGGCGCTGGGCGGCGGCTTCCCGGTCCGCGTCGGCCGGCGCGTCGATCGCGGCCCGCAGGTCGTCGGGGCGCCCGTCGACCGACACGGCGGGCCGGCCGAGGAAGAGCCGCTCGGGCATCGGCCGGCCGAGGGCGGCCAGCGCGGTGGGGGCCAGGTCGACCAGTTGCAGGTAGCCCTCGCGGGCGGTGCTCGGGGAGGTCAGCCAGCCCCGCTCCCAGCCCGGGCCGTCGGCCACCGCGACGTGCAGCCGCGACGGCGTGTCGGTGTCCGACACCCCGGCCACCAGAACCAGCGAGCGCGGCGGCCGGGCGGCCAGTACCCGGGCGAGCTGGGCGTCCACCTGGCGCGCCTGGGCGGCCCGGCTGGCCGGGTCCTCGCCGTCGACGGTGCCCAGGTCGACGATGCTCAGCACGCAGGAGCCGAGCAGCTTCGCCGGGTCGGCGGGGAGCACCGGCGCGTACCGGTCGACCCTGCCGAACGGGCGGGCGGCGGCCACCGCGGCCCCCGGACCGACCGCCACCGAGCAGCGCACCGACTCGGCGAGCGCCCCCGGGGTGGCCCCCCAGGAGAGCCGGTCCTGGTTGTACGCGACGACGCCCTCCTGGTCCGGCAGGTTCGCGCCGATCCCGTCGGGCTGCTCGACGGTCACCCCGGTGGCCGGGCAGCCCCCGCTCGACCGGCTGCCGTTCCACGCGGCGAAGTTGCCGGCGCCCAGGGTCAGCCAACCGTCGACCGGGCAGGTGGGGCGGTGCGCGGAGCGTGCCGAGAGCGAGCCGATCGAGCCCTGCTCGGCCATCCGCCACAGCGTGGGGGTGGTCTGCGGGTCGACGTCCTCCCAGCGCAGCCCGGCCGCCCCGGCCAGCACCACGAAGTCGGCGCTGCGCTCGGCGGCGCCCTTGTCGGGGCGGGCGGCCAGCGCGGTGATGCCGAGCACCACCACGGCCAGGGTCAGCAGCACCGGGGTCAGTCTGCGCAGCATCACCGGGTCCCCGTCGAGTGCTCGGGCGTCAGCTCGGCGTAGAGGTCGACCAGAGCGCCCGTGGTGTCCGCCTCGGTCGGCCAGGTCGCGGCCCGGGCGGCGCCCCGGCGGCCCAGGTCGGCCCGGCGGGTCTCGTCGTCCAGCAGGTCACGCACCGCCGCGTCGACGGCGTCGACGTCGCCGGCGGGGACCAGCACCGCGGCGTCGCCGACCAGCTCCGGCAGGCCGCCCACGGCGGTCGCCACCAGCGGTACGCCGGCCCCCAGCGCCTCCTGGGCGAAGAGCTGGCGGGCCTCCCAGTCGCTGGTCACCACGGCCAGGTCGGCGCCGGCCAGCAGGTCGGCCACGTCGGTGCGGTGCCCGAGCAGGGTCACCGGCGCCCGGGCGGCGGAGATCCGCGCGGCGAGCGGCAGGTACGCGGGCCCGCTGCCGGCGATCACCACGAGCGGCGCGGGCTGTCGGGACCGCCACCGGGCGGCGGCGTCGACCAGGATGTCGTACCGCTTCTGCGGGTGCAGCCGGCCCACCGAGAGGATCAGCGGGCGGTCGGGGCCGACCCCGAACTCGGCGCGGACGGCGGCCCGGCGGCGGCGCGGCGCGGGCAGCGCCGGCGCGGCGACCGGAGCGAGGCGGGCGTCGGCGGCGCCGAGCGCGGCGGCTCGGTCGACCAGGTCGGCGGAGGCGCCCAGTGCGACCCGGACGTTGCGGGCGACGATCCGCTCGGCCAGCCGGGACAGCCCGCCGCGCAGCCCGCCGGCCAGCACGGCGTTGTGCCAGGTGACCACGAGCGGGGCGGCTGGGCGGGCGAGCACGGCGACCAGGCCGGCGCGCAGCCCGTGCGCGTGCACCACGTCGACCGGCGTATCGGCGAGCGCCCGGCGCAGCGCGACGACGGCCCGCGTGTCGGCCGGGGTGGGGCTGGCCGGGATCTCCACCGGCGTGAACCGGGCGCCCGCCCCGGTGAAGTCGAACTGGTCCTGGGTGGCGGCCGGGCCGCAGACCAGCACGGACGCGCCGGCCTCGGTGAGGCCCCGGGCGATCGACCGGATGTGCTGGCCCACCCCGCCGGTGCTGGAGGCGAGCACCAGGGCGACCGAGCCGGGCCACCGGGGCGCCGACGAGGCGTCCGTCATGAGGAAACGGTCTCCTTTCCGTCGCCCCGCTCCCCGGGGTGCTGGTCCTCCCGCGGGCCGTCACCCCCGCCGGGCGGGCGGCGCCGGCGGAGCCGGCGGGTCACGGCCGCGAGCAGCGGCCGGAGGTCGCGGGCGTCGGTCAGCCAGGCGACGGCGAGGAACAGGGCACCGACCACGACCCCGGACAGCATGCCCTGCGCGAGGGCCTCCGCCGTCGTCGGGGTCCCGCCGGCGAGCCCGGCGAGTCCCCGGGCGGTGGCCGCGCCGCCGAGCGCGGCGACCGCGGCGGCGAGCAGGCCGGCCGCCCCGGCCCGCCCGACGCCGGCCAGGGCGGCGGGCCCGGCGGAGCGGCGGACGGCGGCGATCAGCAGCCCGCCGAGGAGCAGCATGCCGGCGGAGGTGGCCAGGGTCACCGCGAGCACGCGGTCGGCTAGGGGCATGAGGCGCCCGAACAGCAGGGCCAGCGCCGGCACGCTGAGCCAGCCGAGTGCCGTCGCGAGGGTGGCCGACCGGGTCTCCCCGCGCGCGTAGAGGGCCCGGGTGAGCACCGCGAACAGGCCGTAGCCGAGCAGGCCGGGGGCGAAGCCCGCGATGCCCGCCGCGGCGGTGCCGGCGTCGGCGGGGTCGAAGAAGAAGTGCCCGACCGGGACGGCCGTGCCGGCCAGCGCGGCGGCGCCGAGCAGGCTGAACAGCACCACCCCGCGGACCGCCGGCGCGAGCGTCTCGCGATAGGCCCGCTCGTCGCCGGCTGCCCGCGACGCCACCAGGGTCGGGTACGCGGCCACCGCGAGCGGCACGGCCAGCACCGCCCAGGGCAGGAAGTAGATCGTCTGGGCCAGGTTGTAGACGCCGACGTCGGCGGTCCGGCCGAAGGTGACCTGGTTGAGCGCGACGACCAGGGCGATCTGCTGGGCGGCGACGGTGACCACCCCGGCCACGGCCAGCCCACCGACCCGGGCCCGGGCGTCGGCGGGGAACCGGAAGCCGGGGCGCGGCCGCAGCCCGAGCCGGCGCAGCGGGATGAGCAGGGACAGCGACAGCACCACCACGCCGAGGGTGGTGCCGCCGGAGAGCAGCAGCTCGCCGCCGCGCCCGACCTCGGCGACGCGGGCCAGCCGCCCCTCGGCGGCGGTGAAGCCGAGGTAGACCGCGATGACGGTGACGCTGGACAGCAGCGGGGCGATCACCGGCCAGGCGAACCGCCGGTGCGCCTGGAGCACGCCGGTGAGCACGATGCCGACGCCGTAGAGCGGCAGCTGGGGCGCGAAGACCCGCAGCATCCGGGCGCCGGCGGCCTGCTGGGCGGCGTCCAGGCCGTGGCCGAGCAGCCCCATCAGCGGGTCGGCGAGCAGCGCCACCAGCAGCGCGAGCGGCACCAGCAGGCTGAGCGTCCAGGTGAGCAGGGCCCCGGTGGTGGCGGCCACCGCCCGCCGCTCCCCCGCCTCGACGGCGCCGGCCAGCAGCGGTACGACGAGGCTGGCCAGTGCCCCGCCGGCGACGATCTCGAAGATGAAGTTCGGGACGTAGTTGGCCACCAGGTACGCGCCGCCGAGGTCGGTGGGGGCGAGCGTCCAGGTGAAGACGGCGGTGCGGCCGAAGCCGGCGAGCCGGCTGACCACGGTGAGGACGGCGATGAGGGCCGCCGCCCCGGCCACGCGGCCGGCGGCGGCGAGGGGTGCCGGTTTCGTCACGTCAGTCGGCGAGCCGGCCCAGCTCGTCGAGGTGCCGCAGCCCCGGGGTCCGCTGGATCACCTGGGTGAAGCTCACCTTCTCGCTGGCGGCGGTGAGCGCGGCGAGCACGGCCAGCACCCCGGCCCGGCCCAGCGGCCCGGTGCGGGCGGCCAGGCTCACCCCGAGCAGGGCGCCGAGCGCGTTGGCGCCGCTGTCGCCGAGCATGACCCGCTCGTCGAGGTCCTCCCGGACCAGCCCGGCGGCCGCCCCGACCGCGCCCGCCGCGATGCCCCCGTACGGGCCGGTGGCGAGCGGGGCGCCGAGCAGCATGCCGGACTTCAGCGCCCGGCCGGGGCGCAGGTCGAGCAGGTTGACGAGGTTGGCGGTGCCGGCCACCACGCCGGCGCCGAGCAGCACGTCCAGCCCGCGGCCGAAGGCGCTGGCGCGCTGCCGGCGGGGGTGCGCGGCGACCCGCCGGTCGGCGGCGAGCAGCGCCGCGGCGCCGAGCCCGGCCGCGCCCACTCCGGCGATCTTGACCAGCCCGGCGGTGACCCGCCCCTCGCGCAGCGCGGCCAGGTGCCCGGCGAAGCCCTTGGCGGCCTTCTGGTCGGGGCGCGCGCCGACGATGTCGTCGTAGAGCCCCACGGAGCCCGCGCCCACCCCGGCGAGCAGTGCGGCGGCACCGGCCGGGGCGCTGCCCGCGCCGAGCGCGCCCGCGGTGGCCGCGCCGACCGCGAGGGCGGGACCGGCGGCCAGGGTGACCGTGCGGCCCCGGAAGTTGGTGCGCTCCAGCGCCGGCGCGCCCGGCGATGTGCGCACCTCCCGCAGCACGTAGCGGGCGGCCAGCGCCCCCGCGCCGACCGTCAGCAGCCGACCCAGTCTCACGCGACCCCTCCGATCCGGATGTCCAGCACGACGCGGTACGGACCGGACATACGCCGGTCCAGCGGTCACTGGGGCAGTTTAGGCAGCAGCGCGGCGGCGTTGTCGCCGACGCCGTACTGGCCGGCCTTCTTCTCGGTCAGCTGCTGGACCAGGGCCAGGCTGGTGACCAGCTGCCCCTGCACGGTGTTGGCGTTGTCGACGGTCGAGATGGTCTGGGCGAGCACCGGGTCGCCCCGGACCACGGAGACCACGTTGCCGCCGGCCGAGCCCATGCCGCCGACCACGATGGCGCCGGTCCGGTCGAACTGCTCGGCGATCTTCACCACCGACTCGTCCTTCTCCGCCGAGAACTTGTCGACGTACGGCTGGCCGCTGACCAGCACGACCGCCTCGGCGGCGCCGGAGATCTTGTTCTCGGAGGTGAGGTAGCCGGAGGTGGCGTACTGCTGGACCACCGCCCGGCGGTCCGCGTCGGTGACCGCGGGGTTGCCCGCCGGCCGGTCCAGCAGCACGCTGGCCAGCAGCGCGCTGGAGGTCTCCACGCCGTGCCCGTTGCCGGGCAGGCCGGAGGTGGGCACGCTGTTCGGGCGGGCCGCCGTGACGGCCAGCTCCAGCAGGTTGTTGTTGCTGTCCGGGTTGATGAACTTGTCCTGGACGTCGATCCGGCCGGTGACGTTCGCCCCGGCGAGCTGGAGCATCTTCACCACGCCCTCGGTGTGGTCCCGGCCGCTGGGCAGGCTGAGCACCAGCACCCGCCGGCCGCTCAGCTTGCCGGGGAGGACGACCTGCGCCATCTCGGCGGCGAAGTCCTCCTCCATGTCCAGTTCCTTCTGGAGGTTGTTGACCGACTGGCGCATCAGCGAGTTGTCCTTGCTGAGCCCGTTGACCCGCTCCTTGAGCGAGTCGGCAACCGGCCCGTTGAGGGCGGCGGTGCCGACCACCAGGCCGATCGCCAACGCCAGGAAGACCGCGGTCAGGGACACCACGTGGTAGCGGAAGTTGATCACGCTTGCAGCCTCTTGATCGTCGGGGAGCTAGAAGAGCTGGCCGAGCTGGAACACGAAATTGTCCCACCACTCCGACACCACGCCCAAATACGCCTTGCCGACCGTGGAGACCGCCACCGCGGAGGCCATCGCGGCCACCGCCGAGAGGATGAGCAGCAGCAGCGAGGAGCCCGAGATGCTCTGCCGGTAGAGCCGGCTGACGCCCTTGGCGTCGACCAGCTTGCCGCCCACCTTCAGCCGGGTCAGGAAGGTCGAGGCCATGCCGCCCCGGCCCTTGTCGAGGAACTCCACCAGGGTGGCGTGGGTGCCGACGGCCACCAGCAGCGAGGCGCCCTTCTCGTCGGCCAGCAGCATGGCCAGGTCCTCGCTGGTCGCCGCGGCCGGGAAGGTGATCGCCGGCACTCCGAGGCCGTTGACCCGGGCCAGGCCCGGCGCCCGGCCGTCCGGGTAGGCGTGCACGATCACCTCGGCGCCGCAGCGCAGCACGTCGTCGGTGACCGAGTCCATGTCCCCGATGATCATGTCAGGGGTGTAGCCGGCCTCGACCAGCGCGTCGGCGCCGCCGTCCACGCCGATCAGCACCGGCTTGAACTCGCGGATGTAGGGGCGCAGCACGTCCAGGTCGGCCTTGTAGTCGTAGCCGCGGACCACGATGAGGCAGTGCCGGCCCTGGAGCTGGGTCTGGATCTCCGGCACGCCGACGCCGTCGAGCAGCAGGTCGCGCTCCTGCTTGAGGTAGTCCATGGTGTTGGCGGCGAACGCCTCCAACTGCACCGACAGCCCCTCCCGGGCGTCGGCCATCGACTTGGCGACCGTCTCGGCGTCCTGGAGGGTGCCGTGGGCGACCGGCTCCTCGCCGACGAAGACCGTGTTGCCCTCGATGCGCACCACGTCGCCCTCGCGGATCTGCTCGAAGACGCTCTCGCCGAGGTCGTCCAGGAGCGGGATGCCGGCCGAGATCAGCACCTCGGGGCCGAGGTTCGGGTAGCGCCCGGAGACCGACGGCTTGACGTTGAGCACGGCGGCGACACCGACGGCGACCAGCGAGTCGGCCGCCACCCGGTCCAGGTCGACGTGGTCGATCACCGCGATGTCCCCCGGGCGGAGCCGGCCGACCAGGCGTTTCGTCCGGCGGTCGAGGCGCGCGGTACCGAGGACTGTGCCCGGTTCCGCGTTCCGGGTCCGGCGCAACGTGGGTAGACGCATCGTGACCATCCTGGCATGTGAGGCAGGTTTTGCTGTCGCGACATGCCTGAGCAGGGCCGCCTACCCAGGGAAGCACACCGGAGCGCATGCCGGTGTGCTTGCGCTCACAATCTCGGGATCACGGACGCCTTTCCTTGGCCGCCACGGCCAGGAGCTCTTCGGCGTGGGCGATACCCAGATCCGAGTCCGGCAAACCGGCGAGCATCCGGGCCAGCTCCCGGGCCCGCTCAGTGTCCTCCACCACCCGCACGCCGCTGGTGGTGACCGCTCCCCCGGTGTCCTTCGCCACCACGAGGTGCCGGTCGGCGAACGCCGCGACCTGCGGCAGGTGGGTGACCACGAGCACCTGGTGGCTGCGGGCCAGCCGGGCCAGCCGCCGGCCGATCTCCACGGCGGCCTGCCCGCCGACGCCGGCGTCGACCTCGTCGAAGACCAGGGTGGGCGGGCCGCCGGAGCCGGCGAACACCACCTCGATGGCGAGCATCACCCGGGACAGCTCGCCGCCGGAGGCGCCCCGCTGCAACGGCAGCGCCGGCGCGCCCGGGTGGGCGAGCAGCCGCAGCTCCACCTCGTCGGCGCCGTCCGGCCCGACGCCGGCCTCGACCCCGTTGACCGGCAGGCTCGGCTCCGACCGGCCGACCGGACGGGGCAGCACGGCCACCTCGATCCGGGCGTGCGGCATGGCCAGCCCGGCCAGCTCGACGGTGACCTGCTCGGCGAAGCGGACCGCGGCCTCCTGCCGGGAGGTGGAGACCCGGCCGGCCAGGTCGGCCACCTCACCGGCGAGCCGGGCCGCCTCCTTGTCCAGCTCGTCGAGCAGTTCGTCGGAGGTGTCCAGGTCGGACAGCCGGGTGCGCGCCCGCTCGGCCCAGGCGATCACGCCGTCGACGTCGTCGGCGTACTTCCGGGTGAGGCCGCGCAGCGCGGCCCGGCGCTCGTAGACCGTCTGCAGGCGGGCCGGGTCGGCGTCCAGCGCGGCGAGGTAGGTCGACAGCTCGGCGGAGACGTCGGTGACCAGGGTGGCCGCCTCCTCCAGCCGGGCGGCCAGCTCGCCGAGGGCGGGATCGGTGCCGGCCTGCGCCTCCAGCGTGCGCCGGGCGGTGCCGAGCAGCGCCGTGGCGTCGGGGGTGTCGTCGGCCGCCTCCACGCCGCCGGCCACGCACTGCTGGGCCACCTGGGCCGCGGTGCGCAGCCCCTCGGCGTGCTCCAGGCGCTGCGCCTCCGCCTTCAGCTCGTCGTCCTCGCCGGGCTGCGGGTCGACCCGGGTGATCTCGTCGAGACCGAGCCGGAGCAGGTCGGCCTCCTGGTTGCGCTCACGGGCGTTGCGCCGCCGGTCGGCCAGGTCGTCGACGACCGCCCGCCACCGGGTGTACGCCTCCCGCAGCGCGTCGAGCAGCTTCTCGTGCTCCGGGCCGGCGAACCGGTCGAGCGCGGCCCGCTGCTCGGCCGGGCGCAGCAGGCGCAGCTGGTCGGACTGGCCGTGCACGGCCACCACCTGCTCGCCGACCTCGCCCAGCATCGACACCGGCATGCTGCGGCCGCCCAGGTGTGCCCGGGACCGGCCCTCGACGGTGACCGTGCGGCTCAGCAGCAGCGAGCCGTCCTCGTCGGGCTCGCCGCCCGCGTCGGTGATCCGGGCGTGCACCGTCTCGGCCACCCGGCCGAGCAGGCGCAGCCGGCCCTCCACCACCGCGCGGCCCGGCTGGGCGCGGACCCGGCCGGCGTCGGCCCGACCGCCGAAGAGCAGGCCGAGGCCGGTCACCACCATGGTCTTGCCCGCACCGGTCTCGCCGGTGATGACGTTCATCCCGCCGGTCAGCGGCAGCGTGGTGTCCTCGATGACGCCCAGTCCGGTGATGCGCAGCTCTTCCAGCACAGCACCCGACAGTAGACGCGTCCTCCGACACTTGACCAGCCGGCGCGGGGCAGCCGGTGGGGTCGTACAGTTCTGCCCCGTGCTGGACGTGATCGGCCTGACCCCGGACGAGGAGCAGCTCTACCGCTGCCTGGTGCAGCTCACGACCGCGCGGGTCGGTGAGCTGGCCGAGCGGCTGGGCCGCCCGCGCGCGGACATCCTCGCCCAGCTCGACGCCCTGCGCGGCAAGGGACTGGTGCCGCCGGTCGGGCCGGATCCCGACGCGCCGCTGCGGCCGCTGGCGCCCGACGTCCCGCTGGGCGAGGCGCTGCTGCGCCGCCAGGAGGCCCTGGAGTCGGCCCGCGCGGCGGTCACCCAGCTCACCGAGGAGTACCGGGCCGGGATGCGCCGGCACGACGCCGGGCACCTGGTCGAGGTGGTCACCGGCGCCCGGGCGCTCCGCGAGCGCCTGCGCGACCTGCAGAACGGCGCCCGGGCCGAGGTGCTCTGGTTCTGCCGGGCCAACCCGCTGGCCATGGCGGGCCAGGAGAACGTCGAGGAGTTCGACGCGCTGGCCCGCGGGGTCCGCTACCGGGCCATCTACGAGCGCGAGATGCTCCTCGAACCGGGCGCCCTCGCGGACGTCGAGCAGGGCGTACGCGCCGGCGAGCAGGCCCGCGTCCTCGACCGGCTGCCGGTCCGGCTGGCCATCGTGGACGGCCGGACGGCGGTCTGCCCGCTGGTGCCGGAGCGGGGCAGCGGCGAACCGACCGCCGCGGTGATCGGTCGCAGCCAGCTGCTGGACGCGCTGCTTGCCCTCTTCGAGAGCCACTGGCTCATGGCGACGCCGGTGAGCTCGTCCGCCGCGCCGGTCGAGGACCGGGCGGGCGGAGGGTACCGGCCGGACGCCGAGGAGGTCCGGCTGCTGTCGCTCTTCGTGGCCGGGGTGCCGGACAAGTCCATCGCCTCCCAGCTCGGCGTGAGCCGCCGCACGGTGCAGCGGCGGCTCGCCGATCTGATGACCGTGGCCGGGGTCGACACCCGGCCGGGTCTGGCCTACCACGCCGCCCGCCGCGGCTGGCTCTGACCCGCCCGACACCCCCGCCACCGGCCGCGCCGCCGCCGGCCCCGCTTCCCGAGTGCGGTGCCGGCGGCAGCGACGGCCGGTACGCCGTCCTGAGTGCCCACCTCCCGAAGGGCGGGCACCCCGGACGGACCGAGGGTGACGTCCACGCGGGCGAGGGGAGGATCCGTCCCGCGTGGACGCCGGTTCAGCGCAGGCCGTACGCGTCGAGCACGGTCTGGTCGACGGTGTTGCCCGCCCGGTCACCGGCGTGCACCCGCAGCGACACCGTGCCGCGCCCGGCCGGCACCGTCGCGGTGAACCGGGCGCCCGAGCCGTGCACCGGCACGCTCCGCCAGTTGCGTCCGCCGTCGAACGACACCTCGACCCGGACCCCGACACCGGTCGGCGCCGGTACGCCGGCCGGCTGGCGCAGGGTCAGCCCCACCTGGTGCGGCCGGCCGCCGGGCACCTCGCCCCGCAGGTCCGCGGGGACCTGGTAGTCGACCTGCAGCAGCGACAACGGCTGGGTCGCGTCACCGTCCGGCCGGGCCGAGGTGAACTGCCAGGCCGTCTCGGTACGCGTGGCCCACCGCCACTCGTCCGAGGCGCGCCGGGTGGTGACGTCCAGCCGGTACCGGGCCGCGCCCGGGGTGGCCGCCACCGGCGCCCAGCCGCCGGAGAGGTCGGCGATCTGCTGCCCGTCCCGGCTCAGCCGGCGCTCGACGGTGTCCTGCTCCTCGCCCCAGCCGGCCGAGGCGTAGTGGCCGTCGGCGTCGACGAACTCGGCCACCCGCAGGTTCAGGGTGTCGCCGGTGCGCGTGGGCACCGGGGCTCCGCTGCTCGCCGGCACGGCCGGCCGGACCACCGGGGCGTGCCAGGTCTCGGTGACCCGGTCGTCGGCGGCGTACCGCCGGGGCTGCTGGGTGAGCCCGCCGAGCAGCGGCCCCCAGGACCAGGTGAGTCGGTGCAGCACCCGCTGCTGCCACCAGGAGTCCCCGGCGCTGACGAACTCCTGCCGGGTGGTGCCGGTACGCACCATCCGCTGGTCGTCGTTCCAGGAGTACTCCTGCCAGGGGCGCCAGCCGAACCGCTGCTCACTGGCCCAGTCGAACCCGCCGGTGTCGGCGTAGCGGGTGGTCACCTCGGCGGTGTTGTCCGCCGTCACCCGGTGCACGATCCGCTCCGGGACCCGCCCCTTCGACACCTGCCACACGTCGTACAGGTAGGGGCTGTCGACGGTCAGCGTCACGTCCAGGGTCGCGCGGCCGCGCTTCGCCGCCGCGATCATCGGCTGTCCGTCGTCGTACGCGACCACCAGCGACGGGATCGGCAACCGGTCCCCGTCCGGTCGCCAGACCGTCCACGCGCTCCGGTCCGCCGGGCGGACGACGAGCACCATGGCGGCGCCGGCCGCCGTGGCGTCGGCGACCTGGTCCTCCTCGGCTCGGTCGTAGCTGCCGGCCACCAGCGCGGCCGCACCTCGGACCCCGGCCCGGGCCAGCTCGGCGGGAGTGCCGTCGCCCGCCCAGACCAGCGGGAGCTTCCGCCGGCCCGCCGGAGCCGGCGACTGGCCCAGCAGGTTGATGTCCAGCGGACCGGAGACGTCACTGACCTGGGCGGCCACCATGGGCGCGACCAGCTGCCAGCGGGAGGCGAACTCGAACTCGCCCCGGCTCACCGGCCGCGTCGGGGTGACGTTGACCTGCTGGGTCGTGCTGAAGTTCATGACGCCGTGGTCGACCTGCCGCCCGTTGCCGAAGACCCGGTGTTCGTAGAAGCTGATCGCCGCCCGCTGCTCGGACGGCTTCGGCGTCTCGATCCGCACCGGAGTGCCCTTGCGGGGGTCGAGCACCACGGTGAGGTCGCGATCCACCATGAGCTCGGGGTCGGTGACCAGGGTGATCTGCTCGTCCAACGGGGCGCCGTGCTCGATCAGCCCCTCCAGCAGGTACGGGCCCTCCTCGACCTGCACCTGCACGTCGCCGGGGATCCAACCGAGGTGGTCCGACTCGGGGTGCTCGCCGAAGAGGGTGAACACCGACGCCAGACCGGGCTGTCCGGCCATGTCCAGGGCGCGCAGGGTGACGGTGTGGATCGGGCCGCTGAGGGTGAGCCCGACGGCCGTGCGTACCGCGAGACCGTCCGCGCCGGTGGCCACCAGCCACCCTCCGTGCACTCCCCGGTCCAGCTTCGCCGGGTCGGCGTGCAGCGGGACGTTCACGCTGCCGCCGGCCGGCACGGTCACCTCGGTGCCGTCGAGCGACACCCCGTCCGGCTCGGCGGCGCCGCTGTCCAGGTTGCGCAGCTCGAGGGCCAGCCGCAGGGTCTGCGGGGAGGACGTGCCGTTGGTGTACGTCACGGTCCGCTCCGCCACCGCGCCGCCGGTGTTCACCCGGCCGAAGTCGGCGGTGGCCGAGCCGTACACCCGCTGGCTCAGCGCGCGGGCCACGTCCACCCGGCCGCCGCCCTGCTCGAAGACGGTCAGCGCGGGGTTCGCCTTCGTCGTGCTGACGAGCGCGTCCTTGAGCTTCCCGGCGGTCCAGTCCGGGTGCTCCTGGGCGAGGATCGCCGCCGCGCCGGCCACGTGCGGGGTCGCCATCGATGTCCCGGACGCCCGCGTGTACGCGTCGTCCACCGGCGTACCCATGGTCGTGCCGGAGGCGCGGGCCGCGGCGATGCCGACGCCCGGCGCGGTGATCTCCGGCTTCAGGCCGTTGTCACCGACCCGCGGGCCGCGGCTGGAGAAGTCGGCCAGGTTGTCGTCGCGGTCCACCGCCCCGACGGTGAGGGCGGCACTGGCCGCGCCGGGCGCCCCGACGGTGCCCGCCGCGCCCGAGTTGCCGGCGGCGATCACGAAGAGCGAGCCGGTCTCGGCGGTGAGGTCGTTGACCGCCTGGCTCATCGGGTCTGTGCCGTCGGTGGCCGGGCCGCCGAGGCTCATGCTGACCACCTTCGCGCCGGAGTGGGCGGCCCACTCCATGCCCGCGATGATCCCCGAGTCGTAGCCGCGGCCGCCGTCGTCCAGCACCTTGCCGATCAGCAGCTGCGCGCCGGGCGCGACGCCCTTGCGCAGCCCGTCGGACGCGGCGCCGCTGCCGGCGATGGTGGAGGCCACGTGGGTGCCGTGGCCGTGGCCGTCCCGGGCGCTGCCGCTGCCGGTGAAGTCCTGCGCCTCGGCGATCCGGCCGGCCAGGTCGGGGTGGCTGGCGTCGACACCGGTGTCGAGCACCGCGACCCGGACGCCGTTGCCGTCCCGACCGGCCGCCCAGGCCGCCGGGGCGCCGATCTGCGGCACGCTGTGCTCCAGATCCGCGTGGACCCGCCCGTCCAGCCAGACGCGGGCGATGCCGGCGCCGAGCCGGGGCGCACCGGCGGTGGTCCGGGCCTCCGGAGTGCCCCGCAGTGTGGTCCACAGCCCGCCGAGGTCGGCCTTGCCGACCCGCAGCGCCGCGCCGTTGATGCTCTCCAGCGGACGGGCCGCGGTGGCGCCGGCGAGCGGCCGGACCCGGCCGGCGGCGGGCTGCTGGTAGCGGACGATCAGCGGCAACGCGCCCTGCGCGGCGTCGCCGTACCCGTCCGCGACCAGTTCCTGCACGTCGAACAGGTCGGCGTCGAGCACACCGGCGGAGACGTACGGGACGACGTCGCTGGGCAGCACCCGCAGCCCGCCGTCGACCTCCAGGGTGTGGAAGGTGATCCGCTCCCGGCCGGGACCGGGGTGGACCGTGGCGGCGACCCGGCCGGGCGCGGCCGCGGCGAGGTCGACCTGGTCGCCGGTGATCAGCGTGACGCGGACGGGTACGGCGCCCGGGGCGGGGGTGGCCGGGCTCGGGCCGGTGGGCCGGGCGGGCGGGTCGGCGGACGCCGGTACGGCGAGTCCGACCACCAGCGCGCCGACCGCGCCGGCGGCGAGCCAGCGTGGGGACCGGTGCATGCGATGCGCTCCTCTACTCGGGTGGCCGGCCTCGGGGGGGGATTGAGGCCGGCCGACCGGAGTCTGCGACGGAGATCATCGGTTGGTCACTAGGTTCGGACCGCCGCACCGGCGACATGTCGCCAGGTGGACACGGGTCGACCGCGGTCGGGCCACCCGGTGTCGGGCGGATGGCCGCGAGCGGGGCGGCGAATGGGGCGGGCAGGCGCGGCCGATGGCCGGGGTGTCGGAACGAGTGCGTCGCCGCCCGGTTCGTGAGCCGCCGTTTCCTCCGACGGCGGCTCGTCGATCCGGTCGACCCGACCGGGGTCGAAACCCGGCCGGGCGCGGCTCGCCGTCCGCCCGCCGCGGCCGGCCGCGACTCCTCCGACACCCCGACCGTCGTGGACCCGACCACCCCCTGGCCAGGGCCACGACCGTCGGACCGCGCGGTCCGGGCGGACACGGCCTCGCCGCCCCGCCCGGACTCCACCTCGACGCAGTCCGGACGCCCCGAGCGCCGTCCCGGAGGACGGCGTTGACGGCCCCGACGAACCCCGCCCCGCCGTGAAGGCGGGACCACCCGCCGAGCCCGGTGCCGGCGAGCTACGCCGGGACCGGCGCGGCGTGCCGTCGTCGGGGGAGGCTCCTACCGTAACGCGCCCGCGGCCGTACCCGGGTACGCCGAACGGGCCGATGCCCGGCGGGACGGGTGATCGCTGAGCCGTCGGTCAGCGACGGCTGCCGCGCCAGCCCTGCACGGGCAGGTCGAACTTGGCCACCAGCCGGTCGGTGAACGGCCGCTCCCGGAGTCGCACGATGCGCACCGGCAGCGCGCCCCGGCGCACGGTGACCCGGGCGCCCGGGGGCAGGTCGTAGACCCGCCGGCCGTCGCAGCAGAGCACCGCCAGGGTGGTGAACGGGTCCACGGTGATCGCGAAGGTGGACGTCGGCGCGGTGACGAGGGGACGGCTGAACAGCGCGTGCGCGCTGATCGGCACCAGCAGCAGCGCCTCCACCTCGGGCCAGACCACCGGCCCGCCGCCGGAGAACGCGTACGCGGTGGAGCCGGTGGGGGTCGCGCAGACCACGCCGTCGCAGCCGTAGCGGGACAGCGGCCGGCCGTCGACGTCGACGAGCAGCTCCAGCATCTGGGCCCGCTCGCCCTTCTCCACGCTGATCTCGTTCAACGCCCACGACTCGATGGTCGGGCCGCCCTCGAACTCGGCGGTGACGTCGAGGGTGAGCCGCTCGTCCACCGTGTAGTTGCGCCCGACCACGTCGCGCACCGCGCTGTCCAGGTCGTCGATCTCCGCCTCGGCGAGGAAGCCGACCTTGCCGAGGTTGATCCCGAGCAGCGGCGCCTTGGCCGGGCGGGCCAGCTCGGCGGCGCGCAGGAAGGTGCCGTCCCCGCCCAGCGCGAAGACGATCTCCGCGCCCTCGGCGGCCTCCGGGCCGGTCACCGGCACCACACCGGGCAGGTCCAGGTCGTCGGCCTCCTCGGCGACCACCCGCACCTCGAAGCCGGCCGCGATGAGGTCGGCCGCCACCGCGCGGGCGTGCTCGGTGCTGCGCCGACGGCCCGTGTGCGTCACCAGCAGAGCGGTCCGGCTCACCCGGACACCTCCTCAGTCGTGCCCTCCGGCCCGGCGGCCGGAAATCCCTGCGGGCCGGCGGCCACCACCGCGCGCACCCGGTCGGGGTCCGCGGCGGGCGCTTCCCGGCGTAACCATACGAAGAACTCCACGTTGCCGCTCGGCCCGGGCAGCGGGCTGGCGGCCACGCCGGCCAGGCCCAGCCCGAGCCCCGCGGCCGCGGCGGCCACGTCGAGCACGGCCTCGGCGCGCAGCTCGGGGTCGCGGACCACCCCGCCCGCGCCGACCCGCTCCTTGCCGACCTCGAACTGCGGCTTGACCATGAGCGCCAGGTCGCCGTCGGGCCGTGTGCAGCCGGCCAGCGCCGGCAGCACCAGCCGCAGCGAGATGAACGACAGGTCGGCCACCGTCAGGTCGACCGGGCCGCCGATCGCCTCCGGCGTGAGGGTACGCACGTTGGTGCGCTCGAAGACGTGCACCCGGTCGTCGTTCCGCAGCGACCAGGCGAGCTGCCCGTAGCCGACGTCGACCGCCACCACCTCGGCGGCATCGGCGCGCAGCAGCACGTCGGTGAAGCCGCCCGTGGAGGCGCCCGCGTCGAGGCAGCGCCGGCCGGCCACGGTCAGCCCGCCGGAGGTGAACGCGGCGAGCGCGCCGGCCAGCTTGTGGCCGCCCCGGGAGACGTACTCCGTGGCGGGGTCTTCGCCCGTGACCAGCAGCGGGTCGGCCGGGTCGACCATCGCGGCGGCCTTGCGGGCCGGCACCCCGCGCAGCTGGACGCGACCGGCCTCCACCAGCGCGGCGGCCTGCTCACGGGAGCGGGCCAGGCCACGGCGGACGAGTTCGGCATCCAGCCGGGTACGACGTGCCATCGGTGGTTGTTCTCCGCCTCGGGTCAGGCCTGGTCGATGCTGGCCAGGGTCTCGCGCAGCGTCTCGTACGCCGCCTCGTACTGGGCGATCTGGTCCGCCGGGGAGAGCGCCTCGGCGTTGATCATGGCTTGCACGGCGGCGTCCACCGCCGGGTGCCGCGCCTCGCCGACCTCCTCGACCGGCGCCGGCCGGACGCCCGGGGGCGGGCCGGGCCGGGGACCGGCGGGCGGCGGCCCGGGGCGCGGGCCGGGCGGCGGACCCGGGCGGAACGGCGCGGTCACGAGCCGGTACCGCCGGAATCCTTGCGGCCGGCGGCCTTCCTGACCGGCCGGGCCGGGGTGGCCGGCGACTCCTCGGCGGGGGTCCGGGCGACCGTGGCGGCCGGCTTCTTCGCGATGGCCTTCTTCGCCACGGCCTTCTTCGCGACCGCCTTGGTCCGCGCGGGCGCCGAGACCGGCGCCTCGGCGGCCGGCGTGGTCGGCTGCTCGGCGGCCGGCGTGGTCGGCTGCTCGGCGGCCGACTCCCCGGAGGGGGTCACCTCGCCGGAGCCCGCCGTCTCGGCGGCAAGGCCAGGGCCCGCCGCGGCGCTCGGGGCGGCGGTCACCGGCGTGCCGGTGGCCTTCGCCTCGCGCAGCTGCCGCTCCAGGTCGTGCACCCGGCGGGTCAGCTCGGCGACCTCGTCGGCGGTGGCCAGCCCGACCGCGCCCAGGGCGCGGTCCACCTCGAAGCGGACCAGCTTGGTCAGCGCCTCCCGGTTCGCCAGGCCGGTGGAGACCAGCTCCTCGGCGAGCGACTGGAGCTGGGCGGCGGTCGCGCCGCTCTGGCCGACCACGCGCTTCACGGCGTCCTGGGCCTTCTTCCGGGGCGCCTCCGTCAGGCCCATGGCCAGCTCGAGGTAGGCGCGCCACGCGTCCTGCATGCCTGAGTCCTTCCGCGGGGCGGGGTGTGCAGGTGTCACGCTACCGGGCGCCCCGCACGCCCCATTGCGGTACGGTGCCGGGAAACGGCGTGGCGCGTGGTGAGGAGACGATGTGGCCAGCGTGGACGAGTGCCGGCAGGCGTTGCGGGACCTGGCCGCCCGGCTGGACCGGCACGCCGACGTGCAGGGCCGGATCGACCTCGACCGCACCCTCGCCTGCCGGGTCACCGACCTGGACACCGCGTTCCACGGGCGCCTCGAGGGCGGCCGGCTGGTCGACCTGGCCGACGGCGACGACCCGAAGGCGAAGATCGCGTTGAGCACCACCAGCGACGATCTGGTCGCCCTGGTGCACGGTCAGCTCGACATGATGAAGGCCGTGGGGGCCCGCCGGGTGTCCATCAAGGCCAACCCCTTCGACCTCATGAAGCTCCGCAAGCTGCTCTGACCGCGGAGGTCAGTCCGCCAGGCCGAGCGCGGCCAGGGCCTCCCGCGCCGCCTCGGACGCCGGCCGCACCCGCGGGCCCGCCCCCGTCGACCAGGCCACCGCGCAGAGCGCCGCGAGGGCGTCCAGCGGGCGTCCCGCTCCGTCGAGGGCGAGCCCCACGTCGGTCACGGACGCGGACCAGCCGCCGGCGTCCGCCGCGCCCGGCACCCGCACCACGGCCGCCGGGTCGAAGAGCCCGGCAAGATCGAAGGAGACGTACGCGGGCCGGCGCTCCTCGGGCGCGGCCAACAGCTCGGCCACGTCGCTGACCCCGGTGAGCACCAGCAGGCTGTCGAGGCCGGCCCGGCGGGCGCCCTCGATGTCGGTGTCCAGCCGGTCGCCGACCACGAGGGTCCGTCCCGCGCCGGCCCGGCGGGCGGCGGTGGCGAACAGCGCCGGCTCCGGCTTGCCCACCACCACGTCGGGGTCCCGCCCCAGCGCGGTGCGCAGCACCGCCACCAGCGACCCGTTGCCGGGCAGCGGGCCGCGCGGGCTGGGCAGGGTGCGGTCGGTGTTGGTGGCGTACCAGGGCGCGCCCGCCCGGACCGCCAGCGACGCCTCGGCCAGGTCGGACCAGCCGACCTGCGGGCCGTATCCCTGGGCCACGGCGGCGGGCTCCTCGTCCACCGTCGAGACCGGGCGCAGGCCCACGGCGCGCAGCTCCGCGCGCAGCGCCTCCGCCCCGACCACCAGCACCGGGGCGCCGGCGGGCAGCCGGTCGCGCAGCAGCTCGGCGGTGGCGGCCGCGGAGGTGAGGACCTCTTCCGGCCCGGCCGGCACACCCATGCCGGTGAGCAGGTCGGCCACCTCGCTGGAGCGGCGCGAGGCGTTGTTCGTCGCGTAGGCGACCGACCGGCCCTCGGCACGCAGCCGGCCGACCGCCTCGACCGCGCCGGGGATCGGCCGGTCGATCAGGTAGATCACCCCGTCCAGGTCGAAGACGACCAGGGCGTACCCGTCGACCAGCCGGCCGCCCGTTCCGGCCCGGTCGCGTTCCCCGCGATCCGGACCGGAACCCGCGTTCCCAGCGCTTCCGGTCACCGGCGCTCCGGCGCCTCGTCGCCCGTCGCGTTGCCGGCCGAGGCGTCCGGACCGGCGGCGTCGACGGCGGCGGCGCGGGTGTCGGCGGCGAGCGAGCGCGCCTCCGCGTCGGTCAGCTCGTCGTCACCCAGGTCCGCCGCGTCCCGGTCCCGGTACCCGGCGCCCTCGCCGGCCGGTACCGCGTCAGCGGCGTCGGCCGCGACGGCGTCCGCCGCGTCGGCGTCGGCCCGCAGCCGGACGTCGCCCTCGAGGTCGTCGTCGCCCCGGTCGTCGTCCTCGTCGCCCCGGTCGTCGTCGTCCTCGTCCGCGTCGCCGTCGAGGTCGTCGTCCTCGTCGTCGAGGTCGTCGTCGTCTTCGTCGTCGAGGTCGTCGTCCTCGTCGTCGTAGTCGTCGTCCTCGTCGTCGTCGAGGTCGTCCTCGTCGTCGTCCTCGTCCCGGTCCTCGTCGTCGAGGTCGTCGGCGTCGCCGGTCAGGTCGGCGTCGGGGCGGGCCGGCACGGCACCCGGGGCACCCGGACCGGCGGCGAACTCCTCGTCCACCTCGTCGTCACCCTCGATGACGACGCCGTCCAGCTCCAACAGCCGCTCGGCGGCGTCAGTCTCGCCCTCGGTGTCCATGTCGGCGGCCCGGGAGAACCACTCCCGCGCCTCCTCGCGCCGGCCCACGGCCAGCAGCGAGTCCGCGTACGCGTAGCGCAGTCGCGCCGCCCACGGCTCGGTCGACTCGGCGGTCAGCTCGGGAACCTGGAGCATGGCCACGGCCGCGTCCTTCTGCCCGAGGTCGCCCCGCGCACCGGCCGCCACGATCAGCAGCTCGATGGCGACGCCCTGGTCGAGCTTGTCCCGGTCCGCCCCGCGGAACAGGTCGATGGCCCGCTCCGGACGGCCCAGCGCCCGCTCGCAGTCGGCCAGCACCGCAAGGTGGCTCTGCAACCCGGTCATCCGGTGGTAGGTGCGCAGCTCGGCGATGGCCGTCTGCCACTCCCCCGCGTGGTACGCGGCCAGCCCGACGGCCTCCCGCACCGCGGCGATCCGCGAGGCGAGCCGGCGGGCGGCCATGGCGTGCGCCAGCGCCTCGGCCGGCGCGTCGTCGATCAGCAGCCCGGTCGCGACCAGGTGCCGGGCGACGGTCTCCGCCACCGGCTTGGCCAGGGACAGCAGCTCCGCCCGGACGGTCGAGTCGAGGTCGGTGGCGACCACCTCGTCCGGCAGCGCCGGCGCCTCACCCGTACGCCCCTCGGCGCGCTCGTCCCGCCGCTCGCGGTACGCGGCGCCCTGGTCCCGCTCGTCCCGGCCGTAGCCCCGGCGCTCACCGTCGCGCTCGGTACGCTCCCGACCACCGCGGAAGCCACCCTCGCGCTCCTCGCGGCGGAAGCCACCGGGCCGCTCGTCGCGACGGAAACCCTCGCGACGCTCGCCACCGGGGCCGCCTTCGCGGCGCTCACCGCCGCGGAAGCCACCCTCGCGACGCTCACCGCCACGGAAGCCACCCTCACGGCGCTCACCGCCAGCGAAACCCTCGCGACGGTCGCCGCCACGGAAGCCACCTTCACGACGCTCACCGCCACGGAAGCCACCCTCACGGCGCTCACCACCAGCGAAACCCTCGCGACGGTCGCCGCCACGGAAGCCACCTTCACGACGCTCACCGCCACGGAAGCCACCCTCGCGCTCCTCGCGGCGGAAGCCACCGGGTCGCTCGTCGCGACGGAAACCCTCGCGACGCTCGCCACCGGGGCCACCTTCGCGACGGTCGCCGCCGCGGAAACCACCCTCGCGGCGCTCGCCCCCACGGAAGCCGCCGCCCTCACGGTCACCGCCACGGAAACCGCCCTCACGGTCACCGCCACGGAAGCCACCCTCGCGGCGCTCGCCGCCGCGGAAACCGCCCTCACGGTCACCGCCACGGAAGCCACCCTCGCGGCGCTCGCCCCCACGGAAACCGCCCTCACGGTCACCACCGCGGAAGCCACCCTCGCGGCGCTCGCCCCCACGGAAACCGCCCTCACGGTCACCACCGCGGAAACCGCCCTCGCGGCGCTCGCCGCCGCGGAAGCCGCCCTCACGGCGCTCACCGCCGCGGAAGCCGCCGCCCTCGCGGTCGCCACCGCGGAAACCGCCCTCACGGCGCTCGCCCCCACGGAAACCGCCGCCCTCACGGTCGCCGCCGCGGAAGCCACCCTCGCGGCGCTCGCCGCCGCGGAAGCCGCCCTCACGGTCACCACCGCGGAAGCCACCCTCGCGGCGCTCGCCCCCACGGAAACCGCCCTCACGGCGGTCACCACCGCGGAAGCCGCCGCCCTCGCGGTCACCGCCACGGAAGCCACCCTCGCGGCGTTCGCCACCGCGGAAGCCACCCTCACGGCGCTCACCGCCGCGGAAGCCGCCCTCGCGGTCACCGCCACGGAAGCCGCCTTCACGGCGTTCGCCACCGCGGAAGCCACCCTCACGGCGCTCACCGCCGCGGAAGCCGCCCTCGCGGTCACCACCACGGAAGCCACCCTCGCGGCGCGCTCCGCCGGAGCTGCCCTCACGGCGCTCCCCGCCACGGAAGCCGCCCTCGCCGCCCTCACGGCGGACGCCGCCCTCGCGGCTGCCACCGCGGAAGCCGCCCTCGCGGTCGCCGCCACGGAAGCCACCCTCACGGCGCTCACCGCCACGGAAACCGCCCTCACGGCGGTCGCCCCCGCGGGAGCCGCTGTCGCGGTCGCCGGCGCGGAAGCCGCCTCGCGGGCCGCCCGAGCGGTCGTCGCGGTCGCCCCGGGACGAGGGACGGTCGTCGCGGCGGGCGTCACCGCGCCCCTGGCCACGCTCGGCGCGGTCCTCGTAACGGCGGGGGCGATCCTCGCCCTGGGGTCCTGAACTCACAGGTACATCCTTCCTCATTGCGTCTCTGAGGACGCTAACGCAGTCGAGGGCCGACCCTGCTGGGGCGGCCCTCGACTGGAAGATTGTCCGGCGGTGTCCTACTCTCCCACACCCTCCCGAGTGCAGTACCATCGGCGCTGG
>NZ_BMRA01000002.1:744758-782174 GCF_014648395.1 Micromonospora fulviviridis | reverse complement strand
CGAGCAGACCGCCAACGCGAAGGCGATCATCGCCGCGACGAAGAAGGCGGGTCTGCCGGAGCGGGCCGCGGTCATCTCGATCGCGACCAGCCTGCAGGAGTCGAAGCTGGAGAACCTGGGTCACCTCGGCGACAAGAATGACCACGACAGCCTGGGTCTGTTCCAGCAGCGCCCGTCCTCGGGTTGGGGCACGCCGGAGCAGATCACCGACCCCGAGTACGCGACCCTGGCTTTCGAGAAGGGTCTGAAGCAGGTTGATGGTTGGCAGGACATGCCGCTGACCGAGGCCGCCCAGACCGTGCAGGTGTCGGCCTACCCGGACGCCTACGCGCAGTGGGAGCAGCAGGCCGCCGACATCGTCGCCCACCACTGGAACAGCTGACCCAACCAAACAAACCGCTGGCTGGCACCCCAAACACGGGGTGCCAGCCAGCGGCGTACCCAGATCTTGGCAAGTTGCTGTTAGCAACGAACGGAAGTCGCCAAGATCGGGAGGGATCGAGCCCCGTCCGGGTGAAGGGGGCGGGGTAAGCGCGGTGCGGTTGCCGGGGGCGGGGGTTGGATTCGGGCATGGACGAAGTGGACGCCGCGGCGCTGCGGCGGGCGTACGAGTCGGTGCTCGCGGAGGTGGACGCGGGCGGCTTCGGGCCGCCCCCGGAGGGGGAGTTGAGCGCCGAGCAGATCGTGGCGCACCTCGCCGCCAACGACGAGCTGATGAGCGAGGCGACCGAGGCGGTGCTGGTCGGCTCGCCGTTCGCCTACTACGACCTGGAGACCATCCACCGGCCGCAACTCGACGCCCTGGCCTCCGAGTGCGGCGGGCTGGACGGGCTGTCCGCCCTGCTCCGGGCCACCAGCCAGAAGCTCTGCGTCCTCGCCGAGCGGCTCGGCCCGGCCGCCGAGACTCCGGTCGACACCGTGCTGCGCGAGGGCTTCGACCTGGACGTGGACGAGTCCCTGCCCTGGGGGCGCGCCCTCGACCTGCACACCCGCGTCCACCTCCCCATGCACCTGGCCCAACTCCGCGCTCTCCGCCGCCAGCCCCACCTCGCCTGACAGCACCCACCACAGGGCCGCCCGAGGGCCGAGCCGCACCAGCCAAGCTCTGGCCGCCCCGGACCCGAGCTGTCGCGCGTCAGCGGTCGATGGCCGAGCTGCCGCCGCCCGAGTCGTCCCGACACCGAGCCGCCGCCGCGCCGAGTCGCGACCGCGCCGAGTCGCGACCGCGCCGAGTCGCGACCGCGCCGAGTCGCGACCGCGCCGAGTCGCGACCGCGCCGAGTCGCGACCGCGCCGAGCCGCGACCGCGCCGAGCTTCCACCGCCCCCCGGGCCGCGACCGCGCCGAGCGGTCAGGGCCGAGGCGTCAGGGGGTCGGGCGGAAGGTGCGGCGGTAGGCGGTGGGGGCGACCCCGACCCGGGAGTGGAAGTGCTGCCGCAGGGCGGCGGTCGTGCCGAAGCCGGCGTGCCGGGCGATCTGGTCAACCGTCAGATCCGTGGTCTCCAGCAGCAGCCGCGCGTGCTCGGTGCGCTGCTGGAGCAGCCACTGTGCCGGGCTGAGCCCGGTCTCGGAGCGGAAGTGCCGGGTGAAGGTGCGGACGCTCATCCGCGCGTGCGCGGCCAGCTCGCGCAGTGCCACCGGCTCGTGCAGCCGCTGCCGGGCCCACTCGCGGGTGGCCGCGGTGCCGGTCTCGGCCGTCCGGGGCACCGGGCGCTCGATGTACTGGGCCTGGCCGCCCTCCCGCCACGGTGGCACCACGCAGCGCCGGGCCGACCGGTTGGCGACCGCGCTGCCGTGGTCGGTGCGGATGACGTGCAGGCAGAGGTCGATGCCGGCGGCCACCCCGGCGGAGGTGAGCACGTCGCCGTCGTCGACGAAGAGCACGTCCGGGTCGAGGTCCACGTGCGGGTGGAACCGGCGGAAGCGGTCGGCGTACGCCCAGTGGGTGGTGGCCCGGCGGCCGTCGAGCAGGCCGGCGGCGGCCAGTACGAAGGCGCCCGTGCAGATCGACATGATCCGGGCGCCGCGCTCGTGGGCGCCGCGCAGCGCGGCCGCCACCGAAGCGTCCAGGGTCCCGTCGGTCAGCGGCGGGCCGTCGTGGATGCCGGGGACGATCACCGTGTCGGCGGAGTCCAACAGCTCCAGGCCGTGGTCGGGAACGACCTGGAAGCCGGCCGTGCTGCGGATGGGCCGGCCGCCCGGGGTGCAGACCTGGACGCGATAGAGCGGCGTCAGGTCCCCGGTGCGGGCGGTGCCGAAGACCTGGGCCGGGGTGCCCAGGTCGAGGCCGACCACGTCGTCGAGGGCGAGCACCGCAATCCGGTGGGGCACGACGGTCATGGCCCGATTATTGCGCATGATGGCTTTCCGGCCACTCGTCGCGCCGGCCCGCCCCGCCCAGACTCGGAGCGTGACCCGACACCGTCTGCATCCGGCCTGGCTCGTGGCCGGCGTCTCGTTCGTCGCCCTGGTCGGCGCCGCCGGCTTCCGCGCCACCCCCGGGGTGCTGCTGCACCCGCTGCACGCCGAGTTCGGCTGGCCCCTGGCGACCATCTCCGCCGCCGTCTCGGTCAACCTCATGCTCTACGGGCTCACCGCCCCGTTCGCCGCCGCGCTGATGGACCGGTTCGGCATCCGCCGGGTGGTCGCCGGCGCGCTGGTCCTGGTCGCGCTGGGCAGCGCGCTGACCGTGGGGATGACCGCGAGCTGGCAGTTGATCCTCTGCTGGGGCGTGCTGGTCGGGCTCGGCACCGGCTCGATGGCGCTGGCCTTCGTGGCGACGGTCACCGGGCGCTGGTTCGTCCGGCGCCGGGGCCTGGTCACCGGCGTGCTCACCGCCGGCGGGGCCGCCGGCCAACTCGTCTTCCTGCCGCTGGTGGCCGTGCTGGTGCGCGATCACGGCTGGCGGTTGGCGGCGCTGGTCGTGGCCGGGGCCGCGCTGGCGGTCGTACCCCTGGTGGTGTGGCTGCTCCGCGAGCACCCGGCGGATCTCGACCTGCCCGCCTACGGCGCGACCGAGGTGGTGCCTCCGGCGCCGCCGGCCGGCGGGGCGGCGGCCCGGGCTGTCGGCGCGCTCGCCGCCGCCGCGCGGACCCGGCCGTTCTGGCTGCTCGCCGGCGGCTTCGCGATCTGCGGCGCGACCACCAACGGCCTGGTCGGCACCCACTTCGTGCCGGCCGCGCACGACCACGGCATGGCCGAGACCACCGCGGCCGGGCTGCTCGCCCTGGTCGGGCTCTTCGACATCGTCGGCACCGTCGCCTCCGGCTGGCTCACCGACCGGGTGGACAGCCGCCTGCTGCTCGGCGCCTACTACGCGCTGCGCGGAGCGTCGCTGCTGGTGCTGCCGAGCCTCTTCGCGGGCTCCGCGCGGCCGAGCATGCTGGTCTTCATCGTCTTCTACGGCCTGGACTGGGTGGCCACCGTGCCGCCCACCGTGGCGCTGTGCCGGGAGTGGTTCGGCGCGTCCGGCGCGGTGGTCTTCGGCTGGGTGTTCGCCGCCCACCAGGTCGGCGCGGCGCTCGCCGCGACCGGGGCCGGCCTGGTCCGCGACCGGCTCGGCGACTACGCCGCGGCCTGGTACGTGGCCGGCGCCCTGTCGATCGGCGCAGCCGGGCTCTCCCTGCTGCTGCGCCGCCGTGGCGACGAGCCGGCGTTCGCCCTGCCGGTCGCGGTCGGCCGGCGGGCCTGGAGCTACCGGGGCTGACCGGTCAGGCGACCGCCCACTGCTGTTCGGGGGCGCCGTTGCAGGGGGCCTGTTCGAGCCGGCTCCCTGCCTCGGTGCCGGCGTCGTCGACCTGCGCGCACTTGCCGCTGTGCACGGCGACCAGCAGCACCGGGCCGGACCCGGTCGGGTTGAGCTTCCACTGCTGGTTGGCCTGGCCGTTGCAGGACCACTGCACCAGGTCCGTGCCGTCGTCGGTGCTCTGCCCGAACACGTCCAGGCACTTGCCGCTGGCCGCGTTGACCAGGACGTAGGTGTCGGCGGCCACCGGGGTGACCACCCACTGCTGTTCCGGCCCGCCGGTGCAGTCGGCCAGCGCGGCCTTCGCGCCCTCCGGGTCCTCGCCGGTCACCCCGAGGCAGAGCCCGGAGGGCACCCCGCGGAGCACCCTCGGTGTGGCCGCGGGGGCCGCCGGTGTGGTCGGGGCGGCGCTCGGCGAGGGCGCCGCCGTGGTGGGGGCGGGGGCTGTCGTGGCCGCGGCCGGGCTCGACTCGCTCGCCGCCGGGGTCGGCACGGCCGCCGCCGGCACCACCGGCTGGTCGCCGCCGCCGCCGAGCACGCCGGTGGCGAAGAACACCCCCAGGAGTACGCCGACCAGGGCGACGCCCAGCGCGATCCGCATCAGCGGGTCCTGCGGCAGCCCACGGCGGGCCGGGCGGCGGCCGCCGTAGACGGTGCCGGACGGGTCGGTTCGCGGGTCGGCCATGGGGGCATCCTGACCCACGGGGGCCGCCGAGAGCCAGTCGCCCCGGCGGCGGGCGCGTCAGTCGACGACCCGGACGTCCTTCCAGAAGGCCACCCGGTCGCGCACCATCTCCGCCTCCGGCTTGGGGTCGGGGTAGTACCAGACGGCGTCCGGGCTGGTGGCGCCCGCGTGTTCGAGCGTGTAGTAGGAGGCGGTGCCCTTCCACGGGCAGACCGTGTGGGTGTCGGAGTCGCGGATCAGGTCGTCGCGCAGGGCCGTACGGGGGAAGTAGTGGTTGCCCTCGACCAGCACGGTGTCGTCGCTCTCCGCGACGACGAGGTCGTTCCAGACGGCTTTCGGCATGCCCCCCACGCTATGCCGGCAACCGGGCGGCGGCCACCGCTCAGCGGGCGGGATCCGGGTCGGTGACGTCGGCCACGGTGGCGTCGAGCGCGGCGAGGGCGGCGTCGGCGTCGACCGCGACGGCCACCCCGTGCTCGCCCGCGCCGAGGGTGATCTCCCGGCCGCGCAGCCGCTCGTCGGCGATCACCGGCCAGGCGGTGCTCGCGCCGAACGGGGTGATGGTGCCCCGCTCGTAGCCGGTGGCTGCCCGGGCCGCGGCCGCGTCCGGCATGGACATCCGGCTCACCCCGAGCAGTTGGCGCAGCTTCGGCCAGGAGACGACCCGGTCGCCGGGGGTGAGCACGAACAGGTGGTCGTCCTCGCCGCGGCGTACGACGATCGTCTTGACCACGTCGGGCACCGCGACGCCGCGTGCCGCCGCCGCCTCGGCGAGGCTGCGCACCGGGCCGTGCTTGATCACCCGGTAGGGCAGGCCGGCGGCGTCCAGGGCGGTGAGCGCGGGGGAGGACATGCCCGCCACGGTAACCCGCGGGTCTCCGGGCGGCCGACAAACGGCCACCGTGGACATCCCACGAATTGTCGTACCCAGGCGTAAGGTGATCTCATGCACGCTGTCCGTGATCATGAGCGGGCGGTGGACGCGCTGCGGCGGTCGTACGCCGCAGTGCCCGCCGGGGAACCCGTACGGCTGGCCAAGCAGACCTCCAACCTGTTCCGACCCCGGTCCGCGCCGCGCACCCCCGGCCTGGACGTGAGCGGGCTGACCGGGGTGCTCTCCGTCGACCCGGACGCCCGGACCGCCGACGTGCAGGGCATGTGCACCTACGAGGATCTGGTCGACGCCACCCTGCCGCACAGTCTGATGCCGCTGGTCGTGCCGCAGCTGCGCACGATCACGCTGGGCGGCGCGGTGACCGGGCTGGGCATCGAGTCCACCTCGTTCCGCAAAGGCCTGCCGCACGAGTCGGTGACCGAGCTGGACATCCTCACCGGGTCCGGCGAGATCCTCACCGCCCGGCCGGTGGGCGAGCACGCCGACCTCTTCCGGGCCTTCCCCAACTCGCTGGGCAGCCTCGGCTACGCGACCCGGCTGCGCATCGAACTGCAACCGGTCCGCCGCTTCGTGGCGCTGCGCAACATCCGCTTCAGCCGGCTGGAGGAGCTGACCGACGCGATCGCCGAGGTGGTCGCCAAGGGCTCCTGGGAGGGCGAGCCGGTCGACGCGATGGACGGGGTGATGTTCAGCCCCGGCGAGGCGTACCTGGTGCTCGGCACGTTCACCGACGAGGCCGACGGGCGGCCCAGCGACTACACCGGCCAGGACATCTACTACCGGTCGCTGCGCCGGCGCACCCGCGACGTGCTCACCACCTACGACTACCTGTGGCGCTGGGACACCGACTGGTTCTGGTGCTCGGCGGCGTTCGGGGTGCAGCACCCGGTGGTCCGCCGGCTCTGGCCGCAGCGCTACCGGCGCAGCGACTTCTACCACCGCCTGGTCCGGCTGGAGCACCGGCACCAGGTGGCCGCCCGGATCGACCGCTGGCGGGGCCGGCCGGCCCGGGAGCGGGTGGTGCAGGACGTGGAGATCCCGCTTACCGGGACCGCCGACTTCCTGCGCTGGTTCGCCCGGGAGGTGCGGATGAACCCGGTGTGGCTCTGCCCGCTACGGCTGCGGGAGCCGGCCGGCCCGGGATCCGCCCGGGCCTGGCCGCTGTATCCCCTCCAACCGGGCGAAACCTATGTGAACATCGGTTTCTGGGGGAGCGTGCCGATCGCCGAGGGCGCCGCCGACGGCGACGTCAACCGGGAGATCGAGCGCGCGGTGTCGGACGCGGGCGGGCACAAGTCGCTCTACTCCGACGCGTACTACGACCGGGCGGCGTTCGACCGGCTCTACGGCGGGGCGACCTGGCGCGCCGTGAAGGAACGCTACGACCCGGACCACCGGCTCACCGGACTGTACGAGAAGGCGGTAGCGAGAGCATGAGTCTGACCGACCGAACTCCCGGGGCGGCGAGTGCCCCGGCCGGCCCGCCGGCGGGGGGCCGGCGTGGCGGACCGACCGTGGCGGACGTGATCCGCGCGGTCACCACGGGCGACCTGCCCGTGCGCATCACCGGATACGACGGCAGCGCGGTCGGCCCGGCCGACGCCGGGATCACCCTGGCGATCCGCTCCGAGCGGGGGCTGTCCTATCTGCTCACCGCCCCGGGTGACCTGGGCATGGCCCGGGCCTACGTGAGCGGCGACCTCGGGCTGGAGGGCGTCCACCCGGGCGACCCGTACGAGGCGTTGCGGGTGCTCAAGGACGAGATGGCGCTGCGGATGCCGGCGGTGGGCGAGGCGCTGACCCTGGTCAAGGGGCTCGGCTGGGAGCGGCTGCTGCCACCGCCGCCCCCGCCGCAGGAGGCCGCGCCGCGCTGGAAGCGGGTGGTCAACGGGCTGCGCCACTCCCGGGCCCGGGACAGCAACGCGATCTCCCACCACTACGACGTCTCGAACGCCTTCTACGAGAAGGTGCTCGGCCCGTCGATGACGTACACCTGCGCGGTCTTCCACAGCCCCACCGACACCCTGGAGGAGGCGCAGCGGGCCAAGTACGACCTGGTCGCCGGCAAGCTGGCGCTGAAGCCGGGGATGCGGCTGCTCGACGTCGGCTGCGGCTGGGGCGGCATGGTCCGGCACGCGGCCCGCGAATACGGCGTCAAGGCGCTCGGCGTCACCCTGTCGCGGGCGCAGGCAGAGTGGGCGCAGGCGGCCATCGAGCGGGAGGGGCTGGGTGACCTCGCCGAGGTGCGCCACCTCGACTACCGGGACGCGCCGCGCGAGCAGTTCGACGCGATCTCCTCGATCGGGCTGACCGAGCACATCGGGGTGCGCAACTACCCGGCCTACTTCGGGGCGCTGCGCAGCCGGCTCAAGCCCGGCGGCCGGCTGCTCAACCACTGCATCACCCGGGCGGACAACCGCGCCCCGCACCGCTCCGGCGCGTTCATCGACCGGTACGTCTTCCCGGACGGCGAACTGGCCGGCCCGGGCCGGCTGATCAGCGAGATCCACGACGCCGGGCTGGAGGTGCACCACGAGGAGAACCTGCGCCAGCACTACGCGCTGACCCTGGCCGGCTGGTGCCGCAACCTCGTCGAGCACTGGGACTTCTGCGTGAACGAGGTCGGCCCGGGCACCGCGCGGGTCTGGGGTCTCTACATGGCCGGCTCCCGGATGGCCTTCGAGCGCAACGGCATCCAGCTGCACCAGGTGCTCGCCACGCACAACGGCCCGCAGGGGGTCAACGGCTACCCGCTGCGTCCCGACTGGACGCCCTGACGATCCTCGTCCCCCGAAAGGCCGCGCTGTCAGCGCGGCCTTTCGTCGTCTCGCGATCGGTCGGTTCCGCGAGTCAACCTTCGGGCGGGAGCCGTCGTCCTTGGTGACGACGAAAGGAGAGCCGGTGTGGCGGAAGAAACGCTTCGAAGGGCTGGACGCCCTCGTCGCGGAACGCGGCAGTGCCCTGCTCGCGACGGCGGTGCTGCTGACCGGTAGCCGGGTCGCCGGGGAGGACCTGGTGCAGGCGGCGCTGGAACGGCTGATGCGGAACTGGCACCGGGTGCATGGCGATGGGGGGCGGCATGGGGGCTTCGGCGAGCCCGCAGGCGCTGCTCCGGGTGCTGACCCAGGCGGGCGCCACGGTCACCGAGCAGTCGCCCGGCGTCTACCACTTCGAGGTGTCGGTGCCGGATCCCTCCGGGGAGATCGTCGCCGACCGCCTCGTGGGCGAGGTGACGGTCGGCGCGGACGACCGGATCGCCAAGGTGGCCTACGACCGCACGTCCCGGATGGCCCGGAGCAGGGACTACACCGTCCGCCTCAAGGTCGTCATCGAGCTGTCCGGCTACGGCCTGCCGGTGCAGGTGAAGCCACCGGCCCACGTCGTCGTCCTCGGCAAGTAGGCACGAAAGGCCGCGCGGCCCGCGCGGCCTTTCGTCGAACCCATTGACAAAGAAGTTTTGTACGTACAAACTGATTTTGCCATGAGAGACGTCCTGTACCTGGAAGAGCGCGAGCAGGCCGAAGCCCTGCTCAAGCCGCAGCGGATCGAGGTGCTGCGGCAGCTCGCCGAGCCCCGCACCTGCACCGAGATCGCCGCCCGGCTGGAGCAGACGCCGCAGCGGGTCTACTACCACGTCAAGCAGCTGGTCGCCGCCGGGCTGGCCGAGCAGGTCGCCGAGCGGCGGGTGCGCGGCATCAGCGAGGGCATCTACCAGGCTGCCGCCCGGTCCTACTGGCTCTCGCCGCGGCTGGTCGGCCGGATCGGCGGGGCCCGCCGCGCGCAGGACGAGCTGAGCCTCGGCTACCTGCTCGACCTCATGGAGGAGGTTCAGGCGGACATCGCCGCGCTGGACCGCACCGCCCCCGAGCTGCCGTCGATCGGTGTCTCCGGCGAGATCCGGGTGCCGGCCGAGCGGCGGCAGGAGTTCCTGCACGACCTGCAGTCGACGCTGCGGGACCTGTTCACGCGTTACGGCGGCGCCGAGGGGGACGCCTTCAAGCTCGCCGTGGCCTGCTACCCGAAGGGCGACAACCATGAGTGATCTGCTGACCGTCCGGGCCCGCCTCGCCGCGCCGGCCGAGGCCGTGCGCCGCGCGCTGACCGACCCTGCCGAGCTGCGCGTCTGGCTGGCCGAGCACGCCGAGGTCGAGCTGCCCCGGCGCTACGAGTTCTGGGGCCGCTACACGCCGGAGGGTGACGCGCCGCACCAGCGGCTGCTGCACGCCGACGAGCGGACGCTGCGCTTCGCCTGGACGCTCGACGGGGTGGAGACCACCACCGAGTTCGAGCTGACGCCGGAGGGCGGGAGCACCGTGCTCACCCTGCGGCAGAGCCACTTCGACTTCGCCGAGGCGATGAACGGCAGCAGCATCCGCGGCGTCCTCCAGACCTTCTGGGCGCTGGCCATCGCCAACCTCAACGCGCACCTGGAGGGTCGCCCGCTGCTGCCGCGCACCGACTTCACCTCCGCCGACCTGCGCGGCGAGCTGCTCATCGACGCGCCGATGGACAAGGTGTGGACCTCGCTCACCGACTCCGAGCAGGCCAGCGCCTGGTTCGGCTTCCCCATCGGCATCGAGCCCTGGGTCGGCGGCCGCTACGCCATGGGCGGCTTCGACGCCGGCTACGCGGCCAAGGTGGTCGACCTGACGCCGGGCAGGGCGATCTCCGTCGACTGGGGACCGACCGGCGTCAGCAGCTGGGAGCTGGCCGAGTCCGGCGGCCGGACGAAGCTGACCTTCGTGCAGTCCGGCTTCGACGAGGGCAACCCCCCGTACGCGGCCTGGACCGGGACCGTGGCCGGGCTCGCCGAGCTGCGCCGCTTCCACGAGGTCGCCGACTGGCAGCCGATCTGGCTCGACGTGGAGATGCCGAGCAACGCCTGAGCCGCCATGCCCTGGTCCCGCCCACCGTGGCGGGGCCAGGGCGCACCGGAACTCCACAGGAAGGGCACAAGCCAGCCCCAGATCCCCGCGCGACGGTGGAACCGTCACCAAGCGAGGAGGATCCATGCGGAACCACCACGGCAACAGCGTCGACCCTGCCACCAGCGCCCACCCCGGCGAGTACCGGGCGGCGGTGCCCCGATGACCGACATGATGGCCCGCCCCGCCCCTGCCGTCCCCGTGCCGCCGGCCCCGGCCGAACCGCCGGCGCCCGGTTCCGCCGCCGGCTGGCCGCCCGTCGCGCCGCCGCCGGCCCCGGCCGTTCCGGAGACGGTTCCGCCGTCCCGGACCCGGCGGACGGCCCGCCGGCTGGTCGCGGCCGGGGCCGCGCTGGTGCTCATGCTCGGCGGGGGCGCCTCCGGCGCGCTGGTCACCGACCGGCTGCTCGACGACGGGACGGTCGCCACGGCGGTCCGGGTCGTCCCCGCCTTGACCAGCACGATCGACAGCCTCTCGGCGGTGGTCGCCGGGGTGTCGCCGAGCATCGTCACGGTCACCGCCTCCGGCAGCGGCGGCACCAGCCTCGGTTCCGGCGTCGTCCTCGACGCCGGCGGGCTGATCCTGACCAACGCGCACGTGGTCACCTCCGGCGGCAGCCTCGCCGTGGAGTTGGCCGACGGGCGTACCGCACCGGCCACCCTTGTCGGCAGCGACACCGGCGCGGACATCGCGCTGCTGCGGGCCGACGGTCTGACCGGGCTCACTCCGGCGACGCTCGGCTCCGACGCCACCCTGCGGGTGGGCGACCCGGTGGTGGCCTTCGGCAGCCCGCTCGGGCTGGCGGGAACGGTGACCTCGGGCATCGTCTCCGCCCTGGACCGCTCGGTGGACGACATGAGCGGCCTCATCCAGACCGACGCGGCGATCAACCACGGCAACTCCGGCGGCGCGCTGGTCGACACCGCCGGCCGGGTGGTCGGCATCAACGTCGCCATCGCCACCACCGGCCAGGACGAGGGCAGCATCGGGCTCGGCTTCGCCATCCCGGTCGACACCGTCCGCGCCGTCGTCGACCGCCTCACCTCGGGTGCCACCGGCTGACCCTGTCCGCCGCCCCGGCAGGGTGGCGGCGTGAGCCCGAGCAGGGACGCTCAGGGCGACAGCTCGGCGGCCCGGCGGAGCAGGGCCCGCCGTTCGGGATCGGAGCGGACCTCGTCGGCGGCGGCCCGGAACAGCGCGGCGGCGCGTACCGGGTCGCCGAGGCGGGCGGCCAACTCGGCCTCGGCGGCCACCGCGGGCGGGTAGCCGTCCAGCGCCCCGCCGGCCCGCACCTCGACGAGCAGGGCCAGCCCGGCGGCGGGACCGTGGGCGTACCCGTGGGCCACCGCCCGGTTGAGCCCGACCACCGGGGTCGGCTGGAGCCGGGCCAACGCGTCGTAGCAGCCGGCGATGGCCGGCCAGTCGGTGTCGGCGGCCGTCGGGGCGGTGGCATGGGCGGCGGCGATCCGGGCCTGGAGGGCGTACGGGCCGTCGCCGGCGCGCTCCAGCAACGCGACGCCCTCGGCGATGGCGGCCCGGTCCCAGCGGGCGCGGTCCTGCTGGTCGAGGGTGAGCAGGTCGCCGGACGGGTCGCGGCGGGCCGCCCGGCGGGAGTGGTGCAGCAGGAACAGGGCGAGCAGCCCGGCCGCCTCGGGCTGGTCCGGCAGGAGCGTGTGCAGCAGCCGGGCCAGCCGGATCGCCTCGGCGGCGAACGCGGGCTCGCCGTCGGCGTCGTACCCCCGGGTGAAGAGCAGGTAGAGCACGGCCAGCACACCCGGCAGGCGCTCGACCAGCGCGGGCCCGGTCGGCACCCGGTACGGGACGCCGGCCGCGGCGATCCGGGCCTTGGCGCGGGTGAGCCGGCGGGTCATGGTCGACTCGGTGACCAGGAAGGCGCGGGCGATGTCGGCGGTCGGCACCCCGGCCACCGTGCGCAGGGTCAGCGCCACCCGGGCCTCCAACGCCAGCGCCGGGTGGCAGCAGGTGAAGATGAGCCGGAGCCGGTCGTCCACCACGTCTCCCTCCGGTGGCGCGGGCGCGGGATCGGTGAGCAGCGCCAGGTCGCGCAGCTTGCGGCGTTCCACGGTGGCCCGGCGCAGCACGTCCACGGCCCGGTTGCGGGCGGCGGTCATCAGCCACCCGCCGGGGTTGTCCGGCACGCCGGTGCGGGGCCAGCGCTCCAGCGCCGCCGCCAGGGCCTCCTGGGCGCAGTCCTCGGCGAGGGTCCAGTCGCCGGTGACGCGGATCAGGGCGGCCACGATCCGCGGGTACGCCTCCGCGCCCGCTTCGGCGACCGCCCCGGCCGCGTCGGTCACCCGGATCAGTCCTCTACGAGCGGGCGCAGCTCGATGCGCCCGGCGTACGCCATGGGGTGGGCGCGGGCCACCTCGACCGCCTCGTCCAGGTCGGCGCACTCCAGCAGGTCGAAGCCCACGATCACCTCCTTGGTCTCGGCGAACGGACCGTCGGTGAGCAGCAGTTCGCCGTCGCGGACCCGGACGGTGGTGGCGGCCGACGGGGGCGCGAACCGGCTGCCGGTGAGCCGCTGGCCGTTGGCGTCCCGCTCGGCCACCCACTTCTCGATGTCGGGCGCCGCGCCCGGGTCGCGGTCGGGCTCGGTGTCGGTGCAGACGAGCATCATGTACTTCATCGCTTCACTCCTGTCGGTCGTGCTTCCATCCACCCTGACGATCGGGGACCGCGCATCCGGACAGCCGAGCGAAAAATATCGGTGGTGATTTCCGGGGCCCGGCGGGGTAATGCCGGGCGATGTTCTTCATCTTCGGGCTCCGGACCAAGGTCGACCGGTCCGGCGTGGTCACCCAGGTCTGCCGCAACTGCGGCAACCAGGCCGCCCAGGTCATCACCCGGCGGGCCACGAAATTCACCCTCTTCTTCATCCCGCTCATCCCGGTGCGCACCCGGTACGCGCAGCAGTGCACGTTCTGCGGCGCGCAGTACGAGATCTCCCGGGCCGAGGCCGAGCGCCTCCCGGTCGGCTGACCGTGGCGCGCTTCCTCTGCTGGCTGATCGGCCGCCAGCCGGTCACCCCGCCGGCGGCGCCGGTGCACACCGTCTCCCGGCCCCCGTGCACGCCCGGCCGCCGGCGCCGCCGCCGCAGCCGACCAACGGCGGGCGCCCAGTCCCCCCGCTCACCCTGGAACCGGTCGGCCGGCCGCTGACCCCGAACGGGCGGGCGCGGCAGCGGCCGTAGCGGCGGAGAGCGCCTATCCTGGGCGGATCATGACCGAGACTGCCCAGCGCCTGGCCGAGATCCGGGGTGGCGTGCCGCCCCGGCGGCACAACGCCCGCACCATCGCCGCGCTGACCGGCAACCCCGGCTGCACCCGCCGGGCGGTGCTGGACAGCGCCGGGGTCGACAAGCCGAAGCTGGCCGAGCGGATCGGCTTCCCGGCCCGGTTCGGCCAGTCCCGCTTCGCCATCACCCGGGGCAACGCGTTCGAGGCCCAGGTGAAGGCGGACGGCGGGGCGGAGCTGCTGCGCCTGGTCGCGGAGCGGCTGGGCGTACCGGTGCCGGACGGGGCAACCTGGACCGACCTGGGCGCCGACGAGGACCGGCCGGAGCGGTCCCGCACGGCGCTGACGGCATCGGGGGACGGGCCGGCGCTCTTCGACCACCCGCTGCTCGGCCTGGACGTCGCCGGCCGACGGGTGAACCTGGAACCGGACCTGGTGGCCGCCCGGCTCGCCGGTCGCTTCCACGTCGTGGAGATCAAGTCCTTCCCGATCATCGACGGCCAGGCCGACCCGGCCAAGGTCGCCGCCGCGGCCATCCAGTCGGCCGTCTACGTGCTGGCACTGCGCGAGCTGCTCGCCGCCGAGGGGCGGGACCCGGACGTCGTCTCGCACGAGGTGGTGCTGGTCTGCCCGCGCGACTTCGCCAACCGACCGGTGGCCAGCCTGCTCGACGTGCGCAAGCAACTGCTGGTGCTGCGCCGCCAGCTCGACCGGATGGCGCGGATCGACGACCTGCTCGCCGCCGTGCCGGCCGGGTTCACCGCCGACCTGACCACCGACCCGGCCACGCTGGCCGGCGCGCTGCACGGCGTGCCGGCCCGCTACGCGCCGGAGTGCCTGGCCGCGTGCGAGCTGGCCTACTTCTGCCGGCACGAGGCGCGCGGCCACACCGGCGCGCTGGGCCGGCCCGTCCGCGAGGCGCTGGGCGGCGTCGCCGAGGTGGCCGAGGTGCTGGCGCTCGCCGAAGGCGTTCGCGCCCCCGAGCCGGAGCAGGCGGAGGCCGCCGCGCTGCTGCGCGCCGCCGCGCGCCTGCGCGCCGACGCCCTCGCCGGGCACCCCGCATGAGTACGCCCCGACGCCCCGCCCGGAGGAGCCGGTGAGCACCCTGCGTGCGCTGGCCCGGGCGCAGGCGGTCGCCGCCGGGGTGGCCCAGCCGGTGGCGACCGTCCGGCACCTGCACCTGTCCGACCGCCCGCTGGTGCTGGTGCCGCTCGCCCTGGCCGGCGAGGCGAACGCCCCGCTGGCGGCCCTCGTCGGTGCCGCGCCCGACGAGGCCCGGCTGCTCGTCGTGCCGCAGCCCCGCAACCGGGACCAGCGCTTCGCGTTCGCGGCCGAACTGGCCGGGATCGTGCTGCCCTGGCTCGACGAGTTCCGGGACCGCACCGAGGCGGTGCCGGTCGACCGGGGCAGGGACGTCCGGCACCGCTACCTCGACGCCCCGCAGCTGCTGGTGCCGAACCCGGCCGGGATCACCTTCCTGCGACTGTTCGGCCGCTCCACGCGGTTCCGCCGGCCGGACGGCGAGCACCCCGTCCACCCGTCGGTGCCGCTGCTCGGCCGCTGGCTGACCTTCTTCGCCGAGCGCGCCGAGCATCCCGGCTCGGCGGCCCTCGTCGCGCTGACCGACGCGCTGACCCTGCACTGGGCGACCGGGCAGAGCGTCGTCGAGGACCTGCACCTACCGGCGCTGCTGGGCTGGCTCGACCCGCCGCCGGGGCTGACCGGCGCCGAGGCGGCCGCCCTGGCCGAGGACCCGGCCCGCTGCCCGCCGGCCGGCCCGGCCACCGACCCGGACTTCGACAACCACCGGCTCGCGCCCGTGATGGAGGCGTACGCCGACGCCGGTGACGACCCGGTCGCCCGCGCGGCCGCGTACGCGGAGCTGGAACGGCTGCTGCACGACCAGCTGGCGCCCACCTGGGAGCTGATGTGGCGCGGCGTCGGGCTGCTCCGGGCGCTGCCAGCCGGCGCGCGGGTGGCCGGCCGCTGGGACGGCGACAAGGACGCCTTCACGGCGCACGCCGAACACGTCGACGCGGGCGGCGGCCCGCAGCCGCGCCGGGACGGGGCGGTGGCCGCGGCGGCGCGCCTGCACCGGCTGGAGCGGGCGCTCACCTCCTACGCGGTGCAGCGCGCCTACGACGACCCGCTCGTCATGGCCGAGCACCGGCTGACCGGGGAGGCGTTCGTCGGCGACGTGACCCTGGCCGACCCGAAGCGGGTGGACGACACCGGCAAGCGGCCGGTGCTGCGCCCGCGGATCCAGGTGGTCACCACCGAGCCGGTGCTCGTGCCGGTCGGCGCGACGCTGTACTCGCCGGCCCGGCCGGGCCAGAAGGCGAAGGTGGTCTTCGTGACCCCGGCCGCCGACGGCAAGACCGAGGTGGTGCTGGAGCTCTCCGGCGGGATGGGGCGCGGGCTGACCGCCCCGCCGGGCACCGTGCCGGAGGTGGGGGAGCGGCTCTGCCTCACCACCCTGTCGGACGGCTTCCTGCCGGCCGGGAACTTCCCCGCCCCGGAGGAGACCCCCTGGACCCACGGCGGCCCGCCGGCCGCGGCACCTGCTCCCGCCGACCCGGTCCCGGCCGCCGACGCCGACCCGGCCGAGGACTGGTCCTGACGCGAGGCCGGCCCGCGACGCTCAGCTGAGCGCGGCCAGGGCCTCGCGCGCCTCGGCCGCCGTCGGCCGCCCCGGGTCCGCGGCGAGCAGGCTCTCCAACGCCCTCCGGTACGCGACGTCGCGCGCCGCCCCGGCGGGCGTCTCGACGTCGGGGACGACCCCGCAGCCCTCCCAGTTGGTGCCGCTCGCCGCGTTGACCGGCCGGGCCACCGGAACGGTCAGCTCCAGGTGCGGGTGCAGCCTGTGCCCGACCCGCGGGTGCGCCCCGCCCCGGCTCCGCTCGCCCACCACGGTGGCCCGGCCGAGCTGCTGGAGGTCGTACGCCAGTTCCTCGCCGCCGGAGAACGTCTCGGGGCCGGTCAGCACGAGCACCGGCTTGTCCGGCGCGTAGCGGGGCACGGGCAGCCACGCGGCGCTCCAGTACTGGTGGGTGGTCCCGGCCCGCTCGTGCATGGTGTGCAGGTGGGTCGGCTCGGCGAAGAACCAGCCGCAGACCAGGGCCACCATGTCGGGGCTGCCGCCCCGGTTGCCGCGCAGGTCGAGCAGGAGCGCGTCGGTGCCGGCGAGCAGCCGCAGCGCTGCGGTCACGAGGTCGCCGGCCAGGTGCGGCGGGAAGAGGTACGGCGCGATCTCCAGCAGCCCGACGTTGCCGGGCAGCCGTTCCACCCGGGCGACGCCGCCCATGGTGAGCGCGGCGAGCTGGACGAAGTGTTCCTCGGCCGGGTCGCCGGCGATGTCGGCCAGCGGTGTCTCGTGGTGCTTGAGCCGCAGGTGCAGGTCGCCGTTGGCCGCCTGGAGGTCGGTGGTGACCAGCGCGCCGAGCGCGGCCGCGTCGGCCACGTCTGCGTACGCCCCGGCGCGGAGCCGGTCGCCGAGGTGGGCGGCGATCCCGCCGGCCACCTCGGGAAAGATGTACTGCTCGGCGACCAGCTTCGCGGCCCGCTCGACGATGTCGGTGATCTCATCCTGTCGCATGTGCTGAGTAGAGCAGCCCGGTTGACAAAGCGTCAAGAGAATTGGACGCTTTAGCGGTGAACCACGAGACCGAGCTGGAGGTCCGGACCCCGGCCCACTTCAAGGCGCTGGCCCACCCGTTCCGGCACCGGCTGCTCTTCGCGCTCGGGTCCGGGCCGGCCACCATCAGCCAGCTCGCCACCGGGCTCGGCGCGGGGAAGGGCACCGTCGCCCACCACCTCAAGGTGCTGGCCGAGGCCGGCATGGTCCGGGTCGCGCACACCCGCCAGGTGCGCGGCGGCACGGAGCAGTACCACGAGCGCGCCTTCCGCCGCCTGGTCGGCGAGACCGGCGACGCCGGCGCCACCACCGCGCTGTTCGGCGCGGTCGCCGAGGAACTGGCCGGCGACCCCGACCCGCTGCTGCACCTGCGTCACCTGCGGCTGACCCCGGCCCAGGCCGAGCGGCTGCGGTCCACGCTGGACGGGCTGGTCGGCGACGCCGAGGAGGCCGGCCCGGACCAGCCCCGGTACGGCGTCCTGGTCTCCCTCTACCGCCGCCCTGATCGTCCCTCTTGATCGCTTATGTTCCGGCGCGCATCGCGAAGCGCTATCGATCGCTAACATCCTGCGAGATCGGGTCGGACCCCCGGCCCGGTGCCGCTACCTCAACGGGGGATGTGTTGTCAGCTCATCGTGCACGTCGATGGGGAGCCGGTCTCCTCGGCGTCATCCTCGCCTCGGGTCTGCTGGGCGGCGGAACCGCCTCGGCCGTCACGGGCGCCACCCCGGTGCCCGACGGCACCTACACCTTCACCGCCAAGGTGACCTTCGGCGACACCCGCGCCTGCACCGGCGCGCTGGTCGACCAGAACTTCGTCGTGACGGCGAAGACCTGCCTCACCGACGGGACCACGCCGGTCGCCGCCGGCGCGCCGACCCGCCCCACCTCGGTGGTCGTCGGCCGCACCGACCTCACCACGACAGCCGGTCGGGAGTTGGCGGCCGTCGCGGTCGTCCCGCACCCGGACCGGAACCTCGCGCTGCTGCGGCTCTCCGCCCCGGTCACCGGCATCGCGCCGGTCGCCCTCGCCGCGACCGCGCCCGCCGCCGCGGAGACGCTGAAGGTCGCCGGCTACGGCCGCACCGCGACCGAGTGGGTGCCGGACCGGCTGCACGCGGCCGACTTCACCGTCCAGACCGTCGCCACCGCCACCGCCGACATCACCGGCGCGTCGGCCGGGGCGACCATCTGCAAGGGCGACGCCGGCGGCCCCGCGCTCCGGGACGTCGCCGGCACGCCGCAGCTCGTGGCGATCAGCAACACGTCCTGGCAGAAGGGCTGCCTGGCGGAGACCGAGACCCGCGACGGCGCCACCGTCACCCGAGTGGACGACCTGGGCGCCTGGATCCGCGAGCAGACCGCCGACGTGCAGGTCTTCGGCGTCTCCACCGGCGGCCAGCTCACCTACAGCGTGATCGACTCGGCCACCGGCCAGTTGCGCGCCAACCGCCAGTCGACCACCACGCTCGGCTTCACGGCGAAGGCCATGGCCACGCTGAACGAGAACACCATCCTGGTCACCGAGACCGGCGGCAAGATGTACCGGGTGGACGTCACCGGGCTCGACCCGCTGACCTTCACCACGACCTGGGTCATGGACGGCTGGTCCGCCTACGACCGGCTCACCTACGACGGCTACGGCTCGCTCTACGGCATCATCGCCAGCACCAACGAGCTGCGCCGCCGGACGCTGACCACCGAGAAGCCGGCCTCGGCGACCGATCTCACCCGGCCCACGGTGGTCGCCACCGGCTTCGCCCAGAAGACCCTGACCGCGAGCGGGCCCGGCCGGATCCTCGGCAACATCGCCGACGGTCGGCTGCTCTCCTACAAGATCAACGGTGGTGGGCCGGAGGGCTTCGTCTCCAGCGCCCTGGCCACGACCGGGTGGGCGGGCTACACCCACATCCTCTCGCCCGGTGGTGGCTGGTACTTCGCCCGCACCTCCGGCGGCGGGCTGGACCGCTACCGTGACGCCAACCCCTACGACGGCAGCGGCGCCGACCTGACGAAGTCCACCGCGGTCAGCACCAGCGGCTGGAGCCAGACCCTGCTGTCGGCCCGGCCGTGGCACGGCCTGGTCTCCGTTTACGGCGCCAAGCCCGACGGCCGGCTCTCCTACACCGCGTTCGACCCGGTGACCGGTGCCAAGGTCTTCAGCACCGTGTCGACGCAGACCCTCGGCCTCACGCCGAAGGCCCTGGCGACCCTCAACTCGGACACCCTGCTGGTGACCGACACGGGCGGCAACCTCCACCGGGTCGACATCACGGGCACCCAGCCGCTCACCTTCACCCGGACCACCGACCGCCTCGGCGGCGGCTGGACGCACGACCGGCTGGTCTACGACGGCTACGGCTCGCTCTTCGGCCAGGCGGGCAGTGTCCTGCACCGCTACACGGTGACCAAGGCCAAGCCGGCCGTCGCCACCGACATCACGAACCACGTCGTGCCGATCGCCAGTGGCTTCGGTGTGCTGTCGCTGGGCGCCAACGGCAAGGGCCACCTGATCACCACGACCAGCACCGGCGCCCTCGCCACGTACTACATCACCCCGGCCGGCGCCTGGGACGGCCGCTTCGACCCGGCGACGACGGGCTGGAGCGGGGTCACCTCGCTCTTCTCGCCCGGTAGCGGTCACTATTACCGCCGCGACGCCAACGGCGTGCTGACCGGGTACGTGGAGACCAGCCCGTTCGACAGCACCGGCGCCGACCTGACCGCGTACGTGCCGACCGGCACGGCCAGCGGCGGGTGGGACGCCATCCTCTCCGTCCAGTCGTACGACTCCTGGCCGGACAGCACGCGCCGCTGGTGATCAGCGGCACCTGAATGACGACGCGGGCCGTCTCCACTGCGGTGGGGCGGCCCGCGCCGTTGTCCACCGGACGACGCCGTTCGGCTCTGGCGGCGGCACCGGGCGCTGACTAGGCTTGCGCCGTTCGCCGTCCGCAACCGGTCCTCACCGTCGAGGGTGCGCGTCTGAGAGAGAGCCGGAGCGAATCGTTGTACCGCAGCACGACGTGAGCCTCGCCGCCGTGGCGCCGGCCCGTCGCCCGCTCTCCGGCCGTGTCGGGCTCGTCGCGGCCGCCCTCGTCGTACTCGGGGAAGCGGTGTGGCTGTTCGGCGGCCTGCCGGGAGCGGCCCTGGTCAGCGACCTCGGCGCGGTGGCGGTGGCGACCTGGGCTGCGGTGGCCTGCACGCGGGCGGCCCGGCGGCACCCGACCCCGCTGCGCCGGTTCTGGGCACTGCTCGCGGCCACCATGATCCTCGCGGCCCTCGGCCGGATGGTGTGGACGGTCGAGCGGCTCGGCGGGCAGGAGCTGCCGCACACCCCGCTGGTCGGCGGGCTGTTCACCGCCGGCATCGTCACCGGCACCGCCGCGCTGCTCTGCTCCCTGGCCGCCCCGCGCAGCCTGGTCGGGCAGGCCCGTACCCTGCTCGACGGGGTGATCGTCGGGCTGGCCCTCATCCCGATCGGCTGGGTGGTGGTGTTCCGCGACCTCGCCGACGCCGACCTGGCCGATCCGCTGCGCACCTTCGGGCTGCTCTACCCGATGCTCGACCTGATGCAGCTCACCATCCTGGTGGCGGTCGCCGGGCCGACCCGGCCGATGTGGCGGGCGCTCACCCTGATCGGGGTCGGCCTGGCCACCCGGGCCGCCGCCGACGCCGTCTACGTCTCCCTCGTGGCGCACGGCAGCTACGCCCCCGGCCATCCGATCGACGTCTGCTGGCCGCTGAGTTACCTGGTCATGGGGCTCGCCACCCGCTACCCGCCGCCGCCCGCCGACGCGGCTGAGGAGGAGGCCGGCGAGTCGCCGCTGCCGCCGTGGTGGCGGGTCGCCCTGCCGTACCTGCCGGTGGGCGGGGCGATCGTCGCCGTGGTGCTCTCCCGGCGGCCCACCGGGCAGACCCCGCACATGATCTTCATCGGCATGATGGCGCTGCTCGGCGTGCTCGCGCTGCGTCAGGGGCTGGCCGCCAACGAGAACCTGCGGCTGGTCGCCCGGCTGCGCCGGCTCGCCTACTCCGACCAGCTCACCGGCCTGCCCAACCGGCTGACCTTCACCCGGCGGCTGCGCCGGGCCCTGCGCGACGGCGGCCCGGTCGCCGTGCTGCTCCTCGACCTGGACGGGTTCAAGCAGGTCAACGACCGCTTCGGGCACGCCGCCGGTGACCGGCTGCTGACCACCATCGCCGAGCGGATGCGGGACGCGACCGGCCCCGACGGGATGATCGCGCGGCTCGGCGGCGACGAGTTCGCCGTGCTGGTCGCCGGGGACCGGCCGGTCCCGCCCGAGCGGCTCGCCGTCCGGCTGCTCGCCGCCCTCGAACCGCTGCCCGGCGAGGAGGACCTGGGCGTGCACCCGTCGGCCAGCATCGGCATCGCCGAGTACGGCCCGCAGCACGCCTCCCACACCGACCTGCTCCGCGACGCCGACATCGCCATGTACGCGGCCAAGGCCGCCGGCAAGTCCGCGTACCGGACCTGCACCCCGCAGCTGCGGGAGTCGGCGGTGACCCGGGCCGAGCTGATCGCCGACCTGCGCCGCGCGGTCGACGAGGGGCAACTGCTCATGGAGTTCCAGCCCATCGTCGACCTGGCCACCGGCACGGTACGCAGCGCCGAGGCGCTGGTCCGCTGGCGGCACCCCCGGCTCGGGGTGCTCACTCCGGCGCGGTTCCTGCCGCTGGCCGAGGAGACCGGGCTGATCCTGGCCATCGACCGGTGGGTGATCCACGAGGCGTGCCGGGCCGCGGCCACCTGGCGGGAGCACGCGCCCGAGGTGGCCGTGGCCGTCAACATCGCCGCCGCCCACCTGCGCCGGCCCGACCTGATCGCCACGGTGACCGGGGCGGTCGGCGCGGCCGGCCTGCCGCCCCGCGCGCTCACCCTGGAACTCACCGAGTCGGCACTGATCGAGGGGAGCGAGGCGGTGCTCGACCGGCTGACCCAGCTCCGCGACCTGGGGATCCGCATCGCCATCGACGACTTCGGCACCGGCTACTCCTCGCTGAGCTACCTGCACCGGATCCCGGCCACCGAGCTGAAGATCGACCGGTCGTTCGTGTCCCGGCTGGACGCCGACGACGCGCGGGCGTACGCCACGGTCGAAATGGTCAACCGGCTGGCCGGCGCGTTCGACCTGGCCGTCGTGGCCGAGGGCGTGGAGACCGGCAGCCAGCACGCCGCGGTGACCGCGATCGGCTGCCTGCACGGCCAGGGCTGGCGCTACGGCCGCCCGGTCGCCCTGCCCGAGCTGCTCCACGCGCTCACCCCGGTCGACGCGGCCCGCTGACCGGCCCGGCCGGCACCGGGCCGAAGGTCCCGGACAGGACAGGGGGTTCGGCCCTGCTGGCGGTGTCCCCGTCCACGCCACGATGAGTCGGCAACCAACGGACACCATCCATACAGGAGTTCAGACATGAAGCGACGGACGCTCGACCTGTTGTTCAGCATCGGTGGGCTGGGCCTCGCGGTCCTGCTGCTCGTCGTCGGCGTCGTCCTGACGACGAACGCCAACTTCGCCAACCAGTACGTGCACGACCAGCTCGCCGCCCAGCACATCAGCTTCACCCCCGCCGAAAAGCTGAGCGACGAGGAGAAGAAGGCGGACTGCCTGCGCGAGTACGCCGGCAAGCCGCTCACCACCGGCAAGCAGGCCGAGTGCTACGCCAACGAGTACATCGGCCTGCACCTGAAGTCGATCGGCGGCGGCAAGACGTACGCCGACCTGGGCGCGCCGCAGACCGCGCTGCGCGAGCAGGTGGCCCAGGCCCAGCAGAGCAACGCCGCCAACCTGGCCGACCTGCAGAAGCAGCTCGCCGACGTCACCGCCCAGCGGGAGACCGTGTTCAAGGGCGAGACGCTGCGCGGCCTGCTGCTCACCTCGTACGGGTTCAGCGAGTTCGGCCGCAAGGCCGAGCAGGGCGCCCTGGCCCTGTACCTCGGCGCGGCGCTGCTCCTGCTGCTCTCGGTCGCCGGCCTGGTGCACGCCTTCCGCACCCCGGTCAGCGAGACCTTCGCCGCCCCGGAGCGGGAGCGGATCACCACCTGACCCGGTCCACGATCGCCCCCGGCCTCCCGCACCCCCTCGGGAGACCGGGGGCGATCGCCGTTTCGCGCGCCGGCCGGGTGACGCGGGCCGCAGAATCGGGCTTGACCCTCACGCAACGGGAGGCGGGAGCCTTGGTCGCGGAAGGGAGGGAACCCATGGCGTACACGGTGGGTCAGGTGGCGCGGGCCGCCCGGGTGACGGTCCGGACGCTGCACCACTACGACGAGATCGGGCTGCTCTCGCCGAGCGGCCGCACCGCGGCGGGCTACCGCCGTTACGACGACGCGGACCTGGAGCGGTTGCAGCTGATCCGGGCCTACCGGGAGCTGGGGTTCCCGTTGGAGGAGATCGCCGAGATCCTCGACGACCCGGGCGGCGACCCGTTGCCGCACCTGCGGCGGCAGCACGAGCTGCTGACCGGGCGGATCGGGAAGCTGCGGGACATGGTCGCGGCGATCGAACTCGCGATGGAGGCGAGAAAGTTGGACATTCAACTCACCCCGGAGGAGCGGTTCGAGGTGTTCGGGGACTTCGACCCGGACGAGCACGCCGAGGAGGCCGAGCGGCGCTGGGGCGGCAGCGAGGCGTACCGGCAGTCGACCGAGCGGGTCGGCCGCTACTCGAAGGAGGACTGGCTGCGCAACAAGGCCGAGAACGAGGAGTGGGGGCGGCGCATCACCGCGCTGATGGCGTCGGGCGCCCCGGCCGACTCGCCGGAGGCCATGGCGCTGGCCGAGGAGCACCGGCAGCTCATCAGCCGGTGGTTCTACGACTGCTCGTACGAGATCCACACCGGCCTGGCCGACATGTACCTGGCCGACCCGCGGTTCACCGCGTACTTCGAGAAGATCCGGCCGGGGCTGGCCGCGTACCTGAACGAGGCCATCCACGCCAACGCGATCAGCCGGGCCTGATCCGGCCGGGGTGCCAGGATGGGCCGGACGGCTCACCCTCGGGAGGTCATGTGTTCATCGTCGCCGGCACCCTCTACGTCGACCCGGCCCGGCGGGACGCCTACCTGGCCTCCTGTGTGGAGGTGGTCCGGGCGGCCCGCTCGGCGCCGGGCTGCGTGGACTTCGCGGTCAGCGCGGACCTGGTCGAGCCGGGCCGGATCAACGTCTACGAGCGGTGGGAGTCCGACGAGCAACTGCTCGACTTCCGCGGCTCCGGCCCGGACGGGGAGCAGGCGGCGATGATCCTCGGCGCCGAGGTGCACAAGTTCCGCATCTCCGGCGTCGAGGCGCCGTGACCCGGGCGCCCGACCGGCCCGGTCGGGCGCCCGCGCGGACAGGCGTCCGTTAAAGGATCAGGTCGAGCAGGAGGACGCCGGCGAAGCCGACCACCGAGATGATCGTCTCCATGACCGACCAGCTCTTGATGGTCTGCCCGACGGTCAACCCGAAGTACTCCTTGACGAGCCAGAAGCCGGCGTCGTTGACGTGCGAGAAGAACAGCGACCCGCAGCCGATGGCCAGCGCCAGCAGCGCCACCTCGGGGCCCTGGAGGGTGGCCGCGAGGGGCGACACGATGCCGGCGGCGGTGATGGTGGCGACGGTGGCCGAGCCGGTGGCCACCCGGATGCCGACCGCGACCAGCCAGCCCAGCAGCAGCGGCGACAGGTTCGCGCCCTTGGCGGCGTCCGCGACGAGGTTGCCCACGCCCGCGTCGACCAGCACCTGCTTGAAGCCGCCGCCGGCGGCGACGATCAGCAGGATGCCGGCGATCGCCGGCAGCGAGCCGCCCAGGAAACCGGAGACCTGGCTGCGGCTGAACCCGGTCCCGTAGCCCAGGAAGATCATCGCGAAGATGACGCCGGCCAGCAGCGCGACGATCGGGGTGCCGACGATGTCCAGCGCCTTGCGGCCGGGGGTGTCCTCGGCCAGGGTCAGCTCGCCGATCGCGCGCAGCAGCATCAGCACGACGGGCAGCAGCACGGTGACCACGGCGGCCCAGAGCGCCGGCTCGCGGCGGGCGCGCGGGCCCACCGGCTCCTCGATGGGCGCGCCGGGGCGGCCGGCACCCGGGTTGACCAGGTCGTCCTCGGTGACCAGGTCACCGTCGGCGTCGAGCCGGCCCTCGCCGGGGCGGGTCGGCCGCCGCTCCCCGCCGACGGCGAGCGGCCGCCGGGTGGGCAGCAGCGCCTCGGGCGCGGTGGCCGGGACGTGACGGGCGATGAAGTTGCCGAAGACCGGGCCGGCGATGATCACCGTGGGGATCGCCACGAGCAGTCCCAGGGCCAGGGTCTGGCCCAGGTTGGCGCCGAGCGCGTCGATCGCGACCAGCGGGCCGGGGTGCGGCGGCACCAGGCCGTGCAGCACCGACAGGCCGGCCAGCGCCGGGATGCCGATCTTCATCAGCGGTACGTCGACCCGGCGGGACACCAGCAGCACGATCGGCACGAGCAGCACCACGCCGACCTCGAAGAAGAGCGGGAGCCCGATCAGCGCGGCCACGCCGGCCATGGCCCAGGGCAGCGCGCCGCCGGAGACCCGGCCGACCACCCGTTCCACGATGCTGTCGGCGCCGCCGGACTCGGCGAGCAGGCCACCGATCATCGCGCCGAGCGCGATCAGCAGGCCGACGCCGCCGACGGTGGAGCCGACCCCGCCGCTGAACGAGGTGACGATCTTGTCGGCGCTGACCCCGGCGACCACGCCGAGCACGGCGGCGCCGAGGATCAGCGCCAGGAACGGGTGCACCTTGCCCCAGGCGATCAGCACCACCACCGCGGCGATGCCGAGCAGGGCGGCGATGACGAGTTGGGTGTCACCGGCGTTCGTGAGGGGTTCCGCCGGTGCGGCGAGCAGTGTGACCACGGCAATCACGACCTTCGTTAGTCGTCCGTGCCTCCGGTACGGGCGATCACTGGGGAGGAGCGGTGGGTGGTGGTTCGGGCGGCAGGTTCGGAGCCAGCCGCCGCAGGGACGCGAACGTCGGTACGAGCGCGTCGTACAGCTCGGAGAAGAGCGGCAGCAGGGCCGCGTACGTGGCGGCGGAGGCGGGGTCCGGGCGGACCGTCTCCTCGATCCGGACCAGGTCGGCCGCGACCTCGATCGACTCGATGAGGCCGAGCGCCTGCATGCCGAGCAGCGCGGCGCCGAAGCTGGAGCCCTCGTGCCCGGCCGGGAAGCGCACCGGCATGCCGAGCGCGTCGGCGAGGATCTGCCGCCACAGCGGGCTGCGGGCGAAGCCGCCGCTGGCGCGGACCTCGCGTACCTCGTTGCCGGCCGCCCGGACCGAGGCGAGGACGAGGGCGAGCTGCTGGCAGACCCCCTCCAGCGCGGCCCGGACCAGGTGGGCGCGGCCGTGCCCGTGGGTCAGCCCGACGTACGCGCCGCGGGGCAGCGCGCTCCAGTGCGGCGCCCGCTCGCTGAGCAGGTACGGCAGCATGATCAGCCCGCCGGAGCCGACCGGCGCCCGGGCGGCCAGGTCGAGCAGCTCCTCCTCGGCGTGCTCGCCCAGCTCGGGGGCGAGCGCCTCGTTGGCCCACTGGAGGACGATCCCGCCGTTGTTGATCGCCCCGCCGACCACCCAGCGGTGCTCGGTCAGGGCGTAGCAGAAGACGCCGCCGAGCGGGTCGACGCCGGGGCGCTCCACCATCACCCGCATGGCCCCGCTGGTGCCGATCGAGCAGGCCACCTCGCCGGGATGCACCGCGCCGAGGCCCAGGTTCGCCAGCGGCCCGTCGCCGGCGCCCACCACGAGCGGGGTGTCCGCGGGCAGGCCGGTGGCCCGGGCCGCGTCGGCGGTCAGCCCGGGCAGCACGTGGGTGGTGGGGACGAGCTGCGGAAGCTGCTCCTCGGTGATCCCCGCGATGCCCAGCGCCTCGGCGTCCCAGGCCAGCCGGTGGATGTCCATGAGCCCGGTGGCGGAGGCGACCGAATGGTCGATGACCAGAGCCCCGGCCAGCCGCAGCAGCACGTACTCCTTGATGCCGACCCAGTGCGCGACCCGCTCGTGCAGCTTGGGTTGCTGCTCGGCGAACCAGACCAGCTTGGGCAGCGGCGCCATCGGGTGCACAGGTGTGCCGGTGCGCCGGTGGATGGCCAGCCCGGAGGAGACGGCGCGGAGCCGTTCGGCCTGGGCGGCGGCCCGGGAGTCGGCCCAGGTGACCGAGGGGGTGAGCGGGGTGCCGCCGGCGTCCAGCCCGATCAGGCTGTGCATGGCGGTGCTGAACGACAGGCCGGCGATGGGCCGGCCCAGCTCCCCGACGAGCGCCCGGATCGACCCCACCACCGCGTCGAAGATCCGTACCGGGTCCTGCTCGGCGTAGCCGGGGTGCGGCTCCTCCAGCGGATAGCCGATCGAGTGGGTGCCGAGCTGCCGGCCGCCGGTGTCGTACGCGACCGCCTTGGTGCTGGTGGTGCCGATGTCCACCCCCACCACGACGGCCGGGTCACCCACCGGTGCACCTCCTCGCGTCCGGCGGGGGTCGCGGCGCGTCCCGCCCTGCGGCTGACGTTACCGACGCACCGACCCCCTCGCACGGTGAAGCAGGGCCGTCGGGGCGGCAGCCACCGGCGCCGTGAATCGACGCGCAAGATTCCGCCTAACGTGTCGCGCAATCACCCGATCGGTCAAATCGGTGACTTTGGCGTTTCTTGCCACCCCCGCGCCGCCGTTGACATGAATGACACCCCGATTGGTGGGCTCGCGCGGCGGAGGAGTCGGCGTGGCGATGACTGATTCGACGGGTTCCACATGGCGCTACCGGTGGGCGCACCGGCAGAACGACCGGCGGCAGCGGGCCTTCCGCATGGCCGACGAGGCGTGGCGACGCCGCGACGACGAGCTGCGGCGACTGCGTGCTCTCGCCGGGTCCTTCCACGGCTCGGTCGAGGCCGGCGCGGGCCTGCCCATGGAGCTGGCCCCCGGCGAGGTGGTCTTCTGGACGCTGCCGGCCGCGCAACTGGTCGAGGTCCGGCACACCGCCGTGCTGCCGGCCCCCGAGCTGACCGTCGACCCGGAACCGCCGGCGCTGCGCCCGCGCCGCCCCGAAGGGGTGAAGGTCGCCGACGCCGGGCTCGCCGTGCTCACCAACCGGCGTCTCGTGCTGCTCGGCGGCCGGGGCCGGCGCGACTGGACGTACGGGCGGATGACCGGGCTGTCCCACGACCCCGGTGCGCCGGTCACGTTGATCCAGGTCCTCGACCGGCGGCGTACCTCCGGTCTCCTGCTGCCCACCGGCGCGGTGGCCGACTTCCGCTTCAAGCTCACGCTGGCCTTCGCCGACGCGATCGAGCAGCGCGCCGCGGTCGTCGCCCAGCTCGACGAGCTGATCGCGGAGCACGACGCGGCGCGGCCCGCCCGGCCGGCCGTGCTCACCCCGGCGCAGGCCCGGATCTCCGCGCTGCTCCCCGGCGGGCGGCGGACCGTCGCGGTCGCCGCGGCCCTCGCGCTGATCGTGCCCGCGATGCTCTTCGAGTCCGACCCCCCGGTGCGCCCCGGCTCGGAGATGGCCTCAGCCGCCACCCCGGCGGCCACCGCCACCCCGACGCCCCTGCCGATCGCCCCCGCCGTCCAGGTCAAACCCAGCCCCAAACCGCAGCGCACCCGGACCGCGCCGACCACCACGCCGTCCCGGAGAACCACACCGCAGCCGGCCGCCGAACGCCGCTGCGGCGCCCCGGCCAACCCCTACGGGTACGACTTCTGCGGCGGCGAACGGATCCGCAAGCCGGCCGCCGGGATCTGCGACTGGTTCGAGTGCGCGCCCGGCTTCTGGTCCGGGCGCGGCTGGCTGGTGCAGTGCCGCGACGGCGCGGTAAGCCTGACCGGCGGGCAGCGCGAGTCGTGCGCCGCCAACCAGGGCTACCGCCGGACCTTCTGGACCTGACCGCTCAGCCGCCGATGTCGGGGACGGTCAATGAGCCGTCCTCGGCCAGCGGGAAACCCGGGTTCCAGGCGATCTCCCACAGGTGACCGTCCGGGTCGGTGAAGCAGCCCGCGTACCCGCCGTAAAAGGTTTCCCGGGCCGGCCGGGTGACCGTCGCGCCGGCCTTGGCGGCCCGGCCCAGGATCTCGTCCACCTCGGGGCGGCTGCGCACGTTCTGCGCCAGGCTCAGCCCACCGAAGCCGTCCCCGCCCGGGTCGGCCAGGCCGGCGTCGTCCGCCAGCTTGTCCCGCCCCCAGAGCACCACCGCCAGGCCCCCGGCCTGGAAGAACACGGTCTCCTCGACCTCCTGGCCGCGCCACCCGAGGCGCTCGTAGAAGGCCCGGGCCCGGGCCAGGTCGGCCACGCCGAGGGTGATCAGACTGACGCGCTGGTCCATCTCCGGACCGTACCGCCGTTCCGGCCGGCGCAGGCCGGGACCTGGTTCGACGTCGCCTCCCCCGATCGGCCAGCCGGAAAAGGCCGAAACCTGTCGATGCCGTCCATGTCCCTTCCCGGACCCCGACGGTTGTACCGGATGGACGCGGAAGCCCTTTCATGATGCGAGGCAACCCGGTGACGGCGAAAGACGGCGAGGGGCGCGGCTGGCGGGCCCGGTGGGTCGGACGGGAGAACGAACGGCGGCGCACGGCGTACGAGGCCGCTCTGCAGGCGTGGCGCCGGCGCGACGAGGAGTTGCGCCAGCTCTACACCGAGGCCGAGGAACCCACCCAGTTGGCGGAGACGCCGGCGGGGCTGCCCGTGCAGCTCGACGACGACGAGATCGTGCTGGCCGTCGAGCCCGCCGCGGAACTCGTCGAGGTGACCGCGCGACACACCGCGGGTCTGCCCACCGCCGAGCTCACCGTCGTGCCCCTTGAGGACGGATCGACCCCACAGCCGAGGGGCGTCAGCGTGGTCGACGCCGGCACGGCGGTGGTGACCGACCGGCGGCTGATCATCGTGGGCCGCGACGAGCAGGAGGAGTGGCCGTACGCGCAGGTCGCCGGGATCGCCCACCACCCCGGCGACCCGCTCACGCTGCTGCACGCGAAGCGCCCGGGCCGCATCCGGGGCGTGCGGGTGCCCCGGGCCGCCGCGTCCGCCTTCCGGCTGCGACTCACCGTGGCGTACGCCGACGCGACCGGAGCGCGCGCGGCGCTGCTGGACCGGCTCGACGACGCGGTGGTGGACCACTGGCACGACCAGCCGCCCGGGCCGACGCCGGCCACTCCCGCCGACGCGCCGCTGACCGCCCGGCTCGTCCGGCCGGCCCTGGTCACCGCCGTCGCGGTGGCACTGGCCATCGCCGCGGTCGCCAGCGTCGTCCACGGGTCCCTCCCGGACCGGCCCGTGATCGGGATGGAGGTGGACGGCGCTACCGGGGTGGAGCCCACCGGCCCGGGCGTGCCGTCCGGGTCCCCCGGTCTCGGCGCACCGGCCAGCCCCACCACTCCCCCCGCCACCGGCACCACCTCCGACCCGCCGCCGGGCGCGGCACCCCGCACCGCCGCGCCCACCTCCGCGACGACCACCCCCGCGACGACCACCCCCGCCACCGGCGGGCCACCGGACCACCCGTCGTCGCCGAGTGCGACCGGCAGTTCCGCGCCGACCTCGCCGAGCCCCACCCCGGCAGACCGCTGCGGGGCGCCGGCCAACCCGTACGGCTACAACTACTGCGGCGGCTCCTACGTGTACGCCCCCGCCTCGGACGTGTGCGACTACTTCGCCTGCGTCGACAACCTCTGGAGCGGCAACGGATACCTGGTCCAGTGCGAGGACGGGCTGACCAGCAGGACCGGCATGAAGGGTGGGGGGTGCGCCGAACACGGCGGCACCAGACGCCCGGTCTACGCCGCCTGACCGGGTCCGCCCGCACCGCCGATCGCAGTCCGCCGCAGCGGGAACAGTCCACCGAAGACCAGGGCTGCGCCGACCGGCAGCAGGTCCAGGTCGACGGCGATCGCGACGAACCCGGCCAGCACCAGCACCGGCCCCCACACCGGCAGCAGCCGCAGCACGACGGCCCGGACCAGCAGCACCAGCAGGCCCAGCTCGAACAGCATCGGCCCGCCCAGCAGCACCACGTCCGGCGGCGGCACCGCCTCGGCGAACCGCGGGAACAGGTCGCCGAGGATCACCCAGATGAACGCGGCCGCGCCGACCAGACCGGCGACCGCGGCCACGTCGTCCACCGCCCGCAGCCGGGGCGAGACGGTACGCAGCAGGCCGGGCAGCCCCACGATCACCGCCCCGAACGCGAGAATGCCGACCAGGAACAGGGTGTGCCCGGTGTTCCACGCCCATGCGCCCTTGTCGCTGTGCCCGTCCAGGCGGTCGACAGTGCGTAGGAGGCCGTAGCCGAGCAGCAGCAGTGCGGCGGCCAGGGCGGTCGGCCGCAACCACGGGTATGACGTGCGCGTCGGCTTATCGGTGAGTGTCATGGCCTCAGCCTCGCCGCCGGGCGTGCCGAAGGCATCCGGGTGCAACCCGTACCCGCCCCGGACCGCCGACCCCCGATCCGGCTCGGGGACGGACACCCCAGCCGTACGGGCATCCCGCCACGTCGGGGTTGCGCTGTCAGGGTCTGTCAGACCCGGTCAGTCCTTGTCAGGTCGCGACCGGCGCCTGACACGCCTGACCGGCGCGAGGCGGACCGGTCGATAACCGCTCGCTGTCAGGCGGAAGTGACGCTACGGTCTCGGCGTGTCTCGCACGGTGACTCTCGTCCTGGTCGACGCCGCCGGCCGGCCGCTCGGCGCCCTGCCCCCGTACGACGTGCCCGAGCCGTGGTGGCAGCAGGTCGGCGCCATCGTCGACGAGGCCCGCCGCCGGTACGGCGTTGACGTCGCCGTGCTGCGACTGCTCGCCGGCGACCGCCCCGAGCCGCCCGGCGGCCACGTCACCTACCTCGGTGAGGTCACCGACCCACCCGCCGTACCCCTGACCCCCGCGCCGGTCGACCTGACGCCCCACCCGCTGCGCGCCCCGTACGCCGAGCCCGGCGGCCCGGCCCGCAGCGTCGACTGGGCCACCGGTGAGCTGCGCCGCCTCGGCCGGCCGGTCACCGCCGTGGCGCAGCACCGCACCTGGAACCTGTCGGCGATCTGGCGGCTCGACGGCCCGGCCGGCAGCGCCTGGCTCAAGCAGGTGCCCCCGTTCTTTCGGCACGAGGCCGCCGTGCTGCGCTGGCTCGGCGCCGCCGCGCCCACGACCGCCCCCACCCTGCTCGCCGCCGACGACACCGGCCGGCTCCTGCTCGACCACGTGCCCGGTGAGGACCGCTACGGCGCCGACGAGGCGGAGCGGGCCGCCGTCGCCGCCGAGCACCACGCCGTCCAGCTCCGCGCCGCCGGCGACACGGCCGGGCTGGTCGCGGCCGGCGTACCCGATCTGCGCGGGCCGGCGCTGGCCGGCTGGATCCGCGACCGGCTGGCCCCGCACGACCCGGCCGCGGCCGCCGACCTGCTCGCCGGCCTCGACGACCGGATCGACCAGGTCCGCGACTGCGGCCTGCCCGACACCCTCGTGCACGGCGACCTGCACCCGGGCAACGTGCGCGGCGACGGCACCCGCGGGGTGGTCATCGACTGGGGCGACGCCTTCGTCGGCCACCCCGCCTTCGACATCCTGCGCCTCACCGAGACCCTCGACCCGCCCGTGGCCGGCCGGCTGCTCGACGCGTGGGCCGCCCGCTGGCGGGCCGACGTGCCGGGCAGCGACCCGGAGCGCGCCGTGAAGCTGCTCGGCCCCGTCGCCCACCTGCGGATGGCCGCCGTGTACGCGATGTTCCTCGCCGGCATCGAGCCGAGCGAGCACGCCTATCACGTGCTCGACGTGCCGGCCTGCCTGGAACGGGCCGCCGCCGCGGCCTGACGCACCGGGATCCACAGCTCGGCCTCGGCGGTCTTCCCGTCGGCCGACACCCGCACCTTCGAGATCTCCGGCCCCGGGCGGCTCTCGTAGGGGTTGGACGGGAACCACTGGGTGAACACGTCCCGCCACAGGTACTGCACCGCCTGCGGGAACTCGCCCGAGACGGTGAACACCGCCCAGGAGCCGGCCGCCACCGGCAGGCGGTCCAGGTCCTCCGGCACGTCCGCGCCGGTCACCACCCCGTGCCAGTAGTCCAGCTCGGTGCCCTCGGCCCGGGAGCCGGCCAGGTCGTCGCTGACGTTGACGATGCCGCGCGGCTCCTGGTCGGAGAGCGCCTCGATCCGGCGTACCGTCTCCGGGTCGAGGCCCTTGATGAACGCCACGATGTGCGGGTTCATCCCCTCGTGGACGAGCGGCACCCGGGCCTTCAACCCGGCGAGCTGGAAGGCGTCCTTGGTCACGATCCGGTAGTCCATGCTGGTGCTCCCTTCGACGACGAGCCGGAAGGACATCCGGGGCTGCGACCGCAGCACCGCCCCGGTGCGCCGCGCCTCGGCCGGGCCGACCCCGTGCACCGCGCGGAACGCCCGGGCGAACGCCTCGTTCGAGCCGTACCCCCAGCGGACCGCCACGTCGAGCAGCGACGCCTCGCCCGCCAGCACCTCGGCGCCGGCCACGGTGAGCCGCCGCCGGCGCACGTACTCCGACAGCGGCATCCCGGCCAGGGCCGAGAAGAGCCGCCGGAAGTGGTGCTCCGACGTGCAGGCGATCCGGGCCAACCCGGCCACGTCGAGCGGTTGGTCGAGGTGGCGTTCGAGGTGGTCCATGGCCTGGTTGAGTCGCTCCAGCACCCGGTGCTCCTTCCCTTGACGCCCTCGACGCTAGGCATCCAGGATCCGTCCCACCCGACCCCACCGAACCCGATCCGATCGGTTGCGGAGCGAGGGCTGGTCAGCCCTCCCGCACCCACGGCCGTAGCTTCTCCGGGTTGCGGACCGCCCAGATCCGGGTGACGCGCCCGTCGACGATGTCGAACGACGCCACGGTCACGACGACGCCGGCACGCTGGGCCACCAGGCCCGGCACACCGTTGACCGACCGCTCCAGGATCTCGAGCCCCGGAGCCCAGTCGGCGATGGCGACCATGTACTGGGCGATGCGCGCGCCGCCCTCGACCGGGCGCAGGACGGTGCCGACCATGCCGCCGCCGTCGGCGGTCATCACGGCAGACGGGTTGAGGAGACCGACGAGGGCCGCGATGTCCCTGGTCTCCCATGCCTCCTTGACCTGCCTCACCACGTCGGCCTGCCCGGACGCCGGCACGGGAGCGCTCGCGACGGTCACCCGCCGCCGGGCGGAGGCCGCCAGCTGCTTGCAGGCCGCAGGGGTCCGCCCGAGAACGTCGGCGATCTCGGCGAACGCGTACCGGAAGACGTCGTGCAGGACGAACGCCACCCGCTCGGCGGGCGTCATCGACTCCAAGACGACGAGGAAGGCCATGGACACCGACTCGTCCAGGACGATCTGGTCGGCGGGGTCCGCGCGGCCGGTGGGGTCGACGCCACCCGCATGACCCCACTCGGCGCGGTCGGGCAGCGGCTCGGGCAGCCACGCGCCGACATAGCGTTCACGGCGGGCCCGCGCCGAGCCGAGCCGGTCCAGGCAGATGCGGCTGGTCACCGTCGTCAGCCAGGCGCCCGGGGACAGGATCTCCTCCTGCCGGCTTCGCGGCAGCCCGTACCAGCGTGCGTAGGCATCCTGGACGGCGTCCTCGGCCTCGGACACCGAACCGAGCATCCGGTAGGCGACATTGATCAGCTGGCGTCGCTCGCCGACGATCTCATCCCCGCTGGTGGCGACAGTCCCCACGCTTCCGGCCGCCCCCTCGCCTTACCTTTCGCACACCCGCGTCGTCGGGCTGGTGAGACCTTATCGACCTGCTGCCCGAGGGCGGAAAAGGGGAATGACATGGCCACGGCCACTCAGGTGACGGCAAAGGCACCACGCAGCCCCTCGTTCCTGCAGATCGCGATCGCCCTGCAGACCCTGACCATCTTCGTTCAGGCGGTCTCCGCCGGACTGCTGCTGACCTCGTCCTACGGAGAGACGCTGCACAGTATCGGAGCCCGTGTGATGTACGGGGCGTCGATGCTGTACGTGCTCGCGGCGGTGCTGGCGTGGAAGCCGGGCGGCGGCTCGCTGACGCCGGTCTGGCACGCGTCCGGGTTCCTCGTGCTCGCCTCGGTCCAGGTCGTGCTGGGCATCGCGCACGTCCCGTCGGTCCACCTCCCCCTGGGTGTCCTGATGTTCGGTCTGAGCGTGCTGGCGCTGGCCCAGGTTGCTGGCGCGGGTGTCGCATCATGGCGTGGTGATCATGCGGAAGCGGCGCCACAAGAAGAAGGACCGGGACTGGTGCAACTGCGATCTCCCCGACTGTGACGGCCCGGGCTGCTGCGACCTCGGCCTCTTCTCCCTGCTGCTGACCCTCGGCTCGGTGGCCGCCGGCGTGGTGCGCGGGCCCGCCATGGACCGCGCCGGCCGTGCCGCCATCGTCGGCTACCGCCGCTGGCTGTCGCACCGCTGGCCCGCCCAGTGCCGCTACACGCCCACGTGCAGCGCGTACGGGCTGGCGGCGGTGGAGCGGTACGGCCTCGCGGTGGGCGGGCGGCTGGCCGCCGACCGGGTCCGCCGCTGCCGGCCGGACGTGCCGCGCGGTACCCACGATCCGCTGCGCTGACGCTCAGCGCACGGGCGCCGGCGCGCCGAACACGACCGGAATGCCGGGGGAGTGGAGCACGCTCACCGGCGGCCCGGCCGGCGGCGGCAGACCGGCGGCGGTGACCAGGTCGTCGTCGAGGTGCAGCAGTTCGGCCCGGTGCAACGGCCACCGCGGATGCCAGTTCGGCAGGTGCAGGGTGCGCCCGTATGCCCGGGTGTGCAGGCCCCAGCGGGCGGTGAGGAAGTGCTCCAGCGGGGTCGGGTCGGCGATCGGCGCACCGACCCGGACGGCCATCCGGCTCGACGCCCGGGCCGGGCCGGGCCAGCGCCGCCGGCAGCGGTAGGTGAGACGGTCACCGTCCCGGTCCAGCCGCATGGCCGACCACTTGTACGGCAGCCGCAGGCTCAGCTGCGCGACCAGCACCGGCACCAGCCGGGAGGCGTCCAGCGAGCGGAACACCACGGCCCGCCGCCCGGTGCCGTCGACCGAGTAGAGCCGGACGTTGGTCTCCCAGAACGTGCCGAAGTACGGCACCCCCGGTCCCCGTCCGAGGCCCAGCCCGACCATCCGGAAGCCGATCAGCCCGACGTAGCTGAGCCCGTCGAGGGTGTCGGGGCGGGTGCCGGCGGGCAGCAGCGGCGCGACCACCTCCGGCTCGACCGCCCAGTGCAGGAAGGTGAGGTCCTGCCAGCGTTGCCGCAGCCACGCGCGCGGGAAAGTCCGGACGGGCGCGCAGTCGACCGGCTCGATGTCCACGTGTCCATCGTGCCCCGTCCGGCGGTCAGGCGAGGAACGCCAGCAGGTGCCGCAGCGTCTCCTCGGGCGCCTCCTCGGGCAGGAAGTGCCCGGCCGCGACCGGCCCGCCCTCGACCTGGTCCGCCCAGGCCCGCCACACCTCGAGCGGCCGGTACCAGGTCGCCACCGGACCGGCGTGCCCCCACAGCGCCAGCACGGGACAGCCGATCCGCCGCCGGCCCCGGTCGGCCCGGTCGTGCTCGTAGTCCAGGGTCGCCGCCGCCCGGTACTGCTCGCAGATCGCGTGGATGGCCTCCGGCCTGCCGAGCTTCGCCACGTACTCCGCCCGCACGGCCGCGGGAAAGGCGTCCGGCACCTCAGACAGGTCGTCCAGCATGTGGTCGACGATGACCTCCGGCGCCTGCGCGACCAGCCGCTCCGGCACCGGCTCGGGCGCGGCGAGGAACGACCAGAGCCAGAACCCGAGGCTGAAGGCCATGTCGGCGCGGTCGAACGCGTCGCCGGTGGGCACGATGTCGAGCACCGCGAGGCGGCTCACCGCGTCGGGATGGTCCAACGCCATCCGGTACGCGCACCGCCCACCGCGATCGTGCCCCACGACCGCGAACCGGTCGTAGCCCAGCAGCCGCATGACCTCCACCTGCTCGGCGGCCACCCGCCGCATGCTGTACGGCGCGTGGTCCGGCGCGCTGGGCGGTGCACCGCTGTCACCGAACCCCCGCAGGTCCGTGGCGACCACGGTGAACCGTTCCGCGAGCCGGGGCGCGACCCGGTGCCACATGAGGTGCGTCTCGGGCATGCCGTGCAGCAGCAGGACCGGCGGCCCGTGGCCACCCCGCCGCCCATGGATCGTCGTGTCGCTCGTGACGACGTCCAGCTCCGCGAAGCCGTCGAACACCGGTTGCCGCCTCCTCGTCGGGCCCCTCGTGGACCCGCCCGGTTCAACGACCGCAACCCGGTGGCAGTGCGGCGGGCCGGCGCCCG
>NZ_BMRA01000002.1:592149-744731 GCF_014648395.1 Micromonospora fulviviridis | reverse complement strand
GGTGTTGCCGCACCGGGTCCCGAGACCGGCCGGGAAGCGTGGGCGCCTCACTCCGGCCGGTGGCAGACCGCCTCGACGTTGTTGCCGTCGGGGTCGCGGACGAACGCCCCGAAGTAGCCCGGGTGGTATTCCGGCCACACCCGCGGCGCGTGCAGCACCTCCGCGCCGGCTGCCACCGCGGCGTCGTGGAACGCCTGCACGGCCGCCCGGTCCGGGGCGATGAAGGCGATGTGCGACTCCAGCGGCCCGCCGGCCTGGGCGGGCGCGGGCACCAGCCAGAAGTCGGGACTGTCGACGCCGTAGCCGATCGGGCCGGGCTCCATGATCCGCCGGCCGCCCAGCGGGGCGAGCACCGCGTCGTAGAAGGCGGCGCTGGCCGGCAGGTCGCGCACCATGATGGAGAAGTGGTCGAGCACATCGCCTCCAGCGATCGTCGATGACCGCGCCAGGCTACGAGCCGCCTACGACACTTCCCCGTCTGCTGGCGAACGTCGGACCGGGCTGCTGTGATGTGCCCATGGGGGAGTCCGACGCGCGGCGCACCGTCGAGGCGGTGTGGCGGATGGAGGCCGGCCGGGTGGTCGCCGGCATCGCGGCGCTGGTCCGCGACGTCGGCCAGGCCGAGGAGCTGGCCCAGGACGCGCTGGTCGCCGCGCTGGAGCAGTGGCCGCGCGACGGCGTGCCGGCCAACCCGGGGGCGTGGCTGACGACCGTCGGCAAGCGCCGGGCCGTCGACATGCTGCGCCGCAGGCAGACCCAGCAGCGTACGCTCGCCGAGCTCGGCCGGGACCTCGACGAGCACGTCACCCCCGATCTCGACGCGGCGCTGGACGAGCACATCGAGGACGACCTGCTGCGGCTGATCTTCGTGGCCTGCCACCCGATCCTGTCGCCGATCGCCCGCGCCGCGCTCACCCTGCGGCTGCTCGGCGGCCTCACCACCGGCGAGATCGCCCGCGCCTTCCTCACCACCGAACCCACCGTCGGCCAGCGGATCACCCGGGCCAAGCAGACCCTCGCCACCGCCAAGATCCCCTTCGAGGTGCCCGGCCCGGCCGAGGCCGCCGAACGCCTCGACTCGGTCCTCGAAGTCGTCTACCTCATCTTCAACGAGGGCTACTCGGCCACCGCCGGCGACGACTGGATGCGCCCCGCACTCAGCCAGGAAGCGCTCCGTCTGGCCCGGCTGCTCCAGGGGCTCATGCCCGACGAACCCGAGGTGCACGGGCTGGCCGCGCTGCTGGAGATCCAGGCGTCGCGTACCCGCGCCCGCACCGGCCCCGACGGCGCGCCGATCCTCCTCAACGACCAGGACCGCAGCCGCTGGGACCAGCTGCTCATCCGGCGCGGCCTGGCCGCCCTCGACAAGGCCCGCACCGACCACCCCGGCCCGTACACCCTCCAGGCCGAGATCGCGGCCTGCCACGCGCGGGCGCGTACCCCGGAAGAGACCGACTGGGCGCGGATCGCGAGCTTCTACGCGGAGCTGGCCCGGCTCGTTCCCTCGCCCGTGGTGGAGCTGAACCGGGCCGTCGCCGTCGCCCAGGCCGACGGGCCCGCCGCCGGCCTCGAACTGGCCCGGGAGCTGGAGTCCGAGCCGGCGCTGGCCGGCTACCACCTGCTGCCCAGCGTGGTCGGCGACCTGCTCTTCAAGCTGGGCCGGCACGCGGAGGCACGGGCCGAGTTCGAGCGGGCGGCGTCGCTCACCGGCAACGCCCGCGAGCGCGCCCTGCTGCTCGATCGCGCCGCCGCGTGCGGCTCGTAAAAAATCTTGAGAACTCATGTCGGATCCGGGTCGCCCCGATCGACGCGTCAGCGAGAACCGATGACGAGGAGATCGAGATGACCAGTACGACGCTCACCCAGGCCGGGACCACACGGGGTGTCTCGACCGCCACCCTGCTCACCGCGGGCGCCGCCGCCGGACCGCTGTTCCTCGGGCTGGGCCTCGCCCAGGCGTTCACCCGGGACGGCTTCGACCTGAGCCGGCAGCCGCTCAGCCTGCTCGCCCTGGGCGAGCACGGCTGGATCCAGATCGCCAACTTCGTCGTCTCCGGGCTGCTGGCTCTCGCCGGGGCGGTCGGCTTCCGGCGGGCGCTGCGCGGCGGACCGGCCGCGACATGGGGGCCGGCGCTGGTGGCGGTGCTCGGCGTCGGGCTGATCGTCGCCGGGGTGCTCCGGGCCGACCCGAGCATGGGCTGGCCGGCCGGCGCGCCGGAGGGCAACCCCGAGACGATGAGCTGGCACTCCTACGGCCACGGGGTCGGGGCGATGCTCTCCTTCGGCTCGCTCACCGTCGCCTGCCTGGTCTTCGCCCGCCGCTTCGGGCGGGCGGGTGCGCTGTCGTCGATCCTCGTCGCGCTGGCGACGGTCGCCGTCATGGCCTGGCCCGACCAGGACAGCATCAGCGTCCGGATGGCGCTCGGCTCGGCCCTGGTCTTCGGCTGGCTCACCGCGGTTTCCCTGCACACGATCACCGAGAGGAAGCACTGAGATGCGATTCATGCTGATGCACAAGCTCGACGAGGCCGTTCCCGGCAACTTCGAGCCGTCGCCGGAGTTCATGAAGCGGATGGGCGCCTACATGGAGGAGGTCTCCAGGGCGGGGATCCTGCTGGCCGCCGAGGGGCTCTGCAAGAGCAGCGAGGAGTCGGCGCGGATCACCGCGACCAAGGGGAAGAAGACCGTCACCGACGGGCCGTTCACCGAGACCAAGGAGCTGATCGCCGGGTTCGGGCTGATCGAGGTCCGGTCGAAGGAGGAGGCGGTCGAGTGGGCGAAGCGGTTCGTCGACGTCTTCACCGAGAGCGGGCTCGACGTCGAGGTCGACGTGCGGCGGGTGAGTGAGGGCCCGCACGAGGGCTGAGCAGAGGCGGCCGGTGCCGGTGTGAACCGGTGCCGGCCGCCGCCGAGACCGGGCGGGAATTGTTGTTCCGTCCGTCAGCAGACGGCCATACCGCTACTGTCGTCCCCATCGTCCTATTTATGCCGGTTCGTCCCGGTCTTGCGAGGGGGAGCACATGCTAGCGGGACAGTACTCCAGCCAGTACCACATGCCCTTCGACCTCGACACCCCGGAAGCGGATCGTCGCAGGGCGGAGGAGGTTGCCGAGGACTACGACCGACGCCGGCGCAGTGCGGCGGAAGTTCGTGACGTGCGGCTGTCGGACATCGTGGAGCGTGGCAATCAGCGCATCCGCGACCTGCTCGGCGAGGAGAACTGGCTGTCGCTGAGGAAGCGAATGCACGGTGAGCGCGTGAGATTCCGCGACCTCCTCCAACCACCCGTCGGCCTGGACGCCGACTACGAGGCCCTCGACGCCCAGCGCAAGGCGAACGTCCAGGCGTACTTCGACAGCCTGGACGTCGACGGCACGCAGCTACGGCGAATCGTCGCGGAGACGAGGGCGGCCGTGCAGGAGCTGCTGCCCCGCACGGAGGCGACCGGCGGATACGCCTCGTGGCTGCACGACGTCCAGGCGCCGACACCGCCGGATCAGGGCGGGGGTCGGGACGATCCGCACGCCTGGACACCGTTCCGTCCGCCGTACCCCGGCTTTCAGCAGGGCTTCGATCCGCACAACCTCGGTGGCTTCCGCGTCGGGCGGGTGCACGCCCTCGACAGGTTCACCGGACTGACCGGTCACGACCTCACGCTCGACAACAACAACGCGGACGACTTCGACAACGGCTGGGCTGTCGTCGACACCCAGATCGGGTTCAACTTCCGGGCACCGGCAACGGGTGCGGTGGAGATCTTCATCGAGGCTCGGTGTGGCCGCGCTCTGCACGAGCTGCGCGTGGTGGACGAGTTCGGCGTCTCGGACTCGTCCACCTCGCAGGAGAACTTCCTGATGATGCATGTCCTGCATCCCAACGTCACCGCACCGTCGTTCGCCTCGATGTCACGCTTCCGGTGGAACACCGACCGCACCGGCGTCATCGTCCGGGAGTTCCTCGCCCAGGGCGGCGCCTTCACGGCGCGACTGTTCAGCAACGGCCCGATCCAGCAGGGCCAGACCGTCCACATCCGCGCCGGCACCCGCAGCAGCGACGGCTCGATCACCAACGACATGGAGATCAACAGCAAGTCGACCATGCGGTGGTCCCTCGGCACGGTGTGGGCCCGGATCGCACCCTGACCACCCTGGGTCACGTGAGGGCGACCTCTCGGCGCCCGGCGGTCACACCGTCGGGCGCCGGGCCGTCTCACCGACATGAGAGCACTCGTACGTGGGACGGCCGCACTGCTCGGCGTGGCCTCGGTGGTCGTCGGACTGTGGGCGCTGGCCCGGGCGGACTCGTTCAGCTCGGCGGTGGACTTCCCGCCGCACGAGCACTTCGTGCACGACGTCGGGGCGTTCCAGCTCGGCATCGGGGCGACCCTGCTACTGGCGCTCATCTGGGCCGATGCCCTGGCGCTCGCCCTGGCCGGCTACGTCGTCGGCGCGGCGGCGCACACCGTGTCGCACGTGGTCGACGCCGACCTCGGCGGCAGCGCGGCCCAGACCTGGCTGGTCGGGCTGTCGGCCCTCCTGGCCCTCGCCGCGCTGGTGGCCCGGCTGCGGCAGCTCGGCTGGGTGGTCGGGTACGTCGACCCCGCCCCGGCCCCCGGGTGGGCGCCGCTGGTGCGGCAGAAGACCGTGGTGCTGACGACGTTCAAGCGGGACGGGACCCCCGTGCCGACGGCCGTGAGCGTCGCGGTGGCGGGGGAGCGGGCGTACGTGCGCAGCTTCGAGAAGGCGTGGAAGACCCGGCGCATCCGCAACAACCCGCACGTGACGCTGGCCCCGTCGACGGCCCTCGGTAAGCCGACCGGGGCGGCGGTGGAGGCGGTGGCGCGGCGGTTGAGCGGGGCGGAGTACCGGGCGGCGAGCCAGGCGCTGGTACGCAAGCATCCGCTGCTGCACGGGGTGCTGGTGCCGCTGACCCACCGGCTGGGCAGGGCCAGGACCGGCCACACCGTCCACTTCGTCCTGACCCCGTCGGCGGCGTCCGGGCAGCCCGCCGTCACCGGCGCCGACAGTGCGAAGGCGCGCTGACATACGCCGAAGATATATACGCGAGGTATACCCTCGGGTTATAGTCGCGTCATGAGCGTTCCCATGACCCTCCTTGGCCTGCTCGAACGGGAGCCCAGCCACGGCTACGACCTCAAGCGCGACTACGACGCCTTCTTCAGCCGGGGAAAGCCGCTGCCCTTCGGCCAGGTCTACTCGACCCTGAGCCGGCTCGCCCGCGACGGCAAGATCGTGATCGGCGAGGTCGAGCCGGGCGAGGGCCCCGAGCGCAAGCGCTACGTCATCACCGAGCAGGGCGCCACCGAGGTCGAGTCGTGGCTGACCGAGCCCGTCGCGGCCGAGCCCAACCTGCAGACGGTCCTGTTCACCAAGGTCGTGCTGGCGCTGATGCTCGGCCGCCCCGCGGAGGACTACCTCGACCGCCAGCGCGCCGCCCACCTGGTGCGGATGAAGGAACTCACCGACATCAAGCGCTCCGGCACCCTGGTCGACGCCATGCTCGCCGACCACGGCCTGTTCCACCTGGAGGCCGACCTGCACTGGATCGACACCACGGCCGCCCGGCTCGACGCCCTCGCGAAGGCGGTGCGGAAGTGAAGGCCGTCGAGGCGCGCGACATCTCGCTGTCCTTCGGCGAGACCCCGGCGCTGCGCGGCGCCAGCGTCCTGGTGGAGCCGGGCGAGATCGTCGCCATCATGGGCCCGAGCGGCTCCGGGAAGACCACCCTGCTGCACTGCCTGGCCGGGATCCTGGTGCCCGACAAGGGCGAGATCCACTACGACGGCCGCCGGATCGACACCCTCAGCGAGACCCGGCGCAGCGTCCTGCGCCGCGACGAGTTCGGGTTCGTGTTCCAGTTCGGGCAGCTCGTGCCGGAGCTGACCGCCGAGGAGAACGTCGCGCTGCCGCTGCTGCTGCGCGGCCTCAAGCGGGCCGCCGCGCTGAAGGAGGCGCGGCCCTGGTTCGAGCGGCTCGGCCTGGGCGGGCTGGAGCGGCGCCGGTCCGGTGAGCTCTCCGGCGGGCAGGCGCAGCGCGTCGCGCTGGCCCGCGGCCTGGTCGCCCGGCCCGGGGCGCTGTTCGCCGACGAGCCGACCGGGGCCCTCGATTCGCTGACCGGCGAGCAGGTCATGGACCTGCTGGTCTCCTCGGCCCGCGAGCAGGGCACCACCGTCGTGCTGGTCACCCACGAGGCCCGGGTCGCCGCGTACGCCGACCGGCAGGTCATCGTGCGCGACGGCAAGGTGAACGCGCTGGTGCACTCATGATCCGGTTCGCGGTCCGGCTGTCCCTGGCCGGCGGGCGCGAGGCCGCCACCCGGCTCGCCGTCATCGCCACCGCCGTGGCGCTCGGCGTCGGCATGCTGCTCGCCACGCTCGCCGGCATGAACGCGGTCAACGCGCAGAACCAGCGATACGCCTGGCTGAACACCGCCGTCGCGCCGGCCGCCGCCGACCCGTCGGTCGACCCGCTGTGGTGGCTGATCCGGGAGGACTACTTCCACGGCGACTCGATCGGCCGGGTCGAGGTCGCGGCGACCGGCCCGGACTCGCCCGTCCCGCCGGGCATCCCGCGTCTGCCCGGACCCGGCGAGTACTACGTCTCGCCCGCCCTCGGCGAGTTGCTGCACACCACCCCAGCCGCGCAACTCGGCGACCGGTTCCCCGGCCACCAGGTCGGCACCATCGGACCGGTGGCGCTGCCGTCCCCCGACTCGCTGCTGATCGTCATCGGCCGGACGCCCGGCGACCTGGAGCACCTGGGGGCGCGCAAGGCCACGCAGATCATGACCACCTCGCCGAGCGTCTGCTCCCGCGGCTGCTACGTCGGCATCAACCACGACGGCATGGCCCTCGTGCTCTCCATCGTCGCGGTCGCGCTGCTCTTCCCGGTGCTCATCTTCATCGGCACCGCCACCCGGCTGGCCGCGACCCGCCGGGAGCAGCGCTTCGCCGCCATGCGGCTGATCGGCGCCACGCCCCGGCAGATCTCCGTCATCTCCGCCGTCGAATCCGTGCTCGCGGCCGCGGTGGGCACGGCCGTCGGGTTCGGCCTGTTCCTCGCGCTCCGCCCGGGGCTCGCCGCGATCCCGTTCACCGGCGAGCGCTTCTTCACCGCCGACCTGTCGCTGACCGTCGTTGACGTCCTGGCGGTCGCGCTCGGCATCCCGCTCGGCGCCGTCGTGGCCTCCTGGCTGGCGCTGCGCCGCGTGCAGATCTCCCCGCTGGGCGTCGCGCGCCGGGTCACCCCGAAACCGCCGCGCGCCTGGCGGCTGATCCCGCTGGTCGCCGGGCTCGTCGAGCTGACGTACTTCATCGGCCGGCGTCCCCCCACCACCAACGGCCAGCTCACCGCGTACCTCTCGGGGTTTCTCCTGATCCTGACCGGGCTGCTGCTGGCCGGGCCGTGGCTGACCATGCTCGGCGCCCGCCTGCTGGCCGGACGGGCCAGCCGGCCGGCCACCCTCATCGCCGGGCGACGCCTCGCGGACAATCCCCGGGCGGCATTCCGGGCGGTCAGCGGGCTGATCGTGGCGCTCTTCGTGACCAGCGTCGCCACCGGCATCATCACCACCTACGTCGCGAACCGGGGCGAGCCGCGCACCGACTCGGTGGCCGCCACCTCCCTGTCGACGTCGTTCCCGGCCGAGGACGGCCCCGCACCGACCGCCGACCAGATCCCGGCCGGGCTCGCGACGATCCCGGGGGTCCGCAGCGTGACCCTGGTCCGCGCCAATCCCGTCGACACACCACCCCCGCTCGAGGTGAACGGGACAGAGTCGCCCGCGTATCGATGGTGGTGGCCGGGCGTCATCACCTGCGCCGAACTGGACCGCCTGGCGGAGTTCGGCACCTGCCCCGCCGGCGCGCAGGTCGCGACCGTGGCCGACGACCTCATCGGCGAGCGCGCGTGGGACCTGACCAACGACCGCTACGTCTGGGCCGACGCCCACATGGACCCGGCGCAGGTCGACCGGCAACCGATCCGGTCGGTGGTCGTCAACACCGCCAACCGCGCCGCGTTCGAGCAGGCCCGCACCATGCTGATCAACGCGTTCCCGGCGGTGCGCTTCCCGTCCAGCACCGCCGAGTGGGAGTCGGACTCCGCCCGGCTGATGGTGCAGTTCCAGCAGCTGGCCAACGTGGTCATGCTGGCCAGCCTGCCGATCGCCGGGTGCAGCCTGGCGGTGAGCGTGGCCGGCGGGCTGACCGACCGGAAGCGGCCGTTCAGCATGCTGCGGCTCAGCGGCGTGCAGCTCCGAACGCTGCGGCGGGTGGTGGCGCTGGAGACGGTGGTGCCGCTGCTGGCCGTCGCCGCGGTGGCGACCGGGATGGGCTTCCTGGCGGCGCATCTGTTCCTGCGGGCGCAACTGGGCTACACGCTGCTGGCGCCGGACGGCTCGTTCTACCTCATGGCCGTCGGCGGGCTGGCGGCGTCGCTGGGGATCGTCGCCTCGACGCTGCCGCTGCTGCGCCGGATCACCGGCCCGGAGACCGCCCGGAACGAGTGAGTTCGGTCGGGGAGGGCCGGGCGAGGCAGCCCGGCCCTCCGCTTCCCGCAGTACGTGGATCGCGCCGCGATGGTACTTGTGCCCGAGCAGCGAAAAGAGAGATCATCACGCATGCTCGACCCCTCGCCGGAGGACGAACGGACGTCACCGACGGTTTCCACGCCGCATTTCGTGGGTCGTGATCGGGAGATGACGGCGCTTCGGGGCGCCCTGGCCCGGCCACCGGCGATCGTGCTGGTGGAGGGCGAGGCGGGGATCGGGAAGAGCCGACTGCTGCGGGAGTGGTTGGCCGCGCCGGACCAGCACACCGCTTTGGTCTCGGTGTGCCCACCGCTTCGCGAGTCGCTGACGTTGGGGCCGATCGTCGACGCGTTCCGTGGGATCGACCGCCCGGTATCGCGATTGCGGCTCAGCGAGCTTGCGGGTGCCTTACGGCCCCTGTTCCCTGAATGGTCCTCGGACCTGCCGCCCGCACTGCCGCCCTTGGACGATGCGAAGGCGGCACGGCATCGCCTGTTCCGCGCCCTGGACGAGCTGCTGCGGGCTCTGCGTGTCGACGTTCTCGTGCTCGAGGACGCTCACTGGGCCGACGAGGTGACCTTGGAGTTCCTGCTGTTCGTCACCTCCCGACAGCAGTCGGACGGGCCAAGCCTGGTGATCTCCTATCGGCCGGAGGAGGTGGACGTCGGGTCGCTGTTGCTGCGGCTGACGTCCCGGTTGCCCGCTGGCGTGACCCAGCTGAGGATCGCCCTGGCGCCGATGCGACCCGACGACACGGCAGCGCTGGTGTCCTCGATGCTGGACGGCAACCCGGTGTCGCAGGAGTTCGCGACGTTCATGCACGAGCGGACCGGTGGCGTTCCGCTGGCGCTGGAGGAGTCGGTTCGCCTCATGTGCGACCGTGCCGACCTCGTCTTTCGCGACGGGCAGTGGGTCCGGCTGAAGCTGCGCGAGCTGCAGGTGCCGCCAACGGTGCGCGACTCCACCCGGGAGCGGGTGGGCCGTCTGTCGCCGACGGCGCAGCAGGTGCTGCGTGCCGCGGCCACGTTGGCTGAACGGTCGTCGCTGGCCACGATCGCGATGACCGCCGGTCTGTCACCAACTGCGTGTCGAGGCGCTGTCGCGGAGGCTGCCGACGCCGGCGTCCTGGACGGAGACGACCGCGGCCGGTGGCGATTCCGGCACGTGCTGGCCGCCACGGCTGTCTACGAAACGATCCCGTTGACCGACCGCAGACACTTCCACCTGCTGGCCGGCCGTGCCTTGGAGGACATCCATCCGCCGCCTGTGGCACGCCTTGCCCATCACTTCCGTGAGGCGGGCGAGACGCGGTCCTGGGCGCGGTACGCCGAGCAGGTTGCCGAGCTGGCCATGGCCTCGGGTGACCACACCAAGGCGGTCGACGTGCTGGTCGATCTGTTGTCGTGGGCCGTGCTGCCGCCGGCGGACCGGGCACGAGTCGCGCGCATCGCCGGAGTAGCCGCACTGGGCCGGCGTGAACCGGTCGATGAGGTCTACCACCGCGTGATCCGTACCTTGCGCTCGGTGCTGGAGACCCCCGATCTGTCCGCCCGCCAGCAGGCCGAGATCCGCAACCCCCTGGGTCGGCTGCTGATCACCGGGGGTGAGGCGCAGGCCGCACTCGGCGAGCTGGAGCAGGCGGTGGCCAACCTCGACCATGACCCGGTCGAGGCGGCTCGGGCGATGACCTATCTGGGATGGGCCTATGCGGGGCCATGGCCGGCGTCGACCCACCGCCGTTGGCTGGATCGCGCCGCCGAGCTCGCCGCCGAATTCGATTCCCCCGCGGAGCGGCTGAACCTGGCCGGCAACCGAGCCGCGGCGCTGCTCATGCTCGGCGAGGAGGAGGCCTGGGACGTCGTCGCCGGCCTGCCCACCGACGGCGCGAGCTCGGCGGAGCGTCTCGACGTGGCCCGCATCCACGCGAATGTCGGGACCGGCGCACTGATCTGGGGTCGGTACGCCGACGCGGAGAAGCACCTCGCCGTGGCCATGCGCCTTGCCGAGGCCGAGCAGGCGTCCCGGTTGCAGCACAACGTCCGACTCGAAGAGGCCAACCTGGCGTGGCTGACCGGCCGATGGGAGGGTCTCGCGGAGCGAAGCGCGGCACTCGCCGATGCCGACCGGGACCGGCCGGCGCACTACCTCGGCAGCATTCGCCTCGCGGCCCGGCTGGCAGCCGCAGCAGGACGGCGGCGCGCCGCGGAGGAGCAGTTCCGGCTGGTCCTCGAGGAGTCCGCCCGTCTCGGCGCGGCCGACGACACGATGGAGGCCGCCGCTGCGCTGGCCAGACTGTGGTTGACGGACGGAAGCAGCGCCCGAGCGCTGCAGGTCACGAACGAGCCGATGGACACCGTCCGGAGAAAGGGCATCTGGGTCTGGGCGACGGACCTCGTCCCCGCCCGGATCGAGGCGCACCTCGCCGCGGGCGACCTGAAGGCCGCGACACGCCTGGGCGACCAGTTCGCCAGAGGACTGCGCGGCCGGACGGCGCCTGCGCCTCGCGCCGCGCTCACCGTATGCCGCGCCCTGCTGCTCGCCACAGCCGGAGACCACGCCCGCACGGCGACGGCATACGAGCGGGCGGCGCGCGCCTGGAGCGCGTTGCCGCGCCCCTACGACGCCATGCTCGCCCGCGAGCGTCAAGCCGAGGCGCTCATCGCGCACGGCCAGATCGAGCAAGGTCGAGAGCTGCTGGCCGCACAGTACGAGCAGCTGTTCCGGCTCGGAGCCCGCGGCGATGCGGACCGTGTCGCACAGCGGCTTCGCGAACACGGCGCCGAGGTCCCGCGACTGTGGCGCGGCGGCCGACGAGGGTACGGGGACCAGCTCTCACCTCGGGAGCTCGACGTGGTCCAACTGGTCGTCGCCGGCAAGACGAACCGGGAGATCAGCCGGGTCCTGGCCAAGTCGCCGGCCACGGTGGATCAACAGCTACGTGCGGCGATGCGCAAGCTGAAGGTGAGCTCCCGGACCGCGCTCGCGGTCAAGGCGGTGGAGGCCGGAGTGTTCGCAGAAGAGGACTCCCTCGGCGACGCGTCGTGAAAATTGACGTATCCGCTGGATAGCGAGCGGTCACTCGTCCGCCGAGCATGACTGCATGATCCATAGCCGTAGGCCAATGCATGCCTGAGCTACCCGTCGCGCGTGACGACACCGCCGGCCAGCACCAGCCACCTCTCGAGCTGTCGCGCGAGCCGCGCGTCAGCGCCCGCGACGCCTCCGACGCCCACGACGCCGACGGTGCCGACGACCACGAGAGCCACGACCCCTACCAACCCCTGTAGGCAGAAGGACTTTGCATGAGACTCAAAGCCCTCGCGGCTTCGCTGGCCGCAGCGGTCGGCCTGAGCATGATTCAGCCGTTACCGGCGTCCGCCGCTGAGCCCGATCCCGGCGCGGCCGCCAACAAGATCGCGCCGAACCTGAAGGATCGCTTCCGCACGCAGCCGGCTTCCGACTTCTGGATTACGTTCGACACCAAGGCCGATCTCGCCCCCGCCAAGAAGATCGCGAACTGGACCGCCCGCGGTCAGTTCGTCTACGACGCGCTGCAAGCGGCAGCGAAGAGCTCCGCGGCGTCCGTCGCCGCCGAGCTCGACGCGGCGGGCGTGAAGTACACGTCCTACCCGCTCGTCAACGCCGTGCTCGTCAAGGGCGGCACGCAGAAGCTCGCGCTCGACGTCGCCTCGGTCGGGCAGGTCGCCGAGATCCACGCGACGCCGCAGGTCGCGCTGGTCGAGCCCGTCGATGCGAAGGTCCCCGCCGACCAGGCTGCCCGCCCTGCCGCCCCGAAGGCCGCCGCCGCGGAAGGCACCACCACGTGGGGTCTGGACGCCATCCACGCCCCCGAGGCGTGGGCCATGGGCGCCACCGGTGCGGGCATCACCGTGTCCAACCTCGACTCGGGCGTCCAGTTCGACCACCCCGCCCTGATGCACCAGTACCGCGGCACGAAGCCCGACGGCACCATCGACCACAACTACAACTGGATGGCCACCCGGGGCACGTGCACCGGCGCACCGTGCGACGACAACGGACACGGCACGCACACCATGGGCACCATGGTCGGCGACGACGGCACCAACCACGTCGGCGTCGCCCCGGACGCGCAGTGGATCGCGACGAACGGCTGCTGCGACAACAGCGGCGTCGAGTCGCTGCTCAAGTCCGGCTGGTGGCTGCTCGCCCCGACCGACGTCAACGGGAACAACCCTGACCCGTCCAAGCGCCCCCACGTCATCAACAACTCGTGGGGCCAGACCGTCGAGCACAACTTCGACGACTTCTTCCAGGCCATCGACGAGGCCTGGAGCGCCGCGGGCATCTTCAGCGTCTGGTCATCGGGCAACACCACGCCGTACGCGGCCTGCGACACCGTCTCCTCGCCCGGCTCCGCCGAGAGCGCCTACTCCGTCGGCGCGTACGACTCGGACGGCACGCTCGCGTCGTTCTCCCGCAAGGGTGAGGGCGAGGGTGGCCGGATCAAGCCCGAGATCTCCGCTCCGGGCGTCGCCGTCCGTTCGTCCTACCCGAACAACAGTTACGTCGAGATGGCCGGTACGTCGATGGCGGCTCCCCACGTCGCCGGCGCCGTCGCCGACCTGTGGAGCTACGACCCGACCCTCATCGGGCAGGTCGAGCAGACCCGCCGCCTGCTCGCCGACTCGGCCGTCGACGTCGACGACACCGAGTGCGGCGGCACCGCCGACGTCAACAACAAGTACGGCGAAGGCCGGCTCGACCTCGTCCGCCTGCTCGAGCTCGCGCCCCGGCAGGGCGGCACCCTCACCGGTGTCGTCACCGCCGACGGCGCCCCGGTACCCGCCGCCGACGTGACGATCAGCGGACCGTTCAGCCGGTCCATCGGCACCGACAAGGACGGCCGGTTCAAGATCAACCTCCCGGTCGGCTACTACCAGATCAGCACCAAGGTCTTCGGCTACCTGACCGCGACCGCCAACGTCACGATCTCCCTCGGCCAGGACACCTCCGTCACGCTGCCGCTCACGGCCGCCGCGCGCCACGACATCAGCGGCAGGGTCGTCGACGACAAGAAGCAGCCGGTACCGAACGCCGACGTCTCCGTCAAGGACACGCCGCTGAAGCCGGTACGTACGGACGCCAACGGCGCGTTCACGATCGCCGGTGTGCCGGAGGGCCAGTACGGGCTCGCCGTCACGCCCAACGCCTGCCTCTCGCCGACGTCCCTCCCGCTGACCGTCGGCACCGAGAACACGTCGCTGGAGATCCCGGTCGGGCACGTCGTCGACGAGGGCGGCTACAGCTGCGCCGTCTCCGAAGGCGAGTACCTGCGCGGCACCGAGCCGGTCGCGTTCACCAGCGGCGTGTGGGCGACGGTGAAGCTGCCGTTCCCGATCGCGCTCTACAACGGCAGCCACGACACCCTCGGTGTCAGCCTGCGCGGCGTCATCACCCCGGACGAGGGCACCGGACCCGGCAGCGGCGGTGCGGGCGTCTTCCCGTTCTACGTCCAGACCCCCGTCGAGTTCGCCCCCGGCGGGGGTGTCTTCACGGCGGCCACCAAGGTCGACGGCGAGGACGCGTTCGTCGTCGAGTTCCGTAACGCCAAGATCTGGGCCTACCCGATCCGGTCGGAGTACACGGAGCCGGTCAACTTCTCGGCCACGCTCACCCGCTCGGGCAAGGTGATCTTCGGGTACGGCGACGGCATCGGCACCGACGACCCGGTGACCGGCGGCGCCAAGACCATCACCGGCATCCAGGGCTGGGCCGGCGTCGACGGCATCCGGTTCTCCGACAGCGCCCCGGTGCTCCACGACGGGGAGATCGTCACCTACGACCTTCCCGACTGGGGCTACCTCGACGCGACCGTCGTCGACAAGAACGACGGGCTGCCGGTGTCCGGGGCCAAGGTCTCGTTCACCGACAAGGACGGCCTCGTCGAGAGCGTCACGACCAACGCGACGGGCATCGTGCACCGGCAGCTGCCGGTCGCCGACTACACGATGACGGTCGAGGCGCCGAACTACGTGACGGGGTCGTACGACTTCACCCTCGACAAGCTCTACGCGAAGGCGACGGTCGACGCGCGCCTCACCACGGGCGTCGCCGGCCTGAAGGCCGACGGCCTCGACGCCGTGATGGGCACCGACCAGAACGGTGTGGGCTCGCTGACGCTGACCAACACCGGTTCCGCCCCGCTCACGTACGACCTGGGCGAGGCCGCGCGCCACCCCGAGCTCGACGCCGCCGGCGCCACGACGCGTACCGGGACGGGTGCGCACAGCACGATCGACCTCACCGCCTGGAAGGCCGGTGCGAGCGGCATGAAGCCGTCGAACGCCGACGGCAAGGCGGCGACGGCGAGCACGGCGGAAGCACAGGCGGCCGCCAAGGTCGGCCCGACCTCCGGCGGGGATGTCATCACCCGGATCCCCATCCCAGGCACGATCGCGGAGAAGGAGCCCACCGGCATCGGGTACGACGGTGACGTCTGGGTCCACGACTACATGGCGCGGACCAACACCGCTTACACGGTGTCGGGCAAGCCGACCGGCAAGGTCTTCGACGCGTCGTGGAACCCCGCGTACCGGGCGTTCGACATGGCGCTCGACACCAGGACCGGTGACATGTGCCAGATGGAGGACAGCCCGGCCAGCTACATCCACTGCTTCGACCGGGAGACCGGGAAGGAGACCCGGCAGATCAAGGGTGACTGGTCCACGCTGCAGCTGACCGGCCTCGCCTACAACCCGGCGGAGGACGTGTTCTACGTCGGCGGCCGGGCGAACGGCATGATCGGCACCGTCGCCGGGACGTCGCACGACAACGCGGGTGCGCTGCTGTCGTTCTGCGCGCCGCCGCTGCCCGAGGTGATGGGCCTGGCCTACAACCAGGCGTCCGACACCATCTGGTACACCGACCTCACCTTCAACAGGCCCACCCGGCTGCTGCAGGTCGACCCCGACGACTGCTCGCTGGTCAACGCGTGGTGGTTCCCGGGCCAGAAGGCGACCCAGGGCGGCGGCCTCGAGACCGACTCGACCGGGGCGCTGTGGGCGGCGGACCAGGTCGCCGATGACGTCGTGCTGGTCGACGTCGAGGACGACCTGCTCACCGACCTGCCGTGGCTGTCGCTGTCCTCGACCGGCGGCACCCTCGCCCCGGGTCAGTCGACGACCGTCAAGGTCTCGATCTCCTCGAAGGACGCCAAGCCCGGCGTCCTCGGCGCGAACATCGTGGTGCGGTCCGACTCCGGACGGCAGTCCAAGACGTACGTGCCGGTGACGCTCACGACCACGAAGTACCAGGTGGGCGTCAACGCCGGCGGCTCGAAGTTCACCGACGGCTCCGGCTACACCTGGTCCGGGGACCAGGCCGCCGGCAAGGAGGCGTGGGGCTACGAGGGGAAGACGAAGGTCGCCTCCACCCAGTCCGGGATCGAACGTACGACGGACGACGCCCTGTTCCAGTCGCAGCGCACCACGCCGGACAAGCAGTTGTTCTACCGCTTCCCCGACGCGCCCAAGGGCACCTACGCGATCGACCTCGGGTTCGCCGAGATCGAGAACGCGGCCAAGGGCAAGCGGGTGTTCGACGTCCTCGTGGACGGAACGCTGACGGACTACGCGTACGACGCGGCCGCGGCCGTGGGGCCGAACGCCGCCGACTGGCGCACCGCCGTCGTGAAGCACGAGGGTGGTCCGCTGACCGTGGAGCTGCGGGGCTCGAAGGGCCTGAAGGCCCCGAGCATCGCCGCGCTGCGTGTGACGCTCGACCCGCGGGCAGACACGGCGGAGCCGGAGCCCCAGCCCGAGCAGCCGGAGCCGGGCCCCGTGCCGGTGGCCCCCGCCGGTCGCTCGTACTCGATGAAGGTGACCGACGGGCTCTACCGCCAGGGCACGGAGGAGTCCGGGTGGCACGGCGATGACGTCTGCGGCGTGCTGTGGTTCGACTCCAGCTTCCTGTTCCCGTTCTACGACACGGCCTGGGACGGCGTGTGCGTGACGACGAACGGCCAGCTGATCTTCGACCAGGCCAGCGCCGTGGGAGGCAATACGGAGCTGCCGTCGCCGTACGCGTTCGACGCGATCTATCCGCTCTGGGACGACCTGGTCGTCGACGACGAGGCGGGCATCTACTTCGGCAGGACCGAGGTGGACGGCCTGGCCGCTGAGGTCATCGAGTGGCGCAACGCCACCTTCTACAGCGACCAGACGGCTCGCGTGAGCTTCTCGGTCACCCTGATCGCCGACGGCCGCATCCAGATCGGGTACGGCGACGGCGTCGGCGGCGACAACCCCCTCACCCGGGGGTCGTCGGCGACGGTCGGTGTGGAGAGCCTGACGCACAACCCTGCGGGCCAGTACTCCTTCAACCAGCCCATCCTGAAGGCCGGCCTGGGGCTGGAGTACACCCTCCCGGCCGCGGGCACGATCGAGGGCACGGTCACCGACAAGAACGACGGCAAGCCGATCGAGGGCGCGATCGTCACGCTCAAGGGGCCGAACGGTGAGCGGGTCATCACGGCCGACGCGAAGGGCCGGTGGAAGGCCCAGGCGCTGGTCGGCGAGAACACCGTGCAGGTCGAGTCGCCGAACTACGTCACCGCCAGCCACCCCGTGACCATCGCCAAGAAGGATCAGGCCGAGGTGGTCGACACGGCGTTGACCACGGGCATCGCCACCGTCACCGGAGGTGACCTCGACTGGCTTCTCGACAAGGGCCAGAAGGCGACGGCCGACGTGACCGTGACCAACACCGGCTCCGCCCCGCTCGAGGTGCGGCTCAGCGAGCAGAAGCGCACCAGCGACGGTGGGCACGAGGCCGCCGACCTTCCATGGCTGACCCTCACGGGCGCGGCCGCAACCGGCACGGTGAAGCTCGCGGTCGGTGAGTCGACCACGGTCACGGCGACGGCCGACAACGCCGGCGTCGCGCCCGGCGTGCTCGTCGGGGACGTGCTCGTGGCGTCGAACGCCGGCAAGGGCGAGGCCCAGCTCAAGCCGGTCCGCCTGGCGACCTCGGCCTACTGGCAGGGCGTCGACGTGGGCGGATCCGGGTACGTCGGCACCGACGGCTTCGTCTGGTCGCCCGACCAGGAGCTCGGCTCGTGGCCGTGGGGCTACGTCGGCGGCAAGGCCCGTACCACCAGAGCCGACATCGCCGGCACCGAGGACGACGCGCTGTTCCGCACCCAGCGGACCGGCGAGACGTTCAGCTACGTGTTCAAGAACGCCCCCGCCGGGACGTACCGGGTCGGCCTCGACTTCGCGGAGATCGAGAACGTCAAGGCCGGCAAGCGTGCCTTCGATGTTCTGGCCGACGGCAAGGTCGTGCTCTACGACCACGACGTCCAGGCGAAGGTGGGTGCGCTGACCGCGGACATGAACTCGGTCACCGTCGAGCATGCCGGTGGCGATCTGAAGATCGAGCTTCGCGGCGAAAAGAGCGAGAGCGATCCGATCCTCAACGCCCTGAAGGTCCAGGAGGACCCGCGCCTGTGAGATAGCCGAACCGGTCCGCCAGCAGTGGTCAGAGCCTCCTCGGGAAGGATCGCCGGGGAGGCTCTGCCCGCATAACGACCAGGCCGGCTACCCGAGCGGGACCTGGACCGCCACGTCGTGCTTCGGGTAGGAGCGCTCCACCGTGTCGGCGCCGTACTTGGCCTTGAACAGCTCCACCACGTGGTTGACCCGGCCGGCCTCGGTGATCGGGGTGGCACTCGAACTCAACGCGGTGCCGTTCGCCGACACCTCGATCATCGGGGTCTGCCGGACGTTCTTGTACCACTGGCTGTCCGAGCCGGTCACCGGGACCAGGAAGACGCTGTCCTCGTCCAGCACGAACCAGACGGGGTGGGTGATCTGCCGGCCGGTCTTCCGGCCGGTCACGGTGATCTCGACCTCGCGTACGCCATCCAGCGCGTCCCAGACCGCGTTCGCCACGATGCCCCCCGACAGTTGGCCCACTGTGCCTCCCGCCAGGCTAGGGACCACCGCGCCGGGCCGTCGTGGGTTCCGGTCGGTGTCACCGGTACGAGGCTGGGCGACGCGGCTGCTCCGGGAAGGGCCGCAATTGTCACCATGGCTTCCTCACCCCCGATCCCATTAGGGTTGAGCGAAACATGGGGACGGTCGGACCTCGCGGGGGATGGCACAACATGGAGCAGCAGGCCAGGGAGCAGTTGAAGCTGCTGCGCCGACTCGAGAAAGTCATTTCGGAAACCGAGTTCTCCTGGTCGCTGTGCCTCGTCGGCGAAGACCAGTCCCGAAAGCTCAACGAGCTGGCCGCCGAGCTGCAGCGGCCCTTCTCGTCCACCGGTGACGAGAAGCGGATCGTCTCGGGCTATTCCTACTGGGGAATCGAGCCGGCGGTCAACTGGCAGCGGGCCTGCACCGACCCGAACTATCCCGTCATGAGGGACGGGATCGAGACCTTCAGCCGGCGCTGGCGGCACCTGCACTCCCGGCACAACGGCCGGCCCTACCACTACATCAGCCTCGGCCCGGGAACCGGGGAGAAGGATGCGGTGGTGCTGGCCGACCTTCACCCGTTGAACCCGGAAATGTATTACGTGCCCGTGGACATGAGCGCCGAGATGCTGCGCCTCGGGCTCAGGCCGATAAAGTCCCTGCCGTTCTTCCGGCAGTTCCGGAATCAACTGCTCCCGGTGCAACTCGACTTCTCCGTCGAAGAGAACGTGGCCGAGCTGAACGAACTGCGGGACCGGCTCATGGGCGACGAGCCGGTGCTGTTCTCCCTGCTCGGCAACACGATGGCCAACTTCGACGAGGACGTCGACCTGGTCGAGCGGCTCAGCAAGCAACTGCTCCGCCCGCAGGACCGGCTCCTGGTGGAGGTCGCCACCGCCTCCCACCTCGACGAGCGGATGGCGCAGCAGGCGGCCCGGGAGTACGAGACCAGCTGGGTGTTCCGCGAGTTCGTCATCAGCGCCCTGCGCCAGAACACCGACCTCTCGGTGAACATGAACTACGTCCGCTTCGAGGGGGTGGTCGAGGAGGGCCGGTCACTGGTCATCAAGGTGATCTACTGCAACCGCTCGACCGAGGACCTGAAGATCGTGCTGCCGAACCGCAGCGAGGTCCACTTCCCGAGCGGCGACACCATCCGCCTCCTCATCACCCGGAAATACCAGCTCAAGGCCCTGGCCGCCGCACTGGCCAAGGCCGGCCTGTTCGTGGAGAGCGAGGCGTTCACGCAGTTCCAGGCGTACGAGCGGGTCCGGCGGTTCGGCATGGACCTCATGCTGCTGTCCAGCAGCGACGCCGGCGCCGGTCCCGACACGGCCGCCCGGGACGTCTTCCGCCGACCCGGGAAATGACGACCGGACCGGGGCGGCCGCGCCCCGCAGCCCTGCCGTCGTGGGTGACGGCACCACGCACCTGGATCATGGTGGTCACCGCCGGCAGCCTGACGGTGGCCTTCGTCGTCAGTGCCGTCTGGTGGACCCGGTCCTCCGGCACGTCGAGCTTCGAGCCGACCGTCCAGGTCCTGGGCCTGCTCGGCGGCATCACCGGCATCGTCGCCGAACGGTGGGCGGCAGGCCGCGAGCGGCGCGCCGAGGCCCTCCAGGCCATCGGCGAGGAGCTGCGGGACAACGGGAGAATCCTGTCCTCTCCGCCGTTCACCGCGGGCACCACACAGCCGGCACGCCGACAGGTCTACCCCCGCCTGAGCCTGTCGGCGGTGAACGCCGCGCTGTCCTCGGCCGTGCTGTCCCCCCGACGCGACGAGGCGCTCGTCGGCCTGCTGCACGACTGGCGGAACGAGGCGGAGATCTTCAACCACCAGCTGTCCCTCGCCGAGATACTGGCCTTCACCAACGGATCCGACGAGGTGCTCCGCGACCTCCACCAGGGACTGCACAGCGCCGACGGGCCTCTGGAACGGATGCAGGACCAGCTCACCGCCCTGCTGGCCACGCCGCCACTCGACGCGGCCGGGCTCAAGCGGCGCGACACCGTGGAGGCTGGCGGCCGCCGACTGGCGCGCGCCCGCCGGTCCACGTCGTAAGGCGTCGGTCCACAGGGCCCACGCCGCGAGGCGTCCGAAAAGGATTGGACGCCCGGCGGTACGATTCACCGCGGGTAGCGAAGGGCTGCCGTCATGGTGACGGGCGGGCGCGCGACAGTGTTCCCGCCCGGACGTCAGGAGAGCCGGACACACGGGGGCAACCATGTTCGAGCGGCTGGGCAGATTCGTCGTCGGCAAGGCGTGGTGGGTGATCGCGGGCTGGGTGATCGCGGCCGCCGCCATCATCCTCACCACGCCGTCGCTGAGCGACATCACCTCCGCCGACCAGGAGAGCTTCCTGCCCCACTCGTACGAGTCGGTGCAGGCCACCGAACTCGGCATGAAGGCGTTCCCGCAGCAGGCCACCGCCACGGCCACCATCGTGGTCAAGCGCGCGGACGGGAAGCCGCTCACGCCGGCAGACGAGGCGAAGGTCGGGCAGTTCGCCCAGGCGCTCAAGGCCCGGAACATCCCGGCCACGTCCGGCTACCAGACCGGCCCGCCGGCCGTCGCGCCGGACAAGTCGGTGCAGGTGGTCAACGTCGGCCTCGACGCCACCACCCCGGACGACCCGGCCCTGCTCAGCTCCGTACGCGATCTGCGGTCCGCCATGGGGCCGGAGCTGGCCGGCAGCGGGCTGACCGCGGGCGTGGCCGGCGACGTGGCGAGCTTCGTCGACAACGAGGACACCTTCAACAAGGCCTTCGCCGTGGTCGGCGTCGCCACGATCATCCTGATCATCGGACTGATCCTGATCATCTTCCGCAGCCCCATCGCCGCGCTGCTGCCCGTCGTGGTCGTCAGCATCGTCATGACCATCACGACCGGGCTCGTCGCCGCGGCCGGCAAGGCGTTCGACCTCAACGTCAGCCAGGACCTGCAGACGATCCTGCTGATCGTGCTGTTCGGCATCGGCACCGACTACATCCTGTTCCTGCTCTTCCGCTACCGCGAACGGCTGCGTGCCGGCGACGACAAGCGCACCGCCATGATCGTCTCCGTCGAGCGCGTCGGCGAGGTCATCACCTCGGCCGCGGGAGCGGTCATCGTCGCGTTCCTCGTGCTGCTCCTCGCCTCGCTGGGCTTCTTCGGCTCGCTCGGCCCGGCGCTCGCCATCGCCGTCGCCGTCATGCTGATCACCTCGCTCACCCTCATCCCGGCGGTCGTCTCCCTGCTCGGCCGCTACGTCTTCTGGCCGTCGAAGGCGTGGCAGCGTACCCCCAAGGCCACCCTGTCGCGGCGCCTCGGCACCGCCGTCGGCCGCCGGCCCGCGCTCGTCGCGGCGGCCTCCGGCGCCCTGCTGGTCGCGCTCGCCGCGGGCGTGCTCGGCTACAAGGCCGACTACGACTTCAGCGCCGGCTTCCCCCAGGACACCGAGTCGGCGAAGGCCGCCAAGGACCTCCAGCGCGGGTTCGCCGCCGGCGCCCTCGCCCCCACCGAGGTCTACCTGACCACCGGCAACGGGACGCCGCTGACCGAGCAGCAGATCACCGACTTCGCGGCGGCCGCGGCGAAGGCCCCGGGCGTGGGCCGGGTGCAGCCGCCGGAGCGGAGCAGCGACCCGAGCGTGGCCCGGGTCAACCTGCTGCTGAACGAGAACCCTGTCTCCAACGAGGCGATCACGCTGGTCCGGGACGACCTGCGCGACGCCGTGCACGAGGCAGCCCCACCCGGCACCAAGGCGCTGGTCGGCGGGACCACCGCGATCTTCGCGGACATCAACTCGGCGAACAACCGGGACCTGTCCGTGATCCTGCCCGTGGCGGCGGGGTTGATCGCGCTCATCCTCGCGCTGTTGCTGCGCAGCCTCGTCGCGCCGATCTACCTGGTGATCGCGGTGCTGCTCAACTTCGCGGCGACGCTGGGGGCGACGGTCTACCTGTTCCAGGGGTTGCAGGACAAGCCCGGGGTGACCTTCCAGTTGCCGATCATCCTGTATCTCTTCGTGGTGGCGATCGGGACGGACTACAACATCCTGATGATCGCCCGGCTCAGGGAGGAAGCTCGGGAGGGGAACGAGCCGCACCAGGCTGCCGCTATCGGCGTGGAGCATGCGGGGCCGACTGTTGCCGCGGCCGGGCTCATCCTGGCCGGGACGTTCGGGGTGCTGATGCTGGCGCCGATCTCGTTCCTGCAGCAGATGGGGTTCGCGGTGGCGATCGGGATCGTGCTGTCCGCGTTCGTCATGTCGATGTTCTTCGTGCCGGCGTTGACGGCGCTGATCGGGCACAAAGCGTGGTGGCCGGGGCACGGGGACGAGCGGCGGGTCAGTGGGCCGCAGACGCCGCCGGAGCCCGCGAGCGTGGCGAGCGCGTAGCGGTCGGCTCCGGCGGGCGCAGGACCGGCCGTTCGGGTTCCATCGAGCCGACGCCCGTACGCCGGTGAGGTGCAACCCGGACCGGCGTGCGGGCGTCTCACGGAGATGGAGGCAGCGAGGATGCGTCGGCGCCGGGTACTGCCCTGGATCACGGTCGCGGCCCTGCTCGGCGGTTGTGGGGCCGCCGGGAACAGCCCGGCCATCGACCCGCTCGACGGGCTGCGCCAGCAGGCAGGCGGTGCCCTGACCCGGTACGACCAGGCGGTTCGCGCCGCGGGAGGTGCGCGCTTCGTTCCGGTGGGGGAGCTGACCCGCCAACTCGGCGACTGGGAGCCGGCGAACGGGGTCTACAAGGAGGCCCTGTCGGCCGGCCGCGTCGAGGCCGCCTCGACGCTGCCCGGGGCGCCGACGCCGGCCGGCACCATCGTCTGGGCCAACGGCACCCGACAGGACGTACCGTTGATCTCGGCGGACGGGGCGTTGACGCAGCTACGCGACTCGGGGACGGGCGACTGTTCCGGCTGCGCGCCGCTCAAGCTCACCGGGGCTCGCCTGACCACCATGACGGTCCCGACCACCCGCGGCCCGGCGACCGCCCCGGCGTGGGAATACACCCTCGATGGAACGACCGTGCGGCTGGCGCGAGTCGCCGTGGATCCGTCGGCCATCGTCCGGGTGACCCCGCCGCCCTGGGACGCCGATCACCCACACGAGGGGCTGGCGATCGAGTCAGCGACCACCACGACCGCGAGCAGCGAACTGACCGTCACCTTCACCGGCACGCCCGGCCCCCGCAGCAAGCCGTGCGGGGCCGACTACGGCGCCGAAGCGGCCGAGTCGGACCTGGCAGTCGTCGTGATCGTCATCGAGTACCGGCACGCCAAGGACGAGGCATGCCTGGCCATCGGAGCGCAGCGCAGCGCCACCCTCAAGCTGTCCCGACCATTGGGGGAGCGGGCAGTCCTGGAGGTGACGCAGGGCCTGCCGGTGGAGCTGACCATCACTGGCTGACCGTCACGCTGTCCCGGCCCGGCGCCGGGTCCCGCCCGGCGACCTCGTCCACATGCTGGCCGCCGGCGTCTGCGGCTACCGCTTCCCGCGCGGACGAAGTTCCGGGCCGCCATAGATCTTGACTGATGGTGATACGGCGACGACGCTTTGTGTAGCTGCGGCAGCCGGGGTGACCTACCCCGACTCCTCGACTGCGCGGCCTTCTGGATCGCCTCGCCGGAAGGACTCTCATGAGGAGTACAGGAAGATCCCACGGACCGCGCCGATTCCTCGCCCTACTCGCCCTACCACTGGCGCTCGCCACCAGCGCACCCGGCCTCGCCAGCCCGACCACGGACCGCGCCGTGGCCCCCGACCGCTCGTCGACCGGCGAACAGAACGGCGTCGGCCTGATGCGCATCGTCGTCGCCGACAAGTCGCGCATCGACCGCCTCAACCAACTCGGCGTCGACCTCGCCGAGTACGTCAAGCCCGTCGACAACGGCATCGAGGTGCACGCCATCCTCAGCCCCGAGGAGAGTCAGGCGCTGCGCGACAAGGGCTTCGACGTCCAGGACGCCATCTCCGACCAGAGCGACTACGCGCAGAACATGGCCGAACGCTCCGCCGCCATCCGAGCCGCAACGGCGGCGACCGCCACCACCGACACCCTGACCGTGCTGCGGGCCGAATGGTTCTCCAGCCTCGACAACCAGCTCTTCCTCAACATCGAGGTGAAGTCGAGCGCCGGCACCGACTCGACGACCGTGCTGACGGCGAGCTGGGACAGCGGACCCGGCACGGAGATCGGCTCCGGCGGCACCGCCACCATGTCCCGGTTCACCGACGCCGGCCAGTACATGTACCACCGGTTCAGCAACCCGGTCCCCGTCGCCGCCGCACCGGCCAGGGCCACCATCACCAGCAACAAGGGCGGCTCGACCACCGTCGACGTCGCGAAGTGGCTGGGCAGCCCGCGCAAGGACCCCGGCAAGCACCCGTACGTGTCGGACTTCGTCGACCACTACATGGACCCGACCGAGGTCACCGCGCGGTTCACCGGCCTGGCCGCGGAGTTCCCGAAGCTGACCGAGCTGATCGACCTGCCGTACAAGACGAACGGCTACCGGCGCAACGCGCAGGCGCAGTTCGGCACCGCCGCGGCGAGCACCCTCTACGTCACCTCGACCGCGTACGGCTCCGAAGGTGGCAACGACGTCACCATGGCCCTGGACGACCCGGCTGCGGCGAACGCCCCGCTGACGGTGAGCGTGTCCGGCAAGGCCGTCACGGTGCGCCTGGCCACCAACGGCTCCGGCGCGATCACCAGCACGGCGGCGCAGGTCGTCGCCGCGGTCAACAGCAACGCCGACGCGGCCAAGCTGCTCACCGCCAGCACGTACCGGGGCAACGCCGGCGCCGGCGTGGTGGCCGCCGCTCCGGTGACCCAGCTGACCGACAACCTGAAGGCGCCGGCGAGCGTGTCCCGCGAGCCGTTCCAGATGAAGGTGCTGCGCATCGGCAAGCACCGCGACGGCTCGAAGGTCGGCGTCTTCCTCTACTGCCAGGAGCACGCCCGGGAGTGGGTGACCCCGCTGGTCTGCGTGGAGTCCGCCGAGCGGCTGCTGCGCAACTACGCCAAGGACCCGGACACCCGCAAGATCGTCGACGACCTGGACATCTTCATCCTGCCGGTCGTCAACCCCGACGGCGCGCACTACAGCATGTACGACTTCAACATGCAGCGGCGGAACCTGACCAACTACTGCCCGGCGTCCAACGCCGACCCCGGCCGCCGCAACGCCTGGGGCGTCGACATCAACCGGAACTTCTCGGTCGGCTCCGTCTTCGACGGCTACGTCGGCGCATCGGCCACCAACTGCGTCAGCGACACGTTCGCCGGGCCGAACGAGCTGTCCGAGCCGGAGGCGCGCAACGAGGTCTGGCTGGTCGACACCTTCCCGAACATCAAGCTCTCGATGAACACCCACTCCTACGGCGGGTACTTCATGTGGCCGCCGGGGGCGTACAAGGCCGAGGGGCGGGAGGTGCTGCCGCGGGTCGACCAGGGCACCGAGGCGTACTTCTGGACCTCCTCCGACTACATCCTCTCCCGGGTCCAGGAATACCGGGGCACGGCGATCTGGCCGGGCCGCACCGGACCGGTGACCGACGTGCTGTACTCGGCGGCCGGCAACAGCGCCGATGAGCACTGGTACAACCGGGGCATCATCGGTTGGGACTTCGAGGTCGGCGCGGACATCTACAATCCTGCGACCGGGCGGTTCAGCGCGGTCGGCTTCCAGCCACCGTTTGCCGAGGGGCACGAGGAAGCGATGGAGTTCGCCAACGGCAACATCGGCATCCTTGAGGTGGCCCGGGCGTACGCGACGGACAAGATCCAGCCGAAGACGTCGCTGAAGGTGGTCAAGCAGGAGGCGGGAGCTACGGCGTTCACGTTCAGTACGAGCGAGCCGGCGAACGTGTACTACACGCTCGACGGCAGTCGGCCGACGTACAACTCGCCGAAGCTGGCGCTGGCTGGAATGCGGGAGGGGGTCCAGAACATCACGGTGAACAGCGACACCACCGTCAATTGGTTCTCGATCGACGTCGCCGGCAACGTAGAGAGCAACTACAAGCCGGACGGTGAAGGCAGCAACTACAACAAGCAGAGGGTGGCCGTCCAATAGCGCGTGGACCGCTTGAACACTGGTGGCCGCCGCCCACGGGTCGGCGGCCACCAGCCTGTGGAAGGCTGGCCCCGTGCGGAGTGGCTGACGTTGCGCGTACCGGAGTGCGGCACCGTTCGCTTCGGCACTGCCCGCCTGCGCGGTGCTCGTGTACGTGAACGGCTGAGGCCGCTACCGGCCTCGCCCTCGGTCAGACGTCATGGTGCCGCAGGAGGAACGCGAGGCGGAATGCGCTGGCAGCTCATACTTGCGATCCCTTCGACGACCAGAGATCCAACGCCCAGGCCAGGTGGGCCTCCAGGTAGTCCGGACGGGGGCGGACGTCAGCAGGAATGGCTAGGACCCTGCCGTCGAGAAGCGCAAGCTCCGGAAAAGGCAGTAGCGAGGGCGCTAAGCGTACGATCCAGCCGGCCGGGTCGACAGCTAGCAGGAAATGATCGAAGAGCGAATGCAGGTCCCGGCGAAGCAGAATGCCGCCCTGTACATCGTGCTCGCCGGCGTTGCAGTAGCGGTAAAGATGGGCGGCTTCGATGGCAGCAGCGGGCTGCGGCCCCGTGATGAGGCAGCGGTCACCGAACCGTTGGCGGAGCACCTGCCTGAACTTCGCCTGCCCGATTCGGTAGCGGCCGAGCGTGTTGCGGTGCCCACCCGGGATCTGCGGGTCGGTCGAAGCGATCCACCACTGCAGGCTCGGGTCGACAGAGTCGGAGAACAGATGCAGGGCCAAGTCTGGGTCGAGCTCCCGAATTGAGTGCTGCTGGGAGCGGGAAAGGTAGGCGGGCGTCAGCTCAGTCACCCGGAAATCCCTGGTTGGCCGCCAGGTACGGGTGTAGTCACCCACATAGACAGTAACGTCGATGCTCTCCTCAACCGGCAGGTCGAAGGTTGCCTGGCAGGGTGAGCATTTGTAACGCGGTGTTGCCTGCTTACGCGGTTTGAACGAGGTGTTCCGGCATTCGGGGCAACGACGCCTCACCTTGGTCTGTGTCTCGGTGTGAATATCGTCGATCCAGCCGACCCCGAGGACGAAGTTGCGGTCACGTAGCACGGCGAGGTCTCCCGGCCGGACGGAGGCATGGTGCGGGACGGTGTTGTCCCAGGCATAGCGGCTGCCCAGAATGTCCCGATAGCCAGAGTTGCCCCCGAACTGGCGGTCGTCATCGTCGATCGTGAGGAGGCTCCATGCTCGACCCATGGCAGAGCTTTCTACAGCAACATTTTCCTTCGCAACATTGAGCATTCAGTCGTCCCTGCGGTCTGCACTGGTACTGAACCAGTGGCCGGTCGGGGGTCCCGTTGGCAGGACCCTGGCTGTAGGGTCGGCAGAACCGCCATGGGGAGGTGGGTGAATGCATGCTGGGCTGGTGACTGGGCCAGACGGGAGACGGCGGCCTCTCTCGCGAGGTCGGAGGGCTCACCCCACCGCAGACGCATCTGTCGGTTGCACACCGGAGAGCCTCGCTCGGGCGCGTTCCTCGTAGTTCCTGTCGGAGTCGCCCGACGCACGTTCCCCTGAGACCCGCCGGTCGTCGGGCTGGCTGCGCAGCCCGCTGACCTGATCCGAAGGTGCTACATGTTCAGCCGCTCCACGTCCCCGGCGGAATCGCCGTCCCTGATCCTCGACCGCGCCACGTCCCTGGTCGAGTACCTGCTGGCCGTTCGGGCCCAGATGGAGAAGCCGGCCCGGACGGTGCCGCAGGCCGACGCGTTCTGGCAGCACGAACTGCCCGACCACCCCGAGTGCCAGGTGGGCGTCTCCCCGGACGGCAGCAGCTGGCTGCGCGTCGGTCTACCACCTGCGCCGAAGCCGCTGCGAGCGCCCGCCGAGTTCACCCCGTATCTCGTCGGGCCGGTGTCGCACGAGACCGAGCCGCAGCTGGCGGGGGACGAGGAAACCGTTGATCGCCTCCGTGCCCGGTTCGAGCAGTGGCGGGAACGTGACTGGCGTCCCTGGGCCGAGCAGGCGGGCCGCACCGAGGCGGTCCGCCGGCTGCACCGGAGCCTCTTCGACCTCAAGCACCGGACCGACATGAACGCCGCCACCCACGAGCTGGTGTGGGGGCACGGTGTGCTGCGGACGGACATCGCCGCGCACCGGGTCCAGTACCCGCTGGTCGTGACGCCGGTGGCCATCGAGTTCGACGCCGATCGGTCCATGATCACGGTGGTGCCGCAGGGCGCCGGTCGGCTCCAGACCGACCCGATGACCGGCCTCGACGAGCGGTACCTCAGCCAGCTGCTCGCGCTGGCCGGTTCTGGCGGACAGCTCGACCTCGACGTGTGGGACGACTTCTCCCGCCAGGAGTTCCTCGAACGGGCGCTGCGTCGGCTCGGGCTTGATCCGACCCTCCGTGCAGCCAACGCGCCCGCCCCGACCGGTTCGTACGTCCACGACACCGGTGTGCTCTTCGTCCGGCCCCGGCAGCGGATGCTGCGCCGCTTTCTCGAGGAACTGCGTGCTCGTCTGCTCACCGGTGACACGGCGAGCATCGGTGCGCTTGCCGCCATCCTCGCCCACGAGCCGAGCCGCTTGGAGATGCCGCACGACCAGCCGGCCCGCTGGACGCCGCTGGGCGAGCGGCTGCTCATGCCGCTGCCCACCAACGAGGCGCAGGAGTCCATCGCCCGCCGCCTCGCCCAACACCGCAACGTGGCCGTCCAGGGCCCGCCCGGCACCGGCAAGACCCACACCATTCGCAACCTGATCTGCCACCTGATGGCCCACGGTAAGCGGGTACTCGTGGTCGCCCAGAAGGAGGACCCCCTGCGCGTCCTGCGCGACGGCCTGCCTCAGGAAATCCAGTCGCTCTGCCTGGCCGTACTCGGCCGCTCCACCGACCAGCTCGTCCAGCTTCAGCTCGCCGCGCGGGAACTCTCCGACCGGGGCGCAACCCTGGATCGGCGCAGCGAGCAGCAGCGGGTGGACCGGCTGCGCCGGCAGCTCGAGGAAGCCGAACGGGACCTCGGCCAGGCGCTCGGCGCGCTGCGCACCCTCGCCGAAAACGAGTCCGCACAGTACGAGATCGACGGCATCCGGCTGTCGCCGAGCGACGTCGGCAGCTGGCTACGAGACCGCTCCGCCCGGTACGGCGACATCCCCGACGAGATCCCGCCGCACCTCGACGCCCCGCTCACCGTCGAGGAGTTCACCGACCTGCTCGACATCGCCCGCCGTACCGTCCGCCAGGACCGCACGCAGTCGCTGCGGCACCTGCCGACGGCAGCCGCGCTGCCGACCGCCTCGGCGCTCCTCGCCGCACGGCGGGAACTCGCCGCCACCCGCGCCGAGCTCGACCGGCTCATCGCGGACGGGGTGACGCTCGCGGAGGTACGGGCGTTCGGGCGGCCCGCGCTCGACGAACTGGTCGGACACCTGCGCGAGGCGCTCGCCGTCCTGACCGCCCGCGAGGGCGCCTGGACCGACACGCTCGCCAGGCTGCTGCAGGCCGACCCCAACTGGCGGGCCATGTGGGAGGACCACGTCGCGGCATGTCAGCGCGCGCTTGCCGAGCTCGCTGCGGCGACCCGGGTCGTTGCCGGGCACCGGGTGACCGTCCCCGATCCGCACCTCGCCGAACCGCGTCGGCTGCTGGCGCAGCTCGGCGAACTGCGTCAGCGCTTCGCCGCCGGCAAGGGCGTCAGCAAACTCTTCCAGGGGACCCTTGCCAAGCTCGCGGCCGACTGCCGCATCGACGGTGAGATCCTGCGTACAACCCAGGATGTCGATGTCGTCCTCGCGTACGTCAACCGCCTGCGGCTCCGGCAGGAAGTGGCCACCCGGTGGACCGAGTGGGGGAACCGGCTCAACCTGCCGCAGGAAACCGGCGAGCCCGAACTCTGGGCCGGCCGGCTGCTCACCGACGCGGCGACCGCCCTGGACTGGGACCGCCGGCGCTGGCCCACCCTGCACGCGACGATCCGCCGCCTGGTGCCCCGGGGCGAGCCGGCGGTCGACGTACGCCGGCTGACCGCGCTCACCGACACGGTCGCTCGGTGCACCGCGGTCTTCGAGTACGACCGGCTGGTCACCGACGAGCAGAACCTCGGTGCGCTGCTGCAGCACGGCATGTCAAACGCCGAGGCGAGCGAGCTGTGGCGGCTGCTGGACCAGAGCCGCCAGCGGGCGGACGTCGAAGGCTGGGACGGCCTCCTGGACGAGGTGCGCCGCCTGGCCGGTCTACGCCCGGACGCGCAACGGTTCGTCGAGCTCGCCGAACGGCTCCGCCAGGCGGCCCCCGCGTGGACCGCCCAGATCGACGCTGGCGAGGCGTCCGCCCTCGCCGGCACCGGCGGCGAATGCTTGCACCGGTGGCAGTGGCGCCGCGCCCAGACCTGGTTCGACGCCGTCGTGGGCAGCGTCGACCCGGTCGCGCTCGGCCGGCGGGTCGAGCAGACCCGGGATCGGATTCGACGGCTCACCCAGGAACTCGTCGTCGCCTCCTCCTGGCTGGAGGTCTCCTTGGCGCTCGACGACCGTCGGCGGGCCGCGCTCGCCGACTGGACCACCGCCCTCCGCAAGATCGGCAAGGGTACGGGTAAGAACGCCGCCCAGTGGCAGGCGCACGCCCAGCGGGCCATGAGCGCAGCCGTCGATGCCGTGCCGGTCTGGGTCATGTCCGTCGACCGGGCCATCGAGCAGTTCGCCGGCGGCGCCCACTTCGATGTTGTGATCGTCGACGAGGCGTCGCAGGCCGACATGTTCTCCCTGCCCGTCCTCAGCCTCGCCGAACGGGCCGTCGTCGTCGGCGACGACCAGCAGATCGGCCCGCAGCTGTCGTTCGTCGGCACGGTCGCCGGCCTGATCAACTCGCATTTGGTCGACGTGCCCTCCGCGGAGCATTTCGACCCGGAGAGCAGCCTCTACGACCACGCCGTCCGACGTTCCCCTGAGCGGATCCTGCTCACCGAGCACTTCCGCTCCGTGCCGGCGATCATCGGCTTCTCCAGCGAGACGTACTACGGCGGGGAAATCGAACCGCTGCGCACCGACCGGCCCGCCGGCATCGGCGAACCCGTCATCGCCGTGCATGTGCCGGGGGGCATCCGCCAGGGCGTCATCGGCTACGGCGACGTCAACGTCCCCGAGGCCGAAGCCCTCGTCGCACGGGTCGCGGCGATCGTCGCCGACCCCGCGTACGAGGGACGCAGCATCGGCGTGGTGAGCCTGCTCAGCACCAGCGGCCAGGCCCTCTACCTGCTCACCCGCCTCCGCGAGGAGATCGGCGAGGAGGAGATGGAACGGCGCCGGCTACGCGTCGGCGACTCGTACACCTTCCAGGGCGACGAGCGGGACATCGTCCTCGTGTCGATGGTCGTGGAGCCGCATCACGGCCCGGTCTCCGCCTTCACCAAACGTGACCACCACCGGCGAGTCAATGTCGCCGCCTCCCGGGCCAGGGACCAGATGTGGGTGTTTCACTCGGTGCAGCCGGCCGACCTGCGCCAGGACGACGCCCGCGGGCTGCTGCTCACCTACTGCCAGAACGTCACCGCTGTCGACGAGGCGTACGACGACCTGGAGAAGCGCTGCGACAGCGACTTCGAACGCGAGGTTCTCCGCCGCATCCTGCGCCACGGGTACCGGCCGTTGCCACAGTTCCGCATCGGCGGATACCGGATCGACTTCGTCCTGCCCGCGCCGGACGGGCGGCGGCTCGCCATCGAATGCGACGGCGACGCGTACCACGGGCCGGACCAGTGGGAGAGCGACATGCGCCGGCAGACGGTGCTGGAGCGGGTCGGCAACTGCGTCTTCGTACGGATCCGAGGGAGCGTGTTCAGCCGGGATCCGGACGCGGCGCTGGAGCCGCTGTGGCAGCGAATCGACGAGCTGGGCATCGCTAAGCTGGCTCTCTCGTCTCCGCCGGGCCTCCCCGCAGTCGACACCGTCAATTCAACGGTAGTCGTGGATGGCGTTGCTCGTGACGAGGAAGCCCTGCCCAGGGAACCGCATGCGACTGCAGCTGACGGGTCGGCGACCGCTGGGGCCAACGCCTCCGCTGCTGCCGACGGCTCAGCCCCAACACATGTTGGCCGAGAGGCCGCTGCTGGCGACTCTGCCGCAGCGGAACCGCGGTCGATAGCCGAGATTCGAGCGCTGGACAACCTGCCAGACGTGGAGGCAACGGTAGGAAGGTCGTCGGCCGAGCCGGCTCAGACATCCGGGAAGGACCCTTCCGCCCTTCAAAAGGCCGGCAGCGAGGGTGAATCCGCGGCACCGGACGAGCCATCGGCGCACCAGCCTGGATCGGTCGCTGAGGCTCGTCCGCTGGATCAGTTGCGGAACGGGGCGCCGTCGCACCCGGGAGATCAGGCCACGCAACGGCCGCCCTCCACGGCATCGCGCCAAAACACAGCAACAGATACGGATGCCGAACATCCGGATGAGCCGACGGCACCTCCTCCGGCAGCCGGGCAAGCCTCCCTCCCACCCACATCCCTCGCGACCAGCAACAAGGAACTGGACCCTCCGGTGCCTGCTGGATACGTCAGCTTCGCGTGGCTGCGACCGTACGAGGCTCGGGCGGCCATCACCAGCTACCAGAATCGGTGCGACATTCCCATCCGGCACGACGGAAAGGTCCTCGGGTGGGCCAGGTTCCACCCAGGTACCTCTCCGGAGGCTCGGGCTCACCGGGCAAATATCAGAATTGACCGGGCTGGTCCCGATGGTCCTGAAGAAGTTTGCTGGGTGCACCAGAACGAGGCGAAGGCGGTCATCCAAGCAGCCAGTTGGAGGCAGGACATTCGCTGGGAGGTCCCCCAGGGTAGCCGCGGGGGACTGGTCCAGTACTTCTCTCCCACCAGCCCCGCCGCCCTCCGGCACCGGAGTGTGACCCGTCTGCTGCGTTTGGCGGACCGCGACGCAACGGAGCTCGGCGGCGGGGATGCCCGGGAAATCGCGAAGCCAGTCGAGGGAGTTGACGCTGAGCAGCCGCCGCGGGGAACAACGACTCAAGAGGTGGAACGGGTACCTCAGGCCCGCCGACACCTGCCGGACCCATCTGCGGCAAGAGGGAGCGAGCAATCGGGGCTGGAGCGAGCATTCCACCAAGCGATGGTCCGCATCCTCGTGCGGGCGCGCGATGAGGCCAACTACAACCCGACTCTCCTGCTCAGGATGATTACGGAAATGGGGGGACTCGCTGCGGCTCGACGGCTTCTCCGCAATCCGGTGGTTTCGGATGGCTTCACCGCGCTGTGGGAGCGGGGCCGCGTGGATCTGACGGTGGAGGCTCTCGCGCTGCAGCCGGAGTTCCAGTCGCTCTTCACCGAGGAAGAGCTGACGGTGGCCAGCAGCCGGGTCGAGGGGGCCTCGTCGCGCAGCTCCTGAGCTTGCAATGAGGTGGCCGTCAGCACGGCGAGAGCGTGCTGACGGCCATCCTCAGGGGCTGCCGAGGTGACTGGAAGGGCGCGACCTCGTCTTCAGCTTGCGCTCAGTGTCAGCCGGCTCGTCCGTGGCCGCGCAGCAGTCGAGTGGTGCTCCTGTAGCGTTCGGCGGCCTCGCTGCCTGGCTGGAAGTACTGCACCAGTCCTGTGGCGACGCCGTCGGGGCCGAGAATGGACATCGACCGTTCGTCCGCCGCTGCCTGGACAATGCTGAACGCCTCGTGCTCGCGAATCCAGCACACGATGCGCTCGCCCTGCGACCTGGCTCTGGCCAGCATGACGTTGGCACGGAACTTGGACGCGTCACCGGAGCTGTCGTCGACGTAACGGGCCCAACCCGCGATCTTGTCTCCATCGTGCACGGGAACGTCGGAGTGCAGTTGGTATGCCAGCACAGCGGCCTCCGCCTCGTGCGGCCGGACCCACCCCACACTGCGGTACCCCGTGGGCACTGACACTGAGCCGATGTCGGACGACACCTGGTCGTGCTGTTCCCCCGACCCGGTGCCGATCATCTCATCGTTGGCATCGCCCTCGTCGTATTCGTTCCGCTCGTCCTCGGGATCAGACCCGTCACCTGGTGATTGCTCTACCCACTGATGGCGGGGACGGGTCCATACCTGCTCCAGGAGGCCGGCGATGTCATCATCGCCCCGCTGCCGGTAGGCGGACAGAATCTGCCGAGGCTTGGCATGGACCGGAAGATCAACTGCCACGGCCAGCGCCATCTGCGCGTCTTCCGGGTCCCCGACGCCCTCGTCGCAACCCGTAAGCGCCGCAGCCTGCTCCAAGGGGTGGTCCTCCGGGTTGACCGGATCCTGGAGCGAGACGTTGAAACGACCGTACGGCTCGAACTCGAGGAAGACATTCTGCCCCTCCTGCGCTTGCAAGCGGTCGAGGAACCTCTTGATCGTTCCGCTGGACGGCTGGAGCCCCGTCCATCGGATGGTTTGCGTGCCGAGCTCCGACTCCAGCTCCACCACCTCGCCTTGTGCGCATCCCACGAGGCTGGCTACTCCAGATGGCACCGGGAAACCAGAGCCGCGGAGATGGTCTCGGGTGACGGTGACACGCAACTTCCACCAGCCGTCGTCGTACTTGAAAAGTCGGCGAGTGGCGCTCGGCGCCTTTCGGGGCGCTGCTGGGGACTCTCGACGTCGGACCACACCCTGCACGATCTCGTAGTCACCGTTTCCGGCGTAGGCCTGCACGCTGCTTGGAGACACGTCGAATCGGCTGGTGATCGACTCGATCAACTGGCCGATCTCAACTTCGCCCCCTGCGGCGGCGAGTTCAAGGCCGATCTGCTGTCGGATCGACGTGTATTCCTCCAGCTGCCAGCTCGCAAGCCCCCAGGTCGCTCGGTCGGTCCTCACGAAGCGTTCGTCGTCGCCCAACTGGTTGGACAGGCTCCGGATGCTGTTGTCCCGGCCCATCTGCAGCTGCAGCTCGTCGATATGGAGTGGTTCGCCAGTCGCAGCCAGAAGAGCCGCCGCGTGATCATTGAGGGAGCGGGTACGGGTCAGGATCTGGTTGTTGTGAAGCACGTACCCGCACCAGCTGAGCCAGGCGACCAGTTCGGTCTTCGGCATCGAGGTGGCGGCGGTGACCGCGGACAGGTCGACCAAGCCGTGTTCGGTCGCGAAGTCCTCGAGCAGGATCCGGGTCTGCTCCCGTGCGGCGGCGACGTCGGGAGCGGCCGCCCACCCGTCCGTCACCTCGAAATAGTCGTCCAAGCGGTCCAGCACGAGCCAGAAGGGGACGTTCACCACCGGGACATCGCGGGCGAGGTCGGGGTGCAGGGTGATCAGCCGGTCCAGCGCGGCGATCGGTTGGATCTCCGTGCGGAGACTGGCCAGGAGATTACCGATGGCGGTGCCGAAGTGGAACCTTCCGGCCAGCACATCCTTCACCTTGGTTTCGATCTGCCGGATTCGCTCGCGGGACACGTCGAAGTCGGTCGCCAACTCGGCGAGTTTCTTCGGAGGCCTGCCGAGGAATCGATCGCGCAGAATTCGCACCTGTCGTTCGTCGAGCTCGGACAGGAACGCTGTGAACTCGAGGACCGGGTCCACGCTTCCGTTGGCGGAAGCCATGTCTGCCGCGGTGAGTGAGTTGAGCCGGAGAGCCGTTTCCTGGATCTCCTCAGGCGCGCCGTCCTCGATCACGACTTTCAGCAGGGGCTCATCTCCGCGGCGTCGGATCTGGCGCCAAGCCGCCAGCTGGGTGAGGTCCTCGAGCAGCTGAAGCTGCGCGGGAGGCAGGTTCGCCTGCCGCGTCCCGCCCAGCGGCTGTTGGTCGTCTCCCGGGTCCTCCCACTCGTCCAGCTCCCCGGACCGGACGATCGCTGCCGAGACGAGAGCCGTGACGGCATCCTCAACCGTGTTGTGCCCCGTCCCGCGCACGTCATAGAGGTCCCTGACTGTCAGCGGTTCGAGGTCGGCGACCGTCTGCACCTGCAGTCGCTGGAATGCCGTCCCGACCCTGGAGCTGGTCGCTAGAGTGGACAGGGGGAGTCTGCGGGGGACCGTGGGAAAGCTCGGCCCGAAGGTGGCGGTCGGGTGACGGAGGATGAACAGCTGGGCGAGGTGACGGCACAGCGTCTCGTGCTCGGCCGTCATCGTCGTGACCGCCGGCGACTCGGTAATCCACCAGTCAGGTGAAGGAGTCAGATCGGTGAGTTCGTGCGCTGTCGCCGGCGTGTACGGGGCCAGCCAGGGCAGCAGCCGGGTCCAAGGCGCGTCATGGTACGCCTCAGGGGGCAGATCCCCGAATGCTGTGCTGGTCACAGTTGTCCTTTCATCGCTGGTGCTCGACGTCGAGTCGCTGATCAGGAGTTGGCGTGGAACCCGAGCCGCTTCGCCTCGTCCATGAGTCGGAGCGCCTGACTTGCCTGTTTGTCGGTGACTGTCCAACTGTTGTTGACGTACCGACCCACGGTCTCGGCCAACTGGCGTTGCCACGGCTGCAGGTTGCGGGTCTCCTTCGCCCAACGCCCCACGGCAAACCACTCGGGTGCGGGGATGGCCATCACCGAGGCGATGTCACCGGTGGTGTTGTCCTCCGGCGCGGCCGGAGCGCTGTCCTCGAGGGGCTGGTCAGCCAGCTCCGCAATGAGGTCGTCCGGCACCGTCCACGGAATGGCGAGGACCGCCTCCCAGCAGTCGGGGCGCTTCGCCCACTCGCCGATGTTGGTGCCGCCACGGAGAGGGTTGACGATGACCTCGCGTACCGGCACGCACAGCTCGTCCAGTGCGGCGGTGAGGGCCGGCGTGAGGCGTTGGTCCCGCCAGATGCGGTCAAGGTCGATACGCCGGTTGGTGGCTTCGGCGATACGAGCGATCGAGTACGACGTGATGTTGATCTTGTAGCCACCGAAGTCGCGGGACGCCACGATCTTGTCCGTGGCCTTGAAGAGGATTGCTTTCGAGATCAGACGTTGACAAAAGCTGACGTTCACGGACGGTACGTTCTCACCCATCCGCATCATCATCTCGCGGAAGTTTTTTTCGGCCCCCCTGCTGACCAGATAGGGGAGGCCGGCCCAGGCATGGATGAACTTGGCGGCGTCCGACTTGGTGAACTTCTGGCTTATCGGGTGGAGGCTCTTGAACTTGCGCTGATTCGCCGGCGTGCGCTCGCGGGCCAGAGCGTCGGTGTACTGGCCCCGGGCACGCTCGTAGAACCAGCGGGTCTCCTGCCCGCTCCCGTCCGCTGCCGGGGCCCACAGCGAGCGGGTGACCTGTTCGATTCCCACGTGCAGCGGGTGGTTGGAGCTGAAGTCGACGACCGTGACCTTGTTCTGCGTATTCGAGTACTTGGAGATCTCCGGAACGATCTCCTGCAGCCGGTCCGGAGAGACCCGGGTCAGCTTCATCTGGACATGCACCCGACTGAGGTCGGCCTTGTCCCGGGTGTGGGCGTAGTGAATGGACGCAGTCGTCTGGCCGCCGTTGACGATCTGGAGATCGTGGATCCGACTGATCGCTTGGCCGCCACCGGGGAGCTCGGTGAACTCGACGGTGGACGCCGTGGCCGTGATCCCGTTGTTGTAGGCGAGGAAGCGGTCCGGGTTGTGCAGCAGGGTCTCCCGGATGCCCCGGTTGACTCCGCCCTTGGTCTGCAGGAAGGAGCGGACGTTGAGCTCCAGCAACCGTGTGCCGTGCCGGCCGTAGAGGTCCGCGAGGTCCTGGCCGGGAATGATGGCCAGAAAGACCGAGTAGTTGCGGTCCGTCTCAGGAGTGGCCAGGCAGGGCAGCGGCGGATCGAAGTCGACTGCGATGGGTTCACTGAGCGTCCCGGAAGAGGCTAGGCGGTGAAGCCGGGTCAGGTCCCAGACCTCGTAGGTCACCTTCAGGCCATCAAGGTCGCCTGGCGCCAGCGTGGAGACGGCGCTGACGACGTCAGTGAGAAGGAAGAGACGGATGCGGGGAGCCTCCGACAGGGCCTTCTCCACGGCGGCACACATGTCGTGCACGTCGGAGGACTCATCGATGTCCCGGGCCAAGCCGTCACGGCACTTGCGGACGAAGGTCGCCAGTCGCTTGAACAGAGTCTCGGCCTGTGCCCGGGGAAGACGCTCCTCCTCGGGCTTGAGGCTGAACTGGGTGATGAACAGATCCAGGGTTCCGAGCGACTCGTTCGTGCCGTAGCCGTTGACCTCCAACCCCAAGGCCCTGTGGTAGGCGGTGAAGGTGTTTTCGACCTCACCGGCCTGCTCCAGTTCGTCCAGCACCCGACGGGTGAAGGTGTCAGGAGCGGTGGCGTTCTCCGCCTCGGCTGTCGCGAGCACGTCGGCGACGAGCTCCCGCGCGTAGGCCGACAGGCTAGTCTGGCTCATGCCTCCCCCTTGATGATGCAGGCGACCCGCTCAGCGGAGACACCGTACTGATCCAGTCCGACAGTGCTTATTCGGTAGCGGCAGTCCCCGACACCCGACCGCAGGTCCGCCTCCACGATTCGTGGGAAGTCGCCGTTGACGTGCCAGAAATCGGTCCGGCGGACGGTGTACCGGGCGTCGTCGTACAGATGTCGATGCTCGGAGAGGTAGCCGACCCGAACGAGCCGGTCACCGAACTCAGCTCGTGCCGGGGCTGTCGCCATCATTTCCTTCACGGAGTCGACAACATCATTCAGCGACTGTCCCGAGCCGCTCCGCCGCTCGTCCACGGACAGGTGGGCCAGGAGCAGATGATCCGTGCCGGTTTCGTCGAGCTGACGCTCGCTGGCGATGACGATGCTTCCGGGGTTCCTGCCTGCTCCCGTCTTGACCTCGATCGCGCAGCTCGGTAGCTCAAAGTCCTGGTTTGCTCCGGTGGGCCCTCGCCAAGCCGACACCGCGTCCTGCGGCGAGAGGACCGGAAGGAGATGGTCACGGAGCACCACGAGTTCCCCGAACAGACCTCGTCGGGCGTCTGCACCGAGGCCGGTGTCGCGGAGGGACTGAAGAAGATGGCGCCAGTGCTCGAAACGCTCGATCGCGGCGGTGAGGGCCTCTACCGGCCCGTCCGTTGCCTGAGCTGTCATCGCTACGTCGGCTATCAGCGGGTTGAAAACTTCTCGGCGATCGTCAGCGGTCAGAACGACACGCAGCTCGGCGCTCCCATCAGGAGCGGTCGCGAACTGAAGCGCCAATCCTTGGGTACTGGCGACCGTCGGGTTCCGTTCCGCCACCGCCTCGGCCGCGGCAGCCGGTACCCGGAAGAGCAGCACCCGCCGCCCGCTCGGCTGTTGAACGGCAAGGAAGATCTCGTGCTGCGAACGCGGGTACAGGCGACGGGCAACTACGCCGTAGGGGTGGTGCTCGGCTTCGAGCGGCTCCCAGTCCTCCTCGTCAATTCTCACTCGTCCGAGTCCTCGTCGTCGTCGTAGTAGTCGATCTCCTGCTGGCGCCAGATCTCGTTGACCACATACTCGGTTTCGGTCGGGTGCTCAGAGAAGGGGAAGCTGATGGCGAAGCCGACAAGTGGAAGGACTTCCTGCTTCACGTTCGGCCTGGGGTGTTCAATGGGATAGATGACTAGGAGAGGTTGCTGAACCGGTCGAAACCTGCGCAGAGACTGACCCGTGGGCACTTCAGGCTCTGTGTACGTCCTGCCCTTGCGCTCCGCCCATGCGCGGCGCGCGGCCCTGGTGGCTGCCAGAGCCAGCTCCTTCGCGTCCTCAGCAAGGTCGCGGCTCTCATCAGCAGGATTCAACACTCGCTTGATGACGAAGCGCTCGCCTTCGATTGCTTGCTCGGTTCCGTCGACCTTCGGAGGGCGGCGCGTGACCAGTCTGATGGTGCGAGTTCCGATCTTCTTCTCTCTTCCGCTCGGTGTCCCGACCAAGCGCACAGTCCAGTTGGACAGCTCACCGAGCGCGGCGCACCGGCGGATGTACTCGGCGATGAAGGCAGGTCGCACGCGGTAGGAGCCGCGATCCGTCAGGTACCCCTCGAGGAAGCCGTCGATGATCTCGGCTGGTGGCACGTCCCGCCAGACCAGGCTGTTGGTGTCGGAATCGGGCTCAGAAAGAGTCGCGAGTGCGGTGACGAAGCGTTCAAGGTTGTCAAAGTTCTGTCTGACAACCTCGGGGCGCAGGCTGAAGATCGTGGTTTCGGGCAGCTCGCCAGAGTAGCTCAGTCGGACCTTGAGACCGCGGCGCATCTTGTTGGCAGCCGTGACTGCGAGTCCTGCTGAGGACGAGCGAACTCGCAGTCCGAACCGCTTGGGCGTCTCACCGAGAGCCGCCATTTCCTCGAAGTCTCGGCGAAGCTCGTTGTCCGCCGCAGTGATCTCCGCGTATGCGTCTCGGAGGCCAGGCGTCGTGTACAAGCGGCAGAGGTCCTCGTAGCCCGGCCGGTATCCGAACCAACGTCCCATCTGCAGCAAGGTGTCGTAGGTCTTCGACGCGCGCAGGTAGTAGCTGACGCTCAGGCCTTCGAGGGTGAGACCTCGCGAGAGCTTGTCTCCGCCGATCGCGATCACCGAGACGCCCGTCTTCCGATGCTCGTAGTACTCGAGCGCGTCCCGTGAGCTGCCGTTGATCGCTCGTACATCGATCTTCTGGAGCGCAGGCCTCAGCTCCTGCTGAACCTGGGACCACGAGAGCGGCGCCGCATCCTCGGCTGGAAACATCGCGCTGGTCGGGGCGAAATCCCGATTCCAGACGTCACGTAGTTCAGCGAGCACCTCAGCCGCTTCACCGCCCATGCTGTCCCGGAGCCGGTCGCTCATGAGCCCGACGTACTCTTCGATCTGGTCACGGACCCGGTTCTGCACATTCATGTACCGGGTGACGTGCACCAGCATCGAGTTGTGCTGCCTGCCCTGTCCCCTGGCTCTCCTTGCGGCGCAGGTCAGTACAAAGGCGTCAAGGGCTTCACGGAGCGACGCAGGCAGTTGCTCCGGCGGCAGCCACTCCTTCTTGTGCCGAGGCGGCATCCAGGCTTCGTGGTCGTGGACCGGGCGGAAGATCGGCAGGGCCTTGATGTCGTCCTCGTCCGAGTCGTCGGAGCGGAGGCCGAACACCCGCTCGGGTCCCAGATAGTTTGACGGTGCGGGCAGGCTCTCGATGAAGCTGTCCGGAAACAGATCGAGCCCGAAGGCCTCGTGATCCGCGTTCGGTCGGATATAGATGTTGGCGAACGGCGTGGCGGTGTAGCCAACGTACGCGGCCTTGTCGAAGCTGTTCAGCAGGTGCCTGATGGCGGCATTGATGCGGGTGGGATCAGCATCCTCGTCCTTGGTCGTGTCGATGGAGGCGTGGTCAGCTTCGTCGTCGATGACCAGTAGCGGGACGTCCCGTACAACCTTGGGCCCACCTGCGACAGTCGGCTCTCCCTCGACCTCGACGATCCACTTTCGGACGTACTCGAGGATGCTCTGGTGCTTCTTGACGACTAGGACCACCGGGTAGTTGCCGATCGGCAGGTTGAGATTGCTGGCCACGTGGCGCCGGAAGTCGCCGCCCTCCGCGCTGTTGGTCAGTGAGGCGATTTTGAGCCGCTTCACGCCTGGCATCACGCCGACGCCAATGCGCGCCGTGTTGTTGTTCTCGTCGTAGCGCTGCTGATATTGAGTATCGAAGCCGAGGAGGCCCTCATCCACGCGGAGCTGGGTCTGGCTACGGAGGCTGTTGTGAATTCCGGCGAGGATCACGATGAGCTTGTAACCCGCGTCAGCCGCCTTGCAGGCAAGCCCGATGTAGTTGCCGGTCTTGCCCGACTGGACTTGGCCGACCACGAGACCGGTGCGGCGCCACGAACCTGGGCGCTGCGGGTCCTCCATCTGTCGGAGAATGCGGTCCGTGCTGTGGTCGAGCCGCCGCACGACCCGCGGTGGCATCAGGCGGACGTTCTCCAGGTAGCGGCGGTAGCGATCCCAGAAGTCCCAGCTGCGCTCCAGTTGAGCTTCGGTCAGCCACTCGATGTGGTCCCGATCGTCGGTCAAGCCGACGGAGTCGTCCTGCCACACCGCGACGCGGGACTGAACCTCTTTGAGCAGCAGTTCCCGGTCAAGCAGGTGGCCCCGGGATTGTTGCATCATCCAGACAGGGTCAACGTTCTCCTCGACCTCCTTGTCGGTCGCCTGGCGATCCTGCGGCAGCATGGCGAGTACCAGCCGGATCGCCTGCTCCATTACGTCGTCGTTGTCCTGGGTGTGCGCGGTCACTGGGCCCTCCCCGTTGAATCTGCTCTGCGCTAGCCCGCACTAGGCCGTCAGCGTTGCTGCCAGAACCCGTCGAACTGATCGAAGGGCGGCATGAGCGCCAGTCGCTCCTTCGCCTCTCTTGGTGTGCGGCCCTGCGCGACGAAGGCCGCGTAGATGCGGTTCGCCACATCGCCCACCTCCTTGGATGCAGCTCCCAAGAAGGGCTCGGGATCGTCCGTGACGTCGCCGTCGTGCATGATCCGGAGGGCTGCGACCGGCACGGTCTCCTCGAGGAGCCTGATCAGCGCCTTGGCGTCGACCGCGGCATCCGGCCCACCTTGGAGGACCTCCCGCACAAGCGGGTGATCGCGGTTGATGCGGCAGCGGATGCTGCCGTCCCGTTTGTCGACACGCCAGGCGTAAATGAACTCCGCGCCATGCTCCCGGGCAGCGATACGTCCCCGGTGGCTGAGCACCTCCGCGGCGCGGCTCCGGGCGGCGGTACCGATCCGTTGAAGGTGCCGCCGGACCCCGACTGGGGGCACCGCCGTTGACTTTCGGACGTCGATGGCCCATTCGGCGTCCGCCTCGGCCGGCACGTCGACGATGATGCGCGCGAGGTTGTATCGCTCGTCCCGTCGGAAGCCGCGGATGCCCAGCCAGTCGCCGGCCAGGATCAGTCGATCCCGCCGGTACACGTAGAAGCCCTGCTGGTCGAGCCAGCCTCCCGGGCCGGCCGCCTGTTGCTGCTGCTCGGGACTGAGCTTCTTGGGGTGCGGCAGGATGAACGGCTCGATGCGGACCGTGTGGTTGCCGACAGGCAGCTCCTCTGCCGGTAGTCGCTGGACCGACGGGTGACCGGGCAGGAAGGGATCCCAGGCCTTGACCGGTGTGCCGTTGACGGTCATCGCGATCCGGTTCCTGCCCACGAGGAACCGCGCGAACACCATGCCCAGGTGCTCCTCGACCCGGCTCGCCTCCGCGTAGAACTGTTTCTGCGCCCGCGCGTCCTCGTTGGTGAGGCCTTCCAGGGCGAACCGGTGCAGATCTCGCCAGATGACGGTCGTTCCGGCACGGCCATCGGGCCGGAGTTGCTTCAGAACCGTGCCGGTCTCCTCGTCGGTTCCGTGCAGCAGCCGCCACTCGCTCGTCTCGGAGACCACGGACAGGTCCCAGGTCCGCACTGCCTCTTCAGAGCTGGTCTCAGTCCTCGTGCCCACAGTGAGGCGGGCTGCCTGCGAGAAGGAAGCGCTCTTCAGGCCCATGCCGAAGCGCCCGAGATCCTCAGAGGCGCGAGCCTGGTAGGAGCCACGCGCCGCCACGGTCATCGCGGTGACGACTTCCTCCGCTGTCATGCCCCGGCCGTCGTCCACCACCGCAACCCAGGAGGCGGGGCCTGACCAGGTGAAGTAGACGTCGATGCGACGGGCGCCGGCAGAGACGCTGTTGTCGACCAGGTCCGCCACAGCGGCCTCGACGCTGTAGCCGAACGACCGCAGTGACGTGATGGTGCCCGCGGGGTCGGGGTTCGCGATGTCATAGCTCAAGGCAGTCGGCTCCAGTCGGTGCAGGAACCTTGTCGGTGCCGCACAGTCGCACTCGTTGCTGCCCGATCCAGCCAGGCGTAGCCGGATCTCGGCGGACCTCGAACCTTGGAGCGGGTGTCGCGAGTATAGGTAGGTGACGCTGCTCTCAGTCAGCCCCGCAAGAGCGTTTCTTATAGCTTCCGAGCAATTTGTTCCTTTTGTTCTGCCAACATTGAGCCGTACGGGCAATAGTTGCCTCAGATCAACGGTGGCCTGGGATCCGTACCAGTATCTGTCGCGGTGTGTCGCCACCGGCGGTCGCTGACTTGGGCGCCGTGGCGGTAACCTGCCTGATCGTGACCAGTGAAGACCAGCCCACCGCCCCTGCCCGACGCCGTGGGTACGGAGTCAAGCTGGTTCGTGGTCCTTTCGTCCGGCTCGCACCGCACCCCGCGGCATGCTCGGGACCCGAGGAGCTCATCTCCCTCGCGGCGAATCTCCGCGCCGAGGGTGGGCGGCTTGCAGCCGACCTGTTCAGTGGTGCCGGTGGACTGAGCCTCGGGCTCGACGCCGCCGGCTACAAGGTCGTGCTCGCGGTCGATCATGATGAGGAGGCAGTCGAGACTCACCGCCATCATCACCCGGGACTCAGTGTGGACTGGGACCTCGGTGACCCGGACCGGGTGCGGCAGGTCGGCGAGCTCATGAAGGCCGCCGGAGTCGAACTCCTGGCGGGCGGCCCGCCGTGTCAACCCTTCTCAAAGGCGGGGCGCTCGAAGATCCGACACCGGGTCCGCCACGGTCTCCGTGATCCGTATGACGAGCGCCGCGACCTCTGGCGGTCGTTCCTGGAGATCGCCCGGACCGCGCGTCCGCAGGCCGTGCTCATGGAGAACGTGCCCGACATGGCGCTCGACAAGGAGATGTTCATCCTTCGCACGATGGTCCACGAGCTCGAATCGATCGGGTACTCGGTCGAGGAGCGGTCGGTGGAGACCTTCCGTTACGGGGTCCCGCAGTTCCGTCAGCGACTCATCCTCGTGGCGCTACGGGACGGCGTCCAGTTCACCTGGCCGCGGGAACAGCCCGAGCGGGTCACGGTCTGGAATGCCATCGGCGACCTTCCTCCTGTCGAGGGGGGATGGCGGCCGGAGGGTGGCGCCGAGGGCTGGAGCGATTACGAGGGCCCGGTCAGCGAGTTCCAGCGCCGGATGCGCAAGGCGGTGTCCGCGAGCGACAAGCACAAGGTCTTCGACCACATCACCAGGCCGGTCCGCGAGGACGACGCGCGTGCCTTCGAGGCCATGGACCACAGCACGCGGTACAGCGACCTGCCGGACGAGGTGAAGCGGTACCGGGACGACATCTTCGACGACAAGTACAAGCGGCTCGACGAGAACAACCTCTCCCGGACGATCACCGCGCACATCGCCAAGGACGGTTACTGGTACATCCATCCTCGTCAGAACCGGACCATCACGGTCCGCGAAGCGGCCCGCCTGCAGACCTTCCCGGACTGGTTTCGCTTTGCGGGTCCGCCGTCGGCGGCGTTCCGCCAGATCGGCAATGCCGTGCCGCCGCTGCTCGGCGAGCACCTCGCCGGTGCCGTGCGGGCATCGCTGGACAATCCGCGTCCGGTGGCGGCCACGACCCAGGACATCGCGGCGATGCTCGCCGGATGGTTCGACAGCGCGTCCGTTCGGGGTCTTCCCTGGTTGCGGGCTGAGACGCGCTGGCAGGTGATCCAGGCCGAGATGCTGCTGGACCGGGCTCCGGCCGAGGTCGTGCGTTTCATCTGGCCGCTACTTGCCCGCTGGCGGGCGCCTCAGGACACGGTCCTGGCGGAAAGCGAGCTTGTCGAGATCAGCAAGTGGGCATCGCGGCCGCAGCGTGCCGGGACGATTCTCGAACTGGCGGGGCGGCTCGCCGAAAACCCTGAGCTGCTCGATGATGACGATCATCTGCGCCAGGTGGCTGGGCTGACGGAGGCGGTGGCCGACTTGGCGGTCCTGGTCGTGCCCGCGCATGGAGATGAGGATTCCGAGGAGCCCGTCCTGGTGACAAAGGGCGTACTGCGGGTAGCGGCGCGCTTCAGTGGCGATCCCGTGAACCGCCGGAACCGGCTAACCGACGGGCGGCTCGAGATTGCCCGAATGATCGGCGCGGACAGTGACGCGCGACGTGCGCACCTCGGACTGGTTGAGCTGGCGAACACCCTGTGCCGACCGGTGGAGCCCGAGTGCAATGCCTGCCCGCTGCAGAAGCTCTGCGTCGAGTCCCGCGCCGACCCGCTGCGGCTCTTCTGAGCCGGGCCGCGGAGGGCTCAGCCGTCGAGCCCCAGCGACTTTGCGATTTCAGGCGCCTCCCTCCGCAGCGACGAGGCGATCCGCTGCCACGCGTCCCATTCGCCGGCCTGCATCGCTGCGGCTCGGAGCGCCAGCCCGGCGGTGGTCGCGGCCTGCGTGGCGGCACGGACGTCGGGAGCGGCATTGAGGTCAGCGGGGACCGGCTTCGGCTTGGGTCGTGCGCTCCGGCGGTAGGCGTCGTTGGCGTAGATGCAGAGTTCGTTGACCGGCGCTTCGAGCATCTGACGTAGCTGCGCCGGTAATGAGACCCTCATCTTGGCCACGTTGATGTTGAAGGCCGAGTCGAGGTCGGTGCTGAAGTCAAGAGCGGCACGCGCCATCTTCGTGTGCTCGTCAATGCCCCGGATACCGCTCCAGCCGCCCCACTGCACCAGTCGGTTCGCCCGGTAGACGTAGAGGCCCTGCTGCCGGTTCCAGTTGAGCGGACCGGAGAGCCGCTCGAACTCGCCATGAGTGGAGAACCGATCGCGCGAAGGGAGGATGAAGCGTCGAAGATCCACGTGGCCTGACACATCACCGACCGTGACCTCGAAGCGCTGCGCCGGTAGCTCGGACAAGCCAGGCTCTTCGGGTGCAAACGGGTTCCAGGCCCTGACCTTCTGACCATTGACCGTGATGACCAGTGGAGCCTTGCCGTCGACGCCCTCGAGGAAGCGGTGGAACACGACTCCGAGGTGCTCCGCAGTCTTTGCGGCAAGGTTCTCGAATCGGCGCCGAGCCCAACCGCCCTCAGGCTGCTTCTCGGGCAGCACCCGGTCAAGGTGACGCCAGAGGACAACCGTCCCGGTTCCCTCGGCCAGCCACTGCTTGGCTCTGGCGACGTCCGGATCATTGCCCGGGTCCACCACGACCCATTGGTCCCATTCCTCCACTACGTCAAGGTCGAGGACCCGGGCCGACGTCCGAATCACCTCCGGATTGCTCCGGGAAACCACCGCCACCGATCGGCACTGCGACAGTGAGGCGGTCTTGAGACCCAACCCGTAGCGGCCCAGCTCGCCCAGCCTGTAGGTGCGGCGTGTGCCGAGTCGCAGGCCCTCAAGCAAAGCGCCCGGCGACATGCCGCGGCCGTCATCCGCGATGTAGACCCGGGACCTTGATCCCGCAAACTCGATCATCACCTCCACCCGGGTCGCTCCGGCAGCCACGCTGTTGTCGACGATGTCCGCCACAGCGGTGGGGAAGTCGTAACCGATGTCGCGAAGCGAGCTGGTCAGGCGGGCAGCCGACGGTGCGACATCGAACCAGGCCTTGCCGGGCATCTGCCCACCTCCGTCAAGTCGTCGGGAAGAGGACCAGGATGTCACACATCCTGTGTTGATCTTGAGTCAGGCTTCGGCGTGGTGAGCAGCTGCCGCCATGTCTGATCAATCTCGCTGGCGACTGCGGCTGGGTCCTCGTGCTCCCAGAAGTGGCGGACCTGCCAGCCCAGCGCTGACAGCGCCGTGTCCTTCTCCCGGTCCCGCTCGACGTTGCGCTGCAGCTTCGCCTCCCACCACTCGCGGTTGTTCTTGGGCATCACGCCGTGCTGAGGGCACCGGTGCCAAAAACAGCCGTCGACGAAGACGGCCAGACGGGCTCTGGTGAAGACAATGTCGGGGCGTCCGGGCAGTGCTGGATGGTTGATCCTGAACCGGAGACCCCGGCGGTGAAGCTCCCTCCTGATGAGCAGCTCCGGCTTTGTCGATGCGCGCCCCATCCGCTTCATCTGGTTCGAGACAGCCGCGCTCAGAGGGGCAGGACGGCGAGCGGCAGGCGATCTCAACCTCCGCCCGCCCATTTGTCCCACCTCTCGCCGCCGAGGAGTGCCGCCTCCGAGTCCATCCCTATCACCCCGCCCGGACAACCTCACTGCCGGGAGCCCGTGCCTGCCCTTTCGTGCCGTTGCGTCCGGGCGATCAGCACCTGAGGATGGACCGCCCTCGGAGGGCAGCAGGAATCGCCTGAACGGTTGATCATTCAGGGGTCCCGCAGATGGGACCGTTGGCGGTATCGTGCGGGAACCGCCAGTGGGGAGGTGGGAGGATGCGGCCCGGGCCGGAACCGCAGTTGTGTCCGGCGGACGTACGGGGCCTGCTGTCTGAAGCTGGCTCCCGCGACGACCACGTGACTTACGTATTCGGAGAGAGGCAGCCGACCTCTCCTGCGGAACGTCCCAGTCGAGCTGGCGGGCGAGCATCGATGTCGATGGTCGTACTTTGTCCCGGAGCGCTCGCTCGAATGCGTCGATCGCTTGGAGCAGGAAGGACAGGAGCCGGCCAGACGCCGCTTGCCCACGCCCGCGGCATTGATGAACTGGGGGTTCCAATTGATTGAAGATGTGCCCGAGGACGAGCTGCTCGACCTCGTTGCGCAGATCTCCCGGAACGTCTACGGAGGCGGAACAATCCAGGCAGTCCGTCGCCAGCTCGGCCGGTGGGTCCCGGCGCACATCCTGGATCGCGCCGTGCTCACCTTTGAGACGCAGACGGGACGAGTCCGCGAGCTACGGGATCCTCGGTCCCTGGTCGACAACGAAAGGCTGACAGGCCGATGGTATGCCGGCCCTCAGCCGGGAGATCTTTTCTGGCCGGCGTTGCAGCAGCGACTGGCAAAGTCGGGTCTGCGGGGAGAGCCTTTGGACTCGATCAACGCCTCATCCACCAAGATTGTGTCATTGCTGCCGCGCCCAGGCGACGTCGAGATCAGCGCACGTGGGCTTGTCCTCGGTCACGTGCAGAGCGGGAAAACCACCAACTTCATGTCCGTCGTCGCCAAGATGTGCGATGTCGGCTATCGCCTCGTCATCGTGTTGTCGGGGATCACTGACAACCTGCGCTCGCAGACCCAGCAGCGTCTCGAGAAGATGCTCGTCGGCGACGCCCATGGCCGATGGCACCTGTTGACGGGCAGCTGGTCCGACTTTGACGCCAATCCCCGGAACGCAGCAAACCTGCTCGGCAACCCGGAGCACCGGCTGCTGGCGGTGGTGAAGAAGAATCCGTACCGCCTGCGGCGGCTGGCCGAGTTCCTGGACGCAGCTGGCAGTGTCCTGCGCGACTGTCCGATCGTGTTGATCGACGATGAGGCGGACCAGGCAAGCATCGACGTCGGAAGCCGCGGTCGGCAATCCAGGATCAACTGGCTCATACGAAGGATCCTGAACAAGCCCAAGGTCGCCTACCTGGCATACACGGCCACGCCCTTCGCGAACCTGTTGATCGACCCCTCGGTACCGGATGACCTCTACCCTCGGGATTTCGTCGTCGATCTCCCGTGCCCGGACGACTACTTCGGCGCGGAGACGATTTTCGGACGGGACCTGCTCGCCCATGAGGATGGCAAGCCCGACCAGGGCTTGGACGTGATCCGGGAGGTACCGGACGGCGAGGTGCCGGAGGTTCAGCCGCCACGGAGCAGGGACTCGGTGGACAGCTGGCATCCGGGGGTGCCGTCCAGCCTTGCCGCTGCCCTGCGGTGGTTCGTTCTCGCGACCGCCGCGCGGCGCCACCGCGAGGGGACGCCTACCGATTCGACGATGCTCATCCACACATCGATGCGGGCCGTCGCTCACCAGCGCCTCGCGGTGTCGGTGGCAGATCATCTGGAGCGCTTGGCCGAGGACCTGCGTGCCGATGACCGGGTGGCCTGGGACCAGCTTCGGCAGGACTGGCGGAACGAGACCGAGCGGCTACCGGCTGCGGCCATGGGGTTGGCCCCGGTTCCGTGGGAAGAGGTGGCCGGCAACATCATGCCGGTTCTCGACCACATCGGCGTCGTGATCGACAACTATCAGTCAGGCGATCGGCTGGTCTATGGCGATGCCCCGGTGACCGCCGTCGCCATCGGCGGCAACACCCTCGCGCGCGGTCTCACGCTGGAGGGCCTGGTCTGCAGCTACTTCGTCCGGGCCGCATCCGCCTACGACACGCTCCTGCAGATGGGACGCTGGTTCGGGTACCGCCCGGGCTACCAGGATCTGCCTCGGATCTGGATGACCAACGAGCTCGCATCCTGGTTCATCGACCTGGCCACTGTTGAGGCGGAGATTCGCCAGCAGATACGCCGCTACGAGGACGAACACCTGACGCCCCACCAGCTTGCCGTCAAGATACGCAAGCATCCCTCGCTGGCCGTGACGTCTGCGGCGAAGATGCGCGCGGGCATCACAGTCAGGAACAGCTACAGCTGCCAGGTGGCACAGACGATCAAGTTTCATCATCGTGATGGGAACTGGCTGAAGCACAACATCACCGCAGCCGACCGGCTGCTCCGGAGTGCTGCGGTGACGCCCGGCGTGACGGAGGTCACCGCACGGGCCGGCCGCCGTCTGCTGCGCTCCGTGCCGGCCGACCTGGTGCTGAAGTTCCTCAATGACTACGAGTTCCACGAGCGGAGCCCCAACCTGCGCTCTCAGGCTCTGCGGGACTACATCCGAAAGCAGAACGCTCACGGCGCGCTCCGAAACTGGAACGTCGTCGTGGTCGGCCAGGAACGGGACCGAGTCGGACACATGGACCTGGGCGGCTGCAGAGTCAATCTCATCAACCGCAGCCGGCTGAGGACCCCGGACACCTATGCCGACATCAAGTCTCTGGTATCGACGTGGGACCGGGTCGCCGACCTCCCGGGAACCGTCGCAGAAATCCGGGCCCGACTCGACGGTGAACCCACCGACGATCGGTTGCGGGTTCTCCGCGACGGGGAGCTGGGGCCGGTCGGCCTGTTGTGTCTCTACCCGATCAGCCGGGACTCGGTCGACGAGTCTCACACAAGGGGAAAATATCCGCGGGTCGATCTGCGGGCCGAGCAACACATCATCGGTGTGGGCCTGTTCTTCCCTGAAGCATGGGGGCCGGAGGAGCAGGACTACGTCTCGGTGGATCTGTCGGGCATCGCACCGCCAGCGGAAGGGGTTGACGTCATCGACGTCGAGGCCCTCGACGCGGAGGACGAACGCGCCGGCGAGGAAAACGCGGCGGGCCGAGCCGATGGCTGACCGCGCAGAGGAGATCTTCGGCCTCCTCGAGGGGGCAGGGCTCCCGGCCGACCTGCGCATACGCCGCAGTGACACCCGGGTCGCCGCGGGAGCCATCGCCCATGGGATCGATTCCCGGGGCCGATGGCACCTCTTGGTGCCCCTGGGTGAAGACGAGCGTGGCGTCGAGGACGCCAGCAGCCGGGGCGTCACCCTCACCACACGGCGGCTTGTCGAAGGGCCAGGGGCGATGCCCACGCGGTATCAGGACGTTGTCTGCGAACTGGATCACCTGCACGACCTTTTCGCAGAGCTGACGGACGAGATGATCGGTCGCCTCGCAGGCAGCCCAACGCAACCGGGCTTCGTCTGCCTCACCGTACTGGACAGGTGGCGAGACCTTCTCTCGCCCAGCGACAGTCCGCTGCTGGGGATGGATGCACTCGCCGGGCTGTTGGCCGAACTTCATTTGATGGAACAGGTCGCCGAGCGGGACCCGGATGCCGCGGTGCGGCTCTGGACAGGGCCGGATGCCGCGCGCGCCGACTTCACCGGAATCGGCGCGAGTGTCGAGGTCAAGTCCACCAGCGCCCGGGAGCGACTCCAGGTGGAGATTCACGGTGTCGGACAGCTCGAGGAGCGGCCCGGCACGCATCTGTACCTCTACATTGAACAGCTCGAACGCGGCGACGGCGACGGCGACAGTGTCCCGGATGCGGTCGACCGCCTGCTCGGCGTCGGAGCCGACCGGCACGCCCTACTGACCAGGCTGGCATCCCTCGGCTACCGGACGGCGGATTCCGCCGCTTACAAACGCGTCCGCTACGGCCTGCGGCAGCGGCGCATCTACCTGGTCAACCGTCCCGGGTTTCCTCGGATCACCCACGGATCATTTGCCGATCCAAAAGTTCTCGATCACATACTGCGGATGAGATACACACTCGACCTGACCGCCGTGCCCGGGCAGAGCGACACCAGCCAGGCGATTGACGACCTGTTGGGGAAGCGATGACCTCACTCGGCATGTTCGCGGAGCCGTTCCCGCCCTACGGCGGCATCGATGCGCACTCCGCTCGCCGCACGCTTGGCACCTTTTCCATGGACTTCTGGCAGCTTTTCCTGCGGGAGACGCTGCAGAACAGCTGGGACGCGCGGGCCGATGCCAGCGAAGGAGTGACATTCGCCGTCGACGCGTGGCGCCTGACCGACGGCCAGTACGACTCCTTGCGGTGCGACCTCCTCCGGGACCGACCGGTGGGCTCTGAGCTCGGGACTCTCCTCCGCCGCGAACCGATCGACGTGCTCACCGTCACTGACACGGGCACCCGGGGCCTCGGCGGTCCCACTCGCGCGGACCAGGTGAGCAGCGGCAGGCGGGATTTTGTCGACCTGGTGCGCAACATCGGACGCGACCCGGCCAAAGGCTACGACGGCGGGACCTACGGCTACGGCAAGGCCGTTCTCTTCGAAGCCAGCTCCTGCGCCACGGTCGTCATCTTCACCCGCACGCAAGTTGAAGACAGGCCCGTGTCGCGGCTCATCGCGATGGCCTTGACCAGGCCGTACGACTTCGAGGGAAGGACGTTCACCGGCCGGCACTGGTGGGGCGTGCCGGACCCGGAGAGCGGCGCAGAGCCACTGACCGGAGAGCCTGCCGAGCGGCTCGCGCTCGCGTTGGGTATGAACCGCCTCCAAGCCGGTGCGACCGGGACGACAATCATGATCCTGGCGCCCCGGATCGACGAGGACGACAGCCTGCGGCAGGTGATCGACGCCCTCGGTCAGGCGGCCGCTGACTACGCATGGCCCCACCTGACGGCGCCGACCGGTGGACGACCGAGGTTGACGGTCGAGGTCACCTGCAACGGTCAAGCAGTCCCGGCACCGGATCCGGCAACCGACCAGCGCCTCAAACACTTCGTCGAGGCGTACCGCCGTTGCGAGACGGTCTTGAGGGGAACTGCTGCAACGCCCACCTCTTATCCCTGGAATGTGCAGGAGGTCCTTGGGTCCCGACCGGTGCAACGGTTGGGGGTTCTGGCCTGGCGGACTCACCTGCCCGGCGCCGCCGGAGCACACGAGCGGGCGGATGCCCAGATCGCCCTCATGCGGGGGCCGCGCATGGTCGTTGACTACCGCGACGTCACGGCGGACGCGTCAGGGCAGGCCATCACAGGTGTCTTCATCGCCGATCCAGAGCTGAACGACGACTTCGCGGCCGCCGAGCCGCCAACTCATGACCGGTGGCAGCCCCGTCTGGCGCAGCGCCAGCGATTTGCAAGAAACCCGGTGAGTCAGGCTCTGAACCACATCGACCGGATCTTCAAAGACCGGCGAGGAGCGGATCGTGCGGAGATGGTCGACGCGGAAAACGGTCCCGGCATCACCCGACTGGCCTCGCTGCTGGGTTCCCTGCTCGATACGCAGCCCGGCGGCACGGACCCGCGCATTCCCGCCCCCCGTGCCGGTGGCAGAGCGGACGTTTCCCCCGTCGATGCATCCGACCATCGGTCCCCCAACGGATCGCGAACTACCCCCGAGGAACGCAGATCCGGACCGGGACCTGACGTGGGGCGGGGACAGGATGAACGCGGGCGTTCGGTTCCAGCACCCAGGCGGGGCAGCGTCACTGTCCGCTTCCACCCGCAGGCGCAGCCCGCCCTGATGCCCAACGGCGTCCCGTGTGCCGATTTCGCGGTCGACCTCGACACGCGGTCAGCGGGCGACGGGGTGGTCCTCGTCGCGGACCCACTCATCGCTGTGGCGGACGGCCGGCCCGAGAAGGCGGATGATGGCGTCCGGGTCACGGTCATCGGATGGCGAAGCAGGGACACCGGCGAATTCCAGCCCGGTAGTCGACTCACTGTCACCCCGGCGACCCCGACGGCCTGGAGTATTCGCGTCACCCAGCCGAACGATGCCGCTGTCACGGTGACAGTACGAACGGAAGTGGGGGCGGCATGAGCAACAGCCCGCTCAGCGTCGGGTTCCTGCTGCCGGCCACCGATCGCATCCTCGGCGGAGAAGTGACCATCACTACGGCGGACGGCAGGACCATGCTGGCCGGCGGGGTGGTCCCGGAGTGGGACTACTTCAAGAACCTGACCGTGCACTGGCCGGTTTCTGTTGACCTCGCCGCCCTGCTCGATGACTGCACCCTGACGAGCAGGGCGAGAGTGCACGCCGTCATCGCCTGGCACGCCTCCGGCACAGGGACGCGGGGCGCCGGCCCCGTCATCGGCATCGAAGACGGACAAAACCTCGCCATGGCCGACATTCCCGGTGAGGAACTGGGTGGAAAGCTCCACCTCCGTCTACGGATCGTCCTTGCCGAGACCGATCCGGCTGCTGGTCGTCTCGCCCCCCGCCGCCCGGGCAGCATTCTCTGGCAGGACACTACGATCGCTGTCTTGGAGGGATCCGGCAGTCGATTCCCAGTTGTGCAGACAAGCTTCGCCAACTCCGGCATTGCCGACGGGCGACCGGCCATGTGGTACCTCAGCTGTGGCACCGATCTTGACTCCTCTGACACCGGCAGCATCCGGCTCTACCTCAACACCGATCACCCGGCTACAGCTTCGCTCCTCAACTCGCCCGACAGTGAAAGATCACAGGTCCTGGCCGACGTCATTCGCTATGACGCCGCACGGCAACTGGTCCTGCACGCCCTCAGCCATGAGGAGCTGGACCTCGATGGCGGATACGAGTCAGGCACGCTCGGTGATCTGCTCGCGAACCTGCTGCGTCGCTGCTTTCCGTTGCGAACACTCAATGAGCTGCGCGGAGACCGCCAGAGCGATCCAGGCGAGTTCGAGGCCCGCATCCAGGCCGCGCTGGGAGTGGTGAACAGGTGAATGTCCTCTGGGCCTACCCTCGACTCCCTGCGGGCATCGCCGAAGAGCTCCTGCACGCCCACTCCGCGGTGGATCCGGTGCAGCTCGCGCCGCAGGCAGAGACCACACACACCCGGGCAACCTGGTATCCCACGGCGCCGAACCGGGTCGCGGCAGAACAGCTCAGTGAGCTACAGCAGCTGGTTCGCAGAATCGCGCGGGACAACGGCTGGCCCGGAGCCTTGTCCCGCCAGGCCGCCACACAATTCGACCGACAGCTGGCCGGGGAGCTCTACCGGCAGATGCGGATCCTGCCTGCGGACGCGGCATCTGAAGAGGTGTGGTCCTTCCTCAGCCTCGTCCTGCTGCCTGACGTTGCCTTCTGGCGATGGCCCAACCCGGACAGGCGGCCCAGGTATGAACGAATCCTCGGCCAACCGCGCAACGTGTTCCGCCGTCTCTGGCACAGGGTTCACATCCTTGGAGCGGACCTGGGCGGCAGGCTGTTCGAGGACGAGGCCGTCGGACTGCTCGAGCGGCCATCACTCGGGAGCAACCCTCGTACCGCGCGAGCGATCGCAGGTGCCCACCTCGCGTTCGCTGACCGGTATCCCGAGGTCGCTCGCACCAGTCTGCTACGGGTCGCTGCTCTCCGCCTGCGGCGAATGAGCGTGCTTGTCAGCTTGGAGGCGCTGGATGACGAGCAGCTGGCTGAGCTGATGACCGAAGTTTTCAGCGGCGCTGTCCGGTCGTTGATCGACACGGTGGACGAATCCCTCCAACCGCAGGGAACGTACGGCGCAGCCCCTGTTCGTAAGTCCGGCCGCTGAGTCAGGCCGTCATGAAAACCTGGATGTGAACGGCACTGTCACCTCAGGCCTCGAACGCTTGGCCCGCTGCACATGACACGCGGTGAGGTTCATGCTGCTACCGGACGTCAGGCGTCAGCCTTCGGTTGCGGTTCCGTCTGCGTAGCGAGGTCATTGATTACTGCGCCCACGATTTCCCGTAGCCGGCGAAGCTCCCCAGCGATGAGGCCGAGCTCGTAGCAGTGGTGGTGACCCGCGCGGGACAGTGCTGACCAGGCGTAACCGGCCCGGCCGGCGATGTGCCGGCCAGCATAGCGGTCGAGGATCAGGAACTGCGGCGACGGGGCACGCATGCCAGCGACTTCGGGATGAAGCCGCCTCCAGTAGTCGTCCATCGCCGCCTCCAATGCCAGCCGGAGCAGCCGGGCGCAAGCCCGGCCATGCGCCACGTGTGCCGCGCACGACGCTGGTCAGCAGCTGGTCGGCCGCGTCGAGGCAGCTTTGAGACAGAGTCGCGGTCTCGGTCATCGCAGCTGCTCGGCGAGCCGGCGGGTGTCCCGTACGAGCACCTCGAGATCGAACATCCCGGGCTTGTGCGCCCCCTGCTTGCAGGCCTGGAACACGTCACCGGCCCATCCGCCGAATTTGTTCAGCCGGCTGAGCATCTTGCCGCCCTCGTGCATGTCGCCGAAGAAGGGCCAGGGCCGTGACCTGGTTCAGCGTCATCGCCTTCTCGATGAGCTCCTCCACACCGCCATGCCGTTCCCCGCGACTGATGCGCTCGCGTCGGATGCGCTCGTGGCAGGCTGCTTCCAGCGCTGAGCGGCAGCAGCCGGCCACCAAGGGGACCGCGCAGTCTCGGCCAGTTCCTCGGCCTTGAGGATCGAGGCGGCCTCGCTCAGGTATCGCTCGATCGGGTCGCTGTTCTTCCGGATCTCGATCACGGACTCGTCGCGGCGGGTAGCGGCCCAGATGGTGGCCCCTATGCGCAGCCGGCGTACCGCCTCGGGTAGCCGGTTGTTGTGGGTGAAGACGATGACCTGTCGGGTCTCCGCCAGGCCGGCGAGCACCTGCGCCAAGCCGTCGACTTTCGAAGAGACCATGCTCTGCACGGGTCGTCGATCATGACGAACCGGAGCCAGATGTCCCCGCGCGGTTCCGCCGGGCCGCCACATCCTTCGGATCGGTAAAAGATCTTGTACGCGAGGCGGCACCCACGCGACGGCACGGTGCGGTTAGCGTCATTGCTCCATCACCCCGCTCCTGGCCCGATCATGTCGTTGACGAGCCGGCCAGCGCCTGTTTCTGGAGGTTGTGTATGGCCAGCGGCCAGCCCAGGAGACTCGTGAAGGTCGTGCAGCGGGCGCTGGAGGCTGGTCCGGTGTCCCAGGACGAGCTGATCACGAGCTTGCATCAGGCTGGAATTCGCGTGGACGTGGGCGTGCTGTGGGAGACATGCCGTATCCACGGCTTGGCCGATCTTCGCGGCGACCTCTGGGTACCGAGGGGGTGGGCGGCAGCGGTCAACGAACGTTGCGAGGCCGCTGGGTCAGCTTCGGCGGGTGTTCTGGGGCCCGGATTGCCGGCGCAACGAACCAAGGCGGGTCCGCCGACGCAGGATCGTGTGGCACGGCGCGCGGACGCGCAGGTACAGCGGCTGGCGGATTCGGTCGGACTGGGGACGCCGGAACCCGTACCGCCGGTCGGGCCGGTGCCGGCCGGCTGGAACGAAGTGGCGCGGGGTGCATCCCGGGCGCTGGCCGACGAGCTGGCGAAGGTCACCAGCCGCCGCACCGAGACGGATGTGCCGCTCATGGATGGTCAAGAGACGGGCCAGACCGCCACGCGGCGGTTGGTGCGCTTCGAGGCGCAGAGCGAGATCGGTACCGCTGAGGGGACCAGTGGCCTGCTGATCGTTCAGGATCTGCAGATCGAGGTCGAGGTGATCTCGGTGTTCGGCGCGGTTGTCACCCTCTCGTTGCCGTCGGACGCGCCGGTCACGCGCGAAGCGACGCTGCGGCTCGACATGTCATGGCTGTTGAGCGCCCAGAGCAGGCGGCTGTGGGAGCTGATCGACGGCGGTCCCGGCTTTGATGCTGCGGCAGCGTTGACAGCCGTTACGCCCGAGAAGCCGGCCGCCACGCCGACCTCGCCACCCGCTGAGGTACGGCTGGGGTCCGGCGAGGTCGAGCGGCTCAACGAGGGCCAGCGCCGAGCCGTCGAGCTGGCCCTCACGCATGGAGTCACCTGGCTGTGGGGACCACCCGGCACGGGCAAGACCACGACGATCTCGGCCCTGGTTGCCGCTCTGGCGGCGCGGGGCAAGCGGGTGCTGCTGGCTGCGCCCACGAACGCGGCGCTGGACGTGGCGGTCACCTCGTTGTTCGACCGTGCGCCGCAGCTTGCCGAAAACGGAGCGGTCGTCCGGCTTGGCCAGCCGACCGACAAGCTTCTGAACCACCCCGCCGGCGGCACCGTCCTGGTTGACGTCGTCGCCGCGCAACGCGGTGCCGTGCTTGCCGCCGAGCGTGTGGACGTCGGGCAACGGCTGCAACAGGCGCGGCATGATCTGGCCGAGCTGCGGCGCGTCAAGGGACCGCTCACCGATGAGCAGCAGCAGAGGCGTTCCGAGCTGGAGAGCAAGGCGGCTGAACTTGCGTCGCTGGCAGAGGGGCTGGATCGCCTCCTGCTGCAGTTTCGCCGCAAGATCTGCCGCGAGGCGACGGTCGTGGCCGCCACCGCTCACCAGACTGTCCTTGACACCCTCAAGGAATTGACGTTCGACGTGGTGGTGCTCGACGAGGCGAGTATGACCACCGCTGTGCTGGCCATGCTGGTAGCCGGCACCGGGCACGGGCACACCGTCATCGCCGGCGATTTCCGGCAGCTTCCGCCGGTAGCCGTCGCCGACACGCCCGCCGCGCGGGAGTGGCTGCACAAAGGTCCCTTCGAGAAGGCCGGCGTAGCGCGTGCCGTCATCAAGGAGGGCCACCTCCCGGATCGGCTCGCGGCGCTGACCGCGCAGTACCGGATGCGTCCCGCCATCGGCCACGTCGTCAGCACGGCCTTCTACCGGGAGAGCCCCCTCATCACCGACGACACGGTCCTCGTACGCGAACGGCGCAGCCGAATTCGCTGGGCCAGCGGCGAACTGGTGGCACTGGACACTTCACGGCTTGCCGCCCGCACCGCCCGCCGGCAGGGCAGCACCTCGCGGTACAACCTCATGCATGCGCAGGTGATCGCCGCATTACTTGGCAGCGCCACCACCCTGACCCGCGACTTGGCGATGATCACCCCATTCACGGCGCAGGCGCGGCTGCTGGAGTCGCTGCTGATCGACTTTGGCTTGGACGGGTGGGCGTCCTCAACGGTGCACCGCTTTCAGGGCGGCGAGCGCGACATCGTCGTCTACGACACGGTGGACACAGGACGTGGCGTGGCCAAACTTCATTCCTGGTTCACCGATCTTGATCCGGACAGCACCGGAACGCGCCTGCTCAACGTGGCGGCCAGCCGGGCGAAGGATCACCTCGTCGTGGTGGGCGCGTTCGATCAGCTGCACCGCACCGGCTCGTCCGCCGACCCGCTGTGGCGGTTCTTCGCCCACCTGCTCGACCAGGCGGTCCACCTGTCCTGGCAGGAGGCAGTCGATCTCTCCGACGGGACCACGGAGCACGTCCCATCCACGGAGGTGCTGCCGCGGCTGCGCGAGGACATCGCCAATGCCACCGCCGTCGACATGTGGCTACCGTCCGCTCCGCTGGTCGGTCTGCCGAAACTCCTGCCGGCCCTGCGGTCGCTACCGGCAGCCCACGGCGAAATTCAGTCGAACACGATCTGGGTGGAGCCAGACGGAGACGGGTATCTGCCAGCGGAGGCGCTTCACGCCAGACGCGAAGGCGTCAATATTCGTCCCTGCACTCCGATCTTGGAGTCCAGCGCCGTGGTAGGCGACATCGTCTGGTCGGCTGGGGCATCACTCCTCGGCTCCGATCCGGGGGTCGTTCTACGCACAGAGAGCCCCGGGTTCGCCGACCTGGTGCGTCGCACTCAGCGTCGGAGGCGATCGGCGGCGGTACCGGGCACTGGCCAGCTCGGCGACGAATGCGGGCGCTGCCAACGGATGCTCGTCCGCTTGGAGCTGCCTCGCCGAGGAGCGCCGGACGTGCGCTATGAGTGTCTGTCGTGCGACGGATCGCTCAGACGAGGAAGAAGACTGTGACAGTCAAGAATTCCCGGCGTCGCGCACGGCGGAATGGGTGACGCTGCGGTCCGGGGTGTCCAACGGTCGGGCCGCAGTCCGAGGGTTATTGATTGCCCGTCGCCATCGAGGCGGCCTGGTGGTAAGTCGCGAGGACAGCCTCCGCAAGCAAAGGTGCGACCGCGAGAGTGACAGTCGAGTCGACGTCATGAATCGCACCGTCTTGGTCGATGACAACCGCTCCCGCTTCCCGCGCGATGACAACTCCTGCCGCCATGTCCCAGGCATGGTTCGACAGGGTGAGTGCGGCGTCCAGCCGGCCCTCGGCGAGCCATACCAGGTCGAGTGCGGCGCTGCCCGTCATCCGTACCCGCTGTACCTCAGCGGCGAGCTGAGCTGCCAGGGCGAGTCGTAAGCGGTTCCTGGGCTCGGCGTCCGGGCCCACCGCGTAGTCGCCAACTGCGACGATGGCGTCGCTCAGGCGGCTGGTGCTGCTTGCGCTGATCGCTTGACCGTTCGCGTAGGCGCCGTCGCTCTTGGCGGCGGTGAATCGAGATCCGAGGAAGGGCAAATCGATCACGCCGAGGACCGCCTCGCTCCCGTTCACGAGTGCGAGTGAGACGGCACACATGGGCAGGCCGCGTACGAAGTTTGCCGTGCCGTCGATCGGATCAAGGACCCACTGCATCTCGGCCGAGCCGACCCGTCCTTCTTCCTCGCCGAGGAACCCGATCTCTGGCGTCTCCGTGACCAGGAACGCCCGGACCTCTCGTTCGATCGCGTAGTCCAGTTCCGAGGCCACATCGCGGTCACCCTTCACCGTCAGAGCGCCTGCTGGCCGCCGTCGCATCGCCTCGGACGCACGCATCACGGCTTCCTCTGCGATCGGCAGCAGGTTACGGTATTCGCTCACAGCATCCGCCGCCGCTGCCACTGTGACTCGAAGACCTGCTCAAACACCGGGTACAACCCTGTCCCCGCCTGATCTCGGCCAATGACGAAGGCGGGAGAGTCGATACCTCGGCTGTCCGCAAGGTAGGGCTGCGCCACACACAGATCGTCCACCAAAACGATGTTGAAGCGAAGGGTCTCGTCGTAAGTCGCGAGGTTCATGCTGTCCTGCATGTCGGCAGGCAGCCGGTCGCGCACTCGTAGCAACGTTTCCATGTTGAGCTTCGTCAGAGCCGAGAGCTGACCAGCCGGGAACCCTTCCTCCACCTCCCGGGCTTGGATCGCCGAGCCGGCCGGATCGAGGAATAGGCATCGGACTCGGGCACCGTTCGCGAGTAGTGCCTGCCAGCGGCGGTCGGCGTAGCCCTGGCACAGCATGTTGAGCGACAGGCCGACCGCCCGGATGTCCTGGGCGCTGTCGAGCAGCTGATCCGGCGGTAGGTGCGCAGAGAGCTGGGACCGGCTCGGGTAGACGGCTGTCAAACCGGCAAGCGCATCGGACGGCTGCGGCGCGGCTTGCCGGTCAAGCATGTTGAGCGCGAGCATGACGTCGCCGGGCGGGGTTTCGCTGCTCTCCCAGCGCAGGACCGCCTCGCCGTTCGGGCGCCAGCCGAGGGCTGAAGCGAGCAGTTGGGCGAATTCGTCGGGAGTCAGGGCGGTGGCGGCACGGGCGCCGGCCACCCGCCGGCGCGCAAGCGTGCCGAGGTCTGGCTGGGCAGCACCAGTGACGGGACCTGACTCGTTTGCGCGGAGCACGACCGTGAACCGGTCGTGGACGTCCTCACCCGCCTTGCTCAGCGCTGTATCGAGGGCGGCTTGCATCTCAGGTCGCGGGCACACCGCTTCCTGCCCGGCTTCCCATTTTGACACTGTCCGTTCAGCAACGCCGAGGTGCGCCGAGAAGTCCCGGATGCTCATTCGTAGGGCTTGGCGCAGAGCTCGCGTTTCCAGGCCGGTCCACCGGTGCACGGTCGTCATCGTGCCGCCTCAGGTCACGTTGAGATCAGTTCTCGGGCAGCCTAGCTCCATCACGTGCAGCACAGTTACGGCTGAGGTGCAGTGCGTAGTCATGTTGTGAGTTCGAGTGGCTGACCAGGGTGAACGCATGGCCCGGGGCGGGTGCTGGGCTCCGGCCGCGTCGTTCCCCCGTACGGCAGCGGCCGTCCCCGCCCGCCCCGGCGCCACTCCACGCATCCCACCGCCGGAGGCGCCTGCCGATGTCCGCCGTACTCCCCGACTTTCCCGTGCTCACCCCGATCACCGACGAGGACCTGGCCTTCGCCGCCCACGCGGCCCGCGTCCACGCCCTCGGGCCTTGGCCGCAGGGCCAGCTGTGCCGCAGCGAACGCGTCCCGTACCCGTGTCGCCTGGCCCGCTGGACCCACGCCGCGGGCCTAAAGGGGGAGCAGTTCGGGGAGCCGGCGTGACGGAACAGGAGACACCCGAGGCGGTCGCCCGTTGGCTCAGTCTGGTCGCTGCGGACGCGGAGCTGTCCCCGTACCTGATCGGCGTGGACCGGGACCGGCCGACGGAACAGGTTGCAAGAGCATTGGCCACCAACGCGGACCTGCCGTATCTCGGTTGGTCGGAGGCTGAGCAGCGCCGCGCGGAGAGCTACCTGCGGCGGCGCTCGTTCTGGGAGGAGGTCGAGGACCGCTGCCCGGGCCTGCTGCCCGAGCGGGACGCCCCGCTGATCGAGGCCACCCTGCGCCGGCTCACCGACCGGCCGGACCGTTCCGAGAAGCTGGCGCTGCTGAGCGTCCTGGGCCGCGCGCACCGCCGCTACGGCCTGCGACCAGAGCACCAGACGGTCATCGACGACGCGCTACGGACCACCGTGCCCTGGCAGGAAGTCGAGTCGGCAGCCACAACAGCGGGGGACGGCCCGGCCTGGTGGCCGGTCGAGGTGCTCGACCACGACCCGGCCTGCGACGGGGTCGCCGTCATCACGGTACGGCCCTGGAGGCGGCTGCCCTACCGGCCCGGCCAGGCGGTGCCGGTCTGCACGCCGCGCCGGCCCGGCCGGTGGCGCTGGCTGTGCCCGGCAAACGCGCCGCGCCCGGACGGCACCCTCGAGCTGCACGTCCGCGCGGTCCGCGGCGGCGCCGTCTCCACCAGCCTGGTCCATCAGGTCCGCCCCAAAGAGCTGCTCTACCTCGGCCCGCCAACGGACACCGGGCTGAGCCTGCACGACGGGGACTTGCTGCTGATCGCCGGCGGCACCGGGCTGGCGCGCCGCTGCGCGCGATCGTCGAGCAGGTCGCGGCCGCCCCGGACAGTCGGCACGTGACGCTGATCGTGGGAAGCCGTGACGTGGCGAGCCTGTACGACGCGATCACTCTCGACAAGCTTCAGCAGGCCCACGACTGGCTGACCCTCGTGCCGGCGTTCTCCCATGATCCGCTCGCTGAGCCGGGGGAGCGGAGTGACGCGCCGACCAGCAGAGTGCGCTGAGCAGCGTGGCAACCGCCGTTGTCCTGGCCAGCTGGATTGCCAACATCCTGCACGCCTGCCTGATCAACCCGGCCTGGCTGCGCTGGCGGGCCAGCCACACTCCCTGGTACGCCCAGCCCACGGCGCCGCCTCCCACCTGGCCCGGCAACCCCTACCCTCCCACCACCGCGCCGCCCACGATTGCCGACCTGACGACAAGCGCGCAGGCGTACTACGGTGCGGGTCCAGCCGCGACATCCGTACCCCAGCAGCCGGCACCGCCCGTGACCCCACCGGCTCCCCCGTCGCCGCCGGCCACGGCCCCGCGGCCCCTGGACGTCAACGCGGCAACGTTCGAGGAACTCGCCGCCCTGCCCGGCTTCGGGACGGAGCGCGCGAGCCGGGTGCTGGCGGAACGGCACCACCGACGCGGGTTCGGCAGTATCGAGGACTTTGCGATGGTCGCGAACCTCGCGCCGCACGAGTTCGCTCACCTCAGGAACCTGCTGACTTGCACGCCGCCGCCACAGCCGCCGGCGGGCTATTCGCCGCACGGCCGAGTACTCGATGTCTGATGCCCGTCACCTCCCGCGCACCGTCACCGACCCGGCGCTGGTGTCGATCGCCAGATTCGTCTCATCGACCCGCGCCGAGGGGCCGGGCGAACGCACCGCGATCTGGGTGCAGGGCTGTTCGATTCGCTGCCACGGCTGCTTCAACCCGCACATGTGGAGCTTCCGGGGCGGGGAGACGGTCGCACCGGATGGCTTGATCGCCAGGATCCTCGATGCCAACACCGAGGGCCTCACGCTGCTCGGTGGCGAGCCCTTCGACCAGGCCGCCCCGCTATCAACGGTCGCAGCGGGGGTACGCCGGGCCGGCCGGTCGGTCATGACCTTCACCGGCTACACCATGAAGCAACTAAATGATGCTGTGGACGGGGGCCGCGAGGATGTAGCCAGGCTGCTGGCCCAGACAGATCTGCTCGTCGCGGGTCGGTTCCTCGCCGATCACATCGCCACGGTCCGGCCCTGGGTCGGCTCGACAAACCAGGAGTTCGTCCTGCTGACCGATCAGTTCCCGGATCTTCTCGTCGACTTCGACTCCACCCCGGACCGCCATGAGGTCACTGTCGATGCCTCTGGTCGGATCGGCGTCAACGGGTGGGCGCAGCTGGAGGCGCTGCACGAGCTGCTGGAGTCCACGGGCCGACGCGTGCGCGGAGGTTGACGCCGCCAGGTGCCGAAGCCCCGCCACAGGTAGACTCTCCTTACAGCACATTTCGCCAACTCAGGCTGCGTCGGGTACGTCGTTCCACGGCGCCGACAGGGTTTCGGTCATGACTGTTTCCACTCAGGCCTGTCCCGCCTCCGCCGGGCTGCGGCGCTCGCGGCGGCCGCCCTCGCCGCGGCGGCCCTCGGCGTCGCCCCGGGGGCCCGGGCCGAGGCCGCCGCCAGCACGCTCTCACTCGGCGACGCCAACCTGACGGTGGTACGCATCAGCCGCGCCCTAGCCGACGGCGTCACCCTGACCCGGATCGAGCGGGGCAGCGAGCCGGCGCCGGCCGACCAGATCAACACCACCCGGGGTCCATGGGTGGTCAACGTGCTCACCATCGACCCGAGCAAGGCCCGGGGAGTGGATGTTCCAGCGGGACCGGCGACGGGGAGCTCCGGTCAGTTCCTTCGTACGCAGAACTCGTTGCCGTCCGGATCGGCCAGCACGACGGTGCCGTCGTCACCGACCTCGAGCCGAGTGGCCCCGAGAGACAGCAGCCGTTCGACCTCCGCCTGCTGGTAGCCACCGGCCGGGGCGAGGTCGAAACGCTGCCGGTTCCGCCCCTGCTTCGGGGCCACGGGCGGGCCGCCCCACGCAACCTTCGTGCCGGCGTGCGGTGACTGGATCGCAGTCTCCTCGTTCTGGTCCCACACCAGCGGCCAGCCCAGCGCCTCGCTCCAGAAGAGGCCGACGTCCCGGGTGCCTTCGCAGGTGAGCTCCCCGAGGAAGCCGCACCCGGCGAGGTAGTTGTTGCCCGGCTCGATCACGTCGAACTCGTAGCCCTCGGGGTCGGCCAGGACGACATGCCCCTCCTCGGGGCGCTGCCCAACGTCGAGGTGACTTCCGCCGAGCCTCAGCGCCGTCGTCACCGTCTGCTGCTGGTCGTCAAGGCTGGCGCTGGTCAGATGGAGGTGCATGCGGTTCGGCCGCACCATCTCCGCGCCGCTACGGGCGAACCGGAGACTGAGCTGGGTTCCGTGTCCCGGCAGGAGTACACCACCGGCGTCCTCGAGGATCTCCCGGCCGAGTATGCCGGCCCAGAACTGCGCCACGCGGTCCGGATCGCGCGCATCGAACGTCACCGAGAGAAGTCGCGAGCTCATCGCCCCACGCTAGGCGTGGGCCGGCAGGGCGACAATGCCCTTTTGACCGGCACCAAACCTCGGCCGGCGCGACCGCGCCGGGCCTGTCACCGGTTCCCGCCGCCCACGCGATGTAAAAGTTTCTAGACACGGTGTCAAGGACGCCTTACTCTAGGAGTGTCAAGGATTCTTTACATGGGGAGTCGATCATGACGCATGAGGAGAAACGCGCCTGGACCATGCTGGTGGTCAGCGTCGTCGGGTACGCGGTCTACGCGGCGGTCGTCCTGAGCCGGGTCGACGGTGGGCCGCTCTCCGCGACCCCCTACGTCGACGTTCTCCTGTGGACGGTCGGCGGCGCCATCGTCGCGAACATCGTGGCCGAGATCGCGATGGGCGTGGTGAACCCGCGGGCGTCCCACGTCAAGGACGTTCGCGACCGGGAGATCGGGCGGCTCGGCGACCATGTTGGCCAGGCGTTCGTGGTCATCGGCGCGGTGTCGGCGATGCTCATGGCGTTGGCCGAGTGGGATTGGTTCTGGATCGCCAACGTCGTCTACCTGTGCTTCGTCCTGTCGGCGGTGGTCGGCTCCCTCACGAAGGTGATCGTCTACCGCACGGGTGTCCCGCAGTGGTGAAGCCGACCCAGGTCACGAACAACATCCGCGCACTGCGCTTCGCGCATGACGAGATGACCCAGGCCGAACTCGCCGAGCGGATCGGCGTGACCCGGCAGACCGTCATCGCCATCGAGCAGGGCCGCTACTCGCCCTCGCTGGAAATGGCGTTCCGGATCGCCCGCGTGTTCGGCGTACGGCTCGACGACGTGTTCCAGTATCCCGAGGAGGCGGCACCATGAAGGCCATCGTCCAGGACACCTACGGCCCGGCGGACGTGCTCCAGCTCCGCGACATCGGACGGCCGGCCATCGGCGACGAGGATGTCCTCGTCCAGGTCCGCGCGGCCGGGGTCGACCCCGGAGTCTGGATCTTCATGGCCGGCCGCCCCTACCTGGCGCGGCTCGCGAGCGGGTTGCGCCGGCCCCGGGCACCGGTGCGCGGCCGGGACCTGGCCGGGGTGGTAGCCGCGGTCGGCGCCCGGGTGACCCGGTTCCGGCCGGGCGACGAGGTGTACGGCACCTGCCTGCGCGGCTCGTACGCCGAGTTCGCTAGCGCACCGCAGCGGCGACTGGCCCGCAAGCCGGCCAACGTGTCGTTCACGCAGGCCGCCGCGGTGCCGGTCTCCGGGATGACGGCGCTGCGCGCCGTACGCGACAGCGGCGAGGTGCGCCCGGGGCACCGGGTGCTGGTGATCGGCGCATCGGGCGGTGTCGGGTCTCTGGCCGTGCAGATCGCCAAGGCGTACGGGGCGACGGTGACCGCAGTCTGCGCCCCGGCCAAGGCCGATTTCGTCCGCTCCCTCGGCGCTGAGGACGTCCTCGACTACACGAGCGAGGAGGTCGACCGCGACGGTCCGGTGCACGACGTGGTGATCGACACCGGCGGTGATCGGCCGTTGTCATTGCTGCGGCGTGCGCTCACCCCGCACGGGACGCTGGCGCTGGTCGGTGGCGCGTACGCCAAGGGCCCGATGCTCAGCGGTTACGACCGGCAGATGATCCGCGCGCCGCTGCTGTCCCTGTTCGTCGGCCAACGGCTTCGCAGCGTGAGCGCCGTGGAGCGGGCCGAGGACCTGGACGAGCTACGAGATCTCATCGAGTCCGGCGCGCTGACCCCGGTGGTCGACCGCACCTACCCCCTTGCCGAGGCATCGGACGCGATCCGGCACCTCCGGGACGGGCACCCGGCAGGAAAGGTGGTCCTCACCATCTGAGCTGCTTGTCACAGCGGCGCGCCAGCCTCGCCGCCTTCCGGCGCCGCGACCCGTACGCCGGCACGACCCAGCTGCTCGTCGAGCTGCTGGCCGACCCCTCCGGCCTGGCAGGTTGGTTTCTGCGTCTGATCGATGTCGATCCTGAGGCGGCACTTGTCGTCGGCCAGCGCCGCCTGCCCGGGGTCGCCTGACCGGGCGCCACACGACGCTGAGCCGGTGGACCGCCGCCTTCGAGGCGTTCTAGCTGGGGTAGTCCTTGAGCGGCGCAAACGTGCGGCCTGAGTATCGGTGGCCACCCTTTGTGGCCGCCCTGGTTGTCAGTTGTCGGCAGCCCAGAATCGGACCCGGAATCGTTCGGCGTCCATGATCGGGATGGGGTGGTCTGGTTGTGCTGCGATCCGGCACAACTGGCTCCGTCCGGTGATACTGACCTGGGCGTGGTAGCGGCCCGGCGGCCCGAGCGTCAGGATCGGGCTGGCCTGGAACTCCAACATGCCGGACACGTGCACGGTGCCCTCGCTCAGGGCCAGGGTCACCTGTTGCTGAGCATCCGCGTCCTGCCGGTCGTCGGGTGGGGTCGCGGCCCAGGACTCAAGCACGACCCGGGCGCAGTGGTAGGAATCCGAGGCGCTCATGAGGTACAGGATGTCGTCGCCGGCGGAGCAGAGCGGCACCTCACCGGCGAAGAGATCATCCAGGAAATCGGCGGCCGCACCGGCAACGATGATGATGCCGTGCTCGGGCGGTAGCAGCGCCTCGACGCTGTCCAGCGGTCCTGTCATCGCCCCTCACAGTAGTTTGTGGGACCTCGCTCTAGAGCGGGCCGGACGGTGGGGTACAGCGGCAGCGGCGAGCCCGGTACTAGGGTCTCCGTTGGCCGTCGAAACGGCGGCTGGCCGACACGGGGAGGTGTCATGCGGCGTCGTCAATTGCTGGCGTCCGGGATGTTCACGGCGATCGGGCTCAGCGCCGGCGAGCTACTGACAGCAGCGCCGGCCGCCGCCGAGACAACCCCGCTGAAGAGCGTGGGCACCCAGCTGCCGGTAAACGACCTGCGCGCGATCGAGCTCGACGAGGCGCGCGGCCGCCTCTACATCGCCCAGGGGGTCGGCGGCGGGCTGCCGCTGGTGGTGACCGACCTCGACGGCCGGCTGCTGAACCGGGTCACGGCCATCGCCGACATCTCCGACCTCGTCCTCAGCGACGACGGGCGGACCCTGTACGCGGCCCAGGGCTTCAACCGGATCGTCGCGTTGGACGCCGACACCCTCACCATCATCGCCAGCTACCCCGCACCCCCCGGCGCCCACCTGTACACCGTCGAACCGACCGGCGAGAAGGTCGTCGGCGGCTTCATCGACGCCGGCATCGGCTCCGGCGGCCTGCTGATCTGGTCCGCGCCCGGCACCCCGCCGGTGGTCTACACCGCAGGCCCCAACTACCACCCGATCATCGACGCCAGCCCCGGCGCGTCCGGCCTCCTCGTCGCCGGCGACACCGGGTATTCGCCGGTCACCACGTACGTCATCGACGTCTCGGGTGACAGCCCGAAGATCATCGCCCGGCGGGACAACACCGGCAGCAACCTCATCGACTACGCCGTGAGCCCGGACGGCACCGAGGTGGTGGAGACGGTCGGCTACCCGTACGAGCACCACTCGTACCGGCTGCCGGATCTCGCCGACGCCACCGTCTATCCCAGCGGGGTCTATCCGCAGGACGCCGCCTGGTCCGGGGACGGCTCCACCGTCGCCATCGGCCGCGCCTCGACCGCCTCCGGTGACGCAGACGTCTACCTCTACGGCAAGGGCAGCACGGTCCCGACGTACGCCGTCGACTTCCGCAACGGCGACAGCCTCTGGGAGGGCACGCTGCTGGTCAACCGGGACGGCACCCGGGCCTGGGCGGTCAGCTCGACCGACCCCTACCAGGAAACGCAGCTGCTGCACTCCTTCGGGCCGGCGCACCCGCCGAGGCCGCCGGTCACCGACCTGGCCGTCACCGCCCAGGTGGGGACCGGCAAGGACAAGAGCGTCGCACAGCTCGCCGTGACCTGGAGCTCGCCGATCGGCGACGACAACTACTGGTGGATCACCGCCTCGACCAACGGCGGGGCCGAGCGGGAGTTCTGGCGCGGCAAGATGGACGCCAGCGGCCGGTACACCCTCACCTACTCGCTGCCACGCGGCACCACCACCTTCACGGTCCGGTACCGCGACTACTGGCAGTTCTACCCGGACGGCTACGCAACCGCAGTGCTGCAGCGGTGAGCGCACCGACCCGGCGTCGCGGTCCGCTCGTCCGCCGCAGCGCACTGGCGTTGCTGCTGCTCGCCACCGGCCTCGCGGGCTGCGCCCGACCAGGTGCCGCCGGCGCCGTCTGGGACACCCCGGCGCCCACCGCCGAACCGACGGGAAGTGCCGCTGCGGCGACCACGAGCGCTGTGGCGTCACCAACGCCGAGCAACCGCTCCGCGAGCCCCTCCGCCAAGCCGAAACCGCGCCCGACGGGGGCAGCGCTCGGCGGCTCGGCCGCCGCCCCGCCGCCGGTCCCGGCCGCCAAGGCCACCCCGGCCCCGGAATTCCCCCGCGGCTACACCCTGCTGTCGCAGACCTGCACCCTCCAGGTCGGCCAGCAGGTGTACGTCTCGCGCAGCGGCAAGACGAAGGGCAATTTCCGCTTCTGCACCCAACGGCTGCGCAAGAACGACACGGGCGGCTACTACCTGAACCCGTACGTCTTCGTTGAGCCGTTCTACCTCGACGGCGGCCGCTGGCTCCCGGACTCCCGTGAGCCGGTGAGCCTTTCCATTACCTGCCGGGTCGTCCACGCCGGCGAACAGGACTACTCCCTCACCGCCACCTCACCGAGCGGGAACGGGCCCGGCCACACCGCGTCCTGCGGCCGGCTGGTGCCGCATGCGGTCACCCCGACGACCGGCAGCGATGCCTACACGATCCGATTCACCGGATACACCTCGGGCGGACACTACGGCGTGCTGGCCTTCGACACCGAGGTGCACTTCCCGGGCGCCGGCAAGCCGACCCCGGAGCAGCAGGTGACCGTACCGGGCTGACCACCAGGCACGCAACGCGCCGGTGGGTCGAGGCCCCCCACGTCGCCAGCGGTGATCGATGGGTGACTTGAGCAACTTTCACTACTAGCGTCGGTCGGACCTGGACAGTCACTACTCGGGGAGGACGTCCAATGTTCCGTCCACACCACCACCAGAGCGCCCGATGAGGGCGCGCCCACTTGCCGCCGCGGCGACGGCCACCGTCCTGGTCGCCGCCGGCCTCACCATCAACGGCGGCACCGCCTCCGCCCACGGCAACGGCTACTCCGCCCTGATCCAGCGCGCGTCCTACGGCGTACCGCACATCACCGCCCGCGACTTCGCCAGCCTCGGCTACGGCGTCGGCTACGCCCAGGCCGAGGACAACATCTGCCTGATCGCCGAGCAGATGGTCACCGTCCGCGCCGAGCGGTCCCGCTGGTTCGGCGCGACGACCAGCAACGTCACCAGCGACCTGTTCCAGCAGAAGGCCGTCGACGCCCGCGCCGCCGAGCGCTGGCTGGCCGGCCCGCGCGACGGCATCCACGCACCCTCCAACGAGGTACGCGACCAGATCCGCGGCTTCGTCGCCGGCTACAATGCGTACCTCCGCAGCGCCAAGAACAAGATCACTGACCCGGCCTGCAAGGGGAAGGACTGGGTACGCCCGATCACCGAGCTGGACATGTGGCGGGCGAACTGGGCCCGGATGATCCGGGCCAGCTCCGGCGCGCTCGCCGACGGCATCGTCGCCGCCACGCCACCCGGTGCCGGCGGGACCGCGAGCGCCCCGCAGGCCGAAGCCGTCGTCGCCGCCCGCGACGGCGCGCCGGCCGGGGTGGGCAGCAACGCGTACGGCCTGGGCCGTGACGCCACCGCCAGCGGTGCCGGCATGCTGCTCGCGAACCCGCACTTCCCGTGGGACGGCGGCGAGCGCTTCTACCGAATGCACCTGAAGGTGCCCGGCCGGTACGACGTGGAGGGCGCGGCCCTGGTCGGCGACCCGATTGTCGAGATCGGCCACAACGGCCGGATCGCCTGGTCGCACACCGTCTCCACCGCCCGCCGCTTCGTCTGGCACCGGCTCACGCTGGTACCCGGCGACCCGACCAGCTACCTCTACGACGGCCAGCCCCGGAAGATGACCTCCCGCACCGTCACCGTCCAGACGCCGGGCGGCCCGGTTACCCGTACCTTCTACGACACCCATTTCGGTCCGGTCGTCGTGGTGCCGGGCACCTTCGACTGGACGGCGCAGGCCGCGTACGCGATCACCGACGTCAACGCCGCCAACAACCGCGCGCTCGACGGCTGGCTCGCCATGGGCGGGGCGAAGTCGGTGGGTGAGCTGCGGAAGGTGCTCGACCGGCGGCAGTTCTTACCCTGGGTGAACGTCATCGCCGCCGACCGCGACGGCAATGCCCTCTACGCCGACCACTCCGTCGTGCCCCGGGTCACCGGCTCCCTCGCGGCCGCGTGCATCCCGGCGCCCTTCCAGGCCTTGTACGCCGGCAGCGGCCAGGCCGTCCTCGACGGCTCCCGCTCCGCCTGTGAGCTGGGCCGGGACCCGGACGCCGCGGTGCCCGGCATCCTCGGCCCGGGCAACCTGCCCGCGCTGGTCCGCGGCGACTACGTGACCAACTCCAACGACAGCTACTGGCTGGCCAACCCGGCCCGCCCGCTGGAGGGCTACCCGCGCATCATCGGCGACGAGAGCACCCCGCGCAGCCTGCGGACCCGGCTCGGCGTGCACCAGGTGCAGCAGCGGATCGCGGGCACCGACGGGCTCCCCGGCAAGGGCTTCACCACCGGCAAGCTGTGGGACGTGACGTTCGGCAACCGGGCGTACGGGGGAGAGCTGGTCCGCGACGACCTGGTCCGGGTCTGCGAGGCGCACCCGACCGCCACCGCCTCCGACGGCACCACCGTCGACCTGACCGACGCCTGCGCCGCCCTGCGCGGCTGGGACCTGAAGGTCAACCTCGACAGCCGGGGCGCGCACCTGTTCACCGAATTCGCTCTCGCCGGCGGCCTGCGCTTCGCCGACCCGTTCGACCCGGCCGCCCCGCTCACCACGCCGAGCCGGCTCGCCGTCGACGACCCGCGGATACGCACCGCCCTCGCCAATGCCGTCCGCAAACTGGACGGCATCCCGCTCGACGCCCGCCTCGGCGACATCCAGACGGAGCCGCGCGGCGCCGAGCGCATCCCCATCCACGGCGGCCGCGCGGAAGCCGGCGTCTTCAACATGATCATCGGGGTGCTGCAGCCCGGCGTCGGCTACTCGAAGGTGCAGCACGGCTCGTCGTTCGTGATGGCCGTCGAGCTGGGCCGCAATGGGCCGTCGGGCCGGCAGATCCTCACCTACTCGCAGTCGGCCAACCCGCACTCACCCTGGTACGCCGACCAGACCCGGCTCTACTCGGGCAAGGGCTGGGACACCATCAAGTTCACCGAGCGGCAGCTCAAGGCCGACCCGAACCTGATCACGTACCGGGTGGGGGAGCGGTAGGCCGGGAGCACCCGCTTCGCGAGCGAGGGCCCGGCGGCCGGCCAGCCGGCCGGCCGCCGGGCCCAGCTCGGCTGCGATCGTCCCCAGCGGCCGCGGCGCGGGCGTATGGTCGGCGCTGTGGTAGGAGCGGGGCATCGATACCGCTACGTCGGCCCGGCCGACGTGCGGGCCTCGGTCGCGGACGCCCCCGAGGGCTGGCCCATCCGATCACCGGCCGATCTCGACGCCTACCTGGCGGCCGCGGATCCACGCGACCGCGACGAGCCCTTCACGTACGTCATCGAACCTGCCGGCACCCTGCGGCTCGCGCCGAGACGCAGCGAGCACGTCGCCTGCGCCGGCGGTGGGGAGGTCCTCGGCGCGGGCGAGATCGCCTTCACGGGCGAGCGAGGCGACTGGGTCGTCACCGAGGTGAGCAACCACTCCACCGGCTACTGCCCCGATCCCACCTCGTGGCTGGCGGTGGCGGGCGCCCTAGACCGGGCGGGTCTCGACCACCCGGAAGGCTTCACCGTGGCAGTCGTCTTCCGGCGCTGCCTGGACTGCGGCGATCGTAACCTCGTCCGCGACGAGGACTACGTCTGCGCGCTCTGTGGTGCTGACCTGCCGGAGGATGTGGAACCTCGGCTGACGACCCAGCCGGCGACCGACCAGCGTTCGCGCTGACGACAGGAGCCGGCTGATCGTCAGCCCCGGCAGGCAGGAACTGATGCCGCCACGGACGGGAGCAGAGCCGGGGGAGCGGCGAAATTGGTACGGCGGTGCCGGCCGCACCCTCAGTGGGCCGTCCGGGTCTGTACCTCGATCAGGTTGCCCTCGGGGTCGCGCAGGTAAGCCGAGAGCAACCCACCCACGCCGGTCGGCGGCCGCGGCCACCACCACCTCGGCCTTACGGTGCCTCCAGCAACGGCCAAACCTCGACGACTCCCTGCGCGACGGCGCATGGCGTCCTCGACGCGATCTGAGTGGCTTCCTCCAGCGTCTCCGCCTCGATGATCGCGAATCCGGCCACCGGCAGCGCGGAGGACAGGAACGAGCCGCTCTGCACGGTCATGCCGGCGCCGTTGAGGTTCCGCACCTGTACGGGAGAGTCGGCAATACCCATCACGGTCCCGGCCTCGCGCAGGCGCATGTCATGGGCGTGCGCCTCGTCGAGTACCGCAGCCTCGGTACTGTCGTAGCCCTCCCGGTCCCCATATCCGATCGTCACGAATCTCGCCACCACAGGCTCCCTTCTGCTTGCCACGAAAATCGTCATACCTTCAGTGCCCATCGTGGCCACCGCGAACCAGGACAACGTGGTCGACGAGAACGCGCCTCGCCGTCTGTGCCGCCGGGGTTTGGTGGCCGGGCCCGCGGGAAACCCGCGGGTTTGTCACCACAGGGAGAGGAAGCCGCATGACGTCGACCAGCCTGCCCGGCGGCACGTTCCGCATGGGGGATCTGACGGTCACCCGGATGGGGTACGGCGCGATGCAGCTGGCCGGCCCGCACGTCTTCGGCCCACCGGCCGACCGTGCCGCTGCCGTGGCCGTGCTGCGGGAGGCCGTCGACCTGGGGATCAACCACATCGACACGTCCGACTACTACGGCCCGTACGTCACCAACGAGATCATCCGGGAGGCCCTGCACCCGTATCCGGATGGCCTGCACATCGTCACCAAGGTCGGGGCGCTGCGCGACGCCGAGGGCAACTGGCCGCCGGCCCTCGCTCCGGAGCAGCTACGCCAGGCCGTACACGACAACCTGCGCCGCCTCGGCCTCGACGTGATCGATGTCGTCAACCTGCGCGTCGGCGGGTTCGACCGGCCCACGCCCGGCTCGATCGAGGAGCCGTTCACGGTCCTTGCGGAGCTGCAACAGCAGGGGCTGATCAAGCATCTTGGGCTCAGCACCGTCAACGCCGAGCAGGTCGCCGAGGCGCAGTCCATCGCGTCGGTGGTGTGCGTGCAGAACTTCTACAACATCGCCAACCGCGACGACGACGACCTGATCGACTCCCTCGCCGCGCAGGGCATCGCCTACGTTCCCTACTTCCCGCTCGGCGGCTTCTCCCCGCTGCAGTCCGAGGAACTGCACGCCGTCGCCGCCCGCCTGGAGGCCACCCCGCTGGCAGTCGCGCTGGCCTGGCTGCTGCACCGGTCCCCGAACATCCTGCTCATTCCCGGCACCTCATCCGTCGCGCACCTGCGCGAGAACGTCGCCGCCGCCGCGCTGACCCTCCCCGACGAGGCCCTGACCGAGCTCAACACCATCGACTGACGGGCCCAGCACCCGAATTCGGGCAGTCAGTCCAGCCTGCGGCGGCCCAGCCATGGTGGTTCGCGGCCGGCGAGCACCCAGCCGGCGACCGCGGCGAGCACCGGCAGCCCGAGAGTCGTCGCCGCCAGGTGCGCGACCGGCACGTCGGTGAGCGCGTCGAGGTCGCGGTGCAGCACGCTGGCCAACCCGGCATAGGCGCCAACGACGCCGAGGAGGGCGCCGAGCAGCGCGAGCGCCCCGGCGGTCGTGGCGGTCAGGGTGCGTCGGACCCGCCTCGGTGCGCCGGTCGCGGTCAGGGTGCGCAGGTCGCCGGCCGCCTCGCCGCGGATGAGGCCGACGCTCATGGCCAGGATGCCGAGGGCGAGCAGCGCCCCGGCGGCGACCGACCCGGTCCTTAGTGACCCGAGCGAGGCCCGCTCGTGGCGGGACTCGATGGTGAAGCCGGCGCTCGCGGCGAGGTTCTGTGCCGTGGTCAGCTCGTGCTCGGTGAGCGGGTGGTTCGCCTCGATGAGCCAGCCGACCCGCGTGGGCTGCCAGCCGTGGCGGGACATCATGCTCGCGGTGACCATCGAGTTCGGCATCGAGGAGTAGCGGGCGCCCGGGAGCGCCTGGGTCTTCGGGTACACGCGGCGTTCGGGGATGTTCACCAGCTCGAGTGCGCCGGTGCGGACGGTGAGCACCTCGGTGTCGGCCGCGACCGCCGCACTGTCCAGCCGGTAGAGCCGCAGCAGCTCCGGGGTGGCGACGTAGAGGGGGTACGTCGTCATGTGCTGGCGGTCGGCAACCGGCGTGCCGATCTCGACGGCGGGATGGCCGGGCTGGCCTCCGGGCTCGCCCGGGTCGGTGTAGGAGGCGACCACCGCCATGTCGAGCGGGGTCACGGTGGGCGTGCCGAGGTTGCCGGCCATCGTGTCGACCTGGGCCTGCAGGCCGGCCATCTGCTCCGGGGTGCGTACCGGGATCACCGGGCTGGGTCGGCCGATGCGGATCAGGAGCTGGCCCTCGGCCAGATTGCCCAGACCGGCAGCCTGCTTGGCCTGGTAGTCGGCGGCGGCGGAGCCGGCGACGACCGCCACCGAGATCCCCAGGGCCAGGCTGATCGCGGCGAGCGCCGCGCCGGCCCGGGCCTGGTAGCGGACCAGGTCGGTCAACGCCAGCCGGACGGCCACCGGCATCCCGCCGCGCGCCGCGGCCAGCGACCGGATCGCCGCCGGCCCGACGAAGAGCACACCGGCGGCCGTGGCGAGTGTGCCGGCGGAGATCAGCACCGGTCTGGTCCCGCCGGAGAGCAGCAGGCAGGTGACACCGGTGGCGAGCAGGACCACGGCGACCACCGCGGTGCGCCGGGCCGGTCGGGGCCGTGGCGGCCGCGCCGACAATGCGCTCATGATCGGGGTACGCGCGATGGCCCGCGCCGGCCACCACGCGGCGGCGGTGGCGGTCGCCACGGCCAGCACCATCCCCGCGCCGATCGTCGCCCAGGGCAGGTCGAACCGGTCGATGCGGTGCCCGGCGGCGGTCTCCACCCGCTCGGCGACGAGCAGCCAGGCGGCGACGCCGACGGCGGTGCCGAGCACCGCCGCGACCGCCCCGACGACGGTGCCGTTGGCGAGCATCACCAGCCGCAGGTGCCGTCGGGTGGCGCCCATCGCGGCGAGCATGCCGAGTTGCCGCAGCCGGCGTTGCGCCACCACGATGAACCCGGCCGCGGCGACGAGCGACACCAGCAGCAGGCCGACGGTGGCCAGCGCCAGGGTGGTGGCGGCGATCACGGTACGGCTCGTGCCGGGCCGCGACTCGCGTACGAGGGGACCGTCGATGGTCGCGCGGAACGCCTCCAGGTCAGCCCGGCCCCCGGCGACGAGGACGGTGACGGTCTTCGGCGGGTCGGCGTGCGCCGCGTCCACCAGGGCGAACTCGTCGGTCAGGTCCCTGGGGTTCTCCACCATCCCGACGACCAGCCGGTCGTGGCCGTCGAGGCTGACCCGCTTGCCGAGTCCGGTCCGCAGGGTGCGCGCCACCGCGTCGGTGAGCGCGACCTCGCCCGTGCCGGCCGGGTACCGCCCCTGCCGCACCGCCAGCATCGGTGGCCCGTACGCACCCGCGGGGTCCTGCGCCCGGACGTCGATCGGGTCGAACAGGCCCGGCACCGACACGTAGCGGTGACCGATCGCCTCGATCGTGCCGAACCACTGCCGCGCGGCGGCGAGCCGGGAGTCCAGGGCGGCCGGGTCGCCGCCGTCGAGCTGCAGGAGGTGGTCGGCGCGCCCGAACGTGGCGTCGCTGGAGGAGGCCATGTTGTAGGTCGCCGAGACGGCGAACGTGGCACCCGTGACCGCGACCGTGAGCAGCGCGAGGGTGAGTACCTGTTGGCGCCACTCGCGGCGGAACAGCCGTACCGCCCACCGGATCACGGCCCGGCGGGCCGGCAGGCCGCCGCCCGGGGCGCGGCGGGGCGTCGGCCGGTCGGTGGCCGGCGGGGTGGCCGTGGTCGCCGTCACGGGGCCACGTCCCCGGCGAGCAGCGTGTCCGGGCCGACCGTCGGCGCGGTCTGGTCGACCACCCGGCCGTCCCGGAGGAACACCACCCGGTCGGCCCAGGACGCGAGCTGCGCGTCGTGGGTCACCATCACCCCGGCGATCCCGCGCTTGCAGGCCGCGCGCAGCATCCGCATGACCGCCTCGCCGTTGGTCGAGTCCAGCGCGCCGGTGGGCTCGTCGGCGAGCAGCAGGCGCCGGTCGCCGACCACCGCGCGGGCGATCGCGACCCGCTGGCGTTCGCCGCCGGACAGGTCGTCGGGGAAGCGCGTGGCCCGCTCGGCCAGCCCCAGTTCCTCGAGTACGCGCAGGCCGGCGGCCCGGGCGGCCCGCGCGCCGACGCCGTCGAGTTCCAGCGGCAGCGCCACGTTCTCGACGGCGGAGAGCCCGGCGAGCAGATTCAGGTCCTGGAAGACGAAGCCGATGGACCGGCGGCGCAGCCTCGCCCGCGCGTCGGCGGACATGGTCGACACGTCGTCACCACAGACCAGCACCGCACCGTCGGTCGGCTCCTCGAGGCTGCCGGCGATCGTCAACAGGGTGCTCTTCCCGGAGCCGCTCGTCCCCATGATCGCCACCAGCTCACCGGCGTCGACGGTGAGGTCCACCTGCCGCAACGCGGATACGGCGGCGTGGCCCGCGCCGTACACCTTGGACACCTGGCGCATGCTCAGCACCGCGCTCATCGACGGGCCTCCTCGCGTGCCGGCGCGGGCTGGGCCGGTTCGTCGGCTGCGGCCGGCTTGGCGCGGTCGCTCGGCGCCGCGCCGGCGGTGGGCGTGGCCGGTAGGCGGCGCAGTCGGGCGTCGGCCGCGTCGAGCCAGCGGACGACCGACTCGAGCCGGAACAGCTCCGCGTCGACGACGAGGCCGAGCGCGATGTCCTCGGGGTCCGCCTCGGCCTTGAGGTGGGTGTACCGCTGCATCTCCTCGACCAGGCGCCGGCGGTGGACCTGGAGGATCTCCCGTACGTCGACGCCGGGCATGCGTACCGCCACCTGCACCTTGATGACCAGTTCGTCGCGCGGTGGCGCCGTGGCGTCGGGTGGGGTCCGCAACCACGTGTCCAGTTCCCGCTCGCCGCCGGCGGTGATCCGGAACCGTCGCTGCGCGCCGTCGCGCTCGTCCGACTCGACGAGCCCTTCGCGTTCGAGGCGTTGCAGCGTCGTGTAGACCTGGCCGACGTTGAGCGGCCACACCTCACCCGTGCGGGCCTCGAACTCCTGCCGGAGTTGCAGGCCGTACTTGGCTCCCTCGGTCAGCAGCGCCAGCAAGGCATGTCGGATGCTCATGGTCCACCATCCAGCGTGATTATACCGGGTATGATACTCGGTATACTCACGTTGTCCAGCCACTTCGGACATGAGCTGTCAGCCCAGCCGGCGCGCTCAACTCCGATGAGGCACTCCCACGATCGACCCGATGCCCGCGACAGGTCCAGCGGGCCGGACCAGCGTGATCGTCCACCGCGGCCGCCGCGCGGGCGTAGGGTCGGTGCCGTGGCAGGGGTGGGGCGTCGATACCGCTACGTCGGCCCGGCGGACGTGCAGGCGTCGGCCGCCGACGTCCCCGAGGGCTGGCCCGTCCGATCGCCGGTCGATCTCGACACCTACCTGGCGGCCGCGGATCCGCGCGACCATGACGAGCCGTTCACCTATGTCATCGACCTCGACGCTACGTTGCGGCTCGCGCCGAGACGCAGCGAGCACGTCGCCTGCGCCGGTGGTGGGGAGGTCCTCGGAGCGGGGGAGATCGCCTTCGCCGACGAGCGGGGCGGCTGGGTCGTCACCGAGGTGAGCAACCACTCCACCGGGTACTGCCCCGATCCCACCTCCTGGACGGCGGTCGCGGGCGCCCTCGACAAGGCCGGTATCTGTCACCCGGAATGCTTCACCGCGGCCGTCGTCTTCCGGCGCTGCCTTGACTGCGGCGAGCGCAACCTCGTCCGCGACGACGACTACATCTGCGCGCTCTGCGGTGCTGAGCTGCCGGAGGATGTGGAACCTCGGCTGGTGGCCCAGCCGTCGACCGACCAGCGTTCGCGCTGAGAAACGGCCAACGCGGCGCGCCCAGTGAGGTGGCGCCGAGGCTCGCCGTATCGCCGGCGTGGATCAGGGACAGCTTGCGCCAGGCGGCCGGGCCTGGCGCCCCATCATGCGCCCGGAGCCGCGGAACCGATCAGACCGCCGTCATCCGGTCGCTGCTGCACCGGCTCGCCTTCGAGCTGCAACGCCGTACGCAGAAGCGGGACGAGGCGTGCCATGAGGGTCAGCGAATCAGAGACGCCCTCCGCTCCTGGCACTCCTCGCTAAGCCACCAAAACGGATCGAAATAGCAATTTCCCTCGATGTTCGCATCACACAGGCATCGTGAACTTCAAGCCGATTTGGACGGTTGACAGGCGAGGAGGACTCTGATGCCCCATTCACATCCGTGGCGACGCCGGCTCGCCGCGATCACCGCCCTCGCCCTGCTCGCCGTCACCCTGACCGTTCCCACCGGGCCCGCCGCCGCCCGAGAGGCCGGGTACGAAGCCCTCATCCGCCGCGCCTCCTACGGCGTACCGCACATCACGGCTCGCGACTTCGGCAGCCTCGGCTTCGGCGTCGGCTACGCCCAGGCCGAGGACAACATCTGCCTCATCGCCGAGAACGTGGTGACCGTCCGCGGCCAGCGCACCCGCTGGTTCGGCCCGACGGGCGAGGACGGCAGCAACGTCACCAGCGACCTGTTCCACCAGAAGGCCATCGACGACAGGACCGTCGAGCGTCTGCTCACCGGCCCCCGCGACGGCATCCACGCGCCGTCGCAGGAGGTGCGCGACCTGGTCGGCGGCTTCGCCTCCGGCTACAACGCCTACCTGCGCCGCACCGGCCCGGCCGGCATCACCGACCCGGCCTGCGCTGGCAAGCCCTGGATGCGTCCGATCACCGAGCTGGACGTCTGGCGCGTTCACTGGACGACCATGGTCCGTGCCGGCTCCGTGGCCCTCGCCGACGGCATCATCGCCGCCGCCCCACCCGCTGTGCGCACCCCCCAGCCCGATGCTGGCGCCTCCGGTGATGCCGTGCCCTCAACCGCCATGACCACTCCGGGGAGGCGGGGGACCGCTGAGCAATCCAGCCGCACCACGCAGTCCACCCGGTCAACCCGGGTCAGCGGGACGCCCGCAGCGACAGAATCGGCAACCGGAAGCGCGAAGGTGATCACGGGCCAACTGCCCGCACCGAGAGCAGCCGCCGTGGTCAAGGCCCGCGACGGCGCGCCGGCAGGGCTGGGCAGCAACGCGTACGGCCTCGGCCGGGACGCGACGGCCAGCGGCAACGGGATGCTGCTGGCCAACCCCCATTTCCCGTGGGACGGCCCGGAGCGGTTCTACCGGATGCACCTCAAGTTGCCCGGCCGCTACGACGTCGAGGGCGCGGCCCTGGTGGGCGATCCGATCGTCGAGATCGGCCACAACGGCAAGCTGGCCTGGAGCCACACCGTCTCCACGGCCCGCCGCTTCGTCTGGCACAAGCTGACCCTCGTCCCCGGCGACCCGACCAGCTACCTCTACGACGGTCGATCCCGAAAGATGACCGCCCGCACGGTCGCCATCAGCGGATCAGGCGAGCGCCGCATCCTCTACGACACCCACTTCGGCCCGGTCGTGCTGGTTCCCGGCGTCTTCGACTGGACCGCCGACACCGCGTACGCGATCTCCGACCCCAATGCCGCGAACCTCCGCGCGCTCGACGGCTGGCTCGCGATGGGCCGCGCGAGAGCCACCAGGGAGCTGCGCAAAGAGTTGGACCGGCGGCAGTTCCTGCCCTGGGTCAACGTGATCGCCGCGGACCGCTCCGGCACCGCCCTCTACGCCGACCACTCGGTCGTGCCCCGGGTCACCGACCGGCTCGCCGCCGCCTGCATCCCGCCCGTCTGGCGCGACCTCTACGCCACCACCGGCCAGGCCGTCCTCGACGGCTCCCGGTCCCGCTGCGCGCTCGGCCGGGATCCCGACGCCGCGGTGCCCGGCATCCTCGGCCCGGCGCACCTGCCCACGCTGGTCCGCCGCGACTATGTCACCAACTCCAACGACAGCTACTGGCTGGCCAACCCGGCCCGACCGCTGACCGGCTTCCCGCGCGTCATCGGCGACGAACGGACCGAGCGCAGTCTGCGTACCCGCCTCGGCGTGGACCAGGTGCGGCAGCGGCTGGCCGGCAGCGACGGGCTCCCGGGCACCCGCTTCACGGTCGACCGGCTGTGGGCGGTCACCCTCGGCAACCGGACGTACGCCGGCGAGCTGGTCCGCGACGACCTCGTGAAGGTCTGCACCGCGCACCCGGTGGCCCCCGCGTCGGACGGGACCAGGACGGACCTCACCGCCGCCTGCAGGGCGCTGCGCGGTTGGGACCTGCGGGTCGACCTGGACAGCCGCGGCGCGCACCTGTTCAGCGAGTTCACCCTGGCCGGCGGGCTGCGCTTCGCCGACCGCTTCGACCCGGCGGCCCCGCTCACCACCCCGCGCCGCCTCGCCGTCGACGACCCGAAGGTACGCACCGCGCTGGCCGACGCCGTCCGCCGCCTGGTCGGCATCCCTCTCGATGCCCGCCTCGGCGACCTTCAGACCGAGCCGCGCGCCGGCCGGCGGATTCCGATCCACGGCGGTCGTCCGGAGCCGGGCGCGTTCAACATGGCCGTCGACATGCTGGTGCCCGGCGTCGGCTACCCGAAGGTGCGGCACGGCACCTCGTACCTCATGGCCGTCGAGCTGGGCCCGGGCGGGCCGTCGGGCCGGCAGCTGCTCACCTACTCGCAGTCGGCCAACCCGAACTCACCCTGGTACGCCGACCAGACCACGCTCTACTCCCGGAAGGGTTGGGACACGATCAAGTTCACCGAGCGGCAGCTGCGGGCCGACCCGAACCTGGTCAGCTACCGGGTGGGGGAGCATCTGTCGGGCAGCGTCGTCTGCCCCGGCTGGTGCCAGAACTCGCCCATCGTGAACCACTCATCCAGCGCCGGGTCGTAGAGGTTCTGGAGGCCGCACTGAAGCCTGACTCACCACCGAACCCTCGCGGTTGGCCCGAACGGCGGCCCGGGCGGGATACCGCCACCTGCCCGGGCGGGGCGGCGTGGGCCCCGGCGCCGCCAATAGCGTTCGGGTGACCGGTCAGCGATCCCCACCACATCGAGGAGGATGCGTGAGCCAGCCACCCAGCCCGGCACTCCCCGGCGAGCCGAAACCCGTGACCGTGCACATCGAGAAGTGGCGTGCCGCGCTTCCGCCGGACGCCTGGCCCGACGGCTTTCCCGAGGTCGGGTCAGTGTGGCGGCGGGACGTCTTCACCGTCGCCAAGGCGTGGCGCGTCGGAGAGGCGCACCCCCGGCAGTTGCTGAGCGCGGTGCTCATGTGGGGTTACGGCCCGATCGGCTACGGCCCGTGGCGCACCGCGCGGTCGCTGGAGGGCGACCCGGACGGCAAGCGGCTGGCGTACGCGCTCGAAGGGCTGCGCACGCCCGACCCGGACGAGGATGCCCTGCGGACCGCCTACCAGCGCCTGCGTGACCCGAAGGAGTCGCGGCTGCCGCGTCTCGGCCCCGCGTTCTTCACCAAGCTGCTCTACTTCGCCGGCTACCGGCGCGGCGCGGCCGGCCGGCAACCGCTCATCCTCGACAGCGTCGTTCGGCGTCGGTTGCCCGTCGACGCCGGTATGCGACGCGAGTCCGGGTGGGTGTCGGAGGAGTGGCTCGCCTACCTGGGCTGGGCGGCGGATCAGGCGCACCGCCGGGGCGTCGAGCCCGACGAGGTGGAGATGGCGCTGTTTCACGACCGCTGGAGCTGACCGGGCGGCGGGCGCTCAGCTGGTCGCCCTCGCGATCAGCGGGATGCCCTCACGGTAGGTCGGCACCCCCGGAGCCCAGCCCAGTTCGCGCTTGGCCTTGGCGTTGGAGACGCGCATCGAGGTGGTCATCATCGCGTGCGCGTACGGGATGGGCCGCAGCATCCAGCTCGGGACCCGCCACGGCCGGCGGGCCCCGAATGCGGCCGCGAGCGTGTCCAGGTAGTCGCCCCAGCGCACCGGCTCGTCGTCGACGATGTTGTAAGCCTGCCCGGCCCGCCCCTTCTCCAGCGCGGCCACGGTCGCCGCGGCGGCGTCCTCCAGGTAGATGAAGTTGGCGAAGCCACCGGACGAGGGCACCGGCAACCGGCGCTTGCGCACCAGGTTGACGATCATGTTCGTCATGCGGTCCTGCCCGTAGAAGAACCCGTAGCGCAGCGCGATGCCCTCCATCTCGTCGGCCGAGAACACCTGCTCCTCGGTGGAGCCCATGGCCGCGACGGCCTCTCCCAGCTTGCCGCTCACCGGTTCGGCGAACGGGTCGTCCTCGCTGATCACGCGCGGGCCGTGATCGCGGTAGCCGTAGCCCAGCACGATCGACTGGGTGAGGAAGCGGTGGGCGCCGACCGCCCGGGCCGCCGCGAGCAGGTTGGCCGTGCCGGTGGTACGCAGGGCGTTCGTGCCCTGAAGCGCCTCGCCCATCTTCGTGGTGCCCAGCGCCGTCAACTCATGGACGACCGCGTCGGCCCGCACGTCCCGTACGGCGGCGAGCAGATTCTCGCGGTCCAGCACGTCGGCCACCACGGCCTCGGCGCCGGCGTTGCGCAGCCGCTCGGCATTGGACTCGCTGCGGCTGATGCCGACCACCTGGTGGCCGGCGGCGATGAGTTGGCGGGTGAGGGGCGTACCGATCGCGCCCGACGCGCCGGCGAGCAGCACTCTCATGGCTTCGGTTCCTTCCTGTAGGTCCCGCCTCTATGGACGGAGTGCCGGTCGGACGTGTGATGACCCTGCGGTGTGGCGTCTCGCACAGCCGTCGTGGCCCCTGGTGGCCCCGACCCATGAGAGGCGCCGGCGAAATCGGGTTCGTGGCGTCCGGTGGCGGTGCCTAGGATCGGGTCATGGGCCGGACCTTCGACATCATCTCCCCGCCGCGCTCCTGAGCGGGGCGCCTCTGCTCATCGTGTCCCGCCGGTGTCGGCTGGACGCGCGGTTCACCCAGCGCTGAGTCCGGCACGCCCCGCTTCCGCGACCCCAATTCCTCTCGTCGCAGGAGCGATTTCCTCATGCTTGTCTCCGAACAGCCGGTGGCCGCCGCCCGACGCTCCGCCACCGGCCTGTGGTCGCTTGTCCCCGCCGGCGTGCTGTGGGGCACCGGTGGCCCCACCGGCAGCCTCCTCGCCCACGAAACGGGGCTGTCACCGCTGGCGGTGGCGTCCTACCGGCTCGCCGTCGCGGGCATGCTCGTCATCAGCTGGCTCTGCCTGGCGCGAAAACCGCTGCCCCGCGGCCGGGAAGCCTGGGCTCGGATAACCGTGAACGCACTGCTCGCCGCGGTTTTCCAGGCCTGCTTCTTCGCAGCGGTGTCACTGACCAACGTCAGCCTCGCCACGCTGCTCACCATCGGCGCCTCACCAGCCCTGGTCCTGTTCGCTGAACGGGTCGCCGGACGGCGGCGGGTCAGCGCGTCGATGCTCGCCGCAGTGGCGCTGGCCGTGGCCGGTCTGGCCCTGCTCGTCGGCACGCCGGCTGGCGACATCACCACCACCGGCGCGCTCACCGGGGGCGGACTGGCGTTGCTGTCGGCCGCCGGCTTCGCCGCGATGACATTGATCGGCACCCGGCCCGTCGCCGGTCTCGACGATCTCACCGCCACCGGCGTGAGCTTCGCCATCGGCGGGGCCGTGCTCGCCGCCGCGTCGACATTGACGTCCGGCATGAGCTTCGTCCCGACGCCGACGTCAGTGGGGTTGCTGCTCCTACTGGGCGCCGTGCCCACCGCGATGGCGTACGCCCTGTACTTCCGCGGCCTGCGCACCACCCCGGCCGGTACGGCAGCGCTGATCGCGCTGCTGGAACCACTCGTCGCCACACTCCTGGCCACCCTGTTCCTCGGCGATCGCCTGAGCTCGACCGGGCTCGTCGGCGCTGGGCTGATCATCACCGCCATGGTGCTGAACACCCGCGGGCACCGCTGACAGAGAGGGGCCCGGGCAGGACCAACAGGACCTGCCCGGGCCCCGGGTGTCGGCAGGTGGGCAGCGTCGCCGCTGACGGACCCGGCTCGTATGGTGGCGGGGCGTGGCAGTCGGCTCGGGGAGGGTGGCTCATGCTCGCGGAACTGACAGCTCCGCCGGCCGTCGCGGCCGAGCGGGTGATCACCGCCGTGCTGGCCGACCTGCGCTCCGGCGACCACCGGGGCGTGGTGGTCGACTCGCCGCCAGGTGCCGGGAAGTCCACCCTCGTGGTCCGCGCCGCGGTCGAGCTGGCCGCCGCCGGCGAGCCGCTGATCGTCGTGGCGCAGACCAACGAGCAGGTCGACGACCTCATCGACCGGCTCGCCCGCAAGGCCCCCGAGCTGCGCATCGGCCGGCTCTCCGCCACCGACTACCAGCCCACCGACCGGGTCAAGGGCCACGACACGGTCCGGGTCGCCGCCAAGGTCGCCGACCTCGGTGGTTCGGCCGTCGTGATCGGTACGGCCGCGAAGTGGGCCACCGTCGCCGAGGGCGTCTGGCCGTGGGCGATCGTGGACGAGGCGTACCAGATGCGCTCGGACGCGCTGCTGCGCGTGGCCGGGCGGTTCGAGCGGGCGCTGTTCGTGGGCGATCCGGGGCAGCTCGACCCGTTCTCGACGGTGGAGACCGCGCGGTGGACGGGGCTGACGTGGGATCCCATGCAGTCGGCGGTGGCCACCCTGCTGCGGCACAACCCGGAGCTGCCAGTGCACCGGTTGCCGGTGTCGTGGCGGCTGCCCGCCACCGCCGCGCCGGTGGTGGCCGCCGCGTTCTACCCGTTCACCGGGTTCCGCGCCGGCACCGGGCCGGCCGAGAGGGCGCTGACCTTCACCGAGCCGGGGCCGGGCGACCGCTTCGACGCGACGGTCGAGGTGGCGGCCGCCGCCGGCTGGGCGCTGCACGAGCTGCCGGCCCGGCACACGCTGCGTACCGATGGGGAGGCCGCCGCGGCCTGCGCCGCCCTCGCCCTGCGATTCCTGGACCGGAAACCGGTCGGCTTCGACGAGCACGCGCCCGGCGGCGCGCCGGTGACCGCGGACCGGATCGCCGTCGGGGCCGCGCACCGCGACCAGGTGGCGGCCATCCGGTCGCACCTGGGCACAGCAGGCGCGGGCATCACGGTCGACACCGCCAACCGGCTCCAGGGCCGGGAGTACGACGTGACGATCGTGCTGCACCCGCTCTCGGGCCGGCGGGACGCGACCGCGTTCCATCTGGAGTCGGGGCGGCTCTGCGTACTGGCGTCCCGGCACCGGCACGCGTGCGTGGTGGTGGCGCGGGCCGGGATCGCCGAGCTGCTGGACGCCCACCCCTCAACCGAGCGGGTGCACCTGGACGTGCCGGTGAAGTTCCCGGACGGCTGGGAGGCCAACCACACCATGCTCGCCCACCTGGCCGCGCACCACGCCCGCTGACCGCGGTCGCTCAGTTGCCGTGCGGGTCGGCCGCGTTGAGGGTCGCGACGACCTGGTCGTAGTCGCCGCGCGCCTCGCCGTAGCGGAGGAACTTCACCCGCTCGACCTGGATCTCCCGGGCGTCGGGCTGCGACTCGATCAGCGCGACGACCTCCGCCACGAACTCGTCGAGCGGCATGGCGAACTCGCTGGTCTCCTGGCCGGGCAGCAGCGAGGTACGCACCGCCGGCGGCTCCAGCTCCACGACCTTCACGGTCGTGTCCGCCAGCTGCAGCCGGAGCGACTCGCTGAGCATGTGGATCGCGGCCTTCGACGCGTTGTAGCTGGGGGTGACCTTGAGCGGCGTGAACGCCAGGCCCGAGGAGACCGTCATGATCGTGGCGTCCGGCTGCGCCCGCAGGTGCTCGATGAAGGCGGCGATGAGGCGGATGGGGCCGAGCAGGTTGGTCGTCACGGTCGCCTCGGCCGAGGCGAGGAACGATTCGGGCCGGTGCCAGTCCTCAATCCGCATGATGCCGGCCATGGTGACCAGGACGTTGAGGTCGGGGTGCCGCGCCAGCACCGCCTTGGCGGCTGAGTCGATGCTCGCCGGTTCCGCGGTGTCGATCTCCACGGTGTCGATGCCGGGGTGCTCGGCGGCGATCGTGTCGAGCAGGTCGGTACGCCGGCCGCCGACGATGACCGTGTTGCCCCTGGCTCGCAGTTCGAGGGCGAGGGCGAGGCCGATCCCGCTCGTGGCGCCGGGGATGAAGATGGTGTTTCCGGAGATGTTCATGCTCCGAGCCTGGCCGGCTCCGACCGGCGGATGAAGAGAGCGGTTGTCGGGGGATCGGCAATCCCTGGTTGGCCCGCACGACGGGCGGATACTGGGATCATGGACCGTGCAGCTCTGGCCGACTTCCTCCGGCGCCGCCGCGAGGCGCTGCAGCCCGGGGACGTCGGGCTGGCCGCCGGCGTCCGCCGACGCGCCCCGGGACTGCGGCGCGAGGAGGTGGCCGCCCTGGCCACCATGTCGACCGACTACTACACCCGGCTGGAACAGCAGCGCGGCCCGCAGCCGAGTCCGCAGCTGCTCGCCTCGCTGGCCCGGGCGCTGCGGCTGACGAGCGACGAACGCGACTACCTGTTCCGGGTGGCGGGGCACAACCCGCCGGCCTCGGTGTCCGTGGCGACGCACGTCTCCCCGGCGCTGCTGCGGGTGCTCGACCGGCTGGCGGACACCCCGGCGCTCATCCTGTCCAACCTCGGCGAGACCCTGGTGCAGAACCGGATGGCCGAGGCGCTGTTCGGCGACCGGTCGGGCCACACGGGCCTGGCCCGTAGCGAGATCTACCGGTGGTTCACCGACCCGGCGGAGCGGATCCGCTACCCCGAGGAGGACCGCGACCGGCAGAGCCGCGCCCAGGTCGCCAACCTGCGCGCCGCGTACGGGTCGATGGGGCCGCAGTCGCGGGCCGGTGAGCTGGTGCGGGCGCTGCAGAAGGTCAGCCCGGAGTTCGCGGAGCTGTGGGAGCGGCACGAGGTGGCCCAGCGCTTCGCGGACCACAAGACCCTGATCCATCCCGAGCTCGGGCCGATCGAGCTGGACTGCCAGGTGCTGTTCACCGAGGACCAGTCCCAGGCGCTGCTCGTGCTCACAGCGCCGCCGCGCAGCGAGGGCTACGAGAAGCTGCAACTGCTCGCCGTGCTGGGGCACGAGCGCTTCCCGGCCAGCACCTAGACGAGTAGTTCCGTGGTCAGTTGGGCTCGACCAGGAGCCGGGCGTAGTTGGCCATCGACCGCTGGTAGCGCGGCAGGTGCTTCGCGAGTGCCCCGACGGCGATCGAGACCGCCTCCCGCTCCCGGCCGACGCTGGTCAGCGCCAGCGCGAGCGTCGCGCTGACCGCGTCGTCGAGCTCGTCGGAGCCGCGCTGGCGCTCCTCGGTCAGCAGCCGGACGCTCTCCTCTGGCTGCCCGGTGTTCCGCAGCGAGCTGGACATCTGAATCACCGAGCGCCGGCGGCGGATGCCGTCGATGCCCAGCTCCAGTGCCCTTCGGTAGAGCGGAACCGCCTTGTCCGAATGACCGGTCGAGTCCCAGGCGCAGGCCCGCTCGAACGCCGCCACCGGATGATCCGGCCCCAACTCGTCGGCGAGGACGTCGACCCGCTCGCGGAACTCCACCTCGTCCCAGTCGTCGGGTGCCGCGTTGAAGGCCGCCCACAGGTCCGCGCTGCGCTGCTCCCAGTCGGCGCTCGGGTTCATCGTCGTTCTCCTCGTGATCGTCGGTTCAGGCGAGAGACACTCTGCGAGCACGGGTAGCGTGGTTGCGAGTGATTCGGCAAGCGCCGAATCTCTTCTCCCGGAAGGTGCTGCGGATGGCGGTCACGCTGAGGTTCACCCCCGCCGACCTGCTGCGCTGCCGCTTCGCCATCTCGCCCATGCTCGAGACGCTGTCCGCGGTGCGCCTGCTCTCCCCGCGCGAAGGCGTCGGCCCCCACCGCCGCTGGCTCGACACCCTCGACACGCGGGAACTCGACCTGCGACCGATCGCCCTGCTCCAGCCGCGTCGCGGCTACACCCCCGACTTCCTCTCGCCGCCTCCGGTCAGCCCACACGCCCGGTTCGAGGACGAGCTCGCGGCCGTAACGGCCACTGACCATGATCGGGTACGTGCGGAGGTGCGACGGTCACTGGCGGACACTCCGGGTGCGGCCGAGTCGGCGACCGGACGGCTCCTGCTGGGCGACCCAGCGGTTGCTCTCCAGACCCTGGTCTCACTCGTGAAGCAGGCATGGGAGGTCCTGGTCGAACCGGTCTGGCCGCACGTACGTGGGCTGCTCGATGCCGATGTGGCCTTCCAGACCCGACGTCTCGCTGAAGGCGGCCTGGACCGGTTGTTCGCCGAGCTGCATCCCCGACTGCGCTGGAACAGCGGCGTGCTGACCCGCGAGTACGGCGACGAAGAGCATCGCGATCTGCGCGGCGAGGGGCTGGCCCTCGTGCCCAGCGCCTTCAAGTGGGATCAGGTCGTGGTCATCGTGGACCCGCCGTGGCAGCCCACAGTGATCTATCCGGCGCGGGGGCTCGGCACGCTCTGGCAGCCCCTTTCCACGGATCGGCATGCGGCTCTGGGGCGGCTGATCGGCAGAACCCGGGCGGCGCTGCTACTCAGCCTCGACGAGGCCGCCAGCACGACGACGCTGGCCCACCGCCACGCGCTGGCAGCCGGGACGGTGTCCGAGCATTTGTCGGTGCTGCGCGACGCCGGGTTTGTCGCCGGGGAACGACACCGGCACGAGATCCGCTATCGGCGTACACCCCTCGGCGAAGCCGTGCTCCGTTAGCGCGGTGTCCACCAACTCCCAGCGAGTGCTGTGTCCATTAACGCTCGCCGGGTTCGCCGCCGAGGAAGATTGTCGTAGGGGTGGTGCCCCGCAGCCCAGAACGGGCGGCGCGAAGATCAGTTGGCCCGCGGAGGCCCGCCCCACCCAGTAGTGGGGAGTCGCTTGCCCAGCAGGCGAGGATCCACAACAACCACCGGACACCCGGTGAAGGTTCGTGGACACCGCACTAGGGCTGGGGCTCGGCGCGGGTCCGGGGCAGCCACTGCGGGTGCTGGTCGCGGATGTACTTCATGAGGCCCTCGCGCAGGTCGCAGCGGAGGTCCCAGCTGCTCGGCCCGTCCGCGGCCGAGACACGTACCTGGAGTTCCAGCGTCTGCGGGGTGACGTCGACCACCTGGAGCACCCAGAGGGCCCGGTCCCACAGCGGTGACTCCTCGACCAGCCGGCGGGCCTCGCGCCGGATCTGCTCCACGTCGGCGGTGTAGTCGACGTGCAGCCGCAGCTCGCCGACGACCCGGGACTCGTGCCGGGTCCAGTTCTGGAACGGGCGGTCGGTGAAGTGGGTGGTCGGCAGGATGAGCCGGCGCTCATCCCACATCCGTATCACGACGCTGGTCAGCTTCACCTCCTCGACCCGACCCCACGCGCCGTCGACCACCACCACGTCGTCGACGTGGATCGCGTCGGTGAAGGCGATCTGCAGGCCCGCGAAGGCGTTCGACAGCGACGTGCGGGCGGCCACCCCGATCAGCACGCCGATCACGCCGGCGGAGGTCACCAGGGAGACCCCGACCACCCGCACCTGCTGGTAGCTCATCAACGCGACGGCGATCGCGGCCAGGGTCACGATCACGGCGGTCAAGCCCCGGACCAACCGGATCTGGGTACGCGCCCGCCGGTGCTGCCGGTTCGCCGTCGGTTCGTGGGACAGGCGCCCCAACGCGAGGCCCTCGGTGACCTGCAGGAATCTGATCACCAGCCACGCGCAGGCCGCGGCGAACGCCAGCAGCAGCCCGTGCCGGAACGCCGACAACCACTCGTACCGCCGGCCGGGGACCGAGGCGAACAACGCCCCGATCACCAGCACGGCCACCGCCGGCCGGCGGCACGCTTCGTAGACCGGTTTGATGATCCACCCGTAGCGGGTCCGGCACGCCCAGCGGAAGAACAGCCCGGCGAGCCAGGCCACGAGCAGGGCGGCGACCACCCAGGCCACGACGTTCAGCAGCGCGCGCATGCGTCCCCCGAACCTGCCCCGTTACCCGACCTCACGCGACGACCGCCGCCCGGCGGGTCGTCGCGGGACGGCGATCCGGCCGGGCGACCCGGATACCCGGGAGGATCCGGGTGAAACGGCCGGCGGGCGTGACCGGTCACCGGCCACAATCCGCCGGCCGGCGCTCACGGCGTGGCGAGCGCCTCGGTCGGCGCGAGGCGGGCCGCGCGGATCGCCGGGTACAGCCCCGCGAGGGCCCCGATCAGCAGGGTCGCGCCGACCCCGCCGCCCAGCGCCCAGGCCGGCACCACCGCCGGCCACGACCGGGAGAACGCGTAACCCGCCGTGACCGCGCTACCCAGCAGCACCCCGCCGAGACCGCCGAGGGCGGACAGCAGCAGCGACTCGGCCAGGAACTGGGTGCGGACCTGTCCCCGGGTGGCCCCGAGCGACCGGCGCAGGCCGATCTCCGGGCGCCGCTCCAGCACCGAGATCACCATCGTGTTCGCCACCCCGACGCCACCCACCAGCAGGGCGACCGCGCCGAGGCCGAGCAGCAGCCCGGTGAACGCCTCGTCGGTCGCCTGCTTCGCGGCGAGCGCGTCGGAGGGCCGCGCCACCTTCACCTCGTTCGGCGCCTCCGGGTTCGCCGTGGCGGCGAGCACCGCGCGTACCGCCTCGACCGCGGTCTCCGAGGTCCGGGTGTAGACCGCGGTCGGGTGCCCGTCGAAGTCGAGGTACGACCGCGCCGCGTCCCAGCCGACCAACGCGGACAGGTCCAGCTCCGGCGCGAGCGGCGCGGGCGCCAGGATGCCCACCACGGTGAACCAGCGCCCGCCGAGCTGGATCCGCACGTCCGGTCCGGCGGCGCCGACACCGAGCCGCTGGGCCGTGGTGGCGCCGAGCACCACCGCCGGGTAGCGGGCGGTGGCGGCGTTCAGCCACGTGCCGCTGACCACCTCCAGCCCGACCGTGTCGCGCAGCTCCAGGCCGGCGGCGCGGGCGGCGATCCCGCCGCTCTCGCCCCGGGAGATCAGATCCGAGCGGTACACCCGCGCGTCCGCCAGCAGCGCCGTCGCGGCGACCTCCCGCACCGGCCCGATCCGCCCGATCATCGCCACCGACTCCGCCGGCAGCTCGGCGTCGTCGCCGAAGAGGGTGTTGCCCGGGCCGACGGTGAGCAGGTTGGTGCCGAGTTCGGCGAGCGTGCGGTCCAGTTCCGCCCGGGACGAGGCGGAGATCCCGACCACCGCGACCATGGCGGCGATCCCGATCGCGATGCCCAGCGCCGAGAGGAACGCCCGCAGCGGCCGGGTGCGCAGCCCGACGCCGCCGACCCGCAGGACGTCCCGGGGGCGGAGCCGGGCGGGCGCCAGCCTGGTCGGCCCGCTCATGCCGGCACCCCCACCGGGCGGTGGTCGGCCACGATCCGGCCGTCGCGCATCTGGACCCGGCGGGGCAGGCCGGCGGCGATCTCCAGGTCGTGGGTGATCACCACGATGGTGGTCCCGGCCGCGTGCAGGTCGCGCAGCAGCGCCAGCACCCCGGCGCCGGACGCCGAATCCAGGTTGCCGGTCGGTTCGTCCGCCAGCAGCAGCGCGGGCGCGCCGACCACCGCACGGGCGATCGCCACCCGCTGCCGCTCGCCGCCGGACAGTTCGTGCGGCCGGTGGTCGAGCCGGTGCCCCAGCCCGACCCGGGCCAGCGCGGCCTCCGCGCGCCGCCGCCGCTCCCGCAGAGGTACGCCCGCGTAGAGCAGCCCGTCGGCGACGTTGTCCCGCACCGGCACGTTCGGGGCGAGGTGGAACTGCTGGAAGACGAAGCCGATCCGGGAGGACCGCAGCGCGGAGAGCTGCCGGTCGCCGAGCGCGGCCACGTCGTGCCCGTCGATGCGGACCCGGCCGGTGGACGGGCGGTCCAGGGTGCCGATCAGGTGCAGCATGGTGGACTTGCCCGACCCGGAGGGCCCGACGATGGCCACCAGCTCGCCGGGGCGGATGGTCAGCGAGACCCCGTCCAGGGCCCGTACGCCGCCCGGGTAGACCTTGCTGACATCGGTCAGCTCGACGACCGTCTCGCCGGTCACGTCGGCATCCCCACGGTCGCCCCCTCGGCCAGCCCGGCGCCGGAGACCTCCACCCGGCCGGCGGCGAACAGCCCGGTCTGCACGGCGACGATCCGGGTGCTCGCGCCCTCGACCAGCTGCACGCCGTAGCCGCCCTCGGCCAGCGCCAGCAGCGCGGCGACCGGGACGGTGAGCACGTCGCGGCGCTCGGCGGCGGTGAACGCGACCTTGGCCGAGGCCTGGTCGAAGCCGGTCAGCGCCTTCGGGTCGGCCACCGTCACGGTGACCTCGATCTTCGTTTCCGGTTCGCCCTGGCCGCCCGCCCCGCCGTCGGCGCCGGTCTCGATCACCGTCTCCGTGTCGGCGACCGTGCCGGCGACCTCCTTGCCGTCGGGCAGGGAGACGGTCACCTTGGCGCCCTTCTTCGCCAGCCGCTCGTCGTCGACGTCGAGGGACACGGTCACCACCCGGGTGGTGCCGGTCCAGCTCAGCACCGCCTGCCCGGGCTGGGCCGGATCGCCGGGCTCCGCCTCGTGGCTCTCCACCCGGACCGCGCCCTCGGCGTAGACCACCCGGCCCAGCTCGACCCGGCCGGTCTCGGGCAGGTCGAGGTCCTCCTGCCAGTCCCGCACCGCGTCCGCCGTGGCCGAGGTGTACTCGTCGTCGGCGGTGAACCCGGAGTAGCCGAGCGCCGCCAGGTTCCGCTCGAACTGCCGTACGTCCGCGCCGGACATGCCGGGCCCCAGGGTCCGGTACGCCGGCAGCTTCCCGTACAGCAGCACGACCTCGGCGTCGTCGACCGCGAACAGTGGCTTGCCCCGGGTGACCTGGGCGCCGGTGGCGGCCAGCCAGGTGAGCGTGCCGCCCGCGCGTGGCGCCGCGTGGTGGGTGGCGCCGTAGCCGAGTTCCCCGTCGAAGCTCTCCGCGTCCACAAGGGTCTGCCGGGTGACCTCGGCGGTCGCCGGCGGCAGGCCACCAGCGGCCGCCGTACCCCCGTCGCGGCCACCGGCCGCCACCGCGGCCGTGACGCCCGCCGCGGCGGCGACCACCACCGCCGAAGCCACCACCAGCCGGGTACGCGCGCGCCGGCGGCGGCTGCGCCCGGCGCTCGCCGGCGCGGCAGCCGGCGGATCGGCGGTGATGGTCGCCTCGACCGGCGTGGTGATGCCCGCGCTCACGGGGCCGCTGGTGTTCGCGACTGCGGGGCTCGCAAGACCCGGCTCGTTCCTCGCGCTCACGGGGCCGCTGTTGTTCGCGACTGTGGGGCTCGCAAGACCCGGCTCACTCCTCGCGCTCACTGCGTCCTCTTCATCAGCAGCGGCGCGTCACCCTCGCGGCACTTCTCCAGCGCGGCCCGCGTGGTCGGGTTCTCCGGGTCGATGTTGGCGCCGCCCTTGAGTTCGATGCTGCCGTCCGGGCCCGGGTCCGGGAAGTCCGGCACGCCGTTCTCCCGCATGCACCGGGCCAGCTTCCGCACCTTCTCCACCTGCTCGGGGTCGAGCTTGAGCGCCTTGCCGCCGTTGGGCATCAGGCTGCGGCACTGCTCCATGGCCGCCTGGACCTTCTCCTTGTCGGCGCCGGCGGGCATGCGGATGCGGAAGCCACCGCCCTCGCCGGGCTCCGGGTCGGGGAAGTCCGGCACCCCGTTCTCCCGCATGCACCTGGCGAACTCGCGCTGCCGGTCCTCGTCGCTGACCGGGGCGATGCTGGCGCTGGGCGAGGCCCCGCCCGCACCGCCTCCGGCCGTGGCCACCCGCTCCCCGTCCCGGTCGGTACCCCCGCAGCCCGCGGTCGCCAGACCCAGCAGCAGGGGCAGGACGAGCAGTGTGCCCGACATTCGTCGGCGCATGGCACAACTCCTTCCTCCCGGCCGGCGCCGATCGCCGGCCGATACGGACGAGTCGACCGCAGCGGCGGTATCCCGGGCGTAACCGCCGGCGTTAACGCCGCCGTTATCCGCGGGCGCGGCACCATGGGGAACGTGCGAGTGCTTGTGGTCGAGGACGAGACGCTGCTGGCCGACTCCATCGCCGAGTGGCTGCGCCGGGAGGCGTTCGCCGTGGACGTGGCGTACGACGGGGACGCGGCGCTGGAACGGCTCGGCGTCACCGACTACGACGTGGTGGTGCTCGACCGGGACCTGCCGGTGGTGCACGGCGACGACGTCTGCCGGGCGGTGGTGGACAGCGGCGCTGAGACCCGGGTGCTCATGCTGACCGCCGCCGCGGCCGTCCGGGAACGGGTGGCCGGGCTGGCCCTCGGCGCCGACGACTACCTGGTCAAACCGTTCGCGCTTGTCGAACTCTCCGCCCGGGTGCACGCGCTGGCCCGGCGGGCCCGGCCGGCGGTCCCGCCGAGGCTGAGCCGGGCCGGCATCGTGGTCGACCCGGCCCGCCGGGAGGTCTACCGGGACGGCCGGTACGTCGCGCTGTCCCGCAAGGAGTTCGCCGTGCTGGCGGAGCTGGTGCGGGCCGGCGGGGCGGTGGTCTCCGCGGAGGAGCTGCTGGACCGGGCCTGGGACGAGCACATCGACCCGTTCACCAACGTGGTGCGGGTGACCGTGATGAAGCTGCGCCGCAAGCTCGGCGACCCACAGGTGGTCGAGACGGTGCCGGGAGTGGGGTATCAGATCCGGTGAAACGACTGACCATCCGGGCCCGACTGACCCTGGTGCACGGCGGGCTCCTGCTGCTCGCCGGGGTGGTCCTGCTCGCCGTCACGTACGTGCTGGTCGACCAGCGGATGCGGCAGCCGCTGACGGGGGTGAAGGCTCAGATCGTCCAGACCCCGTTCGGCAAGTTGCCAGGCGTGGGGGCGGCCGATCAGCTGCGGGTCCTCATCCAGGAGGCCCAGGACGAGGCGAAGCGGAACGCGTTGGAGTCGCTGCTCACCCAGGGCGGGATCGCGCTGCTGCTGATCTCGGCGGTCGCCCTCGGCTTCGGCTGGCTGATCGCCGGGCGGGCGTTGCAGCCGTTGCACCAGATCACCGGCACCGCGCGGCGGATCGCCGCCGCCGACGCGGGCGGGCGGGGGCTGCACGAGCGGATCGCGCTGCGCGGGCCGCGGGACGAGGTGAAGGAACTGGCCGACACCTTCGACCTGATGCTGGAGCGGCTCGACCGGTCCTTCGACGTCCAGCGGCGGTTCGTGGCGAACGCGTCCCACGAGCTGCGTACCCCGCTCGCGCTCAACCGGTCGCTGCTGGAGGTGGCGATGTCCCGGCCGGGTGCCTCCGCCGAACTGCGGCAGCTCGGCGAGACCCTGATGGCGGTCAACGAACGCCACGAACGGCTCATCGACGGGCTGCTCACCCTGGCCGACTCGGAGCAGCAGGTGGTCGACCGCACCCCGGTCGACCTCGCCGAGATCGCCGGCCACCTCCTCGACCAGGTGGCCGGCACGCCGCAGCTGACCGTACGCCGGCGGCTCGCGCCCGCCGCCACGGCCGGCGACCCGGTGCTGCTGGAGCGGCTCACGCAGAACCTGGTGGAGAACGCGGTCCGGCACAACCTGCCGGCCGGCGGCGAGATCGACGTGAGCACCGGCACCGTCGACGGCCGCGCCACCCTGGTGGTGGTCAACACCGGACCGGTGGTGCCCAGTTACGAGATCGAGGCGATCTTCCAGCCCTTCCGGCGGCTCCACCACGACCGGGTGGCCGCTGCCCGGCCGGATCCCGAGCGGAGCGGCGCGCGCGACCGCGCCGGCGCCGGGCGAGGGTTCGGACTGGGCCTGTCGATCGTGCGGGCGGTGGCCCAGGCGCACGGCGGTGCCGTGCACGCCCATCCCCGGGACGGCGGCGGACTCGTCGTGACGGTGACCCTGCCGTCCCCGGGCGTGGCCGTCCCCGCCCAACCGGCGCGCACGCTGCCCGCCGCGGCGCGCGGCTGAGGACCCGCGCCGTCCGTGTTGGCGGATGGTTGCCATCCATTGCCATCATTGGGCCGTGGCGTGGGAGGACGTGGTTGACCGCGGAGGCAGATCCACCCATCCGGAGTACGTCGCGGCGGATGCTCGCGTCGACAACCGCACGAACCTGCTCATCGCGGAGTACACCGCGATCCGGGCCGTGGTGGCGCAGAAGTCATCGGCGTCGCACGCTCTCGTCGGCGCATACCTGACCGTGGTGGCCGTGATTCTGGGGTTCGTCGTCGCGAATCGGGCCGATCCGCGCTTGCTGATCACCGTTCCCATCCTGTCCGCCGTCTGTGGCATCACCATCCTGCGGCGCCGCCGGGACCGGGAGGTGGCGCACCGGTACGTCCGCGAGGTGCTCCGGCCGATCGCCGTGCAGTGCTCCGGTGACGACCGGATCTTCCTGTGGGAGGAGTTCTACGCCCGCCACAAGGACGCGCGGTCCATGCGGTACGAGTTCGGGCTGCAACTGGTCTTTCCGCTCTCGGCCGCCGCCGCCCTGGTCGCCACCCTTCCGCTGCTGGCCTCGATCGGCGACTGGCTGGCCTGGCTGGCGGGACTGAGCTTCCTCGTCATGCTGATCGTCACGTACGTGCTCCAGAACAGGGACCATCTGGGCCGGTTCGTCGGTGGCGTTCGCGTCGTCTGCCGGACCGTCGTGCGGTGGCGGCGAGGACGCGGCTGACGACCCTTGCCCGACGCCGCCCGTGAATGGATGTCGGGCGGCACAGGAATGGTCATTCACGCCGCCGTGGATTCCCGGACTTCCTGTCGGCCTCCCGTCACGCGGAGTGTTCATTCGATCCGTCTCGGTCGATAGCGTCGGTGCACTGGCCGTCGACGAAAGGCCGACGATGAACGACAACGCGTACCCGTTCTCACGCCGGCGACTGCTCGCCGGCGCGGCGGCGGCCTCGGCGGTCACCGTGACCGGCGTGGCCGTCGCCCCGACCGCCGCCGCGGCGACCCCCGCCCGCGCCACCACCCCGCTGGTCGCCCGGGACCGGATCGCCACCGCGGCGCTGCGGGCACCCGACGGCACCGCCCCGGCGGTCCGCTTCCAGGCCGACTTCCACGCCCGGCTGGCCGCCTGGCTGGCCTTCTGGTCGGCCAACTCACCCCGCGCCTGGAGCGCCCCGGTCCAGGTGGTCGGCCGTGTCGCGCCGGCCGGCGACGCCCTCACCCTGCACGCGATCCGCTACCGGCGCGACGACGAGCTGCGCGCCGGCTTCGCGGCGGGGCGGCGGGACGGCAGCCACGCGGCGACCCTGGCCAGCCTGCACCACCACTTCCCGAGCGTGCGCGTCCTGCCCGACGGGACGGTCCGGGTCGGCGACGGGCCCGCCGGTTTCACCGGCGCGCCCGGGCAGGTCGCCTTCGCGGTCGCGGCGTGCCGGGAGCTGTGGGGCGACGGCGACGCCACCGCCGCCCGCTGGGCGGAGCACGCCGGCCGGGCGCTCGCCCGGGCCGGGCAGCGGGCCGACGCCGCCTCGCACGCCGGCTGGGCGGCCTTCACCCGGATCAGCCTGCGCCGCGGGCTGGGCACCGAATCGTACGAGTGACCGGAGGTAGCACATGTCCCGCAACGAGTTCCGGTTCGTGGTCGACGGCGTCGACCTGACCCCCGAGCAGCAGACCCTCATCGCCGGCGAGATCCAGAAGGCCGGCCTGGCCGCCCTGGGCACCGCCAACGCCAAGCTGACCAACCCGCTCACCCTCGGTCACGGCAACCTCAAGCTGCGCCCCGAGTGGTACGGCCTCTGGGTGCTCGACGGCCCGTTCGCCCAGGACCTCGGCCAGAAGATCAACGACATCGGCTTCTGGATGCAGCGGTGACCGACGCCGTCGGACGGACCGACCCGCCGGAGCGGATGTGTCCGAGCACGCCGGCGGCGAACGCCACGGTGTTCCTCGGCATGATCACTCCGGCGGGGCGGGTCGCCTACGTGACGCCGGCGGTGCCGGCCGAGGTGGCGCTCGCCGCGGCCGGCGGCTCCGACGCCCCGGTCGAGTCCCGCTTCCGGCTGGCCGGCCCGTGCGTCACCTCGTCCTGCGGCTTCTGGACCGGCGAGCACTGCGGTCTGGGCGCCCGGATGGCCGCCTCGTACGCGGAGACCGCCGAGCCGGGCGAGGAGCAGCTGCCGAAGTGCGCGATCCGGCGTACCTGCCGGTGGTTCGCCGAGCAGGGCCCGGCGGCCTGCCCGGCCTGCTCGCACGTGGTCACCGACGCGCGCTGACGCCGCCCCGCCGGCGCGACAGGGCGGCCGTCGGGACCGGCGTCAGTCGCCCGGCGGGGTGTAGTCGGTCCGCGTCCGGGTCGCCTCGTCGACCTCGGCCGGGGTCAGCAGCGGGGTGACCCGGGTCCGCAGCCCGCGGGCCGCGCCGATGCGCATCGCCAGCGCGGCGGCGGTGCGGTGGTCGGGCAGGTCGCACAGCACGTAGGTGTCGTCGTCGGCGAAGGCGAAGTGCATCGACAGCAACTGCCCGCCGGCGTCCTCGACCAGCTTCCGGACGACCTCGGCGCGCTTGGTGCCGCCGTCGCGCGTCAGCCCGTCGATCCCCTCCGCCGTGTAGACGGACCGCAGCAGGAACGCGGGCATCTCAGCGATTACCTTGCCGCTGCACCCGCTGTGCGCCCTCGACCTTGGCGCGGCCCTGGTCGCGTTCGCTGCCGGCGGCGCCGGTGGCGGTGTGCAGCTGCCGGCGCTTACCCGGGCGTTCCATCTCCGCGCCCTGGCGGCCCGGCGCGCCGCTCCCCGGGTGTCGGTTCGCCCGCGCCGACTCGCCGCCCGGATCGTGCTTGTTCTGCTTGTGGCTACCCATGGGCCGCGGTTACCCGCTGCCTCCACCGCTAGTCATGGCCCCAGATCCGGCCACGGCAGTCGCTTTCTTCGGTACGTGTCACGGTCGTGGTGCACCAGCAGCGCCCGGGTGCCGGTCGGCCGGCACGGGGGGCCAGCCGGGAGGTGGCCGGCGTGGCGCTGCGGATCCGCCGCCGCTGGTCCCTGTCGGCGGGTATCCCGCGTTGTCGGACCGGTCGACTACCGTCGGGAAGTCATGGAGCCGCGGTTCGGCGAGGCGATCATCGGGCGGGAGCACCCCGCGGCCCTGCTGCGCGCCGAAGTGGACCGGGTGACCGCCAGCCACGGCGGCCTGGTCCTGGTCGCCGGCGAGCCGGGCATCGGCAAGACCACGCTGGTGAGCGCCGCCGCCGACGAGGCCCGGCGGCGCGGTGCCCTGGTGCTCGGCGCGGCCTGCTGGGACTCCGACAGCGCCCCCGGCTACTGGCCGTGGGTGCAGGTGCTGCGCCGCCTGGGCCGCCGGCCGGACGACTGGGCCCGGGCGCAGGAGGCCGCCGGGCCGGGGCTCGCGGCGCTGCTCGGCGAGGGCACCGCCGACCCGACTGGGGAGGAACACTCCGACGACGGCGGCCAGGCGGAGTTCGCCCTGCACGACGCGGTGACCACCGCGCTGGTGGCCGTCGCCCAGCACCGGCCGGTCGTGGTCGTCCTCGACGACCTGCACTGGGCCGACCCGGCCTCGATGCGGCTGCTCCAGTTCGCCACCCAGCACACCTGGTTCGAACGGCTCCTGCTGGTCGGCACCTACCGCGACGCCGAGGTCGAGTCCGGCGACCACCGGCTCCGGCCGCTGCTGCTGCCGCTGACCGCGAAGGCCACCACCATCACCCTCACCGGGCTCGCCCGCGACGAGGTGGCCGCGCTGATCCGCCGCACCGCCGGGCGCGAACCCGGCGCCGACCTCGTCGACGAGGTGCACCGGCGCACCGGCGGCAACCCGTTCTTCGTCGAGCAGACCGCCCGGCTGTGGCACACCGACGGTCTGGCCACCACCATCGCACCCGGCGTACGGGAGGCGGTGCGTCGCCGGCTCGACCAGTTGCCCGCTCCGGTGGTCGAGGCGCTCACCGTGGCCGCCGTGCTCGGCCGCGACTTCCACCGTCAGGTCCTCGCGGCCTGCCTGCCCGGCCCGGCCGCACAGGTGGACCGGCTGCTCGACCGCGCGGCCACCGCCCGGCTCGTGCTGCCCCGGGGCGACGGCCGGTTCGCGTTCGCCCACGACCTGGTCCGGGAGACCCTCTACGACGGGTTGACCGATGCCGAGCGGCGCGCCCGGCACGCCGCCGTGGTCCGCGCCGTCGACCGGTCGGCGGCGCTCGCCGAGCGGCTCATCCCGGCCGACCTGGCCCGCCACGCCTGGCTCGCCGGCGCCGAGATCGACCCGGCGCGCGCCGTCGAGCTGCTGGTCGCCGCCGCCCGGGACGCTGGCGGCCGGCTGGCCGTGGAGGAGTCGACGCGGCACTTCCGCCGCGCGCTGGAGGTCGCCGACGAGCCGGCCCGTCGGGTCAAGGTGCTGCTGGAGCTGGCCCAACTGCTGTATCACGTGGGCCCCCAGGAGGAGGCCGAGCGGCTGCTCGTCGACGCCGCGGCGCTGGCCCGCCCGCTCGACGAGCCGGCGCTGCTGGCCCGCGTCGCGCTCACCGCCCACCGGCAGGAGGCGGCCGCCCGCCGCCGCGTCGACGCCGACGCGCTGGTCGGCGAGGCGTACCGGCGGTTGATCGGGGAGCCCGAGCCGGGGCGGGGGACGAGGGCCCTGGTCACCGACCTGATCACCGCCACCGAGACGCTCGCCCGGCACGGCCGCGACGACGAGGCGCTCACCTTCAGCCTGTGGGCCCGGCACGACACCACCTGGGGGCTGGGCACCGCCGAGGACCGGGCCGTGGTCACCGCCGAGATCCGCGAGGTGGCCCGCCGTACCGGGGACCGGGAGACCGAGCTGTGGGCGACCTCGCTGCGCTGGGTCGCGCTGCTGGAACTGGGCGACCCGCGCTACCACGACGAGCTCACCGCCTTCGCCACCGGCTGCCGGCAGGGCGAGGTCGCCCGCCAGCGCATGGCGGCGGCCATCGACAGCGGCATCATCGCCGGCTTCCGCGGCGACTTCGCCGCCGCCGACGCGCACTTCGCCGAGATGGACGGGTACGGCGAGTGGGAGCACTCCGACCACGCCTTCATGGGCCAGCACCTGCGCTGGTGCCTGCTGCTGCTCCGGGGCCGCCTTGCCGAGGCCGAGGCGCTGCTCGACGGGCCGGAGGCGGCCGGCCACCCGCAACTGGAGCTGCTCCGGGCCATCACGGCCGCCGAGCGTGGCGACACGGAGACCGTGCTGCGGCTCACCGCCGGGATCGAGGCGGCCGGCACCAGGTACTCCCGGCCGGTGTCGCCCTTGTGGGTGCGGCTGCGGGCGCAGGCGGCGGCAGCGGGCGGCGACCCGCGCCGCTGCGTCGAGGCGCGGGCGGCGCTGGAGCCGCACCGGGGCCGGTGGTTGGCTGCGCTCTTCGGCTGCGACATCAGCGGCCCGGTCGACCTCTGGCTGGCCGCCGTCGACGCCGCCGAGCGGCGCTGGGACGACGCGGTCACCGGCTACGCGGCAGCCCGCGAGGCCGCCGACCGGATGGGCGCCCGGCCCTGGTCGCTGCTGAGCCGGGCCGGGCTGGTGGCCGCCCTGATGGCACGGGGGCGGCCCGACGACGCGGCCACGGCCGCGCGGTTGCGGGCCGACACGGCGGCCGAGGCGCGGGCGCTCGGCATGACCCAGGTCCTGCACCGGCTGGGTGAGCTGCCCGTCGCCGCCGGACCCGGGCCAGGACGACAGGATGCCGTCCCGACCGTCCCGGTGCCTGCCCCGGCCGGAGCGGGTCACCCGGCCGGCGGCCCGGGCGGTCCCGGCATCGGCGGCCCAGCCGGTCCCGGCCTCCGCGGCCCAGCCGGTTCCGGAATCGGCGGCGCTGGCCGGGCCGGCGAGGCGGGGGTCGCCGTCGCGGGTTCCGGCATCGTCGACGGTGACCGGGCCGGTGCGGCCGAGGTCGCCGGCGTGCCCGAGTTCCGGCGGGACGGGGCCGTGTGGCGGCTCGCGTACGGCGGCACGGTGGCGCACCTGCCCGATGCCAAGGGCCTGCACGACCTGCGGCTGCTGCTGAGCCGGCCCGGCGTCGACGTGCCCGCGGTCGAGCTGCTCGACCCGGCCGCCGGCCCGGAGCTGGTCGCCGCCCGGCGGCTCGGTGGCGACCCGGTCCTCGACGACGAGGCCAAGGCCCGCTACCGGCGACACCTGCAACGGCTCGACGACGAGATCGACCGGTCCGCCGCCCGCGGCGACGACCGGAAGGTGGCCGCCCTGGACGCCGAGCGCACCGCGCTGCTGGCCGAGTTGCGCGCCGCGGCCGGGCTGGCCGGGCGCACCCGCCGGCTCGGCGACGAGGCCGAGCGGGCCCGCAAGGCGGTGACGGCCCGGATCCGTGACACGCTGCGTCGGCTGGACGATCGGCATCCGGCGCTCGCCGAGCACCTGCGCGCCACCGTCTCCACCGGCAGCTCCTGCCGCTACCTGCCCACCGAGCCCGTGCCCTGGCGCCTCTCCGAGCCTGGTGAGGCAGCTGGCCGCTGAGCCCACGGCCCGGGATCGACGATGATCAACTACCGGACCGGACGACCACCACGACCGGTCCGAGGGGCATATGCTCCCCCGATGTTCCGGAACCTCTTCAGCCGCGGTCAGCGGCCGGTCGAGCCGGCCGTCGACCTGGACCGGGCCCTTGACGACCTGGAGTTGCGCGCCGCGCGGGACAAGGCGTCCGCCGACTGGCGTGTCGCCCGCGACGTGATCGAGGCCGCCGGCTCCGACTGGGAGCGCCGCGCCCGCCGGGTCTCCGTCCTCAGCGACGCCGCCGCCGACGACACGTGGCTGGACGCCTGGCTGGTGTCCGCTCCCGACGATCCGACCGCCGCCGTCCTCCTCGCCGCGACGCTGGCGGAACGGGCGGGCCGGGCGCGGGGCTCGGCCCCGGCCAGCCAGACGACCCAGGAGCAGTTCCAGGGGTTCGCCGAGCTGTCGGCCCAGGCCGCGGTCGCCGCGCGCCGAGCCATCGCCCTCGCGCCCCACGACCCCGTGCCGTGGATCGACGTGCTGTGGGCGATGTTCTCCGACGGCCGCTCGCGGCAGGCGGAGTTCCACCAGGCGTTCACCGAGGCGCGGCGCCGTGACCCGTTCAACCTGGGCGTCCACCTGGCGGCGGTGAGCTTCCTCTGCGAGAAGTGGTACGGCTCGCACGAGGAGATGTTCGGCCTGGCCCGGGCCACCGCCGCCGCCGCGCCGCCCGGGACGGCGGTCACCCTGCTTCCCCTGTTCGCGCACTTCGAGTACGCGATGCGCGAGTTCAACTGGGGCACTCCCACTCCGGAAGGGGTGCTGGCCTGCCGCCAGTACTTCCAGCGCCCGGAGGTGCGGCAGGAGTACGACGCCTGCGCGGCAAAGTGGCGAGCGGCCGGCCCGCCCCGGCACGGCGACGCGATGGTGTGCCGCAACTGGCTCGCCCTCGCCTACTCGCTGTCCGACCGCCGGGACGAGGCGAAGGCCATGTTCGACGAGATCGGCCCGTACGCCACGAGCCCCGTGTGGGCGTACTTCTTCGGCGGTGTCAAGCACGGCTTCGTGCACAACTGGCGGTGGGCGAACCGCGTCCGGTAGGGGCGGGACGACGACGGGGGTGCCGCCGCGGCGACACCCCCGTCGTCCCGTCGGGTCAGCGGCGGTTGTAGCGGTACATGGTCAGCGTGCCGAAGACGACCACGAACCCGGCGCTCCACAGCAGCAGCCACAGGGTGTTCGTGGCGTCCGTCGACCCGGCCATCGCGGCGCGTACGGCCGCGACCAGGTGGGTGACCGGGTTGGCCTTGACGAACGCCTGGAGCCAGCCCGGCATGGTGGCCGGGTCGACGAAGACGTTGCTCAGGAACGTCAGCGGGAACAGCACCATCATGCTGACCCCCATCACCGACTTCTCGCTGCGCAGCACCAGGCCGAAGAACGTCCACACCCAGGAGAACGCGAACGAGAAGACCACCAGCAGGCCGATGCCGGCGAGGACGCCGACCGGCCCGCCGCCGGGCCGGAACCCGAGCGCCAGCCCCACGCCGAGGATGACCAGCGCGGCGAGCACGTAGCGCAGCACGTCGCCGAAGATCATGCCGACGAGCGCGGCGGGTCGCCAGACCGGCAGGGTGCGGATCCGGTCGAAGACGCCCTTCTCGATGTCGTTGTTCAGCCCGACGCCGGTGTACATGGTGATCATCACGACGCTGGTCACCATGATGCCGGGCAGGAAGAACTGCAGGTAGTCCCGCGGGCTGTCGGCGAGCGCGCCGCCGAACAGGTAGGTGAACATCAGCACCATGATGATCGGGAACGCGGTCACGTCGAAGAGTTGCTCCGGCACGTGCTTGATCTTCAGCATCGCCCGCCAGCCGAAGGTCAGCGACGCGGACAGCGCGCCCGGCCTCGGCGGCCGCTCACCGGGGGCGAGGACCGTCGCCAGGGCCTCGGCGGACGGCACGTAGACGGACGGCGGCCGCCCGGTCGTGGTCGCGGTGTCGCTCATCGGGCCGCCTCCAGTTCGTCGTCCCGCTCGTCCGTCACGGCGGGGTGGTCGGTCAGGGCCAGGAAGACCTCGTCCAGGCTCGGCTGGCCGAGGGAGAAGTCGTCCACCACGATGCCGGCGCGGGCCAGCTCGCCGAGGGCGCGGGCGGCCTGCTCGCCGGCCTCCAGGTCGGTGCCGTCCTCGCCGACCCGGGCGGTGAGCACCACCGGGTCCGCCGCCGGCTGCACCGGCACGCCCAGCGCCGCCCGCAGCACCTGCTCGGCCCGGGGCCGCTCCCCGGCGTCGCGCAGTCGGACGTGGACGGTGCCGGAGCCGACCGACGACTTCAGCTCGCCCGGGGTGCCCTCCGCGATCACCCGACCGTGGTCGACCACCGCGATCCGCCCGGCGAGCTGGTCGGCCTCGTCCAGGTACTGGGTGGTCAGCAGCACCGTGGTGCCGTGCGCGACCACGGCCCGGATGATCTCCCACACCTGGTTGCGGCTGCGCGGGTCCAGCCCGGTCGTCGGCTCGTCCAGGAAGAGCAGGTCCGGGGTGTTGAGGATGCTGGCCGCGATGTCGATCCGCCGCCGCATCCCGCCCGAGTACTTCTTCACCTGCCGCCCGGCCGCCTCGGTCAGCCCGAACGCGGCGAGCAGGCGGTCGGCCCGCTGCCGGGCCGCCGGCCGGCCCAGGCCGAGCAGCCGGCCCAGCAGGACCAGGTTCTCCGCCCCGGTGAGGTCCTCGTCGAGCGAGGCGTACTGGCCGGTCAGGCTGACCCGGGCGCGGACCGCGTCCGCCTCGGTGACCACGTCGTGGCCGAAGACGCGGGCCCGCCCGCCGTCCGGGCGCAGCAGCGTGGCCAGCACGCGTACCGCGGTGGTCTTGCCGGCGCCGTTCGGCCCGAGCAGCCCGTAGACGGTGCCGGCGGGGACCTGGAGGTCCAGGCCGTCGAGCGCGCGGGTCGAGCCGAACGACCGGACCAGCCCGTCGGCCTCGACGGCCGGGCCGGTGTTCCGGTTACCCATGATCACTACCTCTCTTCGTCGGTGTTCTCAGGAGACGTACGGGCGCGCCGCGCGGCCCTCGCGCAGCGCCAGGCCCCACCAGCAGAGCTCGTCGAGGAGCACCCGGACGTCCTGCCGGAGCTGCTCCTCGGCCCGCCCCGTCGGCTCGCCGTCGAGCAGGTCGACGCCGACGGTGTCCCGCACGGTCATCGCGTGCAGGGCGGTGAACACGGTCCGCAGCTGGTCGACCGCGTGCAGGCCGACCGACCGGCAGCCGTACGACACGAAGCCGACCGGCTTGGCCTGCCACTCGTCGTAGGCGTAGTCGATCGCCTGTTTCAACGAGGCCGGGAAGCTGTGGTTGTACTCGGGGGTGACCACGGCGAACGCCTCCGCGCGGTTCACCTCGGCGGCGAACGAGCGCATCGCCCCGGTCGGCTCGGCCGGCAGGCTGGCCGGGAAGTCGTATCCGGCCAGGTCGAGCACGGTCACGGCCAGTCCCTCGCGCCGGCGTGCCTGCGTGGCGAACCAGCGACCGATCCGGTCGCCGATCCGCCCCTCCCTGGTGCTGCCGATGATCACGGCGAGCCGCAACGGCGTCATGCTCCCCTCCCCGCTGGTGTCGGGCCTCGTCCCACAGGCGCCAGACGCCGGCCGGCAGCCCGCCAGATCGGATCTGGCGGCGGGCGCGTGTCGGGGGTGGGTGCTTCAATCGGCGCCGCGACGGAAGGGGGCGGCATGACCGAGGTACGCCTCGCGCGGTGGAGCGCCGACGACCTGGCGCTGCTGCGGCAGCTCAACGCGCCGGAGGTGCGGGCGCACACCGGCGGCCCGGAGACCGACGAGCAGGTGCTCGCCCGGCACGAGCGCTACCTGCGTGGCCCCGGCCCGCGCAGCGGGCACATGTTCACCGTCGGGCTGCCCGACGGGACGAAGGCCGGCAGCGTCGGCTACTGGGCGCGGGAGTGGCGCGGCGAGCCGGTCTACGAGATGGGCTGGGCGGTGCTGCCGGCGTACCAGGGGCGGGGGCTGGCGAGCGCGGCCGTGCGCGCGCTGATCGCGGAGGCCGCGGCGCACGGCGACCGGCGCTACGCGCACGCCTACCCGTCGGTGGACCATCCGGCGTCGAACGCGGTGTGCCGCAAGGCCGGGTTCACGCTGCTCGGCGAGACGGAGTTCGAATACCCGCCGGGGCAGCTGATGCGCTCCAACGACTGGCGCGTCGAGCTGAGTTGAAGCGTCGCCGATCCATTGTGGCTGTGCACCTCAGTACCATTTCTGAGGACGAGCGTATGTGCGTCCCGTCGACGTGTCCGTCACCGTGGTGGGTAGGAGCGAATTTCGGATATTTGCCTGCGAGAGCTGGAAGGACGCTGGGATCAAGGTCCTCAGCTCGTTGCTGTTCCGGCGAGGAGGGAAGGCAGCGACCATGCCCAACTTGTGTCCGAACTGGGCCGCGACTGTACGTGCCTGCCGGACGGCTGGGCACAGATCGGAGTCGGCGCTCACCAGCAGGGCAATGTCGGCCGCGCCGGCGGCGGCGTCGGCGACCAACGTGACGGCGATGTTGACGTCTGTTTCCTTCTCCTCGTACGCAATCCATGTCGCCCCGCAACCCCTACAAGTACGGGACTTAGCCTGGTACCTGCCCAGGACGACCTGAAGGCTGCTGCCGCAATGCGCCTTCAGTGCCTCGAGATAGGTGTGTTGGCGTGCCTCTGCTGGTGGATCGTTCCGCACGGCGGCGGTGAAATACCGGATGGCCACGATCTTGTCTTGAGGGCGCAACCGCTGTACGAGTGTCTGAAGGTCCAGCCAGAGGTAACGATGCTGGAATCGCTCGCGAAGCCCGTGGTAGAGGTTGAAGCCGTCGACATATGCGATGACCTCGGCCACCGGTCCTCCTCGGGGTGGGGGCCGTCATACGGCCGGAGGGTTGCACAGCTCGCTTGAGGCGGTTAGCCTTGCTTCAACTCCGCCGGTGACCTGCTCTCCGGCCTGACGGCCTCGCACAGCGAGGCCGTCGTTCTTTTTAGCTTCTTAAGAAGAGAGCTAGCGCTTTCCGAGGATCGAGCGAAGCGTCTTTCCCGTGCTGTCAACCACCCAGAAGGTTCGACCGTTGGTCTGGGGAAACGCGCGCCCGGGGTTCATCTTCTCCACCACAGCTATCGCGGCAGCGCTGGGTGAGGAGTATGTGCGGCCGGCGAGGTCCCCGGTCGTGATCCTCAAGAGGTTCGTGTCCGGCTCGAAAAGTCCTTGGATTCGGATGTTCTGGTACACGACGTGTACCGGTACTTCATGAGTCTGGGTGGGGGGGGCGGGCTGCTCTGGCTTGACAGCCCCTACTTGTGGCCCGTCATGCGTCTGCACCATCCGCTCGACGACCTCTGCGATCGATACGCCGAACACCTTGGCCGCGAACCTGAGTCGGTCGTACGTGTCGTCGTATACGTCGATCTGCTTCACGGTGTCCCTCACGGAGGTGGGCCTGGATCGGCTGCGCAATGACGGCTCCGACTCCGCCGCCTAGGGTCAACTATAGAAACTATAGGGGTGGACGTAGGTTCAGTCAAGGCGGTTGTCGAGGGAAACCTGAGCGAGCTCGCGTAGTTCGTCAGTCGATCATGTCTCGGGCGGCATCGTCTGCCGACAACTGGACGCACCCCATGGCAGGAGATCTGCCATGGGGTGCGTCTGTAGGTTTCAGCCTTGCGCCTGTAGTCACCGAATATTGAAGAGGAACTGGCGGATTTCAGGGGCACGGACGGGTGGCCCGCCCGTGTGCAGGGGCGTCAGCGGGCGGTGTCCAGCCGGGCCCGCTGCTCCGGGGTCAGCTCCAGCTCGACCGCCGCGAGGCTCTCCTCCAACTGCGCCACCGAGGAGAAGCCGACCAGAGGGATCGCCGGCACGTCGCCGCCCAGCAGCCAGGCGAGCACCACCTGGTTGACCGTCGCCCCGGTCTCGTCGGCCACCGCGCGCAGCGCCGCCAGCCGGGCCGGGGTGCTGGGCAGGGCGTAGTCCTCGCCGAGGCGTTCCGGCTTCGCGTACGCGCCCTTGAGCAGCGGTGAGTAGGCCACCAGGGTGAGCCGCGGCTCGGCCCGCAGGTAGCTGGCCAGGTCCGGGCCGACCCAGCCGACGTCGCCGTCCGGGTCCAGCTCGCTCGGCAGGTCCGGCCGCCGCGCCAGGTAGCTGCGGTGGTACTGGAGCACCTCGTACCCGGGCAGGCCGGCCGCGGCGGCGACGGCCCGGGCGCGCTCGACCCGCCAGGCGCGGTGGTTGCTGGCGCCCAGCAGCCCGACGGCGCCCTCGGCGACCAGCTCCGCGAAGCCGTGGACCGTCTCCTCCAGTGGCACGGTCCGGTCCTCGATGTGCGCGTAGAGCAGGTCGAGCCGGTCCACGCCGAGCCGTTCCCGGCTGCGCTCGGCCGACTCGCGGATCACCTTGGCCGACAGGCCCTCGGCGTTGTCCACGTAGCTGGTGCCCGGGGCGAGGGGACGGGCGCCGAGCTTCGTGGCGACGACCACCTCGCCGCCGACGCCGCGGCTGCGCCGCCAGCGGCCCAGCAGCTCCTCGCTCTCCCCGCCCTGGCCCCCGTTCTGCCAGAACGCGTAGTTGTCCGAGGTGTCGATGAAGGTGCCGCCGGCCTCGACGTACCGGTCGAGGATGGCGTACGAGGTGGCCTCGTCGGTGGCGGTGCCGAAGAGCATCGCGCCGAGGCTGAGCACGCTCACCTCGCGGCGGGTGGCCGGATCGGTGCCGATGGTGCGGTAACGCATGGTTTCCTCCCCGTCAGAGCGTGCCCACCACCCTCCACCTTCGAGTGCGCGCGAAGTCAAACCCTCACCACGGGAGCACGCCGTAGCCGCCGCCGGCGTCCATCTGGTAGCCCCAGAGCAGGCCGCTCGGCGCGTCCGCCGGCAGGGTCGCCAGGTGCACGCTCACCTCCGCGCCCTCCTCCGGGGTGCGGAAACCGCTGTGGTGGTTGAGGTCGGTGGCGCAGTAGCCGGGGTTGGCCGCGTTCACCTTGATCGGGGTGTCCCGCAGCTCCTTGGCGTACATGGCGGTGACCATGTTCAGCGCCGTCTTGGAGGACGGGTAGGGGATTGAGGTCAGCGCGAACAGGGCGCCCTCCGGGTCGGTCATCACCGCGATCGAGCCGACCTCGCTGGAGACGTTGACGATCCGGGCGGCCGGGGCCCGGCGCAGCAGCGGCAGCAGCGCGTTGGTCACCGCGACCACGCCGAACACGTTCGTCTCGTACACCTCGCGCAGCGTGTCGAGGGTGGTCTCGCTGGGCAGCGCCGACCCGTCGGCCCGGATGATGCCCGCGTTGTTGACCAGCACGTCCAGGTGGCCGTACTCCCGCTCGACCAGCTCGGCCGCGGCGGCGACCGACGCCGCGTCGGTGACGTCCAGCGGCACGAACCGGGCGTCCACCCCCTCGGCGCGCAGTTTGTCCGCCGCCTCCCCGCCGCGCGCGGCGTCGCGCGCCCCGACCAGCACGGTCATCCCGCGCGCGCCGAGCTGCCGGGCGGTGGCCAGGCCGATTCCCTTGTTGGCCCCGGTGATCAGGGCGATCGTCGTCGTCATGCGGTCGAGCCTGCCGCCGGTCGCGGGCCGGCGGGAGAGGCCCGCCGAGGCTGGTACCGGCGGTACCACCTCGGGCGGCCGGCGATGCGGCAGGCTGGGGGCATGAGCACGCTGCGCCGCGACGAACTGGCGAACTTCCTGCGCACCCGCCGCGCCCGGTTACGCCCCGCCGAGGTCGGCCTCCCCGAGGGGGTACGCCGCCGCACGCCGGGCCTGCGCCGCCAGGAGGTCGCCCAGCTCGCCGGCATGTCCATCGACTACTACATCCGGCTGGAGCAGGGGCGCGGCCCGCACCCGTCCCGGCAGGTGCTCGCCGCGCTGGCCCGGGCGCTGCTGCTGAGCGGGGACGAGCGGGCCTATCTGTTCCGGGTCGCCGGGGAGGCCCCGCCGGAGGCGACCGGGCCCGGCCGGGAGGTGTCGCCGGGCCTGCGGCACCTGCTCGACGCGATGTCGGAGACGCCCGCCTACCTGGTCGACGCGGCGTACGAGATCCTGGCCTGGAACCGGCTGGCCGCCTGGTTCGTCGGCGACCTGTCGGCGGTGCCGGCCGGCGAGCGGAGCATGGTCCGCTGGATGTTCGGCCGGACGGTGCCCGAGTCGCACTGGGCCGACCCGGAGGTGCTGCGCTTCGCGCGGACCACCGTGGCGGACCTGCGGGCCGCCTACGGCCGCTACCCGGCCGATCCGGCGCTGGCCGCGCTGGTCACCGAGCTGCTCGGGCTCTCCCCGCGGTTCGCCGCGCTGTGGGCGGAGCACGAGGTGGGGGAGCGGCGCCCGACGGTCAAGCGGGTGGCCCACCCGGAGCTGGGTCCGCTGGAGTTCGAGTGCCGGGTGCTGCACGTGCCGGAGACCGACCAGCGGCTCATCGTCTACGTCCCCGAACCGGGGTCGCCGACCCAGGCCGCGTTCCGCCGGGTCGCCGAGCGGGTCGACTCCTGAACCCGCGCCCGGGGCCCGGCGGCCGGGCCCCGGGCGCGGTGGCGGCTCATCGGGGAACGTAGTCGAAGGTGTCCGGGTTCGGCCCCTGCCGGCCCGCCTCGCCCTTGTTCAGGCCGTTGATCCGGTCCATCGACGCGTCGTCCAGCTCGAAGTCGAAGATCCGGAAGTTCTCCTCGATCCGGCTCGGGGTGGTCGACTTCGGGAAGACGATGTCGCCGCGCTGCACGTGCCAGCGCAGCACCACCTGCGCCGGCGTCCGGCCGACCTCCTCGGCGATGTCGACGACGGTCGGGTCGTCGAGCACCTTGCCCTGCGCGATCGGGGACCACGCCTCGGTGAGGATGTTGTGCGCCTTCCCGTAGGCGCGGACCTCCTCGTTGGCGAAGTACGGGTGCACCTCGATCTGGTTCACCGCCGGCGTGACCGTCGCCTCGGCGGCCAGCCGCTCCAGGTGGGCCACCTGGAAGTTGGAGACGCCGATCGACCTGATCCGGCCGTCGCGCTGGAGTTCCTCCAGCACCTTCCAGGTCGAGACGAAGTCGCCGTCGTAGAGGGTCGGCAGCGGCCAGTGGATCAGGAACAGGTCGAGGTAGTCGAACTTCAGTGCCTGGAGGGTCGACTCGAACGCCTTGCGGGCGTCGTCCGGGCGGTGGAAGCCGTTGTTCAGCTTGCTGGTGACGAAGACCTCGCTCCGGTCCAGCCCGGAGGTGCGCACGGCCTGCCCGACCTCGGCCTCGTTGCCGTACATCTCGGCGGTGTCGATGTGCCGGTAGCCGACCTCCAGCGCCGTGCCGACGGCCTGCGCGGTGTCCTTGGGGTCGATCTGGAAGACCCCGAAGCCGAGCTGCGGGATGGTGTTGCCGTCGTTGAGCGAGATGTCGGGAACGCTGTTCGGGGCCATGGAAGCCTCATCTCCGATCGTCCGGGGTGCCCGGGAACGCTTCCATGCGCGGCGCCGGGCCTGCCACCAGTCTTCTCTACCCGCTCGTTCCGGCTCGTCACGGCCGTGGCCGGGTGATCTGTGCCGCCACCATGCGCCGCCCCTTCGAGCAAGGTAGTCCACACACATCAATCGATGTCGATCCTGTGTGTGTCGGACATATATCGGGTTACGTCGATGGACGGCAAGAATCCGGCAAGTCGTTTCACCGTCGTGCCGGACTCCAGGAAGCCACGGGAACGGGAGCGTCATGTCGTCCATCCGAACCGGTCTGCGTCGTCGCCTGCTCACCCTCCTCACCGCCACCGCCGTCACCGTCGGCGCCGCTCTCGGGCTGGCCGCTCCGGCATGGGCGATCAGCCACTCCAGCGCCACCTCACAACTACGGGCCGCCGGTATCTCCTGGACATCCAGCGGGAACTGCAGCGACCGTTACGTCGCCACCTGCACCTCCTTCGAGGGCATCCGCCAGGCCACGATCGACGGGATCATCACCTTCAAGCGCGCCAGCGGCTGCGCCATCACCATCACGGCCGGCACCGAGATCGGCCACGCGAGCGGCACCTACAGCCACTGGAACGGCTACAAGGTCGACATAGCCCTGAGCACCTGCATCCAGAACTACATCTCCGCCGCCTACACCTACGTCGGCTACATCTCCGGCTTCGGCTACCAGTACCGCGCGCCCTCCGGCAACCTCTACACCAAGGAAGGCAGCCACTGGGACATCCTCTACTACACCTGCGGCTGCTGACCGACGCTCTGCCCGCCCTGGCCGGCCTCGAAGAGCACCGGCCAGGGCCGCGCGGCCGACGCGGGCGCCGCCGTCGGCAGCGGCGGCTCCGCGGCGGCCAGCACCTCGGCCGCGAGCTGCCCGAACATCGGGGCGGCGGGGTGGCCCGCCCGGGCCGGCCAGGCCGCCGAGGTGCGCTTCACCAGGGGTGCGCCGGCCAGCGGCCGCCAGGCGATCCGGGGCTCGCGGCGGGCCAGGGACTCCGGTTCCAGGGCGACCGCGCCGCCGGCCAGCAGCAGTCCGAACAGGAACTCCGGGTTGCGGGCGGGCCGGACCCGGGCGGGCACGAAGCCGTGCCGCCGGCAGACCGCCAGCAGGTGGCCGTGCCAGCCGGGCGCGGTGGCCGGCGGCGCGGTGATCAGGTCCAGGCCGGCCAGGTCGGCCAGCTCCACCTCCCGGCCCCGGGCCACCGGGGCGGCCCGGGGCAGCAGCACCCCGACCGGCGCGTCCACGGCCGGGCCGAAGCGCAGCCCGGTCTCCTCGACCGGGTGGTGCAGCAGGCCGACGTCGAGCCGCCCCTCGGCCAGCATCCGCTGCTGCTCGGCGCTGGTCAGCTCGTGCAGGTCCAGGTCGAGCCCGGGCGCCCGGGCGGCCAGCCCGTCGAGCAGCGCGCGCAGTGTCACGGCCGGGGTCTCCGGGGGTACGCCGGCGCGCAGCACGCCGAGCGCGCCCCGGCGTACCTGGTCGACGAGGTTGCGCAGCCGGCGCTCCCCGGCGAGCAGGTCGTCGGCCTCGCCGAGCAGGAGCTGGCCGGCCGTGGTGAGCCGGACCCGGCGCTGCGACCGGTCGAAGAGGGTGGCGCCCAGCTCGCGTTCCAGCCGCTGGATCGACTGGCTCAGCGGCGGCTGCGCCATGCCGAGCACCTCGGCCGCCCGGCCGAAGTGCAGCTCCCGGGCCACCACCACGAAGTGCCGCAGGTGTCGCAGCAGGTCCACGACGGGCCACCCTACGCCCGCCCCGATCTGCGGTGGCTAGCGTGTCGGGGTGAGCGCGGAGCGGATCGGGGAGATCTTCCAGCGGGCCGGGATCAGCGGCTGCCTGCACGTCGTGGACGTCGACGCGCCGGGGCGGGAGGTGGCGCTGCGCGCCGACGAGCAGGTGGTGATCGCCTCGGTGTTCAAGATCCTGCTGGTGCTGGAGTTCGCCCGGCAGGCCGTCGCCGGGCAGCTCGACCCGGCCGAGCGGGTGCTCGTCGGGGCTGCCGACCGGCTCGGCGGCTGGGGTGTCGCCGGCTGCGCCGACGACGTCGAGGTGTCCCTGCGCGACCTGGCCTACTTCGCCATGTCGGTCAGCGACAACACGGCGGCCGACCTGCTGCTGCGCCGGGTGGGCCCGGACGTGCTGCCGATGCTCGCCGCCGAGCTGGACCTGCCGCGTACCCGGATCGTCGGCGGCCCCCGCCAGCTGGTGGAGACGATGCTGGCCGACGTGGGGGCCCGGACCGAGGCCGACTTCGCCCGGATCTTCCCCACGCTGCCGCCGGAGCGGGTCCGGGCCATGCGGGTCTTCGACCCGGCCCACACCACCTCCAGCACGGCCCGGGAGATCACCCGGTTGCTCGGGCTGATCTGGCGGGACGAGGCCGGTCCGCCCGCCGCCTGCGCGACGGTCCGCGAGCTGATGGCCCGGCAGCTCTTCTGGACCCGGCTCGCCGCCGGCTTCCCGCCCGGCGTCCGGGTCGCCGGCAAGACCGGCACCCTGCCCGGCCTGCACCTGGAGGCCGGGGTCGTCGAGTATCCCGACGGCGGCCGGTACGCGGTCGCGGTCTTCGCGCGCACCGAGCGACTCAGCACCCGCCGGATCGACGTGGACCGGGCCATGGGCGACGCCGCCCGGGCCGCCGTGGAGGCGCTGCGCGCCGGCTGATTTCCCGGCCGGCTCGGGCCGTTCGCGGGGCCGTGACCTGCGGTGATATCCGGACGCGTATCGACCGTACCAGCGGACGATCTTGGACATCGGCGGGCGGCCGGTGGTGGGGTGGGGCCACCGAACAACCTGCTCCACGGGGAGGACGCTCCATGCTCGACGAACGGTCGTACGACCGCCGCCGTTTCCTGCGCGACGCCGCGGTGGGCGCCGCCGCCGTCTCGACCGCCGGCCTCGCCGCCGGCGCGCCGGCCCGGGCCGCCAACACCACCACCGCCGCCACCGCCGGGGCCGGGGGCTCCGGCGCGGTCAGCTTCCGCTGGTGGGGTACGTCGGGCTGGCGGATCGACATCGGCAACCGGACGGTGCTGGTCGACCCGTACCTGAGCCGCTACGACACCGGCCTGTTCAAGGGCGCGTTCAACGAGAACACCCCGCTGACGGTGGACACCACCGTCGTCGACCCGCTGGTGGACCGGGCCGAGAACATCCTGGTCACGCACACCCACTGGGACCACTTCAACGACGTGCCCCACATCGCCGAGCGGACCGGCGGCCGGGTCTTCGGCACCCTTACCGCCTACCACCTCGGGCTGGCCTACGGGCTGCCGTCCGGGCAGCTCGCCCCGGTCAAGGGCGGCGAGGTGCTCGACTTCGGCGCGTACACGGTCGAGGTGGTCAGCTCCCGGCACAGCCGCAACGGCGCCTGGTCGATGGCCTTCCCGGGCGTACGGGTCAGCCGGCCGCCCAGGCCGGAGAAGATCTCCGACCTGCCGGAGGGGGACACCCTGGCGTACCAGATCCGGGTCGACGGCGGCCCGTCGGTGTTCTTCATGGGGGCGAGCGACTTCGCCGAGCGCAACCTGGTCGGGCTGGCCCCCGACGTGGCCATGGTGGCCTCCGCCGCGAGCACCGCCACCGCCGACTACGTGCCCCGGCTGATGGCCGCACTCGACTACCCGAAGGTCGTGGTGCCGGTGCACTGGGACAACTTCGAGACCCCGCTGACCAACCCGCCGACGGTGGCGCCGAACGACCGCAAGCGCCTCGAGGACCTGATCGCCGCCGTGCGGAAGGCGTCGCCGCGCAGCCGCGTGCTGGTGCCGGAGTACCACACGGCGTACCACTTCTAGAGGCCGGTGGGGGAGGGGCCGGGTCACGGGGCCGGCCCCTCCGTTCAGCCGGCGGCCAGGTCGCGCAGCGCCAGCACCGACTTCCAGTTCCGGGTGGTCGCCACCACGCCCAGCTTCTTCTCCAGGTGGGCGTTGGTGAACTTGGTCCGCCCGTAGCCGCCGTCGGGGAAGTGCAGGTGGATCTCCCGGCCGTCGACCGCGAACTCCAGGTTCTCCCCGGCCGGCGCGGCGAGGTCCCTGACCTTGGCCTTGCTCGGCGCGGCCGCGAGGAAGGCCACCAGCACCCGGGTCGGGTCGTCCTGCTTCCCGGCGTACGGGCTGGCCGCCACGACCGAGGCCAGTTCGTCGCCGCTGCGCACCAGCACCGGCACGCGCAGGCCCAGTTCGTCGGCGAGCTTGCGGGCGATGCCCTCAGCCAGGATGTCGTCCTTCGTCGGCGGGCTGCTGAAGACCACGTTGCCGCTCTGCAGGTAGGTCTTGACGTCCTCGTGCCCGAGGTCGGTGACGAGGCGGCGCAGGTCGGCCATGGCGAGGCGGGTGGTGCCGACGTTCACGCCCCGCAGCAGGGCGGCGTAGCGGGTCATCGGGCCTCCTCGCCTCGGCGTCACGTGGACCCCCAGCCTAGAACCGCCGCCGCCCGCTATCCGCGCGCGGACAAGTGACTCGCGTTCGTGACACATTCGTTACCGAAGCTCCCTCCCGCCGCACCGTCGCAAGTGGTTGCCTGAAGACAAAATTCCCCTGGTCAGCTGCTGCCTCGGGCGGCACCGACCGGGCAACTGCTCATCCGACGGCGGTGGCCGGAGCTGATCACCGCCTCATGGCAGGAGGCATCCGCGTGCGAATGAGACGACCGAGCCGGATCGCGGCCGCGGTGGCGGGCGTGACGGCGCTCGCCTTCACGGTCTCGGCCCCGGCCGAGGCCAACGACCACGAGAACCTTCCCGGCGAGCCGACCATCACGGTGCCGATCAACGACAGCGCGGCGGGCGGCACCTACAACCAGGACTTCACCCGGGTCTACGCCAACACCACCCCCGACGGCACCCCGGTCTACATCTACGTCCCGAAGGGCACCCCGCTCGACGGCACCGCGCCGACCGGCGTGGCCAGCCTCGACCCGCAGTTCGACCACAACCCGGGCGACGAGTTCGTTCCCTGCGCCACCGCGACGGCCGCGCAGTTCACCCTCACCCAGGCGCAGATCAACTACGTGGGCGACAAGCTCGCCGACCAGATCGTCGCCGTGGACGAGGAACACTACGGCCCGATGGACGCGGCGGACCCGGACGAGCCGGCCAGCGACTCGCTGGTGATGCTGGTCTACAACATCCAGGACGACGCGTACTACGACTGCGCGGTCACCTCGTACACCGCCGGCTACTTCGCGCCGGACTTCATCGACAGCGTCGGCATGAACGTCATCTCAGTCGACGGTCTTGACTGGGCCAACCGGGTCGGCCCGAACGACTCGCCGTGGCGGGACGCCAACCCGGCCAACGACCGGCCGGAGCTGTACGAGGGCACGGTCGCCCACGAGTTGGAGCACCTGCTGCACAACTACAGCGACCCGGGTGAGCTGTCCTGGGTCGACGAGGGCCTGGCCGACTTCGCCATCTTCCTCAACGGCCTGGACGCCGGCGGCTCGCACCTCACCAACCACCAGGTCCTGTACGAGGAGACCTCGCTGACCCGCTGGGGCGGCAGCCTCGCGAACTACGGGGCGGCGTTCACCTACTTCCAGTACCTCTGGGAGCAGGCGGGCGGCAACGGCGACGGCACCTACACCCCGGACAAGCAGTACGACGGCAAGGCCGGTGACCTGCTCATCAAGACGATCTTCGAGGAGCAGGCCGACGGCATGGCCGGCGTGCAGAACGCCATCGACGACTTCAACGCGGCGACCGGGGCGCACCTGCGCAGCGCGGCCGACCTGTTCCGCGACTGGTCGGTGGCGGTCTACCTCGACGACGAGGACTCGCCGATCTACGACATCAAGGCGTTCAACTTCGGCGACCCGGCTGACACCTCGTGGACGATCGACATCGCCGACGACGTCTTCTGGGGCGGCCGAGGCAGCTACAACGGCGCCACCCCCGAGGCCAAGTGGGCGCGGCTGAAGAACCGCCCGGACACCACCGCCGTGCCGTTCGGCATGTCGGTCGAGCGGTTCCGCAACCCCGGCCCGACCGTGTCGCTGGCCTTCGACGGCGACGACGAGACGGTGATCGCGCCGCACACCGGCACGACGCACTGGTACGCCGGCTACGAGAGCCAGGACGACAACATCCTCGACGTGAACACCTCCGGCGCGGTCACCTCGCTGGACTTCTGGAGCTGGTACTTCATCGAGGAGGGCTGGGACTACGGCTTCGTCGAGGCGCTCGTCGGCGGCAACTGGGTGACGGTGCCGGTGCGCAACGACGCCGGGCAGGTCGTCACCACCGACGACGACCCCCACGGCAACAACGAGGAGGGCAACGGCCTGACCGGCACCTCCGGCGGCGAGTACTTCGTGGACGACCCGGTCTACCTGCACCTCACCGCCGACCTGCCGGCCGGCACCACGGACGTGCGGTTCCGCTACTCCACCGACGCCGCGTACATGGACACCGGCTGGTTCGTCGATGACGTCCGGGTCAACGGCGCCGCGGCGAACCTCACCTCCGCGGCGGGCAACTGGATCGCCACCGACGGCGTGCAGGACAACAACTGGACGGTCCAGGTGGTCAGCCACTGCGACCTCACGCCGGGCGTCACCTCGGCGGGGGAGACCACCGACGGCGCGGGCAACTGGGTCTACCGGTCCACCGGCGACCACTTCACCGCCAGCGGCCTGCAGACGAAGTGCGCCAACGGCAACCAGGACGACTTCGCCGTCCTGATCTCCAACCTGCCGACCGGTGACCTCACCTACCTGGACGCGGACTACACCTTCCGGGTGAACAACACGGGCAACCGGAAGTAGCTATCCCACCCCGTCGGGCCCGCGCCGCACCTCGGCGCGGGCCCGACGTCGTCCGGAGGTCAGGAGTCCCGGTAGAGCGGGAGGCCGAGGCTGGTGCGTACCTTGTCGGCCTGCGAGCCGCCGTCGTGCGCGGCGGCAGCGCGGATCTCCCGCATGAGCACCGCGGCGCTGCCGGCCTCGGCCGCGAGCCGCCAGTGCCGCAGCGCCACCTCGTTCTCCTTGAGCAGCGCGGCGACCGGGGCCTGCGCCACGGCCGGCCAGGCGGTGGCGCGGAGCTGCTCGGCGTGCGCGGCGTTGGTGGTGGCGACCGTCCGGGTCAGGCCCCGCACCGTCCGCCACGGCCGGCCCGCCTTCAGCGCCTCCTCCAGCTTCTCCAGCGCCGTGTTGTACGGCGCCACGATGGCCAGGTAGCGGCCCTTCGCCTCCGTCACGGTCAGCGGGGCCGGCGCGCTCGGCGCGGGGGTCGCCCAGGTCGGCCGGGCGGTCGTGTCGCTGCCCCCGCCGCAGCCGGCGAGCAGCAGCACCAGGGCCAGGGCGGCGGGCCAGCGGCGCACGGGGTCTCCCATCTGGCGGGCGGGGCCACCGAGTCCGGCGGTGGCCCGGCGACCGCGCCGGCCGCCGACTATTCGGCGACCGGGAGGACGACCTCGTTACGGCGCAGGAACCAGGGCTTCCACGGCGGGTCGTAGCGGGCGTACCGGACGGCACCGGTCGGGCGCAGGCCGGTGGCGGTGACCGCGCGGCCGAGGGCGGTGGCCCGTCGCTCGAACGCCCGCGCGGTCCACCGCCCGGAGAACCGCATCGCCGCGGCGAGCTGCGCGGGGACCTCCCGGGTGCGGACCAGCGGGTCCGTCGGCTCGGGCAGCGTGGCCGGAGTGAAGCCCGCCGGCATCACGAACCGCACCAGCCAGCACCCCGGCCGGTCGCCCTCCTCCTGGAGCACGGGAGCCGTCATCGCGATCCGCTCCGCGCCGGCGGCCCCCGGTGCCACCGCCGCGATCACCGGGACCGCCCGCCGCGACCGGTTCGCGCCGGAGAGGTACCGGGCGAGCGGCCGGAACGCCGCGTTGCCGGCCGACTCGAACGACCCTTCGACGCGCACCTCGGCGACCAGGTGGGCCGGGTAGCGGCGCAGCTCGAACCCCGGGTGACGAGCCACCACGCGGTACGGCTGCCGCTCGGTCATCGCACCCTCCCCGGCCTCGGTGGTCCCACCGCCGACGCTACCGCCGCACGCCGTCCCGGTCCGGCGGACCGGGGACCAGCCGCCAGTACTGCCGCTTCCCCTCGTCCCGGACCACCACGCCGAGCCGGGCCAGCTCGCCGCGCAGCTCACCCGCCTCGCCGCCCCGGCCGGCGTCGACCGCCCGCTGCCGGGCCCGCAGCAGCGCGTCCGCCCCGGCCGGCAGCCCCGGCAGGCCCTCGACCCAGCGCCGGTACGCCGACCCGTACGGGTCCTGCGCGACCCAGGGCCAGCCCTGCCCGGTGAACGCCGCGCGCAGGCCCTCCGGGCTGAGGTCGGACCGCTCCCGGGCCAGCTCGCCGCCGGCGGCGTCCAGCAACACCAGCGCCCGCCCGTCGAGGAAGACGCCGGTGACCGCGGCCCGCGCCACGTCCCGGCCGTGGCCGTCCCGGTGCAGCCGGACCGAGGCCCGCCCCACCGTCACGGTCAACCGTTCCCGGGTGCCCAGGAACGCGAGCACCAGGCCGGCCAGCGCGGCCAGCCCCGCCCCGACCGGGTACGACCGCTCCTCCGGCCACCGGTCCAGCAGCGCGAACCAGCCCTGGAACGGGAACCAGGGCAGGTCGGCCACCCAGCCGGACACGGCGGCCAGCGCCGCGCCCAGCCCCGCCCCGAGCAGCGGGAACCCGGCCCACATCAGCACCAGCTCGCCGGCGCCGCCACTGACCACGACGGCCTCGCCGGACCCCCGCGCCACGGTCAGGACACCTCCCGGCGCAGCGTACGGACCAGCCCGGCGGCCAGCGGGACGAGCAGCCACACGGCCAGCGACACCCCGAGCCGGCCCCACTGCCCGGCCGTCACCTCAGGGCCAAGCAGGGGCTCCATGGTGACCGAGGTGTCCAGCCACCGCGCCGGCTCGCGCAGCGCCCGGATCATCGCGGCGAGGATGCTCCACACGGTGGGCAGCAGCAGGTAGGTGACGATCGCCAGCGGGGTGTTCAGCAGCAGCAGGCCGAAGCCCGCGCCCATGAGCACGTTCGCCACCTGGAACACCGCCGCGTACGGCAGCAGGTGCCAGTCGAACGTCCAGGCGCCCGCGCCGCCGGTGGCCCGGGCGGCCAGCGTGCCGGCGGCGGCGACGGCCAGGCTGACCAGCACCGAGGCCAGCGCGGCGAGCACCACGGCGGCGAGCTTCGCGGTGACCACCCGCTCCCGGCGGGGCACCAGGGCGAAGGTGGTCAGCGCGGTGCGCTGCGACCACTCCCCGGTGATGGAGAGGATGCCCAGCACCGGCAGGAGCAGCCCCACCGGGAACAGCGACGGGGTGAAGAAGGCCGTGAAGGTCTGCTCGGGGTCCTTGAGCACGAAGATCTGCACCGTCACGATGGCGGCCGCGACCAGGCCCATGGTGATCAGGAGCCAGCGTCCGGCCCGGGTGTCGGCGAGCTTGCGCAGCTCGACCCCGGTCAGCCGGGCCAGCGAGGGCCCGGTCGCGGCCGGGCGGCGCAGAGCGGGGGCGGTGACGGCGGTCATCGGACGGCCTCCTTCGTGGACGCGCCGGCGGTGAGGGTGAGGAAGAGCTGTTCGAGGCCGCCGCTGCCGGCCGGGCGCAGCTCGGTGAGGACCAGCCCGGCGTCCGCCGCGGCAAGGCCGACGGCCTCCGGCTCGGCCCGCACGACGTAGCCGCCGTCGGTGCCCGCGGTGGCCGGCAGGCCGGCCCGGTCCAGGGTCAGCCGCAGGGCGTGCTGGTCCCGGGCGCGGACCAGGGTGCCGGCGCCGGACAGCAGTTCGTCCTTGCCGCCCTGGGCGACCACCCGGCCGCCGCCGATCACCACGAGCCGGTCGGCCACCGCCTCCACCTCGCGCAGCAGGTGCGAGGAGAGCAGCACGGTGCCGCCCCGGTCGGCGAAGTCGCGCAGCAGGCCGCGCATCCAGAAGATGCCCTCCGGGTCGAGGCCGTTGGCCGGCTCGTCGAGGATCAGCACCCGGGGGTCGCCCAGCAGCGCCAGCGCCAGGCCGAGCCGCTGGCGCATGCCCAGGGAGTACGCCCCGACCCGCCGCCGCGCCGCGGTCTCGTTCAGCCCGACCAGGTCCAGCTTGGCCGCGACCTGCCCGCGCGCCACGCCCATGGTCCGGGCGGCCAGGGCCAGCGCCTCCCGCCCGGTCCGCCCGGCGTGCTGCGCGGAGGCGTCGAGCAGGACGCCGATCTCCCGCCCGGGGTTGGGCAGTTGCCGGTAGGGCCGCCCGGCGACCGTGGCGCCGCCCGCGCTGGGCGTCGTCATCCCGCAGATCATCCGCATGGTGGTGGACTTGCCGGCGCCGTTCGGGCCGAGGAAGCCGGTCACCGTGCCCGGTTCGCAGCGGAACGAGACGTCCTCGACGGCGGTGTGCGGGCCGTACCGCTTGGTGAGGTGGTCGACTTCGATCATGCCGTCGAGCCTGCCGGGGCGACCCGGTCGCCCGCTGCGGCCGGCGGTCGGTGCCGCCGATACCTCGGTCTACCGCCAGACGTCGACTTTGGTAGCTGGTGGGGCCCGGAAGGGGCTTCCTAGCATGGGTGGATGAGCAGCGCCGTCGTACCCGATCACCCCTGGCTGCTGCCGGGCTCCCTGACGCCCGCCGCCCGGGTGCCCCGGCGTACGCCCCGGGACTGGCTGGTCGACAGCCTGGCCTTCCTGTTCTCGGTGGCCTGGGTGCTGCTCGCCTACGGCGACTCGGTGCGGCCGGAGCCGGAGTTCGCCATGAACCTCGGGCCGGCCTGGCTGAACCAGCTGGACCTGGCCATCGGGCTGCTGGTCAGCGCCGCCCTCTGGCTGCGCCGGCGCTGGCCGGTCGGGCTGGCCGTGGCCGCCGCGCCGCTGGCCCTCTTCTCGGTCACCTCCGGGATCGCGCTGCTGATCATCCTGTTCACGCTGGTGGTGCACCAGCGGCTGGCGGTGGCCCTGGCGCTGGTCGGCTGGCACCTGGTGACGACGCCGCTCTACCTGGCGATCCGCCCCGATCCGGTGCTGCCGTTCTGGGCGGCCGTGGCCTGGACCCTGCTCTTCATCGGCGGCACGGTGGCCTGGGCGCTGTTCGTCCGGGCCCGCCGCCAGCTCGTGCTGTCGCTGCGCGACCGGGCCGAGCGGGCCGAGGCCGAGCAGCAGCTCCGACTCGACCAGGCCCGCCAGCTCGAACGGACCCGGATCGCCCGGGAGATGCACGACGTGCTGGCGCACCGGATCTCCCTGCTCAGCCTGCACGCCGGCGCGTTGGAATTCCGCCCGGACGCGCCACCGGCGGAGGTGGCCCGGGCGGCCGGCGTGATCCGGGCCAGCGCGCACGCCGCGCTCCAGGACCTGCGCGAGGTGATCGGCGTGCTCCGCGCCGAGCCGGCCGCCGAGGCCGCCCCGGAGCGCCCGCAGCCCACCCTCGGCGACGTGCCCGCGCTGGTCGCCGAGTCCCGGACCGCCGGGGTACGGGTCAGCGTGGTGGACGAGGTCGCCGACCCGGCGGCGGTGCCGGCGGCGGTCGGGCGCAGCGCGTACCGGATCGTGCAGGAGGGGCTCACCAACGCCCGCAAGCACGCGCCCGGGGCGGTGGTGACCGTCCGGCTGGCCGGCGGCCCCGGCGACGGCCTGGCCGTGGAGATCCGCAACCCGTGGCCGGTCGGCGAGGCGGGCTCGCCGATCCCCGGCACCGGCACCGGGCTGGTCGGGGTGGCGGAACGGGTCAGCCTGGCCGGTGGCCGGCTCGACCACGGGCGGGACGCCGACGGCGACTTCCGGCTCATCGCCTGGCTGCCCTGGGCTCCCGCGTGAGCGCCGAGCCGCCCGTCCGGGTGCTGATCGTCGACGACGACGCGCTGGTCCGGGCCGCGCTGTCGATGATCCTCGGCGGGGTGCCGGACGTCCGGGTGGTCGGCGAGGCCACCGACGGCGCGGAGGTGCCCGCCGCGGTCGCCGCGTACGCCCCCGACGTGGTGCTCATGGACATCCGGATGCCCCGGGTCGACGGGCTGGCCGCCACCGAGGCGCTGCGGGCCGCGCCCGACCCGCCCGAGGTGCTGGTGCTGACCACCTTCGACGCCGACGAGCAGGTGCTGCGGGCGCTGCGCGCCGGGGCGGCCGGCTTCCTGCTCAAGGACACCCCGCCCGCCGAGATCGTGGCGGCGGTGCGCCGGGTCGCGGCCGGCGAGGCGACCCTGTCACCGGCGGTGACCCGCAAGCTCATCGCGCACGTGACCGCCCCGGCGCCGGCCCGGGCGCCGGACTCCCGGCGGGACCGGGCGCTGCGGCTGCTCGACGGGCTGACCGAGCGGGAGCGGGAGGTCGCCGTGGCGCTCGGGCAGGGCCGGACCAACGCGGAGATCTCGGCGGAGCTGTTCATGAGCGTGGCCACCGTGAAGGCGTACGTCTCGCGCCTGCTCACCAAGCTCGACCTGAACAACCGGGTGCAGGTGGCGCTGCTGGTGCAGGACGCCGGGTTGGTCTGACCGCCGGGTGCGGATTGAACTGCTGCCGGCACGGGGCCGTACCAGTGGTCGAGGATGTGGTGCGGCCGGTCCGCCGCACCGCTGCCGAGCTGCGGGAGGCCTGCCGTGCGAGTTGGTGAGCAGTCGACGGATCCCATCGATCAGATCCTGGGCGAGGTGCCGGTGCCGGCATCGCTGACCCCCGAGGATGTCCGGCTCGCGGTCCGGGCGGTGGTGGTGCACGCCGCCGAGGAGTGGCCCGCCGGACCGAAGTGCCGCAACGACGGCGCCGCGTACCCCTGCCGGCTGCACCGGTGGGGGCGGCGGGTGCTGGAGGCCCACGGCCTCAACGAGCGCCAGATCGACGCCCTGGTACGTCACGGGAACCCGTTCGTGCACGTGCCCTTCCCGTTCGTGCTGTCCGGCCCGTCGGCCGGGCGGCCGGCGGCCTCCCAGTCCCCGCGCGGCCCGGCCGGCCGGGTCGCCGCACCTCCGGTGCGGCCCGCTCTCCGGCCCGGCGGTACCGGTCGGCCCGTGGCGCCCCCCGCCACCCGGCCGCGCTGGCCCCGGGCGAGCTGACGGGCATCCCGGGTCGCGGCGTGGCGTGGACACGCCGAGCCGGGATGGTCGTCCTGCTCCACCGGGGGACGGCGGCCCGGCCGCAGGGAGCCCCCACCCCTGCGCCGGGCCGCCGTCGACGTCGGGTCAGCTCACCCCGCAGTCCGGGACGGACCAGTTGGTGCCGTTCGACGACCGGTCCTGGTTGTTCTCCCGGCGCGAGTCCACGTGGACGTGGTCGTCGTGGCCGGGGTAGCCGGGACCGTAGAGGCCGCTGAAGCCGTGGTCGCGCGCCGACCGGGCCACCTGGCAGAGCGTCCGGTTGCGGGAGGTCACGTCGGCCGCGTTGCCGTAGAGGTGCTGGCTGTCCGAGGCGCCGTCGACCTGCTGGTTGCAGGCGATGCTGCGGAAGCCGCTGCTGATGTAGAGCGGCGTGTCGCCGAGGCTGCGGCGCAGCGCCTCCAGCTTCCACATGGTGCGCAGCGCCTTCTCCCGGGTCGCGGTCGGCGAGAGCGGGCCCCCGCTCCACCCGCCCTTGCCGCAGCCGTTGTCGAGTTCGGTGTAGCTGAAGTGCTTCGGCGTGCAGTCGCTGTCCTGGAGGTCGTAGATCTTGGCGAAGGTCTGCGGGCCGGCGACGCCGTCGGCCCGCAGCCCGTACGCGGACTGGAAGCGTCGGACCGCGGCCGCCGTCTCGGGGCCGTAGATCCCGTCGACCCGGACGATGTCCCGGTACGCGGCCCAGCCGGCCACGCGGATCTGGAGCTGCCGTACGTCCTCGCCGGAGCGCCCCTGGTAGAGGTTCCGGGGCCAGGTGTAGCAGCTGTCGGCGTGGGCCGGTGGCGCGGCGACGACAGTGGCGATCGCGGCCCCGGGCAGGGCCAGCGCGAACGCGACGGCCACCCGCTTGAGCGTGTTGACGCGCACAGAGTTCCTCCCGGTTGAGAGTGGTTCGGGGTTGGGACGGAACATCGACCGGGACGTCCCGTCCCTTCCACCGTGACAGCCGCCCTGACGATTCGTGGCGAATAACCGGAATTGCTCTCACATTAGGCGCTCGCCGGGCATTGCCTGTGAATTGCGGTGAATTGCGAAACGCCCATTCACGCCCGGTCGGCATCGGCGACGACGGAACCGCGCGACGGTGACGGAATACGGCAATCGACCACACCGAGGGTGATGCCGCCTTGTCACCCCGGCCCGGTAACGTCTGCCACCAAGGCCGGGTACGGCCTCCGGGGCGACCTTCGCGGGCGGGGGAGGTGGGCGTTGGCGCGTGGTGGCGTCTTCTGCGTCGAGGGGCAGTGGCACCGGGACCTCAACGAGCGCGGCTCCGTGCTGCCCACCCTCGAACTGCTCGAACGGCTGGGCCGGATCCGTTTCATCCACAAGGACGCCGCCACCCGCGACGAGCTCTTCTACTTCCTCGACCGCTGGCTGCTCAAGCAGTACGCCGACTACCGGGTCGGCTTCTTCGCCATGCACGGCGAGCCGAGCCGGCTCTGCCTCACCGACTGGGACTCCGTCGAGCTGGCCGACGTCGCCGAACGGATGGCGGGGCGCTGCGAGGGGCGCCGCCTCTACTTCGGCAGCTGCTCGGTGCTGCGCGCATCCGACGCCGCGCTGCGCGACTTCCTCGACGTCACCGGGGCCGCGCTGGTCTGCGGTTTCACCCGCGAGGTCGACTGGGTCGAGTCGGCCGCCTTCGAGACCGTGCTGCTCGACGTGCTGGCCAACGGGCAGCGGCACAACGCCGCCGAGCTGCGGATGGGCTCGGCGCACTGGGCGCCGCTCGCCTCCTACCTCGGCTTCCGGGTGATCTACGCCAACGGCCGCGCCTGGCGGCCCAGCGCCCGGCCACGCGTGCCGGAGCAGGCGTCCCCGCGCCGGGTCGCCGGCCGTCCCCGCTGAGGCCCGCCCGGTCCGCCTGGTAGAACCGAGACATGCCACGCAGCATCGCGAGCAACACCCGGGTCGACCGGGACGCCCTGATCGAGTTCCTCCGTCCCCGGCACCGGGTGGTGCTCATGACCACCCGCGCCGACGGCCGGCCGCAGTCGTCCCCGGTCTCCTGCGGCGTCGACGCCGAGGGCCGGCTCGTGATCTCCACGTACCCGGAACGGGCCAAGGTCACCAACATCCGCCGCGACCCCCGGGTCTCCGCGTGCGTGCTCTCCGACGACTGGAACGGGCCGTGGGTGCAGGTCGACGGCACCGCCGAGGTGCTCGACCTGCCGGCGGCGCTCGAACCGCTGGTCGAGTACTTCCGCAGCATCTCCGGCGAGCACCCGGACTGGGACGAGTACCGCGCCGCCATGGTCAAGCAGGGCAAGTCGCTGATCCGGGTGACCATCGACAGCTGGGGGCCGATCGCCACCGGCGGCTTCCCCGCCCGGCTGGCCGACTGACCTCAGTACGCCGCGGTGAAACGGGCGTTGCCGAAACGGGGGTTCTCGATCTCGTCGACGATCGCCACCGCCAGGTCCTCGTAGGTGAGCACCGAGCGGCCCTGCGCGTCGGTGACCGGGTGGTCGGTGCCGGTGCGGTAGTGGCCGGTCCGCTCGCCCGGATGGAACTCCAGCGGCGGCGGCGACACGTAGGTCCAGGTCACCCCGTCGGCCGAGGAGCGGTAGATGTCCAGGGCCTCGGCCTGGCCCTCGGCCGAGTCCCGGTACTCCTCGGGGAAGTCCGGCTCGTCCAGGTAGCGGGTGCCCTTCGGGGTCAGCAGCGTCGCGCCGCCGCCCACGTGGATCACCCGGGGCGGGTCGGGCAGCTCGCGCAGGGTGTCGACGAGGGTCCGCGCGGCGTCGCGCCACAGCTCCCGTTCGCCGCCGCCGATGGCCACCACGAACACGTCGGCGTCCTCGGCCAGCTCGCGGACGCTCCGCGCCGAGGTCGCGTCACCGGTCACCGTGCGGACCCCGGGCGGCAGGTAGCTGGTCGCCTCCGGGCGGCGCACCGCCGCGGTGACCCGGTGCCCCCGCTCGGCCGCCTCGGCGGCGATCCGGGAGCCCGCGGTGCCGCCGGCGCCGAACACGACGATGTCGCTCATGCTCCCCAGGCTAGGGAGCGGGCCGCCCGACCGGTGCCGTTCCGACGAACCGGCCGGCTCAGTCGACCAGGGCTGAGTAGACGAGCTGGCGCAGCTGGGGGCGGAGCGGGTAGGTGCTCGACGGCATGAGCTGGGTGAAGAGCAGCGCCGTGACCTCCTCCACCGGGTCCACCCAGAAGGCCGTGCTGGCCAGGCCGCCCCAGTAGTACTCGCCCACGCTGCTCGGCACCCGGGACGGCACCGGGTCGAGCACCACGGCGAAGCCCAGCCCGAAGCCGACCCCGTCGAGGATCGTCTCGGCGAAGCCCTCCGGGGAGAACGACGCCAGGTCCCGGTTGCCGGGCAGGTGGTTGCGGGTCATGAAGCGCACCGTGCGGGGGCCGAGCAGGCGGACGCCGTCCAGCTCGCCGCCGCGCAGCAGGAACTGGGTGAACCGGTGGTAGTCGGCGGCCGTGGAGACCAGCCCGCCGCCGCCGGAGAGGCAGTCCGGCGCGCTGAGCGCGTAGCGGCCGATCGCCTCGGCGCGGACCGCCTGGCCGGTGGCCGGATGGGGGGTGTAGAGCGCGGCGAGGCGCTTGGCGTCCGGCTCGTCGACCCACCAGCGGGTGTCGGTCATGCCCAGCGGCCGGAAGATCCGCTCGGCGAAGAACGCGTCCAGCGACTGCCCGGAGACCACCTCGACCAGCCGGCCCAGCACGTCGGTGGAGACGCCGTAGTTCCAGCTGGTGCCCGGCTGGAAGAGCAGCGGCAGCCGGGCCATCCCGCGGGTCGCCTCGGCCAGGTCCGCGCCGGCCGGCACACCCAGGTCGAAGCCCGCCGCCCGGTAGAGGCCGTCGACCACGCTGACCTGGGCGAAACCGTACGTCAGGCCGGCCGTGTGGGTGAGCAGGTGCCAGACCCGGACCGGCTCGACCGCCGGCACCGTGTACGGCTTGAGCACCGAACCCCGGTCGTAGACCCGGACGTCGGCGAACTCCGGCAGCCAGCGGCTGACCGGGTCGTTCAGCTCGAGCCGGCCCTCCTCCCAGAGCATCATGGCGGCGACCGAGGTGATCGGCTTGGTCATCGAGTAGATGCGCCAGAGGGTGTCCGACTCGACCGGCGCGCCGGCCTCCCGGTCCCGCAGCCCGTACGTCGAGGAGTGGGCCACCTCGCCCCGGCGGGTGACGACGATCTGCCAGCCGGCGAGCCGGCCGTCGTCGACGTACCTGCCGAAGTGCTCGTCGATCCGCGCCAGCCGGGCGGGGTCGAAGCCGATGCGGTCCGGGTCGGTGCTCACTGCGACGCTCACGACGCCGAACCTACCGGCCGGTACGCCGGCCGGGAAGTGTCGGCCGGGCACACTAGTCTCGGCCCCATGCCGGAAGCCGTCGAGGACGTCACCTACCGCCACCAGGACTGGTACGCCGAGGAACTGGTCGACCGGCACTTCGTCCGGTGCGAGTTCTTCCACGTCGACCTCACCGAGGCGGTCAGCCAGGGCGCCACCTTCACCGAGTGCGTCTTCGGCAACGTGGCCCTCAACGCCTCCCGGCACACCGACTCCGCGTTCCACCGCTGCACCTTCAAGCGGTGCAACCTCTTCGAGGCCGAGTTCACCGGCTGCAAGCTGGTCGGCAGCAGCTTCGAGCAGTGCGACCTGCGCCCGCTGCGGGTCGACGGCGGCGACTGGTCCTTCGTCGCCCTGCCCGGCGCCGACCTGCGCGGGGTGCGGATCACCGACGTGCGCATGCGCGAGGTCGACCTGACCGGCGCCGACCTGACCGGCGCGGTGCTCACCGGCGTCGACCTCTCCGGCGCCCAGTTGCACGCCGCCAAGCTGATCCGGGCCGACCTGCGCGGCAGCGACCTGACCGCGCTCGACCCCACGGCGGTGGAGCGCGCCGGCGCGGTCGTCGACGCCGAGCAGGCCGTCGTGCTGGCGCAGGCGCTGGGCTTCGAGATCCGCTGACCCGCGGGGGAAAGGCGCCGCGGGGTGTCAGGTTTCCCTGCCAGGCTGGCCCGCATGACATGGTGGTCCGACCTGGTGGCGTCCGAACCCGACTTCGCGGCGCGGGTGCGCGCCCGCTTCGCCGTCCGCAAGCACGGCACGATGGCGACCCTGCGGCGGGACGGCTCGCCCCGGATCAGTGGCACGGAGTTCGACTTCGCCGACGACGGGCAGCTTCGGCTGGGCAGCATGGCGGGTGCCCTGAAGGCGCTCGACCTGCGCCGCGACCCCCGGGTGGCGCTGCACTGCCCGACCGAGGACACCCCGGAGGACGACCCGGCCTCCTGGGGCGGCGACGCGAAGATCGCCGGCCGGGCGCACGAGGAGCCGGCGGGCGAGGACGGCTCGCACCGGTTCCGCGTCGAGCTGACCGAGGTGGTGCTGACCCGGGTCGGCGACCCGCCGGACCACCTGGTGATCGAGAGCTGGCACCCGGGCCGCGGCCTGCGGCGGCGCGAGCGGCGCTGACCGTCGTGGGTGGAAGACGGTTACGGTGAGTCGGGCCGCCGTCGCTACCGCTTGGTAACGAACTGGAAACTGCCCCCCGCCGACATATGGCGCACCGCCGCCCATGATGGAAACGTGAACCGGCGGCCGGAGCGCGGCGGTGAGCGGAGGTTCGGTGGGGCAGCAGGACCACGGTCGGGTCGGCGACCGGACGTCGTACCCGCACGGGCACACGCGGTCGGCGCTCCGCCGGCTGGCCCGGGCCCGGCGACGACGGCGCTGGCTGCTGGAGGCGGTGGCCGCGTTCGCCTGTCTGGCCGCCCTGGTGGCCTACCTCGGCAGCGAGCGGCACGACAAGCCGCGGGAGGAGAGCGCCGTGCTGCCGGCCCGGCCGACCGGCCGCCCCGTGCTGCCGCCCCCCGGCGGCGCCCAGGCCGGGGCCGTCACGCCGGGGCTGCGCCCCCGCCAGCGCCCACCCTCGCCCAGCCCGTCGCCGTCCACGCCCGCGGTGCCGCCGACCCTGACGGTGAGCCAGGCCGAGGTGCCGGCACGGGTCGACCTCAGCGCGGCGGGCCCGGTCGACTGGGTCCAGTGGGGACTGCTCGGGGCACGGACGCCGGTGCGCAAGCGGCACGGTTCCGGCGACATCCGCGACGAGGGTGGCCGGGGCGAGCGGCAGAGCTACAGCAACAACCCGGAGGCGTACGCCTGGCACGACGGCGCCCCGGTCGGCTCGGCCAGCGGCACCATGTCCGGGGTGTACACCTGCGACCGCGGCAACGGCTTCACCCTGGCCGTGGCCGCCGACGGCCAGCCCCGCACCGTGCACCTCTACGCCGGGGTGTGGATGGCCCGCGGCCGCCTCGACCTGCGGATCTCCGGCGGGGGACCGGCCAGCACCCTGCGCCTGGAGGACCCGCACACCGCGCGGACCGCCGACTTCACCATCCGGTTCCGTGCCCCGGCCGGCGCGAAGCTGCTGATGACCTGGACGGTGGAGGAGTCCCTGGGGGACTGCGGCAACGTCAGCCTCCAGGCGGTCGCGCTGCGCTGACCGCCGATCGCCCGGTGCCCGGCTCCGGCCGGGGGTAGCGTGGGCCCGGCGGGCCGACCGACGATCCGGGAGGGACACCATGACCACGGGCGAGCAGGTGCTGGACAGCCCCGAGGGTTGGGTCGCCGAGCACATCCGGCGATATGTGGAGACCGGCGGCGCGGAGGGCCACGAGTGGCGTCCCGGCGTCTTCACCCTGCTGCTCACCACCCGCGGCCGGCGCTCGGGCAAGCTGCGGCGTACCGCGCTCATCTACGGCCGGGACGGCGACGCCTACCTGGTGGTGGCGTCCCAGGGCGGAGCGCCGCAGCACCCCGCCTGGTACCTCAACCTGCTGGCCGACCCCGAGGCGCAGGTGCAGGTCGGGGCGGACACCTTCGCGGTCCGGGCGCGCACCGCGACGGCGGAGGAGAAGCCGCGGATGTGGCGCACCATGACGGCCGCCTGGCCGGCGTACGACGAGTACCAGACGAAGACCGACCGGGAGATCCCGGTGGTGGTGCTGGAACGGGTCTGAGTCGCCGGGGACAGTTTGTCCGTCGCGGCCGTCGCGGGACGCCGTAGTTTTCCGATGTTCCCGTCCGACCATCCGCTGTGGAGGCTCGACCGATGAGCAGCAGGGCCCGCGTCGTCCGTTCCCTTCCGCCGTCCGACGGCGACGTGCTGCGGGAGATCCCGCTGCCGCCGTACGTGACCGGAGAGGACGCCCAGTTCGCGGTGCGGGCGGTGGTGGTGCACGCGCCACGGCGCTGGTCGGGCGGGACGATCTGCCGCAACGACGCCAGCCCTCACCCGTGCCGGCTGCACCGGTGGGGACGGCGGGTGCTCACGCTGCGCGGCCTGCCGCCGGCCGAGATCGACGCGCTGATCGAGCGCGGCGACCCCGCCGCCGAGCCGCGCCCGCCCCGGCCCGGCGCCTGAGCGGCCGGACCGGAGCGGGTGCGGCTCAGCAGACGACCGGCTTCACCCAGGAGCACTCCAGACCCTCGGACACCCGCGGCGACTCCGGCGCCGTCGGCACCGCCAGCCGCGCCGTGGTCGTCCCCATCTCGGTGTACGAGGCCAGCGCGATCGCGATCTGGTCCTCCAGCCCCTTCACCGACGAGGTCAGGTAGTTGTTGAGCACGACGGAGAAGGCCAGCACGTGCCCGTCGGCGTCGGTGGCGTAGCCGGAGAGGCTGGACGCGCCGGTCAGGCTGCCGGTCTTGGCGTGCACGTTGTCGGCCGCGGCGGTGCCGCGCATCCGGCTGCGCAGCGTGCCGCCGACGAACCGCTCCGGGTTGCCGGCCACCGGCAGGGCGGCGTACCAGGTGTCGAACCAGGGTTCGGCGCGGACCGCCGAGAGCAGCGCGACGAACTGGGCGGGCGGGATCATGTTGCGCCGGGACAACCCGGAGCCGTCACGCTGGCGCAGTGTCCCGGTGTCCATTCCGGAGTCGCCGACGTACTCGCTGATCGCGGTCAGTCCGGCGGCCCAGGTGCCGGAGCCGGAGAGCACCCGGCCCAGCTCCTTGGTGAGCACCTCGGCGTGGCCGTTGTTGGAGAGCTTGAGGAACGGCACCATGAGGTCGGCCAGCGGCATCGAGTCGTGCCGGGCGACCGGCTTGGCGTCGTCCGGGGTGGCCTGGCCGAGCACGGTCCGGCCGAGGACCCGCACCCCGTGCCGGTGCAGCGCCGACCGGAAGATGTCGGCCGCGTACCCGGTCGGCTCCCAGACCGTCATCCAGTCGCTCTCCTCGGCCTGGCCGACCGCGATCTGGCCGGTGACCACGATGGTGTTGCCACCGTGCTCGCGCTCGAAGGAGATCGTCGTCTGCCCGGTGGCGACCGTCTCGGCCCGGTTGTCGATCCGAAGCCAGCCGTTGGCCGGCGTCATGGTGATCTTCGGCCGCGTGCCGGCCTGCCCGGCCGGCGCGGCGTGCACGATAACCGTGCCGGCGTCGTAGTCGGTGTCCGGCGCGACGGTCAGCGCGGACACCTGCGCCGCGTAGTAGTAGGACTCGTCGTCCCAGGTCCAGTCCGGGCCGAGCCGGGTCCGGTCGTAGCGGGTGTCGTCGGCGACCAGGTTGCCGGTCACCACCCGTACGCCCGCGGCGGCCACCTCGGCGGCCAGCCGGTCGTAGTCCTCGGCCAGCATCGTGGGGTCGCCCCCGCCCCGCAGGTAGAGGTTGCCGGAGAGCAGCCCCGCCCGCCTTGCCCCGTCGCCGGCCACGTCGGTGGTGAAGCGGTGCCCCGGGCCGAGCAGCTCCATGGCCGCCGTCGAGGTGAGCAGCTTGGTGTTCGAGGCGGGGACGAGCCGCCGGTCCCCGTTGCGGTCGTAGAGGGTCTGCCCGGTGGTGGTGTCGACGACGACCACGCCCGCCTGCGCCCCGGCCAGCCGGGAGTCGGCGAGGATCGCGTCGATGGTCGCGTGCAGCCGCGTCTGCGCGGGGGTGGGCGCTTCGGCCGTGGCGGTGGGCGCGCCGGCGGTGGCCGCGGTGGCGACCAGCGCCAGCACCGCGAGCGCCCGGGGGAAGAGACGACGATGCATGTGCCGATGCTGCCATGGAGCTTTCCTCCGGAGAAGACTCCCGCGCGAAAGTTATTGACGGACGGGGGCCGAACCCGCCGCAATACCCCGAATACGGCGGGAAAAACATTCGTCGGCGCGGCGTCACCGGTCCGGTGTCGACTGACCCGGCTCTATTTGACGGATGCCCGGGCAGGGGGCACCGTAGGCCGTGAGGGGCGTTCGACCTGCCCTGGTTTGCACGGCGAAGCCTGATTCGCCATCCCCGGGCCTCGACCGGCCGCACGGGCCGTCGACCGCCCGCGATTCCCGAACCAGCCCACGAGGAGTGCCGCCATGCTGACCATGACCGAAAACGCCATCCTGGTGATCCGTGACCTGGCCAACCAGCAGGACGTCGCCGAGGCCGGTGGCCTGCGCATCGCCGCCGACACCGACGCCGGCTCGCTCTCCATCGAGCTGGTCGAGGAGCCGATCCAGGGCGACCAGGTGGTGGACAACCAGGGGGCCCGCATCTTCCTCGACGCCGACGCCGCCGAACTGCTCAACGACACCTCCGTGGACGCTACGGTCGACGACGAGGGCATCGTCCAGTTCGGCTTCACCGAGAAGGAGTGACTCACCCGGCGCGACGCGTCTCGCCGCCGCGCTGCGGCCGGCCGGCACGCCCCCGCTCGGGGCTGTCCTGATCGGCCCGCCAGGGCCCGCCGCGCTGTTCCCGCTCCAAGCGGAGCAGCGTGGCCAGCACGTGCGCCAGGTGGTGCGACGTGCTCCACGCGATCCAGTTCGCCGGTGAGCCGGCGCCCGCGCCGCGCCGTGCCCGGCGCAGGATCTCGTGGTCGCCCCAGGAGAAGCTCGCGCCCGCGGCCGTCCAGTGCGGGGACGCGACGAGCGTGCGGCACAGGTCGGCGAACCGGTCGTCACCGCGGCCACCCCGGCGCGACCACCGGTAGACCCACCACGCCCCGGTCGTGGTGTAGCGCAGCGTCGGCAGCCGGTCGCCCGGCCCGTCCGCCCCGGGCACCGCGCAGCTCACGCCGTAGTCCCCGTAGCCGAGACCGAGGTCGGCCAGGCGCTGCGAGAGCTGCCAGTCGAAGCGGTCGACGCGTACCGGCTCGTCGGTGGGGAGCCGGGCCAGCGTCGGCGGCATCCCGCCGGCCGCCACGCTGACCGAGCGCCAGGCGTGCCGCCGGGCCCACTCCGCCAGCCGCCGGACCCGGGGCTCGACCAGCCGGACATCGGCCGGGCAGCACACGTCTCCCGCGTCGACGAGCAGGTCGCACTGCTCCGGCACCAGCCCGGCCAGCCGCCACACCCGCTCGACCGCGGCCGTGGAGGCGTCCGGACCGCCCCGGTCCTGCCCGGTCCGCAGCCGGACCACCGCCCGCCGCGCGTACGCCCGGGCGGCCGCGCCGTGCGCCACCAGCCGCCGGTCGCCCTCCGCGAGCCCGATCACCGGCAGCAGCGGTACGCCCCAGCGGACCAGTTCGCTCTCCGGCGAGTCGGGCAGCGCCGACACGTCGACGGCGGGAAGGAGCCCGGCCGGCAGCCGGCCGAGCAGGTCCACGGTGCACGGATCCACCGCGTGGACGTCGATGACCGGAGCGAGCAGCGGAGCGGTCGCGTCGTCGAGATGGGCCAGCGCCTCCAGCTCACCCCGACGACCGGCCAGCACAGGGCGGTAGACCGGTTCCGCCGCCCGACCCCCGTGGGCGGGCACCATACTTCAATGTAGCGACCCGATCGCGTTCCGCCACGGGCCTTCCGGGCATCGTTGCCGATCCATCCGGCGTCGCGCGGGCCGGCACCTCCTGACGGGGCCGGACGCTCGGGGCCCCGAGCGCTCCGATCCGATGTCGCACAGCCCTCCGCGACCGCGTTTTCCCAGCTCAGCGGCCTGAACTGTCCTTGATCGGACAGTGCTGCCGCTGGTTGGCGGGCGGTGGGCCGGCATAGCTTCGGGAACACGGAGGGCGATCGCCGCCGATCCGCCCGCCCGCCCCGTACGCCTCGCCGCCGCCGCCGCACCGGCGGCAGAGAGGACCGCCATGTCCAGCTCCAGATCGAGGAGGGGAGCGGTCGGCCAGCCCGCCCCCGACGCGGAGGAGGCCGCCCGCGCCGACACCGAGATCAACTCGTGCACCGCGGCCGGACTGCCGGCCACCGCCCGCGTGCTGTTCGCCGTGGTCGACGCGAACGGCAGCCTGGTCCGCGGGCTCGGCGCCACCTCGGCCACCCGCCTGGCCGCCGGGATGTACCAGGTCGCCTTCGACCAGGACGTCGCCGGCGCGGCCTACGTCGGCACCGTGGGGCCCGCCGCAGGCGGGCTCGCCCCGCAGGGGGCCATCACGGTGGCGCCGCGAACCGGCATCCCGAACGCGGTCTTCGTCGAGACGTACGCGGCGAGCGGCCACACCGACCGCCCGTTCCACCTGGCCGTGCTCGCCTGACCGGCGCGGGGCGGTGCCGGGCGGGTGTCCTGTGGCAGCATCGCGCGGTGCGCCCCCACCGCCTGCTCGTCGCCGCCGCGGCCCTGTCGGCCCTCGCCCACCTGGTCGGGCGCTGGTACGACCAGCCGCTGCTGCCGGCCGCGCAGGCCCTGGCCTGGTGCGCCCTGGCCGGCGCCGCGCTGACCGCGCCCGAACTGCCACCCCGCGCCCGGTACGGGCTGGCCGTCGCCGCGGCCGCCGTCGCTGTGGCGACCGCGCCCCTGCACGGTGAGCCGCAGTTCGGCTGGGTGGCAGCGCCACCGGTCGAGCCGGGGTGGACCGCGGAACAGGCCCTGCGCGGCGTGGCCGGGATCGGGCTAGCGGTGGCCGTCGCCGCCCTGCCGAGGCGGGCGCCGGACCGGCGTCGCACGGCTGCCGCCGTGGTGCTGGCCGTGCTGGCCGGCCTGCTCGCCGTGGTCCGGGACAGCGCGGTCTTCCTGCCCCCGTACGCGCTGCCGCCCGACCCGGGCGACGTGCTGCCGGCGTACCTCGTGCTGGTGGCCCTCGCCCTGGTGGCCCTGGTCCGGTCGGGGTCGGTGCCCGCGGCCCTGGGCCTGGGCCTGGCGGCGGTGGCCGCGCTCGGCGTGGTGCCGCCGGCCTGGCCGGCGGGCGGCGCCCCGGGTCCGGGGCTGGTCTTCTACAGCGCGGAGGAGTACCGCGTCCGGGTGACCGGGGGTGGGGTCTGGGCCGACCTGCTGGGCTTCCTGGCGGCGGCGTTCGTGCTGGCCGGGTGCCGGTGGGCGGACCGGGTGCGCACACGAGCGCACGGCGCCGCCCGACCTGGGTCGTAACGTCGCCGCGCTCTGGCCGTCTCCCACCACCGCAGCCGTACGGCGGTACGACAGCAGGGACCTGGCTCGACCGGCCAGCGTGCACCGGTCTCGGAGCAGCAGATGCCCGTCCAGAGGGGATCCAAACCCCGGGCGGGTGGGGAATTCCACCATTTGCGAGTCCCGGCGTGAGCGGCGCGGGGACCGGGTATGTGCGGGCCATGGAGCATTTCACGATCGCGACCGTCGCCGAGAAGAGTCCCGACTTCCGCCGCGTGCTCTGGACCGGGGAGCACACCCAGCTGGTGATCATGACGATCCCGGCGGGCGGGGAGATCGGCGAGGAGGTCCACGAGGGCATCGACCAGATCCTGACCTTCGTCAGCGGCACCGGCGAGGCGCGGGTGGCCGGGGAGAAGAAGGAGGTCGTGGCGGGCGACCTCGTGGTCGTACCGGCCGGCACGAAACACAACTTCGTCAACACCGGCCCCAACCCGCTCGTGCTGTACACGGTGTACGGCCCGCCGGACCACGCCGACGGGGCGGTGCACCGGACCAAGGAGGAGGCCGAGGCGGCCGAGGCAGCCGGCGAGGACGAGCCGCCCACCTCCTGACCGCGCCGAACCGCTTCCGCGCTCCACCATCACCCATGGTGGAGCGCGAGTCGTTTGACCTGCAACAATCCTGCACATCGCAGCCATTGACGTCGATATCTGCACGGGCCTAGCCTGCTGGTACGGGAAAGCCCTTTCCTGGGCTCCGCTTCCTCGCCCCCGCATCCGGAGACCGGGCCTCCGGCCGGGGCGCACCGACCGTCGCGACCGTGGCCAGGCGTCGACCCTCCGCCGCGGCGGTCCACCACCACGTGCCTCAAGGAGGACAACCGTGCAGACCTCACGTGCCAGACTCCGCCGCCCGCTGCTGCTCGCGGTGGGCGCCGGAGCCACCGTGGCGGCGCTCGCCGCCGGGATGGGGACCTCGGCCTTCGCCGCCACCGTCTTCTCCGACACCTTCTCCGACGGCGACGCCGCCGGCTGGTCCAAGTCCGGCGGGACCTGGGCGGTCGCCGACGGGGCCTTCACCCAGTCCAGCACCGCCAGCGAGCTGGCCCGCCAGTTCGCCGGCCAGACCGGCTGGACCGACTACCAGGTGCAGGCCCGGGTACGCCCGACCGGCTTCGCCTCGTCCAGCGCCCTGGTCGGGCTCGCCGCCCGGGCCAGCAGCAGCACCAAGATGTACCGGCTGGCCCTGCTCGGCTCCGGCCGGGCCGAACTCCAGGCGGTCAACGGCAGCCAGATCACCTCGCTCGGCTCGGCGTCGGTCGGCGCGACCACCGGCACCTGGTACACCCTGAGGATCGAGGCCAGCGGCAGCACCATCCGCGGCTACGTCAACGGCGCCCAGGTCGGCGGCGGCAGCAACAGCCTCGTGGGCGCCGGCCGGATCGGCCTGGTCACCGCCTACGCCGCCGGCAGCTTCGACGACGTGGCGGTGGACTCCTCGGTCAGCACCCCGACCACGCCGCCGACCAGCACCCCGCCCGGCTCGCCCACCCCGACCCCCACCGGCACCACGCCGCCGCCCGCCTCGTGGCCCACGCCCACCGCCAGCGTCAAGGTGGACGCCACCACCGCGGTCTCCGGCACCTTCGACGGCGGAATGAAGCGCTACTACGGCATCGGCGACGGCGGGCAGAGCGAGAGCCAGGACCCGATGTTCGAGCTGGCCGCCGGCGCCACGCTGAAGAACGTCATCATCGGCGCGCCGGCTGGCGACGGCGTGCACTGCGAGGGCAACTGCACGCTGGTCAACGTCTGGTGGGAGGACGTCGGCGAGGACGCCGCCACCTTCCGCGGCGGCACCACCTACACGGTGGACGGCGGGGGCGCCCGGTCGGCCAGCGACAAGGTCTTCCAGCACAACGGCCCGGGCACCGTTTACATCCGCAACTTCCGGGTGGAGAGCGCCGGCAAGCTCTACCGGGCCTGCGGCAACTGCTCCACCTCCTACCAGCGCCACGTGGTGATGGACAACGTCACCGCCACCGGCACCAAGGTGCTGGCCGGCATCAACACCAACTGGGGCGACACGGCCCGGTTCAGCCGGATCACCATCCTCAACGACCCGAACCGGTCCACCCGGATCTGCGTCAAGTACCAGGGCGTGCCGAAGGGCAGCGAACCCACCGAGATCGGCGCGGGCGCCGACGGGGTGAACTGCTTCTACTCCGCCTCCGACATCACCTACCGGTAGAACGGTCCGGCGCGGGCTCCCCGGTCACGGGGGCCCGCGTCACACCGTCGGCACGCCGGAGACGTCCACCGTCTCCGGATACTTGAGGCCCGCGCCGGTGTTGAGCACCACCACCCGCTCGCCGGAGCGGATCCAGCCGCCGGCCCGCAGATGCCGGGCGGCGGTCAGGCAGGCCGCCCCCTCGGGGCAGAGCAGCAGGCCCTCCCGTGCGGCGAAGTCACGCAGGTCGGTGAGGATCTCCGCGTCGTCCACGGCGATCGCGGTGCCGCCGCTCTCCCGCAGCGCGGCCAGGATCAGCTCGTCGCCGAGCGGGGCGGGCACGGTGATGCCGAACGCCAGGGTGTGGGCGTCCGCCCACGGGGTGGCCCGCGGTTCGCCGGCCGCGAACGCCCGGACGATCGGCGCGCAGCCGGTGGACTGCACCGCGACGAGGCGGGGCAGCCGGTCCTCCACCCAGCCCAGCTCGCGCAGCTCGTGCAGCGCCTTGTGGATGCCGATCAGCCCGACCCCGCCGCCGGTCGGATAGATGATCACGTCGGGCACCTGCCAGCCGAGCTGCTCGACGATCTCGTACCCCATGGTCTTCTTGCCCTCCAGGCGGTACGGCTCGCGCAGCGTGCCGGCGTCGAAGACCCGCCCGCCCGACTCGGCGACCAGCCGGGCCACCCACCGGCCGGCGTCGCTGATCAGGCCGTCCACCAGCCGCAGGTCCGCCCCGGCGGCGACGCACTCCCGCCGGCAGATGGTCGGCGCGTCGAGGGGCATGGCGATGGTCGCGCCCATCCCGGCCCGGGCCGCGTACGTCGCCCAGGCCGCGCCCGCGTTGCCGTTCGTCGGCATGGCGATCCGCTCGACGCCCAGCTCCCGGGCCCGGCTCACGCCGACCGCCGCGCCCCGGGCCTTGAACGACCCGGTCGGGGTCAGCCCCTCGTCCTTCACGATCAGGTCCGGGATCCCGATCTCCTGCCCGTACGCCGGGGCGCGCAGCAGCGGCGTCCAGCCCTCGCCCAGCGTGGTGACGAAACGGGGATCGGCCACCGGCAACAGCTCCCGGTAGCGCCACAGGTCGGCCGGGCGCAGCCCGAACTGCTCCGGGGTGACCGCGGCGGCCACCGCGGCCAGGTCGTAGCGGGCCAGCAGCGGAGAGCCGCACTCGCACAGGTTCTGCAACTTGTCGGCCGGATGCCGCCGGTCGCAGCGCGGGCACTCCAGGTGCGTCAGGTGCACGGTGCTCCTCAGCTCGGGTCGAGGCTCAACCAGTGCCGGCTGCGCCGACCCGGCTCATAGGGGGAGTCCAGGCGCTTGGCCACCACCCCCGGGAGCCCCTGCTCGCGGGCGGTCCGCAGGGCGTCGGCGCCGACCCCCGGGAACCACGGCGGAGTCTGCCAGTGCGGGCCGGTCAGCGCCAGACCGTCGAGCAGCTCCCGGCGCTGCGCGTACGGCACGTCGAGGCTGGTCACGCCCTCCAGCCAGAGCAGGTCGACGGCGAGGAACTGGCCGTCCCGCTTGCTGGGTGGCTTGACCCGCCCGCCCGGGTCGATCCGGACCAGCACGCCGTCCAGCACCGCCTCGACCGGGGCCAGCTCCTCGGCCATCGCCCGCAGCCACGGGTACGCCCCGGTGACCTCCTCGTCCGCGGAGTCGAGCAGCCTCAACCGGCCGCCGGAGACGTAGGCCATCGCCCGCACGCCGTCCCAGCGCAGCTCGTAGCCCCAGGAGGCCTCGTCCTTCGGCAGGCCCTTGCCGGGCGTGGTGTGCATGGGACGGACCAGCTCGGGCATCGGCGTCCAGCCCTCCGGGGCCGGGTCGGTGCGGCGGACCATCCAGTCCCGGCCCCGGCCGCCGGTGGCGAAGAGGACGTACCGCCCCTTCGTCCGCCGGCCGTCCAGGACCACGATCACCTCGTCGTCGCGCCACTTCTCCGCGCGGTAGGTGCCGGTGTCGTGGACGCTCATCCGACCGCCGCCGTACTCGCCGGCCGGGATCTCGCCGTGGAAGGTGAGGTACTCCATCGGATGGTCCTCGGTGTGCACGGCGAGGTGGTTGCGGCCCGGGTCGCGGGGCAGGCCGCGCGGCACCGCCCAGGAGGCCAGCACGCCGTCGTGCTCCAGGCGCAGGTCCCAGTGCAGGCTCCGGGCGTGGTGCTGCTGGATCACGAACCGGGGCTTGCGCCGCGCGGCCCGCTTCCGCTCCGGGGTCGGTTCCGGCACCGGCTCCGGGGTACGCGCCGCGTCCCGTTTCCGCCGGTACTCCTCCAGCCGGTCAGCCACCCCCGCATTCTCCGGCAGGTCCGGCCCGATCGCCCGCTTCCTGCCGCTTCTGTCCCGTTCGACCGCCGGTCGGCGGGTCGCCGGCATGGCGGGGGCGATCACGGGTAGAAGCGTCGGTATGGACCTCGACCAGCCCACCGTCCCGCTCACCGGCGACGTCCGGATGCCGCTGCTCGGCTTCGGCACCTGGCAGGCCACCGGCAACGCCGGGTACGACGCCGTGCTCGCCGCCCTCGACGCCGGTTACCGGCACATCGACACCGCCACGATGTACGGCAACGAGAAGGAGGTCGGCCGGGCGGTCCGGGAGAGCGGGCTGCGCCGCGAGGACCTCTTCATCACCACGAAGCTGCCGCCGGACCGGGTGGGCCGGGAGCGGGAGACCATCGAGGCGAGCCTGGCCGCCCTGGACACCGACCACGTCGACCTGTGGCTGATCCACTGGCCGCCGTCCGCGCCCGGCGACAGCATCCCGGTCTGGCGCGAGCTGCTCGCCGCCCGGGACGAGAACCTGACCCGGGCCGTCGGGGTGAGCAACTACAGCGTCAGCCAGATCGACGAGCTGATCCAGGCCACCGAGGAGACCCCGGCGGTCAACCAGATCCGCTGGAGCCCGTCGCTGTACGACCGCCAGGTGCACGCCGCGCACCGGGACCGGGGCGTGGTGCTGGAGGGCTACAGCCCGTTCAAGACCAGCGACCTCTCCGACCCGGTGCTGGTCCGGATCGCCCAGGCGCACGACGTCTCGCCGGCCCAGGTGGTGCTGCGTTGGCACATCGACCACGAGATCGTGGTCATCCCCAAGTCGGTCACCCCGGACCGGATCCGGGCCAACGCCGACGTGTTCGGCTTCTCGCTCACCGCCGAGGAGATGCGCGACATCGACGCCCTCGGCGGCTGACGCCCGTTCCCGGCGCCTGACTCCGGTGCGCCGGTTGCCGTTCCGAGACCGGCTACTCAGGCGACCCACTCCTGTCCGATGTGGGCGGCCCGCCGACTACTGCGGCCGCCAGCGGTCTGTTCAGAGGGTGGCGTCCAGATGACGCTTCGCTTAACGTACGCGAAAGGCGCAGTCGGAACCACGTCTCCCACACAGGCGTGAGTGATTCCGCCGGGGCGAGCCTTGCGCGGTCCCGCGAGAGGCGGACCTCAGCCGACGCCGCCAGCGCTGGTCATCAGTCGCACCTCTCGCTCAGGGGGACCGGAGATGATGTCAGTTCCGCCAGAAGACTCCCCGGACGTGCAGACGGCGGTCGGCACCGCCGGCGACTCCGCGGCCCGCCGTGAGGGGTGAGCCGAAGCCGCGCAGGGTCCCGAAGATACGACGGCGTTCGGCGCTGCTGCTCCGGCGCTGGGCTGACCGATTGGACTCTCGTGACAACGCAGATGAGTTCGATCCGGTCTGGTTGGACCCACCGCCGCTGACCCGGCGAGAAGGTCGTCCATGGGGCCCGTCAACCGAACCCATGCTGGACGAGTTCTCGCCGGATGAATTTCCTGCGGACGAGCATCGAGACCGGAAGCCGCACGAACGCCTCCTGGTCCACATCGAACCGGCGCAAGCCCGCCCTGCCGCCATCCGGTCCCGCCTCTCCGCCGTCATCGGCCAGGACACGGCGAAGGACTACCTCTCCGTGCTGTTCTCGCTCCACCTCGCCCGGGTGTTGGCCGGCCAGGATCAGGAACGGGGGCTCCCGTCGGCCGTGCTGGTGGGCCCTACGGGCGTCGGTAAGACGCACAGCATGAGAAGCCTCTCCCACCAGATCGGCCTGCCCTTCGTCACTGTCGACTGCTCCACCCTGGTGGAGGCGGGCATCGTGGGCGGCCAGCCCGAGGACATCATGGAAATGCTGGTCGGAGAGGCGCAGACGCTCCTTGACTCGACGCAGAGTCGACCCAGCCAGGATGACGTCCGCTGGCTCGCCGGTCGAGGCATCGTCTTCTTCGACGAATTTGACAAACTCGCCAGTCCTGACGGCAAGGAGGGTGGCCGAGGAGGCTCGGAACGCGGCAGAGCGGTGCAGCGTCGGCTGCTGACCCTGCTCGAGGGCGATCTGGTTGCAATCGGGCGAAAGACCGTTTCCTGGTCGGAGCACTACATTCACACCGCGAATCTCCTCATCCTGGTGGGTGGAGCGTTTGCGGGTATCGACTCCAACGAGGTCCGCTCGAAACGAAGGGTCGCGCCCAAGCCCGCCGAGACCGAAGGCGCCAACGCCGGCGGTGTCACCGCGGAGGACATACAGAACTACGGCTTCATGCCCGAACTTGTCGCGCGCCTACCCGTGATAGTTCCCTTCACGGAACTCAGCACCGGGCATCTGGAGCAGATTCTACGCAACGACCAGGTGTCACCGCTCAAGTTGTGGCAGGACGCTCTCGCCGGTCTCGACATCCCGTTCGAGGTCGAGGATCGGGTCCTTCCGTTCCTCGCCAAGGAGGCGGTGCGGCTGCGTATGGGTGCCCGCGCCTTGCAACAAGTAGTGTTCCCGCTGCTTGCCCGGAAAACTGTTGCCGCCGACATTAAAGGGGGAGCCGCCGTCCGGCTCGCGGTGGAGGACTTTCGGCGTGAATCGCAGCTGAATCCGCTCGAACCCCTCCCCGAAGTGCAGACCGAGGCGCAACCGGATCAGCCGAAGGAGTCCTGAGAATTGAACAGCGATGATGCGGGCTGGGACGCTACCAGCGAGGAGATGATGTCGTGGGAAAGGTTCTCCGGCCGACGCTCGATATTCGACAAGCTACTTGACATCAACGAGTTCGCGGTGGTGGCGGAGATTCCGCCGATCCCGGAGGTCGGCGAAGGGGGCTTCGCGCAGGAACTCAGTTCCAAGGTCTATCCGCACGTGCTGTCGGCAATCGAGAAGGCTCGGTTCTTCAACCAGTCCGATCTGGCACTCTCGGGTATGCCGGGCCGAGCCGGCGTCGTGTATCAGGACGACCGGTACGACTTCAAGGTAGAGATCGGAAACGACACCATCCTGGTCCGCCGGGACGGCTCGCGGATGGAAGACTTCCACTACTGGTTCCTCAAGTTCGGAGATCCGCTCTCCGCGCTGATCGCGGGCTGTCTCGATGAACTGAAAAATTTGACGGGTAGAGAGTTCACGATTTTCCGGGCCAGCTTCTACTTCAAGTTCATCGTGCACAGCCTCTATGCCGAGGGCAGCAAGCGTCGCATTCGTAACTCAGAGGTCATGCGGAAGCTGGTCAAAGGCCTGCCGAACGACAGTGGCCAGCTGTCGGACGAGGAGGAGGTGTTCGACACCGCAGGACGGATCGACGTCAACATTTCGAGATGGGTCCGCACCTCGGATCAGCTGCTACGGCTGGAGAGGTACACCGTGGAAGCGCCGGCCAACAAGGAGTTCGCCGGCCTGTGGTTCACCTTCGGATACGGCGGGGAGACATACAAGTCACCGAACAGCCGGGACCGTGAGCCGTTCGAGCACCGCAAGTTCTTCGGCGAGTACGAGGTCGCGTACGGCAGATTCCTCAGGGATAAGGCGATCCTCAGCTTCATGAGCCAAATCATGTCGGGCATCGACTTCCGAAGCTCGGCGAGCGTTCTCCCTTGATGGTGGACATGGGGACAGTGCCGGCTTGGCTCGGCGCTGGAGTAGCCGGGTTGAGCGCCACGTTCGCCGCTTGGACCATCAGGAACGAGGTTCGCAAGCGGGCGGACGAGGAAGAGAAGCTGTGGTGGTCGAGAGCTCATTCGATCATCGGCTCGGTATCGGCGCGGGACGTTGTGGGGGCGCATGCCCGGGAGTTGGAGTTCCACGCGCAGAGTTATTCGGACCTTCCGATCTTCAATTTGCGTGTCGCCGTGTCCATCGACCCGGTCGGAGCGCTGACCTGCCATCTGCTCAGATCGGACCGTCCCGTACGACTCGAGCAGGAGGCGGGGTCGGTCGTGGTCCTCTTCGGCCACCTGGCTCCGGGCGGGGCATCGTCAGCCACGGTGCGGTGTGAGTCGAAGGTCGACTGGAGTGTCGGTTCGGAGTTGTGGTCCTACTCGGACGCCCAACGGACCGTATGGCACAGTGGCGGCACCAATCAGTGGCGTCGTGGTGGACCCGGGTGAGGACACGCACGTTGTCCTGCCGAACCCGGAACGGGCGGCTGGAGGTCGTCGCCGACCTCCAGCCGCGCAGTGCCGCTGTCAGACCCTGGTGCAGGTGGCGCCGTTGAGGGTGAAGCTGGTCGGGGCGGAGAACGCGCCGTTCAGCGTCGCCTGGTAGCCGAAGTTGGTCGAGGCCCCGGGCGACAGCGTGCCGTTGTAGCTGACGTTCCGGGCGGTCACCGCGGACCCGCTCTGGGTCACGGTGGCGTTCCAGGCGTTCGTGACGGCCTGCCCGGAGGGCAGGTTGTAGGCCAGGGTCCAGCCGTTGACGGTGCCGGAGCCGGTGTTGGTGATCGTCACCTCGGCCGTGAAGCCGTTGTTCCAGACGTTGGTCGCGGTGTACTTCACCGCGCAGGCCGCATTGCCCGGGGGCGGGGTGGTGGTCGGGGGCGGCGTCGTGGTGGGCGGCGGGGTGCTGCCGCCGGTGTTGACGCTCTGCGAGAAGGAGTTGACCGCCAGGCCGACGCCGCCCTGCCACGGCTCGAAACCGGCCTGGATGCTGGTCAGGTACCAGTCACCGGTGATCGCGCCCCGGTTCTTCGTGTCGTTGATGAACGCCATGGCGTCGAAGCTCATGCTGGGGATCGCCGACGGGGCCACGTACGAGATGACGTTGTTCGAGCCGTTGCTGCCCCGCCAGACCTCCCAGGTCCGGCCGGCGATGCTGGCGTTGCCGACCGGCGAGCCGATGGGCTGGATGGGGCCCTGCCGGTTGAGCCAGATCATGATCTCCATCTGGTTCACGCCGTCCTTCTTCGGCGACGGGTCGAGCCAGATGTCGTACGCGGCGTCGTAGACGGCGCCGCTGACGTAGTTGTAGCTGATGCTGGCCGGCGCGCTGCTGATGCTCTTCACCTGCACCGGCAGGTTGGTGCCGGGTGAGCAGTTCGTGTAGTGGCAGCCCACGAAGATCGACGGGTACGACACCGGCGCGCCGCTGGTCGATCCGACGCCGTCCTGGCGGGTGATCGAGAAGCCGGTGGAGGTCACGTTGATGCACTGCTGCGCGCTGGTGCCCCAACGGTTGTTCTGCACGACGTACTTGCCGCCGATGGTGGTCGACCCGTACTGCTCGCAGATCTGGGTGTCAGCGGAGGCGGTGCCGCCGAGCGCGACGGCGACGATCGAGCCGGCGGCCAGCAGGCCGGCCGCGGCGAGGGCTCTCAGTGGACGCTTCATGATGCTCCTTGGGCTCGGCGCGGGGGCGCCGGTTCGTGTCGGGAGGTACGGCCGGGAGCGCTCCCAAGCTCAGAGCAACACATTTACATGTCTGAAACAGGTGCGCAACCGTACCGACCGAAGCAATCGAATCGACCACCGTCCGTACGTGATCGGTGGCAGCGCGTCGGGGCCGTCGACGTCCAGGTCACCCGGTCGGGGCGGGATTCCCGCCGGTGGGAGGGGCCGTCGTCGCTGACCGGGCCGCGACGCCAGGGCCGATGGGCACTTCCGCCGGTTGGTTGCGGCGAGTAATGTCTTGCCTCCAACGCGTTCCGATCCCCTCCGGAGGCGTACCCCACGATGGGTGGTTCCCCCCTGCGCATCCTCGTCGTCGGCGCGGGCATCGCCGGTCTCGCCGTGGCCCGGGCGCTGCGCCTCGCGGGGTTCCGCCCCGACGTCACCGAGAAGCTGCCGCCGACCGAGCGCGCCGACATCGGCCTCTACCTCCCGGGCAACGCGGCCCGGGCACTGCGCCGGCTCGACCTGGACGGCCCGGTACGCCCCCTCGGCCAGGTCATCCACCGGCAGCGCTTCCTGGACGCCACCGGCGCGCCGCTCTGCGAGGTCGACCTCGACGCGCTCTGGGCCGGGGTGGGGGAGTGCCGCGCGCTGCCCCGCTCCGAGCTGCACCGGGTGCTGCTCACCGGGGCCGGCGGCGCCGTCCGGCACGGGGCCGAGGTCAGCACCGTCGAGCCGCTGCCCGGCGGCGTCGCGGTCGGCTTCACCGACGGCACCAGCGGCGAGTACGACCTGGTCATCGGCGCCGACGGCCCCCGCTCGGCGGTGCGTACCCTGGCCGCGCTCGGCGGCCCGGCCCGCCCCGCCGGCCAGGTGGTCTACCGCAGCGTGGTGCGCGGCGGCCCCCGGGTGGCCGACTGGACCGCCCTGCTCGGCCAGCGCGCCGGCTTCCTGGTGGTGCCGATCGGCGCCGGCCGGCTGCACTGCTACGCCGACGAGGCCGGCACCAGCCTGCCGGCCGACCCGCTCGCCCGGCTGCACGAGCTGTTCGGCGACTACGGCGGGCCGGTCCCCGAGGTGCTCGCCGCGCTGGAGACGGTGGACGTGGAACTCACCGAGGAGGTCGAGCTGGGGCGCTGGTTCCACGGCCGGGTGCTGCTCGTCGGTGACGCGGCTCACGCCACCGCGCCGACGCTCTCCCAGGGCGCCGCCATGGCGCTGGAGGACGCCGTGGTGCTCGCCGAGTCGCTGCGGGCGGCCGGCAGCGTCGAGGCGGCGCTCATCGCGTACGAGAGTCGCCGCCGCCCGCGTACCCGCTGGGTGCGGGACCGGACCCGGGACCGCAACCGCACCCGCGACGTGCCGCCGGCGCTGCGCGACCCGTTGCTGCGCGGACGTGGCGGGCGGATCTTCCAGGAGCACTACCGGTTGTTGACCGGTCCGCTCTGACGGGGCGGTGATCGTAGCCGCCCACCCCACGCGGCGGGGCCACCTACCGGGGACTATCCTCCTTGCGGATGACGGCCGCGCAGATGAACAGCGCGCCGAGCGGGACAACCCAGAACCGGAGGCCACTCGTGACCACCGTCGCACCCAAGCCGGTCGTGACCCGGCCCTGGCCGGTCCGCGAGCCGGTCAAGGGGTCGGCAATCGCGCGGCTGCTGCGCACCACGGACGCGAAGCAGATCGGGATCATGTACATGGTCACCGCGTTCGCGTTCTTCCTGATCGGTGGCCTGATGGCCCTGATCATGCGCGCCGAGCTGGCGCGGCCGGGCCTGCAGTTCCTGTCGCCCGAGCAGTACAACCAGCTCTTCACCATGCACGGCACGATCATGCTGCTGTTCTTCGCGACGCCGATCGTGTTCGCCTTCGCGAACTACGTGGTGCCGCTGCAGATCGGCGCGCCCGACGTGTCGTTCCCCCGACTGAACGCGTTCGCCTACTGGCTGTACCTGTTCGGCGGCACCATGGCCACGGCCGGCTTCATCACCCCGGGCGGTGCGGCCGACTTCGGCTGGACGGCGTACACGCCGCTGAGCACCGCCGAGCACGCGCCGGGCGTCGGCGCGAACATGTGGGTCGTCGGCCTGGCCATCTCCGGTCTGGGCACGATCCTCGGCGCGGTCAACCTGATCACCACGATCCTGACCCTGCGCGCCCCCGGCATGACCATGTTCCGGATGCCGATCTTCACCTGGAACATGCTGGTCACCAGCCTGCTGGCGATCCTGGTCTTCCCGCTGCTGGCCGCCGCGCTGTTCGCGCTCGCCGCGGACCGCCTGATCGGCGCCCACGTGTACGACCCCGCCACCGGCGGCCCGATGCTCTGGCAGCACCTGTTCTGGTTCTTCGGGCACCCCGAGGTCTACATCATCGCGCTGCCGTTCTTCGGCATCATCACCGAGATCATCCCGGTCTTCTCCCGGAAGCCGATCTTCGGTTACAAGGGCCTGGTCGCCGCGACCATCGCCATCGCCGCCCTGTCGATGAGCGTGTGGGCGCACCACATGTTCGCCACCGGCCAGGTGCTGCTGCCGTTCTTCAGCTTCCTCAGCTACCTGATCGCCGTGCCGACCGGTATGAAGTTCTTCAACTGGATCGGCACCATGTGGCGGGGCCAGATCACATTCGAGACGCCGATGCTCTTCGCGGTCGGCTTCCTGGTGACCTTCCTCTTCGGTGGCCTCACCGGTGTGCTGCTGGCCAGCCCGCCGCTCGACTTCCACCTGCACGACTCGTACTTCGTGGTGGCGCACTTCCACTACGTGCTCTTCGGCACCATCGTGTTCGCCGTCTTCGGCGGCATCTACTTCTGGTTCCCGAAGATGTTCGGCCGGATGCTCGACGAGCGGCTCGGCAAGATCCACTTCTGGCTGACCATGATCGGCTTCCACACCACCTTCCTGGTGCAGCACTGGCTCGGTGCCGAGGGCATGCCCCGCCGGTACGCCGACTACCTGCCCGGTGACGGCTTCACGTTCCTGAACACGCTGTCCACGGTCGGCGCCTTCATCACCGGTATCTCGACCCTGCCGTTCATCTGGAACTGCTGGAAGTCGTACAAGACCGGTCCGGTGGTCGAGGTCGACGACCCGTGGGGCCACGGCAACTCGCTCGAGTGGGCCACCAGCTCGCCGCCCCCGCTGCGGAACTTCGACCGGATGCCGCGGATCCGCTCGGAGCGGCCGGCTTTCGACCACAAGTTCCCCGAGCTGGCCGCCGGCACCAGCCTGGCCGGCCCGCCGGAGGGCGGCGCCAAGCCGCTGACCCGCGAGTCCGACGGTGGCGCCAGCTACCAGGAGGACACCGAGGGCCGGCTCGAGAAGAGCTGACCCAAGC
>NZ_BMRA01000002.1:0-592112 GCF_014648395.1 Micromonospora fulviviridis | reverse complement strand
GGTGCGGCGCCCGTCGCCTTTCCCCCGGCCCCACCGCGCACGGAGCCCGGCCCGCTGGGTACCGCGGGCGTGGTTGATCAAGAAGTTTGCGTCAGGAATGAGCCCGGATCTGACGTAAACCTCTTGATCGACCCGCTGATGGTCGGGGTGAGGGAGGGGGATGCGCGGACACCCCCACCTCGCCGAGCTGGGGCCCGCCCTCGGCCCCCCAGCGCGTTGATCAAGAGGTTTGCGTCGGGAGTGGGGCGGGATCTGACGCAAACCTCTTGATCAACGCCCGCTCCGCGGGAGGGGAGGGGTCAGGGGGTGGCGGGGGCCAGGTCGGGCTGGGGCGGGGTGGGGGCCGGCTCGCGGCGGTGGCGGAGTTCGATCGGGAGGACGGCCAGGGCGACCAGCACCCCGATCGCGCCGGTGACCGCGAACCCCCAGGCCGGCGCCGAGGCGTCGATCACCGCGCCGGCCAGCGGCGCCCCCAGCGCGATGCCGACGGTGACGGCCGAGCCGTGCAGGCCCATGGCCTCGCCGCGTACGCCGGCCGGGGCGAGCCGGCTCACCGCGTCCGAGGTCGAGGCGATGGACGGCGCGCAGAGCGCCCCGGCCGGGACGAGCGCGAGGCAGAGCAGCCACCAGTGCGCCCCGCCCAGCCCGACCGGGATGGTGGTCAGGCTCAGCGCCGCCACCAGGACCAGCGGGGAGAGCGAGCGGGTGACCGCCCCGTACGCGAAGCCGCCCACCAGCGAGGCGACCGCCCACATGGCCAGGACGGCGCCGGTCCAGCCGACCTCGCCGCCCTCGCGCAGCACGGCGACGACCGCGACGTCGGTGCCGCCGAGCACCAGGGTGGCGGCCAGGCTGACCGCCAGCACGGCGAGCAGCCGGGGGGTGACCCACTCCCGGCGGGGCACCTTGCGGGCCGGACCGGCCGGCTCGTCGGCGGCGCGGGTGGGCGGGTCGAGCAGCCAGAAGCAGATCCCGGAGGCGACGATCCCGGCGCCGACCGCCCACATGGTGAGCCGGGGCGACACGGCGGCGGCCATGGCCACGGCCAGCGCGGGCCCGACCATGAACGAGAGCTCCACCGACATCGAGTCGAGCGCGTACGCGGGGCGGCGCCGCTCGGCCGGCACCAGCGCGGCGACCGACTGGCGGACCACCGAGAAGACCGGCAGCGCGAGCAGGCCGGCCAGGAACGCGGTGGGCAGCAGCACGGGGTACGACAGGGTCGGCGCGCAGGCCCAGAAGACGCCCTCGGCGACCGTGGTGAGCAGCAGCACCGGGCGCAGCCCGCGCCGGTCGACCAGCCGGCCGAGCAGCGGGGAGCCGAGCGCGGCGCCGACGGTGGACGCGGCGCCGACCAGCCCGGCCGCGCCGTAGCCGCGACCGAGGTCGAGCACGACGTGGAAGGTGAGCGTCACACCGGTCGCGGTGAGCGGGATGCGTGCCAGCACCGAGATCAGCAGCAACGACCGGAGACCGGGCAGGGCGAGTGCCTCCCGGTAAGGCTTCAAGTTCACGACGGTCCGTACCTCCGGCCGCCATCCTCGGCCGGGGGTACGACAGCCGCAACCAATTACCCGCTCAAGCGGCCCTGATCACAGGCTCGCCGACCATGGTGACCCCGGCGCCGTCGAGGGTGCGCAGCGCCACGTCGAGCGTGTCGGCCGCGACGGCGGCGGTCAGGTCCAGCAGCACAGTGGTCCGGAAGCCCTCCCGGGCGGCGTCCAGCGCGGTGGCCCGCACGCAGTGGTCGGTGGCGATGCCGACAAGGTCGACCCGGTCGACGTCGTGCCGGCGCAGCCAGTCGGCCAGGCACTCGCCGTCGTCCGCGTGCCCCTCGAAACCGGAGTACGCGGCCGCGTGCTCGCCCTTGTGGAAGATCGCCTCCACCCGGCCGGTCTCCAGGTCCGGGTGGAACTCGGAGCCGGCGGTGCCCACCACGCAGTGCCGGGGCCAGGAGTCGACGTAGTCCGGCGGGTTGCCGAAGTGCGCGCCCGGGTCGATGTGGTAGTCCTTCGTCGCGACCACGTGGTCCCACCGCTGCGGCTCGGCGGCGAGCAGCCGGGAGATGCCGGCGGCGACGCCCGCGCCGCCGGTCACGGCCAGCGAGCCGCCCTCGCAGAAGTCGTTCTGCACGTCCACGATGATCAAGGCAGTGGCCATCGGATCGCTCCTCTCAACTCGCGGGTACGACGGTCACCGGGACGGCCGGGTCGCCGCCGGAGAGCTTGAGCCCCTCCCACGGGATGGAGATCAGGCACTGCCGCAGGTGCTCCCGGGACTCGTCGAGGGTGGGCAGCGCCACCGGCTCGCCCTCGACGAGGAACGAGCGCTGGAGCATCCGGTCGTTGGGCTGCCGGTCCGGCACCCCCTGCGGGACGATGATCTCCTCGGTGGCGGTGCCGGTCGGCTTGTGCCGGCGGACGGCCACCTTCCGGCCGCCGATGGTGGCCTTGTGCTCCGAGCGCTTGACCACCGGGCGCCCGTCCACCTCGACCAGCTTGTAGACCAGGCCGGCGGTGGGGGCGCCCGAGCCGGTCACCACGGCCGTGCCCGCGCCGTACATGTCGACCGGCTCGGCGGCGAGCGAGGCGATGGCGTACTCGTCGAGGTCGCCCGAGACGATGATCTTCGTTTCGGTGGCGCCGAGTGAGTCGAGCAGCTCGCGGGACTGCTGGGCGATCACCGCGAGGTCGCCCGAGTCGATCCGGATCGCGCGCAGCTCCGGCCCGGCCACGGCGATGGCGTTGCGGATGCCCTGGCTGATGTCGTAGGTGTCGACCAGCAGCGTGGTGTCCTTGCCCAGCGTGGCGACCTGCGAGGCGAACGCCGCCTGCTCGTCGTCGTGCAGCAGGGTGAACGCGTGCGCGGCGGTGCCGGCGGTGGGGATGCCGTAGCGCTGGCCGGCGGCCAGGTTGGAGGTGAACCGGAACCCGGCCAGGTACGCGGCCCGGGCGGCGGCCACCGCGGCCCCCTCGTGCGCCCGCCGGGAACCCATCTCGATCAGCGCCCGGCCGCGGGCGGCGGTGACCATCCGGGCCGCCGCGGCGGCCACCGCGCAGTCGTGGTTGAGCACCGACAGCGCCAGCGTCTCCAGCACCACGCACTCGGCGAAGGTGCCGGAGACGGTGAGGATCGGGGAGCCGGGGAAGAACAGCTCGCCCTCCGCGTACCCGTCGACGTCGCCGGTGAAGCGGTAGTCGGCCAACCACCGGGCGGCCCGGTCGTCCACCACGCCGGTGCGGCGCAGGAACTCGATCTCGTCGGAGTCGAACCGGAAGTCGCGGATCAGGTCGATCAAACGGCCGGTCCCGGCGACCACGCCGTAGCGGCGGCCGGCCGGCAGCCGCCGGCTGAACACCTCGAAGACGCAGCGACGGTCGGCCGTGCCGTCCCGGAGGGCGGCGCTGACCATGGTCAGCTCGTAGTGGTCGGTCAGCAGCGCGGGGCGAAGGGTGGTCACCGCCTCAGCCTAGAGTTCAGGCCGGGTCCGTGCCGTCGTGGCCCGGCATCGACCGCAGCGCGGCCCGCAGCTCCGCCCGCCCGGCCACCCCGAGCTTGCTGTAGATCCGCTGGAGGTGGTTCTCCACCGTGCGGGTGGAGAGGAAGAGCCGCTCGGCGATGGCGCGGCTGGTCACGCCGTCGGCGGCGAGCCGGCCGATCTCCCACTCGCGCTCGGTCAGCGTCGGGCGGAGCAACCGCAGCGCCGGCGTGGACACCTCATCACAGCGGCGGAGGAGGTCGGCGAGACGCTCCCGGGCCGGGCCCGTGGCACCGGCGCGGCTGCGGCCCATCCGGTGCAACGCCATGGCCGTCGCCTCGGCGGCGTAGACGGTCAGCTCCCGGGCGGCGAAGCCGTCGGCCACGGCGAGCAGCTCGTCGGGGCTGCCGTCGAGCGTGGCGCGGGCGTACCGGGCGACCAGCGGCGGCAGCACCCCGTCGACCTGCTCGGAGAGCTCGGCCAGGCGTTGTGCCACGGTCCGCCGGCCGCCGTCGGTGCAGGTCGGCCCGACCGCCGCGGCGGCCTGGTCGAACCGGACCAGGTCGAGCAGGACGAGCAGCTCGTGCCCGGCCAGGCCGTCCTCGCGCAGGCGGTCGGCGAGCGCGCAGTGGTGCTTGACCGCCGCCGGCAGGTCGCCGGCCACCGCGTGCACCGCGCCCCGGGCCTGCTCCAGCCACGGGTAGAGCACCGCCATCCCGGGCGCGTGGGTGCGGTCCGCCTCGGCCATCGCCTCCGCCGCGTGCGTGGCGTCGCCCCGCAGCGCCGCTGCCTGGGCGCGCTCGGCGTGCGCCAGACCGGCGTAGACGCGGCTGGTGGCGAGGACGGCGCAGGCGCCGAGGCTGGTCTTCAGCGCCTCGTCGCCGCGCCCGCGCAGCCGCGCCGCGTACGCCTGGAGGATGGCGAGGTAGCCGGTGCCGAGCCGGAAGTCGCCGGCGCCGGCCAGGTCGGCGAACTCGTCGGCGACGATCGCGTCGATGCCGGCCAGGTCGCCGGAGAGCGCCAGGCGGGTGCCCCGGGCCAGCTCCATGGCGAGCTGGAGGTAGGGCATGTCGCCCCGCCAGCACGCGGCCTCGGCCTCCACCCGGGCGATCGCCGTGGCGCTGCGCCGGTACTGCCCCTGCGCGGCCTGCAGGTGCGCGAGGGTGCACCGGGCCAGCTCGCGCGCCGCCATCGGGGCGGCCGGCCGGTCCAGCACCGCCTGGGCCTGCCGGACCGCGGTGTCGACGTCCAGGCGGTGCAGCCGCATGATCGCCTCGAAGGCGCGGACGCGGGCCTGGTCGGCGGGGTCGGTCAACTCGGCGCCCCGCGCAGCGATCTCCTCCACCGTGGACTCCCGGCTCAGCCCCCAGTAGCTGACCATGCCCCGGGCCGTCAGCCAGCGGCCGCGCCGCCGGTCGTCCTGGATCGCCCCGGCCACCTGGTCGAGCACCACGAGGGCCTCGTCCGGCCGGTCACCGAACATGAGGATGATGGCGAGCAGTTCCGCCGCGTCCGAGCCGCCCTCGCCGTCCAACGCCGCCCGGGCCAGCCGGGTGGCCAGCGGCACGTCGTACCGGCCGAAGGCCTGGGCCGCCGCGTCGAGCAGCAGGGCGGGGTCCTGCGCCGTACCCGAGTCGAGCCGCCACACGGCGACCCGCAGCAGGTCGTCGCGGCGCCGCTTGCCGACCCGCTCCAGCAGGCCGGCCAGGGTGGCCTGGAGTCGGCGGGTGCGGCTGACCGGGCAGTGCCGGCGCATCACCTCGCCGTAGAGCGGGTGGGCGAGGCGGACGTTCAGCCGCCGGTCGTCGCGCACCATGGAGATCAGGCCGCGCTCCTCGGCGACCTCCACGTCGGCCGGGTCGACGGCCTGCTCCAGCAGTTGCAGGCCGAGCGGCTCGCCGAACGCGACCAGCTCGACCACGGCCCGTACGCCGGGCGTGAGCTGGCCGATCCGAGTGTCGATCAGGTCGGTGAGGCTGGGCGCCAGCTCCAGCCGGCCGGTCCACTTCCAGATCCCGTACGTCCGGCTCAGCTCGTCGCCGCCGGAGGCGGCCAGCACCAGCTCGCGCAGCAGCAGCGGGTTGCCGGCGGAGAGCCGGAACAGCCGTTCGGAGGAGCCGGCGTCGACCGGCCCGCCGAGGATCGCGGCGAGCAGTCCGGTGGTCTCGCTCGGGCCGAGCGGCCCCAGCTCCACCAGGTCGACCAGGTCGTCGGTCCACAGGGCGCGGATCGGCAGCGGGATCTGCTCGCCGTTGCGCAGCGTGCCGAGCACCGTGGCGTTCTCGGAGCGGGCGATGAGGTGCACCAGCGCCGCCGACGGCGGGTCGAGCAGGTGTGCGTCGTCGATCGCCAGCACGATCGGCCGGCCGGCGGCCTGCTCCTGGAGCACGTCGACCGCCCAGCGCAGGACACCGGCGGGGGAGAGGCCCTGCGGCTGGGCGGCGGGGAGCACCTGGACCAGCCCGCCGAACGGCAGCGCGGCCGTGGTGGCGCTGGCCGCGACGGACCAGATCGCGTAGCGGTCGGTGGGGAGGGCGGCCACCCCCTCGCGCAGCAGCCGGCTCTTGCCCACCCCGGCGCTTCCACTGAAGAGCAGCCCGCGTCCCTCCGGACCGCCGACCGCCGACAACAGACGGTTGAGCTCATCCGTGCGGCCGACGAAGTCCCAGCGACTCATCGGTGCAGCATATCGACGGTGTTCCCTCCGCGCGCATACCGTCACGGAGCGAAGTTGAGTAATCTGGTGATTACTCGTGAGTATCGGATGTGTTCGGTGTCGGATCCGCGACAGCCGTACTCTTCCGACATCCCCTGCGACCAGGGAATTCCACGCGACCGGACCGCAACCCGGTCGCCTCACCGGGAGGCCGACTGATGAAGCCGGGTCCGCTCCCCGCGATCGACGTGCCCGACCCCGACGGGCTCGCCGAGCCGCCCCGCTGCGCCCCGCTGCCCACCCGGCTCGGGGTGACCGAGCCTGGGCCGGAGGAGCCGCTGAGTGTCGTGGTCACCGGCCCGGCCGGGGCCGGCCGGCGCGAGCTGCTCGCCGGCCTGCTCGGGCTGGATCCCGGGATGCTCGCCGTGCCCGCGGGCAGCCACCTGCTCGTCAACCACGCCAAGGTGCCCACCCGCGCCGCGTACGTGCCGGGCTACCGCCAGCCGCACTCCTACGGCGCCGACCCGCTCGCCGCCGGTCCGGCGCTGGCCCGCCCGCCGCGCCGGGTGGAGCTGAGCCTGCCGGACCCGCTGCTGCGGCACTTCGCCGTGCTCGACACGCCGGACACCGGCACCCTCGGGGTGGCCGGCGGCCGGGTGCTGCTCGACGCGGCGGGCCGGGCCGGGGCCCTGCTCTTCGTGATCTCCGCCGACCAGGCGTTCAGCGCGGCCGAGCTGCATCTGCTGGCCGAGGTGGCGCGCACCCGGGTCGAGGTGTTCTTCGCCGTCACCCCCGGCGTGGCCGGCTGGGCGGGCCCGGCGGACGGCACGACGACGGAGGACACGGGGGCGTCCGGGTCGTCGGCCGGCCGGTCCGGCCCGCCCGGCCCCGCCGCCCGCCGGTACGACCCGGTGGAGGTCTCCGTCGCGGCGCACCGGGCCGCGCTGCTGGCCGCGGTGCCCGCGCTCGCCCCGGCCCGCTGGTTCCCGGTCCGCCAGGGCGAGCACTCGGTGCTGCGCCGCGCGCTGGTCGGCTGGGCCGCCGACGAGGGGCTGCGCCGGGCCAGCTCCCGCCCGCCGGAACCGCCCGGCGCCCACGGCCGGGTGCCCGTGGTGGCCGGCGTCGAGCCGGCCGACCTCACCGAGCGGATCGACCGCCAGGCCCGCTCGTGCGCCCAGCGGATCCGCCAGCACCTCGCCCTGGAGCTGGCCGACATCCACCTCCGGGTGGTGCAGGAGATCGTCTTCGGGGTGGGCTGCGCCGGCCTGCCGCAGCTGCTCGACCGCGAGATGGAGGCGCTGTCGCTGCTGGCCACCGCGCAGTGCGACGAGGCGGTCCGGGGCATCATCGACGACGCGGCCGGCCGGGTCTTCGGCGCGCCGCTCGCCGAGGGGGTACGCCGCCGGATCGTGCACGCCGTGCGCTGGGGCCTGGCCGACCACCCGGACGGCCCGGAGCTGGACCGCGTGCTCCTGGTCACCAGCACGGCCGGGGTGGCCGGGCTGGCCGGGGCCGGTGCGCTCGACGCGCTGGCCGCCTGTCCGGGGGCGGAGCGCGACGAGGCGCTCCCGCCCGTCGGGGTGGCCCTCAACGGCGGGTGCTGGCAGCACTGGCGGGTCCCCGGCAACGCCGACCCGAACGCCGCCCGCTCCTGGGCCCAGCGGGCGCTGCGCGAGGTCGAGCTGGAGCTGTCCCGGCAGGTGTCCCGTCGCTTCGAGGTGATCCGCCTCTCGCTGGGCGCGGTCCTCACCGATGCTGTCGACCACGGCATCCTGCTCGCCTGAGGTCGGGGCCGCCGCCCGGCCGCCCGGACCGGCGTACGCGGCCCGGGCGGGTGATCCCGACCGCCGCGCCGTTCCGGTTCATCGGTTCCCCGGATCCGGTGGCACGATGGGGGGCATGGCGGCTCCACAGGTTGCGCCGGTCGAGACGCCGGACACCGAAGAGGTGCCGGTCTCCGACCGGCCTTGGGTGACCATCGTCTGGGACGATCCGGTCAACCTCATGACGTACGTGACCTGGGTTTTCCAGAAGCTCTTCGGATACAGCCGGGAGAAGGCCGAGCAGCTCATGCTGGACGTGCACCACAAGGGCAAGGCGGTCGTCTCCAGCGGCGCGCGGGAGCGGATGGAGCACGACGCGTCGCAGCTGCACGCGTACGGCCTCTGGGCGACGGTGGACCGGTCATGAGCATGTTCCGTCGCCAGGGCGACCGCTACGTGGCCACCTTCGCGGTGGACGAGGTCCGGGTGCTGCGCAAGGTCGCCTCCGAGGTGGTCGGCCTGCTCACCGACGGCTTCGACCACGGCGACCCGGTGGTCGGCCGGCTCTTCCCCGAGGTCTACCCGGACGACGCGGCGGGCAGCGCGGAGTTCCGCCGCTACACCGAGGGCGACCTCAAGACCGCCAAGATCGACCAGGCCGGGGCGATCCTCGCCGCGCTGCCCGACGGCGAGGCCGGCGGCGAGGTGCGGCTGGACGCGGAGGCGGCCGAGGCGTGGCTGCGCGCCCTCAACGACGCCCGGCTGGCCATGGGCGTCCGGTTGGAGATCAAGGACGGCACCGACCTGGGCGAGGAGCTGGACGACGCGGTCGCCGAGGACCCCACCTCGTCCCGGGTGTTCCAACTATCGGTCTACGCGTACCTCGGATATCTGCAGGAGTCCCTGCTCAACGCCCTGATCGACTGAGCCGTGACGGTCACCACCTCGCCGCCCGGGACCGCCAGGCGCTAGGCTGGGCGGCGTGCTGAGCATCGACCGGTCGATCATCGACGCGATCGTGGCCCACGCGCGCCGAGACCACCCTGACGAGGCGTGCGGCGTGGTCGCCGGTCCCGTCGGCAGCGACACCCCGACCCGGCACATCCCCATGGCGAACGCCGCCCGCTCCATGACCTTCTACGAGTTCGACTCGATGGAGCAGTTGCGGCTGTGGCGGGAGATGGACGACCGCGACGAGGAACCGGTCGTCATCTACCACTCGCACACCGCGACGGAGGCCTACCCGTCCCGCACGGACATCTCCTTCGCCGGGGAGCCGGGAGCGCACTACCTGCTCGTCTCGACCCGCGAGCCCGACACCGAGGAGATCCGGTCCTTCCGGATCGTCGACGGCGTGGTCACCGAGGAGCCGGTCGAGATCGTGGCTGCCGTGGACCCGCACGCCGTCCAGTCCTACATGTTCGGGCAGAGCCCGGCGACGGTCGACTACGAGTGTTCCGACCGCTGATCTTCCAGCGCCGGCACACCTTTTCTTCCTTCCGTCACCTGGCAGCACCCGAACAAGGAGCACGAGACACCATGGCCATCGAGGTTCGCATCCCCACCATCCTGCGCAGCTACACCGGCGGCGCGAAGGTCGTCGAGGGCAGTGGCGACACCCTGGGCGACCTGCTCGCCGACCTGGACTCCCGGCACGGCGGCCTGCGGGCCCGGCTGGTCACCGACGCCGGTGCGCTGCACCGGTTCGTCAACGTCTACGTCAACGACGAGGACGTCCGCTTCCTGGGCGCGCTCGACGCCAAGCTCAACGACGGCGACAGCGTCACCATCCTGCCGGCCGTGGCCGGCGGCGCGTTCGGCTTCGCGGCGGCAGCCGCGATCGCGCAGCACAGCGCCGCCGCGGCTGCGATCGCCGGTCACCGCGCGGCCGTCGCCGCCCGCTGAGGCGGGCGGCCATGGCCAGGTACGACAGCCTGCTCGACGCCTGCGGCGGCACGCCCCTGGTCGGGCTGCCCCGACTCTCGCCGACGGTGCCCGACGGGGCACCGCCGGTGCGGCTCTGGGCGAAGCTGGAGGACCGGAACCCGACCGGCAGCATCAAGGACCGGGCGGCCCTGTTCATGGTCCGCTCGGCCGAGGAGTCCGGCCGGCTCCGCCCCGGCGACACCATCCTGGAGCCGACCAGCGGCAACACCGGCATCTCGCTGGCCATGGTGGCCAAGCTGCGCGGCTACCGGCTGGTCTGCGTGATGCCGGAGAACGTCTCCACCGAACGGGTCCAGCTGCTCCGGATGTACGGCGCGGAGATCATCTTCTCGCCGGCCGCCGGCGGCTCGAACCAGGCCGTCGCCACGGCGAAGCAGATCGCCGCCGAGCACCCGGACTGGGTGATGCTCTACCAGTACGGCAACGAGGCGAACGCCCGGGCGCACTACGAGACGACCGGGCCGGAGCTGCTGCACGACCTGCCGACGATCACCCACTTCGTGGCCGGCCTGGGCACCACCGGCACCCTGATGGGCACCGGACGCTACCTGCGGGAGAAGGTCGACGGCATCCAGGTCGTCGCCGCCGAGCCCCGCTACGGCGAGCTGGTCTACGGGCTGCGCAACATCGACGAGGGCTACGTGCCCGAGCTGTACGACGCCTCGGTGCTCTCCCGGCGCTTCTCGGTGGGTACCCGCGACGCGGTGCTGCGCACCCGGCAGCTCGTCGAGGTGGAGGGGATCTTCGCCGGCTTCTCCACGGGCGCGATCCTGCACGCCGCCCTCGCGGTGGCGCACGAGGCCGTCCGCGACGGCCGCCGCGCCGACGTGGCCTTCGTGGTCGCCGACGGCGGCTGGAAGTACCTGTCGACCGGGGCGTACGGCGGCACCCTCGCCGACGCCGAGGACGCCCTGGAGGGGCAGCTCTGGGCCTGACCACCGGCCGGTCGGTTCGGTCCGCGGACGCCGCTGGCCGAACCGACCGTTACTTCCCGGGACCGGACGCGTGCGGGTGTCACGTTGATGACAACTTCCGGCAGATGATTCTTGCCCGACCGGGCCGACGCGTAGGCTGCGCAGCGTGGCGAACGCGTCGGTAGAGATCATCGGCGGGGCGACCGCCGGCGTGTCGACTACCGAGCGTGAGATCGAGGCGACCGGATGCGACTGACCGTTCTCGGCTGCGCCGGCAGCTTTCCCGGGCCTGAGTCTCCCTGTTCCGCCTACCTTCTGGAGGCCGAAGGGTTCCGGCTCCTGATCGACTTCGGCTCGGGGTCGCTGTCCACCCTCCAGCGCTACGTCGGGCTGCACGCCCCCGACGCCATCCTCCTCACCCACCTGCACTGCGACCACATGCTCGACGCGGTCACCTACGTGGTGGTGCGCCGGTACGCCCCGGACGGCCCGTACCCGCCCCTGCCGATGTACGCCCCTTCCGGCGCGCCGGACCGGCTGGCCAGCGCGTACGGGCAGGAGGACAGCACGGTCGAGGACGTCTACCAGTTCTACGGCCTCCAGCCGGGCACCTTCCCCATCGGCCCGTTCACCGTCACCGTCGACCAGATGAACCACCCGGTCGAGACGTACGGGGTGCGGCTGGAGCACGGCGGCCGGGTGTTCTGCTACTCCTCGGACACCGCGCCCTGCGACGCGCTGCTGCGCCTGGCCCAGGGCGCCGACCTGTTCCTCTGCGAGGCCAGCTACCTCGACGGGGTGGAGAACCCGCCGGACCTGCACCTGACCGGCCGGGAGGCCGGCGAGGCGGCCACCAAGGCGGGGGTGGGTCGGCTGCTGCTCACCCACCTCGTCCCCGCCTGGGGCAGCGAGTCGCACACCGTGGAGTCGGCGGCCGGCGCCTACGCCGGTCCGCTCGAGGTGGTCCGCGCCGGCGCCAGCTACGAGGTCTGACCGGGCCGGTCGGCGCGCCGCATTGCCGTCGGTCGCCGCCGGAGGTGCGAGTCCCGATCACGCACCGTAGGGCAGTATCGTGTGACGCTCCGTGTCCGGCTTGGTCCCGACGGCAGGTCGCCGGCGCCAGCCTTTGCTCTGCAGCCATCCACGCAGCAGCTCGTTGAGCTGCGGTTTGCCGATCCGTCTTCCCGGTGTCCGCTGGCGGAGGTGATGACGTTCGGTAGCTGATGCGTCCATGGCTGCAGAGCAAAGGCGGCCGGGGGCACCCGCCCGGGCGGCACGGTCGTTGCGGAGCGTGACCTGGTCCGCGGGCTGTCAGACCCGCCGACCGTGACCGTCGCGGGCGGCCGTTGGGAGACCGCGGGCCGGTTCGATCACGGCACCGCATAAGGTGCAGGCATGGCGCGACCTGACGGGCGGCGGCCCGACCAACTCCGACCGGTGACCCTGACCCGGGGCTGGAGCACCCACCCGGAAGGCTCCGTGCTCGTCGAGTTCGGGGCGACCCGGGTGCTCTGCACGGCCAGCGTGACCGAGGGCGTGCCCCGCTGGCGCAAGGGCTCCGGGCTCGGTTGGGTGACCGCCGAGTACGCGATGCTGCCCCGGGCCACCAACACCCGCTCCGACCGGGAGAGCGTCAAGGGCCGGGTCGGCGGCCGGACCCACGAGATCTCCCGGCTGATCGGCCGCAGCCTGCGGGCCTGCGTCGACCTTAAGGCGCTGGGCGAGAACTCGGTGGTGCTCGACTGCGACGTGCTCCAGGCCGACGGCGGCACCCGGACGGCCGCCATCACGGGGGCGTACGTGGCGCTGCACGACGCGGTGACCTGGCTCGCCGAGCGCAAGGCCCTGGCCGGCAAGGTGGAGAAGGTGATGCACCGGTCGGTGGCGGCGGTCAGCGTCGGCATCATCGCCGGCGAGCCGCGGCTCGACCTCTGCTACGACGAGGACGTGGCGGCAGAGGTGGACATGAACGTGGTCTGCACCGGGACGGGTGACTTCGTCGAGGTGCAGGGGACGGGCGAGGCCGGCGTCTTCGCCCGGGATCAGCTGGACGCCCTGCTCGACCTGGGCGTGGCGGGCTGCCTGGAACTGGCCGACGCGCAGCGGAAGGCGCTGAACTGATGAACAAGGTCCTCCTGGCCACCCGCAACCGGAAGAAGCTCGTCGAGCTCCAGCGGATCCTCGACGGCGCGCTCGGCGCCCACCGGATCGCCCTGCTCGGGCTCGACGACGTCGAGGAGTACCCGGAGCTGCCCGAGTCCGGCCTGACCTTCGGCGAGAACGCGCTGATCAAGGCCCGGGAGGGCTGCCGGCGCACCGGCCTGCCGACCATCGCCGACGACTCCGGGCTGGCGGTGGACGCGCTCAACGGCATGCCGGGCGTGTTCAGCGCCCGCTGGGCCGGTTCACACGGCGACGACCAGGCCAACCTCCAGCTCGTGCTGGACCAGATCGCCGACCTGCCGGACGAGCACCGGGGCGCCGCCTTCGTCTGCACGGTGGCGCTGGTCCTGCCCAGCGGCAAGGAGCACCTGGTCGACGGCCGGCAGTCGGGTCGGCTGCTGCGCGCCCCGCGCGGCGACGGTGGCTTCGGCTACGACCCGATCTTCCTGGGCGACGGGCAGGAGCGGACCAACGCGGAGCTGACCCCGGAGGAGAAGGACGCGGTCAGCCACCGCGGCAAGGCGCTGCGCGAACTGGCCAAGCTGGTCGCCAAGGTGCTTCCGCCGGCGGCCTGACCGCGCGTCCCGGGCGGACCCACCGCTCAGACCAGTCGATGTCCGCCGTCGACGTGCAGCACCGTCCCGGTGATGAACCGGTTCTCCATGACCGCCACGAAGGCCCGGGCGATGTCGGCCGGGTCGCCCACCCGACCGCCGGGTAGCCGCTCGGCCATGGCCGCCAGCCTGTCGTGCTTCGCGTCGCCGGCGAAGGTGTCCCAGATCGGGGTGTCCACCCAGCCCGGCGAGACGGCGTTGACCCGGACCGGGGCGAGTTCCAGCGCCAACGCCCGCACGAGCGACTCCAGCGCCCCGTTCGCGGTCGCGACCATCGAGCCGCCCGGCGCGGGCCGGTAGGCGGCGATGCCCGAGGTGACGGTGAGCGAACCGGCCGGGGCCACCATGACGTGCTTGGCGACCAGCCACGGCCCGAGCACCTTGGTGCCGAGGACCGCCCGCGCCGCGTCGAGGTCGAACCCGGCCAGCGGCCCGTACGCCCCGGCCATGTCGGCGGCGGTGACCACCACGTGGTCCAGCTGTCCACACTCGTCGGCGAGCCGGCGTACCTGCTCTTCGTCGGCGACGTCGACCGGGTGGGTGCGCAGCCGCTCGGGTGCGCCCAGCCGGCGGGCCGCCTCGGCCAGGCGGCCGACGGAACGGCCGGCGATGGTGACCTCCGCACCGCCGTGCAGCAACAGTTCCGCCAGCGCCAGCCCCATGCCGGAGCTGCCGCCGACGATCAGGATTCGAGATGGTTCCATGCCGCCCAGGTTTCCGGTCCGTCCGTGGGCCCGGAAGACCGTGGCGGGACCGGCCCTGACAGGGCCACCCCGCGTGCCGGTCGGGGATGTCAGACTCTGCGGGTGGCGGAGCACGGCGCACTGGGCGAGTTCCTGCGCAACCGACGGGGCCGGATCGGGCCGGCCGAGGTGGGCCTGCCGCCCGGCGCCGGCCGCCGGCAGACCCCGGGGCTGCGCCGCGAGGAGCTGGCCGCACTGGCCGGCGTGAGCGTCGACTACTACATCCGGCTGGAGCGCGGCCGGGACACCAACCCCGGTCCGGCGGTCCTCGACGCGCTGGCCACGGCGCTGCGTCTCGACGACGACGAGCGGGCCCACCTGCACGCGTTGGCCCACCACGCGTCCGGCCGCCCGGCCCGCCGCCCGCGCCCCGCCACGAGGGTACGGCCCGGGCTGCGGCTGCTGCTGGAGAGCGTCCGGCCCACCCCGGCGTACGTGCTGAGCCAGACCAGCGACGTCCTCGCCGCCAACCCGGAGGGGCTCCGGCTGCTGGCCGGGATCGAGCAGTGGCCCGGGGAACGACGGAACCTGATCCGGTACGTCTTCGTGCACCCGGCCGCCCGCACGCTCTTCGTGCCGTGGCGGCGGATGGCCGAGGACTGCGTGGCGCACCTGCGGACGGTCGCCGCCGCCGACCCGGAGTCGCGGGAGCTGGCCCGGCTGGTGGCCGAGCTGTCCGGGGTCGCCGAGGAGTTCGCGGCGCTCTGGCGCCACTACGACGTACGGGTCAAGAGCGGCGCGCGACGCAGCTTCCAGCACCCCGGGGTGGGCCGGCTGGAGCTGACGTCCGAGATCCTGACCGCCCCGGACGGGCAGCGGTTCGTCGCCTTCCAGGCCGACCCGGGGACCCCGGACCGCGACGCGGTCGCCCTGCTCGCCCACGCCCCGGCGTACCGTTGACCGGCTCCGGGGCGTGGACGGCTCGACCGCGCCCGGGGTTCAGCTCAGCGGGCCGACCTCGCGCTCGATCGCGGCCCGCAGCTCGGGGCCGCGGACGACCTCCCGCGCCGCCTCCATGAGCGGGGCGAGGAACACGTCCGGCCCCGGCTCGCCGATCGCCTCGCCGAGCGCGGCCAGCGCGGCCCGGCCGGCCGGCGACGGGGCCAGCGGGGCGCGGAGCTGGAGCCCGCGTACGCCGGCCAGCAGTTCCACGGCGAGCAGGCTGGTCAGGTTGTCCAGCACGGTGCGCAGCTTCTTGGTCGCCGCCCAGCCCATCGAGACGTGGTCCTCCTGCATGCCGCTGGTGGGCAGCGAGTCGACCGAGGCGGGTGCGGCCAGCCGGCGGTTCTCCGCGACGATCCCGGCCGCCGTGTACTGGGCGATCATCAGGCCGGAGTTGACCCCGGCGTCGGGGGAGAGGAACGCCGGCAGCTCCCGGGAGCGGGTGACGTCGAGCAGCCGGTCCACGCGGCGCTCGGCGATCGCGCCCACCTCGGACGCGGCGATGGCCAGGTAGTCGGCGGCGAAGCCGAGCGGCGCGCCGTGGAAGTTGCCGGTCGACTCGACCCGCCCGTCCGGCAGCACCACCGGGTTGTCCACCACCGACAGCAGCTCCCGCCCGGCCACCACCTCGACGAAGTCGAGGGTGTCCCGGGCCGCCCCGGCCACCTGCGGCGCGCAGCGCATCGAGTAGGCGTCCTGCACGGCGTGCGCCAGGTCGTCGCGGTGCGAGTCCATCACCGCCGAGTCCTGCAGCAGCTTGTGGATGTTCGCGGCCGAGGCGGCCTGGCCGGGGTGCGGCCGGATGGCGTGCAGCTCCGGCATGAACGGCCGCTCCGAGCCGAGCATCGCCTCGATGGCCAGCGCGGCGGTCACGTCCGCCATGGCGAACAGGTGCCGGGCGTCGTGCACGGCCAGCAGCAGCATGCCGAGCATGCCGTCGGTGCCGTTGATGAGCGCCAGCCCCTCCTTGGCGGCCAGCTCCACCGGCTCCAGCCCGACCCGGCGCAGCGCGTCGCCGGCCGGCAGCCGGTCGCCGGCCGGGCCGAGCACCCAGCCCTCGCCGATCAGCACCAGCGCGCAGTGGGCGAGGGGCGCCAGGTCGCCGGAGGCGCCGAGCGAGCCGTGCTCGGGCACCCACGGGGTCACCTCGTGGTTGAGCAGGTCCACCAGGGCCTCGGCGACCAGCGGCCGGACCCCGGAGCGGCCCAGGGCGAGCGAGCGCACCCGCAGCAGCATCATGGCCCGCACCACCTCGCGGGGCATGGGCGCGCCCACACCGGCGGCGTGCGAGCGGATCAGCGCGTGCTGGAGTTCGGCCCGCCGCTCGGGCGCGACGAAGGTGTTGGCGAGCGCCCCGAATCCGGTGGAGACGCCGTACACGGGCCGGCCGGCGGCCTCGATACCGTCCACGATGGACCGGCTGGTGGCCATCGCCTCCACCGTGGCGGGGTCGAGGACGACCTTGGCGGTGCCGCGCGCCACGGCGAGCACGTCGGCGGGGGAGATCCCGGTGGGCTGGATGACTACGGTCGACATTGCGGCACTCCGTTGTGCAGAACCTGGCGGATCAAGGGAACCCCCGGCCGGTAGGCCAGGTGCAGGTGGGACGGGGCGTCGAGGATCATGAGGTCGGCCCGCGCGCCCCGCGCGAGCCGGCCCACGTCGGTGCGCCGCAGCGCCGCCGCCCCGCCGGCGGTCGCGGCCCAGACCGCCTCCGCCGGGGTCATCCGCATCTCGCGTACGGCGAGGGCGATGCAGAACGGCATCGACGAGGTGTACGACGACCCGGGGTTGCAGTCGGTGGCCAGGGCCACGGTCACGCCGGCGTCGAGCAGCCGGCGCGCGTCCGGGTACGGCGACCGGGTGGAGAACTCCGCCCCGGGCAGCAGGGTGGCGACGGTGGTGGTGTGCAGGCCGTCCGGGCACATGCAGTCGACCCGGCGCGACGCGAGCGCGTCGACGTCGGCGTCGGTCAGGTGCGTGCAGTGGTCCACGCTGGCCGCGCCCAGCTCCACCCCGAGCTGGACGCCCGGCCCGGGGCCGAGCTGGTTGGCGTGCACCCGCACGCCCAGGCCGACGGCCTGCCCGCAGGCGAGGATCGCCCGGGCGTGGTCCACGTCGAAGGCGCCCCGCTCGCAGAACACGTCGATCCAGCGGGCGTACGGCGCGGCGGCGGCGAGCATCGGCCCGCACACCATGCCCACGTAGTCGTCGGGGCGGTCGGCGTACTCGGCGGGGACCACGTGCGCGCCCAGGAAGGTGGTGTCCTCGCTGAACTCGGTGGCGATCCGCAGCGAGCGGGCCTCGTCGGCGACGGTCAGCCCGTACCCGCTCTTGATTTCGATGGTGGTGGTGCCCTGCCGCATCGCCTCCGCGCGCAGCCGCCGTACGGTGTCCCGCAGCTCGTCGTCGGAGGCGGCCCGGGTGGCGCCCACGGTGGTCCGGATGCCGCCCCCGGTGTAGGGCTCGCCGGCCATCCGGGCGGCGAACTCGGCGGCCCGGTCGCCGGCGAAGACCAGGTGGGCGTGGCTGTCCACGAAGCCGGGCAGCACGGCCGCGCCCTCGGCGTCGATCCGCCGGTCGGCGGCCGGTGCGTCCCGGGCCGGCCCGACCCAGGCGACCTCCCCGTCCTCGACCAGCAGGGCGGCGCCGCGTCGGATCCCCAACGGGTCGCCCGCCCGGCCGTCGTTGGTGACCAGCTCGCCGATGTTGTCGACGAGCAGGCTGCCGGAGTTCCGCACCGCCGGCCGGAGCCGGTCGCCGGGCCGCACCGGCCGCTCCGGGAAGCCGTCCCGGCTCATGACGTCACCTCCGCGATGGCCGAGTGGAGTTCGGCCGGCACGTCCACGGTCAGGTGCCGGCCGTCGGCCACCACCGTCCGCCCGTCGACCACCACGTGCGTCACGTCGGCGGCGGTGGCCGCGAAGAACGCGCCGACCGGCGGCACCCCGGCGGTCCGGACGCTGTCCAGGCGTACCGTCACCAGGTCGGCCCGGTCCCCGACCGACAGCCGGCCGGCGTCGCCCCAGCCGAGCGCGGCGTGCCCGGCGACGGTGGCCGCGCCGACCAGCTCGGCGGCGGCGAAGTGCCCCCGCTTCCGCGTGCGCAGCCGCTCGTCCAGCTCCACGGCGCGGGCCTCCTCGAAGAGGTCGACCACGGCGTGGCTGTCGCTGCCCAGGCTGAGCGGGCTGCCCGCCTCGGCCATCCGCCGGGCCGGCCCGATCCCGTCGGCCAGGTCCCGCTCGGTGGTCGGGCAGAGGCACACCCCGGTCCGGCTCTCGCCGAGCAGGGCGACGTCGGCGCTGGTCGGGTGGGTGGCGTGCACCGCCGTGGTGTGCGGGCCCAGCACCCCGTGGTCGGCCAGCAGCCGGGTCGGGCTGCAACCATGCACGGCCCGGCAGGCGTCGTTCTCGGCCGGCTGCTCGGAGAGGTGCACGTGCAGCGGCACGCCGTTGCGGTCGGCCCAGCCGGCCACGGTGGCGAGCTGCTCGGCGGGCACCGCGCGGACCGAGTGGATCGCCGCGCCCAGCCGGGCATGGTCGTTCTCGGGCCGGAAGGCGTCGACGCGCTCCGCCCAGCGCAGCGCGTCGCCGTCGCCGAACCGGCGCTGCGTCCCGACGAGTTCCGCGCCGTCCACGCTGGCGGTCAGGTACGCGGTGTCCAGCAGGGTGAGCCGGATCCCGGCGTGCGCGGCGGCCTCGACCAGCGCGGCCGACATGGCGTTCGGGTCGGCGTACGGCCTGCCCGCCGGGCCGTGGTGCAGGTAGTGGAACTCGCCGACGCAGGTGATCCCCGCGAGGGCCATCTCGGCGTACGCGGCCCGGGCCAGGGCCAGGTAGGAGTCGGGGTCGAGCCGGGCGGCCACGTCGTACATGACGTCCCGCCAGCTCCAGAAGTCGCCCCGCCCGCCGTGGGTGCGCCCGCGCAGCGCCCGGTGGAAGGCGTGCGAGTGGGCGTTGGCCAGGCCGGGCAGGGTGAGCCCGGGCAGGCGTACCGCGTCGCCCAGCACCTCGACCCCGGCGGCGGGCGCGCCCCCGCCGACCAGCGGGGCGACCGCGGTGATCCGGCCGCCCTCCGCCTCGATCAGCACGTCCGGGGTGGGCTCGGCGTGGTCGGGCAGCCAGGCGTACTCGGCCAGCCAGCGGGTCAACGGCATGCCAGCTCCTCCAGCACCCGGGCCAGGGCGACCACCCCGGCGGCGCAGTCGGCGTCGGTGGCCGACTCCGCGGGGGAGTGCGACACCCCGGTCGGGTTCCGCACGAAGAGCATTGCGGTCGGCAGGTGCGCGGCCAGCACCCCGGCGTCGTGCCCGGCCCCGGTGGGCAGCACCGGCGCGTCGAGCAGCGCGGCCAGCCGGCCGGCCAGCCCGCCGTCGAAGGACACCAGCGGGGTGGCCGACTCCTGGGTGCAGGTCAGCTCGGTGCCGTCCCGCCGCGCCCGCTCGGCGGCCTTGGCCCGGACCGCCTCGACCAGGCCGTCCAGCGTCTCCGGCTCGGCCGCCCGGGCGTCCAGCCAGCCGGTCACCTTCGACGGGATGGCGTTGGTGGCGTTCGGCTCGACGGCCACCCGGCCCACGGTGGCGTGCGCGTCGCGTAGCCGGGCCTCCTTGTTGGCCGCGAGCACGGTGAACGCGTAGGTGAGCATCGGGTCGCGGCGGTCGGCCATCCGGGTCGTACCCGCGTGGTTGCCCTCGCCGGCGAAGTCGAAGCGCCAGCGGCCGTGCGGCCAGATGGCGCTGGCCACCGCGACCGGCGCGCCGAGGTCGACCAGCGCCCGGCCCTGCTCGACGTGCAGCTCCACGAAGGCCGCGAAGCGGCCGAGCAGGCCGGGGTCGCCGCCCGCCGGCCGGTCGCCCAGCGCCTCGGCGAAGCTCACCCCCGCCGCGTCGCGCAGCCCGGCCGCGCGCTCCACCGCGATCTCCCCGGTGAGCAGCCGCGACCCCAGGCAGGGTACGCCGAACCGGCCGCCCTCCTCCTCGACGAACGCGGCCACCGCCACCGGCCGGACCGGGGCGGCCCCGGCGGCCCGCAGCTCGTCCACGGCCAGGAACGCGCTGACGATCCCGAGCGGCCCGTCGTACGCCCCGCCGTGCGGCACCGAGTCGAAGTGGCTGCCGGTGAGCACGGCGTCCCCGGCCACCGGGTCGCCCCACCAGGCGAACAGGTTGCCGTTGCCGTCCTCGGTGACCGGCATGCCGCGCTGCCCGGCCTGCTCCCGGAACCAGGTTCGCAGCGTGAGTTCCGGCTCGGTGAGCGCGTAGCGCAGGTAGCCGCCGCTGCCCGCGTCCCGCCCCACGGGAGCGATCTCGTCCCAGAGCTTGCGGAACCGAACGGCGAGATCGCTCACGCCGTACCCTCCGTGCCCTCCGCCATGGGGACGCGGACGCCGGTGCGCGCCGCGACCTCGCGGGCGTCGTCGTAGCCGGCGTCGACGTGCCGGATGACGCCCATGGCCGGGTCGTTGGTGAGCACCCGCTCGATCTTCTGCCCGGCGAGGGCGGTGCCGTCGGCCACGCAGACCTGCCCGGCGTGGATGGACCGGCCGATGCCGACCCCGCCGCCGTGGTGGATCGACACCCAGGAGGCCCCGCTCGCGGTGTTGACCAGCGCGTTGAGCAGCGGCCAGTCGGCGATCGCGTCGGAGCCGTCGGCCATCGCCTCGGTCTCCCGGTAGGGGCTGGCCACGCTGCCGCAGTCCAGGTGGTCGCGGCCGATTACCACGGGCGCGCTCAGCTCGCCGGAGGCGACCATCTCGTTGAACCGCACCCCGGCCTTGTCCCGCTCGCCGTAGCCGAGCCAGCAGATCCGGGCCGGCAGGCCCTGGAAGGCGACCCGCTCGCCGGCCATCCGGATCCACCGGGCGAGGGACTCGTTCTCGGGGAACAGGTCGAGGATGGCCCGGTCGGTGGCCGCGATGTCCTTCGGGTCGCCGGAGAGCGCCGCCCAGCGGAACGGGCCCTTGCCCTCGCAGAACAGCGGCCGGATGTACGCCGGCACGAAGCCGGGGAAGTCGAAGGCCCGCTCGTAGCCGGCGAGCTTCGCCTCGCCGCGGATCGAGTTGCCGTAGTCGAAGACCTCGGCGCCGGCGTCCAGGAAGCCGACCATCGCCGCCACGTGCCGGGCCATCGACGCCCGGGCCCGGTCGGTGAACTCCGCCGGCTTCTTCGCCGCGTAGTCCCGGGCGTCGGCCAGCTCCACCCCCACGGGCAGGTACGACAGCGGGTCGTGCGCGCTGGTCTGATCGGTCACCACGTCGATCTCGACGCCCCGGACCAGCAGCTCGGGGAAGACGACCGCGGCGTTGCCGACCACGCCGACACTCAGCGCCCGGCGCTCACGCTTCGCGGCGAGCACCCGCTCGACGGCGTCGTCCAGGTTGTCGGCGATCTCGTCCAGGTAGCGGTCGTGCGCCCGGCGCTCCAGCCGGCTGCGGTCCACGTCGACGATCAGGCAGGCGCCGCCGTTCATGGTGACCGCCAAGGGCTGCGCCCCGCCCATCCCGCCGCAGCCGGCGGTCAGCGTCAGCGTCCCGGCCAGCGTGCCGTTGAACCGCTTCTCGGCCACCGCCGCGAACGTCTCGTAGGTGCCCTGGAGGATGCCCTGCGTGCCGATGTAGATCCAGGAGCCGGCGGTCATCTGCCCGTACATGGTCAGGCCGAGCGCCTCCAGGCGGCGGAACTCCGGCCAGGTGGCCCAGTCGCCGACCAGGTTCGAGTTGGCCAGCAGCACCCGGGGCGCCCACTCGTGGGTGCGCATCACGCCGACCGGGCGGCCGGACTGCACCAGCATGGTCTCGTCCTCGCGCAGGTCCGTCAGGGTCCGGACCAGCGCGTGGTACGACGGCCAGTCCCGGGCCGCCTTGCCGGTGCCGCCGTAGACCACCAGGTCCTCGGGGCGCTCGGCCACCTCCGGGTCGAGGTTGTTCATCAGCATCCGCAGCGCGGCCTCCTGCGGCCACCCCTTCGCGGTGCGTGCGGTGCCGCGGGCGGCGCGGACGGGCTGGTACATCTCGTACTCCTCTCAGCCGAGGAACAACTGACGACGGGTGGCGGACGACTCGAACGCCTCGAGCCGGGCCTGGGTCTCGGCGGGGGTGGCGTCGCAGATCGCCTGGAGCACCACCATGGCCAGGGTCATCGGTGCGGTGTGCAGGTCGAAGACCAGATCGGTGCCGACGGCGGCGGGGAGCACCACGTCGGCGTGGTCGGTGGCCGGACTGACCGGGGAGTCGGTGATCGCCACGACGGTCAGGCCGACCTCCCGCGCCTCGCGCAGCGCGTCCATGGTCTCGCGGGGGTAGCGGGGCAGCACGAAGGCGAGCAGCGCGCCCGCTCCGGCCGCGACGGCCTGTTCGAGCCGGTCGGCGAGGAGGCTGCCGCCGTCGTCGAGGACCCGCACGTCCGGGTGCACCTTCGCGGCGAAGTACGCGAAGTACGCCGCGAGGGGCGCGGCGGCGCGCAGCCCGAGCACCGGCAGCGGCCGGCTGGCGGCGAGCAGCTTGCCCACCTCGACGATCCGCTCCGCGTCGGCGAGCTGTCCGGCGAGCCGGTCGAGGTTGCCCATCTCGGCGTGCACCGCCCGCTGGAGGGCGTTGCCGGCGTCGGCCGGGTCGGTGGCGCCGCCGGCGGTCAGCTCGCGGAGCCGGCGGCGCAGCGCGGGGTAGCCGTCGTGCCCGAGCGCCATGGCGAACCGGGTCACCGACGGCTGGCTGACCCCGGCCAGCTCCGCCACCTCCGCCGCGGACAGGTACGCCGCCGCGCCCGCCTGCTGCACGAGGCAGTGCGCGATCCGGCGCTGGGTCGGGGTGAGCCGGACGCCGTGGAAGAGGTCGAGCAGGCGGTCGGTGGGTGCCGCACCGCTTTCATTCACGGCCTGACTCTATGCATGAAAACTTTCAGATGGCAAGGCCGGTGGGTGGTTGCGTTCGAGCTGGCGGGGGCGTTGTGCACCGAAGGCGGTCAGGCGACGGCCGGTAAGCGATCTCTGACCCCTTGTGCACGGTGATCGGGATCGATAGCGTGCAGCCAGTCTTGTCTCGCTTCCACGGGGGTTGCCGTGACTTCACGGTCGATGCATGCTGCCCTTTTCCGGGCCAAACACCGAAGTCCACGCTGGATGCGGCGAACCGCTGCACTCCTGGCTTTGGTGCTGGTCAGCTCGTTCCTTCAGCCGACCTCCGCCGCCTCGGCGTCCGAGCCGGCCCAGGACCGCGCGATCGCCGTCTCGTACGTGCTGTCCGGCGGCCCCTCGCTCCGGCGCGCCGCCGAGGCCGCCCTGCTCGGGACCGAGGACGACCTTCGTGCCTTCCTCGACACCGGGCACGTCGAGGCGCAGGAGGCCGACGAGCGAGCCGCGGCGCAGGTGCTGGCCGGCATGGACGGCCCCGCCATGCGGGCGGCGGCGCTCCAGGCGCTGGCCGGCTCGGCCGAGGACGTCCGGGCGTTCGTCAACGGCGGCTGGAAGACCTCGTGGGCGACGGACGAGCGGACCCGGGCGTACCGGCTCCTCGAGTCCGGCGGCCCGACCATGCAGGCGGCCGCTCAGAACGCGCTTAACGGGACGCAGGAGGAGCTGAACGCCTTCCTGTCCAGCGGGCGGGACTCGGCGGAACGCGCCGACGACCGGCTGGCGGCCACCCGGATGTTGACCGGAGCCGCCAACAACTCCGGCCCCGTGCTCAATGCAGCGGCGCAGCAGGCGCTGGCGGGCACCCCGGAGGAGCTGCGGGAGTTCCTGGAGTCCGGGCAGTTCGTGGCGCGGGCGCGGGACCAGGAACTGGCCTCCATCCGGAGCCTGACCGAGCAGGCCAAGCAGGCGTCCGAGGTGACCGCCCGCGAGTCTCTCGCGGCGTCCGAGGCGTCGACCCGCGCCGCGAACGCCGCCGCGGAGGCCAAGAAGGCCGCGGAGACGGCGGCGGCGGAGACCGCGGCCGCCGGCAACTCGGCGAAGAAGGCCTCGGCGGCCGCGGCCCGCGCCGCGGATGCCGCTGCCGGCGCCGCCGACGCGGCCCGGGACGCCATCGGCGCCTCGAACGCGGCCATGCGGGCCGCTCAGGTGGCGTCGGACGCCGCGCGCAAGGCGACGACGGCAGCCTCGTTGACCGCCCAGGCGGCGTCGCGGGCGCAGCAGGCCGCAGCCGCCGCACGCACCGATGCGGGCAAGGCCGCGGCAGCGCGGCAGGCCGCCCAGGCGGCGCGCGACGCGGCGGCGAAGGCGAAGGAGCTCAACGCGGTCAAGGCCCAGCGGGACCGGGCGCTGGCACAGGCCAAGGAGGCCGCGACCGCCGCCAAGAACGCCAGCGGCAACGCCGACGCGGCTGCCGCTGCCGCGGATCAGGCCGGCAACCAGGCCGGCGTGTCGGCGGCCGAGGCGCAGCGGGCGCGGGACGCGGCGGCTCGGGCGCGGCGCGCCGCGGCTGCCGCCGCGCGTGCGGCCGACCGGGCGTACGCCCTGGCGCAGCAGGCCGCCAAGGCCTCCGACGACGCCTTCCGGTACGCCGAGCAGGCGGTGGCCCACGCCGAGGCTGCCGCGGCCGCGGCGGACCTCGCCGCGGACAAGGCCGGTGAGGCGGCCACCGCCGCCGCGGAGTCGGCGAAGCACGCGGCGGCGGCGGTGGAAGCGGCGAATATCGCCGTTGCCGCGGCCAACCAGGCGGTGCAGCTCGAACAGCTCGCCCGGGACGAGGACGCCGCCCGGCTCGCCGAGGCCACCGAGCAGGGGGTCCAGGCGGCACAGGACGCCTTGGCCCAGGAGGAGGCCGCCAAGCTCGACGCCGGTGCGGCCGCCGCATGGAACCGCAAGCTGTTGTGGGACACCGCGGAGGAGGACCGGGTCGACCCGGCGACCCGGAAGCTGCTGGACGAGGCCATCGCCGGTGGTGCGCCCACCGATGTGGTCCTGGATCGTGGTCGCCGGGCCGCGGCGATGTTGATGCAGACCGGCGGGGAATGGACGCGCGCCGCCGCCGAGGAGACGCTGACCGGTGGCGAGACGGAACTGCGCTCGTGGCTGACCGAAGGTCGCAAGTTCGCGGTTGGCCAGGACGACCGGGCGCGCGTGTGGCATCTGATCGACACGCTGCCGGACGGCAACGAGAAGACTGCCGCGCAGACCGCTCTCACCGGTGACGACGCGGCGGTGCAGCAGTTCCTGCGGACCCGGAGCTACCTGGGGAAGTCCTCGGTGGACCGGCAGGCGATCTACAAAATCCTCGAAACCGCTGGTCCGACACTGAAGGCGGCGGCGGAGAAGGCTCTGGCGGGGACGAACGCCGACCGGCACCAGTTCCTGCGTAGCGGCCAGTACCCGCCCAGGACCGCGGACGAGCGGCTCGAGATCTACCGGATCGTGGAGACCGGGGGACCTGAGGTGAAGGCGGCGGGCCAGGTCGCCCTGGCAGGTCCGCCCTCCTACATCTCCTACTTCCTGACGGCCGGTCGCTACAAGGCGGAACAGCGAGATTACGAACAGAGCACGCACGTCTCAGCTGTCCGCGCGCTGATCGTTCAGGCCCAGCAGTACGCCGCATCGGCCCAGTCGGACGCGGCCGAGGCAAACCGGGTGGCCGCCGTCGCCGCGGGTAAGGCGGCAGAGGCGAACACCTATGCCCAGCAAGCTGCTGCCTCCGCAAGCCAGGCGGCTCAGTACGCCACCCAGGCGCAGCAGTCTGCGGCAGCGGCCAAGCAGTCTGCCGACCAGGCGGCGCAGTCCGCGGCGACTGCCCGGAACGCCGCCAACTCGGCTCAGGCCAGCGCCAACCAGGCCGCAAAGTCGGCCACGACGGCCACGGCCGCCTCGAAGCGGGCGCAGGCAGACGCCCAGGCTGCGTACGGAGCTGCTTTGAAGGCCAGGGCTGATGCCAAGGCTGCTGGAGCGGACGCCATCGCCGCGGACCTGGCCGCCAAGGAGGCGTCGGCGACCTACACCAACCGGCTCAAGGAATTCGAGGCACAGCAGCGGAGCACGGCCCCGGGCAGCGGCAGTGACGGCACCGGCACCGCCGCGGACGAGCACAAGACCTGGGGCTGCCTCGCTCCTGATTCGGCCCTCTCGGAGCGTTGCGTCACGGTATACAAGGACTTCGCCGGCGCGATGATCGACCCGGCGAAGTGTGCCTCACCGGCCAACAGCGGTAGGGCCGGCTGCCAGATGCTCTCCGATCTGAAGGGCTTCGTCGATCAGAACCCGGACCTGCTGCTGGACATGTTGCAGTTCGTCCTCGGCATGTGCGGCTTGATCCCCGGCGTGGGCGAGGTCTGCGACGCGGCGGACGCCGCAATATCGTTCAAACGCGGCGACATAATCGGCGGCCTGCTTTCCATCGGTGCTGCTGTTCCGGTGGTGGGATACCTGGCGAGTGGTGCCAAGGGCCTCAAGAACGCCGACAAACTTCGCAACATCACGAACATCATCGAGACCCTCTCCAAGGCGTGCAAGAACAGCTTCGCGCCGGGGTCCTCGGTGTTGATGGCGGATGGAAGCCGGAAGCCCATTGAGAATGTCCGCGTCGGCGACACAGTGCTGTCCACCGACCCGCGTGCCCGTACCACCGCCGCCCAGGCGGTGACAGCGACGATCGTCGGCGTTGGCTCCAAGACGCTCGTCGACGTCATGATTGATGACGATTCGGACGGCAGCACGCCCGCGTCCACGGTCGTTGCCACAGACAACCACCCGTTCTGGCTGCCTGAACTCAGTTCCTGGGTGAACGCCGAGGACCTCGTGCCGGGTCAGCGCCTTGCTGCCGCGGACGGCACGCTTGTCAAGATCGAGGGTACGACCAGGCGCTTCGAGGAAGCGAGGGTCTACAACCTCACGGTGGAGGAGTTCCACACCTACTACGTCGGGGCGGGCGTCGCCTCGGTGCTGGTGCACAACGCCGGATGCGGCCCAGCGTTGTTCGTCGACCCGAAGCAGTTTGGCAAGAAGTGGGGCAAACATGCGGAGGATTATGGGCTGGACGCGGCGAATCCTGCCCACCGCGCGCAGTTCATGAAGCGGATCCAGGAGATTCACGACGGGCCCCACGAGGTGAGGATCGGCCCGATCCAACAGGATGGGCCGGATCACCTCATGTACGTTCAGGGCGAAGACCTGTTGATCACGAAGACGGATGGAACGTTTGTCAGCTTGTATCCGGGAGCGAACACGAGCACGTGGTTCGCAGGAGGGAAGCCCGTCCCCTGTTCCTGTTCAGGGTGAGCAGACGGTGGAGGATCAGAGATTGAACGAGGCTGAACTACTGCGCTCGCTGGTGGGTCAGGAGTTGAGCGCAGTCCGGCGGATCAACTATGTCCTTCCTGACGGTTCATGCGACCGGCGAGAAGGGCCGCTCGAGCTCACTGTCCGCTCTGAACTGACGGTGCGCCTCGACTCGAGTTCCGACGGAGAATCTCTCCACGTCGAGCAGGGGCAGTGGGAGGACCCGTTCAGGGGTAGCCTGAGTCCTGAGAACATTGCTTTTCTCAAGACGGCCGGTAAATGGACAGCGTTCGACGTCTCGGGAGACAATGAGTACCGATCGATGATTGGTCGAAGCATCGAACAAGTCAAATTCGTGACACGAGCAGGAAAGACGGTCGGCGTCGACATTGTGATATCGGCGGCGGTGATCCGGGCGGAGGTCGTCGCCGACGAGCTTGTCGTGGACCTGGTGCGAGGATCTTGATCCGTTCATTTGATGTTAGTGAAGGTCGGCATTCGGCCCAGGCCTATGGCCGGACCAACTCTCGGATAGGAAGCAAGCGATGAAGGTATTGCCATGGGTCGGGGCAGCTGCTCTGATTGCCGGCGGTGCGGTGGTCATCCCCGCGACGATGTCGACGGCGGCTGACACCCAGCCCTCCCTGGAGGAGGATTTCAACCACCCGGGAGCCGCCCAGATCCTGGCGGAGCACGGGCTCAAGCTCTACAAGGGCGACGGCCACATCATGTGGACCGCCAGCCGCTCGATGGACGACGACGTCCAGTGCGCGGCGGGCGAGATCCAGGTCGAGCAGATCGTCGATTTCGCCGGCACCTTCCACTGCTTCAAGATCCTCGGCGGGAGCGGTTACCTGACGCTGGAGATTCCGGGGACGTTCGGTATCCGCGGTGGGACCGAGACGGTGGAAGCGACCGCCAACCTGCCCGAGGGTCAGGAGAAGTTCACCATTCCGCCGAACCAGTCGGTGCCGATCCGGCCGGGTACCGGTAGCGAGCCGCCGCAGGCGGTCCTCGTCGAAATCCGGGTGGACTGACGTACGTAGCTGAGCGCATACCTCACGGGCCGCCACCGACGAGGTGGCGGCCCGTCGGCTGTCCAAAGACAACACCGTCGTCACGTCACCTGCCGATCGGGCCGGAAGTCCCATGTGGGGCCCACCCACTGGCGGGCGAACGGGTGGGCACCCGCTCTGTACTATCCGCACGGCGGGTGAGCAGAGGAGAAGTGGCATGCAGCCGGTTGGTCCGTACAGGTTCACCGAGGCGCTCGGCGTCTGCCAGGTGGGTACGGCGTGGTGGGCCATCGACGGGCAGGACCGGCTGGTGACCGTGGCGATGCTGGACGGCGCCGCCGCGACGGACCAGCCGTGGCGGGAGGCGTTCACCAACGCGGCGAACGCCATGGCCCACAGTCCCGACGGGCAGCGCTACGTCAACGCCGACTTCGCCGCCGCCAAGCCCTGGGTGGCGTACCCCTCCGAGGAGGGGATGGGCGCCCAGCGGCTGTTCCAGACCCTCGGCATGGAGCTGCACCCGGCCGAGGCGGAGGCGGACGTCCTCATTCCCGCCACCGGCACGGTCGCCGACCCGCCGCAGCCGGTCTCCGGTGCGCCGGTCTCCGGCACCCCGACCCCGACCTCGGGTGCCCCGCTGCCCTGGGCCATGCACGCCGCCGTGCCGACGCACCAACCGGTGTCGCCGCAGCCGGTGCCGCACCAGCAGGCGCCGCAGCCGGTCGTGCCCCGGCAGCAGCCGCCCGTGGAGGCGGCGCCGATCTCGCCGGCGCGGCCGGTCCCGTCCACCGACGCGCCGCCGGCCGACCCGTTCGCCGATCCGGTGCGCCGCATCCAGCCCGTGTCGCGGCCCGCGCGCCGGCGTGGCCCGGGCGTGGCCCTCGTCGCCGTCCTGGTCGTCCTGGTGGTCGCCGTCGGCACCGGCGCGCTGCTCTGGGCGAACGCGGGTGACGAGGACTCCCCGTCCGGACCCGACCCGGCGACCAGCTTCGCGACGGCCGCGCCGGCGGCGTCGGCAGCCGTTCCGGGGCTCAAGCCCTGGACGCAGGCCGCGCCGTACAGCGCCGAGGAGCGCGCGCTCGCGGTCGCCGCGCCGTCCCTGGTCTTCGTCGAGGCCAGCTTCACCGGCATGCTGCGGGACGCGAAGAGCAACGCGCCGATCAGCCCCACCCCCGTCACGTTCAAGCGGCGCTGCTCCGGCTTCGTGGTAAACGCCGACGGGATGGTGGTCACCAACGGCCAGTGTGTCCGGCCGACCGACGACTCGGCCCGCGAGCGTGCCCTCTACACGCTGGGCCGGATCCTCATCGACCAGAAGCGGCTCACCGCCGCCGGCCTCGACGGGTTCGTCCGGACGAAGCTGGCGACCACCCGGTTCACCGGCACCGACCCGGCCGCGCCGTTCACCAGCCAGGTCTCCGGCCAGTTCAACGTGGCCCGGGGTGACCTGGCCGCCAGCCCGGCGGTCCCCGGCCAGGTGGTCCGGGTGCTCGAACCGGACGCCGGCAACCTGGCCGTGGTCAAGCTCTCCCAGGCCAAACTGCCCGTCGTGGAGCTGGGCCCGGCGGAGGGCCCCGGCCCGGGCAGCGTGCTGCTGCTTCTCGGCTACCAGACCACCGACACCGCCTTCCGGGGCGCCCGGTTCACCGTCGAGTCCAAGGTGGTGCAGGTGACCGGGACCGGCGACCAGGGCAGCGTCGCCGTCCAGCGGGTCAACGACGACATCGGGATCTACTCGCACGGCGGCATCGCGGTGGACACCGCCGGTCGGGTGGTCGGCGTGGTGGACAGCGACCGGGCAGCCGACGGTGGCGCGAACCGGGCCCTGGTGCCGGTCTCCGCCGCCACGACGCTGCTCGGCGAGGCGGGGGTGAGCAACACCCTCTCCGACGCCGACCGGCTCTACCGCACGGGGCTCGACGCCTGGTTCACCGGCCGCAGCGGCACCGCGGTGTCCCATCTCGCCGCGGTCGCCGACGCCGAGCCGACCAACCTGCTCGCGCAGGCGTACCGGCAGAGCGCCGCCGACCGGGAGAAGCTGGCGGCCGACGAGCCGAACCCCTCGGCGCTGCCGGCGGTCATCTTCGCGGCGCTCGGCGGGGCGCTGGTGGTCGGGCTGCTCGCCCTGCTGCTGCGCCGACGCCAGCGCTGAGCCCGGTCAGCGTGTGGAGTTGTCCCGGCCCCAGCCGTCGCGCGGGTGCCGGCGGGCCTGCGCGGCCGCGACCAGGGTCAGCGTGACGTAGACCGCGGCGGCCGGGACCAGCCACGGCCGTGGCAGCACCACGTCCCGCAGCCAGGACGAGCGCGCCGAGGGCCGCACCCCCTCGTGACTGGCCCGCAGCATGGTGTTGCCGGCCCGCACCCGGGCCAGGGTGCGGACCAGGTCCGGCGTCCGGCGCGGCGCCTGCACGTACGAGGTCGCTCCGGACACCTCGCTCTTCTCAGCCGAGGTGAACAGCGAGTCGAGGAACATGTCGTCGGCGATCTCGGCCGGGAAGGTGTCGAACCGGGCCCGGCCGGCCGCGGACAGGCCCACCGCGCCGCGGCCGAAGAGCGCGTCGCCGAAGATGGGCAGCCGGGTGCTGATCGCGTAGTAGGCCCGTACGGGCAGGGAACGTCCGGTGGTGACCATGGCCCGGCGCGGGGTCACCGCGAGCGGCGGTGACCCGTCGGCGGCCAGCGCCTCGGCCATCCGCCGCAACGCACCCGGGCTGAGCACCACGTCCGCGTCGAGGTAGAAGCGGGGGAAGCCCCGCGCCACCGCGTCGCCCGCGTTCAACGCCCGGGCCTTCCCGGCCTCCGCCAGCTCCACCACGCGTACGCCGGGGCGCGCGGCGGCCACCTCGGCCGTGGCGTCGGTGCAGCCGTTCGCGACCACGACGACGTCCAGCCCGCCCGGCTCGGCGTCGGCGAGCAGCGCGTCCAGGCAACCGCCGATCACCGTCGCCTCGTTGTGCGCGGCGATCACCACGCTGATCGTCTTCGGCTCGGCCGGTCCGTGCACCTGTCGACACCTTCGGAGGAGGGGTTGGCCCGGTCCGTGCGTGGCGGCGGACCCGGGCGGGAACGGCTGTCAGCTTGCCGGACGGGTCGGGCCGGCCGCAAGGCGGGCGGCGTATCGGGCGCAGGGCCCTCAAAGGGATGTGTCCGATGAGCCGGACCGGTCTGATGTGCAGCAATAGAGCAGCCCGGACCGGCGCAGATGCGGTGTGGACCACGTCTTTCGGGGCACCGCGGGCCACTTCTCCGCTGGTATCGTCCTCCTGTTTCGAGCCCGATTTCCACCGGTCCTATGAGGATGGTGGTCGGGTTCTCACGGCCGCCGCGACCGGCCGACGACCGTCGACCGCACCGGCGGCCGAGGCCGCGGCGACAGACCCTGGGAGACGCACCCCCCGATGGAGACCCTGACCCACCCGGCCCGGGATCCCGCACCGGGCGCCGCGTCGTCGGACGCCCCGACGACCCGGATCGAGCGCCTCGCCCGTCACGCGGTCACCGGGGCGCTGGCGCTGGTCGCGGTCAAGCCGCTGCTCGACGTCGGCGAGTCGAAGGCCGGTGACGCGCTCGACGTCGGTGTCGTCGTCACGGTGCTGGGCGCGTTGCTGATGCTGGGCGCGCTCGCGGCGGTGGTGTACACCGGCCGCCGGCTGCCCGCCCGCCCGCTGCTCTACATGCTGGTGGCGCTGGTCGCGATGCTCGTCATGTCCGGCATCGACTACCTGGCGGTGCCGGCCCGGGAGGACCTGCTCGAACTCTTCGACGTCCGCCGCTACTCGATCTACGGCCCGCACCTGGAGCCCACCTCGGCCATTCCCGCCGAGGCGCTCCGTCTGGTCGTCGGCTTCGCCCCGCTGGCCCTGCTGGGCCTCGCGCTGCTGCGCCCGGGCTGGCTGCGCTCCCGACGGCTCGCGCTGGTCGCGGGCGTGGTGGTGGTCGCCGCGGTGGTGCACTGCGTGCTGGCCTGGCTCCAGGTGGCCGGGGTGCTCCCGTACTCGTTCTACTTCGAGCTGCCGGGACAGAAGATCGGCCGAGCCTCCGGTGGCTACTACCACCCGATGTCGCTCGGCCGGCTGCTCATGTTCGCGGTGTTCCTGATCTACGTGCTCGGCGACCGGCTGCGGGTACGCGCCGTGGTGCGCTACGCCCTCATCGTGCTCTTCGTCGCCACCGGGGTCGTCTCGCTGCACCGCTTCACCATCGTCTGCCTGGCCGTCATCGTCGTCGCCTTCGAGGCGCGGCGGCTGCGCGGCTGGCGGACCGGCATGACGCGCCGGCGGCTGCCGCTGGCCGTCGGCGCGGCGGTGGTCCTGGTGGCCGCGGCGGCCGGGGCGCTGTCCAGTGCCACCGTCCGCAACAAGGCGCACGTCACCCTCACCGAGGTGGGGTCGCTGGACGTCCGCTCCGACACGTTCATGCACGGCCGGGGCGCGATCTGGAACGACGTGGCCGAGATCCTGCACCGGTCCCCGCTGGACGTGTGGCTGTTCGGCTTCGGCTACGAGCCGTGGGACATGCACAACGACTGGCTGCGGGTGCTCGTCATCTGGGGCGTGGTCGGCGTGGGGCTGACCATCGCCGTCCTGGTGGGGCTCTACCGCCTGATCCGGGCCCAGCTCAGCCCGGCCGGGCGGCTGCCGCTGGCCGTGCTCTACGCCACACTCGTCCTCTTCGGACTGACCCAGAAGCCGCTGGCCTACCCGTACTTTCTCTGGCTCTTCGTCTTCGGCGCGGTGCTGCTGATCGGCATCGACCGGGAGACGACTCCGGTGGCGGAGGAAGGCGGGGACGCTCGATGAGCTTCTGGCCGTCGGCGCCCCTGCGGGAGCACGGGGTGGAGCTGCCCGGCGGGATCCAGGGTGTCGCTCGGCCCCGCCACCTGCCCCAGCCGGCCGAGGCGCCGCGGGTGGTCCCCACCTTCTCGGTGTGCATCGTCGTGCGGGACCGGGCCGTGCTGCTGGTCAACGCCGTCCGCAGCGTGCTCGCGAACAGCTTCCCCGACTTCGAGGTGGTCGTCGTCGACGACGGCTCGCGGGTGCCGGTCACCCGGGTGCTGGACGAGGCCATGCTCTCCGCGGACGGCCGGGTCCGGGTGTTCACCCAGCCGCCCAGCGGCATCGCGCAGGCGCGCAACGTGGCGCTGCGGATGGCCACCGGCCGCTACGTCACCGTGCTCGACTCCGACGACGAGCTCTCCGCCGACGCGCTCGCCCGGCTGCACCACCTGTTGGCGAGCACGGGGGCGCACTGGGTCTACACCGACTACCGCGAGGTGAGCGGGGCGCGGGCGCGCACGATCCGGCTACCCGAGTACCCGACCCCGCGCCGGATGCTGCTCGGCGTGCTGACCCGGCCGCGGCTGCCGTTCAAGCATTCCGGCACCACCATCGACCGCCGGGTGCTCGACCGGATCGGCGGCTACGACGAGAGCTTCCGGCTCTTCGAGGACATCGAGCTGGTGCTGCGGGCGCTGCGTGCCGGCGTACACCCGCGCCGGCTGGCCCATCCCGTCGTGCTGTTCCGGCGCCACGACGGCAATGTCACCCGGGGCCGGATGGGCGGCCTGGGGTTCTGGTTCCGCCTCGTGGACATGTACCGGCCGTCCGCGGTGCCGGGAGCCGGCCTGGGCATCAAGGCCCTGCGTGCCCTGAGCGAAGCGGGGAAGTGGCTTGTCACCCTCGGCCGTTGACCTGCCCGCGGACCGTACCGTGCGGTCCCCACGCGGCAACCGGGTCGTCGCCATGCTGGTGCACCTCGGGATGCTTGGGCTCAGCCAGGTCGGGGTGACCGTCGCCGCGTTCGCCACCCAGATCCTGCTGGCCCGCAGCCTGTCGCAGGCCGCCTTCGGCACGTTCACCACCGCCCTCGCGCTGATCTCGCTGACCGCCCCGTTGGCGGTGTTCGGCGTGTCCGAGCTGTGGTTGCAGCAGTTCGGCCAGCGGGGCGCCGGGGCGTACCGCTGGGTCGGGCCCTCCGTGCGGGTCGTCGCCGCCTGCTCCGCCCTGATCGTCGCGGTGGTGCTGCTGTGGGGTTTCGGGGCGCTTCCCGACCCGCGGGCGGCGACCGTCCGGGTGCTGCTGGCCGCCGTGGTGGTCGCGCAGGCCGCCCTGGGTCTGGTCGCGTCGGTGCAGCAGTTGCGGGGCGACTACCGGGGGCTGTCCGCGCTCCAGTTCGCGCCGCACCTGGGGCGGGTGCTGGTGGTGCTCGCCGTGTGGGCCGCGGGCCTGGGCGTGGTCGCCGCGGCGGCCGGGTACGCCGTCGTCGCCCTGTTGACCGTGGTGGCCTGCCTGGCCGTGATGCGCCCGTTCCTGCGCGGGGTCATGCCGCTGGAGGGCCACGCCCGGTCCGGCCCCGCGCCGTCGCCGGACCGGCCGGTGGCGGTGCGCGACGTGCTGGGCGCTGCGCTGCCGTTCGTGCTGGGCAACGTGTTCTACCTGCTGGGCATGTACCTCGGGACGGTGGTGGCCGGCGAGTTCCTCAGCCCCGAGGCGGCCGCCCTGCTGTCCGTGCCGATGTCCGTGCTGGCCGCCGTCTACCTGGTCCCGCGGGTCGTCTACCAGCAGTACTTCCTCGCCAAGCTGCACCGCTGGGCCGGCTCCGACCGGGACGCCATCCTGCTGGCCTATCGCTACGGCGGCGCCGGGATGGTGCTGCTCGGGGCGGTGGTCGCGGCGCTCGTGGCGGTGGCCGCCGGCCCGGTGCTGCCGGTGCTGCTCGGCGCCGAGTACGCCGACTCGGCCGCCGTGCTCGCCGTGCTGGCCCTGGCCATCCCGTTCCGCTTCGGCGGCGCCGCCGTGGCGTCCCTGCTCACCAGCGGCGGCCTCCTCCGGCGCAAGGTCGCCTACCAGGGCGCCGGCGCGGCGGTCTACCTGGCCGCGCTGGCGGTGGCCACACCGTTGTGGGGCATCATGGGGGCCGCGACGGCCACAGTCGTCGCCGAGATCGCGCTCTGCTGTCTCTTCTGGGTCGCGGTGCGCCGGCGGGTGGTCGCCGGTGCCACGCTGCCGTCCTGGCGGGACGTCCGGCGCCGCCTGACCGGAGAGGACTCCCGTGCGTCCTGAGCCAGCGCCCGCCGCCCGGCGTCCACTCGTCGTCGGCTACTACGGCATGGACAACGTCGGCGACAACGCCTTCTGCGTGGTCGTGGACTGGGCGCTCCGGGCGTACTGGGGCTCCGCGGCGCCGGTTTTCGCGGCGCCGCCGCTGGTGGACCTGCCCGGTGACCGCACCGGCATGGATCCCCGCTGGTACGTCCGCGGCGGGGTGACCGGCCGCGCCGGCACCCTGCTCAACAAGGCCGCTCTGCTCCGGCGCTCCTCCATGGTGGTCTTCGGTGGCGGGTCGGTGTTCCGGGAGATGGGCCCGCTCAGCGAGAAGAAGCTCTTCTCGCTCTTCTCCCGGGTGTCCGGGCACCCGATGGCCGCCCTCGGTGTCTCGGTCGGGCCCTTCCTGTCGCCGGTCGCCGAGCGGCGGCTGCTCTACGTGCTGCGCCGGATCGACTTCATCGGGGTACGCGACCTCGCCTCCGCGGAGATCCTCCGGAGCGCGGGCCATCCGGGCCTGCTGGTGCCCGCCGGCGACCTGGCCGGCCTGCTGCCCGAGGCGCTCGGCGAGCCCATCCCGCCCCGGGCGCCCCGGCCGGCACGGCGGGCCCGGCTGGGCGTGACCCTGCTCGGCGTGGACTACGAGGCCGGGGACGAGGAGTCCCGGCGGCGCGAGGACGCGCTGATCGAGGGCATCCGCGCCCTGGTCCTCAAGGAGCCGGTGGATGTCACCGTCTTCGTCTACAACACCCATCCGGTGCACGGGGACGAGCGGGTCAGCCGGCGGCTGCGCGCCGCCGTCGAAGGGCTCTGCGACATCCGCGTCGTCACCGCCCGGGACGGCGTACGGGCGTGCTGGGACGAGATGAAGCGGTGCGACCTGGGCCTGCACATGCGGCTGCACGGCGCCGTCTTCGCCTACCTGGCCGGGGTTCCATTCACGCTGGTGCCGTACCAGAAGAAGTGCGACGACTTCCTGGACGAGATCGCCCAGCCGGCGTCGCTGCGACTCGGCCGGGTCCCGCGCGACCCGGCGGAGGTGACCCGGATACTGGCCGCCATGCTCACCGACGACGCGGTGCCCGGCCTGTCCCGGGTGGACTTCGCCGACCGTGCCCGGCTGAACTTCATCCGCGCGCCGTGGGCGCTCGGCGCCGAGCCGTCCCCGCGGTGACCGGCGACGCTCGTCGCGCCACCAGGCACACCCGGCTGCTCGCGGCGACCCTGGCGGTCAGCGCCGTCCTGCTCGCCGCGCTGGTGGTGGTCGTCGCGAACGCCCACGACCGCTCCCCAGGCCCGTCCGCCGCCGGGTCGCCGACGCCCTCCCCGCCGGCCGCCACACCCGAGCGCGACAAGCTGCGCGACCTGATGCCGTCCGGGGTGCGGATCGGCACCGCCATCGACGGGCGCGCGCTCAGCCTCGACTCCACCTACCGGGACGTGCTGGCCGGGGAGTTCGACACGGTGACCGCCGAGAACGCGATGAAGTGGCGCAACCTGGAGCCCTCGGAAGGGGTCAACACCTGGGTCGGCGCCGACCAGCTCGTCGACTTCGCCCAGCGGAACCGCCAGTCCGTCTACGGCCACACGCTGGTCTGGCACAACGACGTACCGCAGTGGGTGTCGCCGGACTGGTCGCCGGAGCGGCTCCGGGCCGTGCTCCGCGCGCACGTCACCGCCGTCGTCTCCCGCTACCGGGACCGGGTGTGGGCCTGGGACGTGGTCAACGAGGCGCTCGACGAGGACGGCTCGCTGCGGGACACGCTGTGGCTGCGCAAGCTCGGTCCCGGCTACATCGCCGACGCGTTCCGCTGGGCCCACGCCGCCGACCCGGGCGCCCGCCTGTTCATCAACGACTACGGGACGGAGGAGCGGACCCGCAAGGCCGACGCCCTGCTGAAGCTGGTCCGGAACCTGCGCGCCCAGGGAGTGCCGTTGGACGGGGTGGGCTTCCAGGCCCACCTGGAGTCGGACCGGCCGCCCTCGGGTCTCGCCGCCAACCTGCGCCGCTTCGCCGCCCTGGGCGTCTCCGTCGCGATCACCGAACTCGACGTCCGGGTGAAGCTGCCGGCCGGCCCGGAGAAGCTGCGCCAGCAGGCGGCCGTCTACCGCGACGTCCTGGCCGCCTGCCTGTCCGTGCCGGCCTGCGTGTCGCTGACCGTCTGGGGCTTCACCGACGCCCGGAGCTGGATCCCCAACTACCACCGCGGCTACGGGGCGGCGTGCCTGCTGGATGCCCAGTACCGGCCCAAGCCGGCGCACTCCGCCATGATCGAACTGCTCGGCACCCGGCATCCGCGCGGGCCGGGCGCCTGACCACCGGCCGGGTCACCGCTGGGCGCTGCCCACGATCTCCTTGACCGCGTCGCGGCGCACCGCGTCGTAGAAGGTGCGCACCTTCGCCGGGTCCGGGAACACCACGCTCTCGGTGCCGACCCGGCCGGTGCCCTTCGTCGGGCTCGTGAAGAAGAACAGGTTGCCGCCCCGCAGGTTGCGCAGGTCGCCCGCCATGTCGAGCAGGGACATCCCCTTGTCGACCGACACCGCCGCCGAGGACGCCTTGACGAAGTCGTTCAGCTTGCCGGGATTGGTGAGGATGCCGCCGGAGGCGGCCCGGTCGAGGATGGCCCGGATCACCTGCTGCTGGTGCCGGATCCGGGCGAAGTCGCCGTCCGGGAACTGCTTGCGCTGCCGCGACCAGTCCAGGGCCGTATCGCCGTCCATGTGCTGCACACCCTTGGCGAACTTGCGAAACGGCGGGTGGATCGAGGTGAACTCCCGCTCCGAGTCGATGTCGACGCCGCCGATCGCGTCGATGATGTCCTTGAACCCGGCGAAGTCGACGATCGCCACGTGGTCGATCCGGACCCCGGTGAACTGCTCGACGGTCTGCACCATGAGCGGCACCCCACCCCAGGCGTACGCCGCATTGATCTTCGCCTCGCGGCCGCCGTGCTGGCCGTCCTTCGAACGCGGGACGTGCACCCAGGTGTCCCGCGGGATGGAGACCAACTCGGCGCTCTTCCGGTCCTTCGGCAGGTGGGCCACGATGATCGTGTCCGACCGCGAGCCGGTGGTGTTCTCCGGGTCCCGTGAGTCGCTGCCCAGGATCATGATGTTCATGGCGCCCTTGGCGGCGACGGGCGGGCGCGCCTCCTGCGGCACGCCCTGGAAGGCGTCGACGCGCTCGATGCGGGAATCGACCGAGCGCAGGTAGAAGAAACCGCCACCCACGCCGCCGCCGACGAGCAGCACCACCACCAGCAGCACGATCAGGGCGACGCGCCGCCCACGCCGCCGACGCGGGCGCGGATCGGTCACCTCCTCGCCGGTCCCGTCCACCTCGGACGGTGCGGTCGGCGCGTCCGGCTCCGGGTCGACGATCTGCTGGGCATCTGGCATGCGCGCGATGCTACTGACTCACGCTCCGTCACGCCGACCCTCGTCCGACCGGCCAACCTCCGCCACCCGTTCGGCGCTTTCCTCCTCAACCGTCGCCCCGAACCTGGTACAACACCACGGGTGGATGCAACGAAGCTCCGTCGGGCCATCGCCCGCACCCGGCTGGCGCCGGTCGCCGCCTTCCCCAAGCGCCTGGCCCGGGTGGCCCGGCATGACGCCCGGGTGCTGCGCACCTCCGCCCGGTGGCTGCTCACCTCCCGGGAGCACCACAACTACACGTACGAGCTGACCAAGCTCAGCCGGCACCACCTGGCCTGGTTCGTCAGCGTGACCTGCGACGTCCCCGTCGGGCAGGTGCGCCGCTGGTTCGCCGAGATCGAGGGCGACGACAAGCTGCGCGCCCACATCGAGACCGCCACCGCCGCCGCCTCCCGCCGCGGCCTGGCCGACCGGCAGGTCCGCTACGCCCGCCGGATCGGCTGGTACGCCATCGTCCGCGCCCGCAAACCCGCCCACGTCGTGGAGACCGGAGTCGACAAGGGCCTCGGCAGCTGCGTCCTGGCCGCCGCGCTGCTCCGCAACGCCGCCGAGGGCCACCCCGGCCGGCTCACCTCGCTCGACATCAACCCCGAGGCCGGCTACCTGGCCCGGGCCACCCCGTGGGCCGACGTCGTCGACCTCGTCATCGGCGACTCGGTCGCCTCGATCGGCGCCCTCGACCGGCCGGTCGACCTCTTCCTGCACGACAGCGACCACAGCCGGGTGCACGAACGCAGCGAGTTCGAGGCGGTCGAACCGAAGCTCGCCCCCGGCGCCGTGCTGCTCACCGACAACGTCACCGCCACCAACGTCCTCGCCGAGCACGCCGAACGCACCGGCCGGCGATTCCTCGCCTACCGGGAGACCCCCGCCGGGCACTGGTACCCGGGCGACGGCATCGGCGTCGCCTGGTGACGGTCCCGTGTGAACCCGTCTTAGCTTTCGCTTAGCCCGCTTGTCCGGCGCCCCACCGGTCCGGCAGCATCGACCGGCGTGACCGACGGCAGCGCTCCCAGCCGCCCCCTGCCCGCCGCGGACGAACACCGGCCCACCCGGGCCGGCCGCCGCCGTGCGCCGGCCGGCCCGCGCCGGTGGCTCGCCGCCGGCGGCCTCGCCGCGCTCGCCGCCGTGGTCGCCGTGATCCTCGCGGTACGCGGCGGCGCCGCCCCCGCCTGCGCCGCCCCGCCGCCCCGCGCCCTGCCCGTCGGGGCGCTCGCCGCCCCGCCGATCGGCGGCACCGTCCACACCGGAAAAGCCACCTTCTACGACTCGAAGGGGGCCGGCGGCAACTGCTCGCGGCCCACCGCGCCCGCCAACCGGCTTTACGTCGCCCTCGGCCCCACCGAGTACGCGGCCGGCGCGTCCTGCGGCGGCCACCTCGACGTCACCGGCCCCAAGGGAACCGTCCGCGTCCTCGTCATGGACCAGTGCCCGGAGTGCGAACCCGGCCACCTCGACCTCTCCGCCGAGGCGTTCGCCCGGATCGCCGACCCCGTGCAGGGCGTCGTCAAGGTCAGCTACCGCGCGGTCGTCGACCCGCCGCTGCCCGGCCCGCTCACCTTCCGCGTGAAGGAGGGCGCCTCCCAGTGGTGGTTCGCCGTCCTGGTCGGCGACCACGGCAACCCGCTGCGCGCCGTCGAGGTGCGGCAGGGCGGGTCCTGGCGCGCCGCCGCCCGCGAGGACTACAACTACTGGCTCATCCCCTCCGGCGCCGGCCCCGGGCCGTACACCATCCGGGTCACCGACGTGTACGGCCACCGCGCCACCGCCACCGGCATCCGCATGCTCCCCGGCCAGGTCCAGCGCAGCACAGTCCGGATGTACGGCGCCGCCGCCCCGGCCCGGTCGGCCACGCCCAGCCGCTCGCCGTCGGCCCGGCCCAGCTCGCGGCCCAGCGCCTCCGCCAGCCCGGCGACCACCGCACCGCCCGGCACCCCCGCCGTGGTGGACGCGGCCGCCGCGCCGCCGGCCAGCCTCGCCCCGGTCCCCGCCGGCTGCGGCTGACCGCAGCGGGAGGCGGAGTCAGGCCGCGGCGGGGTCCAGGTCGAGCCACATGAAGACCTCGTCCCGGTCGTCGCCGGGTGCGAGCCGGAGAGCGCCCGGCAGCCGGCCGACCTCGCGGTAGCCGAGGCGCTCGTAGAAGCCACCCAGGCCCAGCCCGTCCCGGACCGTCACGTGCAGCGCCGCCAGGCCCAGTTCCCGGCCGATCCGCTCCGCCTCGCGCATGAGCGCCGCGCCGTGGCCGCGCCCCTGTGTGTCGGGGTGCACCATGACCCGCTTCAGCACCCGCCAGTGCGTCTTCAGGTGGAACCGGTTGTCCCCGATGATCAGGACGCCGACCAGGCGGTCCCCCTCGTAGCCGGCCAGCAGCCGGTCCGGCCCGTCGGTGATCGCCGCGAAGGTGGCCGCGGCCACGGGCCGCACCTCGGCCTCGGTCACCGGGGCGACGAAGCCGACCGCGCCGCCGGCGTTGGTCACGTCCACCCAGAGGGCGATGATCTGCTCGCGCAGCTCGGGGGTGAGGTCGGGGTCCAGGACGAAACGCAGGTTCACGCCCGCCATCCTGCGCGAGGCGACGCGACGTGAACCCGCGTTCGTGACCTTCATGACATCGGGCTGGTGCGGGAGAGGGGAGTCGAACCCCCACGTCCTTTCGGACAATAGGACCTAAACCTATCGCGGCTGCCTGTTACGCCACTCCCGCAGACCTGCTGAGTCTAGAGCGTCGGGCCTCCGGCGTGGTGAGCCCGGCCTCCCGGAGGATTTCCTGGACGGTGCGATGACTGATCGCCGCGCCGGCGTCTGAGGCGTCGGTCAACGCCGAGGCGATCTTCCGGGAGCCGGCCTGAGGGTGCGCCAGCGCGAAACGGATGACCGAATCCCGGAACCGGTGCCGGACCGGCCGGTCACGGACCCGCGGTGGCGGTGCGATGGTCCCAGTCGCGTCGAGGCGCCGCCGCATCCTGCTCACGTGGTCTCTCGTGCAGCCGAGGAGGTGGGCGGCCTCCACGGTCGTCACGTGACCCGCGCTGACCTTCCTGATCAATGCCTCAGCGTCCGGCGATGGGTCGCCTGAACTCTCCTGAGCCGAGACGTCCGGCAAGGCTGGCGCGTCGGCCTGCGTCCGGACGCGGCCGGCATAGGTTGCCGTCTGGCTGTGACAGTTGGGACACAGCAGCCGCAGATTGGATGGCCGGTTGTCGAGCCGGTCGCCGTTGATCGAAGTGCGTAGTGCGCGGGCCCCCGGCTTTAGCTGTGGGCCGTGCGTATCAATTTCGGACGGACAGTAGATAGCACGAGGCTGTATATTGCGGGGGTGTCCGTTGCCCTGCGGTCGAACAGCAACGTCGTGTTCCAGTGCGCTTTCCACGTCGTGTGGTGCTCGAAGTACCGACGCCGGGTGCTCGGCGGCCGGATCGAGGAGCGGTTGAAGCAGCTCATCCGTGAGGTGGTGGAGGAGAAAGGGGCGTGGCTGGTGGCGCTGGAGGTCATGCCTGACCGTGTTCACCTGCTGGTCGAGGTGGACCCGCAGTTCGGTGTCCACAAGCTCGTCAAGGCGATCAAGGCGCGGACGTCTCGGGTGCTGCGTGAGGAGTTCCCGTCGCTGCGTTCCCGGCTGCCGACCTTGTGGACGAACTCGTACTTCGTGGCGACCACCGGTGACGCCCCGCTGGCAGCGGTGGAGGAGTATGTCGAGCAGCAGAAGGGCCGCTGAATGCTGACCGGCCGCCGCTATCTCCTCGCCTTCACCGACGAGCAGGCCGCCTACGCCGAACAGGTCGGTGCGGTGTGTCGGGCGGTGTGGAACACGGCGTTGGAGCAGCGCCGTGAGTACCGCCGCCGTGGCGCGTTCATCGGCTACAACGAGCAGGCCGGGCAGATGGCCGAGGCGAAGAAGGACCCGGACTGCGCGTGGTTGGCCGACGCGCCGTCGCACACGTTGCAGCAAACCCTGCGGGACCTGGACCGGGCGTGCAAGACGCATGGCACGTGGAAGGTGCGCTGGCGGTCCAGGGCCCGCACGGCCCCGTCGTTCCGGTTTCCCGACCCCAAGCACATCGCGGTGCAGCGACTGAACCGCAGGTGGGCTGAGGTGCGGCTGCCGAAGTTCGGGCCGGTCAGGTTTCGGTGGACCAGGCCGTTGGGTGGCGCCATCCGCAACGCCACCGTCTTGCGTGACGGCGGACGCTGGTACATCTCGTTCTGCGTCGAGGACGGCGGGACCGAGGTTGCCCCGAACGGTAAGCCGCCGGTCGGTGTGGACCGGGGTGTGGCCGTGGCTGTGGCCACCTCTGACGGGGGGCTGGACGAGCGGGAGTTCGTCACTGCAGGCGAGGCGGCCCGGCTCAAGCGGTTGCAGCAGCGCCTATCGCGGTCGCTGCGGGTCTATGGCCGCAACCGCGGATCGAAACGTCGCGACGCTACCCGCGCGCAACTCGGCCGGCTCAACGCCCGTATCCGGGCCCGCAGAGCTGACTTCGCCGTGCAGACCGCCGTGCGCCTGGTCCGCGAGCACGGCATGGTCGCTGTCGAGGACCTGCGGATCAAGAACATGACGGCCAGCGCGAAGGGCACCGTTGAGCAGCCCGGCCGTAACGTCCGCCAGAAGGCCGGCCTGAACCGGGCCATCCTCGCCAAAGGGTGGGGCGTATTCCTGCTCAAGCTGGAACACGCCGCCCGCTACCACGGGGCAAAGATCGAGAAGGTCAATCCGGCGTATACGTCGCAGACCTGCAACGCCTGCAAGCATGTCGCCTCGGAGTCCCGCGAGAGCCAAGCGGTCTTCCGGTGCGTCGCCTGCGGCCATCAGGACCACGCCGACGTGAACGCGGCCAAGAACATCCTCGCCGCCGGGCTGGCGGTAACAGGGCGTGGAGACCTAGCCGCAGGGCTGTCTGTGAAGCGCCAACCACCCGAACGGCTCGCGGCGTGAACGCGCCTCAGCCACGGGAATCCCCCGACCTTCAGGCACGGGGAGGAAGTCAAGTGGTCGACGTGGAGGAGTGGCGCGTCCTGCCACCTCGGGCCAAGGCCGCAGATCTCACATCGTTCGGGCACGCCGATGGCAGCAAGGGCGCGCCGGAGCCGGAAGCCGGGTGTTCTGTTCGCGTCCGGTGGCAGCCGGACCAGAGTCTCCGACGGTGCCTGCCGACGACCCCGCACTCCGCGGTTGTGCCCCTGCCCGGTGAAGTGTGAGGTGTCGATGCCGAAGCGCTTCAGCTGCCGGCTGATGTGGGCGTGCGAGCCGCCGCTCATCGGTATGCCCAGCAGCCGAAGCACCTCCGCGATGCTCCGTGCCTTTGCCGCTGCTGCCGACAGCGTCTCCGGAGAGTGTTTGTAGCGAGGCATGCACGCAGGGTAGTGGCGGCCTGTGACAGCTCAGTCGAGGCCGAGGTCCCGGCGCAGCTTGGCGACGTGTCCGGTGGCCTTGACGTTGTAGAGCGCCCGCTCGATCTTCCCGTCCTCGTCGATGACGAAGGTCGAGCGGATCACCCCGGTGACGGTCCGGCCGTACATCTGCTTCTCGCCGAACGCGCCGTACGCGGTCAGCACGGCCTTGTCGGTGTCGGCGACCAGCGGGAAGGTGATGGCGTCCCGGTCGCGGAACTTGGCCAGCTTCTCCGGCTTGTCGGGGGAGATGCCGACCACCTCGTAGCCGGCGGCCTGGAGCGAGGCGAGCGAGTCGCGGAAGTCGCAGGCCTGCTTGGTGCAGCCGGGCGTCATGGCGGCCGGGTACGCGTACAGGATGACCTTGCGTCCGCGCAGGTCGGCCAGGGACAGGGTCCCGCCGGTGTCGGTGGGGAGGGTGAACTCGGGGGCGGGGTCGCCGGGGTTCAGGCGGTCGGTCATGGCGCTGACGATACCGCCGCCGTCGGGTCCGGCGCGGGTGGCGACGCGCCGCTCGCGTGATGATCACCATGGCTTGTTGCAATGGATTGGCAACAACGACCGTGCGCAAATAAGCTCAGCGGGTGGAAACCCTGGCGATGCACATCTCCAACGGGATCATCGACGGTCCCGTCGCCGCGGTGTTCGCGGCCCTCGCGCTGGCCGTGCTCACCTTCTGCGTGCTGCGTGGGCGCCGTGACCTCGACGACCGGCTGGCCCCGATGGCCGGCCTGGTGGCCGCGTTCATCTTCGCCGTGCAGATGCTCAACTTCCCGATCTTCACGGCCGGGGTCAGCGGCCACCTGCTCGGTGGCGCCCTCGCCGCGATGCTGGTCGGCCCGTGGGTCGGCGCGCTCTGCGTCGCCGTGGTGCTGGTCGTGCAGGCGCTGGTCTTCGGCGACGGCGGGGTGGCCATGCTCGGCCTCAACATCACCAACATGGCGCTGCTCGGCACCGCCGCCGCGTACGTGCTGATCGCGCTGCTGCTGCGGGTCCTCCCGCGCACCCCGACCGGGCTCGCCGTCACCGCCTTCGTCTCCGCGCTGGTCAGCGTCGTGGTGGCGTCCCAGGGCTTCGTGCTCCAGTACTGGCTCGGCGGCACCACCGACCTGGGCGGCAACCTCACCGGGCTGGCCGGCACGATGGCCGGCGTCCACCTGCTGATCGGCATCGGCGAGGGCCTGATCACCGCGACCACCGTGGTCACCGTCGCCAAGGTCCGCCCCGATCTGGTGTACGCCCTGCGCGCCCTGAAGCCGGCCGTGCCGGCTCCCGCCGTCCCGGTCGCCGGAGGTGCCCGATGAGCAAGCGTCCCTGGCCGTTCGTCCTCGGCGGCCTGCTGGTCGCCCTGCTGCTGGCCGGCGTGGTGAGCAACTACGCCTCGGCGCACCCGGACGGGCTCGACTCGTCGCTGCTCAAGGGCTGCACGGTGAACGCCGACGGCGAGATCACCGGCGGCAGCTGCCCGGCCCAGCAGGCGAAGGACCACGAGCTGGCCGACAGCCCGCTCGCCGACTACGGCGTGCGGGGGGTGAGCAACGGCTTCCTCTCCACCGGCCTGTCCGGCGTGCTGGGCGTGCTGCTCACCTTCGCCCTCGGCGGCGGCCTGTTCTGGCTGGCCCGCCGCCGCGGCCCGGCGACCGGCTCGGCCACCGTCCCGGGGACCGGAGCGACGGCCGGGCCGGCGAGCGACCAGGCCGGCCCCGGCAGCGGGCGCGCCGGCGACGAGCGTCCGGCGCGCGCCGCCGGCACCCGCTGAGCCCCCGATGGGTGCCGGTCACGCCCACGTGCTCTACCGCGAGTCGTCCTCCCGGGTGCACCGCCTCCCGCCGGAGGTGAAGATCGTCGCGATGGTGCTGTTCACCGTCGCGGTGGTCGCCACGCCCCGGGAGGCGTACTGGGCCTTCGGCGGCTACGCCCTGCTGGTCGGCGCCGTGGCGGCGCTGGCCCGGGTGGGGCCGCGCTGGCTGCTCGGCCGGGCGCTGATCGAGCTGCCGTTCGTGCTGTTCGCGTTCGCGCTGCCGTTCTTCGGCACCGGGGAGCGGGTCGAGGTGGCCGGGCTGAGCCTCTCCGTCGACGGGCTGCACGGCGCGTGGAACATCCTGGCCAAGGGCACGCTCGGCGTACTCGCGTCGCTCCTGCTGGCGGCGACCACGACGACGCGGGACCTCATCGTCGGCCTGGACCGGCTGCGCTGCCCGCAGATCCTCACCCAGATCGCCACCTTCATGCTGCGCTACCTCGACGTGCTGGTGGGGGAGGCCCGGCGGATGCGGGTGGCCCGGGTGTCCCGGGGCGACGACCCGCGCTTCCTCTGGCAGCTGCGCGGTTTCGCCGCCGGCGTGGGCGCGCTTTTCCTGCGTGCCTTCGAGCGGGGCGAGCGGGTCTACCTGGCCATGGTCTCCCGCGGCTACACCGGCCGGATGCCGGCGGTGTGGCAGGGCGCGGGCGCGGCCACCGCCGGCCAGTGGGCGGCCGCCGCGACGGTGCCGGTGATCGCGGCCTCCATCGCCGCCGTCGCGCTCGTCCTGACATGATCGGGTACGTGCAGCAGCCGCCCTCCCTGGACGTCCGTGGCGTCCGGTACGCGTACCCGGACGGTCACGTCGCCCTGCACGGGGTGGACCTGACCGTGCCGCGCGGCGACCGGGTGGCGCTGCTCGGGCCGAACGGCGCCGGCAAGACCACCCTGGTGCTGCACCTCAACGGCATCCTCACCCCGACCGAGGGGACGGTCAGCGTCGGCGGCCTGGCGGTGAGCCGGGACCGGGACACCCTGGCCGAGATCCGCCGCCGGGTGGGCATCGTCTTCCAGGACCCGGACGACCAGCTCTTCCTGCCCACCGTCGCCGAGGACGTGGCGTTCGGGCCGGCCAACCTGGGGCTGCGCGGGGCGGAGCTGGCTGCCCGGGTGGACGAGGCGCTCGCCGCCGTGGGGATGGGCGAGCACCGGGACCGGGCGCCGCACCACCTCTCCTTCGGGCAGCGCCGCCGGGTGGCGGTGGCCACCGTGCTCGCCATGCGCCCGGAGATCCTGGTGCTGGACGAGCCGTCGTCCAACCTCGATCCGGCCGCTCGCCGGGAGCTGGCGGAGATCCTGCGCGGCCTCCCGGTGACCCTGCTCATGGTCACGCACGACCTGCCGTACGCGGCGGAGCTCTGCGACCGCGCGGTGATCCTGGACGCGGGCCGCATCGTCGCCGACGCTCCCACGCTGGAGCTGCTCTCCGACGAGGCGCTGCTGGCGCAGCACCGCCTGGAGCTGCCGTACGGCTTCGCTCCCCGCCGCTCCTGACCCCGCGAACGTGCACTTCCGGCCCGCACGGGGCCGCAACCGCACGATCGCGAGAGGGGTCAGCGGACCGGGGCCGCCCTGGTGTGCAGGGCCGCTCGCGAGGCGGTGCGCAGGCGGAGCAGGCCGGCGGCCACCGCGCCGGCGCCCGCGGCCAGGGCCACGGTGACCAGCACGCGGGTGAGGCCGGGTGGGCCGGCCACCGGGGGCACCGAACGGGACAGGACGGCCACGTTCGCGATCCCGACGAACAGGGTCAGGCAGGCGCCCGCCAGTGCCAGCGCGAAGTCGGCGGCGGGGCGGCGGGCCAGGGCGTACCCGCCGGCGGCGAGCGCACCGAGCCCGGTGAGCAACGTCCACAGCTGACCGGTGAGCAGTTCGAGCAGCACCCCGCCGGCCCCGGCCGCGCCGGTGTCCACGGCCTTGCCGACGGTGAACGCCACGGCCGCCGCCCCGCCCAGGGCGAGCAGCGCGCCGACCCCGCGCAGCGCGCGGACACCGGTGGCGGTGCCGGCCGGGACCAGCCCGGCCGCGCCGATGACCAGGAAGCCGAGGGTGGCCGCCACCCACCAGGGGTACGCGTCCGGCGGCGGCACCCAGTCCAGGGTGCCGCGCACCTCGACCGTCGCGGTGCCGGCGCGAAGCGGCACCACCCAGTCGCGGACCCGCTGCTCACGGCCCGGGTCGGCGGCCACCTGGGCGGGCGGTTCCGACTCCAGCCAGAGGGTCCGCTGGTCGTGCCAGCGGGCGGTCGGGCCGTCGGAGATCCGCCGCCAGGCCGGCGCGGCCGCGGGGTCGGCCTCCGGCGGCAGCGGGGTGTCCCCGGCGAGGGTGCGGTTCAGGTAGGTGGCGGGGGAGCGGCTGTTCTCGTACACCCCGCCGGAGCCGATCCGCAGGTACGGCTCGCCGGAGTAGCCGAGTACCTCGATGTCGGCCCCGGTGCGGTTGGTCAGCTCCAGCCGGGCGCCGGCCTCGACCATCCGGGCGGTGAGCCCGGGCCGGGCGGGGCCGATCCCGGTGACCTCGGCCCGGTAGTCGGTGCCGGCCGGGGCGTCCCCGCCGTGCGCGGAGGCCGGAGTGGCGAGGGCGAGGAGCGCGGCGAGCGCGGCGGTGACCACCAGGCCGGCCCGCCGCAGCGGTGCGGGGATCACTTGCCGGCCGCCTCCACGGCCGCCCTGATCCCCTCCGGAGAGCGGTCCGCGACGTCCTTGCCGTTCACTCGGATGGTCGGTGTGCCGGTCACGCCGGACTTGCTGGCGTCGTCGGTGACGTGCTCGGTCCACCCCTTGTACTTGCCGTCGTTGACGCAGGAGCCGAAGTCGTCCCGGTTCAGCCCGACGCCGGCGCCGATGTCGATCAGCTCGTCGTCGCTGAGCCCGGCGCTGCCCTCGGCCGGTTGCCGGGCGAAGAGCTGGTCGGTGAACTCCTTGAACTTGCCGCCCTGCGCGGCGCAGCCCGCGGCGGCCGAGGAGCGGGTGGAGTACTCGGTGGTGGAGAAGCGGTTGAGGAAGGCCACCGGGTGGAAGTTCACCCGGATCTTGCCCTCGCTGATCAGCTGGTTGAGCGTCTCGCCGCTGGTCTGCTGGAACTGCTTGCAGACCGGGCAGAGGTAGTCCTCGTAGAGGTCGACGGTGACCGGGCCCTGGCCGAGGACGATGGCGGTGCCGGGCGGGTTGGCGCCGGGCGGGGTGGTGAAGGTCTCCGACTTCTGGCTGGAGTAGACCGCCCAGCCGATCAACCCGGCGATCACGAGCACCGCCACTGCGGCGACGGAGGTCCAGATCGTACGGGTGCGCCGCTTCTCCCGGGCGATCTGGGCGCGGACCACCTGGGCCGCGTTCTTCCGCCCCTTGCGACTACTCATCGACGTCCTCCACGGGTGCTTCGCCCGCCAGCCAGCCGTCCACCGAGAACGGGGTGCGGGGCCAGATCAGCAGGAATCCGGCCAGTACCAGGAATCCCAGGTCCCGGAGGATCTCCGGGAGGTAGCTCGGGGCCTGGCCGGCGGCGAGCTGCCCGCCGCTGCCGAAGCACCCGCAGTCGATGGCCAGGCCGCGGGACCAGGCCGAGGCGATGCCGGTGACGAAGACCAGCAGCAGCGCCGCGGAGACGCCCGCGACCACCCGCGTGGCCAGCCCGACCAGCAGGAGCACGCCGAGCGCCAGCTCGACGAAGGGCAGCGCGGCGCCGATCACGGTGGCCAGGTCGTACGGCATCACCTGGTAGGCGTTGACGGCCCGCCCGGAGGCGGCCAGGTCGTCGACCTTCGCGCCACCGGCGAGCAACCAGACGGCGGCCAGGCCGAGGCGGGCCGCGATGCCGAGCCAGGGCCGGACGGCGGGCCGGCGGGCGGCCCGGGTACGGGATGCGGTCACGGTCGTTGGACGGCCCGTCTCCGACGAAAGTTCCACGATCAACCCGCCAGCGCGTCGCCGACGGCAGCGACCAGCTCGTCGCGGGCCCGGGCCACCCGGGAGCGGATGGTGCCCACCGGCACCCCCTCCACCGCGGCGGCCTCGGCGTACGACAGGCCGAGCAGCTGGGTGAGCACGAACGCGGAGCGCCGTTCGGCGGGGAGCCGGCGGACCAGGTCGGTGGCGCCGAGCTGCCCGGCGGGGTCCGGGTACGGCCGGTCGGCGGCCGCGTGCGCGGCGAGCCGCTGGTCCAGCCGCCGGCGGCGGACCACGGTGCGCAGGTGGTCGGCGCAGGCCCGCCGGGCGATGCCGAGCAGCCAGGTCCGCGCGGTGGACCGCCCTTCGAAGCCGGGCAGCGCCCGGAACGCCCGCAGGTACGTCTCCTGGGTGAGGTCGTCCGCGCTGTCCGGGTCGACCAGGGCGGCGGCGAAGCGCCACACCTCGGCCTGGGTGGCCCGGACGAAGGCGGCCTGGGCGGCCGGGTCGCCGTCGCGGGCGGCCAGCGCGCAGTCGGTCGCGGCGTCCCGCGCAGCCTCGTGGGCCGCCGCGGGGCGGCCGGCGGAGGTGTCGCGCGGGGCGGGGATCACGACAGACGAGGTTACGCGGCGTACGGGTGCCCGACAGGGTCCTTCGGCCCATTCCGTGGTCCGGCCCACGCCGGGAACTTTTCCCGCCGGCCCGCCGACTACCTTCTCGTGAACTGCGACGACGTGCGTGCGGCGCGCTCCGTCCGGCCGGCCGGGGCGGCCCCGCAGGCCCCGCCGGTGGGCCATCCCGCCCGGCCGGTCCGCGCCGGGCGGCCGTCCATGGCGCCGGGACGCGGATGAGGTCGGGTCGCCGGGCGCCGCACGGTTCGGGAAGCATGACGGTCATGACTGCTGCCGTACGCCGCCGCCCCGTGGCCGGCGCCGACCGTCGCCGGGTCGCCCGGCTGGGGGCCGCCGCCGGACTGCTGGTCACCCTCGTCGCCCTCCTGCTGGCCCCGGCCACCCCGGCCAGCGCCCATGCGGTGCTGGTGAGCAGCAGCCCCGCCGCCTCGGCCGTGGTGCCCAGCGCGCCCGCCGAGGTGGTGATCACCTTCAGCGAGGGGGTCCGGAAGGTCCCCGACAAGATCCGGGTGATCGCGCCCGACGGCTCCCGGGCCGACCGGGGTGAGCCCACCTTCAAGGGCTCGGTGGTCACCATCCCGGTGGACCCGTCCGGCGCGCGCGGCACCTACCTGGTCAGCTACCGGGTGATCTCGGCCGACAGCCACCCGGTCTCCGGGGCGTTCACCTACTCGGTCGGCGCGCCGTCCACGCCACCGACCGACACCGGCACGGACACCCGGGCGAACCCGGTGGTGGGCAACGCCGTCAAGGTGGCCAAGTACCTGGGCTACGCCGGGCTGCTGCTGCTCGTCGGCCCGGCCCTGGTGCTGGCCGCGCTCTGGCCGCGCCGGCTGTCCCGGCGCGGCCCCGCCCGGCTGGCCTGGTCGGGGCTGGGCCTGCTGGCCGTGGCCACCCTCGCCGAGCTGTGGCTCCAGGTGCCCTACACCAACGGCGGCGGCCTGTTCGACGTCTCCGGCTCCGGCTTCGGCGACGTGCTGGGCAGCACGTACGGCACCGCCCACCTGGTCCGGCTCGGCCTGCTCGCCGCGGCGGCGTTCCTGCTCCGCCCGCTCTTCGCCGGCCCGGTCGGCCGCACCGACGGGCTCATCCTGGCCATCCTGGGCGGGGCGGCGCTGTTCACCTGGCCCCTCGCCGGGCACCCGGCCGCGTCGCCCGCGCCCGCCGTGTCGGTGGTGGTGGACGCCGTGCACCTGGGCAGCATGGCCGTCTGGCTGGGCGGCCTCGTGATGCTCGCGGTCTTCCTGCTGCGCCGGGCCGACGAGCGGGAGCTGGACGCGATCCTGCCGATCTGGTCCCGCTGGGCGGCGCTGGCCGTGGCCGCGCTGCTGCTCGCCGGCACCGTGCAGGGGCTGATCGAGGTGGCGACCCCGAAGGCGCTTGTCGACACCACGTACGGGCGGCTGCTGCTCGCCAAGATCGTGCTGTTCGCGCTGGTGATCGGGGTGGCGGCGTACTCCCGGGCGCTGGTCCGGCGGCGCACCGCCGCGGGGTGCCCGGGGTCGATGCGGCGGGCGGTGCTGGCCGAGCTGGCGATCACCGCGGTGGTGCTGGGCGTCTCGGCGACGCTCGTGCAGACCACCCCGGCCCGGACCGCCTCGGCCGACGTGGCCGGCACCCCGGCCGGCTACTTCTCCACCACGCTGAGCAGCCCGATCTACTCGCTCCAGGTCGAGCTGGATCCGGCCGAGACCGGCAACAACTCGCTGCACCTCTACGCGTACACGAAGGACAACCGGCCCCAGCCGGTGCAGGAGTGGAAGGCCACCGCCGCGCTGCCCTCGGCCGGCATCGAGCCGATCACGATCCCGCTGCTGCCGCTGACCGACAACCACGCCACCGGTGAGATCAGCCTCCCGGCGGCGGGGCAGTGGCAGCTGCGCTTCACCGTCCGTACGTCCGAGATCGACCAGGCCACGGTGACCGCCACCGTGCCCGTCAAGTAACGGAAGGCTCGCCCACATGATCCGTCTCCGGCGTCCCGCAACCGCCGCCGCGCTCACCCTCGCCGCCGTGGCCACGGCCGTGCTCGGCCTGGCCGGGCCGGCTTCGGCGCACGTCACCGTCAACCCGAAGGAGGCCACGCAGGGCGGCTACGGCCGCTTCGCCTTCCGGGTGCCGAACGAGAGCGACACGGCGTCGACCACCAAGGTCGAGGTGAACCTGCCGGAGAACGCCCCGGTCGGCTCGGTCTCCACCATGCCGGTGCCCGGCTGGACGGTGGCGGTGGAGAAGCGCAAGGTCGACCCGCCGATCGAGGTGCACGGCAGCCAGCTCACCGAGGCCGTCTCCAAGCTCACCTGGACGGCGGCGCCGAACGGCGGGGTCAAGCCGGGCGAGTTCCAGGAGTTCCCGGTGTCGATGGGCCCGCTGCCGCAGGCGGACCGGATGGTGTTCAAGGTGCTCCAGACCTACTCGGACGGCAACGTCTCCCGCTGGATCGAGGAGCCCACCCCGGGCGGGGAGGAGCCGGAGAACCCGGCCCCGGTGCTCACCCTCACCGCCGCCTCGGCGTCCGCGTCGCCGGCCGCGAGCGCCCCGGCGGCCGCCGCGGACGACGACGATGACGACGCCGACACCGGCGCGGCCACCGCGTTCGGTGTGGCCGGTCTGGTCGCCGGCCTGGCCGGCCTGGTCCTCGGCGGGCTGGCCTTCCTGCGTACCCGCCGGGAGACCGCCGCGAAGTCCTGACCTGCGCCCGCCCGCCGGTCCGTCGACCGTTCCGCGTCGCGGCGTGGCGCCAGACACGCCGAGCCGGAATGGTCGCCCGGATCTTCCGGCGGGCCGGCGGCCCTTCCGCGGTCCTTCAGGTGCTTGCCGTGGATATCCGGCGATTGTGCGGTCGCCGTCGGTAAGGTCGGCGGGTACTTCGCTACCGAGGGGGACGACGCGAATGCGTTTCGTGCGCACGATCGCCGGCATGCTGCTGTTGACCGTGGGAATTCCGGCTCTGCTGGCGGGCACCGGGCTCTGGCTCGCCGCTCGGCACGCCGACCCGGACGGCGGCTTCGCCGCCCGCTTCGAGACGGTCCGCACCCCCGCCCGCGCGGTCGTGGTGTCCGACGTGGACGCGCTGCTCCGCGCCGAGGCGCCGGTCGCCCGGGCCGGTCAGGCCCGGCTGCGGCTCACCGCGCGGACCGCCGACGGCCCGGCCTTCCTCGGCCTCGCCCCGACCGACCAGGTGCGGCGGTGGCTGGCCGACGTCCCGCACGCCACCGTGCGCCGGGTCGCCCTGTCCCGCGGGTCGCTGCCGGTCCGCCTCGACCCGGCCACCGCCGGCACCGCCGCCGCCGTCCCGCTCGGCGCGGACTTCTGGGTACGCGAGGGGATCGGCGCCCTGGAGTGGAGCCCGGCCGAGTTGGCCGACCGGTCGCTCAGCCTGGTGGTGATGCGGCCGGACGGGCGGGCCGACCTGGCCCTGGACCTGCGCGCCGAGCTGCGCGCCGGCTGGTTCCCGGGGGTGGCCTGGGCGCTGCTGGCCGGCGGGACGCTGCTGGTGGTCCTCGCCGTGGTGCTGCTGCTGCGTCCGGCCCGCCCGCGCGAGGTGGTCTTCGTCGTCGAGCCGGACCAGGTTCCCGTGCTGGCCGGGCGGCTGGGGGTCAGCTCGCTCAGCGGGCTGGGCCAGCGGTCGGAGCCGTCCACCCTGCCCGACCGGCAACTGGTCTCCGTCGGCTCGGCGCCCGCCGAGCGGTCCCGCGCGGCGATCGGCCCGGTGCCGACCCGGCGGTCGGTGAGCCTGGCCGACCTGCCGGCCGACACGGACTGGTCGTGGCCCCCGGTGACCGCCGCGGAGACGCCCCGGCCGGTCCGGCCGGCCACGCCGGTCGACGAGTGACACCCGCCCCACACGGCGGGTGGCCCTCCGCGCTGCCGACGCGGAGGGCCACCGTCACCGGGGGAATTCGGTGCTACCTGGGAGAAACCTGAGGTAGTTGGGACCAGATTAGCGCCGAACGCCGCTTGTCGCGAGTTCTGTCCAGTTAGTGCAAGTTTCCGGCCGCGGCGTCGGCCCGCTCCGGCGCCGGCCGGCGGGTGGGCAGCACGACCAGCAGCAGCAGGCTGAGCAGCACGTACGCGTTGCGGGTGACGAACTCGCCGGGGTTGTCGGTGCGCGCCGGGGCGACGCCCCAGTCCTGGAAGGTGACCACCCCGTAGACGATCACGAAGCCGGTGCCGACGGCGAGGACGAGCAGCCGGCGCCGCCGGCGGGCGCCCGCCACCGTGCCCCGGTCGGCGTCCAGCGCCGCGTCGACCAGCACCACCGCCGCCGGGATGAACCAGTACAGGTGGTGGGTCCAGGTGATCGGGCTGACCAGCCCGCCAACCAGGCCGGTCAGGGTGAGGCCGGCCAGCGCGTCCCCGGCCCGCGCGGCACGGGCGGCCCGCCACAGCCCGTACCCGGCGACCAGCAGCGCCAGCAGCAGCCACGGGAGCTGGCTGGGCTTGTCCGGCGCGGTGATGCGGCTGAGCAGGCCGAACAGGGACTGGTTGCCGGTGTAGTCGGTCCGGCCCACCCGGTCGGTCGCCCACAACTCGTGGGTCCAGAACCGCCACGAGTCGCCGGGCGCGACCGCGGCCGCGAGCAGCGTGGCCAACGCCGCGGTCACCGAGGCCACCGCCGCCGCCCGCCAGCGCCGGGTGGCCAGCAGGTAGAGCACGAAGATGCCGGGGAAGAGCTTGAGCGCCGTCGCCAGCCCGACGCCCACGCCGGCCCAGCGCCGCCCCTGCGGTACGCCGAACAGCAGGTCGCCCAGGATCAGCACCACCAGCAGCATGTTGATCTGCCCGAAGGTGAGCGTCTCCCGGGTGCTCTCGACGGCCAGGACCAGCAGCACGGCGACCGTGACCGTGAACAGCCTCGGCAGGTCGTGCCGCCGGATGACGGGCAGCACCAGCCAGCGGGTGGTCACCACCACGCCGACCACGGTCAGCACCGTGAAGATCGCGATGGTGGCGCCGAGCGGCAGCAGCGCGAACGGCCGCAGCAGCAGCGCCGCGAACGGGGGATAGGTGAAGTAGAGCGCGCCCTGCACCCGGTCCGGCTGGACGTAGTCGTAGAGCGGGTTGCCGGCCGCCCACCAGTCCATCGCCCGCATGTAGATCTTGAGGTCGAAGAAGTTGTGCACCAGGCCCGGCAGGTAGAGCGCCGGCAGCACCGCCGCGAGCGCCACCACCGTGACCAGCCGACGAGCCGTACGGCCGCCCGGATCGTCATCGGTGACGGCGGGTGGTGCGACGGGTTCGGCTGGCACGGGGAAACCCTAGCGGTCCACCTGGGCGAGGGTGCTTCAGGCGCGGGCGGGTCGGCGGCGCGTAGTCTGTCCCGGTGGCTGATCTTCTCGTCTGGATCGACTGTGAGATGACCGGGTTGGACCTCGGGCGGGACGCGCTGATCGAGGTCGCCGCGCTCGTCACCGACCCCGACCTGAACGTGCTGGGAGAGGGTGTCGACGTGGTCATCCACGCCGACGAGGCGGCGCTGGAGGCGATGCCGGAGATCGTGCGCACCATGCACGCCAAGTCCGGCCTCACCGAGGAGGTACGCCGCTCCACGGTCACCCTGGCCGAGGCCGAGGACATGGTGCTCGACTACGTCGCCAGCCACGTGAAGGACCCGCGGACCGCCCCGCTCTGCGGCAACTCCATCGCCACCGACCGGGGCTTCATCGCCCGCGACATGCCCCGGCTCGACGCCCACCTGCACTACCGGATGATCGACGTCTCCTCGATCAAGGAACTCTGCCGGCGCTGGTACCCGCGGGTGTACTTCGGCCAGCCGCAGAAGGGGCTGGCCCACCGGGCGCTGGCCGACATCCGGGAGAGCATCCGCGAGCTGGAGTACTACCGGCGGACCGTCTTCGTGCCGCTGCCCGGCCCGGACGTGGAGAGCGCCAAGGCGATCGCCGCCCAGCTCTGAGCCCCGCCGGGCGGGCCGGCCCGAACCCGGTGGACGGGGCCGGCAGGGGTGTGGCTATTATTAGTCCGCGCACCGCCCGGGTCGACCGGCGCGGAGAGCATGGTGGCTGTAGCTCAGTTGGCAGAGCACCGGGTTGTGGTCCCGGTTGTCGTGGGTTCAATTCCCATCAGTCACCCCAGATGATCGAAGCCCCCTCCTCCGGGAGGGGGCTTCGATCGTTTTCCGGTCCCCGCAACGGCGAGCGGCCCCCTCCGGGTGGAGGAGGCCGCTCGGTGCCGTCGATCAGGGGGTCGGTTCGACGCTCGGCTCGTCCGCGCTCGGGCTGGTGTCGTCGCCCGGCTCGGCCGGCGGCTCGTACGGCACGGCGCTGCCCTTCACGTACTCGTCCCAGCTCATGTTCCAGTCGGTCCAGCCGTTGCCGTTCTGGAGCCTGCGCTCGGTGCCCTTCACCGTGATCGGGTCGCCGATCCGGGTGTTGGCGAAGAGCCAGTTGCCGTCCTTCATCGAGACGTTCACGCAGCCGTGCGAGACGTTCGTCCTGCCCTGCACGCCCTCGGACCAGGGCGCGGCGTGGATGAACTCGCCGCCCCAGGTGAGCCGCTGGGCGTAGTCGATCTCGGTGCGGTAGCCCTCCTCCGGGCCCAGCTCCTCCATGGTGTCGAAGACCGTGTGGCGGAGCTTCTCGATCACCACCATGGTGCCGCTGGACGACGGGGTGGTCTTCTTGCCGAGGCTCACGAGGATCGTCTTGATCACCTTGCCGTCCCTGGTGACCGTCATCTTCTTGGTGCGGTTGTCGACGGTCATCACGAACGACGGGCCGATCTTGATGTCGACGGTCAGGTCGGAACGCCCGTACCAGCCGTCGCCGAGCGGCAGCCCACCCGCCTGGACCTTGTAGGTCACCGTGCTGTTGGCCTTCCAGAACTCCTTCGGCCGGTAGCGCACCTCGGTCGGGCTCACCCAGTGCCAGATGCCCTCCTGGGCGGGCTTGGCGGTGACCGTCATCCGGCGCTGCAGGTCGTCGCGGTAGTCCTCCGGGATGGCCCGGCCGAACTTGACGATCAGCGGCATGGCCACCCCGACGACCTGGTTGTCGCCCAGGAAGCTGGTGACCCGGATCTGCTTGCCCGGCTTGGCCATGGTGGAGAAGGTGCTGGTCGCGGTGGCCGCCTTGCCGTCGTCGCCCGTCGCGGTCACCGTCGCGGTGTAGGTCTCGCCGTAGTCCAGCGCGCCGTCCGGCAGCCAGCTCTTCCCGTCCTTCGCGAGCTGGCCCTCGACGGCCTTGCCGGCGGAGTCCTTCAGCTCGACGGTGGTCTCCTGCGCGTCCTTCGTCGTGAAGGTGACGGCCGTGGAGGCCGGCACGTCCTTGGCGTCGGCCGCGGGCTCGGTGATGGTGGCCGCCGCCTTCGGGCCCTTCTCCCCACCCCCCTGCCAGCTCGACGGCTTGTCGTCGCCGCCGCCACTGGTGCAGCCGGTCAGGGCCATGGCGGCGGCGAGCACCGCGGCCGCGAACACGCGGCGTCGCCCGCCGCGCCGGGCGGTGCCGCCCCGGATCAGCTCGTCCTGGCTAGCTCGCATGTTTCCCTCACAGTCGTGGTCCCGGGTCCCATCGTCCCCTACAGACGCACCGGAACGGTTACCCGTTGCCGGACGTGAACCGAAACACCCCGCCCGTGATGTAACGATTCCGATATCGTGCGGCGCTTTGTCGAGCGGAGTGATCCCTCCGCCACCCGGCGGTACGCGGGCGAACGGCCACCGACGATGACGCGTCCGCCCACGTTACGCCTGCTCAGAAGGGCGATCCCTGGCCGCCCTTCGGCACCGGCAGGGCGCTGCCCTCGACGAACTCCGACCAGCTCATGCTCCAGGCCGTCCAGCCGTTGCCCGGCTCCAGCCGGCGCTCGGTGCCCCGCACCGTGATCGGGTCGCCGACAAGCGTCTTGCCGAAGAGCCACCGGCCGTTCGCCATCGAGACGTTGACGCAGCCGTGCGAGACGTTCGCCCTGCCCTGCACCCCCTCGGACCAGGGCGCCGCATGGATGTACTCGCCGCCCCAGGTGATCCGCTGCGCAAAGTCGATCTTGGTGACGTACTGGTTGTCGGGGTCCGGCTCGTCCCGGGTGTCGAAGACCGTGGACTCCTTCTTCTCCATCACCACCATGGTGCCGCTGGAGGAGGGGGTGCTCTTCTTGCCGAGGCTCACCGGGAGGGTGCGGACCACCGCGCCGTTCTCGTAGACCGTCATCTGCTTGGTCGCGTTGTCGACCTTCATCTCGAACGCGCGGCCGATCTTGGCGGTGGCGCTCCGGTCGACGTTGCCGTAGCGGCCGTTGCTCAGCGGGATCCCGGCCAGCGCCAGCCGGACAGTGATCGTGGTGCCCGGCTTCCAGTACTCCGGCGCCCGGTAGTAGGCCTGCGTGCCGTTGTAGAGCCAGTGCCAGGCGCCCGGCTGCGGCGGGTCGGTCTGCACGAACATCCGCTTCTGCACCGCGGCGCGGTCCTTCTTCGGGATGCCCGGCGAGAACTCGGCGACCACCGGCATCGCCACCCCGTACGTCTTGCCGCTGAACATGTAGAGCCCGGAGCCGATCATCGACTTCGGCTTGGCCATCGTGGTGAAGCTGCTGGTGCCCTGCCGGGCCTGACCGTCCGTGCCGGTGCCGGTGACCGTGGCGGTGTACCGGGTCCCGTACTTCAGCGGGGCCGACGGCACCCACGACGAGCCGTCCCGGCGCAGCCGGCCGGCGACGGTGGCGCCGTCGGCGGCGGTGAGGACGACCTTCGACACCGTGCCGCCACCGGGGATCCGCGCGCTGATCTCGGTGCTGACCGGCCGCTTGTCGGACCCGTCGGCCGGGCTGACCGCCAGCGCCGGCAGGGCGGACTGGCTCGGGTCGCCCGTCGTGCCCGGCGACGTGGTCGGGACCGCGTCGCCCTGCTGCGCGCCGGCCACGAACGCCGGCTTCTTCTGGTCGTTGCCACACCCCGTCAGTGCCAGCGACGCCGTGAGGACCAGGACGCCCACCACCGCCCCCGTCCGCGCGAACCTGCCCATCCCCACCTCTGTTCTCGCGTGCCTGGCGGACATCGTGCCGCATGAGGGCCCGCGCCCTGCGCCCCTCGATCCGAGAGCTGCGAAGTTTGTGGGCTTTCGCCGGTTAAGCTCGACCGAAGGGTGGAGCCCGGTATCGGATTGGAACCCGGGTCTGGGGGCGTGCTAAGGTTCTTCCCGTTGTCAGCGAGCGCCGCTAGCTCAACTGGCAGAGCAGCGGACTCTTAATCCGCGGGTTCGGGGTTCGAGTCCCTGGCGGCGCACGACAAGCGAAGCTCAGGCCCGGTGCGATCGCACCGGGCCTGAGCTTTTTCGCACGCCACCGGCTCCCGCCCGGCCGGTGACCAGAATGAGGGCATGCGAGCCGCCTACATCGAGCGCCCCGGGCCGGCCACCGAGATCCGGTACGGCGAACTGCCGGCGCCGCGCCCCGGGCCGACCGACGCGCTGGTCGACGTGCTCGCCACCACGGTCAACCCCGTCGACACCTTCGTCCGCTCCGGGGCGTACCCCACGGCCATGCCGCTGCCGTTCGTGGTCGGCCGTGACCTGGTCGGTCGGGTGGCCGAGGCGGGTCCCGGCGTTCCCGGCCTCCGCGCCGGCGACCTGGTCTGGTGCAACAGCCTCGGGTACGACGGCCGGCAGGGCGCCGCCGCCGAGCAGGCCGTCGTGCCGGCGGACCGGCTCTACCGGCTGCCCGACGGGGTCGACCCGGCGACCGCGGTCACCGTGCTGCATCCGACCGCCACGGCGTACCTGGCGCTGTTCGTGCACGGCCGGCTCCGACCGGGGGAGACCGTGGTGGTCGAGGGCGCCGCGGGCAACGTCGGGGCGGCGCTCGTCACCCTCGCCGCGGCGGCGGACGCCCGGGTGGTGGCCACCGCGTCAGCGGCCGACGCCGGCTACTGCCGCCGGCTCGGCGCCGCGGAGGTCCTCGACTACCGGGACCCGGGCCTGCTGAGCCGGCTGCGGTCGGTGTGCCCCGACGGCATGGACATGTACCTGGACACCTCCGGTCGCAACGAACTTGAGTCGATCGTCGACCTGCTGGCGCTGCGCGGGCGGATCGTGCTGCTGGCCGGCCTCCGCTCCCGACCGGTGCTGCCGGCCGGGTCGCTCTACCTGAACGACCGCACCATCACCGGGTTCGTGATCTCCCACGCCACCGCTTCTGAGCTGGCCGAGGCCGCGGGCGCGGTGAACCGGCTGCTCACCGCCGGTCGGGTGGCCCCGCGCGAGGTCGTGCCGCTGCCGTTGTCGGCGGTCGGCGAGGCGCACCGGATGCTGGAGCAGGGGGAGCTGCGCGGCCGGCGGGTGGTGATCCGGCCGTAGCCGCCGGCCCTCTGCGGGAACGGTGGCCGCCCCTGGAAGGGGGCCGTCTGGCGGCGTGTTACCGTTCCTGCCGTTGCCAGCGAGCGCCGCTAGCTCAACTGGCAGAGCAGCGGACTCTTAATCCGCGGGTTCGGGGTTCGAGTCCCTGGCGGCGCACGGTTGGGTCAGGCCCGGTCCTCCCTCGGATCGGGCCTGACGCTTTTCCGGCACCCGCCCCGCCGCACTCGCCGGCCCATCCAGGAACCGAGCCCCCTGTCGGCCGCCGCCAGCGCCGACCTTGGGGCGAATGTCCGTTTCCACCCTAGCCCCGACGGCTGAGTGGAACGCCATGTCTGTCTCCGGGGCCGGGATACCTACATGGCGTTCCACCGGCGGTGCGCGGGGCTGTTGGGTCGAACGTCATGGGTGTCTCGGAGGTCCGGAAACCTCCATGGCGCTCCATCGACGGGGCGCGGGGGCCGTGGGTGGAACGTCATGGGTGTCACCGAGGTCCGGATACACCCATGACGTTCCACCGACCGGGCCGGCGTGGGCGGGGTGTCCGGTTCGTCGGGTGGTCGGCGGCACCCGGGTGGCGGAATTGCGGGCGGGTGCGCGTCGTTGTATCCGGGTGAACGACCGAGGAAAGGCACCCCGCGAGGCGGGGTGGCCGGGCCCGGAATGATGGTGGGCCGCCGGTCGTTGTACATGGTCCCGGCGCGACGAAGAGGCTTTGCCCCGCGCACCGGATGATCCCCCGAGACTTTTGAGCGCCTGACGGTGCTTGCGCACACCACCACACCCGGCCGACCCCCATCGGCTTGTGTGTGCGCCGACCCCCGAATGGAGCTTTCCCATGAACACGATGCTGCGTAAGAGCGTGCTCGGTATTGCTGGTCTGGCCTTCACCGGCGGCGTCTTCGCCGGTCCGGTCGCCGCCCACGCCGACGCCGGCCCCGTCGAGGGCAAGCCCGTCGCCGTGGCCGTGCAGGCCGACAAGCCGGACACCGCGAAGCTGATCCCGCACGGTGTGCAGGGCGCCCAGTCGAAGATCACCCTGAACGACGAGCAGACCGCCAACGCCAAGGCGATCATCGCTGCGACGAAGAAGGCGGGTCTGCCGGAGCGGGCCGCGGTCATCTCGATCGCCACGAGCCTGCAGGAGTCGAAGCTGGAGAACCTGGGCCACCTCGGCGACAAGAACGATCATGACTCGCTGGGTCTGTTCCAGCAGCGCCCGTCCAGTGGTTGGGGCACGCCGGAGCAGATCACCGACCCGGAGTACTCGACGCTGGCGTTCCTGAAGGGTCTGAAGCAGGTTGATGGTTGGCAGGACATGCCGCTGACCGAGGCCGCCCAGACCGTGCAGGTGTCGGCCTACCCGGACGCCTACGCGCAGTGGGAGCAGCAGGCCGCCGACATCGTCGCCCACAACTGGAACAGCTGAGCCAAACGCTGGCCGGCACCCCGAGGGGGTGCCGGCCAGCGGCGTCTCTGTCCGTGGTGAGGTGCCGGCCACAGTGGAGCGACAGGTCCGCTATGGGTCATTTGCCGGGCACCGACGGCCGAAGAACGTCGGTAGGGTCTTGCGGTCATCCTGAATACGGGGGTTTTCGCATGACCGCACGTTTCGCCGCCCGCCTCGCCCTGGGGGCCTCGGTCCTCGCCGCCGGCGTCACCGCCCTGCCGTCCGCCGGGCACGCCGCTCCGGCCCCGGACAGCGCCACTCTGGCCGCCGTCACCGAGCGGGATCCGGCCACCGGGCTCAACAGGAAGTACCCGGTCAAGGCGGGCGAGGTGGTACCCGCCGCGCTCGGCGTGACCAACCTCGGCGACGCCCCGGTGTCGGGCCTGGTGGTTCAGATCCGGGTGCTCGACGACCTGGACCTCGCCGTGAAGCACGACAACTGCTGGTACGTGGTGGACAGCAACCTGGAGGCCGCCTGGTGCGAGTTCGACAGCGAGCTGGCCGCGAAGCAGACCCTGGCGATCGTCGGTGACGTGGTGACCGTCAAGGCAGACGCGCGGCCCGACAAGGTCACCTCGATCGTCTTCCACTGGTACAGCAAGCAGTGGGTCGACGCCCAGGGCGGTGTCCAGCAGCTCGCCGACGGCGACGCCGGCCAGGGCACCAAGGCCGTACGCGGCACCGAGGCGGCCCTGACGCTGGCCGAGCGGGAGCTGCCGCTGCCGGAGACGCCGCGGCCGATCAACTTCGCGTACGCCCAGTTGGTCACGCCGCCGACCACCCAGCCCACCCCGACCGCGACGCCGACCGCGACCCCGACGGGCGGCGCCGTGCCGACGGCCGTACCCACCGGCACCGCGGGTGCGCCCGGTGATGGCGGCACGGGCGGCGGCGGTGGCCTGCCGGTGACCGGCACCAACGTCGGCGTCCTGGCCGGGGCCGGCGGGGCGCTGCTGCTGCTCGGCGGGGGCGGTTATCTGATCGCCCGGCGCCGCCGCACCCGCTTCGTCGCCTGACGGCACGCCGCACCGCGCCCCGGCCCGCTCCCCGCGGGCCGGGGCGCTGTGTCATGTCCGGTGGAGATCGTCAACCGATGGTTGACGCGCGAGGAGCGTCAACCTATGGTTGACGCATGGAGGAGACAGAGCCGCTGAAGATGAACCACCCGGTACGCCTCGACGAGCTGATCGAGGGCATCAAGAAGGCGCACACGGACGCGCTGGACCAGCTCGCCGGCGCCGTCCTGGTCGCCGATCACCTGGGCGACGTGGCCGACCACCTGATCGGGCACTTCGTCGACCAGGCCCGCCGGTCCGGGGCCTCCTGGACGGAGATCGGCCGCAGCATGGGGGTCACCAAGCAGGCCGCCCAGAAGCGGTCCGCCGCGAAGGCCGAGACGGCCGCCGCGCTCGACCCGAACGCCGGCTTCGGCCGGTTCACCCCGCGTGCCCGCAACGTGGTGCTGAGTTCCCAGGAGGAGGCGCGCGCCGCCGGCAACGCCGAGATCACGCCGGGGCACGTCGCCCTCGGCCTGCTCGCCGAGCCGGAGGGCCTGGCCGCCGCGCTGATCGTGGCTCGCGGCGTACCCCTGGAGCGGCTGCGGGAGGTGGTCAGCGCGACCCTGCCGGCGAAGGCCGACCAGGTGCCGGACCTGATTCCCTACGACGCGCGGGCCAAGAAGGTCCTGGAGCTGACCTTCCGGGAGGCGCTGCGACTGGGCCACAACTACGTCGGCACCGAGCACATCCTGCTCGCCCTGCTCGAGGAGGAGGGCGGCGACGGCGTGCTCACCGGCCTCGGGCTGGAGAAGGCGGCGCTGGAGTCCGCGGTCGAGGGCGCCCTGGCCGAGATCGCCCGCAAGCGGGCCTGACCCGCGCCGGCCGGGCACGCGCCACGGGGGCGCGTGCCCGGCGTGCGTCAGGCGGTGGGGAAGCCGTAGCGGGCCGCGTGCTCCGGGTCGGCCGGGTCGACCTGGCGGATCCCCGCGTCGGCGAGGCGCTTGTTCACCTCGTCGAGCCGGTCGCGAACCAGTCGGGCCTCCTCCTCGGTGACCCGGCCGCGGTGCGGCTTGCCGGCGTGCTCGATGGTGCCGTAGTCGATCTTCTCGGCGCCGCGCCGGGCCTTGGGCGGCTTCACCCGCTCGGCGGTACGCAGCAGTTGCGCCATCGGCACGTCGGTGGCCATCGCGTCGAACTCGCTGGCGGTCAGCACCACCCGGCGCGGCTCGCCCCCGCCGTGCTTGTCGTGGATCTCCACGACGGCGACGTCCAGCGCGGCGTCGTCGATGCTCTCCACCTCGACCGGGGTGGCGTCCAGTTGCACGGGCCCGGCGACCAGGTCCGGGTGCTCCAGCACGACGACCTTGACCACCTCGTCGTCGGGGCCCAGCACCTGGCCGGTGAAGTCGGAGACGTGGATCGTCTTCTTGCCCATGCGCGGAGCTTCTCCTGTGGTAGGCCGTATTCGGACCACAAGACGCTACAGGACACCTGTGCGAAAGCTCGGTGCGGAGCGCCCGGGCGTGTCAGCGGGCGGTGAGGCCGCGGCGGGTGGAGGCGCCGGCTGGCAGCGCGTTCAGTTCGGCCCAGGAGAACGACCCGCGCCGCGCCCCCCGGTAGTCGGCCTGCGCCGGGAACCGCCCGGCGGCCTCGACGGCCTGCCAGCGCTGCTCGGCGTCCTGCTGGTACCGGTCATTCGGCTGATTCGGCATGACCATTACCGTCCCAGAGAAACTTGTACATGTATGGAAATGAATATGACGCCGGATCGATGCGTCAGGTTCCCGTGGCCGGCAGTCGGACCACGAACCGGCAGCCGTCGGTGATGTTCTGGACATCTACCCGCCCGCCGTGCGCCTCAATCAGCCCGCGCACGATGGCCAGCCCCAGCCCGCCGGAACCGCCGTCGTCGGCCGCGCGCGGCGTCCGCGCCGGCTCGCCCCGGAACGCCACGTCGAACACCCGGGGCAGGTCGCGCTCCGGGATCCCGCCGCAGGTGTCCGCGACGGCCAGCCAGGCGGTGTCGGCGTCCCGGCCGGCGTCCACCCGGACGGTGCCGTCCTCCGGGGTGTAGCGGATCGCGTTGAGCAGCAGGTTCCCCACCACCCGGGCCAGCTCCGGCTCGCTCGCGGTCACGGTCGGCCAGCCCGACTCCGGGGCGAGCAGCCGGATCCGGCGCGCGGCGGCCAGCGGCGCCGTGCCGGCCAGCGCGTCGGAGACCACGTCACCGAGCGGCACGGCGGACAGCGACAGCCGCAGCGCGCCCGCGTTGATCCGGGACAGCTCGAACAGGTCGTCGACCAGCCGGGTCATCCGGTCGGTCTCCACCCGGATCCGGCGGTGGTACTCCGCCACCGTCGCCGGATCGCCCACCACCCCGTCCTCCAGCGCCTCGGCCATCGCCCGCAGCCCGGCGAGCGGGGTGCGCAGGTCGTGCGAGACCCAGGCGACCAGGTCGCGGCGCCCCTTCTCGATCCGGCGCTCCCGCTCCCGCGCCTGGTCGGCCCAGACGGCGGCGGCGGCCAGCCGGCGACCGAACAGCCAGCCGACGGCGAGGCTCACCACCGCGGCGGCGGACACCGTGGTCAGCACCACCTCGAGGTCGTGCGGGGAGAGGAACATCGCCTCGGCGACCACCGCCACCCCGGCCGCCACGGCGCCGACCGTCATGGCGAGCAGCACCGAGATGTGCACGGTGATCGACCGGCCGCGCAGCGACCGCAGCGCCACCGCGCCGGCCAGCCCGACGGCCAGCGCCGCGACCAGGGCCGCCCCGAAGATCAGCGCGAGGTCACGCATCGGCCGGCTCGTACCGGTAGCCGACGCCCCAGACGGTGACGATCCGGCGGGGGTCGGCCGGGTCGGCCTCGATCTTCTCCCGCAGCCGTCGTACGTGCACGGTCACCGTCGACTGGTCGCCGAAGCGCCACCCCCAGACCCGCTCCAGCAGCTCGGCCCGGCGGAACGCCCGCGCCGGGTGCCGCATCAGGTGCGCCAGCAGGTCGAACTCGCGCAGGGTCAGGGTCAGCTCCCGGCCGTGCAGCCGGGCCACCCGGGGGCCGGTCGCCACCTCCAGGCCGCCGTCGGTGAGCAGTTCCGGGGGTACGCCGGCCGGGTCGCCGCCGGCCCGGCGCAGCACCGAGCGGACCCGCAGCACCAGTTCGCGGGGCGAGAACGGCTTGCTCAGGTAGTCGTCGGCGCCCAGTTGCAGGCCCAGGATCCGGTCGGCCTCGTCGCCGCGGGCCGTGAGCATGACGATGGGTACGCCGTCCGGCCGCTCCCGCAGCCGCCGGCAGACCTCCAGCCCGTCCAGCACCGGCAGCATGAGGTCGAGCACCACCAGCTGGGGCGGCTGCCGCGCCACGGCGGCCAGCGCGGCGGCACCGTCGCCGACGTGCTCGACCTCGTAGCCGGCGTGCTCCAGGTAGCGGCAGACCACGTCGGCGACCGTCCGGTCGTCGTCGACCATCAGCACCCGTTGCGCCACGGCGCACCTCCCCGTACCCGGAGGTCAGCGTAGCCACGGGCGAGTAGTCGATCTATTGCCGAGTTCTTACGGCGCCGGGCGGGTGGATCCGGCGCGCCGGACCGGCGCGGCGGGCGTACGGTGATCACGTGCTCGACCGGCGATTGTTCCTGCACCTGGCGACCTGGTTGGGGCAGTGGCCGGCCGGTCCCGGGCTGCACGTGGTCCGGTCGCACCGGCGGGCCCGGCCGGCCTGGGACGGCCGGCTGCGCCCGGCCATCGCGGTCGCCTCCCCGGAGTGCGCGCTCCTGTCGGTGCCGCCGGACCGGGCCGCCGCGGTCCGGGATCTGGTCCGGGAGCGGCCCGGCGCACGTCTGCTGCCCGCCCTTCCGGCGGCGGTCGGCGCGCCGGAGTTCGCCACCCACGCCGGGCTGTTCCGGTGGAGCACCGCTCCGGCGCCGCTGCCGGACGTCGGCGAGTGGGTCGCGCCCACCACGCCGGGGCTGCCGCCGTGGCTGCGGCTGTTCGACCGGGAGGTGCTGGTGGTCCGGGACGCCGACGGGGCGTACCAGGCCGGCGCGGGGATCAAGCGGCACGACGCGTACGGGCACGAGCTGGCGGTGGGCACGGCGCCGGCGGCGCGGGGGCGCGGGCTGGCCCGGCGGCTGGTCGCCCAGGCGGCCCGGCGGGTGCTGGACGAGGGAGCGGTCCCCACCTACCTGCACAACCACGACAACCACGCCTCGGCGCGGGTGGCCGAGGCGGCCGGCTTCCCGGACCGGGGCTGGACCTCGTACGGGGTCTTCCCGCACTGAGGCGGGCGCGGACCGTGGATCCCGGGCCGGATCCACGGTCCGCGGCCTCTCCCCCCAGGTCCCGACCCTGGTAACGCTATGTGTCCGCTGCGTGTCGAGCAAGGGGTGACGGGCCGGTGACCCCTGTCCGGTTGCGGACTTGACCTGCGATTCAGTCCGGCGGGGTGGTCGGGGCGGTCAGTGACGCAGCGTGTGGATCAAGGTGACCACCTGGCGGGTCACGGGGCGCAGCACCCGGAGCCGGGACAGCCCCACCAGCCGGTCGACCAGCGGGACCGCGCCGTCGATGAGCTGGCGGGTCTTGGCCTGGCCGGGGGAGCGGTCGTGCACCCAGTAGAGCACCACGCCCATGTAGCCGAGCCAGAGCAGCTCCGGCAGGGATTCGCGCAGGTCGGCGTCCACCTTGGCGGCCGAACCCTCCAGCACCTCGCGGAAGAGCGCGACCGACGCCTCCCGCGCGCCGGACGACTCGGCGGAGAACGGGCTGAGCGGCGAGGTGGGCTCGGCCGCCGTCTTGAAGAAGCTGGCGGCGAACGAGTGGTACGGCGTCAGCACGTCCACCCCGGCGTGCAGCACGGCGGCCAGCCGGGCGGCGAAGTCCCGCTCCCGCGCCAGCGCCGGCGCGGCCACCACCTGGTGTTCACGCTGGGTCTCCGCGTAGAACTCCTGGATCAGGTGTTCCTTGGAGCCGAAGTAGTAGTAGGCGTTGCCCACCGCCACGCCGGCCTCCTGGGCGATGGCGCGCATGGTGGTGCGCGCGTACCCCCGCTCGCGGAACAGCCGCATCGCGGTGTCCAGGATCAGCTGGCGGGTCTGCTCACCCCGGGCCGTCGCCCCGGTGCTCGGGCCGTCCGCAGCGGTCGTCGGCGCAGTCTGCTCGGTCATCGTCGTCACCGTATCCCGGGTCCGGCCGCGGTTCCCGGACCAGCTCACGCACCGCGGAGGCGGTCGTCACCACCCGCCGGGCCAGCGGCAGCAGGTGCGGGCGGGCCAGCCGCTCGGCCGTCGTGCGGTGGTCGGCCAGGGCCCAGAGGCAGGCGAACCAGGCACCGTCGCCCGCGTAGACCGCGCCGGTGTCGGCCACCACGGTCAGGTCCCGCAGCGTGGCGTCGTGGTCGAGCCCGGGGAAGCGCCGCCGGGCCTCCGCCGACCCGGCCGGCACGAACTCCAGGGGTACGAGCTGGGCGCGCGACGCGAGCCACTGGCGGGCGGCCCGGCAGAGCGGGCAGTGCGCGTCGTAGAGGACGGTGAACCCGCGGATCCCACCGGCCCCGTGCCCGGTGGGATCCGTCGGGCGCCCGCCCGGGGCGAGCGTCATCGTGGCGGGGCGGGCGGCGTCTGCCCCGGCGTGGGCCCGGCCGGCGCCGATCCGGCCGGGTTGACCGGTCGGGGGCCGCCCTGCGGCAGGAGGTAGCCGACCGGGGCGAGCGGCGGGTGCGCGGCCGCCTGCTGGCGCAGCCGCCCGCGCCGGTAGCGGCCGAGCGCGAAGACGTTGAAGAAGTGCAGCGCGCCGAGGACCAGCAGCACGAGGCCCACCTTCATGGAGAGCTGTTCCAGCGCCTGGCTGGTGTCGCCCACCGGGCCGGCCTCCTTCATGGCCACCGTGACGTAGCCGAGGTTGAGCAGGTAGAAGCCGACCACCAGCAGGCTGTTGACCGCGTCGGCCAGCCGCTTGTCGGCGAAGACGTCCTCCAGGAACACCAGCCCGTTGCGGGACAGCGCCCGGGCCACCCAGACGGTCAGCCCGATGCTGACCGCGAGGTAGGCCAGGTACATCCAGACCTTCGCATCCATCGCCGTCGCCTCTCTTGAACACGTTCAAATCGAAGTCGGGCTCAGCGTACGACAGTATTTGAACGCGTTCAAGTAGCTGCCCGTCGCGCGGATCCCGCGCGGCCGGTATGGTCGCGACGGCGTTGGCGGAGCGGACGGGCGGGTCATGGAGATCGGTACGCGGGACGCGGGGAAGGGCCGGCTGTTCCTCAGCCCGGTCGGCGACCTCGACATGGCCGGGGTGCCCGCGTTCGACCGGGCGCTCGACGAGGTGCTGGACCGGCCCGGCCTGGTGGAGATCGTGGTCGACCTCGGCGCGGTCCCGTTCCTCGACTCGACCGGGGTGGCCGCCCTGCTGCGCGGCGCGGCCGAGGCGGTCGGCCGGGGCGCCTCCCTCCGGGTGGCCGACCCGCAGCCGGTGGTGGCCAAGGTGCTGCGGATCACCGCGGTCGACGTGCTGCTCGGCTGGCCGGGCGGGAGAGGCGACGGCAGCTCCGCCGTGGAGCCCGGCTGGCGCCGGTTGCGCTGAGCCCGCTCAGGGCTCCACCCGGGCGGCCGCCGCGCCGGACCACTCCACCAGCACCATGGTGGCGTCGTCGAGGGAGGCGGTGCCCCGGTACGCGGCCACGGCCCGAGCCAGCCGGCGCAGCGTCTCCGGCGCGGGAAGCTCCGAGCCGATGTGCCGCTCGGCGAGGTCGGCGAGCCGGGGCAGCCCGAACATCTCCCCGGTCGCGTCCCGGGCCTCGGTCACCCCGTCGGTGTAGAGCAGCAGCCGGTCCTCCGGCTCCAGCCGGGCCTCGCCGGGCTCGCCGCCGGGCAGGTTCAGCCCGAGCGGCGGGCGGCGCCCGCCGGTCAGGGCGCGTACGGCCCGTCCCCGGCGCAGCAGCACCGGGGCGGGATGCCCGGCGTTGACGTACCGGATCAGGCCCGTGTCGACCTCGATCTCGGCCAGCACGGCGGTCACGAACCGCCCGTCCCGCCACTGGCTGCGCAGCGCCGTCTCCACGGCGGCGATCTGCTCCGCCAGTCCACCGCCGGTGCGCCGGGCGGCCCGCAGCGCGGCGAGCGCCACCGCCGTGGTCAGGGTCGCCGGCAGCCCGTGGCCGACGCCGTCCAGCACCGCGAGCGCGAGCCGGCCGCCGTCCAGCGCGTAGTCGAACGCGTCCCCGCCCACCTCGTAACAGGGCTCCAGGATCGCGCTGACGACCACCGTGTCGACGGCGAAGGTGAGCGGCGGGAGCAGTTGCCAGAGCAGCTCGGCGGAGACCGCCATGGGCTCGCTCCGCCGGGCGCGCTGGAGGCCGTCCCCGTACGCGGACTTGCTGGCCACCAGGTGCCCGACCAGGCCGGCGACTGCCCGGCAGCCGTCCCGCAGGGCCGGGTCGTCCGGGTCCGCCCCGGCCGGCAGCCCGACCTCCAGCAGACCCAGCCGCTCGGTGCCGTCGACTACCGGCACCCAGAGCCGGCCGTCCTGCCCGGCGCGCACCCGTACCTCGGTGTAGGCGCGGCCGGGCAGGCTGGCGTCGATCGGCAGCGGATCCGGCAGCGGCCGACCCGGCTCGGGCAGCGGGCGCAGCAGCTCCTGCTCGACGTCCACCACGTAGGTCGTCACGGTCACGCCGAGGTCGCGCACCGCCGCGGTCACCGCCGTGGACAGCGCCTCCGGCGGCACCCGGTGGGACCGGAAGACCAGGTCGGCCAGCGCCCGGTGCCAGGGGTCGACTGTGCTCATCCGGCCGGAGTACCCCGCAACAGGGCCCGGCAGACCTCAGCCGGCCAGACCGAGCACCTGTGCCGCCGCGCGGCCGTTGGCGTGGCTGGCGCCGTACGTGGTGACGAAGGCCCGGGCGCCGGCCGGCCGCCAGTCGCCGGGCCAGCCCATCTCCACCACGGTCACCGGGTGCGTGGCGGCCAGCGCGTCGACCAGCTCTCGGGCCCCGGGCAGCCGGTGCAGGTGCCGGCCGACCAGCACGATGGGCCGCTCACCGGCGAGCCCGCGCAGCTCCTCCGGGTCGGTCTCGCCGGCGACGGCGCGGACCACCTCGGCCCCGGCCAGGTGCGGGCCCAGCCCCCACGGCACCCGCCCCTCGGCGATGGTGGAGGTGGCGTGCACCTGCACCACCAGCGGCGCGGCCAGGCCGGTGACGTCGCCCTCCACGCGTACCGCGCGCAGGGCGGCGGCGTAGCCGAGGCCGTCCGGGGTCGTGGCCGCGGTGACGCCCGTGGCGGTCCAGGCGGCCAGCTCGGCGGCCCGGCCGGCGGCCTCCTCGACCCGGGCCTGGTCCAGCCGGCCGTCGGCGAGCGCCGCGACGATCTCCTCGACGACGTGCGCCACCAGGTCGGCGTCGACCTTGGCGCCGATGCAGAGCAGGTCCGCCCCGGCGGCCAGGGCGCGGACCGCGGCCGGTCCCACCCCGCCGGCGGCGAGCGCGGCGCCCTTCATCTCCAGCGCGTCGGTGATCACGGCGCCGGTGAAGCCGTACTCGCGGCGCAGCAGGTCGACCAGGACCGCCCGGCTGAAGGTGGCCGGACCGTCGCCGGTCAGCGCGGGCACCCGGATGTGCGCGGTCATGACGGCGCGTACCCCGGCGTCCACCACCGCGGCGAACGGCGGCAAATCGCGCTCGCGCAGCACGGCCGGCGACACGTCGACGGTGGGCAGCTCGTAGTGGGAGTCGGCGACCGTCGCGCCGTGCCCGGGGAAGTGCTTGGCGCAGGCGGCCACCCCGGCGGACTGGAGGCCGGCGACCGCGGCGGCCGAGTGGGCGGCCACCCGGGCCGGGTCGGCGCCGAACGAGCGGGTGCCGATCACCGGGTTCTCGTCGGCGGTGTTCACGTCCACGGTCGGCGCGAGGTCCAGGTTGATGCCGAGGGCGGCCAGCTCGGCGCCGATCGCCGCGTACACCTGGCGGGTGAGGGTCAGGTCGTCGACCGCGCCGAGGGCGGCGTTGCCCGGGTACGGGCTGCCGGTGGCGTGCGCCAGCCGGGTGACGTCCCCGCCCTCCTCGTCGATCGCGATGAGCACGTCCGGGCGGCCGGCGCGCAGCGCCGCCGTGGTCGCCGCCAGCTGGGCCGGGTCGTGGACGTTGGTGCCGAACAGGGTGTGCCCGGCGAGCCCGTCGGCGAGCAGGTCGACCGCCCAGTCGGGCGGGACCGGGCCGGGGTACGCCGCCAGCAGCGTGCCCAGCGCGAGCCGACGGAGTCCTGGATCCAACCCCACGAGTAGCCCCTTTCCCTGCCGGGTCGTCCGACGACCTTGGATCGGGGTGGCCGATACGCTAACGGACACCCCTCGGCAGGCGTTTGTGGTTTAGAAACTTTACTGAAAATAGAGGACGTGGCATGAGTGCGACCCGGCTGCCCGGCACCCCCCGACTGTTGCGGGCGCTCAACGACCGCGCGGCGCTGGAGCTGCTGCTCGAGCAGGGGCCACTGACCCGGGCGCGGATCGGCGAGCTGACCGGGCTCTCCAAGGTCACCGCGTCCCAGCTGGTCGAACGGCTGGAGGAACGCGGCCTGGTCGCCCGGGTCGGTGAGCAGGCCGGCGGGCGGGGCCCGAACGCCCAGCTCTACGCGGTCCGCCCGGGCAGCGCGTACGTGGTCGGCGTGGACGTCGGGGCCGAGCGGGTGGTGGCCGCCTGCGCCGACATCACCGGCGCGGTGGTGGGCCGGGTCGAGCAGTCCACGAAGGACACCGACGACCCGGTCGGCGTGGTGCACAACGCGGTGGTCCAGGCCGCCAGCAGCGCCGGCGCGGAGCTGTCCAGCGTACGGCGGATCGTGCTGGGCACCCCCGGTCTCGTCGACCCGGGCACCGGCGACATCACCTTCGCGTTCAACCTGCCGCGCTGGCACAGCGGCCTGCTCGCCGCGCTCCGCGAGGACCTGCACACCCCGGTGGTCTTCGAGAACGACGTGAACCTGGCCGCCGTGGCCGAGGCCCAGTCCGGCGCGGCGCAGGGGACGGCGGACTTCGTGCTGGTCTGGGTGGACGCCGGCGTGGGCCTGGCGATCATGCTGGGCGGGCGGTTGCACCACGGCAGCAGCGGCGCGGCCGGCGAGATCGGCTACCTGCCGGTGCCCGGCGTGCCCATCCCGCGGGACGTGTCGAAGCGGGCCAAGCCGGCGTTCCAGCAGCTCGCCGGGGCCGACGCGGTCCGCGCGGTGGCCGCCGAGCACGGCTTCGCCGCGGCCAGCGCGGCCGACGCGGTGCGCGCCGCCATCGCCGCCGGCACCGAGGGGGGCCCGATGCTGGACGAGCTGGCCCGCCGGCTGGCGCTCGGGGTGGCCAGCACCTGCGTGGTGCTCGACCCGCCGCTCGTGGTGCTGGCCGGCGAGGTGGGGCGGGCCGGCGGGGCGGCGCTGGCCGAGCGGGTGCAGCACGAGGTCGCCGCCATCACCCTGGTCCGGCCGCGGGTGGTGAGCACCGGGCTGACCGAGGAGCCGATCCTGCGCGGCGCGCTGCGTACCGCCCTGGACGCGGTGCGCGACGAGGTGTTCGGCTCGACGGTCGGCTGACCGCCGGCCCGTCGTCGCCCGCGCCGCCATGTGAAGGAATTCTTCACGAAGCGGCGAGCCTCTGCAAGGAGTTGCCGGTGCGGCCCCCGGTCGGGGGCCGCACCGGCGCGGCTCAGATCAGGTCGCGGCGGCGGAACACCGCGAAGGCCGCCACGACCAGGGCCCCGGTCAGGCCGAGCAGGACCACCAGCCCCGGCGCCCAGCCCAGGGTGTAGGAGCCGTCGCAGAAGCCGCCGACGCCGTCGTCGCAGGCGCTCCCGTCCCAGAACCGGGCCTCGCCGCTGAGCCAGGCCCCCAGGTAGCTGGAGAGCATGAACCGCTCCGGGCGAGCCACGTCCAGGATCTGGAACACCAGCCGCGCGCCCAGCTCCCACACCACCAGGTAGGCGGCCACCGTGCCGAGCGCCGCCGAGGTGTGCCGGCCCAGCGTGGCCACCGCGAAGCCGATCGCCGCGGCCAGCAGCACCAGCACCACGCCCCGCGCCCAGACGACGCCGAGCGACGACCAGAACTCGCCACCCAGCCGGCCGGTCAGCCCGGACACCTCGCCGATCAGCCAGAACACCCCCAGGTACGCCACCGACGCCAGCGCGGAGAGCCCGAGCAGCCCGCCGAGCAGCGTGCCCAGCTTGGCGCCGAGCACGGCGATCCGGCGCGGCCGCCAGAGCAGCAGGTTGACCACACCGCCGGAGTTCAGGTCGGCGCCGATGTAGGAGGCGCCGACCAGGAACCCGAACATCGCCAGGAACGCGATCAGGAAGTAGAGCAGCGGCTCGGCCTCGTTGGCGAAGACGAACACGCCGCTGAGGTAGTCGGAGGCGGCCGGGAGCTTCTCCATCCGCGCCGGGTCGATCTGCGCGCAGTCCCGGGGCAGGTAGTCGTTCTCGTCCGGGGTCACCGTGCCCGCCTTGATCCGCAGGCAGCGGTCGTGCGCCAGTTCCATGTCGCGCACCTGATCGGCGGCCTGCGCCTGGGCCCGGCTCAGCTCCAGCGGGGTGGGCCGGTGCGACCCGGCCAGCGTGGTCGCCACGGTCACCGCGAAGGCGACCACCAGCAGCAGCACCATGAGCTGCACGAAGCGGCGGGCGGCCAGCCGCTCCAGCTCGGCACGGACCAGGTTCACGCGTCCACCTCCCGGCTCTCCCGGACGTCCAGGTCGATCACTCCGTCGCGCGGCGGGGCCCCGTCCACCTGGCGGGGCAGCGCCGGGTGCGGGTGGTCGCCGGTCAGCTCCAGGAAGACACTCTCCAGGTCCGGCCGGAGCGGGACCAGCTCGCGCACCCAGAGGCCCTGCTCGCCCAGCGTGCGGCTGATCAGCTCGGGGTCGACGACCCCGGTCACCACCAGGTGCTCCGGGTACGCGGTCACCGCCAGCCCGGCACGCCCCAGCAGCTCCACGGCCCGCTCGGGCTCGGCCACCCGGACCTGCCACTGGTGCTGGTCGAAGCCGGCCAGCACCTCCGCCACCGGCCCGTACGCGACCCGCCGGCCCCGGCTGATGATCGTCACGTGGTCGCAGATGAGCTGGATCTCGGCCAGGATGTGGCTGGAGAGCAGCACGGTCACCCCGGCCGCGGCGAGCGACCGCATGAGGTCACGCATCTCCCGGATGCCGGCCGGGTCCAGGCCGTTCGCCGGCTCGTCCAGGATCAGCAGTTGCGGGTCCTTGAGCAGCGCCGAGGCGACCGCCAGCCGCTGCTTCATGCCGAGCGAGTAGCCCTTGACCCGCTCGTCGCCGCGGTCCCGCAGGCCGACCTGCTCCAGCACCTCGTCGACCCGGGTGGTGGGCACCCCGCCGGCCAGAGCCAGCAGCCGCAGCGTGCGGTGGGCGGTGAAGTTGCCGAAGAACTGGGGGCTCTCCACGATCGCGCCGACCCGCCCGGCCACCTCGGACAGCCGCTCCGGGGAGTCGGCCCCGAGCACGCTCATCCGGCCCGCGTCGGCGCGTACCAGCCCGAGCAGGGCGCGCAGCGTGGTGGTCTTCCCCGAGCCGTTCGGCCCGAGGAAGCCGTGCACCTGGCCGCTCTCGACCAGCAGGTCGAAGCCGTCGACGGCGACCCGGCGCCCCTGGCGCAGGGTGTGGAACGTCTTGCGGAGACCGGCGATCTCGATGACCGCGCTCATCCGCACGCCTCCCGGCAGCGGTCGGGCATGAGGCGTCCTCCCGGAGTGGTGACCAACGACACGGCGCCCCACCCTATGGCCGCGACGACGCCCGTGGGGGGCACCGGGCGGGCTGCGTGGTTGGATGGAACGGTGACTGGTGACCTGATCCCCGGCGCCGCCGGCGCCCCCGCCCCCGCCCCCGTGGACGCGGATCTGGTGGTCAGCCTCGACAGCGTCGGCGTCAAGCGCTCCGGCAGCGCGCTGCTGCAGGACGTCGACTGGCGGGTCGAGCTGGACGAACGTTGGGTGGTGCTCGGCCCGAACGGCGCCGGTAAGACCACCCTGCTCAACCTGGCCGCCGGCCGGCTGCACCCGACCACCGGCGTGGCGCACGTGCTCGGCGAGCGGATCGGTCGCACCGACGTCAACGAGCTGCGGACCCGGATCGGCCTCTCCACCGCCACGCTCGCCGAGCGGATCCCCACCGACGAGCGGGTCACCGACGTCGTGGTGACCGCGGCCTGGTCGGTGGTGGGTCGCTGGCGGGAGAGCTACGACCGCACCGACGAGGCGCGGGCCCGCCCGCTGCTCGGCCAGCTCGGCGTCGCCCACCTCGCCGAGCGGACGTACGGCACGCTCTCCGAGGGCGAGCGCAAGCGGGTGCAGATCGCCCGGGCCCTCATGACCGACCCGGAGCTGCTGCTGCTCGACGAGCCGGCCGCCGGGCTCGACCTGGGCGGCCGGGAGGACCTGGTCGCCCGGCTCGCGGAGCTGGCGTACGACCCGGACGCCCCGGCCATGGTGCTGGTCACCCACCACGTCGAGGAGATCCCGCCGGGCTTCACCCACGCGCTGCTGCTGCGCGAGGGGGGCGTCGTGGCGCAGGGCCTGCTCGCCGAGACGCTCACGGCCGACAACCTGTCGAAGACGTTCGGCCTGCCGCTGGTCGTGTCGCGGGCCGGCGAGCGCTGGACCGCGCGCGCCGCCTGAGCCGACGGGAGACGACGCCGTGCAGCAGACCCGGGTCGCCGTGGTGGGCAGCGCGAACATGGACCTGGTCGGCACCGCCGCGGCGCTGCCCCGGCCGGGGGAGACCGTGCTCGGCAGCGACTTCGTCATGCTGCCCGGCGGCAAGGGCGCCAACCAGGCCGTCGCCGCCGTGCGCGCCGGCGCGTCCTGCGTCTTCCTCGGCGCGATCGGCTCGGACGCCTTCGGGGTGACGCTCAAGGCCCGGATCACCGCGGCCGGCGTCGACACCGGCCACCTCCGGGTGGTGTACGGCGCCTCGGGCGTCGCCCTGGTCATGGTGGGCGGTGCGGGGGAGAACACCATCCTGGTCACGCCCGGCGCCAACGAGGCGTTCACCGGGCTCACCGAGGGTGAGCTGGCCGCCGTACGCGAGGCGGACGTGCTGGTCGCGCAGTTGGAGGTGCCGGTCGAGACGGTGACCGCGGCGGCGCTGGCGGCCCGGTCGGCCGGCACCCGGGTGGTGCTCAACGCGGCGCCCGCCCGGCCGGTGCCGGCGGAGCTGCTGGCCGCGGTCGACCTGCTGGTGGTCAACGAGACGGAGGCGCAGGCGCTCACCGGCCGTGGCCGGGACGAGCCGGCGGCGCTGCTGGAACTGGTGCCCCGCGCGGTGCTCACCCTCGGCGGCGACGGCGCCTGGTACGTCGAGCGGGACCGACCGGCCGTGCACGTCCCGGCCGTGAAGGTCGACGTGGTCGATTCCACGGCCGCCGGTGACGCCTTCACGGCCGCCCTCGCGGTGGCCTGGGGCGAGGGGCGGGAGCTGGTCGAGGCGGTGCACTGGGCGGCGGCGGCCGGGGCGGCCTGCGTCCGCAGGCTGGGCGCCTCGGTGGCGCTGCCCCGCCGGGTGGAGATCGACGAGCTGTTCAGCCAGCCGGTCTGACCTCGGGCGCACCGGCCCGGAACGCCCGCCGGTACGCCGACGGCGAGGTCCGCATGGCCCGGCCGAAGTGGTGCCGGTAGGTGACCGGGCTGTCGAAGCCCACCGCCGTCGCGATCTCGGCCACCGGGGCGTCGGTCGTCTCCAGCAGTGCCAGGCTGGCCCGCACCCGCTGGTCGATGAGCCAGCGGATCGGGCTGGTGCCGGTGGCCCGGGCGAAGTGCCGCAGGTAGCTGCGGGTCGACAGGTGCGCCTGCCGGGCCAGCGCCGCCACGGTCAGCGGCTCGGCCAGGTGGCGCACCGCCCAGGCCAGGCTCGCGGCGATCCGGTCGTCCTCCGGGTCGACGCTCACCGGCGCCTCGATGAACTGCGCCTGCCCGCCGTCACGGTGCGGCGGGATCACCAGCCGGCGGGCCACCGCGTTGGCCACGGCCGCGCCGAAGTCGCGCCGGACCACGTGCACGCAGAGGTCCAGCCCGGCGGCGCTGCCCGCGCTGGTGAGGATGTCGCCGTCGTCCAGGTAGAGCACGTCGGGGTCGACCGTGACCGCCGGGTGGCGGCGGCCCAGCAGGTCGGCGTACCGCCAGTGGGTGGTGGCCCGCCGGCCGTCGAGGAGGCCGGCGCCGGCCAGGGCGAAGGCGCCGGAACAGATCGACATGAGCCGGGCGCCCCGGCGGTGCGCCCGGCGCAGCGCGCCCACCAGCTCCGGCGACGGGTCGACGGTCACGTCCGGCACCCCGGGCAGGATCACCGTGCCGGCGGCGGCGAGGGTCTCCAGGCCGTACGGGGTGTGCAGGGCGGCCCCGCCGACGACCGGCACCGGCCCGGGGCGCTCCGCGCAGACGGTGAGCCGGTACCAGTCGACCTCCAGCTCGGGCCGGGGCAGCCCGAACACCTCGGTCACGATGCCGGTCTCGAAGACCGACATCCCCGGGTACGCGAGCACCGCCACGGTCCGGTCGACGGAGGTCATGGCGGGATGTTAGCGAAGGACGGCGATCACGCCACTCCCGCCGGTGTCCCGACGGGCCGCACGATCGGCACATGACCTTCTCCGTGCCGCCGGCCGACCCGGCCACCGCCGTTGCCCACTTCCGTGCCCGACTCAGCTTCGAGACCGACGTCAGCGACGTGCACGCCGCGCTGGAGGCGGGCACGCCCGGACTCGTCGTGGTCGACTCCCGGGGCGACGCCGCGTGGCGGCAGGGCCACCTGCCGGGTGCCCTGCACCTGCCCACCGCCGAGATCGCCGCCCGGGCCGCCGAGCTCGTGCCGGCCGGGTCGACGGTGGTCACGTACTGCTGGGGGCCGGGCTGCAACGGGGCCACCCGGGCGGCGCTGGAGTTCGCCCGGCTCGGCCGGCCCGTGAAGGAGATGCTCGGCGGCTTCGAGTACTGGGCGCGGGAGGGGCTGCCGGTGGTCACCCCGACGGGCACGGTGCGCCGCCGGGTGGACGAGCTGACCGCGCCCCGGTCCGCGGTCAGCTGCGACTGCTGACGGTCAGTCGACGGGCTCGTCGGTCAGGCGTTCGCCCCGGCGGCGCAGCATGCCCAGCCCAGGGATGCCGGCCACGGCCAGCTTGAGGTCCCGGGTGACGGCCAGCAGGTCGTGCAGGTCCGGGCCGACCCGGTCCAGGGTGGCCAGGATCGGCAGCACGTCCGAGGTGAGGTGCTCCTTCAGCTTCGGCAGCTCGTCGACCAGCCGGATCGCCGCGGTCACCTCCTCCGGGCTGAGCTGCTCGACGAACCGGCTCGCCATCGGCGCGGCCCGGCGCAGCGCCGGCTCGTACGCGCCCAGCAATTCGGCCGCGGTGCCGGCCGCCTCCTCGGCGGCGACCACCGTGCCGGCGGCCCGGGCGGCCACCGCGTCGGCCTCGGCCACCACGGTGGCCGCCGCCCGGGCCACCCGGTCGGCCTCGCCCACCACGACGGCGGCGGCCGTGGCGACGTCGGTCGCGGTGTCGATCGCTTCGGTGGCGGCGGCGCTGATCACGGCCACCTCCCGGACCGCCGCCTCCGCGTCGTCGAGCACCCGGTCGGTGCGGTCCAGGGTGCCCTCGATCCGGTCGACCACCCCGTTGATCCGCCGCAGCAGCGTCTCCACCTCGTCGAGCACCGCGAAGGCGCGGGCCGGCACGGCGGCGAACGCGGCGGCCGAGCCGAGCGCCTGGTCGAGGGCGGAACGGGTGAGCCCGACGACGGCGCCGGGTCGGGGGAGGGGAATCGCCATGCCACCCAGTGTGCGTCCCGCCGGCCAGGGCCGCCGGGTGACGGCGGCGCGGCCGCCGTCACACCCCAGCGGTGCGGACGGTGACGGCCGCGCCGGGTCGGGTGGTCACCGATGGTCGCCCTGCTGCTCGACGGCGCGCTGCACGGCCCGGTAGATCTGCCCGAACCGGAGCGCGTCGGGGGTGCGCAGCAGCAGCACCTCGCGCCCGTGGTGCTGCACCCACAGCTCGTGCACCCGGTTGCCCCGCTCGTAGGAGCGATCCAGCCAGCCGAGCGGCACCTCCAGGAACGGGGTCAGGGCCAGCCCGCCCACCACGAACGCCGCCAGGATGACCAGCGCCAGCTTCCAGTCGCCCCGGTCCTGCGCGGCCCACGCCAGCGAGAGCACGCAGACCAGCGCCACGAGCGGCGGCAGCGACAGCAGCAGGACCAGCACCCCGCGCCCCAGGACCCGGCCCCGGACCGCCAGGGTGGTGGCGCCGCGGGCGTGCCAGACGTACGTGACGTCGGCGAGCGCGACGACGTGCCCGCCGGCGTGGATGGTCTCGGAGGTGACCTGTACCGAGTCGTCCCGGTAATAGAGGGTCATCACTCAGCCTAACCACCGGGAGTCCAGAGGGGACGGTGCGGCGGTGGGGCCGGCGGGGTAGCGTGCCGGCATGGCGGACCGGGACGGGGCCGAGGCGGCCGGCACCGAGCAGCGGCGCAACGTCGAGGTGGTCCGGCGGTACCTGCGGACCTTCGTCACCAAGGATCTGGCGGAGCTGGCCGAGGTGGTCGCCGAGGACGTGGAGATCTACGGCTCCGGCACGGCGGTGCGCGGCCGGCGCTACCCCGAGGCGGCCGTCTCCTCGCCGGGGTTGACCGTGCTCGACCAGCAGATCCTGGAGATCTTCGCGGCCGGGGACCGGGTGGTGGTCTCGATGGCGCAGACCTACCGGCGGGACGCGACCGGCGCGACCACGGTGCAGAGCGCCTGCAAGATGTACCGGCTGGCCGGCGGGCGGATCGTCCAGTTCTGGGGCGAGCAGGACACCTACGGCCTGCTGCGCGGCCTCGGGTTGCTGCCCGACGAGCCGATCGCCTTCTGAGCGGCGGGCGCGCTCTCCATGGCGCGCTGCACCGCCCGGTAGATCTGGCCGAAGCGCAGCGCGTCGCCGGTGTGCAGCAGTCGCACCGGCTGGCCCCGCCAGCGCGCCCACATCTCCCACTCCCGGCTGCCGCGGGCGTACGACCGGTCGAGGTGCTCGAAGAGCACGTCGGCGAGCGGGCCGACGCCGAGCCCGACCAGCACGGACGCCCCGACGATGGCGATCGTGACCACGGCGGAGCGGTGCAGCCAGACCGCCAGCCCGATGCCGAGCACGGCGGCCACCAGCGGGCCGGCGAGGGCCGCGCCGATCGCGCCCCGGCCGGCGAGCACCCGCCAGGAGCGGTTGCCCCGGCGGTGCCACACCATGCCCAGTTCGGCGAGGGGATAGGTGCGCCCGTCGACCCGGACGGCGCTGGAGGTGACCCGGACCGAGCGGTCGTCGTAGTAGGTGATCATGGCCTCACTCCCGGTGGCGGGGCTGCGGCAACTCCAGCTCGGCGCGTCTGAGGCCGCACAGCGACCTGGAGCCGTCGACACCACACTGTCTACCCCAACGACCCTGGTCGTAAGGTTGGCACGCGACTTCGACGAGGAAGTGAGGGCAGCGTGGGCGAGTTCGTCAGGCTGGAAGTGAAGGACGGCATCGGCACCATCCGGCTGGAGCGGCCGCCGATGAACGCGCTGAACACCCAGGTGCAGGAGGAGTTGCGCGCCGCCGCCACGGCGGCCACCGCCGACGCGGAGGTCCGCGCGGTCATCGTGTACGGCGGGGAGAAGGTCTTCGCCGCCGGCGCGGACATCAAGGAGATGGCCGACATGTCCTACGTGGACATGGCCGACCGCGCCGCCGACCTGTCCAGCGCGCTGGGCGCGATCGCCCGGATCCCCAAGCCGGTGGTCGCCGCGATCACCGGGTACGCCCTCGGTGGCGGCTGCGAGCTGGCCCTGGCCTGCGACTGGCGGATCGTTGCCGAGGACGCCAAGCTCGGCCAGCCGGAGATCAAGCTCGGCATCATCCCGGGCGCCGGCGGCACCCAGCGGCTGGCCCGCCTGGTCGGCCCGGCCCGCGCCAAGGACCTGATCATGACGGGCCGGATGGTCGACGCCGAGGAGGCGCTGCGGATCGGCCTGGCCGACCGGGTGGTCCCGGCCGCCGAGGTCTACGAGGCCGCCGTCGCCTACGTGAAGCCGTACCTGACCGGCCCGGTGCAGGCGCTGCGGGCGGCCAAGCTGGCCGTCGACGGCGGCCTGGACATGGACCTCAACTCCGGCCTGGCCTGGGAGAGCCAGCTCTTCGCGGCGCTGTTCGCCACCGACGACCGGCGCGAGGGCATGGCCGCGTTCGTGGAGAAGCGCAAGCCGGGCTTCACCGGCCGCTGAACCCGCCGCTCCGGGTCGGCGGCCCACCCGCCGCCGACCCGAGAACGGTTCACATCCCGCCTACCGGCCAGTAGCGTGTGACTCCGGTCATGACGAAGGGAAGTGGCGATGACGGAACGGGTCGAGGGGCACGGCGGCGAGCTGGCCCTCGCGGCGCTGCGCGCGCACGGCGTACGGGAGATGTTCACCCTCTCCGGCGGGCACGTCTTCCCGCTCTACGACGCCGCGCACCGGACCGGCTTCCCGATCTACGACGTCCGGCACGAGCAGTCCGCCGTCTTCGCCGCCGAGGCGGTGGCGAAGCTCCAGCGCCGCCCCGGCCTGGCCGTGCTCACCGCCGGTCCCGGCGTCACGAACGGCGTCTCCGGCCTGACCAGCGCGTTCTTCAACGCCTCGCCGGTGCTGGTGCTCGGCGGGCGGGCCCCGCAGTTCCGCTGGGGCTCCGGCAGCCTCCAGGAGATGGACCACCTGCCGCTGGTCGCCCCGGTCACCAAGCACGCCGAGACGGTGTTCGGCGCCGACGACATCCCGCGCGCGGTCACCGCGGCGCTCACCGCCGCGCTCACCCCGCACCGCGGGCCGGCCTTCCTCGACTTCCCCCTGGAGGCGGTGTTCTCGGTCGGCGAGGCCGACCTGCCCACGGTCACCCCGCCGACGGCGATCGAGGCCGACCCTGAGGAGGTCGCGAAGGCCGCCGCCCTGATCGCCGGCGCGTCCCGGCCGGTGATCATCGCCGGCTCCGACGTGTACGCGGGCGACGCGATCGAGGCGCTGCGGGCCGCCGCCGAGTCCCTCCAGGTGCCGGTCTTCACCAACGGCATGGGCCGGGGCGCGCTGCCGCCGGAGCACCCGCTCGCCTTCGCCAAGGCCCGCCGGGTCGCGCTCAAGGGCGCCGACGTGGTCGTGGTGGTCGGCACCCCGCTCGACTTCCGGCTCGCCTTCGGCGACTTCGGCGACGCGCAGGTGGTGCACGTGGTGGACGCGCCCAGCCAGCGCGCCGGGCACGTCCAGCCGGCCGCCGCCCCCGCCGGTGACCTGCGGCTGATCCTCACCGCGTTCGCCGAGCACCCCGGCGACCGGGCCGACCACGCCGACTGGATCGCCCAGCTGCGCACGGCCGAGGACGCCGCGAAGGCCCGCGACGCGGCCGAGATGGCCGCCGAGACCGACCCGATCCGCCCGGCAAGGGTCTACGGCGAGCTGCGCAAGGTGCTCGCCCCGGACGCCATCACGATCGGCGACGGCGGCGACTTCGTCTCGTACGCCGGGAAGTACCTGGAGCCCGCCCAGCCCGGCACGTGGCTCGACCCCGGCCCGTACGGCTGCCTGGGCACCGGGATGGGCTACGCCATGGGGGCCCGGGTCAGCCACCCCGACCGGCAGATCTGCGTGCTCATGGGCGACGGCGCGGCCGGCTTCTCGCTGATGGACGTGGAGTCCCTGGCCCGCCAGCGGCTCCCCGTGGTGATCGTGGTCGGCAACAACGGCATCTGGGGCCTGGAGAAGCACCCCATGCGGGCCATGTACGGCTACGACGTGGCCGCCGACCTCCAGCCCGGGCTGCGCTACGACCGGGTGGTCGAGGCGCTCGGCGGCGCGGGCGAGACGGTGGAGAAGGCCGCCGACCTCGGCCCGGCCCTGTCCCGCGCGTTCGACGCCGGCGTGCCGTACCTGGTCAACGTGCTGACCGACCCGGCCGACGCGTACCCCCGCTCGTCGAACCTGGCCTGACCTCGACACCGCGACCGCCGTCGCCCGGGTGACCGGCGACGGCGGTCGCGTCGTTCTGCCCGGAGGTTGAATCAGCGGTCTGTCAGCGCCTGTCGCCGTAACGTCAGCGCCGTCGCTCAAGGTGGGGTGACCAGCGATAACGACGGGAGTTCCGATGACGTACGCGATCCGCGCGGAAGGTCTGGTGCGCCGCTTCGGCGCCACCACCGCGCTGGCCGGGGTCGACCTGGCCGTCCCCACCGGGACGGTGTTCGGGCTGCTCGGGCCGAACGGGGCGGGCAAGACCACCGCGGTCCGGGTGCTGGCCACCCTCCTCGCCGCCGACGAGGGGCACGCCACCGTCGGCGGCTACGACGTCCGCCGCGACGCCCACCGGGTGCGCCAGCTGATCGGCCTCACCGGTCAGTACGCCTCGGTCGACGAGAACCTGACCGGCACCGAGAACCTGCTGCTCATCGGCCGGCTGCTCGGGCTGTCCCGGTCCGACGCCCGGGCCCGGGCCCGGGCGTTGCTGGCCGACTTCCAGCTCACCGACGCGGCCGAGCGGGCCGCCAAGACCTATTCCGGCGGCATGCGCCGCCGGCTCGACCTGGCCGCCAGCCTGGTCGGCCGCCCGCAGGTGCTCTTCCTCGACGAGCCGACCACCGGGCTCGACCCCCGCAGCCGCAACGAGCTGTGGGACATCGTCCGCGACCTGGTCGCCGACGGCGTGACCGTGCTGCTCACCACCCAGTACCTGGAGGAGGCCGACCAGCTCGCCGGCGAGATCGCGGTGGTCGACCACGGCCGGGTGATCGCCCAGGGCACCCCGGAGGAGCTGAAGGCGCGCACCGGCGGCCAGGTGCTCGCCGTCCGCCCGACCGACCCCACCGACCTGCCGACCGTGGTGGCCGTCGCCACCGAGGTCACCGGGACCGCCCCGGAGGTCGCCCAGACCACCGTCACCGTGCCGGTGAACGACCCGGACGTGCTGCCGGCCATGGTGCGCCGGCTCGACGCCGCCGAGGTCGCGGTGGCCGAGCTGGCGCTGCGCGGCGCCAGCCTGGACGAGGTCTTCCTCTCCCTGACCGGTCATCGGGCCGAGCAGGACGCCCCCGCCGGCACCGACCTGGAAAGGATCCCGGCATGACCGCCGCCACCCTCGCCGCCCCGCTCGCCCCGGCCCGCCGGCCGGGCCTGGTCGCCGGAATGCGGCACACCTTCACCCTGGCCTGGCGCAGCCTCGTGCAGATCAAGCACAACCCGATGGAACTGCTCGACCTGAGCATCCAACCGGTGATGTTCGTGCTGCTGTTCACGTACGTCTTCGGCACCGCGATCGCCGGCTCGCCGGGCGACTACCTGAAGTTCGCGCTGCCCGGGATCATCGTGCAGAACGCGTTCTTCGCCACCATGACCACCGGCTTCGGGCTCAACACCGACCTCACCAAGGGTGTCTTCGACCGGTTGCGGGCGCTGCCCGTGGCCCGGTGGGCGCCGCTGGCCGGCCGGATCCTCGCCGACACCGTCAAGCAGGCGTGGTCGGTGGCGCTGCTGATCGGCGTCGGGATGATCCTCGGTTTCCGGGTGAACCACGGGTTCGCCGGGCTGCTGGCCGCGTTCCTCCTGCTGCTGGTCTTCTCACTGGCCGCCTCGTGGATCTCGGTGCTGGTCGGTGTGCTGGTCAGCGAGCCGGACAAGGTGCAGATCTTCGGCTTCATGGTGATCTTCCCGCTCACCTTCACCAGCAACGCGTTCGTGCCGACCGACAAGATGCCGTCCTGGCTCCAGCACTGGGTGGAGATCAACCCGGCCACCATCCTGGCCGACGCGCTGCGCGGCCTGCTGGTCTCCGGTCCGGTGGCCGGTCCGGTCGCCCGGTCACTGATCTGGGCCGGCGTGCTGCTCGCCGTCTTCGCCCCGCCCGCCGTGCGGGCGCTCAGGCGTCGAGTGTGACGGCCACCGCCTCAGCGGCGGTCTCCCAGCGGTAGCCCAGCCCGCCCGCGTACGCCTCAGCGAAGCCCACCTCGCCGAGCGCGTCGCGGGCGGCCGCCTCCACCCGGGGGCGGTCCAGCACCGCGTGGTCCGGGCCGCCCCGGATCCCGGTCGCCGCCCCGAGCAGCGCGGCGGCGGCGGCCGGGCGGTCGAGCCGCAGCGCCAGGTCGGCGTAGCCGACCAGCACCGCCGCGACCACGGGGGCGTCCTGCGAGCCGACGGCCAGCTTCAGGGCCTGGTCGTGCCGGGTCCGGGCGGAGACCAGGTCGCCGTCGGCGGCGTCGAGCACGGCCAGGGTGGAGGCGTTGAGCGCCCGCCACTGCGGGGCGATCGAGCGGTCGCCCACCAGCCGGGCGCACTCGGCGAGGCAGGCCCGCGCCCCGGCCCGGTCGCCCTCCGCGCGCAGCAGCTCCGCCTTCCCGTACGCGAGGGCCGCCCGCGTCTCGTCGGAGCCGGAGATCTCGGCCTCGCGCACCGCCCGGTCCAGTTCCGCCCACGCCCGGTCCCGGTCGCCGCGCCGCCACAGGTTGTGCGCCAGCCGCAGCCGCATCTCCGGCACGTCCTCGCGGACGCCCAGCTCCTCGAAGTAGGTCATGGCCTCCTCGTGGTACGGCGTGGCCGCGGCGGCCTCGCCGCGCCGGTCGAGGAGGTCGGCCAGCGAGGTGAGGCTGAACGACATGCCCCACCGGTCGCCGACGGTGCGGTAGTGCGCCAGCCCGGCCCGCAGGTCCGCCTCCGCGTCGGAGTCCGGCAGGCCCCCGTTGAGCAGGGCGTGCGCACGGATCAGCCGGACGATCCCGGCCACCCACGGATCCGGATCGTCGAACAGGGCCACCATGGCCGCCATGGCCGGCGGCTGGAAGTTCGTGTCGAACGCCGCCGCGATCGGCGCGGCGAGGCGGAGCAGAGGGTGTTCGTGCTCGTGCCCGACGGACAGCTCCACCGCCCGGCCCAGCCACTCGCTGCTGACCGGCAGGTTGCCGGCGTGGGTGGCGGTCAGGTTCAGCGCGCCGGTGGCGAGGGCGATCGCGGTGGTGGAGGGCGGCGCGTCGGCCAGCCCGGGCAGCGCGAGCACCTGGCCGGCCAGGTCGGCGCCCTCGGCACGCTGGCCGGTGAGCCACCAGTACCAGCCGAGCGCGGCGGCGTACCGCACGGCGGTGGGGGCGTCGCCCACGGCGATCGCGTAGCGCAGCCCGGAGTGCAGGTTGTCGTGGTCGGCCGAGAGCCGGCGCAGCCAGTCCAGTTGCGCCGCGCCGCGCAGCTCCGGCTCGGCCGCCTCGGCCAGGGCCAGGAACTCGGCGGCGTGCGCCCGCCGGACCCGGTCCGCCTCGCCGGCCTCGGCCAGCCGGTCCAGGCCGTACTCCCGGATGGTCTCCAGCATCCGGTAGCGCGGCTCACCCGTGCCGCCCACCACCACCAGCGACTTGTCCACCAGCGTGGAGAGCCCGTCGAGCACGTCCGCGACCGCTCCAGGTCGTGGCGCGGCGGCGGACGCGGCGAGCTGGAGTGGTCGTACGACGCCGCACACCCGCTCGGCCGCCTCCAGGGTGGCGCCGCCCGCGAAGACGGCCAGCCGCCGCCAGAGCGCGCGTTCCCCGTCGTCGAGCAGGTCCCAGCTCCAGTCGACCACGGCCCGTAGCGTCTGGTGCCGGGGCAGCGCGGTCCGGCTGCCGCCGGTGAGAAGCCGGAACCGGTCGTCCAGCCGGGTGTCCACCTGCGCCGCGGTCATCGTGCGCAGCCGCGCGGCGGCCAGCTCGATGGCGAGCGGCATGCCGTCCAGCGCCCGGCAGATGCGCACCACCGGCCCGACCGTGGCCGCGTCCACCGCGAAGTCCGGGCGGACCGCGCCGGCCCGGTCGGCGAAGAGCCGCACCGCCGGGTACGCGAGCGCCGTCGCCGGGTCCGCGCCGGCCGGGGGCAGGGCCAGCGACTCCACCGGCCGCAGAGCCTCCCCGGTGATGCCCAGGGGCTCCCGGCTGGTGGCCAGCACCCGCAGCCCGGGGCAGGCGGTGAGCAGCCGCTCGGTGAGGCCCGCCGCCGCGTCGAGCAGGTGCTCGCAGTTGTCCAGCAGCAGCAGGACGGCACGCCCGGCGAGCGCGTCGACCAGCCGCCCGACCGGGTCGGCCGGCTCGGGGGCGCCACGGCCGGCCCGGGCCAGCAACGCCTGCTCGCGCAGGCCGAGCGCCGCGAGGGCCGCCTGCGGCACCTCGGCGGGATCGGTGACCGGGGCGAGCGGCACCAGCCACACCCCGTCCGGGAAGCGACCAGCCACCGCCCGGCCCGACTCGACCGCCAGCCGGGTCTTGCCGGCCCCGCCCGGGCCGGTGAGGGTGGCCAGCCGGAACCGGTCGAGCAGCCCGGCGACCCGGGCCACCTCCTCCTCGCGCCCGACGAAGCTGGTCAGCGTGGCGGGCAGGTTCCCCCGGGCGGGGCGACCCGGATCGGCGGCCGGGTCGTGACCCGTGCCGGCCTGCGCCGGGCCCCGGGCCGGGTCCGCCGGGCCGCGGCCGTCGGCGCGGTCGGGGACGGCCGCCGGCTCGCCGCGCAGGATCTCCAGGTGCAGGGCGGCCAGCTCGGGGCCCGGGTCGGTGCCGAGGGTGTCGGCGAGGGTGGCGCGCAGCCGCTCGTACTCGGCCAGGGCCTCGGCCGCGCGGCCGGCCCGGTGCAGCGCCCGGATCAGCAGCCCGGTCAGCCGCTCCCGCAGCGGATGGGCGGCGACCAGCTCGCGCAGCTCGGGCAGCAGGGCTTCCGGCGCCGCCCGGTCCAGCCGCGTCTGCACCAGGTCCTCGGTGGCGGCGAGCCGCAGCTCGGTGAGCCGGGCCACCGGCGCCCGGGCGAAGCCGGCGTCGGCCACGTCGGCCAGGGCCGGGCCGCGCCAGAGGGCCAGCGCCTCGTCCAGCCGGCGGCAGCCCTCGGCCGGATCGTCGGCGAGCCGGGCCCGGGCGGCCCGGACGGCGGCCTCGAACCGGTGCACGTCCACGTCGTCCGGGGCGACGGCGAGCCGGTAGCCGCCGGGCTGCGCCTCGACGGGCAGCCCGGCCCGGCGCAGCCGCGAGACCAGGGCCTGGAGCGCGTTGGCGGCCCCCGCCGGTGGCTCGCCCGCCCAGAGCGCGTCGGTGAGCCGGCCGACGGTGACCGTCCGGCCCGGCTCCAGGGCCAGCAGGATCAGCAGCCGGCGCAGCCGGGCGCCGCCCACCTCCACCGGCGTACCGGTGTCGGCGCGCAGTTCCAGGGGGCCGAGCAGGCTGATCCGCACGGCGTCGATTGTGCCCGGCCGGCGCCCGCCGGCGGCGCTCAGACCTCCGGCCGGTCCCGGTCGTCCTGCCCGCGGCGCAGCTCCTCCTCACGCCGGCGCAGGTCCTCCTCCCAGCGCCGGAGGCGCTCCTGGTCCTCGGTGCGGGAGCGCTCGGCGAGCGAGGAGAGGAACTCGGGGTCGTCGTCCGGCGCGACCGGCGGCCGGCGGTGCTGCTCGGAGAAGCCGTTCCCCATCGGCCAGGCGGTGCGGGGCGACCGGGCGCCCGCCTCCCGGCCGGCGACGAACCAGGCGATCGAGCCGACCAGCGGAAAGAACAGGATGATCAGCACCCAGGCGATCCGGGGCAGCGCCCGGATCTCTCCCTCCTCGGCGGAGAGGCAGCTGATCAGCGCGCAGACGGCGAGCACGATCTGGGCCAGGAAGAGCAGCCCGTAGAGGCGAACCATGCGGGACATCATGGCCCACCGGGGACGGTCAGCGCAGCCCGCGCAGCCCGCGCAGCACGTGCAGGACGCCGAGCAGCGCCAGCCCGGCCGCGGCCAGCGCGGTCAGCGGGATCGACCAGCGCTGCGCGCCCCGCGGCCCGGCGCCGGTGGCCCGGCGCCAGTCGACCACGAGGACGCCCAGCCAGGTGATCACCGCCAGCCCGGCCAGCAGCGCGTCGAACGCGCGGCCGGTGAACGCCAGCCGCAGCTCCAGCACCAGGATCGCGGTGACCGCGAGCAGGGTCCGCCGCCAGGCCAGCCGGGTGCGTTCCGGTTGCAGTCCCGGGTCCCGGCTCACCGGCGGCCCCGGGCCAGCACGGCGACCACCAGCAGCAGCGCGCCCACCGCGACGACCAAGGCCAGGACGGCCGGGAAGCGGGACGCGGGCAGTTCCTCGCCCAGCCGGATGGCCCGTTCGGTGCGGGCCCAGTGGTCCACTGCCCGGACCGCCACCGTGGCGCCGAGCAGCAGCAACGCGACGGCGATCACCTCCCGCAGGTGGGCGACGGGGAGCGGGGGGAGGAACTGCGCGGCGGCCAGCCCGCCGGCGATCAGCGCCAGCCCGGTGCGCAGCCAGGCCAGGAAGGTCCGCTCGTTGGCCAGCGAGAAGCGGTAGTCCGGAGTGCTGCCCACGGACCGCAGCTCGCGCGGGTCGAACCAGCGCCTGATCGTCTCCCACACGTCGCCGATTATCCGCTTTGCCCGGTGCCTAGCCTGAAGGGATGACCGATCTTGATGCGCGGAGCCTGCGCGACGCCTACGACACCCAGATCCGCCCGGAGATCCCGGACCCGCTGCCGGCCGGGGTGACCGTCGACCGGGACGGCCCACTGGTCCGGATCCTCGGCCTGGACCAGCGCGGATTCATCACGTACCGGACCCTGGACGGGTTGTCCGGCGCCGAGCTGGACGCCCTGATCGCCCGGCAGGTCGAGTTCTTCCGCGCCCGGGGCGAGGGGGTCGAGTGGAAGCTCAACGGGCACGACGAACCGGCCGATCTGGGTGATCGGCTGCGCGCCGCCGGTTTCGTGCCGGAGGACCTGGAGACCGTCGTGGTCGGCCCGGTCGCGGCCCTGGCCGCCGCCGTCCCGATGCCGCCCGAGGGGGTACGCCTGCGCGAGGTCACCAGCCGGGAGGACCTGGAACGGATCGCCGCCATGGAGGAGGCGGTCTGGGATGAGGACCGGAGCCACCTGGTGACCGGGCTGGCCCGGGAGATCGAGGCCGACCCGCAGTCGATCACGGTCGTGGTGGCCGAGGCGGGCGACACCGTGGTCAGCGCCGGTTGGGTGCGCTACCTGCGCAACACCGGTTTTGCCACGCTCTGGGGCGGCTCGACCCTGCCGGAGTGGCGGCGCAGGGGCGTCTACCGGGCGCTGGTGGCGTACCGGGCGCGGCTGGCCGAGCAGCGCGGCAAGACGCTGGTGCAGGTGGACTGCTCGCCGGACAGCCGGCCGATCCTGGAGCGGCTCGGGCTCGTTGCGGTCACCACCACCACCCCGTACGTCTACACTCCGTGATCATGGAGCGGTTGACGGCGGACGAGCAGCTCACCCTCAAGACCGGAGCGTTCGGGGCCGTGTTCCTGGTCTCCAACGCCGTGCCCGGGATGCTGGCCATGGTGCGGGAGAGCATCGCCGCGTCCGGGGCGCTGGGCGACGCCAGCGGGGTGGTCAAGGAGGCCCTCACCACCGGCCCGCTGCCGCAGCTGCCGCGGGACTCGGCGCTGGAGATCGAGGCGATCGTGCTGCCGGCGCTGGGCCGGGCCGTGGAGATCCTGCGGGCCAAGTCGCCGGGGGACGTCCAGTCGTACCGGTCGGTGGTGCTGGCCGCCGCCGACCGGGTGGCGCAGGCCCATCGGGGGATCGCGCCCGCGGAGGCGGCGGTGATCGACAGGATCAGGCAGGCGCTGGCCGAGCCCGCCTGACCGGCTCGGCCGACCAGAGCGCCCGCACGCTGGCGCGGACGCAGCGGTCACGGGCCCGGCCGCAGGCGCACCGGTAGGTGTCCGCGAGCATCCGGCGGCAGCCCCGGGGGGCGGTACGCGGGCCGCCCGCCGCCTCAGTTGAAACGTGCTTTTCCGACATGTCCGTCACCTCCCTGTTTCGGGAGCTTACCCGGCGCGACGGGCTCCGGTGAGCTGTGTCACTCTGAGGCTCCGGGGAGCGGATGCTACTTGCGGGTAACATTGCCCCGTGGGCAACTGCACAGCCCCGCGCGGTTGACCGAACGTTAAGTCACGCGCGAGGCTGCGCCCGTGACCGGGCGAGTGATCGCTACACCAAACAGGAGGGTCGTCGAAGCGCGATGAACATCGTCGTACTCGTCAAGCAGGTGCCCGATTCGGGCGCGGACCGCAACCTGCGTCCTGACGACAACACCGTCGACCGCGGTTCGGCGAACAACGTCATCAACGAGATGGACGAGTACGCCATCGAGGAGGCGCTGAAGATCAAGGAGGCGCACGGCGGCGAGGTCACCGTCCTGACCATGGGTCCGGACCGGGCGACCGAGTCGATCCGCAAGGCGCTCTCCATGGGGCCGGACAAGGCCGTGCACGTGGTGGACGACGCGCTGCACGGGTCCTGCGCCGTGGCCACCTCGAAGGTGCTCGCCGCCGCCCTGGGGCAGCTCAACGCCGACCTGGTCATCTGCGGCGCGGAGTCGACCGACGGCCGGGTCCAGGTCATGCCGCACATGATCGCCGAGCGGCTGGGCGTGGCCGCCCTGACCGGCGCGCGCAAGCTCACCGTCGACGGCGCCACCCTGACCGTCGAGCGGCAGACCGAGGAGGGCTACGAGGTGGTCACCGCCTCGACCCCGGCCGTCGTCTCCGTCTGGGACACCATCAACGAGCCGCGCTACCCCTCCTTCAAGGGCATCATGGCCGCCAAGAAGAAGCCGGTGCAGACGCTCTCCCTGGGTGACCTGGGCGTCGCCCCCGCCGAGGTGGGCTTCGACGGCGCCACCAGCGCCGTGCTCGAGCACTCCAAGCGCCCGCCGCGCTCCGGCGGCGAGAAGATCACCGACGAGGGCGAGGGCGGCGTGAAGCTGGTCGAGTTCCTCGCCACCGAGAAGTTCGTGTGAGAGGTCTGGACATGTCTGAGGTTCTCGTCGTCGTCGAAGCCACCAAGGAATTCGGCGTCAAGAAGGTCACCCTGGAGATGCTCACCCTCGCCCGCGAGCTGGGCACCCCGAGCGCGGTCGTGCTCGGTGGCGCCGGAGCCGCCGAGGCGCTGAGCGCCAAGCTGGGCGAGTACGGCGCGGAGAAGGTCTACGCCGCCGAGGGCGAGGAGATCGACGGCTACCTGGTGGCCCCGAAGGCCACCGTGCTGGCCGAGCTGGTCCGGCGGGTGCAGCCGGCCGCCGTGCTGCTCGCCTCCTCCCAGGAGGGCAAGGAGATCGCCGCCCGCCTGGCCGTCAAGCTGGACAACGGCATCCTGACCGACGTGGTGGCCCTCGCCGCCGACGGCACCGCCACCCAGGTCGCCTTCGCCGGCTCCACCATCGTCAAGTCCAAGGTCACCAAGGGCCTGCCGCTGGTCACCGTCCGGCCCAACTCGCTCAACCCGACCCAGGCCGCGGCCACCCCGGCCGTCGAGCAGCTCACCGTGTCGGTCTCCGACGCCGACAAGCTGGCCAAGGTCGTCGAGCGGGTCGCCGAGCAGAAGGGCTCCCGCCCCGAGCTCACCGAGGCGTCGGTCGTCGTCTCCGGCGGTCGTGGCGTCGGCAACGCCGACAACTTCAAGCTGGTCGAGGAGCTGGCCGACCTGCTCGGCGGCGCGGTCGGCGCGTCCCGCGCGGCGGTCGACTCCGGCTTCTACCCGCACCAGTTCCAGGTGGGCCAGACCGGCAAGACCGTCTCCCCGCAGCTCTACGTCGCGCTGGGCATCTCCGGCGCGATCCAGCACCGGGCCGGCATGCAGACCTCGAAGACCATCGTCGCGGTGAACAAGGACGCCGAGGCGCCGATCTTCGAGCTGGCCGACTTCGGCGTGGTCGGCGACCTGTTCAAGGTCGTCCCGCAGGCCGCCGAGGAGATCCGCAAGCGCAAGTGACCCCGTCATGACACGAGCCGCCGTCCGGTGATCCGGGCGGCGGCTCGCGTGTGTCGCGGGCCCTTCCGTGCGGTGGAAGGGAGCTGATCGGCGGGCCGGGGAGCTGAGCCGGCCCGCCGATCAGCCCGTCAGGGTGCCCCTCAGCAGGCTGTCGCCGGAGTGGGCGGGCTTGTTGTCGAACTGTTCGGCGGAGACGTCGACCACCGAGTAGGTCCGGAGGTCCACGTTCGGGGGCATCGGCAGCAACTCGTCTCCCGACGCCTTGCTCAGCGTACCCAAGGAGAACATCTCCATCGTCTTGGGATCGATCAGCCAGACCTCGTAGTACCCCGGAACGCTCGGGAGATTCGCCACGTGCAGGTGGAGCTGGTTGCCGCCGAGCACCCGGGCGTCACCCGAGGCGTCCTTCGGCGTCGCCCCGAACGCGGCCAGCGGCGCGCTGGCCAGCACCGTCGGCTGCGGCGCCGGCTCGTCACCCCCGCCCAGCACCACGGCGGTGCCCACCACGCCGATCACGGCGGCGGCGGTGGCGGTGACCGCCGTGGTGGCCCAGCGGGGCCAGCGGCGGCTGCGGCGCGGGCGCGGCGCGGCGGCCGGTCCGGCCGGCTCACCCGAGTGCGGCGGGCGCCGGTCGCTCAGCGCGGGCAGCTCCTCGGCGGCGCCGATCTCGGCGACGATGCCCTGCCAGACGTGCTCCGGCGGATCGGGCAGGTCGGTCAGCCCCTGGGTGCCGGCGCCCAGCCCGGCGACGTGCTGGAGCGTCTCCAGCTCGCCGCGGCAGTGCCCGCAGGTGTCGAGATGGGTGGCCTCACGGTCCGCCGCCTCGCTCTCACCGAGCGCCAGAAAGACCAGCCGGTCGTGGTCCAGGTGCTGCACCGTCCACCTCCCATCTGCGTTTCAGGCTCTGCATGCCGCGCCGGATATGGCTCTTGACCGTACCGAGCGGCACTCCGGTCACGGTCGCGATCTGCTGGTGGGTCAGGTCGTCGTAGAACGCCAGCTCCAGCATCCGGCGCTGGTCGTCGGGGAGCCGGGCCAACTCGTCGGCGACCACCAGCCGGTCGACCACCGTGTCCGGATCCGGACCGGTCGACACCGGCTCGGGCAGCTGTCGCACCGTCTCGACCACCCGGGTCTCCCGGGCCGTGGCCCGGATCCGGTCGACCACCTTGCGTCGCCCGATGCCGAGCAGCCAGCCGACCAGTGAACCCTTCACCGGGTCGAACGTCTCCCGGCCGAGCCAGGCGGCCACGAAGGTCGCCTGGGTCACGTCCTCGGCGTCGCTCCGGTTGACCAGCGTCGTGGTGGCCAGGTGCAGCACCGCGCGGCCGTACCGGTCGTACGCCTCCCGCAGGGCCGCCTCGTCGCCGTCGCGGAACCGTGTCGCGAGGTCGTCGTCGCCCGGCGGCTCGGGGCCCTGCGATGGCACCGTCACGGGGCGGCTCGCCTTCCTTGGGGCATGCCGAACTGTAACTCCCACAGCCCTCGCCCCACTCTCCCGGTGTGTCCGTCGGTCCCCCGTCACCTCCCCATTCGTCGGCGGGGGCCGGTCCGGATGCACCGCCGGCGGGAAAAAGAAATCGGATCCGGGGCGCATCCGGGCGCGACGGAGCCGGCGTAACCCGTTCTGCAAGCCAGGCCTGACGAATGAGCACCAACCACCAGGAGGCAGACAATGCAGTTCGCCATGTTCCGTCGGGTCGCCGCGATCGGCGCGGTGTCCGCCCTGACGTTCGCCGGCGTCGGCGCCGCCACCATGAGCCCGGCCTACGCCGCCTCGTCCAAGGTCTCCGTGGTCCACGGCATCCCGGACACCCCGGTCGACGTGTACGTCAACGGCAAGAAGACGCTGGACAACTTCAAGCCCGGCGACGTGGCCGGCCCGCTCACCCTCCCCGAGGGGAAGTACGACATCGCCCTGACCAAGCCCGGTGAGGCGGTCGACAAGGCGATCCTCAAGGTGGACGACGCCGCGGTGCCGGGCGGGGCGAACATCAGCCTCGCCGCCCACCTGAGCGCCGACGGCAAGCCGCAGATCACCCCGTTCGCCAACGACGTGTCCAAGGTGGACGCGGGCAAGGCCCGGCTGATCGTGCGGCACACCGCCGCCGCGCCGGCCGTCGACGTGCGGGCCGGTGGCAAGCCGGCCTTCGAGGGCCTCACCAACCCGAAGGAGGCGAAGGCCGACGTGGCCGCCGGCACGGTCAAGGCCGACGTGGTGCTCGCCGGCACCGACACCGTGGCCATCGGCCCGGCCGACCTGAACCTCAAGGAGGGCACCGCCACGATCGTCTACGCGATCGGCTCCGCCGACGCCAAGAACCTGGACCTGGTCGCCCAGACGATCAGCGGGCTGCACTCGGCTCCGGGCGGCGTGCCCAGCGGCACCGGCGGCCAGGCCGGCACCGGCGTGGACACCTGGTGGTACGTGCTGGCCGGCGCCGGCGTGCTGCTCCTGGTCGGCGGCGGGGCGCGGGTGGCCACCGCCCGGGCCGGTCGCCGGTGACGGTGCGCAACCGCGGGGCGCTGGCGGCGATGGCCGCCGGCGCCGCCGCGCTCACCGTCGCGGGGGTGGTGGCGTGCGGGTCCCGACCCGCCGAGGACGTCGGCGCCGACGAGGCGGCGGCCCTGGCCAGCACCACGCCCGCCCCGACGCCCACGACCACGGCCTCGGGTGACCCGTCGGTGCCGGTGAACGCGGGCACCCTGCCGGCGGCCGGGGCGACGGTCCCGCCGGTGCGGCTGCGCATCCCGCCGATCGGGGTCGCCGCCACGGTCAACCCGGTCGGCATCAACCAGCGCACCGACGAGTTCGAGGTGCCGCCCAGCGTCGACCAGGTCGGCTGGTACCGCTACGGCCCGGGCCTGGAGGCCGGGACCGGCTCGGTCGTGATCGCCGGCCACGTCGACAGCGCCGACCAGGGCAAGGGGGCGTTCTTCCGGCTGCGCGAGCTGGACCGGGGGGACACCCTCACCGTCACCGGCTCCGACGGCCGGGAGCGCCCCTACCGGGTGGTGGCCCGGGAGGAGTACGCGAAGACGGGGATCCCGCTCGACCGGTACTTCGCCCGGGACGGCAGCCCCCGGCTCACCCTGATCACCTGCGGCGGCCCGTTCGACGCGAAGACCCGGCACTACCGGGACAACATCGTCGTCACCGCGGTTCCCGCGTGAGCGCGAGGAGTGAGCCGGGTTTGCGAGCCCCGCAGTCGCGAACGAAGGACGGCTCTGCGTGAGCGCGAGGAGTGAGCCGGGTTTGCGAGCCCCGCAGTCGCGAACGAAGGACGGCTCCGCGTGAAGTGTCCGGACCGTCCGTCCCTACCCCCGTACGGGACGGGCGGTCCGGCATCCGGCGGCACGCCCGTCGGCCGTTAGGCTGAACGGTGATGGCATACCTGGATCACGCGGCGACGACCCCGATGCTCGACGAGGCACTCGAGGCGTACGTCGCCACGGCCCGCGAGGTGGGCAACGCGTCGTCGCTGCACGCGGCGGGCCGGCGCGCCCGGCGGCGGGTGGAGGAGTCCCGCGAGCGGGTGGCCGCCGTGCTCGGCGCCCGCCCGTCCGAGGTGATCTTCACCGGGGGTGGCACGGAGAGCGACAACCTCGCCGTCAAGGGCATCTTCTGGGCCGGCCGCGCCGCTCGCGCCGAGCGGATCCGGGTGGTCTCCAGCGCCGTCGAGCACCACGCCGTGCTGGACGCGGTGGACTGGCTGGCCGGGCACGAGGGCGCCGAGGTCGGCTGGTTGCCGGTCGACGCCGCCGGCCGGCTCGACCCGGAGCGGCTCCGCGCCGAACTGGCCGCGCACGGTGACCGGGTGGCCCTGGTCACGGCCATGTGGGCCAACAACGAGGTGGGCACCGTGCAGCCGGTGGCCGAGCTGGCCGCGGTCGCGGCCGAGCACGGGGTGCCCTTCCACACCGACGCGATCCAGGCGGTCGGCCAGGTGCCGGTCGACTTCGCCGCGAGCGGCGTCGCCGCGCTCACCGTCACCGGCCACAAGCTCGGCGGTCCGACCGGGGTCGGCGCGCTGCTGCTGGCCCGCGACGTCGCCGCCACCCCGCTGCTGCACGGCGGCGGCCAGGAGCGCGACGTCCGCTCGGGCACCCTCGACACCGCCGGCATCGTGGCCTTCGCGGTCGCCGTGGAGGCCGCGGTGAAGGGCCAGCAGGAGTACGCGGCCCGGGTCGCCGCGCTCCGCGACGACCTGGTCGAGCGGGTCCGGCAGGCGGTCCCCGAGGTGATCTTCAACGGTGACCCGACCGACCGGCTCCCCGGCAACGCGCACTTCTCCTTCCCGGGCTGCGAGGGGGACGCGCTGCTGCTGCTCCTCGACGCCCAGGGCATCGCCTGCTCGACCGGCTCGGCCTGCTCGGCCGGGGTGGCCCAGCCCTCGCACGTGCTGCTGGCCATGGGCGCCGACGACGACCGGGCCCGCTCGTCGCTGCGCTTCACCCTCGGTCACACCAGCACCAAGGCGGAGGTCGACGCCCTCATCGCGGCGCTGCCGGGCGCCGTGGAGCGGGCCCGCCGCGCGGCCGCCCTCCGCACGCCCCGCTGACCCGGATACCCTCGGTGATGACGAGGGGAGTGGGCTGGTGAGGGTTCTGGCGGCGATGTCGGGCGGGGTGGACTCCGCCGTGGCGGCGGCGCGCGCGGTGGAGGCCGGGCACGACGTGACCGGGGTGCACCTGGCGCTGGCCCGCAACCCGCAGACGTATCGCACCGGCGCCCGGGGCTGCTGCACCCTGGAGGACTCCCGGGATGCCCGCCGCGCCGCCGACGTGCTCGGCATCCCGTTCTACGTCTGGGACATGGCCGACCGGTTCCACGAGGACGTGGTGGACGACTTCGTGGCGGAGTACGCGGCGGGCCGTACCCCGAACCCGTGCCTGCGCTGCAACGAGAAGATCAAGTTCGCCGCGGTGCTGGACCGGGCCGTGGCCCTGGGCTTCGACGCGGTGGTCACCGGCCACCACGCGCGGCTCGGCGCGGACGGCCTGCTGCGCCGCAGCGTCGACGCGGCCAAGGACCAGTCGTACGTCCTCGCGGTGCTCACCCGGGCGCAGCTCGACCGGTCGATCTTCCCGCTCGGCGACTCGACCAAGGCCGAGGTGCGCGCGGAGGCCGCCCGGCGCGGCCTCGCCGTGGCCGACAAGCCGGACTCGCACGACATCTGCTTCATCGCCGACGGCGACACCCGGGGCTTCCTGTCCCAGCGGCTCGGCGAGGCCCCCGGCGAGGTGGTGGACGCGCTCACCGGCGCGGTGGTCGGCAGCCACACCGGCGCCTACCAGTACACCGTCGGTCAGCGGCGCGGCCTGCACCTGGACCGGCCCGCCGCCGACGGCCGGCCCCGCTACGTGCTCTCCATCACCCCGAAGACCAACACGGTCACGGTCGGCCCGGCCGAGGCCCTCGAGGTCGCCGAGGTGCGGGCCGCCCGTCCGGTCTGGACCGGCGGCGCGCGTCCCGACGGGCCGATCGAGTGCGAGGTGCAGCTGCGGGCGCACGGCGACGTGGTGCCGGCGACCGTGTCGCTGGACGCCGACGGGCTGCACGCCGAGCTGCGCCGCCCGGTCCGCGGGGTGGCCGCCGGCCAGGCGATCGTGGCCTACCGCCCGGACCCGGCCGGCGACGTCGTGCTCGGTTCGGCCACGATCACCGGCTGAGCCCCGGCGCGCGCTGGCCGGTGGATAGGCTGCGGCGGTGACTGAGACGACCTGGCCGTGGGGAGTGGGCACGGCGACGGGGATCGGGTCGTTGCCCGGCACCGACATCGCCGAAGCGCAGCGCATCGTGCTCGGTGAGCTGCCCAACCTGCCGCACCTGCCCGAACTGCCCGCCCGGGGCCCTGGCGCGGACCTGATCGGCCGTACCGGCGGCCTGCTCGTCGAGCTGCCCGTCGAGCTGTACGCGGCCCGCTGGCGGATCGCCCCGCGCCCCGGCAAGGACCTGCGCCGCGCCCGCGACCTGATGGAACGCGACCTCGACCAGCTCGCCGAGCAGGCCGAGGGGTACGCCGGCCCGGTCAAGGTCCAGGCCGCCGGTCCGTTCACCCTGGCCGCCTCGCTGGAGCTGCCGATCGGCGGCCGGCTGCTGCGCGATCCCGGCGCGGTCCGGGACCTGGCCGGGTCCCTCGGCGAGGGGCTGCGCGGGCACGTGGCGGCGGTCGCCCGGCGGCTGCCCCGCGCCACCGTGCTGCTCCAGCTCGACGAGCCGTCGCTGCCCACGGTGCTGGCCGGCCGGGTGCCCACCGAGAGCGGCTTCGGCACCCACCGGGCGGTCGGGTCCGAGGTGGCCCGCGCGCTGCTGCGCGGCGTGATCGAGGCGGCCGGCGTACCCACCGTGGTGCACTGCTGCGCGCCGGACGTGCCGCTGGAGCTGATCCGCACCGCCGGGGCCACCGGCGTCGCGCTCGACCTCGACCTGGTCACCGAGCTGGACCCGCTCGGCGAGGCGATCGACGCCGGGCTCGGGCTGCTGGCCGGCGCCGCGCCCGCGCTGCCGCCGGCCGGTCGCGCGCCGACCTCGGCCCAGGTCGCCGACCGGGTACGCCGCGTCTGGGACCAGCTCGGCTTCCCCCGCCGCCAGCTCGCAGAGCAGGTGGTGGTCACCCCCGCCTGCGGCCTGGCCGGGGCCACCCCGGCGTACGTGCGGACGGTCCTCGCCGCCTGCCGGGACGCCGGCCGCCGGCTCGCCGAGGAGTGAGGTTTCCCGTCGTACACCGGGGGCAGGATGACCGGCATGATTGGACAGCTGCGTTCCGTGGTGATCGACTGCCCCGATCCGCGCGCGCTGGCCGGCTTCTACGCGGAGCTGCTCGGCCTCCCGCTGATCGAGGACAACTCCGACGGTGACGACTGGGTGGTGCTCGGCGGCCCGCCGGGCCACCAGCCGCGTGTCGCCTTCCAGAAGGCGCTCGACCTGCGCGCCCCGGCCTGGCCCGACCCGGAGCGGCCGCAGCAGTTCCACCTCGACGTGACGGTCGACGACATCGAGGCCGCGGAGAAGGCGGCGCTGGCCCTCGGCGCGCGGCGGCTGCCCGGCGAGGGCGAGGGCTTCCGGGTCTACGCCGACCCGGCCGGGCACCCGTTCTGCCTCTGCTGGGACTGATCCGCCCCGGGCGCGGCTTGCGCGGGCGGGGCATGATCGCCACCGTGATCGACTCCGCCCCGCGCCGCGCCTCCGGTTCCTTCTTCGGCCTCGCCTACGGCGACGCCCTGGGCAAGCCCACCGAGTTCCTCACGGTCGCCGAGATCGTCCGCCGCTACGGTCCGGCCGGCCCGCGCGAGCTGACCGGCGACCCCGCGCTGGTCACCGACGACACCCAGATGGCGCTCGCGGTGGCCTGGGCGCTGCACGACGCGCCGGCCTGGACGGCGGAGGCGGTGGAGCCGTTGCTGCGGCGGCGGTTCATCGACTGGTCGGTCAGCCCGGACAACAACCGCGCGCCCGGGATGACCTGCCTGCGTGCCTGTGCCGAGCTGGACCGGGGCACCCGCTGGCAGGACGCGACGGTGGTCGGCTCGAAGGGCTGCGGGGCGAACATGCGGGTCACCCCGGTCGGGCTGCTCGACGTCGACCTCGACACCCTCGCCGGGTTGGCCCAGCTCCAGGCCGGCCTGACCCACGGCCACCCGACCGGTCTGGCGGCCAGCGAGCTGACCGCGTACGCGGTCCGGCTGCTGCGCGACGGCGCCGCGCTGCCCGAGCTGCCCGGGCTGCTCACCGACCGGGCCCACGCCCAGCGCACGGTCTACCGGGGCGACTGGCTCGGCGACCTGTGGCAGCGCGCGGGCGAGCGCACGCCGGAGGAGTTCATCGCCCGGGGCTGGGACGAGTGCCTGCGCGTACTCGGCCGGCTCGACGCGGCGCTGGCCCGCCCCGACGACGGCGGCGACCCGTGCCGGCTCACCGGCGAGGGCTGGATCGCGGAGGAGGCGCTGGCCACCGCGCTGCTCTGCGCCCTGCGGCACGCCGACGACCCGGTCGGCGCGCTGGCCCGGGGCGCCACCACGGCCGGCGACTCGGACTCGATCGCCGCCCTGGCCGGCGCCTTCGTCGGCGCCGCCCACGGCATGTCGGCCTGGCCGCCCGCCTGGTCCACCCGCATCGAATACGCCGACCAGCTGCACACCCTGACCGCCCCGCTGGACTAACCGCCCGCGGCCCCCCGGTTGATCATGAAGTTGCCGTCGCGACACGCCGGAGAGCGGGCCGACAACATCATGATCGATCCGGTCGGGCGGGGGGTGGGGGCGAGGGTCGGGTGGGGTCAGGCCGTCAGGTGGGGGAGGCGGCGGACGGCCTGCCAGAGGTCGGGGTCGCAGGGGCCGGCACGGTCCTCGAAGGCGGCGACGGGGAGCGGGATGGGGTCGCTGATGTCCAGGAAGCTGTCGTGGTCGGCGTTCGGGTCCCAGCTCCGGGTCGGGATCGGCACGTGGTCGTCCCGGTCCGACTTGTCCTGACTGGTGATCTTCAGGACGTCGGCGTCCCGGCCGCCGGCCCGCAGCACGAGGCAGGGGCGCACCTTCGAGCCGGTCCCGTCGGCGTAGGGCACGTCGGCCCACCAGATCTCCCCGGGCCGGGGCGCCGTCGCCGGACCCCGCCCGGCGTCCCGCGGCCGCGGCGCCGCGCCGGTACGCCCGCGCCCCGGTTCGCCGCCCGGGCGGCCGCCGTCCGGCCCACCGCCGGGACGGGTGCCGCCGCGCCCCGGACGTGCCCCGCTGCGCGCGCCTGTTCCGGAGCGGGAGCCACGACGGGACCTGCCGTCCACCGCGCCCGGCCCCCCGGCCCGGCGCCCCGCCTCCGCCGACCGGTTCGCGGCCCGGCGCCGCCACTCGCCCCACAGCCAGCCGGCCGCGACACAGCCCACGATCACCGCCGCCCAGAGCAGCCCGTCCCGCATGCGTACCCCGCCCTTCCCGCCCGTGCCGACCCACCACCGCCCGGCGATCCTCGCACGCCAACCACCCCGCCGCCCGGCACCACAACCCCCCGGCCGTCTAGTTGATCATGAAGTTGGCGGGGTGGAATGTCCGCTTCGAGGCCGCCAACTTCATGATCGACGGGGAACGGAACGACGGGGCGGGGGCGGTTGTCAGGCCCGCCCGCTACCGTGCGGGAGTAGCACGATCACGGGAAGGCGGCAGGGTGTCCGAAGAAGCGATTCCCCAGGCGGTCAGCGCCGCGCAGGAGGCGGCGGCGGGCGCCGAACCCACCCCCGAGGCGCGGGAGCGGCACGCCACGCTGAGCCAGGAGCTCACCGAGCACCAGTACCGCTACTACGTGCTGGACGCGCCGACCGTCTCCGACGCCGAGTTCGACAAGCAGCTGCGCGAGCTGGAGGCCCTGGAGGCGGAGTACCCGGCCCTGCGCACCCCCGACTCGCCGACCCAGCGCGTCGGCGGCACCTTCTCCACCGACTTCACCCCGGTCACCCACGCCGAGCGGATGCTCTCGCTCGACAACGCCTTCGCCGACGAGGAACTGGCCGCCTGGGCCGAGCGGGTCGAGCGGGACGCCGGCGGCCCGGTGCCCTACCTCTGCGAGCTGAAGGTCGACGGCCTGGCCATCAACCTGACCTACGAGAAGGGGCGGCTGGTCCGGGCCGCCACCCGGGGCGACGGGCGCACCGGTGAGGACGTCACCGCCAACGTCCGCAGCATCCGCGACGTGCCGGCCCGGCTGACCCCCTCCGACGACTTCCCCGACGTACCGGAGTTCCTCGAGGTGCGCGGTGAGATCTACTTCCCGGTGGCCGGCTTCGCCGACCTCAACGCCGGCCTCGTCGAGCAGGGCAAGGCGCCGTTCGCCAACCCGCGCAACGCGGCCGCCGGCAGCCTGCGCCAGAAGGACCCGCGGATCACCGCCTCCCGGCCGCTGCGCCTCGTGGTGCACGGCATCGGCGCCCGCCGGGGCTTCCAGCCGGCCGCGCAGTCCGAGTCCTACGCGGCGCTCAAGGCGTGGGGGCTGCCGACCAGCGACCGCTGGCGGGTGGTGCCCGACCTGGCCGGGGTGGCGGAATACATCTCCTACTACGCCGAGCACCGGCACGACGTCGAGCACGAGATCGACGGCGTGGTGGTCAAGGTCGACCCGGTCTCCATCCAGGGGCGGCTCGGCTCGACCAGCCGCGCGCCACGCTGGGCCATCGCCTTCAAATACCCGCCCGAGGAGGTGACCACGAAGCTGCTCGACATCGACGTCAACGTCGGGCGCACCGGCCGGGTCACCCCGTTCGCCGTCCTCGAACCGGTCCGGGTGGCCGGCTCCACGGTCGCCCTGGCCACCCTGCACAACGCCCGCGAGGTCGAGCGCAAGGGCGTGCTCATCGGCGACACGGTGGTGCTGCGCAAGGCCGGCGACGTCATCCCCGAGGTGCTCGGCCCGGTGGTCGACCTGCGCCCCGCCGACGCCCGCCCGTTCGTCATGCCCACCGCCTGCCCGGCCTGCGGCACCCCGCTCGCACCGGCCAAGGAGGGCGACGTCGACATCCGCTGCCCCAACTCGCGCAGCTGCCCGGCGCAGCTCCGGGAGCGGGTCTTCCACCTGGCCGGCCGGGGCGCCTTCGACATCGAGGTGCTCGGCTACAAGGGCGCCGCCGCGCTGCTCGACGCCGGGATCATCCACGACGAGGGCGACCTGTTCGCCCTCGACGCCGAGCAGCTCTCCCGCTCGCCATTCTTCGTCAACAAGGACGGCACCCTGGGCAGCAACGCCACCAAGCTGCTCGACAACCTGGCCGTGGCCAAGGAGCGGGAGCTGTGGCGGGTGCTCGTCGCGCTCTCCATCCGGCACGTCGGCCCGACCGCGGCACAGGCGCTCGCCCGGCACTTCCGCTCGGTCGAGGCGATCGACGCGGCGAGCGAGGAGGAGCTGTCCTCGGTGGACGGGGTCGGCCCGACCATCGCGGCCAGCATCAAGGAGTGGTTCGCCGTCGACTGGCACCGCGAGGTGGTGCGCAAGTGGGCCGAGGCCGGCGTACGGATGGCCGAGGAGGCCGGCGAGGAGGGGCCGCGCCCGCTCGAAGGGGTGACCGTGGTGGTCACCGGCACGCTGGCCGGGTTCAGCCGCGACCAGGCGTCCGAGGCGATCCAGAGCCGGGGCGGCAAGGTCACCGGCTCGGTCTCCAAGAAGACCGGCTTCGTGGTGGTCGGCGACAACCCCGGATCCAAGGCCGACAAGGCGGCCAGCCTGAAGCTGCCGATCCTCGACGAGGACGGTTTCCGGGTGCTGCTGGAGTCCGGCCCGGACGCGGCCCGGAAGGTGGCGCGCATCGAGGACTGAGCGGTCCTCCCGGCGGCGCCTGCCGCGTATTCCAACTTAATTACGACTACGACCGATTCGTGACTGTCGTGTCGGGGAAATCGGCACCGAGGGCGTTTCATTGGCGTACGGCGCGTGACGGCGCGCGCCAGGGCCGATCCCGGGAGGTGCGATGGAGAACGGCGACCCCCGAAACTCCGTCCCGCCCGGGCGGGCCGGGCCGTTCTTCGGCTTCGTCAGCGTGGTCGGCGTCCTGGCCCTGCTCGTCTCGGCCGGGCCGCTGGCCGCGCTCCCCGACGAGCTGCCCCACCTGCCGGCCGCCTTCTGGACCATGGCGGCGCTCGCCGTCGCCTGCGACGCCCGCCCGTTCGTGCCGCCCGGTCGGCGCCAGACCTCGGCGGTCTTCCCGTCGACCTGCTTCACCTTCGCCATCCTGCTCGGCTGGGGGCTCGGCCCGGCCGTCGCGGTGCAGGCCGTGGCGGTGGCCGTCTCCGGCTGGCGGCTCGGCTACGCCGGCTGGCGCACCGCCTTCAACGGGGCCCAGTACGCGTGCGCGCTGGCCGCCGCGTACGTGGTCACCCGGCTCGGCCCGGGCGAACTCTTCGACGGGGGCCGGCTGCACTGGACCGACGTGGCGGCGGTGGGCGGCGCCACGGCCGCCTGGTTCGTGGTCAACTACGGCCTGGTCAGCTCCGCGATCCGGCTGCGGTTCGGTGACCGCTGGTGGCCCAGCATCCGGCTCGGCCTGGCCTACGAGCTGCTCTCCACCGGCTCGCTGCTGCTGCTCGCCCCGGTGCTGGTGGCCGCCGCCCGGGCCAGCGCCGCGCTGATCCCGCTGGTGCTGGTGCCGCTGTTCGCGGTCTACCGGATGGCCCGGCTCTCCGCCGAGCGGGAACAGCTCGCCGACCTCGACCCGCTGACCGGGCTGCCCAACCGCAAGGCCCTGCTCACCGAGGTGGCCGAGCAGGTGCACCTGCACGCCGAGCGGGCGGCCCGCGGCGAGCCGGACGCCCACCTGGCCCTGCTGCTGCTCGACCTCGACCGGTTCAAGCATGTCAACGACGCGCTCGGGCACGCGGTGGGGGACCGGCTGCTGGTCGAGGTGAGCGCCCGGCTGATCGAGGTGGTCGGCGAGGAGGACCTGGTGGCGCGGCTCGGCGGCGACGAGTTCGCCATCGTCGTACCCCGGCTCACCGGCACCGACCAGGCCCGCGAGCGGGCCGACCGGGTGGTGGCCGCGCTCGCCGAGCCGGTGCCGCTGGACGGCCTGCCGCTGGACGTGGGGGGCTCCATCGGCATCGCCCTCTTCCCGGAGCACGGCGAGGACTTCGCCACCCTGATGCGCCACGCCGACGTTGCCATGTACGACGCGAAGCACCGCAACGACACGGTCGCCGTCTACGCACCCGAGTCCGACCACAACTCCGCCGAGCGGCTGAGCCTCCTCGCCGACCTGCGCCGCGTGCTGGAGGCCGGGCCGCCCGGCCCGGCCGGGGAGCCGGCCGGCGTACGCGGCGGCGACGGCGCGGCCCTCGCCCCGGCGCCCGGCCTGCCCGCCCCGGCGCGACCGGCCCGCGGCGACGCCCTGCCCCGCAACGGCGGCCGGGCCGGCGGGGCGCGACCCGGGGACGGGGCCGCGGACGGTTCCGGCGCCGCGCGTCCGGCGCCGCGCCGCGCCCTGGAGCGGTCGGGGCGGTGGGGGCTGCGGCGGCGCGAGCGGGTCGAGGTGCGGCACGACGACGAGCTGATCAACCGGATCGTCACGGGCGCCGACCCGATCCGCCGCCGGGCCGCGCGTCCGGCCACCCCCGAGAACCCGGCCGCCGCGCCCGGCGACGGCGACCGGCTCACCCCGGCCCTCGGCGGTGGGGCCGCGGGCGTGCCCGTGGAGCAGCCCGAGGCGGCACCCCACGGCCGGTCCGCGGTGGTGCCCGGCGGCCCGGCCGGGACCGTGCCCGCCGACGACCTGGAGCGCGGCGGTCCGGACCTGCCGGACGGCGGTCGCCGGGCGGCCGCCGCCGGTGACGCCGCGCCGGCCCCGACCCGGACGGCGGATCGGCGCGGCCAGGGCGGGGCCCGCCGCGGCAGCGGAAGCGGATCCACGGGGCTCGACGACCCGGCAGGGGATCCCGGCGAGATCACCATGTACTACCAGCCGCAGATCGCCATCGCGACGGGCGAGGTGGTCGGGGTCGAGGCGCTGCTGCGCTGGCGGCACCCGCGCCGGGGCATGGTCGACCCGGGGGAGCTGATCCAGGTCGCCGAGCAGAGCGCGGTGATGCGGCTGCTCACCCGCCGGGTGGTGGACGACGTGGTGGAGCAGCTCGCCAAGTGGTCGGCGGCCGGCCTCACGCTGCGCGCCGCGCTCAACGTCAGCGTCCGGGACCTGCACACCGGCGAGATCGCCGAGCAGATCGCCGACCGGCTGGCGCGGTACGGCCTCCCCCCGGACCGGCTCCAGGTGGAGATCACCGAGGGCGCGCTGATGGCCGACCCGCGGCGGGTGCTGGCCAGCATCACCCAGCTGCACCGGATCGGGGTCGGCATCGCGCTGGACGACTTCGGCACCGGCTACTCGTCGTTGCAGCACCTGCGCCGGTTGCCGCTGTCAGAGGTGAAGGTGGACCGGTCGTTCGTACTCGGGATGGCCGACGACCCCGACGACGCGGCGATCGTCCGGTCGATGATCGAGCTGGCCGGGGCGCTCGGGCTGCGGGTGGTGGCCGAGGGCGTGGAGGACGAGCGCACCTGGCGGCTGCTGCACGCCGCCGGCTGCGACGTGGCGCAGGGCTGGTTCCACGCCCGGCCCATGCCGGCCGAGGAGCTGGTCACCTGGCTGTCCCGGTACCGCCCGGTCCGCCCCGCCGTGGCCGCGGAGGGCGAGGGGCCGCGCCGCCCGCCCCGCTGACCGGTGTCCGGCGGGCGGGCACCGGGAGTCGGAGGCGTCGACCCGACCGGAGGGCAATAGACTCGCTCCGGTCACCGCGCGTCATCGTCACCGGCGAGCGCGCGGCCGGCACACCGCAGACGCAGCAGGACAGCCACGAAGGGGGCACCCGATGGCCGCCATCTCCCGCGAGGAGGTCGCGCACCTCGCGCGACTGTCGCGGCTCGCCGTCACCGAGGAGGAGTTGGACACCTTCGCCGGCCAGCTGGACGTGATCCTCCAGTCGGTCGCCCAGGTCGGCGAGGTCGCCGCGGCGGACATCCCGCCGACGTCCCACTCGGTGCCGCTGACCAACGTCCTCCGCGAGGACGTGGTGACGCCGTGCCTGACCCCGCAGGAGGCGCTGTCGGGTGCGCCCGACGCCGAGGAGCAGCGGTTCCGCGTCCCGCGGATCCTGGACGAGGATGTGGCTTCATGAGCGACCTGACCAAGCTCACCGCCGCCGAGATCGCCGGCCTGGTGGCGACCGGCGAGACCTCCGCCGTGGAGGTCACGCAGGCCCACCTGGACCGGATCGCCGCCGTCGACGAGCGGGTGCACGCCTTCCTGCACGTCGACACCGAGGGCGCGCTGGCCGCCGCCCGGAGCGTGGACGAGCGCCTTGCCGCCGGCGACGACCTGGGCCCCCTGGCCGGGGTGCCGGTCGCCGTGAAGGACGTGCTCACCACCAAGGGCGTGCCGACCACCGTCGGCTCGAAGATCCTGGAGGGCTGGCGCCCGCCGTACGACTCGACGGTCGTGCAGCGGCTGCGCGAGGCCGGCACGGTGATGCTCGGCAAGACCAACATGGACGAGTTCGCCATGGGCTCCTCCACCGAGTACTCGGCGTACGGCCCGACCCGCAACCCGTGGGACCTGGACCGCATCCCGGGCGGCTCGGGCGGCGGCAGCGCTGCGGCGCTCGCCGCGTACGAGGCGCCGCTGTCGATCGGCTCGGACACCGGCGGATCGATCCGCCAGCCCGGCGCGGTCACCGGCACCGTCGGGGCGAAGCCCACCTACGGCGGCACCTCCCGCTACGGCCTGGTGGCGTTCTCCTCCTCGCTGGACACCCCCGGCCCCTGCGCGCGCAACGTGCTGGACGCCGCGCTGCTGCACCAGGTGATCGGCGGGCACGACCCGCGCGACTCCACGTCCATCCCGGCCCCGGTGCCGGACGTGGTCGGCGCGGCGAAGCTCGGCGCGACCGGCGACCTGACCGGGGTGAAGCTCGGCGTGGTCACCGAGTTCACCGGCGAGGGCGCGGAGCCGGGCGTCATGGCCGCGTTCCGCGAGTCGGTGGAGGCTCTCGCGAAGCTGGGCGCCGAGATCGTCGAGATCTCCTGCCCGCACTTCAAGTACGCGCTGCCGGCCTACTACCTGATCGCGCCGAGCGAGTGCTCCTCCAACCTGGCCCGGTTCGACGGCGTCCGGTTCGGCCTGCGGGTCGGCGACGACGGCAACCGGTCCCTGGAGGAGGTCATGTCGCTGACCCGGGAGGCCGGCTTCGGCCCCGAGGTGAAGCGGCGCATCATGATCGGCACCTACGCGCTCTCCTCGGGCTACTACGACGCCTACTACGGGCAGGCGCAGAAGGTCCGCACCCTCATCACCCGGGACTTCACCGCCGCCTTCGAGCGGGTGGACGCGCTCATCTCGCCGACCACCCCGTTCGTGGCCTTCCCGATCGGGTCGCGCACCGCCGACCCGTACCAGATGTACCTGGCGGACCTGTTCACCATCCCGACCAACCTGTACGGCGGGCCGGCCATCTCGGTCCCGTGCGGCCTCTCCGAGGGGCTCCCGGTCGGCTTCCAGATCATGGCCCCGACCATGGCCGACGACCGGATGTACCGGGTCGCCGCCGCGCTGGAGTCCGCGGTCGGCACGTTCACCCCACCGGCACTCTGACGCACGACGTGGTCAACCGGCGCCGGCGGGCCTCCGCCGGCGCCGGTGGCGTACCCGGGGCGCGACGGACGGGCACAGCGGGGATCAGGCGAGGCCCCGGCGCCCGGCCTGCAACCCGGCCTGGAAGCGGGTACGGGCGCCGAGGGCGGCCAGGAGGGCGGACGAGCGACGGCCCAGGGTGCGTACGCTCACCCCGAGTTCGCGGGCGATGGCTTCGTCCTTGAGGCCGGTGGTGAGCAGTCCCAGCAGGCGCAGATCCAACTCGTCGGCCCCGGTCGTGGACTGCCCCGGGTCCCAGACCGGCAGCGGCGTGGCCTGCCCCCACAGCATCTCGAAGAGCTTCACCAGCGCCGACACCACCATCGGCGCGCGGATCACCAGCGCCGCGTCCACGGCCCGTTCGCTGGCCAGCGGCAGCAATGCCACCGAGCGGTCGCCAATCGCCAGTTTCAGCGGCACGTCCGTGTGCACCCGGGCCTCTTCCCCGGCCGCCACCGCCGCCATCGCCTGCTCGAAGGCGCCCGGCATCTCGAACGCCTCCGGCGCGTAGATCCCGCGTACGCGGGCCGCCCGGCCGAGCAGCTCGTTCTCGGGCGCGTTCGCGGCGGCCACCTCCTGCGCGTACGGCGGGCGGTCGAGGACCAGCAGTTCGCTCGTGACTCTGTGGGTGAGCTGGACGAACTGAGCCTCCACCGCGGCCCGGCCGGTGACGATCTCGAGTAGCTCGTCGGGGCTGGTCAGCAGGGCCTGGGGGAACTCCTCCGCGATCCGTTCCGCGGCTTGCCGGGCCGCCGCGAACTCCTCGGTGCGGCGGACCACGAGGGCGTTCACGGCGACGTCGGGGCGGGTCGCCAGCAGGCGGGTACCGGAGCCGACGAGGCGGCTGACGAAGCCGAGATCCTCCAGGCGGTCGGTCGCCGCGCGGACCACCCGCAGGCCTTCGCCGACCTGTTGGGCGAGCTCCGGCACGGTCGACTGTCGCCGGCGCAGCAGGGCCAGGTAGACCGACTCCTCCACCGGGGTCAGACCCAACGACTCGAACACCCGGGCCTCCTTCCGCGGCTGTCCGATCCAGGCCATGACCGGGCTCGGACACCCGAAACTGTGGCGATCGGCGCATGTCGACGGCTAGACATGCGTCATGATCCTCTCCCGTTTGAGCGGCGTGATCGTGCTGGCCGTCACGGCCGCCGGCGCCGTCAACCTCGCCTCCGCGTCCCCCGCCGCCGCTGCTGACGCCTGGCACCGCCCACAGTGCGGCACGGTGCAGGGCGACGGCTCGGTGACCTTCACCCGTAACGACGGGGCGTTCCTGGCCCCGACCACGACCCCGGTCAGCGCGGTGGCGTACCCCCGGCTCGTCGCGCTGACCACGCCGAACACCCTGGTGGCGATCTCGAAGAGGTCGATCCAGCGGTCCGTCGACGCCGGCTGCACCTGGCAGCGGATCGCTGCCACCGAGCTGGACCTGGCGACGTACGACCTGGCCGCCGGGCCGGACGGCACCGCGTACGCGTACGGCATCAACGACCAGCCGGTCTACCGGGTTCAGGGCGAGCAGGTGAGCGAGGCCGACGGCCCGGTCCCGGCCGACGGCGTGGCCGCGCTGGCGGTGGACCCGACCGACGCGCGGGCGCTGCGGGCGGTCAGCAAGGCCGGGCAGATCTACGACTCCGGCGACGGTGGCGCCACCTGGGCCGCCGTGGGGTCGCCGGCCGGCCCGGACCAGTACGTCTACAAGGCGGCCGTGGATCCCGTCGACCGAGCCCACGTCATCGTCGGCACCATGGGCAACGGCAGCTACGTGACGTTCGACGGCGGCCACAGCTGGACCCGGTCGTCCGGGGTCGGCGCCACCCCGCAGTCGAACGGCTTCTCCGTGGCCTTCTCCCCGGTGGATCCGCGGACGGTCTGGCTGGAGGGCTACGACCTCAGCCAGACCGACAACTCCGCCCGGCACATCTGGCGCTCGACGGACGGGGGGCGCAGCTTCGCGTCGGTGCTCGACGGCGCGGGGCCCACGCTGGTCAACGGCACCTCGCTGTGGCCGAGCCCGGTCGACCCGGACGTGCTCTATTTCCCGTACGGCACGTGGTTCGGCGGTTACGGAACCGATCTCTACCGGTACGACGCGTCGACCGGCCGGCTGACCTCACAGCACAACTCCCACGACGGCATCGCCGGGGTCGCCTTCAACCCGGCCGACCCCCGCGTGATGTACCTCGGCCTGGTCGAGGAGCGCTGACCTCCGGGCCCGCCCGGGGACGGCTTCCCCGGGCGGGTGGGGGCGCGTACCGGCGTGGATGGAAACCCGGGGGAGGTGACCGCAGCCAGCCCCATTAGGCTGGTGCGGTTCCGTCCGGATCGCGCCTGGAGCTCAGATGACGACGACACTGCCCGCGTACGACGAGGTCGTGGCGCGCTACGAACCGGTGATCGGCCTGGAGACCCACGTCGAGCTGGGCACGAACACCAAGATGTGGTGCGGCTGCCCGACCGACTTCGGCGGCGAGCCGAACACCCGGGTCTGCCCGGTCTGCCTGGGCCTGCCCGGCTCGCTGCCGGTGGCCAACAAGGCGGCCATCGAGGCGACCATCCGGATCGGCCTCGCGCTGAACTGCTCCATCGCCGAGTGGTGCCGGTTCGCCCGGAAGAACTACTTCTACCCGGACATGCCGAAGAACTTCCAGATCAGCCAGTACGACGAGCCGCTCTGCGTCGACGGCTACCTGGACGTCGAGGTCAACGGCGAGACCGTGCGGATCGGCATCGAGCGGGTGCACCTGGAGGAGGACACCGGCAAGACGCTGCACGTCGGCGGCGCCACCGGCCGGATCCACGGCGCCACCGAGTCGCTTGTCGACTACAACCGGGCCGGCATCCCGCTCGTCGAGATCGTCACCAAGCCGATCCCCGGCACCGGCGCGCTCGCCCCCGAGGTGGCCCGGGCGTACGTCACCGAACTGCGCGACGTGATCCGCTCGCTGGGCGTCTCCGACGTCCGGATGGAGGAGGGCTCGCTGCGCTGCGACGTCAACACCTCGCTGAACCTGCCGGGCGAGGAGTGGGGCACCCGCACCGAGACCAAGAACGTCAACTCGCTGCGCTCGGTCGAGCGGGCGGTCCGCTCGGAGATGCTGCGCCAGGCGTCGGTGCTCGACGCCGGCGGCACCATCACCCAGGAGACCCGGCACTTCCACGAGGACACCGGGGACACCACCCCCGGCCGGTCCAAGGAGACCGCCACCGACTACCGGTACTTCCCGGAGCCGGACCTCGTCCCGCTCGCGCCGGACACCGCGTGGGTGGCCGAGCTGAAGGCCGCCCTGCCGGAGCTGCCGCGGCTGCGCCGCAAGCGCATCCAGCAGGAGTGGGGCCTGTCCGACCTGGACATGCAGTCGGTGGTCAACGCCGGCGCCGTCGAGCTGATCGAGGCGACCGTGGCCGCCGGGGCCACCCCGGCCGCAGCCCGCAAGTGGTGGCTGGGCGAGCTGTCCCGCCGGGCCAACGAGACCGGCGTGGAACTGGCCGACGTCGGCGTCAGCCCGAAGCAGGTCGCCCAGCTGCAGGGGCTGGTCGACGCCGGCAAGCTCAACGACAAGCTGGCCCGGATCGTGCTGGAGGGCGTGATCGGCGGCGAGGGCTCGCCGGCCGAGATCATGGCCAACCGTGGCCTGGAGGTCGTCTCCGACACCGGGGCGCTGACCGCCGCCGTGGACGAGGCCATCGCCGCCAACCCGGACGTCGCCGACAAGGTCCGCAGCGGCAAGGTCGCGGCGGCCGGCGCGCTGGTCGGCGCGGTCATGAAGACCACCCGCGGCCAGGCGGACGCCAAGACCGTCCGCGAGCTGATCCTGGCGCGCCTCGGCGCCCAGGGCTGAGTTCCGTCCCGAGGGCCGCCGTCGTGACCCGGCGGCGGCCCCCGGCCTCTTCCGAGTACGCGGCCACCCCGCACCCCCGCGCGTGGGCGTCAACGGCGACGCCCGGATGGAGTCACCGTGAACCAGCACGACCTCGACGTCCTCGACGAGATCCAGCGCCGGGTGCTCTGGCTCGCCACCCGCATCGTGGACGCGGCCAACCACGACCGGGACACCGGTGACGGGGTGAAGGTCGGCGGCCACCAGGCGTCCAGCGCCTCGCTGGTCACCGCGATGACCGCGCTCTGGTTCGCCCACCTGGACGCCGAGGACCGGGTCGCCGTCAAGCCGCACGCCTCGCCGGTCTTCCACGCCGTCCAGTACCTGCTCGGCAACCTGGACCGGTCCTACCTGCCGAAGCTGCGGGCACGCGGCGGGCTCCAGTCGTACCCGTCCCGGACCAAGGACCCGGACGGCGTGGACTTCTCCACCGGCTCGGTCGGCCTGGGCGCCGCCGCGCCGCTGTTCGCCGCAGTCACCCGCCGCTACGTCGACGCGCACTTCGGCGAGCGGCCGCGCTCCCGGTTCATCGCCCTCATCGGCGACGCCGAGCTGGACGAGGGCAACATCTGGGAGGCCGTCGCCGACCCGGCCACCACCGGGCTGGGCAACGTGATGTGGCTGGTCGACTTCAACCGCCAGTCGCTGGACCGGGTCGTCCCCGGGGTGCGGATCAACCAGTGGCGCGGCCAGTTCGAGGCCGCCGGCTGGCACGTGGTCGAGGTCAAGTACGGCCGCAAGCTCGCCGAGGCGTACGAGCGGCCGGGCGGGGCGGCGCTGCGCGACTGGATCGACCTGATGCCCAACGAGCAGTACCAGTCGCTGTTCGGGCTGGCCGGGCCGGCCCTGCGCAAGCAGTTCCTGGACGGCGCCCCCGCCGAGGTGGCCGCCTTCGTGGCCGACATCCCCGACGACGAGCTGGGCCCGCTCGTCACCGACCTGGGCGGGCACGACCTCCAGGCGATGCTCGACGCGTACGCCCAGTGCGACGCGGTCACCGACCGGCCCAGCGTGGTCTTCGCCTACACGGTCAAGGGCTGGGGGCTGCCGATCGCCGGCAACCCGCGCAACCACTCGGCGCTGCTCACCACCGAGCAGGTCGACGCGCTGCGCGCCGCGCACGGCCTGACCCGCGACACCGAGTGGGACCGCCTCGACCCGGCGTCCCCGGCCGGTATCCGGGCCGGCGAGCGCCGGGAGGCGCTGTCCCGCGCGCCGCGCGAGCGGGCGCTGGGGGTCACCGTCCCGGAGACCACCAAGGTACGGGTGAACAAGCCCGTCTCCACCCAGGAGGTCTTCGGCCGGGTGCTGGTCGACCTGGCCCGCGACCCGAAGGTGGCGCCCTACCTGGTCACCACCGCGCCGGACGTGGCCACCTCCACCAACCTGGCCGGGTTCATCAACAAGACCGGCGTGTTCGCACCGACCGAGCAGCGCTCCTGGACCGAGGACCGGATGCTGCGCTGGACGGAGAGCCCCGCCGGGCAGCACATCGAGCTGGGCATCTCCGAGATGAACCTGTTCCTGCTGCTCGGCCAGCTCGGCCTGTCGTGGGACCTGTCCGGGCAGCCGCTGCTCCCGGTCGGCACGGTCTACGACCCGTTCGTGCTGCGCGGCCTGGACGCCTTCCTCTACGGCACCTACTCCGGTTCCCGGTTCGTGGTCGCCGGCACCCCGTCCGGCATCACCCTCGCCCCCGAGGGCGGCGCGCACCAGTCGACCATCACGGCCTCCGTCGGCCTGGAGCTGCCCGGGGTCACCTTCTGCGAACCCGCGTACGCCGGCAGCCTCGACTGGCTGCTCTGCGACGCGCTCGGCCAGATCGCCGGGGGAGCGGCGCCGGCCGCCACCGCCGCGCCGGCCGAGGACGGGGCGTACTACTTCCGGCTCAGCACCCGGCCGATCGACCAGGCGCCGTTCGAGGCGGCCCGGGCCCGGATCGGCGACGCGGTGCTGCGCCGGCAGGTGGTGGCGGGCGCCTACCGGCTCGTCGACGCGCACGAGGCGTACCCCCACCTCGCGGACGCCCCGGTCGTGCAGCTCGCCGCCTCCGGCGCGGTGCTGCCGGAGGTCCTCGCGGCCGCCGCGGAGCTGGCGGAGGAGGGCGTCGCCGCGCACGTGGTCGACGTGACGAGCCTGGACCGGCTCTACCGGGCCTGGCAGCGGACGCTGCGCCAGGGCGTGCGGACGGCGACCGTGCCCAGCGTTCCCGGCGCGCTGCGGTCCGCCTTCGCCGACCGGGTGCCGGTGGTCACCGTGCACGACGCCGCCTCGCACGCGATGGCCTGGCTCGGCTCGGCGCTCGGCGCCCCGGCCGTCCCGCTCGGGGTGGACGAGTTCGGCCAGTCCGGCAGCGTCGGCGAGCTGTACGAGCTGCACGACCTGCTGCCCGGCAGCATCGTCAACGCCGCGCTGGCCGCCCTCTCGCTGCGCTGAGCCTCAGCCGGTGGGGCTCGGCGTCGCGGTCGTCGGGCTGCCGTTCGGGGCGGGCGACACGGGCCCGCCCCGGGTCGGGGTCGGGGTGACCGGCACCCGGTCGCCCTTCTTCGGGTCCTGGATGATGTGCCGTTCCAGGTTGACCTGCGACTGCCCGGTCCCGCCCACGGTGATGTCGTCGTACGCCTGGAGCAGCTTCTGCTGGTCGAAGTAGAGCACCGACATCGACAGCGGGGTGGGCTTCTCGCCCTCCAGGCCGCGCAGCCCGGCGCCGCCGGTGGAGCCCTCGACGAAGAGCTGGGTGGGCTGCTTGTCCGGGACCTGCGGCAGCTTCGACACCTGCCGGGCGTGGGTGTGCCCGGCCAGCACGAGCGGGCAGGTGCCGGAGAGCGGGCCGGCCGAGGCCGGGTCGTGCACCAGCGCGATGTTCACCGGCTTCGGTGAGGCCTTGACCGTGGCGGCGAGCTGCTCGCCGGCCCCGATCACCTGGTCGGCGACGACCTTGGTGAGGCCGCTGCCGGCCGGCGAGGTCTCCTTGTCCGGGGTGAACCGGGGGTCGCCGATGCCGGCGATGGTCAGCCCGGCGACCGTGGTCGTGGAGTTGTCCAGCACGACGGCGTTCGGCTGCGCGGCCACCGCGGCGGCCGTCTTCCCCGAGTCGTGGTTGCCGCGGATGTAGACGTACGGCTTCTTGAGCAGGCCGATCGAGCCGACGAAGGACGCCTCCGGCTCGCTGCCCCAGTCGGTGATGTCGCCGGTGTCGATCACCACGTCGATGTTGAACTGCTCCACCACCGTGCGGATGAGCTGCCAGCCGGTCGGGTTGAGGTGCATGTCGGAGACGTGCAGCACCCGGGTGGTGCCGGGCGACGGCTGGACCACGGGCAGCGCGGACACCGTGGTGTAGAGCTTGCTGACGTTGCCGACCAGCCGCTGCAGCTGCTCGGCGTACTTGGTGTAGTCGTTGGCGATCCGTCGCGCGTCGCCGACGATGGCCGGCGCGTTGACCAGCAGCCCCTCGTAGCGTGGCTCCTCGATCGCCTGCGGCCGGATGGTGGCGGCGGCCAGGCCGAGGCTGCCCGCGGTGACCACCAGCGCCAGCCCGCCCGCCCAGGCCGTCCGGCGCGCGTCGCGGAAGACGAGCCCGGCCAGCAGCAGGGTGGCCAGCACCGCCGAGGCGAGGGTCTTCAGGCCGAGCCGCATCACGCCGGTCCGGACGTCCTCGACCGCCGACTGGCTGGCCCGGCTGATGCTCGCCGGGTCGTCGATCAGCGCCTCGGTGCGCCGCTGGTCCAGCGCGCCCAGCTCGACGGTCAGGTACGCCGGCCCGTCGTGGCTGTCCAGCAGCAGCGCGCCCAGCGGCGGGATGTCGACGGTGGTGCCGCCGCTCAGCGACGGGCTGAGGTTGAGCTGCGCGCGGAAGGGCCCGATGTCGGTGCCCACGTGCCCGCCGGCGTAGGTGCCGGCCACCACGCCGGCCAGCGTGACCACGAGCAGGGCCAGCACGACGCCGAGCCGGCGCAGCACGGTGCCGGGCCGCCACCGGCGGTGGGCACGCCGGTCCTCCGGGGCCGTCTCGTCCCCGGTGCCGTGCTGCTCGTTCTCCTGGCCGTCCATGCTGAGATTCTGACCTGCCCGTTGAAGGATCTTGGCAAACCCGGGGGAAAGCGGATCAGCTGCGTCCGGCGCCGCCGTCGGCGAAGACCAGCCGCAGGATGCGGTCGTCGTCGCCGGCCGGCTTGCCCCGCCCGTCCCGGTTGGAGGTGCTCACCCAGACCGACCCGTCCGGCGCCACGGCGGCGGCCCGCAGCCGGCCGTACCTGCCGGTGAACAGTTCGCGCGGCTGGCCGAGGACGGTGCCGTTGCCGGCCAGCCCTACCAGCCAGAGCCGCTGCCCACGCAGGCAGGCGGTGACCAGCAGCCGCTCCACGGCCGCCAGCCCGGAGCAGGAGGCCTCGCCGGTGCGCCACTGCACGATCGGGTTGACGTAGCGCTTGTCGTCGCCGCGCCCCTCGACCTGCGGCCAGCCGTAGTTGCCGCCCTTGTTGATCTGGTTGATCTCGTCCCAGGTGTTCTGGCCGAACTCCACGGCGTACATCCGCTTGTCCGGCGTCCAGGCGAAGCCCTGCACGTTGCGGTGCCCCCTGGACCACGCCGGCGAGCCGGCGGTCGGGTTGCCCGGGGCCGGTTTGCCGTCCCGGGTGAGCCGCAGGATCTTGCCGCCGAGGCTCTTCGGGTCCTGCGCGTTCGCGGTGCGCCCGGCGTCGCCCGTGCTGGCGTAGAGGAAGCCGTCCGGGCCGAAGCCCAGCCCGCCGCCGTTGTGGTTGCCGGCCTTGGGGATGCCGGTGAGGATCGGGGTCGGCGGCCGGCCCAGCTCCAGTTTCGCGATGCGGTTGTCCGCGGCGCTCGTGTAGTAGACGAAGACCGTGCGGTCCCGGGCGTACGCCGGGGAGACCGCGATGCCGAGCAGGCCCCCCTCGCCGGCGGCGGCGACGTCCGGCACGGTCTGCACCACCCGGACGGTCATCCCCTCCGGGCCGGACTCCGGGCCGACCTGGAGGATCCGTCCGCTGTCCCGCTCGGTGACCAGCGCGCCGCCGTCGGGGAGGAAGGCGATGCCCCAGGGCACCGCGAGCCCCTTCGCCAGCACCGTGGCGACCACCTGCTGGCCGGCGCCACCGGGGCTGGCCGAGTTGGACGGCGACGGGAGGTTGGGCGGCTCACCGGCCGGGTCGGGATCCGGGTCGCCGAAGGCGCAGCCGGCGGTGCCCAGCAGCAGCGTCGCGCAGGACGCCGCCAGCGCCGCCCGGAGGCGGCCGGTGCGGGGGTACGGGGGACGCGACCTCACCTGGCCAGCCTAGCCGGGCCGGGTGGCGGACCGGGCCCGACGAACCGTCTCGCGGTTCAGCGGGCGCGCAGGGCGAGCAGGGCGACGTCGTCCTCCCGCCGGTGGGCGGCGGCGACCAGCCGGTCGCACAGGGTCGCGAGGGGCAGCGACGCGCCGTCGGCGAGCTGCTCGACCAGCGCGGCCTGCCCCTCGTCGATCGGCCGGTCCCGGCGCTCGATCAGCCCGTCGGTGTGCAGCAGCAGGGTGTCGCCCGGGGCGAGGGCCAGCTCCCGGCGGGTGCGCCGGGGCGGGCGGGCCAGGCCGAGCAGCGGCCCCCGCGTCCCGTCCAGCACCTGCACCGGCCCCCCGGCGGGAAGCAGCAGCGGCGGCGGGTGCCCCGCGTTGCACCAGGAGAGCCGGAATCCGGGCCCGGCCGGCCGGACCCGGGCCAGCACGGCGGAGGCCACGGTCGGCACGGGCAGGCCCTGGATCGCCCGGTCGAGGTGGGTCATCAGCTCGTCCACCGGGTCGTCCCGCCCGTACGCGTCGCCGCGGACCAGGTTGCGCAGCTGGCCCATGGTCGCCGCGGCCTCGATGTCGTGCCCGGCGACGTCGCCGATCGCCGCGACCAGCTCGCCGTCGGGCTGGACGAAGGCGTCGTACCAGTCGCCGCCCACCTCCACCCGGTCGGCCGCCGGCAGGTAGCGCGCGGCCAGCTCGATGCCGGGCACCACGGGCAGGGTGGGCAGCATGCTCTGCTGGAGCACCTCGGCGACGTGCCGCTGCTCGCTGTAGAGCCGGCTGTTGCCCACGGCCTGGCCCGCGCGGCGGCCGATGTCCCGCGCCGTGCGGAGGTCGCTCTCGTCGAAGCCGCGCCGGGACGGCCCGTTGACCAGCGTGACGGCGCCGACGATCCGGTCCGCGGCCGCGGTGATCGGCACGGTGAGGTGTGAGCCGAAGCCCAGCCGGTCGGCCAGCGGCGCCAGTTCCGGGCTGGTGGTGCCCCGCTCCACGTCGGCCAGCGTGGCGGTGCCCCGCATGACCGGCCGCCCGCTCCGCAGCACCGACCGGATGATCGAGTCCGGGCCGAGGCCGGTGGTCAGCAGCTCGGTGAAGCGGTCCAGGTCGGCCGCCCGGTCCGGGTTCCGGTGCATTCCCGAGATCGTCCGCGGGCGGCCCGCCGGGTCGACCAGGGTGATCAGGCACCAGTCGGCGAGCAGCGGGACCATGGCCCGCCCGAGCCGGTCCAGCGCCGCGCCCATGTCGAGCGTGCCGCCGAGCAGCTCGCTCAGCCCGGCCAGCATGGCGAGCCGGTCGTGCGCCTCCTCGGCGCGGCGGCGGGCCTGCTCGGCCCCCGCCACGGCGATCCGCAGCCGCAGCTCGGAGGAGCAGGCGGCGGCCAGGTCGGCGAGGGTACGCAGCTGCTCGGCGGTCCAGGCCCGGGGCTTGCTGTCGATGGCGCAGAGCGAGCCGAGCACCCGGCCGTCCAGGTCGGTCAGCGGCATCCCGGCGTACGCGACCACCCCGAGGTCCTCGAAGGCGAGGTTCCCGCGCACCCGGGGATGGAGGCGGGCGTCGGGCAGCACCATCGGCACCTCGACGTCGACCACGTGCTGGCAGAACGAGTGGCTCAGCGGGGTCTCCCGCCGGCCGGCCCACGGCTCGGGCAGCCCGGTCGCGCCGGGGAAGAACTGGCGGTCGGCGGTGACCAGGGAGACCAGCGCGACCGGCACGTCGAGCAGGTCACCGACCAGCCGCGCGAACCGGTCGAACGCCTCGTCGGGCGCCGCGCCGAGGTGGGTCTCGGCGAGGGACCGCAGCCGTTCGGGGTCGGTCAGCGCCGGGATCGGCACGACCACGCGTCCGGCGCTGTCCTCGCTCATGGCCACCCGTCGTCGACATGCGGAGCGCCGGCCGGCGCACCGCCCTCGGTTATACCTCGCGGGGGCGATCGCCAATCCCGGCGAGCGGCGGTCGTCACGGCCCGGCCTCCCGCGCCGCCGGGGACGACTATCGTCGGCGGTCGTGAAGGTATGGATCCCGCACCCGGCCGGCCGGGGCCTCCTCGGCGAGCTGCCCGCGGGCGTCACCGTGGAACTGCTGACGGACCCGGCCCGGTTGCCGTCGTCCCCGTCCGGCGTGCGGTTCTGGGTGCCGCCCTTCCTGGCCGGCCCGGACGCCGGCGCGCTGCTGGCCGAGCTGCCGGACCTGGCGGTGGTGCAGCTCCTCTCCGCCGGGGCGGACGCCTGGGTGGGGCGGGTCCCCGACGGCGTGACGCTCTGCGACGCCCGGGGCGTGCACGACTCGGCCACCGCCGAGTGGGTGGTCGCCGCGATCCTCTCCGCGCTGCGCGGCTTCGGCCCGCTGGCCCGTGCCCAGGCCCGCCGGGAGTGGGCGTACGACGAGGTGGCCCCGACCGACGAGCTGGCCGGCAAGCGGGTCCTGATCGTCGGCGCCGGCTCGATCGGCGCGGCCGTCCGGGCCCGGCTGGCCCCGTTCGAGGTGAGCTTCACCCTGGTCGCCCGGACGCCGCGCCCGGCCGAGGAGGTGCACGGGGTGGACGAGCTGCCCGCCCTGCTGCCCGAGGCGGACGTGGTGGTGCTGCTGGTGCCGTTGACCGAGCAGACCCGGGGCCTGGTCGACGAGAAGTTCCTCGCCGCGATGCCGGACGGCGCGCTGCTGGTCAACGCCGCCCGCGGCCCGGTGGCCCGGACCTCGGCGCTGGTCGCCGAGCTGACGTCGGGGCGGCTGCGGGCCGCGCTGGACGTGACCGATCCGGAGCCGCTGCCCGCCGACCATCCCCTGTGGGAGCTGCCGAACGTCCTGCTCACCCCGCACGTCGCGGGCTCGGTCCGCGGCCTGCTGCCGCGGGCGTACCGGCTGGTGGGCGAGCAGGTGCGCCGGTTCGCGGCCGGGGAGCCGCTGGTGAACCGGGTGGTGGACGGCTACTGACCGCTCAGCCGGCGGACTCCGGCAGCTCCTGCCCGGTGGCGGAGACCAGCCGGGGCAGGTCGGCGGCGCGCACGGCGGGAAGCACCAGCGTCTCGCCGTCGTCGAGCCGGGCGACCGCCCGGCCGCGCGCGTCGGCGCTGAGCTCGGCGACCCGCGTCCAGGGCACCCGCCGCTGCCCGAGGAGGGCCCGCAGCCGCAGCTCGCGGGGGTCCGCGTCGGTGCCGGCCCGCCAGACCCAGACGCCGAGCGCGAGCGGGATCAGCAGCACCCAGAGCAGCCACCAGCGCGCGGTGGCCAGCGGCAGCGCGCCGATGAACGCGACGATCGCGGCGACCAGGATCGCCTGGTTGTAACGGAAACGGACGGTGTCGGCGCGGCTCACCCCACGATGATCCCACCCGGCACCGGCCGCGATCGGGGCGGGCCGCAGGGCGTGGGCCGGCGCTCCGGTGTGACGGGCGTCACGTGCTGTGTCGCGTAACCCTGGGTGTCCGGGATCGTTTATGGGCGTGGCCGCGCCGGTCCCCGTCCGGCGCCGGTCGTGCCCGACACCCGACCCGCCCGACACCCCGACCCGCCCCGCTGACCCCGCACGTCGTACCGCAACCGCACCGCCCCGTGCCCCCTCACGAAGGCGACCGCCGTGCCCGTCACCCACCCTGCCGCCGGCCCCCGCAGCCGGCCACCGCTGCCCGACCTCGTCGTGTCGCTCGCCGGCGCGCTGTTCGTCCTGGCCGGCGCCGCCGGCCTCGTTCCCGGCCCGGCCGCCGTGGCGCTCGCCGTCGCCGGTGGTTGCGCCCTCGCCTGCGTCCGGCTCGCCTGGCTGGCCGGCGCCCCGCCCGTGCCGCCCACCGCCGCACCGCCCACCGCCGCTCCGCCCGCCCCCGCGCCGTCGGCGCAGCCCTTGCCGCCCGCGCCGCCCGCGCCGCCCGCGCCGTCCGACCCGCCCGCGTTGCCCGACCCGCCGGCACCGTCCGCCGCCACGCCGTCCGCCGCCACGCCGACCGGGCGGCGGGCCCGCCGGGTGGCGCTGTCCCGCCGGGTCGCCGGGATCCTCGACGCCGCCGTGCTGATCGCCGGGCTCACCGTCGCGGTGCTGCCGCTGAGCGAGCCCGCGGACCGGCTGCCGGTCGCGCTGGCCGGCCTGGCGGTCACCGCCCCGCTGTACGCCGTCGCCCTGCTCCGGCTGCCCGGCCGCTCCCGGCTCTCCGCCCGGGAACGGCTGCGCCGTGGCGCGGACGTGGCCGGCCTCGGCGTCAGCCTGGTCTTCGCCGGCTGGGTGCTGCTGCCGCCCGGGCCCGTGCCGCCGACCGCGCGGGCCGCCACCGTCGGCGGCGCCGTGGCGCTGGCCGTGCTTCTGGTGGCCGCGCTCGCCGAGCGGCGCCGGCGGCCGGGGGCGGCCCGCTGCCACGCCGGCGCGGCGGCCACGCTGGGCGGCCTGGCCCTGCTCGTGGTGCTGCTCGCCTACGCCGCTCCGGACCGGGCCGTGCTGGCCGTCGCGCCGCCGCTGCTGGCCGGCGCGCTGGTCACCGCGGCCGGCGCCCGGCGTACCGCTGCCGGGGAGCGACCCCGCACCGGTGCGGCCCCGGCCGCCTGGCCCGGGCTCACCGCGCCGGCCGGCATCGCGGCGCTGGCCGCCGGTCAGCACCTGTGGACGGTGGGGGAGTTCAGCGCCCCGGCGATCGCCCTGGGGCTGTCCGTCATCCCGCCGATGGTGGTCCGGGAGGTGCTCGCCGCCGCCGACCAGCGGCGCCGGGCCGAGCGGCTGGCCGCCAGCGAGGCGCGGCTGCGTCACCTGGTCGGCGACGACCGCCCGCCCGCCGGCGCCGCGCCGGTCGACCGGGCCGGGCTGGTCCGCGCCCTCGACCGGCGCGCCGGCGGCGCGCTGCTCGTGGTCGACCTGCACGGCGCCGACGAGGCGGCGGTGCTGGACGCGCCGGTGCTGGCCGAGGTCGCCCTCCGGCTCCGGTCCGGCTCCGGCCCGCACGATCTGGTGGCCCGGCTCACCGACACCGAGTTCGCTGTGCTCACCGACCTCGGGCCGGTGCTCGCGTACGCGCTGGGCACCCGGCTGCTGGCCGCGCTCGCCGAGCCGTACCCGCGGCCCGGCAGGGCGAGCCGGATCCGGGCCAGCGTCGGGCTCGCCGAGACCACCGGCGGCGAGCCGGAGGACGTGCTGCGCCAGGCCGACCTGGCCCGGCGGCGCGCCGTGCAGCTCGGCCGGGACCGGGTCGAGTGGTACGACGCCTACCTGGAGGAGCAGCTGGTCCGCCGGCTGGACCTGGAGCGGGAGCTGCCGGGCGCGGTGGCGCGGGGCGAGCTGGACCTGGTCTACCAGCCGGTGCTGGAGCTGGCCGACCGGGTGCCGGTGGGCACCGAGGCGCTGCTGCGCTGGCGCAGCCCCGTGCTGGGCACGGTGCTGCCGGAGGAGCTGCTGCCCGTCGCGGCCGACCTCGACCTGCTCTGCGAGCTCGGGCGGTGGGTGCTGGACCGGGCCTGCCGGCAGCTCGCGGACTGGTCGGAGGGGGGCCGGGAGCTGTGGATGGCGGTCAACGTGACGCCCCGGGAGCTGGCCGCGCCGGACTTCGTGGCCCGCACCGCGACCGCGCTGGCCGCGTACGACGTGCCGCCGGAGCGCCTGGTCGTGGAGGTGGCCGAGCCGGCGGTGGCGGCCGAGCTGTCCACCGTGGTGGCCCGGCTCGCCGGGCTCCGCTCGCTGGGCGTCCGCACCGCGCTGGACGACTTCCGCGCCGAGCACGCCTCGCTGGCCCAGCTCCGCCGGCTCCCGATCGACCTGCTCAAGGTGGGCCCGCACCTGGTCGGGCCGGGCGCCGACGGGCAGCGTCCGCTCATCGACGTGGTGGCCAACCTGGGTGACCGGCTCGGCCTGGAGGTGGTGGTCGAGGGGCTGGAGTCCGACGCCCAGGTGGCCGGGGCGCGCCGGGCCGGCTGCCACTACGGGCAGGGCTTCGCGCTGGCCCGCCCGGCCCCCGCGGAGCGGGTGGAGGCGTGGTTCGAGGAGTTCCCCTCGACACCGCGTTGACCTGGTCGTTCAGCGAGATTGCTGAACCGGTTCACCGAGTGCGCGGGGGAGCCGTGCTGCCGCGCGGGGTGAGGTGGGCGGTCTCGTCCTGGAGGTTGGTGACCGGCTCGCCCGCGATCATGGCGAGGAGCTGCCGCGCGGCGTGCGCCCCGTACGCGGGGATGTCCCGGCCCAGCGCGGTCAGCGGCGGGTGCACGAGCTGGCAGAGGGGGGAGTCGTCCCAGGCCACGATGGACAGGTCGCCGGGCACGGCCAGCCCCATCTCCTGGGCCACGGAGAGCCCGGCGATCGCCATCACGTCGTTGTCGTAGATCACCGCGGTGGGCCGGCCGGCGGAGCTGAGCAGCCGGCGGGTGGCCCGCGCCCCCTCCTCGCCGGTGTAGTCGGACCAGACCGTGGTGGCCTCGTCCAGCCCGAGCCGGCGGCACACCTCGGTGAACGCGTCGGTGCGGATCTCGGTGTGCAGCAGCGAGGGCAGCCCGCCGACCCGGGCGATCCGCCGGTGCCCCAGGGCGACCAGGTACTCCACGGTTTCGACCAGGGCCGCCGCGTCGTCCGACCAGACGCTGGCCAGGCTGCCGGTGTGGCCGGGGCCGCCGATCACCACGGCCGGCAGTTGCAGCTCCTCCAGCGCCGGCACCCGCCGGTCGTCGGTGCGCAGGTCGCAGACGAACACGCCGTCCACCCGGCGCTCGGCCCACCAGCGGCGGTAGACCGCGATCTCCGCCTCCTGGTCGGCCACCACCTGGAGGGTCAGCGCGTACGAGCGGGCCGACAGCTCGGCCTCCACGCCGCTGATCAGCTCCATGAAGAAGGGCTCGATGCCCAGTATCCGGGCGGGCCGGCACAGGGCCAGGCCGACCGCCTTGGCGGTGGCGCCGGAGAGCGCCCGGGCGGCGCTGCTCGGGCTGAACCCGATCTCGGCGGCGATCGCCAGGATCCGCTGGCGGGTCGCCTCGGACACGCCGGGCTGCCCGTTCAGCGCGTACGACACCGCGCCCTTGGAGACCCCGGCCCGCCGGGCGACGTCGGCGATGGTCGGCCGCTTCACGGGCGCGCTCCTCCACTCGTCCGGCCCGCGCGGGGCCACCTTCGACAACCGGGGGGTGGCCGGCGGCTGTCACGCTACTGCAAGGGAGCTGCCGCGCGGTCGGCGCGGCGCGGCCCGGGACGGAACCGGGCGGCCGGTCACTTGCGCGGTTAAGCGTACGACCCGACCCACCCCTCGCCGCCAGCCCCTGCCTCACATTCGTGCTCCGGAGAGCGCTCAACCACGCATGAGCGCGCTCCCAAGGCATCGGGAGAGTTACGGGACGGGCTCGCTGTTAACCGGCCGTTGACAGTCCAGGGTGTCCCTCGTACGGTGTGCTCACTTATCCGGTTCAGTCAACGTCTCTCGATGTCGGGAGCGTTCCCATTTGGCGCGGAGGATGACATGAAACGGTCCTGGACGCACTGGGCCCGGGCGGTCGCCGTGGGTGCCGTCAGCCTGGTCATGGTCGCCGCCTGCAGCGGCAAGAGCACCACCGGCGGCTCCGACGCGGCCGACGGTCAGATCACTCTGAAGATCAATTTCTGGGGCGACTTCGGCCTCCAGGACCTCAAGGCCCGGTACGAGGCCGACCACCCGAACATCAAGATCCAGCTGAACTCGGGCGAGTACAACGCCCAGCACGAGGACCTGCAGAAGAAGCTCGTCGCCGGCAACGGGGCGCCGGACATCGCGGCGATCGACGAGGGCTTCATGGTCCAGTTCCGCAGCCAGTCCGACAAGTTCGTCAACCTGCTGGACAAGGGCGCCGGCTCCTACGAGAGCAAGTACCTGCCCTGGAAGTGGAAGCAGTCGCTCTCCGCCGACGGCAAGACCCAGATCGGCCTCGGCACCGACGTCGGCGGCCTGGCCATGTGCTACCGGACCGACCTGTTCAAGGCCGCCGGCCTGCCCACCGAGCGGGACCAGGTCTCCGCGCTCTGGCCCGACTGGGACAAGTTCATCGAGGTCGGCCAGCAGTACACCGCCAAGACCAACAAGAAGTTCATCGACGCCGGCACCAACCTGTTCAACCCGATCCTCGGTCAGCAGCAGGTCGGCTTCTACAACGACCAGGAGCAGCTCCAGATGGACGGCGGCCCGAAGGTCGCCTTCGACTACACCGTCAAGGCCGTCCAGGCCGGGCTCTCGGCCAACCTGGTCAGCTTCCAGGCCGACTGGGACAAGGGCTTCACGAGCGGTGCCTTCGCCGTGCTGGCCTGCCCGGCGTGGATGCTCGGCCACATCAAGGACACCGCCCCCGGCACCCAGGGCAAGTGGGACATCGCCGCGGTGCCCGGTGGCGGCGGCAACTGGGGCGGCTCGTTCCTGACCATCCCCAAGCAGGGCAAGCACGTCGACGAGGCGTACAAGCTGCTGGAGTGGCTGGTCGCGCCGGAGCAGCAGATCGAGATCTTCAAGAAGGTCGGCAACCTGCCCTCGCAGCCGGCGCTCTACGCCGACTCGGCCATCGCCGACTTCAAGAACCCGTTCTTCAACAACGCCCCGGTCGGCCAGATCTTCCCCAAGATGGCGCAGGGCCTCACCCCGCAGTACCTGGGCAAGAAGAACGGCCCCACCCGGGTCGCCGTGGAGAACGTGATCCGGCGGGTCGAGAACAAGAGCCTGAAGCCGGACGCCGCCTGGGGCGAGGCGGTCAAGGAGGCCGACAAGGCCGCCAAGTCCTGACCGGACACCGGTGACGGGGCGGGCCACGGCCGGCCCCGTCACCGCCGCACCTCCTCACCCACCTCGGCCCTGGAGTGATCCGATGTCCACCACCCGTGCCGCGCCCGCGTCGTCGAGCCGCCGAGCCGCGCCGGAGCGCGGTCGCTCCGGTGGCGACGACCGGCGGCTGACCTGGCGCAACCGGCTGTACCGCTTCGACATGCGCTACATGCCGTACCTCATGATCGCGCCGTTCTTCCTGCTCTTCGTCGTGTTCGGGCTCTTCCCGCTGCTCTTCAACGCCGTGGTGTCGCTGCGCAACTACCGGCTCGACGACCCGACGCTGCCCTACTGGGCGGGCGTCGAGAACTTCAGCCGGCTCTTCGGCGACGAGGACTTCTGGAACGCCCTCTACAACACCTTCGGCATCTTCCTGCTCTCCTCGGTGCCCCAGCTGCTGCTCGCGCTCGTGGTCGCCTCGCTGCTCAACCGCAAGCTGCGGGCGCAGACCTGGTGGCGGGTCGGTGTGCTGCTGCCGTACGTGACCCCGATCGTCGCCTCGACGATGGTGTTCAGCGTCTTCTTCTCCCGCGACTTCGGCATGGCCAACTGGGTGCTCGGCCTGTTCGGCCTCGGCGGCGCGGACGACCCGATCGACTGGCGGGCCGACAAGCTGCACTCGTGGATCGCCATCGCCACGATGGTCAACTGGAAGTGGATCGGCTACAACGCGCTGCTCTATCTGGCCGCGATGCAGTCCATCCCGCGCGACGTCTACGAGGCGGCGGCGATCGACGGCGCCGGGCCGTGGAAGCAGCTCTGGCGGATCACCGTGCCGATGATCCAGCCGGTGGTGCTCTTCACCGTCATCCTCTCCACCATCGGCGGCCTCCAGCTCTTCACCGAGCCGATGCTCTTCGACCCGAACGCCCAGGCCGCCACCGGCGGGCCGAACGGCGAGTGGCAGACCATCGCCCAGCTCATCTACAAGGTCGGCTGGAAGGACCTCAACCTCGGCTACGCCGCGGCCATGTCCTGGGCCCTCTTCCTGATCATCCTGATCGTCGCCGGCGTCAACTACCTGGTGACGAACCGACTGTCCGGAGGTCGCAAATGAGCGCCGTCGCGCCCCCGCGCCCCGCTCCGGCGCGCCGCCGGCCGCGGCTGATGGGCCGGGCCCCGCAGGAGACCCAGGCCGGGCTCTGGACCTACCTGTTCCTCGCGCTGACCATGCTGTTCGCCGCGTTCCCGCTCTACTGGATGTTCGTCATCGCGACCAGCGACGACGAGGCCCTCGCGAAGCTGCCCCCGGCGATCGTTCCCGGCGACCGGTTCATGACCAACGTCGACGAGGTCTTCTCCCTCCAGGACGTCTACTTCGCCGCCTCGCTGGTCAACAGCGTCATCGTGGCCACCGTGGTGACCGCCTCGGTGCTGTTCTTCTGCTCGCTGGCCGGGTTCGCCTTCGCCAAGCTGCGGTTCAAGGGCAGCAACGCGCTGATGCTCTTCGTGGTGCTCACGCTGACCGTGCCCAACCAGCTCGGCATCGTGGCGCTCTACATCGTGATGGGCAAGCTCGGCTGGAACGGCACCCTGCTCGCGGTCATCGCCCCCGGGCTGGTCACCGCGTTCGGCGTGTTCTACATGCGGCAGTTCATCGTCAACACCGTCCCCGACGAGCTGGTCGAGTCGGCCCGGATGGACGGCGCCACCACCATGCGGGTGTACGCCAACATCGTGCTGCCGGCGATCCGCCCGGCCCTGGCCGTGCTCGGGCTGCTCACCTTCGTGGCCACCTGGAACGACTTCCAGTGGCCGCTCATCACGCTGAGCGGCACCGACTTCCCGACCTCGATGGTCGCGATCTCCGACCTGGCCAGCGGCAACTACGTGATCTACCGGCGGGTGCTGGCCGGCGCGTTCATCGCGACCGTCCCCCTGCTGGTCATGCTGTTCATCGGTGGACGTCAGATCGTCCGCGGAATCATGGAAGGCGCGGTGAAGTCGTGAGCCGTCAGACGCTGCACGAGGGTTGGCTGCTGCGGGCCGTGCCCGGTCCGCAGGTGCCGCCGGAGGTCGCCGGTCGGGCGGTGCCGGCGACCGTCCCCGGCTGCGTGCACACCGACCTGCTGGCGGCCGGCCTCATTCCCGACCCGTACCTCGACGACAACGAGAACGGCCTCGGCTGGATCGGCCGCACGGACTGGGTCTACGAGACCACCTTCGACTGGCGCCCGAGCGGCGACGAGCGGGTCGACCTGGTCTGCGCCGGCCTGGACACGGTCGCCACGGTCACCCTCAACGGCGCCGAGGTCGGCCGCACCGAGAACCAGCACCGCGGCTACCGCTTCGCCGCCGGCCCGCTGCTCCGGCCGGGCGCCAACACCCTGACCGTGCGCTTCGACTCGCCGTACCGCTACGCCGAGGCGCACCGGGACCGGCTCGGCGACCGGCCGAACGCGTACCCGGAGCCGTTCAACTTCATCCGCAAGACCGCCTGCAACTTCGGCTGGGACTGGGGACCGACCGTGGTCACCGCCGGCATCTGGCAGGAAATCGGGCTGCACGCCTGGTCCACGGCCCGGCTCGCGACCGTCCGGCCGCTGGTCACCGTCGAGGACGGCACCGGCCGGGTGGAGCTGCACGTCGAGGTCGAGCGGGCGGGCGACGAGCCGCTCACCGTGCACGCCACCGTCGCGGGCGCCGCCGTCGAGGTCGCCGTCCCGGCGGGGGAGCGCCGCGCCGTGGCGACCCTCACCGTCCGCGACCCGGCGCTCTGGTGGCCCGTCGGGTACGGCGACCAGCCCCTGCACGACCTCGACGTGACCCTGCGCGCCGCGGACGGCCGGACGCTGGACGCCTGGTCCCGCCGCATCGGCTTCCGCTCGGTACGCCTGGACACCGCCCCCGACGCGCACGGCTCCGCGTTCACCCTGCACGTCAACGGGGTGCCGGTCTTCGTCAAGGGGGTCAACTGGATCCCCGACGACGCCTTCCCGAACCGGGTCACCCGGGCCCGCCTGGCCGGCCGCTTCGCGCAGGCGGTCGGCGCGAACGTCAACCTGCTGCGGATCTGGGGCGGCGGCCGGTACGAGTCGGAGGACTTCTACGAGCTGGCCGACGAACTCGGGCTGCTGGTGCAGCAGGACTTCCTCTTCGCCTGCGCCGCGTACCCGGAGGAGGAGCCCTTCCGCACCGAGGTCGAGGCGGAGGCGCGGGAGCAGGTCGTCCGGCTCGCGAGCCATCCCTCGCTGGTGCTCTGGACCGGCAACAACGAGAACATCTGGGGCTGGCACGACTGGGACTGGCAGGAGCCCCTGGCCGGCCGCACCTGGGGGCGCGGCTACTACCTGGACCTGCTGCCCGCGATCGTCGCCGAGCTGGACCCGACCCGGCCGTACTGGCCGGGCAGCCCCTGGTCGGGCAGCGAGGACGTTCACCCGAACGACCCGGCCCACGGCACCACGCACATCTGGGACGTGTGGAACACCGACGACTACACGAAGTACCGGGAGTACGTGCCCCGCTTCGTCGCCGAGTTCGGCTACCAGGCGCCCCCGGCGTACGCGACCCTGCGCCGGGCCCTCTCCGACGAGCCGCTCGCCCACGACTCGCCCGGGATGGCGCACCACCAGAAGGCGATCGACGGGGACCGCAAGCTCCAGCGCGGCCTCGACGCCCACCTGCCGGCGCCCGCCGACTTCGACGACTGGCACTACCTCACCCAGCTCAACCAGGCCCGCGCCATCCAGCTCGGCGTCGAGCACTTCCGCTCGCACCGGCCGGTCTGCATGGGCACCATCGTCTGGCAGCTCAACGACTGCTGGCCGGTGACCTCGTGGGCGGCGGTCGACGGCGACGGCCGGCGCAAGCCGCTCTGGTACTCGCTGCGCCGGGCGTACGCCGACCGGCTGCTCACCGTGCAGCCGCGGGACGGCGGCCTGGCGCTGGTGGCGGTGAACGAGACCGCCGAGGCGTGGCGCGCGCCGGCCACGGTCACCCGGCTCACCCTCACCGGGGAGCCGAGGGCGAAGACCTCGGTGGACCTCGACGTCCCCGCGTACTCCTCGGTGGTGCTGGCGCTGCCGGCGGAGCTGGCGCGGCCGGAGGAGGCCCGGCGGGAGCTGCTGGTCGCGGAGGCCGGCGAGACCGCGGAGCGGGCGCTGTGGTTCTTCGCCACCGACCGGGAGGTCGAGTGGCCGGCCGCGGAGCTGGACGCGACGGTCGAGCCGGCGGGCGGCGGCCAGCGGGTCCGGGTGACCGCGCGGACGGTGCTGCGCGACCTGACCCTCCAGCCCGACCGGCTGGATCCGGCGGCGCAGGTCGACGAGGCGCTGGTCACGCTGCTGCCGGGAGAGTCGGCCACCTTCACCGTCACGGCGGACGGCCCGCTCGACCCGGCGGCGCTGACCGCCCGCCCGGTGCTGCGCTGCGTCAACGACCTGTGCGGAGGTGCGGTGTGAGACGGCGGCTGGCCGGCGTGCTGCTGGCCCTGGCCGGGCTGGGCACCACCACCACGGTCGAGGTGGATCTGCTCAACCAGATGTCCTGCGACGCCTCGGCCCTGACCGACGTCCGCGGAGTCCTCATCTGGGTGAGCCCCGGCACCCACGCGCTGGACAACCTCCGCGCGCAGTAGCGCCGCCTCGCAGATCTTGGACAGTTGTCGTTCGTCCGGAACGGCAACTGTCCAAGATCTCGCCGTTCCGGCTCCGCACCGAGTTGAAGATTTTCGCAAGTGCTAAAGTCTTCAGGGTTCTCGGGGAGGAGTCGTCATGTCGGTGCCGCTGTACCAGGCCAAGGCGGAGCTGTTCCGCACCCTCGGGCACCCCGTCCGGATCCGGGTGCTCGAACTGCTCCAGGACGGGCCGAAGCCGGTCCGCGACCTGCTCGCCGCCATCGACGTCGAGCCGTCCAACCTCTCGCAGCAGCTCGCCGTCCTGCGGCGGGCCGGCATGGTCACCTCGCACCGGGACGGCCCGCTGGTCGTGTACTCGCTCAGCACCCCCGACGTGGCCGACCTGCTCGCCGCCGGCCGGCGGATCCTCGGCGCGGTCCTCACCGACCGCGACGCCCTCCTCGACGAGCTGCGCGCCGGGGAAGGCCAGCGGTGAACGCGGCGGCCCCGGCCTCCTCGGCCCTCGACGGCCCGTCCCGCCCCGGCGTTCCCGGCGGCGGCCCGCGGCGGACCGGGCGGCTGCTCCGGACCCGGCTGTCCGGGCTGCTACCGGGCCGCTCCGACTGGGCGGCGGTCCGCCGCTCGCCCCGCCGCGACCTGCTCGCCGGGCTCACCGTGGCCGTGGTGGCGCTGCCCCTGGCGCTCGCCTTCGGCGTCACCTCCGGGCTCGGCGCGCAGGCCGGCCTGGTCACCGCCGTGGTCGCCGGTGCCGTCGCCGCGGTCTTCGGCGGCTCCAACCTCCAGGTCTCCGGCCCCACCGGCGCGATGACCGTGGTGCTCGTGCCGGTGGTGCAGCGCTTCGGCGCCCGGGGCGTGCTCATGGTCGGCGCCCTGGCCGGCCTGATCCTGCTCGCCCTCGCCCTGGCCCGCCTCGGCCGCTACGTCCGCTACCTGCCCACCCCCGTGATCGAGGGCTTCACCGCCGGCATCGCCGTGGTCATCGCCCTGCAACAGGTGCCGGCGGCGCTCGGCGTCACCGACGCCCACGGCGAGAAGGTCTGGGCGGTGGCCGCCGACGCGGTCGTGCGGTTCGCCGCCCACCCCCGGCCGGTGGCCGTCGCCGTCGCGCTCGGGGTGGCCGCGCTCATGCTGCTCGGCGCCCGATGGCGGCCCGGCCTGCCGTTCTCCCTGCTCGGGGTGGCCGCCGCCACGCTCCTCGCCGAACTGGCCCCGGTCGACCTGGTCCGCATCGGCGCCCTGCCGCAGGGGCTGCCCGCCCCCTCGCTGGACTTCCTCGACCCCAGCGCGTTCGGCGTGCTGCTGCCCAGCGCGCTCGCGGTGGCCGCGCTCGCCGCCCTGGAGAGCCTGCTCTCGGCGACCGTGGCGGACGGGATGACCGTCGGCGAACGGCACGACCCGGACCGGGAACTCTTCGGGCAGGGCCTGGCCAACCTGGCCGCCCCGGTCTTCGGCGGCATCCCGGCCACCGCCGCCATCGCCCGCACCGCCGTGAACGTGCGGGCCGGCGCCTCGTCGAAGCTCGCGGCGCTCACCCACGCCGTCGCCCTCGCCGCCATCGTGCTGGCCGCCGCCCCGCTCGTCGGCCGCATCCCGCTCGCCGCGCTGGCCGGGGTGCTGCTCGCCACCACCGTACGGATGGTCGAGGCCGGTTCGCTGCGGGCGATGCTCCGGGCCACCCGGGCCGACGCCGTGGTGCTGGTTCTCACCTTCGCGGTCACCGTGATGTGGGACCTCGTCACCGCGGTGGCGGTCGGGCTGGGCGTGGCCGTCGTGCTCGCGCTGCGCGCGGTGGCCCGCAGCGCCCGGCTGGAACAGGTGCCCCTCGACCCGGGCGAGCACAGCGCCGAGGAGCACGCGCTGCTGGCCGAGCACATCGTCGCGTACCGGCTGGACGGGCCGCTCTTCTTCGCCGCCGCGCACACCTTCCTGCTGGAACTGGCCGAGGTGGCCGACGTCCGCGTGGTCATCCTGCGGATGTCCCGGGTGTCCACGATCGACGCGACCGGCGCGCAGGTGCTCGGCGACGCGGTCGACCGGCTGCGCGGGCGGGGGATCGCCGTGCTGCTCTCCGGCATCACGCCGGGTCACGACCAGGTACTCAGCACGCTGGGCGTGGCGGCGGAGCTGCGCCGGGAGGGCTTGATCTTCCCGGACACCCCGGCCGCCATCCGCCACGCCCGCGCCATCGCGTTGGGCGCCTAGCCCGGCAGCGCGGCCAGGCCGGCCAGCAGCTCCCAGCGCTCGGCGTCGCTGAGCACCGCGTACGCGGGCTCGTCCCGCCGGTCGGTCTCCGCCTCGACGGCCGCGCGTTCCGGCCCGTCCGGCAGCGCCCGGATCCCGGCGGCGGTCAGCCCGGCGGCCCGCCACGCCGCCCGGTGCGCGTCCGCGCGGTGGTGGCGCAGCGAGCCGAGCCGGGTGACCAGCAGCAGCGCCGGCGAGGCGTCGTCCGGCTCGTACGGCGGGGACATGGCCCGGAACGCCGGCCCGCCGGTGGCCTGCCCGTGCGCCAGCACCCGGCCCACGAGGTCGGCCAGCCGGGGAACGATGGTCAGGCCGGGCAGCATCCCCGGCATCGCCGACCACCGCTCCTCGGCGGCCTCGGCGGTGGCCCGCTGCGCGTAGAGGGCCAGCTCCCGGCCCAGCTCGGTGAGGTGCCAGGTGCCGTCGGCGTCCACCGTGGTCACGCCCTGGGCCAGCTCCCGGCTCATGTCGCCGTCGGTGTAGGCCAGGCCGTCGGCGAGCGCCTCGGCGGGCATCGGCCGGGCCAGCACGCCGGAGAAGAAGCTGTTCTCATAGCCGAGGTCGACGCCACGCGCGGCGTAGAACTCCTCCATCCGGGCCCGGGCCGCCCAGCGGGCTCCCACGTACACCCGGTCGATGGCCGGTCGGATCAGTCGCGCGTAGCTCACCGTCGTCTCCACGCCGCCGGACCCTACCGGCGGCGTGGAGACCGGTGGGGGCGGTTACTCCGGGACCCGGCGGTACGCGCCGTCGCTGGCCGAGGTGGCCATCGAGGCGTACGCGCGCAGCGCCGCCGACACCGGCCGGACCCGGTCGGTCGGGGTGTACGGGCGGTCGCGCTTCTCCTCGGCCACCCGCCGCGCCTGGAGCACGTCGTCGGGCACGTCGAGCCGGATCGACCGGGCCGGGATGTCGATGACGATCTCGTCGCCCTCCCGCACCAGCGCGATCAGCCCGCCCGAGGCCGCCTCGGGGGAGACGTGCCCGATGGACAGGCCGGAGGTGCCGCCGGAGAACCGGCCGTCGGTGAGCAGCGCGCAGGAGCGGCCCAGCCCGCGACCCTTGAGGAACGAGGTGGGGTAGAGCATCTCCTGCATGCCGGGGCCGCCCTTCGGGCCCTCGTACCGGATCACCACCACGTCCCCGGCGACGACCTGCTTGGCCAGGATCGCCGCCACCGCGTCGTCCTGCGACTCGTAGACCTTGGCCGGCCCGCGGAACGTCAGGCACTCCTCGGGCACCCCGGCGGTCTTCACCACGCAGCCGTCCGGCGCCAGGTTGCCGTGCAGGATGGCCAGCCCGCCGTCCGCGCTGTACGCGTGCTTTCGGTCCCGGATGCAGCCCCCGGCCGCGTCGGTGTCCAGCGACGACCAGCGGTTGGTGGTGGAGAACGGCTCGGTGGTGCGCACCCCGCCCGGGGCGGCGTGGAACAGCTCGACCGCCTCCGGCCTGGCGGCGCCGCCGCGCACGTCCCAGTCGGCGAGCCACTGCGCCAGGCTCGGCGAGTGCACCGCGTGCACGTCCCGGTGGAGCAGGCCGGCGCGGTCCAGTTCGCCGAGGATGGCCGGGATGCCGCCGGCCCGGTGCACGTCCTCCATGTGGTACTGCGGCGAGTTCGGCGCGACCTTTGCCAGGCAGGGCACCCGCCGGGAGATGGCGTCGATGTCGGCCACCCCGAAGTCCAGCTCCGCCTCGCGGGCGGCGGCCAGCAGGTGCAGCACCGTGTTGGTGGAGCCACCCATGGCCACGTCGAGCGCGACGGCGTTCTCGAAGGCGGCCCGGCTGGCGATCGACCGGGGCAGCACGGACGCGTCGTCGCCGTCGTACCAGCGCTTGGCGATCTCCACGGCGGTGCGGCCGGCCTCGACGAAGAGCGACCGGCGCGCGGCGTGGGTGGCCAGCGTCGAGCCGTTGCCGGGCAGCGCCAGGCCGATCGCCTCGGTGAGGCAGTTCATCGAGTTGGCCGTGAACATGCCGGAGCAGGATCCGCAGGTCGGGCAGGCGGAGCGCTCGATCTCGCCGAGCTGGTCCTCGGTGACCGCCTCGTTCGACGAGGCGATCATGGCGTCGATCAGGTCGATCTTCGAGTGGACGACGCCCTCGATCGCCACCGTCTTGCCGGCCTCCATGGGGCCGCCGGAGACGAAGACGGTCGGGATGTTGAGCCGCAGCGCGGCGAGCAGCATGCCGGGGGTGATCTTGTCGCAGTTGGAGATGCAGACCAGGACGTCCGCGCAGTGCGCGTTGACCATGTATTCGACCGCGTCGGCGATCAGCTCCCGGCTGGGCAGCGAGTAGAGCATGCCGCCGTGGCCCATGGCGATGCCGTCGTCCACCGCGATGGTGTTGAACTCCCGACCCACCCCGCCGGCCTCGGCCACCGCCTCGGCGACCAGGCCGCCGAGGTCCTTGAGGTGTACGTGGCCGGGGACGAACTGGGTGAAACTGTTCGCGATGGCGACGATCGGCTTGCCGAAGTCGTCGTCGGTCATCCCGGTGGCCCGCCACAGGGCGCGGGCGCCGGCCATCGTCCGACCGTGGGTGGAGGTCCTCGACCGCAGCTCAGGCATGCCTACCAGTCTGACACCGCCGTCCCGCCGGCCCCCGGGCACGCGCGCCGTGTCCCAACAGTTGCACACCCGGTGCCCCACGGGGGGCGCCGATCCGGCACAGTTGAGGTCGTGCAGTCGTCCCCGGGCATGGTCACCGTCGCGGTGCTGAGCGGGCTCGCCGCGGCCGGTGCCGCCGCCCTGCTCGCCGCGTCGGCGCGCCGCCGGGGCGGACCGCACCGGCAGGCCCACGTGCTGCTCGCGGCCGCCGCCGGGGTCGCCCTGCTCAGCCTGCTCCTCGGGCTGGCCGGCACACTGGCCGCCGGCGACCACTGGGCGCACCGGCAGGGGCAGCGGACCGGCTGGGCCACCCTCGTCTCGTTCGGCACCACGCTCGCCGGGCTCGGCCTCGGCGTCGCCCTGCTCCGGCTGCCCGGCACCGCCGCGGCCCGGGCAGCCACCGCCCGGCTGCTGCTGGACGGCCTGATCATGGCGGGGGCGCTCTGGTTCGTCGGCTGGGCGCTGTTCAGCCCGCCGACCCGGCTGCTCGGCGCCGCGACCCCGGTCGCCTGCCTGCCCATCCTGCTGGCCACGGTGAGCGCGGCGCTGACCGCCGGGCTGACCGTGATCATGGTCTTGCGGGCGGCGCCGCCGCGCGGCCGGCTGGTCCTGCTGGGCGCCGGCGCGACCGGGGTGACCTGCGGCGGCCTGGGCCTGTCGGCCGGGCTCTGCCAGGCCGGTCCGGGGCTGGCGTTCGCCGGCGCCGCGGTGATCGCCGCCGGCCTGCTGGCCACCGCCCTGGCCGCGCACCGGGTCGACCTGCCGCGGGTCGACGTCGACCTGATCCGCCGCGACGGCGAGTACGCCTTCGTGCCGATGTTCGCGATGGCCGCCTCCGCCATGTACCACCTCCTGCAGGGCGGCCGGTTCGACGTGTTCGGCATCGCGGCGGGCAGCGTCGAGGGCTTCGCCCTGGTGGCCCGGCAGTACCTGGCCCTCAACGACGTCCGCGGCTACGCCGGCCGGCTGGCCGAGCGGGAGGCGCACTTCCGCGAGCTGGCGCACACCGACCCGCTCACCGGCCTGGCCAACCGGCGCGGCCTGCTGCGCGCGCTGCACCGCTGCGCCGAGGCCGGCGTCCCCTGCGTGCTGCTCGGGCTGGACCTGGACGGCTTCAAGAACGTCAACGACATGCGCGGCCACGACGTGGGCGACGCGGTGCTGGCCGAGGTGGGCCGGCGGCTGCGCGGCAACCTGCGCCCGGGCGACCTGGCCGCCCGGCTCGGCGGCGACGAGTTCGCCGTGCTCATGCACGGCACGACCGACCCGGGGCCGGTCGCCGAGCGGCTGCTCGGGGTGCTCGGCCGTCCCTACGAGGAGGCCGACGGGCCGGTCTTCCTCTCGGTCAGCATCGGGGTGGCCGGCGCCTGCGGGGAGACCGACGTCGAGCTGCTGCTGCGCAACGCCGACCTGGCGCTGCGCTACGCCAAGCAGCGCGGCAAGAACCGGATCGAGCGCTACGACGCCACCTACGACCAGCTGCTGCGCCGGCGCACCATGCTGGAGCACGAGCTGCGCGGCGCGATCGAGCGCGACGAGCTGCGGCTGGCCTTCCAGCCGGTGGCCTCGCTGCCCTCGGTCCGCCCGGTCGGCGCCGAGGCGCTGCTCCGCTGGCACCACCCGGAGCTGGGCAACGTCCGGCCGGACGAGTTCATCCCGCTGGCCGAGGAGTGCGGGATGATTTCCAAGCTGGGCGCCTGGGTGCTGCACCAGGCGTGCTACCAGCTCTCCCGCTGGCTGGCCGACGGGCACGACGTATGGGTGTCGGTGAACGTCTCGCCCCGGGAGCTGCACGCCCCGGAATACGTGGTCCAGGTCGCCGACGCGCTGCGCGCCCACCACGTACCGCCGCAGCGGCTGGTGCTGGAGGTCACCGAGCACGCCGTCGCCACCGACCTGGACGAGCTGATCCGGCGGCTCACCGCGCTGCGCCTCACCGGGGTGCGGATCGCGCTGGACGACTTCGGTGCCGGCTACTCCTCGCTCGGGCAGCTCCGCCGGCTCCCGATCGACATTCTCAAGATCGACCACAGCCTGGTCGCCGAGCACGAGCCGGTCCGCCCGGTCGGCCGGGACGGCCCGGCGTTCGCCCCGATGGTCGACATCGTCATGCGCCTCGGGCACCAGCTCGGCCTGGAGGTGATCGCCGAGGGCGTCACCACCCCCACCGAGCTGGCCGCCGTGGTGGCCGCCGGTTGCCGCTTCGGGCAGGGCGCGGCCTTCGGCTGGGGCGTACCCGCCGAGCACCTGGAGGCGATGCTGGAGGCGGCCACCTCGCCCGGCAACCGCCCCGCCTCGGCGCCGCCCGCCGCGCCGGCCCCGCCGCCCCGGATCGGGCCGTCCCCGTTGCTGCCCCGGCTGCGGTCGAATCCACCCGCCCAGATACCCGCGCCGCGTACCTCGAACGAGGGATCTTCGCAGGTCGTGCCGGGCGCGGAGGGTGTGCCGGGAGCCGACACGCCCACGTCCGTGAACCAAAATGTGGGATCAGTTGACTCATCGCGTGAGATGCGTCAGGCTTAGCCGCATGTCGTCGAACCGGTCGCTGCGAGTACTTACCTGAGCGCACTCTCCCGAACGAGAGTGCGCTGGCCCCGTGCATCTGCACGTGGGCCGTTTTTGTTGCCGTCGGACCATCGCCGGGACGCCCGCGTTCCATCCTGAGAAGCGCATCACACACTCCAGCCGAAGGCCTGAACCGCCATGACGAGACCCACGCCAGAGACCCTCGCCCACTCCGTCCGGCGCGCCCGCCCGGCCACCGAGCCGGCCGGCGACGCCGACCACGCCCCCGCCCCCCGCACCGGTGCCGCGCCGGCCGCCCCGGCCGTACGGCAGCCGGAAGCGGCCCCGGTTTCCGGCGCCGGGTCGCTGGTGCGGTCGCTCGAGGCGCTCGGCGTCGACGTCGTGTTCGGCATCCCGGGCGGCGCGATCCTGCCGGCGTACGACCCGCTCTACGACTCGACCGTCCGGCACATCCTGGTCCGCCACGAGCAGGGCGCCGGGCACGCGGCCACCGGCTACGCCCAGGCCACCGGCAAGGTCGGCGTCTGCATCGCCACCTCCGGCCCGGGCGCGACCAACCTGGTGACGCCGATCGCCGACGCGTACATGGACTCGGTGCCGATGGTGGCGATCACCGGCCAGGTGGCCCGCCCGTCGATCGGCACGGACGCCTTCCAGGAGGCGGACATCCAGGGCATCACCCTGCCGATCACCAAGCACAACTTCCTGGTGCAGACGGCCGAGGAGATCCCGCAGGTGCTCGCCGAGGCGTTCCACCTGGCCTCGACCGGCCGGCCCGGCCCGGTCCTGGTCGACATCCCCAAGGACGTCCTCCAGGCGCCGACCACCTTCACCTGGCCGCCCACCCTGGACCTGCCCGGCTACCGGCCCACCCTGCACCCGCACGGCAAGCAGATCCGCGAGGCGGCCCGGCTCATGACCGGCGCCCGTCGCCCGGTGCTCTACGTCGGCGGCGGCGTGCTCAAGGCCGGCGCCACCGAGGGGCTGCGCCGGCTGGCCGAGCTGACCGGCATCCCGGTGGTCACCACGCTGATGGCGCTCGGCGCGTTCCCGGACTCGCACCGGCAGCACCTGGGCATGCCCGGCATGCACGGCACCGTCGCCGCGGTCTACGGCCTCCAGAAGTCCGACCTGATCGTGGCGCTGGGCGCCCGCTTCGACGATCGGGTGACCGGCAAGCTGGACTCGTTCGCGCCGGACGCCACCGTGGTGCACGCCGACATCGACCCGGCGGAGATCGGGAAGAACCGGCACGCCGACGTCCCGATCGTGGGCGACGCCCGGCACGTCATCGACGAGCTGATCGCGGCCGTCACCGCCGAGCAGGCGGCCCGGCCGGCAGCCGACCTCGCCGACTGGTGGAACCAGCTCGACGACCTGCGCGGGCGCTACCCGCTGGGCTACGAGGAGCCGGCCGACGGCACGCTCTCCCCGCAGTACGTGATCAAGCGGCTGGGCGAGATCGCCGGCCCGGACACCGTCTACGTGGCGGGCGTCGGCCAGCACCAGATGTGGGCCAGCCAGTTCATCTCGTACGAGAAGCCGTACACCTGGCTCAACTCCGGCGGCCTCGGCACCATGGGCTACGCCGTCCCGGCGGCGATGGGCGCCAAGGTCGGCAAGCCGGACACGACGGTCTGGGCGGTGGACGGCGACGGCTGCTTCCAGATGACCAACCAGGAGCTGGCCACCTGTGCCCTGGAGGGCATCCCCATCAAGGTCGCCGTCATCAACAACGGCAACCTCGGCATGGTCCGGCAGTGGCAGACCCTGTTCTACGGGGAGCGCTACTCCAACACCGAGCTGGGCACCCACAAGCACCGCATCCCGGACTTCGTGAAGCTCGCCGAGGCGCTCGGCTGCGTCGGCCTGCGCTGCGAGAACGCCGCCGACGTGGACAAGACCATCGAGGCGGCCATGGCGATCACCGACGCGCCGGTGGTCATCGACTTCGTGGTCGGCAAGGACGCCATGGTGTGGCCGATGGTCGCCGCCGGCACCAGCAACGACGAGATCATGTTCGCCCGGGGCGTCCGCCCCGCCTTCGACGAGGACGAGCTGTAATGACGATGCACACGCTGTCCGTGCTGGTGGAGAACAAGCCGGGTGTCCTGGCCCGGGTCTCCGGGCTGTTCTCACGGCGCGGGTTCAACATCGACAGCCTCGCCGTGGGGGAGACCGAGAACCCCGACGTCTCCCGCATCACCATCGTGGTCAACGCCGAGTCGTCCCCGCTGGAGCAGGTCACCAAGCAGCTCAACAAGCTGGTCAACGTACTCAAGATCGTCGAGCTGGACCCGCAGGTCTCGGTGGCCCGGGAACTGCTGCTGGTCAAGGTCCGCGCGGACCGCAACGCCCGGGGCCAGGTGCTGGAGACGGTGTCTCTGTTCCGCGCCCGGGTGGTCGACGTCGCGCCGGACACGCTCACCATCGAGGCCACCGGCACCCCCGACAAGCTCGACGCGCTGCTGCGTGACCTCGAGCCGTTCGGCATCAAGGAGATGGTCCAGTCCGGCACGGTGGCCATCGGACGCGGCTCCCGCTCGATCACCGCCGGCCCGGCGCTGCGCGCCGCCTGATTCGCACCCACCAGATTTCGACGGGCCGACGGGCACCGCCGTACGAAAGGGAAGTCAATGAGCGTTGAGGTGTACTACGACGACGACGCCGACCTGGGCCTGATCCAGGGCCGCACGGTCGCCGTGATCGGGTACGGCAGCCAGGGCCACGCCCACGCGCTGTCGCTGCGCGACTCCGGCGTCGACGTGGTGATCGGCCTGCCCGCCGGTTCCAAGAGCCGGCCGAAGGCCGAGGAGCAGGGCCTGCGCGTGCTCACGCCGGCCGAGGCGGCGGCCGAGGCCGACGTGATCATGATCCTGGCGCCGGACACCGCCCAGCGCGGCCTCTACACCGAGTCGATCGCCCCCAACCTCGCCCCCGGCAAGGCGATCTTCTTCGGCCACGGCTTCAACATCCGGTACGGCCTGATCAAGCCCCCGGCCGACGTGGACGTGGCGATGGTCGCCCCGAAGGGCCCCGGCCACCTGGTCCGCCGCCAGTACGTCGACGGCAAGGGCGTGCCCTGCCTCGTCGCCGTCGAGCAGGACGCCAGCGGCAACGCCTTCGGCCTGGCCCTGGCGTACGCCAAGGCGATCGGTGGCACCCGGGCCGGCGCCATCAAGACGACCTTCACCGAGGAGACCGAGACCGACCTCTTCGGCGAGCAGGCGGTGCTCTGCGGCGGCGCGGCGGCGCTGGTGCAGACCGGCTTCGAGGTGCTCACCGAGGCCGGCTACGCCCCCGAGGTGGCCTACTTCGAGTGCCTGCACGAGCTGAAGCTCATCGTCGACCTCATGTACGAGGGCGGCATCGCCCGGATGCGCTACAGCATCTCGGACACCGCCGAGTACGGCGACCTCTCCCGCGGCCCCCGGGTCATCGACTCCCGGGTCAAGGAGGAGATGCGCAAGATCCTCGGCGAGATCCAGTCCGGCGAGTTCGCCCGTGAGTGGGTGGCCGAGGACGAGGCCGGCCGGCCGAACTTCGCCAAGTGGCGGGCCGAGGGCGCGGCGCACCCGATCGAGGAGACCGGGCAGAAGCTGCGCGCCATGATGAGCTGGGTCGACCGGCCCATCACCGAGACCGCCTGACCCCGGGTCGGGCAGCTCCGAGGCGGCCCGCGACCCGACGCTCTCCCCGGCGTCGGGCCGCGGGCCGCCGTCATTCGCGCCGTCGCGACGAAGCGCCCGCGGCGGTCCGTTCACCTGGTGGGACCGGGTGACCAACGCCTCGGCCGTCCCGGCCCGACCCGGGCAGCGGGTGAAGGGGGGATGACCGGCGTGCGACGAGCCTGTGTGAGGGCGCTCACCTCGCGGTCCGGGACCCGGAGGGCGGGCCGCCCCCTACCATCCTTGGTGAGGTGCTCCAGCCGGCACCTGACGGCCATGGCACGGATCGGCGCAGGGCGCAGCGCGGCGTCCCGACGCCCCGGCCGACCACAAGAACCGAGCGTCTACGAGGACCGATGAATCCTGTCGTACTGATCGCCGAAGAACTCGCACCCGCCGCCATCGAGGTGCTCGCGCACGACTTCGATGTGCGTCACGTGGACGGCACCGACCGCCCGGCCCTGCTCTCCGCGCTCTCCGAGGCCGACGCGGTGATCGTACGCAGCGCCACCCAGATCGACGCCGAGGCGATCGCCGCCGCGCCGCGGCTGAAGGTGGTCGCCCGGGCCGGCGTCGGGCTGGACAACGTCGAGGTGCCCGCCGCCACGGCGCGGGGCGTCATGGTCGTCAACGCTCCCACCTCCAACATCGTCTCCGCCGCCGAGCAGGCCGTCGCGCTGCTGCTCGCCGTGGCCCGCAACACCGCCAGCGCCAGCGCCGCGCTCAAGGCGGGGGAGTGGAAGCGGTCGAAGTACACCGGCGTGGAGCTCCAGGGCAAGACCGTCGGCGTGGTGGGCCTGGGCCGCATCGGCGTGCTCTTCGCGCAGCGCATCGCCGCCTTCGGCACCCGCCTGATCGCGTACGACCCGTACATCCAGCCGGCCCGTGCCGCGCAGCTCGGCGTCCGGCTGGTGGGCCTGGAGGAGCTGCTCCGGGAGAGCGACTTCATCTCGATCCACCTGCCCAAGACGCCGGAGACGGTGGGCCTGATCGGCGAGAAGGAACTGGCGATCGTCAAGCCGGGCGTCCGGATCGTGAACGCCGCCCGTGGCGGCCTGGTCGACGAGCAGGCGCTCGCGAACGCGATCGCCGAGGGCCGGGTCGCCGGCGCCGGCGTCGACGTCTACGCGAAGGAGCCCTGCACCTCCTCGCCCCTGTTCGCCTTCGACAACGTGGTGGCCACCCCGCACCTGGGCGCCTCCACCCACGAGGCGCAGGACAAGGCCGGTCTGGCCGTGGCGAAGAGCGTCAAGCTGGCGCTCCAGGGCGAGTTCGTGCCGGACGCGGTGAACGTGCAGGCCGGCGGCGTGGTCGCCGAGGACGTCCGGCCGCTGCTGCCGCTGGCCGAGAAGCTGGGCCGGGCCTTCACCGCGGTGGCCGGCGGGGTGGCCGCCAGCGTCACCGTCGAGGTGCGCGGCGAGATCGTCACCAACGACGTTTCCGTGCTCAAGCTCGCCGCCACCAAGGGTCTGTTCAGCTCGGTGGTGGAGGAGCAGGTCACCTACGTCAACGCGCCGCACCTGGCCGCGGAGCGCGGCGTCGAGGTCACCCTCGCCACCCAGGCCGAGACGGTCGACCACCCGAACCTGGTGACGGTCCGTGGTGCGCTGCCGGACGGCCGGACGGTCAGCGTCTCCGGCACGCTCGCCCACACCGGCACCCGGGACGTGCTGAAGCTGACCGAGGTGGACGGTTTCGACGTGGAGATCGGCGCCGAGGGCATCCTGGTCTTCCTGCGCTACGCCGACCGGCCCGGTGTGGTCGGCACCGTCGGCACGCTGCTCGGCGAGGCCGGCGTCAACATCGCCGCCATGCAGGTGGCCCGCCGCGAGGCCGGTGGTGAGACGCTCATGACGCTCACCGTCGACCAGGCGCTCGGCGCGGACCTGCTCACCTCGGCGGCCGACTCGATCGGCGCGGTCGCGGCCAGCGCGGCGGACCTGCGCGACGAGTAGTCCGACCACGACGGATCGGGGGCCCGGCCGGACGGCCGGGCCCCTCGTCGTATCCGTTGGCTCAGGACGTGACGCGTGTCGGTGGCGGGTAGACCGAGCCGTCCTGGGCGTCGAAGAGCATCAGGTCGTGCTCGCCGGCGAGCCGCTCGATGTCCAGCAGCACCTGGTCCGCGCAGGTGGGGAAGAGGTTCATCTCCACGTGGTCACCGGCCGCGTGCAACGGGGTGACCTCCCAGGGCGTGCCCGGGCCCGCCGGACGGTCGGGATAGTTGGCCGTGATGGCCCGGTAGAAGGCGACCACCCGGGGGTCGGGGTATCGCTCGCCGTGCCGCCCCTCGCGGCACCGCTGCACCGCCGCCCGCACCTCGTCGGGCGTGGCCCCGGCCGGCAGGGCCCACACGCTCAGATCGAAACTCACGGCGGACAGCGTGCCATCCCCGGTCCGCGCCGTCACCCCTGCCCCGCCGCAGGTTAACTCGCTGATTGCCGACAGGACGCCGGACGGTCCGCTGTGGAGACTCTTGCGTCGAGTTGCGTCGATTCGCTAGCGTACCCGTGCGGTCACTGGCTGAGTCGATGTTCCGGCCCGTCTTCGGGTGACGCGGTCGGCCGTCCGACCCACCGGCCCGCACCCCTCGATTGCGCGAGCCACGCGCACTCGTCGCTGACCGGCCCCCACGGTCGTTGCCGAGACCGTGGGGGCCGATCGCGGACGGCGTCCCGGATGCGAAGGCGGGGCGGCGTTCCGCGCGGTCAGTGCCGGCGGTGGGCGAAGAGCGCCCGGTAGTCCGAGCCGTTGCGGAACCAGGCCAGCCCGGCCGGGCCGGCGGCGTACAGGGCCGTGGCGTAGGCGTCGGCCACCGCGAGGTCCGGGCCCACCACCGTGGCGGCGACCAGCTGGTCGGCGGGCTCGCCGGTGTGCGGGTCCACCACGTGCCCCCGCCGCCCGGTCACCCCGGAGGTGCCCACCGCGCCGGCGGTCATCTCCAGCACCAGCGGCGACCGGCGCGCGTCGGTCGGGTGGTGCACCGCGACCCGCCACGGGCCGCCGTGCGCGGCGTGGCCGCGAACGGTCAGGTCGGCGCCGGCCAGCACGGCGTAGTCGTGCACCCCGGCGGCGCGCAGCCGGGCCGCGGCCCGCTCCACCGCCCAGCCGCCGAGCAGGCCGCCCGGGTCGAAGCCGCCCGGCACCGCCCAGGCGTCGAACCACCCGTCGGTCGCCGCCCGCATCGCGGTGCAGCGGTCCACCAGGTCGGCCAGCGGCGGGTACGACTCGGGGCTGATCTCGCCCCGGCGCAGCTTCGACACCAGGCTGTCGGGCTGGTTCGGCCCGTACGTGAGGTCGATGGCGCGCAGCTCGGCGACCGCGTCCCGGAGCGCCTCCCCGACGCGCCGGCGGCCCAGCCACTCGGGCGCGTTGAGCAGCAGCGAGTATTCCGCGGTGGAGGTGCGGACGGTGTGCCGGACGCTGATCCGGTCACCGGCGGCGCCGCCGGCCCGCTCCAGCTTGTGACTGCGGGTGCCGAGGCGAAGGTCGGGACGGCGGTGACGGAAGGCGGACTGGTCGATCCACCGGTTGCGGGGCTGCTCGTCCGTCCAGCGGGCCCGCCGCTGCTCCTCTATCCGCATGACACCGACCCTAGGCAGCGGACTTGACCGCACCATGAATGCCGCCTGGGAGACTCCTGTGCATCCGGGTTTCCCGAATGCTGGAAGACGCGTACCGGGAGCCGGGACGGCGACGTACGGTTGCGCAGAACGACGAGGTGAGGGAGCGCCAGGTGGCACGCATTGCGGTGGTGGCCGGGGACGGCATCGGACCCGAGGTGGTCGGGCAGGCCCGCAAGGTCATCGACGCGGTGCTCCCCGGGGTCGAGGCCACCGAGTACGACCTCGGCGCGGCCCGCTACCACCGCACCGGCGAGGTGCTGCCCGACTCGGTCCTCGACGAGCTGGCCGGGCACGACGCCATCCTGCTCGGCGCGGTCGGCGACCCCACCGTGCCGCCGGGCGTGCTGGAGCGGGGCCTGCTGCTCAAGCTCCGGTTCGCCTTCGACCAGTACGTCAACCTCCGCCCCTCCCGGCTCTGGCCCGGCGTGACCGGCCCGCTGGCCGCCGTGAAGCCCGGCGAGGTCGACCTCGTGGTGGTCCGCGAGGGCACCGAGGGCCTCTACGCGGGCGCCGGCGGCTCGCTGCACCGGGACACCCCGGCCGAGGTGGCCACCGAGGAGAGCCTGAACACCCGGCACGGCGTCGAGCGGGTGATCCGCGACGCGTTCGCCCGGGCCCGCCGCCGGGAGCGGCGCAAGGTCACCCTGGTGCACAAGACCAACGTGCTCACCCACGCCGGCTCGCTCTGGGCGCGCGCCTTCGCGGCCGTCGCCGCCGAGCACCCCGACGTGACCACCGAGTACCAGCACGTCGACGCCGCCGCGATGTTCCTGGTGACCAACCCGTCGCGCTACGACGTGGTGGTCACCGACAACCTCTTCGGCGACATCCTCACCGACATCGCGGCCGCGGTGACCGGCGGCATCGGGCTGGCGGCCAGCGGCTGCATCAACCCCGAGGGGCGCTACCCGTCGATGTTCGAGCCGGTGCACGGCTCCGCGCCGGACATCGCCGGTAAGGGCGTCGCCGACCCGGTCGCCGCCGTGCTCTCCGCCGCGCTCCTGCTCGACCAGCTCGGCCACGCCGACGCCGCCGCGCGGGTCACCGCCGCGGTCGCCACCGAGCTGGCCGGGCGTACGCCGGGCGCGCCGCTGCGCACCGAGGAGGTCGGCGACCGGCTCGCCGGGTACGCCGTAGCCTGACCGGGCCGTCACCTCGGCCCGGATCCGGGCCGCCAGACCCGTACCCGGGCCCGCCCGAGTTCCGGTCCGTTCCGGGCCGCCCGTCCGGCGCGCGCGATGTGCCGGGGCGGAGCTATCCGCTGAACGACCGTTCGGGGTAAGTTTCTGGCACCAGTGACGTCGGCGTGCGATCCCGCATGCCGTGGACCCGCAGGGAGGTCAGCGCGATGAGCGGTGGTGACAAGCTCGATTTCGAGATCCGTCCGAATCCCGCGCCGGTATCCGCCGCCGACCGGGCCGCCCTGCTGGCGAACCCGGGCTTCGGCCGGGTGTTCACCGACCACATGGTGACCATCCGCTACGCCGAGGGCAAGGGCTGGTACGACGCCCGGGTGGAGGCGCGCGCGCCGATCCCCATGGACCCGGCAGCCGCGGTCCTGCACTACGCGCAGGAGATCTTCGAGGGGCTGAAGGCGTACCGGACCGGCGACGGCTCGGTGACCATGTTCCGCCCGGACGCCAACGCGGCCCGCTTCGCCGCCTCCGCGCACCGGCTGGCCATGCCCGAGCTGCCGGCGGAGACCTTCGTCGAGTCGCTGCGCCGGCTCGTCGAGATCGACCAGGACTGGATCCCGGAGCACGAGGACGCCAGCCTCTACCTGCGCCCGTTCATGTTCGCCAGCGAGGTCTTCCTCGGCGTCCGCCCGGCCAACGAGTACCTCTACTGCGTGATCGCCTCGCCGGCCGGGGCGTACTTCGCCGGCGGGGTGAAGCCGGTGACGGTCTGGGTCTCGCCGGACTACACCCGGGCGGCCCCCGGCGGCACCGGCGCGGCCAAGTGCGGCGGCAACTACGCCGCGTCGCTGGCCGCCCAAGCCGAGGCCATCGAGGCCGGCTGCGACCAGGTGGTCTTCCTGGACGCGGTGGAGCGGCGCTTCGTCGACGAGCTGGGCGGCATGAACGTCTTCTTCGTCTACGACGACGACACCCTGGTCACCCCGCCGCTGACCGGCACCATCCTGCCGGGCATCACCCGCGACGCGATCCTCACCCTGGCCGCCGAGTCGGGGCACCGGGTGCAGGAGCGTCCGGTCAGCTTCGCCGACTGGCAGGCCGACGCGGCCAGCGGCCGGCTGCGCGAGGTGTTCGCCTGCGGCACCGCCGCGGTGATCACCCCGATCGGCGGGGTGCGCTTCCCGGACGGGGAGTTCCTGATCGGCGGCGGTGAGCCGGGCCGCTCCACCATGGCGCTGCGGCAGAAGCTGGTCGACATCCAGCGCGGCCGCGCCGAGGACCGGCACGGCTGGGTCACCCGCGTCCTCTGACCGTCCACCCGCTCCACCCGCACGGCCGGCCCGTCCTCGACGGCGCCGGCCGTGCGCTGTGTTGGGGGACGAGAGGGGAGCGCTGAGGCCGACGTGCTGCGGCTGGCCGGCCCCACCTACCGGCTGATCTGACGCGGAACCGCCACCGCGAGGAGTTTCTCCGGGTTGCGGACGGCGTAGAAGTTGGTGATCTTGCCCTGGGCGATCTCGATCAGGAAGACGCCTTCGAGACGCTCGCCGCTGAGTACCAGCGCGGGCGCGTTGTTGCAGTTGACCATCTCAATCCGCAGGTCCGCCAGCCGCTCCAGGCGGAACAGGCTCATGAGGACCGCGGCCACCTTCTCCGCGCCCACCACTGGCCGGCGGGCCGCCGTGGCCTTGCCGCCGCTGTCGGCGGTCCAGGTGACGTCCGGCGCGAGCAGCCCGAGCAGCCCTTCCAGGTCACCCGTGGCCGCCGCGGTCATGAACTGCTCGGTGATGTGCGCGGCCGTCGCGGCGTCGACGGGCTCGAAGCGCCTAGGCCGCGCCTGTACGTGCTCGCGGGCGCGATGCGCCACCTGGCGCACCGTCGCCACGGATTTGCCCACCGTTATGGCGATGTCGTGGTAGTCGAAGCCGAACACCTCCCGCAGCACGAACACCGCACGCTCATCGGGGGTGAGTGTTTCGAGCAGGACGAGCAGTGCCATCGACACCGACTCGGCGAGCACCACATCGGTCGAGGCGTCGTTCTCGTCGAGCAGCAGCGGCTCGGGCAGCCACGAGCCGACGTAGTCCTCGCGACGGCGCGCGCTCGCCCGCAAGGCGTTGAGCGCCTGACGGGTCACCAGCCGTGCCAGATACGACTTGGTGTCCCGCACCGTCGCCAGGTCCACGTCGGCCCACCGCAGATAGCTGTCCTGCAGCACGTCGTCGGATTCGGTCACCGAGCCGAGTAGCTCGTAGACGATCGTGAACAGCAGCGGTCGCAACAGGGTGAACCGCTCGGCGTGCTCGTCGGTGCTCACGGGGCGGTGACCGCCCGCGCAGCGGTGGTCGGCTGCTCGGGACGCGGGCCGCCGGTGGGCCAGCCCATGGAACCCGGCTTACGGGCCTCACGGCGGATCCTCTTCGCAACCACGAACTTGCAGGTGACCTCCTTGATCGCCGCGCCCATGCGGCCGCCGATGTAGACGTTCACCGGGGTGTCGTCCTTGCGGGCGACCTGTCGGATGCCGGCGCGCCGGCCGAGGCTGACGCACGCTCCCGTGAAGGCCAGGTCGATCACCGCCGGCTCGGTCCCCGCAATGTGGCTCAGCACTGTGTCGGCGGCCTGTGCCCCCAGCGGCCCGGCGGCGTAGCCGCTCATCCGCAGCGGCTGGCCCGACGGTGCGGCGGCGTCGCCGGCCGCGACGATGCGGCCGTCGTCGACGCTGGTGAGTGTCTCGTCGGTGAGCAGCCGACCAAGCGCGTCGGTGCGCAGCCCGCTCGCCGCCGCCAGGTCAGGCACACCGAAACCGGCCGTCCAGATGGTCAGTGCGCTCGCGCGCACCGCACCGTCGGCAAGGAGGACCGCATCCGGCCGGACCTCGGTCACCATGCCGACCTCGAGCACGGCGACACCGTGCCGGGTCAGCCACCTGGCGACGTATCGGCGCCCCGACGCGCTCAGGTAGGGCGCCAGGGAGCGCCCACACACCAGCGTGACCGTGCGTCCTTGTTCGGCCAGTTCGGCAGCCGTCTCGATGCCGGTCAATCCGCCACCGACCACGGTGATCGGAGCATCGAGGGGCAGCTCCTCCAGCCTTGCGCGCAGCCGCCGCGCGGACTCGAATTCGGCGATGGGCAGAGCGTGTTCGGCCGCGCCGGGCACCGATGACGGTATCGCTGCGGTGCTGCCGACCGCGTAGATGACGTAGTCGTAGTCCAGGGCGCGGCCCGACGCCAGCCGCACGGTACGGCCGGCGGTGTCGATGCACGTGGCGCTGTCGACGACCAGTTGGATGCCCGCGCCGAGCAGCGTGCCGTAGTCGATCGTGGCCTCGCCGGTACGCGCAACGAACTGGTGCAGCCGGATGCGTTCCACGAACTCCGGGCGGGGATTGACCAGCATGATGTCGACGTCGTCGCGCATCCGCAGACGGTTGGCCGCGAGCGTTCCGGCGTAGCCGCCACCGATGACCACGACCTTGTGGCGTGTGTTGTGTTCGGTCATGCCCCCAAGACACCGCGGATCGTCGAGACGTGACATGACGCGATGTGACGGGCTCTACTCCAGCCACGAGCGCGGGAACGTGTGCGCGGCCGGCGCTACGGCGGCAACCGAGTTCCAGTGATCGCCCAGTTGGTGCAGGCCGACGAGGACACGGTGCGGGACGTGATCCACCGGTTCAACCAGATCGGCCCGGCCTGCCTGGACCCTCGGTGGGCGGGAGGCCGTCCCCGCCTGCTCAGCCCTGACGACGAGGACTTCGTCGTCCAGACGGCCACCATTTACGCGTTCGGGTCCCAGTCTGCGAGCTGCTCCATCGGCTCGGTGTCGCCGGTGTTCTCCAGGCTGTCGAGCGGGACGCGCTCGTAGAAGTAGAGGACCAGTTCGCTCGCTGCGCCTCGCATCGCCATGTCGCCCGGCTCCGCGTCGGCGGCGAGGTCGTCGCAGCGGACGCCGTCGGCGTTGAGGGTCAGGCGCCAGGAGCGGCCCTCCGTCGTGTGCAGGTCGATGGTCGCCGGCTTGAACGGCCAGGGGACGGTCGTCGCCGCGACGGTCGTCAGGAACTCGTCGACGCCCTCGACCGCGACGTCCGTCGGCAGCGGCTGTGCGGCCCCCAGGGTGAGCTGGACGTCGTAGGTGTGGACGGCGATCTCCTGGATCTGGTGCCGGGCCACGGCTCCGCTGGTCTCCGGGGCCTGCGAGCGGCCCCACCAGGTCCAGCAGCCGCGGTCCGGGCCGGCCTCGCGCATCGCGTCGAGCATGAGCTCGGTCGACTCGGCGAGCCAGGCGTCCAGGGCTTCGCGGTCGCGGGGCGCGGTCGGGGCGCCCTTCGGGTCCGTCCTCGCCGGGGGCTCAGCGCCCGGGCCCGCCGCGACGATGGCGGCCTGGCGGCGGCGGCCGTCGCCGAGGTGCTGCGCCAGTTCGCGCAGCGTCCAGTCCGGGCAGGTCGGGACCTGGACGTCAAGGTCGGGGGCGGACGCGATCGCGGCGCGGAACGCGGCCGAGCGGTCTTCGATCAGCCGCAGGACCTCGGGGAACTCCAATGTGTTTTGCACCTCGGTTGTGTATCACTGCGCTCCGGCCGCCGGGTAGCGAATTTGTCGGACGAACGCGTCGACAGCCGAGCGGAGCGCCGGCGCCGAAGCCGTCCTGAAACTCCTCCTGATCTTGACCAGCTCCGCCACCACGCCCCCGAACCCGTCGGATGTCCGTCTCATCCAACCGGTTCCGGCCCCGCCGCCGCCAACCCGGTAAACGTTCCCGGTCAGAGCACTAGGGGCTGCGCCGACCGCCTCTGACCCCGCGGGGTCGCTCCGGTTCGGTGGCCAGCAGGTCCACGGTGGCCTGCTCGCGGGCGGGCGAGGCGGCGTCAGTCGAGGAGGTGGGCGCGGAGAGCGCTGAGCTGGGCGTCGGTCACGCCGGCGTGGCGGAGGTAGCCCTCCGCCGAGCCGTAGCCCTCGCGCAGCTCGGTGAGGAAGAGCATCATCGCCTCGGCGGGCGAGGCGAGGAACGGCGGCGGCGGCTCCTCGGCGTCCGGCACGGTGGCCCGGACCCAGGCGCTGAACCGCTCGGACGCGGCGGTGCTGAGCGCGTAGTCGGCGGCGATGTCCTCGTCGGGCACGCCGAGCGCGGCGAGGGTGAGGCCGCAGACGATGCCGGTGCGGTCCTTGCCGGCGACGCAGTGCACCACCACCGGGGCGTTGGCGCTGTCGGCGATCAGGCCGACCGCCTCGGCCAGGCCGGCCGTGCCGGTGCGGGCCAGGTCGGCGTACCGGTCGGCGAGGTAGCGGGGCAGGCTGCTGCCAGGCTGGTACATCTGCTCGGCCCAGTCCTGGTGCTCGGGGTGGATGTGCCGGTAGGTGAGCCCGTCGTAGGCCGGCACCCGGCCGTCCCGCGCCACCTCGGTGGGACGGCGCAGGTCGATGACGGTGCGGATGCCGAGCGCCGTGAACGCGGCCCGGTCGGTCTCGTCGATCCGGTGCAGCGAGTCGGAGCGGTAGAGCCGGCGGTGCCGGACGGTGCGCCCGTCCTGGCTGCGGTAGCCGCCGACGTCGCGGAAGTTGAACAGCGCGGGGAAGGGGGTCTCCAGGGCGTCCACCCCTGACACGGTAACGGCCGGCGGGGCCACGATGTGCCCCGCCGGCCGCTGGTTGCAGGTGTCTCCGTTACCGGGCCGTGCCCGGCGGGATCGACGAGTAGGTGTCGTCGTAGTAGCCGCCGAGCTTGTCCCGGTACGCCGGGTCCGTGTCGGTGGTCTCGTCGTACTCGGGCGCGGCCTTGATCTGGTCCTTGCTCCGGTCGACGTAGACCTTCCGCTCGTCGTGGTCGACGTGGTTGACGGTACCGGCCGGCAGCATGACCTTCTTGCCGAAGATCCACGGCCCGGTGTCCACCACGAGGAAACTGGAGTTCACCTCGTGGCTGGCCCGGTCCACCTTGCCGATACCACCGTCCGTCGCCTCCACCTTGTAGCCGACCAGGTCCACGCCGGTCACCCCGGCGTCGTCCCGGTAGCTCCACGGATCGAAACGCCCGGCGGGCGTGCCGCCCGCGAAGGCGCCCTGACCACCCTGGGTCAGCGGATCCGGCGTCCCGTGGGTCGTTCGAGGGTCGAGCCGCTCCATGGCGTCAACACTCCCTTTCTCGACTTTTGGGGGATGTGCCTGTCGGATCCCTTCCTACCCGGATACGGAGATCGATACACCGACCGGTTCAGGCGAGCGCGGACTCCGCGTCCAGGGCCACCGCGGCGGCGTGCACGACTGCCGCGATGCGCAGCCCCTCGTGCACCTGGTCGCGGCTGAACCCGGTGGCGCGCAGGGTCTTCTCGTGCGACTCCAGGCAGACGCCGCAGCCGGTGATCGCCGAGACGGCCAGGCTCCAGAGTTCGAAGTCGGCCTTCTCCACCCCGGGCCGGGCGATGATCTGCATCCGCAGCCGGGCCGGCAGCGAGGCGTACTGCTCGTCGCCGATGAGGTGCTTGGCCCGGTAGTAGACGTTGTTCATCGCCATGATGGTGGCCGCGCCCTTGGCCGCCTCGACCGCCTCGGGCGTCAGGTGACCGGCCGCCTCGGCGGCGATCTCCCGCAGCACCACCGGGTTGCGGGCCGCCACGGCGCAGGCCAGGGCGGTGCCCCAGGCCTGCTCCGGCTTCAGCGTCGAGGTGGTGATGGTGGAGCCGAGGTTGAGCCGGATGTCCTTGGCGTACTCGGGCAGGGCCGCCTTGACCGCGTCCAGACCCATGGTCAGGCCCCGGCGCCGGCGAGCAGCGCGTTGGCGTCCAGGGTGGCGCCGCCCTTGTTCCAGTTGCACGGGCAGAGCTCGTCGGTCTGGAGGGCGTCGAGCACCCGCAGCACCTCGGAGACGTTCCGGCCGACCGAGCCGGCGGTCACCATGGCGAACTGGATCTCGTTGTCCGGGTCGACGATGAAGGTGGCCCGCTGGGCGACGCCGTCCTCGCCGAGCACGCCGCAGTCGGCGGTCAGCTCACGCTTGATGTCGCTGAGCATGGGGAAGGGCAGGTCGCGCAGGTCCGGGTGGTCCTTGCGCCAGGCGTAGTGGACGAACTCGTTGTCCACGGAGACGCCGAGGACCTGGGCGTCCCGGTCGGCGAACTCGCCGTTGAGGCGGCCGAACTCGGCGATCTCCGTCGGGCAGATGAAGGTGAAGTCCTTCGGCCAGAAGAAGACGACGCGCCACTTGCCCTCGTAGGTCTTGTGGTTGATCGTCTCGAACGCCTTGTCGGCGTCGAGCGAGACGCAGGCGGTGAGTTCGTACTCGGGGAAGCGGTCACCGACAGTGAGCACGGGTCCTCCTTGACGGCGGCCCGGCAACGACGCCGGGCCGGTAACTGGATCTGTTCCAGATGTTTCCCGCGGCCCGGTTCCCCCCGGACGCCGGGCGGGTGCCGTGTTAAGTCGATCACGGGTCCGTCCCGCGATGTGGATTTTGCCTCCCAAAACAGGGGCGGGGTGGCAGAGTACGAACCGTGACCAGCTCCGTCCTGATTATTGGCAGCTAGCGCGCCGGCCCACCCCCTCGCCGAGCGCGCAGACCTCCCGCATCCGCGGGGGGTCTTTTTGTTGCTCCCCGCAGGTTCGAGAAGAGGACTCCCATGACCTTCCAGGTGTACGACACGACGCTGCGCGACGGCGCCCAGCGCGAGGGGCTCAGCTACTCGGTGGTCGACAAGCTGGCGGTGGCCCGCCTCCTCGACGACCTCGGGGTCGGCTTCATCGAGGGCGGCTGGCCGGGCGCGGTGCCGAAGGACACCGAGTTCTTCCGCAGGGCCCGCACCGAGCTGGAGCTGCGGCACGCGATCCTGGTCGCCTTCGGCGCCACCCGCAAGGCCGGCGTCGCGGTCGAGGACGACCCGCAGGTGCGCGGGCTGCTGGACGCCGGCACCCCGGCCGTGGCGCTGGTCGCCAAGGCGGACCTGCGGCACGTCGAGCGGGCGCTGCGCACCACCGCCGAGGAGAACCTGGCGATGATCCGCGACACGGTCGCGTACCTGGTGGCGCAGGGGCGGCGCGTCTTCGTCGACGGCGAGCACTTCTACGACGGCCACCGGCACGACCCGGCGTACACCGCCGCGGTGGCTGAGACGGCGCTCGCCGCCGGGGCCGAGCGGTTCGTCCTCTGCGACACCAACGGCGGGATGCTGCCCTCGCAGGTCACCGCCGCGATCACCGACCTCACCGCGCGCACCGGGATCGCCCCGGAACGGCTCGGCATGCACGCCCAGAACGACACCGCCTGCGCGGTGGCCAACACGATCGCCGCGGTCGAGGCCGGCGTCCGGCACGTCCAGGGCACCGCCAACGGGTACGGCGAGCGCCCCGGCAACGCCGACCTCTTCGCGATCGTGGCCAACCTCCAGCTCAAGCTCGGCATGCCCGTCCTACCGGAGGGCTGCCTGGAACAGATGGTGCGGGTCTCGCACGCCATCGCCGAGATCGCCAACATCGCCCCCGATACCCACCAGGCCTACGTCGGGGCCGCCGCCTTCGCCCACAAGGCGGGGCTGCACGCGAGCGCGATCAAGGTCGACCCGTTGCTCTACAACCACGTGGATCCCTCGGTGGTGGGCAACGACATGCGGATCCTGGTGACCGAGATGGCCGGCCGGGCCAGCGTCGAGCTCAAGAGCCGCGAGCTGGGCCTGGATCTGGCCGGCCATCCGGACGCCCTGTCCCGGGTCACCAACCGGGTCAAGGAGTTGGAGGCCGGCGGCTGGTCGTTCGAGGCCGCCGACGCCTCGTTCGAGCTGCTGGTCCGCTCCGAGCTGCCGGACGCCGCGCCGGCCCGGCCGTTCGCGCTGGAGTCCTACCGGGTGCTGGTCGAGCACCGCGAGGACGGCGCGGTGGTCTCCGAGGCCACCGTCAAGATCCGGGTACGCGGCGAGCGCGTCATCGCCACCGCCGAGGGGAACGGCCCGGTCAACGCCCTCGACGAGGCGCTGCGGGTGGCGCTCGCCCGGCACTACCCGGAGCTGCGCGAGTTCGAGCTGGCCGACTACAAGGTCCGCATCCTGGAGGGCAGCCACGGCACCGGTGCGGTGACCCGGGTGCTGGTCGAGACCGCCGGGGCCGGCCGTGACTGGACCACGGTCGGCGTCCACCCCAACGTGGTCGAGGCCAGCTGGCACGCCCTGGTGGACGCCCTCACCTACGGCCTGGACCGGGCGCGGGTCTGAGGCGGGCTCACCCGGCGGGCAGCCGCAGCTCGGCCAGCACGGCGCGGTGGTCGCTGCCCGGCACGGCGTACACGTCGACCGCGCGGACCGCGATGCGCCGGTCGACCAGCACGTGGTCGATGGTGACCGGCGGGATCGGGTCGCCGTCGTACGGGCCCCAGGTGCCGGAGAGCCCGCCGCCGGCCGCGGCGGCGGCGTCGACGTAGCCGGTGTCGATGAGGTCGCGCAGTGGCGCGTGGTCGAGGGTGGCGTTGAAGTCGCCGGCCAGGATGCTCAACCCGCCCCCCGGGGTGGCCGGCGGTTGGGCCCGCAGGTCGGTCCACCAGTCCGGCACCACCTCGACGGCGTACGGGGCGGCCGGGTGTGCCGACTCCACCCGCAGCGGCGGCGCGCCCGGCACGGCCACCGTCCCGTACGCCTGGGTGAAGGAGAAGCCCTGGTTGCGCCGGTAGCCGGTGCCGCTGAGCGGGTGGCGCGCGTACAGGCCGGAGCCCGTGGTGCCGACCTCGGGGTTCAGCACCCGGTAGGGCAGCAGGGTGGCCAGCCCGAGCCGGTCCAGTTCGGCGGCGATCTGGGGGGTGAACTCCTGCACGGTCAGCACGTCCACCCGGTTGGCCCGGACCAGCTCGACGAGCCGCGCCGGGTCGGCGCCGCCCTTGAGCAGGTTGGCGGTGAGCAGCCGGAGGACGGGCCCGTCGACCGTGGGCCGGTCGTCACGGACGACGCGCGGCGCCACCGCGCCGAGCAGCGCCAGGGCGGCGAGCGCCGCGACCACCGCCGGCGCGCGGCGCCGGAGGGCGAGCGCCAGCGCCACCGTGGCCGGCGCGGCCGCGGCGACGTACGGCGTGAAGGCGACCGCCTGCACGAGCGGCCCCCGTTCCAGCCCGGCCAGCCGGAGCACCGCCCAGGCGGCCACGGGCGCGACCGCCACCCAGCAGGCGATCGTGGCGGCCCGGCGGACCCGGGTGCCGGCCCATCCCGGCGCACTCGTCGTGATCACGGCCGTCACGCTACCGTCCGGCCGTTCGGGGCGGTGCCCCACGGACCATTTCATGAATGGTCGGACGCTCACTTCTCACAATTGTCGAAAGCGTTTTTCGAATGGCGCGCGGTAAATGCGAGCTATTGACCGTGCGCATTTTCCGGTGCTAGGTTCCACGTGGTCGAGGCGTCGCGACTCTCCGTAGTAAGCCCAGTTCAGAGCCAGGTGCAGCACGGCATTCACGGTGCGCTGACGACGTGGATCCCCCGATGGTCCGCAATTGTCTGCGCCTGGCTGGCGTGTCGAATCCAGCCGTCCCGCACCGCACGCGGGTCGGCCGTGTCACCACGGTCACACAAGGGAGATCTGTCATGGCCACATTCCTCAAGCGCAAGGCGACGGTGGTGGCCCTCGCCGCGCTGTCCCTCACCCTGGCCGGCGGGGGTATCGCGGCAGCCGCCCACCCGGCGGCGAAGGCGGCCGAGGCCGGGCAGCCCGGCGCCCGGCAGCCCGGCCACCAGCCCCCGGTGACCGCCGCCGAGAGCCGGGCGGCGAAGGCCGCGCTGAACGCCACCCTCGCCGCGCCGACCCCGGGGCTGGTTGCCTGGGCGGTGGTGAGCTCCAACGGGACCCTGCTCCAGCACTCGGCGAACGTCGTGAGCGCCAAGAAGTTCTCGCCGTCGGTGCCCGGGCAGTTCGCCGGGCAGTACCAGGTGACGCTCGACTACGACGTCCACCTCAGGGCGCTGCACGCGACCATCGGCACCAATGACGCCGCGAACGTCCCGCCGGGCGGCGAGGTCTCGGTGGCGCCCCGCTACCTGACCCCGAACGCCGTCTTCATCCAGACCCGCAGCTCCTCCGGCGGGTACGCCGACCGGCCGTTCCACCTGGTCATCGCCAACTGACCGCGGGCCGCCACGCCGGCCCCCGCCGAGTGCGGGGGCCGGCCGGCCCGGCCTGACCCGGTCTGCGCCGCCCTGGGGCGCCAGGGCCCGCCCGCGCCGTTGCGGTCCGGCCGGGGGAGTACGTCCCGCTCCGGGCCGGAAAGGGACGCCGAGGGGCCGATAATCCGACGTTTGTCCGTACGTCGGCACGGGAAGCAAGCACCGTGACGGACATCTCGGACACCCTGGCCAGCGTGCCCAGCCCGGTCGATGCCGACGCGAGCGGCGTCGAGCTGGAACAGACCCTCTTCGAGGTCAAACGCGTGATCGTCGGGCAGGATCGCCTCGTCGACCGCCTGCTCACCGCCCTGATCGCCGACGGCCACTGCCTGCTGGAGGGCGTGCCCGGCGTGGCCAAGACCCTCGCGGCGCAGACCCTCGCCACTGTGGTCGGCGGCAGCTTCTCCCGGATCCAGTTCACCCCCGACCTGGTCCCCTCCGACATCGTCGGCACCCGCATCTACCGGGCCTCCACCGAGGCGTTCGACGTGGAGCTGGGCCCGATCATGGCGAACCTGGTGCTCGCCGACGAGATCAACCGGGCCCCGGCCAAGGTGCAGTCGGCGCTGCTCGAGGCGATGGCCGAACGGCAGGTATCCATCGGCGGCCGGAGCTGGCCGGTCCCCGACCCGTTCCTCGTGCTGGCCACCCAGAACCCGATCGAGTCGGAGGGGGTCTACCAGCTCCCCGAGGCGCAGCGCGACCGGTTCCTCATGAAGATCGTCGTCGACTACCCGAGCGACGCCGACGAGCTGGCCATCCTCTACCGGATGAGCACCGAGCGGCCGACCGCGCGCCCGGTGCTCGACCCGTCCCGGCTGCGCGCGCTCCAGCGCCGCGCCGCCGACATCTTCGTCCACCACGCGCTCGCCGAGTACGTGGTCCGGCTCATCCTCGCCACCCGGGACCCGGGGCGGTTCGGGCTGTCCGAGATCGCGCCGCTGCTGGCGTACGGGGCGAGCCCACGGGCCACCCTCGGCCTGGTGGCGGCGGCCCGGGCGCAGGCGCTGATCCACGGCCGGGACTACGTGCTCCCGGAGGACATCCGGGACCTGGCGGTGGACGTGCTGGCCCACCGGCTGGTGCTCTCCTTCGACGCCGTGGCCGACGGAGTCTCCGCCGAGACGCTGGTCCGCCGGTTGGTCGAGGCGGTGCCGCCACCCCGGGTGGTCACCGGGCACCCGGAGGCGGCGCCCGACCTGGCGGCGGCATGAGGCGCCGGGACGCACCCGTCCTGCCCGACCCCGGGCTGGCCGACCTCGCCCCCGACCAGCGACTGCGCCGATTGGAACTGACCGTCACCCGGCGGCTCGACGGGCTGCTGCACGGCCAGTACCGCGGCCTGCTGCCCGGCCCGGGCAGCGAGGCGGCCGGCAGCCGGGAGTACCGCCCCGGCGAGGACGAGGTACGCCGGATGGACTGGGCGGTCACCGCCCGGACCACCGTCCCGCACGTGCGCGAGGTCGACGCGGACCGGGAGCTGACCACCTGGCTGCTGGTCGACGCCAGCCCCAGCATGGAGTACGGCACGGCCACGCTGGACAAGCGGGAACTGGCGGTGGCCGCCGTGGCGGCGGTCGGCTTCCTCACCGCCGGCGTCGGCAACCGCCTCGGCGGCCAGGTGCTCACCCCCGAGGGCGTACGCCGGTTCCCGGCCCGGGGCGGGCGTACCCACCTGCTCGGGCTGCTCCGCGCCCTGCTGGGCGCGCCGCGCACCGACGGGCACCGGGGCACGCCCCCGCCGGCCCTGGCCGACGGGCTGGACGGGCTGCAACGGGTGGCCACCCGGCGCGGGCTGGTGGTGATCGTCTCCGACTTCCTCGACGGGCTGCCCGACGACCCGGACTCCGCCCCGGCGTGGGAGACCGTGCTCCGCCGGCTGGCCGTCCGGCACCAGGTGCTCGCCGTCGAGGTGACCGATCCGCGCGAGCTGGAGCTGCCCGACGTCGGGCTGGTCACCCTGGTCGACCCGGAGACCGGCCGTCACCGCGAGGTGTGGACCGGCGACCCGGCCCTGCGCGAGCGGTACGCGCAGGCCGCCGCGGCCCAGCGCGACCAGGTCCGGCACGCGCTGCGCCGGTGCGGGGCGACGCACCTGGCGCTGCGTACCGACCGGGACTGGAGCGCGGACATCGTCCGGCACGTACATGCCCAGCGCCGGCTGGCCGCCGCGCCCGCCGCGGCCCGGGGAGGTGCGGCGTGACCTGGCAGTCGCCCGCCCGCCTCTGGCTCCTGCTCGGCGTCGCCGCGCTGGTCGTCGGCTACCTCGTGATGCAGCGCCGGCAGAGCCGGTACGCGGTCCGCTTCACCAACCTGCGGCTGCTGGACCGGGTCGCCCCGCAGCGGCCGGCCTGGCGCCGCCACGTCCCGGCGGGACTCTTCCTCGCCATGCTCGCGCTGCTGGTGGTCGGCTTCGCTCGGCCCAACGCCGAGGTGCGGGTGCCCCGCGAGCGGGCCACCGTGATGGTGGCCGTGGACGTCTCCACCTCGATGCTGGCCGGCGACGTCGACCCGGACCGGCTGACCGCCGCCAAGGAGGCCGCCCGCCGGTTCGTCGACGGACTCCCGGACGAGTTCAACGTGGGGCTGGTCGCGTTCGCCGGCAGCGCGGCGGTGCTGGTGCCGCCGAGCACCGACCGGGACGCCCTGCACGAGGGGATCGAGCGGCTCGCCGAGGGGATCACCGGGGTGCAGGGCACCGCCATCGGGGAGGCAATCGGCACCTCGCTGGGCGCGGTGAAGAGCCTCGACGCGAAGGCCGCGAAGGACCCGCCGCCCGCGCGCATCATCATCCTCTCCGACGGCGCGAACACCTCCGGGATGGACCCCATGGAGGCGGCCGCGCAGGCCGTGGCGGCCAAGGTGCCGGTGCACACCATCTCGTTCGGCACGCCGTCCGGCTCGGTGGACCGGGGCGGGCGGGCGATCCAGGTGCCGGTCGACGGGCAGACCCTCAAGGCGGTCGCCGACGAGACCGGCGGCGGCTTCCACGAGGCGTCCACCAGCGAGGAGCTGCGCGCCGTGTACGAGGACATCGGCACCTCGGTGGGCTACCGCAAGGAACGGCAGGACATCTCCGCCCGCTTCATCGGCCTCGGGCTGGTCTTCGCCATGGGGGCCGCCGCCGGTTCGCTGCGGTGGTTCTCCCGACTGCCCTGACCCGCACCACGACCGGACGACGCACGACACGTGAGGAGCCCAGGTATGGCAGTGCAGACCGGACTCGGCGAGCCGCGCGGCCCGTGGTTCGTCTCGCCGGAGCTGGACCCGGACGGACGCAGGCGTTGGGACGTACCCGGGTCCGAGCGGGAGGCGGCACGGCGGAGCTGGCGCGGCCGGCTGCTGAGCGCGGCGGCGGTCGTGGCCCTCTCCACCGTCTCCGGGGCGGCGGCCGGCACCTGGGCGGCCGACCAGGACGCGCCCGGCCCGGCGGCGGCCTCCGCCGCGCCGGTGCCGGCGGAGCTGGTCACCGCCGCCGAGAAGACCGTCCCCGGGGTGGTCTCGGTGATGGTCGGCGGGGCGTCCGGCGCGTCGGCCTCCGGCTCGGGCTTCGCCATCGACAACGAGCAGCACATCGTCACCAACGACCATATCCTGGCCCGGGGCGGCTCCGGACCGGTGACGGTGGAGACCTCCGACGGGCGCCGGTTCACCGCCGAGGTGGTGGGGCGGGAGCCGGCCAGCGACCTGGCGGTGCTGAAGGTCCCGGCGTCGGCGCGGCTGTCGGCGCTGCCGCTGGCCAAGCCGAACTCCACCCGGGTGGGCGAGCCGGTGCTCGCGGTCGGCTCCCCGCTCGGCCTGGCCGGCACCGTCACCGCCGGTATCGTCAGCGCGCTCAACCGGCAGGTGCGCATCGGCAACGGCCGGCACACCGCGGTGCAGACCGACGCGTCCATCAACCCGGGCAACTCGGGTGGGCCGCTGGTCAACGCGCGGGGTGAGGTGGTCGGGGTGAACACGGCCATCGCCACCATCGACGGCAACGGTTCGATCGGCATCGGGTTCGCCATTCCGATCGACCAGGTCCAGCAGACCGCCGACACCATCATCGGCCGGGGCGGCTGATCGGCCCCGCAGCCCTGAGCTGCGCCGCCGTGCCGAAAGGTCCGGCCGGAAGGGGAGAAGTGTCGGATATCCGGCGTGGGACCATCGGGCCATGGAAATATTACGCTGAGTATGGATACTGGCGGAGGTGGAGCAAGCTGTCATCGCGGCCCTCCTCCTGGTGGGCCTGGTCATCGGCGCCGGTGTCGGCGCGTCGTACGCCCGCGCGCAGCGGGGCTGGAAGGACTACAAGACCATCCGGACCAGCGTCCCGGGCGCCCGCCGCACGGCCTGGGTGGCGATCCGTGCGGTGGTCACCAAGATCGGCGTGATCGCGCTGCTGCTGGTCGGGGCGGCGGCCTACGCGGCGGCCGGGTCGGACCACGAACGCGCGGATCCCGGGCCCACCCCGACCCCGACCGTGACCGCCACCCCGGGCCACCGCGCCGGGCGTTAGCCTCGGGGCGTGGACGACGGACTGCGGGTGACCGACCGGCTCGTGCTGCCCGATGCCGAGCTGCGGGAACGCTTCTCCCGCTCGTCCGGCCCGGGTGGTCAGGGGGTCAACACCACCGACTCGCGGGTGGAGCTGAGCTTCGACCTGGCCGGATCGCCGAGCGTGCCCGAGGCGCTGCGCGCCCGCGCCCTGGACCGGCTCGCCGGCCGGCTGGTCGACGGGGTGCTGACCGTGGCGGCCAGCGAGCACCGGGCCCAGCTGGCCAACCGCGAGGCGGCCCGCGAGCGGATGGCCGCCCTGCTGCGCGAGGCGGTCGCGCCGCCGCCGAAGCCGCGCCGCCCCACCCGCCCGTCCCGGGCCGCCAAGGAGCGCCGGCTGGCCGAGAAGAAGCGACAGTCCCAGCGCAAGCGCGACCGCCGGGTGGACGGCGACTGACCGCAGGTCAGCGCGACGGCACCGGCCCGGCGGTGGCCCGCCCGTGGTCGCGGAGCACCTCGAACGCCGTGAGGGCCAGGCAGACCGCGGCCAGCAGGGCCAGCGCGAGCAGCGCCGACAGGCCGACCGTCAGCGGCAGCAGCGCCGCCACGACCAGGGCCTGCACCTGGCGGGCCGGCGGTCGGCGCCCGGTCGTCCGCCACCGGAACGCCTGGACGCCCAGCAGGTAGAGCAGCACCCCGCCGAAGAGCGCGGCGTGCGCCAGCGGGTACGGCGGCGGCCCCAGCTCGAAGAAGCCCCGGCTGCCCAGCACCGACATGGTCTTGCGCAGGCCGAGCGAGACCAGCACGATCCCGGCCACCATCGGCAGGTGCAGCCAGGTGTACGCGTCGCGGGCCAGTCGGGTCCGGGTGCGGAGGTCGGCTGCCGCCAGCGCCCGTTCCCCCTCGGTGCTGTCCCAGCCGAAGTAGGTCCACCACAGGGCGGCCAGCAGGGCGGTGCCGAGGAACGCCGCCACTACGATCCGGGCCGAGACCGGTGTGTAGGCCACGGCGGTGCCCATCGAGATCACCGCCTCGCCGAGCCCGATGATGATGATCAGGCTGTGCCGGTCGGCCCAGTGCTCCGCCGAGCGCACGGTGAGATAGCGCAGGCCCACCCGGGCGTTCCCGAGCACGTCGACCGCGATGGCGAGCAGCCACAGTGCGACCCGGGGTGGGGAGAACTGGCGGACGTCGCCGACCGGCAGCGGCAGCAGCGCGGCGACCAGCATCAGGCCGAGTGCGACCAGGGTCGGCGTGGCGGCCCGCACCGGCGGCGTCCGCCGGGCCGGGTTCTGCCACGCCACCAGCCCGAACGCGGCCAGCTGCAGCAGCCGGATGGCCGCGTAGCAGGCGACGAAGATCAGCGGCCCGGGCAGGCCGCCGCGCGAGTCGTCGATCGCCTGCGGGCTGGCCAGCGTGATCATCGCCGTGAGCGCCACCACCAGCACCATGACCAGGCGGACCACCGGGGTCTCCGCGCGGACCTCGGCCGCCAGCCAGGCGTACGCGCACCAGCCCTGCCAGAGCACGGCGAGCACCAGCAGCCCGCGCGCCAGGCCCGTCCACGTCGGGTCGTCGGCCATCAGCGCGGCCAACTGGAGGAACGCGTAGACGAAGACCAGGTCGAAGAAGAGCTCCTTCGGGGTGACCCCGGCGTGCTCCTGGGTCGGCCCGATCTGCGCGTGCAACCGGCGGTGCCGGCGCCGGAACACGGTCAGGTCGGCCAGCGCGGTCGCGCCCACCGCGGCGGCCAGCAGGGCCAGCTCGGCCAGCGCCGGCAGGTGCGGCGCGACGGGGGCCAGCCCGGCCACCAGCAGGATGCCGAGCACCGGGGAGCGGCCCAGGATGCGCAGCGTCCGCACTTCGAACAGCACCAGCCCCGACAGGTAGAGCGCCACCCCGCCGTGGAGCACCATCAGCGTCAGCAGCGGGGTCGGCTTTCCGCTGTCCACCTGAAGCTCGCCGAGCACCTTCTTGAGGCCGAGCGCCACCAGGATCAGCCCGGTCATCATCGGCAGGTGCAGGAAGCTGTACGCGTCCCGGCCGAGCAGCGCGCGCCGCCTGCCGGCGACCCGCTCCAGCGCCTGCTCGGCAGCGAACCGGGCCACGTCGAAGTACGTCCACCACAGCGCGCCGGCCAGCGCCACCCCGAGCAGCGCCCCGACCAGCACCTCCGGGGTCAGCGGCTGGGCCGTCGCCACCCCCTGGCTCAACCCCACCGAGATGATGGTCTCGCCGAACCCGATCAGGATGATCAGGCTGTGCCGCTCGGCCCAGTACGGGATCGAGCCGATCCGCCACAGCTCCGCGCCGAGCAGCATCGCCCCGCCGTACTCGGCGACGATCGCGCAGCCCACCAGCGCGAAGCGGAGCCACTCCCGGCCCACCTCGTTCGGCACCGGCGCCGGGACCAGCGCGGCGGCGAGCAGGAACAGCGCGCCAGCCAGCGGCGGCGGCCACGCCCGCAGCGCCAGCCGGCGGGGTCCCGCCTCCCGGGCGGCGGCCAGCGCGGCGACGGTCAGCGTGGTGCCGCGAACGACCAGGTAGCCGAGGGCGAAGATCATCGGACCGGAAAGCCCGCCGGGCCGGTCCTGGAACGCCTCCCGCACGGTCAGGCCCATCACGAACAAGGTGGCGCTGAGCCCGAACACCACCACCGGCATGACGCCGCGGTCCAGCCGGATGCTGCTGCCCAGCCAGGCGAACGGCGCCCAGCACCACCAGAGCAGCGCGAGCAGCAGCAGGCCCCGGGGCAGCCCGGCCAGGTTGAGCTGCTCGGCGGTCACCCCGGTGACGTTGAGGAACGCGAAGACGAAGATCAGGTCGAGGAAGAGTTCCAGCCGGCTGACGTCGCCCGCCTCGCCGGCCAGCTGGATCCGACCGGCGCCGCCCACCACCTCACTGTGCCAACCGCGCCGGGCGCCGACCGGGGATCCGTCCCAATCACCCCCAAGGACCGGCGCGCCGGAAAACTGTTTGAGGGCCGCCACGCGGTCGCCCAGAATTCGCCGCGTGCCGAGCGACTTCTCCGTCAAGCCCACCCTCACCGGCGACCTGGTCCTGCTGCGTCCGTTCGTCGACGACGACCTCGCGGCCTTCGAGGCGATCCTGGCCGACCCGGAGGTCGCCCGGCTCACCGGCAGCCCGCCCGGAGAGGGACTCGATCCGGCCCGGCTGCGGGCCTGGTACGGCACCCGCAACAGCCAGCCCGACCGGCTCGACCTGGCCGTCGTGGACCGGGCGACCGGGGCCTGCGTCGGTGAGGTGGTGCTCAACGAGTGGGACCGGCACAACGACAGCTGCAACTTCCGCACCCTGATCGGCCCCGCCGGGCGGGACCGGGGGCTCGGCACCGAGGCGGTCCGGCTCGTCGTCGGGTACGGCTTCGAGCAGCTCGGCCTGCACCGGATCGGGCTCGAGGTGTTCGCCTTCAACCCGCGCGCCCGCCGGGCCTACGAGAAGGTCGGCTTCGTAGCCGAGGGCACGCTGCGGCAGGTCCTCCGCGACGGCGACGGCTGGGTGGACGCCACCGTCATGTCGATCCTCGCCGAGGAGTGGGCCACGCACCGGGGCCACCCGGCCGGCTGAGTGCCCCGGTCAGCCCGGCCGGTCGGTCGCGTCGAGGGCGGCCAGCAGCCGGGTCCGCAATCCGGCGGCCCGTCCGGCGAAGTCCCGCTGGGCGGCGGCGTACTCGGCCCGGCCCTCCGGGGTCTCCACCCGGACCGGCGGGTGACCGAGGTCGGCCAGGTCGTACGGGCTGGCCCGCATGTCCAGCGTGCGGATCTCCCGGGCCAGCGCGAAGGCGTCCGCCACCAGCTCCGACGGCACCAGCGGCGAGAGCTTGTACGCCCACTTGTAGAGGTCCATGTTGGCGTGCAGGCAGCCCGGCTGCTCCAGCGCGTGCTGGCTCTCCCGGGTCGGCGTGAGCACGTTGAGCGGCCGGGCCGGCGCCGTGAAGAACCGGAACGCGTCGAAGTGGCTGCACCGCACGCCCCGCTCCTCGACGACCGCCGCGGTGGCCGCCGGGCTGAGCCGCAGCGGCCAGGCGTTGTGCCGCACCTCGTCCTGGGTCTGCCGGTACACCATCGCCCACTCGTGCATGCCGAAGCACCCGAAGTGGGCCGGGCGGCCGGCGGTCGCGGCGAGCAGCGTACGGATCCAGGCGATCGACTCGGCGCGCCGCGCGCGTACCCCCTCGGTGTCGAGGGTGACCCCGGCGGCGGTGGCGCGGTAGTCCCGGCCGAACCCGGCCGGGTCCGCGTCGCGCAGCACCACCCCGGCGCCGGGGTGCCAGCGGCGCAGCTGGGCCGGGCGGTGCGAGTAGTAGGTGAAGAGGAAGTCCTCGACGGGGTGCCGCACCCCGGAGCGGCGGCGGGCCAGGTGCGGCGCCAGCCAGGCGTCCACCCGCTCCTCGTGGGCGCGACGCCGGGCCTGCCAGTCGGCCGCGTCGAGCGCGGTGGCGGGGGCGAGGGCGGCGGTCACGGACCCCAGGGTACGACCGCCGCCCCGCCCCCGGTCACGGCACGTCCACCCGCACCCCGGCGGAGAAGACCCCGCTGCGCAGCTCCAACTGCTTCGGTGGGTCGGCGCCGTGCACGGTGAACACGAGCGGCAGCAGCACCCGGGAGCCGGCGGCGACCGGCTGGGCGAAGACGTCCCGGCCGAGGTTGGCCACCCGGGTGGCGCTCTCGTCGGTGGCCACCCAGTTGCCCCCGGGCAGGTACGCCCGCTGCAACTGCCCGTGCCAGGTCTGCTCCCCGGGCGTGAGGTTGCGCACCCCGACCGTGGCCAGGCACTGCCGCCCGCCGGCCGGTGCCGCGGGCTGCGTTCCCGCGCCGCAGGTCAGCCGGTAGACGGTGAACTCGAACGCGCTCTCGCGCAGCGGGACGCCGAGCGGGCCCGTGACGCTGTTGCCCACCCAGGCGCCGCTGGTCGGCTGCTTGGTGGTGTCCATGGCGGCGACCCGCTGGGTGGCCGTCCACGCCGCCGCGCCGACCACGCCGGCCAGCACCGCGGCCGCGACCCCGGCCACCAGCCAGACGGGTGGCCGTCGGCGCCGTCCGGCGGTGGCGGGCATCGCCGGGCGCGGGTAGACCGTGCCGCGGTCGGCCGGGCCGCCCACCCCGCCGGCGACCGGCGGGACGCCGGCGGCGAGCCGGTTCGGGCCGGGCGTGGTGCCGGTGGCCGCCGGGGCCGGGCCGGAGCGCCGGCGCCGCCACGCCCACCACAGCACGCCGCCGGTGACGACCAGGAGCGCGGCCAGCGCGGCCAGCAGCACCGGCGGGCGGCGCCAGGCCGGGGCCGCGGTCACCTTCGCCGCCGGCACCGTGGGCGCCGTCCAGGTCGCCGTGGCGCAGTCGTACGGTCGGGTGCCGTCGGTGCCGTACGCGCAGGTCGGCGCGGTGACGGGCCGGCCCTGGGCGGCCCCGGTGAGCGCGGTGTTCAGCGTGGTGGTGCTCCGCGCCGGCAGCCGCAGCCGCCAGGTCACCTCGCTGGCGGTGGCCGACCCGATCGGGCGGTTGGCCCGGCCGCCACCGGTCACGGCGGTCGCCCGGGCCCCGGTCGGCAGCTCCTGCCGGACGGTCGTCTCCACCGGCGTGGGGCCGGCGTTGCGGACCTGGATCCGGTAGCCCGGCGCCGGGGTGCCGGCCGCCGCCACCGCCACGGTGACCGGTGGCGTGGTCAGCTGGATCGGCGCCGGCTTGGTGGTCGGCACCGCCGGTGGCGCCGCGGGCATCCCGGTCGGAATCGGGGTGGCCCGGGCCGCCGCGGCCGGCGGAGCCGCCGGTTGCGGGGGCGCGGCGGCCGCCCGGGGCGCCGTCGCGGGCAGCGCCGGCACGGCGGCCATGATGCCGAGGCAGTTCACGAGCACTGCCAGGGTCCTGTGGTGTCGTCTCGATGCAGGCATACGAACGAACCTCCGGCCCCGAAGCTATGGGCCCGGGCCCGCCGGGCGGGTACGAAGCCGGCAATCCCGCCCCGGCCGGCGCGGGCCGGCGTACCCTGGCGCGCCAAACTGCCGGCCGGAGGCCGCGTCCGGCGTGGCCCGGCCGGCCGTCGGGGATAGATTGGCCGGGTGCGTATCGCTCGTTTCGCTCATGCCAAGGGAATGTCGTTCGGGGTCGTCGAGGGCGAGCCGGAGGCCGGGCCGCAGGGCCTGACCATCGCCGAGATCGAGGGCCACCCGTTCGGGCAGATCCAGTTCTCCGGCGCCCGCTGGGCGCTCTCCGACGTCCGGCTGCTCTCGCCGATCCTGCCGAGCAAGGTGGTCTGCGTCGGCCGCAACTACGCCGAACACGCCGCCGAGCACGGCAGCGAGGTGCCCAAGGAGCCGCTGCTCTTCCTCAAGCCGTCCACCTCGGTGATCGGTCCCCGGGACGCCATCCGGCTGCCTCTCTTCTCCAAGCAGGTCGAGCACGAGGCCGAGCTGGCCGTGGTGATCGGCGCGCCGGGCGCGCGCCGGGCCGACCGGGCCGCCGCCGAGCGGGCCATCTTCGGCTACACCTGCGCCAACGACGTCACGGCGCGGGACCTCCAGCGCTCCGACGGGCAGTGGACCCGGGCCAAGGGCTTCGACTCGTTCTGCCCGATCGGTCCGTGGATCACCACGGGGCTGGACGTCACCGACCTGGAGGTCCGCTGTGAGGTCGGTCGCAACCCGGAGGAGATGGAGGTACGCCAGCTCGGCCGGACCAAGGACATGGTCTTCGACGTGCCGGCCCTGGTGTCGTACATCTCCCACGTCATGACGTTGCTCCCGGGTGACGTGGTGCTGACCGGCACGCCGGCGGGGGTTAGCCCGCTCACCGACGGGGATACGGTCACCGTGCGGATCGAGGGGATCGGCGAACTCACCAACCCGGTGGTACCGGTCGCCTGATGCGTCCGACGCCTCGTTTCCGCAGCTCAGTGGCGGTTCGGGGGGTTGGATTTGGCCTGCCGGCACCGGGAGGGTAAAGTTCATTCCCGGCGCCGCAAGGGGCCAATGGGGTATGGGGTAATTGGCAGCCCGACTGATTCTGGTTCAGTTAGTCTAGGTTCGAGTCCTGGTACCCCAGCGCAGCCGCGGATTCGCGAGAATCCCGGACGCTGGATTCTGGCGGAGTTCCGCTCCGCCCCTCGCGAGAGGGGCGGCAGATGATCTCTGATAGAGTGCAGCTTCCCGCCCGCGAGGGCGCGGAAGCATGAAGTTCTGGCCCCGTCGTCTAGCGGCCCAGGACGCCGCCCTCTCAAGGCGGTAGCGCCGGTTCGAATCCGGTCGGGGCTACAAGCGTTGACAGTCCGTCCCACCTCGTGGGGCGGGCTGTTTCGTGTGCGGTCCCGCGTTCCGGCGGCCCACCCCCTCGTCGGGGGGCCGGACGTGGTGCCGCTAGACTACTGCCGCACCGCTCGTCAGGGCGGTGAAGCAGGAAAAGTGCCTGGCCCCGTCGTCTAGCGGCCCAGGACGCCGCCCTCTCAAGGCGGTAGCGCCGGTTCGAATCCGGTCGGGGCTACCACACCGAACGGCCTGTCTCGCTCCCGCGAGACGGGCCGTTCGCCGTTCCACCGGACCCGCTCGTGTTGATCAAGAAGTTTGCGTCAGGACCGGGCCGATTCGTGACGCAAACCTCTTGATCAACGACCCAGGGGGCACGACCCAGGGGACAGGGGTCAGAGGCCGGAGAGGCGTTGGCCGGCGCGGACCACCGCCATGGCGTGGCGTTCGCCGGGGCGGCGGCCCAGGCGCTCGATGGGGCCGGAGATGCTGATGGCGGCGATGACCCGGCCCGTGCGGTCGCGGATCGGGGCCGAGACGCTCGCCACACCGGCCTCCCGCTCGGCGACGCTCTGCGCCCAGCCGCGGCGGCGTACCTCGGCGAGGGTGCGGCCGGTGAACTTCGACCGGGGCAGCAGCGGCATGACCGCCTCGGGCGGCTCCCAGGCGAGCAGGATCTGCGCCGCCGAGCCGGCCGTCATGGGCAGCACCGAGCCGACCGGCACGGTGTCCCGCAGGCCGCTGGCCCGCTCGGCCGCGGCCACGCAGATCCGCTCGTCGGCGCGGCGCAGGTAGAGCTGGGCGCTCTCCCCGGTGGCGTCGCGCAGCGCGGCGAGCAGCGGCTCGGCCGCGGTCAGGAGCACGTCCGGTGCGGCGTTGGCCAGTTCGCCGAGCCGGGGGCCGGGGCGCCAACGGCCCTGGGTGTCCCGGACCAGCATCCGGTGGATCTCCAGCGCCTGTGCCAGCCGGTGCGCGGTGGCCCGGGGCAGCTTGGTCCGTTCAACGAGTTCGGCAAGGCTGGCGCCGTCGACGCAGGCGGCCAGGATGACCACCGCCTTGTCGAGAACGCCGACACCGCTCATACTGTGTCCCACAAGCCGAAATTTACCTCCCAGAATTTAGGATGTCCAGATGGTGGGAGTCACTCAACCGAGGACCCTGGCCGAGAAGGTCTGGGACGCGCACGTCGTCCGCTCCGCCACCGGCGAGCCGGACCTGCTCTTCATCGACCTGCACCTGCTCCACGAGGTCACCAGCCCGCAGGCGTTCGACGGGTTGCGCCTGGCCGGCCGTCGGGTCCGCCGCACCGACCTGACGATCGCGACCGAGGACCACAACACCCCGACCGGGTACGACGACCCGGCCTTCCGCTCCCGGCGCGGCGACCTGCTCACGATCGCGGACCCCACCTCCCGCACCCAGATCGAGACGCTGCGCCGCAACTGCGCCGAGTTCGGCGTACGGCTGCACCCGCTGGGCGACGAGAACCAGGGCATCGTGCACGTCATCGGCCCGCAGCTGGGCCTCACCCAGCCGGGCATGACGATCGTCTGCGGCGACTCGCACACCGCCACCCACGGCGCGTTCGGTGCGCTCGCCTTCGGCATCGGCACCAGTGAGGTCGAGCACGTGCTGGCCACCCAGACGCTGCCGCAGGCCCGCCCGAAGACCATGGCCGTGAACGTCACCGGCCAGCTCGCCCCGGGCGTCACCGCCAAGGACCTGGTGCTCGCCCTGATCGCCCAGGTCGGCACCGGCGGCGGGCGTGGCCACATCGTGGAGTACCGGGGCGAGGCGATCCGGAACCTCTCCATGGAGGGCCGGATGACGATCGCCAACATGTCCATCGAGTGGGGCGCCAAGGCCGGCATGATCGCGCCGGACGAGACCACGTTCGCGTACCTCAAGGGGCGGCCCCACGCGCCGCAGGGGGCCGACTGGGACGCGGCGGTGGCCTACTGGCGGACGCTGCCCACCGACGAGGGCGCGACCTTCGACACCGAGGTGACCCTCGACGCCGGCCGCATCACGCCGTTCGTCACCTGGGGCACCAACCCGGGCCAGGGCGTGCCGCTGGGCGCGGCCGTCCCGGACCCGGAGGAGTTCGCCACCGAGCCGGAGCGGGTCGCCGCCCGCCGGGCCCTGGAGTACATGGACCTGACCCCCGGCACCGCGCTGCGTGACCTGGCCGTGGACGTGGTCTTCGTCGGCTCCTGCACCAACGGCCGGCTGGAGGACCTGCGCGCCGCCGCCGACGTGCTGCGCGGGCACCGGGTCGCCGACGGCGTACGCATGCTCGTGGTGCCCGGCTCGGCCGCGGTCCGCGAGGCGGCCGAGGCGGAGGGGCTGGACAAGGTCTTCGCCGACGCCGGGGCCGAGTGGCGCTTCGCCGGCTGCTCCATGTGCCTGGGCATGAACCCGGACACCCTGAAGCCCGGCGAGCGCTCCGCCTCGACCTCCAACCGCAACTTCGAGGGCCGCCAGGGCCGGGGCGGGCGTACCCACCTGGTGTCCCCGCCGGTCGCCGCCGCCACCGCCGTGGTCGGCCGGCTGGCCGCCCCCGCCGACCTGTAGAAGGGCAGCCGAGAGATGGACAAGTTCACCACCCACACCGGCACGGCCGTGCCGCTGCGCCGATCCAACGTGGACACCGACCAGATCATCCCCGCCGTGTACCTCAAGCGGGTGACCCGGACCGGATTCGCGGACGGACTGTTCAACGCGTGGCGGGAGGACCCGTCATTCGTCCTCAACGATCCGGCCCATTCGGGTGCGTCGATTCTGATCGCCGGCCCCGAGTTCGGCACCGGATCCTCCCGGGAGCACGCCGTCTGGGCGCTGCGGGACTGGGGCTTCCGGGCCGTCATCTCGCCCCGCTTCGGCGACATCTTCCGCGGCAACGCGCTCAAGGAAGGTCTCCTTCCGGTCGAGCTGGAATTGAAAGCCGTGGAAGAACTGTGGGATCTCGTGGAATCCGAGCCGACCACGCCGATCACTGTCGACCTCGCCGCCCGCCAGGTCCACGCCGGTGACGCCACCTGGGCGTTCCCGCTGGACGACCACAGCCGTTGGCGGCTGATGGAGGGCTTGGACGACATTGGACTCACCCTCCGGCACGAGGCCGAGATCAGCGCCTACGAGGGTTCCCGCCCGTCGTTCCTGCCCTCGGTCGCCTGACCGCAGATAGCTTTTCGCCCCCACCGGCCCCGCCGGTGGGGGCGAATCCGTTACGACACAAGGGCTTTTTTCCACCGAATGTTTGTGTCCAGGCAGCACAGGGCATACCGTGCGCGCAGAATGGCTCGCGTCGAGTCAGTTGCACAATCGGGAGGAAGTCGTGAACAAGGCCGAGCTCATTGAGGCGCTCGCCGTTCGCCTGGGGGACCGGAAGACGGCGACGGCCGCGCTCGACGCGGTTCTCGCTGAGGTCCAGGCGGCGGTCACCAAGGGCGAGAAGGTGGCGATCACCGGTTTCGGAGCGTTCGAAAAGCGCATCCGGGGCGCCCGAACAGCGCGCAACCCGCGGACCGGCGAGGCGGTGAAGGTCAAGAAGACCTCCGTCCCCACGTTCCGTGCGGGCGCGGGCTTCAAGGAGATGGTGGCCAGCGGCAAGGTGCCGAAGGCCACGGCCGCCGCCAGGAAGACCGCCACGGCCGCCGCGAAGACCACGGGCGCGAAGGTGACCGGGGCCAAGGCCGCCGCCGCGAAGAAGACCACGGCGGCGGGCGCCGCCAAGAAGACCACGGCGGCGAAGGCCACCAAGACGACCGCCGCGACCAAGAAGGCCGCGCCGGCGAAGAAGGCCGCAACCAAGACGACCGCGGCCAAGAAGACCACCGCGGCGGCGAAGTCCACCGCCGCCAAGAAGACGACGGCCGCCAAGACGGCCGCCAAGAAGGCGCCGGCGAAGAAGGCTCCGGCCAAGAAGGCCGCCGCCCGGCGCTGACCGCACGGCCTGAAGGGCGCCCACCGTCCGCGGTGGGCGCCCTTTTTCGTGGGTACGCGTTGACCGGCCCTCGCGCGGACCCGCAGAATCCTCGTGCCGAAAACCCCGTCGGTCACGAGAAGAGGGGCGCCCGTGCGCCACCGTCACCTCCCCACCGTCGCGCTCGCCCTGGGCGTCGTGGTCCTGCTCGACGTGCTGCGGGTGTGGCTGCCGTCGATCATCACCATCTTCGGCCAGGCAGCCGAGACCCCGGCCGAACTCCTCGGCGCCTTCGCCCTCGGCTGGTTCGTGCTCGCCCTCGCCGCGCCCGTCCTGGTCCGCCGGCTCGGTGCGCGCCCCGTGCGCCTGGTCGCGGCCGGGCTGCTGGCCGCCACCCGGCTCGCCCTGACCGCCGCGCCGGGCGGCCGGGTCCAGCTCTGGCTGGCCTGCGCCGGCCTGCTCGCCGGCCTGGTCTGGCTCGCCGCGACCGCCGCGACGGTCGTCCGGCCGGTGCCGGGGCTGGCGTTCGGCCTGGCCGGGGCCGCCGTCGGGCACGCCCTGCTCGGCACCCAGGACCTGGTCTGGCGGGGCGGCGCGCTCGGCTGGACGGCGAGCGTCCTGCTGGTGCTGGCGTTCCTGGCGGCCTCGGTGGCGACCGAGGGCTGGTCCGCGGGGTCGGTGCACGGCTCGCCGGACCGGCCCGCCGCCGATCCGCACGGCGGCCCCACGGGTGCCCGGGCCTGGCTGCTCGCCGGCCCGGCGCTGCTGGTGGCCGGTCAACTGGCGCTCGCACCGGCGGTGTGGAACGCCTCGTACTCCTACGGGTACGGCACGTCCGACTTCCCCGGCCTGGCGCTGTCGCCCGACGGTTCCGCCTCGGCGATCCCGGCGTTCGCGGTCGGGTTGTTCCTGGCGGCCGCGCTCACCCGGCCTCCGGCCTGGCTCGGGCGGGTGGTCTGGCCGGCCGTCCTGCTCGCGGGCGCGGTGCTCTTCGCGACCGACCGGCCGGGTTGGCTGGGCTGGGCCTACCTGCTCGCCGCCGTGGGTCTCGGCGGCTGCCTCGCCCGCACCGACACCGGCCCGACGCACGGCGTGGTGACGGACTCCGCCGCCGACCGGGCGACCGGCCGCCGCGACACCGGTGCCGCGCGGCGGGGCTGGGCGGCCGTCGGCGGGATGCTGCTGTTCGCGGTCGCTTGCGTCGCCTACTACGCGGCCTACGACCTGGGCTATCCCAACGGCTGGGTGCCGGTGGGCGCGGCCGGCCTGATCGCCGTGTCCGCCGCCACCGGACCCGCCCAGGCGGCCCCCCTCCTGACCGGGTACGCCCGGCGCCTCACGGCCCTCGGGCTGGCGGGGCTGGCGGGGGTGGCGGGCGTGCTGCACCGCCCGGAGCACCCCGCGGCACCGCCCGATCCGCGACCCGCGGCGGTACGGCTGGTGGCGTACAACATCCGGATGGGGTTCGGGCTGGACGGGCGGCTCGACCTCGACGCGCTGGCCCGGGCGGTGGACGGCAGCCGGCCGGACGTGGTGCTGCTCAGCGAGGTGGACCGGGGCTGGCTGCTCAACGGCGGCCACGACACCCTCGCACTGCTCGCCGGGCGGCTGCGCCTGCCGTACGTCTTCGCGCCGGCCGCCGATCCGGTGTGGGGCGACGCGGTGCTGAGCCGCTACCCGGTGCGGGCCGGCCGCACCCGACCCCTCGCGGCGCACGGCGCGCCGACCGGGGCGCAGGCGCTCGGCGTCACGCTCGACCTCGGCGGCCGGGAACTCGCGGTGGTCGCCACCCACCTGCAACCGCCGCCGGGGCAGGACCCCGTGGCCCAGGCCCGCGAGGTCGCCGCCTTCGCCACCCGGTACGCGGCCGGCCGCCCGCTGGTGCTCGGCGGCGACCTGAACACCGAGCCCGCCGACCCGGCGTTCACCGAGTTCACCCGGGCCGGCCTGGTCGACGCGCTGGTCGCGGCCCGCCCGCTGCGTACCAGCCCGGCCGACGACCCGCGCACCCAGATCGACCACGTCCTCGTCTCGCCGGGTCTCACCGCGTCCGGGGCGACGGCCCCGCGCAGCACGGCCAGCGACCACCTGCCGGTCGCGGTGACCCTCAGCCTGCCCTGAACAGCCCTCCGCCCACCGCGTCGGCGAGAGAAGGCGACCCCTTCACGACCGGAGGCGTCAACAGCGCCCGTCCTCACAGGGGGTCGGCGGCGAGCAGCCGGTCGCCGGCGAAGGCGAGCAGCCAGCCGCCGCCCTTCGGGGTGGTGTAGTCGTCGGAGCGGCCGGTGAGCCGTTCCAGCGCGCCCGGAATCACCTTGCCCTGGCTGCACACCGCGACCGGCTCCCCGGCGGCGGCGAGCGCGGTGAGCCGGGCCGCGGCGGCCAGGGCGCACTCGTCCGGCTGCTGGCCGGGCCGCGGCTCGTCGAGGTCGCCGACCACCTCGATGGGCAGGTCCAGCAGAGCGGCCGCCGGGTCCAGGGTCTGCACGCAGCGCCGCGCCGCGGCGGATACCAGGCGGGTGGGGCGGATGAGCGCCACCAGGGCGGCGAGGGCCTGCGCCTGGGCCCAGCCCTCGGCGTCCAGCGGCCGGCCGGTGTCCGGGGCGGTCCAGGTGCCGCGCCTGCCGGCATGCGCGTGCCGGACCAGCAGCAGGGTGGCGGTGACCGGCGGCAGCGCCGCGAACGCGGCGATCACCTCGGCGTCGTGCGGGTAGCTGACCTGGCGTACCGCGCGGTCGGCGGGGAACCAGGCCACGTCGTCCACCTCGGTGTCCGGCTGGAAGCCGCCCTGCGCGGCGGCCCGCATCGACCAGTAGTCGACCGCCTTCGGCCGGCCCTCGCTGCGGTAGCGGGCGGTGGGCAGGCGTACCTGCGGTACGGCCCGGACGTCGGTCTCCTCGGCGACCTCGCGGACGGCGGCCCGCAGCGGGTGTTCGCCGGCGTCCAGCTTGCCCTTGGGCAGCGACCAGTCGCCGTAGCGGGGGCGGTGCACCAGGCAGACCTCGACGCCGCCGGCGGCCGGGCGCCAGACGACCCCGCCCGCGGCCCGGATCCGCACCGGCTCGTCGTCCGTCATCCGCTCACCGTATGCCCGCTCGGAGCGAGTCGTGGTCCGCTCAGCCCGCCCTCCCGCCGACCCGGTGCAGGAGCAGGTCCTGCAGGTGGGTCAGCGGCGTGTCGTCGGTGCCGGTACGCCGGTGCCAGCTCCCGTCAGGGGCCAGCTCGAAGGCGTCGACCTCGGGGCTGAACGCGGCGGTCAGCACGTGGTCCAGCTCGGCCCGGGCCACCGGGTCGCTCACCTGCACGAGCGCCTCCACCCGGCGGTCCAGGTTGCGGTGCATCAGGTCGGCCGAGCCCATCCAGAACTCGGCGTCGCCGTTGTTGCCGAACCGGAAGATCCGCGAGTGCTCCAGGAACCGGCCGAGGATCGAGCGGACGCGGATGTTCTCCGACAGCCCCGGCACCCCGGGCCGCAGCGTGCACATGCCCCGGATCAGCAGGTCCACGTGCACCCCGGCCCGGGACGCCCGGTAGAGCGCGTCGGTGATCTCCTCGTCGACCAGCGCGTTCACCTTGAACTGCACCAGCCCCGGCATGCCCAGCCGGACGTGCTCGATCTCCCGCTCGATCCGCTCGACCAGGCCGCTGCGGATGCCCTGCGGGGCCACCAGCAGCCGCCGGTACGCGGTCTGCCGGCTGTAGCCGGTGAGCACGTTGAACAGGTCGGTGAGGTCGGCGCCGATCTCCGGGTCGGCGGTGAGCATGCCGAAGTCCTCGTAGAGCCGGGCGGTCTTCGGGTGGTAGTTGCCGGTGCCGATGTGGCAGTAGCGGCGGATCTGGTTGCCCTCCTGGCGTACCACCAGCGCGGTCTTGCAGTGCGTCTTCAGGCCGACCAGGCCGTAGACCACGTGGCAGCCGGCCCGCTCCAGGGTGCGTGCCCAGCCGATGTTGGCCACCTCGTCGAAGCGCGCCTTCAGCTCGACGAGCACCACCACCTGCTTGCCGGCGGCGGCCGCGTCGACGAGCGCGTCGACGATGGGAGAGTCGCCGCTGGTGCGGTAGAGGGTCTGCTTGATGGCCAGCACGTCGGGGTCGGCGGCGGCCTGCTCGATGAAGCGCTGCACGCTGGTCGCGAACGAGTGGTACGGGTGGTGCACCAGCACGTCCCCGTCCCGCAGGGTGGCGAAGACGCTGCGCGGCACCTCGCCCTCGGCGAGCCGGGGGTGGGTGGCCGGCACGAACGGCGGGTCCTTGAGGTCCGGGCGGTCGGCCTCGCCGTACACCTGCCAGAGCGCGGAGAGGTCGAGCAGGCCGCGGACCCGGAGCACGTCGTGGCCGTCCATGTCCAGCTCGCGGACGAGCAGCTCCAGCATGTGGTCGGAGATGGAGGCGGCCACCTCCAGCCGCACCGGCGGGCCGAACCGGCGCCGGGCCAGCTCCCGTTCCAGGGCCTGGAGCAGGTCCTCGTCGCGGTCCTCGTCGACCTCCACCTCGGCGTTGCGGGTCACCCGGAACAGGTGGCACTCGACCACCTGCATGCCGGAGAAGAGCTGCCCGAGGTGCACCGAGATGAGGTCCTCCACCGGCAGGAAGCGCACCCCCGGCTGGTCGCGGGCCACCCGCACGAACCGGGGCACGTTGTTCGGCACCTTCACGCGGGCGAACAGCTCCGAGCCGCCGTCCGGGTCGCGCACCGAGACGGCCAGGTTCAGCGACCGGCCCGAGATGTAGGGGAACGGGTGCGCCGGGTCCACGGCGAGCGGGGTGAGCACCGGGAAGATGTGCTCCCGGAACCAGGTGCGCAGCCGTTCCCGCTCGGCGTCGTCGAGGTCGCTCCAGCGCAGGATCCGGATGTCCTCCTCGGCGAGCTTCGGCAGCACGTCGTCGACGAAGCAGGCGGCGTGCCGGGAGACCAGGTCGGCGGTCTTCTCGGTGATCAGCTCCAGCTGGGTCCGCAGCGGCAGCCGGTCGCCGCCGCGTACCGGAAGGCCGGCGGAGAGCCGGCGCTTCAGCCCGGCCACCCGCACCATGTAGAACTCGTCCAGGTTGCTGGCGAAGATGGCCAGGAACTTCGCCCGCTCCAGCAGCGGGGTGCGGGGGTCCTCGGCCAGCGCCAGCACCCGCGCGTTGAAGTCGAGCCAGGAGATCTCCCGGTTGAAGAACCGGTCCTCGGGCAGCGGCAGGGCCGCGGGCGGCTCCACCTGAGGGCCCGGCCCCTCGACCGGGTCAAGCGACTCCTCCAGCCCGGCGGAGGCCGCCGCGGCGGGGTCGGGGCTGACGCTCTCCTCGGGCGGGCGTACGCGGCGGAACCGGCCGTCGGCGCCGCGCGTGGACGCGCCGTTGCGGGGCGTGTCGGGGTCGAGGACGTGTCGGGGACCGTCGGGGTGCTCGCGAGGGGTGCTCACCACCTCATGATTCCCCGACAACGGTGAACGGAAAATGAACTCGGGGCAGGTTGGTCACGCCATGGTCGGCAATGTCACCCGGACGACCTCGCCGGCGGCGTCCCGCTCGATGCGGACCCGCTGCCCGAGCCGGAGCAGCCGCAGCCCGGAGGCGTCGAAGGCGCGGGCCGGGAACGCCAGCTCGGTGCCGTCGTCGAGGAGCAGCACCCCGCTGCGGGTCGACGCGTCGTAGGTGGCCACCGTGCCCTGCATGCCAGCACCGTACCCGACGTCCCCGCCGGCCCGGGCCAGCAGCGCGGCGGTGCGCAGGCCGGCCCCGAGCCGGGCGGCGGCGGCCAGGTCCGCCGCGGTGTCCACGTCCCGGCGCAGGGTGGGCCAGCCGCCGGGCAGCGGCAGCGCCCCGCTCGCCGCGTGCGCCGCCGCCGAGCCGGGGCCGAAGCGGGGGGCCAGGGGCACTCCGGGCGGCGCGGCGAGCAGGACCGTGCCGCTGCCGGGGGCGTCGGCCACGAAGCCGCGTACCCCGTCGGCGGGGACGGCCCGCAGCGCCGCGGCCAGCTCGGCCGGGCGCAGCGCCGGCAGGTCGGCGGTCAGGCCGGCCACCGGGGCGCGCGGGCCGGCAACGGCCGCGCCGTGCCGGAAGGCCGCGTTCAACCCGGCCGCCGGGTCCGGCGCGACCTCCGCCCCGGCCGCCGTGGCCTCCGCCGCCACCCGCGGGTCGTCGGTCACCACCAGCACCCGGGCCACCGCCGGGCAGGCTCGCACCGCCCCGACCGTGTCGGCCGCCAGGGCCAGCGCCAGCTCCTCGTGGGGTACGCCGGGCAGCGCCCCGCGCAGGCGGCTCTTCGCCACCCCGAGGCGCTTCACCGGCACCACCACGGTCCAGGTCGGCTCAGGCACGTGACAATCCTGCCAGTCGGGCGGCGGTACCCTCACTGGCCGGACCGGGGGCGAGCAGGCATGATTTCGTCCCGGGGCGTGCGCGCGCGTGGGGTGGAACGAGGAGGCAGGGTGGCACCGCGGAGGCTGGGATTCTGGCAACGGTTCGCCGTGGTGCTGGTGAAGCCGGTGTTGACCGTCTGGACGCGGCGCACCTGGCGCGGCATGGAGCACCTGCGCCGCGACGGCGGCATCATCATCGTGCCCAACCACATCTCACACGCGGACCCGCTGGTGTCCGCCCACTTCATCTACGACTCGGGGCGCTGGCCGCAGTACCTCGGCAAGGCCAGTGTGTTCAAGGTGCCGGTGATCGGCTGGATCCTGCACCGCTGCAAGCAGATCCCGGTGGAGCGCGGCACCGTCGAGGCGGTCAAGTCGCTGGACAAGCTGGTCGCCGCGTTGAACGAGGGGGGCGCGGTGGTGATCTACCCGGAGGGGACCACCACCCGGGAGCCGGACCTGTGGCCGATGAAGGGCAAGACCGGCGCGGCCCGGCTGGCGCTGGCCACCGGCGCCCCGGTGATCCCCGTCGCCATGGTCGGCCCGGAGCGGATGTTCGACCCGCGGACCGCCCGCATCGGCCTGCGCCCGCGTACGCCGGTGACGGTGGTCGCCGGGCCGCCGATCGACCTGAGCCGGTGGGCGGGCGCCACGCCGACCCGGGCGATCCTGGAGGAGATGACCGACACGATCATGCTGCGGATCCGTGACCTGGTCGCCGAGATCCGCGGCGGCACGCCACCACCGCTCTGGGAGCGGCCGGCCCGGACGCGTACCCCCGAGGTGACCGAGTGACCGGGCACGTGGCGGTGCTGGGAGCGGGCTCGTGGGGCACCGCGTTCGCCAAGATCCTCGCCGACGCCGGCCGGGACGTGACCATCCTGGCCCGGCGCGCCTCGGTGGCCGAGGCCATCCGGACCGGGCGCCACAACCCGGACTACCTGCCGGACGTGCGGCTGCCCGACCGGGTCACCGCGACCAGGGACGCCGAGGAGGCGATCGCCGGCGCCGAGGTGGTGGTGCTCTCGGTGCCGTCGCAGACGCTGCGCGCCAACCTCGCCGGGTGGACCCCGTACCTGGACTCCGACGCCACGCTGGTCTCCCTCATGAAGGGCATCGAGCTGGGCACCACCAAGCGGATGAGCCAGGTGATCATGGAGACCGCCCGGGTGCCGGCCGACCGGGTGGTGGTCGTCTCCGGGCCCAACCTGGCCCCGGAGATCGCCGCCGAACAGCCGGCCGCGACCGTGGTGGCCGGCACCGACAGCCGCCGGACCGCGCTGGTCCAGGCGTCGATCCGGACGCCGTACTTCCGGCCGTACACCAACGACGACGTGATCGGGTGCGAGCTGGGCGGGGCGGTGAAGAACGTCATCGCGCTGTCGTACGGCATCGCCACCGCCATGGGCTTCGGCGACAACACCCGGGCCATGCTGATGACCCGCGGCCTGGCCGAGACCGCCCGGCTGGGCGTGGCGCTGGGCGCCGACCCGATCACCTTCGCCGGGCTGGCCGGCATGGGCGACCTGGTCGCCTCCTGCTCCTCGCCGCTGGCCCGCAACCGCACCTTCGGCGAGCACCTGGGCCGGGGGGAGACCCTGGAGCAGGCCCAGGCGGCCACCCGGCAGACCGCCGAGGGCGTGAAGAGCTGCCTGGCCATCCGGGACCTGGCCCGGGCGCACGGGGTGGAGATGCCGATCACCGAGCAGATCGAGCGGATCTGCCACGAGGGGATGGACCCGCGGCTCGCCGTGGACGCCCTGATGAGCCGGACCGCGAAGCCCGAATCGTACGAGTGAGGTGGCGATGACCGAGTGGGGGGACGGCACGCGCAGCGTGCACGCCGGGCTGCCCGCGCCGGAACCGGGACAGCCCTTCCTGCCCGGGCCGGTCTTCGCGGCGCCGTACCACCTGGACCCGTGGCGGGGGCCGGAGGCGACCCCCAACGGGTACGGGCGCCCGGACAACCCCACCCGGCGGCTGCTGGAGGCCGCCGTCGGCGAGCTGGAGGGCGGCGACTGCCGGGTCTTCGCCAGCGGCCAGGCGGCCATCACCGGGCTGCTGCTGGCCCTGCTGCGCCCCGGGGACACCGTGCTGCTCCCCGCCGACGGCTACTTCCCGGTGCGGGCCTTCGCCACCGCCACCCTCGAGGGCATCGGGGTGCGGGTGGGCTTCGTGCCGACCGCCGGGCCGTACCCGTCGTTCGAGGGCGTCCGGCTGGTGCTGCTGGAGACCCCGGCGAACCCCGGCCTGGACGTGGCCGACGTGCCGGCGCTGGCCGCCGCGGCGCACGCCGCCGGGGCCCTCGTGGCGGTCGACAACACCACCGCCACCCCGCTCGGGCAGCGGCCGCTGGACCTCGGCGCCGACGTGGTGGTCGCCTCCGGCACCAAGGCCCTCACCGGCCACTCCGACCTGCTCCTCGGCTACGTGGCGACCCGCTCCGCCGAGCTTCTCGACCCGGTGACCGCATGGCGGACCACCACGGGCGGGGTGCCCGGGGCGTTCGACTGCTGGTTGGCGCACCGCTCGCTGGCGACCGTGGACCTGCGGCTGGCCCGGCAGACCGCCAACGCCGAGGCGCTGGCCCGGCTGCTCGCCGGCCGCGCCGACGTCACCGGCGTGCGCTGGCCCGGGCTGCCGACCGACCCGGCCCACCCGGTGGCCTCGGTCCAGATGCGACGGATGCCTGGCGTGCTCTCGTTCGACCTGGGTGACGCCGACCGGGTGGCCCGGTTCCTCGACGCGTCCCGCCTGGTGGCCGCCGCGACCTCGTTCGGCGGGCTGCACACCACGGCCGACCGGCGGGCCCAGTGGGGGGACGACACCCCGCCCGGCTTCGTCCGGCTCTCCTGCGGCATCGAGGACACCGCGGATCTGGTGGCCGACGTGACCGCCGCGCTGGACGCGGCCTGACACCGGCGTGCCCGCTTCCGATAGGGTGACGGGCAGCAGCGGCCCGCGCGGGCCCCGATTCGAGGAGGTGAGACCGATCCACCAGCAGAGGACCGGCGCTCCCTCCGAGTCCGCGTCGCACCAGGGTTAGGCGACGCCGGGAGCGCCGACGAGCGTTCCCGAAAGGCCTGCCATGACACCCACCCTGTTCACTCCCGACCGTCCCGCCCTCGTCGGCCGGCTGCGCGCCGCCGGCTGTGTCTTCGCCGAGGACGAGGCGGAGCTGCTGATCGCCGCCGCCGGCTCGGCCGAGGCGCTGGCCGACCTCGTCGACCGCCGCGTCGCCGGCCTGCCGCTGGAGCACCTGCTCGGCTGGGCCGAGTTCTGCGGCCTGCGGGTCGCCGTCGACCCCGGGGTGTTCGTGCCCCGCGGGCGGACCGCCCTGCTGGCCGCCGCCGCCGCGGCGGTGGCCGGCCCGTCGCCCGCCGTGCTGGACCTCTGCTGCGGCTCGGGCGCCGCCGCTCTGGTGCTGCACGGGCGGCTGGCGCCCCGCTGGCTGGCCGCCGCCGACATCGACCCGGCGGCCGTGGCGTGTGCCCGCCGCAACCTCGACCCGCTGGGCGTTCCGGTCTACGAGGGCGACCTGTTCGCGCCCCTGCCCACCCGGTGGCGGGGGCGGCTGGACCTGGTGGTGGCGAACGCCCCGTACGTGCCGAGCGACGCCGTGGCGATGATGCCGGCGGAGGCGCGGCTGTACGAGGCCCCGGTGGCCCTGGACGGCGGCGCGGACGGGCTGGCCGTGCTGCGCCGGGTGGCCGCCGGCGCGGCCGAGTGGCTGGCCCCCGGCGGACACCTGGCGGTGGAGGTGAGCGCCGGCCAGGCCGAGGCGCTCTGCGCGGTCCTGGCCGACGCCGGCCTGGCCCCGACCGTCGTGCACGACGACGAGTGGGAGGCCACCGCCGTCACCGCCCGCCGGCCCGGCTGAGCCGCGCGCCTGACCCCGCCGGGCCCCCGGACCGGGCGGGGGCGGCGCGACCGTGGCGGGACGCCGTACCGCCCACTAGCCTCGGATCAGGCTCGGCGGGAGGCGGTGGCGGTGGGCAGCGCGGGTGTGCCGGTGGTGGTGGGTCTGGACAACGGCGGCACGAGCAACAACGCCACCGTGCTGACGGTCGACGGCCGGTTCCTGGTGGACGGGCTGGTGGAGATCCCGAGCGAGGTGCGGGCCGGGCCGGAGGCGGCGATCGAGGCGCTGGCCCGGGCGCTGGACGGCGTGCTGGCGCTGACCGGGGTGCCCCGCGAGCTGGTCCGCGCGGTCGGGCTGGACACCCCCGGCCCGGCCAGCGCCACCGGGGTGATCTCCTCGCGCGGCTCGACCAACTTCTCCCAGCCGGCCTGGCGCGGCTACGACGTGCGCGGCGCGCTGGAGCACCGGCTCGGCCTGCCGGTGGTCTACGCCAACGACGGCAACGCGGCGGCCCTCTACGCGCACCACGTGCACTTCGGCGCCGACGCGATGGACCGCTCCTCGGTCGCCGCGATCGTCGGCACCGGGCTCGGGGGCGGCGTGGTGGAGGGCGGCCGGGTGGTCGGCGGCGCGGCAGGCATGGCGGGCGAGTTCGGGCATGTGCACATCCCGCTCGACGGGCTGCTCGCGCCCGGCCAGGCGGTGCCGGTCTGCGCCTGCGGTTTCGCCGGGGACGCGGAGAGCGTCGCCTCGCTCACCGCCATCGAGAACAACCTGCTGCCGTACTGGCTGGGCCGGTTCCCGGGGCATCCGCTGGCGGCCGAGGAGCCGGCCCGCGCGGCGAAGCTGGTCCGCGGATACGGCGAGCGGGGCGACCCGCTGGCCCGCGAGGTCTTCACCCAGCAGGCCATGGCCCTGGGGCGGCTGTTCACCATCGCGGCCAACTTCACCGACCCGCACGCGTACTTCGTGGGCGGCGGGGTGGTGGAGGCCGCGCCGGAGTTCCGCGACTGGTTCCTGGCGACCGTGCGGGAGCACACCGTGCTCCGCGCCGAGCAGCGTGCGGTGGCGACCTTCGCCCTGGTGCCGGACCGGGACATGGCCGGGGCGCGCGGGGTGGCCATCGCGGCGCTGGAGGCGGTCCGCGGTGGGGCCGCCGCCGGCCCGCTGGTCGTCGGCTGAGCCGCGGCGCCCGGTCAGGGGCGCGGCGGGGCGTGGGTGAAGGCGGCCCAGGCGGCCGGGGGGAAGACCAGCACCGGGCCGGCCGGGTCCTTGGAGTCGCGGACCGCGACCTCCTCCGGCAGCAGCGCCATCTCGACGCACGCGCCCTCATCGCCGCTGTGGCTGCTCTTGCGCCAACCGGTCGCCACGGGGCGGCCGCTGTTCGTGCCGTTCATCGCTTCTACCTCTCGTTCAGCAGGCGGAGGAGCTCGTCCCGGCTGGCCGCCGGGCTCAGCGCCACGGTCCGCAGGTGCTCCATGATCTTGGTGCAGGTACGCAGGTCGCCCGGCCGGTCCAGCACCATCTGTCCGGCGACCGTCTCCACCGAGGCGATGATCGGGTCCTCCGGATCCGCGAACTCCAGGATGTGCAGCGACCCCCGCGTGCCCCGGTGGTATCCGGCCGCCAGTGGGATCACCTGCACGGTGATGTTGGGCAGCTCGGCCATCTTCAACAGGTGCTGCAACTGACCCCCCATCACCGCCCGGCCCCCGACCGGGCGCAGTAACGCCCCCTCGTCGATGATGGCGTCGAGGATCGGCGGATCGTCACCCGTGAGCCGTTGCTGGCGGTCGAGCCGCAGCTTGACCCGCTGCTCGACCTGCTCGTCGCTGAGCGTGTGCGGGCCGCCGCGCATCACCCCGCGGATGTAGTCGGCGGTCTGGAGCAGGCCCGGCACCACTGACGGCTCGAAGTTGGCGATCCCGGTCGCCTCCGCCTCCAGGGCGATGAAGTCGATGGTCCGGCGGTCGAGCAGGTACGAGTAGGAGACCCACCAGCCGGGCTTGCGGGCGTCCTTCGCGAGCTGCACCGCCGCGGCGATCTCGTCGGGGCCCACCCCGTAGAGGGTGAGCAGCGCCCGCACGGTGGCCGGGTTGACCAGCGTCTGCGCGTTCTCGTAGCGGGACAGCGTGCTGCGGGTGCTGTTGATCTCGTCGGCCGCGGACTCCAGGGTGAGGCCGGCGGCCTCCCGGTGGGTCCGCAGGGCGATGCCGAGCCGTCGGGCCCGGGCGGTCTTCGGCGCCATGCATCGATGGTCGCACATCAACGGGAGGACGGGCATGAGAGAAATCCGATGAGAGTTGCATTCACGCGTGTCCACCTGTCAATCTGTGACGGCGTCCTCACCACCGGTTGTCGTGGCGACGGTGGTGGTGAGCGACCGGAGGGGATGGGGCGCGCGGCGATCGGGTTTTACTCCCCCACGACCCGATCGCCGCGTGCCCGTACCGGCACGCCAGACGCGGAGGAGACGCGATGACGGTGACGGCCTGCCAGCCCGGCGGTGGGCGGGGATGACCCGGTTCCTCGTGGTCCTCACCGACGTGCGCCCCCTCGACGGGGCCTGGCGAAACGAGCGCACCAGCCCCGAGCGTCGCCGGCAGGTCGTCGGCGCGAACAACCGGGAGGCGGCGGACCGGATCGCCGGCGCCTTCATGGCGCTGGGCATGGTCCGCGCCGGCCGGCAACGGGTCAAGGTCATCGCGGTCGGACGCCGGCCACGCACCGCGGACCACCTGAACTGAACCGGGCCCGCCCCCGGGACGCGGTGACGGGGGCGGGGGAGCCGGGCGGCCGGTGGCAGGTCCCGCCGCCGGCCGCCCGGGCTCACCACGGCATGCGCCGCTCCGGTCACGCGACCACGTCGCCGCCGTCCACCTCTGCACTCCCGCGCACGTCCGGTTACTCCCTGTATATGGAGCACTGACCGGATGCCGGTCGTTGCGTCGTCTCCCCGGGTATCGGCTACCGGCACTCGCCACGCACAGTAAGGTCAGCGGGTGAGCGCCACTGGCGAGCACGGCCAGCCGCAGTCGCGAACGAAGAGGTGACTCCAGTGACCACCCCAGGCAAGACCCGCGTGGCGATCGTCTTCGGCGGCCGCAGCCCGGAGCACGGCATCTCCTGCGTGAGCGCCGGCAGCGTGCTGGCCGCCCTCGACCCCGACGAGTTCGAGGTCGTGCCGGTCGGCATCACCCGGCAGGGCCAGTGGGTGCTGGCCAGCGGCGACCCCGGCCAGCTCGCCATCGCCGACCGCAAGCTCCCGGAGATCACCGCCGGCTCCGGCGCCGAGCTGGTGCTGCGCGCCGACCCGGCGGTGGGCGGCCTCATGGTGCTCGACCCGACCCAGGGCCCCGTGGCGCTGGCCGACGTGGACGTGGTCTTCCCGGTGCTGCACGGCGCGTACGGCGAGGACGGCACCATCCAGGGGATGCTGGAGATGGCCGACATCCCGTACGTCGGGGCGAACGTGTTCGCCTCGGCGGCCGCCATGGACAAGGAGTTCACCAAGAAGCTCTGCGCCGCCGAGGGCATCCCGGTCGGCCCGTACGTGGTGCTGCGCGCCGGGATGACGCTGACCGAGGAGGACAAGGACCGCCTCGGGCTGCCGGTCTTCGTGAAGCCGTCGCGCGCCGGTTCCTCGTTCGGCATCACGAAGGTCGACGACTGGGCGCAGCTCGACGCGGCGGTCGCGACGGCGCGGGAGATCGACACCAAGGTGCTGGTCGAGGGCGCGATCGTGGGCCGCGAGATCGAGTGCGGCGTGCTGGAGGGCGAGGCCGGCGGGGCCCCGGAGGCGTCGGTGCTGGCCGAGGTGCGCGTGGTCTCGGGCCACGACTGGTACGACTTCGAGGCCAAGTACATCGACGACGCCTGCGAGTACGACATCCCGGCGAACCTGCCCGACCAGGTGACCCGGCAGGTGCGGGAGTACGCGACCCGCGCGTTCACCGCGCTGGACTGTTCGGGCCTGGCCCGGGCCGACTTCTTCGTCACGCCGGAGCTGGACGTCTACCTCAACGAGATCAACACCATGCCGGGCTTCACCCCGACCTCGATGTTCCCCCGGATGTGGGCGGCCAGCGGGCTGGAGTATCCGAAGCTGGTCAACCGGCTCATCCGCACCGCGCTGCGCCGCGCCGGCCGCTGACGCCGCGGGCGTCGCGACCGGCCGGCGACGGTCAGGCGGAGCAGCCGGACGGGGCGGTCTTCGCGGCCGGCACCGAGGCGACCACCGCGTCGGAGATCGGCGTGACCCACTGGAGCGGCTGCTCGTACTGCTTCGGGACGCGCACCCGGACCGGGGTCTCCCGGTCGACGGTGGTCAGCACGGTGGCGTCCGCCTCCTGCACGGCGTGCCAGCAGACCTTGTTCACCGACCACACCTCGTCGGTGGGCTGCACGATCGGCGGCGTGCCGCCGCAGGCCACGGTGAGCGCCGGGTCGCCGTACGCGGCGTTCTGCTCGGCGCCCGCGGTGACCGGTCGCTGCGCGAGGTCGCGGACGGTCGCCGGGAGCTGCGACACCAGGGCGCGGCACACCGTGGCCGGACGCTCGGCCAGGGCCGGGGCCGGCAGCTCGACCGGCGCGGTCGACTGCGGCCGCACGGCGCTCGCCGACGGGCTCGGCGCGGCGGCCGGGGTGTCGGGGGCGAGCTTGGCGAAGGTGAAGCCGGCCACCGCCAGGGTGACCGGCACCGCGACCAGCGTGGCCCAGAGCGCCGCGCTGCGGCTCGACCGGTCGCGACGCGCCGGGCGGGACTCGTCGGAAGCGGGGGAGGACGTGACTTCTTCCACTTACAGCCGCACCACCGAACACGTGAGGGTGCGGGTGATGCCGGGCACCATCTGCACCTTGCTGACGATGAGTTTGCCGAGCTCGTCGACGGTGTTCGCCTCGGTGAGGACGACCACGTCGTAGGGCCCGGTGACGGCGTCGACGCGCACCACGCCGGCAAGGTCCGCGATCAGACCGGCCACGTCACGCGCCCGACCGACCTCCGTCTGGATGAGGATGTACGCCTGTACCACGACTCGACCTCCGTCCGTCGCCGCCTGGGGCGGCCCGAAGGGTGAAACTACCCTACGGAGCGGCCCTGATCTGTATCGGTCGCCGGCGGGACGCGGTGAGCGAGCACACGTCGGGGTAGTGGTGGCGGGACTGCGGAGCTACAAGAGCGCGACGAGGGGACGGCATGACGGTCGCGAATGTCGGTGAGTTCGGGCTGATCGACCGGGTGACCGCCCGGTTGGCCCAGGGGGAGAGCTGCCTGCTCGGCCCCGGAGACGACGCGGCGGTGGTCGCGGCGCCGGACCGGCGGGTGGTCGCCTCCACGGACGTGCTCGTGGAGGGGCGGCACTTCCGCCGGGACTGGTCCGGGGCCCGCGACGTGGGACACCGGGCGGCGGCGGCCAACCTGGCCGACATCGCCTCCATGGGGGCCACCCCGACCGCGCTGCTGGTCGCCCTCTGCATGCCGACCGACCTCGACCCGGCCTGGGCCGAGGAGCTGGCCGACGGGCTGGGCGCCGAGGCGGCCCTGGTGGGCGCGAGCGTGGTCGGCGGGGACATGTCCGCCAGCCCGACGCTGACCATCGCGGTGACCGCCCTCGGCGACCTGGCCGGCCGGCCACCGGTGGTCCGCTCCGGGGCCCGCCCGGGGGACGTGGTGGCCCTCGCGGGTCGGACCGGCTGGGCGGCCGCCGGCTACACCGTGCTGTCCCGGGGGTTCCGCACCCCCCGGCTGCTCGTGGAGGCGTTCCGCCGCCCCGAGGTGCCGTACGCGGCCGGCCCGGAGGCCGCCGCGAACGGCGCCACCGCCATGATCGACGTGTCGGACGGGTTGCTGGCCGACCTGGGGCACGTGGCGAAGGCCAGCGGGGTGGCCGTCGACCTGACCCGGGAGGCGTTCGAGGTGCCCCGGCAGATGCGCGACGCGGCGCAGGCCCTCGGCGTCGACCCGTACGCATGGATCCTGGCCGGGGGCGACGACCACGCCCTGGCGGCGACCTTCCCGGCGACCGCGACGCTGCCCGCGGGCTGGCGGCCGGTCGGCCGGGTGACCGAGGGCGCCGGGGTGACCGTGGACGGCGCGCCCTACGCGGGCACCGCGGGCTGGGACCACTTCCGCCGGACGGAGTGATCTGCGTCCGATGCCGGGGATCGGGCCCCGGGCGGCCCCGGTCCCGGTCGTACGCTTCAGTCCGTGAGCGAGATCGAGATCCGGGTGCGGCGCTTCGACGCGCCCGAGTCGCAGGCGTTGATCCGGGCGGCCCTGGCCGACCTCGGCCAGCGGTACGGCGGCAGCGGCGACGAGACGCCGGTCGACGCGGCCGACTTCGAGCCGCCGGCCGGCACCTTCCTGGTCGCCTACCTCGACGGGCAGCCGGTGGGCTGCGGCGGCTGGCGCAGCCACGGCGACGAGGGCGAGACGGCCGAGCTGAAGCGCATGTACACGGCGCCGGCCGCCCGTGGCCGGGGCGTGGCCCGCGCGGTGCTCGCGGCGGTGGAGCACTCCGCCCGGGAGCAGGGCCGCAAGCGGATCATCCTGGAGTGCGGCGACAAGCAGCCCGAGGCGATCGCCATGTACACGTCGGCCGGCTACGAGCGGATCCCGAACTTCGGCTTCTACCAGGACGCCCCGGGCTGCCTCTCCTTCGGCCGCCCGCTCTGACGCCGGTCAGCCGGCGGTGATCCGGATCTCGCCGGCGGCCTTGCGGGCGGCGCTCTCCGCCTCGGTGGGGGTGGCCCCCCAGGCCAGCAGGTGCCCGCTGCGGTGCGCCGAGGAGAGCAGCTCCGGCACGTGGTCCCCGACCTTCGCCTCGACCTGCACGTCGAGCACGCCGGGCACCCGCAGGGCGCCGCGCCGGCCGTCCACGGCGGTGACCCGGCCGGGCGGGGCGACCAGGAACTCGACGGCCGCCGCGCCGGTCGGCCGCGCCGGCAGCGTGGGGCGCTCACCGCGCAGCACCCGCAGGTACGCCTCGATGAAGTCGAACTCGTAGGCGATCGAGACCAGCGCGGTGATCATGTCGCCGGGCATCCGGGCGGCGCACTCGACAAGCGTCGGCACGCCGTCGACGAGGATCCACTCGCTGTGCAGCATGCCGCTGCGGAAGCCGGCCGCCTCGGCGAGCCGGACCGCCGCGTCCCGCAGCGCCCGCTGCTCCGCCCCCGGCAGCGCGGACGGCACGGTGTGCCCGGTCTCCACCGGGTACCGGCCGCCGGCGATCCGCTTGTCCGTGACGTTGGCGAAGATCGTCTCGCCCTCGGCGACCAGCAGCTCGACGCTGTGCTCCGAGCCGACCAGCAGCTCCTCCACGAGCACGCCGGTGGGCAGGCCGCGCTCGGTGGCCTCGGCCGGCTCCGGCGGGGTGGCGCTGGCCGCCCAGCGCGCGGCGATCTGCGCCGGGTCGGTGACCAGTTGCACACCCAGGCTGCCGGAGCGGCGGGTGGGCTTGAGCACGCACCGGCCGCCGTGCGCCCGGGCGAACTCCGCCGCCCGCGCCGGGTCGTCGACCAGCTCGTACGCCGGGTTGGCCAGGCCGGTGGCGTCGGCGAGCAGCCGCATCCGGTGCTTGTCGGAGAAGACGTCCGCGGCGGCCACCCCGGCGCCGGGCAGGCCGAGCCGGTCGGCCAGGCGGGCCACGGCGCCGACGGCGTACTCCAGGCCGGGCAGGACCAGCCGGGCGGTGGCGAGGCCGGGCTCCCGGGCGAGCAGGGCGTCGGCGTCGAAGCCGGTCTGGTACTCGGCCGGCACCAGCCGGGCGATCATCGGCAGTTCGGCGGTGAAGCGCTCCAGGCCCCGGCGGCGGATCACGTCCGGCTCCTCGACCAGGACGACGCTGCCGGGCGGCAGTTCCTGGTCGAACCAGCGCAGCGAGCCGAACGACCCGCCGACCACCACCAGCTGCTCCCGCCCCAGGTCCAGCTCCACCGGTCGTTCCTCCCCACGCGTGGCGCCGGAACGGACGGCCGGCGCAGCAGCACCCTAACCGGGCCGGCCCGGCCGGACACCGTCCGGTCGGCGACCCGTCAGCGCGGCGCCGGGGACACGACAGAAGCCGGCGGACCCGAGGGGTCCGCCGGCATCCGGCGAAACTGTGAAGGCGGTGCTACCGCGTCAGGCGCGGGTGACCTTGCCGGCCTTGATGCACGAGGTGCAGACCTGCAACTTCTTGGTGGTGCCACCACCGGCCGGGGTACGCACCGACTGGATGTTCGGGTTCCAGCGGCGGTTGGTCCGCCGGTGCGAGTGGGACACGTTGTGGCCGAAGCCCGGCCCCTTGCCACAGACGTCGCACACGCTAGCCACGGGATACTCCTGGGATTGAAACGTTCATGGGGTCGCCGCCAGGCGCAGCCCGGGCAACCTGGCCAGGTTACCCGATGACCGGCCGGTACGCCCAACCGGCCCGGTCGGGTGGCCGACGGAGCCCGCCCAGCGTACCCGGGGCGCCGGTGGGCCGCGCCGGCCCGGGGCCACCGGACACGCCGGCCGGAGGCGGCCGGATCCGGCGCGTGTCAGTGCGCGCCAGTAGGCTTCCCGACGTGCTGGAGACCCTCGACGCCGCCGCGGTGCGCCGCTGGTGCGCGAGCGGGCTGGCCGCCCTCCAGCGGCACCAGGGCGAGATCGACGACCTCAACGTCTACCCGGTCCCCGACGGCGACACCGGCACCAACCTGGTGCTCACCCTCACCTCGGCCCAGCAGGCCCTCGCCATGGACCTGGAGACCCTGCCCGACGACGGGCACACCCCGCACGGGCACGCCCTGCGGCTGATGGCCCGGGGCGCGCTGCTCGGGGCGCGGGGCAACTCCGGGGTGATCCTCTCGCAGATCCTGCGCGGCTTCGCCGACGCGCTCGCCGCCGCGCCGGCGGTCCGCGGCCGGCAGCTCGCCGCCGCGCTGGCCGACGCCACGACCGCCGCCTACGCCGCGGTCGCCCACCCGGTCGAGGGCACCCTGCTCAGCGTGGTGGCCGCCGCCGCCCGCGCGGCCGAGCGGGCGGACACCGACGACCTGCGCACGGTGGCCCGGGCGGCGGCCGGCGAGGCGACGCGCGCGCTGGCGCGTACCCCCGAGCAGTTGCCCGTGCTGGCCCGGGCCGGCGTGGTCGACGCCGGCGGGCGCGGCCTCTGCCTGCTGCTCGACGCGCTGGTCGAGGTGGTCACCGGCGAGAGCGCGCCGCAGCCGGCGCCCGCGCCGCCCGCGGCCCGCCCGCCCGCCACCGCCGTCCGGGAGACCGGCTCTTCGGCGTACGCCTACGAGGTGCAGTACCTGCTCGACGCCACCGACGAGGCCGTCACGCGGCTGCGGGGGGAGCTGGACGGCCTCGGCGACTCCCTGGTGATCGTCGGCGACGGCGGCCCGGGTGGCGGCACGTGGAACGTGCACGTGCACGTCAACGACGTCGGGGCGGCCGTCGAGGCCGGCGTGGTTGCCGGCCGGCCGCACCGGATCACGGTGACCCGGTTCGCCGACCAGGTGGCCCCGGCCGCGCCGCTGCCGGCGCCGCTGCCCGACGGCCGGGCCGCCGTGGTGGTGGCCACCGGCGCCGGCATCGCCGAGCTGTTCGGCGCCGAGGGCGCCACCGTGGTGCCGGCCAACCCGTCCACCGGCGAGCTGCTCGACGCGATCCGGGCCACCGGCGCGGCCCGGGTGGTGGTGCTGCCCAACGACCCCAACACCCAGTCGGTGGCGAGCGCGGCCGCCCGGGAGGCGCACCGGCTCGGGGTGAAGGTGAGCGTGGTGCCCACCCGCTCCCCGGTGCAGGCCCTCGCCGCCCTCGCCGTGCGGGACCCGAAGCGGCGCTTCGAGGACGACGTCATCGCCATGGCCGAGGCCGCCGGCGCCTGCCGCTACGCCGAGGTCTGCCACGCGAGCAGGGAGGCGCTCACGGTGGCCGGGCCGTGCCGGCCGGGCGACGTGCTGGCGCTGGTCGAGGGGGAGGTGCACCTCATCGGCGCCGACCTCCTCGACACCTGCACCGCCGTGGTCGACCGGATGCTGGGCGGCGGCGGCGAGCTGGTCACCCTGCTCTGCGGGGCGGACGCCCCGGCCGGGCTGGCCGACCGCGTACGCGAGCACGTCGAGCGGTCCTGGCCGTTCGTCGAGGTGCAGGCGTACGAGGGCGGGCAACCGCACTATCCGCTCCTCGTGGGGGTCGAATGACGAGCGAACCGGCCACCGTGGACACGCCGCTGAAGAAGCTGGTCGGTGAGCGCACCGCCAAGGCCCTGGCGAGCCACCTCGACCTGCACACCGCCGGCGACCTGATCTACCACTTCCCCCGCCGCTACGACGAGCGCGGCGAGCACACCGACATCCGCTCGCTGGACGTGGGGGAGCAGGTCACCGTGCTGGCCCAGGTGCAGCGCACCGCGGTCCGGCCGATGCGGCAGCGCCGGGGCAACCTGCTGGAGGTGACCGTCGGCGACGGCTCCGGCGGGCTGCTCACGCTCACCTTCTTCGGCAACCAGGCGTGGCGGGAACGGGAGCTGCGCCCCGGCCGCTGGGGGCTGTTCGCTGGCAAGGTCACCGAGTTCCGGGGCAAGCGGCAGCTCAACGGCCCGGAGTACGTGCTGCTCGGCGAGGGCGGCGACGGCGAGGCGGCGGCCAACGAGGAGGTCGAGGAGTTCGCCGGGGCGCTGATCCCGGTCTACCCGGCCGCGGCGGCCGTGCCGACCTGGGTGATCGCCCGCTGCGTGCGGGTGGTGCTGGACACCTTCACCCCGCCGGACGACCCGCTGCCCGCCACCGTGCGGGCCAGCCGGAACCTGGTCGGCATCGGCGCCGCGCTGCGCGAGATCCACCGCCCGTCCAGCAAGGAGGAGCTGTACAAGGCGCGCCGCCGGCTCAAGTGGGACGAGGCGTTCGCCGTGCAGCTCACCCTGGTACAGCGCAAGCACCGGGCGGCGGCCTGGCCCGCGAAGGCCCGGCCCGCCAAGCCGGGCGGGCTGCTGGATGCGTTCGACGCCCGGCTGCCCTACGAGCTGACCTCCGGCCAGCAGGCCGTCGGGCGGGAGATCGCCGCCGACCTGGAGACCGCGCACCCGATGCACCGGCTGCTCCAGGGCGAGGTGGGCAGCGGCAAGACCGTGGTGGCGTTGCGGGCCATGCTCCAGGTGGTCGACGCCGGCGGGCAGGCCGCGCTGCTCGCCCCGACCGAGGTGCTCGCCGCCCAGCACCACCGGGGCATGCTCGACCTGCTCGGCCCGCTCGCGCAGGCGGGCGAGCTGGGCGCCGCCGACGACGCCACCCGGGTGGAGCTGGTCACCGGCTCGCTGGGCGCGGCCGCCCGCCGGCGGGCGCTCGCCGAGGTGGCCGAGGGGCGCGCCGGCATCGTGCTCGGCACCCACGCCCTGCTCTACGAGGGGGTCGACTTCGCCGACCTGGGGCTCGTCGTGGTCGACGAGCAGCATCGGTTCGGCGTGGAGCAGCGGGACGCGCTGCGGGCCAAGGCCGACCAGCCGCCGCACGTCCTCGTGATGACCGCCACCCCGATCCCGCGCACGGTCGCCATGACCGTCTACGGCGACCTGGAGATCTCCACCCTGTCGCAGCTGCCGCAGGGCCGCTCGCCGATCGCCTCGCACGTGGTGCCGGCCGCCGAGAAGCCGGCCTTCCTCGACCGGGCCTGGCGCCGGCTGCGCGAGGAGGTCGCCAAGGGACACCAGGCGTACGTGGTGTGTCCGCGGATCGGCGAGGGGCCGGCCTCGGACGAGGAGGCCCCTCGCGAGGACGACAACGGCCGCCGGCCGCCGGTCGCCGTCACCGAGGTGGCCCCGCTGCTCGCCGACGGGCCGCTGCACGGGTTGCGGATCGGGGTGCTGCACGGGCGGCTGCCGGCCGACGAGAAGGACGCCGTGATGCGCTCCTTCGCAGCCGGTGACCTGGACGTGCTGGTGGCCACCACGGTGGTCGAGGTGGGCGTCAACGTGCCGAACGCCACCGTGATGATCGTGCTGGACGCCGACCGGTTCGGGGTCTCCCAGCTGCACCAGCTCCGCGGCCGGGTGGGTCGGGGGTCGGCCGCCGGCCTCTGCCTGCTGGTCACCGAGGCGATGGAGGGTTCCCCCGCCCGGGAACGGCTGGACGCGGTCGCCTCCACGACCGACGGGTTCAAGCTCGCCGAGCTGGACCTGGAGCAGCGCCGGGAAGGCGACGTGCTGGGGGCCACCCAGTCCGGCCGCCGGTCGCACCTGCGGCTGCTGTCGCTGCTGCGCGACACCGACCTCATCCGGGACGCCCGGGCCGAGGCGATCACCCTGGTCGAGGACGACCCGGAGCTGGCCCGGCACCCGGCGCTGGCCGCCTCGGTCGCCGCCCTGGTCGACGAGGAGCGCGCCGAATACCTGGAAAAGGGCTGACCCGGCCGCCCCCACCGGCCGGCCGGCCGGGCCTAGGCTCGGGCGATGTCCACTCCATCCCTCGACCGCGGCGTGCTCCTGCTGGCCCGGGGTGACGACCTCCAGGTGGAGCGGGTCACCGGTGCGGCCGACGCCGGGTCGCCCTGCACCGCCGCGACCCGGTTCCAGATCGCCTCGATCAGCAAGCAGATGGCCGCCGTCGCGGTGCTGCTCCTCGCCGAGCGGGGCGCGCTGCACCTGGACGATCCGATCAACCGCTGGCTCCCGGACCCGCCACCGGCCTGGTCCGGGATCACCCTGCACCACCTGCTGACCCACACCTCCGGGCTGGGTCACTGGGAGGACTACCCGATGATCGACCTGGCCGGGCCGGCCGAGCCCGACGAGCTGCTGGCCGTCTTCGCCGGCCAGCCGCCGCTGTTCGCCCCGGGAGCCGGCTGGCACTACAGCAGCCCCGGCTGGGTGCTGCTGGCCCGGGCCGTCGAGCGCGTGACCGGCCGGCCGTACGCCGAGTTCCTCGCCGAGGAGGTCTTCGCGCCGCTCGGCATGATGGGCAGCTTCGCGGGCGACGCCGCCGGGCGGGACGACGTGGCGACGGGGCACGAGGGTGGCCGGCCGGTCCCGTCCTGGGACCTGGACACGGTGAGCATGGGCGCCGGGGACGTGTGGTGCACCGGGGCGGACCTGCTCACCTGGCTGGACGTGCCCCGCCGGGGCCGGCTGCTCGGGCCCGCCGGGGTGGCCGCCATGACCACCCCGCACGCGCCCACCGGCCGCCCCGGCGAGGCGTACGGCTACGGCTGCTTCATCGGCCCGCTGGCCGGGGAGCGGGCGGTCCACCACTCCGGCGACAACGGCGGCTACAAGGCGTTCGCCGGCTGGTTCCCCGACTCGGACCGCCGCGTGGTGCTGCTGACCAACCAGGCCGAGGTCGATCCCGCGCTGGTGTCGGCGGCGCTCCTGGAATGAGCCGAGGGCGCGCCGGCCGGGTGGTCGGCGCGCCCTCGGGTCGGGCTCACGTCAGGCGGTGAAGCGGATCCGCCGCCGCCGGGTCACCACGAAGAGCACCGCGCCGGCCGCCACCAGGGCACCGGCCACGGCCGCCATGACGCCGGCCGCCGCACCGGTCACCGGCAGGCCCGGCTCGGCGCCGCCGCCACCGCCGCCACCGCAGTTCTGCTCGGGGGCGTAGACGGCCTCCATCTCCAGGTCGAGGTCGGGCAGGGCGACGGTCGCCTGCTCGTCCTTGCCGGCCTTGAAGGTCACCTTCTCGGTACCGCCCGGCGCGACGGTGCGGGTCTCGGTGCGCCCGCCGTAGGTCAGCTCGGCCTTGACCGGCAGGCCGCCCTTCGGGTTGGCCACCGTGAGGGTGAAGGTGTCGCAGGTCGCCTTGGCGGCCACCGTCGGCAGCGCGCAGTCCTCCGGCCGCTGCCAGGAGTAGCTGCCCTTGTCGAGCACCTTGCCGTCGACCAGCACCTCGACGGTGCCGGCGTTCGCGGCCGGGACGACGGTGTCGGTGTTCGCCTTGCCCGGCTCGACGGTCACCTTCTTCGACCAGCCGTTCGCGCCGCGCACCTCGAACTCGACGGGGTAGCGGCTCAGGCTGCCGTCGTTGCTGAGCGCCACGGTGACCGTGCCGTCGCAGTTGGCGGTGAACAGCGAGGCGGGGTTGGTGCAGCTGCGGCTGCCGCCGTTGTACCAGCCCTGCGGACCGTGCGACCGGCTGCCGGGCGCGCCCGGGGAGCCCAGCTTGAGGTTGCCGTACCGCTTGCCGTCCTCGGTCAGCGGGTCGATGACCTGGCTGGCGTCGCCCCAGATGAGGTCCACCTGGGTGTTGCAGTCGGGCAGGTCGACCTTCAGGTCGATGGCGGTCTTCGTGCCGCCGATCCAGTCGCTGGCCGGGGTGCCGTGCACGTACTGCGGGGTGGCGAAGCGCGGGCGCGGGGCGAAGTAGGAGACGAGAGTGAACCACTGCCTGCCGTCGCCGCAGAGCGGCAGGTCACCGTCGAGCTTGACGGTGGCCGTGCCCTTCGGCCCGTCGAAGGTGTGGCTGTAGGTGGCCTTGTCGAGGTCCACGCACTTCGGCGCCGGGGCGCAGGGCGCGTCCCGGGCCAGGTCGACGGTGCCGGTGTCGGTGTGGTCCTTGCCGTTCTTCTTCCACAGCGCGTAGATGGTCAGCGAGGCCGACCGGGTGTCGCCGGGCACTCGCTGGACCGCCTGGACGGAGTCGCCGTCGGGGACGACCGTGCCCTCCAGCGGGATGGCGGGCGCGCCCTCGACGGCGACGGTCACGTCGGTCTTCGGGTTCGGGGTGACCTGCTGGAGCGTGGCGGCCTTGTCCTGCTCGCTGTTCTCCACCGTCCAGGTGAGGACCCGCTCGCCGGTGAGCTGGTCGCAGGCGGAGGTGGCGGTGATGGTGGTGTGGTGGGCGCTGGCGGGGGTGGAGACCGCCACGGCCCCGGCAAGGCCGAGCAGGGCGGCGCCCAGCACGGCGAGCGGTCGCCGCGGCGACAGCCTGGTACGGATCACGGGTACTCCCGGATTGAGGGGTTTCGGGGTGGTGGCGTGGGACCGGGGCGCGCGCGGAGAGGTTTGCGGATCCGCGTGGCGGCCGTCCCGACGCCGGTGCCGGCGAGGCGAGCCGACAACCGGGCAGACCCTAGCGAAATCGACACCGCGGGCGTTACCGCTATCGACGGCTCGTAAAGGGTCTGTTATGAATTTGAGATCATTGATGTACGGCAGGTGATCGGCCGTCGCGCCGGGTGGTCTCCCCGGCCCGGCCCCGCCGTCGCGTAGCGTCTGGGGCATGTGCGGGAGCAGGCGGTGACCCGGATCGTGGCCGGGGCGCTCGGCGGCCGGCGGATCGCCGCGCCGCCCGGCGCCGGCACCCGGCCGACCTCGGACCGGGTCCGGGAGGCGCTGTTCAGTGCGGTGCAGGCCGAGGTGGATCTCGACGGGGCCCGCGTCGCCGACCTCTACGCCGGCTCCGGCGCGGTCGGGCTGGAGGCGCTGTCCCGGGGCGCCGCGCACGTGCTGCTCGTCGAGTCCGACCCCCGGGCCGCCCGGGTGATCCGGGAGAACATCGCCGCGCTCCGGGCCGCCCCGGCCGCCCGCCTGGTCACCGGCAAGGTGGCCACCGTGCTCGCGGCCGGCCCGGACGGCGGGGCGTACGACGTGGTCTTCGCCGACCCGCCCTACGCCGTACCCGGCGAGGAGATCACCGCGATGCTGGCCGCGCTGGTCGGCGGCGGCTGGCTGGCCCCGGGCGCCCTCGTGGTCGTCGAGCGCTCCAGCCGCACCGGCGAGGTCGAGTGGGTGGAGGGCATCACTGCCGGGCGCAGCCGCCGCTACGGCGAGACCACCCTTTGGTACGGTCGCCGATCATGAGACGTGCTGTCTGTCCCGGCTCGTTCGATCCGGTCACCAACGGACACCTCGACATCATCGGCCGGGCCAGCCGGCTCTTCGACGAGGTGATCGTCGGCGTGCTGGTCAACCAGTCGAAGCAGGGGCTGTTCACGGTCGAGGAGCGGATCGACATGCTCCGCGAGGTGACCTCCTCGTACGACAACGTGCGGGTCGAGTCGTTCCGCGGCCTGCTGGTCGACTTCTGCCGCGCCCAGCAGGCGAGCGTGCTGATCAAGGGCCTGCGGGCGGTCAGCGACTTCGACTACGAGCTCCAGATGGCCCAGATGAACATCGGCCTGGCCGGCGTGGAGACGCTCTTCATGCCGACGAACCCGCTCTACTCCTTCCTCTCCTCCAGCCTGGTCAAGGACGTGGCCAAGTGGGGCGGCGACATCTCCGCCCACGTCCCGGACGTGGTCCGCGAGGAACTGGTGGCCCGCCTCCGCCCCTGACCCTCTGCGCGATCTTGCAGTTGGAGCCCCCGTATCCGTCCGGGATGGGCGGAATGCCCGGGCGGAAAGTGCAAGATCGGCGAGTCGGGGGGCGGGCGACGCGCCGGGTAGGGGTGCAGCGGCGCGGGTAGAGGGCGCGTTACATGATGTGTGCAGCGCCGAACCCGGGCGCAGGCCGCATCATGAAGGTCGGCCGACGAACGACAGGAGTGAGGTACCGGTGGACCCGCTCGATCGCATCGACGAACTGATCGCCATGGTGGAGCAGGCCCGCTCCGTTCCGATGTCGCGCAACAACTGCATGGTCGACCGGGGCGAGATGATCGCCGCCCTGGACGAGCTGCGCGTGGAGCTTCCCGCCGACCTGCGCCGGGCCGCCGCGCTGCTGGAGGAGCGGGACAAGATCATGGAGGCCGGCAAGCGCGAGGCCGACCGGATCATCAGCGAGGGTGAGGCGGAACACGCCCGCCTCGTCTCGGTGAACGAGATCACCGTGTCCGCCGAGCACGAGGGCGCCCGGATCATCGCCGAGGCCCGGGCCGAGGCGCAGCGCCTGCGCGAGGAGGTCGACGACTACGTCGACACCGCCCTGGCCAACTTCGAGCAGTTCCTGACCCGGGCGCTCGCCTCGATAGAGCGCGGCCGGGACAAGATGCACGCGCTGCGGGAGATCGGCACCTTCGCTGGGGACGAGGCGGATCGCCCGCTACCCTTCTGAGCGGCACGCGGGCCGGCGGCCGACAGCCGGCAGCCGCCGGGCCGGGGCGGCGACGCCCCCGGTTCGACGGTCCGGCGGTCGCCCAGGTAACCTTTTTTGTCGGCCTCTCACCGGCCGGAGTCTGACTATGCCCAAACACTCGCCAAGCCAACTCGACCCCAGGTCGCCGCTGGTCCTCGACACGAGGGACCTGCCGCGTCGGCCTGGCGCGTTGCGTACGCATCGGCGGACCGTGCCGGCACCGGCGGACCTCGGCGTGGAGTTGATCAGTGTGCCGGAGGGCGCGGACCTCGACCTCGACCTGAGGTTGGAGTCGGTGTCCGAGGGCGTGCTCGTCTCCGGGACCGTCACCGGTCCCGTCAAGGGCGAGTGCGGCCGTTGCCTGCGCGAGATCGACGACTCGGTGGCCGTGACGATCCAGGAGCTGTACGCGTACGAGAACAGCACCACGGACGACACGACCGACGAGGACGAGGTGGGCCGGATGCAGGGCGATCTGATCGACCTGGAGCCGGCGCTGCGGGACGCGGTGGTGCTCGCACTGCCGACCAACCCGCTCTGCCGGGAGGACTGCCCAGGGTTGTGCCCCGAATGCGGGGTGCACTGGGACGATCTGCCGGCCGACCACAGTCACCAGCAGATCGACCCGCGTTGGGCGGGCCTGTCGCAACTGACCCGTACAGAGGAGTAAGAACCGTGGCCGTCCCCAAGCGCAAGATGTCGCGCAGCAACACCCGCGCCCGCCGGGCGAACTGGAAGGCCACGGCGGTCGCGACCGTGCCTTGCCCGCAGTGCAAGTCGGCCAAGCTGCCGCACGCCGCCTGCTCCGTCTGCGGCACCTACAACGGCCGTCAGGTCCTCGAGGTCTGACGGCGCCGAGTGACGTCCCCGACCACCGGTCGGGTGGCGCACGCACCAAGGCTCTCGCCCGGTGCCCCGGCTCCCTCCGCCGCCGGCCGTTCCCCGGCCGGCGCGCCGACGGAGCCGGGCACCGCGCGGATCGCCGTCGACCTCCTCGGCGGGGACGATGCTCCCGCCGTCGTGGTTGACGGCGCTCTGCGGGCCGTGCGTACCGACCCTGACCTGCACCTGCTGCTCGTCGGACCGACCGAGGTCGCCGACGGGCTGATCGGTGCGCTCGACCCGGAGCAGCGCACCCGGGTCACCGTCCGCCCGGTGCGGACCGTCGTCGGCATGGCCGACCATCCCACCGCCGCGCGCGGGGAGAGCACTGTCCGCGCGGCCGTGCACGCCGTCCGCGACGGGATCGCCGACGCGCTCGTCTCCGCCGGTTCGACCGGTGCCACCGTCACCGCCGCCGCGCTCGGTCTCGGCCGCTGGACCGGCGTACGCCGGCCCGCCCTGGTCGCCACCCTGCCCGCCGTCGAAGGGCCGGTGGTGCTGCTGGACGTCGGCGGCACGCTCGAACCCGGACCCGCCACCCTGGCCCGGCACGCCGTGCTCGGCGCCGCCTACGCGGCCGTGGCGCACGCCATCGTGGCGCCCCGGGTCGGGCTGCTCTCCGTCGGCATCGAGGCGGGCAAGGGCGACCGGCTCCGCCGCTCCGCCGACCCCGCCCTCGCCGCCGTGTCGCTGCCCTGCGGCGCCCGCTACATCGGCCTCGTCGAGGGGTACGACGTCTCCCTCGGCGCCCGCGCCGACGTGGTGGTGACCGACGGCTTCACCGGCAACGTGCTGCTCAAGGCCATCGAGGGCGCGTACGCGATGGCCGGCGGGCCCCCGGCGAGCGGCGGCGCGCCCCGTGCGGCGGCCCTGCTCGGGGTGGCCGGCACCGTGGTGGTCTGCCACGGCGCAGCCGGGCCCGACGACGTCGCCTCCGGCATCGCCCTCGCCGCCCACCTGTGGCGCCGGGGCGCCACCGACACCGTCTCGACCCTGCTCGACGACGTTCCGCACGATCCCGCACCCGACCACAACGACACCGAGGTTGCGCCATGACCAACGACAAGCGGCGGCGTGCTCCCGTCGGCCACCTGGAGGCGGCCTTCGGGGTGTCGCTCGACCCGGAACTGCTGGAGCGCGCACTGACCCATCGCTCCTACGCGTACGAGAACGGTGGGCTGCCCACCAACGAGCGACTGGAGTTCCTCGGCGACTCGGTCCTCGGCGTGGTGATCACCACGGCGCTCTTCCACAACCACCCGGACCTGCCCGAGGGGCAGCTCGCCAAGCTGCGGGCCAGCGTGGTCAACATGCGTGCCCTCGCGGACGTGGCGCGTGGCCTCGGCCCGGACGGGCTGGGCGCGTACCTGCTGCTCGGCAAGGGCGAGGAGGCCACCGGCGGCCGGGACAAGGCCAGCATCCTGGCCGACACCCTGGAGGCGCTGCTCGGCGCGATCTACCTCCAGTACGGCCTGGACACCGCGGCCATCGTGATCCACCGGCTGTTCGACCCGCTGATGGCCGAGTCGGCCGGCCGGGGCGCGGCGCTCGACTGGAAGACCAGCCTCCAGGAGCTGACCGCCGCGCTGGGGCTCGGGGTCCCCGAGTACCGGATCGAGGGCACCGGCCCGGACCATCTCAAGACCTTCACGGCCTGGGTGGTGGTGGCCGGCAACCGGTACGGCGGCGCGGAGGGGCGCAGCAAGAAGGAGGCCGAGCAGCGGGCCGCCGAGTCGGCCTGGCGGATGCTGACCGAGCAGGCCGAGGCGGAGGCCGCCGCGAAGGCCGCCGTCGAGGAGGCGGCGGGCGACCCGGCCGAGACGGGCGCCGGCCGTGCCTGAGCTGCCCGAGGTCGAGACCGTCCGGCAGGGGCTGGCCCAGTGGGTCATCGGCCGGCGGATCAGTGCCGTCGAGGTGCGCCACCCCCGGGCGGTCCGCCGGCACGAGCCGGGCGGCGAGCACTTCGCCGACGTGCTGACCGGCCGGACCGTCACCGACGTCCGGCGCCGGGGCAAGTACCTGTGGCTCCCGCTGGACAGCGGGGACGCCCTCATCGGCCACCTCGGCATGTCCGGCCAGCTCCTGCTCCAGCCGGTCGGCGCGGCCGACGAGCTGCACCTGCGGGTCCGGTTCCGGTTCGCCGACGACGGTCCGGAGCTGCGCTTCGTCGACCAGCGCACGTTCGGCGGGCTGTCGGTCTCCGAGGGCGGGGCCGAGCTGCCGGCCGAGATCGCGCACATCGCCCGGGACCCGATGGACCCGGAGTTCTCCGACGCCGGCTTCGTGGCCGCGCTGCGCAAGCGGCGGACCGAGGTGAAGCGGGCGCTGCTCGACCAGACGCTGATCTCGGGCGTCGGCAACATCTACGCCGACGAGGCCCTCTGGCGGGCCCGGCTGCACGGCGCCCGGCCGACCGACGCGCTGACCGGCCCGGCCGCCGGCCGGCTGCTCGGCCACGTCCGGGACGTGCTCGGCGAGGCGATCAAGCAGGGCGGCACGAGCTTCGACGAGCTGTACGTGAATGTCAACGGCGAGAGCGGCTACTTCGACCGGTCGCTGAACGCGTACGGCCGGGAGGGGGAGCCCTGCCCGCGGTGCGGGACGCCGATCCGGCGCGAGGCGTTCATGAACCGGTCGTCCTACAGTTGCCCGCGCTGCCAGCCCCGCCCCCGGGGCACCCTCCGGGGATGACCCCGAGCCGACTCGGGGTTGCGCCGGTGTGCCTCACCGGCCGCGGCCCGGCGGGTCCCCCGGTCGTACCCTGAAAATCCCGTTCTGTCCGGTTGGCCGACCCGGTTCGGGCCGCCCGGCCGGAGCCGGCCGGATGGGGGACGAGCCGGGGCCGTTCCCCGATGTCCGGGCCCGTTCCGCTCCCTAGCGTCAGCAGACGTCGGCACGGGGCCGACGTCTGGAGGGGGTTCCCAGGTATGGGCAGGCGACCGGTGACCGTGCGGCTGGCACGGTGGAGTGCGGAGCACCCGTGGCGGGCCATCGCGCTCTGGGTGGTGTTCGTGGCGGTGTGCTTCGTCGGTGGCAACGCCGCCGGGCTGAACGAGGCGACCGACGACGACCAGGCGATCGGTGAGTTCGGGCGGGCCCAGCTGATCGTCGACAGTGGCGGCTTCCACGAGCCGGCCACCGAGAACGTGCTCATCACTCCCCGCTCGGGCACGCTCGACCCGGCCGCGGCGAAGGCCGCCGCCGAGGACGCGACGGCCCGGCTGCGGCAGGTCGACGGGGTGACCTCGGTGGGCGCGCCGATGCCGTCCCGGGACGGCAACGCCATGCTGGTGCCGATCACCATGTCGGGTGACCCGGAGACCGCCTCGGACCGGGTGCAGCCGCTGCGCGACACCACCGCGAAGGTCCAGGAGGCGCACCCGGCGCTGCGGGTCGAGCAGGTCGGCGGCCCGTCGATCGGCAAGGCGCTCGACGACACCCTGGGCAAGGACTTCAAGCGGGCCGAACTGCTCAGCCTGCCGGTCACCCTGGCCATCCTGATCATCGCGTTCGGCGCGCTGATCGCGGCCGGCGTGCCGGTGCTGCTCGCGCTCTCCTCGGTGGCCGCGGCCATGGGGCTCTCCACCCTCGCCTCGCACCTGGTGCCGGCCACCGACACCACGGCCAGCGTCATCCTGCTGATCGGCATGGCGGTCGGCGTGGACTACTCGCTCTTCTACGTCCGGCGGGAACGCGAGGAGCGGGCCAAGGGCCGCTCCGGGCTCGACGCGGTGGAGATCGCGGCGGAGACCTCCGGGCACGCCGTGGTGGTCTCCGGCACCGCCGTGATCATCTCGATGGCGGGGCTGCTGCTCGCCCAGGACGCCATCTTCTCGTCGCTCGCCGTCGGCTCGATCCTGGTGGTCGCGGTCGCCGTGATCGGCTCGCTGACCGTGCTGCCGGCGCTCCTGGCCAAGCTGGGCCGCTGGGTCGACCGGCCCCGGGTGCCGCTGCTGTGGCGCCTCACCGCCCCGCGCGTCGGGCGGCACGGCGGGCCGGCCCGGCCCCGGTTCTGGCCGGCCGTGCTGAAGCCCGCGCTGCGCGCCCCGCTGGCCACCCTGGTGGTCTCGGTCGGGCTGCTGCTCGCCCTGGCCGCCCCGGCGCTGGGCATGAAGCTGAAGTTCCCGGGCATGGAGGACGTGCCGCGCACCACGGCGGCCATGCAGGCGTACGACCGGCTCACCGCGGCCTTCCCGAGCAACGGCACCAGCCACACGGTCGCCGTGCGGGCGCCGGCCGACCAGGCCGACCGGGTGAAGGCGGCCCTGACCGGGCTGGCCGACCGGGCCGCCGCCGACCCGCTCTTCGCGCCGGCCGAGGGGGACGGCCCGAAGATCAAGGTGTCGGAGGACCGGCGGGTGTCGGTGCTCGAGGTGGCCACGCCGTACGCCAGCCGCACCGACGAGGCGTCCCGGTCGCTGCACGAGCTGCGCCAGGACCTGGTCCCGGCCGCGCTGGGCGGCATCCCCGGCGTCGAGTACGCGGTCGGCGGCGGCGTGGCGGCCAGCGAGGACTACGCGGACCACATCTGGGCGAAGCTGCCCCTGGTGGCGGCCTTCGTGCTGGCGCTGACCTTCCTCGTGATGGCCTGGACGTTCCGGTCGGTCGTGGTGGCGCTCACCTCGATCCTGCTGAACCTGCTCTCCGCCGGGGCCGCGTACGGCCTGCTGGTGCTGGTCTTCCAGGGCACCTGGGCGGAAGGGCTGCTCGGCTTCACCTCGATGGACGCGATCGTCACCTGGCTGCCGATGTTCCTCTTCGTGGTGCTGTTCGGGCTCTCCATGGACTACCACGTCTTCGTGGTCAGCCGGATCCGCGAGGGCATCCGCCAGGGGATGTCGAACAAGGACGCGGTGGCGTACGGGATCACCTCCTCGGCGGGCGTGGTGACCAGCGCGGCGATCGTCATGGTCGGGGTGTTCTCGATCTTCGCGACGCTCAGCACCATCGACTTCAAGCAGCTCGGCATCGGGCTGGCCGCGGCCATCCTGCTGGACGCCACGATCATCCGGGCGGTGGTGCTGCCGTCGCTGATGACGCTGCTGGGCGACGCGAACTGGTGGGCGCCGCGGTTCCTGCGCGGCCGGGCGGCGACCCCGCCGGCCGAGCCGCCCGCGCCGGCCCCGGAGCTGGTCGGCGCGCGCTGACTCACGGGACGGGGGAGGGCGGGCCGGTCCGGTCCGCCCTTCGTCCTGTGACGGAGGTGTCACCGCAGGATTAACGGCCGCGGCGGCGGGGCATCTGGGCCGCCATGGACGAACAGCTCACGCCGGCGGCCCGTCGTCGCGCCCCGGCCACCGCAGCCCTCCGGAGCGCGTCATGAGCACCGACGTGCGGACCGGCACCGTACGGACCAACGTCCCGGCCCGCCTGGACCGGCTGCCGTGGTCCCGCTGGCACTGGATGATCGTGATCGGCCTCGGCACGGTGTGGATCCTCGACGGCCTCGAGGTGACCATCGTCGGCAACCTCTCCGGCAAGCTGGCCGAGCCGGGCAGCGGCCTGAGCATCACCCAGAGCCAGGTCACCGGCCTGGCCGCAGCGCTCTACGTGGCGGGCGCCTGCACCGGCGCGCTCTTCTTCGGCTGGCTCACCGACCGGTTCGGGCGCAAGAAGCTGTTCCTGCTGACCCTCGGGCTCTACCTGGTGGCGACCGCGCTGACCGCGCTCTCCTTCGACACCTGGTGGTTCTTCCTGTTCCGGTTCCTCACCGGCATGGGCATCGGCGGCGAGTACGCGGCCATCAACTCGGCCATCGACGAGCTGATCCCGGCGCGGCACCGCGGCCGGATCGACATCATCATCAACGGCACCTTCTGGCTCGGCGCGGCGCTCGGCGCGCTGCTGACCGTGCCGCTGCTCAACGGCCTGCCGACCAACCTCGGCTGGCGGGTGGCGTTCGGCCTCGGCGCGGTGCTCGGCGTGGTGATCCTGCTGGTCCGCCGGCACGTCCCGGAGAGCCCACGGTGGTTGTTCATCCACGGCCGGGCCGACGAGGCGAACCATCTCGTCGACTCGGTCGAGGCCGAGGTGAAGCGGGAGACGGGCAAGGACCTCACCGAGGCCGACAACTGGATCGAGATCAAGCAGCGGAAGAGCACCAACTTCCTGGAGATCGCGAAGACCCTTTTCGCCCGCTACCCGAAGCGCGCCACGCTGGGCTTCTCGCTCTTCATCGGGCAGGCGTTCCTCTACAACGCGATCACCTTCGGCTTCGCCCAGATCCTCCAGACCTTCTTCGACGTCCCGCCGGGCAACAGCGGCTACTACTTCGCGGTGATCGCGGTCGGCAACCTGCTCGGCCCGCTGCTGCTGGGCCGGCTCTTCGACACCGTCGGCCGGGTTCCGATGATCGCCGGCTCGTACATCGGCTCGGGCGTGCTGCTGCTCGGCACCGCCTGGCTGTTCCACTCCGGCGTGCTCGACGCGGTGACCATGACCGCCTGCTGGTGCGCGGTGCTCTTCTTCGCCTCGGCCGGCGCCAGCGCGGCGTACCTGACGGTCAGCGAGATCTTCCCCATGGAGACCCGGGCCATGGCCATCGCGTTCTTCTACGCGATCGGCACCGCCGCCGGCGGCATCACCGGCCCGCTGCTCTTCGCCAAGCTGGTCGGCACCGGCAAGGTCGGTGACACCGTGGTCGCCTTCGTCATCGGCGCCGCCGTGATGATCATCGGTGGCCTGGTGGAGCTGACCCTCGGCGTCAAGGCCGAGGGCAAGTCCCTGGAGGAGCTGGCCACCCCGCTCAGCGCCGAGCACGCCGGCATCCCGGCCCAGCGCGGCGCCGGCACCCCGGCCCCGGTCACCGGTGGCGCCCCCGGCTGACCGCCGCCGTCCCTCGACACCGCCCCCCCGCCCGTCCGGGCCGGGGGCGGTGTCGCTTCTTCAGGGGTACGCGGAGCACGAGCACGATCCCGGTTGACGTGCTTATCGGTTTGTCTATGACCGGTCCGGTCCGGTAGGAAGCTCGCATGCTGAGGGGCAACACGGTCGGGCTCAGGGCCCGGCACGAGGACGACATCCCGACCCTGCGAGCCGAGCTCTACGACGACGTCGTCAACTCCTCCCGGGCCGAGGGCGGGCCGTGGCGGCCGATCACGCCCGGCTCGAAGGACCCGCGGCTCGTGGTGGACGACCAGGAGCAGGGAAGCGTCCCGTTCTCGGTGGTGGAGCTGGACGGCGGCACGCTGGTCGGCACCGCGACGCTGTGGGGCATCGACAACCACAACCGGTCCGCGCACATCGGCCTCGGACTGCTGCCGTCCGCCCGCGGGAAGGGCTACGGCACCGACGTGGTGGCGGTGCTGTGCCACTACGGATTCGTCGTGCGTGGCCTGCAACGGCTGCAGATCGAGACGCTGGCGGACAACGCCGCGATGCTGCGCTCCGCCGAGCGCAACGGCTTCGTCCGCGAGGGTGTGCTGCGCTCCTCGGCCTGGGTGCTGGGCGAGTTCCTCGACGAGGTGGTGCTCGGGCTCCTCGCTCAGGACTGGAAGCCGGACTCGACGGCATAGCCGCCGCCCCGGGGCGCTCAGGACAGCGGGCAGGGCTCGCGCCAGGCGTCGAGCTTGCGGTCCTTGAGGATCGAGGCGAAGCCGTAGCCGACCGTGGTGACGCAGAACTCGGCCGGGTCGCCGGTGTACTCCACGTGGAACACCGGCTTGTGCGCGTCGGCGAAGGGGAGCAGCTTGTCGCACCCGCCCCGGCGGACGCACTCCTGGTTGACCGCGAAGTCGAAGTCGGGGGCGAGCGCCGCCACCTGCGGCAGGTCGTCGACCAGCCCGGGGGAGAGCTCCAGCCGCCGGGCCAGCGTGGCCAGCCGCCGGTTGAACAGCAACTGGTCGTCGAAGGTGAGCGGGAAGCCGGAGCGGTGCAGGTAGCCGTCGGCGTCGTCGAGCGCCACCGCGCCGAAGCCCTTGCCCCGGCAGAGCCGGAACCGGTCGGCCAGCACCGGCTCCAGCGAGTCCCACCGGCGCACGTCCAGCCACCGGCTGCCCGGCCGGCCGGGCACCGCCGTCCCGCGTACCGCCGCCGGGAAGCGGCTCGCGTCCGGGTCGGCGGCGGCGTACGTGCCGACCCGCACCTGGCAGACCAGGCGGCGGTGGCGGGCGCGCAGCGCGCCGGTCTCGCGGGAGGTGGTCTGCGCCGCGTCGAGCAGGAAGACGTCGGCGTCGACGGTGACGTCCACCGGGCCGGTGAGCTGCCACTGCCACTGCCAGTGCCGGGCCTGCGCGACGGGCCACGGGGTGGGCGCCCCGGGCGGGACGAGCGGCTCCCGGCAGGCCGGCGCCGGGGCGAGCAGCAGCGCCGTCAGCACCACCGCAACGCCCCGGCGCGGTCCACGTCGGCGGACGTGGACCGGCCGGGGCGGCACGGCCCACGCCGGCCGGATCCGCATGGACAGCTCCCGGGTCGCGGGCGGCACCCCGCCCCCTGCCGGTACGTCTCCGGTGGCCGCCTGCGCGCACCGGCGACGGGCCGGCACCGCTCAGGCGTCCCCGGCGTACCTCACCCGGTCAACGAGCGCGGACCCGGTCACGACGCGCCGCTCAGCGCGGCGTGCCGAAGTCCTGCGTCCAGTACGGCCCGTTGCTCCGCGCCACGCCCACGCCGATCTCGGTGAACGAGCAGTTCAGGATGTTCGCCCGGTGCCCCGGGGAGTTCATCCAGGCGTCCATCACCGCGGCCGGGCTCTGCTGGTTCCAGGCCACGTTCTCGCCGTACGACCGCCAGGCGTAGCCGACCCGGTCGAGCCGGTCGCCCACGTCGCTGCCGTCGCTGCCGTCGTGCGACATGGTCTTGTGGTCGGCCTGGTCCTGGCTGTGCCGCTGCGCGGCGAGCACCAGCTTGTCGTCGACGGTCAGCGCCTTGCAGCCGGCCTTGGCCCGCTCCTGGTTGACCAGGTTGACGACCTCCCGCAGCTCGGCGCTGAGCCCCTTGGCCGAGGCGGTCGTGGCGCCCGTGCTGCTGGGCGCGGTGCTCCGCGGCAGTTGCCGGGACGGCGCGGTGGTGCGGCTCGGCTTCGGGGTGGGCTTCTTCGTCGGGGTCGGCGCGGCGCTGGTCGGCGCGGCGCTCGGGCTGGTCGACTCCGGCGCGAGCGCGTCGCCCGGGTCCGCCTCGGCGCCGTCGGACGCGAGCGGGGCGGCGGCCACCGGGGCGTCGGCGGAGGTCCGCTCGGTCGACTGGTCACCACCGGGCAGCAGCACGGCGCCCACGCCGAGGCTCACCACGAGCGTCGCCGCGGCGGCGGCCCCACCGATCAGGAGGGGACGCGGCAGGCGGCGCCGCTGCCGGTGCCGGCCGGCGTCCTCCGCCGAATCGTCGGCGACCGGCTGCCAGCCGGCCGTGGGCCGCCCGTCGGCTACCGGCTGCCAGGCGGCGGTCGGCTGCTCCTCGGGGCGCCAGGCGGCGGGCTGCTCCTCGCGGCGCCACGCGTCGACCGGCTGCTCCTCGGGGCGCCAGGCGGCGGGTTGCTCCTCGCGGCGCCACGCGTCGGCGGGCTGCTCCTCCGAGTGCCAGCCGGCGGCCCGCTCGTACGGGGACGTCGGGGCGCCCGGGTGGGCCGCCGGGCCGTACGCCGGCGGCTCGACGGCCGGGGAGTACCCGGTCCGGTCGGCGTCGGCGTACCGCCCGGCGTCGGCCCACCCGTGCGCGGCACCGGCGGCGGGGAGGTTGCCGGTGCGCTCTGCGGTGTGGTCGTCCCGCCATGGAGTGGCCTGCGCGTCGGCCCGCCAGACCTCGGTGGGCGCCTCGGTACGGGCCGGGCCGGGCTGCTCCGGCTCGTCCCCGAAGAGGTACGACGACCGCGGCTCGGGCCGGTCGGTGAGCCAGGCCGGTCCCTCGTCGGTCGGCGGCTCGGGGCGTCGGGGAACGCCATCCGGTTCGATCGGGTCGGTCCAGCGGTACACGCCTGTCCCCTCCACGGGTCGGTTGCGGGCCGCAGTGACGCTACGGGCGCGCCGCGAGCTGCGGCAACGTGGCTAAGAAAGAGTTAAGGGGAACCAGACAGCAAGGGTGAGGCGTTCACACATTCCCGGGCGTACAGTAAAGGCGTCCGGACAGAGCGTGTCCGCGCCTTGTGGCAACCCCCCGACAAGTGGACCGGGCGACGTGGAGATGATCTACGGCCTGCGGGAACTTGACGAAGGAGGGGGGTTCGGCTCAATATATAGGTGTCGCCAGTCGCGCCCAGCCATGCCCGGATTTCGCGGGGATGGCAGCCGCGAACATCATGGGCGCGCGTTGGCCGGCCTTTCCGGCAGCGCATATCAAGGAGTCAGCATGGCGAAGGCCCTCTACGGCCACGTAGGTGCAGCGCCCGACCGGCGTCTGCTCGACGAGGTCACCCGACTGCGTGCCAGGGTTCAGGCACTGGAGTTCGAGATCACGCGTCTGCGCGCCGACAACGATCGGCTTGCGGCGGCTGCGGCGGAGGCTGACGACCTCCTCCGACTGGCCGAACCCGCGCTGACCTGATCTCCGGTTGTCGGAAAACTGAATCGCACCACACAGAAAACGCGCGCCGACACCCCAGTGCCGGCGCGCAGCTTTTTGTTTTCGGGGCCGTATTCCGCGATCTTGACGGGCCGTCCCGGAATTGCGCCCCGCAATTCTGATCTTGCACTTTTCGTGGCGCACGCCACATCGCCGGAAACCGGACAGCTCCGGCACGGGGGTGGGTCGCGTACCAGGCTCTCCCCGCCCGCGGGTTAGTCTGCGGGTTCACCAGGTCCGCGCAGCCGGCGACGGTACGGCGGCCACCGGACGAGGATCGAGAAGGTGCATCTCAAGAGCCTGACGGTGAAGGGATTCAAGTCCTTCGCCTCCGCGACGACGCTGAAGCTGGAGCCCGGGATCACCTGCGTGGTCGGCCCGAACGGCTCCGGCAAGTCCAACGTCGTCGACGCCATCGCCTGGGTGCTCGGCGAGCAGGGCGCCAAGGCGCTGCGCGGCGGCAAGATGGAGGACGTCATCTTCGCCGGCACCGCCGGGCGCGCGCCGCTCGGCCGGGCCGAGGTCACCCTCACCATCGACAACACCGACGGCGCGCTGCCGATCGAGTACACCGAGGTCTCCATCACCCGCCGGATGTTCCGCTCCGGCGAGAGCGAGTACGAGATCAACGGCGACTCCTGCCGGCTGCTGGACATCCAGGAGCTGCTCTCGGACTCCGGCATCGGCCGGGAGATGCACATCATCGTCGGGCAGGGCCGGCTCGACGGCATGCTGCACGCCAAGCCGGAGGACCGGCGGGCGTTCATCGAGGAGGCGGCCGGCGTCCTCAAGCACCGCAAGCGCAAGGAGAAGGCGCTGCGGAAGCTCGACGCGATGCAGACCAACCTCAACCGGCTCACCGACCTCACCGCCGAGCTGCGCCGCCAGCTCAAGCCGCTGGGCCGGCAGGCCGAGGTGGCCCGCCGGGCCGCCGCCATCCAGGCCAACCTGCGCGATGCCCGGCTGCGGCTGCTCGCCGACGACCTGCACACCCTGCGCACCACACTGGACCGGGAGATCGCCGACGAGACCGCGCTGCGCGAGCGGCGCGAGCAGATCGAGGGCGAGCACGGCGAGGTGCAGGCCCGCCTCGGTGAGCTGGAGGCGGCGCTGGCCGAGGACGCCCCGCTGCTCGCCGCGGCCCAGGACACCTGGTACAAGCTCTCCGCGCTCCAGGAGCGGTTCCGCTCCATCGAGCAGCTCGCCCGGGAACGGCTGCGCCACCTCAGCGCCACCAGCGACGACGAGCGCCCCGGCCGCGACCCGGACCAGCTGGAGGCCGAGTCCCGGCGGGTCCGCGAGCAGGAGGAGGAGCTGCGCGCGGCGCTCACCGAGGATCAGGTCCGGCTCGCCGAGGCGGTCGAGCACCGGCAGGAGCTGGAGCGGCAGCTCGCCGCCGCGGAGCGGGAACTGGTCGCCGCGGCCAAGGCCATCGCCGACCGGCGGGAGGGGCTGGCCCGGCTGACCGGCCAGGTCAACTCCGCCCGGGCGAGGACCACCAGCGCCGGCGAGGAGATCGAACGCCTCGCCGCCGCGCACACCGACGCCCTGACCCGTGCCGAGAAGGCCCAGGCCGAACTCGACGCGGTCGCCGAGCAGTCCACCGAGGCCGACCGGGACAACGCCGACCTGGACGCCCGGCACGCCGAGGCGGTCGCCGTGCACGAGCAGGCCCAGGCCGCCGTGCGCAGCCTCGCCGACGCCGAGCGGGCCGCCGAGAAGGACGCCGCGACCTGGAAGGCCCGCGAGGAGGCGCTCGCCCTCGGCCTGCGCCGCAAGGACGGCGCGGGCGCCCTGCTGGCCCGCGCCGACCAGGTGCCCGGCCTGCTCGGCAGCCTCGCCGGCCTGCTCACCGTCGCCCCCGGCAACGAGGCGGCGCTCGCCGCCGCGCTCGGCGGGCTCGCCGACGCGGTCGCGGTCAGCGGGGTGGACGAGGCCGTCGAGGCCATGCGGCTGCTCAAGATCTCCGACGCCGGCCGGGCCGGCCTGCTGGTCGGCAGCCCCGCCGGCCCCGGCATGGCCGGCTCCGCCGACGCGCTGCGCCCGAAGCTGCCCGAGGGCGCCCGCTGGGCCCCCGACCTGGTGGAGTGCTCCGCCGAGCTGCGCCCGGCGGTGCACCGGGCGCTGCGCGACGTGGCGCTGGTCGACGACCTCGCCGCCGCGGCCGAGCTGGTCGCCGGCAACCCGGAGCTGCGCGCGGTCACCCCCGACGGCGACGTGGTGGGGGCGTACGCGGCGGCCGGCGGGTCGGCCAAGGCGCCCAGCTACATCGAGGTGCAGGCGGCCGTCGAGGAGGCGCGGGCCAACCGCGCCACCGCCGAGCGGACCAGCGCCGAGCTGCGCGAGCAGCTGGTCGAGGCGCGCGCCGAGGTGGCCGCCGCCAAGGAGGCCGTGCAGCACGCCGCCGCCGCCAAGCGGGAGGCGGAGAGCCACCGCAACGCCGCCGCCCGCCGCCTCGCCGAGCTGGGCGCGGCCGCCCGGTCGGCCAAGGCGGAGACCGACCGGCTCGGCGAGTCCCGGGCCCGCGCCGAGGCGGCCCGGGAACGCGACCTCCAGGCCCTCGCCGAGCTGGAGGAGCGGCTCCGGCTGGCCGAGGCCACCCCGCTCGACGCCGAACCGTCCACCGAGGAACGCGACCAGCTCGCCGCCATGGTGCCGCAGGCCCGGCAGAACGAGATGGAGGTCCGGCTCGCCGTGCGTACCGCCGAGGAGCGGGTCGCCTCGATCGCCGGCCGGGCCGACTCCCTCGCCCGGCAGGCGACCGCCGAGCGGGCCGCGCGGGAGCGCGCGGCCGCCCGGCGCGCGGCCCGCACCCGCGGCGCGGAGATCGCCCGGGCCGTGGTCGGCGGCGCCCGCGAGGCGCTCACCCGGCTCACCGTCTCCCTGGCCCGGGCCGAGGAGCACCGCGACGAGGTGGCCCGCGAGCGCGCCGCCCGCGAGGCCGAGCTTTCCGAGGTACGCGGCGCGGCCAAGCGTCTCGGCGCCGAGCTGGAGCGGCTGACCAGCCAGGTGCACCGGGACGAGGTGGCCCGCGCCGAGCAGCGGCTGCGCATCGAGCAGTTGGAGGCGAAGGCGGCCGAGGACTTCGGCCTCGACGTGGCCACCCTCGTCGCCGAGTACGGCCCCGACCAGCTCGTCCCGCCCACCGACGCCGACGTCGCCGCGGCGGAGAAGGAGGGCACGCCGGTGCCCGAGCCGGTCCGCTACGAGCGGCCGGTGCAGGAGAAGCGGGCCGCCAAGGCGGAGCGGGAGCTGGCCCTGCTCGGCAAGGTCAACCCGCTGGCCCTGGAGGAGTTCGCCGCGCTGGAGGAGCGCTTCAAGTTCCTCTCCGAGCAGCTGGAGGACCTCAAGGCCACCCGCCGGGACCTGCTCACCGTGGTCAAGGACGTCGACGACCGGATCCTGGAGGTCTTCGCCAGCGCGTTCGAGGACACCGCGCGGGAGTTCGAGCAGGTGTTCACCGTGCTCTTCCCCGGCGGTGAGGGGCGGCTTGTGCTCACCGACCCGGAGGATCTGCTCACCACCGGCGTCGAGGTCGAGGCCCGGCCGCCCGGCAAGAAGATCAAGCGGCTGTCGCTGCTCTCCGGCGGCGAGCGGTCGCTCACCGCGGTGGCCATGCTTGTGGCGATCTTCCGCGCGCGGCCCAGCCCGTTCTACATCATGGACGAGGTGGAGGCGGCCCTCGACGACGTCAACCTGGGCCGCCTGATCACGCTGCTGGCCCAGCTCCGGGAGAAGAGCCAGCTCATCGTGATCACGCACCAGAAGCGGACCATGGAGATCGCCGACGCGCTCTACGGCGTGACCATGCGCAGCGGCGTCACCCAGGTGATCAGCCAGCGGCTCAACCGGGCCGACGACGAGGGGCAGGGGAACAGCGAGTGACTCGGGAACGCGCCACGGCGCTCCTGGTGGACTTCGACGGCGTGCTGCGCCGCTGGGACCCGGCGGTGGCCGCCCGGGTCGAGCGGGAGTACGGGCTGACCGAGGGGGTCCTCGGTGAGATCGCCATGTCCTGGGGACTGCTCCAGCCGGTGCTCACCGGCAAGGTCAGCCACGCCGAGTGGATGACCAGCGTGGCCGAGGCACTGACCCCCTCGGTCGGCGATCCCGGCCGGGCCCGGGCCGCGGTGGACGCGTGGCAGCGCTACCGGGGCGAGGTCGACCCCGACGTGCTCGCCTTCATCCGGGAGGTCCGGGCGGCCGGTGTCCGGGTGGGGCTGGGCACCAACGCCACCGACGTGCTCGACGCCGACCTGGCCGCGCTCGACCTCACCGACGAGCTGGACGTGGTGGTCAACTCCTCGGTGATCGGGGTGCACAAGCCGGCGAAGGAGTACTTCCAGGCGGCCTGCGAGGCGCTCGGGACCCCGCCGGCCCGGGTGCTGTTCGTCGACGACGAGGACCGGGCGGTGGCCGGCGCCCGGGTGGCCGGGCTCTCCGCGCACCGCTGGAGCGGCTCGGCCGACCTGCGCTACCTGCGCGCCGCGCTGGCCTACTGAGCCGTCCGGCCCGCCGGGGTGGCGGGGCCCGGTCGACCGGTACGCCGCCACCTCGCCGTGCCACCGAGAGTCAGTCGCCGGTGACGCCGTCGATGCGCTCGCGGATCAGGTCGGCGTGGCCGTTGTGCCGGGCGTACTCCTCGATCATGTGCACGTAGACCCAGCGGACGTTCATCTCGTCGCCGCGGCCGTCGCGGCGCAGGCGCCGGAAGGTGTGGTCCAGCGACAGGCCGGCGGCGGCCTTCCGGGCCGCCTCGACCTCGGCGCGGAAGGTGGCGAAGGTCTCCGCCGGGTCGGCGTCGGCGACGGCGTTCAAATCCGCGTCCGGGTCCTCGTCGCCGTCGTAGAGGCCGGGGATGTCCTCCCCGGCGGCGCGGATCCGGAACCACCAGCGCTCCACGTCGGCCATGTGGCGGACCAGCCCGAGCAGGGTCAGGGTGGACGGCTCGACGCTCGCCGTCCGGAGCTGCTCGGCGGTCAGGCCGGCGCACTTGTACAGCAGGGTGTCGCGGTGGTAGTCGAGCCAGCCCTCCAGCATGGTGCGCTCGTCACCGACGTAGGGCTCGTGGCTGCGGTCGATCTCAGGTGCTCTCCAGGTCATCCGGCCATCCTCCGGCCCGGGTACGACGGCCGCGACCCGATTTCAGGGCACCACCACGACCGGCCAGCGTCCGGTGCGGACGAGTCGGGTGGCGACCGAGCCGACCAGCTTGTGGCCGGCCTGCTCGGACGACCCGACCACCACCAGGTCGGCGCGATGCTCGTCGGCCGCCTTGCGCAGCTCGGCGTACGCGTCACCGCGCCGGCACAGGAAGGTCACCGGCAGGCCCAGCTCCTCCGCGCCGCGCCGGAACTGCTCGCGCAGCTCGGCGGCCAGCTCGTCGTGGGTCTGCTGGACGGCCCCGGCCACCACACCGGACATGATTCCCGCGTACGGGGCCGGCGAGCTGACGAAGACCACCACCAGCCCGGACCCCTGCCGGCGGGCCAGCCCGGCGGCGTACGCGGCGGCGCGCAGCGAGGTGCGGCTGCCGTCGACGCCGACCAGCACCACCCGGGGCCCGTCCGTGCCGCGCTCGAACGGCATCGGGCGGGCGTCCGGGCCATACTCCTCACGCTCGGATGCGTTCATCGGGTCAGTCTCGCCCGCCCGTGCGTACCACCGGGCCGCCGCCGCCGATCGCGACGGTCGACTCCCGCTCGACCTCGGCGGAGATCGCGTCGCCGTTGTTCCGGCGCAGCGGCACCTCCTTGATGAAGACCACCGCGAGCAGCGCGATCAGCCCGAACGGGGCGGCGGCCAGGAAGATGTCCCCGGCGCCGTGCCCGTACGCGGCCTCGACGACCGCGCGGATCGGGGCGGGCAGGGTGTGCACGTTCGGCAGAGTACCGCCGCTGCCGGAGCTGGACGCCGGAATGCCGAGCCCGGCCAGCCCCTCGGCGAGGTAGTCCTTGACCTTGTGGCCGAGGATCGCGCCGAGCGCGCTCACCCCGATGGCGCCGCCGAGGCTGCGGAAGAAGGCCACCACCGAGCTGGCCGCGCCGAGCTCGTGCGGGCCGACGGTGTTCTGCACGGCCAGGACCAGGTTCTGCATGGTCATGCCCAGGCCGAGGCCGATCAGCGCCATGAACACGGCGAGCCGCCAGTACGGGGTGTCCGCCCGCATGGTGCCCATCAGCGCGAAGCCGGCGGTGAGCAGCGCCGAGCCGGCCACCAGGTAACGCTTCCAGCGGCCGGTGTTGGTGATGATCCGGCCGACCACGGTGGAGGCGACCAGCAGGCCGAGGATCATCGGCAGCGTCATGAGGCCGGACATGGTCGGGCTCTCGCCGCGGCTGATCTGGAAGTACTGGCCCAGGAAGACCGAGGCGCCGAACATGCCCACGCCGACCGCGATGCTGGCGATCACGGCGAGGGTGATGGTGCGGTTGCGGAACAGGCGCGGCGGGATCATCGGCTCGGCGGCCCGGTTCTCCACCCGGAGGGCGAGCGCGCCGAGCAGCACGGCGCCGGCCACCATGACGGCGCTCTGCCAGGACAGCCAGGCGTACTTGTCGCCGGCCAGGGTGACCCAGATGAGCAGCAGCGAGACGGCCGCCGTGATCAGGGTGGCACCCCACCAGTCGATCTTCGCCTCGCGCTTGACCACCGGCAGGTGCAGGGTCTTCTGGAGCACGACCAGGGCGAGGACGGCGAACGGCACGCCCACGTAGAAGCACCAGCGCCAGCCGAGCCAGTCGGTGTCGACGATGACGCCGCCGATCAGCGGGCCGCCGATGGTGCCCACGGCCATCACCGCGCCGAGGTAGCCGCTGTACCGGCCGCGCTCGCGCGGGGCGATCATCGTCGCCATGATCACCTGAGCCAGGGCGGTGAGGCCGCCCGCGCCGACGCCCTGGAGCACCCGGCAGGCGATGAGCTGGCCGGTGGACTGGGAGAGCCCGGCCAGCACCGAGCCCAGCACGAAGATCGTGAGGGCGAGCTGGACCAGGATCTTCTTGCTGGTCAGGTCGGCCAGCTTGCCCCAGATCGGGGTGGTCGCGGTGGTCGCCAGCAGCGTCGAGGTGACCACCCAGGTGTACGCGGACTGGCCGCCGTGCAGCTCGGTGATGATCCGCGGCAGCGCGTTCGAGACGACCGTGGAGGAGAGGATCGCGACGAACATGCCCAGCAGCAGGCCGGAGAGTGCCTCCAGGATCTGCCGGTGGGACATGTCGACGGCGGTCGCCCGGGTGGGCGCTGTCGCCTGCGTCATCGTGGAATGCCTCCGGAAAAGACGGGGGAAAGAGTTGCCTCAGGCAACCGTATGGCTTGGTTGCCTCAAGCAACAACCGCACGTGGCGCAGCTCTTATTCCGGATGGATCCGGTCAGAAGGTCTCGTTGAACCGGTGCATGAGCCGGGCGAAGTCCTCGACGTCCTGTTTCGGCCAGGATTCGAGCGACCGCCGGATCTGTCCGAGTCGGGCCGCCCGCGCCGCGTCGAACCGCCGGGTGCCCTCCTCGGTGAGGCTGAGCTGGGCGGCCCGCCGGTCGGTCGGGTCCGGGTCGCGGCGGACCAGCCCCAGCGCCTCCAGGCCGCCGATCTGCCGGCTCAGCGTGCCCTTGCCGATGCCCAGCTTGCCGGCCAGGTCGGTGAGCCGGGTCGAGCCGGACCGGCGCAGCCAGAGCAGCAGCCCGTAGGCGTTGGGCTCCAGGTTGGGATGGACCTCACGGGCGATCTCCCAGGAGAGCGCGCGCCCCCGCCGCAGCAGCGCGGTCAGTTCGTGCTCCACGGCGCGCAGGCTCTCGTCCACGCTGAGAGGGTACTCACACCTCGTCGCTGAGCCGCTGTCGCGCCACCGTGCGCAGGTGCCCGTCGCTGGTGGTGCCCTCGATCACCACGTCGGCCGCCCGGCCCTGGTGGGTCAGCGTGGCGACGGCGTTGCCGAAGTAGGGTCCGGCCAGCTTCTTCCACCGCACCAGCGGGCGGCGCACCCCCGCCGAGCGGGCCAGCGCCCGGGTCGCCCCGGCCGGCCCCGGGTTCCAGCCGAGCCGCATCAGCGGGCGCATTCCCGCCGGCACCTGGTTGTGGATCGGGGAGCAGGTGAGCTGGTGCACCGGGGTGCGTACGCTCCGGTCGGCGAACCGGGCCCGGGCCACGTACGAGTGGTGCACGTCCCCGGAGAGCACGCTGATCGAGGCCGGCCGGGGGTACGCCGGGCCGGCGCCGACGCGCGCCCCCTCGCGCGGCGCGGTGCCGCTGCCCAGCCGGGCGAACAGCTCGCCGAGCGCCTCGAAGGAGCGCCGGAACGAGGCCCAGTGCTCCAGGTCCAGCGCCCGCCGCATCCGCTCGGCGAGCTTGGCGACCGCGGGCCGGGGGGAGTCGGCGAGCTTCTCGTTCCAGGACTCCACGTGGTGGATGCCGGGCGGCAGCAGCCAGGGCAGGGAGGCCCCGACCACCAGGTGGTCGTAGACGCCGTGCGCCCGGTCCAGGAACCAGGACCACTCGCCCGGCGGCAGCATCGCCCGGTTGCCGGAGTCGAGGACCCGGCTGGAGCGGTTGTCCAGCATGACCAGGCGGGTCCGTCCCAGGTCCAGCGCGTAGCTCCACTGGTACTGCACGGCCCGCCAGCGCTCGGTGTCGTGCGCGACGTCGGCCTCCTGGTCGACCCGCTCGCCGAACTCGTGCAGCACGCCGGTGGCGTCCTCGGCGGCCATCACCTTGGCGTACACCGGGTCGGCGGCGATCTCGTCCGGGTCCAGGTTGCCCAGGTGCTGGTAGACCCAGTAGGAGGCCAGGCCGCTGCGGATCCGCTCCGCCCACCAGGGCTGCGCGCGCATGTCCGCCCGCCAGGACGCCGAGGTGTTCCAGTCGTCGATGATCTCGTGGTCGTCGAAGATCATCACGCTCGGCACGGTGGAGAGCAGCCAGCGGATCTCCGGGTCGCGCCAGGACTCCAGGTAGAGCTTCGTGTACTCGTCGAAGCTGACCACCTGGGTGGCCGGGGCGCCCTTCGGGCGGCGCCGCCGCCGCTTGAGCAGCCGGCGCACGGTCGGCGAGGTCTCGTCCGCGTAGACCTGGTCGCCGAGGAGCACCAGCAGGTCGGGCAGCGAGTCCGGGTCCGGGGCATCGATCAGCCGCCGGGCGTACGCGTCCAGCGCGTCCGGGGGCAGCTTGCGGGCTGTGGCGTGCTGGGTGGTCTCCCGGCAGGAGCCGAAGATCAGGCGCACCGGCTGGTCCCGGTCGTCCGCCGCGCGGGTCCGGATCACGCTGGCCGGGAAGCCGCTCTCCGGCACCGGCCAGGCCACCTCGTCGTCGATCAGCACCTCGTAGGTGGTGCTGCTGTCCGGGGCCAGCCCCGACACCACCACGATCGCGTAGTGGTGGTCGTACGCCGAGAAGGTGGGCGCGCTGCCGGTGGCCCCGCCGGCCGTGCGGACGGTGACCACCGCGGGGGCGCTGGTCTCCACCCAGACGGTGGCGCGCGTGCCCACGACCCGGCGCAGCAGGGGGCCGATGAGCAGACGGGAACCGGTCACGGCGCACCTCCGACGAAGATCATTAACCCTTTCCTACCCGGCCGGCGGTTGCGGCACGCCTTCCAGCCGCGAGCGTACCCGCAGCTTGTTCACGTGCCGAGGCGGTGAGTGGGACGCCGTCGCCGGCATCTGACAGGATTTCGGGCATGACGGAATACCTCCTCGTCGCACTCGCCCTGCTCGTGGCGCTGATCCTCGGCGGCCTCAGCCTCGTGGTGCCCCGGCTGCGCCGGCGCCCCGAGCCGCCGCTGCCGGAGACGGAGGTCGACACCAGGGCCGAGGAGGACCTGGCCGGGCCGCCGGTCGAAGCGGCGGAGTCGGACCTGCGCACCGGCGTGCTGGTCGAGCCGCCGCCCGTGGTCGAGGCGCCGCCGCTGCCCACCATCGAGGTCCCCGAGCCCACCGCCGGCCGGCTGGTCCGGCTGCGCTCCCGGCTGTCCCGCTCGCAGAACGTCTTCGGCAAGGGCCTGCTCGGCCTGCTCAGCCGGGACCGCCTCGACGAGGACACCTGGGAGGAGATCGAGGACAGCCTGATCACCGCCGACGTCGGCATCGACTCCACCCGCGAGATCGTCGACCGGCTGCGCGAGCAGACCCGGGTGCTCGGCACCCGGTCGGTCGACGAGCTGCGCACGCTGCTCGCCGCCGAACTGGTCAACGCGCTCGACCCGACCCTGGACCGGTCGCTGAAGACCGCCCCCAAGGAGGGCGTCCCGGCGGTGCTGCTGGTGGTCGGGGTCAACGGGGCAGGCAAGACCACCACCTGCGGCAAGATCGCCCGGGTGCTCATCGCGGACGGCCGGACGGTGCTGCTCGGCGCGGCCGACACCTTCCGGGCCGCCGCCGCCGACCAGCTGGAGACCTGGGGCGGCCGGGTGGGTGCGGAGACCGTCCGCGGCCCCGAGGCCGCCGACCCGGCCAGCGTCGCCTTCGACGCGGTCAAGCGGGGCATCGACACGGCGGTCGACACCGTGCTGGTGGACACCGCCGGCCGGCTGCAGAACAAGGTCGGCCTCATGGACGAGCTGGGCAAGGTCAAGCGGGTCGTGGAGAAGCACGGCCCGATCGACGAGACCCTGCTGGTGCTCGACGCCACCACCGGGCAGAACGGCCTGGAGCAGGCCCGGGTCTTCACCGAGGTGGTCAACGTGACCGGCGTGGTGCTGACCAAGCTCGACGGGACCGCCAAGGGCGGCATCGTGATCGCCGTGCAGCGCAAGCTGGGCATCCCGGTGAAGCTGGTCGGCCTCGGCGAGGGCCCCGACGACCTGGCCCCGTTCGACCCGGCGCAGTTCGTCGACGCGCTGCTCGGCAATGAGCCGCTCGCCCGGGACGCGTAGCCTCGACGTGACGACTGACGATCGCGCCTACGCGGGGTGGCGCGACCCCAGCGACCACCTGGCGCCGCGCCTCGGGAGACCGTACGTGACTTCACAGGAGATCCCGCTGCACGGCGGGAACGTGAGCACCGTGGTCCGGGTCGGGGACACGGTCCGGCGCAACGCCGGCCCCTGGACCCCCTCGGTGCACGCCCTGCTGCGCCACCTCGAGTACGTCGGCTTCACCGGCGCCCCCCGCGCCCTGGGCATGGACGAGCGCAACCGCGAGGTCCTGTCGTACCTGGAGGGGGAGTGCGGGGAGTACCCGCTGGCCCCGCACTGGGTCACCGACGAGGCCCTGGTCACCGTGGCGACCATGCTGCGGATGTTCCACGACGCCCAGTACGGCTTCACCCCGCCGCACGGGGCGGTCTGGCGCTCGTTCGGCCCGCCCCCGCCGGACACCGAGGTGATCTGCCACCACGACGCCGCCCCGCACAACGTGATCTGGCGGCCCGACGGCACCCTCGGGCTGATCGACTTCGACCTGGCCTCCCCGGGCGCCCGGATCTACGACGTGGCGTACGCGGCCTGGACCTGGGTGCCGATCTTCTCCGACCGGGACTCGATCACCCTCGGCTGGAAGCACCCGGACCGGCCGCGCCGGCTGCGCCTCTTCGCCGACGCGTACGGGCTGATCCCCCGGGACCGGCACCGGCTGATCCGGACCATCCGCAAGCGGATCGTCGACCACGTGGAGGGCATCCGGCGGATGGCCGCCGCCGGGGAGCCGGCGTTCGTCCGGATCGTGCACAAGGGTCACCTGCGCCGGCCCATGCGCGACCTGCGGCTGCTCGACTACGAGCGGCACGCCCTGGAGTACGCCCTGCGCTGACCGCGTGTCGAGGAGGAGTGGCTGGTTCCGCGTCGGACCGGCCACTCCTTCCGTTCTCTCCCCTCATGATCGTCGTTCTTCACACGCCGGAAACAACCCGTCACGCGTCGGAAATCGAGCGGTGTCGGTGAAGGAAACAGCCGCCGAGCAAGCTTCCGCGCAACCGGCGTACGGGCGACGCTGCCCCGGAAGCCGCGAAGGAGGAGACTTCACCTTTAGGAGGCCAGCGTGCCTGAAGCACCGACGATCGACGGCGGCAACACCGTTTGGCTGCTGGTTTCGACCGCTCTCGTGCTGCTCATGACCCCCGGCCTGGCGCTGTTCTACGGCGGCCTGAACCGGGCCAAGGGCGTGCTCAACATGATGATGATGAGCTTCTCCGCCATCGGGCTCATCTCCGTGCTGTGGTGGTTCTACGGATTCAGCGTCGCCTTCGGGGCCGACGTCAACGGTTTCTGGGGCGACCCCGCCGCGTACCTCGGCACCAAGACCTTCCTCGCCGAGACCGACCTCTGGGGCGCCACGGCGGAGAACCCCAGCGGCATCGGGGTCCCGCTGTACGTGTTCATGGCGTTCCAGATGGTCTTCGCGGTGATCACCGTCGCGCTGATCAGCGGCGCCATCTCCGACCGGGCCAAGTTCGCCGGCTGGCTGCTCTTCGCCTTCGGCTGGGCCACCCTGGTCTACTTCCCGGTCGCCCACTGGGTGTGGGGCGGCGGCATCATCGGCGCCAAGCTGCACGCGCTCGACTTCGCCGGCGGTACGGCGGTGCACATCAACGCCGGTGCGGCGGCGCTCGGCGTGGCCCTGGTGCTCGGCAAGCGGGTCGGCTGGCCGCGCGAGGGCATGAAGCCGCACAACATCCCGCTGGTCGCGCTCGGCGCCGGCCTGCTCTGGTTCGGCTGGTTCGGTTTCAACGCCGGCTCGGAGCTGACCGTCGACTCGGTGGCCGGGCTGGCCTTCCTCAACACCCAGCTCGCCACCGCCGCCGCGGTGCTCGGCTGGCTGGCCATCGAGTGGATCAAGGACGGGAAGCCGACCATGGTCGGCGCGTCCTCGGGCGCCGTGGCCGGTCTGGTCGCCATCACCCCGGCCTGCGGTTTCATCGCCCCGTGGGCGGCGGTCCTGCTCGGCATCGTCGCCGGTGCGGTCTGCGCGCTCGCCATCAGCCTGAAGTACAGGTTCGGCTACGACGACTCCCTCGACGTGGTGGGCGTGCACTTCGTCGGCGGCTGGATCGGGTCGCTGTGGCTCGGCCTCTTCGCCACCAACTCGGTCAACGGCGCGATCAGCGACGTGGTGGGCGCCTCCGACGGCCTCCTCTACGGCGGCGGCCTGACCCAGCTCGGCCGGCAGGCCTTGGCCGGCCTGATCGTCACCGTGTGGTCGGCCGGCATCGCCTGGCTGCTCGCCTTCGCCATCGAGAAGACGATCGGCTTCCGGGTGGCGGCCGAGGCCGAGGTCGACGGCATCGACGTCGCCGAGCACGCGGAGAGCGCGTACGACCTGTCGCCCAGCACGGGCGGCAGCGGCGGGGGCGCGTTCGCGATGGCCGGGATCGGCGCCACCAAGCCGGCCCCGGAACCCACCGACGCGGCGGAGGAGCCCGCCGAGCCGGTCAGCGAGAAGGTCGCCGGTTAACGTTCCTGGGATGGAGGGGTTGGACATGAAGCTGGTGACCGCGGTCATCAAGCCGTACCAGCTGGACGCGGTGAAGGAGGCCCTGCACGCCCTCGGCGTGGCCGGCCTGACCGTCAGCGAGGTCCAGGGCTACGGCCGGCAGAAGGGGCACACCGAGGTCTACCGGGGTGCCGAGTACACGGTCGAGTTCCTGCCCAAGATCCGGGTCGAGGTGCTCACCGACGAGATGGACGTGGACAAGATCGTCGACGCCATCGTGGGCGCCGCCCGGACCGGCAAGATCGGCGACGGCAAGGTCTGGGTGACCGGCGTCGAGGAGGTCGTCCGGGTCCGTACCGGCGAGCGCGGGCTCGACGCCCTCTGACGCCGGAGCCGACCGACGTGACCTCGTTGACCACGACGACCGACCCCATCGGGGACGGCCCGCTCGTGGTCAACGAGGTCGCCGGCGTACCCGGGGGGATCGGGGCCGAGGCGCGGGCGGCCCGGGCCGACGCCCTGGACGCCTGGCTGCGCGGCCTCTTCCCGGCACGGGACGGGATCGCGCTGATCGCGGTCGGCGGGCTGGGTCGCCGCCAGTGCGCCCCCTACGGCGACCTCGACCTGGTGCTGCTGCACGCCGGGGTGCCCGGCACCGACGAGCTGGCCGCCTCGCTCTGGTATCCGATCTGGGACGCCGGGCTGCGGCTGGACCACTCGGTGCGGACCGTCGCCGAGGCGCTCTCCGTGGCCCAGGACGACGTCAAGGTCGCCCTCGGCCTGCTCGACGCCCGGTTCCTGGCGGGCGACCGGGCGCTCGCCGACCAGCTCGTCCACACCGCCACCGACCACTGGCGGCGCACCGCCGTCCGGCAGCTGCCGAAGCTGCGGGAGATCACCGACGCCCGCTGGGCCACCCACGGCGAACTGGCCTTCCTGCTCGAGGGTGACCTCAAGGAGGCGGCCGGCGGGCTGCGCGACGTCGGCCTCCTGCGCGCCATCGCCACGGCCGGCGTCACCGACGCCCTCCGCCCCGCCGTGCACGCCGCGCACCGGCGGCTGCTGGACACCCGTGACGCGCTGCACCAGCAGGTCGGCCGCCGGGTCGACCGGCTCGTCGCCCAGGAACGCGACGGCGTCGCTGCCTTGCTCGGCCTGCGACAACTTCAGCTCGGCGCGTCTGACGCCGCGCAGCGACCTGAAGCCGTCGACGGCGACGCGCTGCTGCGCCGGGTGGCCGGGGACGCCCGGACCGTCAGCCACGCCCTCGACGACGCCTGGCGTGCCGCCGACCGGCTCCGCGCCGGCCGGCACCGGACCGCCGCCGGCCGGCCGCTGCGCCGCCCGGTGGCCCGGGACGTGGTCGAGCAGGACGGCGAGCTGGTGCTCGCCCGCGCCGCCATCGGCGCCCGCCCCGACCCGAGCCTGTCGCTGCGGGTCGCCGCCGCCGCGGCCACCACCCGGCTGCCGATCGCCCGGGCCACCTGCGAGTGGCTGGCCGCGTACTGCCCGCCGCTGCCCGCGCCCTGGCCGCCGGCCGCCCGGGCCGCGCTGATCACCCTGCTCGGCGCCGGTCCCGGCCTGGTGCCCGCCTGGGAGACCTGCGACCGGTACGGCCTCATCGACGGCTGGCTGCCCGAGTGGACCCGGCTGCGCAGCCTGCCCCAGCACAACCCGGTGCACCGGTTCACCCTCGACCGGCACCTCGTGCAGGCCGCGTACGAGGCGAGCCGGCACACCCGCGACGTGGACCGACCCGACCTGCTGCTGCTCGGCGCGTTCCTGCACGACATCGGCAAGGGACTGCCGGGCGACCACAGCACCGTGGGCGCGCCCCTGGCGGAGGCGGTGGCCGCCCGGATCGGGCTGCCCGAGGACGAGGCGGCGCTGATCGCCAAGCTGGTCCGGCTGCACCTGCTGCTGCCCGACGTGGCCACCCGGCGGGACCTCTCCGACCCGAAGACCGTCGCCGGGGTCGCCGAGCGGGTCGGCGACACCACCACCCTGGACCTGCTGCACGGCCTGGTACGGGCCGACGCCGCGGCCACCGGGCCGGCCGCCTGGTCGGACTGGAAGGGGCGGCTCGTCGCCGAACTCGTCGCCCGGGTGCGTACCGCCCTGGACACCGGCGTGGTGCCCGCCCCGCCGGCCCCCGACCCGGCGCTGGTCGCCGGGCCGCTGCCCGTCGTACACCTCGGGGAGGACCGGGTGTCGGTGGCCGCGGCCGACCGGCGGGGACTGCTCGCCACGGTGGCCGGCTGCCTGGCCCTGCACCGGCTGGAGGTGATCTCCGCGGACGCCGCCACGGTCGACGGCCGGGCCCTGGTGCAGTGCCGGGTGCAGCCGCGCTACGGGCTGGCCCCCGACCCCATCGCGCTCAGCGCCGACCTGCGCCGCGCGGTCAGCGGCGACGTCTCCGTCACCCAGCGGCTGCGCGGTCGGGCCCTGGCCGCGCGGGGCCAGGGCGCCGCGCCCCGGGTGGTCTGGCACCGCGAGGCGGCCACCGACGCGGTGCTGCTGGAGCTGCGCGCCGCCGACGCGGCCGGGCTGCTCTACCGGGTCGCCTGCGCCCTCGACGAGGCCGGCGCCCAGGTGCGGGCCGCCCGGATCTCCACCCTCGGCGGCGACGTGGTGGACGCGTTCTACCTCGTCGGCGGCTGGCCGCCCGACGCCGACCGCGACCGCATCGAGGCCGCCGTACTCGCCGCCGTCTGACTACGTCCCGGGACGTAGTCGGGAAGCCGCCGCCGGGGTGACGTGCCGGGGGCCGCCCGGCGGGACGCTCGGTGGCATGAACCTGCCAGTGCAGACCGAAGGGCTCACCAAACGGTACGGCGGCCTGACCGCCGTGCAGGACCTCCAGCTCACCGTCCGGGCCGGCGAGGTGTACGGCTTCCTCGGCCCCAACGGCGCCGGCAAGACGACCACCCTGCGCATGCTGCTCGGGCTGGTCCGGCCCACCGCCGGCACGGTCCGGCTGCTCGGCCGGCCGCCCGCCGCCGGCCGGCTCACCGGGGTCGGCGCGCTGATCGAGGGCCCGGCCTTCTACCCGTACCTCTCCGGACGGGACAACCTGCGGGTGCTGGCCCGCTACGCCGGGGTCGGCGCCGACCGGGTCGCGCTCGTGCTCGACCTGGTCGACCTCACCGACCGGGCCGGCGACCGCTACGCCGGCTACTCGTTGGGCATGAAGCAGCGGCTCGGGGTGGCCGCCGCACTGCTGAAGGATCCCCGCCTGCTGATCCTGGACGAGCCGACCAACGGCCTCGACCCGGCCGGCATGGCGGACATGCGCACGCTCATCCGCCGGCTCGGCGCGGCCGGCTGCACGGTGCTGGTCTCCAGCCACCTGCTCGGCGAGGTCGAGCAGATCTGCGACCGGGTCGGGGTGATCGCCCGGGGCCGGCTGGTCGCCGAGGGCAGCGTCGCCGAGCTGCGCGGAGCCGCCGGGCTGCGGCTGCTCGCCGACCCGCTGGACGCCGCGGCCGAACGGGCGCGGGAACTGGTCGGCGCCGAGCGGGTGCGGGTGGTCGACGGCGGGCTGGAGCTGGCCGTCGACCCGGACCGCGCCGCCTGGCTCAACACCGAGCTGGTCGGGGCCGGGCTCGCCGTGCGCGAGCTGCGCCCCCGGGAACGGGACCTGGAGCAGGTCTTCTTCGACCTCGTGGAGAAGGGAACGGCCGATGTCGCGTAGCTTCCGCGCCGAGACGGTCAAGCTGGTCCGGCGACCGGCCAGCTGGCTGCTGCTGGCCATCACGCTGGTGCTCTCGCTGATCTTCACCTACGTCTTCCCGTACGCCGGTCTCGCCGGCGCCGCCGACGGGCCGAACACCGACCGGGCGCTGCCCGCGCTGCTCCCGGACCAGCTGGTCGGGAACTCCCTCGGCGGCCTGCCGGTCTTCCTCGGCTCGATCCTGCTGATCCTCGGCGTGCTCACCGTCGGCGGCGAGTACGGCTGGGGCACCTGGAAGACCGTGCTCACCCAGGGCCCGACCCGGCTGGAGGTGTACGCCGGCAAGCTGCTCGCCCTGGCCGCCGCCGCGCTGGCCGTGGTGCTCGCCGTGTTCGCGGTCGGCGCGGTGGCCAGCGTGCTCATCGCGTCCGCCGAGGCGCAGCCGGTGACCTGGCCGACGGCCGGCGACCTGCTCACCGGGATCGGGGCGGGGTGGCTCATCGCGACGATGTGGGCCATGCTCGGTGCCGTGCTCGCCGTCGCGCTGCGTGCCGTGGCGCTGCCGGTCGGGCTGGGCCTGGTGTGGATGCTCGCGGTGCAGAACCTGCTCGCCGCGATCGCCGCGCCGCTGGTCGACTGGGTGGCGAAGGCGCAGGAGGGGCTGCCCGGGCCGAACGCCGGGTCGCTGGCCGCCGCGCTCGGCGCCCCCGGGGACACGCCGGGGGTGGCGGCCACCGTCGGCGGCGGGCAGGCGGCCGTGGTGGTGGCCGCGTACCTGGTCGGGTTCGCGGTGGTCGGCGCGGTGCTGCTGCGCCGGCGGGACATCGGCTGAGGCGGGGCGGGGAGGGGACGTGGACCGCGAGCGTGGCGACCGGGGCCGCTGGCTCCTGGACGGCCTCATCGCGCTGGCCCTGCTGGTGATCGGGCTGGCCGGCACCGCGCCGGCCGGCCTCAACCAGGGCGTGGACACCGGCCCAGGCGCATACCCGCTGGTCGTGGTGGCCGCCCTCGCGGTGGCCGTCCGCCGGCGCTGGCCGCTGGCCACCCTGGCCGTGGTCACCGCGGCGAGCACCGCGTACCTGGTGCTCGGCTACCCGTACGGCCCGATCCTGCTGTCGTTCTTCGTCGCCGTCTACACCACGGCCGCGTACCGGCCGGCGCGGGTCGCGGCGGTGGCCAACGGGGTGGCCCTGCTCGTGCTGCTCACGCACGTCTTCGTCGGCGTGCGCCCGCCCGGGCTGGTCGGGCTCATGCCGGCCGCCGCCTGGGTGGTGGTGCCGTTCGCCGTGGGGGTCACCGTGCGGCTGGGCCGCGAGAACGCGGCACGCGGCCGCGCCGACGAGGCGCGCCGGCTGGCCGACGCCGAGCGGCTGCGGGTGGCGCGGGAGGTGCACGACGTGGTCGGGCACGGGCTCGCCGCCATCCACCTCCAGGCCGAGATCGCCCTGCACCTGCTGGCCCGCAAGCCCGAGCAGGCCGAGGCGGCGCTCACCGCGATCAGCCGGACCAGCAAGGAGGCGCTCGACGAGTTGCGGGTGACGCTCACCGTCGTCCGCCGCGACGAGGCCCCCGACGAGCGTGCCCCCGCGCCGGGGCTGGCCCAGGTCCCGCAGTTGCGCGAGCGGCTGGCCGGCGCCGGGCTCCCGGTCAGCGTCGAGGTGGACGGGCCGCCGCGCCCGCTCCCGGTTGCCGTGGACCTGGCGGCCTACCGGGTGGTGCAGGAGGCGCTGACCAACGTGCTGCGGCACGCCGGCCCGGCCACCGCCACCGTGCGGCTGCGGTACGCGCCCAGCGAGGTCGCCGTGGAGGTCACCGACACCGGCCGGGGCGCGGCCGCACCGGCGGGCCGGGCCGGCGGGTACGGGCTGGCCGGCATGCGGGAGCGGGTCACCGCGCTGGGCGGTTCGTTCACCGCCGGCCCCGCCTCCGCGGGCGGCTTCCGCGTGTCGGCCACACTGCCCGTGGAGGAGGTCACATGATCCGGGTGCTGCTCGCCGACGACCAGGACCTGGTCCGGATCGGGCTGCGTGCCCTCGTGGAGAGCGAGGACGACCTCACCGTGGTCGGCGAGGCGGCCGACGGGCTCGCCGCCGTCGAGGCGGCCCGCCGGGAACGCCCCGACGTGGTGCTCATGGACGTGCGGATGCCCGGCGTCGACGGCATCGAGGCGACCCGCCGGATCGTCGCCGACCCCGCGCTGGCCGGCACCCGGGTGGTCGTGCTCACCACCTTCGAGCTGGACGAGTACGTCTTCGACGCGCTCCGGCACGGTGCCAGCGGCTTCCTCACCAAGGACACCCGCCCGGCCGAGCTGCTGCGGGCCATCCGGCTGGTCGCCGAGGGCGAGGCGCTGCTCTCCCCGTCGGTGACCCGGCGGGTGGTGCGGGAGTTCGCCACCCGGCCGGCCCGGGTGCCCCGCCCGCACCCCCGGCTCGGTTCCCTCACCGACCGGGAACGCGAGGTGGTGGGGCTGGTCGGCGAGGGGCTGAGCAACGTCGAGATCGCCGAGCGGCTGGTGGTCAGCCCGGCGACCGCGCGGACCCACGTGAGCCGGGCCATGGTCAAGCTGGGCGCCCGGGACCGGGCCCAGCTCGTGGTCTTCGCGTACCAGTCGGGGCTGGTCGCGTCCTGATCGACCGGCGGCGCGGGCGGCCGTGATCTCCTGGCCGGGGGTCGGGCCGGCGGGAAGCAGTGCGGAGGCGGGACCGTTACCCTTGCGGGTAGCCGGACGTGTGCGTGCCGGCCGACTGTGTTCGCCAAACCGACAAACGGGATGTTCGCGTGTTTGACACCTTGAGTGACCGCCTGTCCGGGATCTTCACCAAGCTCCGCGGCAAGGGTCGGCTCACCGACGCCGACATCGACGCCACCGCGCGCGAGATCCGCATGGCGCTGCTGGAGGCCGACGTCGCCCTGCCGGTGGTCAAGGGCTTCATCGCGAACGTCAAGGAGCGGGCGCGCAGCGCCGAGGTCTCCCAGGCGCTCAACCCGGCCCAGCAGATCGTCAAGATCGTCAACGAGGAGCTGATCAACGTCCTCGGCGGCGAGGGGCGGCGGCTCCAGTTCGCCAAGCACCCGCCGACCGTGATCATGCTGGCCGGCCTCCAGGGTTCCGGTAAGACCACCCTCGCCGGCAAGCTGGCCCGCTGGCTCAAGGCCCAGGGCCACCAGCCGCTGCTGGTCGCCGCCGACCTCCAGCGCCCCAACGCCGTCGGGCAGCTCCAGGTGCTCGGCGGCCGCGCCGGCGTCGAGGTGTACGCCCCGGAGCCCGGCAACGGCGTCGGCAACCCGGTGCAGGTCGCGCGCGACTCGATCGAGCACGCCAAGCGGGCCGCCCGGGACATCGTCATCGTCGACACCGCCGGCCGGCTCGGCATCGACGCCGAGATGATGCAGCAGGCCGCGGACATCCGCGACGCGGTCCAGCCCGACGAGGTCATCTTCGTCGTCGACGCGATGGTCGGTCAGGACGCGGTCCGCACCGCCGAGGCGTTCCGCGACGGCGTCGGCATCACCGGTGTGGTCCTGTCCAAGCTCGACGGCGACGCCCGCGGTGGCGCCGCGCTGTCGGTCCGGGAGGTCACCGGGCAGCCGATCCTGTTCGCCTCCACCGGCGAGAAGCTGGAGGACTTCGACGTCTTCCACCCCGACCGGATGGCCAGCCGGATCCTCGGCATGGGCGACGTCCTCACTCTGATCGAGCAGGCCGAGGCGGCCTTCGACGCCGATCAGAAGGAGAAGATGACCGCCAAGCTGATGGGCGGCGAGCAGTTCACCCTGGAGGACTTCCTCGATCAGCTCATCGCGGTCCGGCGGATGGGCCCCATCGCCAACGTGCTGGCCATGATGCCAGGCATGGGGCAGATGAAGGACCAGCTCGCCGAGCTGGACGACAAGCACTTCGACCGGGTCACCGCGATCATCCGCTCGATGACCCCGGCCGAGCGCACCACCCCGAAGATCATCAACGGCTCCCGCCGGGCCCGCATCGCGAGCGGCTCCGGGGTCACCGTCATGGACGTCAACCAGCTGCTCAACCGCTTCGCCGACGCGCAGAAGATGATGAAGCAGATGGGCGGCATGATGGGCCTCCCCGGTGGCGGCCGGCGCAAGGCGACCAAGTCGCCGAAGAACAAGCGCAAGGGCACCAAGGGGGGCGGTCGGCCGCGCACCGGCGCCGGGGTGCCGGGCGGTTTCCCGGGCGGCATGCCGCAGCTCCCGCCGGGGCTCGACCCGGGCGACCTGGCCGGCGGCCAGGGCCTGCCGCCGGGCTTCAAGCTGCCGAAGATCGACTTCAACAAGCTCGGCAAGGGCGGTGACAAGGGTCCCCGCTGACCGCGTGCCGACGGCCCCGTCCCCACCCGTGGGGCGGGGCCGTCGGCGTACCGTGGCGGGCCCGTAACACGCACGGGGGAGTGATCGGGTAGGACTGTGCACATGGCTCTGCATGTGCGCGGTGTGCTCCTGCCGGACGACGAGGTCCGGGACATCTGGCTGGTCGGCGACCGGGTCACCTTCGAACCGGTGCCCGGCGCCGAGACGGTCGTCGACGGTGGCTTCGTGCTGCCCGGCCTCACCGACGCCCACTGCCACATCGGCATCGCCCGCGGTGGCGCCCCGATCACCTCCCTCGACCAGGCCCGCGAGTTGGCCCGCACCGACCGGGACGCCGGGGTGCTGGCCATCCGCGACGCCGGCTCGCCGTACCCGTACCCCGAACTCGACGACGAGCCGGACCTGCCGCGACTGGCCCGCGCCGGCCGGCACGTCGCGCCGCCGAAGCGCTACCTGCGCGACATCGGGGTGGAGGTCGGCGCGGCCGAGGTGGCCGCGACGGTCGCCGCGCAGGCCGCGGCCGGCAACGGCTGGGTCAAGCTGGTGGGCGACTGGATCGACCGCGGGGTGGGCGACCTCGCGCCGGCCTGGGACGCCGACACCCTGACCGCGGCGGTCGCCGCCGCGCACGCCGCCGGGGCACGCGCGGCCGTGCACACCTTCTCCGAGTCGGCCGTGGAGATCATGGTGCGGGCCGGGGTGGACTCGGTGGAGCACGGCACCGGGCTGAGCCTCGACCTGATCGACCTGATGGCCCGGCAGGGCACCGCGCTGGTGCCCACGATGATCAACATCCGTACCTTCGGCCACATCGCCGACCAGGCCCGCGCGAAGTTCCCCGGGTACGCCGACCACATGCTCGCCCTGCGCGACCGCTTCCCCGGGGTGGTCCGTGCCGCGCACGAGGCGGGGGTGCCGATCTACGTGGGCACGGACGCGGGCGGCGGCATCGACCACGGGCTGGCCGCCGAGGAGATGCTGCTCCTGCACGAGCAGGCCGGAATGTCCGCCGAGGACGTGCTCGCCGCCGCCTCCTGGCGGGCCCGGGAGTGGCTCGGCTTCCCCGGCCTGGTCGAGGGCGGCCTCGCCGACCTGACCGTCTACCCCGAGGACCCCCGCCGCGACCTGCGCGTGGTCCGCACCCCCTCCCGCACCATCCTGCGCGGCCACGTCCTGCGCTGACCGCCTGTGATCTCCCCGCTCTCCCCGCTCTCCTCGTTGATCAAGAAGTTTGCGTCAGCGGACGGGTCTTTCCTGGCGCAAACTCCTTGATCAACCCGCTGGGTGGGTGGCGGCGGAGTGGAAGAGGTGCAGGGCCAGGTCGGCCAGGTGGTCTGCTGTTTCGTCGACGGGGGACTTTGGGAGCACGATGTGGCTCACCACCAGGCGGACGATGGTGTCGGCGGCGAACGCCAGGGCCGCGTGGTCGCCGTCCGGCAGGTATCGGCCGGCCCACTCCAGCAGGGCCGCGGACGACTCGGCGAGCACCAGCTCGGACCGGGTGGTGAGGTAGGGCAGCAGCTCGTCGGAGCCACCCCGGGCGCTGGTCAGGATCGCCTTGACCAGCGGGTTGTCCGCGGCCGCGGCGAGGGTGTGCCGGATGGCCGCGTACGCCGCCGCCCGCACGTCGGGGCCGTGCGCCGCCAGGGCCGCCCGGACCTCGCCGACGAACCGGTCCACCTCGCGCCGGGCGAGCGCCTCGGCCAGGCCGGCCTTGCTGCCGAACTCGTTGTAGACGGTCTGCCGGCTCACCCCTGCGGCCTCCGCCACCCCGCCCATCCGCACGCCGTCCCAGCCGGCGGCGACGGCCTGCGCGCGGGCGGCGTCCACGATCGCGTCCCGCAGCCGTTGTTTGGACGACTCCGGCTCGGCGCGTCTGACGCTGCCTCGGGCTCCGCGCGGCGGCCCGGCGCTGTCGTTCGGAAGCTCACCCATCGCCGTCGAAGTCTACGGTCGGGCGGCGCGACACGGCGCGTGCCGACTCCCGGGCGCAGCGGCGGCCCGCCCGGCGCATAGGATGTGCGGTCATGGCACGCGTGCTCACTCCCCGTGCGGAGGACTTTCCCCGCTGGTACCAGGACCTGATCGCCAAGGCGAAGCTGGCCGACAACGGCCCGGTGCGGGGCACCATGGTCATCCGACCGGCGGGCTACGCCATCTGGGAGCGGATGCAGGCCGAGATGGACGCCCGGATCAAGGCGGCCGGTGCCGAGAACGCGTACTTCCCGCTCTTCATCCCGGAGAGCTACCTCAAGCGCGAGGCCGAGCACGTCGAGGGCTTCTCGCCGGAACTGGCCGTGGTCACCCACGGTGGTGGCAAGCAGCTCGCCGAGCCGGTGGTGGTCCGCCCCACCAGCGAGACGGTGATCGGCGAGTTCATGGCCAAGTGGATCGACTCCTACCGGGACCTGCCGCTGCTGCTCAACCAGTGGGCGAACGTGGTCCGCTGGGAGCTGCGCCCCCGGATCTTCCTGCGCACCAGCGAGTTCCTCTGGCAGGAGGGGCACACCGCGCACGCGACCCGCGAGGACGCCCGCGCCTACGCCCGCCGGATCCTGCACGAGGCGTACGAGGACCTCATGGTCAACGTGCTGGGCATCCCGGTGGTGGTCGGCCTGAAGACGGCCCGCGAGCGGTTCGCCGGAGCGACCGCCACCTACACCTGCGAAGGCATGATGGGCGACGGCAAGGCGCTCCAGCTGGGCACCAGCCACGAGCTGGGCCAGAACTTCGCCAAGGCCTTCGACATCAGCTACTCCTCGGCCGAGGGCGGCCGGGAGCACGCGTGGACCACCTCCTGGGGCACCTCGACCCGGATGCTCGGTGGCCTGATCATGTGCCACGGCGACGACAACGGGCTGCGGGTGCCGCCGAAGCTGGCGCCGATCCAGGCGTACGTGATGATCGTCAAGGACGGCGAGGGCGTGGGCGAGGCGGCGGCCAAGCTGCGCGACGCGCTGCGCGACGCCGGGATCCGGGTCGCGCTGGACGACCGGACCGACACCGCGTTCGGCCGCCGCGCCGTCGATGCCGAGCTACGCGGCTACCCGGTGCGCGTCGAGGTCGGCCCCCGCGACCTGGCCGCCGGCAACGCGGTCGTGGTCCGGCGTACGGACGGCTCGAAGGCGCCGGTCGCGGTCGCCGACGTGGTGGGCGCCGTGCTCGCCGCGCTGGAGGCGGACCAGCAGGCGCTGCACGACCAGGCGCTGGCGTTCCGGCAGTCCCGCACCGTCGAGGTCGGCACGCTGGCCGAGGCGATCGAGGCGGCCGCCACCGGCTGGGCCAAGGTGCCGTGGTCGGCGGTCGGCGTCCAGGGCGAGGCCGAGGCGAACGGCCAGGGCGTCACCGTCCGGTGCCTGCTGCGGGCCGACGGCTCGGTGCCGGACTCCGAGGACGAGCCCGACCTGGTCGCCGTCCTCGCCCGCGCCTACTGAGGTGCGGCCGGGCGGCCCGGTCGACCGGTTCGTGCCGGGTCGGCTGATCATGCACCGGAACGTGCGGCACGGCCGGATCGGCTGGGTCCGGGCGGCCCGCGTGGTGCACGACGACGACCGGGGCCTGCTGCTCTGGGTGGCCCGGAACACGCCGGTGGCGCACGAGGTGACCGAGGCGGGGCTGGGCATGCGGGCGGTGCCCTTCGCCGAGTGGATCACCTCCACCTACCGCCTGGCCCGGGGGCGCTGGAGCGGCCCGCCGGTGCTGAAGTTCCTGCCCGCCGGCGCCGCCCACTCGGTCTGGTGGTTCCGGGACGCGCAGGGTCGCTTCCAGAACTGGTACGTCAACCTGGAGGAGCCCGGCGTCCGCTGGGACGACGGCACGGTGGCCGGGGTCGACATGGTCGACCAGGACCTCGACGTGGTGGTCCACCCCGACCTGAGCTGGGAGTGGAAGGACGAGGACGAGTTCGTCGAGCGCCTCGCCTTCCCCGGGCACTACTGGGTCACCGACGAGAAGGCGGTCCGGGCCGAGGGCGAGCGGGTGATCCGGATCGCCGAGGCCGGCGAGTTCCCCTTCGACGGCACCTGGTGCGACTTCACCCCGCCCGCCGACTGGGACGTACCGGACGAACTGCCGCCCGGCTGGGACCGCCCGCCGGTGCGCTGAGCGCGTGTCGTTCGTCACCGTCACGGGCGACCCGGGTGAGCTGTCCGGGTCCGGTGTGAGAGATCGGGGCCGGACATGGCAGAATGGGTCGCTGGTATCCGGCGCGCGTCCGGCGCCCTCTAACCCGGGCGCGTCGCCAGTTCACCGAGCAGTCTCCGGCCCAAACCCCACTGTGCCGGTCGGCGCTCACCCGCCACACCGCCCGTACCGGGCCGGTGAGATCGCAACAGGAGCGAAACAACTGTGGCCGTAAAGATCCGGCTCCTGCGGATGGGCAAGATCCGCAACCCGCAGTACCGCATCGTCGTCGCCGACTCGCGCACCAAGCGTGACGGTCGCGCGATCGAGTTCGTCGGTGTGTACCAGCCGAAGGAGGACCCTTCGGTGATCGAGGTCAAGTCGGAGCGGGTCCAGTACTGGCTGTCGGTCGGCGCGCAGCCGAGCGAGGCCGTGCAGCGCCTGCTGGAGCTGACCGGTGACTGGCAGAAGTTCAAGGGCCTGCCGGCCCCGCCGCCGCTGAAGGTCGCCCCGGAGCGGGCCGACCGCAAGGCGGCGTACGAGGCCGAGGCGAAGGCCGCCGCCGGCGTTGCCGAGACCCCGGCGCCGGCCAAGAAGGCCGCCAAGGCTGCGGCTCCGGCCGCCGAGGCCGAGGCGCCGAAGGCCGAGGAGCAGACCGGTGTCGAGTCCGGCGAGCAGGCCTGACATGGCGCTGCGTCCCGCCCTGGAGCACCTGGTCAAGGGGATCGTCGACCACCCGGACGACGTCCGGGTGCGCATGGTCGACTCCCGTCGGGGCAAGCGGCTCGAGGTCCGCGTGCACCCGGAGGACCTCGGCACGGTGATCGGGCGGTCCGGCCGGACCGCCAAGGCACTGCGCCAGGTGATCGGCTCCATCGGTGGGCGCGGGGTGCGCGTCGACATCGTCGACTCGTACTGATGCTTCTCATCGTCGGCCGGATCGGCAAGCCGCACGGCATCCGCGGTGAGGTCACCGTGGAGGTGCGGACCGATGAGCCCGAAGCACGATTCGCCCCCGGCACGGTGCTGCGCACCGAGCCGGGGGCGATGCCCCGGGCTGAGCGCATCAAGGGTGTGCTGCGCACCGAGCCGGGGGCGATGCCCCGGGCTGAGCGCATCAAGGGTGTGCTGCGCACCGAGCCGGGGGCGGTCGCGCCCCCGGAGCCCGGCGCCTACCGGGTGCCGGACAAGCTGACCATCGAGTCCGCCCGCTGGCACCAGGGGCGGCTGCTGGTCGCCTTCGAGGGCGTGCTGGACCGCGACGTCGCCGAGGCGCTGCGCGGCACCCTGCTCGGCGTGGACAGCGCCGACGTCGCCGCGCCCGAGGACCCGGAGGAGTTCCTCGACCACCAGCTGGTCGGCCTGGCCGTGGTGACCCCGGCCGGCGAGCGGCTGGGCGAGGTGGCCCGGATCGACCACGCCCCCGCCTCCGACCTGCTGGTGCTGCGCCGCCCCGACGGGCGGAGCGCGCTCATCCCGTTCGTCAAGGCGATCGTGCCCGAGGTCGACCTGCCGGGCGGCCGCGTGGTGGTGGAGCTGCCCGCCGGGCTGCTCGACCTCTGACTGGAGCCACCCCCTGATGCGCGTCGACATCGTGTCGATCTTCCCCGAGTACTTCGCCCCGCTGGACCTGTCGCTGATCGGCAAGGCCCGGGCGAGCGGCACGCTGCGGCTGGCCGTACACGATCTGCGGACCTGGACCCACGACGTGCACCGCACGGTCGACGACACCCCCTACGGCGGCGGTCCCGGCATGGTGATGCGGCCGGAGCCGTGGGGCGAGGCGCTCGACGCCCTGGCCCCCCACGAGCTGAGCCCGGACGGGCACACCCTGCCCCGGCTGCTCGTCCCCTCGCCGGCCGGCGTCCCGTTCACCCAGGCCATGGCGCACGAGTTGGCCGCCGAGTCGCACCTGCTCTTCGCCTGCGGCCGCTACGAGGGCATCGACCAGCGGGTGCTCGACCACGCGGCGGGCCGGATGCGGGTGACCGAGGTCTCCCTCGGCGACTACGTGCTCTTCGGTGGCGAGGTGGCCGTGCTGGTCATCCTGGAGGCGGTCACCCGGCTGCTGCCCGGGGTGCTCGGCAACGCCGGTTCGCTGGACGAGGAGTCGCACGCCCACGGGCTGCTGGAAGCCCCGATGTACACGAAGCCGGCGAACTGGCGCGGGCACGAGGTGCCCGAGGTGCTCCGCTCCGGCGACCACGGGCGGATCGCCCGCTGGCGGCGCGACGAGGCGCTGCTGCGGACGGCGGCCCGGCGCCCCGACATGATCGCCGCGCTGCCCCCGGAGAGCCTGGACAAGCGGGACCGGGCGGCGCTGGACCGGGGTGGATTTCAGCCGCGGCCGGGGGATGTGGCAAAGTAGAGGGGTTGCCGCTTCCGTCCACGCCGTGGGCGGATGCGAGGACCCTCGACCGGGGTCGGCGTCGCCGGCCACCACCCGGGGGTCAGAATCACCCATCCGCGCATCGACTGACGGTGCGCCGTGAGCCTCACGAGGACGCAGCGATGAACATCCTGGACGCCCTTGACGCCCAGTCGAAGCGCGTTGACCTGCCCGACTTCCGCGCCGGTGACACCGTCAAGGTGCACGCGCGGGTTGTCGAGGGCAACCGGTCCCGGGTCCAGATCTTCCAGGGCGTCGTCATCCGCCGCCAGGGTGACGGTCTGCGCGAGACCTTCTCGGTCCGCAAGGTCAGCTTCGGTGTGGGCGTGGAGCGGACCTACCCGCTGAACAGCCCGGCGCTCGACCGGATCGAGGTCGTGACCCGCGGTGACGTGCGGCGCGCCAAGCTCTACTACCTGCGCGAGCTGCGGGGCAAGAAGGCCAAGATCAAGGAGCTGCGCGAGAAGCAGCCGACGAGCTGAATTTCCGTTCGCCACGCCGCCCGAGCTGCGCGGATGTCGTATCGACAGGATCCCATTACCCTGGTCGGTACGGGCGCAGCCGGACGGCGCGAAGCGGTCCACTGCCGCCCGTGGGGTCTCCGAGGGGACTCCCGGGCGGTAGTGTCGTTTCCGCGGACCGGAGAGTGGCATGGTGCAGATGCTTGACGAGGACGGCACCGTCGACCCGTGGCGCCGGCGAGCCCGGCGCACCCGCCGGCAGATGCCGCTCTGGCAGGAACTGCCCCTGCTCCTCGTCGTGGCCTTCTGCCTCGCGGTGCTGATCCGCACCTTCCTGCTCCAGGCGTTCTTCATCCCGTCCGGGTCGATGGAGAACACCCTGCTCATCGGTGACCGGGTGCTGGTCAACAAGGTCGTCTACGACGTCCGCGACCCGGTCCGCGGCGAGGTGGTGGTCTTCCGGGGCACGGACCGGTGGGTCGCCCAGGAGGCCCCGGCGCCGCCGACCAACTTCGCCGGCAAGGTCGGCCGCACCCTCGGCGACCTGGTCGGCATCAGCCGCCCCGGCGAGAAGGACTTCATCAAGCGGGTCATCGGTGTGCCCGGCGACCGGGTCTGGTGCTGCGACAAGGGCCGCGTCGTGGTCAACGGCGTGCCGCTGGACGAGCGGGGATACGTCTCCGAGGACTCGCCGGTCGAGCTGCCGCCGAACCCGAAGGAGTGCCGCTCCCGGCAGTTCACCGAGATCGTCGTGCCGCCGGGGCAGATCTTCGTGATGGGCGACCACCGGCTGGTCTCGCAGGACGCCCGGTGCCAGGGTCCGGTGCCGATCGACAACGTCGTCGGCCGGGCCTTCATGATCGTCTGGCCGTCCCAGCGGTGGACCACCCTGCCGGTCCCGGAGACCTTCGCCGACCTGCCACAACCCAACGCCGCGCCGGCCCGGCCCGCCCCGGTGGATCCCGACCCGGTGGGCGGCGTCGTCCTCATCCTCCCGGTCACGGCCGCGCTCTCCGTTCTCGCGCGTTCGGGGCGACTGCGCCACGGCCGGCAACGTAGGCTCCACCCGTGATTGACGAGCAGACCGAGAAGCCGCGCAGCTCCTTCTGGAAAGAGCTGCCCATCCTCCTGGGCGTGGCGATCCTGGTCGCAGTGCTGGTTCGTGCCTTCGTGCTGCAGACCTTCTTCATCCCCTCCCCGTCCATGGAGAACACCCTCAAGATCGACGATCGGGTGCTGGTCAACAAGCTGGTGTACGACTTCCGCTCGCCGCACCGCGGCGAGGTGATCGTCTTCAAGGCGCCCACCGAGTGGAGCGGCAACCCGGAGGGCGAGGACTTCATCAAGCGGGTGATCGGGGTCGGCGGCGACCATGTGGTCTGCTGCGACCGCACCGGCCCGCAGGAACGGCTGATCATCAACGGCAAGGCGATCGACGAACCGTTCATCTTCCCCGGCAACAAGCCCGCCGACCAGGACTTCGACATCACGGTGCCGAAGGGCCGGCTCTGGGTGATGGGCGACCACCGGGAGGCCTCCGGCGACTCGCTGGAGCACTGGCAGCAGTCCGGCGAGGACATCACCGAGGCCACCATCCCCGAGGACCAGGTGGTCGGGCGTGCCTTCACGATCTTCTGGCCGGTCGGCCGGGCGGCCTGGCTCAGCGTGCCGGAGCAGTTCGACGGCATCCCCAATCCCTGACCCGGAGGGCGTGGGCGTTCGTCGGTGGCGTCTGGCAGGCTTGGGCGGTGACCGTCTACACCCCTCGTCGCGCGGCCCGGGTGCTGCTCGTCGACGCGTCCGACCGGGTGCTGCTGTTCGAGGGCAGTGATCCGGCCCGGCCGGGCCACCGCTACTGGTTCACGCCCGGCGGCGGCCTCGACCCGGGGGAGACCCCGGCCGCGGGCGCGGCCCGCGAGCTGGCCGAGGAGACCGGGCTGCGGCTCGCCCCGGCCGAGCTGGGCCCGCCGGTCTGGGCCGAGACGGTCGAGTTCCCGTTCGACGGCGTCTGGTACCGGCAGGAGCAGGAGTTCTTCCTGGTGCGGGTGCCGAGGTGGGAGGTCGACACGGCGGGCTTCGACGCGATCGAGCAGGCCAGCGTGCACGGCCACCGCTGGTGGTCGGTCGACGAGCTGGCCGGGACGGCCGAGCGCTACTACCCGCCGGACCTGGCGGACCGCCTCGCCCGGGCGCTCGCCGGAGGTGGCCCGTGCTGACCCCGCCGCGCACCGTGGTGCGCCGCGACGGTGGCCTCTACGCGCTGGAGCGGGCCCTGCAACGGCGCGGCTTCCGGCACGTGGCCGGCGCCGACGAGGCCGGCCGGGGCGCCTGCGCGGGGCCGCTGGTGGCCGCCGCCGCGGTGCTGCCCGAGGGGCGGCGCGGCGAGATCGACGAGCTGGCCGACTCCAAGCTGCTCACCCCGGCGGCCCGGGAGCGGGTCTACGACGAGGTGGTGGCGCGGGCCCTGGCGTACGCCGTGGTGGTCATCCCCGCCGACGAGGTCGACGCGCGGGGGCTGCACGTGTGCAACCTGGCGGCCATGCGTCGGGCGCTCGCCTCGTTGAGCACCCGCCCGGAATACGTGCTGACCGACGGCTTCGGCGTTGACGGGCTGGATGTGCCCGGGCTGGCGGTCTGGAAGGGTGACCGGGTGGCCGCCTGTGTGGCGGCGGCCAGCGTGCTGGCCAAGGTCACCCGGGACCGGATCATGGTGGAGTTGGACGAGCGGTACCCGGGCTACGGCTTCGCCGAGCACAAGGGTTACATCACCCCGGAGCACAGCGCCGCGCTGCGCGAGCTGGGGCCCTGCCGGGAGCACCGCTTCTCGTACGTGAACGTGGCCACCGTCTCCGGACGGGACGGGCGGCCGCCCCGCTCCCGCCGGCCGGCCGCCGGCAGCCCCGACGAGGCGCTCTTCGGCGCCCCGGAGGAGGCGTTCGCCGAGGGCCCGGACGAGCCGATGGAGCGCTCCGGCGCGCCAGGGGGTACCGTCGGCGTGGCGTTGGGCGAGCAGCCGCGACCTCCGGCGCCGGTGGGGGAAGATGTGGTCATGGAAGGCGGAGTGCGATGAGCGCGGAAGATCTCGAGAAGTACGAGACCGAGATGGAGCTGCAGCTCTACCGGGAGTACCGCGACATTGTCCGCCAGTTCTCCTACGTGGTGGAGACCGAGCGCCGCTTCTACCTGGCGAACCAGGTCGACCTGCACGTGCGTAACTCGGACGGCGAGGTCTACTTCGAGGTCGAGATGCACGACGCCTGGGTGTGGGACATGTACCGCCCCGCCCGGTTCGTCAAGAATGTCCGGGTAATGACGTTCAAGGACGTCAATGTGGAAGAGCTCGAAAAGCCCGACATCTCGCTTCCCGCAGACTCCGGATTCGGCGGCTGATCCGGGCCGGCGGGCCGACCGGCCCGCCGCCCGAGGCGAATCACTCCGCCAGCACGACCACCTCGACCCGCTGCACCAGGTTGTTCGCGAACCCGCCCCGGTTCCACGGCTGCTCGACCGGCTGGGTCCGCCCGGAGGCGTCGACCGCCCGGGCGCCCAGCACGTGCCGCCCCGGGGTGGCCCGCCACGACACCTGCCACCGCCGCCACGCCCACGCGCCCCCGGTGGGCTCGTCCAGGGTCGCCGGCACCCACGTCGTACCGCCGTCGAAGGTCACCTCGACGGCCGTCACCGGCGCGTGCCCCGACCAGGCCCGACCGTCCACGGTGCACGGCCCCGGCCGCAGCACCCGGGTCCGCGACATGAAGTCCGGGAAGCCCGGCGGGCGGACCAGGGCGCGGGGCTCGATCCGGGTCACCGGCACGCCCGGGTCGTCGGCGTCCTGCCGAAGTCGGTAGGCCACCGCGTTCTGGTAGCCGTCGAACGGCTCGGTCAGCACCCGGATGTCGCGCAGCCACTTGACGTGCGCCATGCCGTACCAGCCGGGCACGATCAACCGCAGCGGCGCGCCGTGCTGCGGCAGCAGGGGAGCGCCGTTCATCTCGTACGCCAGCAGCACCTCCTCGCGCAGCGCGTCCGCCACCGGTAGCGCCCGCTGGTAGTCCTGCTCGACGCCGCGCTCGACCCCGTGGTCGGCGCCGGTGAAGACCACGTCCACCGCGTCGGCGGCCAGCCCGGCCTCGCGCAGCAGCGGTGCCAGCGGGGTGCCGGTCCACTCGGCGTTGCCCACCGCCTCCACCAGCCACGGCTGGCTGACCGGGCGGGGGTGCAGCAGCGCCCGGCCGTTCCCCGCGCACTCCAGGGTGACCCGGTGGGTGACCCGGGGCCGCTCCCGCAGTGCCGCCAGGTCGAGGCGGAGCGGACGGTCGACCGCGCCGCCCACGGTCAGCGCGTGGGTCGCCGGGTCGACGTCCGGGATGTCGTAGTGGATGAGCAGGTAGTGCAGCCCCGCCGGGGTCACGTCGTACCGCAGCGCCTCCAGCGGGATGCCGTGGTTGCGCGCGGCCAGCTGGAGTTCCTCGGCGCTGATCGCCTCGTCCGGCTCCGCGACCCGGGAGGGCCCGCTGACGTCGTCCACAGTGGTCATGTCGCTGCTCCTCGGTCGGCTCAGGGGTGGGTCAGGCGGTCGTAGCCGATGAACTCGAACATCGCGGCGCCCGGCTCCAGCGGGCGGGGCGAGCCGGTGAAGCGGTGCACGCCGACGCCCACTCTGTCGGCCGGCCTGCTCACCGCGACCGGCGCGAAGCCCTCCTCGGCGAACCAGTCGCAGATCGCGGGCACCAGGTCCGGCTCGCCCCGGTGCCGGGTCCAGAAGACCGTGCCGCCGGTGGCGCAGAGCGAGGCGCAGTGCCGCACGGTCGCCCGGATGTCGGCGTCGGTGATGTTGCCGAAGATGCCGCAGGCCAGGACGAGGTCCGCCGGCACGAGATCGGCGTACCGGTCGGTCAGCGCCGCGTCCCCCACCACCACCTGCACGTCGGTCAGCCCCGCCTCGGCGGTGGCGCGCCGGGCCACCTCGGCGTTGCGCGGGTCCAGCTCCACCAGGCGGGCCGTCACGTCGCGGCCGCGCGGATGGGTCGCGAGCACGGGGATCAGGTCCCGCCCCTGGCCGGCGCAGAGGCTGATCGCCCGCAGCGGCCCGGGCGGGGCGCTGTCCAGCGCCTCCGCGATGCGGTCCCGCACCTCGGCGAGCCGCCGGGACAGGGCGGAGTCCGGCTGGTCGTAGTCGGTGTGCCAGGCGTACCAGTCCTTCGTCACGCGGCCAGCATAGGCGCGGCGCCGGTAGCAGATCCGTCCCGCGCTTGGGGTGCGTCCACAGGCCGACGGCTGTCCACAGTGGCGACGTTCCCGTAGCCGCGCGAGGTGGCGCGGGACGGCAGAGTGCCTGGCGTGTGGATCCCGTGGAGCCGGGCCGGCGCGGCCCTCGTGGTGGTGCTGCTGGTCGCCCCGGCACCGCCGGTCGCCCGCCCGGCGACGGCCGCCGGGTTGTCCGTCGGTCGGCTGCCTGCGGTGTCGGCGACCGACACCGCCGTGCCCGGGGTGCTCGTCCGCCGGCGGTCGAGCGGGTCGCCGTCCGCGGCTCCGGCGCTGCCCGGACCGGCTGCGGCGCTGCCCGGGCCGGCTGCGGTCGCGTCCGTTCCGACGCGCGCCGGGATGCCGTCGTCCACGGGCCCGGTCGGGGTGGTGCCCTCGCCGGGGCGACCCGGGGCGTCGGCGGCGGGATTCCGCTGGCCGCTGGCCGGCACGCCCCGCGTCGTGCGCCGGTTCGACCCGCCGCCGCAGCCCTGGCTGCCCGGGCACCGGGGCGTGGACCTGGCCGCCACCCCGGGCGTCGAGGTCCGGTCGGCGGGAGCCGGGGTGGTCCTCTTCGCCGGCACGGTGGCCGGGCGGCCCGTGGTCACCGTCGGGCACGCCGACGGGCTGCGCACCACCTACGAGCCGGTGCGTCCCGGGCCGGCGGCCGGTGCCCGGGTCGCCGCCGGCACACCGATCGGCCTGCTGATCGTCGGGCACCCCGGCTGCGTGGCGGCGGCGTGCCTGCACTGGGGGCTGCGCCGGGGCGAGGAGTACCTGGACCCGCTCGCCCTGCTCGGGCTCGGCCCGGTCCGGCTGCTCCCGCTCGATCCGCCGCCCGCCGGATCCGCCGCTCAGCCCTGGGCGAGCAGCGTGGGCAGCCGGACGGCCAGCCGGTCGTACTCGTCCGGGGTGTTGTAGACCTGGCCGCACAGGCGCAGGTAGCCGCGACCGTTCCAGGCGGCGGTCGACACCTCGACCGAGAGCCGGTCGGCGATCCGGGCCCGCAGCTCCCGGGCCGCGTCCATCGTGGTGGCGACGCCGGGCGGCAGCGGGATCAGCCGCATGGCGACCGTCGGCCCGCCGGGCTGCGGCAGGTCGGCCGGCGCCACCCCGAGCCCGTCCCCGACCACCCGTTGCCCGTACGCGGCCAGCGCCGCGTTGTGCGCCCGCACCCGGTCCACACCGAGGCTGCGCAGGGTGAACAGGCCCACCGGGGCGGCCAGCCAGCCGGTGTAGTCGAGGGTGGCCTGCCACTCCACCCGGGTGGGATAGCCGCTGCCCTGCTCCCAGGAGACGACCAGCGGCTGGATCCGCTCCCGCCACTGCTCGGCCACCACCAGCGCGGCGGTGCCGCGCGGCGCGTACGCCCACTTGTGCAGGTTGCCGACCCAGAAGTCGGCGCCGACCGAGGCCACGGTGGTCGGCAGCATGCCCGGGGCGTGCGCGGCGTCGACCAGCACGGGGATCCCGTGCTCCCGGGCCACCCCGACGATCGCCGACGTCGGGAAGAGCCGGGCCGTCGGCGAGGTGATCTGGTCGACGATCAGCAGCCTGGTCCGCCCGGGACGCAGCCCGGCCCGGACGATCTCCACCACCTCCTCGTCGGTGGCGGTCAGCGGCACCGGCAGCATCCGGGAGACCGCACCGGTCCGGGCGCACTCCCGGTCCACCGAGAGGCCGACCGCCCCGTACCCGTGGTCGGTGGTCACCACCTCGTCGCCGGGACCCAGCGCCAGCGACTGGAGCACGATGGCGGCGCCGGTCGTGGCGTTGCCCACCAGGGCCGTGCCGTCCGGATCCGCGCCGAGGAAGGTGGCCAGGTGCCGCCGGGTGTGGGCGATCCGGTCGACCAGACCCTGGGTGAAGAAGCGGAGCGGGTTGGCCTCCATCTCGTCACGCAGGCGCTGCTGGGCGCGCTGCACGCCGATCGGGACCGCGCCGAACGATCCGTGGTTGAGGTGGCTGACCGACGGGTCGAGGGAGAAGAGCAGCCGAGCCCCGGGGATCGGCTCGGGCGGCTGCGGGACCGTCATCGGCTGATCCTAGCCCGCGGTGGATCATCAACCCCGGCTGTTGGGCCGTCCCGTCAGGCTCGGGGGTGCGCCTGCCGGTACGCCGCCCGCAGCCGCTCGACCGACACGTGGGTGTAGATCTGGGTGCTGGCCAGCGACGAGTGCCCGAGCAGTTCCTGTACGGCGCGCAGGTCGGCGCCGCCCTCCAGCAGATGGGTGGCCGCCGAGTGTCGCAGCCCGTGCGGGGTCACCCGGGGCAGGCCCGCGGCCTCGGCGTAGCCGGCCACGACCCGGCGGGCGGTGGTGGGGTTGAGCCGGCCGCCCCGGGCCCCGAGCAGCAGCGCGCCACCCGATCGGGGCGCCGCCAGCGCCGGCCGCCCGTGGGCGAGCCACGCGTCCAGCGCGCGCTGCGCGGGCACCCCGTAGGGCACGGCCCGCTCCCGCCCGCCCTTGCCGAGCACGCGTACCACCCGGCGGGCCTGGTCGACGTCGGTGACGTCCAGGCCGCAGGCCTCGCTGATCCGCACGCCGGTGGCGTAGAGCAGTTCGAGCAGCAGCCGGTCCCGCAGCAGCACGGCCTCGGGCTCGTCGTTCCCACCCCCGGCCGGTGCGTCTCCGCGGCCCGCTGTGTCGGCGTTCCTCCCGTCGGCCGATGCGGCGTCGTCACCCCGGCTCTCGGTGTCGCGCCCGTCCCGAGCCGGCGCGGCGTGCGCCCCGCGGGTGGGCGCAGGCCTGCCCCTGGTGGGGCCGGCGTCCCCGCCCCCGGCCGGTGCGGTGTCGTGGGCGTGCGTCGTCGTCCGGGTTCGGCTCCGGTCCGGGGCGTCCATCAACGCGGCGGCCTGGTCGGCGCGCAGGACGGTGGGCAGCTCCCGGTGCGCCTTGGGACTGGCCAGCGGAGCCGCCACGTCGCCGGCGAGCAGGCCGGCCCGGTGTGCCCAGGCGCTGAACGTGCGGGCGGCGGCCGCCCGCCGGGCGAGGGACGTTCGGGCCGCCCCCATGGTCCGCTGCTTCGCCAGCCAACTCCGCAGCACGGACAGGTCCAGCTCCGACAGGTCGGCGCAGCCCATCCGCACCGCGTGGTCGAGCAGCGAGACGAGGTCCGTCACGTACGCCCGCACGGTGTGCGCCGACCGGTTGCGCACCCGGGCCAGGTGGTCGGCGAAGTCGTCCACGGCCTCCCGCATCGGCGCCGGCAGCGCCTCGTGGGCCGTGCGCGTGCCGCGCCGCTGGTCAGTCATCGGGAGCTCCGGCTGCCGCGTCGGTGCCGACGGTGCTTGGGGCGCGCTCCGGGGTGGGGGCGGGCGGGAGACACCGGTCCAGCCTAAGGGCCTGGGCAGGTGGCGGTCGGCCGCCGCTCCGGGCCGGCGCCCGCCGTCGCCGTGGGGGCGGGCGTCGTCCCTGATGGGGGCTGATCGAGCGCTCGCCACGCCACCGCTCGTGCCGATGGCCGACCGGGTGGCGCTTCCGGCGTCGGCCAGACGGCCAAGCGCGACGCCACCCGATCGACGGTCGGCGCGGCAGGCCGTTCGCGGTGGCCGTGATGCCACCGGACCGACGGTCGGCGCGGCAGCCCGGACGGTCGGCGCGGCAGCCCGTTCGGGTGGCCGCGATGCCACCGGATCGACGGTCGGCGCGGCAGGCTATTCGGATGGCCGCGACGCCACCGGAACTGACGGTCGGTCGGCGCGGCACGCCGTTCGGGGTGGCTGACGCGGCCCTGGACAGGGGAAACTGTTGCTACGAAGAGGACGGTGGCAACGTCCCGGGTCCCCGCAGGGCGACCCGTCGGCGTTGCCGGCAGGTGCCGACACCCCGCAGAAGGCGGGGCGGCCGGGCGCTGGGGCGTACCGGGCGTGGTGGCGGCGCGGAAGGGTGATTCGCGAGACCGATCGGAACGGGCGTCCCCGGGGTGGCGGCGCCGGTGGGAGGAGGTACCGAGCGTGGGGGTGGATGCCGTCCTCTACCGGCAGGTGCGGGCCGGGCCCGCCCGGCGCCGGCCGTCGTACGTCTCGACCGAGGTGGTGGCGGACCCGCACGACGTCCTGCTGGACCTGCTGAAGCGGGTGCGGGGCGGAGGTCGTACGCCGCTGCTGGACCGGGTCGACCCGCTCGGTGAGCTCGTGGTGGACGCCCAGGCGGTCCCGCAACTGCTGGCCGAGCTGCCCTGCCTGGCCGAGGTGGCACGGGAGCCCGCGGAGGTCGACCAGGTCCGCCGGTTGGCCCTCCTCGCCCGGCGTTGCCTGAACAGCCGGGACGCCGAGATCCGGTTCGAGGGCGACTGAGCGCACCGGCCCCGGGCCCACCACGTCAGCTCCTCGGCGGAGCCGTCTGAGCGCACTGGCCCGGGCCCGGCGGGTCAGCTCGGCGGAGCCGCCGACCGGCCCGGACCGGCGGTGGTCGGTGCCCGGCCAACACCGGTGCCACGCCCGGTCGGTGGCGCCAGGGCGTAGCCGTCGTCGCGGCGTACCACCATGGCCAGTTCCTCCAACATGGAGAGTTTGCGCATCGCCGTGCGGAGGTCCACCCCGGCGCGCGCCGCGACGCCCTCCAGACCGATCGCCTTCCGCCGGGGCAGCGCCTCCAGCACCTGGGCCGCCTCGTCGTCGAGCCGGTCCCGCGGGCACTCCGGCGCGCGGGCTGGCGGCGCCAGGTCGTAGCCGATCCGCCCGACCTCCTCCAGCACATGGGCCGTGCCGGTCACCAGCCGCGCCCTGTCGTGCTCCCGGAGCGCCTCGTGCGCGCCCACGGACATGGCGGAGGTGACCGGCCCCGGCACCACCATCCCCGGTCGGCCCACGCCGATCGCCCGGTTGAGGGTCTGGGTCGCGCCGCTGCGGGCCGCCGCCTCCACCAGCACCGTGCCCAGGGTCGCCGCCGCGATCACCCGGTTGCGGATGAGGAACCGGGGCCGCAGCGGCTCCGCCCCGGGCATCCACTCGCTCACCAGCAGGCCCGTCTCGGCGATCCGGTCGAACAGCGCGGCGTTGCCCATCGGGTACGGGCGGTCCAGCCCGCAGGCCAGCACGGCGACCGTGAGCCCGCCGGCGGTCAGCGCGCCCCGGTGCGCGGCGGAGTCGATGCCGAACGCGCCGCCCGAGACCACCGTCCAGTCCCGGTCGGCCAGCCCGTAGCCCAGCTCGGTGGCGACGTGCGTGCCGTACGGGGTGGCCGCCCGGGCGCCGACCACGGCGACCGACCGCGCGAGGGCCTCGCCCAGCGGCCACGCCCCGCGTACCCAGAAGCAGAGCGGCGGCGCGGTCTCCAGGTCGACCCGGCGAGCCGCGCCCGACAGCAGCAGACCGCGCAGGTCCGCCACCCGGGCCGGCCACTCCTCGTCGTCGGGGGTGACCACCCGCGCGCCGAGCCGCTCGGTCCGGGCCAGCGCCTGCTCGGCCACCGCTCGCGCCTCGCCCACGGCGGAGCGGGCCGCCACGGCCGACCGCAGCGCCCGGTCCGGCGCCTCGCCGGCCAGGAGCAGGTCGAGCGCGGCGACCGGGCCGAGCTGGTCGACCAGGCGGTGGACCGACCAGGTGCCCGGCTCGGCGAGCCAGGTCAACGCCACCCGTGCCAGCAGGCGCTCCGCCCTGTCCGTCATGCGCCCTCTCCCGTCCTCAGCTGGATGGCCTCCGCGATGTCCCCGCCGTCGGGGCGAGCCCGCCCGTCCAGGTCGGCGATGGTCCAGGCGAGCCGGATGACCCGGTCGAAGCCGCGCGCCGACAGCGAGCCCGTGTCGAGCCGTTTCCGCAGTTCACGGGTGTCCCGCCCCGGCAGGCACCACGGCGGCCGGCGCAGGTACGGGCCGGGGATCTCGGCGTTCAACCGGCGACCGGTCGAGCCCCAGCGCTCGGCGGCGGCCCGGCGCGCCTCGGCGACCCGGGCCGCCACCGTCGCGGACGACTCGTTGGGCGTGCCGGTCTGCAACAGCTCCGCCGCGCGTACCGGGGGCAGCCGCACCTGCACGTCGACCCGGTCGAGCAGCGGGCCGGAGAGCCGGCCCAGGTAGCGCCGCCGGGCCAGCGGGGTGCACTCGCAGTCGGCGTCGCCGGACGGCTTCGCGCAGGGGCACGGGTTCGCGGCCAGCACCAGTTGCGTACGGGCCGGGTATTCGGTGGAGCCCTGCGTCCGGGCCACCCGGACCCGGCCGTTCTCCAGTGGCTGGCGTAACGCCTCCAGCGCCCCCTTGCTGAACTCGGCCGCCTCGTCGAGGAAGAGCACGCCCCGGTGGGCCAGCGACACCGCCCCGGGCCGGGCCAGTCCGGACCCGCCGCCCACCAGCGCCGGCACCGTGGCCGTGTGGTGGGGCGCCTGGAACGGGGGGCGGCGGAGCAGCCGGCCACCGGGCGGCAGCAGGCCGGCGATCGAGTGCAGGGCCGTGACCTCCAGGGCGGCGTCGTCGTCGAGCTCCGGCAGGACCGACGGCAGCCGCTCGGCGAGCATGGTCTTGCCGGCGCCCGGCGGGCCGAGCAGCGCCAGGTGGTGACCACCGGCCGCCGCCACCTCCAACGCCCGGCGGCCGAGCCGCTGCCCGGCCACGTCGGCGAGATCCGGTCCGCCGGCTTCGGCGGTGGGCGCGTCGGCCGGCGGGGCGAGCAGCGGCGTGCCGTCCCGGACGAAGGCGACCAGCCGGTGCAGGGTGTCGGCGGCGCGTACCCGGACGCCGGGGATCACCGCCGCCTCGGCGGCGTTGCCGGCGGGCACCACGACGTGGGGAAACCCGGCCCGGGCCGCGGCGGCGACCATCGGCAGCACGCCGCGCACCGGGCGGACCGTGCCGTCGAGACCCAGCTCGCCGAGGACCACCGTGGCCTCCAGCGGCACCAGCGGCAGCTCGCCCGAGCCGCCGAGCACCGCCACGGCGATCGCCAGGTCGAAGGCGGAGCCGTGCTTCGGCAGGGTGGCCGGGAGCAGGTTGAGGGTGATCCGGCGGTTCGGCCATCGCTGGCCCGAGTTGACGATGGCCGCGCGCACCCGGTCCCGGGCCTCGTGCAGCGCGGTGTCGGGCAGGCCGGAGATCACCATGCCGGGTAGCCCGGGGGCCAGGTCGGCCTCGACCTCCACCACGTGCCCGGCCATTCCGACCAGGCCCACGCAGAGCACCTTGGCGTAGCTCATGATCAGAACGCGCCCCTCAGGTGCTCGACCCGGGCCGGCCCGGTGACCGGGAGCCGGACCGCGAGAACGTCGAAGCGGACCTCCTCGGCGGTCGTGCCCGTCTCGGCGAGCCAGCGGGCGGCCAGCCCGCGCAGCCGTCGCGCCTTGGCCCGCACCACCGCCTCCGCCGGAGTGCCGAACTCCTCCGTACGCCGGGTCTTCACCTCGCAGATGGCGAGCACCGGCCCCTCCCAGGCGATGATGTCGATCTCCCCCTCGGGGCACCGCCAGTTCCGGGCGACCGGGCGCAGCCCCGCCTCGATGAGGTGCCGGACCGCGCACCGCTCGCCGTACGCCCCGACGGCCTGGTTCCGCTTCGTCATGCCGGTGAGCGTGCGGCGGTCGAGGCGGCGGTGGGGCGCCGAGCGGGCGTCCTGTGGACGACGGGACGCCCTGTGGATGGGCGGACGATCATGCGCTCCCTGTGCTAGGCCCTGGCTGGCCGATCACCGAGCGTGTGCTCACGATGACCCGCCGATGCCGTTGTGACCAGCGACGACAGGCCGGGTGGCCCGGATGGCGCGCGTGGTGCCGGTCGCATACCGTGCCGGTCGTGGACGGACGACGGAGCTTTCCCGAGGATGAGCAGGGGTCGCAGTGGGGCGACCGCGGGTACGAGCAGGACTGGCGCGCCGCCGGCGAGCCGCGCTACCGCGACGACGACTTCCGCGCCCCGGAGCAGCGCACCGGCGAGAACCGGTACGGCGACCCCGGCCGGTTCGGGAGCGCCGACCCGCTGAGCGACGACACGGACAGCTGGCGGTCGCGCCGGGCGGCCGACCCCGTGGAGACCTCCGGTGAGCTGCCGGGGGAGCGCGGCGGCCGGCGCGCGGCCCGCGAGGCCGCCGACCCGCTCGGCACGGCGCCGCACAGCGCCGGCGTCCCGCTCGGTTCGGCGCCGCACAGCGCCGGCGTCCCGCTCGGTTCGGCGCCGCACAACACCGGCGTCCCGCTCGGCACGGCGCCGCACGGCGCCGGCGACCCGTTCGGCGCGGACCGCTCCGCCGACCCGCTCCGCCCCGGCCCGTTGGGCGGCTACCCGGTCGTCGAGCCGGGCCGTCCGGTCGAGCCCACCCACGCCGGCGCGATCATCGTGGGGGACCGGCCGGGTCCCGGTGCGGCGACCCCGCTGGTCGTCGGAGAGCGGCCGGGTGGCCCCGGGCCGGAGCTGGCGGCCGCGCCGACCCCGCACCCGCTGGAGATGCCGACCGGCCCGATGCCGTCGGTCGCGCCCCGGCTCGACGGCCCGCCGCCCGGCGACGGCGTCTACCGGACCCGCCGCCCCGCGCTCGCGGTCCTGCTGGCGGTGATGGTGCTCGTCCTGGAGATCCCCGCGCTGCGGGTGCTGCTGCGCGGCCTGGTCGGTGACCCGGTCTCCACGTCGCACGTCGTGGTGGGCACGTTCCTGGTGGTCGGGCTGCCGATCTTCGGCACCGGCCTGTACGGGCTGCGCACCGGAGGGCTGGCCCTCGCCGACGGCAGCCGCGGCTGGCTCCGCCCGCCGACCGCCTACCTGACCGTCGGACTGGTGCTCTTCCTCGCCGCCGCCCTCGCCGCCCGCTGACCCGGCCGGTTGGCCGGTGCCGGCGCCCCCGCCCTCTCCGCCCGCTGACCCGGTCGGGCGGCCGGTGCCGGCGCCGCCCCGCCTCGCCGCCCGCTGACCCGGCCGGCCGGCCGATGCCCGAGCCGCCCCGGCCAGGTCCGAGATGTCAGGTATCGCCGTACCGGCGTCGGGCGTCCGGAAAGGGGCGGGATGGGGGTTCCCGAACCCCGGGACCGGGGGGCGGAGAAGGGGCGTACACTGGTCGACTGGCGACCGCCTCGCGCGGTCGACCTCGCGCGCCCTCTCCACGGACCTCTCGTGGGGCGACGGCCTCCCTGGTCCCGATCCTGATCGGGCCCACCCTGGCCGGCGACCGGGCGCCAGGCGTCCGGCCGCCGGCCGGACGGCACAACCAGGGATGAACAGGGAGTACCCACCATGGCCGTCGTGACCATGCGCCAGCTGTTGGAAAGCGGTGTCCACTTCGGGCACCAGACCCGGCGCTGGAACCCGAAGATGAAGCGCTTCATCTTCACCGAGCGCAACGGTATCTACATCATCGACCTGCGCCAGACCCTCGACTACATCGAGAAGGCGTACGAGTTCGTGCGCACCACGGTGGCCGGGGGCGGCAGCATCCTCTTCGTCGGCACCAAGAAGCAGGCCCAGGAGGCCATCGCCGAGCAGGCGACCCGGGTCGGCCAGCCGTACGTCAACCACCGCTGGCTCGGCGGCATGCTGACCAACTTCCAGACGGTGTACAAGCGGCTCCAGCGGATGAAGGAGCTCGAGGCCCTGGGTGACCTGAGCGGCACCGCCGCCGGTTACACCAAGAAGGAGACCCTCCAGCTCTCCCGCGAGAAGGAGAAGCTGACCAAGACCCTCGGCGGCCTGCGTGACATGCAGAAGCTCCCGGCCGCGGTCTGGGTGGTCGACACCAAGAAGGAGCACATCGCCGTCGACGAGGCCCGCAAGCTGGGCATCCCGGTGATCGCCGTGCTCGACACCAACTGCGACCCGGACGAGGTCGACTTCCCGATCCCGGGCAACGACGACGCGATCCGCTCGGCCGAGCTGCTGACCAAGGTCGTCGCCGCCGCCGTCGCCGACGGTCTGATCGCCCGCTCCGGCCGCGGCCGTGGCACCGACGAGAAGCCCGAGCCGGGCCAGGTCGGCGCCGACGAGCCGCTGGCCGAGTGGGAGCGCGAGCTGCTCGAGGAGCCGAAGAAGGCCGACGAGCAGCCGGCGACCGAGCAGCCGGCGACCGCCGCCGCGGAGTGATCTCGCCGTCGCGTCCCCACCGTCCGATTTCCCGGCCGGTGGGGCGCGACGGGTACGCCGGGCAGAACCGGCCCGGATCCGGGTAACCGGCAGCCAGACCATCCAACGCAGTCTCAAACACCGAAGAGAGAGTCATGTCCAACTTCACCGCCGCGGACGTCAAGAAGCTCCGGGACCTCACCGGCGCCGGCATGATGGACTCCAAGAAGGCGCTGACCGAGGCCGAGGGCGACTTCGACAAGGCCATCGAGATCCTGCGCGTCAAGGGCGCCAAGGACGTCGGCAAGCGGGCCGGTCGCACGGCGGCCAACGGCCTCATCGCCCACGCCGGCCAGGCGCTGCTCGAGCTCAACTGCGAGACCGACTTCGTCGCCAAGAACGACGCCTTCATCGCGCTGGCCCAGCAGCTGGTCGAGCACGGTGTGGCCAGCGGCGCGAACAACGCCGAGGAGCTGCTCGCCAGCACCATCGACGGCAAGAGCGTGGCCGACCTGATCCAGGAGCAGTCCGCCAAGATCGGCGAGAAGCTGGTGCTCAACCGCTTCGCCAAGCTCGACGGCAACACCGCGGTCTACCTGCACCGCAAGAGCCAGGACCTGCCCCCGGCGGTCGGCGTGCTCGTGCAGTACGCCGGCAAGACCGACGAGGCCGGCGACGCGGACGCCCGCGGCGTGGCCATGCAGATCGCCGCCATGCGCCCGAAGTACCTGACCCGCGACGAGGTCCCGGCCGAGACCGTCGAGTCGGAGCGGCGCATCGCCGAGCAGACCGCGCGCGAGGAGAACAAGCCCGAGGCGGCGCTGCCGAAGATCGTCGAGGGCCGGGTCAACGCCTTCTTCAAGGACTTCGTCCTGCTGGAGCAGGCGTCGGTCGCCGACAACAAGAAGACGGTGAAGCAGCTGCTGGCCGACGCCGGCATCGAGGTGACCCGTTTCGTGCGGTTCGAGGTCGGCCAGGCCTGAGCCGCCGCACCGGGCGCATGACGCGCCCGGGCGCAGGGAAATCTTCGACGAGGAGGCCGCCGGTGTACGTGACAGGCACCGCGGCCTCCTCGTCACATAGGGTCGGCAGCGGCAGTTACGCGGTACGCGACACCCACGAGGTGCGCGATGGAAGGGGCGGGGCGGATGACGCAGGTTGTGAGTGACCGGAGCCTGGCGGCGGATGACCCCACGGCTCCGCCGCCCGGTCGGGCCCGCCGGGTGGTGCTGAAGCTCTCCGGTGAGGTCTTCGGCGGCGGCGCGATCGGCGTCGACCCCGACGTCGTGCAGGCCATCGCCCGGCAGATCGCCACCGTGGTGCGCCGCGGCGTGCAGGTCTCCGTGGTGGTCGGCGGCGGCAACTTCTTCCGCGGCGCCGAGCTGCAGAAGCGCGGCATGGACCGGGCCCGCGCGGACTACATGGGCATGCTGGGCACGGTGATGAACTGCCTGGCCCTCCAGGACTTCCTGGAGAAGGAGGGCATCGAGACCCGGGTGCAGAGCGCGATCACCATGGCCCAGGTCGCCGAGCCGTACATCCCGCTGCGGGCGATCCGGCACCTGGAGAAGGGCCGCGTGGTCATCTTCGGCGCGGGCGCCGGGATGCCGTACTTCTCCACCGACACGGTGGCCGCCCAGCGGGCGCTGGAGATCCGCGCCGACGTGGTGCTGATGAGCAAGAACGGCGTGGACGCCGTCTACACCGCGGACCCCCGGATCGACCCGACGGCGAGCAAGCTCGACTCGATCACCTTCTCCGAGGTGCTGCGCCGCAACCTGCGGGTGGCCGACGCCGCGGCGTTCAGCCTCTGCATGGAGAACGGCCTGCCGATGCTGGTCTTCGGCGCCCAGGGCGACGACACGATCGTCCGTGCCGTCGGCGGTGAGAAGATCGGCACGCTGATCACCGCCTGACCGGTTCCGCCGAGCCGGCAGCGGTCCTCCGACAACCGCAGCACCCGCACAGCCCACGACGAGCACAGAAGGAGGCGAGGAGACCGGTGATCGACGACACCCTCCTCGAGGCAGAGGAGAAGATGGAGCGTGCCATCGAGCACGCCAAAGAGGAGTTCGGCGGGATCCGCACCGGTCGCGCCAACGCCGCGATGTTCTCCCGGATCGTGATCGACTACTACGGCAGCCCGACCCCGCTGCCGCAGATGGCGTCCATCGCCGTGCCCGAGCCGCGCATGGTGATCATCAAGCCGTACGACAACTCGCAGATCAACGCCATGGAGAAGGCGATCCGCGACTCGGACCTCGGGGTCAACCCGAACAACGAGGGCAACCAGCTGCGCATCGTGCTCCCGCAGATGACCGAGGAGCGGCGCCGCGAGATGATCAAGGTCGCCCGGCACAAGGGCGAGGAGGCGAAGGTCGCCGTCCGCAACATCCGCCGCAGGGGCAAGGAAGAGCTGGACCGCCTCGTCAAGGACGGCGAGGTCGGCGAGGACGAGGGCCGGCGCGCGGAGAAGGAGCTGGACGACCTGACCCAGCGCTTCGTGGCCACCGTCGACGAGCTGGTCAAGCACAAGGAGAACGAGCTGCTCGAGGTCTGAGCGCCCGCGTACCCGCCACGGCACCGGTGTGCCGCCGCCCGTCACGGGTGGCGGCCCGGTGCCGTCGTCGTGCCGGGCGGCGTCCGCCGTGCGGGCTTCCCGGGTGCAGTAGGCTCGGCACGATTCCCGCCCACCACCGGGTGAACGGCGGGGATCGGCCGGCCGTCGGGCCGGTCAACCGAAACTGCTCGCGGCTGTAGGGGATTGTCTTGGTCTTGCGTCATGTGGTGGCTCCCGTACCGCCTGCCGGTGCGTGATGTCCCACCCCGACCCCTACGGCAACGCCGAGCCGCGCGGCTGGGACCGCCCGGCCCCGCTGCCCTGGCCGGAGACCGACCTGGAGCCCGGGCCCTGGCGCCGACCGGCTGCCGGGCCGGAGGCGTACGCGCGCCCGCCCGGCCGCCCCGCCGCCGACCCCTACGGTCGGCCGGCTGACGGCCACGACGCGCCGCGCGGCCGCCGGCCGTACGACCGACCGCCGGCCCCGGAGCGGGGCTGGCGCGACGAGCCTGGCCCCCGCGGCCCGGGCCACGTGGACGCCGGGCGGGGCCACCGGGACGCCGGTCCGGGCGGTTTCCGGACCCCGGACCGGGACCCGTGGGGCCACGACCCGCGTGACCGGGGCGCCGACCCGCGGGAACGGTACGACGCGGGCCCGCGTGACCGGAGCCACGGCCGGCCGGACGACGAGTACCCGACCGCCCAGATCGCGCCGGTGCGGGACGAACCGACCACCCAGCTCCCGCCGGTGCGCGACGAGCCCGGACCGGACCCGGAGCGGCCGGCGGCCCGCGGGTCGAGGGGTCGGCGACGGGCCAGCGCGGACCGTCCCCCGACCGTCCAGCCCAGGACCTCACGAGCGGGCCGCAACCTGCCGGCCGCCATCGGCGTCGGACTGGCCCTCGGCGCGGCGATCGTGGTGCCGCTCTTCTTCTACCTGCCGGCGTTCCTCGCCGTGATCGCCGCCGCGGTGGCGATCGGCTCCTGGGAGATGGCCCGCGCGGTACGCCGCAGCGGCGCCCACCCGCCACTGGTGCCGCTGGTCGCCGGTGGCGTCATCACGGTGGGGCTGGCCTGGTTCGCCGGCCCGGACGCGCTCTGCCTCGGCCTGCTGGTCACCGTGCTGGGCACGATGATCTGGCGGCTGGGCGACGGCCCCGGCAACTACCAGCGCGACCTCACCGCGGCCACCCTGATCGCGGTCTACGTGCCCTTCCTCGGCGGCTTCGCGGCGATGCTGGCGGCCGCCCCCGACGACGGCCACCTGCGGGTGCTGGTCACCCTGGTCGCCGTGGTGCTCTCCGACACCGGCGGCTACGCGGCCGGCGTGGCCTTCGGCAAGCACCCGATGGCCCCGACGATCAGCCCGAAGAAGTCCTGGGAGGGCTTCGCCGGCTCGGTGACCGCGGCCGCCGCGGGCAGCGCCCTGCTGCTCTGGCTGCTCCTCGACGTGGCCCCCTGGTGGGGCGCGCTGTTCGGGATGGCGATCTCCGGCGCGGCGGTCCTCGGCGACCTCGCCGAGTCCATGATCAAGCGCGATCTCGGGGTCAAGGACATGAGCAACCTGCTCCCCGGGCACGGCGGCCTGATGGACCGGCTCGACTCGATCCTGTTCGCGGTGCCGACCGCGTACCTGCTGCTGGCCGTCTTCGTGCCGATGGCGGGCTGAGGCGTGAATCACGCGGCTGGCGTCGCACCGGCCGGCCGGCCGGTGCCGATTCGGCACCCGCGGACAGGTGCGTCCCCCGTTCGGCGTGTCAGACTGGACGCGCCATGACGAGCCTCCCGCTGATCTCCGTAGACCCCGACGCCCGCGGCCGCCGGCCCGCGATGCCACCCCGTCACCTCGCCGACCTGGACCTGCCGGGCCGGCAGGCGCTCGTCACCGAGCTGGGGGAGCCGGCGTTCCGCGCCAAGCAGGTCTCGAACCACTACTTCGGCCGGCTGGTCCGCGACCCGGCGCAGATGACCGACCTGCCGGCGGCCACCCGCGAGCGGCTGGCGGGCACGCTGCTGCCCACCCTGCTCACCCCGGTACGCGAGATGGCCTGCGACGACGGCGCCACCCGCAAGGCGCTCTGGCGGCTGCACGACGGCTCGCTGGTGGAGAGCGTGCTGATGGGCTACCCGGACCGGGTCACGGTCTGCATCTCCAGCCAGGCGGGCTGCGGCATGGCCTGCCCGTTCTGCGCGACCGGCCAGGCCGGTCTGACCCGCAACCTCTCCACCGCCGAGATCGTCGACCAGGCCGTCTACCTGGCCGGGGTGGCCGCCTCGGGGGCGGTGGCCGGCTCCCCGCCGCGCCTGTCGCACGTGGTGTTCATGGGCATGGGCGAGCCGCTGGCCAACTACTCGCGGGTGGTGGCGGCGATCCGCCGGCTGGTGGCCCCGGCCCCGGAGGGGCTCGGCCTGTCCCAGCGCCACATCACCGTTTCCACGGTCGGCCTGGTCCCGGCCATCCGCCGACTGGCCAGCGAAGACCTCTCAGTGACCCTTGCGTTGTCGCTGCACGCCCCCGATGATGGGCTGCGCGACGAACTCGTGCCGGTCAACCAGCGCTGGAAGGTGTCCGAGGTGCTGGACGCGGCGTGGGACTACGCGGACACGACGGGGCGTCGCGTGTCCATCGAATACGCGATGATCAAGGACGTGAACGACCAGCCGTGGAGAGCCGATCTGCTCGGGCGGCTGCTGGCCGGCAAGCTGGCCCACGTGAACCTGATCCCGCTCAACCCGACTCCGGGCAGCCGCTGGGACGCCAGCCCGAAGCCGGTCGAGCGGGAGTTCGTCCGGCGGTTGCGCGACGCCGGGGTGTCCACCACGGTGCGGGACACCCGGGGTCGCGAGATCGACGGGGCGTGTGGGCAGCTCGCCGCCGCCGAGGACAGGGACAGCGACCCACGCGCCGCAACGGCGTGACGGCGTAGCGGTACGAGACCAGGAGACATAGTGGCGAGTCAGGGTCAGCGTTTCCGGCGTAAGGCGCTCCGCCGGGGATACAAGGTCGACGAGGTGGACGCCTTCCTGGACCGGGTGGAGGCGACACTCGCCGGCCAGCCGGTCGGCGCGCCCGTGGCCTCCCAGGAGGTCCACGACGTCGTCTTCCGGGTCCGCTTCAACGGCTACGACGAGTGGCAGGTCGACCTGCACCTCGACCGGGTGGAGCGGCAGCTCGCCGAGCTGGAGGAGCGCGCCGGCGCCCCCGGCGGGCGGGGTGGCGATCCCCGGATGGCCGACCGGCTGGGCCCGCCGATGCGCGACGACCGTGGCCTCTCGCCGGTGCCGCAGCCCCCGATGCCGCCGCGGCCGATGCCCGCGCAGGCCGGCCCGCCCGCCGACCGCTACGGCAACCGCTACGACGAGCCGACCGGCGCCTTCGCCGGCGGGTACGACGGCCCGCGCGGCGGCTACGACGCACCCCGCGGCCCGGGCGGCCCCGGCCCGATGGGTCCGGGCGCCCCGATGGGGCACGGCGGCCCGCCCGCCCGCGGCCTGCCCCCCGGCCCGAGCGGTTACGGCCAGGACGAGCAGCGCTTCGACGGCTTCGAGGCCGGCCGGCACGGCCGCACCGACATGACCGCCGAGATCCGGATGCCCGAGCGGGACCTGCGTGACCCGCGCGGCCGTGGCCCGGCCGGCCCGCCGCCGCTGCCGCAGCAGGGCTACGGCCCGGACCAGGGCTACGGCGGCGGCCCGGACCAGGGCTACGGCGCCCCGGACCAGGGTTACGGCGGTGGTCCCGGGATGTCCGGCCCGCCGATGGCCGGTCCGCCGATGGTGGGCCCGCCGATGGCTGGCCCGCCCGGCAGCGACCTCTACCGGGTGGACCAGATCCGCCGCAGCTTCCAGGTGCGCCGGTTCGGCAGCGGGTACGACCCCGACCAGGTCGACCGGTTCTTCGAGACCCTGCTCGGCGGCATGCAGGGCCGCAACCCGATGCCGGTGAACCCGAAGGACCTGGACACGCTGCGCTTCGGGCTGGTGCCCGGCGGCTACTTCGAGGCCGAGGTCGACGCCGCGCTCAAGGACGTGCAGGACATCCTGCTCGGCCACTGAGCCCGCCGACGACGACGAAGGGCCCGTCCCCGATCGGGGGCGGGCCCTCGTGCGTACCGGCCGGGTGCGGGCCGGTCAGGACCGCAGGCCGTTGCGGCGCAGCACGGCGTCGCCGATGACGATGGCCAGCAGCAGCGCCGCGAGCCCGAACAGCCAGATGTTCTCCACGTTGCCCTCGTGGTTGCCGCAGAGCGCCATGAGCACCAACACCGCCGCCGACAGCACCGCCCCGATCCGTCCGGACCTGCGGTGTCCGGGCTTGTGCTGATCTGGCGCGGTTACCGGCTCGCTTCCTGCCACTGTCGGTCCTTCCCTCGCGATCGGATCTCCGGTTAGTCTGGCACGCCCCGTGACGGCCCCGGTGCGGGGTCCGCCCTGATCGCGGGCCCGGATCTGCGGGCCCGCCCGGCGCCCCGGGCCGTTGGACCCGCCCGGCCGGGGCGGAAGGCCACTACCGGCGTCGCGGAACGGTGACCACACTGCCTCCGGTAGCGTCTTGACGTACGCCTGATTGTCTTTTTGAGGGGGACTGCGGTGCGAGTGACCGGTACGGGCCATGCCAGCATGCGGATCGACACGGCCGCGGGCAGCATCCTGTGCGACCCGTGGGTCAATCCCGCCTACTTCGCCTCCTGGTTCCCCTTCCCGGACAACTCCCAGCTCGACTGGGCGACCCTCGGCCAGTGCGACTACCTGTACGTGTCGCACCTGCACCGGGACCACTTCGATGCCAAGAACCTGCGGGACCACGTCTCCAAGGACGCCACCGTCCTGCTCCCCGAGTTCCCCACCTCGGAGATGGAGGACGAGCTGCGGGAGCTGGGCTTCACCAAGTTCCTCAAGGCCCCGAACGAGCAGGTCGTGGAGCTGCCCGGCGGCCTGAAGATCATGATCCAGGCGCTGACCAGCCCGACCGACGGCCCGATCGGCGACTCCTCGCTCTGGGTCGAGTACGACGGGGTCCGGCTGCTCAACCAGAACGACGCCCGCCCGACCGACCTCACGGTCTTCGCCGAGCTGGGCCACGTGCACGCCCACCTGCTCCAGTTCTCCGGCGCGATCTGGTACCCGATGGTCTACGAGCTGCCGCAGGCGGCGAAGACCGCGTTCGGCAAGCAGAAGCGCGAGCGGCAGTTCGACCGCACCTGGCGTTACATCGACGACCTGAAGGCGGACCACGTCTTCCCGATCGCCGGCCCGCCCTGCTTCCTCGACGACGAGCTGTTCCAGTTCAACGACATCTTCGGCGACGAGGGGAACATCTTCCCCGACCAGTCGGTGTTCCTGTCGGAGTACGCCAAGGTCGGCGGCACCAACGGCATCGTGCTGCTGCCGGGCAGCGTCGCCGAGGTCACCACCGAGGGCGCGACCACCACCCACCCGGTGCCGGTCGAGGAGTTCTTCGCGAACAAGCGGGCCCACCTGGAGGAGATGCGGGAGCGCAAGCGCCCGATCATCGAGGCGGAGAAGGCGTCCTGGCGGCACCCCGAGGTCGACGTGCTCGGCGAGATGAAGCGCCGGATCGAACCGCTGCTGGACGAGTCGATCTACCTGGCCAAGGGCGTCGGCGGCCCGGTCCGCTTCGACCTGGTGGGCTACGACGGCGAGAGCGTCGAATCCATCGTGGTGGACTTCCCGGGCAAGGAGGTGCGGCCGTACGCGGACGAGAAGGTCCGGTACCGCTTCCGCACCGAGCGGGCGCTGATCGAGCACCTGCTGCACATCGGCGAGGTGGACTGGGTCAACTCGCTCTTCCTCTCCTGCCGGTTCTCGGCGGCCCGGATCGGCCAGTACAACGAGTTCGTGTACGCGTTCTTCAAGTGCCTCTCCGAGGAGCGCCTCCAGTACGCCGAGGGCTGGTACGACGAGCACGAGCGGGCCGTCGACGCCGAGGACATCACCCTCGACGGCTGGGTGGTGCAGCGCCGCTGCCCGCACCTCAAGGCGGACCTGAGCCGCTTCGGGATCGTGGACGGCGACCAGCTCACCTGCCAGCTGCACGGGTGGAAGTTCGACCTGTCCAGCGGCCGCTGCCTGACCAGCGTCGGGCACAAGATCCGCGCGCACCGGGCCGACGCGGACACCCCCGCCCCCGCCGGCGAGGCGGTCAGCTGAGTTTCCCCCCGCGCGCCGCCCCCGGCGGGTGACCATCAGGTCGGGAAGGGGGCGGCGTGGCGGACGGCGCGGGCAGGGGCGGCTACCGGTTCGGGCGTGACCGGGAGATGACCCGGGACGCCTCCCGGGTGGAGACGTTCAGCGACGGCGTCTTCGCGGTCGTGCTGACGGTGATGGCCGTCGAACTGCTCCAGAACGGGCCGGCCCGGGATCCCGGGCGGCAGCTCCCCGACGCCCTCGTCCAGGCCTGGCCGACCTACCTGGCGTACGTGATCACCTTCGGGATCGCCGGCCAGATCTGGCTCGGCCATCACAACATGTGGCGGTACGTGGTCCGCGTCGACCAGGTGCTGCTCATGTTCAACCTGCTCGTGCTGCTCTTCGTGGCGGCGATCCCGTTCACCGCCGACCTGCTGTCGGACAACCTGCGCGGCAGCGAGACCGAGCAGCGGCTGACGGCCGCCCTGTACCTCGGCACCGTGCTCGGCGAGTCACTCTTCTTCAACCTGAGCTGGTGGTGGGCCCGCCGGCACCGGCTGCTCCACCCTGACCTGGACCCGCAGCTGGCGCGGGCGGTCTCGCGGCGGCTGGTGGTGCGCCCGCTGCTCTACACCGTCGCCTTCGCCTTCGTCTTCGTCGACCCGATCGTCAGCCTGCTCCTCTACCTGCTGCTGCTCGTCGGCCTCTCCCTCGTCCGCCGCCCCGGCGACCTGCCCCGCTCCGCCGAGGCCGGCGGCGAGGTCAGCGACCGAGGTCGCTGAGGATCCGCCGGGCGGCGTTGTGCCCGGCCGCGCCGATCACGCTGCCGGCCGGGTGGCAGCCGGCGCTGCCCGCGTAGACGCCGTCGATCCCGGTGGCGTAGGGCATCCGGTCGGTGAACGAGACGGTGTTGTCGACGTGGTGGATGTGCCCGCCGGTGATGCCGAAGTGCGCCTCGATGCCCGGCGGCGGCAGCGGCACCGCGTCGGCGATGAGGTCGCGGGTGCCCGGGGCGTACCGCTCGCAGATGTCGATCAGGCGGTCGACGTAGCCGGGCAGCGCCGCGTCCCAGGTGGTGCCGGCCAGCTCGTAGGGAACCGACTGGACGAAGAGCGCCGACGAGTGGTGCCCGGCGCCGTCGGAGAGCGACGGGTCGACGGTGGTGTGCAGGTACCACTCGATCGTCGGCTCCTCGGGCAGCCGCCCGGCCTGCACGTCCGCCCACATGGCGCGCAGCGCGGCCATCGGCGGCTCGCCGCCGGCGCCGACCAGCGAGGCCGAGCCGGGGAGCAGGTGGATGGTGGAGCCGAACGGACTTGCCGCGTCCTCCGGCAGGCAGGAGAAGCGGGGCAGGCCGGTGAGCGCCAGGTTGAGCTTGAGCGTGGTGCCGGGCCGGCGGACCGCCGCCATCCGCGCGCCCAGCTCCGCCGGGAGCGCGCCGCCGGGCAACAGGTCCATCAGCCGGTACGGGTCACAGGCCCCGAGCACCACGGAGGCGGCGACCTCCCGCCCGTCGGCCAGCACCACCCCGGAGGCCGCGCCGCCGTCGACGGTGACCGCGGTGACCGGCGTACCGGTCAGGATGCGGGCGCCGGCCGCGCGGGCCGCGTCGGCGAAGGTACGGGAGACCGTGCCCATCCCGCCCTGGGCGATCATCCAGGTGCCCCCCGAGCCGGGCAGGCGACACATGTTGTGGACCAGGAAGTTGTGCCCGGTGCCCGGGTCGTCCGGGCCGGCGTTCAGCCCGGACAGGCCGTCGGTGACCGCGTACATGCTGACCAGCAGCTCGGAGCGGAAATCGAAGCGGGCCAGGTAGTCGGCGACCGAGCCCTGCACGAGGTCGACGAAGGCCTGCCGGAGGGCGGGCCGGACGTACCGCTCGGCGGTCTCCGCCACCGGCAGCGGCTCGGCCAGCCAGGCCGGCGCCAGGTCCTCCCGGAGCTGGGCCAGCTCGGCCTGGAGGGCGTCGTCGGCGGCCACGTCGGCCGCCGAGAACATCTCGGTGAGCTGCCGCCGGGTCGCCGCCGTGTCGCTGCCGAACAGCAGGTACGGCGAGCCGAGCCCGCCCGGGGTGGGCAGGAAGTAGTGCGGGTCGCGGCGCAGCACCGGGATCGTCACGTCGAGGGTGGAGAGCAGTTCCGGCGGCATCAGCCCGAGCAGGTACGACCCGGTGGAGTGCCGCAGCCCGGGCACCTTCGGGAACGGGTTCTCCGTGCGGGTCGCCCCGCCGATCACCTCGGCCGCCTCCAGCACCAGCACGTCGAGGCCGGCGCGGGCCAGCAGGATCGCCGAGACCAGGCCGTTGTGCCCGGAGCCGACCACGACGACGTCGGCGCGGGACGGCAGCTCACTCGCTTCGCTCATGCCCGGGCAGCCTAGTGGCGCGGGGCCCCGTCCGGGGAGGGGTCGGCCGGAGCCGAGCCGCAGCGAGGGTGGTCCGGCCCCGCCGCCGAGTCACCGGAGATCGACTCCGGGCGGTCAGACGCCGGCGGCGGCGCGGCCGGCACGCCAGCGGGAGAACACCAGGGTGGCCGAGTAACCGGCCAGCACGATCACGTGGAACAGGTAGAGCCAGAGCAGCACCGCGACCCCGCCACCGATCTCGTCGAACCCGCCGAACGGCGCCCCCAGGTCCAGCGGCAGCGAGCAGAACAGCACGAAGCCGTGCAGGAAACCGGAGAGGTTCGCCGCGGTGAACGAGCCCAGGGCCAGCGTGGCGAACCAGTCCGGGGCGGCCGGCCCGACCACCCGGAACACCCACATCAGCACCGGGGTGAGCACCAGCCAGGTGGCCAGGAAGGAGAGCACCACACCGAGCGCGCCCAGCCAGCCACCCTGCCTGACCAGATGGGTGGTGAGCGGCAGCGCCAACAGGACCGACAGCAGCAGCGCCGGGGCCGGCGCGAGCAGCGGGAGCAGCAGCAGCCGGCCCCGCCAGCCGACCAGGTTCCCGGCCTGGCCGCGCGGGACGGCGACCGAGACGAACGCCCGGCGCAGCCCCTCGCCGTAGAGCGACGCCGGCAGCAGCGAGGCCAGCGCCAGCAGCGGGGTAAGCCCCAACCCGGCCTCCACCAGCGCGGCCACCGCGCGGTCGGCGCCGATGTCGGTGGGGAGCGTGTTGATGGCGTACGCGGTGAGCCGGCGCACCCGGTCGTCCCCGGCCACCAGCCCGGTGAGCCAGATGGCCAGCAGCGCCACCGGCACCACGGCGATCGCCCCGTAGAAGGTGATCGCGGCGGCGTGCAGCGAGAGGTCCCGCCCGCGTACCGGCCGGAACGCCGCACTGGTGATCCGTCTCGCCGTCTGCCACCGCTCACCCATCGCCATCCGGTTCCCCGTACGGCGGGTCGGCACGCATTACGATCCGACGTGTGATCACCTCGACGGAGCGGCTGGTGGTCCGGGACTGGACCGAGTCGCCGGACGACCTGGCCCGGATCTACGACATCTACTCCCGTGACGAGGTGATGCGCTGGCTGGGCGGTGGCGCGGGGCGGATGACCGACCCGGCCGAGGCGCGCGAGCGGGTGCACTCCTGGCGCGAGCGCTACGCGCCGTACGCCGGCCGCTGGGGCCTCTGGGCGATCGAGCCGCGCGAGGCCGGCCGGGCGGTCGGCAGCGTCCTGCTCAAGCCGCTGCCCGGCCGGGACGGGGTCACGCCCACCGACGACATCGAGGTCGGCTGGCACCTGCACCCCGACGCGCAGGGGCACGGCTACGCCACCGAGGCGGCCCGGGCCGTGCTGGAGCGCGAGTTCGCCACCGGCACCCGGCAGGTCCACGCCGTGGTGATGGCGGGCAACGAGCCGTCGATGGCGGTGGCCCGCCGCCTCGGCATGACCCACGTCGGCACCCGCACCGACTGGTACGGCGGCACGGAACTCGAAACCTTCGTCCTGGCCCGCCCGGAGTAACCGTTCGACGGAGATCACCCGGCGGGCGCCGGCCGTATCGTCCGCTGCCGTGATGATCGAGTTCGAGGCCGTGCAGGACCGGGTCAGGTTCACCGCTGCCTACCGCCGGCACCTGCGCCACGCCTTCATCCCCTACCGCGGCACGGGACTCTCCCTGGGTGGACTGGCGGTCGTCGCCCTGCTCCCGGAGCCCCGGATCGTCGTGCCTGTCCTCGCCGGCAGCGCCGTGCTCTTCTTTTTCTTCGCCCCGGCCCTGACGCTGCACCGGGTGGTGAAGGCGGCATGGCGCCGACACTCGGCGCCGACCCGCTGGGCCCACTCCGAGGAGGGCCTGCGGTACGAGACCGAGGTGGGAAACGGCCTGGTCCGCTGGTCGGCGGTGACCCGGGTCGAGCAGTTCGGGGAGCAGTTGTTCGTGAAGCTCGACGGGGGTCAGGTGATCTTTATCCCGACGGTCGCCCTTCCGGCGGAGAAGCAGCAGGAGTTGTTCGCACTCCTCGGGGCCCGAGGCCTGCTGGCTTGACGGTTCCCCGACCTCGCTCGCGGATCTTGGACACTTACCGTTCGCTGCGAACGGAAAGTTTCCAAGATCCGCGTCGGAACCGGACAGGCTGTGCTGCTGCACCGTGCCGCCCGGCGGTCCGGGCTCTGGGTCTATCCCGAGATCAACCTGATCCGCGGGCCGGCGCCACCTTCGTGATGCGGCAGCCGTTCGAGTTCAGCGTCGACCCGGCCGACCTGCTGGACGAGGAAGCGCCCGAGGGGGAGCCGGAAGCGGGGGAGTGAGGCTCCCAGCGGGCGTTCAGGAGGGCTGGGGAAGAATGGGCGGGTGACGTCTCCCCGCGCCCTCGTTCTGCTCGGCTCGACCGGCTCGGTCGGCACCCAGGCCATCGACATCGTCCGGCGCAACCCGGACCGGTTCCGGGTGGTGGCCCTCGGGGCGGGCGGCGGCAACGTGGAACTGCTCGCCGCGCAGGCGCTGGAGCTGGGCGTGGAGGCGGTCGGGGTGGCCAGGGCGTCCGCCGCCCAGGATCTTCAGCTCGCGTTCTACGCCGAGGCGAGCCGGCGCGGCTGGGCCACCGGCGACTTCAAGCTGCCCAAGATCGTGGCCGGGCCGGACGCGATGACCGAGCTGGCCGGGTGGCCGTGCGACGTGGTGCTCAACGGGGTGGTCGGCTCGCTCGGGCTCGCGCCGACCCTCGCGGCGCTGCGCGCCGGGCGTACCCTCGCCCTGGCCAACAAGGAGTCCCTCGTGGCCGGCGGCCCGCTGGTCCGGGCCGCGGTGACGCGGCCGGGGCAGATCGTTCCGGTCGACAGCGAGCACTCGGCGCTGGCGCAGTGCCTGCGCGGAGGCACCCGGGGCGAGGTGCGCCGGCTCGTGGTGACCGCCAGCGGCGGCCCGTTCCGGGGCCGGCGGCGCGACGAGTTGACCGAGGTCACGCCGGAGCAGGCGCTGGCCCACCCGACGTGGAACATGGGGCCGGTGGTGACGATCAACTCCGCCACCATGGTCAACAAGGCGCTGGAGGTGATCGAGGCGCACGAGCTGTTCGACGTGCCCTACGCCGACATCGAGGTGATGGTCCACCCGCAGTCGGTGATCCACTCGATGGTCGAGTTCACCGACGGCTCCACCCTCGCCCAGGCCAGCCCGCCGGACATGCGGCTGCCCATCGCCCTCGGCCTCGGCTGGCCGGACCGGGTGCCCGGGGCCGCCGCCGCGGTCGACTGGACGGCAGCCCACACCTGGGAGTTCTTCCCGCTCGACGACGCCGCGTTCCCGGCCGTCGCGCTGGCCAAGGCGGCCGGCGAGGCCGGGCGCTGCCGGCCGGCGATCTACAACGCGGCGAACGAGGAGTGCGTGGCGGCCTTCGTGGCCGGCCGGCTGCCCTTCCTCGGCATCGTCGACACCCTCCAGCGCGTGCTGGAGGACGCTCCCGACTTCGACGAACCGGGTACCGTCGAGGACGTGCTCGCCGCGGAATCGTGGGCACGGGCGCACGCCCAGGAGATCATCGTCGGGTCGGTGGAAGGAGCCTGATGAGTTACCTGCTCGGGGTGGCGCTGTTTGCCCTGGCGATTCTCATCTCGGTGAGCCTGCACGAGGCGGGGCACATGCTCACCGCCAAGGCGTTCGGGATGAAGGTCACCCGCTACTTCGTCGGCTTCGGGCCGACGCTCTGGTCGTTCAAGCGGGGCGAGACCGAGTACGGCGTCAAGGGCATCCCGCTCGGCGGTTTCTGCAAGATCGTCGGGATGACCCCGCAGGACGACGACGTCGAACCCGGGGACGAGAAGCGCGTCATGTGGCGCTACCCGGTGTGGAAGCGGACGATCGTGATGTCCGCGGGCTCGATCACCCACTTCGCCCTGGCCCTGGTGACCCTCTGGATCCTCGCGGTCTCCGCCGGCCTGCCCAACCCGGAGTTCCCGAACACGGAGGACGGCTTCAAGGCCGAGCCGGCCGTGATCGCCCTGGCCCCGTGCGTGGTCGTGGAGAACGCCGCCCGGGCCTGCCAGGCCGGCGACCCGGCCAGCCCGGCCGCGAAGGCCCAGCTCCAGGACGGCGACCGGATCACCTCGGTGAACGGCCGGCCGGTCTCCACCTGGGGCGACATGCTGGACGTGGTCCGCGGCACCAAGCCCGGCGCGGCCACCGTCGAGTACGTCCGCGACGGCAAGCCGGGCACCGCCACCGTCGACCTGGCCGCCGTGCAGCGCCCGCCGCTGGGCGACCCCAAGGGCGCCACGTCGGCGGTCTCCGCGCTCGGCGTCGCGCTCCAGCCGACCACCCCCACCCGGGTCGAGTACGGTCCGGTCGCGGCGTTGGGCGCCACCGCCGACTTCACCGGGAACATGGCGGTGCAGACCCTGCACGCCATGCAGCGGATCCCGCAGAAGGTCCCCGCCCTCTGGAACGCCGTCACCGGCGGAGAGCGGGACGTCGACACCCCGATCAGCGTGGTCGGCGCCAGCCGGCTCGGCGGCGAGGCCGTGGAGAACAACGCCTGGCTGGTGTTCTTCATGCTTTTCGTCTCGCTGAACTTCTTCATCGGCGTGTTCAACCTGCTGCCGCTGCTCCCGCTGGACGGCGGCCACATCGCCATCGCCTGGTTCGAGCGGGCCCGCTCCTGGCTCTACGCCCGCATCGGCCGGGCCGACCCCGGCCGCGTCGACTACCTGAAGCTCATGCCCCTCACGTACGCGGTGATCCTCATCGGTGGCGCCTTCACGCTGCTGACCGTCACCGCGGACGTCGTCAACCCGATCACGCTCTTCTCAAGGTGAGTGCCTGAAGTGACCGCTGTCAGTCTCGGTATGCCCCCCGTACCGCCGCCGCCGCTCGCCCCGCGCCGGGCCAGCCGCCAGATCATGGTCGGTTCGGTGCCGGTCGGTGGGGGCGCGCCGGTCTCGGTGCAGTCCATGACCACCACCCTGACCGCCGATGTGAACGCCACCCTCCAGCAGATCGCCGAGCTGACCGCCTCCGGCTGTCAGATCGTCCGGGTGGCCGTGCCCTCCCAGGACGACGTCGAGGCGCTGCCCGCGATCGCCAAGAAGTCGCAGATCCCGGTGATCGCCGACATCCACTTTCAGCCGAAGTACGTCTTCGCGGCGATCGACGCCGGCTGCGCCGCGGTCCGGGTGAACCCGGGGAACATCCGGCAGTTCGACGACAAGGTCAAGGAGATCGCGAAGGCGGCCGGCGACGCGGGCGTGCCGATCCGGATCGGCGTGAACGCCGGCTCGCTCGACAAGCGCCTGCTGGCCAAGTACGGCAAGGCCACCGCCGAGGCGCTGGTCGAGTCGGCGCTCTGGGAGTGCTCGCTCTTCGAGGAGCACGGCTTCCGGGACATCAAGATCTCGGTCAAGCACAACGACCCGGTCGTGATGATCCGGGCCTACCGGCAGCTCGCCGAGAAGTGCGACTACCCGCTGCACCTGGGCGTGACCGAGGCCGGCCCGGCCTTCCAGGGCACCATCAAGTCCGCGGTGGCGTTCGGCGCGCTGCTGGCCGAGGGGATCGGCGACACGATCCGGGTCTCGCTCTCCGCCCCGCCGGTCGAGGAGATCAAGGTCGGCGCCGCGATCCTGGAGTCGCTGGGCCTGCGCGAGCGGGGCCTGGAGATCGTCTCCTGCCCGTCGTGCGGCCGCGCCCAGGTCGACGTCTACAAGCTGGCCGAGGAGGTCACCGCCGGCCTGGAAGGGCTGCCGGTGCCGCTGCGCGTGGCCGTCATGGGCTGCGTGGTGAACGGCCCGGGCGAGGCCCGCGAGGCCGACCTCGGCGTCGCCTCCGGCAACGGCAAGGGCCAGATCTTCGTCAAGGGCCAGGTCGTCAAGACCGTGCCCGAGGGCCAGATCGTGGAGACGCTGATCGAGGAGGCGCTCCGGATCGCCGACGAGATGGGCGCCGAGATCCCCGAGGAGCTGCGCGGCCTGGTGCCGGGCGCCACGGTCACCGTGCACTGACCACCGGTTCACCGACGACGTGCGGCCGTCCCCACCGGGGGCGGCCGCACGTGTCGTCTCAGGCCCGCGTCACGGGCCGGGGCACGGCCGCGAACTCGGAGAGCGTGAACCAGCGGGGCAGGGACCGCCGCAGCGCCTCCGGCCCGGCCACCGCCACCGCCCCGCTGCGCAGCGCCGCCGGCCAGTCCAGGTCGCCCAGCCACACCTGGACCAGGGCGCGCAGGTCCGCGGTCACCCTCACGGACACCTCGTGCCCGGGGTCCACGTCGCAGACGTCGGCCTCCCCGGTGGCGATGACCAGCCACCAGTCGCGCAGCTCCGCCGGCACGTCCCGGAAGCGGAAGTTCACGACGGTACGCCCCGCCGGCACCGCCCCGTGGTCGACGTGCCGGTGCATGTCCCACAGCAGGAGCTTCGGGTCCAGGTCGGCGTCGCCCAGCTCGCCGATCCAGCGCACCCCCCAGGCGCCGAGCGCCTCCAGCACCGGCCGCAGCTCGCGTCCGGCCTGCGTCGGGACGTACCGCACGTCGGCGCCGTCGACGTGCCGCTCCACCACGCCGGCGCGGACGAGCTGGTGCAGCCGCCGGGACAGCAGGGTGGGCGACATCCGGGGCAGGCCCCGGCGCAGCTCGTTGAAGCGCTCGGAGCCGCTCACCAGTTCCCGCACGACGAGCAGCGTCCAGCGCTCGTCGAGCAGCTCCATGGCCTTCGCCACGGGGCAGAACTGGTGGTAGGAGGCCCCCATGGCGGGGACGCTACGCCGGGGCCGACGGCGGGGCCAGGAACCTGTCGGGACCGGTACACATCTCGTACTGGGTGGCCGCTCCTCCGCTGCCTACCGTCCCCCTCAGGACGAGACGGAGGAGCTCATGATGATCGACGAAGTGGAGCAGGACCGGGCCGTGAAGGCCGGCCACCGGCGGATGTGGGCGCTCGGCAACTACGCCACGGTGGCCGCGGAGGTCATCCCGGAGCTGGGGGCCACCCTGGTCCGGGCGGCCGGCGTGGGGCCCGGTGACCGGGTTCTGGACGTGGCCGCGGGCACCGGCAACGCGGCCGTTCCGGCGGCGCTGGCCGGGGCCGACGTGGTGGCCAGCGACCTGACCCCGGAGCTGCTGGAGATCGGGCGGGACCTCGCGGCGCGGCGCGGGGTGACGCTGGACTGGCAGCAGGCCGACGCCGAGGCGCTGCCGTACGCCGACGGGGAGTTCGACCGGGTGCTGTCCTGCGTGGGGGTGATGTTCGCGCCCCGGCACCGGGCCGCCGCCGACGAACTGGTCCGGGTCACCCGGCCGGGCGGCACGATCGGCCTGGTCAACTGGACCCCGGAGGGTTTCATCGGGCAGTTGTTCGCCACCATGAAGCCGTACGCGCCCGCACCGCCGACCGGCGCGCAGCCGCCGCCGCTGTGGGGGGACGAGGAGCACGTCCGCGCCCTGCTCGGTGACCGGGTCACCGATCTCGTGCTGCGCCGCGAGGTGGTCACCGTGGACCGGTTCGCCGCCCCGGAGGAGTTCCGCGACTACTTCAAGGCCCACTACGGGCCGACGATCGCGGTCTACCGGGCGAACGCCGAGAGACCCGAGCGGGTCGCGGCCCTCGACGCGGACCTCGCCGACCTGGCCCGGCGGCACACCGAGGCCGGGGTGATGCGTTGGGAGTACCTGCTGGTCACCGCCCGTCGGCGCGGCTGACGGCGGCGCCGGCCGGGGTGGCGGTCCCGTGACCACCCCGGCCGGCGGACGCCAGGCGGCGACTCACTCGGACTCGGCGAGGATGGCGTACAGCTTGCGCCGGGTCTCGTCGAGCACCTGGGCGGCGCGCGCCCGCTGGTCGTCGGTGCCGGTCATCATCACCTGCCGCAGCGCGTTCATGGCCTGCGCGCCGGCGTCGCGGATGTCGTGCCAGCTGTTCACGGTCTGCTCGGCGAACTCGCCCCAGGGCGGGGTCTGCGCCGCCTCGGCGGCCTCGGTCTGCCCCTGCTCGGTGAGCGCGAACCGCTTGCGCCCGCCGTCGGAGTCCGGGGCGGCGGCGATGACGCCCTCGTCCTCCAGCAGTTGCAGGGTCGGGTAGATCGAGCCGGGGCTGGGCCGCCAGGCCCCGCCGGTCCGGGAGTCGATCTCCTGGATCATCTCGTAGCCGTGCATCGGCCGCTCGGTGAGCAGGGCCAGCACGGCGCCGCGCACGTTCGGCCGGCGGCCGCGCCCGCGGCCCCGCCCGCCCCGGCCGTGGCCGTGACCGAACGGTCCGGGCGGGAACGGCGGCGGGCCCGGGGGTACGGGCGGGAAGCCGAAGCCGCGCATCCGCATCTCGTCGTGCACGGCGTGCATCCGTCGATGGAAACTCATCGGGTAACTCCTTCTGCCGGGCTATCACTGATGCATCGACGATATATCGGCAACGCATCGTCGACAAGTCACGGTGTGGGCGGGACCACAAACCGTACGTACGTCTTGCTAGTGTGTCGGCGTGCGCCTGCTTCCGGAACCGGGGCCGTCCCGGACCCTCGCCCTCTCCACCCTCATCAACACCGTGGGACGGGGCACCTGGCTCACCGCCAGCGCGCTCTTCCTCACCCGCTCGGTCGGGCTCACCGTCACCCAGGTCGGCCTCGCGCTCACCATCACGGCGCTGGTGAGCCTGGTGACCAGCACGCCCATGGGCTACCTGGCCGACCGGCTCGGGCCGCGCGGCCTCCAGCTCGCCGCGCTGGTCGCCTCCGCCGGGTTCACCGCCGCCCTCGTGGCGGTCCGCTCCTTCGCCGGGTTCCTGGCGGTCGGGGTGCTGATGGCGGTCGCCGACTCGGCGACCCGGGGCGCCCGGGGCGCGCTGATCGCCGGCGCGGTGCCGCCGGACCAGCGGGTACGCACCCGCGCCTACCTGCGGGCGGTCACCAACGTCGGCATCTCGGTCGGCACGGTGCTGGCCGGCTTCGGCCTGGCCGCCGACACCCGCACGGCGTACGTGTCGCTGATCCTGCTCGACTGCGCAACCTACCTGCTGGCCGCGGCGGTGCTGCTCCGGCTGCCGCCCGTGCCGCCGGTGCCGGCGCCCACCCACGGGCCGCGGCTCATCGCCCTGCGGGACCGCCCGTTCCTCGCCTTCACCGTGCTCGACGGGCTCATGTCGATGCACTTCAGCCTCATCAACATCGCTCTGCCGCTGTGGATCGCCGGGCACACCACCGCCCCGCGCTGGCTGATCTCCGCCTGCCTGCTGGTCAACACCGTGGTGGTGGTCCTCTTCCAGGTGCGCGCCTCGCGGGGCACCGAGGACCTCGCCGGGGCCGGTCGGGCGGCCCGCCGGGCCGGCGCGGTGATCGCGGTCGCCTGCGCGCTCTTCGCGGCCGGCGGGGGCGTGCCCGTGGCCGTGGCGGTGCCGCTGCTGCTCGCCGGCGCGCTCGTGCACGTGGTGGGGGAGTTGTGGCACGCGGCGGCCGGCTGGGGCATCTCGTTCGGGCTCGCCCCCGCCCACGCGCAGGGCCAGTACCAGGGCGCGTACGGCATGGGCATGCAGCTCGGCTCCATGGTCGCCCCGGTGGTGGTGACCACCCTGGCGGTCGGCTGGGGCGTGCCGGGCTGGCTGCTGCTCGGTGGGCTGTTCCTGGTGCTCGGGGCGCTGGTGCCGCCGGTGGTGCGCTGGGCCGCCCGGACCCGGCCCGCCCTGCCGGACCCGGCACCGGTTCCGGTGGGCTGAGCCGCCACTCACCACCGATCGTCCGACGTCCTCAGGTCGGCCCGCGCGGGCCCGGGTGCATCTGGCAGGCTGGTATCCGTGCTCACGGTGCCGGTACGCCAACTCGGGGAGTCGGAGCGCCGCGCGGTCGAACGGCTGCTCGACCTCGACCCCTACGCCGGCGCGCAGGTCGCCGAGCGGGTGGCGGCGCGCGGGCTGGCCTGGTGGCGGGCCGAGGGGCGCATCCTCGGCTACGGTCCGCGCCGCAACCTGGAGTCGATCTGCTGGCTCGGCGGCAACCTGACCCCGGTGCTCGCCTCGGAGTCGGCGGTGGCCGCCTTCGCCGACCAGTTGAGCGCCGAGGAACGGCTCTGTTCCTCGATCGTGGGCCGCGCCGACGCGGTGCTCGGGCTCTGGGACCGCCTCTCCGCCTACTGGGGGCCGGCCCGGGACGTACGCCCGAACCAGCCGCTGCTGGCCACGGACGCGCTGCCCGCCGTGGCGCCCGACCCCGAGGTGCGCCGGGTGCGCGGCGGTGAGGTCGACCGGCTCTTCCCGGCGGCCGTGGCGATGTACACCGAGGAGGTCGGGGTGTCGCCGCTGGCCGAGGACGGCGGGCGCGGCTACCGGCGGCGGGTGGGCGACCTGGTCCGCGCGGGCCGGGCCTACGCCCGGTTCGTGGACGGCAAGGTGGTCTTCAAGGCCGAGTTGGCCGTGGTGACCCGGCGCACCGCCCAGGTGCAGGGCGTCTGGGTCGCGCCGGAGTGGCGGGGCCGGGGCATCGCGACCGCGGCCATGGCGGCGGTGGTGCGGGACGCGCTGGAGCGGGTGGCGCCCACGGTGAGTCTCTACGTCAACGACTTCAACCTGCCCGCCCGCCGGGTCTACGAGCGCTGCGGCTTCCGCCCGGTCGGCACGCTCGCCACCGTGCTCTTCTGACGACGATCCCCGGCGCATGGCCGGGATCACGTCGCCTCACCTTGCGCCGAACCGGACACCCGCCGCTATGCTGGGCATGTTTTTGTACTGACCAGTCAGTTTAGAAGTCGGGAACGGTGCGATGAAGATCGTCGAGGCCAGCGGACTCGGGCTGCGGACCCGCCGCGGCTGGGTGTACCGGGACGTCGACCTCACCGCCGAGGCCGGCGAGCTGCACGCCGTCACCGGCCCGCCCGGCAGCGGGCGTACCTCGCTGCTGCTCGCCCTGGCCGGGCGCTTCCCGCACACGCACGGCGAGCTGCGCCGCCGGGGGCCGGCCGCGCTCGGGCAGGTCGCCGGGGTGCACGAGCCCGACCCCACGCTGACCGTCGCCGAGCACATCCAGGAGCGGCTGCTGCTGCTCGGGCCGGTGCCGCGCCGCCGCCGGCAGCTCGTCCCGGTCGCGGCCGGGCGGGCCCGGCGGGCCTACCGCCGCGACGCCTTCGCCGCCGCGATCGCCGGGGCCGGCTTCACCGACGCTCCGCTCGACCCCGACCGGTACGGCCGCGACCTCACCCCCGTCGAGCGGCAGGTGCTCGGGCTGGTGCTGGCCAGCCTCAGCGGCCCGAACCTGATCGTCGCCGACGACGTGGACGCCGGCGCCGACGCCCCGGAGCGGGCCTGGATCTGGGCCGCCCTGTCCCGCCTCGCCGACCAGGGGTACGCCGTGGTCGCCAGCGCCCGCGCCGTCGAGCCGGGCGTGGCCGCGATCACGCACCGGATCGGCGACCCGACCCTGCCCACCCCCGCCCTGGCCTCCGAGGTGACCGCATGAGTGTCGTTCGACTCGCGCTGTTCGAGCTGCGCCGCATGACCCGGGGCCGGCTGCCGCGCGCCGCGCTCGCCGTCCTCACCGTCATCCCGCTGCTCTACGGCGCCCTCTACCTCTACGCCTTCTGGGACCCGTACGGGAACCTCGACCGGATCCCGGTCGCCCTGGTCAACGCCGACCGGCCCGCGAAGGCCAGCGACGGCAGCGAGGTGCACGCCGGCCGGGACCTCACCGACGAGCTGCTCGACCGGAAGGTCTTCGGCTGGACGGTGACCGACCAGGACGACGCCACCGAAGGGCTCCGGGACGGCCGCTACCACCTGGTCTTCTCCATCCCGGCGGACTTCTCCGCCACCCTGGCGGCCAGCCCCGAGCCGGACCGGCCGGCCCGCCGGGGCGAGCTGAAGGTGGTCAACGACGACGCCACCAACTACCTGTCCGGGCTGCTCGCCCGCTCCGCCTTCAGCGAGATCCGGGCCGCCGCCGCGGAGAGCACGGCCGCGTCGTACTTCGACAAGATGCTCATCGGCTTCACCGACGCCAAGGCCGAGACGGGCCGCGCCGCCGACGGCGCCGGGAAGATCCACGACGGGCTCGGCACCTCCCAGCAGGGCGCCGGCCAGCTCGCCGACGGGCTGGGCACCGCCGAGGACGGCGCCGGGCAGCTCGCTGGCGGCCTGAACACCTCGGTGCAGGGCGCGACGAAGCTCGCCGCCGGCCTGGACCAGCTCTACACCGGGGCGGCGCAGATCGCCGACGGCGCCAACCGGGCGGCCACCGAGACCCGCGCCGCCGCGAAGCAGGTCGACGCCGCCGCGGACAAATACGAGCCGCTGCTCCGCAGGAACGCCGGCGACATCCAGCGGGCCGCCACGCTGGTCGCCGAGGGCGCGCAGGCGCTCGCCGACGGCCTCGACGCGCTGCCGGCCAGGGCCGACGAGGTGGTCGGCCAGGCCGAGAAGGTGCGCGACCGGCTCGACGCGCTGGTGAAGGAGCACCCGGAACTGGCCGACGACCCGAACCTGGTCGCCGCCCGCAAGGCCGCCGACCAGGCGGTAACCGCCGCCCGGGCCATGGTCACCGCGCTGGACAGGACCGACCTCGCCGCGCTCAAGAAGCAGATGACCGAGGTCGCGCGGACCGCCCGCGACGTGGCCGCCGCCGCGCCGCACCTCGCCGACGACGTCGCCTCGGCCCGGGCCAAGGTCGACCAGCTCGCCAGCGGGCTCACCACCCTGGCCCAGGGCAGCGCGAAGCTGCGCGACGGGATCGGTGACGCCGCGGACGGCGCCGACCAGCTCCGGGGCGGCCTCTACCGGCTCGCCACCGGCGCCCGGCAGCTCGACGGCGGCCTGGCCCAGCTCAGCAGCGGCAGCAACCGCCTCGCTGACGGGCTGACCAAGCTGGAGGGCGGCGCCGGCGACCTCGCCGACGGGCTCGCCGCCGGGGAGAAGAAGCTGCCCGGGTACGACGACGCGGACAGCCGTGCCGACGTCCTCGGTGACCCGGTGGGCCTGATCCGCCACTCCGACCACCCGGCCGGCTCGTACGGGGTGGGCTTCGCCCCGTACTTCCTGGCCCTGGCGCTCTGGGTCGGCGCGATGATCACCTACATGCTGCTGCGGCCGGTGAACCGGCGGCACGTGATGTCCGACGCGCCCGGCTGGCGGGTCGTGCTCGCCGGCTGGCTGCCCGCCGCAGCGATCGGGCTGGCCCAGGTCGCGGTGCTCTACACCGTGGTCACCCTGGCCCTCGGCCTCGACCCGCGGCACGGGCCGGCCACCTTCGGGCTGCTCGCGCTCACCTCGCTGGCGTTCACCGCGATCATGCAGCTGCTCGGCGTGGCGCTCGGCCCCGCCGGCCGGCTCGCCGCGCTGGCCCTGCTGATGCTCCAGCTCACCTCCTCCGGCGGCACCTACCCCGTGCAGACCTCACCCGGCTTCTTCCAGGCCATCCACCCCTGGCTGCCGATGACGTACGTGGTGGGCGGCCTGCGGCACACCATCAACGGCGGGCCGGCCGGGCCGGTGGTCACCGGGGCGCTGGTGCTGCTCGCCTTCGGGACGGGCGCCATGGCGCTCACCGTCGGCGCGGCGCGCCGCTCCCGCCGGCTCACCCCGGCCAAGCTGCACCCCGAACTGACCATGTGAGGATGGGCGGGTGACGGACGGACGGACCCGCCGGCGGGAGGACACCCGGCAGCGCCTCTTCGTGGCGGCGGTGGAGCTCATCGCCGAGCAGGGCTTCTCGGCCACCACGGTGGACGACATCGCGGCCCGGGCCGGGGTGGCGAAGGGGACCGTCTACTACAACTTCGAGTCCAAGACGGTCCTCTTCGAGGAGCTGCTGCGGCACGGGATCGGCCTGCTCACCGCCGACTTCCGGGCCGCCGTCGCCGGGCTGCCGCCGCGCGAGGCGCTCGCCTCGCTGGTCCGCGCCGAGCTGGAGTACATCCGCCGCTACCGGGCCTTTGCCCAGCTCCTGCTCTCGGAGATGTGGCGGACCAACCGGGAGTGGCAGCAGACCCTCCGGCTGCTGCGCGGCGAGGCCATCGAGGTGATCGCGGAGACCGTACGCGCCGGGGTGGCCAGCGGCGACCTTCCCGCCGACCTGGACGTGCGCACGGCCAGTTCGGCGCTGTTCGGCGTCGGGCTCGTGGTGGCCGTGGACTGGCTGGTCTTCCAGCCCGACCGGCCCATCGAGGACGTGCAGGAGGCGCTGCTCGGCATCGTCCGCCGGGTCGCCCAGACGTGACGCCGCGGCGGTAAATCGTTTGAGTGCCGGGGCCGGCCGGGTGAGGCTGGGGGCACCGCCCCCACCGACCCGAGTCCGGAGGACTGTCCATGCGCCTGCTCCGCGACCTCTGGGCCACCGCACCACGCCGGATGGCGGTCGTCCTGCTGCTCATCGTGCTCGGCGCCGGCGGTCAGGCCGCCGCCTCGGCGCTGGCCGGGCCGGTGCTGGTGCACCGGTCGCTCGGCTGGTTCACGGCGCTGGCCGTGGCGCTGGTCGCCGCCGTGGTCACCGACCTGCTCATCGGCCTGCTGATGGCCGGCCTCACCGCCGACTGGTCCGCCGACGTCCGCCGCCGGCTCTGCCGGGTCGCGCTCGGGCAGGACCTGCCCACCCTGGAGACCACCCCGGTCGGCGAGCTGCTCGACCGGATCGACAACGACGTCTACCAGGTAGCCGCCGAGATGCGGAACACCGGCGTACGGCTCGTCCAGGGCGTCGCCGTCTGCCTGCTCGCCACCGTCAGCGCGCTGGTCGTCTGGTGGCCGGCCGGCGTCGGGATGATCCTGCTCACCGCGCTGCTCGGCGTGGCCCTTCGCCGTCCCACCGCCCGGATCGCCCCGGCCCGGATGGTCGAGGAGGAGGCCTGGTCCGACCTGGCCGCCGTGATGGAGGAGGCGGTGCACGGCCAGGACGACGTGCGCACCAGCCTGGCCCGGCCGTACGTGCTGCGCCTCTACGCCCGGCGGGCGGCCGAGGTGATCGCCCGGGGCGGCCGGGTCTTCCGGCTGTCCGCCCGGGTCACCGCGCTGGCCGCCGGCGGCGTCCGGGTCGGCATCGCCGCCGTGGTCCTGGCGGGCGCCTGGGCGCTCGCCACCGGGCGGGTGGACGCCGCCCGGCTCACCGCGATCTGGCTGCTCGCCCTCGCCTTCGGCGCGACCGTCGAGCACATCGCCCGCTGGGTGCCGCACCTGCAACAGGCGCTCGGCGCGTGGGCGCGGGTGCAGTTGCTCGCCGACTCCCGGCAGGAGCCGACCGGCGGCGCCGCCCCGGTGGACGGGGACCTGACCGTCCGCGGGCTCACCTTCCGCTACCCGGCCACCGGCGACGAGCGCGGGCCAGCGCTGCGCGACGTCACCCTCACCTTCGCCCGCGGCCGGTCCTACGCCCTGGTCGGCCGGACGGGCTCCGGCAAGTCGACGCTGGCCAAGGTGCTCACCCGGGCCGTGGACGTGCCGTCCCGCACCGTCTTCCTGGGCGACACCGACCTGGTCGACCTCGACGTCGAGGCGCTGCGCCGGTGGATCGCCGTGGTGCCCCAGCGCACCGAGATCCTGGCCGGCACGCTCGCCGAGAACGTCGCGCTCTTCGACCCCGACCTGCTCGACGACGCCACCCGGGCGCTGGAGGAGCTGGGGCTGGCCGGCTGGATCGCCGAACTCCCCGACGGCGTGCACACCCGGCTCGGCGAGGGCGGGCACGTGCTCTCCGCCGGGCAGGAGCAGCTCGTCGCGTTCGCCCGGATCCTGGTCCGCGACCCGCACGTGGTGATCCTTGACGAGGCCACCGCCCGGCTCGACCCGGTCACCGAGGACCGCGTACGCCAGGCCACCGAACGGCTGCTCACCGACCGGATCGGCATCGTCATCGCGCACCGGCTCTCCTCGGTGCGCCGCTGCGACGAGGTCGTCATGATGGCCGACGGCGCGGTGCTGGAGGCCGGCCCGCTGCGCGAGTCGGCCCGCTTCGCCGAGCTGCTCGCCACCAGCCACGCCAGCGCCTACGCGGGCGCCGGCGCGCGCCGCGGTGGGGTGGAACTCCTGGACGGCCCCGACGAATGGCCCGACGAGCCGGCCGGGCCGGCCGCCCCGGCCACCCTGCCGCGCCAGGTCGCGGTGCCGCGTACCGACCCGCCGCCGCTGCCCGACCCACCGCCCGCGCGGACCCTGCGGGAGATCCTCCGGCTGGGCACCAACGACCCGCGGTACGGGCTGGTCTCCGTCTGCCTGTTCATCATCATGACCCTGCTCGGGCTGGACGGCTCGGTGCTGCCCTGGCTCTGGGCCGAGGTGGTCGGCGGGGGAGACCCGTGGCTGCCGGCGCTGGGCATCGTCGCCGCGCTGCTGGTGGTGCTGCCGCTGCCGTACCTGACGAACCTGTGGTTCCCGCAGTGGTGGATCCGTCAGATGCTGCGGATCAGCGCGCGGCTGGTGCACGGGCAGACCGGGGCGCGCCGGGTGAGCGGGCACACCCCGGCCGAGGTGGTGGCGCAGGGCGGTGACACCGACCGGGTGGTGCAGCTCGCCGACAACCTGATGGACCAGTTCATCTCGCTGGCCATCGTGATCACCATGACCCTGGTGACCGGCAGCTTCGTACCCGCGTTGTTCTTCGTCGGGACCATGGTGGTCTCCGGGCTGGCGGCGACCCTGTTCGGGCCCCGGCTGGAGCGCACGGCCGCCGGCACCGTCAAGGCGCGCGCCGCCTTCGCCACGGCCCTGGTCTCCTCGCTCTCCGCCGCCCGCACGGTGAAGCTCGCCGGCGCCACCCGCCCGGTGCTGCACCACCTCGCGAAGCTGGACACCGTGCGCAGCGACCGGCAGCGCCGGGAGATCGCCATGCAGGTGTGGGCCCGATCGACCCCGTCGATCGCCAGCGGCCTGCTGCCGATCGGGGCCTGGGCGCTCTACCTGGCCGGCGGGCTCTCCGCCGGTGCCACCCTGGTCGCGGTCTCCACGCTCGGCGCGGCCCGCTGGTTCGCCTGGACCACCGCCTCGCTGGTCTCGCACTACCCGTCGGCCCGCGTGTGGACCCGGCGGACCGTCGCGATGAGCGGAGTGGCCACGTACTCGGCGACGGTGCCCGGGCTGGACCTGGCCGCCGGCACCGCCCCCGCTCCCGAACCGCCGCCCCGGCACCCGCTGCGCCGGCTGGAGCTGACCGGCTTCGGCGCGCTGCACTCCGACGGCACCCTGGCCGTCCGGGACGTCGACCTGACGGTCGAACGCGGGCAGTTGGTGCTGGTGGTCGGGCCGGTCGGCGCGGGGAAGTCGTCGCTGCTGCGGGCGCTCGCAGGGATCGTGCACCACATCGGCACGCTGCGCTGGAACGGCGAGCCGGTCACCGAGCCGGAGCTGTTCCTCCGCCCCAACCAGGTCGGCTACGTGGGGCAGCTGCCCCGGGTGCTCTCCGGCACGGTGGCCGACAACATCGCGCTCGGGCACCAGGTGGACGCGGCCGGCGCGGTGTCGACCGCCCAGCTCGACCACGACCTGGCGGCCGCCGGGGGCGGGCTCGGGCTGCTCATCGGGCACAAGGGCACCCGGCTGTCCGGCGGGCAGCTCCAGCGGCTGGCGCTGGCCCGGGCGCTCGCGCCGCGTACCGAGCTGCTGGTCGCCGACGACGTCTCGTCCGCGCTGGACGTGACGACGGAGCTGGCGCTCTGGGCCGCGCTGCGCGAGCACGGGGTGACCGTGGTCGGCTCGACCGCGAAGCGGGCCGCGCTGGTCCGCGCGGACCACGTGGTGGTGCTGGTCGACGGCACGGTGGCCGCCCAGGGCCCGTGGCACGACCTGGAGTCCCGCTGGGGCCACCTGGCCGGCTGACGGTCCTCCCACCCGGGCGGGGCCCCACCCCGGCGATCATGAAGTTGGCGGCGACAGACCGGGCGGACGGCACCGCCAACTTCATGATCGACGCGGAGGCCCCGGCGGGCGTCCGGCGGGAGCGTCAGAAGGCGCGGGTGTACTGGTCGGGCCAGGTGGGGGTGGGGGTCAGTTTGGCGGCGGCGCGGTGGGGCCAGTAGGGGTCGCGGAGGAGTTCGCGGCCCAGGAGGACCAGGTCGGCCTCGCCGTCGGCGACGATCTGCTCGGCCTGCTCGGGTTCGACGATCAGGCCGACGGCGCCGGTCAGCACGCCCGCGTCGCGGCGGATCCGGGCGGCCAGGGGCACCTGGTAGCCGGGGCCGACCGGGATGCTCGCCGCGGCGGAGGCGCCGCCGGAGGAGGTGTCCACGAGATCCACGCCGGCGGCGGCCAGCTCGCCGGCGAGCACGACGCTGTCCTCGACGGTCCAGCCGCCGGCCACCCAGTCGGTGGCGGAGATCCGGGTGAGCACCGGCACGGTCTCGCCGACCGCGGCGCGGACCGCGCGGGCCACCTCCAGGGTCAGCCGCATCCGGCCGGCGCGGTCGCCGCCGTAGCCGTCGGTCCGGTGGTTGGTGAGCGGCGAGAGGAACTCGTGCAGCAGGTAGCCGTGCGCGGCGTGGATCTCCACGGCGGCGAAGCCGGCGTCGAGGGCCCGGCGGGCGGCGGCGGCGAACGCCTCGACCACCCCGGCGATGCCGGCCTCGTCCAGCGCGGCCGGCGTGCGGTAGTCCGGCAGGAACGGCTCGGCGCCGGGGCCGACCGGGGTCCAGCCGCCGTCGGCGTCCGGCACGCCGCCGCGGTGCCCGGCCCACGGCCGGTACGTCGACGCCTTGAACCCGGCGTGCGCGAGCTGCACGGCCGGAACCGAACCCTGGGCGGCGATGAACGCGGTGATCGGTCGCCACGCCTCGACGTGCGCGTCGGACCAGAGCCCGGTGTCCTGCGGGCTGATCCGGCCCTCGGGCACCACGGCGGTCGCCTCGGTGATGATCAGCCCGGCGCCGCCGACCGCGCGGGAGCCGAGGTGGACGCGGTGCCAGTCGGTGGGCAGGCCGTCGGGGCCGGCGCTGTACTGGCACATGGGGGCGAGCGCCACCCGGTTGGGCAGGGTGACGCCGCGCAGGGTCAGCGGGGTGAACAGGGCACTCATGTGGTCATCCTTCAACGCGGCGGGGGGAGGGCCGAAGCCCTCCCCCCAGGGAAACGATGTGCTCAGGCGGCCACCGGGGTGAGCCGCTCGCTCTCCGGAGCGTCGACAGCGTCGATCAGGTCGCGCTTGCCGGCCGAGTCGTACGCGGTGCGGTCGAGGGTGCCCTCGCGGGCGGCCACGACGGTCGGCACCAGGGCCTGGCCGGCCACGTTCGTGGCGGTCCGGATCATGTCCAGGATCGGGTCGATGGCCAGCAGCAGGCCGGCGCCGGCCAGCGGCAGGCCCAGCGTGCTGAGGGTCAGGGTGAGCATGACGATGGCGCCGGTCAGGCCCGCCGTGGCGGCCGAGCCGACCACCGAGACGAAGGCGATCAGCAGGTAGTCGGTGACGCCCAGGTCCACCCCGAAGACCTGCGCCACGAAGATCGCGGCGAGGGCCGGGTAGATGGCGGCGCAGCCGTCCATCTTCGTGGTGGCGCCGAACGGCACGGCGAAGGAGGCGTACTCGCGGGGGACGCCGAGGCGCTCGACCGAGCGCTGGGTCACCGGCATGGTGCCCACCGAGGAGCGGGACACGAAGGCCAGCTCGATGGCGGGCCAGGCGCCGGCGAAGAAGCGCAGCGGGTTGAGCCGGCCGGCGGCGATGAGCACCACCGGGTAGACCACGAAGAGCACGATGGCGCAGCCGACGTAGACGGCGGTGGTGAACTTCGCGAGCGGGGCCAGCAGGTCCCAGCCGTACGAGGCGACGGCGTTGCCGATCAGGCCGAGGGTGCCGATGGGGGCGAGCCGGATGACCCACCAGAGCGCCTTCTGCACGATGGCCAGCACCGAGCGGTTGAGGGTCACGAACGGCTCGGCGGCCTCGCCGATGAGCAGCGCGGCGGCGCCGACCACGAGGGCGAGGAACACGATCTGGAGGACGTTGCCCTCGACGAACGCGCCGACCGGGTTGGTCGGCACGATGCCGGTGAGGAAGTCGGTCCAGGAGCCGGTCTTCTTCGGCGCGGTGGCGCCGGCCACGTCGAGGGTGACGCCCTTGCCGGGGTTGGTGAGCAGGCCGAGGCCGATGCCGATGCTCACCGCGACCAGCGCGGTGAGGCCGAACCAGAGCAGCGTCTTGAGCGCCAGCCGGGCGGCGTTGGCCACGCCGCGCAGGCTGACCACGCTGACCACGATGGCGGTGAAGACCAGCGGCGGCACGGCCAGCTTGAGCAGCTGGACGAAGAGGCCGCCGACGGTGTCGAGGGTGCTGGTCAGCCAGGCGAGGTCGTTGGCGCGGGCGAGGAAGCCGAGCGCCACGCCGAGGACGAGGCCGAGCAGGATCTGCACGGAGAAGGGGAACTTGCGCAGGGCGGAAGCCATGGGGATCTGTCCAAGGTCTGGTGGGGTGAACGGGGCAGCGTCAGGAGAGCGGCTGCGCCGGACAGATGCCGCTGGCCTGCCGTCGGAGGTCGACGTACAGGCGCACGGTGAGGTGCCAGACGTTGGTCATCGCCTACCGACGCTACTCCCGGCCGGCTCCCCGGTGGAAGGAGCGATAGGCGTGACGCTCCTTACAGGGGTGATCCGCGCCGTTCGTCACGATCGGCGGTGCGCCAGGCCCAGCACGGCGGCGGTGGCCAGCCCCCACCCGGCGGCCACCGCGAGCAGCAGCCGCTCCAGGATCCCGACCAGGCCGCCGCGCCCGACCAGCAGCATGGCCAGCCCGACCGCCCCGGACAGCGGCAGCGCCAGGGCCGCGGCCACCCCGGCGACCCGGCGCAGCGCCCGGCCCGCCGCCGGGTGCACGAACAGCGCCAGCATGGCGAAGACCACGGCGGCCGTTGCCGCGATGCTCGCGCCGCCGTGCACCAGGTCGGCCACCGTGGCGGCCTCGAACGGCGGCAGTGGGCAGCCGGTGGAGCAGGTCACCGCCCCGGAGAGCGCCGTGCCGGCGGCGCCGGCCACCAGCAGCGCGGCCGCGGCCCGCAGCGCCGGGGGCAGCGCCGCGGCGAGCAGCAGCAGCGCCGCAGCCAGGGCGAACACCCCGATCCGGTACGCCCCGGCGTAGCCGCTGTCGGTGACGCCGGCCTCGCTGACGTACCCGGTCAGGCCCGGACCGGGACCGGCGGCCACGGCGACCGTCACGGCGACCGCCCCGGCCAGGGCGCAGCCGGCGGCGCCGGACGCGGCGGCGGCCCGGAGGACGTCCGGGTCAGCCACGTCCGTGCGGCGTGGTCCAGCCGGACAGGTCGGGACCGAGCGGCACGATCCGGGTCGGGTTGATCATCTCGTGGGTGGCGTAGTAGTGCCGCTTGATGTGGTCGAAGTCCACCGTCTCGCCGAAGCCCGGGGTCTGGAACAGGTCCCGGGCGTACGCCCAGAGCACCGGCATCTCGGTCAGCTTCTGCCGGTTGCACTTGAAGTGCCCGTGGTAGGCCACGTCGAAGCGGACCAGCGTGGTGAAGAGCCGCACGTCGGCCTCGGTGATCTGCTCGCCCATGAGGTAGCGCCGCCCGGACAGCCGCTCCGACAGCGCGTCCAGCCGGGCGAACAGCGCCGTGTACGCCTCGTCGTACGCCTCCTGGGAGGTCGCGAAGCCGCACCGGTAGACGCCGTTGTTGACGTCGCGGTGGATCTCCGCCATCAGCGCGTCCATCTCCGGCCGCAGCTCGACCGGGTAGAGGTCCGGAGCCCCCGGCTTGTGGAACCGCCGCCACTCGGTGGAGAAGTCGAGGGTGAGCTGCGGATAGTCGTTGGTGACCACCCGGCCGGTCAGCGTGTCCACCAGCGCCGGCACGGTGACCCGGCCGGTGTAGTCGGGGTCCGTGGACAGGTACGCGTCGCTGAGGAACCCGATGCCCAGCACCGGGTCGAAGCCGTCCTGGTCGAGGCTGAACCGCCAGCCCCGCTCGTCGCGGATCGGGTCGACCGTGCCCAGGGAGATGACCTCGTCCAGGCCGAGCAGGCCGCGCACGATCCGGGCCCGGTGCGCCCACGGGCACGCCCGGCACCAGATCAGCCGGTAGCGGCCCGCCTCCAGCGGCCAGCGGCCCTGGTCGTCGGGGCCGCCGCCCTCGGGCGAGGTGGAGTGCGGGGTGACCCGACCGGTGAACCGGTTGGGCTGGCGGACGAACGCGCCGCCGCCGGCGTTCTCTGCGCTGAACTGGGCCCGGGCCATGCGGCCAACCTATCCGTTCCGGGCGCGGATATCCTGGCGCCGGGCGTCCCCGTGACCCGGCGGGCGACCCGCCGCCACCCCCGCCCACCCCCCGAAGGACTGAGCGCCGATGACCGTCGCATACCTCGTGGCCGGTGTCCGCACCCCGATCGGCCGGTACGCCGGCGCCCTCGCCGGGGTCCGCCCCGACGACCTGGCCGCGCACGTGATCCGGGAGCTGGTCGCCCGCCACCCCTCGGTGGACTGGGCCCGCACCGACGACGTGATCCTGGGTTGCGCCAACCAGGCCGGCGAGGACAACCGCAACGTGGCCCGGATGGCCGCGCTGCTCGGCGGGCTGCCCGAGGAGGTGCCCGGCAGCACGGTCAACCGGCTCTGCGGCTCCGGCCTGGACGCCGTCGCCACGGCCGCCCGCGCGATCGTGGCCGGTGAGGCCGACCTGCTGGTGGCCGGCGGGGTGGAGAGCATGAGCCGGGCGCCCTTCGTGATGCCGAAGGCCACGGCCGCGTTCGCCCGCGCCGCCGAGGTGTACGACACCACCATCGGCTGGCGGCTCGTGAACCCGCTCATGAAGAAGGGGTGGGGCATCGACTCGATGCCGGAGACGGCGGAGAACGTCGCCGCGGACTTCGGCGTCGACCGCGCCGCGCAGGACGAGTTCGCGTACCGCTCGCAGCAGCGCGCCGCCAAGGCACAGGCCGACGGGCGGCTGGCCGAGGAGATCGTGCCGGTGACCGTGCCGGCCGGCAGGCGGGAGACGAAGCTGGTCGAGGTCGACGAGCACCCCCGGGAGACCACGCTTGCGAAGCTCGCCGCGCTGCCCACCCCGTTCCGCGAGGGCGGCACGGTGACCGCCGGCAACTCCTCCGGCGTCAACGACGGAGCGGTGGCCCTGCTGGTCGCCTCCGCGGCGGCCGTCGAGCGCTACGGCCTCACGCCGCTCGCCCGGGTGACCGGGGCGGCGGCGGCCGGCGTGCCACCGCGGATCATGGGCATCGGCCCGGTCCCGGCCACCCGCAAGCTGCTCGGCCGGCACGGCCTGGGCCTGGCCGACCTCGACGTGATCGAGCTGAACGAGGCGTTCGCCGCCCAGTCGGTGGCGGTGCTGCGCGAGCTGGGGCTGCCCGAGGACGCCGAGCACGTCAACCCGAACGGCGGGGCGATCGCGCTGGGCCACCCGCTCGGCGCCAGCGGCGCCCGGCTGGCCCTCACCGCCGCGCTGGAGCTGCGCCGGCGGGGCGGGCAGCGGGCCCTGGCGACCATGTGCATCGGCGTCGGGCAGGGCATCTCGCTGCTGCTGGAGTCGGCCGCCTGACAGCGGGCGGGCCGGCACCGTCGACAGTGGATCTCCCGTTCGTGGGTGCGCGCGCATAGAGTGGTGTGGACCACACCATGCCGCGGGGCCGGCCCGGTTGCCGGGCCACCCGCGGCGACGACCTGGGGGACCGAGCGATGCAGACGTCGGACGGACTGCCCGCCGAGATCGACCTGAGCCGGCCGAGCGCGGCACGGGTCTACGACTACTTCCTCGGCGGCGCGCACAACTTCGAGATCGACCGGCAGCTCGCCGAGCAGATCGCCGCCATGACGCCGAACCTGGCGGCCACCATGCGCTCCGGCCGGGAGTTCCTGCGCCGGGCCGTACGGGTGCTGCTCGACGCCGGCATCGACCAGTTCCTCGACATCGGCTCCGGGATTCCCACGGTCGGCAACGTGCACGAGGTCGCCCAGGCGGCCAACCCGGAGGCCCGGATCGTGTACGTCGACATCGACCCGGTCGCCGTGGCGCACAGCCGGGAACTGCTCGCCGGCAACGACCGGGCCACCGCGATCCTGGCCGACCTGCGGGAACCGAAACTGATCCTGGACCAGGCCCGGGCCAGCGGCCTGATCGACTTCGATCGCCCGGTCGGCATCCTGCTCGCCGGGGTGGTGCACTTCATCCCCGACGAGGACCGGCCGGGCGACATCCTGGCCACCCTGCGGGCCGCCGCGGCGCCCGGCAGCTTCCTGGTCATCTCGCACTCGACCTTCGAGGACCAGCCGCAGGAGATGCTCGACGCGCAGCGGCTGTCGGCGCGTACCGCCACCGAGATCACGCTGCGCTCGCGGGCCGAGATCACCGGCTACTTCGGCGACTGGACGCTGCTCGAACCGGGGGTCGTGCACATGCCGCTGTGGCGGCCCGACTCCCCGTCCGACGTGGACGAGCACCCCGAGCGGTTCGGGGCGTTCGGCGGCGTCGCCCGGTACGACCGCACCGCCGGCTGACCCGACATGCGCGCCCCGGACCCCGACGGGGGCGACGTCAGCCGGCCGGGCGCCGCGGCGTACGCCGCCGAATGGGCCCGGGCGGTGCGGCGCATCGGGTTCGTGCCGCTGAGCGCGGCCGAGACCGAGCGGCTGCTGCTGGCGCACACCGTCCGCCTCGGCCGGGCCCTGCTCGCCCCGGCGTTCTCCGCCCAGCCGGCGGAGGACGTCGGGCGGGCCCTGGTCGAGGCGCACCTCACCGAGCCCGGGGTGCTCGACTGGTCGGTGCAGGCGCTCGGTGACCGCTTCCTGCCCTGGGTGCTGCCCACCCGGGTGGAGGTGCCCGAGGTGCGGGAGCGGATCGCCGCCATGCAGGGTGCGTTCGCCGCCGGCTTCGGCCGGGCGCTGCGCGACCGGGTGTTCAGCCAGCAGGAGCGGATCGCCCGCTCGGCCTGGCAGGCCCGGGACGCGGTGGAGCAGGCGCTGCGGGACAGCGAGGCCCGGTTCCGCGCGGTGTTCACCGGGGCGGCCATCGGCATCGGCATCGCCGGGGTGGACGGGCGGATCATCGAGGTCAACCAGTCGTTCGCGGACATGCTCGGCTACACGGTGGCCGAGCTGCGCGAACTCACCGTGGACGGGCTGTTCCACCCCGACGACGCCGCCGGCATGTGGGAGCTGTACCAGGAGCTGATCGAGGGCAAGCGGGACAGCGCCCGGGTGGAGAAGCGCTACTACCGCAAGGACAGCACCGTGGTCTGGACCGACCTCGCCGTCTCGCTGATCCGCCACGACGACGGCCGCCCCCGGTTCACCGTGGCGATGATCGAGGACATCACCGAGCGGTACCAGCTCCAGCAGCGGCTGCGCTTCCAGGCGCTGCACGACCCGCTCACCGGCCTGCCCAACCGGACGCTCTTCTTCGAGACGCTCGGCCAGGTCTTCGACACCGCCGGGCCGGAGCAGCGGGTCGGGCTCTGCTTCATCGACCTGGACGGCTTCAAGGCGATCAACGACAGTCTCGGCCACGACCTCGGCGACCGGCTGCTCAAGGTGATCGCCCGGCGGCTGGCCGACTGCGTGTCCGGCCGCGGCCACCTGGTGGCCCGGATGGGCGGCGACGAGTTCGTCATCCTGGTCGACTCCGACGGCGGCCTCGACGACGCGGTGGAGGTGGCCGAGCTGGCCCTGGCCGCGGTCTCCGCCCCGGTCCACGTCGGCGACCAGCAGCTCGCCGTCTCGGCGAGCATCGGCATCGTGGAGTGCCCGGCCGCCGAGACCAGCGTCTCCGACCTCATGAAGGCCGCCGACACCACGCTCTACTGGGCCAAGGCCGAGGGGCGGGGCCGCTGGGCGGTCTACGACCCGGAGCGCAGCGCCGCCGACATCGCCCGCTCCGCGCTGGCCGCCAACCTGCCCGCCGCGCTGGACCGGGGCGAGTTCGTGCTGCACTACCAGCCGATCGTCTCGCTGCTCGACGGCTCGATGGTGGCCGTGGAGGCGCTGGTCCGCTGGCAGCACCCGGAGCTGGGGCTGATCGGCCCGGACCGGTTCATCGGGCTGGCCGAGGAGACCGGCCTGATCGTCCGGCTCGGCGCCTGGGTGCTGCGGCAGGCGTGCCGGGACGCGGAGGGCTGGCGGCGGGCGTACCCGGACGCGCGGCTGGTGGTGAGCGTGAACCTGGCCGCCCGGCAGGCCGACGACCCGGCCATCGTGGAGACCGTCGCCGAGGCGTTGCAGCGCACCGGGCTCCCCGCCGAGCTGCTGCAACTGGAGCTGACCGAGAGCGCCGTGATGGGCACCGCGGGCGAGCCGCTGCGCGCCCTGCACCAGCTCGCCGACCTCGGGATCCGGCTGGCCATCGACGACTTCGGCACCGGCTACTCGAACCTGGCGTACCTGCGGCGGCTGCCGATCCAGTGCCTGAAGCTGGCCGGCCCGTTCGTCGAGGGGATCCGGGCCGACGGGGCGGACGTGGCCGCCGACCACCGCGACGAGCGGATCGTGGACGCGCTGGTCCGGCTGGCCCACGCGTTGGAGCTGTGGGTGACCGCCGAGGCGGTGGAGACCGAGGTGCAGGCGGAGCGGCTGCGGTCGCTGCGCTGCGACACCGGGCAGGGCCGCTGGTTCGGCGCCCCGATGCCGGCCGCCGACATCCGTACCCGGCTGGCCGCCGCGGCGGGGCCCCTCCGTGACGCCTCGGATGGCGACGGGTTCCCTGCCCACCTGCCGGAACAGCGAGCCGGGCGGGCGCAGGCCCGCGCCGCCGGGGAGGAGACGCGGTGAGCCTGAGCGACTCGCAGGCGGTGGTGTCGGTGGTGGCCGCGCTGGCCATCGTGGCCGGGCTGGCCGGGGTGCTGGTGCCCGGGCTGCCCGCGCTGCCGCTCTGCTGGGGTGGCGTGCTGGTGTGGGCGATCTTCGGCGACGCCGGGCCGGGCCGCTGGGCGGTGCTGGCCGCCGCCACCGTGGTCGCCGTCGGCGGCGGCGTGGTCAAGTACCTCTGGCCGGGGCGGAACCTGAAGCGGACCGGCGTGCCCACCTCGTCGCTGCTGGCCGGCGGGCTGCTCGGCCTGGTCGGCTTCTTCGTCATCCCGGTGGTCGGCCTGCCGATCGGTTTCATGGGCGGGATCTGGGGCGCCGAACGGCTGCGGCTGGGCAGCAACCAGCTCGCCTGGCCGGCCACCGTGCAGGCGCTCAAGGCGGCCGGGCTGTCCATGCTGGTCGAGTTCCTGGCCGGCCTGGTCATCGCCGTGCTCTGGGTGGCCGGGCTGCTGTTCGCCTGACCGGCTCGGGGCAGCGTTCCGCCGCTTCCGCCGGTTATGGTCGCCCCGTGCGGATCACCGTCCTCGGCGGGCTCGGCGCCTGGCCCACCGCCGAGCAGCCGTGCTCCGGCTTCCTGGTCGAGCACGCGGGCTTCCGGCTGCTGGTCGACCCCGGGTACGCGACCCTGCAACCGCTGCTGGCGCGCGTCCCCGCGGCACAGGTCGACGCGGTGTACGTGAGCCACGGCCACCCGGACCACTGCGCCGACCTGCAACCGCTGCTGCGGGCCCGGGTGCTGGCCGACCGGTCCGGCCCGCCGCTGCCCGTGTACGCGCCCGCCGGAGCCCTGGATCGCCTGCTCGCCATCGACGAGCCCGGTCTGGTCGACGAGGTGTACCGGTTGGCCGCCCTCGCGCCGGGAGTGGCGTTCGATCTCGGGCCGTTCCGGGTGGACACCTGGTCGCTGCCGCACTGGGTGCCCAACGTCGGCGCCCGGTTCACCGGCCGGGACGCGGTGCTGGCCTACACCGGGGACACCGGAAGCAGCCCGGACCTCGTCGAGCTGGCCCGGGACGTCGACCTGTTGATCGCCGAGGCCACGTATCCGGTGGAGATCCCGGACCGGCACGCCGGCAACCTGTCCAGCGCCGCCGAGGTGGGCCGGTACGCGGCCGCGGCCGGGGCCCGCCGGGTGCTGCTCACCCACCTGTGGCCCGGGACCGATCCGGCGGAGGCGGTGGCGGCGGCGCGGCGCGGGTACGCCGGGCCGGTGGAGGTCGCCGTGCCGGGCCTGGTGCGCTCGGTCGGGAGGTAGGGAGCGGCGGCGCGGGCGTCCGGGGGTACGGCGAACCGCCGTACTTCAGTGAGAGAGAGGTGGACGCCGCGCGCCGCCGCGCACCGGGCGTTGCCGAGCGCCCGGCGGTGGCCCGTCGCGATCGGGCCTGGTCACGGGCTCAAGGATGCCCCGGAACGGTCTCGCCCGGCAACGCAATTAGCCGTGCCGGCCGTGAGATTCCCACGGCTGCCGTATTGACCGCCTTGATCGGCGGGATCACACTTTGCCCACTCGCACCGGGGAATCCACCTCGAGGAGGTGTGCAGTGGCCACGACGCCCGCGCCGACCGCTGAACAACCGATGGACGACGACGCCCGACGGCTCGCCGAACTCGGCTACAAGCAGGAACTCCACCGCAAGTGGAGCGGCTTCTCCAACTTCGCCATCTCGTTCTCGATCATCTCGATCCTGGCCGGCTGCTTCACCACCTTCGGCCAGGCGTGGAACAACGGCGGGCCGGTCGCCATCTCCTGGGGCTGGCCGCTGATCTCGCTGTTCATCCTGATCATCGGCTTCTGCATGGCCGAGCTGGTCTCGGCCTACCCGACCGCCGGCGGGATCTACTGGTGGGCAGCGACCATGGGACGGCCGGTGCACGGCTGGTTCACCGGCTGGCTCAACCTGATCGGCCTGGTGGCGGTGACCGCCTCGGTCGACTACGGCTGCGCCACCTTCCTCAACCTCACCCTCTCCGCGCTCTTCGACGGCTGGGCCGGCACCCCGCACCAGACCTTCGGGCTGTTCGTGGTGATCCTCGCCCTGCACGGGCTGATCAACATCTACGGGCACCACGTCATCGACGTACTCCAGAACGTCTCGGTCTGGTGGCACGTGGCCGGCGCGGCCGCGGTGGTGCTCATCCTGGTCCTGGTCCCCGACGACCACCAGAGCTTCAAGTTCGTCTTCACCGAGCGGTTCAACAACTCCGGCTTCGGCGACGGTGACACCGGCGGGCTCACGTTCTGGTTCTACGTGCTGCCGCTGGGCTTCCTGCTCACCCAGTACACGATCACCGGCTTCGACGCCTGCGCCCACGTCTCCGAGGAGACCCGGGGCGCCTCGAAGGCCGCCGCCCAGGGCCTCTGGCGGTCGATCTTCTATTCGGCGGTGGGCGGCTGGATCCTGCTGCTCGCGTTCCTCTTCGCGGCCACCGACGTGGACGCGATCAACTCCGCGGGCGGCTTCTCCGGGGCGATCTTCGAGTCCGCGCTGACCCCGTTCTTCTTCAAGGCCGTCATCATCATCTCCACCATCGGCCAGTTCTTCTGCGGGATGAGCTGCGTGACCTCGATGTCCCGGATGGCGTACGCGTTCAGCCGGGACCGCGCGGTCCCGGGCTGGCGGCTCTGGTCGCGGGTGGACCGCAACGGCACCCCGGTCAACGCGATCATCGCGGCCACCCTGGCCGGGCTGGTGCTCACCCTGCCCGCGCTCTACCAGAAGGCCGGCGTGCCGATCGCCTTCTACGCGGTGGTCTCGGTCGCGGTGATCGGGCTGTACCTGTCCTTCCTCATCCCGATCTTCCTGCGGCTGCGGATGGGGGACCGGTTCGTCCCGGGCCCGTGGACGCTGGGCCGGAGGTACAAGCTGCTCGGCTGGATCGCGGTGATCGAGATCGCGATCATCTCCGTCTACTTCGTGCTCCCGATCGTGCCGGCCGGCGTGCCGGGCAACGCGGAGTTCAGTTGGACGGCGGTGAACTACGCGCCGCTCGCCATCGGCGGGGTGCTGCTCGGCGTGGCCGTCTGGTGGTACGCCTCGGCCCGGAAGTGGTTCACCGGCCCCCGCCGTACCGTCGACGTTCCGGCGCAGCGCCCCGCCGCGGACGCCGCACCGGCCGACGACCCGGCCTGACCCACTCTCCTCGCCGGCGCCGGCTCACCCGGCGCCGGCGAGGAGCGCTGGGTCCAACGAACGACGCGATCTCGTCGTCTACGGCCTCCTGGCACGCGAGTGGCGGCGGGCGGTCCCGCGCTGAACAGCGGGCCACCCAGAAGCCTCGTCGGGGCCGGCGAACCGATCAGGAATCAAGAAGCGACCAGGATGCCGTCGGGCCTAGCCTTTTCCCAGGCAGCCGGCAGGACGCCGAGCCTGACAGCGAGAGGGAGCCCGAGAATGTCCGCGAAGAACGCCACGACCGTGACCGATGGTTTCAGCGCCGAGGAGCGCGCCGCGATGAAGGAGCGCGCCGCCGAGCTGCGCGCCGAGGGCAAGAAGGGCGCCAAGAAGGCCGACGACCTCCAGGCGGTCCTTGACCGGATCGCGCAGATGGCGCCGGACGACCGCGCGCTCGCCGAGCGCGTGCACGCGGCGGTGACCGCAGCGGCCCCGCAGCTGTCGCCGAAGACCTGGTACGGGATGCCCGCCTACGCGAACGCCGACGGCAAGATCGTCGTCTTCTTCCAGGACTCGGGCAAGTTCAACTACCGGTACTCGACCCTGGGCTTCCAGGACACGGCCAACCTCGACGACGGCGACCTGTGGCCGGTGTCGTACGCGCTCCAGAAGTGGAGCCCCGCGGTGGAGAAGAAGGTCGTCGCGCTCGTGAAGGCCGCGGTCTCCTGACCGTCGCGGGCAACCGCGAGCCCCGCCCGGCATCTATTGTGCGTGCATGTCGATCAAGGACCGGGATCTGGTAATCGAAGCGGCGGCAGCCGGGGCCGCGGTCGTGCGGTCCCGGTACGGGGCAGCGCTGACACGCTTCGAGAAGTCCGCGGGAGACTTCGCCACCACGGCCGACATCGAAGCGGAGAAGGCCATCCTCGACGTCCTGCGGGCTGCCCGGCCGGACGACCTCGTGGTGGCGGAGGAGAGCGGGCGCACGGGAACCGGCGGGAACGGGCGCACGTGGCTGGTCGATCCGCTGTGCGGGACGCTGAACTACGCCGTACGCAACATGCTGGTCTCGGTCAACGTCGCCCTGCGAGCCGGAACGCAGGTCGTCGTGGCGGCCTCGGCGGACCCGTTCACCGAAGAGGTGTTCTGGACCGACGGGGGTGGTGCCCACGTGCGCCGCGGCGGCGTGGACGAGCAACTCGCTCCGTCGGCCGAGTCGAGGCTGGTGGACGTCAATCTCGATCCACCGTTCCCCAATGAGCGCGTCTTCCGGGCCGCCCGGTTACTTGCCGACCAACGGTTCATCGAGCAGTTCCGCCCCCGTGTCGTCTCCACCACCCTGGCGGTGGCCTGGGTCGCCGCCGGCCGGCGCGCCGCCTACGTGACCGACGGCCACCTGAGCGGCAGCGTTCACTTCGCGGCCGGCATCGCACTCTGTCAGGCCGCTGGCTGTGTGGTGACCGGGATCGACGGCCAGCCGCTGCACGCGGGGGCGGGCGGTCTCATCGCGGCCGCCGACGAGCAGACCCACGCCGCCCTGCTGGCCCTTGTCGAGAACCAGCGTGCAGGAAAGGATTGATCCTTGCCCGCAGATCCCCGGCGGCGACCTGGAGTTGCCCTTGGCTGGCGGGCGTCTGACGGCTGGCGTGGTGCGGGTCGGAGACACGGTGCGTCGCCCGGCCTCACCCGCGTCGTGTTTCGTGGCGCGGCTGCTGGCCCATCTCGCCAGGCAGGGCTTCGACGGCTGCCCTCGGCATCTGGGGCAGGACCAGCACGGTCGCGACGTGTTGTCGTTCGTGCCGGGCCACGTTCCGCCACGATGGCAGCGCTTCACCGACGATCAGGTCGGCCAAGCGGCGAGGCTGCTACGACGACTGCACGACGCCACGCGGGACCTCGCGCCGACACTCGGTGGCGAGGTGATCTGTCATCATGATCCCGGCCCGAACAACACGGTCTTCCGTGACGGACAGCCGATCGCGTTCATCGACTTCGACTTCGCGGCACCCGGCGACCCGTTGGAGAGGACGTCGGCTACCTGGCGTGGGCCTGGTGCGTCTCGTCCCGGCCGGACCGGGGACCGGTGACGGAACAGGCCCGCCAGGTGCGGACCCTGGCCGACGCGTACGGCCTGGGTCCGACCGACCGCGACCGCCTACCGGGCGCGATCCGCGAGCGCCTACGCCGCAACGAGACGTTCTGGCGGGAGACGTCGGCCGACGAAGCCGCACCGGTCCCGCGCGCACGCTCGGCCGAACTGGTCGCGTGGACCCGACGCGAAGTCGCCTACGTCGAGACCAATCAGGAGGTCTTCATCGCCGCACTCGCCGCACCAGGACCGGCTTCCTAGTCCCTTCGGCTCGGCAGGCCCGACCCGGACCACGTCCCGGACCTGCCCACGGCATCCTCGCCCGGGCGCGGGCCGTGACTGACCGTTGCGTTTGCCATGGTGTCCGGAACGGGCATTGACGGTGATCCGGTTCTGCCAGTAGACCTTGGTGATGGAGGCGCGCCGATGAGGAAAGCTCCGCTCACGCTGGAACAGTTGCGCGTCGCGGTCGCCGAGGGCGAGATCGACACGGTGGTGCTCGCCCTGACCGACATGCAGGGCCGCCTCCAGGGCAAGCGGTTCCACGCCCCCTACTTCCTGGACCAGGTGGTCGCGCACGGCAGCGAGGGCTGCAACTACCTGCTGGCCGTGGACGTCGACATGAACACCGTCGACGGGTACGCCATGTCGAGCTGGGAACGCGGCTACGGCGACTTCGCCATGCGGCCCGACCTGGACACCCTGCGCCGGGTGCCCTGGCAGCCCGGCACCGTGATGCTCCTGGCCGACCTGGAGTGGCTGGACGGCTCCGGCCCGGTGGTCGCCTCGCCCCGGCAGATCCTGCGCCGCCAGCTCGACCGGCTGGCCGCCCACGGGCTGACCGCGTACGCCGGCACCGAGCTGGAGTTCGTGCTGTTCCGCGACTCGTACGAGGAGGCGTGGCGGCGTGGTTACCGCGACCTGACCCCGGCCAACCAGTACAACGTGGACTACTCGCTGCTCGGGACGGCACGGGTCGAGCCGCTGCTGCGCCGGATCCGCAACCAGATGGCCGGCGCGGGGCTGGTCCCGGAGAGCGCCAAGGGCGAGTGCAACCTCGGCCAGCACGAGATCGCCTTCCGCTACGACGAGGCGGTGGCCTGCGCCGACCACCACGTCATCTACAAGAACGGGGCGAAGGAGATCGCCGCCCAGGAGGGCATGTCGATCACCTTCATGGCCAAGCCGAACGCGCGTGAGGGCAACTCCTGCCACATCCACTTCTCGCTGCGCGACGCCGACGGCCGCTCGGCCATGCTCGGCGACGGGCCGGCGCACCTGTCCACCACCGGGCAGCGGGTGCTGGCCGGGCTGCTCGCCACCATGCGCGAGTTCAGCCTCCTCTTCGCGCCCAACGTCAACTCCTACAAGCGCTACCAGCCCGGCTCGTTCGCCCCGACCGCGCTGCGCTGGGGCACCGACAACCGCACCTGCGCGCTGCGGCTGGTCGGGCACGGCCAGGGGATGCGGGTGGAGAACCGGGTGCCGGGCGCCGACGTCAACCCGTACCTGGCGATCGCCGCGCTGGTGGCCGGCGCGGTGCACGGTATCGAGCGCGAGCTGGAGCTGGGCGAGGAGTGCGCCGGCAACGCGTACGACGACGGGGACGCCGAGCGGGTGCCCGGCACGCTCCGGGACGCCCTCACGCTCTGGGAGTCCTCGGAGACGGCGAAGGACGCCTTCGGGGACGAGGTCGTCGCCCACTACGCCAACAACGCGCGGGTGGAGCTGGCCGCCTTCGACGCCGCCGTCACCGACTGGGAGCTGGTCCGTGGCTTCGAGCGCCTCTGACCTTGCGCTCCCCGTCAGCCAGGAGAAGGGTGGGGCGCGTGACCCAGGTGATCAACCCGGCGACCGGTGAGCCGCTGCGCGAGGTGCCGGCCACCTCGCTCGCCGAGACGGACGCGGCCATCGAGCGGGCGGCGGCTGCCTTTGAGACGTGGCGTGCCGTGGGGCCGGGGGATCGGGCGCGGTTGTTGCGGCGGTTCGCCGCCGTGGTCGACGCGCACCGGGAGGAGTTGGCGCTGCTGGAGGTGCGCAACGCCGGCCACACCATCGGCAACGCGCGCTGGGAGGCCGGCAACGTCCGGGACGTGCTCGACTACTACGCGGGGGCGCCGGAGCGGCTGACCGGGCACCAGATCCCGGTGCCCGGCGGGCTCGACGTCACCTTCCACGAACCGCTCGGCGTGGTCGGGGTGATCGTGCCGTGGAACTTCCCCATGCCCATCGCCGGCTGGGGCTTCGCCCCGGCGCTCGCCGCCGGCAACACGGTGGTGCTCAAGCCGGCCGAGCTGACCCCGCTGACCGCGCTGCGCCTGGCCGAGCTGGCGCTCGACGCCGGCCTGCCGGAGGGCGTCTTCACCGTGCTGCCCGGGAAGGGCAGCGTGGTGGGCGAGCGGTTCGTCACCCACCCGGCGGTACGCAAGGTCTGCTTCACCGGCTCCACCGAGGTCGGCACCCGGATCATGGCCGGCTGCGCCGCCCAGGTGAAGCGGGTGACGCTGGAGCTGGGCGGCAAGTCCGCCAACCTGGTCTTCGCCGACGCCGACCTGGCGAAGGCGGCGGCCAGCGCGCCGGCCGCGGTCTTCGACAACGCCGGCCAGGACTGCTGCGCCCGCTCCCGGATCCTGGTCCAGCGATCGGTGTACGACCGCTTCCTGGAACTGCTCGAACCGGCCGTCCGGGCGTTCCGGGTCGAGGACCCGGCCGCCGAGAGCGCCGAGATGGGCCCGCTGATCTCCGCCGGACACCGGGACCGGGTCGCCGGGTACGTCGACGGGGCGAAGGTGGCCTTCACGGGCACCCGCCCCGACGGCGCCGGTTTCTGGCACGCCCCGACCGTGCTGCTCGCCGACTCCCCGGCGGACCGGCACTGGCGGGAGGAGATCTTCGGCCCGGTGGTCTCGGTGCTCCCGTTCGACGACGAGGCGGACGCGATCCGCCTGGCCAACGACACGGAATACGGCCTCTCCGGCTCGATCTGGACCCGGGACGTGGGCCGCGCGGTCCGGGTGGCCCGGGCGGTCGAGTCCGGCAACCTCAGCGTCAACTCGCACTCCTCGGTGCGCTACTGGACCCCGTTCGGCGGGATGAAGCGCTCCGGCCTCGGCCGGGAGCTGGGCCCGGACGCGCTGTACGCCTTCACCGACGTCAAGAACGTGTTCATCAGCACGGAGGAGTGAGATGCAGGGACGGCTTCAGGACCGGGTCGCCGTGGTGACCGGGGCGGGCAGCGGCATCGGCCTGGCCACCGTGCGGCGGTTCGCCGCCGAGGGTGCCCGGGTGGTCTGCGTGGACATCGACGCCGAGGCGGGCAAGCGGGCCGCGGACGAGGTGGCCGGCGAGTTCGTGGCCACCGACGTGGCCGACGAGGCGGCGGTCCGCGACCTCTTCGACGGGGTGGCCGAGCGGCACGGCCGGGTGGACGTGGCGTTCAACAACGCCGGCATCTCGCCGCCCGACGACGACTCGATCCTGGAGACCGGGCTGGACGCCTGGGAGCGGGTGCTGCGGGTCAACACCACGAGCGTCTACCTCTGCTGCAAGTACGCCATCCCGCACATGCGGCGGCAGGGCAAGGGCTCGATCATCAACACCGCCTCGTTCGTGGCGCTCATGGGGGCGGCGACCTCCCAGATCGCGTACACGGCGAGCAAGGGCGGGGTGCTGGCGATGACCCGGGAGCTGGGCGTGCAGTTCGCCCGGGAGGGCATCCGGGTCAACGCGCTCTGCCCCGGCCCGGTCGCCACCCCGCTGCTGCTGGAGCTGTTCGCCAAGGACCCGGAGCGGGCCGCCCGCCGCCTCGTCCACGTGCCGATGGGCCGGTTCGGCAACCCCGAGGAGATCGCCGCCGCGGTGGCGTTCCTGGCCAGCGACGACGCCTCCTTCATGACGGCCGCGCAGTTCGTGGTGGACGGCGGGATCACCGGCGCGTACGTGACGCCACTGTGAGCGCGAGGAGTGAGCCGGGGTTGCGAGCCCCGCAGTCGCGAACGGTGCCACCTCAGTGAGTCGGCGTCCGGTGATCGGCGTCACCGCGTACGTCGAGCCGGCCGGCTGGGCGGTGTGGCGGGACGTGCCGGCGGCGCTGGTGCCGCAGGCGTACGTCCGGGCGGTGACCGCGGCCGGCGGCCGGGCCGTGGTGCTGCCCCCGGACGACACCGACGCCGACGTGCTGCGGGTGCTCGACGGGCTGCTGCTGGCCGGCGGCGCCGACGTCGGCCCGGAGCGGTACGGCCGGCCGCCCGACCCGCGAACCGAGAGCCGGCCGGACCGGGACGCCGGGGAGCTGGCGCTGCTGACCGCCGCGCTCGCCGCCGACCTGCCGGTGCTCGGCGTGTGCCGGGGCATGCAGCTGCTCGCGGTGGCCTACGGCGGCACGCTGCACCAGCACCTGCCGGACGTGGTCGGCCACGACCGCCACCGCCCCGCCCCCGGGGTGTACGGGTCGCACCCGGTCCGGTTCGCCGCCGGCAGCCTGGCCGGGGCCGTGATGGCCGGGGTGGACGAGGTCAACTCGTACCACCATCAGGGGGTGGCCGACCCGGGCGGCCTGGCCGTGACCGGCTGGGCCGACGACGGGGTGGTGGAGGCGGTGGAGGATCCGGCGCGGCGCTTCCTGCTCGGCGTGCAGTGGCACCCGGAGAACGACGCCGATCCCCGGCCGGTGGCCGCGCTGGTCCGCGCGGCGGCCGGCGCCCCGGCCCGCCCGACTCGCCCCCTGCCGCCGGTTGCGTCAGGATGAGGCGTAGGTAACCAGCGCCCGACCGGCGACATGCGTTACGTTGCTCGTCCGTCGGGGTAGTAGGCGGGGACGACCGGCGTGATCGCGCCGGTCGTCGTGGACATGGCCGGAGCGGGAGGCTGCATGGGCTCGGCCCAGGGGGGCGGGGACGTTGGTCGTTCGTCCTCGGGGACCGGGGAGGCGAAACTCTCTCCACTGCTGACCGCGGCGTTCGCCGCGGGCGGCGAGATGGGCGAGCGGCTGCGCGGCTTCGACTGGTCCGGCACCCCGCTCGGCACCCCGGACGGCTGGTCCCCCGCGCTCTGCCACGCGGTCAGCACCATGCTGTCGTCCCGGGCCCAGATCGTGCTGTTCTGGGGCCAGGACCACCTGGCCTTCTACAACGACGCCTACCGGCCCACCATCGGCGACAAGCACCCGGCGGTGCTCGGCCAGTCCGCCCGCCGGCACTGGGCGGAGACCTGGGACGTGCTCGGACCGCTGCTCGACGGGGTGCACCGCACCGGCGTGCCCTACCGCGGCGAGAACCACCCCTTCGTGCTCAACCGGCACGGCTTCCTGGAGGACGTCTACTTCGACATCTCGTACGACCCCATCCGCGACGCCGACGGCAGCGTCAGCGGGGTGTTCTGCTTCGTCAACGAGACCACCGGGCGGGTGCTCGGCGAGCGCCGGCTGCGGGCCCTGGCCGAGCTGGGCACCGAGTTGGCCGACGTGCGCAGCACCGCGGAGCTGGGCCGGTCCGTCGCCGAGGTGCTCGACGGGCACCGGGCCGACGTGCCGTTCAGCGCCGTCTGGCTGCACGACGAGGACGGCGTCCCGGCGCTGGCCGGCTGCGCCGGGGTGGACCCCGACACGATCGCCGGCGGCCCCCCACGCCCCGGTGGCTTCCCGGAGGAACCCCGCTGGGTCTCCACCGCCGATCTGCTCGGCGCGGTGCCGCCGGACGCCGCCGACCGGGCCCTGCTGCTGCCGCTCACGGCGACCAACGAGCCGGCCGGCGTGCTGCTGCTCGGGGTGGCCCGCCGGCTGCCCTTCACCGACGACTACCGCCACTTCGCCGACCTGGTCGCCGCCCAGATCTCCCGGGCTGTCGGCAAGCAGCGGGCGTACGAGCAGGAGCGGGCCCGGGCCGCCGAGCTGGCCGCCCTCGACCGCGCCAAGACCAACTTCTTCGCCAACGTCAGCCACGAGTTCCGCACCCCGCTCACCCTGGTGCTCGGGCCGCTGGAGGACCTGCTCGCCGACCGCGCCCTGCCCGACGCGTACCTCGATCGGCTGGCCATGATGCACCGCAACGCGCTGCGGCTGCTCAAGCTGGTCAACACGGTGCTCGACTTCTCCCGGCTGGAGTCCGGCCGGCTGGCCGCCCGATACCAGCCCACCGATCTGGCCGACTACACGGCCCGGCTGGCCAGCACCTTCCGCTCGGCCACCGAGCGGGCCGGGCTGCGCCTCGTGGTGGACTGCCCGCCGCTGCCCGCGCCCGTCTACGTCGACCGGGACATGTGGGAGAAGATCGTCCTCAACCTGGTGTCGAACGCGGTCAAGTTCACCTTCGACGGCGAGATCCGGGTCCGGGTCCGCGCCGGTGAGGGCGCCGCCGTGCTGGAGGTGACCGACACCGGCGTCGGCATCGCGCCGCAGGAGCTGCCGCAGGTGTTCGAGCGGTTCCACCGGGTGCCCGGGGCCCGCTCCCGTACCCACGAGGGCACCGGTATCGGCCTCGCCCTGGTCCGCGAGCTGGTCGAGATGCACGGCGGCACCGTCGAGGCGCGCAGCGTCGTCGACCGGGGGAGCACCTTCACGGTGCGCGTGCCGTTCGGGCACGCGCACCTGCCCGGCGACCGGGTGGCCGCCCTCGCCCCGGTGCCGCTGACCGAGCCGGAGCAGGCCCGGCTCTACGTCGCCGAGACCGCGCTCTGGACCGACGAGGTGGCGCGCCCCGGCGGGCTGCCGGAGGCAGGCGGCGCGCCGGGCGGGGCGGGTCGGATCCTGGTCGCCGACGACAACGCCGACCTGCGGGAGCACGTGAGCCGGCTGCTCTCCCCGTCGTACGAGGTGGTCACCGTGCCGGACGGCGTGGAGGCGCTGCGGCTGGCGGTCGACTCCCCGTTCGACCTCGTGCTGACCGACGTGATGATGCCCCGGCTGGACGGATTCGGGCTGGTCACCGCGCTGCGCGCCAACCCGGCCACCCGGGGGGTGCCGATCGTGCTGCTCTCCGCCCGGGCCGGCGCGGCCGAGGAGGTCGCCGGGCTCTCGGTCGGCGCGGACGACTACCTCACCAAGCCCTTCTCCAGCCAGGAGCTGATCGCCCGGGTCCGGGCCAACGTCGAGCTGGGCCAGCTCCGCGGCCAGATCATCCGCCGGCTGCGGGCGCTCGCCGACGCCGCGGTGGCGATCAACACCGCCAGGTCCACCGCCGACGTGGTGCGCGTCGCCGCGCGGCACGCGCTCAGCCTGGCCGAGGCCGCCCGGGTGGTGGTCACCGCCACCGGCGCCTGCTACGAGGCGGACGGCGGCGGGGACGTCTCCGCCGAGCCCTCGGTGGTGCTGCCGCTGACCGGCACCACCGACGAGCAGCTCGGCGAGCTGCGGGTCTGGCGCCGAGAGGGCGGCGGCGCCGAGCAGGCGGCGCTCACCGAGCTGGCCCGGCTGGTCGGCGTGCGGCTGGAGAACGCCCAGCTCTACGAGGCCGAGCACCGGATCGCCACCACCCTCCAGCACAGCCTGCTGCCGCGCACCCTGCCGCAGCTCCCCGGCGCCGTGGTGGCCAGCCGCTACCTGCCGGGCAGCGCCGACGTCGAGGTGGGCGGCGACTGGTACGACGTGATCGGCGTCGCCGACGACGAGCTGGTGCTGGCGATCGGTGACGTGGTCGGCAAGGGGGTACGGGCCGCCGCCGCGATGGGCCAGCTCCGCAACGCGCTGCGGGCGTACGTGCTGGAGGGTTACGACCCGGGCGAGGCGCTGACCCGGCTCAACCGGCTGGTCGGCTCCACCGAGGGCGGCTCGTTCGCCACCGTGGTCTGCCTCCGCTTCTCCCCGCGCACCGGCCGGCTCCGGTACGCCAGCGCGGGTCACCCGTCGCCGCTGTTGATCCGGGACGGTGACGCGGTGTTCCTGCACGACCGGGCGCTCGGGCCGCCGGTCGGGGCGATCCCCGGCACGGCGTACCGGACCGTCGACGGTGAACTGGCCCCCGGTGGCCGGCTGCTGCTCTACACCGACGGGCTGATCGAGGACCGGAAGGTCGGCATCGACGCCGCGCTCAGTCAGCTCCGGGCCGACGCGACCACCCCGGGCGAGCACGTGGCCGACCTGGTCGACGCGATGGTCGAGCGGGTCGCCGGGCGGACCCGGCACGACGACGTGGCGGTGCTCGCGCTGGAGGCGACCGAGCTGAACCGCTTCGCGCTGCGGCTGCCGGCCGACCCGACCCGGCTCAGCGTGCTGCGCAAGCGGCTGGAGGACTTCCTGGTCGCCCACCACGTCGTCGAGACCGACCTGTTCGACCTCACGGTCGCCATCTCCGAGGCCGCCGCCAACGCCATCGAGCACCCGGTCGCCCCGGCCGAGCCGGTGATCGGCGTCGAGGTGACCATCGAGGACCGGACGGTCACCGCCACGATCCGCGACAGCGGCCGGTGGCGGGAGTCGAGCGGGTCGAGCTTCCGGGGTCGCGGGTTGGCGCTGATCCAGGCGCTCGGCGAGATGACCGTGACCCGCACGGAGCACGGCACCGAGCTGATCCTGCGCCGCCGGCTGGCGGACTGACGCCCCGGCGGGCCGCCGCTCAGGTCTGCGCCAGCCAGTCCTGCTCGCCCAGGCCGGAGATCTCCAGCACCCGCCGGACCTGCCGCGACGGCAGCACGGTCAGCGCGCCGGGGAACTGCTGGGCCAGCCGGACCACCGCGTGGATCGCGGCCGAGTCGAAGAAGGTCACCGACCGCAGGTCGAGCGTGATGTGCCGGGCGGCCTCGCCGAGGACGGTCTGGTACATGGTCTCGGCGGTCGCCATGTCGACCTCGCCGGCCACCCGGACGCGTAGTTGGTCACCGTCGAGCTCCGCGGTCACGGAGAAGACGGCCGGTGCGCCCCCTTGATCCACGGAGCAACAATGGCACAGCGCTTGCGGCGCGGCAACAACCTGCGCCAGCGGGCCGTGGCGGGGGTCACGAGGCGCCCGGCGATAGGCTGTCGTCATGACCGTCCGTGCGCCGCTGACCCCAGGCACGCTCACCCCGTGGCGAGCGGTTCCCGCCCACATCCCGCGTCCCGAGTACGTGGGCAAGAAGCGGCCGCAGGAGTGGCGCGGCTCGCACGTGCAGACGCCGGAGACCATCGAGAAGATGCGGATCGCCGGCCGGCTCGCCGCCCAGGCCACCCAGCTCGCCGGGGAGCACTGCAAGCCGGGGGTCACCACCGACGAGATCGACAAGGTGGTCCACGAGTTCCTCTGCGACCACGACGCGTACCCCTCGACGCTGGGCTACAAGGGCTTCCCGAAGTCCTGCTGCACCAGCCTCAACGAGGTGATCTGCCACGGCATCCCGGACTCCACCGTGCTCCAGGACGGCGACATCATCAACGTCGACGTGACCGCGTACATCGGCGGGGTGCACGGCGACACCGACGCCACCTTCTGCGTGGGCGAGGTGAGCGAGGAGGCCCGCCTGCTGGTCGAGCGGACCCACCAGGCGATGATGCGCGGCATCAAGGCGGTCGCGCCGGGCCGCCAGATCAACGTCATCGGCCGGGTCATCGAGTCGTACGCCAAGCGGTTCGGCTACGGCGTGGTACGCGACTTCACCGGCCACGGCATCGGCGAGTCCTTCCACAGCGGCCTCTACGTGCCGCACTACGACAGCCCGCGCCCCACCGACGTGATGGAGCCCGGGATGACCTTCACGATCGAGCCGATGATCACCCTCGGCACGCACCAGTACGACATGTGGGACGACGGCTGGACCGTGGTCACCAAGGACCGCCGGTGGACGGCGCAGTTCGAGCACACCATCGTCGTGACCGACGACGGCTACGAGATCCTGACCCTGCCGTGACCGACACCCCGGCGGCGCTGCGCGAGGCGCACCACGCGGACGTGTCCGGCGGCTGGCTCCGGCCGGCGGTGTTCGGCGCGATGGACGGGCTGGTCACCAACATCGCCCTGATCGCCGGCGTCGGCGGCGGCGGGGTCTCCCCGCGCAGCGTCGTCCTCACCGGCGCGGCCGGTCTGGTGGCCGGCGCCATCTCGATGGGGCTGGGCGAGTACACCAGCGTCCGCTCGGCCAACGAGCAGGTGGCCGCCGAGGTGGCCAAGGAGCGGCGCGAGCTGGAACGGCACCCCGAGGCGGAGGCCCGCGAGCTGGCCGACGCGTGGGTGGCCCGGGGGTTGCCCCGGGACCTGGCCACGCAGGTCGCCGAGGCGGTCCGGCGCAACCCGGAGGAGGCGCTGCGAATGCACGTCCGGGAGGAGCTGGGCGTCGACCCCGACGAGCAGCCCAGCCCGTGGGCGGCGGCGATCTCCTCGTTCCTCTGCTTCTCGGTCGGCGCGCTGGTGCCGCTGGTCACCTACCTGCTCGGCTTCACCAGCCTGGCGCTGGCGCTCGGCGTCGGCGGGATCGGGCTCTTCGCGGCCGGTGCGGTCGTGGCCCGGTTCACCAACCGCCCCTGGTGGGCCGGCGGGCTGCGGCAGCTGCTGCTCGGCGCCCTCGCGGCCGGCGCCACCTACCTGGTCGGCGCACTGATCGGCATCCAGGGCGGGATCGGCTGACGAGCCCGGTGGGCGTCAGCCGCCGAGCAGGTCCTCCACGGTGCCGTCGACGGGGCGGCCCCGGGCGGTCAGCTCCTCGGCCTGACGGGCCAGCACCGTGCCCACCTCGGTCATGTCCGCCCCGGCCAGGCCGGTGCGCCGCACCGCGTCACCCGGGTCCCGAAAGTAGGTGCGGCTGAGCAGCCCCTGCACGGTGGCCGCGGCCAGCCGGGCCTCGCCGAGCATGAGCAGCGCCGGGTCGGTCTCGTACCACTCGGCCAGCCGCAGCGCCCGCGCGTGCGCCGCGCTGCCGCGGTACCACGCCTGCCGGGCCGCCGCGGTGAACTCGGCCGGCCGGGCCCGGGCCAGCCGGGCCAGGTGCTCGTCGCGGAGCGTTCGCAGCCAGCCGGTCGGGTCGTGCAGGGCGCGGGTGGTGACGTACCGGTCCGCGGTGAGCGGCCAGAGCGCGGTGATCACCATGGCCTGCCGCAGGTAGTCGTCGGCCCCGGCCACGGTGAGGTCGACCAGCACCCCGTCCACCCGGCGGGTGGCCGGCGACGGCCCGCCGCCCGGCCGGTAGGTGGCCACCAGCAGCCCCACCTCGCCGTTCCCGCCACCGTCGTCGTCGCCGTGCGCGAGCGGGCCGTGCACCGCGACTGCGAGGATGTCCGCGGGGAACCGGCGCAGCGCCGCGTCGCTCACCCGCTCGGCGACCCGCCACCGGGGATCGTCCAGGTACCGGTCGGTGTCCAGCCCGGCGCCGCTGGCGTCCACGTCCACCTCCGTTCCGCGCGCGGCTCGCCCGGCGGCGGCCCGGCGCGCGTCGACCGACCACCACCCTAGCCAGCCGGACCGGCCCGGCCGGCTCGCCGCGCCCGGGGGTCAGGCGGCCGGCTCGCCCACCGGGACCAGCCGGAACACCCGGATCTCCCGGCCGCCGGCCCGCTCCACGTACGTGCGGTAGGCCGGCCACTCGTCGACCAGCCGGGCGAACAGCCGCTCCCGCTCCTCGCCGCTGATCGGCTCGGCGCGCACCGGGACCCGGCGCCCCTTGACGTCGACCTCGGCGGCCGGCTGGGCGAGCAGGTTCAGCGACCAGGCGGGCTGGTGCTGCTGCCCCCAGTTCGAGCCGATCACCACGTAGGCGTCGCCGTCCGGGACGTAGAGCAGGGGATTGCTGCGCGGCTTGCCGGAACGGCGGCCGGTGGTGGTGAGCACCAGCGAGGGCACCAGCCCGAAGGCGACCACCCGTCCCTTCGTCAGCCGGCCGACCAGCCGGTCGGCGGGGACGAGAAGGCGCATGGTGGCCGCGAACCACTTCTGGTGACCGAGACGACGGGTGAGGGACTGCACGGCGGACACCTGCCCAGTGTGCCGCCCGCACGCCGCCCGCGACACCCCCCCCGATCGGCCGGAGCGGATCGAGCGCCATCAGTCCAGCCGGCGCTCCACCGGCAGCCGGGACCGGGTGAGCAGGGCCGCCCCGACCATGGCCACCAGCGGCACCACCACCAGCACGGTCAGCGTCGACCCGGGGACCACCAGCGGGTACGGCGGCTCCACCGGCCAGGACTGCGTGTACCGCCGGTTGAGCGACACCAGGATGATGGCCGCCGAGCCGAGGCCGGCCAGGATGCCCAGCACCGAGCCGAGCCCGGCGATCACCCCGGCCTGGCAGAGCGACAGCACCCGGCGTACCCGGGGATCGGCGCCGACCGCGGCGAGGGTGGACAGGTCCCGGCGGCCCTCGGCGGCGGCGAGGCCGGTGGCCACCGCGGCCGCGCCCAGGGTGATCACGCCGGCGGCGCCGGCCAGCAGGAGCAGCAGCGGGCGCTGGTCGGACGGCGGCCCGGCCGCCGACACCTGCACCGCCAGCGGGGCGACCGCGGTCAGCTCGGCGGTCAGCCGGTCCCGCTGGCGGTCGGTGGGCGGGTCGGCGGTGTCGACCAGGTAGCCCAGCGGCGCGGCGACGAGGCCGAGCGTGGTGGCCGCCGCCGGGGAGACCACCAGCCGGTCCACCGGGAGGCCGCCGCGCAGCACGTACCCGGGCAGCGTGCCGGCGGCCATCGGGGCGCCGGTTCCGTGGCTGACCTCCACCCGGACCCGCCCGTCCACCACCTGCCGGGGATCGGTGACCACCACCCCGCCCGCCTGGAGGGTCCGGCGGGCCGCGGCCACCTCCTCGGCCGGGGCGCCGGTGAGCGCGGGCAGGCTCGCCCCGTCGTCCACGAGCGCCGGCAGGTAGAGGTCGCTCGGCTCGCGGAACGGCCGGACGCAGCGCGGGTCCGTCCGTGCCGAGGGCTGCCCGGGATCGATCGGGTCGTACGGGCAGCGCTGCTCCGGCGGGCGCACCGCGGTCGCGACGCAGTAGTCGTCCGGGGCCTCCGGCCGGGCGCACTCCGGTGCGGCGAGCGGCACCACCGTGGCGCCCGGCAGCACCGAGCGGACCCGCTCCGCCACCTCGCCGGCCGTGGGCAGCGGGCCGGTGGTCCGCCCGTCGGTGCGCTGGAGCAGCACGTGGCCCGGGGGCAGGCCGGGCTGCCAGGCCGCCCGCTGCCGGGCGTCGTCACTGGCCACGTAGACGCCCAGGGCCACGCTGCCGGCCACCGCCGCCATCACGGCGGAGATGGCGGGCGCGGCCGACGAGCGGTTGCGGCTGGCGTCGCGCAGCGCCAGCCGGGGCGCCAGCGGCAGCAGCCGGCCGGTCCGGGCCAGGACACCGATCAGCGTCGGGGTGCAGAAGACCAGCCCCAGCTCGCCCAGGACCACCCCGGCCAGGACACCGGTCGGGGTGGTGCGGGTCGCGCCGAACGCGGCCACGGCGGCGCCGGTCACGGTGAGCAGCGCCCCGAGCACCAACCAGCGTCGGCGTGGCCGGGGCGGCTCGCGCCGGCCGGCCAGCCCGGCGACCACGTCCTGCCGGGCCGCCGCCCAGGCCGGGGCGAGCGCCGCCAGCACGCCGGCCAGCACCGCCACCACGGCGATCGCCGCGAGCGCCGCCGGGAAGACCCGGTACGCGCCGAAACGCTGCTGGATCAGGTACTGCTCGACCAGTGGCCGCCCGGCGATCGCGGCGCCGATGCCCAGCAGCAGGCCGACCACCGCCCCGCCCGCGCCGAGCACCACCCCGTCGGCGAGCACGATCCGGCGCAGGTGCGCGGCGTCCCCGCCGGCCACCGCGACGAGGGCGAGGTCCCGCCGCCGGCGGCGTACGCCGACCGCGAAGGCCGGGCCGACCAGCAGCACCACCTCCAGCAGGCCGAGCCCGCCGACCAGCACCATGTTGCCGGTCTCCTCGGCGTCGGGCAGGTCGGGGCCCGCGCCGATCTCCGAGAGGCCGGGCAGCGGGTTCCGGGCGGACACCAGGACGCCCCGGGCGTTCAGCCGGTCGACCAGCGCCCCGTCCACCGGCCCGGGCAGGTCCACCAGCCAGCTCTCGTCCGCCGGGCCGAGCGGACCGGGCGGCAGCTCCGGCCGGAGCGCCACCACCTCGCCCAGGTTGTCCGGGAACTCCACGACCCCGACCACCCGGTAGGTCGTGCCGTCGATCGTCCGAACCGGCGCGTCGAGGCCGACGTCCAGCCGGCGCAGCGCGGCCCGGCTGACCGCGATCTCGTCGGGGCGGGTGGGCCGCCGGCCCTCGCGCAGGGTGGCCAACGGCCGGCTGATCGGGTCGGTCAGGTCGACGGCGCGGGCGTCGAACGACACGGTCCGGCCGTCGAACCGGACCTCGAAGGGCACCCACCGGCGCAGCCGGGTGAACCGGGTGCCGGCGGGCAGCAGCTCCCGCAGCTCGTCGGTCGTCACGGGGCGGGTGCGGGACACCGGATCGCCCTCGACCGGCCAGGATTGCTCCCCCCAGGCGTCCTGGAGGATCGGGCTCAGGTCGGCCCAGCGCAGCTCCGCGTCGGCGCCGCCCAGTCGCCGGTCCACCTGCTCCGCCCGGGTCAGCTCGGCCATGTCGTAGCTCGCCGCGGCGAAGCTCAGACCGAGCACCGGCAGCGCGATCATCGCCAGCACCAGCGCCGTACGCCGGCGCGCCCGACGGGCCTCCCGGCGGGCGATCCGCAGCGCGGCCCGCCACGAGCCGAGCGTGGCGGCGAGCCGGCCCCGGCTCACCGACCGCTGCCGCTGAGCAGGTGCTCGACGCCGACCAGCGGGGCCGTCGAGTCGACCAGCACCCCGTCGCGCAGGAAGACCACCCGGTCCGCCCAGCCGGCGTGCCGCGCCTCGTGGGTGACCAGCACCCCGGCCGCGCCGGCGTCCACCCGGCGGCGCAGCAGGTGCAGCACCGCCTCGCCGGCCTGCGAGTCGAGCGCGCCGGTGGGCTCGTCGGCGAGGACCAGGCGGCGCTCGCCGACCAGGGCGCGGGCGATCGCCACCCGCTGCTGCTGGCCGCCGGACATCTGGTCGGGGAACCGGTCCGCCAGCCCGGCCACGTCCACCTCGGCGAGCGCGGCCAGGGCGAGCCGGCGGGCCGCCCGCACACCGGCGCCGTCGAGTTCGAGGGGGAGCGCCACGTTCTCCACGGCCGTGAGGCTGCCGAGCAGGTTCAGGTCCTGGAAGACGTACCCGATCCGGCGGCGACGCAGCCGGGCCAGGTCGCGGGCGGGCAGGCCGCCGAGGGCCTCGCCCTCGACCAGCACCTCGCCACCGGTCGGCCGGTCCAGCCCGCCGGCCAGGGCGAGCAGGGTGGACTTGCCGGAGCCGGAGGGGCCCATCACCGCCACCAGTTCGCCGGCGGCCACGGTGAGGCTCACCCCGCGCAGCGCGTGCACGGCGGCCTCCCCGGCGCCGTGGGTCCGGTGCACCGCCCGCAGCTCCAGCACTCCGCTCACGGCGCCACCTTCGTCCGCGACGGCCGGGCTCGCAAGACCCGCGCACTCCTCGCGCTCACCGCGCCGCCTTCGTTCGCGACCGCCGGGCTCGCCGCGCCGCCTTCGTTCGCGACTGCGGGGCTCGCAAGACCGGCTCACTCCTCGCGCTCACCGCCGGGCCTCCTCGTCGGCCCGGTCCACCGCCTCCGGGTGGGTGACCGGCCGGCTCGGCGCCGGGCGGTGGCGGACCAGGCTGGTCTCGCAGTGGTCGAGCCACCGGACCTCGGCCTCGGCCTGGAAGATCATCGCGTCCAGCACGAGGCGCCAGGGCAGGTCCTCCGGCTTGTCACTGGCGTACTTCAACCGGGTGAACTCCTGCAGGGCCCGCATGGTGGCGCTGCGCTGGGTCTGCACGACCGCGCGGACGTCCACGCCGGGGGTGGTGAGGGCCAGGGCCAGCTTGATCGACAGCTCGTCGCGGGGCCGGTCGGCCCGGCTGATCGGCGTGGCGAACCAGAGCGCCAGGTCCGCCCGCCCGGCGTCGGTGATCTCGTACGGCCGCTGCCCGGCCTCGCTCTCCGGCAGCGAGCGGACCAGGCCGTCACGCTCCAGCCGGGCCAGCGTCGTGTACACCTGCCCGATGTTCAGCGGCCAGGTCGACCCGGTCGACTCCTCGAACGCCGAGCGGAGCTGGTAGCCGTACATCTGGCCACGCTCGAGCAGGGCGAGCAGGCCGTGGCGGATGGACATGGCGTGGAGTATGCATACCTGGTATGCGGTCCGCAACCGCAGGGCTCCGGCGGGTGACCGGGGCTCAGCTCAGGTCTGCCTGCCCGGGAACGGAACCGTGATCGGAGTCACCCCGGCGGTGCGCCGCCAGCGGGTGGCCCGCAGCGCGCAGTCGGTGAGCGCGGCGAGGGCCTTGTTCCGGTCGGCACCGGTGGTGTGCGGCAGCGCCGCCCGCCAGTGGCCGGCGGTCCGCTCCTCGATCTCCACGGCCAGCTTGAGCGCGCTCGCCCGGTCGGTCACCGGGTAGGGCAGCGCGTAGCCGGCCCGGTCGGCGGGGACCTGGCCGCCGCCGGAGCTGAGCTGGAGGATGAGGGCGTCCCGGCGGGACCGGTGGGCCGCCTCGGCGGCGCGGGCGGCGGAGCGGGCCGCCTCGGTCAGGTGCACGCCGATCACCCCGTACGCCCAGATCGCCGCGTACTCGGCGGCGAGCGCGTCGCCGAGGGCCTGGGCCGGGCCGCTGGTCGGGCTCACTTCAACGCCTCCATGTGGGTCGCGCGGGCCGCCGCGATCGAGCCGAGCAGCGCGGCCCGCTCGGCGGGCGCGGCGGCGCACGCCTTCGCGGCGTTGTCCCGGCCCTCCTGCTCGGCCTGGCGCAGCTCGGTCCGGACGGTGTCCGGATCGGCGGGGGCCACCGACGGGACGGCGGCGGGAGTGCCGGACGGTGCCGGCCGCCCGATCGCCTTGCGCAACTCCTCGGCGTGCGCCCGGTGCGCGTCGGCGATCGCGGTGAGCCGCTCGGCCAGCGCCGGGACGGCGGTGGCGGCGGCCCGGTGGCGGGCCTCCAGCGCGGTGGCCTCGGCCGCGAGCGGCTCCAGCGGATCCGGGGGTCGTGACTCGTCGTCGCGGTCGAAAAGATCACAGCCGGTCAGCGGCACGGCCGCGCCGCCGAGCGCCAGCAGCGCCCCGGCGCGCAGCAGCATCCGCCGGGAATGCCCCGGTACGCCCTGGTCCGTTGTCGTTCTGCCCGTCGCCACCGGACAAGTCAACACCATCTCCGGCGCGCTGTGGGCCAGTGGCGTCGGTGCGCCGACCGGGCCGCCGCCCGGCCCGCGCGTTACGCTCTGCGCAGCCACCGGGCGCGAACGCCCCGGTGGCGTCCCGGCATGGCGGGCCGACCGGCCCGCCCGGGCAGCGACACGACGGGCCCACCGGGTCCGTGGCAACAGCAGAGAGGTGCGCCGAATGACGCAGCGTGGCCGTGCCACCCGGCCGACGGGGCCCTCCGGGCGCCCCCGCCGGTCCGAGGGCCCCCGTGGCGCGGAACGGGGCGGCGCACCCCGCAGCGACCTGAACGCGCGCAAGGCGCGGCTGCGCGAGGTGATCGAGCCGGTGGTCACCGCCGCCGGCTACGACCTGGAGGACCTCTCCGTGTCCCGCGCCGGCCGCCGGCACGTGGTCCGGGTGATCGTGGACGCCGACGGCGGGATCAACCTCGACGCGGTCGCGGACGTCTCCCGGGCGGTCTCGGCGGCGCTGGACGCCGCCGAGGAGGCCGGCGGCGACATCGTGGCCGGCGAGTACCAGCTCGAGGTCAGCTCGCCCGGCGTGGACCGCCCGCTCACCCTGCCCCGGCACTGGCGGCGCAACGCTGGCCGGCTGGTCAAGGTGACCGTCCACGGCCCCGAGGGGGACCGGCAGGTCACCGGCCGGATCGCCGCCGCCGACGACGAGCGCGTGGCGCTGGAGACGGACGCCGGCCGCGCCGAGCACCCGTACGCCGAGCTGGGACCCGGCCGGGTCCAGGTGGAGTTCAACCGCCTGGACGAGGTGGCCGACGAGGACATCGGTGACGACACCGACATCGACGACGACGACGAAGATCTGGAGGACGAGGAGAGGTGAACATCGACCTCGCGGCGCTGCGCGCCCTGGAGCGCGAGCGGGAGATCCCGTTCGACACGATCCTCGCGGCGATCGAGACCGCGCTGCTGACCGCCTACCGGCACACCGACGGCGCCGAGCCGCACGCCCGGGTGGAGATCGACCGCAAGACCGGGACCGCCTCGGTGTACGCCCAGGAGGTGGACGCCGACGGCACCGTGGTCCGGGAGTGGGACGACACCCCGCACGACTTCGGCCGGATCGCCGCCATGACCGCAAAGCAGGTGATCCTCCAGCGGCTGCGGGAGGCCACCGACGAGGTGCACTTCGGCGAGTACGTCGGCCGCGACGGCGACCTGGTCACCGGCGTGGTGCAGGCGCACGAGGCGCGGTCCGAGAAGGGCATCGTCAGCGTCGACCTGGGCAAGCTGGAGGGCGTCCTGCCCCAGTCCGAGCAGGTCCCCGGCGAGCGGTACGCGCACGGCGAGCGGATCCGCTGCGTCGTGGTGCACGTGGCCAAGGGAATGCGCGGTCCGCAGATCACGTTGTCCCGTTCGCACCCGGCGCTGGTGAAGAAGCTCTTCGCCCTGGAGGTCCCGGAGATCGCCGACGGCACCGTGGAGATCGGCGCCATCGCGCGTGAGGCAGGTCACCGCACGAAGATCGCGGTGCGTTCGACCGCCCCGGGGGTCAACGCCAAGGGCGCCTGCATCGGCCCCATGGGCCAGCGGGTCCGCGCCGTGATGAGCGAACTGCACGGCGAGAAGATCGACATCATCGACTGGTCGGACGACCCGGCCACCTTCGTCGGCAACGCGCTCTCGCCGGCCAAGGCGCTCCGGGTGGAGGTGGTCGACCTGGCCACCCGTACCGCCCGGGTGACCGTCCCGGACTTCCAGCTCTCGCTGGCCATCGGGCGGGAAGGGCAGAATGCCCGGCTCGCGGCCCGGTTGACCGGTTGGCGGATCGACATCCGCTCCGACGCGGAGCAGAGCGGAGCGGCCGGCCGGGGCGGAGCTGATCACGTTCCCGAGGCGGGCGGCGCGATCTCGAGCAGCTAGGGGTAGACTTCCTCCAGTGGCACGACGCGCGCTGCCGGAGCGCACCTGTGTGGGCTGCCGGAAGCGAGCGCCGGCCAGCGAGTTGCTGCGGATGGTCGCGGTCGGGGACGAGGCTGGTCATTACAGCCTCCGGCCTGATCCGGCCCGCAGACTGCCGGGTCGGGGAGCGAACATGCACCCGGATCCGGCCTGCTTCGCGCAGGCGGTGCGGCGCCGCGCCTTCGGGCGGGCACTGCGCATCACCGGGGTCCTCGACCACGGTGCGCTCGCGGAGCACGTTGACGCGCAAACCCCGACGACCGGTCAACCCGACCGGTCGAGGGTCGCTAGCAAGGTAGGACGACCGACATGAGCACACGATGAAGTCCCTGAAATGACCAGGCTTCAAGTGCACGAGTGAGGTCGCTGCGGGTACTGCCCGCACGACCTCGGAGTGAGGAGTGCAGTGGCAGGAAAGGCCCGCGTACACGAGCTCGCCAAGGAGCTCGGGGTCGAGAGTAAGACCGTTCTCGCCAAGCTCAAGGAGATGGGCGAGTTCGTGAAGTCCGCGTCCAGCACCGTCGAGGCGCCCGTCGCCCGACGGCTGCGTGGCGCATTCGTCGCGTCCGCCGGTGGCACCTCGGCGCAGGCCGCCCCCGCGGCGGCCGCCCCGAGCCCGGCGACGACCCCGACGCCGACCCCGACCCCGGGCGCCCCCCGGGTCTCGGCCAAGCCGATGCCGCCCCGGCGGCCGGCCGCGCCGACCCCTGGACCGAAGCCCAAGGGCCCGGTCCCCGGCCCGCCGCAGCCGGCGACCCCGGTCGCCAAGCCGGCGAGCGCGCACGACATCGAGGTGGCGGCCGCCGAGGCGCGCGCCGCTGCCCTCAAGGCTGAGCAGGAGGCCGCGGTCAAGGCCGCGCAGGCCGCCCGCCAGCAGCAGCGGGAGAACGTCCGCCGCGAGCCCCCGACCGAGGGTGGTCCCCGTCCGGGGCCGCGTCCGGGTCCGAACGCGGCGCCGCCGCGTCCGGGTGCCCCGGCCGCCGGCCGTCCCGGTGGCCCGACCCCGGGCCCGGGTGCCCGTCCGGGCGGTCGTCCGCCGGCGCGCGGCGCCGGCAACAACCCGTTCGGTATCCAGGGTGGCCAGCAGCAGCGGCCTCCGGCCGCCGGTGCCGGCGGTCCCCGGCCGAGCCCGGCGGGCATGCCGCCGCGGCCCAGCCCGGCGTCCATGCCGCCCCGGCCCAGCCCGGCCTCCATGCCGAGCCAGCGGCCGACCACGGGTCGCCCCGGCGGTCCCGGTGGCGGTCGTGGTGGCCCCGGTGGCGGCGCGGGTCGTCCCGGTGGCGGCGGCGGTGGTTTCCGCGGCGGTCCCGGTGGCGGTGGCGGCGGCGGTGGTTTCCGCGGCGGTCCCGGTGGCGGCGGCGGTGGCGGTGGCTACCGCGGCGGTCCCGGTGGCGGCGGTGGTGCTCCCGGCGGCGGTTTCCGTCCGGGTGCCCCGGCCGGTGGCGGTGGCCGTCCGGGTGGTGGCGGTCGTGGCCGTGGCGGTGGCGCCGCGGGTGCCTTCGGGCGTCCCGGTGGCCGGCCGACCCGCGGTCGCAAGTCGAAGAAGCAGCGCAGACAGGAGTTCGACAACCTGTCGGCCCCGACCATGTCCTCGGGTGCTCCCCGGGGCCAGGGTCAGGTCGTCCGGTTGTCCCGTGGCGCCTCGCTGTCGGACTTCGCCGACAAGATCAACGCCAACCCGGGTTCGCTGGTCCAGGAGATGTTCAACCTGGGCGAGATGGTGACGGCGACCCAGTCCTGCTCCGACGAAACCCTGCTGCTGCTGGGTGAGCACCTCGGTTTCGACGTGCAGATCGTCAGCCCGGAGGACGAGGACCGCGAGCTGCTCGCGCAGTTCAACATCGACCTCGACGCCGAGGTCGCGGCGGACCGCCTGGTCAGCCGTGCGCCGGTGGTGACCGTCATGGGTCACGTCGACCACGGTAAGACCAAGCTGCTCGACGCGATCCGCAAGGCGAACGTCGTGGCCGGCGAGGCGGGTGGCATCACCCAGCACATCGGCGCCTACCAGGTCCACGTCCCGCACGAGGGCGAGGACCGCGCGGTGACCTTCATCGACACCCCGGGTCACGAGGCGTTCACCGCCATGCGTGCCCGTGGTGCCCAGGTGACGGACATCGTGATCCTGGTGGTGGCGGCCGACGACGGCGTGATGCCGCAGACCATCGAGGCGCTCAACCACGCCAAGGCGGCGGACGTGCCGATCGTGGTCGCGGTGAACAAGGTCGACAAGCCGGAGGCGAACCCGGACAAGGTCCGCCAGCAGCTGACCGAGTACGGCCTGGTCGCCGAGGAGTACGGCGGCGACACCATGTTCGTCAACGTGGCGGCCAAGCCCGGCATCGGCATCGAGGAGCTTCTCGAGGCCGTGCTGCTGACCGCCGACGCGTCGCTGGAGCTGACCGCTCCGATCGACGGGCCGGCGCAGGGTGTCGCCATCGAGGCGCACCTGGACAAGGGCCGCGGTGCGGTGGCGACCGTGCTGGTGCAGAAGGGCACCCTCCGGGCCGGCGACTCGATCGTCGCCGGTGGGGCGCACGGCCGGGTCCGGGCCATGCTGGACGAGAACGGCAAGCCGGTCGACGAGGCCGGGCCGGCGCGTCCGGTCATGGTGCTGGGTCTGACCACGGTGCCGGGTGCGGGTGACACCTTCCTGGCCGCCGAGGACGACCGGACCGTGCGGCAGATCGCCGAGCAGCGGCAGGCGCGACGGCGGGCGGCGGCATTCGCCAACTCCCGCGGCCGGGCCACCCTCGAGACGCTCATGGAGCAGCTCAAGGAGGGCGAGAAGACCTCGCTCAACCTGGTGCTCAAGGGCGACGTCTCCGGTTCCGTGGAGGCCCTCGAGGACGCGCTGTTCAACCTCGACATCCCCGAGGAGGTCCAGCTTCGGATCATCCACCGGGGCGTGGGCGCGATCACCGAGAGCGACGTCATGCTCGCGAGCGCCTCGTCCGAGGCGGTCACGATCATCGGCTTCAACGTGCGGGCCGCCAACAAGGTCCGCGAGATCGCCGACCGCGAGGGCGTGGAGATCCGGTACTACACGGTCATCTACCAGGCCATCGAGGAGATCGACGCCGCGCTCAAGGGTCTGCTCAAGCCGGAGTACGAGGAGGTCGAGCTGGGCACCGCGGAGATCCGCGACGTCTTCCGCTCGTCCAAGATCGGCAACATCTCCGGCTGTATCGTCCGGTCCGGCCTCATCCGCCGCAACGCCAAGGCGCGGCTGCTGCGGGACGGGTCGGTCGTGGCGGACAACCTCACGATCAGCTCCCTGAAGCGATTCAAGGACGACGCGACCGAGGTCCGCGAAGGCTTCGAGTGTGGTCTGACGCTGGGCGGTTACAACAACGTCCAGGTCGGCGACATCATCGAGACCTTCGAGATGCGGGAGAAGCCGCGCGCCTGAGCGGTGTGAGCACGACGGAGACGGCCGGGGCCTTCGGGTCCCGGCCGTCGCCGTTTCCGCAGGCTGCGACAATCTTCGGCGTGCTCAGGTACGCGCTGCTCCTCGCCCCCTCCGCCAACCGGGTCTACGCCGACGCCGCCGGCCGGCTGGCCCGCGCCGAACTGACCGTGTTCGCCGGGTCGGGGGTGCTCGACGCGCCGCCGGTCGACGCCGCCGTGGAACGCATCGGCGGCGTGGAGTACCTGACGTTCGCCGCCCCGGAGCCCGGCCCCCGGGACCTGGCTCACCTGGCGAACCTGTCGGCGGCGTATGCGCTCTTCGAGCGGGTGGGTGACGACCTGCTGCGGCCGGTGCCGCTGCACCCCCTCGCCCGGTACGACTCCGACCTCATCACCATCCCCAAGTACACCGGCAAGACCAACGAGCAGTTCACCCGGCTGCTGCTCAACGTCACCCTGCTGGCGTCGGCCTCGGCGCCCCGGATGCTGGACGGGCCGGTCGTGGTGCTCGACCCGCTCTGCGGCCGGGGCACCACCCTCAACCAGGCGCTGATGTACGGCTACGACGGCATCGGCGTGGAACACGACGGCAAGGACGTGGACGCGTACGCGGCGTTCCTGCGTACCTGGCTGCGCCGCAAGCGGCTCAAGCACACCGCCGAGATGGTGCCGGTGCGGCGGGACCGCAAGCTCGTGGCCCGGCGGTTCGAGACGGTCGTCGCGCCGTCCCGGGACGCGCACCGGGCCGGGGCGACCCAGCGGGTCACCGTGCTGCACGCCGACACCACCCGGGCCCGCGAGGTGCTCCGTCCCCGCTGCGCCGACGTGATCGTGACCGACGCCCCGTACGGGGTGGCGCACGGCAGCCGCACCGACGCGGGCCTCTCCCGCAGCCCCCTGGATCTGCTCACGGCCGCCGTGCCGGTCTGGCGGGAGCTGCTGCGCCCGGGCGGGGCGCTGGGGCTGTCCTGGAACACCCACGTGGCCCCGCGCGCGGAGGCCGAGGCGGTGCTGACGGCCGCCGGCCTGCGGGTCGTGGACGGGCCCGGCTGGCGGGACCTCGCGCACCGGGTCGACCAGGCGATCGAGCGGGACGTGCTGGTGGCGGTCGCGCCGGAGGAAAACGGGTGACCGGGGCGGCGCTCCTGCCGTACCGTTGCTCGCCGTGTACACCGGAACCGCGCAATTCGACCTGTTGCTCCCGGGGGATTCCCGGTCCCTGAAGGCCAAGCGGTCGTACGTCCGGCCGATCGTCGCGGCGCTGCGCCGGTTCGAGGTGTCCGCCGCCGAGGTCGGGGCGCTCGACCTGCACGGCCGGGCCCAGATCGGGGTGGCCGTGGTGGCCGCCGAGCCGGCGCACGTCCGCGAGGTGCTCGACTCCTGCGAGCGGCTGGTGGCCGCTCGTCCGGAGACCGAGCTGCTGTCGGTCCGCCGCCGCCTGTACGGCGAGGAGGACTGACCGGCCTCCTCGTCGCCGGCACGGGCGGCCCCGCGCGGGGGCGGCGATCGCGCGGGTAATGTTCGGGATGTTGGGCGGTCGGACCCGGCGGCGCCGTGCCGTCCGTCTCCGGCCGACGGCTCCAGGTCGCTCGGCGCCACACGCGCCGGGCTGGAGCCGTCGTAGCGAGCACGAAGCCCTGGAGGTGGGGGACATGACGGATCCGGCCAAGGTACGCCGGCACGCGGAGCGCATCCGTGAACTGGTCGCGTCGGTGGTGCGGAGCCAGATCAAGGACCCCCGGCTCGGGATGATCACCATCACCGACGCCCGGATCACCGCCGACCTGCGCGACGCCACCGTCTTCTACACCGTGCTCGGCGACGCGACGGCCCAGGCCAGCACCGCCGCCGCGCTGGAGAGCGCCAAGGGCATGCTGCGCAGCACCGTCGGCAAGGCGCTGGGGCTGCGCCACTCGCCGACCCTGACCTTCGTCCTCGACGACGTGCAGGACCAGGTCAAGCACATCGACGACCTGCTCGCGGCGGCCCGCAACGCCGACGCCGAGGTCCAGCGCCTGGCCGCCAAGGCCCAGTACGCGGGCGAGCCGCAGCCGTACCGGGTGGAGGACGAGGACTCCGACGCCGAGGTCGAGGACGAGGAGACCGAGGACGACGAGCCGCGCGGCGGCGACCGCCGGTGAGCGTTTCCGCCGCGGGCGGCCCGCCGGCCGGTGCCGGCCCGACCGACACCGACTGGGCGGCCGCCGTCGCGGCGGTACGCGGGCTCCCCGCCACGGCGCGGGTGCTGCTCATCTGCCACGTCAACCCGGACGGCGACGCGCTGGGCAGCATGCTCGGCTTCGGGCTGGGCCTACGCCGGCTCGGCGTACGGCAGCTCCAGGCGACCTTCCCCGGCCCGCCGGAGGTGCCCGAGCCGTTCCGCTGGCTGCCCGGATCCGACCTGCTCGTGGCGCAGGACGACGCGTATCCGGATCCGGACCTGGTGATCTGCTTCGACGCGGCGAGCGAGTCCCGGTTGGGTGACCTGGTCGACCGGCTGGACAAGGCGGGCACCGCGCTGGTGCTGGACCACCACGCCTCGAACACCGGGTTCGGCGGCATCCACCTCGTGGACCCGCACGCGGCGGCCACCTCGGTGGTCGCGCTCGGGCTGCTGGACCGGCTCGGGGTGGCGCTGGACGCGGAGATCGCGGCCTGCCTCTACGTGGCGCTGAGCACCGACACCGGCTCGTTCCGCTTCGAGGCCACCACGCCCGCCGTGCACGAGATGGCGGCCCGGCTGCTGGCCACCGGGATCCGGCCGGGGGAGATCTCCCGGCAGATCTTCGACACCCGGCCGTTCGGCGCGGTCCGGCTCTTCGGCGAGGTGCTGGGCCGGGCCCGGCTGGAGCCGGCGGCCGCTGCCGGGCACGGGCTGGTCTGGACCTACGCCACCCGCGACGACCTGGCCCGGCACGACCAGCCGGCGTACGTGCTGGAGGCCCTGATCGACTCGGTGCGCTGCACCGCCGAGGCGGACGTGAGCTGCGTGGTCAAGCAGGCCGGTGACGCCGAGTGGGCGGTCTCGCTGCGCAGCAAGGGTGCGGTCGACGTGAGCCGGGTGGCGACGGTGCTCGGCGGCGGCGGCCACCGGTTCGCGGCCGGGTTCACCGGACGGGGCACGGTCGACGAGGTGGTCGAGCGCATCCGCGCCGAACTGTCCGGCGCCCTGCTGCCCGCCTGACCCACTCCGTCCCGGGGCCGGAACCGGGGTTTACTCCGGGGCGTGCCGGTCTTCCCGCGCTCCGTGACACTGGGGACAATCGGGTGATGGATCACCCCCGTGAGCTCACCGTCGAGGCGCCCCGGGCCTGGGACCGCCCGGTCGTCTCCGTGCCGGTGCTGATCTGCCTCTCGCTGGTCGGCGGGCAACTGCCGTCCTTCTCCGCCTCGGCCAACCTCTACACCCTGGGCACCGGCGGGGCGTTGATCTGGGTCGGTCTGAGCAACCGGGTGCCGCCCCGGCGGCCGGCGCCGCGGCGGCTGCCGCCCGGCGCGCTCTGGTGGCTGCTGCCGGTCACCGTGTTCGGGGTCTTCGAGGGGGCCACCTTCGTGCTGTCGGTGGGGGACGAGTTTCCCACCTTCTCCCGGCTGGCCGACCCGATGCTGGAGGACCACCTGGTCCGCTCGGCGGCCTGGTTCGCCTGGCTGACCGCGTTCTGGGGACTGGTCCGCCGATGATGCGCGCCCTGGCGATCGGCGGCTTCCTGGCCGCGCTGCTGCTCTTCGCGGCCGTCGAGTGGGCCGCCCGGCGGGAGGGCTCCCGGATCCCGTCCCTGGCCGACGTCTGCGCCTTCGTGATGCGTTACGAGGTCGGCCCGGTGCCGGTCGGGCGGATCGGCCTGTTCGGGTTCTGGTGGTGGCTGGGCTGGCACTTCCTGGCCCGCTGAGCCGCCGCCCGACCCGTTCCGTGCTGTCCGTATCGCGGGAACAGTGGGCAGCATCTGGAAAGTGAACGTTAATTTGGGTGGGGGCCGGCGCTTCGGCGCTGGTCATGGGCGGTGGTGCCACACCCGGTGCCGCCTCCCTCCAGGGTCAGACCGACCCGGGCTCACGCTGCCAGGGAGCCGCTCCGGTGATCCCGGACCGCTGCCGGCGCTCAGCAGGCCGACGGCTCCACGCCGCGGCGCGGTCGACGCGCGCCGGGCTGGAGGGTCGGACGCCCCGTAGGGCCGCCGCGCGCCGGTGGTCCGCACCCTGGAAGGGAACTCCCATGGCGACCAAGCGCAAGCCGCAGACCGAGAACACCACCGACGAGGCGCGCGAGCAGATGCGCCGCGCTCTGCAGACCTCGATGGACACCCGTCAGTGACGGTGGCCGCCCGGCGGTGACGCCGCACGAACGACGTCACCGCCGCAGCCGGCTACCCGCACTGCCCGCCTGCCCGCCTGCCCACTCCCCGCGCCGCCCCTCGATCATGAGGTTGGCGGCGTTTCTGGTCTCCGCAGCTGCCGCCAACCTCATGATCGAGGGAGGAGCGCGGCCGAGTCGGTAAGTGACGGGTGGGGTTGCGTTCCTTACGAGGGGCGTGCCAGGATCGGCGGCGATGAGTCAGACAGTCGCGCCCGCCGCCCCGTCCGCCACGGCGCGGCGGATCGCCGCGTTGGCGCTGCCGGCCCTCGTGGTGCTCGCCGCCGAGCCGCTCTACGTGCTGGTCGACACGGCGGTCGTCGGGCATCTGGGTCGGGTCCCGCTGGCCGCGCTCGCCGTCGGCGGCACCGTGCTGACGCTCACCGCCTGGCTCGGCACCGTCGTCGCGTACGGCACCACGGGGCGGTCGGCCCGGCGGTTCGGTGCGGGGGACCGGGCCGCGGCCGTGGCCGAGGGCGTGCAGGCGTCCTGGCTCGCCCTGAGCGTCGGCGTGCTGGTGGCGCTCGCCATCCAGGTCGGGGGCGGCTGGCTGGCGCGTACCCTCGTCGGCGGCCCGGGCGAGGTGGCCGACGCCGCCGCGACCTGGCTGCGGATCGCGGCGCTCGGCGCGCCCGGTCTGCTGCTGGCGGCGGCCGGCAACGGCTGGCTGCGCGGCATCCAGGACACCCGCCGACCGCTGCTCTTCGTGCTCGGCCCCAACCTGCTCTCGGCGCTGCTCTGCCCGCTGCTGGTGTACCCGGCCGGGCTCGGCCTGGCCGGCTCGGCGGTGGCCAACGCGGTGGCGCAGACCATCTCGGGCGGCCTGTTCGCGGCGGCCCTGGTCCGGGAGCGGGTCCCGCTGCGCCCCCGGCCCCGGCTCATCGGCCAGCAGTTGGCGCTCAGCCGCGACCTGCTCATCCGGGGCGTCGCCTTCCAGGCCAGCTTCCTGTCGGCGACCGCCGTGGCGGCCCGGTTCGGCGCCGCCGCGGTCGGCGCGCACCAGATCGCCGTACAACTCTGGTTCTTCACCGCCCTGGTGCTGGACGCCCTGGCGATCGCCGCGCAGTCCCTGATCGGCGCGGCGCTCGGCGCCGGGGAGGCCGCCGCGGCGCGCGCCCTGGCCCGGCGGATCGCCCTGCTCGGCGGCCTCTGCGGCGTGGCGTTCGCGGTGGTCATCGCCGCCGGCGCCGGCCTCGTGCCGTCGTGGTTCAGCTCCGATCCACAGGTACGCGAGCAGGCCATGGTCGCCTGGCCCTGGTTCGTCGCGCTCCAGCCGATCGGCGGCGTGGTGTTCGCCCTGGACGGCGTGCTGATCGGCGCGGGGGACGTCCGCTACCTGCGCAACCTCACCATCGTGGCCGCGCTGGGCGGCTTCCTGCCGGCCATCTGGCTGGCCTACGGGCTCGACCTCGGGCTGGGCGGGATCTGGGCCGGGCTGACCCTGTTCGTGGTGCTCCGGCTGGTCGCCCTGCTGCTGCGGCTGCGCTCCGGTGCCTGGGCGGTGGTCGGCGCGGTCCGCTGACCGCCTCCGCCAGGACTCGCGGGCGAGGGTCAGATCTCGTGCTGCGTGATCATGTGGAACAGGTAGAGCGTGCCGACCACCAGCACGGTGGCCACCGCGGCCACCACCACGAAGGACGCGATCGCGGAGACCACCGGGTGCCGCTCGCTGAACCGGGTGCGCCCCTGCCACGCCCAGAGCCGGCGGCGCGCCGCCGCCAGGGCCGGAACGCCGTCGACGAGATCGGAGAGGCGGCGGCCGAGGGTGCGCCGAGGCGGCTCCGGGTTCCGCATCCAGTCGGGCAGGTCGACCCGGGGACGGTGCTGGTGCGACGGCGGGGTGGTGCTCATGCGGGGCTCCTGGGCGCGAGGAAGGGGGTGGCGGCAGTGTGCCGGAACCCAGCCTCCCGCGCGGCCCCGCTCAGCAGGTGTCCGGAAGGTCCAGCGTCGCGGCGGGGTCGAAGACCGCGTCCAGGTCCGGGCCGCCCGGGCCGTCGAAGCTGTGGGTGCCCAGGTCGAGCAGGCCCTTCTCGTACGCCGCGCAGTCGATGTTGGCGGCGTACGAGTTCGCGTCCTCGATCCACAGCCCCTTCGAGCTGGACTCGACGTCGTCGGGATGCGGCATGCTCCACACCACCGTGTCGTGCACGACCACGAGCCCGTCGCCCGGCACGGTGCTGCTGGTCGCGAAGGCGTACGACCAGACGAAGTTGGTGGTCACCGCCAGGATGCGGATGCCGTCGGCGTCCTTGGTGGACCGGTAGCTGATCCGACCCTTCACCCTGGGCTGGTCGGCGGTGAGCCGGGCGCCGGGCGCGAACCGGGTGGCGTACGCGGCGAAGGTGTCGGACGCGAAGGCCTTGCGCATGCCGGCGCGGGCGTCCCGGGCGAACTGCCGGACCAGCGGCTCGGGGTCGTCGTCGGTGATGAACCGGCGGTCCAGCCGCGCCGTCACCAGGACCGTCCGGACCTTCGTCAGCGCGGCCGCCACCTGCTTCTCGGTGAACGGGCCGGTCCGCTTCGCGGCCGGCAGGACGATCCCCGCCTGCCCCTGCGGGAACCCGGCGGCCGGCGTGCCGTCGAAGGGGGTGGACGCCCGGGGTGGCGCGGCGGACGCGGCGGACGTGGGGGACGGTGCGCCGGACGGCGGGCCGGACGGCGGGCCGAACGTCGGGAACACCACCGGCCGCCCACCCGCGGACGGCATCGACACCAGGACGGCCCCGCCGACCACCCCGACGAAGGCGAGCAGCAGCAGCGCCGTCACGCCGGTCAGCAGGGAGCCGGAGTGCCGGCCCGGCCAGCTCCGCTGGCCGCCGTCGCGGCGCGGGCCGACCGCGCCGGGTGGGGGCTGGCGCGGCCACTCCGGCGCCGCCGCCGGTCCGGGCCGGTGGCCGGGCGCGGGGGCGGGCTGGCGCGGTGGTGCCGAGTCCGGTCGATCGTCCGTCATCGCGGCCTCCGGTTGGGAGTGGGCGAGATGTCAGTGAGTGTCCCACCTTGTCGCTCGGCGCGGTATCCCCCGGCCGGACCGGGACCGGCATCTGGCAGGCTTTGCGGTCGTGAGCGCAGACGGTCTGATCGTGGTCGACAAGCCCGGCGGCATGACGTCGCACGACGTGGTGGCGCGGATCCGGCGGCTGGCCCGGACCCGACGGGTGGGGCACGGCGGCACGCTGGACCCCATGGCCACCGGCGTGCTGGTGATCGGGGTGGGCCGGGCCACCCGGCTGCTCACCTACGTGATCGGCGCCGGCAAGAGCTACACCGCGACGATCCGGCTCGGCCAGGCGACGGTCACCGACGACGCCGAGGGCGACGTGATCGCCAGCACCCCGGCCGGCGCGGTCACCGACGAGGCGGTCCGCGCCGCGCTCGCCGCGCTCACCGGCGAAATCGACCAGGTCCCCAGCGCGGTCAGCGCCATCAAGATCGACGGGCAGCGGGCGTACAAGCGGGTGCGCGAGGGGGAGAGCGTCGAGCTGCCGGCCCGGCGGGTCACCATCTCGCGGCTGGACGTGCTGGCGATCCGCCGGGACGCCCCGGACGTGGTGGACGTGGACGTGGACGTGACCTGCTCGTCCGGGACGTACATCCGGGCCATCGCCCGGGACGCGGGCCTGGCGCTCGGGGTCGGCGGCCACCTCACCGCGCTGCGTCGCACCGCGGTCGGCGGGTTCACCCTGGCCGAGGCGGCCACCCTCGACGCGCTGGAGCAGCGCGCCCCGGAGGTGGTGAACCTGCCGCTCGACGCCGCCGCCGACCGGTACTTCCCGCGCCGGGACGCCACGCCCGAGGAGGCCAGGGTGCTCTCCCACGGCGGGCCGCTGGACCCGGCCGGCATCGCGGGACCGTACGCCGTCTTCGGCCCGGACGGCGGGTTGATCGCTATCGTCAGCGAGCGGGACGGCCGGGCCCGCGCGGAGATCGTGCTGGCCCCCGCCTGACGGCGCGTGGGCGGACAGGGGAGGAGCGGCATGCAGCGGTGGCGGGGGTACGAGGCGGCACCCGGCGGCTGGGGACGTTCGGTGGTCACCATCGGCGTCTTCGACGGGGTGCACAAGGGCCACCAGGCCACCATCGGCCACGCCGTGGCGCGCGCCCGCGAGCTGGGCGTCAAGTCGGTGGTGGTGACCTTCGACCCGCACCCGGCCGAGGTGGTGCGCCCCGGCTCGCACCCGGCCGTGCTCACCGAGCCGGCCCGCAAGGCGGAGCTGATCGAGGCGCTCGGCGCGGACGTGCTCTGCGTGGTGCCGTTCACCCCGGAGTTCTCCCGGCTGCCGGCCGAGGCGTTCGTGCACGACATCCTGGTCGAGCACCTGCACGCCGCGCTCGTGGTGGTCGGCGACAACTTCCGGTTCGGGCACCGGGCGGCCGGCGACGTGGCGCTGCTGGAGCGGCTGGGCCGCACCTTCGGCTTCGGCGTGGAGGGCGCCCCGCTGGTCGCCGAGGCGGGCACGGTCTTCTCCTCCACGTACATCCGCTCCTGCGTCGACGCGGGCGACGTGGCCGCGGCGGCCGCCGCCCTGGGTCGCCCGCACCGGGTCGAGGGCGTCGTGGTCCGGGGCGACCAGCGCGGGCGTGAGCTGGGCTATCCGACCGCCAACCTGCTGACCCACCGGTACGCGGCGGTCCCCGCCGACGGGGTGTACGCGGCCCGGCTGGTGCGGCGGGGCGGGGAGCCCCTCGCGGCGGCGGTGTCCATCGGCACCAACCCGACCTTCTCCGGCCGCGAGCGCCGGGTGGAGGCGTACGCGCTGGACTTCACCGGCGACCTGTACGGCGAGCGGCTGGCCCTGGACTTCGTGGCACACCTGCGGGAACAACGGACGTACGACGCGATCGAGCCGCTCGTGGCACAGATCGCCGAGGACGTGGAGCGGACCCGCCGGGCGGTCGGCTGAGCGTGCCGGAGCCGGCCGGCGGGCCCGTTCGCGGCCCTTCACCGGGCGCTACCCGGCCGGGCTGGTAGTCTTGCGGGGACGTCGGCTGACCGACGTGGGGCCTCGCGTGCCTGCACGACGCCGCGGGTGCGAGGAACCGGTCCGTTCCCCGGTCACTCCGACCGATCCGACGGACCTCATCGAACGTTCCACGAAACAGGGAGAACATGGCGCTCGACCAGGAAGCCAAGGCCAAGATCCGTGCGGAGTACGCGACCGCCGAGGGCGACACCGGTTCGCCGGAGGTGCAGGTCGCGGTCCTCACCAAGCGGATCGCCGAGCTCACCGAGCACCTGAAGGTGCACAAGCACGACCACCACAGCCGCCGCGGGCTGCTGCTGCTGGTCGGCCGTCGCCGCCGGCTGCTCAACTACGTCCAGAAGAAGGACATCAACCGCTACCGGTCGCTCATCGAGCGACTCGGCCTGCGCCGATGACGTGACGGGGGAGTGGCCACTCGGCCGCTCCCCCGTTCCGGTACCACCGAAGAACCCGGCCGCGCGACAACCGAGAGGGAGCCGGTCAGCACCGGTCTCCGGTAGTGGCCCCCGGGAATCCCGGCATCATGCCGGCCACCCGGGCGCTTCGATCGAAGACCGGCCGCCTGAGCAGTTCCCCGTGTCGTGGGCCGACGACGCGAAGGAGCACCACAGCACATGACCGAGACCAACCTCGGCACCGAATCCCGCACCGCCGTGATCGACAACGGGTCGTTCGGCACCCGCGAGATCACCTTCTCCACCGGCCGCCTGGCCCGCCAGGCCGCCGGCTCCGTCATCGCCCAGCTGGGCGAGACGGTCGTCCTCTCCGCCACCACCGCCGGCAAGCAGCCCCGGGAGCAGTTCGACTTCTTCCCGCTGACCGTCGACGTCGAGGAGCGGATGTACGCCGCGGGCCGGATCCCCGGCTCGTTCTTCCGCCGCGAGGGCCGGCCGAGCGAGGACGCCATCCTCACCTGCCGGCTGATCGACCGGCCGCTGCGCCCGTCGTTCGTCAAGGGCCTGCGCAACGAGGTCCAGGTCGTCGAGACCGTCCTGGCGCTCGACCCGCAGCACCCGTACGACGTGGTGGCGATCAACGCCGCCTCGATGTCCACCAAGCTGTCCGGCCTGCCGTTCTCCGGCCCGATCGGCGCGACCCGGGTCGCGCACGTCGACGGCCAGTGGGTCGCCTTCCCGACCCTGGAGGAGCTGGCCCGGGCCACCTTCGACATGGTCGTGGCCGGCCGGGCGCTGGCCGACGGCGACGTCGCGATCATGATGGTCGAGGCCGAGGCCACGCCGCACGCCGTCGCCCTGATCGCGGACGGCGCCACCGCCCCGACCGAGGAGATCGTGGCCAGCGGCCTGGAGGCCGCCAAGCCGGCGATCCGCGAGCTGTGCCGCGCGCAGAGCGAGCTGGCCGAGGTGGCCGCCAAGCCGGTCGCCGAGTTCCCGGTCTTCCTGGACTACCAGGACGACGCGTACGAGGCCGTGGCCGAGGTGGCCCGCGCCGAGGTCGCCGAGGCCCTCAAGATCGCCGGCAAGGCGGACCGCGAGGAGGCCCTGGACCGGGTCAAGGCCAAGGTCGCCGAGGAGCTCGGCGGTCGGTTCGAGGGCCGCGAGAAGGAGCTCTCCGCCGCCTTCCGGTCGCTGACCAAGTCCGAGGTCCGCAACCGGGTGCTGCGCGAGCAGGTCCGCATCGACGGCCGCGGCCCGCGGGACATCCGCCCGCTGACCGCCGAGGTCGGCGTGCTGCCGCGGGTGCACGGCTCGGCGCTGTTCGAGCGGGGCGAGACCCAGATCCTGGGCGTCACCACGCTGAACATGCTGCGCATGGAGCAGATGGTGGACACGCTGTCCCCGGAGAACCGCAAGCGCTACATGCACAACTACAACTTCCCGCCGTACTCGACCGGTGAGACCGGCCGGGTCGGCTCGCCGAAGCGGCGCGAGATCGGCCACGGCGCTCTCGCCGAGCGCGCGCTGATCCCGGTGTTGCCGTCGCGCGAGGAGTTCCCGTACGCCATCCGGCAGGTCTCGGAGGCGCTCGGCTCCAACGGCTCCACCTCGATGGGCTCGGTCTGCGCCTCGACGCTGGGCCTGCTCTCGGCCGGTGTGCCGCTGAAGGCGCCGGTCGCCGGCATCGCCATGGGCCTCATCTCCGACGAGGTCGACGGCAAGACCCAGTACGTGACGCTGACCGACATCCTCGGCGCCGAGGACGCGTTCGGCGACATGGACTTCAAGGTCGCCGGCACCCGGGACTTCGTCACCGCGCTCCAGCTCGACACCAAGCTCGACGGCATCCCGTCGGACGTGCTTGCCGCCGCGCTCCAGCAGGCGAACGAGGCCCGGCAGACCATCCTCGACGTGATGCAGCGGGCCATCGAGGCGCCGGCCGAGATGTCGGACTACGCCCCGCGGGTCACCACCGTGAAGATCCCGGTCGACAAGATCGGCATGGTGATCGGCCCGAAGGGCCAGACCATCAACGCCATCCAGGACGAGACCGGCGCCGAGATCTCCATCGAGGACGACGGCACCATCTACGTCGGCGCGACCAACGGCCCGTCGGCCCAGGCCGCGGTCGAGCGGATCAACGCGATCGCCAACCCGACGCTGCCGAAGGTCGGCGACCGGTTCCTCGGCACCGTGGTGAAGACCGCCGCGTTCGGCGCCTTCATCTCGCTGCTCCCGGGCCGCGACGGCCTGCTGCACATCTCCAAGGTGGGCGACGGCAAGCGGGTCGAGAAGGTCGAGGACTTCCTCAACGTCGGCGACAAGGTCGAGGTCGAGATCGCCGACATCGACCAGCGCGGCAAGATCTACCTGGACAAGGTCCGCCCGGAGGGCGCCGAGGCGCCGGCCGCCGAGGAGGCCGCCGGTGGCGAGCGTCCGGCCGGCCGGGACCGCGGCGGCGACCGTGGCCCGCGGGACCGCGGCGACCGCGAGCGTGGCGGCGAGCGCGGCGCCCGGGGTCCGGAGCGCGGCGAGGGCGGCGGCGAGGGCGGCGGCGACGGCCGTCCGCGGCGCCGCACCCGGCACAGCTGATTCACCGAACGGCCGGGTGACGCCCACGGCGTCACCCGGCCGGCTTCGTTCGTCACCCCCGCACCACCCACCCCTCGTCGAACTGAGAGCAGGTTCCTCGTGAGTCGGACCCGGCGTTCGTCCTTCCCGGCGTCTCGACGGGGGGTGACGTCGTCCGAGGTCGCGCGCCCCGCGGGCGGAGCGGCCCGGGCGGTCACCCGCACGCTCAGCGACGACCCGCTGGGCGGCACCGTCCGCCGCACCGTGCTCCCGAGCGGCCTGCGGGTGCTCACCGAGGCGATCCCGGCGATGCGCAGCGTCTCGTTCGGCATCTGGGTGGCGGTCGGCTCGCGCGACGAGACCGGGCCGCAGGCCGGCGCCGCGCACTTCCTGGAGCACCTGCTCTTCAAGGGCACCAACAAGCGCGGCGCGCTGGAGATCTCCTCGGAGATCGAGGCGGTGGGCGGCGAGACCAACGCCTTCACCACCAAGGAATACACCTGCTACTACGCGCGGGTGCTCGACGAGGACCTGCCGCTGGCCATCGACGTCATGTGCGACCTGGTCGCCGACTCGGTGCTGGCCGCTCCCGACGTGGAGACCGAGCGCGGCGTCATCCTCGAAGAGATCGCCATGCACGACGACGAGCCCGGCGACGAGGTGCACGACCTCTTCGCCCGCGCCGTCTACGGCGACCACCCCCTCGGCCGGCTGATCTCCGGCACCGAGGAGACGGTCACCCCGATGACCCGGCGGCAGATCCAGAGCTTCTACCGCCGCCGCTACACCGCGCCGCAGATCGTCATCGCGGCCGCCGGCAACCTCGACCACGCCGCCGTGGTCAAGCTGGTCCGGCAGGCGCTGCGCGGCACCCCGCTGGACACCGACCCGGCCGCGCCGGCCCCGCACCGGTCGGCCACCCCGGCGGTACGCACGAAGCCGGCCGCCACCCTGGTCGAGCCGAAGGAGACCGAGCAGGCGCACGTCATCCTCGGCTGCCCCGGCATCGACCGCCTCGACGAGCGGCGCTTCGCCCTCGGGGTGCTCAACAACGTGCTCGGCGGCGGCATGTCCAGCCGGCTGTTCCAGGAGATCCGGGAGCAGCGCGGCCTGGCCTACTCGGTCTACTCCTACGCCAGCCAGTACGCCGACAGCGGCCTGTTCGCCGTCTACGCCGGCTGCGCGCCCGGCAAGGTGGACGAGGTGCTGGACCTGACCCGGGCCGAGCTCCAGCGGGTGGCCACCACCGGCATCACCGAGGCCGAGCTGGCCCGGGGCAAGGGGATGAGCAAGGGCTCCTTCGTCCTCGGCCTGGAGGACACCGGCTCCCGGATGAGCCGGCTGGCCAAGGGCGAGCTGCTCTACGGCAACCTCATGCCGGTCGACGAGCTGCTGGCCCGGGTCGACGCGGTGACCCTGGACGACGTCAACGCCCTCGCCGCCGAGCTGCTCGGCCGGCCGATGTCCCTCGCCGTGGTCGGCCCGTTCGACGAGTCCGCCTTCGCCGCGCGCTGACCGTCCCGCTTCCCGGTCCGTCGGGGTGGCCCCGTCCCGATTGGGATAGGTTGTGCCCCGTGACTGACGAGCAGGAGAAGGACCCGGCCGAGGCGGTCCGGGTCGGTGTGCTGGGCGCCCGCGGCCGGATGGGCATGGAGGTCTGCAAGGCCGTCGACGCGGCCGGCGACCTGGACCTGGTGGCGACGATCGACCAGGGCGACGACCTCTCCGCCGTCGCCGGCGCCGAGGTGGTCGTCGACTTCACCACCCCCGACGTCGTCATGGACAACCTGCGCTGGTGCATCGACCAGGGCATCAACGCGGTGGTCGGCACCACCGGCTTCACCGGGCAGCGGCTCGAACAGGTGCGCGGCTGGCTGGCCGCCAAGCCCGGCGTCGGCGTGGTGATCGCCCCCAACTTCGGCATCGGCGCGGTGCTCATGATGCAGTTCGCCGCCCGCGCGGCCCGGCACTTCGAGTCCGTCGAGATCATCGAGCAGCACCACCCGCGCAAGCTGGACGCGCCCAGCGGCACCGCCACCCACACGGCCCGGCTCGTCGCCCAGGCCCGCGCCGAGGCCGGGCTCGGGCCCGCGCCGGACGCCACCAGGGACGAGGTGCCCGGCGCCCGCGGCGCCCAGATCGACGGGGTACGCGTGCACGCGGTCCGCGCCACCGGCCTGGTCGCCCACCAGGAGGTGCTCTTCGGCACCACGGGCGAGACGCTGACCATCCGGCACGACTCGTACGACCGGGCCTCGTTCATGCCCGGCGTGCTGCTGGCGGTGCGCGAGGTGCGCCACCGGCCGGGCCTCACCGTCGGCCTGGACGCCCTGCTCGACTGACTCCCGCCGCTGACCGGCCGCACCTGACGGCGGCCGGCGGCGCGCAGGTGCGCAACGCCGATCAAGCGACGCCGCCCCCGGCGGGTGCAGGCTGTCCACATGACCCAGACGGACGGACTCACCGGCCTCCTCGACGTGCTCCAGGTCGCCCTGGACCACCCGGAGACCGGACCGGCGAATCTGGCCGCCCGGGCCCACCTGTCCCGGTTCCACTTCGACCGGCTGGTCGCCGCGGCCACCGGGGAACCGCCGGGCGCGCTGCGCCGCCGGCTGCTCCTGGAGCGCGCGGCGCACCGGCTCATCACCAGCGACCGAACCGTCCTCGACATCGCCGTCGAGGCCGGGTACGGCTCGCACGAGGCGTTCACCCGCGCCTTCCAGCGGTCGTACGGCGTCGCCCCGACCGTGGTCCGGCGGCGCCCGCCGCTGACCTTCCGCGAGCTGGAGCTGCCCTGCCCCAGCGGCGTCCACTTCCAACCGCCCGGTGGCCTGCGGCTGCCGGCGGCACGTCAGGAGACCCCCATGAACGTTCTCCAGCACCTGGTCGACCACCACGTCGAGACCCTCACCGCGATCATCGACCGCGCTGGCAGGCTCGACGAGGAGGTGCTCGACCGGCCCGTCACCGTGTCCGTGGAGACCATCGACGAGCAGCCCACGCTCCGCTCGCTGATCAACGCCATGGTCACCCAGGAGGAGCACTGGCTCTCGGCGCTGCGCGGCGGCGAGTGGCCCGACGAGAGCGACCGGTCGGTGTCCGGGCTGGCCGCCCGGCACGGGGTCGCCGGCCGCGACTGGCAGGCCTTCGTGGCCCGGACGCTGGCCGCCGGCACCCTGGCGGACACCTTCGTCGACACCACCTGCGCGCCGCCGACCACCCACACGCTGGGCGGCACCATCGGCCACGTGATCACCTTCGCCGCCGTGCGCCGCACCCTGGCCATCGGCGCCCTGCACAGCGCCGGCATCACCGACCTCGGCGCCGGCGACCCCCGCCCCTACCTGGACGCCGCCGCGACCGCGTCGGCCGGCTGACCGTCACGGCCGGCGTCCCCCGGCTTTGATCGACTCCAGCTCGCCGAGGTGGCGGTGTCCGAGACCCGCCGATACCGCTCCCTCGGCGATGCCGTCCCCGGTGGCCCTTGGCCCTGCGGGCCGTCCGCCCGGCGGCCGGCCGTGCGGGCCGCGTGCGGGGTGGCGGCTCCGGCGAAAGCGATGGCCGGGTGGGCGGGCCGGCCCTAGGCTGACCGCGATGATCGATTCCGGGCAGTGCGACCGCGCCGGCCGCCGGGTGACCCTGCGGCCGGTGGACGACGACAACTGGCGGGCGGTGGCCGACGTCGCCCCCCGCGACGACCAGCGGGACTTCGTGCCCGCGCTGGCCGCCCGCTACCTGGTGCTGACCATGCGCTCGGACGTCTGGACCTCGCTCGCCGTCTACGCGGACGAGACGGTGGTCGGACACGTCATGTGGGGTGTGGACGACGACGACTCCCGCTGGATCGGCGGCATGGTGATCGACGCCGCCGAACAGGACCGCGGCATCGGCCGCGCCGTCGTGAAAACCCTGACCGACTGGCTGGCCGAGGCAGGCCACCCCATCCGCCTGAGCTACCACCCCGACAACACCCCCGCGGCGACCCTCTACCGCTCCCTGGGCTTCCACCCGACAGGCGCCCTGGAGGACGACGAACTGATCGCCGAACTCACCCCACCCTGACCGCCGCACACCCCCTCACCCTGTTGATCAAGAAGTTTGCGTCAGGCCGCAGCCGATTTTCGACGCAAACTTCTTGATCAACTCAAAGGGGTCAGGCGGGTCAGGCGGGGGTGTGGGCGGGGTCCGTGGGTGGGCGGGGGGTGGGGATGTGGAGGGACGGGGGGAGGCCGGTGAGCGTCGGGGTGCCGGTGTGGTCGACCGTGACCGTGACGGGGGTGTTGGCGATCCTCAGGCCCTGGGCGGTCAGGGCGCCGAGTTCGGGGCCGGCCAGGGGGCGGAGGTCGACGCGGCCGGCGGGCACGTCGGGGTAGACGCCCAGGCCGGCCTGGAGGAGCAGCACGGCCGCCGCCGCCGACCAGGCCTGCGGGTGGCACGCCGCCGGGTACGGCGCCGGCCGGCCGAGCAGCGCCCGGTCGTCCCCGCCGTACAGCTCGGGGAGGCGGTAGTCGAACGCCTCGGCGGCACCCAGCAGGCCGTCGGCCAGCCGTAGCGCCGCCTCGCGGTGACCGGCCCGGGCCAGCCCGCCGAGCACGATGGCGGTGTCGTGCGCCCAGATCGACCCGCAGTGGTAGGACAGCGGGCTGAACCCTGCGTCGTCGGTGGACATGGTGCGCAGCCCGAAGCCGCCCGCCATGGCCTCGGTCGAGAGCAGGGCGGCGACCTGCGCCGACTCGGCGTCCGACAGCAGCCCGGTGCCGAGCAGGTGACCGATGTTGCTGGTCAGCGAGTCCACCGGGCGCTTGTCCCGGTCGAGCGCCAGGGCGGGCTGCGGGCCGTACGGGCCGTCGACCCAGAACGCGGCGCGGAACCGGGCGGCGAGGCGGTCGGCGTACGCGCGCCAGCGGTCGGCGCCGGGGCGGCCGAAGGCGTCGAGCAGGTCGGCCCCGTTCACGGCGGCCTGGTACGCGTACCCCTGCACCTCGGCCAGCACGATGGGCGGCCCGGCCAGCCGGCCGTCCCGGAAGCGCACCGCGTCGCCGGAGTCCTTCCAGCCCTGGTTGGCGAGGCCGTGGCCGGTGGTGTCGACGTACTCGACGAAGCCGTCACCGTCGGCGTCGGCGTGCTCGCCGAGCCACCCGAGCGCGGCCTCCAGGTGCGGGAGCAGCGGCTCGACCTGGTCGGCGGCGAGTCCCCAGCGCCAGGCGTCGTGCAGCAGCCCCACCCAGAGCATGGTCGCGTCGACCGTGCCGTAGTAGGCGGGCGGCAGGCGCAGCCCCTCGTCCAGGGTGAACTCGTGCCGGCGCAGCTCGTGCAGGATCTTGCCGGGCGCCTCGCCGGTGGCCGGGTCGACCCGGACGCCCTGCCGGCGGGCCAGCACCCGCAGCGTGCCGGCGGCCAGTTCGGTGCCGAGCGGCAGCATCATCCGGGCGGCCCAGAGGCTGTCCCGGCCGAAGAGGGTGAGGAACCAGGGCACGCCGGCGCCGAGGAAGACGTCCTCCGGGTGGCCCGGCTCGGCCAGCCGCAGCCCGCGCAGGTCGGCCAGGGAGCGGTCGAGGAGCCGGACCAGGCGGCGGTCGTCGGCGCGTACCGTCGGTTCGGACCAGCCCGGGCCGGGCGGGGCGGCGGTCACCACGGCCTTCGGGTCGGTGACGGCGAGCCGCCAGCGCAGCGTCGCCGACTCGCCGGGGGCGAGCGTGACCGGCCAGCTCAGCCGGGGTGCGGTGGCGCGGTCGCCGGCGGCGTCCACGGTGGCCGCCTCGCCGGTCACGGTCACCGTGAGCCCTTCGGCGGCCCACTGGACCCGGCCCGGCTCGCCGGCCTTGGCCTCCAGCGGCACGCCGCTCCCGCCGGACTTCACCAGCTCGATGGGGGCGAGGTCGCAGCCGAGGTCGACGCTGACCGTGGTGCGGACCGGGCCGGTGGCGGTGGACGACACGACGAGTTCCTCGGTGAGGCCGTGCGGCCCGGCCTGGCGGGTGCGCTCGACCCGCACGGTCGGGTCGGGGGTCGGGTCGCCGAGCCAGCGGGCCAGGGCCACGAAGCGGGCGCCGTGCGGCCCGGCCGATCCCCGGGTCAGCGGCTCCGGCTCGCGGTCGTCGAGGCGCAGTTCGGCGCGGGAGAGCACCCGGGCGTCGGCGTGGAAGGCGCCCTGGACGCCGTGCGGCCGGATCTGGCCCGCCGCGTCGCCCAGCGCGCTGGTGGGGGCGTGCACCACGCCGACCAGGTCGTGCAGCAGCGGTTGCAGGTGGCGTTCGGACAAGGGGAACTCCCGGTGCTGATCGGTGGGCCGGGGATGTCTTGACAGATGGCTCCGGCCGGTGCAAAGTGCGAAACATTCCAGAAACTTTGAACGATCTAATCCTGCCGTATCGGAGTTGGATCGTTCAAGGCGGCGAGAGGGATTTCGTGGCTGAAAAGGTGACCATCGCGACGGTGGCCCGGCGTGCCCAGGTGAGCCGCCAGACGGTCTCCAACGTGCTCAACGCGCCGCACATCGTCCGCGAGGAGACCCGGCGGCGGGTGGAGGAGGCCATCGCCGCCCTCGGCTACCGCGCCAACCAGGCCGCCCGGCAGATGCGGACCGGGCGGTCCCGGCTCATCGCGGTCCGCATCGAGCCCACCCGGGACGGGATCAACGGCTCGGTGCTCGACCGGTTCCTGCACGGCCTCACCGAGACCGCCGACGCCGCCGGCTACCGGGTCCTGCTCTACACGGCCCGGGACGACGACCAGGAGATCGGCACCTACGACGACCTGCTCGGCGCGTACGACCTGGACGCGTTCGTGCTCACCGGCACCAAGCACGGCGACCCGCGCACCGCGTGGCTGGCCGAGCGCGAGGTGCCCTTCGTGACCTTCGGCCGGCCCTGGGACGCCCTCGACGGGCACCCCTGGGTCGACGTGGACGGCGCCGCCGGCACCGCGCAGGTCACCCGGCACCTGCTCGACACCGGCCACCGCCGGATCGCCTTCCTCGGCTGGCCGACCGGCTCCGGCGTCGGCGACGACCGGTGCGCCGGCTGGCGTACCACGATGACGGCGGCCGGCCTCGACGTGGCCGGCCTGCGCCGGGAGACCGAGGACGGCATCGCCGAGGGCGAGCGGGAGCTGCGCGACCTGCTCGCCCGCGACGCGCCGCCGACCGCGGTGGTCTGCGCCAGTGACTCGCTCGCCCTCGGCGCGCTCCAGGCGGCGCGGGGCGCGGCGGCGCCGGTCGCCGTCGTCGGCTTCGACGACACCCCGGTGGCCGCCGCGGTCGGGTTGAGCAGCGTCAGCCAGCCGCTCGCCGCGGCCGCCGCCCGCTGCGTCGACCTGCTCACCGGCCTGCTCGACGGCCAGCCCACCGACCCGCACGTGCTGCTCACCCCCGCGCTGGTGCTCCGGCACACGGCGTGACCACATCCCCCACCAGGAGAGTCAGATGACACCTCGCACCCTCACCCGGGCGGCGGTGGCCGGCTTCGCCGCCGTCGCCCTGTTCGGCTCCGCCGCGTGCGGCAACGGCTTCGACGATTCCGGGAGCGACACCAAGCAGTCCAGCGGCCCGGCCAGCCTCCAGATCCTGATCGGCTCCTCCGGCGAGGCCGAGACCAAGGCAGTGCAGGACGCGGCCGCCAAGTGGGCCTCGTCCAGCGGCAACACCGCCACCGTGACCCCGGCCCAGGACCTCACCCAGCAGCTCGGCCAGGCCCTCGCCGGCGGCACCCCGCCGGACGTCTTCTACGTCGACGCGAGCCGCTTCGCCGACTACGCCAGCGTCGGGGCGCTGGAGCCGTACGGCGACAAGATCAGCAACAAGGACGACTTCTACGAGAGCTTGCGCACCACGTTCACCTACGACGGCAAGCTCTACTGCGCGCCGAAGGACTTCTCCACCCTCGCCCTGGAGATCAACACCGACCTCTGGGCGAAGGCGGGCCTCGCCGACGCCGACGTGCCGACCACCTGGGACCAGCTCACCGCCGTCAGCCAGAAGATCAAGGCGAAGGGCATGGTGGCGCTCGCCCTCGGCGACACCCGTGACCGGATCGGCGCCTTCATGGTGCAGAACGGCGGCTGGCTGATGAGCAAGGACGGCAAGCAGGCCACCGCCGACACCCCGGAGAACCTCCAGGCCCTCCAGTACGTGAAGTCCCTGCTCACCAACGGCTACGCGAAGTTCCCGAAGCAGCTCGACGCCGGCTGGTCCGGGGAGGCGTTCGGCAAGGGCAAGGCCGTCATGACCATCGAGGGCAACTGGATCAAGGGTGCCCTGCAGAACGACTTCCCGAAGGTGAAGTACAAGGTCGTGCCGCTGCCGGCCGGCCCGAAGGGGCAGGGCACCCTCTCCTTCACCCAGTGCTGGGGCATCGCGGCCAAGTCGAAGTTCAAGGACCAGGCGATCAAGTTCGTCGAGGCGATGACCGCGGGCGACCAGCAGGTGACCTTCGCCAAGGCGTTCGGCGTGATGCCGTCGCGGCAGTCCGTCCGCGACCAGTACACCACCGCCTTCCCGGCGGACAAGCCGTTCATCGACGGGGCCGCGTACGGCCAGGGCCCGGTGAACGCCCCGAAGATGGACAGCGTCCTGCGCGACCTGGAAGCCGGCCTCCAGGGGCTCGCCACCGGTGACCCGAAGACGATCCTGGCCAACTTCGACAAGAACGCCAAGGCGGCGCTCGGCGGCTGAGCGGTGGCGGAGGGGCCCGGCCGGGCCCCTCCGCGCCGGCTCCCACGGACAAGGAGGGAGGGGAGATGGCAACCGAAGCTCTGCGCGCCCCGGCCACCACACCGGTGCGGCCGCCACGCCGCCGTCGCGGCGGTGTCCGCGGCAACGAGAACGTCGCCGGCTGGCTCTTCGTCGCGCCGGTGATCGTGATCCTCGGGCTCTTCCTGCTGCTGCCGATCCTGATGGCGCTCTGGGTGAGCCTCACCGACTGGAACGGCCAGGGCAGCCCGTTCACCGGCGACGTGCCCTTCGTGGGCGGGAAGAACTACAGCCGGCTGTTCACCGAGGACGGGCTGGACCGCCGCGATTTCATGACGAGCATCCGCAACAACATGTACTACGTGGGCATCGTCGTGCCGGTGCAGACCGTCCTCGCCCTCGGCCTCGCCCTGGTGGTCAACAACCGGATGCTCAAGGGGAAGGGCTTCTTCCGCAGCGCGTTCTACTTCCCCTCGGTCACCAGCTCCGTGGCGATCAGCGTGGTGTTCCTGTTCCTGTTCGCCAACTCCGGCGCGGTCAACAAGCTGCTCGGCCTCCTCGGCGTCGACGGGCCGGAGTGGTTCGCCGACTCCCGGGGTGTGCTGCACCTGCTGTTCGGCGCCGTCGGGGTGGACACCCCACCCGGCGCGCTCACCTCCGGCGGGCCGTTCGGCCTGACCTGGTGGGACTGGCTCGCCGGCCCGAGCGTGGCCATGGTCTCGATCATCAGCCTGGTCATCTGGACCACCTCGGGCACCTTCATGCTGATGTTCCTGGCCGCGCTGCAGAACGTCCCGGTGGCGCTCGACGAGGCCAGCACCCTCGACGGGGCGAGCCGCTGGCAGCGCTTCCGGCACGTCACCCTGCCGCTGATCAAGCCGACCACCTTCCTGGTGCTCACCCTCGGCCTGATCGGCTCCTGGCAGGTCTTCGACCAGGTGTACGTGATGAGCCAGGGCGACCCGGCCAAGACCACGCTCACCCCGGCGTACCTGTCGTACCGGACCGCCTTCCGGGACTTCGACTACGGCGCCGGCGCGGCCATCTCCTTCGTGCTGTTCCTCATCATCATCCTGCTGACCCTGCTCCAGCGCCGGGTGATGGCCGACCGGGACGAGCCCCGGCGGGCCCGGTGGTGGCGGCGACGCGTACCGGAGGGGTCCTGACATGGCCGTGCTCACCGACCGGCCGGCGGCGCCCGTCGCGCGCCGCGCCGACCGCGGGCCGCGCGCCCGGGTCAACCGCATCCTCGGGTACGCGGTCCTGATCGCCTTCGGGCTGGTCTTCCTCTACCCGTTCGTCATCCAACTCGGCAACTCGCTCAAGACCGAGCCGGACGCGGCGGCGAACCCGCTGTCGCCGATCCCCGACCCGCTGACCCTGGCGGGCTTCGAGCGGATCTTCGCCGGCACCAACTTCCCGCTCTGGCTCGGCAACTCGCTGCTGGTCACCGTGCTGGTCACCCTCGGCCGGGTCTTCTTCGACTCGCTCGCCGGCTACGCGCTGGCCCGGCTGCGCTTCCGGGGCCGGGCCGGGCTCTTCGCCGCGGTCATCGCGGTGATGGCGGTGCCCGGCGTGGTGCTGCTGATCCCGAAGTTCCTGGTGCTCAAGCAGCTCGGCCTCTACGACAGCTACGCGGGCCTGGTGGTGCCGCTGCTCGCCGACGCGGCCGGTGTGTTCATCATGAAGCAGTTCTTCGAGTCGGTGCCGGTCAGCGTCGAGGAGGCCGCCCGGATCGACGGGGCGGGCGTCTTCCGCACGTTCTGGTCGGTGGTGCTGCCGATGGCACGGCCGGCCCTCATCACGCTGACCATCCTGTCGTTCCAGGGCTCCTGGAACGAGTTCCCGCACAGCCTGGTCTCGGTGCAGGACCCGGACCTGTTCACCCTGCCCCGGGGGCTGGCCGACCTGGTCAGCGGGTCGCTCGGCAAGGGCACCCAGTATCCGCTCAAGCTGGGCGCCGCGCTGCTCGCCACCATCCCGGTGGCGGTGCTCTTCGTGATCTTCCAGCGCTACTTCGTCCGCGGCGCGAACGAGGGCGCCGACAAGGGCTGACCGGCGGCCGGCGGTCCCGCCCCGTGCCGGGACCGCCGACCCCGGCTCAGCTCTCCTGGAGCACCGACAGCACGTTGCCGGCCGGGTCGGTGAACCAGGCGATCGACGGGCCGTTGCCCCGCATGACCCCCTTGTCGTCCTGCGGCATGCCCTCGTAGCGCTCGAACCGCACCCCGCGCGCGACCAGCTCGTCCACCGCCCGGTCGATGTCCGGGACCGGGAAGTTGAGCACCGTGTAGGTGGCCGGCCGGTGGTCGGCCTTCGGATAGACCAGCACCGGCCGGTCGCCGGCCAGGTGCAGGGTCAGCAGGCCGCCCATCGCGTCGTCCCGGGACACCCGCAACCCCAGGACGTCGGTGTAGAACCGCTCCGCGCGATCCGGGTCGTCCACCGAGAACCCGCTGAACGCCTTCGTGTCCCTGAACATGACCCGCTCCTCACTCCGCCGGCGCGCCGCCTCCGTCGTGCCTACCAGGGGTGGACGGCGCAGGGGGCGGAAATTCATCGGCCGGTCGGGGATCGAGCCGGGTCGGCAGCCCGAAGCGCGGGAAGAGCCGGGGCTCCAGGAAGTGGGTGAGCCGGGCGATCCGCCCCTCGGCGCACTCCAGCACGGTGATCGAGAAGGCCTGGTGGCCCCCGGCCGGGTCGACCCGGTACTGCGCCAGGGCCGGTACGCCGTTCGCGGCGACCCGCACCAGCCGGGAGCCCCGGCACTCGGCGCCCGGCCCGCCCAGCCAGCGGCCGATGTCCGCCGCGCCGCGCAGCCACATCCGGTAGGGCGGCATGCTCTGCACGGCGTCCGCGCGCAGCAGCGCGACCAGGGCGTCGATGTCGTAGCGGGCGAAGGCGTCCACGTAGCGGTCGAGCAGGTCGCGGTCGACCGGGTCGAGATCCGGACCGACGCGGTGCTCGGCGCGCACCCCGGCCAGGGTCGCCCGGGCCCGCTGGAGCGCGCTGTTGACCGCCGGCACGGTGGCGTCGAGCAGGTCGGCGACCTCGTCGGCGCGCCAGCGCAGCACGTCCCGCAGGATCAGCACCGCGCGCTGCCGGGGCGGCAGGTGCTGGAGCGCCGCCACGAACGCCAGCCGCACCGACTCCCGGGCCACCGCCAGCTCGGCCGGGTCGGCCGGCAGCACCGCCGTGTCCGGCACCGGCTCGACCCAGCCGCCGACCGGCGTGCCGATCGACTCGGCCACCGGCGCGGCCGGGCCGCCCAGGTCGACCGGCAGGGCCCGCCGGCCGCGCCCGCGCAGCAGGTCGAGGCAGACGTTGGTGGCGATCCGGTAGAGCCAGGTGCGCAGGCTGGACCGGCCGTCGAAGCCGTCCCGGCCGCGCCAGGCCCGCAGCAGGGTCTCCTGCACCGCGTCCTCGGCGTCGAACACCGAGCCGAGCATCCGGTAGGCGTAGCCCGTCAGCTCGACCCGGAACGGCTCCAGGTCACTGGTCACCGGCGCGGGTGCAGTCGTCATGCCGCCACGGTAGGCGCTACCTCCGACAGCGCGTACTCAGGAAGAAGTGGCCGGCTCGGTGGGGACGCCGACGTGCAGGCGGACCTGGGGGACCAGCATGTCGTCCACGTCCAGCGCGCGGGCGGCGCCGTCCGGCTCCCAGCCCGTCGAGGTGAGGAACTTCCGGGTCGCCGCGTCCGCGTCGAACGCCCAGGCCACCGCGTGGGTGAAGCCGTCTTCCCGCCAGTGGTCGACCATGGCGGCGAGCAGGCGGCTGCCGTGCCCGCGCCGGCCCCAGCGCGGCTCCACCAGCAGGTCGGTCACCGCCGCCACGCCGTCGGCGAGCGCCTCGGCCGGCTCGCTCGGCGCGAGCGCCTCGGCGTCGGCCGGACCGGAGGCGGCGAACCCCACCAGATACGATTGCTCGGCCTGTTCGACGGCGACCAGCACGCGGTGCGCGCCCGAGGGCGGCTCCTGCACCGCGGCGCTCCACCGCCGGGCGAGGTAGGCCTCGTCCAGGTTGTCGAGCACGTGCCGGGGCAGGATCCGGCGGTACGCGGCCCGCCAGGTGGCGAGCTGGAGGCGTGCGATCTCGCCGGCGTCCTCCGGACGCGCGGGGCGGACGTACCCGAGAGCCATGGCACGTGAGCCTACGCAGGGCGAGGAGGGCGACGGTGGCGCAGGGTGCCAGGCGGACGATCGCGCAGGTCGTCGTCGTGGTCGCGCTCGCCGGCGCGGTGACCGCCTTCCTCTCGGTGGCGGCCGTGCGGCACGGCTTCTTCGACCTCAAGGTCTACTACGGCGCGCTGACCTTCTGGGTGCACGACGGCGGGGAGATCTACGACTTCCTCAAGGGCGGCACCCAGTACGGCTTCACCTACCCGCCGTTCGCCGCGCTGGTCATGCTGCCGATGGCGTACCTGCCGTGGCCGGCGGCGATCGCGGTGAGCGTGGCCGCCACCGTGGTGGTCAGCGCCGTGGTCATCTGGTGGCTGCTCGACCCGGTCGCCCGGCGCGCCGGCTGGACCCGCTGGTTCGTCCTCGCGGTGGCGCTCTGCCTGGCCGCCGCCTACGAGCCGATGCGCGAGACGGTGAACTTCGGCCAGGTCAACATGCTGCTGCTGTTCCTCGTGGCGGTGGACCTGCTCCGGTTGCTGCCGGCGCGCAGCCGCTGGGCCGGGGTGGGCATCGGGCTGGCCACCGCGATCAAGCTGACCCCCGGCATCTTCATCGTCTACCTCCTGGTCACCGGCCGCTGGCGCGCCGCGTTCACCGCCATCGGCGCGGCGGCCGCCGCGACCCTGGTGGCCGCGGCGCTCTTCCCGGACGCCTCCCGGGAGTTCTGGACCGAGGCGCTGTGGAACACCGACCGGGTGGGCGAGCTGGCCTTCGTCTCCAACCAGTCGCTGCGCGGGGTGGTGGCCCGGCTCGATCCGGGACACCCCAGCACCGTCGCCTGGCTGGTGCTGGTCCTCGCCACCCTGGTCGTCTGGGGCTGGCGCTCCCGGGCCGCGGTGGCCGCCGGCGACGAGGCCACCGGCCTGGCGCTGACCGGCGCCACCATGTGCCTGGTCAGCCCGGTGACCTGGGTGCACCACCTGGTCTGGCTGCTGCCGGGGCTGATCCTGCTGGTCGACAACGGCATGGCGGCGCCCGCCCGCAGCCGCCGGCGCCGCCTGCTGCTGGCCGCCGCGCTCATCGGGTACGCCTTCCTGACCAGCCGGATCGTCTGGGCCTGGGAGAAGGACTTCACCGGGGTGGACGGCTTCCTGGGCAGCAACACCTACGTCTGGATCAGCCTGGCGCTGCTGCTCGCCCTGCCGATCCGCCGCTGGACCGCGCCCATCGGCGGCGGCCCCGCCGGTCGGGGCGGGCCCGCCGGGTCAGCCGTCGAGCCGGGCGGTGTAGCGCAGCTCGAGGAGCCGGACCGGGTCGCGCCCGCCGTGCAGCGGCACCGGGTAGGTGGACTCCTCCCCGTCGGGTGACAGCCCGGCCCGCTCGTAGAAGCGGCGTGCCCGGGCGTTGTCGGCGAGCACCCAGAGCCGGTACTCCGTCCACGCCCGCTCCGCCAGCCCGGTCCGGGCCGCGGCGTGCAGCGCCCGCCCGATCCCGGATCTCCAGTGCGCCGGCTCCAGGTAGAGCGCCAGGACCTCGCCGTACCGCGCGTCCAGGTCGCCCCGGTCCTGGTTGTTCCGGTACGGCCCGAAGGTGGTGAACCCGACGACGACCCCGTCGACCTCGGCGACCAGCGTGGTGAACGGGTGCTCCGGGTCGGCCGTGCCGAGATCCCGGCGGCGCTGCGCCCAGGCGGCCGGGTTCAGCCGGTTCAGCACCTCGTCCGGCATGATCCCGGCGTAGCCGGCCTGCCAGCCGCGGATGTGCACCCGCGCGATCGCCTCCGCGTCGTCCGGTTCCTCCCGGCGGATGGTGGGCACCTGTCCGTTCTATGCCGCGTCGGGCGATCGGTCCAGCCACCGCGCTGCGAGTCGTCGTGTCGTACCGGTGGATTAAGGTCCCCGACGATGGCCGCACCGGAATCGCTCTCGCTCGCCCAGGCCCGCCGGATCGCCCTGGCCGCGCAGGGCTTCGCCGACCCGACGCCCACCGGCGTGCCCACCCGCCGGCACCTGCGCCGCGTGCTCGACCGGGTCGGGCTGATCCAGATGGACTCGGTCAACGTCCTGCAACGCGCGCACTACCTGCCGCTCTACAGCCGGCTCGGGCCCTACCCGACCAGCCTGCTCGACACCGCGGCCTACCGGCGCCCCCGCGAACTGTTCGAATACTGGGCGCACGAGGCGTCGCTGGTCCCGGTGGGCCTGCACCCGGCGCTGCGCTGGCGGATGGCCCGGGCCCACGACGCGGCCTGGGGCGGGATGCGCCGCATCGCCCAGGAGCAGCCCGAGCTGGTCGCCTGGGTGCGCGACGAGGTGGCCGCCCGGGGCCCGCTCACCGCCGCCGAGATCGAGCACGACGCGCCGCGCGAGACCGGCAACTGGGGGTGGAACTGGTCCACCGTCAAGCGGGCGCTCGAGTTCCTGTTCTGGGCCGGCGAGGTGACCGCCGCCGACCGCACCACCTCGTTCGCCCGCCGCTACGACCTGCCCGAACGGGTGCTGCCGGCCGCCGTGCTGGACGCGCCCACCCCGAGCGACGCCGACGCCCACCGCACGCTCGTGGCGATCGCCGCCCGGTCGCTGGGCGTGGCCGCCGAGCCCGAGCTGCGCGACTACTTCCGGCTGCCGGTGGCCGGCGCCCGGCAGGCGATCGCCGAGCTGGTCGAGGCGGGTGAGCTGACCCCGGTCACCGTGTCGGGCTGGCGGCAGCCGGCCTACCTGCACGCGCAGGCCCGGCTGCCCCGCTGGGTGCGCGGCAACACCCTGGTCAGCCCGTTCGACCCGCTGGTCTGGGAGCGGGCCCGCGCCGAGCGGCTCTTCGATTTCACCTACCGCATCGAGATCTACGTGCCCGCGCCGCAGCGCGTCCACGGCTACTACGTGCTCCCCTTCCTCCAGGGCGAGCGGTTCACCGCCCGGGTCGACCTCAAGGCCGACCGGAAGGCCGGGGTGCTGCTGGTGCCGGCCGCCTGGGTCGAGCCGGGCGCCGACCCGGGGGAGACCGCCGTGGCGCTCGCCGCCGAGCTCTACCGGCTCGCCGGCTGGCTCGGCCTGGACGCGGTCGCCCCGCCCGCCGCCGGTGACCTGGCCGCCCCGCTGGCCGCCGCCCTGGTGGGCGTGGCGGGTGTACGGTGAGCGCGTGACGAGCGTTGACCGGCCGGCCGCCGCGCCCGACCCGCACCCGGTCCCGCCCGGGCCACACGTCGCGCACGCCGCCGGGCCGCACGCCCACTACGGGCCGCACGAGGAGCACCCGGCCGGGGCGGCGACCTGGCCCGCCGGGGTGGCCTACCCGCCGGTCGAGCCGGACCGGTTCACCCGCCTGGTGCTGCGGCTGCACGCCCGCGCCCCGCGCTGGGCGGTGCCCCTCGCGGCGCTCGGCTGCGTCGGCCTGGGCATGGCGTACGCCCTGCTCAGCGACCCCACCAACAGCGACCCGGACGCCCGGCCGACCTGCCTGCTCAAGCTCACCACCGGGCTGGACTGCCCGGGCTGCGGCGGCACCCGCGCCCTCTGGTACGTGCTGCACGCCGACCTCCCCGCCGCCGCCCGGCACCACTTCCTCTTCGTCTTCTCGTTGCCGTTCCTGGCCTGGCTGTTCGTGAGCTGGGCGGGGAACCGGGCGTTCGGCTGGCGGCTGCCGGAGCTGCGGATCAGCCCCAAGGTGATCGGCGGCTTCCTGGCCCTCTGGCTCGCCTTCTCGGTGGCCCGCAACCTGCCCTGGGCCCCGTTCACCTCGCTCTACGTCTGACCCGCACCGAGATCTTGGACACCTGACGCCGGCGCGGACGGGAAGTGTCCAGGATTCGCCGCTGGTGCGCTGGTTCACGTCCGCGCGCCCAACTTTCGCGGCCGGCCCACCGGCCACTACAGTCGCAGGAATGCCGGAGATGGTGCAGCCCCAGGTCAAGCTGATCGCGTGGACCCAGTTCCAGGCCCCGGACGACGTGCCGTGGTCGACCGACGCGGAGGGCGGTCAGGCGCTCGCCGAGTTCGCCGGCCGGGCCTGCTACCAGAGCTGGAAGAAGCCGAACCCGGCCACCGCGACCAACGCCGGCTACCTGGCGCACATCCTGGACGTGGGGCACCTCTCCGTGCTGGAGCACGGCTCGGTGAGCTTCTACTTCAGCGGGGTGTCCCGGTCCTTCACCCACGAGCTGATCCGGCACCGGCACTTCTCCTACTCCCAGCTGTCCCAGCGCTACGTCCCGGAGCGGGACGCGGCCATGGTCGAGCCGGCCGTGATCGCCGACGACCCGGAGCTGCACAAGAAGTTCGTCGAGGCGAGCGAGGCGGCGGTCCGGGCGTACACCGAGCTGCTGGAGGGGCTGGAGGCCCGGTTCACCGACGAGCCCAACCCGACGCTGCGCCGCAAGCAGGCCCGGCAGGCGGCCCGCGCGGTGCTGCCCAACGCCACCGAGACCCGGATCGTGGTGACCGGCAACTACCGGGCGTGGCGGCACTTCATCAAGATGCGCGCCACCGAGCACGCCGACGTGGAGATCCGCGAGCTGGCCGTGGAGTGCCTGCGGCAGCTCCAGGGGGTCGCCCCGAACGTGTTCGCCGACTTCGTGATCTCCACGCTGCCAGACGGCACCGAGGTGGCGGCCTCTCCGCACGCCGAGTGAGTCGTCGCCCTTCGCCGCCGGGGCCCCGGTGGTCGTCCGCTAGGTTGTGAACATGACGCACGACCTCCCTGCCGCCCCGAACCGGGGTGCCTCGCGCCCGTTCGGACGACTGATCACGGCCATGGTGACCCCGTTCACCGCCGACGGATCGCTCGACCTCGACGGGGCCGTCCGGCTGGCCAGCCACCTCGTCGACGAGCAGGGCAACGACGCGCTGGTGCTCAACGGCACCACGGGCGAGTCGCCGACCACCACCGACGCGGAGCAGGAGGCCCTGATCCGCGCCGTCGCGGAGGCGGTGGGCGACCGGGCCCGGATCGTCGCCGGCGTGGGCACCAACGACACGCGGCACACCATCGAGCTGGCCGCGCAGGCGGAGAAGGCCGGCGCGCACGGCCTGCTCGTGGTCACGCCGTACTACAACAAGCCGCCGCAGAGCGGGCTGCTGCGCCACTTCACCGCGGTCGCGGACGCCACCGGGCTGCCGATCATGCTGTACGACATCCCGCACCGGGCCGGCACCGAGATCGCCACCGACACCCTGGTCAAGCTGGCCGAGCACGGCCGGATCGTGGCGGTGAAGGACGCCAAGGGCGATCTCACCGCCACCTCCTGGGTGCTGGCCCGCAGCGACCTGGCGTACTACTGCGGCGAGGACGCGTTGACCCTGCCCGCTCTCGCGGTCGGCGCGGTCGGCGTGGTCGGCACCTCCACGCACTTCACCGGCGTGCAGACCAAGCAGATGATCGAGGCGTACGAGGCGGGCGACACCGCCACGGCGCTCGCCCTGCACCGGCGGCTGCTGCCGCTGTACACCGGCATCTTCCGGACCCAGGGCGTGATCCTGGTGAAGGCGGGCCTGGCGGCCAAGGGCCTGCCGGCCGGCCCGGTGCGACCCCCGCTGGTGGACGCCACCGGCGACGAACTGGCCCAGCTGCGCGCCGACTGCGCCGCGGCGGGCCTGCCCCTACCCGAATGATCGAACGACACGACGGACGCCGCGCGACGGCGTCGCAGAATGAGGTGACGCGTGACCGAGGCGCACATCGAGGGTGAGCTGCCCCCGCCGCTGCCGGAGGGCGGCCTGCGGATCATCCCGCTCGGCGGACTCGGCGCCATCGGCCGGAACATGACGGTCTTCGAGTACGACGGCAAGCTGCTGATCGTCGACTGCGGGGTGCTCTTTCCCGACGTCGAGCAGCCGGGCGTGGATCTGATCCTGCCCGACTTCGGGCCGATCCTGGACCGGCTGGCCGACGTGCAGGCCATCGTGCTCACCCACGGCCACGAGGACCACATCGGCGCGGTGCCGTACCTGCTCGCCCACAAGCCGGACATCCCGCTGGTCGGCTCGCAGTTCACCCTGGCGCTGGTCGAGGCGAAGCTGGCCGAGCGGCGGATCCAGCCGTACACGCTGACCGTCGCCGAGGGGCGGCGCGAGCGGCTCGGCCCGTTCGAGTGCGAGTTCTTCGCGGTGAACCACTCGATCCCCGACGCGCTCGCGGTGGCCATCCGCACCGGCGCCGGCCTGGTGCTGCACACCGGCGACTTCAAGATGGACCAGCTCCCGCTGGACGGCCGGATCACCGACCTGGCGGGCTTCGCCCGGCTCGGCGCCGAGGGCGTTGACCTGCTGCTCTCCGACTCCACCAACGCGGAGATCCCCGGCTTCGTCACCCCGGAGCGGGAGATCGGGCCGGTGCTCGACTCGATCTTCGCGAAGGCGAAGGGGCGGATCATCGTGGCCTCGTTCGCCTCGCACGTGCACCGGGTGCAGCAGGTCTTCGACTCGGCGGTCGAGCACGGCCGCAAGGTGGCGCTGATCGGCCGGTCGATGGTGCGCAACATGGGCATCGCCCGCGACCTGGGCCTGCTCAACATCCCGCCGGGCCTGGTGGTCGGGCTGGAGGAGGCCACCACGCTGCCGCCCGAGCAGATCGTGCTCATGTCCACCGGCTCGCAGGGCGAGCCGATGAGCGCGCTGGGCCGGATGGCCAGCGGCGACCACCGGCACATCACCATCGCGCCCGGCGACACCGTGGTGCTCGCGTCCTCGCTGGTGCCGGGCAATGAGACCTCGGTCTACCGGGTGATCAACCGGCTGGCCCGGGCCGGCGCCACCGTGATCCACAAGGACGTGGCCAAGGTGCACGTCTCCGGTCACGCCCCCGCCGGCGAGCTGCTCTACCTGCTCAACGTCACCCGCCCGAGCAACCTCATGCCGGTGCACGGCGAGTGGCGGCACCTGCGGGCGCACGCCCGGCTCGGCATCGAGTCCGGCGTCGCGCCGGACCGGGTGGTGCTCTGCGAGGACGGCGACGTGGTCGACCTGGTCGACGGGCGCGCCAGCCTGGTCGGCCACGTGAAGAGCCGGTACGTCTACGTCGACGGCCTCGCCGTCGGCGACGTCAGCGAGTCGCTGCTCACCGAGCGCCGGATCCTCGGCGACGGCGGCTTCATCGCCACCACCGTGGTGGTCGACTCGGTCACCGGCAAGGTGGTCGGCGGGCCGACCCTCTCGGCGAAGGGCTTCTCCGAGGACCCGGAGGCGTTCAACCCGGTCATCCCGCTGGTCACCGAGGCGCTGAACCGGGCCGCCGCGGACGGCATCACCGACCCGCACCAGCTCCAGCAGATCGTCCGGCGCACCGTCGGACGCTGGGTCAACGACGCGTACCGCCGCCGGCCGATGATCGTGCCGACGGTCGTCGAGGTCTGACCGCCGCACGCACCGCACGCCGGCCCACCGTCCGCGGTGGGCCGGCGTCGCATTCGACGGGTACGCCGCGAAGCCGTCCCGCCACCCTCGGTCGATTCTGACCGGTCGCCTTCAACCGATCGGCGTCCGTCTCCGTATACCGCTCCGGCAGGCGTACCCCGCGTGGCCGGGAGGAGCGTGGCGGATGGACCGCAGACGGATGACAGCCATCGGCGTACTGGTGGCGGCGGCGGGCACGGCGGCGGCGGTGACCCTGCCGTCGTTCGCCGGCGAGAACCCGGCGACCCGGCGGACCGCCCCGGCGGCGTCCGACGGCGTCGCGCCCGAGGTGCTGGACGCGCTGAGCCGCGACCTCTCGCTCACCCGCGACCAGGCGGCCCGGCGGCTGAAGACCGAGCGGTGGGCGTCCGGCACGGTGTCGAAACTCCGCAGCGAACTGGGCGCCGACTACGGCGGCAGCTGGCTCGGCGCCGACGGCACGACGCTCAACGTGGCGGTGGCCGATCCCGCGCAGGCGGCCCGGGTGACCGCCGCGGGCGCGGTGCCGAAGCGGGTCGACCGCGGGGTCGCCGAACTGGACGCGGTGAAGACCCGCCTCGACGCGGCCGGCCGCGACGCCACCCCGGACGTCTCGGGCTGGTACGTCGACGTGCCCACCAACTCGGTGGTGGTGGTCGCCCAGCCGGGCGCCGAGGCGGCCGGCCGCCGGTTCGCCGAGGCCAGCGGGGTGCCCGCCGGCGCGGTACGGGTGCGGACCGCCGACGAGGCGCCCCGCCCGCTGTTCGACGTGCGGGGCGGCGACGCGTACTTCATCAACGACGCCGGCCGCTGCTCGGTCGGGTTCTCGGTGGTCGGCGGCTTCGTCACGGCCGGGCACTGCGGCCGGCCGGGGGACCGGACCACCGGCGCGAACCGGGTCGCCCAGGGCACCTTCGCCGCCTCCTCGTTCCCCGGCGACGACTGGGCCGTCGTCGAGGTCAACGGCCAGTGGACGCCGCAGGGCGTGGTGAACGACTTCAACGGCGGCACGGTGCCGGTGAACGGCTCCACCGAGGCCCCGGTCGGCGCCTCGGTGTGCCGCTCCGGCTCGACGACCGGCACCCGCTGCGGGGTGATCCAGGCCAAGAACGCCACGGTGAACTATCCGGAGGGGACGGTCACCGGGCTGACCCGGACGAACGTCTGCGCCGAGCCGGGCGACTCGGGCGGCGCCTGGCTCTCCGGCGACCAGGCGCAGGGCGTCACCTCCGGCGGTTCCGGTGACTGCACGAGCGGCGGGGTGACCTTCTTCCAGCCGGTCAACGAGATCCTCCAGCGCAACAACCTGACCCTGGTCACCGCGGGCGGCCAGCCGGCGCCCTCCGCGCCGCCGGCCGGGGGCGGGTCCACCGCGCCGCCGGCGAGCACCGCGCCGGCCACCCCGCCGGCCGGCGACGCGGCCGCCTGCACCGGGCAGGTGAGCCGGACCGGCCGGATCGCCGCCGGGCGGGCGCAGGTCCAACCGGACGGCCGCTTCTTCCGGGTGTCCGGCGGCGCCCAGGAGGCGTGCGTGTCCGCGGGCGCCCGGGTGGCGCTGGAGCTGCAACGGTTCACCGGCACCGCGTTCCGCACTGTGGCCCGCGCCGACAGCGTCGACGGCCTCGCCCGGCTGACCGCCGAGACCCCGGCCGGCGCCTACCGCTACCGCGTGGTCGGGCTGGCCGGCGCCGGCGAGTACGCCCTGGCGTTCTCCGCCCGCTGAGCCGCCGCCGGGTCGACCCCGGCGGCACCGGACCGCGGCCCCCGTCCACCACCGCCCGGTGGCCGGGGGCCGCGCCGCGCCCGGGGTCAGGGCAGCGCGGCGACCGCCTCGGCGAACGCGGCCCCGGTGCTGACCGCCGCGGTGACCAGCACGACGAGCTGCGCCGGGGCCACCCCGTACGCCAGGTCGGTGGTGACGTCGGCGGCCAGCAGCAGCGTCCCGTCGCCCGGGTCGTGCACGTACGCCGCCGGCAGCAGCCGGTCGTGGTTCCAGGCGTTGCAGAACGCGTACGCCTCGGCGCGGCGGGCGGCCGGCAGCCGGCGCAGCGCCACGGCCCGGGCGTGCAGCACCTCGCCCTGCGGCCCGAGCCGTCGGAACTGGACCACCGCCTCGCTCCAGCGCCCCACCACGGTGCCGTCCGGATCCAGCGTGTACGCGTCGCCGCGCGCGTCGAGGGCGGCGGTGAGCAGCCGCAGGCTCAGCGGGGCGACGTCCTCCTCGCCGGGCGGCCCGGGCTCGGCCGGGTCGTGGTCGGCCCCCACGTCGTCCTCGTCGGGCAGCGGCACCGGGTCGGCGAGCGGCCGCTCGGCCAGCCAGGAGGCGATCCGGCCGGACTGGTGGCCGGTGCCGTTGCGGGCGTCGAAGCTGCCGGCCAACGTGGTGGCGAGGGCCTGGAGCTGGCCGCCGAGCGTCGCCACGTCCACCTCGGCGGCCGGCCGGGGCCCGTGCCCGGGGCGGTGGATCCGCCGCCCGCCGAGACCGGCCTCGACGGCCAGCCCGCAGAGCAGCGCGCCCGCCGCGGCGAACTCCATCGCGGAGAGGTCGTCGGCCGGGTGGTCCAGCCGGGGCAGCTGCTCGGCCAGCACGTCCAGCCCGTGGGCCAGGTGCCCGCCCAGGGCACAGAAGCGCAGGTGGGCGGCGAGTTGCGGGAACGCCGCCCGCTCCCGGCGGTGCCGGCGGTACGCCCGCACGTGCGCCCGGGCGGCGCGCGCCGCCTCCCCGGTACGCAGCCAGGGCAGCATCCCCGCGGCGAGGGCCCGCTCCGGCTGGTCGGTGCAGCCCGGCTCGCCGTCGAGCGCCGGCTCCAGCGCGGCCAGGGCGGCCGCCGGCTCGCCCCAGCCGGCCAGCAGCTCGGCCCGGCGGGCCGGGGCGCAGCCGGCACAGCCGGCCACCGGGTCGGACCCGTCGCCGGCGGACCAGCGGTCGTACTCGCGGCGGGCGGTCGGCTCGTCGCCCAGGTGGTCGGCGAGCCGGCAGCGCAGCTCGGCCACCGGCTCGGCGTCCGGGCCCAGCCGGTCGGCGAGATCGTCCAACAGGGAGCGGGCCTGGTCCAGGGCCACCCGGGGGGTGCCGAAGAGCGCCTCCACGGCCTGCCGCTGGTGCCGGTGCAGCCGTTCGACCTCGCCGGGGCCGTCGAGCAGCCCCGGTTGCCGGTCCACCGTGGCCACGCAGCGGCGTACCGGCTCCACCGTCCGCCACCGCTCGCCCAGGTGCAGGTACGCCTCGACCAGCGCGAACCGCGCCGCCAGGCCGGTACGCGGGTCGCCGGTGGCGTCGGCCCGGGCGGCGATGCGTTCCAGCTCGGCGCAGCGGGCCTCGCCGTCGGGCAGGTCCCGGGCGTCGGAGAGCGCGCCGGCCAGGCCCCGGTCCCGGGAGGTGGTCACCGGACCACCCCGCCGGGCAGGTCCGCCACGGCGGCGGCGAGCTGGCAGCCGGTGGTGACCCCGCAGTCGACGAGCTGGTCGAGCTGGTGCGGGGTGACCCCACGTTCCAGGTCGGTGGTCACCTCGCCGCAGACCTGGGCCAGCCCGTCGTCGGCGACGTGCACGAACGCCTTCGGCCAGAGCCGGTCGTGGTTCCAGGCGTTGCAGAAGGCGTGCAGGTCGGGCACGTGCTCGATGCCGAACCGGTGTGCCGTGACGGTGCGCACCTGGAGCAGCTCACCGGCGCCGCCCCGCCGGAAGAACCAGATCAGGCTCCGGTCCCAGCGGCCCACGAGGTCGCCGTCGGCGTCCCGGGCCACCGCGTACCCCCGGATGGCCAGCACGGCGGCGATCAGCTCGCCGGTCAGCGGTCGCAGCGCCTGGGGGTGTCCGGCCAGGGGGCCGTCCGGACCGTCCTCGATCTCCGGCGACGCCATGCGGGCATCCCTTCTGAGGCGAATAACACAAACGGCGGTGGATTCGTGCCGCGACGCGCGGACACGACCCGGAAAAGCGGCGATCTGCCGGGTCCCGCCGTTACGGTGACTGTATGGCGGGCCGTACCTCTCAGGCGAGCCGGCGGCGCGGCGCGTCGCCGCGCGGAACCACGAACAGCCGTGCCCGCCAGCCGGCCAAGAAGGCGACCAGGGCGACCGCCCGGCGGCGCCCGGCCCCCGGGCCGAGCCCGGCGGCCTTCCTCGGCCGCGCGCTGGGTGCCCTGTGGATGGGGCTGGCGCACGGCGTGGGCTGGGCCTTCCGGGCCGCCGGCCGGCAGGCCGCCACCACCCGCGAGCTGGACCCGGAGCACCGCCGCGACGGCGCCGGGCTGCTCCTGTTCGGCCTGGCCATCCTCAGTGCGGTGGGCATCTGGTCCGGCGGCGCCGGGCCGGTGGGCCGGCACCTCGCGGACACCGTGCGCCTCTTCGTCGGGGCGATCGCCATCGTGCTGCCGGTGCTGCTCATGGTGGGCGCCTGGCGGCTGATGCGGACCCCGGCCGATCCGGCGCACCGCGGGCGCGGCCTGGTCGGCTGGGGCTCCATGCTGCTCGCCACGGCGGCCATGCTGCACATCGGACAGGACCCGGTCGACGAGGTCCAGCGCGACTACGCGGGCGGCCTGCTCGGCGCCGGCGTGGGCGACCTGCTCAAGTCCGCGGTCACCGCCTGGGTGGCCATGCCGCTGCTGCTCCTGCTGCTGGTCTTCGGGCTGCTGGTGGTCACCGCGACCCCGATCAACAAGATCCCGGAGCGGCTCGGGCTGCGCGCCGCCCCGGTCCCGCCGGCCGACGCCGAGGAGGCCGAGGCCGAGGCGGCGGCGAAGCCGGCCCGCAAGCGGGCGGCCAAGCGCCTCCCGCCGCCGGTGGACCCGCTGGACGCGGACGACGACCTCGACGGCGTCGACCTCCAGGACACCCTGGTGCTGCCGCGCAAGAAGGTGCCGGCGAGCCGCAAGCCGGTCGAGCCGCCGGAGCACTCGCCGCTGCCCACCCGCGCCGAGCAGCTCGCGCTCACCGGGCTGGCCGGCGACTACACGCTGCCGCCGGCCAACATGCTGGGCAGCGGGGCCGCCCCGAAGACCCGGAGCAAGGCCAACGACGAGGTGATCGCCGCGCTGACCGGCGTCTTCGAGCAGTTCGACGTGGACGCCGCGGTCACCGGCTTCACCCGCGGCCCGACGGTCACCCGCTACGAGGTCGAGCTGGGGCCGGGCGTCAAGGTCGAGCGGATCACCCAGCTCTCCCGCAACATCGCGTACGCCGTGAAGTCGCCGGACGTGCGGATCCTCAGCCCGATCCCGGGCAAGAGCGCGGTCGGGGTGGAGATCCCGAACACCGACCCGGAGAACGTGGCGCTCGGCGACGTGCTGCGCTCGCGGGCCGCCACCAGCGACCACCACCCGATGGTCGTGGCGCTCGGCAAGGACATCGAGGGCGGCTACGTGGTGGCCAACCTGGCCAAGATGCCGCACATCCTGATCGCCGGGGCGACCGGCGCGGGCAAGTCGTCCTGCCTCAACTCGCTGCTGGTGTCGATCCTGACCCGGGCCACCCCGGACGAGGTGCGGCTGCTGCTCATCGACCCGAAGCGGGTCGAGATGACCGGCTACGAGGGCATCCCGCACCTGGTCACCCCGATCGTGACCAACCCGAAGAAGGCGGCCGACTCGCTGGAGTGGGTCGTCCGCGAGATGGACATGCGCTACGACGACCTCGCCGCCAACGGGGTCCGGCACATCGACGACTACAACCGCAAGGTGCGCAACGGCGAGATCAAGGCCCCGCCGGGCAGCGAGCGGGAGATCCGGCCGTACCCGTACCTGCTGGTGATCGTGGACGAGCTGGCCGACCTCATGATGGTCGCGCCGCGCGACGTGGAGGACTCGGTCGTCCGGATCACCCAGCTGGCCCGGGCCGCCGGCATCCACCTGGTGCTGGCCACCCAGCGTCCCTCGGTGGACGTGGTCACCGGCCTGATCAAGGCGAACGTGCCGTCCCGGCTCGCCTTCGCCACCTCCTCGCTGGCCGACTCGCGGGTCATCCTCGACCAGCCCGGCGCGGAGAAGCTGCTCGGCCGCGGCGACGGGCTGTTCCTGCCGATGGGCGCGTCGAAGCCGATCCGGATCCAGGGCGCCTGGGTGACCGAGCGCGAGATCCACGACGTGGTGAAGTTCTGCAAGGACCAGCGCGAGCCGGAGTTCCGCCCGGACGTGCTGGCCCCCGCGCAGGACAGCAAGAAGAAGATCGACGAGGACATCGGCGACGACCTGGACCTGCTCGTGCAGGCGGTGGAGCTGGTGGTCACCTCGCAGTTCGGCTCGACCTCGATGCTCCAGCGCAAGCTGCGGGTCGGCTTCGCCAAGGCGGGCCGGCTCATGGACCTCATGGAGACCCGGGGCGTGGTCGGCCCGTCCGAGGGGTCCAAGGCCCGCGACGTGCTGGTCAAGCCGGACGAGCTGGAGGAGGTCCTGGTCGGCCTGCGCGGCGGCGAGGACTGACCCGTCCCGGACAGACGTCAGGGCCCGCCGGTGCTCCCGGCGGGCCCTGACGCGTACGGGTCAGGAGTTGTAGATGGCGTAGCCGATGATCATGCCGATGACGGCGCCCGCCACGCTGGCGGCGGCGGCGTACCAGCCGAGCGGCTTGTCGCCGAGCACCGCGCCGACGATGCCGAGCACCAGGCCGACCAGGCCGAACAGCGGCGGCAGGAAGAAGATCGCGATGACCGCGAAGACGAACGCGAGAATCGTGCAGACGCGGGCCGCGCTGCTGCGCGGGCGGGCGGTGGCGTGGATGTCGGCCATGGTGTCCTCCGTAGTGGGTCTCCTCGGGTGGGGCGAGGGAGAACTACCCGCACCGGCCCGGCGTCCAAACCGGACGTCCGGGCTGGCCGGAGGTGGTCAGTGGAAGAGCTTGAGGCCGACCACGCCGGCGACCACGAGCAGGAGGCAGGCGATCCGGGGCAGGCTGGCCGACTCGCCCAGCGCCGCCATGCCGACCACGGCGGTGCCGACCGCCCCGATGCCGACCCACACGGCGTAGCCGGTGCCGACCGGGATGTCGCGCAGCGCGTACGCCAGGCCGGCCATGCTGGCCACCAGTGAGACGACGAAGACCAGGGAGGGGAGCGGGCGGGTGAAGCCGGCGCTGCGGTCCAGGGCGATCGCCCAGGCGGTCTCCAGCAGTCCGGAGAGCACGAGCACGAGCCAGGCCATGGGGCACCTCTGACGGGACGGGCCCGGCCACCGGGGCCGGGACGGGCGGTCACGCGGGGCGTCTTGGCCTGACCGGGTACGCCCACCACTCGTCCGGGGCGGCACGGGGCCGCCGAGGCCGACGCTAGCACCGCCCGGGCCGGCGGGCCGGCACGGTGACGAACCCCACCCTCGCTGGAGTTCACGCGAACTTCAGGTTGCACCATGGTCGGCATGACCGTGCTCTTCTCCGACGAGGACGTCGCCGCGGCCGTGGACGCCCCGCTCACCGTCGCCGCCATGCGGGACGCGCTGCTGGCCGCGTACGAGGGGCGGCTGATCGCCCCGCCCCGGGCGTCCGCCCCGCTCGGCGGCGGCCGGATGGTGCTCACGGCCGGGCACCTCACCGGCGAGTGGTACGGCTTCCGTTCGTACGACACGTTCGGGCACCCGGAGAGCGGGCAGCTGGTGGTGCTGCACGACGCGGGCACCGGGGCGGTGCGCGCCATCGCGGTCGGCGAGGAGCTGGGCTCGCGGCGCACCGGGGGACTGGGCGGGGTGGCCGTGGACGCGCTGGCGCGCCCCGACGCGGCCACCCTCGGGGTGGTGGGCTCCGGACGCCAGGCGTGGACGCAGGTCTGGGCCGCCGCCGCGGTCCGCCCGCTGCGCGAGGTGACCGTGCACAGCCGCTCGGCGGCCCGCCGGGAGGCGTTCGCCGCCCGGGTCCGGGCCGAACTGGGCGTGCCGGCCCGCGCGGTCGACTCGGCCGCCGCCGCGGTGCGGGACCGGGACCTCGTGGTGCTCGCCACCACCAGCACCACACCGGTGCTGGCCGCCGCCGACCTCGCCCCGGGCACCCACGTCAACACCGTCGGCTTCAAGCAGGTCGACCGGCACGAGTTCGGGCCCGACCTGCTGGACGCCGCCGACCTGTTGGTCACCGACTCTCCCGCGCAGGCGGCCGCGTACGCCCCGCCGATGCTCGCCGCCGTCGAGCCGTACGCGGACCGGCTCCGCGACCTGGGCGCGGTGCTGGCCGGAGCGGTCCCGGGGAGGACCGGCGCGGACCAGATCTCGGTCTTCTGCTCCACCGGCCTGGCCGGCACCGAGGTCTTCCTGCTCGACCGGCTGGCCCGGGTCGGCGCGGCGGCCCGCTGACCCGCGGCGCGTGTGAGCCGGCCGATGCCGGCGGCCCGCCGCCGTGGGGTTCCCGCCGCGGCCCGGTACCCTCGGATGGTGTCTGCCACCTCCCCTTCCGACAGCTCCAGCTCGGCGCGTCCGACGGAGCTGTCGTCTCCCGCCGACGGCCGTCGCGTCGCCCTGCTGACGCTGGGTTGCGCCCGTAACGAGGTCGACTCGGAGGAGTTGGCCGCCCGGCTGCACGCCGACGGGTGGCAGGTGACCACCGACGGCGAGGGCGCCGACGTGGTGGTGGTGAACACCTGCGGTTTCGTGGAGAAGGCCAAGCAGGACTCGATCCAGACGCTGCTGGCCGCCGCCGACACCGGCGCCAAGGTGGTCGCCGCCGGCTGCATGGCCGAGCGGTACGGCCGCGAGCTGGCCGACAGCCTTCCCGAGGCGCAGGCGGTGCTGAGCTTCGACGACTACCCGGACATCGCGGCCCGGCTGGACGCCGTGCTGGCCGGCGAGGCGCTGGGCGCGCACACCCCGCGCGACCGGCGCGAACTGCTGCCGCTCACCCCCGTGAAGCGTCGCGAGGCGGCGGTGTCGCTGCCCGGCCACGGCACCCCGACCCGGGTCGCCACCGAGGCCGACGAGCACACCCCGGCGCACCTGCGGCAGGTGCTGCGGCACCGGCTCGACACCGGGCCGGTGGCCTCGCTCAAGCTGGCCAGCGGCTGCGACCGGCGCTGCGCGTTCTGTGCCATTCCGGCGTTCCGTGGGGCGTTCGTCTCGCGTACCCCCGACGAGCTGCTCGCCGAGGCGGAGTGGCTGGCCAAGACCGGCGTCCGCGAGCTGGTGCTGGTCAGCGAGAACTCCACCTCCTACGGCAAGGACCTGGGCGACCCCCGGGCGCTGGAGAAGCTGCTGCCGCAGCTCGCCGCGATCGACGGCATCGTGCGGGTGCGGGCCAGCTACCTCCAGCCCGCCGAGACCCGGCCCGGCCTGGTCGAGGTGATCGCCACCACGCCGGGCGTGGCCGCGTACTTCGACCTGTCGTTCCAGCACTCCAGCGAGCCGGTGCTGCGCCGGATGCGCCGGTTCGGCTCCACCGAACGGTTCCTGGAGCTGCTCGCCTCCGCCCGCGAGCTGGCCCCGGAGGCGGGCGCGCGGAGCAACTTCATCGTGGGCTTCCCCGGCGAGACCCGGCAGGACGTGGCCGAGCTGACCCGCTTCCTGAGCGAGGCGCGCCTCGACGCGATCGGCGTGTTCGACTACAGCGACGAGGACGGTACCGAGGCCGCCGGCCTGCCCGGCAAGGTCTCCGCCGCGACGATCAAGCGGCGCTACGACAGGCTCGCGGCGCTCGCCGACGAGCTCTGCTCGCAGCGGGCCGAGGAGCGGCTCGGCTCGACCGTGGAGGTGCTGGTCGACTCGGTCGCCGACGGCGTGGTCGAGGGGCGGGCCGCCCACCAGGCGCCCGAGGTCGACGGCTCGACCACCCTGGTCGCCCCGCAGGGCGGCGGGGTGGACCTGGCCGCGCTGCGCCCCGGCGACCTGGTCCGGGCCACGGTCACCGCGACCGAGGGTGTCGACCTGGTCGCCGTACCGGATGAGATGATCTCGGCGGCGCCCGGCGCGGCACGGTGACGGCGGGTCCGGACAGAACGGGGGAGCCACGTGGGGCGGTGCCGGACATGACCGGGGCGGAGTCGACCGTGGCGGCCCCGGTGCCCCTGCTCAACGCGGCCAACGTGCTGACCGCGGTGCGGCTGGTGCTGGTTCCGGTGTTCGCGGTCACCGTGGTCGCCTCCGCGATGAGCCACGCCGGCTGGCGGATGGCGGCCTGCCTGATCTTCGTGGTCGCCTCGGCGACCGACCTGGTGGACGGCTGGATCGCCCGCCGGTTCGGGCTGGTCACCTCGCTCGGCAAGGTGGCCGACCCGATCGCCGACAAGGCCCTCACCGGCGCCGCCCTGGTGCTGCTCTCCTGGTACGACCGGCTGCCCTGGTGGGTGACCGTGGTGATCCTCGCGCGCGAGCTGGGCATCACGGCGCTGCGCTTCTGGGTGATCCGGCACGGCGTGATCGCGGCCAGCCGCGGCGGCAAGATCAAGACCGCGCTCCAGATCCTGGCGATCACCTGGTACCTCTGGCCGATGCCCGACGCGCTGGCCCCGGTCGGCCCCTGGATCATGGGCGCGGCCGTGGTGGTCACCGTCGTCACCGGCTTCGACTACATCGCCCAGGCCCTCCGGCTGCGCCGCCCCACCCGCTGAGCCCGGCCGGCGCGGCGCGTCGTCGGCGATAACCTCATGATCGGCGATTCGGTGCGCACGATGAGTAGGTCGCGGCGGTGGGGGAAGAAGGGGCCGGCATGGGGACGGATGCGAACCACGAGCGGCCCGCCGGCAGTCCGGCGGCCTCGGTGGTGCACAGCCTGCACGAGCGCAAGGAGACCCTGGCCACCGTCGAGTCGCTGACCGGTGGGCTGCTCTCCGCCGCCATCGTGGAGATCGCCGGGGTGAGCGGGATCTTCCGGGGCGGCCTCGTGGTCTACGCCACCGAGCTGAAGTCGGAGCTGGCCGGCGTACCGGAGGACCTCGTGGCCGAGCGCGGACCGGTCGACCCGGACGTGGCCGCCGCCCTCGCCGAGGGCGGGCGGCGGCGCTGCGGCGCCGACTGGGGGCTGGCCACCACGGGCGTGGCCGGGCCCGAGCCCCAGGACGGCAAGCCGGTCGGCCTGGTCTACGTCGCCGCGTCCGGTCCCGGCGGCACCGAGGTACGCGAGCTGCGCCTCGACGGTGGCCGGGACCACATCCGCGCGGCCGCGGTGATCGAGGCGCTGCGCCTGCTCGCCGAGCAGATCCACGCCGCCGTCGAGGCCGACGAGGCGGAAGCCGCGGGCGACGCCGACCGGGCGGGGGCCGGACAGCGGTGAGCCGGTCGCGACCCGCCCGACCCCGGGACCACCGGCCCGGGGCCGTCGGCCGGCCCGCGCGGGCGGTTCCGCAGGATTGGAGAGGCGGGGTGGGATGTCGTCGAGGCGACCAACGGGTACGGTTGCGGGAAGGCTCCGGCGGGCGACGTCGGCGCCGGGCCGGTCCACCGCGCCCGGTGCGGCACGCGCGGCCGGAGATGGTGGTCCCGTACAGGGGGAGGTGCGATGGTCCTGCTACGCCGTGTGATCGGTGACGCACTGCGGGCGCGCCGGCAGGGGCAGCACCGCACCCTCCGCGAGGTCTCGTCCGCCGCCAACGTGAGCCTGGGTTACCTCTCCGAGATCGAGCGCGGCCAGAAGGAGCCCTCCAGCGAGCTGCTGGCCGCGATCTGCGACGCGCTCGGCGCCCGCCTCTCCGAGTTGCTGCGCGAGGTCAGCGACACGGTCGCGCTGGCGGAGCAGATGCCCGGGGTGCTGGTCCCGATGGCCGACGAGCCGGTCGAGTCGACGCCGGTCGCACCGGCGGCCGTGCGCAAGGCGACCAGCCGGGGGGTCCGGCAGGTCACCTCCGACGGCTCGGTGTCCGTCCAGGTCCGCCAGGACTCGCCGCTCAAGGCGACGCTGCGCAGCACCCGGGTCCGCCCCGCGGACCGGGACGTGGTCTGCGCCGCCTGATCCCACCCGCCGCGACATGGCCGCCGGTGGTGGCCACGTCGTACTGTTGATCAGGGTCGTACGGGTGCCGGGGTTGGCGTCCGACTGGGACGATGGAGGCACACCGCGCGGCTCGCCGGTCGACCCCGGTCGAGGCGACGTGACGCTACTGAGGGGACAAGGCGGAGATGGCGAACCCGTTCGTCAAGGGCTGGAAATACCTGATGGCGCTCTTCGGCGCGAAGATCGACGAGCACGCCGACCCGAAGGTGCAGATCCAGCAGGCCATCGAGGAGGCCCAGCGGCAGCACCAGGCGCTGGTCCAGCAGGCGGCCGCGGTCATCGGCAACCAGCGCCAGCTGGAGATGAAGCTGTCCCGGCAGATGACCGAGGTCGAGCAGCTCCAGGGCAACGCCCGGCAGGCACTGGTCCTGGCCGACCAGGCCCGGGGCCGCGGTGAGGAGACCGAGGCGGCGCGCTACGAGCAGTCCGCGCAGCTGCTCGCCAGCCAGCTGGTCTCCGCCGAGCAGGCGACGGAGGACCTCAAGACCCTGCACGACCAGGCGCTCGGCGCGGCCGCACAGGCACGCAAGGCGGTCGAGAACAACTCGATGATCCTCCAGCAGAAGCTGGCCGAGCGCACCAAGCTGCTCAGCCAGCTGGAGCAGGCCAAGATGCAGGAGAGCGTGGCCCGTTCGCTGGAGTCCATGTCCTCGCTCACCGCCCCCGGCACCACCCCGGCCCTGGATGAGGTCCGGGACCGGATCGAGCGCCGCTACGCCGACGCGATGGGCCGGGCCGAGCTGGCCGGCAACTCCGTCGAGGGCCGGATGCTGGAGATCCAGAAGGCGACCCTCGACTCGGCCGGGTCGGCCAGACTGGAGCAGATCCGGTCGAGCATGGCCGGCGAGCAGCTCGGCGGCCGGCAGGAGCGCCCCGCCGTGGGCCAGCCGACCGACCCGGCCGCCGCCCGCCTCGACGAGATCCGGGCCACCATGAGCCGGGAGCGTGGCACCGGGGAGAGCACCACGAGCTAGGGGACGGGGGAGACCGATGGTGGACGAGCGGGCGCGGCACTTCCGCCGGCTGCGCAGGTTGCGCCGGTCCGCGCGGCGCTGGAGCGTCCTGGCCGGTGGGCTGGGGGGCGCCGCCGCCGTGCTGACCCCGTACGCCGGGTTGGGCCTGCCGGACGCGGCCTGGGCCGGCGCCGCGGGCAGCGCGATCGCACTGGCCGCCTGGCGCTGGGTCGACCTGCGCGCACTCGCCGCCGTGCCGGCCCCGCCGGCCCTCGACCCGGCCGAGGCCGCCGCCCGCTCCCGGGCCCGGCTGGTCGCCGCCGTCGAGCGGCTGCCCGTGGGCCCCGGCGTCCTCGCCGAGGTACGCCGGGTCCGCTCCCGCCTCGCGCTGCGCGGCACCACCGCCGCCGAGGCATGGGCCCGGCTGGACCGGGCCGCGCTCACCCTGGCCGGGCTGGCCGGCCGGCTCACCGGGCTGGCCGAGCCGGCCGTCCGCGAGGCGGCCGAGGCCGACCGTTCCCTGCGTGATCTCGCCAACCGGGTGGCCGGCGTGGAACGCGCCCTGAAGCTCGCCCCGGCCGAGGCGCGCGGGTCCCTCGCCGAAGCGCACGCCACCCTGGTCGAGCAGCTGGAGAGCGGGGTGGCCGCCTACGAGCGGCTCGTGGTGGCCGCGGCCGGCTACGTGGCCGAGGACGCCCACCCGAGCACCCAGGACCCCTCGGCCGCCCGCCTCACCGAGGCCACCGACCTGCTGCACGGCGTCGCCGGCGCCCTCGCCGAACTCCGCACCACCCAAACCCCCCTCCGCACCCCCTGACCCCGCGCCTCCTCCTCCCCTGCCCTCCGCCTTGTTGATCAAGAAGTTTGCGTCAGGATTCGCCCCACTTCCGACGCAAACTCCTTGATCAACGACGGGAGCGCAGCCGGGCGGGGTGGGTGGGTTAGTCGGGGGTTGTTACCTGGGTGGGGGTGGTCCAGGGGGACGTGCCCACCACGTTCGTGGAGCGGATGCGGTAGTGGTAGGTCGTGCCTCGGGCCAGGCCGGTGTTGGTGAAGCCTCGGGCGGTGACGCTGAAGGTGGCCACGTCGTGGGTGAAGCCGGCGTCGGTGGCGCGCTGCACCACGAAGCCGGCGCCCGCTCCGGCCGGCGTGCTGGCCGACCAGCTCAGGATCACCGTGGCGGTGTCCGGGGCGGGCGCGGTGGCGGTGGCGAGCACCGCGGTCGGCAGGCCGGGGCGGGGCGGGGTGGTCACGGTGGACACCGTCGACCAGGGTGACGCCGCGCCCAGGTAGGTGGTGCGTACCCGGTAGTAGTAGGTGGTGTCCGGGGCGACCGCCGGGTCGAGGTGGGCCTCTCCGACGGCGATGGCCGTGGTGCCCGGCCCGCTGGTGAACGTCGGGTTGGTGGCCCGCTGCACGTCCACGCCGGTGGCGAAGGAGCGGTTGGCCCAACGCAGCGCGACCCGCAGCGGCGCGGCCGGCGGCACCACGGCGGCCAGCTTCGCCGGAGCGGTGAGCTGCACCGAGGCGGGGACGCTGTTCGACCAGGCCGAGCAGCTCACCGCGTTCTCGGCCCGGATCCGGTAGTGGTAGGTGATCCCCGGGGTGACGGTCGCGTCGGTGTACCGGGTGGCCGCGGCGGCCACGGTGATCTCGGTGAGCCCGGCCGTGAAGGCCGCGTCGGTGGCGCGTTGCAGCCGGTGGCTGGTCGCCGGCGGGCGGCTCCCGTTGCCGGTCCAGGCCAGCGCGATGGCGGGCAGCGCGGTGGCCGAGCCCGGCGCCGGGGTGGCGGTCAGCCCGGTCGGCGCCTTGGGCGCCACCCGCAGCACCAGCGGCCGGCTCATGCCCTGGTCGCGCAGCCCCGCCGAGCGGGTCTGCCAGCGGTACTCCCAGCCCAGGTTCACCAGTTGGTTGACCACCACGGCGGGCCGCCCGTCGACGGGGCTGACCGGGCTGGCGTCCAGGCGGGCGCCGGCCGGCCGGGTCGGGTCGAGCAGCCGTACGCTGTCGCCGATCTTGAAGGGCAGGGTGGGCGGGACCGGGCGCAGGGCCACGATCACGTCCTCCCGCGGGTTGACCCGGACGGTGTCCTTCCAGCCCAGCTCGCCCGGGTCCGGCGGGCGGACCGTGCCGTCCCAGCCGACCCGGTTGACCAGTTGCACGTCGCAGCCCTCGATGTGCACGGGATGGGTGCGGGGTGCGTCGCCGACGATCCGCCACAGCTGGGTGCCGTCGGCCGGCGCGCCCACCGGCACGGTCGGCTCGGTCGCGTACAGCACCTCGGTGGCCGGGTCGACCGGGCCGAGCGGCAGGGTGGCCGGGGTCCGCGCCCCGGCGTTCGGGTGGCCGACGCCGAGCCGCCCCACGGCCCGGCCGTGCCGGGGCTCGAAGACCTGCCCGACCGACTTCACCGCCAGCGGCAGGGTGACCGGGGCAACCGCGCCGGTCGGGGTGAAGGTGACCGAGGTGGCACGCGCCGGCACCAGCGTCTCGCCGGAGGTGCGGGTGCCGAAGGTCGCGTCGTAGGCCGGTTGCGGCACGATCGGCGGTCGCTGGCTCTCCGCGTACGCGCCGGGCAGCCGGGCGGCGAGCCGGTCCCGGTCGTACGGCGCCGCCGGGGTGCCGGTGACCCGGATCTGGAGCAGCGTCCGGGTGTTCGGCCCGTAGCCGGGGTGGGTGGCGGGGAGGCCGCCGGTGGCGGTGCGGTCCGGGGCGTCGGTGTGGTGGTCGTAGCGGGGATCGAACCGGGGCAGCGGCGCCGGGCAGTCGTTGTAGAGGATCAGCGTGCTGCCCGGCGGGACGGTGGCGAAGTCCACCACCACGTCGGCCCGCTCGCCGGGCGCGAGCAGCAGGGTGTGCCCGTCCACGTTGAGCACGGTGGGGTCCTGGCGGTCGTACCGGTAGCTGACAGGGCGGTTCGGCCGCACCACGGGGGCGGGCAGCAGGCCGCCCTCGTTGCCGATCTGGATCAGCTCGGGTCCGGCGGCGGCCGGGTCGGGCACACCGCCCTCGCGCCCGTCGACCGGCCAGTGCGCCGGCCGGCCGGCGGCCCGGGCCGCGTCGACCATCGGCACCTCGCCGGCGCGCGGGTCGCCCGGAGCGCCGCTCTCGGTCCACAGGGGCCGGTCCGAGCCGGCCCGGTAGAGCTGGAGGTTGAGCGCCCGGTCGGCGCAGGCGTTGAGGATCCGGAACCGGTACGCCCGCGGCGCGACCTCCACGTACGGGTAGGCGACCCCGTTGACCAGCGGCGTGTCCCCGTACGCCTCGGGCACGGCCGACGGGTGCGGCACGCCCGGCGCCAGCGGCGGCTCGTCCGGCTCGGTGACCGGATCGTGGTGCGGGTTCGGGACCGGGGCGACCCAGGGGCTGGCCCCGCCGTCCGGGTCGTGGGTCCACGGGCCGTAGTCCCAGCGCCCGGTCGGGTTCCCGCCGGTGCTCCGGTACGGGTTCTGCCGGGGCTGGTAGACGTGCGGGTGCCAGAGGCTGCCCTTGGCGCCCCAGCGGTCCCGGTCCCAGGTGGGATCCTGGGCGGCGAGCTGGGCGTCGTCCGGCACGAAGGTCTTGTCCTCGATCACCAGGGGAAGCTGGTCGGCCGGCAGTACCCCGTCGTCGACCAGCCGTTCCTCCGCCGGGTCGGTGAGCAGGTAGAGCGCGAGCTGCCCGGAGTAGACGGTGAGCCGGGACAGGCCGAGGGTGTTGTCGTGCAGCCACATGAGCCGGCCGCTCTGCTCGTTGGGGAAGTAGAGCGTGGTGGCGCCCGCGCCGGGCGGCGGCATGTCCGGCACGGGGCTCACCCCCACCCCCGTCGGGTACGGGGTGATCTCGCCGGCCGGGGTGACCCACTGCCACGGGTTGCCGGCACTGATCCACCCCGTCTGCGCCCCGGCCAGGTGCGGCACCGCCCGGTTTCCCGGATACGGCGCGGGCCCGTCCAGCGGGCCCGTCCCGGCCCCGTCGACCGTCTCGTCGACCGGCAGGAAGAGTTCGCCGGCCCGGCCGGTGGGCAGTTGGTTGATGAACTTGATCCGGACCGGCCGGCCGCGCCGGGCGACGATCATCGGGCCGAGGTGCCAGGGCCGGTCGGGCGGGCTCACCGTGTTGTGGCCGGACGCGTCGGTGCCCAGGTTGAGCTGGCGGTAGCCGCGCAGCCGGGTGGCCGGCAGGTCGCGGTGCAGGCGTTGCGCGTACTCCTGGAGGCCGATCTCGTAGTAGTCGCAGCCCGGCCAGGTGATCGTGTCGGGGACCGCGACCGGCAGGCGGGCGCCCAGCCCGGCGGCGGCCAGCGGGCCGGGCACCGGCAGCGGGTCGACGAACTTACGGATGCCGGTGCCGGGCACCGGACGGCCGTCCCGGTCGAGCGCGGGCAGCGGGCTGGCGGCGAAGTTCGGCACCGGGCCGAAGCAGCGCGGCACGGCGGCCGGGTCGAGGCTGGCCGGGGTGGGCCCGGTCTCCTCCTCGGCGGGGCGGGCGGCGGGCACCGTCGGCGTGTGGTTCTCGGCGGTCCGGGCGGCCCGGTCCGTCCATCCCGGCCGGAGTCTGCGGAACAGCACCATGGCTCTCCCCGGGGTCGGGGCGCGCCTGCCGTCACCCCGACGTGGCGGGCGTACGCGCTGCTGACGATCGGTGAGCACTCCACCGCAGCATGCGACGCCGAAGGTGCGGGAGGGAACTACCCAATCGTCCCTATCTCGGGCGATCTTGGGTGGTTCGTGGAAGTTCCACGCGCCGTCCCGCTCAGCGGTCCGGCTGGCAGGCCGGGCACCAGTAGGTCACCCGCTCGCCCAGCTCCTCCTTGCGGATCGCCGTGCCGCAGCGCCGGCAGGGCTGCGCCCGGCGGCCGTAGACGTAGCTGGTCTGCCCGCGGTGCAGCGAGCCGGTGGTGCTCTGCGTCCAGCGGCCCCGGTTCGCGGCCAGCAGCCGCTGGGCGAGGCCGACCGTGCCGGCCAGGTCGGGCACCGCGCGGACCGGCGTCCACGGGGAGACCCCGCGCAGGAACAGCACCTCGCACTTGTAGAGGTTGCCCACCCCGGCCAGGTTGCGCTGGTCCAGCAGCGCCTCCCCGATGGTCTCGTCCGGGTGGGCGGCCAGCCGGCGGACCGCCTCGTCCGGGTCCCAGTCCGGGCCGAGCAGGTCCGGGCCGAGGTGGCCGACCAGGGACTCCTCCTCGGCGGTCGGGATCAGGGCCAGCTCGTGCAGGTGGTAGCCAACCGCCACCGCGCCGGGGGACCGGAGCACCACCCGGATCAGGTGCGCGGGACGGGCCGCCCAGCGCTCGCCCGGGGCGTACGCCCGCCAGGCGCCGTCCATCCGCAGGTGCGAGTGCAGCGTCCAGTCCCGCCCGCTCGCGGCTGCGGCACCGGCTGGTGGCGCGTCGGCTCGCGCGGCGCCGGTTCGCGGGGCGTCGGCTCGCGGGGCGTCGGTTCGCGGGGCGTCGGCTCGCGGGGCGTCGGCTCGTGCGGCGTCGGCTCGTGCGGTGTCGGCTCGCGGGGCGTCGGCTCGTGCGGTGTCGGTGGTTTGGGTGGCGGCGGCGTCGGTCGGCGCGGTGAGGCGGAGCAGCAGGTGTTTGCCCCGGCTGGCCGACTCGTGCACGGTCCAGCCGGTCAGGTCGGTCGCGGCGAGCTGCGGCACGCGGAAGTCCGAGCCGGTGAGCCGGGCGCCGGCCAGGGCGCGCTGGAGGACGCGGGCGGTGTTCCAGACGGTGTCGCCTTCGGGCACCTCTCCATCCTCCCTCGGCCCGCCGGATCCGCAGGGTGGGGCGGCTCAGCCGCCGGTGACCGTCACCACCTCGCCCGGACGTACGCCGAGCAGGTCCACGGCCCGGCCGGTGTTGACCGCCAGCGCCACCAGCCCGGCCGAGTCCACGTACGCGACCAGCCCGCCGGCCGGCGCGTCGCCGAACGTGTGCCCCCGCACCGCCGCCCGGCCGGCCACCCGTACCCGCTCCGGCAGCCCGGACAGCAGCTCACCGGGTGCGGCGAGCTGGACGTTGCCGAAGTGGTCGACGGTCAGCACCTCGGCGGTGAAGCCCGTGTCGTCGGCGCGGACCAGCGGCGCGGGCAGCCGGACCAGCGTGGCCGGGTCCACGGCCGGCCCCGCCTCGGCCAGCGGCGCGCCGAGCGCCAGCCGCGCGGCGACCGGGGCGAACACGTCCCGCCCGTGGAAGGTCCGGGAGACCGTCGGGGCGAGCCAGGCCGGGTTGGTCAGCTCGACCGCCCCGGTGATCCCGCCGAGGGCCTCGGCGGCGTCCAGCAGCAGCCCGTTGTCCGGGCCGACCAGCAGCCCGCCCGGGGTGGCCAGCGCGACACCCCTTCGGGCGGTGCCGACGCCCGGGTCGACCACCGCCACGTGCACGCCCACCGGCAGGTACGGCACGGTCTGCGCGAGCACCGCCGCGCCCCGGCGTACGTCCGCCGGCGGCACCAGGTGGGTCACGTCGATCACCCGGGCGGCCGGGGCGAGCCGGGCGAGCACCCCGTGGCAGGCCGCCACGAACCCGTCGGCCAGGCCGTAGTCGGTGGTCAGCGAGATCCAGGCGCTTCCGTCGGGACCGGTCACGGCCGAACCTCCGACCCGGTGAGCCGCCGCTCCAGCCGCAGCTCGTCATGGAGCGGGATGTCGTCCTCGCCGAGGTACGGGATGCTCGGCTTCACCGCCCGCGCCCGGTCCACCGCGCCGGCGTCCACCGCCACGATCCGCAGCCCACGGCGCTGGTAGAAGCGGAGCGCCCGGAGGTTGTCGTTGGTGGTGACCAGCCAGAGCCGGTCCGCCCCGGCGGCCGCGGCGAGTGCTTCGGCGGCGGCCATCAGGGCACTGCCGGCGCCGTTGCCCGGTGCCGTGGCGGCCAGGCTCACCACCTCCAGCCCACCGTCCGCGAGCCGGTGCACCAGCGCCCCGGCGAACCCGCCCGCCCCGTCCACAGCCACCAGCGTGGGCAGTTCCCGCAGGTCGTAGCGGGTGTCGTGGACCACCACGTACGGGCCGCCCCACTCCCGTCGGTGCAGGGCCGCGACATCGGCCTGGTCGCCGGGTCCGGCGGGTCGTACCTGGATCGAGGCCATCGGTCCCCCTCGTCGTCTGCGCAGCACACCCTAACGAGCGAGGCACCACGTATCCGTGTGGTCGGCGTCCAGCGCAGGCACCGCCCCCGCTCCGCGCACTTGCCCCGCCGCGTGCCGGCCGGCACCGCCCGGTCGCGCCGGTTCGTGGCGTGGCAGGCATTCCGCGCCGAGCCGCAGACACCCCGAGGCCGATCTCAACGAGCCTGCTCTCCCACCCCTCAGGAAACTCGCCCGCATCGCGGGACCGTCACAAGATCTTGGTATGAAAAGGCCCCTATAGGGGCCGTTTCCGTCCAAGATCTCCGGCGCCGGCGCCGGCGCCGGCGCCGGCGCTGGCGCTGGCGCTGGCGCTGGGCGCGGGCGCGACCGGTGGGGCGTGGGGCGGGAGCGTGCGGCGGCGCCGAGGGCCGAGGCCGAGCGCGGGCATGGGCGTGGGCGCGGCCGGTGGGGCGCTGGGCGCCGAGCGCGGGCGCGACCGGTGGGGCGTGGGGCGTGAGCGTGCGGCGGCGCGGGGTGCGGGGCGGGGTCAGCCGCGGAGGCGGAGGCCGCGGGGGGTGGCGCGGAAGCCGGCAGCGGTCAGCGCGTCGCGCAGCGGCGAGGAGTGCACCGCCTCGCCGTCGGCGCGTTCCACCGAGATCGCCCCCAGCGCCCCGGAGTACACCGCGTCGGCGAGCGCCTTGCCGGCCGCGGCCAGCACGTCGGTGTCGTCGGTGAACGAGAGGATGGTCCGCCCGCCCCGCTCGACGTAGAGCACCAGGTCGCCGCCGACCAGCACGACCAGCGCCCCGGCCTTCCGCCCGGCCCGGTGCCCGGTGGTCGGTGCCGCCCCGTCGCCGGAGTCGACCACCCGGTCGGGCCAGGGCAGCGCCGCGCCGTAGGGGTTGGCGGGGTCGGTGGCGGCGAGCACGATGGTCGGCCCGCCCCGGCCCCGGCTGTCGTCGGCGGGATCGGCGAGCGCGCGGATCCGGTCCACAGCACCGGGCACGGCGAACTGGGCGGCCCCCAGCCCCTCGACGAAGTAGCCGCGCCGGGCCGCGCCGCGTTCCTCCAGCGCGGAGAGCACCGGGTAGACCGCCGCGAAGCCCCCGGTCACCTGCTCGGCCATGACCGCGCCGCGGGTGACCACGCCGTGCCGTTCGAGCAGCAGGTCGGCGAGCGCGGCGGCCCGACGGGTGGGGTCGAGGTCGCGCTCGGGCAGCCGGGACCAGCGGCCGGCCACGGTGGGCGGGCCGCCGCGGCTGGGCAGCGCCACCCGGCCGGGGCGGCGGTAGCGGGTGCGCGGGGCGGCCGGCCGGGACCGGTGCGCGCCGCCGCCGCCGAGCGCCGCCCGCAGCGGAGCGAGGGTGTCGTTGGTGAGGTGGCCGGCCCAGACCAGGTCCCACACCGCCGCCGCCAGGGCGGTGTCGTCGGTGGAGCCGACCCGGTCGGAGAGCGACCGGAAGAAGAGCGCCTGCCCGTCGCCGAGCGCGTCGAGCACCGCCTCGTGCAGCGGGGTGACGGCCAGCGCCTCGTCCGGCGGGGGCAGCAGCAGCGGCGCGACGTCCGCGTACGCCAGGGTGACCCAGCCGTCGCCGCCGGAGATCGCGCCGGAGCCGGCCCAGACCACTTCGCCGCTGGCGCAGAGCTCGTCGAGCTGGGCGGGGGAGTAGTCGGCGATGCGGGCGGGCAGCACGAGGCGTTCCAGCGCGGACGCCGGCACGGCCACGCCCTGCAACTGCTCGACGGTGGCGGCGACCGCCTCGACGCCGCGGGCCGACGAGCCGACCTGCTGCCAGCGGGGCAGGAACGCGGCGAGCGCCCGGGGCGGCACCGGCTCGATCTCCCGGCGCAGCGCGGCGAGGGACCGGCGGCGCAGCAGCCGCAGCACCTCGGCGTCGCACCACTGGGTGCCGACGCTGTCGGGCGCGAACTCGCCGGAGACCACCCGCCCCGTGGCGGCGAGCCGGCGCAGCGTCTGCTCGACGACGAACACCCCGAGCCCGAACCGGGCGGCGCAGGTGGCCGCCGCGAACGGGCCATGGGTGCGGGCGTAGCGGGCCACCAGGTCACCGAGCGGGTCGGCCACCGGCTCCAGGTACGCCTCGGCCACCCCCACGGGCAGCGCCACGCCGAGCGCGTCGCGCAGCCGGGCGGCGTCCTCGACGACCACCCAGCGGTCCTCGCCGGCGATCCGGACCCGCAGCACCCGCCGGGCCGCCTCCAGCTCGTCCAGCCATCCGGCCGGTACGCCCCGCTCGGCCAGCTCGGCCTCGCTCAGGTCGCCGACCACCCGGAGCAGCTCGACCACGTCCTCCGCGTCGCGGGGGCGGCGCTGCTCGGTGCGCCAGCGCAGTTGCCGTTCGGTCTCGGCCAGCACCGCGGGGTCGAGCAGTTCCCGCAGGTCGACCCGGCCGAGCAGTTCGCCGAGGAGCCCGGAGTCGAGGGCCAGGGCGGCGGCCCGCCGTTCGGCCAGCGGCGCGTCGCCCTCGTAGAGGAACGCGCCGACGTAGCCGAAGAGCAGCGAGCGGGCGAACGGCGACGGGCGCTCGGACTCCACCTCGACGAGGCGGACCTTGCGGGCGCCGAGGTCGCGCATCAGCTCGGCCAGCGCGGGCTGGTCGAAGACGTCCTGGAGGCACTCCCGGGCGGCCTCCAGGGTGACCGGGAAGTCGGCGTACTCGCGGGCCACGTCGAGGAGCTGGGCGGCGCGCTGGCGCTGCTGCCAGAGCGGCTGCCGGCGGCGCGGGTCGCGGCGGGGCAGCAGCAGCGACCGGGCCGCGCACTCGCGGAACCGCGAGGCGAACAGCGCCGAGGTGCCGACGGACTCCTCGACCAGTTGGGCGATCTCCTCGGGGTCGAAGACCACCACGTCGGCGCCGGGCGGTTCCTCGGCGGTGTCGGGCAGCCGGACCACGATGCCGTCGTCGGAGGGCATGACCTGGGCGTCCACCCCGTAGCGCTCGGCGAGCCGGCGGCCGATGGCGAGCGCCCACGGGCCGTTGACCCGGGCGCCGAGCACCGAGTGCACGGCGAGCCGCCAGTCGCCCAGCTCGTCGCGGAACCGCTCGACCACCACCGTGCGGTCGTCGGGCAGGGACCGGGTGGCCTCCTTCTGCTCGCGCAGGTAGGCCATCAGGTTGCCGGCGGCCCAGTCGTCCAGCCCGCCGGCGCGCAGCGCGGCCACGGCGTCGGCGTCGGACTGGCGCAGCAGCGCCCGGACCCGGGCGCCGATGGCGCGGCCCAGCTCGACGGGGCGGCCGAGCTGGTCGCCCTTCCAGAACGGCATCCGGGCGGCTTGGCCGGGGGCGGGGGAGACGAGCACCCGGTCGGGGGTGATCTCCTCGATCCGCCAGGACGACGAGCCGAGCAGGAAGACGTCGCCGACCCGGGACTCGTAGACCATCTCCTCGTCGAGCTCGCCGACCCGGGCGGCCCGCTCGGCGCCGGCCAGGAAGACCCCGAACAGGCCCCGGTCGGGGATGGTGCCGCCGCTGGTCACGGCGAGCCGCTGCGCGCCGGGCCGACCGGTGAGCACGTCGGCGGCCCGGTCCCAGACCAGCCGGGGCCGCAGCTCGGCGAAGGCGGTCGACGGGTAGCGCCCGGAGAGCATGTCGAGCACCGCGTGCAGCGCCGACTCGGGCAGCTCGGCGAAGGGAGCGGCGCGGCGGACCAGCACGGCGAGGTCGCCGAGCCGCCACGGCTCCAGGGCGACCATCGCCACGATCTGCTGGGCCAGCACGTCGAGCGGGTTGCGCGGGTAGTGCAGCTCCTCGATCGCGCCCGCGCCCATCCGCTCGGCGACCACGGTGCAGGAGAGCAGGTCGCCGCGGTGCTTCGGGAAGACCACGCCCCGGGAGACCGCGCCGACCTGGTGCCCGGCCCGGCCGACCCGTTGCAAACCGGCGGCGACGCTCGGCGGCGCCTCGATCTGCACGACCAGGTCGACCGCGCCCATGTCGATGCCCAGCTCCAGGCTGGAGGTGGCGACCACGGCCGGGAGCTGCCCGGACTTGAGCGCCTCCTCGATGTGCTTGCGCTCCTCGCGGGAGACGCTGCCGTGGTGCGCCCGGGCGATCACCGGCGGCGCACCGGCCGCCGCACCGGACTGCGCCATCACCTCGGCCGGCTGCCGGGGCGCGCGCAGCGGCCCCACCGGCCCGCCGAACGCGTCGGCCCCGCGCCGCCGCACCGAGCCGGCACCGTCCGCCGCGTCCGCACCGTCCGCCGGGCCGTGGCCGTCCCCCGGAGCGCCGCCCGCCGGACCGCCGTCGCCGCCCGCCGGGCCGTCGAACCCCGCCAACAGCTCGGATACGCCCACCGGCTCGCCGCCCCGGGCCACGCGGCCGCCGTCCGGGGCGGCCGCCGCCTCCAGTTCCTCGGCGGCCAGCTCGTTGAGCCGGGCGCAGAGCCGCTCGGCGCTGCGCCGCGAGTTGGTGAACACGATGGTCGACCGGTGCGACCGGATCAGCGAGAAGACCCGCTCCTCGACGGCCGGCCAGATCGACGCCCGGCGCGGGCCGATCCCGCCCAGCGCGTCCTCCGGCGGCTCCTGCTCGTCGAGGCGGGTCATGTCCTCCACCGGCACCTGGACGCTGACCTCGATGGTCTTGCTGGTGGGCGGCTGCACGACGTCGACCGGGCGGGCTCCGCCGAGGAAGCGGGCGCAGACGTCGATCGGCCGGACCGTGGCGGAGAGCCCGATCCGCTGTGCGGGCGTCTCCAGCAGCGCGTCGAGGCGTTCCAGGGAGAGCGCCAGGTGGGCGCCGCGCTTCGTGCCGGCGACGGCGTGCACCTCGTCGACGATCACCGTGCGGACCCCGCGCAGCGAGTCGCGGGCCGCCGACGTCAACAGGAGGAACAGCGACTCGGGCGTGGTGATGAGGATGTCCGGGGGAGTCCGGGCGAAGGCCCGCCGCTCGTCGGCGGGGGTGTCGCCGGTGCGCATGCCCACGGTGATGTCGGGCGGGGTGAGACCGAGCCGGGTGGCGGCCTGCCGGATGCCGGTGAGCGGGGCGCGCAGGTTGCGCTCGACGTCGACGGCCAGTGCCTTGAGCGGGCTGACGTAGAGGACCCGGCAGCGCTGCCGCGCCTCGGCCGGCGGCGGCTCCTTGGCCAGCTTGTCCAGCGACCAGAGGAAGGCGGCCAGGGTCTTGCCGGAGCCGGTCGGTGCGACGACCAGGGCGTTGCGCCCGGCGGCGACCGACCGCCAGGCGCCGGCCTGGGCGGCGGTGGGCGCGGCGAAGGCCGCGGTGAACCACTCCCGGGTCGCCGCGCCGAAATCCGCCAGGACCGCCGCGCCCCGGGTCACCTCGTCCGCCACGCCCTCCATCCTGCCTCGCCGGTGTGACAACCAGTCCTCGCCGGACGTTGTTCTGTCCGGGACGGGGCCTTAAGCGACGGATGTGGCCTTGAAGGCGTTAAGTCTTACTTAACTGCTTGCTTGTACCGCGCAACATAAAGTAACTTCACCCGCAACGCAGTGTGGGGTGGAGGGCTTGGATGACCGTGCAGGGGCGAGGCGGCGGGTCCGGGACCGACGTGCTCATCCGCAAGGTCGACAGTCACCTCGCCACGCTCCGCACCGGTCTGCACGGCCCCGAGCTCGAACTGGCCGAGGACCTGGCCCGCTGCCTGCGTGAGCTGGTCGTCGCCACCGCCCACTCCAGCGCCGCCGACCGGGGGCTGGTCCGCGCCGCGGTGCACTACTTCGTCCTGCGCCGCGAGAGCCGAGGCAAGCTGCTGCCGGTGCGCTCCCTCGCCGCCGCCCAGCGTGTGGTCAACAAGGCGGTCCGCCAGCTCGGCCGCCCGGACCTGCTGGTCGAGACGCCCCGCCGCGACCGCTCCGCCCCCGACCCCGCCCTGCGCTGAGGGGGAGGCCCGAGCGTCGGGCGGGTTTCCCGAAAACCGCCCGGTTGGGCGGGAATGTGGCGTGTGATCGGTCCTGGCCGCAGCGTGCCCCGCCGCGCTGTCACCTCGACCGGGAGTACGCGTGCTCGTCCTGCTGATCCTGCACCTGGTGGCGGCCCTGTCCGCCCCGCTGCTGGTCCGCCGGTGGGGCCCCCGCGCGTGCCTGCTGCTCGCCCTCGCCCCGGCGGCCACCTTCGGCTGGGCGGTGGCGCACACCGGCGCGGTCCGCGACGGCGGCGCGGTCGTCGAGACGTACCCGTGGATCGCGGAGCTCCACCTCGACGTGGCGCTGCGGGTCACCACCCTGTCCTGGCTGATGCTGCTGCTGGTCGGCGGCGTCGGCGCGCTGGTGCTGGTCTACTCCGCCCGCTACTTCCACGCCGGCTCGGCGGGCCTGGCCCGCTTCGCGGCCGTCATGGTCGCCTTCGCCGGGGCGATGCTCGGCCTGGTCGTCTCCGACGACCTGCTGCTGCTCTACGTCTTCTGGGAGCTGACCACGGTCTTCTCCTACCTGCTGATCGGGCACAGCACCGAGCGGCGGTCCAGCCGGTGGGCGGCCGCCCAGGCGCTGACCGTCACCACCTTCGGCGGGCTGGCCATGCTGGTCGGCTTCCTGCTGCTCGGCCACCACGTCGGCAGCTACCGGTGGTCGGTCGTCACCGCCGCGCCGCTGCCCGGCGGCGGCTACCTGGCGGTCGCGGTGCTGCTCGTGCTCACCGGCGCCCTCGCCAAGTCCGCGGTCTTCCCGTTCACCTCGTGGCTGCCGGTGGCGATGGCGGCGCCCACCCCGGTCAGCGCCTACCTGCACGCGGCCGCCATGGTGAAGGCCGGGGTGTTCCTGGTCGGGCTGCTCGGCCCGGCGCTCGCGCCGGCCGGGCCGTGGCGGCCGGTCACCGTGGTCGCCGGGCTGCTCACCCTGGTCGCCGGGGGCTGGGCGGCGCTGCGGCAGACCGACCTCAAACTGCTGCTGGCGTACGGGACGGTCAGCCAGCTCGGCCTGCTCACCGTGGTGCTCGGCGCGGGCACCCCGAAGGCGGCCCTCGCCGGCGTCGCCATGCTGCTGGCGCACGCCCTGTTCAAGGCGGCGCTCTTCCTCGTCGTCGGCATCCTCGACCACAGCGCCGGCAGCCGGGACCTGCGCGACCTGTCCGGGGTGGGCCGGAGCGCGCCGGTGCTCGCCACGTTCGCCGCGCTGGCCGCCGCCTCGATGGCCGGCCTGCCGCCGCTGCTCGGCTTCGTGGCGAAGGAGGCGGTGCTCGGCGCGTTCACCGGGCGGCCGGTGGTGCTCGCCGTGCTGGTCGTGGGGAGCGCGCTGACCGTCGCGTACAGCATCCGGTTCCTCTGGGGCGCGTTCGGCTCGCGGCCGGGCGTCCCGGTCACCGACGTGGAGCGGCCGCCCGCCGCGATGCTCGTACCCCCTGCCCTGCTGGCCGTCGCCGGGCTCGCTGCCGGCCCGGCCGCCGGCTGGCTGGGCGGCCTGCTCCGCCCGTACGCCGAGCTGTTCGGCCCGGTCGAGGAGAAACTGGCGCTCTGGCACGGACCGACCCTGGCGCTCGGCCTCTCCGCCGTGGTGATCGCCGGCGGGGTGGTGCTGCACCTGGTCCGCGGCCCGCTCGCCCCCGCGTTGACGCGGCTGCGCTCGCCGGTCGGCGGCAACCAGGGGTACGAGTGGGTCACCCACCGGTTCGACCGGTTCGCCATCGAGGTCACCGGCGCCACCCAGCGCGGCGCCCTGCCGCAGTACCTCGGCACCGTGCTGGTCGTCCTGGTGCTGGTGCCGGGCGGCGCCATGCTGGCCACCCGGCCGTGGCTCACCGAGATCGCCGTCTGGGACAACCCGGCCCAGCTGGTGGTCTGCGTGGTGATCGCGGTGGCCGCGCTGCTCGCGGTGGGCGCCCGGCGCCGGCTCACCGCCATGCTGCTGGTCGGCGTCACCGGCTACGGCACCGCGATGATGTTCGTCCTCTACGGCGCGCCCGACGTGGCGCTCACCCAGTTCCTGGTGGAGACCGCCACCATCGCGGTCTTCGTGCTGGTGCTGCGCCGGCTGCCGGAGCGCTTCTCGGCCCGCCCGCTGCGCCGCAGTCGCTGGGTGCGCCGCGGCATCGGGGTGGCCGCCGGCCTGGTCATGGCGGGCCTGGCGCTGGCCGCGGCCGGCGCCCGGCGTACCCCGTCGATCTCGGCGGCCTTCCCCGACCTGGCCGTGGCGCAGGGCTACGGCCGCAACGTGGTCAACGTGACGCTTGTGGACATCCGGGCCTGGGACACCATGGGGGAGATCTCGGTGCTGGTGGTGACCGCGACCGGGGTGGCCAGCCTGATCTTCGAGCGGTCCCGCACCGGGCCCCGGCCGCGCCGACCCGGCCCGGTCCGGTCGCGCACGGACCGGCGGACGGTCTGGCTGCGGGGCGGGGCCACGCTGCACGAGCGTCGCCGCTCGATCGTCTTCGAGGTGGTCACCCGGCTGATCTTCCACACGGTGCTGCTCTTCTCGCTGTTCCTCCTCTTCTCCGGGCACAACGCCCCGGGCGGCGGCTTCTCCGGCGGCCTGGTGGCCAGCCTCGCGCTGACCCTCCGCTACCTGGCCGGCGGCCGGTACGAGCTGGCCGAGGCGGCGCCGGTCGGGGCGGGCACGGTGCTCGGCGCGGGCCTGGCCGTCTCGGTCGGGGGCGGCGTGCTCGGGCTGCTCCTCACCGGCCGGGTGCTGGAGAGCGTGAAGGTGGACCTCTGGCTGCCGCTGGTCGACCACTTCTACCTGGTCACGTCGCTCTTCTTCGACATCGGCGTCTACCTGATCGTGGTCGGTCTGGTGCTGGACATCCTGCGCAGCCTCGGCGCCGAGGTGGACCGGCACGTCGAGGCGGCCGGCGAACCCGGCCGGGGGCTCGCCGTCCAGCGCGAGGGGGAGGGCCCGTGAGCGCGAGGAGTGAGCCGGTTCCGCGAGCCCCGCAGTCGCGAACAGAGGTGCCGCGGTGACCCGGGGCGCGGCCGGGCCGACCCTGGTGCTGGTGATCGCCGTCGGGGTGCTCGTGGCCACCGGCGTCACCCTGCTGCTGGAGCGGAGCCTGACCCGGATCCTGCTCGGCGTCATCCTGCTCGGCAACGGGGTGAACCTGCTGATCCTGCTCGGGGGCCGGTCCGGGGCCGCGCCGCTGGTCGGCAGCGCGCCGAGCGCCGCGATGAGCGACGCGCTGCCGCAGGCCATGGTGCTCACCGCTGTGGTGATCACGTTCGGGCTGACCGCGTTCCTGCTCGCGGTGGCCTACCGGAGCTGGTACCTGACCGGCGACGACGAGGTGCAGGACGACCTGGAGGACCGGCAGATCGTCCGGCTCGCCGAGCGCAACGAGGTGTCCACGGCGGACCTCGGCGGCGAGGGGCCGGACAACGACCCGGAACAGGTCGACCCGGAGCCGGCGCTGCGCCGGCTGCGCCGGCGCGGTGAGGAGCCATGAGCGCCGCCCTGGTGCCGCTGCCCGTGGTGGTGCCGCTGCTCGGCGCGGCGCTCACCCTGATCCTGACCAACCGGCCCCGGTTGCAGCGGCTGGTCAGCGTGATCGGGCTGACCACCACCCTGGCGGTGGCGGTGGCGCTGCTGGTCGAGGCGTACCGGCACGGGCCGGTGGTGGTCCGGGTGGGCGGTTGGCCCGCGCCGGTCGGCATCGTGCTGGTCGCCGACCAACTGGCCGCGCTGATGCTGGTGGTCTCCTCGGCGGTCACCCTCTGCGTGCTGCTCTACTCGATCGGCCAGGGACGGGGGGAGACCGGCGAGACGGCGCCCGTGAGCATCTACCACCCCACCTACCTGGTGCTCACCGCCGGCGTGACCAACGCCTTCCTGGCCGGGGACCTGTTCAACCTCTTCGTCGGCTTCGAGATCCTGCTGGCCGCGAGCTTCGTGCTGATCACCCTCGGCGGCACCGAGACCCGGATCCGCACCGGCTCGACGTACGTGGTGGTCAGCATCCTGTCGTCGATGATCTTCCTGGCCGCGGTGGGGCTGGTGTACGCGGCCACCGGCACTCTGAACATGGCGCAGCTCGCCGGCCGGCTCGACGCACTGTCGCCCGGCGTACGCCTGGCGCTTCAGCTCACCCTGCTGCTCGCCTTCGCCATCAAGGCGGCGGTCTTCCCGGTCTCCGCCTGGCTGCCGGACAGCTACCCGACGGCGCCCGCCCCGGTCACCGCGGTCTTCGCCGGCCTGCTCACCAAGGTCGGCGTGTACGCGATCATCCGCACCGAGACCCTGCTCTTCCCCGGCGGCCAGGTCTCCGGCCTGCTCATGGTGGTGGCCGGGTTGACCATGGTGGTCGGCATCCTCGGCGCGGCGGCCCAGTCCGACCTGAAGCGGCTCTTCTCGTTCACCCTGGTCAGCCACATCGGCTACATGATCTTCGGGGTGGCGCTGAGCAGCGTGGCCGGCCTGGCCGGGGCGATCTTCTACGTGGTGCACCACATCACCATCCAGACCACCCTCTTCCTGGTCGCCGGCCTGGTCGAGGAGCGCGCCGGCAGCACCGACCTGCGCCGGCTCGGCGGCCTGGCCCGGATCGCCCCGCTGCTCGCCGTGCTCTTCTTCGTGCCGGCCATGAACCTGGCCGGCATCCCGCCGTTCTCCGGCTTCCTCGGCAAGCTCGGCCTGCTCCAGGCCGGCGTGGCGGCCGGTGGGACGCTGCCCGCCGTGGTGGTCGGGGCGGGCGCCCTGACCAGCCTGCTCACCCTCTACGCCGCCTCCCGGGTGTGGAACATCGCGTTCTGGCGGGCGCCCCGGCTGGCCACCGCGCGCCCGGCCGTCCGGCTGCCCGGGCTGATGGTCGGGGCCACCGCCGCCCTGGTGGTGCTCGGCCTGGCGCTCACCCTGGCCGCCGGCCCGCTGTTCCGGGTCACCGTGGACGCCGCCACCGACCTGCGCCAGCGCACCCCGTACGTCCGGGCGGTCCTGCCGGTGGACGTGCCGTGACCGACGACCTGCCGGCGGGCCGGGCGGCCGGCGACGGGGAGCCGGCGGCCGGCCGGCCGCCGCCCAGCCTGGCGCCCGACGCCCCCGCGCCCACCGTGGGCCGCGGCGGACGGCGGCGCGACCAGGCCATCGCGCTCGGCTGGCTGGTCGCCATCTGGCTGCTGCTCTGGGGCGACCTGTCCTGGGGCAACGTGCTCGCCGGCCTGGTGGTCGGCGCGGCCGTGCTGCTCTTCTTCCCGCTCCCGCCGGTCACCTTCGGCGGGCGGCTGCGACCGGGCCCGCTGCTGGTCCTCGCGGTCACCTTCGCCGGCGAACTGGTCAGCGCCAGCCTGCACGTCGCCGCCGTCGCGCTGCGCCCCGGCTACCGCCCGCGCGGCGCCATCATCGCGGTGCCGCTGCGGATCCGCACCGACCTCAACCTGGCGCTCACCGCCGAGGTGATCTCCCTGGTGCCGGGGACCCTGATCCTCGAGGTGGACCGCGACAACGGGGTGCTCTACGTCCACGTCCTCGACGTCCGCGGGCCCGAGGACCTGACCGGCAGCCGGGAGCGGATCCTCGCCGTCGAACGGCGCATCGTCCGCGCCGTCGGCTCCCCCGCGGAGGTACGCCAGCTCAGTCCCGAACCCGTCGATCGGAGGAACCATCCGTGACCGTGCTCCTCGCCGTCGCGCTGACCGTGCTGCTCTCGGTCACCGCGCTGCTCGCCCTGGCCCGGATCTACCGCGGCCCGTCCCTGCTCGACCGGGTCGTCGCCGCCGACCTGCTGCTCGCCACCATGCTGGGCGCCGTGGGCGCGGAGGCGGCCGTCAACCGCCACGCCACCACGCTGCCGGTGCTCGTGGTGCTCTCCCTGCTCGGCTTCGTCGGCTCGGTGTCCCTGGTCCGCTTCGCCGTCCGGGAGGACGCGTGACCGCCCGGCGCCCCCGGATGCAGGGGCGCACTCCATGATCGGGACCGTCGCGGACTGGCTCGGCGGGCTCTGCCTGCTGGCCGGGGCGCTGCTCAGCCTGGTCGCCGGGATCGGCGTGCTGCGCTTCCCGGACGTGCTGGACCGGATGCACGCCGCCACCAAGCCGCAGGTGCTCGGTGTGCTGCTGCTCCTCGTCGGCCTGGCGCTGCGCCTGCGTACGCCGTCGGATCTGGGCATGATCGCGCTGGTGGCGGTCTTCCAGCTGGCCACCGCGCCGGTCGCCGCGCAGATGATCGGGCGGGCCGCCTACCGCTCGGGGCGGATCGACCGGGACCTGCTGGACGTCGACGAGTTGGCCGGGCGGTGAACCGGACAGCGGGGAGGCTTCCGGCACCCTCAGCGGACGTCCAGCCGCCGCCGATAAAATGGCGACATGATCGACTCCTCTGCCCAGGAGGGCAGCAGTAGCCAGCCGGGTCGTGCCCGGCAACCTCTGGACCCGACGGCCCCGGGAGCCCTGAACGTCCCGTGTTGATCCTCGTCGGACTCGTCCTCATCATCGTGCTCACCGCCGCCACCGGTTACTTCGTGGCCCAGGAGTTCGGTTACGTCGCCGTGGACCGGGGCAAGCTCAAGCAGCTCGCCGACGGTGGCGACCGCGCCGCCGCCCGGGCCCTGGAGGTGACCGGCCGGCTCTCGTTCATGCTCTCCGGCGCCCAGCTCGGCATCACCGTGACCGCCCTGCTGGTCGGTTACGCCGCCGAGCCGTACCTGGGCGCCGGGCTGGCCGACCTGCTCGGCCTCGCCGGGGTCTCCAGCGGGCTGGCCCTGCCGCTGTCGGTCGTGCTCGCCCTGCTCATCGCCACCGTGGTCCAGATGGTCCTCGGCGAGCTGGCCCCGAAGAACCTGGCCATCGCCCGCGCCGAGCCGCTCGCCCGGGCGCTCGCCGGGTCCACCCTCATGTACCTGCGGATCGCCGGACCGGTGATCACCCTCTTCGACCGGGCCGCCGTGCGGCTGCTCCGCCGGTTCGGCATCGAGCCGATCGAGGAGCTGCCCAGCGGCGCCACCCCGGAGGACCTGGAACAGATCATCGCCGAGTCCCGGGAGGAGGGGCACCTCGACGCCGAGATGTCCGACCTGCTCGACCGGGGCCTCGACTTCCGGGAGCTGACCGCCGGGGAGGCCATGGTCCCCCGGGTCGACGTGCACACCGTACGGGCCGACGAGCCGGTCAGCCGCGTCGTCGAGCTGCTCGACACGGGCCACTCCCGGTTCCCCGTGCGCGGCGCCGAGGGCGTCGACGACCTGGTCGGGGTGGTCGGCATCGCCGACGTGCTCGGCGTGCCGCCGGCCGAGCGGGCGACCACCCGGGTCGCCGCGGTGGCCGTACCCCCGTTGCTGGTGCCGGAGACGCTGCCGCTGCCGACGGTGCTGGACCGGCTCCGGGTCGGGCACCGCCAGCTCGCCTGCGTCGTCGACGAGTACGGCGGCTTCGCCGGCGTGATCACGCTGGAGGACATCGCCGAGGAGCTGGTCGGGCCGATCCGCGACGAGGACGACCCGCCGGAGCGGGCGCCCGCCCGGCAGGACGACGGCTCCTGGGTGGTGCCGGCCCGCTGGCGGATCGACGAGGTCGCCGACAGCACCGGCATCGCGCTGCCCGAGGCGCCCGAGTACGACACCCTCTCCGGCCTGGTCATGCGCGAGCTGGGCCGGGTGCCCGAGGTCGGCGACCGGCTGGAGATCGCCCTCGCCGTCGACGGCGAGGAGCCGGACGCCGAGCCGCGCGCCCTCGTCGAGGTGCTGGCCGTGGACCGGCACGTGGCCGACTCCGTCCGGCTTCGGACGACCGCCGGCGCGCACGGGGAGGAGGCGGCATGAGCCCCGGGTTCGCGCTCTTCTTCTCCGCGGTGCTCCTGGCGCTCAACGGCTTCTTCGTGGCGGCCGAGTTCGCGCTGGTCGCGGCGAAGCGGTACCGCCTGGAACAGTCGGCCGCCGGGGGCGGCCGGGCGGCCCGCGCGGCGCTGGACGGCGTCCGCGAGCTGAGCCTCATGCTGGCCGGCGCCCAGCTCGGCATCACCCTGTGCACCCTGGGCCTCGGCGCGCTGGCCGAGCCGGCCATCGAGCACCTGCTCAGCCCGCTGCTGCACGCGGTCGGGCTGCCGGACGCGGTCAGTCACCTGGTCGGGCTGCTGTTCGCGCTGGCCCTGGTGACCTTCCTGCACCTGGTGGTCGGCGAGATGGCCCCGAAGTCCTGGGCCATCACCGACGCGGAGCGCTCGGCCTTGCTGCTGGCGCTGCCGTTCCGGGCCTTCGCCCGGGTCGCCCGCCCGGTGCTGTCCGCACTCAACGCCCTCGCGAACGCCGTGCTGCGGCTGGTCGGCGTCCGCCAGCAGGACCAGCTCGCCCAGGTGCACGGCCCGGACGAGCTGCGGATCCTGCTGGAGCAGTCCCGCGAACACGGGCTGCTCGGCGCCGAGCAGCACCAGATGCTGACCAGCATGCTGGAGTTGCAGGGGACCAGCGTCGCGCAGGTGATGGAGCCGTTCGACCGGATCGTCACGGTACGCCGGGACGACACCGCCGAGCGGATCGAGCACGTCTCCCGGGACAGCGGCCGGTCCCGGCTGGCCGTGGTCGACGCGGGCGGCGAGGTCTGCGGCCTCGTCCACGTCCGCGAGGCGGTCCGCGCGGTCACCACCGGCCGGCCCGCCACCGCGGAGGAGCTGATGACCCCGGCGTTCACCCTGCCCGGCGAGGCGTCGGTCACCGAGGCGGTGGCCGCCATGCGGGGCCGGCAGGCCCAGCTGGCGCTGGTCAGCAACGGCGGCGGCCCCACCCGGCCCATCGGCTTCGTCGCACTGGAGGACCTCCTCGAGGAGGTCATCGGCGAGTTCGACGACGAGACCGACCCGGTGCCCCGAGGCCGCCGCATGCGCTGACGCCCCGCTCTCCGGAGCCGCTTCGGGTGCGTCTGTTGTCGCTCCAGCGACAACAGACGCACCCACACCGTGAGCCGCGGGCGGCGAATGGGGGAGCGGGCAGCGGGAATGCCGGCGGCATGCGGCTGACCGGGGTGTCGTCGGAGTCCGTGTGGACCGGGCTGTCGGTGAGCACCACGCTGCCCAACCCGAGCACCCGCCCCGGCCTGCGCCTGCCCGGCCGGGTCACCCTGGCCGCCGGCGGCAACGACGTCGCCGTCCGGCACATCCGGCTCGGCCTGGTCGCCCAGGTCGAGCCGGAGGACCCGGAGTCGCCCCGCCGGCTGGTCCAGTACCACCAGGTGCCGATCGCCGGCCGGTTCGTGGTGCCGGCGGACCGGCGGCGGGCGGTGGACTTCGCGATCCCGCTGCCGTGGGAGACCCCGGTGACGATCTTCGGCGGGGTTCCGCTGATGAGCCTGCGCACCGGGCTGCGTACCGAGGTGTCCGTCGACCCGGACCTGGACCAGGGCGCCATGGTGCCGGTGTTCGTGCACCCGATCCCCACCCAGCAGCACGTCCTCGCCGCGCTGGAGACCCTCGGCTTCGTCATGCGGCAGGCCGGGCTCCAGCAGGGGCGGCTGCCCGGGGTGGAGCAGGCGCTCCCGTTCCACCAGCGGCTGGGCTACTGGGTGGCCCCGCTCTACGCCGGCCCGATCACCGAACTGGAGGTGATCTTCGTGACGAACGCGGCGGGGCTGGAGGTGCTGCTCTGGATGGACCGCCGGCTCTCCCTGGCCGGGATCACCCACCAGAGCATCAGCCGGTTCCGGGCCTGGCACGCGGGGGCCGACCGGCGCGACTGGGTGGCCACCGTGGACGGCTGGCTGCGGCACGCCATCGACCGGCACGCGGCGGCCGCCGCGCACGCCGACTGGTCCGCCAAGATCAGCGAGTCCGCGCACGTCAGCCGCCCGCCCGACGAGCCCGTCGCCCCCGGCTACGGTCTCGGCGGCACGGCCGGCGGCGCGGGCGTCGGCGGCGGCGGTGGCGGCGACGGCACCTGAGCGGGGCCGTCGCGGGTCAGACCGAGGCGGTGGCGAGTTTCAGGCTGAAGCCGAGGAAGAGCACCGCGACGGCCGTGGTGCCCGTCGCGGCGAGCCGTTGCCGGCGGTGGAACTGGGCGGCCAGGAAGGTGCCGGTGAGGATCAGCGCGGTCAGGTAGAGCGCGCTGGTCACCTGGGCGATCAGGCCGAGCAGCAGGAAGGACAGCGCCGGCCAGGCGTACCCGGGGTCGACGAACTGGATGAAGAAGGAGATGAAGAAGAGGATCGCCTTCGGGTTGAGCAGGCTGATCACCAGCGCCCGCCGGAACGGGCTGCGCACCGCCGCCGGCTCCGCCGCGTCGATCAGCCGCGGCGTCGCCGGGTCGTTGCGGTCGCGCCAGCGCCGCCAGGCGCCGCGCAGCATGGCCAGGCCCAACCACCCGAGGTACGCGGCGCCGGCGTACTTGATCACGAGGAAGAGCGCCGGGTACGCCTTGAGCAGCGACGCCACCCCGGCGGCGGAGAGGAACATCAGCACCGAGTCGCCGACGAACACGCCTCCGGCGGCCCGGTAGCCGGCCGCCACGCCACGGCGCGCCGCCGTGGAGAGCACGAAGAGCGAGTTCGGCCCGGGTAGCAGCACGATCGCCACGGTGCCCAGCACGTACGTCCAGATGTCGGTGATCCCCAGCACGCCGGTCATCATGACGCCGCGGGCACCGCCGGGCGAAGCCGTTCCCGCAGGGTGACCTGTGCGTTTGGCCACTCCGAGGCGAGCATCGAGTAGAGCGCGGACTCCCGCCAGGTGCCGTCGGCGCGCCGCCGGTTGGACCGCAGGGTCCCCTCCCGGACCGCGCCGAGCCGCTCGATGGCCCGCTGCGAGCGCTCGTTGAGCGAGCTGGTCTGCCAGGTGACCCGGATGGCGTCCAGCTCCTCGAAGGCCCGGGTGAGCAGCAGCAGCTTCGCCTCGGTGTTGATCCCGGTGCGCCACCACGGCCGGCCGAGCTGGGTGTAGCCGATCTCCACGGTCCGCAGGTCCGGGTCCGGCTGGTAGTAGGAGGTGGTGCCGACCACCGCGCCGGTGACCGCGCAGCGCTGCACCCAGGGCATCCGCACCCCGCGCCGGTGGGCGTCCAACGCCGACCGGACGTAGGCCGCCATCTCCTCGACGCCGCCCGGGCGCGGAGTGCCGACGTACCGCCAGACCTCCTCGTCGTCGAGGGCGGCGTACAGCTCCTCGGCGTGGGACTCGTCGAGCGGCTCCAGCACCACGTGGTCGCCGCGCAGCACCACCGGCTCCAGCCAGGGCGACGGGGCCGGCCGCAGGTACGCGGGCACCGGCGCGGTCACCCCGGCTGCCGGCTCCGGCACGCCCGGGACGAGCCGCAGCGGCACCACCCCCGCCCAGTGCGGCAGGTCGAGGTCGACGGGATCGTCGTCGGCCCCGGCGGCCCGGGCGCGGACCGACACCTCGCGCAGCGGCAGCGCCAGCACGGCGGTCTCGGCCAGCTCGCGCCGGCTCGGCGGGCGGCTGTCCGTGCTGCGCCCGGCGGCCACCTTCTCCACCAGCGCGGTGAGCACGGCGAGCTTCTCCCGCTCGTCGGTGACCAGGTGGGCGGTGCCGTGGGCGACCACGGACCGGTAGTTCGCGCTGTGGTTGAACTGCGAACGGGCGAAGACCAGGCCGTCGAGCAGGGTCACCGCGACGCAGATCGGCAGCCCGGCGTCGTCGCGGGCGGCGAGCAGCGGCCGGCTGCCGGTGGAGCCGTGCAGGTAGAGGGTGTCGCCGACGCGGACGTGCAGGGTGGGCAGCAGTCGCGGCTCGCCGTCCACGGTGAACCCGAGCGTGCAGTGGTACGCCTCGTCCAGCACGGCGTGGGCGGCGGCCTCGTCGTAGCTCATCCGGGCCCGCATTCGGGTGGCGGTGGTCCGTTCGGTCGGGGGGTACATGCGACATCCACCTTCGTGCTAGTACAATCTCCGAACTGTGGCAGCACGTTATCAGATCAGCGGCTCCTCGTCGGCGGCGATTTCGGCGAGCGTGGAAACCGGCATCCGCGCCGGTGACCTCGCCCCGGGCGCCGCCCTGCCCGCCGTCCGCGCCCTCGCCGTCGAGCTCGGCGTCAGCCCGGCCACCGTCGCGAAGGCGTACCAGGAGCTGCGGCAGCGCGGCCTGGTCGTCACCGCCGGCCGGCACGGCACCCGGGTCCGCCCCCGCCCGCCCGTGGCGAGCCGCCGCTCCGCGCTGATGCCCCCGCCGCTGCCCGGCGGCCGCAACCTCTCCGCCGGCAATCCCGACAGCCGGCTGCTGCCGCCACTCGGCCCGCACCTGGCCGCGCTCGCCACCGAGTTCCGCGCACCCGGCGGATACGCGGCCGACGCCGTCCTGCCCGAGCTGGCCGCCGCCGCCCGGGACCGGCTCGCCGCCGACGGGGTGCCGGCCGACGAGATCACCGTGACCGGTGGCGCGCTCGACGGCATCGAACGGCTGCTCGCCGCCCACCTGCGCCCCGGCGACGCGGTGGCCGTCGAGGACCCCGGCTGGGCCAACCTGCTCGACCTGCTCGCCGCGCTCGGGCTGCGCGCCATCGGGGTGCCGGTGGACGACGAGGGCCCCACCGCGCCCGGGGTCCGGGCCGCGCTGGCCGCCGGGGCCCGCGCGCTGATCGTCACCAGCCGGGCCCAGAACCCCACCGGCGCCGCGGTCTCCGCCGACCGGGCCGCCGAGCTGCGTACGCTCCTCGCCGGCCGCGCCGACCTGCTGCTGATCGAGGACGACCACGCGGCCGAGCTGGCCCGCGTACCCCTGCACCCGCTCGCCGGGGCGACCCCCGCGTGGGCCTTCGTCCGGTCGGTGAGCAAGCCCTACGGCCCGGACCTGCGGCTCGCCGTGCTGGCCGGCGACGAGGCCACCGTGGCCCGGGTGGCCGGCCGGTCCCGGGTCGGCGCCGGCTGGGTCTCCACCGTGCTGCAACGGCTGGTCCTGTCGCTCTGGCGCGACCCCGCCACCGCCGACCTCGTGGGCCGCGCGGCGGAGAGCTACGAGCGGCGGCGCGACGGGCTGGTCGACGCCCTCGCGGCGCGCGGGCTGGCCGCCCACGGGCGGACCGGCATCAACGTCTGGGTGCCGGTGCCGGACGAGACGGTCGCGGTCACCGCCCTGCGGGACGCCGGCTGGTCGGTGGCCCCCGGCGCGCTGAACCGGATCGCCGCGGCGCCCGGCGTGCGGATCACCGTCAGCACGCTCGACGAGGCCGACCTCGGCCCGCTCGCCGACGCCGTGGCCCGCGCGGTCCGGCCGTCGCCCGCCGGCTTCAGCGCCTGAGCCGTGGCATGGCCCGGTCGCCGGCGGGTAACCGCGGCCCGGAGGTGCGAACCATGGCTTCGAACGGATCCCGAACCGGTCTCTGGATCGGCGTGGCGGCGGTGGTGATCATCCTGGTGATCATCGCGATCGCGCTGGCCTCGCGCGGCGGTGGCGGCGGCTCCGGATACTGACCCGGCCCCGGGCGCATCCGGCGTCGATGCCGAAACCGGTATATAAAGCAGGGATGGCCGAGACCGAGAGCGCCCCCGGAGCCCAGGAGTTCATCCCGCCGCAGGCGGACACGATCGACGAGCTGCGCGCCGCCGCGGCCGGCTGCCAGGGCTGCGAGCTCTACCGGGACGCCTCGCAGACGGTGTTCGGCCGCGGCGACGAGAGCGCCCGGGTGGTCCTCGTCGGGGAACAGCCCGGCGACATGGAGGACCAGAAGGGGCTGCCGTTCGTCGGCCCGGCCGGCCGGCTGCTGCGCAAGGCGGTGGACGACGCCGGCATCGACCCCGGCCACATCTACCTCACCAACGCCGTCAAGCACTTCCGCTTCGAGCTGCGCGGCAAGCGGCGGATCCACCAGACGCCGGACCGGGTGCACATCACCGCCTGCCGGCCCTGGCTGGTGGCCGAGTTCGCCCGGCTCCACCCGGAGATCGTGGTGGTGCTCGGCGCCACCGCCGCCAAGGCCCTGCTCGGCCCGACCTTCCGGGTCACGAAGCAGCGCGGCGAGCTGATGCCGTGGCCGGCCGCCGCCCAGCACCCGGAGGACTTCGCCCGGGTCCCGGTGGACAGCGCCGGCACGGTCGCCGACGCCCCGGCGGCCCGGCTGCTGGCCACCATCCACCCGTCCGCGGTGCTGCGCGCCGAGAACCAGGACGTCGCGTACGACGGGCTCGTCAAGGACCTGAAGGTGGCCGCCCGCGCGCTGCGCTGAGGCTCAGTCGCGCCCCTGCCAGGTGCAGAGGCAGACCCGGTTGCCGTCGGAGTCGGCGAGCACCCAGAAGTGCGGTGCCTCCGCGTCGCTGACCAGCGTCCCGCCGGCGGCGAGCGCGGCCTCGATGCGCGGCTGGACCTCGGCCGGGTCGACCCACACGTCGGGGTGCCAGCGCTGGCGGGGCTCGTCCCGCCCGGACTCCTGGAACCACACCGTGGGCAGCGCGCCGGCCGGATCGCGCACCTCGTCACCCGGCCCCGGCCCGGCCCGGTGCTCCACCCCCAGCACCGCCCGCCAGAACGGCAGCACGGCGGCGAAGTCGGGGCTGTCCAGGGCGAGTTCGAGCCGGGACACGCCGGTGTGCGCCGGCGACAGGCCGGCCTCGGCCGCGAGCGCGGAGATGGCCCGGGCCAGCCGGATGTCGCGGTCGGTGACCCCGCCCGCGTCGTGCGACCAGAGCCGCACGTCGACGTGGGTGTAGCGCAGGTCCAGGTCGGGATGGTGGTCCCGCCGCTCGGCCTCGGCGCCGATGGCGTCCACCAGCGACAGTCCGGCGGCGAAGTTCGGCGTACGGATGCGGGTCTGCAGGGCGCCGAGCAGATAGGCCCAGCCGTCCAGGTCGGCGTCGGCGATCTGCGCTCCGGTCAGCGTGCTCATCCCGCCATGCTGGCGTACCCGGGGGCACTGGACCAGTGCGACGGCGGCGGAATGGACCTGCGCGGCGGACGGCGCGGGCCGTAGCGTCGCGGCATGACCGCCGCTGATCTTGACCTGTCCGTGCGCAACGCCGCCGCCCTCTGGACGGCCCTCGCCGAGGCCCGGGGCCACGGGCTGGTACGCCGGCCGGGCCTCCTCGCGGTGACCGGCAGCCCCCGCACCGGGCTGCGGATCCTGCTGCGCGCCCCGGACCCGTCCCCGGACGACCGGGCCGCGCTGGCCGACCTGGTCCGCCGGCGGGTCGGCCCGGTCACCGTCGAGGACCAGTACGCCGCGGTGGACCTCACCGACCTCGGCCTCACCCCGCGCAGCCTGCCGGTGCTGGTCCGCCGTCCGGCTCCGCTGCCCGCACCGTCCCTGCCGGTCACCCCGGTCGAGCGCCCCGACCAGCTCGACACCGTCGAGGACGTGATCGTGCGCGGCTTCCCCCTGGAACCGCTCCGGCCGCGCCGCCCCGGCGAGGCGTTCCCGGCCGCCCTGCTGGACCGGCCCGAGGTGCGGTTCTTCCTGGTCCACTCGGGCGGCGAGCCGGCCGGCGCCTGCCTGACCGTGCGGGACGAGGCGGTCGGCCTGTACTGGATGACCAGCCTGCCCGAGCACCGCTCCCGGGGCGTGGGGCGGGCGCTGCTGCACGGCGTCCTCGGCCGGCTCGGCGAGGTGCCGATGACGCTCACCGCGGCGCGCGCCGGCCGACCGCTCTACGACTCGCTCGGCTTCGTCCCGGTCACCGACGCCACCTGGTGGAGCTGAGCACGGTTCGCCTCTGGGCAGGACGGGTGCGCGGTGCCAGACTGGCCGCCATGGAGCAGCATCTCTACGAGCCCGTCCACCAGGAGTTCCGGGACCTGTGCCGCCAGTTCCTCGCCCGGGAGGCCGTGCCGCACCACGACCGCTGGGAGGCCGACGGGATCGTCGACCGGGAGGTGTGGCGCAAGGCGGGCGCGGCCGGGCTGCTCGGCATGGACGTGGACCCCGAGTACGGCGGCGGCGGCCAGCGGGACTTCCGGTTCAACGCGGTGCTCGACGAGGAGATCATCGCGGCCGGCTGCACCGGGCTGGGCTTCGGGCTGCACAACGACGTGGTGGCCCCGTACCTGACCGAGCTGACCACCGACGACCAGCGCAAGCGCTGGCTGCCGCGCTTCTGCTCCGGCGACCTGGTCACCGCCATCGCGATGAGCGAGCCCGGCGCGGGCAGCGACCTGGCCGGCATCCGCACGAGCGCGGTCCGCGACGGCGACAGCTGGGTGCTCAACGGGCAGAAGACGTTCATCACCAACGGCGAGCTGGCCGACCTCGTGGTGGTGGTCGCCAAGACCGCCCCCGACCAGGGCGCGCACGGGGTGAGCCTGATCGTGGTGGAGACCGGCACGCCCGGCTTCGGCCGGGGCCGGCGGCTGGCCAAGGTCGGCCTGAAGGCCAACGACACCGCCGAGCTGTTCTTCGACGACTGCCGGGTGCCGGCGGACAACCTGATCGGCACCGAGAACCACGGCTTCTACCACCTGATGGCCAACCTGCCCCGCGAGCGGCTGAGCATCGCGGTGGCCGCGGTGGCGGCGGCGGAGAAGCTGCTCGCGCTCACCCTCGACTACGCCCGCTCCCGGGAGGCGTTCGGCCGGCCGATCGGGCGGTTCCAGCACAACCGGTTCCTCCTGGCCGAGCTGGACACCGAGGTCACCATCGCGCGGACCTTCGTGAACCACTGCGTGGCCGAGTACGACGCCGGCCGGCTCTCGGTGACCGACGCCGCGAAGGCCAAGTGGTGGACCACCGAGCTGCAGAACAAGGTCGCCGACCGCTGCGTGCAGCTGCACGGCGGCTACGGCTTCATGCTGGAGTACCCGGTGGCGAAGGCCTGGCTGGACAGCCGGGTGCAGACCATCTACGGCGGCACCACCGAGATCATGAAGGAGATCATCGGCCGGGGGCTCGGCCTCTAGCTAAACCGGGTGCCGGTGACCCGGTCGGGTGCGGGAGGATGGGTCACCCCTTACCCGAGGAGCATCCGTCATGGCCACCGACCTGACCACGCCGGCGACGAGCCGGCTCGACGTCGCCCCGATCCAGCGGCGCACCGTCCGGCTGCTCTTCCTCACCCAGATCATCGGCGGCATCGGCGTCACCATCGGCATCTCGGTCGGCGCGCTGCTCGCCGCCCGGGTCGCCGGCACCGCGCTGGCCGGGGTGGCGCAGAGCGCCGGGGTGGTCGGCGCCGCGCTGCTCGCCGTGCCGGTCACCCGGATCATGGCGGCCCGGGGGCGGCGGCCGGGGCTGGTCACCGCGTACCTGGTCGGGGCGGTCGGGGGCGTGCTCGTGGTGGTCTCCACCGTGGTGCACCTGGTGCCGCTGCTCTTCCTCGGCATGCTGCTCTTCGGCGGCGGGACCGCGGCCAACCTCCAGGCCCGCTACACGGCCGTGGACCTGGCCGAGCCGGCCCGCCGGGGACGCCAGCTCTCGCTCGTGGTCTGGGCCACCACCATCGGCGCGGTGGCCGCGCCGAACTTCGCCGCGCTCGCCGACGCCACCACCCGCGGCTGGGGCCTGCCGGCGCTGGCCGGCCCGTTCGCCTTCAGCGCCGCCGCGTTCGTGCTGGCCGCCGCCGTACTGGCGGTGCTGCTCCGGCCGGACCCGCTGCTCACCGCCCGCCGGCTGGCGGCGGCCGAGATCCCGGCCGACCCGGGCGCCGCACCGGGATCGTCGGCCCGGCGCCGCGCGGGCATGGTCGCGGCCTGGCGCACGGTACGCGACCGGCCCGCCGCCCGCCTCGGCATCGCCGCGGTGGCCATGGGCCACCTGGTGATGGTCGCCGTGATGTCGATGACCCCGGTACGCCTCGGCGAGTCGCACTCCGACGCGGACGTGCTGCGGGTGGTCGGCATCGTGCTCAGCCTGCACATCGCCGGCATGTACGCGCTCTCCCCGCTGGTCGGCTGGCTCACCGACCGGCTGGGCCGGCGTCCGGTGATCCTCGGCGGGGTGGCCCTGCTGCTGGCCGCCTGCGCGGTCGCCGGCACCGCCGGGCACCACACGCCGCTGCTCTCGGTGGGTCTGGCCCTGCTCGGGCTGGGCTGGTCGGGCACCATGGTGGCCGGCTCGACGCTGCTGTCCGAGTCGGTGCCCACCGCCGACCGGCCCGGCGTGCAGGGCCTGTCCGACCTGGTCATGGGACTGGCCGGGGCGGGCGCGGCGGCGGCGAGCGGGTTTGTCATGCGGGCCGTGGGTTATCCGACCCTGACCCTGCTGGCGGCGATCGCGGTGGTGCCGCTGGTGGCGCTAGCGTTGCGTCCGGCGCCGGTCGGGGCGCCGGAGGAACTCCGGCGTCCCGCGGACGAGGTGCCCGACAAGGAGGAGTGACACGTGCGGCTGACCGACTTCTGGGCACGGCTGGAGGAGGCGTTCGGGCCGGGCTACGCGGCCAGCATCGCCAGCGACCAGGTGCTGTCCCAGCTCGGCGGGCGGACCATCGAACAGGCCCTCGCGGGGGGTGAGGAGACGCACGTGGTGTGGCGCGCGGTGGTCGCCGCGTATCCCGACCGGGTGCCCGCGCGACTACGCTGAGCAGCCTTTTCGCCGGTTCCGCGTGTCGCTTGTCGAGTCGTACACCTGTTCGGCTATTGTCCACAGCGGGGTGCTCGTCCACAGCTCGCGGCCCGTCGGCTGGTTTTCTGTCGGACCCAGCGCCTAGCGTGTCCGCGTGACGCGAAGCTCAGGAAAGACGCCGGCGAAGGCAGGGGTGGCAACGATGGCGGCAGGGCCGGACCGGGAGAAGGCACTCGACCTTGCTCTCGCTCAGATCGACAAGCAGTTCGGCAAGGGTTCGGTGATGCGGCTGGGGGAGCGGCCCGTCGTGCAGACGGCGGTCATCCCCACCAGCTCCATCGCGCTCGACGTGGCGCTCGGCGTGGGCGGCCTGCCGCGCGGCCGGGTCGTCGAGATCTACGGTCCGGAGTCCAGCGGTAAGACCACGGTCGCCCTGCACGCGGTGGCCAACGCCCAGCGGGCCGGCGGCATCGCCGCCTTCATCGACGCCGAGCACGCGCTCGACCCGGAGTACGCGAAGGCCCTCGGTGTCGACACCGACGCCCTGCTGGTCTCCCAGCCGGACACCGGTGAGCAGGCGCTGGAGATCGCCGACATGCTGGTCCGCTCCGGCGCGATCGACATCATCGTGATCGACTCGGTGGCGGCCCTGGTGCCGCGCGCCGAGATCGAGGGCGAGATGGGCGACAGCCACGTGGGTCTCCAGGCCCGGCTGATGAGCCAGGCGCTCCGGAAGATCACCGGCGTGCTCAACAACACGGGCACCACGGCGATCTTCATCAACCAGCTCCGCGAGAAGATCGGCGTGATGTTCGGCAGCCCGGAGACCACCACCGGTGGTCGGGCGCTGAAGTTCTACGCCTCGGTCCGGCTCGACGTGCGCCGCATCGAGAGCCTCAAGGACGGCACCGACGTGGTCGGTAACCGCACCCGGGTCAAGGTCGTGAAGAACAAGGTGGCCGCGCCGTTCAAGCAGGCCGAGTTCGACATCATGTACGGCAAGGGCATCTCCCGCGAGGGCTCGCTGATCGACGTCGGCGTGGAGCAGGCGATCATCCGCAAGTCCGGCGCCTGGTACACCTACGACGGCGACCAGCTCGGCCAGGGCAAGGAGAAGGCCCGCGAGTTCCTCCGGGAGAACCCGGACGTGGCGGCCGAGATCGAGAAGAAGATCCTGGAGAAGCTCGGCGTCGGCACCGGCGCGGGCGACGCCGCCGGCGGCCCGGAGCTGCCGCCGGTCGACTTCTGATCCCCGGCTGACCCGTGGCAGGACGACGCGCCCGTACGGGGCGGGGCTGGGACGCCAGCCCGCCCCGCACGGGTGACGCCACCACCCCACCCCGGCCGCGCCGCGGCCGCCGGGGCCGGGCCGAGGAGCCCGACGCCGAGGCGACGCCCGCGCCGCCGCGCGACGAGGCCGAGCTGGCCCGGGAGATCTGCCTCCGGCAGCTCGCGGTCCGGCCGCGTACCCGCGCCGAGCTGGCCGGCGCCCTGGCGAAGCGGGGCATCTCCGAGGAGGTCGCCGACCAGGTCCTCGACCGCTACGACGAGGTCGGCATCGTGGACGACGCCGCCTTCGCCCGTGCCTGGGTGAGCAGCCGGCACACCGGCCGCGGGCTGGCCCGCCGGGCGCTCGCCAACGAGCTGCGCCAGCGCGGCGTCGACGGCGAGGTGGCCGGCGAGGCGCTCGACGAAATCGACGAGGAGACCGAGGCGGAGACCGCCCGGGTGCTGGTGGAGCGGAAGCTGCGCTCGGCCCGGGGCGAGCCCGACGCCGTGTTCCGTCGCCTGGTCGGCATGCTGGCCCGCAAGGGCTACCCGGCCGGCGTGGCCATCCGGGCCGTGAAGGACGCGCTGGCCGCGCAGAGCGCCGAGGCGGCCGAGTTCGCCGAACACATCGACGCCGACGCCCTCGCCGACGCCGAGAACGACCTCGACCCCACCTCCCGCCCCCTCGACTGACCCGGCCCCGGCCTGGCTCGGCCTGCCACGGCCTGGCTCGGCCTTCCGCGGCCTGGTGCGGCCTTCCGCGGCCTGGCGCGGGCCGGCGCGCGGGCCGGGTCGGGGCCGACAACATCATGATCGACTCCTGGGGAGGTGGGCGGCCGTGTTGAAGGCGTGTCTGAACGGGGGACGGCGGCGGGAGGAGCATCCCGCCGTGCCGGTGACGCCGGACGAGTTGGCGGCCGAGGCGGTCCGGTGCGCGGCGGCCGGGGTGGCGGCGGTGCACGTGCACCCGCGTGACGCCGGTGGTGCCGAGTCCCTTGACCCGGCCGTGATCGCCGCGGCGGTCACCGCGATCCGGTCCGCCCGGCCCGGCCTGCCGGTCGGGGTGAGCACCGGCGCCTGGATCGCCGCCGAGCCCGCCGACCGGGTCGCCGCCGTACGCGCCTGGACGGTGCTGCCCGACTTCGCCTCGGTCAACGCCCACGAGCCCGGTGCGGCGGCCGTCGCGGCCGCCCTGCACGAGCGGGGCGTCATGGTCGAGGCCGGCCTCTGGACGGTGGCCGCGGTCGACGCCTGGCGCCGCTGGCCGGTGCCGACCGGGCGGGTTCTCGTCGAGTGCCTGGCCGAACCGGTCGACGTGGCCCTTGCCGACGCCGCCGCCATCCTCGCCGCCCTGCCCGGCGACCGCCCGCCGGTGCTGCTGCACGGCGAGGGCCCGGCGACCTGGCCGGTGCTCGCCGAGGCGGTCCGCCGTGGCCTGGACACCCGGATCGGCCTGGAGGACACCCTGGTCCTGCCGGACGGCACCGTCGCCCCGGACAACCCGGCGCTGGTGATGACGGCCCACGCCCTCGGCGCCCGCTGAGCGCCAACGTCGCGCCCGCTGCCCCCCCGTCAATTGCGTCCCCGCGCCCGCTCCCTCGCGCTCTCCTGGTGCGCCGCGATCTTGGAGAGGTGCCGTTCGCCTGGAACGGAAACTCGCCAGGATCCGCGCACCCGACCGGAGGGGCGGTGGGTCGTTCACGCGTCAGCGTCCGCGGACCGGATCGGGCGCCGGATGGGCGGCAAGGGGTGACATGCGAGTCACCCTTGCGGAAAGTTGCCGGCCCGCCGACCGGGGCGACAGGTCAACCCGAGCGGCGGCCGGTGACGGTCGCGTTGCGGCTCTGAGCAGGTCGGGAACGTGACCGAGGCGGCCGGGACGGGGGAAATTTGTCCGGCCGTGTCCGGCATCTGGACAGCTCTGCGTGACGCCGCAACTTCGCTCCGTCCGGGTGGTTTGATCATGAGTTCTTGACCGAACGGCCCCCGGAGACCTAGCCTCGCCATACAGGCTCACATTGCCCGACCAGCGCAGGCTAAGCGCACAACATAGATCGCGTAACAGAACAGCATCACTTTGGCCAGCTTCACCGGCCCTTGACGGCAAGCTCCGGACGGCCGGTCCGGAGCCGACCCGACAACTGCAACCGGCCGCCGGCGATGCCCTCGCGTGGGCACCGCCGACGGAAAGCTACCCACAGCCAGCCGCTCCGGTCGGGCGTCCAGAGTCGCAGGTGCGTGCCCATCCGCACGCCGCCTGCGGCGACGACGTTCAGGGGAGGCGGCCATGACGGGGCGGCACAGGTTCACCGGCGGTCTTCCAGGCGCTGCCGGCCGCTCCTCGCCGGGCGGCTGCCCGGACCGGGTCGCAGAAGGCGCGCACCGGCTCGGAGCAGCCGCATGAGCGGCTTCGACGTCGTCATCCTCGCGGTCGTGCTGCTGCTCGTCGTCGTGGTGGTCGGCGCCGTCCTGTTCGGCGTGCGTACCCTGCGGCGGCTCAGCCTCGCGCCGGCCCCGGAGGATCCGGCCTTCATCGCCGAGAAGGACCGCCAGGAGCAGTCCCTGGCGGCCCTGCGCACCGCCGCCGACGAGGCGAACAGCACCATCGACGTGGCGAAGTCGGCCGCCGCCGCGGCCCGCGCCGAGGCGGCCGCCGCCAAGGCCGAGGCGAAGGCGGCCCGGGCCGAGGCCCGCCGGGTGCTCGACGACGCCCGGGCCGAGGCCGACACGGTGCTGGAGCGGGCGCACAAGCAGGCCGAGACGGACGCCGAGCAGCTTCGCGCCGCGGCCCGGCGCAGCGGCGAGCGGGAGGTGGCGGTGCTCGCCGCGACCACCCGGGAGCAGGCCGCCGAGGTCGAGCGGCGGGCCGCCCGGATGGACGAGCGGGAGCGGTTGCACACCGAGGAGGTGGAGCGGCTCGCCGAGCGGGAGCGGCAGCTCACCGCCGCCAGCGCCGCGCTCGCCGCCCGGGAGGCCGCACTGGTGGAGCGGGAGCAGGCGCTCGCCGAGGCGGAGGAGCAGCGCCGCCGCGAGCTGGAGCGGGTGGCCGGGCTGACCGCCGACACGGCCCGGGCCGAGCTGGTCGAGTCGATCGAGGGGCAGGCCAAGCGGGAGGCCGCGCTGCTGGTCCGGGAGATCGAGGCCGACGCGCGGAACACCGCCGAGCAGCGCGCCCGGCACATCGTGGTCGACGCCATCCAGCGGGTGGCCAGCGAGCAGACCGCGGAGAGCGTGGTCAGCGTCCTGCACCTGCCCGGGGACGAGATGAAGGGGCGGATCATCGGCCGGGAGGGGCGCAACATCCGCGCCTTCGAGTCGGTCACCGGGGTCAACCTGATCATCGACGACACCCCCGAGGCGGTCCTGCTCTCCTGCTTCGACCCGGTACGCCGGGAGGTCGGCCGGCTCACCCTGGAGAAGCTGGTGCTGGACGGCCGGATCCACCCGCACCGGATCGAGGAGGTCTACGACCTGGCCCGGCACGAGGTCGAGGAGCTCTGCCACCGCGCCGCCGAGGACGCCCTGGTCGAGGTCGGCATCACCGAGATCCACCCGGAGCTGGTCACCCTGCTGGGGCGGCTGCGCTACCGGACGTCGTACGGGCAGAACGTGCTCAAGCACCTGGTGGAGACGGCGCACATCGCCGGGATCATGGCCGCCGAGCTGCGGCTGGACGTGCCCACCATCAAGCGCTGCGCCTTCCTCCACGACATCGGCAAGGCGCTCACCCACGAGGTGGAGGGCAGCCACGCCATCATCGGCGCCGACCTGGCCCGCAAGTACGGGGAGAGCGAGGACGTGGTGCACGCCATCGAGGCGCACCACAACGAGGTGCCGCCGCAGACCATCGAGGCCGTGCTCACCCAGGCATCGGACGCCTGCTCGGGCGGGCGGCCGGGGGCGCGGCGGGAGAGCCTGGAGGCGTACGTCAAGCGGCTGGAGCGGATCGAGGAGATCGCGGCCGGCAAGCTCGGTGTGGAGAAGGTCTTCGCCATGCAGGCGGGCCGGGAGATCCGGGTGATGGTCAAGCCGGAGGACGTGGACGACATCGGCGCCGCGGTCCTGGCCTGGGACGTGGCCAAGCAGATCGAGGAGGAGCTGACCTACCCCGGTCAGATCCGGGTGACCGTGGTGCGCGAGTCCCGGGTCACCGAGATCGCCCGCTGACCACGACGGCGAGAGCGACGAAGGGCCGGCCCGGTGATCCGGGCCGGCCCTTCGCGACGGGTCGGTGTCAGCCCTGCGGCTCGGCCACCGTGGCGCCGCCGGCCGGGGTCGAGTCCGGCGCCGCGGCCTGCTTCGGGATCCGGAAGCCCCGCCGCCGGGTACGCCGGTCCAGCCAGTTCGCCAGCGTGGTCAGCAGCGAGTTGATCACGATGTAGATGGCGGCCACCACGATCGCGGCGGCGACCACGTTGCCCCGGTTGGCCGAGAGGTCGTTGACGCCCCGCTGGAGCAGCTCGGGGAAGGCCACGATGTAGCCGAGCGCGGTGTCCTTGAGCAGCACGACGAGCTGGCTGACGATCACCGGCAGCATGGCCCGGGCGGCCTGCGGCACGAGGATCAGCCGCATCACCTGGCTCTTCCGCATGCCCACGGCGTACGCGGCCTCGGACTGCCCGCCCGGAAGCGAGCGGATGCCGGCGCGGAACGCCTCGGCCAGCACCGACCCGTTGTAGAGGGTCAGACCGACGACCACCGCCCAGAACGCCGGGACCGGCCCCTGGATGAGGAACGGCACGCCGTAGAAGATGAAGAAGATCATGAGGAGCAGCGGCACGGCGCGGAAGAACTCCACGACCGCGCCGGCCGGGACCCGGACCCACCAGTGGTCGGAGAGCCGGCCGACCGCGAACAGGATGCCGAAGGCCAGCGACAGCACCATGCCGGTGGCGGCGGCGAGCAGGGTCTGCCGCAGGCCGGGCAGGATGAACTGGGTCCAGGTCGGCGCCTCGGTGAAGGGCTGCCAGAGGCTGCCCTCCCACTGCCCGGCCTGGTCGAACTTGGCGTAGACCCACCAGAGCAGGGCGGCCAGGCCGACGCCGAAGACGACGCTGAGCACCGCGTTGCGGACGCGCGCCCGCGGCCCCGGGTGGTCGTAGAGAACGGTGCTGGTGCTCATCAGCGCTTCACCGCCAGTCGGTTGGCCAGCCAGCCGAAGAAGTAGCCGGTCGGGATGAGGAGCGCGGCGAAGGTGCCGGCGAAGACGGCGAAGATCGCGATCACCGCGTCGCCGTTGCTGTTGATCAGGTCCTTCATCACGCTGGACGCCTCGATCAGGCCGATGGTGCCGACGATCGTGGCGTTCTTGCACAGCGCGATGAGCACGCTGCCCAGCGGGGCCACCACGGCCCGCCCGGCCTGCGGCAGGATCACGATCCGCAGGGTCTGGAAGAAGGTCAGCCCGATCGCGCGGGCCGCCTCCGCCTGACCCGCCGGGACGGTGTTGACGCCGGAGCGGACCGCCTCGCAGACGAACGCGGCGGTGTAGACCGACAGGCCGACGACGCCGAGCCAGTAGTTGTTCAGGTCCAGGTCGTCGGAGAGGGTCAGCCCGAGCGTCGTGTAGAGGCCGAAGTAGCAGAAGAAGATGATCAGCGTCAGCGGCGTGTTGCGGAAGATGTTGACCCAGGCCGCGCCGAAGCCCCGCAGTACCGGCACCGGGGAGACCCGGAACGCGGCGAGGAGCACGCCGAGCACCAGCGCGAGGACCGCCGACGCGCCGGTCAGCTTGAGGATCCAGAGAAAGCCCGACAGGTACGCGTCGAGGTTGGTCGGATCAGCGAATACGTGCATGCGTCGACTCCCGGGGCACGTCGTCGGCGTCGTGACAGGCCGGGGCCGGCACCCCTAGGGATGCCGGCCCCGGAACCGGTCAGACGCTGCCGCAGTTGGTCAGCTTGGTGGTGTCCAGCTCGGGCGCGGCCTTGCCGCTCTTGCCCAGGGTGGCGTCCCAGGCGGCCTTGTAGGAGCCGTCCGAGGCAGCGGCCTTGAGGATCTCGTTGACCTTCTCGCAGCCGTCCTTGTCGTCCTTCTTCAGGCCGATGCCGTAGGGCTCGGTGGAGAAGGGCTTGCCGACCACCTTGAACTTGCCGGCGTACTGGGACTGGGCGGCGTAGCCGGCCAGGATGATGTCGTCGGTGGTCACCGCGTCGACCTTGCCGCTCTCCAGCAGCGGCAGGCACTTCGAGTACGAGTCGAACTGCTGGAGCTTGGCCTTCGGGTGCTCGGTCTGGATCCGCTTGGCCGGGGTCGAGCCGGTCACCGAGCAGACCGTCTTGCCGTCCAGCGCCTCCGGGCCGGCGAGCGTGGAGTCCGCCTTGACCAGGAGGTCCTGGCCGGCGATGAAGTACGGCCCGGCGAAGTTGACCTTCTTCTTGCGCTCGTCGTTGATGGTGTAGGTGGCCACCACCAGGTCGACGGTGCCCTGCTGGATGAAGGGCTCGCGGTTGGCCGAGACGGTGGTCTTCCACTCGATGTTGCCGGCGTCCACACCGAGGCCCTTGGCCACGATCTTGCCGATCTCGACGTCGAAGCCCTCGTACTGGCTGCCGGTCTGGAGGCCGAGGCCCGGCTGGTCGGCCTTCACGCCGATGACCAGCTTCTTCTGGCTCTGCGCCTTGCCGATGATGCCCTTGGCCCCGCTGCTGCCGGAGCCGCCGTCCCCGTCGCCGCCGCAGGCGCTCATGCCGAGCGCCAAGGTCGCCGCCGCGGCGACCGCCGCCACGCGCTTCATACGCATACTCATCTCCTTCTTCGACGGAGCCGCCGGGGGACGGCGCACTCCACTACGGACGCTCAGTGGGTGAGGATCTTGGAGAGGAAGTCCTTGGCCCGCTCGCTGCGGGGGTTGGCGAAGAACTCCGCCGGCGGCGCGTCCTCGACGAGCTTGCCGTCGGCCATGAAGATCACTCGGTTGGCCGCGTGCCGGGCGAAGCCCATCTCGTGGGTGACCACGACCATGGTCATGCCGTCGCGGGCCAGGGAGGTCATCACCTCCAGCACCTCGCCGACCATCTCCGGGTCGAGCGCGCTGGTGGGCTCGTCGAAGAGCATCGCCTTGGGCTGCATGGCCAGCGCGCGGGCGATCGCGGCCCGCTGCTGCTGGCCGCCGGAGAGCTGTGCCGGGTACTTCTCCGCCTGGTTGGCGATGCCGACCCGGTCCAGCAGGGCCAGGCCGCGCTCACGGGCGGCGGCCGGCTTCTCCCCGCGCACCTTCACGGGGCCGAGGGTGACGTTCTCCAGGATCGTCTTGTGCGCGAAGAGGTTGAACGACTGGAACACCATGCCGACCTCGCTGCGCAGCTTGGCCAGCGCCTTCCCCTCGGCCGGCAGCGGGGTGCCGTCGAAGGTGATGGTGCCCGAGTTGATCGGCTCCAGCCGGTTGATCGTCCGGCAGAGCGTCGACTTGCCGGAGCCGGACGGGCCGATGACCACGACCACCTCGCCCCTGCCGACGGAGAGCGACACGTCGTCCAGCACGTGCAGGGGGCCGAACCACTTGTTCACCCCGTCCAGCACGATCAGCGGTTCGCCCGTCGTCACGTCGTCCACCGTCCCTGTCGTCCGTACGGAAAGTGGGGTCGCGAGACCCCCGGTTGGGCCACTGTAGGCGGGGTGATGTGGCGGAACGCAACTCGAATGGTCACGGAGCGGTAACACCGGTCACGGCCGTACCCGTGAGTCCGAATTCCGTCACCAAACGGGGCCTCCGAGTGGCGGCCACGACGGTTCGCGGAGATCATGTGGGGATGACAGTGCCGCTGCGGTTGACCGATTACGCCCGCGGCGGCGGCTGCGCCTGCAAGATCCCGCCGGGCGAGCTGGAGACGATGGTCGCCGGCCTCGGTCCGGCCACCGGCGCCGCCGACCTGCTGGTCGGTCTGGAGCACGGCGACGACGCCGCGGTGGTCCGGCTGGACGAGCGCACCGGCCTGGTCAGCACCGCGGACTTCTTCACCCCGGTCGTCGACGACGCGTACGACTGGGGGCGGATCGCCGCCGCCAACGCGCTCTCCGACGTGTACGCCATGGGCGGCACCCCGCTCGTCGCGCTCAACCTGCTCTGCTGGCCCCGCGAGGTGCTGCCCCTGGAGTTGGCCCGGGAGGTCCTGCGCGGTGGTCAGGACGTCGCCCGGGAGGCCGGCTGCCACCTGGCCGGCGGGCACAGCGTCGACGACGACGGCCCGAAGTACGGCCTGGCGGTCACCGGGGTGGTCCGGCCCGAGGAGCTGATCACCCTGGACGCCGGCCGGGCCGGCCTGCCGCTGTCGCTGACCAAGCCGCTCGGCGTCGGCGTGCTGAACACCCGGCACAAGCGGACCGGGGAGCGGTTCCCCGAGGCGGTCGCCTCGATGGCCCGGCTCAACCGGGACGCGGCCCGGGCGGCGGTCGCGGCCGGGATCCGCTGCGGCACCGACGTGACCGGCTTCGGGCTGCTCGGGCACGCCTCGAAGGTGGCCCGGGCCAGCCGGCTCACCGTGGCCATCGACGCGGCCGCGGTGCCCTACCTGCCCGGCGCCCGGCAGGCGCTGCGCGACGGGTACGTCAGCGGCGGCACCCGGCGCAACCTCGACTGGGTGACCCCGTGGACCGACTTCGGCGGGGTCGACGAGGGGGAGCGGCTGCTGCTGGCCGACGCGCAGACCTCGGGCGGGCTGCTGGTCGCGGGCGAGGTCCCGGGCGGCACGGTGATCGGTGAGCTGCTGCCGGCGAGCGAGCACCTGATCCGGGTCCGCTGAAAGCCGCGAAGGCGGCGCCACTCCCGGTGATTCCTGCCGCGAACGCGGCACCATACCCGATAAACTGTCATCTTCCCGCTACTCTGGGCAACGTCGCCCGGGGAAATTTTGCCCGGAATGGTCACAGACCGGTAACTTGCGCCCGGCTGAGGTCATATGCACCCCACCATCGTCAGTAAGGCCCGATCCGGAGGCCGGTGGGACGAGCGCAGCGAGGAGGCGGCATGACCGAGCTGTGGAACTGGAGAATCGACGGCGCGGCGCCCGTGGAGGTCTACCCGGCGCTGGCCGAGGCGCTCGGTCGGGTGGTGATGCCCCTCGCGGTGGCCGACCCGGCCCGGCTTCCCGCGTACGCGGTGGTCTGCGACGTGTGGGAGGCGCCCGGGGTGTACGGGACCGTGGTCGACTGTTACGGCGTGCCCGAGCGCCTGCCGGAGCTGCCCAGCATCGCGGCGCTGGCCCGGCTGCTGGACCGCAACTGCCTGATGCGCGACGACACCCTCGACGCCGGGCGGCACCTGCTGGTCAGCCCGGACGGCACGATCCGCCCGGTGCACTTCGACGTGGTCGAGACCGACGACGGCGAGGTCCTCAGCGACCAGCGGCTCTGCACCGTGGCGGATCCCCGCTGCCGGGGCTGGTCGCAGTGCCACCGCTCCCGGTGGGCCCCCGACTCAGTCGCCCCGGCCCTCGCCGCCGCCTGACCGGCGGCGAGGGGCCGGCCCCGGCACAGCGGGCCGAGCACCCAGCCGCGTGACCGGCGGCGAGGGGCCGGCCCCGGCACAGCGGGCCGAGCACCCAGCCGCGTGACCGGCGGCGAGGGGCCGCCCCGGCAGGTTCAGCCTCGGGCCGCCGGCTGCTGGCCCCGGACCACGAGCTGGTCCAGGAGCGTGGCGGTGGCCGCCGCCACGGCGTCGACCGCCGAGTCGAACGCGGCGGCGTTGTGCGGCGCGGGGGCGCGGAACCCGGAGATCTTCCGGACGTACTGGAGCGCGGCTGCCCGGACGTCCTCCTCGGTCACCACCGGGACGTACGGCTCACGCAGGGTCTTGATGCTCCGGCACACGGCTCCTCCTCGTTCGGTCCGACCAGCTCCGCCCGGATACGCTGTCCGGGTCATGACTACCGCAGCCGCGGGCAGCCCGCGCACCTACCAGGTGCGCACGTACGGCTGCCAGATGAACGTGCACGACTCCGAGCGCATCTCCGGCCTGCTCGAACAGGCCGGCTACGTGCGCGCCGCCGAGGCCGACGAGCAGCCCGACGTGGTGGTGTTCAACACCTGCGCCGTCCGGGAGAACGCCGACAACCGGCTCTACGGCAACCTGGGTCATCTGCGCCCCGTGAAGGACAAGCACCCGGGGATGCAGATCGCGGTCGGCGGCTGCCTGGCCCAGAAGGACCGCGGCGAGATCGTCCGCAAGGCCCCCTGGGTGGACGTGGTCTTCGGCACCCACAACATCGGCTCGCTGCCGGTGCTGCTGGAGCGGGCCCGGCACAACACCGCCGCCGAGGTGGAGATCCTCGAATCCCTCGACGTGTTCCCGTCCACGCTGCCGACCCGGCGCGAGTCGACGTACGCCGGCTGGGTGTCGATCTCGGTGGGCTGCAACAACACCTGCACGTTCTGCATCGTGCCCTCCCTGCGCGGCAAGGAGAAGGACCGCCGGCCCGGCGACATCCTCTCCGAGGTGCGCGCCCTGGTCGACGAGGGCGTGCTGGAGGTGACGCTGCTCGGGCAGAACGTCAACTCCTACGGCGTCGAGTTCGGCGACCGGTACGCCTTCGGCAAGCTGCTGCGGGCCTGCGGTGACATCGACGGGCTGGAGCGGGTCCGGTTCACCAGCCCGCACCCGAAGGACTTCACCGACGACGTGATCGCCGCGATGGCCGAGACGCCGAACGTCTGCCACTCGCTGCACATGCCGCTCCAGTCCGGCTCCGACGACGTGCTGCGCGCCATGCGCCGCTCGTACCGGTCGGAGAAGTACCTGGGGATCATCGAGAAGGTCCGCGCGGCGATGCCCGACGCGGCGATCACCACCGACATCATCGTGGGCTTCCCCGGCGAGACCGACGCCGACTTCGAGAAGACCCTCGACGTGGTCCGGGAGGCCCGCTTCTCGTCCGCGTTCACCTTCCAGTACTCGAAGCGCCCCGGCACCCCGGCCGCGACCATGGACGGCCAGCTGCCCAAGCAGGTAGTGCAGGAGCGGTACGAGCGGCTGATCGCCACGGTCGAGGAGATCACCTGGGCGGAGAACCGGAAGCTGGTCGGGGAGACCGTCGAGGTGCTGGTCGCGGTCGGCGAAGGGCGCAAGGACGAGCGCACCGGCCGGCTGTCCGGCCGGGCCCGGGACGGCCGGCTCGTGCACTTCGACGCCGGGTCGCTGGCCGGGCAGATCCGGCCGGGCGACATCGTGCACACCACGGTCACCTACGCCGCCCCGCACCACCTGAACGCCGACGGTGAGCCGCTGTCGCACCGGCGCACCCGGGCCGGCGACGCGGCCGAGGCGGGGCGCTCCCCGCGTACCCCCGGGGTGCTGCTCGGGCTGCCGACGATCGGCGCGCCGGCCGCGGTGCCCGCCCCCACCGGCGGCTGCGCCGCCCACTGAACGACCGCCGACGGCCGGGACCGCCCCGTGGCGGCCCCGGCCGTCGCGTCTCAGCAGGCGGTGCCGTTGAGCTTCACGGAGCCCGGCGCGGCGGCCGTGCCGTTGGCGGTGAAACCGATGGTCACGGACGCGCCCGGCGCCAGCGACGCCGCCCAGGTCGGTGCGGCCGCCGTGACGGTGGTGCCGGACTGGGTGACGGTGGCGTTCCAGCCGCTGGCCAGGGTCACCCCGGACGGCCAGGTCCAGGTGGCCGACCACGGGTTGAGCGCGGCCGTGCCGGTGTTCTTCACGGTCAGCTCCCCCTGGAAACCGCCCTGCCACGCGTTGACCTGCTTGTACGTGGCCGTGCAGCCGCCGGTCGGCGCGGGCGTGGTGGGTGACGGGGACGGCGAGCCGGACCCGGTCGGGGTCGGGGTGGGGTTGCCGCCACCACCGGTCGGCGGGATCAGGTAGGGCTGGAGGATGTCCTGCTTGGCCTGGTTGATGGTGGTCCAGTCGTCGTTGGCGATGCCGCCGGTGTCACCCGAGTTCGGGTTCCACGACCAGTAGGTGAAGGACATCCCGGTCACGCCGGTCCCGGTGTACGCCATGAGATTCTGCAACCACACCTTGTCCTTCGGGTCCTGGAGCGTGGTGCCGAACTCGCCCATCATGATCGGCGCGAGGTTCTGCTTGTAGAGGTAGCCCCAGTACCTGTCCCAGATCGCCGGCATGTTCGCCGGGTAGGTCGGGTCGTCGAACCACGCCTGGTGGTAGACCGAGGTGGCGTACTCGTGCGGGGAGTAGACCAGCCGGTTGGCCACGTTGAGCCGGACCGGGAACTGCCCGGCCTTCGACAGGTTGCCGCCCCACCAGCCGCAGTCCTCGTCGTTGCTCGGGTCGTTGTCCCAGACGTTCGACAGGCCGCCGCTCGGGCAGCTCACCCCCTCCACGAAGATCAACCAGTTCGGCTGCACCCCGAGGATCGCGTTGCCGGCCCGCTCGGCGGCCAGCCGCCAGTCCCGCGCGGTGTCACCGCAGCCCCAGCAGGCGCCGGTGGCCGCCGGGTTGGTGCCCTCGGCGTGCGGCTCGTTGTGCAGGTCCGCGCCGATCACCGTGGGGTTGTTCGCGTACCGCTGGGCGAGCATCTTCCAGTCGGCGATCCAGGTCGCCTCGGAGACCGTCGAGGTGTACCAGAGCGGCGACTGCCCGGCCGAGGTGGGCCGGTGCCGGTCCAGGATGACCCGCATCCCCTTGCTGCCCGCGTAGTCGATGACCTTGTCGAGGATCTGCAGCGGGGAGAGGCCGACCAGGTCCGGGTTGACGAAGTCGTTGATGCCGGTGGCCGTCGCGCCCGGCTTCAGCGCGTCGTTCGAGTAGGGGATGCGCAGCGTGTTGTAGCCGAGCCGGGCCATGGTGTCGAGCTGGCCGCGCCACGGGTTGCTCGACCACAGGCCGTGGAAGGTCTTGTTGTCGGTCTCCATGCCGAACCAGTTGATGCCGGTGAGCCGGACCGTGGCCCCCGTGCTGTCGACGATCTTGTTGCCACTGGTGTGCAGGTAGCCGGTGCCGGTGCCGCCGGTGGCGGCGGCGGCCGGTGTGGTGCTGACGGCGGCGGCGACGAGGACGCCGGCGGCGGCGGTGGCGAGCGCCGCGAGGGCGCCGCCGAGGGCGGTGGGTCGGTGCATTGGCGAGCTCCACTTCGGATGCCCGCGCCGCGCGAGCGCCGCGGGCGGAAAGACCAAGGGAGACGGCCCGCTCGTCATCGAGTACGCGGACAGCGCGCGCCGGGCCGTGTCACGTGGACGGCCACTCGCGGAGGGAGGCACCGGCGAATCCCGACGGCGGGTCGTGCCGTCGTGCCCTCGCGCCGGTGCGGAACCTGGCTCTGCCGCCCATTTTGATCAGCCCGCCTCGATGCGTCAACACGCGACCGGGGGACCGGGCCGGGAAGACGCTTTCCCGTTCCCGGCCGGCGCCGGACACGGGAGAGCCCCCGGTCCCGAGGCGGGACCGGGGGCTCCCGGTGAAGCTCGGCTCAGCCGGCCTGCTCGGCCAGCTGGAGGAACTGCCGCTTCGAGGCGAGCGCCTGCTCGGCCTCCTTGATCCGGCGGGTGTCGCCGGCCGCCTGCGCCCGGGCCAGCCGGTCCTCGGCCTCGGCGACCTGGGCCCGCATCTGGGCCAGCAGCGGGTTGTCCTCCTTGGAGGTGCGCCGCCACGCCGAGTCCATGACCTCGCGGACCTTGTCGTCCACGGCGCGCAGCCGGCGCTCCAGCCCGGCGGCGGCCTCGCGGGGGACCCGGCCGGCCTCGTGCCACTGCGCCTGGATCTCGCGCAGCTTCGCCTGGGCGCCCTTCGGGTCGGCGTCGACGTCGAGCGCCTCGGCCTCGGCGAGCAGGGCCTGCTTGCGCTCCAGGTTGGCGCGCTGCTCGTTGTCCCGCGCCGAGAAGACCTCGCTACGCCGGGTGAAGAACTCGTCCTGCGCCGCCCGGAACCGTTCCCAGAGCTTCTGCTCGGCCTCCTTGGAGGCGCGCGGCGCGGCCTTCCACTGGGCCATCAGGTCCTTGAGCTGGTTGGCGGTGGTGCCCCAGTCGGTCGACTCCTTGAGCTTCTCGGCCTCGGCGACCAGCTCCTCCTTGATCCCCTGCGCCTGCTTGCGCTGCTGGTCCAGCGAGGCGAAGTGGGCGCCCCGGCGGCGGGTGAAGCCGTCGCGCGCGGCCGCGAACCGCTTCCACAGCTCACCGTCGGCCTTCTTGTCGACCCCGCGGATGGTCTTCCACTCGTCGAGGATCTCCTTGAGCCGGTCGCCGGCGGTCTTCCAGCCGGTCGACTCGGCGGCCAGCTTCTCCGCCTCCTCGACCAGGGCGGTCTTGCGCGCGAGGGCCTCGCCGCGGGCGGCGTCCCGGGCGGCCTTGGCCTCGCCGGCCTTCTCCTCGGCCACCGTGGCCAGCTTGTCCAGGCGCGCGGCCAGGGCGTCGATGTCGCCGACGACGTGTGCCTCGGCCAGCGAGGCGCGGATCCGCCGGATCGTGGTCAGCGAGTGGCCGGCGTCCGCCGCGCCCGAGTTGAGCCGGGCCTCGGTCAGGTCCACCTCCGTCACCAGGTCGGCGAAGCGCCGGGCGAAGTGGGCGAGCCCTTCCTCCGGTGCCCCCGCCTGCCAGGATCCGACCACCCGCTCGCCCTCGGCGGTCTTGACGTAGACGGTGCCGTCCTCGTCGACCCGTCCGAAGGCAGTCCAGTCGCTCATGTGCCCATCCTCGTTCTCCCGGCGTCGACGGGACACCTCCCGCGATCGCCGCCACGGCGCAGCAAAGTTCTCCCGGCATTGTCACAGGTCCGACCCGGTCCGTGTCGAGCGCCTGTCGTCGACCGTGACCATACGGTGTCGTAGCGCCTCGATGACCGGATCGGCGCGGGGACGCACCGGGGGATACGGATAGGTTGGACCGGTGCCCCTGGTCGCCGCCGCCGTCTGCCCCCACCCGCCCCTGATCGTGCCCGAGCTGGCCGGCGCCGCCGCGCCCGAGCTGGACGACCTCCGCGCCGCCGCCGACGCGGCCGTGGCCCGGCTGCTCGCCGCCGACCCCGAGGTGATCCTGCTGCTCGGCGCCGGGCCGGAGACGGAACGGTTCGGCAGCGCCGACCACGGCTCGCTGCGTCCCTTCGGGCTGGACCGGCAGGTGCGGCTCTGGAAGGTCAACTGCGCCGGGAGTGACCGCCTGCCGCTGAGCCTGACCATCGGCGCCTGGCTGGTGAACCGGTCCGGCACCGAGCTGCCCCGGCTGGCCCGGGCGGTCGCCGCCGACGCGTCCCCGGCCGAGTGCGCCGCCCTCGGCGCCGAGCTGGTGGCGGGGGCGGACGAGCGGACCGCGCTGCTGGTGCTCGGGGACGGGTCGGCCTGCCGGGGCGTCAAGGCGCCCGGCTACGACGACCCGCGCGCGCCCGCGTACGACGAGGGGGTCGCCGCGGCCCTGGCCGGCGCGGACGTCGAGGCCCTGCTCGGCCTGGACCCGGTGCTGTCGGCGGAGCTGAAGGCCGCCGGGCGGGCGCCCTGGCAGGTGCTGGCCGGCGCGGTCCGGGCGGCGGGCGGCGACTGGCGTGGCGACGTCAGCTACCACCAGGCCCCCTACGGCGTTGCCTACTTCGTGGCGAACTGGGAGAAGGTGTGAGCGGAACCGTCGTCGCCGTGGTCGGGCCGACCGCGGCGGGCAAGTCCGCGCTGAGCATCGCCCTGGCGCACGCCCTCGACGGCGAGGTGGTCAACGCCGACTCGATGCAGCTCTACCGGGGCATGGACATCGGCACCGCCAAGCTGACCCCGGCCGAGCGGGAGGGCGTGCCGCACCACCTGCTCGACATCTGGCCGGTGACCGAGCCGGCCAGCGTCGCCGAATACCAGAAACTGGCCCGCGCGGCGGTCGACGACATCCTGGCCCGGGGAAAGGTGCCGCTGCTGGTCGGCGGCTCCGGGCTCTACGTACGGGCCGTGCTGGAACAGTTCGAGTTCCCCGGCACCGACCCGGCGGTGCGGGAGCGGCTGGAGGCGGAGCTGGCCGCGGTCGGCCCGGCCCCGCTGCACGCCCGGCTGGCCGAGGCCGACCCGGTGGCCGCGGCGGGCATCCTGCCCAGCAACGGCCGGCGCATCGTCCGGGCCCTGGAGGTCGTCGAGCTGACCGGCGCGCCGTTCACCGCGTCGCTGCCCGCGCCGACGCCGCACTACCCGTCGGTGCAGCTCGGCGTCGACCTGGACACCGCGCTGCTCGACGAGCGGATCGCGCTGCGGGTGGACCGGATGTGGGCCGACGGCCTCGTCGACGAGACGCGGGCGCTGGTCGGCCAGGGCCTGCCCGAGGGGCGTACGGCCAGCCGGGCGCTCGGCTACCAGCAGGTGCTGCGCTACCTGGCCGGGGAGCTGACCGAGACGCAGGCGTACGAGGAGACCATCCGGGCCACCCGGCGGTTCGTCCGCCGGCAGCGCTCCTGGTTCCGCCGCGACCCGCGAATCCACTGGCTGGACTCGGCCTCGCCCGCGTTTCTCGACACTGCGCTGCGGGTGGTCGCCGAGCATCGGGAATGATGGAGGCGTGGAGTTCACCAAGGGCCACGGCACCGGCAACGACTTCGTCATCCTGCCCGACCCGGACGGGGCGCTCGACCTGACGCCCGGCCTGGTCGCCGCGCTCTGCGACCGGCGGCGCGGCATCGGCGGCGACGGCGTGCTGCGCGTGGTACGCGCCGCCAAGCACCCGGAGGGCGTGGCGCTGGCCGGCGAGGCCGAGTGGTTCATGGACTACTGGAACTCCGACGGCTCGTTCGCCGAGATGTGCGGCAACGGCGCCCGGGTCTTCGTGCGCTACCTGCTGGAGACCGGGCTGGCCACCCCGTCCGGCGCGGCGCTGCCCGTGGCCACCCGGGCCGGCCTGGTCCGGGCCCGGGTCGAGGGCGCCGAGGTCGCCGTCGAGATGCGCCGCCCCCGGCTGTACGACACGGCCACCGCCACGGTGGGCGGGCTCACCCTGACCGGCGCGGCGGTGGACGTGGGCAACCCGCACCTGGTCTGCGCGCTGCCGGCCAGCCTGGACCTGAACGTCCTGGACCTCACCCGGGCGCCCGACATCGACCCGTCCGTCTTCCCGTCCGGGGTGAACGTCGAGTTCACCACCCCCGGCGAGCCGGTCGAGGGCACCGACGGGCACGTGCTCATGCGGGTCTACGAGCGGGGCTCGGCCGAGACGCTCTCCTGCGGCACCGGCGCATGCGCGGTGGCCGCGGTGGCGCTGCGCGACGCCGGCCGGGAGACCGGCACGATGACCGTCGACGTCCCCGGCGGCCGCCTAACGATCACGATCACCGACGAGACCTGCTGGCTCGCCGGCCCAGCCGTGCTGATCGCCACCGGCGAGATCACGCTGCCCGCGCTTGGCGCGTAACGACCGCCCTGCCGAGTTGATCAAGAAGTTTACGTCTGAAACAGGCCCGTTCCCGACGCAAACTTCTTGATCAACACCTGAAGGCGCCGGGGGCGCGCCGCCGGGGCCGGGTTTGGGTGCATCTGTTGTCGCGCTAGCGACCACAGATGCACCCACAAGGCGCTGTCAGGGGGTGGCGCTGGCGTTGGCCGCGATTTCCGGGAGGTCGGCGGGGCCCGGGTCGGCGGCCGGCGGGGGTGTCGTGGCCGGGTTCTGGGCGGCGGCGCGGACGGCGGCGGCCACCGCGGGGGCGACCCGCGAGTCGAAGACGCTCGGCACGATCACCGTCGGGTTGATCTTGTCTTCGCCGACCACGTCCGCGATGGCCCGGGCCGCCGCGATCGCCATCTCCTCGGTGAACTCCTCGGCGTGCGCGTCGAGCATGCCGCGGAAGACGCCCGGGAAGGCGAGCACGTTGTTGATCTGGTTCGGCTGGTCGGAGCGGCCGGTGGCGACCACGGCGGCGTACTTGCGGGCCTCCCGCGGGTCCACCTCGGGGTCGGGGTTGGCCAGCGCGAAGACGATGGCGTCCTTGGCCATGGTGGCGATGTCCTCGCCGGTGAGCAGGTTCGGCGCGCTCACCCCGATGAACACGTCCGCGCCGCGCACCGCGCCGGGCAGGTCGCCGGAGTAGTTCTCCTTGTTGGTGTGCTCCGCCAGCCACTGCCAGGCCGGGTTGAGGTCGGGCAGCCCGCGGTGCAGGGCGCCCTGCCGGTCGTACGCGATGATGTCGCCCACGCCCTGCCGCAGCAGCAGCTTCATGATCGCGGTGCCGGCCGCGCCGGCGCCGGAGACCACGACCCGCACGTCCGAGAGGTGCTTGCCCACCACCCGCAGCGCGTTGGTCAGCGCGGCCAGCACGCAGATCGCGGTGCCGTGCTGGTCGTCGTGGAAGACCGGGATGTCCAGGGCCTCGCGCAGCCGGGCCTCGATCTCGAAGCAGCGCGGCGCGGCGATGTCCTCCAGGTTGATGCCCCCGTACGCGGGCGCGATCGCCTTGACGATCTGCACGATCTCGTCGGTGTCCTGGGTGTCCAGCACCACCGGCCAGGCGTCCACCCCGCCGAAGCGCTTGAACAGCGCGGCCTTGCCCTCCATCACGGGCAGCGAGGCGGCCGGCCCGAGGTTGCCGAGGCCGAGCACGGCGGAGCCGTCGCTGACCACGGCCACGGTGTTGCGCTTGATGGTGAGCCGGCGGGCGTCGGCCGGGTTCTCGGCGATCGCCATGCAGACCCGGGCCACCCCCGGGGTGTACGCGCGGGACAGCTCGTCGCGGGTGCGCAGCGCGACCTTCGAGCTGACCTCGATCTTGCCGCCGAGGTGCAGCAGGAACGTCCGGTCGGAGACCTTGCGGACGTCCACCCCGTCGAGCGCGGTCAGCGCGTCGACCACCTGGTCGGCGTGGTTGGAGTCGGCGGTGTCGCAGGTGAGGTCGACGATCACGTGGGTCGGGTCGGAGTCGACCACGTCCAGGGCGGTGACGATGGCGCCGGCCTCGCCCGCCGCGGTGGTCAGCCGCCCGATGGAGGAGGCGTCCGCGGGCACCGCGATCCGGATCGTGATCGAGAATCCGGCACTCGGCAGTCGGGTGTTGGCCACGTAGAACTCCTCCGTCGGCGCTGAGCGGCTCGCCTGGCATTTCTACTCGCCTGCCCAGGTCGGCCGGCACCCGACCCCGCTACCGGTTAGTAGCGCCACGGGCATATAGCAGGTGCGTCGCGCGTTGGTACGTGTCAGGATGCTCATGCGAACGGGAAATGCCCCGACAAAAGACATAACGGACAGGAGTCGCGGTTTGCGAGAGCAGGAGACCTTCCTTCCCTACGAGGACGACGAGCTCGACGCCACCACGGGCGAGTACGAGCTGTCGGAGCGGCAGGCGCTGCGGCGGGTCCCCGGCCTCTCCACCGAGCTCACCGACATCACCGAGGTCGAATACCGCCAGCTCCGGCTGGAGCGGGTCGTCCTCGTGGGCGTCTGGACCGAGGGGACCCAGGACGACGCGGACAACAGCCTCACCGAGCTCGCGGCGCTGGCCGAGACGGCCGGCTCCCAGGTGCTCGAGGGGCTGATCCAGCGGCGCAACCGGCCCGACCCGGCCACGTACATCGGTCGGGGCAAGGTCGACGACCTGGGCGCGGTGGTGCTCGCCACCGGCGCCGACACGGTCATCTGCGACGGTGAGCTGTCCCCGTCGCAGCTGCGCAACCTGGAGCAGCGCACCAAGGTCAAGGTGGTCGACCGGACCGCCCTGATCCTCGACATCTTCGCCCAGCACGCCAAGAGCCGCGAGGGCAAGGCGCAGGTCGAGCTGGCCCAGCTCGAATACCTGCTGCCGCGACTGCGCGGTTGGGGTGAGAGCCTCTCCCGGCAGACCGGCGGTAGCGGCCGCGGCGGTGGCGCCGGCGGCGGCGTGGGCCTGCGCGGTCCCGGTGAGACCAAGCTCGAGACCGACCGGCGCCGGATCCGGCACCGGATCGCGCGGCTGCGCCGCGAGATCAAGAGCATGGCGACGGTACGCCAGACCAAGCGTGCCCGCCGTTCCCGCAACGCGGTGCCCGCGGTGGCCATCGCCGGCTACACCAACGCCGGCAAGTCCAGCCTGCTCAACCGCCTCACCGGGGCGGGCGTGCTGGTGGAGAACGCGCTGTTCGCCACCCTGGACCCGACCACCCGCCGGGCCACCACCTCCGACGGCCGGCTCTACACCCTCTCCGACACGGTCGGGTTCGTCCGGCACCTGCCGCACCAGATCGTCGAGGCGTTCCGCTCGACGCTGGAGGAGGTCGGCGACGCCGACCTGGTGGTGCACGTGGTCGACGGCACCCACCCGGACCCGGAGGAGCAGGTCCGCGCGGTCCGCGAGGTGCTCGCCGAGGTGGGCGCCGACCGGCTGCCCGAGCTGCTGGTGATCAACAAGACCGACGCCACCGACGAGGAGACGCTGCTGCGGCTCAAGCGGCTCTGGCCGGAGGCGGTCCTCGTCTCCGCGCACAGCGGGCGCGGGGTCGACGGGCTGCGCGAGGCGATCGAGCAGCGGCTGCCGCGGCCGGCCGTCGAGGTCCGGGCGGTGCTCCCGTACGACCGGGGTGACCTGGTGGCCCGGGTGCACCGGCAGGGCGAGGTGCTCAGCACCGCGCACCTGCCCGAGGGCACCCTGCTGCACGTCCGGGTGGGTCAGGCGCTGGCCGCCGAACTCGCGCCGTACCGGGCGGGGGACCGGCTCACCAGCGAGGAACGGGTGGGCGCCGGGCGGTGAGCCGTCCGGCGTCACCCGCCGGAAACGCGGGTCGTGCGACACTTGGCGCCATGCGGCACGCTGTCTCCTCGGTCACGATCGCGCTGAGCCTCGTCGGCGCGGTCGTGGCGCCGGCCGGGGTCGCCCTGGCGGCACCCGCCGCGGCCCCCGTGCTGGCCGTGGCTCCCAAGAAGAAGTGCACCATCGAGGACGAGCGGCTGCGGGAGCTGTCCGGCCTGGTCGCCACCAGCACCGGCTATGTCGTGATCAACGACGGCACCGACATCGCGAGCCGTAAGCGGGTCTTCTTCCTCGACACGAAGTGCGCGATCGCCAAGACCCCGGTCAACTACTCGGGCTCCGGCCCGTACGACACCGAGGACCTGGCTGTCGGGCCGGACAAGAAGACGCTCTGGATCGCCGACACCGGCGACAACGTCGAGGCCAAGACCCGCCGGGAGCGGGTCGCGATCTGGACCATGCCGCTGACCGGGTCGAAGCAGCCGGTGCTGCACCGGCTGACCTACCCGGGCAAGGAGCCGCACGACGCCGAGGCGCTGCTCGTCGGCGACGACAACCTGCCGCTGGTCATCACCAAGGACCTGTCCGGGAAGTCGGAGATCTTCACGCCGACGGCGAAGTTCAAGAGCAGCGGTGACCCCGAGGCCATCCCGATGAAGAAGGTCGGCGAGGTCACCCTCCCCAAGACCAACACCGAGAACAAGCTCGGCGGCCCCGGCCGGCTGCTGGTCACCGGCGCGGCCCGCTCGCCCGACGGCAGCAAGGTGGTGCTGCGCACCTACGGCGACGCCTTCGAGTTCGACGTGACCGGCGGCAACATCGTCGGGGCGCTGACCACCGGCAAGCCCCGGGTCACCCCCCTCGCCGACCCGTTCGGCGAGGCCATCTCCTACACGGCCGACGGCAGGTCCTTCGTCACCGTCTCCGACGGCGGCCTCCTGGACGCCACGGACCCGATCGACATCCTCAGCTACCCCCCGGCCACCACCGGGGTCGAGGCGCTGCCCAACGCCGGCAAGGACGTCACCAAGCCGGCCGCGGAGAAGTCCTGGATCGAGGGGCTCACCCTGGACGAGATCACGTACCTGATCGCGGCGCTCGGCGTGCTCGGCGCGCTCATGGTCGGGGCGGGCATCTTCGGCATCCTGAAGGCTCGCCGCAAGCCGGCGCCGCCCGCAGAGCCCACCGACGACCGTGGCGACGAGTTCCCGGGCAACCCCGGCTACCCGCCGTCGGGCAACCCGCCCGACGCCCCGCCGCGCGGCGGGGTCTACGGCGGCGGTGGCGGCCAGGGCGGGGTCTACGGTGGCGCACCGGCGAACGGCGGGCGCCCGGCCGGCGGGGTCTACGGCGGCGGCCGACCGCAGGGCGGTGGCGGTCGTGGAGGCGCGGTCTACGGCGGCGGCCCCCAGGGCGGTGGTCGCCCGCAGGGTGGCGGCGTCTACGGCGGGGGATCCCCGGGCGGTGGCGGCTACGGCGGCCGGCCCGGCGGCGGTGGCGGCTACGGCCCGGGCCGCGGCGAACCGCCGCGCCGGGAGCACGACCGCCGGGATCCACGCGACGGCGGCTACGGCGACCGGGGCCAGCAGTACGGCCAGTTCTCCGGCGGCGGCCGGGAGTACCGGGGCGACCGCTACTGAGCGCACGAAGAAAGGGGTGACCGCCCGACCGGCGGTCACCCCTTTCTTTTCGTCTCAGATGCGGCGCAGCACGGCGACCACACGACCCATGATGGTGGCGTCGTCGCCGGGGATCGGGTCGAAGGCCGGGTTCTGCGGCATCAGCCAGACGTGCCCGTCGCGTCGCCGGTAGGTCTTCACGGTCGCCTCGCCGTCGAGCATGGCCGCCACGATGTCGCCGACCTCGGCGGTCGGCTGCTGCCGGACCACCACCCAGTCGCCGTCGCAGATCGCCGCGTCGAGCATCGAGTCGCCCTTGACCTGGAGCATGAAGACCTCGCCCTCACCGACCAGCTCGCGGGGGAGGGGGAAGATGTCCTCCACGGCCTGCTCGGCGAGGATCGGGCCACCGGCGGCGATCCGGCCCAGCATCGGCACGTACGCCGGGGCGGGGCGCTGGGCGCGGGCCGCCTCGTCGTCGACGTCGCCCGGGGCCCGGACGTCCACGGCGCGCGGCCGGTTCGGGTCGCGGCGCAGGAAGCCCTTCTTCTCCAGCTCCTTGAGCTGGTAGGCGACGCTGGACGGGGAGACCAGGCCGACCGCCTCGCCGATCTCGCGCACGCTCGGCGGGTAGCCGTGGCGCTCGACCCAGGTGCGGATGAACTCCAGGATCCGGCGCTGCCGGGCCGTGAGGTCGACCGTCGTCGGGTCGGGGAAGCTGCTGACCACCGGGGTGACCGGACGCACGGCGGGCTGGGCCGCCCGGCTGCGCGCGGTGCGGGGTCGACGGGTCGCCGGCGGCCCCGCCCCGTCGATCGGCTGCGGGTTCTTCTGCCGGCTGGCCCGGTCCTCGGTCACGTCCGTCCCTCCCTGGTCGGCGCTGGGTGCCTCGTCGGCTCGTGGTGCGTGCTCAGGTGGTGCTGTCGACCGGTCCGCCGCGATCCGCCGCGCCCGGTCGTTGTTGACCGTATAGGTGAGATCGGCCATTTTCAAACATCTGTACGACCTGTTGTCGGCGTGTCGCCCCGAAATCCTGGATTTCCGAACGCCTGTTCTGATAAATGGTACGTCGCTCTCGAACGCATGTTCCATCTCGACGTCCCGTGACCCGAGCGGCGCCCAGCCGTTGGGTTCCTCGGTACGTCGGGGACGGGGTGGCACGGGTGAGTGATTCTGATGACGCGCCGGACACGCCGGCCAACTTGACCTCGCTAGTGCGACGACATACGGTCGACCCCTAGATGTTGTGGTTGCACGGGCGTAAGTCGCCTACAGGTTGGGTCCGGTTACCGACTGCACTCCCGCACCGCCGACCCGGCGGCGGCCATCGAGAGATGGTGCCGCCGCGGTGACGCGTGCCCGGAGGCGGTCGGCGGGCCGCGGTCGATGAAGGAGGTCAGGCGATGCGGTGTCCGTACTGCCGGCACGCCGACTCCCGGGTGGTCGACTCGCGGGAGGCCGACGACGGTCAGCTCATCCGCCGGCGGCGTTCCTGCCCGGAGTGCGGCAAGCGGTTCACGACCGTCGAGGAGGCGGTGCTCGCGGTGGTCAAGCGCAGCGGGGTGACCGAGCCGTTCAGCCGCACCAAGATCATCGGCGGGGTGCGCAAGGCGTGCCAGGGCCGGCCGGTCGACGACGACTCCATCGCGCTGCTCGCGCAGAAGGTGGAGGAGACCGTCCGGGCCAAGGGGGCCGCCGAGATCCCCAGCCACGAGGTCGGGCTGGCCATCCTCGGGCCGCTGCGCGACCTCGACGAGGTGGCGTACCTGCGGTTCGCCAGTGTCTACCGGTCCTTCGACTCGCTCGCCGACTTCGAGCGCGAGATCGAGACGCTGCGGGAAGCCGCGCGCGCCCGGGAGGGCGCCGGGGCGGTCGAGGCCGCCGGCGCGACCAGCTGAGTTCCACGGATTTCTGACAGTTTGACGACGCGCGGTGGGTGACCGCGCTGACGAGGGGGGCGAGGGCGTGACGACCAGCAAGTCACGGAACAAGGCCGGGACAGGGCTGAAGATCGAGCGCGTCTGGACGACCGAGGGGGTGCATCCCTACGACGAGGTCACCTGGGAGCGCCGCGACGTCGTGATGACGAACTGGCGGGACGGTTCGATCAACTTCGAGCAGCGCGGGGTGGAGTTCCCCGAGTCCTGGTCGGTCAACGCGGCCAACATCGTGACCACCAAGTACTTCCGGGGCGCGGTGGGGACCCCGGAGCGGGAGTGGTCGCTCAAGCAGCTGATCGACCGGGTGGTCGGCACCTACCGCACCGCCGGTGAGGAGTACGGCTACTTCGCCACCCCGGCCGACGCCGAGGTGTTCGCGCACGAGCTGACCTGGATGCTGCTGCACCAGGTGTTCAGCTTCAACTCGCCGGTCTGGTTCAACGTCGGCACGCCGTCGCCGCAGCAGGTCAGCGCCTGCTTCATCCTGGCCGTCGACGACTCGATGGACTCCATCCTGGACTGGTACAAGGAGGAGGGGCTGATCTTCAAGGGCGGCTCCGGCTCCGGCGTCAACCTGTCCCGGATCCGCTCCTCCAGGGAGCTGCTGTCCTCCGGCGGCAACGCCTCCGGCCCGGTCAGCTTCATGCGCGGCGCGGACGCCTCCGCCGGCACCATCAAGTCCGGCGGCGCCACCCGGCGGGCGGCCAAGATGGTCATCCTCGACGTGGACCACCCGGACATCCAGGAGTTCGTGGTCACCAAGGCGCGCGAGGAGGACAAGATCCGCGCGCTGCGGGACGCCGGCTTCGACATGGACCTGGGCGGCGCCGACATCGTCAGCGTGCAGTACCAGAACGCCAACAACTCGGTCCGGGTCTCCGACGAGTTCATGACCGCGGTGGAGAACGGCGGCGGCTTCGACCTGCGCGGCCGGCTCGACGGCCAGGTCATCGAGACGATCGACGCCAAGAAGCTGTTCCGCAGCATCTCCCAGGCGGCCTGGGAGTGCGCCGACCCCGGCCTGCAGTACGACGACACCATCAACGACTGGCACACCTGCCCGGAGACCGGGCGGATCACCGCGTCGAACCCGTGCTCGGAGTACCTGCACCTGGACAACTCCTCGTGCAACCTGGCCTCGCTGAACCTGATGAAGTTCATGCGCGCCGACGGCGGATTCGAGGTGGAGAAGTTCGTCAAGTCGGTCGAGTTCGTCATCACCGCGATGGACATCTCGATCTGCTTCGCCGACTTCCCGACCGAGAAGATCGGTGAGACCAGCCGCGCCTACCGGCAGCTCGGCATCGGCTACGCCAACCTCGGCGCGCTGCTGATGGCCTCCGGCCTTCCGTACGACTCGGAGCAGGGCCGGGAGGTCGCCGCGGCGATCACCTCGCTGATGACCGGCACCGCCTACCGCCGCTCCGCCGAGCTGGCCGGCGTCGTCGGCCCGTACGACGGCTACGCCCGCAACGCGGAGCCGCACAAGCGGGTCATGCGCAAGCACGCCGCCGCCAACGACGCCATCAAGCCGACCGGCACCGTGGCCACCGCGGTCCAGCGCGAGGCCACCAAGCAGTGGACGCTCGGCAACAAGATCGGTGACAAGAACGGCTGGCGCAACTCCCAGGCCAGCGTCCTCGCGCCGACCGGCACCATCGGCTTCATGATGGACTGCGACACGACCGGCGTGGAGCCGGACCTGGCGCTGGTCAAGTTCAAGAAGCTGGTCGGCGGCGGCTCGATGCAGATCGTCAACCAGACCGTGCCGCGCGCGTTGCGCAGCCTCGGCTACCCCGAGGAGCAGGTCGAGGCGATCGTCGAGCACATCGCCGACCACGGCCACGTGGTGGACGCCCCGGGCCTCAAGCCGGAGCACTACCCGGTCTTCGACTGCGCCATGGGGGAGCGGTCGATCGCCCCGATGGGCCACGTGCGGATGATGGCGGCGATCCAGCCGTTCGTCTCCGGCGCGATCTCCAAGACGGTCAACATGCCCGAGCAGGCCACCGTCGAGGACGTCGAGAAGATCTACTTCGAGGGCTGGAAGCTCGGCCTCAAGGCGCTGGCGATCTACCGGGACAACTGCAAGGTCGGCCAGCCGCTGTCGGTGGCCAAGTCCAACAAGACCGCCGCCGAGACCCAGGCCCCGGCAGCCGCGGTCGAGAAGGTCGTGGAGAAGGTCGTGGAATACCGGCCGGTCCGCAAGCGGCTGCCGAAGAAGCGCCCGTCGGAGACCATCTCGTTCTCGGTCGGCGGCGCGGAGGGCTACCTCACCGCCTCGTCGTACCCGGACGACGGCCTCGGCGAGGTCTTCCTCAAGATGTCGAAGCAGGGCTCGACCCTGGCCGGCGTGATGGACGCCTTCTCGGTGGCCATCTCCATCGGTCTCCAGTACGGCGTCCCGCTGGAGACGTACGTCAGCAAGTTCACCAACATGCGCTTCGAGCCGGCCGGCATGACCGACGACCCGGACGTGCGCATGGCGGCCTCCGTGATGGACTACATCTTCCGTCGCCTGGCCCTGGACTTCCTGCCGTACGAGCGCCGCGCGGAGCTGGGCATCTTCACGGCCAAGGAGCGGGCCGCCCAGCTCGCGGCCGAGGCGGAGGCGGAGGCGAGCGGTGCGGACCTCACCGCGATGGCCGCCTCCGCCCCGGTCGAGGCGCCCGAGCCGAAGACCGGCCCGGTGGCCCAGCCGGCGCAGGAGATGGCCGAGGTGGCCGCCGCCAAGCCGGCGCCGTCGGTGGGTTCCAGCACCGAACTGCTGGAGGCCGTGATCGGCAAGGCCGCGGACGCGCCGCTCTGCTTCACCTGCGGCACCAAGATGCGGCCCGCCGGTAGCTGCTACGTCTGCGAGGGCTGCGGCTCGACCAGCGGCTGCAGCTGACGTACGACCGCTCGTGAGCGCGGCAGGGACATCCCTGCCGCGCTCGCGGCTTTCCGGGGACGGGACGAAGCTCACGTCGCCCGCGACGGCGTCCGGCTGGGATGCTCGGGCCATGACCACCGGGGACCGCTACGCCACCTTCGCCGCGCGGGAGGCGCGCGGGGTGTCGCACGCGTACGAGCGGCTGTCGGAGGCGGTCTCCCGCGACGACGAGCTGCTGGCCCGGGTCGACACCCTGCCGCCGGCCAAGCGCCAGCCGAACCTGCTCTTCGCCGTTGTCCGGCTGCTCGGCGGCCCCGTCACGGATCCGGCCGCCTTCCGCGCGTACGTGCTGGCGAACTGGCCGGCCGTCGAGGCGGAGCTTCGGGTCCGGGCCACGCAGACCAACGAGCCGGGCCGGTGTGCCGTACTCCTGCCGGTGCTGGCGGCGCTGCCGCAGCCGCTCGCCCTGCTGGAGGTCGGCGCCTCCGCGGGCCTGAATCTCTACCCCGACCGGTACGCCTACCGCTACGGCGACCACCCGCTCGGCACGGGTGAACCGGTCCTCGACTGCGCGATCAGCGGGACGGCGCCCCCGGCCCGCCGGCCCGAGGTGGTGTGGCGGGCCGGCCTGGACCTCAATCCGCTCGACGTGACCGACCCGGCCGACGTGGCGTGGCTGGACGCGCTCATCTGGCCGGAGCACGGGCACCGCCGCGAGCGGTTGCGGGCCGCGTCGGCCGTGGCCGCCGCCGACCCGCCGCGGCTGGTCCGGGGTGACCTCGTGGACGACCTGCCAGCGCTGGCCGCGCGGGCGCCCCGGGACGCGACCCTGGTGGTGTTCCACACCTCGGTGCTGTACCAGGTGCCGCCAGCCCGGCGGGAGGCGTTCGCCGAGGTCGTGCGGGGGTTGCCCGGGCACTGGATCGCCAACGAGGACCCCGACGTGCTGCCGTACGCGGCGCTGCCGGAGCCGCCGCCCGGCGGGTTCCACAACGTGCTGGCGCTCGACGGCGAGCCGCTGGCCTGGACCCGCGGCCACGGCCAGGCGATCACCTGGTTCGCGTAGAGCCCTTCGTGCCCGACGACCGGTCCGGACACGGTGAATCTTGGACAGTTTCCGTTCGCTGGGAACGGAAAGTCTCCAAGATTCACCGCCGAGCGCCGGAGGGCGGCGGCTCCGCCGGACCGCATGGACCGTTCGTAGACTGAGGCCATGGTGACGCCGCCCGCCGTGGAGGAGTTCGCCGCCGACGTCGCGGCGCTCGGCTGGGTCACCGACCTGCTGGTCGCGGGGTCGCTGGCGACCGGCGACCACCGGCCCGGTGTCAGCGATCTCGACCTGGTGGCGCTGATCGACGGCCCGGTCGACGCCGCCCGGCAGGCCACGCTCGCGACCGTGCACCGCCGCCTCGACGCGGGCAGCGCCGCCGGGCTGCACCTGGGCTGCGTTTACGTCGACAGCGCCACCATTCCGGACGTCCAGCGGAAGCATCCGACGTGGACACACGGGCAGCTCGTGCAGCGCATCCTGTCCGGGATCACCCGGGTGGAGCTGGTCCGGCACGGGTACGCCGTCTTCGGCCGCCCACCCGGCGAGGCGTTCCCGCCGATGAGCGACGACGACGTGCGGGCCGCCGCCCGCGACGAGCTCACCGGCTACTGGGCCTGGGCCGCCCGGCGACCGTGGCTCTGGCTGGATCCCACCCTCGCCGACCTCGGCCTCACCTCGATGGCCCGCGGCCGGCACGCCCTCCACCACGGCGACCTGCTCACCAAGACCGCCGCGGTCGAGGCGGCCGCCGCCCCGGCCTGGCTGGTCAACCAGCTGCGGGCCCGCCGCCGGGGCGGGTCGGTCACCTCGCCCCGGCTCCGCACCGCCCTGATCGCCTGGCGCGACGCCCGCCGCACGGTGCGCCGGGCCCGCCGTGTCTCCCCTGGTCCATCCTGAGGTTGTTGCCGCGACCCTCCGGCGCGGCGTGCACCGACGTCACATCGAGCTGACATCACGAACGACGCCGACATGACGGCCGACTCAGCCCGACAGGCGCGACCGGCGGGACGGGCACGGCCGGCGGTCGGCGGATCAATCCGCCTCGGTGACCTCGGCGAGGCGGGCGACGAGGAAGGCGCGTTCTGCCTCGTTGTCGACCAGGTCCAGCGCGGCCCGGTAGGCGTCGGCGGCCTCCGCGGGCCGGTCGAGGCGGCGGAGCAGGTCGGCGCGGATGGCGGGCAGGTAGTGGTAGCCGGCCAGGTGGGGGTCGGCGGCCAGGGCGTCGACCTCGGCCAGGGCCGCGGCCGGCCCGTCGACCATGGACACGGCGACGGCCCGGTTCAGCGCCACCACCGGGGACGACCAGCGTTTCAGCAGCTCGTCGTAGAGGCGGACGACCTGGGGCCAGTCGGTCGCCGCGTAGCTGGGCGCGACCGCGTGCAGGGAGGCGATGGCGGCCTGGAGGGCGTACCGGCCGACCCGGCCGGTGCGGAACGCCCCGAGCACCAGGTGGTTGCCCTCGGCGATGGCGGCCCGGTCCCAGCGGGACCGGTCCTGCTCCTCCAGCACCAGCAGCCGCCCGTCGCCATCGGTGCGGGTGGCCCGGCGGGCGTCGGTGAGCAGCAGCAGGGCGAGCAGCCCGCGTACCTCCGGCTCGTCGGGCATCAGGGCGAGCAGCATCCGGGTCAGGTGCACCGCCCGGTCGACCAGGTCGGCGCGGACCAGGCCGGCCCCGGTGGGCGCGGTGTGCCCGGTGGTGAAGAGCAGGTGGATCACGGTGAGCACGGCGTCGAGCCGTTCGGGCAGCTCGGCGGCGTCCGGCACCCGGTACGGGATCCGCGCCGCAGCGATCTTCTTCTTGGCCCGGGTGACCCGGGCCGCCATGGTCGTCTCGGTGACCAGGAACGCCCGGGCGATGTCGCCGGTGGCCACCCCGCAGACCAGGCGCAGGGTCAGCGCCACCTGGGCCTCCCGAGCCAGCGCCGGGTGGCAGCAGGTGAACACCAGCCGCAGCCGGTCGTCCGGGACCGCGTCCCCGCCGGTGTCCTCCGCCATCTCGGCCTCCGCGGGCTCGACGAGCAGGGGCATCTTCGACCGGAACACCTTCTCCCGGCGCAGCACGTCGAGCGCCTTGCGCTTCGCCGTGGCGGTCAGCCAGGCGCCCGGCTTGTCGGGTACGCCGTCCCGCGCCCAGGCGGCCAGCGCGGCGAGGTACGCGTCCTGCACGCACTCCTCCGCCACGTCGAGGTCGCCGGCGACGCGCGCCGTCGCGGCGAGCACGAAGGCCCACTCGCGACGGTGCGCGTCCGCCACGGCGCGTTCGGCGGCGACCGTGGCCGCGTCGCTCACTCGGCCGGCGGCTGGAAGAGCGGCCGGACCTCGACGCCGCCGTCGATGGTCGCCGGGTTCAGCTTGGCGATCTTCAGGGCCACGTCCAGGTCGGGCGCCTCCAGGATGAAGAACCCGGCGACGACCTCCTTGGCCTCGATGAACGGGCCGTCGGTGACCACGTCGCCGCGGATCGCCGTGGCCGTGGTGCTCGGCTGGAGCGCGAACCCCGTGACGATCTGCCCGCCCAGCTCGGCGACCTGGTCCCCGTACCGCTCCAGCAGGGCCACGTAGTCCGGGGTCAGGTCCATCGGGTCGGCGGGCGCGGGCGAGTAGATGAGGACTGCGTACTGGGCCATCGGTCTCTCCTTGAGGTTGTCGTTTCCCTCTTCCGTCTCACCGACGGACGGGCGCGGCCGGATTCGACAGCGGCCCGGGAAAAATCTTGCCTCTTTTCACGGTGTCGCGAAGTCCCGCATCCGGCGCAGCGGAGACAGGACCACGAACAGCGCCGCGCTCCACATGCCGAGCACGCAGACCAGCAGCGCCGGGCGCAGCCCGAGCCGGGTGCCGAGGGCGCCGCCGAGCAGGGCGCCGAGCGGGATGGCGCCGTAGCAGATCCAGAGGAACGCGGCGTTGACCCGGCCGAGCAGCCGGGCCGGGGTGACCCGCTGCCGGTAGGACATGGCCGCCACGTTGAACAGCACCGCGTTGGCCGCGAACGCCGCCGTGCCGACCGCGTAGAGCAGGGCGCCCCAACCGGGCCGGGCCAGCGGCATCAGCAGGTAGAGCGGGCCGGGCGCGGCCATCGACACCCAGATGGTCCGGGCGCCGCCGAGCAGCGCGGTGACCCGTCCGGCCAGCACGCCGGCCAGCAGCCCGCCGACCGAGCCCAGGCTGAACAGGAGGCCGATGGTGGCCGGGCTGGCGTGCAGCACGCGCAGCAGGTACGGCACCTCGATGGCGTGGGCGGCCATGACGAAGAAGTTCGAGGTGGCGGTGCAGGCGAGCACCAGGGCGAGGATCCGCTGCCGGCGGATGAAACCGAGCCCCTCGGTCAGCGCCGCCCGGACCGGCACCCGGACGTTGGCGTGCGGCGCCGGGCGGTGCCGGACCAGCAGCAACGTGACCGCGCTGGCCAGGAAGCTGGCGGCGTCGGCCACGAAGGTACGGGCCGCGCCGAGCAGCCCGACGAGCACGCCGCCGGCGCTCGGCCCGGCCAGCTGGGCCAGGTTCTCGCTCACCTCCAGCCGCGCGTTCGCCGAGGTCAGGGCGTCCGCCGGGACGAGCGCCGGCAGCAGGCTCCGGTACGCCACGGTGAACGCGACGGTCAGCACGCCGGTGAGCCCGACCACCGCGTACAGGAAGGCCAGGGTGAGGTGCCCGACCAGGGCGACCACCGGCACCGACAGCAGCAGCGCCGCGCGACCCAGGTCGCACGCGATCATCAGCCGCCGCTGGTCGACCCGGTCCGCCAGCATCCCGGCGGGCAGCGAGAAGACGAGGTACGGCAGCCAGGCCAGGAAGGTGAGCAGCGAGACCTGGAAGACGGTGGCGTCGAGCACGTCCGCGGCGAGCAGCGGCACCGCCACCCCGGAGATCCGGGTGCCGACCTCGCTGACCGTTTGGCCGCTCCACAGCAGCAGGAAGTCCCGGCTGCGCCACAGCGAGGTGCGGGTTCCGGTCGTGGGGGGCGTGAGTTGCTGGGTCACCGCTGGGGCCTGTCCGTCGGGGTCACGTGCGACCCGGCACGGTATCCCGCCGGCCCGCCGCGGGGCGCGGCATTTCCGCCGGCCGGAGGCGTCCGTGGCCTACCCGGGGTCGGGTGCGGGCGGACGCCGGGCCGGCCGGGGACTAGGGTCGGGTTTCATGATCGAACCGAACTGGCTCACCGAGACGCGCGCCGCCTACGACACGGTGGCCGTGGACTACGCACGGCTGATCCCCGACGTGCTGGAGGGCCCGCTCGACCGGGGGATGCTGGCCGCGTTCGCCGAGCTGGTGGGGCCCGGCCGGCCGGTGCTGGAGGCGGGTTGCGGGACCGGCCGGATCACCGCCCACCTGCGCGGTCTCGGGCTCGACATCTCCGGGGTCGACCTCTCCCCGGGCATGCTCGAGGTGGCCCGCCGGAACCATCCGGAGCTGCGCTTCGAGGTCGGCTCGATGACCGCGCTCGACATCCCCGACGCGGCGCTGGCCGGCCTCGTGGCCTGGTACTCGATCATCCACCTGCCGCCGGACCTGCTGCCCGAGGTGTTCGCCGAGTTCCACCGGGTGCTCGCCCCGGGCGGTCACCTGCTGATCGCGGTCAAGGCCGGCGACGAGCGGATCCGGCTGGAGCAGGCGTACGGCCACACCGTCTCGTACGACGTGTACTGGCTGCCGCCGGACCGGCTGGCCGAGCAGCTCACGGCGGCCGGGCTGGCCGTGCACGCCACGCTGGTCCGCGAAGCGGAGGAACTCGACCGGGGACCGCAGGCGTTCCTGCTCGCCCGCAAGGCCGAGCGGTGACCGTCGCGCTCTTCACGCTGGGCGGCACGATCGCCATGGCGGGCACCGGCTCCGGGGGAGTGGTCAGCCGGCTCACCGGCGCCGACCTCACCGCCGCCGTACCGGGGCTGGCCGGCATCCCGCTCGACGTGCGGGACGTCGAGGCGGTGCCGAGCGCCGCCCTGGCGTACCGGCAGATCCTGGACCTGGTGGACGCGGCCGGCGCGGCGGTCGCCGACGGGGCGGCCGGCGTGGTGGTCACCCAGGGCACCGACACCCTGGAGGAGACGGCGTTCCTCGCCGACCTGGTCTGGCCGCACCCCGAGCCGCTGGTGTTCACGGGCGCCATGCGCAACCCCACCCTGGCCGGCCCCGACGGCCCGGCCAACCTGCTCGCGGCCGCCCGGGTCGCCGCCGCGCCGGCCGCGCGGGACCTCGGCGTGCTCGTGGCGTTCAACGACGAGATCCACGCCGCCCGCTTCGTCCGCAAGACCCACAGCACCAGTACGGCCACCTTCGCCTCGCCCAACGCCGGCCCGCTCGGGCACGTCATCGAGGGCGCGGTACGCCTGCTCACCCGCCCGCCCCGACACGCGCCGCTGCCGCCGGTGGACCGGGACCGGCTCGCCGCCACCCGGGTGGCGCTGCACACCGTCACCCTCGACGACGACCTGGCGCTGCTCGACGCGCTCGCGCCGGGCCTGGACGGGCTGGTGGTGGCCGGTTTCGGGGTGGGTCACGTGCCGCCGGACTTCGCCCCGGCGCTGGGCGAGCTGGCCGCGCGGATGCCGGTGGTGCTCGCCTCGCGGACGGGAGCGGGTTCGGTGCTGCGCGACACCTACGGCGCGGTCGGCTCGGAGACCGACCTGCGGCGGCGCGGGTTGGTCTGCGGTGGGCTGCTCGACCCGTACAAGGCCAAGGTGCTGCTCCGGATGCTGCTGGCCGGCGGTGCGGACCGGGCGGCGGTCGAAGCGGCGTTCGCCCGGCACGGCTGAACCGGCGCCGGAGGGGGCCACGCGGGCTCCGTAGACTCGCCCGGTGACCGGAGAGCGACGACCGCTGGCGGACCGGCCGTTGACCGAGCCGCACCCGTCGCGGCTGTCGCCCGACCACCCCGACCGGGAGTGGATCCTGGCCGCGCACACCGCTGCCCTGGCCGCCGGTGAGGCCGGCTACCTCGACCCGGCCACCGGGCTCTTCGTGCTCAGCGCCGGTTTCCTGGCCCGCCGCGGCACGTGCTGCGGGCGAGGATGCCGGCACTGTCCGTACGTGACCGACTAGGTCCACCGCCGAATCTCGTTCGGCAGGATGTCACCGCCCTGCCCGCCCGACAGTCGTACGCAGTGAAGTGATCGACTCGGGAGGGGACGATGTGGACCTGCAGGAGCAGATCAGGCAGGTGTACGCCGCCTCGGCGGCCCGCCTGGTGGCCCAGATGTACGCGATGACGGGCGACTACGCCGAGGCGCAGGACGTGGTGCAGGAGGCGTTCGTCCGGGCGCTGTCCCGGCCGGCCCTGTTCCGGGAGGTGACCAACCCGGAGGCATGGCTGCGGACGGTGTCGTTGAACGTCGCGCGTTCCCGGCACCGTCGCCGGGTGCTGCTGCACGGGTTGGTGCGCTCGGGCCGGCTCGACCCGGCACCGTCCAGCGCTCCGGCGCTCAGCGCCGACCATGTCGCCCTCGTGGCCGCGCTGCAGCGGCTGCCCCGCGAGGCTCGGGAGACGGTCGTGCTCCACCACCTGGCGGACCTGCCGGTCAGCGAGGTGGCGCTGGCGATGGGGTGCTCGGTGGAGGCGGTCAAGACCCGACTGGTCCGGGCACGCCGCGCGCTCGGCGAGCACCTCGCTGACGACGACCGACCACCGCCCTTGCGCGCGTCCACCCGCACGACAGGCCGGACCGAGCAGGAGGTGCGTCATGCCTGAGCTGGACTTCACCGGGCTGAAGGATGCCGCGTACCACGGCTTCAAGCCCCAGTTCGAAAAGGTCGTCGCCGTCGCCCGGCGGCGCCGCCGCCGGCGCGTACTGACCGTCGCGACCGCGGCCATGCTGCTCGCCGGTTCGGGTGTCGCCGTGGCGGCCCGTCCGGACGCTCCGGCGCCGCCGTCGGTGGGAATCAGTGGGGTCCGTACCCCGGACTTCATGCCCACCCCCGGCGGCACACCCAGCCCGGGCACGGATCAAGGGGTGGTGACCGGGCGGCCCGTCGCCGGGGACCTGAACCACATCTACCTGCGCTGGAGCGGGTGCGGCGGGTGCGGGATCCGCTGGGCGGGCACGGAGGACGGCGGTCGGCACTGGCGTACCGGTGATCTGCCGGTGCCCGTCAACGCCACGCTGGACCTGCGGGCGGCCGGACCACGCACCCTGGTCGCCCGGTACGTTCCCCGGTCCGCTCCCGACGACCGCTACGCCGAGTGGATCGCCAGCACGGACGGCGGCAGGAACTGGCGAAAGGTGCAGCCGCGGACGGCGGAGGCGCTGCCGGCGGGCTGGCATGTTCTCGGCCGACGTTCGGGCCCCACCACCGAGCCGCTCGTCGCGGTCGACCCGGCCACCGGAGACGTCGTGCAGCTCGGCCGGCGGTCGACACTGCACAACGCGATGCTGGTGGAGAGCGTGCCCGCCGAAGCGGGCCTGTGGGTCAGCGGGTTCACCGGCGAGCGCACCGCCACCGACGGCCGGATCATCGGGACCGGCGGTGCCGTGGAGGTGAGCCGCGACGGTGGGCGCACCTGGTCACGGCACGCGTTCCCCGACGACCTCACCGCCTCCGACGACGTCGGTGGCCCCGCCGTCGCCACCCGGGACGGGCGCACGGTCTATGCGATCGGTCGGGTGCGCGGCAGCCTCGTCGTGTGGCGCAGCGCGGACGGCGGCACCACCTGGACCCGGGCCGCCGGCACGGCCGCCGTCGGCGACCGCACCATCCGCGCCGCACTGCGGCCGGACGGGGTGCTGGTGGTCCAGGCCGGCATCTCCGCCGGGGAGGATCCCTTGATGCTCGCCAGCTCCGACGGCGGTGCGACGTGGCGCCGCACCGCGTTGGGGCCGGGGGCCGATCCGCGTCCGGTGCCGGGTGGCTTCGTGCAGACCGGCTGGCCGGACAGCAAGGGTGTCTGGCTCTCCACGGACGGCGCGAACTGGAGCTGGCTCGACCCGCCCGAGCTGCCCTGATCGGATCCGGTGCTCCCGGCGGCCGCCCGCCGGGAGCACCCGGGTACTTTCGCCCCCGTCGGGTGCCCCGTACGGTGTTCGACGGAGTTCCGGCGGGGGGCACCCGCCGACGATCGCGGAGGTCTTCCCGTGCGCGCCCGTACCTGGTTGGCCGCTTCGGCCGTACTGCTGACCGCCGGCTGCGCCAGGGAGGTCCCGCCGGTGGCGGCGCCGGCGGCGGAACCGAGGGCCGTCGAGGTCTCCGCGGCCTCGTCGGGCGGGGCGTGCCGGCTGCTCGACTTCGCGGTGATCGCCAAGCACACCGGCGGCAGGTTCGACGTGGCCGCCGCCATGGACAAGGGCGACACCCACACCTGCGTGGTCCGCGCCGAGCAGGCCGTGCTGCCGGAGTTGACCCTCACGGTGACCGACACGTCGATCGACACGTCGACCTTCACCCTGGACGTGCTGCCCCGGGGCGCGAAGAAGGTCACCAAGCTCGGGAAGATCGGCTACCGGCACACGCTGCCGAAGACCGCGAAGGTCGGCCCGACGGCCGAGGTGGGCTGGCTGGCCAGCGAGGGGCGGCTGGCCACGCTGCGCTGGACCAGCCCGCGCGGCACGGCCACGGCGGAGGCCGACAAGGTGGCCGGGAAGCTGGTCAACCTCGCCAAGGTGATCGACACCCGGCAGCTCTGACCGCCGGTCGGGGTGGGATCGGGCGGGTCAGCGGGCCGCGACGAAGACCCGGGAGGCCACCTCGCGGGGCAGCCGCACCCGGTCACCGGAGCGGTCGATGGAGACGCCGTCGCGCTCCTGGGCCACGGTGACCGTGGCGCCCGGGTCGACGCCGGCCGCGTGCAACTGCCGCAGCACGTCCGCGTCGGTCTGCACGCTCTCGCAGATCCGCCGCACCACCACCGGCCCGGAGAGGCCCGGGAAGGCCAGGTTGCGCTCGCCCTCCGCGGTCTCGGTCTCCCGCAGGCCCGGGTCGCCCAGCTCCTCCAGGCCCGGGATCGGGTTGCCGTAGGGCGAGCGGGTCGGGCGGTTGAGCAGGTCGTAGACCCGCTTCTCCACCGCGTCGCTCATCACGTGCTCCCACCGGCAGGCCTCCTCGTGGGCCTCCTCGTAGGGCATCCCGATCACGTTGACCAGCAGCAGCTCGGCCAGCCGGTGCTTGCGCATGACCGAAACCGCCGTGCCGCGGCCCAGCGCGGTGAGCGTCAGGTGCCGGTCGCCCTCGACGGTGAGCAGGCCGTCGCGCTCCATCCGGGCGACGGTCTGGCTGACGGTGGGACCGCTCTGCTTCAGCCGCTCGGCGATCCGGGCACGCAGCGGCGGCACCCCCTCCTCTTCCAGCTCGAGGATGGTGCGCAGGTACATCTCGGTCGTGTCGACCAGGTCATGCTTCACGTCAGCGGCCCTCCGGCGTTCGATGCTACCCCGGACCCCCGACGATCAAGGGCCGCCGAACCGCGAGGTCGCTACCCGGATGGTGTTGACTGGACCGCATGTCCGGAACCGAAGACCTGCTGGTCGAGCCCGACCGGCTCGCCGCCGAGCTCGACCGCGCCGACCCGCCCACCCTGCTCGACGTCCGCTGGCGGCTCGCCGGGCCGCCCGGCCGGGAGGACTACCTGGCCGGTCACCTGCCCGGCGCCGTCTTCGTCGACCTGGACACCGAGCTCTGCGGCCGGCCCGGCGCCGCCGGCCGGCACCCGCTGCCCGACCCCGCCGCGCTTCAGGCCGCGCTGCGGGCCGCCGGCGTGCGCGCCGGGCACCCCGTGGTGGTGTACGACGGCGGCGACGGCATGTCGGCCGCCCGCGCCTGGTGGACGCTGCGCTGGGCCGGCCACCGGGCGGTCCGGGTGCTGCACGGCGGCTTCCCGGCCTGGGTCGCGGCCGGCCTGCCGCTCTCCACCGAGGCTCCGGCGCCCCCGCCCGGGGACGTCACGGTCACCCCGGGCGAGCTGCCGGTGCTGGACGCGGGGGAGGCCGCCCGGCTGGCCGCCGCCGACACCGGCGTGCTGCTGGACGTGCGGGCCGCGCCCCGCTACCGGGGCGAGACCGAGCCGATCGACCCGGTCGCCGGGCACATCCCGGGCGCGGCCAACCTGCCCGCCCCCGGGTACGTCGCCGAGGGGCGCTTCCCCGCCGCCGAGGCGCTGCGCGAGCGGTTCGCCGCCGCCGGGGTGGCCGAGGGCGCGCCGGTCGGGGCGTACTGCGGCTCGGGGGTGACCGCCGCCCAGGCGGTCCTGGCGCTGCACCTGGCCGGCCGCCCGGACGCCGCCCTGTACGTCGGCTCGTGGAGCAACTGGGTGGCCGACCCGGACCGTCCGGTGGCCACCGGGGAGACATCCGGCCGCTAGCCGCGCGTGCGGTGGGCCCGTCCCGGGCCGCGTGCGACGATGGCCCCATGGCCGACGACACGGTGGTGGTGTGGGACGAGGCCCTGCTCGGGTACGACATGGGCGACCATCCCCTCGACCCGGTGCGGGTCGAGTTGACCATGGCGCTCGCCCGCGAGCTGGGGGTGCTGGACCGGCCCGGGGTCCGGCTGGTGAAGCCGGAGCCGGCCGACGACGCGCTGCTGACCCGGGTGCACGACCCGCGCTACCTGGACGCCGTGCGGGCCGCGCCCCGGGACCCGCTCTTCGCCGGCTTCGGCCTCGGCACCTCCGACAACCCGGTCTTCGAGGGCATGCACGAGTCGAGCGCGCTGATCGCCGGGGCGAGCGTGGCCGCGGCCGAGGCGGTCTGGCGCGGCGACGCGCGGCGGGCGGTCAACGTGGCCGGCGGGCTGCACCACGCCATGCCGGCCCGGGCCGCAGGCTTCTGCGTCTACAACGACCCGGCGGTGGCCATCGCCCGCCTGCTCGACCTGGGCGCGGAGCGGATCGCGTACGTGGACGTGGACGTGCACCACGGCGACGGCGTGCAGGAGATCTTCTACCGGGACCCACGGGTGCTCACGGTCAGCCTGCACGAGACGCCGCTGGCGCTCTTCCCCGGCACCGGGTTCCCAGACGAGACCGGCGGCCCGGGCGCGGAGGGCTCCGCGGTCAACGTGCCGCTGCCGCCCGGGGTCGGCGACGCGGGCTGGCAGCGGGCGTTCCACGCGATCGTGCCGTCGGTGCTGCGGGCGTTCCGGCCGCAGGTGCTGGTCACCCAGTGCGGGGCGGACGGGCACCGGCTCGACCCCCTCGCGGACCTGCACCTCTCCGTCGACGGGCAGCGGGCCACCTACCGGACACTGCGCGCGCTCGCCGATGAGCTGTGCGACGGCCGCTGGGTGGCCACCGGCGGCGGCGGGTACGCGCTGGTCGAGGTGGTGCCGCGGGCCTGGACGCACCTGCTCGCGGTGGCCACCGGGGAGCCGCTGGACCCGGCCACGCTCACCCCGCCGGGCTGGCGGGAACTGGCGGCGCGACGGCGGCCCGGGCACGAGGTGCCGCTGCGGATGACCGACGACGTCGACCCGTCGTACCAGCCGTGGCAGCCGAGCGGCGAGCCGACCGCGGTGGACCGGGCCGTCGCGGCGACCCGCAAGGCGGTCTTCCCGCTGCTCGGGCTCGACCCGCACGACCCGCGCGACTGATCCGCCGGGTGGGGAGGGCCGACCGGTGACCACCGTGGAGCAACCGGTGGACGTGCTGCTCAGCGACGGCACGACCGTCCAGCTGCGACAGATTCGTCCGGACGACGCCGAAGCGATCGTGGCGATGCACTCGCGCTTCTCCGAGCGCACCCGCTACCTGCGCTACTTCTCACCGTACCCGCGCATCCCGGAGCGGGACCTGCAACGGTTCGTCAACGTCGACCACCGCGACCGGGAGGCGTTCGTGGTGCTGGCCGGCGACCGGATCGTCGCCGTCGGCCGGTACGAGCGGCTCGGCCCCGCCTCGCCCGAGGCCGAGGTGGCCTTCGTGGTGGAGGACGCGTACCAGGGCCGGGGCATCGGCTCGGTGCTGCTGGAGCACCTGGCCGACGCGGCCCGGCGCTACGGCATCGTGCACTTCGTGGCCGAGGTGCTCCCCGCCAACGGGACGATGCTGCGGGTCTTCTCCGACTTCGGCTACCAGGTCCAGCGCCAGTACGCCGACGGCGTGGTGCACCTGAACTTCCCGATCGCCCCCACCGAGGCGACCCTGGAGGTGCAGCGCGGCCGGGAGCACCGCACCGAGGCCCGCTCGATCGCCCGGCTGCTCGCCCCGCGCGGCATCGCCGTCTACGGGGCCAGCACCACCGGCCAGGGGGTCGGCGCGGCCCTGCTCGGGCACCTGCGCGACGGCGGGTTCACCGGCGCGATCGTCCCCGTGCACCCGACCGCGGCCACCGTGGCGGGGCTGCCCGCGTACCCGTCGGCGGCCGACGCCGGCGAGGACGTCGACCTGGCCGTGGTGGCCGTCGCCCCCGAGGCGGTGACCGAGGTGGTCGCCGACGCCGCGAAGGCCGGCGCGCACGGGCTGGTGGTGATCTCCGCCGGGTTCGCCGAGTCCGGCCCGGCCGGGGCGGCCGCCCAGCGCGCCCTGGTCCGCGCCGCCCACCTGGCCGGCATGCGGGTGGTCGGCCCGAACTGCCTCGGCGTGGCCAACACCGACCCGGCGGTACGCCTCAACGCCACCCTCGCCCCGGTGCTGCCCGCCCCCGGCCGGGTCGGCGTCTTCAGCCAGTCCGGTGCGTTCGGGGTGGCCCTGCTCGCAGAGGCGTCCCGGCGCGGCCTCGGCCTGTCCAGCTTCGTCTCCGCCGGCAACCGGGCCGACGTCTCCGGCAACGACCTGCTCCAGTACTGGCAGGACGATCCCGGCACCGACGTCATCACCCTCTACCTGGAGACGTTCGGCAACCCGCGCAAGTTCGCCCGGCTGGCCCGGCGGATCGGCCGCAGCAAGCCGGTGGTGGCGCTCGCCTCGCTGGCCCGCCCGCCGGGGGTCGGTGACGCCCCGGCCCTGGACGCCGCCGCGGTCAGCGCGCTCTTCGCCCAGTCCGGGGTGATCCGGGTGGACACCGTCGCCGAACTGCTCGACGTCGGCGTGCTCCTGGCCCACCAGCCGCTGCCGGCCGGCCGCCGGGTCGCCGTGGTGGGCAACTCCTCGGCGCTGACCGGGCTGGCCGCCACGGCCTGCGCGGCCCAGGGCCTCACCGTGGCCGACGGCTACCCGCACGACGTCGGCCCCCGGGCCACCGCCGCCGAGTACGCCGCCGCGCTCGCCGCCTCCGCCGCCGACGAGCGGGTGGACGCGGTGGTGGCGGTCTTCGCGCCGCCGCTGCCCGGCCAGCTCACCGACCCGGAGGGCGACTTCACCGCCGCGCTGCCCGACGCGCGGACCACCGGGAAGCCGGTGGTGGCCACCTTCCTCGCCGGCCGGGTGCCCGTCGGGGTGCCCGCGTACCCGAGCGTGGAGGAGGCGGTCCGGGCCCTGGCCCGGGTCACCACGTACGCCGACTGGCTGCGCCGCCCGCCCGGCGTGCTGCCCGAGCTGGACCGGGTCGACCGGTCGGCGGGGCAGGCCGCGCTGCGCCCCGACGGGGCGGAAACGGCGGCGCTGCTGCGCGCGTACGGGATAGACGTGGTGGAGTCGGCGCCGGCGCGCTCGGTCGAGGAGGCGGTGGCGGCGGCGGAACGGCTCGGCTGGCCGGTCGCCCTCAAGGCGGCCGCCTCCGGGCTGCGGCACCGCCTCGACCTGGGCGCGGTGCGGCTCGACCTGGCCGACGCCGCCGCGCTGCGCCGCGCGTACGCCGAGATGGCCCCGGTGTTCGGCGCGGACGTGCTGGTGCAGCCGATGGTGCCGCCCGGGGTGGCCTGCGTGGTGGAGCTGGTGGAGGACCCGGCGTTCGGGCCGGTGGTCGGCTTCGGCCTGGGCGGCGTGGCCACCGAGCTGCTGGGCGACCGGGCCTGGCGGGCGGTGCCGCTGACCGACCGGGACGCCGCCGAACTGGTCGACGAGCCACGGGCCGCGCCGCTGCTGCGCGGGCACCGGGGCGCCGCGCCGGTGGACCGGGCCGCCCTGGTCGACCTGCTGCTGCGGGTCGGGCGGCTCGCCGACGAGCAGCCCCGGGTGCGGTCGCTCACCCTCAACCCGGTGCTGGCCCGGCCGGACGGCATCTCGGTGCTGCACGCCACCGTCCGCACCGGCGCCGAGGCGCCCCGCCCCGACACCGGCCCGCGCCGGCTGTGAGGCTCAGGCCCCGGCTTCAAGCGCGACAGGCCCCGGCGAACCGCCGGGGCCTGTCGGGGTCGGGGTCAGCAGGCGTACGCCTCCAGCCGGTTGGCCCGCTCCGGGGCGCGCAGCTTGAGCAGGGTCACCTTCTCGATCTGCCGGATCCGCTCCCGGGACAGCCCGAACTCGCGACCCACCTCGTCGAGGGTGCGCTGCCGGCCGTCGTCCAGGCCGAACCGCAGCCGGATCACCGCCTGCTCCCGCTGGGAGAGGGTGGCCAGCACGATGCGTACTTCGTTGCGCAGTTCGCCGTCGGCGGCGGCGTCGCCCGGCTCCGCGTTGGGGTCCACCGCGGCCACGAAGTCGCCCAGCGCGCTCTCGCCGTCCTCGCCGACCGTCTGGTCCAGGCTCACCGGCTCCCGGTCGTACGAGATCAGCTCGATCACCTGGTACTCCGGGATCTCCAGCGCGGTGGCCACCTCGGCGACGGTGGGCTCCCGGCCCAGCGTGACCGACAGCTCGCGGCGGACCCGGACCATCCGGTTGACCTGCTCGACCATGTGCACCGGGATGCGGATGGTGCGGGCCTGGTCGGCCATGGCGCGGGTGATGGCCTGGCGGATCCACCAGGTGGCGTAGGTGGAGAACTTGTAGCCCTTGGCGTAGTCGAACTTCTCGACCGCGCGGATCAGGCCGAGGTTCCCCTCCTGGATGAGGTCGAGGAAGGCCATGCCGCGACCGGTGTAGCGCTTGGCGATGCTCACCACCAGCCGCAGGTTCGCCTCCAGCAGGTGGTCCTTGGCGGCGCGGCCCTCGGCCGCGATCAGCTCCAGGTCGGCGCGCAGCTCGCTGGAGACCGGGGTGCAGGTGGAGAGCTTCTCCTCGGCGAAGAGGCCGGCCTCGATGCGCTTGCTCAGCTCGACCTCCTGCGCCGCGGTGAGCAGCTTGGTGCGGCCGATGCCGTTCAGGTACGCCCGGACCAGGTCCGTGGAGACGCCGCGCTCGTCGGTGGCGTCCAGGTCGGTCAGGGTGACGTCCAGTTCCTGGTGCTCGATCATCTGCTGGGCCATCTCTGTCTCTCCCCGTGTCCGTCGTGCCGTACCGGTTCCGTGCCGTTCGCCGGCGCGGTGGTGCCGGTGATGAACAGCTTGGCGGGCGGCGCGTGAAACGGGAGTGAGGCGATCGGGGACCCGACAGCAATCCGGGCGGAACCTCGGCTGTGCCTTGCCGGGCCCGGTTACCGTGCCAGCGGCCGGCCAGCGAGGCTCGGCACGCTCAGGCGATCGGAGGACGTGGTGGTCTTCAAGCGGCTCATGCAGGCGATGGGTGTGGGTGGACCGTCGGTGGAGACGGTGCTGGCCAACCCGAACTGCCGTCCCGGCGGCCAGTTGGAGGGCCGGATCCAGGTGGTCGGTGGGGAGCACCCGGTGGACGTGAGCTACGTCGCACTCGGTCTGGTCACCCGGGTCGAGGTGGAGAGCGGCGACTCCGAGTACGACACCACGCAGGAGTTCGGCCGGGCCCAGGTGACCGGCCCGTTCCGGCTGGACCCGGGGCAGCGGTACGACGTGCCGTTCCGCTTCCAGGTGCCCTGGGAGACCCCGCTCACCGACCTGTACGGCCAGCACCTGCACGGCATGACCATGGGACTGCGGACCGAGCTCGAGGTGGCCCGGGCGGTCGACAAGGGCGACCTGGACGCGGTGGCGGTGCACCCGCTGCCGGCCCAGGAGCGGCTGCTGGAGGCGCTGCTGCGGCTGGGCTTCCGGTTCGCCCGGGCCGACGTCGAGCGCGGCCACATCTACGGCCTGCGGCAGAGCCTGCCGTTCTACCAGGAGATCGAGTTCCACCCGGCGCCCCAGTACGCGGGTGCCATGAACCAGCTCGAACTCACCTTCGTCACCGACCCGCACCAGATGCACGTGGTGCTGGAGCTGGACAAGCGCGGTGGCCTGTTCACCGAGGGGCGCGACGCCTTCGGCCGCTTCACGGTCGACCACGCCACGGCGGACCGCACCGACTGGACCGCCCAGCTCGACGGCTGGCTCCGCCAGTCCCTCTCCCGCCGCGGCCTCTTCTTCTGACCTGCCTCTCCCCGTTGATCAAGAAGTTCGCGTCTCGGCCGGCCCGATTTCCGACGCGAACTTCTTGATCGACGAGGCGGTGCGGGGGTTACAGGTCCAGGAGGAGGGTGCGGGGGCCTACGTTGACGCTCTCCACCAGCATGTGGGTGCGGAAGCGGCCGGTCTCCACCTTGGCGCCTCGTTGGCGTAGCTCTCGTACCACCGTCTCCACCAGGGGTTCGGCCTGGTCCGCGGGGGCGGCGGCGGTCCAGCTCGGGCGTCTGCCCTTGCGGGCGTCGCCGTAGAGGGTGAACTGGCTGACCACGAGGACGGGGGCGCCGGTGTCGGCGGCGCTGCGCTCATCGTCCAGGATGCGCAGCTCGTGGATCTTGCGGGCCATGGTGGCGGCCACCTGCGGGGTGTCCGTGTGGGTCACCCCGAGCAGCACCAGCAGCCCGTCGGCGATCTCGCCGACCACCTCGCCGTCGACCGTCACGGCGGCCCGGCCGACCGTCTGCACCACGGCCCGCATCAGTCCGCCACCGGCTCGACGATGCCCCGCTCGACCAGGTGCGCCACGATCGGCCCGGCCGCCTCTGCCAGCTCCTCCGGGGCGACGTCGTGCGCGGCGGCGAGCAGGGCGAGCTGGTCGCGCAGCGGCAGCCGGCCGTCCGCGCCGCCGACCAGGGCGAGCACCAGCGGGTCGATCTCCTCGGACCAGCGCAGCCCGCGCGGCATGGCGAGGACCTGGCGGTCCACGGCCCAGCCCTCCTCGCCCATGGTGGCCTCCTGGCGCAGCTGGAGCTCGTCGGCGGCGCGGTAGCGGGCGGCGAGCAACCCGTCGGTGTCCCGGGCGCGCAGCCAGTCCTGCCGGTCGAACCACTCGCCCACCCGGTCGCCCAGTGGCGGCTCCACCCGCTGGCGCAGGTCCTCCACCCGGACGACCGGCTCGTCGTGGCCGGCGCGGCGCAGCGAGACGATGCCGAACCCGACCGCCTCGACCTTGTGCGCGTCGAACCAGTCCAGCCAGGCCGCCATCCGCTGCGGGTCGGCCACCTCGCCGACGTCGGTGAGCCACAGGTTGACGTACGCCATCGGGTCCGCCACCTCGCGCTGGATCACCCAGGCGTCCAGCCCGGTGCCGGCGAACCAGCCGGTCACCCGCTCGGCCCAGTCCTCGCCGGTGACGTGCACCCAGTTGGCCAGGTACTGCATGGTCCCGCCCTCGGTGAGCAGGTGCGGGGCGGCGGCGGCCAGCTCGGCGCCGATCGCGTCGCCGACCCGGCCCGAGTCCCGGTAGACGTGCGTGGTGGTGCCGGGCCCGACCACGAACGGCGGGTTGCTGACCACCAGGTCGAACCGGCGGCCGGCCACCGGGGCGACCAGGTCGCCGCGGAGCAGTTCCCAGTCCTGCCCGTTGAGGGCGGCGGTGGTGGCGGCGAAGCGCAGCGCCCGCTCGGAGACGTCAGTGGCGGTCACCCGGCGGGCGTGGGTGGACAGGTGCAGGGCCTGGACGCCCGAGCCGGTGCCCAGGTCCAGCGCGGTCTCCACCGGCCGGCGCACGGTCGCGCCGATCAGCGTCTGGGTGGCGCCGCCGATGCCCAGCACGTGCTCGGCGTGCAGCGGGCGGCCGGGCCGGGCGCTGGCCGGCACGTCGGCGAGCACGAACCAGTCGTCCCCGTACGGCTCCAGGTCGACGCCGGCGCGCAGCCCCTCGCCGTGCCGCTCGACGAGGCCCCCGGCGAGCGCCTCCTCGACGGTCAGCGGGGCGAGCGCGGCGGCCACCACGGGCTCCGGCTCGGTCTGGTCGCAGATGAAGACCCGGATCAGCGTGCCCAGCGGATCGCGGTCCTCGGTGGCGCGCAGCGCGGCCCGGTAGTCGTTGCGGGCGACCGCGCCGGTGGCCTGCGGGCCGAGCCGGTCGGCGATGCCGTTGGCGGTGAAGCGCGCCCGGGTCAGGGCGGTGCGCAGCGCGTCGACCCCGGCGGGGGAGAGCAGCATGTCGTGACGGTCCACGTCGTCATCCTGCCTCGCCGGGGCGCCCGCCCGGCCGGCACCCGGCGGATCCATACCGCCAGCCCACTGTATCGGCCGTTATCTCTTTCATGTTCATCGATGCATGACTAGCATCTGCGCCAACATCCGTCGATGGGCGTCCCGGTGGCCACGAGCCCGGGAGCGCCCGGTAGGGAGCCAGACGATGTCCGACGTGTCCGTTCCCCGGCGGCGTGCGCTGCGCGCGCTCGCCGTCACGGCCGCCGCCGCGGCCCTCGCCGCCGCCGCCTCCACCCCCGCCCTCGCCGCGCCGACCGGCGACGTCCGCTACGCCTCCGCCCCCGACGCCATCAGCGGCAGCTACCTCGTCGTGCTGAAGAGCGACACGGTCGGCGCCGCGAACAGCCTCACCGCCCGTACCGCCGTGCCGGACCGGGCCGCCGGCCTGGCGAAGCGCTACGGCGGCAGCGTCGGCACGGTGTGGAGCTCCGCCCTGACCGGCTACAGCGCGAAGCTGAGCCCCGCCCAGGCCCGCCGGCTGGCGGACGACCCGGCCGTCGCGTACGTCGAGCAGGACCGGGTGGTCCGCGCCCAGGCCACCCAGACCAACCCGCCGTCCTGGGGCCTCGACCGGATCGACCAGCGCAACCTGCCGCTGAACGCCAGCTACACCTACCCGAACACGGCCTCGAACGTCCGGGCGTACATCATCGACACCGGCATTCGGACCACCCACACCGACTTCGGCGGCCGGGCCACCTGGGGCACCAACACCGTCGACACCAACAACACCGACTGCAACGGCCACGGCACCCACGTGGCCGGCACCGTCGGCGGCACCCGGTACGGCGTGGCCAAGGGCGTCCGGCTGGTCGCCGTGAAGGTGCTCAACTGCTCCGGCAGCGGCAGCACCACCGGCGTGGTGAGCGGCATCAACTGGGTCACCTCGAACGCGGTGAAGCCGGCGGTCGCCAACATGAGCCTCGGTGGCGGCGTCAGCAGCTCGATCGACAACGCCGTGACCAACTCGGTCAACTCCGGCGTCACGTACGCGGTGGCGGCCGGCAACTCCAGCGCCAACGCCTGCAACTACTCGCCGGCGCGGGCCGCCGCCGCGATCACCGTCGGCTCCACCACCAGCAGCGACGCGCGCTCGTCCTTCTCCAACTACGGCTCCTGCGTGGACATCTTCGCCCCCGGGTCGAGCATCGTCTCCGCGTACCGGACCAGTGACACCGCCAGCAGCACGCTGAGCGGCACCTCGATGGCCTCGCCGCACGTGGCGGGCGCGGCGGCGCTGGTGCTCGGCGCCAACCCGTCGTACAGCCCGGCGCAGGTGGCCAGCTACCTGACCACCAACGCCACCACCGGCAAGGTGACCAACCCCGGCTCCGGCTCGCCGAACCGGCTGCTCTTCGTCGTCAACTGACGCGTCGCGCGGCCCCACGGCCCGGTGGACCCCACCCCTGTCCACCGGGCCGTGTCGCGCACACGGGCGGCGGCGGGCGGGGCAGGATGGAGGGCATGACGCTCTCGCTGCCCATCGACCCGCAGGCCAACGAGCTGCTGGCGCGCAGCCCGCTGGCGCTGCTCCTCGGCATGGTGCTGGACCAGCAGGTGCCGATGGAGAAGGCGTTCTCCTCTCCCTACGTGCTCGCCCAGCGGCTCGGCCACGAGCCGGACGCCCGGGAGCTGGCCGAACACCCCCCGGAGGCCCTGGTCGAGATCTTCGCCCGGCCGCCGGCACTGCACCGGTTCCCCAAGGCCATGGCGGCTCGGGTGCAGGAGGTGTGCCGGGCGCTGGTCGAGCGTTACGACGGCGACCCGGCCCGGCTCTGGTCCGAGGCGGCCGACGGGCGGGAGCTGCTGCGCCGGGTCGGCGAGCTGCCCGGTTTCGGCAGGCAGAAGGCGCAGATCTTCGTCGCCCTGCTCGGCAAGCGGTTCGGGATCACCCCGGACGGCTGGCGCGAGGCGGCCGGCGGCTACGGCGACGTGGACGCGTACCGTTCGGTGGCCGACGTGACCGATCCCGAGTCGCTGCGCCGGGTCCGCGAGTACAAGCAGCGGATGAAGGCGGAGGCGAAGGCCGCGAAGGGCTGACGCAACCCGGTCCCACCCTGGCTCGTTGCATGATCGTCGAGGCGGTCACGGCGGGCGGGTGATGACGGACGAGCGGGGGGCGGAACTCCTGCGCGGCGGCGGGGGCAGTCACCGTGCGACCTTCCTGGAGCTCTTCCTCGACGTCGTCTTCGTCTTCGCGTTCACCCGGGTCTCGCAGCGCCTGATCACCGACGTGGCGATAGGCGGCGAACGCCTCCCGCTGGAACTGGCGCAGACGCTGTTCCTGCTGCTCGCCCTCTGGATGGTCTGGTCGCTGACCGCCTGGGCCACCAGCCACTACGACCCCGAGCAACCGCCGATCCAGGCGGTAATGGTCGGGTCCATGTTCGGCAGTCTGGTGATGGCGGTCTCGGTGCCGGACGCGTACGGCGCGCACGGCTTGAGCTTCGCCGCCGGGTACGTCTCCATTCAGCTGGGCCGCTCGATCTACCTGACGGTGGCGCTGCGCCGGCACGTCCAGCGGCACCTGTCCAGCCGCATCCTGGTCTGGTCGGCCGTCTCGGCCGTGCCCTGGCTCGTCGGCGGCCTGGTCGGGGAGGACCTGCGGCTGCTCTGCTGGGGGGTGGCCCTGGCGATCGACTACCTGGGTCTGGTCACCGGCTGGCCGGTGCCCCGGCTGGGCCGGGCGTCGGCCACGGCGTGGACGGTGACCGGCGAGCACCTGGCCGAGCGGTACCAGCAGTTCACCATCATCGCGCTCGGCGAGATGATCTTCGTGGCCGGCGTCGGGTTCAGCGGCAGCGACTTCACGCTGCTGCGCTGGATCGCCCTCGTGGACGCCTTCGCCACCACCGTGCTGCTCTGGCGGATCTACTTCCACCGGGCGGGCTCGGTGCTGGTCGAGGCGGTGGCCGAGGCCCGGCAGCCGGCCCGGCTCGGCCTGTCGGCCACCTGGACCCACCTGACGATGATCGCCGGCATCGTGACCGCGGCGGTCGGCTACGAGGTGGCCATCGCGGAGCCCGCGGGGCACGCCGACGTGGTCCGGGTGGCGGCCATCGTCGGGGGCCCGGCGCTGTTCGTGATCGGCCGGGCCCGGTTCGAGTACGAGGTGTTCGGCCGGGTCTCCCGGTCCCGCGTGGTCGGCCTGCTGCTCCTGGTCCTCGGGGTGCCGCTGCTGAGCCGGCTGCCGCTGCTCGGCATCGCCGCCGGCGTCACGGCGGTGCTGACCGGGATGGCCGTGGCGGACGCGCTGCGGGCCCGGGGCCGCCCGCCGGAACGCCCTGCCTCGCCGATGTGACCCGCCCGGGGACACGCAACCGGGGCGGCGCCCGCCTCGTTGGGAGGCAGGACGGCGGACGGGGGTCACGGTGGACGAAGGGGCTGCGGCGCTGCTGCGCCCGCCGGGGAGTTCCGCGCGCGCCACCTTCCTGGAGCTCTTCTTCGACCTGGTGTTCGTCTTCGCGCTGACCCGGGTCTCGCAGCGGCTCATCAACAGCCTGCCTGCCACCGGGTGGTCGCTGGCCTTCGCGGTGGGCCGTACCGTGCTGCTCTTCCTGGTGTTGTGGCTGGTGTGGACGATCACCGTCTGGGTGACCAGCCGCTACGAGCCGGAGCAGGCCGTCATCCAGGCCGTGGTGGTCGGGACCATGTTCGCCAGCCTGGTGATGGGGGTGGCGCTGCCACGGGCCCTGGAGGAGCGCGCGCTGCCGTTCGCCGCCGCGTACGTGGCGGTGATGTTCGGACGGCCCCTGGTCATCGCCGCCGCGCTGCGCGGCCATCCGCGGCGGCTGGTGCCGCTCCGGCTGGCCGCCTGGGCGGGGGCGACCGCGCCGCTCTGGCTGGGCGGCGCGCTGGGCCCGGACGAGATGCGCCTGCCGCTCTGGGCCCTCGCGCTCCTGCTCGACTACGCCGCCCTGTTCACGGGCTGGCCGCTGCCGCGGCTCGGATCCTCGCCGACCCTCGGCTGGCGGATCGCCGGCGAGCACCTGGCCGAGCGGTACCAGCAGATCTTCCTCATCGCGCTGGGCGAGTCGATCCTGGTCATCGGCGTGACGTACAGCGGCGAGAAGTTCTCCCGCCAGGGCGCCGGCGCCTTCGTGGTCGCCTTCGTCACCACGGCGCTGCTCTGGCGGATCTACTTCCACCGGGCCGGGCGCCTCCTCGGCGAGGCGCTGCGGCGGGCGCGCGTGCCCGGCCGGCTCGGCACGTCGGCCACGATCACCCACCTGGTCATCGTGCTCGGGGTGCTCACCACGGCGGTCGGCTACGAGGTGGCCATCGCCGAGCCGTTCCACCGGACCGACGCGGCCCTGCTGCTCTTCGTGGTGGGCGGACCGCTGCTCTTCCTGGCCGGCCGGGCCCGCTTCGAGTACGAGATCTTCGGCCGGATCTCGCTGCCCCGGATTCTCGGCGGGGGCGCGCTGGTCCTGCTCGTCCCGCTGCTGGCGCACGGTCCCGCCGTGCGGGCCCTGTGGGTGGTGGCCGCCGTGCTGGCGGTGGTGGCGCTGGCGGACGCGCGGCGCAGCCGGGGTCGCCCGCCGGAGATGTCGGCCTCCCCGATCGGGCGCACGGGGCCGGAGAGCCGCGGCCCGGAGGCGTGACGGCTCAGGCGGCGGTGGGGCGGGAGAGCGCCGCCAGGGCCCGGCGCACGTCGGCCAGGGAGACCGTGGCGGAGTCGTCGAGGTCGGCCAGGCCGGCCTCGATCCACTGGCGCATGAGCGTGGTCACCCCGATGCCGCGCGTCTCGGCGGCCGCCCGGACCCGTTCGTACGTCTCCAGCGGCAGGCGCACCGAGCGGCTGACCATCGGCACGTCGGTGTCGGGGGTGGGCAGCTCCGCGGGCTGGGTGTCGTCGATCAGGTCGGCGAGCGCGTCGCCGGTGTCGTGGAACCGCTTGGTCGCCTCGTTACGGTGCATCGTGACCGCCTCCTCGTCGGCGTGACCTCCGCACCGCGTCGTCGTAGCGCTTGGCCTCGACGTCGCTCAGTTCGCGGGCGGAGAGGATGTCCCAGTCGTTGTCGGTGCCGTCGGCCTCGGCCAGCAGCACCGCGAGGCGTCGCCCCCGGTGGTCGGTCGCGTAGACCACCATGACGTCGTCCCCGAGGTGCCGGATGACCCGCCGCGTGCTGTGCAGGGCCTCCCAGACTTCCCCCGGCGTGACGTCGTAGACCCGCAGGTTGTCCAACGCCTCGTCGGAGAAGCTGAACCGGTTGCCCACGGGGCGAGCGTACCACGGGCGTAACACGGACTGCCTTGTCACGATTTTCGCCGATCAACCGTCAGGGGTGACAGGATGAGTCGTAATCCCCTCGAGGAGGTCCGTGGTGAAGCGTCAGGCGTATCAGCCGATCCTGATCACCGACGCCTCGCGCAGCCAGGACGACCAGCTCACCAGCCGGCAGAAGCGTTACGTGCTGATGATGGGAATCCGGGTCGCGTGCCTGGTGATCGGTGCGGTCCTGGTCGTTGTCAAGGCACCGCTGCTCTGGCTCTGGCTGCCGCTCTGCGGTCTCGGGATGGTGCTCATCCCCTGGCTGGCCGTGCTGCTGGCCAACGACCGCCCGCCCAAGGAACAGCACCGGCTGGCCGGACGGTTCCAACCCCGCCACCGCGACGAGACCCCACCCATGGCCCTGACGTCCGAGGAACTCCCCCACAAGGTCATCGACGCCGAACCCTGACCGGTCCGGGCGGCAGCCGCCCGGACCGACCGCCGTCACGGCTGGGGGCGGGCGCCCACCGTGGTGACCGCCAGGGCGCCCAGGTCGCCGGCCCGGGTCAGTGCGGCGCGGGGGGTCGCGCCGGCCAGCCAGGCCGTGAGCAGGCCGGCGGCGAAGGCGTCGCCCGCCCCGGTCACGTCCACCACGGCCACCCCGGGCGCCGGAGCCGTCTCGACCAGTCCGGTCCGGTCCACCCAGACCGCGCCGGCCGCGCCCCGCTTCACCACCACCCGCCGGGCCACCGAGGTCAGCGCCCGGGCCTGCGCCGCCGGGTCCAGCCCGCCGGCCAGCACCGTCGCCTCGTCCGTGTTGACCAGCAGCAGGTCGACGTCGCGTACCCAGGTCAGGAAGGCCGTGCCGACCCGCCGCAGCGGGGCCGCGGAGGCCGCGTCGACGCTCGTGGTCAGCCCGCGCTCGCGCGCCGCGGCCAGCGCGCGCAGGCCCGCGCCGCGCGACCCGACGTCCAGCAGGGTGTACGCGGACAGGTGCAGGTGCCCGGCGTCGGGCGCCGCCGCGACGGTCCGGTCGACGTGCCCGGCGGTCAGCCGCAGGTTCGCCCCCCGCTGGCTGACCATGGTGCGCTCCCCGTCGTGGGTGAGCACGATGACCGTGCCCGTCGGGTAGCCCTCGTGGCGCTCCACCGCGCAGGTCACCCCGACCCGGTCCAGCTCGGCGACCCGCTCGCGGCCGGTCTCGTCGTCGCCGACGGCGGCGACCAGGGTGACGGCCGCTCCCTGTCCGGCCAGCCAGGCCGCGGTGTTGGCCGCCTGGCCGCCGCCGCTGAACCGGATCCCGGCCGCGGTGTCCGAGCCGGTGGCCAGGGGGCCGGAGAGCACCGCGAGCACGTCGGTGATCACGTCGCCGACGACGATGATGCGTGGCGCGGGGCTCATGCCGAGGGAACGGTGCGGTGGGCCGCCGAGGCGACCGCGATCCGCGCCGCCAGGTCGGCGTTGCGCAGGATGATCCGGACGTTCACCGCCAGGCTGGCGCCCTCGGTGGCGGAGTGGAAGTGGGCCAGCAGGAACGGGGTCACCGCCTTGCCGGTCACCCCGTCGCGGGCCAGCATCTCCAGGCCCGTGGCGAGGGTGCGGTCGTGCAGCGCCGGGTCGAGCTGCTCGTCCACCGGCAGCGGGTTCGCCACGATCAGCCCGCCGTGGTGCACGCCCTGCTCCCGGCGGGCGGCCAGCACGTCGGCGGCCTGCTCGGGCGACTCCACCGACCAGTCCAGGTCGAAGCCGGCGTCGGTGAGGTAGAAGCCGGGGAAGCGGCGGGTGCGGTAGCCGACCACGCTCACGCCGAGGGTCTCCAGCCGCTCCAGGGTGGCGCCCACGTCGAGGATCGACTTCACCCCGGCGCAGACCACCGCGATCGGGGTCCGGGCCAGGGTGACCAGGTCGGCGGACTCGTCGAAGGTCTGCGCGGCCTCCCGGTGCACCCCGCCGAGCCCGCCGGTGGCGAAGACGCCGATCCCGGCCGCCGCGGCCACCGCGCTGGTCGCCGCCACCGTGGTGGCGCCGTCCGCGCCCGTCGCCGCCGCCACGGCCAGGTCGCGTACCGAGAGCTTGCTCACCCCGTCGACCGTGGCGAGCCGGGTGAGCTGGGCGTCGTCCAGCCCCACGATCAGTTCACCGGCGACCATGCCGATGGTGGCCGGGACGGCCCCCGCGTCCCGGACCGCCTGCTCGATCTCGCGCGCGACGCGAAGATTGTCCGGCCGGGGCAGGCCGTGCGAGACGATGGTGCTCTCCAGGGCGACGACCGGACGCCCGTCGCGCAGGGCGTCGGCCACCTCGGTGCCGAGACTGATGTGAAAGTTGGTCACTTCGGCTACGGTACGGGCCGCTCCCGCCGCGGGCCCAGGTGGACCGGGCCGGATCGACCTGCAAAACTGGACCGTTGGAGGTGTAGACGTGAGTACAGAGGTTCTCGAGCGTCCCGAGCTGAAGGACGCCGACACCGGCCCGGAGATGTTCCACTACGTCCGCAAGGAGAAGATCGCGGAGAGCGCCGTCATGGGCACCTTCGTGGTGGCCCTCTGCGGCGAGACCTTTCCGGTCACCAAGGCGGCCAAGCCGGGCTCCCCGGTGTGCCCGAAGTGCAAGGAGATCTACGACTCGTACGCCGAGTGATCCCGGGCGGCCTCCCCGGCCGCCCGCGTAACCTGCGGCGGTGACCACCTCCACCCCACTGCTCCTCGCCGACCTCACCGGTGTGGCGGTCTTCGCCGCCTCCGGCGCCTCCGCGGCGGTGGCCAAACGGCTCGACCTCTTCGGGGTGGTCTTCGTCGGCGTCGTGGCCGCCCTCGGCGGCGGGATCTTCCGCGACCTGGTCATCGACGAGGTGCCGCCGCTGGCCTTCGCCGACTGGCGGTACGCGGTCACCGCGGCGGTCACCGCGGCCGCCATCTTCTGGCTGCATCCCCAGTTCGCCCGGCTGCGCACCACCGTCCTGGTGCTCGACGCGGCCGGTCTCGCCCTGTTCACCGTCACCGGCACGCTCAAGGCCCTCGACGCCCACGTGCCGGCCGTCGGCGCCTGCATGATCGGCATGCTCACCGCGATCGGCGGCGGGCTGGGCCGCGACCTGCTCACCGGCGAGATCCCCGTGGTGCTGCGCCGGGAGATCTACGCCGTGGCAGCGCTCGCCGGGTCGATCGCGGTGGCGCTGCTGTCGACGTACGGCGTGGCGACCGCGGGGCCGCTGACCGCCGCGGCCGTCCTCGTCTTCGCGCTGCGCCTGATCGCGCTGCGGCGGCGCTGGTCCGCCCCGGTGCCGGCCCTGCGGCCGCCGCGCACCGGCGCCCGGGGACCGCAGGTCTGAGCCCTGTCGAGGCGGGGTGGGCGGATGTGACCAGCGTGGCGTCGAGTGGGGCGTGACGCCCCCGCTGGTTATGCTGAGTCGGCCTTCGCGGCACCCATGCGCGAGGGCGTTTTCATGGGCGGCGGTACCCGTGGCCCTCGGCCGGGCGGGGCCCGTCCCCGCCTGCGAGCGGAGAGGAGCTACGCGTGGCACCGCGGTTGCCGGCGCTCGACACGTTCCCACCCCTGCGTGCCTGGCAACGCAAGGCGATGGTGGAGTACCTGCGCCGCCGCACCGAGGACTTCACGGCGGTCGCCACGCCCGGCGCCGGTAAGACCACGTTCGCCCTCCGGATCGCCGCCGAACTGCTGAACGACGGCACGGTCGAGGCGGTCACCGTGGTCGCGCCGACCGAGCACCTGAAGACCCAGTGGGCGGAGTCCGCCGCCCGGGTCGGCATCCAGCTCGACGCCGCCTTCCGCAACGCCGACCTGCACTCCGCGGCCGACTTCCACGGCGCGGTCGTCACGTACGCCCAGGTCGGCATGGCGCCACAGGTGCACCGGCGGCGCACCATGACCCGGCGCACGCTGGTCATCCTCGACGAGATCCACCACGCGGGCGACTCGCGGACCTGGGGCGACGGCGTCAAGGCGGCCTTCGAGCCCGCGGTACGCCGGCTGATGCTCACCGGTACGCCGTTCCGCTCCGACGACAACCCGATCCCGTTCGTCAGCTACGAGCGCGGCGGGGACGGGCTGCTCCGCTCCCGCGCCGACTCGGTTTACGGCTACTCCGACGCGCTGCGCGAGGGCGTGGTCCGGCCGGTGCTCTTCCTGGCGTACTCGGGGGAGACCCGGTGGCGCACCAACGCCGGTGAGGAACTGGCCGCCCGGCTGGGCGAGCCGATGACCCAGGACCTCATCGCGCAGGCCTGGCGGACCGCGCTGGACCCGGCCGGTGACTGGATGCCGCAGGTGCTGCGGGCCGCCGACGCCCGGCTGACCGTGCTGCGCAACAACGGCATGCCCGACGCCGGCGGCCTGGTGATCGCCAGCGACCAGCAGGTGGCCCGCTCGTACGCCAAGCTGCTGGAGCAGGTGACCGGTGAGAAGGCCGCTGTGGTGCTCTCCGACGACCAGGGCGCGTCCGCGCGGATCGCGACGTTCGCGGCCTCCGAGCAGCGCTGGCTGGTCGCGGTCCGGATGGTGTCCGAGGGTGTCGACATCCCCCGGCTGGCCGTCGGCGTCTACGCGACCAGCGCCAGCACCCCGCTCTACTTCGCGCAGGCGATCGGCCGGTTCGTCCGGGCCCGCCGGCCGGGCGAGACCGCCTCGGTCTTCCTGCCCAGCGTGCCGCACCTGCTGGGGCTGGCCAGCGAGATGGAGGCCGAGCGGGACCACGTGCTCGGCAAGCCGAAGGACTCCGACGGGCTCGACGACGACCTGTTGGAGCGCGCCCAGCGGGACGACCAGGCCAGCGGCGAGCTGGAGAAGCGGTTCGCGGCACTGTCCGCCACCGCCGAGCTGGACCAGGTGATCTTCGACGGGGCGTCGTTCGGCACGGCCGCCCAGGCGGGCACCCCGGAGGAGGAGGAATACCTCGGCCTGCCGGGGCTGCTCACCGCCGACCAGGTCTCGATGCTGCTCACCAAGCGGCAGGCCGAGCAGCTCGCCGCGCAGCGGCGCCGGGCCACCCAGCGGACCGCTGAGCCGGCCGCTGCGGCCCCGACGGCGCCCCCGGCCCCGATGAGTGCCGCCCAGCGTCGGGTGGCCCTCCGGCGGCAGCTGAACGCCCTCGTGGCAGCCCGGCACCACCGCACCGGCCAGCCCCACGGCAAGATCCACGCCGAGCTGCGCCGCCTCTGCGGCGGCCCCCCGAGCGCCCAGGCCACGATCGAGCAGCTCGAAGAACGCATTGCAACGGTCCAAACCCTCTGACCGCCCCGCCCCGCCCCGCCCGGTCTGGTTGATCAAGAGGTTTGCGTCGGGATCCGGCCCGATTCCGACGCAAACTCCTTGATCAACGCTCCCGTCCGGGGGTACGCAAAAGCCGGCCGGAGGTCCCTGGGGACCTCCGGCCGGCTTATGTCGAGTTGCGGATTCCTCGTACTCAGTTCGCCATCAGATCGGCGCCACGCCAGCTGAACTCCGGGTCCGACGCGTAGCGCACGGTGATCTTCACGAGATCCTCCGCGTACTTGTTCGCGTGGTGCCCACAGAACACCAGCTCGCTCCCACCCGCCAGAGTGATCCGGAGCTTGCCGGCAGCATTGCAGCGGTCGCACCGTTCATCGGCGGCCGGGGGGCTCACCGTCTCGGGCGGCGGCGTGAGGGTCGGGGTCATCGCCTTCCTCCTCTGGTCGTCACCGATGAACACTCTCTTCGGTTGCTCACCTATCGTGCAACACCCTTCTCGGGCCCTGCCTTCCCTGTGTGCCCGTCGGGGACGGAGGTCACACCTGGCGTGGAAGACAGTGTGCCGTGCACCAAGGGTGCCACGTCAACGATCACAAACGGGCAACCGTCAGGTCACCGGAGAGTGTTCTACGGCTGGTGATCAAACCGACACGGCTGGTTGACGCGTGGCGGTCAGTCCAGGTAGTCGCGGAGCACCTGGGAACGCGAGGGGTGCCGCAACTTGGACATGGTCTTGGATTCGATCTGCCGGATGCGCTCCCGGGTCACGCCGTACACCTGGCCGATCTCGTCCAGGGTGCGCGGCTGGCCGTCGGTGAGGCCGAAGCGCAGGCGTACCACGCCGGCCTCCCGCTCGGACAGCGTCTGGAGGACCTGCTGGAGCTGGTCCTGCAGGAGCGAGAACGACACCGCGTCGACCGCGACGACCGCCTCGGAGTCCTCGATGAAGTCGCCGAGCTGGCTGTCACCCTCGTCACCGATGGTCTGGTCGAGCGAGATGGGCTCCCGGGCGTACTGCTGGATCTCCAGCACCTTCTCCGGTGTGATGTCCATCTCCTTCGCCAGCTCCTCCGGGGTGGGCTCGCGGCCCAGGTCCTGGAGCAGCTCGCGCTGGATCCGGCCAAGCTTGTTGATCACCTCGACCATGTGCACCGGGATGCGGATGGTGCGGGCCTGGTCGGCCATGGCGCGGGTGATGGCCTGGCGGATCCACCAGGTGGCGTAGGTGGAGAACTTGTAGCCCTTGGTGTAGTCGAACTTCTCGACCGCGCGGATCAGGCCGAGGTTGCCCTCCTGGATGAGGTCGAGGAAGGCCATGCCGCGGCCGGTGTAGCGCTTGGCCAGCGAGACGACCAGCCGGAGGTTGGCCTCCAGCAGGTGGTTCTTGGCCCGCTCGCCGTCCCGCGAGATCCACATCAGGTCGCGCTGCATGTCGCGGGTGAGCTTCTCCTCGCCCTCGTCGGCGGCGCGCAGCCGCTCGGCGGCGTAGAGGCCGGCCTCGATCCGCTTGGCGAGCTCGACCTCCTGCTCGGCGTTGAGCAGCGGCACCTTGCCGATCTGCTTGAGGTAGGCCCGGACGGAGTCGGCGGAGGCGGTCAGCTCGGCGTCCCGGCGCGCCTGCTTCAGCGCCTCGGACTCCTCGTCGTCCCACTCGAAGTCGTTGTCCGTGGCGGAGTTGGCCGCGTCGGTCTCGGCGGCCTGGGTCAGCTCGGCCGGCTCCTCGACCACCACGTCCTCGATCTCGGCGGCGAGCTCCTCCGGGTCGATCTCACCCTCGGCACCCTCGCCCTTGGCCCCGTCCTTCGCCGGCTTCGCGGCGGCGTTCTTGGCGGCGACGGTGGCCTTGGTGGCCCGGGTCGTCTTGGTGGCCTTCGCCGGGGCGGCTGCCTTGGCGGCCACCTCGGCGGTGGTGCTGGCGCCGGCGGCCTTGCGCGCCGTCGCCTTCCGCGGGGCGGGGGCCGGGGCCTCCTCGGCGGCCGGCGCCTGCTTCGGGGCGGGCGCGGCGGCCTTCTTCGTGGTCTTGGCGGTGGTGGCCCGCGAGGCCGGGGTGGCGGACCGGGCGGCGGCGACCCGGCGGCGGGTGCTCGCCGAGCCGTCCACGACCACCGTCACGCCCGCCTCGGAGAGCGCGCGGAGGATCTTCTTGGCCTGGGCCGGGGTCACCTCGGCGGACTCGACGGTGCGCGCGAGCTGGGCCGACGTGAGCTGGCCGCCGGCGCTCTGCGCGTGGGCGATCAGGGTGTCGGTGAGCGAGCGAACGTCGGCGCCGGTCTGGCGTGGTTCTGTCACGAATGACCTTCCGGAGGCGAAGAGCGAGCACGGCCGGGTCGTCCGGCGCAGCACGGGACGCCGTGCCGGGCGATGTCGTTGAGGGACCCCCGTGTCCCGGGCCGGCCGGTCGCTGGCGGTCCGTGGCGCGTGGGGCAGGGTGAATTGTAACGCCGTCTGCGGCGATCATCCTGCGCCGCACGGTGGACCTGCCGTACGGACCGCCGATTAGACGCAGTTGTGGACTTTGTAAGGATGATACCCGCGCACGAACCGGCCGGTCCGGGTCGTGCCGGAAGGGGACGAACATGACCGCCTCGGCACCCACGCCGCAGGAATTGCTCACGATCGCCGTCGAGGTGGCCCGGGACGCTGCGGCCACCGCGCACCGGATGCGGGCCGAGGGGGTCTCGGTCGCCGCGACCAAGAGCACCGTCACCGACGTGGTCACCGCCGCCGACCGGGCGGTGGAGCGGCAGGTGCTGGCGGCGCTGGGGACGCTGCGCCCCGGCGACGCGGTGCTGGGCGAGGAGTACGGCACGGGCGAGACCGGCCCGGCCGCCGAGGACGGGGTGCGCTGGATCGTCGACCCGATCGACGGCACGGTCAACTACCTCTACGGGCTGCCGTACTGCGCGGTCTCCCTGGCCGCCGAGGTGGCCGGCGAGGTGGTCGCCGGGGTGGTGCGCAACGTGGCCACCGGGGAGGAGTGGACGGCCACCGCGGGCGGCGGTGCCTGGCGGGACGGGGAGCGGCTGCGCTGCTCCGCCGAGACCGACCTCGGGCAGGCGCTGATCGCCACCGGGTTCGGCTACGACGCCGGACGCCGGGCGCACCAGGCCCGGGTGGTCGCCGAACTGATTCCGCAGGTGCGCGACATCCGCCGGATGGGCGCCGCCGCGCTCGACCTCTGCCTGGCCGCCGAGGGCCGGGTGGACGCCTATTACGAGAAGGGTCTGGCCGCCTGGGACCTCGCCGCGGGCGGGCTGGTGGCCCGGGAGGCCGGGCTGCTGGTGACCGGGCTGTCGGGCCGGCCGCCCGGCCCGGACCTGGTGCTCGCCGCGCCGCCCGCCCTGCACGAGCCGCTGCACACCCGGCTCGCCGCGCTGGACGCCTCCGGCGGCCCGTGACGGTCCAGACACGCGGAAAGAGTGGCCGCCCCGTCGGGGGAGGCCACTCTTTCGGGAGCCGACCGCTACCTGACCGGGCCCGCGCAGCTGCCGGCCGGCGCCTCCGGCGAGCCGAGGTCGCCGAGGGACTGGTTGACCTCGGTGGTGGTGGCCAACTGCTGGAAACCGTTGCCGAGGACCACGTCGACCGTGTCGTCCTTGCGCTTCAGGTCGGGTTCCAGCTTGGCCTGGTTGAGGAAGTAGGCCCGCAGCAGGTGCGCGGAGCCGACGCCCTTGGGGCCGAAGCGCAGCACCGCCACGTTGTCCACGGGCTTGGCGTTGCCCACCTTCTTCACCTGGAACTTGCGGTTGCGGAAGTCGTCCGCGACGCTGCCGGCCAGGCCGACTTCGTCCGGGTTGCCGTTGTAGACGTTGATCTTGACGTCCTTCTGCTCCCGCAGGCGCAGGTCGGCGACCGGCCAGCCCTGCGGGCAGTCCTCGGCGGTGCTGGCCGTGCCCTGCGTGTCGCGGACCAGCGCGACTACGACGAAGACCAGGGCGGTGACCGCCAGCAGTCCGACGACAACGAGTGCCCGCACTCGCGCAAAACTCATTCTGGGCGCTCCCGGACGGTGTTTGGGTGGCGGCGGCCGCCGGCGGTCGGTCCGCCCCGCCGGCCGTCGAGTACGCCGCTGAGGTTAACGCTTGTCCGGCCGTCGCGTGGAAACAGTCCGACATGCCGGCGCGCCACCGGGGGAACGGGTACTACTACCCCTATCTTCGTGTCGCCTGAGTCACATTGGGAACAACTTCGGGCGCAGGGGCGTACATCTCTGCCGCGAGGGCGGTATACATGCCTCGCCCAAAGGGGGGGTAAGGTTCCGCGCTCGCTGGGGGAGTTCCTTCCTGGCGGCCCGGCCCCGACGGTCGGGTCGGGTGACCGACACATTTGGTGGCCGGCCAGCGGAACCGAAACAGCGTCGTCCGGCGTTACAACCGGAAGCGACCATATCGATATGGGAGAGTGAAACCGATGGCCACCGACTACGACGCCCCGCGTCGCGACGAGGTCGACCTCGGCGAGGACAGCCTGGAAGAGCTCAAGGCCCGACGCGTCGACACACAGTCGGGCGCCGTGGACGTCGACGAGGCCGAGGTGGCCGAGAGCTTTGAGCTGCCCGGCGCCGACCTGGCCGACGAGGAGCTCACGGTCAAGGTGCTACCGATGCAGCAGGACGAGTTCCGATGCGCCCGCTGCTTCCTGGTCCACCACCGCAGCCAGCTGGCGGTCGAGCGCAACGGCGAGCTGATCTGCCGCGAGTGCGTCTGACCCCGACACGAGACACCGGCGGCGGCCTCCTCGACGGGGCCGCCGCTCATGGAGCCGCCGTGCGCCGGTGGCGGGAAGCTGCTTGACTCGTACCGGCGGCTGTCACGCCGCGCGGAGCAGGAGGGCGGACGGGTGAGCGAGCGCAGCGAGCGGGCCGACGGGCCGGACGCCGACGGGGGCGGCGCCGACCGGTCGACCGGAAGGACGCCGGACGTGGATGCCTCCGCCGAGCCGGCGCCACCCACAACGGACGCCGACCAGCTCGGCGCGACCGTCGCCGCGCTGACCGCGGACGACCTGCCCGTGGCCCGCCGCCGGCAGTTGCTCACCCGGCTGGTCGGCCAGGCCCGCGCCCGCGGCATCACCGACCTGTACAAGCCGAAGGCCGCCGTCCGGTGGATGGCCGACACCGTCGCCGAGATCGCCCCGCGCGTGCCGATCCGCGACCGGGCCACGCTCCGGAAGCACTTCCCCGACCTGGACGACGACGCCCTCGCCGACCGGTTGATCCGCAACGCGGCCCGGGCCACCGCCGGTGTCGGCGCGGCCGGCGGCGGGGTCGCCGCGGTCGAGTGGGCGGTCACCCCGACCCTGCTCTCCGCCCCGGTGCTGCTGGCCGCCGAGACGGTCGCCGTGGTGGCGATCGAGCTGAAGCTGATCGGCGAGCTGCACGAGGTGCACCGGGTGCCGCTGCCCGCCGGGGGAGCGCAGCGGGCGGTGGCGCTGGTGCAGTCCTGGGCCACCCAGCGCGGGGTCAACCCCATGATGCCGGGGGTCGGGGTCAGCGCGGTGCTGGGCACCGCCGCCCGCCGCGAGCTGCGCGACAGCCTGCTGCGCCGATTCGGCCGCAACCTCACCACGCTCGGCCCGTTCCTGACCGGCGCCGCCGTGGCCGGCTACCTCAACCGGCGGGCCACCCGCACCCTCGGCGACCAGCTCCGCAAGGACCTCCGCCACCAGGCGCGCGCGCTGCCCGGCACGCACCCCTGAACCGGGGGACCGCCGGGCGGGTCAGCCGGCGTCGCGGGCGGCGAGCAGGGCCGCGGCCAGCTCGACCGGGCGGCGGCTGCTGACCACCCAGAACGGGGTGGGGTCGTCGGGGTCGTTCAGCACCACCTGCACCGCGCCGCCCACCCAGGGGCGCTGCACCACGAACGCGAGCGGGTCGGAGCCGACGCCGAGCACCTCGCGCCGGCCGGCCGCGTCCAGCGGCACCGCGTCGGCGACGAAGCGCACCGGGAGGTGGGCGTCGTCGACCCGCAGCTCGCCGGCCTCGACGGTGACCCGGATCCGGCCCATCCACCAGAGCGTGGCCACCGCCGCGGGGAGCAGCAGCACGAACGGCAGCCAGGCACGGACGCCGGTCGCGCCCATCCACAGCTCGGCGGCGAGCAGCCCGGCGAGGGCGAGGCCGACCGGCCAGGCCCACCAGGGCAGCCCGAGGCGCTCCGCGTACCCGGGCGGGGCGGCCACGGGGGCGGTCGAGGATGACGACTGACGCACAGTCCGAGGGTACGGCGCGCGGGCGGCCGGCGAACCGGCAGGATGGCAGGGTCACCCCCGCAAGGACCGGACGGAAGAGGATGACCGTGACAGACGTCGTACCCGTGCCCGTACGACAGCTCGACCCGGAGCTGCCGCTGCCGGCGTACGCCCATCCCGGCGACGCCGGCGCGGACCTGGTGGCCGCCGCGGACGTGGAGCTGCCGCCGGGCGGGCGGGCCCTGGTGCCGACCGGCGTGGCCGTCGCGCTGCCGGAGGGGTACGTCGGCCTGGTGCACCCCCGATCGGGGCTGGCGGCCAGGCTCGGCGTGACGGTGCTCAACGCGCCCGGTACGGTCGACGCCGGCTACCGGGGTGAGATCCTGGTCAACCTGATCAATCATGATCGGGAGACGCCGGCGAAGATCAGCCGCGGCGACCGGATCGCGCAGCTCGTGGTCCAGCGGGTCGCCCGGGCCGAGTTCCAGCCGGTGGCCGAGCTGCCCGCGTCCCGGCGCGGGACCGGCGGGCACGGCTCCACCGGCGGGCACGCCGGGCTGGTCCCGGCTCCGGCGGGCGGGCGGACGGAAGAGGTGGCAGGGTGAGTGCGAACAGCGGAGGGTGGGCGCAGTGATCTTCTCCCGTAAGCGGGCCGAGGGCGCGCGGCACGCGCGTGACGAGCGGGACGCCGGGGTCCTCGACACCGAGGAGACCCCGCAGCCGCCGGCCCGCGGCCCGTACGACGTCACCGAGGCGCCCGACGCGCCCCGGCTCGACCTGGGCAGCCTGCAGATCCCGGCGGTGCCGGAGGTCGAGGTGCGGGTGCAGGCCGACCCGCAGGGCGTGATCCAGCAGGTGGTGCTGGTGCACGGCCAGAACGCCCTCCAGCTCGGCGTCTTCGCCGCGCCCCGTTCCGACGGCATCTGGGACGAGGTGCGCGAGGAGATCCGGCAGTCGCTGTTCAACGACGGCGCCGCGGCCCAGGAGGTCGAGGGGGAGTACGGCACCGAGCTGCGGGCCCGCGTCCGCACCCCGGACGGCATCACCGACCTGCGCTTCGTCGGCATCGACGGGCCGCGCTGGATGGTGCGCGGGGTCTACCAGGGCGAGGCCGCCACCAACCCGGTCGCCGCCGGCCCTCTCGCGGCCTGCCTGGACGGCCTGGTCGTCGACCGCGGCCACGAGGCCAAGCCGGTCCGCGAGCCGCTGCCGCTGCGGCTGCCCCGCGAGATGGCCGAGCAGCAGGCCGAGCAGGAGGGCGCGCCGCAGCAGCGCGAGGCCTGAGCACCGCGATCCGGGCCCGGTCGGAGTCGGCGTGACGTCGACGACGCCGGGCCCGTCGCGTGTCCGGGCCAGGCCGCGGCGGGCGGATCCGCGCCCGGCCCCGGGGGCGTACGCCCTCCGACGCCGGTCCCGCCGCCGGGCCGGATCGGCGTACGCTGGCGGGACGGTTCCGCCACCTGCGGGGCCGCTGCCGGCGCGGCCGGCCGATCCAGGGAGCCGGCACGAGCCGGCCGGCATGGAGAGGGTGACGCGGAGGTCATGACGACCGACGAGAGCCGGGTGTCGCTGCGGCGGTTCCTGCAACGGCTCACCGCGAGCGAGGCCGAGATCGAGGCGCAGGAGCTGCAACGGGAGAGCGCCGAGTGCGGCGGCATGCCGGCCCGCCAGTGCATGCGCGGCCAGGTGGTCTCGGTCACCGGGCGGCTGCGCACCGTGGTCTACACGCCCCGGACCAACCTGCCCACGCTGGAGGCCGACCTCTACGACGGCAGCGACGTGGTGACCCTGGTGTGGCTCGGTCGGCGGCACATCGCCGGCATCGAGCCGGGCCGGCACCTCACCGCCCGTGGCCGGGTGGCCGTACGGGACGACCGCAAGGTGATCTACAACCCGTACTACGAGCTGGAGTCGCCGAAGTGACGACCGGACAGCACACCGAGCCGGAACTCGGGCCGGAGGACGAGCGGCTGCCCAGCATGGCCGAGCAGATGGCCGACCAGCTCGGCGGCTGGCGGGGCCTGGTCGAGTCGAGCATCCCCGTGGTGGTCTTCGTGCTCGCCAACGTGGTGGGCGACCTGCGTCCCGCCGTGATCGCCTCGGTGGCGGTGGCGCTGCTGATCGCCGGGCTGCGGCTGGCCCAGCGCCGGCCGGTGCGGCACGCGGTCAACGGCCTGGTCGGCATCGCCATCGGCGCGGCCATCGCGTGGCGTACCGGCGACGAGCGCGACTTCTACCTCCCCGGCATCCTCTACGGCATCGGCTACGGCCTGGCCCTGCTGCTCTCGGCGGCCATCAAGCAGCCGCTGGTCGGCTGGATCTGGTCGGTGCTGGTGGCCAAGGGCCGCTCCGAGTGGCGCGACGACCCGAAGCTGGTGCGCACCTTCACCCAGCTCACCGTGCTCTGGGGCGTGGTGTGGCTGGCCAAGGTCGGCGTGCAGGCCGGGCTCTACCTGGCCCACCAGGACACCGCGCTGGGCGTGGCCCGGCTCGCCCTGGGCTACCCGCCGTACGCGCTGCTGCTGCTGATCACCGTCTGGGTGGTGCGCCGGGTCACCCGGGAGACCGCGCCGACGCCGCTGCCGGGGGCCTGAGCCCCCGGGCGCCACTCGGTCAGGGCAGCCGCTCGCGGTTGCGCCCGACGCTGTCCGGGCCGAGGATCACCGCCCGGACCTCGTCCTCCACCGCCGCCGTGCACACGAAGATCAGCTCGTCGCCGGCCTCGATCGGGTCGTCCGGGCTGGGCACGAGCACCCGCTTGCCGCGCAGGATCGCCACGAGCGCCGCGTCCCGGGGCAGCGGCACCGCGTGGATCGGCTGCCCGACGTAGGGCGCGGTGGGCGGCAGGGTGATCTCGACGAGGTTGGCCTCGCCCTGCCGGAAGGTCATGAGCCGGACCAGGTCGCCGACGGTGACGGCCTCCTCGACCAGCGCGGCCATGACCCGCGGCTTGCTCACCGCGACGTCCACGCCCCACTGCTCGGTGAAGAGCCACTCGTTCTCGGCCCGGTTGACCCGGGCCACCACCCGGGGCACCGCGAACTCGGTCTTGGCCAGCAGCGACACCACCAGGTTGACCTTGTCGTCGCCGGTGGCCGCGACGACCACCTCGCAGCCGGCAAGGTTGGCCTCCTCCAGGCTGGCCAGCTCGCAGGCGTCGGCGAGCACCCAGTCGGCGGCCGGCACCCGGTCGGGCCGGAGCATCTTGGGCTGCCGCTCGATCAACATCACCTGGTGGCCGTTGTCGATCAGCTCCTGGGCGATGGACCGGCCCACGTTGCCCGCGCCGGCGATGGCGATGCGCATGCTCACTGCCCCCCTTCGGGCGGCGCCGCCGCCACCGAGGTGACCGAGGCGGCGATGTCGTCGGTCACCAGCATGAAGACCTGGTCGCCCTCCTGCACCACGGTGGAGGCGGTCGGCAGGGTGCCGATCCCGAACCGGATCAGGTAGGCCACCCGGGCGCCGGTGGCCTCCTCGAGGTGGCGCAGCGACCGGCCGATCCAGTCCTTGTGCACCGGCACCTCGATGATCGAGACGGTGCTGGTCGGGTCGCGGAAGATCTCCACGTTGCCCTCGGGGACCAAATGGCGCAGCATCCGTTCGGCCGTCCACCGCACCGTGGCCACGGTGGGGATGCCGAGGCGCTCGTAGACCTGGGCGCGGCGCTGGTCGTAGATCCGGGCGGCCACGCGGGACACGCCGAAGGTCTCCCGGGCCAGCCGGGCCGAGATGATGTTGGAGTTGTCGCCGCTGGAGACCGCGGCGAAGGCGTCGGCGCGCTCGATGCCGGCCTGGCGCAGCACCTCGCCGTCGAAGCCGGCGCCGGTGACCGTGATGCCGGCGAAGTCCGGGCCGAGACGGCGGAACGCGTCCGCGTCCTGGTCGATCACCGCCACCGAGTGCCCCCGGGACTCCAGGCTGTGGGCCAGGGTCGACCCGACCCGGCCGCAGCCCATGATCACGACATGCACGCTGTCCGCTCCTCCCACGGTGCCGCCCGCTGACCCGTCGCCTGCGAGCCTGCCACGTCCCCGCGCCCGGCGGGGGACCGACCGTACCGCGCGGTCGCGAGCGGGGCGATCAGGCACCCCCACCACCGGACCGGGGGTGGTCGTACTCTTGGCGGTTGTGGCCAGACCCACCTCGCTGCTGAAGCGACTCCTCGTCGGTCGACCGTTCCGGTCCGACCGCCTCCAGCACACCCTCCTGCCGAAGCGCATCGCGCTGCCGGTCTTCGCCTCCGACGCGCTCTCCAGCGTCGCCTACGCCCCCGACGAGATCCTCCTGACGCTCTCGATCGCGGGTGCGTCGGCCTTCCTGTTCTCCCCGTGGATCGCCCTCGCGGTCGTCGTGGTGATGCTGACCGTGGTGGCCAGCTACCGGCAGAACGTGCACGCCTACCCCTCCGGCGGCGGCGACTACGAGGTGGCGACGGTCAACCTCGGGCCCCGGGCCGGGCTCGCGGTGGCCAGCGCGCTGCTGGTCGACTACGTGCTCACCGTGGCGGTGTCGGTCTCCTCGGGCGTGGCGAACCTCGGCTCGGTGGTGCCCTTCGTGGCCACCCACAAGGTGCTCATCGCGGTCATCGCGGTCGTGGTGCTCACCGCGATGAACCTGCGCGGCCTGCGCGAGTCCGGCACCGCGTTCGCCATCCCCACCTACGGCTTCGTGATCGTCATCGGTGGCATGCTGCTGACCGGGCTGGTCCGGATCTTCATCCTCGGCGACGACCTGCGGGCGCCGAGCGCCGGCTTGCAGATCGAGGCCGAGCACAGCGTCACCGGCTTCGCGTTGATCTTCCTGCTGCTGCGCACCTTCTCCTCCGGCTGCGCGGCGCTCACCGGCGTCGAGGCGATCTCCAACGGCGTGCCCGCGTTCAAGACCCCGAAGTCGAAGAACGCGGCGACCACCCTGCTGCTGCTCGGCACCATCGCCGTCAGCATGCTGGTCGGCATCATCTGGCTGGCCAAGCTGACCCGCCTCCAGTTCGTCGAGGACCCGTCCCAGATCATCTCCGGGCCCGACGGGTACGTGCAGAAGACCGTCACCACCCAGCTCGGCCAGACCGTGTTCGGCGACGGCTCGGTGCTGCTCTACGTGGTCGCCGGCATGACCGCGCTGATCCTGTTCCTGGCCGCGAACACCGCGTTCAACGGCTTCCCGGTGCTCGGGTCGATCCTGGCCCAGGACCGCTACCTGCCCCGCCAGCTGCACACCCGGGGCGACCGGCTGGCCTTCTCCAACGGCATCGTCTTCCTGGCCGTCTTCGCGGTGGTGCTGATCATCGGCTTCCAGGCCGAGGTGACCCGGCTCATCCAGCTCTACATCGTCGGCGTGTTCGTCTCGTTCACGCTCTCCCAGGCCGGCATGATCCGGCACTGGAACCGGCACCTACGCACCGAGCGGGACCCGGAGGCGCGCGCCCGGATGGTCCGCTCCCGGGCGATCAACGCCTTCGGCATGGCGATGACCGGCGTGGTGCTGGTCATCGTGCTGATCACCAAGTTCCTGCTGGGCGCCTGGATCGCGATCGCCGCCATGGCGGTGATCTACCTGCTCATGCTGGCCATCCGCCGGCACTACGACCGGATCTCTGCGGAGCTGGAGCCGACCGAGCAGCGGGCCGTGCTGCCCGCCCGCAACCACGCCATCGTGCTGGTCAGCAAGCTGCACCAGCCCACCCTGCGGGCCATCGCCTACGCCCGGGCCACCCGGCCGGACACGCTCACCGCGGTCACGGTCAACGTCGACGACAAGGACACCCGGGACCTCCAGGCCGACTGGGAGCGGCGCGAGCTGCCGGTGCCGCTGACCGTCATCGACTCGCCGTACCGGGAGATCACCCGGCCGATCCTCAACTTCGTGGCGTCGACCCGCCGGGAGTCACCCCGCGACGTGGTCACCGTCTTCATCCCCGAGTACGTGGTGGGCCGCTGGTGGGAGAACCTGCTGCACAACCAGAGCGCGCTGCGGCTCAAGGGGCGGCTGCTCTTCGAGCCGGGCGTGATGGTCACCAGCGTGCCCTGGCAGCTCGCCTCGACCGCCAGCAAGAACCTGGACCGGCTGGACGCCACGCTCACCCGTGGCCCGGCGCGCGGCCCCCGGGTGGCCCCGCGCAGCACCCTGCCGCCCACCGTCCCGCCGGTGGTCTCCGCGCCGCCCGGCGAGAGCGGTTCGGGGGACCGCCCGTGACCGCGCCGGCCCGTACCGGGCTGGAGGAGGCGCAGCGGGTCGAGCTGACCGTGGACGCGGTCGCACCGGGCGGGCACTGCGTGGCCCGGGTCGACGGCCAGGTGGTCTTCGTCCGGCACGCGCTGCCCGGCGAGCGGGTGGTGGCCGAGGTGACCGAGCTGCACCGGGGCTTCGCCCGCGCCGACGCCGTGGAGATCCTCACCGCGTCGGCGGACCGGGTCGAGCCGCCCTGCCCGTACGCGAAGCCGGGCCGGTGCGGCGGCTGCGACCTCCAGCACGTCACGCCGGCCGCCCAGCTCGACTGGAAGGCCGCCGTGGTGCGCGAGCAGCTCACCCGGCTGGGTGGGCTCACCGACGACCAGGTCGACGCGCTCGGCGTCCGGGTCGAGGCGCTGCCCGGCGGGCCGCTGGGCTGGCGCTCCCGGGTCCGCTACGCGGTCGACGCCGCCGGCCGGGCCGGGCTGCTCAAGCACCGCTCGCACGAGGTCGTGCCGATCGACCGCTGCCGGATCGCCCACCCGGCCATCCAGGAGCTGCCCGTGCTGGCCCCCAGCGGGGCCCGCTGGCCGGACGCCGACGCCGTCGAGACGGTCGCCTCCACCGGCGGTGACGTGAGCGTGGTCGCCTTCGCCGAGGGGGTCCCCACCCCGGTGAGCGGCCCGGCCGAGGTCCGCGAGGTGGCCGCCGGCCGGGACTGGACGCTGCCCGCGTCCGGCTTCTGGCAGGTGCACCCCGCCGCGGCCGACACCCTGGTGGGGGCGGTGCTCGACCTGCTCGACCCGCGCCCCGGGGAGACCGCCTGGGACCTCTACGGCGGCGCCGGGCTGTTCGCCGCGGCCCTCGCCGGCCGGGTCGGCGACGCCCGGGTCACCCTCGTCGAGTCGAGCCAGGAGGGGGTGGACGCGGCCCGGGCCAACCTGGCCGACCTGCCCCGGGTCGAGGTGGTCGCCGCCCGGGTGGAGACCGCGCTGGCCCGCCGCCGGGTCACCGGCCCCGTCGACCTCGTGGTGCTCGACCCGCCGCGCTCCGGCGCGGGCGCCCCGGTGGTGCGGGACGTCGTCGCGGCCGGCCCGCGGGCGATCGCGTACGTGGCCTGCGACCCGGCCGCCTTCGGCCGGGACGTGCGCACCTTCACCGGGGCCGGCTGGCGGCTCGCCGCGCTGCGCGGCTTCGACCTGTTCCCGATGACCCAGCACGTCGAGCTGGTCGGGCTGTTCCTGCCGCCCGAGGAGTGACTAGCCTGGCCCGATGAAGATCGTCGGGCTGATGTCGGGCACCTCGTACGACGGGGTGGACGTGGTGGCGGCCGAGTTCACCCGGGACGGGGACACGCTGCGGCTGCGCCCGCTCGGGCACCGCAGCCTGGACTACCCCGACGACCTGCGGGCCGAGATCGGCGCGCTGCTGCCCCCGGCGGCCACCACCATCGAGGCGGTCTGCCGGCTGGACAATCGCCTCGGCGAGGTCTTCGCCGAGGCGGCGGCGGCCGGCGTCGAGCTGGCCGGGGGCGTGGCCGACGTGGTGGTGTCGCCCGGGCAGACCGTCTTCCACTGGGTCGAGGCGGGCCGGGTGCGGGGCACCCTCCAGCTCGGCGCGCCGGCCCGGGTGGCCGCCCGGGTGGGCGTACCCGTGTTGCACGACCTGCGATCGGCGGACGTGGCGGCCGGCGGCCAGGGCGCGCCCCTGGTCCCGGCCTTCGACGCGCTGCTGCTCGACGCGGCCGCCGGGCCGCGCGCGGCGCTCAACCTCGGCGGGATCGCCAACCTCACCGTGGTCGCGCCCGGCGCGCCGGTCCTCGGGTACGACGTGGGCCCGGCGAACGCCCTGCTGGACGCGGCGGCCCGGCGCTTTCTGGACCGCCCCTGCGACCTGGACGGGGCCCGGGCGGCGGCCGGCCGGGTGCACGAGGGGCTGCTGGCGCTGCTGCTCGCCGAGCCCTACTACGCCGCGCCCCCGCCCAAGTCGACCGGCAAGGAGCTGTTCCACGGCGGCTACCTGGACGACCGGCTGGCCGCCCTGGGGGAGCCAGTGGCCGCCGACGACGTGCTGGCCACGCTCACCGAGCTGACCGCCCGGACCGTCGCCGACGCCTGCGACCGGCACGGGGTGACCGAGGTCATCGCCGCCGGCGGGGGAGTGCGCAACCCCACACTCCGGGCCCGGCTCGCCGCGCTGGGGGAGGGGGGTTGGCGGCTGCGCACCACCGACGAGCTGGGGGTGCCGGCCCAGGCCAAGGAGGCGTACGCGTTCGCCCTGCTGGGGTGGCTCTCCTGGCACGGGCTGCCCGGAGCCATCCCGTCGGTCACCGGGGCCTCCCGGGCCGCCGTGCTGGGCGCCTGGACCCCCGCCGGCCCGGGTTGGGCGGCCACCCCGGCGGATCCGCCGCGCCGGCTGGTCGTCGTCCCCTGATCGGGCCCTGACCTGGGAAGATCCACGGCCGCGCTGCGGGCTGTCGGGTGGCCGATAGACTCTTCGGTCATGAGTGTTGAAGAGGGCACGGCCAACCACGGTCGGCTGCTGGGCACCGTCCGCGGCCCGCAGGACGTGAAGCGGATGACGGCCGAGCAGCTGGACATCCTCGCCGCCGAGATCCGGGACTTCCTGATCGCCAAGGTCTCCCGCACCGGCGGGCACGTCGGCCCCAACCTGGGCGTGGTCGAGCTGACCCTGGCTATGCACCGGGTCTTCGACTCGCCGCGCGACCGGCTCCTGTTCGACACCGGCCACCAGGCCTACGTACACAAGATCGTCACCGGCCGGCAGGAGGGCTTCGACAAGCTCCGCCAGCGCGGTGGCCTCTCCGGCTACCCGAGCCAGGCGGAGAGCGAGCACGACCTCATCGAGAACTCGCACGCCTCCACCGCCCTCTCCTACGCCGACGGCCTCGCCAAGGCGTACGCGCTGCGCGGCGAGAAGCGCAGCGTCGTCGCCGTGGTCGGCGACGGCGCGCTCACCGGCGGCATGTGCTGGGAGGCGCTGAACAACATCGCCACCGCCGGCAACCCCCTCGTCATCGTGGTCAACGACAACGGCCGGTCCTACTCGCCGACCATCGGCGGCCTCGCCGACCACCTGTCGTCGCTGCGGCTCAACCCGAGCTACGAGAAGGTGCTCGACACCGTCAAGGACGCCCTCGGCTCGACCCCGCTGGTCGGCAGGCCCATGTACGAGGTGCTGCACGCGGTCAAGAAGGGCATCAAGGACGCGGTCGCCCCGCAGGCCATGTTCGAGGACCTCGGCATCAAGTACGTCGGCCCGGTCGACGGCCACGACGTCCCCGCCGTCGAGTCGGCGCTGCGCGCCGCCAAGAACTTCGGCGGCCCGGTGATCGTGCACGCCGTCACCCGCAAGGGTTACGGCTACCGCGCTGCCGAGGAGGACGAGGCGGACCGCCTGCACGGCCCGGGCGGCGCGTTCGACATCGAGACCGGCAAGCTGCTCGCCGCGCCGTCGGTGAAGTGGACCCACGTCTTCGCCGACGAGCTGACGGCCATCGCCGACGAGCGCCCCGACGTGGTCGGCATCACCGCCGCCATGGCCGAGCCCACCGGCATCGCCACCCTGGCCCGCAAGTACCCCAACCGGGTGTACGACGTGGGCATCGCCGAGCAGCACGCCGCCACCTCTGCGGCCGGCCTCGCCATGGGCGGCCTGCACCCGGTGGTCGCCGTCTACGCCACCTTCCTCAACCGGGCCTTCGACCAGGTCCTGCTCGACGTGGCCATGCACAAGCTGCCGGTCACCTTCGTGCTCGACCGGGCCGGCATCACGGGCCCCGACGGCCCCAGCCACTACGGCATCTGGGACATGTCGGTGTTCGGCGTGGTGCCGGGCCTGCGGATCGCCGCGCCCCGCGACTCGGCCACCCTCCGCGAGGAACTGCGCGAGGCGGTCGCCGTGGACGACGGCCCGACCATCCTGCGCTTCCCGACCGGCACCGTGGCCGCCGACCTGCCGGCCGTCCGCCGGGTCGGTCCGGTGGACGTGCTGGCGGAGTCGGCGCGTACCGACGTGCTGCTCGTCGCGGTCGGCTCCTTCGCCGGCCTCGGCATGGAGGTCGCCACCCGGGTCGCCGAGCAGGGGTACGGCGTGACCGTGGTCGACCCGCGCTGGGTGCGGCCGGTGCCGGCCGAGCTGGTCGAGCTGGCTGCCGGGCACCGGCTCGTCGTCACCGTCGAGGACGGGGTGCGGGTCGGTGGTGTGGGTTCCGCCCTCGCCCAGGCCATGCGGGACGCCGACGTTCGGGTGCCGGTGAAGGACCTCGGTGTGCCGGCGGACTGGCACCCGCACGGGACCCGGGCGCAGATCCTCGCGGACCTGGGGCTGACGGCTCAGGACGTGGCGCGGGACGTGACCGGGTGGATCTCGGGGCTGGACGCCCAGTCCGTCGAGACGGCCGCCGACGAGGCAACCGCGAAGAACTGATCTCAGCTTGGTCGAACGGGCGGTCCTGCTTTGCGCGGGGCCGCCCGTTCGGCATCTAGATGCCTTGCTCGCGGCCTGTCTACTCCGGCTGCTTGGGGCGGGGTGAGCCAGGCGAGGGCTCGGGCCAGGTTGGGAGCCGTAACCCGGGTCCGACAAGCTCGATGGCCGTGAGCGAGGGCAGGTCCTCGACTACCTGCAAGAACCCCTCCACCCACATCAGATTGATGTTTCCGAAGTCTCTTTGCGTCAGCCAGGTAATCACGGAGTGGTTGACCCTTGATGGTGGTCCAGCGCCAACGTCGGTCCGCCGACAGCACGCCTGGCGCTACGCGAGCCCTCAGATTGGTCAACGGCGCACCCGATAGCGCAGGTGAAGCACCCGGTTGCCCTGAATCACCACGTCAGGATCCTCCAACAGGTGCTGCGCGTGGACCGACCCGAAGTAGCGCTTGCCGGACCCGAACACGACGGGTACGACGTCCATGCGCACCTCGTCGACCAGGCCCGCGGCAAGTACCTGGCCACCGACCTCGCCAGCGGCGACCTCGACCATGCGGTCACCCGCCAGCTCCTGCGCTGTGGCCACGGCTGCCTCGACGCCGTCGACGAAGTGGAACGGCGCCTCGGGGTCCCAGCCCTCGGGCTTCGGCCGGTGCGTCACGACGACCACGTGGTCGACCCCGCCCGGAGGCTTCCCGTCCCAGCCGTCTGTCATGTCGAAGACGTGGCGGCCGACGATTGTCGCCCCGATCTGGTCCCAGTACGGCCGGGTGTAGTCGTAAGACGTCTGCGACACCTTCAACTCGCCGCTCTCGTCCAACGGCACGTCACCGCTGGACAACCAGTCGAACAGCGGTCCGGGCTGGTCATTCTCGTCCGCGACGAAGCCGTCCACCGACACCGAGCTGTACATGACTACTTTGCCCATGGGGCGCTCCTCTGCTTTGGGATGCCCCCATATTGGCGTGTCGTCAGCTGTCGCTCTTGTAAGAAATCAATCGGCCGGCAGCGGCCAGCTGTCCAGCACGTGGCCGGGATGCTCGCGCAGGAACTGCCGCCGAACTTCGACGTACCGGGTCGGCGTGAGCCCGGTGAACGCCCGAAACTCGTGGCCGAAGTGGGCCTGGTCGAAGTAGCCTGCGCGACCGGCGAGGTCGCCCCAGTCGATCGGTTCGGCGGGGTTGATCGCGAACACGGTGGCGGCGAAGCGGTAGGTGCGGGCCAGCCGCTTCGGCGTGACGCCGATGAGCTCCTTGAACCGCTGTGCCAGATGAGTGCTGCTGACACCGGCTGCCACCCTCAGGTCGCCGATCGCCACCGCCCCGCTGGTCGCCGCGATGACGCTGCTCGTATGGCGGACCAGTCCCAGGCCGGCGGTCTCGCACAGCCGTCGTGTCAGCTCTTCCTCGAGCAGCGTCAGCATCTCGTGCGGTCCGTCCGCCGTGGCCAGCCGGTCTCGCAGCTCAGCAATGGCGGGCCGGCCCCAAACCTGCTCTACCGTCACCGGCCGGTCACACAGCTCGGCCGCGGGCATCCGCAGGAACGGCGCCAGCCCCCACGGCTTGAAGTGCACGCCGACGGACCGGGTCCGGAGTGGGTAGCCGAACTCCAACGCGCGGGTGGGCATGGTGACCACGCAGCCGTCGGCGTACTCGGCCGTCTCGATGTCGGTGCCGGCGCGGATGCGGAACGGCGCCCCGAGGTTGACGATGAGCAACGCCGCCGGCATCGGCGGCAGCGTCAGCCGGGCGTACGGCGACGCACCCTCCAGGTAGTAAAGGTCGTCGATCAGCCCGTCCAGCGGCGGTCGCGGCACTCTGGACACGTACTCCACGCCCGCAGTATCGCCGACGCCCCGCCGGCATCGCCCTCGTCTAACGACCAACGCGGAAGATCTTGGACGGAAAGGGCCCCTAAAGGGGCCAATTCGTACCAAGATCGCCAGCGGCGGCCAACGAAGCCGCAACCCACGGGCCGAACCCCACCACCGCAACCGCAGACGGACTCAGCGCCCGCCCACGGACCGGTACCAGGTCTTCTCCGTACCCGCCAGGCTGAACGTCTGCTTCCGATCCGGCTGCGCCACCACCACAAGACCGGGCCGGTCCACCAGCCGAGTAGTCCCCGGCGGCGCGGCGAACGAGGCATCCCGGGCCCGCCAACTCAGCACGGCGAGGGGCTGCCCCGCCACCGGCAGGTAGTACGCCTGAAGCGTCGTAGACCGATCGGCGGGAGAGACGACGGGAGCGCCACCGCCAGCCGGCCGGTAGACCACGGCGGTCATCGTCCCGGTAGCGCTCTCCCACGTCAGCTGCTCCAGCTCACCCGGCTCGCCACCACCCAGGGCCATCGACCCCAGCGACCGAACAGAGATCTTCGCCATCGGCCAGGACTCCGGCACCGAGCGAGGCGCCTGCCGATCCCCGATCCGCCGCGGCACGCTCCCGAACGGTCCCCGCTTGCCGGCGAGCACGCAGGTGTCCAGCCCGGTCAGCGCCCGCTTCCCCGACCCCGTCTCGTCCCGCACGAGCGGATAACGAGGTGCAAGAGTGGCCGTACCCAGGTCGAGGACGCGGTCCGCGGCCCGGCCGCGCGGCAGCGAGCGGGTGGGCCGCAGCGTCGCGGTCACCGCCACCGCCTGGCAGGCGGGCACGGCGACCGGTCCGGTGATGCCGTCGGCCGCGGGGAGCGCCTTGCCGTCGGGGCCGAGCAGCCGCTCGACCCGGGCGGAGGTGAGGTACCGGCGGCCGGCGGGCTGCTGGACGGGCAGCACGTCGGAGTAGACCAGGTAGCCGGGGTCGGTGTACTCGGTGGCGTGGGCGACCCGCCAGCGCTGCCCGTCGCGGTCGAGTTGCAGCAGCCAGGAGGCGGCCTCGCCGGGCACGTCGGCGGCGACCAGGGCGAGCGGTGAGCCGGCGACCTCGCCGGAGTAGAGGATGCCGGAGGAGGCGAGGTGGGCGCGGTCGTCGACGGGGGAGCGCCAGTCGCGGACGGCGGCGGTGATGCCGGCGGTCGCGGCGGCGTCGCGGGCCAGGTTGCCCCGCGCCGGCCAGACCTTCAGGGTGCCGTCGAGGCTGTCGTAGCCGACCGGCAGCGCCGCGGGCTGCCGCCCGGCGACCGGGCCGCAGCCGGTCAGCAGGAGGGCCAGCAGCGCGGTGACCGTCGTGCCGCGTCGACGGACTGAAACCACCCTGTACGCCCCCTGAATCCCGTCTTCACCAGCCGTGTCCGGAAGCCCACATGGTACGAGACGTCCGGTCACCCGGCCGCGACCGGCTCACCCTTTCGGCTGATGACCACAGAGGACGGTGCGGCGTGCGATTCGTACACCATTCTCCTGCTCCGGTAGACTCCGCCGACTGTGACGCCTGCCGAGCCCCGTGGCGATTCGACGCCGGACGCGGACGCCTCGGGCGGACCGCTCTCCGTCCTGGTCGAGGAACCCCCGGTCACCGCGCGTGACCCGGAGGGGGCCGCGCCGGCGGTCCGGCGGCGGTGGCGGTGGACGCCGCGCCGGCAGGACCTGGCCGTGTACGGGGTGTTCCTGCTCGCCGCACTCTGGGTGACCAGCGGGATCTGGGCCGACCCGGCCGGCCGGGTGGCCGCGCTCTACAGCAGCGACCCGGCGCAGGTGCAGTTCTTCCTGGCCCACTCGGTGCGGGTCGTGCTGCACGGCGAGTACCCGTTCTACACCGACCAGTTCAACTATCCGGACGGCGTCAACCTGATGGCGAACACCGCCATCCTGGCCCTCGGCATCCCGATGGTGCCGGTGACCCTCCTGTTCGGACCGGCGGTCTCCTTCGTCACCCTGGTCACGTTGGGTCTCGCCGGCACGGCCGCCGCCTGGTACCGGGTGCTCTCCCGGCACCTGGTCCGCAACCGGCTGGCCGCCGCCGTCGGCGCCTGGTTCTGCGGGTTCTCGCCGGCCATGCTGTCGCACGCCAACTGGCATCCGAACATCATCAGCCAGTTCCTGCTGCCGTTCATCGTGTGGCGGGTGCTGGTGCTGACCCGCTCCACCCGGCCGGTCCGCGACGGCGCGCTGCTCGCCCTGCTGGTCACCGCGCAGGCGTTCGTCAACGAGGAGATCCTGCTCTTCACGGCGCTGGCCTGCGGGGTGTTCCTGGTCGGCGTGGTGGTGCAGCAGCGCGAGCGGTGGGCCGCCGCGTGGCGGCCGCTCGGCGTCGGGCTGGCCGTCTGCGCGGTGCTCGCCGGGGCGCTGCTGGCCTACCCGCTGTGGGTGCAGTTCGCGGGGCCGATGGCGTACCACGGGCTCAGCGACACGGTCCGCGACTACGGCAACGACATCGCCGCGTTCTTCACGCCCGGCTCCACCACGCTGGGCGGCAACGAGCGGGCCAACGTCAACCTGGCGCCGAACTACTCGGAGGAGAACGCCTTCTTCGGCTGGAGCCTGTCGCTGCTGGCCGTCGGCATCGTGGTCTGGCTGCGCCGGGAGGTGGTGGTCCGGGCGCTCGCCGCGACGGGGCTGTTCTTCGCCGTGCTCTCCCTCGGCGAGCGGGTCTCGTGGTGGGACCGGGACCTCATCACCGGCCCGTGGGAGCTGCTGGTCAGGTTGCCACTGCTGGACGCCGTGGTGCCGACCCGGTTCGGCCTCATCACCACCGTGGTCATCGGGGTGCTGCTGGCCCTGGCCGTCGAGCGGGCGGCGGCGCTGCGGGTCGTGGAGCGGCGCACCGTGCGTACCCTGACCGCCGCCGGCCTGGTGTTCGCGCTGCTGCCCGTCGCGCCGATGCCGCTGCGGGTCACCACCCGCCCGGCCGTGCCGAAGTTCATCACGGCCGACCGGTGGCGGCAGTACGTCGGGCCGGACCAGACGCTGGTCTCCGTGCCGGTGCCGGCCATGGGCAACACCGACCCGATGCGCTGGGCGGCCAGCACCGACCTGGCCTTCAAGATCCCCGGGGGCTACTTCCTCGCGCCGCGCAACGGGGTCACCGGCGACCCGGGCCGCTTCGGTGGCCGGCCCAGCGGCATCGGTGAGCTGCTCGCCGAGGTCGAGGCCACCGGGCGTACGCCGAAGCTCGACGACCGGCAGCGCCGGCGCTTCCTCGACGAGCTGCGGCACTGGCGGGCCGCCATCGTGGTGCTGCCGCTGAACGAGCAGAACGCCGAGCCGCTGCGCCGCACCGTGGAGCAGTTGGTCGGGCCCGCCCGGCAGGAGCTGGACGTGTGGTTGTGGGACGTCCGGACACTGACCAGCCCGTCCGCCTGACCGGCCCGGACCGCCCCGAGCCCGCGCCCCGGCGCCGGTGGCGGCCGCGCCCGGTCGACGCGCTCGTGGTCGCCGGCTACCTGGGCCTGGCCGTGCTGCTCACCGCCGGCCAGTGGGGCCGGCCGGACCGGCTGTTCCACCAGGCCGGCGACCAGATGCTCTTCGAGTGGATGCTGGCGCGGGCCGCCCGGGCGGTGACCGGCGGGGAGAACCCGCTGCACAGCACGGCCCTGAACGTGCCGGACGGGGTCAACCTGATGGCCAACACGTCCGTGCTCGGGCTGGGCGTGCCGCTCACCCCGGTCACCGCGCTGTTCGGCTCCCAGGTGGCCTTCCTCGTGGCCGTGGTGCTCTGCCTCGCCGGCACGGCCACCGCCTGGTACGCGCTGCTCGCCCGCCGGCTGGTCCGGTCCCGGGCCGCCGCGGCGGTGGGCGGGCTGTTCTGCGGCTTCGCCCCGGGCCTCGTGTCGCAGGCCGGGGCGCACCTGCACATGGCCGCCCAGTTCCTGGTCCCGGTGATCCTCGGGCTGGTGTTCCGGCCGGCTCTCGACCGGGTCCGCCGGGACGGGGTGCTGCTCGGGCTGGCCGTCGCGTACCAGGTCTTCCTCGGTGAGGAGGTGCTGGTGTTCCTGGCACTCGCGGCCGGGGTGTTCGCCGGGGCGTACGCCCTCGCGGACCGGGGCGGGGCGCGCCGGCTGGCGCCCGCGGTGGCGCGCCGGCTCGGGATCGGGGCGCTGGTCGCCGGGGTGCTGCTGGCGTACCCGCTCTGGGTCCAGTTCCACGGCCCCGGCCACTACCGCGGGATGCCCTTCTACGCCCGGGGCTACCGGCTGGACCTGACCTCGTACGCCACCGCCGCCCGGCAGACCGTCGCGGGGGACGCCCACCACGCCGGGCTGCTCTCCCCGAACGCCACCGAGGAGAACTCGTTCTTCGGGCCGTTCCTGCCGCTGCTGGCCGTGCTGATCGTGGTCCGGCTGTGGCGGCGGCCGCTGGTCCGGGCCCTCGCTGCCTGCGGGCTGCTGTTCGCGCTGCTCTCGCTCGGCACCACGATCGTGGTGAACCGGCACGACACCGGGCTGCCCGGGCCGTACCGGCTGCTCGCCGGGGTGCCGCTGCTCGACCTGGTGGTGCCGGCCCGGTTCGCGCTGGTCTGCGTACCGGTGCTCGGGGTGTTGCTGGCCCTCGCCCTGGACCGGGTCCGGCGCCGCGCGGCCCGGACCTGGGCGCCGTGGGCGGGGGCCGTCGCCGCCGCGCTGCTGCCGCTCACCCCGACCCCGATCCGCACCGTGCCGGCCATGCCGGTGCCGGCCTTCGTGGCCGACGGCGGCTGGCGGGCGTACGTGCCGCCGGGGCGGACGCTGGTGCCGGTGCCGCCGGTCACCGGGTCCGGGGTCAGCCCGGCCACCTTCTGGTCGGCGCGGACCGGCCTGGCTTTCGACGCGCCGGGCGGCTACTTCATCGGCCCCCGCTCCGCCGCCGACCCGGCCGCGCACTGGGGTGCGCCGGACCTGCCCACCTCGCTGCTGCTGCGCCGGGCCGCCGAGACCGGCCAGGTGCCGCCGATCGGCGACGCGGAACGCCACCAGGCCGTCGCGGACCTGCGGCACTGGCGGGCGGCGGTGCTGGTGCAGGCCGGCTCGACGCCGGGCGACCCGGTCCGCGCCACCGTGGACGCCCTGGTCGGTCCCGGCCGCGACGTCCCCGGCGCCCACGTGTGGGACGTCCGCCCCCTGGTCGGCTGACCTCTGCCGTCGGTAAGCCGTCAGACGCGGTCGCGGACGTCCCAGAGCCAGACGTCGTCGACGCGCTGCGGCTCGCCCAGCAGTTGGGTCATCAGCTCGCGGAGGACCGCCTCGCGGGGGTTCGCGCCGAGCACCACCACCGACGCCTTCCAGAAGCGCAGGTCGTCGAGGGCCTGGCGGCGGTTCTCGTCGGTGAGCGGCGGGACCCGGTCCGCGTCCATGGTGGAGTAGATCAGAGTGCTCGTCGGCCGGTTCGGCGCACCGAAGACCCCCTCGCCCACCTCGTTCGGGCCGATGAAGTAGCCGCCCGGGATGGGGAACTCCTGCCGGGTCAGCGCGCTCCAGCGCAGCGTGGGCAGGCCGTGCACGTTGCTCGGGATCGGCACCGGCACCAGGGTCCGGCCGTCCGGCACGTACGGCCGCCAGCCGCCGGCCGTGATGAAGTGCGGCGGCGGGTCGATCTGCTGGGCCGGCAGCGGGCGGGGCAGCAGCGGCAGCAGGGCAGCCACGATGGCGGCGTACCCGACGAGGCGGGGCCAGCGCCGGCGCGATCCGGGGGAGGACGACCCGGTGCGCTGGGCGGGCACCGGCGGGCGGCCGCGCCCCGACAGGGCGTCCCAGGCCAGCGCCAGCAGCACGCCGAGCGCGGCGGCCACCACGAGGCTCAGCCGGGTTGGCATCATCATCTCGACCAGCGGCAGGTCGTCCGGCACGTACGCCCAGGGGCCGTCGACCGCGGTCTCCACCCCGTCGAAGCGCACCTTCGGGCCGATCGCGGCGACCGAGAAGACCACGACGAGCACGGCCACGATCCGGGCCGGCAGGGAGCGGCGTACCAGCACCACGAGGGCGACCAGCGCGACCAGCACCAGCGGCCAGCCGAACCACGTGTTCTGCTCGGTCAGCCCGATGGTCTTCTCCACCGCCTCGTCGCCGGCCACGGTGTCCCGCGCGAAGGTGACGAAGGCCATCAGGTCCTCGCCCCAGTTGTGGAAGACCCCGCCCTGGAGGCCCCGGTAGGACTGCGGCCCGTTGAACTGGAACCAGATCGGGTACGCGGCCAGCAGCAGGGCCACCCCGCCGCCCACGCCCACGGCGGCGAGGAAGGTGCCGGCCCGCTCGCGCGCCGCGCGCGGCCGCTGCACCACCCACGCCACCACGACGACCAGGCAGGCCAGCGCCGTGAGCAGCAGCATCTCCTCGTTGATGAAGATCTGGTACGCCACCAGCAGGCCCAGCGCGATCCCGTTGCGCCGCCACCGGCCCGGTTCGCCGAGCCGCAGCACCCGGGCCACGATCAGCGGGAGCAGGAAGTTGGAGACGAAGTTCGGCTGCCCGTTGGCGTGGTGCACGATGCCGGGCGCGAACCCGAGGAACGCGCCGCCGACGAAGGCCGCCCCGCGCGAGCGGACCAGGTGCCGGGACAGCACCCAGTAGGAGGTGGCCGCGGTCGCCGAGAGCGCCGCGCCGAGGTAGAGCGCGTACATCACCTGCGGGCCGAGCAGCAGGGTGAGCGGCGCCAGCGGCAGGGTGACCCCGAGCAGCGAGGTGTTCGCCATCATGTTCACCCCGTCCGGCGCGTTCTGCCGGGCGGTGAAGAGCGGGTTCTCCAGGTGACGCACCGAGTACGCGCCGTGCGCGAAGAGCCACTCGAACCAGCTGTGGTCGGTCGGCAGGTGCGAGGAGACCCGGTGTTGCACGTCGCCCCAATAGTTGAGGCAGACGAGAACGCCGAGCACCGCATAGGCTCCGATGGCCAGCACGTCGGCGCGGGCCGGCCGGCGTCGAGGCCGGCGCGGCGGGTCCGCCACGACGGGCTCGGTCTCGACGGGCGAGGAGTTCAACGAGGGGTCCACCACCGGCACGGCCACGACGGGCCATCGTACAGGCGGCACGTCGTCGTACCGGTCACGGCCGGGCCGCCGGTGCGGCGGCGCGGAGAGAGGATGGTCGTGACCGTCATCGATCTGGGTGAGCTGCGCGACGGCGCCCCGCCGCGCCCGGCGAGGCGCCGTCCCCGGGCCGCCGGCCGCCCGTTCCGGAGCCTCGTGGTGCTGCTCGTGGCGCTGGTCACGCTCGCCGCCGCGGCCCCGCCGGCGCGGCCCGCCGCCCGCACCCTGGCCGGCAGCCCCGCGGCCGTCGCGTTCGTCTCCGGCGACCGGGTGTACGTGGTCCAGCCGCCCGACCCGCAGCTCGGCGTGGGCCGGCAGCTCGTCGCGTACCGGGCCGGCTCCGGTCCACCCCGGACACTGTGGCGGACCCTGCTCCCGGGGGCGGGCACGGCCACCGCGGTGTGGGAGCAGGACGGCACGGTCCTGCTCGTCGGGCGGACCGGCGACGACTCCGTGTACGAGACGGTCGGCTTCGACGCCCGCACCGGCCGGGTGAGCTGGAGCCAGCCCGGGGTGGGCTTCCCGGCCGGCGAGGCCCTGCTCATGCAGGTGCCCGAGGTGACGGGCCGGCAGCCGATCCGCCGGGTGGCGGTGAGCGACGGCCGCACCCTGTGGTCGGCGCCCGGCACGCCGGACGACGTCGAACTCAGCTTCGGCCCGTCCGGCGTGGACCGGCTGGTCTACCTGCCGGCCGCCGGCGAGACCGCCGTCTACGACGCGGTCAGCGGCGCCCGGCTGGTCGCCCGTGACCTGCGCCCCGGCGACCTGCCCACCCGGCAGCGCACCCTGCTCGCCGCCCGGATGCTGCTGGTGATCGGGGACGCGGGCAGCAGCGTCACCGGCTACGACCTGGACACCCTCCAGCGGCGCTGGACGGCCGCGCTCCCGCTGGTCGGCTACGCGGAGCGGTGCGGCAACCTGCTCTGCGCGAGCAAGCAGACCGGCGGGATGTGGGCGCTCGATCCGGCCACCGGCGCGGTGCGGTGGACCGACGACCGGTGGGCGGGAACGCTGGCGGCCGCCGGCGGCCGGTTCCTGGTAACCACGGGCGTGGCCCCGGACACCGGAAGCGGAACCGCCCTCGCGGTGGTCGAGGAGGCCACCGGCCGGCTGGTGGCCGACCTCGGCGTCTGGGAAGTGGTGCAGCAGGACGAGTTCGACGGCCGGCTGTTCGGCGTCCGGCGGATAAGGAACAGCCGCCTGCTCCTCGTCGAGCTGGACCCGGCCGGTGCCCGCCCCGAGGTGCGCGAGGTGCTGGTCGGCGCCGTCGGTGACTGCCGGATGGGCGCGAAGCTGGTCGTCTGCCGCCATACGAACGGCGGTTTCGGGCTGTGGCGGCTGCCGTGAGCCCGGTCATCGAGCTGGGTGAGATGCGGCACGGCGAGGAGGCCGACGAGCCGGCTCCCGCGCCGGCCCGGCCCCCGGGCCGGGTGGCCCGGGTGGTGGCGGCCGGCTGCCTCGCGCTGCTGACCCTGGCCGGCGCGACCCCGCCGGCCCGGCCGCCGGCGGGGATCCGGGTGCCCGCCCCGCAGGGCGCCATCTTCCTGGTCGTGGCGGGTCGGCTCGTGGTGGCCGACGGTCCGGGCACGGTCGGCCAGGGCGGTCGGGTGGTCACCGGGCACCGGCTGCCCGGCGGGGAGCCGCTGTGGCGGTTCATCCTGCCGGCCGGCGACCACGTGCTCGGGCTCGGCACCGTGGCCGGCGGGCTGCTGGTGACGAGCAGCCCGGCCGGGGCCGGCGACACCATCTCCACCCTGCTCGACCCGGCGACCGGCGCGGTGCGCTGGCGGCAGTCCGGCTACCCGGTGTCGACCGGGTCGGGCGGCGTGCTGTTCGAGACCCCGCGCGCCGCCGGGACCGGCACCGTCCTGGCCGTCGACCCGGTCTCGGGGGCGGTGCGCTGGTCGCTGCCGCTGCCCAGCAACGGGGTGGCGTACCGGACGGGCGACCGGGGGGTGACGCAGATCGTGCTGGTCACCCCGGACGGCCGGGTGGAGGTGCACGACGCGGACTCCGGCGCGCTGGTGCACGCCGGCCGGGTGCCGCCGGCCGCGGACCGGGTCTCCTACCGGTTCACCCAGGTGGTGGCCGACCTGCTGCTGGTCGACGGCGCGCCGGGCACGGTCACCGCGTACGGGCTGGACCGGCTGGACCGGCGCTGGAACGTGCCGGTGGAGCCCCGCGCCGGGGTCTGGTTCGTCGAGTGCGCCGGGATGCTGTGCATCCGCGACCAGGTCGGCGGGGTACGCGCCCTCGACCCGGCCACCGGTCAACCGCGCTGGGTGGACGACCAGTGGGTCGGGATGGCGCCGGTCGGCGGCCGGCTGCTCGGCGCCGAGCCCGGCGTCGGGCTGGAGCTGGAGCTGTCGGTGCTCGACCCGGCCACCGGCCGCGCCGTCGCCCGGCTCGGCCGCTGGCGCACCACGGGCTTCGAGAGCGACCCCACCCGGCTGCTCGGGCTGCGCCGGCTGACCGGCGACCGGACGCTGGTCGGCGCGCTGGACGTGGCGGCCGGGGAGGCCCGGAACCGGGCCGTGCTGCCCGGCTCCTGGGACGAGTGCGCCGACTCGGGCACGGCGCTGGTCTGCCTGCGCCCGTCGGGTGGGCTGACGATCTGGCCGGTGGGCCGGTGAGTCACCAGTTGGCCTGCGCGGGCGCCGGGGGCAGCGGCACCGACTCCGGCCGCACCACGTAGACGACCCCGCCGCTGCCGCCCTGCCAGGCCGCCTCGAACGCCGCCCGGGGCACGGTCCGGCGGACCCCCTCGTCGTCCGGCGCGTACGGGTCGTTGAGCACCGGGTCGCCGTCGGCCGTGAAACCGACCAGCACGATGAGGTGCCCCCGGGTGTCGTAGTCCAGCCCGGGCACCTGCCCCCGGGTGAAGGCGGCCGAGACGATCAGCGGGATGCCGGCGGCCACGAACCGCTCCGCCTCGGCCAGCGAGCGCAGCCGGGTGACGAAGGCGTCCACCCCGTGCAGCCCCGCGTACGCGGTGTTGAACGCCCAGTTCCCGGCCCCCGCGTACGCGTGGTCGTAGCAGTGCCGGGCGGCGTGCACCACCACGGGCCGGGGGCCGGGCGGGGCGACCCAGGCGTACCGGTCCGGGGTGGGGCCGGCGCCCCAGAAGTCGAGCACCATCGAGACGCAGGTGGGGCTGCACCAGGAGTCCCCGCCGCCGCCCCAGCGGGTCTCCCCGCCGGCGTGCAGCCGCTGCGCGTAGCGGGGCACGTCCAGCACCCGGCCCCGAGCGTCGCCGGCCGTGCCGGGCCGCGGGGCCGGCACGGTGACCGGACCGCCGGGCGCGCCCGCCCGGGTGGCCGGCGGGCCGGGGGCGTCGCCGGCCGAGGCGACCACGCCGAGCGTGCGCAGCACCGGGCCGGCCGGGGCGTCGGGGCGGCGCAGCAGGGTGACCCGGACCTGCCAGCCGGTGACCGTCGCGCCCGTCACGACCAGCGTGTCGGCCGCGACCCGGGCCGCGCCGTCCGCCTGGCCGGGCACCGACGAGCGGTGGATGGCGGTGTCGTCGGCGGCCCACCGGCCCAGCTCGTACCAGCCGGTGGTGGCGGCGTCCCCGGCCCAGCCGCGCAACTCCACCCGCAGCCAGCAGCCGGGCGGGGTGTCGGCGGTCCAGGAGGGGACCAGTTCGGCGGCGGCGAAGCCGACCGGCACGACGGGGGAGGTCCAGGTCGCCGCGTCGTACCCGGACGTGTCGCCGGAGTGCGGGTCGGTGTGCTCCACCCGGTCGGCAGGCGCGTCGAGCACCAGCCCGTCCGGGCCGGCGGCCACCCCGGCGGCGGTGCCCAGGCGCAGGTCCGCCGGGAAGCGGAAGCGGTGGTACGTCACGTCCCGGCCGGGGTCGACAGCGGTCATGCGGGCTCCCGTCGGCTCGGACCCGGGCCGGTGGCCGGGCGTTGTCGCTCGCTGCCGGCGAGCATCGCGTACCCGAAGATTTTTTGCAACGACGGTGGGCGCGGGAGGGCTTGGCGGCCGGCACTAGGTTGTGGGAGGTCACGAGGCGGGAGGCCGGGATGCGGGTACTGGTGGTCGAGGACGAGCGCAACCTCGCCGACGCGATCGCGCGCGGGCTGCGCAAGCGCGGGATGGCGGTCGACGTCGCCTACGACGGCGACGCCGGGCACGAGGCCGCCTTCGTCACCCGCTACGACGTGGTGATCCTGGACCGGGACCTGCCCGGCGTGCACGGCGACCGGATCTGCGCCGACCTGGTCGCCTCCGGGGCGCTGACCCGGGTGCTGATGCTGACCGCCAGCGGCACGGTCGCCGACCGGGTGGAGGGGTTGCAGCTCGGCGCCGACGACTACCTGCCCAAGCCGTTCGCCTTCGACGAGCTGGTCGCCCGGGTGCAGGCGCTGGGCCGGCGGGCCACCCCGGCCGCCCCGCCGGTGCTGGAGGTGGCCGACCTGGTGCTGGACCCGGCCCGCCGGGTGGTGAGTCGCCGGGGCGAGCCGGTCGACCTGACCAACAAGGAGTTCGGTGTGCTGGCCGAGCTGATCAAGGCACGCGGCGCGGTGGTCTCCAGCGAGGAGCTGCTGGAGCGGGTCTGGGACGCGAACACCGACCCGTTCACCACCATCGTCCGGGTCACCGTGATGACGCTGCGCAAGAAGCTCGGCGACCCGCCGCTCATCGAGACGGTGGTCGGCGCGGGCTACCGGATCGGCGAGGTTCCCGCATGAGCGGGCGTACCCGGTTGCGGCCCACCCTGCGGCTGCGGCTCACCCTGCTCAACGGGGTGCTGCTGGTCGGCGCCGGAGCGATCCTGGTGCTGCTGGCCTGGCTGCTGGTCCGGGACGCGCTGCGCCCCACCGACGAGCTGCTGCCCGGCAGCACGGTGGTGCTCGCCGACGGCCGCACCCTCGACGCCGGGCAGTGGCAGCGGCGACTGATCGACGCCGCCTCGGACGAACTGCTGGTCAAGGGCCTGGTGGCGCTGGTGGCGATCAGCATGGTCGGTGTCGCCGGCGCGTACGCGGTGGCCGGCCGGGCGCTGCGCCCGCTGCACCAGGTCACCGCCACCGCCCGCCGGCTCGGCGAGACCACCCTGGACGAGCGGATCGGCTGGTCCGGCGCGAACGACGAGGTGGCCGAGCTGGCCGAGACCTTCGACGCCATGCTGGACCGGATCAGCGCCGCGTTCGAGGCGCAGAAGCGGTTCGTGGCCAACGCCTCGCACGAGCTGCGGACCCCGCTCGCGGTGATGCGTACCGAGATCGATGTGACGCTCAGCGACGACGAGGCGGACCTCGCCGAGTACCGCCGGATGGCCAGCGTGGTCCGGGACGCCTCGGAACGGGCCAACGGGCTGGTCGACGCGCTGCTGGTGCTGGCCCGCAGCGAGGCGCAGACGGGCGGCCGGCTGGCCCGCCGCACCGAGTTCGACCTCGCCGTGGGCACCGCCAACGCACTCTCCGCGATGGCCCGCGAGGTCGAGCGGATCGGCCTGAAGGTGCACACCTCGCTGCGGCCGGCCCCGGTGGTCGGCGACCCCGGCCTGCTCGACCGGCTCGCCGGCAACCTCGTGGAGAACGCGGTCCGCTACAACCACCTGCACGGCCGGCTCTGGGTGCGCACCGGCGCCGACGGGCAGCGGTCCTGGCTGGTGGTCGGCAACACCGGCTTCGAGGTCGCCCCCGCCGACGTGCCGGGGTTGTTCGAGCCGTTCCGGCGCGGCGGGCAGGAACGCACCGGCGCCCGCGGCTCCGGCCTCGGACTGTCCATCGTGCGCGCGGTGTGCGACGCGCACGGCGGCACCGTGAAGGCGGTCGCCCAGCCGGGCGGCGGCCTGGAGGTGACCGTCACCCTGCCGTCGGCCGACGCCCCCGCCGCCACCTGAGGGACCGATCGGCGTCCGCGCGGCCGTCCGACGGTACGCGCCGCGCCGCCGACCTGACGGCCGCCGCCCGCCGAACCACCATGGGCAGCCACCTGTTCGTGCGGCCGGCCCGGCTGTCCCGTCCGCCCGCCCCGGGTGGTCGGGCGGGAGCGCCACGGTGGTCGGGCAGAAAGCGTGGCCGGTGCTGGACGGCGCGTGACGGGTGGCCCAGGGTGATTGCTGCGACACGCCTGTCCGCACCATCCTCCGGAGCTGCCAGTGACCCACCCCTCGGCCCTCGGGCGCCGTGTCCTCGCGGCCCTCGCCGCCGTCGCGCTCACCGCCGCCGGGCTGGCCCCGGCCGGTCCCGCCGGCGCCGCGCCCGACCACGGCACGCTGGTCAGAGCGACGCCCTCCACCGCCTCGCCGGACATCATGGACGGCACGGTCAACGCGATCCACGACGCCGGCACGAAGATCATCGTGGCCGGCTCGTTCACCCGGGTGCAGAACCGCGGGTCCGATGTCGACATCACCCGCAACTACCTGCTCGCCTTCGACAAGGCCACCGGCACGATGGACACCGCCTTCGCGCCGACCGTCGACAACGAGGTGTACGCGGTGGTCGCCGGACCCACCGCCGGGACGGTCTTCGTGGCCGGCAAGTTCAACACCGTCAACGGCGTCACCCGGCGCAAGGTGGCCCTGCTCAACGTCGCCACCGGCGCCGTGGTCACCAGCTTCGCCGGCCCGGCGTTCAACGGGCTGGTCAACGACGTCGCCCTGGTCGGCGGCCGGCTGCTGGTCGGCGGCATCTTCACCACGGCCGGCAACCCCAACCCGCGCGGCGGCCTCGCCTCGCTCAACGCGAGCACCGGGGCGGTGGACGGCTACCTCACCACCGCGCTCACCGAGCACCACAACTACGACGGGGTCAGCGGCGCGAACGCCGGCGTCGGGGCCGAGAAGCTGGCCGTTTCCCCGGACGGCACGAAGCTCGTCGTGATCGGCAACTTCAAGAAGGCCGACGGGGTGCTGCACGACCAGATCGTCAAGCTGGACCTGGGCGCCACCACGGCCACCGTGGCCGACTGGAACACCAACCGGTACACCCCGCGCTGCGCCTGGTGGGCGTTCGACTCGTACATGCGGGACATCGCGTTCGCCCCGGACGGCAGCTACTTCGTGGTGGTGACCACCGGCGCGCCGAACGGCGGCACGCTCTGCGACGCCGCCGCCCGCTGGGAGGCCGGCGCGACCGGCACGGACCTCCAGCCGACCTGGGTCGACTACACCGGAGGCGACACGTACCTCTCCGTCGGCATCAGCGAGCAGGCGGTCTACGTCGGTGGCCACTTCCGCTGGCTGAACAACAGCTTCGGCGGCGACTCCGCCCAGGCCGGCGCGGTCGGGCGGGCCAGCATCGCGGCCCTCGACCCGCGCACCGGCCTGCCGCTGTCCTGGAACCCTGGGCGGCACCCGCGCGGCATCGGCGCCTCCGAGATGCTGGTCACCCCGACCGGCCTCTGGGTCGGCTCGGACACCTCGTGGATCGGCAACTTCCAGTACCGGCGGGAGCGGATCGCGTTCTTCCCGCTGACCGGCGGCGCGGCGCCGCACCCGACCACCACGGCCACCCTCCCGGGGAACGTGTACCAGGCCGGTGTCCCGGCGCCCACGAACGTGCTGCACCGGGTCAACGCGGGTGGCCCGCTGGTCGCCTCGACGGACAGCGGACCGGACTGGGCGGCCGACGACGGCGGCAACCCCAGCCCGTACCACAACGCCGGCAGCAGCACCGCGGGCTTCGCGCCGGTGGGCGCCGTGGACGCCACCGTGCCGGCCGGCACGCCGGCCGCGCTCTACAGCGACGAGCGCTGGGACCCCGCCGGCGACCCGGAGATGAGCTGGCAGTTCCCGGTGCCCGCGGGCACCGAGGTCCAGGTCCGGCTCTACCTGGCCAACCGGTACGACGGCACCGCCGCCACCGGGTCCCGGGTCTTCGACGTGGCCCTGGAGGGTACGACCGTCCTGGACGACCTCGACCTCTCCGCCAGCGTCGGGCACAACGTGGGCACCATGCGGACGTTCACCGTGGTCAGCGACGGCACGATCAACGTCGACTTCCGGCACGTGGTGGAGAACCCGCTGGTCGACGGCATCGAGATCGTCAAGACCGGCGCCCCGCCCGCGGGTACCGGGAACGAGGTGCAGGTCCGGTCGTACGACGGCGTCACCACGGTCGGCGCGCCCGCCCCGGTGGCGGTCCCGGACGGCACCGCGTGGTCCACCGCGCGGGGCGCGTTCTGGGTCGGCGGCACGCTCTTCTACGGGATGAACGGGTCGCTGTGGCGGCGCACCTTCAACGGATCCACCTTCGGCGCCGCGTCGGCGGTCGACCCGTACCACGACGCCTACTGGGACGCGGTGGAGACCGACTCCGGCCCGGCCGGCCAGACGTACGCCGGGGTGACGAACAACTTCTATCCCGAGATCCCCAACGTCACCGGCATGTTCTACAGCGGCGGCCGGCTCTACTACACCCTCGCCGGGCAGGGCGGCCTGTTCTGGCGCTGGTTCAGCCCGGACAGCGGTGTGGTGGGCGCGGAGAAGTTCACCGTCGCCGGGGCGAGCGGCTTCGCCGACGCCGGGTCGGTCTTCCTGGCCGGCAGCACCCTCTACAAGGTCAACCGCAGTACCGGCGAGCTGTCGGCCACGGACTGGGCGGGCGGTGCGCCCGTCGCGGCGTTCACCGTGCGCAGCGGCCCGGCGGTGGACGGCGTCGACTGGCGGGCGAAGGCGGTCTTCGTCGGCCCGTGACCGGTTTTCTGCCGGCCCGGTCCCGCCTCGCGGGGCCGGGCCGGCTTGTCCTCGCCCCCGGCTGGTGACATGATCAGTTCCGTCAGCCCGACGTGTGGAAGGGGGTGTGGTCGATGTTCACCGTGAACCGTTCCGCGCCCCGCGACCCCCGCTGACCTTCTTCACTCCCGCGGGGCGCACTCCGATCCAGGAGGAAAGCACCGTGAGTGCACAGATCCACTGCGTCACCGTCGAGACCGACGACCCGTACGCCCTGGCCAGCTGGTGGGCCCGGGTGCTCGACCGGAAGCTGCACGACGACGACCACCCCGGCGACCCGGAGGCGGTCCTCGTCGCGCCCGACGGCCACGGCCCCGACCTGCTCTTCGTCTCGGTGGGGGAGCGGCACGGCAAGGGCGCGTTCCACCTCGACGTGCACGCGGCCGAGGGGACCCGGGACGAGGAGGTGGCGCGGCTGCGCGACCTCGGAGCCACCCTGGTCGCCGACCAACGCCGGCCGGACGGCACCGGCTGGGTGGTGCTCGCCGACCCCGAGGGCAACGAGTTCTGCGTCTGCCGCAGCCCGGCCGAGCGGGCCGCGTCGGCCTGACCGGTGAAACGGGACCGGGCCCCCGCCGCACGGCGGGGGCCCGGTCCTCCGGGTCTGCGGGGGCTCAGCCCTGCTTCTCGATCTCACCGCGCATCGTGACGAACTCCGACTGGATCTCGGCCGCGGACTTGAAGTAGACCACCACCATGCCCAGGCTGCCCTTGTCGGCCCAGATGCAGACGGCCACCGGGATGTCCTCGGTCTTGCCGTCGCCGCACTTGGCGTCGCCGCCCAGCGGGCCGGCGTTGACCGTCTTGAACTCCTTGGCGCCCAGCTCGGGGGTGATCGCCGTGATGGCGTCCGCCATCTCCTTCTTCGGGTCCGCGATGACGCCGGAGGCGCCGGCGATCATGACCAGGTCCTTCTTCTCCGGCTCGCCGTAGAAGGCGCCGACCGTGCTGGTGGCGTTCGGGACGTCCTTGGCGATCTCCGACTTCATCTGCGTGGCGGCCTGCTGGAGCTGCGGCTCGGTGACCTTCGGCCGGCCGGCCAGCGTGGCGGGCTCCTCCAGGCGGGTCTTGGTGGCCGTGACAACCTCGCCGACCTCGTCCTTCGCGGCGAACCAGATGGCGGCGCCACCGCCCACGCAGAGCACCAGCACGACGGCCAGCACGATCAGCACGATCTTGCCGGCGCTCGACTTCTTCTTCGGCGGCAGCGGGGCCGGGGCGCCGTAGCCGGGCTGGCCGGTCTCGACGTAGCCGCCGCCGTACTGCTGGCCGTACTGGCCGGGCTGGTTGGTCCCCGGGTAGCCGCCGCCGTACTGCTGGCCGGGCTGGTTGGTCTCCGGGTAGCCGCCGCCGTACTGCTGGCCGGGCTGGTTGGTCTCCGGGTAGCCGCCGCCGTACTGCGGCTGCTGCTGGGGAGCCGGCGGGTAGCCGCCGCCGTACTGGGGCTGCTGCGGCGGCTGGTAGCCGCCGGGCTGCTGGTGTGGCGGGGGGTAGGAACCGGGGTAGGGACTGGACGGCGGCTGGGACATGGTGTCAGCTCCTGTAAGAAATCCGGACGCGTGATCGTAGCGAGCGACACCGACACGGCATGGTCCGCCCGCTGCCGACGTGACGAAACCGGAACCGGGTCGTGACCGGGCCGTCCGGGCGGTGTCCCGGCGGTGGGCGCAGGGTGTCCGGCCGGTGACAACCCGGTGGCCGCCGTGACCGGTTCGGGGCGGAAACGCCGATCGCGGTGGCCGGACCGTCCGGGAGGGACGGCCGGCCACCGCGATCGTGGGGAGCGGCGGGGTCAGGCTGACGGCTCCAGGTCGCCGCGCGGTGTCAGACGCGCCGAGCTGGGGTTGTCAGCGGAGGCTGGCGACCCCGCGGGGCAGGAAGCGGCGGCCCGTGACCCGCTCGGAGGTGCCGGTCCGGTCCAGGTACGGCGTGACGCCGCCCAGGTGGAACGGCCAGCCCGCGCCGAGGATCATGCACAGGTCGATGTCCTGCGCCTCGGCGACGACGCCCTCGTCGAGCATGAGCCGGATCTCCTCGGCCAGCGCGTCCAGCGCGTTCTGCCGGACCTGCTCGGCGGTCAGCGGCTGGTCGCCGACCACGAGCAGCTTGGCGACGTCCTCGTTGACCTGGTCGTCGACCACGATCGGCTGGCCCGAGTCGGCGATCCGCTTGAGGTTCTCGCTGACGCCGAACCGGTCCGGGAAGGCGGCGTGCAGGGTGCCGCCCACGTGGTACGCCACGGCCGGGCCGACCAGCTGGAGCAGGGCGAGCGGGCGCATCGGCAGGCCCAGCGGGTCCAGTGCGCTGTTCGCCACGTCCAGCGGGGTGCCCTGGTCGACGGCGGCGAAGACGGTGCCGAGGAAGCGGGTCAGCAGCCGGTTGACCACGAACGCCGGGGCGTCCTTGACCAGCACGCTGGACTTCTTGAGCTGCTTGCCGACCGCGAACGCGGTGGCCAGCGTGGCGTCGTCGGTCCGCTCGCCGCGGACGATCTCCAGCAGCGGCAGCACGGCGACCGGGTTGAAGAAGTGGAAGCCGACCACCCGCTCGGGGTGCTCCAGGTCGGCGGCCATCTCGGTGATGGACAGCGAGCTGGTGTTGGTGGCGAGCACCGCCTCCGGCTTGACGATCTTCTCCAGCTCGGCCCAGACCTGCTTCTTGACGCCGAGGTCCTCGAAGACGGCCTCGATGACGAAGTCGGCGTCGGCGAAGACGGACTTGTCGACCGAGCCGCTGACCAGGCCGTACAGCTTGGCCGCGGTGCCCTTGTCCATCCGGCCCTTGCTGACGGCCTTCTCGATCTGGGTGTGCACGTAGCCGACGCCCTTGTCCACCCGGGACTGGTCCAGGTCGGTCATGACGACCGGCACCTGAAGGCGGCGGGCGAAGAGCAGGGCGAGCTGGCTGGCCATCAGGCCGGCGCCCACGATGCCCACCTTCGTGACCGGACGGGCCAGGCCCTTGTCCGGCGCGCCGGCCGGCCGCTTGGCCCGCCGCTGCACGAGGTCGAAGGCGTAGAGGCCGCTGCGCAGCTCCTCGGAGAAGACCAGGTCGGCCAGGGCCTCGTCCTCGGCCGCCGTGCCGGTGGCGAAGTCCGCGTCCTTCGCGGTCTCCAGCAGGTCCAGCGCCTTGTACGCGGCCGGGACCGCCCCGTGCAGGCGCTGGTCGAGGGTCTGCCGGGCGAAGTAGAGCACGCCCGCCCACATGTCCTTGTCGACCTCGGGCCGGGTCACGGTGACCTCGCCCTTGACCACGCCGGCGGCCCACTCCAGGGACCGCTCCAGGAAGTCGGCCGGCTCCAGCAGCACGTCCGCGATGCCCATCTCGGCCGCCTGCTTCGGCTTGAGCATCTTGTTCTGCATCAGCGGGTTCTGCAGGATCACCTGGGTCGCCGCCGGGATGCCGATCAGGTTCGGCAGCAGCTGGGTGCCGCCCCAGCCGGGGACCAGGCCGAGCGAGACCTCGGGCAGCGCCAGGGCCGCCGCGCCCGCCGACAGGGTCCGGTAGTGGCAGTGCAGGGCCAGCTCCAGGCCGCCGCCCATCGCCGCGCCGTTGACGAAGGCGAAGGTCGGGACCTCGCTGTCCTTGAGCCGGGCGAAGACCCGGTGGCCGAGCCGGCCGACCTCCAGCGCCTGCTCGCGGTTCTCCAGCTGCGGGAGGCTCGTGATGTCCGCGCCCACGCAGAAGATGTACGGCTTGCCGGTGACCGCGATGAACGCCGGGTTCGCGGCCAGGGCGGCGGTGATCGCCTCGTCCAGGCTGGTCAGGCCGCCCGGGCCGAAGCTGTTCGGCTTGGTGTGGTCGAAACCGTTGTCCAGGGTGATGAGGGCGGCGGGACGGTCCAGCCCCGGTACGTTCACCTGGCGCAGCAGCGCCCTGGTGACGACCTCGTTCGGTGCGGCGAGGCTCACTTGTCTCCACCCTCCCAGTGCGGGTTCTCCCAGATCACGGTGCCGCCCATGCCGATGCCGATGCACATGGCGGTGAGGCCGTAGCGGACCTCGGGGTGCTCGGCGAACTGCCGGGCGAGCTGGGTCATCAGCCGGACGCCGGAGGAGGCGAGCGGGTGACCGATGGCGATCGCGCCGCCCCACGGGTTGACCCGCGGGTCGTCGTCGGCGATGCCGAAGTGGTCGAGGAAGGCCAGCACCTGCACGGCGAACGCCTCGTTCAGCTCGAACAGGCCGATGTCGTCGATGCTCAGGCCGGCGATGCGCAGCGCCTTCTCGGTCGACGGGATCGGGCCGACACCCATCACCTCGGGCTCGACGCCGACGAAGCCGAACGACACCAGCCGCATGCCGATCGGCAGGCCCAGCTCGCGGGCGGTCTCCTCGGCGACCAGCAGCGCGGCGGTGGCGCCGTCGTTCAGGCCGGCCGCGTTGCCCGCGGTGACCTTGCCGTGCGGGCGGAACGGGGTCTTGAGGGTGGCGAGCTTCTCCAGTGAGGTCTCCCGGGGAGCCTCGTCGGTGGTGGCCAGGCCCCAGCCGGCCTCCGGGTCGCGGATCGCCACCGGCACCAGGTCGCCCTGGAGCTTGCCGTTGGCGTACGCCTTGGCGGTCTTCTGCTGCGAGGCGAGCGCGAACGCGTCGGTGCGCTCCTTGGTGATGTGCGGGACCCGGTCGTGCAGGTTCTCCGCGGTCGCGCCCATGACCAGCGCGGACGGGTCGACCAGCTTCTCCGCGATGATCCGCGGGTTGGGGTCGACGCCCTCGCCCATCGGGTGGCGGCCCATGTGCTCGACGCCGCCGGCGATGGCCACGTCGTAGGCGCCCATGGCGATGCCGCTGGCCACGGTCGTGACGGCGGTCATCGCGCCGGCGCACATCCGGTCGATGGCGAAGCCGGGCACCGTCTTGGGCAGGCCGGCCAGCAGGGCGGCGGTGCGGCCGATGGTCAGGCCCTGGTCGCCGATCTGGGTGGTGGCCGCGATGGCGACCTCCTCCACCTTCTCCGGCGGCAGTTGCGGGTTGCGCCGCATCAGCTCGCGGATGCAGCGGATCACCAGGTCGTCGGCGCGGGTGTTGGCGTACATGCCACCCGCCTTGCCGAACGGGGTGCGGACGCCGTCGACGAAGACGACATCCCGAACTTCACGGGGCACTTGGAGCCTCCTAGCCGGCACTGGCGTTTCCCCGGATGCTACTCGCCAGTAACCAAACCCGACACCACCCCCCGTGTGTCCAACCCCACACCCGACCGGCTCCCGTTGATCAAGAAGTTTGCGTCGGGAACCGGCGTCCTGCTGACGCAAACTTCTTGATCAACCGGCAGAAGGGGGGTCAGGACGTGGGGAGGTGGAGGGCCTTTGTCAGGGCTGGGAGGAGGAGGGTTAGTTGCCATTCCCTCGCGCCGAAGGTGCGGAGGGTTTCCGCGACCGTGTCGTCGGTGATCTCCTCGGGGGGCTGCCAGGCCAGGCGGCGGATGTAGTCCGGGGCGATCAGGTTCTCGGCGGGGAGGTTGTGGGCGGCGGCGGTGCCGACGACCACCTCCCGGCAGCGGGCCAGCCGGCCGGCGGCCACCGGGTCCCGCTCCGCCCACCGGTGCGGCGGGGGCGGCCCCTCCACCACCGGGGCCACCGGCAGGGAGTCGTCCGGCAGTTGGCGCGCCTCGTCCAGGGCCGCCAACCAGGTACGCGCCAGCCGGCGCACCGAACGGCCGCCGAAACCGGGAAGGGTCAGCAGGGTCTTCTCGTCCTTCGGGTCCAGCTCGGCGGCGGCCACGATGGCCGAGTCCGGCAGCACCCGGCCCGGGGCGGCGTCCCGCCGCGCGGCGATCTGGTCCCGCGCGTACCACAGGGAGCGGACCCGGGCCTGCGCCCGCGCGCCGCGTACCCGGTGGATGCCCGAGGTGCGGCGCCACGGCTCGGCGCGCACCCGGGGCGGGCGGGCGCCGTTGCGCACCAGCGCGGCGAACTCCTCCGCCGCCCACGCCGACTTGCCCTGCTTGTCCAGCTCCTCGTCGAGGGCGTCGCGCAGGTCCACCAGCAGCTCCACGTCCAGCGCCGCGTACGTCAGCCAGGACTCCGGCAGCGGCCGGCTCGACCAGTCGGCCGCGGAGTGGTGCTTCTCCAGGCTGTAGCCGAGCAACTGCTCGGTCAGCGCGGCCAGGCCCACCCGCTCGAAGCCGGCCAGCCGGGCGGCCAGCTCGGTGTCGAACAGCCGGCGCGGGCGCAGCCCCAGCTCGGCGAGGCAGGCGAGATCCTGGCTGGCCGCGTGCAGCACCCACTCGGCCTCGGCGATCGCCTCGTCGAGCGCGGAGAGGTCGGGCAGCGGCAGCGGGTCGATCAGTGCCGTGCCGGAGCCCGCCCGGCGGAGCTGCACGAGGTAGGCGCGCTGGCTGTAGCGGTAGCCCGAGGCACGCTCGGCGTCCAGGGCCACCGGGCCGGTGCCGGCCGCGAAGCGCGCCACGACCTCGTCGAGCGCGCTCGGAGCGGCCACCGGCGCGGGTGTGCCCTCGCGCGGGGCGGTCAGCGGGACAGGGCCGCCGGCGGTGGGTTCGGTCCCCGCGTCCGCCGGCTCCGGCGCGGCCGACGACGGATGCGGCGAGGCCTCGTCCATACGGCTTTCGGCGGCCCGACGGCGCAGGGGTGGTTCGTCGGTCACCTGACAACCCTAGTGCGCCGGGCGATCCGGTGTGCGCAGCCGGTCGGGCGCGTGTCGGCGGGATGTCCGGGAGATGGCGTGACAGGGTCGGGTTGCGCCGGGATGGCAGGGTCGGACATCGGGGAAGACAAACCCCGTTCACGCAGGTACGGTCCATCGAGCCGCGGACGGCCTCGAGGGCTGTCGGCTGGCGTCTGCGGGGCGGTCACGGGGGAGGACAGGGCGATATGACGGGCGCTTACGGGGCCGGTGACGGCGTGCCGGGGCCGGGCGACGAGACGGCCGACCAGGGACGGGCCGGAGCCGACCGGCCGGGGCCCCTGCCGCCGCGCATCGTCCCGCCCACCGGCCACGCCGCGGTCCCCGGCCAGCCGGCCGGCTACCCCGGCGCGCCGACCCCGAACCCCGCCCCCGGCTTCCCGCCGGCCGCACCCGGCGCGGGCCACGGCTCCGCACCCGGCACCGGCTTCGGCTCCGCGCCCGCCGCCCAGGGGGCAGGCGGTGCGCCGGGCGCCGACCAGTCGGGTGCCCGGGCCACCTGGTCGGCGGCGCCGAGCAGCGGCCAGTGGGGCGGCCCGGCCGCGCCCGCTCCCCGCACCCCCGGCGGCTGGCCACCCGCACAGCCCGGCGCCGCGCCGGGGCAGCCGACCGTCCCCGGACAGTTCGCCGGCCCGGCCGGAACGGCCGCCCACCCGGCCTCGAACCCCGCCGCCGCGCCCGCACCCTCGGGCCAGCCGGCGTCCACCTACCCGGCCCAGGCCACCGCCGGTGCGTCCTACCTGGCACCGGCGTCCGGCCCGGCCTACCCGGGCCAGCCGACCTCCGCCCCGTCCTTCCCGGGCCAGCCGGCCTCGGGCCCGGCCTACCCGGGCCAGCCGTCCAGCCCGGCCTACCCGGGTCAGCCCTCGTCCGGCCCGGCCTACCCCGGGCAGCCGGCCGTCGGGTCGGCGCTGGCCGGACCGTCCGGCGGTCAGGCCGAGAGGTCCGGGCGGGGGCGTCGGCTGTCGGTGGTGGCGCTCGTCCTGGCCGGCGTCCTGGCCCTGGTGGCGGGCGTGCAGGCGTACCAGATCCACCGGCTGGACGACCGGCTCGCTGCCACCGACCGGCGGCTGGCCGAGGCGCAGGGCGCGGACGCCGGCCGGCTCGACGGCCTGGAGGAGCGGGCGGGGGTCCTGGAGAAGCAGGCCGGTGCCGCGTTCAACCCAGAGGCCGTGGCGAGCGCGGTGCTGCCCAGCGTGTTCCGGGTCCGGGCCGGCCAGTTCACCGGCACGGCCTTCGCCATCGGCAAGGCTCCCGCCGGTGGCGGCACCACGCTGCTCACCAACTTCCACGTCGTCGAGTCGGTCTTCGCCGCCGGCGAGCGCAAGGTCTTCCTGGAGCGCACCGACCAGCGGTTCGAGGCGACCATCGTCGAGGTCGACAAGGACAAGGACCTCGCCCACCTGCGCACCACCGCGAAGTTCACCGGCCTGGTCGCGGCGCGTACGCCGGTCAAGTCAGGTCAGCAGATCGTGGTGGTCGGCGCGCCGCTCGGCCTCCAGGACAGCGTCACCACCGGTGTGGTGAGCGCGTTCCGCAAGGACGAGGGCGGCTCCGGCCCCGTGATCCAGTTCGACGCCCCGATCAACCCCGGCAACTCTGGCGGGCCGGTGATCAACGGCTCCAAGGAGGTCGTCGGGATCGCCACGGCCAAGGCCCGGGACGCCGAGGGCATCGGCCTGGCCGTGCCGATCAAGACCGCGTGCGACCGGTTCAAGCTCTGCTGACCGGCGCGCCGCCGGTGGCCCGACCCCGGCCCGCACCGTCGAAGGCGTAGGCCCGGCCACGCCGACCGCAGACCCCGGCCCTGACGGGCCACCCCGCGGGGGACCAGCAAACCTGGAGGAAGAGACATGTCCGAGCCACCGACCGGAGCGGGCGGCTACCCGCCCCAGCCGCCGGGGGGCACCGTGTACGGCAGCCCGTACGGGGGCCAGCCCGCGCCCCAGCAGTACGGGTCGGCCCAGCCCGAGCCCCCGCAGTACGGGGCGCCCCAGCCCGATCCCACCCTGCCCCAGCCCACCGCGCCCGTTCCCGGGCAGTACGCGCCGGGCGCCGCCCCGGTCCCGCCGCCGGGCGGCCCGGGCTCCGCGCCCGGCTACCCGCAGCCCATGTCGGCCCCGCCGACCTCCGTCCCGCCGGTCTCCGGCGCCGGCTCCGCGCCGGGCTACCCGCAGCCCATGTCGGCCCCGCCGACCTCCGTCCCGCCGGCCTATCCGATGTCGGCCCCGCCGGTCTCCGCGCCGGGCTACCCGATGTCCGCCCCGCCCGGCCCGGTGCCGCCCTACGGGGCACCCGCGGCGAGCGGCGGCAAGGGGCGGGCCGCCCTCATCCTGGGCATCGTCGCCGGGCTGCTGCTGGTCCTGGGCGGTGTGATGACCGGCCTGTACGTCACCACCAACGGCAAGCTGCACAAGGCCGAGCAGCAGGTCAGCCAGCGGGACGGCACGATCACCGCGAACCGGCAGGAGATCGACAAGCTCAAGGGCGACCTCCAGACGGTCCGCGACAAGCTCGCCGACACCCAGCAGGACCTGACCGGCACCAAGAACGACCGGGACGAGCAGGCCCGGCAGAAGAAGGTCATCGCGAGCTGCCTGGACAAGCTGACCACGGCCATCGCGGCGGCGTCCCGGGGCGACAAGGCGGCCTTCGACGCCGCCAACAAGGGCCTCGACAAGGTCTGCGACGAGGCCGAGAACTACCTCTGACCAGGCTCGGCACGGGCCGCTCCGGGGACACCCCGGGGCGGCCCGTCGCCGTGTCGGCCGGCAACGACCGCCGTGGCGGCGCCAGGGGACGGTCCCACCGGCAACGACCGCCGTGGCGGCGCCAGGAGACGGTCCCGCCGGCGACGACCGCCGTGGCGGCGCGACGGTGCGGAGGGGGTCAGGCGGCGCCGGCGGGGCGGCGGGTGGGGAGCGCGGTCACGCCGGGTGGGGGCAGGCCGGCCGTCGAGGCCAGCAGCGTGCACCAGCCGAGCAGGTGTGGGGCCAGGTCGGTGCTGAGCGGCGTCCAGGAGGCGCGGATCTCGATGTCGCCCGCGGCGGGCGGCCCGGCCAGCTCGCCGAACCGGGTGGAGAGCGTCTGGGTGACGGTGCCGCCGATGGCCCGGTAGCGGGCCTCCTGCGCGTCGAGCGCGTCGGTCAGCCAGGTCCAGCCCACGCCGGGCAGCAGCGGGTCGCTGGCCAGGTCGACCTCCAGCTCCGCGGTCACGTAGGTGACCAGCCGCAGGGTGCCCTGCCACGCCTCGTGCCCGGCCGGGTCGTGCAGCAGGATGAGCCGGCCGGTCGCCACCTCGTCGCCGTCGCGCAGCACACCGGCGGAGAGCGCGAACGCGTACGGGGCCAGGCGCTGCGGGGCGCCGACCTCCTCCAGCACGATCTCCGGGCGGCATGTCACCGATCGCAGCCCCGCGACCGCGCGGGCGAAGGGTTCCGGGAGCGCGATCGGGGGGGCCATGACGGCAGCCTATGCCCGCCGCCCGCCGCGCGGGGTGACGGCGCGCCGGGCGGACGGTTTCCGATCATGCGGGCCGGGAGGGCGTGCGAAGGGGAACCATCTCCACCGCGGGCGTCAACAACGGGCCCTTCCTTTCACGTCACAAAAGGTGACGGTGGCGGCGGGGGTCGCCCGGCCGCGTGGCACGATTGCCGCGATGACCACCGACACCACGGGCACTGCCGCCCGAGACGGAGAACCCCGCCGCGGCGGGCCGGCCGACTCGCCGTTCGTCCGCGCCTGCCGGCGCGAGCCGGGCCCGCACACCCCGGTCTGGTTCATGCGCCAGGCCGGCCGGTCGCTGCCGGAGTACCGCGAGATCCGGGCCAACGTGCCGATGCTGGAGTCGTGCCGGAGCCCCGAATTGGTCACCGAGATCACCCTCCAGCCGGTCCGCCGGCACGGGGTCGACGCGGCGATCCTGTTCAGCGACATCGTGGTGCCGGTGGCCGCCGCCGGGATCGACCTGGACATCGTGCCCGGCACCGGGCCGGTGGTGGCCGAGCCGGTCCGCACCGCCGCCGACGTCGAGCGGATCAACCCGATCGGCCGGGACGACGTGTCCTACGTGGACGAGGCCGTCCGGCTGCTCGTCGCCGAGCTGGGCGACACCCCGCTGATCGGCTTCGCGGGCGCGCCGTTCACCCTGGCCAGCTACCTGGTCGAGGGCGGCCCGTCGCGCACCCACGCCAAGACCAAGGCGCTCATGTACGGCGACCCGGAGCTGTGGCACGCGCTCTGCGCGCGGCTCGCCGAGGTGACGCTCTCGTTCCTGCGGGTGCAGGTCGACGCCGGGGTCTCCGCCGTGCAGCTCTTCGACTCCTGGGCCGGGGCGCTCTCCGAGGCCGACTACCGCCGCTACGTCCTGCCGCACTCGGCCCACGTGCTCGCCGGCCTGGCCGGCGCCGGGGTGCCCCGGATCCACTTCGGGGTGGGCACCGCGGAGCTGCTCGGCGCGATGGGCGAGGCCGGCGCCGACGTGGTCGGCGTGGACTGGCGTACGCCGCTGGACGTCGCGACCCGCCGGATCGGCCCGGACAAGGCCGTGCAGGGCAACCTCGACCCGGCCGTGCTGCTCGCCCCGTGGCCGGTGGTGGAGGCCGCGGTGCGCCGGATCCTCGACGAGGGGCGGGCCGCCCCCGGTCACGTGTTCAACCTCGGTCACGGCGTGCTGCCGGAGACCGACCCCGAGGTGCTGACCCGGGTGGTCGCGCTGGTGCACGAGCTGTCCGCGCGGCCGGCCGCGTAAGGGAGGGACGACCATGGCGCGACCGTGGCGGGTGGCGATCGTCGGTGGCGGGATCACCGGGCTGGCCGCCGCCGTCCGGTTGCGCGACCGGGCCCCCGCCGGCACCGAGATCACCGTGTACGAGCAGTCCGGCCGCCTCGGCGGCAAGCTGCGCACCGGTGAGCTGGCCGGCGGCCCGGTCGAGTTCGGCGCCGAGTCGTTCCTCATGCGCGACCCGGCCGGCGGGGAGTCGGCCGCGGTGACCCTGGCCCGCCGGCTCGGCCTGGCCGGGGCGATCGTGCACCCCACCGTCGGGCAGGCGGCCCTGGTGGTCGACGGCGGGCTGCGCCCGGTCCCGGGCGGCACCCTGGTGGGCGTACCCGGGGATCTGGACAAGGTGGCGGCGGTGGCGCGGCCGGCCGCGGCGGCCGACCGGGACGGCGGCGCGCCGCTGCTCCCGCCGGACGCCGACGTGTCGGTCGGCGCGCTGGTCCGCGACCGGCTCGGCGACGAGGTGGTGGACCGGCTGGTGGACCCGATGCTGGGTGGCGTCTACGCCGGCCGAGCCGACGACCTGTCGCTGGTCACCACCATGCCGGCGCTGGCCCGGGCGGCCCGGGTCGAGCACACCCTGGTCGGTGCGGTCCGCGCCGCGCAGGCCGCCGCGCCCCGCGCCCCGGGCGCCCCGGTCTTCGGCACCCTGGCCGGCGGGCTCAGCACGCTGGTCGAGGCGGCGGCGCGGGAGAGCGGGGCGACGATCCGCCGGGACGCCGCCGTCCGCGAGCTGCACCGCACCCCGACCGGCTGGCGCCTCACCGTCGGTCCCACCCGCGATCCTGAGTTCGTCGAGGCGGACGCGGTGCTGCTCGCCGTGCCGGCCCGCCCGGCCGCCCGGCTGCTCGCCGGCCCGGCCCCGGAGGTCGCGACGGCCGTCGGGGGGCTCGACTACGCCAGCGTCGCGCTGGTCACCATGGCCCTGCCCGAGCCGGAGCTGCCGGAGCTGTCCGGCTTCCTGGTGCCGGCCACCGAGGGGCTGCTGATCAAGGCGTCCACCTTCTTCACCACCAAGTGGGGCCACCTGCGCCGGCCCGACGGGCTCGCCCTGGTCCGCGCCTCGGTCGGCCGGTACGGCGACGAGGCCTCGCTCCAGCTCACCGACGACGACCTGGTGGCCACGGTGCACCGGGAGCTGTCGAAGGTGCTCGGCACGCCGCTGCCCACCCCGGTGGCCCGGCACGTGCAGCGGTGGGGCGGGGCCCTGCCGCAGTACACCCCCGGCCACCTCGGCCGGGTGGCGGCGGCCCGGACGGCGCTGCGCGCCGCCCACCCGACGCTGGCCCTGGCCGGGGCCGGCTACGACGGCGTCGGCATCCCGGTCTGCGTCCGCTCCGGCGAGGCGGCGGCCGAAGAGATCATCACTGCACTGGAGGGATCGGCAGCATGACGGAGCAGACCAACGCGGCCCGGCTGCGGGAGCTCAACGAGACCATCCGCTACACCATGTGGTCGGTCTACCGGGCCACCAGCCCGCTCCCGTCGCTGCGCGAGAACGTCGTCGCCGAGGTCGAGTCCCTCTTCGAGGAGCTGGCCGGCAAGGACGTCACCATCCGCGGCACGTACGACGTGGCCGGCCTGCGCGCCGACGCGGACCTGATGATCTGGTGGCACTCGTCCTCCAGTGACGCGCTCCAGGACGCCTACCTGCGGTTCCGGCGCACCACCCTGGGGCGGGCGCTGACCCCGGTCTGGTCGCAGATGGCGCTGCACCGGCCGGCCGAGTTCAACAAGAGCCACATCCCGGCGTTCCTGGCCGACGAGGAGGCCCGGGCCTACGTCTGCGTCTACCCGTTCGTCCGGTCGTACGAGTGGTACCTGCTGCCCGACGCCGAGCGGCGTGAGCTGCTGGCCGAGCACGGCAAGATGGCCCGCGGCTACCCGGACGTGCGGGCCAACACGGTGGCCTCGTTCGCCCTCGGCGACTACGAGTGGATGCTCGCCTTCGAGGCCGACGAGTTGCACCGGATCGTCGACCTGATGCGTGACCTGCGGGCCTCCCGGGCACGCCGGCACGTGCGCGAGGAGGTCCCCTTCTACACGGGCCGCCGCCGCTCGATCGCCGACTTCGTCACCTGCCTGGTCTGAGCCCGCGCCCGGCCGGGGCCGCCGATCGCGACCCCGGCCGGACGGCGGTCAGGCGACCGTCGTGCAGGAGAGGATCCCGGGCGCCGGGTTGCTCCCGCTCCACGAGCCGACGAAGCCGAACGTGGTGCTCGCCCCCGCGGCCAGGGTGCCGTTGTAGGCCGCGTTGCGCGCGGTGACCAGCGTTCCGCTGGTGCTCACCGTGGCGTTCCACGCCGAGGTGACCTGCTGGCCGTTGGCGTAGTTCCAGCTCACCGACCAGCCGCGGATCGGCGACCCGCCGTTGGTCACCTGCACCTCGGCCTGGAAGCCGCCGCCCCACTGCCCGGTGATCCGGTACGTCGCCGTGCACGCCCCGGCCGGGTTCGGCGTGCTCGGGGGCGGCGTGCTCGGCGGGGTGGTGGTCGGCGGCGGCGTGCTGGGCGGCGTGGTCGAGCCGCCGCCGAAGTCCACGTCGCTGCACAGGTAGTACGACTGGTCCAGGTGGCTGGCCTGCCAGATGGTGTAGACGACGTGCCGGCCGGTCCGGCCCGGCGCGTTCGCCGGCACCTGGATCGACACGCCCTGCGACTCCGGCGTCCACTGGCTGGCCGGGGTGTTGCCGATCTGGCCGACCAGCTCCAGGTCGCTCCAGCGCAGCGGCGTGGTCGACGCGTTGTAGCCCTGCTTGGACACGTAGACCCGGATGTAGTCGGCGCCGTGGCTGGCCTGGTCGTACAGCTTGATCCGGAAGTTGCTGGTCACCGGCGAGGTCTTCCAGGCGCCGACCGTGTCGAGGGCGTTGTAGCGCCCGCTGGCGGTGTGCCCGGCGCTGCACAGCTGGCCGTCCGGGATGGCGGCCTGGTGGTTGCCGGCGACGCCCTCCCGGAACAGGCCGTTCCAGTTCCACATGGCGTTCGGGTCGGCCTGCCAGGCCTGCCAGCACATCGGGTCCTGGGTGGCCATCGCCGGGTTCTGGAAGTCGCTGCCCCAGCGCTGCCAGCAGCCGTAGTTGCGCGACGCCGGGTCGACCACCGACCCGTGCGCCGAGGCCGGGCCGGACAGCGCGGTGGTGAGCAGCGCCGCGACGACCGCGCAGACGCTCAGGATCGCCGCCACGAGTGGGGCGCGGCGGCGGTGCGGAGTGGACATGTGAGCCTCCGGGGTGGGGATGTCGGTGTACGACGCCCGGACGGTGCGGGAGTTGCCCCCTCCCGCGGCTCGTGTGGCGGCTCCGCCTGGCACGCTGCCACAGGAAGGCGGTATCCGTCAATGTCTGCTCAGGCGGCGGTGCGGCCCTCCCGCCGCATGGGGGTGTGCGGGATCCCGTCCTCGACGTAGCCGGGGCCGCTGACCGCGAAGCCGTGGCCGGCGTAGAAGCCGACCAGATGGGTCTGCGCCTCCAGCACGCACGGACGCTCGCCCACCACCGCGAGGGCCTCCGTCATCAGCGCGCCGGCCAGGCCCGCGCCGCGGGCCGCCGGCGCCACCACCACCCGGCCGATCCGCGCCGTGCCGTCGGGGTCGGCCAGGATCCGCAGGTACGCCAGCACGTCGCCGTCCCGGGTCAGCCAGAGGTGCCGGGTGCCGGGTTCGACGTCCCGGCCGTCCAGCTCCGGGTACGGGCAGGACTGCTCCACGACGAACACGTCGATGCGCAGCCGGAGCAGGTCGTGGAAGGTGCGCGCGTCCAGCTCGGCGAAGCTGGCCAGGTGGGACTCGACAGGCATCCCGCGATGGTAGGCCCGTCCCCCGGCGGCCTCAGGCGGGGCGGGCGCCGACCGCGTCGCGCACCTCGGCGCCCTGGGCGCCCTCGACCGCGCGGGCGCAGTGGGCGCAGCAGAAGAACCGGCCGGAGACCTCGACCCCGTGCCCGACGATCTTCGTCTGGCAGTGCTCGCAGATCGGCGCCATCTTGTTGATGGCGCACTCGAAGGAGTCGAAGGTGTGCGTGGCCCCGTTGACCGTGCGCACCTCGAACGCCATCCAGTAGTCGTTGCCGCAGACCTCACAGGTAGCCATAAGAAACCCCCCGAAAACGGACCCGTCATCCCAGGGTCGGCCAACGGACACACCCCGGCAACCGAAACCGGCGAACCTGATCCGGCTCGACGGCGAGTCGCCCCCGGCGTGTCGCGCGTTAGCCCTGGTGACCGCCTCGAACCCCGGAGGATCTGTGATCAAGCGCAACAAGCTCTTCGGCAACCAGACCCGGGTCACCTTCTGCCTGCCCCGGGACACCCCGCCCGGCACGGTCAGCGTGGTCGGCTGCTTCAACGACTGGCAGCCCGGCCGGCACGAGCTGGTGGCCCGCCGCGACGGCACCCGGACGGTGACCGTGCGGCTCGGCCCGGGGGAGTACCGCTTCCGCTACCTGGCCACCGGCGGCGTGTGGCTGGACGACGAGGCCGCCGACGCGGTCGACGAGCAGGGCAGCCGCCTGCTGCTCTGACCGGCCGGCGGCCGCGCGCCGTCAGCCCTGTTGCGGCTCCAGCCGGACCGAGATCGAGTTCACGCAGTGCCGGGTGTCCTTCGGGGTGAAACCCTCGCCCTCGAAGACGTGCCCCAGGTGGCTGTCGCAGCGGGCGCAGCGGATCTCGACCCGCCGCATGCCGAGCGTGTTGTCGGGGATCTCCTTGACCGCGCCCGGGATGGCGTCGTCGAAGCTCGGCCAGCCGCAGTGCGAGTCGAACTTGTCCTCGCTGCGGAACAGTTCCGCCCCGCAGGCCCGGCAGTGGTAGACGCCGGGGGTCTTGGTGTCGACGTACTCGCCGGTCCAGGGGCGTTCGGTGCCGGCCTCGCGGAGCACCCGGAACTCCTCCGGCGTCAGCCGGACCCGCCACTCGTCCTCGGTGCGGGGCAGTTCATTGTCGGAAAGACTCACCGGTCAACGGTACGTCGGCCGTCGGTGGCATCGCATAGGGTCGCCCAATGGCTGGCAGCAAGGCCGCAGTCGAGGAGATCGAGGTCGCCGGGCACACCGTACGGCTGAGCAGCCCCGAGCGGGTGATCTTCCCGCAGCGCGGTTTCACCAAGGCGGACGTCTTCCACTACTACCTGTCGGTCGGCGAGGGGATCATGCGGGCCCTGCGCGACCGGCCCACCACCCTGCAGCGCTTCCCGGAGGGCATCGAGGGCGAGGCGTTCTTCCAGAAGCGGGTGCCGGCCCGGGGCGTACCGCCGTGGGTGGCGACCGCGGAGATCAGCTTCCCCAGCGGCCGGAAGGCCGCCGAGCTCTGTCCGGCCGACCTCGCGCACGTGGCCTGGGCCGCGCAGATGGGCACGGTGGTGTTCCACCCGTGGCCGGTGCGCGCCGCCGACGTCGACCGCCCCGACGAGCTGCGCATCGACCTCGACCCGCAGCCGGGCACCGACTTCACCCACGCGGTCACCGCCGCCGGTGAGCTGCGCGGGCTCCTGGACGAGCTGGGCGTGACCGGCTGGCCGAAGACCTCCGGCGGCCGGGGCGTGCACGTCTACCTGCGCATCCAGCCACGCTGGACGTTCGTCGAGGTGCGCCGGGCCACCATCGCGCTGGCCCGGGAGCTGGAACGGCGCCGCCCCGAACTGGTCACCACCGCCTGGTGGAAGGAGGAGCGGGGCAGCCGGGTCTTCGTGGACTTCAACCAGATGGCCCGCGACCGCACCATCGCCTGCGCGTACTCGCTGCGGGCCAACGGCCGGGCCACCGTCTCCACCCCTGTCGACTGGGACGAGCTGCCCGACGTCGACCCGGACGACTTCCACCTGGGCAGCGTGCCGGCCCGGTTCGCCGAGCGGGGCGACCCGCACGCCGGCATCGACGACGCCCCGTGGGACATCACCCCGCTGCTCGACTGGGCCGAGCGGGACGCCGCCGCCGGGCAGGGCGACATGCCGTACCCGCCGGAATACCCCAAAATGCCCGGCGAGCCGAAGCGGGTGCAGCCCTCCAAGGACCGCGACCGGCCGCGCGCCTGAGCGGACCCTGCGGGCCGGCCCGGAGCGGCGCCGTCCTCCCCGGGTGGAGGCCGTCGCCGGCCGGTCAGCGGCGGCCGGCGAGGGCTTCCACGGCGGCCTTGGCGCTGCGCAGGTCCGCGCCGGTCGCCCGGCGGTACGCGGCGATCGCCTTGATCTTCTCGCCCCGAGCCAGGTGCGCGTGCACCTCGGGCAGTTCCCGGCCGGGGTCGGTCACGCCGAGCTGCCTCATCACCAGGTCCAGCCGCCGCTCGATCTCCGCCAGCCGGTACTCCTCGGGCCCGGGCCGCCGGCTTCCGGCGAGCTGCCCGAGGAGGAGCAGCAGGACCGCGACGAGCAGGATCTCGGTCACCATGGCGGCCATGGAAGCAGATCGGCGCCACCGGACCGGATAACGATCACGTAACGCGCGCGAACCTTTCCCGCCCCCCGACGGGTCTACCTGGTCATCGGCCCGCCGGGGCCAGGAGAGGACGTCGGATGAAGCTGGTGTGGAGGCGGGCGGTCGAGGCTCGTGGACTGCTGCTCGCCGCCGCGGTCGCGGCCCTGGTCGCGGTCGCGTTGGTCACCGGGCTCTCCGACTACAACCGCCGGGCCGTCGACGCGGGCGCCCGGGCGGTGGTCGACGCCGCCCCGGCCGAGGAGCGCAGCCTGCTGGTCAGCGGCTCCGGCGGGCAGGACGCCGCCGCGTACGCCGACCGGGACCGCGCGGTCCGCGCCCAGTTCGCCGACGGGCTGGGCGGGGTGCCGGTCACCGTGGCCGCCGCCCGCTACGGCACCGGGCGGGAGCTGACCGGCGACCTCGGTCCCGCCCGCACCGACGACGACCCCATGTTCGCCAGCCTCGCCATGCTGAGCGACCTGCCGGCGCACGCCGAGCTGACCGGCGGGTCCTGGCCGGCCCCCGGCGCGACACCGTTGCAGGTCACCCTCCCCGAGAAGATCGCCGGCCAGCTCGGCCTGCGGGTCGGTGAGCGGGTGCCGCTCTACGACCGCAGCGCCGAGCGGGCCGGCGCCGTGGTGCTGGCCGGCACCTGGCGACCCCGCGATCCGGCCGACGCGTACTGGCGGCTCGCCCCGGGCGTCGGCGCGAGCCAGGGCGACGGCGGGGACACCTCGTACGGTCCGTTCGTGCTGGACCCGGCCGACTTCGCGCACACCTTCCCGGGCTCGACCTCGGCCGCCTGGCTCGTCGCCCCCGACCTCGCCGTGGTCGAACCGAGCCGGCTGACCGGGGTCACGGCCGCCGTGGCCACCGTCACCGAGGAGATCCCCGACGCCACCGGGCTCGGCTCCTCCGCGCAGACCGTCAGCCAGCTGGACCGCCTGGTCGACCGGCTCGGCCGGGCCGACCTCGTCGGCCGGTCCGCCCTGCTCACCCCGCTGCTGCTCATCGTGGTGCTCGGCGGGTACGCGCTGGTGCTGGTCGCCGCGCTGCTCAACGAGGACCGCCGGGCGCAGACCGCGCTGCTGCGCGCCCGTGGCGCCGCCCGCGGCCAGCTGGCCGGTCTCGCCGTACGCGAGGCGACGCTGGTCGTGGCGCCGGCCGTGCTGCTCGCCCCGGCGCTGACCGGGCAGGCCGTGCACCGGCTCGGCGGGGACCTGCGGCTGGCCGACGGCGGGGCCGCCCGGCTCTGGGTGGTCGCCGTCGCCACCGCGATCGGCTGCCTGCTCGCCATGGTGCTGCCGGCGCTGCGCCGGGCCGGCACCTACGTCGCCGACATGGCGGCCCGGTCCCGCCCCACCCGCGGCGCGGCCGTGCAGCGGGCCAGTGTCGACCTGGCCCTGGTCGCGCTGGCCGTGCTCGCCTGGACCCAGCTGCGGCAGTACTCGTCGCCGCTGGCCGGAGCCGGCGGGCGGCTCGGCATCGACCCGCTGCTCGCCGCCGCGCCCACCATCGGCGTGCTGGCCGGCGCGGTGATCGCGCTGCGGCTGCTGCCCCCGGCGACGCGGGTCGCCGAACGCTTCGTCGACCGGCGGCCGTGGAACGCCACCATGTTCGGCATGTGGCAGGCCGGCCGCCGGCCGCACGCCGGTCCGGTGCTGCTGCTCGCCCTCGCCGTGGGCGGCAGCACCCTGGCCTGGTCGCTCGTCGCCTCCTGGGAACGGTCGCAGCGCGACCAGGCCCGGCACACCGTCGGCGCCGACCTGCGGCTGGTCGAGCGGAACGGCGACGCGCCCGCGGACCGGCTCGCCCGGTTAACCGCGACGGCCGGGCTGGACCGGGTGCTGCCCGCGTGGCGGGACGACGTCCGGCTCGGCCGCGACGACCGGCCGGCCACCGTGGTGGGCCTCGACGCCGCCGCCGCGACCGGGGTCCTCACCCTCGACGACGCGGCCGGCGGGGCGTCCACCGCCGCCCTGCTGGACCGGCTGGTCAAGGGGCGGGTCGCGCCCGCCGGGACGGTCCTGCCGGCCGGCGCGCACACCCTCGCCGGCACTGTCCGCGCCCCGGTCGACACCCCGTTCTCGATCCCGCAGGTGGCCGTGTCCGCGCTGCTCACGACCGACAGCGGCGTCGCCTGGCGGGTGCCGCTGGCGGTTACCGAGGGCGACGGCCCGGTGCGCTTCGCCGTGCCGCTGCCCGAGACCGGCGGCGCCCCGCTGCGGCTGGCCGGGTTCGAGTCCGACGGAGGCGCGGCGGTCGGCTTCACCTACCAGCTGCAGATCACCGGGCTGCGGCTCACCGACGCCGGCGGCGCGCCACTGCCGCTGCCGGTCGGCGGCAGCTGGCGGGTCACCACGGCGCAGGGGCCGGGCGGCTCGGCCCGAGTCACCGGGACCGGACTCGACGTCATCCACCGCATCGACCTGCCGGCCGGCGCCCTGCAGTTCGCGCGCCAACCCTCGTCCCGGTTCGCCGTGGTGCCCGCCGCGGACGACCCGCCCGTGCCCGCCCTGGTCACACCCGGCGCCGCCGCGGCGCTGAACGTCCGCATCGGCGACACCGTGACCCTGCCGCTGTCCGGCGTGTCGCTGCCGGTGAAGGTGGTCGGCCAGGTGGCCGCCGTACCCGGCACCGCCGCCGACGGCGTGCTGCTGGACCTGCCCGCCGCCACCAACCTGCTGGTGCGGCAGCAGGGCACGATCCGCCCGGTGGCGGAGTGGTGGCTGGGCGCCGGCGCGGGCGGCCACGCCGCCGCGGCGGAGCACCTGGCCGGGTTCGGCGGCACCACGCTGCTCGACCGGCGGCAGGTGGCGGCGGAGGCGGCCCGCGACCCGTACTGGCGGGGTGCCCGCACCGGGCTGCTCGCCGCCGCGCTCGGCTCGGTGCTGCTCGCCCTGGTGGGCCTCGCCGTGGACGTCTGGGCCACCACCCGGCACCGGCTCGCCGAGTTCGCCGTGCTGAACACCCTCGGCGCGAACGCCCGCCTGCTGGCCCGCGCGCTCCTCGCCGAGCAGGCGTTCCTGGCCGGCATCGGCGTCGGCGTCGGGCTGCTCGTGGGCGCCGGCGTCGCGGCCACCATGGTGCCGCTGGTGATCCTCACCCCGGCCGCCGGCCGGCCCGTGCCCGAGGCGGTGTTCACCGTGCCGTGGTCGCCGGTCGGGCTCACCGCCGCCGGGCTGCTGCTGGCCGCGCTGGCCTTCGCCGCCCTCATCACCACCGGCATCCGGCGTCGGGTGTCCGCCGCACAGCTCCGGATCGGGGGAGAACGATGAGTCCGTCAGGTGCGCCGCGGCGGGTCCGGGCGTACGGAGGGCACTTCCTGCTGCTCGCCGTCCTGACCCTGGTCACCGCGCTGCTGATCACCGCGGTGCCCCGGGTCGCCGACCGGCTCACCGGGCAGGGGCTGCGGGAGCACGTGGCCGCCCAGCCGGTGGCGCTGCGCGACCTGACGTACACCACCGAGCAGGTGGTCGTGCCGCAGACCGCCTCCCGGGTCGCCGCCACCCGCGCCGCCGAGCTGGCCACCGTCGAGGCGCGGATGCCCCAGGCCGTGCGGCGGACCATCGGCGAACGGTGGTACGCGGCGCAGACCGCGTTCTCCCGGTTGACCGGCCCGACCCTGAGCGCCGACAAGGGGCTGATCGATCTCAGCCTGCGCACGATGACCGGGCTGCCCGAGGCGGCCACCCTTGTCGACGGGCGCTGGCCGGCCGGTGCCACCGGTCGCGGCGAAGTCATCGAGGTGGCCCTGGCCGACACCGTGGCCGGCCCGCTCGGGATCCGCGCCGGCAGCACCTTCGCCCTCTCCGTGCTCGACGAGGACGGCAACCCGCTGCGGCGTCGCACCGTGACCCTGGTCGGCGTGTTCCGGCCCACCGACCCGCACGCCGGGATCTGGGATGCGCTGCCGTCGATGCTGCGGCTCGCCGCGCCCACGGGCGACGGGCAGCCGTTCCTGTCCGTCGGGTACACCTCCGAGGCCGGCTTCGACACGGCCGCCACCGCCGGCTGGCCGGTCACCTTCGGCTGGCGCTACCGGGTGGCCGCCGACCGGGTCACCCCGGGGCAGCTCACCGCTCTGGTCGACGGGCTGGCCGCGATGCAGCGGACCCGGCCCGCCGGGCTCACCCTGACCCAGGGCTTCGACATCCCCCTGCGCCAGTTCGCCGAGTCGCTCGCCGCCGCCCGTACGCTGCTCGCCGTCATCGCGGCCGGGTTGCTGGCCACGCTGGCCGGTCTGATCCTGCTCGCCGCCCGCCTCGCCGCGCGCCGCCGCCAGGGCGAGTACGCGCTGCTGCGCGCCCGGGGCGGGGCGACCACCGCGGTGCTGGGCCGCGGCCTCGCCGAGTCGCTGCTGGTGCTGCCCCTCGCGGCTGGTGTGGGCTGGCTGCTCGGCGGGCTGTTCCCCGGCAGCGGCAGCGAGCTGCGCTGGGTGCTGCTCGCCGCGCTGCTCGCCACCCTGGTCCCGCCGCTCGCCGCGCTCACCGCCGGCCGGGGCGGTGGCGGCCGGACCGACCTGGTCGGCGCCCGGTCTCCTGCCGTGCGGCTCACCGTCGAGGCGACCGTGCTCGCGGTCGCCGCGCTCGGCGCGTTCCTGCTGCGCCGGCGGGGCCTCATCCTCGACGGGTCGGTGGACCCGCTGCTGGTCTCGGTGCCGGTGCTGCTGGCGGTCGCCGCGGCGCTGGTCGCGCTGCGGGCGTACCCGTGGCCGCTGCGGCTGCTCAGCCGGGCCGCCGCCCGGGCCCGGGGCAGCGTCGCCTTCCTCGGCACCGCCCGTGCCGGCCGGGCCGCCACCACCGGCCCGCTGGTCGTGGTGGTGCTGGCCGTGGCGACCGCCGCGTTCTGCGGGGTGGTCGCGGCCGGCATCGAGAACGGCCGGGACCGGGCCGCCGCCCGTGCCGTGCCCGGGGACGTCCGGGTCGACGGGGAGCGGTTCGCCCCGGACACCACGGAGGCGCTCGCCGCGCTGCCCGGCGTCCGCGCCGTCGCCCCGCTGCTGGTGGAGTCCGGCCAGCGCCCGTACGTCGACCAGGCCGGCCGGTTCGGCGGGATCGGCGAGACCCGGGTGGTGCTGGTCGACCTCGCCCGGTTCGCCGAGGTGGCCCGCCGCGCGGGTGTCCCGGTGACCGTCCCCGACCCGCTGCGCGCCACCACCGACGGGACCACCCCGCTGCCGGCGCTGGTCTCGCCGGCGCTCGCCGACGAGTTCGCGGACGCCGGGCTGGCCGACCCGGCCGGCCGGCGTCCCGCCTGGCTGGACGTGCAGGGCAACCGGCTGCCGATGCGCACCGCCGCCACCGTCGAGGAGTTCCCGCTGGTCGACCGCGACGTGACCCGGTTCGTGGTGCTGCCCTGGCCGGCCCTCCCGGCGGACGCCCCGCACCCGCTCGCCCCCACCGGCTTCCTGCTCGCCGGGGACCGGGTCGACCCGGCCGCGGTGAGCCGGGTGGTCGACGAGGGGCAGCAGCGCTACCAGCGCGCCGGGACGGTCAGCGGCGGGGAGCGGCCCCGCCAGCCCACGGTGACCACCCGCTCGGCGGTCCGCGCCGAGCTGGGCGGCAGCGGGGTGAACGGGCTGCTGGTCTTCGGCTTCGCCATCGGCGCGGTCGGCGGCGGCGTGCTGGGCCTGCTCGCGCTGGCCTTCGCCGTGCTGGCCGGGGCGCGCGGCCGCGGGCAGGTGCTGTCCCGGCTGCGCACCATGGGCCTGTCCCGCCGGCAGTGGCGGGGGCTGCTGCTGGTGGAGCTGACCCCGCTGGTGCTGGTCTCCGTGCTCACCGGTGCGGTGGTCGGCGCGCTGCTGCCGGTGCTGCTCACCCCGGTGCTCGGCCTGCCCGCGTTCACCGGCGGGGTGGCCGTGCGGGCGCGTTTCGAACCCGGCCTGGTGGCCGGGGTGCTGGGCCTCGCCGTGCTGGCCCTCGGCTTCGCCGTCGCCGTCGAGGCCCTGAACAACCGTCGGATGCGCCTCGGCGAGGTGCTCCGGCTCGGAGAGGAGAGCTGAGATGACCGCGATCGCCGAGGCGTCCGCCGTACCGGACCTGGCCGCCCTTCAGCAGCGCGCGGCGGAGCGCGCCGCCGAACGGGCCGGCGGCCGGGACCGGCTGCGCGGGCACATCGTCTGCGACGGGCTGGTCCGCATCTTCAAGACCGAGGGGGTGGAGGTGGTCGCCCTCCAGGGCCTCGACCTGGTCATCGACCGGGGCGAGCTGGTGGCGATCGTCGGCGCCTCCGGGTCCGGCAAGTCGACCCTGCTGAACATCCTCTCGGGGCTGGACACCCCGACCGCCGGCATCGCCCGGGTCGCCGACTACGACCTGCTCGCCCTGTCGAGCCGGCGCCGCCTCGCCTACCGCCGCCAGGTGGTCGGCTTCGTCTGGCAGCAGACCGGCCGGAACCTGCTGCCGTACCTGACCGCGCTGGAGAACGTCGAGCTGCCCATGAAGCTGGCCGGCGGCCGCTCCCGGCGGGCCCGGCGGGAACGGGCCCGCCAGCTGCTGGACCTGGTCGGGGTGGGCTACTGCGCGGACCGCCGCCCCGGCCAGATGAGCGGCGGCGAGCAGCAGCGCTGCGCGGTGGCCGTGTCGGTGGCCAACGACCCGGAGGTGCTCTTCGCCGACGAGCCGACCGGTGAGCTGGACGAGGCCACCGGCGCCGAGGTCTTCGCCGCGCTGCGCACCATCAACGCCGAACTGGGCGTCACCATCGTGGTGGTCACCCACGACCACGCCGTGGCCGGCCAGGTCCGCCGGACCGTCGCGATCCGCGACGGCCGGACCTCCTCCGAGGTACGCCGCACCGCCCGGGTCGCCGCCGACGGCAGCACCGAACTGGTCAGCGAGGAGTACGCGGTGCTCGACCGGACCGGCCGGATGCAGCTGCCGGCGTCCTTCGTGGACGCCCTGTCCCTGCGCGACCGGGTCCGGCTCAACCTGGAACCCGACCACGTCGAGGTGCGGCCGGGCGACCGGGCGCACGCCGAGGAGAGTGAGTGATGACCGAGCAGCTGACCGCGCCGCCGGCCCGCGTCGCCGTCGACGAGGTGGTCCGGGTCGAGGGGGTGAGCCGCACCTTCGGCAGGGGCGAGCACGCGGTGCACGCCGTGCGGGACGTCTCCTTCACGGCCGGGCGGGGCGAACTGGTCGCGGTGCGGGGCCGCTCCGGGGCCGGCAAGACCACCCTGCTGAACCTGGTCGGCGGGCTGGACCGGCCGGACAGCGGGCGGGTGCGGGTGGCCGGGCACGAGGTGACGGCGGCGAGCGAGCGGGAGCTGCTGGCGCTGCGCCGGGGCACGGTCGGGTTCGTCTTCCAGACCTTCGGCCTGGTGCCGATCCTGTCCGCGGCGGAGAACGTCGGGGTGCCGCTGCGGCTGGCCAAGGTGCCGGCCGCCGAACGGGAGCAGCGGGTGGCCGTGCTGCTGGAGCTGGTCGGCCTGGGCGGGCACGCCGCGCAGCGCCCGTACGAGCTGTCCGGCGGCCAGCAGCAGCGGGTGGCGGTGGCCCGGGCCCTGGCCAACGAGCCGGACCTGCTCATCGCCGACGAGCCGACCGGCCAGCTCGACTCGGAGACCGGCCGCTCCATCATGGACCTGCTCCGCGCCGTGGTGCACGCCCGCGGCATGACCGCCCTGGTCGCCACCCACGACCCCGCCCTGCTCGACATGGCCGACCGCACCCTGACCCTTCGCGACGGCCGCCTGGTGACCGACTGACCCCTCCGCCCTCCCGCCCCGCCCCCGTTGATCATGAGGTTGTCGTCACGACACGCGGTGCCGGGTGGCGACAACTTCATGATCGACCGCGCCGGGGCGGGCGGGTCGGTGGCGCTGGTGGTAGGAGAACGCGAGCAGGAGGAGCAGGGGGCCCCAGAGGAGGAGGGGGGCGTAGCAGGCCAGCAGGAGGGCGAAGCCGGGCGGGGAGAAGGCCAGGTCGTTGCCGTCCACGACCACGCCCCAGGCGGCGTACCCCCAGATCAGGGTGAGCGCGACGGCGCCGGTGGTGGCGGCGGTGACCGCGAACCGGGGCGGTACCGGCCGGCCGCCGACCAGCGGCAGCCAGCCCGCGAACACCTCGCCCCACGGGCGGACCAGGCCGAGCGCGAGCAGCGCCAGCCCTTCCGAGACGAGGCTCAGCGAGACGATGTAGACGCTCTCGCCGAGGCCCGGATCGACCGGGGCGCCGTACGCCGACGCGCCGATCGGCAGGCCGGCGACCAAGGCGAGCCGCCACAGCCCGGACGGCAGGACGACGAGCGGGATCAGGTGGGCGACGCGGACCGCCCAGGCCGGCGCGGGACGGCCGGCGCGACGGTGGACGGTGACGGTGGTCATCTGGCCTCCCCGGTGCTGGAAAACTGCCTCCAGCCTGCCGAGCGGCCCGGCCCGGGTCCTCCCCGCGAGCGGGGAGTCAGCTCCCCCGGCCGGGGGAGGGATCGTCCGGCAGCGCTCCCGCCAGCGGGACGAGCAGGCAGCCGAGCAGCGCCAGCCACCTCCCCGGGCCGGGGCCGGTCGACACCATCCCGTCCTCCCGCGCGTACGCGTCGGTGGCGGAGAACAACCACCAGGTGGCGGTGACGGCGGCGCCGGCGAGCACGGTCGAGATCAGGAGCCCGCGGCTGACATCACGCCACAGCCAGCGGGACGGGCCGACCCGGGCCAGTGCGACCACGGCGACCAGGCCGCACACCAGCGCCCACGGCAGCACGACCCACAGCAACTCCCGGCCTGACCGCAGGGCGACCCGGTCCGGGTAGACGGTGCGCCAGGCCGGCAGCGCCGCCGCGGTGAGGATGGCGAGCACGCCGGCGCCGAGCACGGCGACCCCGACCCGCCGTCGGCGGGACAGTGGGGCACCGGATGCGGCCATCGCCGTCAAGCTACCCCGTCAGAGCGCCAGCTTCATGCCCTCGTGGCTGGCCACGAAGCCGAGGTCCAGGTAGAAGCGGTGCGCGTCGGCGCGGCTCTTGTCGGTGGTGAGCTGCACCAGCGCGCAGCCCCGCTGCCGGGCCTGGTCGATCACCCAGGTCATCATCTGCCGGCCCAGCCCCCGGCCGCGCAGGTCGGAGCGGACCCGGACCGACTCGACCAGCGACCGCTCGGCGCCGTGCCGGCCCAGCCCCGGGATGTACGTGATCTGCAGGCACCCGACCAGCTCACCGCCGGTCTCCGCGACGATGAGATGGTTGCGCGGATCGGCGTCGATGGCGGCGAACGCCCGCTCGTACGCCTCGTCCACCTCGGTGAAGTCGCGGGCCTTGCCCAGCACGTCGTCGGCGAGCAGGGCGATGACGGCGGGCAGGTCGGCCCGGACCGCCTCCCGGAAGATCACATCGGTCACGCCGGGCAGCTTCCCACAGTCACGCCGGGCGATGCCCACGCGTCGGTTGCCGGCACCGGGCAGCATGTGCGCCATGGACGTCCTGCTGTTGCCGTTCCGCTGGATCTACCGCGGTCTGGTCTGGTTCGCCAACTCGCCGCGCACGTTGATCATTTCGTACCTGCTGATGATCGTGGTGGCCGGCGTGCTGTACAGCCACGCCGAGCACAAGAGCGCCGCGGACTCGGTCTGGTGGGCCGTGGTGACCGCCTCCACCGTGGGCTACGGCGACATCTCCCCGACCTCCTTCGCCGGGCGGTTCCTCGCCGCGCTGCTGATCTCCACCATGGTGCTGCTGGTCATCCCGCTGATCACCGCGCACTTCGCCAGCCGGCTGATCGTGGACGACGACGCCTTCGAGCACGCCGAGCAGGAGGAGCTGAAGGCGGACGTACGGCGGCTGCGGGCGCTGGTCGAGGAGATGGCCACCCGCCAGGGCATCGTGCTGCCCGAGCTGGACCGCCCCGAGCCGGTCAGCGGACCGGGCAGCGCGGCGCCGCCCTGGGAACGGTCAGTGAGATCAGGTAAGCGCCGACGACGCCGGTGAGGGTGCCGCTGTACCGTCGGCCGCCGCGCGTCGGGTGTCGGCGGACTTCTCCGCCGGCACGTCGGTGAAGGCCCAGCCCATCCTCGGTTCCACGGCCCAACCGAGCAGCCGCCGGACGGGAGGGGAGGCCAGGATTCCGGTCGCGAGGACGGCGAGAGCACTGATGGTCAGTAGTCCGGCGACGGAGTTGACGAACGGCGAGTTCTGAAACTTGTAGGCGAGCGCGACCTGAACGATGAATCCGTGCAACAGGTAGGTGTACTGGGTGCCGGTGGCGAGCGGGGTGAACAGATTGCGCTTCGCCGGCACCAGAGCGAGAAAGGCGACACTGAGCACGAGTGCGACCGCCGCCAAGCCGAGTGCTCCGATGGCCCAGGTGCCCCAGCTGACATCCAGTTGTGCGTGCCCGTTGTGACGATAGAACCAACCGGCGGGCAGCTGCGGGGCGTAGCGGTAAACGGCGATCAGGGCTGCGGCGAACACCAGGACGGCGACGGGGCGCAGCCACCGGGTGTCGCGGATCCGTTCCAGGTGTTCGCGCCGGACGGTGAGGCCCAGCACGAAGAACGGCAGGAACTGCAGGATGCGGGCCAGGTCCAGTTCTCCGGAGAGTGAGGCGGCGCCCGAGGCGAGCATGACGCCCGTGGCCACCGTGACCGGTGCGCGCAGGTTGAGCCAGAGCGGGGCGGAGATCCGCCAGACGAACAGGGCCACCAGGAACCAGGTCAGGTAGAAGGGCGTGACCAGGTCAATGGGGTTGGACTCGTCCCGGCGGTAGTTGTCGTACAGCTGGTATGCGGTGGCGAAGATCAGGTAGGGGACCAGGGTGCTGGTGAGGAGCCTGCGCAGCCGGCCGGGATGGGAGGCGTCCTGGGCGAAGGAGCGGGAGAAGTAGCCGCTGATCATGACGAAGAGCGGCATGTGAAAGGCGTACACCAGCAGATAGAGGGTCCGCACGCCGCGCATCTCGGTCGGGGAGCCGACGAGCGGGCCCCAGGTGTGGCCGAGGACGACCAGGGCTGTGGCCAGGAGCTTCGCGTTGTCGAAGTAGGCGTCCCGGGAGGGCCTGGAACTGGCGCCGCCATCGTTCGGGGCGGCTTGGCGGGGCAACTCTGCGACTGGCATGGCGGAGCTTTCACGAGTAGGGCGGCGAGGCGGGACGGCACGGCAGCGACTGGCAGCCGACGGTGATCATGCGCTGGCGTGGCGCGCCGCGGCCCGGCTCATGCTAGTACGACCGGTTCCGTTGACGCCCATCGCTCGAATCCGTCAGCCGTTCAGCGGGCCGGGCAGCGCAGCCCCACTCCGGGAACCGTCAGCGAGATCAGGTAGGCGTCAACTGCGGCCGTCACGCAGGCGGTCTGCGGGTAGGCCGTGTGCCCCTCGCCCTCCCAGGTGAGCACCCGGCCGACGCCCAGCATCGAGGCGAGCGCGGCGGTCTGCTCGTACGGCGTGGCCGGGTCGCCGGTGGTGCCAACCACCAGGATCGGCGGCGCGCCGGCCGCCTTACCGGTCGGGTACGGGTCCCGCCCGCCGGGCCACTCCACGCAGCCGAGCATCCCGACCGCCAGCGCCGGGCCGAACAGCGGGTACTTCTGCCGCCACTGCGACTGGAGCGACCGGATCTGCTCCCGGGTCGGCTTCTCGCTCTCGTCGGCGCAGTTCACCGCCATGTTCGCGTCGAACAGGTTGGAGTAGTGCCCGTCGTCCTCGCGGCCCGCGTACGCGTCGGCGAGCTTGAACACGCCGGTCGGGTCACCGCCCTGCAACGCGTCGACCGCCCGGGCCAGCTCCTGCCAGCCCTGCTCCGTGTAGAGGGAGGAGATCACCGCGTAGAACACCCAGCCGGCGGTAGCCTCCCGGCCGTCCCTGCCGCGCACCGGCGAGACCCGGGCCTTGTCGATGGCGGTGGTCACCGCGGCCCGGGCGTCCGGCGCGATCGGGCAACGGCCCGCGTTCGCCGCGCACCAGCGGGAGAAGTTGTCGAACGCCCGCTCGAAGCCCTTCGCCTGGCTCTCCGAGCCGGCCATGAGCTTCTGTTGCGGGTCCACCGCGCCGTCGAGCACCAGCGCCCGCACCCGCTGGGGGTAGAGCTGGGCGTACGTGGCACCCAGCAGGGTGCCGTAGGAGTAGCCGAGGTAGGTCAGCTTCTCGTCGCCGACGGCCGCCCGTACCGCGTCCATGTCCCGCGCGGCCTGCTCGGTGCCGTAGAGCGGGAGCTGGTCGCCGTACTTCTCGCCGCACCGCTGGCCGACCCGCCGGTTGAGGGCGACGAAGCCGTCGAAGGACGCCTGGCTCTCCGGGTCGGGGTCGTAGCCGAAGCTGGCGTCCAGGTCGGCGTCGGGGATGCACTTCACCGGGCTGGACCGGGACACCCCGCGCGGGTCGAAGCCGACGATGTCGAACCGGTCGGTCACCTCGGCCGGCAGCCCGCCGAACGCCGGCCCGAAGGAGAGGTAGACGGCGGTGTCCACGCCGGACGCGCCGGGACCGCCCGGGTTCACCACCAGCGACCCGATCCGGTCGCGCTGTTTGTTCGACCGGATCCGGATCAGCGCGATCTCGAAGGTCTCCCCGGCGCCCGGCCCGGCGGTCGCGCCGGTCGCCGCCCCGGTGCCCCAGTTGCGGGGTACGGCGATCCGGGCGCAGTCGTAGCGCATGCCCGCCGCGCCCCGCCCGACCAGCTCGTCCGGCACCTCCGGGCAGGCGCGCCAGGTCGGCGCGGTGCCCGGGGCGGCCGCCTCGCCCTCGCTCTCGGCCCGCGGCGCGAACGCCGGGAGCGTGCAGCCGGCGGTGAGCACCAGCGCCGCGACGAACCCGGCCAGGGTGGGCCGGCGGCGGATCCGGTCGGAGAAGCGGGTCACGTGGGAGCCCTTCATGATCGTGTGGACCGCCAGGCTACGCCGGGCCGCGCTCGTCGCCGACGGCCGCTGGATCCCCGCGCAGCACCTGGTCGACGTCGTAGCGGATCGGGCGCTCCAGCTGGTCGTAGGTGCAGGAGCGCGGATCGCGGTCGGGGCGCCAGCGGACGAACTGGGCGGTGTGCCGCAGCCGGTCGCCCTCCATGGCGTCGTAGCCCACCTCGACCACCAGCTCCGGGCGCAGCGGCTCCCACTCCAGGTTCTTGCCGCCGGTCCACCGGCTCACCCCGCCCGGGATGCGCTGCCCCCGCTCGTGGTCGCCGTGCACCCACGGGTGGTCGCCGCCGACCTCCCGGTAGGGCTCCAGCTCGTCGAGCAGCTCCTTGCGCCGGGCCGCCGTGAACGAGGAGCTGACCCCGATGTGGTGCAGCACCCCGGCGTCGTCGTAGAGGCCGAGCAGCAGCGAGCCGACCACCGGCCCGGACTTGTGCCAACGGAAGCCGGCCACCACCGCGTCGGCGGTGCGCGCGTGCTTGACCTTGAACATGAGCCGCTTGCCCGGCTCGTAGGGCAGGTCGGCCGGCTTGACGATGAGCCCGTCCAGCCCGGCGCCCTCGAACACGTCGAACCAGCGCCGGGCCGTCGCCGGGTCGGTGGTCACCTGGGTGACGTGCACCGGCGGCCGGACCTTGGCCAGCGCCTTCTCCAGCCGGCCCCGGCGCTCCGGGTAGGGCTGGTCGGTGAGCAGCTCGTCGTCGAGGGCGAGCAGGTCGAAGGCGACGAAGTCGGCCGGGGTGGTCTCGGCGAGCAGCTTCACCCGGGACGCGGCCGGGTGGATCCGCTGGGCCAGCAGCTCGAAGTCGAGCCGCGGCTGGCCCGAGGGGCCGTCCCGGCGGATCACGATCAGCTCGCCGTCGACCGCGCACCGCTCCGGGAGCTGGCGGCGTGCCTGCTCCACCACCTCCGGGAAGTAGCGGGTCATCGTCTTGCCGCCGCGGCTGGCCAACTCGACCTCGTCGCCGTCGCGGAAGATGATGCAGCGGAAGCCGTCCCACTTGGGTTCGTAGGTCAGGCCGGGATCGGTGGGCAGTTGGGGCACGCTCTTCGCCAGCATCGGCTCGACCGGCGGATTGATCGGCAGGTCCACGGCGACCAGTCAATCAGACCCCACCGACGGTCGTGAGGCAGATCACCGGCGGCGGCGGGCGGCGTGTCCCGTCCCGGGCCCCTTCGTCACCCGCGACCGGATGATGAAACCGCAGGTCAGCGCTACGGTTCCCGGCGTGCCGGAGTGGAGCTGCGGATGCTGCGGGCGCTGGCGGGTCAGCGTGGAACTGATCCGCGGGCGTTACCGCTACCGGCTCGTGCACCGCTACCCGGCCGAGCACGGCGGCGGCGCCAACGTCGTCGGCGAGGTGGCCTCGGTGGCCGAGCTGGAGCTGCTGCTCCGGCGGTACGCCCCGGTCGGCCTGGCCGACCTCCGCGAGGCGGCCTGAGCGGGATCACCCGCCGTCGATCCCGGGCGTAGCCTGACCCTGATCGTGCCGGGGAGGGAATGCGACATGCGGTTCGTGGAGTCCGTCGAGATCGCCGCCGACGTCGACCGGGTCTGGGCCGTGCAGACCGACGTCGAGCGCTGGCCGGAGTGGACGCCCTCGGTCACGTCCGCCCGCTGGCTGGCGCCCGGGCCGGTCACCCTCGGCTCGTCGGCCCGGCTGGAGCAGCCCCGGCTGCGCCCGGCGGTCTGGCGGGTCACCGAGATCGACCCGCCGTACGCCTTCGTCTGGGAGTCCGACAGCCCGGGCGTGCACAGCCGGGGCGAGCACCGGCTGGTCCCGCTGGACGACGGGCGGGTCCGCGCCGAGCTGGTCATGGCGCAGACCGGGCCGCTGGCCGGGCCGGTCGGGCTGCTCCTCGGCCGGACCATCCGCCGCTACCTGCGGCAGGAGGCCGACGGGCTCCGGCGCCGCTGCGAGCGGGGCTGACCGCCGGCGCGCCCCGGGTACCGCTCAGGCGTCCCCGCCCGCCGGCTCGACCGTCTTCTCCAGCACCGCCAGGCGGTTGCCGTTCTCGTCCGGCCGGTGCGCCACCACCCGGTAGCCGCGCCGCGCGTACAGGCCCAGGTTCTCGGCGCTCTCCGCGCCGGTGAACAGGGCGAACCGGGTCACCCGGCCGGCGCAGGCGGCCTCCACCGCGGTGAGCAGCCGGCCACCGATGCCGCGCCCCTGCTGGTCCGGGGCGACCGAGAGCCGGCCGACGTGGGCCGTGTCGCCGTCGATCCGGGCGCGTACCGAGCCGACGAGGCGGGGCCCGAGCCGCGCGGCCAGCACCACGGTCGGGCCGGCCAGGGCGGCGCGGACCTCCTCCAGCGTCTCGGTCAGCGGGGGCAGGAACACGTCCCGGTAGCGCTGCGCCTCCACCAGGTACGCGGCGCGCTGCACGGTGAGGATCTCGCCGGCGTCCGCGACACCGGCCGGGGCGAGGATCAGCTCGTCGGTCACCCGGCAAGCCCACCACAGCCCGGCGGGCCGGCGCCGGGCGGGCCACCCGGCCCGGCCGTACCCTGGCGGTGTCCCGCGAGGAGGAGGCCGACGTGCCCGAGCTGACGTACCCCGAGGTGGGGGCGACCCGCGACGGACGCCTGCCGGCCGGCTACCACCACCTGCGCCACCGGGTCCGGCTGCCCGACGGCGCCTTCCCGACCGCCGCCGACGCGGTGCTCGGCTGGCGGCTGCACCGGGCCGCGTGTGTGGTCATGCGCACCGACGCGCCCCGCGCCGCCGCGGGCGTGCGGGTCACCCCCGGGCTCGGCGTCGGCCCGCTGCGGATCTGGGGCCCGGCCGAGGTGGTCTGGACGGTGGACGAGCCGGACCGGGCCGGGTTCGGCTACGGCACCCTGCCCGGGCACCCGGAGGTCGGCGAGGAGGCGTTCCTGGTCACCCGGACCGCCGGCGGGGTCTGGTTCGAGGTGACCGCGTTCAGCCGGCCGGGCCGGTGGTACGCGCGCGCCGCCGGGCCGGTCGCCCGGGCCGTCCAGCAGGCGTACGCCTGGTGGCTGGGGCAGACCCTGCGCCGGCTCTGCACCGGCCGGTCGCCGGCGACGTCCGGTCAGTAGCCGGCGAAGGAGCGGATCGGGGCGCGCGGCCCGTACTTCGGGGCCTGGATGCCGGCGGCCTCCAGCAGGACGCAGACCCGCCCCCGGTGCCCCCGGAACGGCTCCAGCAGGGCCAGCATCCGGGCGTCGTCGCCGCGCGGCTCCCCGGCCAGGGCCCAGGCCACCGTGTTGGGGACGTGGTAGTCGCCGACGCTGACCGCGTCCGGGTCCCCGTACGCGATCCGGACCACCTCGGCGGCGGTCCACGGCCCGATGCCGGCGATCGCGGTGAGCCGGCGGGTGGCCTCGGCGGCGTCGGCGCAGCGTTCCAGCCGGTCGGCGACCGCGGCCGCCCGGCGCAGCGTGTCGGCCCGCCGCTGCTCCACCCCGAACGGGTGGAAGACCCAGTACGGCGTGGCCGCCACCGCGGCGGCCTCGGGCGGCAGCAGCAGCGGTTGCAGCGGCCCCGGCGCCGGCTCCCGGAAGTGCCGCACGGTCGCCGCGTACGCCCGGTACGCCTCCTTGCCGGTGACCTTCTGCTCGAAGACGGCGCGCAGCAGCCGGGGGAAGACCTGGCCGGTGGCGGGCATCCGCAGCCCGTGGTGCTCGCGAGCCAGCCGGGCGACCAGCGGGTGCGCGCCGGCCAGCGCGGCGAACCCGGTCAGGTCGTCGCGGAGCCCGGCCACCGCGTCGGCCCGCTCCATCACCCAGTCCGCCCCGGGGCCGTAGCCCTCGGCGAGCAGCTCACCCGCGGCGGGGCGCAGCGCGAGGGTGGCCGGACCGGCCGGGGTGCGCGTGGCCCACCAGAAGCTGCCGGCGGCGATCCGGGCGCACGGGTCGTACGGGCTGAAGGTGAGGGCCCGGACCGAGGCGGCCAGTCGGTAGCCGGCCGGGGGACGCAGCGTCCGGCGGGCGGCGGGGGAGGTCACCCCGCCACTCTGCCAGGTGTACGGCGGGGCCACTGCCGCGGCTCGGGTGGAGTGGCCGGACGGACGCGGACGGCCCGGACGGGATATCAGCCGATCCGGCACCGGCCCGTCATCCATAACGGCCTACTTGCCGAACGTGAACCGTCTGCCGGGCAACCAAATGCCGCATAAGGGTTCGGATGCTGCCGGGAAAAAGATGAACAGTGGATGTTCCAGACGTGAACGACTGCTAATGTCCCGCTTTGCTGCCGTGATGACGTCTCGGTTCCGCGCCATATCGCGTGCTGGACCCTGGATCTTTCCGGCGGCCAACGGGGAAGAAATGAGAAAGGCTGTCAGCGATGAGTGCTGATCCGGTGTCTGTCCGGGCAACGACTCGGACCTTGCCCACATCACCTGACCGGTCCTGAACCGTGGCGGCGAAGGCCGCGGCCGTCGGCGTTGACGGTCCGCTCCTATGATCGCGCTCAAGCTGTACCGCACCCTACCGCAGGGAGCGCGGCGCCGACTGATCAAGCTGCTGCCCCAGGAGCGGCGGCTCAGCCTCGTGCGCAGCCTCACCCTGCCGGGCGGCGGTGACACCGTGCACCCGGTCGGCTCTTTCGTGACCGTCAGCGACGGCGGCGCACGGACCCGGGCCGAGGTCGTGCCCGCGGCGACGCCGCTGCAGATGTGGCACCGCAACCTGACCGCGGTCACCGCGGCCCTCGCCGCAGCCGGCATCGACCACCACTGCCTGCGCAACGACGACTACCTGCGCAGCTCGGTGGCGGTGCTGGAGGACCGGCGGGCCGAGGTGCTCCGCCTGGTTCGCTCCGCACCGGTGCTCGCCGGCGCGCACGTCCGGGTGGTCGAGGTGCGGCCCGGGCGGAACCAGCCCGACCTCGCGCCCACCGAGGTCATCCAGGTGTGGTTTCCGGTGACCGATGTCCGGGCGGCCGTGGTCCTGGGCGCCCAGTTCGCCTGCGAGATCGAGTTCTGGTCGCGGGTGGGGGACGTGGTTCGCGCGCCTCGACACAACGCGGTGGTCGACGAGGCGCCGGCACGGGCGGAACCGGTGCGCGTGGCGGCGGCGCTGATCAGCCACTTCGTTCCGGAGGCGGACGACCACACGTACCGCACCCGTCGGGATCTCACCATGCGCGCGCCGGACCGGGTGGGCTTTCCGATCGACGCCGTCTTCACCTGGGTGGACGGCTCGGATCCGGAATGGCTGCGCCGCAAGATGGGTGCGCTGGCCATGCCCGAGGCGCGGCACGCGGTCGCCGCCAACTCCTCGCGGTACCACAATCGTGACGAGTTGCGGTACGCGATGCGATCGCTGCACAGCTTCGCGCCCTGGCTGCGGAAGATCTTCCTGGTCACCGACAGCCAGCTGCCGAGTTGGCTCGACCCGACCCACCCCATGGTCACCGTGGTGACTCACGCCGACCTCTTCGCCGACCTCGGCGTTCGGTCGTCGTTCAACTCGCACGCCATCGAGTCCCGGCTGCACCGGATTCCGGGGCTCGCCGAGCACTTCCTCTATTTCAACGACGACGTCTTCCTGGGTCGGCCGCTACTGCCGACGCACTTCTTCCACGCCAACGGGATCGCCAAGTTCTTTCTCTCCCCGGCCCAGTTCGGGCTGGGCGAGGCGCGGCCGAGCGACCCGCCGGTGAACGCCGCCGGCAAGAACAACCGCCGGCACATCCAGCGGCAGTTCGGTGTGACCATCACACAGAAGATGAAGCACACGCCGTTCGCGCTGCGGCGCAGCATCATGTACCAGATCGAGCAGGTGCTCCAGGCGGAGGTGACGGAGACGGCCGGACACCTGTTCCGCCACCAGGGTGACCTGTCGATCCCCTCCTCGCTGCACCAGTACTGGGCCTACCTCACCGGGCAGGCGGTGCCGGGCGAGATCGAGTACGAGTACGCGGACCTCGGCCACCCGTCGACACCCGCCCGCCTCGCCGAGCTGCTGGCCCGCCGGCACCGTGACGTGTTCTGCCTCAACGACACCGACTCCGATCCGGGGGCCTTCGCGGAGCAGGAGCGGATGCTGGCCGACTTCCTGCCGCGCTACCTGCCCTTCCCCGCGCCGTTCGAGTTGACCGACGACGTGGTCGCCGAGCGCCGGAGGATCGGGGCCTCGGTGCTGTGGCGGCGGGCGCGCGGCGCCGACCGGAACCGGAACCAGGTGGACGCGGCGACGACGCCGTCGCTCCGGGTCGGCGTGCAGACGGACGGGGCGGCCGCGCCCAGCCTGCGGGTCAGCCCCCGGCTGGATGCGCCTACCCTGCCCTCGGTCCGCATCGCGGCCGCCCGGGCCGCCGGCGACGAGGGCGGCCCACCACGCGGGACCGGAACCGCTGCCACGTTAGGAGAGGCGCCAGATGCCTGATCGCCCCGACTGGGCCGAGTCGCTGCTCGCGCTCCGCCGTCGCGCCGTCCGCCTTCCGCGCGACGTCATGAGGCGGGCGGAGCGCGCCAGCGCGCCGCGGTCGATGGCGATCATGGCGCACCAGGACGACGACCTCTACTTCCTCAACCCGCTGCTGGTGAGCCAGCTGCGCAGCAGCGAGGAACACCTGACGGTCTGCCTGACGGCGGGTGAGGCCGATGGCCGTAACGCGCCGGGTGGCACCCGGGAACACGACGCCGCCCCCGTGAACTTCGAAGCCTTCGCGGCCGCCCGCTTCAACGGGCTGCGCAGCGCGTACGCGGACATGGTGCTGGGTGACCGGGACGCCAAGTGGCGCCGCGAGGTGACCGTTCTGGCCGATGGCGCCGAAGCGGACGTGTCGATCCTGGTCGACGCCCCGCACATCCGGCTGGTGTCGCTCAACCTGTGGTGCGCGCCCCCGGCGGGCGCCGCCCCCGGCGCCGGTGCGCTGCACCACCTGTGGTCCGGGCAGGCGGAGTCGAACCCGACCATGATCCCGCTCGGCTCGCCGGTGTCCGGCGTGCACAGCTACACCCGGGAGAGCCTGATCGAGTCGCTCGTGCTGCTGCTGGAGCGCTTCTCCCCGACCCTGCTCTGGACGATGGACCCGGACCCGGACCTGCAGGTGCACGACGGGGCCAACCCGCGGTACGCGGACTCGGGGGACCACTCGGATCACATCTCCCACACGGTCACCGGTCTGTTCGCGCACGAGGCGGCCACCCGGTGGTTCGCCCGCGGGGGAGGCGCCCGCACGTCGGTCGAGGCCTTCCGCGGCTACTACGTGCGGCGTTGGCCGTCCAACCTCAGCCCCGAAGGGCGCGCCCGCAAGCAGCGCTACAAGGACGTGTACGGCTGGGCCGACAGCCGCCCGAGCGGCGATCCCGCCGGCCTCGGCGACCGAAAGGTCAGCGGGGACCTGATCGGCCGTGGCAACGCCTCCGGCACCACGCTGCGCTATCCCGGCTCGCGGTCCTGGGCCGGCCCCGGGGTCGACGGTAGGCTCTCGGCCTTCGCCGTGCGCGGCGGGCAGGTCGTGCACTGGCAGGAGGGCCGTCCCGGCGAGTTCGCCGCGAGCCGGAAGGTGCCGGGGCGCAAGCTGCTGCCGCACGTGGACGTCGTGCCGACCGCGGACGGGGGATGGCGTCTCTTCGCCGTGCGGCAGGGCCTGACCGCCGACCCCGACCGGCACGTGCGGGACCTCTGGACCATCCTGTTGCCGGCCTCCGGCGACTACCGGGACGTCAAGTGGGAATCGCTGGGCAACCCCAACGCGCGCAGCGGCCGGGCGAAGCTGCGGAACATCGGGATGCCGCAGGCCGTCCCGCTACCCGGCGGCCGGCTGCTGGTGCTTGTCAGGAACGCCGGCAAGGGGCTGAGCGGGCGGCTGTACGACGGCTCGTCCTGGACGCCGTGGCGGGACCTCGGCGGTCGGGACACCCAGGACGGCCTGACCGCGGTTGCGTTGGATGACGGGTCGGTCGAGGTGCTCGCCGCGGGACGCGCCGGGATCGCCCGCTGGCTGGTCTCCACCGCGGAACTCACCGCCGAGTTCTCGGTGGTGCCCACCGAGGCGCCCGCCGGCCCACCCACGGTGGTACGGCTGCCCGACGGCAGCCGGATGCTGTTCTGCCGGTGCCGGGACTCCGCCTCGGTCGTGTCGTTCCGCGCCAGCGGCGACGGCCGGACGTGGGACCCGTCGAGCCTGGTCGACCTCGGCGGCCACGGCGGGCCGGGCCCGATCGCCGCCCGCTTCGTGCCGGACGCCGGTGCGGTGCTGGTCGCCGTCCGCGACGACGAGTCGGCGACGAGCGTGAACTGGGTGGGGCTCGACGGCCGGGCGCGCGGCGCCTGGCTGCGGGAGCCCACCCCGGTCGCCGGCAGCCATGCCCTGTCGATCGACTCCGCCGGACTGCCGCTGGTGCTGGCGGTCTCCGCCGGTGGCGGACTGCTCAGGCTTCGGCTGAAGCACTCGGCGTCGTCGGTCACGTCGATGAAGGAAGTACCGTGAGCCCCACGCCCCCGGCCGTTGAGCCGCTGTTGGACCCGTCCGTCCCCCCGGGCGGGACCGATGACGTCCGCGAGGTGCTGCTGGACGGGGGGCGCCGGCAGGCGCACGTCCAGGCGAACCTCACCCCGCTGCTCGCCCGTCAGTTGAACGTCGCCGCGGTGACGGCGGCGCTGGAGGCGCACGGCGTGGACCACTTCCTGGTCCGCGGCATGGATGACCGGACGCCGGTGGTTGGGGTCAGCGAGGAGGACCGGGTCGCCGCCCTCGGCGCGCTCGAGAAGCTCGGCGCCACCGGCCCCTGTTATGTGAGCCAGGTGCTGCCGAAACCGCCGATCGTGAGTGCCCTGCGGGATGCCGCCGACCCGATCGCCTGGGCGGACCTGCACACGGCTCGGGCGCTCAAGCTGACCTGGTTCCGGGTCGACCCGGCGGGGAAGCTGGTCCTCGGCGCCGCGTACGGCTGCGAGGTCGAGTTCTGGCGGCCGGACCGGAAGGCCGGCGTGCTCCGCGGGCCGCGGCGCAACCGGATGGTGCCCGCGGTCTCGATGGCCGGTGTGCCGGTGGACACCGGCGAGCACCGGTTCACCCGGCTGGCCTCGGCGGCGAAGCCCGGACGCCGCTTCCGGACCCGGCCGGAGTTCGACCACTCCCTCCCGGACGACATCGACTTCCCGATCGACGTCGTGTACACCTGGGTGGACGGCGCGGACCCGGAGTGGCAGCGCCGCCGGGCCGAGGTCAAGGGCGAGGCGTTCCACGCCGAGGCCGCCAGCGAGTCGCGGTACATCAACCGGGACGAGCTGAAGTACTCGCTGCGGTCGCTGCACCTCAACGCGCCCTGGGTCCGCAACATCTACATCGTCACCGACCGGCAGTGTCCGCCCTGGCTCGACCTGAGCGCCGGGAACATCTTCCTGGTCAACCACGAGGAGATCTTCACCGACCGGAGCGCGCTGCCGACGTACAACTCCTGCGCCATCGAGAGTCAGCTGCACAACATCGACGGCCTCGCCGAGCATTTCCTCTACCTGAACGACGACATGTTCTTCGGTCGTCCGCTGGCACCGCAGACCTTCTTCCTCTCCAACGGCAACACCAAGTTCTTCCTGTCCCAGAACCGGATCCCGATCGGCCCGATCACCGATCTCGACAGCCCGGTCGACGCGATGATCAAGAACAACCGGCGGCTGATCGAGGAGCGGTTCGGGCGGACCCTGACCCAGGGCAGCCAGCACGTGCCCTACCCGCTGCGACGTAGCATCCTCGCGGAGATCGAGCGCGAGTTCCCCGCGGAGCACGCCGCGACGGTGCACAGCAGGTTCCGCAGCGCCACCGACCTCACCATCACCTACTCCCTGCACCACTACTACGCATTCCTGACCGGGCGCGCCCTGCCCGGTCACGTCAACTACGGCTACGTCCAGCTCGCGGTGCCGGATCTCGTCGCGCGGCTGAAGCGCGCCGAGGCCCGGCGGGACTGGGACACCTTCTGCATCAACGACGCCTTCTCCACGTACGAGCAGCTCCAGCAACAGATGGCCATCCTGGAGCCGTTCCTCGAGGCGTACTTCCCGGTGCCCAGCCCGTACGAGTCGGCAGGCCGGCCGTGAAGTTCTCCTTCCTCATCCACAATTTCTACGGTGTGGGTGGCACGAACCGAGCGGTACTGAACCTGGCCACCGCCCTGGTGGAGGACGGTCACGAGGTCGAGGTCGCCTCGGTCTTCCGCCGGCTCGACCGGACCATGTTCGACGTCGACGACCGGATCACCGTCGTACCGCTGGTCGACACCAGGCCACGGCGGCCCGACCGGTCGCATCCGGCGCACCGGGAGCCCTCGACACTCATCCCGGCGAGCGAGGAGTTCCACCTGCACTACAGCCGGTTGACCGATGAGCGGATCGTCGCCTACCTCCGGTCCACCGACGCCGATGTCGTCGTGGGGACCCGCCCGGGGCTCAACCTCGCGGTGGCCATGCACGGCCCGGAGCACGCCGTGCGCGTCGCGCAGGAGCACATGACGCAGGACCTGATCGACGACGAGCTGAAGGCCGAGATCAGCAGGTGCTACTCGCGGATCGACCTGGCGTACACGGTGACGAGTGCGGACGCGGCGGCCTTCCACTCCGGCAACCCGGTGCCGAACACCCGGATCGAGGTGCTGCCCAACAGCTCGCCCCCACCCGGGGTGCCGCCCGCTGACGGACGGAGTCGGATCGTGGTGGCGGCCGGCCGGCTCGACCCGATCAAACGGTACGACCGGCTGATCACCGCCTTCGCCCGGGCGGCGGCGGACTGCCCCGGCTGGGAGTTGCGGATCTACGGTGACGGGGAGCAGCGGTCGGCGCTCGCCGCGCTGATCCGGGAGCTTGGCGTCTACGGCCAGGTCCAGCTGATGGGTCGCCGGGACGACATGTCGACCGAGTGGGTGAAGGGCAGCATCGCCGCCGTCTCCTCCGCGCGTGAGTCGTTCGGCATGACGATCGTCGAGGCCATGCGGCTCGGCCTGCCCGTGGTGAGCACCGACTGCCCGGTGGGCCCGCGCGAGATCATCGACGACCGCGAGGACGGCCTGCTGGTCCCCAGTGACGACCTCGACGCGTACGTCGTCGCGCTGCGCGCGCTGATGCGGGACGACGACCTGCGCGTCCGGATGGCCAAGATGGCCCTGGCCAACTCCGCCCGTTTCGATCCGGCCCACCTGGCCGCCCAGTTCGCCCGCCACTGCGCCGAGGTGCTGGCCCGCCGGCGCGGCGATACGCCCCGGCCCCGGCGGGTCCGACCCCGCACCCCGAGGACCGCCCTCACCCGGTCCGTCCTCGCCCGAGGTGGCGGGCTGCTCCGGGAGCCGGACCTGGTCCGAGCGCTGGCCGATCCGGTGCTGCGCGGGATCGCGGGGCACGATTTCGCCCGGCGGGCCAGCATGGGGGCTCTCGTGCGGCTGGCCCGGGTCCGGCGGGCCCGTGGCACCAGTACCCGGCTGCAGCAGGCGATTCGCCGGCGGGTCTCCGCCCCGGCCGACAGCCCGGTCGTCGACTGCCTGGTACTGCCGGACCTCGGGCTGCGACTGTCGCTCGACGCCGCGGCCTGTTCGCCCGACGCGTCGGTCGTGCTGCGCAACCGCGACACCCGGGAGGTCGTGCAGGTCGCGCTGGCCCCGTCGCTCGACGGTCTCCGGTACGTCGCCACGCTCGACGCGGCCGGCCTCGGGGAGGGCCGGTGGAACGTCCACCTGGCGGACGGGAAGGGGGCGCGGCACCGGGTACGGCCGCGGCGCCTCGACAGTCGCGTCCTCGCCGGCGGGTCGGACGGCGGCCTCACCGGGGAGCGGTCCGGGGTGCGGGCGCATGTGCCCTATCGCACCACCGACGGTTACCTCGCGGTCCGCAGTTGGGTACGCACCGCCCACGGCGAGGTACGCGGGATCACTCTCGACGGCGAGAGCATCACGATCGCGTTCACCTGGCACGGGCCGGGCACTCCGGACGGCGCGGTGCTCCGTCGCCGGGGTGACCGGCCGGACTCGCTCACCGTGCCGGTCGCGTCGGCGACCGACGGGACCCTGACCATGGTGGTGCCGCTGGCGCCGCTGACCGACCTCCGACTGGGCCGCTACGAGGACTGGGACATCCTCCTCCGGCAGCGCGGCGGCCTCGACGAGGTCCGGCTGGGGCGGTTCCTCGACGACGTGGTCGACAAGAAGCGCACCTACAACTATCCGGAGATCCACCTGGCCCAGGAGGTGGAGCTGGACCTGGTCGAGGAGGATCCGGCGCCGATGCTGCGGGTGCGGCCCTACTACACGATCGACGGCGAACTCTCGATCGTGGTCGTCGACCGGCCGTAGTCGTCCGGGAAGAGGGGACAGAAGTGAGCGACCTGAGGCAAGGGCAGCCGGACCCGCCCCGGGCCCTCGCCGAGCCGACGAGGCTCGTCGACACCTATCGCCGGGTGCTCAGCCCGCAGGCCCGTCGGGCGATCGCCCGGCGGCTGAGCCCGCAGACCCGCCACCAGGTGAAGCAGTGGGTCGCCCAGGTGGCCGGCGGCCAGCGGACGAACGCCCGACTCGCCCGCCGTCAGCCGGAGCTCCTGGCCGGTTCGGACCGTGCCCTGGTCACGGTGGACCGCCGGTCGCGCGTCGCCCTGGTCCGCCCGGACGTATCGCCCTGGTCGGCCCGGACCGGCAACCTGGCCGCGGTCACCACGGCGCTCGCCGAGGCCGGGGTCGAGCACTTCTGCGTACGCGGAGGCTCCGACCGCAACGCGGTGGTCGCCGTCGACGCCGCCGATCGGGGGCGGGTGCACGCCGCGCTAGCCGAGGCGTGCCGGCGGGCGCCCGGATACGTCGCCGCGGTCGCCGACGGTCGGCCGCGGTCGTCCCTGCCGGGCTTCGAGCCGCAGGCGTGGCGGCGGTTGCGGGAGGCCGACGTGCTCCGGCTGACCTGGTACTGGACGGATCCCCGCCACCGCCTGGTGCTCGGTGTGCCGTACGGCTGCGAGGTGGAGTTCTGGACCCGACGGGAGGACCGGCTGGTCGCCCCGCGGCGGAACCTGGTGGCGCAGGAACTGCCGGCGGTCGGCCCGGTGGTCCACGCGCCCGCCGACCTGTTCACCGCCCTCGGGCCGGCGACCCCGACGGTGACCGTCCGAACCCGGCCGGAGTTCGCGATCCGGCGCCCGGACGACGTGACGTTTCCGGTCGACGTCGTCTACACCTGGGTCGACGGCACGGATCCGGCGTGGCTGCGCCGGCGCGCCGAGGTGGCGGGGACGCCGTACCACGCGGAGTCGGCGAGCGCGGCCCGGTTCCTCAGCCGGGACGAGCTGCGCTACTCACTGCGGTCCCTGCACACCTACGCGCCCTGGGTGCGGACCGTGTACCTGGTCACCGACGACCAGGTGCCGGCCTGGCTCGACCTGTCGGCCCCCGGGCTGCGGGTGGTCAGCCACCGGGAGATCTTCCGCGACCCGTCGGTGCTGCCGACGTTCAACTCGCACGCCATCGAGAGTCAGCTGCACCACATCGACGGGCTGTCGGAGCACTTCCTCTACTTCAACGACGACGTTTTCCTCGGCCGGGACGTCACTGCCCGGGACTTCTTCCTGGCCAACGGCATCACCAAGTTCTTTCCGTCGCCCGCGCTGGTGCCGCCGGGCCCGCCCGCGGCCGACGACATCCCGGCGTCCGCGGCCGGCAAGAACAACCGGGCGCTGATCGCCGAGCGGTTCGGCACGGTGCTGACGCAGAAGATGAAGCACATGCCGCACGTGTTGCGGCGCAGCGTGCTGTACGAGATCGAGGAGAGCTTCGCGGCACAGCACCGGACGACCGCCGGCAGCCAGTTCCGCAGCGTCACGGACATCTCGGTCGCGTCGTCGCTGCACCACTACTACGCGTTCCACACCGGCCGGGCAGTGCCGGGCGAGCTGGACTACACCATCGCCGAGCTGTCGAACCCGGACACGCCCGCGCGCCTGGCGCATCTGCTCGCGAAGCGGGACCGGCACGTGTTCTGTCTCAACGACGCGTTCTCCACGGAGGAGGACCTGGCCGCACAGTTGTCGGTCCTCACGCCCTTCCTGGACACCTACTTCCCGGTGCCTAGCCCATGGGAGAAGGGCTGACGTCCGGTCCGCGCAGCGGCGCCGGCCCGTACCGGACCGGCGCCGCAGCCCGGGGACGCGGGGCTGCCGGATCGCCGCTGTCCCGGGTTCACGACGGTGGCCGGCCGCGCCCTCCCCGGCTGCGACCGGCCACCGTGACCGGGGTTCCGTCAGTACGAGTAGCCCGAGTCGCCGCCCGAGTCGCCCGACGCCGGCGGGGCGACCGCCTTGGGGGTGCCGGTGGGCAGGCAGGTGAGGTTCTTCTTGCCGTTCGGGTCGACGACGAACCAGGTGCCGCCGACGCCCTGGCCCTTCCACTGGCCCGGCTTCTTGTCGCCGATGTAGCGGTAGACCGGCCAGCCCCCGATGGTGATCTGCCGGGTGCCGTCCTGGCGGGTGACGGTGCCGACCTTGTCGTCGGAGACGCCCTGGAGCTGCGGGTTGCCGTCGGTCAGCGCGGGCGGCCAGACCTGGGCGCACTTGTCCACGCAGTTGGACTGCGGCGGGTCGGCCGAGTCCTTGTCGAACCGGTACAGCACCCAGCCGTCCTGGTCGGTGACGACCTGGCCCATCCGGGGCAGCTTCTTGCCGACCAGTTCGTCGGTGAGCTTCACGTCGGACGGGGGCGCCTTGTCGTCGGCGGGCGCGTCCGGGGACGCGGAGGCTTCCGGTTCGGCCGACGCGGTGGGTTCGGCCGCGGCGACGGCGACCGGCTCGGCCGCGCTCGAGTTCGCCCCGTCGTAGCCCGCGGGGGCGCAGGCCGTTAGTGCGACCATCGCGCTCGCGACGATGACGGTCGTCCGCTTCAGGTGTGCCACGTGCCCTCCTCGTTCTTGGCAGTTCGCCGAGTAGTACGGGCGGTGCGCTGTCAAGGTTGAAGAGAAAAGGGTGCTCCATTTCACAGTGGATCCGTTGAACCGATCCGGCCGGCGGCGCGTGGGGGGAGCACGTCGGGGTGACGGCCCCGGGCACGACGGAACGGCGCCGGGCGGTGTCGCTGCCCGGCGCCGGCGTCCCGGCGGGATCAGAGGTCGGCCACCGTCACCAGCGGGCTGGCGACGCCGTTGACGTCGACCGACTGCACCTGGATCTTCTCGATGTCCTTGATCGGGGCCGAGGTGGACGCGCTCAGCTCCAGCGGAAGCTGGTTGGTGTTCGTGCCGTAGCCGCCGCCCGGCACCGACCAGGTGGAGACCACCTCGCTCGTGGCGTTCTTCCGCACCACGACCAGCCGGCACGTGCGCGGCCCGGGCAGGCGGGTGAGCTGAAGGTCGATCTGGGTGCCGTACTCCTTCGACGCCAGCCACATGGTGGTCTTCACGCCGGTGCCGGGGTCGACGGCGTTGTGCTGGTCGCCCTCCTGCTCGTTACCGCCGACGTTCGGGTCGTTGGGGTCCGACGGCTTGCTGGCCGGCGGAGCGGTGACGGGCGCCGTGAGGGTCGGCCCGGCCTGCGGGAGCGGCTTGTCGTCCCCGCCGCCGAACAGCCCGGCCATGCCGGCGCCACTCAGGCCGCCGAACACCACCACGGCCGCCGCGGTGGCGAAGACCTGCCGCATCCGGGTCCGCCGCCGGTCCCGGCGGACCGCCATGAGGGTACGGTCCAGCAGCGCGGGATCGGTGTGCGTCTGCTCCAGCGCGGCCATCGCCTCGCCGTCGATGCCGGAGAGCAGCCCCACCACCGGGACCATGGTCTCCAGCTCGGCCGCGCACGCCCAGCAGGTGGCGAGGTGCTCCTCGAACCGTTCCGCGTCCTGCGGGTCCAGCACGCCGAGCGCGTACGCGGCCACGTCCATGTGGTCGGCCCGGCTCATTCCGTCACCCCCCTCTCCTGCAGAGCCGTGCGCAGCGCGCGCAGCGCGTAGTAGACCCGCGACTTCGCGGTGCCGAGCGGAAGGCCCAGCTCCTCGGCCGCCTCGGGCACGGTACGCCCCCGGAAGTACGTCGCCACCAGGATCTCCCGGTGCGACTGGCTCAGCGTACGCAGCGCGTCGGCCACGGTCATCGTGCGCAGCACCCGGTCGGTGCTGTCCGCCTCGGCGAACGCGGTCAGGTCCCGGTCGTACGTCTCCGCCGGGCGGGCCTGCTCGCTGCGGTGCTCGTCGATGGCGATCCGCCGGGCCACCGTGACCAGCCAGGGGCGCAGCGAGCCCTGCCCCTGGACGCCCAGCCGGTGCGCGTTGCGCCAGGCCCGCAGCAGCGTCTCCTGCACGATGTCCTCGGCGCGCTGCCGGTCCCCGCCGGTCAGCCGCATCACGAACATCAGCAGCGGCCCGGCGTGCTCGGCGTAGAGCAGCCGGATCAGCTGGTCGGAGTGGCTCGCCTCGGTGGACGTCGCCTGGTGGCGTCCGGGCGCCGGTCGCGGCGTCACCGGGTCATTCTGGCGATCCGAGGGACGGGCGTCGACCCCCCGGCCCGAGCGCGACTCGCGCGACCGGGGCTGTGCCCGGGCGAACATCCACTCGGGCCTCGCCACCTCGCCGTGCCAGCCGGCCGCCACCGCGTGCATGCAAGACCTCCGGTGTCCAATGACATCAGCCGACCCCCCACGGGCATGGCCGCCCGGTGATACGGAGCGGCCCGCCGAGCGGATCAACGCCGGACGGAAAAAATTCCGGGCGGAGGCGGGGTGGAGTCGGTGGCATCGGCGTCGTGGACCACCGGCGCGCCCGCGGCGAACCGGTCCAGCTCGGCGCCGGCCAGCACCCGGCCCGGGAACCAGTCGCCGGCGGCCCGCCGGGTCAGCTCCGGCACCGGCGGCTCCACACGGGACGCGACCAGCACCAGGTTGCCGTAGCGCCGGCCGCGCAGCACCGCCGCGTCGGCGACCAGGCAGGCCCGGGGCAGCACGGTGCGTACCGTGGCGACCTGCCCGCGGACGTGCCGCAACGGCGGGCCGTCGGCGACGTTCGCCAGGTAGTAACCGTCGGGCCGGAGCACCCGGGCCACCTCGGCGGCGTACTCGACCGAGGTCAGGTGGGCGGGGGTGCGGGCGCCGGCGAAGACGTCCGCGACCACCACGTCGTAGCTGCCGTCCCGGCTCGACGTGAGGGTGGCCCGGGCGTCGGCCACCCGGACCCGCAACCGGGGGTCGGCCGGCCAGGGCAGCTCCCGGCGGACCAGCTCCACCAGCGCGCCGTCCACCTCGGACACCCGCTGGGTGGAGCCGGGGCGGGTGGCCTGGACGTAGCGGGGCAGGGTGAGCGCGCCGCCGCCCAGGTGCAGCACCCGCAGCGGCGCGCCGGCCGGTGCCACCAGGTCGAGGGCGGCGGCCAGCCGCCGGACGTACTCGAACTCCAGGTGGGTGGGGTCGGCGAGGTCCACATGGGACTGCGGCGCGCCGTCGAGCAGCAGCGTCCAGGAACCCGGCCGGTCCGGGTCGGGCGCCAGCTCGGCCTGCCCGGTGTCGACCTGCGTGACCACCCGGTCCGCGCCGCGTCGCCGGCCCATCAGCGCCGGATCCCCCGGGCCGCCGCGGTGAGCACCCGGTGCAGCAGTCGGGCGTCGCCGAGCATCCCGCGCAGCCGGCGCTCCAGGCCGGCGATCGGGATCAGGTTCTGCGGGGCGCGCGGGTCCTTGTACGGGGTGGAGGCGAACCGGGGCAGCGTGACCAGGGACAGGTCGGCCAGCTCGATCGCCTCGGCCTCGGTCAGCTCGGCGGAGCACTCCACCCGCACGACGCCCGCCCAGGGCGCGCCGCCGGCCACCGGCAGCCGCAGGTACCAGGAGTAGCCGCCCCACGCGGTGCCCAGCCGGAACACCGGGCAGCGCTGCCCCGGGGCCAGCCCCGTGACCACCGCGGTGAGCCGGCCGTCCAGGTACTGGCTGTGCTGGGTCTTGATGTAGCCGAGGGTGCGGGGCAGGTTGCGCCGGCTGCGCAGCGGCCCGTCCACCACGAGCAGGTCGCCGTCGGTGCGCACCGCGTCGGAGACCGCCACCTCCAGCGCGGTCAGCGGGCCCTGCACGGCGGCCGGGAGCTTGCTCAGCTCGCCGGTGCCGCTCACCCGGTGCACCGGGTAGCGGATCGCGCCGGCCACCACGTCCTGCGCCGAGGGGCTGGCGGTGAACAGCCCCCGGCCCACCCGGGTCCCGGCCAGCTCCGCCGCGCCCCGCTCCAGGTCGCAGCGGACCACCCCGGCGGCGTACGAGGCCGCGATGCCGGGGAAGGAGCCGCCGTCGTCCTCGGCCGTCCAGACGCTGGCGTCGATCCGGCGCACCCCGTCGACCAGCAGCACCACGTCCGGGGCCGCGACGTCGCGCCGGACGTCGACGGCCCGCCAGTCGGTGGCGGGCAGCTCGACGTCGGCGTCGACCTGGGCGCTGCTCGGCGCCGCCGGCCCGCCCCCGCCGGCCGCCTCGAACGACGCCCCGTACGCCGGGTCCCACGCGTCGACGAAGAACCGGGCCCCCGCCCTCGACGGTCCCGTCACGCGGCGCTCCTCACGGTGCCAGCCCTTCGTTCGCGACTGCGGGGCTCCGCTGCGCTGCACTCCTCGCGCTCACGGTGCCAGCCCTTCGTTCGCGACTGCGGGGCTCCGCTGCGCTGCACTCCTCGCGCTCACAGGCCGGTCCGTTCCACGCGGGCGGTGCGTGCGTCCTTGCGGACCTCGAAGCGGACCGGGATCCGCTCGGCGAGCGCCGGCACGTGGGTGACCACGCCGACCATCCGGTCGCCCCGGGCGGCCAGGTTCTCCAGGGTGGCCGCGACCGTGTCGAGGGTGGCCGCGTCCAGCGTGCCGAAGCCCTCGTCGAGGACGATCGACTCCAGGCTGGCCGCGCTCGTCGACATCCCGGCGAGCTGCTCGGAGAGCGCCAGCGCCAGGGCCAGCGACGCCTGGAACGTCTCCCCGCCGGAGAGGGTGCGCACCCCGCGCCGCAGCCCGGCGTCGTGGTGGTCGACCACGAAGAACTCACCCTTGTCGTGCACCAGGTCGTACTGGCCGCCGGACAGCTCGCGCAGGATCCGCGAGGCGCCGTCGACCAGCAGGTCCAGCGCCTCGGCCAGCAGCCAGCGCTCGAAGTTGTTGGCGCGCAGGTGCCCCGCGAGGGCGCGGGCCACCCGGGCCTGCCGCTCGTGGCCGGCCCGCTGCTCGCGCAGCTCCGCGGCCTGCTCGCGGCGCTCCTCCAGCCGGCGCAGCTCCGCCTCCGCCCGCTCCACCGCCACCGCGGCGTCGCGCTGCGGGTCCTCCGGCGCGGTCAGCCCGGCCGCCTCGAAGAGCCCGCCGATCCGCTCCGCCACCTCGCCCGCCGCGGCCTCCGCGGCGTCGACGGCGGCGGCCAGCCCGGCCCGGTCGGCGCGCCGCCGCCCGGCCTGCTCGCCGGCCCAGTCGGCGAGGGCCGTCCAGGCGGCGGCCACGTCGTCGCGGTCGGTGGCCGGCGGGCCGAACCGGGCCAGCCCGTCGCGGGCCGTGTCGAAGTCCCGCCAGGCCCGGCGCAGCCGCTCCTGCGCGCCGTCCAGGCTGCCGCGGGCCCGGCGCGCGGCGTCCCGGCCGGCGCGCACCGCCCCCGCCGCCTCCTCCAGCGCCCGGCGCAGCCGGGCGTGCTCGGCCAGCGACCCGCGCAGCGCCTCCGGCGTGGCGGCGCCAGCGAGCTGCCCGTCCAGCTCGGCCAGCCGGGCCGCCAGCTGGTCGTGCTCGGCGCGGGCGCGCAGCAGCACCCGGTCGAGCTCCCGGGCGGCCGCGTCGCGCTCCTGCACCACCCGCTTGGCGGCGTCGCTGGCCGCCCGGGCCGCCTTGCCGGCCGCGAGCGCCCGGGCCACCGCCGAGCCCTTCGGCACCGCCGGCATCCGGGGCACCGGCTGTTCGCAGACCGGGCAGGGGCCGCCTTCGACCAGGTGCGCCCGCAGCGCCACCGCCTGGTCGGTGGCCTTCGCCTCCTCGTGCGCCCGGAACGCCGCCTCCAGCTCCACCTCGGCCTGCTCGGCGGCCGCCCGGGCCGCGGCGAGCGCCCCGGCCGCCGTGTCGTGCTCGGCCTGCGCCGCGTCCACCGCCGCGCGGACCGCCGCCGCGTCACCGGCCAGCCGCTCCCGGTCGGCGTACGCCTTGAGCTGCACGCGCAGCGCGCTCTCGTCGCCGGCCGCGGCCAGCTCGCCGCGCAGCTTCTCCTCGCGCTCCTCGGCGAGGCCGACCGCGGTGACCGCCTCGTCGGCGGCCGTCCGCGCGGCGGCCACCGCCCGGGCCAGCTCGGCGATCCCGTCCGGCGGCCGGACCCCGGCCAGCACGGTCAGCTCGGCGTCGAGCGCCCCGAGCGCCGCCGCCTGCTCGCGCGCCGTCGCGCGGGCCCGCTCCAGCTCGGGTACGGCCGCCGCGACGGCCCCGGCCAGCTCGCGCATCCGGTCGACCCGGTCCCGTGCGTCGGCCAGGCTCGCCTCGTCGACGTCGGCGAGGCCGCCGAGCATCTTGTCGACCGCCTCCAGCTTCGCCTCGGCCTGCCCGGCGCGCTCGGTGGCCTTCTTCTGCACCTCCTCGTAGACGCCCAGCCCGAGGAGGTTCACCAGGATCTGCTGCCGGGTGGCCGGCTTGGCGTGCAGGAAGTCGGCGAACTGCCCCTGCGGCAGCACCACGCAGCTGGTGAACTGCTCGTACGGCAGCCCGACCGCGTCGAGCACCGCCTGCTCCATCTCGGCCGGGGTGCCGGCCACCACCTCGCCCAGGTCCTCCGGGCTGAGCCCGGTGTCGAGCTTCGTGACGTCGAACCCGGGCGGCATGAGCTGGAGACCGGCGTTGGCGGTCTTCACCGTGCCCCGGCCGTCCCGGCGGACCACCCGGGTGGCCACGTAGCGGTCGCCGGCGGACTCGAAGACCAGCCGCACCCGCGCCTCGGTGGCCGACGGGGCGAGGGCGTTGGCCAGTCCCCGCGCGCCACCCCAGCGGGGGACCGTGCCGTAGAGGGCGAAGCAGATCGCGTCGAGCACCGTCGACTTGCCCGAGCCGGTCGGCCCGACCAGCGCGAAGAAGTCCGCGTCGGTGAAGTCGACGGTGGTCTCCTCGCGGAAGACGGTGAAGCCCGCCATGTCCAGCCGCATGGGCCGCATCAGTGATCCACCTCCTCGAGCAGCTCGTCGAAGAGTTCCCGGACGTCCTCGTCGGCGTGGCCCCGGCTGCCCAGGTAGTCGGCGAACAGCTCGCGCGGCGAGCGGCCGGCCCGCTGGGCGGTGCGGGTGCCGCTGCCCGGCGCCGGCACCAGCTCCGGGTCGATCCGGATCTCCAGCGCCCGGGGGAGCAGCTCCTGCACTTCCTCGCGCAGGCCGGCGCGGGGCTGCTCGCGGACGTAGACCCGCAGCCAGCCGTCGGGCGCGTCGATCTCGGCGAGCTGCGCCAGGGTGCCGCGGACCGTGCGCAGCGGGACGGCGCCGGGCACCGGCACCTCCCGGATCTGCGCGGCGGTCGTCGCGGTCACCTCGACGATCGTCACCGACCCGACGTTTTCCTGCTCGCCGAAGTCGACGGCGAGCGGGCTGCCGCTGTAGCGGACCGGGCAGGGGCCGATCACCCGCTGCGAGCGGTGCAGGTGGCCGAGGGCCACGTAGTGCGCGTTGCCCGGGAAGACGGTGGCCGGCACCGCGTAGCCGAGCACGGTGTGCGCGTCCCGCTCGCCGCCGCCGGTGCTCGCCCCGACCACGGTGAGGTGGGCGGTGACCAGGTGCACCCGGTCCGGCTCGGTGAATCCCTCGGCCAGCCGGGCGAGCACCCGCCCGAGGTGGTCGGCGTAGGTCTGGTTGGCCTCGGCCGGGGTCAGCTCGTACATCTCCACGGCGCGTACGGCGTAGCGCTGGGAGAGGAAGGGCAGCGCGGCGACCTGCCAGCGCTCGCCGTCGCGGGTGACGCCGTCGATGACGTGCTCGGCCGGGTTGTCGCGGACGCTGCCGCGCAGCGTGATGCCGGCGGCCTCGGCCCAGGGGCGCAGCGCGTCGAGCGCGGCGCCGTTGTCGTGGTTGCCGCCGATCGCCACCACGTCGGCGCCGGTGCGGCGCAGCGCGGTCAGCGCCCGGGTGACCAGTCGGGTCGCCTCCGGGGTGGGCGCCGCGGTGTCGTAGAGGTCGCCGGCCACGATGACCAGGTCGGGCCGCTCGACCCGGGCGATCTCGATCACCTGGGCGAGCACCTGCTTGTGCTCGTCGGCCCGGGACTGCCCCTTGAGGACCTTGCCGACGTGCCAGTCGGAGGTGTGCAGGATCTTCATGGTCCGCCCTCTAGAACGGGATGTCGTCGTCGGCGGTGCCCGAGCCGACCACCGCGAAGGGGTCGGCCGCCTGGGTGATCGAGCGCAGCGTCTCCGAGGGTGCCCGGCCGGCCTCGGAGACCCGGGTGGCCCAGGCCGGGAAGGGGAACTCCAGGCAGAGCGGGACCGGGATGTCGGGCTGGTTGACGAACATGGTGCCCGGCTTGGCCAGCAGGGCGCGCTGGCGCTGGGCGGGCGGGAGGAAGCCGTATTCCGGGCGGGACGCCTCGGCCGGGTCGAGCCGGCCGACCACCCGGATCGCCGAGTTGGTGACGATCCGCCGCTCCACCTCGCTGGCGGTCTGCTGGGCGCCGACCAGGATCACCCCGAGCGAGCGGCCCCGCTCGGCGATGTCGAGCAGCACCTCCTTGATGGGGGAGGAGCCCTCTCGGGGGGCGTACTTGTTCAGCTCGTCGAGGACGACGAAGAGCAGCGGCTTGGCGGTGCCGGCCTTCTCCTTGCGCTCGAACTCGCTCTTGAGCGTCACGCCGACCACGAAACGCTGCGCGCGGTCCGGCAGGTTGTGCAGGTCGACCACGGTGACCTGGGCGGACTCCGCGGTGTTGATCGAGTGCGGGCGGCGGGTGGCCAGGTCGCCCCGGATCAGCCGGCCCAGGTCCTTCTTGCTGCCGATCAGCCGGCGGGCGAACGCGTTGACCGTGCCGAGGCCGACCGCGCTGCCCGCCCAGTCGCTGCGGGTCTCGTCGTCGTTGAGCTGCTCGACGACGTGGTCGACCAGGTCGGCGTAGGACCCCAGCCGGACTCCGTCGATGCTCACCCCGCCGTCGGCGGGCTGGGCGTGTCTGGCCAGGTGGGCGGCGACCGAGTGCACCACCATCGTGTACTGCTGCCGCTCGTCGTCGGCGTCGGCGAAGACGTACGGCAGCAGGCGGTCGGCGCAGAACTCGCTCAGGGTCCAGTAGAAGCTGTCCACCCCGGTGAGCCGGCTGCTCACGTCGGGCGTGCCGGAGGAGTCGCCGACCCGCGGCGGGGCGTAGACCCGGACGTCGGGGAAGGCGCCCGCGTCGAGCCCGAGTTTCGCGTAGCCGGCCCGGGTGGGGTCGTCGAGCCGGGTGTTGGGGTGGTCGAGGAAGAGCAGGTCCTCGCCCTTGACGTTGAAGATCAGCGCCTTGGCGTTGACCGCGTCGCCGCCGAGCACCCCGGAACGGAAGACCGAGTAGAGCAGGAAGGTGGCGAAGCTGGTCTTGGTGGCCACGCCGGAGATGCCGGAGATGGAGACGTGCGCGCCCCGGGTGCCGTCGAGGAAGTCGGCGTTGAGGTAGACCGGTACGCCGTCGCGGCCCATGCCCATCGGGATGCGCCGCTCCATCCGGTCGAAGTGCAGCGCCCGGGCGCGGGCGTCGCCCTCGGCCCGGTGCACCACCGCGCCCGGGGTGGGCGGCACGTAGAACTCCGGGTCGACCCGGGTGGTGGTGATCTCGGCGGCCTCCTGCACCTGGGCCGGCAGGGTGCCGTCGGCGATGGCGAACACGTCCGAGTCGAACTGCGCCCCCTCGTGCCGGGCGCGCACCTGGGTGACCACGCCGGCGATGGTGACCGGCTCCCGGTCGGGCAGCTCGCGGCGGGTCACCACCACGTCGTCGAGCTGGAGGTAGCTGCCGGGGGCGACGGCGGTCCAGAAGGTGAGCGGGGTGGCGTCGGCGGTGCCGAGCACCCGGCCGACCCCGTCGCCGGGGCCGTCGAGCAGGTCGTCGGTCATCGGCGGTCTCCGGTCGGCTGGTCGTCCCGTTCGCGGCGCACGTCGTGCATCCTGCCCGAGGTATGCGACAGGTTGCCACGCGACGCGGCGGACGCCACCTCGCGGGTCCGCCGACCTTGCGCAGCGGTACGGGCCGCTGACTCTTCGTGCTCCCTGGTCGGCCATTCCGGCACCGCCGGCCCGGCTCCCGGGAGATCCTGCAAGGGGCCCGAGGACGCGAGGCACGAGGAGCGGCGGTGGAGGCAGTCCGCAACCGGACGGCGATGCTGCTGCTGCTCGCCGTGCTGCCGCCGGTGGTGCAGGAGACGGTGCTGGTGGGCATCGGCTTCCACGGCGCCCGCGGGCTGGCGCCGCAGGTGACCGCGGTGTGGCCGTACGACTCGTTCCACGACCTGCGGTGGCTGCTCGTCTTCCACGACTCCTGGTGGAACTTCCTGCTCGGGCTGGTGCTGCTCACCGTGTTCCGCGGGCTGCTCACCGCCGGGCTGACGGCGCTGGCCTGGCCCGCGCGGGCGGCCCGTCCCTCGTTCGGCTGGCTGGCGCGGCGGAACCTGGAGGTGGCCGCCCTCGCGCTGGTGATCATCTCGCCGTGGGCCGCGATCTCGGTCGCCTTCTCGGCGGTCGCGCTCTCCCTCTACCTGTTCGCCTCGCTCGCCCCGATGCTGGTGCTCGCCCCGTTCCTCCAGCGCGCCGGCGTGGTCCGGTACTGGTGGCGGGGCCTGCCCACGATCGAGCTGCTCGGCTGGTCGGTGCTCAACTTCATCGTGCTCACCGTCGCGGGCGCGGTCATCTCCAGCACGTCCGGCTGGTGGGGCGTCCCGGTGGCGGCGCTGGCCGGCCTGGCCAACGGCCTGCTCTGGCAGCACACCGTGGCGGCGGCCGTGCTGCCGGCCCGGATCCGCCTGGCCCGGACCCCGGTCGCCCCGGTGGCGATCGTCCTCACCATGGCCGCCGCGGTCGGGTCGCAGTCGCTCGTCGGCCTGGCGACGGGCCCGCCGGCGGAGTGGCTGCCTCCGGTGCTCACCCAGCGGTTGCCCGACCGGGTGCCGCATGCCCTGATCGCCATCGCGGGGCACGACTCGCAGTGGAACGGTCGCCAACCGGCGGACCCCCGGGTGGAGCGCTTCTCCTACGTGGGCCTCGACGGGCAGGGCCGGCCGCTGCCGTACGGGCCCGAGGCGACCCACCAGTCCCTGGACTCGAGCGCGGTGCTGCTCGCCGCGCAGGTCGACGAGTTGCACCGCCGTACCGGCCGGCCGATCGCCCTGCTCGGGTTCAGCGAGGGGGCCATGGTGGCGCGGACCTACCTGGACAAGTGGGCGCAGCCCCTGCCCGTGGAGGCGGTGCTCCTGTTCAGCCCGCTCATCCAGCCCGGCCGGGCCTACTATCCGCCCCCCGGCTACAGCGGGTGGGGCGTGGCCGCCGGCTGGGAGCTGCGTGGGATCTTCTGGCTGGCCAACCTGGGCCGCCGGGTGAAGAGCGCCCCGGACGAACCCTTCGTCCGCTCGGTGCTGGTCAACGCGCCCTTCTATCGCAACCGCACGCTCTGCCCGGTGGCCGGGGTCCGCATGATCGCCTTCCTGCCGACGGTCAGCGCGGCGGAGGCGCCGCCCGGCGAGTACAGCCGGATCCCGGTGTTCCAGATGCCCGCCCTGCACGGCGGGCTGATCGGCCAGCGGCAGGCCCAGGAGCGGGTGGTCGACTTCCTGGCCGGCGACCGGGTCGACGAGCCGCGCCGGGAGTACCGCCTGCTCCAGCGGCTGGGCGCCGCCTGGCAGGCCCCGCCGCTCCCGCTGGCACTCAACCCGGTGTGGGCGGCCGACCGGGAGGGCGACCCCGCCCTCACCGGCCGGATCTGCGAGCCCCGCTGACCGGCAACCTCACCCCGCCCGGGCGGTCGCCCGGCGGTGCCGGAGCAGCAGCCGGATCGCCGCCGCGTCGACGGCGGCCACCAGGACCACCAGGATCGGGGCGTACGGCAGCATGAGCAGGTCCACGGCGAGCGCCAGCACGGCGCAGCCGATCGCCACGGTGGCCGCGTCCCGCCGGCCGGTGACCGCCGCCAGCCCGGCGAGCGCCACCGCCGTACCGACCGCCAGGCGCAGCCAGGCCCAGCCCGTGACGTCGACCGGGTAGAGGCCGTCCTCGCTCAGCACCATGAACGTCCCGGACCGGAGCACGCCGTACGCGGTCAGCACGTCGGACAGGCCGGTGGCGACCAGCAGCCCACCGGCGAGCAGCGGACGACCGACCCGGTCCGGGGCCGCCCCGGCCGCCTGCGGAGAACGCATTCCCCGAGGTTACGGCGCTGACCGTGCACGGGTTCGCGAGACGGCGTAGCCCGACCCGGCGGGCGCGGGTCCCGGCGCCGGCGGCACGGTGGCGCCGCCGGGTGGTGAACGGGACGCGAAAAGTCGTGGAAAAAATCTTGGCCGAAAGTCGTGACAGACAAGGGTCGCCTGCGGCAAGAATGTGCAACAACGCATCGAGGATCTTTCCTCCGTCGATCCCTGGTGTGTCGCCGCAGCCGTGTGACCTGCACGGACGCGGCCGATCCGGCGTGCCCTCCCACGGCGGGTCACCCGTCGGTCGGTACCCCCCCCGACCGGCAGTCCTAGTGAAGGTAGGAACTTCATGCGTCGTACCACTCTCCTCGGCGGGCTGGCCACGGCGGCGCTGCTCGCCGCCGCCGGCACGCTGCCCGCCACGGCCTCCGCCGCCCCCGTCTCCGGTGACGCGTTCACCCGGGCGGTCGCCCAGCTCAAGGCCCACTCGGGCAGCGCGCTGGTCGCGGACGGCCAGAGCTTCACGCTCAAGAACGTGCAGACCGACGCCGACGGCACCGAGCACGTCCGGCTCAACCGCTACGCCGACGGCCTGCCGGTGCTCGGCGGCGACACCGTGGTCCACCTGGGCAGGGGCAACACCTGGAAGGGCGCCAGCCAGAGCCTCGCGGCCGCGCCGACCCGGGGCGCCAGGGCCCGGGTCAGCGCCGCGACCGCCGGCCGGGTCGCGCTCGCCGCCTCCACCGCCGCCACCCGCCGCGTCGACGGCAGCCAGCTCGTCCACGACGCGGACGCCGCCGGCACCACGCTGGCCTACGAGGTCGTCGTGGGCGGCGCGTACGCCGACGGCACCCCCAGCGAGCTGCACGTCCTGGTGGACGCCACCACCGGGAAGGTGCGCGACTCCTGGGAGGGTGTGCAGCGCGACGGCACCGGCAACACCTTCCACTCCGGCACCGTCACCGTGGGCAGCACCCTCTCCGGCAGCACGTACCAGCTCGCCGACGCCACCCGGGGCGGCCACAAGACCTATGACCTCAACGGCGGCACCAGCGGCACCGGCACCCTCGTCACCAGCGCCTCGAACGTGTTCGGCGACGGCACCCTGGCCAACCGCCAGACCGCCGCGGCCGACGCCGCGTACGGCGCCCAGAAGACCTGGGACTACTACAAGAACGTGCACGGCCGCAACGGCATCCGCAACGACGGGGTCGGCGCGTACAGCCGGGTGCACTACAGCAGCAACTACGCCAACGCGTTCTGGAGCGACTCCTGCTTCTGCATGACCTACGGCGACGGCGGCTCCGGCTGGTACCCGCTGACCTCGCTGGACGTGGCCGGTCACGAGATGACCCACGGCGTCACCAGCAACACCGCCGGGCTGCGCTACAGCGGTGAGTCCGGTGGCCTCAACGAGGCCACCAGCGACATCTTCGGCACCCTCGTCGAGTTCTCCGCCGCCAACAGCAAGGACCCGGGCGACTACCTGATCGGCGAGAAGCTGCGCAGCAGCGGCGTCCCGCTGCGCTACATGGACAAGCCCTCCAAGGACGGCTCCTCCGCCGACTGCTGGAGCAGCTCGGTGGGCCGGCTGGACGTGCACTACTCCTCCGGCGTGGCGAACCACTTCTTCTACCTGCTCGCCGTGGGCAGCGGCTCGTCCTCGTACGGCAACAGCCCGACCTGCAACGGCAGCACCGTGACCGGCATCGGCAACACCAAGGCCGGCGCCATCTGGTACCGCGCGCTCACCCGCTACATGACCTCGCGGACCAACTACGCCGGTGCCCGCACCGCCACCCTGTCGGCCGCCGCCGACCTGTACGGCAGCGGCAGCGCCGAGTACAACACGGTGGCCGCCGCCTGGTCGGCCGTCAGCGTCAACTGATCGCCGCGCCCGGTGTCGGCCGACTTCTCCGCCGCCGACGCCGGGCGACCGTGCCTCCGACGGCGGGCGCGGGTACGCCACCCGGCGTCCCGCGCCCGCCGTCGCCGTCCGACGGGTCAGCCGGCGAGCACGTCGCGCAGCCGGGCGGCGAAGGCCGGCGGGTCCTCGACGAAGCCGATGTGCCCGCCCGGGAACATCGTCGGCGACGTGCCAAGCGCCGCCGCGAGCGCCCGCGAGGTGCGGTCGCAGACCTCACCGGTCGACCGCTCCCCGAGACCGACGACGACCCGGGTGGGTCCGTCGCGCAGGGCGGCGACGTCGGGCCGGAACCCGGTGGTCCCACGGATCATGTGCAGGTACTGGAAGTGCTCGTCGGCGGCCGCCTGCGGGTCGGGCTCGCCGCCGAACATGCCCAGGACCACCTCCTCGGGCAGCTGGATGTTCGCGTTGGCGAGGAACTTGCGCCCGGCGCCCAGCCGGTCCCCGGCGCGGTAGGTGGCGATCATGTCGTCCTCGCGGGCGAGCAGTTCCTCCCGGTCCGGCAGCAGGCCGAGCAGCGGCGGTTCGTGCGCGACGACCGTGTGCACGTGCGGAGGACGGGCCTGCGCCAGGGCGAGGACGGTCACCGCGCCGCCGCTGGACCCGAGCACGGCGGCCGGACCCGCGTCGAGATGGGTGAGGAGCCGGATGACGTCGTCGGCGCGCAGCTCCGGAGTCGAGTCCTGGTGCGGGTCGTGCAGGACGCTCCGGCGGATCCCGCGCGGGTCGGTGGTCAACACGGTGTGCTCCGCGGCCAGCAGGTCGGCCAGCGGGGCGAAGGCGTCCGCGTCCATCGGTGCGGCGACCAGGGCCACCAGCGGCCCCTGCCCGCGCACCTCGTAGTACAGCCGCCCGTCGGGCACCGCCAGGGTGCCGGTGGTGACTGGTGCGGTGGACATGCTGCTCATCGGGTCCTCCAGGGTCGTGACGGGCGAGCCGTTCACCTTCCTGACTCCGGCGCTGCGGCAGAATCGTCGGTCGTGAGCGTCAGTTCCCCGACCGCCGCCGGATCTCCCGACCGGGCCCCGGTCGACGAGGCCGCCTTCACGGCACTCGTCGCGCCGCTGCGCCGGGAGCTGCACGCCCACTGCTACCGAATGCTCGGCTCGGTCCACGACGCCGACGACGCCCTCCAGGACGCGCTGCTGCGGGCGTGGCGCGGGCTGCCGGCCTTCGCGGGACGCGGCTCGCTGCGCTCGTGGCTGTACACCGTGGCCACCCGGGTCTGCCTCGACGCCATCGCCGGCCGCGCCCGGCGGGCCCTGCCGGTCGACCTCGGCCCGGCCAGCGACCGCGCCGTACCGGACAGCCGCCCGGACCACGACGTCGCCTGGCTCGGCCCCTACCCGGACACCGCCCTCGCGGCCGGTCCCGTCCCACCCGGCGCGCGGTACGAGCAGCGCGAGGCGGTCGAGCTGGCCTTCGTGGCCGCGGTGCAGCACCTGCCGGGCAACCAGCGGGCCGCGCTGCTGCTCTTCGACGTTCTCGGGTACTCCGCCGCGGAGATCGCGGCCATGCTGGGCACCTCGACCACGTCGGTGAACTCGGCGCTCGCGCGGGCCCGCCGGGCGCTCGCCGAGCGGGCTCCCGCCGCCACCCAGCAGCGCACCCTGCGGATGCTGGACGACGCGCGGCTGCGGGAGGTCGTCACCGGCTACGCCACCGCGCTGGAGAACGGCGACGCCGACGCCCTGGTCGCCCTGCTCACCGAGGACGTCACCTGGTCCATGCCGCCGATGCCGCACTGGTACCGGGGCCGCACGGCGGTGCTCGACTTCGCCCGGTCGGCGCCGCTCGGCCCCTGCGGCAGCTGGCGGCACCTCACGACCGGCGCCAACGGCCAGCCCGCGGTCGCCAGCTACCTGCGCCGGGGCGGCACGGGCCCCTACCTGCCGTGGTCGGTCGACGTGCTGACGCTGCGGGGTGACCGGATCGCCGGGATCACCTCGTTCCTGGGCGCGGAGCACGCCGCGGCGTTCGGGCTGCCGGACGCGCTGCCGCCGGGGGCGGCCGTTCCGCCGACCCGCTGACCCGTGCCGCCTGGGCGCCGGCCGTCCGCTCCGCCCTGGCCGGGGAGGCTGCCCGCGTACCCCTTTTCCGGCCTCGACGGCCGGTGCGGGCCGTGCGGTCAGGCGGCCGGGGCGGCGCCGGCGGGCGGCGCCCCGCCCGGGTCGCGGGCGTAGCGCAGCATGAGCACCCCGTCGGCGGCGGCCAGCACGTGGCGCAGCGGCAGGTGCCGGGGCGCGCTGCCGTCCCCGGCGGTGATCCGGCCCGGGCCGGCCCCGGCGAGCAGCGGCGCGACGGTCAGGCAGAGCTCGTCGACCAGGTCGGCCGCGGTGAGCGCGCCGAACAGGTGCGGCCCGCCCTCGCAGAGGAGCTGGCCCAGCCCGCGCCGGCGCAGCTCGGCCAGGCCGGCGGCCAGGTCGACCCGCTCCCCGCCGCAGCGGACGAGGTCGGCCACCTCGGTGAGCCCGGGCGGCGGCTCGGCGGTCGCGCCGGTGAGCACCAGCGGCCGGACCGGCGCGTCGGCGAAGCACGCCTGGGCCGGGTCGAGGTCCAGCGAGCCGGAGACGACCACGAGGGTCGGATATTCGGCCAGGCCCTGCTCGCGGCGCCAGGCCCGGCGCGCCTCGCCGAGCCGGACCGCCCGGTAGCCCTCGTGGCGCAGCGTGCCGGCGGCCACCACGAGGCCGTCGCAGAGCATCCGCAGCAGCCCGAAGACCCGCTTGTCCGGCTCGCCGGAGAGCCCGGCGGAGTAGCCGTCCAGGCTGACCGCGCCGTCGGCGCTGGCCACGAAGTTCACCCGCAGGTGGGGGTGCGGGGCGCGGCCGTAGAGCGCGGCCAGTTCCGGGTCGGCCAGCGGCCCGGTGACGGGCGCCGGCCAGATCCGTTCGATCGGGGTTCCGACGCTCATTCGCCGGCCGGACCGGTGACCGGAGGGGTGGGTTCGGGGGTACGGTGCTGGCAGTCGCACCACTTCCGGCCTGGACAGTCGTCGTGCCGCCGCTCCCGGCACGCTCGGCAGATCATGTAGGCAGCCTATGCCGAGGAAGGATGGGACAGCATGTCGCGTCAGATCTTCCAGCTGAAGGTCTCCCTCGCCGGGGTACGGCCGCCGGTGTGGCGGCGGGTGCTGGTCCCCGGCGGCTACACCCTGGACCGGCTGCACCGGGTCGTCCAGCACGCGATGGGCTGGCGGGACTGCCACCTGCACTCGTTCGACATCGACGGCCGGCAGTACGGTGAGCCCGATCCGGACGGCGAGCTGGCGGTCCGCGACGAGCTGGACGTGCGGCTGGACGCGGTGGTGGGCAAGGGCGACCGGTTCCGCTACACCTACGACTTCGGCGACTGGTGGGAGCACGACCTGGTGGTCGAGGACGTCTGCGCCGCGGACCCGGACGAGCGCTACCCGGTCTGTGTCGAGGGGGAGCGCGCCTGCCCGCCGGAGGACGTCGGCGGCCCGGCCGGGTACGCCGTCCTGCTGGCCGCGCTGGCCGACCCCGGGCACGCCGAGCACCGGATGATGCGGGAGTGGGCCGGCGCCGGCTTCGAGCCGGAGTTCTTCGCCCCCGACCGGGCCACCACCCTGTTGCGTCGCTTCTGCTGACCGCGTCCCGGGGCCGCCCTCCGCGGTTGCCCGGGTCGGCGCGGTAACGATCTGGGAACGCTCCCATCGGTCTATTGACACCCCTGACACGTGGCGGCAATCTCATGGGAGCGCTCCCGCGCGACGTGTCCCAAGCCACATCGCTCGTCGCGGCGGCGTCCCAGAACCAAAGCCTCACCGCCACGCCTGCCCGGCGACGGGCGGGCGCGGGTCAAAACCACCACACGAGTTACCCACCTGAGAGGGGTCAGGGATGAGCGTCATGAGGCGCCGGCTCCGCACCGCCGCGGCCGTCCTGCTCGCCGCGGGCGTTGCTCTCGGCAGCGCGGCGTGCAGCAAGAAGGACGACGAGGGATCGACCGGCGAGGGCGGCCAGGTCAAGCTGGTCCTGCAGACCTTCCAGAACTTCGGCTACGACCAGGCCATCAAGGACTTCGAGGCGGCCAACCCGAACATCAAGGTCGAGCACCAGAAGATGGGCGAGCTGCGCGACTTCCAGCCGAAGCTGGTGCAGTGGCTCGCCGCCGGCAGCGGTGCCGGCGACGTGGTCGGCCTGGAGGAGGGCGTCCTGTTCGGGTACGTCCAGAACCACGACAAGTTCGCCAACCTGCTCGACCTGGGCGCCGGTGAGCTGAAGGCCAACTTCCCCGAGTGGAAGTGGAACAACGCCATGACGCCGGACGGCAAGAAGCTGATCGCGCTCGGCACCGACGTCGGTGGCCTGGCCATGTGCTACCGCAAGGACCTGTTCCAGCAGGCCGGTCTGCCCACCGACCGGGACGAGGTCTCGAAGCGGATGGCCACCTGGCAGGACTACATCGCGCTGGGCAAGGAGTTCAAGGCCAGCGGCAAGGTCAAGGCCGCCTGGCTGGACAGCGCGACCAGCCTCATGCAGCCGTACGTCATGCAGAACTCGGAGACCTTCTTCTTCGACAAGGACAACAAGTTCATCGGCGACACCAACCCGGTCGTGAAGCAGACCTGGGACATGGGCCTGCAGATGGCCAAGGACGGCCTGACCGCCAAGACCCAGCGGTGGAGCGCCGACTGGGACGGGGCTTTCAAGAACTCCGCGTTCGCCACCCTCCCCTGCCCGTCCTGGATGACCGAGGGCGTCATCGCCCCGAAGTCCGGCCCGGCCAACTCCGGCAAGTGGGACATCGCCAAGATCCCCGGCGGTGGCGGCAACTGGGGTGGTTCCTACCTGGCGGTCCCGGCGCAGACCAAGCACCCGAAGGAGGCGTACCTGCTGGCCAAGTACCTGACCAGCAAGGAGGGGCACCTGGCGGCGTTCAAGGAGGCGGGCGCGATGCCGTCCGACCTCGCCGGCCTCGAGGACCCGGCGTTCAAGGACAAGAAGAGCGACTACTTCAGCGGCGCGCCCACCGGCCAGATCTTCGGTGACAGCGTCAAGAACATGAAGCCGGTCTTCCTCGGCGCCAAGCACCAGCAGATCTGGGAGACCGTCTTCGAGCCGCAGATGCAGGCGGCCGAGCGCGGCAAGGTCAGCTCGGAGGCCGCCTGGACGAAGGCGGTGGACGAGGCCAAGAAGGCGACCAGCTGAGTCGCCGGTGACCGGCCGAGCCCACGGGGATCCGCTGCCCGTGGGCTCGGCGGCGGCGCCCACACCCGCCCCAGGGTGTGGGCGCCGCGGCGAGGTCGCCGCCGCCCCACCTCCCGGAAGGACCTGCAATGAGTTCTGCTGTCGGCGCACCGCGGTCGCACGCCGCCTCGCGACCCCCGTCCACCCCGCCGCGCCGCCGCCGGTCGTACCGGCTCGGCCGCTGGGACCTCAAGTACTCCCCGTACCTGTACGTGGCCCCGTTCTTCGTCCTCTTCGGGGTCTTCGGCCTCTTCCCGGTCCTCTACACGGTCTACGTCTCGCTCTTCGACTACGAACTGCTGAGCGGGACCAAGGAGTTCGCGGGGCTGGAGAACTACCGCCTCCTGATGGAGGACGCCCAGTTCTGGAACGCGGCCTACAACACCCTCGGCATCTTCGTGCTCAGCACCGTGCCGCAGCTCATCGTGGCGCTGATGCTCGCCAACCTGCTGAACCGGCAGATGCGGGCCCGCACGCTGCTGCGGATGGGTGTGGTCATCCCCAACATCACCTCGGTGGCCGCGGTCGGCATCATCTTCGCGCTGATCTTCGCGGACCGGTACGGCCTCATCAACTGGCTGCTCGGCACCGTCGGGTTCGACCCCATCGCCTGGCGGGACAACCGCTTCGCCTCCTGGTTCGCCATCGCCTTCATGGTCGACTGGCGGTGGACCGGCTACAACGCGCTGATCTACCTCGGCGCCATGCAGGCCATCCCGAAGGACCTGTACGAGTCGGCGTCGCTCGACGGCGCCTCGACCTGGCGGCAGTTCTGGGCGATCACCGTGCCGCTGATCCGGCCGACGATCCTCTTCACGATCATCATCTCCACCATCGGTGGCTTCCAGATCTTCACCGAGCCCCTGATGTACGGGAACGGGCTGATCCGCGGCGGCGTGGACCACCAGTTCCAGACCCTGGCCATGTACATCTACGAGAAGACCTTCACCGGGAACGCCGAGTACGGGTACGGCTCCGCGATGTCCTGGTTGCTCTTCATGATGATCATCATCTTCGCGCTGATCAACTTCGCGCTGGTACGCCGGTCGGTGAAGGGGGACAAGAAGTGACCACCACGCAGACCCTTCCGCGCTCGGTCGCCCCACCTCCGGTGCCGCCCCGCCGCCGCGGCCGGCTGCCGGGCGCCCAGCTCTGGCAGGCCAGCCCGCTGACCTACCTCGCGCTCATCCTCGGCGGCGTACTGTCGATCTTTCCGATCATCTGGTCGTTCATCATCGCCTCGCGGGACAACAGCGCGGTCTACGAGATGCCGCCGACCCCGGGCGACCAGCTGTTCACCAACATCGACCGGATGCTCGCCAACGAGGACGCGGCGTTCGTCTACGGCCTGGTCAACTCGGCCGTCGTGTCGACCGTCGTCACGATCTCGGTGATCTTCTTCTCCAGCCTGGCCGGCTTCGCCTTCGCCAAGCTGAAGTTCCGGGGCAGCAACGCGCTGCTGCTGATCATCATCATGACCATGATGGTGCCGACCCAACTCGGCGTCATCCCGCTCTACCTGATGATGGTGGAACTCGGCTGGACGGGCACCCTGCAGGCGGTCATCGTGCCGTTCCTGGTGCAGGGCTTCGGCGTGTTCATGATGCGCCAGTACGCGATGTCCGCGATCAGCGACGAGCTGATCGAGGCGGCCCGGCTCGACGGCTGCTCCACCTGGCGGATCTACTGGAACGTCGTGCTGCCCGCGCTGCGGCCGGCGGCCGCGGTGCTCGGCCTGCTGACCTTCATGCAGACCTGGAACGAGTTCCTCTGGCCGTTCATCGTGCTGACCCCGGACACTCCGACGGTGCAGTACTCCCTGAAGATCCTCTCGTCCGGGCTGTACCAGACGGATTACGTGGCACTCTTCGCCGGCACCGCGCTGGCGACCCTGCCACTGTTGATCGTGTTCATCATCTTCGGCCGCCAGATCATCGGCGGCATCATGGAAGGCGCCGTCAAGTCGTGAGCAACCCAGCCAGCCCGCCCGCCGTCGGCGTCCTCGACCAGGACGCGGCAGCCGACTTCCCGCCCGGCTTCCTCTGGGGCGCGGCGACCGCCGCGTACCAGATCGAGGGCGCGGCGACCGAGGGCGGCCGCACCCCGTCGATCTGGGACACCTTCAGCCACACCGAGGGGCGGACGGTTGCCGGGCACACCGGTGACGTGGCCTGCGACCACTACCACCGGATGCCCGAGGACGTGCGGCTGATGGCCGACCTGGGGCTGAAGTCGTACCGCTTCTCCGTCTCCTGGCCGCGCGTGCAGCCCGGCGGCGCCGGGGCGGTCAACTCCGAGGGCATGGACTTCTACCGGCGCCTGGTCGACGAGCTGCTGGGCCACGGCATCGAGCCCTGGCTGACCCTCTACCACTGGGACCTGCCCCAGCCGCTGGAGGACGCGGGCGGCTGGCCGGCCCGGGACACCGCCGCCCGGTTCGCCGACTACGCCCAGCTCGTCGGCGACGCCCTCGGTGACCGGGTGAAGTACTTCACCACCCTCAACGAGCCGTGGTGCTCGGCCTTCCTCGGCTACGGCTCCGGCGTCCACGCGCCGGGCCGCTCGGACGGGGCGGACGCGGTCCGGGCCGGGCACCACCTCATGCTCGGGCACGGGCTGGCCGTGCAGGCGCTGCGGGCCGCCCGGCCGGAGGCGCAGCTCGGCATCACGGTCAACCTCTACCCGGTCACCCCGGCAACCGACTCGCCCGAGGACGCCGACGCCGCCCGCCGCATCGACGGGCTGGCCAACCGGTTCTTCCTCGACCCGGTGCTGCGCGGGGCGTACCCGGCGGACCTGACCGCCGACCTGCGGAAGGTCACCGACTTCGGGCACGTCCGGACCGGCGACCTGGCCGTCATCTCGACCCCGCTGGACATGGTGGGCGTCAACTACTACAGCCGGCACGTGGTCGCCGCGCCGGCCGAGGGCGTCGAGCGGGAGGCGTACTGGCGGGCGCCGTCCTGCTGGCCGGGCAGCGAGGACGTCCGGTTCGTCACCCGGGGTGTCCCGGTGACCGACATGGACTGGGAGATCGACGCCCCGGGCCTGGTGGAGACGCTGGAGCGGGTGCACCGGGACTACACCGACCTGCCGCTCTACGTCACCGAGAACGGCTCCGCGTTCGTCGACGCGGTGGTGGACGGCCGGGTCGACGACCCGGACCGGCTGGCGTACTTCGACGCGCACCTGCGCGCCGCGCACGCCGCGATCAGCGCCGGGGTGCCGCTGAAGGGGTACTTCGCCTGGTCGCTCATGGACAACTTCGAGTGGGCGTGGGGCTACACGAAGCGCTTCGGCATGGTCTACGTCGACTACGACAGCCAGGTCCGGATCCCGAAGTCCAGCGCCAGGTGGTACGCCGATGTGATCCGACGCAACGGCCTGGCCGCACAATAGGCTGGGCCAGCCAGTAACGGGCGGCCCGGCGCCGACGCCTCAACAGGTGCCGGGCCCGCCTGATGTCGGAGGAGCACAGACGATGACAACGCAGCGCACGCGGTCGCTCGGGCGCCCGACCCTCGACGCGGTCGCGGCCCGCGCCGGCGTGGGCCGCGGCACGGTCTCCCGCGTGGTCAACGGCTCGCCGCAGGTGAGCCCGGAGGCCCGGGCCGCCGTCCAGGCGGCCATCGCCGAGCTGGGGTACGTGCCCAACCGGGCCGCGCGGGCGCTGGTCACCCAGCGGACCGACTCGGTGGCGCTGGTGGTCTCCGAGTCGGGGGAGCGGGTCTTCACCGAGCCGTTCTTCGCCGGCATCGTCCGGGGCGTCAGCTCCGCGCTGCTGGAGACCCCGATGCAGCTCTGGCTGGCCATGGCGCAGTCCCAGATCGAGCGGGAACGGGTCGAGCACCACCTGACCAACCAGCACGTGGACGGCGTCCTGCTGCTCTCGCTGCACGACGCGGACCCGCTGCCCACCCTGCTGGAGGAGCGCGGCCTGCCCACCGTGCTCGGCGGCCGGCCGGCCCGGATGCTGCACCCCAACGCCCAGCCGGCCTGGTTCGTCGACGTCGACAACGTCGGCGGCGCCCGGCAGGCGGTGGAGCACCTGTTCGCCCGCGGCCGGCGGCGGGTCGCCACCATCGCCGGCACCCAGGACATGGGCGCCGGCCTGGCCCGGTTGTCCGGCTACAAGGAGGCGGTCCGGGCCGCGGGCGCCGACCTCAACCCGGACCTGATCGCGTACGGGGACTTCAGCGAGGGCAGCGGCACGGCCTGCATGCGCCGGCTGCTGGAGGTCTGCCCGGACCTGGACGCGGTCTTCGTCGCCTCCGACCTGATGGCCTTCGGCGCCCTCCGCGCGTTGCGCGAGGCCGGCCGCCGGGTCCCCGAGGACGTGGCGGTGATCGGCTTCGACGACGCCCCCATCGCCCGGCAGGCCGAGCCGCCGCTGACCACGGTCTTCCAGCCGGTGGAGGAGATGGGCCGGCAGATGGCCCGGCTGCTCGTCTCGCGGATCCGTGGCGAGGAGCTGCCCAGCCCGCACGTGCTGCTGGACACCAAGCTCATCCACCGCGCCTCCGCCTGAGGCGCTCAGGACCAGCGGCGGAGTTCCCGCTTCGCCAGGGACGACCGGTGCACCTCGTCGGGGCCGTCGGCCAGGCGGAGGGTGCGGGCCTGCGCCCAGAGGGCGGCCAGCGGCGTGTCCTGGCTGACGCCGGCCGCGCCGTACCCCTGGATGGCCTTGTCGATCACCCACTCGGCCATCGCCGGCGTGGCGATCTTGATGGCCTGGATCTCGGTGTGCGCGCCCCGGTTGCCCACGGTGTCCATGAGCCAGGCGGTCTTGAGCACCAGCAGCCGGGCCTGCTCGATGCGCACCCGGGACTCGGCGATCCACTCCCGGACGACGCCCTGCTCGGCCAGCGGGCGGCCGAACGCGACCCGGTCCAGGGCCCGCCCGCAGAGCAGTTCGAGGGCCCGCTCGGCCATGCCGATCAGCCGCATGCAGTGGTGGATCCGCCCGGGACCGAGCCGGGCCTGGGCGATGGCGAAGCCGGCACCCTCGGCACCGACCAGGTTCTCCGCCGGCACCCGCACCCCGGTGAAGTCGATCTCGGCGTGCCCGCCGTGCGGGGCGTCGGAGTAGCCGAAGACGGTCATGCCCCGGCGCACCGTCACACCCGGGGTGTCCCGGGGGACCAGGATCATGCTCTGCTGGCGGTGCCGGTCGGCGTCCGGGTCGGTCTTGCCCATGACGATGAAGATCTCGCAGCGCGGGTCCCTCGCACCGGACGACCACCACTTGCGGCCGTCGATCACGTACTCGTCGCCGTCGCGGACGATCCGGGTGGCGATGTTGGTCGCGTCGGAGGAGGCCACCTCCGGCTCGGTCATGCAGAACGCGGAGCGGATCTCCCCGGCCAGCAGCGGTTCGAGCCAGCGGTCCCGCTGCGCGGCGGAGCCGAACTCGGCCAGCAGTTCCATGTTCCCGGTGTCCGGGGCGGCGCAGTTCAGCGCCTCCGGGGCCAGGTGCGGGCTGCGCCCGGTCAGCTCGGCCAGCGGGGCGTACTGGAGGTTGGTCAGCCCGGCGCCGTAGCGCGGGTCGGGCAGGAAGAGGTTCCACAGGCCACGGCGGCGGGCCTCGGCCTTCAGTTCGTCCAGCACCGGCGGGCGGGCCCACGGGTCGCCGGCCGCGAGCACCTGCTCGTGGTGCACCGGCTCGGCCGGGTAGACGCACTCGGTGAGGAACGCCTCGACCCGCTCGCGCAGCTCGACCGTCCGGGCGTCGTACGCGAAGTCCATCACCGCCCCCGCACCGCGCGCAGGCCGTGCTCGACCAGCGGCGCCACCATCTCGCCGATCCGGTCGAAGCCCCCGCCGAGCGTCTGCCCGAGCGCGTGCCGGTAGTGGATGCCCTCGCAGATCACCGCGAGCTTGAAGCAGCCGAGCGCCACGTGCCAGTGCAGCGGCCCGACGTCGACGTCGCTGCGGCCGGCGTACCGGTCGATGAGCTCGGCGCCGGTGGGGAAGCCGGCCCGCGGGCCGATGCCGTCGGCGACCGGGTTGCCCTCGGCGCTGTCGCTGTCGCCCAGCACGTCCCAGTAGGTCAGCAGCAGCCCCAGGTCGGCGAGCGGGTCGCCGAGGGTGGCCATCTCCCAGTCGAGCACCGCCCGTACCGCCACCGGCTCGACCGTCGCGAGCAGGTTGTCCAGCCGGTAGTCGCCGTGCACGATCCGGCCGGCGTTCGCGCCCTCGGGCACGCTGCCGGCCAGCGCGTCGCGCAGCTCCTCGATGCCGGGCAGCGGGCGGCTGCGGGAGCGGTCGAGCTGGCCGGACCAGCGTCGGACCTGGCGGGCCAGGTAGCCCTCGGGGCGGCCGAAGTCGGCCAGCCCGACCGCGGCCGGCTCGACCATGTGCAGCTCGGCGAGGGTGTCCATCATCGCCATGGCCAGGTCGCGCCGCTGGCCGGCGGTGAGCGCGTCGGTCTGCTCCCGGCGCCGGTAGACCTCGCCGTCGACCTTCTCCATCAGGTAGAACGGCGCGCCGATCACGTCGGGGTCGGTGCAGAGCAGCAGCGCCTCGGGGACCGGCACCGCGGTGGGGGCGAGCGCGGAGATCACCCGGTACTCCCGGGCCATGTCGTGCGCGGTGGCCAGCACGTGCCCGAGTGGCGGCCGGCGCAGCACCACCTCGCGGTCGGCGGCGCGCAGCAGGTAGGTCAGGTTGGACTTGCCCCCGGCGATCAGCCGCGCGGAAAGCGGCCCGGCCAGCTCCGGCCGGTGCGCGGCCAGGTGTCCGGCCAGCCGGTCGAGGTCGAGCCCGCGCGGGGCCGAACCGGTCGGGGTGTGCGGTGCGTCGACGGCCGGATCGGTCATCCGGTTAGTTGATGGCAGCTCAGCTTTGTTGTCAAGGCGGGATGTTCCCGGCGGGACATGCCGCTGCAACGGGGGCGAAATGGTCAACCGGCAGGCTGGGCCCCAGCCTGCCGGCCGCCACGGCCGGCCCGCCGAGCGGAGGGACCAGAAATGCTGCTGAGAGTTCGGGTGACCCTGCCGGACCGACCGGGCACGCTCGGCCAGGTGGCCCGGACGCTCGGCGTCTCCGGCGCCGACATCGTCCAGGTGGTGGTGCTGGAGCGGCTCGGCGGCCGGGCGGTCGACGACTTCACCGTGGTCTGGCCGGGCGCGGCCCGGGTGGAGCGCCTGCTCGCCGGCCTGGCCGCGATCCCCGGCGTCCGGGTGGACGGGGTGTGGCGGGCGATCGGCGCGCCGACCACCACGGGCCAGGACGCCGAGCTGCTCGCCCAGGTCGCGGCGAACCCGACCGACGGGGTGGCCACCCTGGTCGACGCGGTGCCCGGGCTGCTCGCCGCGGACTGGGCGGTGGCCGCCGTGGTCCCGCTGGACTGGGCCGCGCGCAGCGGCGACGCCGGCGAGCCGACGGTCGGGCACGCGAGCTGGCGCGCCCCGGTCCCGCCGCGGCTGCCGGAGGTCACCCCGCTGCGGGCCCGGGCCGTGACGACCCCGGACGGGCACCACTACGCGGTCGCGCCGTTCGGCCGGGCCGGCCTCGTGCTGGTGGTGGCGCGCGACCACAGCGAGCCGCTCGCCGCGGCCGCGTTCCACTCCACCGAGGTGGACCGGCTCGCCCAGCTGGTCCGGGCCGGTGCGGTGATCCTCGGCGACCGGCTGGACCTGGTCGGCGCCCCGCCCGTGACCACCATCACCTGACTGGTCCCGCCGTTTCACCCGTGGGCAACGGGGGCGCAACAGGCGGCCGGCAGGGTCGACGGTGAGGAAGGGAGCGAACCATGGCGCTGTGGCGGATCCGTGCCACCGTGGACGACCGGCCGGGCTACCTGTCGGTGCTCACGGCGAGCCTCGCGTTGCGCGGGGTCAACATCCTCACCGTGCAGGTGCACACCACCGAGGTGGGTGCGGTCGACGACTTCCTGGTCGACGCGCCCGACCGGCTCACGGAGGCGGACCTGCGGGCGGCCGTCGAACGGGGGCGCGGTCGGAACTGCTGGGTGGCGCGCAGCGAGGCGCGCGGGCTGGCCGACCAGCCCACCCGGGTGCTCGGCCTGGCCGGCCGCCTGGTCCGGGACCCGGACGCGGCCGGCGAGACACTGCGCGTGCTGCTCGGGGCGGACGCGGTGACCTGGCGGCCGACGCCGGCCGCCCCGCCGGGCGGGGTGGACGGGACCACGATGCTGCTGGCGGACCCGGCCGGCGGCTCGTACGAGCTGCGACGCCGGGAGCCGAGCTTCACCCCGGCCGAGTACGCCCGGGCGCAGGCCCTGGTCGAGCTGGCCGCCACGGTGGCCCGCCGGGACGCCGACCGGGTCACCCTGGTGCTGCCCGACACCTCCGAGGTGCTGGTCCGGCCGTCCGCCGCCGACGACCTGCCGGGCGTGCTGGAGCTGCACGCGGGGTGCTCGGACCGGAGCCGGCAGCGGCGCTACCTGAGCGGGGCGGGGCACCCCGCGCCGGCCCGGCTGCGCCGGCTGCTCGAACCGGCCCGGGGGCTGACCCTGGTCGCCACGGACGGCTCCGGCGGGGCGGCGGCGCCGGTCGTGGCGATGGCCAACCTGCTCGGCGAGGGGGACGAGGCGGAGGCGGCGCTGCTGGTGCGGGACGACTGGCAGCGACGGGGCCTCGGCTCGGCCCTGCTGCGGCGCCTGCTCGGGCACGCCGACCGGGCCGGCTACGCCGCCGCGCTGCTGCACGTGCAGGCCGAGAACACCCCGATGCTGCGCACCGTACGCCGGCTGGACCGGCCCACGTCGGTGGAGCGGGACGGCAGCGTGCTGACCGTCACGGTGCCGCTGGCCCCCCGCAGGGCCGTGCTGCCCCGGCAGGCCGACGTGACCGCGCGGTCACGTCGGTCGTACTGACTCCACGGTGGCGCGTCGCGCCGCGTCCCGGGCCGCAACGGCGCGGCACGGGACCACGGCCGGCGGGCGACCGCGCACCGGCGCCGGATTCTCCGGCGCCACCTGGGCCGACCTCCGGTGCGGGGGACGGTGACACGGCAGGGCCCCCGGTGCGGGGGCCCTGTCCGTGTCCGGGCCCGGTCGGCGTGGTTCAGGTCGCGGGGTAGCTGCTGTAGTCCGGGAAGTTGCCGTAGAGCCGGCCGTCGCCGCCCACCGTGACCGCCTGCACCAGCAGGTCACCGCCCACGAAGGCGCCCTTCCAGGACGCGCCCCGGCCGCCGAACGGCTCCTCCCGGTCGCCGCGGGAGCGCGGCTTGTTGATGCCCACCTTGAACGCCTGGAGGTCGACCGCGAGCTTGCCGGCCAGCTCCTCGTCGTCGCAGGCCAGGGAGGCGACCAGCGCGCCGTTGGAGGCGTTCATCTGGGCCAGCAGCTCGTCGGTGGTGTCCACCACGACGATGGTGTCCACCGGGCCGAACGGCTCGGCGTGCATCAGCCGGGACCGTCCGGGCGGGGCGAGCAGCACCGCCGGCGCCACGTACGCGGAGGTGTCCTGCCCGTCGAGGAAGGGCGCGCCGTCGAGCTTGCCCCGGTGCAGCGGCACCGCGCCGCCGCGGACCGCCTCGTCGACCTTGCGGCGCAGCTCCTCGGCCTTGGCCGCGCTGATCAGCGGGCCGAAGTCCAGCTCGGGCAGCGGGTCCCCGGCCGACCAGTCGTCGCCGACGGCGAGCGGGTGTCCGAAGCGGACGGAGCGCACCACCGGCAGGTACACGTCGAGGAACTCGTCGACCAGGTCGCGCTGGACCACGAACCGCGGGTACGCGGTGCAGCGCTGCTTGCCGTACTCGAAGCCCTTCTTCAGGTGGGTGGCGAGCAGGTCCCACTGGGAGAAGTTCCAGATGCCCCAGGCGTTGAGGCCCTCCTGCTCGATGAAGTGCCGCTTGTCGGAGTCGAGCAGCGCGGCGGCCACCTTGCCGCCGTTGGAGCGTCCGCCGACGAACGCCACCGCGCCGATCTCCGGAGCGCGGACCAGGACCTCGGAGAGCTCCTCGCCGCTGCCGGAGAGCAGGGTGGCGGGCAGCCCGGCGCGGCGCATCAGCGCGTGCGCCACGGTGAGGCAGACCGCCCCGCCCTGCGACGGGGTCTTGGCGATCACCGCGTTGCCGGCCAGCAGCTGCACCAGCTCGGCATGGACGAGGACGCTCATGGGGTAGTTCCAGGAGGCGATGTTGCTGACCGGGCCGGGGAGCGGCTCGCGGCCGTCGGCGAGCATCCGGTCGATCTCCTGCACGTACCACCGGACGCCGTCCAGCGCGCGGTCGACGTCGGCGCAGGCCAGCCGCCACGGCTTGCCGATCTCCCAGACCAGCAGCATGGCGAGCAGGTCGCGGTGGGCGGTGAGGGCGTCCAGGGCGTCGTCGACCCGGGCCTTGCGCTCGGCGAGCGGGGTCTGCGCCCACTCCCGGTGCGCGGCGGCGGCGTGCGCGACCGCGCCGCGCGCCGCCTCGGCGTCGAGGCGGGCCAGGTTGACCAGCACGGTGTTGTCGACCGGGGTGCGTACCGGGCTCGGCGTGCCGACCGCCCGCCACCCGCCCTCGACGAGGTTGTGCAGGGTGGCGGCGCCGTCGGACGTGGTGCCGAAGGCTTCCGGTGCGGCGGCCACCGCGCGGGCGAGGGTGTCGGACCAGGAGGTGCCGTCGGCGAGTCTGAGAGCCATCGCGATCTCCTCAGGGTTGTCCGGGGGAGCGGCGGCGTCGATGGCACCGCTGGTGTCGCGTACTGTCCCGCGCTGCCGAGCGCGCGGGCAACCGTACGCTCGTATGCCAGGACGCCCGTCCCGCCGCCGCGACACGTCGCGGCCCGACCGGCACGGTCCTGACCTGGGGGTACGCGGGAATTAAATAGAAAACTGTCGATTATGTGATCCAGCTCCGGGCGGCGTCGACCGGGTTACCCGTCAGTACGGATCAAGCCCCCGGCCGGTTCAACCGCGCAGCGCGGCGATCGCCTCCGCGGTCGTGCAGAACGTGCCGAGCCGGCGGAAGACGTAGTCGACCGCGAACTCGTGGGCGTACGCGTCCAACCCGGACATCGCGTCGTGCGGCAGTACCACCCGGTAGCCGATCTCGTCGCCGATGCGGGCCGTCTGCTCGACGCCGAAGTTGGTGACCAGCCCGCCGATCACCAGCGTGTCCACCCCGCGCTCCCGCAGCGCCGCGTCGAGCCCGGTCTCGTGGAAGGCGCCCCAGGTGTGCTTGACGATCGCCAGGTCACCCTCGCGGGGCGCCACCTCTGGAAGCAGTTCGCTGCCCGCCGGCTGCGGATCGGGGCCGGGCCGGTCGACGCGGACCACCACCACGGTGGCGCCGGTGGCGCGGGCGGCCTCGGCGAGGGCGAGGCAGCGCTCGACCACCTCGGGGCCGGTGTGCGGGGCGGTCGGCAGGTCCACGATGCGACGCTGGAGGTCGATCAGGACGACGGCGGTGCGGGTCGGGTCGAGAGCGTCCACCCCAAGATCATATCGAGGGCGGACCGCCGCGGTGGCCCCGGAAAAGGCGGAACCGGCCGCCGGACCGAGGTCCGACGGCCGGTTCCGTGCCGGAGTCCGGCTCAGCTGGTGAAGGTGATCTTGTCCCGGCGGCGACGCAGCGACATCAGGAGGACACCGCCGCCGATCAGGGCGAGGCCGGTGAGCGAGATGCTGGTGGCGGCCACGCCGGTGAGCGGCAGGCCGCCCTCGGTGCCGCCGCCCGCGCCGCCGCCGACCGAGGTGCCCGGGGTCGGGGTGCCCGACGGGTTCTCCGACGGGTTCTCGGAGCCGCCCGGCGTCGGGGTCGGGGTCTCCTCGCCCGGAGTGGTCGGGGTCGGCGTCGGGCTGCCGGTCGGCGACCCGGACGGGGACGGCGACTCCGACGGCGCCGGGGTGCCGGCGCAGGTGTGGCTCAGGTTGAACTTGGTGGCCGTGCCGCTGATGACGGCACTGCCGTCGACCAGGGTCCAACCCGCCGGCGTGAAGACGTAGGCGTGGATGGTCCGCGGCGCGTTGCCGCCGGTCGAGTAGAGGTGGTCGGGGTAGGCGTCGGAGGCGTCCGGCACCCTGATCTCGACCTGGTTGGTGCCGTCGCTGTAGGTCAGCGTCAGGCTCTCGAAGTTGCCCGACTCCTTGCCCCCCGGCAGGACGAAGTGCCAGCCGTCCTGGTTGTCGGCGAGGTCGTCGAACCGCTCGTCGTCGCACTCCTGCTGGAAGCCGGCGGCGGTCTGGTCCTGGTGCGCCGGGTTGAGCGGGATGGTGCTCGACGCCCACGCCGGGCCGGCGAGGGAGAGGAGGGCCGTGGCGGCGGCTGCAGTGAGGGCCGCGCGCGCCACGTGCCGACGCTGTGGCATGAGGAATCCTCCGAGATCGGGAGAGGGGACGGCACATGATCGCATGCCGGCACCCGACCGGCGACATCGGACGAACGGTCTGAGCTGCGACGATGTGCCGCTAGAGGACCGAAATTGGGGCCAGATCGAGCCACTTGCGCGGCGTGTCGGCGTAACGCGAACGGGGTTCTTGGCGCTCCGGCCGGCCGGGTCCGGCGACAGGTCCCGTCTTCACAAACCCGCGACATCGAGTTTACATTGTCGACTATCCATGGGAGCGCTCCCGCGTCTCTGTGGGCCCACCCCACCACCACTGCCGCCGGCAGCCGGACCACCGATCCCGTCCGGTCCGGCTGCCGCGCGGCGCCACCCACAGGAGCTCGCCATGCCCCTTCCGACCCCGCCACCCCGTGGTGGCCGGTCCCGGCTCCGCCGGCTGCTCGCCACCGGCGCCGCGCTGGCCGCCGGCCTGGCCGCGACCGTCACCGTCCCACCGCCCGCACCGGCCGCCGCCGCGCCGGCGTTCAACTACACGGAGGCGTTGCAGAAGTCCCTGTTCTTCTACGAGGCGCAGCAGTCCGGGAAGAAGCCGGCCTGGAACCGGGTCTCCTGGCGGGGCGACTCGGCGCTCACCGACGGCGCGGACGCCGGCCTCGACCTCACCGGCGGCTGGTACGACGCCGGCGACCACGTGAAGTTCGGCTTCCCCATGGCGTTCAGCGCCACCATGCTGGCCTGGGGCGCGGTCGAGTACCGCGACGGCTACGCCGCCTCCGGCCAACTGCCGCACCTGCTGAACAACCTGCGCTGGGTGAACGACTACTTCGTGAAGGCGCACCCCGCCCCCAACGTGCTCTACGGCCAGGTCGGCAAGGGCGACGACGACCACAAGTGGTGGGGACCGGCCGAGGTGCTGCCGATGGCGCGGCCCGCGTACAAGATCGATGCGAGCTGTGGTGGCGCGGACCTGGCGGGGGAGACCGCCGCCGCCATGGCCGCCTCGTCGATGGTGTTCCGCCCCACCGACGCCGCCTACGCCGACAAGCTGCTCGGCCACGCCAAGCAGCTCTACACCTTCGCCGACACGGTGCGGAAGAGCTACCACGAGTGCATCACCGACGCGACGAGCTTCTACCGGTCGTGGAGCGGGTGGCAGGACGAGCTCGTCTGGGGCGCGATCTGGCTCTACCGGGCCACCGGCGACCCCGCCTACCTGACCAAGGCGGAGAGCGAGTACGACAGGCTCGGCACCGAGCCGCAGTCCACCACCCGCTCCTACAAGTGGACCATCGCCTGGGACAACAAGCAGTTCGGCGCGTACGTGCTGCTGGCCAACCTGACCGGCAAGCAGAAGTACGTCGACGACGCCAACCGCTGGCTCGACTGGTGGACCGTCGGCGTCAACGGCGCCCGGGTCAACTACTCGCCCGGCGGCATGGCCGTCCTCGACTCCTGGGGCGCCCTGCGCTACGCCGCCAACACCGCCTTCGCCGCGCTGGTCTACAGCGACCGGACCACCGACGCCACCCGCAAGGCCCGCTACCACGACTTCGCCGTCCGGCAGATCAACTACGCGCTCGGCGACAACCCGCGCAGCTCCAGCTACGTGATCGGCTTCGGGGCGAACTCGCCGCGCAACCCGCACCACCGCACCGCGCACGGCTCCTGGTGGGACAGCCAGACCGTGCCGACCGAGACCCGGCACGTGCTCTACGGCGCGCTGGTCGGCGGCCCGTCCTCGGCCAACGACGCGTACACCGACAGCCGCTCCGACTACGTCATGAACGAGGTCGCCACCGACTACAACGCCGGCTTCACCTCCGCCCTGGCCCGGCTCGCCTCGGAGTACGGCGGCAGCCCGCTCGCCGGCTTCCCGACGGCCGAGCAGCCCGACCTGGACGAGCTGACCGTCGAGACCACGGTCATGCAAGCCGAGCCCCGTGCCACCGGACTCAAGGCGATCGTCTACAACAAGTCGGCCTTCCCGGCCCGGGCGCTCACCACCGCGAAGTTCCGCTACTACTTCCGCCCCGACGGCACCGGGCCCGTGCAGGTCACCCCCGGCTACACCCAGGGCTGCCCGTCACCCACCACGGCCAAGCAGTTCTCGGGCGACATCTGGTACGTCGAGGTCGACTGCACCGGATACACCATCGCGCCCGCCGGGCAGTCGCAGCACCGGATGGAGGTGCAGTTCAAGGTCGGCGTGCCGGAGGGCGGCACCTGGGACCCGACCAACGACCCGTCGTACCAGGCCACCGCCGGCCCCAACCGGAAGGTGCCGCTCTACGCCGACGGGGCGCGGGTCTGGGGCGAGGAGCCCAGACCGGCCACCCCGGACACCACCGCGCCGACCGTGCCCGGCACCCCGGTCGCCTCGGCCGTCACGGCCACCGGCCTCACCCTGACCTGGCCCGCCTCCACCGACACGGGCGGGAGCGGCCTGGCCGGCTACGAGGTCACCCGCGCGCAGGCCGGCAGCGACGCGCTCGTGCTGACCAACGCCACCACCAACACCCTCGCGGTGACCGGGCTGCTGCCCGAGCGGACGTACCAGTTCACGGTTCGCGCCCGCGACGGCGCCGGCAACCGGTCGGCGGCCTCGCCGGCCCTGACGGTGACCACCCCGGCCGCCCCGGCGCCGGACACCACCCCGCCCACCGCCCCGGGCGCGCCCACCGCCACGGCCGTCGGCCCGACCGGGCTCACCCTCACCTGGGGTCCGGCCACCGACAACGTGGGCGTCACCGGCTACCGGGTCTACCGGTCTGGGAACGTCCTCGTCGGATCGGCCACGGGGACCACCCTGGCGGTCACCGGGCTGACCGCCGCCACCGCGTACACCTTCACCGTCGTCGCCGTGGACGCGGTCGGCAACGTCTCGGCGGCCTCGCCGTCGCTCACCGTCACCACCGCGGACCCGCCGGCCACGGGCGGCTGCGCCGTGACCTGGACGACGAGCAGCTGGGACACCGGGTTCACCGCGAACATCACCATCACCAACACCGGGACCAGCGGCATCAACGGCTGGACGCTCGCCTTCACCTTCCCGAGCAGCGGGCAGAAGGTGGGCCAGGGCTGGTCGGCGAACTTCACCCAGACCGGCACCGCGGTCACGGCGACGAACGTCTCCTACAACGGCACCCTGGCGGCGGGCGCGTCGACCAGCTTCGGCTTCAACGGCACCCACACCGGCACCAACCCGAGACCCACCACGTTCACCCTGAACGGCTCCCCCTGCACCCTGTCCTGACGTTGTTCCTGCGATCTTGGACAGTTGCCGTTCATCCCGAACGGCAACTGTCCAAGATTCAGTTCGGCGGACGCCAGCCGGCCGCACGGAGGGCGCGGCGGAGCGACTCGGCGACCTCTTCCGGATGGGTGCGAACCAGCCAGGCGGGGAAGCGGAGGATGCGGTCGCCGCTGGTCCAGATGTCGTTCTGCCGGCGCATGTCGTCCGCCCAGTGCCGGATGTCCATGTGGTGCGCCCCGTCGACCTCCACGTGCAAACGCCACTCCCGCCAGTACGCGTCCAGCCAGCGGACCCGGCCGGTCAGATCCGTGCGGCGTTCCTGCAGGTCTGGGCGGGGCAGCCGGTGTCGGCGGCACAGCGCCAGGAAGTCCAACTCCGACAGCGCCAGCGCGCCGCCCGCGATGTCCGCCACCGTCCGCCGGACGAGGTCGCGGCGTCGTGCCCGAGGCAGCACCGCCAGCGCGGCCTCGATCTCCTCCGGCAGCACTCGGCGCTGCTGGCAGGCGGACGCCAGGACGAGCTGGGCCTCCCGCATGCTCCGCGCCCAACTCGCGCCGTCGACCACCGCCCGTGCCGTCGTGGTCCGGGGTGGACGGGCGCGCTGGAGATGCGCCTCGGGCAGCACCGTCGAGCGGTGCACCACGACCCCGGGCATGTCGATCGGTAGCCGGCGCGGCAGCGTCCTCACGCGCCGATCCGCCGGTACCAGTACGTGCAGCGGCTCTGGCGGGAGACCGCGGACACCGGCCTCGGCCGCGGCGGTCACCCCGGCCAGCACGGCGCGCGGTCCGGCGGCGAGCACCGCGAGCCACAACTGCTGGTCACGGGTCAGCCGGCCGTTGCCGGTGAGCAGGATGCCGCGACACAGCGAGCGCCAGCACCCCGAGCGGACCAGGCCGCGCACGACGCCCTCGGTCAGCAGCCGGCTCGCCTGGCCGGTCGTCAGCACCCCCGCCTGCTCGAACGCCAGCCACTCCAACGGCCCCGCCTCATCGGCGGGCAGCACCCTCACCACCCGCCCGAGTCTCCGCCCGACGATGCGGCTCCGCCGTCCCGTCCACAGATCTTGGACACCTACCGTCCGCGTCGAACGGTAAGTGTCCAAGATCTGGGGGAACCTGGGGAGCGTGTTGGTGACGGTGGGGCACGGGGCGGCCGACCGGGAGCGGCTGGGGGAGTTGCTGGCCGACGCGGAGATCGCGCTGGTGGTGGACGTGCGGCGGTATCCGGCCAGCCGGACCAACCCGGACGTGCGGCGGGAGGAGCTCGAACGCTGGCTGCCGGAGCGGGGGATCGACTACCGCTGGGAGCCCCGCCTCGGCGGCCGTCGGCACGTCCGCGCCGGGGAACCGGAGCCGGACACCTGGTGGACCGTCGCCGCCTTCCGGGCGTACGCCGCGTACACCCGGACGCCGGACTTCGACGCGGCGCTGGACGACCTGCTCACCGACGCCGAGCGCCGGACGACCGCGGTGTTGTGCAGCGAGAGCGTCTGGTGGCGCTGCCACCGGCGGCTGATCGCCGACGTGGCGGTGCTCGGTCGCGGGGTGCCGGTGGCGCACCTCATGCCCGACGGCCGGCTCACCCCGCACCGCCCCGCCGAGGGCGCCCGCCGCCTCCCCGACGGCCACCTGCTCTGGGCCGGCTGACGGCCCGGAACTCGGTGGCCCAGCCAAGGACCACGCCGCTAACCTGCCCGCATGCCGGAGCTGATCACCCCGACCGCCCGCCTGCACCGGTCCTGGCTGGCCGCCCGGGACGACTGGGGACGGGGCGTCCACCAGGACGGCAGCGGACTGAGGCCGAGCGACGACGTCGACTCACCGGAGGGCTTCGCGACCTGGGTACGCCAGCTCCGGGACGGCACGGACGAGTCCCGGCTGCCGGCGGGGCTGGTCCCGGCGCTCTACTGGTGGATCGTCGAGGGAGACGAGGTGCTCGGCGCCATCACCCTGCGGCTGCGCCTCAACGACTTCCTGCTCCAAGCCGGTGGCCACATCGGCTACGGGATACGGCCTGCGGCCCGCCGGCGCGGGCTGGCGACCTTCGCGCTCGGCGAAGTGCTCGCCGAGGCGGCCCGGCGGGGCATCGACCCGGTCCTGGTCACCTGCGACGTCGACAACACCGCCTCGGCGCGGACCATCGAGCGGCACGGCGGGGTGCTGGAGGACGTGCGGGACACCGAGCTGGGCCGTCTCCGGCGCTACTGGATCCGGACCCGCTGAGCGGGGGCGGTGCCGGCCGGATCAGTCGGGGAGTTCGTCGGCGAGCAGGTCCATGAGCAGGGCGTCGTGCCAGCGGCCGTCCGCGCCCCGCTCGTAGCGGCGCATGATGCCCACCGGCCGGAACCCGACCTTCGCGTACGCCCGGATGGCCGCGGTGTTCGCCGCCGCCGGGTCGATGGTGAACCGGTGGTGGCCGTACTCGTCGGCCAGGTGCCGGGCCAGGGTGCGGATGGCGTCCCCGCCGAGGCCGGCGCCGCGGGCCTCCGGGTCGAGGAAGATGTCCAGGCTGGCGTGGCGGTAGTCGGGGTCGGTCTCGGCGTACCACTGGATCGCGCCGACCAGCCGGCCGTCGTGCTCGATCGCGTAGACGGTCAGGTCGCCGTCGGTCAGGTCGGCGCGGACCGCCTCGGCGAGGTCTTCCCCGCCGCGCCACCAGCGGCGCACCTCCGGGGTGGCCCGGATCGCCGCGAGCGCCGGCACGTCGGCGTCGGTCGCCGGCCGCAACGTCACCGCCCGCCCCCGCAGCATGTCAGCCCCGGATCTCGCCGTGCTCGACGCAGACCGCCGACCAGCCGGTAGGGACGACCTGCACCTTCATCCGCCGCCGGCAGTGCGCGCACCAGCGTGGCGGCTCCAGCGCCCGGGCCGCCGCGCACGCCTCGTGCGGGCCCGCCGCGACGGACTCGCCGCAGCGGTCGCACCAGCGCGGCGCCGCGGTGGGCTCGCGCCGGTCGAGTGGGCCAAGCGGGCCAGCGGCGGGATCGGCGGGGGGTGCGGGCTCGACAAGCTCGGTCACGTCGTCCTCACAGGGTGGCGGAGAGCGCCTTCACCGGCATCTTCAGGTCGTCCAGCAGCTTCAGGTCGTCGGTCGCCGGCCGGCCCAGCGTGGTCAGGTAGTTGCCGACGATGACCGCGTTGATGCCGCCGAGCAGGCCGTCCCGGGTGCCCAGGTCGCCGAGGGTGAGCTCCCGGCCGCCCGCGTACCGGAGGATGGTGCGCGGCATGGCCAGCCGGAACGCGGCGATGGCGCGCAGCGCGTCCTTGCCCTCGACCACGGGGCGGTCGGCGAGCGGGGTGCCCGGGCGGGGGTTGAGGAAGTTCAGCGGCACCTCGTGCGGGTCCAGCTCGGCGAGCTGCGCGGCGAACTCGGCGCGCTGCTCCACCGTCTCGCCCAGGCCGAGGATGCCGCCGCAGCAGACCTCCATGCCGGACTCGCGGACCATCCTCAGGGTCTCCCAGCGCTCCTCGAAGGAGTGCGTGGTGACCACGTTCGGGAAGTAGGAGCGGCAGGTCTCCAGGTTGTGGTTGTAGCGGTGCACGCCCATCTCGACCAGCTCGTCGACCTGCTCCTGGGTGAGCATGCCGAGCGAGGCGGCGACCTGGATGTCCACCTCCGCCTTGATGGCGGCCACGCCCTCGCGCATCTGCTTCATGAGCCGCGCGTCCGGGCCGCGCACGGCGGCCACGATGCAGAACTCGGTGGCCCCGGTCGCCGCGGTCTGCTTCGCCGCCTCGACCAGCGCCGGGATGTCCAGCCAGACCGAGCGGACCGGCGAGGTGAACAGGCCGGACTGCGAGCAGAAGTGGCAGTCCTCCGGGCAGCCGCCGGTCTTCAGCGAGACGATGCCCTCGACCTCGACCTCCGGGCCGCACCAGCGCATCCGCACCTCGTGGGCGAGCTGGAGGGCGGCGGGCAGGTGCTCGTCGGGCAGGTTCAGCACGGCGAGGACGCCGGCCTCGTCGAGGCCGACGCCGTTCTCCAGCACCTGGGTCCGGGCCTGGTCGAGGATCTCTGGCATGGCTCGTACCCTACAAGGCCCCTCCGGGGCCGGGAAACGGCCGCGTCCGGCCCCCGCGAGCAGGCGCGGCGAGCCGGACCGCGCCACGCCGGGGCCGTCCGGCCGGGTGGTAACTTCGCCCCGCGGAAGCGCCGGGCGGGGCGACGGGTCGGGGAAAGGGACGTGACGGTGGCGGACTGGCTGGCGGCCCTGGACCGCCGCGCCGAACTGCGCGCGAAGGCCGGGCTCACCCGCACGCTGCGCCCGCGCGCCGCCAGCGACGCCGTGGTCGACCTGGCCGGCAACGACTACCTCGGCCTGGCCACCCACCCGGAGGTCACCGCCGCCGCCGGTCGGGCGCTGTCGGCGTACGGGCTGGGCGCCACCGGGTCGCGGCTGGTGCGCGGCTCCACCGACCTGCACCACGCCCTCGAGGACGACCTGGCCGAATGGCTCGGCGTCGACCGGGCGCTGGTGTTCTCCTCCGGCTACCTGGCCAACCTCGCGGCCGTCCGGGGCCTGGTGCAGCCGCGTACCCTGCTCGTCTCCGACGCCCACAACCACGCCTCGCTGATCGACGGCTGCCGGATCTCCGGCGCCGAGACGATCGTCACCCCGCACGGCGACGTCGACGCGGTGGCCGCCGCGCTGGCCGCCGCCCCGGGCCGCCCGGCGGTGGTGGTGACCGAGTCGGTCTTCTCCGTCGACGGCGACCTCGCCCCGCTGGCCGCGCTGCACGCCGTGGCCCGGCGGCACGGCGCGCTGCTGCTGGTCGACGACGCGCACGCGCTCGGCGTCACCGGCCCCGCCGGGGCCGGTGGGGTGGCCGCGGCCGGGCTGGCGGGCGAGCCGGACGTGGTGGTGACCGCGACCCTGTCCAAGGCGCTCGGCGGGGCCGGCGGCGTGGTGGCCGGGCCGGCGGAGTTCGTCCGGCACCTGGTGGAGACCGGCCGCACCTTCATCTTCGACACCGCGCCGCCGCCGGCCGTGGTGGCCGGGGTACGCGCCGCCGTGCGGCTGGCCCGGGCCGGCGACGGACTGCGCGCCGACCTGGCCGAGCGGGCCGCCCTCGCGGTGCGCCGGCTGGGCGGGGCGGGGCTGGAGGTCTCCGCCCCGGACGCGGCCGTGGTCTCGGTGACCGCCCCCGGTCCGGAGGCGGCGACCGCATGGGCGGCCGACTGCCGGGACCGGGGTGTGGCGGTGGGCTGCTTCCGGCCGCCGTCCACCCCGGACAGCCGGTCCCGGCTCCGGCTGACCATCAGCGCCGGGGTCGACCGGGCCGACTTCGAACGGGCCCTCGACGTGATCGTGGACTGTGCCGCGGTGAGCGCGAGGAGTGAGCCGGGTTTGCGAGCCCCGCAGTCGCGAACGGAGGAGGGCTCATGACGAACGGCAACGGCTGGACCGGGCCGGTGCTGGTGACCGGCACGGACACCGAGGTGGGCAAGACCGTGGTGACCGCGGCGATCGCCGCCGCCGCGCAGGCCGCCGGGCTGCGGGTCGCGGTGGTCAAGCCCGGCCAGACGGGTACGGCCACCGGCGACCCCGGCGATGTCGACTCGGTGACCCGGCTGGCCGCCCCGCTCACCGGCCGGACCCTGGCCAGCTACCCGGACCCGCTCGCCCCGCTCGCCGCGGCCCGGGTCGCCGAGCTGGAGCCGCTGGAGCTCTACACCGCGGTCGACGCCATCCGCGAGGAGGCCGACAAGCACGACCTGGTGCTCGTCGAGGGGGCCGGCGGGCTGCTCGTACCCATGGGGCTGCGGCCGTCGGGTGAGCCCTGGACGGTGGCCGACCTGGCGGTGTCGCTGGGCGCGCCGGCCGTGGTGGTGGCCCGCGCCGGGCTGGGCACGCTCAACCACACCGCGCTGACCCTGGAGGCCCTGGAACGCCGAGCCATTCCGGCGGGCGTGGTGATCGGCGCCTGGCCGGCCGAGCCGGAGCTGGTGCACTGGCTCAACCTGTCCGACCTGGTGCCGAACCTGCTGGGCGCCGTGCCCATGGGCGCCGGCGGGATGGACCCGGGGGTGTTCCGCCGGTCCGCGCCGGGCTGGCTCACCCCGGCTCTCTACGGCGTCCTCGACGACTGGCGCGCCTGGGCCGAGGAGATCAGCTGAGCACCTGACTTTCGTCGGTGTCCGGCCCTTCCGGCCGTGGGTAGCCTGGCCGCCGTGGAAGCGCAGCCAACCCCGCCGCCGGTCCGGCGCCGGGCCGGTGACCTGCTGCTCTGGGCCGTGGTCGCCGCCCCGGTGGCGTACGCCGGGCTCACCCCGCCCTGGCCGCGCCACGCCGTGCCGCTGCTGGCCGGCTCGCTGGCGCTGCTCGGCCTCGCGGTGGTGTTCGGCCGCCGGTGGCCCCTCGCGGCGCTGCTGGCGGTGGTGCTCGGCTCGCTGGTCGACGGCAACTTCGTCTTCGCCATCCCGGTGTTCAGCTACCTGGCCGGGCGGCGCAGCGCCGGCGCCGGCCGGGTGGCCGCCGGCTTCGCCGCCGTCGCGGTCGCCGGCACCGCGGTCAACCTGGGGCTGCTCGGCACCAACCCGGCCACCTGGTTCCTGCTCGCCTCGGTGCTGCTCTTCGCCGGGGTGTTCCCCTGGCTGCTCGGCCGGCTGCGCCGGCAGCAGCGGGCGCTCGCCGAGGCCGGGGCGCGGCACGCCGAGGCCGAGGAGCGGGAGCGGCGGGCCGCGGTGGAGCGGGTACGGCTGCGCGAGCGGGCCCGGATCGCCCAGGACATGCACGACTCGCTCGGGCACGACCTGAGCCTCATCGCGCTGCGCGCCGCCGCGCTGGAACTGGCCGCAGACCTGCCACCCGCGCACCGGGCGGCGGCCGGCGAGCTGCGGGCCAGCGTGGCCACGGCGACCGAGCGGCTGCACGACGTCATCGGCGTGCTCCGCGAGGAGCGGTCCGGGTCGCTGCGGCCGGCCGGCGAGAGCGTGGCGGAGCTGGTCGACGGCGCGCGGGACGCCGGGATGGCGGTCGAGCTGCACGCCGACGCGGACGGCGGGGAGCTGCCGCCGCTCGTGGCGCACGCCGTGCACCGGGTGGTCCGCGAGGCGCTGACCAACGCGGCACGGTACGCCCCCGCCGCCCCGGTGACCGTCACCGTCGACCGGTCAGGCGGGGAGGTGGCGGTGTCGGTCGTCAACGGGCCGGCGCCGGACGGACCGCTGCCCGGGCCGGCGTCGCACGGCTCGGGGCTGCTGGCCCTGCGCGAGCGGGTCCGCCTGGCCGGGGGCGTGCTGGACGCGGGTCCTCGGAACGGCGGCTTCGCGGTGACGGCGCACCTGCCGCTGGCGGTCGCCCCCGCCGCGACCGGTGCCGAGGCCGGCCGTTCCGACGGACTCGCCGTGCCGGACGCGACCGGCCCCGGCGTCGCTCGATCCGCCGGACCAGGAGCCGGTCGGTCCGGCGGCCTCGCCGAGTCGCCCGGCGACCCGGACGACGGCCTCCGGGACGACGGCTTCCCGGGTGGCGACGGGACCGGGCGCGCGGTCGACCGCCCCGGCGAGGCGGCGTGGCGGCTGGGCGAGGCGCGGCGGCGGGCCCGGCGCAGCCTGCTGGTGGCGTTCGGCGCCCCGGCCGGCCTCGCCCTGGTGCTCGCGCTGGTCTACTACCCGCTCGCCACGGCGGGCGCGGTCCTCGACCGGTCCGGCTACGAGCGGCTGCGGTTGGGGGAGGAGCGGGACGCCCTCGGGCTGCCCCGCCGGCAGGCCGACCCGCCGGCCGGGGCCGCGCCGGGGGGCTGTGAGTACTACACCGACGGGAACTTCCCGTTCGCCGAACCGACCTGGCGGCTCTGCTTCGCCGACGGCCGGCTGGTCAGCAAGGAGAAGATCGCGCGATGACCGACGACCACGGGCGCCCCCTGCGGGTGGTGCTCGCCGACGACGAGGCGATGGTCCGCGCCGGGGTGCGGGCCATCCTGGCCGCCGACCCGGGGATCGCGGTGGTCGGCGAGGCGGGCGACGGCCACGCGGCCGTGGAGTTGGTGCGGGCGCACCGGCCCCGGGTGGCGCTGCTGGACATCCGGATGCCCCGGCAGGACGGCCTGGCCGCGGCGGCGGAGATCCGGCGGCTGGTGCCGGAGACCGCCACCGTCATGCTCACCACGTTCGGCGACGACGACCTGATCTCCCGGGCGCTCGGTCACGGGGCGAGCGGGTTCCTGCTCAAGTCCGGCGACCCGCGCGAGCTGCTCGCCGGCCTCCGGGCGGTGGCCGACGGCGGGGCGTACCTGTCGCCGGGGGTGGCGCGTCGGGTCATCGAGCTGAGCGGCGGCCGGCTGGCCCGCGGCCCGTACGCCCGGGACCGGCTGGCCGGGCTGACCGACCGGGAGCGGGAGGTGCTCGCCCTGGTCGGGGCGGGGCTGTCCAACGCCGAGATCGCCCGCCGGCTGCACCTCGTCGAGGGCACCGTGAAGAGCTACCTGACCAGCATCTTCACCCGGCTGGACGTGCGCAACCGGGTGCAGGCGGCGATCCTCGCGTACGAGGCGGGGCTGGTCCCGCCCACCGGCTGACCAGCCCCGCCCCGCTCAGGCGTCCCGGCGGCGCAGCGCCCAGCGGCCCAGCGCCAGCGCGGCCCCGGCCCAGCTGGCGAGCAGCAGCAGCCCCACCACCGCCGGGTAGGGCTCGGTGTCCCCGGCGAGGAAGTGGTTGCCGGCCACCCCGGGGAACGCGTCGGCGATCCGGGTGAGCACGGTGATCCCCGGCTCCTGGAGCGACACCGGCACGATCATCAGCAGCGCGAAGAGCACGGTCAGGGTGAGCACCGCGCCGCGCAGCGCCGCCGCCAGTCCCAGCGCCAGCACGGCCACCAGCGCGAGGTACGCGGCCGAGGCGACCACGTCGGCCACGGTGCCGCCCAGCGGGGCGCGACCCCACTCGCCGAGCACCGGCCGGGCGACCGCCGTGCCGACGGCGCCGAGCAGCAGCCCGGCCAGGAACGTCACCACGCCGACCACGACCGCCTTGGCCGCCAGCACCCGCCCCCGCGACGGGGTGCAGCGCAGCGTGGTGCGGATCGTGCCGGTGGCGAACTCGCTGGTGATCGCGAAGAGGCCGAGGGCGAGCACCACGTACTGGGTGAGCTCCAGCGCGCCGGCGACCACCTCGCCGACGTCGACGACGCCGGGGTTCACGGTCGGGTCGTCGTCGGTGTTGGCGTTCACCGCGTAGATGGCGAGCTGGCCGGCGGTGGCCGCCATGGTGAGCACGCCGGCCAGCAGCGTCCACCAGGTGGACCGGACCGACCAGAGCTTGGTCCACTCGGCGGCCACCGCCCCGGTGAACGGGCCACCGGTCGGGGCGGGCCGGGACGCCGGCCGGGTCGGGGTGCGGGTGGGCAGCGCGGTCATCGGGTCTCGCCTCCGGTCGGGCCGGCCGCGTACTCGACGCTGCCGGCGGTCAGTTCCAGGAACGCCTCCTCCAGGGAGGCCGCCACCGGGGTCAGCTCGTGCAACCGCACCCCCAGCTCGTACGCGAGGTCACCGACCCGGCCGGCGGTGACGCCGGTGACCGTCAGCCCGCCCTCGTCCGGGTCGACCGTCGCCCCCTCGGCGGCCAGCCGCGCCCCCAGCGCCGCCAGGCCGGCCGGCTCGGGCCCGCGTACCCGGACCGGGCTGGCCGGGCGGGCGGCGATCAGCTCGGCGAGCGGCGCGTCGGCGACCAGCCGGCCCCGGCCGAGCACCACCACCCGGTCGGCGGTCTGCTGCATCTCGCTCATGAGGTGGCTGGAGATCAGCACGGTGCGCCCCTCGTCGGCGAGGCCCCGCGTGAACCGGCGGATCCACCGCACCCCGTCCGGGTCGAGCCCGTTGACCGGCTCGTCGAGCAGCAGTACGGGCGGGTCGCCGAGCAGTGCCCCGGCGATGCCGAGCCGTTGGCCCATGCCCAGCGACAGCGCGCGCCCCGGCTTGCCGGCGGCCCGCCCGTCCAGCCCGACGAGGTCGAGCACCTCGTCCACGCGGCGGTCCGGGATCCCGTTGCTGCGGGCCATCGCCCGCAGGTGCGCCCGGCCGGAGCGGGCCGGGTGCACGCCGGTGGCGTCGAGCAGCGCGCCGACCTCGTGCAGCGGGTACCGCAACTCCCGGTACGGCCGGCCGTTGACCAGGGCCTGCCCGGCGGTCGGCCGGTCCAGGCCGAGCACCATCCGCATGGTGGTGGACTTGCCCGCGCCGTTCGGGCCGAGGAATCCGGTCACCTGCCCCGGTCCGATCTCGACGGTCAGGTCGTCGACCGCGGTGGCCGCGCCGAACCGTTTCGTCAACCCACGAAGTGTGATCATGCGCCGACGGTAGGGAGCGGAGGGGGTGGCGCACCGCCACCGATGGGCACCGGTCCGCCCTGACTTTCGTCAGGTCCGGCGGACCACGAACGCGTCGGGCATCCGGAAGGTGAGGTTGTCCGGGCACCACGGCGGCCGGACCACGGTCACCCCGTCGAGCAGCGGCGCGGCCTCGGCCACCACCACGGCCGCCTCCATCCGGGCCAGCTGCGCCCCGACGCACCGGTGCGGGCCGGCCCCGAAGGCCAGGTGCCGGCGGGAGCCGCGCTGCCCCGGCCGGAACTCGCCGGGCGCGGCCACCACCGCGGGGTCCCGGCCGGCCCGGGCCAGCCAGGCGACGATGCTGGTGCCCGCCGGCACCTCGACCTCGCCGAGGGTGGTGTCCACCGCGGCCACGCGCCGCCAGGTGACGATCGGCGGTTCCAGCCGCAGCCCCTCCTCGACCACGTCGGCGACCGGGATGTCGCCCGCGCGCAGGCCGGCCCGCACCGCCGGCTCGCCGGCCAGCCGGTGCAGCAGCAGGGTGAGGAACTGGGAGGTGGTCTCCTGGCCGGCGACCAGCAGGAAGAAGAGCGCGCCGACCACCACGTCGGGGGAGTGCCCGGCGGCGCGCAGCCGGGCGGCCAGCCCGCCCCCGGTGGCGGCGAACGCGCGCAGCACGGTGTGGAACCGGCCGACCTCGGTGGCGAGGGCGAGCTGACGGGCGGAGTCGAGCGGCGCCCAGAACAACTCCAGGGCCGCCCGGGCGAAGTCCTTGACCGCGCCGACCGGGGCGTCCGGCAGCTCGACGAGCCGGGCCAGCACCAGCAGCGGCAGGTCGGCGGCCAGTTCGGCGTACAGGTCGACCGGCTCGCCCTCGGCGAGGGCGGCGGCGAGCCGGGTCACCCGCTCCCGGACCAGGCCGGTCAGCCAGGGCTGCTGGGCGGCCACCCGGTCGGGGTGCAGCGCCTCGGCGACGATCGCGCGGATCTCCGGGTGGCTGGCCGCCGCGTTGTTCGCGAGCGTCGGGGGCAGCCGGAACCGGTGCCCGGCGAGCACCCGCAGCGCGGCAACCGGGATCGGGGTCACCGCGTCGAGGGCGTTGTCCGGCCGGAACGTCTCCGGGTCGGTGAGCAGCCGCCGGACCAGCGCGTGCCGGGTCACCACGAGGTGCGGCACGCCGACGTGGTCGACCACGGTGGCCGCGTCGGGCCACGGTCCGTCGACGGACTCCCCCCAGCCCCGGAACAGCACGGCGTCACGCTAGCGGGCGGCTCCCGGCGGAGCCGGGTCCAGCTCCCACACGGTGGTGCGCTTCACCCGTACGCTCTCCAGCGCCTCGGGCACCGGCACCTCGTACGCGGCCAGCTCGTGGAAGCGCTCGCGGGGCAGGAAGGCCCGGCCGGGGTCGCCGACCAGCACCCGGGCGCCGGACCGGGCGGCCCGGAGCAGGAAGCGCAGCATCCGGCGGGCCATCGCCTCGCTGTAGAAGACGTCCCCGGCCAGCACCACCTCGGCGTCCCCGGCGTCGCCGTCCAGGATGTCGCCGAGTTCGGCGTCGACGCGTACCCCGTTGGCCTCGGCATTGAGCGCGACGGCCGCGACGGCCCGCTCGTCCACCTCGACGGCCCGGACGCCGGCCGCGCCGCCCCGGGCGGCGGCGATGGCGACCAGGCCGGAGCCGGAGGCGAGGTCGAGCACCCGGCGGCCGGCGACCAGCTCGGGGTGGTCGGTGACGTAGCGGGCGAGGGCCTGGCCCCCCGCCCAGGCGAACGCCCAGAACGGCGGCGGTTGGGCGCTGTGGAACTCGCCCTCGGTCAGCTCCCAGAGACCGATCGGCTCGTCGGCCTGGTGCAGCCGCACCTCGGGGACGAAGGCGACCGGGGTGAGTCGGGCGTGCAGCCGGACGAAGGCCGCGGACAGGTCGGACACCGGGTGATTCTGTCGTACGGCGGAGGAGGGCCGGCGGGCGATCCCGGGCGTGTCGCGGCGCGGGCGTGACCGGTTCACCACCGTCGGTGACAACCGGCCCCCGTGTTGGCGGTTCGTGCGAACACGCCCGTCTACCGGGGCGCCGGTGGGGCTCCTAGCGTTTCGGGATGGACGCGGCCGACGGGAGGAGACGGTGGTGAGCGGGTGGCGGTACGCGCTGCGGATCGGGGTGGTGCTGACCAGTCTGGCGGGGGCCGGGCTGGGCGCGGCCGTGCCGGCCGGGGCGGCGGCCGCCTTCTCGACCGAGCTCAGCGGCCTGCCGGACGAGTTCACCGCCGGGAACCGGGTGGAGACCCTCTCCGCCGTGGTGTCCCGGTCCGACGGGGGCGGCTGCGTCAAGGTGCGCTGGTCGATGCTGCTGCGGGTGCAGGGCCTGCGGCTGGACCAGGTCAAGGTGGACCGGGTGGAGGACAGTGGCTCCTTCCCGCTGGAGATCCGTGCCGACGGGGACACCGCCCGGCTCACCGACCGCGACCTGGACCCGGGCCTGCTCTGCCCGGGCCGCACCGTCACGGCCCGCTACCGGGTGGCCTTCGCCGAGGACGTGGCGCGCGGGCGGGTGAGTTTCGCCGCCGAGGCGTACGACCCGGAGTCGCGCCTGCTGGCCCGGCAGACCGCCGCTCGCCGGGTGGTGGGGCCGGAGGCGACGGCCGACCCGACCGAGGCGACGCCGGAGCCCACGCGGTCCAGCGCCGAGCCGACCGACCCGGCCACCGAGGAGCCGGTGGCGGACGACCCGTCCACCGAGGCGGTGGTCGTCGAGCCGCCGCCCGGCGCGGCGGGCCGGCCGGTGTCCACCTCGGGCGGCTTCGGCGTGGTCCAGGGCGCCTTCCTCCTCGGCGGGCTGCTGGTCTTCCTCGGCGCCGGGCTGCTGCTGCGGATGCGGCGCCTGCTGCGCCCGGTCGACGATGCGCCGGAGGACCCGGGATGGGCGTTCGAGCGGCCACCGGCCCGGGGGCGCCGGCGGTAGGGATCACGTCCGTCGCCGCGTCGGTGACTGGTTTACAAAAACTGGCCTCTTGTAAAACGGCGTGACGCCTGCCACAGTCTGGACAGGAGTTCACGGATCGGAGGCTGCCGATGGGCACCGACACCGTCCCCTGGCGGGACACCCGCAAGCCGCTCTGGCCGCTCGCCCTGCTCGTTCCCGCGCTGCCCTTCATCGCCTGGTCGCTCTGGCACGCGACCGGCGCCGGCTGGGCCTGGTGGCTCACCCCGGCGGTGGTCTTCGGCGTCATCCCCGTGGTCGACCTGCTCATCGGGGACGACCGGGAGAACCCGCCGGAGGAGGTGGTCCCGGCGCTCCAGGCCGACGGCTACTACCGCTGGCTCACCTACCTCTACCTGCCCGCCCAGTACGCCGCCCTGGTGCTCTGCTGCGCCGTGTGGACGTACGGCGGGCTCTCCTGGCCGGCCGCCGCCGGCCTGGTCGCCACCGTCGGGGTGGTCGACGGCATCGCCATCAACACCGCCCACGAGCTGGGCCACAAGCGCGAGGCGGCGGAACGCTGGCTCTCCCGGATCGCCCTCGCGCCGACCGGCTACGGGCACTTCCACGTCGAACACAACCGGGGTCACCACACCCGGGTCGCCACCCCGGAGGACCCGGCCAGCTCCCGGCTGGGCGAGACGTTCTGGGCGTTCTGGCCGCGTACGGTCTGGGGCAGCCTGCGCTCGGCCTGGCGGCTGGAGAGCAGCCGGCTGCGCCTGCGTGGCCGTACCCCCTGGACCTGGCGTAACGACGTGCTCAACGCCTGGGCGATGACCGTGCTGCTCTACGCCGTGCTGGCGGTCGCCTTCGGCCCCGGCGTGCTGGTCTTCCTCGCGCTCCAGGCGGTGGTCGGCTTCTCCCTGCTGGAGGTGGTCAACTACCTGGAGCACTACGGGCTGGCCCGGCAGCGCACCGCCGCCGGCCGCTACGAGAGGGTCGATCCCCGGCACAGCTGGAACAGCGACCGGACGGTCACCAACGTCTTCCTCTTCCAGCTCCAGCGGCACAGCGACCACCACGCCAACCCGCTGCGCCGCTACCAGGCGCTGCGCAGCTTCGACGCCTCCCCGCAGCTGCCCGCCGGCTACGCCACCATGGTGGTCGCCGCGCTGCTGCCGCCGGTCTGGCGGCGGGTGATGGACCACCGGGTGCTCGCCCACTACGGCGGCGACCTGGAGCTGGCGAACGTCCACCCGCCGGCCCGGGACCGGCTGCGGGAGCGCCGGCGACGCGCCGCGGCCGCCGAGCGTCTTGCCGGGTGACCCCGGGGCGTTCAGTCGAGCTGGGCCGGTTCCAGGCCCAGCTCGCGGGCCGCGACGAGGCGGACCCACTCTGCGATCTGCCGGCGGGTGATCACTCGTTCGTGCACCGCGAGCTGCACCGCGAGGCCGTCCATCACCGCGCTGATCCGCCAGGCTGCGCCGGCCGGGTCGGGGCAGTCGAAGGTGCCGTCGGCCACACCGTCGGCGATCACCGTGGCCAGGTCCCGGCGCCACCGCAGGTCCAGCCGGCGGGAGAGCTTCTCCAGCTCCGGGGTGCGCAGCGACTCCGCCCAGCCGTCGATCCACATCGACCAGGAGGTCGACCGGCCGGCCGGGGCGTAGAGGCGGAGCATCCGGCGGAGCTTGGTCAGCGGCGGGGCGCTGGAGCGGACCACCGTGTCGAGCCGGTTCAGGTCCTGCTCGACGGCGTAGGCGAACGCCTGCGCGAGCATCCGGTCCTTGGTGGCGAAGTGGTAGAAGACCAGGGCCTGGCTGACCCCGGCGGCCTCGGCCACGTCGGCCGTGCGGGTGTTGGCGAGACCCCGTTCCGCGATCACCTCACAGGCCGTGCGCAGTAGCGCGTCCAGGCGGATCTCGGCGGCACGTCTCGTCACGCTGGTTACCGTAGCCCATCCGATTGACCACGAGGAGTTACCGAAGCGGCCGGTCCGTCGTGCGGCAGTCGGATCCCGGACAGTGCCTCAGCGGCGTGTCAGGAGGGTGGATCCGCAGGTCGGCGGGCCGCGAGACGCCCGCTCACCTGCCACCCAGGCTCCTAGGAAGCTCCGGGCGCCGGGAACCGCGTCACCCGGACGCGCCCGAAAGGGGACCCGATTTGGCAACCGTTCCCGGCCTCGGCTAAAGTTCTCATCCGTCACCGGATAACTCCGGGGGCACGCGGACGTAGCGCAGCTGGTAGCGCATCACCTTGCCAAGGTGAGGGTCGCGGGTTCGAATCCCGTCGTCCGCTCGGAGCTGCCGCCACGCATGTCGGGGGCAACCTCGGTGGAGTGGCCGAGAGGCGAGGCAACGGCCTGCAAAGCCGTGTACACGGGTTCAAATCCCGTCTCCACCTCGGCAGTTGAGCGAGGGCGATTGGCGCAGTGGGAGCGCGCTTCCTTGACACGGAAGAGGTCACTGGTTCAAACCCAGTATCGCCCACCAGCGCAGAGGCCGTGTCGATCATCGACACGGCCTCTGGCGTTTCCCGGGCCGATCACACCGACGCGCCCAGCAGCGCCTCGGCCACGGCCGTCCGGCTGCTCAGCAGCGACCGGCCCTGCCGGTGCGTCACCACGAGGCCGGCCGCCCGCAGCGCGGTGAGGTGCTGCGACACCCCGGCCGGGGACAGCCCGGTACGCCGGGCCAGCTCAGTCGTCGACCGCGGCGCGTCCAGCGCGGCGAGCAGCCGCGCCCGGCCCCGGCCGAGCACCGCGCCCAACGCGTCCGGGGCCTCCGCCGGGCACTCCCACAGCCCGCCGACCCCCCGCGCCGGATAGGCCAGCTGCGGGACGTCGCCGGCCGCGATGCTGAGCACCGACGGCCAGACGAAGACCGAGGGCACCAGGACCAGCCCACTGCCGTCCGGCACGTCCGGGGCGGCGCAGTGGCGCTGGTTGATCAGCAGGGCGTCGCCCTCCCAGCGGACCCGCTCGTGCAGGTCGTTGAGGAGCCCGGCCGCGCCGTCCTCGGCCAGCCGCCGGGCCCGGTGGAACACCTCGGCGTCCAGCACGGCCCGGATCCGGGGCCAGTCGCGCGCCACGGCCAGCCGCCAGTACGTAGCGATCTCCTCCGCGAGCCGGCGCAGCCCGGCGTCCGGGTCGGCGTACAGGGCGGCCACCGCCGCCGGCCGCGGGCCGGGACAGAGATCGAGCTGGCCGCGGACCGTCTCGGGCGGGGTGGCGCGGAGCACCGCCAGTTCCTGGTCCAGGTCCGGTGCGAGGCCGGCCGGCGGCGGGGTGAGGAAGTCCGGCAGGTAGCCCGGCGCGGGCGGGACGAGCTGCCGGAGCAGGCCGGCGTCCGGGTCGAGCAGCCCCGCCTCGGCCAGCCGCGGCCGGACCCGGTTGGCCCACGGCAGGTGGATCGCGTGCCGGCCCGGGTCGCGCAGCACCCGGACGCCGGCCATCACCTCCCAGAGGCAGGAGAGCGCGAAGCGGACCCGCGCCACGCCGCCCGCCGACAGCCCGATCGCGACCACGCCGCCCCCCTTCGTTTCAGCCAGGGCTGAAACATTACGGCGACCGGCGCCGCCGCCGGAGACTGACCGGGTGAACGAACACCACGCCCGAGCCCTGCACTTCCGCTCCCTGCACGTCCCCGGCGAGCCGCTGGTCCTGGTCAACGCCTGGGACGCGGCGAGCGCCCGGATCGTCGCCGCGGCCGGCGCCCGCGCCGTGGCCACCACCAGCGCGGGCGTCGCGTGGAGCCGCGGCGTCCCGGACGGTGACGCCCTCGGCCGCGAGACCGCCGTCGACGTCATCCGCCGCGTCGCCGCCGCGGTGCCGCTGCCGGTCACCGCCGACATCGAATCCGGGTACGGCGACACCGCCGACGAGGTCGCCGCGACCGTGGCCGCGGTGCTCGCCGCGGGTGCCGTCGGGGTGAACGTCGAGGACGCCCGCCACGCCGAGGGTGGCGCGCCGCTGCGCCCGGTCGAGGAGCAGTGCGCCCGGCTGGCCGCCGTCCGGTCCGCCGCGGACCGGGCCGGGATCCCGCTGTACGTCAACGCGCGCGTCGACACCTTCCTGCGCGGCGTCGGCGGGATCGAGGAGACGGTGGCGCGGGCCGGGGCGTACCTGGCCGCCGGGGCGGACGGGATCTTCGTGCCCGGGGTGGTCGACCCGGACACCGTGGCCGCCCTGGTCGCCGCGATCCCGGCCCCGCTGAACGTGCTGACCGGGCCGGGCGCCCCGCCGGTGGCGGCGCTGGCGAAGCTCGGGGTGGCCCGGGTCAGCCTCGGCTCCTCGGTCGCCGAGGCCGCGTACGCGGTGGCCCGGCGGGCCGCCGAGGAGGCGTTCACCGCCGGGACGTACGGCGCCCTGGCCGACGCGCTCGACTACGGCACGCTGAACGACCTGATGCGCTGACCGGGCACGCGAAACGGGGGCGCCGGGCGGCGCCCCCGTTTCGCACGCGACCGGGGACCGATCAGCTCCGTCGGCCCCTTCAGTTGTGGATCAGAGCGGCGGGGCCACGTCCCGACGCTCCTCGACCCGCCGGTACTCGACCGGCTCGGCGGTGGTGACCACCTCGCGGCGGCGACCCCAGACCAGCGTCGTCATGATCAGGCCCAGGACACCTGCCGCCATCAGGATCCAGCCGACGACGTCCAGGTTGACCCCGCCGATGCTGGCGTCCAGCGCGAAGGTGAGGATCGCGCCCACCGCGATCAGGAAAATACTCGTTCCGATACCCACGACAGCCTCCTTCGGGGGGACGGTTGTGCTGTCGCAGCAGTCAGTACCCCGGCGGCGAGCAGCGCAATCACCCGCCTGTGGCGGCGGTCACCCCTCGGCTGCCCCGGTCGCCGCCGCGGACCCGACGGGGGCCCGACGCGCGGCGATCTTGTCGTCGGGTACAGTTGCACCCGTCGCCGACGCGAGCCGGCGACAACGCGGACGTAGCGCAGCTGGTAGCGCATCACCTTGCCAAGGTGAGGGTCGCGGGTTCGAATCCCGTCGTCCGCTCGCGATCCGCCCCTCGCGGGCCGACCGTCGCCGGTGCTTTCATCCGGCGAGCGCGCGGGCGATTGGCGCAGTGGGAGCGCGCTTCCTTGACACGGAAGAGGTCACTGGTTCAAACCCAGTATCGCCCACCAGCTTTCCGAGCGACACGAAGGCTCGTCACCGCAGGCGGTGGCGGGCCTTCTCGCTTGGGCCCGGCACCCGCCGACATCGGTGGACCCGCCCGGCCGGTCGCCCGGTGCGGGCGTCCACCGGGTCGCCGGCCACTGGCCACATCGGTCGCCCGACCGCACGGAGGACCTGGTACGGATCCGCCCAACGGGTTATGGAGCCGCTGGCCCGGCGCGTGACAGGGTGGGGCCCGTGGATCAGGGAGGCGATCGTATGCGGTCAGTCAGGCAGGGACGGTGGCGGCGCACGACCGCCCGGCTGGGCGTGGCCGCCCTGTTCGTGGCGACGGGGGTGACCCTCGGCGCCGCGCCCGCGCAGGCGACCGCCACCCGCACCGTCGCGTTCTGGAGCATGGACGAGCCGGCCGGGTCGACCGTCCTCAAGGACAGCAGCGGCAACGGCCGCAACGGCACCATCGGCGCGGAGGTGGTGACCGGCGCCCTCTACAACGGCGCCACCGGGCACCGGTTCGCCACCCACCTGCCCACCGACCAGGAGTACGTCCCGGGCCACGTGAACCTGGTGCCGCACAGCACCGAGTTCAACCCGGACGCAGGGGACTTCTCGTTCACCATCCGCTACCGGACCACGTACTCCTTCGGGAACATCCTCCAGAAGGGACAGGGCGGGACCGTCGGCGGCTACTGGAAGTTCGAGGCGCCGAACGGCAAGCCGAAGTGCCTGTTCCGCGGCGGCGACGGCGCCTCCCGGACCGGCTACACCGACGTGCCCATCAACGACGGCCAGTGGCACACCGTCACCTGCAACCGCACATCCACCTACGTCGAGATGTACGTCGACGGGGTGCGGATGAGCCGTCTGACCGGGCCGACCGGCACCATCGCGAACACCAAGCAGCTCTCCATCGGTGGCAAGAGCCAGTGCGACGGCGTGGACGTCACCTGCGACTACTTCGCCGGCGACATCGACTACGTGAAGATCCTGAAGGGCTCGGGCGGCACCGCCAACCAGCCGCCGGTGGCCCAGCTCGCCCCGTCCTGCTCCGGGCTGGTCTGCACCTTCTCCGGCGCCGGCTCCACCGACGCCGACGGCGCGATCCAGGACCACCGCTGGGACTTCGGCGACGGGTCCACCGCCGACACCGTCTCCGTACCGACCACCTCGCACACGTACGCCGCGGCCGGCACCTACCCGGTCACCCTCACGGTCACCGACGACCGGGGCGCCACCGGCACCGCGACCCTCGACGTCACCGTCGCGCCGGTGCCCGAGCGGATCTCCTTCGTCGGGCAGGCCACCGCCAACGCCAACTGGACCAGCCACACGGTGACCGTGCCGTCGACCGTCCAACCGGGTGACACGCTGCTGCTCCTGCTCAGCCAGAACACCCACACCGGCACCGGCGAGCCGACCGGGGTCACTGGCTGGACCCGCCTCGACCGGCTCGACGGTGGCTTCGCCACCACCACCGCCTGGTGGAAGGTCGCCGCCGCCGGAGACGCCGGATCGGCGGTGAGGGTCGCCCTCGACGCCCAGTCCAAGGGCAACCTGATCGTGGCCGCGTACCGGGGGGTCGCGCCGAGCGCACCGGTCTTCGCCCGGGCCACCGACACGGCCAGCACCGCCACGCGGATCACCCCGTACGCGCCGGTGACCGCCGACCAGAGCTGGGCCGTGTCGTACTGGATGCACGGGGACGGGGCGTCCACGGCGCTCACCCCGCCGGCCGGCGTCGAGGTACGCAGCAACAGCTCCCAGACCGGCGGCGGACGGGTGACCGGGCTCCTCGCCGACTCGGGCAGCAGCGTGCCGGCGGGCACCTACGGCGGCCTGGCCGCGGTGGGTGCGGCCGCCAGCACGACCACCACGACCTGGACCCTCGTCCTGCCCCCGGCCTGACCCGGAGACGCCGCTGGCCGGCACCCCCTCGGGGTGCCGGCCAGCGTTCGTTTGTGTGGGTCAGCTGTTCCAGTGGTGGGCGACGATGTCGGCGGCCTGCTGCTCCCACTGCGCGTAGGCGTCCGGGTAGGCCGACACCTGCACGGTCTGGGCGGCGTCGGTCAGCGGCATGTCCTGCCAACCATCAACCTGCTTCAGACCCTTCAGGAACGCCAGGGTGGAGTACTCGGGGTCGGTGATCTGCTCCGGCGTGCCCCAACCCGAGGACGGGCGCTGCTGGAACAGACCCAGCGAGTCGTGGTCATTGCGGTCGCCGAGGTGGCCCAGGTTCTCCAGCTTCGACTCCTGCAGCGACGTGGCGATCGAGATGACCGCGGCCCGCTCCGGCTGGCCGGCCTTCTTCGTGGCGGCGATGATCGCCTTGGCGTTGGCGGTCTGCTCGTCGTTCAGGGTGATCTTCGACTGGGCGCCCTGCACACCG
>NZ_BMRA01000001.1:979904-997532 GCF_014648395.1 Micromonospora fulviviridis | reverse complement strand
TCCGGCGGTCCCCCTCACGGGTGGCCGCCGGACGTCGTTTCCGGCGTCAGACGTCGAAGGTGGCCGGGCGCTCCGTCGCCGGGGGCGGCGGGGTGGCCTTCCACAGGCCGGTCTTCTGCGCGGCCAGTCGGGCCAGGTAGGCCGGGTTGAGGATGAGGTAGCGGCGCCAGAGCCGCTTCGGCTCCAGGCCGAGCCGCCAGAACCACTCCAGCCCGGCCCGCTGCATCCACGGCGGCGGGTTGCGCAGCAGCCCGGCGTGGTAGTCGAACGCCGCGCCGACGGCCATCAGCGGCATGTCCAGCAGCGGCCGCATGGCGTAGGCGAAGACCTCCTGCCGGGGGCAGCCCAGCCCGACCAGGACGAGGCGGGCGCCGCTGGCCTTGACCCGGTCGGCGATCTCGGCGTCCTCGCCCGGCTCCAGGGAACGGAACTTGGACGGCTCGACGCCCGCGATCTTCAGCGCCGGGAACTTCCGCTCCAGGGCCGGGATGAGGCGGGACAGGGTCTCCTCGGTGGAGCCGTAGAGGTAGACCGGCAGCCCCTCGTCGGCGAAGCGGGCGAGCACCCGGAGGGTGAGCTCCGGCCCGTAGACCCGGTCGGTGAGGCCGGCGCCGTGCAGCAGGTTGAGCGCCCAGCGCACCGGCTGCCCGTCCGGGGTGACCACGTCGAAGGAGTTGAGCCGGGCGTTGTGCGCCGGATCGAGCACCCCGGTCATCACGCCGTGCACGGCCAGCGCGGTGAGGGCCAGCGGGCGGCGGTCGTGCGCCGCCGCGAACACGGCCTCGGTGGCCCGGGCGTAGTCGGTCGCGTCGACGAGTACGCCGAGCACGTTCCGCTTGGTGCCGGTGGTCATGCCTTCGGCACCCACTTGTCGACGTTCGCCTCGTAGATCTCCCGGAGGATCATCGGCACGTCGTAGGTGATCTTCCAGTTCGGGTAGTGCTCCTCGAACCGGGCCATGCTGCTGACGTACCACTGGTGGTCGCCGGTGCGGGCCTGCTCGACGTAGTTGATCTTCGCCACCCGGCCGGTGATGTCCTCGGCGATCCGGAACGCCTCGATGTGCGAGGTGTTCGAGTGCCGGCCGCCGCCCAGGTTGTAGACCTGCGCCGAGCGCGGCTCGCGGAAGAACGCCTCGAACGCGGTGAGCACGTCCCGGGAGTGGATCGCGTCCCGGACCATCTTCCCCTTGTAGCCGTACAGGTTGTACGTCCGGCCCTCCATGACGCAGCGCATCAGGTAGGCCAGGAAGCCGTGCAGCTCGGCGGCGGAGTGCGCCGGGCCGGTCAGCGTGCCGCCCCGGAAGCAGGCGGTCTTCATGTCGAAGTACCGGCCGTACTCCTGGACCATCACGTCCGAGGCCACCTTGGAGGCGCCGAAGATCGAGTGCAGCGACTCGTCGATCGACATGTCCTCGGTGATGCCGTCGTACCAGGGGTGGTCCTCGGGCAGCTCGTAGCGGGTCTCCAGCTCGATCAGCGGCAGGGTGTTCGGGCGGTCGCCGTAGACCTTGTTGGTCGAGCAGTGGATGAACGGCGCGTCGATGGCGTGCCGCCGGGTGTTCTCCAGCACGTTGAGGGTGCCGCCGGCGTTCACGTCGAAGTCGGTGTACGGCTCCTTGGCGGCCCAGTCGTGGCTCGGCTGGGCGGCGCTGTGGATCACCACGGCGATGTCCGAGCCGTACTTCTTGAAGACCTGCTCCAGGCCGTCCCGGTCCCGGATGTCCACGGCGTGGTGGGTGTAGGCACGGCCCAGCTCGGCGGCGAGGCGGTCCAGGCTCCAGGCGGTCGACCCGTCCTCGCCGAAGAAGTACCGGCGCATGTCGTTGTCGATGCCGACCACGTCGAGACCGAGGCCGGCGAAGTGCCGGGCCGCCTCGGAGCCGATGAGACCGCCCGAGCCGGTCACCAACGCGACACTCACACGCCACTCCTGGTCCATCGGGGCAGGGGAACCATCGGAGCATAGCGTGATGTCCGGCACGCCCCGATACGGCGCGAGGGCCCCGCTGTCGCGGAGCCCTCGTGATGGTGGGGAAGGGGGGAGTTGAACCCCCACGCCCTTTCGGGCACACGGACCTGAACCGTGCGCGTCTGCCATTCCGCCACTTCCCCGTGGCTGACCTGCAACACCGTATCTCATCCCGCTCCCGCCGTCTGCGGCGGGTGCCCGGACATATTACGCTGTTCCCGGTCATCGCCACGAGCGATCACCGTTCGTGGCGGACGAAACTTTAGCACGACCGCGGGGCTGGTCACGAACGGGCTGCCGGCTGCCGGCCGAGCGGCGTGTGAGCTGCGGAGGCGGTGTCCGGATACCATCATTGCCTCGGGACCCGAGGAGGAGCCGGTGAGCGTGCTGCAACGCTTCGAGAAGCGTCTGGAAGGCCTGGTCGAGGGGGCCTTCGCCAAGGTCTTCAAAGGGGTGGTCCACCCCGTGGAGATCCTCAACGCCATGCAGCGGGAGGCCGAGGCGCACAAGGCGATCCTGGCCGGTGGGCGCACGTTGGTGCCCAACCGCTACGTGATCGATCTCTCGCCCTACGACCACAGTCGGCTGGCGCCGTACGCCGCCGCGCTGGCCCAGGAACTGGCCCAGTCGCAGGCGGAGTTCATCGGCGAGCAGGCCTGGACGGTCTACGGCGACGTGATCGTGGAGGTCGAGCGTGGTGAGGGGCTCGACACCGGCATGTTCCGGGTCACCGCGGAGGTCTACACCGGCGGCGAGGTCGCCCCGGTCTCCGCGCCCGGTGGCTACGACGCCGGCCCGGCCTACCCCGCCTACGACCAGGGTGGCGGCTACGGCCCGCCGCCGGGGCACGGCGGTGGCCGCAACGTCCGCCTGGTCTCCGGCGACGGCCGCACCTACCCGCTCCAGATGGGCTCGACGGTGATCGGCCGCGGCGACCAGGCCAACCTGCGCCTGCCCGACGTCGGCATCTCCCGGCGCCACGCCCGGCTCGACTTCGACGGCGGCCAGGTCGTGCTGACCGACCTCGGCTCCACCAACGGCACGATGGTCAACGGCCAGCGCGTCTCCGCGGTCGCCCTCAACCCGGGCGACATGATCCAGCTGGGCACGACCACCCTGACCTTCCGCGTGGACGGCTGACCCGCGTTGCCGGAACTCGTCATCACCGTCGCCCGGTTCGGGTTCCTCATCCTGCTGTGGATCTTCGTGTTCACGGTGGTCGGAGTGATTCGCCGGGACCTCTTCGCGGGGGCCCGGTCGGGTCGCCTGGTGGCCGCGCCGCGCGCGGTCGGGGCCTCGACCGGGCAGCCGGCGAAACCGGCGAAGGTGAAGCGGGGCAGGGCGGCGCACCAGCTGGTGGTCACCGCCGGTCAGTTGGCCGGCACCCGGATCACCCTCGGCGAGGCTCAGATCACGATCGGTCGGGCCGAGGACTCCACCCTGGTGATCACCGACGATTACGCCTCGGCGCGGCACGCCCGGCTCGTGCCGCGCGAAGGGCAGTGGTTCGTCGAGGACCTCGGATCGACTAACGGCACCTACCTGGATCGCGCTAAGGTCACCGGACCAACCCCCGTCCCCCTCGGCGTGCCGATCCGGATCGGCCGCACTTCCCTCGAATTACGGCCATGACTCTGACCCTGCGCTATGCGGCCCACAGCGACCGCGGTCTGATCCGAGACGGTAATCAGGATTCCGTCTACGCCGGGCCGCGGCTTCTTGCCGTTGCCGACGGCATGGGCGGCATGGCCGCCGGTGACGTCGCCAGCAACATCGTCATCGGTGCCATGGCGCCCCTCGACGAGGACGTCCCTGGGGACGCCCTCGTCGACGCGCTGCGTTCCGCCGTCGGCACCGCCAACCAACAACTCCGCGACACCGTGGACGCCAACCCGCAGCTGGAGGGGATGGGCACCACGCTCACCGCGACCCTCTTCTCGGGCAGCAAGCTCGGCATGGTCCACATCGGTGACTCGCGGGCCTATCTCCTGCGCAACGGCGAGTTCGCCCAGATCACCAAGGACGACACGTACGTCCAGATGCTCGTCGACGAGGGCCGGATCAGCGCGGAGGAGGCGAGCAGCCACCCCCAGCGCTCGCTGCTCACCCGCGCGCTGGACGGCCGGGACATCGACCCGGAGTACAGCGTCCGGCAGGTTCTTCCCGGTGACCGCTACCTGATCTGCTCGGACGGCCTGTCCGGCGTGGTCAGTGCGGACACCATCGCCGACACCATGCGTGAGTACACCGACCCGCAGCAGTGCGTGGAACGGCTGGTCCAGCTCGCCCTGCGCGGCGGCGGCCCGGACAACATCACGGTGATCATCGCGGACGCCACCGACCAGGACATCGTCGAGGCATCCCCGATCGTCGGCGGCGCCGCCGCCCGCGACCGCGGCATGGCCACCTCGGCCGACGTCTCCACCCCGGCGGCCCGCGCCTCGGCGCTGTCCGCCCCCCGGGCGCCCGCGCCCGAGGAACCGGTGGACACCCGCGACGACGAGCCCGACCGGCGCGGTCGGCACCCGCTGCGTACCGCGGCGATGCTGCTGGCGCTGCTGGTCATCGTCGGCGGCGGCGTCTTCGGCGGGTGGAGCTACACCCAGCGCCAGTACTACGTCGGGGCCACCGACGACGGGCAGCTCGCCGTGTTCCGTGGGGTCCCGGGCCAGGTCGCCGGGCTCGACCTGTCCAATGTGCACGCCACCAGTGAGGCCAAGCTCGACGACCTCACCCTGGCCGCCCAGGAGCAGGTCAAGCAGGGCATCCAGGCCAAGAGCGAGCCGGACGCCGAGCGCCGGCTGGCCGAGCTGACCAGCGACGACCCGGCCAACCCGAACCTGAAGCCGCTCTGCCCGCCCAGCCCGACGGCCGGACCGGCCAGCCCGACGCCGTCCGTGACCGGCAGCCCGCTGGCCCCGGCGGTCAGCGGCAGCGCCGTCCCACCGGCCAGCGCCACGGCCACGGCCACGGCCTCCGCAGCGCCGACGACGACGCCGACCACCACGCCCGACGCCGTCCCCTCCGACACGGTTCCGCCGGTCGACCCGGCCGGCTGCCGGTCGCCGGAGTGAGCACCGGCTCGACCCCGAGGACGCATTCGTGACCGCAGCCGCCGTACCGGCAGCCTCGCCCGCCTCGACGGGCGAGCAGCCCGGCGTACGCCTGGCCCGGTCCCGGCGGAACGCCGAGCTGTCCCTGCTGCTGCTCGCCATGGTGCTGGTGGCGGCATACGCGGCGACGGTCGAGGCGAACGTGCTGGACACGGTCACCACGGACTTCTGGATCCCGGCCGCCGCGCTGGGGCTGGTCTTCCTGGGCCTGCACCTGGTGATCCGCTGGCTGGCGCCGTTCGCCGATCCGGCGCTGCTGCCGGCGGTCGCCCTGCTCAACGGCATCGGCGTCGGCTTCCTGCGCCGGTACGACCTGGCCCAGGCCACGCCGGAGGAGCGGGAGACCCTGGCCATCTTCGCCGGCACCGGCGGGCGGCAGCTCGCCTGGACGCTCGGCGCGGTGGTGCTCGCCGCCGCGCTGCTGGCGATCATGCGGGACCACCGGTCGCTGTCGCGGTACGCGTACACCCTGGGTCTGGCCGGCATCGTGCTGGTGATGATCCCGGCGGTGCTGCCGGGGCGGTTCTCCGAGGTCAACGGGGCGAAGCTCTGGATCATCGTGCCCGGGCTGGGGCAGATCCAGCCGGGCGAGTTCGCCAAGCTCGCCCTGCTCGCCTTCTTCGCCTACTACCTGGTCCGCAAGCGCGAGGTGCTCTCGCTGGCCAGCCGGCGGGTGCTCGGCATCGACTTCCCGCGCGGCCGGGACCTCGGCCCGGTCCTCGTGGTCTGGATGATCAGCCTCCTGGTGCTGGTCTTCGAGAAGGACCTGGGCACCTCGCTGCTCTACTTCGGCATGTTCGTGGTGACGCTCTACATCGCCACGGAACGGGTGAGCTGGCTGCTCATCGGCCTGATCCTGTTCTTCGGCGGCGCCTACCTGGCGTACGTGCTGGGCAGCACGGTCGGTGGCCCGTTCGCCAACTTCTACGACCGGGCGCAGATCTGGCTGGACCCCTTCGCCGAGCCGTACGACCGGGGCTACCAGCTCGTCCAGGGTCTGCTCACGCTCGGCACCGGCGGCCTGTTCGGTGCCGGCCCGGGTGGTGGCCAGCCCACCCTGCTGCCCGAGGTGCAGACCGACTTCATCTTCGCCGGCATCGGTGAGGAGATCGGCCTCTTCGGCCTCTCCGCGCTGCTGGTGATCTACCTGCTGATCGTCGAGCGGGGGCTGCGGGCCGCGCTCGCGGTCCGGGACTCGTTCGGCAAGCTGCTCGCCGGCGGCCTGGCCTTCACCTTGGGCCTCCAGGTCTTCGTCATCGTCGGCGGGATCAGCAAGCTCATCCCGCTGACCGGCCAGACCACCCCGTTCCTCTCCGCCGGCGGTTCCTCGCTGATGGCGAACTGGCTGCTGATCGCGGTCCTGCTCCGAGTCTCCGACGGCGCCCGCCGTCCGGTGACCGGAGGCGGCGGCCCGGCGGCCCGGCCCGCGGGTGGCCCGCCCGAGCAGCTGCACGGTGCCCCCACGGAGGTGATCCGGCCGTGAACGCACCCCTGCGCCGCGTCGGCGTCGTCGTCATGATCCTGTTCGGGTTGCTCTTCGCCAACCTGAACTGGATCCAGGCCTACAAGGCCGACGAATACCGCAACAGCGACTACAACGGCCGGGTCCAGGTCGCCGAGTACGAGCGCAAGCGCGGCAACATCGAGGTCGGCGGCACCGCGTTCGCGCTCAGCAAGGAGACCGACGGGAAGCTGAAGTTCCAGCGCACCTACCCCGGTGGCGCCATGTACGCGCACGTGCTCGGCTACAAGCCGGTCAACCTGGGCGACACCGGCATCGAGCGGCTCGAGAACGACTTCCTCGCCGGCACCAGCGACCAGCTCATCGCCAACCGGATCAAGGACATGTTCACCGGTGACCAGACCGGTGGCGGCAATGTCCTGCTGACCCTCTCCAAGCGGGCCCAGGAGACGGCGTACAAGCAGCTCAACGACAACCAGGTCGGGGCCACCCGGGGCGCGGCCATCGCGATCGACCCGCGCACCGGGGCGGTGCAGGCGCTGGTCTCCATGCCGAGCTTCGACCCGAACCCGCTGGCCAGCCACGACACGAACGAGGCCACGGCCGAGTACAACAAGCTCGACAAGGACAAGGACCGCCCGCTGGCGAACCGGGCGCTCGCCGAGACCCTGCCGCCGGGCTCCACCTTCAAGATCGTGGTGGCCGCGGCGGCGCTGGAGAACGGCGTGGGCCAGCAGACCGAGATCCCGGCCGGGTCGAGCTACACGCCGCCCACCTCGGGCCAGCCGATCCGCAACGCCGCCCCGTCGATCTGCCCGCAGTCCGAGGTCACCTTGCGTCAGGCGGTGACCCAGTCCTGCAACACCGGCTTCGCCCAGCTCGGCGTCCGGCTCGGCGCGGACAAGATCAAGGAGAAGGCCCGCCAGTTCGGCTTCGAGCAGGAAGACCTCTCGGTCGGCGAGTCCGGCGAGAAGGGCGGCCTGCCCGTGGCGGCCAGCCGCACCGGCGAGATGACCGCCCCGGGTGGCGGCACCGACCCGGCTGCCCTGGCCCAGTCCTCCATCGGCCAGCGCGACGTACGGATGACCCCGTTGCAGGGCGCGCTGATCGCCGCCACGGTCGCCAACGACGGCAGCCAGATGCGGCCGTACCTGGTCAAGCAGCTGCTCGGGCCGGACCGCACCACCGTCTACGACCCCGCCAAGCCGCGCGAGCTGCGCCAGCCGATCAGCAGCCAGGTCGCCAAGGACCTGCGCGACATGATGGTGAACGTGGTGAAGGAGGGCACCGGGCGGAAGGCCGCCATCGAGGGCTACACCGTCGGCGGCAAGACCGGCACCGCCCAGTCCGGCCCGAACACCCCGGACCACGGCTGGTTCATCGGCTTCGCGCTGGACAAGAACGGCACCCCGGTCTCGGCCGTGTGTGTCGAGCTGGAGCAGGCGGGCAGCGGCGGCAGCGCCGAGGCGGCCCGAATCGCCGGTCGGATCATGGCGGCGGCCATCGCGGAAGGCCGCTGAGATGCTCAGCCCGGGGGTGCAGCTCGGCAACCGCTACCGCCTCGACGAGCGGATCGCCAGCGGGGGCATGGGCGACGTCTGGCGCGGCACCGACCAGGTGCTGGGCCGTACCGTCGCGGTCAAGAGCCTGCTCCCCGCCCTGCTCGACGAGCCGGGCTTCGCCGAGCGGTTCCGCGGCGAGGCGCGCACCATGGCCACCATCAACCACCCCGGCGTGGTCGACGTCTACGACTTCGGCAGCGACCAGCAGATCGCCTTCCTGGTGATGGAGTACGTGGAGGGCGACGCGCTCTCCTCCACGCTCAGCCGGGTCGGCCGGCTCACCCCGGCCCGGACGATGGCCCTGCTGGCGCAGGCCGCCGACGCGCTGCACGCCGCGCACGAGAAGGGCATCGTGCACCGCGACGTGAAGCCCGGCAACCTGCTGGTCCGGCCCAACGGCACGCTGGTGCTCACCGACTTCGGCATCGCCCGCTCCGACCTGGTCGGCCAGCTCACCGCCGCCGGCTCGGTGCTCGGCACCGCCTCGTACATCTCGCCCGAGCAGGCCACCGGCGCGGTCGCCACCCCCGCCTCCGACGTGTACGCCCTCGGCGTGGTCGCGTACCAGTGCCTGGCCGGCCGGCGGCCGTTCGAGGGGGACAACCCGCTCGAGATCGCCATGAAGCACGTGCGCGAGACGCCCCGGCCGCTCCCCGCCGACATCCCGCCGCAGGTCCGGGCCATCGTCGAGCGGGCCCTGGCGAAGGACCCGGCGGCCCGCTGGCCGAGCGCCGCCGCCCTGGCCAGCGTCGCCCGGCAGGCCAAGCTCGCCCTGTCACAGCAGGCGCGAGGCGGGCACCCGATCTCCGGCGTACCCGCGTCTCCGGCCGCGCCGGCCGCGCGGGCACAGGTGCCGACGGCCACGCGACCGCAGCCCCGCCCGCCCGCGGTGCCCGCCCGGCCGCCGGTGGCGCCGCGCCCGACCGCGGTGGCGCCGGCCCCGCAGCCGCGCCCGCCGGTGGCGCCGCGCGGCGCGGCGGCCGTCCCGCCGCCCCGGCAGCACAACCCCCTCGGGTACGCGCGACCGGCCGCCGCCCCGCTGCCGGCTCCCCGCCGTTCCACAGCGGGACGATGGGTGGCCGCCATCGTGGTGGCCGTACTGGTCGTGCTCTGCTCGGGCGTGATTTCGTACTACTACCGGAAGTACGCGGCGGCCGGTGACCCCGGCGCGCTTGCTCCGGCGGGCGTGACCTCCGGCGCGGTGCGGGCCCACGGGGGCGACTATCCGCTTCCCACGTCGTACCGTCGTGGGGTACGGCTCCAGCCGGCTGGCGGCGAGACGACGACGAGCGAAGGACGAGAGACGCGATGACAGCGCAGGCCCGCCTGCTCGGTGGCAGGTACCAGGTCGGCGAGCTGCTCGGCTACGGCGGCATGGCGGAGGTGCACCGTGGTCGCGATCTCCGGCTCGGTCGGGATGTCGCGATCAAGATGCTCCGGGCCGACCTGGCCCGGGACGCGACCTTCCAGATGCGGTTCCGCCGGGAGGCGCAGAACGCCGCGTCGCTGAACCACCCGGCCATCGTCGCCGTGTACGACACCGGCGAGGAGACCGCCCCGACCGGCGAGACGCTGCCGTTCATCGTGATGGAGTTCGTCAACGGGCGGACCCTCAAGGAGGTCCTCGGCGCCGAGGGCCGGCTCCAGCCGCGCCGGGCGCTGGAGATCTGCGCCGACATGTGCGCGGCGCTGGAGTTCAGCCACCGGCACGGGATCATCCACCGGGACATCAAGCCCGGCAACGTGATGCTCACCCAGACCGGCCAGGTCAAGGTGATGGACTTCGGCATCGCCCGGGCGCTGGCGAGCGGCGCCACCACGATGACGCAGACCAGCGCGGTCATCGGCACGGCGCAGTACCTCTCCCCCGAGCAGGCGCGCGGCGAGGCGGTCGACGCCCGCTCCGACGTCTACGCGGCCGGCTGCGTGCTGTTCGAGCTGCTCTGCGGGCACCCGCCGTTCGTCGGTGACAGTCCGGTCAGCGTCGCCTACCAGCACGTACGGGAGACGCCGCCCACGCCGAGCACCATCAACCCGGACGTCAACCCCGCCGTGGACGCCATCGTCCTCAAGGCGCTCTCCAAGAACCCGCTGAACCGCTACCAGAGCGCCGGCGAGATGCGGGCCGACCTGCTCCGCGCCGCCGCGGGCCGTCCGGTGCTGGCCACCCCGGTCATGCCGGCCGAGGAGACCATGCCGATGGCGCCGGCCGGGGCCGGTGGCTACCAGCAGACCCAGGTGATGGGCCCGCAGACCCGCCAGCAGGCGCCGGCCCGGGTCGGTGACGCCCGCAAGCGGAAGAGCTCGGCCTGGGTGATCGCCACCTTCGCGGCGCTTGGCGTGCTCGCGGTCATCGCCCTGGCCACCGCGCTCTGGCTCAACCAGACCGGCGCCGAGAAGGTCTCCGTGCCGCAGCTGCAGGGCCGGACCCAGGCGGACGCGCAGGCCGCACTCACCCAGGCGGGGTTGCGGTTCACCGCCGGCGACCCGGTGCAGAACGCCACCTGCGACAAGGGCACCGTGGTCGGCCAGAACCCGCCGTCCGGCCAGCGGGTGGAGAAGAACAGCGCGGTCTCGGTCCAGATCTGTGGCGGCCCGAAGCAGGTCACCATCCCGCCCGGCCTGGTCAACTCCACGCTCGTGAACGTGCAGGCGCAGCTGGAGAACCTGGGCCTCAAGGTCGACGTCAAGGAGGTGGACGGCAGCGCCCAGAAGGGCACCGTCACCAAGGTCGACCCCAAGGAAGGCAGCAAGGTCCTCGAAAACTCCACGGTCAAGGTGGAGGTGTCCCGGGGCAACGTGAACGAGGTGCCGAACGTCCTCGGCCTCTCCGAGGAAGAGGCGACAAGGCTGCTGCAGAACTCCGGCTACAAGGTGCGGACGCTGGACGGCGACGAAGTCGCGCCGGACAAGGTCGGCAAGGTCAGCCGGCAGAGCCCCAAGGGCGATACGAAGCTGGCTCGTGGCGAGCGGGTGACGATCTACGTCGACATCCCGCTGCCCGAGCCGACCGAGAGCGCCAGCCCGGGCACCCCGTCACCGGGCACGACGCCGACCACTCCCGGCGGCGGTGGTGGCTTCCCGTTCCCGACCACGACAGCGCCGGCCCGGTTCAGCCAGCCCTGACCCGACAGCTCCAGACAGGCGAAGTGGCGGTGTCCGGTCGACCCGGACACCGCCACTTCGCTTACCTGGCGTAGACGAACCCTCAGGCCGCCGCGAACGCGGCGCGGCGGCGGGCGTCGACCTCGGCGGCCAGCTCCGGGGCCCGCTCCAGTGCCTCCGCGTAGCCGCAGACGGCCAGCCAGTTGGCCAGCATGAGGTGGCCGCCCTCGGTCAGCACCGACTCCGGGTGGAACTGCACGCCCTCGATCGGCAGGGTGCGGTGCCGCATGGCCATCACCACGCCGGAGCCGGTACGGCCGGTGACCTCCAGCTCGTCGGGGAGCGTCTCGGGCAGCACGGCGAGCGAGTGGTACCGGGTGGCGGTGAACGGGTCGGGCAGGCCGGCCAGCACCCCGACGCCCTCATGGCTCACCTGTGAGGTCTTGCCGTGCAGCAGCTCCGGCGCCCGGGTCACGGTGGCGCCGAACGCCTCGCCAATGGCCTGGTGACCGAGGCAGACACCGAACAGGGGCAGCTTGCCGGCGTATTCCCTGATCACGTCGAGGCAGATGCCGGCGCGGTCCGGGCTGCCCGGTCCGGGCGAGAGGAGTACGCCGGCGGCGCCCACCCGGCCCACCTCGGCGACGTCGATCTCGTCGTTGCGCCGCACCTCGCAGTCCACGCCGAGCTGGCCGAGGTACTGCACGAGGTTGAAGACGAACGAGTCGTAGTTGTCGATCACGAGGACGCGCATCGGGGTCACCTGCTCGGGGTGGAGGGCGGGGCGTTGTTCGTCTCGGTGCTGTACGGGATCTCCTCCTCGGACGGCCGCTCACTCGGCTCGGTGAGCCCGCCACCGTCGTCCCCCGGCACGCCGGAGTCCTGGGTGACCTGCACGTCGTCGAAGGGGAGGAGGGGTTCGGCCCACGGGAAGACCACGAACCACAGCAGGGCGACCGTCGCGGCGGCCAGCAGCGCCGAGCCGATCAGCTTCCCGGGCAGCCCGAGCGGCAGCTTCCGCCAGATCCATCCGTACACGCGTCAGCCCTCCAGCTCGGCCGGGCGACCCGCCGACTTGGCCTGGACGTGGTCCAGCCGGGCGTGGATGATCAGCCGCTGGTAGTTGTCGAACTTGGGGTTGCAGGTGGTCAGCGTGAGCAGCTTCTCGGTCGGCGGCGTGTTCGGCTTGCCCGGCACCGGCGCGACGACCTCGACCTGGTACGGCTTGACGATCCGCTGCTGGTAGACCTTGTAGATGAACCACTCGCCCTGGGTCTCGACCACGATGGCGTCGCCCGAGCGCAGCTCGTCGAGGCGCCAGAAGGTGGCCCGGATGCGGTGCCCGGCGACGGCGAAGTTGCCCACCTGGCCCGGCATGGCGCTCTTCGGGTAGTGGCCCGGGGCGTACCGGATGTCGTCCGGGGTGACCCCCTCGACCACCACCCAGTGCTTGTCGAACTTGGGGATGTAGAGACCGGCGACCGGCTTCCCCTCGGCCGGGGGCTTCGGCTTGGCGCTCGGCCCGGTCGTCGGCCCGACCGTCGGGTCCGCCGCCCCCCACTCCTGGGCGAGCTGGCTGCTCAGGTCGTTCTGGTGGGCGTCGACGATCACCGCCTTGCCCCAGATCTCGTAGCCGGCGAAGAGCAGCACCACCAGGCCGAAGGTGATCAGCACCTCGCCGGTGCCCCGCACGATCGTCCGCAGCCGGGAACCGACGGTGGGCCGGGTCAGCTCGGAGTAGACGCTTTTGTACCCCTCGCCGGTCTGCTCCGGCCGGAGCTGCACCACCCGCTCGCCCCGGCGGGGGCGCGGCGGCTCGGCCGGTGGGCCGGCCTGGTCGCCGTCGCCGGTCTCCGGGACCGGGGGCACGGCGCCCATCAGCGCGGTGGAGTCGAGCGCCGCGGGGCGGGCCACCGGGCGACTGACGGCCGGGATCACCGCGGTCGCCCCCGGGTCCACCGGGCCGGTCGCCGGCGGACGCGTCGGGCCGGTCGCCGCCGGACGTGCCGGGCCGCGGTCGGCCGGGCCGGCCCGGCCGGCCGAGGGGGGCACGTCGGCGCCCGGCGCGCCGGGACGCAGCGGCCCACCGGCGGGGCGGCGATCCCGCCGGTCGCCGAGCGGGGGGATGAACGCGGTCGGCGCGTCGGCAGGGCTGGACGGCCGTGTCTCGGCGGTCGGCGCGTCGAGCCGGCGCCCGGGCTCGGCGGGTGTTCCGGCGGGCCCGTCGAGGCCGCCACCGCGCTGGTACCCGTCCGCCCGACCGTCAGGGGCGGCAGCGGGCGCGCCCGCTCCCGGACCGCGTTGGTGCCGGTCCACCCGGCCGCCAGGGCCGTCGGTGGGCCCGTGCGGCGCGGCAGGCGGACGCCCCTCGGACCGGGCCGGGGCCGGCGGGCGGCTCCGGTCGCCGGGCCAGGCCGGCGGCGGCTCCGCCGGCGGGCGCTGGCCCGCCGGCCGGTGGTCGCTGGTCGGTGGCGGCGCGGGCCGGTGCTCGGTGGTGGGTGCGGGCGCGGACCGGTGGTCGGCGGTCGATGGGGGCGCGGGCCGGTCCGGCCAGGGCAGGTCGAGCGGGGGGCGCGGCGGCGCGGGCGCCGGTCGGTCGACCTTCGGGAGGAACGCTGTGGGGTCCTCGCTCGGGTCGCGGTGGCGCCCGTCCCGCTCCCGGGGGTCCTCCGGCGTCACCGGGGCACCTTCGCCGACTGCAGTGCGGTCGAGTCCTCGAACGCCGGCACGGTGACCGTGGAGATGTTCTCGGAGTAGCCGAGCTGGTAGTGGTCGACGGCTTCCCTGAACAACCGGACTCCCTCAGACGCGGCGAGTTCCCGCTGGAACGCGGCGGGGTCGCCGATTGCCACGATCTTGAAAGGAGGGGAGTACACCCGACCGTGCAGCAGCAGGGTGTTTCCGACGCAGCGTACCGCGCTGGTGCTGAGGACGCGGACATTCATGATTGACATGGCCTCGGCGCCGCCCGCCCAGAGCGCGTTCACGACCGCCTGGACGTCACCCTGGTGGACGACCAGGTCGTCGTTGCTGGCACCTTTGGGCAGGGTCTGGTCGGCCCGCCGGGGCGCGTCGTTGAGTTCGATGGTGATGCCGCTGCCGGTGAGCGCGGTGAAACCGGCGGCCTGCCGCGTGGCGGCGGCCCGGTCCCGCTGCGCCTTGATCGGGCCGTCGGCGCCGGCCAGCTCGCCGGTCTGCTCCTCGACCTCGGCGCGCAGCCGGGCCGCCTTCGCCTCGCTGGCCGCCACCTGCTCGCGCCGGTCCTCGATCAACTGGGTGAGCTGGGGACGCCGGTCCTCGCGCAATGAGGTGCCGCCGGCCGTGGTCGCGGTCGTGGTGAACAGGAGCCCGGCGGCGGCGGCGATCAGGGGCACGCCGATCGACCAGCCCGGGCGGCGCTGCCGCGGCCGGCGGGGCAGCAGGCCGACCACCGCGCGCCGGAGGACCTTCTGCCAGGAGGCGGCGCCGGATGTGTACTCCACCGGGCGTTCCCTTTCCCGTCGTCTCGTTCCGGCCCGCGACGGCGCGGACCGGTCTGCTCGACCCGAAAAGTCCCGCCCTTTTCGGTAACTCCATGCACCGGCCTGACCCCATTCGTGGCCTGGACGGTCCGTCGGGACTACGCTAGCTGTCGAACATTATTGGCCATGGACCGTCGCCCCCGCGCCCGGTTGTCAGGCCGGACGAGGTCGTACCCCCCTCTGGAGAGCGTCGTGCCCAAGTCTCAGGTCCGCAAGAAGAAGGTGTACACCCCGCCGACGGACGTGCGTCCGACGGCGACGGCGGCGACGCGCAAGCCTAGCCCGGTCTGGCTGCCGATCACCGCGGTCGCGCTCATCGTGGTGGGCATCGGCTGGCTGGTCGTCTACTACCTCTCGGAGCAGGCGTACCCCGTCGCGTCGTGGGGTTACTGGAACCTCGCCGTGGGCTTCGGCGCGATGGTCTCCTCGTTGATCCTGCTCTCCCGCTGGCGCTGACCGGGGTCGCCTCGCGCTGACCGGTCCCGCCGCCGCGACACGGGCGTACGTCACGCCGGGACGCCCCTGACCGGCGCCCGGCGCCCGCTGCACCTAAGGTGTCGGCAGGGCGGCGTGGCCGGATGCGAGATGACTCACGTTACTGCTGGGTAACCTTGCGCGTAGGCTGCACTGACAAGCAGCAGACCGGGAGGCCAACTCGATGGGCAGCGTCCAGATCGTCACCACGATCCTCGCGGCCGCCATCACCGCCGTGGCGGTGTGGCTTGCGGTGCGCGCGGTCATGAAGATGACGGCCGTCATCCGGCTGGGGCAACCCGCGCCGGAGCGGTTCGGCGACAAGGGCGCCCGCACGAAGAAGATGCTGGTGGAGACCGCCGGCCACACCCGCATGCTCAAGTGGAGCGTGGTGGGCGCGGCGCACTGGTTCGTGATGGTCGGGTTCATCGTGCTGTCGCTGCTGGTGCTCGAGGCGTACTTCGAGGTGGTCACGCCCGGCGGCGGGCTGCCGATCATCGGGCACTGGACGATCTTCGGGCTGGCCACCGAGTGGATCGGGATCCTGGGCCTGGCCGGCATCCTGGTGCTGATGGGGATCCGGCTGGCCAACCGGCCCACCCGGCCGGGCGGCCGCTCCCGGTTCACCGGCTCGACGATGTGGCAGGGCTACTTCGTCGAGTGGGTGGTGCTGCTGGTCCTGATCTTCGGCTTCGTCATCCGCGGCTTCAAGGTCGCCACCGACCACTTCGAGTACCCGGTCTGGGCCACCCCGCTCAGCCACGCGGTCGGCGCCGCGCTCCCGGCCTGGACGGCCGGCGTCAGCGTCGCCGCCGTCATCAAGATCGCCATCTCGATGACCTGGCTCATCGTGATCTCGCTGAACGTCACCATGGGTGTCGCCTGGCACCGGTTCCTGGCGTTCCCCAACATCTTCTTCAAGCGCGAGCCCGAGAAGGCCGCTGGCTCCGGCCTGGGCGCGCTCCGGCCGATGATGAGCGACGGCAAGCCGCTCGACTTCGAGGAGGCCGACCCGGAGAAGGACCAGTTCGGTGTCGCCCAGGTCGAGCAGTTCACCTGGAAGGGCCTGCTGGACTTCAGCACCTGCACCGAGTGCGGCCGCTGCCAGTCGCAGTGCCCGGCCTGGAACACCGGCAAGCCGTTGTCGCCGAAGCTGCTCGTGCTGAGCCTGCGCGACCACGCGTACGCCAAGGCGCCGTACCTGCTGGCCGGCGGGGGCAAGGACCTGACCGGCGAGGAGAAGGCCACCGCCGCCCAGCTCGCCCACGTCGACGTGCTCGCCCTGGCCGAGGCCGAGAAGCCGCTGATCGGCACCGCCGAGGAGGGCGGGGTCATCGACCCGGACGTGCTCTGGTCCTGCACCACCTGCGGCGCCTGCGTCGAGCAGTGCCCGGTGGACATCGAGCACGTCGACCACATCGTCGACATGCGGCGCTACCAGGTGCTGATCGAGTCGAGCTTCCCGTCCGAGGCCGGCGTCATGCTCCGCAACCTGGAGAACAAGGGCAACCCGTGGGGCGCCCCGCAGAACACCCGCGAGGACTGGACCAAGGGCCTCGGCTTCGAGGTGCCGCGGGTCGGCGAGGTCGACGACTTCGAGTACCTGTTCTGGGTCGGCTGCGCCGGCGCGTTCGAGGACCGGGCCAAGAAGACCACCCGCGCGGTGGCGACGCTGCTCAACGAGGCCGGCGTCTCCTTCGCCATCCTCGGTGAGGGCGAGACCTGCTCCGGCGACCCGGCCCGCCGCATCGGCAACGAGTTCGTCTTCCAGATGCTCGCTCAGCAGAACGTCGAGACGCTGAACGAGGCGTTCGAGGGCCGGCAGAAGAGCAAGCGGAAGATCGTCGCCACCTGCCCGCACTGCTTCAACACCCTGGGCAACGAGTACGGCCAGCTCGGCGGCGAGTTCGAGGTGGTCCACCACACCCAGCTGCTGGCCCACCTGGTGGCCGCCGGCAAGCTCACCCCGGTGCAGCCGGTCGACGGCGGCGTCACCTACCACGACCCCTGCTACCTGGGCCGGCACAACCGCGTATTCGCCGCCCCGCGCGAGGTGCTCGGCGACTCGATCCAGGGCGAGCTGACCGAGATGCCGCGCAACAGCGAGCGCTCCTTCTGCTGCGGCGCCGGCGGCGCCCGGATGTGGATGGAGGAGAAGATCGGCAAGCGGATCAACGTGGACCGGGTCGAGGAGGCCATGGCCACCGGAGCGAAGACCATCGCGGTCGGCTGCCCGTTCTGCTCGACGATGCTCAACGACGGGGTCAACGGCAAGGGCGCCGGCGAGCAGGTCGAGGTCGTCGACGTGGCCAGCGTGCTGCTCCGCTCGGTCAAGCCGGACGCCCCGGCGGGCGAGAAGGAGACCGAGCCGGTCGCCGGCTGAGGCGTACCCCCGGAAAGAGTTGGACCACGACGGCGGG
>NZ_BMRA01000001.1:947809-979867 GCF_014648395.1 Micromonospora fulviviridis | reverse complement strand
CGCCGCCGTCGTCGGTCAGGAGACCGTGGTGGTCGCGATAGCGGCCGTGGCGGCGGTCGTGGCGACCAGCACGGCGGCCTGCGTCTCCTCGATCGCCTTCCTGGTGGCCGCGGAGGCCCAGTCGCCCGCGGCGATCTCGGCCAGGCGAGCCTTGACCCGGTCCTTCGGCAGCGCACGGAAGAGCTTCCGGTCCAGGCCGACCGCCCGGGTCAGGGTGAGCAGCGCGGCCGTCCGGGCGTCCACCGGGCCGTCGCCGGCCAGCGCGGCGACCATCCGCTCCCGGGCCGCCGTCTCCACCGCCGGCTCCGCGCCGGTCGGCGAGGGATAGCGGGTACGCGGGAACACCCACAGCACCCGGTCCGACTCGCGGCGCAGCACCCCGGCCTCGACCAGCCCGTCGAGCACCCGGTCCGGCAGGCCCTTGCCCAGCCTGCTGATCCAGTCCTTCGGCTTGCGCGGCCGGTCCCCGGCGACGGTGGCGAGCGCCCGGTCCAGCAGCGGCACGCCGGTCGGGGTGGGATCGGTCACCGCCAGCCGGCCGTCGGTCACCTCGACCCGGCCGGCCAGGGCCAGCTCCAGCAGGACCGCCCCGGCGAGGCCATAGTCCAGGTGCGGCCGGCCGAGCCGGTTGGCACCGCCGTCGTCGTGGGCGAGCAGGACCAGTTCGTCGGTGAGGAGCAGGTCGTTCATGCGATCCACGCTACGTGTGCGGGGCCACCGCCCCGGTCGCCGGTTCGTGTCGGGTGCCGGCCCGTGGAACAATCGCGCTCATCGACGGCCTGCTGGTTACCACGCTGTTGCCCCTGGTCGGCTTCGTGCTGCTGACCGCCGGCAACGCGTTCTTCGTCGCGGCCGAGTTCGCCCTGGTCACCGTCGACCGCGCGGAGATCGACCGGCGGGCCGGCGAGGGGGACAGTGGCGCCGTCGCGGTACGCCGGGCGCTGCGCGAACTCTCCTTCCAGCTCTCCGGCGCCCAGCTCGGCATCACCATCACCGCGCTGCTCACCGGCTACCTGGCCGAGCCGGCGCTGGCCCGGCTCTTCGCCCCGCTGCTGCGCCCGGTCGGCGGGGCCGAACGGTTCAGCGGGCTGCTCGCCCTGGCGCTGGCCACCCTCATCTCGATGCTCTTCGGCGAGCTGGTGCCGAAGAACCTGGCGCTGGCCCGGCCGATGCCCACCGCGCTCGGCACCGCCGGGCCGATGCGGACCTTCTCCCGCACCTTCGGGTGGCTGATCCGGCTGCTCAACGACTCGGCGAACCGGCTGGTCCGGCGGCTCGGCGTGGAGCCGCAGGAGGAGCTGGCCAGCGCCCGGTCCCCGGAGGAGCTGGGGTTGCTGGCGGCCATCTCGGCCCGGGCCGGGGCGCTGCCGCCGGACACCGCCATGCTGCTGCGCCGCACCATCCGGTTCGGCGACAAGCGGGCCGCCGAGGCCATGACCCCCCGGGTCGACGTGATCGCGCTGCGCGCCACCGCGACGGTCGCCGAGCTGCTGGACCTGTCCCGGCAGACCGGCCGGACCCGGTTCCCGGTCTACGAGGAGACGCTGGACCTGGTCACCGGGGTGGCCGGGGTGCCGGACGCGCTCGGCGTGCCGCTGGCCCGCCGGGCCGCCACGACGGTCGCCGCGGTCGCCCGGGAACCGGTGTACGTCCCGGAGAGCCTCGACCTCGACGGCGTGCTGGCCGCGCTCAAGGACGCCGGCGCCGATCTGGCCATCGTGGTCGACGAGTACGGCGGCACGGACGGTGTGGTGACCGTGGAGGACCTCGTCGAGGAGCTGGTCGGGGAGATCGCCGACGAGTTCGACCCGGCCGCGGTGGACGACCTCGGCCCGGTCGAGCTGACGGTGCCGGGCGGTGAGCGGACCGTGCTGGTGGACGGCGTGCTCCGCGAGGACGAGCTGGTCGAGCAGACCGGTTTCCGCCTGCCCGAGGGGCCGTACGAGACCCTCGCCGGCTTCCTGATGGCCCGGCTCGGGCACATCCCCGTGCCCGGCGAGACCGTCGAGGACAGCGGGTACGAGTTCACCGTCGTGGAGGTCGACCGGCACCGGATCGAGCAGGTCCGGGTGGTCCGCCCGGAGGAGCCCGACGACGGTGAGTGAGCTGCTGATCGCCCTTGTGCTGCTGCTCGGCAACGCCTTCTTCGTGGGCAGTGAGTTCGCCCTGATCGCCTCCCGCCGGACCGTGCTGGAGCCGCTGGCGGCGACGTCGAAGCGGGCTCGCTGGGCGCTGTCGGCGATGAACCAGATCCCGTTGATGATCGCCGGGGCGCAGCTCGGCATCACGGTCTGCTCGCTCGGCCTCGGCGCGATCGCCGAGCCGGCGCTGGCCCACCTGCTGGAGGCCCCGTTCGAGGCGCTCGGCCTGCCCGCGTCGGTGGTGCACCCGGTGGCCTTCGTGATCGCCCTCGGCGTGGTGGTCTTCCTGCACACCGTGGTCGGCGAGATGGTGCCGAAGAACATCACCCTGGCCGGCCCGGAGCCGTCGGCGCTCTGGCTCGGCCCGGCCATGCTGGCCTTCTGCCTGGCCACCAAGCCGCTGCTGCTGGCCATGAAGTGGTCGGCCCGGCAGGTGCTGCGGCTGTGGCGGGTCGAGGCGACCGACGCCGTGAAGACCGTGTTCACGGCGGAGGAGTTGGCCGGCCTGGTCTCGCAGGCGCGTACCGAGGGGTTGCTGGACGCCGAGGAGCACGCCCGGATCACCGGCGCGCTGGCCCTGCACAGCCGGACCGCGGCCGACGCCCTGCAACCCTGGTCGACGGTGACGACGGTGGCCGAGGACGTCTCACCGGCGTCGCTGGAGGTGCTGGCCACCCGTACCGGCCGGTCCCGCTTCCCGGTGGTGCAGCGGTCCACCCGCCGGGTGCTCGGCTTCGTGCACGTGAAGGACGTGCTCGGCTACGCGGGCGCCGGCCGCCGGGCGCCGGTGCCCGCCGAGGTCTACCGGCCGCTGGCCGTGGTGCCGCCCGACCGTACGCTGGCCGATCTGCTGCTCTCCATGCGGCGCGAGCGCCGGCACATGGTGCTGGTGAGTGACGGCCGTCGACCGCTCGGTGTGGTGACTCTCGACGACGTATTGACGGCTATCGTTGGCAAGTAAATGAATACCCTTGGTACACAAGTGGTTGCGCACACGTGATTGAACCGTTGGTCGCCTTGATTCCACCCCCGTGCCTTCCCTAATGTGGGGCACCGACCGCTGTGGGTCGTCTGCCTCGACCTTCCCTCTCGCGAGGCGCCCGGCGGTCGGTTGCAAAGGAGTCCGTGCCGGTGGCAACCATGCCCCCTGAACGTCACGCCCCGAGCCAGCCCCCCGGCCGACCGGCCGGGTTCAACCGGGTGGTACGCCGTCTCCTCACCGTGGTCGCCGCCGTCGCGGTCGGCGCCGGGCTGCTGGCGGCCCCGGCGCACGCGGCGCCGTCGGTGGACGAGATCGACGCCCAGATCGACAAGCAGTGGGAGCAGCTGGAGCCCACCATCGAGCAGTACAACAAGGTGCGCGCCCAGCTCAAGGTCAACAAGAAGAAGTCGGCCGACCTCGAGAAGAAGATGGTGCCGCTCGAACTGGAGTCGGCGCTGGCCATGAACAAGGTCGGCGACATCGCCGCCCGCTACTACATCCAGGGCCCGTCCCAGGATCTCGGCGCGCTGCTGGTCAACACCAAGCCCGGCACGCTCGCCGAGCAGCTGGTCATCCTCGACCGGCTCGCCGACGACCAGCGCCGGCAGATCGCCGGCGTGCTCGCCGTGCGGGACAAGTACAACAAGCAGAAGCAGAAGCTGGACGCGCTGATCGCCACCGAGATCAAGCAGAGCAACGAGCTCGCGGCGAAGAAGAAGCAGATCGACTCCGAGATCAAGCGGCTGACCGCCATGCTGCCGGTGACCTCGATCCGCCCGGAGGGCTGCCCGGCCATCGACGGAGTGGTGAGCAGCGCGGCGCGCACCGCGATCAAGACCGCCTGCCTCCAGGTCGGTGACCCGTACGTCTGGGGCGCCACCGGCCCGAACTCGTTCGACTGCTCCGGCCTCACCCAGTACGCCTACAAGGCGGCGGGCATCTCGCTCACCCACTTCACGGGCGCGCAGTGGAACGAGGGCCGGAAGATCGCGTCGAGCGACGCCAGGCCGGGTGACCTGGTCTTCTTCTACAGCGACCTGCACCATGTCGGGCTCTATCTCGGCAACGGGTTGATGGTGCACGCGCCCCGGACCGGCAAACCGGTCCAGGTCGCCAAGGTGGCCTACATGCCGGTCGCCGGCTACCGCAGGCCGTACTGACCCACCCCGAGCAGCACGAAGGCCCCCGGTCCACGCGGACCGGGGGCCTTCGTCGTCGGGACCGTCAGCTGGTCGAGCCGATCGCCGACGGCAGGATCAGCACGTCGTCGAGGTTCGCGAACATGATCCGGTGGCCGAACTGGATCTGCACGTACCGGGTCTCGCCGCGGACCACGGTGCGGTCATCCGGGGCGGAGCCGTCGAACGAGACCGCCCGGTAGTACTCGCTGGGCAGGACACCGCCGAGCGCGTACCGCTGGCCGGCCACGAAGGTGTACTGGAGCGGGGAGACACCCTGGAAGGGGATGGTGGCCGGGTAGGCCTCCTTCTCCGGGTAGGCCCGTCCGTACACCGGGATGGTGGTCTTGCCGGGCTTGGGCGTCACCACGAAGCCCGCCGACCACTTGGCCGTGGGCGCCGAGGCCGGGTTGAAGAACCAGGCCTTCTGACCGAGGTACCAGATCGCCGTCCAGTCACCCTGCACGTCGGCGAGCGCGTACGTCTGGCCGGCCGAGGCGCGGGCGCCGTGGTCGGAGATGTACATGGTGTCCGGCGTGCCGTTGGGCCGCAGGCCGAGGTCGTTGACCAGCGGGGCGGTCGCGCTCGGCGCGGTCCGCAGGATGACCGCCGAGGAGCCGCGCAGCGGGCACGGCGCGGCCGGCGGGGTGGGCTTCGGGACGCCCGGCGGCTGCTGGTTGCAACCGACGAAGGCGGGCTGGTTGGTGGCGAAGTCCGGGTCGATGGTGACCAGGCCGGTGTGGGCGGTCCCGGTCGAGTGGAACGGCGCCTTCATGAGGTCGAAGTAGTGCGACCAGTCCCAGTACGGGCCCGGGTCCCAGTGCATCCCGGCCACGTTGCCCGCGACCGTGCCGGGCACGTTGTCGTGGCCGATGATGTGCTGCCGGTCCAGCGGGATCTGGAACTTCAGCGCCAGGTGCCGGACCAGCTTCGCCGACGCCCGGTACATCGCCTCGGTGTACCAGGTGCCGTGTCCGGCGAAGCCCTCGTGTTCGAGGCCGATGGACTTGGCGTTGACGTACCAGTTGCCGGCGTGCCAGCCGACGTCCTTGGCCTTGATGTGCTGGGCGACGTAGCCGTCCACCGAGCGCAGCGTGTAGTGCCAGCCCAGGTAGGTCTTGTCCTTGACCAGGTTGACGCTCGGGCCGAAGTAGCCCTCCGTGTCGTGGATGACGATGTACTCGATCTTCTGCTGGGCCGGCCGGTTGCCGAGGTCGTGGTTGCCGTAGTCCCAGGTGCCCGTCTTGGGGATGTAGTACTCCTCGTACGGCGCGGGGATCCACTCGCAGGCGAGCCGCACCGGGCACTCCAGGCCGTCCGGCCGCTCGGCCCGGCGCAGCCCCAGCTTGTGCAGCCCCGACTGGTCCGGCGTCACCGCGGCGGCGGCCAGGGTCACCCGCTGGCCGTCGTCGGTGGTCCGGGCCGCGCCGAGGCCGAGCTGGTCGTAGACCTCGTCGGCGAAGGCCGCCGCCGCGTCCTCGGTGTCCGCGCCGGAGTAGCGGGCCACCGCGCCGTACCAGGCCGCCGGGTCGGTGCCGGTGCCGACCGGCGCACCCAGCTCCTTCTGGTACGACGCGAGCAGCGCCGCCCCGCCCCGGATGTTGGCGGCCGGGTCGGTGCGCAGCGTCTCCTCGGCGAGGCCGGTGAGCGCTGCGGCGGCGTCGAGCGTCTGGAGGGACGCCTGCGGCAGCACGTCCTCCGCTGGCGCGGCCGCGATGGCCGGGTCGAGGGTGAGCGGGCGAGAGTCGTCGCCCCGCGGGTCCTCGCCCTCGTCGACGTGGCCGCTGGCCGGGGTCGCGAGGATGTGTTGGGCGTCGGTGAGGTGCATCGGGCCGTAGCCGCCGCTGGTGCTCGGCTGACCCGGGTGGGTGTCCCAACGCGACTCCAGGTACGAGACGCCGAGCAGGACGCTCTGCGGCACGCCGTACTCCGCCGCGGCGGCGGCGTACTGCTCCTGGCGGTCGGTGGCGGGTTGGGTGGTGCTCGGTTCCGCGGCCACCGGTCCGGTCGCCACGAGCGCGGTTGCCGCCGCGACGGCGGCTGCCAGCAGCATCCGTCTGCCCGACGGCGGGGGTGAGAGGTGCATCGAACCTCCAGACAGGGATGGGGGTCACTGCGTCCTCACCCTCGCCCCGCGCACCCTCCGGGTCAATACCTTTCCAGCAAGTAATCTGACGTGAAGAAAACCTTCATTCCCCTGGTGAGGTCGTACGGAGTGTCACGGCGTCTCGGGTTGCGGATCGATAACGGCCATCTCTACTCTGGTCAATCGTCGGCCGCCAGTCTCACCGTCCAACCCGGGTGGTGACGGTCCGACACCGCCGAGTCGCCTCCGGGCGAGCCGGGGACCCAGGTACCTGGGGTGAATCCGCAGCCACTGCGGTAGGGCGGCTCCCTTCCCGCCCGAACCCGTCAGCTAACCCGGTAGGCGGGCAGGAAGAAGGAGTACCGAAGCCCGGTGGCACACCATGCCCCGCGGCCACCGTCGTTCCGGTCGCCCGACCGGTCGGCGGCTGTGCCGCGTTCCCGCTGGTCCCGCATCACCACCGTCCTCGCCGCGCTGGTCGGCACCGCCGTCGTCCTGACCGGTGGCGCCACGGCGGCCCACGCCGAACCGTCGGTCACCGAGATCGAGCGCCAGATCGACCAGGACTGGAACAAGCTCGAACCGATCATCGAACAGGTCAACGCCACCCGCGAGCAGCTCGCCGCCAAGCGCAAGCAGGCCGCCGCGCTCGCCAAGCAGATCGCCCCGCTCCAGGCCCGGGTGGACGCCGCCCTCGGCCAGGTGGGCGGCCTCGCCGCCGACGCGTACAAGGGCGACAACAACCTCTCCACCGTGAACGCGCTGCTGGGCAGCCGGTCGCCGAGCGAGCTGGTGGACGGCCTCGCACTGCTCGACCGCTTCGCGAACCGCCAGCAGGAGCAGGTGCGGGCCGTCGCCGAGCTGCGCGACGAACTGGCCGCCAAGAAGCAGCCGCTGGACGAGATGATCAGCGAGCTGGCGCGTACCGAGGCGCAGCTCGCGGCGAAGAAGAAGCAGATCGACGCCGAGATCGTCAAGCTCCAGAAGCTCCGGCTCAAGGTCTACGGCAACGGCGGCGGCGGCCCGCTGCGCCCGGCCCCCTGCCCCGCCGGCTACCCCGGTGGCCCGGCCGGCGTCGCGGTCAAGTTCGCCTGCGCCCAGATCGGCAAGATCTACGTGTGGGGCGCCGCCGGCCCGGACCACTTCGACTGCTCCGGCCTCACCATGGCGGCGTGGGCCAAGGCCGGCGTCTCGCTGCCGCACAACGCCCGCCAGCAGCACGACGTGACCAGGCGGGTGAGCCGGAGCGAGCTGCGCGCCGGCGACCTCGTCTTCTACTACAGCGACCTGCACCACGTCGCCATGTACGTCGGTGACGGCTGGGTGGTGCACGCCTCCCAGTCCGGCAAGCCGATCACGATGAAGCGCGTCGACGACGGCCAGATCAACAGCTACGGCCGCCCGGGCTGACCGGTCCGCAGGGGCTCCCGTGTCGCGGGGGCCCCTGCGCCGTTCCGGCCTACCGGTCGGTCAGCGGGTCGGCCAGGTGCGCCAGCTCTGCCAGGACCGGCTCGGCGTCGGCCCGCGCTGCCCCTGGTAGCGCGACCCGTAGATCGCCGAGCCGTACGGGTGCTCAGCCGGCGAGGAGAGCCGGAAGATGCAGAGCTGGCCGATCTTCATGCCCGGCCAGAGCGTGATCGGCAGGTTCGCCACGTTGGACAGCTCCAGCGTGACGTGACCGGAGAAGCCCGGGTCGATGAAGCCGGCCGTGGAGTGGGTGAGCAGGCCGAGCCGGCCCAGGCTGGACTTGCCCTCCAGGCGCCCGGCGAGCTGGTCGCCCAGCGAGATCACCTCCAGCGTGGAGGCGAGCACGAACTCGCCCGGGTGCAGCACGAACGGCTGGCCCTCGGGCACCTCGACCATCGAGGTGAGGTCGTCCTGCTGCACGGACGGGTCGATGTGCGTGTAGAGATGGTTGTTGAAGACCCGGAACAGCCGGTCCAGACGTACGTCGATGCTCGACGGCTGCACCAGCGTGGGCTCGAAGGGCTCCAGCGCGAGCGTGCCCGCCTTGATCTCGGAGACCAGGTCGCGGTCGGAGAGCAGCATCGGAACACCATAGCGACCGGTACGGGTGACCTGCGTGTCGGACTACATCTTCGTACACCTGTTCGATAGAATGTCCGCATGGCTTCCTGGTCCGAATTCGCCGCCGACGAGCCCCGACTCGCCGACGAGATCCGCCTCCTGTTGCAGCAGTACGGGCCGGGTTTCGGCTACCTCGCCACGGTCCGCGCCGACGGCGGCCCGCGGGTGCACCCGGTCTCCCCGGTCATCACCGACGACGGGCTCTGGTGCTTCGTCATCGACTCGCCCAAGCGCCGCGACCTCGAACGCGACGGCCGCTTCGCGCTGCACTCCTTTCCGCCGGAGGAGAGCGACGACGAGGCCTACGTGGCCGGCCGGGCCCGCCCGGTGACCGACCCCGCGACGGTGGCCCGGGTGGCCCGGATCGGCCGGGCCGCGCCGCAGGGCGACTGGCGGTTGTTCGAGTTCACCGTCGACGTGGCGATGCTGACCCGGCGCGACCAGGTGGCGCGCCCCGGCGGCGGCCGGCCCGAGGTGCGGGTCTGGCTCGACCCGGGGGCGGGCGCACCGGCCCGGCGCGACCCGCTCACCCCGGAAGGCCGGCGCGGCCGGCACGGCTTCGACACCCGCCGCCCGGCGGCCTGAGCCGAAAAGGCCGGTGCCGGCCCCGTCCGAGGACGGGACCGGCACCGGCTTGTCGTGCGGGTCGGTCAGGCCGCGCGGTAGGCGTTCCACGCGGTCAGCATGCGGCTCGCCTGACCAGGGGTGAACTGGTACATGCACGAGTCGTAGGTGTAGTCCATGAAGTTGGTGATCGGGTCCAGGCCGGCGGTGGTGCAGGTGTCGCGACCGGTCGGGCACTGGAAGGCCGGCGAGGCCTCGGCCGGGGTGTCGGAGACGCTGTCGCCCGAGCCGGAGCAGCCACCCTGGAAGGTGTGGTAGAGGTTCAGCCAGTGGCCGATCTCGTGGGTGCCGGTGTCGCCCTGGTTGTAGTTGGTGGCGGTGCCACCCGGCAGCGACTCGCTCAGCACGACCACGCCGTCCATGCTGTTCAGCTTGCGCTGCGGGAAGGTGGCCCAGCCGAGCAGGTCGTCGCTCAGCTCACCCAGGTAGACGTTGAGGGTGTTCTTGCCGCCCTCGCGCAGCGAGGTCTTCATCGAGCGCTCGGCCGAGGAACCCTGCACGATCGGGTACCAGGCGGCGTTGGTGACGTGGTGCACCTTGGTGAGCTGGAAGCTGAAGGCGGTCGCGGCGCCGTCGGTGGCACCGCTGTACGCCTTGTTCAGCACATCGATCTGCTGGGTCACCATCGAGTCCGGGATGTTGCCGCCGGCCCGGGTGCTGTCCCGCTGGATGACGTGGACGACGACGGGGATGGTCACCGTGGCCAGCGGGGTGGCCCCGGCGCCGGCGCGGAAGTTGGCTCGCTCACGCAGCGCCGCGGCCAGGTCGGCGTCGCGCTCGCGGACCTGCTTGGCGGTCAGCTCGTTCGGGTCCAGCTTGGCCGTGCCGCCCTTCTTGACCCGGGCGTCCGAGTGGACGTCGGCGGGTCCGACGCAGGACGCGTCGGGGGCTGCCGAGAAGGCCGAAGCAGCGGGGACGACGCCCACAGCGGCGGTGCTGAGCAGCAGCGCGAGGGTCGTCGACGCGACGCCGGCGGTACGCCGGGTCAGCAGGTTGGGACGCAGTCCCATGGGCCCACCTCTTTCGAACGGCATGACAGGGGGTATGTCACGCCGGGTCGGAAACGTGTGGGAGACGTTACATCCGATCGAAGGATTTGAGAACGACCATATGTTGCCGTGGTGAAACTTTCCGCTGCTGATCGGCGCTCCACCGTGACAAGATCGTTTCGGTCTGGTTGCGACGCGTGATCGGGCTGCGGGGGTACCTGGGTGCAGGAAGGCGGTGCCCTCAGGTACAGTGGTGCCGCCTGCGGGTGTAGTTCAATGGCAGAACATCAGCTTCCCAAGCTGACAGTGCGGGTTCGATTCCCGTCACCCGCTCCAGCGCGAGGCCCCAGCTCAGGACAGGTTTCCTGGCTGGGGCCTCGATCGTTGCTACCGCTTCTTGCGCTGGCCGTGCCCGCTACGTGCCCGATCCCCTGCTCTGCTTGATCTGTGAGCTGAGCGCATCGGCGATGTGCTCGTCGCGCTCGCGGGCGGTGTGCTGGTAGATCATCGCCGCCCGGGTCAAGGCGGCCCTTGACGGGCCGCACGCGCCGCCGCCTGGGCGCGCCGGCCGCTGTCGCTGTCGCTCTGCGGCCGACACGCCGATGCCCAGCGGCTGGCGCGGAACGCGGGGAAGCCCGAAGGGCCGCCGCAGGACGACAGGCCGTTGACCGGTGGTGTGGTGGGCCGGCAGCCGGCCGGGCCGCGCGGCCACGAGCCCGCGCGGCGTAGGGGAGCGCATGCCAGCCGCGTCGGCGAGCTGCCGGCGGTCGCGGGGTTGCGGCTACTGCGCCTCCGGCGGGGGCGCAACGACTCCAGGATGGCCGGGGCTCCGTACGCGGGTCGCGGTCCGTGGGTGGTTGCGGTAGCGCCATCCCACCGCCGAAGACCCGGGGCGAGCCGAGCAGACCGCCGCCGGGGCCGCCAGCGTCCGTCCGTGAGTCAAGGCCGTCTTGACGTGGCGGCCCCGACGGCGGCCCGCTCCCACAAGGGCGGGTCGACGGCGACGGGATGGCGAGGTTCCGCTGGCCGGGTCAATGCCTCACCAGTCGCGCCAGTCGTCAGTAAGTTCGGTCCGCTCCATGTCGCGTCGAGAGGTAAGACCTTCGACGTCAATGCCCGCATCTGTCAGGACATCATCGATGTACTCACACAGCTTCTCGCGCTCGCCCGTCTCGATCCGGCCGTGTTCCTCATCGATCGCGTTGAGAGCCATGACGACCCGCTCGACCGACGCGAAGACCTCGTCATCGGACGGTGACGAGAACGAGCGTACGTCTGCTTCGTAGGCGTCAAGAACAGTATCGACAGCGGCGATGAATGCCTCTGGCCAGAGGTGTAGGGCGTAGGCGTCATCTTCAGCGAGGGTTCCTGCGGCGATGCGGCCCTTCTGGTCCTGCACCTCGCGGCCCCACTTCTCCGTGGGTCGTGTGATCATGGCGCGCAGCCTACCGATGGCGTCTGATAGCAATCGGAGTCGATCAGCTTGGGTGACCAGCTGAGTGACGATCGGTACGCACGCCGACGGACGGACTCGGACGACGGCGGATTGGCGCAGCAGGTGGGCAGGGGCTCTGGGGCAGTTCACCGCCCGCCGCTCATTCGCTCACACCGAACAGGTCACCTGCTCTCGTCCTGGTCCAACTGGCGGCGAGCCCGCCTCCACAGCTGTTCGAACTCGGTGGCAGACAGAGTCTCCAGCACAGGCTCGACGTCGGCGTCAGGCGACGGGAACAGCGCTTCAGGTACGACGCCATACCGCCTCTCGTACCTCACGACAGCGCCCGCGCCCCCTGAGTCGCGTGCGGCCAGCACCTCCGCAAGAGACGCCGCCGCCATGACCGCTTGGTCAGACCCGCGAAGCTCGACGTGGCGCAGTGACCACCGATCGGTGTCGAGTTCGTCGTAGTTCCAACGATCCTCTTCCGGCCAGTACCAGCGGACGTAGCTCAGCACCTCGCCATTCTGGTATCCGCGCGGGCCCTGCCTATCGCGGCGTGCCCGATGCGTGCCCGATGCAGCGGTCAACACCGGCCTACAAGGGCACCTCGGCATCCGCGATCTGGACGCTCCGTGCTCGCTCAGCTGCCAGCACGGCTTACTCACAGTGCAGATCAACCCGATTCCCAAGCTGACAGTGCGGGTTCGATTCCCGTCACCCGCTCCAGCACGAAGGCCCTGGCCAGGAGGTTCGTCCCGGTCAGGGCCTTCGATGTTCCACGGGCCGCCAGCGCCCGACGGGCCATCCACGGGCCACTAGCCACGCTTCTTACCGGCCTTCTTGCCCTTGCCGTTCGCCTTGTCTGAGGGACCGGCCGCCGACTTCTTGCCCGTCCGCGCCGCGATCGTGTTACCCGAGTGCCGCAGATCATGGAAGTGCAGACCTGACACGCCAAGCTTGTCGACCGCCGACGACCAGCCGATGATTTTGTTCAGGTTGCCCGACCTCCGATGAGTTCCAGCACGGTCCCGGGTCTTCAGGCATATCCACCTTCCGCGCGCGAATTTGGGGGCGTCTTGAAGCTCTTGCTCACGTCAGGCGGCGTCACGAACCCAAGCATCCACTCGGCGCTCGTGCAGCTCCTCGGCAAGCCGATCGCCGAGTGCCACGCCCTCTGCGTCCCGACAGCACAGTGGGGTCACCCGATGTGCGGTCCGAAATCGGTGCGGGGGTTCGTAGCCGCCGAGCCAGTGTTTCAGTACCCGTCCGGCCTGGGTTGGGCGTCGCTCGGTGTCCTCGAGCTCACCGCACTGCCCACCATCGGCGCGGAGCGATGGGTCCCCTGGGTCCGGGAGGCTGACGTGCTCCTGGTCGACGGCGGCGACGCGACGTACCTGTGCCACTGGATGCGGGAGTCCGGGCTGGCCGATCTACTGCCATCGCTGCCCGACACGGTTTGGGTGGGAGTGAGTGCCGGAAGCATGGTGATGACGCCCCGGATCGGAACGTACTTCGTCGAGTGGCCGTCCGCGCCGGACGACCGCACCCTCGGAGTCGTCGACTTCTCGATCTTCCCGCACCTGGACGCCTTCCCAACAAACACCCTGGCCCACGCAGAGCGGTGGGCCGCCGAAATCGGTGTCCCGGCCTACGCCATCGACGAACAGACGGCCATCAAAGTCGTCGACGGCTCCGTCGAGGTGGTCTCCGAAGGGCAATGGAAGGAGTTCGGGTCATAGCCGCCCGCCATACGTGATGTCAGTGGAACTCCCGCCGGAGCCAGAAGGCCAGGACTGCCCAGGTTGGGGAGCGGTGTCGGTTGCCTGGGGGTCAAGCAGTCGGGCGTCGGCCTTCACCTCTCACACGTAGTCACGCCAGAAGGTCACAGTCACCCTGGGTTCTCGGAACTCCTGATCGATGTAGTGGGCGAGGTCGTGGCCATACACGATGATGTCGGTCAGCCGGTGGATGGAGAGCACGGGATGCCCGAAGGAGCCCCGGCCAGCCGGCAGGTAGCGATGGGCGTACACGGGAACCATCCGGGGAACGTCGGCGAGAAGGCGCTTCGCCTTGGCAATGCGCCGGACGAGGTCGTGAGGGCGATTGCCCCACCCGGGTGGCCACTCGCCGTGCTGGATGTCGTCGAGCGCGGTGGTGAACGGCCAGTCAACCTGCTCCTGCAGGGTGGTGGAGTCGAGCTGGCGCCAGTTCGGCCAGCCCCAACTTGCCTTGTCGGGGTGGTCATCGTGGCCAGGTGTCCAGACTGGCAGCCCGGCCGCGAGGAAGGCGCGGTGGTCGTCGGCGAACTCGAAGCCGAACCGTCGCTCGATGCTGACGAACTCGGCGTCGGTGAGTCCTGGCTGGATGTCCACCAGGTCCAGCTGTGCTAACCGCCGAGCGGCCTCGATACCCAATGCGACACCGGCACCATTCGTCACCGGCGAAGGGTAGCGACCTGGTCGCCGTACGCGTGCGGGGCGACGGGAGGCGCGGGAGCAGCAGAGACGCAGCGAACGAGACGGCAAGCGATAACACCGGACGCGGCTGGAGCCCGAACAACGTGCGTGGACTGAGGTTTTCTGGCAGCAGACAGCCGTCGGTGCCCTGCAGCCGCGTTCACACCGAAGTGTCATCCGACCTGGGCGGGGATTGAAGGCGTGCCTGGAGGGGTACGGCTGGCCGAATGCTGCGCATCATATGGCCCGATGGGCGCGGGTGGGCGTCCTTGCTCGGCGGGCTGGGGGCCGGTGCCGGCCTGGTGATCGCGTACTTCCGTATCGTCACCATGGACGAGTCGTGGATGGCGCTGGCTTTGGTGGCGATTGCTGTACTGCTAGCTGGGATTCCTTATCAGCAAGGGCCGGGGCGAGCGCACGTCGTTGCATCGCTAGCGCCGTGGCGCTACTTCGTCCGGGGCCTCGGCCTTGCGATGTCCGTCGGTGGCCTCGTGGGCGCATGGTGATGGGGCTTCTGGTGGTCGACCCCGGGCTCGTCCGGCGTCGGCCAGGGCCATGCCGAGGAGGGTGGATGCCCCGCTGGCAGTGGCCGGGAAATGAGTCGCTTCGGCGGGCAACCGGCCCTACCTTCGCTGGCATGAAGCTTCTCTCCGTCAATGTGGGTAAGCCTCGGCCCAATCCGTGGAAGAAGCTCAGCGCGACAGGAATTGACAAGCGACCTGTTCCCGGCCCGGTCGCTGTCGTCGCCCCCGGCCCCAAGGGCACCGGCGAAGTCGGTCTCGTGGGCGACCGTGTCTATGACGTGAAGCACCACGGCGGTCCCGACCAGGCTGTCTACGCGTACGCCCGCGAGGATCTCGATCGCTGGGAAGCCGAGTTGGACAGGCCGATCACCAACGGTGGCTTCGGGGAGAACCTGACGACCGTTGGCCTCGACGTCAATCGCGCGTTGATCGGCGAACGCTGGCGGATCGGGTCGGATGTCGTCCTGGAGGTGTCATGCGCACGGATCCCGTGTGCGACGTTCCAGGGCTGGCTGCAACAGCACGGCTGGATCAAGCGGTTCACGCAGGCCGCGGTGCCGGGCGCGTATCTGCGTGTGATCGAGCCGGGCCAGGTCCGCGCCGACGACCCGGTCGAGATCATGTACCGGCCCGCTCACCACGTGACCGTCGAGCTCGTCTTCCGTGCGATGACACTCGAACCGGAGCTGTTGCCGCAACTGTTGGCCGCCGAGGCGCTGCCCCAGGAAGAAAGGGAACTGGTCCGCAAGCGGTGTCCATGAGGAGGGCCGGGTTTCGGGGCTGGCCCGCCATCCGCTCTCCGAGAGATCAACCTTGCCCGGCCTCAACGCTGTGAAGCGTCAGCCTCGCGGGAGCTGCGCAACGCGCCGACGGCCACGAGACCCGCGCCGGCGAGCGGGATTGCCGCCTCGATGGCCCACGGCACCTGAGGGAAGCCCTCCGTTGCCGTGCTCACCATCACTCCTGGCTCCAGAAAGGCGCCGTCGGCAGGTTTGGCCATGACCCACCAGCCTGACCATTGCGCGGCGAGATCCGAGTATGCGTCAGCCGCTACGAGTGACAGCAGGAACAACCCCACCGGGAGCAGCCAACGCCGGTCGGCCCGCCACCCCGACAGCGCGAGTGCCCCCATGGTCACGAGGGCGGCGAGCAGCGCCGGCCATACCGTTCCGAGCAGGTCGAGCAGCGGATAACGGCCGAACTCCTGCGCGAAGCTCAGCCCGAACCAGGCCAGTAACAGCAGCGCGAGGACGGTGGTCGCCACGCCCCGCCGCCTGGCGCGTGACGGTAACGCCAGCACACCGGCCGCGAGACAGAGAACGCCAAGCGTCAGGCCCAGCGTGGCGAGCCTTTCCCGGTCGATCAACTCCCGCCAACGCGCCAACATCGACGTCTTCGCTACCCCCTGGCCGTATGCCAGCAAGCCTGTTTCATCGACCTGTTCCTGGTACCAGAGCAGTCTCATCGCCGCCACCACGGCAAGTAGCCCGATGCCGGCGGCGACGGCCCACCGCACGCGGCGCGCACCTCGATCCATCAGGACGTGGCCCAGCAGTGCGAGCAGCATGACGAGGCCGAACTGCAGCGACGCCGCTGGCATGGCGAGCAGCGCCGCCCCAACCGAGAGCAGACCAGCCGCGACGGATGCAACGAGCAGGCCGATCGAAAGACGCATGGCCAAGATCGTGACAGACGACCCGGAAGTGCGCGTAGCCCACAATGTGGGGCGGGCAGGATCGGCACCAATTTGTCTGATAGTCGAATGGCGAATTGACCGCGGAGCAGGTCAGTTGCCGAAGCGACGCCAGGCGTCGTTGGCGACCGCGTTGACACTCTGGCCCGCGTCGAGCAGGTCGGCGGCCGTGAACCGCTCCGCGCCGCCGGCGCGCCAACGGACGGCCCGTCGCGCGAGGCCGGCATACTCGGGCAACAGGCGCGCGAGATATTCGCCCGCCGCGGCCTTGGAAATGATGCCGCCGTGGGCCAGCGTGTAGTGCAACCGGGCGGGTCCCAGCACGAACCAGCTCACGATCCCGCCGTCCATGGCGGTGGCCGGGGCCACGCCGGCCAGCTCCGTGGGGAACGCCGCCACACTGGACTGCCAGTAGTCCCGCAGGTTGTCGAGGTTGTATCGGCGAAGCTGCTCCGGGTCGACCCGTACCCCCAGATCGGCGACGGCCGGGCCGCGCACCGGGATGCCGTGGCGTTGCAGGGTGAGCCAGAGGACGGGGGTCAGCTCGCCGCAGGGCGCGTCGGTCCGGAACTCGCCGTCGACCACGAACGGGACAGCCCGGCCGTCCGCCGGCCAGGACCGGGCCAGCGCGGGTTCGAGGTAGACGCCGTCGAAATGGGGTGACGGGGGCATCCCGGCGTGGATCCGCGCGAGCCGGGCCAGGTCGTCGCGGGCCGGTGCGCGCGAGGTCAGGATCACCGTGTCGACGTCACTGGCGCCAGGCTGCCAGGCGCTGAGCGCGGCGGACCCGACGACGTAGAGCGCCCGCACGTAGCCGGGCAGCGTCCGGTCGACCGCGTACAGGTATCGCCGGGTCAGCTCCTCGATCACCACGTTCACGGTAGCGCCGAAGCCGCGATCACTTCCCGCAGCAGGACTCCCCGGTCGCCGCCGTGACACCGGGGCGGCTCCACTGCGCGATCGGGCGGCCGTCGAGACGCCACTGGTGCCCGCTGACCTTCGGCCACCCCTCCGGTGAGTCCTCCCAGTTCTCCTGCCGGCCGTAGACCATGAGGTCGAGGGCGTGGTAGCTGGTCGTCAACGCCTCGACGCCGCGCCCGGTGGTCCAGTAGGTCTCGTAGATCCGGTCGTCGTCGTCGCGCAGGTAGCAGGCGATGAAACCGAAGCCACGGCCGTCCACCAGCGCCGGGTCGGAGTCCCGCGCCGAGTACCAGGGGAAGCGGTAGCCCATGAACTCCGCGAACGGGGCGCTGTCGGCGTAGGAGCCCTGGCAGAGCACGGCGTACGTGACGTCCCGGGCGTGCAGGTAGTCCAGCCTCTCCATGTGACAGGTCGCGAAGGTGCACCCCTCGCACTGGTCCTCGTACGGCTTGCCGTCGTGCCACATGTGGAAGTACGCCATCAGCATCCGGCGGCCCTCGAAGACGTCCAGCAGCGGCGTCTCCCCGCCGGGGCCCTGCACGGTCACGGGCGGCACCGGGGTCATGGGCAGCCGGCGCCGGGCGGCCGCGATGGCGTCGCCCTCGCGGGTGTGCGCCTTCTCCCGGGCCAGCAGGTGGTCACGTTCGCGCCGCCACGTCTCCCGGTCGACGATCGGCGGCAGGGCGGTGCGGTAGGTGGAAGTCGTCATCGGGGGCGTTCTCCTTCGGGCGTCCGAATCGGTCACCGGTATGGACCTGCCCGGCCGGCGATTCTCATCGGTCACCCGGGGATCAGGAGTCCGCGGTGAGGTCGAGGACGTGCCGCAGGCAGGGCTGCCCGCCGATCAGCACCTCCTCGACCGGCACGAACCCGGTCCGCCGGAGCACCGCCAGGGAGGCCGGGTTCGCCAGTGCGGCCGACGCGACCAGGCGGCGCAGCCCGTACTCGTCACGGGCCAGCGCGCAGACCCGGCGTACGCCCTCGCGGGCCAGGCCGCGCCCGGTAACCCGCTCGGCCACCCGGTAGCCCAACTCGGCGCTGCCGTCCGCCACGTCGACGAGGTTGAACCGGCCCAGCACCGTGCCGTCGTCGTCGACCAGCACGTGGAAGTGGCACGCGCCGGTGTCCTGTTCCGTCAGCAGGTCCGCGAGCCGGTCGGCGAACTCGTCGAAGTAGTCGTCGCCCCGGTCCGGCACGAACCGCGCGAAGTACGCCCGGTTCACCCGCTCGAAGCGGAGCAACGCCGGAGCATGACGGGTGGCGAGCCGTTCGAGTTCGGGCATCAGGAGACGGTAGCAACGCGGAGGTCGGCGAGCAGATCCTCGACGGCCGCGAACTCGTCGGGCCGCAGCGGGCCGTGGGCGAGCGCGCCGGCGTTCTGCTCGACCTGGGCGACGGTGCGGAACCCCGGGATCGGGACGGTGGCCGCGCTGCGGGCCCAGAGCCAGGCCAGCGCGCCCTGGGTGGGCGTACGGCCGCCGGTGGCGAACACCTCCCGCAGGGCCTCCACCCGGGCCAGCCACTCGGGCGCCCCGGCGCCGTCGCGGAAGTAGGTCATCCAGTCGTAGCTCTGCGACCGCACGTCGTCCCGGGCGACCGTGCGGCCGTCGGCGTACTTGCCGCTGAGCAGGCCCATGGCGAGCGGTCCCCGGTTGATGCTGGCCAGCCCGGCCCGCTCGCACAGCTCGATCATCGCCGGCCGGTCGGCCAGCACCGACATGTCGTGCTGCACGGCCGCGCAGTGCGGGCCGGCGGCGGCGAAGGCCGCGGCGCGTTCCGGGTCGTCGGTGCTCCAGCCGTACGCCCGGATCTTGCCGGCGGCGACCAGGTCCTCGAGCGGCCCGATGAGGTCCAGCGCCTCCGCGACCGGCAGGTCGCCGAGGTGGAGCTGGTAGAGGTCGACGTGGTCGGTCCCCAGCCGCCGCAGCGAGCCGTCCAGGCAGCTACGCAGGTACGCGACGCTGCTGTCCGTGCCGAGCGCCTCCCGGGTCCGCTCGTCGAAGGTGAACCCCCACTTCGTGGCGATCACCACCCGGTCCCGGTCGGCGCCGAGCGCCCGGCCGAGCACCACCTCGCTGTGCCCGGCGCCGTAGCTGCTGGCCGTGTCGAAGAAGGTGACGCCGAGTTCGAGGGCCCGGCGGACGGCCCGGGTCGACTCGGCGTCGTCGACCCGGCCCCACCCGTACTGGTTGGCGCCACCGGCGTACGGGCCGCCGATCGCCCAGCAGCCCATGCCCAGCGCGCTGACCTCGATCCCGCTCCGCCCCAACGTGCGCTTCATGATCCGCTCCCCGTTCCGTGACGTGGTTCTGCCGGTTGCCACTTTCCGGGTTCGAGCGGACTCGAAGTCAAGCCCCGGGGTACCAGCGCAGCTCGACGGTGTTGCCGTCCGGGTCGCGGACGTAGATCGAGGTGGCCGTGCCCCGCGCCCCGAAGCGCGGCACCGGCCCGGTCAGCACGGTGAACACCCCGGACTCGACCACCTCCGCCCAGTCGAGCGGCTCGACCACCAGGCAGAAGTGGTCCACGTTCGACCCGTCCGGCTCGCCGCGGACCAGGTCGATGATGGTGTCGGCGTTGACGCGTACCGAGGGGAAGGGCACCTCGCCGGCGCGCCAGCGGTCGACGCGTACCGGCGCGAGGCCGAGGGTGTCGCAGTAGAACGCGAGGGACCGTTCGACGTCGGTGACGGCGAGGACCAGGTGGTCGAAGCCGGTCACCCGCACGGCGCTCACCGGGTCTCCAGCGCGTACGCGTCGCGCAGCCAGCCGCTGAACAGCTCCGGGTCGATCTCGGCGACGGTGCGCAGCTTGACCGAGGCCATCCGGCGCGCGCCCGGGACGAGCCGCCCGGAGGCGTCCGCCACGTCCTGCCCCCGCCACAGCCCGAAGGTGACGTACGCCGGGTACGCCTTGACCAGGCAGATCGGCGTCTTCCCGGGCCGGTCGCCGAGCCCCCAGACCGGGTGGCCGTGCCACATCGCGCCGGCGGCCTCCGGCAGCGCGGCCTCGATGACGGAACGCAGCTTCTCGCCGGTCTCGCGCAAGGGCGCGTCGAGGCCGGTCGGGTAGGTGGTGACGGGTTCCATGTGGTCCTCCTGCGTGCGGTGGGAACACCGTCAACACTCGTCCGCGGCGCCGTCCGGACCAAGACGCGATCGGGCTACGATCGTTGACCAGGATTCAACGGTGGGGCGGCGGTGCTGGAGCGGTACGAGATCGAGACGTTCCTGACCCTCGCCGAGGAGCTGCACTTCGGGCGGACCGCCGAGCGGCTGCGGGTGACCACCGGGCGGATCAGCCACGTGGTGCGGAAGCTGGAACGCCGGATCGGGGCGCCGCTGTTCGAGCGGACCAGCCGGGTGGTCCGGCTCACTCCGATCGGCGCCCGCCTCGCCGAGGAGCTGCGCCCGCTGGTGGCCGGTATCGAGGACGCCGTCCAGCGCGCCGTCGACGCCGGGCGCGGGCTCGCCGGCGAGCTGCGGGTGGCGTACGTCGGTGAGTCGACCGCCCCGGTGCTGCTGCGGGCCGTCGCCCTGTTCACCGAGCGCCACCCGGACTGCGTGGTGCACGTCCACGAGGCCCCGCTCGCCACCACCCGGTCGAGCCTGCGGGACGGCTCGATCGACGTGCTGATCGCCTCGTACCCCTTCGACGGCATGGCGAACGGCCCGGCGCTGCTGCACGAGCGCCGGGTGCTCGCGGTGGCCGCGGGCCATCCGCTGACGGGCGAGGAGTCGGTGTCGCTGGAGGTACTGGCCGACCACCCGGTGGTGCAGTACCCGGCGGTGACCTCGGCCGCGTTCAAGCGGGACCGCACGCCGGACCGGACCCCGTCGGGACGGCCGGTGCCGCAGGGCCCCGCCGGAACCACGTTCTCCGAGATGCTCGCCCTGGTCGCGATGGGACGCGGGGTGCTGCCGGTGGGCGAGCAGACCCGCCACTACCACGCCCGCCCCGACCTGGCGTACGTGCCGATCCGCGACGCGCCGCCGATCCGTCGTGGTCCGGTCTGGCTGGCCAGCAACACCACCACCCGGGTACGCGAGTTCGTCCGCGCCGCGGTCGACGCCAACCCCGTCCCGGAGCCCTGACGATGTCGGACCCGGCTGGCAGCATGACGGCGTGCGGGACGAGATCCGGGCGCTGGTCGAGGCGCTGACGCCGGGCGACGAGCTGGAGGGGCGGCATCGCGCCGCGGCGCTGGCCTGGCTGGCCGGGACGGCGGACATCTTCCGCCGGGCGAAGCCGCGCACGCCCTCACCGCACCTGGTCGCCTACTTCCTGCTCCGCGACGAGACGGACGGCGCGGTGCTGCTGGTCGACCACCGCAAGGCCGGCATGTGGCTGCCCAGCGGCGGTCACGTCGAGCCGGGCGAGCACCCCGCGCAGACCGTACGCCGGGAGATGGTGGAGGAGTTGGGCGTGCCGGCCGTCTTCGCGCCGGCCCTCGGCGAGCACCCGGCCTTCCTCACGGTGACCGGGACCGTCGGCCCTCCGGAGGAGCGGCACACCGACGTCAGCCTCTGGTACGTGCTGACCGGCAGCCGCGACCAGAAGCTGATCCCCGACCCGGCGGAGTTCCGGGCCGTCCGCTGGTGGACACCCGCCGAGGTGGCCGAGGCCCCGCCCGGCACGGTCGAGCCGCACCTCGGCCGGATGCTGGCGAAGCTCAGCCGAGGCTGACCGTCAGGGGGTGCAGGTCCCGGCGAGGGGTGAGCGCGGTGGCCACCAGGATCAGCGCGGCGGCCAGGCCGACCAGGAAGAACAGCGAGAGGGTCGGCTGACCGAGCCACTCCCAGAGCGGGTGCCAGCTCGGGTGCGGCTCGTCGAGGTGGTGTGGGGCCAGCGACGCGGTGGCCAGCAGCACCGGCGCCCACCAGAGGAACAGGGTGATCCCCAGCAGCAGGGGTGCCCGCCGACGGTCCTCGGTGCGCCGGCTCGTCCAGGCGAAGACCAGCCAGGCCAGGACGCCACCGATCAGCCCGGCCAGCACGGCGACGGGCAGCACGGCCGGCGGCGCGGCCCGCTTGAGTTCCACCCCGAGGTAGGAACCGAAGGAGCGGGGGTCGTCGAAGGTGGCCCGTAGCACGGTGTCGCCACGGCGGGCCACCAGGACCGTCTCGACCGGCTGGCTCGCCGGGTCGCAGCGGGGGTCGGCGCAGGTCTGGAGGACCTCGGAGGTCGGCTCGTACACCTGCCAGCCGGCGGCCCGGAGGCGTTGCTGCGCGGTCGCCAGCGTCTCCGCCTCGGACGTCGGCATGGGCCCGACCGCGGAGCCTCCGGCGCCGCCCTCCTGGTACTCGCCGCCGTCGCCGAGCAGCAGATCGCGCAGGGAGGCCCGGGACAGCGGCTGGCCGTAGATGACGAACAGCGCGCGGGCGGTCGACACGTCCTCACCCAGCCGGTGGCCGGGGAACGCCTCGGTGAAGACCGCGGCGAACTCGGCCCGGTCCGGCTGCGGCCGGGAGGTCTCCCAGGCGACCCGGCTGGCCAGCGCGGCGGTGAACAGCCCGCAGATCAGCGCGGTGAGGACGGCCCACACGCCGACCGTGCTGCTGGCCGGCCGGCCGAGGCGGCAGCGCAGGCCACCCCGGACCAGGTCGACCGCCTCGCCGAGGGTGGGTCGGGTCTGCCCGGCGGGCGCGGCATCGAGCAGCACGCCGAGCAGCTCCTCACCGTGCTCGCGCCGGTAAGCGCGGGGATAGGCGAGCAGCAACCGGCGGTAGCGGCGGGTGAGCGACATGGTCTCCCCTGCGGTCGAGAGGTGGGGCGGGGACGCGGGTCAGGCGGTGCGGGGGCGCAGGGCGCGCAGGCGGGTCTCGGCGGCGGTGGCGAGCTGGCGCAGCCGGGCGGTCTCGGCCCGGAGCGCGTCGAGGCCACCGGGGGTGAGCCGGTAGTAGCGGCGCAGCCGGCCGTCGACCACCTCCTCCCGGTCGGGCTCGACGAGGCCCTGCGCGGTGAGCCGGTCCAGCGCGGTGTAGAGGGTGCCGGGCAGCAGGCTGACGCGCGTGGCGGAGAGCACGGCGACCTCCTGGATGATCCCGTAGCCGTGCCGGGGGCCGCCGGCGAGCGCGGTGAGGATCAGGAACGTGGGCTCCCGCATCTGGGTCACGCCGGCAACATATATAAGTGATCGATACATCGTCAACGCCTTGACCCTGCCCCTGCGGCAAGGCCCAGCGTGGTCCGTGCCGGTCGCCGCGACCGGCACGAGGAACGCGACCGGTGCGAGGAGGATGGGCCCGTGGAGCTGCTGACCATCGGGGCGTTCGCCCGTGCGGCGCGCCTGACGCCCAAGGCGCTGCGGCTCTACGACGAGCTGGGGCTGCTGCCACCCGCCGCCGTCGACCCGCACTCGGGCTACCGGTACTACGCGCCGGACCAGCTCGACCGGGCCCGGCTGATCGCCGCGCTGCGCCGGGCCGGCATGCCGCTGGCCGAGATCCAGGCCGTCTGCGGCCTGCCGCCGGACGCCGCCGCCGAGGCGGTCGACGCCTGGTGGCGGCGGGTCAGCGCCGACACGGTGGCCCGCGGGCGCGCCGTCGCGCTCCTCGTCGACCAGCTCACCGAGAGGGGCACCACCATGTCCGACACGACCTTCCGGTACGCCCGCCGCTGCGAGACCGGCACCGTCCGGGACTCCAACGAGGACACCGCCTACGCCAGCGCGACGCTGCTCGCCGTGGCGGACGGCATGCGGGGCCCCGGCGGCGCCGCCGCCAGCACCGCCGCCGTGGACGCGCTGCGGCCGCTCGAGCCGGCCGACGCGCCCGCCGGTGACCTGCTCGCCGCGCTCGCCGACGCGGTGGGCGCGGCCGACCGGGCGGTACGCGCGCACGCCACCGGCGACCACCAGCCGGTCACCACGCTGACCGCCATCCTGCGGCGCGGCACCCGGCTGGCCCTCGTGCACGTCGGGGACACCCGGGCGTACCTGCTGCGCGGCGGCGAGCTGTCCCGGCTCACCCAGGACCACACCTACGTCCAGTCCCTGGTCGACCAGGGAAAGCTGACTCCCGCCGAGGCCGGGGCGCACCCGCAGCGGGCCCTGCTGGCCCGGGCGCTCGGGGCCGGCGAGGTCGAGGCCGACCTGGCGCTGCGCACGGCCCTGGCCGGCGACCGCTACCTGCTCTGCTCCGACGGCCTCGCCGCGGTGGTCGACCCCGAGGCGCTGCAAGCCACGCTCGCCGGGGCCGACGACCCGGAGGCCGCCGTCGAGCGCCTGGTCGACCTCGCGTACGCCGCGGGCGCGCCCGACAACATCGCCTGCGTGGTCGCCGACCTGGTGGCGGCGTAGTCCCCCGACCCGGGTCGGCATGTCCGACCCGGGTCGTACCCTGGTGATCATGCGGATTGGCATCGTGATCCTGCCGGACCAGCGCTGGTCGGACTCCCGGCGGCGCTGGCAGCAGGCGGACGAGTGGGGCTTCGACCACGCCTGGACCTACGACCACCTGGGGTGGCGCGACCTGGTCGACGGCCCCTGGTTCGACTCGATGACCACGCTCACCGCCGCCGCGACGGTGACCTCCCGGATCCGCCTCGGGACCCTGGTCGCCTCGCCGAACTTCCGGCACCCGGCGGCGTTCGCCCGGCAGGTGACCGCGCTGGACGACGTCTCCGGGGGCCGGGTGCTGCTCGGCCTCGGCGCGGGCGGCATCGGCTTCGACTCGGCCGTTCTCGGCGGGGAGACCCTGCCGCCCCGGCAGCGGGTCGACCGGTTCGCCGAGTTCACCGAGCTGCTCGATCTGATCCTGCGGGAGGACGGCACGACCTGGCGCGGCGAGTGGTTCGCCGCGGTCGACGCGCGGAACAATCCCGGCTGCGTCCAGCAGCCCCGGGTGCCGTTCGTCGTCGCCGCGAACGGGCCCCGGTCGATGCGGCTGGTCGCCCGCTTCGGGCAGGGCTGGGTGACCACCGGGCTGGGCGGCGACGACCTGGAGAGCTGGTGGTCGACCGTGGCGGAGCTGTCCGCCCGGCTGGACGCGACGCTGGAGCAGGCCGGGCGCGACCCGGCCACCCTGGACCGCTACCTGTCGCTGGACTCGGCGCCGGTCTTCTCGCTGCGCAGCGCGGACTTCTTCGCCGAACAGGTCGCCCGTGCCGCGCGGCTGGGCTTCACCGACGTGGTGACCCACTGGCCCCGGGCCAGCAGCTGGTACGCGGGCGACGAGGCGGTGCTGGTGGAGGCGGCGCGGCTGCTGCCGGAGCTGCGCCGGGCGTGACCGTCAGGTGCCCAGGTCGCCGGTGCTGATCCCGCCGTCCCCGGCGGAGACCAGCCGGAACCGGATGCAGACCACCTGGCTGTCGTCGTCGACGGGGAAGCCGACCCGGGCCCAGTAGCGGCGGTGCCCCTCGCGCCACTCCTCGATGGACCGGTCCCCCTCCCCCTCGGAGCGGGCGAAGTCCCAGGTCACGTCGGCGAAGCGGACCACCTCGACGTCGGTGACCTCGACGACGCCGATCAGCTTGTCGTCGTCGTCGACCAGGACCAGCCGTTCGCCGACGCGTTCCAGCTCCTCGTTCTCGGCGGCGTACTCGTCGGTCAGCAGGCCGGCGGTGGCGGTCTTCACGCCGGACAGCACGAGGGTGTTGAGGGTGGTGCGCAGCTCGCCGGGCGTGCCGAGGGCGAGGGTGCGAAGTCCACCGATGCGGGGCCACATCCTGCCGAGGCTAACCGCCGGCCGCCGGCCCGTCGCGGGATTTCGACGGCCCCCACGGGCCGGCCCGGCGGGACTAGCGTGGGCGGCATGGCGGATCGTCGAGCGGTGCTGGTGCCGGGCCGGGAATACGACACCCGGGCCCCACTCTTCGCGTACGTGGGGGAGGCGCTGCGCCGCCTCGGCTTCGCCGTGCACGAGGTGACCTGGCAGGTGCCTCGCGACCTGCGGGCGGACCGGACGGCCGACTGGGTCGCCGAGCAGGTGACCCCCGTGCTCGACGGCGCCGACCTGCTGGTGGGCAAGTCGTTGGGCGCCTTCGCCGCTCCGCTCGCGGCCGACCGGGAGCTGCGTGCCGTGTGGCTGACGCCGGTGCTGAGCGACCCGGAGGTGGTCGAGGCGCTCGGCCGGGCCACCGCGCCGTGCCTGCTGGTCGGGGGCACGGCCGACTCGCTCTGGAACGGCGCGACGGCCCGCCGGCTCAGCCCGCATGTGCTGGAGGTGCCGGACGCCGACCACTGGATGCTGGTGCCCGGCCCGCTGGCGCGTTCCGCCGAGGCGCTCGGTCGGGTCTGCACCGCCGTCGAGGACTTCGTTCAGATGAGCTGGCCGGCGTAGCCGGCGGCGGCCAGCACCCGGGCGTCGCCCGTCGCCGCGTGCGCCTCCAGCACCGCGTCGGCCAGCTTCACCACGTGCTCGTCGCCGTGCCGGGCCGCCCGGGCGAACACCTCCGCCGGGTCCGTCCCGGTCACCGCCGGTGCGGGGGCCGGCGTGGGTGGGGCGTACACCGAGGTCACGGCGGCCGTGGCCGACCAGGCCGCGGCGACGCTCGGCGCCCAGAGCGCCGGATCCAGGGCCGGAAGGGTACGCAGGACCGCGGTCGGCGCGGTCACGGCGTGCACCAGCATCACCGGGTTGCCGTGCCCGAACCGCAGGTAGTCCAGCCCCGCCCGGTGCACCAGGCCGGTGAGGGTGCGCTCGGCGTCGGCCGGGTCGGCGGGTGGGCGCAGCGCCGTTGCCGCGTCGGACCATCCGGGCAGGTCGGGCAGCCGCCCGAGCCGGTCCCGGATCCCGCCGGTCTGCGCCGGGATCCGGGGCACCGCCGCGAGCGCGGCCGGCACGTCGGAGTGCCCGGTGAGCGGGCCGGCGCCGGGCACCGGTTGCCAGCGCGCGGCCCAGTAGCCGAGCGCCTGCCCCAGCTCGGCCAGCCGCTGCGGGTTCTCCCCGTCGGTACGCAACACCCGCACCGCGTGCCCGACCCGGATCACCCCGTGCGTGGCACCGGCCGCGATGCCCGGCAGCAGCCGCGGCCACCATTCGCCGAGCACCTCGCGCCAGGGCCGGTCGCGCAGCTCGCGGTCGAAGTGGGCGAGCCAGTCGCCGGCCCGCTTCGGGTCGCCCAGCGCGGCCCGCCAGTCGTCGACCGGCCGCAGCCCGCGGGGCAGTTCGTCCAGCCGGCGCAGGTAGTCGTCCAGCCAGCGGTGCACCCGGGCGCCGTGGCCGTGGCGGACCAGCGCCTCGACCGCCATCGGTCCGTGGTTGGAGAGCCAGCCTTCGAATTCCGGGCCGGTCCGGTGCAGCCGTTGGTACGCCTCGTCGAGGATGCCGTCGTCCATGCGCCGATCCTCGGAGTTGAAGCCCCCTTGAGGTCAACCCTCAGGGCAACTGCTCCCCGGTGAGCAGGGCGCGCAGCCGGAGCCGTTCGGCGACCGGCGCGGGACAGGTCGCCACGAGCGCGGCCGTCCCGACGAACTCGGCCCCGCTGTCCCGGACCAGGCGGTGCAGCGCGTCGAGCTGCGCCCCGGTGGCCACCCAGTCGTCGGCCAGCAGCACCCGGTCGCCGGGGCCGAGCCGGCGGGCGTCCACGCCGATCCGGAGCTGCCGGCCGCGGTAGTCCGGGGGCGTCTCGGCCCAGCGCATCGGCCCGACCCGGCGCCGTTCCCCGCCGTCCTTGTATGCGGGCAGGAACCCGGCACCGGCGGCCACCGCGACCAGCGGGCCGAGCAGCAGCCCGGTCACCTCGGGGGCGATCACCACGGTCGGCCGGGCGGCCGGGAAGAGGCCGGCCAGGGCGGGCCCGACCCCGGCGAGCACCTCGGGATCCCGCCACCAGCCGGAGAGGTCGCTGACCAGATGGCTGCTCCCGGGGCCGGGGTCGACCCAGCGGAACAACTCGACCAGGCGTCGGCTCAGCACGCCTCCATCCTGGGGCACCGACGCCAGGCGATGCCGCACCGGCCCCGGCCAGCGCTCCTTCCTCCGTTCGGTGGAGTGCCGCTGGCTTGATCGGCTACACGTACCAGGGTAAATGCGGGCATAGCACCATGATCACGTTGACTTCGGAAGTGCTTCTCTCGTTACGGTCCGAGCCGGTTTGTTCAGCTAACGAAAGGACCGGGCGGTGGCTGGTAGGCACCTTCGTACCCGCAAGTTCTCCTCGCCGGCCGGCATCGCCGCCACCGCAGCGGTCGGTGTGGTGCTGGCCATCGGTGGCACCGTGGGCGCGGTCCAGCTCACCTCGGCCGAGCCCACCGGCGGGCCGGCCGCCGTCGAGGCCCTGCCCAGCACCCTCGCCCCCAGCTCGGCGTCCCCCTCCGCCTCGCCGAGCGCGTCGCCGAGCCTCAGCCCCTCGCCGAAGGCCACCCCGAGCCCGACCCGGACGCAGGCGGCGTCCCGGAGCAAGCCCCGGACCGCCAGCCCGAAGCCGACCGCGAAGAAGACCACCGCCGCCGCGAAGGTCGTGGACAGCGGCTCCTGCGGCGCGTCCTTCTACGACGAGGGCCAGATGACGGCGAACGGCGAGACGTTCAACCCGGACGCGCTGACGGCCGCGCACAAGACCCTGCCGTTCAACACGAAGGTCCGGGTGACCAACCCGGCCAACGGCAAGTCGGTCGTGGTCCGGATCAACGACCGCGGGCCCTACATCGACGGCCGCTGCCTGGACCTGTCCCGGGCCGCGTTCGCCGCGATCGCCTCGACCGACCTGGGCGAGCTGACCGTCAGGTACGAGGTCCTCGGCTGACCCGGTGACCGGCGGCGATCGGGTCGGCGGCGCGATCCGGCCGGGCAGAACCTCCTCGGACGACGGGCCAGGTTCATTCACCCGTTCACGTCCATCAGGCATGCTGTCCGGTGTACGCACGCAACCCTTCCAGTCGGGCCACGGCCCGCTGAGCCCCGGATCCCGCGCCGGCCTCGGCGCGGCCCTCGCGCTGCTCGCGATCGTCTCCGCCGTCGAGCTGGCCGACGGCCGTCCCGCGCACTACGTCGCGCTGATGGTGGCCGCCCCGTTCCTCGCCGCCGCGCTCGCGTCCTGGCGGGTGGTGCTCGGGGTGGGCCTGCTCGCCACCGGGATCGGGGCCGCGTTCGCCCTGGCCGAGCAGACCATGTCGCTGGTCACCGCGGTCAACGTGGCCGGCATCGCGCTGGCCACGGCGATCGCCGGCGCCGTGGCGGCGGTACGCCAGCGCCAGTCGGAGCGGATCGCGGAGTTGTCCCGGCTCGCCTCGGTCGCCCAGCAGGCGGTGCTCCGGTCGCTGGGCCCGCAGGTCGGCACCCTGGCGGTGGCCGCCCGCTACATCTCCTCCACGGCCACCGCCGAGATCGGCGGCGACCTCTACGAGGCGATGGACACCCCGTACGGCGTCCGCATGATCATCGGTGACGTGCGCGGCAAGGGGCTGGACGCGGTCCGGCTGGCCAGCATCGTGCTCGGCTCCTACCGGCACGTGGCGTACGAGCGGGCGGACCTGCGCGCGGTGGTGACCGACCTGGACCGGGCGGTGGCCCGCAACGTGGGCGACGAGGACTTCGTCACCGCGGCGCTGGTCGAGGAGCGCGGCGGCACCCTCACCATCGTCAACTGCGGTCACCCGCCACCGCTGCTGCTGCGCCGGGGCGCGGTGATCCCGCTGGAACCGCCCGCGCCCGCGCCGCCGCTCGGCTTCATGCCGGTGGTCCGGCCCCGCGTCGAGCGGCTGGAGCCGGGCGACCGGCTGCTGCTCTTCACCGACGGGCTGGGCGAGGCGCGCCGGGACGGGGAGTTCTTCCCGACCGCCGACCGGGCCTGGCGGCTGCTCGGCCACGGCACCGTCGCCGACGGTCTCGCCTCGCTGGAGACCGCCCTGGTCGAGTGGGTGCACGGCCGGCTCGACGACGACATCGCGCTGGTCCTGATGGAGTACACGGGGCCCCGCAGCGCCGCCACCGCGCCCGTGCCGAGCTGGGAGGTCGGCGCCGCCGAGAGCTGATCCGGCGGTCAGTCCATCGGGTGAACGGGAAGTGTGTAATCGCTGTCACTTCCGAGATCGGCTTGTCGTTGGCTACCGGCGAGTAATACAGTCTGGAGTTACTGATCGGTAACACCTGTCCGGAAGCGGGGCCAGCGAGCATGACCCACTACAAGAGCAACCTTCGGGACCTCGAGTTCAACCTCTTCGAGGTCTTCGGGGCGGACCGGACGTTCGGCCAGGAGCCGTACACGGACCTGGACGTCGACACCGCCCGTAGCTTCCTCTCCGAGGTCGACCGCCTGGCCCGCGAGGACCTGGCCGCCAGCTACTCGGACAGCGACCGCAACCCGCCGGTCTTCGACCCCGCGACGCACACCGCGCCGCTGCCGGAGTCGTTCAAGAAGTCGTACCAGGCGTTCATGGACTCGGAGTTCTGGCGGCTGGACCTGCCGGAGGCCCTCGGCGGCACCAACGCCCCGCGCGCCCTCTGGTGGTCGCTCGCCGAGCTGGTGCTCGGCGCCAACGCCCCGATCTGGATGTACGCCTCCGGCCCGTCCTTCGCGCACGTGCTGCACGTCGAGGGCACCGAGCAGCAGAAGAAGTGGGCCCGCCTCTTCATCGAGAAGCAGTGGGGCTCGACCATGGTGCTGACCGAGCCGGACGCCGGCTCGGACGTGGGCGCCGGCCGTACCCGCGCGATCCCGCAGCCGGACGGCTCGTGGCACATCGAGGGCGTCAAGCGCTTCATCACCTCGGGTGAGCACGACCTGACCGACAACATCGTCCACTACGTGCTGGCCCGCCCGGTCGGCGTCGAGGGCGTCGGCGGCCCGGGCACCAAGGGCCTGTCCCTTTTCGTCGTGCCGAAGTTCCACTTCGACGAGGAGACCGGCGAGCTGGGCGAGCGCAACGGCGTCTTCGCCACCAACGTCGAGCACAAGATGGGCCTGAAGGTCTCCAACACCTGCGAGGTGACCTTCGGCGAGCACGGCGTACCGGCCAAGGGCTGGCTGCTGGGCGAGAAGCACGACGGCATCCGGCAGATGTTCATGATCATCGAGTACGCCCGGATGATGGTCGGCACCAAGGCGATCGCCACCCTCTCCACCGGCTACCTGAACGCGCTGGAGTACGCCAAGAACCGGGTGCAGGGCGCCGACCTGGTCCAGCAGACCGACAAGACCGCCCCGCGCGTGACCATCACGCACCACCCGGACGTGCGCCGCTCGCTGCTCATGCAGAAGTCGTACGCCGAGGGCCTGCGCGCGCTGGTCTGCTACACGGCCACCTGGCAGGACAAGGTGGCGGTCGCCGAGGCGGCCGGTGACGAGAAGGCCACCAAGCTGGCGAAGCGGGTCAACGACCTGCTCCTCCCGCTGGTCAAGGGCGTCGGCTCGGAGCGGGCGTACGAGCTGCTCGGCCACGAGTCGCTGCAGACCTTCGGCGGCTCCGGCTTCCTCCAGGACTACCCGCTGGAGCAGTACGTCCGGGACGCCAAGATCGACACCCTGTACGAGGGCACCACGGCGATCCAGAGCCTCGACCTGATCTTCCGGAAGATCGTCCGGGACAACGGCAAGGCGCTCATGGCCGTCGCCGGCGAGATCCAGGAGTTCATCGCCTCCGAGGCCGGCAACGGCCAGCTCAAGGAGGAGCGGCAGGCGCTCGGCAAGGCGCTCGGCGAGATCCAGAACATCCTCGGCGTGATGATGGGCTGGCTGACCGAGGCCCAGGGCGGCGACGCCCGCGCCCTCTACAAGGTCGGCCTGAGCAGCCGCCGGTTCCTGCTGGCGATCGGCGACCTGGTGGTCGGCTGGCTGCTCCAGAAGCAGGCGGACGTGGCGCTGAAGGCCCTCGGTGGCGAGGTCTCCGCGAGCGACAAGGCGTTCTACACCGGCAAGGTGGCCGCCGCCCGGTTCTTCGCCCGCGAGGTGCTGCCCCGCATCGGCGCCGACCGGCGGATCATCGAGGGCGCCGACCTGGAGATCATGGACCTCCCGGAGGAGGCGTTCTGATCCCCGACGGGGTGATTCGACCCTGA
>NZ_BMRA01000001.1:438520-947773 GCF_014648395.1 Micromonospora fulviviridis | reverse complement strand
CGGCCGCCGCCGTGTTTTCCTCCCCCGGCCGGTAGGCCGGCCGCCTGACGGGTAACCGTCGCGGACCACGACAGGGCACGCCCAAGGGCCATCGCACGGGGGAGTGCAGCGCACATGGGCATTGGCAGCGCCATCTTTCTCATCGCGCTCGGCGCGATCATGACCTTCGCCATCCGGGCCAACGTCTGGTGGATCGACCTGCGCGCGGTCGGCTGGGTGTTCATCCTGGCCGGACTGGCGGTGCTGCTCACCACGCTCTGGTTCTGGCAGGACCGGCGCAAGCGGGCACGGACGCTCATCGTGGAGGAGAACCGGCTTTCCCACCCGACCGCGATGATGCCCCCGCCGCCGGACCCGCCGCCGCCCACCGCCCCGCCGTCCTGACCGGCTGAGCCCACCCCCCGGGGTGGGCTCAGCCGCGTGCGGTGTGCCGGGCCGTGATCGGCGCCCCGCCCGGCACGAGGTCGGCCCAGCGGGTGGTGGGCCGGTGGACGACCAGGTCGGTGGTGCGCAGCCCGTCCGGATCCGCCCGCTCCGGGTCGAGCAGCGCGGAGAGCAGCGAGATGCCCGGATTGTGGGCGATCAGCAGCACGTAGCGGACCTCCGGGTCGACCGCCCGGACCAGTTCCAGGAGCCCGTCCGGGTGCGCCTCGTACGCGGCCGGCTCGTAGCGCACCGCCGGCACCGGCCCCGTCGGGCCCCCCTCCGGCGGGGACCCCGTCGCGCCCAGCGCCACCCCGTGCCAGGTCTGTCTGGTCCGCCGGGCGGTCGAGCAGAGCACCACGTCGGGGAGGAGCGCGTGCCGGGCCAGCCAGGCGCCGGCCGCCGCCGCGTCGGCGTGCCCGCGTGCGGTCAGCGGCCGCTCCTCGTCCGGGTCCTCCGGGGACTGCTCGGCCTTGGCGTGTCGCAGCAGCACCAACGTCCGCTGCTGGTTCCTGCCGTCGGTCATGGGCTCAGCTTGCCTGATTGGCGATCCGAGCGCCTGGGTATGTCGATGTGTGCCGCTACCTCATCCATGGCCGCGGCGGGCAGGAAACGCCAGCAGGACGCCAAGGAGGCGACGTCATGGGCATCGGTGCCAGCATCTTTCTGATCGCGCTCGGCGCGATCTTCGCGTTCGCCATCGACGCCAACCTGGGGTGGCTGAACCTGAACGTGGTGGGTTGGGTGCTCATGCTCGCCGGTGTGGCGGGCCTGCTCACCACGCTCTACTTCTGGAACAGCCGCCGCCGGGTGGTGGCCGCCCCGGTGCGCGAGCGCGTCGTGGCCGAGCCGGTCGTGCCGGTGCAGGACGACCGGGTCGTGCGCGAGGAGTACCGCGAGGTGCGCCGGCCGGGCTCGGGCTACCCCGCCTGATCCGCACCGCGAGCGTCGAGGGCCCCGCAACGGCGCGGGGCCCTCGCTCTGTCCGCGTACCGGGCGGCGCTCAGGCGAACAGCGCGAAGTAGATCGCGATGTGGTGGCAGATCGCGGCGAGCAGGGTGCAGGCGTGGAAGAACTCGTGGTGGCCGAAGACGGTGGGCCACGGGTTCGGCCGGCGCAGCGCGTAGAAGACCGCGCCGACGCTGTAGATCGCCCCGCCGACGCTCAGCAGCACCAAAGCGGTGACCCCGCCGGCGTGCAGGATCTCCGGCAGCATCGCCACCGCGACCCAGCCGAGCGCCAGGTAGAGCGGGGCGGAGACCCAGCGCGGCGCGTGCGGCCAGATCAGCTTGACCGCCACGCCGGCCAGCGCGCCGCCCCACACCAGGCCAAGCATGATCGTGGCGTGCCGGGTGTCCAGCAGCAGGGCGCAGAACGGCGTGTAGGTGCCGGCGATGAACAGGAAGATCATCGAGTGGTCCATCCGGCGCATGATCTGGTAGCCCCGCTCCGACCAGACCCGGCGGTGATAGAGCGCGCTGGTGCCGAAGAGACCGCACACGGTGAGGCTGTAGATCAGGCAGCTCACCAGGGGGGCCCACCCGGGACGGGAGGCGGCGATGGAGCACAGCACGATGCCGCAGACGAGCGCGGCGAAGAACGCGTAGGTGTGCAGCCAGCCGCGCATCCGGGGCTTCCCGATGTCGACCGGCTTGAGCCGGAGCGGTGCGGAGGTGGTCACGCTCATTAGGTTACGACACCGTAGGTTACTTGCAAGTAGTGTGGACCGTCACGGTCGCCGACGCGAGGATGGCGGAATGCGGATCCGGCCCGTCGGCGCGCACGCCCTGCTGCTCGACTGCGACGGCCCCGAACAGGTCGAGGCGTGGCGGGCCGAGCTGTGGCGCCGCCGCGCGGCGGGCGACCTGAGCGCCGTCGAGATCGTCCCGGCGGCGGCCACCGTGCTGGTCGACGGCGTACCGGACCCCGCGGCGGCAGCCGCGCGGATCGCCGGGTGGACCCCGGACGGCGCCGTCGCCACCACCGACGCCGCCGAGGTCCGGGTCCCCACGGTGTACGACGGCGCCGACCTGCCCGCCGTCGCCGAGCACTGGGGCGTCGACGTGCCCGCCGTGGTGGAGCGGCTGCGGCGGACCGAGTTCCGGGTGGCGTTCTGCGGCTTCGCGCCCGGGTTCGCGTACCTCACCGGGTTGCCGGCCGAGCTGGCCGTACCCCGGCTCGCCACCCCGCGTACCCGGGTGCCGGCCGGCTCGGTGGCGCTGGCCGGCCCGTACGCCGGGATCTACCCGACCGCCTCACCCGGCGGCTGGCTGCTGGTCGGGCGGACCGACCTGGTCCTCTTCGACGTGCACGCCGACCCACCGGCCCGGCTCACCCCGGGCACCCGGGTCCGGCTGGTGGACCCGTGATCGAGGTGCTCCGGGCCGGCGCCCTCACCACCGTGCAGGACCAGGGCCGCCCCGGCTGGGCCCACCTCGGCGTGCCCCGCTCCGGCGCGCTCGACCCGGCCGCCCTGCGGCTGGCCAACCGGCTCGTCGGCAACCCGGAGCACGCCGCCGGCCTGGAGATCACCCTGACCGGCTGCGAGCTGCGGTTCACCCGGGCCGTCACCGTGGCACTCACCGGCGCGGAGGTGGACGTGCTGGTCGAGCGCCGCCCCGCCGAGACGCCGCCCGGTGGTGGCCCGTCCGTCGAGCGCCGGCCCGGGGACACGGGCCGGCCGCTGTCGCTGCCCGCCGGGGCGACCCTGCGGATCGGTCCCGCCCGCGCCGGGGTGCGCAGCTGGCTCGCCGTCTCCGGCGGGATCGCGGTCGAACCCGTGCTCGGCAGCCGGGCCACCGACACCCTCTCCGGCCTGGGCCCGCCCCCGCTGCGCGACGGCGCCCGTCTTCCCGTGGGCGCCCCGACCGGCCCGCCGGCCCCGGTGGACCTCACCGTCGCCCCGGCCGTGCCGGCCGGACTGCGGTTGGCCCTGCGCCCCGGCCCCCGGCAGGACTGGTTCACCTCCGCCGCGCTCGACCTGCTGCTGCGCACCGCGTACGCCATCAGCCCGGCCAGCAACCGGGTCGGCGCGCGACTGGCCGGCGCGGCCCTGCCCCGCGCGGTGGCCGGCGAGCTGCCCAGCGAGGGCCTCGTCCTCGGCGCGGTGCAGGTGCCGCCGGACGGCCAGCCGCTGATCTTCCTGGCCGACCACCCCACCACCGGCGGATACCCGGTCATCGGGGTGGTGGACGACGTGACCCCCCTCGCGCAGGCCCGCCCAGGGACTACGGTGACGTTCCATGGACCTCAACGCTGACCTCGGTGAGGGATTCGGCATCTGGCGGCTCGGCGACGACGAGGCGCTGCTGGGGCTGGTCACCTCCGCCAACGTCGCCTGCGGCTTCCACGGCGGCGACGCGTCCACCATGCACCGGGTCTGCGCGGCCGCCGTCCGACATGGGGTCGCCGTCGGCGCCCAGGTCGGCTACCGGGACCTCGCCGGCTTCGGCCGGCGGCACATCGCGTACGACTTCGCCGAGCTGCGCGACGAGACGGTCTACCAGCTCGGCGCGCTGGACGCCTTCTGCCGGCTGACCGGCACCCGGGTGCGCTACCTCAAGCCGCACGGCGCGCTCTACCACGCGGCAGCCTGCGACGAGCTCCAGGCCGCCGCGCTGGTGGCCGCGGTCAACGGGTACGACCACGAGCTGCCGGTGCTCTGCCCGCCCGGCTCGGTGCTCGCACAGCTCGCCGTCGGCGCCGGCCTGCGGGTGGTCGCCGAGGGCTTCGCCGACCGGAACTACCTGCCCAACGGTCAGCTGGTGCCCCGGAGCGCCGCGAACGCGCTGGTCAGCGACCCCGACGAGGTGGCCACCCGGGCGGTCCGGATGGCCACCGAACGGACCGTGGTCGCCGTCGACGGCAGCGTGGTGCCCTGCCCGGTCGAGTCGATCTGCCTGCACGGCGACACCCCGGGCGCGGTGCGCTGCGCCGAGCTGGTCCGGGCCGCGCTCATCGACGCCGGGGTCACCCCCACCCCGTTCGCCTGACCGGCGGCCCGGCCCGTCAGGCGTCCAGGCCGCGCAGCACCAGCGGCAGGCGGGTCGCCCCGCCGGCAACCACCCGGACCGGCACGCCCCAGTCCTGCCGGGTCAGGTGGCAGGCGGCGTGCTCGACGTCGGCGTCGCAGGTGGCCGCCTGGGCGGTCACCTGGAGCACCCCCTCGGCCACGTCGCCGCTGAGCACCAGGCGGCGGGACAGGTCGGTGCTCGTCCCGGCCCCCTCGACCAGCAGCTCCGGCGGGGACGCCGAGACCACCACCCGGGTCGACGGCCCGTACGTCTCGTCCAGCTTCTGCCCCGGCGCCGGCGTGAAGATCACGTCGAGGGTCAGCTCGCCGGCGGCCACGTCGGTGGGCTTGCGCTCCAGCTTGTGCCGGGGGCCGTCCACGGTGTTCGCGCCCGCCGCGGTGAGCGCGCCCGGCGCCAGCCGGGTCAGCCGGTGCGCGGCCGACTCGACCACCAGCACCTCGCCCTCGGTGGTGAGCACCAGGTCGCTCGGCTCGGCCAGCCCGTCGGCCACCGTGGCCACCTGGTTCGTCTCCGGATCGAAGCGGCGTACCGCGCCGTTGTAGGTGTCCGCGATCAGCACCGAGCCGTCCGGCAGCGCGCACACCCCGAGCGGGTGCTGGAGCAGCGCCCGGTCGGCCGGGCCGTCGACGTGGCCGAAGTCGAACAGGCCCTGCCCGACGGCCGTGCCCATCACGCCGTTCTCGACGTAGCGGATCGCGCTGGTCTCGCTGTCGGCCACCCAGAGCCGGGCGCCGTCGGCCGAGACGGAGAGGCCGGAGGGCTGGGCCATCCAGACGTCCGGCAGCGGGCCGTCGCGCAGCGCCTCGACGGTGGTCCCGGCGTACATGCCGGCGGTCCGCTTCGTCGGGTCGAACCACCAGAGCTGGTGGATGCCGGCCATGGCGACCACGACCCGGTCGTCGTACCAGGCGACGTCCCAGGGGGAGGAGAGGTCGACGGAGCGGGCGTCGTGGGCGTGGTCGTCGACCGTCGAGCGCCACTGCCGCCCGGTGCCGGCGACCGTCACCACCTCGCCGCTGTCCAGCTTCACGCCGCGCAGCAGGTGGTTGACGGTGTCCGCGACGACCAGGTCGTAGCCGGCCACCTCGGCCACGTGCGGGGGCAGCAGGCAGAGCCCCTGCGGCTCGGAGAAGGTGGCGGCCTCCGCCGGGCCGTCGGCGTGGCCGCGGCTGCCGGAGCCGATCCGGCGGACCAGGGTCTCCCCGTCCGGTGCCAGCTCGACCAGGGAGTGCCGGGCCGAGTCGGACACCAGCAGGTTGCCGCCGCCGAGCACCACGGCCTTGCCGGGGAAGCGCAGCGCGGTCTCCGGCTCGGCCGGCGGGACGTACGGGCCCTCGCCCCGGTGCAGGGTGCCCTTCGCCTCGTGGGTGGCGATCAGGTCGTCGATCAGCCGGGCCAGCCCCTCGGCGTGCCCCTCGCCGGCCATGGTGGCCACCACGTAACCCTCGGGGTCGACCACCGAGAGGGTCGGCCAGGCCTTCGCCGCGTACTGCTGCCACATGTCCATCTCGGGGTCGTCGAGCACCGGGTGGTGCACGCCGTACCGCTCGACGGCGGCGGCGAGGGCCACCGGGTCCTTCTCGTGCTCGAACTTCGGCGAGTGCACCCCGATCACGACCAGGACGTCGCCGTACTTCTCCTCGAGCGGGCGCAGTTCGTCGAGCACGTGCAGGCAGTTGATGCAGCAGAAGGTCCAGAAGTCCAGCAGGACGATCTTGCCGCGGAGGTCGGCCAGGGTGACGTCCCTGCCGCCGGTGTTCAGCCAGCCCCGGCCGCGCAGCTCGGGTGCCCGTACTCGTGCGCTCATGCCCCCATCGTGCCGCACCGCGGCCGGCGGCCGGCCCGATGGGGCGGTGAAGAGCGACACGCTGCCGCCGGCTACCCGGCGGACCGGCCCCGCCAGCGGGCCACCAGGTCGGCCTGCTCGGCCGGGGCGCCGGGGAGCGGGCCCTCCACGGGGTTGTGCAGGGCCTGGAGCAGCAGGGTCAGGTAGCGGTGCCGCAGCGCGGCTCCCCGGTCGGCGCCGGGCAGGTCGACCAGCATGACGGTCTCCAGCAGCAGCACGATGTCGGCCCCGCTGACGTCGTCGCGCAGGTCACCCGACTTGCGTACCCGGTCGAGGAGCGTGTCCGCGAGGCGGGTCGCCTCGTCGGCCATCCGGCTCAGCTCCGGGGTCGGCGCGAAGGTGCCGGCCAGCCGCTGCGCGAGCGCCTGGCCGCCGCCCTCGACGACCCGGTGCAGGCAGGCCACGTAGGCGTCCCACGGCGGCGCGTCGGCGGAGAGCGCGGTCTCCAGGTCGGCGATGTAGCGGGCCAGGCCGTCGGCCGCGAGGGCGCGCAGCAGGTCCTGCTTGCTGGGGTAGCGCCGGTAGAGGGCGCCGATCCCGACGCCGGCTCGGCCGGCCACCGCGGACACGGGCGCGTCGGGATCGGCCAGGAAGACCTCGCGGGCGGCGTCGAGGATGCGGGCGTCGTTGCGGGCCGCCTCGGCGCGGCGGCCGCTGAGCGGGCCGGTCTCGGTTTCTGACATGGGTCGACCATAGCAGTGGAACGGATCGTTCCGTTCTGTTAGGCTGAAGCGGAACGAAACATTCCGTTCCACGAAAGGACCGGCCTCGTGAGCTTCCCCGTCCTCACCACCGCCCTCGACCTCCTGCGCCGCGCCGACGAGGGAGTGCCGGCCGACCGGCTCGACGACCCGACCCCGTGCGACCGGTGGACCGTCGGGCAGGTGCTCATGCACGCGGCCGGCGACCAGCACGCGTGGGCGGCCTCCGTGGGCGCCGGCACGATGCCGGCGTACAACCCGTTCGACCCGCCGCACGGCCACGACGAGGGCGTCCAGAGCGTCGTGCGGAGCGCGGTCGAGGCCGCCACCGCGGCATGGGCGCGGGTCGACCCGGCCGCCGGACCGGTCGGCACGCCGCTGCCGCCCGTGCCGACCATGGACCCGGAGCTCGCCGCCGCCGCCTGCGCGCTGGACGCCGCGATCCACGCCTGGGACGTCGCGGTGGCCACCGGGCAACCGGCGCCGCTCACGGCCGAGCTGGCCGGACAGCTCATGCCGGCGGCCCGGGCGACCGCCGAGCCGCTGCGCGGATTCGCGTACGCCCCGGCGCTGCCCGCCCAGTCCGCCGACGACCCGGTCGCCGCCCTGCTGGCCTACCTCGGCCGCGATCCCAACTGGCAGAAGTGACGACGACGGCGGGGCCACGGATCACCGTGGCCCCGCCGTCGTGGGAGTTGCTACTGGCCGGCCGGCTTGAGGCAGAGCACCCGGTTGGCCCCGTCGCCGGGGAGCATCACCTGGGGCTGCGTCGGGTCGGCGCACTTGTCCTTGCTGTCCACCCGCGACACCACCGTGAACGCGCCCTGCTCGCCGCAGGTGGCCGCCACCGCGGTCGTCCCGGACTGCTTGACGCAGGAGCCCACCGCCGGGTCGAAGCCCGCCGGCTTGTCGTCCCCACCGATCTTGCCGAGCAGGGTGAGCAGGCCGAGCGGCACGGCGAGGATGAGCACCGCGGCGATCAGCACCGCGGCCAGCACCCGGCCGTTGCGCACCTTCGGCGTGGGCGCCTCGGTCTTCTGCTCGGCCTCCGGCCGGAACGCCTCGAAGCGGCCCTGGTCCGGGTCGCCACCCGGGCCGGCCTGGGACCAGGCCGGCGGGGCCTGCTGGGGCGGCGGCGGGAACGCGGGCGGGAAGCCGCCCGGCTCGCCCATCGGCCCCGGTACGCCGACCGAGGCGCGGCCGCCCACCGGCCCGCCGGACGGGTCCCCGGGAGCGCCTCCCGGCCCACCGAACGGGTCCTGGCGGCCGTTCGGGCCGAACGGATCCTGGTGCCCGGCCGGTGCGCCGAACGGGTCGCGCTGCCCGCCGGGGGGCCCGAACGGGTCGTGCGGCCCGCCGGGGCGCTCGCCGTTGTGCGGGTGCACCCCGTTGACCGGCCGGTTGTTGCCGGGCGGGTCCACGAAGGACGGCACGCCGGGCGGGAAGGGCGGCGGGGCGGCGGGCGAGGACGGCGGGGCCGAGTGCACCGGGGGTGCGTCGGCGTACCCGTGCTGGCGGTCCGACTCGTCCGTCCGCGACTGCGGGCCCGGCTCGGGGAAGCCGTTCGGGCCGTCCTGCCCGGGCGCCTCCTCCGGCTCCGGACGGGCGGGCCGCCCGTAGACCCGCGGCTGCGGGGCCGGCCCGCCGGCCGTGGGCAGCGGCTGGTCGGCCGGGGGCGTGACCCGGCTGGCCATCGGCACCGAGGCGCTGGCCGAGACGGCACCGCCCGCGCCGGCCTCCGGCGACGTACGCGGCCCGGGGACCATCGGCCCGGCCGGCGACTGCGGCTCCTCGTGCGCCGGGCCGGGCGTACCCCAGCCGGCATCGGCGGCCTGCTCCGGCTCGTACGCCCGCGGGTTCCGGTCGTCCGACTCGGTGCCCGGGTTGAACGCGTAGTCGGCGGGCGGCGCGGCGGCCAGGGCGGCACCCGGCACCCGCTGCTCCTGCGGCGGCAGCGGCACGGCGTTGGCCGGGGAGATCCCCGGGCCCGGGGCCGGCTGGTAGATCGGTCCGTCGTCGGAGCGGGCCGGCTCCCAGCCCGGCGACGCGGCCTGCTCGGGCTGGGCCTCCGCGGCCCGGCCCCACGCCTCGTCGGGCGACCACGGCTCGGCCTCGGGGATGGCCGGACGCTCGCGCGCCCACTGCCCCGGGTTGTCCTGGTTGCCGGCCCAGGCGGGCGGCGAGTCGGGGGACGGGACGGACGCGCTGGCCCGGGCCGAAGCCTCGGCCGGCGCGTGCCCGGTGGCAGAACCCCAGCCGGGCTGGCCCTGCTCGTCGGCCGGCCGCTCCGGTTCGCGCTGCTGCGGCACCGCGGCGGCGCCGCTCCACGCGGCGGCCGGACGCTGCTCCTCGGGGGCGCCCCAGGCGGTCGGCTGCGGCGCCTCGGCGGCACCGGCGGACCGACCCGCGGCCCAGCCGCCGGAGCGGTCCGGGTCGTCGTCCCGACCGTTCTCCCAGCCGCCCGGGCGGGGCGGCTCGTCCTGCTGCGCCGGCCAGCCGCCGGCGCGGCCCGCCTCGTCGTCCTGCGTCGCCGGACCGTTCTGCCAGCCGCCGGCGCGGGCCGCGTCGTCGTCCTGCGCCTGCGGGCCGTTCTGCCAACCGCCGGAGTGGCCCTGATCCTGCTGGCCGGGCCAGGCGTTCTCGGGCCGGACGGCACCGGGGACGGAGACCTTGGCGGCGGCGCGGGCGGGCGGATCGGCCGGCGACCAGCCGGGGGCGGGCTGCTCGCCCTGCTGGCCCCAGGCGGGCTGGTCGTCCTGCTGCTGGGCGGCGGCCCCGACGGCCCAACCGCCGGAGTTGTCCTCGTGCGCCGGGCGCCAGCCACCGGCGCGGCCCTGGTCGTCGTCCTGCTGCCCGGTCGCCGGGCTCCACCCGCCGGACCGATTCGGGTCGTCCTGCCCGGCCGGGGTGGCCCACGACTCGTTCGGCACGGTGGCGGGCGCGGGCACCTGGGCGGCGCCGCGGGCACCCTGATCGCCGGCCTGCGCCCAGGCCGGCTGCTCACCGGCCGGGGCCGGGGCGGTGCCCCAGGCGGGCCCGCCCTGCTCGTTCGCCCAGGCCGGCGGGGTCGACTCGGTGGGGTTGCCCTGGGGGGCGGCGGCCCAGGCGGGCGGCCCCGGCTCGGCGGCGCGGTGGGGGACGGCCTGCTCGGGCGTGCCCCAGGCGGGTGCACCCTGGTCGGGCGCGCCCCAGGCCGGAGCGGACTGCTCGGGGGTGGCCCAGGCGGGCTGCGCGGCGGCGCCCCAGCCGCCCGGCTCGGCCGGCGGGGGCACCTGGGCGCTGGCCCGACCGGCGGGCTGGCCGCCCGGCGGAGTCCAGGCGGGGGGCTGGTCGTCAGCCGCGGCCCAGGCGGGGGCCGGCTGGGCGGGCCGACCGGCCGGCGGGGGCGGGGCCCAGCCGAGGTCGGGCGCGCCGTACCCGTTGTCCTGCTGCGCCGGGCGGTCGCCGTACGGCACCGGTCCGCCGGCGCCCGGCGACACCTCGCCCGGCTCCTGGCCAGGGCGGTGCGGGGCCTCGGACGTCATGGGTGCGCCTCCTCCATCACATGTCGGCCGCCGATATGCCGATCGGGACCGTCGGCATGGCTGCCGGCGTCGCCGGCAGGTACCGGCCGTGCGGGCTCCCCGCACCGTATCCGGTGGCCGCCCGGAGGCGCCCGGGGGAGCACCGGCCGTCACCGAACGTCACCGGACGATATCGATCGGTTGCTCTTGAGGTGATCGGTCCGGGGGCGGGCGGTTGGCGACCGAGCCCCACCGTACCGGGCGCTGCGGCGAGGTGGAATCCCGGTGTCAATCGACGTGAGACGCCGAAGACCCGCCCGGTGCGCCCCGGGCGGGTCTTCGAACTGGAGGAGGTGAGGAAAGTTGGGGAGCGTCAGCTCATGTGACGCTGGGCGATGGCGAGAAGCTCCTCGCGGACCGCGGGCGAGTTGGCGGAACGCAGCGCGTGCTCGATGGCACGGGCGCGGCGGTTGGCGTCGCGGCGGTTGCGGATTCGCTCGATCATGCTCATCTGGGTCTCTCCTCCTGGCTATTCGGTTGTCAGCCCCTTGATGTCTCTATTCAACCGCAGAACGCCGCCAACTTCCATCGATTATTAGGTGAGCTGAACCACGTACCTAAGGATCGTAGGTCAGAAGCCCTGGCGGACCGACGTTTCGTCTCCCAACGGCAACGGCCGGTGTGCCGGGTGTTCACCCCTGGCACACCGGCCGTGGCCTGGTGCGGTGGACCGTCAGGTCCAGGCGAGCAGCGCCGCCTCCGGGTCGGCCAGGAAGTCCCCGATGTCGCGGAGGAACTTCGAGCCGAGCTCACCGTCGATGATCCGGTGGTCGAAGGAGAGGCCCAGGGTGGTGACCAGGCGCGGCTTGACCTTGCCCTTGTGCACCCAGGGCTGCTCCCGGACCGCGCCGAAGGCGAGGATCGCGGACTCGCCCGGGGGCAGGATCGGCGTACCGGTGTCGACGCCGAAGACGCCGACGTTGGTGATGGTCAGCGTGCCGCCCGACATGTCGGCCGGCGAGGTCTTCCCCGCCTTGGCCGTCTGCACGAGGTCGGTCATCGCGTCCGCCAGCTCGCGCAGCGAGAGCCGGCCGGCGTCCTTGATGTTCGGCACGATCAGGCCGCGCTCGGTGGCCGCCGCGATGCCCAGGTTCACGTAGTCCTTGACCACGATCTCGTCGCCGGCCCAGGTCGAGTTGACCATCGGGTGGCGCTTGACCGCCAGCAGCACCGCCTTGGCGACCAGCAGCAGCGGCGAGACGCGTACGTCCCGCCACTCGCGCCGCTCGCGGAGCCGGTCCAGCGCCTTCATCGCCCGCGTCATGTCGACGGTCAGGAACTCCGTGACGTGCGGGGCGGTGAACGCCGAGCGGGACATGTTCTCCGCGGTGAGCTTGCGTACCCCCTTGACGGGGATGCGCTGCTCGCGGTCGGCGCCGAAGCTCGCGGCGGCCGTGACCGGCGCCGCGACCGTCAGCGGCTCGGCCGCCGCCGGAGCCGCCGCAGCCCGCTGTACGTCCTCCCGGGTGATCGAGCCCAACGGGCCCGACCCGGTCAGCGCGGCGAGGTCGACGCCGAGGTCCTTGGCGAGCTTGCGGACCGGCGGCTTGGCCAGCACCGGGCCGCCGGCCGGCCGGCCGGTGCCGTTCAGCGCCGGCGCCGGGACCACCGGGGCCGGCGCCGGAGCGGCCTGGACCGGTGCGGCCGGGGCCGCCGCGGCCTGGGCCGGGACGCCGCCCTTGCGCGGGCGGCGCTTCGCCGGCGCGTTCCGCGGGCCGTAGCCGACCAGCACGGCGGTACGCCCGCCCGGCGCCACGCCACCGATCAGGCCCGGCTCGACCATGCCCTCCTCGGGCGCGACCTCGACGGCGGCCAGCGAGGCCGCCGACGGGGTGGGCAGGTCGGCGGCCGGTGCGCCGGTCGTCGACTGCTCGATCGGCCCGGCGTTCGGGTCGGTGTCGATCGCGATGATCGGGCTGCCGACCTCGACCGTGGCACCCTCCGGGTGGAAGATCGCCTGCACCCGGCCGGCCCACTTCGCCGGGATCTCGACCGCTGCCTTGGCGGTCTCCACCTCGACGATCGGCTGGTTCAGCTCGATGTCGTCGCCCACCTTGACCAGCCAGGCGAGGATCTCGCCCTCGGTCAGGCCCTCGCCCAGGTCGGGGAGGTTGAACTCCTTGATCCGCGACATGCCGCTCACCAGCCGAAGGTGCGGTCGACGGCGTCGAGCACCCGGTCGAGGTCCGGCAGGTACTCCTCCTCCACCCGGGCGGCCGGGTAGGGGGTGTCGAAGCCGGTGACCCGCAGCACCGGGGACTCCAGGGAGTAGAAGCACTCCTCGGTGATCCGGGCGGCGATCTCCGACCCGAGGCCCAGGTTGCCCGGGGCCTCGTGGACGACCACGCAGCGGCCGGTGCGCTTCACCGACTCGTACGCGGCGGTCAGGTCCAGCGGGGAGAGCGTGCGCAGGTCGATGACCTCCAGCTCCCGGCCGTCCTCGGCGGCGGCGGTGGCCGCGTCCAGGGCGGTACGCACCATCGGGCCGTACGCCAGCACCGTGGCGTCGGTGCCCGGCCGGGCGACCCGGGCGGCGTGCAGCGGGTACGCCTCGGCCAGCGGGGCGTCCAGCTCGACCGGGCCCTTCTCCCAGTAGCGCCGCTTCGGCTCCAGGAAGACGATCGGGTCGTCGGAGGCGATGGCCTGCTGGATCATCGAGTACGCGTCCTGCGGGTTCGCGCAGGTCACGACCTTCAGGCCGGCGGTGTGCGCGAAGTACGCCTCGGGCGACTCCGAGTGGTGCTCGACCGCGCCGATGCCACCGCCGTAGGGGATCCGGATGACCATCGGGATCCGCACCTTGCCCTGCGAGCGGTAGTGCATCTTCGCCACCTGCGACACGATCTGGTCGTACGCCGGGTAGACGAAGCCGTCGAACTGGATCTCGCAGACCGGCCGGAAGCCGCGGATGGCCAGGCCGACCGCGGTGCCGATGATGCCGGACTCGGCGAGCGGGGTGTCGATCACCCGCTGGTCGCCGAAGTCCTTCTGGAGACCGTCGGTGATCCGGAAGACACCGCCGAGCTTGCCGACGTCCTCGCCCATGATGACGACCTTGGGGTCGTTCTCCAGGGCCTTGCGCAGGCCGGCGTTGAGGGCCTTGCCGAGGGTGAGCGTCTCCGTGGCCATCAGTGGGCGCTCCCCTCGAACGACTCCATGTACTTCGAGAACTGGGCCCGCTGCTCGTCGAGCTCGGGGGACCCGTTGGGGTAGACGTGGTCGAACATGGTCACCGGCTCCGGGTTGGGCATGGCGAGCACCCGCTCGCGCAGGTGCACCGACTCGGCGCGGGCCTGCTCGTCGACCTCGGCGAAGAACGACTCGTCGACGATCTGCTGCTTGGTCAGGAACGCCTTCATCCGGGCGATCGGGTCCTTGGCCTGCCAGGCCTCGACCTCGCTGGCGATCCGGTACCGGGTCGGGTCGTCGGAGGTGGTGTGCGCGCCCATCCGGTAGGTGTACGCCTCGATGAGGCTCGGGCCCTGGCCGTGCCGCGCGTTGTCCAGCGCGTGCCGGGTGACCGCGTACGACGCGAGCACGTCGTTGCCGTCCACCCGTACGCCGGGGAAGCCGAAGCCGCCGGCCCGCTGGTAGAGCGGGACGCGGGTCTGCCGCTCCAGCGGCTCGGAGATGGCGTACTGGTTGTTCTGGCAGAAGAACACCAGCGGGGCGTTGAAGACGCTGGCCCAGACGAAGGACTCGTTGACGTCGCCCTGGCTGGTGGCGCCGTCGCCGAAGTAGGCGATCACCGCCTCGCCCTCGTCGCTGCCGGTCTTGCCGTCCATGGCGACACCCATGGCGTACCCGGTCGCGTGCAGGGTCTGCGCCCCGATGACGATCGTGTACATGTTGAACTTGAACTCGTTCGGGTCCCAGCCGCCCTGGTCGACGCCGCGGAACAGGCCGAGCGGCATGATCGGGTCGATGCCCCGGCAGTAGAGGACGCCGTGCTCCCGGTAGGTCGGGAAGGCCATGTCCTGCGTGCGCAGTGCCCGGCCGGAGCCGACCTGCGCGGCCTCCTGGCCCAGCAGGCTGGCCCAGAGGCCCAGCTCGCCCTGGCGCTGGAGCGCCGTGGCCTCGGCGTCGAGCTTCCGGACCAGCACGAGGTCGCGGTAGAGCCCGCGGTACTCCTCGTCGGTGAAGTCGACGCGGTACTCGGTCCCGTCCGGGCCGAGCGCGCTCTCGATCCGCTCGCCCTCGGGCGTGAGCAGCTGCACGAGCTCCGGTTCGCCCGTGGCGGCGGCGCGCTTGGTACGGGGTGCGGCCCGCTTGCTGCGGGTGGCGGCCCCGGGGTCGCCCTTTGCCATCCGTCTCTCCCTGTCTGGTCTGCGCCGGCGTCGGGGGGTGACCCGTGCCGCGCACATCGTGCGCCCGACCCGGCTGGTGCCGGGTCGGTCCCTGGCGGCCGCGCCTAGCCCCGGTGAGGGTTGCCGCGCGGCGTGAGCCGGGTCCGTCAGGAGCCCGACCCGGGAGCGCCGGCGCCGTACCGCACCAGCCGCGGGGTGCGCGGAGGTAGCGGCTGCGTTGCCGTCGTGCCTGAATGATTGCAGAGGAGGTGAGCGGGCCCACAGTATGGCCTCCTCCACCGGTGACGTTCCGTCTCGTTCGCGACTCATAGACGTATTTGTCTGGTGAGCCGTTCTCGGGCGACGGACAATTTGTGTGTCGACACGCTGTGGCGGCTGGTGAACTGAGCGTCACTGGTTCAAGCTGGCGATGACCCCCGCGTGGCATTTGTCCGTTTAGCCTGCGCCGGGTTTCCGCCCTGTCGACACGTACGAGGAGTGTGCCGGTGTCCGAGCCGCCAGAGGGTCCTCCGGGTGCTCCGTTCCTCGGCCGGCACCGGGCGGTGCCGCGATCCGGCTACCGGCCGGTGGTCGGCGCCCACCGCGCGCACGGCCTGGGTGGCCCGAGCCGCGGCTACCTGTTCACCGTCGCGCTGCTGGCCGGCACCGCGTCCATGCCGATCCTCGCCGCGATCAGCGCCGGATCGGCCACCGTGGGCAACAGCGCCCTCCCGGACAGCAGCACCCCGTTCATCCCCACCCCCTCGGTCGGCCCGGTGGTGATCCCGCTGCCCGAGGGGAACCAGTCCCCGTTGCCGCCCACCCGGACGCCCGTCGCCGGCCCGGCGGCCACCACCGTGCCGCCCGCGCCGGTGCTCCCCGCCGCGCCGGCCCTGCCCGACGACAGCGACCTCGGCTCCCGCCGGTCCCGCCCGGTCGCCCCCGCGCCCGTGCCGCGCCCGACCCGGACCACGCCGGCCGGTTCGCCGCGCCCGTCCCCGGTGCCGTCGCCGTCGCCGTCCGGCCCGGAGCCGAGCCCCAGCCCGACCGCCGAACCCAGCAGCAGCTCGTCGGAGCCGACCCCGAAGCCGTCGCCGACCGGCGGGCCGGACCCGACGACGGCGCCGCCGGACGGCACCCCGACACCGACCGGCACCCCGCCGGAGGAGTCGCCCACGCCGACGCTCAGCCCGCGTGACGACCCGGACCCGAGCGCCACGCCGTCGACCACCGCCGACCCCACCGCCACCGCGGCCTGATCCGCTCTGGATCGGGGCCGGGCGGGGTCAGGCCGGGTCGTCGGTGAGGCGGTGCCGGTTCGCCTCGATCCAGGCGTCCAGCGCGGCCGGATCGTCCGGGTCGACGCCGTCCGCCATGAGCTGGGCCACCGCCGCCGTGGCGGGGCTGCGCCGCTCGCCGGTGCTGTAGAGCCGGGCGAACTCGGGGACCATCTCCGCGACCGCCTCGTCCGTGCGGGTGGCCGCCGCCGCGGGCAGGCCCCGCTGGCGGGCCGCGTACGCCGCCCAGCCGCGCAGCACCCGGGGCAGCATGGCCGCGTCGTCCATGTCCAGCACGGCCCGGCGGTGCACCCAGTCGAGCAGGAACAGCTCGGCGACCGTCGGGCTCCACCGCATCGGGTCGGCGTCCGGGAAGCTCGCCGCGTGGTCCAGCAGCAGCCCCAGGCAGAAGTGCAGCGAGGCCAGCTCACCGTCGGCCACCTGGTCGAGGCCGAACCGGACCGCCTCGGGCGAGCCGAGGAAGCCCCGGATCAGCCGGGTCCGCACCTCGTCGGTGAGCGGCGGCACGTCGGCCGTCGCCGGCGGCGCCGCCGGGCCGGGAAGCGCGGCCAGCCGGGCACCCACCAGCGCCCGGTCGGTGGCCAGCGAACCCTGCGCGGGCAGCTCGCCGAGGTCGTCGGTGACCGCCAGGTGGCGGCCCACCTCGGCGCGCATCCGGGCCGGGTCCTCGGTGCGGAACCAGGTGAACTCGTCCTCGGTGCAGATCTCCCGGGCCTGCTCGACGATCCGGGCGGCCGGGCCGCCCACGAACACGTCCTTGGTGATCCCGATGTTGTGGTCGACCAGGGCGACCAGGGCGTGCTCCGGCCCGCCCTCGGCGTCGTCGTAGGCGAAGGTGGCCAGGTAGGAGGTCTGATCGCCGTACACGTCGCCGTACGACCAGGCGCCGGTGAGGTGCACCCGGCCGAGCTGGCCGGCCCAGGCCGGGGCGAGCGCGCCCGGGCGGATCCGGGCGGCGCCCTCGGCGTCCGGCACGAGGGCGGCGAAGACGGCGCGGATGGTGGTCGCGGCGGCACTGCGGCGGCGCGAGGTGGCGGTGAGGAAGCCGGCCACGAACTCGCGGACGGCGTTCTCCCGGTCGGTCTCGGCAACGGCGTAGACGCTGCCGAGCAGCGCGGCGCCGAGCATCTCCGCGTCCAGGGCGGAGTCGAGCCTCGTCACGTCGCGGGCGGCGTGCAGCACCGCCTCGTAGGGGGTCTGTGGCGTGGCCATGCACCGACCCTACGCCGTGTGGCCGGCAGGGACACCGGTCAGCACGCCGGGCCTGCCGTGCCGGCACTCAGCGCCGGGCCGCCTCCCGCAGCGCGTCGCGCGCCTCGGCGTAGCGGGCCAGCACCGCCCAGACCGGGTTCAGCACGTACTTCTCGCCGACGCTGCCGACCGAGGTGAGCAGCCGCTGCTCGGCCCGGCGCCGGGCGCGCCGCGCCGCCCACCGGATCACCGGTCGGGTCAGCGCCGCGACCAGCAGCCCGGCCAGCAGGCCGCCGAGCAGCAGCACGGTGGGCCACGGCACCTCGCCCAGCTCGGGGTAGTCCAGGGCGGGCAGGCCGAGGATGCGCAGCGCGTAGCCCAGCACCAGCCAGGCCAGGCCGGCCAGCGCCGCGAGGGTGACCAGCCACTGGAGGGCGCCGACCACCCGCCACCAGGTCGGCCGGCGGTCCATGCCCAGGTCGGTGGCGGCCACCGCGTGGTCCAGCGCGTCCGGCAGGTCGGCCAGCCGGGACCGGGCCGCGGCGGTCACCGCGGCCGGCCAGGGCGCCGGCAGGTCGGTGGCGGAGCGGTCGGCCACCGCGCGGATGGCCAGGTTGAGCGCCGAGCGCTGCGCGGCGGTGGCATCGGGTACGGAGGTGGCCGCGACCAGGCTCTCCGCCGGCGCGTCGGCGCCCCCGCCGGGCAGGTGCAGCCGCCGCAGGGGGTCCGGCCGCAGCTTCCGCCAGCCGCGGACCAGCGGCCAGCCCGTGCTGCCGACGGCCCGGTGCCGGTACGCCCCCTCGACCGCACCGGCCACCGTCGGCACCCCGGCCGACCCGGCCAGTGCCGTGGTGAGCTCCCGCGCCGAGGCGTCACCCGGCCCGCTGCGGGGCGCCTCCGGCCCGACCAGCGGTTCGAGCTCGGCCACCACGGCGTCCACGTCGCCGGCCAGCCGGCGCAGCGCGGCCTGCCGTTCGGCGACCGTCCGCTCCAGTTCGGCGCGGAGCCCGTCCAGCCCGGCCGGATCCACGGCCACGGTGGGCAGCAGCGGGACGCCCTCCAGCCCGTCGGCGTCGAGCAGCCGGCGCAGGTCGCCGAGGACGCGGGGCAGCTCGGCCGGGGGCAGCCGGTCGGCCTGGTTGAGCACCACCACGGTCACGTCCCTGTGCCGGTGGAACTCGCGCAGGTAGCTGGTGTGGATGACGCGGTCGGCGTACTTCTGCGGGTCGACCACCCAGACCACCAGGTCGACCAGGCCGAGCAGCCGGTCCACCTCCAGCCGGTGGGTCCGCTGCACCGAGTCGAAGTCGGGCAGGTCCAGCAGGACCAGGCCGTGCAGGGCGGACTCGTCGTCGCCGTCCAGCGGGCTCTCCCGGACGAACCGGTGCCGGGGCAGCACCCCGATCCAGTCGAGCAGCCGGGACGCGCCGTCCAGCTGCCCCCAGACGCAGGCGTGCGCCACCCCCGTGGTCGGCCGGCGGACGCCGACCGGGGAGAGGTCCAGCCGGGCGAGGGCGTTGAACAGGCTCGACTTGCCGCTGCCGGTCGCCCCGGCGAGCGCGACCACGGTGTGGTGGCCGGAGAGGGCGAGCCGGGTGCCGGCCCGCTCGACCACGGTGTGCGCGGTGACCAGCTGGGCGTCGGGCACCTGGCCGTCGACGGCGCCGAGGAAGCGCTGGACCGCCTGGAGGCGCGCGATCAGGACGTCGGGGTCGACCCGCTGCCCGCCCCGGAACGCCTCCCGCATCCGGCCGACGATGTTGCTCACGCGCGCCCGCCCTGGTCGGCGGCGGGCAGCACGGGGCCCGGCGTACCGGAGAGGCCGGCGCGGTGCCGGGCCTTCTCCACCTCGCCGGCGGCCCGGCGCAGCGCGGCGCCGGAATCGGCGGCCGGGCGTGCCTCCGCGGTGCGGGCGAGGAACCGGTCGGCCTCCTCCGTCAGCAGCGCGCCGATCCGGTCCAGCAGGTCCACCCGCGCCTTGCTGGCGAGGTTGCGGACCGCCTGGTCGCCGAAGATCGCCTGGAGGACCGCCTGCGCGGCGACCGTGGTGCCGGCGCCGGTGGCCACCTCCAGGCCGGTCGGGATGAAGGCGGTGGCCGCGAAGACCGCGATCATGACGGCCAGGCCGGTGGCGTTGACCGCGTACGCGGCGGTGCGGGCCACGAAGCGGCGGTCGCCGCCCTCGGCCCGGACCAGCTCCAGCACGCCCCGCTGCCAGTCGCGGACCAGCCGCTCGGCGCGTTCGGGCAGGTCGGCCGAGGGGTGCGCCAGCTCCGGTTCGAGCAGCGCCGCCCCGGCCGGGTGCGCCTTCCACCCGGTGTACGCGTTCTCCGCCGCCTCGGCGGCCACCCCGCGCAGCAGCGTGACCAGTTGCGACTCGATGGCGTTCCGCAGCTCGGCGGCCGGGGCCGGACGGCCGGTGACCGCGGCGACCACCCGGTCGCGCAGCCGGCCGATCCGCGCCTCCAGGCTGCGGAAGAACTCCCCGGTGCCGACGAACTCCTGCCAGCGGGCGAGCACCTCGCCGCGGAGCAGCCGGCCGTCCTTGAGCCCCTGGTCGACGGTCCGCTCCGCCCCCCGGTAGGCCGCCCGGACCCGCTCGTCCAGCGCGTCGGCGGCGGCCACCTGCTCGTCCGCGGCGTCGGCCAGCGCGTCCACGGTGGGATGCAGCGCGGCCAGCGCACCGTCGAGGGTCTGCCGGACCACCGCCGAACGGGTCTCGGCGTCGGCGGCGAGCCGGGCGAACCAGGCGCCCAGCGGCGCCGTGACCCGGTCGGGGAGCAGCCCCTGCCCGTCCACCCAGGTCTCCGGCAGGACGAACAGCGGCGCGGCGCCCAGGTCCTGTGCGGCGAGCATCTCGGACAGGTGGGCGGCGATCTCGTCGGCCGCCTCCGGGGGCACCCGGTCGAGGACCATGGCGACGGCCGTGCCCCGGGCGCGGGCGCTGCGCAGCAGCTCCCATGGAACGGCGTCGGCGTAGCGGGCGGCCGTGGTGACGAAGAGCCAGAGGTCGGCGGCGGCCAGCAGTTGCCCGGCGAGCGCCCGGTTGGCGTCGACCACCGAGTCGATGTCGGGCGCGTCGAGGAAGGCCAGCCCGGCCGGGAGCGCGGGGGCGGTGACCAGCTGGAGGGTGCCCGGGTGCTCGCTCGGCTCGGTGGTGCGGGTCAGGCCGGGCAGCAGCTCGCCCTGGCGGAACCAGGCGGCGTCGGCCGGGTTGCAGACCAGCACCGGCGAGCGGGTGGTCGGGCGGAGCACCCCGGCGGCGCTGACCCGCGCCTGGACCAGGCTGTTGACCAGCGTCGACTTGCCGGCGCCGGTCGAGCCGCCGACCACCACCAGCAGCGGGGCGTCGAGGCGGGCGAGCCGGGGCAGCAGGTAGTCGTCGAGCTGGTCGGTGAGGCCGGCGGCGGTGCGCCGGGCCGGCTCGCCCGAGGGCAGGGCCAGCGGGAACCGGGCCGCCCCGATCGCGGCCCGCAGGCCGCTGAGTACGGCGGGCAGACCTTCCGCCGTGTCGGCGGGCCTGTCCTTACCGGCGTCGTCGGGTCCGGTGCGGGCTGCGACGGCGGGCGCGCCGGCATGGGTGGCGGGATCGCCGTGCGTCGTCACCGCTAAAGCGTGCCCGACCGACGCAAGGTAAGACAACCGGACGGTAATAACGGTCAGGTTGCGTCGGGTCGGCTCAACCTCGACTTGCGGATTGCCGGGCGCGTGGCACTATTGAGTCAAGTTCACTCAACTTGTGGTGCGGTCGCTGCGGGCGACCCGCCGGGCAGGCCCGTTGACCTGCTCACCGTTACGAAGCGAGGAAGCGAACATGGCACGTGCGGTCGGCATCGACCTCGGCACGACGAACTCCTGCGTCAGCGTTCTCGAGGGCGGTGAGCCCACCGTCATCGCCAACGCTGAGGGCTCGCGGACGACCCCCTCGATCGTCGCGTTCGCCCGCAACGGCGAGGTGCTCGTCGGTGAGGTCGCCAAGCGCCAGGCGGTGACGAACCCGGACCGGACCATCCGCTCGGTCAAGCGGGAGATCGGCACCAACTGGACCGTCGACATCGACGGCAAGAAGTACACCCCGCAGGAGATCTCGGCCCGCACGCTGATGAAGCTCAAGCGGGACGCCGAGGCGTACCTGGGTGAGCAGATCACCGACGCGGTCATCACCGTGCCGGCCTACTTCAACGACGGCCAGCGGCAGGCCACCAAGGAGGCCGGCGAGATCGCCGGCTTCAACGTGCTGCGGATCGTGAACGAGCCGACCGCGGCGGCCCTGGCGTACGGCCTCGACAAGGGCTCCAAGGAGCAGACCGTCCTGGTCTTCGACCTGGGTGGCGGCACCTTCGACGTCTCGCTGCTGGAGCTGGCCGAGGGCGTCATCGAGGTCAAGTCCACCAGCGGTGACAACCACCTCGGTGGTGACGACTGGGACCAGCGCATCATCGACCACCTGGTGAAGACCTTCCGCGGCGAGCACGGCATCGACCTGTCCCAGGACAAGATGGCCATGCAGCGGCTCAAGGAGGCGGCCGAGAAGGCCAAGATCGAGCTGTCCGCCGCCACCACCACCAACATCAACCTGCCGTACATCACCGCCGGCGCGGCGGGCCCGCTGCACCTCGACGTGACCCTGAGCCGCGCCGAGTTCCAGCGGATGACGCAGGACCTGCTGGACCGCTGCAAGGGCCCGTTCGAGCAGGCCGTCAAGGACGCCGGGATCAAGATCTCCGATGTCGACCACGTCATCCTGGTCGGCGGCTCGACCCGGATGCCGGCCGTGACCGACCTGGTCAAGCAGCTCACGGGCCGCGACCCGAACAAGGGCGTCAACCCGGACGAGGTCGTCGCCGTCGGCGCCGCCCTGCAGGCCGGTGTGCTCAAGGGTGAGGTCAAGGACGTCCTGCTGCTCGACGTGACCCCGCTGAGCCTGGGCATCGAGACCAAGGGCGGCATCTTCACCAAGCTGATCGAGCGCAACACCACCATCCCGACCAAGCGCTCCGAGGTCTTCACCACGGCCGACGACAACCAGCCGTCGGTGCTCATCCAGGTGTTCCAGGGCGAGCGGGAGATCGCGGCCTACAACAAGAAGCTCGGCACCTTCGAGCTGACCGGCCTCCCGCCGGCGCCCCGCGGCGTGCCGCAGATCGAGGTCACGTTCGACATCGACGCCAACGGCATCGTCAACGTGCACGCCAAGGACCTCGGCACGGGCAAGGAACAGAAGATGACGATCACCGGCGGCTCCTCGCTGCCGAAGGACGACATCGAGCGGATGCGTCGGGACGCCGAGGAGCACGCCGACGAGGACAAGCGGCGTCGCGACGAGGCGGAGACCCGCAACGTGGCCGAGGCGCTCCAGTGGCAGACCGAGAAGTTCCTCGCCGAGAGCGGCGACAAGCTGCCCGCGGAGAACCGCGACCAGCTCAACGAGGCGCTCGGCGAGCTGCGCAGCGCGCTCGGCGGCCAGGACATCGACAAGATCAAGGCTGCACACGAGAAGCTGGCGCAGGTCTCCCAGCAGGCCGGCTCGCTGCTCTACTCGCAGCAGCAGGGCGAGCAGGCCGCCCCGGGCGCGGCCGGCCCGGGCGCGGGCGCGGGTGCGCCCGGTGGCGCCCAGGCCGGCGGTCCCGACGACGTGGTCGACGCGGAGATCGTGGACGAGGACAAGAAGTGACCTTCGGTCCCGGACACGTTTTCCACGGCAGAGGGATGAGGTAGCCGCATGACGGAGAAGCCACGAGCCGCCGACCCGGGCTCCACCGGGTCGGCGCCGGGTGGCTCCGCGAGCGCCGGGCAGGGCGCCGGCGAGGAGCCGCGGGTCGTCATCCGTGACAAGCGCAAGATCGGCAAGACCACCGAGAAGGCGGCGACCGACACGTCGGCCGCCGACGCCGCGGCCGACGCGCCGGCCGAGGGGCTCGTCGAGGACGCCGAGGTCGTGGTCGACGAGATCGAGGGCGAGGCCGAGGTCCCGGTCGCCGGCCCGCCGGTGGTGGACGCCCCGGCCCAGCCGAGCGAGGAGGCCGCCGCGCCGGCCGCGCCGCTCGGCGCCGAGCTGGAGTCGCTCCGGGCCGAGCTGGACGAGCGGACCCGCGACGTCCAGCGGGTGTCGGCGGAGTACGCCAACTACCGCAAGCGGGTCGACCGGGACCGCAGCCTGGTCCAGGAGCAGGCGATCGGCACGGTGCTGACCGCGCTGCTGCCGATCCTCGACGACCTGGACCGGGCCCGCGAGCACGGCGACCTGGTGGGCCCGTTCGGCAGCGTGGCCGAGCAGCTCACCACCGCGCTGGGCAAGTTCGGCCTGACCGCCTTCGGTGAGCAGGGTGACCCGTTCGACCCGACCCGGCACGAGGCGGTGGCGCACCAGACCTCCGCCGACGTGACCGAACCGACCTGCGTGCAGGTCATGCGCCGGGGTTACCAACTCGGCGAACGGCTGCTGCGGCCCGCCCTGGTCGCGGTCGCCGATCCGGAGTAGTGCCGACCCGTGACGTCCCGCCCGCCCGCACCGGGCGGGCGGGGCGACCGGGGTACGTCCCGTGGAAGGGGGTGGACCGGTGAGTTCCAAGGACTGGATCGAGAAGGACTACTACGCCGCGCTGGGCGTGGAGAAGTCCGCCTCCTCCGACGAGATCAAGAAGTCGTACCGGAAGCTGGCTCGGGAGTCGCACCCGGACCACAACCCCGGCGACCCGAAGGCCGAGGAGCGGTTCAAGGCCGTCTCCGAGGCGTACGCCGTGCTCGGCGACGAGAAGAAGCGCCGCGAGTACGACGAGATGCGTTCGCTCTTCGGCTCCGGCGCCTTCCGGCGTAACGCCCGCGGCGCGGGCCAGCCCGGCGGCATGCCGTTCGACGTCTCCGACCTGTTCGGCGGGGCGGCCGGCGGCGAGGCCCGGTTCGGTGGCGGCGGCCTGGGCGACCTGTTCAGCTCGATCTTCACGGGCGGGGGCGCCGGCGGCGCGGCCCGTCCGCGCGGCCCGGCCCGGGGTCGGGACGTCGAGACCGAGGTGGCGCTCGACTTCCCCGACGCGGTCCGCGGCGTCACCCTGCCGTTGACGCTGCGCGCCCCCGGGGTCTGCGAGACCTGCCACGGCAACGGGGCCAAGCCCGGCACCCAGCCGGTGGCCTGCCCGGTCTGCCACGGCGCCGGGGTGACCACCCGCAACCAGGGGTCGTTCAGCTTCTCCGAGCCGTGCCGCAACTGCCAGGGCGTCGGCACCATCGTCGAGGAGAAGTGCCCGGAGTGCCAGGGCACCGGCGGGGTCACCAAGACCCGCACGCTGAACGTGCGCTTCCCGGCGGGCGTCGCCGACGGCCAGCGCATCCGGCTGGCCGGCCGGGGCGAGCCCGGCGAGCGGGGCGGCCCGGCGGGCGACCTGTTCGTGCACGTGAAGGTCCGCCCGGACGAGCTGTTCGGGCGCACCGGGGACGACCTGACCCTGACCGTGCCGATCACGTTCGCGGAGGCGGTGCTCGGCACCGACCTGCGGGTGCCGACCCTGGACGGCACGGTGACCCTGCGGGTGCCGCCGGGTACCCCCAGCGGTCGGGTGCTGCGCGCCCGGGGCAAGGGCGTCGTACGCAAGGACGGCCGCGCCGGTGACCTCCTGGTCACCCTCGACGTGGTGGTCCCCGCGAAGCTGTCCGACGAGGCGCGGACCGCGCTGGAGACGTTCGCGGAGCAGACCCCGCCGGCAGCGCGGGAACATCTCGACGCGCGGGTGCGTCGATTCAGTTGACCGGGTGACGAGGCAGCGGAGGTGAGCGGGGATGTCGCAGGAGTTCGTCGGCACGGGTGACCCTGCCTACGAGGCCAAGGTGCTGATGATCTCGGTGGCGGCGCGGATGGCGGGAATGCACCCGCAGACCCTCCGCCAGTACGACCGGCTGGGCCTGGTGCAGGCCGGCCGGGCGGCCGGCGGCGGTCGCCGGTACAGCGTCCGGGACGTGGTGCTGCTCCGCGAGGTGCAGCGGCTCAGCCAGGACGACGGGATCAACCTGGCCGGGGTCAAGCGGATCATCAACCTGGAACGGTTGCTCGAGGAGGCCCAGCAGCGGGTGGCCCGGCTGGAGGCGGAGCTGGACGCCGCGTACCGCCGGATCGCCGAGCTGGAGTCGCTGGGCGGCTTCTCCCGCGGCGACCTCGTCCCGACCAACCGCACCTCCACCGCGCTCGTGGTCTGGCGCCCGCGCCGCACCCCCGACCGCTGACCTGCACGCATCCCGCCCACCGACTCAAGGCCGGCGCGCGCCCACCCGGGCTCGCGCCGGCCTTCGCTTGTGCCCGCCCCGGCCAGCCCAGGTGCCGGTGGAGGCGGGTGGTTGGGCGAAAGCGGGGTACGGCAGGGGCGGGTTCGGTAGCATGTGAATGCGGCCAAGCGCCTCAATTCGGACTCCGAACTGGCAGGGGGAGCCATGGCGGAATCGGCGAAGAAGGTGGCGGAACGGGCGGAGGAACGGCTGGAACAGGTGGCCGAGAACGTCCGGGAGCGATTCGACCGGGTCACCGAGGGTCGCTTCACCGACAAGGTCAAGGAAGGGCGCTTCGCCGACCAGGTCGACCACGGCGTCGACCGCGCCAGGGACGACGAGCGGCGCAGGAAGCAGGGCGGATCGACCGGCTGACCGATCCGCGACGTGCGGGCCGGGACCCACGGGGGGTCCCGGCCCGTTCGCCGTCAAAAGCCGAGCGCCCCGGGACACCGTGACGCCGTCGAGGGTCCCGGCCCGTTCGCCGTGTCGCCCTTCCCGGGGAAGAAGATCACTCCCACGAAGCCGGCGGCGAGCCACGGAGCCTGGGTGTGGCCCCGCCGTGACCGGCGCAGGGATCAAGCCTGACCGCCCGGAGCCGGGCACGGCGGGGCCACACCCCCACCCACAGGAAGCAAAACCTCAGAGCCGCCGGTTCTCCCGCACCAGGCCACCCTCGCACCAGTCGCGGTAGGCGAAGAGGTCCGGCCGGGCGAGCAGCACCCGGCTGTTGTGCGCCCAGTTGCGCATCAGCTCGTCGCCGGCCCGCTCGGCCTGCTCGACGAGCTTGCGGAAGCGGCGCTTCGGGTGGGCCCGGAAGTTCGTCCGGATGCCGTCGGCGGCGTAGATGTAGAGGCAGTGCAGGGCGAACCGGCGGGCCGGGCAGGCCGGGTCCATGGCCAGGTCGAACAGCGTCTGCACCAGGTGGTCCCCGGCGACCAGCAGGTCCCAGTCCGGGGGCATGGAGGTCAGCGGGACGGAATCCGGCTGGTAGGCCCACGACCGCAGTTCGGCGGGCGAGGGGTCGACGGGGTTGGCGAAGCCGTGGAACGTTTCTTCCTGCACGTTCACCGGCCGACCTTCCGCTTGCGCTGGCGGGGGCACCGGCCACCCGCGGACCCTGGCTGCTGGGGCGACACGTTAACGCGGTTTCGCGGGGCGGCGGTAGACCTTCCCGGAATCAATTCGGCAACCGTTGGCCGGGCCGGGTCCACCGTACGGTCGACCCGGCCCGGCCGAGGTCAGTCGGCCACTGTCGCGGGCACCGGCCGCCGGGCGGCGGCGCGCCGCCGCAGCCAGGCCTTGAACCAGGGCAGGTCGGGCAGACGGGCCAACATCGGCCCGGTCACCACGGTGATCAGCACGTACGCCGTGGCGAGCGCGGCCAGCCGCGGCTCGACCGGGTACGCGGCGGCCACGGCCAGCCCGGCGATGACGATGGAGAACTCGCCGCGGGGGGTGAGCGCGAAGCCGGCCCGCCAGCGACCGGGCTCGGCGATCCCGGCCCGGCGGGCGGCCAGCCAGCCGGTGGCCAGCTTCGTCCCCATGGTGACCACGGCCAGCAGCAGCGCCGGCAGCAGCACCGGCGGCATGTCGAGCGGGTCGGTGACCAGGCCGAAGAAGACGAAGAAGACCGCGGCGAAGAGGTCCCGCAGCGGCGAGAGCAGTTCGGTGGCGTGGTGCGCCACCGGCCCGGACAGGGCGATGCCGACCAGGAACGCGCCGACCGCGGCGGAGACCTGGAGCTTGGCCGCGGCCCCGGCGACGAGCAGGGTGAGGCCGAGCACCCCGAGCAGGAGCGCCTCCGGGTCCTTGGCGGAGAGCGCGGCGGAGATCAGATGGCCGTACCGGATCGCGACGGCCAGCACGACGACCACGGTGAGCACCGCGACGGCGAGCGCGATGCCGCCCTTGACCAGGCCGACCCCGGCGAGCAGCGCGGTGACCAGCGGCAGGTACAGGGCCATGGCGAGGTCCTCGATCACCAGGACGGAGAGGATCACCGGGGTCTCCCGGTTACCGACCCGGCCGAGGTCGCCGAGCACCTTCGCGATCACGCCGGACGAGGAGACCCAGGTGACGCCGGCGAGCACCACGGCGGCCACCCAGCCCCAGCCGAGCAGGAGGGCGAAGGCGAAGCCGGGCAGCGCGTTGAGCACCGCGTCGATCAGACCGGCCGGCGCGGCGGACCGGAGGTTGCCCACCAGTTCGTTGGCGCTGTACTCCAGGCCGAGCATGACCAGCAGCAGGATCACGCCGATCTCCGCGCCGACGGCGAAGAACTCCTCGCTGGCGTTGAGCGGCAGCAGGCCGCCGTGGCCGAAGGCGAGTCCGGCGAGCAGGTAGAGGGGGATGGGTGAGACACCGAAGCGGCGGCTGAGCCGGCCGAGCAGGCCGAGCAGGAGCAGCAGCGCGCCGACCTCGACGAGCAGCGTGGTGGATTCGTGCATCCGCGCCTCAGCCGTCCGGGTCGGCTTCGGCGAGGATCGCGGTGACCCCGTCGAGCCCTTGCCGGGTGCCGACCACGACGACCACGTCACCGGCCTCGAACCGGAAGGTGGGATCGGGCGAGACGATCACCTCGCCCTGACGCAGCACCGCCACGATGGAGGCGCTGGTGCGGGTCCGTGCCTTGGTGTCACCGAGCGGCCGGTTGACGTACCGGGAGCCGGCCGGGATGGCGATCTGCTCGGTGAGCAGCCCGGCGGCCTGGTCGCGCAGCCCGGCGAGCTGGCCGAGCATCAGCGACGCGCCGAGGATGTCGGCCAGCGCCTCCGCCTCGTCGTCGGTCAGCGGTATGTCGTGCTGACAGGAGTCGGGGTCTTCCGGGTCGTAGAGGACCAGGTCGCGGCGGCCATTGCGGTGGGAGACCACCCCGAGCCGGCGGCCGGATTCCGTCATCAAATCGTGACGGATGCCGATCCCCGGTAGGGCAGTCTGTTCGACACGTACTCGCACCCGGGCAAGGCTACCGTGCGGAGGAGGGGGCCATGATCGGTCGCAGAGTGCTCCCGACCGTCGGTCTGCTGCTGGTCCCGGCCCTCGCCGCCTGCTCGATCGGCGACGTCCGCCGGCCCCCACCCGACCGGTCGTCCGCGTCCCCGCGGCCGGCGCCGACCGCGCCGGCGCCGTCGCGGGCCGTCGGCTTCGACGAGGTACGCCAGGTCCGTGTCGCCGTTGACCGCCGGTACGACCGCCCCTTCGTGGAGTTCGTCGACGCCGACCACGGGTACGCGCTCTTCGCCGCCTGCGACGGCGTGCCACCCGGCCGGGGCTGCACCGCCCTGCTGTACGTGACGGTGGACGGCGGCCGTAGCTGGCAGGCGCTGCGGCATCCCCGCCCGGTGGCGGAGGACCAGCAGCTCTACGCGGTGCCGGGGGCGCTGGTGCTGCTCGCCGAGCCGTACGGCTGGTACACCTCGACCGACGGCGGGGCCAGCTTCGTCCACAGCACGGGCGGGGAGCCGGCGGCGCTGGTGGCGGCCCGGGGTCGCTTCCAGGTGATCGAGGGGTCCGGTGCGGTGGCCGAGTGGGACGGTGCCGCCCTGCGGCCGTTGCCCGCCCAGCCGGCCGTACCCGGTTTGAACACCGTGGGCCATTCCGGGGACCTCGTGGTGGCGGCCGGCGCGCGCGACGGCCGGCCCGCGGCCGCGGTGTCCCGGGACGCGGGCCGGCACTGGGTGTCGACGCCACTGCCCTGGCGGGGCGACGAGGTGGGGGTGCTCCGCGCGGTGATCGCCCCGGACGGCGGCGCCTGGCTGGTCGGGGAGCGCCCGGACCGGACGGGCTTCCCGGCGCTCTGGCGGCTGGTGGGCGGCGGGGAGTGGGCGCTGGTCCGCGCCGCCGGGCATCCCGCGCAGGCCCGCTCGGTGGCGCCGCTCGGGGCCGAGCTGGTGGCGGTGACCAGCCCGGACGGGGTGGGCGTGGTGGCCGGCGGCCGCTACTACCGGGTCGACTGGCCGCTCACCGGCGAGCACCACCTCACGGTGCTGGGCGACGGCACGATCGCCGCCCGGGGCCCGGACGACGTGGTGCTCGGCACGGGCTGGACGGCCAACCGGCGCTGGGTCAGGGTGGTGCTGGGCGGCGGTTGACCGGCGCCCCGACGATGGGGTGACCGGCGTCACACTTCCGGAGTTGAGCGGAATAGACTCAACTCTGGTTGTGTCTCTCCCAGTGGACACGCCGATCCGGGGGAGCCCATGAACACGGAACGACTCACCACCAAGAGCCGCGAGACCATCACCGGCGCCGTCGCGCTGGCGAACCAGCGCGGGCACGCCACCGTGGAGCCCTGGCACCTGCTGCTGTCGCTGCTGGACACCGAGGGTTCGACCGCCGCCGGCCTGCTGCGCGCCGTCGGGGCCGACCCCGCCGAGCTGCGCCGGGTCGCCCAGCGCTCGGTCGACACCCTGCCCGCGGCGCGCGGCTCCAGCATCGCCGAGCCCACCCTGGCCCGGGAGTTCGTCAACGCCATCGGCGCCGCCGAGCAGATCGCGCGGCCGCTGGGCGACGAGTACACCTCCACCGAGCACCTGCTGGCCGGTCTGGCCCGGGTGGGTGGCGCGGTGTCCGTCGCGCTGAAGAACGCCGGCGCCACCGAGGAGAACCTCGTCGCCGCCTTCCCGACCGTGCGCGGCGGGGACCGGCGGGTCACCACGGCCGACCCGGAGCAGACCTACCAGGCCCTCGGGAAGTACGGCGTCGACCTGACGGCGAGCGCCCGCGAGGGCAAGATCGACCCGGTCATCGGCCGGGACTCGGAGATCCGCCGGGTGATCCAGGTGCTGTCCCGCCGGACCAAGAACAACCCGGTGCTGATCGGCGAGCCGGGCGTCGGCAAGACCGCCATCGTCGAGGGCCTGGCCCAGCGGATCGTCGCCGGTGACGTGCCGGAGTCGCTGCGGGACAAGAAGCTCGTCTCGCTCGACCTCGGCGCGATGGTGGCCGGCGCGCAGTACCGCGGCCAGTTCGAGGAGCGGCTGAAGTCGGTGCTGGAGGAGATCAAGAACTCCGACGGCCAGGTCATCACCTTCCTCGACGAGCTGCACACCGTGGTCGGCGCGGGCAAGGGCGAGGGCTCGATGGACGCCGGCAACATGCTCAAGCCCATGCTGGCCCGCGGCGAGCTGCGGATGGTCGGCGCCACCACGCTGGACGAGTACCGCGAGCACATCGAGAAGGACCCGGCGCTGGAGCGCCGCTTCCAGCCGGTGCTGGTCGGCGAGCCGACCATCGAGGACACCATCGGCATCCTGCGCGGCCTCAAGGAGCGCTACGAGGTGCACCACGGCGTCCGGATCACCGACGCCGCCCTGGTCGCCGCCGCCGGCCTCTCCGACCGCTACATCACCGACCGGTTCCTGCCGGACAAGGCGATCGACCTGGTCGACGAGTCCGCCTCCCGGCTCCGGATGGAGATCGACTCCCGTCCGGTCGAGGTGGACGAGATCGAGCGGGCGGTACGCCGGCTGGAGATCGAGGAGATGGCGCTGGCCAAGGAGCCGGACGCCGCCTCCGCCGAGCGGCTGGCCCGGCTGCGCAAGGAGCTGGCCGACAAGCGCGAGCAGCTCACCGCGCTCTCCGAGCGCTGGCAGCTGGAGAAGAGCCACATCACCAAGCTCTCCACCGCCAAGGAGGAGCTGGAGCGGCTCGGCGGCGAGGCCGAGCGGGCCGAGCGCGACGGCGAGCTGGAGCGCGCCGCCGAGCTGCGCTACGGCCGGATCCCCGCCCTCCAGGCCGAGCTGAAACAGGCCGAGGAGAAGCTGGCCCAGCTCCAGGCCGACGGCGCGATGCTCAAGGAGGAGGTCGGCGCGGACGACATCGCCGCGGTGGTCGCCTCCTGGACCGGCATCCCGGCCGGCCGGCTGCTGGAGGGCGAGACCGCCAAGCTGCTCCGGATGGAGGAGTCGCTGCGGGCCCGTGTGGTCGGCCAGGCCGAGGCCGTCGGCGCCGTGTCCGACGCGGTCCGCCGCGCCCGGGCCGGCGTCGCCGACCCGGACCGCCCGACCGGCAGCTTCCTCTTCCTCGGCCCGACCGGTGTCGGCAAGACCGAGCTGGCCAAGGCGCTCGCCGAGTTCCTCTTCGACGACGAGCGGGCCATGGTCCGCATCGACATGAGCGAGTACGGCGAGAAGCACTCCGTGGCCCGCCTGGTCGGCGCCCCGCCCGGGTACGTCGGCTACGAGGAGGGCGGCCAGCTCACCGAGGCGGTGCGCCGCCGGCCGTACTCGGTGATCCTGCTGGACGAGGTGGAGAAGGCCCACCCGGACGTCTTCGACGTGCTGCTCCAGGTGCTCGACGACGGCCGGCTGACCGACGGCCAGGGCCGCACCGTGGACTTCCGCAACGCGATCCTGATCCTCACCTCGAACCTGGGGTCGTCGGTGATCAGCGACCTGACGCTGGCCGAGGAGCAGCGTCGGGAGGGCGTCCTCGCGGTGGTCCGGTCGCACTTCAAGCCGGAGTTCCTCAACCGCCTCGACGACATCGTGGTGTTCGCCGCCCTCCAGGGCGAGGACCTGCGGGCGATCGTCGACATCCAGCTCGACCGGATGCGGAGGCGGCTCGCCGACCGCCGGCTGGCGCTGGACATCAGCGACGCCGCCCGGGTGTGGCTCGCCGAGCACGGGTACGACCCGATCTACGGTGCCCGCCCGCTGCGCCGCCTGGTGCAGTCCGCGATCGGCGACCAGCTCGCCAAGGCCCTGCTGGCCGGCCAGATCCGCGACGGCGACACGGTCAAGGTCGACCTGGCCGACTCGAAGGACGCCCTCACCGTCACCGCCGCCTGACCACCCGTCCGGCCCGGCCGGCCCTCAACGGGGCCGGCCGGGCCGATCCTTTTCTTGATCAACAGGGTCGACAGTGGCCGGCCAGGGCAATAGTCAGGGCATGTTGGGGATCGGGAAGAAGGACCGGGAGTTGGACGCGGCCGTCGAGGAACTCGGCCGGGCGGACACGCTCGCCTTCGGCGGGGTGGGGATCGCCGGGCAGATCCTGCCGGCGACCGAGGCGTACCGGCACGTGGAGCGGGCCCTGCGGGAGCATCCCGAGGCGGCCCGGAAGAAGGTCGACCGGCTGTTGAAGCACGGGTCGCCGGCCGGGAAGGCGTACGCGGCCGCGCTGCTGGACACGGTCGACCCGGCGGCGGGCCGGGCCGCCTGGGAGCGGCTGCGCGACGACGACGGCGAGTTCACCACGTTCAGCGGCTGCATCATGGGCCGCGCCACCCTTCGTGAGTACGCCACCGAACGCCTCACGGGGGCCTGACCGTAGCTGATCGGTCACTCAGCGAACAGCACTTCGGCGCACGTGCGTCGGGTTGTTACCGTCTCCGCCGATGCACCTTGGGGGGAGACGACCGTGAACGGTTCGCTGGCGTACGTGGTGACCACGTTGGGGTGCCTGGTCGGGGTGGCCGGCGTGGTGATCGCCGTGATCGCCCTCCGCCGGGCCCGGTCCGCGCAACGCCCGACGGCCACTCCCGGCGACCCGTTCCGGGACCGGGATGCCGACGCGCTGCGCGGTGACCCCCGCGGGCTCAAGCCCGGCGACATCGTGGAGATCCGCCAGGTGCCCTACACCGTGCGCGGCTCGGTGCACCTGGTCGAGGGCGGCTGGAGCTGGGCGGAGCACCTGCTCGACGACGCCGGCGGGGTGAAGCGCTGGCTCTCCGTCGAGTCGGAGCCCGACCTGGAGATGGTGCTCTGGACCAGCGAACCGTCGGCCACCGTCACCCCCGGTGCGCCGACGCTGGAGATCGCCGGCCGCCGCTACAACTGGGACGAGTCCGGCCAGGCGAAGTACACGGCCACCGAGGGCACCGGCCTCGACCCGCGCGGCACCATGCGCTACCACGACTACCAGGCGCCCGGCGGGGCGCGGCTCTCCTTCGAGGCGTACGGGGAGGCGGGCTGGGAGGTGAACCTCGGCGAGCAGCTGCACCGCGCCGAGGTGATGATCTACCCGCAGGGCGGTCCGGAGAAGGTGGGCTGAGCGTGCTCGTCGCCCTGGACGCCCCGTACGTCGACACCCGCGCCGCCGACCTGAGCCTGGCCCTCGGCGGCCCCGAGCGCCCCGCCCTGCACGTGCGCGAGTTGACCCTGCCCGGCGGGCTGCGGCTGCGGCTGCGCCTGCTCGGCGCCTCGCACCAGGTGATCTGCGGCGACCTCACCGAGACGGTCGCCTGCCTGCCCGGCCGCCCACCGCACCTGCCGGACGCCCTGCACGACGAGACCGCCGGTTACCGGTTCACCGCCACGGTGCTCCGGCCGGCGGGCGACGGCCTGCGCACCCGGGTCGCCGCGCTCCGCGCCGAACTGGCCGACGACCCGTACGCGCTGATCGGGGTCTTTCCCGGCGACGAGGACGCGGTCACCGCGCTCGCCGTCCGCCCCGCGCCCCCGGCCGGCTCGGTGGCCTGGCGCACCTGGCACGCGTACCCCCAGACCAACGAGCTGGTCCTGACCGAGACGGTGGTAAAGCTGTGACGTACCGACGGTGGTTCGTGGTGGGCGTGGCGTTCGCCGTCATCGGTGCCGTGGTCGCCGCCTTCGCGATCTTCTACGGCAACTTCTCGCCGCGGGGCTACGTGGAGGACCGCTACACCCGGGCCACCAGCCGGGACCTCGGCTCGGACGCGATCGCGTACACGTCGAACCGGACGCCGAGCCAGGTGTCGAAGGAGATCACCGACGCCTGGCAGCCGGCCGACCAGTACGTCGACGGCAGCGGGGTCTACCTGCGCTACGACGACGACTCGGTGGTGATCCTGCCGCTCGCCGCCGGCTCGGTGATCCTGCTGGAGCGGATGACCACCGCCTACCCCCGCTACCACTCCCGGGTGGGCAGCCACTGGGGCTGGGGGCGGGGCAGCACGGTCCGCGGCGGCGGCCCCGGCTCCGGCAAGTGACCTGACCTCCTCCCACCCCGACGAATACTGGAGTCACCTGTGCAGACCCTGGTCACCGATCTGCTCGTCACGCTCGCCTACGGCGTGGTCGGCGTCGCCCTGATGGCCGTCGGCTACGTGCTGGTCGACGTGGCCACTCCCGGCAAGCTGCACGAGCTGATCTGGGCGGAGCGCAACCGCAACGCCGCGCTGCTGCTCGCCTCGAACCTGGCCGGTGTCGGCATCATCGTGGTCGCCGCGATCGCCGCCAGCGCGGACGACTTCGCCCTCGGCCTGGTCGGCGCGGCCGCGTACGGCATCCTCGGGCTGGTCATCATGGCCGCGTCGTTCCTGCTGCTCGACATGGCCACCCCGGGCAGGCTCGGGGAGATCCTGGTCGACCCGGAGCCGCACCCCGCGGTCTGGGTCTCCGCCGTCGTGCACCTCGCCACCGGCGCGATCATCGCCGCCGCGATCAGCTGATGACGCCCGGCGAGCAGCCCGGGGCGAAGCCGTCGGGGCAGCCGAAGAAGAGCGGCTGGGCGCTCTTCTGGACCATCGTCGTGGCGGTCGTCTGCTGCGGAGGGCTGGTCGTCTACCCGAGCTGGGGCTCGGTGTTCGGCGCCGACGGGTCCGACAAGGTGCCGGCGCCGACCGCGCAGGAGCGTGGCGACACCGTGCCGATCCTGGCGCAGTCCACCGCCGGCCAGGGTGTCTGCTACGGCTGGGTGCTGAAGGACTACTGGGACTACGGTGACGACGTCGTCAGCGCCGGCTCCAACCTCGGCGACGGGGTGCGGGTCGAGGGGAACGGGGCCTGCACCCGGTGGCTGCAGGTGACGGCCGTCATCCGCTACGTCTCCGAGAGCAGCGAGAGCAACGACACCGCCCAGGTGGAGGTGACCGGCTCACCGGACATCGACTCCGACGTCCTGTGGCGGATGCGGAGCGGGCTGGAACGGCTCGGGCTCACCGACGAGGTGTTCATCGACGATCCGGGCTGGGCGGTCACCCGGGCAGCGGTCATGCTGCCGTTGCTCGCCGCCGAGGCGGAGATCGTCCCGCCGGCCGCCGCCACACCCACCCCGGCCGCGGCCAGCCCGTCCCCGCTGCCCGACGCGGGCAGCGACATGCTGCGGGACCGCTGGGGCTGGCTGCTCGCCACGGTCGGGCTTCTCCTGCTCGCCGCGCTCTTCGTCACCGTGGGCGTGGTGCAGCGCCGCCGTGAGCGCCGGGGAGTCGTGCCCGCGCAGCGCGCCGGGGCGGAGACCGCGGAACCGCGTACCCGGGAGAAGGCGTGACCACCGACGCGCCGGCGCGGCCGCGGTGGCGCCCGGCCCGCGCGGGGGTCCTGCTCGCGGTCTTCGTCTGCGCGGCCTGCGGCCTGGTGTACGAGCTGGCCCTGGTCGCGCTCGGCAGCTACCTGATCGGCGACACGGTCGGGCAGGCGTCGATCGTGCTCGGCGTGATGGTCTTCGCGATGGGCGTGGGCGCGCTGGTCGCGAAGCCGTTCCAGTCCCGGGCGGCGGCCGCGTTCGCCGCGATCGAGCTGACCCTGGCCCTGCTCGGCGGCCTCTCCGTGCTCGGCCTCTACGCCGCGTTCGCCTGGCTCGACCTCTACGGGCCGGCGCTGGTCGGCACCGCGTTCGTGCTCGGCCTGCTGATCGGCGCCGAGATCCCGCTGCTCATGGTGCTGCTGCAACGCATCCGCGAGCAGTCCGCGGGCAGTGCCGTGGCCGACCTGTTCGCCGCCGACTACGTCGGCGCGCTGCTCGGCGGGCTGGCCTTCCCGTTCCTGCTGATGCCGGTCTTCGGCCAGCTCAAGGGCGCCCTCGTGGTGGGCGCGGTGAACGCCGTCGCCGGCCTCGCCCTGGTCTGCACGGTCTTCCGCGCCGACCTCGGCCGCCGGGCCCGGGTCGCGCTCGGCGCCGGCGCCGTCGTGGTCGCCCTCTGCCTGGGGTACGCCTGGGTCACCGCGCACGACTTCGAGGTGACCGCGCGGCAGCAGCTCTACCGCGACCCGGTGGTGCACGCCGAGCGCAGCCGCTACCAGGAGATCGTGCTGACCCGGTCGGTGCGGGAGGTCGGCCACGCCGACACCGACCTGCGGCTGTTCCTCAACGGTGACCTCCAGTTCAGCTCGATCGACGAGTACCGCTACCACGAGTCGCTGGTGCACCCGGCGATGCGCGGGCCGCACGGGAACGTGCTGGTGCTCGGCGCCGGGGACGGGCTGGCGCTGCGGGAGATCCTCAAGTACCCGGACGTGCGCCAGGTGACCCTGGTCGACCTCGACCCGGCCGTGGTCCGGCTGGCCCGTTCCGAACCGCAGCTGCGGGACCTCAACCACCACTCGCTCGCCGACCCCCGGGTACGGGTGCTCAACGTCGACGCGTTCGGCTGGCTGCGGACCGCCACGGAACGCTTCGACGTCGTCATCGCCGACCTGCCCGACCCGGACGAGACGGCCACCGCCAAGCTCTACACGATCGAGTTCTACGCGCTGATCCGGCCAGTGCTCGCCCCCGGCGGCCGGCTCGTGGTGCAGTCCGGCTCGCCGTACTTCGCGCCCCGGTCGTACTGGTCGATCGAGCGGTCGATCCGGGAGGCCGGCTTCGCCACCGTGCCGTACCACGTGGACGTGCCGAGCTTCGGCGACTGGGGTTTCGTGCTCGCCGCGGCGGGCGGGACGCCGCCCGCGCTGGCGCTGCCCGCCGACGCGCCGGCGCTGCGCTTCCTCACCCCGTCGGTGCTCGCCGCGGCGGCCACCTTCCCCGCCGACCGCGCCCGGCTGGACGTGCCCGCCTCCACGTTGTTGCAGCCCAGAGTGCTGGAGTACGCCCGCGCGGAGTGGCGCGGCTACTAACGTCGGGCGGGTGGCCGCCCGTCCGTCCCGCTGGTCGCGACCGCCCCGGGTGCTGGAGGCGCCGTCGTACCTTCAGGCGTTCGTGCTGTCCGGAGTGGTGACCGTGCTGGTCACCCGGGCGTACCTCCAGGCGACCGGCTACCCGCAGCTCGGCGGTGGCGGGCTGCACATCGCGCACGTGCTCTGGGGTGGCCTGCTCATGACCGCGGGCCTCGGGGTGGCACTCGTCTTCCTCGGCAGCGCGGCGCGCATCCTGGGCGCGATCCTGGGCGGGATGGGCTTCGGGCTGTTCATCGACGAGGTCGGCAAGTTCGTCACCGCCGGCACCGACTACTTCTACGCCCCGGCCGCCAGCATCATCTACGTCGCCTTCGCGCTGCTGGTCGTGATCACCCAGGCGCTGCGCGGCCGGACCCGGCTCTCCGCATCGGAGCGCACGGCGAACGCGCTGTTCACGGTCGTCGGCGGTCTCACCACCGGCCTCACCGCCCGGCGTCGGGCGGCGGTGCGGCGGCTGGTCCAGGGCTGCGGCCCGGAGGTCGAGGAGGCGGTGGCCCGGCTGCTGGACGCGGTGCCCCGGAGCGAGCCACCCGCACCCCGGTTCTGGCAACCGTGGCTCCTCCGGGCCCGCCGCCTGGCGGTCTGGGTGACCACGCACCGGTGGGTGGTGGCGGTGGTGGTGCTCTACGTGGTCGGCGAACCGTTCGTCGTCGTGCTGCGGGTTCTCCTGGACGCCGTCACCGGCGAGCTGCCCGACCAGCGGGAGTGGGGGGCGGTGCTCGGCGTCAGCGTCTCCGCGCTGATCACCGCCGCGCTGAGCATCCGCGGGGCCCTGCTGCTCCCCAGCGACCAGCCGCGGGCGTTCCGGCTGTTCAAGCTCGCCCTCCTCGTGGACCTCCTGTTCGGGCAGATCTTCAGCTTCACGGTCAACCAGTTCGGCGCGGTCTTCGCGCTCGCCGTGGACCTCTTCCTGCTCGCCGTGGTGACCGCCGAGTACCGCCGGCTCTGCCGCCGGCAGCCGTCCGGCCGCTGAATCCCGCACCGGTCGCGGCTGTCGCGCCGTGCCCACCTGGCCCGGCTTCGTTACGGTGGTCCTCTGATCAAGGGAGGGAGAATCATGGTCGATGCTCCGGGCACCCCGCCCCGCGCGCGTCCGGGCGTGGTGACGGTTTCCAGTTGGCTGCTCATCCTCGTCGCCGTCATCCAGGTGTTGAGCCTGATCGTGACGCTGTCCACCCTCGGCACGATCCGGGACGTGCTGAAGGACGCGTACGCCGGCACCTCGGCCGAGCAGGCCGGCGACATCGCCTACGCGTTCAGCCTCGGCAGCTCCGTGCTGACGCTGCTGCTCGCGGTGGGGCTCGTCGTGCTCGCGCTGCTCAACAACCGGGGGAAGAACGCCTCCCGCATCACCACCTGGGTGCTGGGCGGCCTCCTGCTCTGCTGCACCGGCGGCAGTCTGCTGAGCGGCGTCTCCGGCGGGTTCACCGGCGGTGGGCCCACCAACGGCGACCTGCCGAGCGGTGAGGAGATCCAGCGCCGGCTGGAGGACGCGCTGCCGTCCTGGTACGGCCCGGTCAGCCTGCTGCTCGGCCTGGTCGCGCTGCTCGCGCTGCTGGCCGCGCTGATCCTGCTGGCACTGCCGAAGGCCAACGAGTTCTTCCGCAAGCCCAAGGCGGCCTGGGAGCCGCCGGTCCCGGGTGCCGCCTACCCGGCTGAGCCCGGCTACCCCCAGGCCCCGGGCTACCCCCAGGCCCCGGGCTACCCGGCCACGCCCGGCGACCCGGGCCAGCCCGCACCGGGTCAGCCCGCGCCGGGCCAGCCCGCGCCGGGACAGCCGGGGCAGGCCGGTCCGTCGCCGGAGTCCGGCGAGCGCCGCGAGGGTGAGCCACCATCCGGAAGTTGACGCCCGGATAACAGCGACGCCGACGATCCCTCCGAGTAGGTTGCAACCCGACGCCTACCGGAGGGATCTGTCGTGTCGTACCCCCATCAGGCCCCACCCCGCCGGCCCGGCGCGGTGGTCTCGGCGGCGGCCCTGCTGCTGCTGATGGCGGTGGGCGCCGTGGCGTACGCGGTCGCCAACCTGCTGGTCACGGCGGGCACGGTGGACCGGTTCCGGGAGGCGGCGCGGGCGACCGGCGCGCGCGGCGGCGAGATCGACGGGGTGGCCTCGCTGCTGCGCGGCTCCACCGTGCTCTCGGCGGCGCTCGGCGTGCTGGCCGCGCTGCTGCTCGTCGGGCTCGCCCTCGGCCTGCTCTCCGGCCGGGCGGGCGCCCGGGTGACCACCTGGGTGGTCGCCGGGCTGGGCCTGTTCTGCGGCTGCTGCGGCCTGGCCGTGCTGGTCGGGCAGCGGGCCGCCCCGCTCCGGCTCGGCGCCGACGACCGGGTCACCGTCGACCTGCTGGCCCGGGTCGGTGACGCCTACCCGGGCTGGTGGATCCCGGTGAACGCGGCAGTGTCGGTGGCGCAGATCCTCGGGTACCTGGTGGTGGCGGCCCTGCTCACGCTGCCCACGGCCGGCGCCTTCTTCCACCGCCGCCCGCCGCGCCCGGCGGCCGGCCCGGTCCCGCCGCCCGGACCCGTCCCGCCCGGTCCCGGTTACGGCCCGCCGCCGGTCTCGACCCCGCCGGCCGGCCCACCCGCCCCCGGATACGGTGCCCCCGCCTCGGCGGCGCCGACCTACGGGCACCCCTCGCCCTGGGCGCCGCCGGCCGGGCCGGTCTCGGCCCCTCCGCCGCCCGGCGCGCCCCCCACCCCGCCGCCGTCGGCTCCGCCCGGGCCGACCCCACCCCCCGAGGACCGCCCGTGACCGACGCACCCCCCTCCCCGCGCCGGGCCCTGATCACCGGGGCCAGTCTCGGCATCGGCGAGGCGTTCGCCCGCCGGCTCGCCGCCGACGGCTGGGACCTCGTCCTGGTGGCCCGGGACGCCGGCCGGCTCGACGCCCTGGCGGCCGAGCTGACCGGCCGGCACGGCCACCGGGTCGAGACCATCGCCGCGGATCTGTCCACCGACGACGGCTGCGCCGCGGTCGAGGGCCGGCTGACCGCCGACCCGCCGGTGGAACTGCTCGTGAACAACGCCGGGATCAGCCTCAACACCCCGTTCGTCCGGTCGGCCGTCGCGGACGAGGCCCGGCTGGTGCGGCTCAACGTGCTGGCCGTGCTGCGGCTGACCCACGCGGCCCTCGGTCCGATGACCGAGCGGGGTCACGGGGCAGTGATAAATGTCTCTTCCGTGGCGGGTTTCGGTGTCCCCATGCCGGGATCGACGTACTCGGCCAGCAAGGCGTGGGTGACGAATTTCAGTGAATCGATCGGCCAGTCGGTGGCCCCGCTCGGCGTACGCGTCATGGCGCTCTGCCCCGGCTACACCCGCACCGGCTACCACGAGCGGGCCGGCATCGACATGTCGCGCACCCCGGCGTGGATGTGGCTGCGGACCGACGAGGTGGTCGACGAAGGGCTGCGTGACCTGCGGAAAGGCAAGGCGGTCAGCGTGCCGAGCTGGAAATACAAGCTGGCCGTGGCGGGGCTGCGGCACGCTCCGCGGCGGCTGCTGCGCGGGGTCTCCCGGGACACCCGCGGCCGGGTCGGCCGGGCCGGCGACTGACCGCGGCCCGGCCCGGCGGGTGTCCCGTCACCGGGATGCCCGCCCGCTGACCGGGTTGGACGGTCGCACAGCGTAGTCGGATATCGCCACCCGTCGGTCGCCCGCAGGGTTGACCCGGGTGGACCCCACGCCCGCCTCCCAGACTTGCGAAGTACCCTCTATCGCCATGGGGGACCACGACGACCTGCGTAAATTCATCACTGACCTGGCTGTGGTCCACGGCCGGGTGGTGCTCTCGTCGGGTCGGGAGGCGGACTGGTACGTCGATCTGCGTCGCGTCACGCTCCATCACCGGGCGGCGCCGTTGATCGGTCGGGTGATGTGCGACCTCACGGCCGACTGGGCGTACGACGCGGTGGGCGGGCTGACCCTCGGGGCCGACCCGGTGGCCGCGGCGATGCTGCACGCGTCGGCCGGGACCGACCGCCCGCTGGACGCCTTCGTGGTACGCAAGGCGGGCAAGGCGCACGGTCTCCAGCGACGGATCGAGGGCCCGGAGGTCGCCGGGCGCCGGGTCCTGGCGGTCGAGGACACCTCGACAACGGGCGGGAGCGTGTTGACCGCTGTCGAGGCATTGCGCGAGGCCGGGGCCGAGGTGGTGGGTGTGGCGGTTATTGTTGATCGAGGCGCCGGCGACGCGGTGCGAGCCGCCGGACTGCCTTATCGGGCGGCCTATACGTTGGCTGACCTCGGCCTTGTGGCGTAAAAGTTTGCCGATTCGGATCTGCTGATATGCAGGCGGATCGATGCTGCTGGTGGAAGGATGGAATACGTGGGAACTGCGTTGGCTGAAATGACCATGCCTCAGATCTCGCCGCTTGCCGGCGAGCCGATCGAACGTGCCGACGCCGAGCGGCTTGCGGGGGTCCTCAAGGCCCTCGCCGACCCCGCCCGGCTGCGGCTGCTCAGCCTGATCCAGTCGGCTCCCGAGGGGGAGGCGTGCGTGTGTGACCTCACCGCGCCGCTCGGCCTCTCGCAGCCGACCGTCAGCCACCACCTGCGCATCCTCACCGAGGCCGGCTTGCTGGAGCGGGAGAAGCGCGGTGTCTGGGCGTACTACCGGCTGGTGCCGACCGCGATCGCCACGATCGCGGATCTGCTCACCCCGCCGCGGAAGCGGGCCACCAAGAAGGCCCGCTGAATCCGGACGTGTCCGAGTCCGGGGTGGCCGCCCGCGCTGAGTGCGGCGGCGATGGGTGGCGTGCCAGGGGTGGCGCCACCACCGGACGGTGACGGCTGCCGTCATCCGTACCACCCGCAGGTCGACAGGTCGTAGTCGAAGGCCGGCTCCCCGAGAGGGGGCCGGCCTTCGGTGTGTCCGGGGTCAGCGGCGGTGCTGCCCGCCGCGCCGGTGGTGCGGGTCGTCGTCGCCGTCGATCGCGTCCCGGACGGCGTCCACGGCACCCGCCGCGCTGGCCGCGGCGATCACCGCGACGGCCTCGCCGCGCTTGCGCGCCCGCCGGTCGCGGAGGAACTCGAAGAAGATCGGCAGCACCGAGATCAGCACGATCAGCGCGACCACCGGCAGGATGTACCGGTCGATCTTGTCGCCGATCGCGTTGTAGATCTGGTCGGCCAGCAGGTAGCCGACCAGCAGGATGCCGTCCACCCAGAGGACCGCCCCGACCACGTTCCACAGGAGGAACTTCCGGGCCGGCATGCCGAGCACCCCGGCCACCGGGTTGAGGAAGGTCCGCACGATCGGGATGAACCGGGCCAGCACCACGGCCTTCGCCGGGCCGAACTTCTGGAAGTAGTACTCGGCCTTCTCCACGTACTCCCGCTTGAACAGCCGGGAGTTGGGGCGGTCGAACATCCGCTTGCCGTAGCGCGCGCCGAGCCAGTGCCCGAGCTGGGCGCCGGCGATCGCACAGAGCGGGCCGCCGATCAGCAGGCCGGCCAGCGAGAGCCGGGTGCCGGATCCGAAGATCGCGTCGGCCACCGGCGAGGCGGCCACCCCGGCGAGGAAGAGCAACGAGTCGCCCGGGAAGAAGAAGCCGACCAGCAGGCCGGTCTCGGCGAAGAGGATCGCCCAGACGCCGATCATCCCGAAGGTGTGGATGAGGTCCTTCGGGTCGAGCGGGTTCAGGGCCACGCTCTCGGAGAGCACCCGGGTCTTCTCTGCTGTGTCCACGGCCACAAAGGGTACCCGGGCCCGGTCCGGCACCGCGCCGGACCGGGCGTACGGGTCACAGCCGCGGGTCGACCGGCTCGGACTCGCAGGCGAGGATGGCGAAGACCAGCTCATGGCGGCGCCAGAGCGGGGCGTCCTCGGCCAGCGCGTCCAGGGCGGCCAGGCCCAGCGCGTGCTCGTGCAGGGCCAGCCCGCGCTTGCGCCCCAGCGACCGCTTGCGCAGCGCGGCGAGCTGCCCCGGCCCGGTGTACCCCGGACCGTAGATGATCCGCAGGTACTCCCGGCCCCGGCACTTGATCCCCGGCTGGAGCAGCGACCCCTTCGGCGAGCGGGCGGCCAGCCCGGCGTACGGCTTGACCACCATGCCCTCCCCGCCGGCCGCGGTGAGCGACAGCCACCAGTCGGTCGCGGCGGCCACCGCCGCCTCGTCGGCCAGGTCGACCACCTGCCGCCGGGTCGGGGTGAAGAACTCCGGGTCGGCGGCGCAGAGCCGGTCGGCCAGCGCCAGGTGCCAGCCGTGGTCGCGGTCGGCGTAACTGGCCCCGGCCCCCGCCAGCACGGCGAACGGCGCCAGCGTCACCCCGCGCAGCCCGTCGGTGGGCCCGACGTACGCCCGGTAGGCCGCCGAGTACGCCTCGACCTCGGCCGCCCGGTCGGCCATCCGGCCGCGCAGCTCACCCACCGGCAGCCCGCGCGCGGCGGCGGCATCCAGCGTGCCGAGCACCGCCGGCAGGGCCGCCCGGCCGGCCGCGCCGACCCCGGCGTACTGCTCGCGGATCAGCCCGCCCGCCTTGGCCGACCAGGGCAGCAGCTCGCAGTCGAGGAGCAGCCAGTCGGTGTCCAGCTCGGCCCACAGGCCGGCCGCGGTGACCGCCGCGCGGACCCGGGCCAGCAGCTCCCCGTCCAGCGGCGGCCCGAAGAACGGCCGGCCGGTGCGGGTGTGCACCGCGCCGCCGGAGAACCGCCCCGGCTCCCGCTCCACAAGCACCACGGCCCGCGAGCCCATGTGCTTCTCCTCGCAGACCACCCGCTCGACGCCGGCCGCCCGGTAGTCGGCGAACGCCTGCGCCGGGTGCTCCAGGAACCCCTCCACTGTCGAGGTCGAGCAGGGCGCCATGGTCGGCGGCAGCCAGACCAGCCGGTCCGGGTCGAGCGCGTACCGGCTCATCACCTCCAGCGCGGCGGCGGCGTTCTCGGCCGGCACGGTCAGCGTCCCGTACGCGTGCGTGAGGTGCCGCCGCCCTGTGACGTCGGCCAGGTCCAGCACGGTGTCCGGCCGGGCCGGGGTGGGCGCGACCAGCGGGCGGGCTGGGGCGTACCACTCCTTGACCGCCGGGACGGCGACCAGCTCCTTCTCCGGGTAGCGCAGCGCCGTGAGCTTGCCGCCGAACACGCAGCCGGTGTCCAGGCAGATGGTGTTGTTCACCCACTCCGGCTCCGGGGTCGGGGTGTGGCCGTAGACGACCATGGCCGAGCCCCGGTAGTCGCGCGCCCACGGGTAGCGCACCGGCAGCCCGTACTCGTCGGTCTCGCCGGTGGTCTCCCCGTAGAGGGCGAACGACCGCACCCGGCCGGACGCCCGACCGTGGTAGGCCTCCTTGAGGCCGGCGTGCGCCACCACCAGCCGGCCGCCGTCCAGCACGTAGTGGCTGACCAGGCCGTCGATGAAGGCCGCCGTCTCGGCGACGAACTCCGCCGGCTCCGACGCGAGCTGGGCCATCGTCTCGGCCAGGCCGTGGGTGAGCCGCACGTCCCGGCCGCGCAGCTTGCGCAGCAGCTTCTGCTCGTGGTTGCCCGGCACGCAGATCGCGTGGCCGGCCGCCACCATGCCCATGACCAGGCGCAGCACCCCGGGGGAGTCCGGGCCGCGGTCCACCAGGTCACCCACGAAGACCGCGGTACGCCCCGCCGGATGCACCGCGTCCACCGGGCGACCCGCGTCGTCGCGGCGCAGTGACCAGCCCAGCCGGAGCAGCAGCGCCTCCAGTTCCTCGCGGCAGCCGTGCACGTCACCGACGACGTCGAACGGCCCGGTCAGCTCGCGCCGGTCGTTGAACAGCTTCTCGTAGCGGATCTCGGCGGCCTCGATCTCCTCGACGCCGCGCAGCACGTGCACCTTGCGGAAGCCCTCCCGGGCCAGCCGACCGTAGGACTGCCGCAGGTCCCGCTGCATCCGGGCGAGCACCTGCCGGCCGTGCGTCCGGTCGGCCCGGGCCCGCGTACGCTCCCAGGCCACCGCCTCCGGCACGTCCAGCACGATCGCGACCGGCAGCACGTCGTGCTCCCGGGCCACCTTGATCAGCCCGGCCCGGGCGTGCGGCTGGAGGTTGGTCGCGTCGACCACCGTGAGCCGGCCCCGCCGCAGCCGGATCCCGGCCACGTGGTGCAGCGCGTCGAACGCGTCGCCGGAGGCGGACTGGTCGTTCTCGTCGTCGGCCACCATGCCGCGGAAGGTGTCCGAGGAGAGCACCTGGCTCGGCTGGAAGTGCCGGCCGGCGAACGTCGACTTGCCGGAGCCGGAGACGCCGACCAGCGCCACCAGGGCGAGTTCGGGAATGTCCAGGACGGTCATCGGGTCGTCTCCTCCTTCCGGGTGCCGGTCTCGTTGCTGCGCAGCACGGCGAGCTGGGTCGGGGTGCCCACCTCCGGGTCCTCGTCGCCGATCCCGCCGAGCGTGGCGGTGTAGCCGTGCGCCGTCGCCACCCGGTCCACCCAGGCGGCGAACTCGGCCCGGGTCCACTCGAAGCGGTGGTCGGCGTGGCGGAACCGACCGGCCCCGAGCCCCTCGTAGCGGACGTTGTACTCCACGTTCGGCGTGGTCACCACGACCGTGCCGGGCCGGGCGTGGCCGAACACGGCGTCCTCCAGCGCCGGCAGCCGGGGCGGGTCGAGGTGCTCGACCACTTCCATGAGCACCGCCGCGTCGTAGCCGCGCAGCCGGTCGTCCCGGTAGGTCAACGCCGACTGCCAGAGCCGGACCCGGTCCCGCTGCCGCTCCGGCAGCCGGTCCAGCCGCAGCCGCCGGGCGGCCATGGCCAGCGCCTGGCTGGACACGTCGGTGCCGACGACCTCGGTGAACCGCCGGTCGGCGACCAGCGCGGTGAGCAGCGCGCCGCCCCCGCAGCCCAGGTCCAGCACCCGGGACGCCCCGCTGTCACGCAGCGCGGCCAGCACCGCCTCGCGCCGGCGTATGGCCAGCGACGCCCGGGGCGCCTCGGCGGGCTGCTCGATCTCCACGCTGTCGTCGGCGGACGGCTCGTCGGCGAGGCGCAGCTCGGCCAGGCGGGCCAGCGCCGTCCCGGCGAGGGCACGCCGGTGCGCCAGGTAGCGGCGGGTGATCAGACCCCGCTCCGGGTGGCCGGCCAGCCAGCCGGCACCGGCCCGGAGCAGCTTGTCCACCTCGTCCGGGGCCACCCAGTAGTGCTTGGCGTCGTCCAGCACGGGCAGCAGCACGTAGAGGTGGTTGAGCGCGTCGGCGAGCCGCAGCGTCCCGGTCAGCGTCAGGTCGACGTAGCGGCTGTCGCCCCACTCCGGGTACGCCTCGTCGAGCGGGATCGGGGTGGCCGTCACGGTCCAGCCGAGCGGGGCGAAGACCCGTACGGCCAGGTCGGCGCCGCCCCGGCAGCGCAGCACCGGCACCCGGACCTCCAGCGGAATGGCGGTGGCGGCCAGCTCCGGGCGGTCCCGGGACTCGCCACGCAGGGCCGAGCGGAACACCTTGGCCAGCGCCGACGAGAGCAGGCTGGACGCCGCGTACGGGCGGTCGTTGACGTACTGCCCGAGGGTGAAGCTGTCCGGGGTGGTCGCCTGCCGGCGGCCCCGGCCGCCGCCCAGCTTCAGCGGGTCGACCTCGACCAGCAGCGCCGCCGTGCACCGCGCCTCGTCCGCCTCGGGGTAGAGCACGTGCGCGGTGCCGACGGGCAGGTCGAAGCTCTGCACGCGGTCCGGGTGCTTGACGAGGAGGTGGCCGAGGTCGGTAGCGGGGCGGTGAGTGGTGGTCAGGGTCAGCAGCACCCGTCGATGGTGTCAGCTCCGGCGATCTTGCGTCGTCCGCTTTTCCGGCGGACACGACGGTGCCCCGCCGACCGGGGCGGTCGGCGGGGCACCTGGTGGTTCTGGTGGGGCTTCGGTCAGGCGACGAAGCGGGTCTTGCGACGGCGGGAGACCACGTAGCCGGCCGCGCCGGCGGCGATCAGCAGCGCGCCGATGCCGGCGATCAGGGCGGTGGAGGAACCGGTGATCGGCAGCGTGCCGCCGTCACCCTCGCCGCCGCCGTTGCCGCCGTTGCCGCCGTTGCCGGGGGTCCCGGGGGTGCCCGGGGTGCCGGGGGTGCCGGCGGTGCCCGGCTTGATGGTGATCAGCGCGTAGTTGTTGGGCTCGTTCGGGTCGCCGGCGAGCTTGGTGGCCACCTTGCCGGAGGTCTCGCCGGTCAGCTTGTCGATCCGGAGGGTGAATTCCCAGGTCATGGTGTCGCCCTTGGCGAGGTCGCCGTAACCGATGCAGCCGTACTTGGCGGCACCCGGCTCACCCGCGTGGTCCCACGGGTTCCACGGCTCGTCCTGGACCCACGGAGCGCAGTCCTCGGAGACGTTGACCGCGGTGGTGCCCTGCGGCACCTCGACCACGGTGAGCGGGCCCTCCTCGCGCCAGGTCTCGATCACGGCCGGGCCGAGGTTGTGAGCGCCGGCGGAGACCTTCACCTGGTCACCGACCTTGCCGGTGGCGGTGCTGCCGACGGCGGCCAGGTCGGCGCCGTTGTCACCGGTCACCACGACGCTGACCTCGGTGAAGCTGTTCCACCGGTCCACGTCGGTCTGCGGGGCCGACTGCCGCGCGGCACCCACCTCGACCAGGCGCAGCTCCGCGCCGGTGCCCGGCTTGCCCGGCGGCACCGGCCAGGTCGGGTCCTTCTCGATCAGCGCCCAGTCGTCCTTGGTCCACCAGTCCACCGGGTTGACCACGTGGCTGCCGGTGCGGGCCGTCTTGTCCACCTTGACCGGGAGCGGCGCGGAGAGCTTGTAGCTCTTGCCCGGCTCCAGGTCGGTGTCGAAGCGGCAGATGGTGAGCAGGGCGTCGTCGTACTCGCAGTTGCTGAAGTTGCCGACGTACGGGGTCATCCAGTCGCTCTGGAGCCGCAGCACGGCGCCGTGGGCGGTGTTCTCGCCACCGTTGCGGACCGTGCTCGGCAGCCCGACCTCGGCGCCCGGCGCGGCGTCGACGCTGTCCTCGGGCTCGCTCTGGAGGTCGACGCCCTCAGCCACGGTGACGCTGATGGAGCCGGTGGCGATCTTGCCGTCGCCGTTGGCCTTGACCGGGATCTCGGCCTTCTGCCCGGGAGTGGCGTCCGCCTTCGCCGTCACGTAGTAGTCGAAGATGGGCACGCCCCACTCGCCCGCCGCCGCCTCACAGTGCAGGTTGGCGTCGGTCGTGGCGCAGTCCCAGCCGCCGCTCGCCAGCTCCAGCGTGGCGAAGTCGTCGACCTTCGACAGGTCCAGGTCGAGGGTGAGCTTCTGCAGCTCGTTCTCGCTCTCCGGGTCGTACGCGTAGAGGTAGTTGAGGACCGTGTGGTCCGGCGCGACCAGCATGTCGTACGAGACGAGCTGGAAGGAGTCCGCCGCGGAGGCGGGGGTGGCGGAGGCGGCGACGAACGCGCCTGCGACGCCCAACCCGGCGAGCCAGCGCCGGGTGGAGTTGGAAAGCATGTTGGGGGTTCCTCCCGTGAATGATCAGGTGGAGCCCGTGGAGCTTAAAGAACCCTTAAGTCGCCCCGCTGTCCCGGGACGCCTTCACCGGCACATATTGACCGAACGGCTGATCAGCGTCGGTGCAATGTTCCGCCGGCCCGTACCCGTCAACAGGGCGGGACACCGGGAGGTGCAGTGACGTACGAGGAGTTCGCCGACGCGCGGCTGAGCGCCCTGCTGCGGTACGCGGTCATGCTGACCGGCGATCCGCACCAGGCCCAGGACCTGGTGCAGGAGACCATGGTCCGGGTCCAGCTCAACTGGCGCCGGGTCGCCCGCAGCGACGCGCCGGAGCGGTACGTGCGCCGGATGCTCACCAACCAGTTCATCGACTGGCGGCGGGGCTCCTGGGCGCGACGGGTGCTGCTGCGCGGTGAGCCGGACGAGGCGCTGCCGGCGCCGAGCGACCACGCGCAGTCCGCGGTGGACCGCGACCAGGTCTGGTCGTGGCTGTCCCGGCTGCCCCGACGGCAGCGGGCCACGCTGGTGCTGCGCTACTACGAGGACCTGCCCGACGCGGAGATCGCGGAGATCCTCGGCTGCGCCGTCGGCACCGTGCGCTCGTGCATCTCCCGGGCCCTGGCCACCCTCCGAGCCGAGTACGTGGAGGTCTGCTGATGATCGAGGACGACCTGCGGGCCGCCTTCGCCCGGCGTGAGGCGTTGACCCCGCCCACCGGCCCGGTCCGGGCCGCCATCGACCGGGCCGTGGTCCGCCGCCGGCGCCGCCGGCTCCGGCTCCGGCTCGCCGGTACGGCGCTGGCGGTGGTCGCCGCCGCCCTGGCCGGCTTCACCGCGATCGCGCCGCGTCCGCCGGAGACCGCGAACCTGCTGGCGACGCCCTCGCCGACGCCTACCGGGGCGCTGAACGTGCTGCTCCTCGGCCTGGACCAGGCCGGCACGGGCCGGCGTGCCGACTCCGTGCTGCTGGTGCACGTCCCCGCGGACCGCAGCCGGCTCTACCTGGTCTCCCTCCCGCGCGACCTGCTGGTGCCGATCCCCGGCCGGGGGACCGACAAGCTCAACGCGTCCTTCGCCTTCGGCGCCGGGCCGTCCGGGAAGGATCTGTCCGCCGGATACCGGGCGACCCGGCAGGTGGTCGCCCAGCTCACCGGCGTACGGATCGACGCCGGCGCGGTGCTCACCTACGGGGCGACTCGCGAGCTCACCGACGCGGTCGGTGGTGTGTCGGTCTGCCTGCCGACCGCGATCCGGTCCTACCACACCCGGCGGACCTACCCGGCGGGGTGCCAGCGGCTCGACGGTGCGGCCGCGGTGGACGTGCTCCGCCAGCGGTACGGGCTGCCCGACTCCGGACTGGACCGGGACCGCAACGCCGGCCGGTACGCGGCCGGCCTGCTCACGCGGGTCCGTGAGCAGGGAGTGCTGACCAATCCCGTGCTGCTGAGCCGGCTGGTCACGAAGGTAGGCCCGGGCCTGGTTACCGACACCGGGGAGCTGTCCCTGCCGGCGCTGGTCTCGGCGGCCGGGAACGCGGCCAGCGCCGAGCCGGTCGCGGTCGGCCTGCCGGTCCGTTACACGGAGAAGCAGCCGTACGGGTTCCGGCTCGACCCCGCCCTGGCACCGGGCTTCCTCGACGCGCTGCGGGCCGACCGGCTCGGCGAGTGGACGGCAGCCCACCCGAAGCAGGTCACCGGCCTGCGCTGACGCGGGCGGGGCCACCGGCCCCGCCCGCGTGCTCAGCGGTAGTCGTCCTCGTCGGCGGCGACCACCCGGGCCTGCTCCATGGCGTCCCAGTCGTCGACCTCCAGGCCCCGGTGCGGCTCGCCGTCGCCCTCCTCGGGGGTGACCACCGCGGCCTGCTCGACCGCGTCGGCCGGCTCCGCCTCCAGGTCCCGCTCCTCCGGAGCGAGGTGGTCACTCGGGGCGAAGTCCTCCTCGGGCTGACCCATCGTCCCTCCCTGGATCTCGGTGCGGACAGTCACCACCACACCGTACGGGCTGACCCGGGTGCGCGCTCGGCGCCGGGCGGAACGGCGGAGTCGGCGATTGTCCCCTCCGGGGGGAACACCCGGTGCCAGGATGGTGACGTGGGCTTTCTGATCCGGCTGGCGATCACCGCGGTCGCGCTGTGGGTCACCACGCTCATCGTGCCCGGGGTGGAGGTGACCGGCCGCAACGGATTCAACACGGTGTTCACCCTGGTCGTGGTGGCGCTCATCTTCGGTGCGGTCAACGCTCTGCTGAAGCCGGTCATCAAGGTGATCGGCTGCGTGTTCTACCTGCTCACGCTCGGTCTGTTCGCGCTCGTGGTCAACGCCCTGCTGTTCCTGCTCACCGACTGGATCGCCCGCGGGCTGGACCTGTCGTTCCACGTGAACGGCTTCTGGGCGGCCTTCTGGGGCGCCATCGTGATGGCGGTGGTGAGCTGGCTGATCAGCGTCGTGGTGCCGGACAGCCTGGATGAGCGGTGAGCGGTTCCCGGGTCGGTTGTGTCCGCCGCGCGCTCCTACGGGATACTTCCCGCGGTGGACAGCGCGGTCCGGCGCACCCAAGGAAGAGAGCGGCCTGCACGGCCGAGAGCGGTAAGTAAGGAGCGTTCGACATGCCCATCGCTTCCCCCGAGGCTTACGCGGAGATGCTGGACCGGGCCAAGGCCGGCCGGTACGCGTACCCCGCGATCAACGTGACCTCCTCGCAGACGCTGAACGCGGCGCTCAAGGGCTTCGCCGACGCGGAGAGCGACGGGATCATCCAGGTCTCCACCGGCGGCGCGGAGTACCTGTCCGGCCCGTCCGTGAAGGACATGGTGACCGGCGCGGTTGCCTTCGCCGCGTACGCGCACGAGGTGGCCAAGAAGTACCCGGTGAACATCGCGCTGCACACCGACCACTGCCCGAAGGACAAGCTGGACAAGTTCGTCCGGCCGCTCATGGCCATCTCGCAGGAGCGGGTGAAGAACGGCCAGGAGCCGCTCTTCCAGTCGCACATGTGGGACGGCTCGGCCGTGCCGGTGGCCGAGAACCTGGAGATCGCCGAGCAGCTGCTCGGCGAGGCCGCCAAGGGCAAGATCGTCCTCGAGATCGAGGTCGGCGTGGTGGGCGGCGAGGAGGACGGCGTCGAGAACGCCATCAACGAGAAGCTCTACACCACCGTCGAGGACGGCCTGGCCATGGTCGAAGCGCTCGGCCTCGGCGAGAAGGGCCGCTACATGGCGGCGCTGACGTTCGGCAACGTGCACGGCGTCTACAAGCCGGGCAACGTCAAGCTCCGCCCCGAGGTGCTCAACCACATCCAGATGGCGGTCGGCGCGAAGTACAACAAGGAGAAGCCGCTCAGCCTGGTCTTCCACGGCGGTTCCGGCTCGCTGCTGTCCGAGATCCGCGAGGCGCTGGACTACGGCGTGGTGAAGATGAACATCGACACCGACACCCAGTACACCTTCACCCGCCCGGTCGCGGACCACATGTTCCGCAACTACGACGGCGTGCTGAAGGTCGACGGCGAGGTCGGCAACAAGAAGATGTACGACCCGCGCGTCTGGGGCAAGGCCGCCGAGGCCGGCATGGCCGCCCGCGTCGTGGAGGCCTGCGAGCACCTGCGCTCCACCGGCACCACGATGAAGTGACCACCGCGTGAACCGGAGGCCGGCACCCGATCGGGTGCCGGCCTCCGCGCGTCTCAGCCGGCGGTGAGCACCCGTACCGCCTCGCGGACGTCGTCGGTGAGGTGCACCGTGGCCGACAGGTCGCCGAACGGGGAGGCCGCGAAGAGCGGCCGCAGCAGCGACTCCACCGGCAGCTCGGTGGTCCAGTAGGTCCGGTCCAGGAAGACGTACGCGCCACTCGCCCCGTCGGTGCCGTAGTAGGTCTTGGTGGCCGCCTGGAACACCTCCTGCACGGTGCCGGCCCGGCCCGGCGCGAAGACGATCCCGCCCCGGGCCAGCCGCAGGATGGTGTCCTCCCGGATCGCGTTGGAGAAGTACTTGGCGATCCGCCCGGCGAACAGGTTCGCCGGCTCGTGGCCGTACAGCCAGGTGGGGATGGCCAGGCCGCCCGACCGGGCCCACTCGGTGCCGGCCGCCGCCGGGCGGGGCGTGGGCAGGGCCGGCCCGGCCGCGTACCGCTCCCGGACCCGCAGCGCCGCGTCGGTGTAGCGGTCGTGGTCGGTGAAGTCGGGCGCGGTGGCCAGCAGGTCGATCGCCGCGGTCAGCTCCTCCGCGGGCCAGGCCGCGAGGAACGCGCCCAGGTTGGCCGCCTCCATCACGCCGGGACCACCGCCGGTCACCACCAGCCGGTCGGCCCGCGCCAGCTCCCAGCCCAGCACCGCCGCCATCCGGTACGCGGCGCTGCCGCGCGGCACCGCGTGCCCGCCCATCACGCCCACCACCGACTGCGGCCCGTGCACGGCCAGCCAGGCCCGGGTGGCGTCGGCCAGGGCGTTGTCCACCCCGTGGTCGTGCAGCCGCTGGCCGAGCGCCTCCCGCACGTCGGGCAGGGCGCCGCCGTGCGCCCGGAAGTGCGCGTACACCCGGGTGTCGTACATCCCGGCGAAGCCGCCCTCGGCGAAGCCGGCAGCCAGGTCGTCGGCGGTGTAGAGGTGGGACGGCTGGGTCGGGTAGGGCAGCCCGGAGAAGGGCGGTACGACGTTCGCGCCCCGCCGGACCAGGTCCGCGCCGACCTCACGGTCGGCGAACCGGCAGCCCACGAAGAGGGTGCCGGCGACCTCGACGCCGCGCAGGTCGGGGACCGGGTCCAGGTCGAGGCGGAGGCCCTGCACGGTCAGGCCGGCGAGGCTCCCCTCGGCCAGCCGCCGGTCGAACGCGGTCCGGGTCTCGATCTCGTCGGTGCTGGTGTGCGGCTCGATGACGTCCGCGGGTGGTGGGGTCGGCACCAGATCATCCTGCCCCGGGGCGGCAAGCCGGCAAACGCGGGCGGTACGGGCAGGAGCCCGGCGGCCAGGCCGCCGGGCTCCTGCGTAACCGGGTCCTGGGGAGGCTCCGGATCTGTAGTTGTAGTGGAAAAAGTCGCGCGGCGGCATGGGCCGCGGGTACGTGGGCGCAACGCCGCAGGCGTGACGAAACCCTCAGCCGTTCAGCCGACCGGCTGGCCGGACCCCCTCGCGTACCCCCGGGCGAAGCGGGTTGAATGGGGCGATGCAGAACCTGTTGCCTGAGCCACCGGCCACCCTGCTCCCCGTACAGGAGGAGGCCGACGCCGCGTTGGCGGCCGCCACCGAGCAGGACACCGACGAGGCGTACGCCGAGGTCGCGGCCCGCTTCCCGACCTACAGCGCGGGTTGGGCGGCGCTGGCCACCCGGGCGCTCGCCGCGGGCCAGGTCATCCCGGCGTACGCGTACGCCCGCACCGGCTACCACCGTGGCCTCGACCAGCTCCGCCGCAGCGGCTGGAAGGGACACGGCCCGGTGCCCTGGTCGCACCGGCCCAACCGGGGCTTCCTCCGCTGCCTCTACGTGCTCTCCCGGGCGGCCGGCGAGATCGGCGAGGCGGACGAGGCGGCGCGCTGCGCCCAGTTCCTCCGCGACTGCGATCCGGCTGCCGGGGACGCCCTGGCCAGCCACTGAGCGATGCGACGGCCGGTTCCCCGCGAGGAGCCGGCCGTCGCGCCGTTCTAGAGCCCCTCCGCCACCGAGGCGGCGATCTTCAACCAGGCGTCCCGGGTGGCCGAGGAGAGCTGGCCGTACCGGATCGGCTCGCCGGTGTCGATGAGCCGCTCGTACGGCGCCAGCAGCACCGCCCGGGTCCGGGCGGCGAAGTGCTCCTGGATGGCCGGCAGGTCGATCTCCTTGCGGGACGGCGGCATCGACACCACCGTCACCGCCTGCCGGACCAGCCGCTGCCGGCCGCTCTGCTCCAGGTGGTCGAGCATCCGGGCGGCGGTCTCGGCCGAGTCGTTCCGCGCCGACATGGTCACCACCAACTGGTCGGTGGCGTCCATGGCGGCCTGCCAGTTCTGCGCCCGGACGTTGTTCCCGGTGTCCACGAAGATCAGCTTGTAGAAGCGGCTGACCACCTCGCGGATCTCGGCGAACGCCGCGGCGGTCAGCATCTCGCCGCCGGTCGCCGACTCGTCCGAGGCGAGCACGTCGAACATCCCCTCGCCCTGCGAGCGGACGTACTGCGACAGGTCGCCGACCCGGCCGTGCGGCCCCTGGAACTGGGCCAGGTCACGCAGCATGTCCCGGACCGTCCGGGAGTGGAAGTCCTGCTGGGCGCGCATCCCGAGGGTGCCCTGGGTCTCGTTGTTGTCCCAGGCCAGCACGTAACCGCCGCGCTTCTGGCCGAAGGTCATGGCGAGCAGCAGGATGGCGACCGTCTTGCCGGCGCCACCCTTCGGGTTGACCACGGTCACCTGGCGCAGCCCGCCGAAGTTGCGGCGCACCATCTCGATGTCGCGCCGCATCTCCTGCTCCTGCCGCCCCGGCGCGAGCCGGACCAGCCCGATCTTGTTGACCACCGCCCGGACGCCCATGGTGGCCACCGGGTCGACCGGCCGAACCTGCCGCCGCCGCGCGAAGTCCTCCGCCGTCGGCGGGGCACCGCTCGCCGGCGTCCAGACCTGCTCCGGGTACGCGGCCGGCCCCGGCTGCTGCGGTCCGGGCTGCTGCTGTGGTGCGGGCTGTGCCTGTGGTGCGGGCGGCTGCTGCGGTGCGCCCGGCTGCGGGGGCGGGGCCGCCTGCTGCGGCCAGGCCGGCGGATACCACCCCGCCACCCCGGCCTGCGGCGCCGGGGCAGGTGGCCCGGCCTGCGGTGCTGGCCCGTGTGGCCCGGCCTGCGGTGTCGGCGTGGGTGGCCCGTAGCCGCCCGGTCCCGGTGCCGGCTGCCCGTGGCCGGCCGGTCCCGGCTGCCCGTAGCCGGCCGGCCCCGGCGTCGGCTGTCCGTAGCCGACCGGTCCGGGCGGGTAGGCCGTCCCGTCGCCGTACTGCGACGGGAGCGGCACGCCTGGCGAGGGCGGGAACGGGCCGAGTCGCGGCGTCCCGGCCTCGGGCGACCCGTCGGCGGCCAGGGCTGGGCTCTCGGTGCCGGCGTGGGGACCATCCTGCGGCGGTGGGGTGGCTCCTGCCGCGGGCACCGGCCCGGAAGTGCTCGGCTCGGCGGCCCGGGTCGGGCCTGAGCTGTGGGGTGGGGTCGGCCCGGCGGCGGGCTGCGTCGGGCCGGCAAGGTGGGGCGGGGTCGCGGGCGGCTCGGTCGGGTTGGCCGGGTCCGCGGTCGGCGCGCCGGCCTGGGCCGCTGGCGGAACCGGGCCGGCGTGCGGCGCCGGCGTGGCGGGGTCGGCGGTCGCGCGCTGCGGAGGCTGGGCCCAGGGGGACTCCGGCCGGCCGTTCGGTGGCGTGTCGGCCCCCCGGTCACCGGGGCTCTCCGCCTCTTCACCGGCCGATTCACCGTCGGTCGCGAGGGTGTCCGGCCGACTCCCGTTCGTCGTCTCGGCCGCCGGTCGGGGAGCGGTCGCTCCCGGCGTGCCTGCTTCGGGCATGGCGCCGGAGATGTGAGCCGTGTCGTCCGGGCCGGCGGTGGTCGCCGGTCCGGGGGCGGTCGATTCGGGCGTGGTCGCCGTCGGGGTGGGTGCCGGTTGGTCGAGGGTGAACGGCAGGTCCAGGTCGACCGGGGGCTGCCCCGTGCGGGGTGCGGGCACGGTGTCGTCCGCGCGTACCTCGTCGGGAGCGGGCGGCTGCGGCCACGGGGTCGACGGTGCGGCGTCGCTGGGCGGGACGGGCCAGGGCGCCGAGTTCGGCTGGGCCGGGGCCGCCCACGGCGGGGCGGTGACGACCGGGTCGGCCTGGTCGGGCGGCCAGAGCGGTTCGATGTCCCGCTCCGGCACCTGCGGTTGACCCGGCACGTGGGCCCGGTCGGCGTGTTCGTGCACCACGGTTCCTCCCCATTCCTCCCGCCGAGGATAGGCCGTCCGGTCTCCGGGGTGGCCCGAGCGGGGATCGACGGAGGTCAGGCCGTCCAGACCGCCCAGGCGCCCGGCTCGGTCCACCAGGACCGCTTCCGGCTCAGCTCGCCCTCGACGCCGTCGTCGAGGAAGGGCACCTTCCCGTCGCGCGGTACGACCGCCGCCGCGCGGCCCCGGGCCCGGCGCACCTCCAGCCGGACCCTCTTCCTGCCCAACGGGGACCGGGTGACCACGGGCACGGCCACGGCCACCTGGACCCGGCCGTCGGACGGGTCCGGGTCGGCCAGCAGCGCCACGTCGCCCAGGCTCGCGTAACCGCCGGCGTTGCCGATCGCGCAGGCCATGATCGGCTCCTCGCCGGTGCTCAGCACGGTGCCGTCGACCTCGATCCGGGCCCGCCAGTGCAGCGGCCGGCCCGCGTCGTCGGCCGCGCCGAGCAGCGCGCCGTCCAGCGTCACCGAGCCGCCGTCGTTGCGCAGCAGGTCGAGCCGGCGGGGGGTGCCGTCCAGCACCGCGGCGGCCACCGCGGCCGGGTCGCGGGGCAGGCCGAGCTGCGCGGCCAGGTCCCGTGCCGTCCCGGACCGGGCCGGGTCGAGCGGGAGTACGCCGACCGGGGGCAGGTCGGGCACGGTCCGGTTGCCGGCCAGGTCCGCGGGGCGGCGGCTGGGCGGCGGAGCGTACCGCCGGACCAGCCGGCGCAGCACGGCGCGCAACTGACCGTCACTGGCCGTGGCGACGACCAGCCGGGTCTTGGAGTCGGGGTCCGGCCAGGTGAGGCCGTCGGGGCGGGGCGGGCCGTCGAGGCGGGCCAGCACCTCGTCGATCTCCGCGTCCGAACGGGCGGTCACCGTCTCCACCCGGGCGCCCCGGGCGGTCAGCGCGTCCGCGCAGGCCAGCACCGGTACGCGCGGCGTCTCGCAGCGCTCCTCGGGCCGCTCGCCGGCCGCCTCCGACGCGCCACCGCAGCAGGCCCCACCGCTGCCGCAGCCCCCGCCGGAAGCGTCCCGCTCCGAGCCGAGGGTGAGCAGCACCACGTCGTACACGAAGGAGCCTCCTGCTTCTCGACGAACCCCTGCCGGTCCCGCCGTCACTACTTGTTAGCCTGACACCCCGGGCTCGCCGACCGGTCGCCACCTGGCACCCGAGCCTTCTGGAGGCGGAGAAGATGCCAGCGATCGTGCTCATCGGCGCTCAGTGGGGCGACGAGGGCAAGGGCAAGGTTACCGACCTGCTGGGTGAGCGGGTCGACTACGTCGTGCGCTACTCCGGCGGCAACAACGCCGGCCACACGGTGATCACCCCGGACGGCCAGAAGTACGCGCTGCACCTCATGCCGTCCGGTGCGCTGTCGCCGGACGCGATGATCGTCATCGGCAACGGCGTGGTGGTCGACCCGAAGGTGCTCCTGGAGGAGATCGACGGTCTCGCCGAGCGGGGCGTGGACGTCTCCCGGCTGCGGATCTCGGGTGACGCGCACCTCATCATGCCGCACCACCGGGCGCTGGACCGGGTGGTCGAGCGCTACCTGGGCAGCTCCCGGATCGGCACCACCGGCCGGGGCATCGGCCCCGCGTACGGCGACAAGGTCGCCCGGATGGGCATCCGGCTCCAGGACCTGCTGGACCCCGGCATCCTGCGCAAGAAGCTGGAGCTGGCGCTCCGCGAGAAGAACCAGTTGCTGTTCAAGGTCTACAACCGCAAGGCGATCGACGTCGACGAGACCGTCGAGGAGTACCTGCGGTACGCGGAGCGGCTCCGGCCGTACATCGCGGAGACCCGGGTGATGCTCTGGGACGCGCTGGACCGCGGCGAGACCGTCCTGCTGGAGGGCGCCCAGGCCACCATGCTCGACATGGACCACGGCACCTACCCCTTCGTCACCTCGTCGAACCCGACGGCGGGCGGGGCGTGCGTGGGCGCGGGCATCCCACCCACCGCGATCACCAAGGTCATCGCGGTGAGCAAGGCGTACACGACGCGGGTGGGTTCCGGCCCGTTCCCGACCGAGCTGTTCGACGACAACGGCCAGCACCTGCGCAAGATCGGTCACGAGTACGGCACGACCACCGGTCGCGAGCGCCGCACCGGCTGGTTCGACGCCGTCGTGGCCCGCTACGCCTGTCGCCTCAACGGCGTCACCGACCTGGTCATCACGAAGCTGGACGTGCTGACCGGCATGGCCAAGGTGCCGATCTGCGTCGGCTACGAGATCAACGGCGAGCGTTTCGACGACATGCCGATGACGCAGACCGACTTCCACCACGCCACGCCGATCTACGAAGAGCTCGACGGCTGGTGGGAAGACATCACCAAGGCCAGAACCGAGGCCGACCTCCCGGAGAACGCCCGCCGCTACATCGCCCGCATCGAAGAACTCTGCGGCACAAAGGTCAGCATCGTAGGCGTAGGCCCCGGCCGCGAGGAAAACGTAGTCCGCCACCCCCTCCTCCCGTAACGGCCCCACTCCTCAGAGTTGATCAAGAAGTTTGCGTCTGAATCGGCGCGAATTCTGACGCAAACTTCTTGATCAACAACCGGCTGGGCGTGCGTTGTCCACAAGGTTGTCCACAGGGGTTTCGGGGGTGTGGGAGCTCTGGGCAGCCTGGGTGGGTGGCTGATCGTGTTGGGTTGAGTCGGGTTGCTGGCCGGCAGGGTGGGGTGGTGACCGCCTCCCAGGCCGTTTCCCTGGGGTTCAGTCGGGACCAGGTCCGTCATCTCGTTCGATCGGGGCGGTGGATCAGGGTGGCGCGGGGCTGCTTCGTGCCGGCGCCGCAGGCGGACGTGGCGGCACTCCGGCGGGCGCGCATCCGGGCGGCCGTCGAGAGCCTCGGTCCCGGAGCCGTCGCAGTGCTGGACACCGCCGCCGAACTGCACCGCATCGGTGGCCTGCGCGCCCTGTCGGCGGTCCACGTCTCGGTGCCTCCGGGGCGGCCGCGTCCCCAGCGTCCGGCCGACCCGGATCTGGTGGTGCACCAGCTCACCCTCGGTCCGGGCGATGTCGGCACAACCGCCGGTGTCGCCGTCACGACCCCGGTCCGCACGGTGGCCGACGTCATTCTCCGGGTCGATCGCTACTCCGCGGTGTCCGTCGTCGACTCGGCGCTCAACCGGCGACTGATCGACGAGTCGGACCTTTCCCCGGTGGCGGCGCTGATCGCCCGGCGGCGGGGTGCCGTGGCGGCCCGACGCTGCCTGGCCGAGTCGGACGGCCGGGCCCAGTCACCCTTGGAGACCCGGGTCCGGCTGCGTTGCGTGGACGGCGGCGTACCGCCCGACGCGTTGCAGTTGGAGGTCCGCGACGTGGATGGCTACCTGCTCGGCATCGGCGACCTGGCCTGGCGCGGCGCCCGGGTCATCGCCGAGGCTGACGGCCAGACCCCCCACCAGACACCCCAGGCCATCTACGAGGACCGCACCCGCCGGAACCGCCTGGCCAACGCCGGTTGGACAGTCCTCCGCTTCACCTGGCCCGACACCCTCCGCCCCGACTACATCCCCCACACGGTCGCCCGCGCCCTCGGACGGCCTCGTTGATCAAGAGGTTTGCGTCAGGGAGGGCCGGAACTGAGACGCAAACTTCTTGATCAACAAGGGTGGGTGGGGTGGTCAGTAGGATGCCGGTCGTGCGGGTTCTTCTTGTGGGTGGTGGAGGGCGGGAGCATGCGCTCGCGCTCGGGCTGGTGGCTGATCCCTCCGTTGAGGCGCTGGTGGCGGCTCCGGGGAATCCGGGGATCGCCGGGGTGGCCGAGGTGCGGGAGGTGAACCCGACCGACCCGGCGGCCGTGGCGGCGCTCGCCGTCGAGACGGCGGCGGACCTCGTGGTGATCGGTCCGGAGGCGCCCCTGGTGGCCGGGGTCGCCGACGCGGTCCGCGCCAAGGGCATCGCGGCGTTCGGCCCGTCGGCCGAGGCGGCCCGGCTGGAGGGCTCGAAGGCGTTCGCCAAGGACGTGATGACAGCCGCCGGCGTGCCGACCGCCCGGGCGTACACCTGCACGGACGCGGCGAGCGTCGGGAAGGCGCTGGACGAGTTCGGGGCGCCGTACGTGGTGAAGAACGACGGGCTGGCCGCGGGCAAGGGCGTCGTGGTGACCGATGACCGCGCCGCCGCCGCGCGGCACGCCGAGGAGTGCGGCCGGGTCGTGATCGAGGAGTACCTGGCCGGTCCCGAGGTCTCGCTCTTCGTGGTCACCGACGGCGAGGCGGCCGTGCCGCTGCTGCCCGCCCAGGACTTCAAGCGGGCCGGCGACGGCGACACCGGGCCGAACACCGGCGGCATGGGCGCGTACGCGCCGCTGCCGTGGGCCCCGCCCGGCCTGGTCGACGAGGTGATGCGCGACGTGGTGCACCCGACGCTGGCCGAGTTGCGCCGCCGTGGCACCCCGTTCGCCGGCCTGCTCTACGTGGGCCTGGCGATCACGGCCGCCGGGCCGCGGGTGATCGAGTTCAACGCCCGCTTCGGCGACCCGGAGACCCAGGTGGTGCTCGCCCTGCTGGAGACGCCGCTGGCCGGGCTGCTGCACGCCGCCGCCACCGGCACGCTGGCCGCGCATCCGCCGCTGCGCTGGCGCGACGGCGCGGCGGTCACCGTCGTGGTGGCGGCCGAGGGCTACCCGGCGGCGCCGCGTACCGGTGACGTGATCACCGGCGCGGACCGCGCCGGGGTCATCCACGCCGGCACTCGCCGGGACGCCGACGGCACCCTGCGCTCCGCCGGGGGCCGGGTCCTCTGCAGTACGGCCACCGGCCCCGACCTGGCCGCCGCGCGGGACGCCGCCTACGAGGTGGTACGCGGCATCGAGCTGGCCGGTTCGCACCACCGTTCCGACATCGCCGCTGCCGCCGTGGACGGCCAGATCGGTCTTCCCGCCTGACCGGACCCGACCGCCTCGTCGCCAACGCGGCGGAACCGCGGGGGTGCGCCCGCCCGCGGCCTCCGACGCGCCGAGGCCGTCGTCAGCGGTTCGTCGCGCCGGGTGGGACCTCCGGCTGATCCGCCGTCCCGAGGCCGGTTTCGTCCAGCGGCACCGAGCCACGGGGTATGCGGCCGAGGATCCGGTCGAGCACGTTGGCGGTGGCCCGCTCGATCCGCTCGTCGCGGTACCCGCGCCGGTTGAGCGCCATCGTCCAGCCGAGCGTGCCGGTGGCGAAGACCACCGCGCCCCCGGGCCGTTCGTACACGTGGGTGCTCTGCATCCGCCGCCCGCCCTGCTGTGCGGGGTAGAGCGACCCGCTGAGCAGGGTCTCGCGGAGTCCGAGGGGCCGGGCGGTGCCCGCGTGGACGCCGTCCGCCTCGCCCCGGACGACCCCGGGGATGCGGTCGCCGTCGGCCACCCCGGTGCCGGCCCACACCCAGTGGTCGGCCGACCGGACCACCAGCGGCTGCGGGGTGACGACGATGCCGTTGTACTGGACGCCGATCAGCGCCTGCTCGGGGTTGTCGAGGCCGCGCCAGGTCACCGTCGGCCCGGCGGCGTCCTCGTCCGGGTCCGGCATGGTCTTGGCGCAGGCGACGACCCGTTCCGGGCGGCCGTCGGCGGAGGGGCGCACCCGGATGTGCCAGTAGACGCTGTTGGCGCCGAGGAAGGCGAGGCTGGTGCCGCCGGCCAGCCCGGTTTCGGCGGCCCGGCGCATCTCCGCCGACCAGTACTCGTCGTGCCCGCAGAACACCAGCCCGCGGTGGCGGGCCGGGTCGAGCCGCCCGGAGTGCAGGTCGAAGCTGGTGGCGTAGCTGACGTCGTAGCGGTTGCGCTCCAGCCACTGGACGGCGTCGTGGTCGCGGCTGAACTGGGTGGGCTGGCCCGCGTCGGCGTACGGGCGGTCGAAGGAGACCTCGCGTGCCCGCAGCGCCGGATCCCGCCGCCCGCTGGCCGCGTAGCCGTTGTAGAGGCTCTTGCCGGCCCGCCGGTCCCGCGGCCACTGGTTGTACGCCTGCCAGGTGGTCACCGGCAGCACCACGCAGAGCGCGGCGGCCCGCCGGTCGTCCCGCACCACGAAGGGGGTGCACGCGCGCCAGCCGTCGGCGGAGGTGAAGACCGCCTGGTAGAGGCCGGAGGTCCAGTCCTCGGGGACGCGGAGGGTCCAGGACACCGGCCAGCGGCAGGCGATCGCCCCGGTCACCGGGTCGGCGGGCGGCACCGGCTGCGGGATGCCGTCCAGGTCCGGGCTGGTCAGCATGGTCCGGGCGCCGGCGCCGTCGTACCAGCCGAGCCGGTGCACGGTGATCCGGAACCGGCCGGCCGGGTTGACCGCGACGTGGAAGTCGACGGAGTCGCCGGGGGCGAGGCTGGTGGCCGAGGCGTACCCCTGGATCTGCCGCCGCCGGTCGTCGGCGGCCCGGGCGCCGTCCGGCGGCCACCAGGGCTCGCCGGCCGCCCGGTTCTCCACCTCGACGGGCGGGGACTGGCGGCGGACCGGCGTGGCGGCGCGGCGTCGGCTCAGCACGGGCTCGGAGGTGCCGAGCGCCGTGGCGGAGACGCCACCGAGGAGGAGACCGAGGGCCCAACGCCGACGGATCCGGACCATGCGAGCAGCTCCCGGTGGGGGGTGGAAGTCACTGCCGGGACAGCCGGCGCAGGGAAGGTATCACCGGCGGAGGCGGCCCGTCCGTCCCCTGTGGCTCAGCCGTAGTAGCGGCGCAGCTCCCGGCTGAGCACCTTGCCGGTGGCGTTGCGCGGCAGGTACTTCACGAACACCACGTCCCGGGGCACGGAGAAGCGGGCCAGGTAGTGCCGGACGTACTCGCGGACCGCCTCGGGGTCGAGCGTCTCGCCGGGGTGCAGGGCGAGGAACGCGGCCAGCCGCTGGCCGTACTCGGCGTCCGGCACGCCGATCACCGCGACCTCGCGGACCTGCGGCAGCCGGGCGATGAGGTCCTCGACCTCGGACGGGAAGACGTTCTCGCCGCCGGAGACGATCATGTCGTCGGCCCGCCCGTCGACGAAGAGCAGACCGTCGGGGCTGAGCCGCCCGAGGTCGCCGGTGTCCAGCAGGCCGTCGCGGCTCTCCCGGCCGGCGCCCGAGGTGTAGCCCTCGAAGAGCATCTCGTTGCCCACGAAGATCCGGCCGACCTGCCCGTCCCGGACCGGTTCGCCGGCGTCGTCCACGATCTCCAGCCGGGTGCCGTGCGGCGGGCGGCCCGCCGTGGTGGGGGCGGCGCGCAGCTCGGCCGGGCCGGCGATGGAGGCCCAGGAGACCTCGGTCGAGCCGTAGAGGTTGTAGAGGACGTCGCCGTAGCGGTCCATGAAGGCGGTGGCCAGGCCGCCGGGGAGCGCGGAGCCGCTGACCGCGACCACCTTGAGCGGCGGCCGGGACCCGGTGGGCGGCACCTCCATGAGCCGTTGCAGCATCACCGGTACGGCGAAGAGCGCGTCGCAGGGCTGCGCGGCCAGGGCGGCCAGCGTGGCGGCCGGGTCGAACCGCCGGTGCAGCACGACCGTGGCGCGCAGCGCGAACGACACCTGGAGGGCGGCGTACCCCCAGGTGTGGAAGATCGGCGCGGCGATCAGCACGGTGTCGTGCACGTGCAGCGGGATGCGGTCGATGATGGACACCAGCGGGCCGAAGCCGTGCGGCGTGGGCCGGCGGGCGCCCTTGGGCGCGCCGGTGGTGCCGGAGGTGAGCACGATGGTCCGGCCGTCCCGCTCCGGCGGCTGGAGTTGGTCACCGGGCAGCGCGCCGGCGATCAGCTCCTCCTGGCCGCGCTCGTCGACCCGGTGCAGTTCGGCGGGGAGGCCGAGGACCCGCTCGGCGAACTCGGCGTCGTGCACGAGCACGCGCAGCTTCTGCTCCTCGGCCACGGTGGCCAGCTGCGCCGCGGAGAGACCGGTGTTGACCAGGACGGCGTCCGCGCCGAGCAGCATCGCGGCGACGATCGCCTCGATCAGGCCGTGGTGGTTGCGGCAGAGCAGGCCCACCCGGTCGCCGGCCTGGACGCCGAGCCCGGCCCGCAGCGACCGGGCCAGCCGTTCCGACCGGTCCAGCAGTTCCTGGTACGTCAGCGCGGTGCCGTGCTCGTCGACGACGGCGGTCCGCCCCGGGTCGCGCGCGGCGGCCTGGCGCAGCTCACCGGCGAGGCTCCAGCCCCACCGGCGCAGCGCGTTGAGTTGGGAGGCCACCCGGATCGGGCGGCCCGGGTTGAGCAGTCCGCGTCGGGTCAGCGTGGCGACGATGAACGGCAGGTCCAAGTCGCGACCCTCCTTCGCGTTCGTGTTCTCCCGATCATGCACCCGCGGCAGCGCGCGGCCCAGGGCACGTGATCAGTTGCCCAGCCTGCGGACATCCTGAACGTGCGGGGCGGACCGGCGGCCCGACCCGCGGCGCGCGGTGCCACCGCGGGTCGGGTCGGGGTCCGCCGGCGATCAACGGATCTGCATGCCGGAGATGGCCCGGGAGATGACCAGTCGCTGGATCTCGGACGTGCCCTCGAAGATCGTGTAGATCTTGGCGTCCCGGTACCACCGCTCGACCGGGTGGTCGCGCAGGAAGCCGGCGCCGCCGAGGAGCTGGACGGCCCGGTCGGTGACCGAGACGGCCACCTCGCCGGCCTTGAGCTTGGACATCGAGCCCTCGCCCGCGCTGAACGGCCGGTTGTTGCGACCCATCCAGGAGGCCCGCCAGACCAGCAGCCGGGCCGCGTCGATCTCCATCTTCATGTCGGCGAGCGCGAACGCGACCGCCTGGTTCTCGATGATGGGCCGGCCGAACTGGACCCGTTCCTTGGCGTAGTCGAGGGCGTACTCGTACGCGGCGCGGGCCACGCCGAGCGCCTGCGCGCCGACGGTCGGTCGGGACAGTTCGAACGTGCGCATCGCGGCCTGACCGGAGGCGCGCTGGCCGGTACGGGCGCGGGCCAGCCGCTCGTCGAGCGCCTCCCTGCCGCCGAGCAGGCAGCGCCCCGGCACGCGTACGTCGTCGAGGAAGACGTCGGCGGTGTGCGAGGCGCGCAGTCCGAGCTTGCGCAGCTTGCGGGTGGCGTTGAGCCCCGGCGTGCCCGGCGGCACGACGAACGCGGCCTGCCCCCGCGAGCCCAGTTCGGGTTCGATCGAGGCGGTGACCACGTGCACTCCGGCGATGCCGCCGTTGGTGGCGTACGCCTTCTGCCCGTTGAGCACCCACTCGTCGGTGGCCTCGTCGTAGACGGCCCGGGTCCGCATCGACCCGACGTCGGAGCCGGCCTCCGGCTCGGTGGTGCAGAACGCCGCTACGGCGGGCTGGTCGACGTCGCCGAAGCACTGCGGCACCCACTCGACGAGCTGGTCGGGGGTGCCGGCGCCGTAGATGGCGGCGACGGCCAGCGAGGTGCCGAAGATGCTCAGGCCGATGCCGGCGTCACCCCAGAACAGCTCCTCGCTGGCGATCGGCAGGGAGAGCCCGGTCGGGTCGGCCCAGCAGGTGGCGAGGAACTCGAAGCCGTACAGCCCGACCTTCGCCGCCTCCTGGATGATCGGCCAGGGCGTCTCCTCGCGGGCGTCCCACTCGGCCGCGGCCGGGCGCACGACCTCGGCGGCGAAGCCGTGCACCCAGTCGCGAAGGTCCCGCTGTTCCTCGTTCAGGTCGAGCGAGAACTCGGCCATCTCAGGCCTTGGGGATGTCGAACAGGTTGGCGATGTTGGCGGCGAGGCCGAGGTCGCCCTTGGCCTTCAGCTTGCCGGTCATGAACATCATGACCGGGTTGCCACCGCCGGAGACGATCTTCAGGAACTCGACCGGGCCCATGGTGAGGCTGAGCTTCGGGTCCCGGGTGGGGGTCTCCGAGACGGTGCAGGTGCCGTTCTCGATGACGATCTCGTAGGTGTCGGTGCCACCGTCGGGACGACCGGTGATGTTCCAGTGGATGACCGCGTTGGTGGAACCCGCGCGGTCGGCCCGGAACAGGCTCGGCATCCGGTTGAAGACCTCGCTGAGGATCTTGCCGCGCAGGTCGCCGGACATGATCTCGGCGAGCTTGTCGTCGGGGGTGGACTTGACCAGCTGCGCGAACTCCTTCGGGCCGACGTTCGCGAAGTTGGCCGGGTCGAAGTCACTCATGGGGGATGCACCTCTCGGGCGAGCCGACTTTGGTTACTCCGGCGTAACCTTACGCACGAGTAGGTATGCTCGCAAGGGTGTCCAGCACACCGACCTTCAAGCGCCTCCCCCGCGCCGTGCGCGAGCAGCAGATGCTCGACGCGGCCGTCAAGGTCTTCTCCCGCCGGGGCTTCCACGCGGCCAGCATGGACGAGATCGCCGACGACGCCGGCATCTCCAAGCCGATGGTCTACGCGTACCTCGGCACCAAGGAGGAGCTCTTCGTCGCCTGCCTGCACCGCGAGGGCACCCGGATGATGGAGGCCATCGCGGGGGCGGCCGCCTCCGACCTGCCCGCCGACGAGCGGCTCTGGCGCGGGCTCCGCGCCTTCTTCGGCTTCGTCGGCGCGCACCGGGACGGCTGGGCCGTCCTCTACCGGCAGGCCCGCGGCGAGCAGCCGTTCGCCGCCGAGCTGGCCACCATGCGCGGCCGGCTGGTCGAGGTGGTCGCCGGGATGCTCGACCACGCGTTGCGCGCCAAGGGGCGCGAGGTCCGCGCCACCGACCTGGAGGTCGTCGCGTACGCCCTGGTCGGCGCGACCGAGTCGCTGGCCGACTGGCTGGCCGACCACCCGGAGGCCGACCCGGAGAAGACCGCCACCCGGATGATGAACGTGGCCTGGCTCGGCGCCGACCAGTTGCTGCGCGGGATCACCTGGCATCCGCCGGCCGGCTGACCCGGGCACACGCCACCCGGCGGCGCCGGCGCCGGCCCCGGGCCCAGCGCACCGCCTCCACGATCACGGTGAGGGTCAGCGCCAGCCCCAGCCCGAGCAACAGCCCGCGGACGGGGTCCCGCTCGAAGGCGAGCCCGCCCAGGTAGCCGACCAGCGCCGAGTAGAGGCCCCAGGAGAGCGCGGCCAGCGCGTCGAAGGCGAGGAACCGTCGCCGGGGGAACCGGGTCGCCCCCATGGTCAGGGTGACCGCGGTCCGTCCACCCGGGATGTACCGGGCCACCGTGAGGATCAGCCCGCCGCGCGTCGCGATGCCGCGCCGGGCCCGCTCGAACGCGGCCCGCCGCCGGCTGCCCCGAACGGTCCGGCCCGTCGCCGGGCCACCCGCCGGGCCGGCCACCGGGAGCCGGGCCAGCAGCCGGCCGCCGCCGTGCCGGCCGATCGCGTACGAGATGTGGTCGCCGACGAGCGCGCCGAGCGCGGCCACCCCGACCACCAGCGGCAGGTCCGGCTGGCCGGTGGCGGCGAACACCCCGGCCGTGATCACGGCGGTTTCGCTCGGCACCACCGGGAAGAAGCCGTCGACCACCGCGACGGCGAACAGCGCCAGGTAGACCCACGGGGAGGACATGGTCTGGTGGAGCAGGTCGAGCACGGAATCCATGGCCCCGATGCTGGTCGCGCCGCCGGTCCGCGCCATCTGCCGTCGGTCGGCCGGCGGGGGTCACTTTCGTCGCGTCGTACCCCGACGGGTCCTCGGGGTCGGCCCCCAACCCACCCGGAGGTACGCCCCGTCGCGCGCCGGCCCGGCCTAGGCTCGCCGGGTGACCACCCGCGCCACCCTGCTGCGGCGGGCCGAGCGGCACACGCCGCTCCTGCTCGCCGGGCTCGTGGCGGCCGGCACCTGGGCGTCGGCGACCGGTGCGCTGGGCGTCCGCTCGCCGCTGCCCCGGCTGCTCGTGCTGGTCGTGGCGCTGGCCTCGGGCGGCGCGGCCGTCACGGCTCGCCGCTGGCCGCTGGTCGCCGCGGCGGTGGTGGGCTGGGTCGTCCTGGCTGCCTGGCCGGCCGCCGTCCTGGTCTCCTGGCGGGCGGGGGTCGGGCTGCGCGGTCGGCGGCTCGCGGCGCACCTGCTCGGGGCGGGACTCGTCGCCGTGGTCGGGGTGGTGGTCGGCGTCGTGGTCGGCGGGGAGCGCCGGCTGACCACCGCGACCGGCGCCAACGCCGTGGCGCTCGTCGCCTGGCTGGTGGTCTTCCCGCTCCTCGCCGGCCTGTGGATCCGGGCGCGGCGGGACACCCTGGCCGCCCTCCGGGACCGCGCCGAGCGCTTGGAACGCGAGCAGGAGGCGCGGGCCGACCGGGTACGCGCCGAGGAGCGGGCCCGGATCGCCCGGGAGATGCACGACGTGGTGGCGCACCGCGTCTCGCTCATGGTGGTGCACGCCGGGGCGCTGGAGGTGACCGCCGCCGACCCCGTCACCGTCGAGGCGGCCGCGCTGATCCGCTCCACCGGCCGGGCGGCCCTGACCGACCTGCGCGAGGTGCTCGGTGTGCTGCGCCAGCCGGCCGGCGGCGGCACCCCGCTTCCCGCCGCCGGGCTGGACGCGGTCGACGAGCTCGTGGCGGACTCCCGGGCGGCCGGTCTCCGGGTGGACCGGCGGGACGAGGGGACGTCCGGGCCGGTGCCGGGCGCGGTGGCCCGGACCGTGCACCGGGTGGTCCAGGAGGGGCTGACGAACGTGCGCAAGCACGCCCCGGACGCGCCGGTCACCGTGCGCCTGCGGCACCTGCCCGACGGGATCGAGGTCGTCGTCCGCAACGGCCCGGCCACCCGGCCCGGCCCCGCCCTGCCCGGCGCGGGGCTCGGCCTGGTGGGGCTGCGCGAGCGGGTCGAGCTGGCCGGCGGCCGGCTGTCGGCCGGTCCGACCGCCGACGGCGGATTCCTGCTGCGGGCGCTGGTACCGGTCGAGGAGCTGCCATGATCCGCACCCTGATCGCCGACGACGAGCAGTTGGTCCGCGCCGGCCTGCGGCTGATTCTGGAGGCCGCGCCGGACATCGCGGTGGTCGGCGAGGCGGCCGACGGTGACGAGGCGCTGGCCGCCGCCGTCCGGCTGCGGCCTGACGTGGTGCTGCTGGACGTCCGCATGCCGGGCACCGACGGGCTGACGGCTGCGCCACGGATCGTCGCCGAGGGCCCGCGGGTCGTCATGCTGACCACCTTCGACCGGGACGAGTACGTGCACGCCGCGCTGCGCGCCGGCGCGGTCGGCTTCCTGCTCAAGGACACCCCGCCCCGGGAGCTCGCGGCCGCCGTGCGGACCGTCGCGGCCGGCAACGCCATGCTCGCTCCGACGGTGACCCGGCGGTTGATCAGCTCGTTCGCCGAACGCGGTCCGGCCCGGCGGGAGGCCGCCCGGCAGCGGCTGGCCCGGCTCACCGACCGGGAGGCGGCGATCGTCCGGGAGGTGGCCCGGGGTGACGCGAACGCCGACGTGGCCCGGCGGATCGGCGCGAGCGAGGCGACCGTGAAGACGCACGTCAGCCGCGCGCTGGCCAAGCTCGGCGTGGCCAACCGGGTCCAGCTCGCCATCCTGGTCCACGACGCCGACCTGCTGGAGGAGTGAGAGCCACGGTCAGCGGCGCGCGGTGGCCCGGGCGTGGGCGCGGCGGCGGGCCCAGCGGGCGGCCTCGAACAGGCCGGTGACCGCCACCGAGATGCCGACGCCGGCGAGCAGGCCCTGGATCGGGTTGTGCTCGAAGGCCAGCCCGCCGAAGTAGCCGAGCAGTCCGCAGTAGGTGCCCCAGGTGGCGCAGGCCAGCGCGTCGTACATGAGGAAGGAGCGGAGCGGGTAGCGGACCGCGCCCATGGTCAGGGTGACGGCGGTCCGCCCGCCGGGCACGTACCGGGCTGAGGTGAGGATGATGCCGCCGCGCCGGTCGACCGCCCGGCGGGCCCACTCGGAACCCGCCCGGCGCCGGCTGTCGGCGGGCAGCCGGGCCAGCCGGTGTGCGCCGCCGCCGCGCCCGATGGCGTACGAGATGTGGTCGCCGGCGAGCGCGCCGAACGCGGCGGCCACGATCACCCCGACCAACTGCGGCTCGCCGCCGGCCGCGAAGACCCCGGCGGTGATCGCCACGGTCTCGCCCGGCACCGCCGGGAAGAACGCGTCGACCGCGGTGACCACGATGATCACCAGGTACACCCACGGCGAGGTCACCGTCTGGTGCAGCAGGTCGACCACGTCCCCCATGCACCCATGCTCGGCGGTGGGGTGTCAGCGGGGAGCGGAAACGGCTCCGGCGAGGGCGGGAAGCTTGTCCTCGGCGGTCGGCCCGTGCGAGGTGAGCAGCACGGGCGCGCCCAGCTCGGCCGCCACCGCGGCCGGCCAGTCGGCGGGCGCCTCGTCGAGGACCGGGCGGGCCCGGAGCAGCCGGTCGGTGAGCGCGGCCTGGCGGTCGAGGTCGCCGGCCGGGCCGGGGGTGAGCCGGTCGATGGTGTCGTAGCGACGGCAGATGCGCAGGGCCGGGCCGGCCAGGTCGAGGTGGGTCAGGACCAGCCCGTCCACGCCGCCCGCCACATCCAGGGCGTAGCGGTGGGCCACGGCGTCGAAGTGGCCGAACCGGAACCGGCCCTGCCAGGGGTTGGTCGGGTTGCGCGGATCGGCGAAGGGCAGCGCGGGGTCCTCGGTGACCAGCGGCCCGGGACCGTGCCGGGTGGTGGTCACCCGCAGCACGCCGAGCCGCTGCGCGGTGCCGGCCAGGCCGGCCTCGGCGAGCAGCGCCTCGGCGTTGGCGAAGGTGGTGGTGCTCCACGTGGTGTACGGGTGGAAGCCGTGCCACTCGTCCAGCAGCACCCCCTGCGCCCCCTCGAACACACAGGTCCCGGCCCGCAGCGCCCCGGACAGCCACCCCCGGTCGACGATCGCCACCCGGTCGGCGAAGCCGGCGTACGCGGGCAGGCAGTCCTCGACCGGCGGGGCGTCCAGCGGGCCGAGTTCGGCGGTGAGCCGGTCCCGCAGCGCGGTGAGCCGGCGGCGCAGCACCGCCGGGTGCCGGCAGTCCGCCACCCGGGGCGCCTCGTCGGGGTGGGCGAGGCCGTACGCGACCGCCTCGCCCACCCCCAGCCCGCAGGAGCCGTGCCGGTCGGCTCCCCGGGCGATCTCCCGCGCCCGGTTGGCGGCCCGGTGGTACGGGGTGGCCAGCAGCGCCTCCCCGTCCACGGTCAGCCGGTCGAGCGCGTCGGGCACCCCGACCGCCGTGAGGTGGTCGGCCTCGGCGGCCAGCGCCAGCGGGTCCACCACCACGTGCCGCGACAGGTGCGTACGGACCCCGGGGCGGAAGGTCCCCGCGCCGAACTGCGCGAACGTGTGGTGCCGTCCGTCGCGCAGCACGACGTTGTGCGCCGCCTGCGCGCCCCCGTTGAACCGGACGACCGTGTGCACCGGCCGGCTCGCGCAGAGCCAGTCGACGACGGTGCCCTTGCCGGCGTCGCCGTAGCCGAGGTCGACCACCATCACGTGCCTCACAGCCGGGTGACCCCGCTTCCGTCGCTCGGGGCGAACGGCAGCGTGGCCACCGCGCGCCGGCCGCCGCCGAGGCGGGCGAGCGCCCGGGAGACGGTCCGGCCGGCCGTCGACCCGGCCCGGTCCAGGTCACGCAGTCCGGCGTCCAGGTCGATGGCCTGCTCGCCGAGGCCGACGGTGAGCGCGATGGTCTCGCAGACCGCGTCGAGGTCGTCCAGCTCGACGGCGTGCTGGCCGAGCAGGCCGCGCCAGAAGTCGAGCACCTTGCGGCTGCCCGCGTACGCGCTGCCGGCCGGGAGCAGGTAGTAGGTGTCCCAGCGCCGGGTCACCTCGTCGACGATCTGCCGCAGCGGCACGTCCTCGCGCAGGTCGTCGCCGATCAGCCGGGCCACCTGCCGCCGGTCCACCCGGGGGTACGCCAGCTCGTCGCCGATGATGAACAGGTAGCCGCGCCGCCCCCGCTTCTCCCAGCTGTCGGTGACCGTGTGCCGGGCCATGAAGTACAGGGCCAGCTCGTACGACTCGGTCATCTGGCCGCCACCGCCGCCCTCCAGCACGATCCGGCCGAGGTCGTCGTCCATCCGGTTGTCGGACTCGAACTGGCCGACCTGCAACGGCACCCGGTCGCAGGTGGCGTCGCCGATCGCGCCGAACATGAGCTGGGGGTCGGGGGCGTACCCCTGGCGGAGCAGCAGGCCGAGCAGCTGCGGCAGCTTGCTCTGGAGCACCCGGGGCACGTGCCCCATCGAGCCCGTCACGTCGAAGAGCACCGCGATGGGCGTCGACCGCGGGTGCTCGGCCGAGTCGCGGCTCTCCCGGACCGCGCCACGAGGGTCGAGCGCGGGGTGCACGGTCCGCGCCCCGCTGTCGCTGTACGAGAACGCGCTCGCGCCGGTGGCCCGCCGGTAGCGGTCGGCGGCGTCGTACACGTCGGTGGACCAGATTCCGCTGCCCATGGCAGCCTCCCTAGGGATTGAGGGTGAAGGGGCGGAAGGTGCGGGGGCCGAAGAGGCGGTCCAGCACCTCGTCGAGTTCGCCGAGCAGCCGCCAGGCGTCGTCGGGGCGGGCGGCCAGCTTCGGGCGCTGGCAGCCGGCCGCGAAGGCGCGCAGCTCGCGCGGCGCCCGGTCGGCCATCAGCCAGGTCATGCAGCGCGCGGCCATGGCCAGATCGGTGCCCGGGCCGGCGGGCCGCCGCGCGGTCACCTCGGCCGGGTACCAGTCCTCGTGGCCGGGGACCAGCGCCGGGACGGCGGCCTCGCCGACCACCGCGAAGCACCAGTCGACCAGGACCACGCCGTGCGCGGCCGGCTCGACCAGCACGTGCCGGGGGAGCACCGCGCCGTGCACCACCCCGGCCCGGTGGGCCAGGCCGAGGGCGACCAGCAGCCGCCGCCACATCCAGGCCGCGTCGCGCGGGTCCAGCCCGTCCGGGTACGCCCGGCGCACCTCGTCGAGGCTGTGCAGCCCGGGTGCCGCGGCCACCACGTTGACCAGCCGTTCCGCGCCGGTCGCGGGGTCGCGGGCGGGCAGGTGGTCGACGAGTCGGGGCACGTAGGGCAGGTGGCGCGGGTCGCCCCGCTCGGCGATCCGCCGCAGGGCGCGCGCCTCGCGGGCCATCAGGTCGTTGTCGGCCGGATTCCGGGGCAGCTTGAGCAGCCGGTCCCGCCCGACGTCGTAGAGGTCGGCCACGTCCCCGACGTACGCGATCCGGCGCAACGCGTAGTCGCCGAGTTCGGCGCCGCGGCCGCCCCGCCAGCGGGCGGTCACCGCCATGAGCGCGTCGGTGGCGGCGGCGCGTACCCCCGGGTCGACCGCGCCGAGCCGGTCGGGGTGCAGCGCCGTGACCAGCTCGCGGTAGCGGCGGGCCGGCGCGTCGGTGCCGAACAGGTCGGCGTCGCCGCGCGCCGTGGCGACGAGCCGGATGGCGTCCTCGGTCCTCACCGCACCGTCTCCTCCCGGGCGGGGCGCAGCAGCGCCGGGTGGAGGAGCCGGGCATCGCCGGCCCGGTAGAGCTTGGCCCGGGGCCCGCCGCGCGCGCCGCCGCGCTCGGTGCTGGCGCCGGTGCTCTCCACGAACCCGGGCACCGAGAGCACCTTGCGGTGGAAGTTGCCGGCGTGCAGCGGGTGCCCCCAGACCGTCTCGTAGACGGCCCGCAGCTCGGTGATGGTGAACTCGGGCTCCAGGAACCGGGTGGCCAGCGGCGTGTACTCCAGCTTGGACCGGGCCCGCTCCAGCCCGTCGTCGATGATCCGGCCGTGGTCGAAGGCGAGTTGCCGGCTGGTCAGCGCGGTCACCGGCAGCCAGGTGGCGTCGTCGGCGTCGGTGTCGGCGACCGGGTCGGGCAGGTCGGGGGCGAAGGCCAGGTGGGCGACCGAGACGACCCGCATCCGGGGGTCGCGGTCGGGCCCGCCGTAGGTGGCGAGCTGCTCCAGGTGGACCCGGCGCAGCCGCTCGCCGCCGAGGCCGGTCTCCTCGGCCAGCTCGCGCCGGGCGCCGGCGGCCAGGTCCTCGTCGGGGCGGACGAAACCGCCGGGCAGCGCCCAGTGCCCCGCGAAGGGCGGGGCGGCCCGGCGGATCAGCAGCAGGTGCAGCGCGCCGTCGCGGATGGTCAGCGCGACCACGTCGACGGTGACGGCGACCGCCGGGTAGTCCCGGGGGTCGTACGCGGCGAGGAAGTCCTGCTCGTTCACGTCGTCTCGTCTCTCTCATGCTGAGAACAACTCAATCTGAGAACAACTTAGCGCACGAAAGAGGGGACCTCAAGCCCCCTCTTTCCTCAGCGGACGGTGCCCACCAGGTGCGGCCGGCCCTGCCGCGCGTCGTGCAGCGCGAAGTCCCAGGCCGCGCCCGTGGCGGTGGCGCTGAAGGCCACCGTGGACGGCAGCGGCACGGGCAGCTTGAACGCCACCTCCACCGTGTACGCCTCCGGCAGCCGGCTTTCCAGCGCCGCCAGACAGCGGGCCTTGCTCCACATGCCGTGCGCGATCGGGCGCGGGAAGCCGAACAGCCGCGCGCCGAGCCTTGAGGTGTGGATCGGGTTGTGGTCGCCGGAGACCCGGGCGTAGTCGGTCCCCACCCGGGGGGTCACCCGCCAGTGCGCCGAGGCGGGCGGCGGGGTCGGGCGGTCACCCCGGTCGGGCCGCGGGCCGCCGCCCGCCGTGCGCTCCTTCCCGAGGTACGTCGAGACGCCCCGCCAGACCTCCTCCCCGCCGACCGAGCCGACGAGCACCACGTCGAGCTGCCGGCCCCGCTCGTGCGGGCGCAGGTTCTCGGCGTACGTGCGGAAGTCCACCGTCTCGCCGGCCTCCACGGGCCGGTGCACGGTGATCCGGTTCGCCACGTGCACCACCCCGGTCAGCGGGATGGGGAACTCCGGCGCGGTCATCAACCGCAGCGAGAGCGGAAAGCCCAGCACGTGCAGGTACGTCGCCGGCAGCCGGTCGGCCAGCCGGAACCCGCAGACCCGGTCGTAGTCGGCCAGGTGCGCCGGGTCGACCGGCACCCCCGTGACGGCCAGCTCCACGGCCGGCACCTCCGGCCGCCGCCGGCCGCCCGTCCCGGGCAGCGCGCCCAGCAGGGCCCGCCGGTAGAGCGCCCCCGGCGCGGGCAGCCGGGGCAGGTCGATGCGCAGACGCCCGTCCGGCCCGGTGCGCTCCGGGGCGGTCAGGGTGGCCGCCCCGCCCGCCGCGACCGCCGCGGCGGCGCTGGCCAGGCCCTGGGTCCGGTCCCCGGCCAGCGCGGACAGGTCCTGCGTGCGGTCCTCGGCCAGCGCGGACAGGTCCTGGGTGTGGTCCTCGGCCAGCGCGGACAGGTCCTGGGTCGCCTCGATCGGCGGCTCCGGGGCGCTGCGCGCCGCGAGCGCCGCGCGGGCCGATGTCAGGTCCTGGGTCGGACCCTCGATCAGCTCGTGCACCGACAGCTCCTCGGCCGGCTCCTCCGGCCGCTGCTTCCGCCGCGCCATCACGCCCCCAGCAGGCTCTGGCCGCAGACCCGGACCACGTTGCCGCTGACCGCACCGCTCGCCGGCCAGGACAGCCAGCCGATCGTCTCGGCCACGTCCACCGGCAGGCCGCCCTGGGCCATGCTGTTCATCCGCCGGCCCGCCTCGCGGATCATCAGCGGGATCCGGGCGGTCAGCCGGGTCTCGATGAAGCCGGGCGCGACCGCGTTGAGGCTGATGCCCCGCTCGCGCAGCACCGGGGAGAGGGAGTCGACCAGGCCGATCACGCCGGCCTTGCTGGTCGCGTAGTTGGTCTGGCCCCGGTTGCCGGCGATGCCGGCGATCGAGGAGACCGAGACGATCCGGCCGCCGGCCGGGATCAGGTCGCGCTCCAGCAGCACGTCGTTGATCCGCTCCTGGCTGGAGAGGTTCACGTCGATCACCGAGTCCCAGCGGTCAGCGTCCATCCGGCCCAGCGTCTTGTCCCGGGTGATGCCGGCGTTGTGCACCACCACGTCGACCCGGCCGTGCCGGCTCGCCAGGTGGTCGGCCAGCCGGGTCGGGGCGTCCGGCGCGGTCAGGTCGAGCTGCACCGCGCTGCCGCCGACCTCGTTGGCGACCGCGGCCAGCTCGTCCCCGGCGGCCGGGATGTCGAGCGCGACGACCGTGGCGCCGTCCCGGGCGAGCACGCGGGCCAGCGCCGCGCCGATGCCCCGGGCCGCCCCGGTGACCAGGACGACCTGACCGTCCAGCGGCCGGTCCCAGTCGGCCGGCGCCGTGGCCGTGCCGGCGCCGACCCGGATCACCTGGCCCGAGACGTACGCGGACCGGCCGCTGAGCAGGAAGCGCAGGGTGGACTCCAGGCTGACCGGCGTGCCGGCGTCGCCGTCCTTCGTGACGTACACGAGCTGGGCGGTCACGCCCCGGCCGAACTCCTTGCCGATGCTGCGGGTCAGCCCCTCCAGCGCGCGCTGGGCGGTCGCCTCCCGGGGCGAGCCGCACTCGGCCGGCGGGGTGCCCAGCACGATCACCCGGCCGCTGGGCAGCAGCGCCCGCGCCTGCGGGTGGAAGAAGTCGTAGAGCTGGCGCAGCCCGGTGGAGTCGGTGATGCCGCTGGCGTCGTACACCAGGGCCGCGAAGCGGGTGGTGGCGTCGGTCGCGGCGGCCGGGTCGACCAGCTCGACCCCGGCGGCGGTCAGGACCTTGCCCACCGGCTCGGCGAGCCGGCCGCCGGTCGACGAGCCGAGCAGGACCGGCCCGGGAACGAGCGGGTCGCCCGGCGTGTGCCGGCGAAGGCGAGGCGGGTCGGGCAGCCCGAGGCGCTTGACCAGCGTGCGGCCGGCCGCCGTTTGGACGAAGCTCGCGTACCTGTCGGTCATAGGCGTAGCCTACTGGCGAGTAGGGTTCGGGCAACAGCTTCGAGGAGGCCGATCGTGCAGAGTGTCCGGCGGGTCGCGGTGATCGGCGGCAACCGCATCCCCTTCGCCCGGTCCAACTCGCGCTACGCGCACGCGTCCAACGCGGACATGCTCGGTGCGGCGCTGGACGGGCTGGTCGCCCGGTTCGGGCTGGCCGGGCAGCGGGTCGGCGAGGTGGTGGCCGGCGCCGTGCTGAAGCACTCCCGGGACTTCAACCTCACCCGCGAGGTGGTGCTCGGTTCCCGGCTCGACCCGCACACCCCGGCGTACGACGTCCAGCAGGCGTGCGGCACCGGGCTGGAGGCCGCCATCCTGGTCGCCAACAAGATCGCGCTCGGGCAGATCGAGGTCGGCATCGCCGGTGGCGTCGACACCACCTCCGATGCGCCGCTGGCCGTCAACGAGGACCTGCGCCGGACCCTGATCCAGCTCAACTCCGCCCGTACGCTCGGCGAGCGGCTGAAGATCGCCGCCAAGCTCCGCCCGCTCCAGCCCTTCAAGCCGGAGATCCCGCGCAACGCGGAACCGCGCACCGGGCTGTCGATGGGCGAGCACGCCGCGAGGACCGCGCTGCGCTGGAACGTCGACCGGCAGGCCCAGGACGAGTTGGCGTTCCGCTCGCACCAGCGGCTCGCCGCCGCGTACGAGAAGGGGTTCTTCGACGACCTGCTGACCCCCTACCTGGGGCTCACCCGCGACCAGAACCTCCGCCCGGACACCAGCCTGGAGAAGCTCGGCTCGCTCAAGCCGGTCTTCGGCGCCAAAGGCCCGGACGCCGAGCGGGCCACCATGACCGCCGGCAACTCCTCCCCGCTCACCGACGGCGCGTCCACCGTGCTGCTGGCGTCGGAGGAGTGGGCGCGCGAGCACCACCTGCCGGTGCTGGCCTGGTTCTCCTGGTCGGAGACGGCGGCGGTCGACTTCGTCCACGGCGACGAAGGGCTGCTCATGGCCCCCGCGTACGCGGTGCCCCGGATGCTGGCCCGGGCCGGGCTGACCCTTCAGGACTTCGACTACTACGAGATCCACGAGGCGTTCGCCTCCCAGGTGCTGGCCACGCTGGCGGCCTGGGAGTCGCCGGAGTTCTGCAAGGAGCGGCTCGGCCTGGACGCGCCGCTCGGCGGGATCGACCGGGACAAGCTCAACGTCAACGGCTCCTCGCTGGCCGCCGGGCACCCGTTCGCGGCCACCGGCGGCCGGATCGTGGCGACCCTGGCCAAGCTCCTCGACCAGAAGGGGAGCGGGCGGGGGCTCATCTCCATCTGCGCGGCCGGTGGGCAGGGCGTGACCGCGATCCTCGAACGCTGATCTCCAACGGCGACGCCCGCCCGGGCCGTACCCGGGCGGGCGTCGTTCGTCGCGCGACGGTTCAGCTTCCGAGGTCGAACTTCTCCCAGGGGCCGATCGCGGTGCGGTTGGCGATGAGCGGCTTGGCGCCGCCGTTCTCCGCGGTGACGTATCTGCTGTTGGCGCCGGCCTTGAGGCTCACCGTGCCGTCGGCGTTGCGGATCAGGGTGAACCTCTCCCAGGCCCCGACACTGGTCCGGTTGGCGATCAGCGGGTTGAGGCCGCCGTTGTCCGCGCAGACGAAGCGGTTGTTCGCGCGGGCGAAGACGCCGATCTGCCCGTTGCCGAGGTCGACCAGGTCGAACCGCTGTCCGGCCCCGACGCTGGTGCTGTTCGCGATCAGTGGCTTGGCGCCGGCGCTGTCGGCGGTGACGAAGCGGCCGTTCGCGCGGGCCTTGAACGACCGGTCCGCATCGGTGGCGACCACCCGGTAGAACTTCTGCGCGGTGCCGATCGAGGTCGTGTCCGGAAGCAGGTAGAAGGAGTGCGTCGAGGCGGCGCCCAGGTAGCGGTTGCCCACCACCGACCTGATGCTGATGGTGCCGTCGGTGTTCCGGAGCACGGTGAACTTCTCCGCATCGGCGACCTTGACGCTGGTCGGAGCCACGGCCAGCCCCGAGGATCCGGTGGCGATGTACCTCCCGGTCGCCCGGGAGAGAATCGCGACGTTGCCGGAGCCGGCGTCCGCCAGGTCGAACTGCCCGGCCGCGGTCAGGCCCGGCTGGTTCGCCTGGAGACTCGGCCCGCCGGAGGAGGGGGCGACGTACCGGAGGTTGCTGAGCGCGAGCAGGCCCACCGTGGCGGTCCGGCGGAGCACGCTGATCGGATCCGTCCGGGTCCCCGACCTGCCGTCGGTGCCGATGACCTTGGTGGAGACCGTGTACTCGCCCGGGTTGGCGTAGTGGTGCGTGACGACCGGCGAGGTCTGGGTGACGGTCGTGCCGTCGCCGAAGGTGAACTGGTAGGACTCGATCGGGTAGGTGCCCGACTCCGAAGCGGTGGCGTCCACCTTCACGGCGCTCGCGCTGAGATCGAGGGTGAGCGCGGTGCGCACGACCGGGGTCCGGATCGTCTCGATCGCGCCCCGGTCGGCGTAGGTCACCGGGCCGACGCCGGTGTTCGGCACCGCCGGGTCGTCGATGCGTACCCTGCCGTCGCGGTCCTCGGTCTGGTAGCCGGGCGCCGCGGAGTTCGCGGAGTCGAAGGCGTCCCTGAGGTTCGCCGTCTCCCGGTCATGAGCGGCCTGACCCGAGGCGGCACGGAAGGCCGCCAGGCTCATCGGCGTGCCGTTCCACGCGTAGATCGTCGGTGAGGACCCGAGGTAGTGGTCGGCGTTGTTGTAGTCGATCACAACGTCCCGGACCGCGTTTCCGTACACCCCCAGCTCCACCCCGGTGCCGAAGCAGGTCCCGGGGCCGACCCCGCCGTTCGTGGTCAGGACGTTGTTCTGGGCGGAAACGCCGGTGGAGGCCCCGTCGATGCGGATGCCGTCGAGGCAGCGCTCCCGGACGGTGTTGTTGGTGATCGCCGTGCCGGCGGCGCCGCGGTTGTGGATGCCGTGGCCGGGTCCACCGTCGATCTGGTTGTTGACCACCACCGTGCCGGTCGCACCGGGCTCGACCGCGACGGCGGCACCCGTGAAGCCGCTGACGGTGTTGCCGAGGAGGGTGTTGCGGGAACCGTCGACCTGGATGCCGACGGTCGGGCTGGGGGTGTCGCCGCTGACGGTCGTCACGGTCGTGTCCCAGACGGACACGTCGCTGCTGGCGGCGATGGTCATCCCGGCCGCACCCCGGCCGGTGACGGTGAAGTGCCGCAGGCTCGCGTCGGTGACGCCAGCGAGCCGCACGGCCGGCGTCCCTGCGCCCTCCACCATCGCGAAGCCGCCACCGTCGACCGTGATCGCCGAGGAGTCGCGGATGTCGAGGGCGGGCGAGTCGCCGTAGCCGTTGACGCGGAAGTTCTGGATGGTGACGTGGTGCTGGCCGTCGATGACGAAGCCGGCGTTCGGCCCGACGAGGGTCGCGGAGCCGGTGGCGAAGAAGACGACCGGCATCCAGTCGGACCCGGAAGTGGTGACGGTGACGCGCTCGCGGTAGTTGCCCGAGCCGACGTCGACCCACTCCCCGTCGGTGGCCGCGGCGGCCGCGGCGATCGTGCAGAACGGCTGCTCCAGCGTGCCGGGGCCCTGGTCGGAGCAGGCGCTGGAGAGCTGCCTGACGTAGAGGGTGCCCTCGGCCGCGTGCGCCGGGGCGGCGGTGGCCAGGAGGGTGCCGCCGGTCAGCGCGAGAGCGGTGAGACCGGCGAGGGAAGGTTTGTGCATGTGGATTCCTCGGTCGAGGAGAAGGGGCGCCGGACGGGCCGGGGAGCCGATTTTTGCGTAGCGGAACGTTTCCCGCTGTCCCCACCGGCAAATCGGGCGGCGGTCGGCCCGTGGTTCGCCCCAGTCCGGCGTCCGCTGAGTTCCTCGCATGGACAGGAGGTCAGGTGTGGATCGGCACCAGGTACGCGGCGCCCTGCTGGCGGCGGGACTGTCGCCGGACGCCTTCGAGCTGGAGGACGTGCACGAGCACGTGCCGGTCCCGCCCGACTTCTGGTTCCTCCGCCACGCTCCCGGCGGTGGCTGGGAGATCGGCCTCTACGAGCGCGGGGTGCACGACGTCCGCCAGCGCTTCGACACCGAGGAGGACGCCTGCGCGGGGCTCTACCACGCCCTCACGGGCCGCCCCGCCCCGACCTGATCCGGCCCCTGGGCCGGCCGGAGCGCTGGTCGGCGCGTACGGGAGAATGGGGCCGTGACGATCCCGAACGTGCTCGCCAACCGCTACGCCTCGCCCGAGCTGGTCGCCCTCTGGTCGCCGGAGGAGAAGGTACGCATGGAGCGGCGGCTCTGGCTCGCCGTGCTGAAGGCCCAGCGGGACCTCGGCGTGCCGGTGCCGGACGGGGTGGTCGAGGCGTACGAGCGGGTGGTCGACGACGTCGACCTGGCCTCGATCGCCGAGCGCGAGCGGGTCACCCGACACGACGTGAAGGCCCGGATCGAGGAGTTCAGCGCGCTCGCCGGGCACGAGCACGTGCACAAGGGGATGACCTCCCGGGACCTCACCGAGAACGTCGAGCAGCTCCAGGTCCGGGCCTCGCTGGAGCTGATCCGGGACCGGGTGGTTGCCACCCTGGCCCGGCTGGCGTGGCACGCCCACGAGTACTCCGGCCTGGTGATGACCGGCCGGTCGCACAACGTGGCCGCGCAGGCCACCACGCTGGGCAAGCGCTTCGCCTCCGCGGCCGAGGAACTGCTGATCGCGTACGAGCGGCTGACGGACCTGATCGACCGCTACCCGCTGCGCGGCGTCAAGGGTCCGGTGGGCACCGCCGCCGACCAGCTCGACCTCTTCGACGGCGACGCCGACAAGGTGGCCGAGCTGGAGCGCCGGGTCGCCGGGCACCTGGGCTTCGCGCGGGTGCTGGACAGCGTCGGCCAGGTCTACCCGCGGTCGCTGGACTTCGACGTGCTCTCCGCGCTGGCCCAGGTCGCCGCCGCGCCGTCGTCGCTGGCCACCACGATCCGGCTGATGGTGGGCCAGGAGTTGGTCACCGAGGGCTTCAAGCCCGGCCAGGTGGGCTCCAGCGCGATGCCGCACAAGATGAACACCCGCTCGTCGGAGCGGGTGAACGGCTTCGCGGTGATCATCCGGGGTTACCTGTCGATGGTCGGCGAGCTGGCCGGCGACCAGTGGAACGAGGGGGACGTCTCCTGCTCGGTGGTCCGCCGGGTGGCCCTGCCGGACGCCTTCTTCGCGGCCGACGGGCTTTTCCAGACGTTCCTCACCGTGCTGGACGAGTTCGGCCCGTACCCGGCGGTGATCAACCGGGAGCTGGAGCGCTTCCTGCCCTTCCTGGCCACCACCAAGATCCTGGTCGCGGCGGTCCGCCGGGGTGTCGGCCGGGAGGTCGCGCACGAGGTGATCAAGGAGCACGCGGTCGCCGTGGCGCTGGCCATGCGGGAGAAGGGCGCCGCCGAGAACGACCTCTTCGACCGCCTCGCCGCGGACGGCCGGCTCGGCCTGAGCCGGGCGGAGATCGACGCCCTGGTCGCCGACCGCAACGCCTTCGTGGGCGCCGCCGGCGCCCAGGTCGACCGGGTGACCGCCCGCATCACCAGGATCGTGGAAGCCCACCCCGAGGCCGCCGCCTACTCCCCGCCTCCCATCCTCTGACCCGCGGGGGTCAGGAGTCGCGGGTCGGGGTGTCGGCGGCCGACGACAGGTTCGGGGCGCTGGCCGGTTCGGCGATGCCGCCGGGGGCTGCGGCGATCTCCGGCTCGTGGGCGCTCTCGGCCGCGACCATCGGCTGGTCGGGCGGCATGACATCGGGCATCTTGGGTACGACGATCACCGCCGTCCCGTACGCGCAGATCTCCATCCACATCTCGCCGCAGTCCCGGCTGTCGAAGCGCATGCCGATCACCGCGTTCGCGCCGATCCGCTGCGCCTCCTCACCGAGCCGGGCCACCGAGTCGGTGCGCCAGCGGGTCAGGTTGTCCGGCGCCATCGGGTCGTAGGCGCCACCGCGCAGGTTCTTGACCCCCTCGCGGTACGGGTTGCGGGTCCTCGCCATCGAGGAGACCACTTCGCCGAGGATCTGGCGGATCTCGTAGCCGGGCAGTTGATCCGTCGTCACGACCAGCACGCTTCCGATGCTGTCAGCCGTCGGGCGGCCGGTTCGTGAGCCGTGTTCACCTGATCGGATGCTGCAAAACGGCGCGGCGCGGACGGTCGGGGTGCCACCGACCCATCCGCGCCGCACCGGCGCTAACGGTCAGACACCGGCCACCGAGGTGATCCAGGACCGGTTGTACGCGACACTGCCGTAGTTCTGGATGCTGTAGCCGTCGGCGGTGGAGGCCACGCCGACCTGGCGGCCGTTGTAGAACTGCGGGCCGCCCGAGTCGCCCCGCCAGGCGTTGCCGTTGATCCGGGTGCTGCGGATCGCCTGGCCGCCGTAGGCGTCGGTGGCGTTGGTGCTGGTCACCTGCACGCTGGCGGTCTTGAGCTGGGGAGACGCGCCGCAGCCGCTGTAGCAGGTCATGCCCCAGCCGTAGATCGAGTTGGTCGAGCCGACCGGCGGGTTGCTGCTCGCCAGCGTCACGGTGGAGGTGCTGACCGCGCTGGAGAGGCGGAGCAGGGCCAGGTCGTAGCGGGTGTAGGAGGCGCTCACCGTGCGGGTGACCCCGCCGGAGGCGTAGTAGACGCTGCCGACCCGGACCGACATCGAGCCGCTGACGCAGTGCCGGGCCGTGAGCACCCACTGCGAGGCGATGACGCTGCCGGAGCAGGTGAACGAGCCGTTGCTGAACACCGCTGCGGCCCACGGGGCGGACGAGACGGTGCCGCCACCGATGATCGGCTGCGGGCCGGCCGGCGCGGCGGCGGCCCCGGAGGCGGTGGCGAGCACGCCGGCGAGGGCGGTGGTCAGCACGGCGAGCAGGGGACGGAGGCGCATGTCGGGGACTCCTTCTGCGACAGGGGTGCCCGGGTTCGCCGGGCAGGGGGTGACCCGACCGGGGCGGGTGGACCCGGCGGGCCGGTCGATGACCTCATCGACGTCTGACGATGAATGCTAAGGGTCGGCTGATGTTCGTCACAAGAGTTCTATCGAAATCGGTGGATCGATCGGCCCTCTGTGGCGGTGCGGGCCGGCCGTCTGTCGGAAACCGGTCCCGCCGCCGGGGGCGTACGGCAAAATGCCTGGTGAGGGGCCTGTCGCCGCGAGCCGGCAGCCGCGCCCGGCAACAAATTCGTATCGACGCCGCAACGAACGCGCATCGGCCTTCCGTCCCGGTGGCCGGTCACGCCGATCACTGCCTGACCCGGCCCCGGCCGGTGCGGGCGGGGCCGTATCTGCCAGGTAGGCTGGCTGCGCTCGCCCGTTGTGGGCCGGCACCCAACTGCGTACACAGTCAGGAGTGCCCCGTGCCTCGCGTCGTCGTCGACGTCATGCTCAAGCCCGAGATCCTCGATCCTCAGGGCCAGGCCGTCGCAAACGCGCTGCCCCGGCTCGGCGTCAGCGACGTCGCCTCGGTCCGGATCGGCAGGCGGATCGAGATCGAGTTCACCGGTGAACCGGACCTGGACCGGGCCCGGGAGATCGCCGACAAGCTGCTCGCCAACCCGGTCATCGAGGACTTCACCGTCCACCTGGTCGAGGCCGACGAGACCGCGGACGCGCGCTCGTGACCGCGCGGGTCGGTGTGGTGACCTTCCCCGGCTCGCTCGACGACGGGGACGCGGCCCGGGCCGTCCGGATCGCCGGCGCCGAACCGGTCCGGCTCTGGCACGGCGACCCGGACCTGCACGGCGTCGACGCCGTCGTCCTGCCCGGTGGCTTCTCCTACGGCGACTACCTGCGCTGCGGCGCGATCGCCCGGTTCGCCCCGGTGATGGGCTCGATCGTCGACGCCGCCCGCGGTGGCCTGCCGGTGCTCGGCATCTGCAACGGCTTCCAGATCCTCTGCGAGGCCCACCTGCTGCCCGGCGCGCTCACCCGCAACCAGCACCTCCACTTCCGCAACCGCGACCAGGTCCTCCGGATCGAGGCCGTCGGCACCGCCTGGACCAACGCGTTCCAGCCCGGCCAGGAGGTGCTCATCCCGGTCAAGAACGGCGAGGGCTGCTACGTCGCCGACCCGGCCACGCTGGACCGGCTGGAGGCCGAGGGCCGCGTCGTCGCCCGCTACGTCGGCGGCAACCCCAACGGATCGCAGCGCGACATCGCCGCGATCACCAACGAGGCCGGCAACGTGGTCGGCATCATGCCGCACCCCGAGCACGCGGTGGAGGCCCTCACCGGCCCCTCCCTGGACGGCCTCGGCTTCTTCACCTCGGTGCTCAAGCACCTGGTGGGGGCCCCGGCGTGACCGTGCGCGGCGGGATCATCGGTCGGCTCACCCGCCGCCACGGCGGCGAGCGCAGCGAGGAGAGGTCATGACCACCCATCCGGACCCGGCCCTGCGGGAGACGCCGGGCGTGGTGCCGCAGGCCGGCCCGGCCGAGGACTGGGCCCTCGGCGTGGACACCGTGCCCCGGGCCGCCGGCACCCCCGAAGAGCTCCAGCCGTACGCCGAGCTGGGCCTTCGCGACGACGAGTACGACCGGATCCGGCACATCCTCGGCCGCCGACCCACGCAGGCCGAGCTGGCCATGTACTCGATCATGTGGAGCGAGCACTGCTCCTACAAGTCGAGCAAGGTGCACCTGCGCCAGTTCGGTGAGAAGGCGCCGCCGAGCGACCGGCTGCTGGCCGGCATCGGCGAGAACGCCGGCGTGGTCCAGGTCTCCGACGAGCTGGCGGTGACCTTCAAGGTCGAGTCGCACAACCACCCGAGCTTCGTCGAGCCGTACCAGGGCGCGGCGACCGGCGTCGGCGGCATCGTCCGCGACATCCTCGCCATGGGCGCCCGCCCGGTCGCCGTGATGGACCCGCTGCGCTTCGGCGCGGCCGACCACCCGGACACCGCCCGCGTGCTGCCCGGCGTGGTGGCCGGCGTCGGCGGCTACGGCAACTGCCTCGGCCTGCCCAACATCGGCGGCGAGGTGGTCTTCGACCCCTGCTACCAGGGCAACCCGCTGGTCAACGCGCTCTGCCTCGGCGTGCTGCCGGTCGACCGGCTGCAGAAGAAGGAGGCCGCCGGCCCCGGCAACGTCGTGGTGCTGATGGGCGCCAAGACCGGCCGGGACGGCATCGGCGGCGTGTCGGTGCTGGCCAGCGCCACCTTCGACGAGGGCAGCGAGCAGCGCCGCCCGTCCGTGCAGGTGGGTGACCCGTTCACCGAGAAGCTGCTCATCGAGGCGTGCCTCGAGCTGTACGACGCCGAGCTGGTCGTCGGCATCCAGGACCTCGGCGGCGCCGGCCTGACCTGCGCGCTCACCGAGACGGCCGCCGCGGCCGGCACCGGCATGCGCGTCTGGCTGGAGCGGGTGCCGCTGCGCGAGCCCTCGATGGAGCCGCACGAGATCCTGGCCAGCGAGTCCCAGGAGCGGATGCTGCTGGTGGTCGCGCCGGACAAGCTGGAGGCGGTGCTCAAGACCGCCGAGAAGTGGGGCGTGCTCGCCACCGCGATCGGCGAGGTCACCCCGCCGTCGCCGGACGGCCAGCCGGGCCGGCTGCTGATCACCTGGCGCGACCAGATGGTCGTGGACGTGCCGCCGGGGTCGCTGGTCGACGACGGGCCGGTCTACGCCCGCCCGATGCGCGAGCCGGCCGACCTGATCCTGCTCCAGGCCGACCGGGCCGAGACGCTGCCCCGGCCGAGCAACCCGGAGGCGCTCCGGGAGACCCTGCTCCGCATGATCGCGTCGCCGAACCTGGCCGACAAGACCTGGGTCACCGAGCAGTACGACCGGTACGTGCTGGGCAACACCGTGCTCGCCCAGCCGGAGGACTCCGGCGTGATCCGGATCGACGAGCGGACCGGCCTCGGCGTGGCCCTCTCCGTCGACGGCAACGGCCGGTACGCGCGCCTCGACCCGTACCACGGGACGAAGCTCGCGCTGGCCGAGGCGTACCGGAACGTGGCGGTGACCGGCGCGAAGCCGATCGCCGTCACCAACTGCCTCAACTTCGGCTCGCCGGAGGACCCGGGCGTCATGTGGCAGTTCGCCGAGGCCGTGCGCGGCCTGGCGGACGGCTGCCTGGAGCTGGGCATCCCGGTGACCGGCGGCAACGTCAGCTTCTACAACCAGACGGGCGCGGCGGCCATCCACCCGACCCCCGTGGTCGGCGTGCTGGGCGTGCTGGACAACGTGGCGGACCGGGTGCCGATGGGCTTCGTGCCGCGGCCGGCCGGCGACCACGACCAGCTCTTCCTGCTGGGCGAGACGCACGTCGAGCTCTCCGGCTCGGAGTGGGCCTGGGTGACCCACGAGCACCTGGGCGGCATCCCGCCGCAGGTCGACCTGGCCCGCGAGCGGCAGCTCGCCGAGCTGCTCGCCGACGCGGCCCGGGTCGGGCACCTCAGCTCCGCGCACGACCTCTCCGACGGCGGTCTCGCCCAGAGCCTGGTCGAGTCCAGCCTGCGGCGCGGGGTCGGCGCCCGGGTGGTGCTGCCGGAGCACTTCGCCGGCGGATCGATGCCGTTCGTCTTCCTGTTCAGCGAGTCCGCCGGCCGCGTGCTGGTGTCGGTGCCGCGCGGGCACGAGAAGGCGTTCACCGCCCTCTGCGCCGAGCGCGGGGTGCCGTGGGAGTTCATCGGGGTCACCGACCCGGCCGGCGGCGCCCTGGAGGTGCACGGCCAGTTCCGGATCGGCCTCGACGAGCTGCGCGAGGCGCACACCGCCACCCTGCCGCGCCTCTTCGGCGGCGCGGAGGCGGCCCGGGTCGAGGTGGAGGCCACCCGCACCGGGACCACCACCGTCCTGCCGGCCACCGCCGAGCAGCCGGTCGGTGTCGACCCGGCCGAGGTCGACGCCGAGCCGATCGCGCGGGCCGGCTCCGCTCCGGCGGAGACCGAGGTCGAGGCGGCCGTTCCCGGCGAGGTCGCGGACGCTCCGGCGGCCGACGACACCGCGACGGACGAGGCTCCGGCGGAGGTCGCCGACGTCACGACCGACGCTGCCGGCGACGCCCCCGAGGCGGCGCCCGGCCCGGACGGCTCCGCGACGGCTACCGGTGACACCGACCAGCGCCCCGCGCCGGATCAGCGCTGAGGCCCTGGCCTTGGCTGTCTTCGCCCAACCCGGCGCGGGCGCCCGGTTCGACTGGGGGCTGAGCGGGGCCGCGGAGCTCGGCCGGGTCTGCGCCGCCCTGGTGGTGGTGGACGTGCTCTCGTTCACCACCGCCGTGGAGGTGGCGGTCAGCCGCGGCATGCGGGTGCACCCGTTCCCGTGGGGCGAGCAGGCCGCCGACTACGCCCGCCGCGTCGGTGCCGTCGCCGCGGTCGGCCGCCGGAAGACGACCCCGGAGCACCCGTGGTCGCTCTCCCCGGCGGCGCTGCGGACCGCGCCGGTCGTCGCCGACCTGGTGCTGCCGTCGCCGAACGGCTCGGCGATCAGCGCCGCCGCGAGTGCCACCGGCGTGCCGGTGGTCGCGGCGTGCCTGCGCAACGCGCGCGCCGTCGGGCGCTGGCTCCGCGCCCAGGGGTACGGCTCGACCGACGCCCCGGTCGGTGTGGTGGCCGCCGGTGAACGCTGGCCCGACGGGTCGCTGCGCCCCGGCGTGGAGGACCAGCTCGGCGCGGCCAGCGTGCTCGACGCCCTGTCCGGGGTGCCCGGCGGGCTCTCGGTGGAGGCGGCCATGGCCCTGGCCGCCCTGGCCAGCACGCCCGACGTGCCGGCGGCGGTCCGGGGCTGCGTCTCCGGCCGGGAACTCATTGAGGGTGGCTTCGCCCAGGACGTGGCCGTCGCCGTCGAGGTCGGCGTCTCCGACGTGGTGCCGGTGCTGCGCCAGGGCTACTTCGCCGCCGCCTGAGGCCGGCCCCCCCTCGCACTCCTCAACCAACCGCTACGCGAAAGTGGCCGCCCGGCTCAGCCGGGCGGCCACTTTCGTCGTGCTCGATCAGGGCGCTCGCGCGCTGGCCGGTCAGTCGTCCAGCCAGTCCAGGCGGCGGCCGCCGCGGTCCTGCGGGGCGTCCGGTCGGCCCCGGCCCGCCTCGGCCGGGTCGGCGTAGTAGCCACCCTGGTCGTAACCCTGGTTGTCGTAGCCACCGCCGCGCTGCTGCGGCGGCTGCTCCTGGCCGTAGCCGCCCGGCTGGCCGTAGCCACCCTGCTGCGGCTGGCCGTAACCGTTGCCGCCGCCGTAGCCGCCGCGCTGGTCGTACCCGTCGTAGCCGCCCTGCTGGCCGCCGTCGTAGCCGGCCTGGCGGCTGTCGTAGCCACCGGTCTGGCCGCTGTCGTAGCCACCGGCCGGTGCGCCGTCGAAGCCACCGCCCGGGGCGTTTCCGTAGCCGCCCGCGGGAGCGTTGTCGTAGCCACCCGCCGGTGCGCCGTAGCCGCCCCCGGAGCCGTAGCCGTTGCCGCCCTGCTCGGGGCCGCGGCCGTACTGGCCCTGGCCGGGCTGGTCGTAGCCCCGGGCCTGGTCCGGCTGGTAGGTGCTGGTCGGGTACGGGTCGGCCGGCGGCGCGTACTGGGTGCTGTCGCCGGTGTAGCGGCCGGTGGGCTCGTCGTAGCGCTCGTTGCCGTAGCCGCCGCCCTGGGCCGGCGGGTAACCGGCGGCGCCGGCGCCGTAGTCCCGGCTGCCGTAGCCGCCACCGGAGGACGGGGCGGTGCCGTAGCCGCCGCCCGAGGCCGGGGCGGCGCCGTAGCCGCCGCCCGAGGCCGGGGCGGCGCCGTAGCCGTTGTCGCCGCCGCCGTAGCCGCCCTGGCCGTGAGCCTCGTCGCCGTAGCCGTTGCCGGCCCAGCCGGCCGCACCGGCACCGGCACCGGCACCGGCGCCGTAGGCGGGGCCGGGCGGCGCGCCGTACGGGTCCGGCGGCACGTCGTCGACGACCGGGCGGTGCATCATGGTCGGCGCGTCGCTCAGCGAGGTGCCACCGACCATGGTCGGCGCCGGTCCGGCGCCCATGCCGTTGACCACGCGGGTCTGGTCGTCCGCGCCCCGGTAGGCGCCCCGGGCACCCGGCACCGCGCCGGCCGCTCCGGCCGGGCCACCGGGTCCGGTCGGCCCGTGCGGGCCGTCCCCGTCGCCGTCGCCGTCCTCGTTCTTGCGCCGCATGTAGAGCAGCACGATGGTGCCCACACCGACGGCAACGAAGAGGCCGCCGAGCAGGATCAGCAGCCAGGAGCCGAAGCCGCCGGAGTCCTCGTTGGCGGCCGGCTGCTGGGCGGCCGGCGCCTGACTGGCCGGCTCGTCGGTCGCCTCGTCGGTCGCCTCGTCGCTCGGCAGGGCCTCGTCGCTGGCGGACGGGGTGGGGCTCGGGCTGGCCTCGACCTGGATCGGCACGCTGACCCGCAGGCCGGTCACCGACTGGCCGGCCGCGGCGTCGAACGACTTGGTGCCGATCTTGCCGTCCTTGTTCGCGCCCAGGTCGATCCGGCCGGGGGCGATCGGGTCCGAGGTCGAGCCGGTGAACCGGAAGTTGCCGCTACCGTCCGTGCTGGCCTGGCGCTGCTTGCCCTGGCTGTCCCGGAGCATGACCACGGCGCCCGCGATCGGCTCGCTGTTCGCCGCGACGACCACCTTGCCGGAGATCGACTTCACGGTCTGCGTCTGCTGCTGAGTCGGTGGCGCGGCCTGACCTTGAACCGTCATGTCGCGAGCGTCGCTGGCCTGGTCACCGCCAGCCTTGGCGCTGACCCGAACCTGCCCGGACTTGGTCGTGCCCTGGGCGATGTTGTCCGCCACGAGTGTGACGGTGATCGACTCTGTCTGGCCGGGCTGGATCGGTCGAGCGGGCACGCTGCATTCGCCCTGGCAGTTCAGGCCGTTGAAGGTGCCGACGTTGATGCTGAAGACCGTCGGAACGTCGTTGTTGTTCTTGACGCTGAAGGTCATCCTGGTCTGCTGGCCGCTCTGCAACGTGCCGGTCGGCAGGTTGGTGATCTGCACGTCCGGGTTGGCAGCCGAGGCGGGTGTGGCGGGGACGGCGAGCAGCGCGCCGAAGACCAGCGCTACGACCACACCGGCCCGCTGCTTCCAGGCACGTCGGTGTGTTGACACGTCCACCGCCTTCCGGGTCTGACCCTCCCCGCCGGCCGGTCCGGCCGGGGTGATCACTCACGGTACGAATACGCCGTCGGCAACTATGCCTTGTCTGACCGGATCATCTCTACCCAGGGCCAGCGTCGACCGGGATGCCGCGGGGTCGTATCGTCCCGTCGTGTCCTCTCCGCACACTTATTCGGCCGCGGTCGCGGCAACGTTGACGGCGCTGGATGAGGGGCGTACGCCCGAACGGCCGGTGTTCCGGGAGGCGGTCCGTACCCTCTTGGCCGTCCTCGCGGAGCGCGCCCCCGGCCGATCGGTGGAGGTGCGGGTTCCACCCTACGGTGCCGTGCAGTGCGTGGCGGGACCGCGACACACCCGTGGAACGCCCCCGAACGTGGTGGAAATGGACCCGGCGACCTGGCTGGCGCTCGCCACCGGCCGCCTCGGCTGGGCGGAGGCCGTCACCGAGGGTCGCGTACGCGTGTCCGGCATCCGGGCGGATCTCTCCGAGCACCTCCCGCTCTAGCTGCGGCGATGCGTCCCCGGCGGTCACGCTGAGCGGGCAAATCGTGACTGTCGGTGCCGTCTGCTGTTCGCGTACACTGTGAGGCGACGACGGTCCCCGGCCCACCGTGCGGAGCTTGCCCCCCGACCTCCGCCAGGCCAGTCCAGACCCCAGCAAGAGGGAGCGGCAGGTGCCCCGAGGCGATGGCCGGCTGAGCCACGACCTTGACCCCCAGCGACCCGGCCCCCAGGACGCGTGTGGCGTCTTCGGCGTCTGGGCGCCCGGGGAAGAGGTCGCCAACCTGACCTACTTCGGGCTCTACGCCCTCCAGCACCGCGGCCAGGAGGCCGCGGGCATCGCGGTGAGCGACGGTTCGGGCGTGGTGGTCTACAAGGACCTCGGCCTGGTCGCCCAGGTCTTCGACGAGCCGACCCTGGCCAGCCTGCGCGGGCACGTCGCGATCGGGCACGCGCGCTACTCGACCACGGGCGGTTCGACCTGGGAGAACGCCCAGCCGACCATCCGGGCGACCAGCGCCGGCACCACGATCGCGCTGGCCCACAACGGCAACCTGGTCAACACGGCCGATCTGCAGCGCGAGGTGGCCGAGCGGGGCCTGGACTCCGACGGCTCGACCAACGACACCTCGCTGGTCACCATGCTGCTGGCCAGCCGACCCGACCTCTCCGTCGAGGCGGCCGCCCTGGAGGTGCTGCCCCAGCTGCGCGGCGCGTTCAGCTTCGTCTTCATGGACGAGTCGACCCTCTACGCGGCCCGCGACCCGCACGGCGTCCGCCCGCTGGTGCTCGGCCGGCTGGAGCGCGGCTGGGTGGTGGCGAGCGAGACCGCCGCGCTGGACATCGTCGGCGCGAGCGTGGTCCGCGAGGTGGAACCGGGCGAGCTGATCGCCATCGACGAGGACGGGCTGCGGTCCAGCCGGTTCGCCGCCCCGGAGCCCAAGGGCTGCCTCTTCGAGTACGTGTACATCGCCCGCCCGGACGCCACCATCGCCGGGCGGAACGTGCACTCCGCCCGGGTGCAGATCGGCCGCCAGCTCGCCAAGGAGCACCCGGTCGCGGCCGACCTGGTCATCCCGGTGCCGGAGTCCGGCACGCCGGCCGCGATCGGCTACGCCGAGGAGTCCGGCATCACCTACGGCCAGGGCCTGATGAAGAACCCGTACGTCGGGCGCACCTTCATCCAGCCCTCGCAGACCCTGCGCCAGCTCGGCATCCGGCTCAAGCTCAACCCGCTCCGGGAGAACGTCCGCGGCAAGCGGATCGTGGTGGTGGACGACTCGATCGTCCGCGGCAACACCCAGCGGGCCATCGTGCGGATGCTGCGCGAGGCGGGGGCGCTGGAGGTCCACGTCCGGATCTCCTCGCCGCCGGTCCGCTGGCCCTGCTTCTACGGGATCGACTTCGCCACCCGCGCCGAACTGCTGGCCAACGGGCTGGACAACGAGGGCATCCGCCGGTCGATCGGGGCCGACACGTTGGGCTACGTATCGCTCCCGGGCCTGATCGCCGCGACGGAGCAGCCGAAGACCCGGCTCTGCCGGGCGTGCTTCGACGGGGAATACCCGATCGAGCTGCCGGCCGGGAACCTGATCGGCAAGCACGTGCTCGAAGGAGTGGGCCGCCGGGTCGCCGCCGAGGCGTCCGAGCCCACCGCCGCAACCACCGCCGCGCTCGTCGCCACGCCGAGCAACCGCCCGTAGCACCACCGACGCGGGTCCGGCCGGACCGACCGGCCCGCGGGAACCACAAAGGGGAGAACCGTGACGCACGTGTCCGAGCGCAGCGGCGCAGGATCCAGCCCGACGGGCGCCGGCGGCGACCGCCAGCCCTGGTCGGCGGGGTCCGGCCGTACGCAGCGCAAACGCTCGGTCTCGTACGCCGACGCCGGGGTGTCGATCGAGGCGGGCGACCGCGCGGTCGAGCTGCTGAAGTCCAAGGTCCGGCAGACCCGGCGCCCGGAGGTCATGGGCGACCTGGGCGGCTTCGCCGGCCTGTTCCGGCTGGACACGAAGAAGTACAAGAACCCGATCCTCGCCTCCTCCACCGATGGCGTGGGCACCAAGCTGGTGATCGCCCAGCAGCTCGACATCCACGACACGGTCGGCATCGACCTGGTCGCCATGGTGGTCGACGACCTGGTGGCCTGCGGCGCCGAGCCGCTGTTCCTGCTCGACTACATCGCCACCGGCGAGGTCGTCCCGGACAAGGTCGCCGAGATCGGCGCGGGCATCGCCGACGGCTGCCGCTACGCGGGCTGCGCCCTGCTGGGCGGCGAGACCGCCGAGCACCCGGGCGTGCTGCGTCCCGACGAGTACGACATCTCCGCGACCGGCGTGGGCGTGGTGGAGGAGAGCGACATCCTCAGCCCGGAGCGGGTCGAGGTGGGCGACGTGGTGATCGCCATGCGCTCCTCCGGCCTGCACTCCAACGGCTACTCGCTGGTCCGCCACGTGCTGCTGGGCGCCGGCCGGATGCGGCTGGACGTGGTGATCGAGGACTTCGGCCGGCAGCGCACCCTCGGCGAGGAGCTGCTGACCCCCACCAAGATCTACGCGCAGGACTGCCTCAAGCTGATCGCCGAGGCCGAGGTGCGGGCGCTGGCCCACGTCACCGGCGGAGGCATCCCCGGCAACCTGGTCCGGGTCCTGCCCGAGCACGTCGACGCGGTGGTCAACCGCTCCACCTGGAAGCCGCAGCCGATCTTCGACCTGATCCAGTCCAAGGGCCGGATCGAGGACCCGGAGATGGAGGCGACGTTCAACATGGGCGTCGGCATGTTCGCCATCGTCTCCGCCGAGGACGCCGATCGCGCGCTGGCCACCCTGACCGGCCGCGGCGTCGACGCCTGGCAGGCCGGCGAGATCATCGAGGGCACCGGCAACGTGCAGATGATCGGTCAGCACACCCGCGGGTGATCACTCTCCGGTGATCATCCGGGCACCTGATCGGGGGTTCACCCGAGTGGTCACCGCCGCCTAGCCTGAAGGGCGGTTCAGGCTAGGCGGGGGAGGGTTGATGGCTGCGCGTACGCACACCGGAATGCGGGGCATCGCCGCCGTCCCCTCCTACGTGGTGATGCAGCCGACGACGCTCTGCAACCTCGACTGCGTCTACTGCTACCTGCCGCTGCGCGCGGTGGATCGGCGGATGCCGCCCACCGTCGCCGAGGCGGTGGCGGCCTCGGTGAACCCCTGGGCGGCCTCCGGGCGCTTCTCGGTGGTCTGGCACGGCGGTGAGCCGCTCGCGGCCGGCCGGGAGCACCTGGCGGCCCTGCTGGCCCCGTTCGGTCCGGCCGTGGAGCACCACGTCCAGACCAACGCCACGCTGATCGACGACGACTGGTGTGCGTTCTTCGTAGAGCACGGGATCCGGGTCAGCGTGAGCGTGGACGGCCCCCGGCACCGCAACGGCGAGCGGGTGACCCGGGGCGGCCGGCCGGCGTACGACCGGATCCTGGCCGGGGTGGCGGCGCTGCGCCGGCACGGGCTGCCCTTCTCGGCGCTGGCCGTGGTCTCCCGGCCGGAGCCGGGGCTGGCCACCGAGCTCTACGACTACTTCCTCGACCTCGGCTGCGACGTGCTCGGGATCAACATCGAGGAGACCGAGGGCGTGAACACCCGCTCGAACGCCCGGGACGCGGCCGCGGTGACCGGGTTCTGGGCGGAGCTGGTCGGCGCCTGGCGCCGGGATCCCCGGATCCACCTGCGCGAGGTCGAATGGTCGCTGCGGTACGCCGGAGCCGTCCTGGCCGGCACGGCGGACGACCTGCTGCCCCGCCGGCTCGACCCGATCCCCACGGTCGGCCACAACGGCTCGGTGGTGGTGCTCTCACCGGAGCTGGCCGGCTTCACCGACCCGCACTACGGCGACTTCAGCAGCGGTAACGTGCTGACCACCCCGCTGGCCGAGATCCTGGCCGGCGCCGGGCGGACGCCCTGGGTGGGCGAGTTCCTCACCGGCGTGGAGGCGTGCCGGTCCTCCTGCCCCTATTTCGGCTTCTGCGGCGGCGGCCACGCGGCCAACCGCTACTTCGAGCTGGGGCGTTTTGACGGTACGGAGACCGAGCACTGCCGCAACAGCAAGATCCGCCTACTGGAGGGAGTGTTGGAGCATGCCCGAGACCACGAGTCACCGGCAGCCTGAGCGTCTCGGAGGAGCCGCCCCTGATCCCGTCGTGGACCGCGTGCGGGAGGCCGCCGCCGGACTGACCGCACTTCTCCACGAGGCCGAGGCCGCGCGCCTGCTGCGGGCGGAGGTGTCGGGCGGCGACGGGGCCAGCGCGGTGTGCGCCTGGAACCACTTCGAGAACATCCCGACGTTCTACAACTGGAACAACCGGCCCCGCTGAGGGTACGCGTCCGCGATCAGGGACCTGCCGGTCGGCCGGAGTGGCTCCGGGACGGCGAGGCCCCTGATCGTCGGTGCGCCGCGTTGGATGGGCACATGCGTGAGCACGCGGGGAGTCACCGCGTGCTCAGATGCGACCGGAGGTCAGCGGGTCGGACGGACCCAGGTGTCCGGGTCGTCGTCCGCGTGATCCTCATCGTCGTCGTCGACATACTCTTTGTAGTCGTCGTCGAAGTTGTGCTCAGACTTACCAGCACCCGCCAACTCGCGCTGCAAGGCGGTGAGGTCGGTGTTCGGGGAGTGGTACTTCAACTCCCGGGCCACCTTCGTCTGCTTGGCCTTAGCACGGCCGCGCCCCATGGCTCGACCCCCTCGCACAGAATGCGGGGCAGCCCGAAGGCGGGCCCCGATGACGTCAGGCATCTCTCGTGGCTCTTACGGTACATGGGGATGCCACCGTTCGGCACCTCGGGTTACCGTCAACCGGCCCTGCGCGTCGCAGTGATCCGGCCGTCACAAAGTGTACCCGGTAAGGAGTGGGCACCGGGGCCGGCCATGACACCGGTCAAACCGGCACGAAACATCCCAATCGCCAGCTTAACGCCGGCGCCCGAGCCGGCGCGGTCCGGGGGCGGGGCGAGTGCCCGCCCCCGGGGTGACGTTCAGCGCAGGTGGATGGTGCGCAGCCGGCCGACCTCGGCCATCCGCCGCTCGGCGAGCCGGTCCGCGGCCACCGCCGGCGGGACGCCCTCGTCGTCGGCGAGCCGCAGGATCTCCCGGGTGGTGTCGAAGATCCGGGTGGCCCGCAGCTTGGCCCGCTCGAAGTTGAAGCCCTCGATCTCGTCGGCGACCTGGATCACGCCGCCGGCGTTCACCACGTAGTCGGGGGCGTAGAGGATGCCCCGGTCGGCGAGGACCTTCTCGATGCCCGCGTGGGCGAGCTGGTTGTTGGCCGCCCCGGCGACCACCTTCGCGCGCAGCACCGGCACCGTGTCGTCGTTCAGGGCGCCGCCCAGCGCGCACGGGGCGTACACGTCGATGTCGGAGGCGACCAGCGCCGCGGTGTCGTCGACCAGCGTGACCTGCGGGTGGGTGGCGCGCACCCACTCCAGCGCCTTCGGGTTGACGTCGGTCGCCACGACCTCCGCCCCGTCCTCCAGCAGGTGGCCGGTCAGGTACTTGCCGACCTTGCCCAGGCCGGCCACGCCGACCCGCTTGCCGGCCAGGCTCGGGGTACCCCAGACGTGCTCGGCGGCGGCCCGCATGCCCTGGAAGACGCCCCAGGCCGTGAGGACCGAGGAGTCGCCGGCGCCGCCGTGCTCCACGCTGCGGCCGGTGACGTAGCTCGTCTCCCGGGCGATCACGTCCATGTCGGCGACGTAGGTGCCGACGTCGCAGGCGGTGTAGTAGCGCCCGGCCAGGGACTCCACGAAGCGGCCGTAGGCGCGCAGCAGCGCCTCGCTCTTGATCTGCTCCGGGTCACCCCAGATGACGGCCTTGCCGCCGCCGAGGTCGAGGCCGGCCAGGGCGTTCTTGTACGCCATGCCCCGGGAGAGGTCGAGCACGTCGGCGAGGGCCTCGTCCTCGGTGGCGTACGGGTAGAACCGGGTGCCGCCGAGGGCGGGGCCCAGCGCGGTGGAGTAGATCCCGATGATCGCCTTCAGGCCGGACTGCTTGTCCTGGCAGAAGACGACCTGTTCGTGACCGGTCGATCCCGGGTCGTCGGTGCTGGCGAATACGCCCATGGCTGACTCCTGTGTCGGTGTGCGCCCTTGTGGGGCGCGGAACCTGGTGGCGCGCCGGCGGGATGGTGCCGGTGCTGCTGAGCCTAATATCGGCCGCAGCCGTACTGTCGCGCACGTCACGACGCCTCGTGACGGCGGCGGCGGACAAGTCCCGTCTCGTGGGAGGATCGTCGCCGTGCCGTCGCTCTTCGCCTCATACCTGCGCGTGTACGAGCCGCTGACCGCCTTCGATCGCGATCGGCAGTCGTACTGGCGCCGCTACGTCAACGAGGGCCGGGCGGTCGCCCCGCTGGAGGGGCCGGTCCGGCAGCGGACGGCGGTGATCGAGGCGCTGGGCGCGGGCTGGACCCGGTTGCCCGACCTGCCCGAGGAGGCGTACGTCCTGGAGGCCGACGACACCCTGCTCGTCTGCCCGTGGAACCTGCGGATCCGGGTCGCCGAGGCGGCGCTGAGCGCCCGCGACGGGGTGCCCTCGGTGCTGGCCGACGCGTTCGTCCCGCCGGTCCTGGCCGGCCAGGCCAAGGCGGTGGTGGAGGACTGGCGCAGCGGGGCGCGGGTGCTGGAGCACGGGGTGCCCCGGGTGCACGAGCAGATCGCCACCTGGGGCGTGCCGCTGCGCTGGTTCGTGCTCTTCGACCCGCAGGAGCGGCACCTGGTCACCGAGCCGGAGCGGCGGGCGCTGCGCTACCGGACGGAGATCTCCAAGGCGCGCCGCCGGTCGTCCCGCGCGCTGTCCGTGCTGCGCAAGTCGGTCGGCGAGGCGCCGATCACCGAGGCGGTCGAGGAGGCCGCCCGCTGGCTGGAGGAGTTCCACCCCCGCTCGGTGGTCGAGCTCGACTACGGCGGCCTCGTGCAGCTGCTGCCCGACGAGACGCTCGCCGCCGACGACTCGACCGAGCTGGTCGCGGCCGGGCTGGCCGGGCTCTCCCGGGGCGAGGCGGAGGAGGCGTCGGCGGCGTACGACAAGCTGGTCGCCCGCTGGCGTGCCGTGCAGCTGCTGGAGCGCTGCAACTAGGGCCGCCGGGTTTGCCCGGGTTGAGCCCTCTCGATGCGAGACTGTCTCGTAGTTGACGCATCACGAACCGTGATCATGAGTCCGAATAAGGTAGATTCTGCGGCATAAAAGTCGTAAAAATCGGGCATGGTTCATCCGTCCGTCTAGGGACCTTCAGCCGTTCGGCCCATGTCGGACATCGGGGACTAGCCGGACCATGGGAGACGCGTCGGCCGGCGGGACCCCGGCCGATGTCTATACATGTGGAGGAGTGACCCCGATGGCATCGCGAACGCACGAACCAGAGCCGCTACTCACACCGGCCGAGGTGGCGTCGATGTTCCGTGTCGACCCGAAGACGGTGACCCGGTGGGCCAAGGCTGGCAAGCTCAGCGCCATCCGGACCCTGGGCGGCCACCGCCGTTACCGCGAGTCGGAGGTTCGCGCCCTGCTGCAGGGGCAGATTCCCCAGCAGCGTCAGGGGGACTGACGGCCGGACGTTTTCTCAGGCGTTCGATCAGGGGCGGTGGGACGTCGCGACAGCGACGATCCGCCGCCCTGAATCGTGTCCGGGGCCGGTTCGCTCAGTCGAGCACGATGCGCAGGCCCACCGTGCCGCTCTCGCCCCGGCGTAGCCGGCTGCCCAGCAGGCTCAGCCGGCCGATCAGCCGGTACTTCTGCTTGAGCAGGCCCCGGATCCGCCGGGTCCCCGTCGGGTCGCTGATCGTCGCGTGCCCCGGCACCGCCTCGCCGTGCGGCCGGCCGCGCACGTCGCACGCGGCCACCGTGACCCGGCCGTCGCGCCGGATCCGCTTCACCTTGCCGGAGTCCGACACCGTCCACACCGCCAGTGCCTCGCCGTCGCGCACCGCCCAGACCGGAGTCGGCACCGCCCGGCCGTCCTTGCGGAACGTGGTGAGCAGTACGTACTTCTCCGCCGCCAGGCGGTCCAGGTCTGTCACGCCGCTCAGGATACGGCCGCGACAGGCGGGGAGAGCCCGGATACCGTGATCGCCGTGAGCGCGAGGAGCGAGCCGGGTCTGCGAGCCCCGCAGTCGCGAACAGAGACAGCGCCGTGACCGGGGAACCCACGATCGGCGACGTGTTCGGCGAGATGATCCGCGACGCGTACGCGGTCACCACCGGGATCGGGCCCCGGCCGCTGGTCGGCGGGCGGCTGCCCCGGCCGGTCATCGAGATCATCGAGCGTGACGACGGGCTGGTCAACGGCGCCCCCGCCGAGCACTACCTGGACCCGCCGCAGCGGTGGCAGCCGTACGACCACCGGGCCGTGGACCGGGTGCGGGGGCAGGTGCTGGACATCGGCGTCGGGGCCGGCCGGATCGCGCTGCACCTCCAGGAGCGCGGCGTGCCGGTCACCGGCCTGGACACCTCGGTCGGTGCGCTGCGGGTCAGCCGGCACCGGGGCGTACGCGACCTGGTGCTCGGGACGGTGGACGAGCACGTCGCCGACGGCCGGCGCTACGACACCTTCCTGCTGCTCGGCAACAACCTGGGGCTGTTCGAGGGCCGCGAACGGGCCCCCGCCCTGCTGGCCGCGCTCGCCGCGCTGGCCCGCCCCGGCGCGCAGGTCATCGCGCACGGCACCGACCCGTACGGCACCACTGATCCGGTGCACACCGGCTACCACGAGCTGAACCGGCGGCGGGGGCGGCTGGGCGGGCAACTCCGGCTGCGGCTGCGCTACCGGCTGCTCGGCACCGAGTGGTTCGACTATCTGGTGTGCTCGGTCGAGGAGTTCGCCGAACTGGTCCACGGCTCGCCGTGGCGACTGGTCGACGTGGACGACCAGGACCACCCGTACTACCTGGCCACCCTGCGGCTGGCCTGAGGCCGGCGGGCACCGGGGCGCCCGCCGGCGTACGCGTCAGACCCGCACGGTGGGGGTGGTCTGCTCGGGCGGGAGGCCGCCGTCGCCGTCGACCACCTCGTCCGGGGTGCCGTCCTCGTCGATGTCGACCATGGTGATGTCCACCTTGCCGTCGCCGTCGGTGTCGAACTGGAACAGGTCGGCCTTCCCGTCGCCGTCGGTGTCCACCACCCAGACGTCGGTCTTCCCGTCGTTGTTGGTGTCCGCGCGGAGCAGGTCCACCCGCTCGTCGCCGCGGGTCTCCACGGTCTCGGTGCCCTCCGCGCTCTCCGGTGCCTGGCTCATCTCGATCCTTCCGTCGGCGTTGACGGCCGTCTGTACCCGATCCGGCGCGCCCCCACGCATGCCCCGCGGGCCGGCCCTGCATAGGGTCGCACCCAGGAGCTAGCGAGCGGACTCGTCCGGCGCGGCGGAGACCCCGCCCGTCACCGGTCCGCGGCGAAGGGACATCGATGAGTGGTCGTTTTGTGGTCGTCGGGGCCGGCACCATGGGCCTCGGCATCGCCTACGTGGCGGCCGGCGCCGGGTACGCGGTCGAGCTGGTCGAGGTGGACCCGGCGCGTGGCGCCGACGCCCTGCGTCGGCTCGGCGAGCTGTGGGAGCGCGGCGTGCAGCGCGGCAAGCTGACTGCCGAGGCGGCGACGGCGAACCGCGAGCGGGTCACCCTGCGGGCCGGGCTCGCCGAGGTGGCCGAGGGCCCCGACGTGATCGTGGAGGCGGTCCCCGAGCGGCTCGACCTCAAGCGCGCCGTGCTGCGGGACGCCGAGGGCCGCCGGCCCGCCCTGCTCGGCAGCAACACGTCCAGCATCCCCATCGCCGAGCTGGCCGAGGGGCTGGAGCGGCCGGCCGACTTCCTGGGCTTGCACTTCTTCAACCCGGTCTGGGCGATGGCGCTCCTCGAGGTCGTGGTCGGCCCCGCCACCGCGCCGGAGACGACCGAGGCGGCCGTCGCGCTCGCCGGCCGGCTGGGCAAGGACCCCGTCGTGGTACGCGACATGCCCGGCTTCGCCACCTCGCGGCTCGGCGTGACCCTCGGCCTGGAGGCGATCCGGATGGTCGCCGACGGGGTCGCCAGCCCCGCCGACATCGACAAGGCGATGGTGCTCGGCTACCGGCACCCGGTCGGCCCGCTGGAGCTGACCGACCTGGTCGGGCTGGACGTCCGGCTCGACATCGCCCGCACCCTCCAGGCCGCGTACGGGGACCGCTTCGCGCCGCCGCCGCTGTTGGAGGAGATGGTGGCCACCGGCCGGCTGGGCAAGAAGTCGGGCCAGGGCTTCTACACGTGGGAAGGCGGCGTCAAGCAATGAGCGGGCTGCGGATCGAGGAGCTGCCGGACCGGCTGGTGGTCACCCTGGACCGGCCGGAGAAGCGCAACGCGATCGACGCGGACCTGATCGCCGAGCTGCACGCCGTCTGCGCCGACCTGGAGGCACGGCCCCGGCTGCTGCTGCTCACCGGCGGGACGGAGGGCATCTTCGCCGGGGGCGCGGACATCGCCCAGCTCCGCGAACGCGGCCGGCTGGACGCGCTGGCCGCCATCAACCAGGCCGCCTTCGCCCGGATCCGGGCGCTGCCGATGCCCACCGTGGCGGCCGTGGACGGCCCGGCGCTGGGCGGCGGCGCCGAGTTGGCGTACGCCTGTGATCTGCGGGTGTGCACGGCGCGGGCGGTGTTCGGCCAGCCCGAGGTGCGGCTGGGCATCCTGGCCGGCGCCGGCGCGACCTACCGGCTGCCCGCGCTGGTCGGGGAGGCCCGGGCCAAGGAACTGCTCTTCACCGGGCGGCGGGTGGACGCCGACGAGGCGCTGCGGATCGGGCTCGTCAACCGGGTCGTGGCCGAGCCGGCGGAGCTGCTGCCCACCGCGCACGGCCTGCTCGACGAGATGGCCAAGGGCTCGGCGCTGGCGCTGCGGCTCACCAAGCTCGCGGTGGACGCCCCGGCGGCCGCTCACCCGCAGCTCGACCTGCTCAGCCAGGCGGTGCTCTTCGAGGACGAGGAGAAGCACCGGAGGATGACCGAGTTCCTGGAGCGGCGCCGCTCCCGCTGATCGACGGAAAACGACGAGGGCCGCACCGGTTCGCCCGGTGCGGCCCTCGTCGTCGTCTCAGTTCCGGATCTGCACCCCGGCGTCGGCCAGGTCGGTGATCACCTTCGCCGACTCACCGAAGCCGATCAGCAGCACGGCATCCGCCCCGTAGTCCTTGATCTCCTTGGCCCCGCTGGAGAAGTCCACCGGCGGCGGCGACGCGCCCTCCGGGGGCACGTACGAGAGCAGCTTGACCTTGTCGGCGCCCATGCCGGCCCGCTCCAGCTCGGCGCGGACGTTCTCCTGGAGGCCCTCGCCGTAGGAGTCCTTGCGGGCGACGATCGCGATCTTGTGCGGTCCGTCGCGCATTATCACGTCGGCCAGCGCCCGACCCTGCAGGCTGTCCGGCGGGGCCGTCCGGAAGTAGAGGCCCTTGTCGTCCACCGTGCTCAGCCCGGCGTCGGTGTTCGACGGGGAGAAGAGGATCCGGCCGGCGGCCACCACGTCGGGCAGCACGGCCCGGGAGATGCCGGACGCGCCCGCACCGATGATGACGTGCACGCCCTGCTGGACGTGCGAGGCCACCGTCGCCTTCGCCACCTTCGGGTCCGTGCCGTCGTCGCCGTCGATCCAGACCACCGGCTCGCCGAGGGCGCCGCCCGCCGCGTTGATCTCGCGGATCGCCAGCACCGCGCCGGCCGCCATCGGCGGGTACGCCAGGGCCAGGTCGCCGGTCTTCGGCAGCAGGCCGCCGAGCACCAGCGGGGAGCCGTCCTCCTTGTAGGACTTGCCCGGACGCGACTTCTTGCCCCGCGGCGGCGTCTTGGTGCTCGCCCCCGAATCGTTCCCGGCGCCGACGAACTCGGTCTTGCCGTCGTCGATCTGCCGGTTGTCGAAGTGCAGGGTGGCGTAGCTCGCGGTGGCCGGCTCACCGACGTCGGTGAACCCGGCCCGGTTCAGCGACACCCCGCGGTACTCGATGTCCTGGCCGGCGCGGGCCAGCTGGAGGCAGGTCGCCACCTCCTCGCAGCGCTGGCCGCCGGTGGTCACTCCGACGATCTGCTTGGCGATCTCGCCCGGCTCGGTCGTGCCGGCGAGCTGGGCGGCCAGCGCGCTTATCGCGATCGCGTCGTAGGTCTCGGCCGCGTAGAGGTAGTCCTTGAGCTTCGGGTCTACGGTGCGTAGCCGATCCTTGAAACTCTCCGGCAGCGGCGTGAGCGGGGTGGTGCCCTTCATGCCGTTGACGAGGTCCGCGCGGTCCTTCAGCCCATCCGCGTAGGAATTGAGCATGTTGCCGTCGGTGCCGTAGAGGCGCACCTGGGTGTCGGCCGCCTCTTCGGGCTTGTCGCTCCCGCAGGCGCTGGTGGCGAGCAGGAGCGCCGCGCAGGCCGTGGACAGGGCCGCACGCGACGCGCGAGATCTGAGCATTGTCGTCCTTCCTCCGGCGAGGGTCCGCTGCGCACACTAGCGTGCCGGCGCGGCGCGCGGGACCGTGGAGGTCGGTCCGTCGGCACCCCGACTGCTGGTATCACTCTGCGTGATGGCGAGGCCGATCCGGGGTCACCGCTTGACCCCCGGAACTACTGTTCGGCAGGTGAGCGACGAGGCACAGCAGACGCTGGACGATGCGACCGCCGTGCTCCGCTCGGCGCTGGCCGGGGACGGCGCCGGCGTGGTGGACACCTTCGACGCCGTGGTGGACCGCTCCGGGCTCGCCGGGGCGTACGGGGTGGCCTGGTGCCTGGCCGCCACGATGGTCGGCGAGGACGCCCCCGGGGGCGGCGCCGTGCTCGACTTTCCCGGGATCGACCAGGCCGACTACGACACCCGCTGGGTGGCCCGCTTCGTCAGCGCGTACGCCAACGACGACGCCGACACCGGCGAGGCGCTGTTCGGGGCCGCGGCGGCCGACGGGCTGCTGCCCGACTGCCTGCTCACCCTCGCCGGCTCGACGGTCGCCACGCTGCGCAGCCGGGCGGGCTGACCGCCCGTCCCGGCCCCTGGCTGTGATAGCTCTGATGCATGTCCGAGGCGATGCTGAGCAAGGTCCGCAAGCTGCTCGCCCAGGCCGAGGACCCGGCCTGCACGCCCGCCGAGTCGGCCGCCTTCATGGCCAAGGCCACCGAGTTGATCGCCCGCTACGGCGTCGACCGGGCGCTGCTCGCCGCCCGCGAGCCGGCCACCGATCCGGTCGGTGACCGGGTGGTCGAGGTGGTCGCCCCGTACGCCCGGGACAAGGCCGGCCTGCTCGCGGCGGTCGCCGAACCGCTGCGCTGCCGCTGCGTACGCCGCCGGCAGGGCAGCGGCTTCGACCTGCACCTCTTCGGCTTCGCCAGCGACCTGGAACGGGTCGAGCTGCTCTTCACCTCGCTGCTGGTGCAGGCCGCGCACGGGCTGGCCGGTGCCGCCGTGCCCGCCGGGGAGCATCCGGCCGCGTTCCGGCGTACCTGGCTGGCCGGTTTCGCGCACGTGGTCGCCGAGCGGCTGCGGACGGCCGAGGCCGGCGCGGTGGCCGAGTCCGGGGCGCCCTCGGTGGCGCTGGTGCTCGCCGACCGCTCCGACCGGGTCCAGCGCCGGCTCGCCGAGGTGTACCCGCGGCTGCGTACCGCCCCGCGCCGCCGGCTCGCGGGCAGCGGCTTCGGTCCGGGCGCGGACGCGGGTCGCCGCGCCGACCTCGGCGGCACCGGGGTGGCCGGCGCCGGGACCCCGGTGCGGGGCATCGGCGGCTGACCCGCCGCGGTCAGTCGGTGGCGCTGGCGACGGTCGCCAGGTAGCGGCAGAGCAGTTCGTGCCAGCCGGCGGTGAGCGCCTTGCGGTAGCCCTCGGCGGCCTCGCCGTGCCGGTCGAAGTAGCGGTGCTCGACGTCGACCCGGGTCAGCTCCGGCCCCTCGGGCTGGAAGAGGACCTCGACCTCGCTGGCCCGCGCCGGGTCCGGCACCGGCACCCGGTCCGGCCCGATCTGCCAGGTGAAGACCAGCCGCCGGGGCGGATCCCAGGTCAGCACCCGGCCCCAGTCGCCGCGGAAGCCGTACGGGCCGATCTCGTAGAGCATGCCGCCGGCCCGGGGCTCGACGCCCAGCTCGGCCAGCGCCTCCGGCCCGGACCAGGTGTATTCGCGCACCCACCAGTCGGCCAGGGAACCGGTGAACACGGCGTACGCCCGGTCGGCGGAGGCGGGGGCGAAGAGGGTGCTGCGGAGGGAGAAGCGGTCGAATTCCTGGCGGACCTCATCCGGATCGGCCATCCCCTGTCCCATAGGCCCGGACCATACCGGCTCATGCCCCGCTGTGCAGCTTTCCTGTTCGCCCGCTTCCGGACAGCGGGAGAACGTTCTCCGGACAGCTCCGGGCCGTGCGTCGCCGACCGTGGCCGCTCGCCGGACGGGCGTCCCGGGCCACCTGGGATGACGGGCCGGAAACCGGGTAACCGCGCCTGATCCGGCCCAGGCGACGGGGCCAGCGGGGAGCGGGCAGCATGAGCGAGAGCGGAGCCACCAGGCGGGAGCCGGACCCGGCGAGCGAGCGGCTCGCCCACCGGGGCGGCGGCGGGTCGGAGCCGGACGTCCTGCTCGACATCCCGGAGGTGACGGTCGACCAGATCCGGCTGTCCGTCGAGGGGCTCGACGCCGACCTGTCGCTGCGCGCCCGCCTGGCCAACCTGCTCCAGCTCGACGCCGGGGTCCGGGTGCACCTGGAGGGCGTGGAGCTGGACATGACCGGCGTCAGCGCAGAGGCGCTGCTCAAGGTACGCCTGGAAAAGCTGGTGCAGATCCTGGACCGCGCACTGAGCACCATCGACCGGAACCCGCACCTCATCGACGTGCTGGCCCGCTCGGTCGGGGGCGGCATCGACGACGTGAACCGGGCGGCGCAGCAGCTCGCCAGCGCGCCCGTCGTGGACGAGAGCGGGCAGCGGATCGGGACGGTGGGCGCGGTGGCCGACCGGGCCCTGCGGGAGGGCGTCGGCCGACCCGCACCGCCCTCTCCGGCGCCGCCGGCCGGCGCGCGTTCCCCGCAGCCGCCGACCGGCGCCCAGGGGCCGCCGACCGGCGCCCAGGGGCCGCCGACGGGCCCCGCGGGACGGCCTCCGTCCACCGACAGGGGCGCCGGCCAGGCGCCCGCCGGCCCCGGCACCCCAACCGTCTCCGGGAAGACCTCGGAGCCGGGAAGGCCGGCCGGTTCTGGGAAGCCGCCGGAGCCGGCCAGTTCTGGAAAGCCCTCGGAGCCGGAGAAGCCGACCGGCTCGGGGAAGCCCTCGGAGCCGGGGAAACCGGCCGCCGCCGGGAAGCCGGCGGAAGCGGAGAAGGCGCCGGGTGGCCAGCCCGGGCCGGCGCAGCTCGCCGGGCAGGCCGGGGAGACCCTGTTGCAGGCGGGTCGGAGCGTCTGGGAGGCGATCCAGAGCGGCATGGGCCAGCACCGCCCGAAGCGGTAGCCCTGGGCGTACGGCTGGGTCTCCGTCCCCCCGAGCCCCCTAGTGCGCCGGGGAGGGAGGCTCGTGGGGACGGCCGGCGGCGTGGTGGGCGTCGGCGAGGGCGACGGCAAGCAGTACGAGCGCGGCCACGACCCCCGCGGCCAGCGGCGGGGCGAGGTACAGGGGAGCGGCGGCGACCGCCAGGGCGGCGATGGCGACGACCCGGCGGATGGAGAGCCGGTCGAACACGGCGCGTTCCAGGCGGATGCGCCCGTAGAGGAACAGCGCGGGACCACCGAGGCTCGCGACGAGCCACGCCGGCTCCGGTGCGCCGAACGGGTGTTTCAGCACGATCTCGAAACCGACGGCGGTGGCCACGATGCCCAGCACCATGACGACGTGGGCGGTGCCGATGGCGAGGCCGGCGGCGTCCCTGTCGCCCGACGCGGCGACGGTTTCGGCGAGGACCTGACCGGAGCGGTAGAAATAGATCCGCCACATCAGCACCGTCGACAGGAACGCCACCACCAGCCCGGCGGCGGTCGCCGCGGTGACCTTCTGGTTGGTCAGCGTGGTGCCGACGGCGAGCACGGTTTCCCCGAGGGCGATCATCAGGAACTGCTGGTAGCGCTCGGGCAGGTGGTGGCGGCTGTCCGTGGCCCACGCGCTGACCGGCGGACGGGCCATCCCCGGGACGGACCAGCGCAGCTGCGCGCCAAGGAAGTCAATGGCCACGGCGATCGCCCACAGTGCGGCCCGGGCGGTGCCACTGACCGCCGCGCCGGCGATCCAGAACACCGCCGAGACCGCGCACCACAGCAGCGACCGGAGGTAGAGCTGCCGCAGGGGGTGTCCGCGCAACGCAGGGATCAGGATGAGCGGCCGGCCGCACAGCAGGATCACGTACGGCAGTACGAACGCCCACCCGCGGCCGACGAACGCGTACGGCAGCGACGTCGACATGACCAGCAGCCCGAAGGCACTGGCCAGGACCAGCCACTGGATCTTGCGACGGCGGGGGTCGAACCAGCTCGTGATGTGCGCGGTCGTGATCCACAGCCAGATCAGCGGCAGTGACAGCACCGGCAGGAAGGCCATCGCCCGCCATCGGACGACCAGGTCTTCGCTGACGATGTCCCGCGCCACCCGGGTGACCACGCCGGCCAGGGCGAACACCAGCACCAGGTCGACGAACAGTTCCAGGAAGTTGGCCTGCCGCACGTCCTCGCGGCGCTGCAGCAGGTCCTGGCCCTCTTCACCGCCTTCCTGACGCCTCATACCGCTCATACTCGCCCGCCCAGACCGGACATCACCGGTGGTTGGGCGCCGTGCACACGGAGGGCAGACGATCCGGACGCCGGGTGCAGCCGATGGTGGGATTCCACCGGGGCGGCGGCAGGTGGCCGATCGATCAGGAATCAAGAAGCACCGGGCATGGCGCCGTTCGTAGCGTGGCCCTCGTGCGCATCACTCAAGCACTAGGGAGAAAAGCATGAAGGCGAATGTCAGCTCGATCCTCCTCGGCGTCCGGGACCTGGCCCGGTCCAAGCAGTTCTACACGGAGGGGCTCGGCTGGAAGATCAAGGACGACTACGGCGTCTCGGTGTTCTTCGAATCCGACGGAGGCTCGCTCGTCGGCTTCTACGGCCGCGAGGGCCTGGCCGGCCAGGTGGGCGCCAACCCGGAAGGCAGTGGCTTCAGCGGGCTGGTCCTCACGTACGTCGTCCGCAGTGAGGCGCGGGTCGACGAGATCATCGCGGAGGCCGAGAAGGCCGGCGCCACCATCCTGAAGCCGGCCGGCGCCCTGCCGTGGGGCGGGTACGGCGGCTCCTTCGCGGACCCGGACGGCTACATCTGGAGTCTCGGCTACAGCGACCAGGGCACGGACCAGCCCTACGCGGAGTAGCCGCCGGGGAAAGCGAGAGATGCCACCAACGCCCCCATGCCATCGACGGTAGGGCAGGCCGGCGCCGACCCAACGGTCCTCACCAGCGGGAATGCTGGTGAGGACCGCTGTGTCTGGCCACTCTGGCCGGGACGCCTGATTTCGCCAGCCGTCCGGAAGTTTCGGTATCCCATCGGGTTCGAGGCAGTCCAGTCTTCGATGCTGCCGCCACATCGATGAGGCAGACCATCGTCGTGCCGTTTCGGAAGGTTTCCGGAAGTTCTTGTTCCAAGAACTGTTGCCGTGCCAGCATGACGTGGCATTGAAACCCATCGTTCCTGGTCCGGGTTGTACCGAGAAGGGAGGCAATCGTGGCAACCAGTTCTCCTGTCCCCTCCACTGGCTCGTCGGGAAGCCGATCGACGCGGGTCCGACTGCTGGTCAGCGGTGTCGTCGCAGCCGTCGCGGCAATGGGCGTCGTGGTGGTGATGCCCGAGGCGAACGCCGCAGCGGGCACCCTGGGCGCGGCGGCCGCCCAGTCGGGCCGGTACTTCGGCACGGCGATCGCCGCGGGCCGGCTCGGTGATTCGACGTACACCACGATCGCCGGACGTGAGTTCAACATGGTGACGGCCGAGAACGAGATGAAGCCGGACGCGACGGAGCCCCAGCGGGGCCAGTTCAACTTCAGCTCCAGCGACCAGATCTACAACTGGGCGACCCAGCGCGGCATGAAGGTTCGCGGACACACCCTCGCGTGGCACGCACAGCAGCCCGGCTGGATGCAGAGCCTGAGCGGTAGCAGCCTGCGCCAGGCGATGATCGATCACATCAACGGGGTGATGGCCCACTACAAGGGCAAGCTCGCCTACTGGGACGTCGTCAACGAGGCGTTCAACGAGGACGGCAGCCGGCGGCAGTCCAACCTGCAGGCCACCGGCAACGACTGGATCGAGGTGGCCTTCCGCACCGCGCGCACCGCCGACCCGTCGGTCAAGCTGTGCTACAACGACTACAACATCGAGAACTGGTCCTACGGCAAGACGCAGGGCGTCTACAACATGATCCGGGACTTCAAGTCTCGTGGCGTGCCGATCGACTGCGTGGGCCTGCAGACCCACTTCACCGGTGGCAGCTCGCTGCCGAGCAACTTCCAGACCACGCTCACGAGCTTCGCCTCGCTCGGTGTCGACGTGGCCCTGACCGAGGTCGACGTCACCAACGCCTCGACCACGCAGTACGCCGGGCTGACCCAGGCCTGCCTCAACGTGCCCCGCTGCGTCGGCATCACCGTCTGGGGCGTACGGGACAGCGACTCGTGGCGTTCCAGTGAGAACCCGCTGCTGTTCGACGGCGGCGGCAACAAGAAGGCCGCCTACACCTCGGTGCTCAACGCCCTCAACGCCGCCGGCCCGGTCACGCCCTCGCCGACGCCGAGCGGCGGCACCGGTTCACCGTCGCCCTCGGCCACGCCGGGCGGAGCGAAGCGGATCATCGGCGCCCAGTCCGGCAGGTGCATCGACGTGCCGAACGCGTCGCAGAACAACGGCACCCGGGTGCAGCTCTACGACTGCAACGGCCAGGCCAACCAGGCGTGGACGCTCACGTCGAGCAAGCAGCTGACCGTGTACGGCAGCAAGTGTCTGGACGCCGCAGGTTCCGGCAACGCCTCGGCGGTGCAGATCTACAGCTGCAACGGGCAGGCCAACCAGCAGTGGAACGTCAACTCCAACGGAACCATCACCGGTGTGCAGTCCGGCCGCTGCCTGGACGTGTGGGGCACCGGCAACGGCCAGCAGGTTCAGATCTACGACTGCAACGGGCAGGCCAACCAGCGATTCAGCCTGAACTGACGACGTTCGCCCACAAGCCACGGCGAGTGCCCGACTACTTCGGTATTCGGGCACTCGTCTGGTCCGTGCGATCCCCGGGCGACAAGGGGGGCAGCCCCAACAAGCGTCGGCAGGTAGCGGCGGTCAGACCCTGTGTTCGGGCGTCAAGGAGTGGCTGGCGGCGGGTGGGGCAGCGGATGGGCGCCTTCCGGGCGTAGGCCGTCGAAGATGATGGAAAGGTATCGCTGCCACAGGCCGGGCGGGGCGTCTGGCACGTAGCTGGTGACGTAGTTGGGCGCGCACATCAGCAGGATGACGTCGGCACCGGTGATGTCGGCCCGCACGGCGCCGTGTTCACGAGCCCGATCGACAAGCTTGTGCACGGAGCGGAACATCTGCTCGCGGGCCCTGGTGACGTCCGCGTTCAGTTCGCCGGCCTCCTGCAGGAACGACAGGTCGCGTTGCCGTTGTTGGTCGGCAGCGACGGTGAGGAACTCCAGCAGCGCGGCGCCCGGGTCCGCCGCGTCGAGCAACTGTTCGCCGACGGTTTTCAGCGCGTCGATCCGGTCAAGGACGATCGCGGCGAGCAGGTCATCCTTCGTGGCGAAGTGACGGAACAGGGTGCCCTTGCCGAGACCGGCCCGGCGGGCGATGTCGGCGACCGAGACGTCCAGGCCACGCTCCGCGAACTCGTCGGCGGCGGCTGCCAGTAGCAGCCGCCGGTTGCGGGCGGCGTCGGCACGCAGCGGGCGGGTCGAGGTCACGTTGCCACCGTAGCAAGTTGACCGCCCGGTCCGCTTATTGCTAGCTTCACGACCAATAACATGACCGGTCGGTCCGTTTAATTGGGGGAAGCGCATGAAGGCAGTTGTCGTGACCGGCTACGGGCCGCCCGAGGAGTACACCGTGGCGGACGTGCCGGCACCCCGGCCCGGGCCAGGGCAGATCCAGGTCCGGATCGCCGCCGCCTCGATCAACCCGGCGGACGTCCGGCTGCCCAGCGGCGATTTCCGCGATGTCGTGCCGCTGGGGTTTCCGCACGTGCCCGGCAACGACTTCGCCGGCACGGTCAGCGAGGTCGGTGCCGGCGTGACGGCCTACCAGGTGGGCGACGAGATCTTCGGCCAGGCCGTGCCGCGGGCACTGCGGGCGATGGCCGGTGCGACCCGGCCGTCGCTGAGCACCGGCTCGCTGGCCGAGTACGCGGTCTTCGAGGCCGATACCCCGTTCCTGGCGCACCGCCCGGCCGGCCTCGACATCGAGCAGGCGGCCGCCCTGCCCACCGTCGGCCTGACCGCACGGGCACTGATGGCCACCGCCAAGGTGCAGCCCGGCGAGACCGTCCTGGTCGTCGGCGCCACCGGCGGTGTCGGGACCGCAGTGATCCCGCTGCTCGCGGCCGCGAAGGCGCGGGTGATCGCCACCGCGACCGCCGCTGACGCCGCCATCCTTCGAGCTCTTGGCGCCGACAAGACCATCGGGTACGCGGAATCCGAATACCCCTCCGACGTCGACGTCGCCTTCAACCTGACCGTGCCCAGTGACCACCTTGCTGGAGTCGCAGGCGCCATCCGCACAGGCGGACGCCTCCTCACGATCACCTACCCGGTACCGCAGCAGGACGGGATCGGCCGCGACGACGTCGGCCTGCATTTCGTGCTGGACATGGACGGCACCTTCGGCGGGATGCGCGAGGTCGGTGAGCTGGCGGTCGGTGGTGACCTACCGGCCACGATCGGCCGCCGCTACACCCTCGATGAGGGCGCCCAAGCATGCGTCGACTTCGTCCGCCTGCATACGACCGGCAAGCTGGTCGTCACGATGTGAACACTGCCATCGGCACTTCTCGGCGATCTGACCGACCGACGACCGCGACAGGATCACCTCGTGACAACTGACATCCGCGAACTCCAACAGGCATTCGACGACGCTGAACTTCACGCCGACACCGACCGCTTGCACACTCTGCTGGCGGATGACTTCATGTCCATCGGCGAGCGGGGCTACCTGCTGAACAAGCGGCAGTGGATCGACCGGCACGCTGACTTCGCCTACCTCTCGCTGGAGACAACCGGAGTCGACCTGCGCCGCTACGACCGCGCCGCGATGGTGCGCTGCGTCCAGCGCAGCCGGGCGACCTGGCGTGGTGAAGCGATGACACTGACAGTCCGGCTGAGCCAGGTATGGATCGAACTGCCTGGCGGTTGGCGACTCGCCGGCATTCAGTTCAGTTCGCTCGACCCGGTCTGAACCAACCGAAGTAAGGGGGGTCAACGAGGGTCAGACCGGACAGACGGTCTTCCGCAGCGAAAAGCAGAGCGCCGACCGCGTTTCCGCTGGTCGGCGCTCCTGTAGCCCGGCGAAAGGCTATGTGGCCAGGGGCGGGGTCGAACCGCCGACCTTCCGATTTTCAGTCGGACGCTCGTACCAACTGAGCTACCTGGCCGTGCTGCTCGGCTCATGCTACCGCATGGGCCGATACGCAGAACGCCGCGCATGAAGGGCGCGGCGTCAGCGCTTGCGGTCCTGACGGGACTTGAACCCGCGACCTCCGCCTTGACAGGGCGGCGAGCACTCCAACTGCTCCACAGGACCTGGCTGGTGTTGCATCCGGCTGAGCCGGACCGTGCCCCCAACGGGATTCGAACCCGTGCTACCGCCTTGAAAGGGCGGCGTCCTGGGCCGCTAGACGATGAGGGCGGCCCCGCCATCATTGCACACTCGCAACTTCAAGCGGACTTGCTCCCATCCGGCCCCGCCGGAGGCATGAGAAGCATATGCCATGCCTCCGGCGTCGGCCAAACCGGTATGGCCACCCGCACACTGCCGGGCGAAACCGCAGTTCAGAGGCGGTGTCACCGGAGTCGGGAGATCCCGAACCGCCGCTTGAGGTCGGGAATCACGCGCCGGCAGGCGGCGATCGTCTGGGTCCGGTCGCCGCCCGCGTCGTGCATCAGCACGATCGAGCCGTGGCGGGTCGCCGCCGTGACCCGCTTGATGATCGTCTTGGCCGGGGGGTGGTCCCAGTCCTGCGGGTCGACGCTCCAGTGCAGGGGGCGCATGCCGAGCTGGCGGGCCACGGTCAGCTCCTCCGCCGTCCACCGGCCGCCGGGCTGGCGGAACCAGGTGATCGGCGCCTGCGGCGCGGCCGCCCGGATGGCCTGGTTCGTGCGGACCAGGTCGGCCCGGATCTCGGCGACCGGTCGCCGGCCGAGGTTGATGTCGTGCCGCCAGCTGTGGTTGCAGAGCTGGTGACCCTCGCGGACGATCCGGGCCACCAGTTGCGGGTAGCGCCGGGCCTGCTTGCCGACCAGGCAGAAGGTCGCCGTGACGTGGGCCGCCCGGAGCTGGTCGAGGATCTGCGGGGTGAACCGGGGGTCCGGCCCGTCGTCGAAGGTCAGCGCCACGCCGTGGTCGCCGGTGGTGCGGTGCAGCCCGGCGGGCAGGGTCTTCGGCAGCGGGCGCAGCTTCGGCTTCGGCGGGGTAGTGCGGCTCGGAGTGGGCCGCGGGGTCGGCGTCTTCGGCGGCGTCGGGGCGGCCGAGGCGGTCGGCGGGGCGCCGGCCTGGGTCGGGGTCTTGCCGGGCTCGCCGCAGCCGGCCAGGAGGAGCACCAGGCCGAGGGCGAACGCCAGCACGGCGCGTGGACGCATCGTCGCTCCCGAGAGGGGGTCGGGTCGGGCGGACTTTCCGACCGTAGTGGACGTCGCGCCGAATGGGGAGGGCCCTCAGCCCGTCGTCGACTGGCCCAGGGAGTCCCGCACCGCCACCGCCAGCGACAGCGCCTCGGCGAGGTCCACCGGCCGGACCACGCCGGCGGGGAGGGTGTCGGACCGCCAGCCCGGCCCGGCGGCGAGCACCAGCAGCGGGCGGCGCGGGGCGGCGAGCACCGCGGTGAGCTGGTCCGGGTCGGCCGTGACCCGGGTGTGCGACCAGAGCACCACGGCCGCCGGACCGGTCCGGTTGACCGCCTCGAGCAGGGCGGCCACCGGCACCCGGGCGCCCAGCATCCGGTAGCCCACCCCGGCCTCGGCCAGGGCGGCGGCCAGCGCCTCCAGCGGCAGCGTGTGCTGCTCCTCGTCGGCGCAGGAGAGCAGGATCCGGGCGGGCCCCGCGGTGGGGTGCGCCCGGGCCACGGTGGCGAACGCCTCGGAGACGCACCGGGAGACCAGGTGCTCCACCTCGATCAGCCCGCCGGTGGCGGCGTGCCGCTCGCCGATGGCGGCGAGCACCGGCCGGAGCAGCCCGTCCCAGGTCCGCACCACGCCGTCGGTGGCGAGGGCGTGCGCGACGGTCTCGCCGATCGCCACCGAGTCCAACCGCATGGCGGCGCGGGCCATGCCGCGCGCCACCGGTCCGGCCCGGCCGACGGGGATGGTCGTCCCGCCGCCGTCCCGGACGGCCGTGGCCCGCCGCTTCGGCCCGAGCTGCTCGGCGGGCAGGGCGGCCGGCGCCTGCCGGGCCCAGCGGGCGGCCTCGGCGGGAGCGACCCCCTCCGCGGTGAGCCGCCGCATGATCTCCAGGCGCGCCAGGTCGGCCGGCGTGTAGCGCCGGTGGTGCCCCGGCACGTGCTCGCCGGGACCGAGGCCGTAGCGCTGGTGCCAGGTGCGCAGCGTGGTGACCGCGACCCCCAGCCGGCGCGCCACGGCCCCCGCGCTCAGCGCCTCATCCGCCACCCGACCGCTCCGGTACCTCGTCGGCCGGCGCGCCCGCCCGGGACGCGTCGACGGCGGGACGGGCCGGCCGCAGCAGCCGGTTCACCACCCCGCCGAGCCAGGGCGCGTACGCGCGGGGGTCGGCGTCCAGTTCGTGCTCCAGCTCGTGCGGGTCGACCCAGCGCAGGGTGGCCACCTCGTCGGGATCGGGCCGGATGGGCAGGTCGGCCGGCACGTCGGCGCGCAGCACGTGGTCGTACTCGAACTCGACCCGACCGGTGGCCGGGTCCTCGGCGTAGTAGACGTAGACCCCGACCTCGGTGAGGCCGACCGGCGCGACGCCGAGTTCCTCGGCGAGGCGGCGGTTGGCGGCCTCGGCCAGCGACTGGCCGGGCAGCGGGTGGCCGCAGCAGGAGTTGGCCCAGCGCAGCGGGAACCGGGTCTTGGCGGCGGCCCGCTGCTGGAGCAGGGTCCGCCCCCGCGGGTCGACCAGCAGCACCGAGAACGCCCGGTGCAGCCGTCCGGGTGGCTGGTGGGCGGCGGCCACCGTGGTCTGGCCGAGCACCTTCCCGCCGTCGTCGACCAGCTCGACCAGGTGCTTCTCCCGGGCCGTCACGACGTCGTCCCGGTGATCCGCGAGGCGGCGAGCTTGCCGCTGATCAGGACCATCGGCACGCCCACCCCGGGTTGGGTGCCGGAGCCGACGAAGACCACGTTGCCGAGCGTCCGGTGCAGGTTCGAGGGGCGGAACGGGCCGGTCTGGAAGAGGCTGTGCGCGGCGGCGAACGGGGTGCCGGCGGCCATGCCCTGCGCCTCCCAGTCGGCAGGTGTCACCGCGCGCAGCACCTCGATGCCGTCGCCGAAGCCGACGTAGCCCCGCTCCTCCAGGGTCGCCACGAGCTGGTCGCTGTAGCGGCGGGTCAGGTCACCCGGCCAGTCGAAGGGCGCCCGGTGGAGGTTGGGCACCGGGGCGAGCACGTAGTAGGTGTGCCGCCCGGCCGGGGCCACCGACGGGTCGGTCCGGCTCGGGTTCGTCACCAGCAGGGACGGGTCGCTCATCAGCTCGCCCCGCCGGATCACCTCGTCGAACGTGCCCTTCCAGGACCGCCCGAAGTGGATGTTGTGGTGGGCGATCCTGCGGTAGCCCTGCGTCGAACCGACGTGCAGCACCACGCAGGAGGGCGAGTAGGTGAGCGCGCGTTGCCGGCTCTCCGGCAACAGGTCCCGGTAGGCGACCGGCAGGTCGGGGTTGAGCACCACGACGTCCGCCGGGACGAACTCGCCGTCGGCGGTGACCACGCCGGTGGCCCGGCCGTGCGCGGTCTCCACCCGGGTCACCGTGGTGCCGTACCGGATCTGCACGCCGTGCTTCTCCGCCGCGCCGGCCATCCCACGGGAGACCGCGTGGATGCCGCCGCGCGGGAAGCACACCCCGGCCACCGAGTCGAGGTACGCGATGACCGCGTAGATGGCCAGCGCGTCGTGCGGGGTGAGGCCGGCGTACATGGCCTGGAAGGAGAAGATCCGCTGGGTACGCGGGTCCCGGAAGAACTGGTTGATCTTCGTCTGGAGCCGCCGGAAGGCGCCGTTGGCGAGCAGCCTGAGCAGGTTGCCGGTGAGCAGGTCGGTCGGGGCGTCCAGGTTGCGCTCGATGAAGTCCGCCCGCTCCCAGCGCCAGAGGTCGCGCGCGTAGTCGACGAAGCGCAGGTAGCCGTCCGCCTCGCGGGGCCCGCAGACCCGGGCGATCTCGGCGGCCATCCGGGTGGTGTCGGTGATGACGTCGAGCGTCGACCCGTCCGGGTAGTACGCCCGGTAGGCCGGGTCGAGCGGCGTCAGGTCCAGCCAGTCGCTCAGCTCCTCGCCCACCGCCCCGAGCGCCTCGGCGATCAGGTCGGGCATGGTGAGCACGGTCGGCCCGGTGTCGAACTCGTACCCGTCGACGCCGAGCCGGCCGGCGCGCCCGCCCGGCACCGGTTCCCGTTCGAGCACGGTCACCTGCCGGCCGCTGCCGGCCAGGTGCAACGCGCAGGCCAGCCCGCCCAGCCCGGCGCCGACGACGACCACCCGGTCGGTGCGCCCGCTCACGGTCCGCATCCCAGCCCCCTTGTTCGCGAAGTTGCCCATCATGCCCGCCGCGTGGTGGCGGCCGTGGCGAGGCCCGTCAGCGCGGTCCGCGCAGTGCCGTCGATCGGCGCGGTGTCGAGCGCCGCCTGCGCCTCGGTCACCCGGTCGGCGATCATCCGCTCGACCCGGGCCACCGCCCCGGTCTCCCGGACCAGGTCGGCCAGGCGCGCCACCTCGCGCGCCTCGGTGACCGCGCCGGCCCGTTCCAGGGCGCGGCGCTGGGCCGGGTCGGCCAACTGCCGCGCCAGCGTCAGCAGCACGGTGGGCTTGCCGGTCCGCAGGTCGTCACCGGCCGGCTTGCCGGTGGTGGCCGGGTCGCCGTAGACCCCGAGCAGGTCGTCCCGGAGCTGGAACGCCTCGCCGACGGCCAGCCCGTAGCGGGTGTATGCGGCGATCAGCGGGGTGTCCGCCTCGGCCCCGGCCAGGGCGGCGCCGAAGAGCAGCGGTCGCTGGACGGTGTAGCCGGCCGTCTTGTAGCGGGCCACCCGCAGCGCCCGGTCCACCGACCAGTGCGCCGCGTCGTGCTCGCCCAGCACGTCGAGGAACTGCCCGGCGACGGTCTCCACCCGCATCTGGTCGTAGCAGCGGCGCACGTCGAGCATCCGGGCCGGCGGCACGGTCGCGTGCGCCATCAGCCGGTCGGCCCAGACCAGGCAGAGGTCGCCGATGAGCACGGCGACGGCCTCGCCGTACCGTTCGGGGTCGCCGGTGTGCCCGGCGGCCCGGTGCCGGTCGGCGGCGGCCCGGTGCGCGGTCGGCCGGCCGCGCCGGGTGTCGGAGGCGTCCATCACGTCGTCGTGCACCAGCGCGAAGGTGTGCAGCAGTTCCAGCGCGGCGAGCGCCGGCAGCACCGAGGGCAGCGGCGCGTCGCCGCCGGCCAGCCCGCGCCAGCCCCAGTACGCGAAGGTCGGCCGGACCCGCTTGCCGCCGGCCAGCACGCAGTCGCGGGCCGTCGCGGCGAACCCGCCCATCGCCGCGTCGATCTCGGCGAGCGAGTCGACCTCGGTGGCCAGGAACGCCGCGAGGGTCTCGTCGACCCCGTTCACCAGGTCGTTCGTGAAAGCGGCCAGTACGCCGCGGACCGGATCGTCCGACGCTCCGGGCTGAGCCGGCGCGACCACCCGGAGCGAACTACCCGCAACTGCGTCGTTGGCCATGGGGGCGAGCGTACCCTAGAGTTGCGAGTTGCGTCGATTGCTGCGTCGAATTGGAGGAGGGCCGGTGGACACGGATCTCACCGCTGCCTATGAGCGTTGCCGCGAGCTGCACCGGCGTCACGGCCGTACCTACTATCTCGCCACCCGGTTGCTGCCCGCCTGGAAACGGCGGCACGTGCACGCCCTCTACGGATTCACCCGCTACGCCGACGAGATCGTCGACCGCACCGAGGAACTGCCGCCGGCCGAGCGGGCCGCCCGGCTGGAGGAGTGGTCCGCCCGCTTCGTCGCTGGCCTGCACGGCGAGCCGGTCGACGACCCGCTGCTCCCCGCCGTGCTGCACACCATCGCCGTCTTCGACCTGGACCGCGGCGACTTCGCGTCGTTTCTGCGCAGCATGGCGATGGACCTCACCGTCAGGTCCTACCCGACGTACGACGACCTGCTCGACTACATGGAGGGCTCGGCCGCAGTCATCGGCACCATGATGCTGCCGATCCTGGGCAGCTCCGATCCGGCCGCCGCCCGGGAGCCGGCCCGCCAGCTCGGCTTCGCCTTCCAGCTCACCAACTTCATCCGGGACGTGGCCGAGGACCTGGACCGGGGGCGGACCTACCTGCCGGACGAGGACCTGGCGCGGTTCGACGTCACCCGGGAGGGCCTGCTCGCCGCCCGGGCCGCCGGCCGCACCACCCCACGGCTGCGCGAGCTGATCGAGTACGAGGTGGCCCGCGCCCAGGCCCACTACGAAGCCGCCGCGCCCGGCATCCCGCTGCTCGCGCCGGCCTCGCAGGCCTGCATGCGCACCGCGTACGCGCTCTACGGCGGGATCCTCGACGAGGTGGCCGCCCAGGACTTCGACGTGTTCACCCGCCGGGCCCTCGTACCCCGGCGGCGGCGGATGGCGGTGGCCGCGCGGGCGCTGCTCACCCCGGCCGGCGCGCCGGTGCGGATCCCCGGCCCCGCCCTCCGGCCGGCCCTGGTCGCGTGAGCGACCGCACGGCGGTCGTGCTCCTCACCCGCGACCTGCGGGTGCACGACCACCCGGCGCTGGCGTCGGCGTGTTCGGCGTTCGACCGGGTGGTGCCGCTCCACGTCCTCGACCCGGCGCTGCAGGGGCTCTCCCCGAACCGCACCCGGTTCCTGCACCAGAGCCTGGCCGAGCTGCGCGAGGCGCTCCGGAAGCGCGGCGGCGACCTGGTGGTCCGGCGCGGTGACCCGGTGGCCGAGACCGTCAAGCTGGCCCGCGCGGTCGGCGCCGAGGGGATCGGCCTCTCCGCCGACGTGAGCCGTTACGCCCGGCGTCGCGAGCGCCGGCTGCGCGAGGAGTGCGACCGGCAGCGGATGTCCCTCCGGCTCTTCCCCGGTCTCACGATCGTCGAGCCGGGCGACCTCCGGCCCGCGGGCGGCGACCACTACAAGGTGTTCAGCCCCTACTTCCGGGCCTGGCAGGGGGCGAAGGTGCGGGAGGAGTTGGCCGCACCGAGGCGGGTGCGGCTGCCCGACGGCGTCGATCCGGGCCGGCTGCCCGACCCGCCCGGCGGCGACTCCCCGGACGCCGCGGTCGGCGGGGAGAGCGTGGCCCGGCGCCGCCTCACCGGGTGGCTGCCCACCCTGGGTCAATATGACGACATCCACGACGACATGGCCGGCGACGACACCTCCCGGCTCAGCCCCTACCTGCGCTTCGGCTGCCTCTCGCCGCTGGCCGTGGCGAACCGGGCCGGCGACCGGAGCGGGCCGTTCGTCCGGCAGCTCTGCTGGCGGGACTTCTACCACCAGGTCACCGACGCCTTCCCCGACCTCTCCTCCCGGGCCTACCGGCGCGGGGCGCAGGAGGACTGGCGGTACGACCAGCACGCGCTCGACGCCTGGACCGAGGGGCGGACCGGGATGCCCATCGTGGACGCCGGGATGCGGCAGCTGCGCGCCGAGGGCTGGATGCACAACCGGGCCCGGCTGATCACCGCCGGCTACCTGACCAAGCACCTACGGCTGGACTGGCGGTCCGGGGTGGCGGTCTTCTTCCGCTGGCTGCTCGACGGCGACGTGGCCGACAACTCGGGCAACTGGCAGTGGGTGGCCGGCACCGGGAACGACGCCCGGCCGCACCGTGGCTTCAACCCGGTCCGCCAGGCCGAACGCTACGACCCCGACGGCGCGTACGTCCGCCGGTACGTGCCGGAGCTGGCCTCGATCGGGGGGAAGGCGGTGCACCAGCCGTGGCGGCTCCCCGAGCGGGCGCGCGCGGCGCTGGACTACCCGCCCCCGCTGGAGGTGCCGGGCACCGAGCCGGTCTGGCTGCGCTGACGGCTCACTCCCGCCAGACGGTCACCTTGACCAGGGCGCCGCCGTCGCCCGCCTGGTTCACCACCTGCAACCAGCCCGGGTGCCCCTCCGACGTGGTGAAGCAGTACTGCTGGCCGCTGCCGACGTAGTGGTGCGGGGCGCTCGTGCGGCGGGCCTCGCGGTAGGTCGCGCAGCGGGCCCCGGCGCCCTCCTCCGGGCCGGCGTAGGTGTCGTCGTACATGGCGCTGTGCCGGGCGCTGGAGTAGAGGATGTAGCCCCAGTCCAGGTAGAGGTCGACCGTCGCGTCCTGGGCGTACCGCTGCACGGGCCGGCCGCCGTCCACGTCCACCCCGGTCTTCTTGTCGAGCTGCACCACGTCGCTGAAGACCACGGTCGCGGCACCGCCGGCGGTGGGGCTGTCGTCCGGGGCGCCGGTCGAGGCGGCCCCGGTGGTGGCGGCGGTCGTGCCCGGCGCCGCGGGGGCGGTCGTCGTGCCGGTGGGGGTCGTCGTGGTGGCGGCGGCCGGCGCGGGGTCGTGCCGGTCCTGGTCCAGCGCCCAGCCGGCGACGCCGAGGACCAGCAGCGCCACCGCGGCCAGCCCGGCCGTCCGCCAGCGGCGTCGCCAGAGCTGGTACGCCACCAGCGCCGCCAGCGCGACCAGGCCCAGCACGATCCACAGCGGGTCGGAGCGGACCGCCTGCACCAGGGCGACCAGCCCGGCCACCGCCGAGACCAGGTTGGCGGCGACCCCGGAGTGCTCCTTGAGCCGGGTCGCCGGCGCGGGCGCTTCGTTCTCCACGAGCACCGGAGCGTAGCGGCGGCTGACGCAGCGTGACAGGGTCGCCACGCTTGTTGATCAGTCCGCTTCCCGTCAGAGGCAGGAGTGCAGCGCCTCGACCAGCTCGTCCACCCGGTCGTGGTCGGCCAGCCGGGCGGTCGCGTACGCGAAGGTGTAGCCGCGCTCCGGATCGGCCCAGGCGCTGCTGCCGCCGATCCCGCCCATGCCCCAGCTCCCGTCCGGCTCCCACTGCATGCCCAACGTCCAGGACGCCCGCCGGTCCAGCACCAGGTCCGGCCCGTCGTACTGCACCCGGGTCGCCTCGGCGACCAGCTCCGGGCTGAACCGGCGTACCCCGTCGAGGGTGCCGCCGGCGAGCAGGCCCGCGTAGAGGCGGGCCAGGGCGGACGCGGTGGCGTGCAGGTTCACCGCCGGGAACTCGGCGGCGCGCCAGAGCGGGCTGTTCACCACCGCCACGTCCAGCCCGCCGGCCGGGTTTTCCAACGCCCGGGCGCGCAGCGACCCCGGCTCGCCCAGCATCCGGACCGGCCAGCCCGGATCGGCGTACGACAGGTCGGCGCAGCGCCGCTGGTCGGCCACGCCCAACCCGAAGGCCAGGTCGAGGTGCCACGGCCCGGCGATCTCCTCGGCCAGGAACCGCCCCACCGGCCGTCCGTCCACCCGGCGGACCAGCTCGCCGACCAGGTGCCCGTACGTCCAGGCGTGCTCGCCCGCGACGCTGCCCGGCGTCCACTCGGGCTCGGCGGCGGCCAGGTCGGCGCAGAGCAACGCCCAGTCGGGGATCGCCGCGGCGGGCCGGGGCACCGGGAACGCGGGCAGCCCGGCGGTGTGGTCGAGCACCTGCCGCACGGTGGCGGGGGCGCGGAACTTCGGCCAGTACGCCGACACCGGCGCGTCGAGGTCGACCCGGCCCCGGTCGACCAGCAGCAGGAGGCAGAGCGCGACCACCGGCTTGCCCACCGAGTAGACGTCGACCAGCGTGTCCGGCCGCCACGGCGTCTCCGCCCCGACAGCCGGGACGGCCGCGCCGGGCGGGACCGCGGCGCGGGTGCCGCCGACCAGGTCGACCACGGGCGTGCCGTCGTACCAGACGGCCAGCGCCGCCCCGGTCTCCCGGCCCGCGGCGAAGAGGTCGTGGAAGCAGTCCCGGACCGGGGCGAAGCGTGCCTGCATCCGGCCACGGTAGGCGGTCGGGCTGGTTACCGGCTCGGGAATTCCGGCCCGACGCGGTGGCCGCCGCCCCGGCGGTGCGGAATGCTGGCGGGATGGCGGAGCCGGAAGTGGTGGACGTGGTCGTGGTCGGGCTCGGGGTCGGCGGCGAGGAGGTGGCCGGGAAGCTCGCCGAGGCCGGCCTCGCCGTGGTCGGGATCGAGCGGGACCTGGTCGGCGGCGAATGCCCGTACTGGGGGTGCATCCCGAGCAAGATGATGATCCGGGCGGCGAACGCGCTGGCCGAGGCCCACCGGGTCAACGAGCTGGCCGGCAGCGCCGAGGTGCGGCCCGACTGGGCGCCGGTCGCCCGGCGGATCCGCGAGGAGGCCACCGACACCTGGGACGACAAGGTCGCCGTGGACCGGTTCACCGGCAAGGGCGGCCGGTTCGTCCGGGGCAGCGGCCGGCTCGACGGCCCGAACCGGGTGCGCGTCGGCGACCAGGTGTTCGAGGCCCGCTACGGGATCGTCCTCGGCACCGGCACCCGCCCCTCGGTCCCGCCGATCGACGGGCTGGCCGACACCCCGTACTGGACCAACCACCAGGCCATCGAGGTCGAGGAGCTGCCGGAGTCGCTGCTGGTGCTGGGGGGCGGCGCGATCGGGCTGGAACTGTCCCAGGTCTTCGCCCGGTTCGGCGTCCGGGTGACCGTGATCGAGGCGGCCGACCGGGTGCTCGCCCTCGAGGAGCCGGAGGCATCGAAGGTCGCCGCCGGGGCGCTGCGGGCCGACGGGGTCGAGATCCACACCGGGGCCGCGGCCGCGCGGGTGAGCCACGACGGCGGCGCCTTCACCGTCCACGCCGACGGCGCCGCGTTCAGCGGCGAGAAGCTGCTGGTGGTGACCGGCCGCAAGGCGCACCTGGACGAGCTGGGCCTGGATTCGGTCGGCATCGACTGCACGCAGCGCTACCTGCCGGTCAACGAGCGGATGCACGCCGCCGAGGGGATCTGGGCGGTCGGCGACCTCACCGGCGAGGGCGCGTTCACCCACATCGCCATGTACCAGGCGGGCATCGTCGTCGCCGACGTGCTCGACCACGTGCGGCGGATGAAGGGCGGGCCGGACGCCAGCGGCACCGCGAGCGTGGTCGGCGGCGCGGCCGGCGTGGTCAGCGCCGTCGGTGGGGCGATGAGCGCGTGCGGGTCGACCGTCGCGCCGGGCAGCGTCCCGGTCGCCGACTACCGGGCGCTGCCCCGGGTCACCTTCACCGATCCCGAGGTGGGCGCGGTCGGCCTCACCGAGCAGCAGGCGCGCGAGCGGGGCATCAACGTCCAGGTCGGCCACACCGACCTGACCTCGTCCACCCGGGGGTGGATCCACAAGGCCGGCAACGAGGGGTTCATCAAGCTCGTCGCCGACGCCGACCAGGGCGTGCTGGTCGGCGCCACCTCGGTCGGCCCGGCCGGCGGCGAGGTGCTCTCCGCGCTGGTCGGCGGTGCACGCGGCCGTCCCGGTCAGCCAGCTCCGGCACATGATCTACGCGTACCCGACCTTCCACCGCGCCATCGAGGACGCGCTGCGCAACCTGAGGTGACCGCCCGGACAACCTTTCCCCGGGTGGCCGCGTGGTAGGGGCGTGACCGACCAGAAAACGCGACTGTCGACGGCGGACGCCTCGTACGTGGCCTTCGTGGAGGAGGCCTGGCGGCGCCACATCCGGCTGGCCATGCTGCTGGCCGGGGACCGGTGGCGGGCCGAGGAACTGCTCCAGGACAGCCTGGTCCGGATGTACGAGCGGTGGCGCCGGTTGTCCCGCACCGACGACCTGCACGCCTACCTCCGGCGTGCGCTGGTGAACAACCACACCTCGTTCTGGCGGCGGCGCCGGCGGGAGAGCCTCGTCGCCGAGGTCCCCGACCGGGCCGCACCGGCCGCCGAGCCGGACCACGACGTCGTCGCGCTGCGTCGGGCGCTGCGCGCGTTGCCACCGAGGCAGCGCGCCGTGGTGGTGCTGCGCCACTACGAGGACCTGCCCGAGCGGGAGGTGGCCCGGGTGCTGGGCTGCACCGTCGGCACGGTCAAGAGCCAGCACTCGAAGGCCCTCGGCAAGCTCCGCCACCTCCTCCAGCAACCCTCCTACACGGGGATCAGGTGATCTCGATGACGAATCTCGACGAGCGACTCACGACCCGGCTGCACGCCCTCGTCGACGGCGAGCCGGACTCGGCGGCGCCGACCGCGACGCTGCTGGCACGGGGTCGCCGGGCGCGGAGGCGCAGGGCCGGCACCTTCGCCGGCGGCGCTCTGGCCATGCTCGCGCTCGGCGCGCTCGGTACGGCCACGCTGGTGCAACGGCCGGCGCCCGACCGCCCGGCCGTCGCCGCCGAGGCGAGCGCGCCGGCGCCCGCGTCTCCGCAGATGGAGTTGGCCGCCGCCGTGGCGACGACGGAGAGCACCAGTTACCGGGTCACGGTGCGGAGGACCAACCAGGTCGATCCGAACTGGGTGGAGATCACGACGGGTGCCTTCGACCCGGCGACGGCCAACGGCTGGCTGCGCACGCCGTACACCGGCGGGGGCGTCGGCTTCATGGAGGAACGGCTGGTCGACGGGGTCTACTTCGTGGGCGACGCCGGAGTGGACAAGAAGCTCCACTGGGAGCAGTACCGGGGCAAGCGGAAGTTCCTGCCGTTCGACGTGGCGATGGGCGGGGCCCTGAGTGCCTCGGCCGAGCAGGAGGGGCTGCTCCAGGTGCTCAAGAAGACCGGCGCGACGGTCACCAGGACCGGCGACCGCGCCTACCACTTCAGCGTCGAGCCCACCGGAAAGGACACCGGGTACGGACCGGGAGCTCCCCTGGAGAGCGAGACCGTCGTGGGCGACGTGACGCTCGACGCCCAGAACCGCATCGCGAAGCTGAACTACGAACTCACCCTGGTCTGGAACAAGAACGGCAAGATCGGCCCACCGGCCATCGTCCGGGTGGCCATGACGTTCGCCGACTACGGTGCCCCGGTCGCGGTCGAGCGGCCGGCCCACGCCAAGATCGTCAAGTAGCCCGCTCGGGCGAACCTCCGTGCTGGCCAGGCACGGCGCCGTCCTCCGGGACGGCTCCGTGCCGGCCGGCACCGGCCGTGAACCGGGCCGCGCCCTTCATGGCGTCGGTGACCAGGGACTCCATGCCGAAGGCGAGTTCGGTCGCCAGCGCCTCCGGCTCGGGCAGGCCGCCGCCGGCCAGCACCGCCGCCCGGTCGTTGCGCAGGCAGGTCTGCGGGTGCCGGGCGATCTCGGCGGCCAGCCGCTCGGCCTCCGCCCGGGCCGTGCCCGGCGCGACCAGCCGGTTCACCAGACCCATCGCGTACGCCTCGTCGGCGGGGACCGGGCGGCCGGTGAGGATCAGGTCCATGGCGCGGCTCTCGCCGATGAGCCGGGGCAGCCGCACCGTCCCGCCGTCGATGAGCGGCACGCCCCAGCGCCGGCAGAACACCCCCAGCGTCGCGTCCGACTCGGCGACCCGCAGGTCGCACCAGAGCGCCAGCTCCAAGCCGCCGGCCACCGCGTACCCGGAGATCGCGGCGAGCACCGGCTTGGACAGGCGCATCCGGGTCGGGCCCATCGGGCCGTCGCCCTCGGGTTCGACCCGGTTGCCGCGCGGCGTGCCGATGGCCTTGAGGTCGGCGCCGGCGCAGAACGTGCCGCCCGCGCCCCAGAGCACGGCCACGGCCGCGTCGGGGTCGGCCTCGAAGGCGCGAAAGGCGTCGGCCAGGGCCCGGGCGGTCGGGCCGTCGACGGCGTTGCGGGCCTCCGGCCGGTCCAGGATCACCGTGGTCACCGGCCCGGCGTGCTCGACGCGTACCCCCATCGGGTCAGCATGCCCTCGACGGCGGCCGCCGCGCCAGCTTCCCGCTATTCGGCGCGGCGGGCCAGGGTGGCGCCGAGGGCAGCGCCCACCACGCAGGCCACGCCGGCCAGCTGCGGCCAGGCCAGCAGCTCGCCCAGGAGCAGCGCGCCGACCAGCGCGGCCACCGCCGGCTCCAGGCTCAGCAGCACCGCGAACACCCGCGCCGGCATCCGGCGCAGCGCGGCCAGCTCCGCCGAGTAGGGCAGCACCGACGACAGCAGCGCCACGCCCAGCCCGAGCGCCACGGTCCGGAGGTCGAGCAGCTCGGCGCCGCCGGACGCCACCCCGAACGGGAGTACGCAGACCGCGCCCACCGCCATCCCCAGGGCCAGCCCCCGGGTGCCCGGCAGGTGGCCGCTCATCGCCTTGCCGAGCAGCACGTAGCCGGCCCAGCCGACGGCGATGAGCCCGCAGAGCAGCAGGCCGAACGGGTCGACGCCGATGCCGCCGAGCCCGGCCAGGAGCAGCACCCCGGTGCCCGCCAGCACCGCCCAGAGCACGTCGACCACCCGGCGGCTGCCCAGCAGCGACACCACCAGCGGGCCGGCGAAGCCGACCGTGACGGCCACCCCGAGCGGCACCCGCTGGAGGGCGGCGTAGAAGGCGAGGTTCATGGCGGCCATGGCCACCCCGAACGCCGCGATCAGGCCGGCCGCCCGCCAGCCGGGCCAGCGGGCCGGGCGGGTGACCGCCAGCAGCACCAGCGCGCCGAGGCCGAGCCGGAGGGTGGTCGTACCCCCGGCGCTGGTGGCGGCGAACAGTTGCTTGGCCACCGCCGCGCCGACCTGGGTGGAGACCATGCCGAGCAGCATCAGCAGCGGCGGGGGTACGGCCTCGGGCCGGCCCAGGGCCGCGACGAGCCGGGCCGCCGGCGCGGTGGACGGGGTGCGGGAGGCATGCGCGTACACCTGGACCACGATGGACGCCGACGGCGCGCGCCGCGACGGATTTCCCGCCGGACGGCGGGCGGGTCAGGCGAAGTCGGCCGCGTGGTCGGCGGCCCAGTCGGCGAACGTCCGCGCGGGGCGCCCCAGCACCGCCGCCACGTCGCCGGTCACCTGCTCGGGAGTCTCCGCCATGGCCGCCCAGCCGGCCAGTGCCGCGTCCGCGAACGCGGGGCTGCCCATCGCCACGGCCAGCATGGGGCGTACCGCCTCGGCGGGCACCTCCTGCCAGCGCAGGTCGCGGCCGATCGCCGCGCCGATGAGGCGCACCTGCTCGGCCTGGGTGACCGTCCGCGGGCCGCTGAGCACGTAGGTGCGCCGGTCGTGCCGGTCGCTGGTCAACGCGTCGACCGCGACCGCCGCGATGTCGTCCTCGTGGACCATCGAACGGGCCGCCGCGCCGTACGGCCAGCGCACCACGCCCTCGGCGCGGATCGCCGGGGCCCAGGCCAGCGTGTTCGTGGCGATCCCGGTGGGACGCAGCATCGTCCAGGGCAGGCCGGACGCCGTGATGGCACGCTCCACGACGGCCCAGAACGAGTCGGGGTCGGCCTCGGCGGTGGCGGCCGACACGTACACCACCCGGGGCGACCCGGCACCGGCGAGCACGGCGGCGACGCGCGGAGCGAGCCGTGCCGCCGCGGCCGGTTCGACGAAGGGCCAGATCAGGAACACCGCCTCGACGCCCGCCAGGTGCGGGCGCAGGGTCTCCGGATCGGCCAGGTCGGCGGCCACCGCCTCCACCCCCGCCGGCAGCTTCGCGCGGCCCGGGTCGCGGGTGACGGCCCGTACGCCGTGGCCCGCGGCGACGAGCCGCTCCACCACGCGCCGCCCGACGTTTCCGGTCGCGCCGGTCACCAGGATCATCGTCGCCTCCAGGGAATTCTCGTGAACCCGATGGAGCCGACCGTAGAACCTCAACAATTGTTGAGGTCAACCGTCGGCGGGCATACTCGGGGCGTGAAGCAGGACACGTCCTTCGACTGGCACGAGCCGGGCCTGACCATCGGTCAGGTCGCGCAGCGCAGCGGCGTCTCCGCGTCGGCGATCCGCTTCTACGAGGCACAGGGCCTCATCAGCAGCGACCGCACGCCCGGCAACCAGCGCCGGTACCACGGCGACGTGATGTGCCGCCTGGCGATGATCGAGGCGTGCCAGCGGGTCGGCCTCACCCTGGCCGAGGTCGGCCGGGCACTCGCGGCGCTGCCGCCGGGGCAGGCGCCGACCACTGAGGACTGGAACGCGCTCGCCGAGCGGCTGCGCACCGAGGCCCAGTCCCGCATCGACCAGCTCAGCCAGGTGCTGCGCGAGCTGGCCCCACCCGCCGCACCCGGGCCACCCGCACCCTGACGGCGCCTCGGTAGCATCGGCGGCGGCAACGATCATGTGAGGTGCCCCGCCGTGCGCGGGGAGAATCGGGAAGCCGGTGGAAATCCGGCACGGGCCCGCCGCGGTGACCGGGGAGTCCCCGTCCACGCGCGTCACGCGCAGCCACTGGCCGGTAGGCCGGGAAGGCGGACGGTCAGGCGTCGATCCGGGAGTCCGAAGACCGGCCTCGCGTTCAGTCGCCCACCGCGAGTGTGGGCCGAGTGCAGCGGGAGCCTGCCTGTGGACCTGTACGACGTCATCCACCGCCGCCGCGACGTGCGCGCCGAGTTCACCGGGGAGCCGGTGCCGGACGCCGTCCTGGACCGGATCCTCACCGCCGCGCACGCCGCGCCGAGCGTCGGCAACTCGCAGCCCTGGGACTTCGTGCTGGTCCGCGACCCGCAGACCCGGCGCCGGTTCCACTCGCACGTCCAGGTCGAGCGGGACACCTTCGCCGCCACGCTGGACGGCGCCGCGGCCGAGCGGTTCGCCCGCATCAAGATCGACGGAGTGCTGGAGTCGACGCTGTCGGTCGTGGTCACGTACGACCCGCAGCGGGGTGGGCCCGCCGTGCTCGGCCGGCACGCCATCGCCGACGCCGGCCTCTACTCGGTCTGCCTGGCCATCCAGAACCTCTGGCTGGCCGCCACCGCCGAGGGGCTCGGCGTCGGCTGGGTCTCCTTCTACCGGGAGCCGTTCCTGGCCGACCTGCTCGGCATCCCGCCCGGCATCCGCCCGGTGGCCTGGCTCTGCGTGGGCCCGGTGAGCCGCCTCCAGACCGTCCCCGACCTGGTCCGGCACGGTTGGCGTACGCCCCGGCCGCTGGCCGCCGCCGTGCACGCCGACCGCTGGCGGGCGGACGAGGACCACCCGATGGGGTGATCCGTGGTCGCCGCCCGGTTTGGGGCCTCTCCTGCCGGGAAGTCGGACCACGTGCGCGAACTATTGACGAAGATCGAGCAGAACACCCGACTCGACCGGGTCGGTGACCGGTTGCAGCGCGCCGTGCAGGGCACCCTGCGTCCCCAGCGGGTCCGGGACTTCCTGCACGGCGTCTGGTTGGGGCACCCGCTGCACCCGGCCATGGTGCAGGTGCCGGTCGGCGCCTGGATCTCGGCCGCCGTCGTGGACCTGATGCCCGGCCAGCGCCGGGCGGCGACCGCGCTGGTCGGGGTCGGTACGGTCAGCGCGCTGCCGGCCGCGGTGGCGGGGCTCAACGACTGGGCCGCACTCTCCCGCGACCAGCGCCGGATCGGCCTCGTGCACGCCGCCGCGAACACCATCGGCCTGAGCCTCTACGCCGGCTCGCTGGCGGCCCGGCTGAACGGGCGGCACAACCTGGGCCGGGCGCTGGCCTACCTGGGGCTGTCGGCGGCGAGCGCCGGGGCGTACCTCGGTGGGCACCTCGCGTACAAGCAGGGCGCGCAGGTCAGCCAGAGCATCTCCGAGCTGCACCTGGTGAGCGACGGCTGGCACCCGCTCGGCGACATGTCGAGCCTGCCGCAGCGGCAGCTCCTCACCCGCGAGATCGACGACGTCTCGGTGATCCTCTACCGGCACGGCGACGACGTGACGGTGATGCTGGAGCGCTGCCCGCACCAGAGCGGCCCGCTCGGTGAGGGCGAGGTGCAGGAGATCGATGGCCATGCCTGCGTGGTCTGCCCCTGGCACGGCAGCACCTTCCGCCTCAACGGCGGCGAGGTCGTCCACGGCCCCTCGGGCAACGACCAGGTCATCCTCCCCACCCGCGTGGTCAACGGCCGCCTGGAGGCCCGCCTCCCCTGACCGTCGGAGCGGCCGCCCGTCCGGTCCACGGTCGCCCGGGTCAGTCCCGGCGGTGGCGACCCACGACGAGGTCGCGGACCGTCGTCCGGGGCGCCGGGCGGCGGCGCAGGCCGAGGACCGCGCCGATCTGGGCACCCACGATGCTCGCCACCGCCAGCACCGCCGAGATGGCCAGCGGGCGGTTGATCCGGTCCTCGACGGTGGCCCGGGAGGCGCCCGCCGACATCGCCGGTGGCTGCCCGGCGGGCGCCTCCACGGTGGGCGTGGTGTCCCGTCCGGGCGGGTGCGGGGACGGCGTGCCCTTCGGCGTCGTCGAGGACGCGCCGCCACCGCCCGGCGTGGCGGCCGGGCCGGGAGCCGGGCGGGACGGGCTGGCCGGGGTGGCCACGAGCCGGCCGGTGGCGTGCCGGCGGGCGCCCGCGTCCACCGCCCCCTCGGGCAGCTTGAGCAGCTGCCCCGGTCGGATCCGGTCCGGGTCGGCGAGCCGGTTCAGCCGGGCCACCTCGCGGTAGCGGTCGAAGTCGTCCAGGTAGCGGTCGGCCACCTCGCCCAGGTAGTCGCCCTTCGCCACCCGGTACACCGCCGGGCTCGTGGTGACCGAGGCGGCCCGGACCGGCGGGGCGGCGAGCGCGGGACCGGCCTGCGGGGCGGCGCGTCCGGCCGGCGGGGCGACCACCGCCGGCGCGGTGGCGACCGGCTGCGGCGCGGCCAGGGTGGCGGCGCTCGCCGCGGCCGGGCTGGCCGCCAGGATCAGCGCCACCGAGCCGACCAGCGCGGCCGCGGCCCGCTGCTGGCGGCGCATCCCGCGCAGCCGGGGCGCCGGCCGGCGCAGCGACGCCGCGAGGAGTTCCACGAGTACGGAGAAGGCGAACGTGGCCCAGCCGAACCAGCCCACCACGGCCAGCGCCCGCAGGAAGAGCTGCCCGTCGTCGCGGCTGGTCAACGCCGTACCCACCTCGGCCAGCGTGGGCAGGTGGTCGGGGAGGGGGTTGCCGGCGAAGGCCAGCAGGGCGATCGGCCCGCCCGCCAGCACCGCGCAGAGCACGACGAGGGCGCCGAGGCCGGTGAGGACCTGGCCGGTCCGCCGGACGGCCGAGCGTTGCGATGCACCCATGGCTGCCTTCCCTTCCTACGGGGCTCCGGTGAGCGCCCGCGCCGTGGCCTCACCGGTGACGGTGGCGGTGTTCTGGAAGCCGAAGAGACCGAGCAGGTCCCGGCGGTAGGTGATGCGGACGCGTACCTGGATCTGCCGCTCTCCGGCGACCACCGGGAAGCTGACGTCGTGGTCGCGGACCCCGCCGGCGGCGCTCAGGTAGTCCGCGACGGCCTTCCGGGCGGCCACCTCGTCGATCCGCTTCGGGCCGCCCTCGATGGCGTGGGCCCGGTCGATCATCTGGCCGCCGCTGCGGGCCGCCTCGGCGGCCAGGTTGTCCGCGCGCTGCAACGAGCGGAGCTGTCCGGCGCCGTCGTACGCCAGGCTGATGATCGCGAGTACGCCGGTCATCGCCACGGCCAGGAAAAGGCTCACCCGGCCGCTCTCCGACGCGCGTCGCCCGGTCACCGGCGGCTCCGGTAGGTGTCCAGCGGGGAGGTGAAGCTCGCCGAGACGGTCTTGCCGCCCGGCACGCCGGGCAGCCCCGGCGCCCGCAGGTCGTCGAAGGAGACCGTGCAGGTCACCGCGACCGTGACCGTCGCGGGCACCCCGGGCGCGCTGCGGTACGCGGCCGCGAAGCTGGTCCCGGCGTCCCCCACGGAGCCGCGGAAGGTCAACGCCGGCGGGGCGGTGCAGCGCAGCCCCGACCAGTCGAGCTGGCGGCGGGCCGCGTCGGTGGCGGCGGTCCGGCCGGTCCGCGCGTCCCGGGCGATCGAGGCGGCCCGGGCGGCGTCGTGCGCGGCCGACTCCACCGCCTCGTCGGCGACGGCCGTCCGGCCGGCGACCCCGGCCAGCACCATCAACCCGATGAAGGCGGGGGCGAGCACCGCCACCTCGATCGAGACGGAACCCCGGTCCCGCGCCATCGGCCTCACCCCGTCGTCCAGCGTTCGACCGGACCGTGCGCGCGCTGCGAGACCGCGAAGCGCACGCCCGGGATCACCGACAGGGAACGTCCGCTGACCGTGCAGGTGACCTCGGTGGCCGTCGTCGTACAGGTGGGACCGGGGGACTGCCAGTCGACCAGCCAGTCCCCGGCGGCACGCAGGAAGCTGGTGGCCCGGTCCCGGCCCGCGTCCGGCGGGGCCTGGAGCGCCCGTTGGGCGTTCACCCCGGTCTGCGCCGCGTTGAGGGCGGTCGACCGGGCGACGAACCAGACGGCGAGCTGGATCGAGGCGAAGAGCAGCACCAGGATCGCCGGCATCACCACCGCCAGCTCGACCGGGTTGGCCCCCCGCTCGGGCCCGCCCGCGGCCAGCCGCTCCCGGAGGGCGGTGACGATGCGCCCCGGGCCGCACCGGCCGGTGGGCCGGCCGGCGGGCGCCGGCCGGCTCCGGTCCGTACGGGCGGGGCGGGGCATCACGGGGCCTTCGGCGCCGTGTTGTTCGGGATGGCGTTCATCCAGTTGTTCGCCTTGGCCAGGGCGAGCCCGGTCACCGCCATGGCCACCGCGACCAGGCCGAAGATGATCACCGCGGTCGGCACCGGGCTGTCGCCCCGCTCGGTGTCCCGCCGCAGCTCGGCCAGGCGGCTGCTGACCGCGGCGTACAGGTAGGCGTAGAGGTGCATGGTCGTCTCCTTCTCGGGGTGGGTTCACAGACGGGCGAGGAACGGATAGACGGCGAAGCCGAGCAGGACGAACACCAGCAGCGAACCGGGGATGTCCAGCCGGCTGGTCACCCCCTCGGCCCGGGCCAGGTTGTCCGTGCGGATCTGGTCGCGCAGCGAGTCGGCGCGGCTGCGCAGGGTCTCGTGCACCTGGGCGCCCTCGCTGCCGGAGGAGCGCATGATGGCCCCCACGTCGCCCAGCTCCGGGATGCCGATCCGGTCGGCCAGCTCCTGGAGCTCGTCCCAGGGCGAGTGCATCTGGAGCTGGGCGATCCGCAGCGCCTCCCGGATCCGGTCGAAGACCCAGCCGTCGCAGACCGCCGCCGCGCGCTCCAGCGACTGCACCGGGCCGTGCGCGGCGGAGAGCTGCAACGCCACCAGGTCCAGGTAGGTGCAGACCGCCTGGCGGAACTCGTCCCGCGCGTCGTCCGCCCTGGCCAGCACCGCCCGGTGCGCGAGCAGGCCGGCGACGAGCGCCAACCCCAGGCTCCCCACCACCGGCACGGGCAGCGGCAGCGCCACCCCGCCCACGAAGAGGACGGCCGAGGCGACCGCCGGGGTGGCGAACCCGACCAGCGCGGAGAGCAGCACCGACAGGGCGTACTGCTCGGGGGTCCGGTCGAGCAGGGCGAGCTGCCGGTGCGGCGGCCGCAGCCAGCGGGAGACGCCGCCGAGCCAGTCCGGCCCGCTCCCGGCCACCGGGGCCTGGCCGGGCGGCTGGTGCAGCCGGCGCAGCGCCGGGCCGAGCGCCGGGGTGGCCGGCAGCGCCTCGCGGACCACCAGGAACAGGCCCAGCCCGACGGCCGCCCCACCCAGCACGGCGACGGCCAGCTGCCAGTTGACCATCATCGCGCCCGCCTCTCGTTCGCGACTGCGGGGCTCGCAAGGTCACTCCTCGCGCTCACGCGATCGCCTCCTCCGGGTCCGGCGCCGGCAGGAAGCGCGCCGGGCGGGGCGGCTGGCTCATCGACCGCACCCAGACCAGCAGCCCGACGAAGGCCGCCCCGAGCACCGCCATCACGAGCTGCCCGAAGACCGTCCCGTACGGCCGGACGTAGTCGCTGTTGACCAGCCCGTACGCGAGCGTGGCCAGGGTCATCCCGGTGAGGAAGCGGACCGCGAACCGGGGCTGCGTCCGCTTCGCCTCGACCTCGCGCCGGGTGGCCACCTCGGCCGAGGCGGCGGTGGCGATCGAGCCGAGCACGTCGCCGAGGCGCTCGCCCCGGTCGGTGAGGTGCAGGATCAGCGCCGCCACCACCTGGTCGCAGACCGGGTCGGCGATCTCGTCGGCGAAGGCGAGCAGGGCGGACCTCGCCAGCCAACCGGCCTGGAGGCGGGCCGCCAGGGTGCGTACCTCCTCCTGGATCTCCTCAGGCGCGGTGGCGATGGTGCCGATGATGGCCTGTTGGAGGCCCTGCCCGGTGCCGGAGATGTCCTTGAGCCGCCGGGTCCACTCGCCGACCGCCTCGATCCGGGCGATGGCCCGCTGCTCGGCCCGGCCCACCGCGAAGAGCCACGGCACGCCGGGCACCGCCAGCGCCACCAGCAGGCCGACCACCGGCAGGCCGGTGAGCAGGAAGGCCAGCGCGCCGGCCACCACGGCCGCGCCGAGCAGCAACCGGTACCGGTGCTGCTCGCGGCGGCTGGCCCCGGAGCCGGTCCAGAGCCGGCTCAGCCCGGGGCCGGCGCCCGCCGTCGACCGGGGCGGCCGGCGGGTGCCGACCAGCGCGACCACCGCCAGCACCAGCCCGGCCACGCACGCCGCCCCGGAGACCAGCGCGATCAACTCGATCGTCGTCATGAGCCTGCCTTCGTTCGCGACTGCGGGGCTCGCAGACCCGGCTCACTCCTCGCGCTCACAGCTACCGCCGTCCAAGCCGGGTGTGCCGGGGCCGCCGCCACGCGCCCGTGCCGGCCTCGATGAACCGGGTCAGCAGCCGGGCGTCGTAGCCGACCCGGAGCAGCTGGTCGCGGATCCGCTCGGGGAGGTGGCGGGGCACGGCCCGGCCGTCCGGTCCCGGGCCGAAGACGCTGGTGGTGGTGATCCGGTTGCCCTCGCCGACGCCGATGACCTCCTCGACGTGCGAGACGAAGCGGTGCTTCCGGCCACCGATCGCGGTCTCGTCCTCGACCGTGACGTAGACGATGAGGTCCAGCGCGTTGCCCGCCATCCGGCGGGCCTGGTCGACCGTCATCTCCCGGCCGTGGGCCAGCGCCAGCTCGATGATCCGCTCACCCACCCCGGCCGGGGTACGCGCGTGGATCGTGCACATCGAACCGCGGCTGGTGGTCATCGCCTGGAGCATCGGCACGATCTCTCGCGACCGCACCTCGCCGACGATGATCCGCAGCACGCCCATCCGCAGCGACACCGGGATGAGGTCGGCGATGCTGACCTCACCGGCCGGCCGGCCGTCCAGCCCGCGCTCGCCGTGCCCCTCCCGGGACTCGAAGCTCATCACCGCCCGGTGCTTGTGGCCGCGGCGGACCGGCAGCAACTCCCGGCTCTCCTCCAGCAGCACGTACGGCTCGTCGGCCGGGATCTCGTCCATCAGCGCGCGGATGACCGTGGTCTTCCCGGCCCCGGCCAGCCCGGCGACCATGATGTTCAGCCCGGCCCGCATGGACGCGCGGAGGAAGTCGCGCAGCAGCGGGTCGATCATCTCGTCCAGGTCGGGCCGGCCACCGGAGATGTCCTCCAGGCTCACGGCGAGCGTGTTGTGCTTGCGGATCACCGCGTACGGGCGGTGGCTGACCAGGAAGACCGCGGCGAGCCGGCTGCCGTCGGGCAGTTGCAGGTCGAGCGTCGGCTTGGAGGTGGAGAGCGACCGCTCGGTCGCCCCGGCCCGGCGGGCCGCCGCCTGGAGGATCTCCACCAGTTCGTCGTCGCTGTCGGCGATCGGCTCGGACCAGTCCACGCCGCCGCCGTGCCTGGTGATGCGCACCTGGTCGCAGCCGAGGATGTGCACCTCCTCGATGGTGTCGTCGACCAGCAGGGTCTGGAGCCGGCCCAGGCCGACCAGCTCGGCGGTCACCTGGTCGAGCAGCAGCCGCTCCTCGTCGGCGGCCATCGGCGTGCCGGCCCGGCGCACCGAGTCCGCGTACGCGGAGACCACCGCGACGGCCAGCCGGGCCCGCTCGACCTCCTCGGCGTCCGCGTCGAACTCCCGGCCACGCTGCCAGAGGGTGAGCCGCTCGCTGAGTTCCCGGCGCAGCTCGCGGACCACCGCGAAGTCGACCCGGGGGCGGGGCGGCGGGGGTGGCGGCGCGACCGGCACGGCGGGCGGCGGGGGCAGGTGGTGCCGCGCGCTCGGCGGGACCAGCGGCGGCACCGTCGAGGTGGCGCCGGGCTGCTGGCCGCGCGGGTCGTGGGAGACCGGCTCAAACCGCACCGGACACCCCCGGCGTGCTAGGCGCGGTCACCGCGCGCGGGGCCGGGGCTCCCGGCCAGGCCAGCCGGGCCCGCCGGCGGTCCAGCAACGCCCGGACCGGCACCTCCAACTGGCCGGCCGCGCGCATCAGCGGGCGGTTGGCGCGTACGGTGCCGCCGTGCCCGAGCACCTCGGCGGTACGCGGGTCGTGCGGCAGCCGGGCGATCACCGGCAGCCGCAGCGCCTTGCTGATCTCGCTGCCGCCGTGCCCGTCACCGACCACGAGCAGGCGCAGGGTGCCCGGAGGGATCCGGTGCTCGGCGAAGTCCCGCTCGATGGCCTTGACCGTGGCGCGGGTGGCGGACAGGTCGGGCAGGTGGGCCCGGGTGACCAGCAGCACCACGGCGGCCGCCCGCAGCACCGGCCACGGTGGACCACCGACCTGCAACCGGCCACAGTCGACAAGCACGTCGTACGGCGGGACGCCCCGCTCCAGGCTGGTGAAGAAGTCGGCGAAGCGCTGCCAGAGCGGAGTGACGCTGCCGGCCTGGGCCGGGTCGACCACGCCGGGCAGCAGCAGCCGCTCCCGCCTCGGCGCGTCCAGGTCGACGAGCTGTGACCAGAAGGCGCTCTCCAGGTTGCCGTCGCGCAGCTCCCCGACGGCCAGTTCGCCGAGGCCACGCGGGCCGTCGAGCGCCCCGCCCAGGTAGCCGGCGAGGATCGAGCCGCCCGCCGGGTCGCACTCGGCCAGCACCAGCCGCCGGTGCCAGCTCAGCGCGGCGGCCAGGGCGGCCGTCGTGACGCCCGGCGAGCCCTTCGCCGAGACCAGGGCGATGATCGCCATCAGGCCGCCTCGGTGAGCACGAGCGCGATCCGGTCGTCCGCGGCCAGCGCCACCACGGCCGGCACGTCCCGGACGGCCAGCGCCAGGTAGACCACCACGTCGTCGTTCTCCGGCGTGGCGGTGTCGATCACCGTGGCCTCGAACCGGGTGCCGCCGCCGCGCGTCGCGTCGGCGCCGCCGGTGCTGGTGTCGGGCGTGCTGACCAGCAGCACCTTGTCTCCGGGATGCAGCTTGCGGGCGGGCACCTGGCTCGGCTCCAGCCCCAGCGCGAGCTGCTGCTGCCCGGGTCCGAGCAGCGGCGCGTCGGTGAGCTGGGCCGGGGTCAGCAGCGTGCCGGGGGTGAGCCGGACGGCGGCCCGCCGGCCCAGCACCTCCTTGATCCGGTCGGCCGGCACCGGCTGGAGCTCCCGCCCGCCGGAGACCCGCACCGGGACCAGGTCGTCGGCGGTGAGCTGCCGGCCGACCTCGACCGGCCGGGCCACCGCGAGGTAGCTGCCGGTGGAGCGGACCGAGGTGACCGCGAAGGCCGCGCCCAGCCCGCCCAGGGCGATCAGCAGTACGGCCAGGCCGAGCAGGCCGGGGCGGATCCGCCGCTGCCGGACCACCTTGGGCGGCGCCACCGGCGCGTCCAACGGAGTCCCGTTCCGGGTCGCCACACTCACTGCGCCACGCTCCTCGCGCTCACCGCGTCACCACCTGAAGTTCGTTGATCTGCACCGGGACGGTTCCGCTGACCCGGCTCTGGGCGATCTCGCCGCTCTCGCCCCCGCCGGACCACTCGACGGTCCAGAACGTGGTGGCGCTGACCTGGTAGGTGCCGGCCCTGGCGTAGCCGCGGTCGTAGCCGCAGTCGGGGGAGGTCCGCCCGGCCCGGGGGCCGTCGGCGGCGTACGGCGTGCCCGGCCCCGTGCAGGTGACCTCGGTGCCGTCGCCCATGGTCCAGACGATCCGGGTGACCCGGGCGGTGATCTCGACGGTCACCCCGCGGTCCGAGGCGGAGGCGCGCAGCGGCCCGAAGTAGGACGCCCCGCCGCTGGCCCACATCCAGACCGGCAGCCCGACCAGACCGGGCCCCTTGCTGCGCCGGGGCGCGACCGCGACCCGGGGCGGCAGCAGCGAGATCGAGGCCAGCGCGCGGCGGGCCAGTTCCTCCGGGTCGGGCGGCGCGCCGTAGCCGGGCGGCGGCCCGTCGCGCAGCACGACGCTCTGCTCGCCGAGGTCGCCGCCGTTGCACGTCCGGACGTACCACTGCTGGCCTTCGGGGGCGGTGGGCTGGGGCTCGGCCAGCTTGTAGTAGCAGCCGTCGCCGTTGTTGAACCAGCCGAGCAGGTCGTCGTAGCAGGGGATGGCCCGGCCGTTCCACTGGCACTTCGCCGCTCCGCCGCCGTCACCGCCTCCGCCGCCGGGGTTGCCACCGCCGCCGCCCGGCCCGCCCGGGGTGCCGGGTTCGTCGTCCCAGACGTTGCAGTCGTTCTGCCCGGGCGGGCACTCGCCGCCGGGGTTGCCGGCGCGGGCGGGCGCGCCGGTCAACAGCAGCGCGGGCGCCCCGGTCAGCGCCAGCAGCAGCGCCAGGCCGGCGGTGAGCAGCAGCCGGCGGGGCGTCCCGGCCCGGGTCGGTCGGGCCGGGACACCCCTTCCTCCCCAGGTCAACACGGCTGGTCCTGGTGTCCGGCGCCGGCGCTGATCAGCCACCGGCCGTCGGGGTAGCGGGTCGCGGTGGCGGTGGCCAGGTAGCGCCCGCCGCGGGTGCCGGGGACGACCCGGCGGTCCTTGGCGTAGACGAGGCGGTAGCCGGTCGCGTCCAGGCAGTCCTGGATCTCCACGGTGGGCGGATCGGCGGCCAGGTCGACCGAGACCACGGTGGGATCGGAAACGAGTCTTCCGGTACGCATGGCGCCGTGCTCCTTCGCGTCGCGAATTGCCACTCGCACCCGGGTCAGCAACGGATCCGCCACGAATCGGGCCAGTGCGGGATGACCGGGATCGCTGCGTGCGCTCGCCGCCCGGGACGCGTCGAGATAGCCGGAATAGGCGGCGAGCGCGGCCTTTCCGGCGGATTCCTCCTCGGCGCTGGAATGCGCGACGGGTGCGGCGGCGCGCCCGGTCAGCGGGCCGGCCGCCGCCTCGGGCTCGCTGCCGCAGCCGGCGGTCGTGGCCAGCAGAGCAAGGCTGAGCAGGCAGATTTCCCATCGGCGGGATTGCCGTGTGCGCAACGCCGGGCCCTCCTCGGTGGCGGCCCGGAGTGGTCGCGTCAACGCACTCCGGGCATGCGGAAGTGCGCCCGGATGTGTACGGCCGGGCCGCATCTGCTACCGCTGCATTTACCTGTACCGATCTTTAACGAATTCGAAACCTGATGTCTCCGGTCGGCCTCCGACACCAATTGATCGGGGGTTGCGTCGTACCCAAGGGGCGAGCATAGGCTGACGTCCGCCGATGCAACAGAGGCAATTAATCCGAACACTCTGAGTGATGACAGGTGGTGGCGACCGGTGGGTGTCCGGACGACGACGAACGGCCCGCCGACGGGCTCACCGGTGGCAGGAGTGCGTTCACCCGCACGCCACATCCGGCGTCCCGGACGCGGACCGGCGGGCGGTGGATTGGGGGACAACGGCCCCTCTGGTCCGATCCGTCCCGTAGACCGGTGGCCCGCCCGCCGCTCGCCGGCAGTCGGTCGCCGTGCCCCGGCCCGCCTCCGGTGCGACGCCGTTTTCCGCGCCATCCGCCACACGGCGGCCGGGCAAAATTCACTCTGCGTGCTCCAGAGTGGAACGCTGAGCGACCACCCGGGGGTGCCGGCATGACCGCGGCACGGGTCGGGGTCCCCGCACCGGCGGCCCCCGCCCGCCGTCCGGTCGTCCGGCTGTCGGCCGCGCTGGCGGTCGTACCGCTGCTGCGGCTGGCGGTCGCCCGGTATGCCGTACCCCCGGGTGTGCCGGACCGGATGGGGTGCGACGGCTGCGGCGCGCCCATCGGCCTGGACCGGCCGTTGCCGGCGCTCGGGCCGGCGGCCCGCTGCCCGTCCTGCCGGGCGCGGGTCGGCGCGGCGCCGATGGTGGTGGAGGTGGCCCTGGTCGCGGCGGTGGCGGCGGTGGCGCTCACCGGCGGGCCGGCCGGTGTGCGGGTGGCCGTCGCCTGGTGGCTCGCCTGGGCGGTGCCGCTGGCCATGGTCGACGCGGCGGTGCACCGCCTCCCGGACCGGCTGACCTGGCCGGCGGCGGCCGGGGTGTGGGTGCTGCTCGGGGTCGCCGGGCTGGCCGGGCCCGGCCCGGCGACCTGGCTGCGGGCCACCGCGGCCGGGCTCGCCCTCGGCGCGGGCTTCGCGGCGACCACCCTGCTGCTCGGCCGGCGCGGGTTCGGCCTCGGCGACGCCAAGCTGGCGCTCGGCGCCGGGGCGCTGCTCGGCTGGTACGGCTGGGCCGTGCTGGTGGCGGGGCTGGTGCTCGCGGTCACCCTCTCCGCGGTGGCCGGCCTGGCGCTGCTGGCGGCCCGCCGGGTCCGCTGGTCCAGCCACCTGCCGTTCGGCCCGTCCCTGATCCTCGGTACCGCCCTCACCCTCGTCCTGACGACGTGAGCGCCGGCGGACGGGTCAGCGCCGGGCGGGCCGGACGGCCGGGCGGGTGGCGGCGCGGCGGACCCGCCAGCGGAGCACGTCGGCCACCGGGCGGGCCAGCGCCGGGGTGAGCAGGGTGCCCACCAGCGCGCCGAGCAGCAGGCCGGCGGCCACGTCGTGCGGGTAGTGCACGCCGACGAAGGTGCGGGAGAACGCGGCCAGCGCGGCCAGCGGGACGGCCACCAGGCCGATCCGGCGGTGCAGCAGCAGCGCGATGGCGGCCAGCGCGCCCGCGATGGTGGCGTGGTTGCTCGGGAACGACCAGTCGCCCGCCGGCGGGCAGTGCCCGGCCACGATCACGAGGTCGGCGGGGCTGCGGCAGGGCCGGTCCTCGGCGACGAGGGTCTTCAACCCCTCGCTGGACGCGTACGCGCAGACCACCGCGACCGGCGCGGCCAGGGCGAGCGCCCGGCTGCGGAGGTCGCCGCCGACCAGCCGGGACAGCGCGGCCAGCACCAGCAGCACCCCGAGCAGGACGACAGCCCCCTCGGTGAAGTGCACGGCGAACCAGTGGACCGGTTCCGGCGTGCGGTCGGCGAACTCGACGATGTCGTGGTACCAGTCGGCACTGACATCCGGAACGTCGGTCACCACGGCGTCAGTCATGAATCACCTCACCAACTGTTCATACTCCGTTCACCTGGAGGGTGGTGGGGGAATGACTGTCGAGGCACCGAAGTCTCAGGCGCCTCTCAGCCGGGCCTGATTCGGTGACCGTGACGTACCGACCTCGGGAGGACCCGTGCCGCACAGCCCCCAGGGCGAGGAGACCTGGCGGATCAGGCACCTACCTCAACGGTTTCCACGAGCGGCGCGAGCTGAGCTACCCGGAGGACGGATACGGCTTCCCCGAGCACAGCGACACCGTGGTCAGCGCCCCGAACGCCGCGCTGGTCCGGCTCTGGGTCGGCGGTGAGCCGCTGGACCGCTGCGGGTCACGCTGACCCGGGAGACGGCCCGCTACGAGCTGCCCGACGCCGGGCCGGCCGACGCCGTCGAGCTGTGGCACCACGGCGAGCGGCTGCGGGTGACCGGCGAGGCCCCGGTCACCCGGCCGATGCCGCCGGTGCCCGATCCGGGCCCCGAGCCGCCGTCACCGCCCGGCCGCCGGCCGACCCGGCGCAGTCAGGAGGCCGTGGGCGGCGCCGGCTGACTCGGCACGCCCGACATCCGCTCGACGATCTCCTCCAGCGCCTCGAAGGCGTACGCCCAGTTGTGGCACTTGAAACTTCGCAGCCCCTCGATGGGGGTGCGGCAGTCGGCGCAGTGCACGCCGGGGATGGCGTCGGGCACCTCGGTGTTGACGTACTTGCGCTCGCCGAGGATGACCCGCGCGATCATGCCCCGGTCGTGCATCCCGTGCAGTGCCGAGGAGACGATGTCGTACCAGTTCACCCGGCGACCGCACTTCGGACAGTCCGGCTCGTCGCCGCTGACCCAGAGCGGGGCGCCGATGCTGCGGGCCGGCATGTTGAGCAGCTTCTCCAGCCGGCGCACGTCCGACTCGGGCGTGGTCCAGCGGTGCCGGCCCGGCAGCGAGGCGGGCGAGTCGTAGACGGCGCGGAACACCACCGGGTCGACCTCCACGGTCTCCCGTCCATCGGTCATCGGTACCTCCTCGGCTCGGCTGGTCCCACCGTCGTACCAGGTGAACGGCGTCGGCAGCCGGATCACGGACACGACGGGTCAGCGGTGTGTCGCCCAGGGTGCTACACATCAGGGCGTGACGGGAGAGCCGACCACCACCGGGACCGAGGCCGAGGCCCGGCCGAACGTCGCCCGGATGTACGACTACTACCTGGGCGGCTGCCACAACTTCGCCGCCGACCGGGCCGCCGCCGAGCAGATCCTCACGCTCTTTCCGGACACCGGCGTGGCGGCCCAGACCAACCGCGCCTTCCTCCGCCGGGCCGTGCGCTACGCGGCCGAGCGGGGCGTACGCCAGTTCCTCGACATCGGAGCCGGGCTGCCGACCCAGGGCAACGTGCACGAGATCGTCCGCGAGGTCGCCCCCGACTCGCGGGTGGTCTATGTGGACAACGACGAGGTCGCCGTCGCGTACGCCCGGCGGCTGCTGCCCTCCGACGGCCGGACCCTGGTGGTCCGGGGCGACCTGCGGCGCCCCGACGAGCTGCTGGCCGACCCCGACGTGCGGGCCGCCCTCGACCTCGCCGAGCCGGTGGCGCTGCTGCTGGTCGCGGTGCTGCACTTCGTGCCCGACGCCGACGACCCGTGGGCGGCGGTGGCCCGGCTGCGCGACGCCACCGCCCCCGGCAGCCTGCTCGCGCTCTCCCACCTGACCATGGACGGCGCGCCGCCGCTGCCCGCCCGGCAGGGCACGGCGGTCTACCAGCGCAGCAGCGCCCCGCTCGTGCCGCGCCCGCACGCCGCCACGATCCGCTTCTTCGACGGCTACGACCTGGTCGAGCCGGGTCTGGTCTGGCTGGCCGACTGGCGGCCGGACGGCGAGCCCCGGTCGGCCGTGTCGCACGGCTACGGCGGTGTTGGCCTGCGCCGCTGACCCGGCGCCGGTCAGCCCACCGCGCCCCGGCCGGCCGGTGAACAGGCGGGGAGGCCCTGCCGCTCGCCCGGGCCCCCGTGTCTCCCCCGGGCGAGCGGCGGCCGAGGTCAGCTCCGGGTGATCAGACCGGCGTCGACGACGTACTCCTCGCCGGCGTGGGCCGAGAACTCGGCGCTGGCCGCGAGCAGGGTCGGGTCCCACTGGTACGCCGTCACCAGGTCCGAGTCGGTGGCGTCGTCACCCACGTTCCCGGCGGTCTTGTCGTACTGGTTGGTCGCCTCCACCCGTACCTGGTAGAGCAGTTCGGTCCGGGCCGTGATGGACCAGGTGCCGTCCGGGTTCACGGTGGCCGACCCGCCGCCGATCGTCTGCCCCTGCGGTCGCCAGAGGGTCACCTGGAGCACGCCGTCCGGCCCGATGCCCGGCTCGCCGTCCTCGCGCTGCCCGTCGCCGTCCAGGTCGTGCCACACCACGCCCCGGATGACGCAGGTGCCCGCGATGGCCACCGTCACCGAACTGGTGTTGTTGCCGGTGTTCGACTCACGCTTGTCGGGGGCGATCGTCGCGGTGATCGGCACGGTGGTGCCGGGGGTGGCGCCGGCCACCTCGAACGGCACGTTCAGCTGACTGCGCTGCCCGGCCGACAGCGCCGGGTACGCGCACGAGTAGCTGGTCGCGCCCGCCACCGTGCAGGTCCACCCCGTGCCGGCGTACGGGGTCGTGGTGCGCAGGCCGGCGGGCACCGAGACGGTGACCTTGACCGGGCCCGAGTCGCCGTTGCCGTAGTTGCGCAGGTCGACCTGGGCGTTGAAGGTCTCGCCCTCCGCCGGGTTGAGCACGTCGGTCGTCACCAGGTCGACGACGAGGTCGGGCTGGGTCCTCCCGGCCGCCACCGCGTCGGCCGGCAGGGCCGCGGCGCCGAGGGCGAGGGCGGCCAGGGTGGTGGGGACGACACGTCGGAGCGAGCGGGACAGGGAGTTCGGTCGCATGGCTTCCTCACGTCGTGGGGCACGGCCCGACCGGGACGGCGGACCGCGGAGATCAACTGTCTCCACTCATCCGGCGTCGTCGATCCATTCGGCGTTACGCGGCCTCCGGCCCGTTCCGGTCGGGCTGCGCCGCTGATCACCGCCCCCTGCGCGGCTGCCCGGATTGCTAGGCTCCGCGCCATGTTTTCGGGCGATGCGGATGCTGACCTGCGACAGATGGCCGACGACGCCACGTTTCCGCACCGCGACGCGGCCCGGCACGCGGTGCGGTTCCGGGCCTCCGGCGACGTGGCGGACCTGGTGGCCGTCCACGACGATCCGCACCCGTGCGGGATGACCGACGTGGTGTTCGCCCTGGCGGGATCGAAGCGGCCCTGGCTCAACTGGGTGCCGATGCCGAGCGAGGCGATCAGCAACATCGCCAACGACTTCGGTGGCCGCCGGGCGCGCGGCGAGCAGCTCGAGGTCACCGGCCTCGGACTGTCGGCGGCGGAGCCGGCCAGCGCCATCACGGCCTGCCGCCGGATCACCGGCCCGGTCGACATCGGCATCGCGGAGTTCCCGCCGCCCGACATCCGGGCGCCCGTACGGCCCGGCCGGTACGCGGTGTGGCGGTACGACGGCACCGAGCCGGTGCCCGCCGGGCCGGCGCCGTCGGCCGCCGCGGTCGGCCTCCTGCGGGAGGTCGCGGGGGAGCCGTGGCAGTCACCGCTCTCGGGGTACGTGAAGGCCGCCCCGCTCGGCGGGCTGCCGCTGGACGACCTGCTCGGGCTGCTCGCGCACCTGCCCGGGCCGCCGGACACGCCGCGCTGGCAGCACCTGGCCAAATCGACGCCGACGTACTGGTACCGGCTCCTGCAGCCGTGGGTGTGCCTCGGCATCCTGCACCACGCCAAGGACCAGCCGTGGCCGACCTCGACCCGGCGCGAGGTGCTGGTGGACCTCGCCTTCGGCGTCGAGGACTGGGTCGCCGACGCCGCGCTGTTCGCGCTCGTCACCGCCGCCTACCGGGAACCGGCCCTGCGGCCGGAGGTACGCCAGCTCGTCCGGGCCCGGCTCGACGCGGCGGTGGCGGCGAACCGGCTGGTCACCATCGAGGAGTCACTGGCACGGCTGATGCTCGTCACGCCCGGCTGCCGTGCGGACGACCGGGCGCTGGCGACCGCCGTGTTGACCCGTGCCGAGCAGGACGACGACGAGGACGAGGAACCGGCGCCCGCGCCGGTCGCGAAGCGTCGCTGGTGGCAGCGGGGCGGCCGGTAGTGCGATCCGGCGCCGGCGAGCCGCCGTGGGAGGATCAGCGGGTGCAGGTCAGGATGCTCGGACCGTTCGAGGTCCGTACGAACGACGGCGTCCTGGCCGACGTGCCGGGCGCCCGGTTGCGCGCGCTGCTGATCGCCCTGGCGGTCGAACCGGGCCGGGTCGTCCCGAAGGCGACGCTCATCGACTGGATCTGGGGGGAGAACCCACCCGCCGACGCCGCCAACGCCCTGCAACGCCTGGCCTCCCGGCTGCGGAAGGCACTGCCGGGCGGCGTGGTCGAGGGGCAGCCGGGTGGCTACCGGCTGCTGGTGGACCCCGACGCCGTCGACGCCCTGCGGTTCGAACGCCTCGTGGGCCGGGCTCGCCAGGAGGAGGGCCTACCGCGGGTCCGGCTGCTGCGCGAGGCCCTCGCCCTGTGGCGCGGCGCCGCCCTGCAGGAGGTCGGGCTGGAGAACAGCAAGGCGTTCGACGCGGCGGTGACGCGGCTCGAAGGGCTGCGCCTGACGGCGATGGAGGATCGCTTCGAAGCGGAGGTCGGTCTCGGCCACGGCGCCGAGGTGGTCGCCGAACTGACCGACGCCGTGACCGCGCATCCGCTGCGGGAACCGCTGGTCGCCGCGCTGATGCGCGCCCTGGTGGCGGCCGGCCGCGACGCCGAGGCCCTGCTCACCTACGAACGCACGAGGGAGGCCCTGGCCGACGCGCTGGGCGTCGACCCCTCGCCGGAGCTGTCCGCCCTGCACACCGCGCTGCTGCGGGGCGAGCTGGGCCGGCGGGAGGAGAACCGGAAGACCAACGTGCGTGCCGAGCTCACCAGCTTCGTCGGCCGGGACGCCGATGTCGCCGCCGTGCGCGGGCTCGTCGCGGAGCACCGGCTGACCACGTTGATCGGGCCCGGCGGCTCGGGCAAGACCCGGCTGGCCACGGAAACCGCGCGCACGATCGTCGGTGACCTGCCGGACGGCGTCTGGTTGGTGGAACTCGCCGCCATCGGCGCCGACGGCGACGTCGCGCAGGCGACGCTCACCGGGCTCGGGCTCCGGGACGCCCTGCTCGGCGCTGGACCGAGCGCCGACCCGGCGGACGGGCTCATCGCCGCGATCCGCGAGCGGGAGGCGCTGCTGATCCTGGACAACTGCGAGCACGTGATCGAGTCGGCGGCGAGGTTCGCCGATCGGGTGCTCGGGGAGTGCCGGCGGCTGCGGATCCTGGCGACCAGCCGGGAGCCGCTCGGCATCACCGGCGAGGCGCTGTGGTCGGTCGAGCCGCTGGCCGTGCCGACCGACGCCAGCCCGGGCGAGGCCGCCTCCTCGCCGGCCGTCCGCCTGCTGCGCGACCGGGCGGGCGCGGTACGCAAGGACCTCGAAGCCGACGAACAGACCTTGTCGACGATGGTGCGCGTGTGCCGGGCGCTGGACGGGATGCCACTGGCGATCGAACTGGCCGCCGCCAGGCTGCGCACCATGTCCATCAACCAGCTCGCCAACCGGCTCGACGACCGGTTCCGCCTGCTGACCAGCGGGAGCCGTACCGCCCTGCCGCGACACCGGACGCTGCGCGCGGTCGTCGACTGGAGCTGGGAGCTGCTCACCGACGCCGAACGGGCCGTCCTGCGCAGGCTCTCGGTGTTCTCGGGCGGGGCGAGCCTGGAGGCGGCCGAGCGGGTCTGCGCCGGCGACGCGGTGGAGCAGGACGACGTACTCGAGTTGCTCACCTCGCTGGCCGAGAAGTCGCTGCTGCTCAGCGAGGGCGACGGCGCGCCGCGCTACCGGATGATCAGCACGATCAGGGAGTACGCCGCGGACCGGCTCGCCGAGGCGGGCGAGTCGGAACTGGCTCGCCAGGCACATCTCGCCTACTTCACCGAGCTGGCCGAGACCGCGGAGCCGCATCTTCGCCGCGCCGAGCAACTGGACTGGCTCGCCACGCTGGAGGCGGAGCACGACAACATCGGCGCCGCGATGCGAGGGGCGATCGCCGCCGGTGAGGCGCAGGCGGCGATGCGGCTCGCGGCGGCCGCCGGTTGGTACTGGTGGCTGGGCGGGCGTCGGGCCGAAGGCATCGAGCTGATGATCGCGGCCACCGAGGTCCCCGGCGAGGTGACCGATGACGTCCGGGCCCTGGCGTACGGGCTGGTGGTCCTCTTCGTGACCTCCGGGCGGGGCGACGAGCACCAGGGCGCCGAATGGATCCACAAGGCGTACCGGTTCAGTCAGCAGAGCCGGCACCGCAACCCGCTGCTGGGACTGGTCACCCCGCTGGAACGCATCCTCCAGGCGCCGGAAACCGCGGTGTCCGCGTTCGAGTCCTTGCTGGACAGTGAGGACCCCTGGGTACGCGCCCTGGCCCGTTGGCAGGCCGGCAAGATGCGGATCATGTTCGGCCAGGCCGGCCGGGACGCGGAGGCCAACCTGGAGCTGGCGCTCGCCGAGTTCCGGGCGCTCGGCGAGCGGTTCGGGATCTCCCTGGCCCTGGCCGAGCTGGCGGGCCAACTCGCGACCCGCGGTGAGTTCGCCGGCGCGTGTGAGCACTACGAGCAGGCGGTCGCGGTCGTCACCGAGGTCGGCGCCGTCGAGGACGTCATCCGGCTACGGACCCAGCAGGCCCTGCTGTACTGGCTGCAGGGCGATCGGGACTCCAGCGCGGCCGCCATCGCCGAGGCCGAGCGGTGCGCCCAAGGGGTCACCTGGCCGCATGCGCTGGTCGAGTTGGCGCTCGCCAAGGCGGAGCTCGCGCGCCGGGGCGGTGACACCGCGGAGGCACGCCGCCAACTCGGCATCGCGACCGCCGTGCTGGGCGACGAGGCGGAGCAGGCGCACATCAGCGCGGCCATCCACGACGCGCTCGGCTACCTGGCCGACGATCCCCGTGAGACCCGAACCCACCGTGTGGCGGCCTGGCAGGCGGCGTCCGAGGCGGGACACCCGTTCCTGATCGCCCAGATACTCGTCGGGGTTGCCGACCTCGCCCTGCGCCGCGACCAGCACGAGCAGGCGGCGCGGCTGCTCGGGGCCAGCGTCGCCGTACGCGGACTGCCGGATCGCGCCCACCTCGACGCGGCCCGAATCGAGCGGGACGCACGGCGTCACCTCGGCGAAGCACGGTTCGCCGAGGTGACGCAGGAGGGTGCGCGGTCGAGCGCGGCCGAGCTGGTCGAGGTCGCGCTCGCTTCGTGAGGGTCAGCCCGCGGCGCGGTGGATGACGATGTCGCCGTGCCGGGTGCGGGCGTGGACGGAGACCGTGCTGTCCGACGGGCCGGAGTTCCCGTCCGGCGAGACGGAGTCCCGCACCGACGCGCGCTCGCTGTGGACGTCGATGTGGGCGGCGGCGCCCTCGCTGATGCCGACCTCGATGTTTCCCGAGCCGTTCATCAGCTTCGCCTGGCCGTGGGTCATCCGGCCGATCCGGATGGCGCCGCTGGCCGTCGTGGCGGTGACGCTGCCGTCGGCGCGGTCGATGTCGAAGTCGCAGCTGGCGCTGCTGAGCTCGACGTCGGCGATGGCGTGGCCGATCCAGGCCTGCCCGCCCGAGTTGGAGAACGCGACCGTGCCCCCGACCTCGCCGATCCGCATCCCGAACGCCCCGCCGTCCACGTCGGCGCGCCCGGCGATCCGGCCGACCGCGACCTCACCGGACGCGATGTTCGCCCGCAGCGCGTCGACGCGATCGAGCTGGACCCGGCCCGACGCCATGTGCAGCTCGCACTCGCCGAACACGCCGTCGGCCTGGACGTCCGAGTGCGCCCCGTACGCGACGAGGTTGGAGCCGGTGGGCAGGTCGATCGTGATGGCGACCGATCCGGCCTTGTCCCCGGAGACGGTCGTCTTGACCGACAGCCGGCCGCCGGCGAAGTCGACCCTGGTCTTCTCGGCCACCTTGACGTCCTTGCGGCTCGCCGCGTCGATGGGTTCGACCAGCACCACGGTGTCGGTCCGGTCGCTGGCTGTGACCCGCACCTGGGCTCCGGCGACCTCCACGGTGGCGGCGATGGGGGCTGGCGTGGTGAAAGTAGGCATGACAACTTCTCCTCGTGCTCGGTGACGGGCGGGGGCAACCGCTCGGGTTGGTCAGGCTCGCTTCTTGAAGGTGGAGAGCGCCCACACGTATCCGACGAGGGCGATGCCGGCGCACCAGATGACGGCGGAGAGCGCGCTGCCGGTGGAAGGGTCACCGGTCAGCAGCCCGCGCACGGTCTCGATGATCGGCGTGAAGGGCTGGTACTCGGCGAACTGCCGCACGCCGGGTCCCATCGTCTCGGCCGGCACGATCGCGCTGCTGAGGAACGGCAGCATGACCAGCGGCACGGAGACCAGACCCGCCGACTCGGGGGTCTTGGCGGCCAGTCCCAGGGCGACGGTGATCCAGGCGGTCGCGAAGGACACCAGCACGATGAAACCGATGGTGGCGAGCCAGTCGAGGGCACTCGCCGCCGGCCGGAAGCCCAGCGCGAAGGCCACGCCGACGAGGGCCGCGATGGCGATCAGGCTACGGAGCATGGTGGCCGCGACATGCGCGCTCAGTACGGCGCTCCGGGAAATGTCCATCACCTTGAACCGGTTGATGATCCCCCTGGTCATGTCGGAGTTCACGGCCAGCGCGGTGGCGCTCAACCCGTAGCAGATCGTCAACACGATCATGCCGGGCGTCGCGTAGTCGATGTACTTGCCGTCGATGTCGAAGGCGCCGCCGAAGACGTAGACGAACATCAGCATGAGGACGATCGGGAACAGGACCGCGTTGAACACCGCGACCGGGTTGCGGAGAGTGTGCTTGAAGTTGCGACCCAACATGGTCGTGGCGTTGCTCATGATGCGCTCACCTTCGTGCTGGTACGGCCGGTCAGGGCAAGGAAGACGTCGTCGAGGTCCGGCGTGTGCACCGAGAACTCCTCGACCTCGATGGAATGTGCGTCGAGCTGGGCCAACACGGTTCGGACCGATTTCGCCCCACCGTCACTGGGCACCCGCAGGATCAGGTCCTCCTCGTCGTCCCGCGTGGCGTCGGTCAGGACCCGCGCCGCGGAGTCGAGTTCGACGTCGCCGGCGAACCGGAGCCGGACGTGACTGCCGGGGATCTGCCGCTTGAGCTCGGCGGGAGTGCCCTGGGCGACCAGCTTGCCCTGATCGAGCACCGCGATCCGGTCCGCGAGCCGGTCGGCTTCCTCCAGGTACTGGGTGGTCAGGAAGATCGTGACGCCCTCGGCCACCAGCTGCCGGATGATGTCCCACATCGTCCGCCGGCTGCGCGGGTCCAGGCCCGTCGTCGGCTCGTCCAGGAAGATGATCCTGGGCTTGCCGACCAGGGTCATCGCCAGATCCAGCTTCCGGCGCATACCCCCGGAATAGGTCGCCGCCATCTTCTGCGCCGACTCCGTCAGGTCGAACCGCCCCAGCAGGTCGTCGACCACCCGCTTGCTCTCGCCCGAGCCAAGACCCTTGAGCGCCGCCATCAACTGCAGGTTCTCCCGGCCGGTCAGCAGGTCGTCCACCGCGGCGAACTGGCCGGTGACCCCGATGGCCGCCCGTACGGCCTTGGTCTCGGTCGCCACGTCATGGCCGGCGACGCGGACCGTGCCGCCGTCGGCCTTCATCAGGGTGGTCAGCACGTTGACCGTCGTCGTCTTGCCCGCCCCGTTCGGGCCGAGCAGGGAGAAGATCGTGCCCGCGGCGACATCGAGGTCGATGCCGTCGAGAACGACCTTGTCCTTGTACGCCTTCCGCAGCCCCGAGGCCGCGATCGCTGAACTCGTCATGGGGACCACCATCGGCGCCCGGCCTGCCACCCCCCTGACACGCCCCTGACACGACGGCTGACACGCCAGCCGGACCGTCTGCCGACGTCCTGAAGGGCGGGTGACGCGAACCGCTGTCGGCGCCAGGCCGGTCGCGTCGGTCCCCCTCGCTAGGGTGCTGCCGTGGACGATCCTCGTGCCCTGCCGGCCCCACTGTCCGAAGCTCATGAGGGCGGCTTCGACTACCGGGACGGGGCGGGCGTCGACTTCGAGCCGTACCCCGACTTCCTTGACGCCGGTGAGACCACCGAGTGGTGGCGGGCCTGGACGGGAAACGCGGAGCTTGAGGGATCCGAATTCCGAGTCTTCGGGCAGGACGGCACGGGTGGCCTCGCCGCATTCTGGCTGGTGCGTCACGGTGAACCGATCGAGCAGCAGCCGGTGGTGTTCCTCGGTTCGGAGGGTGAAACGGGTGTCGTGGCGCAGAACCTGTGGGCCTATCTGTGGCTTCTCGCCGACGGCTTCGGTCCCTGGGAGGCGACGGTATACCCCGACCACGACCACGAGCCCCGCACGGATGCCCGCCTCACCGAGATCGCCCAACGCTGGGCGCCGTCGCATCGCAGTTCGGCGAGTGAGGTCATCACCGCGGCGCGGGAAGAGTTCCCCGGCTTCGAGGAGTTGGTCGACTCGATGTGCCGGTGACCGTCACGCTGCGGCACCTGCCTGAGTCATGACGACACTCTTCCTGCAAGGTGCAGCCTGCCGCAGGTCCCCGTGTCAGCCCGCCTCAGATCAGGCAGCGGGCGAGTTCTGAGTGGTCGTAGGTCCAGTACCCGAAAGATCCGGACCATACCCAGCGCTTGACATGCCAGTAGTGGTACTCGTACTCCAGGTAGAACCCCGGCCAGCCCGGATTCGGCTCGAGGCCGGTCCGCGCGCCGACGTACTGGTACAGGGTGGTTGAGGTGCTGCCGCAGCGATCGCCGCCGGTGGCGGTCACGGCCAGATCCGTGGCGGTGACGATCGTTTCGCCGCTGCATCGCACGACGTAGCTGCGACGGTAGTTGTCGGAGATGGCGTCGACGACGTGCCAGTACCGATAGGTGCTCACGGAGCCGACCAGCCAGAAGGTCGTCGGTGTGCCGTCGACGACGCGGCTGTAGCTGCCCGCCGCAGCGCAGGCCAGGCTGTCCGGTGCGGCATGGGCGGCGGCTGGAAGGACGATGACGGACGCCAGCGCCGCGGTCGCGACGGCAAGGGCGAGTTTGAGTCTCATGCCCACGCAACCTACGGTCGATCTCCGCATCGACGCAGGTCAGTGGCGGCTTCCTGACACGGCTCTCGGCGACCTGCGATCCGGGGTCAGACGGGCTCTTGCGCGGCAGCTGGTGCCGCCTCGCCTGCCCGCTGCATCGGTCGCAACTGCTCGCGGTCCAGATGATCTGCCGACGTTACTGAGGGCAGCGGCAGTGTGACCGCCGTTGGTATCTTCTGCGGCATGAGTGGGGGCCGGAGCTCTGGAAGCCGCAACAGGCGGCGGCAGGTCAGCGACGAGGAACGGGCTGCGGCGGTTGAGGACTACCGGGCGTCGGTCGGCCGGTTGCAGCACACCGCCTACCGGAACCTGCGGCAGACGATCGCCTACGCCACCATCTTCGTCGCAGTCGTCGCCACCTGGATGCTGTTCATCGGCCAGGCCACATCGGCGAGCTTCCCGTGGTACGCCGTGTCGATCCTCAGCGGCGCGTTCGGCCTGGCCACCTACTTCGTCCGGGAGCCGCGCCCGCGGCTCTACGTGCTCGCCGTCGCCGTCGTCCTGGCCGTGGTGGGCGTGACCGGCATGTTCCTCACGGACTAGGGCGCACAAATGACACTGTCGGTCGAGCCGGAAGCGCTGGTCGGCTTCGCCCGCCAGGTCGACCGCGCCGCCGCCGACGTGTGGGAGATCCGCGCCTACATCAACCGCCACGCCGAGGTCGCGACCGGAGGCGAACAGATTCAGATCGCCAAGGCGGCGCACGAACACGCGGTCGAGGTCATCAACGGCACCCTGAACCGGCTCGCCTGCCTCCTGGAGAACTCCGCCCCCGAACTGCGGGCCGCCGCCGGCTACTACCGCAAGACCGACCTGGCCAACGCCGACCGCCTCGACCGCACCCTCCCGCCGGCGGTCGACCGCTGCATCACCGCCCTGGAACTGGAACTGGCGAACAACCCCTGCACTCCGGCGAACTTCGTCGACGTCCGAGACGTCCGCGGCCACCTCGACACCCCGGGCGACCCGGACAAGCCCGCGAACCCGCTGGGCTGGATGGACTACATCAGCCCCGCGAACTGGCTCAACGAGGTCTTCAACCACGTCTTCGGCTTCGACCCCATCGGCAGGATCCAAAGCCAGGTCTCCGGGGACTGGGAAGCCCTGGCCAACATGGCGCCCGTCGCCGACAACATCGGCGGCGCCCTGCACGACCTGGCCTACAACGTCCAGTCCGGCACCACCACCCTGCGCCCCCTCTGGCACGGCATCGCCGGCGACGGAGCCTTCCGCTACTTCACCACCACCGCCAACGCCACCGCCGACCTCCACACCCCCATGTCCGCCATCAGCAAGGCATACCGCGAGATGGCCGACGCCGTCTGGTCCGCCGGCGAAGCCCTCGGCGGAGTCGTCAAAAGCCTCATCGACGCCGCCATCATCGCCGGCATCGCCGCTGCCGCCGGCACCGTCACCTCCGAAACCGGCGTCGGCGCGCTCGTCGGCTACGGCGTCGCCGCCGCCGAAGTCGCCAACATGTTCCGGCTCTGGGGCGAAGCGACCAAGCTCTGCCAACAGATCGGTGCCGCCGTCCTCATCTTCCGGGCCGCCCTCACCCGCGAACTCAGCGACCTCGACACCGTCGCCCTGCCCTCCCTCCCCGACGGCGGTCGCTACGACCACCCCCTCGCTGGGGCAAAGGCGTGAAGGTCATGGACGACCCGGACGACATCACCGGCGGCGACCAGAAACGGAATCAAGCCCTGCGCCGGGTCCTGGACCAGCTCGCCCGCAGCAACAACCCGCTGCTCCGCGAGATGGCCACCGCAGTCCAGGACGGTCAACTCACCCTGCGCCAGGCAGCCATCAGCACGACCTACGGTGCCGAGCTGGCAGCACCCTTCCAGACCTTCTGGACCGCGTACCAGGAGATGACCCCCGACGAACGCGACGACCTCGCATCCCGCTCCTCACGGCCAGGGTGACGCCTCGCTTACAAGTTCTGGGCGCTCGGTCCGGCGGGGTTCGTCGGCGTCACTGGCATCGGACCACCGTCCGGCGTCGGTCCTCACTGGGTCGCTCCGTCCGCGCCTGTTGCTGTCACCCTTGCTGGCGACATCTGGGCGGCGGCGCTCGGATCAGTCGTCCTCGTCCAGGAAGTCAAACGCCTCCGGTGCCTCCTCCATGAAATGCCGGTACTCCGGTGAAGCGGCTACTGCTGAACTTCGCTGCTGTACCGGTCTCGATCATGGCGGCAGCGGCCCCGTAAGGGCCGCTGACCTGCGGAGGAGTGGGCCGCCAGGGACTCGAACCCTGAACCTATGGATTAAAAGTCCACAGCTCTGCCATTGAGCTAGCGGCCCGTCCGCCCAGGCTACCGGAACCCGCCCGCGCGGGGCTTCCGGCTTCCGCCACCTGTCGATCTTCAGACTCGCGACCGGTTCGACCTGGCGTGGTCCGAGCCGCCGGGACCAACACCGCGCCCAGGCCCACCGGGCATGACGGCGTCCCGGTGGGGAACCGGGACGCGTATGAAGGTCAGCAGTACCGCCGCCGTGGCGGCGTCCAGCGAGGTGGCCGGGGACGACGGCGTACGCCGGCCCGGTGGCGAGGTGCACGCCTGGTTGCCGGGCCAGAACCAGACGGTCTGCGGGCTCCAGCTGAGCCGTACCCGGCTGCGCCGTTTCCCGCACGTGCCGTTCGACTACTCGGACACCGACGTGCTCACCGAGGCCGATCCGGAGGGCTACGTCTGCCCGCGCTGCCTGGCCGCCACGTCGGGCCGCCGCGAAGGGCAGAAGGGCTGGGCGCGTACGAACCCCCGTCCGTGAGCGGTTGCTGTCCGCTTCAGTGGGTACGGCACCGGTATGCGCATCGTGATCGTGGGGGCGACCGGCAACGTGGGGACGGCGTTGCTGCGCCGGCTGCGGCGGGAGTCGGGGGCGGAGCTGGTCGGGGTGGCCCGCCGGCTGCCGGGGCCGGACGCCGGTGAGCCGTACGACGGGGTGGAGTGGCACTCCTGCGACGTGGGGGCGGCGGCCGCGGTCGAGAAGCTGGCGGCGGCCTTCGCGGGGGCGCGGGCCGTGGTGCACCTGGCCTGGCAGATCCAGCCCAGCCACGACCAGCGCACGCTGCACCGGACCAACGTCGGCGGCAGCCGCGCGGTGATCGAGGCCGCCGTCCGGGCCGGCGTGCCCGCCCTCGTGTACGCCTCGTCGGTCGGCACCTACGCGCCGGGCCCGAAGGACCGTCCGGTGAGCGAGAACTGGCCGGCGACCGGGGTGGAGACGTCGTCGTACAGCCGGGACAAGGCCGAGGTGGAGGCGCTGCTGGACGGCGTGCAGCGGGAGCGCCCGGAGCTGCGGGTGGTGCGGTTGCGCCCGGGGCTGACCTTCCAGCGGGACGCCGGCACGGAGATCCGGCGCTACTTCCTCGGTCCGCTGGCGCCGGTCCGGCTGCTGCGGTACGGCCGGATCCCGCTGGTGCCGACGAACCGGCGGCTGCGCATGCAGGCGGTGCACGCCGACGACGTGGCCGACGCGTACGCCCGGGCGGTGCTGGGTGACGCCCGCGGCGCCTTCAACGTTGCGGCGGACCCGGTGCTGACTCCGGAGCTGGTGGCCCGACACTTTCACGGCTGGACGGTGCCGGTGGCCACTCCGGTGCTGCGCGCGGCGGCGGCGCTGACCTGGCGGGCACGGCTGCAACCGGTCGACACCGGCTGGGTCGACCTGGCGCTGAACGCCCCGCTCATGTCGAGCGAGCGCGCCGAGACGGAACTGGGTTGGACGCCCAGGATCGACAGCGTCACGGCCCTGAAGGAACTGTTCGAGGGCATGTCGAGCCGCACCGGCACCACCTCCCCGCCGATGTCGCCGGACCCGCTGCTCCCCGGCCGCCCCACCGCCCTCCTGAAGGCCCGCCTCCCAGGCCACCCCAACCCCTACTGACGCACCACCCCGTTGATCAAGAAGTTTGCGTCTCGGAGGAGATCGACTCCGACGCAAACCTCTTGATCAACGCCGCGAGGCGCTGTCAGCGCGTGAGGCGGGAGCTGTCAGCGCGTTAGGCGGGAGCCGGTCACTGTGGGTGGGTGGGCGCCCAGGAAGAAGATGCCGGGGTAGCCCTTTGTCTCGAAGCCCTTGCTGGGGTTGCGGCGGAGGGTCGAGGTCTCGATCTTCAGGGTGCCGGTGCGGTTGTTGCTGACGAAGAAGATGGCGCCGCCGCCCTCGTTGGCCGTGTTGTTCTCGATGATGGTGCCGGCGACGCGGACGGTGAACTCGTTGCCGTCGCAGTAGATCGCGCCGCCGCTGCCGCCGCCGGGGGTGCCGGACCGGGCCGGGTTCGCGCCGCTGCCGACCGCCCGGTTGTCGCGGAAGACGCTGTTCAGCACGGTCCAGGAGACGCCGATGCTGCTGGTCGCCGCCCCGTTCGCGCAGATGCCGCCGGTGAAGCTGCTGTTCACCACGTAGACCGGCTTGTTCTCGTACTGGCTCAGCACCCGCAGCGCGGCGCCGCCCAGGTCCTGGCCGGTCCCGTCGCAGCGGTTGTTCACGAAGCGCGTGTTGACCACCTTGAGCCGGCCGCCGCGTACGAAGATCGCGCCGCCCCCGCCACCCTCGGTCCGGTCGCCCGTGGAGTTGCCGTCGGCGAAGGTCAGGTTCTGCACGGTGAGCTGCGGATGGTCCTGGTTCTGGCAGTGCGCGGTGGTCCAGCCCTGGGCATGGTCGCAGGTGTTCTGGTAGAGGATCCGCCGCTGGCCGCCGCCGCTCAGGGTGACCTTGCCGCCGCCGTCCAGCACGATCCGCGGGCCGTGTGAGTTGACCACCTTCGCGGTCGCCTTCATCCGGATGGTCACCGGGGCCGGGCCGCAGTCGAACGTGATGATCCCGCCGGCCGTCACGGCCTTCACCACCGCCTCGGAGGTGCAGCTCGCCGGGGTGCCGGTGCCGATGGTTCGGGTCGGGCGCGAGGTGTCCACCGCCCGCGCCTCGGCCGGCACGGCGGCGTGCCCGTCCGGGTTGCCGGCCCGGAAGGCAGCCGTCGACGGGGCGGCGCTGGGCTTGGCGCTGCCGAGGCCGGCGCGGGCGCTCGGGTCGCCGGTCGGGGGCGGTGTCGGGCCGGCGGCGGTGCCGGTGGCCGCGACCGGCGCGGGCGAGCCGGCCGGCTGGTCACCTCCGCAGGCGGGCAGGGTCGTGGTGACGACACCGAGGACGAGGAGGGCGACAGCGGACTTCACGCGCACCGGACGATGCTAGGAGCGCGGGTCGCCCCGGCACGACTCGGCGGGAAATCCTTAACCCGGGGCTAAGCCACCCGCCGGCCGCGGCAGCCCGGCGAGCCCGGTCAGGCGTGGGACAGCGCGAACGCGACCAGGAAGCCGAGCACGGTGATCAGGCCGACCAGCAGGTGGGCGTCCTCGAACGCCTCCGGGACCATGGTGTCGGTGATCATCGCGAGGATCGCGCCGGCCGCGAGCGCGGTGATGGTGGCCAGCACCGCGGGCGGGGCGCCGCCGAGCAGCGTGTAGCCGGCCAGCGCCGCCACGCCGGAGACCAGTGCGATGGCCGTCCAGAGGAGGAAGACGTAGCGCCGGGTGCGGCCCGCCTGGCGCATGCCGGCCGCGCTGGACAGCCCCTCCGGCACGTTGCTGAGGAAGACCGCGAGCACCGTGACCAGGCTGACCGGGCCGCCGGCCAGCAGGCTCGCGCCGATCACCACCGACTCCGGTACGCCGTCCAGCAGCGCGCCCACCGCGATGGCCGAACCCGAGCCGGGCTGTTCCTGTTCGGAGGGCTGCTCGTCCCCCGATCGCTTGCGGTGCCGCGCCCCGCGCCTGGCCAGCAGGATGTTCGCCCCGGTGTACGCGAGCGCGCCGAACGTCGCGCCGATCACCACCGGCATCAGCCCACCCTGCTCGTGCGCCTCGGCGATCAGCTCGAACGAGACCGCGGAGAGCAGCACCCCCGCGCCGAACGCCATGACCGAGGCGATCACCCGGCGCGGCACCCGCGCGAAGAACCCGACGAGCGCCCCGATCAGCAGGGCCGACCCGGCCAGCAGTCCCCAGAATCCCGCTTGCAACCACTCCGGCACGCGCAGGACCCTACCCCCGGCCCGAGATCGGAAACGGGCTCAGAAGTCGGCGAACAGGTAGGGCAGCGCCCGGGGGAAGATCCGGCGCAGCTCGGCGGCCGCGTCCACCGGCACCTCACCGAGCCCGCGCACGGCCACCTCGGCCGGGTCGAGCACCCCGTACGCCAGGGCGGAGAGCCCGGCGGCGGTGAGCCGCGCGACCGGCACGGTGCCCGCGGCGGCGGCGTCCCCGGGGAGCACCTCCAACGTGCCGGTGGTGCCGTCGAGCAGGTGGGTGCCGGCCAGCCAGCGGTCGCCGACGAGCTCGACGGTGACCCGGCCGGTGCCGACCGGCTGGTCGGCGAGCGCGTCCAGGGTGAGCAGCCGGGCCATCGGAGCGGGCGAGCCGGGCCGGGCCACCCGTGCCTCGACGTGCACGGCGAGGTCGGTGAGCCACAGCTCGGGCAGCTCCTCGGCGGGCAGCTCGACGCTGATCCGCTCCACCTGGTCGACGTGGCGGGCGAAGAACTGGAGCAGCGACGCCCGGGCGTACGGGTCGTCGGCCAGCAGGTCGTCGGCGAGCAGCGCGCCGCCGTGGTCGTCGATCCGGTAGGTGACCGCGCCGACCGTTGCGCCGTCCCGGACGGCGGTGAGCAGCCAGCGGTCGTCCCGGTCGCGCAGCCCGACCGCCCGGAAGTCGGGGAAGATGGCGAACCCGTGCCGCTCGCGCAGGCAGCGTTCGGTGTACGCCCGCCACCGGTCGTAGCCGGCGCCGATCCGCTCCCAGGCCACCTCGCCCGGCAGTTCGGCGCGGAGCAGCGGCGCCAGGTCCGCGGGGGCGAAGACCGCGGTACGCCGGCGGGGCAGCCCCACGTAGCCGAAGCGCTCGTAGAACGAGGCGCGGAACGGGTAGAGCGCGGTCAGCTGGTGCCCCTCGTCCCGCATCTCGTCGAGGAGCCGGTCCAGCAGCGCGCGCACGTGCCCGCGCCGGCGGGCCAGCGGGTGGGTGGCCACCCCGGCGACGCCGGCCATCGGCAGCACGGCGCCGCGCAGGTTCTGCCGCATCGGGACCGCGGACACGGCGGCCGTGGTGACCCCGTCCTCCTCGACCACCAGCGTCCGGTTGCCCGCGTTGTACGGCAGGTACTCGCGGAACTCCGCCGTCCGCGAAGCCGCCATCGGCGACGTCTCGAAGGCGTACGCCTGGAGCGGGAAGCTGGTGGTCAGGCGTTCCTCGGCGGCCAACCGGCGAATGCGCATCCGTTCATCCCAACCCGGCCCACCGGCGGGCGCAACCGGAATCGGGCGGGCTCAGGCCTCGGTGACGTCGGAGACGACCACGGTGACGTTGTCCGGCGCGCCGGCCTGGTGGGCGAGCTTCACCAGTTGCTCGCCGCACTGCTGCCGGTCGCCGTAGGTGGCCAGCGCCGAGGCGATGGCGGTGTCCTCCACGTAGTCGGAGAGGCCGTCGCTGCACAGCAGCAGCCGGTCGCCGGCGAACACCGTGAGCACCCCGACGGCCGGTGGCGCGTCCGAGCCCTGCACCGCCCGGGTGACCAGCGAGCGCTGCGGGTGGTGGCGGGCCTGGTCGGGGGAGAGCGCACCCTGGTCGACCAGCGCCTGCACGAAGGTGTCGTCCCGGGTGAGCTGGCTCAGTTCGTTGTCCCGCAGCAGGTAGCAGCGGGAGTCGCCGACCTGGGCGAGGACCAGGGTGTCGCCGGCGAGCAGGCCGGCGGTCAGCGTGGTGCCCATCCCGTCGCGCGCCGGGTCGACCGTGATGGCCGCGCGGATGCGCTGGTTCGCGGTGCTCACCACGGCGCGCAGCGCGTCGGCGGCCTCGTCCGGGGCGGTCGGCGGGGTCAGCTCGTCCAGGATGCGGATGACGATCTCGCTGGCCACCTCGCCGGCGGGGAGGCCACCCATGCCGTCGGCCACCGCCACCAGGCGGTCGCCGGCGAGGGCGGAGTCCTCGTTGTTGGTCCGGACGAGGCCGACGTCGTTCAGGATGGCCGAGCGGAGGATGAGCGTCATGGGGACAAGCTTGCCAAGAACACCCGCCCCGCGTCTCTACGCACTGCTGGGTCTGCTGAAAGAAATGTCGCCGGCTTGCACACGGGGTATGTATCACGCATCCACTGTGGTCACTCGGGGATAGCGCAGGAGCAGGCTCGCCCGGACCACCTCGTCGCCGACGGCGGCGTAGCTGTGCGGCACGTCGGAGACCCACCGCAGGTATTCGCCCGGGCCGGCGGTCAGCGGGGCGTCCACCGGGCCGGCGCGGAGCACGCCGGAGAAGACGGTGACGTGTTCCGTGACACCGGCCTGGTGCGCGGGGGAGAGCTGCGCGGGGCCGGGGCTGACCCGCATCCGGTACAGCTCGTAGGTGGCGTCGGTGTCGCTGAAGACCTCCAGCAGGGTGGCCCCCACGGCGGTGCCGCGCACGGTCGGCGTCTCCGCCGGCCCGGAGAGCACGGCGGTCAGCGGCACGCCGAGCTGGGCGGTGATCGCGTACAGGGTCTCCAGGGTGGGGTTGCGGGTGCCGTTCTCCAGTCCGGAGAGGGTGGCCTTCCCGACGCCGGCCAGCCGGGCGAGCGTGGACAGGGACATCCCCCGCTCCTCGCGGAGGGCGCGGATCCGCCGGCCGACGGCTTCCGCGGTCCGGTCACCGGCTGGTGGGGCAGCTGCCATGGGGCTATCGTGCTACATCGGCGCGTTCCGTAAACGGAACGGCGAGCGAGGGGGAGAGCATGGCCGGTCGACTGCAACCCGTCCTGGCCGGCGTGGTGACCGCCCTGGTCGGCTTCGCCAGCTCGTTCACGGTGGTGCTCGCCGGGCTCCGCGCGGTCGGCGCGGACCAGGCGCAGGCCGCCTCCGGGCTGCTCGCCCTCTGCGTGGCCAGCGGCTGCTGCGCGGTCTGGCTCGGCCTGCGGCACCGCCTGCCGCTCGCCATCGCCTGGTCCACCCCGGGCGCCGCGTTGCTGGTCGCCACCGGGCCGGTGCCCGGCGGCTGGCCCGCAGCGGTCGGCGCGTTCCTGCTCACCGGCCTGCTGATCGTCGCGGCCGGGCTCGTTCCCGCGCTCGGCCGGGCGGTCGCCGCGATCCCCGCACCGATCGCCAGCGCCATGCTCGCCGGGGTGCTGCTGCCGCTCTGCACCGCGCCCGTACGGGCCCTGGTCGAGGTGCCCCGGCTGGCCGGGCCGGTGGTGCTCGCCTGGCTGCTGCTGCACCGGTTCGCCCGCCGCTGGGCGGTGCCCGGCGCGCTCGCCGTGGCCGTGGTGGCGATCGCGCTGACCACGCACGGGCCGACCCGGATCGACGCCACCCCGACCGTGGCGCTGACCGCACCGGCCTGGACCCTGCCCGCCATCGTCGGGCTGGCGCTGCCGCTGTTCCTGGTCACCATGGCCGCGCAGAACGTGCCGGGCACGGCCGTGCTCGCCGGCTACGGCTACCGCGCCCCGCTGGGCTCCGCGCTGCGGGTGACCGGGCTCGCCACCGCGCTCGGCGCGCCCGCCGGCGGGCACGCGGTGAACCTGGCCGCGATCACCGCCGCGCTGGCCGCCGGCCCGGACGCCCACCCCGACCCGGAGCGGCGTTGGATCGCCTCGGTCACCGCCGGGATCGGCCTGGCGCTGCTCGGCCTGGGGGCCGGCGCGGCGACCGCCCTGGTGCTGCTCTCCCCGCCGGTCCTCGTCGAGGCGGTGGCCGGGCTCGCGCTGCTCGGCGCGCTGGCCGGCGCGGTCGCGGCGGCGGTGGCCGAGCCGGACGCCCGGGAGGCCGCGGTCGTCACCCTCGTGGTCACCGCCTCCGGGGTGAGCCTGCTCGGTGTGGGCGGCGCGTTCTGGGGGCTGGTCGCCGGCTGGCTGATGCTGCTGCTGTTCCGCCGCCGTCGCGCCACCACACCACCGCCGGTGGCCGAGCCGGAGCCGGAACCGGCCGCCCCCGCCCGGGCGGGCTGATCAGGCGACGCCTTCCGCCGCTACGCCGATCTCCATGATGCGGAGGCGGACGCCGGTGACGTTCTCCTCGGCCATCCGCCGGAGCGCCCGGCCGCCCACCGTGGGCGGGGAGTCACTCCTCCGGGGGGAGGGCGGCGGCGGGGACGGTGAGGCGTACGCCGTCGTCGGTGACCGCGGCGATCCGGTCGGCCAGCACGTAGACCGCGCCGGTGCGCGCCAGTTCGGTGGAGACCTTGAGGTAGCCCTCGCGCAGCAGTCGGGCGGCCAGGTCGGCGGGGACGTCGGGCTCCTCGGCGGCCGCCGACTCGATCAGCTCGTCCAGGCTGCTGCCCGGGTCCACCGGGGCGGGCGCCTGCACGGTCACGGCGGTGGGGTCGCCGCGCTGGACGAGATCCACGGTGCCCACCTCGACGCCGGTGGAGTCGACCACCCGCATGCCGGTGGTGACCCGGGAGACGCTGTCCTGCTGCTGGCTCATACAGGCGCGGTTCCCGAGGCGCGCGGGCGCTAAACGGGCGGGGCCCAGCCGCTCGGCGGGCGGGGGGACAGCTCGCGCCAGGTGTCCGGCCCCTCCAGCAGCGCCCGGACCGTCTCCTCGGCCTCCTCGACGCTGGCGTACTCGTAGAACTGGGAGACCCCCTCGGCGCCGCCGGCGCGCTGCTCGACGTGCCAGCGGTCGCCGTCGACCCGGAGGAAGACGTCCCGCCGGGCCAGTCGCCCCCATTTCCCGTTCCACCAGTGCCTGCGCTGCTCCATGCCCGGACTCTATCGAACATGTGTTCGACGCACGTCGGCCCCCGCGGGATTCCCACGGGGGCCGATCGGCTATGGCGTCAGCGCACGGCCGGCGGCTCCTGCCGGCGGCCGAGCACGTCGTCCAGCGCGCCGCGCTGGGCCGGCGTGGCGTGGTTGCCGGCGAGCAGCGCGTCCCGGATCTCGGTGAGCAGCTTGATCTCCTCGCTGGGGGCCTTCGGCGGCGGCTCCTCGCCGCGCCGGCGCCGCTCGGCGAGCCGGTTCATCGGGAAGACGACCAGGAAGTAGAGCGCCGCCGCGGTGAGCAGGAAGGTGATCACCGCGTTGACGAAGGCCACCCAGTCGAACGCGATGCCGCGGAACGTCGGCGCCGTGCCGGCCAGGCCCTTGTCGCTGCCCGTGATCAGCAGCACGAAGACCCGGATCAGCGGGTCCAGGAACGACTTGGTGAGCTGGGTGACCACGCCCGTGAAGGCGGCGCCGATGACGACACCGACCGCCAGGTCGACGACGTTGCCGCGCATGATGAAGTCTTTGAAGCCCTTGAGCATCCGCTCTCCCGTGCTGTCCGAATCTCCGTCCGGGACAACCTATGCCCCGGAGGGGGGTTCGAGAAAAGCACCGGCCTCGATCGCCGCCCGCGCCGGGTCGCCGTCCCGGATGGCCTCGACCAGTCGGCCGTGGTCCACGTACCGCTCGGGCTCCAGGGCCTCGCCCATGGCCTGGGCGACGGTGCTGCGCAGCGCGGCGCCGACCGAGGCGTAGAGCTCGGCCAGCATGGCGTTGTGCGCGGCGGCCACCACGGCGGTGTGCAGCGCGGCGTCCGCCTCGACGAACTCCTCGACCCGGCCGGAGCGCCAGGCGGCCTCCCGGGTGGCGAGCGCGCCGTCGAGCGCCGCCAGGTCCTCGGGGGTACGCCGCAGCGCGGCGAGCCGGGCCGCCTCCACCTCGAAGGCGCGCCGGACCTCGATCACCTCGGCCATCCGGTCGTCGGTGAGCCGGCGGGCCACCACGGGGGCCAGCTCGTCGGTCGACACCACGTACGTCCCGGAGCCCTGCCGGCACTCCAGCACCCCGGCGTGCACCAGCGCGCGGACCGCTTCCCGGACCGTGTTCCGCCCCACGCCCAGCGCGGCGACGAGTTGCGGCTCGGTGGGGATCTTCGCGCCCACCGGCCACTCGCCGCCGAGGATCCGGGCCCGGAGCTGCTCGATGGTCTGGCGCACCCGGTGGCCGCGCGGCGGCACGGCGACGGAATCGACGGCGGGTGTCACCGGTTACAACTCCTGCCGAAATTCATCCCATGATTGTAGGTTCGAGGTCATGACCCCGCCACCCACGTCCACCGCGGCTCCCGTCACCGACGCGCCCACCACCGACGTGCCGCCCGGGCCGGCCCCGGTCGCCGCCCCCGCGCCGCGGGTCACCCCGGCCCGCGGCGGCCTGCTGGTCCTGGTCGGCATGCTGCTGGTCGCGCTCAACCTGCGCGCCGCGGTGACCAGCCTGGGTGCCCTGCTCGACGAGATCCGCGACGGGCTGGGCCTCTCCGGCGCGATGGCCGGCCTGGTCACCACGCTGCCCACCATCGCCTTCGCCGGGCTCGGCGCGCTCACCCCGTGGCTGGTCCGCCGCTGGGCAGCCGCCCGGGTGCTGGTGGTGGCCATGCTGGCGCTGACCGTCGGGCAGGTGCTCCGCGTGGTCACCGACTCGGCGGCGGTCTTCGTGCTCACCAGCGCGCTCGCGCTGGCCGGCATCGCGGTCGCGAACATCCTGCTGCCGATGCTGGTCAAGCAGCACTTCCCGCACCGCACCGGGCTGGTCACCGGGGCGTACACGATGGCGCTGACCGTGGGCACGACGGTGGCCGCCGCCTCGGCGGTGCCGGTGGCCCACGCCTTCGGCTCCTGGCGCGCCGGGCTCGGCGTCTGGGCCGGGCTGGCCGCGCTGGCCGTACTCCCGTGGGTGCCGCTGGCGCTGCGGGCCCGGGCCGCGCGCCGGACGCCGGCCCCCGCGGTGGCCGCGGCCGCAGCGGCGCGGGTACGCCCGGCCCGCACCCGGCTCGGCTGGGCCATGGCGGTCTACTTCGGGGCGCAGTCGCTCAGCGGGTACGCGATCATGGGCTGGCTGGCCCAGCTCTTCCGGGACGCCGGCTACGCGCCCGAGGCGGCCGGCCTGCTGCTCGCCGGGGTGACCGCGCTCGGTGTGCCGGTGGCGCTCATGATGCCAACCCTGGCCGGCCGGCTGCCCACGCTGCGCCCGCTGGTGCTGTCGCTGACCGCCTTCTCCACGGCCGCGTACGTCGGCCTGGCGCTCGCGCCGCACGGCCTCGCGCCGCTCTGGGTGCTGCTGCTGGCCCTCGGCCAGGGCGCGTTCCCGCTGATCCTGACCACGATCGGGCTCCGCGCCCGGACCGCCGAGGGGACGGTGGCGCTCTCCGCCTTCGCGCAGAGCACCGGCTATGTGATCGCCGCGCTCGGCCCGCTGCTGGTCGGCATCCTCTACGAGGCGACCGGGGGCTGGACCGCGCCGATCGGCTTCCTGCTGGTGGCGCTCGTCGTGCAGACGACGGCGGGCATGGTGATCGCCCGTCCCCGGCACATCGAGGACGAGCGCTGAGGGGGAACGGTCAGGAGGAGGCCGGTGTGGGGTCGCCCGCCACGGCCTGCTCCACCGTCGGGTAGGTGTGCAGCACCTCGACCAGGCCGCTGACCTCGAGGATGCGGAGCACGCCACGCTGCGGGGCGGCCAGCCGGACCACGCCACCGGCCTCGTCGCAGCTGTTCTTGGCGCGTACGAACACCGACAGCCCGGTGGAGTCGCAGAACGACACCTCGGCCAGGTCGAACACGAGACGGTTGCGCCCCTTGTCCAGCAGGTCCGTGATCTGGTCCTGGAGCTGCGGTGCCGTCGCCATGTCCAGTTCGCCCGCGACCGACACGACGACCACGTCGCCGCGTTGTTCCGTGTGCACCGTCAGGGACATTCGTCGACCTCCTGTGTTCGGTGGAACGGTATCCCACGATGCCGGCAGCGCGCAGAACGGGAGCCGAGAAGGGTGCCGTCGATCATTCCTTTGCTCTGCGGCAACTAGCGCCGCAAGCTCCGGTGATAGAGTCCGCCCGTCCAGAGTTCAGGGAGGTCACAATGGCGTTGAGCGCCGAACAGAGCGGACGGCTCGCCGGCCTGCTGACCGAGCACGCCGACCGGCTGACCGAGCGCTGGACGGAGATCGTGGCCGGTTCGCTGCGCGGCCGGCTCAGCCAGGCGGAACTGTCCCGGCAGGCGCGGGAGCTGCACCGCAGCATGGTCGACGCCGCGCGGCAGGGTCTCGCCGACCTGGCCGACCAGCACGGCGGCGAGCTGCGGGCCGTGCTGGCCGAGCTTTCCACCAGCCGGGCCCGGCAGGGCTTCAGCGCCACCGAGACCGCGATCAGCGTGTTCGCGCTGAAGGACGCGCTGCTGGAGCTGATGGAGGAGGGCCGGGACGCGGGCACCCTCCGCGACTTCGTCGCCTATTCCGCCCTGATCGACCAGATGGGGCTGTTCACCTTCGAGAGCTTCGTACGCACCCGCGAGGGCCTGATCGCCGACCAGGCGGAGCAGCTGCTGGAGCTCTCCACGCCGGTGGTGAAGCTGTGGGAGGGCGTGGTCGCCGTCCCGCTGGTCGGCACCCTCGACTCGGCCCGTGCCCAGGTGGTGATGGAGCGGCTGCTCCAGACCCTGGTCGACACCGGCTCGCCGTACGCGATCATCGACATCACCGGCGTGCCGGCGGTGGACACCCAGGTCGCCCAGCACATCCTCAAGACCGTGGTGGCCGCCCGGCTGATGGGCGCCGACTGCATCATCTCCGGCATCCGGCCGCAGATCGCGCAGACGATCGTCGCCCTCGGCATCGAGTTCGGCGACATCGCCACCAAGGCGAGCCTGGCCGACGCGCTGCGCCACGTGCTGCGCCTGACCGGCGTCGAGACGACCTCCCGCCGCGCCCGCCGGGAGTCCTGATGGAGCGGGTGCCGATCCTCAAGATCGGCGACATCCTGCTGGTCTCCATCCAGGTCGACATGTCCGACCAGACGGCGATCCAGCTCCAGGAGGACCTGGCCGAGCGGATCGTCGCCACCGGCTGCCACGGCGTGATCATCGACATCACGGCGCTGGACATCGTCGACTCCTTCGTCGGCCGGATGCTCTCCACCATCGCGTCCATCTCCAAGGTGCTGGACGCCGAGACGGTGGTGGTCGGGATGCGTCCCGCCGTCGCCATCACCCTGGTCGAGCTGGGGCTGTCGCTCAACGGCATCCGTACCGCGCTGAACGTCGAGCGCGGCATGGAGCTGATCGCGGCGAGCCGGAGCGACGAGTGGGACGAGGCGGACGTCGACGAGGACGCCGAGACGACGGCCACGTCATGACCGCCGGCGTCGACCTGGGGGTGCCGGCGACCCAGGCGATCCGTAGCGACGAGGACGTGGTCCGGGTGCGGCAGCTGGTGCGTACCACCGCCGTCGCGGTCAAGCTCTCGCTGGTCGACCAGACCAAGCTGGTCACCGCCGCCAGCGAGCTGGCCCGCAACACGCTGATCTACGGCGGCGGGGGCACCGCCGAGGTGGTCACCGTCGAGGACGGCCGCCGGCGCGGGGTCCGCATCGTCTTCGCCGACGGGGGGCCGGGCATCCCCGACCTCGACCAGGCCTTCACCGACGGCTTCACCACCGGCGGCGGGCTGGGCCTGGGGCTCAGCGGCGCCCGGCGGCTGGTCGACGACTTCGACATCTGGACCGCCGTGGGTGAGGGCACCCGGATCACCGTCACCAAGTGGTCCCGATGAACGCCGACGTGGTCACCGACCACGGTCTCTGGTTCCGGGTGGAGAGCGGCGCCACGGCGAGCGGCGTGCGGCGGGCCGCCGAGCGGCTCGGCCGGCAGCTGGAACTCGGCGAGCAGCGGGTCGCCGACCTGGCCATCGTCGCTGCAGAGATCACCAGCAATCTGGTCAAGCACGCCCGGGAGGGCACCCTGCTGCTCCGGCCGGTACGCCGGGGCGGGCGGGCCGGCGTGGAGCTGGTGACGATCGACTCCGGCCCCGGCATGGCCGACCTCGCGCTCTCCTCGGCGGACGGGCACTCCACCACCGGCACCCTCGGCATCGGCCTCGGCGCGATCGTCCGGCAGGCGAGCCGATTCGACGGCTACTCCCTGCCCGGCCGGGGCACGGTGCTCGCCGTCCAGCTCTGGGACGGTCCGGTCCCCGAGCCGGACTGGGCCGGCGCGCTGGCCCGGCCGATCACCGGCGAGCAGGTCAGCGGCGACGGGTACGCGGTGCGGGTGGTCGACGGCCGGCGGCAGGTGCTGGTCTGCGACGGCCTGGGACACGGTCCGCTGGCCGCCGCCGCCACCGGGGCCGCGCTGGCCGCGTTCCGGGCCGCGCCGGCCGGGCCGCCGGGCACCGTGGTGCAGCACCTGCACCGGGCCATGTCGCACACCCGTGGCGCCGCGTTGGCGGTGGCCGAACCGGACCTCGTGTCGGGCTTGCTCCGGTACGCCGGGCTGGGCAACATCGCAGCCATGATCGTGGTGGCGGGCGAGCGGCGGCGGGGTCTCGTCTCGCTGCCCGGCATCGCCGGACACCAGCGCCCCTCGGTGCGGGAGTACGACTACCCGTTCCCGTCCGGCGCGACCCTGGTGATGCACAGCGACGGTGTGGTGGACCGCTGGGACCTGGCCGACTACCCCGGCCTGACCGGCCACGCACCGCTGCTGACCGCCGCCACCCTGCTCCGCGACGCAGGGATCCGCCGCGACGACGCCTGCGTCCTGGTCGCTCGGGCCGAGTCATGACCCGCCCGGCCGTCCCGGACCCGCTGCTGCAGATGGCGCTCCGGGTGGAGCAGGACATCTTCCTGGTCCGGCAGCGCGGCCGGGAGGTGGCCGCCGCGGTGGGGCTGGAGCACCAGGACCAGGTACGCCTGGCGACCGCGCTCAGTGAGGTGGCCCGGGACCTGCTGCGCACCGTCGACGGCGCGGACGTCACCTTCGTGCTGGACCGGGACGTGCTCGCCGGCCAGTCGGTGCTCCGGGTCGACCTGGCCCCGGTCCGCCCGCTGCCCGACGGCCGCTACCAGCCGCAGTCCGGTGCGGTGGCGCGTCTGGTGGACATGCTGGGCGTGGTGACCGACGGGGGCGATACGGTCGTGAGGATGTCCCGACGAGTCCCGGCCCAGGCGCAGCCGCTCACGCCGGAGCGCCTCGCCCAGCTCCGCAACGAGCTGACCAGCAGCGCTCCGGGCACCGCGCTGGACGAGTTGGCCGCGCAGAACGCGCAGCTCATCTCGGCCCTCGACGAGGTGCGCAGCCAGCGCGACGAGCTGGAGGTGCTCAACTCCGAGCTCCAGGAGACCAACCAGGGCGTGATGGCGCTCTACAACCAGCTCACCGAGGAGCTGGAGGAGACCAACCGCGGCGTGGTGGCGCTCTACGCCGAGCTGGACGAGAAGTCCGCCCAGCTCCGCGCCGCGAGTGAGTCGAAGAGCCGGTTCCTGGCCAACGTGAGCCACGAGCTGCGCGCCCCGGTCACCGCGATCATCGGGCTGTCCCGCCTGCTCGCCGACTCCGCCTCCGACCCGCTCACCGCCGAGCAGGCCCGGCAGGTGGGGCTGATCCGGTCGTCCGCTGCCGATCTGCTCGGCCTGGTCAACGAGCTGCTCGACCTGGCCAAGGCCGAGTCGGGCCGGCTGGAGCCGAACTGGGCCGAGGTGGACCTGCGCGGGATCTTCGGGCAGCTCCGCGGCACGCTGCGGGCGCTGGCGACCCGGCCGGAGGTCGAACTGGTGGTGGAGGAGCCGCCGGCCCCGGCGACGGTCCGCTCGGACGAGGTGCTGCTCGCCCAGGTGCTGCGCAACCTGCTGCACAACGGCCTCAAGTTCACCGAGCGGGGTCAGGTGCGGCTGCGGGCGGAGCGCCGGGGCGACCTCTGGTCGCTGTCGGTCACCGACACCGGCGTGGGCATCCCGCCGGAACTGCACGAGCGGATCTTCGAGGAGTTCTACCAGGTGCCCGGCACGACCCGGGTCGGCGGCACCGGCCTCGGCCTGCCGTACGCCCGCCGGCTGGTCACGCTGCTCGGCGGGACGCTGGAGCTGACCAGCGAACCCGGTCGGGGCAGCACCTTCACCGTGGTCCTTCCCGTGGGCGGAGCCTGACGGTGGAGGGCGGGGCGGCGACCGTACTGGTGGTCGACGACAGCAGTCCCAAGCGGTACCTGCTGGTGAGCTGGCTGACCCGGGCCGGCTTCTCGACCATCGAGGCGGAGAACGGCGCCGAGGCGCTGGACCGGGTGCGCAAGGACCCGGTCGACCTGGTGGTGCTCGACGTCCGGCTGCCCGACATGAGCGGCTTCGAGGTCTGCGAGCTGATCAAGGAGGCCCGCCCGTCGACCCCGGTCATCCACGTCTCCGCGCACGCGGTCGACGTGGTGGACCGGGCGCAGGGGCTGACCCGGGGCGCGGACGCGTACCTGGCCGAGCCGATCGAGCCGGAGGAACTGGTCGCCACCGCGCACGCGGTGCTCCGCTACTACCAGGCCCGGCAGCGGGCCGAACTGCTCGCCGAGCGGCTGGCCGCGCTGGCCGACGCCACCGTGGAGATGCACGCGGCGCCGAACTTCGTCCGGCTGCTGCACGCGGCGGCGGCCGGTGCGGCGCGGATCTTCAAGAGCCCGGCGGCCGTGGTCGCGGAGACGTCCGACGGGGACTGCCTGGCCGGGGTGGTCGCCGGACCGGAGGCGGCGCCGGTGATCATGCCGTGGACGGTGGACGACACCGGGCTGCCGATCGGCACCCGGGTCCGGGTCGACGAACCCGGCGCGTGGGACCTGACCGCCTGGCCCGCCGATGACACGGTGACGGTGGCCGCCGCCCGGCTCCGGGAGGACCGGGCCCCGCTCTACGTGGTAGTGCCGACCGCCACCCAGACCGTACGGACCCCGGTGCTGGTGCAGCTCGCCCAGGCCGTCGCCTCGGCGGTCGAGGCCCAGCGCTCCTTCGACCAGGAGCACCGCATCGCGGTGACCCTCCAGCGCAGCCTGCTGCCCCGCCGGCTGCCCGAGGTCGCCGGCCTCGACCTGGCCGTCCGCTACGAGCCGGCGAGCGCCCAGACCGAGGTGGGCGGGGACTTCTACGAGCTCGTGATGCTCGACGGCCACCTGCTGATGGCGATCGGCGACGTGGCCGGGCACTCCCTGCACGCCGCCACCGTCATGGCCGAGCTGCGGCACGCGGTGCGCGCGTACGCGGTCGAGGGGCATCCGCCGGGGGTGATCCTGGACCGGGTCAACGAGCTGATGCGTACCCTGCTGCCGACCGAGCTGGCCACCATCTGCCTGCTGATGCTCGACCCGGGCAGCGGGCTGATCCGGCTGGCCAGCGCCGGGCACCTGCCGCCCCTGATCAGCAACGACGGGCGGATCGAGTTCGTGCAGCACTCCGCCCCGCTGCTCGGCGTACGCGCGCCCCGCCCGCCGGACCTGGAGTTCGTGCTGCCGGCCGGGGCCACGCTGGTTCTCTACACCGACGGGCTGATCGAGCGGCGGGACGCCACCATCGACGAGGGCATGGCGGCGCTCGGCGCGGTCGCCACCCGGGTCGACGACGACCTCGACCAGTTCTGCCAGCGGCTGCTGGTCGAGCTGGCGCCGCCGGAGATCCACGACGACGTCGCGGTGGTCGCCGTCCGCCGCCGCTGAGCCCGGGGTCACCCGCCGCGCGAGGCCGCCAGCGAGCGGGCGTACGCGGCCGGCGACACTCCCGCCACCGCGGTGAACTCGCGGACCAGGTGGGCCTGGTCGGCGTACCCCAGATCGGCGGCGACGCGGGACCAGTCGAGCGGCCCGGCGGCGGCCTGCTCGATCGCCTCCTGGAGCCGGTAGCGGCGGATCACCCACTTCGGACCGACGCCGACGTGGTCCAGGAAGAGCCGCTGCAGCCGCCGCGTGGAGACGCCGTGCCGCCGGGCGAAGTCGTCGACGCGCAGGACGGACCGGTCGGCCCGGATCTCCTCGACCAGGCCGGTGGCCTCGGCGGCGAGCGGGTCCGGCGCCGGCTCCCAGGCGGTGAGCAGGTCGTCGAGCCGGCGGCACCGCTGCTCGTCGGTGCCCGGGCAGACCGGCCCGGACGCGAACGGTCCGGTCGGGGCGGCGCCGGCCGGTGGTGGCCCGGCGGGCAGCGGGAGGCGCCGGCCGGTCAGCTCGGCGACCGGGCGGTGCCAGAAGGGCCGGAAGCCGCCCGGGCGGAACTGCACGCCGGTGACCCGGCCGGTGCCGAGCAGGGTGATCGTGAACAGGCCGGTGTCCACACCGGCGATCTCGCCGTGCTCGGCCTCGCCCTCCTGGGCCTGGAACACCACGTTGACCGCCGGGTGCGGGACGATCCGCTGGACGAACGGTTCGGTCAGCGCCCAGTCGATCAGCCAGTAGTGCTCGACCCAGGGGCGCAGCGCCGGGGCGGGCAGCCGGCGCCGGAAGTGGACCCGTCGCAGCATCCGGCCGGGGTCGAGGATCCCCCTGCTGTCCCGCCGCGGTTCGTGTCGCATTTCTTCAAGACCGCCCTCATACGCTGGTCCCTATGACCACGAAGACTAGTGAGCTGCTGGCCGTCGCCGCGCCCCGTACGGCGGCGGTGGTCCAGGGCATCTCCGACGACCAGCTCGGCCTGCCCACCCCGTGCCCCGACTACACGGTGCGTGACCTGCTCAACCACCTCTTCGACGTGGTGGTCAACTTCCAGGACCTGGCCCGCCGGCGGGAGGTCGACTGGTCGGCCAAGACCGACCACCTGACCGAGGGCTGGCGGGACCGGTTCGCCACCGAGGCCGACCGCCTGGCGCAGGCGTGGTCGGACCCGGCGGCGCTGGAGGGGGTCTCGGCCGGCATGGGGCTGCCCCAGGAGACCGTCGGCCAGATGGCGCTGATCGACCTCGCCGTGCACGGCTGGGACCTGGCCCGGGCGACCGGGCAGCGGCTGGAGGTCGACCCGTCGGTGCTGGCCGAGGGGCACGGCTTCATGGACCGGATGGGCGACACCGGGCAGAAGATGGGCGCCTTCGGTGAGCCCGTCCCGACCAGCGCCGAGCCGACCACGCTGGACGCCCTGCTCGGCCGGACCGGCCGCGACCCCGCCTGGACGCCCTGACCCGACCGGCCCGTGCGGCGACCCGCCCGCACGGGCCGCTCTTGACACCACTATTCACTCAATGAATAGTGATGCCGTGTCCACTCAGCACGTATTGCTCGGGCTGCTCGCGCGCGGCCCCCGGCACGGCTACGAGCTGAAGCGCGCCCACGACGAGCGGCTGCCCCGGGCCCGGCCGCTCGCCTTCGGCCAGGTCTACGCCACCCTGGCCCGGCTCGAGCGGGACGGCCTCGTCGTCCCGGCCGGTCAGGCCCGCGAGGGCGGCCCGGACCGCACCTCCTACGCGCTCACCGGCGAGGGGCGGGCCGCGCTCGACCGGTGGCTGGCCACCGTCGAGCCCCCGATGCCCTACGTGGCGAGCACCCTCTTCGCCAAGGTGGTGGTCGCGCTCATGGTCGCCGACGTGGAGCGGGCCCGCGGCTACCTGATCGCCCAGCGCCGGGCGCACACCGAGCGGCTGCGCGAGCTGACCGCGGTGAAGACCGCCCCCGCGGCCGGCCTCGACGACGTGATCGCGGCCGACTTCGCCATCGCCCATCTCGACGCCGACCTGCGGTGGCTGCACACCACCCTGGAGCGGGTCGCCGACTGGCACCGGGAGGTGCACTCGTGAGCTTTCTTCAGGCGCGCGGCGTGGTCCGGGCGTACGGGAGGACGCCCGCCCTGCGCGGCGTGACGCTCGACGTGGCCGAGGGCGAGATCCTCGCCGTCACCGGCCCGAGCGGCTGCGGCAAGTCCACCCTGCTGCACTGCCTCGCCGGCATCCTGCGCCCGGACGCCGGGCAGGTCACCTGGCGCGGGGAGCGGATCGACGAGTGGTCGGAGTCGGCCCGGTCCCGGCTGCGGCGCACCGAGTTCGGGGTGCTCTTCCAGTTCGGCCAGCTCGTCGCCGAGCTGACCGCGGCGGAGAACGTCGCCCTTCCGCTGCTTCTCGCCGGCACGGGGCGGCGGGAGGCGCGGACGGCGGCGCTCACCTGGCTGGAACGGCTCGGCGTGGCCGAGGTCGCCGACGCCCCGCCCGGCGAGATGTCCGGCGGGCAGCAGCAGCGCTGCGCCCTGGCCCGGGCCCTGGTCACCGAGCCGCGGGTGCTCTTCGCCGACGAGCCGACGGGCGCCCTGGACACGCTCACCGGCGAGCAGGTGCTCACCCAGCTCGTCCGGCTGGCCCGGGAGCAGCGCACCACCGTCGTGCTGGTCACCCACGAGCCGCGGATCGCCGCGTACGCCGACCGCGAGGTGACCCTGCGCGACGGGACGGTCGACCGGTCGGGGCTCGGTCTCGACGCGCCGCTGCCCGGCGGCCACCGGTGACGCCGGGCACCCTGTTCCGGCTCGCCCGGGCCGGCACCCGGGCCGACACCGCCCGGGTCGCGCTGACCGCGCTGAGCGCCGCCCTGGCCACGCTGGCCGGGCTGGCCGCGCTGACCGTGCTGGCGATTCCCACCCCGCCGGCCACCGACGGCAACTCCGTCCGCTGGTCCCTCCAGTACACCAACGGACTGCTGCGCGAGCCCGGCCTGCGCGGCGGCCTCGCGTTCGCCCTGGTGCTGCTCGTCGTGCCGGTGCTCGGGCTGGCCGGGCAGTGCGCCCGGCTCGGCGCGCCCGCCCGGGACCGCCGGCTGGCCGCGCTCCGCCTGGCGGGGGCGACCCCGCACCAGGTGACCCGGATCGCGGCCGCGGAGACCGGCCTGGCCAGCCTGCTCGGCACCGTCGGCGGCCTCGCCGTCTTCCTGGCCGGCCGCCGGCTGCTGCACCGTCCCGGCCCCGACGGGCGGTTGCCGCTGCCCACCGACGTGCACCCCGCCCCGCCGGCCGTGCTGGCCGTGGCGCTCGGCCTGCCGCTGCTCGCCGCCGTGGTCACCGCGGTGCTGCTGCGCCGGGTCACCACCACCCCGTTCGGCATGGTCCGCCGGGCCCGCACGCGGGCGCCCTGGCCGTGGCCCGGCCTGCTGATCCTTGTCGGGCTGGCCCTGTTCGCCGCGTTCCGCCCGGTGGGCCTCTGGTACGAGCGGCGGCACGCCGAACCGCCGCCCTGGCTGCTGCCGACGCTGCTGATCCTCGGCGCCCTGGCCGCCATGGTCGGCGTGATCGCCGGCACCGGCTGGCTCTCCCACGCCGCCGGCCGCCTGCTGCACCGGTACGGCCGCCGCCCGGCCGCGCTGCTCGCCGCGCGCCGGCTGACCACCGACCCGTGGGCCGGCAGCCGCACCTTCGCCGCCCTGCTTGCCGCGCTGATCTTCGGCGCGGGCGCCGCCGGCATCCGCGCCGACTTCCTGGCCACCATCGAGCTGAACCACCGCACCGGGGCCGGGATGGCCGGCTCGGACTCCTTCTACCTGGGGGCGATGGACCTGGTCGACCTGGCGGTCGCCGTGTCGGTGGCCATCGCGGGAGGTGGACTGCTGGTGGCGGTCGTCGAGGGGATCGTGACCCGGCGGCGGGCGTACGCGGCACTGGTCGCGACCGGGGTGCCGCGCGCCACCATCGGCCGCTCGCTGCTCTGGCAGTCGCTCGCCCCGGCCGTGCCCGCGATCGGCCTCGCGCTGGCCGTCGGCTACCTGCTCGTCCGGGGGGTGTTCCCCGCGCCGGCCGGCGGCGGCTACCCGCAGGAGGTCTGCGACGCGGGTGAGCGCCTCTGCGGGGACCCGGCGACGCGCGCCCGCTACACCCGCACCGAGTGGGTGCCCGAGGTGACCGTCCCGCCGCACGTACCGTGGGAGCAGCTCGCCTGGTTCGCGGCCGCCGGGCTGGCCGCGGTGCTGCTGACCGTCGGCGTCGGCCTGCTCTTCCTGCGCGCCAGCACGACCGTGGAGGAGTTGCGCACGACCTGACGTAACGCGTTCGGCGTCACGGGCGCTGTTCGCCTCGGGAGGCCCGGGGTCCGGCCTCCCGAGCCGGCGCGAGCGTGACAGCGGGAGACCAGCACCATGCAGAACCAGCCAGGCGGCGCGCCGCCGGTGTTCGTCGACCGGACCGGCCGGCGTCGCCGGCTGACCGTGATCGCCGGCACCGCGATGGGCCTCGGCCTGCTCACCAGCCTCGGCCTGATCCTGGCCGGGCTGTTCTTCGACTCCACGGTGCCGCTGCCCGGCTGGTCGGACACGAAGGTGCCGCCGATCGAGGCCGGGGTCGACGCCCCGTCCCGGGACGAGGCGGGGACCACCCCCAGCCCCCGGCCCCCGTCGGCGACCAGCACCAGCCCGGCGGCGCCCACGCCGACCGCCGTCCGCACGACCGCACCCACCCGGGCCACCACCTCGGCGTCGCCCCGCCCGACCAGCACCGTGCCCGGGCAGGGCGACGAGCGGCGCAACACCGCCCGGCCGAGCAGGACACCGGGCAAGCCCTGACCATGGCGAGACACATCGCCCGCCCCGACCCCCGGGCGCACTGGGTGCTGCTCCTGCTGGGCCTCGTCGCCCTCCTCGGCGCGTTGAGCTTCCACGGCCTCGTCAGCGCCGTCGGCGGCGGCTCCGGCCCGGACGAGGCGCCCACCTCGCCCGCGCCGCGCGCGGCCACCGCCGGCGGGCCGGTGCTGCGGCTGGACGGCCCCACGCCGGTCAGCCGGCGGCTGTCGGCGCGCACCCTGGCGCTCACCTTCGACGACGGCCCCGACCCGCGCTGGACGCCGCAGATCCTCGACGTGCTGCGCCGGCACCACGCCCACGCCACGTTCTTCGTGGTCGGCGCGCGGGTGGACGAGCACCCCGACCTGGTCCGGCGGATCCTCGCCGAGGGGCACGAGATCGGCTCGCACACCTTCACCCACGTCGACCTGACCACCGCGCCGGGCTGGCGCGCCGGGGCCGAGCTCTCCTGGACCCGCAACGCGATCGCCGGCGTGACCGGCCGCGAGGTGACGCTGTTCCGGCCGCCCTTCTCGTCGACCGCGGCCGCCATGACCGACGCCCAGTACCGGGCGCTGCGGAACGCCGCCGGCAGCGGTCACGTGGCGGTGCTCGCCGACCGGGACGCCAGGGACTGGCAGCGTCCCGGCGTGCCGGCCATCGTCAAGGCGGCCACCCCGCAGGGCGGCGCCGGCGCGGTGGTGCTGATGCACGACGGCGGCGGGGACCGCGGTCAGACCGTGGCCGCCGTGGACCAGCTGCTGACCCGGCTGGGGTCGCAGGGCTACCGGTTCACCACCGTGTCCGCCGGGATCGGCGCGCCCGACTCGATGCTTCCGGCCACCGCCGGCGCCCGGCTGAGCGGCACCGCGCTGCGCTGGGCGCAGACCGGCGCCGACTGGCTGACCTCGGCGATGAACCTGCTGCTCGGGGTGGCCCTGGTGCTCGGCGTGGTCCGTCTCGCGGTGCAGGTGGTCTGCGCCCAGCGGCACGTCCGCCGCGTACGCCGCCCGCGGCGCCGGCTGCCCGAGGTGACGGCGCCGGTGTCGGTGATCGTGCCGGCGTACAACGAGGCCGCCAACATCGCCGCCACCGTGCGGTCCCTGGTCGCCAGCGCGTACCCGGCGCTGGAGGTGATCGTGGTGGACGACGGCTCCGCCGACGGCACGGCCGACATCGTCGAACGGATGGGGCTGCGGGGAGTACGCGTCATCCGGCAGGCCAACGCCGGCAAGCCGGCCGCGCTGAACACCGGGATCCGGGCCGCCCGCGCCGACCTGCTGGTGCTGGTCGACGGGGACACGGTCTTCCAGCCGGACACCGTGTACCGGCTGGTCCAGGGCTTCGCCGACCCGACCGTGGGGGCGATCAGCGGCAACACCAAGGTGGCCAACCGGCGCCGGCTGCTCGGCCGCTGGCAGCACCTGGAGTACGTGATCGGCTTCAACCTGGACCGCCGGATGTACGACGTGCTGGAGTGCATGCCGACCATCCCCGGGGCGATCGGCGCGTTCCGCCGCGAGGTGCTGTTCGCGATCGGCGGGGTGCCCGCCGACACCCTGGCCGAGGACACCGACCTGACCATGAAGGTGCTCCGGGCCGGCTGGCGGGTCGTGTACGAGGAGGGCGCCATCGCCTGGACCGAGGCGCCCTCGTCGCTGCGCCAGCTCTGGCGGCAGCGCTACCGCTGGTGCTACGGGACCATGCAGGCGATGTGGAAGCACCGGCACGCGCTGCGCGAGCCGGGGGCCGGCGGGAAGCTGGGCCGGCGCGGCCTGCCCTACCTGGCCGTGTTCCAGATCGTGCTGCCGCTGGCCGCGCCCGCCGTCGACGTCTTCGCCCTCTACGGGCTGCTCTTCCTGCCCTGGTCCCAGCTGGCGCTGGCCTGGCTGGGCCTGCTCCTGCTCCAGGCCGGCACCGCCGCGTACGCGCTGCGCCTGGACCGGGAACGCTTCGGCCCGCTCTGGACGCTGCCGCTCCAGCAGCTCGTCTACCGCCAGGTCATGTACCTGGTGGTGGTGCAGTCCGTGGTGACGGCGGTGGTCGGCAACCGCCTCCGCTGGCAGCGGATGGTCCGCACCGGCGAGGCGGCGGCGCTGGTCGACGGGGTCCCGGCCCGCTGATCCGGCGGCCCCGGCGCCCGAGCCGGCGCTGGTCCGGCCCTGGCTGCGCGGTCAGCGCGGGCCGAGGAGGCCGGTGGACCAGGAGACGGCCAGGCCGATCAGCGCCGAGCAGCAGCAGACCACCAGGGCGGAGGCGACCACCCCGAGGATCAGCCAGACGGGCGCGCGCCGGGCCGGCCCCGGTCCGCCCTCCGCCCGCTCCTCGTCCTCGCTCACCCCGGCAGTCTAGGCGCCGGGCGCGGGGCGGCGGCCGGTCCCGGGGCGCGGCAGGATGGGGCGATGGAGCTGGTCTCGATCGCCGACGTAAGGGCCGCCGCCGAGGACGTCGCGGGCGCCGTGGTGCGTACCCCGCTGCTGCCGACGCTCTGGGACGACGAGCTGTGGCTCAAGCCGGAGAACCTGCAACCGGTGGGGTCGTTCAAGCTGCGCGGGGCGACCCACGCGGTGGCCCGGCTGGACCCGGCCGCCCGGGCCCGGGGCGTGGTGACCCACTCCTCGGGCAACCACGGCCAGGCCCTGGCCTACGCGGCGAGGGCGTTCGGCGTGCCCTGCACCGTGGTCGTGCCGGAGGGCGCGCCGCAGGTCAAGGTGGCGCGGATGCGCGAGCTCGGCGCGGACGTGCGGCTCGTCCCGCCGGCCCGCCGGCTCGCCGAGGCGGAGCAGGTCGTGGTGGACACCGGGGCGGTGCTCGTGCCGCCGTTCGACCACCCGTGGATCATCGCCGGGCAGGGCACCGTCGGGCTGGAGATCGTCGCCGACCTGCCCGACGTGGACGTCGTGCTGGTGCCGGTGGGCGGCGGCGGGCTCTCCTCCGGGGTGGCCACCGCCGTCAAGGCGCTGCGCCCGTCCGCCGCCGTGGTCGGGGTCGAGCCGCTGCTCGCCGCCGACGCCCGGGACTCCCTCGCCGCCGGGAAGGTGGTCGTCTGGGAGGTGGAACGCACCTACCGGACCTGCGCGGACGGGCTGCGGACCAACCTGTCCGAGCTGACCCTGGCCCACCTGCGGGACCGGCTCGACGGCATCGTCACGGTGACCGAGGACGAGATCGTCGCGGCGATGGGGCGGCTGCTCGGCGAGGCCCGGCTGGTGGCCGAGCCGAGCGGCGCGGTCGCGCTGGCCGCCCGGCTGTTCCACCGGGACGAGCTGCCGGCGGGGCGTACCGTCGCCGTGGTGACCGGCGGCAACGCCGACCCGCACGTGCTGGCCTCGGTGCTGGCCTGAGGCCGTCCGGGGCCGCGGCGCGGCGTCCCGCCGGTGCGGAGGGGCCGGCGTGGCCCCTCCGCCGACGGGTCAGGCGCGGCCCAGCCGGTCCAGGATCCAGGCGTTGATGAACGCCTCCTCGCGCCAGGCGTCGTACCGGCCGCTGGGGCCGCCGTGGCCCGCGCCCATCTCGGTCTTGAGCAGGTAGTCGCCCCGCGGGGCGACCGCCCGCAGCCGGGCGATCCACTTGGCCGGCTCGTGGTAGAGCACCCGGGTGTCGTTGAGGCTGGTCACCGCGAGGATCGCCGGGTAGTCCACCGCGGTCACGTTCTCGTACGGCGTGTACGACTTCATGTACGCGTAGACCTCGGGGTCGTCGAGCGGGTTGCCCCACTCCTCCCACTCGGTGACCGTGAGCGGCAGCGACGGGTCGAGGATCGAGGTGAGCGCGTCCACGAACGGCACCTGCGCGACGATCCCGGCGAACGCGTCCGGGGCCAGGTTGGCCACCGCGCCCATCAGCAGGCCGCCGGCCGAGGCGCCCCGGGCGACCAGCCGGTCGCTCGCCGTCCAGCCCGCCTTGACCAGGTGCCGGGCGCAGGCCACGAAGTCGGTGAAGGTGTTCTTCTTGGCCAGCAGCTTGCCCTCGTCGTACCAGCGCCGGCCCAGCTCGCCGCCGCCCCGGATGTGCGCGACCGCGAAGATCACGCCCCGGTCGAGCAGGCTGAGTCGGGCGATGGAGAACCAGGGGTCCATGCTCGCCTCGTACGACCCGTAGCCGTAGATGACGGCGGGGGCGGAGCCGTCGCGCGGGGTGCCCGTGCGGCAGACCAGCGAGATCGGCACCCGGGTGCCGTCGTCGGCGAGCGCCCAGTCCCGGTGCTGCTCGTAGTCGGCCGGGTCGTACTCCCGCCCGTCCGGGCCGGGCCGGACCGGCTTCCGCCGGCGCAGCACCATCTGACGGGTGACCAGGTCGTAGTCGTAGACCGAGTCCGGCGTGACCAGCGAGGTGTAGCGCAGCCGCACCTCGTTGGTGCGGTACTCCGGGTTGGCGTCGAGCCCGACGCTGTAGAGCGGCTCGGGGAAGTCGATGTCGAAGCTGTCCCCGCCGCCGACCGGCAGCACCCGCAGGCCGGTCAGCCCGTTGCTGCGCAGCGACACGACGAGGTGGTTCTCGAACGCGTCGACGGACTCCAGCCGGGTGCCGGGGGTGTGCGGGATCAGCGGCGTCCAGTCGCCCGGCGCGTCCGCCGAGGTGTACGCCAGCGCGAAGTCCTCCGCGCCGTCGTTGTGCAGGATGAGGAAGCGGTGCCCGTGGTGCTCCACCGCGTACTCGACGCCCTGCCGGCGCGGCGCGATGATCGCCGGCTCGCCGGTGGGGTTGGCGGCCGGGATCACCCGCACCTCGCTGGTGATCTTGCTGTGGATGTCGATGACCACGAACCGCTCGGAGCGGGTCAGCTCGACGCCCACCCAGAACCGCTCGTCGTCCTCCTGGTGCACCACCACGTCCGCACCCGACTGGGTGCCCACGGCGTGCCGCCAGACCCGGTTCGGCCGCCAGGCGTCGTCGACCGTGACGTAGAACAGCGTCGAGGCGTCGCTGGACCAGGCCGTGCCGTAGAAGGTGTCCGGGATCTCGTCGGGCAGGACCTCACCGGTCGACAGGTCCTTGATCCGCAGCGTGAACCGCTCGTCGCCGGAGAAGTCGGTGGAGTAGGCCAGCCACCGGCCGTCCGGGCTGACGTCGAACGCGCCGAGGGAGAAGAAGTCGTGCCCCTCGGCGAGCTGGTTGCCGTCGAGCAGCACCTCCTCGCCGTCGAGCGGCGCGCCGTCCGCGCTGACCGGCGGGGTGGTCTCGCCGTCGCGGACGGCCCGGCGGCACTGCACGCCGTACTGCTGGCCCTCGACCGTGCGGGTGTAGTACCAGTAGCCGTCCTTGCGGGTCGGCACCGACAGGTCGGTCTCCTGGGTGCGCCGGCGGGTCTCCTCGAACAGGTCCGCGCGCAGCCCCTCCAGGTGCGCGGTGCGCGCCTGGGTGTACGCGTTCTCCGCGGTCAGGTAGGCGATCGTGTCCGGGTCGTCCTTGGCGGCGAGCCAGGCGTACTCGTCGACGACGGTGTCGCCGTGGTGGGTCCGGTCGGCCGGAACGCGCTTGGCGACGGGGACGGGCGACGGCTCCCGGCCGTGACGCGGCGCGCTGGAGTTGTCGGGGTTCTCGGTGGTCACGGGCGTCACGTTACCGGCCGGCGAGGCGCCGCCGCGGTTGCGCGCCGCCGGAATCCCGCGACGCGCCGACAGGTCTTTCGAACATGTGTACGATGACCGCCATGGCGGCTGCAGCGAGTTCCACCGATCGACCCGGAGCCCTCGAGATAACCCGGAAGCTGGCGGAGATCTGCGGCCGGCCGTTCGCCCGCTTCGCCGGGCCGGCCGACGAGGTGGCCGGCCGGACGGCCCGCTGGGTGGCCGTGCCGGGCGGCCCGCACGCCGCGGCCGAGGTGCTCCGCCTCGCCGCGGCGCACGACCTGACCGTGGTGCCGCGCGGGGCCGGCACGAAGATCGACTGGGGCGGCGCCCCCGCGCAGGTCGACATCATGCTCGACACCGGCCGGCTGGCCGGGGTCTGGCACGAGCCGCAGGGCTCCTCGGTGGCCGAGATCGGCGCCGGCACCCCGCTGCGGGCGGTGCAGGCCACGCTGGAGCGCACCGGTCGGCGCCTCCCCGTCGACGCGCCCTCCCCCGGGGCGACCCTGGGCGGGGTGCTGGCCGCCGACGAGGCCGGCCCGCTGCGCCACCGGCACGGCAGCCCCTGCGCCCAGCTCGTCGGGGTGCGCTACCTCGACGCCGACGGCGAGCTGGTCAGCGTGGGGGAGCCCGGCACCGCCCACTTCGGGCAGGCGGCCCCGTCCGCCCGGCGGGGCGGGGGTCCGGCGGCCGGGCCTCATGGCGGCGTGGCGCCCGGTGGCGCCTCGGCCGTCCTCGGCGGGGCCGAGGTGCCCGGGCTCGACGTGGCCCGGCTGCTCTGCGGCTCGCAGGGCGGCCTCGGGGTGCTCGTCTCGGCCACCATGCGCGTGCAGGCCGTGCCGGCCGGCCGGGTCTGGGTGTCCCGTCCCGTGTGGACCCCGCTGGAGGTGCACGACCTGGTCCGAGCGGTGCTCGCCGCCCGGCTCGACCCGGCGGCCGTCGAGCTGGACCTGCCCGTACCGGTGCCGCTGCCGCGCCGGCGGATCCCCGCGTCCCACCCCTCCGTGGCCGGTCGGCCCGACCACCCGGCGGTCACCGGTCGGCCGGCCCGACCCGCCGCCGCCGGCAGCCTCGTGGTGCTGCTGGAGGGCGGCCCGGCCGACGTGGCGGAGCGGGCCGACCGCCTCGCCGCGCTGCTGGGCCCCGAGGCCGTGGCCAACCACGCCGCCCCCGACTGGTGGGGCCGCTACCCGTTCGCCCCCGGCGACACCGCGCTGCGGATCGAGGTGCCCATCAACGACCTGCACGCCGCCGTCTACGCGCTCCGCGACGCGGCCGGCACCCCGGTGCCGGTACGCGGCTCCGCCGGGATCGGCGCCGTGCACGCCGCGCTGCCCGGCTCACTGCCGCCCGAGCGGGTCGCCTCGATCCTCGCCGCGGTCCGGGGCGTGCTCCTCGCCCGCCAGGGTCGCTGCGTGGTGGTGTCCGCCCCCGCGCCGGTCCGCCGCGCCGTCGACCTCTGGGGCGAGCTGCCCACCCTGCCCCGCCTCCGCAACGCCAAGGCCCACCTCGACCCCCACCACCGCCTGGCCCCCGGCCGCCTCCCCGGCGGCCTCTGACCCGCCGTGCCTGCCGCGCCCCGCCCGCTGTTGATCAAGAAGTTTGCGTCACCATCGACCCCGTTCCCGACGCAAACTTCTTGATCAACAGTGCGGTGGCGCCGCCATCCACTGGTGGCGGGGTTGATCAAGAGGTTTGCGTCAGAATCGCGCCCGTCGGGGACGCAAACCTCTTGATCAACCGTGGGGGCTTGGCGCGGGCCAGTCGCCCGCGCGCCGAGCGCCTGCGTGCAGAGCGCCCGCCCGGCGAGGGCCTGCGCGCCGAGCGCCCGCCCGCGCGCGTGCCGAGCGCCTGCGTGCCGAGCGCGCCCGCCCGCCCGCCCGCGTGCCGAGCGCCCGCCCGCCCGTGCCTGCGGAAGGGGCACCCGGGCCGGCATGCCAGGCGCCCGCGCGGGCCTGTCCTGCACCCTGGTCCGCCGTTGGTCGGCGCCGCCCCGTTGATCATGAGGTTAGCGGCGATGAGAAGGGCGATCACTGCCGCTAACTTCATGATCGCCGGGGCGGAGAAGGGCGGAGAAGGGCGGAGAAGGGCGGAGAAGGGGCGGCGGGGCGGAGGGGTCGGGTTAGAGGGCGTCGTTGCGGAGGACCAGGACGGCTATGTCGTCGCGTGGGGGTTCCACCGAGAAGGCGATGGCGGTGGCGCGGAGGCGGGCGGCGATCACGTCCGCCGAGTAGCCGGCCAGGGGCGCTGCCGACTCGCGCAGCCGGTCGGTGCCGAACAGTTCCCGGCCGCGCCGCCGTTCGGTGACCCCGTCGGTGTAGAAGATCAGCGCGTCGCCCGGCTTGAGCGCGATGTCGGCGGTCGGGGTGGCGATCGCGTCGAGCAGGCCCAGAGCCGTGCCGCCCGTGCCGACGAAGCCCGCCCCACCGCCGCCGTGCAGCAGCACCGGCCGGTCGTGCCCGGCCAGGTGCAGGGAGACGTCGAGCTGGTCGCCGTCGCCCGGTCCGACCGCCGCCAGCGCCAGCGTGCAGTAGCGGCCGCCGCCCCGCTCGACCAGCGTCTCGTTGAGCCGACCGAGCACCTCGGGCAGCGGCTTGCCGTCGCCGACCAGCACCCGGATCACGTCCCGGACCAGGCCGGTCACCGCCGCCGCCTGGACGCCCTTGCCGGAGACGTCGCCGATCACCACCAGCCACCGGCCGTCGGGCAGCGGCACCACGTCGTAGAAGTCGCCGCCGACCTCGGCGTCGTCGCCGGTCGGGACGTACTCGGCGGCGAAGCCGATGCCCTCGACCACCGGGAGCACGGGGGGCAGCAGCGACTGCTGGAGGGTCTGCGCGACGCGCCGGCGCTCGGCGTGGATCCGAGCGTTCTCGATGGCCAGCGCGGCCCGCCGGGCCACGTCCTCCAGCACCGAGACCTCGTCGGGGTCGTGCCGGTGCCGCTGGTGGCGGCCCACGGCCAGGGTGCCGAGCCGCTGCCCGCGGGCGATCAGGGGTACGGCGAAGCCCTCCATCGGCCCACCCAGCGGCACCTGCGCCGCGCTCCGGGACGCCTCCCGCAGCCGGGCCTGGATCGAGTCCGGCCCGGTCTCCTGGAGCACCCGGTGCAGCTGCGGCAGCACCGCCTCGTCGGCGTGGCTGGCCGCGGCGAGCCGCAGCCGCCCCCACTCGTCGGTGGTGTGCACGGCGCACCACTGGCCGAGCCGGGGCACCACGAGCTGCGGGACGAGTGCCATGGTCAGCTCGACGTCCAGCGACTGGGCGAGCAGCTCGCTCGCCTCGGCGAGGAAGGTGAGCCAGGCCGACCGGCGTACGTCGGCCCGGCGCAGCCGGTCGTTCTCCAGGTGCAGGGAGAGCCGCTCGCCGGCCAGCACCGCGAGCGGCCGGGCGTACGCCGAGGGCGCCGCGTCCAGCTCCAGCTCGCCGGCGTACGGGCGGTGCACGGCGAGCGGGACGCGGAGCAGTTCGTTGCCCTCGCGGGGCTGCCGGCCGTAGCGGGCGAGCACCTGGCTGCCCTGCCCGTCGCCCCGGTCCAGGCGCACCACGCCGCCGGCCGCGCCGACCATCTCGGCGACCCGGGTCAGCAGCCCGGCGGCGAACTCGGGCAGCGGGTCGTCCGCGTACGGGTCGGGGTTGGTCTGCATGAGCTCGCTCATCGCGGCGGCGCTCGGGGTGCCCCCGTCGGTGGGCGCGGAGGCGTTGAGCATGGCGCGGGCCTCGGCCGGCCGGGCGGCCGCACCGAGGCCGGGCCGGTCGAGCCGGAACCAGACGCCCTTTCCGGTGGGCAGGTAGGTGGTGCCCCACCGGCTGGCGAAGTGGTCGACCAGCAGCAGCCCGCGCCCGCGCTCGGCGACCTCGGTGATGTCGGAGGTGGTGTTCCGGACGCCGACGAGCAGCTCGTCGACCGGGCCGGAGGCGAAGTCGGTCACCGTGACGGTGAGCCCGGCCGGGTCGGCTTCGACCTCGATGTCCAGTTCGGTGCGCGCGTGCTCGACCGCGTTGGTGGTGAGTTCGGTGGTGAGCAGCAGCGCCTCGTTGAGCAGTTCGTGCAGGTCCGCCTCGGCGAGCACGGACCGCACCAGCGCCCGGGCCGCCGCAGGCGTACGCCGGTCCGCCGGGAGGCGGACCCGCCGGACGTGCTCGTCCGGGCCGCCGTTCATGGCCGGCCCCGCCTCCGCTGACACCTTCGTATCCTCCACCGCCGCCACCCCGGGTGCCAAGCCGCTCCGCCGATTCCGGTCGGCGGGGGACAGATCGGGCGTGGCGTCGGCTCGCCGCCCGTGGCCTCGACGTGAAGCGCGGCAGAATGGTGGGATGGCCGCGTGTCGGCACGAGCCTGATGGCCCCCGAGCTGAGCGAGGAACTGATGACCACGGCGAAACAACCGGTGGCCGCGGACGACCACGAGGCGCTCCTCGGCGAGCTGGTCGAGGCGCTGCGGCGGGTGCGTCGCGGCGACCTGCGGGTCCGGCTGCCCCGGCGGGCCGGCCTGGCCGGCGAGGTGGCCGACACCTTCAATGACGTGGTGTCGCTCCAGGAGCGGCAGCACCTGGACCTGCGCCGGATCAGCCGGGTCGTCGGCCGTGACGGCCGGCTGACCGAGCGCCTCGACGACGAGGGCCTGGACGGCTCCTGGGCGGAGGGGCAGCGGGCGGTCAACTCGCTCATCGACGACCTGGGCCGCCCGACCACGGAGATCGCCCGGGTGATCGTGGCGGTGGCCGACGGCGACCTTTCCCAGCACATGGCGCTGGAGATCGACGGCCGCCCGCTGCGCGGTGAGTACCTGCGCATCGGCCGGACCGTGAACACGATGGTCGACCAGCTCTCGTCGTTCGCCGACGAGGTGACCCGGGTGGCCCGGGAGGTGGGCACCGAGGGCAAGCTGGGTGGCCAGGCCGACGTCCGCGGCGTCGCCGGCACCTGGAAGGACCTCACCGACTCGGTGAACACCATGGCGTCGAACCTCACCGGCCAGGTGCGGTCGATCTCCCAGGTGGCGACGGCGGTGGCGAAGGGCGACCTGTCGCAGAAGATCACGGTCGGCGCCCGTGGCGAGGTGGCCGAGCTGGCCGACACGATGAACTCGCTCACCGACACGCTGCGGCTCTTCGCCGAGCAGGTGACCCGGGTGGCCCGCGAGGTGGGCACCGACGGGAAGCTCGGCGGCCAGGCCGAGGTGCCGAACGTGGCCGGCACCTGGAAGGACCTGACCGACAGCGTCAACTCGATGGCGTCGAACCTGACCAGCCAGGTGCGGAACATCGCCCAGGTGTCCACGGCGGTGGCCCGTGGCGACCTCTCCCAGAAGATCACGGTGGCCGCGCAGGGCGAGATCCTGGAGCTGAAGGACACCGTGAACACGATGGTGGACCAGCTGTCGTCGTTCGCCGACGAGGTGACGCGGGTGGCCCGCGAGGTGGGCATCGAGGGCAAGCTGGGCGGCCAGGCCCAGGTACGCGGGGTCTCCGGCACCTGGCGTGACCTCACGGAGAACGTGAACCAGCTCGCCGGCAACCTGACCAGCCAGGTGCGGAACATCTCGCAGGTGTCCACGGCGGTGGCGAAGGGTGACCTGTCGCAGAAGATCACGGTGGACGCGCAGGGCGAGATCCTGGAGCTGAAGAACACCGTGAACACGATGGTCGACCAGCTCTCCTCGTTCGCGGACGAGGTGACGCGGGTGGCCCGCGAGGTGGGCACCGAGGGCAAGCTCGGCGGTCAGGCGCAGGTGAAGGGGGTCTCCGGCACCTGGCGGGACCTGACCGACAACGTGAACTCGATGGCGTCGAACCTGACCAGCCAGGTGCGGAACATCGCCTCGGTCACCACCGCGGTCGCCAAGGGCGACCTGGGCCAGAAGATCACCGTGGACGCCCGGGGCGAGATCCTGGAGCTGAAGTCGACGGTCAACACGATGGTGGACCAGCTCTCGTCGTTCGCCGACGAGGTGACGCGGGTGGCCCGCGAGGTGGGTACCGAGGGCAAGCTCGGCGGCCAGGCCCAGGTACGCGGCGTCGCCGGCACCTGGCGGGACCTCACGGACAACGTGAACTCGATGGCGTCGAACCTGACCGCCCAGGTGCGGAACATCGCCCAGGTGTCCACGGCGGTGGCGAAGGGTGACCTGTCGCAGAAGATCACGGTGGACGCCCAGGGCGAGATCCTGGAGCTGAAGTCGACGGTCAACACGATGGTCGACCAGCTGTCGTCGTTCGCGGACGAGGTGACCCGGGTGGCCCGCGAGGTGGGCACCGAGGGCAAGCTCGGCGGTCAGGCGCAGGTGAAGGGCGTCTCCGGCACCTGGCGGGACCTGACCGACAACGTGAACTCGATGGCGTCGAACCTGACCAGCCAGGTGCGGAACATCGCCTCGGTCACCACGGCCGTCGCCAAGGGCGACCTGTCGCAGAAGATCACGGTGGACGCGCAGGGCGAGATCCTGGAGCTGAAGTCGACGGTCAACACGATGGTCGACCAGCTCTCGTCGTTCGCGGACGAGGTCACCCGGGTGGCCCGCGAGGTCGGCATCGAGGGCAAGCTCGGCGGTCAGGCCCAGGTGAAGGGGGTCAGCGGCACCTGGCGCGACCTCACCGAGAACGTCAACCAGCTCGCCTCGACCCTGACCACCCAGCTCCGGGCGATCTCCCAGGTCTCCACCTCGGTGACCCGGGGTGACCTGACCCAGCGGATCAGCGTGAAGGCGCAGGGCGAGGTCGCCGAGCTGAAGGACAACATCAACCAGATGATCGTCACCCTCCGGGAGACGACCAAGAAGAACGCCGAGCAGGGCTGGCTCGACTCGAACCTGGCTCGGATCGGTGGCCTGCTCCAGGGCCAGCGGGATCTCGGCGAGGTCTGCCGCATGATCATGATGGAGGTGACCCCGCTGGTCGACGCGCAACTCGGCGCATTCTTCCTGGCGGACAGCTCCGAGGGGAGCATGCGGCTGCGGCTCACCGCCTCCTACGGCTACGTGGCCCGCGGGCACGACGTGACCTTCGGGCCCGGCGAGGGGCTGGTCGGGCAGGCCGCCCTGTCCCGGCGGACCATCCGGGTCAACGCCCAGCCCGACGGGCGCCTGGTGCTCCGGTCCGGCCTGGCCGACACGCCCCCGGCCGACCTCGTGGTGCTGCCGGTCCTCTTCGAGGGTGAGCTGCTGGGCGTGATCGAGTTCGCCGGGGTGAGCACCTTCTCCGAGCTGCACCTGGCGTTCCTGGAGCGGCTGGTGCTCACCATCGGCGTCGCGGTCAACACCATCCAGGCCAACCGGCGTACGGAGGAGCTGCTGGCGCAGTCGCAGCGGCTGGCGCACGAGCTGCAGGAGCAGTCGGCGGAACTCCAGCGCACCAACGCCGAGCTGGAGGACAAGGCGAAGCTGCTCTCCGAGCAGAAGACCAACATCGAGACGCAGAACCGGGAGATCGAGCTGGCCCGGCTCGGCCTGGAGGAGAAGGCGCAGCAGCTCACCCGGGCGTCGGCGTACAAGTCGGAGTTCCTGGCCAACATGAGCCACGAGCTGCGTACGCCGCTGAACTCGTTGCTCCTGCTGGCCCGACTGCTGGCCGAGAACCCGGAGCAGAACCTGAGCCCGAAGCAGATCGAGTTCGCCCGGACGATCCACGGCGCCGGGTCGGACCTGCTCTCCCTGATCGACGACATCCTCGACCTGTCGAAGATCGAGGCGGGCCGGATGGACGTGGAGCCGACCGAGATCCACTTCTCCGAGATCCGCGGCTACGTCGAGCAGGCGTTCGCGCCGCAGGCCGAGGAGAAGGGCCTCGACTTCCAGGTACGGATCAGCAAGGAGCTGCCGCCGGCGCTGGTCACGGACGCCCAGCGGTTGCAGCAGATCCTGCGCAACCTGCTCTCCAACGCGGTGAAGTTCACCGACAACGGCGCCGTGACCCTGCGGATCGCGCCGGCCGCCGAGAACGCGGTCTTCGACGTGCCGGCGCTGACCAACGCCCGGCAGGTCATCGCGTTCACGGTGATCGACACCGGCATCGGCATCTCGGACGACAAGCTCTCGCTGATCTTCGAGGCGTTCCAGCAGGCCGACGGCACCACGAGCCGGCGCTACGGCGGCACCGGCCTGGGCCTGTCGATCAGCCGGGACCTGGCCCGCCTGCTCGGCGGCACGATCACGGTGTCCTCCGCGCCCGGGCAGGGTTCGACGTTCACCCTCTTCGTACCCGATGTGCTGGCGCCGGACGCGGTGGTGGCGCCGGCGCCGCCCTCGCCGCAGCGCGCGGGCCTGCCGTCGTCCCTGCTCATGCCCATGGAGCTGCCGCAGCCGCAGGAGACCCCGGCGACCCGCCGGCTGGAGGGCGTGACCGTCCTGATCATCGACGACGACGTCCGGAATGTGTTCGCGCTGACCTCTGCGTTGGAACTGCACGGCATGACCGTGCTGTACTCGGACAACGGGGCGGACGGGGTCCGCCAACTGGCCGAGCATCCGGAGGTGGACATCGTGTTGATGGACGCGATGATGCCGGACCAGGACGGCTACGAGACGACCGCGCAGATCCGGCGCAACCACCGGTTCGCCGACCTGCCGATTGTGTTCCTGACCGCGAAGGCGATGCCCGGTGACCGGGAGTCGGCGATCGCGGCCGGGGGTAGCGACTACATCACCAAGCCGGTGGACCTGGACGAGCTGATCGAGCTGATGGCGTCCTGGATCGGCCGGAGCCGAGGCGAGGAGAATCCGTGACCCAGATGGCCAAGGCGCTGCTGGTGGACGACCGGCGGGAGAACCTGATGGCCCTGGAGGCGATCCTCCAGGGGCTGCCGGTGCAGTCGGTCGCCGTGGAGAGCGGCGAGGCGGCGCTCAAGCAGCTCCTGGTGGACGACTTCGCGGTGATCCTGCTGGACGCGCAGATGCCGGACATGGACGGCTTCGAGACCGCCACCCACATCAAGCGGCGGGAGCGGACCCGGCACGTGCCGATCATCTTCCTCACCGCGGCGGACAAGGACGCCCAGCTCGCCCTGCGCGGCTACGCCGTCGGCGCGGTCGACTACCTGACCAAGCCGTTCGACCCGTGGGTGCTGCGGGCCAAGGTGTCGGTCTTCGTGGAGCTGTGGGTGAAGACCCGGCAGCTCGCCGCCCAGTCCGACCTGGTGCGGGAGCGCGACGCCCAGTGGCGGGTGCTCACCGACGCGGTGGACGAGGCGACCGCGCTGCTGCGCGCCGAGGACGACGCGGAGTCCCGGGAGCGGGCGGTGGACCTGCTGGAGCAGGCCCGCTGGGGCAACACCGCCTGATCCCTCAGGCGTCGGTCCGGTCGCCGTGTCCCGTCGCGGCGCGCCGGGCCCGCCACCGTTCGCCGAGGGCGTCGATCTCCTCCTGTACGAAGAGGAAGAAGTCCCGCATCTCGGCCACCCGCTCGCCCGCCGGGGTGTCCCGCCCCTGCAGTGCGTCAACCCCGCCGTTGGCGATGTCGATGAAGTTCTTGTAGAGGCCGGTCTTCGTGATGGTGGCCTCGTACCAGGGGTTGGCCGGCATCCGGTAGCGGTCCCGCCGGGAGCCCTTGACCGGCTCGCGGACCAGCATGGCGAACTGGGTGAGGTAGCGCACCGCGCCGGACACGGCCGCCGCGCTGACCCCCAGCCGCTCGCCGATCTCGGCGGCGGTCAGCGGCTCGTCCGCGCTCATCACGGTGAACAGCACGCGGCCGGCCATCCGGGGGAAGCCGACGTCCGCGAAGGCCATCGCCATCCGCTCGACGAAGAGGTGGACCTCCTCCTCGGCGGGGCGGGGTGGCGGGTTCATGGGCGTCGTCTCCTCGGTGCTCATCGCCTCTGATCGTCTCTCACGTCTCACTGTCTTCACAAGTTTGTGAAACGAGCGTAGCTTCCGAAGTATGGAAACTCCCATTGAGGTGTCCGGCCTGGTGAAGACCTTCGGCCGGACCCGAGCGCTCGACGGACTCGACCTGACCGTCCGCGCCGGCGAGGTGCACGGCTTCCTGGGCCCCAACGGCTCCGGCAAGTCGACCACGATCCGCGTGCTGCTCGGTCTGCTGCGGGCGGACGCGGGGGCCGTCCGACTGCTCGGCGGCGACCCGTGGCGGGACGCCGTCGCCCTCCACCGCCGTCTCGCGTACGTGCCCGGCGACGTCACCCTCTGGCCCAACCTGAGCGGCGGCGAGGTGATCGACCTGCTCGGCCGGCTGCGCGGCGGGCTGGACCCGAAGCGCCGGGCCGAGCTGCTGGAGTCCTTCGAGCTGGACCCGCGCAAGAAGGGCCGGGCCTACTCCAAGGGCAACCGGCAGAAGGTCGGCCTGGTGGCCGCGCTCGCCTCCGACGTCGAGCTGCTCATCCTCGACGAGCCGACCTCCGGGCTCGACCCGCTCATGGAGGAGGTCTTCCAGCACTGGGTACGCCGAGCCAAGCAGGACGGCCGCACCGTGCTGCTCTCCAGCCACATCCTGGCCGAGGTGGAGGCGCTCTGCGACCGGGTGACGATCATCCGGAACGGCCGGGCCGTCGAGTCCGGCACCCTCACCGAGCTGCGCCACCTGCACCGCACCTCGATCGACGCCGAGGTCGCGGCCCCGCTGGACGGGCTGGCCGACCTGCCCGGGGTGCACGACCTGCGGGTGGACGGCAACCGGGTGCGCTTCGACGTGGACTCCGCCGCGCTGGACGCCGCCCTGCGGCGCCTCACCGAGCTGGGCGTCCGCAGCCTGGTCAGCACGCCGCCCACGCTGGAGGAGCTGTTCCTGCGGCACTACGAGGCGGTCCCCGAGGAGCTGACCCGATGAGCGAGCGTCAGCGAGCGAATCATCAGTACAGCGCGGTGGAGCCTCGTGCGGCCGCCGAGCGAAGCGAGGTGGTCGCATGAGCACCCTCGCCGGAACCCGCCACCTGGCCCGGCTCATCCTGCGCCGGGACCGCGTCCTGCTGCCGCTCTGGGTGCTGGTCCTCGCCGTGCTGCCGATGACGTACGCGACCAGCTTCTTCGAGCTGTTCCCGACCGCCGCCGAGCGGGCCGCGTACGCCGCCGGCACCGCCCGCAACCCCTCGATCGTCGCGCTGCTCGGCCCGGTCTACGGGGAGAGCGTCGGCGCGCTGACCGCCCAGCGGGGCGGCTTCCTGCTGGTCATCGTGGCGCTGGCGAGCCTGCTCACGGTCATCCGGCACACCCGCGTCGAGGAGGAGGCCGGCCGGCGGGAACTGCTCGGCGGCGGGGTGCTCGGCCGGCACGCCGGGCTGACCGCCGCGCTGCTCGTCACGTACGCGGCCGACCTGCTGCTCGGCCTGCTCACGGCGGCCGGGCTGGCCTCCACCGGGCTGCCGGCCGCCGGCTCGTACGCGTACGGCCTCGGCACCGCGCTGACCGGCGTGGTCTTCGCCACCCTGGGCGGGCTGGCCGCCCAGCTCACCGAGACCGCGGGCGGGGCCCGGGGCATCGGGATCGCCGTCCTCGGCGCCTCGTTCGCGCTACGGATGGTCGGGGACACCGCCAGCAACGACTGGCCGAGTTGGCTCTCCCCGCTCGGCTGGGCCCCCCGGATCCGGCCCTTCGAGGGGGAGCGCTGGTGGGTGCCGGTGCTGCCGCTGGTCGCGTCGGCGCTGCTCGCCGCGGTCGCGTACCCCGTCTCGGTGCGCCGCGACCTGGGCGCCGGGGTGCTGCCGCCCCGGCTCGGGCCGGCCACCGCCGGTCGGGGGCTCGCCGGCCCGTTCGGGCTGGCCTGGCGGCTGCACCGGGGGCAGATCCTCTGGTGGTCGGTCGGCTTCGGCCTGCTCGGGCTGATCCTCGGGGGCGCCGCCGAGGCGGCCGGGCGCTCGGTCGAGGGGAACCCGCAGCTGGAGCAGATCATGGCCCGGATCGGCGGGGCCTCCGGCCTGGCCGACGCCTACCTGGGCGCCACGCTCAGCCTGGCCGGGCTGGCCGCGGCCGGCTACGGCATCCAGGCCGCGCTGCGGATGCGCGCCGAGGAGTCCGCCGGGCACGCCGAGCCGGTGCTCGCCACCGGCACACACCGCTCCACCTGGCTGCTGTCACACGTGGTGTTCGCGCTGGTCGGCCCGGTCGTGGTGCTCGCCGTGACCGGCCTGGCCACCGGCCTGACGTACGGGCTGAGCGTGCAGGACGTGCCGCGGGAACTGCCCCGGATGCTGGGCGCCGGGCTGGCGCAGGTGCCCGCCGCCTGGGTGCTGGCCGGGCTCGCCGTGCTGCTCTACGGCCTGCTGCCCCGGCTCGCCCCGGTGGCCTGGGCGGTGCTGGCGGTCTGCGTGCTGCTCGGCCAGCTCGGCGCGGTGCTCGAACTCGACCAGTGGCTGCTGGACCTGTCCCCGTTCACCCACACCCCCCAGGTCCTCCGCGACACCTGGAGCGCAACCCCGCTCTGGACCCTGGCCGCCATAGCCCTGGCCCTGGCGGCAACCGGCCTGACGGCCTTCCGCCGCCGCGACGTCCCGGTCACCTGACCCGACAACCCAGTTGATCAAGAAGTTTGCGTCAGGAAACCGGCCTCGGCAGACGCAAACTTCTTGATCAACGCCAGCGGGCAGGGGGGGAGGGGTTAGGGGGCTGTTTCGTTGCGGATCATCAGGGCGCTGCGGAGGCCGGTGATGTCCAGGACGCGGAGGAGGAAGTCGCCTACGTTGCTCAGCACCAGCAGGCTCTGGGCGTGGCTGGCCTTGCGGCTGAGCACCACGAGGGTGCCGAGGCCCTGGGAATCGCAGAAGGTCACTCCGCCCAGGTCGAGCACGATGCGCGGCGGGGGGTCGGCCAGCACCTCGTTGACGACTGTCGACAGCTGGGCGGCCGTGAGCATGTCGATCTCACCGGCGAGGCGAAGCACGGCTTCGTCACCCGTCCGGTGTAGCGTGATGGACAGTTCGGCACGATCCACCCGGTCAGCCTATCGCGATCTCGACCAACGGGCCCGTCGAGCGACCCGCCGGTCGGTGCGCCGCGCCGAACGGACGAGGCGTGAGCCCGGTAACCCCCGAAGCGGGGTGCCTGCCGATCAGCCGCCCGGCGCTGACACAATGGCGGCATCGTGACCGATACCTTTTCCGCCGGATCCGGCCGCTACCCGGCCGACGCACCGGCCTCCGAGGCCCTGTTCGACCGCGCCAAGGCCATCGTGCCCGGCGGGGTCAACTCCCCCGTGCGCGCGTTCCGTGCTGTCGGTGGCACCCCGCGCTTCATGGTCCGGGGGGAGGGTCCCTGGCTCTTCGACGCCGACGGTCGCCGCTACGTCGACCTGGTCTGCTCCTGGGGCCCGCTGATCCTCGGTCACGCCCACCCGGCGGTGGTCGAGGCGCTGCGCGAGGCCGCCGCGCTGGGCACCAGCTTCGGCACCCCGACCCCGGGCGAGGTCGACCTGGCCGCGGAGATCGTCGCGCGTACCCCGGTGGAGCAGGTCCGCCTGGTCAACTCGGGCACCGAGGCCACCATGTCGGCGATCCGGCTGGCCCGCGGCTTCACCGGCCGCGCCAAGATCATCAAGTTCTCCGGCTGCTACCACGGCCACTCCGACGCGCTGCTGGCCGCCGCCGGCTCCGGCGTGGCCACCTTCGGCCTGCCCGACTCGCCCGGCGTGACCGGCGCGGCCGCCGGCGACACCATCGTGCTGCCGTACAACGACCTGCGCGCGGTCGAGGAGGCGTTCGCCGCCGAGGGCCCGCACATCGCGGCGATCATCACCGAGGCGGCCGCCGGCAACATGGGCGTGATCGCTCCGCGCGACGACTTCAACCAGCAGCTCGCCCGGATCGCCCACGCGCACGGCGCGCTGCTCATCGTCGACGAGGTGATGACCGGATTCCGGGTCTCCCGCGCCGGCTGGCACGGCCTCGACCCGTCCGACGCCGACCTGTGGACGTACGGGAAGGTCATGGGCGGCGGGCTGCCCGCCGCGGCGTTCGGCGGGCGCACGGAGATCATGGCGAAGCTCGCCCCGGCCGGCCCGGTCTACCAGGCCGGCACGCTCTCCGGTAACCCCCTGGCCTGCGCCGCCGGCCTCGCCACGCTGCGGCTGGCCGACGACGCGCTCTACCGCCGGCTCGACGAGACGGCCGCCACGGTGGGCAAGCTCGCCACCGAGGCGCTGTCCTCCGCCGGGGTCCCGCACCGCCTCTCGTACGCGGGCAACATGTTCTCGATCTTCTTCACCGACGCCGACGTGGCGGACTACGACAGCGCCCGCACGCAGCAGGTGCCCGCGTTCAAGGCGTTCTTCCACGCCATGCTCGCCGCCGGCGTCTACCTGCCGCCGAGCGCGTTCGAGTCGTGGTTCGTCTCGGCGGCGATCGACGACGCCGCCCTGGAGCAGATCGCCGCGGCCCTGCCCGAGGCGGCGGCGGCAGCAGCGGCGGCAGGACACGGGGGGTAACAATCGTGAGCGAGACGGTGGTCCACGTGCTGCGGCACGGCGAGGTGTACAACCCGGACGGCATCCTCTACGGCCGGCTGCCCGGCTTCCGCCTCTCCGAGCTGGGCGTCCAGATGGCCAAGGCGGCCGCCCAGGCGCTCGCCGACCGGACCGTGGTGCACGTGGTGGCCAGCCCGCTCGAACGCGCCCAGCAGACCGCCGAGCCGATCGCCGCGCAGTTCGGCCTCCCGGTCGGCGTGGACGAGCGGCTGATCGAGAGCGCGAACTGGTTCGAGGGCAAGAAGGTCTCGCCGGGCGACGGCTCGTTCCGCGACCCGCGCAACTGGTGGGTGCTGCGCGACCCGATGACGCCGTCCTGGGGTGAGGCCTACCGGGTGATCGCCGAGCGGATGTTCGCCGCCCTGCACGCCGCCCGGATCGCCGCCGAGGGGCGCGAGGCCGTGCTCGTCTCCCACCAGCTGCCCATCTGGACCCTGCGCCGCTACGTCGAGCGCAAGCGGCTCTGGCACGACCCGCGCAAGCGGCAGTGCGGCCTGGCCAGCCTCACCTCGTTCCACTTCGACGGCGCGAAGATCTCCGGCATCGGCTACTCCGAGCCCGCGGCCCACCTGATCGCGATCTCGCCGACTGCCCGGACGGCCAAGGGCGCCTGATGCGCACCCGGAGGCTCGTCGCCGCCCTGCTCGCCGCCGTCACCGCCGGTACGGCGCTGGTCGGCTGCTCCTCCTCCGGCAACGAGGAGAGCCGCTGCGAGAGCGACGGCGTCACCATCACCTGCGCCCCCGACCAGCGGTCGAAGACCCCGAAGGTGAGCGGCGAGCTGCTCACCGGCGGCAACTACGACGTCTCCCAGGCCCGCGGCCAGGTGGTCGTGGTCAACTTCTGGGGCTCCTGGTGCGCGCCCTGCCGGGCCGAGGTCGACGACCTGGAGGCCGTCCACCAGGCCACCAAGGCGTCCGGGGTGACCTTCCTCGGCATCAACGTGCAGGACAGCAAGGACAAGGCGATCGCCTTCGAGGAGGGCCGGGTCACGTACCCGAGCCTCTTCGACCCGGCCAGCCGGCAGGCGCTCAACTTCGACATCCCGCCCAACACCACCCCGGCGACCGTCGTCCTGGACCGGGACGGCCGGGTCGCGGTGGTGATCCGCCGAGCCGTCACCCGGGACGAACTGCAACCGATCGTCGAACGGGTCGCGGCCGAGCGGCCCGCCTCCGGATCACGCTGATGGGCGAGACGTTCCGCCAGCTCGCCGAGTCCGGCCCGCTGCTGCTGGCCGTCGGGGCCGCGGCGCTCGCCGGGCTGGTCAGCTTCCTCTCCCCGTGCGTCCTGCCGCTGATGCCCGGCTACCTGTCGTACGTCACCGGGCTGGCCGGGGCGGACCTGGAGGGCCGGGCCCGGCCGGCGGCCCCCGAGCCCGTCGCGGACGAACCGAGCGGCGGAGGCGGCGTGGCGGTCGCGGCGCCCCCGGCGGCCCGGCCGGCGGCCGCCGTGAAGGGGCGGGTGCTGGCCGGCACCATGCTCTTCATCGCCGGCTTCACCGCGGTCTTCACCGCCACCGCGATCCTCTTCTCCGGTGTCGGCAAGCTCTTCTTCGCGCACGAGCGCACGCTGGAGATCGTCATCGGCGCGCTGGTCGTGGTGCTCGGCCTCGGCTACCTGGGCGTGGTGCCCGGGATGCAGCGCGAGTTCCGCATCCGGCGGCTGCCCGCCGCGGGGCTGCTCGGCGCACCGGTGCTCGGCGCGGTCTTCGCGCTGAGCTGGATGCCGTGCACCGGCCCCACCCTCGGCGCGGTGCTCGGCATGGCGACCGTCGACGGGCGCACCGACCGGGCCGTGCTGCTGGCCGTGGCGTACTGCCTCGGGCTGGGGGTACCGTTCGTCGTCTTCGGGCTGGGCTTCCACCGCCTGCTCGGGGTGTTCCGCGCCGTCCGGCGCAACAGCCGCTGGGTCACCCGGATCGGCGGCGCGCTGCTGATCCTGATCGGCGTGGCGCTGGTCACCGGCGGCTGGCAGGACTTCGTGATCTGGTTGCAGACGCACGTGGGCGTGGGCGAGGTGAGCATCTGATGACGACCGTGGACGACCGGCCGGCCGCGCCGCCCGCCGGCGCGCCCCGACGCCGGGTCAACCCGGTGCTGGCCCTGCTGCGCAACTCGTGGCGGCAGCTCACCAGCATGCGTACGGCGCTCATCCTGCTCTTCCTGCTCGCGATCGCCGCCGTCCCGGGCTCGGTGCTGCCGCAGCGCGGGGTCAACCCGGAGAAGGTCAACCAGTACTTCGTCGACCACCCCGACCTGGCGCCCCGGCTCGACCAGCTCGGCATGTTCGAGGTCTTCGGCTCGGTCTGGTTCTCCGCGATCTACCTGCTGCTCTTCACCTCGCTGGTCGGCTGCATCCTGCCCCGGGCCCGCGACCACGTCCGCGCGCTGCGGATGCGCCCGCCGGCCGCCCCGAAGCGGCTGGAGCGGCTCCCGCAGCACGCGGTGCTGGAGGCGCCGGCCGCCGCCGACCCCGAGGCGATCGCCGCGGTGCTGCGCCGGCGCCGCTGGCGGGTCACCGTCCGCGGCAACGAGGTCTCCGCCGAGAAGGGCTACCTCAAGGAGACCGGCAACCTGCTCTTCCACGTCTCGCTGGTCGCCGTCCTGCTCGGCGTCGCGCTCGGCTCCTGGTACGGCTGGCACGGCAACCGGATCCTGGTGTCGGGCGCGGACAACGCCTTCTGCAACACCCGCCAGCAGTACGCCGAGGCGTCGCTCGGCCCGCGGGTGGACAGCGCCGACCTGCCGTCGTTCTGCCTCACCCTGGACCGGTTCGAGGCGGACTACCTGCCCTCCGGGCAGGCCTCCCGCTACTGGGCCACGGTGACCGTGGACCACCTGGACGACGGGTCGACCCGGACCGCCGGCTTCTCGGTGAACTCCCCGCTGCGGCTCGGTGCGGCCAACGTCTACCTGCTCGGCAACGGCTACGCGCCGATCCTCAGGTACACCGACCGGTACGGCCGGACCCAGACCAGCACGGCGCCGTTCCTGCGCACCGGCGACCAGAACGCCACCGAGGAGGGCGTCGCCCTCTTCCCGGACGCGAACGTCGACCCGAAGACCGGGAAGCGCGCCCCCGACCAGCAGGTCGCCTTCGACGGGCTCTACCTGCCCACCGCCCCGGACAAGGCGCCGTTCGTCTCGTCCCAGTTCCCCGAGGAGCGGAACCCGGCGGTGGTGCTGGCCGCGTACCGGGGCAACCTGGGGCTGGACGCCGGCATCCCCGGCTCGGTCTACCAGCTCGACAAGCGGCAGCTCAGCAACGGCAAGCTGAAGCAGATCGGCGACAAGAAGCTCGGTCTCGGCGAGAAGTGGACCCTGGACGACGGCAGCACGCTGGAGTTCGTGGGCACCCAGCCGTACATCACCATCTCGGTCCGGCACGCCCCCGGCCAGACCATGATGCTGGTCGCCTGCGTGACGCTGCTGCTCGGCCTGATGGGCTCGCTCTTCGGCCGGCGGCGCCGGGTCTGGTTCCGGGTGACGCCCCCGGAGGGTGGATCTCCGACGAGCGGTAGTAGCTTGGTGGAGGCCGGTGGGCTGCCGCGCACCGAGCATCCGGGCTTCGCCCCCGAGTTCGCACAGCTCGTCGCCGCGGTCAGCGACGACGGGCGGGACGGCCGGCGGGCGCGAGAAGGAGACGAGTGATGTCCGCACTCTCCGACCAGCTGGTCACGTTCGCGATCCTGGCGTACCTGGTCGCGATGATCAGCCACGCCGTCGAGTACGCCCTGGGCAACGCCCGGAAGGTGCCGGCGGCCGCCCCGGCCCGGGAGCTGGTCGGCGCCGGCGTCGGCGGCCCCGGCGGGACGGTCGAGGAGCCGGCGACCCCGGTCCCGCCGGCCGCCACCCGCGCCTCGCGCTCCGCCGCCCGGGCCGCGCTGGCCGGGCGGATCGCCGCCTGGATCACCGCGCTCGCCGCCGCGCTGCACCTGGGCGCGGTGGTCACCCGGGGTATCGCCGCCGAGCGGATGCCCTGGGGCAACATGTACGAGTTCGTGCTGACGGTCACCTGGATCGGGGCGGCCGCCTGGCTCGCGGTGCTCTGGAAGCAGCCGTCGCTGCGCCGGCTCGGGCTGTTCCTGACCCTGGTCATGGTGCTGCTGCTGGCGTTCGCGGAGCTGAAGCTCTACGTGCAGGTCGTGCCGCTGATGCCGGCGCTCCAGTCGTACTGGTTCATCATCCACGTGTCGACGATCATCTTCGCCTCGGGCATCTTCCTGCTGGGCGTGGTGCCGGCCGTGGCGTACCTGATGCGGGCCGGCTGGGAGCAGGGGAAGCGGAGCTTCCCGTACACCCTGGCCCGGCGGCTGCCGGCGGCGGCCGGCCTGGAGCGGCTGACCTTCACGCTGCACGCCTTCGCCTTCCCGATCTTCACCTTCGCGGTGATCGCCGGGGCGATCTGGGCCGAGGCGGCCTGGGGTCGCGCCTGGGGCTGGGACCCGAAGGAGACCTGGGCGTTCATCTCCTGGGTGGTCTACGCGGGCTACCTGCACGCCCGGGCCACCCCGAGCGTCAAGCGCAACGTGGCCACGTGGATCGCGGTGGTGGGCTTCCTGACCATGCTGATGAACCTGTTCGGGGTCAACTTCTTCTTCACCGGCCTGCACTCGTACGCCGGCGTCTGACCCGGTCGCGTCGTCTCAGCGGGCGGGCCGGCGACCGGTCAGCACGCCGTCGACGCGCAGGGTGATCTGGTACGCCACCTCGGGCAGGTCGGCCAGGTCGAGGTGGTCGGCCCGGAGCGCGAACTGAGCGTGCAGCTCACGGGCCACGGCGTCCCGGATCTCGGCCTGCAAGGGGCTGAGCCCGTCCGGATCACCCACCACGTACGCGTCGTCCATGCGGACATCGTGGCGGTCGGTGCCCGGCCGTGGTCAAGGGCCGGCGAGTTTCGTCACGCGCCGAACCAGCCGGGGACGTCGAGGCGGAAGACGTCGGCCGGGACCATCCGGCGCAGGTCGTCCTCGATGGCCGCGACCCGGTCCGCGCCCAGGGTCGCCGCCCAGCGGTCGCGCAGGGCGTCGAAGACGACCGCCGAGCGGCGCAGCCCGTCGTGGCCCTTGGCCGTCATCCGGACCAGTTTGCGCCGGGCGTCGGCGGGGTCGTCGGCGCGTTCCAGGTAGCCGAGCGCGACCAGCCGGTCGACCGTCTTGCCGGCGGCCTGCTTCGAGACGCCGAGGCGCTGGCCCAGGTCGGAGGCGGTGGTGCCGGCGGGCCCCACGGCCTGGAGCACGAAGCCGTGTGCCGGCCGCAGTTCGGGGTGCCCCTGCCGGGCCAGTTCGGCGTGCAGGTCGTCGATGAGCGCGCGGAAGCCGGCGAGCAGCAGCAGCGGGAGCACGAAGCCCGGGCGGTCAGGTGTTGCCATGTTCGACAACCCCGTTTACTATTTCGTCAACCACGTTGACTATCGTACGTGAGGGGTGCCCGTCATGTCCCGCCCGGTCTTCACCGTCCACACCACCGACACCGCGCCCGCCGCCGCCCGCCCCACGATGACCAACATCCACCGCAAGTTCGGCCACCTGCCCGGCGCGGTGGCCCTCATGGCCGAGTCGCCCGAACTGCTCAAGGGCTTCCTCACCGCCAACGCCGTCTTCGAGTCCACCGACCTCGAACCGGTCGCCCGGGAGGTGGTGGTGCTGACCGTGGCCACCCGCAACGAGTGCCACCTCTGCGTGGCCATGCACACGGCGACCCTCACCCGGCACGGCGCCGCGCCCGAGCTGATCGGGGCGCTCCGGGCCGGCGCCGCCCTGCACGACCCGCGCCTGGAGGCGCTGCGCCGGTTCACCGTCGCCGTGCTCGACCACCGGGGCGCGGTTCCCGACGACGAGCTGGACGCCTTCCTGGCCGCCGGCTGGCAGCCACGGCACGCGCTGGACGTGGTGCTCGGCGTCGGCACGTACACGATCTCGACCTTCGCCAACCGCCTGACCGGCGCACCGCTCGACCCGCCGCTCGCCGCCTACGCCTGGGAGCCGGCCGCCTGACCCGCCGGGTCGGCGGACGGATGCGTGGGCAGGCACACAGCCGTCACGCCGACCCGGCGTGGGCAGTGCGGGAAGCCGTGCGGGAGACTGGCGGTCATGGCGGCTCGTGGCTTCCCGTACACCGATCTCAAGGACTTCCTCGCGGCCCTGGAGGCCGCGGGCGAGCTGCGGCGGGTGGGCGTCCCGGTCGACCCCACGCTGGAGATCAGCGAGGTGGTCACCCGGACCGTCCGCGACGGCGGCCCGGCGCTGCTCTTCGAGCGGCCCACCCGGGGCGAGATGCCGGTGGCGATCAACCTGTTCGGCACCGAGAAGCGAATGGCCATGGCGCTCGGCGTCGAGACGCTCGACGAGATCGGCGAGCGGATCGGGGCCATGATCAAGCCGGAGCTGCCGGTGGGCTGGTCCGGCATCCGCGAGGGCCTCGGCAAGGTCATGCAGCTCAAGTCCCTGCCGCCGCGCAAGGTGAAGACCGCGCCCTGCCAGCAGGTGGTCTACCGCGGTGACGACGTCGACCTCAACCGGCTGCCCGGCCTCCAGGTCTGGCCCGGCGACGGCGGGATCTTCCACAACTTCGGGCTGACCCACACCAAGCATCCCGAGACCGGCAAGCGCAACCTCGGCCTCTACCGGCTCCAGCAGCACAGCCGGAACACCCTCGGCATGCACTGGCAGATCCACAAGGACTCCACGGCGCACCACGCCGTCGCCGAGCGGCTCGGCCAGCGGCTCCCGGTGGCCATCGCCATCGGCTGCGACCCGGTCGTCTCGTACGCGGCGACCGCGCCGCTCCCCGGCGACATCGACGAGTACCTGTTCGCCGGCTTCCTGCGCGGCGAGCGGGTGGAGATGGTCGACTGCCTCACCGTGCCGTTGCAGGTGCCGGCGAACGCCCAGGTGGTGCTGGAGGGCTACCTGGAGCCCGGCGAGCGGCTGCCCGAGGGGCCGTTCGGGGACCACACCGGCTTCTACACCCCGGTCGAGCCGTTCCCCGTGCTGCACGTCGAGACGATGACCATGCAGCGCGACCCGGTCTACCACTCGATCATCACCTCGAAGCCGCCGCAGGAGGACCACGGCCTCGGCAAGGCCACCGAACGGATCTTCCTGCCGCTGCTCAAGCTGATGATCCCCGACATCGTCGACTACGACCTGCCGGCCGCCGGCGTCTTCCACAACTGCGCGATCGTCTCGATCCGCAAGCGCTACCCGAAGCACGCGCAGAAGGTGATGAACGCGATCTGGGGCGCGCACCTCATGTCGCTGACCAAGCTCATCGTGATCGTCGACGAGGACTGCGACGTGCACGACTACAACGAGGTCGCGTTCCGCGCCTTCGGCAACGTCGACTACGCCCGCGACCTGCTGGTCACCGAGGGCCCGGTCGACCACCTGGACCACGCCTCGTACCAGCAGTTCTGGGGCGGCAAGGCGGGCCTCGACGCGACCCGCAAGCTGCCCACCGAGGGCTACACCCGGGGCTGGCCCGAGGAGATGACCATGTCGCCCGAGGTGGTCTCGCTGGTCGACAAGCGCTGGAAGGAGTACGGGATCTGATGGCCGTCACCGAGGCCCCGGCGGAACGCCCCGGACGGGTCAAGTCCTTCCTCAAGCTGGTCGCCATCGAGCATTCGGTCTTCGCGCTGCCGTTCGCGTACCTGTCGGCGCTGACCGCCATGCAGGTCGACGGCGGGCGGGTGCGCTGGCTCGACCTGCTGCTCATCACCGTGGCGATGGTCGGGGCGCGGACGTTCGCCATGGCCGCCAACCGGATCCTCGACCGGCGGATCGACGCGCGGAACCCGCGTACCGCCAACCGGGAGCTGGTGACCGGGGCGGTGAGCGTGCGGACGGCCTGGACCGGCGCGGCCGTCGCGCTGGTGGTCTTCCTGGCCGCCGCCGCCCTGCTCAACCCGCTCTGCCTGGCGCTCGCCCCGCTCGCCGTGGTGCCGCTGGTCGTCTACCCCTACGGCAAGCGGTTCACCAACTGGCCGCACGCCATCCTCGCGATCGCCCAGGCGGTCGGTCCCGTCGGCGCCTGGCTGGCCGTCACCGGCACCCTCGCCGGCTCCTGGCCGGCCTGGCTGCTCGGTGCCGCGGTCGGCCTCTGGATCGGCGGCTTCGACCTGATCTACGCCTGCCAGGACTCGGAGATCGACCGGGAGATCGGGGTGCACAGCGTCCCGGCCCGCTACGGCCGGCGCTTCGCGCTGCACGCCTCCACCGTCGCGCACGTGGTGACCTTCGCGCTGTTCATGTGGTTCGGCGCGCTGGTCGGCTTCGGCTGGCTCTGGTGGATCGGGCTGGCCCTCACGGCCGTCGCCTTCGGCTACCAGCACCTCGTGGTCAGCCCGACCGACCTGAGCAAGGTCAACCGGGCGTTCTTCACCGCCAACGGCTTCGTCGGCATCGCGCTGTTCGTCTTCGCCCTGCTGGACCTCGTGGTCCGCCTCGGCCTGCGCCCCTGAGCGGGCGTCACCCGGCCACCGGGTAGCGGGCGCTCTCCAGCGTCCAGTCGACCGTGCCGCGGACCGCGTTGGCCAGCCCGTCGAGGTGGGCGGCGACCGACTCGTCCAGCGCCGGGCCGAACGACGGCACCGCGGCGCGCAGCGCCATGAAGCGGGTCATCTCCGCGCGCCAGCCCGTGGCGACCAGGTCCACCGCGGCCGGCACCGGCACGCCCCGCTCGGCGGCCACCGCCAGCACCAGGTTGTGCCCTCCGGCGGTGGCCCGGTCGCGCTCCAGCGAGGCCAGGTCGTTGTACCAGGAGAGCAGGTCGTTGGCGAGGTCGGCGAGGCGGCGCAGCGCGGGATGGTGGTAGACCGCGTCGGGCAGGGGCCGCCCGGCCGCGAACTCGATCAGGGGGTACGACACGTACGCCGCCGAGGTGGCCCGGCGCAGCTGCACGTACTCGTCGACGCCCGGTGGTCGCCCGGCGCCGGTGGCGACCGCCTCCCGCCAGGCGCCGTCGAGATGGTCGGCCACGGCGTCGGCGAAGCGCAGCCGCCAGCGGGCCGGCATGCGGCGACGGGGCTCCCGCCACGCCTGGACCAGCAGCCGGCGCAGCGGGCCGGAGAAACCGGGATGGCGCGCCCGGGGACCCTCCCGGAGCAGCGCCAGGGCCCCGTCGCGCAGCGCCCGGATCTGCGCCGGTGCCAGCCGGTCCGGCCCCTCACAGGCGTCGTCCACCAGGAAGAACCAGGTGAACAGGGCGGCCAGCGACCGCAGGTCGGGCTCGCTGGCGCCCGGGTAGAGGCGGCCGGCGTAGCGGGCGAAACCGGCCCGGGCCAGCCGCTCCCGCATGGCCGGGTCCAGCGGCAGGCCGAGCCGGTCGAGCTGGTCGCCCAGCCACACCTGCACCGCGTCGGCGTGCGGGGAGAGCCGGGGCGGGATCGGGCACTCGGACCGCAACGCCCGCAGCACCGCCGCCGTCATCACCGGTCCCTTCCGTGGACGTCGATCACCGACGGAAGAATCGCACGTTCCCGACACGCCCGCCGACCCGGCGGACAAGCGGGACACGGTACCGGGGGTGGCCGCCCGGTGCCCGGGTCGACCAGGCAGGCTGGACGGTATGCGCGAACCATGGGTGGTGGGCGTCTCCGGAGCCTCCGGCACGCCGTACGCGGCCGCGGTCGTCCGCGGCCTGCTCGACGCCGGCCAGGCGGTGGACCTGATCGTCTCCCGGGCCGCCCGGCTGACCATCCTCGACGAGACCGGGAAGCCGTTCCGGGACGGGCACTGGGCCGAGGACCTGGCCGCCTGGCTGGGCCGCGACCTCGCCGACGCGGACCTGCGGCACTGGCCGGCCGGTGACCTGGCCGCCGGCCCGAGCAGCGGCTCCTACCGGGTACGCGGGATGGCCGTCGTCCCGGCCAGCACGGCGGCCTGCGCCGGCATCGCCATCGGGCTCTCCAAGGACCTGTTGCAGCGCGCCGCTGAGGTGAACCTCAAGGAGCGGCGGCCGGTGGTGGTGGTCCCCCGGGAGACCCCGGTGACCCGCAGCCACCTGGAGCACCTCATCGCGCTGCACGACGCCGGCGCCGTGGTGCTGCCGGCGAGCCCCGGCTTCTACGGGGCCGGGGCGGCGGCCTCCGCCGAGCAGTTGGTCGACTTCGTGGCCGGAAAGGTGCTGGACGCGCTCGGCGTGCCGCACACGCTGTTCCGCCGCTGGTCCGGTGAGCTGGCCGCCGCCCGGCGGGACGCGGATCGGACCGGTGAGCGCTGATCGGGACGCGGACCGGGGTCGGCCCGCGTCCCGACCGGCTTCGCCTCAGTACATTCCGGCGTTCGCCGGCCCCGGGCCGGTCGAGGCGGTCGGGCCCATGTTGCGCGCCTTGCCCATGTCCTCCGCCTCGTCCAGCATGCCCTCCCCCTCAAGCAGGGCCCGCACCTCGGATTCCCGAAACCGGCGATGCCCGCCTGGAGTCCGGATGCTGCCGATCCGGCCGGCCGCTGCCCATCTGGTCACGGTCTTCGGGTCAACCCGAAACAGCGCGGCGACCTCACCCGGTGTCAGCAGGCGATCTCCAGTGTCCACAGCCCCCTCCTCGCGTCGACGAAGCCCCCGGCTGAACACACTGCCCCCGGCCGGTGCGAGCCCAGAGCCGTCATGAGGGACGTATGGCAATTACAGCACCAGCGACCTGGCGTGTCCGCCAAACGCGAAAAACGCACACAGTGAGAAGTTAGTAAATGCTACCGGCGCAGAACCCCCGTGACGACACGTTTGTGAATGGCAACGCGACGTCACGTTCAACTGATGCCGAGCGCCGGGCGTTACGCCCGAAAGGATAGGGTCACTCTCCGTGGATGCGATCGACCTGAGCCTCGTGGAGCTGTTGCGGGGCAACGCCCGCCTGTCGTACGCCGAGCTGGCCCGCCAGGTGGGCCTCTCCGCCCCGGCCGTGCACGAGCGGGTCGGCAAGCTGGAGTCGGGCGGCGTCATCCGGGCGTACCGGGCCGAGGTGGAGCCGGAGGCGATCGGACTCGGGGTCACCGCGCTGATCGGCATCGTGGAGGACTCGAACGCCGACACCGACGACGTGCTGGAGGCGTTCCGGCAGATACCCGAGATCGAGTCCTGCTACTTCATGGCGGGCGTCGAGTCCTTCCTGCTCAAGGCGCGGGTGGGCACCATCGCCGAGCTGGAGCAGTTGATCGTCCGGCTGAACCGCACCCCCGGCGTCGCCTCCACCCGTACCGGCATCGCGCTGTCTACGAAGTGGGAGAACCGCCCCCAGCCGCTCCAACCCGCCGCTTCCTGAGCGGCGCGCTCTGGTCCCGGCCGGCCCGGGGCGTTACCGTGCGCCGATGACGAATCCAGGGCGGGGCGCGGCCGTGGTGACCGGGGCGGCCGGCGGGCTGGGCCGGGCCGTCGCCGCCGCGCTGCACGCCGACGGTTGGCGGGTGCTGCTCACCGATGTGGACGCCGAGGCGGTGGCCGCCGCGGCGGCGCCGCTCGGCGCCTGGTCCCACCCGCTCGACGTCCGCGACGAGGCGGCCTGCGCGGCGGTGGCCGCCGAGGCGGCCGGGGCGCCGGGCGGTCTCGGGCTCTGGGTCAACAACGCCGGCATCCTGGCCACCGGGCCGTCCTGGGCGCACGATGCGGCGACCCGGCGCCGGCTGGTCGAGGTGAACGCGCTGGGCGCCATGAACGGCACCCACGCCGCCCTGACGGTGATGCGGGCGCAGGGCCACGGGCACGTGCTCAACGTCGTCTCGCTCGCCGGGCTGATCGCCGCCCCCGGCGAGACCGTCTACGCGGCCAGCAAGCACGCCCTGCTGGCGTTCAGCCTCGGCACCCTGGCCGACCTGCGGATGGCCGGCGTCCGGGGCGTACACGTGTCGTGCCTCTGCCCGGACGGGATCTGGACGCCGATGCTGCACGACAAGCTCGACGACCCGGGGGCCCTGGCCTCCTTCACCGGGTCGCTGCTGACCCCGGAGCGGGTCGCCGCGCGGGCCGTACGGCTGGCCCGGCGGCCCCGGCCGGTGGTCAGCCTGCCGCGCTGGCGCGGCGCCCAGGTGCGGCTCCTGGACGCCTTCCCCCGGCTCGCCCTGGCCCTCACCCCGGTGGTCCGGGCCGCCGGCCGGGCCGGCCAGCGCCGCCAGGCACGCCGGGCCCGTCCCGACGCGAGCCCACCTCGCTTGTAACGTTGCCGGCGTGACTCATCTCGACCGGTGTGACGAGGCCAGCCGGAGCTGGGTGACCGAGGCGATCGCCACGGTCGAGGCGGACGCCAACCGCTCCGCCGACACCCACCTCCTGCCCTTCCCGCTGCCCCGGGAGTGGGGCATCGACCTCTATCTCAAGGACGAGTCGGTGCACCCCACCGGCTCGCTCAAGCACCGACTGGCCAGGTCGCTCTTCCTGTACGGGCTCTGCAACGGCTGGATCGGCCCGGACACCACCATCGTCGAGGCGTCGTCCGGCTCGACCGCGGTCTCCGAGGCGTACTTCGCCCGGATGCTCGGGCTGCCGTTCATCGCGGTCATGCCCGCCTCCACCTCACCCGAGAAGATCGCCCAGATCGAGTTCCAGGGCGGCCGCTGCCACCTGGTGCAGGACCCGGCCAAGGTGGTCATCGAGGCGCGCTGGCTCGCCGAGGACAGCGGCGGGCACTACATGGACCAGTTCACCTACGCGGAGCGGGCCACCGACTGGCGGGGCAACAACAACATCGCCGAGTCGATCTACGCGCAGCTCGCCCTGGAGCGGCACCCCGTGCCGGCCTGGATCGTGGTGGGCGCCGGCACGGGCGGCACCAGCGCCACCATCGGCCGGTACGCCCGCTACCGCCGGCTGCCCACCAAGCTCTGCGTCGTCGACCCGGAGAACTCCGCGTTCTACCCGGCGTGGCAGGCCGGCGACTGGTCCGTCCGCACCGACAAGGGCTCCCGGATCGAGGGCATCGGCCGGCCCTGCGTCGAGGCGTCCTTCCTGCCCAGCGTGGTCGACCGGATGACGCAGGTGCCGGACGCCGCGTCGCTGGCCGCCATGCGGGCCGGCTCGGCGGTGCTCGGCCGGCGGGTCGGCGGCTCCACCGGCACCAACCTCTGGGGCGCGTTCGGGCTGATCGCCGAGCTGCTCGCCGCCGGCCGGACCGGCTCGGTGGTCACCCTGATCTGCGACCCGGGCGACCGCTACGCGCACACCTACTACGACGACGAGTGGGTGGCCGGGCAGGGCCTCGACCTCGCCCCGCACCTGGCCACCATCGACCGCTTCCTGGCCACCGGCGCCTGGCCGGCCTGAACGGTCAGCGCGGGTCGATCCGCTCGGCCAGCCCCGGGTAGCGCACCACGAAGCCCTCCGGGTCCACGTCCAGGTCGGCCGTGAAGGAGTCGCTGGCGTAGCGGACCCGGCCCGGGCCGAGCGAGGTGTAGACCTGCTCGGCGGGCAGCACCGCCAGGCTGGGCAGCAGCACCCAGGCGACGGCGACGGTCCGCGCCTGGTCGGCGGGGGCCCGTTTCAGGTCGAGCCGGCGTACCGGCAGGGTGTTGGTCAGCGGTGAGCCGCCCAGGTCGACGTCGAGCGCCCCGGCCAACCGGTCCGGGTCGTCGGTGCCCGGCAGCCCGGCCGGCGGATGCCCGGCCGCGCGCAGCGCCGCGTCCAGGTCACCCTCCTCGCCGGTACGCACCCGCCACCCGTCCCCGGTCCGCTCCAAGCGTACGCTCCGCGACCAGCCCGCGCCCTCCGCGGCGACCTCCAGCCGGCTGGTCGACCAGTCCGCGCCCACGCTCAGCTGGTAGCGGCAGGTGTACGGGATCGGGTCGACGGCCAGCGCCACGCCCTGCGCGGCGAGCCCCTGCCGATCGTCGAGCAGCACGTGCTCCGAGCCGGCGGTGTCGGTCCGGGACCAGAAGAGCGACTTCGGCATGGTCGGCATGAACCGGACGTTACGCCACCCGCCGGACACCGGCAGCGGATGCGCGAACGCCGCCGCCGAGCGTGGCTCGACGGCGGCGTTCGTGTTGTGGCGCTGGGTCAGTGGGTACGGACCGGCGGACGCCCGCCGAAGCCGCGCCGGTCGTCGCGCGGCCGGTCCTCGCGGCCCCGCCCGTCCGACCGGAAGCCGCCCCGGTCAGCCGGACGGAACTCGCCCCGGCTGTCGCGGTCGCCGAAGCGCCGCTCGCCCTGCGGACGGTCCTCGTAGCGGCGGCCGTGGTCGCCCTGGCCGCGGGCGCCGTCCCGGTCGCCGTAGCCGCGTCCGCCGGTGGGCCGGTCGCCGTAACGGCGCGAGCCGTCCCGGTCGCCGTAGCCACCGCCGGTGGGCCGGTCGCCGTAGGCGCGTCCGCCGGTGGGCCGGTCGTCCTGCCGCCGGTCGCCACGGGCGTCCCGGTCGTAGCCGCGGCTGGCGCCGGTCGGCCGGTGCTGGTCGCGCCCGGCCCGGTCGGCGAAGTGGCGGTCGCCCGAGGGCCGGCCGGCACCACGCTCGTCGCGGTCGCCGAAGCGCCGCTCCCCGGAGGGCCGGTCAGCACGGTCGCCGGAGGGCCGGTCACCGCGCCCGTCCCGGTTGAAGCCGCTCCGGTCGGCGTAGCGCCGCTCGCCGAAGCCGCGGTCCTCACGGTCGAAGCGCCGCTCGCCGGCGGGCCGGTCGTAGCCGCGGCCACCGGTCGGACGGTCGTCGCGGCGGTCGCCCCGGTCGAAGCCCCGCCCGGCCGGCCGGTCGCCGAAGCGGCGCTCGCCGCGCCCGTCCCGGTCGCCGAAGCGGCGCGGGCCGCCGCGACGCGGCTCCGGCTCGTCGCGGACCGGCACGCCGCTGGGCTCACGGGCGCCCGTCAGCTCGGCCAGCGCGGCGTCGCCGGCGCGGACCCGGGTCTCGGCCGGCTCGACGCCCGCCTTCTCCAGCATGGCCAGCGTGGTCCGGCGCTGCTTCGGCAGCACCAGGGTCGCCACCGCGCCGGACTCCCCGGCCCGCGCGGTACGACCCGCCCGGTGGAGGTAGTCCTTCGGGTCCTTCGGCGGGTCCACGTGCAGCACCAGCGTCACGCCGTCGACGTGGATGCCCCGGGCCGCCACGTCGGTGGCGACCAGCACGTTCATCCGGCCCTCGCGGAACTCGGCCAGGGTCCGGGTACGCATCCGCTGGGTCTTGCCGCCGTGCAGGCCGCCGGCCCGTACGCCCACGGCCCCGAGCTGCTCGACGAGCCGGTCGACGCCGAGCTGGGTACGCGCGAAGACCATGGTCCGACCCTCGCGGGCAGCGATGGACGCCGCCACGGCGAACTTGTCGTGCGGCGGGATCAGCAGCAGGTGGTGGTCCATGGTGGACACGGCCGCGGTCGCCGGCGAGGTCGAGTGGGTGACCGGGTCGGTCATGAACCGCTTGACCAGCGAGTCGACGTCGTTGTCCAGAGTGGCCGAGAAGAGCAGCCGCTGGGCGTCCGCCGGGGTCTTCGCCAGCAGGTCGGTGACCTCGGGCAGGAAGCCCATGTCGGCCATCTGGTCGGCCTCGTCGAGCACGGTGATCTCGACGTCGTCGAGCTTGCAGACGCCCCGCTCGATCAGGTCCCCGAGCCGCCCCGGGGTGGCCACCACGATCTCCACGCCGCGGCGCAGCGCGTCGATCTGCCGGTCGTACGGGACGCCGCCGACGGCGGTCTTCAGGAAGATGCCGACCGCCTTGCCGAGCGGCACGAGCGCGTCGTTGACCTGCATGGCCAGCTCGCGGGTGGGCACCAGGATCAGGGCGCGGGGGTGCAGCGGGCGGGCCCGGTTGCGGTCGGCGAGCCGGGCGATCACCGGCAGGCCGAAGGCCAGGGTCTTGCCCGAGCCGGTCTGGCCACGGCCGAGCACGTCGTGGCCGGCGAGGGCGTCGGGCAGGGTGGCCCGCTGGATCTCGAACGGAGTGGTGATGCCCTGCCGGGCGAGCGCCTCGACCAGCTGCCGGGGCAGGCCGAGCGCGGCGAAGTCAGGAGCGTCGATGGTCGGGTCGGTGGACGGGGACGTGCCAGAGGCAGCGAACGTGGTCAAGAAATGCCTTTCGAGCGGGGCGCATCTTCGCGATGGCCCGCCGCGGCTTCGTCACGCCGCCGATTCGCCCGCAAGATCGCCCATGGGCGCGCAACGGGCGCGCCAGGTCAGTGATCTCCACAAGTGTACGGCGGCGCGGCGAACCCGCCACCGCACCGCGAGTGCGTAGTGGGCGGGCTCACCCCGTTACCTGGTCAGCGCCGTGCCGGTGATCCCGCTCAGCGCGTCGTTGGCCAGGAAGACCACCAGCAGGCTGATCGCGACGAGCAGCGCCAGCGCGGCGGCCAGCACGATCACCACCTTCGTGTTGCTGGATCGGGTCGCCGGGGCGTCCTCGGCCCAGCCCTGAGCCAGGATGTGCCCGGTCAGCGAGCCGGAGTTCTCCAGCGAACTGCCCTGCGGGAGGGAGACCGTGGCGAAGCCCGGCCCGTCGGTGCCGCCGTACGCGGTGCCGGCCAGGTCGGGGCCTGCCGGCGGGTGGCTCACCGGGCGGCTCGGCGCCGGCACGTGACCGGCCTGGCCGGCCCGGTACTCGGCGGGGTCGGTCGACGGCGGCCAGTTCGGCAGGGCCGGCGCCGGCACCACCGGCGGTGCGGTGGGCAGCGGCGGGGCGGAGGCCGGCGCGGCGGCCCAGGCCGGGGCGGCCGGACCCGGCTGCCCGGCGCCCGGGAAGGACGTCGACCCCGGCGCGCCGGCCATGGCGGGCGGCGGCGGGAACGGCGGCGCCGGCATCGGGCCGGGCGGCGGCGGAGGCGGGGGCACCGGCGGTCCCGGCGGCGGCGCCGGCGGGCCCGGCACCGGGGGCACCGGCCCCGGCGGGGTCGGACCGGGCGGCGGTGCGGGCACCGGCGGCGTGGGCCGGAACGGGGGCTCCGGCGCCGGCACGGGAGGTGCCGGGGAGGGCGGGGTCGGACCCGGCACGGGGGTCGGCGCCGGCTCGGGCTCCGGCACGGGCGGCGTCGGGGGCTGGGCGGGCTCCGGCGGCTGCGCCGGCTCGGGCGGCTCGGGGTTGACCGGACCCGCCCGGTAGACCTTGGCGCTGCCGGCCGTCCCGGCGAGCGCGGCGGCGACCTCGTCGGCCGAGACGCGGGTCAGGCCGGGCACCGACGCGCTGGCCCGGGCGTGCCCCAACCCCGCCCGCGGCTGCCCCGCGTGGCCGGGTGCCGGCGCGGCGTCGGCGGGCGGCTGGCCGGCCGGGGCGGACGCGGCGTCGGCGTTCGGCTCCTCCGTGCGGGGCGCGGGCAGCACCGGCCCGCCGGCCGGCGGGGGCACCGGCACGGAGCCGGCGGCCGTGCCGGCGCCGCCGGCGGGGGAGTCCGTGCCGGGTGCCGGTTCGCTGTCGGCCGAGGTGGCGCCGTCGGCCGGAGAGCGCTCGGCGGCGGCGAAGGCGGACCAGGTCGAGGGCGGCGGGACGGAGGCACCCGGCTGGCGCCGGTCCAGCGCCGGGGCGGACTCCGTCTGGGAGCCACCCGCCCGGTAGGTGTTGCCGGTGGCCGGCGTGCTCCGCCGCTGCTCGTCCGGGGGTGGCGCGGTGGCGCCGGCGACGCTGACCCGGGCCCGGGCCACCGCCACCGGAGGAGGGGCCTCTGCGGGGCCGGCCGGCCGGTCGGCGGCGTCGGGGACGGATCCGGGGTGGACCGTCTCCGCCGGAACGTCGTGCTCGCCCATCTCGCCCCTCCGCGCCCACGCTCGCCCCCGACCGTGGCGCCGGTCGGGCGTGCCTGGATCTCACCGTGCCACATTCCGGCCCGGGAGCACAGCCGGAGCGGCGGTTGGTCAGTCGGTGGCGCTCGGGCTCGCGGCGGTGCTCTCGGCCGTGCTGCTCGACGGGCTGGCGGCACTGCCGGTCGGCTCCGCGGCGCTGCCGCTCGGTGCGGCGGTGGCGCTGCCGGTGGGCGACGGGGGCGGTGTGTCGGTCGGGCTCGGCGTCGGCGTCGGCGTGTTGCTCGGCGAGGTCGACGGGGTGGGCGTCGGGCTCGACGTGCTCGACGTCGGCTTCGGCGTGGCCGTCCGGGTCGGCTTGGGCGTGGCCGTCTTTGTGGGCTTCGGCGTCGCGCTGGGCTTCGGCGGGGTGGTGGACTGGGTCGGTGTCGGGACCGGCGCCGGGGTGGCCGGGGCGGGGACCCCGCCGATCACCCGGGTGGCCGCGTAGAGCCGGGACCACCGGACCACCGAGATCTTGACGACGTCGCCGGTCCGCGGCGCCTCGACCATCTTGCCGTTGCCGATGTACATGGCGACGTGGTGGATGCTCGTCCAGCTGCTGCCCGAGGCGAAGAAGAGCAGGTCGCCGGGGAGGAGCGCGTTCGGGTCGACGGTGCGGGAGCGGGTGGCGTAGTACTGGTCCCGGGAGACCCGGGGCAGCCCCTGGTAGCCGGCCGCCTGGTAGGAGGCGAGCACCAGGCCGGAGCAGTCGAACCGGTCCGGCCCCTCGGCCGCCCAGAGGTAGGGGTCGCCGAGCTGGGCGAGGGCGTACCGCACCGCGGCCAGGGCCTTCGGGTCGGCGACCAACCCGCTGACGCTCTGGTTGATGACGTACGGGTTGCCCAGCTGCTGCTCGGCGGCGTCCGCGCGGCGCTCGATCTCAAGCAGCCGGGCGGCGTTGTCCCTGCGGAGCTTGAGCAGCGCGGCTTCCTGCTTGTGCAGGTCGGTCTCGACCCGGGTGTACGCCGCGGTCTTCTCGGCGGCGCGCCGCTCGGCCGAGGCGTGCGCCTCCCGGGCGACCCGCTCGGCGGCGGTGGCCCGGGCGAGTTCGCCGGTCACGGCCGTGGTGGCGCCCTCGGCCTTGTCGCCCCGGGTGATCCGCTGGAGGTTGGCGAATTCGCGCAGGTTGGCCCCGAACTCGCCGGGCGGCAGCGCGGCGTCGGCCTTGACCGCGTCGGCGGCGGCGGTCTTCGCGTTCTCCTGGGCCCGGACGAGCGCGTCCTGGGCCTCCTTGAGCCGGGCGGCGGCGAGGGTGAGGTCCGCCTGCGCGGTGTCCCGCTCGCCCTTGATGGTGAGCAGGGTGTCGCCGAGCTGCGCGACCTGCGCGTCGACCTGGTTGATCTGGGCGATCAGCGGGCCGTCGGCCGGGTTCGTCACGCCGGTCGTGGCGCCGGGGAGGCCCGGGGTGCGACCGGGCCCGCCGGCCACCGTGCCGGGCACGCCGGGGACGGCGCCGGGCACGGTGGGCAGCTGCAGGGTGCCGGAGACCCGGGGGCGGGAGCCGGTGTCCGGAATGGCGTCCGGCAGCGGGTCGGCCCAGGCCGGGGTGGCCAGCGCCGCGGCCGCGACCGCCCCGAGCAGGGCGGACCAGAGCGCCGGGCGAAGCACCGGCGAGATCACCGGATTCCGGCTTCGTCGGCGTCGGCCCTGGGTGCTGTCGACCATTCCGCTCCCCGTCCGGTCTGGTGTCTTCCGCGCGAGGTGGGCGCGGTGAGGCAGGACGGTACCGGTGTGTGTTCCGCCCCATCCTGTCTTACCTCACCAACGCAGCTATGTCGATGCGCGGAGCGTGACGGCCGACCGGCCGACCGGTGAAGTAGGTCGCTGCGGTTGACCGGGTCGCCGGTTCGTCCGACGCGCGACGTACGCTCGACCGGGACCGCAGGTGGAAGGGACGTGGCTTTCGATGGACGCCGGACTCAAGCGCGAGCTCGAAGCGAAGGTCTACGCGGGGGAGCGCCTGACCCGCGAGGACGGAGTGGCCCTCTACGAGAGCGACGACCTCGCCTGGCTGGGGCGGCTGGCCCACCACAAGCGCACCGAGATGAACGGCGACCGGGTGATGTTCAACGTCAACCGGCACCTCAACCTGACGAACGTCTGCTCCGCCTCGTGCGCGTACTGCTCGTTCCAGCGCAAGCCGGGTGAGAAGGACGCCTACACGATGCGTATCGACGAGGCGGTCCGCAAGGCCAAGGAGATGGAGGACGAGCAGCTCACCGAGCTGCACATCGTCAACGGCCTGCACCCGACCCTGCCCTGGCGCTACTACCCCAAGGTGCTCCGCGAGCTGAAGGCGGCGCTGCCGAAGGTCAACCTCAAGGCGTTCACCGCGACCGAGGTGCAGTGGTTCGAGAAGATCAGCGGCCTGAGCGCCGACGAGATCCTCGACGAGCTGATGGACGCCGGCCTGGAGTCGCTGACCGGCGGTGGCGCGGAGATCTTCGACTGGGAGGTCCGGCAGCACATCGTCGACCACGCCTGCCACTGGGAGGACTGGTCGCGGATCCACCGACTGGCCCACTCGAAGGGCATGAAGACCCCGTCGACGATGCTCTACGGCCACATCGAGGAGCCCCGGCACCGGGTCGACCACGTGCTGCGGCTGCGCGAGCTGCAGGACGAGACCGGCGGCTTCCAGGTCTTCATCCCGCTGCGCTACCAGCACGACTTCGTCGACTCGGCGGACGGCAAGGTCCGTAACCGGATCCAGGCCCAGACCACGATGGCCTCGCCGGCCGAGTCGCTCAAGACGTTCGCCGTCTCCCGGCTGCTCTTCGACAACGTGCCGCACGTGAAGTGCTTCTGGGTGATGCACGGTCTCTCGGTGGCTCAGCTCTCGCTGAACTTCGGGGTCGACGACCTGGACGGCTCGGTCGTGGAATACAAGATCACCCACGACGCCGACTCGTACGGCACGCCGAACACCATGCACCGCGAGGACCTGCTGAACCTGATCTGGGACGCCGGCTTCCGCCCGGTCGAGCGGAACACCCGCTACGAGATCGTCCGCGAGTACGACGCGGCCCCGTCGCTGGCCGAGCGCCGCGCCGAGCCGCAGCAGGTCTGGGCCTGACCGCACGTCGATGAGCACCGAGGAGCAGCCGCGCAGCTTTCCCCGTCGGGACGCCGAGGGGCGCATCCTCACCCTGGGTGACCTGCTCGGGGTGAGCCTCGCCGGCCTGGTGATCGGGGTGCTGGCGCTGGTGCTCTTCGAGTGGGCCTTCGCCACCATGGGCGCGGGCGGGTTCGGGCGAACCAACGGCTGGCTGGCGGTGATCCTGCCGGTCTGGCTGTTCTGGGACGACTTCCGGGCCTGGGAGTTCGGCGCGGCCCGGGTGCTCGCGGCGCTGGCCGGGATCGTGGTCGGCGTCCTCGCCGGGCTGCTGGCGGCCGGTCTCGCCGCCGGGCTGCCCCCGTTGGTCTCCGGCGCGCTGGCCGCGGCGGTGTTCACCGTGGTCTACGCGGTGATCTGGTTTCATGGCGTGCACTGGCTGGCCCGGCGGACGGGTTGAGGCGTGAGAGAGAAGGAAGTACGGGCTTGAGTGCGGCGGTCAAGTACACGCTGGGCCGGATCGGGCTGTTCGTCGGCGTGCTGGCGGCCCTCTGGTTCGTCGAGATGAACATGTTCCTGCGGCTGATGCTGGCGCTCGTCTTCTCCGCCGCGCTGTCGTTCTTCCTGCTCCGCGGCTGGCGGGACGAGATGGCCGGTGAGATGGCCGAGGCGTCGGAGCGGCGCCGCGCCGAGAAGGACCGGCTGCGCTCCGCCCTGGCCGGCGACGATCAGGCCGAGCGGACCGACGAGCGCCGCGAGGACTGAGCCGGGCCGGGCGTCGGGGCAGCGGGATCGCATCCCGACCGCTAGGGTCTGCCGCCGTGAGTTTCCTGAACACGATCAACGGGTGGCGGACGAAGGTCTTCGTCTGGATCGGCCTGCCGGTCATCGCCGCCATCGGACTGATGCTGAGCGTCACCGACCTCGCGCCCGCCTGGGAGGCGAAGAACGGTGGCGGCACGCCGGGCACGTTCACCGCGGTGAACGAGGAATGTGGCCGGCGTAACTGCGAGTGGCACGGGACCTTCGTCGCCACCGAGGGCGGTGCCCAGCGCGCCGACGTGATCCTCTACGACGCGCCGGACGGGCTGACCGCGGGGGCCACCGCCCCGGCGCTCGACTCCGGTGCCCGGAAGGGCGTCTTCTCCACCGCCGGCGGCTCGACCTACCTGCTGGTCACCGGGCTCGCCCTGGCCGGTGTGGCAGCCCTGGTCGCCTGGGTGGTGATCATCGTCCGGGCGATCCGTAGGCGTGGCCGGCGGGCCGAGCCCGCGGCCCCGCCCGCCTCGTTCGCTCCGTCGGCCTGACCCGGCCGGTCCACGACCGTACCGACGGGCCCGGCACCGTCCCGAGGGACCGTGCCGGGCCCGTCCCGTCACCAGTTGGTGGAACCCGGCACGACCGGCCAGGCCACGTCGGTCGGCTTGATGAGGTACGCGATGCCGCCCGAGCCGGAGGCCACGGTGCCGTTGGCCCGGTGCCGCTTGGTGCGCAGCCAGATCTGCTCGAACTGCTCCCGCTTGTAGACGTTGCGGACGGCGTCGTTCGAGGAGGAGGCCGGGTCGTTGACGATCACGTCACCCTCGGCGGTGAAGCCGACGATCACGAACAGGTGCCCGGAGGTGCCGTAGCCCGCCGTGTCCAGCTCGCTGGCCAGGAAGGACTGCGAGGTGACCACCGGGATGCCGGCCTTGATGAAGCGTTCCACCTCGTCCAGCGAGTGCATCCGGGTGACCCGGGCGTCCAGGCCGGGGAAGCTGGCCGCGTACGCGGTGTTGAACGGCCAGTTGCCGGCGCCCTCGTACTCGTAGTCGTAGGTCATCCGGGCGGCGTGGTCGACGGTCGGGTCGGCGTAGCTCGGGTCGACCCAGGCGGTGTCCTCGGCGGAGGGCTTCCGGCCCCAGTACTCGACGACCATCTCGGTCGAGGTGGGGGAGCACCACGCCTCCCCGCCGTTGTCGAACTCGGGGTACTCGCCGATGTGGATGTTCTGCGAGTAGCGCGGCACCGCCAGTTCGGTGCCCCAGGCGATGCCGCCCTTGCTCGGTGCGACCGTGAACCGGTCCGGCACGTTGGAGCTCATCGCGCCGAGCATCCAGACCCGCGGCGAGGCGGTCTGCCCCGGCGCGCGGTAGAGGGTCAGCCGGAGCTGGTACGACCGCAGCAGCACCCCGGCCTGGGCGTTGTCGATCGAGAAGGTGTCGGTCCAGATGGTCGACCAGGGGTCACCCTGGCCGTCCAGCGTGGAGCGCTTGATGTCCTGGTCGCCGGAGGCCCAGCGGCCCATCACGTACCAGGGGGTCTGCTGCCCGGTGTTGTACGTGCCGTGCAGCTCGACCTGGATCCAGGTGCCGGCCGGGGTCGCGGCGTTCCACGAGGCGACCAGTTCGCTGGCGTCGAAGCCGACCGTCCGCTCCGGCGAGGTCCAGGTGGCGTACTCCCAGGTCCGGGTGGTGCCGGTGTGCTCGTCGGTGAACTCGGTGGTGCCGGCCGGCTGGCCGATGGTGATCCCGGTGCGGTGCCCCGGGATGGCGTACGTGCCCTGGTGGGTGCCGGCACGCCAGTCCGGGTACTGGGACCACTCCTGGAAGGTGATCTGCTCGTCGTGCGCGACGACCGGCAGGTTGTTGTCGGCGTGGGCGGGCGCCGTCACACCGACGAGGGCGAGCGCGGCGGCGCCGAGGAGGGCGACCGCACGCAGGGCTGGTCTGACCATGTGCACTCCGTTGGGTGGGTAGGGATGGATCACCAGTTGGTGGAACCGGCCACGGAGGGCCAGGCCACCTCGGTCGGCTTGATCAGGTAGACGATGCCGCCGGAGCCGCTGCCGGTGCCGCCGCTCGCGGTGGTCCGCCGGGTCCGCTGCCAGATCTGCTCGAACTGGTCGCGCGGGTAGACGTGTCGGACCGCGGCATTGCTGGGCGAGGCCGGGTCGTTGGCGATCACGTCGCCGGTGGCGGTGAAGCCGACCACCACCATGAGGTGCCCCGCCGTGCCGTAGCCGGCGCCGTCCAGCTCGCTGGCGAGGAAGGACTGGCTGGTCACCACGGGGATGCCGGCGGCGATGAAGTGCTCCAGCTCGTCCAGCGAGTGCAGCCGGGTCACCTTCGCCTCCAGTCCGGGGAAGGCCGCCGCGTACGCGGTGTTGAACGGCCAGTTGCCGGTGCCGTCGTACTGCCAGTCGTAGGTCATCCGGGCGGCGTGGTCGACCGTCGGGTCGGCGTAGCCCGGGTCCACCCAGGACGTGTCGGCCGGGGAGGGCTTGCGGCCCCAGTACTCGACCACCATCTCGGTGGAGGTGGGTGAGCACCACGCCTCGCCGCCGCCGCCGTACTCGGGGTACTGGCCGGCGTGGATGTTCTGCGAGTAGCGCGGCACGGCCAGCTCGGTGCCCCAGGCGATGTGCCCGGCGCTGGGGGCGACGGTGAACCGGTCCGGCACGTTCGAGCTCATGGCGCCGACCGAGCGGAGCACCGGCGTGACCGTCGAGGCCGGGTCGCGGTAGAGGGTGACCCGGAGCTGGTACGCCCGCAGCAGCACCCCGGCGGCCGGGTTGTTGATGGCGAACGTGTCGGTGAAGACGCTGGAGGTCTTGTCGCCCTGCCGGTCGACGCTGGTCCGCCGGATGTCGCCGTCGCCGGAGGCCCAGCGGCCCATCACGTACCAGGGGGTGCGGGTGCCGGTGGTGTAGGTGCCCTGGAGCTCGACCTGGAGCCAGGTGCCGGCGGGGGTGTCCGCGTTCCACGAGGTGACCAGCTCGCTGGCGGAGAAGCCGACCTGGGTGAGCGGCGAGGTCCAGGTCCCGTACGCCCAGCTGCGCCGGATGCTGCTGTGCGGGTCCTTGTAGAGGATGGTCCCGACCGGGCTGGTCAGGGTCAGGCCGGCGGCGGTGCCGGTGGTGCCGGCGGCGGTGCCGGTCGACCAGGCCGCGCCGGACCACCCCTGCCAGGTGATCTGCTCGTCGTGCGTGACGGTCGTGGTCGCGCCGGCCGGCGCAGTGGGGGCGAGGAGGGCGAGCGCGGTGGCGCCGGCGACGGCGACCGACCGCAGGGATGTCCGGTCCATGGCAGCTCCTCCAGGAGGACGGCATCGTTGCCGTTCACTGTCGCGCCTGGAGGGAAGTTTCGCCAGAGGTTGCCGCATGGAAAATCATTGCCGGCGTGAGGATCCGGTCGGGATGGAAGCACGTAATGATGGATGTTGATATGACCATGTGACTCCTGGTGAAGTGTGCGGACAACGGGAGCTCCCGTACCCCGAGGAGGTTGTCCATGGCCCTCCGCACGTCCCCGCTCCGCCGCCGGCTGGCCCTCGCCGCCGCCGTCGGCCTGACCCTCGTCGCCGCGGTCACCGGCCCGGCCGCCGCCCGCCCCGCCCCGGACGGCGAACCGGCCGCCGTCGCCTACCGGGTGCTCGGCCCGCGCACCCTCGCCGACCGCAGCGCCGTCGCCCGCACCGGCGCGGCGATCGACCACTCCGAACACGGCGTGCTGCACGTCACGGCCACCACCGCCGAGGCCACCGCGATCACCCGGCTCGGCTTCCGGCTGGAGAAGGACGTCGCTCCGGCCCCGGCCGCCGGCGCGGTCGCCTACGCCTTCCCGCCCGCCGACTCCAACTACCACGACTACGCCGAGTTGACCGCAGTGGTGAACACGGTGGTCGCCGACCACCCGGCCATCGCCCGCAAGCTCAGCATCGGCCGGTCCTACCAGGGCCGGGACCTGATGGCCGTGAAGATCTCCGACAACGTCGGCACGGACGAGAACGAGCCGGAGATCCTCTTCAACGCCCAGCAGCACGCCCGCGAGCACCTGACCGTCGAGATGGCGATCTACCTGCTCAACCTCTTCACCGACAACTACGGCAGCGACTCCCGGATCACCAACATCGTCAACTCCCGGGAGATCTGGATCGTCCCCACGGTCAACCCCGACGGCAGCGAGTACGACATCGCCACCGGCTCCTACCGCTCCTGGCGGAAGAACCGCCAGCCGAACAGCGGCTCCTCGTACGTGGGCACCGACCTGAACCGGAACTGGTCGTACCAGTGGGGCTGCTGCGGCGGCTCGTCCGGCTCGACCTCGTCGGAGACCTACCGCGGCCCGTCCGCCTTCTCCGCCCCCGAGACCGCGGCGCTGCGCACCTTCGTCAACAGCCGCGTGGTCGGCGGGGTGCAGCAGATCAAAGCGAACATCGACTTCCACACCTACTCGCAGCTGGTGCTCTGGCCGTACGGCTACACGTACAGCAACACCGCCACGGGGATGAACGCCGACCAGTACAACACCTTCGCCACCATCGGCCGGCAGATGGCCGCCAGCAACGGCTACACCCCGGAACAGTCCAGCGACCTCTACATCGCCGACGGCACCAGCATCGACTGGATGTGGGGCGCCCACAAGATCTGGGCGTACACCTTCGAGATGTACCCCGGCTCGGCCTCCGGGGGCGGCTTCTACCCGCCCGACGAGGTGATCCCCGCGCAGACCTCCCGCAACCGGGAGGCCGTGCTGCTGCTCTCCGAGTACGCCGACTGCCCGTACCGGGCGATCGGCAAGCAGAGCACCTACTGCTGACGCGACGCGCCGTGGGGGCCCTGCTCGGGGCCCCCACCACCCCTCCCGTCCGGACGATCTCCGCTGGTCGTGCGCTACGGTGGCACCGACCAACCCGCAGCGAAGCCGGTGCGAAACCGGCGCTGTCCCGCAACTGTGATGCCCCGCACGCGGCGCCGGCCTCCGCCGGCGCCGACAACTGTGGGGACGAGCCAGGTCGCCTGCGGCACGGTCGCGACACGCGCTCTCGAGGAAGGGCGCCTCGCGGACGGGCCCGCCCAGGCGGTCCCTGTCGGCGAAGCACCACGCTCCTCGACCGACAGGAGGACCCATGTCCAGACGTACCCCCCGGCTCTTCGCCGCCGCCCTCGCGGTCGGCGCGCTGCTCCTCGGCGGCTGCGCCCAGGAGACCTCGAACGACACCCCCGCCGCCGGCGGCAACTCGGCGGCCGCCGCCTTCCCGGTCACCGTCGGCAAGCTGACCCTGGACAAGCGCCCCGAGAAGATCGTCTCGCTGTCGCCGTCGGCGACCGAGATGCTCTTCGCCATCGGCGCCGGCAAGCAGGTCACCGCCGTCGACGACAACTCGAACTACCCGGCGGAGGCGCCGAAGAGCGACCTTTCCGGCTTCCAGCCGAACGCCGAGGCGATCGCCGGCAAGAGCCCGGACCTCGTGGTGCTCTCCAACGACACCAACAAGATCGTGGACCAGCTCACCACGCTGAAGATCCCGGTGCTGCTCACCCCGGCGGCGGCCACCCTGGACGACACGTACCAGCAGATCGGTGACCTGGGCAAGCTCACCGGCCACCCGGCCGAGGCGGACGCCGTCACGAAGAAGATGAAGGACGACATCGCGGCGCTCACCAAGGACCTGCCGCGGCGGGCGAAGCCGCTCACCTACTACCACGAGCTCGGCCCCGAGCTGTACAGCGTGACCAGCAAGACCTTCATCGGCTCGCTCTACACGCTCGCCGGCCTGCAGAACATCGCCGACCCGGCGGACGCCGACGGGAAGAGCGGCGGCTACCCGCAGCTCTCCCAGGAGGTAATCGTCAAGGCGAACCCGGACTTCGTCTTCCTGGCCGACACCAAGTGCTGCAAGCAGAACGCGGAGACCGTCAAGGCGCGCAGCGGCTGGGCCGGCGTCACCGCCGTGAAGAACAACCAGGTCGTCGCCCTGGACGACGACATCGCGTCGCGCTGGGGCCCGCGCGTGGTCGACCTGCTCAAGGCGATCGTGGACGCCACCGCCAAGGTCCCGGCCTGACGGTGACCGTGCGACCGGCGGACAACGCTCACCGGCCGGCCGGGACGCCCGACGCGTCCCGGCCGTCCGGCGTGCCCGACACGGACCCACCCGGATTGGCGGAGGAGCGGCCCGACCTGGGCCCGTCCGGACCGGGTGCGTCCGGGGTGGTCGGGGAGCGGTCGCCGGCCGGGCCGGGTGCGACGGTCCGGCCGGCGGGGCTCCGTACCCGCTGGCTGCTCGCCGGCCTCGGCGCGGTGCTGATCGCGCTGGTGGCCGGCGTCTCGCTCGGCCCGGTCAGCCTGCCGCCGGGCAGCGTGGCCGCCGAACTGCTCAACCTGCTGCCCGGGGTGCACCTGCACAGCGGGCTCAGCGAGCGGGAGATCGCCATCGTCACCGAGCTGCGGCTGCCCCGGGTCGTGCTCGGCCTGCTCGTCGGCGCCCTGCTCGCCCTGGCCGGCGGCTGCTACCAGGGCGTCTTCCGCAACCCGCTGGCCGACCCGTACCTGCTGGGCGTGGCGGCCGGGGCCGGGCTGGCGGTGACCGCCGTCATCGCGCTCGGCGCCGGGGCCGGCGGGTCGCTGACCGGCATGCCGCTCACCATCCCCCTCGCCGCCTTCGTCGGCTCGCTCGGCGCGGTCGTCATGACGTACCTGCTCGGCGCGGCCGGCGGGCGGGACCGGTCACCGGCCACGCTGATCCTGGCCGGGGTGGCGGTCTCGGCGTTCCTCGCCGCCGGGCAGACCTACCTGCTGCAACGGCACTCCGACAGCATCCAGCAGGTCTACTCCTGGCTGCTCGGGCGACTGGCCACTGCCGGCTGGCACGACGTCCGGCTGGTCCTGCCCTACTTCGCGCTCACCGCCGTCGTGGTGCTGCTGCACCGGCGCGAGCTGGACGTGCTCTCCGTCGGCGATGACGAGGCAACCAGCCTCGGGCTGCACCCGCAGCGCTCCCGCTACCTGCTGATCGCCGCCGCCTCGCTGGGCACCGCCGCCGCGGTCTCCGCCTCCGGGCTGATCGGCTTCGTCGGCATCATCGTGCCGCACACCGTACGGCTGCTCGCCGGGTCGAGCTACCGGGTGATCCTGCCGCTGTCGATGCTCTTCGGCGGGGCGTTCCTGGCGCTCACCGACGTGGTCGCCCGGACCGCCGCCGCCCCCGCCGAGATCCCGATCGGCGTGGTCACCGCGCTGCTCGGCGGCCCGTTCTTCGTGCTGGTCCTGCGCACCGCCCGCCGGGTGCTCACGTGAGCGCGAGGAGTGGGCCGGGGTTGCGAGCCCCGCAGTCGCGAACCAGGGTGACGCCGTGAGCGCGTCCGCGGTCGAGCTGCGCGGCCTCCGGGTCGAGCTGGGCGGCACGCCGATCCTGGCCGGCGTGGACCTGGCGGTCGCCGTGGGCGAGTGGGTCACCGTGATCGGCCCGAACGGCGCCGGCAAGTCGACCCTGCTGCGCGCCGTCGGCGGCCTTCTGCCCGCGCCGGGCGCGGTCTCCCTCTTCGGTACGCCGATCAACTCCCTCCGCCGCCGCGACCGGGCCCGGGTGGTGGCCACCGTGGCGCAGTCCCCGGTGGTGCCGGCCGGCATGTCGGTCTTCGACTACGTGCTGCTGGGACGCACCCCGTACATCCCGGCGCTGGGCCGGGAGTCGGCCGCCGACCTGGCCGCCGTGAACGAGGTGCTGGAGCGGCTCGACCTGGGCGCGTTCGGCCGCCGCGAACTGGCCACCCTGTCCGGCGGCGAGCGGCAGCGGGTCTTCCTGGCCCGGGCGCTGGCCCAGGGCGCCACCCTGCTGCTGCTCGACGAGCCGACCAGCGCCCTGGACATCGGCCACCAGCAGGAGGTGCTGGAGCTGGTCGACCAGCTCCGCCGGCAGCACGAGCTGACCGTGCTCGCCACCATGCACGACCTCTCCATCGCCGGCGAGTACGCCGACCGCCTGGTCCTGCTCGCCGAGGGTCGGGTGGCCGCCGCCGGCCCTCCGCAGGAGGTCCTCACCGAAGCCCTGCTGGCCCGCCACTACCGCGCCAACGTCCGGGTCATCCCCGGCGACCACGGCCCCCTCGTCGTCCCGGTCCGCCCCCGCTGACCCCGAGCCGGCGGAGCCGGAGCGGCGCGCAGCACCGTCAGCGCAGGGCGGTGATTGAGAAGAGGGCGCCCTGGGGGTCGCGGAGGGCGGCGCTGCGGCCGGCCGGATTGTCCCGGGGCGGGACGAGGATGGTGCCGCCCAGCTCGGCGGCCCGGGCCGCGGTGGCGTCCGCGTCCTCGACCGCGAAGTAGACCGTCCAGTACGCCGGCAGGTCCTCGGGCAGCGGCTCCAGCTGCGGCATCATGCCGGCGACGATCCGGGCGCCGCACCGCCACCCGGTGTAGGTGACCGGGCCCGTCGGCTGCTCCTCGGGGTGCCAGCCGAAGACCAGCGCGTAGAAGTCCTTCGCCCGGTCGGGGTCGGGGGTGACCAGCTCGTTCCAGCACATCGCGCCGGGGGCGTTGAACAGTTCCGCCCCGCGCATCGCCATCGGCTGCCAGACGCTGAACACCGCCCCGGCCGGGTCGGAGAGGACCGCCATCCGGCCCAGCTCGAAGACGTCGAACGGGGAGACCACCACCTGGCCGCCGGCCGCCTCCACCCGGGTGGCGACCAGGTCCGCGTCGTCGGTCGCCACGTACGTCGACCAGATCGGCACCTGCTCGGGGGCGGCCGGTGGCCCGGCTCCCGCCACGGCCCGGCCGTCCTTGAGGAAGGTGGTGTAGCCGCCGGCGGTCGGCTCGTCGGACACCCGGCCGGTCCAGCCGAACAGTTCCGGGTAGAAGCGCTTCGCGTCGTCCAGCCCGGGGGTGGCCAGGTCGGTCCAGCAGGGCGTGCCGGGCTCCACGCCGTCCACGCTGACCCCTCTCGCCGGGGGCGGCCCCGCTGGCACGCCCTGCCGGCATCGTGGCACCGCCACACCGACCGCCGGGCCGGATTCGGACAAAAGGTCAGGTGAAGCGGCGTCCCTCGTCCCGTCGGTACGCCCATCCGGCGACCGCCGCGAGCACCACGATCCAGACGCCGAGCATGATCATGGAGAGCGGGTTCAGCCGCCAGTCGGTCACGGCCGCCCACATCAGCTCCAGCGCACCGCGGGTGGGCAGGTAGGGCGCGATCGCGTCGACGAAGCCGGGCGCGTTGTCCGGGCCGAAGAGCAGGCCGCCGCCGAAGGCGAGCGGGAAGAAGATGAGCTGGGCGACCACGATCGCCGCCTTGCTCGGCAGTGAGTAGCCGATGGCCAGCCCGAGCAGCGTGAACGGCACCGAGATCACCGCGACTCCGCCGGCGGCGAGCAGGAACTGCGCCGGGGTGACCCGGGCCGCGGTGGCCACCGCCGCGATCACCACCACCGGGAGCATGGAAAAGTAGGTGATGGCCAGACCGGCCAGGATCCGGCCGGCGAAGCGCGGGCCGGGCCCGGCGGGCAGCGTCCGGCTGTACGAGCTCCACGGCTGGTCGCGGTCCTCGGCGACGCCGATCCCGTACTGGAAGATGTTGGCGCTCATCACCGCGAAGGTGACCATGGCGGCGGTGGCGTAGGTGGCGGCGGTGGGATCGTCACCTGCGGACGGCACGACGAAGAAGAGCATCGTGGCGGCCGGGAAGAACGCGCTGCCGAAAATCGCGACCGGGATCCGGACGATCTCCAGGAGCTGGTAGCGGGCGTGGACCAGGGCGAGCGGCACGGCGGTCTCCTAGGCGGGGGTGGGTGCGGGCCGGTCGCCGGCGGTGAGGGTCAGGAACGCCTCCTCCAGCGAGGTGGGCCGGACCTCCAGGTCGCGGAACGTCACGCCGGCGGTGACGAGGTCGCGGACGAGCTGGTCGGCGTCCGTGGTGAGCAGGTGGGTGCGGCCCTCGGCGTGCTCGGTGGCCACCACGCCGGGCAGTGGCGGCAGGTCGTCGGCGACCAGGCTGACCCGGCGTACGCCGACGATCCCGCGGATGGCCGTCACGGAGTCGTCGGCGAGCACCCGGCCGTGCCCGATCACCACCACCCGCTGCGCCAGCGCCTCCACCTCCTCCAGGTAGTGGCTGCTCAGCAGGACCGTGCCGCCGTCGGCGTGGAAGCTCCGGACGGCCTCCCACAGGGTGTGCCGGGCCTCCACGTCCAGCCCGGTGGTGGGCTCGTCGAGGACCACGAGGCGGGGCCGGCCGACGAAGGCGAGCGCCACCGCGAGCCGGCGGCGCTGCCCGCCGGAGAGGCCACCGGTCTGCCGGCGCACCTGGTCGGTGAGGCCGAACTGGTCGAGCAGCTCGTCCCGGGGCACCGGGTCGGGGAAGTGCGCGGCGACGAAGTCGACCACCTCGCCGACTCGCAGCGTGCCGGGCAGGCCGGTCTCCTGCGGGGTCACCCCGAGCTGCCGCCGGCTCGTCGGGTCGCGCGGGTCGCCGCCGAGCAGCTCGACCCGGCCGGCGGTGGGGCGGCGCAGCCCGACCAGCAGGTTGAGCAGGGTGCTCTTGCCGGCGCCGTTCGGGCCGAGCAGGCCCACCAGCTCCCCGGCGCGGACGGTCAGGTCGACCCGGTCCAGGGCCAGCACCTCGCCGTAGCGGCGGCTGACCTGGTCGGCGCGGGCCAGGATCATCTTCGGGCTCCTCAGGGGTGCGGTCCCGGACGGGCATGCCCTCCCCTGTGTACCGTGCCGGCGCGAGTTTCACCGCCCCGCGGAGCGGCCCAGCGACGACGGCTACGGCCATGATCGATACTGAGCCGATGGAGGGCACCGGATACCGCGACCGGATCGGCCAGCTCGTCGAGCCGGGCGAGCGAATGCTGGCGTACGCGAAGGCCGACGCGGCCCACGGGGCACCGCCGCCTCCGCCGCCCGACGCGGCGAAGCCGGCGGCGCCCGCCGGCGGGGTGAGCGTCGGGGCCGTGCTGCTCAACCTGATCTCACCGCTGATCAGTTGGGCGTGGGGCGACCGGCTGGTTGACCGGGTGATCTGGGGGATCGCCGGGCGCGGCGCCCCGGGCTCCGCCGCCTCCCGGCTGCGCCACGCGCTGCGCCCGCCCGAGCCGGACCTGGCGGTACGGGACATCCTGCTGGTGGCCACCGACCGGCGGCTGCTGGTCTGCCTGAGTGGGCCGATGAAGCTGCTGTCCAGCCGGCAGGACGACGAGCGGTCCGTGGCGGAGACCGGGATCGCCTGGTCGGCGTCGCGGGCCGAGGTGGCCTCGGCCCGGGTGGGCTGGCACCGGTTGAACCCGAAGCGGCTGCGTCTCGACTTCGCCGACGGCTCCTGGCTGGCGTTCACCGTGCCGATCGCCGAGTCGGGCCGGCCGCTGCGCGACGTCGCCGCCGCCCTCAGCGGCTGAGCCCGGGCCGGCCGACCGGTCGGCCTCTCGCCGGCTGACCAGCCGCTGGCCCGGGGCCGGTCAGCCGGCCAGCGGCGCGGGCAGCGGCTCCCGGTGCAGCACGGCCAGCCGGGACACCGCCCGGGTCAGCACGACGTAGAGGCGGTGCAGGCCGCGCGGCTCGGCGGCCACGATCGCGGCCGGCTCGACGACCACCACGTGGTCGTACTCCAGGCCCTTGACCAGCGTCGCCGGGACCACGGTGACCCGCGCCGCGGCCTCCACGTCGTCGGCGGTCGCGGTCGGGACGCCCGCGTCGGCGAGGGCCGCGCGGAGTCGGTCCACCGCGCCGTCGGCGGCGATCACGCCGACCGAGCCGTCGTGCGCCAGCGCCGCCCGCACCTCGGCCACCGCGGCGGCCGTCAGGTCCTCGACGGTACGCACGTCGAGCGTCCCGTCCCGGCGCAGCGACTGTGCCGGGGGCACGTCGACGGCGAGCGCCGGCAGCAGCCGGTTCGCGAACGCCACCACCGCGGCCGGCACCCGGAAGCCGACGCTCAGCGGGACCACCGCCGCGTCTGGCTTGCCCAGGTGCGCCAGGGACTCCCGCCAGTCGGTGGCCGCCCAGGGCGCGGTGCCCTGCGCCAGATCGCCGAGGAGGGTGATCGAGCCGTGCTCGCTGCGCCGGGCGATGGCCCGGCACTGCATCGGGGAGAGGTCCTGCGCCTCGTCGACCACCACGTGCCCGAAGCCGGCGGGCCGTTCCAGCAGCCCGGCGGCCTCGTCGATCAGCACCGCGTCCGCGGCGGTCCACCGGGTCGCCTTCGGGGTACGCCCGACCTTGCCCGACCGGAACAGCTCCTGCTCCTCGGCGGTGAGCAGGCCGTCGGCGGCGGCGGCGAGCGTCTCGGGGTCGGTCAGCAGCCGGTGCAGCAGCCCTTCGGGGGTGAGCGCCGGCCAGACCGCGTCGAGGAACTCGGTGACCGGCTTCGCCCGGCTCATCCGGCGCAGCCAGGCGTCGCTGGGCGACTCGGCCCGGCGGGCCTCGGACTGGCGTTGCAGCAGCCCCACCAGGCGGGCCCGGACCCGTTCCCGGCCGGTCGCGTACGGCAGCCCCTCGCGGCGGGTCTCCTCGATCAACCGGTGCAGTGGGTCGAGGCCGATCCGCCAGCGGAACGAGCCGTCCGAGACCATGATCGGCTCGGTGGGGGCGCCGATGTGCGCGTCGACCGCGCGGCGCAGCACCCCGGCCGTCCGGATGTCGTGCTTGAGGGTGGCCACGGCGGGGTCCTCGACCGCCCGGACCGGCACCCGGGCGACCAGGTCCTCCACCGTCGCCTGCTCGACCTCGACCTCGCCGAGCGCCGGCAGCACCGCCGCGATGTACGACAGGAACGCCCGGTTCGGCCCGACGATCAGCACGCCCGACCGGCGCAGCCGCTCCCGGTGCAGGTAGAGCAGGTACGCGGCGCGGTGCAGCCCGACCGCCGTCTTGCCGGTGCCCGGCGCCCCCTGGACGCAGATCGAGTCGGCCAGGTCGGCCCGGACCAGCTCGTCCTGCTCGGGCTGGATGGTGGCGACGATGTCCCGCATCGGGCCGACGCGGGGGCGCTCGATCTCGGCGGTGAGGATGCGGCTGGCGGTGCCCAGCTCCTCGCCACGGTCCAGGCGCTCGTCCTCGAAGCTGGTCAGTACGCCGGCGCTGACCCCGAACCGACGCCGGACCGCGACGCCCTGCGGGTCCCGGGCGCTGGCCCGGTAGAACGACCGGGAGACCGGGGCCCGCCAGTCCAGCACCAGCGGCTCGCCCAGCTCGTCGGTGACGTGCCGGCGCCCGACGTGGTAGTCGCGTCCGGCATGGTCCGGATCGGCATCGCCGAAGTCGAGCCGGCCGAAGAAGAGCGGGGTCGTCGGGTCGTCGGCCAGTTCCTTCACGCGCCGGGCCATGTGCCGGCCGAGCTGCTCGGCGGTGTACGCGTCCCCGGCCACCTTGTCACCGGTGGCGAAGAGGGACTCGGCGCGCTCGCGCATCCGGCGCAGCGCCGCGCGGGAGGTGTCCAGGTGCGCGCGCTCGGCGACGAGCTCGGCGTCCAGGGTCTTTTCTTGGGCGTGCAGGGTCATCCACGTACTCCTCGTCACGGGGAACAACGCTGCCGCTCGCGTTTCCGACCTCGGGTCGGCGCGGGACGTCCTGTGCGGTGCTACTCACCACGGCCGTCAGGCGGGACAGAGCAGCCTACTCCGGTCGGCTCGGCGGGCAACCGAATTTCCCCGGGCGGCGGCCGACGCGGGATCATGGGTGGCATGACTGAGGCGCGGCCGGAGCAGCGCCGGGTGACGATCAGCGACCCGCAGGTGATGCGGGCCCTGGCCCACCCGGCCCGTATGGCGATCATGGAGCATCTCAGCACGGTGGAGGGCGGTGCGACCGCGACCGAGTGCGCCGAGATCGCCGGGCTCTCGCCGAGCGCGACCAGCTACCACCTGCGGGAGCTGGCGAAGTTCGGCCTGATCGAGGAGGCGCCGAGCCGGGGGGACGCGCGGGAGCGGGTCTGGCGGGCGTTCAGCCCGTCCTACTACATCGAGTCGGGGCAGGACGCCGACTCCGAGGCGCGGGCCGCCGAGCTGGCCCTGGTCGACGCGCACCTGGCCCGGGACAGCCAGCGCGCCCGGGACTGGATCCGCCGCGCCCCGGAGGAGCCGCGCGAGTGGTACGAGGCGGCCTGGTTCAGCGATACCCTGCTGCTGGTCAGCGCCGAGGAGCTGGCCGAGCTGAACCAGTCCATCCAGCAGCTGCTCGATCCGTACCGGCGGCGGCTGCGGAAGGACCCGCCGGAGGGCGCGCGGGCGGTCGCCGTGCAGTACCGGGCGCTGCCCCTGGACTGAAGCGGGGGGTTGAACGAACAGGTGTGAAGGATTATTTTCGAAATATGTCCTTCGCATCTGGTCCGTCGCGCTGGTCCGACGTCTGGCTCGCCACCGCCGCCCGGGGCGTCTCCAGCTGCGGGGACTTCCTCGCCGCCAGCGCGCTGACCCTGGCGCTCCAGTCGGCCGGCGCCGGCGGGCTCGCCGTCTCGGGGCTGCTGCTCGCCGCCACGTTGCCGCTGGTCGCGCTCGCCCCGCTGACCGGCCGGCTCGCCGACCGGGTGGACAGCCGGGTCCTGCTCGTGGCCGCCGGGCTCGGCCAGGCCGCGATCTGCCTGGCGCTCGCGTACGCCGGGCACCCGGCCCTGGTCATCGCGCTGGTCGCGCTGCTCGCGGCCGGGCTCGCGGTCACCCAGCCGGTGCTCGCCGCGCTGGTGCCGGCCATGGTCCGGGCCGAGGACCTGCCCCGGGCCGGCGCCCTGAACCAGACCGCCGGCACGCTGGGCGCGCTCGCCGGGCCGGCGCTGGCCGGCCTGCTCGTCGGCCAGTTCGGCACCCGGGTGCCGCTGCTCGTCGACGCCGTCAGCTACCTCGCGCTGGTGGCGGCCGGCCTGCTCATCCGTACCCGGCGGGGTGGCCGGCGGTCGACCGCGCCGGCCGCCGGGGCGGCGACCCCGCCGCCCGCCTGGCGGTTCCGCGGCGATCCGCTGCTGCTCGTGATGGTGGGCAGCCTCGCCGCGGTGGTCGCCGCGGTCGGCGCCATCAACGTCATCGAGGTCTTCTTCATCCGGGAGACCCTGCACAGCTCCACCACGGTCTACGGCCTGGTCACCGGCGCCTGGACGCTGGGCATCGTGCTCGGCGGCTGGCTCTTCGCCCGGCTCGCCCGCCGGCTCGCCGACGACGGCGCGCTGCTCGGAGCCGGGCTGGTCCTGCTCGGCGGCTGCTGCCTGGCGGTGCTGGCCTCGGCGGCGGTGCCGGCGGCCTGGCTGCTCGTGCCGATCTGGCTGGCCGGCGGGGTGGGCAACGGCGGCGACAACGTCTTCAACAACCTGCTGCTGGCCCGGCGGGTGCCCGAGGCGGCCCGGGGTCGGGCCTTCGCGATCTTCGGGGCGGCCGTGCAGGGCGCCGGGATGGGCGGCTACCTGATCGGTGGCCTGCTGCTGGAGGTGGCCGCGCCCCGGCCGCTGGTCGCCGGCTGCGGGGTGGCCGGGGTGCTGGTGGTCGTGGCGGCGGCCTGGCCGGTCCGCCGCGCGGTACGCGCCGAGCGCGTCGCCCGTCCCGCCGCCGGGACCGGGCGGGAGCGGCGTGCGGAGTTGGCCACTCCCACCCCCTCCCGCTGAGCCGGGCCGGTCCCGCGGCGATACCGTCGGGTCATGGCCGACCGAATCGCCCGCCCCCGGGTGGGGCACATCCAGTTCCTCAACTGCCTGCCGATCTACTGGGGGCTGATGCGGTCGGGCGCGCTGATCGACGTCGACCTGCACAAGGACTCGCCGGACCGGCTGAACGCCGCGCTGGTCGCCGGCGACCTGGACATCGGCCCCATCTCGCAGGTGGAGTACCTGCGGCACGCCGACGAGCTGCTGCTCCTGCCGGACCTGGCGGTGGGCAGCGACGGCCCGGTGCTCTCGGTCAACGTGGTCTCCACCCGGCCCCTCACCGAGCTGGACGGCGCCCGCGTGGCGCTCGGCTCCACCTCGCGTACCGGGGTGCTGCTGGCCCAGCTCCTGCTCGCGGAGCGGTACGGCGTCCGCCCCGACTACTTCCGCTGCCCGCCGGACCTCACCCAGATGCTGCTGGAGGCCGACGCCGGGGTGGTGATCGGTGACGTGGCGCTGCGCGCGCTCTACGAGGCGCCCCGCAAGGGCCTCGAGGTGACCGACCTCGGCCAGGCCTGGCGCGAGTGGACCGGGCTGCCGATGGTCTTCGCCGTCTGGGCGGTCCGCCGGGACTTCGCCGCCGCCCACCCCGGCCTGGTCAAGGAGGTGCACGAGGCGTTCCTGCGCTCGCGCGACCTGTGCCTGGCCGAGCTGGACCAGGTGGCCGAGGCCGCGGCCCGCTGGGAGCCGTTCGACGCGGCGACCCTGGCGACCTACTTCCGTACCCTCGACTTCTCCCTCGGCGAGCGGCAGGTGGCCGGCCTGCGCGAGTTCGCCCGCCGTGCGGCCGCCATCGGCGAGGCCCCCGCCCTGCCCGAGGGTGGGCCGGAGTTCTTCCAGGGCTGACGCCCTCCCACGACGACGAAGCGGCGGTGTCCCGGTGGACCGGGACACCGCCGCTTCGCGCAGCGGGGGGGGGGATCAGGTGGCGTCGCGGAGCAGCGCCTCGGTGATCTTCTCGCAGGTGTCCATGCCGTACTGCCAGGAACTCGCGGCGCTGAAGGGGGTGCGGACCATCACGCCCATCGTCCAGGTGTCGCCGATCGCCAGGCAGTTGACGTGGTATTCCCGCTCCTTCTGCCGGTCGATCCAGCCGTTCTTGATGGCGATCTGCTTCTGTTCGGCGGCGGGGAAGGCCTTGCGGATGCCGAAGTCGCCCACCCCGCGGACGAGCCGCATCTCGTTGAGTAGCCACTTGGTCCACTTCGGCCCGGCCGCCCGGCCGTCGTCGATGCAGAGGCCGAGCCGCGCGGTGTCCCGAGGCGACAGCATCGTCCGGCTCCAGCCGCCGTCGCTGGCGACCTTGCTGTCGGTCAGCTTGCAGATCGAGATCAGCCGCTTGATCGAGGCCGACCCGCCCACGCTCTCGTAGAATTCCTGGGCCCGGGTGTTGTCGCTGTCCCGGATGATCTGCGTGGCGTCGTCCAGCTTCGCGTCGCTCGGGGTCTTGCCCGCCTCGGCGCTCCGGCGCAGGTAGTCGGCGACAACCCAGGACTTGATCAACGACGCGGTGGTGCTGGTCTCGCCCATGTTCTTCGAGCCGATGATCGCGCCGGTCCGCTTGTCCAGGACGCTCCAGGAGTACCAGCCCTTGATGTTCAGGTCGCTCAGGTCCTGGGCGGCGAACGGCAGCGGCTCCAGCGACGGCGAGGGGGACGGCGACGGGCGGGCGTTGCGGTCGGTGGGGGCGCTCGCGGACCGGGCACCCGCCGCGGGCGAGTGCGAGCCGGCCGTGGGGCGGAGCGGGGAGCCCGGCACGAACCGGAGCGAGACGAGCACCAGGCCGACCAGGATCACGGCGACGGCGCTGTACGTCAGCGTGCGGTGGTCACTGCCCGGCCGGCGCCGGCTGCCCGCCATCAGAGCTTCCCGACCGGCTGCTGCGGCACCTTGAGGGCGGCGCCCGGCTGCGGGGTCACCAGTTGGGTGGCGACGCTGGCGCAGACCTTCGCGCCGTACGAGGGGGTCCTCGGGTCGCCGGCGCCGGGATAACGCATCATCACGGCCAGGGTCCAGTCGTCGGCCACCGCGAGGCAGTTGACGTGCCACTGGCCGTCGGCCCAGAGCATGGTGAAGCCGTTCTTGATGCTGACCGGCCCCTGCGACGTGATCGAGGCGGGCAGGCCGTCGACGATGCCCCAGTGCCCGCCCTGGACCTCCACGGACTTCTGGTCCTTCACGCCGCCGCGCACGTTGGCCATCTCGTTGAGCACCCACTTCGTCCACTTCGGTCCGGCGGCGGTGCCGTCGCCGATGCAGTCGCCCATCCGCACCGCGTCGCGCGGCGACATCTGGGTGTACGCCCACTTGGCCCGGGTGGGTTCAATCTTCGTGTCGGTCAGCTTGCACATCTTGATCAGCCGATCCAGCACCGGCTTGCGCCCGCCGGCGTTGTAGAGCGCCTCGGCCGAGCGGTCGTTGCTGTCCCGGATGGCGGTGGTCGCCTGCTTCCTCCGCTCCGCGCTCAGTGGCTTGCCGTTCAGCTGGCGCAGGTAGTCGGAGACGATCCAAGCCTTGATCATCGACTCGGTCGAGTTGGTCGACGCCATGTTCGGCGCGCCGCTGATCTTGCCGGTCTTCCGGTCCATCAGCGCCCAGGAGAAGAACTTGCCGTTGAAGTTCACCGAGACCGGGCCGGCGGCCAGCGTGGGCTTCGGGGGCGCGGTCGGTGCGGGCGTGGGGACCTGCGCCACGCCGCCGCCGATGCCGCCGAGGCCTTCGCCGCCGGAGAGCTTGGCGTACGCGGCGGGGACCAGCATGCCGCCGCCGATGAGGACCGCCACGATGGCGAGCACCATGGTCACGCGAGGTCGCATGAGTGGGTGAACTCCAGATTGTCTGGCCGGGGGGACCGGCGCTTCCGAATGCGTTTCGGCCTGATCGCCGAGGCCGGGGGAGATGGCCTGGAGCCGGTGGCGATCGTCGGCAGCCGATCGGTGTGCCGGGCGAAGTCTACTTCCGGACAGGCCGGATGCCAGATCCCGACGCCCGGCAACTCGCCGTGAAGGCGGGACATTGGACCGTTATGGCGGCCTTGTGAGGATTCATCTTCTCCAAGTGGTCGACGTCACAAGGTTTGCGCAGGTCAGGGGTTGTCACTGGAAGCGGTTGGCCGGTGACACAAGGTGGGTGCGGAAACCTGTTACACCCTCTGGTGTCATCGGGGGCGAGCTGTAACACTGGCCTCATGTATGGCAACGACTTCGCCCCGCCCGAGGACGGCCCGGGCGGCGGCCTGCTCGGCGAGGTGGAGGCGGCGGAGGCCGCGCTGCGCGAGGCGGCGGCACGCGCCCGGCGCGGCGGACCGGCGCCGGACGAGGACTTCGCGGCGTACTTCGCGGACGTGATCGACGCCGACCAGAAGATCGAGCCGCGGGACTGGATGCCGGAGGCGTACCGGAAGACGCTGATCCGGCAGATCGCCCAGCACGCGCATTCCGAGATCATCGGCATGCAGCCGGAGGGGAACTGGATCAGCCGGGCCCCCTCGCTCAAGCGCAAGGCGATCCTGCTGGCCAAGGTGCAGGACGAGGCCGGCCACGGCCTCTACCTCTACGCCGCCGCGGAGACCCTCGGCGTCAGCCGGGACGAGCTGGTCGAGCTGCTGATCGAGGGCCGGCAGAAGTACAGCTCGATCTTCAACTACCCGACCCTGACGTGGGCCGACGTGGGTGCGATCGGCTGGCTGGTGGACGGCGCCGCGATCGTCAACCAGGTGCCGCTGTGCCGCTGCTCCTACGGCCCCTACGCCCGCGCCATGATCCGGGTCTGCAAGGAGGAGTCGTTCCACCAGCGTCAGGGCTACGAGATCCTGCACACGCTGGCCCACGGCACCCCGGAGCAGAAGGCGATGGCCCAGGACGCGGTGGACCGCTGGTGGTACCCGTCACTGGCCATGTTCGGCCCGCCGGACGGCGACTCGACGCACAGCGCCCAGTCGATGGCCTGGAAGATCAAGCGCTTCTCCAACGACGAGCTGCGCCAGCGCTTCGTCGACATGTGCGTGCAGCAGGCGGAGATCCTCGGTCTCACCATCCCCGACCCCGACCTGCGCTGGAACGAACAGCGGCAGTCCTACGACTACACCCAGCCCGACTACGACGAGCTGATGCGGGTGATCAAGGGCGACGGGCCGTGCAACCGGCAGCGGATGGAGCACCGGCGCCGGGCCCACGCCGAGGGCGCCTGGGTGCGCGAGGCCGCCGCGGCGTACGCGGCGAAGCGGAACAGCAAGGAGAAGGTGGCGGCATGAGCACGGACCATTCGCCTCTGTGGGAGGTCTTCGTGCGCGCGCGGCGCGGCCTGTCGCACACCCACGTGGGCAGCCTGCACGCCCCCGACGCCGAGCTGGCCCTGCGCAACGCCCGGGACCTCTACACCCGGCGCCAGGAGGGCGTCTCGATCTGGGTGGTGCCGGCGAGCGCGATCACCGCGTCCAGCCCGGACGAGAAGGACGCCTTCTTCGACCCGGCCGCCGACAAGGTCTACCGCCACCCCACCTTCTACGAGGTGCCGGACGGGGTGGCCCACCTGTGAGCGAGCTGTTCGACTTCACCCTCGCCCTGGGCGACGACGCGCTGATCACGGCGCAGCGGCTCGGCGAGTGGACCTCCCGTGCGCCGGAGATGGAGGAGGACGTCGCGCTGGCCAACATCGCCCTCGACCAGCTCGGCGCGGCCCGCCTGCTGCTCACGTACGCGGGTGAGCTGGAGGGCGCCGGCCGGGACGAGGACGCGCTGGCCTACCTGCGCGGCGACCGGGAGTTCCGCAACTGCCTCCTGGTCGAGCTTCCCAACGGCGACTTCGGCATGACCATGGCGAAGCTGTTCCTCCTGGCCGCCTACCAGCTCCCGCTCTACACCGCGCTGAGCGGGTGCGCCGACGAGCGGCTGGCCGCCATCGGGGCGAAGGCGCGCAAGGAGTCCGCGTACCACCTGGACCACGCCTCGCTCTGGGTGAAGCGGCTCGGCGACGGCACCGACGAGTCGCACCGGCGCATGCAGGACGCGGTCGACCAGGTGTGGCCCTACACCCACGAGCTGTTCACCGCGGACCCGGCGGCGCCGGTCGACCCGGCCACCCTGCGGGCCGACTTCGACGCCGTCGTGTCCGCGGTGTTCGACGAGGCGACGCTGACCCGGCCGGCCGACGGCTGGGCGCCGGGCGGCGGCCGGGACGGCGTCCACACCGAACACCTCTCCTACCTGCTGGCCGAGATGCAGGTGCTGCACCGCGCCCACCCCGGAGCGCGCTGGTGAGTGACCCCAGGGAGGCCGTGGCGGCGGTGGTGGACCCGGAGATCCGGGTCATCACCATCGACGAGCTGGGCATCCTGCGGTCGGTCGACGAGGATCCGGCCACCGGCCGGGTCGTCGTCACCATCACCCCCACCTACACCGGCTGCCCGGCCATGGACGTGATCCGGGCGGACATCCGCCGGGCGCTCGCCGCCGCCGGCCACCCGGACGCCGAGGTCCGCACGGTGTACGCCCCGGCGTGGAGCACCGACTGGATCTCCGAGCGCGGCCGGGCCAAGCTGGCCGACGCCGGCATTGCCCCGCCCGCGCCCGCCGCGCGGGGCGGCGGCGTCGTCCCGCTGACCCTGGCCGTCCGCTGCCCGCGCTGCGGCTCACCGGAGACCGAGCAGGTCAGCCGGTTCGGCTCCACCGCGTGCAAGGCCCTGTGGCGTTGCCGCTCCTGCTCCGAACCCTTCGACCACCTGAAGGCGCTGTGACTGTCACGATCACCCGACCGGTCCGCCGCCGGCCGGTCTTCCACCCGCTGCCCGTCGCCGCCGTCGACCGGCTCACCGACGATTCCGTGGCGATCACCTTCGCCGTACCCGAGGAGCTGCGGGAGACGTTCGCGTTCTCCGCCGGGCAGCACCTGACGGTGCGGCGGGTCGGTGCGGACGGGGCGGACGTGCGGCGGTCGTACTCGATCTGCTCGATCCCAGACGAGCTGGCCCGGCACGGCCGGCTGCGGATCGGGGTGCGGGAGGTCCCCGGCGGCGCCTTCTCCGCGTACGCCTGTGGCGCCCTGCGCGGCGGTGACACCGTCGAGGTGCTGCCGCCGCTCGGCCACTTCACCTCGGCCTTCGCCCCGGATCGGGTCCGCCACTACGGCGCGGTGGTCGCCGGTTCCGGCATCACCCCGGTGCTCTCGCTGGTCGCGACCGCGCTCTCCGTCGAGCCGGCCAGCACCTTCACCCTGGTGTACGGCAACCGCACGGCGAACACCGTGATGTTCGCCGAGGAGCTGGCCGACCTGAAGGACCGGTGGCCGACCCGGCTGCACCTGGTGCACGTGCTCTCGCGGGAGATGGGCGAGTCGGCGCTGCTGTCCGGGCGGATCGACGCCGACCGGCTGGCCCGGCTGCTCGACACCGTCGTCCCCGGCGACGTGATCGAGGAGTGGTTCCTCTGCGGCCCGTACGGGATGGTGGTCGACGCCAAGGCGGTGCTGGCCGACCGCGGCGTGCCCGACGCCTCGGTGCACACCGAGCTGTTTTACGTCGACGCCCCGCCGGAGCCGGTCCGTCGCCCGAGCGACCAGCCCGGTGCCGGCGCCGAGGTGACGATCGTGCTGGACGGGCGCTCGTCGAGCTTCACGATGGGCCGCGACGAGCGGGTGCTGGACGCAGCCCTCAAGGTCCGTGGCGAGCTGCCGTACGCCTGCAAGGGCGGGGTGTGCTCGACGTGCCGGGCCAAGGTGGTCTCCGGCGAGGTGACCATGGCCCGCAACTACGCGCTGGAGCCGGACGAGGTGGCCGCCGGCTATGTCCTGACCTGCCAGTCCAGCCCGGTCACCGACAAGCTCACCGTCGACTACGACGCGTGACCCGGCCGGCGCGGAAGGTTTGGTCGGGAAGCTTGTCCAGCTCACCTCACGGGCGGTAACGCCTTCCGGACGGTGGGTGGGCCGGGTCTCGCGTTTCCTGAGGTCAGACCTCTCGCACCTCGGTCACCAGGCCACGCACCGCCGATCGCCAGGGCCCGCCCCGCGCCCAGCACCAGGCGAGCGCGTCCGGAATCGCCAGCAGGCATTCCTCGTAGGCCCGCAGGTGCTCGCAGCGCAGGCTGTCGGCGATGGTGTGGTCCGGCCCGTCTGCCGTCGGGTGGAGGCTCACACCGCAGAACACCCCTGGCGGCCTCGGCATCCCACCGGCGTACCCTCGGGGACGTGACGGTGAGCCGGGAGATCGACGACATCCTGCAGCGCGGCGCGGACGGCGGGCGGATCACGCCCGAGGAGGCCCTGCTGCTCTACACCGAGGCGCCCTTCCACGCGCTGGGCGAGGCGGCGGACGCGGTGCGCCGGCGGCGCTACCCGGACAACATCGTCACGTACCTGATCGACCGCAACATCAACTACACGAACGTCTGCGTGACGGCGTGCAAGTTCTGCGCGTTCTACCGGGCCCCCAAGCACAAGGAGGGCTGGACCCACCCGACCGAGGAGATCCTGCGCCGCTGCGGCGAGGCGGTCGAGCTGGGCGCCACCCAGGTCATGCTCCAGGGCGGCCACCACCCGGACTACGGCGTGGAGTACTACGAGGAGCTGTTCTCCTCGGTCAAGGCGGCGTACCCGCAGCTCGCCATCCACTCGATCGGCCCGAGCGAGATCCTGCACATGGCCAAGGTCTCCGGGGTGAGCCTGGACGAGGCCATCGCCCGGATCAAGGCGGCCGGGCTGGACTCGATCGCCGGCGCGGGTGCCGAGATGCTGCCGGACCGGCCGCGCCGGGCGATCGCGCCGCTCAAGGAGTCGGGCGCGCGCTGGCTGGAGGTCATGGAGCTGGCGCACCGGCAGGGCCTGGAGTCGACCGCGACCATGATGATGGGCACCGGCGAGACCCACGCCGAGCGGATCGAGCACCTGCGGATGATCCGCGACGTGCAGGACCGCACCGGCGGCTTCCGCGCGTTCATCCCGTGGACGTACCAGCCGGAGAACAACCACCTGAAGGGCCGCACCCAGGCGACCACGCTGGAGTACCTGCGGCTCGTCGCGGTGGCCCGGCTCTTCTTCGAGACGGTGCCGCACCTGCAGGCGTCCTGGCTGACCACGGGCAAGGACGTCGGCCAGCTTGCCCTGCACATGGGGGTGGACGACCTCGGCTCGATCATGCTGGAGGAGAACGTCATCTCCTCGGCCGGCGCCCGGCACCGCTCGAACCTGCACGAGCTGATCGGGATGATCCGCACCGCCGACCGGATCCCCGCCCAGCGGGACACGCTCTACAACCGGCTCGCGGTGCACCGGACTCCGGCCGACGACCCGAGCGACGACCGGGTGGTCTCGCACTTCTCCTCCATCGCCCTGCCGGGCGGCGGGGCCGGGAAGTCGCTCCCCCTGGTCGAGGTCAACTGACCGGGGTTCCATCGACCGAACGGCCAGCTCGCGGCCGTCGCGGGGCCGGTTCCCCCTGCCCGTTCCCGTGAAGCTGCCCGGTGGGGCCTGGCGGGCACGATCGTGGGCCGCTAACGTGCCGGCTCGTCGCCGTCGATCCGGGCCACCGGGTCACCGACCTGCGAGATAACAGGACGGCGGCGACCAGCGCGACCTGGACCCGCGCGACGGCACCGGCGGCTACGCTGACGTCGTCCGCCTGACGGTCGTCCTCCATCGGCCCGCGAGGGCCGTTCACATAACGCACGGCAGCAGGGGCGGGATGGGTCGACCATCCCGCCCCTGCTGTCTGCGTTCCGGTGAGGACGGTGGAATCCACCGGCGCGGTTCCGGCGTGGGCCGAGGACCGACCGACCTGGACGGCGCCCGGGCACCGGCCTTTCGCGTACCCGGCAGGAGTCGGGCGGGGGTCGGCTGGCAGAGTGGAGGGGTGAGCCGTACCCCGCAGGGCCAGCGCGCCAGCCTGGACAAGCAGCCGCACGAGGTCGCCGCGATGTTCGACGGCGTGGCCGCCCGCTACGACCTGACCAACACCGTGCTCTCCTTCGGGCAGGACCGGTTCTGGCGGCGGGCCACCCGGGAGGCGCTCGGGCTGCGCCCCGGCGAGCGGGTGCTCGACGTGGGCGCCGGCACCGGCGTCTCGACCGAGGAACTGGCCCACTCCGGGGCGTACGCGGTGGGCGCCGACCTGTCGCTCGGCATGCTGCACGCCGGCAAGCGCACCCGCCCCCGCGTGCCGCTGCTGGCCGGGGACGCGCTGCGGCTGCCCTTCGCCGACGCCAGCTTCGACGCGGTCACCATCTCGTTCGCGCTGCGCAACGTCAACGACACCGACGCGGCGCTGCGGGAGCTGGCCCGGGTAACCCGGCCGGGCGGCCGGCTGGTGGTCTGCGAGTTCAGCACCCCGGTCAACCCGGCGTTCCGCACGGTCTACCTGTCGTACCTGATGCGGTCCCTGCCGGCCGTGGCGCGCGCGGTGTCGAGCAACCCCGACGCCTACGTCTACCTCGCCGAGTCGATCCGAGCCTGGCCGGACCAGGCGGCGCTGGCCGCGCGGATCGGCGCGGCCGGCTGGGGCCGGGTGGCGTGGCGCAACCTGACCGGCGGCGTCGTGGCGCTGCACCGCGCGATCCGGGACTGATGCGCGGGCCGGGATGAACCGGCCTTTTCGTGAATATCCGCTTTAGGTCTACTTTGTCCCGTAGGCTCGCCCCCATGACGGGACCAGACCAGGCGGCCACCGACGACGACGCCGCGGAACTCATCGCGCAGCTTCGCGAGCTGGCCGGCGCGGATCCCGCCGATGTCCGTCAGGTGGTCGCCGAGGTGCTGGCCGCGCTCGACCGGGCCGCCGGCGGCGCGCTGCGCGAGCACCTGCCCGAGGCGATCCGGCTCGACGCCGGCCTGGGACCGGCCGCCTCCGCGCGCCCCTGAGCGCCGGGGGGACGCATACCGGCCCGATTCCGCGAAGTTAGGCCCCCCTCAGCGCATACAGGTGTAACGCCGGTCATAGACTCCAACCGGATCGGCTTGTGAAGCATTTCACGAGCATGCGGGAGGAGGCGCGGATGGCCGCGGTGGAGAACGACGCCGACGTCATCGTCGTGGGCGCCGGTCCCGGAGGATCGGCGACGGCGTACCACCTGGCGCGGCACGGCGTACGCGTGCTGCTGCTGGAGAAGACCGAATTTCCCCGGGAGAAGGTCTGCGGCGACGGGCTCACCCCCCGGGCCGTGCGGCAGCTCATCCGGATGGGCGTGGACACCTCGCCCGAGGCCGGCTGGCTGCACAACAAGGGCCTCCGGGTGATCGGCGGCGGGGTACGCCTGGAACTCGACTGGCCCGACCTGGCCAGCTTCCCCAACTACGGCCTGGTCCGGACCCGGCTCGACTTCGACGACCTGCTCGCCCAGCGCGCCGTCGCCGCCGGGGCGAAGCTGCGCACCAGCGTCAACGTGCTGGGTCCGGTGCTCGACGCCGACGACCGGGTGATCGGCGTGCAGGCGGAGGTGGGCCCGGACAAGGAGCCGGCCTCCTTCCACGCGCCGCTCGTGGTCGCCGCGGACGGCGTCTCCGGCCGCTTCCCGCTCGCCCTCGGCCTGGCCAAGCGCGAGGACCGGCCGATCGGCGTGGCGGTCCGCCGCTACTACCGCTCGCCCGCGAAGCACGACGACGACTACCTGGAGTCCTGGCTGGAGCTGCGGGCCAAGGGCAGCGACGCGCTGCTGCCCGGCTACGGCTGGATCTTCGGCCTCGGCGACGGCCGGGTGAACGTCGGCCTGGGCGTGCTCAACTCCTCCTCGGCCTTCGGCAAGACGAACTACCGCAAGCTGCTCACCGACTGGCTGGCCAACACCCCCGAGGACTGGGGGATGACCGACGAGACCAACGCGGAGGGGCCGATCCTCGGCGCCGCGCTGCCGATGGGCTTCAACCGGGTCCCGCACTACACCCGCGGGGTCCTGCTGGTCGGCGACTCCGGCGGCATGGTCAACCCGTTCAACGGCGAGGGCATCGCGTACGCCATGGAGTCCGGCGAGCTGGCCGCCGAGGTCGCGGTGCAGGCGCTCGCCCGGCCGGCCGGCGCGGAGCGCGAGCGGGCGCTGCTGGCGTACCCGCAGGAGCTGAAGGCCCGCTTCGGCGGCTACTACCGGCTCGGCGGCATCTTCGTGAAGCTCATCGGCCGGCCCGAGGTGATGCGGATGGCCACCAAGCACGGCATGCCCCACCCGATGCTGATGCGCTTCGTGCTCAAGCTGCTGGCCAACCTCACCGACCCCCGGGGCGGTGACGCGATGGACCGCGTCATCAACGCGATGACGAGGGTTGCCCCCGCCGTCTAGACCACCGGTCCCGGGGTCACGGCGCCCCGGGACCGACAAAGATCGACCCCCGCCGGCCGAGGTCACGAGGGACGTGAATAGTGTGATTTTCGCCAACCACCGAGGTCAGGGAAGGACGAGCAGGAGACAACGATGACGCTCTCTCCTTACGCACCGATCATCGGGCTGTTCGCCCTCGCCGCGGGGTTCGCGCTGTTCTCCGTGGCCGCCGCCCGATTCGCCGGCCCCCGGCGTCTGAACAAGGCCAAGCTCGAGGCGTACGAGTGCGGCATCGAACCGAGCCCGCAGCCGGTCGGCGGCGGCCGGTTCCCGATCAAGTTCTACCTGACGGCGATGCTCTTCATCGTCTTCGACATCGAGATCATCTTCCTCTACCCCTGGGCCGTCTCCTTCGACGCCCTGCCGATCTTCGGCTTCGTGGAGATGGTCCTGTTCATCGTCGCGGTCTTCGTCGCCTACGCCTACGTCTGGCGGCGCGGCGGCCTGGACTGGGACTGAGGGAGGTACGTCAGATGGGCATCGAGGAGAAGCTCCCGGCCGGCGTCCTGCTCACCTCCGTGGAGAAGCTGGTCAACTGGTCGCGGAAGTCGTCCGTCTGGGGCGCCACCTTCGGCCTGGCCTGCTGTGCCATCGAGATGATGGCCGCCGGTGGTCCGCACTACGACATGGGCCGCTGGGGCATGGAGGTCTTCCGGGCCTCGCCGCGGCAGGCGGACCTCATGATCGTGGCCGGGCGGGTGAGCCAGAAGATGGCACCGGTGCTGCGCCAGATCTACGACCAGATGGCCGAGCCCCGCTGGGTCATCTCGATGGGCGTCTGCGCCAGCAGCGGCGGCATGTTCAACAACTACGCCATCGTGCAGGGCGTCGACCACATCGTGCCGGTCGACATGTACCTCCCGGGCTGCCCGCCCCGGCCCGAGATGCTCATCGACGCGGTCCTCAAGCTCCGCGAGAAGATCATGTACGAGCCGCTGGGCGCGAACGGCCGCAAGATGCTGGAGGCGCGCAAGGAGCGCGGTGACGTGCCCGTCGTGCCCTACGGCTCGATGCCGTCGTCGTACCGCAACGACAAGGCCCGGCGCGCCGAGTGGACCCAGGCGGTCCGCGAGGGGCGCGAGGAGCAGTTGCGGATCGAGAACTGGATGAAGGCGCAGAACCACCTCCAGTCGCAGGGGGGGCCGAAGTGACGGCACCGAACGACAAGAACAACGACGGCGGCGTGCCGGTCCCGACGACCCCGGCCGGCGCCAGCAGCACCGCCCCGGCGGAGTACCCGCCGGCCAGCCCGGCCGGGCGCGGCATGTTCGGCAACCAGGGCACCGGCGACGTCTCCGGCTACGGCGGCCTGGTCCGCCAGCGCAAGCCGATCGAGGAGGCCGCCCGGCCGTACGGGGGCTACTTCGACGAGGTCCGCGACGCGCTGGAGGAGGCGTACCCCCACTTCGGCGACGCGATCGAGAAGGTCGTGGTCGACCGGGGCGAGCTGACCCTGCACGTCCGGCCGGAGCGGATCGCCGAGGTCTGCCAGGTGATGCGCGACGACCTGGCGCTCCGCTTCGAGCTCTGCTCCTCGGTGTCCGGCGTGGACTACCTGGGCGCGGACGGGCGCCGGCTGCACGTGGTCTACCAGCTCACCTCGATGACCTACCGGCGCCGGGTCCGGCTGGAGGCCGCGGTCTCCGCCGAGGACCCGCACCTGCCGAGCGTCACCGCCGTCTACCCGACCGCCGACTGGCAGGAGCGGGAGACGTACGACATGTTCGGCATCGTCTTCGACGGCCACCCCAACCTGACCCGGATCCTCATGCCGGACGACTGGGAGGGGCACCCGCAGCGCAAGGACTACCCGCTCGGCGGCATCCCCGTCGAGTACAAGGGTGCGGAAATCCCGCCGCCGGACCGTAGGAGGTCCTACCAGTGACCACGTCGAACTACGCGACCGAGCGCGAGACGACCGAGGGCAAGGTCTTCACCGTCACCGGTGGGGACTGGGACCAGGTCGTCTCCGGCACGGACCCGATCAACGACGAGCGGATCGTCGTCAACATGGGTCCGCAGCACCCGTCCACGCACGGCGTGCTCCGCCTGATCCTGGAGCTGGAGGGCGAGACGGTCCGCGAGGCCCGCTCGGTCGTCGGCTACCTGCACACCGGCATCGAGAAGAACCTCGAATACCGCAACTGGGTCCAGGGCTCGACCTTCGTGACCCGGATGGACTACCTCTCCCCGCTGTTCAACGAGACGGCGTACGCGCTCGCGGTGGAGAAGCTGCTCGGCATCACCGACGAGGTGACCGAGCGGGCCACCACCATCCGGGTGCTGATGATGGAGCTCAACCGGATCTCGTCGCACCTGGTCTGGCTGGCCACCACCGGCATGGAGCTGGGCGCGATCAACATGATGTTGTACGGCTTCCGCGAGCGGGAGTACATCCTCGACATCTTCGAGACCATCACCGGCCTGCGCATGAACCACGCGTACGTGCGGCCGGGCGGCGTCGCGCAGGACGTGCCGGACGACGCGATCGTCAAGATCCGCGACTTCCTCAAGCTGATGCCGAAGAAGCTCAAGGAGTACGAGGACCTTCTCTCCGGCCAGCCGATCTGGATCGAGCGGACGAAGAACGTGGCGGTCCTCGACGTGACCGCCTGCCTCGCGCTCGGGGTGACCGGTCCGGTGCTGCGCTCCGCCGGTCTCGCCTGGGACCTGCGCAAGACGATGCCGTACTGCGGTTACGAGACGTACGAGTTCGACGTGCCGACGCACACCGACGGCGACGTCTGGGGCCGCTACCTGGTCCGGCTGGCCGAGATCCGGGAGTCGCTGAAGCTGGTCGAGCAGGCCCTCGACCGGCTCAAGCCGGGCCCCGTGATGGTGGCCGACCGCAAGATCGCCTGGCCGGCGCAGCTCGCCATCGGCGTCGACGGGATGGGCAACTCGCTGGAGCACGTCGCCAAGATCATGGGTCAGTCGATGGAGTCGCTGATCCACCACTTCAAGCTCGTCACCGAGGGCTTCCGGGTCCCGCCGGGCCAGGTGTACGTCGCCGTCGAGTCGCCCCGCGGCGAACTGGGCGTGCACGCGGTCTCCGACGGTGGCACCCGGCCCTACCGGGTGCACTACCGGGAGCCGAGCTTCATCAACCTCCAGGCCCTGCCGGCGATGGCCGAGGGCGGCCTGATCGCCGACGTGATCGCCGGTGGCGCCTCGCTGGACCCCGTGATGGGTGGTTGTGACCGATGACCGTTTTCACTGAAGAGACCCGGGAGCGGGCGCGGGAGATCATCGCCCGGTACCCGGCGGACCGGTCCCGCTCGGCCCTGCTGCCGCTGCTGCACCTGGTGCAGTCCGAGGAGGGGTACGTCTCCCCGGCCGGCGTCGAGTTCTGCGCCGAGGTGCTCGGCCTGAACAAGGCCCAGGTCGGCGCGGTCGCCACCTTCTACACCATGTACAAGCGCAAGCCGACCGGTGACTACCTGGTCAGCGTCTGCACCAACACCATGTGCAACGTGCTCGGCGGCCAGGAGGTCTACGACACCCTCGCCGAGCACCTGGGCGTCGGGCACGACGAGACCACCGCCGACGGGAAGATCACCCTGGAGCACGCCGAGTGCCTGGCGGCGTGCGACTACGGCCCGGTCATGACGGTCAACTACGACTTCTTCGACAACGTCGACCCGCAGGGCGCGCTCGGCGTGGTGGAGGAGCTGCGGGCCGGGGGCCGGCCGATGCCGACCCGGGGCGCGCGGCTCTGCACCCTCAAGGAGATGGCCGTCCAGCTCGCCGGTTTCGCCGACGAGCGCGACGGCGCGGTGGCCGACGGCGGGCCCGGCGAGCCGACCCTGCGCGGTCTGCGCCTCGCCGAGCAGCACGGCATCTCGGTTCCGGGTTTCGACCCGAACACCCCGATCCGCAGCAAGGCCGAGGCCGACAAGGCCGCCGCCGAGGCGAAGGCCAAGGCCGAGGCCGCCAAGCCGGCCCCGGCGGCCGAGCCGGCGAAGCCGGAGGCGGCGACCGGCAGCACCGCGCCGGACGTGAAGGCGCCCGACGGCAAGTCGCCGCAGGTGCGTACCGCCGAGACCCGGCAGCCGGACGCGGGCACCGCCGTGGCGGACGCCCCCGGCACCAAGGTCCCGACGGACACCACGGCGCCGGCGCCCCGCGACGCCCAGGCGGCCGAGGCCGCCGGCACGGCGGCCAACCCGCCGGCCGGTGACGGCAAGCCCGCCGGCGACGAGGCCGGGGCGCAGCAGCGCAACCTCAAGGAAGCGGAGGCCGGGGCGGGCGCCAACGGCGCGGGCCCGGCGGTCGCGAGCGAAACGGGGGTCCAGAAGTGACCGCTCCTCGGCCGGAGACGCTGGCCAAGCTCACGCCGGTGCTCACCAAGCGCTGGCTGTCGCCGGACGCCTGGCGGATCGGCACCTACGAGAAGCTGGACGGCTACGCCGCCCTGCGCAAGGCGCTCAAGGCGCACCCGGACGACCTGATCCAGCTGATCAAGGACTCCGGGCTGCGCGGCCGCGGCGGCGCGGGCTTCCCGACCGGTCTCAAGTGGGGGTTCATCCCGCAGGGCGACGGCAAGCCGCACTACCTCGTGGTGAACGCCGACGAGGGCGAGCCGGGCACCTGCAAGGACCTGCCGCTCATGACCCACGACCCGCACTCGCTGGTCGAGGGCGTCATCATCGCCTCGTACGCGATCCGCGCCAACCGGGCGTACATCTACATCCGCGGCGAGGCCGTGCACGCCGCCCGCCGGCTGCGCAACGCCGTGCGGGAGGCGTACGCCAAGGGCTACCTCGGCCGGAACATCCAGGGCACCGGCTTCGACCTGGACCTGGTGGTGCACTCCGGCGCCGGGGCGTACATCTGCGGTGAGGAGACCGCGCTGCTGGACTCGCTGGAGGGCTTCCGGGGCCAGCCCCGGCTGCGCCCGCCGTTCCCGGCGACCCACGGCCTGTACGCGAGCCCGACCGTGGTGAACAACGTCGGCACCATCGCCAGCGTGCCGTACATCGTGCTGGGCGGCGCCGACTGGTGGAAGACCATGGGGACGGAGAAGTCCTCCGGTCCGATGATCTACTCGCTCTCCGGCCGGATCGCCAACCCCGGCCAGTTCGAGTGCTCGATGGGGATCACCCTGCGCGAGCTGATCGAGCTGGCCGGCGGCATGCAGCCCGGGCACAACCTGAGGTTCTGGACCCCGGGCGGCTCGTCGACGCCGCTGCTCACCGCCGAGCACCTGGACGTGCCGCTGGACTTCGAGGGGGTGGCGGCGGCCGGCTCGATCCTGGGCACCACGGCCACGCAGATCTTCTCCGACCAGGACTGCCCGGTGTACGCGACCTACCGGTGGCTGGAGTTCTACCACCACGAGTCGTGCGGCAAGTGCACCCCGTGCCGCGAGGGCAACTACTGGATGGTCCGGGTCTACCGGCGGATCCTCGCCGGCCAGGGCACCCACGAGGACCTGGACACCCTGCTCGACACCTGCGACAACATCCTCGGCCGCTCGTTCTGCGGTCTGGGTGACGGTGCGACCAGCTCGGTGACCTCGTCGCTGAAGTACTTCAAGCAGGACTACCTCGACTACATCGAGGGACGTACCGCGCCGAAGCTCTCCGAGAAGCAGCTGGTGGGAGCCCACTGATGACCGACGTAGCCAAGCAGACCGAGACCGTCACCCTGACCATCGACGGCGTCCAGGTCACCGCCCCCAAGGGGGCGCTGCTGATCCGGGTCGCCGAGCAGATGGGCACCGAGATCCCGCGGTTCTGCGACCACCCGCTGCTGGCCCCGGCCGGCGCCTGCCGGCAGTGCCTGGTGGAGGTGGAGGGCCAGCGCAAGCCGGTCGCCTCCTGCACCCAGACCGTGGCCGACGGCATGGTGGTGCGGACCCAGCTCACCTCCCCGGTCGCCAAGAAGGCCCAGGAGGGGGTGATGGAGCTGCTGCTCCTCAACCACCCCCTGGACTGCCCCATGTGCGACAAGGGCGGCGAGTGCCCGCTGCAGAACCAGGCGATGTCCACGGGCCGCACCGACTCCCGGTTCCACGAGCACAAGCGGGAGTACCCGAAGCCGCTGCCGATCAGCACCCAGGTGCTGCTCGACCGCGAGCGCTGCGTGCTCTGCCAGCGCTGCACCCGGTTCTCCGAGGAGATCGCCGGCGACAAGTTCATCGACCTGATGGGCCGGTCGTCCGCCGAGGAGATCAACATCTACCGGGACGACGCGTACGGCGAGGAGGGCGACACGGGCGACGTCCCGTTCAACTCCTACTTCTCCGGAAACACCGTGCAGATCTGCCCGGTGGGCGCGCTGACCGGCGCGCAGTACCGGTTCCGGGCCCGCCCGTTCGACCTGGTCTCCACCCCCAGCGCCTGCGAGCACTGCGCGGCCGGCTGCGCCCAGCGCACCGACTGGCGGCGCGGCAAGGTGCTGCGCCGGCTGGCCGGTGACGACCCGGCGGTGAACGAGGAGTGGAACTGCGACAAGGGTCGCTGGGGCTTCCAGTACACCCGCGCGTTCGACCGGCTCACCACCCCGCTGGTGCGGGACGGGAAGACCGGTGAGCTGCGCGAGGCGTCCTGGAGCGAGGCGCTGACCCGGGCCGCCGAGGGGCTGCGCGCGGCCCGCGACGGCGAGCAGGGCACGGCGGTGCTGACCGGTGGCCGGCTCACCGTCGAGGACGCCTACGCGTACGCGAAGTTCGCGCGGGTGGCGCTGCACACCAACGACATCGACTTCCGGGCCCGCCCGGTCTCCCGCGAGGAGGCCGACTTCCTGGCCAGCAGCGTCGCCGGGGTCACCGACGTGACCTACGCGGACGTGGAGAACGCGCCCGCCGTGGTGCTGGTCGGCCTGGAGCCGGAGGAGGAGTGCCCCATCCTCTTCCTGCGGCTGCGCAAGGCGTACCTGAAGAAGAAGCTCACCGTGTACGCGCTCGCGCCGTTCGCGACCCGCGGCCTGGAGAAGCTCGGGGCCAAGCTGGCCCGGGTGGTGCCAGGCGAGGAGGCCAGCGTGCTGGCCGAGCACGCCACGGTGGCCGAGGCGCTGAGCCAGCCGGGCGCCATCCTGATCGTCGGAGAGCGGCTGGGCGCTGTGCCCGGCGGCCTCTCCGCCGCGGCGGACGTGGCCCGGCGTACCGGTGCCAAGCTGGCCTGGGTGCCGCGGCGCGCGGGTGACCGCGGCGCGGTCGACGCGGGCTGCCTGCCCAACCTGCTCCCCGGTGGCCGCGTGGTCACCGAGCCGGCCGCCCGCGCCGAGCTGGGCGAGGCGTGGGACATCCCGGCCGGGGTGATCCCGAGCCAGGCCGGCCGGGACACCGACGGCATCCTCACGGCCACGGCCAACGGTCAGATCGGCGCCCTCGTGGTGGCCGGCGTCGACCCGGCCGACCTGTCCGACCCGCGCCTGGCCGAGCAGGCCCTCGACGCGGTGCCGTTCCTGGTCAGCCTGGAGCTGCGGATGAGCGCGGTGGCCCGCCGGGCCGACGTGGTCCTGCCGGTCGCCCCGGTGGTCGAGAAGGCCGGCAGCTTCCTGGACTGGGAGGGCCGGCTGCGCACCTTCGAGAAGGTGCTCGACACCGCGGCGATGACCGACGGCCGGGTGCTCGACGCGATCGCCGCGCAGCTCGACGTGCGGCTCGGCACCGGCGACGTGCAGAGCGTCCGCCGTGAGCTGGGCGCGCTGCCGCCGACCCGCGTGGAGCGGCCGTCCGCCCCGTCCGTCGAGCCGGCCACCGTGCCGCAGCCCGGCGCCGGCGAGGCCGTGCTGGCCACCTGGCACCAGCTGCTCGACCTGGGCAGCCTCACCGACGGCGACGAGCACCTCGCCGGCACCGCCCGCCCGCCGGTGGTCCGGCTGGGCAAGGGCACCGCCGAGGCGCTCGGTGTCGCGGACGGCGACCCGGTGACCGTCGGCACCGACCGCGGCGCGGTCACCCTGCCGGCGGCGATCACCGAGATGCCGGACGGCGTCGTCTGGCTGCCGACCAACTCACCCGGCTCGACCGTCCGGCGCAGCCTCGGCGCGACGTCCGGCGAGGTCGTGAAGGTCTCGGCCGCGGCGGTCGCCGCGGACGCGGCCGCCCGTCCGGGTCCGCTCCTCAACACCGGGAGTGCCCAGTGAACACCGTCATCCTCGCGGCGCAGGACCCGACGCTGGCCGACTTCGGCAAGGACCCGTGGTGGCTGGTCCTCGGGAAGATCGTCTTCGCGTTCGCCTTCGGCCTGCTGGCCACGCTGCTCGGCGTGTGGTTCGAGCGCCGGGTGGTCGGCCGCATGGCGGTCCGGCCCGGCCCCAACCAGGTCGGCCCGTTCGGCCTGCTGCAGACCCTCGCGGACGGCCTGAAGATGGCGTTCAAGGAGGACATCCTCCCGCGCGCCGCCGACAAGGTGGTCTTCTTCTTCGCGCCGACCATCTCGGTGATCTCCGCGGTCACCGCGCTGTCGGTGGTGCCGTTCGGCCCGAAGGTGAGCATCTTCGGCCACTGGACGCCGCTGCAGGTCACCGACGTGTCGGTGGCGGTGCTGGTGATCCTCGCCTGCTCCTCGATGGGCATCTACGGCATCGTGCTCGGCGGCTGGGCCTCCGGCTCGACGTACCCGCTGCTCGGCGGTCTCCGGTCCAGCGCCCAGATGATCTCGTACGAGGTCGCCATGGGGCTGAGCATCGTGGCGGTGTTCATGACCGCCGGCACGATGTCGACCAGCGGGATCGTCGCCGCACAGGGCGACGCCACCCAGCTCACCATCGCCGGCCAGCAGATCCCGGCCCCCGGCTGGTACGCGATCCTGCTGCTGCCCAGCTTCGTCATCTTCTTCATCGCCATGGTCGGTGAGACCAACCGGGCGCCGTTCGACCTGCCCGAGGCGGAGTCGGAGCTGGTCGCGGGCTTCATGACCGAGTACAGCTCGCTCAAGTTCGCGCTCTTCATGCTCTCCGAGTACGTCTCGATGGTGACCATGTCGGCGGTCACCACCACGCTCTTCCTCGGCGGCTGGCGGGCCCCCTGGCCGATCACCCTCTGGTCGGGCGCCAACTCGGGTTGGTGGCCGATGCTCTGGTTCTTCGGCAAGGTCATCGTCCTGGTCTTCGTCTTCGTCTGGCTGCGGGGCACCCTGCCCCGGCTCCGCTACGACCAGTTCATGCGCTTCGGCTGGAAGGTCCTGCTGCCGATCAACCTGGTCTGGATCCTGGTGCTGAGCGGGCTCCGCTCGATCGAGGACTGGCAGACGCGGGACCGGCTGCTCGCCACCGGCATCGGCGCGGGCGTGCTGCTGCTGGCCACGCTCTTCTGGCCGAGCCGGAAGAAGGCGCCGAAGCCGCCGCTCCAGGAGCAGGTGAACAGCCGTCCACACGGCAGCTTCCCGCTGCCGCCGATGGATCTTCAGGTTCCGCCGAGCCCGCGTACCAAGCGCGTGGTCGCCGAGCGGGAGCCGGCCAACGTGGTCGCCGGCTCGGACTCCAGGGAGGTGTGACGTGGGCGCGATCACCGGAACGTTCAAGGGCTTCGGGGTCACCTTCTCGCACATGTTCAAGAAGGTCGTCACCACCGACTACCCGTTCAAGCCGCCGGTCTCGGCGCCGCGCTACCACGGGCGGCACATCCTCAACCGGCACCCGGACGGGCTGGAGAAGTGCATCGGCTGCGAGCTGTGCGCGTGGGCCTGCCCGGCGGACGCGATCTACGTGGAGGGTGGCGACAACACCGAGGATCAGCGCTTCTCCCCGGGTGAGCGGTACGCCAGCGTCTACCAGATCAACTACGCCCGGTGCATCTTCTGCGGGCTCTGCATCGAGGCCTGCCCGACCCGGTCGCTCACCATGAGCAACGAGTACGAGCTGGCCCGGGACAACCGGCAGGACCTGATCTTCACGAAGGAGCAGCTGCTCGCGCCGCTGCTGCCCGGCATGGAGCAGCCGCCGCACCCGATGCGGCTGGGCGACAGCGAGAAGGACTACTACGTCGGCGCGCTGACCAACCCGGGCACCTCGGCCGGCGCCGAGCGCTCGCCCATGGGCCCGGGCCGGTACCAGGTGGAGGAGCACCCCGGCGTGACCTTCCCCGGCGCCGAGCAGGCCGCGCAGCGGGCCGAGGCGGGCAAGGGAGCAGGAGCATGACCACGCAGACGGTGCTCGCCGCGGCGGGCCAGGTGTCCGGAGGTGAGGAGGTCACCTTCTGGATCCTCGCCCCGCTCGCCCTCATCGGGGCCATCGGCATGGTCTGGGCGCGCAACGCGGTGCACTCGGCGCTCTGGCTGGTGCTGACCATGCTCTGCCTGGGTGTGTTCTACGTGCTCCAGGCCGGGCCGTTCATCGGCATGGTGCAGATCATCGTCTACACCGGCGCGATCATGATGCTGTTCCTGTTCGTGCTGATGCTGGTCGGCCGGGACGCCTCCGACTCGCTGATCGAGACGCTGCGCGGCCAGCGGGTCGCCGCGGTGGTGCTCGGGCTCGGCTTCGCCGGCCTGATCGGCTCCGGGCTCTACCGGGCGCTGGAGGGCGTACAGGCCGTCGGCCTGGACCGGCCGAACGCCGAGGGCAACGTGCAGGGCATCGCCCGGCTGCTCTTCACCAAGTACGTCTTCGCCTTCGAGCTGACCTCCGCGCTGCTCATCACGGCGGCGGTGGGCGCGATGGTGCTGGCGCACGTGGAGCGGCGCAAGGAGGACCGGATGGACCAGGTCGCCACCATGAAGGCCCGGTTCCGCCCCGGCAACTACCCCGGCCCGAAGCCCGGACCGGGCGTCTTCGCCACGTCGTCGTCGGTGGCCACCCCGGCCCGCCTGCCCGACGGCCGGCTGACCGACCGCAGCATCCCGGAGATCCTGCCGGTCCGCGAGCTGACCGCCGAGGAGAACACGCTGAAGGGGACGGAGAAATGACCCCGGACTACTACCTGATCCTCGCGGCGGTGCTGTTCACCATCGGCGCCGTCGGCGTGCTGGTCCGGCGCAACGCGATCGTGCTGTTCATGTGCGTCGAGCTGATGCTCAACGCGGCCAACCTGACGCTGGTCACGTTCAGCCGCATCAACGGCGACCTGAACGGCCAGATCATGGCGTTCTTCGTGATGGTGGTGGCCGCGGCCGAGGTCGTCGTCGGGCTCGCCATCATCATGTCGATCTTCCGGACCCGGCGCTCGGCGAGCGTCGACGACGCCAACCTGCTGAAGTACTGAGGGGCTCGCGGTGGAAGAGACTGTGGAATTCGCCCAGGCCAGCGGGCTTCTGGGCAGTGTCTGGCTGCTGGTGGCCATCCCGCTGGTGAGCGCGGCGATCCTGCTGCTGCTCGGCAGGCGGGCGGACCGCTGGGGCCACTGGCTGGGCGTGGCGGCCATCGGCGCCGCCTTCGTGCTCGGCCTGACCTACTTCTTCCAGCTCCGTGGCCTGGAGAACAAGCAGGTCGAGCAGAGCCTCTGGCAGTTCATCACGGTCGGCGACCTCAAGGTGGACTTCGGTCTGCTCTTCGACCCGCTGGCCGCCGTCTTCGTACTGCTGATCACCGGGGTGGGTTTCCTGATCCACCTCTACGCGGTCGAGTACATGGCGCACGACGAGGGCCGGCGGCGGTTCTTCGGGTACTTCAACCTGTTCGTCGCCGCGATGCTGCTGCTGGTGCTCGGCAACAACTACGTGATGCTCTACTTCGGCTGGGAGGGCGTCGGTCTGGCGTCGTACCTGCTGATCTCCTTCTGGTACGGCCGGCCGAGCGCGGCCACCGCCGGCAAGAAGGCGTTCCTGATGAACCGGGTCGGCGACGCCGGCCTGGCCATCGGCATCTTCGTCATGTTCGCCATGCTCGGCACCACCCAGTACGACGAGGTCTTCAACGGCGTCGGCGCGCTGAGCGGCACCACCGTGCTGGTGCTCGGCCTGCTGCTGCTGCTCGGCGCCACCGGTAAGTCCGGCCAGTTCCCGCTCCAGGCGTGGCTGCCGGACGCCATGGAGGGCCCGACCCCGGTCTCCGCGCTCATCCACGCGGCGACCATGGTCACCGCGGGCGTCTACCTGATCGCCCGCTCCAACCCGATCTTCTCGGCCAACCACACGCTCCAGCTCGTGGTGGTCAGCGTCGGCGCCATCACCCTGCTGATGGGCTGTCTCATCGGCGCGGCCAAGGACGACATCAAGCGGGTGCTGGCCTGGTCGACGGTGAGCCAGATCGGCTACATGTTCCTCGGCGTCGGCCTGGGCGGCGCGGCGTACGCGCTGGCCATCGTGCACCTGCTGGCGCACGGCTTCTTCAAGGCCAACATGTTCCTCGGCGCCGGCTCGGTCATGCACGGCATGAACGACCAGGTCGACATCCGCCGCTTCGGCAACCTGTCGAAGTACATGAAGGTCACCTGGCTGACCTTCATGATGGGCTGGCTGGCGATCGTCGGCATGTTCCCGTTCTCCGGCTTCTTCTCCAAGGAGCCGATCATCGTGGCCGCGTTCGAGCGGGAGGGCTGGACGGCCTGGCTCTTCGGCATGGCCGCGCTGCTCGGCGCCGGGCTCACCGCGTTCTACATGACCCGGCTCTTCGTGCTCACCTTCCACGGCCCGAAGCGGTGGACCGAGGACATCGAGCACCCGCACGAGTCGCCGAAGCTGATGACGATCCCGCTGATCCTGCTGGCGATCGGCTCGGTCGGGGCGGGCTTCCTGCTCGCCACGTCGGTGCCGGACTGGCTGGAGGCGACCGCCGGCCTGGGCGGCCAGGAGGAGGGCCACGAGGCCGTCCTCGCACACTGGCTGATCACCACGCTCTCGCTGCTGGTGACCGTGCTCGGCGCGGGGCTGGCCTGGTTCCTGTTCCGCAACGGCACGGCCACCGAGCCGCAGCCGGCCGGCGTGCTGGTCACCGCCGCCCGCCGGAACCTCTACACGGACGCCGTCAACGAGGCGGTCTTCGAGAAGCCGGGCATCTTCCTCACCCGGGCGCTGGTCTTCCTCGACAACCGGGGCGTCGACGGGCTGGTCAACGGCCTCGCCGCCGCGGTGGGCGGGGGCTCGGGCCGGCTCCGGCGGCTGCAGACCGGTTTCGTGCGGTCGTACGCGACCTCGATCCTGACCGGCGCGCTGCTCGTGGTGGCGGCCTTCCTGGCGGTGCAGGCGGGGTGGCTGGCGTGATCGACCTCAACGCGGCCGCCCCCGCCGGCGGGCCACGCAGTCACGACGGAGGTAAGGCCGAATAATGTCCAACTTCCCGTTCCTCTCGGTGCTGACCGTGGCGCCGCTGGTCGGCGCCCTGGTCGTGGCCCTGCTGCCGCGGCGCAACCCGGACCTGGCCAAGCTGGTGGCGTTCGGCTGGTCGCTGCTGGTGCTGGTGCTCTCGGTGGTCATGTGGATCGCCTTCCAGGCCGACGGTGACCGGTTCCAGTTCCGCGAGTCGTACGCGTGGATCCCGAACTGGGGCGTCAACTTCACCTTCGAGGTGGACGGCATCGCGCTGGTCATGCTGATGCTGATCGCGATCCTGGTGCCGCTGGTGATCCTGGCGTCGTGGCACGACGCCGAGTCGTCCAAGCGCTCGGTGCCGGTCTACTTCGCGCTGCTGCTCGTCCTCGAGTGCACGATGATCGGCGTCTTCGCCGCCGCCGACGTCTTCCTGTTCTACGTGTTCTTCGAGGTCATGCTGGTGCCGATGTACTTCCTCATCGGCAGCTACGGCGGCCACCAGCGGCAGTACGCGGCGGTCAAGTTCTTCCTCTACTCCCTGGTCGGCGGCCTGTTCATGCTGGCCGCGGTCATCGGCCTCTGGGTGGTCGGCGGGAAGACCTTCGACTGGCAGGCGCTCAGCCAGGCCGAGTTCGCCACCGACACGGCCCGCTGGCTCTTCCTCGGCTTCTTCCTCGCGTTCGCGATCAAGGCGCCGTTCTTCCCGTTCCACACCTGGCTGCCGGACGCCGGTGGCGCGGCCCCGGCCGGCGCGGCGGCGCTGCTGGTCGGCGTGCTGGACAAGGTCGGCACCTTCGGGATCCTGCGGTACTGCCTGCCGCTCTTCCCCGAGGCGTCGAGGTGGTTCGCCCCGTGGGCGCTGGCGCTCGGCGTGATCGGCATCATCTACGCCGCGCTGCTGGCGGTCGGCCAGAACGACCTCAAGCGGCTGGTGTCGTACACCTCGATCGCGCACTTCGGGTTCATCGGGGTCGGCATCTTCGCCTTCACCACCCAGGCCGGCACGGGCGCCGTGCTCTACATGCTCAACCACGGGCTGGCCACCGGCCTGCTCTTCCTCGTGGTGGGCATGCTGATCGCCCGCCGGGGCTCGGCGCTGATCAGCGACTTCGGCGGCGCGGGCAAGCTGGTGCCGCTGCTCGCCGGGGTGCTCTTCTTCGCCGGTCTCGCCTCGCTGGCGCTGCCCGGCACCGCGCCGTTCGTCTCCGAGTTCCTGGTGCTGATCGGCACGTTCACCACGAACAAGCCGGTCGCGGTGATCGCCACGCTCGGCATCATCCTGGCCGCGGCGTACGTGCTGTGGATGGTGCAGCGCACCACCCAGGGCACCCTCAACCCGGCCCTGACCGAGGTCGACGGCATGCGCCGCGACCTCAGCCTGCGCGAGAAGGTCGTGGTCGCCCCGCTGATCGCGCTGATCGTGCTGCTCGGCTTCTACCCCAAGCCGGTCACCGATGTCATCAACCCCGCCGTGAAGGCGACCATGCAGGACGTGGGTCGGACCGATCCCGCCCCGGAGGTCGGTAGCGTCCAGGAGGCCGCGAAATGACCGAGCTGAAGTTGCCGTCGATCGACTACGCGGCGCTCGCTCCCATCCTGATCATGCTGGGCGCCGCCCTGGTCGGCGTCCTGGTCGAGGCGTTCGTGCCGCGCCGCCTGCGCAACGCGGTGCAGCTCGGGCTCGCCCTGCTCGCGGTGGCCGCCGCGCTGGTCATGGTGATCCTGAACGCCGACGATCGGCTGATCACCGCCGGCCAGGCCATCGCGGTGGACGGGCCGACGCTCTTCCTCCAGGGCGCCATCCTGATCCTGGCGGCCATGGCGCTGCTGCTGGTCGGCGAGCGCACGGTGGAGCGGGGCGGGGCCTTCGTGGCCCACGCCGCGGTCACCGCCGACTCGGCCGACGACCGGCGGCAGGCCGACGGCATGGGCGGCACCACCGAGGTGTACCCGCTGGTCACCTTCGCGATCGGCGGCATGCTGATCTTCGTGGCGGCGAACGACCTGCTGACCATGTTCATCGCGCTCGAGGTCTTCTCGCTGCCGCTCTACCTGCTCTGCGCGCTGGCCCGCCGCCGGCGGCTGCTGAGCCAGGAGGCCGCGCTGAAGTACTTCATGCTCGGCGCGTACGCCTCGGCGTTCTTCCTCTTCGGCGTGGCCCTGATCTACGGCTTCACCTCGGGGATCCCGGGCCGGGGCGCCGGCGTCGACTTCGCCACCGTGCACGCCGCGGTGTCCGAGTCCTCGTCCAGCCCGGTGCTGCTCTTCGCCGGCATGGCGCTGCTCGCCATCGGCCTGCTCTTCAAGGCCGCCGCCGCCCCGTTCCACGTCTGGACCCCGGACGTCTACCAGGGCGCGCCGACCCCGGTGACCGGCTTCATGGCCGCCTGCACCAAGGTCGCCGCGTTCGGCGCCCTGCTGCGGGTCTTCCACGTGGCCTTCGCCGGGGCCTCCTGGGACTTCACCCCGGTGCTCGGCGCGGTGGCGGTGCTGACCATGCTGGTCGGCGCGGTGCTGGCGGTCACCCAGACGGACATCAAGCGGCTGCTGGCGTACTCGTCGATCGCGAACGCGGGCTACCTGCTGGTGGGCGTGCTGGCGCCCAGCAAGGAGGGGCTCTCCGGCACGATGTTCTACCTGGTCGCGTACGGCTTCTCGGTGCTCGCCGCGTTCGCCGTGGTGACCCTGGTCCGGGACGCCGACGGGGAGGCCACCCACCTGTCCCGCTGGGCCGGGCTGGGCCGCCGGTCGCCGTTCTTCGCGGCGATCTTCACGTTCATCCTGCTGGCCTTCGCCGGTATCCCGCTCACCAGCGGGTTCACCAGCAAGTTCGCCGTCTTCGCCCCGGCGCTGGACGCGAACCAGGCCTGGCTGGTGATCGCCGGCGTGCTGACCAGCATGGTGCTGGCCTTCCCGTACCTGCGGGTCGTGGTGATGATGTGGCTCTCCGAGCCCGGCGACGCCACCCCGACGGTCACCGTGCCGGGCGCGCTCACCTCGGCGGCCCTGGTCATCGGCGTGCTCGCCACGCTGGTCCTGGGTGTCGCCCCGGCGCCCCTGCTCGACCTGGCCAACGGTGCCGCCGAATTCGTGCGATGACCCAGGTTCCGCCCGGGGGCCGGTACGCCGAGGCGTGCCGGCCCCCGGTCCGTATCCCCCTCGCCGGGCAGGTCGAACGGGTGTGGCATGGTTGATGGCGTGGTGATTCCGGCTGGCGAGCGTTCAGGTGCCACCGGCCCGGGCGGTCGTCCGGGCCCGGAGGGCACGGGTCAGTTCGGCGCGCTCGGCCTGCACCTCGCCGATCCGCGGGTCGAGGCGTCCGTGCTGGGTCTCCTGGAGCGGGTCGAGACCGATCTGCGTGCCAGCGTGGCCAGCGCCGACCCGCTCGTCACCGAGGCGGCCCGGCACCTGGTCGAGGCCGGCGGCAAGCGGTTCCGGCCGCTGCTGGTGGCGCTGGGCGCCCAGTTCGGCGACCCGGACGGCGCGGAGGTCGTGCCCGCCGCCGTGGTGATGGAGCTCACCCACCTGGCGACGCTCTACCACGACGACGTCATGGACGAGGCGGTCGTGCGCCGGGGTGCCCCGAGCGCCAACTCCCGCTGGACCAACTCGGTGGCCATCCTGGTCGGCGACTACCTCTTCGCCCGGGCCGCGGACATCTCGGCCGACCTGGGCCCGGAGGCCGTGCGCCTGCAGGCGCGCACCTTCGCCCGGCTGGTGCACGGGCAGATCGCCGAGACGGTCGGCCCGCGCGGCACCGACCCGGTCGCGCACTACCTGCACGTCATCGCCGAGAAGACCGGTTCGCTGATCGCCACCTCGGCCCGCTTCGGCGGTATGTTCGGCGGTGCGTCCGCCGAGCACGTCGAGGCGCTGGCCGGCTACGGCGAGATCATCGGGGTGGCCTTCCAGCTCTCCGACGACCTGCTGGACATCGCCAGCGAGTCGGTGCAGTCGGGCAAGACGCCCGGCACCGACCTGCGCGAGGGCGTGCCGACCCTGCCGGTGCTCTACGCGCTCGCCTCCGACGACTCCGACGCGGCCAGCGTCCGGCTCCGGGAGATCCTGGCGACCGGCCCGCTGGTCGACGACGCGCTGCACGCCGAGGCCCTCGGCCTGCTCCGGGAGTCCCCGGCGCTCAAGCGCGCCCGCGAGACGGTCCGCAGCTACGCCGAGGACGCCCGCGTCCGGCTCGCGCCGCTCCCCGAGGGCCCGGCCCGCCGCGCCCTGGAGTCCCTCTGCGACTACATCGCCGACCGCACCAGCTGACGACCTCCGGGCCGCCATCGGCCCCGCCCCCTCTGTCGATCAGGAAGTTCGCGTCCACGCCTGCCCGGTTCCGGACGCGAACTTCTTGATCAACGAGGCGGGGCGGTCCCGGCGCACCACCCTCAGGGGCGGGACAGCAGCCGGCTGCCGATGAGCATGCACAGGGCGGCCAGGAGCATGGCCGCCGCCGCGGTGCCCCACATCGCCGGGTAGCCGGCCAGGTCGGCGATCGTGCCGAGGCCCAGCGGGCCGACGCAGCCGCCCGCGTACACCCCGGTCTGGGTGATCGAGGTGGCGGCGGCCGGGGCCTGCGGGTGGAGCCGGACCACCGCGAAGTTCATCAGCCCGGGCCAGGCCCAGCCGAGGCCGAAGCCGAGCACCACGCCGGCCACCAGCGGCACCGGGCCGGACACCGCGAGCAGGACCAGCCCCACCGCGCCCACCACCAGCATCCCGGCGATCAGCGCGACGTGGCCGGTCTCCCGCCGGTCGGCCAGCCAGCCGGCGCCCACCCGGGCCGCCACGCAGACCGCGCTGCCCAGGGTGAGGGTGAGGCCGGCCAGCGCCGGGGACAGCCCCCGGCCGGCCGCCGAGTCGACCACGAAGGTGCCCAGCGCGTTCGCCGCGGCGGCCGCCAGGGTCGCCGCCACGCCGACCACCACGAGCGCCGTCGTGGCCCGGCCGGCCGGCCCGGCGGCGGTACGCCGGACCCCGTCCCGCCCGGCCGGCGGTACGGCCGGCAGCGCGGCCAGCGCCGCGAGGGCCGCCACCACGAACGCCCAGCGCCAGCCGGCGGTCAGCGCGAGGGTCGGCACCGCCGCGCCGGCCAGCAGGGTGGAGACCGGGATTGCGGCCTGCTTCAGCCCGAAGGAGAGCCCCTGCCGGTGGGCGGGCACGTGCCGGGCCAGCGCCGCGTTGCTGGCGAGCTGGCCGAGGGCGTTGGCGGCGGCGCTGAGCGCGAGCAGCGCCACCAGCACCGGGTACGACCGGGCCAGCCCCGCCACGGCCAGCAGCGAGCCGGCGGAGAGCAGGATGCCGGCGCGGGCCACCACGGCCGGCCCGTACCGCTCGACCAGGGCGCCGGAAGGGACCGAGGCGAGGGCGCTGACGCCGAAGTAGACCGAGACGGCCAGGCCGAGCCGGGCGGGGGTGAAGTCGAGGTCGTCGCCCATCTGCACGGCGAGCCCGCCGACCAGGAAGACGGGCAGGACGCAGGCGATCGTGGTGGCGATCGCACCCGCGTTGACGGTGACGGTACGCCGGAACGCGGGTGGAGCGGGGTGCGGCAAGGTTTCGGTCATGGTCCGCCCAAACCTACGCCGATCACGTTTCGGCAGCTGATCGTGTCTGTCGGTGCACGGTCCGTGCCCGGTGATCTGGCATCCTCGATCCGAACAGGCATTTCGCACTCGGCCTGTTTTTCATATGGTGTAAGTCCCCGGCGGCGGAGGTGGTTGTGCGTGACCCCTTGGCGGAACCTTCGGACCTGATCCGAAGTGTCTCCCGCGCGCTACGAGTGCTCGAGTCGGTCGGCCGTGCGCCGAAAGGGCTCACCGTCAAGCAGATCGCCCGCCGCTGCGAGCTGACCGTCGCCACCACCTACCACCTGGTGCGCACGCTGGCCTACGAGGGCTACGTGATCCGCCGGGAGGACGGCACGTACATCGTCGGGCTGGAGGTCGCCGACCGCTACCGCGAGCTGGTCACCGCGTTCCGCGGGCCGCCGCCGGTCGGCGAGGCGCTGCGGCGGGCCGCGGCGGACACCGGCTGGAGCCACTACCTGGGCCGCTTCGTGGGCGGCCAGGTGGCCGTCACGGCGGTCGCCGAGGGGCCGCGCTCGCCGTACCTGGAGGACCTGGTGCCCGGCTTCGACGAGGGGGCGCACGCCACCGCGCTCGGCAAGAGCCTGCTCGCTACCCTCACCGCCGAGCAGCGCTTCCGCTACCTGCGGGAATACGGCATGCGCCCGTTCACCGGCGCCACCCTCACCACCGTCGAGGCGTTCGAGGCCGACCTGGCCGCCGGCGACCGGCGCGGCATGCAGTTGGAGCTGGGGCAGTTCCGGCAGGGGGTGGCGTGCGCGGCGGTGCTGGTCACCCCGGACAAGGACATCGAGCGCCGGGTGGTGCTGGCCTGCGCGCTGCCGGCCAGCGAGATGATGACCTCGGCCCGGGTGGTCCGGGCCAAGCTGCTCACCGTCGCCCGCGCGGTCGCCGACGGCATCGCCGCCGACGCCTGAGACCCCGGTCGGTGCCGGTCAGCCCGCCGTCCAGGGCTGGAGCTTCTCGGGGTTCAGCACCGCCCAGATGTGCTCGATCCGGTTGCCGGCGACGTCGAACGCCATCACCGACACGGTGACGCCGTCCAGTTGAGCCACCAGCCCCGGCTGGCCGTTGACCGTACGCTCCACGAGCGTCAGGCCGGGTGCTGCGGCGGGCCGGGCGGCGAAGAAGCGTGCGACCTGCTCGGCGCCCTCGACCGGGTGGAGCGCGGCGGTGACGAGCCCGCCGCCGTCGCCGGTCGCCGTGGCGTCGGGGGCCAGCAGGCCGACGAGGGCGTCGATGTCCTTGGCCTCCCAGGCCACCTTGAAGGCCCGGACGATCTCGGCGCGCCGGGCCGCCGGGACCGCGTCCGGGCGCGCGCTGCGTACGCGCCGGCGGGCCGACGTCGCCAGCTGGCGGCAGGCCGCCGGGGTACGGCCCACGATCTCGGCCACTTCGGCGAAGGGGTAGCGGAAGACGTCGTGCAGGACGAACGCGACGCGCTCGGCCGGGGTCATCGCCTCGAGTACGACGAGGAAGGCCATGTTGACCGACTCGTCGAGGGTGACCCGGTCGGCCGGGTCGGCGGTGCCGGCGCCCGGCCGCCCGCCGGTCCACTCGGTACGGTCGGGCAACGGCTCCGGGATCCACTCGCCCACGTAGCGCTCGCGCCTGGCCCGTGCCGAGCCGAGCAGGTCGAGGCAGATCCGGCTGGCGACGGTCGCCAGCCAGGCGCCGGGGGAGTCGATGGCGTCCCGCTGCGGTGGGGACATGGCGTACCAGCGGGCGAACGTCTCCTGCACGACGTCCTCCGCATCGGCCAGCGAGCCGAGCAGCCGGTACGCGAGGTTGGTCAGTCGACGCCGCTCGCTCAGGATCGCGCTCAGGCCCGGATCGGACGGGTTGATCATGGTGTCACCGGCTCCCTCGGACGTTCTGCCCCACCCCTTACGACGAACCGTCGCACCGGACTGTGAGGTCGGGCGCCACCTCACATGTCGCCGGGCCGTTCCGTCGTACCGGGCAGAACCGCACCGGAAGGAAGCCGAACATGGAACCCGTGCACGTCGCGATCATCTACTACAGCGCCACCGGCACCATCCACACCCTGGCACAGGCCGCCGTCGAGGGCGCGGAGAAGGCCGGTGCCGTCGTACGACTGCGCAAGGTCGCCGAAACGGCCCCACCGGAGGCGGTCGGCGTCCGGCCGGAGTGGGAGCGGCACCTCCAGGACACCGCCGGCGTCGCCGAGGCCGGCCACGACGACCTGGAGTGGGCCGACGCGGTGCTGTTCGGCACCCCCACCCGCTTCGGCAACCCGGCCAGCCAGCTCCGGGCGTTCATCGACACCACCGGCCCGCTGTGGTTCCAGGGCAGGCTCGCGGACAAGGTGTACTCGGCCTTCACCGCCTCCAACACGGCCCACGGCGGGCAGGAGTCCACCCTCCTGGCGCTGGCCAACACCTTCTACCACTGGGGCGGCATCATCGTTCCCCCCGGCTACACCGATCCCGTCCAGTTCCGGTCGGGCAACCCCTACGGCACCTCGCACGTGGTCGGTGACGGCCCGCCCGGTGAGGTGGCCCTCCAGGCGGCCCGCCACCAGGCCCGCCGCGTCGTCGACACCGCCGCCGCCCTCAAGGCCCGCCGCGCCGCCTGATCCGGCGGCGGGCACGCGAAGGGCCCCTCCCCGGCGGGGAAGGGGCCCAACGTCGGCGGTCCAGCGCCGGACCGCCAGGAGGAACGTCAGCTGCCGACGGGGCCGCCGTCCAGGCGCCAGGTGACCACCACGGCGGGCTTCGCGAAGTCGCCGTCCGGCCAGGTCGAGGCCGGGTTCTCCACCGACGCGCCGGTGATCTCGCCCGGGTGCTGCACGGCCACGAAGACCGAGCGGTTGTCCTTCGTGATGAACGGGCCGCAGGTCTCCGCGCCGAGCGGCACGGTGAGGAACTGCTTCAGGTGACCCCGCTCCGGGCCCTCGACGGCGGTGGCGAAGAGGCCGTCGTTGCTGCCCAGCGCGTTGCCGTCGGTCGAGATCCAGAGGTTGCCGGTGGCGTCGAAGGCGACGTTGTCCGGGCAGGAGATGGGGGAGACCTTGGTCTTGTCGTACCCGGCGAAGTGGGTCGACGGGTCGGCCGGGTCGCCGCAGACGATCGGCAGCGACCAGGCGAAGGTCTCGGCGGTGTTGTCGCCGCGGTCCTCGACCAGCTCCAGGATCTGCCCGTGCTTGTTGAGGTTGCGCGGGTTCGCCTCGTCGGCCGCCGCCTTGCCGGCCTTGCCCCGGTCGGTGTTGTTGGTCAGCGCCACGTAGATCTTGCCGGTGAGCAGGCTCGGCTCGACGTCCTCCGGACGGTCCATCCTGGTCGCGCCGACCTTGTCCCCCGCGAGGCGGGTGAAGGTCAGCACGTCGGCGGCGGTCATCCCGTCGACGTACGAGCGGTTGCCGCTGACCAGCTTGATCCAGCGACCCCGGCCGTCGAACGCACCGTCCGAGGGGAGCTTGCCGGTGCCGTCGATCTCGGCGGCGCTGTTCCCCTCCAGGGCGGCCACGTAGAGCGTGCCGGACTCCAGCAGGGTCAGGTTGTGCTTGCGGGCCACCCACGAGTTGCCCGGCATGAACTTCTTGTCCGAGACGAACTTGTAGAGGTAGTCGAAGCGCTCGTCGTCGCCCATGTACGCGACCACGCGCCCGTCCTTCGCGACGATCACGTTGGCACCCTCGTGCTTGAACCGGCCCAGCGCGGTGTGCTTGCGCGGGCGGCTCTCCGGGTCGAACGGGTCGATCTCGACGACCCAGCCGTAGCGGTGCGCCTCGTTCGGGTGCTTCGCCAGGTCGAAGCGCTCGTCGGCGCGCTCCCACTTCCGGCTGCCGCTGGGGTAGCGCACGTCGGTCGGGATGCCGTAGCGGGCCAGCTTCGGCTTCAGCTCCTCGGGCGCGCCGTCGCCGCCCACGAAGTACTGGTTGAAGTTCTCCTCGCCGGAGAGCACCGTGCCCCACGGGGTGACCCCGCCGGAGCAGTTGTTCAGCGTGCCGACGACCGTACGACCCTTGGGGTCGGCGGCGGTGCGCAGCCAGGCCGAGCCGACGGCCGGGCCGGTCAGCTCCAACTTCGTGGCCAGGGCGGTGACCCGCCGGTTGTACTGCCGGCGTCCGCTGCGCACCGGCCGCCACTGCCCGGAGCCGTCGGCCCGCTCCAGCTCCACCACCGACATGCCGTGGGCGGCCATGGCCACCCGCAACTGCTCCACCGAGAGCGCGTCCTGGCTCGTGAAGCCGGGGAACATGAGGTCCTCGTTGGTGTACTCGTGGTTGACCACCAGCAGCGCGCGCCTGCGGTCGATCGGCAGCACCCCGACGAAGTCGTTGTTGTAGCCGAACTGCTCCGACTGCGCGGCGGCGGTCTGCCCGTGCACGTCGAACGCGGGCGCGCCCGGCACCACCGGGTCACCCCACTTGATGACCACCGCGTGGTCGTACCCGTTGGGCACGACCAGGGTGTCGAGCTTGTTCGGCGGGATCGGCCTGAAGGTCAGAGCGCCGCTGCCCACCCCACCGGCCGGCGCGGCGGCCTCGCCCGCAGCGGGGACGGCCGGGGCGGTGGGGGCGGCGGCGGCCGGGGCCGCGCCGGCGAGGGCGCCCGCCACCGCCCCGCCGAAGCCGAGCACGAGGGCGCCGGCGGCGCCGGCCCGCACCACGCCGCGCCGGGAGACCTCGGCGTCGACCAGGTCCCCGAAGTACGGGTTGTCGGATCGGTTCGGCACCGGGTGCTCGCAGGCGTTGCCGCACCGGTACTGGCAGGTCATGGCGTCCCGGGCGCCGTGGCGGGTGGCGCCGAGCAGCGGGAGCAGCCGAGGACGGTCGCTCATGGGGTGGAGCCTCCTGGTCGGACGTCGGTGGCGCGCCCGGAATCGGCCGGGGCGCGCGTACGGGCCGGACGCTGCCAGGGCCCGGTGAGCGGGCACCGGCCGGCACGTGAACCGGATGTGAACAGCTACCGTGTGACCTGCGGCTGAACCGTTCGGCGTCACGGCACGTATCAAGGGGCGAACGCATCGCCGGTCTCCCCGCCGCCGGAAGCGAGGTACCGCCATCAGTGACCACGACGCCCAACTGCTGCGCGCGCTGCACGACGAGCATGCCGACGCGCTCTTCGCGCACGCCCTCCGGCTGGTCAACGGCGACCGCTCGCGCGCCGAGGACCTGGTGCAGGAGACCCTGCTCCGGGCCTGGCGGCATCCCGAGTCGCTGGACCCGCGGCGCGGCTCGGTCCGCGCCTGGCTGTTCACCACCGCCCGGAACCTGGCCATCGACGCCTGGCGCCGGCGGTCCACCCGCGTCGGCGAGGTCTTCACCGACGAACTGCCCGAACCTGCCGAGACGGTCGACGAGACGGAGCGCGCGGTGGAGGCGTGGACCGTGGCCGAAGCGCTGAACCGGCTCAGCCCGACCCACCGCGAGGTGCTCGTGGAGTGCTTCTACCAGGGGCGGTCGGTGGCGGAGGCGGCCGCGCGGCTCGGGGTGCCGCCGGGCACGGTGAAGTCCCGCACGCACTACGCGCTCCGGTCACTACGGTTGGCGCTGGCCGAGATGGGGGTGACCGGATGACCCGCTGCGAGTTCGCGCACGACGACGGCGCGTACGTCCTGGGCGCCCTCGCCCCCGCCGACCGGGCGGCCTACGAGCGGCACCTGGCCGGCTGCGCGTCCTGCCGGGAGGCGGTGGCCGAGATCGCCGTGCTGCCCGGCCTGCTGGGCCGGCTCGACCCGGCCGGGCTGGAGCAGTTCCTGCCGTCCGCCACGGAGACCTCCCGGGTGCCCGCGCTGCTCGACGCCGCGCGGGAGCGCCGGCGCCGCGAGCGGTCCCGGTCCCGGCGACGGTACGCGCTGACCGCGCTCGCCGCGGCCGCGCTCGCCGTGCTGGCCGGCGTCGGGGTGTCCCTGGTCCGCCCGCCGGCCACCCCGCCGCCCACGGCGACGGGCCCGACGGCGAGCGCCACGGCGCAGGTGACCATGACGGCCATGCGGCCGGTCGCCGGCCCGGTGCCGCTGCACGCCGAGGTCGGCCTGACCGACAAGAGGTGGGGAACCGAGGTGACCATGCGCTGCGGGTACGACCAGCGCGGCGGTCACCGCGAGGCGTACACCTTCCGGCTGGTGGCGCACGGCCCGGACGGCGCGACGGAGCAGGTCGGCACCTGGCTGGCCGCCCCCGGCGACAACGTCCGGGTGGTCGGCGCCACCCACTTCACCCACGGCGAACTGGTACGCCTCGAACTGGTCCGCGCCGACGGCACCCCGGTGCTCGCCTACGACGCCCGCTGAGGTGCGGTCAGCGGGCCCCCGCGGGCACCGGGGCGGCGGCCGCCCGCGCCGCGGCGCGGGTCCGGCGGGTGTGCCGGACGGCGTCCGCCGTGAACACCACGAGGGCGAGCCAGACCAGGGCGAACCCGGCCAGCCGGGCCGGCGGCATCGGCTCGTGGAAGATCAGCACGCCGCAGCCGAGCTGGAGGATCGGCGCGAGGTACTGCAACATGCCCAACCCGGTGAGCGGCAGCCGGTTGGCCGCCCCGGCGAAGAGCAGCAGCGGGATCGCGGTGGCCGCGCCGGCCAGGACCAGCAGCACGGTGTGCCCGGAGCCGTGCCCGAAGGTGGCGTCGCCCTGCCGGCCGAGCCAGCCGAGGTAGGCCAGCGCGGGCAGGGCCAGCACTGCCGACTCGACGAAGAGCCCCTCCGCGGCGGGCAGCCCGAGCCGCTTCTTGACCAGCCCGTACCCGGCGAAGCTGAAGGCCAGCGTGAGGGCCAGCCAGGGCAGCCGGCCGTAGTCGACGGTCAGCACCGCCACCGCGAGGCCACCCACGCCGAGCGCCGCCCACTGCGCCGGGCGCAGCCGCTCGCGCAGCACGAAGACCCCGATCAGCACCACGACCAGCGGGTTGATGAAGTAGCCGAGGGCGGTCTCCACCACCCGGTCGGAGTTCACCCCGTCGATGTAGGTGCCCCAGTTGACGGCGATGAGCGCGGCGGCGGCCGCGATGGCGGCGAGCGCCCGGGGCCGCCGGACCAGCGCCCGCAGGAAGCCGATGTTGCGCATGGCGGCCAGCAGCAGCGCAACGAAGACCACCGACCAGACGATCCGGTGCGCGAGGATCTCCACCGGCCCGGCCGGGCGGAGCAGCTTCAGGTAGATCGGGAAGAAACCCCAGAGCAGGTACGCGCCGAAGCCGTAGAGGTAGCCGAGACGGGTCTGGTTCACGCCTCCACCGTAAGTGGCGAACCGGCGCTTTGGTCCTTTCCGGTGAGCTGGGTCACCCGCCGGTCGTACTCCATCCAGCGGCCCGGGTCGACCGGCGTGAAGCCGACCTTCGCGTAGACCCCGTGCGCGTCGTTGGTGGCCAGCACGATCCGGCGTACGCCCCACTCGGCCAGGTGGTCGCGGGCCGCGCCGGCCAGCCAGGTGCCCAGCCCCCGGCCCCGCTCGGCCCGGTCGACGTAGACGTCGCAGAGCCAGGCGAAGGTCGCCCGGTCGGTGACCACCCGCGCCACCGCGACCTGCCGCCCGTCCCCGGGCCGGTAGACGCCGAAGCCGATCGACCCGGCGAAGGCCCGCCCCACCGTGGCCCGGTCCCGCCCGAGCGCCCAGTAGGCGTCGGTGGAGAGCCAGTGGTGCACCCGGTCCAGGTCGAGCCGGTCCGGATCGGTGCTGAGCAGGTAGCCGTCAGGGCGGGTCAGGGTGAACACCCTTCGACCCTAGTTGCGGCCCGACCGGGCCTCGCCAGCCAATTCCCGCCCACTGGCCTGGGCCGGCGGGCGGGAATCAGCGGGTGGTGCGGGCTCAGTCGCGGTCGAGGACGGCGCCGAGGATCCAGGTGACGATGCCGACGAAGAGCGCGCCCAGCACCGCGGCCGGCCAGAAGCCGTCCACGTGGAAAGGCAGCCCCGCCTCACCGGCGATCCAGCTGGTGAGCAGGAAGAGCAGGCCGTTGACCACCAGCGCGATCAGGCCGAGGGTCAACAGGTAGAAGCCGCAGCCGACGGTCTTGATGATCGGCTGGAGCACCGCGTTGACCACACCGAAGATCACCGCGACGAGCACCAGCGTGGTGACCGTCTCGGTGGCCGAATCCGAGTCCAGCGTGATGCCCGGGATGAGCAGCGTGGCCAACCAGAACGCCACGGCCGTCGTGCCCAGCCGGATCAGAAGACCCTTCAGAAAATCCATGGCCGGGATCGTGCCACGCCGCGTCGACTCGCGGAACCCGTGCCGGCTCAATGGCGGGCCGGGCGACCGACCAGTTGCGACTCGATCGGCGTCGGCGAGAGCAGCGCCCAGCGCAACGCCCGCCGGTTCACCACCGCCACCATGTCGTCCCGGATCCGGGTCAGCCACTCCGCCGAGCCGCCCAGGCCGAGCGCCGCACCGGCCAGCGCCGCCTCGCCGGGATCGAGCGGTTGCAGGATCGCCAGGTCGGCGCGGGCCAGCGCGGCCGTGTCGGCCGGGGTCAGCTCGTCGCGGACCACCAGCACGGACTGCCAGGCCGCCGCCGGACCGACCTCCGGCGGCACCGGGCCGGCGTCGACCACCAGCAACAAGGGTTGCAGCGGCGAGCCAGGCTGCCCGCCGACCGGCCGCCCCGGCGGGACCAGCGGGACCACGCCGCCCGGTGCGCCGACCCCGCGGACGAACGGCTCCCAGACCCGGGGTCGGGTCGTCTGCACCGCCACCCGGGCGCCGAGCGCAAGTGCCCGCAGGGTCAGCAGCTGGGCCGCGCGTACCCCACCGACCAGCAGCAGCCGGGTCGTCGCGGGGCGGAACAGGCGTACGGTCACGGCGCCGCCGTGCCGGTTGGCGCCCACCATCAACCCGGACTCGCCGAGGGCCAGCTCGAGGGCGGCCAGCTCGGGCCCGACCGGGGTGGCCGCCCGGGCGACCGCCAGCGGCAGGGTGGCCGCCAGCCCGGTCAGGTGCTCGCCGTCCAGCCGGCGCAGCTGCGCGCCGAGATCCCCGGCGAGCCGGCGCAGCGCCCGCTCGGCCACCGCCAGCTCCGCGGTGGTGGGGGCGGCCAGGCGTACGGTCAGCTCGGCCGGCGTGGGCGCGGCGTCGGCGCCGGCGCGCGGCCCCACGCAGAGCGCGACGGTGGTGGCGGTGGCCGGCAGCGCGAGCAGCCGGGGAACCAGCCGCCGTGCCGCGTCGGTGCGCGGATCCGGCCAGCGGCGCAGCCGCCAGGTGGTCTGCGGCAGCCCGCCCACGGTCACCGCCGGCCAGCTCTCCCGGACCGGTGCCCCGGCGTCGTGGTGGGCCAGTTCGGCCACCACGCGCAGCGCCGCCGGGCCGCCGAGCGGGCGACCGGAGAGCGGGCCGAGCCGGCGCACGATCCGCCGGACCGTGCCGGACAGCGCCCGGAGCAGCTCCTCCTCCGACCAGCCGTCGGCCCGGAGCACCCGGACGGCCAGCACCGCCCGGGCCCGGCCCGCCAGCCGCCCGTCGGTGAGCTGGCGGTACGACGTGCCGGCTGCGCCGGCGGTGGGCGCCGGGGCGGGCGACGCGGAGCACAGCAGCTGGATGCGGACCGGTGGGCTCTCCGGCCCGGCCGGGGGCAGCAGGCCGAGCGGCGACGGCAGCTCCCGCGGGCCCTCGCCGAGCAGGTCGTCCGGGTCGCCGAGCTCCAGCAACGCGGTCATCCCGGCGGCGTCCTCCAGAACCGCCGCCGGGCCGCCGGCCAGCTCCGCCGCGCGTACCGCCGCCCCGGGGTGGGCCAGCTCCAGCAGCGCCGCCGGCCCGGAGGCCGCCGGCAGGGCGCGCCGCCGGGTCAGGTACGCCGCGCCGACGGCGAGCCATTCGAAGAGCCAGCGGCCCCGGAACCGGACCCAGGTGGCGGGCAGCAGGACCGCCGCCAGCAGCAGGGCCGCCGCGGTCACCGGGACGCCCCGGCCCACCGCTGCGACCAGCACCGCCACCGCGACCTGCGCGGCCACCACCTGCCCGGCGCGAACGGCGGGAGCCGGGCGCTGTGTCGACTGTGGCGGCGGGGCGGGTGCGGGAGCCGGCCGGTCGGTCGTGGTCGCGGTCACCGCACCTCCTCCGCCTGTTCGCCGGGTGACGCCGCCGTGGCTCATCGTAGGGCTTCGTCGTCCACAGGGGAGCCCGAGGGGGTAGCAGAACCGGAGTCGGACGGCTACCGTCAGCGACGAGTTCCGTCGAGCGCGCCGGCCGTCCCCTCCCCCCTTCTCCGGCGGCGCACTCCGGCGAGTCCACGGTGGTCGCTCCGGCGACCAGCCACGACCGAGGAGACGAGGTGACGTCCGGGGTGTCCCAGACCCAGGCAGAAGCCGCGGTGATGCAGCAGACCGCCGCGAAGTTCGAGCAGGTCGACCAGTCGCTGCAGACCATGCTCAGCGGCCTGATGGCCGAGCTGGAGGTGTTGCAGCAGGCCTGGCGGGGCGCCGGTGGGCGCTCCTTCGCGCAGGTCAAGCAGCAGTGGGCGCAGGATCAGGCGGCCCTGCAACGGGCGCTGCGGGAGACCGCGACGGCGATCCGCACCGCCGGCCGGCACTACGACGTGTCCGACACCGAGGCCGCCGGCCGGGTGGCGGGCACCCACCGCGGCATCCAGCTGCCGCTCTGACCCACGGGAAGGACCGATCGATGGACCACGGTGTGCTGGTCGTCAACTTCGCCGCCCTGCAACAGGCCGGCGCGGACATCCAGAGGGCGCTGACCACCCTCGAGAGCCAGCTCGGGCAGCTCGAACGCGACGCCGCCCCGCTGGTGACGAGCTGGTCCGGCCAGGCGCGCGAGGCCTACGAGCAGCGGCAGGCCCGCTGGCGGGCCGCCTCGCAGGACCTCCAGGCCATGCTGCGCGACATCAAGCTGGCCGTGGAGGACTCCGCGGCCGACTACCTCGACACCGAGAAGCGGAACGTCAACCTGTTCCAGTGACCGTCGGCGGGCGGCACGGGCGCTCCCGCCCGTGCCGCCCGCCGCTCGGGTTGTGTCAGTTCCGGCCGGGTCAGGCCGGGCCGGCCGGGTGCCAACGGCGGCGCGCCCCGCGGGGCAGCACCACGGCGAGCAGCACCACCACGAGGGCGGCGGCCCCGGTCGCGCCGGCCACCAGCAGCGCCCGGTCGCGGGCCGTCGTCCGGCGCGCCTGCCGGGCCAGCTCCGCCGGGTCCGGCCGGTCGACCGGGAGCGCCGCCCCGGTTCCCTGGCCGGCAGCCGCCCCACCGGTCGACTCGGTCACCGCGCGGTACGGGTTCAGCACCCCCGCGCCGTAGCCGTCCGCCCGCCCCGCGGCCGGGTCGGCGCTCGTCACGATCCGCCGGGCGACCTCGGCCGCGTCCAGTTCGGGGCGGTACTGCCGGAGCAGCGCCGCGGTGCCGGCCACGAAGGGCGCGGCGTAGCTCGTCCCCTCCGCCCGGTGGTGGCCCTGCCGGGGCGCCGCCATCAGCACGTCGCTGCCCGGGGCGACCAGGTCGACGTACGGGCCGGTCTGGGAGAAGGCGGCGCGGGTGCCGTCCGCCCCGATCGCGCCCACCCCGAGCACCCCGTCGTACGCGGCCGGGTACGGGCGGGGATCCCCACTGTCGTGCAGGTTGCCGGCGGCGGCCACCACCACGACGTCCCGCCGGACCGCGTAGGCGATCGCGGCACGGACGGCGGGGTTGTCCGCGTACAGCACGACGGAGAGGTTGACCACCCCGGCGTCGTGGTCCACCGCCCAGCGGATGGCCCGGGCGAAGTCGGCCGCGCCGACCGTACGCCCCGACTCCCGCCCCTCGACCACCTGCTGTTCGCTGACGCGTACCGGCAGGATGCGCGCGTCCGGCGCGAGCCCGCGGAAGGCCACGCCCGGCCGGGGCGCGGCGGCGATGATGCTCGCCACGCCGGTGCCGTGCCCCGCACAGTCCCGGGTGCCGTCGCCGCCCGGGTCGAGGAAGTCGACCCCGTCGAGCACCCGGCCGGCGAGCTGCGGGTGGGACCGGTCCACCCCGGAGTCGACCACCGCGACCACCACGCCGGAGCCGGTGGCGAGGGGAGCGAGCCGGTCGGGCGCGTACCGTTGCTGGGGCCAGGGCTGCTCCGCGACGGCGCGGGCCGGCGCGGGCGGGGCGGCGCAGGCCGACGGCGCCCGGGCCGCCGCCGGGGCGGCCGGCGAAGCGGCGACCAGGAGGGTCGCCAGAACGGCCAGGGCCGGGCGCGCGGTGGGCCGGGACATCGACGCCCTCCGTATCGTGTCGACTCCGGAACGGGATGTTAGCGCCTCGCCGACGACCCGGCCGACCGTCGATGGCCAGGCATTGTGATCTTGTTACCACCTTGTAGGTTGTAGGCGATGCCTGTGGCCTGTTCACGGAAGGAGAGGTGGCCGTGACCGGATGGGAACCGGCCACCGAGGCCGAGGTGGCGATGCGGGATGCGCTGCGCGCACAGGACCAACAGCTCTACTTCCGCATCCTGACCCGCGTCGATCTGCTGCTGCCGGTCGCCGCGGAGACGGCCGCCGGGCGGGGCCCGACGGGCTGGGGCACCTGGACCACCGGGGGTCGGACGCACGTGCTGGCCTTCACCTCCGCCACGGCGCTGCGCGCCTGCCTGGGGGAGAACGCCGGAGCCACCCGCCGCGTCCCGTACGCCGACCTGGCCGCGGACTGGCCCAATCACGAGTGGTGGCTGGCGGTCAATCCGGGGCTGCCGATCGAGGGCTACCTGCCGGCCTGGTTCGTCGCGCAGCTCGCCCGCGGCGACGTCCGGCTGCCGGGCCGGACCATGGGCGCCCGGGCCCGCCTGGAGCGGGTGGAGAGCGCCGCCCGGGCCGCCCGGAGTGGCCCGTCCGCACCCGGCCACGACGTCCCGCCGCCGCCCGTGTCCCCGGCGGCCGGAGGACGGGTCCCGCCGGCCCGGAGTGGACCCGAACCGGGCGGCGAGGCGTCGACCGTCCCGATCCCGACCGTTCCCGCCCCGAGCACCCGGGCCGCCGTCCCCGACCCGCCCGCCCCACCGCCGTCCCGCCGCCCCGACCCGGCGACCGGCCGTCCGGCCCGCCCGCTCGGCCGCCGTGCCTTCGACGACGCGCGGCCCGCCGATCCGGCCGGCACCGATCCGGGGCCGGACAATCTCGCCGGCTGGCTCACCGACCTGCGCCGACGTCCCGACGAGTCGGATCCGTTCGCCGACGCCGGCCGCTCCGGCCCGGCCAACGGCCGGTCGGCCGAACCCGCGCCGCCACCCGCCCGGTCCTTCTTCGAGCCCACCTCCGGCCGTTCGCCCCGGCGGCCCTCGCCGCTGGACGCGCCGCGTCGCAGCGCGGACCGGGCGGCGCCGCCCTCCCGGTTCGCCGGTGGCGCCCAGCCGTTCCCGCGCCGGCGGCCGCTCAACGAGCCGGTGCCGGAGGACCCGACGCAGGCGTTCCGGGTGGATTCCGCCGAACCGTCCCCAGCGAGCCGGCCGGCGGAACCGGCCCGGCCGTTCCGGCCCGCCGCCCCGGCCGCGGAGACCACGCAGGCGCTGCCCCGGCGGCGCCCCGGCACCGGCGACGACCCGGGACCGGACGAGGCGACCCAGCCGATCCCCGGGCCGGTCGACCTCGCCGAGGCCGAGGAGCTTCCGCCGTCGATCGCCGAGCCGGTGTCCGGCCCGCCCGCGCCGCGTCGGGGCTTCACCCCGATCGTCATCGAGGGCACCGTCATCGAGTCCCGCGAGCTGACCGAGCCGGCGGAGCCCGCGCCGCGCCCGGCCGCCGGCCCGCCGCCCGCGCCCTACGCGGTGCCCCCGGTGCCCGCCGCCGCCTCCGCGATGGCGTCGGCCACGGGGCCGGCCCCGTCCCCGAGCGACGGCGGTGCGGCGGTGCCCTGGGCCGGTCCCACCGACCCCACTCTGCCGCTGAGGGTCGACCCACCCACGTCGCCGGCCCCCGATCCCGATGCGGTCGGGTCCGTCGACTTCCGGGCAGCGCAGCCCGCTCCCTCCGGGGCGACGCCCGTCGACACGCCGGCCGAGCCGACCGTTCCGCTGTTCGGCCCGTCGGCGCCGGACGGGCCGGGTCCGTCGCTGTTCACCCCTGCCGGCTCCGGGGACGAGCCGACCGCGCCGCTGGCGGAGCCGCCCGTCGACCCGGCGGCCGCGCCGCTGGCGGAGCCGCCCGTCGACCCGGCGGTGTCCGCGTCCGACGCAGGCGTGGCGGCGGACGAGACGACGTCACTGTTCGCGCCGATGTCCCCGGCGCCCGAGCCGACCACGTCGCTGTTCGCGTCGGTCGAGCCCACCGCGCCGCTGTACGACCGGACCACCCCGGCGGGCGGGACAACCCCTCTGTTCGAGTCGCCCGCGCCGCCGGACGTGCCGCTCTTCGAGCCGGCCGCCGCTGCGGAGGAGCCGGCCACGTCGATGTTCGGGCCGGCGTCCGCTGCGGAGGAGCCGACAACGTCGGTGTTCGCACCGGCGGCTGCTGCGGACGAGCCGACCACCTCGGTGTTCGCGCCGGCCGCTGCGGCCGGGCCCGTGTCGCCGGAGAAGCCGACGACCGGCGGCTCCGCCGCCGCTCCGTCCCCGGTGGACGGTGCCAGGGAGGCCGACTTCGTGCCGGCGAACGAGGTGGAGGAGGAGTTGCTCGGCGCGGCCGGCAGCGGCAGCACCGACAGCTTCCTCACCACCCTGCTGCTGGCCCGGGTGCTGCTGCCGGTCGCCGCCGACTCGGTGGCGGGCAGCCGGCCGGGCGACCCCGGCTTCGTCTGGTGCACCGAGCAGATCGACGGCGGGACGTACGTGGTGGTCTACACCTCGCCCGAGCGGCTCGCGGACCGGACGGGCGCCCCGACCGAGACGGTACGGGTCAAGTTCGTCCAGCTCATCCGCCGCTGGCCGGACGTGAGCTGGTCGTTCGCCGTGAACCCGGGCACCCCGGTCGGGGCGACGTACCCGGGGGAGCAGGTCCTCGCGCTGGCCAACTGGGCCGCCGAGGTGGGGCTGGGCGACGACCCGGAGACCGAGCCGGAGCCGCCCGCCACGGCGCCGGCCCCGGCGGCCGAGCCCCGGCCCGCCCCGCCGGCGGTGGACCCGACCCGCCCCGTGACCATGCAGAAGGCGATCGCCCCGAGCCAGCTCGCCTACTACCTGGAGCGCGGCTACGACCGGGTCTCCGGCTTCGTGCACCGGGCCGGCGAGCTGGCCCACCTCGGCACCCCGGCCGAGCTGTACGACGCGCTCGGTCTCGGCCACCCCGGCTCGCCGTTCTCCCGCGACGCCGAGGAGATCTACGTGCTGCGCTGGCCGGCCTACCGGCCGAGCCTCTACCGGATCCCGTACGGCGGGCAGAACGAGGCCGCCATGCGGGCGATGGAGGGCTGGGTGATCGAGCGGCCCCCGTTCCGCGGCAACGGCTTCGCCCCGGGGGAGAGCAGCGACGTGGTCGCCGAGTTCAAGGTGGACAGCGCCCGGCTGCCGCACGGCGCCGAGCTGTGGCGGATCGGCGCGGACCGCAGCGAGCGGGTGGTCGCCGTGCTCGACACCGACGCGCTGCTCTGGGTCAAGGCGGACGACGCGTGACCCGCGACGGCTACGTGGCCCGCTGGCGGGGCCGGGAGTACCAGGCCAGCCCGGACGGCGGCGACGTCCGGCTGTACCAGCCGGAGCCGGGCGAGGGCTTCACCGAGGTACGCCCCGGCCGGCACGTCCGGGTGGTGCCGGTCGCCGAGGTCGAGGACCTGGCGTACGTGCGGACCACCTGCACCTGGCAGGGCCAGCCGTTCATCGTGCTGGCCGAGCACGACGGCTGGCTGCGGGTGGAGTACACCGGCGGCCGCTGGCCGGTGGCGCAGAAGATGGGGCTGGAGGCGTTCGACTTCGGCGTCTACCAGGGCTGGGTGCCCGCGAACGAGGTGACCGACCTGCGCGAGCAGCGGGTGTAGGTCAGGACTTCGTCCAGCGCAGGATCTCGCCGAGCACCAGGTCCCGCGCCTCCACGTGCGGGAAGTGGCCCACCCCGTCGAGCAGCCGCCACTCGTAGGGGGCGGTGACGTAGCGGCCGGAGCCCTGGGCGGTGCGCGGCAGTGAGGCCCGGTCGAGCGCGCCGTGCAGCTGGAGGGTCGGCGTGACGAGCGGCTTCTGCATCAGCCGGACGAACCGGTAGCCGTGCAGCCGCAGCACCGACCGGAACGCCCAGCGGTAGCCCTCCATCGCGCAGAACGCGGCCTGTGGGATCTGCATGGCCACCCGGCAGCAGCGGGCGTACGCGTCGAAGTCGGGGCCGTTCACCCAGCGTGGCCCGCCCCACCGGCGCAGCATGGCCTCCACCTCGGCGGCGTCGTCGCGGGTCAGCACGTGCTCGTAGCGGGGGAGCTGGAACTTCAGCGTGGGCGTGGACGCGGTGAACTGGCCGCGCGGGTCGGCGAAGATGGCGGCCCGGAGCCGGAGCGGGTGCGGTGCGCCGAGCACCACGAGCCGCCGCACCAGGGTGGGGTGGAACGAGGCGGCGGTCCAGGCGATGAGGCCGCCGGCGCCGCTGCCCACCAGGGTGGCCGACCGCTCGCCGAGGGCCCGGATCAGCCCGGCCACGTCGGCGGCGAGGGTGTAGCCGTCGTACCCCCGGGGTGGCTTGTCGCTCGCGCCGTAGCCGCGCAGGTCGACCGCGACCGCGCGGAAGCCGGCGTCGGCGACCGCCGGCAGCATCTCGTGCCAGGCGTACCAGTATTCGGGGAAGCCGTGCAGGAAGAGCACCATGGGGCCGGTGCCGGCCTCGACGACGTGGAACCGGCTGCCGTTGGCGCCGACGAACCGGTGTGTCCACGGCCCTTCGGGGAGGACACAGGACTCGTCGACGGGTCCGCCGCGCTGGTCGGTCATGGGGCACAGCCTAGGGCGGGCGCGGCGCGGGCGGCCCCGCAGGTGGCGAGGATCAGGGGATTCTCCGGGACGGTGCCGGACGGACCGCGGCGGGTCCGGCCGCCGGAAAGGGCGATGCCCGGGCAGGTGACCTGCCCGGGCATCGCGTGGTGTAGCGGTGATCAGCGGCTCAGGAGAAGCGGACCTTCATCGAGGTGCCGTCCTGCTGGAGAACCTTGATCTTGACACCGGTGGCCGGGAGCTTGACGCCGTGGTTCGGCAGCTCCGGGTACCAGTACTGCTTGGTGTCGTCGAACAGCGGCTGCGCGGCCTGGCCACGGATGTACTGCGGCTGGCTGTTGATGTGCAGCGTGAACGAGTCCGCCTTCTTCAGGCTGAACGGCGCGTCGTAGACCTGGACGCGGGCCCGCCACGGGGCGCCGGTCAGGTTGTAGATCGGCCGCGGGTGCGCGTCGATGATCAGGTTACGACCCTCGCCCGGGTGGGCGAACGTGTCGTTGTCCGCGTACCGGAGGTTCCAGTACGAGATCAGCAGACCCGTCTGGTACGCGTAGTGGTCCACGTAGTCCGGGCGGGTGTTCGCGTAGCCGAAGTAGTACGGGCCGGTCTTCAGGTACTTGTCGTACGAGACGTACGACCGGTTGCCGGCGATGTAGTAGTTGTCGAAGAGCCGGGTGTAGCTCTCCCCGGTGATGCTCCAGCCGTCGAGCGCCCAGTCCCCGGCACCGGTCTCGGCGCCGTCGCTGAGCAGGGTCTGGCCGTCGGCGGTCACGGTGATGGCGTCACCGAAGAAGCCGCCCGAGGAGACCCCACCGTCGGTGGTGTAGTGGAAGCGGAACTGGACGACCTTGCCCGCCGCCACGTCCATCGGGATGTTGATGTCCACCCACTTGCCCGCGCTGCTGCCGGTCAGACCCGGCGTCGGGTCGGTGTTGGACACCGGCGGGATCGGCTTGCCGTTGACCGTGCCCGGCAGGGCGGCCCAGGTCTTGCCGCCGTCCAGCGACGCCTCGAAGAAGAGGTAGTCGTAGCCGGTCTCGATGTTGAAGCGGCCCTTCATGGACAACGCCGCCGAGGTCTTCCCGGTGAAGTCGAGCGTCCTGGTCATGGTGTTGTTCAGGTCGTCGTCGTTACCGGAGAAGTACTGCTTGGTGCCCTCGAACGGAGCGCCGTACTGGAAGGTGTACTCCCGCTGCGGCAGCACCACGACCGCGGCCTGTGCCTTCTTGGAGTTGTACTCCTGCGGGCCCAGGTTCAGGTCGCGCTTCTGCCCGGCCTTGACCACCTCGTAGTCGAGCCAGCCGAGCTGGAGCTTGTTCCAGGCGCCGAGGTCGCCACCACGCTCGCCGATGCCCTGGTCGTTCTTGCCGCCGAGCCGGCTCTGGGCCATCAGGGTCCAGTGCTCGTTGTTGTTGTCCCCACCACTGATGACGTTGTAGTCGTCCGGCAGACCGAGGTCGTGGCCGTACTCGTGGTAGAAGACGCTGCGGCCACCGTTCTCCGGCTGGATCGTGTAGTCGCGGATCCAGACGCCGGTGTTGCCGATCTGGGTGCCGCCGATCGGGAAGTTCGGCGGACCGACGCGGGAGGTGTTGTACGCCGCCCAGCGGTGGCTCCAGATGGCGTCCTCACCCTGGTGCGGGTCACCGTCGGCCTGGTCGCCTCCGGAGTGGACGATCTGGAAGTGGTCGATGTAACCGTCCGGCTCGTTGAAGTTGCCGTCGCCGTCGTAGTCGAACCGGTCCCACTGGTCGAACGACTGCATGTCGGCCTTGATCTGGGCGTCGGTGCGGCCCTTGGCCTTCTGGTCCGCGACCCACTGGTTGGCGGCGTCGCGGATCAGGTCCCAGGTGTTCGGGCAGACGTTGTCCGCGCAGACCGCCGGGTCGTTGGCCGGGTCGTCCGAGTCGTCGGCGATCGGGTCGTCCGAGCGGCCGTACCGGGCGGCGTTGTACTTGACCTTCACCCAGTCGGTGACCTGCCCGTCGACCGTGTAGCGGCCGGACGACTGGGCCTCGTAGTACTGCTTGAGCGACTCGTCGCCCGGCTTGGTCCCGAAGTACAGCTGGCGGAAGTGCTCCGGGCTGTAGTCGGGCTGCCAGACGGTGGAGTTGTCCACGGCCCGGTTGGGCGCCGGGATCTCGTTGTGCCGCGGACCGTCGTACCCGGTCGGGCCCGCGATGTCCGGGTTGATGTCCTTGTCCGGGTAGGCCGGGTCGCGCTCGTCGCCGAACTCGGCGAGGATCACGAAGATCTTGTCGGTCCGTTCCCGGGCCAGCTCGACGTACTGGTCCTTCTTGCCCGCCTTGTTGCTGGCGGTCCGGGCGCCGGCCGCCGCCGCCGCGCCGCCGGCGGTCTCGCCGACCTTGACGACGGTGCTGCCGTTGATCTTCTGGGCCTTGGCCCGGCCGGACAGGACCTCGCTGAGGCCCTCCTGGCGGAGTGCCCGCCGCTTGTCCTCGAGCTTGTCCGGCAGATCGTGAGGGGCCTGCGGCTCGGCCGCCGCCGGAGCGGCAGCCGGCAGCTTCGGCGTCGGCGCGGCGCTGGCGGCCGTGCCCGCCACCAGTCCCGTCGCCGTCAGCGAAAGCCCGAGCAGACCCACTGCGACTTTGCGCACGTGGTACCTCCGGTGTGAGGGAACCGGCCCAACGGGGGTACGGGCCGGTGGAAGGTCCCACTAGTGGGACCACTGGTGAAGATAGACATTCCCGTGACGCGTGGGAAGACAGGCGCGTCGATTTGTAGCAACTTTTTGATGGGAACGCTCCTCACCGTCACATCAGGATCGGTCGATCGGCTGGGTTGAGCTGGGGCGAAAGGTTTCGGGGTACGCGAAAGGGGCCGGTGGCGTCGCCGCCACCGGCCCCTCGCGTCTGGTGCTACCCGATCAGTTGGTGACCTTGACGACCATGTCGCTGGTCGGGGTGGTGCCCTGCTTGAGGATCTCGATGGTGGTGCCGGTGCCGGCCACCTTCACCGAGTTCCACGGGTTGCCCGAGTTCCAGTACTTGCCGATGCCCTTGTCGCTGAAGATCGGCTGCGGCTCGAGCGCCGGCACGGTGACCGCCACGTCGTTCTTGTGGAAGGTCTGCGCCGGCTTGGCGTACAGGCTGAACGTGGCGTCGTAGCCGTTGCGCCGGTTGGTGATGGTGCCCTGCCCGCCGACGTTGATCTTGTCGGGACGGACGTCCACCGGCAGGTTCAGGCCGTAGCCCGGGTGCTGCGACGTGTTGTTGTCGCCGTACGCGTAGTTCACGTACCAGACCAGCATGCCCTGGTGGTTGGAGAAGTGCTCCACCCAGTTCGGGCGGCTGGCGAACCCGTAGTTGTACGGGCCGGACCGCAGCGTGTCGTCGTAACCGAACCAGGTCCGGTTCTCGGCGATGTAGAAGCGCGGGTAGGTGTCGGTCACGGAGCCCGTGATCCGGGTCCAACCCTTGGCGGTCCACTCCGCGGCGAGGGTCTCCGCGTCGTCGGTCCACGCGACCGAGCCGTTCTTGGTCAGCGAGACGTTGTCCAGGAACGGACCGGCGAAGTGCACGCCACCGTCGGTCGCGTAGCGGTAGCGGAACAGCACGGTCTGGCCGGCGAACGCCGACAGGTCGTAGGTCGAGTCGACCCACGCGCCGTTGCTGGAACCGTCGATGCCGCTGTCACCCGAGTCGACCAGGTTGTTCTTCAGGTCGGTCCAGGTGGCGCCGCCGTTGGCGGACACCTCGGCGTAGAGGTAGTCGTAGTCCTCTTCGATGTCGTACTGCAGCTTGGAGGTGATCGACGCGGTGGTCGCGCCGGTCAGGTCCAGGGTGCGGGTCAGCGTGGCGTTCAGGTCGTCCGCGCTGCCGCCCCACCACTCGTACGACCCGCCGAACGGCGTGTTGTAGTTCGTGGTCTGCGTCTGTGCGGGCAGGTTGACGACGACAGCCTGGGCCTTCGGCCCGTCGCTGTCACCGGCCGGGCCCAGGGTCACCTGGGTGCTGCCCTTGCCGTAGTCGACCGTGGTGTGGTTCAGCCAGCCCAGGAAGAGCTTCGACCACGGGTCCATGTACCCCGGGGTCGAACCGATGTCGTCGGTGCCGTGGCCGAGCCACGAACCGGAGGACATCAGGCTCCAGAAGCCGACACCGTTGTCGCCACCCGCGGTGTCGTACAGGTCCGGCAGACCGAGGTCGTGACCGTACTCGTGGGCGAAGACGCCGAGGCCGCCGTTCTCCGGCTCCGTGGTGTAGTCACGGATCCACATCCCGGTGTTGCCGATCTGCACACCGCCCGCGAGGTTGCCGGCCGGGCCGGCCTTGCCCTCGAGGTTGGTGAACGCCGCCCAGCGGTGCGACCAGATGGCGTCCTCGCCCTGGGCGCCGCCACCGGCCTCCTCGCCCTCACCGGCGTGCACCGCCTGGAAGTGGTCGAGGTAGCCGTCGGGCTCGTTGAAGTTGCCGTCGCCGTCGAAGTCGTACCGGTCCCAGATGTCGAACTGGGCCAGGTAGTCCTTGATCTGCTGCGGCGTCTTGCCGGCCTTGACCTGGGACTCGTACCAGGACGTGGCGCTGTCCTTGATGAAGTTCCAGTAGCCGTCGGCCTCGGAGATGGCGTTGCTGCCGTACCGGGCCTCGTTGTAGGGAACGGTGACCCAGTCGCTCACGTCACCGTTGACGGTGTACCGACCGCCGGACTGCTTGAGGTAGAAGTCCCGGAACGACTCGCCCTCACCGTAGAACATGTCCATGTAGTGGGCCCGGTCGAAGTTGGACCGCCACAGGGTGCTGTTGTCATCGGTGGAGCTGCCGTCCCAGTTGCGGTCCGGCTGGGGGATCTGGTTGACCACCGGACCGGCAGCTCCACCGGTGCGGGGGTCGGTCTTGTCGCCGAAGTTGACCAGCATGGTGAAGATCGGGTCGGTCTTCGGGGCCTGCTGGTACTCGACGAACAGGTCGTCCTTGACCTGGATGACCTTCGAGCCGTTGCGCGTCTGAAGCTTGGCCTTGCCCTGCAGCAGGTCGGCGATCGCCTGCTTCTTGACCTCCCGCTGCTGATCCGCCTTCGGATCCGCCAGGTTGTCCTTGTGCTTGGCCTTCTCGACGCCGGGGGTGGGCTCCGCCGCCGGGGCGGCGGACGCCGGCGTCGTGACGACACCGGCTGCCAGCAGCGCGGCCGCGGCCGAGGCCAGGCCCGCTGTGACTCGTCTCCTCAAAGGTCCTCCTCCTTTGTGGATCTGTTACATGGCAGAGGCAGCCAAAGCCATCACTGTCATGTCATGCGTCACTCACAATGACAGGTGTTTGCATCGTTGTCACCGGTCAATCACCCGGTGAGCGGGCTTTCTTTCCCGGACAATTCCGGGCGAAAGCGCCCAGCGTTTCGACGCCGATTCACATTACGTTTTGGCCACGATCACATTGAGTGACGGTGATTATGAGGTCCCCCAAGGGGAGCGCAGCAGCCCGCGAAAATGTCACACGGTCGCGAAGAAAAATTGCCGACGCGTAAGAAGGACGGGGCCCGTCCGGAGCAGTGTGCTCCAGACGGGCCCCGTCGTGTGGTTCCGACGCGCCCCTCGGCGTGTCAGGTCACGGGGTCGCCGGGGTCACGTACACCGTGGCGTACGAGTTGTCCGAGGCCGCCCGCTTGATGGTGATCGAGACGCCGTACGCGACGCCCGCGTCACCGGGGTTGCCGGTGCCGAGCACGATCGCCCCGCCACCCAGGGTGGCCCCGTAGTACGCCGGAGCCGGCGTGCCGTCGGGGTTGGTCACCCGGGTGGTGTACTTCGCGTTGCCCCGCGACGGGATGACGACCGAGGCGTCGTTGTCCCGGGCGTACGCGGAGCCGTTGCGGATCTCGATGCCCGGGTACCAGCCCTTGGCGTCGCTGAACGCCGACACCGGAGCCTGGGCCGCGAAGTTGGTGCAGTACTCGCTGTACGGCTCGTCGGCCGCCTCCAGGCACTCCTTGAAGGGGTACGTGGAGCCCAGCGAGAAGGCCGCGTTGGACGACTGCGGGCGGCTGGGCAGGTTGTCCAGCACCGACGGGTCCTTGACGGCCGCCTCGCCCTGCCGGCGCAGCGGGTCGTTGTGCGAGTCGACGATCAGCAGCCCGCCCTTGGCCCCGTAGCTGGGCAGCGCGGTCATCTGACCGGTGACGTGGTTGACGTCGCCGAGCACGGTGTCCCGGTACCAGACCAGCATGCCCGGGGCGTTGTAGGAGAGCTTGTCGACCTTCCACGCCTCGTGCGAGTAGACCGTGTCGTAGGCGTACTTCAGGCCCTTGTCGAAGCCGTCGAAGTTGCGCCACTCGGCCAGGTAGTAGTGCGCCTTGACCTGGGTGCCGCCGTCGGTGTGCCAGCCCGCGCCGGTGGTGTCGGTGAAGGTGCCGCCGGTCTGGGTCCAGCCGTTGGCGCCGCCCTCGACGTCGTCGCTCCAGGTGGTGGCGCCGCCGCCGGTGACCGAGAAGTCGTCGGCGAACCAGCCGCGCTCCACGAACGCCTCGTCGGTGGCGTACCGCAGCCGGACCTGGATGGTCTGCCCGGCGAACGCCGACAGGTCGACGTAGTCGTGCCGCCAGCCGCCCGTGCTACCGGTCAGGCCGTACTTCTTGTTGCCGAAGTCGACCATCCGGCCGTTCGGGTCGGCGTACCCGTCGTTGGTGGTGACGAGCTTGCCCGTGGCGTCGTAGACCTTCTGCTCGGACCAGGTGGCGCCACCGTTGGTGGAGACCTCCAGGAAGCCGTAGTCCCAGTCCGCCTCGATGACGTAGTTGTTCCACATCCAGAACTTCGCGTCCGCGGCGTTCGGGACGGTCACCGTCCGGCTCAGCTTGACGTCCGCCCAGTCCTGGTCGGCGCCGGAGTACCACATGTTGGCGCCGCTGTGCGGCTGCGCCAGGGTGATCACCTTGTTCGGCAGGTTGATCTTGATGCCGTCCTTGGTGCCGACCGGGGTGTTCGAGGTCTGACCCAGCTGCACCGAGCGCGGGTCGTCACCCGGGTTCAGGGTCAGCGGCTCGGCCCAGCCGAGCACCCACTTGTCCCAGAGGCCCATGTGGGTGGGCAGCGCCTGGAAGATCTCGCCGCTGTGCGAGCCCGAGGCCATCAGGTCCCAGAAGTCGACGTCCGAGTCGGCGTTGCCGGAGGTGTCGTAGAGGTCCGGCAGGCCCAGGTCGTGGCCGAACTCGTGGGCGAACACACCGACGCCGGCGTCCTCCGGCTGCACGATGTAGTTCGCGACCTTCTTGTTGGTGCCCGGGATGGTGTAGCCGCCCGCCACCGTCGAGGAGTGCGCCCACACCGAGTACACGCCGACGTCGCCGCCGCCGCGGGACTTGCCCTGGTTCGCGTGCACCAGCACCAGGTGGTCGATCACGCCGTCCGGCTCGTTGACGTTGCCGTCACCGTCGGCGTCGCCCTGGTCCTCGATGTCGTAGTCGGCCCACGGGAAGTTCGGGTCCATCTTGGCCAGCGCGTCCACCGCGTCGGTGGCCAGCCGGCCAGCGCCCTGCGGGTTGTCCGGGTGGCCGTTCATGGACTGCTCACGACCGGCGACCCAGTTGCCGTTCTCGTCCTTGAAGCAGCGGGAGGCCGCGTACCAGCCCTCCGAGTGCGGCACGGTGATCCACGGGCTGGCCTGCCCGTCCACCGTGTACGCGCCCTTGGACATCTCCAGGTACATGTTGTGCATCGTGCGCCCGGAGATGTCGATGCCCGGCTTGCCGTCCGGCCCGGTCAGGTCGGTGCGGACCCGCTCGGTGATGCCCTCCTTGGTGTAGAGCATCTTGTCGTAGTGCGCCGGGGAGAAGTCCGGCACCCACATCGAGTTGTTGTCCTTGTGCGGCAGGCTCGCCGGGTTGGCGATCTGGTTGTGCTTCGGGCCGTTCTGCACGGTGCCGAGGACGCAGCTCCGGTCCTCGAAGACCGTCTTCGGCACGTACACGTTGGTGAAGTCGTCGTTCGCCTGGTCGTTGAACTCCACCAGCAGGGTCAGCAGCTTGGCGGTCTGGGTGCCCTTGGCCTGCTTGATCTGGCGGGGGCTCTGCCCCGTCTTGATCGCCTTGGCCTCCAGCTTGGCCAGTTCCCGGGCGGCCTTCGGGTTGCCGCCGGCGAACTTGCGGTCGTAGGCCCGCGCCGCGTCGACCGGGCTGGTGTAGACCCCGTCCTTGCCCTTGACCTCCTTGCCCGCCGTGTCCGGCTGGACCTCCGGCTCGGCGTAGTTGATGTAGTAGTCGTCCGCCCCGATCGTTGCCCGAGCGCTGCCGGACGTCTGGGCGGCCGCGCTGCCCGTCACGGTCAGCGACGTGGCGGCGAGGGCGATGGCGGGCAGCGCGACGAGTAGGCGTCGGCGTGACCCGGACCGTGGAAATGTGTGCATGCCACTCCGTTCGTAGGGCATGGGAGGGGGAACCGGCCGGTCGCGGTCGTAGCGACCCCCGTCGAACCGGTCCGATGCGGCTGAACCTAACCGAAGAGTGCCTCCATCGACAGGGGGCGACATAGCCTCTGGCCGATCAGCCTGCCGAACCTCCACCGAATTTCCGACAGGTGTCTCAACAGAACGACGGTGGGTGGCGGCCCGTCCGGACCGCCACCCACCGTCAGGGTTACGTCTGCGCTCAGTCCTCGTCGGACTTGCCGGCCCCCATGCCCGAGGAGATCAGGTCCATCACCGAGGAGTCCTGGAGCGTGGTGACGTCGCCGAGCGACCGGTGCTCCGCGACGTCCCGCAGCAGCCGGCGCATGATCTTGCCGGAGCGGGTCTTCGGCAGCTCCGGCACCAGCATGATCTGACGCGGCTTGGCGATCGGGCCGAGCGTCTTCGCCACGTGGTTGCGCAGGTCGGCGATGAGCCGCTCGCCGGCCTCACCGGAGATCTCCGCGCTGCCGCGCGGGATGGCGAACGCGACGATCGCCTGGCCGGTGGTCGGGTCGGTCGCGCCGACCACCGCCGCCTCGGCCACCGACGGGTGGCTGACCAGCGCCGACTCCACCTCCGTGGTGGAGATGTTGTGGCCGGACACCAGCATCACGTCGTCGACCCGGCCGAGCAGCCAGATGTGCCCGTCGTCGTCCTTCTTCGCCCCGTCACCGGCGAAGTAGACCCAGTCGTCGCCCTGGTTGGCGCCGGCCCCGAACCGCGACCAGTAGGTCTCGATGAAGCGGTTGTCGTCGCCCCAGATGGTGCGCAGCATCGACGGCCACGGCTCGCGGAGCACGAGGTAGCCACCACCGCCGTTGGGCACCGACTGGCCCTGGTCGTCCACCACGTCGGCGACGATGCCGGGCAGCGCGGTCATCGCCGAGCCGGGCTTGGCCTCGGTGACGCCCGGCAGCGGGGAGATCATGATCGCGCCGGTCTCGGTCTGCCACCAGGTGTCGACGACGGGCAGCTCGCCCCGACCGACGTACTGCCGGTACCAGATCCACGCCTCCGGGTTGATCGGCTCACCGACGCTGCCCAGCAGGCGCAGCGAGGAGAGGTCGTAGCCGGCGGGGATGTCCTCGCCCCACTTCATCATGGTGCGGATCAGGGTCGGCGCGGTGTAGAGGATGGTGACCTTGTACTTGTCGACGATCTCCCAGAACCGGCCCTTGTGCGGGGTGTCCGGGGTGCCCTCGTACATGACCTGGGTGGCGCCGTTGGAGAGCGGGCCGTAGACGATGTAGGAGTGCCCGGTGACCCAGCCGATGTCGGCGGTGCACCAGTAGACGTCCGTCTCCGGCTTGAGGTCGAAGACCGCGTGCGTGGTGTACGACGCCTGGGTCAGGTAGCCGCCGGTGGTGTGCAGGATCCCCTTGGGCCGGGCCGTGGTGCCGCTGGTGTAGAGGATGTACAGCGGGTGCTCGGCGTCGAACGGCTGGGCGGCGTGCTCGGGCGAGGCGGTCTCCACCGTCTCGTGCCACCAGCGGTCCTTCGCCGACCAGGCGACCTCCTCGCCGGTGCGGCGGACGACCAGCACGTGCTCCACCGACGGGCAGTTCGCCACCGCCTCGTCGACGGTCGGCTTGAGCGCGGACGGCTTGCCCCGGCGGAAGCCGCCGTCCGCGGTGATGACCACCTTGGCGCTGGCGTCCTGGATCCGGTTGGTCAGCGCGTCGGCCGAGAAGCCGCCGAAGACCACGCTGTGCGTGGCGCCGATCCGGGCGCAGGCGAGCATCGCCACCGCGGCCTCGGGGATCATCGGCAGGTAGATCGCCACCCGGTCGCCGGCCGTGACACCCAGCTCGGTCAGCGCGTTCGCGGCCTGGCAGGTGAGCTTGTGCAGGTCCGCGTAGGTGACGGTGCGGGTGTCACCCGGCTCGCCCTCCCAGTGGATCGCCACCTTGTCGCCGCGACCGGCCTCCACGTGCCGGTCCAGGCAGTTGTACGCCACGTTGAGCCGACCGCCCACGAACCACTTCGCGAACGGCGCGTTCGACCAGTCGAGCACCTGGTCCCACTGCCGGTCCCAGTGCAGCCGCCCGGCCTGGCGCTCCCAGAAGGCGAGCCGGTCCTCGGCCGCCTCACCGTACGCGTCCGCGGTCACGTTGGCGTTCGCGGCGAGCTCGGCCGGCGGCGGGAACTGGCGCGTCTCGTTCAGCAAGTTGGCCAAAGCCTCGCTCATGCGGTGACTCCTTCATCGCGTGACCTGCGTCTCCTACTCGGGAGAGGTTAGTCCCGGCGAACCCCCCGCCGCGACCGCCCGGTCACCCGCCACGCGCCCAGTGGCCCTTCGGGCGCGCCGAGCAGTAAGGGAGAGTGGTTCGCGTCGCTTCCCGGCGGCTGGCGCTCCGGCGAGGTGCGGGGATCGCTAGCGTGGCGGGGTGACCACCGACCCGCTCGCCCCGCTGCTCGCGCTCGCCGACATCGCGCCCGCCGTCGAGCAGGCCCGTGACCGGGTCGACCAAGCCCACCGGCACCGCGCGCTGCGCCGCCAGGGCGGCCAGGTGGCCGCCGAGGTCAGCCTCCGCTCGGCCGTGGCCAGCGCCGCCCTGGAGGGCCGGGTGCACGAGCGCGAGGAGGTACGCGCCGGCACGGTCACCGACCCGCTGCTCCAGGGCGCGCTGCGGGTGGCCGGGGCGCTGCCCGGGCTGAGCGACCTCTGGCCGAAGGCGCCGCGCCAGGCGCTCGCCCGGCTGCACGTGCTCGCGGCCCGCGACGTGGTGGCCGAGGCCGAGCTGGGCCGCCCGGTGGCCGACCCGGTGGTGGCGGCCCGCCTCGACGGGCTGGCCGGTCTGGTGGCCGGGGGCACGAAGGTGCCGCCGCTGGTGCTGGCCGCTGTGGTGCACGGTGAGCTGCTGAACCTGCGCCCGTTCGCCGGCCCGTCCGGGGTGGTGGCGCGGGCCGCCGCCCGACTGGTACTGATCTCCACCGGGTTCGACCCGCGCGGGCTGGTCGCCGTCGACGTCGGCCACCGGGAGCGGGAGCCCGAGTACGTCGGCGCGGCCGGCGCCTTCGCCACCGGCACCCCCGACGGGCTGCGCTCCTGGCTGCGCCACTACATGGCCGCCGTCGAGGTCGGCGCTGAGCAGATCACGCTCATCGGCGACGAGATCCTCGCCGCCTCCTGAGCCGCCGCGCTGCTCGGCCCGGTTCAGGCGGTGGGGGTGGTGGTGGCTGCGCGGGTGCGGCGGTGCCGGCCGTACCAGGCGATGCCGATGGCCACGCCGACGCCCACGCCCAGGGCCGCGGCGGCGACCGGCACGGCGGGGCGCTCCCGCAGCCGCCGTCCCAGCGGCACCGGGTGCCGGAACTCCAGCACCGGCCACGAGTTCTCCACGGCCAGCCTGCGCAGCGCCCGGTCCGGGTTGACCACGGTCGGGTGCCCCACGCACTCCAGCAGCGGGCGGTCGCTGTACGAGTCGGAGTAGGCGTAGGAGTCGGCGAGGTCGTAGCCCCGTTCGAGGGCCAGTTCGCCGACGGCGTCGACCTTGCGCGGGCCGGCCGCGTAGAACTCGACCTCGCCGCTGTAACGGCCCTCCGCCACCGCCATCCGGGTGGCGATCACGTCGGTCACCCCGAGCAGCTCGCCGATGGGGCGCACCATCTCCTCACCGGAGGCGGAGACCAGCACCACGTCCCGCCCGGCGGCCTGGTGCTCCTCGATGAGGGCGGCGGCCTCGGCGTACACGTAGGGGTTGATCAGTTCGTGCAGCGTCTCCGCGACGATCTGGCGGACCTGCTCCACCGGCCAGCCCTTGCAGAGCGTGGCGAGGTAGTCCCGGGTCCGGGCCATGGTCTGCTCGTCGGTGCCGCCCAGCCGGAACATCAGCTGCGCGTACGCCGACTTGACCACGTCACGGCGAGTGATCAGCCCGTCCCGGTAGAACGGCCGACCGAACGCCAGTGCGCTCGACTTGGCGATGACGGTCTTGTCGAGATCGAAGAAAGCGGCACTCCGGCCCACGGCGCGAAAGTCTAGCCCGACGGGGCACGCTCGGCTGGTCCCCCGGGGGCTCCCGGAGCCGCCCGATCCGACGGGTGCACTCGTGGGAGTGACGGCTGTCACACCCGTGGGGCACAAATTAGCGTTGCGTGGAGTGAACACCACTCGACGTATAAGGGTCCATTGCGGCATGCTTGTGCTCGCGACGAGAGTTCACGTCCCGTCGATCGCAAAGAATATGGACCCTCGGCGGTTGCACCCCCCGTGACCGCTGAGTGGGTTCGGCTCGACCCCCCCGGAGCCGAACCTCACGACGACCCCCGTCTCCCCCCGACGGGGGTCGTCCCTTTCGGGGTCTGTTCCGCGCCGCCGCAGCTCACCACTGGCATGGCCCACAGCCGTCGCGAACACTTGCGCCGCCGTCGGCGAAGTAGAGGTGAGCCCTCGGCCGTGTAGGAGGGATGCAGGACAGAAGGAGAATCCATGGGTGTGGTGACACGAGACGTGTGCACCGCCGCCGAGCAGACCGACGCCGAGATCATCAGCCGGATGCACGGGGATCCGGCGTTGTTCGACGCCATCTTCGACCGCTACTACCCGGCGATCCACGCCTACGCGACCCGGCGACTGGGCCGCGACCTGGCCGACGACGTGGCGGCGGAGACGTTCCTGGTCGCATTCGACCACTGGCGGCGCTACGACACCACGCAGCACAGCGCCCGGCCCTGGCTGTTCGGCATCGCATCCAACCTCATCGCCGGGCATCAACGGGCCGAGGCACGACGGTACCGGGCGCTGGCCCGGGCGGAGCGCGCCGCCGACGGCCCTGACCGCCACGACGGGACGGCCGACCAGGTCGCCGTACGGCTGGACGCGCAGGCCGTGCGCGGGCGGCTCGCGGCGGCGCTGGAGGAGATCGCACCGGCCGACCGGGAGGTGGTGCTGCTGGTCGCCTGGGCGGACCTGACCTGCGAAGAAGTGGCGCGCGCGCTGGAGATTCCCGCCGGCACCGTCCGGTCCCGGCTGCACCGGGCGCGCAAGAGATTACGGGCGGCGCTGGGTGGCACCGACCCGACGGCAACCGGAGAGGATTCCGAGTGATCGACGACATCACCGCGCTGCGGGAGAGTTGGAGCGAGGTCGAGCCGCCCTCGCCGGACGCTCAGGACCGGGCCCGGGCGGCGCTGCTGGCCCGGATCGCCGAACGTCGGGCCACCGTGCCGCAGGGGCGCAGGCCCGCCCGGCGTGTGCCGGGCTGGGCGTGGCGGTCCGGTCTCGCCGCCCTCGGTGCCGCCGCCCTGGTGGCCGGGGTGGTGGCGGTCGGTGGCTTCGGCCCGGTGAACCCGCCGGGCCGGCAGGTGCCGTACGTGGCGAGCGGGTCGGTCGCGCAGACCTTCGAGCTGGCCGCCGTGCACGCCGAGACCGAGCCGTTCACCCCACCCCGCCCGGATCAGTGGACCTACGTCGAGCTGCGGATCGTCCGGGGCAAGCTCGCCCAGGACAAGGGGCAGGCCACCCGCGAGACGACGCGGTCGTGGCAGCGCGCCGACGGCCGGCAGAGTGCCGTCATGGTCGACGGCAAGCTCGAGGTCAGCCAGGAGAGCTCGGACCTACCGCAGGTCATGCCGCCCCAGGACTACCCGGCGCTGGCGGGGCTGCCCACCGATCCGCGGGCGCTGCTCGACTGGCTGCGGGCCCAGGGCCCGTCCGGCAAGGGTGACGACGCCGTCCCGTACCTGCTGATCGACTCGATGCTGCGGGACAACGTGCTGCCACCCGGCGTGAAGGCGACCCTGCTGCGGGCGCTCGCCCTGATCCCCGGCGTCACCCGGTCCAGCGAGCCGGTCGACTTCGACGGACGCCCGGCGATCGCCGTGGGCATGGTCCTGGACGGCTGGCGGCAGGAGGACATCCTGCTCGACCCGACGACCCACGAGTTCCTCGGCAGCCGGACCGTCGTGGTCGAGGACCACACGACACCGGAGGGGGTCAGGCTGAAGAAGGGCGACGTCGAGGTCGAGCTGGTCCGGGTCGCCGGGAAGATCGTGGACGCACCGGGTCGGACCGGCTGACCCGTCGGGTACGCCGACGGCCACGTGGGCGGGCGGCCGGACCGTGGTGGTCCGGCCGCCCGCGTCACCGTTGGTCAGGACTTGACGAGGTCCACGATCGAGGTGTCGTAGACGAAGTACTGCTGGTAATCGGCGTCGTAGGCGGACGCTTCGGTGCTCACCTCGGCGGCGCCCCTGCCGAACGGCGTGGTGTCGATGGGGGTCGCCGCGGCCGTCCACGCCACAGGTGCGCCCGGGGTGCAGTCGACCAGGGCCCCGAAGCGGCCGCGGACCAGCACCTTCTTGACCACCTGGTCGACCGTGCCGCCCACCGTGACCGTGGTCGGCTGGCTGCAGGTCACCGTGCCGTGCACGATCGCCTTGCCGCTGATCGTGCTGGCCATGCCGTCCGGGGCGACGGCCAGCCCCAGCTCGAGTGGCACCGTCTCCGCCTGCGCCGGCGCGGCGGCGACGAGCCCGCCCAGCGCCCCCGTGATCGACAGGCTGGCCGCGAGGGCCGCCCTCCGCCAGGTCTTCTGCATCCCCGTTCCTCTCTCTGCGGTCGGACCGGGCATCTCTTCACCCGAACACCGCTGTCGGTGAATTATCGCGGGAACGGTCGCCGCCGTTGCCTCGCACCGACACATCCGTGCATAAGGGACGGTCGTCGGCGATGAACGGTCCATAGCAGATCGGCCGGGCGATCGGCGGCTGTCCACAGGCATTCCCGTCGTCCACAGCCGTACCCGGTCGGGCGCCGGTGCGCCGATCCCGCCGGCAGGCTGCTCCGCGGCACGTCCGAGTCCGACCGCTGGAGGCCGCCATGCCGCCCCGTACCCCGCTGCCGCCGTACCGCCGGCTGCCCCTGCTCATCACCGCCGACGGCGACCTCCTCGACGAACTGCTGCGGCTGGCCGCGGCGGGCGGCACCGAGGTCGAGCTGGCCGCCGATCCCGCCGCCGCCCGCGCCCGCTGGACGCCCGCGCCGCTCGTGCTGGTCGGCGCCGACCAGGCGCAGGCCTGCCTGCGGGCCCGCCTGCCGCGCCGGCCCCGGACGGTGCTGGTCGGTCGCTCCGGCCAACTCGATCCAGGTACGGAGGTCGCCGAGCTGATCGGCGCCGAGCACGTCGCCACCCTGCCCGCGGCCGAGCCATGGCTCGTCGACCGGTTCGCCGAGTGTGCCGGCGAGCTGCCCGGCGGCGGCCCGGCCCGCGTCGTGGCGGTGCTCGGCGGGCGGGGCGGCGCCGGCGCCAGCGTGCTGGCCGGGGGCCTCGCCGTCACGGCGGCCCGAGCCCGGCTGCGCACCCTGCTGGTGGACGCCGACCCGCTCGGCGGCGGCCTCGACCTCGTGCTCGGCTGGGAGCAGCTCGAAGGGCTGCGCTGGCCCGGGCTCACCGGCACAGACGGCCGGGTGGACCCGCCGTCGCTGGTCCGCGCCCTGCCCAGCCGAGGCGACCTCGTCGTCCTCTCCTGGGACCGGGGCGCGCTGCGGCACCTACCGGCCGAGGCGATGGCCGCCACCGTCGACGCCGCCCGCCGCGGCCGCGACGTGGTCGTCCTCGACCTGCCCCGCCACCTGGACGACGCGGCCGTGGTCGCCCTCCAGGCGGCCGACCGGGCACTGATCGTCGTGCCGGCCGAGCTGCGGGCCACCGCCGCCGCGGCCCGGGTCGTCGCCGTGGCCGCCCCGCACTGCGCCGACCTGGCGGTGGTGGTGCGCGGTCCCGCTCCCGGCCGGCTCCGGGCGAGCGAGGTGGCCCGGGCGCTCGGGCTGCCGCTGGCCGGCACGCTCCGGCCCGAGCCGGGGCTCTGCCGAGGGCTGGAACGCGGCGAGGCGCCGGCCGCCACCGGGAAGGGTCCACTCGCCGTGCTCTGCCAGCGGCTCCTCGACGGCATGGCCGACGCGCCCGCGGCGGGTGCGGCGTGACCGGGCCGGCCGATGCCGGGGAACTGGCCGTCCGCGTCCGGCACCGGTTCGCCGCCGAGGCCACCCCGGTCACGCCCGCGGCCATCGTCTCCGCCGTACGCGCCGAGCCGGACGCCGCCGTGCTCGGGGACACCGCCCTGCTGCGGATCGCCGACCGGGTCCACGACGACCTCGTCGGCGCCGGCCCGCTCGCGCCCCTGCTGGCCGATCCGCAGGTCACCGACGTGCTCGTGAACGGCACCCGGGTCTGGGTCGACCGGGGACGGGGCCTGCACCAGGTGGCCGTGCCGCTGGGCACGGTCGACGACGTCCGCCGGCTGGCTCAGCGCCTCACCGCGGCCGCCGGACGCCGGCTCGACGACGCCTCCCCGTACGCCGACGCCCGGCTGCCCGACGGCACCCGCCTGCACGCCGTGCTGCCACCGGTGGCGACCGACGGGCCCTACCTGTCGCTGCGCACCTTCCGGCAGCGGCCGTTCACCCTCGACGAACTGGTCCGGCAGGGCACCGTGCCCCGGCCGGTCGCCCCGCTGCTCGCCGCCGTGGTGGCCGCCCGGTTGGCGTACCTGGTCACGGGCGGGACCGGCTCCGGCAAGACCACCCTGCTCAACACGCTGCTCGGGCTGGTGCCGGGGACCGAGCGCATCGTGCTCGTGGAGGACGCGGCCGAGCTGCGGCCCGTGCACCCGCACGTGATCGGCCTCCAGGCGCGTACGTCCAACGTGGAGGGCGCCGGGGCGGTCGGGCTGAGCGTCCTGGTCCGGCAGGCGCTGCGGATGCGGCCGGACCGGCTGGTGGTGGGCGAGTGCCGGGGCGCCGAGGTGGTCGACCTGCTCGCCGCGTTGAACACCGGCCACGACGGCGGGGCCGGGACGCTGCACGCCAACGCCGCGACGGACGTACCGGCCCGGCTGGAGGCGCTCGGGATGCTCGGTGGTCTGCCCCGGGCCGCCCTGCACGCCCAGGTCGCCGCCGCACTCCAGGTTCTCCTGCAGGTCCGGCGGACCACCGAGGGCCGGGTGCTGGAATCGGTCAGCCTGCTCCTGCCCGAGGGGCCGGACCGGGTGGTCACCGTGGTTCCGGCCTGGCTACGCGGCCGCGGGCTCGGGCTCGCGGCCCGACCTCTCGGCGCCCTGCTGCGCGGGCGCGGAGTGACGGTGCCACCGATCCTCTGCGCGGCGTGGCCCGGCTCGGCGGGCCCGTCGTGACCGGCCCGGTGTGGCTGGTGGCCGTGCTCCTGACCGGCGCCGCCGTGGCGGTCGCCTGGCCGCTGCGCGGCGGCCGGGCCCGGCGGCACGCGGTCCTCGACCTGGGGAACCACCCCGGTCCTGGCGACACCCGACCGACCTGCATCCGCCCGGGCGCGGGGCACGGGCCGAACTCCGACCGCCCGGGCGCGGGGCTCGGGCCGACCTGCGTCCGGTCGGGGGCGGGGCCCGGGCCGGTGGTGCGAACGCCGCACCCCCGCGTGCCCCACCCGCCCGGACGTCCCACCGACCGTCCCCCTGCCGGGCGGCCACCGGGGCGGCGTGACCCGACCCGCCCGGCCGCCGGGCTCATCCCCACCGACTCCGTCCGCACCAGAGAATCAGTGCGAGTGGCGCACCCTCGGCGCAGCGCACCCCGATCCGGGCTGGCCGCCGCTCTCGTCGTCCTGGATCGGGCGCCCCGGTTCCGGATGGCCGCGGCATTCCGCTACCGGCGATCGGGTGCCGTCTCGCCGTCGTCCGAATCGGCGCCGTCCGGCGTGGTCGGTCGTTCGCCGTGGTCCGGGCGGCCCGCCCTGCTGGCGGCGGCAGTGGTCGGCGCCGGGGCCGGAGCGCTGCTCGGCGGCCCGGTGGCCGCGGTGGTGCTGGCTGCCTACGGCACGCTCGCGGCGCGGGCGCTGCTGCGCCGGCGGGTCCGCCGGGCGGCCGACCGGGCCCACCGCCACGACCTGGACCAGCTCGGCGCGCTCGCCGCCGACCTGCGGGCCGGGCTGCCGGCCGGCGCTGCGATCGGCGACGGTCCGCGACGCGTCGCCCGGTTGGCGCGAGCCGCCGTCCGGCTGGCCGACCGCACCGGGGCGCCCCTGGCCGAGCTGCTCGAACGGGTCGAGGCCGACGCCCGGGCGGCGGACCGGGGCCTGGCCGCGGCCGCCGCGCAGGCGGCCGGCGCCCGGGCGACCGCCTGGCTGCTCGCCGGGCTGCCGCTCGGCGGGATCGGGCTCGGGTACGCCATCGGCGTCGACCCGGTGGCCGTGCTCCTGCACACCCCGGTCGGTGGCGGCAGTGCCGTCGCGGCCGTCGCCCTGCAGCTCGGCGGGCTGCTCTGGGCGGAGCGGCTCGGCGCGGCGCCCGGGCGGGCCGCCTGATGTCGCGGCCGGTGGTGGCCGCCGCCTGCCTGGGCGGGGCGGCCTTGCTCCTGGTCGTGTCCGGGCCCGCCGTCCGTCCGGCGCGGCGACTGCGCCTCCTCATCCCTGACCGGCCGGCGGAGCGGAGCCGCCCGGCCTGGTGGCCGGACCGGGTCCGGCTCGGAGCCGGCCTGGCGGGGGTGGCCGCGCTGGTCGTGGTGGGTGGCTGGGCGGGCGTGCTCGTCGGGGCGATGGCCGGGACGGCCGCCGACCGCCTGCTGCGGCGGATCGAGCCCCGGGCCGTCCGCGACCGCCGGCTTCGGGAGGCCGCCGACCTGCCCCTCGCCGCCGACCTGCTGGCCGCCGCGCTCCGGGCCGGCGCACCCGTGGACCGCTCGGTGCTGGCGGTCGCCGACGCGCTCGGTGGACCGCTCGCCGACCGGCTCGGCCGGGTGGGACGGACGCTGGAACTCGGTGGCACGGCGGCGGAGGCGTGGGAGCACCTGGGACCCGTGCCTGGGGCGGAGCGCCTGGTGACCGGCGCGATCCGCTCGTCGAGCAGCGGCGCGGCGCTGGCCGGCGCGCTCACACGGCTCGCCGACGACCTGCGGTCCGACCGCTCGACCGCGGCCGAGGCCGCCGCCCGCCGGGCCGGGGTGCTCATCGTGTTGCCGCTCGGGCTCTGCTTTCTGCCCGCCTTCATTCTCGCCGGTCTGGTGCCGGTGATCGTCGCCGTCCTCGGCGACGTGCTCTGAATCCCCGAGAAAGGGAGTACGACATGCGCAAACTCCTCACCCGCCTGCGCGGCGACGCCGGGATGAACACGGCCGAGTACGCCGTGGGAACGCTCGCGGCCGTCGCCTTCGCGGGGATCCTGCTGAAGGTGCTGACCTCCGGCAACGTGCAGTCCGCGCTCACCGCCGTCATCGACCGGGCCTTGAAGTGACCGGTCGCCGGTGGGCCGGCCGCCAACCCGGCCCGGACCCAGGCTCACCGCCCAGTGGCCGTGGCCTTGGCCTTAGCTCTGGCCCTGGCCCTGGCCCTGGCCCTGGCTCGGGCTCGGGCCTTGGCCCCAGGCCCGGCCTCGGCTCTAGCTCTGGCCCTGCGACCGGGACCGGGACCGGGGCCAGGACCGGGCAGTCGGGACGGACTGCCGGGCAGCGACCGTGGGGAGCGCGGGAGCGGGGCTCGTTCACGGCCGAGTTGGCGGCCGGCCTGCCGGCGCTGATGCTTCTCCTCTTCGCCGGCCTCACCGCGGTCGACGCCGTGACCACGCGGGCCGGTTGCCTGGACGCCGCGCGGGAGGCGGCACTCGCCGCCGCCCGGGGCGAACCCGGGTCGACCGCCGGCTCCCGGTACGCCCCGGCCGGCGCCGACATCTCGGTGACCGTGGCCGGCGACCGGGTCACCGTGACCGTGCGGGCACCGGTTCGGAGCTTCGGTGCCCGGCTGCCGCGGCTCACCGTGTCGGGCACCGCCGTGGCCGCTGTCGAGCCCGGCTCCCCGGGACCGCTGCCGTGACCCGGCGCTGCCGCGCCCGCCCGGCCCGTCGGGCGGCCGACGGGTGGGGACACCGGGGGCGGAACGGGTGGGGAGACCGGAGGCTGCGGGTCCGGCAGCGATCGCAGCAGGCGCTTCGCGGCCGTCGGGACACCGAGCGGGGCGGGGCGACCGTGTGCCTGCTCGCGGTGGGGATGGTGTTCGTGTTGGTCGGGCTCTTCGGCGCCGGCCTCGGCGCGGCCCGGTGCGCGCGTCACCAGGCCCGCAACGCCGCCGATTTCGCGGCTCTCGGTGGCGCCGGCCGGGCGATCGAGGGCACCGGCGAGGCGTGTGGACGGGCCGCCGACCTGGCCGCGGCGAACGGCGGTCGGCTGACGGCCTGCCGGCTCGACGGTCTCGACGTCGTCGCGACGGCGGAGGTCAGGGTCGCTCCGCTGCCCTGGCTCGTCCGCTCGGCGAGGGTGACCTCCCGTGCCGGGCCGTCCCGGGGCTGAGGAGCGTCGACCCGACGCAGGCACGGCGTACCGACGGTGGTGTCGGGGCGGAGGCCGTACCGCCCCGACACCGCGGGAGTCGCGCCGCGTGGTCGGTGAGCCGCGGCCGTCAGCGGGACTGGAGGGCGTCCAGGCCGACCGCCATGGCGATCACGAGTCGCCGGTCGATCTGCGGGTGGTGGATGTCGACGACGTACCGGTCGCGCAGGCCCCACTTCTTGTCGACCGAGAACACCGGCTGGCCGTCGGCCACGAAGTCGAAGTGGTAGGGCAGCCAGGAGAGCGAGTCGACGAAGCGGCGCAGCAGGGCCACCGGCAGGCTGCGCTCCTGCCCGGTGATCTGCGGCAGGCCGGCCTGCTCGACGTGCCAGGTGGAGCGCAGCAGCGACTGGGCGAAGTCCTTGCGGAACAGGCCGATCGGGGTGCCGGCGTGGTCGGTCACGTCGTACGTGGCGCCCAGGTCGAGGCGCTGCCGGGCCTTGAAGCCGAGCAGGGGGTACTGCTTGGAGTCGTCGGTGTAGATGGTCACCTGCTCCTTGAACGCGAGCCGCTTCTGCTGCGCGAACGCGAGCAGCCCACCCTCGGAACCGTCCGGCGCCGCGGAGTGGACCTCGTACTGGTTGACCATCATCCGGATCCGCTGGCGGACGATGAACCGCTGCTGGGCCTGCAAGCTGTCGAGCTGCATCTGATCTCCTTGAAGTGGTGAACGCCGGAGTCTCGCACAGCTCAGGCGTCCCCGCCCGCCCGCGGCCGGCGCGTTCCGGCCGGTGATCCGATCGACCGCCGTCCACCCCCGGGCCGGCGGTCAGCGGCCGCCGTCGACGGTCGCCTTCATGGCCCAGGCGTTGAGCACCTGGTGGATGCCGCGCAGGCGCTCGTTGATCTGCTCCAGGCGCTCCGCCTGGGCCAGGTTGGCCAGCGCGGCGCCCAGCGCGATCTGCTGGTCGGGGGTGAGGTTCTCCTGGTCGATCGTGTAGAGCAGGTCGACGGTCTCGGCGATCGTGTCGGCCACGGCTGTACCTCCCGGCGCGAAGAATCTCGGGGCCTCCACCAGGACATGGAAGCGCTCCCATACGTCAATGCCCCGCCGCCGCCCCACTCATGCGCGCGTCCCACCAGCCAGGAGGTCAGTCCGCGGCCCGCCCTTCCTGCCGCGGCAACACCGCCCCGCGCTCGGCTTCGGCCTCCCCGCGCCCGGCCTCCACCGCGGCGAGGTTGGCGAGGACCACGTCCAGGACCTTGACGGCGTCCGGCTTGGAGAGCGGGTTGTTCCCGTTGCCGCACTTCGGGGACTGGACGCAGGACGGGCACCCCGACTCGCAGCCGCACTCGGCGATCGCGTCCCGGGTGGCGCGCAGCCAGGCGGCGGCCGTCCCGTACGCCCGCTCGGCGAAGCCGGCCCCGCCCGGGTGTCCGTCGTAGACGAAGACGGTGGGCGCCTCGGTGTCCGGGTGCAGGGCGGTGGAGAGCCCGCCGATGTCCCACCGGTCGCAGGTCGCCATCAGCGGCAGCAGGCCGATCGCGGCGTGCTCGGCGGCGTGCAGCGCCCCCGGGATGTCGGCGGCCTCCACGCCGGCGAGAGCCAGCGACTCCGGCGAGAGGGTGAACCAGACCGCGACGGTGCGCAGTTCGCGTGCAGGCAGGTCCAGCGGCCGGGTGTCGATCACCTCGCCGGTGGCGATGCGTCGCCGCTGGTACGACACCACCTGGCTGGTCACGTCCACCTCGCCGAGGAAGAGCCCGACCGGCCCGGCGTCCACGTACGACCGGACGGACACCACGGACAGCGAGGTGACGTCCCGGGCGTGGGTGGACCAGTCCGGCTCCTCGGCGTGCACCAGCGCGCACCCGTCGGCGAGGTCGAGGGAGTCGACCACGTACGAGACGCCCTGGTGCAGGTAGACCGCGCCGGTGTGGAGCAGGAAGTGCGAGGAGCCGCCGTCGACGGTGCCGAGCAGCCGCCCGGTGGACTCCTCCACCACGCAGACCGGCGCCCCGCCCTCGCCGCGCAGGTCGACCTCGGGGCGTTCCCGGTGCCGCCAGTACCAGCCGGTGGGGCGCTGCCGCAGCGCGCCCGCCTCGACCAGCGAGTCGACCGCCTCCTTCGCGCCCTCGCCGAAGAGTTCCAGGTCGGCCGGGGTGAGCGGGGCCTCGTGCGCGGCGCAGGCGAGCTGCGGCGCGAGCACGTACGGGTTGGCCGGGTCGAGCACGGTGGCCTCGACGGGCCGCCCGAACAGCGCCTCGGGGTGGTGCACCAGATAGGTGTCGAGCGGGTCGTCCCGGGCCACCAGCACCGCGAGGGCCTCGTCGCCGGAGCGGCCGGCCCGGCCGGCCTGCTGCCAGAGCGAGGCCCGGGTGCCCGGCCAGCCGCAGATCAGCACGGCGTCCAGCCCCACCAGGTCGACGCCGAGTTCCAGCGCGTTGGTGGAGGCGAGCCCCAGCAGGTCGCCGTGCAGCAGCGCGCGTTCCAACTCGCGGCGCTCCTCGCGCAGGTAGCCGGCCCGGTAGGCGGCCACCCGGTCGCCCAGCCCGGGCACCGCCTCGTCGAGGGCCCGCCGGGCGTTCGCGGCGACCACCTCGGCGCCGCGCCGGGACCGGACGAAGGCGAGCGTGCGTACCCCCTCGATGACGCTGTCGGCGAGGAGGTCGGCCGTCTCCCGCAGCGCCGACCGGCGGACCGACACCAGGTCGGCGAGCTCCTCGTCCGAGGAGGGAGGGGGCAGCAGCGGCGGCTCCCACAGCGCGAAGGTCACCCCGCCGCGCGGCGAGGCGTCCTCGGTGACGGCCGCGACGGGCAGGCCGGTGAGCCGCCCGGCCGCCGTCGCCGGGTCGCCCGACGTGGCCGAGGCCAGCACGAACACGGGGGTACGCCCGTAGCGCGCGCACTGCCGGCGCAACCGCCGCAGCACGTGCGCCACGTGCGAGCCGAACACGCCCCGGTAGGTGTGGCACTCGTCGACCACCACGTACGCGAGCCGGCGCAGGAACCCGGACCAGTGCGCGTGCCCGGGCAGGATGCCGTGGTGCAGCATGTCGGGGTTGGTCAGCACGAACCGGGAGTGCCGCCGGATCCACTCCCGCTCGGTGCGCGGGGTGTCCCCGTCGTAGGTGGCGGGGCGTACCCCCTCCAGTTCCAGGCCGGCGACGGCGCGGAGCTGGTCGGCGGCGAGCGCCTTGGTCGGGGCCAGGTAGAGCACCGTGGCGCGCGGGTCGGCGAGCAGGGTGCCCAGTGCCGGCAGCTGGTACGCCAGCGACTTGCCGGACGCCGTCCCGGTGGCCACCACCACGTGCTTTCCCGCGTACGCCAGCTCGGCGGCCTCGGCCTGGTGCCGCCACGGGGCGACCACGCCGCGCCGGGCGAACGCCGCCCGCAGTTCTTCGGGGGCCCAGTCCGGCCACGGCGCCGGCTCGCCGGCCCGGGCCGGCACCCGCTCGACGTGGGTGACCGGGTCGGCGGCGTGCCGCAGGCGCAGCCGGCGCAGCAGCTCGCCCGGCGTGCGGCCGGGGCCGCTGCCCGCCGCTACGGTGGCCGCTGACGTCACGTCCTGCACTCTCGCACTGGTGTTCGGAATTGGAAACCGGGGGGCGGGGGTAAGGGGAAGCCTTCGCCGGTGACCCGGAGGGGCCCACCCGGCGGGATGGTTAGATGCCCAGGAGAGCTTACCGAGGAGGGGCCGATGGAGCTGTCGCTGGCGACCCGCACCGTGGGGGAGCACACGGTGCTCGAGGTCGGCGGTGAGGTGGACGTCTACACCGCGCCGCGCCTGCGGGAACGGCTCCTGGAGCTGATCGACGGTGGTGCCCGGCGGGTGGTCGTGGACCTGGGCCGGGTGGACTTCCTGGACTCGACCGGCCTCGGCGTGCTGGTCGGCGCCCTCAAGCGGCTCCGCTCGGCCGGCGGTTCCTTCGCGCTGGTCTGCGACAAGGAGCCGCTGCTCAAGATCTTCCGGATCACCGCACTGGACCAGGTCTTCCCGTTGCACCCCACGGTCGACGCGGCGATCAACGCCGACCCGACCGGCGCCGGCGCGTGATGGCGACCGTCAAGCTCTCCTTCTCCCCGGCGCCGGTGCACGTCCGCACCGCACGCCTGGTCGGTGTCGCCGTGGCCCGCCGGGCCGGGGTGCGCGAGGACCTGCTCGACGAGGTGCGGCTGGCCATCGGCGAGGCGTGCACCCGGGCGGTCGCCCTGCACCGGCAGTACGGGCTGCCCGACCCGGTGTACGTCGAGATGTCCGACAGCGGGGCGTACACGGTGCGGGTGGTGGACCGCGCCCCGATCGAGGCGAGCGTCGGTCTCGCCGCGCTGCCCCCGGACGAACTGGCCAAGGAGTCGCTCAGCGAGGACGCGCTGACCACCGGGGTGGGCTTCGCCCTGCTCGCCGGTTTCGTCGAGGACCTCCAGGTCCGCCCGGTCGACGAGGGCGTCGGCACCGAGGTCCGGATGGTGTGGCCGGTCGGCCGCGCCTGACCCTGTCCTGCCGCAGGCCGCGTTCCCCTCGGGGAGCGCGGCCTCGTCGTGCTGCCCGCGCCTTATATCAGATTTCTTCGCATAGCACAGTTATGAAGATCATCAAGACAGGGTGCCCCCTCCCTGTGACCCTCAACACGTCGGAGGGCTACAGTACGCGGGTTGTCAGCAAGTGATCCGTCCCGCAGCCAGCGGGAATGGGTGTTCATCGCTGGTCCGCCAGGGTGGGTTGGCGCGCGCTTGCGAGTCCGCATCCAGGCGTCGGTCCGTGCGTCTCCACTGGCCGGCGCGAGTTGTTCGGTACAGGAGGACATAGATGTCCGGGACCTTGGCCGCCGACGGCGGCGCACTGTCCCTTACCGGAGCCAACGTGACGTACGTCGTCATCGCCGCGGTCATCGCGCTGGTGGCGCTCGTCTTCGCGGCCGCCCTCACCAGGGCGGTCCTGGCGGCCGGTACGGGAACCACGAACATGCAGGAGATCTCCGGGGCGGTGCAGGAGGGCGCGTCCGCGTACCTGCTGCGGCAGTTCCGCACCCTGGCGATCTTCGTCGTGATCGCCGTCGTGCTGCTCTTCCTGCTGCCGGTGCACGACACCGACGGCAACGAGACCCTCGTGAAGATCGGCCGGTCGGCCTTCTTCGTGGTGGGCGCGCTGTTCAGCGCGTTCATCGGGGGCGCCGGCATGTGGCTGGCCACCCGCGCCAACCTGCGGGTCGCCGCGGCCGCCCGGGAGCGGGAAGGCGGGCGCGAGGGCGCCATGAAGATCGCCTTCCGGACCGGTGGCGTGGTCGGCTTCCTCACCGTCGGTCTCGGCCTCTTCGGTGCGGCGCTGGTCGTCATCCTGTTCAAGGGTGACGCCCCGACCGTGCTGGAGGGCTTCGGCTTCGGCGCCGCGCTGCTCGCCATGTTCATGCGGGTCGGAGGCGGCATCTTCACGAAGGCCGCCGACGTCGGCGCCGACCTGGTCGGCAAGGTCGAGCAGGGCATCCCGGAGGACGACCCGCGCAACGCCGCCACCATCGCCGACAACGTGGGCGACAACGTCGGCGACTGCGCCGGCATGGCCGCCGACCTCTTCGAGTCGTACGCGGTCACCCTGGTCGCGGCACTGATCCTGGGCCGCGCCGCGTTCGGCGAGGACGGCCTGGTCTTCCCGCTGATCATCTCCACCATCGGCGTGCTGGTCGCGATCGTCGGCGTCTTCATCACCCGGCTGCGCACCAGCGACCGCAACGGCCTGACCGCCATCAACCGGGCCTTCTACCTGTCCGCGGTGATCTCCGCGGTGCTGGTGGCGATCGCGGCGTTCGCCTACCTGCCGGCGACCTTCGGCGAGCTGGAGGGCGGGCTGACCGACGTCGACCGCAACCCGCGCCTGGTGGCCATCGGCGCGGTGGTCATCGGCATCGTGCTGGCCGCCGCGATCCAGGCGCTCACCGGCTACTTCACCGAGACCAACCGGCGCCCGGTGCAGGACATCGGCAAGAGCTCCCAGACCGGCCCGGCCACCGTCATCCTGGCCGGCATCAGCGTCGGCCTGGAGTCGGCGGTCTACTCGGCGCTGCTGATCGGCGCGGGCGTCTTCGGCGCCTTCCTGCTGGGCGGCAGCTCCATCACCCTGTCGCTGTTCGCCGTGGCGCTGGCCGGCACCGGCCTGCTCACCACCGTCGGCGTCATCGTCGCCATGGACACGTTCGGCCCGATCTCCGACAACGCCCAGGGCGTGGCCGAGATGTCCGGCGACATCGACGAGCACGGCGCGCGGACGCTCACCGAGCTGGACGCCGTCGGCAACACCACCAAGGCGATCACCAAGGGCATCGCGATCGCCACCGCGGTGCTGGCGGCGACCGCGCTGTTCGGCTCGTACACCGACACGCTGCGCTCCTCGTACGAGGACGCGGGCGTGGGCGACGTGGGCACCGAGATCCTCAACTCGCTGAACGTGGCCAACCCGCGCAACCTGGTGGGCCTCATCATCGGCGCGGCGGTGGTCTTCCTCTTCTCCGGCCTGGCCATCAACGCGGTGTCCCGCTCGGCCGGCGCCGTGGTGATGGAGGTCCGCCGGCAGTTCCGCGAGCTGCCCGGCATCATGGACCGCACCCAGCGCCCCGAGTACGGCAAGGTCGTCGACATCTGCACCCGGGACGCGCAGCGCGAGCTGATGACCCCCGGCCTGCTGGCCATCCTGGCCCCGATCGCCGTCGGCTTCGGCCTCGGCCCCGGCGCGCTGGCCTCGTACCTGGCCGGTGCGATCGGCGCGGGCACCCTGATGGCGGTCTTCCTGGCCAACTCCGGTGGCGCCTGGGACAACGCCAAGAAGCTGGTCGAGGACGGCGCGTACGGCGGCAAGGGCTCCGAGGCGCACGCCGCGACCGTCATCGGCGACACGGTCGGCGACCCGTTCAAGGACACCGCCGGCCCGGCGATCAACCCGCTGATCAAGGTGATGAACCTGGTCTCGCTGCTGATCGCCCCGGCCGTGGTGGCCTGGAGCGTGGGCGACGACAAGAACCCCGCGCTGCGCATCGCGATCGCCGTGGTGGCCGCGCTGATCATCGTGGCGGCCGTGGTGTTCAGCAAGCGCAAGGGCATCGCGATGGGCGACTCCGACAGCGGTGCCGGTACGCCGGACCAGCGTGTGGAGACGGTCAACGCCTGACCCGGGCGACGCGGCGGTTCCCGGTCGGCCCCGGCCGGCCGGGAACCGTGCGCTCCGACGGTCCCGTGCACGAAACCTGACCGGTGGCACTTCCACCGGGAGGTCGTACGCTGCTTCGCATGCGTACGCGCCGGGCGGCAACCGCCGGAAAGCTCACGGTGGTCCTGGCCACGCTGGTCCTCGTGGTCGCCGGCTGCGGCGGCCCCAGCCCGCAGGCCTGGGCCGCGTCGGTCTGCCAGGCGCTCAGCCCGTGGCGCGCCGAGATCAACAAGCTGACCAGCAGCACCCAGCAGCAGATGACCGCGCAGACCACCCCGGCGCAGGCCAAGGAGAACCTGGTCCGGCTCTTCGCCGGGGCCGAGCAGGCCAGCGAGACCGCCCGGCGCAAGGTCGAGGAGGCGGGCGTGCCGGAGACCGACCACGGCGACGAGATCTCCGCCGGGTTCCGCGCCTCGCTCAGCAAGGTGCGGGACGCGTACGGGCGGGCCCGGGACACCATCGACCGGCTGGACACCGCCCAGGCGGGCCCCTTCTACGACGGGGTGCGGGCCGCCGTGGACACGCTCAACAAGGAGTACGACGCGAGCGCGCTGGACACCAGCAAGCTCAACTCACCCGAGCTCAAAGAGGCCTTCGACGAGGTCCCGGAGTGTCGCTGACCCCTCCCTCCCAGAACCCGGCCCGCCAGCCCTCGCTGTTCTCGACCGAGGCGGCCGACCCGTCGCTGTCCGACCTCGCCGGCCTGCTCGCGGGGCCCGGGGAGGTGGTGCGGATGGGCGGGACGGCCCGGGTCGCCGTGGTGGTGGACGCCGCCTGGCGGGTGCACGTGCTGGTGGCCGAGCTGGGTGCCCGGGGGATCGCGGCGAGCTGGGAGCCGACCGGGGACGGCCGGCACCTGGTGCGCACCGCGTACGCCACCACGCTGGCCCCGCTCGCCCTGGCCTGGCTGCGAGGGGCGGTGAAGCGGCCCCCGGCGAAGTTCCACCTCAACGGGCGGCGGCTGCGGCTCTGGCTCGCCGCGGCCGGGGCGGCCGACCCGGCCGGGTTCCGGCTCCGGCTCGGCCCGGCCGACGAGGAGTGCTGGCCGCCGGTGCGCGCCGCGCTCGCCGCGGTGGGGCTCCCGGCCGCGTTCGTGGAGGCGGAGGCGGGCGGGCCGGCGTACCGGATCGCCGGCCGGCGCCGGGTGGCCCGGCTCGCGGAGCTGGTCGGGGACCGGCCGCGGGCCGTGCCGGCGGCCGAGTGGCCGGGGGCGCACGATTGACCCTCCGGCGCAACCCCGCCGGCTGTCCGATCCCGGACACACCGTGCGGCGGTTTGCCCAGGAAAACGACTGGTGTCCCCTCCGCCACGGCTGCGTGATCGTCACAGTGACCCGCTGGGCGCCCTACCCACGGTGTACGGTGGCGCCGTCCGACAGGGCGGCGACCGATGGCCGACGAAACCTGATCATTTGCCGCCCACGAAACCCGGAACGCGGACGGCGCGTTACGTTGGACATCCGGACCGCCGGTGGTCCGGCAGGGTGCGACATGGCCCGAAGCGGGCATTGCGTAGGAGTGAGGTCGGGGAGAGACGTGCCGAGCAACGCTGGAACCACCCGTCTGGTCATCGTCGAGTCACCGGCGAAGGCCAAGACGATCTCGGGCTATCTCGGCCCGGGGTACGTCGTGGAGGCCAGCTTCGGCCACGTCCGGGACCTACCCCGCAACGCCGCCGAGATCCCGGCCGCCTACGAGGACAAGCCCTGGGCCCGGCTCGGCGTGGACGTGGACAACGGCTTCGCCGCGCTCTACGTGGTCTCGGCCGACCGGAAGAAGCAGATCACCAAGCTGAAGTCGCTGGCCAAGGAGGTGGACGAGATCTTCCTCGCCACTGACGAGGACCGCGAGGGCGAGGCCATCGCCTGGCACCTGGTGGAGACGCTCAAGCCCAAGGTGCCGGTCAAGCGGATGGTCTTCCACGAGATCACCAAGCCGGCCATCCAGGCCGCCGTGGCCAACCCGCGGGAGATCGACCGGGACCTGGTCGACGCCCAGGAGGCCCGGCGCATCCTCGACCGCCTCTACGGCTACGAGGTCTCCCCGGTGCTCTGGCGCAAGGTCCGCAGCGGCCTCTCCGCCGGCCGGGTGCAGTCCGTGGCGACCCGGATCGTGGTCGAGCGGGAGCGGCAGCGGATGGCCTTCCGCACCGCCGAGTACTGGGACATCCTGGCCACCCTCGCCGTGGCCAACCCCGGCGATGGCCCGCGCACCTTCAACGCCACCCTCATCGCGCTGGGCGGCGACCGCATCGCCACCGGCAAGGACTTCGAGCCGACCACGGGCCGGGTCAAGCCCGGGGCCGGGGTGGTGCACCTCGACGAGGGCGGCGCCCGGGGGCTGGCCGCGCGCCTCGAAGGGCGGCCGTTCACGGTCACCCGGGTCGAGGAGAAGCCCTACCGCCGCCGCCCGTACGCGCCGTTCATCACCTCCACCCTCCAGCAGGAGGCGGCCCGCAAGCTGCGGCTGTCGTCCCAGCAGACGATGCGCACCGCGCAGCGGCTGTACGAGAACGGCTACATCACCTACATGCGTACCGACTCGGTGAACCTGTCGGAGACCGCCATCGCGGCGGCCCGCCGGCAGATCGTCGAGCTGTACGGCGAGCGCAGCGTGCCGCCGGAGCCCCGCCGCTACACCGGCAAGGTGAAGAACGCGCAGGAGGCGCACGAGGCCATCCGCCCGGCGGGGGACAACTTCCGCACCCCGGGCGAGGTGGCCAAGGAGCTGTCCGCCGACGAGTTCAAGCTCTACGAGCTGATCTGGCGGCGCACCATCGCCTCGCAGATGACCGACGCGGTCGGCTCCAGCGTCTCGGTGCGCATCCGGGCGCTCTCCTCGGCCGGCGAGGAGGCCGACTTCGGCGCGACCGGCAAGACGATCACCGACCCCGGCTTCCTCCGCGCCTACGTCGAGTCGAGCGACGACGAGAACGCCGAGGCCGAGGACGCCGAGCGGCGGCTGCCCACCCTGACCAAGGACCAGCCGCTGACCGCCGACGAGCTGGCCGCCCAGGGCCACCACACCCAGCCGCCCGCCCGCTACACCGAGGCGTCGCTGGTCAAGGCCCTGGAGGAGCTGGGCATCGGCCGCCCGTCGACGTACGCGTCGATCATGCAGACCATCCAGGACCGCGGGTACGTCGCCAAGCGCGGCCAGGCCATGATCCCGTCGTTCCTGGCGTTCGCGGTGATCGGGCTGCTGGAGCGGCACTACCCGCGCCTCATCGACTACGACTTCACGGCCACCATGGAGAACGAGCTGGACGAGATCGCCGGCGGTGACCACGCGGCGGTCGACTTCCTCACCTCCTTCTACTTCGGCAGCGCCAACGGCACCGGCGACCAGGCCATCGCCCACGCGGGCGGCCTGAAGAAGCTGGTCACCGAGAACCTCAGCGACATCGACGCGCGCAGCGTCAACTCGATCCCGCTCTTCACCGACGAGGACGGGCGCGAGGTCGTCGTCCGGGTCGGCCGCTACGGGCCGTACCTCCAGCGGGCGCTGCCGGGCGAGCAGCCCGCACCCGCCGCGGAGGGCGAGGAGGGCGGCGGCCAGGGCGACCGGGCGCCGATCCCCGAGGGGCTGGCACCCGACGAGCTGACCCCGGAGAAGGTGCACGAGCTGTTCCTGGGCGGCGGGGGCGAGCGCAAGCTCGGCGACGACCCGGCCACCGGCGAGCCGATCCTGCTCAAGTCCGGCCGGTTCGGCCCGTACGTGGCCAGCGGCGAGCGGAAGTCCTCGCTGCTGCGCTCGCAGTCGCCGGACAGCCTCACCTTCGACCAGGCGTTGCAGCTGCTCAGCCTGCCCCGGGTGATCGGCACCGACCCCGAGGGCAACGAGGTCGTCGCCAACAACGGCCGCTACGGCCCGTACGTCAAGCGCGGTGACGAGTTCCGCTCGCTGGACTCGGAAGACAAGATGTTCACCGTCACGCTGGACGAGGCGCTCGCCCTGCTGGCCGCCCCGAAGGCGCGCCAGCGCCGGGCCGCCGCGCCGCCACTGCGGGAGATGGGCAACGACCCGGCCACCGAGAAGCCGCTGGTCATCAAGGACGGCCGGTTCGGCCCGTACGTCACGGACGGGGAGACCAACGCGTCGCTGCGGCGCGGGCAGACCCCGGAGGCGCTGACCCTCGAGGAGGCCTCCGAGATGCTCGCCGAGAAGCGGGCGAAGGGTCCGGCGCCGAAGAAGAAGGCGGCGAAGAAGGCCGCCCCGGCCAAGAAGACGACCGCGGCCAAGAAGACGGCGGCCGCCAAGTCCACCACGGCCAAGAAGACCACAACAGCCAAAACGACCGCGAAAAAGGCCCCAGCGAAGAAGGCCACCCCGAAGAAGGCCACCACCTCACCGGAGTAAGTCGGTTCTTCGAGATCTTGGAAGGAAAGGGCCCTTATGGGGGCCGGTTCCTTCCAAGATCTTTTCTTTGTCCACAGGGGGCGGCGGACAGGGGCGCGCTCGGGCAAGGTCGGTGCGGTGGGAGCTTCCTGGGCGGCGTTGCGGCGGGCGGTGCCGGGGGATGACGCGGACGAGCTGACCTGGTTGCTCTTCCGTCAGGAGGATGTGATCTCTCTTGTGCAGGCGCAGGAGCACCTGACCCGCAAGGCGATCCGGCACCGGGTGGCGACCGGTCGCTGGCGCCAGGTGCACCGTGCGGTGCTGGTCGCACACAGCGGTCCGATCGCTGCGGCCCAGCTGCGGTGGATCGCCGTGCTGGCGGCCGGTCCCACCGCGTTGCTCGGCGGGCTCACCGCCGCTCAGGCCGGCGGCCTGCGCGGGTTCCCCGACCGGGTCGTGCACCTGCTGCTCCCGGCGGCCGTTCGTCGTGCCCCGCTGCCCACGGGTGTCCGGGCGCACCGGACCAGTCACCTACCGGACCGGGACGTGGTCCCGCTGGGACAGCCGCCCCGGACGGCGGCCGCCCGGTCGATCGTCGACGCGGCTCAGTGGGCGCTCAACGACGCGCAGGCCCGGGCCGTCGTCGCAGCGGCGTTCCAGCAGCGGTTGGTGGGCGGCGACGACCTGCAGGAGGTCGTCGACCGGATGCCGCGCCTCCGCCGGCGCCGGCTGATCCTGACCACCGCGACGGACGTCGCCGGTGGCGCCCACTCGTTGGGCGAGCTGGATCTGCTGAGCCTGATCCGCCGGGCCGGGCTGCCGGAACCGACCCGGCAGAAGGTCCGGCGGGATGCGGCTGGCCGGCGGCGCTACCTGGACGCGTACTTCGAGGAGTGGCGGGTGCACGTCGAGGTCGACGGTGGTCAGCATCTCGACCCGGCCCACGCCTGGGCGGACATGCGCCGGCAGAACGACCTCTGGGCGGAGGGCGACCGCGTCCTCCGCTTCCCCTCCTGGGCCCTACGCACACACCCCGAAACGGTCATGACCCAACTCCGCGCCGCCCTCCACGCCGCCGGCTGGCGCGGCTGACCGCTCCCCGAGATCTTGGAAGCAAAGGGCCCTCATAGGGGCCACTTTCTTCCAAGATCTCGGGGGGTCAGGCTCCTAGCACCTGCGTCAGGTAGGGGTTTGTGAAGCGGTTGTCGGGGTCCAGGCGGTTGCGGACCTTCAGGAAGTCGGTGAACTTCGGGTAGGCCGTTGCCAGGGAGTCCGCGGTTCGCCAGTGGAGTTTGCCCCAGTGGGGGCGGCCGGCCAGGTCGGTGGCGACCTCCTCGAACGCCCGGAAGTACGGCTCGTACGGCATCCCGACGTACTGGTGGATGGCCAGGTACGCGGAGTCCCGCCCGTATCCGTGGGAGAGCCAGATGTCGTCGGCGGCGGTGAACCGCACCTCGACCGGGAACAGCACCTTGAACGGCAGCCGGTCCACGATCCGCCGCAGCTCCGCCAGCGCGGCGGGCAGGGCGGCGCGCGGGAGCGCGTACTCCATCTCCACGAAGCGGACCCGGCGCGGGGTGCAGAAGACCTGGTCGGAGCGGCCGGTGTAGGTGCGTTCGGTGAGCGCCCGGGCGGAGACGGCGCTGATCCCGGGAGCGAGCGCCGGCACGGCGCGGCCCAGGCGGCAGGCCCCGGCGAAGACGGTGTTGGAGAGGAACTCGTCGTCCAGCCAGCCGCGCCAGCGGGGCAGCGGCCGGTCGTCGGCGGGTACCCGGTCGTTGGTCTTGACCTGCACCCGGTCGGTGTAGGGGAACCAGTAGAACTCGGCGTGGTCGTGCTTCTCGACGAGGCCGGGCAGGTCGTCGAGCACCGCGGCGAGGGCCGCCGGCCGCTCGTGTGCGCGGAGCACGAAGGCGTCGACGCAACGCAGCGTGACCTCGACGAGCACCCCGACGGCGCCGAGCCCGACCCGGGCGGCGGCGAACACGTCGCGGTGCTCGTCGGCGGAGCAGCGCAGCACCTCGCCGGTCCCCGTGACCAGGGTCAGGGCGGTGACGAAGGTGGACAGGCAGCCGAGCTTCGCGCCGGTGCCGTGGGTGCCGGTGGAGAGCGCCCCCGCGATGGTCTGCGCGTCGATGTCGCCGAGGTTGGGCAGCGCGAGACCGTGACCGGCGAGCAGGTCGTTGAGGGTGTGCAGGGTCATTCCGGCCGGTACGGTGACCAGGCGGCGAGCGGGGTCGACGGTGACCCCGGTGTCCAGGTCGGCGAGGTCGAGCCGGTGTCCGTCGGCGACGGCGGTCGCGGTGAAGGAGTGTCCGCTGCCCACCGCCCGGATCGTCCGGCCGGTGTCGGCGGCGTGGCGGACCGCCTCGGCGACCTCCTCGACGGTGCGGGGGCGCACCGTCAGGGCGGCGGTGCTGCGCTGGTTGCCGGCCCAGTTGGACCAGGCGGCTTGCGTGCCGACCATGGGACGCTCCTCGACGTGAATATGAACTGACTTCATATCAGGAACGTTGTACCTGGTAAATACCGCAATCGAGCCCGGCTCGTTGTACCGGTAGTCACAGACTCGTGACGTGCAGATATGTTCATCCGTCGAAGGGGGGTGGCGCCGAGTGTCCACACCAGCCGCCACGACCGGGCCGCTGCGTCGGGTACCGGTGCAGGGTCGAAGTGTCGCGCGCGTCCAGCGGATGCTGGACGCCTGCGCCGAGCTCGTCGACGAGGTGGGGTACGAGGGCTTGACCACGACCCTGCTCGCCGAGCGTGCCGAGGTGGCGATCGGGTCGGTCTACCAGTTCTTTCCGGACAAGCGGGCGATCGTGCAGGCGTTGACGCTGCGCACGATGGAGTCCTATCTCCAGCGGCTCGACGAGAGGTTCTCCTCCGCCGACCTGACCCACTGGTGGGACGGCGTCGACGCGGCCATCGACGAGTACATCTCGATGCACCGCACGGTGCCCGGCTTTCGTACCTTGCACTTCGGCGACGTGGTCGACCTGCACCTGCTCGACGAGCAGCGGGACAACAACGGGGTGATCGCGGATCAGCTCGCCCGGGTGCTCACGGAGCGTTTCGGTCTGGCCGGCGTGCCCGACCTCCGGTTCCACCTGGAGGTCGCGGTGGAGGCGGCCGACTCCCTGATCAAGCTCGCGTTCCGCCGCCGCACCGACGGCGACGAGCGGGTGCTGGTCGAGGCGAAGGCGCTCATCCGGGAGTACCTGCACCGGCAGGTCGACGCCCGGACGGATGCCGTCCAGCAGGGTTGAGCAGGACGTCACCGCCCTGGTGCCGGCGGTGACGACAAGGTGCGATGCCCGGGGTGCGACCGGGGCAGGACGACGAGCGGCGGGTTCCCGAGGTGCGCCGGGACCCGCCGTCACCATCTAGAGGAACGCGTGGCCCTCGCCCCGGTAGGTCGGCACGGTGGCCACCACGCTGTCGCCGTCGACCAGATGCACCTCGTTGACGCGCTCGCACAGCTCGCCGGCCTTCGCGTGGCGGAACCAGACCCGGTCGCCGATCCGCAGGGCGGTCGCGACGTCGCCGGCCAGCGGGGTCTGCACCTCGCCCGCGCCCTCCGCGCCCAGCAGCTTCAGCCCGGCCGGTAGCCACGGCCGGGGCAGCCGGCTGTCCGCGGCCGGGCCCGAGGCGATCCAGCCGCCGCCGAGCACGGTGGCCAGCCCCGGCCCCGGGCGCCGGACCACCGCGCAGGCGAAGAACGCCGCCGGGGTCGGCCGCCAGGCACGGTACGCGTCGAAGAGCGTCGGCCCGTACAGGCCGGAGCCCGCGGTGACCTCGGTGACCGCGGGGTCGGCGCTGGTGGCGGCCACGCTGCCGGTGCCGCCGCCGTTGACGAACTCCAGGTCGGCGTGCTCGCGTACCGCGGCGACCGCGGCCGCCCGGCGGGCCAGCAGTTCCCGGTACGACCCGCGCTGGGTGACCCGGATGGCCGAGCCCAGCAGCGCCTGCCCGGGCGGGGCGTCGCCGAGGCCGGCGATCTGCGCCTCGTACGACATGAGGCCGACCAGCCGGAAGCCCGGCCGGCCGGCGACGGCGGCGGCGAGCGTGCCGGCCGCCCCGGCGCTGTGCACGGGAGACCGGCGCACGCCCACGTGCACCCGGCCGCCCAGCGGTCGCCAGGAGGCGTCCAGTTCGAGGCAGACCCGCAGCGCCGGCCGGCGCCCGGGCGGGCAGACCTCGTCGACCAGGTCGAGCTGCCCGGGGTCGTCGACCATCAGGGTGACCGCGTCGGCGAGCGCCGGGTCGGCGGCCAGTTCGGCGAGCGCCCTCCGGTCGGCGGTGGGGTAGGCGACCAGGACGTCGTCGCTGACGCCGTTCCGGGCGAGCCAGAGCGCCTCGGGGAGGGTGAACGCCATCACGCCCCGCCAGCCGGGCCGGGCCAGCGCCCGGGTCAGCAGCTCGCGGACCCGGACCGACTTGCTGGCGATCCGGACCGGCTTGCCGGCGGCCCGGTCGACCAGGGCGGCGGCGTTGGCGTCGAAGGCGGAGAGATCGACCACGGCGTAGGGCGGGTCGAGGTGGGCGGTCGCCCGATCGAGGCGATCGCGAAGTTTGTCACGGTCGGTGGCCACGTCTGCACGCTAACTGTCTGGACGCCAATGCGAAATACCCTCGCGTCTGTCCGGGCTGCGGTCGGTGGTGCCCGCGGCCTAGGCTCGGCGAGCAGGCGAATGTCGCGGAGGGGGACGCATCTCGCCGCGACTAGAGTGTTCCACCGGGGATGCCCAGCTCTGGGCCGGCACGTGGAGGTACGGCCATCGAAAGCCAGAACAACGGCGAGTCGCCCGGCGTGTCGTCGCCCGCAGCGCAGGCCGACCGCTCCGGAGCGGCCGCCATCCGGTCGGTGCTGCGCATCCGGCCGTTCCGCCGGCTCTGGATCGTGCTCGGCGTCGCCTCCTTCGGCGACTGGCTCGGCCTGCTCGCCACCGCGCTCTTCGCCGCCGCCCAGGTCTCCGGCAGCACCGCCCAGGGTGCCGCCTTCGGCGGCGTGACCGCGATCCGGTTGCTCCCGGCGCTGGTGCTCGGTCCGGTGGCCGGCGTCTTCGCCGACCGGTTCGACCGGCGGTGGACGATGGTCATCTGCGACCTGCTGCGCTTCGTGCTCTTCGCCTCGATCCCGCTCTACGCGCTCACCGGCGCCGCGGGAGGGCTGGTGGTCGGTTGGGCGTTGATCGCGACGTTCCTCATCGAGTCGGTCACCCTGCTGTGGATCCCGGCCAAGGAGGCCGCGGTCCCCAACCTGATCCCGCGCACCCGGCTGGAGACGGCCAACCAGCTCACGCTGATCACCACGTACGGCCTGACGCCGGTGGCCGCGGCCATCGCCCTGGCCGTGCTCGACCGCGGGGTACGCGGGGCGGTCGGCGGCGACCTGCCCGACTGGGCCGAGCCGGCCCAGCTCGCCCTCTGGTTCAACGCCTTCTCCCGGCTGGCCACCGCACTGGTGGTGGCCTTCGGGATCAAGGAGATCAGCGAGGCCCAGCGCGGCGAGGCGGAGCGCGTCGAGCAGAGCATGTTCCGCCAGTTCGCCGACGGCTGGAAATACATCGGCCAGACCCGGCTGGTACGCGGCCTGGTGCTCGGCATCTTCGGCGCCTTCGCGGGCGGCGGCATCGTGGTCGGCACGGCCAAGTTCTTCGCCAACTCGCTCGGCGCCGGTGACGCCGCCTTCTCGCTGCTCTTCGGCGCGATCTTCGTCGGCCTGGCGCTCGGCATCGGGCTCGGGCCGATGATCGTCCGGGACATGTCCCGGCGCCGCTGGTTCGGCATGAGCATCGTGCTGGCCAGCGCCTCGGTGCTGGTGCTCGCCTTCGCCATCCACCTGTCCATGGCGATGCTCGGCGCGATCCTGGTCGGCGCGGGCGCCGGCATGGCCTTCCTGGCCGGCACCACGCTGCTCGGCGGCGAGGTCGCCGACGAGGTGCGCGGCCGGGTCTTCGCCGTGGTGCAGATCGGCACCCGGCTGGTGCTGATCCTCGCCATCGCGCTGAGCAGCCTCCTGGTCGGCGTCGGCGGCTCGCGCCAGCTGACCATCGCCGACCTGGGCATCTCGGTCTCCTCGACCCGCCTGCTGCTGCTCGCCGCGGGCGTCGCCGGCATCTTCGCCGGGATCAGCGCCTTCGGCCAGATGGACGACAAGAAGGGCGTGCCGGTCCTGGCCGACCTCTGGGGCTCGATCCGGGGCCGCCCGCTGATGCCCTCGGAGCCCTTCGTCTCCAGCGGCCTCTTCGTGGTCTTCGAGGGCGGCGAGGGCGCCGGCAAGTCCACCCAGCTCGCCGCGCTCGCCGACCGGCTGCGCGGGCAGGGCCGGGACGTCGTGGTCACCCGGGAACCGGGGGCCACCGGCATCGGGGAGCGGATCCGCTCGCTGGTGCTGGAGACCTCCGGCGACGACGCCCCGTCGCCGCGCGCCGAGGCGCTGCTGTACGCCGCCGACCGGGCCCACCACGTCGCCACCGTGGTCCGGCCGGCGCTGGTCCGCGGCGCCGTGGTGATCAGCGACCGCTACGTCGACTCGTCGCTGGCGTACCAGGGGGCCGGGCGGACACTGCCGGTGCAGGAGGTCTCCTGGCTCTCCTCGTGGGCCACCGGTGGCCTCAAGCCCGACCTCGTGGTGCTCCTCGACGTCGACCCGCACACCGGCCGGTCCCGGGTCGACTCCCGCAACGAGGGCACCGACCGGCTGGAGGCCGAGTCGCTCGCCTTCCACGAGCGGGTCCGGTACGCCTTCCTCGACCTGGCCGCCGCCGACCCGAAGCGCTACCTGGTGCTCGACGCGTCCCGCCCGGTCGAGGAGATCGCCGCGGCGGTCGCCCGGCGGGTGGACGAGTTCCTCGTCGACCCGGCCAGCATCGTGCACCCGCGCCCGGCCCAGGGCCCCGACACCACGGTCCAGCCCGAGTTATCCGACGCGGAGCTGGTGACGATGGAACGCCCCAAACGATGACGGACGTCTTCGCCGACCTGGTCGGGCAGGACGAGGCGGTGGTCACGCTGCGCCGGGCCGCCGCCTCGGCCGCCGCCCTGCTCCGCGCCGCCGCGCCCGCGGTGTCCCGGGCGGGCGCCCCGGCGGGCGGCGGAGCGGACCCGGACGGCGGGTACGACGACCTCGACGCGCTCGCCGAGCAGGTCGACGGGCCCGGCGCGGCGGACGACCGGGCCGGGGCCGATCCCGGCGCCGGGATGACCCACGCCTGGATCTTCACCGGGCCGCCCGGCTCCGGCCGGTCGGTGGCCGCGCGCGCCTTCGCCGCCGCGTTGCAGTGCGTCCACGGCACCGGCTGCGGCCACTGCCCCGGCTGCCACACCACGCTGACCGGCACCCACGCCGACGTGCGCCTGGTGGTGCCCGAGGGGCTCTCCATCGGCGTGAACGAGATGCGCGCGCTGGTGCTCCGGGCGGCCAGCACCCCGTCCGGCGGCCGCTGGCAGATCGTCATCATCGAGGACGCCGACCGGCTCACCGAGGCCGCCGGCAACGCGCTGCTCAAGGCCATCGAGGAGCCGCCCCCGCGTACCGTCTTCCTGCTCTGCGCCCCCTCCACCCACCCGGACGACATCTCGGTGACCATCCGGTCGCGGTGCCGGGTCGTGCCGCTGCGGCAGCCGCCAGCCGGCGCGGTGGCCGAGGTGCTCGTACGCCGGGACGGCATCGCCCCCGACGTGGCCGAGTGGGCCGCCGCGGCGGCGCAGGGACACGTGGGCCGGGCCCGGCGGCTGGCCCGCGACCCGGAGGCCCGGCAGCGCCGCGACGCCGTGCTGGCCGTGCCGCGCCGGCTGACCGGGGTCGGGGCCGCGTTCGACGCGGCCTCCGCGCTCATCGAGGCGGCCGAGGCGGAGGCCGCCGCGTCGGTCGCCGAACTCGACGAGACGGAGCGGGCCGCGCTGCAGACCGCGCTCGGCGCGGGCGGCACCGGCCGGGGCGCGGCCGGGGCCATGCGGGGCGCCGCCGGGCAGCTCAAGGACCTCGAGAAGCGGCAGAAGTCGCGGGCCACCCGGGCCCAGCGGGACGCCCTCGACCGGGCCCTGGTCGACCTGGCCGGCTTCTACCGGGACGCGCTGACCATGGCGCTGCGGGCGCCGGTCGCGCCGGTGCACACCGACACCGCGGCGGTGGCTGAGGCCGGCGCGCAGAAGTGGGACGCCGAGGGGTCCCTGCGCCGGCTGGAGGCCGTGCTGGAGTGCCGGGCGGCGATCGAGGCGAACGTCAAGCCGCGGATCGCGGTGGAGGCCATGATGCTCGCCCTGTGGAAGGGCTGACGGCCACCCTCCGGCGTTGTCCACAGGGCATCGACAGGCTTTGTTGACTGCGGTACGGTCCGGTGTGGCCGCGGTGACGATGGCGGCACGCTCAGTGACGGGATCAGCCGGGAGGAGTCCGCCGATGCCGCGGGGGGAGATCGACGAGGCCTGGATCGAGGAGGCGGTCCGGCGCTACCGGCGCATCGAGACCCTCCAGGCCGAGTTCGACCAGGCGGTGTCGACGGTCGAGGTGACCGTCCGCTCGCCGGACGGCCTCGTCGAGGTGGTGGTGACCGCCGGCGGGCGGATCACCGAGGTGCGCTTCCTCGGCCCCCTGCACCAGCGCAGCCCCCGGGACGTCGCCGGATCGGTGCAGGCCGCGGTGACCGCCGCCGCCGACGCGGCGCAGTGGGCCCGGGAGAAGCTGCACAACGAGACCTTCGCGGCCTACCGGCCGCTGGCGGGAGCCTGACATGGAGACGTTGCGCGCGCTGGCCGCCCGCCTCGACGAGGCCGGCGCGACCCTCGCCACGCTGGCCCGCACGGTGACCGCCACCGACCCGCCCCACCCCGCGTTCGGCGCCCAGGCCGCCGGCCGGCCCGGCGAGGTCGGCCGGGCCCTGCACCGGCAGTGGACGGCCGCCACCGGCGACCGGGCCCGCGAGGCGCAGGCCGCCGCCACCCGGCTGGCCGCCGCCGCGGCCGCCCTGCGCAGCGCCGCCGACCGCTACTCCGCCACCGACGAGTCGGTCGGGCGGCGGCTGGCCCGGGAGGCCTGATGGACGCGCTCGACCGCCTCGCCGAGCCGGGTCTCGACCTGCTCGCGCGGGTCGACGCGCTGCTCGCCGCCGGCGCGCCCGAGGGGCACCCGCTCTGGCCGCTGCTGCGCCGCATGCAGGTGCTCCCCGGCGCGGCCGTGCGCGAGTTCCTCGACCTGCACCCCGCACCGCTGACCGGCGCCGGCCACGCCGTGCGCCGGCTCGTCCGGGGGTACGACGACACCTGCGCCATGCTCGCCGACCCGGTCGCCTGGTCCGGGCCGGCCGCCGCGGCGTACGACGAGGCCCGCACGGCCCTGCTCCGCCACCTCGACGAGGGGCCGGAGAGCCTGGTCGGGCGGCTGGAGTCGACCGCCGGCTACGCCGACGCGCTGGCCGACTGGGTGGAGGGGAGCCGACTCGCGCTGGCCCGGGCGCTGGCCGAGTTGCTGCGCTCGGCCGAGGCGGTCACCGTGCACGCCGCCACCCGCCCGGGCGTCGACGCGGGGCGGTCCGGGGCGCTGGCGGCCGCCGAGATCGCCACCCGGGTGCTGGGCGTGCTCGGGGTGGCCTACGACGGCGCGGAGACGCTGCTGCGCCAGTGGGCGCCGAGCCTGGCCGAGACGACCTGGCGGGACCGGGCCACGACCGCACCCCGCTACGGCGGCACCACCCGGATCGGACACTGAACGGGCCCTGGCAGGTCCACGGCGTCGCACGCCGAACCGGCCGTAGCCGGGCTCCGGCGGCGACGCCGTGGCCTTCCCCTGCACCCCCCGCAGGTATGCCTTCACTCAACGCGGTCGGCCGCCGCTTGTCCCGTAACCGACTCATGTTTCAGCCGTCCGGGCGAGGATCAACGACACGAGGGGTCGAGGTGGGTTCGGTCGAGTCGACAATCATGGATCGCTGCGCCGGGTGACCGGACGGCGACGGCGGCCGTCCCGGAACCGGGCGGAGGTCGTTAGGGTGGTGGGCATGGGCATGCTCTGCGCGGTCAGTTTCAACCGGTACGGGCGCCTCTACTACCTCGACCCGGGCGAGCTGCGCCCGCAGGTGGGCGACAAGGTGCTGGTGCCCACCGACGAGGGGCCCGAGGTGGCCGAGTGCGTCTGGGCCGCGCAGTGGGTCAGCGAGGACACCGACGGCTTCCCCCGGCTCGCCGGCCTGGCCGGTGACGAGGACCTGCGCCGCGACGAGCTGCTGCGCCGGCGCAAAGCCGACGCCAAGGTGGCCGCCAAGCGGCTGATCCGCGAGCACGGCCTGCCCATGAAGGTGGTGGCGATCGACCACGTCTTCGCCACCCCGGAGACCGGCAGCGACCGGACGACCGTCTACTTCACCGCCCCGCACCGCGTCGACTTCCGCTCCCTGGTCCGCGACCTGGGGGCGACCCTGCACTGCCGGGTCGAGCTGCGGCAGCTCTCCGCCCGCGACTCGGCGCGGGTGCAGGGCGGGATCGGCTCCTGCGGGCGGGACCTGTGCTGCGCCACCTTCCTCACCGACTTCGAGCCGGTGACCATCCGGATGGCCAAGGACCAGGACCTGCCGCTCAACCCGCTGCGCATCTCCGGCGCGTGCGGCCGGCTGATGTGCTGCCTGAAGTACGAGCATCCGCTCTACCAGCGGTTCCAGGAGTCCGCCCCGGCGATCGGCAGCCGCGTCTCCACGCCGGAGGGCGACGGCAAGGTCGTCGGCCACAGCGTCCCCCGCGACTCGGTCACGGTCCGCCTCGACGCCGACGGCTCCCGCTGCTCATGCAGCCGAGCCTCGGTCTGCGCCCCCCGCAAGGCCCACGACCAGCACTACTCCTGACCGCCTCCCTTGGTTCCCCGCCGTCGATCAAGAGGTTTGCGTCAGGAAACGGGCCGTTCCTGACGCAAACCTCTTGATCGACTCCAGTGTGCGCGGCCTCAGCGGAGGACGATGGGGGGCTCGGCCAGGCGGGGGGTCAGGGGGGTTTTGGGGAGGAGCCAGCTTGACGTCGGGGACTGGTCCTCGTTGAGTTCCCAGGCGTGGGAGACCTTGTCCACGGCGATCGGGTAGATGGTCAGGGTGCCGTCGGCGTCGATGCGGAACCGGAGGAACGCCTTCGAGTCCTCGATGCCCTGGCCGGCGAAGAGCTCGTTGACGTTCACTCCGAACGACCCCGCCACCAGCAGGTAGAGCGCCACCACCTGGCTGGCGACCAGGCCGCTCACCGGCCCGTACAGGACGGCCGCGGCGACCGCCGGCAGCGGCCACGGCCAGTCGTAGAACGGCAGTTGCAGCCAGAGCCAGGTGCCGCCGGCGGCCAGCGCGACGTGGGCCAGGCCGTGCGTCACGCCGAGGATCCAGTGCCGGGCGTGCCGCTTCCCGCCGGAACTGGGTGGCTTGGCGAAGAACGCCGCGCTCAGCAGGGTCACCACCAGCATGATCACCAGCGGGACGCTGAACAGGCGCTGCTCGGTGGTGCCCACGTGGTTCGCCGCCACCCCGGCCATGGCCAGCATGAGGAGCGTGTGCAGGGTGCCCAGCAGGGTGGTGAAGCCCGGGTTGCGGAACGGCAGCCGGGCGAAGATCCCCCAGCCGTACCGCCGGGAGCGGGCCTTGTCCGGATAGCGGGCGGCCAACTCGTACTCGCGGGTGCGGCTGGACCGGCGGGCCAGGGTGTCCCGCGGCGGCACCTCCAGCCGCTCGGGCAGCTGGTGGGTGGGGTAGAGGTAGGCGCCACCGCCCCCGCAGGTGATCAGCTGTCGCTCCGGCCCGGTGTAGCGGGCGTAGTGGTGCAGGTCGCCGGAGATCAGCAGCCGCACCTGCGCGCCGGTGGGCGCGACGATCGTACGGATGAAGTAGTCGATCGAGTCGTAGGCCGTGGGATGGTCGTGGGCCTTGACCCAGGTCGGGGCCGGCACCGCCAGGATCACCTTCGAGCGCGGGGTGAGCTTCCGGGCGACCTCGTCGAAGTAGGTGAGCTGCGGGTCGTCCAGGTACGACCCGGACTGGTCGTCGAGGCCCAGCAGCCACCAGTCGGCCGGCAGCTCCACCGCGAAGTACGAGCGGGACTGGCCGGTGCCCCAGCCGGCGAAGTGCCGGTCCCGGGACCGGACGAACAGCCGCAGGAACGCGGTCAGCCCGTCGTACCAGTCGTGGTTGCCGGGCACCGCGAAGAGCGTCGGCCGCTGCGGCGGCGCCACGGGCATTGCCGCCTGGTACGGCCCCTTGCACCGGTCCTCGTACGCCTCGTAGGCCGCCGACGGATAGACCTGGTCGCCCCCCATCACCAGGGTCTGCGCCCGGGGCAGCCGGTGCCCGTCCACCTCCAGCTCGGGCTGGGCGAGCAGGTACGCCACCGAGTACGTCGCGTCGAAGCCGTCGCCCAGGTCGGCCACGTAGTCCAGCCAGAGCCCGCCGTCCGGCCCCACCTGCCGAAACGTGTCGTCGCCGAACGCGTTCTGCAACTCGCGCTTGTCCAGGTACGCCCCGAACAGGATCGCCAGCAGGGTCCGCACGCCGGTGCTGATCAGCAGCAGCGGCGCGAGCCAGGGGACCGGCTTGCGCGGGGTGAAACCCAGCTCCAGGGGATTCAGGCTGCGCGGGCGCCGGGTCGCCCGCTCGCCGGGGTGCGCCTCGGGGATCGGCTGCTGCGGCGGTACGTGATCGTCACTCACCCGCCGCAGGGTAGTCCTGACCGAGCGCGAAGTCTCTCCCGCGGAAGTACCGAAACTCCCTGATGTCCGGATCGGAGGTGAGGGGATCCCGTTCGGCGTCCGGCGGGGTGTGCCGTACACTTGACGATCGTTGCCGCCTTAGCTCAGTCGGCTAGAGCGACGCACTCGTAATGCGTAGGTCGACGGTTCGATTCCGTCAGGCGGCTCGGTACAGAAGCCCAGGTCATTGGCCTGGGCTTCTGCCGTTTCCCAACGTCGCGAACAGCCCTCGTACGTCCAGCGTCATCGGCTCGACCACCTGCCCGCCGGATCGGGGGTGAGGAATCGGGCTGAGCTCAGCTCTGGCTGGTCACCGCCGTGGACTGCTGTTTCTTCGCTGGGGCGACGTCCCTGAGCAGCCAGCCGACCGGAGGGCTGACCAGCGGACGCAACGCCCACACCACGGGCCGGCTGGCGGTGATCCAGACCAGCGCAACGACCGCGGCGATGAGCACCAGCAAGGCTGGGATGTTGTCGACCTGCTTGTCGAGGGGTGACCACTTGAAGGCCAGGACGACGAACCCGTGCAGCAGATAGGGGTACATGGAGTTGGCTCCCCAACCCGTGAGGAACGTGTGGCGACGGGGAGCGAGCATCATGATCGCCCAAGTCATCGCCAACCCGACGGCCATCAGTCCAAGCCGGATCAGGACGCCCTCGGTCACCTCCACCCCGAGCCGCTGGTAAGTGCGGTTCCAGTACACCCAGAGGGCCGACAGGCGCGAGGCGACCAGATAGGCGATCGGCGCGGCAGCGATGAGGACGGCGATCGCGGTCAGCCGCACGGGCGGAGATGGGCGGTACGCGAGCCTGCCGCGACCGAGCCAGACGCCGAGGACGAAGAAGGGCAGCATTCCTGCCACCCGGTCCAACGACAGGGCGTGGCCGAGCGAACTGGCGGTTCCGGCGGTGAGGGACACGACGATCGCGATGACGACCGCTCCGCGAAGTTGGGCGAAGAGCGGAGCGAGCATCCGCCAGATGAACAGGGCCGGCAGGAACCACAGGTGATAGATCGGGGAGAGGAACATGTCGGCCGTCCAGGGCATCGGCTTGTCCATCGCCGTGTAGAAGATCATGTAAAGCAGCTGAAACACCACGTACGGCGCGAGCAGATCCCGGATCAGCGACGCCGCACGACGGCCGGTGAGCTCGGTTGCCGAGAGCATCCCCGAAAGCATGACGAAGGCCGGCATGTGGCACAGGTAGATGAACGTGTAAATCGTCCTGCCACCTGGCGAGGAGCCGACCGTCTGACCCACCATGTGGCCGAGCACGACCAGGACGATCAACAGCCCTTTGACGTTGTCGATGTACGGGTCGCGCCTGATGGGCCCGACAGCGACGCCAGGGCTCTCAGGCATCACCGTGGTTGTCACCCGGCCAGGCTGCCGGTCGGCCGATACCCGATCTAGCTGGAGTGAGCAGGATCATCAAAAACCGCCCGCGAAGCGCTGGACGTGCAGGCAGGCCGGCAGGACCCCACTCCCTGCTCTGGCGATAGTTGCGCCCAGAAGCAGCCGACCAAGCAGCCAAGCCGGCGGACAGTGGCGGACCACAGCGAACATCAGGGGCAGGACGTGCGGAGTCAGCCCTGCCAGCCCGACCGACGCCGCAGCCGCCGCGAAGACCCACGTCCGGCGTAGAGTGCCCCGCCATGGCTGCTCCTCCTGTCCTGCGAGACATCTTCAACGCGTATCAGAACCAGCTGGGCGAGGAGGACGATGGCTTCCTCTTCGAAGACGAGCAGGGACCGATCAGCCGGCTGGATGTGGTCGTGTATCGGCCCAGATCCGGGGCGGACATGACCTCTTTCGCCACCATCGGCATGGCGGCGAAAGAAATGCCGGCGGCGCCCGGACCGGGTGGAGGTGGCCGCGCCGAGCTCCACCTTCGGCGGCGCGGGCCGCTGACCCGTTCCGAAGAGCACGCGATCGCCGTCCGGTTGGCCGATCTTGCGGTGCATCCGTTCGTAACGGGAACGCAACTGAACTGGGGGCACATGATCGGTTTCCGGGAGGACTTCCCCACCTTCTCCGGATGTCGTGCGGTCTTCCTTGCCGGCCCGTTGAGCGCCGAAGGGCTGGACTATGTCCACACCAGCGCGGGCGCTGTTCGAGTCATCAACGTCGTGCCGATTACGGATGCGGAACGTGAGCGGGGAAGGGGCCTGCCGCCCGTCGACTTCGCTCGATCACTCCTGGAGCATGCTGACATCTTCGCCGAGCGACCGCAGTAGCTGAGCTCAGCCGCCCCCGACCGTCCAGCCTCCGTGGTGCCCGGCGAAGTGATCCGCTTTCCGGCTGGACCTCTGAGGGCCGGGGTTCGGAGACTGCCGACGAGGAGATCCGCTAGCTTTCCCGTCCATCGTCCCCGATACTCACGGCGTGATCAGCAAAGACCCTCACACCCCGTGGCTGACTCGCGCTCCTCACCCTGCCGACAGCCCGGCACTGCCCGTCTACATGGTCATCTTCTTCGTCCTGGGCCTCGCCGGATTCGCCGCACACGGACTGGCTGACGGCAGGGAAGCAATCATCATCGCGAGCATGGTCTCGGGGGTGTTCTTTGCGTGCTTCCTGATCCTGTTCGCGATCTACTGGACCGGCTACCTACTGAAGGGCCACGCCATCTGGCGAGCCGAGCGCCAGGCTGACTCAGATGGGCCATCTACGGGCCAGTAGCCAGACGGCTGACGGGAGACTGCCCTCCCGTCCTGCTGGGTCGGCGTGTGAAGAGCCAGGCATGACAGATGCCTGGTTCATCTGCGAAAATGTCAAGCTCCGCCGACGATTCCCGGCGGAGCTTGACATTCATAGGCGCATCGGGATGGCTATGGCAGCCTGTCGGTCGGCATACCAGAATGGCCAACAGCGGCGGCTGCCGACACTGGCGGAACGGCAGTTATGTACCGGTGCCTGATCTGCCCAATTGTCGTGCCGGCGATTCTGGAGCCCGACTCCATGGTCAGGCGTTGACAACTCCGCTGCATCCGACGTTTCTCTCGCAGATGTAGAACCAGTCCACCCCGGCGCTGAAGCCTGCACTTCCGCCGCCCGAGGCGCTTCCGTTCGGATCGCCAACCTGCTGGGTGGTGCCGTTGTAGAGGTAGAAGACGCCGTATACGCCGTTACCGTCGGCCTCCTTGTCGTAAACCTCTACGAAGGTGTGACCTGAAGACACGGTCGCCACGTCGGACCCATGGTAGGCGACAGCAAAATGAGCTTGTGCCGGTGATGCCCAGAGCCCCATCAGAGGAATGCTGACAATAGCGGTGAGGGCCAGCCGAAGCTTCTTGGGTAGGCGCATCTGCTTCCTTTCCCGGGTGAATTGGAATGCAGTGATCACTGCCAATGGCGGAATACTACATACGTCGAAGAGGCGTGGGTTGACGCTGAGTGTCAGAGGGTTGACGCTGTGTGCCACAAGGTCGGTGACAAGCGGCTGCCGCCACGGCCAGCTGCAGGGCACTGCAGCTGCACCTGGAGTCAGTTGCCCTTGTGCCTTCCGCCGTCCCGGTCGGCCAGCGCCGCGAGAAGCCGTCCGTATTCGGCCTGGCTGCCGATGGCCGCCCGGCCTTCGGGATGACAGACGTAGTGCTGGATCGCGGCGGCGAGAAAACCGGCGTCGACGTTGTCCGTGCGCAGCGCGTTCCGGCTCCACGGAAGGCCACGCCGCCTCACGAGCAGTGGCTTCGCGAAGGTCATCCGAAGCCGCCAGGGGCGGTCCGCCCCCGGGGCAACCCGAGCGGCCGGGAGGGCCTCCCACGGCACAGTGAGCGAGCCGAGGACCCAGCTCTGCCGTATGCCGTGAGGCCGTAGCTGCACCCCGTGTCCCTGCCACGCCTCGACAAGCAGCAGCGCGACCAGCACGAGCGAGGAGATCGTCAAGATCACGTCGAGTGTCGACACCATGCCCGCCCTTGCCGAGCGCACCATTGCGCCGACGCTGGCCGAGACAGGCCCGAGGAAGCCGAAGGCAAAAAGCACCCTCCACGCCGGCGCTGGAGTGGCGAAGGCCGGCATCTGCGGTAGCACCACGAAGCAGGCCGGCCGGATCCCCATGACGATGACCGACAGGACCAGGGCCGCCAGGGCGAGGAAGGCAAGCGGGGCGAGGAGGACCTGTCCGAGGGAGGGGGCGAACCCGACGGCAGCAGCGTTCACGCCTGCCAGCAGCAGGCCAAGCAGCAGAACGACGTGCCGATGGCGCACCGCGGCAGCGGAAACCTTGCTGATCATCTCCGTGACAATAGAGCCAACGGTTGCACCAGGCGGGGTCGTCGAACGCGGGCCCGTGGGGCAGCCGATGCTCGCGTACGCTCCGCTTCTGCACGTCCCGCGGAAGGTGAAGGCGGCTGATGAAACCCGACGACGCACTGCCCGACCTGATGGTCGGCGGCGACCTGCCGAACGGGCACCTTCCGGCGCCGCTACCGGCTGACCGGGCACGCCGTCGTGGGCGGGGCACCCTCGCGGTGGCGGCCGCCGCCATCGGCTTGGCACTCCTCGGCAGCTTCTTCGTGAGGCAGCAACGCGCGACCGATCCGGTGGCGCCCCGGCAGGTGTCGGCGCAGGAGGCGTCGGAGGAGGCCCCGTCGACCCTGGCCTGGCTCTCGGCGCTGGTTGCTCGTGACGGCAGGTCCGTCACCGTGTACGCCGGAGCGAGCGCGGAGTGCAATGAACTCGTGCAGCCCCGGGCGGCGGTGGCCGAGCAGGACGGCACCCGGGTGGTGATCGCGGTGAAGGCGCGCATGGGGCGTGCGACCGACTGCGCCACGAGTGGCGAGCCCATTCCCCTCGTGGTGTCGCTGCCGGAACCTCTCGGCGACCGGGTGCTCCGCGACGCCGCCACCGCACTCCCGCCACCGACCTACTTCGAGCGCGATCTGCCGGCCTTGAGCAGCGACGAGCGGTGGAGCCCGCACCCAGGGCAGTGGGCGTCCACCGACGACGGCTGGTATCAGGGCTACAACGGCCCCGGCGGCTCCCATCTCCTCGCGGCTGCGCGTCGCACCGCCGACGCGAGTCGACCCGCCGCCGTCGCGACCCTCACGATCGGCGCACGTAAAGGGGTCATCACCGGCGGGGCGGAAGGCTCGTGGACCCTGTGGTGGGTTGCTGGGGAGGTCACCTATTCCCTGCGGCTGACGCCCGCCGAGGGCAGCACCTTCACCCTCAAGCAGTTCAAGCGGGAGATGGGCAGGTTGAACTGGAGCTGATGGCGCCTGCGCTCACCAGCGAGGCTGTCATGTCCAAGGCGGGGCGTGCCGGTTCACGTAGTCGCGGGCACGGGGGAGCGGGTCCTGCCAGTAATCGCCGGGCATGCGGGAGTAGTGCGCCGCACAGAAGCCGGCGAGGTCGTCGGTGATCGTGACGCGTTCCAGCTGGCGGCCTTCGAATTCGGTGTTCACCGCGAGCAGTTGCGCCTCGGGGTTCCAGCCCGAGTGATCGAACGCCCAGCCATCGCACACCGCGTAGACGTGGAAGACCTGCCATTCGCCGGCCGGGCGTACCCCGGCGATCTCGATCGGGCGCCCAGGGTAGGAGTCCCGGCACACCCAGGCCAGGATGTGACACGCTCCGGCAGCGAAGAAGGCCTGATCCGTCCGTTCCCACGCCACGCGCTGATCTGATCGTTCGATCGGCGTCCGGCGAAACGCTCCCGCTGCTTCGGCTGCCACAGACCGGAGGCTAGCCGAAGCTCCGACCGGTCGCGGATGCCGAGATGCCCCCGCCACGAGGGAAGCTGCGGCGCCGACAACGCCGCTACGGTGACGAGGTGACGGACGAGGCGCGCGTGGTCGAGGTGGTGGCCTACGACCCGGCGTGGTCGGAGCGGTTCACGGCTGCACAGCGGCTGCTGGTGGGCGTGTTGCTCACGGCGGTGAGCATCGAGCACATCGGCTCCACCAGCATTCCCGGGTTGGCGGCCAAGCCGATCATCGACATCCAGGTGGTGGTGCCCGAGGTCGAAGCGGTGCTCGCCGATCTCCGGTCCCTGGAGCTGCTCGGGTACGTCTACCGACCGCTGGTCTTCCCCGACGACGACCAGCACCTGTTCTTCGTGAAGGACACCGCGGGAATGCGGGCCGAGCACCTGCACGTCTTCGGTGTCACCTCACCGGTGCCGGCGGAGAACCGGCTCTTCCGCGCCTACATCGCGGCTGACGCCGAGGCCGCGCGCCGCTACGAGGCGGCGAAGAGGCGTGCGGCCGAGCGGCACCCCGACAGTCGGGCGCGGTACGGCGCCGCGAAGGAGGAAGCGATGCGGCAACTGATGGCCGAAGCCCGGCTGTGGCGCAGCTCAGGCGGGTGGCGGTCGGCGGAGAGCTGAGGCCCGACGGCTGGCGGGGCGGGCGTCGCCCGCGCTGTCACCGGGCGCGGTCCGGCCCGACGAGGAGGGCCCGGTGCCGGCTCCACAGCCACCGTAGGTAGTCCTGTAGCTCCGCCGGTGTGGCGACCCACCCCTCGTCCAGGTAGGCGAGGATGCGTCTGGCTTCCCCGGGCACGAGGTCGTAGGCGGTCGCCCCGGTCTCCGGGACGGGCAGGTCTGGAGAGACGGCCACGGGGAGCGGGATGACGGGCAGCCGCATGCCACTCCTGTTGAAGGCCCTGAGGACCGTGAGGTAGACGCGGGCCAGGTGGTAGGGGGAGACGGTGAGCGCGAGGCTTGTGATGCCGCGGGCCCGGACCTGGTCGGCGATCCACGCGGCCTGCAGGCCGGTGTTCGGGGCCGGCTCGGCCTGAACGTGGACCCCCTCGGCGCGACGGAGGCCGAGGCTCCGCAGGTGGTCGAGCGTGATCTCGACGTAGGTCTTCTCCGCCGGGTTCCCGTTCGCCACCAGGAGGTGGCGGAGCTTCGGGTTCGCCTCCCAGGTGCGGATCGCGTGGGTGAGGCGCCAGTCTTCGCCCTGACCGGTGGCGACGACGAGTGCCTCGACCTCGTCGGCGGCCGACTGAGGCAGGGTCAGGATCATCGTGAGGGCTTTCAGCAGCTCCAGGAACTGGCCGGTGGTGCAGTGGGCGAGATCCTCTTCGCGCACGATCCGGGAGGGATTCATCAGCGGTTCACATTGGTCGGCTGCTGCATGATCCAGGTGGGCAGGGGTTCGGGGACCTCGCGTACCACCTGCCAGCCGGCCAGGCGGTAGATCTCGACGTTGGCCGGGTTGCTGGTCTCCAGCACCGCCGGCAGCCCGTCCGCCGCCGCCCGGCTCAGCCCGGCCCGCATCACTGCGTGGCCCCAGCGGCGTCCGGCGCTGTCGGGGTGGGTGCCGAGCACGCCGAGATACCAGAACGGGCCGGCCGGCAGCGCGGCGTGCACGGCCGCGTCGTAGGCGCGGACCCGGGCCAGCGCGTCGGCGGGCAGGTGGGTGGCGAGCGGGTCGGCCGGTTCCGGCTCCGGCGGGACCGGTGGTTCCCAGATCGCCACCGACGCGCCCCGGCCGATCGTCCAGATGGTTCCCCGGTGGACCCGCTTGTCGAAGAGGTGCCCGAAGAAGGCGGCGGCGTACCGGGGGTAGCTGGCCGGGTCGGGGAAGAGGTGGGTCAGGACGGGGTCGGCGGCGAAGGCGGCGACCAGCGAGTCGACGACTCGCTCGCGGTCCGCCGGGGTGGCGACGGTGATCTCCGGTGTGCGTCGTTCGAGGTCGGTCACGGGCGGCAACGATACGCGCCGGAACGAAGTGAGCCCGGCGGGCGCGGCGCGGGGGCCGGCCCACCGGGCTCACTCCGGCAGGGAGGTGAAAGGCCTACAGGTTGCGGCGCGGGTCCGCCGGGTCGGGCGGGAACACGCCGGGCCGCTGCGCGGGGACGTCGGTCACCACGTACTCCGTCTCGGTCTGCGGCGTGGGCTCCTCGTCGGTCTCCGAGCGGTGCTTGGCCGCGGCGGCGGCCCCGGCCGCGGCAGCGCCCGCGGCAACCGCGCCGGCCGCGACCGCCTTGGCCGAGAGGCCGGCCTTGCCGTCGTCGCCGCGGGAGGACGCGGCGTGCTCCACGCCGGGCGTGCCGAGGGTACGGCCCTCGTCGACGGTGCCGCGCCAGGCGCCGGTCTCCGCGCCCCGGCCCTCGATGTACGACTTGAACTTCTCCAGGTCGGCCTCGGCCCGCTTCTCGACGATGTGCAGCTTGTCGCCGGCCTTCTCGACCAGCCCCTCCGGCTCGTACTCGAGGGAGAGCCGGACCTGGGTGCGGTCGGTGCCGATGGGCTGGAAGTAGACGGCGCCCGCGTTGGTGGCGCCGCTGGTGGCGGCCCAGGCGACCTTGCGGTCCGGCACCTGCTCCAGGACCTTGGCGTCCCACTCGCGCTTCACGCCCGCGATCTCGGCGACCCAGTGCATGCGCCGGTCGTCGAGCTGGCGTACCTCCTGCACGCCACCCATGAACCGGGGGAACTCCTCGAACTGGGTCCACTGGTTGTAGGCGGTGCTGACCGGTACGTCGACTTCGATGGACTTCTCGACCTTCGTGGTCATGGGCACTCCTTGTCGTTCAGTCGTCGGTACCGAAATCCGTACCCCCGGAGACCCGGGCTAATCGGGACGGCGCCGATTCGACGGTCATGCCGGAGGCCCGGGTCGACGCGCCGACCCGGGCCTCCGGAGTTCCGTGTGGAGTCAGCCGTCCTCGCGGTCCGGGCTCTCCAGCCGGAAGAAGTTGCTCTGCTTCCCGTCGGAGCGTTCCTCCTGGTAGATGAAGTTGAGCCGCCGCTCGTCGAAGGCGCGGAACCACTCCTCCCAGCTGATCTCGCGCAGCCGCTGCTCGCGCCCGTTGCTGGGGAAGTCGAAGCGCAGCACCCCGGCGTGCCCGTCGTGCTCGGTGCCGTCCACGGTGGTCGGTACGCCCTTGCGAGCCTCCGCCCACCGCCGGATCACGTCGTGGTCGGTGGTGACCAGGCTGCGGCCGGGCCGCTCCGGCTCGTCGTCGACCGAGGTGACCTCCTGGGCGTACTTGATCGACTTTGAGTTCTGCGGCCCCTTGCGGACACCGCCGCCCCCGGAGGAGGAGCGGGAAGAGCCGTCACGCAGGCTCTTCACCAGCGCCTTGACCAGGTCGGCCTTCTGCATGCCGGCGGTGCCGGCGACGCCCCGGGCGCGCAGCCGGCTGCGCAGCTCGTCGACCTTGAGCCGGGCGATCTCGCTCTCGTTGATGTCCGGCGTGTTCGGGGTCTGGTTGCCGGGCGGGTTCGCCGACGACGAGGTGGTCTTCTTCGCGGACGAGCCGGAGCGTGACGAGCCCCCGGCGCGTGCCGAGGTGCTCTTCTTGGCGCCGTCCTTCATGGCCTTCACCAGGGCCTTGACCAGGTCGTCCTTGCGCATGTCGGCGGTGCCGGCGACGCCGCGCCTGCGCAGCCGGTCGCGGAGCTGGTCGACCTTGAGCCGGGCGATCTCGCTCTCGTTGATGTCGGGGGTGTTCGGGGTCTGGTTGCCCGGCGGGTTCGTGGTCGCGGTCGAGCCGCTGCCGCGCCCGGAGCCGTTCTTCGTGGGCATCGCACATCATCCTTCCTCGACCCGGTTCCAGGGGGTGTCCAGCGTCGCGTGATCGCGGTGGGCCGTCCCCGAATCAGTACCCCCAGCCGCCCGGCCAAACATCCGCGCCGGGCGGCGGTCGAGTGGGGAGGCTCAGACGTAGAGGCGGCGGGCGTAGTCCGGGCCGTAGTGGCGTTCCAGGTCGGCGAGGTTCTCCGTCGGGGCCTCCACCTCCTTGACGAGCCGCGCGCGGGTCGGCAGCGCGTCGGGTCGCCAGGTCTCCGGCTGCCACAGCTTGGAGCGGAGGAACGCCTTCGCGCAGTGGTAGAAGATCTGCTCGATCGTCACCTCGACGGCGAGCACCGGCCGGTGCCCCTCGACCTCCATGTCCGCGAAGTACGGCGCGTCGCGCACCAGCCGGGCCCGGCCGTTGATCCGCAGGGTGTCGGTGCGCCCGGGGATCAGGAAGATCAGCCCGACGTGCGGGTTGGCCAGGATGTTGCGGTAGCCGTCGGCCCGCCGGTTGCCGGGCCGCTCGGGGATGGCGATGGTGGTCTCGTCCAGCACCAGGGTGAAGCCGGCCGGGTCGCCCTTCGGGGACACGTCGCAGCTGCCGTCGGCGCCGGCCGTGGCGACCAGGCAGAACGGCGACGCGGCCAGCCACTCCCGGTCCCGCTGGTGCAGCACCGTGCGCTCCTTGTCCCGCGCCCGCTGCCCCGGCGCGCCCAGCAGTTCCGCCAGTTCCTCCGGGCTGGTGATCTCCCGTGTCGTCACGTCTGCCTCCCCCGTCCGTTGACCTTGGCGGCGATTCCGGCCCGCGAACGGCTGGTTTCCGCCATCGTCAGCCTAGGAGAGCGCGTCGACGCGAGGTTTGCCCCCGGAGCCGGCGGGTACGGACTGAGCCGCAGCGCGCCCGGACGCGATCGATGGAGGCCGAGATGGAGAGCCGACTGAAGGTGCTCGGCCATCCCGTGCATCCCATGCTGGTGATGTTCCCGGTGGCCCTGCTGGTCACCGCGGTGATCTTCGACGTGATCGACACCGTGGGCGGGCCGGACTTCCTCGGCGAGGTCGCGTACTGGAACATCACGGTCGGCCTGGTCGGCGGCCTGCTGGCCGCGGCGGCCGGCGCCTTCGACCTGCTGGCCCTGCCCACCGGCACCCGCGCCAAGCGGGTCGGGCTCACCCACGCCGCCGCCAACGTCGCGGTGATCCTGCTCTTCGCCGCGGTCTGGGTGGTGCGGCTCAACGCCGACTCCCGGGCCGCCGGAGGCGCCCTGATCGCCATCGAGGTGGTCGCCGTGGCCATCCTCGGCGTCAGCGCCTGGCTCGGCGGCGAGCTGGTGGACCGGCTGGGTGTCGGCGTCGACCCGGAGCACGACCTGAACGCGCCGAGCTCGCTGCGACCCCCCTCGGCGACCCAGCGGATCGGAGACGTGCGATGACGGAACAGAGCGGCGGCCGGGGCTGGCGGGGCCGCCAGCAGGGCTGGGACCCGATGGGCGAGCTGCAGTCGCTGCGCGCCGAGCTGAGCCGCCTGGTCGGTGGCCGCGGCGGCAGCCCCGACGTGGAGCTGACCGAGATCGCCGACGGCTGGGAGGTGGTCGTCCGGCTGCCCGGTGTGGCCCCCGAGGAGGTGGCCGTCGAGCTGGACGACCGGGAGCTGTGCGTACGGGCCCGGTCGGAGGCCGAGGTCAACGCCGACCAGGGCATTCCGGGCGGGTTCACCACCCGGGGCTTCGAGTACCGGGTGGACCTGCCGTCCCGGGTGGACCCGGACCGGATCGACGCCGTGATGGACCACGGCCTGCTCCGGGTGCGGCTGCCCCGGGCGGCCCGGCCCGCGCCGCGCACCATCACCGTCGGCCGCACCGGCCCGAGCACCACCTCCGGGGGTACGCGGACCGTGGTCGACCCGGCAGCGGACCGGGAGCTGCACCATCCGGACACCACGGCCGACGAGATCGACCGGCCGTAGGGGTCGCGTGGACACCCGGGCCGACAACTCCAGCTCGGCGCGTCTGTCGCCGCGCCGCGACCTGGAGCCGTCGTCGGTGCTCGGCCCGGTCGGCGAGTGCGTCCCCGACGTCGAGCGGATCGCCGTGCTGCGGGCGAACGCGCTCGGCGACTTCATCTTCGTCCTGCCGGCGCTCGAGGCGCTGCGGGCCGCGTACCCGTCGGCGGAGATCGTGCTGCTCGGCGCGCCGTGGCACGCGAAGCTGTGGCGCGACCGCCCCGGCCCGGTGGACCGGGTGCTGGTGGTCCCGCCGGCGCCCGGCATCCGCGAACCCGGCCCGGGCGAGGAGCCGTCCGAGCTGGCGGACTTAGTGGCGGCGGCCCGCACGGAGCGGTTCGACCTGGCCCTGCAACTGCACGGCGGCGGCGTCAACTCCAACCCGATCATCGCCGGGCTGGGCGCCCGGGTCACCGCCGGCCTCCGCGCCCACGACGCGCCGCCGCTGGACCGCTGGATCCGGTACGTCTACTACCAGCACGAGGTGATCCGATACCTGGAGGCGGTGGCCCTGGTCGGGGCGGCGGCCGTGACGATCACGCCGACCTTGGCGGTGACCGGCGCCGACCGGGCCGAGGCCCGCACGGTGCTCGGCGAACCGACCCGACCCCGGGTGGCGCTGCACCCGGGGGCCACCGACACCCGGCGGCGCTGGCCGCCGGAGCGCTTCGGCGAGGTCGCCCGGGCGCTGGCCGGCGACGGCTACGAGGTGCTGGTCACCGGCACCCCCGCCGAGCGGGAGACGGTGGACGAGGTGGTCGCGGCGGCCGGCGTGCCGGTCCGCCCGCAGGTCGGCACGCTCAGCCTGGGCGGGCTGGCCGCCGCGTACGAGGGCTGTGCGCTGGTGGTCTCCAACGACACCGGCCCGCTGCACCTGGCCGCCGCGGTGGGCGCCCCGACGGTCGGCATCTACTGGATCGGCAACCTCATCAACGGGGCGACGCCGCTGCGCGTCCGGCACCGGCCGATCGCCTCGTGGACCACCAACTGCCCGGTCTGCGGCATCGACTGCACGCGGGACATCTACCCGCACCGCCCCGGCGGCGGCGAGTGCCCGCACCGCGACTCGTTCGTCGCCGACGTCCCGACCGCCGAGGTGGTCGAGGCCGCCCGCGAGCTGCTGGCGGAGTGAGCGTCAGGCCGGCTGCGGGGTGTCCGGCTCGGCGACCACGACCTCCCACGCCTCCACGTCCCGCTCGGTGACGGTGGTCGGCGACTCCAGGTGGTAGGCCCCGCTGGGCAGGACGCCGGCGCCGCCGTGCCGCTCCAGCACGGCGAGCTGCGCGGCGACGTCCTCGCCCTGGTGCCGGTCGGGCAGCCGGCGCCAGAACTCGAAGCCGCCGGAGTCGAGGAGCTTGGCCCGGTCGTAGAGCACGCACCCGCCGATCCAGGAGACCTTGTACGCCCGCCACGCCCCGGCCGGCAGCCGCAGCTTCTCGGTGACGTGCAGCAGGTTCGCCGCCGGGTGGATGCACGCGCGCTGCCACTCCGGGGTGCCGGGGCGGACCCGCTCGGGCACCGGCGGGCCCTGCCACTCCTCGTAGTGCCCGTGCGTCTCCGGGCGCACGTCCTCGGCGTACGAGAGGCCGTGCACGGCGTTGCCGACGAACCCGCAGCCCAGCTCCCGGATCGCGGTGACCAGCCGGGACACCGTGCCGGGCTCCAGCCAGACGTCGTCGTCGAGGCACAGCACGTACCGGGCCGCCGACCGGTCCAGCAGGGAGGCCCGGTGCTCGGCCAGCCCGCGCCGGGGCAGCCGCCGGGACAGCAGCACCGGGTGGCCCCGGTGGCGCAACGCCCGGACCATGGTGGCCGCCGCCGGGTGCGTGTACGCCGGGTCGCCGTCGGACTGGTCGCTCACCACCACCCCGAAGTCCGGTACGCCCTCCTGCGCGGCCAGCCCGGAGAGGGTGACCGCCAGTTCGGCGGGCCGGTTGCGGGTGGGAATCAGCACGTCGAGCTGCCGGGGGCGGCGGAACTCCTCGGGTGCGCCGAGGTCGAGCGGTCGGTTCACGCCGGCCTGCCCTCGTTAACCGGCGGGACGACCGGGTGCGACCGGATCCGGTCGATGATCGCCGAGGTGGAGCGGTCCGGCACGTAACCGAGGGTGCGTACCTGGCCGCCCAGCCGGCGGACCAGCGGGGCCTCCGGGACCATCTCGGGCGGGTAGTCGCCGCCCTTGACGTAGACGTCCGGGCGGACCGCCTCGATGAGCTTGGCCGGGGAGTCCTCCTCGAAGACCACCACGTGGTCGACGCACTCCAGCGCGGCGAGCAGGGCGGCGCGATCCTCGACCGGGTTGACCGGCCGGTCGGGGCCCTTGAGCCGGCGTACGCTGCCGTCGGAGTTGACCGCCACGACCAGCAGGTCGCCGAGCGCGCGGGCCTGGGTCAGGTAGCGGACGTGCCCGGGGTGCAGCACGTCGAAGCAGCCGTTGGTGAAGACGATCGACCGGCCGGCCCGGCGGTGCTCCGCGACGATCGCGGTCAGCTCCTCGGCGCCCACCAGGGTCGGGCGGCCGGCCTCCTCCGGCCCGCTGCCCAGCGCGTCGAGCAGGTCCTCCCGCCGGCACACGCAGGTGCCGGTGTCGGAGACGGTGATGGTCGCGGCGAGCTGGGCGAGCTGCGCGGCGGTCGGCAGGCTCGCGTCCGCGGCCAGCGCCAGGGTCATGGCCGCCAGGTACGCGTCCCCGGCCCCCACGGCGTGGCTGGCCGGGACCGGGGTGCTGTGGCTGCGCCGGGGTTCGCCGTCGGCGCCGCCGACCACCGCGCCCTCGGTGTCGAGGGTCACCGCCACGACGTCCGCGCCGGTGTGCTCGCGCAGCTCGTCGAGGCGGGACTCGGCCAGTACGGCCCGGTCCACGCCCGCACCGGCCGCCGCGTTGACGGTCACGCCGGTGCCGGTGACGCTGAGCCCGTCCCCGGTCAGCGCGACCCGCTCCTCGCCGGGCGTCGGCTCGCCGGTCGGACCGGCCACCCCGCCGCCGTGCCCCGCCATGCTCGGGTCCGCGCCGGCCCCGGAAGTCGGGTGCGGGCTGCCGGGCTGCCGCTCACCGGCCCCGCCGGGCGCCGCGCCGACGACCAGCTCGGAGGGGCCGTCGGCCGGGTCGGCCAGGTGGTCCAGGTGCAGGTGGCCGGCGGTCGCGCCGCGGGCCCCGCTCCGGTGCCCGCCGTTGAAGCCGGCGGCCGCTCGGGCCAGCAGCCGGGTCGCCTCGGCGAAGCTCGGGGTCACCACGGTCGGGTTGAGGCCGCGCCAGTCGGCCAGGTCGTGCGCGTCGAGGGCCACGGTGGCGTACCGGTCCCGGTTGGCGACCAGCCAGGCGCGCACCGCCGAGGGCAGCGCGCCCAGGCCGTAGTCGCAGACGACCAGGGTGGGCGGCTGCCCGGCGCCCACCGCGCGCAGCTCCTCGGTGGCGGAGTGCAGGGCGGTCAGCAGGCGGGCCACTCCGTCGTCGTCGAGCGCGTCCTCCGGGTCGCCGGAGTCCTCGCGGAGCAGGATCTGGTTGCCGGCGAGCATCCGGCGTTTCACCGGCGTGGGCCGCCCGGGGTGGCCGACGGTGCGGTCCCAGACGCCCGCCCGGTCGAGGCAGTCGTGCAGCTCGTCACCAGCCACGTCGGCGCCGACCGGGGCGACCAGGGCGGCCCGGCCGCCGAGGGCGGCCACGTTGACGGCCGTGTTCGCCGCCCCGCCGGCGGCGGAGATGCGTCGGCGCAGGGTCAGGACCGGCGCGGGCGCCTCCCGGCAGAGCCGCTCGGACTCCGCGAACCGCCACTCGTCCAGCATGGCGTCGCCGACGACCAGCACGGGACGCCCCTGCCAGCCGGCCACGACGGTGGCGAGCCGGCGCTCTTCCGCTGCTGCTCCTGCCATGCCCCTTCGGGTCCCCCGAGCGGGACCGGCCAAACCTGCGGCCCGGGACACCCGGGCCGTCCGGTTTCGGCGGGTCCGGCCCGGGAACGGGTCCAGACATACCCCGGAGAGGAGAACCACCATGGCAGCGACACTGCAGGGCAAGCGGATCGCCTTCCTGGCCGCCGACGGCGTCGAGGAGGTCGAGTACACCAGGCCCCGCGAGGCGGTGGAGAACGCCGGTGCCCGGGTCGAGCTGGTCTCGATCGAGTCCGGTTCGATCCAGGCCTTCAACCACCTCGAGCACGGCAAGCAGTACCAGGTCGACGTGACGACCAAGGAGGCGGACGCGGGGGCGTACGACGCGCTGGTGCTGCCCGGCGGCGTGGCGAACCCGGACTTCCTGCGGACCGACCCCGACGCGGTCCGGTTCGTGAAGTCGTTCTTCGAGGCCGGCAAGCCGGTCGGGGTGATCTGCCACGGCCCGTGGACGCTGGTCGAGGCGGACGTGGTGCGCGGCCGGACGATCACCTCGTGGCCGAGCCTGCGCACCGACCTCACCAATGCCGGCGCGAACTGGGTGGACCAGGAGGTCGTCACCGACAAGGGCCTGGTGAGCAGCCGCAAGCCGGACGACCTGCCGGCGTTCTGCGACAAGATCGTCGAGGAGTTCGCCGAGGGGAAGCACTGACTTCTTCTCCCACCGGGGGCATGATCCGCCCCCGGTGGGAAAGGAAGCGGGATGACAGCCCAGGCCGCTCGTCCCGTGCTGCACGCCCGCCAGATCCGCCTGCTGATGTTCGGCCTGATGACTGGCATGCTGCTGGCGGCGCTCGACCAGACCATCGTCGGCACCGCGCTGCCCACCATCGTCGGTGAGCTGGGCGGGATCAACCACTACTCGTGGGTCGTCACCGCGTACCTGCTCGCCTCCACGGCGTCGACGCCGCTGTACGGCAAGATGGCCGACCTGTACGGGCGCCGCCCGGTCTTCCTCTTCTCGATCGGCACGTTCCTGCTCGGTTCGCTGCTGGCCGGCCTGTCGCAGAACATGACCCAGCTGATCGTCACCCGGGGCGTGCAGGGCCTCGGCGCGGGTGGCCTGCTCACGCTGGCGTTCACGATCATCTCGGACGTGGTGTCACCCCGGGAACGCGGCCGCTACCAGGGCCTGTTCGGCGCGGTCTTCGGCATCTCGTCGGTGGCCGGCCCGCTGGTCGGCGGCTACTTCGCGGAGACCAACTGGCGGTGGATCTTCTACATCAACGTGCCGCTGGCCATCCTCGCCATCGTGGTCTGCTACCACGTCATGCGGCTGGTCCCCTTCCAGCGCCGGGAGCACACCGTCGACTGGGTTGGCGCCGGACTGCTGGTCGCCGGGGTGAGCTGCCTGCTGCTCGCGCTGAGCTGGGGCGGCAACGAGTACGCCTGGGGCTCCGGCGTGATCATCGGGCTGTTCCTGGCCGGGGCGGTTCTGGCCACGCTCTTCGTGCTCCAGGAGGCCCGGGTACGCGAGCCGATCCTGCCGCTGCGGCTGTTCCGCAGCGCCACCTTCGCGCTGGCCAACTCGGCGGGCTTCGTGCTCGGTCTGGTGATGTTCGGGTCGATCATCTTCATCCCGCTCTACCTGCAGATCGTCAAGGGCGCCTCGCCGACCCGCAGCGGCCTGCTCATGCTGCCCATGATGGCCGGCATCATCTTCACCTCGATCATCACCGGGCGGGCCATGAGCCGGATCGGCCGGTACAAGTGGTTCCCGGTGGCCGGCGCGGCCGTGCTGGTCGTCGGCATGCTGCTGTTCCGGCAGCTCCAGGTGGCCACCTCGCTCTGGGTGGCCTTCGGCTTCATGGTGGTGATCGGCGTCGGGCTGGGCCTGTGCATGCAGTCGCTGATCCTGGGCGTGCAGAACTCGGTCGACCCGCGCGACCTGGGCGCGGGCACCTCGTCGGCGACGTTCTTCCGCTCGCTGGGCGGCTCGTTCGGCGTGGCCATCCTCGGCGCGGTGCTGTCGTCCCGGCTCACCAGCGAGCTGGCCGGCCGGCTGCCGGCGGCCATCGCCCAGCTCCCGCCGGACCAGCGGGCGGCCGTGGCGGCCCGCGGCGGCGCCAACATCTCGATCAACGACCCGGCGACGATCATGGCCCTGCCCGGTCCGGTGCGGGCCGCCATCCAGGCCTCGTTCGTCGAGTCGCTGCACCTGGTCTTCCTGACCACCGGGCTGGTCGCCATCGTGGCCGTGCTGGTCACCCTGGCCATGCCGAACGAGCAGCTGCGCGGGGCCGGCCCGCAGGGGTCGACCGGCGGCGCGGACCCGCTCGGCGGCCCGGCGGCCGCACCGGGCGGCAAGCCCCTCACCAGGGAGTCGAAGGAGGAGGCCGCCGCCGACATGGAGTCGAAGTCCCAGACGATGCTCTGACCGGCTACCCCTCCGGGCGGGTGGCGAGCAGGTCGAGGATGAGCGCCAGCGGCGGCCAGGCCGCCCGCCCGCGGCGGGTCACGGCGTACGCGCGCAGCAGGGCCTGCGGGCCGGTGAGCGGCAGCAGGCGGACCCCGGGCGCGGTGGGCTGGTCGCCGGGGAGCAGCCCGACGCCGAGTCCCGCGACGATGAGGTCCTGGACCAGGTCGAGGCTGTCGGCCCGGTGCACGATCCGGGGCTCGAAGCCGGCCATCGAGGCGATGGTCCGCACCACCACCTCGTCGGCGGTGTTGCGCGAGTTGACGATCCAGTCCGTGTCGCGGAACCGGTCGAAGACCGCCGGGGCGTCCGCCGCCGGGACGGGCGCCGCGCCGGCCGGCACCCCGAGCTGCCAGGCCGCCGACCACAGCGGCGTGGTGTCGAGCGCGGGGTCGGCGGAGATCGGGGCCAGGTTGTAGTCGTAGGTCAGCGCGAGGTCGACGTCGTCGGTGGCGAGCAGCGCGTACGCCTCGGCGGGCTCGTGCTCGTCGATGCGCAGGCGCACCCGGGGGTGGTCCGCCGCGAGCCGGGCGGTGAGCGGCAGCAGCGAGCGCCGGACGGCGGTGGCGAAGCCCGCGACGCGTACGGTGCCGGCCGGTTCGGCCCTCGGGTCCAGGTCGAGGCGGGCCGCGTCGACCGCGGCGAGGATCGTCACGGCGTGTTCGGCCAGCCGGCGTCCGGCCGGGGTGAGCCGGACCCGGCGGCCGTGCGGCTCGACCAGTTCGGCGCCCACCTCCCGGGCCAGCACCGCGAGCTGCTGCGACACCGTCGAGGTGGTGACGTGCAGCTCGTCGGCGACCAGGCGCATCGAGCCGAGCCGGGCCAGTTCGCGCAGCAGGCGGAGGCGACGCAGGTCCACGCGGACGATTGTTCACGATTGTCGAATGGTCCGTCCAGGAATGGCACGTGGACGCGAGCGGTCCGGACCGGCTCTACTGTCCGCATGACCACCGCGACTCCCGCCCGGACCGGCACCGCCATGGCCGTCGCCGCGATGACCTGCGTCCAGCTCGGGTTGGCCGCCTCGGTGGGGCTGTTCGACCGGGTCGGCCCGGAGGGTGCCGCCTGGCTGCGCCTGGCCTGGGCCGGGGTGCTGCTGGCGGTCGTGGTCCGGCCCCGCCCGTCGGCCTTCACCCGCTCCGCCCTGCGGGCCTGCGTGGCGCTGGGCGTCGTGACGGCCGGCGTCACCATCCTGTTCATGGCGGCGGTGGCCCGGCTGCCCCTCGGTACGGCCAGCGCGCTGGAGTTCCTCGGGCCGCTGGGCGTGGCCGTGGCCCGCGGCCGGGGCGGCGCCAAGCTCTGGCCGGCGCTCGCGGCCGTCGGGGTGCTGCTGCTCACCGAGCCCTGGCACGGCGGGGCGGACCTGGTCGGGGTGGCGTACGCGCTCGGGGCGGGGGCCTGCTGGGCCGCGTACATCCTGCTCACCCAGCGGGTGGGCGACGAGGTCTCCGGGGTCCGCGGCCTGGCGGTCTCCATGCCGGTGGCCGCCCTGGTCGCGACCCTGGTCGTCGGTCCGTCGGTCTTCGGCGACCTGACCTGGCCGGTGCTCCTGGCCGGCCTCGGGCTGGCCGTGCTGCTGCCCGTCGTGCCGTTCGTGCTGGAACTGCTGGCGCTGCGCCGGCTCACCACCGCCGCGTTCGGCACGCTCATGAGCCTGGAGCCGGCCATCGCCCTGGTCGTCGGCTTGGTGGCGCTGGGTCAGGTGCCCGGGCCCGCCGCCGTGGCCGGGATCGCCTTCGTGGTGGTGGCCGGGATCGGCGCGGAACGGTCCGGCGCCCGGCCGGGCGGCCACACCGCGGCGACCCCCGACGGGCGGCCCGTGGAGGCCGGCGCCGTCACTTGAGGATGAGGCGGTTGGTCTGCTCGAAGACGTCCAGGTCGGCGAGGGTCTCGACCACGCTGGCGGAGAGCGGGGCGGGCAGCTCCTCCCGGGGGAAGAAGCCGGCGTCGATGGTCTCGTCGGTGAACCGGGCCAGCTCGCCGTCCCACTCCTCGACCCGGAACGCCGTGGTGAAGACCTGGTAGGTGTGGCCGTACATGTTGGTGTTGGTGAAGTCGGGGCCCGTGTAGAGGGCGAAGGCGCTGACCCGCAGGGCGCGCAGACCGGTCTCCTCGCGGACCTCCCGGACGGCGCAGTCGGCGATCGACTCGCCCAGCTCCATGGCGCCGGCCGGCAGCGCCCACTGGCCGTTGTCCGAACGCTGGATGAGCAGCACCCGGGCGGCGTTGTCCCGGACCACGGCGCGTGCGCCGACGAACATGAGGGTGCGGTCACCGGCCAGGGCCCTGAGCTGCCCCACGTACGAGTCGGCCCACGAGATGCTCACCCGGACAATCTACGCACCTTCCCCGGTCGGGTCCGCCGTTCCGGGGGTTCCGCTCGTGTGACCGGCGACACTACGTTGTTACCCATGCGTAGCACGATGATGGACGCCCCCCTCCAGGTCGCCCGGATCCTCGAACACGGCTCCACCGTGCACGGCACGGCCGAGGTCGTCACATGGACCGGCGCCGAGCCCCGCCGGATGACGTACGCCGAGGTCGGGCGAGCCGCCGCCCAACTGGCCCACGCGCTGCGCGACGAGTGCGGGGTCACCGGCGACGAGCGGGTCGCCACCTTCATGTGGAACAACAACGAGCATCTGGTGGCCTACTTCGCCGTGCCGAGCATGGGCGCGGTGCTGCACACCCTCAACCTCCGGCTCTTCCCGGACCAGGTCGCCTACATCGCCAACCACGCCGAGGACCGGGTGGTGCTGGTCGACACCACCCTGATCCCGCTGCTGGCCCGGGTGATCGGCGAGCTGACCACGGTGCGGCACGTCGTGGTGGTCGGCGGCGGCGACCCGGCTCCGCTGCTGGCCGCGGCCGGCGACCGGATCGCCGTACACCACTGGGACGCCCTGCTGGCCGGCCGGCCGGAGGTCTACGACTGGCCCGAGGTGGACGAGCGCGACGCCGCCGCGCTCTGCTACACCTCCGGGACCACCGGAAACCCCAAGGGTGTCGCCTACTCGCACCGTTCGATCTACCTGCACTCGCTCCAGGTCTGCATGCCGGAGGGCTTCGGCCTCGGCCCGCAGGACCGGGAGCTGGCCATCGTCCCGATGTTCCACGCGATGTCCTGGGGTCTGCCCTACGCCGCGTTCCTCTCCGGCGCGTCGCTGATCATGCCGGACCGGTTCCTCCAGGCCGAGCCGATCGCCGCGATGATCGCCGCCGAGCGCCCCACCCTGGCCGGCGCGGTGCCGACCATCTGGACCGACCTGCTGGCCTACCTGGACAGCCACGACGTGGACACCTCCTCGCTCAAGGAGGTGATCGTCGGTGGCTCGGCCTGCCCGCCGGCGCTCATGCACGCCTTCCAGGAGCGGCACGGGATCGAGGTCATCCACGCCTGGGGCATGACCGAGATGTCCCCGCTGGGCTCGGTCTCCCGGCCGCCGGCCGGCGCGACCGGCGAGACGGCCTGGCGCTACCGCTACACCCAGGGCCGGGTGCCGGCCGGTGTCGCCGCGCGGATCGTCGGCCCGCTGGGCGAGGCGCTGCCCGCCGACGGGACGTCCGTGGGTGAGCTGGAGGTCCGCGGGCCGTGGGTGACCGCCCGGTACGTCGGCGACGACATCCCGGACGAGGAGAAGTTCCGTGACGGGTGGCTGCGCACCGGGGACGTCGGCACGCTCTCGCCGGACGGCTACATCACCCTCACCGACCGGGCCAAGGACGTGATCAAGTCGGGCGGGGAGTGGATTTCCTCGGTCGAGCTGGAGAACGCCCTGATGGCACACCCCGCGGTGCTGGAGGCGTGCGTGGTGGGCGTGCCCGACGAGCGCTGGGACGAGCGGCCCCTCGCGACCGTGGTCGTCCGAGAGGGCGCCTCGGTCACCGCCGAGGAGCTGCGGGACTTCCTGGCGAAGTCGGTGGCGCGCTGGCAGCTGCCGGAGCGCTGGGCGTTCATCGACGCGGTCCCGAAGACCAGCGTCGGCAAGTTCGACAAGAAGGTGGTGCGTTCCCGGTACGCCGACGGTGGCCTGGACGTACGAGAACTGACCGCGCCGTAACACTTTCCGGCGTAGCGTCGCCAGCACGGGTAGGACGTGTTCCTCTCGAACATTCCTCCCCAGAGGGCGGCCCCGGCGTTCGCACCGCGCCGGGGCCGCCCGTCCAATGCGGGGGCGACCCGCAATGTCATTCTCGCGAAACTTGTTCGTCTCTGTCCCGATGATGGCGAAATAGGTTTCGCGTTCTCAGGTCTCGCTGGTCGTGATGAGCACCTTGCCGACCACCGAGTTCTCCACCGCCTCGTGCGCCGCCCGGGCCGCCTTCAGCGAGTGGTGGTGCAGCGGCAGCCCGGCCTCCACGCCCACCCGCACCGCGCCCTGGGCCACCGCCGCCGCGATATCCGTCACCGCCTGCGCCTTGGCCGCCTTCGGCGCCGTGTAGATCAGCACGAACTGCCAGCGGGCGTTCGGCATCATGAGCGCCCGGATCGGCAGGGTCACCTGCTCGCCGCCGTCGTCCGCGTAGACGCAGACCGCACCCCCGGTACGCAGCAACTGCACGTCGGCGGCGGCATTGCGGGCGGCGGAGACCTCGACGATCGTGTGCACCCCGTCGGGCGCGATCTTGCGGACCTCCTCGACCACGTCCTGCTCGCGGTAGTTGACCACGAAGCTGGCCCCGGCCGCCGCCGCGAGCTGCGCCTTCTCCGGGCTGCTCACCGTGGCGATCACGCACGCGTCGGCCCAGCGGGCCAACTGGATGGCCGCGTTGCCGACCGCGCCCGCCCCGCCCTGCACCAGCACCACGTGGTCGCTCAACGCGCCGGCGTGCAGCTTGTCCGGCATGAACTCGCCGGCGGTCAGGCAGCGGTGCGCCGTCATGAACGGGATGCCCAGCGCCGCGCCCAGGTCGAACGACGCCGAGCCGAGGCTCACCGCGTGCCGGACCGGGACCACCGTGTACTCGCTGGCCGTGCCCCACGGCCGCTGCCAGGCCGCCTCCCAGAGCCACACCCGCTCGCCGATGAGGATCTGGTCGACACCCTCGCCGACCGCCTCGATCACCCCGGCGCCGTCCTGCCCGGGGATCTGCCAGCCCTGCGGCAGCGGCCAGGCGCGGCGGGCCTTCCAGTCGGTCGGGTTCACCCCGGCCACCGCCATCCGCACCAGCACCTCGCCCCGGCCCGGCTCCGGCACCGGCCGGTCCACGAGCTGGAGCACCGAGGCGTCCCCGTTGGTCTCGTACACGATCGCCCTCATGGCCGTCCCCTCCGCCGTCCTGCCGGCTGCGCTACCCGGCCGCCCCGCGATCATTCCGATCGGGCGCGCCCTGGAAACCGTACAACCGGGCGGCGGGCGGACATCGGGCCCTTCGGTGGAACGCCATGGGTGTCAACGGACGGCGGTGACACCCATGGCGTTCCACTCAGCCGGCGGCCGCCGCGCGCTTCACGTAGTCGATCAGCTCGGGCGTGGGGCCGCCGTACTGCTGGGCGATCTCCGCGCTGTTCTCCGCCTGCATCCGGTAGAGCGAGTCGCGCAGCCCCGGGTCCCCGCCGTGGAACGCCTCCAGCAGCTCCATCCAGCGCGCCGCCAGGGCCCGCACCCGCGGGTCCGCCGGGTCGGTCCCGGCGTCCATCTCGGCCCGCACCCGGGCGATCAGCTCCGGCCACTCCGCCTCCACGCCGCGGATCGCGTCCTCACCGAGCCGCTCCCGGCGCTGCGCCAACGCGGCCAGCTGCTCCTCGCTGAAGTAGTTCCGCACGGTGTCGTCCACCCTGGTCACCTCCTCGATCAGCGCGAGCAGGTCGACGGACGGGGCGCCCCCGGCGGCGCGGACGGCCGGCACCAGCGCGGCCAGCCGGTCCCGCAGCCCGCCCAGCGCGGCGAGCTGCCGTTCCACGTGGGCCAGGTGCTCGTCGAGCAGCTCGGCCAGCTCCGGCCCGCCGCCCCCGCCGCCGTCCAGCAGCGTGCCGATGGTCTCCAGCGGCAGGCCCAGCTCGCGCAGCGCGACGATCCGGTACAGCCGGCCCACGTCCCGCTCGTCGTAGAGCCGATGCCCCGACGAGGTCCGGGCGGACGGCCGCAGCAGCCCCACGTGGTCCCAGTGGTGCAGGGTCCGGACCGTCAGCCCGGTACGCCGGCACAGCTCACCGATCCGCCAGGTGGACGCCACGTCCCACTCCCTCTCGCGTCACCGCGCCCTGCGGCGACGTGGGCGACGCTATGACCTGACGTCGCGTCAGGTGCAAGCCGCGCGTTCCACCACCTCGGGGGTGAGCGCGTCGATCGAGGGCAGCACCACCGCCGCCAGCTTCTCCGCGTCCGGGTCCAGGGGGTAGGAGCCGTGCGGCACGGCCACCACGCGGCAACCGGCGGCGGCCGCCGAGCGGACCCCGTTCGAGGAGTCCTCCACCGCCACGCACCGGGCCGGGTCGACGCCGAGGCGCGCGGCCACCGCCAGCCAGACGTCCGGCGCCGGCTTGCCCCGGGCGGTCTCCTCCGTCGACAGGGTCGCGCCGAACGCCTCGACCAGCCCCGTCGCGTCCAGCGCCGCCGCGATCAGCCGGGTGGGGGAGGAACTGGCCAGCCCCAACGGCCACCGCGCGGCCGTGCGGCGCACCACCGCGACCGCGTCGTCGATCAGGGGTACGCGCTGCGCGTACCGCCGGGTCATCTCGGCCACCACCTCGGTGGCGACCTGCTCGGCGCTCCGGTCGACGCCCAGCTCGCCGCTCAGGTAGGCGGCCCACTCGCCGGTGCTCATCCCCATGAGCCGGCGCTGGGTGTCCGGCTGCCACGTGCCCCCGTGCTCCGCCACGTACGCCCGCCGGACCTCCTCCCAGACGGGCTCGGAGTCCACGATCACGCCGTCCAGGTCGAAGAGCACCGCGTCTACCACGTACCCATCCTGCCGGAAGGTGCCGCCGCGGTCAGGTCAGGAACGGCGCCCACTCCCGGATCCGGGTGACCTCCACGCCGGGCGTGGTGAAGTACGGGTCGGCCGCGAGCAGGCGGTCCAGCTCCGACCGGTCCGGCACGTCGAAGACGAGCACGGCGCCGGAGTCGTCGGCCAGCGGACCGGCCATCCGGAGCACGCCCTTCCCGTGCAGCTCGGTGAGGAGCGCGCGGTGGGCGGGGCGGGCGGCGAGCCGCTCCGGCGCCTCGGTGAACGCAAGTTCCACGATCCACATGCCCGGAAGGCTACGCGCCGCTCAGCGGGTCGGGGCCGCCGCGTCCGTGGCGCTGCCGCGCTGCGCCGGCAGGCCGATCGGGGCCTTCGGCGGGATGATCGTGCGGCACCGGTTGGCGATCGGTTCGAGCAGCTCGCGCAGCCGGGCCGTCCGCTCAGCGCCCAGCGCCCGCCACGGGCCGAGCGCGGCCCGGTCGGTGGCCTCCTCGACGGCCCGGAAGGTCGCGGTGCCGTGCTCGGTCGGCGCCCGGTCGGCGGTCAGCCAGCCCTGCTCGACCAGCCGCTCCTCGGCCGTGGCCCACTCCTCGTCGGTCCAGCCGCGGGCCGCCTGGTGGAACTCGCGGGACTGGTCGACCCGGCACCGCCAGGCCACCACCTCCACCGGCGCGAGGCCGGTGGTGACCAGCGCGCCCACGTGCCCGTCGCCCCGGTGCTCGCGCAGCGTGGTGGCGGCCTGCCACATCCGGGCCAGCGGGTACTCGCCGCGGGGCAGGGCGGCGTTGACCGCGCCGAGCACCCGCCCGGCCGGCTCCACCCGCCCGGCCGCCTCCTCCAGCAGGTCGGCCGCCTCGACGAGGTGCGACTCGGGCAGCTCGTAGGTGAACTCGGCGAGCGCCTGCACGGCGCCGGTGAGCCGGGCGCGCAGCGCCTCCTCAGGGGTGGCCAGCCGCCACACCGAGGGCAGCGCCCGGGCCACCATGGCCGGCGCGAAGCTGAAGAAGGCGGCCACCACGCTGGGCGCGCCGACCGGCCCGAGCGGGGCGGCCCGGCCGGCGAAGTAGCCCCGCCAGTAGCCGCGCAGCCCGACCGCCTCGTACGCGGCCCGGGCCCGGGGGTGGAAGTAGGTCACCGCGTGGACCGGCTCGAAGTGCGTCCACATCAGCCGGGCCAGCCCGGTGTCGTCCAGCGCCGCCACGTGCACCTCCGCGTCGGTGGGCAGGTCGCCGCGGGCGGGTGTACCGCCCACGGTGACCATGAACCTACTGCCGCTGGGTGACCGTGCGGAAGCCTGCTGTGAGCTACTGCGCGGCGAGCACGTCGACGACGAAGCGCAGCGGCCCGGCCGGACGCCCGCCCGACGCGTCGTTGCCGTACGCCAGCTCGGCCGGAATGTCCAGCTGCACCCGGCTGCCCACCGGCACGCCCACGAGGCCCTGGTCCCAGCCCGGGATGACCTGGCCGACGCCGATCGGGAAGGTGGCCGGCTGGCCGTTGTTCCAGGACGCGTCGAACTCCTTGCCGTCCTTGTAGAACACGCCCACGTAGTTCGTGGTGATCTGCTGGCCGGCCTTGACCGCCGCGCCCTTGCCCTTGACCAGCGTGGTCACGGTCAGCTTCGTCAGCTCACCCTTGCCCGCCTCGACGGCCGGCTTGGTCTTCAGCGCCGGGTCGATGTCGGCCGGGAACTGCTGCGCCGGCGGCGCGGTGGGTTCGGCCGAGGGGGCGGCGCTGGCCGACGCGGCGGTGTTCGCCGGCTTGTCGTCGTCGCCGCTGTTCTTCCAGACGATGCCGGCGACCAGGCCGGCCACGGCGAGCACACCGACGAAGGCGCCCAGAATCGACTGCCGGCGGCGCTTCGCCTCGGCGGCCTTCTTCGCCGCCAGCTGGGCGGCCAGCCGCCGCTCCGCCTTGGTGCCCGGGCTCTGGCCCGCCGACCGGTTCTGCACGCGCTCGCTCACGTCGACTCCCTGCTGGGTGGGGTGGGTGCGCCCCCGGCGGGCCGCCGCCGAGGCCAGCGCACACGGTACCCGCCCGGACGCCCGCAGTGCTCCCTCGCCCGGTCCGATCCCGACAGGCCGGCCCTCCGTGGCCCGACGGGAACAGCGGTGACGACCGGGCTCGCGGGGGTAGGTTCTCGACCATGGCGATCCTCACCGAAGAAGACCTGGCCCTGCTCGCCGAGCCGCAGCTCGCCCACGTGGCGACCATCGAGGTCGACGGCACCCCGCACGTCACCCCGGTGTGGGTGGACACCGATGGCGAGCACATCGTCTTCAACACGGCCAAGGGCCGGCAGAAGTACGTCAACATCGAACGCAACCCGATGGTCGCGGTCTCCGTGGTGGACAAGGCGGACGACTTCCGCACTCTGTGGGTCAAGGGCACCGCGGAGCTGGTCACCGAGGGGGCGGACGAGCACATCGACCGGATGGCGCAGAAGTACCTGGGGCAGGAGACCTACCCGTTCCGCCGGCCCGGGGAGGAGCGGGTGATCGTCCGCATCACCCCCACGGAGAAGCTCGGCCGGGGCTGAGCCGCCGCCGTCGAGGGGCCGAGGCGCGGCCCCTCGACGTCAGGCGGTCTTGCGCGGGGCGGCCTTCTTTTCGGCCGCCTTCTTGGCCGGGGCCTTCTTCGCCGCCGTCTTCTTGGCAGCGGTCTTCTTGGCCGGCTCGGCCTTCTTCTCCGCCGCCTTCTTGGCGGGCGCCTTCTTCGCCGGGGCCTTCTTCTCGGCCGCCTTCTTGGCGGGCGCCTTGGCCGCCTTCTGGGCCGAGCGCGCCGCCGAGATCGGGGTCGGCTCGGCCGCCCCGCCTTCCGGCGCCTCGCCCCGGGCCGCCCGAGCGCGGTCGACGGACGCCTTGAGGGCGGCCATCAGGTCCACGGCGGCGGCCGGCGCGGCCTCTTCCTCCTCCGGCTGGACCACCTCGCGGCCCTCGACCTTGGCGTCGATGACCTCCTGCAACGCCGCCCGGTAGTCGTCGGTGAAGGCGTCCGGCTCGAACTCGCCGGCCATCGAGTCGATCAGCGAGCTGGCCATCGCCAGCTCCGGGGGCCGCACCTTGAGGTCCTCGTCGAGGAAGCCGAAGTCGGGCTGGCGTACCTCGTCGGGCCAGAGCATGGTGTTGAGCAGCAGCACGCCCTCGCGGACCCGCAGGGTGGCGAGCTGCTCCCGCTGGCGCAGCGCCACCTTGACGATCGCCACCCGCTCCGAGTCGGCGAGCGCGTCGCGCAGCAGCACGTACGGCTTGGTGGCCGAGCCCTCCGGCTCCAGGAAGTACGCCTTGTTGTAGAGGATCGGGTCGACCTGCTCGGCCGGCACGAACTCCAGCACGTCGATCGCGTGCGAGGTGGTCAACGGCAGCTCGGCGAAGTCCTCGTCGGTGAGGATGACCATCTCGCCGCCGCCGATGTCGTACCCCTTGGCGATGTCGTCGTAGGTCACCTCCTCGCCGCAGACCGAGCAGGTGCGCTTGTAACGGATGCGGCCGCCGTCCTCGCGGTGCACCTGATGGAAGCGGATGTCCTTCTCCTCGGTGGCCGAGTAGACCTTCACCCCGATCGACACCAGGCCGAACGACACCGCTCCTTTCCAGATCGCCCGCATCCCGCGCTCCTCTCCCCGGTTCTGACCAGAATCGCAAATGATCGAACGGGGCGCACGCTCTTCCGTGCGCAACTACAGTCATAAGGTGCCCGGCGCGCCGTTGAAGCCGATGCTCGCGATGACCGGGCAGCTCCCGGCCGGTGACGGCTGGGCGTACGAGTTCAAGTGGGACGGGGTCCGCGCGCTCGCCGACATCAGCGGCGGCCGCCAGCACCTGTACGCCCGTTCCGGCGTGGAGATCACCACCGCGTACCCCGAGCTGATCCCTCTGGCCGAGCAGGTCGACGACGCCCTGCTGGACGGCGAGGTGGTCCTCTTCACCGACGGCCAGCCCTCGTTCACCGCGCTCGCCGAGCGGATGCACGTCCGCAACCCGGCCAAGGCCGCCCGGCTCGCGGCGACCGTGCCCGTGACGTACATGATCTTCGACGTGCTGCGGCTGCGCGGCGCGGACCTGACCGGCCGGCCCTACCGGGAGCGGCGGGAGGTGCTGGAGTCCCTCGGGCTCGGTGCCGCCCGGTGGGCGGTGCCGCCGCTCTTCGGTGACGGTCCCGCCACCTACGCGGCGGCCGGCGAGCACGGCCTGGAGGGGGTGATGGCCAAGCGGGTCGACGCCATCTACCGGCCCGGGGTGCGCTCGCCGGACTGGGTGAAGGTCAAGCTGGAGGTGACCGGCGACTTCGTGGTCGGCGGCTGGCGGCCCGGCGCGCGCAAGATCGGCGGCCTGCTGGTCGGGGTGCCCCGGCCGGACGGGCGGCTCACCTTCCGGGGCCGGGTCGGCGGCGGCATCGGCGCGGCGCTCGAACGCGAACTGCTGCGCGAGCTGGAGCCGCTGCGCACCGCCGGGTCGCCGTTCGCCGGGGACGTGCCGCGCGAGGATGCCCGTGGCGCGAACTGGGTAACTCCCCAGGTCGTGGTGGAGGTCAAGTACGGCCAGCGCACGCCGGACGGCCGGCTGCGCTTCCCTCGGATCCTGCGCCTGCGCCCCGACAAGCCGGTCGAGGAGGTCGACGATGTCAGCTGATCGTCTCAAGGTGGACGTGGAGGGCCGGTCGCTGGAGGTGTCCAACCTGGACAAGGTCCTCTACCCGAAGGCCGGCTTCACCAAGGGCGAGGTGATCGACTACTACACCCGGATCGCCCCGGTGCTGCTGCCGCACCTCCAGGACCGGGCGCTGACCCGGATCCGCTTCCCCAACGGCGTCGACGGCGGCTCGTTCTTCGAGAAGAACGCCCCCGCCGCGACCCCCGGCTGGGTACGCACCGAGAACCTGCCCGCCCCCGGGTCGAGCAAGGGGCGGGAGACCATCGACTACGTGGTCGCCGACGACCTGCCCACCCTGGTCTGGCTGGCCAACCTCGCCGCGCTGGAGCTGCACACGCCGCAGTGGAAGGTCGGCGAGCACCCGGACATGATGGTGGTCGACCTGGACCCGGGCGCCCCGGCGGCCCTGAAGCAGTGCTGCCAGGTGGCGCTGCTCATGCGGGACCGGCTCGCTGAGGACGGCATCGACAGCTACCCGAAGACGTCGGGGAAGAAGGGCATGCAGCTCTGCTGCCCGATCGCCGGCACCCAGGACGCCGATCTCGTGTCCGACTATGCCAAGCGGATCGCGCAGGAGTTGGAGAAGGCGCACCCGAAGCTGATCGTCTCGAAGATGGCGAAGAACCTGCGCCCCGGGAAGGTCTTCATCGACTGGAGCCAGAACAACGCGGCCAAGACGACGGTGGCGCCATACTCGCTGCGGGCCCAGGACGTGCCCTCGGTCTCCACTCCGCTGACCTGGGACGAGGTCGAGGCGGGCGCGGCCGGCAAGCGCCCGTCGACGAAGCCGTACACCGCCCCCGAGGTGCTCAAGCGAGTGGAGAAGCAGGGCGACCTGCTGGCCCCGCTGCTCGACGGGGGCCCGGAACTGCCCGGCCGCTGACCCCACGCAGGCGCCACCACGCACCGCCGACCAGGACCAGGGCGATCAGGCTGATCGCCACGTCACCCACCAGGGCAGCCGCCGGCGTCGCCGGGGCATAGGTGGGCACGACGTACGCGTACGCGGCCGCGACGAGCAGGCTGGTCGAGCCGGCGGCCAGCACGTGCCGCTGCCCCCAGCCGGCGCGCCGGGACCAGCGCACGAGCAGGCCGGCGGCCGTGGCCGCGAGAGCCAGCGCGAGCCCGATCCCCGGCCAACCCGGCACGAGCCCGGACCCGCCGTACGCGACGGCCACCACGAGCCCGACCCAGGCCGGACGCGGCGCGGACGGGGTGTTCCGGCTGCCGGAGGGCGGCAGGTTCGCGATGTTCCGGCCGGTGGGTCGCGGCGGGTTCGGTGCATCGGGTCGCGACGGGTGTGGCACGGGCGGGGTGGCGTGGGTGGCGGGTCCCGGCCGGTGCCGCAGGGCGGCGACGACCAGCGCCAGTGCCACCGCGGCGGCGAACGCCAGCTGCACCGGGGCGGCCAGGAAGCCCTTCCGGCCGCCGTCGTCGGCGAAGACCAGCAGGCTGCCGCCCAGCCAGAGCAGCGCGACCACGACCAACCCTCGCGTGCCCAGCCACGGCCGCAGCCTCCGGTCGGCACCCAGGTACGACTCGACGAGCGCGATCGGCGCGCAGATGCTCAGCGCCACGTGGTTGCCCACGTAGTCGACCGCCTGCCGGGCGCTGAACCCGAGGCCGGGCACCAGCGTCGCCTCGGCCGCGCTCTGCGTGTCGGCGAACTGGGTGTCGTCGAGGAACCCGTGGTTGAACAGCGACTGGTCGACCAGCCCGGCCTGGACCACGCCGAATGCGGCCGCCAACGCCACGATCGACGGCCAGCCGAGGCCGAGCCGCCGGGCCGTCTCCCGGATCAGCAGGGCGGCGCCGCCGTACATCGGGGCGAGCACGAGCACCACGAACGGCATGCCGGCGAGGGTGAAACCGCCCCAGGCGCACTCGGCGGCCCAGGGTGCGAGCAGCAGCAGCGCGATGGCCGGTGCGAGGCGGTGCGCATCTGTCGTCATGGATCCACCGTGCCCAGCCGGCCCGGCCCGCCGATACGGCCGTCGGACGACGGGACCCGCGACCAAAGTCGACGGTCGCGGGCCCCGGTCGGCGGTCAGCGGCGGGCGGCGTCCCAGGCGGCGCTGCTCCGGAAGTACGTGTCGTAAAGCTCCTGCACCTCCAGCAGGCTCTCCGGCGGCACCTTCCCGTAGGCGATCCGCTCCAGGTGGCGGAAGTACTCGAACCGTTCGACGCCGGGGGTGATGACGATGAGGATGTCGGCGTTCTCGCCGGGCGCGGCGGCGAACGCGTGCGCCACGCCGGGCGGCACGATCACCAGGTCGCCGCGCTCGGCGGTGACGACCTGCTCGCCCGAGAGCAGTTGCGCCGTCCCGTCGAGCAGGTAGAACAGCTCGGCGGAGTTGCCGTGATGGTGCGGCCGGGCGCCGTCCGCGCCGTCGGTGAGGGTGACCCGCTGGGTGGAGAGCGCGCCGCCGGTGGCGCTGCTGTCGGCGAGCAGCCGGATGGTGGTGGGGGCGCGGCCCACCACCTCGGCGTCCGCGTCACGGACGATGACGGACCTGTCGAAGTCGGGCGTGATCAGGGACATCGCGCTTCTCCTGTCGTGGCGGTGTGGGTCAGAGGGCGAACAGCAGCACGGCGTTGAGCAGGACGACCACGGCGGTCGCGAAGTGGACGCCGAAGGCGACGGCCTTCCTGCCGTGGCGCAGCACGATGAGGGTGTCTCCCAGCGGGTTGATCGCGACGATCAGCATGTACCAGGCGACCGCCTCGGCGCTGGTGAAGGCGATGAGCGCGAGACCGAGCAGGCCGTAGCCGAGGTCGCGCAGGCCCTTGATCGTGAGGTAGGCGGGGTCCTCGTCCGGCTTGACCGGAACGCCGTAGCCGGCGGCCGAGGCCTGAGGCGCCAGAAGAAAACGGGCGCCGATGAAGACGCAGAAGAGGCTGAGGACGATGGCGAGCCCGTAGGCGATGGTGCTGAGCATGGTCGGCTCCGTTTGCTAGCGCTGCTAGGTCTGAGAGCGAAGCTAGCAGAGCGGCAGCAGCTTGGCTAGCGGTGCTAGAGTTCCGGTCATGGCGATTCGGGAGCGGCGCGAGCGGGAGCGGGCGGAACGGGAGCGGGCGATCGTCGCCGCCGCCCGGGAGCTGGCCGAGTCGGAAGGCTGGGACGCGGTGACCACCCGCCGGCTCGCCGCCGAGATCGAGTACAGCCAGCCCGTCCTCTACAGCCACTTCAAGGGCAAGGGCGCCATCATGGCGGCGGTCGCCGTGGAGGGCTGCGGCGATCTGGCCGCCGAACTCGCCGCCGCCCGGGCCGCCGCGACCGACGAGCGGCAGGCGGTGGCGGGCATCGCCACGGCGTACGCCGATTTCGCCGAACGGCGGCCCGCGCTCTACGACGCGATCTTCAACCTCCCCACCGAACTGCCCTTCGCCAGCCAGGACGTGCCGGTCGAGCTGGCCCGCGCCTTCGCCGAGCTGGCCGAGACCCTGCGCCCCTTCGCCGGTGACGACAACCTGGAGACGTTCACCGAGACCTTCTGGAGCGGGCTGCACGGCCTGGTCTCGCTGATGCGCAACGGCCGGCTCCGGCGGGAGGAACACGAGCGGCGGCTGGCCCTCCTGGTCGACCGGTTCGCCCGGCTAGGGTGAGCTGACCGCCAGGGAGGAGTGCACCCGATGGCCGACCACGCACCCGTCGCCGTAGCGACCCACGAGCCGCTGCTCAGCTACCTCGACGACGCCACCGGCGAGCGCACCGACCTGACCGCCCAGCAGTTGGGCGCGTGGGCGGCCCGCAGCGCCGGGCTGCTCCGGGACGGCTGCGGGCTGCGCCCCGGCGACCGGGTGGCCGTGCTGCTGCCGCCGCACTGGCGTACCGCGGCCGTGCTCATCGGAGCCTGGTCCGTCGGGCTGGCGGTCTCCTTCCGGCCCCGGGCCCTGGCCGGGCTGCCGGTCCTCGAACCCGGCGCCGACCTGCCGTACGACGCGGTGTTCGTCACCCGGAACGGCTCGACGACTGGCTGGAGGACGTGCCCGAGGGGACGCACCGCTACCTCGTCGGCACCGGCCCCGGTCCGCTGGACGAGGTGCCGCCCGGCTGGCTCGACTGGTCCGCCGAGGTGCTGCGCCACCCCGAGATCGCCCCCGACCTCGCCGCCCTCCGCCCCTCGGACCCGGCCAGCCCGGACGGCACCAGCTACGGCGAGTGGGGCGCGGTGGCCCGGGAGTACGCCGAGCAGCTCGACCTGCGTGCCGGTGACCGGCTGCTGGTCGACGTGGCCGAGCACGAGCAGCCGCTGAAGTGGCTGCTGGCCCCCCTCGCGGCCGGGGCGTCGGTGGTGCTCTGCGCCAACCTCGACCCGGCCGACCGGGAAGCCCGCGTCGCGGGGGAGCAGGTCACCCGGGTGCTTTGAGCGTCCGCGCTCCGGCGCCCGGTCACCCGGGCGACCGCGGATCCTAGCCATCCCGTGGCCGCCACCGGCTGCCTTCTCCGGGAACGCCGCCCGTGGCTGTCGGCGGGCTCTACCGTGCAGACGTCTACGGGGCGAGCACGAGGAGCGGCCGGTATGAACGCCAGCGGATCGTCAACGTTGTTCACCGACCTGCGGCAGGTCGACGCCGGGGTGCTGACCGTCGGATACGTCGACGCCGGGTCCCCGGACGGTCCGGTCGTGCTCCTGCTGCACGGTTGGCCGTACGACATCCACAGCTTCGCCGAGGTCGTACCCCGGTTGACGGCGGCCGGCCACCGGGTGCTCGTGCCGCACCTGCGGGGGTTCGGCACGACACGGTTCCGGTCCGCCGACACGATGCGAAACGGTCAGCCGGCGGCCCTGGCCCTCGACACCGTGGCCCTCATGGACGCCCTCGGGGTGCAGAAGGCGACCCTCGCCGGGTTCGACTGGGGCGCGCGCACGGCCGACATCATTGCCGCGCTGTGGCCGGAGCGCTGCCAGGGCCTCGTCTCGGTGAGCGGCTACCTGATCGCCGGCCAGGAATCGGGGCGCAAGCCGCTCCCGCCGGAGGCCGAACTCTCCTGGTGGTACCAGTTCTACTTCGCGACCGACCGCGGCCGGGACGGCTACGAGAAGAACCTCGACGGCTTCGCCAAGCTGATCTGGCGGACGGCCCCGAAGTGGGCCTTCGACGACGCGACGTTCGCCCGGAGCGCGGCCTCGCTGCACAACCCCGACCACGTCGACGTCGTGATCCACAACTACCGGTGGCGCCTCGGCCTGGCCGCCGGGGAGCCGCAGTACGACGAGGTCGAGGAGAAGTTGGCCGCGAACCCGAGCATCGCGGTGCCCACCATCACCCTCGAAGGTGACGCCAACGGCGCACCCCACCTCGAACCGTCCGTGTATGCCGGGCGCTTCTCCGGCCCGTACGAACACCGGACCGTGAGTGGCGGCGTCGGGCACAACCTGCCGCAGGAGGCGCCGCAGGAGTTCGCCGACGCGGTGTTGCAGGTCGCGACCTGACCCTGCTTGGTCAGCCTCGGCTGGCCCGGTCGACGCCCTTGTGCACCCGGACCGTGCGGTCGACCAGTTCGCGCAGGGCGCTTTCGTCGACGTCGTCGAGCCGCTTCAGGTAGAGGCAGCCCTTGCCGGTCTTGTGCGGGCCGAGCCGGGCCATCACCGAGGGGTAGCGTTCCTCGAACCCGCCGACCAGGTAGACGACGAGTTGCTGCTTGCGCGGCGAGAAGCCGACCAGCGGCCAGTCACCCGTGCGCCCGCTCTCGTAGGTGTAGCGGTAGGTGCCGAAGCCCACGATGCTCGGGCCCCACATGACCGGGGGCTCGCCGGTGACCTCGCGCAGCAGCGCGCAGAGGCGCTCGGCGTCGGCCCGTCGGCGGTCGTCCGGCACGGCCGCCAGGAAATCGTCGACGCTGGCGTCGGTCGGCACGGTCACCGGCTGCTTCGAGGTCGCCATGTGCTGATGCTGCCAGGTGAGTACGACAGCGAATCCGGTTGACACCGGTCCCGGGCGCGGGGCCTACTGCCCAGCGGGCTGCCGGCTTGTGTAGGCGGCGATTGTTACCGGGGGTGGGGAGTGGACGGGCTCATCTGGAAAGAGTTCGGCGAGGAGCACCTCGGAGAGCTGACCCGGCTGGCCGAGGCGTACCTAGCCGTTGACGGCGGGTTGCCGCTGTTCGCCCGTACCCCGCTGTTGCGGGCGCGGCTGCTCCAGACGCGTACCCTCGGCGCCTGGCACGACGGCGGCCTGGTCGCGGCCGTGGGGGTCGGCCTGGGCGGGCAGCCGGCCACCAGCACCGGCCTGGTGCATCCGGACTGGCGGGGGCGGGGTCTCGGCGGGCGGCTGCTGAGCTGGGCCGGCGAGCAGGCGGGTGACGCCGACCTGCTGGTGACCACCGAGTCGTGGAGCCCGGGTGCGGACGCGCTGTTCACGGCGCGCGGCTTCGAGCGGACGTTCATGGAGTGGGTGCAGCGGCACGACCTCACGGCGCTCCCCGATGTCGCACGTCCCGACGGCGTGACCACAGAGCCGGTGACACTCGATGCCGAGCTGTTCGAGACCTACCGGGCGTCGTTCGCCGACCGGCCCGGTTTCGCCGCGCCCGCGGCAGAGGAGTGGCTGGGTGAGCTGGGGGAGGACGACGAGTACCGGCCGGACCTGTCGCTCATCGCCCGCGGTCCCGACGGTGCCACCGTCGGCTTCGTCAACGTCATCGACAACTGGATCGACCAGGTGGGCGTCGTTCCGGGCTGGCGGGGGCGGCGGGTCGGGGCCTATCTGGTGGCTCGTGCGCTGCGGGGTCTGGCGGCCGACGGGGCGCGGGAGGCGTGGCTCTGCGTCAACGACGACAACCCGGCCGCTGAGCTGTACCGGCGGCTCGGATTCCAGGACTTTGGCCGGCGGGCACGCTACCTGCGCCGGCGTTCGTAGCCTGCGGTAAACCCGACGCGCTCGGCCATCGTGGAGGCCGAGCGCGCTGGCAGTGCTTGTCTTCACCGGACGGGTCGATCGTCCGGGCGATCCGGTGTGTCGGGCTTACTGGAAGAGCCGGCCGGGCCGGGTGGCCTTCGCCCTGGTGATCAGGGAATCTCCCCGTTTACGGCGCACCTGGATGCTCTTTGTCGCCCTTTTGATCGGCGTGAGAATTCTGTCCTTCATCGCGTGCCTCTCTTCTCTCGTGCGTCAGATCGGAGATGGCGCTTCCGCGGCATGGCGTCTACCCGCCCTGCCTCGAGTCCGCGTACCCGCTGGGACAGCCGCCATTCCGCCACCACTGGCCCCGGCATCGGTCGTGCTCAGCGGCGGGTGAGCCAGGGTGCGCGGCGTGCGCAGGGCGAGGTGTGGTCGATTGGCAGGGCGCAGCGGCCGCCGCCGGGCAGTGGGCGGTCGCAGAAGACCCAATGACGTACGCACTGCTGGTCCTCGGCCGACACGGTCACGCCGCCGGGCTCGACACGGGCGCTGAGCTGGGCCAGCAGGCGGGCGGCGGTGCGGGCGAAGATCCGGGCGCGGTGCAGATCGGGGGCGGTGACGGGCAGGTGGATCACCCAGCGGTCGGTCATCGGTAGAGGCGGTTCGCCGATTGGGCGCTCTGCCAGGTGCGCAGGGCGTTCTTGATGCGGACATTCTCTTCCTGCACTGCTCTTAGGGCGGTCTGCGCGACGGTGAGTTCGTCGGCCACCTGGTGCAGGAAGGTGCGGATCTCGACGGGGTCCAGGCCGCGCCGGCGGACGTTGAAGCAGCGCTCGCGGATCTGCCAGGGGCGGAGGGGCTGTCTTCTGTTGGTTTGTGCGGTTGGTTGTTCCTCTTCGCGTCGGCCTGCCAGCCGACGGATCAGGTTGCGCACGGGGGACCGCCCTTCGTCGGGTCGCGTCGAAGTGTGGTGGGGCGGCCTCCGCCGGTTGCGGTCGGCGGAGGCCGCCCTGCCCTGCGGCCTGGTCGGGGCACGCAGCAGGGACGCCTTGCGTTCAGCGTTGGGGTGCTGGCACAGCCGACGAGCGAAGTTGGCCGTGCCAGCGACGGTGGATGCCCAACCGGGAGGGCCGGCTGCCTACCAGGCGTTCCAGTGCCGGGCTTCCGAGGTCCAACCTACAATGCAAAGCATGCAAAGAACAAGAGCCGAACATGCTAAGCACGCGAAGTGTTGGCTGCCGAGGTGGCGGCGTGGGAGGATCTTGGGGCCTACCAGGAGTTGCCATGCCCCGAATCCCAGACCGTCAGCGCATTGCTCAGGACATCCGTGACAAGATCAGCTCGGGCGAGTACGGCCCGGGGTCGAAGCTGCCATCCCTGCGCGAGATGTCTGCGCATTACGGCGTCTCCGCCGAGCCGGTCCGATCCGCTCTCCTGATCCTTCAGGCCGAAGGGCTGATCGAAGGTCACTAGGGTAAGGGCGTATACGTAGCTGCGAACCACCCAGCTGTTGACTAGCCGCGGTCAGTCGTAGTCCGTGGGGGAGTGGCGGCGCGGATCTGGGCCGTCGCACGGCCTCAGGGGCCGACCGTAAGCGACCAACGACGCCCATTTGCGACGACGTTTGCCTAGGCGGCAGAGCATGCTCGTCCCGTTTGTCAGACCGGCCCAGCCTTGTTGCCCTAAGCTGGTGTACCACAGAATGGCGGGCTGAAGTGTTGGGTCGTGGGTGACTTTCACTTTCACTTTAGTGACGGTGGCTTGATAGGCGCCGCCACTCTGACTCGGCGAGTTGCACATCCAGGGCGCAATGAAAAGCTGGATGGATAAAGAATTCGCAGTCGGGGCCGAGCCTCACGTGATGGTCTACATGATCGGGATCATCATGTGAGTAGACGACCTCTGGGCTTCTGCCCTCGCGGCACCCCATGAAGCCGAACTTGAAGAAGAGGGCAGTGAGGGGTTTGTAGACCTTCATCCAGTCCAGTTTTCCATCGCCCGAGTTCCACATGTTTCGAGAGAGCGATTCAACCCACTCGACGCCCGCGAAGTTTCTCTTTGCGGGCAGCAGCATTACTTCGTCGAGACGGCTCTGGAAATCGGTTCGGGTCATAGGGTAAGAACATCCACGAAAGACCTCGAAGGCGTCGATGACTCCGGGATACGACGGGCCCCACTCATCGCGGAGCGCCAACAGCCGATCTGTTGAGTAGGCCCGTTCTGAACCGCTAATGTCCTCCCACGTCAGTCGATTCCCACCGCCGATGGCCGAGCTGAAACACTCGTTTAGGTAGGAAATGGCATCTCGTGGCCTCAGGAGTGTGCGATCGAGAATGTGATCCATGGGGTCACCGCGGCGCGAGTTGCCATGCGGGATAACGTCCGCCATTGAGTCGATTTCAAGACCAGCCTCACGCCCTGCCGCTCGCGCTCTCTCGTCCAGAAGTTCTCGCAAGTCTGCACGTGTCCACTTCATGTTCAGCACGAGGGAACGGAACTTCTCCCCTTGGGCCCCACGCTGTCCGAAGTCGATTGTTTCGAAAATGTTGGTTCGGAGTGCCACTAGAACCTTTAGGTTCTGAACCCGCTTCAGGCTTAGAACTGCACTGAATAGGCATCGCACTAGATCGTTGGAAAGCCGCTCGTCGACCCACTGGGTATCCAGGTCATCTATGATCACATAGACAGCATTCTGAGGACTATCGATAATATCCTCATTCAGGACGGATATCATCTTGTTTAGTCGAGCAAGCTGCGTCTCGTTGACAATCCGCTGATAGCGCTCAGCTTCCTCGGTCCGAGATTCGCTTGAGGTTCCGACCCGGCCTTTGCCGCTGACATTTCCACCCTGCCCGGCTATGGCAAGTTTTGCGCCCGCATCTCGCTCGACGCTTCTCTCAAACTTCTCCACGATTTCTCGGACCCGCTGATCGGTTTCGCACCAGAATTTGCCCTCGAATTCTTCGAGGTATTTCAGCGCTTCGCGCTTCCCGGGGTCACGGCTTATCTTCTCCATAAGCGACCGGAGGAAGTTCTGCTTGGCCACAGGCGAATCAACGTTATACCTGTGTCGAATGATCTCGACGAGCAAAACATGTTTCCAGAGCGCTTCAAAGAAGAGATCGAGCCGAACGTCAAGCTGATCCAGGTATTTCACGGCCTGCATATCAGTGATGTAGGGGAGCGACAAGTCCTGTGGGGCAATTCTGATTACCTTGCCTGGAAACTCCTCCTCCAAGCGGGTGAGCGCTGCTGATTTTCCCGCACCCGTTCGTGCAACAACAAAGCAACGAGGATCCCGACGCGAGCGAATGGCGCAGTAATCGCCTGATTCGTAGAAAGCTTCACTGAGAAGAGGGTCGGCCTCCGCCTGCCCGGCTCCCAGATTGAAGTCGCTCCGGAGTCGACGAGTTCTCGGCACGAGCAACACATCCTCGTCTTTTGATCGGACAGTAGTTGCTAGCTAACAATTAGCATGAGGGTGAAAGATCTGGCAACCCTCATGTAACAACAACCGCTAATCACCTTTTTATGGGACAGTATGCTTGATATCGCCCTTGACTGCTATTCATTGTGGGGAGCGGCTGAGGGCTGATGACCCGGTCCCACCGAGTCCGTAGCAGGCCCTTGCGCTGCTGCTTCGTCAACACGTGCCGGGGCGGTGGCTTGGTCCCGGCGGTTGGTGCCGCCGGCGGACATGGAGCTAGGTCGCTTCTGACAGCATTCAGACACTTTTCGGCGCGAGGCGCACCTGTACAAGGACGGACACGCTGCATCTCGCTTTAGGCGAGATATCAGTCAGTGGCGGGTCGCTGGTTCGCTTACCCTTCCCGCGTGGATCGATGATCTTCCTCTGACGGAGCCGCGTTCCCGGGCCGCTGCGAGACAATCTGGTGGCGGCCATCCTGTCTGGTGCGAAGTCCTCGGCCTTCAGCATTGTGCTCGGATATCAGTGCGCGAATGAGCCGCTGCCTCAGGTCGGCCAGCGGTCGGCGGTGGTGGACTTGAGGGCCGGCGCGTCGCGGTGATCGAGCTGAACGAGGTGCGTGTAGTCCGGCTCGCCGATGTTGATCTGCAACAGCCCTCGACGAGGGCGAGGGAGATGAGTCTGTTGTGCAGTGGCGGGCCCGGCACGAGGCGTTCTGGCAGAGCGAGGAAGTGCGCGGGCAGCTTGGCGACCGAGACTTCAGGGTCGACGACAACACCCTGGTGCTGGCACAGCGTTTCCGGCTGGTGCACACCGTTTGATCCGACAGGCGCGCGGTCTTCCGGCTCACGTCACCGGGAATCCTACGGGGGCTCGCCGAGCAGCCAAACCGGCGAAGAGCAGCGGGACAATAACGGACCGGGGCATCGGGTCGAATAAGGGGACCAGATGGACCAGCGCCCGGCCACGACTCGTAAGACGTGAGTCGGCTAGTCGATCGTCGGCAGTTTCGGGCCGAGTACGTCATCGGCGTCCACAATCGTGTACGCGTACCCCTGCTCGGCCAGGAACCGCTGTCGGTGAGCCGCGTACTCCGTGTCGATCGTGTCCCGCGAGACGACGGTGTAGAAGTGCGCCTGCCGCCCATCGGCCTTCGGCCGGAGCACCCGCCCCAGCCGCTGCGCCTCCTCCTGCCGAGACCCGAAGGTCCCCGACACCTGAATCGCCACGGCGGCTTCAGGCAGGTCGATCGAGAAGTTCCCGACCTTGGAGATCACCAACGTCCGGACCTCCCCCGACCGGAACGCGTCGAACAGCCGCTCCCGCTCCTTGTTGGTCGTCGACCCCTGCACGATCGGCGCGTCCAGGTACTCCCCAAGCTGGTGCAACTGGTCGATGTACCCGCCAATGACCAGCACCTGCTCGTCCGGGTGCCGATCCACGAGCGCCCGCACCACCGGCAACTTCGTCCGGGCGGTAGCCGCCATCCGGTACCGCTCCTCGGCCTCCGCCGTCGCGTACGCCAGCCGCTCCGCGTCGGTCAGGGTCACCCGTACCTCGGTGCACTCGGCCGGCGCGATCCAGCCCTGCGACTCGATGTCCTTCCACGGCGCGTCGTACCGCTTCGGGCCGATCAGGCTGAACACGTCGCCCTCGCGGCCGTCCTCGCGTACCAGGGTCGCCGTGAGGCCGAGCCGGCGGCGGGCCTGGAGGTCCGCGGTGAAGCGGAAGATCGGCGCGGGCAGCAGGTGCACCTCGTCGTAGACGACCAGGCCCCAGTCGCGGGCGCCGAACAGGTCGAGGTGGGTGAACGCGCCGCCGCGCCGCGAGGTGAGCACCTGGTACGTGGCGATGGTGACCGGGCGGATCTCCTTGCGCTCGCCCGAGTACTCGCCGATCTCCTCCTCGGTGAGCGAGGTGCGGGCGATCAGCTCGCGCTTCCACTGCCGGCCGGCGACCGTGTTGGTGACCAGGATGAGCGTGGTCGCCTTGGCCTCGGCCATGGCCGCCGCGCCGACCAGCGTCTTGCCGGCGCCGCAGGGGAGCACCACCACACCGGAGCCGCCGGCCCAGAACGCCTCGACGGCCTCCCGCTGGTACGACCGCAGCGTCCACGGCTTGCCGCCGTCCTTGCCGGACTCGGCCAGCTCGATGGGGTGCGCCTCGCCGTCCACGTAGCCGGCCAGGTCCTCGGCGGGCCAGCCGAGCTTGAGCAGCGCCTGCTTGAGCCGGCCGCGCTCGGAGGGGTGCACCTGGATGGTGTCGTCGTCGAGCTTCGGGCCGAGCATCCCGGCGAGCTTCTTGCTCTTGGCGACCTCGATGAGCACCACCCGGTCCAGCGCGCGGAGCACCAGGCCGTGCGCCGGGTCGTTGGCGAGCTGGAGCCGGCCGTACCTGTCCATGGTCTCGGCCACGTCGACCAGCAGCGCGTGCGGCACCGGGTAGCGGGAGTACTTGATCAGCGTGTCCACCACGCCCTCGGCGTCGTGGCCGGCGGCCCGGGCGTTCCACAGCCCCAGCGGGGTGAGCCGGTAGGTGTGCACGTGCTCGGGGGAGCGCTCCAGCTCGGCGAAGGGCGCGATCGCCATCCGGCACGCCTGGGCGTCGGGGTGGTCGATCTCCAGCAGCAGGGTCTTGTCCGACTGCACGATCAGTGGTCCACCGCTCACGCCAGCGTCCTCTCCAAGAGCCGGAAATTCTCGCCCGCACGGCGGCTGACCTGCCGAAGGCGGACCATCCAGTGTTGCACGCCCGAGGGTGTCCGGAAAAAGTCTCGCTGGACAGGCAACGTCACACTCCTCCCGTACGTCTAGCAAGCAGGACAACTGTCCAGGGGGAGGGCCCATGAAGCGTGTCCGGTTCGCCGTCCGGGCCGTCAGCCTGGCAGCGGTCGTGCTGGTCGGCGTCGGTGCGTGCGCGCTCGATCCGCAGGGCGACGGATCCGGGGCGGCCGCCCCGGCCCCCGTCGGCATGACGGAACAGCCATCGGGGGCGAGCGCGACGCCCACGCCGGAGCAGCCGACCACGTCCCCGTCGGCGACGCCGAGCCGGACGGCCACGCCGAAACCCTCCCGCAGCACCACGCCGAAGCCGGCTTCGCCCAAGCCGTCGAAGTCCGCCGGGTGCCCGCAGGGGGAGCACCAGAAGGCCGTGGAGACGTACCTGACCCGGCTGGGCGGCTTCGGGACGCTGACCGTGGACGGCAAGCAGTCGGCCGCCGACTGCACGGCGATCAAGAAGTTCCAGATCCGGTACGGGATCAGCCCGGCCGCCGGTCGCGCCGGCGCCACCACGTACGACGTGGCGAAGCGGCTGGCCGACACCGACACCGGGCGCTGCCGCGCCGGCTCCGGCCTCACCTTCTGCGTCGACCTGACCCGGCAGACCGTCTTCGCGATGCGCGGCGGCAAGGTGGTCATGGGCCCGACGGTGACCCGCACCGGCATGGCCGGCTACGCCACCCCGACCGGCACCTACTCGGTGGGTGGGAAGAACCTGCGGGAGTGGTCCAACCCGTACGAGGTGTGGCTGCCCTACTGGCAGCGGTTCAACGGCGGGATCGGCTTCCACGAGACCACGACCTACCTGCACAACCCCTGGATCGGCTCGCACGGCTGCGTGAACCTGCTGCACCGCGACGCCGTACGCCTCTGGGAGCTGGGCTCGGTCGGCACCCGGGTGGTCGTCTTCGGCCACCGTCCCGGCACCTGATACCCGACAGGGCGTGACCCGCCCGCCCGGATCAGGGTTTTATCCCCTGTCCGGGTGACCCCTTCCGGTGCCACGCTGGAGACCGGGTCCACCACGGGGCGGGAGGGACTGGAGATGACCGTCGATCACGACGTGCTTCCCGAGAACGACCGGGCGCGCCAGCAGGAGGTCTCGACAGCGGTCATGGTCGGCTACGCAACCGCCGCCACCGCCATCTTCGGCTGGTTCCTCTTCGGGCTGCTGGTGCAGCGGCAGGGCTTCGTCGACTCGGTCGGCGAGTCGGCCGGGGCCGCGTTCGGGCTGCTGCTCGCCGTGTCGGTGATCGGCACCCTGCGCCGCAACGGCGACTGACGACGGCTCCAGGCCGCGCCGGGCTGGAGCCGTCGTCGCCTCAGTCCTCCAGCACCGCCGCGGTGATGCGGTGCAGCGCGAAGGTGTGCAGCATCTCGGTGCGCTCGTCCTCGGCGCGCAGGTAGCCGGCCCCGATCGAGACCGGCCGGACCAGCCGGGACGCGGTCGCCCCGTGTGCGTCGACGTAGCCGACCCAGACCAGCGCCTTGTCGCGTACCGCCTGCTGGAGCACGGCGAGCGCGTCGCTGTGGGTGTGCGCGGGTGCCGGGCCGGTCTGCGCCGTTCCGCCGCGGACCACCGCGGGGGCCCGCCGGGCCGCCCGGGCCGCCGCCTCGCCGCGGCGGATCTGCTCGACCACGCCGAGCAGTCGGGGCATCGGCAGCCGCGGCGCCGCGAGCGGGTCGAGGCTGCGGCTGGTCACCGGCACCCGGGCCGGTGCCCGCCGGGTCTTCGGCCGGGCGAGCACCGCCGCGCCGCCGGCGTCCTCGGGCACCGGCGCGTACCCGGCGTCGCGCAGCGCCGTCAGCATCCGGTTCACCTGGTACGGGGTGATCAGCACCGTCGGGGCCAGCCGCCGGAAGGCCAGCGCCTCCAGCCGCTTGTCGGCCTGCACCTCGGTGAGCAGGGCCTCATCGTCGCTGCGCACGTAGCCGCCGGCCGAGCCGACCCGCAGCCCGCCGTGCTTGCGCGCCACGTCGTCCACCAGGTAGGTGAGGCCCTGCGGCACGGGCGTACGCGACCGGCGGCGGAACAGCGCGTGCAGGTCGTCGGCGGAATAGCCGGCGTCCAGGGCCCGCCGCACGCTGGCCGTGGTGACCCGGTGCACGCTCGCCCCGCCGGCCGACTCGTGCTCGGCCACCACGTCCAGTTCGCCGGCGAGCGCCGGGTCGGGCGGGCCGGGCACCACGACGGTCAGGTCGGCCTGCACGAGGAAGTGGTCGACGGGGGCGGGCAGCAGTGCGTCCAGCGCGCGGACGGCGGTGGACGGCTCGCCCGACTCGGCGTCGGAGTACAGCCCGAGCGGGTCGTCGCCCCGCTCGTCGGCGTCGGTCAGCTCGGCCAGCAGCAGCCGCCCGTACGAGGTCAGCGCGCCGAGCCCGGTCACCCCGAGCTGGGCGGCCTCGGCCAGCACCTCGCGGTGCGCGGCCTCCCGGCCCCGGGCCCGGCGGGGCGCCCGCCAGTCCAGCAGCTCCAGCACCTCGTCCGGGGTGGGGGCGGTCGCCGGTGCCAGGTCGGCCAGCACGGCGAGCACCGAGCGGCGGGCGGCCGGCGCGCCGGCCCGTTCCGCCTCGGCGGAGAGCACCGAGATGGGCCGGTCCCGGTCGTCGCGTTGGCCGACCAGGCCCACCTGGCGGGTCATGGTGAGCCAGGCGCGGGCCAGCTGCTCCCAGCGCTGGGCCAGCGAGGCGGCCCGCCACACCTCGTACCCGCCGGTGGGCAGGATCTGCTGGTCGCCCCCGTAGCGGGCGGTGACCGTGCCGGTCAGGTCCAGCTCGCCGAGCAGCCCGGCCGCGTACGCCACCTCGAAGATCAGCGCGGTCGTCGGGTCGTCCAGCCCGAGGCCGCGGGCGAGCCGGCGCAGGTCGCGGACGCCCACGCCGCCGGAGCGCAGCACCGGGGCGGGCTCGGCGGCAAGGGCCTCCAGCAGCGCCTCGGTGTGCCGGACCACCTCCATGGTCTGCCCGGCGCCGGCCGAGTCGACGGCCTTGGCCTCGCGTGGCGGGCTCGACACCAGCGGCGGGCTGGTGCGCAGCGGGCCGAGCGGGCCGCTGTCCCGGCGCAGCAGCAGCGCCACCTCGCGGGGCAGCTCGACGGTGCCGCCGCCCTTGACGGCCGACATCCGGACCAGCAGCCGGTGCTCGACCAGCCAGCGGATCGGGGAGCCGGTGGCCGCGCCGCCGTTGACCAGGTCCGGCGGGAGGACGTCCTCCTCGCCGGTGGCGGGGGCGTCCAGCGCGCCCGGGGGCACGGTGCCGACCGGCGGGCCGGCGGCGAGCCGGTCCAGGATCGCCCGGGCCGAGGGCGGCGCGGCCAGCAGCGTCCGCCGCAGCTTCGCCGGGTCCGCGCAGACGGCCGCCGCGCGCGGGTCCAGCTCCGCGGCCGGCCGGCCCAGCCCCGCCGGGTACGGGGACACCTCGTCGACGCCGCCCACCACGTGCAGGTCGTGCTCCGGCCCGTACAGCAGGAAGAGCGCGCGGAGCTTGTTCACCGCGCCGCGGACGGTGGTCGGGGCGGGCGGGTGCGGGCCGGCGGTGGCCATGGCCAGGATGGACTCGGTGGTGGTGCCGCCGCCCTCCGGGTCCCGGGTGAGCCGGGCGGCGTCCAGGATCAGGAGGGTGAACTGGTCCAGCCCGTCGAGCGCCCGGGCCACGGAGACGCGCGACTGGGCGCGGATGGCGAGGGCGGAGACGTCAGCCGGCACGGGCACGACGAGGTCCGGCCGCAGCTGGAGGAGTGCGGCCAGGGACTCGTCGGGGAGGGTCCGCAGGTGGTCGGCGAGTGAGGTGGTCATCGTCGTTCCACGCTAGCCCGGCCGGGGGCTGTCCCGCCCGTCGGACGGGTACGTTCTCGGCATGCCCCCACTGATGGTCGGATTCGACCTCGACATGACCCTGGTCGACTCGCGCCCCGGCATCGCGGCCGCCTTCCGGGCGCTGACCGCGCAGACCGGCGTGCCCGTCGACGCCGAGCTGGCGGTCTCCCGTCTCGGGCCGCCGCTGCGCACCGAGATCGCGCACTGGTTCCCGCCCGAGCAGGTCGAGGAGGCGGTCACCGCGTACCGGGAGCTCTACCCGGCGTACGCGATCACCCCGACCGTGCCGATGCCCGGCGCCGAGGCCGCGATCGAGGCGGTGCACGCCCGCGGCGGCCGCGTCATGGTGGTGACCTCGAAGTTGGGCCGGCTGGCGAAGCTTCACCTGGACCACCTCGGCCTGGCCGTCGACGAGCTGGCCGGCGACCTGTTCGCGGAGGAGAAGGCGACCGCGCTGCGGGAGCACGGCGGCACCCTCTACGTGGGCGATCACGTGGCCGACATGGTCGCCGCACAAGCTGCGGGAATCCCGGGCGTGGGAGTGGCGACCGGCCCCTGCACGAGGGACGAGCTGAGCGCCGCCGGAGCGCACCTGGTGCTGGATGATCTCACCGGATTCCCGGCGGCGCTGGACCGGATCATCGGGCTAGCCTTGGAGGGGTAGAGGTTCCGAGCGAAGCAGGGGTTTTCAGGTGCCGACGGGTCGAGTGAAGTGGTATGACGCGGCCAAGGGATACGGGTTCGTCACCAGTGACGAGGGTGGCGACGTGTTCCTGCCCAAGGGCGCGCTACCGGCGGGTGTCGCCGACCTGAAGGGCGGCCAGCGGGTCGATTTCAGCGTGGTGGACAGCCGGCGGGGCGCCCAGGCCATGGGGGTCAAGCTGCTGGAGGCGCCGCCGTCGGTGGCGGAGCTGCGCCGCCGGCCGGCCGAGGAGCTGCACGGCCTGGTCGAAGACATGATCAAGGTGCTGGAGGCGAAGGTCCAGCCGGACCTGCGCCGGGGCCGCTTCCCGGACCGGAAGACCGCGCAGAAGATCGCTCAGCTGGTCCACGCCGTGGCGCGCGAGCTGGAGGTCTGAGGGACGAGCCCGGCGTCGGCGGCCCGGCCCAGCAGCGCCTCCACGGCGGCGAAGCCGGCCTCTCCCAGGTCGGCGGTGAATTCGTTGACGTAGAGGCCGATGTGCCGGTCCACCACGTCGGGCTCCATCTCCTGCGCGTGCGCGAGGACGTACTCCCGGCTGGCCTCCGGGTCGGCCCACGCCTGCCGGACCGACTCGCGGATCCAGGCGGCCGCCTCGACCGGGTCGACCGCGCCCTTGCGGGCCAGGATCGCGCCGAGCGGGATCGGCAGCCCGGTGTCGCCCTCCCACCACTCGCCCAGGTCGACCAGGGCGGTCAAGCCGTGCCGCGGGTAGGTGAAGCGCGCCTCGTGGATCACCAGCCCGGCGTCGTACCGCCCGGCCGCCACCCCCGGCATGATCTCGTGGAACGGCACCACCTCGATGCGCGCCGGCGCCTGGTCGGCCGCCCAGAGCCGGAACAGCAGATACGCCGTGGTCCGCTCGCCCGGCACCGCCACCGTCGCGCCGGAGAGGTCGGTCCGGTCGCCCCGGGTGAGCACCAGCGGCCCGCAACCCCGGCCCAGCGCGCCCCCGCAGGGCAGCAGGTGGTAGTCGTCGAGCAGCCACGGCAGCGCCGCGTAGCTCACCTTCACGAGGTCGAACGCCCCGCGCTCGGCGGCCGTGTTGGTCACGTCCACGTCGGCGTAGGTCACCTCGACCGGCGGCACGCCGGGCACCCGGCCGTGCACCAGGGCGTCGAAGACGAAGGTGTCGTTGGGGCAGGGCGAGATCGCCAGGGAGAGCGCCACGCCCCCACGGTAACCCCGTCCGATCCGGTGCCCGCCACCCCGGCCCGTTGGGTGTGACGGGGAACCGGCCGCCTGCGGCTCAGATCTGGTGCAGCCAGGCGACGAAGAGCACCGCCGCGGCCGCGCACGCCAGCAGCGCCACCGGCACCACCCACGCGCCGCCGCGCTCACCGGCCAGGTGAGCCGTCCAGCGCCGGTGCAGCCGGGCGAGGCCGGCCAGCGCCACCAGCCCGGCGAGCGCGAACGGCACCCCCACGAGGAAGTGCGCCAACCAGGCGCCGCCCCGGGTGGGACCACCCCACGAGGTGTCGTACGGGCCGCCGTCCACCACGCCGTACAGCACGCCCCGGGCCACGAACAGCGCCTCGATCCCGAGCGGGATGACGGCCAGCACCCCCAGCACCAGCCCCATGAGCGCGTTGCCGGCCACCGGCAGGGCCCGGACCGGCTGGGTGGCCCGTTCCCCGCGCAGCCGCTGCCAACGGCCGGACAGCCGGGCCGCCGCCGCGGGCCGGCCGGCCAGGACCAGGCCCAGCCCGGCCACGCTCACCACCGCCAGCCCGCCGCAGTACACGGCGTCGAGGAGCACGCCACGGGCGTGGCCGGGCCAGTCTCCGCGTACCTGGGTCATCGTCATGGCTGGCTCCTTCGACTCTCGACGTCCTGGTCAGCGGGGACGCTACGGAGCGGAGTGGTCCCGGCGCATCGCCGCGCGGAGCCAACCTCGGGTGGCTCTCGGGTATGACGGCGCCGGCCGCGAGATCCCCCGTCAGCGCCACGCGCCGGCCGGCCCGCGCTCTATAGGCTCGCCCGTGATGCAGACCATCGGCCGTCGGATCGCCCGGCACGGGTGGCGCGGGGTGCGGACCGTCGTGACGGCGACCGACCCGGCGCCGTCCTGGCTGGCGGGGCGGCCCGCCCCGGTACGCCGGGCGGTGGTCGTGCTGCTCACCACCGCCACCGTCGTCGGGTTCCCGTTGTGCGCCGCGCTCGCCGCCCGGGCCCATCCCGGCGCGGACGGCTGGGCCACCCTGGTCGGCCTGGCCGAGGTGGCGCCGCTCGCGCTGCTCATCCGGTACCCGCTGCTGGCCTGGCGGGTCGGCTGGCTGGCCGCCCTGCTCACCCCGCTCGCCCCCGGGGATCCCTGGGGCAGTTGGGCCTGGGACCCGCCGCAGATCCCGGTGTTCGTGCTGGCGTTCACGGTGGCCGCGCTGCGGTACGGCCGGCCGGCACTGTGGACGATGTGGGCGCTGATGGTGGCCGTGCTGTGGCTGTGGATCCCCGGCCCGGACAGCATCGGCGGCAGCCTCGCGCTGGCCGCGTACGCGGTCCTGCTCGACGCGCTCGCCGGCCGCGCCGGGGCCCGCCGCGCGCTGCACCGGCAGGCCGAGCTGACCCGCGCCGAGTACGCCCGCCGCGCCGCCCTCGAAGAGCGCGCCCGCATCGCCCGGGAGTTGCACGACGTGGTCGCCCACCACATGTCCCTCATCGCCGTGCAGGCCGAGACCGCGCCGTACCGGCACCCGGAGGTGCCCGAGCCGGTGCGCGCCGAGTTCGCCTCGATCAGCGCCGGCGCTCGGGAGGCCCTCGCCGACATGCGACGGCTGCTGGGCACGCTGCGCGGCGCCGACCCGCCGGAGCGCGCGCCGCAGCCCACCCTGGACGACCTGCCCGCCCTGGTCGAGGGCGCGCGCCGGGCCGGTGTGCCGGTCACCCTGGACAGCACCGGCACCGCCGGGGTGCCGGCCACCGTCGGCCTGTGCGCGTACCGCGTCGTGCAGGAGTCGCTGTCCAACGCCGCCCGGCACGCCGGCCGCGCCCCGGTGGCCGTGGCCGTGCGCCGCGACACCGACCTGCTGCGGGTCAGCGTCGTCAACGCCGCGCCGGACGTACCGCCGCAGCCGCGGACCGGCGGGCACGGCCTGGCCGGCATGCGTGAGCGGGTCACCCTCCTGGGTGGCACCCTGTCGGCCGGCCTCGACGGCGCGGGTGGCTTCGCCGTCGTGGCCACCTTCCCGTGCGCCGACGAGCCCGAGGACGTGTCGTGACCACAAGCGTGCTGATCGTCGACGATCAGGCGATGGTGCGCGAGGGGTTCGGCGCGCTGCTGGCCGCCCAGCCGGACCTCACCGTGGTCGGCGGCGCCGCCGACGGGCTGGAGGCCGTCACGCTGGCCCGCCGGCTCCGGCCCGACGTCGTCCTCATGGACGTGCGGATGCCCAGGCTGGACGGGCTCGCCGCCACCCGACTGCTGCTCGACGCCCCGCCGCCGGCGCACCGGCCCAGGGTGCTCATGCTCACCACCTTCGACCTCGACGACTACGTCTACGAGGCGCTGCGCGCCGGCGCCTCCGGCTTCCTGCTCAAGGACGCCCCGGCCAGCGAGCTGGTGCAGGCGGTGCGGGTGGTGGCGGCCGGCGACGCCCTGCTCGCCCCGTCCGTCACCCGGCGGCTGATCGCCCAGTTCGCCCGGCAGTCGCCCGGCGCCCGCCACCGGCCGGCCGCCCTCGACACGCTGACCCCGCGCGAGGTCGAGGTGCTCGTGCTCATGGCGCGCGGCCTGTCCAACCAGGAGATCGCGGCCGACCTCGTCATCGCCGAGCAGACCGTCAAGACCCATGTGAGCCGGATCCTCACCAAGCTCGACCGGCGCGACCGGGTCCAGGCCGTCGTCTACGCGTACGAGTCAGGGCTCGTCGTCCCCGGCGAGTGACCTCAGCGGAGGGCGGCGGCCGCCGCGGTGAGCGCGGCGAACGCCTCGCGCATCCGCCACGACCCGCGGTCGCGGGGGCCGATCGGGTTGGACACCGTCCGCAGCTCGGCGAAGGGCAGGCCGGCCTGGGTGGCGGCGACGGCGACGCCGTACCCCTCCATGGCCTCGGCCACGGCGTCGGGGTGCCGGTCGGCGAGGGCCGCCGTGCTCGCGGCGGTGCCGGTCACCGTGCTGATCGTGAGCACCGTGCCGACGGTGGCCGCCGGTAGGGCGGTCCGCAGGGCGCCCAGCAGGCCCGGGTCGGCGGGTACGACGCTGCCGCCGCCCAGCAGCTCGGCCGGCATGCCCAGGTCCTCCACGGGGATGAAGCCGGTGGGCGACTCGGCGCCCAGGTCGGCGGCGACGCTGCGGTCGGCCAGCACGGTGCCGCCGACCGGCGCCCGGCCGACGAAGCCGCCCGCGATGCCCGCGCTGACCACCGCCCGGTACGGGCGTCCGGCCGCCTCGGCGAGCGCCAGCAGCCGCGCGGTGGCCGCGCCGGCGACGGCGGGTCCGACCCCGACCGGTACGACGGTGACCGTGGGATCGGTGAGGCCCGCCCGGACCGCGTCCGCCTCGGCGGGTACCGCGGTCACCACCAGCAACCCGCTCACGCCACCGGTCCCCGCGGCTCCCGCCGGTTCTCCTCCTCGCTCCCACCCGGCCCGCCGACCGAGGAGGAGGGGCGGTAGATGTGGAACCCGGGCGGCGCCAGCTCGTCGTCGTCGACCGGCGGCGGTGGGTCGGCCCGGGGCGGGGCCGGCGAGGTGGGGGCGGGATCGTCGAACTCCGTGCCCTGCCCGGCGGCCAGTTCGTCGTCGCCGAGCGGGCGCCCGACGAGGTGTTCGCCGCGCAGCCGGGTGGCCACCAGCACCCCGCGGGCGGCCACCAGCGCGGCCACGCAGGCGGCGACCGCCACCCCGACCACGCCGGTGAACGGGACCAGGCCCAGCCCGCCGCCGGCCACGAAGGCGAGCATCAGCGCGGTTTCCGAGTGGGCGAAGGAACTGGCCCGCAGCCGCTCCGGGATCCGCTCCTGGATCGACGCGTCGACCGCGAGCTTGGCGATCCCGCTGAACAGCGAGGTGACGAGGCAGAGCAGCGCCACCATGGGCAGCGAGAACTTCAGCGCGGCGAGCACCGCCACCCCGGCGACGATGATCGTGCCGCTGGACTGGATCGCCGTCGGGCGGTGGATGTGCAGCCGGGTGCCGATCGCGGTGGCCAGGAAGCTGCCCACCGCCAGCGCGCCGCCGACCAGGCCCAGCGCGCCCTGGGCGCCCAGGTTCCGGCCGAAGAAGTCGGTGGTGAGGTCGCCGCCCTTGATCGCGAAGGCCAGGAAGAGCAGCAGGAAGCCGTAGAGCCCGCGCAGCGCCGCCGCGCCGATCAGGGTGGCGATCACCAGCCGGCCGGCCGGCCGCCCCCGGCCCAGCGGGCGTTCCCCGTCCCTGCGGCGCAGCGCCCGCAGCGGACGCGGCACCCGCTCCGGCGGCTCCGAGTCCGCCCGCGGCGGCAGCCGGAGCGAGATCACCATGCCGATGAGGAAGATCAGAGAGGCGACCCGCAGCGGCCACTGCGCCCCGAACCAGAACGCGGCCAGCCCGATCGGGGCGACCAGCGCACCGGCCACCGTGCCGTAGACGCTCGCCCGCGCACCCACCTGGGACAGCCCGAGCCCTTCCGGCAGGAGCCGGGGCACCGCCGCCGAGCGGGCCACCCCGTACGCCCGGGAGAGGGCGAGCACCCCGAACGCGGCCGGGTAGAGCCCGAAGCCGCCGATGTAGTCGGAGATCAACCAGGCCAGGAAGGCGCGGCCCAGCATGGTGGCGGCCAGCGCGTACCGGCGGCCGTGCCGGAAGTGGTCCAGCAGCGGGCCGACCACGGGGGCGAGCATGGCGAACGGGACCATGGTCACCAGCAGGTAGAGCGCGACCTTGTTGCGTGCCTCGCCGAGCGGCACGTCGAAGAAGATCGTCCCGGCCAGGCCGATGGCGATCAGGGTGTCCCCGGCGCAGGAGAGGGCGTGCAGGTCGAAGAGGCGGACCATGCCGACCTCGTTGCCGGCGCTGCGGGCCCGGGCCGTTCCGGCCCGCCGGGTCATCCACCGCCCGCCGTGCAGCGAGCCCCGGAGCAGCAGGCGGGTGGCGCGGATGCCGGTGCCGAAAGTCCGCCCGAGGACGGACCGGCCGGAGCGGGAGGACAGCGGCATGTGTCCCATCCTCGCCCATCTCCTCCACCCGTGCCGCACCACCCGGGGAGAACGACACCGGGGAGTGCCTGTCACTCCACCGCCGGCATGGGGAACAATGGTCCGGTGACCAGGCCCGCCTCCGCCCGCGCTCCCCGGCTCGACCAGGTGTGCGCCGCCGCCGTCGAGGTGGCCCGCTCCGCCATCACCGAGGTCGACCCCTCCGACGTCGGCGACCACCTCCAGGCGGTCGCCGAGGGCGACCGGCTCGTCACGCACTACTTCGAGTGCCGCCTCGCCGGCTACCGCGGCTGGCGCTGGGCCGTCACGGTGACCCGGGTGCCGCGCAGCCGCACGGTCACCGTCTGCGAGACGGTGCTGCTGCCGGGCGGCGACGCGCTGCTCGCCCCGGGCTGGCTGCCCTGGCAGGAGCGGCTCAAGCCGGGCGACCTGGGCCCCGGTGACCTGCTCCCCACCCCGGCGGACGACGAGCGGCTGGCCCCCGGCTACCTGCTCTCCGACGACCCGGCCGTCGAGGAGACCGCCTGGGAGCTCGGCCTCGGCCGGGCCCGGGTGCTGTCCCGGGAGGGGCGCACTGAGGCCGCCCAGCGCTGGTACGACGGCGACCACGGGCCCGACGCCGCGATCTCGGTGGCCGCGCCGGCCGCCGCCCGCTGCGGCACCTGCGGCTTCTACCTGCCGCTCGCCGGCGCCCTGCGGCAGTCCTTCGGCGCCTGCGGCAACTTCTACGCCCCCGACGACGGCCGGGTGGTCAGCGCCGACCACGGCTGCGGCGCCCACTCGGAGACGCTGATCGAGGCGGCCGAGAGCCCGGTGGACGAGCTGCCCACGGTCTACGACGACAGCGCGGTGGAAGCGGTGTCGGTGAGCCGGGCCCCGGGCTCGGTGGAGGCGGCCGAGCCGGCGGAGCCGTACGGCCACCCCTGACGGGTCAGCCCTGACCGGTCAGCTCTGACGGGCGGTGGCCAACCGGCGGCGGCGCCGGTTGGCGTCGTGCCGCATCATCACGGCCAGCCCGGGAAAGCCCCACAGGAAACCGGCGAGGCACGTCCAGAGCCAGTTCTCGTGCCCGTGCTCGGTGAGCCAGTCGCGGAAGAAGAGCAGCAGCACCAGCCCGGCCACCGCCCAGACGATCAGCCCGGCGACGGCGAACGGCACCATCGGCGGGTCGAGCGGCTCGGGCCGCGGTTGTTGCTCCTGGGGCACGCGCCCAGCGTACGCGATCGTTCTTCCCTGCCCGTGAGTGATCTGGGACGATGCGCGCGACAACCGGTCGATCAATATGTGAGGACCCGATGGCCATAGCGCCGCCGCCGGACCACGGCACCCCACCCGATCCCGCGCACCCGCGCAACGCCTTCGACCGCTTCTTCGAGATCTCCGCCCGCCGGTCGACGCCGGGCCGGGAGGTCCGGGGCGGTCTGGCCACGTTCTTCACGATGGCGTACATCGTGGTGCTGAACCCGCTGATCCTGGGCAGCGCGGTCGACGGCGACGGGCGCAAGCTCGCCATCCCGGCGCTGGCGGCGGCCACCGCGCTGGTCGCCGGCGTGATGACCATCCTGATGGGCGTGGTGGCCCGGTTCCCGATCGCGCTGGCCGCCGGGCTGGGCGTGAACGCGCTGGTCGCGTTCGAGATCGCGCCGCAGATGACCTGGGCGGACGCCATGGGGCTCGTGGTGATCGAGGGTGTGCTCATCGGCATCCTCGTGCTCACCGGGCTGCGTACCGCGGTGTTCCGCTCGGTGCCGACCCAGCTCAAGACGGCGATCGGTGTGGGCATCGGCCTCTTCCTGACCATCATCGGCCTGGTCGACGCCGGCTTCGTCCGGCGGGTGCCGGACGTCGCGAACACGACCGTGCCGGTCGGGCTGGGCATCAGCGGCAAGATCGTCAGCTGGCCCCTGCTGGTCTTCGTGGTGGGCCTGCTGCTCACGCTGGTGCTGGTGGTACGCCGGATCCGCGGCGCGATCCTGATCGGCATCCTGGTCTCCACCGTGCTGGCGATCATCGTGGAGGCGGTCGGCAACATCGGGCCGTCCTTCGTCAACGGCAAGCCCAACCCCAAGGGCTGGGCGCTGAACGTGCCCGAACTGCCGGAGAAGGTGGTGGACGTCCCCGACCTCTCCCTGCTCGGCAACTTCAACGTGCTGGACTCGTGGGCCCGGGTCGGCTGGCTGGTCCCGTTGATGTTCGTGTTCACCCTGCTCATCACGGACTTCTTCGACACCATGGGCACGATGGTCGCCATCGGCCAGGAGGGCGACATGCTCGACGAGCGGGGCACCCCGCCGCGGGCCCGGGAGATCCTGCTGGTCGACTCGATCGCCGCGGCCGCGGGTGGCGCGGCCTCGGTGTCGAGCAACACGTCGTACATCGAAAGCGCGGCCGGGGTCGCGGAGGGCGCCCGGACCGGGGTGGCCAACCTGGTCACCGGCGGCCTGTTCCTGCTGGCCATGTTCCTGGCGCCGCTGGCGGTGGTGGTGCCCTTCGAGGCCGCGTCCACGGCCCTCGTGGTGGTGGGCTTCCTGATGATGACGGCGGTCCGCACCATCGACTGGACCGACTACGAGATCGCCATCCCGGCGTTCCTCACCATCGTGCTGATGCCCTTCACCTATTCGATCTCGAACGGCATCGGCGCGGGCGTGATCACCTTTGTCCTGCTGAAGCTGGCCAAGGGCAAGGTCCGCGAGGTCCACCCCCTGCTGTACGGGGTGGCCGCGCTGTTCGTCCTCTACTTCCTGCGCGGGCCGATCGAGTCCGTGGTGCTCTGAACGCTCGGCGGCCGGGGCGTCCAAATCGGATGCCCCGGCCGCGAGCAGGGCAAACCTCCGGTGAGCCTGGTCATATCGCATGTCGTTAGCCAGGCTCATTAGTTAAGCTAACTACTGTGACGGAGCGGACGGTGACGGCGAAACGCGTGCCACCGGCGCAGCTGGCCCCTCAGCTGCGTGATGCGATCACCCGGCTCAACCGGCGGGTCCGACAGGCCCGCCCGGTCGGCGACCTCACGGTCACCCAGCTCTCGGCGCTCACCAGCCTCAAGCTGGCGGGCGCCCTGACACCCCGGGAGCTGGCCGATGTCGAGCGGGTGCAGCCGCCCACGATGACGAAGATCGTCGCGAAGCTGGAGGAGCGCGGCCTCGTGCAGCGCACCCCCCATCCGACCGACGGACGGCAGGTCATCCTGGCGGCAACCGAGGGGGGACGGGCCGTGCTCGACCAGTTCGAGCGGGCCCGCAACGAGTGGCTGGCCAGCCGGTTGGCCGCGCTGACCGAGGAGGAACGCGACACGCTGCGACGTGCCGCCGACATCCTCCAGGGCATCGCTCGCGCCTGAACGGGTACCCGCGTCCCGCGGTCCGCTTCGTCCGTTGTGGATGAGGCGTACTTGATCGCGAGGAGGCGCACCTAGAGTGCAGGCCAGGCTGAGCACGATGTTCCAGTCCCTACGAGTCCGTAACTACCGACTCTTCGCCAGCGGACAGCTGATCAAGTTGATCGGCGTCTGGATGATGTTCATCGCCCAGGACTGGCTCGTCCTCGAGCTCAGCGACAACTCCGCGACCGCGCTCGGCGTGGTCACCGCGTTGCAGTTCACCCCCGTCCTCCTGCTGACCCTGCTCTCCGGCCGCCTCGCCGACCGCTACGACAAGCGGATGCTGCTCTTCGTCGCCAACGCGTTCTGGACCGTGCTGGCGCTGGTGATGAGCGTCCTGGTGATCACCGGTCTGGTGCAGCTCTGGCACGTCTTCGCGTTCGCCGCCCTGCTCGGCGTCGCCAACGCGGTGGAGACCCCGGTCCGGCAGGCGTTCGTCTCCGAACTGGTCGGCATGCCGCTGCTGCCGAACGCGCTCTCCCTCAACGCGGCCACCTTCAACTCGGCCCGGATCGTCGGCCCCGCCGTCGCCGGCCTGGCCATCGCCGCCTTCGACGTCGGCCCGGTCTTCATGTTCAGCGCGCTCAGCTCGATCGCCCCGCTGGTCAACGTGGTCCGGATGCGCGCCGCGGAGCTGCACCGAAAGGACCTGCCGCCGGCCGGCGAGCGTGACCAGGCCAAGGTGGTGGACGGCCTCCGGTACGTCGCGCGCCGCCCCGACCTCCTGCTGCCGATGGTCGTCATGTCGGTGATCGGGATGAGCCTGTTCAACTTCCAGCTCACCCTCGCCGCGCTGGCCAAGACCGTGTTCAACACCGGCGCCGCCTCGTTCGGCCTGTTCAGCACCGCGCTGGCGGTCGGCGCGCTGGTCGGCGCCCTCGCCGGCACCGGGCGGCGCAGCCGGCCCTCGGTCTGGCTGGTGCTCGGCGCGGCGGTCGGCTGCGCCACCTTCGGCACCCTGGTCGGGCTCGCCCCGGCGTACTGGCTGGTGGTCACGCTGCTGCTGCCCACCGGGTTCTTCATGGTGTTCTTCGCCCAGGCCGCCAACCAGCGGGTCCAGCTCGGCGTCGACGCCGCCTTCCGGGGCCGGGTCATGGCGCTCTGGGTGCTCGTCTTCCTCGGCACCAACCCGGTCGGCGCGCCGATCATCGGCTGGGTGGCCGAGACCTTCGGCGCCGGCGCGAGCATCTGGATCGGTGGCCTGATCTCGCTGGCCGCCGCGCTGCTGGCGCTCACCTGGCAGCTACGCCGCTCCGGCGCCCGGCTGCGGATGCGGGTGCTGCCCATGCCGCGCTTCTACGTGGTATCGCCTGGGGCGGAGTGACCCGTCGACCACCGGAAGGACCGGTTCCCCCTTGTGGGAACCGGTCCTTCCTCATTCATTCGCGTCCGGATCTCGCCAATCGGGTGGCGTGCGGGGACGGCGGGGCTTAGCGTCGATACGTGGGAGTGGGGCGGGGACTTCTGTTGATGCTCGCGATCCTCGCTGTCTGCTGCCTGCCGGCCCTGTTCGCGCTGGTCTTCTGCGCCGACGAGATCCTCGACCGGGTGGCCTGCGGGTGGGCCGAGTGGCGCGAGCAGCGCCGGGAACGCCGCACCATCGCCCGGCTGGACCGGGCCATCGAGGCCGAGTCGCTCACCCGGGACATCGACCTCACCGAGCTCGACCGGACGGGTCGCCGCCCGCTGGAACAGCTCGCCACCGACCTGCGCCGCCTCGGCGGCCACCGGCTCGCCGCCAGCGACCGCTCGGTGGTCTGGCACGGCGCGGTCATCGACGCGTACGACGAGCGGCTGCGGGCCGCCTGCGGGGCGCTGGGCATCGCCGAGCACCTGACCGAACTCGACGGCGTCGACCGGGAGATCGAACGGGTCCGCGTCGAGGGCCTCCTGCATGCCGCCGGGCTGACCCTGCCCGCCGCCCGCCCCGGCCACCACCAGCGGCACCGCTGACCGGTGCGGCTCTTCGTCGCGGTCTACCCGCCGAAACCGGTGGTCGACGACCTGGGCGCCCAGGTGGCCCGGCTGCGCACGGGCGCCGCCTCCGCGGCCGGCACCAACGTCCGGCTGGCCGACCCCGCCAACGCCCACCTCACCCTGGCGTTCCTCGGCGACGTGCCCGACGACCGGCTTGTCGACGTGGAGAGCGCGCTCGGCCTCGCCGCGCAGACGTTCCGCGACGCCCGGGCCAGCTCACCGAGGCTGCGGCTCGGCGGCGGGGGCAGCTTCGGGCGCGGCCGGTTCACCGTGCTCTGGGTGGACGTATGCGGCGAGGTCGACGCGCTCGCCGTGCTTGCCCGACTGATCCGGTCCGGCCTGCGCCGGGCCCGGCTGCCGCACGACGAGAAGCCGTTCCGGGCCCACCTGACCATCGCCCGCCCCGGCGACCGGATCGACCGCGCCGACGTGCTGGCCGACCGCGAAACCCTGCACGACTACCTGGGCCCGGAGTGGAGCGCGAACGAACTGGTCCTGGTCCGCAGCCACCCGGGCCCCCACCCCACCTACGACCGCCTCGCCGCCTGGCCCGTGTGACGAACCGACCGGGTTGACCGGAACAGCCCGGCCAACCCGGTCAGCGGGTCACCAGGCCCAGGCCTCCGGACCCGGGCCGCCGTTGCCGATCGGGGGGAACAGCTCGTCCAGCTTCTCCAGCGTCTGCTCGTCGAGGTTCACGGACAGGGCGCCCAGGTTGCGGTCGAGCTGGTCCATGGTGCGTGGGCCGACGATCGGGGCCGTCACGCCCGGGCGGGAGAGGAGCCAGGCCAGCGCCACGTCGGCCGGGTCGTGGCCGAGGTCGGCGCAGAGCTTCTCGTACGCCTCGATGGTGGACCGGTGCTCGGCGAGCGCGTCGGCCGACCGGCCGGAGGCACCGCGGGCCGCGCCGCCCTCGGCCATTTTCCGGATGACCCCGGAGAGCAGCCCGCCGTGCAGCGGCGACCAGGGGATGATGCCCAGCCCGTAGTGCTGCGCGGCCGGGACCACCTCAAGCTCGACGTGCCGGGTCATGAGGTTGTAGATGCACTGCTCGGAGACGAGGCCCAGGAAGTTGCGGCGGCCCGCCGCGGCCTGCGCCTGCGCGATGTGCCAGCCGGCGAAGTTGGACGAACCGACGTAGAGGACCTTGCCCTGGGCGACCAGGGTCTCCATGGCCTGCCAGATCTCCTCCCACGGCGTGGTCCGCGAGATGTGGTGCATCTGGTAGAGGTCGATGGTGTCGGTCTGCAGCCGGCGCAGCGAGTCCTCGCAGGCCCGGATGATGTGCCGGGCGCTCAGGCCCTGCTCGTTGGGCCACTCGCCCATCTTGCCGTAGACCTTGGTGGCCAGGACGACCTTGTCCCGGCGCCCGCCGCCCTGGGCGAGCCAGCGGCCGATGATCTGCTCGGTGACGCCCTCACCGAGCTTCCAGCCGTAGACGTTCGCGGTGTCGAAGAAGTTGATCCCGTGTTCCAGTGCCCGGTCCATGATGGCGAAGCTGTCCGGCTCGGTCGTCTGCGGACCGAAGTTCATGGTGCCGAGGCAGAGCCGGCTCACCGACAGACCGGTGCGTCCCAGGTTCGTGTACTCCATGGGTCCACCCTGGCACGCGGGCACTTAGAGTGCCTTACGACAACTCCCGAAAGGTCAGGAGGACTCGCGGGCCGCCGGGCCGCTGCCGAAGAGGACGTCGTCCCAGCTCGGCAGCCGCTTGCGGGGCTTGCCACCGGCCTCGGTGGACTCGGTGCCGCTGCCGCCGGTCGCCGACCCGGTGCCGGTGCGCCGCGGCCGGAGCACGGCCAGCGACGGCACGGCCGGGATCTCCTTCGGCGCGTCCGAGTCGTCGTCGAACGCGGAGCCCTGGCCGCCGCCGAGCAGCGCGGCCGCGCCCCCGGTGACCGCCCGCTGGCGGGGTGCGTCGGACCCGGCCAGCGCGGCCGGGGACCGGGTGTCCAGACCGCGGCCGGAGGTGCCGCCGAGCGGTCGGTCCAGCGAGGCGAGCAGCGCGTCGCGGCCGGCGCGGATCGGGTCCCGCCCCGGACGGGCGTGCTCGGCGGGCGACGGCAGGCCGTGCCCGCCCCGGCTCGGCTCGCCGCGCGACGGGCCGGGCAGCGCGTGGCCGCCCCGCTCCGGCGCCGGCTCCTGGCCGAGGATCGGCGTGGGCCGCTCGGCGCACAGGTACTGCGCCATGTCGTCGTGCGGGGTGACGTTCTGCCGGAGCTTGTCGAGATCCCAGACCGCCTGCGCGGTGGCCTTGCCGGACGGCCAGGTGGCGATGATCCGCCAGGTGCCGTCGTCGCGCCGGTAGGCATCCCAGGAGATCTTCTCGGTGTCGATCCCGTGCTGGGCCAGCCGGCCGTTGACGACCTCGGCCAGCGGGGTCGGCTTCTCGGCGCCCTTGAGCCGGGTGCGCCGGGCGTGCTGGGCGAGCATGGCCCGCTCCTGGAGCACCGGGCCGGCGTAGCGCAGCACCCGGTCGACCGGCACGCCGGCGATCCGGGCGACGTCCTCGGCGGACTCGCCGGAACGGATCCGGGCCTGGATGTCCCGCGGGGAGAGCGACGGCGTGGGGTCGGCGGCGGACGGCACGACCGCGAGGGGCGTCGCGCCCGGCTCGGCGTGCAGGGCCGACGCGATGCGCTCGTCGATGGGCAGGGCGAGCAGGCGCCCGACCTCGTCGGCGAGCACCAGAGCCTGGCCGTCCTCCGAGAGGGCGACGAAGCGTACTGGGCGCATGGGCTTGCCTCCGTCCCGCTTCGCTGGCCGTCACGCCACGAGCCGGCCACCCGGGCGTCCTCGGACCACCGTACGCTCATCTACCCGAAGGTGGGGGATGCGACACACGGCATGTCGCGACTGAGCTGCGGTGATGATCACGGTGGGTGGTCGCGGGAGCCCCGACGACCACCCACCGTCACCAGATGGTCAGAGTCGCTCGACCACGTAGTCGATGGACGCGGTGAGCGCCTCCACGTCGGCCGGCTCGACCGCCGGGAAGAGCGCGACGCGGAGCTGGTTGCGGCCCAGCTTCCGGTAGGGCTCGGTGTCCACGATGCCGTTGGCGCGCAGCGCCTTGGCGATCGCGGTGGCGTCCACCCCGTCGGCGAAGTCGATGGTGGCGACCACGTTGGAGCGCAGCGCCGGGTCGGTCACGAACGGGGTGGCGAACGACGAGCGCTCCGCCCAGCCGTAGACGATGCCGGCGCTCTCGGCGGTGCGCTTGGCCGCCCAGGCCAGCCCACCCTGCGAGTTCATCCAGTCGGTCTGCTCGGCGGCCAGGAAGATGGTGGCCAGGGCGGGCGTGTTGTAGGTCTGCTCCAGCCGGGAGTTGTCGATCGCGGTGACCAGGTCGAGGAAGGCCGGGATGTAGCGGCCCGACTCCTTGATCTCGGTGGCCCGGGCGAGCGCGGCCGGCGACATGAGGGCCAGCCAGAGGCCGCCGTCGGAGCCGAAGCACTTCTGCGGCGCGAAGTAGTAGACGTCGGTCTCGCCGACGTTGACCTCCAGGCCGCCGGCGCCGGAGGTGGCGTCGACCAGCAGCAGCGAGCCCTCGTCGGCGCCCGGCACCCGGCTGATCGGCACCGCCACGCCGGTGGAGGTCTCGTTGTGCGGGGTGGCGTAGACGTCCACGCCCGCCTCGGCGACCAGGGTCGGCGCGCTGCCCGCCTCGGACTTGCGCACGGTCGGCTCGCCCAGGAACGGCGCGTCCTTGACCGACTTGGCGAACTTGGCGCCGAACTCGCCGAAGCTGGCGAACTGGGCCCGGTCGCGGACCAGGCCGAAGGTGGCGACCTCCCAGAAGGCGGTGGTGCCGCCGTTGCCGAGCACCACCTCGTAGCCCTCGGGGAGGGAGAAGAACTCGGCGATGCCCTGGCGCAGCCGGGCCACCTGGTCGCGGACCGTCTTCTGCCGGTGCGAGGTGCCCAGGTAGCTGGTGGCGACCCCGGCGAGCGCGGAGACCGCCGCCGGACGGACCTTGGACGGCCCGCAGCCGAAGCGTCCGTCGGCGGGCCTGATGTCGTCGGGAATCCGGATGGTCGGTGCGTCAGCCACGGTTGTCTCGATCCTTCCGCATGGGCGAGGGCGGGCCCTTTCAGCGGGCGCGGAGCGACGGCGGCCACGCGCGGGCGCGCGGCGGAGCCGGGTCCGAGCCCGGTCCGGCGGCACTGCCGGCCTTCATCCTCGCACCCGGGCCACCCGCTCCGACGGCTGGTCCCACTCCCGGGGCTGAGGGATGCGCCACAACGCGCCAGGGCCCGGTCCGCGACGGACCGGGCCCTGGACGGGGTACGCGGGGAGGATCAGACGCCGTGCGGGATGGCGTCCCAGCCCTCGACCTCCTGCGGCTTCCGGCTGCCCGGGCCGACGTAGCGGGCCGACGGGCGGACCAGCCGCTGGAGCTTCTTCTGCTCCAGGATGTGCGCGGACCAACCGCCCATCCGGGCACAGGTGAACATCGAGGTGAACATGTGCGCCGGCACCTCGGCGAAGTCCAGCACCACGGCCGACCAGAACTCGACGTTGGTGGCGAGCACCCGGTCCGGGCGGCGGGCCTGGAGCTCGGCCAGGGCGGCCTTCTCCAGCGCCTCGGCGATCTCGAAGCGCGGCGCGCCCAGCTCCTTGGCGGTGCGGCGGAGCACGCGGGCGCGCGGGTCCTCGGCCCGGTAGACCCGGTGGCCGAAGCCCATGAGCCGCTCGCCCCGGTCGAGGACGCCCTTGACGTAGCCCTCGGCGTCGCCGCTGCGCTCGACGGCCTCCAGCATGCTGAGCACCCGGGACGGCGCGCCGCCGTGCAGCGGGCCGGACAGCGCGCCGATGCCGGAGGAGATGCAGGCCGCGGCGTCGGCGCCGGTGGAGGCGACGATCCGGGTGGTGAAGGTGGAGGCGTTCAGGCCGTGCTCGGCGGCCGAGATGAAGTAGGCGTCGACGGCCTTGACGTGCCGCGGGTCCGGCTCACCCCGCCAGCGCTTCATGAACCGCTCGACGATGGTCTCCGCCTTGTCGATCTCCTTCTGCGGCACGGCCGGCAGGCCGAGGCCGCGGGCGGACTGGGCGACGAAGGAGAGGGCGGTGACCGACACCCGGGCCAGGTCCTCGCGGGCCTGCTCGTCGGAGATGTCGAGGAGCTGGCTGAGCCCCCAGTACGGGGCGAGCATGGCGACCGCGGACTGCACGTCGACGCGGATGTCGCCGGAGTGCACCGGCACCGGGAACGGCTCCGCCGGCGGCAGGCCCGGGCCGAAGCGCCCGTCGACCAGCAGCGCCCAGACGTTGCCGAACGAGACCTGACCGATCAGATCCTCGATGTCCACGCCGCGATAGCGCAGCGCACCACCCTCGCGGTCCGGTTCGGCGATCTCGGTCTCGAAGGCTACGACGCCCTCCAGGCCCGGTTTGAAGTCGGCCATGTCGTCTCCTGGCTTCCGGCGGTGATGGTGGCCGCGCGGGCTCATCGGGCCCACGGCTTAGGCGACCCTCAGGGGTGTGTTCGGAACATCTTGCCTGCTCGGTAACCGGATGCGCGACCCGCGACGACTGTGCGCCACATGACATCCCCGCCGGTGGACAAGCTCACCGGCTGGAGAAGACTGGGTGGTGGGGCCTGGCCAGCGTCGGGGGACGCCGGCATCCCCGGGAGAGGGACGACGAGAGTGACGGGCGACACACCTGCCCCGGCCGGTATGCGTAACGAGTACGCCGCCGACCTGGGCCTTTCCGAATCGGATCTCGCGCCGGACTGGCACACCCAGTTCGCCCGCTGGTTCGCCGACGCGGTGGCTCATCCGCTGCCCGAGCCGAACGCCATGGTGGTCGGGACCGCCGACGCGCAGGGGCGGCCGAGCGGCCGCACCGTGCTGCTCAAGGGCTACGACCCGGACGGCTTCGTCTTCTACACCAACTACGGCTCCCGCAAGAGCGGCGAGGCGACCGCCAACCCGTGGGCCAGCCTGGTCTTCCCCTGGTTCCCGATGCACCGGCAGGTGACGGTCACCGGGCGGGTGACGCGGGTCGACCGGGCCGAGACGGAGGCGTACTTCGCCGCCCGGCCGCGCGGCTCCCAGCTCGGCGCCTGGGCCAGCACCCAGTCGGCGGTGGTTCCGGACCGGGCGGCGCTGGACGCCGCGTACCGGGCGGCGGCCGAGCGCTTCGCCGACGTGGACGAGATCCCCGCGCCGCCGCACTGGGGCGGGTTCCGGGTGCGCCCGGAGACGGTGGAGTTCTGGCAGGGCCGGGCCAGCCGGCTGCACGACCGGCTGCGGTTCCGGCGTACCGAGGGCGGGACCTGGGTCACCGAGCGGCTGGCACCGTGACGGGGATCAAGGAGGCCCGGCCGCGCGGAGCGCGCCGCTGGGCGATCGACCTGCGCCCGCTGGGCGTGCCCGCGTACCGCCGGGTGTGGCTCGGCAACGCGGTGGCCATGTTCGGTTTCCAGTTCACCGCCGTGGCGGTGCCGGTGGAGATGTTCGACCTGACCGGCGGCTCGTTCTGGGTCGGCCTGCTCGGCATCGCCGGCTTCCTGCCGCTGCTCGTCTTCGGGCTCTGGGGCGGTGCGGTCGCCGACGCCCGGGACCGGCGGCGGGTGCTGCTGGCCGGCGGCGGCCTGCTCTGGGCGTCGACCCTGGCGCTGCTGCTCCAGTCGCTGCTGCGGGTGGGCAGCCCGATGCTGCTGCTCGCCCTGGTCGCGGTGCAGTCGATCGCGTTCGCGGTCACCTCGCCGACCCGCAGCGCGATCCTGCCCCGCCTGGTGCCGACCGACCTCGTGCCGGCGGCCAGCACGCTGAACTTCACCACGTTCACGGCGACCTCGGTCTTCGGGCCGCTGGCCGCCGGCCTGATCTTCGCCACCTGGCGCACCGACGTCGGGCTGCCCGTCGCGTACGGGGTGGACGCGCTGCTCTTCACCGTGTCGCTCTGGGCCACCCTGCGGCTGCCCGCGATGCCGCCCGAGCCGGACCCGGACAGCGACGGGACGCCGCGCAAGGCGGGGCTGGCCAGCATCGTCGACGGGCTCCGCTACCTGGCCACCACGCCGGTGCTGCTGCTCTCCTTCGCCATCGACCTGATCGCCATGATCCTGGCCATGCCCCGGGCGCTCTTCCCCGAACTGGCGCACGCGCGGTTCGGCGGCGGGGCCGCGGTCGGCTGGCTCTACAGCGCCATCGCCATCGGCGCGATGCTGGGCGGCCTCACCTCCGGCTGGATCGGCCGGGTGCGTCGGCAGGGGCTCGCGCTGGTGGTAGCCGTGGTCGGCTGGGGCGTGGCGATCGCCGCGGCCGGGCTGGCCCGCCAGCTCTGGCTGGTGGTGGCGCTGCTCGGCCTGGCCGGCGCCGCCGACCTGGTCAGCGCGACCCTGCGGCAGTCGATGCTGCTGGTCTACGCGCCGGACCGGATGCGCGGCCGGCTCCAGGGCGTCAACACGGTGGTGGTCGCCGGTGGCCCCCGCCTCGGCGACCTGCGCGCGGGCGCGATGGCCGCGGGGTTCGGCACCGGGGCCGCCATGGTCGCCGGTGGCCTGGCCTCCGCCGTCCTCGCGGTCGCGCTGGTCGCGGTCTTCCCGGCGCTGCTCCGCTACCGCGCCGCCGCCCAGTCCGGTGACCGGAACTGAGGGTGGGCCCGGGGCGGACCGCCGCCGGGGCCGGCGGTCGGAACTGACCGGTGGCCCGGGGCGGCGAACCGCGGCCCCCGGGCCCGGAACCGGCCGCACGCTGGGACGCCGCCGGGCTGGCCCCGCGTCGGGTGGGAACGACGGGCTAAGGTCGCCGGCATGGAGACCGACGCGCGCCCGTCCCCGTCCGGGACACAGTGGACCATTGCTGCCGACGGCCACGAGGCCGTCGTGGTCGAGGTCGGCGGGGGCCTGCGGACCTACCGGCACGACGGGATCGACTACCTCGACGGGTACGAGGCGGACGAGCTCTGCCCCGGTTCGGCCGGTCACGTGCTGGCCCCCTGGCCGAACCGGATCCGGGACGGCGCCTACACCTTCGGCGACCGGTCGTTGCAGCTCGACCTGACCGAGCCGGCCCGGCACAACGCCATCCACGGCCTGGTCAACTGGGTGCGGTGGGAACTCGTCGAGCAGTCGCCGGAGAGCGTGACGCTCGGCTACGAGCTGCCGCCCAGCCCCGGCTACCCGTGGGCGCTGCGGCTGCGGAGCCGGTGGAGCGTCGGGGCGGGCGGCCTGCGCGCCGAGCACGAGGTGACCAACCTGTCCGGCGAGCCGGCGCCGTTCGGCTTCTCCGTGCACCCCTACCTGCAACTGCCCAAGGTCGGCGTGGAGGAGCTGTCGCTGCGGGTGCCGGGGCGCACCCGGGTGCTGCTGGACAGCCGGCTGCTGCCGGTGGCCGCGACCGAGGTGGCCGGCACCGAGTACGACTACACGGCCCCCCGCCCGATCGGCGACGCGGTGCTCGACCTGGCCTTCGGCGACGTGGCCCGGGACGCCGACGGCGGCTCGTCGGTGACCCTGGCCGCCCCGGACGGCTCGGCCGCGGTGCACATCTGGGCGGACGGCGAGTTCGGCTGGTGGCAGGTCTTCACCGGGGACACCCTCACCGGGGAGCGGCACCGGCGTTCGGTGGCGGTCGAGCCGATGACCTGCCCGGCGGACGCGTTCCGCTCCGGCAAGGACCTGATCACGCTGGCCCCCGGGCAGACCTGGCGGGGCGCCTGGGGCATCCGGCCCGGGGCCTGAGCATGGAGTTCGCCGAGGTCGTCCGGCGGCGCCGGATGGTCCGCAACTACGACCAGGACCGCCCGGTCCCGCCCGAGGTGGTGGACCGGCTGCTGGACCACGCCGTCCGGGCACCGTCGGCCGGGTTCGCCCAGGGCTGGGGCTTCCTGGTGCTGGAGGAGCCGGCGGACCGGGACCGGTTCTGGGCGGCGGCCAGCCCGGGCGGCGGCGGCCGGGAACGCTGGCTGGCCGGGATGCGCAAGGCCCCGCTCATCGTGGTGCCGCACGCCAACCGCTCCGCCTACCTCGACCGCTACGCCGAGCCGGACAAGGGCTGGGCGGACCGTTCCGAGGACCGCTGGCCGGTGCCCTACTGGTACGTCGACACCGGCTTCGCCGCCCTGCTGATGCTGCTCACCGCCGTGGACGAGGGGCTGGGCGCGTGCTTCTTCGGCATCCCGCCGCAGCGGCTCGGGGCGTACCGGGAGGCGTTCGGCGTGCCGGCGGAGTACCACCCGATCGGCGCGATCACGGTAGGTTACCGGGCACCCGACCACCGGTCGCCGTCGCTGCGCCGCGGCCGCCGGCCGGTGGACGAGGTGGTCCGGCGAGGTCGCTGGAATTGAGGCTGGTTCAGCGCGTCCGGCCTGGGTATCGGCGGTAGCGAAACCGACATGAGGGAGTAAAACGCGGTGTGGCGGGTGCGGCTAGGCTGGCACCGACATCTTCAGGCCGGCCGGGGGGAGGGGAGCGTGCCGTGATCTTCAGGGCGGTCCGGGACGGGCGTCCCTACCCGGAGCACAACCTCACGCTCAAGCAGTGGGCCGAGATCCCGCCGCGCCCGCTGCGGCTGGACCAGCTCATCACCACCAAGCGGGAGCTGGCGCTGGACAAGCTCCTCGCCGAGGACTCCACCTTCTACGGCGACCTCTTCCCGCACGTGGTGCAGTGGAACGGCGGCCTCTACCTGGAGGACGGCCTGCACCGGGCGCTGCGCGCGGCGCTCCAGCAGCGCAACCAGATCCACGCCCGGGTGCTGGTGCTCAGCGGTCAGGCCGAGTGACGCGCCCCTGAGTCTTCGTTAAGGTGACGCCATGACCCCTCTCGACCTGCTGGACATCGACGCGTCGCTGGGCGAGGAGGAGCGGCAGATCCGCGCCGTCGTGCGCCAGCTGGTCGACGACCGGGTACGCCCGCACGTCGCCGGCTGGTACGAGGACGGCCACGTCCCGGCCCGCGAGCTGGCCCGCGAGTTCGGCAAGCTCGGCCTGCTCGGCATGCACCTGACCGGCTACGGCTGCGCCGGGGCGTCGGCCGTCGCGTACGGGCTGGCCTGCCTGGAGCTGGAGGCCGGCGACTCCGGCATCCGCTCGCTGGTCTCGGTGCAGGGTTCGCTGGCCATGTACGCCATCTGGCGCTACGGCAGCGAGGAGCAGAAGCAGCGCTGGCTGCCCGCCATGGCGGCCGGCGAGGCGATCGGCTGCTTCGGGCTGACCGAGCCGGACCACGGCTCCGACCCGGCCTCGATGGCCACCCGTGCCCGCCGCGACGGCGACGACTGGATCCTCAGCGGCAGCAAGCTGTGGATCACCAACGCGCCGATCGCCGACGTCGGGGTGATCTGGGCGCGAACCGACGAGGGCGTGCGCGGCTTCGCCGTACCCATGGACACGCCGGGGGTGACGGCGCGGGAGATCCGCCACAAGATGTCGCTGCGCGCGTCGCTGACCGGGGAGATCGCCCTCGACGACGTGCGGCTGCCGGCGGACGCCCGGCTGCCCGAGGCGATCGGGCTCAAGGCGCCGCTGAGCTGCCTCACCGAGGCCCGGCACGGCATCGTCTGGGGCGCGCTCGGCGCGGCCCGGGACTGCCTGGAGACGGCGCTGTCCTACGCGACCACCCGGACCCAGTTCGGCCGGCCGCTGGCCGGCTTCCAGCTCACCCAGGCCAAGCTCGCCGACATGGCGGTCGAGTGGAACAAGGGGCTGTTGCTGGCGCTGCACCTGGGCCGGCTCGCCGACGCCGGGAAGCTGCGCCCGGACCAGGTCAGCGTGGGCAAGCTGAACAACGTCCGGGAAGCCATCGCCATCGCCCGGGAGTGCCGGACCATCCTGGGGGCGAACGGCGTCTCGGGTGAGTACCCGGTGATGCGGCACGCCAACAACCTGGAGAGCGTGCTGACCTACGAGGGCACCTCGGAGATCCACCAGCTGGTCATCGGGCAGCGGCTGACCGGGCTCTCCGCCTTCGCCTGACCTGCGGATTCACCCGATCGGGTCGCTCGACGAGCGAGTGTCGCACGGTGGCCGTACCGTCATTCTCAGTCGATGTGTCTGACGAGGACGGTGAGGGGCGATGGCCCGCGACGGTGACATCAACCAGCCCACCAGGGAGTTCCCGGAATACCCGACCGGCGAGTCTCTCCGGGCCCGGTCGGACGTCCCACCCGAGCCCGGCCGTGGTGGCCCGGGGTCGCCCGGCGCCCCGGCTCGCGGCCTGCTCTGGGTGCTCGGCGCGGCCGCGCTGGCCGTGGTGGTGCTGCTCGGCGTGCAGGCGACCGGCCTGCTCCCGGACTTCCGCAACCCGTTCGCCAAGGAGCAGACCGACCGCAGCCAGCCGCCGCTGCTCAAGTCGATCCGCGACCTGAGCCGCTACGTGGCGGCCGAGGGCAACTTCCAGGTGGTGGTCGACGTGCAGAAGGACCGGCGCAACGTGCCGGACTTCCTGCTCAACGAGCGCACGCTCTTCGTCGGGGCGGGCCGCATCGAGGCGTACGTCGACTTCGCCAAGATCGCCGACGGGGCGGTGGTGGTCTCCGACGACGGCAAGTCCGTCGAGATCAAGCTGCCCGCGCCGCAGCTCGGCGAGACCGACCTGGACATGGACAAGAGCTACGTCTTCGCCGAGCAGCGCGGCCTGATCAACCGGCTGAACGACCTGGTCGGCGGCGACCCCAACCGGCAGCAGCAGGTCTACCAGCTCGCCGAGGACCGGATCACCGCGGCGGCCCGGGACAGCGGGCTCACCGCCCGGGCCGAGGAGAACACCCGCAAGATGCTGGAGGGGTTGCTGCGCTCCCTCGGCTACCAGAAGGTGACGGTCACCTACACGGCGTCCTGACGCCGCCGGCGCCCGCCCCGGTGCTCCCGGGGCGGGCGGCGAGGGTCAGTGGCGGCCGGTGGCGAGGTAGCGGTCCTCGTTCGGCATGAGGATCCAGAGGATCAGGTAGACGATCACCTGGGTGCCGGGCAGCAGCAGCGACAGCAGGAACAGCAGCCGGACCATGCCGGCCGACATGCCGAACCGCTGGGCCAGGCCGGCGCAGACGCCGGCGAGCATGCGCCCCTGGCGGGTCCGGACCAGTTTGCGACTCATCGTCGTACTCCCACTTCTGCGGCGATCCGCCGCGCTGGGTTCCACGGTAGGAACGGCTGCGCGCCGCGCCCTCGGCCCCGAGGAGGATCGGCGACCCGGGCACCCGTAGGTGCTTACCCCGGCGGCCCCCCGCCGACGCTCGCCCCGCTCCGGCCCGGGGCGGGGGCGGTGACGGTGGGTAGACGGGTGGCGCGGAGGGTGGGGAGCGTGCGGGAGTGTGCCGGCTCGCGGGCAGGGGGTGACCTGGGCGGGTAGGCTCGCCGGTCGGGCGCCCACACCCCGGGTGCCGCCCGCCGCCTCCCGCACCGGGGAGCGGCACACACCGGGCCGGACCCGCAAAACGGGGACGACGGCGAGGAAGTGCAGCGATGATCAGTGTTTTCGACCTCTTCAGCGTCGGCATCGGGCCGTCCAGCTCCCACACCGTGGGGCCGATGCGCGCCGCGCGGACGTTCGTGGCGGGGCTCAAGGCCGACGGCCAGCTCGCCGATGTCACGCGGGTGCAGGCCGAGCTGTTCGGCTCGCTGGGCGCCACGGGCCACGGCCACGGCAGCGACCGCGCGGTGCTGCTCGGGCTGGAGGGGGAGTCCCCGGAAACGGTCGACACCGACTCGGTCGGGCCGCGGGTGGAGCGGATCCGCGCGCAGCGGCGGCTCAGCCTGCTCGGCAGCCAGGAGATCGACTTCGACCCGGACCGGGACCTGGTGCTGCACCGCCGCCGCTCCCTGCCGTACCACCCGAACGGGATGACGTTCGCGGCCTTCGACGCGGCCGGGGAGCAGGTCCGGGCGCGGACCTACTACTCCGTCGGCGGCGGGTTCGTGGTCGACGAGGCGGCCGCCGGGGCGGACCGGATCAAGCCGGACAGCACGCGCGTCCGCCACCCGTTCCTCACCGGGGCGGAGCTGCTCAAGGTCACCACCGACACCGGCCTGTCGATCAGCGAGGTGATGCTCGCCAACGAGCTGTCCTGGCGCAGCGAGGCGGACGTCCGGGCCGGGCTGCTGGAGATCTGGCGGGTGATGCGGGAGTGCGTCGAGAACGGCTGCGCCCGTGACGGCGTGCTGCCGGGCGGGCTGAAGGTGCGCCGCCGGGCCGCCGAGCTGCGCCGCAGCCTGGAGGCGGAGGCCGACGCCACCGACCCGCTGCACGCCATGGACTGGGTCACCCTCTTCGCGCTCGCGGTCAACGAGGAGAACGCGGCCGGCGGGCGGGTGGTCACCGCGCCGACCAACGGCGCCGCCGGGATCATCCCCGCCGTGTTGCACTACTACACCCGGTTCGTGCCGGGCGCCTCCGACGAGGGCGTGGTCCGGTTCCTGCTGGCCGCGGGCGCCATCGGGGTGCTGTTCAAGGAGAACGCCTCGATCTCCGGTGCCGAGGTCGGCTGCCAGGGCGAGGTCGGCTCGGCCTGCTCGATGGCGGCCGCCGGGCTGGCCGAGGCGCTGGGCGGCACGCCCGAGCAGGTGGAGAACGCGGCCGAGATCGGCATGGAGCACAACCTGGGGCTCACCTGCGACCCGGTCGGCGGCCTGGTGCAGATCCCGTGCATCGAGCGGAACGCGGTGGCCAGCATCAAGGCGATCACCGCGGCCCGGCTGGCGCTGCGCGGCGACGGGGTGCACGCCGTGTCGCTGGACAAGGTCATCAAGACCATGCGGGAGACCGGGGCCGACATGAAGATCAAGTACAAGGAGACGGCGCGGGGCGGCCTCGCCGTCAACGTGATCGAGTGCTGAACCCGAAGGGGTGACCCCGCGCGTCCGTACGCCGGGCCGGGGCGGTCGGGGCGAGGATGGGACGGTGACGTCCGGCGTCGCCGCGCTCTGGTCCGCCCGCACCTCGCTGCGCATCCTGGTCCGGCGCGATCTCGCGGTGAAGTACCAGCAGTCCGTGCTGGGCTATCTCTGGTCGCTCATCGAGCCGCTCGGCATGGGCCTCATCTACTGGTTCGTCTTCGGCGTGCTCTATTCCGGCGCCACCCGGCGGCACCTCGGTGACGCGGCCGGGTCGTACCCGCTCTTCCTGATCACCGGGATCTTCGCCTGGATGTGGGCCAGCTCGGCGCTGACCGAGGCGGCCAACGCGCTGACCGGTCAGGCCCGGCTGATCACCACGATGAACCTGCCCCGGCAGGTCTTTCCGATCGGCCGGGTCACCGGCCGGTTCGCCGAGTACGCCGCCGGCCTGCCCATCCTGGTCGCCATCGCGGCCCTCTACGCCGGCCACGGCCGGATCCACCTCGGCTGGACACTGCTCGCGCTGCCGCTGGCCGTGGCGGTGCAGTTCGTCCTGCTGGTGGGGCTGGCGCTGCTGCTGTCGGCGGGCAACGTGCTGATGCGCGACATCGAGCGCTTCATGCGGCTGATCATCCGGGTGCTCTTCTACGCCACCCCGATCATCTATCCGCTGAACCTGGTCCGGGGCTCGGGCATGCCGGGCTGGCTGAAGGTCGCGTACGAGCTGAACCCACTGGTCGGGATCTTCCAGCTGCACCACGCGATCTGGTATCCGGACGAGTTCCCGGACGCCCGGCTGCTCACCGTCACCGTGGCGGGCAGCCTGCTGGTGTTCGCGCTGGGCTGGTGGTCGTTCCGCCGCCTCGAACCGGCCGTGCTCAAGGAACTGTGAATGGCGGCCATGATCGAGGCGGACGGGCTCGGCATCCGGTTCGTCCGCAACCGCCGCCGCCAGCTCCGGCTGCGGGAACTGCTCATCCACCGGGGCGCCCGGGACCCGGACGCCGGCCGGTTCTGGCCGCTGCGGGACGTGTCGTTCCGGATCGAGCCGGGTGAGACGGTCGGCGTGGTCGGGCGTAACGGCACCGGCAAGAGCACCCTGCTGCGGCTGATCGCCGGGGTGCTGATCCCCGACGAGGGCTCGATCCGGGTCCATGGCCGGGTGGCCCCGCTGCTGGAACTCTCCGCCGGCTTCTCCGGGGACCTGACCGGCCGGGAGAACCTCTACCTGGTGGGCGGGCTGCACGGGCTGTCGGGCGCGTACCTGCGCCGGCACTTCGACGAGATCGTCTCGTTCGCCGGTGAGCAGGTGGAACGGGCCATCGACACCTCGGTCCGGCACTACTCGTCGGGGATGAAGGTCCGGCTGGGTTTCGCGGTCATCGCCCACCTGCCGCACCCCGTGCTGCTGGTGGACGAGGTGACCGCGGTCGGGGACGCGGAGTTCCGCGCCAAGTGCTATGCGACCATCGAGCGACTTCTCGCGGAAGGGCGCACGCTGGTGCTGGTGTCACACAACGAAAAGGACCTCACCCGGTTCTGTCGTCGGGGGCTCTACCTCGACGCGGGGCGGCTGACGGTCGACGGCACGATCGACGAGGCGCTGCACGCCTACGCCAGCGCGACGCAGCGGTGACGCTCGCGATCGTGCTCGCCGCCGGGCCGGCGGCGGGCCTGAGCACCGACGCCGGGGAGCGCCTGGTCGACCGGCTCGCCGGGCAGTGGCGGCGGGCCGGGGCGGACGAGGTGCGGGTGGCCACCGACCTGTCCGAGCTGGCCGACCTGGTGGCCACCGCCACCGGGCCGGTGCTGGTCAGCGGGGCCGACCTGGTGGCGCACACCGCCGTACTCAAGCATCTGGCGACCAGCCCGGTCGGGCCGACGGTGGCCCTGGTGCTCACCGATCCGCCAGCCACCGGGCAGGCCACGGTCCGCGAGGAGCGCGGCCAGGTGGTCGCGGTGGACGACCCGGCGGGCGCGACCGGCGTGTTCGGCGGCGCGCTGCGGGTCGGCCCGGCCGACCTGCCGGCCCTCGCCGCCGCCGCCCGCGCCGTGGCCGGGTCCGCGACCGGTCCGGCGCCGACCGGCCCGGCGTCCGCCCTGGACCGGATCGTCGCCGGCCTCGTCGGCTGCGGCACCCTGGTCTTCGCCCACCGGGTACGCCTGCTCGTGGCGCACCGGGTCGGCGACCCGGCGGAACTGGCCGCGGCGCAGGCGGCCGTGGCCGCCGTGGACGAGGACCGGGCCGAGCTGAAGCTGTCGGTGAAGGAGCGCGACGACTTCTTCACCACGTTCTTCGTCAGCACCTGGTCCCCGTACGTGACCAAGGCGGCCGCCCGGATCGGCCTGGGCCCGACCGCGGTCACCATGATCTCGGTGGCCTTCGCGGTGGCCGCGGCGGTGCTCTTCGGCGTGGGCGGCCGGCCCGCGCTGGTGGCCGGTGGCGTCCTGCTCTACCTGGGCTTCGTGCTGGACTGCGTGGACGGCCAGTTGGCCCGCTACACCCGGCACTTCAGCGCCTGGGGCGGGTGGCTGGACACCATGGCCGACCGGGCCAAGGAGTACGTCGTCTACGCCGGTCTCGGCTACGGCGCCACGCACGCCGGCTTCCGCTACGGCTGGGCGCTGGCGATCGCCGCCATGACCCTGCAGACCGTGCGGCACATGACCGACACCTGGTACGGGGTGCTGCACGACGAGGCGGCGCGGCGCCCCCGGGCGGTGACCGGGGACGCGGGCGGCATCGGCGGCAAGCTGAACGCCGCCTCGACCAAGGTGCAGGCGGACACCGGCTCGGTCTCCTACTGGCTGAAGCGGACCGTGGTCTTCCCGATCGGTGAGCGGTGGGCGCTCATGGCGGTGGCCGCCGCGCTGTTCGGGCCGCTGGTGGCGCTCTGCGCGGTGCTGGTGTGGGGCGTGCTGGCGTTCGCGTACACCGGGGCGCTCCGCACCCTGCGGGCGTGGTGGATGCGGGTGCCGGTGCTGACCACGGTCGACACCGGCCTGCACCGCGACGACGGGCCGCTGGTCCGGGCCATGCCGGTGGTGCGCGCCCCGCTGGTGCTCGCGGTGGCCGGCGCGCTCGGCGCGGCGGGGCTGCTGCTGTGGGCGCTGCTGGCGGTGCACGCCGGGGGCGGCCTGCCCGGCTGGGCGGTGACGTTCGCGCTGGTGGTCCTGCTGGGCGGGGCGCAGGGTGCGCGGGCGGCGCACGACGGGCCGCTGGACTGGCTGGTCCCGGCGGCGCTGCGGGCCGGGGAGTACCTCTTCGCCATCGCCGTCGGGGTGGCCGGGCGGGTGTCGCCGTGGCTGATCTTCGGGTACGTCTTCGTGCTGACCCTGCACCACTACGACCTGACCGCCCGGCTGGAGAAGCGGCAGGCGGCCCCGCCGCTGCACGCCGCCACGCTCGGCTGGGAGGGGCGTTCCGCGCTGCTGACCATCGGGTCGATCGCCGGAATTGCGAGCATCGCTCTGGCTACACTCGGTACGTACCTTCTCGTGGTTTTTGTCGCGAGCGTGGTCCTCGCCTGGGTGGTCCTGCCGGCCCGCGCCCGTGGGGGTGACCGCTCGCCGGGCTGACGGAGGGCCGGCCGGATGACCCTGATCAGCTTCGTCGTACCGGCCTTCAAGGTGCAGGGTTACCTGCGGGAGTGTCTCGACTCGATCCTCGACCAGCCGTTCGACGACCTCGAGGTGATCGGGATCGACGACGCCTCCCCGGACGGCAGCGGCGAGATCCTGGACGAGTACGCGGCCCGCGACCCCCGGGTCCACCCGGTGCGGCTCGTCGAGAACGTCGGGCTCGGTCCGGCCCGCAACATCGGGCTGGACCGGGCCGTCGGCGAGTACGTCTGGTTCGTCGACGGGGACGACTGGCTGGTCGCCGGCTGCCTGCCGCACGTGGCCGACCGGCTCCGCGCCACCCGCCCGGACGTGCTGGTCGTCGACCACGTCCGGGCGCACTGGAACAACGTCGGCACCCGCAGCGCAATGCGGGACGTGTTCCCCGAGCCGCCCGACGAGGCGACGTTCCGGCTGCGGGACCGGCCGGAGACCCTGCGGCTGCTGCACACCGCCTGGAACCGGCTGGTCCGCCGGGAGTTCCTGGTCGAGCAGGGGCTGCGCTTCGAACCCGGCTGGTACGAGGACGTCTCGTTCAGCTATCCCGCGCTGATGGCGGCCGAGCGGATCGGCGTGCTGGACCGGGTCTGCCTCAACTACCGGCAGCGCCGGACCGGGGCGATCACCCGGACCCGGGGGGACCGGCACTTCGAGGTCTTCGCGCAGTGGCACCGGGTGTTCCGGCTGATGGATCGCTGGGGGCCGGCGGTGGCCGGGCTGCGCCCGGCCGTCTTCGAGCGGATGATCTGGCACTACCTGACCGTGCTGGGCAACGGCGAGCGGATCGCCGCCGAGTTGCGGCCACCGTTCTTCGCCCAGATCCACGCCGACTACGTCCGCTTCCTGCCGCCCGAGGGCTACCCGGTCCCACCCGGCCTGGAGGGGGTGAAGCACCGGCTGGTGGCGGCCGGGCGGTGGCGTACGTTCAGCGCGCTCCGCGCCGCCCACCAAGCCGAGGAGCAGGCCCGGCACACGGCCCGGCGGGTCAGGCGGCGGGTGCTGCCGGTGGCCCGGCGTACCGCCCGCAGGGCCCGGGACGCGGCGCTGCGCGAGTACTACCGGGCCGAGTTGCACCGCCCGCTCGACCCGACGCTCGCCGTCTACGCGGCGTACTGGTACCGGGGCTACTCCTGCAACCCGGCCGCGATCTACACGGCCGCCCGCCGGCTGGCCCCGCAGGTGCGCGGCGTCTGGATCGTCCGCCGCGACCGGGTGGCCGTGCTGCCGCCCGGCGTGGAGTACGTGGTCGCCGGCACCCGGGACTACTACCGCGTGCTGGCCCGGGCCCGCTGGCTGGTCAACAACGTCAACTTCCCGGACTTCGTCCGCAAGCGACCCGGTTCGGTGCACGTGCAGACCCACCACGGCACCCCGGTCAAGGTGATGGGGCTGGACCAGCAGCGCTATCCGGTCGGCGCGGTGGGGATGGACTTCACCAAGCTGCTGCACCGGGTGGACCGCTGGGACTACAGCGTCAGCTCGAACAGCTTCTCCACGCAGATGTGGGAGCGGGCCTACCCGGCCGACTACACCACGCTGGAGGTCGGTTATCCACGCAACGACCGGCTGGCGCGGGCCACCGCCGAGGAGTGCCGCCAGGTCCGCGCCGCGCTGGGCATCGGCCCCGACGAGTACGTGGTGCTCTACGCGCCGACCCACCGGGAGCACCTGCCCGGCTGGCACCCCCCGTTCGACCCGGACCGGATGCGCGACGTGCTCGGCCCGTCGGGGCGACTACTGATGCGCAGCCACTACTTCCACGACCGGGAGCGGCAGTTGCGGGGCGTGTCCGACGGCGGGGTGCGGGACGTGAGCACGTACGACCGGGTGGAGGACCTGTACCTCGCCGCGGACGTGCTGGTCACCGACTATTCCTCGGCGATGTTCGACTACGCGGTGCTGGACCGGCCGATCGTGGTCTACGCGCCGGACTGGGACGCGTACCGGGTGGCCCGGGGTGTCTACTTCGACCTGCTCGCCGAGCCGCCGGGCGCGGTCGCCGTCGACTTTGCCGGGCTGCTCGACGTCTTCCGCGGCGGCGCGGTGCGCGGGGCGAAGGCCGAGCAGGCGCGGCAACGGTTCCGGGCCCGGTTCTGCGCCCTGGACGACGGGCACGCCGCCGAGCGGGTGGTCCGCCGGGTCTTCCTGGACGAGCCGGCCTGACGGTTACTCGACGGTCACCTTACCGATGGAAGGCTGCCTATCCCGTGTAATAGGTCTTTCACGATGTGAACATCACACGTTTACCCGATGTGCGGATCCCATGATCCTGGTCACAGTCATTCCCGGGTTCGGCCGAGAGCTGGGGAGGAGACGGTGACGACCGTCGCGCTCAAGGATGTCACCAAGGTGTTCCAGGACGGGACAGTCGCGGTCGACACCATCAATCTGGATGTCAACGACGGCGAGTTCATGGTGCTGCTCGGCCCCTCAGGCTGCGGTAAGTCCACCGTGCTGCGGATGGTCGCCGGCCTGGAGGATCCCACCTCGGGCGCGGTGATGCTCGGCGGCGAGGTGGCCAACGACCTGCCGCCCCGGGACCGGAAGATCGCCATGGTCTTCCAGGACTTCGCCCTCTATCCACACATGACCGTGGGCGACAACATCGGCTTCCCGCTCCGGCTCTCCGGGATCGAGCCCGGGCCGCGCGGCGAGCGGATCCAGGACGTGGCGAGCGCGCTGGGCATCGGCGACGTGCTGGGGCGCAAGCCCAGCCAGCTCTCCGGCGGCCAGCGGCAGCGGGTGGCGATGGGGCGGGCGATAGTGCGCCGGCCCGGCCTGTTCCTCATGGACGAGCCCCTCTCCAACCTGGACAGCGGCCTCCGCGCCGAGTTGCGCGCCGAGATCTCGGGGCTGACCCGCGAGCTGGGCGTCACCACCATCTACGTCACGCACGACCAGGCCGAGGCGCTGACCATGGCCGACCGGGTCGCCATCATGCGCAAGGGCGTGCTCCAGGACGTGGGCACGCCCACCCAGGTGTACGGCCGCCCGGCCACCCTCTACGTCGCCGCCTTCCTCGGCAGCCCGCGGATGAACCTGCTGGAGGCGTCGGTCTACGTCCACCTCGACCGGTACGTGGCGCTGAACCTCGGCGAGCAGGCGCTCTACCTGCCCTGGGACGACATCCGCAGCCGGGCCGTGGCGCACTACCACGGCGAGCGGATCGTGGTCGGCATGCGGGCCGAGGCGCTCACCCCGGTCGCCCCGGACACCGTGGGCGACGTGCTGCACGGGCGGATCCGCTACCTGGAGCACCACGGCCACGAGTCGCTGGCCTTCCTCGACATCGGCGCCACCGCCATCGTGGTGGACGAGATGGGCACCCCGGCGGAGAGCGCGGCCCCCGGCCAGCGCGGCCTGCGCCGGTTCGGCCAGGTGATGCAGCGCCTCGCCGGGCGGGCGGCGGACGCCCCGGTCTCGGCCGCGCCGAGCGGCAGCGGGAGCCGGACCAGCGTGCTTCCCGACCCGGGCCGGCACCACCGTCGCCCGGCGGAGCTGGCCGTGCGGCTGGCCCCGTACCCGGCGGTGTCGGCGGGGCATCCGCTCGCCGTCCAGGTGCGGATGGACGCGCTGCACTTCTTCGACGAGCGTGGCGACCGGATCGACGTCGGCTGGCGCTGAGAACCTTCGCCGGCGGGGGTGGCCCGCCGCGGCGCTCCCGCACGAGGGCGTGTTGCGGCGGGCCACGCTGCGTCACGGCCGGACCGCCCCGGGGGAGCCCCCTCCCGCGCCTTTGCTCTGCAGCCACGGAGGCAGCACTTACGCTTAGTGACCGCGTGGGCCGGGAGGCGCGCTGGCGATCGGCGAGAAACAGCAGCTCAAGCTGGTGTTGCGTGGAGGGCTGCAGAGCAAAGGCGGGGAAGGGGGTTCCCCGGCCCTCGGTGGTGGCGTCACTCGTCGTGACCCCGGTGGTCGGGCACGCAGAGTGATCTCAGTTGTCGGGCGGAGCGTGGCGGGTCGGTCGAGGGCGGCGAGCCCGCGTCACCGGCATGGCCAACCCGCGGGCGGCAGGCGGGCGTCGCGGAAAATCGAGTTGACCACTTCTCCGCCCGGCCCAAGGGTGGCGGGATGGGGACCGTGATCCGGAACGTCTCGTTCGACTGCGCCGACCCGTACGAGCTTGCGCACTTCTGGAGCAGGGTCTTCGACTGCCCGGTCGATCCGGAGTTCGAGCCCGACGACGAGGAACTCGTCATCGAGCCGCCCGACGGCCCGAGGCTCTATTTCCAGCGCGTGCCGGAGCCGAAGACCGTGAAGAACCGCGTGCACATCTGCCTGGAACCGGACGTGCTGCGCGACCGGGAGGTCGAGCGGATCCAGGCCCTGGGCGCCACCGTCGTCGCCGACCGGCGCGAGCCGGACGGCAGCGGCTGGGTCGTGTTGGCTGACCCCGAGGGCAACGAGTTCTGCGTGCTGCGCAGCGATGCCGAGCGAAACACCGCCGGCCAGGCCGTGCCCGCTGACCAGGCGGCCCTTGCCCGGGAAGTTACTGGCGAGTAGCGTCTGGGCATGTCCATCGACTCTCGCCAGGTGGCGGCCGGTCTGCTGGAGGCCGTGCCGTTCGCCCGCACGCTCGGTATCGAATTCGTCGAGGTCGCCCCCGAGGCCGAGGGCGGTGTCCGGGCCGTGGTCCGGCTCCCCGACGTCCCGGAGCACCACAACCACGTCGGCGGCCCGCACGCCGGGGCCATGTTCACCCTCGGGGAGACCGCCTCCGGCGCGGTGGTGCTCGCCGCGTTCGGGCAGGTGCTGGACCGGGCCGTACCGCTGGCCGTGACCGCCACCATCCGTTACCAGAAGGTCGCCCTGGGGCCGGTCCTGGCCACCGCGCGGCTGGGGCGCACCCCGGCCGAGGTGCTCGCCGAGCTGGACGCCGGGCAGCGGCCGGAGTTTCCGGTCGAGGTGGAGATCGGCACCGAGGACGGCACCGTGACCTCGGCGCTCACCGTCGTCTGGACGCTCCGCCCGAACCGCTGACGCCCGAATCGGGTTTGTCCGGCCGGTGCGCTGGATAGATTCAGGCAATGCTGGGCCTACCCGCTCACGTGACCGCCTGTCTCTTCGATCTGGACGGTGTGCTGACGCAGACCGCCAAGGTGCACAACGCCGCCTGGACCGAGACCTTCGACGCGTTCCTGCGGGAGCGTGCGGCGATCACCGGCGAGCCGTTCCGCCCGTTCGACCCCGGCCCGGACTACAACCGGTACGTGGACGGAAAACCGCGCGCCGACGGGGTGCGCTCGTTCCTGGCCTCGCGCGGGATCACCCTGCCCGAGGGCTCGCCCGACGACCCGCCCGAGGCGGAGACCGTCAACGGGGTGGGCAACCGGAAGAACGTCATCCTGCTCAAACGGATCCACACCGACGGCGTCGAGGTCTACGAGGGCTCGGTGCGCTACCTGGAGGAGGCCGTCCGGGCCGGGCTGCGCCGGGCGGTGGTCTCGGCCAGCGCCAACTGCCGGGACGTCGTCGCCGCCGCCGGTCTGGAGCCGCTGCTGGAGGCGCGGGTCGACGGGCTGGTGGCCCGCGAGCGCGGGCTGCGCGGCAAGCCGCACCCGGACACCTTCCTGGCCGGCGCGCAGTTGCTCGGGGTGCCGCCGGAGAACGCGGCCGTCTTCGAGGACGCGCTGGCCGGCGTCGCCGCCGGAAAGGCCGGCGGCTTCGGGTACGTGGTCGGCGTCGACCGGGTCGGCCAGGCCGACGACCTGCGCGCGCACGGCGCCGACGTGGTGGTCACCGACCTGTCGGAGCTGCTCACCGGGGCGCCCGCGTGATCCGGGAACGGGCGTATCCGGTCGAGCCGTGGCACGTCCGGGAGACCCGCCTCGACATGGACGTGCTGGCCCAGTCCGAGTCGGTCTTCGCCCTCTCCAACGGCCACGTCGGGCTGCGCGGCAACCTCGACGAGGGCGAGCCCCACGGCCTGCCCGGCACCTACCTGAACTCCTTCTACGAGCTGCGTCCCCTGCCGTACGCGGAGGCGGGCTTCGGTTTCCCCGAGTCCGGGCAGACCGTCGTCAACGTCACCAACGGCAAGCTCATCCGGCTCCTGGTCGACGACGAGCCGCTCGACGTCCGCTACGGCGAACTGCTCTTCCACGAGCGGGTGCTCGACCTGCGCGCCGGCACCCTGCACCGCGAGCTGCACTGGCGCTCGCCGGCCGGGCGGGACGTGAAGGTCCGCAGCACCCGGCTCGTGTCGTTCACCCAGCGGGCGGTCGCCGCCATCCACTACGAGGTCGAGGCGCTGGAGGGGCCGCTGCGGCTGATCCTCCAGTCGGAACTGGTGGCCAACGAGACCCTGCCGCCGCAGAGCCGCGACCCGCGGGTGGCCGCCGTGCTCGAGTCGCCGTTGCAGGCCGAGGAGGAGCTGACCACCGACGACGGCGGGCTGCTCATCCACCGCACCAAGGTCAGCGGGCTGCGGGTCGCCGCCGCCATGGCGCACGACGTGGACGCCCCGGAGCGCACCACCATCGAGTCCGAGGGCTACGAGGACTGGGTCCGCACCACCATCGGGTGCGTGCTCAAGCCCGGCCAGAAGCTGCGGGTGGTCAAGTACCTGACGTACGGCTGGTCCAGCCGGCGGTCGCTGCCGGCGCTGCGCGACCAGGTCGGGGCGGGGCTGGCCGCGGCCCGGCTTGACGGCTGGGACGGGCTGCGCCGCGAGCAGCGGGAATACCTCGACGAGTTCTGGGACGCCGCCGACGTGCGGGTGGAGGGCGACCCGGAGGTGCAGCAGGCCGTCCGGTTCGGCCTGTTCCACGTGCTCCAGGCCGGCGCCCGCGCGGAACGCCGGCCGATCGCCGCCAAGGGCCTCACCGGCCCGGGGTACGACGGGCACGCGTTCTGGGACACCGAAATGTTCGTGCTGCCGGTGCTCACCTACACCCAACCCGGCGCGGTGCGGGACGCCCTGCAGTGGCGCTACTCCACCCTCCCGCAGGCGCAGGAGCGGGCCCGGACGTTGAACCTGGCCGGGGCCGCCTTCCCGTGGCGGACCATCGAGGGGCCGGAGTCGTCGGCGTACTGGCCGGCCGGGACGGCCGCGTTCCACATCGCCGCCGACGTGGCCGACGCGCTGCGCCGCTACGTGCTGGTCACCGGCGACCAGGCGCTGGAGGAGGAGATCGGCCTGGAACTGCTGGTCGAGACGGCCCGGCTGTGGCGTTCGCTCGGCCACCACGACCGCACCGGACGGTTCCACATCGACGGGGTGACCGGCCCGGACGAGTACACCGCGGTCAAGAACGACAACGTCTACACCAACCTGATGGCGCAGCGGAACCTGCTCACCGCCGCCGAGTGCGCCATGCGCCACCGGGACCAGGCCCAGGACCTCGGCGTCACCGAGGAGGAGGCGGCCGCCTGGCGGGACGCGGCCAATGCCATGCACCTCCCGTACGACCCGGAGATCGAGGTGCACGGGCAGGTGGAGGGCTTCACCCGGCTGCAGGAGTGGGACTTCGAGCACACGCCCCCGGAGAAGTACCCGCTGCTGCTGCACTACCCGTACTTCGACCTGTACCGGAAGCAGGTGGTCAAGCAGGCGGACCTGGTGCTCGCCATGCACTGGCGGGGCGACGCGTTCACCGGTCCGGAGAAGATGCGCAACTTCCTCTACTACGAGCGGCGCACCGTGCGGGACTCCTCGCTGAGCGCCTGCACCCAGGCGGTGATGGCGGCCGAGGTGGGTCACCCCGAGCTGGCCCACCGCTACCTGCGCGAGGCCGCGCTGATGGACCTGCACGACCTGAACGAGAACACCCGGGACGGCGTGCACATGGCCTCGCTCGCCGGGGCCTGGATCGCCCTGGTCGCCGGCTTCGGCGGCCTGCGCGACCACGACGGGACGCTCTCCTTCTCGCCCCGGCTCTCCAGCCGGCTCGGCCGGTTGGAGTTCTCCCTCCAGTGGCGGTCGATGCGGCTGCGGGTGGACGTCCGGCCGCACCAGACCACGTACTCGCTGCGCAACGGGGGGCCGGACACGGTTATCGAGCTGCACCACCACGGCGAGCCGATCCGGGTCACCGCCGCCCAGCCGGTCACCGTGCCGGTGCCGCCGGCGCACCCGTCCGGGCCGCAGCCGGAGCAGCCGCCGGGCCGGGCGCCCCTGCTGCACCTGCCGGAGAACCTGACCTGAGCGAAGCCCCGACCCGCGTGGTCGCGGGCCGGGGCTTCACCGGCGTACGTCAGAACTGGCGGCCGTTGGACGGCCGGCCGCCGGCGTCACGCGGCGCCGTGGCCCGCGGGTCGTCGGCGGTGCGTGCCACGGAGGCGCGGTCCGCCCAGTCCTTTGAGCCCTTCAGCTCCTGTTTGCGGCGTTCCTGATCGGTGAGCTCCTGCTCTCGGGACCTGTCCTGTTTCGCCATGACGATCCTCGCGATCCGTCGGGGTCCGTGGTCACCCCGCGCCTTCCCGATCCGGTCCGGCTCAACCGTCGAGGTGCCTGGCGAAGCTCAGCCGCAGGTGGTTCTTCGGCCGGGCGCCGACGATCGAGCCCACCACCTGGCCGTCCCGGAACACCAGCATCGTCGGCATCGACATCACCTGGTACGCCCGGGTGCTCTGCGGGTTCTCGTCCGAATTCACGGTGACGAAGCGCAGCGCCTCGCCGAACTCCTCGGCCAGCTCCGCCAGGTGCTTCGAGACCGGGCGGCAGGGCGGGCACCACTCCGCCCAGAAGTCGACCACCACGGGCCGGTCCGCGGCCAGCACGACGGACGCGAAGGTCTCGTCGGTGACCGGGGTCAGTCGGCCCTGCTGCGTGTCCTGAGGCATGTTTCCTCCCGATGGGCGATCGCGCGGGCGAGCTGGTCGTGCAGCTGGTGGCGGACCGCGCCGAGCCGGTCGAGGTAGTCGTCCACCTCGGCGAGCTTGCGCCGCAGCACCGCCACCGAGTCGGGGCAGACGTCGCCGGAGCTGTTGCCGGCCCGCAGGCAGGCCACGAACGGCCGGATGTCGTCCAGCCCGAAGCCGACCGCCAGCAGCGCCCGGATCTCGTGCACGACGCGCAGCTCCGCCTCGTCGTAGATCCGGTAGCCGTTAGCCGACCGGCGCGGGCACACCAGCCCCTGGGACTCGTAGTACCGCAGGGTGCGGGTGCTGGTCCCGGCCCGCTCCGCCAGCTCGCCGATCCGCATCCCACCCGCCCCCACCTGCTCACCCCTTGACCGCCCAAACGCTAAACCTTGCCACCAACGTCAAGGCAACCCTCCGCGCGCCACACTCCACCCACCACCCACGCCCATTTCGATGATCATGACGTTGGCGGCTAGAGAGAGCGGTTTCCTCGGTGCCAACTTCATGATCACGCCGTTGGGGGGTATGCCCGGGGCCGGGAGGTGTGGGGTATGGGGGATGTGCGTGCGGTTTCGGTGCCGGTGGTGGACGGGGGGCTGCCGGCCGACGTGATCGTGCCGTCGGGGGCGGTGGGGGTGGTGTTGTTCGCGCACGGGAGCGGCAGTTCGCGGCACAGCCCGCGCAACGTGGCGGTGGCGCACGAGTTCAACGGGCGGGGGCTGGGCACCGTGCTGGTCGACCTGCTCACCGCCGAGGAGGACAAACGGGACGAGGTCACCGCCGAGCTGCGCTTCGACATCGGGATGCTCGCCGAGCGGCTGGCCGCCATCGTCGACTGGATGGCGGGCGAGCCGACCCTGGGCCGGCTGCCGATCGGGCTCTTCGGCGCCAGCACCGGCGCGGCCGCCGCCCTGGTCGCCGCGGCCGCCCGGCCGCAGCGGGTCGGCGCGGTGGTGTCCCGGGGCGGCCGTCCGGACCTGGCCGGCAGCTCGCTGTCGGCGGTACGCGCCCCGACGCTGCTGCTCGTCGGTGGGCTGGACGAGCAGGTGATCGTGTTGAACGAGCAGGCCCAGGCGGATCTGGGCGATGTCGCCGAGCTGCGGATCGTGCCGGGCGCCACCCACCTCTTCGAGGAGCCGGGCACCCTGGAACAGGTGGCCGACCAGGCCGCCACCTGGTTCACCACCCACCTCCGCCAGCCGCACCCGGCCTGAGCCGGAGGCGGCCGGGGTCAGCCGGGCAGGGCGGCCCGGTGGCGTTGCACGGTGTCGAGCACCCGCCAGGTGACCGCGGCGATCGGCACCGAGACGAACGCGCCCGCGATGCCGGCGATCAGCGTGCCGGCGGTGACCACCACCAGGATGACCGCCGGGTGCAGCTGGACCTGCCGTTTCATCACGAGCGGCTCCAGCAGGTTGCCCTCGATCTGCTGCACGGCGATCACCGCGGCGAGGGTGAGCAGGGCGGTGGTGGGGCCGTTCGCGGCCAGCGCGACCAGCACCGCGACCGCGCCGGCCACGGTGGCGCCGATGATCGGCACGAATCCGCCGAGGAAGGTGATCAGCGCGAGCGGCAGGGCCAGCGGGACGCGCAGCAGCACCAGCGCCAAGCCGATGCCGATGGCGTCGATCGCCGCGATGATCATCGTGCCCCGGCTGTACGCGCCGAGCGTCCGCCAGCCGGCCCGGCCCGCCTCGGCGGTCAGGTCGCGGCGCGGCCCGGCCATCCGGCGCAGCACCCAGTGCCACATCGAGCGGCCGTCCTTGAGCAGGAAGAAGAGCAGCACCAGGCCGAGCAGGATCGATCCGGCGACCTCGGCGGCCGTCCGCGCCCCGGCGACCGGGTCGGGGGCGCTGCCGCTCAGCCCCTCGCGGATCTGCTCGACCTGCCGGTCGAGCTGTTCGTCGGTGACCGGCAGGCTGGAGGTGACGAAGTCCCGGCTGCGCTCCAGGCCCTGGTCGAGCTGCTGGCTCAGCTCGCCGAACTGGCTCGCCGTGAGGTTCCACACCAGCGCCCCGAGGCCGACCAGGACGCCGAGCAGCAGCAGGATGCTGAGCAGGGCGGCCGGCGCCGCCGGCACCCGGAGCCGGCGCAGCCGCAGCAGCACCGGGTCGAGCAACGCGGTGAGGAAGAGCGTGCCGGCCAGCGCCACGGCCAGCGGCGCCAGCAGCACCGCGATCTTCCCGAGCAGCCAGAGCGCGGCAACCACCACCACGAGACACGCGCCCCAGGTGACGGCCGTCCGTACCGGCCAGGGCAGCCCCGCCCAGGTGTGCCTCGGTCCTGCCGCCCGGCTTCGCTCCGCCGGCTCCGGCGTCCCAGCGTCCTCGTCCACGTCGCCTCCTCGATCGTGGCCGTTGGTACCCGACGCACGCGAATCCGACACCCGGGCGGCCTTCGGGCGCGGCGCGTTTGTGCCTCCGGACCCAGGGAAGGCATTCAAGGTATCGAAGGGAGAACCGGCATGGGTGACTTCATGGACAAGGCCAAGGACTTCGCCGACAAGCACGACAAGCAGGTCGACCAGGGCATCGAAAAGGGCGGCGACATGGCCGACAAGCGGACCCAGGGCAAGTACGACGAGAAGATCGACAAGGGCGTCGACATGGCTCAGCAGCGGACCGGCGAGGGCGACACCGGACGCTGACCGCGCCGGCGATCCCGGGCCGTCCCGCGTGGGCGGCCCGGGATCGTCGTGTCGGACCCCGAACAACCCTCTGGTCTCCATCGACCGATCTCGCTACCATCCGCAGTCGGGGCATGACTCAGCGTCGAGTCGTGCGGAGTCGACCCGCACCGCCCGCGGTGCCGTGGACGAGAGCGAGCCAGCCGGTGACCGACACTTCCCAGGCGACCATCCCGCAGCGCTACCCGTTCAACGCCCCCTTCCGGCTCGACCTGGACGCCCGCTACGCCGAGCTGCGCGAGCAGCCGCTGGTCCGGGTCCAACTGCCCTACGGCGAGCCCGCCTGGCTGGCCACCCGGCACGCCGACGTGAAGACGGTGCTCGGCGACCCCCGGTTCAGCCGGGCCGCGTCGGTCGGCCGCGACGAACCCCGGAACACCCCGCGCCAGCAGGAGACCGGCATCCTCTCGATGGACCCGCCGGAGCACACCCGGCTGCGCCGGCTGGTGGCGAAGGCGTTCACGGCGCGCCGGGTCGAGGAGCTGCGTCCGCGTACCCGGGCGGTGGCCGACGAGCTGGTCGACGGATTGCTCGCCGCCGGGCCGCCCGCCGACCTGGTGGCACACCTGGCCACCCCGCTGCCGATCCGGGTGATCTGCGACCTGCTCGGCGTGCCGGTGTCCGACCAGGACAGGTTCCACACGTGGTCGGAGGCGATCGTCTCGACCACCTCGCTGGAGCCCGGTCTCGCCCAGCACTACCTCGACAACCTGCTCGCCTACATGGGCGGGCTGGTCGCCCGGCGCCGGGTCGAACCCGCCGACGACCTGCTCAGCGCGATGGTGCGGGCGCGCGACGAGCACGCCGACCGGCTCACCGAGGAGGAGATGGTCACCCTCGCCGCCGGGCTGCTCGCCGCCGGCCACGAGACCACGGTGACCCAGATCCCCAACATGGTGTACGTCCTGCTCACCACCCCCGGCGCCTGGGCCACCCTGGGGGAGCGGCCGGAGCTGGTGCCGGTCGCCGTCGAGGAGCTGATGCGGTTCATCCCGCTCGGCGCGACGGCGGCCTTCCCCCGCTACGCCACCGAGGACGTCGAGCTGGGCGGGGTGCTGGTCCGGGCGGGCGAGCCCGTGGTGGTCAACATCGCGGCGGCCAACCGGGACGGCGCCGTCTTCGCCGACGCCGACCGGCTGGACCTGACCCGCCAGGTCAACCCCCATCTCGGCTTCGGCCACGGCGTGCATCACTGCGTCGGCGCACAGCTGGCCCGGATGGAGCTGCGGGTGGTGCTGGAGACCCTGCTCGACCGGGCGCCGGGGCTCCGGCTCGCGGTGCCGGTGGAGGAGCTGACCTGGAAGAGCGGCCTGCTGGTGCGGGGCCTGGTGGCGATGCCGGTGGCCTGGTGAACCGGGCCGGAGCGGGGGAGGAAGCGTGAGCGAGGGGACCGAGTGGCGGCTGCACGTCGACCCGACCCGGTGCATCGGCTCCGGGATCTGCGCCGGGGTGTCGCCGCGTCACTTCGTGCTGGTCGGCGGGCTGTCCCGGCCGGTGGCCGAGCGGATCGCCGCCGACGAGTCGGTGCTGGATGCGGCCGAGTCCTGCCCGCTGGAGGCGATCGTGGTGTCCGACCTGGACAACCTCCGGCGGATCGCCCCGGAGGGCTGACCGGTCACCAGCCGGGGTAGCGCGCCCCGTTGACGTTGATCCGCAGGCTGAACAGCGAGCTGGAGGCGCAGATGTAGAGCTGGTTGCGCTTCGGGCCGCCGAAGGTGAAGTTGGCGACCACCTCCGGCAGGTGCAGCTTGCCGAGCAGCGTGCCGTCCGGGTCGAAGCAGTGCAGCCCGTCGTGCGCGGCCACCCAGACCCGGCCGGCGTCGTCGAGGCGTACGCCGTCGAAGGAGCCGGCGTCGCAGGTGGCGAAGACCTCGCCGCCGCGCAGGGCGCCGCCCTCGGTGACGGCGAACCGGCGCAGGTGCTTGGCCCGCGTGTCGACCACGTAGAGCAGCGACTCGTCGGGGCTGAACGCCAGCCCGTTGGGCTGCACGAAATCGTCGGCGACCTGGCGTACCTCGCCGTCGTGCGGGTCGACCCGGTAGACGTGGTTGCCGCCGATCTCGCTCTCGGCCCGGTGACCCTCGTAGTCGCTGTCGATGCCGTAGCTCGGGTCGGTGAACCAGATCGAGCCGTCGGAGTGCTCCACCACGTCGTTCGGGCTGTTCAGCCGCTTGCCGCGCCAGCGCTCGGCGAGCACCGTGTCAGTGCCGTCGGCCTCGGTCCGGGTGACCCGCCGCCGGCCCTGCTCGCAGCTCACCAGCCGTCCCCGCCGGTCGACGGTGTGCCCGTTGGCGTAGCCGGCCGGCTGGCGGAACACCCCGACCGCGCCGGTGGTCTCGTCCCAGCGCAGCAGCCGGTCGTTGGGGATGTCGCTGAAGACCAGGTAGCGCCCGGCGGAGAACCAGGCCGGACCCTCCAGCCAGCGGCCCCCGGTCCAGAGGCACTCCGTCCACTCGTCGCCGTTGACCCGGCGGAACCGCTCGTCCCGCACCTCGAAACGCGTCCTGAACCGATCCACGTCGACCGCCTCCGTTTGTGACTGACGTTCGGCATGACGCTAACATGGCCGAACGAGAATCAGTCGTGAGGACCATCACCGAACGGAGGCGCGGTCGTGGACGACGTCGACCGGAAGCTGCTCGCGGCGCTGCAACACGACGCCACCCAGTCGTACGCGGCGCTGGCCGGGGCGGTCGGGCTCTCCACGGGAGCGGTCCACGAGCGGGTGCGCAAGCTGCGCGAGCAGGGGGTGGTCCGGCGGACCACCGTGGACGTCGACCCGGCCGCGGTCGGCCGGGGCGTGCTGGCGTTCGTGCTGGTGGAGGCGAACGCGTGGATGGGCGACCAGCCCACCCGGGAGGCGCTCGCCGCGCTGCCCGAGGTGGAGGAGGCGCACGTCATCGCCGGCCCCGCCTCGCTGCTCGTGAAGATCCGGGTCGGCACGCCCGAGCAGCTCCAGGCCAGCCTGCGCCGGCTGTTCCAGGTGGAGGGTGTCACCGGCACGCAGACCGTGGTGGTGCTGGAGAGTTTCTTCGAGCGCCCGCTCGACCCGTACCCGCAGACCCCCTGACACACGGCGGCGGCCACGCCCCCCGTGCCGGGAGCGTGGCCGCCGCGGTCGGTGGTCAGGACTTCTCGCGCAGCTCCCGCATGGAGGTGGGCCGGCCGCTCAGCGCGTCACGCATCCGGTCGACCAGGCCGGTTCCCGGGGCGAGCAGCTTGTTCGCCGGCGGGTGGTCCGGGGCGGCCGGGTGCGGCCGGGTGGGCGCCGACTTCTTCGCCGCCTCCACCTTGCCGGCCAGCTCGACCAGCTCCTCCCGGGCGCAGGCCGCGCGGAGCCGGGGGAATAGGTCGCTCTCCTCGTCCTGCACGTGGTGCCGGATGGTCGCGGTGAGCTTGGTCAGCAGCTCGTCGAAGCGCGGCTCGGAGGGGTCGAGCGACTCCAGCTCCTTCATGGTCCGCTCGGCGTCGGCGTGCTCGGAGATCTCGTGCTCGGCGAGCTGGTCGCCGTCGGGGAGCGCCTTGCGGGCGGCCGGGTAGACATAGGCCTCCTCGGCCACGGAGTGCCGCACCAGCTCGGCGATCACCACGTCGGCGAGCTGCCGCCGGTGCTCCGGGGTGCCCTGCCGGCTCTCCAGCTCGACGAAGATCGCCTCGACCTCGCGGTGGTCCGTCATCAGGACGTCGACGACGTCCCGTTCCGTCTGTACGTCGGTCATCTGAATAGCCCCTTACCGGTGGGTTGCGGAACGGCTTGTCGGACCACTACCCCCGCCCGGACGGTCGAACCAGCCGGATTGCCGTCGCCTCCCGGCGCAGGTGCTCACCCGCCGATCGGCTCGCGCAGCAGGGCGGGCAGCTCGCCCAGGGCGGTCAGCGCGCGGCCCACCCAGGCGGGATCGGTGTCGTTGTGCTCGGTGGTCCGGACCACGGTCATGCCGACCGCCGCCGCGCCGGCCAGCTCGCCGTCCGCGCCGTCGCCCACGAAGACGCAGTCGGCCGGCGCGACGCCGAGACGCTCCGCCGCCAGCCGGTAGATCGCCGGGTCGGGCTTGGCCAGGCCCACGTCGCTGGAGAAGACCGCGACGTCGAACCGGCGGGCCAGGTCGGTCGAGGGCCACGCCTCGGCGGTCTCCGCGGTGGCGTTGCTGACCAGCCCGATCGGGTGGCCGTCGGCGCGCAGCGCGTCCAGCACCGCGACGGTTTCCGGCCGGACGCGGCCCAGCAGCCGCCGGGCCAGCTCGCGGCGGTGCGCGGCGGCCCGGGTCACCTGCTCCTCGGTGGGCGTGCCGCCGAGCCGCCGGGCCAGGATGCGGACCGTCTCCGCGGCGTCCCAGCGGGTCATCCGGTCCCGCCAGGTCGCGTGGTACGCGTCGACCAGCGCGGCCGGCTCCACCCCCACCATCAGCGCCATCTCGCCGACCACCCGGTCCCGCTCGGAGTCCCCGCCGGGCACCAGGGTGTGGAACAGGTCGAAGATCACCGGACGCGGCACGGTCCAGACTCTAGCGGGGCCGGTGACGGAACAGGACGCCGAAAGGGCCGGCCTCCCCGCTCGGGGGAGACCGGCCCTCGGTGGTTCGGTCAGGAGCTGTAACCGCGGCCGGCGATCCAGTTGGCCAGCTCGGTCACGTCCATCCAGTACGTCGGCTCGTTCGGGCTGGCCGGGTCGGCGATCAGCACCGTGTTGCCGTCGTCCTTGTACTCCACCACGGTCAGGTAGTGACCGGGGTAGCTGTGCTCGACACCGTCGATGTCCAGCGCGCCGCCCAGGATGTTGGCGACGACCGGCCGACCCTGGTCCACGGCGGCCCTGACGTCCGCCCGCAGGCGCTCGACCTGCTCCTTGGTGGCCACGTCGTCCCGGATCTCGGTGGTCTTGTACTTGCCACCGGTGTACTCGTTGAGCACCCGGGTGATGTCGATGGCCGAGTCGGTGCCGTTCTCGGTGGTGCCCAGCTTGGCGGCCAGCTCGTCCTGGCTGACCTCCTTGCCCTCGGCCGACAGGGCGATCCGGGTCGAGGCCGGACCGCAGTAGAAGAAGTTCGGCTGCGCCTCGTACTCGTAGCCGGCGCTCCGCTCGCCCTTGCCCTTGGCCACGGTCGACAGGGCCTTCGGCCCGGCCTGCGCCGGTGCGGCGTGCGCCGCCACAGCCGGGCCGGCGATGATGCCGCCGGACATGCAGAGGCCGGCGACGGACAGCATGCTCTTACGGAGGATCGAGTTCATGGCGGACTCCATTCGGGGGTTGACGTCTCCGGGGTGCGGAGACGTGGTACCGGGAGTGGCGCTCGGCGTGCTGTCGGGAGATCTCGGTCCCCACTCGCTCACCGGGGGCGGCGGGCCTGCCACCCGCTCGCTCAGATCGCTCGTACGGGAGGTGCAACGGCCCGGCGTCGGCCCCGATTTCCGCAGGTGGCGGCCGTCACGGTTTAACCGGACATCCCACGCGGGCGGTCGGAGCGGTGATGTGACCGCCGGGTCAGGCGGTGCCGGTGGGAAGGCTGCCGAGGAGGCGGGTCACCGCGATCTCGATGACCACGCGTTGCGGATTCGGACGTGGGGTGCGGTACCGCTCGGCGTAGCGCCGCTCGGCCTCGGCCACCGACTCCGGGTCGCGGCGCAGCACCGCCCGGCCCTCCACGGTCAGCCACCAGCGGCCGTCGACCTGGCAGACCGCCACGGGCGTGCCCGCCGGGCCGGCCGCGGCGACGTGCCGGGCCTTGGCCGAGGTGCCGGAGGTGATCACGCGGGCCAGCCCGGCGTCCGCGTCGAAGGTGACCCCCACCGGTACGACGTGCGGGGTGCCGTCCGCGCGCAGGGTGGTCAGCGTGGCGAGGTGCCGGTCCCGGAAGAACCGGGCGACCCGCTCGTCGTGTGGGTCCAGCCGGTGGTCGCCCGCCATCTCCCGCCCTCGGTGTCCTGGTCCGGGCCGACCGCCGGCCCCGCGCCGATCATGACACGGGGCGGCGCAGCCGGCCCGGCCCCGGCGGGGAGTCCGACCGGTCGGGCAGCCCACGCTGCGCGGCCCGGTGCTTCGCGGCCAGCCGGCCCAGGTAGATCAGCGCACCGGCCAGCACGCCCATGTCGTCCAGATAGATCGGGTCGGGGAGCAGGTCCACCGGCAGGATCGTGTAGATCAGCGCGCCGTAGAAGGCGACCTTGCCGCCCACCCCGAGCGCGCCCAGCATGCGGCGGGTGCGGACCACCCGGACGGCGAGCAGCACCGCCCCGACCAGCGTCGCCAGCGCGGCGACGGCGGCGAGCACGACAAGTACCCAGGCTTCACGGGACACGAGGTCACGCTAACCGAGCCGGGCCAGTTCCGCCCGAGGTCAGTACGCCGGCACGGCCGCCCGCCCCCGGGCCACCGGGGTCAGCTCGCGGGTGGTCTCGGCGGCCCGGGTGGGCGTCGGCAGCTCCCGGGTGGTCTCCGGCCCGGCCAGGTCGACGATGGACAGCGACGACTGCGGCGCGGTGGCCGGCCGGGTCGCCGCGTACGCCTCGTCGCGCAGGCTCCGCGCGGCGGCGGCAGCCAGCTCGGCGGCCCGCCAGGCGGCCTGCTCCCGCTCCAGGGCGGCCTGCTGCCGGGCCCGGAGGTTGTCCCGGACCAGCCGGCGCAGCAGCAGTTCCTGCTCCACCGGGTGGCGGCTCGGATCCCAGCCCTGGTGGCCGAGGATGTCGCTGAGCTGCTGCACGGTGATCTCCTTGCGCCACTGGGCGTCCAGCGCCGCCCGGTGCAGCCAGCGCTCCCGGTCCACGTACTCGGCGGGGGTCCGGGCGGTCCGGGGCAGGGGCAGCGCCGCGGCGGCGGCCAGCCGGCGGACGTCCTCCTCCGCCGCCTCGTACGCCTGCCACGCCTCCTCGACCTCCTCCTGCGCGGCCAGCCACTCGGCCCGACGCCGCTCGGCGGTCGCCGCAGCCCGGGACGCGGCCACCGCCACCTCCTGCGCGTACCGGGCCCGCTCGCGGGCCTCCTCGCGGGCCTGCTCGGCCAGGTCGATGCTGCTCGGCCGGGCGGCATCGCTGATCCGGTCGCCGAACACCGACCGGAACCGGGCCGGGCGGACGATCAGGGCGGCGACCACGATCGCCGCCACGGCGAGCAGGGCCAGCCAGATCACGGCGGCCCGGGGAACGTCGGGCAGGACGGTGGAGAAGACGGTCTGCATCACCAGCACCTCGTGGTGGAACGGTAGGAGTCAACGGTCGGGGCCCGGTCGGCGGGCGGGAGGTCGCGGCGGCACGCGACGGGGGTACGCGGCCGGGGCGGTCGAGCGGCGCCGGCGCGTACGCGAGGAGAGGCCGGCGCGGTCAGGCGCGCGGCGGACCGCGGCGGGCGTTGGCGGCCCGGCCGGGGTCGGCGGCGAGGACGACGTCCCGGCCCGCTACCGGCGCGGCGGCGTCCGCCGTGGCCCGCTGCGGCGTCCCGGCCCCGGCCGGCGCGGCGAGCGGGTGCCGGACGGGCGAGTCCACGGCCGGCGCGGCGGGCCGGACACCGGCCGCCTCCGCGACCCGTGGGCCGGCCGGCGCGACGCCGAGGGCAACCGGGGCGTCGACCCGCAGGTCGACCGCCGGGCGGGCGGTCGCGGCCGGGTGGAGGTGGTCGGCGGGGGTGACGGCCGGGCCGGTGAGGCCGGCGATGAGTGCGAGGGCGGTCACCGCCGTGCGGGCGATCCTGCGCAGCGTGGCCGTCCAGAGGGACGAGGCGAACGCTACGGGCAGCACCGTTTCAACCTATCGGTCAGTTCCGCATCGTGCAGCTCGACGATCTTCCCGGTCGACGTGACCCGCCCCACCATTCGCTGTGGACGGATCCGTTCCGCCGGAGATCCGGCGCCTTCGGCCAGCGGGCGGCGCCTCCGCCGGACGCGAAACGGCGCGGCGCCCCCGCCGGATGCGAACGGCGCGGCGCCACAGACGCGAAACGGCGCGGCGCCCCGGTGGGGACGCCGCGCCGTCGTCAGCCTGCGGTCAGTTGCCGCCGAGCACCGGCGGCGGGGCCGCCTCGCCGTCGGTCCAGACCATTTCGTCCTCGGTGAGCCAGGTCAGCCGGCCCTCGGCCTCGTCGTCCTCGCCGCCGCGCGCGCCCAGCACGCCGTTGCGGCCGGCCATGGCGGGCCGCCCGGTGGCGCCGCCCTTGCCCGTGGAACGGCCCTCCGCCTCGACCGTCACGCCCCGCCCGGAGGCGAGGCGGCCGGTGCCCGCGGCCGACCGGCCCTCGGCGCCGATCCCGCCCACTCGGCCGGCGCCCGCCGAGCCGCCACCCGAACCGGCCAGCGACCCGGTGCCGAGCACGCCCGGCATGCCGTAGAGCGAGCCGCCGCCCCCGCCGGCCGGCAGGGTCGGGTTGGCGCCGCCGAGCCCGGGACCGGCCAGGCCGGTCGTCGGACCGGGGACGGTCAGCGGACCGGCGCCCGCGAGCGAGGTGCCGCTCGGGTCGACGGTGCCGACCGAGCCGATGGTGCCCGGGGTGCCGGTGCCGGGCTGGCCGCCGGTGCCGCCGCCCACCGTGCCGCTGCCCGGGGCGGTGTGGTGCACGCCCGAGGTGGTCGCGGTGCCGTTCGCCGCGGGACCGAAGCTGCCGACCCCCGGCCCGGCCGACGGCGTGCCCACCGACGGGCCGCTGCGCAGCGTCGGATCGGTCGAGTCGCTGTGGCCCGGCAGCTCCGTGTGCGGCGGCTCCGGCACGACGATCCGGCCGTACGCCGAGAAGTCGTAGCCCTCGGCCAGCTTGGCGACGACCTGCACCATCCGCTGGTGTGCCTTCTCCTGCTCGGCCTTGTCCTGCTCGTGGCCGACGATGCCGCCGACCAGCGCACCCGGCAGGCCGCCCACCAGGAAGCCCTTGCCGGCGTTGGAGAGCATCTTGTCGTTGTCGTCGGTCTCCTCGGGGCTCTCCGCCTTCGCCTGGGCGGTGCGCAGCTCGCTGGCCATCATGTCGAGCGCCTGCCGCATGCCCGTCATGCCCTCGGCCAGGTTGCCGGAGTAGTCGGCGACCAGGTTGAGCCGGCGGTGGAACTCCCGGGAGGCGTCGCCCGTCCAGGTCTTCAGCAGCGCGTCCAGGTCGGCGGTCAGGTCGCGGCCGAGGTCGTCGAGGGTGCCCTTCAGCGAGGTCCACTGGGCGCTGAGCCCGTCGATCTGCTTCGGGTCACCGGCGTTGACGCCCTGGTAGAGCTCCTTGTGGCTGACGTGCTCGTAGCGCTGGGTGTATTCAGACACGCGGATCCTCTCCCTTCGGCTTCATCGCCTCGGTCAGCCCGGAGAGGGCGGCGGCGATGTCGGCCGCGGCGGCGGCGTTGCGTGCCTCGGCGGTCTTGTAGTTCGTCATGATCGTCTTGGTGGCCTTCTGGGCGGCCACGATCGCCCGCCGCAACCGCTCGACGTGGTTGACGTAGCTCTGGTGCGTCTCGGAGTAGCGACGCGCGTTGTCGTTGGCGTCGGTGAACGCGCCGAGTGCCGGCGGCCGGCACTGCATCTCGGTGTTGAGCTTCTTCAACACCGACTCGGCCTCGCTCAGCCTGCGCTCGAGCCGCTGGTGAAAGTCCTCCAAGGACAGTACGTCTACTGTCGTGCGCCCGGTCATGGCTGCATCCCCGTAGTCATCGTCGAGAACCGTTGGCCACGTTCAGGTTAGTCGACCCGGCCCAACCGGGGCGACCCGTCATCGGGTTCCTTCCACTTCGGACCGTCGCGGCGCCGCTCAGCCGCCCTGCGCGGGGGCCGCGTCGTCGCCCGGACCGGTCGTCGCGCCGCCGCCGGGCGTGGCACCCGGATCGAAGTGGGTCATCGCGTCCTCGCGCTCCAGGGTCGGCCCGGTCGGCACCAGTGCCAGCAGGGACGCGGGCACCGCGAGCGGGGTCACGTCGCCGTAGCCGAGGGCGCTCTTCGCGTCGCCCGAGGCGGTGCCGAGCGGGTAACGGACCCCCTGGGCGGTGATCAGGTAGACCGTGGAACCGGCCGCCGGCTTGCCGGTCTCCCCGGCGGTGGACTGCACCAGCACGCCCTTGCCGCCGGGCAGCAGCACGCTCTCGGCGGTCCGGACCGCGTCGCGCGCGCTCTGCCGCGCGGGCACCGCGGTCGCCGCGGTCAGCTCGGCCGGCGGCTGGTCGAAGACCTCCAGCGTGGTGGTCGGCTGGCCGGCCGGACCGGAGCGGTACGTGGCACAGAGCACCGTCCGCCCGGCGCGGACCTCGTGCAGGGTGGGCAGCCGGACCGGCAGCCCTTCGGCCTCCAGCCGCTGGTCGGTGAGGAGCTGGCCGGCCTGGTCCGGCGTGATGTCGGTGACCTGACCGCCGCCGCCGAGCAGCAGCAGCGCGGTGACCTCCCCGATCGCCACCAGGCCCTGCTTGGCCAGCACGTAGTACTGGCCCGCGGCCCGGTAGACCTGCCCGACCCGGGCCGGGCGGTCGCCCACGGTCAGCCCGCTCGGGCCGCCCTCCCCGTCGATGGTCGGCTTGCGTAGCGCCGGGCCGACCGGCACCGCGTTGAGCAGCTGCTGCCCGACCGTGAGGGTGGCCGCGCCGGCCATCTTCAACGCCACCAGCGCCTGCTCGTCGCCGACCACCCGCAGCCGGGAGCCGCCGGTGAGCAGGTAGCGCGCGTCGTTCACCTTGACCAGGACCGCCCGGTCGGTGAGCGGGGTGCCGCCGGGCAGCGGCCGGTCGATCACCAGGCGGGTGGTGGAACGCTGCGGGTCGTTCGGGTCCGGCACGTCGCACACCGACCAGGGGAGGCCGACCAGGGACTTCCGGTCCGGCACGTCGTCCGGGGCGCCCACGATGCCCACCGCCCGGCCCCGCGGCCGGTCCTTGATCGAGGCCTGCGACATCGTGCGGACCGGCGCGCCGGCGTCGTTGAGGATGAGCCGGGCCGAGGCGTAGTTGAGCGTAGGGTGCAGCACCTTGTCGTCGCCGAAGACGTAGGTGGCGCCGGTCTCCCGCTCGATCACCAGCGTGTTCGGCTCCAGCGGGGCGGAGTTGCTGGTGAACTGCCCGTACGCGCCCGCGCCGCCGAGGACGACGGCGGCGGCGATGACGCTGCCGAACACCGCCATGCCGAGGCGCCGCATCGGCAGGTCGTTGGTCTCCGGGTCGCCGGTGAGCAGCGCCGAGACGATCCGGCGGGTGACGAAGCGGTACGCCTGCACCTGATCGCGGCGGGTCCGCATGACTAACCTCCGGCAGGGGTGGGTCCGCGACGATCAGGTCCGAACTTCGCCGCGGGCTTCCCTACGATAAGGGGCCGTCGACGGTTCACCGGGACCCCGCCCGCCCTCCGGCGACGCACCGCACCGGCGGATGCCCAGGATGTCCAGAAGGGACGCTCACCGATGACCCAGGTCCAGGCGCCACCCGGTCGTACGGCCACCGCCCCCGCCGTGCCGGCGGACCGACCGGTCACCCCGGCCGACAAGCGCCGGCGCGGCCGGCTCGGCCCGGTGGTCGTCGGCCAACTCGTGGTGCTGGAGTGCGCCGCGCTCGCCGTCTGGTTCGCCACCGGCGGCCCGGCCTGGCTGCTCGCCGTCGTCGCCGTGCTGGCGCTGCTGGCCGTGGTGGCCGCCTTCGCCCGCCGCGGCGGCCGCTGGTGGTACGAGGACCTGATGCTCCGCCGCCGGCTGCGCCGCCGCCGGGGCCGGGCCCGGGGCGCGGCCCCAGCGGGTGACCCGCGGCTGGCCGCGCTCGCCCCCGAGCTGTCCGTCGTCGAGCTGACCGAGCGCGGCACCCGGCTCGGCATCGGCCAGGACGACCGGGGCTGGTTCGCCGCGGTAGCGCTGACCGGCCGGCCCGGCACCCCGGCCGGGTCGATCGAGGCGGCCGTGGTGGACCGGGCGCTCGCGGTGCTCGCCGACTTCACCGGGCCGGTCACCCAGACCCAGGTCGTCTCGCACACCCTGGTCTGGTACCCGGCGCCCGGCGCGCCCCCGGCGGCGCACCGCACGGTCTGGGTGGCGCTGCGCCTGTCGGTCGCCGACGCCCGCGCCGAGACGGTCAGCCGGGGCGGCGGCCTGCGCGGCGTGCACCGCACGGTCGCCGCCGGCATCGGCCGGCTCGGCAAGGTGCTCAACGCCGCCGGCCTCGGCCACCGGGTGCTCGGCCGGGAGGAGTTGCACGCCGCGGTGGTCTCCGGCGCCGGGCTCGACCTGGCCCCGGAGTCCCCGGTGGAGAGCTGGACCAGCCTGCGCGGCGGTGGCTGGACGCAGCGGTGCCTGGCGCTGCGGGTCCGCCCCAACGGCTCGCTGGGCGCGCTGGTGGACGCGGTGACCGCCACCTCCGCCCCGTCGCACACGGTCGCGGCGGTGGTGCTCCCCGGCGGCCGGCAGCTCCCGCCGCTGCTGCGCGTGGCGGCCATGGACGGCCACGCCGAGGCGCTGGTGAAGGTGGTCCGGGACGTGGCCCGCCGCTCCGGCGTGCCGGCCCGTCCGCTGGACGGCCAGCACGGCCCGGGCGTCTACGCCACCGCGCCGGTGGGCACCGCGATGGGCACGGTCACGGTCGAAGGTTGACGATCCAGCCGTAGAGGCCGCAGACCCAGACGGCCAGCGGCACCAGGGCGACGATCAGCAGGATCTCGACGATGTCCAGGGTGCGGCCCCAGACCGGCGAGATCCGCTTGCCCGCCACGGTGAGCCCGTAGATCAGGCTGATCACGGTCACCACCAGCAGGCCGCCCAGGATCAGCCCGAGCCGGACCGCGAGGGAGCCGGCGCCGAAGGTGGCCGCGGCGGCCAGCCCGAGGCCCACCGTGCCGGCCAGGAGCACCGGGGTGCGCTGGCCGCGGCCGAGGAACGGGCGGGCCCGCAGCAGCGCCAGCAGGGCCAGCACCAGGCAGAGCAGCACCGCCGGCAGCCGGCCGTTGCCGGCGAGGACCAGCTCACCGCCGAGCACCAGCACCGACACCGTCCACAGCAGACCGGTGAGGAACGCGTCGGCCCGCTCGCTGTTGCGCAGCACCTGCGGGCCGTCCACCGACTCCGTGTCGCTCTTCAGGTCGTCCGGACCGGTCGGGATCGACGGCACCGGCAGCCGGGCCAGCCGGTAGGAGATCATCGGCAGCGCCGGCAGCGCGCCGAACGCCACGGTCGCGACCACCGCCGCGGCGGCGGCGGCGCCGATGCCGAAGGCCAGGCAGAGCGCCGCGCCGAAGCCGACCGCCACACCCACCCCGACCGCGCCGAGGAAGAGCGGCAGCCGGTCGCCGACGGCCAGCGCGGCGACCGCGCCGAAGAGCACCACCGCGGTCGCCGCGAGCAGCACGTGCGGGCTGGCCAGCTCGGTGAGCCTCCGGTCCCCGGCGAGCACCAGCAGGCCGCCGATCGCGGCGTAGCCGAGGCCACCCATGGCGAGCACCGCGCCGGTCCGGCTGTCGCCGACCGCCCGGGAGAGCACCGCGGCGCTGATCAGCAGCGCGACCGCGACCACCAGCGCGGCGAGCGCGCCGGGCAGCTGCGGCGGCCCGGCGAGCAGCGTGGCCGCCGCGCCGGCCGCCAGCGCGGCCCCGGCGAAGAGCACCGAGAACGCCCGCGTGGTGCCGACCTGCCAGACGCCGGCCCGCTGGTTGGTCGCCGTGGCGACCGCGTCCACCACGTCGTCGAAGACGATCTCGGGCGCGGCGGCGGAGCGCGGGTTGAAGTAGAGCACCTCGCCGTCACGGACGCCGAGCTGCGCGGCGGTGCGGCCGCCGTCGAGCGGCTGCCCACCGAGCCGGGACAGGCTCCAGCCGCCGTGGCGTACGCCCTCGTCGGCGAGATCCTCGCCGGCGTAGCGCAGCAGGGTCGGCAACAGGTCGGCCAGCGGCACGTCGGACGGCAACGCCAGATCCATCCTGGTCCGCGGCGCCACGATGGTGATCCGGCTCAGTCCGCCGGTCGCCGTCTTCGTCGCCACTGTGGCCTCCTCGTGCTCGCCTACGATCCACCTCGGCCGCCCGCGCCGCCCCCGTGGGTCCACGACGCCTCCGGGAGATTACCTACGATGGCGGTCGCACAGGTTGCCCACCCGACGACTCGGGTGCGTCGGCCGACCACGAGCAGGGCCGCCTCTGGGGAGGAGACAAGGTTGAGCACGGTGGTGTTCCGCCGGCTTCCGCGTCAACCGGGACCCGCGCTGCCGCGCGGGGAGGTGCTGCTGGAGTCCCCGCCCGAACTGCCGGAGCCGCAGGCCAAGGGCATGGGTCAGGTGCTGATGATCCTGCCGATGCTCTGCGGCGTCGGCGCGATGGCCTTCCTCTACGCGGGTCGCGGCGGCGGCATGATGACGTACGTGGCCGGCGGCCTGTTCGGCGTGTCGATGCTGGGCATGGCGGTCGGCACGCTCGGCAACGGCGGCAACGACAAGGCCGAGCTGAACGCCCAGCGGCGCGACTACATGCGTTACCTGGCCCAGATGCGCAAGCGCACCCGGCGGGCCGCCGAGCAGCAGCGCGCCGCGATGACCTGGCGGCACCCGGAGCCGGACGCGCTCTGGTCGGTCGCCGCCTCGCGCCGGCTGTGGGAGCGGCGGATCACCGAGGACGACTTCGGCGAGGCCCGGATCGCGCTCGGCCCGCAGCGGCTGGCCGTGGAGATCGTGCCGCCGGAGACCAAGCCGGTGGAGGACCTGGAGCCGATGAGCGCCATCGCGCTGCGCCGGTTCGTCCGGGCCCACTCCAGCGTGCCGGACCTGCCCACCGCGTTGTCGCTGCGCGCGTTCAGCCGGGTCGCGTTGCGCGGCGACCGGGAGCCGGTGCTCGACCTGGCCCGGGCCGCGGTGGGTCAGCTGGTCACCTTCCACGCCCCCGACGACCTCCTGGTGGCCGTGGTGGCCGCGCCCGACCGGCAGCCGGTGTGGGACTGGGTGAAGTGGCTGCCGCACGCCCAGCACCCGGGGCGTACGGACGCGGCGGGCGCGCGCCGGATGGTCTTCGCCAGCCTCGCCGAGGCGGAGGCGGCGCTCGCCAACGAGTTGGGCGGCCGGCCCCGGTTCGCCGCGGAGGCGAAGCCGCTCACCACCGCGCCGCACGTGGTGGTGGTGCTCGACGGCGGGGAGGTCTCGTCGACCTGCGCGCTGATGGGGCCGGGCCTGCTGGGCGCCACGGTGATCGACCTCTCCGGCGCGGTGCCCCGCGACGCCGGCCGCTGGCTGCTCTGTCTGGACGCCGGCGACGGCAGCGGGTTGGACCTGGTCCGCGGCACGACCAACTCCCGGCTGGGCCGGCCGGACCGGCTGAGCATGGCGGCCGCGGAGGGGCTGGCCCGGCAGATCGCCCCCTACCGGCTCTCGCAGCAGCAGGGCGCCAGCACCGAGGAGCCGCTGGCCCGCAGCATGGAGCTGCCGGACCTGCTCGGCGTCGGCGACGCGGCCACGGTGGACACCCAGCAGACCTGGCGGCCGCGCGGCCACCGGGACCGGCTGCGCATCCCGCTCGGCGTCGGCCCGGACGGCAACGTGGTGGAGCTGGACTTCAAGGAGTCCGCGCACGAGGGCATGGGCCCGCACGGCCTGGTCATCGGCGCGACCGGTTCCGGCAAGAGCGAACTCCTGCGTACGGTGGTCGCGGCGCTGGCCGTGACCCACTCGTCCGAGGAGCTCAACTTCGTCCTGGTCGACTTCAAGGGTGGCGCCACCTTCGCCTCGCTGGACGCGTTGCCGCACACCAGCGCGGTCATCACCAACCTGTCGGACGAGCTGCCGCTGGTCGACCGCATGCGGGACGCGCTGGCCGGTGAGATGAACCGCCGCCAGGAGGTGCTGCGGGCGGCCGGCAACTACGTCTCGCGCTACGACTACGAGAAGGCACGGGCCGCGGGCGAGCCGCTGGAGCCGATGCCCAGCCTGCTCATCATCTGTGACGAGTTCTCCGAGCTGCTCGCCGCGAAGCCGGACTTCATCGACCTCTTCGTGATGATCGGCCGGCTCGGCCGGTCGCTCGGCGTCCACCTGCTGCTGGCGAGCCAGCGGCTGGAGGAGGGGAAACTCCGGGGACTCGATACCCACCTGTCGTACCGGATCGGTCTGCGGACCTTCTCGGCGGTGGAGAGCCGGATCGTGCTCGGCGTCCCGGACGCGTACGAGCTGCCGAGCGCGCCCGGCCACGGCTACCTCAAGACCGACACGTCCACCATGCTGCGGTTCCGCGCCGCCTACGTCTCGGGCCCGTACCGGGCGCCGGGGCAGGTGCAGCGCTCGGTACGGGCGCAGGTGCAGCGCCGGATCGTCCCGTACGGCATCGACTACGTGCCGGCGCCGGCCCTGCCGAGCCCGGCCGAGACCGCGCCCGAGCCGGAGCAGACCGGCGACGGCAAGGCCGTGGCGATGCTGGACGTGCTGATCGACCGTCTCAAGGGGCAGGGCCGTCCGGCGCACCAGGTCTGGCTGCCGCCGCTGGCCGAGCCGTCGGGCCTGGCCGAGCTGCTGCCGCCGCTGAAGGTCCACCCGACGTTCGGCCTCACCACCGCGGACTGGCCGGGGCGGGGCCGGCTCACCGTGCCGGTGGGCATCGTCGACCGCCCGTACGAGCAGCGCCGCGACCCGATGATGGTCGACCTCTCCGGGGCCGGCGGCAACGTGGTGATCGTCGGCGCCTCGCTGAGCGGCAAGAGCACCATGCTGCGCACGATGCTGGCCTCGCTGGCGCTCACCCACACCCCGCGCGAGGTGCAGTTCTTCTGCCTCGACTTCGGCGGTGGCGCGCTGCGCAGCCTGGACGGGCTGCCGCACACCTCCGGTGTGGCCGGGCGGCGGGACGTCGAGGCGGTCCGCCGGACCGTGGCCGAGGTGGTCGCCGTCATCGACGAGCGGGAGAACCGGTTCACCCAGCACGGCATCGACTCGGTGGCCAGCTACCGGCGGCGCCGGGCGGCCGGGGAGTTCGCCGACGACCCGTTCGGTGACGTCTTCCTCGTGGTCGACGGCTGGAACACGCTGCGCCAGGAGTACGAGGAGCTGGAGCAGACCATCACCAACCTGGCCAACCGCGGGCTCGGTTTCGGCGTACACGTGGTCATCACGGCCGTGCGGTGGGCGGAGATCCGGATCAACATGCGGGACCTGCTCGGCACCAAGCTGGAGCTGCGGCTCGGCGACCCGGCCGAGTCGGAGATCGACCGGCGGGCGGCGCAGAACGTGCCGGTCGGCGCGCCGGGTCGCGGTCTGACCCGCGACAAGTTGCACTTCCTCACCGGGATCTCGCGGATCGACGGCAAGCGCGACATCGAGGATCTGACCGAGGCGTCGGTCGCCCTGGCCGGGCACGTGGCGGCCAACTGGCCGGGCCGCCCGGCGCCGAAGGTACGGCTGCTGCCGCGGAAGCTGGCGGTCGGCGAGCTGGCGAAGGTGGTCGACCGGTCGGCCCCGGGCATCCCGATCGGCGTCAACGAGTCGGCGCTCGCCCCGGTCTACCTGGACCTGACGACCGAGCCGCACCTCACCGTGTTCGGCGACGCCGAGTGCGGCAAGACCAACCTGCTGCGGCTGATCGCCCGGGGCATCGCCGAGCGGTACACCCCGGCCCAGGCCCGGCTGGTCATCGCCGACTACCGGCGCGGCCTGCTGGGCGCCGTCGAGGGCGACCACCTGCTCGACTACGCGCCGTCCAACCAGGTCTTCAGCCAGGGCCTCGGCTCGATCCGCAGCGCCCTGCAGAACCGGCTGCCCGGGCCGGACGTGACCACCGCCCAGCTGCGGGACCGGAGCTGGTGGAAGGGGCCGGAGCTCTACATCCTGGTGGACGACTACGACCTGGTCGCCTCCGGCGGCAACAACCCGCTCAGGGCCCTGCACGAACTGCTGCCGCAGGCGCGGGACATCGGCCTGCACCTGATCATCACCCGCCGGGTGGGCGGCGTGGCCCGGGCCCTCTACGAGCCGGTGCTGCAACGCCTGCGCGAGCTGGACTCGCCGGGCCTGCTGATGTCCGGCAGCCGCGAGGAGGGCGCGGTCTTCGGCAACCTGCGGCCGAGCCCGCAACCGCCGGGCCGGGGCACCCTGGTCCGTCGCCGGGACGGCCAGCAGCTCATCCAGACCGCCTGGACGGAGCCCGCCTGACGGGGCGGACGCCGCGTGAACGGGTCCGGTAGCGTCGGCCCGACCGTCAGTGTGAGGAGAGGACAGTCGTGAGCACCTCGTGGGGTTACGGCGGCGCCGGCGGCGCCGTGGAGAACCTGCTGCGCCAGGCGCAGGAGCAGCAGCGCCGGCTGGCGGAGTTCCAGCAGCAGCGCGCCGAACTGCGCGTGACCGGGGAGAGCCCGGACGGCCTGGTCCGGGTGACCGTCGACGGTGACATGAAGGTCGGTGGCATCGACATCAACGCCCGAGCGATGCGGCTGGACAGCTACACCCTGGCCGAGGCGCTCCAGGCCGCCATCGACGCGGCGTACGCCTCCTTCGCGGAGCGGCAGCAGGAGCTGATGACCGACATGCTCGGCGGCTCGGACCTGGTCCGCCGGGCGCAGGCGGGCAACCTCACCCCGGAGGACTGGTTCCGGGAGTTCGGGGTGGACCTGACCGACCCGACCCGCGGCCTGCGCCGCTGACCAGGGAGGAGACGCGGTGGCGAACAAGGTCGACGTCGACGCGATCCGCAAGGCGAGCAAGAAGCTCGACGCGCCGGACGGCCCGATCCAGTACCTGCGCAACGTGCAGACGCTGCTGGAGAGCGTGAAGCTGCCGGACGGCGCGCTGACCATCTTCGGCGGGGCGACCGTGCAGGCGCACAACGCCTCTGTGGACGGTCACCTGAACAACGTCAAGACCGGCATCGAGCACCTGCACAGGGCGGCCGCACAGCTGGAGCAGACCGCCAAGAACTGGGAGAAGTCGGATCAGCCCTGGGTGGTCAAGTGACCGGCCCGGTGCGCGACGGGGGGAACAGCTGATGTCGGAGATCCTGATCGCCAACGCGGCCGGCACGGTGACCGGCACGCACACGGTCGCCGCCGCGACGGCGCCGGTGCGCGGCCTGCTGCCGGCGGCCCGGGCCAACTGGATGTGGCTGGTCTTCGCCGGGGCGCTGGGTGCCGCCATCGCCTACCTGGAGACGTTCGACAACGACGAGGTCAACAAGTCCATCAAGGAGTGGGGCGACGCGGCGCGGCTGCTCGGCGGCGACCAGTTCGGCGCGGCGCTGGAGCAGGTCCCGCCGTCGGACACGGAGTGGGACTTCGACGACCGGGACGCGTTCGACCTCTTCCTCCGCAAGCTCGGGGCTGAGATCAACTCGCTGGCCGAGGCGTTCAACGCCAACAAGGACACCCTCACCTCCGCCCGGGACGCCTTCAACGACGCGGTGAACGCGCTGGTCGACGCGCTCATCCCGATCCTGATCGCGGTGATCGCGTCGGTGGCCCTCCAGGCGTTCCCGCCGACCGCGCCCATCGCGGAGGCCATCGGCGTGGCCGGGATGGTGGCGAGCGCGGCGATCCTGGCGCTGGTCTTCGGCGACATCAGCGCGGTGTTCTCGGCCGTCATGGCCGGCTTCCAGGGCAACGACCGGTTCGCCTTCGTGTCGGATTCCCGCCCGGGCTGGGCGGCCACCGGCCAGGACCCGGACATCAAGGACATCAAAATCGACTGGGTGCAGGACTCCAAGTTCTACCAGTGAGGGAAGGGGTCCCGGGGTGCTGGTGCTCTTCGTGTACTTCCTGGTGACCGTGCCGGCCTTCATCGGGCTGGCGCTGGTCGCCCAGTTGTCCCGCGCCACGTGGGCGAAGCGGGCCAGCGAGGTGGTCTTGCTCACCGGGGTCGCCGCGCTGATCCCGGTGGTGCTCGACCGTGCGCTCGACAGGCCGGTGCTCTGGCTGTTCGTGGCGCTGCTGGTCGTCGTGCTGGTCTTCGGCGCGGCGATGCACGTGAGGTCGTACCGGCGGCCGTCCTGAGCCGCCACTGGCGCCCGCGACTGTCCACGTCGTACGGTCTGACGCCGGGCGGCGTTGTGCGCCATGGGGATGCAGGGCTGCGCGGATTGGACGTCGTCCGCTACGGTTCGGTTGAAGTGTCCGTCGGTGGGGTGTGTACGCCTTGCCGCGGGGGAGGGGCGCGGCGGATCCGCCGCCACAGAGATGACGGAAGGGTGTGAAGCATGGCGTTCGAGGTCAGTGCAGCGACTCTGCACACCGCCGCGAGTGACGTGCGGTCCACGCGCAGCGACGTCGACGGTGAGCTGAAGAAGCTGTGGAATGTCGTCGACGACCTGGCCATGGCCTGGAAGGGCGGGGCGTCCACGGGTTTCCAGAACCTGATGCTGCGTTGGAACGAGGACACGAACAAGCTGCTCACGGCGATGGACAACATCGCGGACCTGCTTGACAAGTCCGGCACGACGCACCAGGTCAACGACGAAGAGCAGCAGCAGATGCTGGACAAGTTCCACTCTGCTCTCAACCCGTGATCCGCGAAGACAGGCAGAGGAGGAATCGATGAGCATCAAGGTTGACTACGCTGTCCTCGAGAGCAGCAACCAGCAGATGCAGGCCATCTCGCGGACCATCGACGAGAAGCTGGACACGCTTCGCTCGATGCTGACCAAGCTCGAGTGGGAGGGTCAGGACCGCGTCGCCTACGAGCAGCACCAGGCTCAGTGGGACGCCGCCGTGCGGGACATCAACAAGGTCCTGAACGAGATCGGCGGAGCGGTGGGCATCGCGCGCGAGAACTACATGACCACCGAGATGAGCAACTCCAAGGTCTGGGGCTGACCCGACCGAACCGCTGCGGCTCCGCTCCGGCTCACGCCGGGGTCGGGGCCGTGGTGCTTTTCCGGGCCGGGTGCGGCGCCGGCCCGGCTCCCTGCGCCGGCACGGGTCAGGCGTCCTGCGGCGCGGTCCGGCGGCCCGGGCGCCAGCCACGCCGCCGGCCCCGGACCAGGATCGGCCGCAGCGCCAGCAGGACCCCCGCCAGCACCGCGCCGATCGCGGCCGCCCAGATCGCCACGGTGCGCTGCCAGGCCAGCGGATCGGTGTGCGGCGCCGGCGCCGGCATCGCGCCCAGCGGCGCGTCGCTGCGGGTGCCCAGCAGGCTGGTCACCGCCCGGTAGGGGTTGACCACCCCGTAGCCGACCAGTGCGTTGTGCCCGTCGGGCGGGTTGTCGGCGGTGCGGGTGAGCCGGAACGCGACGTCCTTCGGGGTGATGTCCGGGTGCGCCGCCCGCACCAGCGCGGCGGCACCGGAGACGTACGCGGTGGCGAAGCTGGTGCCGCCCTGCGGCTCGGCCCGGTAGCCGTCGCCCTGCGGGGCGGGGCCTACGATGTTCAGCCCGGGCGCGGCGATGTCCACATAGTCGCCGGTGACCGAACTGCCGACGTGCCCGCCGTTCTCGTCCACCCCGGCCACCGCGATGACCCCCGGGTACGCGGCCGGGTACGCCGGCTGGTCCTGCTGGTTCTCCTGCCGGTTGCCGGCGGCGGCCACAAGGATCACGCCCTTGCCGAGGGCGTAGTCGACGGCCGCCTTGAGCGCCGGGTCGTCGAGGGTGACCAGCGAGAGGTTGATCACGTCGGCGTCGTGGTCGACCGCCCACCGGATGGCCCGACCGATCTCGGCCGGGATGGACTCGTCGAAGGCCCGCTGGTTGTCGGCGAGCACGCGGACCGGCAGGATCCGGGCCTCCGGCGCGATCCCGGTGTACGGCGCGCCCGTGCCCTCGCGCCCCGCGATGATGCCGGCGATCAGGGTGCCGTGGCCGACCAGGTCGCACTGGCCGTGGAGCTTGGCGAGCTGGTTGAAGTCCTCACCGGACAGCACCCGGCCGCGCAGCAGCGGGTGGGCGGGCGAGACGCCGGAGTCGATGACCGCGACGGTGACGCCCTGGCCCTTGGTGACCCGCCAGGCCGCGGCCGGGTCGAGCCGGTTCAGCGCCCAGGGCGCCGCGGCCGGGGCGGGGCCGCCGGCTGGGCTGTCGCACTTCGGAGCCGCCGCGGCGGGCGTCGGCACCGCCAGCACGCCGCCGAGCAGGGTGGCCACCGTCGCTCCGAAGAGGACGGATCGGATCCGGTGCCCGGTACGGACGCGCTCCGTCGTCCCGTCCGGCCGCAAGCTGTCGCGCACGCGGTGAGATTACCGTCGCCGCGCCGTCCGTGCGGTGACGGGCATCCGCGGGGAGGCGGTCAGCCCTCGGTCGCCGGCTCCGCGGCCGGGTCGGTGGTGAAGAGGGCGAGCAGGGCGCCCACCTGCTGGTCGGCCTCGGCCGGGTGCCGGAAGTGCCCGCTCGGGTTGATCGTGTACTCGTTGCGCCGGCCCACCCGGGTGCGATGGAGGTAGCCACCGGCCTCCAGGTCGGCGACGATCGCCTGGGCGGCCCGCTCGGTCACTCCCACCTCGTCGGCCACGTCCCGCAACCGCGCCGTGGGGTTGCGAGCGATGGCGAGCAGCACGTGCCCGTGGTTGGTGAGGAAGGTCCAGTTCCGGCCGCTCCCGTTCTCGCGTGGTGTCGTCGCCATGGTCGTCATCGTATGGCCCTTTCCCGCGTCCGTCGGTCCTGGCCCGGCCCTGCGGGTGCAGGGCGGGCGGGCGCCGGCGCCGCCGTCAAGGGGCGGGTCAACGTATGAAATGCGTATCACGTAAATCTTGACGTGCCTTGGACTGCGTGTGACCGTTGTGCCCGAGGCCGCCTCCGTCGTCGGCCGGCCTGACCAGGTCGTTTTCGCCCGAGGACGAGGTGAGGATGGATGTCGCCGATCACTCCCGAACAGGCGCTCGCCGAGCTCCACGCCGGTAACCAGCGGTTCGTCACCGGTGTCCCGCGCCATCCCAATCAGGACGCCGGACACCGGGCGGCGGTCGCCGACGGGCAGCACCCGTTCGCCGTGATCGTCGGCTGCTCCGACTCCCGGCTCGCCGCCGAGATCATCTTTGACCGCGGCCTCGGTGACCTCTTCGTGGTCCGCACCGCCGGTCACACCGCCGGCCCCGAGGTGCTCGGCAGCGTCGAGTACGCGGTGACCGTGCTGGGCACCCCGCTCGTGGTGGTGCTCGGCCACGACTCGTGCGGCGCGGTCCAGGCCGCCCGGGAGGCGGTCCGCACCGGCACCTCGCCGTCCGGGCACCTCGGCGCGGTGGTGGACGCCGTCGCGCCCAGCCTGCTCCGGGCCGGCCGGGACGGCATCGAGGATCTCGACGCCATCATCGACATCCACATCGCGCAGACCGTGGAGGCCCTGGTGGCCCGGTCCGCCGTGCTCGCCGAGCAGGTGTCCGCCGGCAAGTGCACGATCGTCGGCATGTCCTACCGGCTCAGCGCCGGCGAGGCGCGCACCGTGGCCCAGATCCCGGCCACCGCGCCGGTCACGCCGGTGCCCGCCCCGGCCACGCCGGCCGACCCGGCGCTCGCCGGCTGACCGACCCGCCGAACGTCGAGGGGCCGGCCCGCGTCGCGGACCGGCCCCTCTCGGCGTACGTCGTCAGAGCAGCGACATGTGCACGTGGTCGGTGTGGTTGGAAGGGCCGCTGTAGGACTTCCAGCCGGTGGCCGGGAACCAGATCTGCCGGTTCCAGATCACGTAGTAGATGCCCAGCCGGTCGGCGTTGCGGATGAGGAAGGCGGCGACGTTGTTGCCGTACATCCGCTGGTCCTTGGTCCGCCACGGGGAGAAGCCGCTGTTCTGCAGCGACCAGTCACAGGCCCGGCCCTTGGGATGCTCCCACGGCCCGCCCGGGCGGTAGCAGCCCACGAAGCGGTTGAAGCCGGCCCGCTTCACCTCCTTGTACGCGTGCAGCGTGCGCGGCGTGATGCAGCCCGAGGTGGTCGGGTCGTTCTCGCTGCACGACTCCGGCTTCCAGTCGCCGTCGGAGGTCCGGCCGGGGCCGATGCGGGCGACCGGCGAGGTGGCCGAGACCAGGCCGCCGGTGAAGCCGATTCCACCGACCAGCTGCAGCGCCTTCTCCGTCTCGGCCTTCTCGCGGGCCATCGCGTTCTTCTGCTTCTCCTGCTCGCGCACCTCGACGTCGAGCGCGATCTTGGCCTGCTCGGCGCGGTTCTTCGCGGCGTTGATGGCGGCGAGCTTCTGCGCGTTCATCAGGTTCAGCTCGTCGAGGGCGGCCGCCCTCCGGACGAACGAGTCGGGCGTGTTGCTGTCCAGCAGCATGGCCATGGCGCCCATCCGACCGGTCCGGTAGGACTGCGCGGCCATCTGGGCCACCTGCGGGCTGAGCGCGTCGAGTTCGCTCTGCGCCGCCTTCACCTCGAGGGCGAGCTGGAGCTGGCGCTTGCGCGACTTGTCCAGCTTCGCCTTGGCCTGGAGGTAGGCCCGGTTGGCGGTGTCGATGGCCTCGGTGATGAGGGGGTCGTCGTCGTCCTCGGAGTGCCCCGAGGGGGTGGGGGTGCTCGGCGCGGCCGTCGCCGGGGTCGGCCCCACCAGCACGGTGAGCGCGGCCACAACGGCCACCACGGGGGTCAGCCAGCGCCGCAGGGGTGCCGTCACAGTGTTCCCTTCCGTCGGCCGCCGACCGGGTTAGCTGACGGGTTCGGGACGGAAGTGGCCCCTACCGCTCGCGCGGATTCACCCCATGTACCTGGTTCCCCGGTTCGCCCGCGGGCGATTGGGCGGCGGCACCGCTGGCGCCGGTGCGCGCCTTCGGCGGTGACCGGCAGCGAGGTTACCCGAGAGTCCTGCCGGGGTTCTACGTCCGGAAGCCGACCAATAGCGAGATTTCGTCCTCGCCCAGCGTGACCAGGATCGCGTTTGGAACCGGGCGTCACGCTGCGGAGTGTCACCATGCGGCCTCCGTGTTCCTGTCGCCGCCGGGCCACCCGCCGGCGCGCGGCCCGGGCGCTCCGCCGAGCGCCTCCAGCGCCTCGTCCCGCTCGGTTGGCGGCGGCGGCGCGGGGGGATCCGCCGGGTCCGCGGTGGTCCCGCGCCGCCCGGCCGTGGTGACCACCGCGGCCAGCCCGGTGGTCAGCGGTACGGCGGCGATCAGGCCGAGCGTCGCCACCGCGCTGCGGACGATCTCCTGGGCCAGGAACTCGCTGGTGAGGATCTGGCTCACCGGCCGGGAGTCGGCGACGAGCAGGAGCAGCAGCGGCAGCGAGGCGCCCGCGTACGCCAGCACGATGGTGTTGACCGTGGAGGCGATGTGCGCCCGGCCCACCCGGGTGGCCGCCCGGTAGAGGTGCCGGCGGGACAGCGCGGGGTTGGCGTGGGCCAACTCGGTGACCGTGGCCGCCTGGGTGACCGTGACGTCGTCGAGCACGCCCAGCGAGCCGATGACGATGCCGGCCAGCAGCAGGCCGTGCAGGTCCACGTCGCCCTGGAACATCGACAGGGTGGTGGCGTCCTCGCTGCCGAAGCCGGTGAGGTGGGTGGCGGCCGTGGCCAGGGTGCCGAGCACCCCGGTGAGCACCAGGCTGCCGAGCGTGCCGAGCACGGCCACCGAGGTCTGCGCGGTGATCCCGTGGGTCAGGTAGAGCACCACGAACATGATCAGCGCGGCGCCCACGATCGCCACCAGCAGTGGCGGCTGGCCGGCGCCGATCCCGGGCAGCACGAAGCCGAGCAGGATGGCGAAGCTCGCCACCAGCCCGCCCAGCGCGGCGAGCCCGCGCCAGCGGCCGAACGCCACGATCGCCACGGCGAAGAGCGCCGCCAGCCAGACCAGCGGCGTGCCGCGCTGGTGCTCGGCGATGTTGTAGCTCTTCACCGCCGGGTCGGCCGGGTCGGTCAGTTCGACCAGGATCACCTCGTCGCCGACCTCGACCCGGGGCGCGCCGGGGCCGGAGGGCACCGGCGTCTCGACCTGCCGGCCGGCGTCCGGGCCCTGTTCGGCGGCGACGGTCACCGTCCCGCACGGCCCGGCGGAACCGCCCGGGCTCCCCTCCGGCGCCTCCGGTGTCGGTGGGCAGGGCTCGGTCACCACCCGGGTCACCGTGCCGTGGTAGCGGGGCAGCGCCGGGGCGTCCGTCGGTTCCCGGTCCTGCCTGGGCCACAGCACCAGCGCGGCGACCACGGTGATCAGGAAGAGCGGCACCACCGTCGCGACCAGGATCCGCCGTACCCCCGGTGGGGCGGACGGAGCGGGACGGGTGTGGTCGGCGCCCATGGCGTCTCTCCCAACGATTCGCAACGGGATTCGTGTCACCGGGGCCCGTCGGTTCACCGGACCGGCCGGCGCGCCGCGGGTCGGCGCGGCCGGGTCGTCGCCCGGGAATGGTAGCCAGACGGGCCGGGAGACGCCTCGGGACACGGGTCACGGGCCGTCGCCCGGGCGGCCGGCGGCCTGCTCCGTCCCGCCGCCCCGCCCGTACGGGCTGCGCCTGGCGACGGCGCCGGTGCCTCGCCCGCGGCGGGGCACCCGGCCCGGTCAGCCGCGCTTCATGAGGCGGCCGACGGCGGCCATCATCTCGGTGGCCATCTCGTCGGCGCGGCCCTCGGCGGCGCCCTCGTGCATGCAGTGCCGGGCGTGCCCGTCCAGCAGGCCGAGGCCGACCTTGTCCAGCGCGGCCTGGATGGCGGAGATCTGGGTCAGCACGTCGATGCAGTAGCGGTCGTCCTCGACCATCTTCTCGATGCCGCGGACCTGGCCCTCGATACGGCGGAGCCGCGCGAGCAGCTGGTCCTTGCTGGCGGTGTAGCCCCGGGTCGGGGTCGTCGGTGCGGTCATGACGTCAAGGATAGCGTACCCCTCGGGGGTATGGTACGGTTCTCGCCGTGGCCGATACCCCCACCGGGTAACGGTAAGCCAGAGTGGCAGCCGTCTCTCCTCCGCCTACCCCCTGGGGGTATAGGATCGGAGGCGGCGGGAAGGGAGATGCGCGATGGTCACCACCACGTACCAGGTGCAGGGCATGACCTGCGGGCACTGCGTCAACTCGGTCAGCACCGAGGTGAGCGCGCTGCCGGGCGTCACCGACGTCCAGGTCGACCTGGCCTCCGGCCGGGTCACCGTCACCAGTGAGAGCCCGTTGGACACGGACACCGTCCGCGCCGCCGTGGACGAGGCCGGTTACGACCTCGTCGGGGCGTGACGGGTCCGGGGACCCGAAGAAACCGAGGTACCACGATGAACACGGCGACGAAGCTGAGCGGCTTCGCCCTCGGCCTCGCGGCGGTGTTCGGCACGGCGTACGGGGTCGGTCACCTGGCCGGCCCCGTCACCCCGGCCGCCGAGACCCGCCACGACGCCACCGAAGCCGACCACGACACCGACGGAACCGACCACGGTGACGGGGGTCACGCGGCCACCGCCACCGCCCACCTGCCCGGCGGGCTGCTCGTCTCCGAGCGCGGCTACACCCTCCAGCCGGTGACCGCCCCGGCGGGCGAGTTCGCCTTCCGGATCACCGGCCCGGACGGCCGGCCCGTCACCCGCTACGACGTTGCCCACGACAAGCGCATGCACCTGATCGTCGCCCGCCGCGACCTCTCCGGCTTCCGGCACGTCCACCCGGAGCTGGGCGCCGACGGCACCTGGCGAGTCGCCTCGCCACTGGCCGGTCCCGGCGTGTGGCGGGCGTTCGCCGACTTCACCCCGACCGGCGCGGAGCCGCTCACCCTCGGGGTCGACGTCACCGTCCCCGGCGCGCTGGCGGACCGGCCGCTGCCGGCCCCGGCGACCAGCGCCACGGTCGACGGCTACACGGTCACCCTCACCGGCGCCCCGCAGCCCGACCGGACCAGCCGGCTCACCCTGACCGTCAGCAGGGACGGGCGGCCGGTCACCGACCTCCAGCCCTACCTGGGGGCGTACGGGCACCTGGTGGCTCTGCGCCAGGGCGACCTGGCGTACCTGCACGTGCACCCGGAGGGCGCGCCCGGCGACGGGCGGACCCCGGCCGGGCCGGCCGTCACCTTCGCGGCCGAGGTGCCCTCGGCCGGCACGTACCGTCTCTACCTGGACTTCCGGCACGGCGACGCGGTGCACACCGCCGAGTTCACCGTGGTGGCCGGGGACCAGGCCGCTCCGGCGCCCGCCGCGCCGGCCCCCACGACCGCACCGACCCCGGACGCCGACCACGGCACCCCGGGTCACGGGCACAGTTGACAGGAGGTGCCGCGATGACATCGACCGCGAAGTCCCTGCCGGTCGCGCCGAACATGATCGAACTCGCGATCGGCGGCATGACCTGCGCCTCCTGCGCCGCCCGGATCGAGAAGAAGCTCAACCGGATGGACGGCGTCGAGGCCACCGTCAACTACGCCACCGAGAAGGCCAGCGTCCGGTACGCCGACGAGGTCACCCCGGACGACCTGATCGCCACCGTGGAGAAGACCGGCTACACGGCCGTCGTCCCGCCGCCGCCCAGCCAGGTGGGGGCCGGGGCGACCGCCGAGCCGGTGGACGAGCTGCACGGGCTGCGTACGCGGCTGTGGGTGTCGGTGGCGCTGACCGTGCCGGTGATCGTGCTGGCCATGGTGCCGGCCTGGCAGTTCGACTACTGGCAGTGGCTGTCGCTGACCCTGGCCGCCCCGGTCGTGGTCTACGGCGGCCTGCCGTTCCACCGGGCCGCCTGGATCAACCTGCGGCACGGCGCGGCGACCATGGACACCCTGGTCTCGCTCGGCACCCTGGCCGCGTTCGGCTGGTCGCTCTGGGCGCTGTTCCTCGGCGACGCCGGGATGCCCGGGATGACCCACCCGTTCCGGCTGGACATCACCCGCACCGACGGGGCCGGCAACATCTACCTGGAGGCCGCCGCCGGGGTGACCGTGTTCATCCTCGCCGGCCGCTACTTCGAGGCCCGGTCCAAGCGGACCGCCGGCGCCGCCCTGCGCGCCCTGCTGGAGCTGGGCGCCAAGGACGTCGCGGTGCTGCGCGGCGGGCAGGAGACCCGGATCCCGGTGGACCAACTGGTGGTCGGCGACCGGTTCGTGGTCCGCCCCGGCGAGAAGATCGCCACCGACGGCGTGGTCGCGGAGGGCACCTCGGCGGTCGACGCCAGCATGCTCACCGGGGAGTCCGTGCCGGTCGAGGTGGGGCCGGGCGACACCGTGGTGGGCGCCACCGTCAACGCCGGCGGCCGGCTGGTCGTGCGGGCCACCCGGGTCGGCGGCGACACCCAGCTCGCCCAGATGGCGCGGCTGGTGGAGCAGGCGCAGACCGGCAAGGCGGCCGTGCAGCGGCTCGCCGACCGGATCTCCGGGGTCTTCGTGCCGATCGTGATCGCCCTGGCCGCCGGCACGCTGGGCTGGTGGCTCGGCACCGGGGGCGGGACGACCGCCGCGTTCACCGCCGCGGTGGCGGTGCTGATCATCGCCTGCCCGTGCGCGCTGGGGCTCGCCACCCCGACCGCGCTGCTGGTCGGCACCGGGCGCGGCGCCCAGCTCGGCATCCTGATCAAGGGGCCGGAGGTGCTGGAGTCCACCCGCCAGGTCGACACCGTGGTGCTGGACAAGACCGGCACCGTCACCACCGGGAAGATGACCCTGGTCGAGGTGCTGCCCGCCGACGGCGAGGACGCCGCCGAACTGCTCCGGCTGGCCGGCGCGCTGGAGGCGGCCTCGGAGCACCCGATCGCCCGGGCCGTCGCAGACGGCGCCGCCGAGGCCGGCCCGCTGCCCGCGGTCACCGGCTTCGCCAACGCCGAGGGCCTCGGCGTGACCGGCACGGTGGACGGCCGTGAGCTGGTGGTCGGGCGGCTCCGGCTGCTGCGCGAGCGCGGTCTCGACGTACCCGAGGAGGTCGTGCGGGCGGCGACCGGGGCGGAGGCCGCCGGCCGGACGGCGGTCCTGGCCGGCTGGGACGGGCGGGCCCGCGGCGTCCTCGCGGTGGCCGACGTGGTGAAGCCGACCAGCCGGGCGGCTGTCGCCCGGCTGCGCGAGCTGGGGCTGACTCCGGTGCTGCTCACCGGCGACAACGCCACCGTCGCGAAGGCGGTGGCCGCCGAGGTCGGCATCGACGAGGTGATCGCCGAGGTGCTGCCGGCCGACAAGGTGGACGTGGTCGAGCGGCTCCAGAGCGAGGGGCGGACCGTCGCCATGGTCGGCGACGGGATCAACGACGCCGCCGCGCTGGCCCGGGCCGACCTGGGGCTGGCCATGGGCACCGGCACCGACGTGGCCATCGAGGCGTCCGACCTGACCCTGGTCCGGGGCGACCTGATGGCCGCCGTGGACGCCATCCGGCTCTCCCGGCGGACCCTCGCGATCATCAAGGGCAACCTGTTCTGGGCCTTCGCCTACAACCTGGCCGCCCTGCCGCTGGCCGCCGCCGGCCTGCTCAACCCGATGATCGCGGGCGCGGCGATGGCCTTCTCGTCGGTCTTCGTGGTGGCCAACAGCCTCCGGCTGCGCGGGTTCCGCCCGGTCGGCTGACCATCCGTGTGCCGCCGGTCCCGTTCTCGGGGCCGGCGGCACGTCCGTTCACCCTCGGTGAGCGCGGCGCGGTTGAGCGGATGGCCGCCGGGGTACCTCCACCTCGTCAGAGAACTGCTGAGTGGAGGTTCCCATGGGCATCGACGACAAGATCGACAACGCGACCGAGAACACCGCCGGCAAGGTGAAGGAGGGCGTCGGCCGGGCCACCGACGACGAGCGCCTCGAGGCCGAGGGCCGCAACGACCAGGCCGCCGCCAACCTCAAGCAGGCCGGCGAGAAGATCAAGGACGCCTTCAAGAGCTGACCTGCTGTCGTACGCGTCGCCGGGCCGGCAGTCCCTGCCGGCCCGGCCTGCTGCGCGGGGCCGTGGTCGGGCCGCCGCCCCGCGTCGTACCGCCTCGATCCGGCCGGTCGCCCGGCCGCCGAAACGTACGGGAGAACGATGTCCGGTACCACCGCGATCCGCGCCGCCGCACTGGTCACGATGACCGCGCTCGCCGCGGCCTGCCAGTCCACCGGGGAGGAGAGCGCCGCCCCGGCCGGCGCGCCGACCGCCGCGCCCAGCGTCACCGCCGCGCCCGCGCCGTCGGCCACCGCCTCGCCGTCGCGGGTGACCGCGGCGAACACCGCCGCCGTCTGCGCCGCGGTCGACAAACTGATCATCGACAAGAGCAGGGAGATCGCCGCCGACTCCGCGGCGGCCACCCGCCGGCAGCTCACCCCCGAGCAGATCAACGACCAGGTCAAGGTCGACCTCGCGGACCTGGCCGACGACGTACGCGGGCAGGCCGCCCGGGCCGAGGACCCGGAGATCAAGGCGTTGGTCGGTGACGCCGCCGAGCGGATCGACGCCGGGGCGAAGTCGTCCACGCCGGTACGGTGGCTGGGCTCCAGCTTCGTCGAGATCCCGAAGCGGCTCACCCGGGAGTGCCGGGCCTGACGAAGTCGCCGGTACTCCCTGTCGGACAGTCCACAGTGACTCACCGGGGGTCACATTGGTGGCGGACAGTTCGTAGGATGCGAAGCGACCTCGACCCGGAGGAGCTACGCCCATGGCCCAGCCCGTCGATCCGTCCGGCCTCGGCCGCGTGCTGTCCGAGACCATGTCCGCGCTGGGCCGGTTCACCGCCGGCGCCGACGGCGAGGCGCCCCCGCCCGCGGAGGGGACCGGCGAGGCGGCCGACGGCCTGGTCCGGGTGACGGCCGGTCCGCCCGGGCGGATCACCGCGCTGACCCTCGACCCCCGGGTGATGCGGCTGCCGAGCGAGTCCCTGGCCGAGGAGATCGCCGCGGCGGTCAACGGCGCACTCGCCGACCTCCAGGAGAAGGCCACCGCCGCCGTCCCCGGCCAGGTCGACCTCAGTTCCCTGGGCGAGCAACTGCGCCGGATCCAGGAGGACGCCGGCCGGCAACTGACCACCTTCACCGACGCGCTGGTCCAGGCCCAGGACCGGCTGTCCGGCCAGGGTGGCCGGTGATGGCCATCGAGGTCGACCCGGACGGGCTGGGCGGCTCCGGTCGCGCGCTGGGCGACGTGGCCACCCGGTTCAGCCAGGCCATGACGGCGTTCCAGGCCGAGCTGGCCGCCTTCGGCCGGCCCTGGGGCTCCGACGACATCGGTTCGCTCATCGGCGCCGCCCACGACGAGGTCTCCGCGTTCGCCTTCGAGTGCTTCGACACCGCCCTTGAGGAGATCGCCGCCGCCGGCACCGACCTCACCGACATGGCCGTCCGCTACGCCGAGGTCGAGGCCGGCATCAAACAGGGCTTCGACGGGCTGCGGCAGGCGCTGGGAGGCTGACGGTGGGGCTCGAACTACCCGGCGAGCTGCGCTCGCTGCTCGGCGTCCTCGGCTACACCTGGCCCGAGGCCGACGAGGTCAAGCTCTTCGAGATGGGCAACGCCTGGATCCGCTTCTCCGGCACCCTGTCCGGCGTCGTGGCCGAGGCGAACACCGGGGCCGCCACCGTCTGGTCCAGTCACGCGGGCCAGGACATCACCGCCTTCCAGTCCTGGTGGAACCGGGAGGACAGCCCCGCCGACAGCCTGCGCGACGGGGTGACCGCCGCGGTGCTCACCGGCACCGGGCTGATCATCTGCGGCGCGATCGTGCTCGCCCTGAAGATCGCCGTGATCGTGCAACTCGTCGTCCTGGCCATCCAGATCGCCCAGGCGATCGCCACGGCGGCGGTCACCTTCGGCGCCTCGCTCCTGGAGATCCCGATCTTCCAGCAGCTGGCCCGGACCATCGTCGGCAACCTCGTCCAAGAGGTCATCTGGAAACTCCTCGACGGGTGACGTGGCATGAGTGGAGGCAAGGCCGGCGGCCGGTTGATGCGGGCCGCGTTGCGGTTCCTCAAGCGCACCAAGACCCGAAACCGGCCCGACCGGATGAACCCGCACTTCACCGAGCACGTCTTCGGCGGTCATGTGAAGCCGGGCATGCCCAAGGGGAGCGGCTACCACTACCGGCCCGGCGGCCAGGACTTCCCGGGCCGCAGGCTCCAGCCGGGCACCACGGTCCGGGACCCGAAGACCGGTGCGTACCGGGCAAAGCCGGAGTTCTTCGATCCGACGATGAACCCGCCGCACGGCGCCTGGAAGCCGAAGAAGGGCAACGGCGGGGAGAGTTCCTTCTTCCCGGACGACTGGACGCCCGCGCAGGTGGACAACGCCATCACCGGCGCCTTCCAGAACGCGCGGCCGGTGCCGGGCACGCAGATGTGGCGTGGTAAGCACAAGGACCTCGTGATCGAGGGTTTCTACAATGGCTCGGGCGGCTTCACCCACGGATGGCCGGTCGTCCCCTGATCCGAAGGGCCTCTGTTGGCGTTCATCACCTTCTCGCTCGACGAGTTCCGTCTGCCGTTGTTCGAGGTGACGGATCAGCGCTACCGCGCGCTCGGCGCCTGGCTGATCACCGACATCTCGGTCTACCACTCGGTCTGTCTCGACGCCCTCGCGATGGTCGACGACGTGGCGCACGGCCGGCCGCTGGAAGACGAGTGGGACAGCGACAAGTACGAGGTCAGCTTCCGCGCCGACGGCGTCGAGTTCCAGAACGAGTGGGTGCCGGGTGAGGGGGGCCGCTACTCCCTCGACGAGGTGCGCGAGGCGGTCGAGGCGTACTGGCGGTTCCTGGCGAGCCGCCCGGAGAACCCCGATCTCATCCGTGAGTACCGGCCCGACCTGCCCGGGTGGCAGGCCGAGCTGCTGCAGTGGGAGCAGCGGTGGGGGCGGCCGCACCCGTACCGGGGGCGGCTGTTCTGACCCGAGGGTCAGTGGCGTACCCGGTAACGGATGTGCGTGACGGTGGGGGCGGGGACGACCTTCACCGGTTCCAGGCGCACGTCCAGCGGTCCGTCGAAGAGGGGCGTGCCGCCGCCCAGGACGATCGGCACCACGTGCAGCCAGAGTGAGTCGAGCAGCCCCGCGGCCAGATACTGGCGCACCGTGCCGCCCCCGCCCGCCACGGCCACGTCATGGTCGCCGGCCGCCGCGCGGGCCCGCGCCAGCGCCGCCCCGATGCCGTCGGTGACGAAGTGGAACTCCGTACCGCCCCGCATCACCAGCGGCTCGCGCGGGTGGTGGGTCAGCACGAAGACCGGGACCCGCCACGGCGGATCGTCACCCCACCAGCCGGTCCAGTCCAGGTCCCACCCGCCCTCCCCGCCGCCGAACATGCGGCGTCCCATCACGTACGCCCCGATGCCCGCCGTGATCTCGTCGACCACCTCGGCGTCGACGTTCCGCTCCCCGCCGGCCAGCCCGTGCCGCTCGCGCCAGCTCTCGCTGGCGAACAACCACTCGTGCAGCCGCAGGCCGCCCCGGCCGAGCGGGTCCTGCCGGCTCTGCCCCGGCGCCGCGACGTACCCGTCCAGCGACACCGACAGTTGACTGGTGATCTCTCCCATGGCAGGTGGACTCTTCCGGTCGGCGCAACTCATCGGTCGGTGGTCAGCCGCGCGGCGCGTACCTCCAGGTAGTGCCGCTCGGGCAGGCTCGTGGTGGCCCGGGCGGCGGCCAGGTAGGCGGTCCGGGCCTCGTCCCGGTCGCCGGCCAGTTCGAGGAGGTGGGCGCGGACGGCGGCCAGCCGGTGGTGGCCGGCGGTGCGCTCGTCGGCGTCCAGCGGGGCCAGCAGGGCGAGCCCGGCCCGGGGACCGTCCACCATGGCCACCGCGGCGGCCTGGTTGAGGGTGACCATCGGGTTCGGCGCCAGCCGGGCGAGCAGCCGGTAGAGCGCGACGATCTGCCGCCAGTCGGTGTCGGCCGCGGTGGGCGCCTCGGCGTGCACCGCGGCGATGGCGGCCTGCACCTGGTACGGGCCGGGCGCCGACCAGGTCAGCGCCTCGGTCACCAGGGCGACGCCCTCCTCGATCCCGGCCCGGTCCCAGCGGGTGCGGTCCTGCTCGGTCAGCGGCACCAGTTCGCCGCCCGGGCCGGTACGCGCCGCCCGGTGCGCGTCGGTGAGCAGCATGAGGGCCAGCAGCCCGGCCACCTCGCCGTCGTCGGGGAGCAGCCGGCGCAGCTCCCGGGCCAGCCGGATCGCCTCCCCGGTCAGCTCGGCCCGGTGCAGCTCGGCCCCGCTGGAGGCGGTGTATCCCTCGTTGAAGACCAGGTAGAGGACGTGCAGCACGGCGTGCAGCCGGGCGTCGCGGTCGGCCGCCGAGGGCAGGTCGAAACGGGCCCCGGCGGCCTCGATCCGCTGCTTGGCCCGGCGGATCCGCTGGCTCATCGTGGCCTCGGGCACCAGGTACGCCCGGGCGATCTCGGCGGTGCTCAACCCACCCACGGCCCGCAGGGTGAGCGCCACCTGGGCGCTGGCCGTGAGCGCCGGGTGGCAGCAGAGAAAGAGCAGCTTCAGGGTGTCGTCCCCGCTCGGCGGCTCCTCGTCGGCGGGCGGGGCGACCGACGCGCACGCCGGTTCCCGGACCGCCACCGCGACCTCGCGGTCCCGGCGGGCCCGCTCGCTGCGCCACTCGTCGGTGAGCCGGCGGGTCGCCACGGTGACCAGCCAGGAGCGGGGATGGTCCGGCACGCCCTGCGCCGGCCACTGGGTGGCGGCGGCGAGCAGCGCCTCCTGGACGGCGTCCTCGCAGGCGTAGAACTGGCCGTGCCGGCGGACGAGCACGCCGAGGACCTGCGGCGCGAGGGCGCGCAGCAGGTCCTCGACCGCCCGGTCGCTCACATCTCCGTCCCGGCCTGCTCCATCACCGGCCGAACCTCCAGCACGCCGACGCCGCGCGTGACGTCCGGCCAGCTGGCGGCGATCTCGGCGGCCCGCTCCGGGGTCTCGCAGTCGACCATCAGGTAGCCGGCGAACTGCTCCTTGCTCTCCACGAACGGACCGTCGGTGATCTCGGGGCCCCCGGCGCCGGGCCGGACGGTACGCGTCTGCGACGGGTGGGCCAGCGCCTCGCCGCCCACCAGCTCGCCGGACTCGGTCAGCTCCTTCATGATCACGTCGACGTCGCTGAAGATCGCGTTCCGCTCCTCCTCGGACAGCTCCTCGACGAAGCCGGGCCGGTTCCAGATCAGCAGCATGTACTTCACGGTGTACTCCTCGGGTACGGGCCACCGGCGGTGGCGCCTCTCGCAGACGGGTCGGAGCCGGTTCGCCTGATCCGACATCATCCCGAGGAAAAAGTCAGCGGCTTCCGCGTACCGGGCGGCGTGTCGGCCGGCCGGCGTCGAGCGAGGCCCGGTCGGCGGCCGTGGTGCCCGAGGTCCAGCCCTCGGCGTCGCGGACCTGGAGCCGGTGCCGGGTGACGCCGGGGAAGAGCTGGTCGACCCGCTCCTTGACGGCGTCCGAGCGGGCGGCCAGCACCGGGAGCAGCCGGTCGTCGGCCCGTTCCTCGGCCGCCGTCGCGGTGGCCGCCCGCAGCCGCTCCCCGATCCGCAGCGCGAACGCGTTGAGGAAGGACTCGTCGTAGCCCTTGGTACGCCGGCCGCTGCCGGCGCGGCGCTCGCCCCGGCCGCGCAGCATCGCGGCGGTGGCCTGCACCAGCAGCGAGGTGTGCAGCAGCTCGACGGCGGCCAGGTCGGCCGGGAAGCCGAGGACGGTGGCGAAGCCCAGGTCGTCGGACCAGATCGACTCGCAGCGGTTGGCCGCCGCCACCTCCTGGATGAGCAGCGCCTTCGCGGCCGCGTACGGGGCGTCGGTGCCGAGCCGCACCCCGCCGGGCCGGTCGGGTCGCTCGGCGGCGGCGTCGAGCAGGGCGGCGTCGATGCTGTGCCGGGCCATGAGCTCCTGCGCCTTGCCGGTGAGCGCCTCCGCCTCGGCGGGGAAGGTGGTCGACTCGGCCTTGGCCAGCAGCGCGCGTACCCGGTCCAGCATCCGGGAGCCGGTGGGCGGGGCGGCGGCGCGCGGGGCGGCGGCCGGACCTCCGGGCGGCGGGCGGAGCACCGCGATCGGCGGCAGCCCCGCCAGCAGGGCGAGCGCGTCGACGGCGTCCCGCAGCGCGCTGATCCGGTCGCCCTCGGCGCGCCGGTCCAGCCAGCCCGGGTCGCCGTCCCACCGCGCGCCCAGCTCGGTGAGCTGGTCGTCGAACCACGACGGGACCGGCTCGGGCATCGCCCGCCGCTGCGCGGCCAGCGCGTCCCGGAGCAGCCGGGCGCCCCGCGGGGTCAGCCGTCGGGTGGCGAGCCGCTCCAGGTCGACGGGCTGCCAGCCGCGCGGCCAGAGCCGCGCCACGCCGTGGGTCAGCCGGGCGAGCAGCGCCGCGTCCACCGCCGCCGGATCGCCGACCACCAGCCGGTCCAGGGCCCGTTCGGCCGCGCGTACGTCGGTGCCGCGCGTCGCCGCGAGGGCGTCGGCGAGCACCTGTTCGGCGTCCGGCACGGGTGGCTCCCTCTCTGGCGGCAGGTGGCGGGTCGCGCACCCAGGGAACGAACGGTACCGGCGCGGAGGCGTCCCCGGCCCGTGAGCGCGCTCACCGTTCATCCGTCCGGGCCCGGCGTCCGTACTCCTGACCGGACCGGGGCGGCGCGACGAACGGAGATCGGCGTGGGCGGGCAGCGTGGGCGGGACCGGGGGCTGCACCGTCGGCGGCGGGTGTCCCGCGCCGGCACCCTGACCCTGGTGGTGCTGCTGGTCGCGGCCGGCCTCGCCGGGTACGCGGCCCGGCGGCACCCGGACCTGCTGGTCGCGGCCGGTGTGCGACCGGGCGCGCCGGCCCTCGGTCCGGTCCGCCCGGCGGTGACCAGGCCCGCCGCCCCGCCGGTGCCGGCCGCCGGCCGGGTGCCGCCGGGCATCAGCTATCCGGACCGGGGTACGGGCAGGTTCCGCACCGCCACCGGCGTGGGCGCCGTGGCCGGCCGAGACGGCGAGCTGCTCCGGTACCGGGTCGCCGTGGAGGACGGCATCGGCAACGTCGACGTGGAGCGCTTCGCCCGGGAGGTGGCGGCGACCCTGGCGGACCCGCGGGGCTGGACCGGCGACGGCCGGTGGCGCCTGCAACGGGTGGGGCGGGACGATCCGGCCGACTTCACCGTGCTGCTGACCACGCCGGTGACCCGGGGCCGGCTCTGCGCCGACACCACGGACCGCTACACCTCCTGCCGCAACGGCGACCAGGTGGTGATCAACGTGGCCCGCTGGGTGCACGGCGTGCCGCACTTCCCCGACCTCGGCCGCTACCGGCAGTACCTGCTCAACCACGAGGTGGGGCACCGGCTCGGCCGGGGCCACGAACTGTGCCCCCGGGCCGGCGGCCCGGCGCCCGTGATGGTGCAGCAGACCCTCAGCCTGCACGGCTGCACCCCGAACGCCTGGCCCCGGGTCGACGGCGCGCCGCTCAGCGGCCCGTCCGGCCAGTACGACGATCCGATCCCGGCCGAGGACTGACGCGCGCCGAGCCGGAGTGGTCACAGAAGGGGTAATACTGGGCGCGTGGAGAGCCCCCGTCCCCGCCTGCTGCTGGTCGAGGACGACCGTGCCCTCACCGGCCTGCTCGCCGACCTGCTGACCGAGGAGGGTTACGAGGTCGACGTGGCCGGCGACGGGCACAGCGGCCTGCACCACGCGCTGACCCGCGACTACCAGCTCATGGTGGTCGACCGGGGGCTGCCGGCGCTGGACGGGTTGGCGCTGGTCGTCCGGCTGCGCGCCCGCGGGGTGACCTGCCCGGTGCTGCTGCTGACCGCGCGGGGATCGCTCGACGACCGGGTGGAGGGGCTGGACGCGGGCGCGGAGGACTACCTGGTCAAGCCGTTCGAGGTGGCCGAACTGCTGGCCCGGCTCCGGGCGCTGCGCCGCCGGCACCCGGAGGCGGCCGGCTGGCTGCCGCTCGGGCGGCGCCGGCTGGACGTCGACAACCGCCGGGTGCTCGACGGCGCCGGAGAGATCCCGCTGTCGGCCCGCGAGTTCGCCGTGCTGCACGCCCTCGCCGGCCGGCCGACGAAGGTCTTCACCCGGGCAGAGCTGCTCAGCGCCGCCTTCGACAACGCCGACGCGCCGGGCACCGTCGATGCCTGCGTCCACCACCTGCGCCGCAAGCTGGGCCGGGACGCCGTCCGTACGGTGCACGGGCTGGGCTACCGGCTCGGACCGGGCTGAGGCGGGCGGCGGCGTGGACGAGGCCCGGCTGGACCGCGCCCGGCGCACCAGCGTGGCCCAGACCGCCGGGGTGATCGGGATCGTCCTGCTGCTGGTCGGCGCGCTGATGTTCGTGCTGACCAGCCGGCAGGAGTCCCGGGCGCTGGACGCCGGGCTGACCGAGGTGCTGGCGGCGGCGGAGGACGTGGACGACCCGCCGCCCGGGCAGTTCCTGGCCCGGCAGCGGCCCGGCGCGGCGGCGGTCGAGGTGACCGGGAGCGCGTCCCCGCAGCTGGTCCGGATCCTGGACGGCGCGGTCGGCCGGCCGCCCGGCCGGTACGAGACCGACGCCGGGGACGACCAGCGGGTCCGGGTGCTGGTCGTCCAACGGGCGGACGGCAGCCGCTGGGCGGTCGCGGCCGACCTCGCGCCGCTGCGCCGGCGGCAGGGCCAGCTCGCCGTGGCGCTGCTCGTGGCCGAGCTGGCCGGCCTGGCCGGTGCGCTGGTCGCCGCCGCGTTGCTGGCGCGGCGGGCGGTCGCGCCGCTGGCCACCGCGCTGACCCTGCAACGCCGCTTCGTCGCCGACGCCTCGCACGAGCTGCGCACCCCGCTCACCGTGCTGCACACCCGGGCGCAGGTGCTGGCCCGCCGCGCGCGGAGCCAGCCGGCGGACCGGCTCACCGACCAGCTCGACCAGCTCGTGGCGGACACCCGGGCGCTCGGCGAGGTGGTCGAGGACCTGCTGGTGTCGGCCGCCGCCGAGCACCAGCCGCTGCCCGACACCGAGGTGGACCTGGCCGAGGTGGCACGCGAGGTGGTGGCGAGCATGTCCGCGTACGCGCAGGAACACCGGGTCGAGCTGCGGGTCGAGGCGGCCGGGCCGGCCCCGGTCCGGGGTGCCCGTACGGCCCTGCGCCGGGCGCTGACCGCGCTGGTGGACAACGCCGTCGGGCACGCGACCGACGGCGGCCACGTCACGGTGACGGTGACCCGCCGCGACGGCCGGGTGGCCGCCGCGGTCGCCGACGACGGGGTGGGGCTGGACCCGGCCGAGGCGGACCGGCTCTTCGACCGCTTCGCGCACGGCACCGCCGGGGCCGGCCGCCGGTTCGGGCTGGGCCTGGCACTGGTGCAGCACGTGGCGCGGGCCCACCGTGGCGCGGTCGAGGTCGCCGGCGCGCCGGGGCGGGGCGCCACCGTCACCCTGGTCCTGCCGGCGGCCTGAACCGGCCGCAAGAACTTCCCAAGAAACGCTGGGCACTGTGGGGCCGGACCGTGAACGCCCCCGATCGTCGAGGAGAGATCGTGCCCGACACCGTCAACGGACTGCCGGTGCACCCGCTCGTGGTGCACGCCGTCGTGGTCCTCCTGCCGCTGGCCGCGCTGGGCGTGGCCGCGCTGGCCGTCCGCCCCTCGTGGCGGGGCCGCTTCGGCGTGCTCGTCGTGCTGGTCGCCGCGCTGGCCGCCGCCGCCATCCCGCTCGCCACCGAGAGCGGCGAGGGCCTGGAGCGCCGGGTCGGCGACCCGGGTCGGCACGCCGAGCTGGGGGACACCCTGATCTGGTTCGCGCTGCCGCTGCTGGTCGCCGCGGTCGCGCTGGTCTGGCTGCACCGCCGGTCCGGCCGGCCGGCCGAGGGCGGGGCGGAAAGCCCGCGTACCCCCGGGCGGGGCGCGGCCGGCGTGGTGGTCGCGGTGCTGGCCGTGGTCGTCGCGGCGGCGAACCTGGTGCAGGTCTACCGCGTCGGCGACTCCGGGGCGAAGGCCGTCTGGGGCGACACCCCGGCGGCGACCGCCGGGCACGGCGACGACGACGGGGACTGAGCCGGTCCCTGCGCCGCGCGCCCGCCGGTGGTGAGATGGACCGCATGGAGTACGTGAAGTTCGGATCCACCGGCCTGGAGGTGTCCCGGCTCTGCCTGGGCTGCATGAGCTACGGCGAGCCGGGCCGCGGCGGGCACCCCTGGTCCCTGCCGGAGCAGGAGAGCCGCCCCTTCATCCAGCAGGCGCTGGAGCTGGGGGTCACCTTCTTCGACACCGCCAACGTCTACTCCGACGGCACCAGCGAGGAGATCGTCGGCCGGGCGCTGAAGGACTTCGCCCGCCGCGACGACGTGGTGATCGCCACCAAGGTGCACGGCCGGATGGGCCCGGGGCCGAACCGGGGCGGGCTGTCCCGCAAGCACATCATGAGCGAGATCGACGCGAGCCTGCGCCGGCTGGGCACCGACTACGTCGACCTCTACCAGATCCACCGACTCGACCCGACCACGCCGATCGAGGAGACCCTGGAGGCGCTGCACGACCTGGTCCGGGCCGGCAAGGTCCGCTACCTCGGCGCCTCCTCCATGTACGCGTGGCAGTTCGCCAAGGCGCTCTGGGCCGCCGAGCGGCACGGCTGGACCCGGTTCGTCTCGATGCAGAACCACTACAACCTGCTCTACCGCGAGGAGGAGCGGGAGATGCTGCCGCTCTGCCTCGACCAGGGCGTCGCGGTGATCCCGTGGAGCCCGCTGGCCCGGGGCCGGCTGACCCGGGACTGGGGGGAGCGCACGGCGCGGGCGGAGACCGACGAGTTCGGCCGGGCGCTGTACGCGCGTACCGAGGAGAACGACCGGGCGGTGGTCGACGCGGTGGCCCGGATCGCGGCGGCGCGGGGCGTGCCCCGGGCGCAGGTGGCGCTGGCCTGGGTGGCCCGCAACCCGGCGGTCACCGCGCCGATCGTGGGTGCGACCAAGCCGCACCACCTGACCGACGCGGTGGCCGCGTTGGAGTTGGAGCTGACCGACGAGGAGGTGGCCGCCCTGGAGGCGCCCTACGTCCCGCACCCGGTCGCGGGATTCCAGTAGCCGACGATTTTCGAAACAGTTTCCTGCCGGTTCACGGCGTCGGCGAAATTGCCGAGGAATTGACGCCCGAAAGGCGTCAGCGCACGAACAGGGTGTAGCTCGGGGCGAAGCCGGTCCGGCAGCGGAACGACACCCAGACCCGCTGCGCGACGCCGTCGGCGCCGACCTGCCGGCATTCGGCCTGGGCGTCGGCCACCTGGTCGAAGGCGGCGGTGTAGACCTGCTTCTCCGCCGGGTACGCCGCCGTGCGGGGCCGGTAGGTGATGATCAGGTCGTCGCCGGCGAAGCCCGACCGGACGGAGAACGAATCCCAGGTGCCGGCGTTCCGGCCGGCCTCACCGATGACCGCCGCGCGGCCGAAGCCGTACGTGCCCAGCAGCGCGGTGGTGGGCTCCGGGGTGGCGGCGTGGGCGGTGGACGGGGCCAGCACGGCCCCGGCGACGCCGGCCAGGACGAGGGCTCGGGTGAGCTTGCGCATCTGTTGAGGTCCTTCTCGAATAGTCGCGGGGATCTCCCGCGGTTTCTCGGGACAACCGGCGGAAGGGTCTTCTCCCGGTCGGTTCGGAAAGGACCATACGAGCCATCCACTGCGGACGGTGTAAAGCAGATCACATTAAGTGAAGAACAATTTGTTAAGCAATTCTTGACGGCTCAGCGGGGAAACGAGGCCCAGATGTTCTTGGTCTCGTCGGTGGCGTACCAGCCGACGGCGAGCGAGACCGACTCGGCCAGCATCAGCCCGCGCCCGCCCGAGTCGAGGGGGTGGATGTCGGCCAGCCCGGGGACGGTGCTGAGGTCGTGGTCCGCCACGTCGAGCAGGAAGCAGTCGTCGCCCGCGAGCAGGGTGACGATCGTCGGCGGCCGGCCGTGCCGCAGCGCGTTCGTCGCCAGTTCGGTGGCGACGAGCACCACGAGGTGGGGCACCTCGTCGAGGTCCTCGCCCTGGACCAGGCCGTGCCGGGTCAGCGCGTCGCGCAGCGAGGCCCGCAGGTCACGCAGTTCCTCGGCCGTGCTGAGCACCCACTGCTCCAGTTCGGCGGCCTGCGGCGGTGGCGGCGAGGTGCGCAGCTGTCCCATGATCTGGCTTTACCCTCCGTAGCCGTCCGCTAAGCCGGTCCGGACCGGCTCCCGACCCGGGCGGGCGGGAGCCGGTCCGGCCGGTCAGCGGCGGAGCAGGGCGAAGACGCCCCAGCCCAGGAACTCCCGCTGGTAGCGGACGTGCCGCACCGGGTCCTCGGTCAGTTCCTGGCGCAGCTCCCCGGCCAACTCGTCGTCCGGGTTCGCGTCCAGCCAGCGGCGCAGGTTGAGCCAGTGCGCGGCGGCGTACCGGTCCCAGCTGTCCTGGTCGGCGAGGACCATCTCGACCAGGTCCCAGCCGCACTCGCCGAAGAGCCCGACCAGCCCGGGCAGGTCGTGGAACTCCTCCCGCGAGCGGGCGTGGCAGCCGACCACGGCCTCCTCGTCGGGCGGGTCGAGCCGCCAGTACGGCTCGCCCACCAGGACAATCCCGCCGGGGCGCAGGCCGCGCTCCAGGATCTCCAGGGTGCCGGGGACACCCCCGCCGATCCAGGTCGCCCCGACGCAGGCGGCCAGGTCGACGCGCTGCTCCGGTACGTACGTCGCGGCGTCGCCGTGCACGAACCGGACCCGGTCGGCGACGCCCAGCTCGGCGGCGCGCTCCCGGGCGGCGGCGGTGAAGGCGGTGCTGATGTCCACCCCGGTGCCGGTGACGCCGTGGTCCCGGGCCCAGGTGCACAACAGCTCGCCCTTGCCGCTGCACAGGTCGAGGATCGACGTGCCGGGCCGGAGCTTGATCGCCCGGCCCAGGGTGGCGAGCTTGGCGTCGTCGAACGGGTTGAGGATCCGGAGGTCGCCCTCGCGGATGGTGAAGCTACGTGGCAGATCCAAAGCGGTCACTCCAAGGGAAGGGTGCGAAGGTCGGAACGAGACGGGAAGCGCTCGGCACGGGCACCAAAACACCCTCTTCAGGCAGTCGGAGTGACGTTGGCGGCGAGGCTAACCGCGGGGCCGGCCGGCTGCCATCGAATTAGCCGGCGGGTTGGTCCACCGGGCAGGCGTACGCGGTGCGACCGCCCAGTTGCCAGGTCCGCACCGGGCTGCCGCAGCGGCGGCAGTGCGTCCGCTTGTACACCCACCGTTCGTCCGGCGCGGTCGGGTCGCTGACCACCTGACCCAGGTCCCGGCCGAGCGCGAGGTGGACGACGGCGAGCCGCCACAGCCGCTCCGCCGCCGGGGCGCCGACCGCCCGGGCGTCCGGGTCCAGCCCGGCCAGGAAGAGCAGTTCGGCGCGCCAGGCGTTGCCGATGCCGGCCCAGACCGCCTGGTCGAGCAGCGCGGCGCCCACCGGCGTCCCGGTCGCGGTGAGCCGGCGGACCGCCTCGGCCGGGTCGGCGTCGTCGCGCAGCGGGTCCGGCCCGAGCGAGGCCCGCAGGGCGCGCTCCGCGTCCGCCGGCAGCGGCTCGCAGCGGATCGGCGCGATGAGGTCGTACGCCACCGTCGGGCCGGCCAGCCGCAGCCGGGTGCCGGGGCGGGGCGGCACGGCCGGGTCGTCGTAGCGCAGGAACAGCCCGCGCATGCCGAGGTGCACGTGCAGGACGGGTGCGTCGGGGAAGTGGTAGAGCAGGTGCTTGCCGTCGGCCTCGACGGCCCGCAGCGGGCGGCCCGCGTAGGGGGTCGGGTCGAAGCGGCCCTGCGGGCTGGAGAGCGCGACGTCGCTCCCGGCGAGCGCGTCGTGCTGCTCCCGCGCGTACCGGTGGACGAGGTGACCCTCGGGCATGTTCGGCGCGTACCCGATCCATCGGGGCGGAAAACGACCCACCGGGGCGGAAACGACCGTGGGCCGGCCACACCGCCGCCGGCGTCGAGGTATCGCCCGCACGGATATCCGCTGTGGTCTATGTCACGTTAGCGTGCCGGCACGCCGGCCGTCCCGCCGGCGCTCCGACGGGAGAACGCCATGAAGACACCGTGGAAAGCCGCCACCGCCCTCGCCGCGGCCCTCCTCCTGGTCCTGCCCGGCGGCGTCGCCGCCCGGGCCGCGAGCACGCCCTACACGAAGACCCCGGTCGCGGGCTCGCTGCGCAGCTACCCGATCTCCGCCGTGTACGTCGCCGGGGTCTCCTCCGGCGGCTACATGGCCACCCAGCTCCAGGTCGCGTACTCGGCGCGGATCCGCGGCGCCGCGGTCTTCGCGGCCGGCCCCTACTACTGCGCCCAGAACAACGTCTCCCAGGCGCTCTACGGCTGCGGCGACAACCTCTACCCGACCTACGTCGCCACCCTGGAGAGCTACACCCGCACCTGGGCGTCCTACGGCTGGGTGGACGGCACCGGCAACCTCGCCGGCCAGCCGGTGTACGTCTACCACGGCGGCAACGACAGCACCGTGAAGAAGTCGGTCACCGACGACCTGGTCCGCTACTACCAGGACTTCGGGGCCAGCGTCCGCTACGACTCCGGCGGCGCGGCCGGCCACTCCTGGGTCACCCCGTACGGCACGGTCGGCTGCACGGCCACCGCCTCGCCGTACCTCGCCGACTGCGGCACCGACCCGCAGGGGGCCTTCCTCGGCAAGCTGCTCGGCTCGGTCGCCGCGCCGAACACCGGCCCGCTGGGCGGCACCCTGATCCGGTTCGGTCAGGACACCTTCGCCACCAACGGCTGGGCCAACGGGCTGAGCATGGACGCCAACGGCTTCGCGTACGTGCCGAGCGCCTGCGCCGCCGGGACCACCTGCCGGCTGCTGGTCGCCCTGCACGGCTGCGCCCAGGGGTACGCCAAGGTCGGCACCGCCTTCGTCGACCGGGCCAACCTCAACCAGTACGCCGACACCAACCGACTCATCGTGCTCTATCCGCAGGCGGTCGCCAGCGGGGTGAACCCGAACGGCTGCTGGGACTGGTGGGGCTACCTCGGGGCGACGAACTATCCGATCAAGGGTGGCGCCCAGGTCGAGACGATCATGAACATGGTCCGCCGCCTGGACGGCTGAGCCGGCGATCCGGCCCGTACCGGCAGGTGCGGGCCGGTAGGCTGCTGCGATACCGTCACCATGTGATGGTCGAGGAGCACTGGTGGAACGGGGTCAGCGCCCCTCGTGGGCGCCGCGACGTCTACATCCGCACCGACGGGCAGCGCTGGGAAGTGCAGGCCCAGATCGGCGGCGCCGCCGGCCGGTCGAAGATCCAGGAGTGCCCGAGCCGGGGCTCGGCGAGCATCCTGGCCGGCGCGTGGCGCGGCAGCGGCGCCGGCTGGCGCGAGGTACGGCGCTGACGTACCCGCTTCACCGCGTCGGCCCTGGTCGCCGACGCTGACTTCCACGGCGGCCCGCGGGGTGTGAAACCGCGCTGAAACCACGGCGATCTCCCATCGCCAGCGCCACCACCGAGGCCGCCACGTCACCGTCCTGGTCACGGAGGCCCGGGTCCTCGCCGGGCCGGCCGCCCAGAGCCCCAGCCCGGCCTCCGCCTCGGCCGGCGCCGCGGCGTGCTCCCCGTCCTCGGAACCGGCGGGCGCGCCCTCTGCGCGCCGCGGCATGGCCAGTTCGCTGGTCACCCGGACAGCGTCGACGGCGCGTCGAAGAGCCGCCTCTGGTCCGGGGCCGAGTTGGTGACCGGACTCACCGCCGAGCCTGGGCTGCGTGAAAACCACGTCAAGAAACGGCGTGCCGTCGTCATGGTCGCGTTATGGCCCCTGTGCATTCGTCACCAGCGGCGCTGTGATTGCCGGGCGCGACCGGGAGGCGGTCGCGGGAAACGTCCGGTAAGAGGAGTCAGCCGTGTCTGACGTGGTGTTCGTGCTGGTGACGGTGGCGCTTTTCGCGGCGCTCGCCCTCGTGGTGAGGGGCGTGGAGAAGCTGTGAGCGCGGTGAACGCCGTGGGGCTGGTGCTGGCGATCGGCCTGGGCCTCTTCCTGGCCGTCGCCCTGCTGTTCCCGGAGCGCTTCTGATGACCATGACAACAGCCGGCGTCCTCTTCCTGCTGTCCCTGGTGGCGGCGCTGGTCGCCGTCCACAGGCCGTTCGGCGACCACATGTACCGGGTGGTGTCCGGCACCCGGCAGTCCCGGGTCGAGCGTGGTATCTACCGACTGGTCGGGGTCAACCCGACCGCCGAGCAGACCTGGGGCGTGTACGCCCGCAGTGTGCTGGCCTTCTCGGCGATCTCGATCCTGTTCCTCTACCTGTTCCAGCGGGTGCAGGACAAGCTCTGGCTGTCGCTGGGCTTCGACCCCGTGGTGCCGCACGGCGCCTGGAGCACGGCGGTTTCGTTCGTGACCAACACGAACTGGCAGTCGTACTCGGGTGAGTCGACCATGGGCCACCTCGTGCAGATGGCCGGCCTGGCCGTGCAGAACTTCGTCTCCGCCGCGGTCGGCATCGCCGTGGCGGTGGCCCTGATCCGCGGGTTCGCCCGCAGCCGCACCGGCGAGCTGGGCAACTTCTGGGTCGACCTGACCCGGATCACGGTGCGGATCCTGCTGCCCGTCGCCGTGCTCGGCGCGCTGGCGCTGATGATCGGCGGCGCGGTGCAGAACCTCTCCGGCGGCACCGACGTCACCACGCTGACCGGCGGTACGCAGCACCTCACCGGGGGCCCGGTGGCCAGCCAGGAAGCGATCAAGGAGCTGGGCACCAACGGCGGCGGCTTCTACAACGTCAACAGCGCCCACCCGTTCGAGAACCCCACGGCCTGGACGAACTGGCTGGAGATCTTCCTGATCCTGCTCATCCCGTTCAGCCTGCCCCGGGTCTTCGGCCGGATGGTCGGCCAGAACCGCCAGGGCTACGCGATCGCGGCGGTCATGGCCGTCCTCGCGCTGGCCAGCGTCACCCTGGCCAACGTCTTCGAGCTGGCCGGGCACGGCACCGTCCCGCAGGCCGTCGGCGCGGCGCTGGAGGGCAAGGAGGTGCGGTTCGACGTGTCGAACTCGGCGACCTTCGCCGCCGCCACCACCCTCACCTCGACCGGCGCGGTGAACTCGTTCCACGACTCGTACACCGCGCTCGGCGGGATGATGACGCTGGGCAACATGATGCTCGGCGAGGTCGCGCCCGGGGGCGTCGGTTCGGGCCTCTACGGCCTGCTGATCCTGGCGGTGGTCACGGTGTTCGTCGCCGGCCTCATGGTCGGCCGGACCCCCGAGTACATCGGCAAGAAGATCGGGTCCCGCGAGATCAAGCTGGCCTCGCTGTACTTCCTGATCACGCCCACCCTGGTGCTGGCCGGCACGGCGGCGGCGTTCGCCACCGGCAACAACGCCACCGCGCTCAACGTCGGCCCGCACGGCCTCTCCGAGGTGCTGTACGCCTTCACCTCGGCCGCCAACAACAACGGTTCCGCGTTCGCCGGCATCACCGTGAACACCACCTGGTGGGACACGGCACTCGGGCTCTGCATGCTCCTCGGCCGGTTCCTGCCGATCATCTTCGTGCTCGCCCTGGCTGGTTCGCTGGCCCGGCAGCAGCCCACGCCTGCGTCCGAGGGCACCCTGCCGACCCACCGACCGCTCTTCGTCGGGATGGTCGTCGGCGTCACGGTGGTCCTCGTGGCGCTGACCTTCCTTCCCGCGCTCGCGCTCGGCCCCCTCGCTGAGGGGCTGTGACCACCATGAGGAACGAGAACATGTCCGTCACGCCCGTGACCTCCGGCCCCGGTACGGAGCCGGTGGCCGGCACCCCCGCCCTCCACGGCAACCGGGTCGGCGGGGGTCTGCTGGACCCGGAGCAGCTCATCCGGTCGCTGCCGGACGCGCTGCGCAAGCTCGACCCCCGCACGCTCTGGCGCAACCCGGTGATGCTCATCGTCGAGCTGGGCGCCGCCTTCACCACCGTCCTGGCGGTGGCCGACCCCTCGGTCTTCGCCTGGGCGATCACCGTCTGGCTGTGGCTCACCGTGGTCTTCGCGAACCTGGCCGAGGCGGTCGCCGAGGGCCGGGGCAAGGCCCAGGCCGCCGCCCTGCGGCAGGCGAAGCAGGACACCATCGCCACCCGCCTCATCGGCTGGAAGCCCGGAGCGGCGGCGAACACCTACCGCGACGAGGCGGTTCCCGCGCCGCAGCTCCAGCAGGGCGACATCGTCCTGGTCGAGGCCGGCAAGATCATCCCGGGCGACGGGGACGTGGTGGAGGGCATCGCGAGCGTCGACGAGTCGGCGATCACCGGCGAGTCCGCGCCCGTCATCCGGGAGTCCGGCGGCGACCGCAGCGCGGTCACCGGTGGCACGAAGGTGCTCTCCGACCGGATCATCGTCAGGATCACCCAGAAGCCCGGCGAGAGCTTCATCGACCGGATGATCGCCCTGGTCGAAGGCGCGAACCGGCAGAAGACCCCGAACGAGATCGCGCTGAACATCCTGCTCGCCGCGCTCACGATCATCTTCCTGCTGGCCGTGGTGACCCTCCAGCCGCTGGCGATCTTCGCCAAGGGCTACCAGGCGGCGGCCGCCGACACCGGTGCGATCACCGATGCCGGCGTCAGCGGCGTGGTCCTGGTGTCGCTGCTGGTCTGCCTGATCCCCACCACCATCGGGGCGCTGCTCTCGGCGATCGGCATCGCCGGCATGGACCGCCTCGTGCAGCGCAACGTCCTGGCCATGAGCGGCCGGGCGGTCGAGGCGGCCGGCGACGTGAACACCCTGCTGCTGGACAAGACCGGCACGATCACCCTGGGCAACCGGCAGGCCGCCGAGTTCCTGCCGGTCGACGGCGTGACCGCCGCCGAGGTCGCCGACGCCGCGCAACTGTCCAGCCTCGCCGACGAGACCCCCGAGGGCCGTTCCGTCGTGGTGCTCGCCAAGAACGAGTTCGGGCTGCGCGAGCGCGAGCCGGGACTCATCCCGCACGCCACCTTCGTGCCGTTCAGCGCGCAGACCCGGATGAGCGGCGTCGACCTCGGCGCGGAGAGCGTCGACGGCGGCGTCCGTCGGATCCGCAAGGGCGCTGCCACCGCGGTGATGAAGTGGGTACGCGAGCACGACGGCCACCCCACCGAGCAGGTCGGCCAGCTCGTCGACGAGATCAGCGGGATCGGCGGCACCCCGCTCGTCGTGGCCGAGCACGTCGAGGGCGAACCGGCCCGGACCCTGGGCGTCATCCACCTCAAGGACATCGTCAAGACGGGGATGCGCGACCGGTTCGATGAGATGCGCCGGATGGGCATCCGGACCGTCATGATCACCGGCGACAACCCGCGTACGGCGCAGGCGATCGCGGACGAGGCCGGAGTGGACGACTTCCTCGCCGAGGCCACGCCGGAGGACAAGCTCGCCCTGATCAGGAAGGAGCAGGAGGGCGGCCGGCTCGTCGCCATGACCGGCGACGGGACCAACGACGCGCCGGCCCTCGCCCAGGCCGACGTCGGCGTGGCCATGAACTCCGGCACGTCGGCCGCCAAGGAGGCCGGCAACATGGTCGACCTCGACTCCGACCCGACGAAGTTGATCGAGATCGTGGAAATCGGCAAGCAGTTGCTGATCACCCGCGGCGCGCTGACCACCTTCTCGATCGCCAACGACATCGCCAAGTACTTCGCGATCATCCCGGCCATGTTCGCCGGCATCTACCCGAGCCTGGACACGCTGAACGTGATGCGACTGTCCAGCCCGGAGTCGGCGATCCTCGCCGCGGTCATCTTCAACGCGATCATCATCGTCGCGCTCATCCCGCTGGCCCTGCGCGGCGTGCGCTACCGGCCGGCGAGCGCGTCGAAGCTGCTCAGCCGCAACCTGTGGGTCTACGGCCTCGGCGGCGTCATCGTGCCGTTCATCGGCATCAAGCTCATCGACCTGCTCATCCAGCTCATTCCGGGGATCTCGTGATGCGCCTCCCTACCTGGCTCGCCCAACATCTGGCCGCCCTGCGCGCGCTGCTCGTGTTCACCGTCCTGCTCGGCCTCGCGTACCCGTTGGCCCTGGTGGCCGCCGGCCGGATCCCCGGTCTCGACGGCAGGGCCGACGGTTCGTTGGTGAGGGTGAGCGGCAAAACCGTGGGCAGCTCGCTCATCGGCCAGTCCTTCACCGACGCGGACGGCAACCCCGTCCCGCGCTACTTCCAGTCCCGGCCGTCCGCCGCCGGCGAGGGCTACGATCCCACGTCCACGGCGGCCAGCAACCTGGGCCCGGAGAGCGTGGTCGACACCATCGCCGTCAACCCCGACGAGTCCACCCGGAGCCTGCTCACCCAGGTCTGCTCCCGGAGCAGGGCGGTCGGGGAGCTGGACGGCGTGGACGGGCGGCGGCCCTACTGCACGCCGGACGGCGTCGGCGCGGTGCTCGCCGTGTTCCGCGCCGACGGACTGACCGGCCGGATCACCCGGGTGGTGAGCGTCAACCAGGTGGCCCCGGCCACGCCCTTCGTCGGCAGTTACCAGGGCGTGCCCGTCGAGCTGGCCCGGCCCGGCCACGACTACGTCGCCGACGGCGGGATCATCACCCCGGTCCGTGGCGACGCGCCGGCCCGGCCCGCCGTGCCGGCCGACGCGGTCACCGCCAGCGGTAGCGGCCTGGACCCGCACATCAGCCCGGCGTACGCGGAGATCCAGGTGGCCCGCGTGGCGCGCGAGCGGGGCGCGGACCCGGCGGCGGTCCGCCGCCTGGTACGGGAGCACACGATCGGCCGGGCGCTCGGCTTCATGGGCGAGCCCGCGGTCGACGTCCTGGGTCTCAACATCGCGCTCGACAGGGAGTTTCCCGCCCCCTGACCAGGGGTTCCGGGGATCAGGGAGGATTGTTTCCGTGCCCAGGGGAGAGCTCCGCATCTACCTCGGGGCCGCCCCCGGCGTCGGCAAGACGTACGCGATGCTGGAGGAGGCCCGGCGGCGTGCCGAGCGTGGCACCGACGTGGTGATCGGCCTGGTCGAGACCCACGGCCGGCCGCACACCGCGGCGATGATCGGGGAGCTGGAGACGGTGCCCCGGCGCACCCTCACCTACCGGGGCGCCGCCTTCACCGAGATGGACCTCGACGCCGTCCTGGCCCGCCGGCCCGAGCTGGCGGTGGTGGACGAGCTGGCGCACACCAACGTGCCGGGCTCCCGCCACGAGAAGCGCTGGCAGGACGTCCAGGAGCTGCTCGACGCCGGGATCAGCGTGCTGACCACGGTGAACATCCAGCACCTGGAGTCGCTCAACGACGTCGTCGCGCAGATCACCGGCACCGTCCAGCGGGAGACCCTGCCCGACCAGGTGGTCCGCGCCGCCGGGCAGGTCGAGCTGGTGGACATGACCCCGGAGGCGCTGCGCCGCCGGATGGCCCACGGCAACATCTACCGGCCCGACAAGATCGACGCGGCGCTCGGGAACTATTTCCGGGTCGGCAACCTCACCGCCCTGCGCGAGCTGGCCCTGCTCTGGCTGGCCGACAAGGTCGACGAGCAGCTCGACGCGTACCGGGCGCAGCAGGGGATCTCGGCCACCTGGGAGGCCCGGGAGCGGGTGGTGGTGGCGCTGACCGGCGGGCCGGAGGGGGAGACGCTGATCCGCCGGGCGGCCCGGATCGCGGCCCGCGGCAAGGGTGCCGACCTGCTCGCCGTGCACGTGGCCCGCAGCGACGGGCTGGCCGGGGCCGACCCGGCCCGGCTGGCCCGGCAGCGCGTGCTGGTGGAGAGCCTGGGCGGGACGTACCACCAGGTGCTCGGCACCAACATCGCGGCGGCCCTGCTCGACTTCGCCCGGGGCGTCAACGCCACCCAGCTGGTGCTCGGCGCGAGCCGGCGCGGGCGCTTCGCCCAGCTGCTCTCCCGGGGCGTCGGGGTCACCACCACGGCGCTCTCCGGGCCGATCGACGTGCACCTGGTGACCCATCCCGAGGCCGGCCGGGGCCGGCGGGCGGCCGAGGTGCCGGCCGCGCTGTCCCGGCGGCGCCGGCTGCTCGGGTACGCGCTCGCGGTGCTCGGTATGCCGCTGCTGACCCTGCTGCTCGCGGCGCTGCCGGACCTCACCCTGACCAACGACATCCTGCTCTTCCTGGCCGGCGTGGTCGGGGTGGCGCTGGTCGGTGGGATGTGGCCGGCGCTGGTCGCCGCGCTCGGCGGCTCGCTGCTGCTGAACTGGTTCTTCACCCCGCCGTTCCACACGCTGACCATCGCCGAGGCGGACAATCTCCTCGCCCTCGGCGTGTTCGTGGGGGTGGCCATCGCGGTGAGCTGGGTGGTGGACGTTGCTGCCCGGCGTACCCGGGAGGCCGCCCGGGCCTCGGCCGACGCGCAGACCCTGGCCACCGTGGCCGGTGGGGTGCTGCGCGGCGAACGGCCGCTGCCCGCGCTGCTGGACCGGCTGCGGGAGACCTTCGCGCTCCGCGCGGTGAGCGTGCTGGAGCTGGTGGCGGAGGCGGAGGGGCGGCCGGGCCGGGCCGGGGAGGCGACGGCCTGGCGGGTGGTGGCGAGCGTCGGGGAGGCGCCGCCGGGCAGCCCGGGCGCCGGGGAGACCGCCGTGCCCGTCGACGACCGGCTCACCGTGGTCCTCGCCGGCCGCCGGCTGGAGGCCGCCGACCGGCGGGTGGTCGAGGCGTTCGCCGCCCAGGCCGCCGTCGCGCTGCGCCAGGAACGCCTCGCCGCGGAGGCCGCCGCGGTCCGGCCGCTCGCCGAGGCCGACCGGATGCGCACCGCGCTGCTCGCCGCCGTCAGCCACGACCTGCGTACGCCGCTGGCCTCGGCGAAGGCGGCGGTGAGCAGCCTGCGCAGCCACGACGTCGAGTTCGACGCCGACGACCGCGAGGAGCTGCTGGCCACCGCCGACGAGTCGCTGGACCGGCTGGGCCGGCTCGTGGCGAACCTGCTCGACATGAGCCGGCTCCAGGCCGGCGCGCTCGGCGTCACCGCGACCGCGATCGGGCTGGAGGACGCCGTACCCCGGGCCCTGGACGAGCTGGGCCCGCCGGCGGCCGACGTCGTCACGGACATCCCCGCCGACCTGCCGGCCGCTGCCGCCGACCCGGGCCTGCTGGAACGGGTGCTGGTCAACATCGTGGCCAACGCGCTGCGGCACAGCCCGCCGGGCCGGCCGCCCACCATCACCGCGAGCGCCCACGCCGGGCAGGTCGAGCTGCGGGTCATCGACACCGGGCCGGGCATCCCCGAGGACCAGTGGGAGCACGTCTTCCTGCCGTTCCAGCGTCTCGGCGACCGGGACAACCAGACGGGTGTGGGGCTCGGGCTCGCCCTGTCCCGCGGGCTGGCCGAGGCGATGGGTGGCAGCATCACCCCGGAGACCACACCGGGCGGGGGGCTGACCATGGTGCTGCGGCTGCCCGCCGCCGGGGAGAGGAGTGACGGGTGACCCGCATCCTGGTCGTCGACGACGAGCCGCAGATCCTCCGCGCGCTGCGGATCAACCTGCGCGCCCGCGGCTACGAGGTCCAGGTCGCCGAGACCGGTGCGGCGGCGCTGAAGACCGCGGCGAGCCACCCGCCCGACCTGGTGGTGCTCGACCTCGGCCTGCCCGACCTGGACGGCGTCGAGGTGATCCGGGGCCTGCGCGGCTGGACGACCGTGCCGATCATCGTGCTCTCCGGACGGGCGGGCAGCGAGGACAAGGTCTCCGCGCTGGACGCCGGCGCCGACGACTACGTCACCAAGCCGTTCGGGGTTGACGAACTGCTCGCCCGGATCCGTGCGGTCACCCGCCGGCTCGGCGGCGGCGCCCCCGTCGGGCCCGCGTTGCGGATCGGCCGGCACACCGTCGACCTGGCCGACCGGACCGTCACCCGGGACGACGGCGCCGAGGTCCGGCTCACCCCCACCCAGTGGGCCATGCTGGAGAAGCTGCTGCGCAACCCGGGCAAGCTGGTCAGCCAGCGCCAGTTGCTGCAGGACGTGTGGGGACCGGAGTACCAGCACGAGACCAACTACCTGCGGCAGTACATGGCCCAGCTCCGGCGCAAGCTGGAGGATGACCCGGCGCGGCCCCGGCATCTGATCACCGAGCCGGGGATGGGGTACCGCTACCGGCCCTGACCCGGGCCGCCGGCCGGCGCGGGCCGCCCGGTCGCGATGGCGTGCTGCCGCCGGTCGACCAGCAGCATCACCACCAGCACCAGCACCACGGCGGCGAGCTGCGCGCGGGCGTTGAGCCGCGTGCCGATCGGGATGGTGGCCAGCACGGCCGCGCCGGTGACCAGCCGGCTCAGCACCGGGGCGGCGTGGAGCGAGCGGCGCAGGCCCGCGATCCCGGCCAGGTACAGCGCGACGCCGCCGGCCAGCGCCAGCGCCGAGCGCCAGTCGGCCGGCTGCCCCGGGTGGGCCACCGCGGCGTGGATGCCGGCCGCCGCCACCACGATGCCGAGCAGCAGCGGGATGTGCCCGAAGCCCACCCGGAGGGCCAGCCGGGCCCGCTCCGGGCCGGTCGCCGCCAGCCGCTCCTCCTCCCCCGGGGTGTCGGTGAAGTACGTCCACCACAGCGCCGCCGGCAGCGCCAGCGCCAGGGCGATGACGGCGCCCGTGCCGAACCCGATGTGGTCGGTGTCGACGCCCATCCCGATCGCCACCACCGACTCGCCCAGCGCGATGATCACCAGGAGCCCGTGCCGCTCGACGAAGTGTCCCGGCTGGAGGTGGAACGCGGACAGCACCCGCACCCAGGAGATCCGGGGCACCAGGTACGGGACGACCGACTGGAGCGCGAGCGCCGCGAGCCAGCACGCGTACCGGGCCGTGCCGTCGACGAAGCCGCCCACGAACACCAGCAGGGCCGACCCCAGGTTGTAGACGGCGAGCCGGGCCAGCGCCGGACCGATGCCGGCCCGGGTGAACAGCAGCAGGTGAACGCTGATCACCACGAGGTAGCCCACGCCGAAGAGCAGCCCGGTGCCGTCGAAGGCGTCCGGCACCGCGACCGCGGCCAGCAGGAAGCCGACCATCCCCACGAACAGCAGCAGCTTCTGCGCGGGCACCCGGGGCGGCACGTGGTTGGCCAGCCACACGTACCCGTCGAACATCCACCACAGGATGCCGAAGAGCAGCAGCACCCGAGCCAGGCCGGTCGGCGACAGGTCCGCCTCCAGCACCCGGGTGAGCTGCGTCAGCGTGAAGACGAACACGAGGTCGAAGAAGACCTCGACGGTGGTCACCCGGTCGGCCGGTGCCGGGTTCCCGAGGCCCGGACGCGCGGGTGTCATGAGGACCGAGCGTAGACCTCCGCCCCGGGCTCGGGGCCGTTCTCCGCCCGTCGCGACCCGTCGGCACGGGAGACGGCCCAGAGCACCACGGTGCCGAGCAGCGCGGCGGCCGGGGCGACCGCCAGCCCGTACCGGAGGCTCGTCGACACCAGCGGGCCGGCGAGCGCGGAGCCGGCGGCGCTGCCCACCACGAACGCCGTGCTCACCCAGGCGAACGCCTCGGCCACCGTGCCCGGCTCGGCGAGCCGCTCGGCGGTGAGGAAGATGGCGGTCAGCACCGGCGGCAGGGCCAGCCCGCTGACCACGAGCAGGCCGGCCATCGGCACCGGCCCGGGGGCGAGCAGCAGCGGCAGGTAGCCGATCGTGAGCCCGGCGGCCAGCAGCGGCAGCCGCCCGGGCCCGCCCGGCCGGGCCCGGGTGTAGAGCAGGCCCCCGGCCAGCGCGCCGGCCGCCTGCGCCGCGAGCAGCCAGCCGCTGAGCCGCCGGTCGCCGGCCGTCTCGGCGTAGCCGGTCACCGCCACGGCGATGCTGCCGACCGCCGCGCCGACGCCGACCACGCCGGCCATCATGACGGCGAACCGGGGTACGCGCAGCGGGCCGGCCCAGTGCCGGACCGCCGGCACGCCGCGCCAGGCGCGGACGGCGGGGCTGAGGGCGTACGCCGCGGTGCCGGCGAGCTGCAGGATCCCGGCGGCGACCAGCCCGGCGGCCGGACCGGCCAGGGTCACCGCGAGGAGGGTGACCAGCGGGCCGACCACGAAGATCACCTCCTGTACGGCGATGTCCAGCGTGTACGCGGTGGGCACCGTGGCGGGCGGGAGCAGGGCGGGCCAGAGGGTACGCAGGCACGCCTCCAGCGGCGGCGTGCCCAGCCCGGCCACCGCCGCGCCGACCACGGCGCCGGTGACGTGCCCGCCGGTCAGCGCCACCGCACCGAACCCGAGGCCGGAGAGGATCGCGGCGCCCCACAGCACGGGCGGCTGCCGCCAGCGGTCCACCGCCCGGGCGAGCAGCGGGGTGCCCACCGCCATCCCGGCGGTGTACGCGGCGACCAGCAGGCCGGCGGCGGCCAGGCTCAGCGACTGGCGGGCGAAGAGGAGCAGGGCCAGCGGCCCGCTGGCGGTGGGCAGCCGGCCGACCTGGCTGCTGAGGAGGACCCGGAGGACCTGGGGTGCGCGCAGCACCGCCCGGATCCCGGAACTGTCGACGGACATGGGACATCGCTCCCGGTGCGACGTGACGGGGGAAAGGAGGCGTCGGTGCCGGGGCGCCTCAGGGAGCGAAGTCGGCCCGCTCGTGGTCGTTGCCGTAGAGCGGCAGGGCAGGCGTGAGCCACTGGGCGTACGCGGCCGCCGCGGCCTCCACCGGGATCACCCGCCGACGGTAACCCACCGACCGGCTCGGCGGATAGTGCCGATTAGAGCTTTTGGAGCGTTATGCCCGGATAGGCTCGGGCCCGTCGTGCCGAGCCGCTGACCCGGGAGACAGTCATGTCGCATCACCTCGACACCCCGCTCGCCGCCCAGAGCGGCCAGCTCTACCTGGACGACCTCTTCGTCTTCGACGGCGAGCGCGGGACCGTCCTGGTGATGGACGTCAACAGCTCGGTGACCCGGGCCGACATCAAGCCGGGCTTCCACCACGAGGCGCGGTACGAGTTCAAGGTCCACGTCGACGGCAGCGAGATGGAGGAGCTGACCTACCGGGTGGCCTTCGGTGAACTCGACGGCCAGGGCCGGCAGGAGCTCACCGTGCACGCCCTCACCGGCGCCGAGGCGTACGACGACGGTGCCACCGGCACGCCGGTCGCCCGGGGCCGCACCGGCGAGGAGGTGACCGGCGGCAACCTGCGGGTCTGGGCCGGGCGGATCAGCGACCCCTTCTACATCGACCTGGACCAGCTCGCCACCGTCAACGACGCCTTCAAGAACGGCGCCCGGCTGGACCGCTCCGCCTGGCGGCCGGAGAACGCGAAGAACAGCTTCGCCGGCACCACCGTCGACTCGATCGTGGTCGAGGTGTCCCGGGATGAGCCGATGCTGCGGGTCGGCACGCGGATCGGCGTCTGGGCGGCCACGAAGCTGGCCACCGACGCCGGGGGCTGGCGGCAGATCAACCGCGCCGGCCACCCGATGATGTGGCCGATCTTCTGGCCCACCGACACCGACTTCTCGAACCCGGCCAACACCCGCCACCCCTGTGAGGACCTGCGGGCCGACGGCGAGGAGATCGCCTCGACGGTGGCCCGGGTGGTGGCGGCCAACGGCACCGCGCCGGACCCGGGGGCGTACGGCTGGAGTGTGGCCCGGGAGGTCTACCCGGACGTGCTGTCCTACGAGGTCGGCACCCCGGCGAACTACGGGTTCGCCGTCCGTAACGGGCGCACCATGGCCGACAACGCGCCCGAGGTGATGTTCTCCCTGGTGCTCAACACCGGTATGACCTCCGGTCTCACCCCCGACGTCACGAGGGACGCCCGCGCCGCCTCCTTCCCGTACGTGGTCCCCGCCGGGCGGTGATCCGCTGAGCGAATTCCGCCTGTAGGAAATCTTCGACCCGACTGTTGACGTGGATGGTTTCCGTCATAACAATCGCCATCTATATCGACATCTATCGCTGTCGATCAGCGATCGGGAAGGAGGTATCCATGGCGGCCATACGAGGCGAGGTGTCGTGGTTCTGCTGCGGCACCGCCTGGGGACCGTGCGGCACCGCCGGGGGCGGCGCCTGCGGCACCTGCAAGTCGGGCAACTACCAGCACGCCTGGCCGAACACCTCGGACGCGTGCTGGGCCATCACCCATCCGGACTCCTGCGGCCTCAGCATGAGCCGGCGGGGGTGCGGCTTCCGGCACTACACCACCAACCTCTGCAACGGCTCCCGGGTCGGCACCACCATCGCCGACTGCGGTCCGCAGACGGACCTGTTCTGCGGCGAGCGCACCTGCTGCGGCTCGGCCTGCGGCAGCAACCGGATCATCGACCTGACGCCCGCGGCGTTCAGTGCGATCGGCAGTCTCTCCGTGGGGCTGCGGCCCTGCTCGGTCGACACCGTCTGAACGGGAGGGTTCCGCCATGCCACAGACCCTGGACCGCCGCCGCCTCCTCGCCACCGCCGCGCTCGGCGGCGTGGTGGGCGCCACCGGACTCGGCTCGCTCGCCCCCGAGGCGGCCTTCGCCGCCGAGCCGGCGACCGTCGAGCCCGGCGCGCCCGACCCGAACTTCGTCGAGGGCCGGATCGGCAAGATCTCCGGCCATCTGCTGCTGGTCACCGGATCCGACACCGTGCTGCACTCGATCCGGATCACCGACGGCACGAGCATCTGGAAACTCCACCCGACCACGTTCGACCAGGTCGCCATCGGCGACGGGCTCTACGCCCGTGGCGTCCGCCTGCCCGACGGCACGCTCGCCGCCGACTCGGTGTGGGTCAACATCGTCAACCTGCACGCGCACATCGCCGCCGTCGGCCGCAACCTGCTGCACCTCGACCACAAGGGCCAGCGCATCGTCGCCCACGTCGTGCCCGGCCGGTCGGCCGCGGTCTACAACGGCACCCCGGCCATCAGCGACCTGTCCCTGCTCCGGGTCGGCCGGCACGTCCAGGTGCTTGGCGCCTGGCACCCGGACACCAACGAGATCGACATCGCCACCGTCTACGCCGCCGCCTGACCGGTACGCCCGACGGCTCCAGGTCGCGTCAGACGCGTCGAGCTGGAGCCGTCGTAGGGCGGCGAGCCACCCGTACCGCCCGGGCGTCACCCGTCGGCCCCACTCGAGGGGAGAACAGATGATCGACATGATCGCGGCGCTGCAACCGCTGGTCGTCGGTGCGGTGCTGATCTGGTCCGCACGCGTCAAACTTCTCAACCGGCACGCCGCGACGGTCGCCCGCCGCTCCGCGCTCGCCCCGCTGCTCGGGGAGGACCGGGCGCTGCCCGCGTACCGGCTGCTCGGGGGCATCGAGCTGAGCCTCGGCGCGCTCCTCGTGCTGCCGCCCGCCCTGCGGTTGGAGAACACCGCCGCGACCGCCCTGGCCGTCGGCTTCCTCGCCTACCTCACGTACGCCCGCCGGACCGCGCCCACCTCCTCGTGCGGCTGCCTGAGCAGCCGCCCGACCCCCGTCTCCGGTCGCAGCCTGGGCCGGGCCGGTCTGCTGGTGGCGGCGGCCGGACTGGCCACCCTGCTGCCCGGCGGCTGGCCCGCCGCGCTCGCCGACCGCCCGCTCGCCGGCGGGGCCGCGCTGCTGGCCGAGGCGGTGGCCGTGGTGGCGCTCTCGCCCGAACTGGACGCCGCCTGGCTGCTGCCGCTGCGCCGGCTGCGCGCCCGGCTGACCAACCCGCTGCGCGGCGGCTCCGGGCTGCCGCTGCTCGCCACCGTGCAGCAGGTCCAGCTCAGCGACTCCTACCGGCGGGTGGCGCCGCTGCTCCGCTCCGACGTCCGCGAACACTGGGACGACGGCGAATGGCGCTTCGTCGGCCACGCCGCGCGCTACCAGGGCCGGCCGGCCACCGCGGTCTTCGCGGTGCCGCTGGTCGACGGCGAGCCCGAAGCGGTACGGGTCGCCGTCGTCGACGACGCCACCGGGCAGACACTGCTGGCCCTGGCCGGAACCGGGCGGCCCGCCGGCCCTCGGCTCGACGTGGTCCCCGCGTAGCGGCAGGCGGGACCACCGGACACCGGTGGTCCCGTCACGCCGGGCTGCGGACGAACGTCTCCTCGCCCCACGAACCGTCGTCGCCGTCGGACCGGATCACCAGCTCGTCCGGTCCGCACCGGTACGTGCTGGCCCCCGCCCACCCGGTTCAGCGCCCGGGGGTCCCGCCGCCACCGGTCCGGACGACGCCGGTAGGGCGGCACGTCCTCGTGGCGGCAGACAGGCCCGCCGGCCGACGTTCCGGACCGGCTGTCCGGCGGTGGCCCGTCGGTCCAGCTACATGGAGGGAGCCGGTTGCTCGGGCAGGCCTCCGCGGGCTCGGATGCCGTCCGCGACGGCGACCCCGGCCAGGACGAGGGTCGCGGCGAGGCCGGCCACCAGTGCGGGCGTACGCAGGAGGAGCGGAGCCGCGACGGCCAGTACGAGCAGCGCGACCAGCCGGGACGCCGACACCCGGCTGAACACCTCGTACTCGAACCGGGACCGGCCGGTCAGGAACAACGCGGGTCCGCCGAGCATGACGACGGCCAGCCAGGGCGTGGTGGGCTCGGCGGGGTGGGCGATGGCCACCTCGAACCCGGCGGAAGCGGCGACCACGCCGGCCACCATCACCAGGTGGGTGTTGGGTGCGGACCGCACGAATCCACCCGGGTCCCGGGCGGACTCGATGGTGGCCTGCAGCAGGGACCCGGCGCGGTGGACGTAGATCTGCCACAGCAGCACGGTGGCGGCGAACGCGACCAGGAGCGCCGCTGTCCGGCTGGCTGTCTTGTCGTGATCGGCGTAGGTCAGGGTGGTGACGAGGATGAGATCACCGAGGGCGAGAGTGAAGAACTGCTGGTAGCGCTCCGCGAGGTGGTCGGCCGCCACCCGGTACTGGGATGCGGGTACCTTCCCGAGCCCAGGCGTGGGGTAACGAAACTGGGCCGACCCGTAGTCGACGGCGAGCGCCGCGGTCCACAGCACGCCCCGTGCCGGGCCTGCCACGAGACCGCCGGCGAGCCACGGCACGGCGGACAGGATGAACCAGAAGATGAAGCGGCTGGCGTGCAGTCGTGCGATGCGGCCGTGCAGCGCGGCGACCAGGAAGATGCCGCGTCCCAGATGGATCGCCACGTACGCGCCCGCGAAGGCCAGGGCGTGGTCGGAGAAGGCGTCGGGCAGCGTGCCGGCCATCAGGATGGTCCCGAGCATGACCCAGAGCGTCATGACGAAGATGGGGGGCCGCTGCCGGTGGTAGAGGTCGGTGCTCAGCGCGGTGACGGACCAGACCCACCAGATCGCCATCAGCAGCACCATGGTCTGGAGGACCCCGGCCGGGTCGAGACGCTGGGCCAACGATCGTGACGTCAGGGCGAGCGCGGCGACGAAGACCAGATCGAGGAACAGTTCCAGCAGGGTTGCCCGCTGTGGTCCACCGCCTGCGCGGGTCAGCCCTACCGCCCGGTCGGTCGTCATCAGGTGCCCGTCTACTGACTCCGGCATCTCGAGGGACTCGACAGCGGCGCGCGATCGGCGGAACCGGCCGACCGGGACGCGGCTGGGGTGCCCTGATCGACACTAGGTGAGTATCGGGCCCGGCGGGCGGGAACGCGGTCCGTCCACCCCCGGCTGACGCCGGTCAGCCACGTCTCGCGTCGGCCCGCGAATCCCGGCCCCTCGCGGCGACTCCGTCGCCGCCGCCCTCGTTGTCCCAGACCGCGCACGGATCGGCGCGGGTGGTGGCCGCCGGGGCCGGTGGCATCCGGATGGCGGCCAGGATGTCGGGCGCGCGCCTGACGTTGGCCGGGTCGGCGGCGGCCGCCATCGCCCGCTCGGCTGCCGCCGCCGCGGTGCTGGGCGGCACGATGAGCAGGTCGACCTGGAGGTCCCCGCCGGTGGTGGCGACCAGTACAGCGGGGTCGAGGGTGTCGAACCAGCCGAGGCGGACCACGTCCGGTCCGACGGCCAACCGGCGGAACCGGCTGTCCCAGGCGTGGATGTTCAGCATGATGTGCCTGATCCGGCCATGGCGTTCCGTCAGGGCGAGGATCAGGCCCGGAAGTTCGGCGACCGGGTCCCAGGATCGCGGCCACCACCCGCCGTCCAGCACTCCCAGCCTCTGGGGAGCGGCGAGGACGAGGCGAGGTGCGGTGGGCGCCGACGTGGGGGTCACGGTGCCGCGTTGGCGGATGACGGACATGGTTCAGCCTCCCTGGTGGGCGGCGGTGCCGGTCGCCGGCGAAGCGGCCGGCCCGGGCCCGGTCGGCTCGGCCGCGGGCGTCGCGCTCCGGCGGCCGCGCATCCTCAGCTGCACGATCCGGGCGGTGCCGGGAAGGGCGACGAGCAGGACGCCGATGACCGCGGCCAGCAGCAGCGCCACCCCGATCGGCAGGGCGACGTGTACGCCGAGGAACGCCACCTCGGCCCGCTGCCCGTTCTGTAGTACGAAGATCAGGAGCAGGAGCAGCACGATCGCGAACAGCACGGCGACGATCCACAGATCCCCGATCCGCGAGCGCCGCGCCGGGGTGTGACGGAACGTCGGGCGAGCGGCGGCCGGGCCGTCGTGGCCGTTGACGGCGGTAAATGGGAAGTGTCTCTTCCGGGGTGCGGTCATCAGGAACCGCCGCCTTCCGATGGGCCCGGCGCACCGTTGCCGGCCTGGGGCCGGCGCGGGCGTCGGGTGAGGGCGGGCCTACGACGGGCTGTCGCGGCCCGGCGTGCCGGTGCGGGGGAGAATGCCGGCCGGGGAGGCGACGGGAGTCGGCGCCCTGGCCCATGGATGGGCGGCGGTGGGGTGACGGTGGGGTGCGTCCGCCGAGAGGGGAACGCCAGTCACCGGAGTCCGGGGCGACATCGTAAGCGTACGCCGCCGTCGCCGGTACCGCTCCGCCGCGAGCTGCGGAAAGCCGCCCTCGGCCCGGGTGCGGTCACACCCCGTGAGGCGTACGGTGAGCACACCGCCCCGGGTCCCGGCAGCCGCCAGTGCCGTCGCCGCCGATCGTGAGCACGGCCCTTCCCGGACGGCTCTAGCAGGGAGCACCCGATGAGGATCGCCCGGCACAGGATCGTCAGCCTTCGTCGCGAACGCGGCCAGCACGTCAGGGCCGACCGGGTCGGACGTGGGCTACCGGAGCGGGTGAACCCCGAGGAGCACGTCGGATTGTTCGCCATCCTGCGGGTTGATCTGTCCGACCTCGCCGACGCGCCGTCCCCGTGACCGTCGCTCCGCTCGGACCGGTCCCGTGGCCGAGCACGCCGGCTCCAGGCGTCGCCGCACGCGTCCCGATCGCGCTCCGGCGCAATGCGCCGATTCCGCCCCGCCGGGGCGTGGCGATTGCCGAAACTGAGGGTGACAGGCGCAGGGCCGCCGGCGAGCAGCCCGGCCAGGAGGGGAGCCACCGTGACGTCGGGATCGATGAGCCAACGGATCAAGGGCCTGGTCAACAGCCGGCGAGGGCGCGACCTCATGCGGATCGGCCGCCGGCAGGCGGCCAACCCGGGCACGCGGCAGAAACTGCAACAACTCATGGCCCGCGTGACCGGCTGGTCGAGCCGGCGCCGCTGAGCCATCCGTCGGGGAACTACCAGCAGGAGAAGCCGTCGTGAGCGACACCAGCATCGGTGCCGAACGCCAACGGGGCAGCGACTACGCCGACCTGTCCCGGCAGGTCCGCGCAGCAGGCCTGCTCGAGCGGCGGCGAGGCCACTACGCGGTACGGATCGGCCTCGTCGTCGGCTCCTGGGTCGGACTGTGGGCCCTGTTCGTGAGAGTGGGTGAGTCGTGGTGGCAGCTCGGCGTCGCGGTAGCCCTCGCGGTCGTCCTCGCGCAGGCCGGGTTCATCGGCCACGACGCCGGTCACCGGCAGATAGCCCGCTCGCGACGGGCCAACGACCTGATCGGCATCCTGCACGGCAACCTGTTGACCGGGATCAGCTACGGCTGGTGGGTGGACAAGCACAACCGGCACCACGCCCACCCGAACACCGAGGGCAGGGACCCGGACATCGGCGTGGCACCCCTGTCCTTCACCGCCGGACAGGCCCGCCGCCGGCGTGGCCTCGGCGCACTCTTCGTGCGTCACCAGGCGTACTTGTTCTTCCCGCTCCTCCTACTGGAGGGCCTGCACCTGCACGCCAACAGCGTGCGGGCCGTCCTCCGGCCTCGCCCCGTCGCGCGTCGCCCCGCCGAAGCCGGACTGCTGGCCCTGCACCTGGGCGGCTACCTCACCACCGTGTTCCTGGTCCTCAGCCCGGTGCAGGCCGTCGCGTTCATCCTGGTCAACCAGGGGGTGCTCGGCCTCTATCTCGGCTGCTCGTTCGCCCCCAACCACAAGGGCATGCCGATCCTCGGTGCCGAGGACGATCTCGACTACCTGCGGAGACAGGTCCTCACCTCCCGAAACGTGCGTGGCGGGAGGTTCGTCGACGCCGCGCTCGGCGGCCTGAACTACCAGATCGAACATCACCTGTTCCCGAGCATGCCGTGCCCCAACCTGCGTCGTGCCCGGCCGTTGATCCGGCGGTTCTGCGCCGAGCACGACCTCGACTACCACGAAACCACCCTGGGTCGCTCCTGGGCGGAGGCACTGCGCCACCTGAACGACGTCGGCTCCCACGAGCGGCTCGCAGGACGTTGAGCTCGGCTCGGTCAGCCGGCGCTGCGTACCGCGCGCGTCGTGTCCGGTGGTGGTCGTTCCGTGGGCGGACCGGCCGGTCGACCGGGGGGCTGGCGTAGGGTGGAGGCGTAACGGCCGCCCTGGTCCCTGGTGGTGCCCCAGCCGCAGGCACACCACCAGGAGCATCGGATGCCTGTTTCCCCTGGCCATGTCGTCCCCGGCCCAGAGTCCGTGAATGACCTCGTCGAGCGGATCGCCGACCGTGACCGGGCCGCCTTCGGTCGCCTCTACCGCCGGCTCGTCCGCGCCGTCTTCATCCAGGTGTGTGAGAGTGTGGGCAGCCCGTCGGCCGCCGTCGCGGTGACCCGGGCGGTGTTCGTCGAGGTGTGGCAGCTCGCGCCCAGGTGCGCCGCCGGTCAGGTCGATGGTCTCGCGTGGGTGACGGCCATCGCCGTTCGCCGGACTGCGGAACGGCTTCGCGAAGTCGATGGCCGCACGTCGCCTCTCGGCGCCGAATACGACGAGTTGCTCGGTCGCGAACTGACCGCCGCGCTGGACGGCGAGCCGCCGGCTCTGCTCGGCACGTCGGTTCCACCCACCACCGGATGACCGTCACGGTCCGGTGGGCCGCCGGTCACGCGGTGGCGTCCCGCGCGGGGAGTACGGTGTGAGCGTCGCTCGGGACTCCGGGCGCCGCACGGCAACCCGTCCGCTTCGGACGATCCGGGTCGGAGCCAGCAGTGGGCAAGGACAACCCTGGGCGCGGCGATCCGATGACCTCCGATCGCCGGCTGCGGCTGTGGGCCGTTCTCGTCGATGCCGCCCAGGATGGCGCGGTCACGGTCAATCATGTCTGTGCCACGACGGTCTCGGTCGCGGGCGTCGACTCCGCCGCCGTCGCGGTGATCCTCGACGCCATCCCGCGCGAACTGATGTACGCCACGGACCGGCGCGCGTCGGAACTGGAAGACCTGACCCTGACCCTCGGTGAGGGGCCATGCGTGGATGCGACCACCGGCGGACCTGTCCTGGTCGCCGATCTGACGGCAGCCGAGTGTCGGAACCGCTGGCCGGTGTTCGCGCCGGCCGCGGTGCTCGCCGGGGTTCGGGCGGTGTTCGCGTTGCCCCTACGGGTGGGCGGGATCCGCCTCGGTGTCCTCGACCTTTACCGGGACCGCGTCGGTGACCTCGGGGCGGAGCAACTGACCGATGCACTGGTCCTGGCGGACACGGCATGCGCGGTGCTGCTGGACGACGCGACGCGCCACGGCGTGGACCGCGACGATCACTGGCCCGACCGGATCGGCCTGCAACACCCCGAGGTGCACCAGGCGACCGGAATGATCATGGTCCAGTTGCGAGTGCCCGCGGCGGTGGCACTCCTCCGGTTGCGGGCCTACGCGTACTCCCGGGACCGGCGCCTCCGGGACGTGGCAGCTGACGTCGTCGCCCGGCGCCTGCGTCTCCTACCGACCGGAACTGTTGATTGACGAGGTGACCGAAGTGGCCGAGACCCAGCTGGCCGACGTTTTCGTGGAGATGGCCGACACTCTCGTCGACGATTTCGACGTGATCGAGTTCCTGCATGTGCTGACCGAGAGGTGTGTCGAGCTGCTGGGTGTGTCGGCGGCCGGGCTGCTCCTCACCGACCAGCGGGACGCGCTACAGGTGGTTGCCGCCTCCTCTGAACGCACCCGACTGCTGGAGCTGTTCCAGCTCCAGACCGACCAGGGTCCCTGCCTCGACTGCTTCCACACCGGTCAGCCGGTGTCGGTCGCCGACCTGACCCTGGCCGCTGCCCGATGGCCGAGGTTCACCGCCGCCGCGGCCGAGGTCGGCTTCGCCGCGGTGCACGCCCTGCCCATGCGGCTGCGCTCCGAGGTCATCGGCGCGCTCAACCTGTTCGATGTCCGGCCGGGCCCCCTTGACGAGGGCAGGCTCCGCATCGGTCAGGCGCTCGCCGATGTGGCGACCATCGGACTGCTGCAACAGCGCGCCATCCACCGGCGCGACATCCTCACCGAACAGCTGCAGACCGCCCTGAACAGCCGCGTCCTCATCGAGCAGGCCAAGGGAGTCCTGGCCGAACGCCTCCAGGTGGACATTGCTCAGGCCTTCGCGCTGCTGCGCGACGGCGCCCGCAGCCGCAACCGGCGACTGTCCGAACTGTCCCAGGCGATCGTCGACGGCTCCGAGCAGCTCGCGCCGGCACCGGTCGCCGACCGGCGCGGCTGACGACCGGCCCCACAGCGCCCAGGGTGTCGGTCGGGGAGATGAAGGCGTACGGTGGCTCTGTCGCCCGGGTCCCCGGTGGCCGCCAGTCTCGCCGCCACCAGCCCGACAGGGGCGTTGAACATGGTCAGACCGATCGTGACACCGACGGCCGTTTCGCCTCCTCCGACGCTGAACCCCGCGACGGGGGACAGTGAACAACTGTTGCGTCGACGCGCAGCCCTGAATGCCGACGATCCTGAGCGTGCGCGGCTGCGAACCCGGGTCATCGAGGCGAACCTGCCGATGGCTCGTCGGCTGGCCCGCCGCTACGCCGGCCGCGGCGAATCCTACGAGGACCTGACTCAGGTCGGCGCGCTGGCGCTGATCAAAGCCGTCGACGGATACGACACCGACCGGGGCGTGCCGTTCGCCAGCTACGCCATCCCGACCATCCTCGGCGGCATCCGGCGACACTTCCGCGACACGGCCTGGGCGATCCGGGTACCGCGCTCAGCCCAGGAACTGAGCGCCCTGGTGCCCGAAGCCCGGGGCAGGCTCGGGCAGCAACACGGGCGCCAACCGACTGACGGAGAGCTCGCCGACGACCTGAAGGTGACCGTCGCCCAGCTCCAGGCCGCCGTCGCCGCCTTCGACGTCTATCGCCTTCCGTCGCTGAACGAGCCACGGCCCGGGGTCGACGGCATCGAGCGCCTCGAGTTCGTCGCCGCCGCCGATTCGGGATACGCAGCCGTGGCCGACCGCCTCACCCTCCGACCGCTCCTCGCGGCGCTTCCCCCGCGCGAACGTCGGATCCTGACCATGCGCTTCTACGGTGACCTGACCCAGGCGCAGATCGCCACCCGGGTCGGGCTGTCACAGATGCACGTCTCCCGGCTGCTGAAGCGCTCGCTGACCCAGCTGAGAGCCGGGATGCTCCGCTGACCGATCGTCGGCCGGGACCGCTGAGGCACCCGGGCCGAGCCGTTGAGATCACCGGGAGACAATGTGATGGCCGTTCGTCCGATCGCTGCTCCCGAGCCCTCGCCGCCGGTCGGCGGGACATCCGCCTCCTCGACATTCGGGGTACGGGTCAGGCGTGCCCTCGACGTCCGCGCGCTCCGCCTGCGGGTGTTCCTCCTGGTGACCGTCCTGCTCCTGCCGCTGGTGCTCATCACGACCTTGCGTTGACCGCTTCCCCGGGGCCCACGTGGGTGGCACCCCGCACGACAGGGCCCGGACCGGCGTAGCGTGGGACGCGCCGGACCGACGACATCCCACCACTGCGGTGCCGGCCACGCCGGCTGCGCCTCGGTGGATCGCACGTACGTGCCGCACTGTTCGCCGGTCACGGCGACAGGTCGATCGCCCGCCGCGCCTCGGCACCCCGGCGTTGGGATTCGACCAGGGCCTCCACGCCGCCACCCGTGACCATGACCGTCCCAAACGGCTTCTCAAGGGGGTAGACGATGAGGATCGCCAGGTACCGGATCGTTGCGGCGCTGCGCGAGCGCGGCCAGCAGACCAGGGCCGACTGGGTCGAGCGGGAACTGCCGGAGCGGATGGACACCGACAAGCACGTCGGCCTGCTCGCCACCCTGCGTCTCGACCCGGCCGACCTCGCCGATATGCCGTCCCCGTGAGGGTGGCTCTGCTCGGGCCGGTCGCCTGGCGGACACCCCCGCACCACTACGGCCCCTGGGAACAGGTGACCGGCCTGCTCGCCGAGGGGCTGATCACGCGCGGCGTGGACGTGACACTCTTCGCGACGCTGGACTCCGTCACCTCCGCCGACCTCGACGGCGTGTGCCCCCGCGGGTACGCGGACGACCCGGCCATGGACGGCCGCGTGTGGGAGGCGATGCACGTCTCGCACGCGATGGCCCGCTCGTCGCAGTTCGACCTGGTGCACAGCCATCTCGACTGGCTGCCGCTGGCCTTCGCCGAGCACTGCCGGGCTCCACTGCTCACCACCGTGCACGGCTTCTCCGCTGCGGGAATTCTCCCCGCCTACACCAGGGCCCGCTCGTCCTACGTGTCGATCTCCGATGCCGACCGGGTCGCCGGGCTCGACTACGTCGCCACGGTGCACCACGGCGTCGACCTCGCCGGGCTGCCGTTCACCCGGGACGCCGGCCCCGGACTGGTCGCCTTCGGCCGGATCCATCCCGACAAGGGCATCCACACCGCCATCGAGATCGCCCGCCTCGCCGGCCGGACCCTGACCATCTGCGGCATCGTGCAGGACGAGCGGTACTTCGCCGAGCAGGTGGCCCCGCACATCGACGGTGATCAGGTCGTCTTCCTCGGATCGGTGGGCCCCCGGCGACGCGCGGAGGTGCTGGGCGCGAGCACCGCCCTGCTGCACCCGATCACCTTCGACGAGCCGTTCGGACTGTCGGTGGTGGAGTCGATGGCCTGCGGCACCCCGGTCATCGCCTACGCGCGGGGATCCATGCCGGAGGTCGTCGACGACGGGGTGACGGGGTTTGTCGTGAACACCGTCGAGCAGGCCGTCGACGCGGTCACCCGGGTCGCCGGCCTCGACCGGGCCGGCTGCCGGGCACGGGCCCGGCAGCGCTTCGGCGCGGACCGGATGGTCACCGACTACTTGGCCGTCTACGACGATCTCACCCGCCGACCGCACCTCTGAACCTGCTGAACGACCGGCGATTCCCGACGAACAGGGCCCCGCTCGATCCCGACAACCGGAAGGCCCGAAACCCATGCCCAGCTACGGATTCCTCAGCACCCACCCACCGACCCGGTGTGGACTGGCCACCTTCAACTCCGCCCTCGCCGCCGAGCTGACCGCCGACGGCACGCGCGGCGGCGTCGTGCGGGTCACCGACGGCCGCGACGACCAGCGGGCCGGGCGCGGGGTCGTGCACACCTGGGCGGCGCGTACCCCGGCCGGCTGGCGGGCCGCCGCGGCCGTCCTGAACACCTTCGACGTGGCCGTCGTGCAGCACGAGTACGGCATCTACCCCGGCGCCGACGGCGAGGACGTCCTGCCGCTGCTGCGCCGGCTCACCGTGCCGAGCATCGTGGTTCTGCACACGGTGCTCCGCCAGCCCTCCGCCCGGCAGAGGTCGCTGCTGGAGCAGATCGTCGCCGTCGCCGGGGCGGTGGTCACGATGACCGACACGGCCCGTGACCGGTTGCTCGTCGGCTACACCGTGCCTCCCGGCAAGGTCACGGTCATCCCGCACGGCGCCGCCGAGCATGCCGGCGTACCCGCCGACCGCCGTAGCCGGCCGCACCTGCTGACCTGGGGATTGCTCGGTCCGGGCAAGGGGATCGAGTGGTCGTTGCGGGCCCTCGCCCGTGTGCAGGACCTCGACCCGACCCCCACCTACACCGTGGCGGGCCGGACCCATCCGAAGGTGGTCGAGCAACAGGGGGAGGCGTACCGGGCGGGACTGCACCGGCTCGGCGCCCAGCTGGGTGTCGCGCACGCCGTGGACTACCAGGACGTCTACCACGACGAGGCGGCGCTCGGCCGGTTGATCCGCTCCGCCGACGTGGTCGTGTTGCCCTACGACTCTCGCGAGCAGGTCACTTCCGGCGTTCTCGTCGAGGCGGTGGCCGCGGGGGTGCCCGTGGTGGCGACGGCGTTCCCGCACGCCGTCGAGCTGCTCACCGGCGGCCCTGGTCTGGTCGTACCCCATCAGGATCCGGCGGCGCTGGCCGTGGCGATCCGGCGGATCCTGACCGAACCGGGCCTGACCGCCCGGTTGGGCCGCCGCATTCCGCCACCGGCCGCGCACCTGCCGTGGCCGGCGGTGGCGGCTCGCTACGGCGACATCGCCGAGCGGCTCGTCGCCGCCCGCCCGGCCGCGGTCAGCGCGGTGTCGGCATGACCGCGACCACCGGCCGACTCACCACGACGGACGTTGGTCCCCGGCAGTCGGCGCCGCGGCCGAGCTTCGCGCACCTGACCCGGTTGAGCGACGACACCGGCCTGTTCGAGCACGCCCGGCACGCCATCGTCCGGCGCGAGCACGGCTACTGCACCGACGACGTCGCGCGCGGCCTCGTCGTCACCAGCCGCGAGCCGGAGCCGACCGAGCCGGTGCTCCGGCTCGCCGAGCGCTACCTCGCCTTCCTGACCCACGCGCAGGACGCCGCCGGCGCCTTCCGCAACCGGCTCGGTCACGACCGCCGCTGGGCCGACGAGCCCGGGCTCGGTGACTGGTGGGGCCGTGCGCTGTGGGGCCTGGGCACCGCCGCTGCCCGCAGTCCCGCGGCCTGGATCCGGGAGGAAGCGCTGGTCGCCTTCAGCCGGGGCGCCACCCGGCGCTCGCCGGCCCCGCACGCGATGGCCTTCGCCGGGCTCGGCGCCGTCGAGGTGCTGCGCCGCCACCCGGCCCACGCCGCCGCGGCCGAGCTGCTGACGGACGCGGCCACCACGATCGGCACGCCCGGACCCGACCCGCTGTGGCCCTGGCCGCAGGAGCGGCTGACCTACGCCAACGCGGCCCTCGCCGAGGTCGTCATCGCCGCCAGCCAACTGCGCCACCACGGCCCGCCGCTCGACGACGGACTGCGGATGCTGAACTGGCTGCGCGACGTCCAACTCCGCAACGGGCGGCTGTCGGTCGTGCCGGCCGCCGGGTGGCGACGCGGCGCGGTGCGGCTCCGCCACGACCAGCAGCCCATCGAGGTCGCCGCCTTCGCCGACGCCTGCGCCACGGCCGCCACGGTCACCGGTGACCCCGTTTGGGAGGCCGGGATACGGCAGGCGGTCGGGTGGTTCCTCGGCGCCAACGACGTCGGCACGAGGATGTGGGATCCGGTGACCGGCGGCGGCTACGACGGCCTGACCCCGCACGGACCGAACCTCAACCAGGGCGCCGAATCCACCCTCGCCCTCATCTCCACCTTGCAGTACGCCCGGCGGTGGCCGTGACCGGCATCCTGGCCGTCCGGCAGAGCGTCACCCTCACTCCGGATCCACGCCGGGTCATCGTCAAGCTCTTCGTCCCAGGCGAGGACGCCGTTGTGGTGCGCACCCGCGCGGGGGCGCTCATCGACCGCGTCGCGCACCTCGACGACGAGGAGACCGGCAGGCTGCTGAGGGACACCTTCGACCGCTTCGGCACCCGGCACCGTGACCTGGACGGCACGTTCCACCACCACTACGACCTCGTCCGGCACCGCGCTGCCCGGGCCCGGGACCTTTCCCCCACCACGCGGCTCCTGGTCGGCGCCTACTTCAGCCACGAGTACGCCGTCGAGGCCGCCGCGCTGTGCAATCCGTCGATGGTGGCCCACCCCGACCAGACCGGTCTGAGCGTCGGGCAGTTGCGCGTCGCGGTCAGCCTGCGCCAGATCGGTGAGGGCCACCTGTCGTCGATCGGGTTCGCCACCGCGGTCGTCGGACCCGGGCGCCGGCTCGCCGTCGTCGACCGGCACGGCCCTCTGGCCGTCGGCCGAATGGTGGGCGTACGGCACCGCCGGGACCTGCTCGCTGCCGGACTGGCCGAGGAAGACTGCGACAACGAGGTCACCGCCACCGTGCTGGACGCCCTGCCCGACCGGTACAACGAGGCCACCTTCGACCGCGTGCTCGGCAACCTGCCAGCGGACCTGCTCTCCCGCAGCACCGGTCCGGGCACCCTCGAACAGCTCCGCCGCGCCAACGCCGCCAGTTACGCCACGACCTTCCCCGCCGACACGGCTCTGCACCAACGGGTGCTCTGGCCCGCCAACCCGGCGGAGAGCAACGGCATGGAGGACGCCCGGTTCGTCAGGTTCACCGACGAGTCCGGACCGGTGTACCGGGCCACCTACACCGCTTACGACGGGCGGCGCATCGCCACCCGGGCGCTGGCCAGCAGCGACCTGCGCCGCTTCGAGATCACCCCGATGCGCGGTCCGGGCGCCCGCAACAAGGGTGTCGCGCTGTTCCCGCGTACCGTCGGCGGCCGGCACCTCGCGCTGTGCCGCGCCGACGGCGAGACCCTCGGCCTGACCTGCCTGGACGGTGAGAACCGGTGGCAGACCCCGGTGCCACTGCACGCCCCCCGCGACAGCTGGGAACTGATCCAGGTCGGGAACTGCGGATCCCCCATCGAGACCGACGCCGGCTGGCTCGTGCTCACCCACGGCGTCGGCCCGATGCGCCGCTACTCCATCGGCGCACTCCTGCTCGACCTGCATCGACCGGAACGGGTCGTCGCGCAGCTTCCCGGCGCGCTCCTGTCACCCGACAAGACCGACCGGGACGGATACGTGCCCAACGTCGTCTACTCCTGCGGCGGGCTCGTCCACGACGGTGAGCTGTGGCTGCCGTACGGGGCCAGCGACGCCCGGGTCGGTTTCGCCACCGTACCGGTGGTCGCCCTCATCGCGGCGATGGTGGAATCCCCGCCGCTGGACGGCCGGTCCTGCCCGATCGAAGAGTAGGATGACGGTGTCGCCCTGGACCTCGGTGGCCCGCACCTTTCGCGCCCCACCGCCGAGTTTGAGGTACACAATGACCAGATTCGCCCGCCCCGCCCGGTTCACCAGCGTGCTGCTGGTTGCCGTGCACGCCGCCATGCGGCGCGTCCTCCAGCTGGGGCTGTCGGTGCGCAAGCGCCGCACCCCCCACACCGCCACCGTCACCCGTCCAGACCCCACCGCCGGCACCGACCCGGGCGTCGGCCGATCGGAGGGACGGGCCTCATGATCCGCTCTGCCGAGGAACGCATGACCTGGGTCTGCACCCGGGAACCACCAAAGGCCCGCCTGCGGCTGGCCGACTCGCCGTCCAGCCGCGCGATTCTCGACGGCGGTTGGTGGCCAGCCTCGCGCGACCCGGTCGTCGAACTGTCCGGCCTGGTCATCGCGCTTGCCGCCCAGCGCGGTGGGGTCGTCGAGCGGATCATGTTGCAGCCGGCGGCCTGGGACAGGCAGCCGTGCCGGTTCGGCGTCGCCGGCGCCGTGGTGCGGGTGGGCTGGTTCGCCAGCCTCGAAGCCGCCCTGGTGATCGTCACAGGCCCGGAGGATCTGCGGATCGACCTGCTCGTGATACCGCCGGAGACTACGTACGCCGTGGCCACGGCGGCCATGCTGGCGGCTTCGCGCCCTGGCAACACCACCCGGGCCGGCGACATCCTGCCCACACCGCCCCGTCCCCACCCGCGACGACTGGCCCGATACGGCGACGACGTGGCCGTCTGGGAAACCGAAGGCGGCCACCTTCAGCCCGATCGACGACCCGCAGCGCTGGTCCGGACCTGAGCGCTCCCCGCCGCGGCCAGGCACAGCGCGCCCACCAGCCGACTTCCTCCGGTGGTCGTCGCCCGGGCCGACTGACCGGAAAACGCAGGTCAACGGCGGACGCTCCCTGCCACCCCGGGTCGACGCGCAGGTCGCTAGACTGACGACTCGCGCCCTCGTAGCTCAGGGGATAGAGCATCGGTTTCCTAAACCGTGTGTCGCAGGTTCGAATCCTGCCGGGGGCACCAGGCCACACCCCTGATCGACGATCACCGCTCCTTCCGGCATGGATCGGCGGCAGCGCCTACCGCACGCTTCCTGCTCGGGGTCCTGCCTCGGACGACGTCCTCTGATCAGGATGAGGTGGTCCAGCGGCTGCAGGAGGAGGGTCTGGTCGGTTGCGCGGGCCGGGCGGTGGCGCGCTCTGCCGTCCTTCGGCAGCCGAGGTGCCCGTCGCCGGCTCGTCGAGGGTGGCGATGTGACGCACCGGTGAGGTGAGTAGCCACAGTACGGCGAGGGCGCCGCCAAGGCCGGCGACGACCAGTGTCGGTCGCAGGCCGATGGTGGTGCCCAACCAGCCGCCGACCAGCGCTCCAAGCGGTCTGATTCCGTAGTTGACCGCACTGTACGCGCCCGCCCGCCGTCCCCGCGCGTCGTCGGGCGTGACCGAGGCGAGCAGGGCGTTGAGGTTGACGTCCATCAGCATCACGCCGACGCTGGAGACCATCTCGATAACCGCGAGCGCTGCGATTCGGGCCCAGGTCGGGCCGGACACGAACGCTGTCAGCGCCAGGGGAGCAGGAAAGAGAACCGCTCCGATCATCGCGGTGCGGCCCAGGCCGATGGTGCGGGAGACCCGAGGTGCCAGTGCCGCACCAGCCAGCCCGCCGACCGCGCCGACGCCGAAGGCGATGCCGATCGCGCCGGCCGACAGACCAAGCTCACGGCTTGCATACAGCACGAGCAGTGCGTTGGTCATGAGGGTGAAGAAGTTGACGGTGCTGGTGCAGCCGAGAACGGCGCGCATCACCGGATGACGCAGCACCATGACGAGGCCGTCCCGCACCAGACCAAGGGTCGAGGACCGCGGTGGCGCCGGCCGTGCCTCGTCCACGGGAATTCGACCGATCAACAGCGCGGACCCGAGGAAGGACACCACGTCGACGAGGACCGCGACCGGGGCGGTGAGGGCCTGGACCAGACCGCCGCCGAGGGCCGGCCCGGCCGCGAACGAGGCTGCCCGGCTCAGACTCAGCTTGCTGTTCGCCTCCACATACGCCGACGGCGGGACCAGAGCGACGAAGAACGCCTGGCGCGCCATGCCGAACAGGACCGCACCGGCTCCGGTGAGCAGGGCGACCAGATAGAGATGGGCCAGCGTGACCACGTCCAGCAGGTAGGCCACCGGGAGGCTGAGCAGCACCACCGCGCGGACCAGGTCGGCCACGATCAGCAGGCGGCGCTTGCGGGTCCGTTGGTCCACCCACACGCCGACGAACACGCCCAGCAGGTTGGGAAGCCAGATCAGGGCGGTGAGGATGCTGACCTGCGCGGGCGTCGCGGTGAGGACGGTGACGGCGATCAGCGGCAGGGCCAGCTCGCTGATTCGGTCGCCGAACTGGGAAACGGTTTCGCCGAGCCAGAAAGTGCGAAAACGCCGATTGTCGCGCAGGACCGCCGGGGGCCTCGTGGTGGTGGCGGTCATGACGCCGCCGGGTCGTCGCCGGGCTCGGGCAGCAGATAGCGCAGCATCCGCACGAGCCGCGCACCGTCCGGCAGCTCGCCACCCTTACGCCGGACGTACGGCGCGAGCAGTGCCTCGATCGCTTCTTCGAGCTGCCGCAACTCGTCAGCGGTAACGGCGAACCGGGTATCGGCCAGCCCTGCCAGGGCTCGCCACTCCGGATCCAGCCGCGGCTCGTCCCGCAGCGACCACTGCACGGGCGCCTCCGCGGATCGGGCGAACATCTCGGCCTGCAGTTGCCGCGCCGCGTCCTGACCCTCTGCGTCGTCGGGCATGGTGAATCGGAAGCCCTTGCCTGCCGCCTGCCACCACCGCTCCCGCTTGTTCGTTGCCCCGTCCCAGTCGGTGACGAGACCGAAGGAGGCGAGGTGCCTCAGGTGCCAGCTGACGACCGATGGCGTGGCACCGACGTGGGGTGCGAGCTGGGTGGCCGTCGCGGGGCCGTGTCGCTGCAGCCGATCGAGCAGAGCCAGCCGTACCGGATGAGCCAACGCCCGCAGCGCCTGCGGAGAGGTCAGCTCCATATCTCCGTACGGATTTGTGAGAGACATGTTTCGAAAGTAGTCTCTCAGATCGGCGCGCGCAATCCTCCCCGTATGTGGGTCAGCTGACCGGGGAGCACCACCTGGCATACATGCGCGTGATGCTGGCCGTCACCGTGTCGGGATCGACCAACTGGTGCAGATGGTGGCCGGGGACCTGCTCCACGTCCCAGCCACGTTCGCGCGCGTCCTGCGCCGCTTGCTCGTACGGCGGGCCGAACAGCAGGTAGCCACACGGCACGCTGTCCCAGCCGTCCGGCACCGGCACCTGTTCCTGGTAGTAGCTCAGGGGTAGGCGGGGCTGCTCGGCCGAGACGCCACGCCGGGTCTCCGGGTCCGGGAACATCGGCGCGACGTCGGACTCGTCCCACCACTCCGTCCACTGCGGCAGGCGACCGCCGGTCACCTTGGGCCGCAGGAAGTCGAGCAGCTCGGGCGGTGCGACCGGCGTCGGCCCGGTGCGCGCGGGCAACGCCGCGTCGACGAACAGGCAGCCGACAACCCGAGGTCGGGTCGCCTCGGCGATGAGCGGGACGAAGAGGCCGGCATTGCTGTGGGCAACGAGTACCACCGGTTGGCTCGACGGCAGCTCGCCGATCGCCCTGCCCACGGCCTCGGTGATGAACGGCCAGAAGGGTGGAGGGGCGTCCGCCACGCCGCGGAGCGAGGGCGCCAGGGCCGTGGCACCCGACGCCTTCAGCCTCGCCTCCACCGGCGCCCAGGTCAGCGGTCCCACCGACGGGCTGTGCACGAGAACCACCGCAGGATCCATGCGGCTCACCTTCGCCGACATCGCCCGCCGCCGCTGTCCGGGTCTGCCGACAGCAGACATCCGTTTCAGACCCTTGATCAAGAGTTCGTGCCGCTCGGGCTCCTGCCGGTGTGCGCCTGGTCCTTCCAGGGAGACCGCGCGCCGGGTGCCCGCCGCACAGCCATCCCCCAGGGCGGCCGCGCGAAGAAGTCGATCAGGCGGTGGCCCGTAGCTCGGTGAGCAGCTTCTCCACCCGGGCGCGGATCTCGTCGCGGATGGGGCGGACGGCCTCGACGCCCTTGCCGGCCGGGTCTTCGAGCTTCCAGTCCTCGTAGCGCTTGCCCGGGAAGACGGGGCACGCGTCGCCGCAGCCCATGGTCACGATGACGTCGGAGGACTCGGCGGTCGCGTACTCCAGGAGTTTGGGGGTCTGGTCGGTGATGTCGATGCCGACCTCGCGCATGGCCTCGACGGCGGCCGGGTTGACGGCCCCGGCGGGGGCCGAGCCGGCGGAGCGGACCTCGACGGTGTCGCCGGCGAGGTGGCGCAGCCAGCCGGCGGCCATCTGGGAGCGGCCGGCGTTGTGGACGCAGACGAACAGGACGCTGGGCTTGTCGGACATCAGGAGCCTTCCTGGCGGTGCGGGTCGCGGGGATGGTCGACCGGCGGCCCGTCGGGGGTTTCCCGCGGGGAGCGGCCGGCGGGGTCGGTGGTCATGCGCGGCGGTCGAACGCGGCGTCGTCGTCCGTGGGGACGACGACCTGATCGGCGGCGCGCCCGGCGTCGGGGTAGAGGGCGGTCAGGAGCCCGAGGCCGACGGCGAGGCCGACGAACTGGGAGAGCACGAAGCCGGGCACCGAGGCGGGCGCGATGCCGGCGAAGCTGTCGCTGAACGCCCGCCCGATCGTGACCGCGGGGTTGGCGAACGAGGTCGACGAGGTGAACCAGTAGGCGGCGCCGATGTAGGCGCCGACGGCGGCCGGGGCGACCGGGGCGCGGCCGGAGCGGGCGAGGGCGAAGATCAGCAGGATCAGGCCGGTGGTGGCGACGACCTCGCCGAGCCAGAGGTGGCCGGCGGACCGGTCCTTGCCGGAGAGGTCGACGGCCGCGAGGTCGAACATGAGGTTGGCCAGGATGGCCCCGGCGATCGCCCCGACGACCTGGGCGGCGGTGTATCCGGCGAGGTCGCGGGCGGTGAGACCGGTGCCGGTGCGGCGGCCGAGGAACCAGTCCGCGGCGGAGACGACCGGGTTGAAGTGGGCCCCGGAGACCGGACCGAAGATCAGGATCAGGGCGGCCAGGGCGAACGCGGTGGCGATCGAGTTCTCCAGGAGTTGGAGGCCGACGTCTCCGGGGGAGAGCGTGGTCGCCATGATGCCGGAGCCGACCACGGCGGTGACCAGCAGTGCGGTGCCCGTGAACTCGGCCAGCAGGCGCCGCCGGCGTGCGATGATCATCAGTCTGTTCTCTCCCATTGCGGTGCGGTCGCGGACCGTGTGTCGCCCCCGTGGGCGAGGGCCTGCAGGCGCGGGCGGGCGAAGCGTTCGGCGAGTTGCTGGTCGATGGAGAGGTCTTCGTCCGCGCGCGGGCCGGCCTCAGCCATGACGTTCCCCTGGATCGACGACAGGTGCGAGCCGGTCGACGCGGGCGGCGAGGTCGATGAACGCGGCCTCGAACGCGGCATCGGTGTCGACGCGGACCGGGTCGGGCACCGACCAGTGCAGGCGGGAACGGACCCGCCCGCTGAGTTCCTCGTGCGCGTTGTCGCACACGGCGATCACCAGATCCCCCTCGTGCGCCACCTGGTCGATGTGGGCGGTGCCGGTGGGGTCGAGGTGGAGTCCGTGGCGGTGGGCCACGGCGACGGCGCGGGGGTGGACCCGGGATGCGGGTTTCGTGCCGGCGGAGGTGGCCGGCGTGCCGGCCCGGCTCGCCCAGAGCGCGGCGGCGAGTTGGGAGCGGGCGGAGTTGCGGGTGCACACGAACACCACCCGATTGGCGTCGGTCACCGAGGGCGGAGCCAGTGTCGCCAGCACTTCCGGCCGCAGGCGGAGGTAGGTGCGGCGGCGGTCGCCCTCGGACCGGCCACGCCCGACCAGGCCAGCCTCGGTGAGGACCTTGACGTGGTGGGCGACGAGGTTGGTGGGCATGCCAAGGTCCCGGGCGATCTCGCCGGGAGAGGCGTCGCCGAGAGTGAGCGCGTCCACGATTGCCAGACGCGCCGTGTCGCCGAGGGCGGCGTGGATGCGGGCGCGCCCCTGCAGGGAGGACCACTCAATGCTCATTGACTCAACTATCGTTGAGCGAAAGGGTGGGTGTCAAGCGGGTGGGCTGCGGTGCCGGTTCGGTGCTGAGGCCGCGAATCAGCAGCAGGTCATCAGGTACGCCTGGAGCTCTGCCAGTGCCGCGAGTGTGCCGTCGCGGTCGGCCCGGTAGTACACCGTCTTGCCGTCGCGCCGTGACGTCACCACCCGCCCTCGGCGCAGCAGGGTCAGTTGCTGTGATGCTGTCGCCTGGCTGATGCCCGTGCGCTCGGCCACCTCGCCGACCGACAGTTCGGCACCCTGCGCGAACAGCGCCATGATCCGCTGTCGGGTCGGGCTGCCCAGCGCCTTGAGGAACTCCTGCGTGTCGGGTCCCAGCCCGCTCTGTCCGGTGCCGCGCGTCTCGGCTCTGGGCGTTGGCTGGTCCATGCTTCCCACCCTTTCGCATGACCATCATATTGTCATTCAACGAAATGACGATATGATGATGAAGTGAGTAGCTCCTTCGAACCTGTGGTCATCGTCGGAGGCGGCCAGTCCGGTCTCGCCGCCGCTCGTGCCGTCCTGTCCGCTGGCCTGCGCCCGCTCGTTCTCGAGGCGGGCGCCGAGTCGGTCGGCTCATGGCCCGGCTACTACGACAGCCTCACCCTGTTCTCCCCGGCCCGGTACAGCGCGCTGCCCGGCATGGCGTTCGACGGAGCCGACCCCGACCGTTACCCGGCCCGTGACGAGGTCGTCGCCTACCTGCGGCGCTATGCCGCAAGCCTCGACGCCGACATTCGCACCGGTGTCCGCGTCGCCGCCGTACGCCCCCGTCCGGGTGGTGGTTTCCTGGTCACCACGAACGGCGGCGATCAGATCGCGGCGGCGGGAGTGGTCGCCGCGAGCGGCTCGTTCGGCAACCCGCATCTGCCCAGGCTCTCCGGCCAGGATGACTACGCCGGCGAAGTGCGGCACGTCGCCCGATACCGAAGGCCCGAGCCGTACCTCGGCAAGCGGGTCATCGTCGTCGGTGCCGGCAACTCCGCTGTCCAGGTGGCGTACGAACTGGCGCCGCTGGCCAGCGTCACCCTGGCCACCCGGGCACCGATTCAGTTCGTGCCCCAGCGTATCGGCGGCCGGGACCTGCACCACTGGCTCCGCGTCACGGGCGTGGACCGCCTGCCGCGCCCGGTGCTCACCCGCCTGGTCCGCCGCGCCGCCGTGCTCGACACCGGCGTCTACCGCGACGCCGTCGACTCCGGCCTGCTCGACCGTCGGGAGGTGTTCACCGCCTTCACCCCCGACGGCGTCACCTGGCCCGACGGGACGTCCGAGCCGGTGGACGCGGTGATCTTCGCAACCGGCTACCGCCCGAACCTCGCCTATCTGACCGCGCTCGGAGCCCTGCGCGGCGACGGTCTGCCTCGGCAGGTGGGCGGGATCTCCACCAGTCACCCGGAGCTGGTCTACCTGGGGTTGGAGTTCCAGCGGTCGTTCTCGTCGAACACCCTGCGCGGCGTCGGCCGCGACGCCACCCACGTCATCGCCGCCCTGGCCCAGCGCGTGCGCGGCGCGGGGCGTGGGTCAGGGGCTATTCGGCGCTCGTCGGTTCGATGGTGAGCAGTGCCGCGAGCTGGCGCAGGATCGCCGGCCGGGCCCGGTAGTAGACCCAGGTGCCCCGCCGCTCGGCATCGACGAGGCCCGCCTCGCGCAGGGTCTTGAGGTGATGCGAGATGGTGGGGCCGGTCAGGTCGAAGGCGGGCGTCAGGTCACAGACGCACGCCTCCCCGCCCTCGGCGGAAGCGATCATCGACATCAGCTGCAGCCGCACCGGGTCGCCGAGGGCCTTGAACGCGGGGGCGAGAACGGCGGCCGTCTCGGCCGGCACCCGGCGCTGCGCCAGCGGCGGGCAGCACGGCGTGTCGCCGGTGAGGTCGATGACGGGAAGCGACGCCCCTTGCTTTGACATTCCTCTAGGTTGACAGATGTCTAAGCAACGTGCAACTGTCTGATTCGACGGACGTCAAGACAGGCGCCGTGGGAAGGGGATCGTCATGTTCGGAAGGGCTCGGCGGCCAGCGGCAGCCCGCGTGGGAGCGCGGTTCTGCGACTCCTGTGCCGAGGTGTCCACCTCGGCGCAGCGGGCAGAGCGTCGCTACGACCGCACCCGCACCACCGTCCACACCCTGTTCGGCCCCCGGTGACCCCTGATCGGAAAGGACCTGTGATGAGTGAGAACACCCCGACCACCCCCGCGACGACGGGCGGGTTCGCCGGCGATCCGGCCGCCGCCCTGGCCGTCACCGGCTCCGGTTCCTGCTGCGGCAGCCCCGCCCAGGCGGTCGGGTCGATCCTCCCGCCCGCCGGCTCGGCGCCGACCGCGGGACCGTGCTGCGGCACCCAGCAGGCCGCCGACGCGGCGGGCTCCTGCTGCGGTGCCGAGGCGAAGGCCGAAGCCGTGAACGCGGGTCAGGGGTGCTGCGGATGACACCGGCACCGGGGTCGGCCGTCCGCATGGAGGCGATCCTCGCGACGGTGTCCGCCGGTCGGATGGCCGCCACGCTCGCGGCCCTCGCCTCGCCTGGGTTCACCGGCCGGCGGGTCGGCACGGACGGCGGGGCCGCCGCCCGTGCCTGGCTCGCCGACCACCTCACCGCGCTCGGCGCGACCGTTGACACCGACGACTTCCCGGTCCGGGCCGTGCCCGAGGTGTACGCGGCGCCGACCGTCGCGTGGGGCGAGGGCCGAAGCTCGACATCCCTGGTCTTCGGCCGGGAGGTCGCCATCCACTCGGCCTCCTGCGACGCCGGCGAGGTCAGGCGCGGCCCGTTGGGCCTGGCCGGCAACGGAGACCCGACCGGCCGGTGGCTCGTGGTGCCCCCGGGCGTGAGTCTGTTCGACGCCTACGCGGACGCCCGGGATGCCGCCGGTCTGGTCGTGAGCCGCGCGGTCGACGCCGACGGCTGGCAGTGAACCACCCTCGCCGGCCCGGACCCGGGGCCGCTGCCCGTCCTGACCCTCGACGCCGACACCCACCGCGCGGTCCTCGCCGCCGCCACGACCGGGCACGCCTGGCTGAGCGGGAACACCCCGCTGCGGCGCCGGGACGTCACCGGCACCAACATCCACGCCACCTTCCACCCGGCCGCGCCGGGCGGGGCCGACCTGCTGCTGACCGCCCACTACGACGGCGTCGGCGACCACCCCGGCCTGCGCCAGCCCGGCGCGGCCGACAACGCCAGCGGCGTCGCCGTCGTCCTGGAGGCCGCTCGGATCCTGTCCACCGCACTGCCCGCCGGGGTGGGGCTGTCCGTCGCGTTGCTCGACGCCGAGGAGGTCGGCGCGCTGGGCTCCGCCCACCACAGCCAGCGGCTGCGGGCCGGCGGCGCGTACCCCCTGGTCGTCAACGTCGACGGCGCCGGCCTGCTCGACCGGGCCGCCGCGGTGGAGGCCGGCGGGCCGGCCCACGCGCTGCTCGCCCTGCTCGACCAGGCCGGCCGGCACACCGGCGTCCCGCTCGCCGCCGGGCCGGTCGCCTCCGACAACCGCCGCTACGCGGCCGCCGGCCTGCCGGCGGTGGGCATCGGCGCCGGGATGGCCGGCTACCACAGCCCCGCCGACACCCCGGACCGCGTCGATCCGGACACCCTGCGGGCGATCGGCCGTCTGGTCGTGGCCACCGCCTGCCTGGCGCCGCCCGCACCGGCTACACTTCGATCGTCAATCGGCGATAAACGATAGAAGGAGGCGGGGGTGGGCGAGCTGCTCGAGCGGGCGACCGCGCAGACCTATGCGTCGTGGTTCCGGGCCCTGGCGGATCCGACCCGGGTGCAGATCGTCGAGTACCTGGCCCGCCACGCCCGGCCGATGAGCGTGGGCGAGATCGTCGCCGCCGTCGGGCTGGCCCAGTCCACCGTCTCGCAGCATCTCAAGATCCTCACCGAGGTGCGGTTCGTCCTCGTGGAACCGGTCGGCACCGCCCGGCACTACCGCATCAACGACGCCTGCGTCGGCTGCTTCCCCTCTGCCGCCGACGTCGTCATGGGCCGACCCGCCCCCAACCCGAAGGGAGCCTGCTGATGGCCGAGCTCACCGTCCGACCGATGACGGCGGAGGACGCCGACGCGGTGCTGGCGATCTACCAGGCCGGCCTCGACGCCGGCGACGCCAGCTTCGAGACCGCGGCTCCCGCCTGGCCGGCGTTCGACGCCGCCAAGCTGGCCGACCATCGGTTCGTCGCCCTCGACACCGACGGCGCCGTGATCGGCTGGGTCGCCGTCTCGCCGACCTCGACCCGCGCCGTCTACGCGGGGGTGGTGGAGCATTCCGTGTACGTCAGCCCGGCGGCCCAGGGGCGGGGCGCGGGCCGGCTGCTCCTGGACGCGCTGATCGCCTCCACCGAGGCGGCCGGCGTGTGGACCATCCAGTCCGGCGTCTTCCCCGAGAACACCGCCAGCCTCGCCCTGCATCGACGAGCCGGTTTCCGGGTCATCGGGACGCGCGAGCGGGTCGGCCGGCACCACGGCCGGTGGCGTGACGTCGTCCTCCTGGAACGCCGCAGCCCGGCTGTCGACTGACCGCATCGAGCCGCGTCCCGCCGGGCTCCTGCTGCCCTCTTGATTCGATATTTCTCTACATAGGAGTCACCTCATGAGCGTCCTGAACGAGTTGCCCGTGGCCGTGATCGGTGCCGGCCCGGTCGGCCTGGCCGCCGCCGCCCACCTGCACGAGCGCGGCCTGCCCTTCGTGGTCCTCGAGGCCGGTGACAGCGCCGGCGCCGCCGTCCGGGAGTGGGGACACGTACGGCTCTTCTCGCCCTGGCGGTACGACATCGACGCGGCGGCCCGCCGCCTGCTCGACGAGACCGGCTGGGTCTCCCCGGACCTCGACGCCCTGCCCACCGGCGCGGAACTCGCCGCCGACTACCTCCAGCCCCTCGCCGAGCTGCCCGCGCTCAAGCCGCACCTGAGCTACGGGGCCCGGGTGGAGGCGATCAGCCGGCTCGGCCTGGACCGGCTGCGCACCGCCGGCCGGGAGGGGACCCCCTTCCTCATCCGGCTCACCGACGGCCGGGAGATCCTGGCCCGAGCCGTCATCGACGCCTCCGGCACCTGGGGCACCCCGAACGTCCTCGGCTCGTCCGGCCTGCCCGCCCGGGGCGAGCGGGACGTCACCGCGTTCCTGGAGCACGCCCTGCCGGACGTCCTCGGCGCCGACCGGGACCGCTTCGCGGGCCGGCACACCCTCGTCGTCGGCGCCGGGCACTCCGCCGCCAACACCCTGCTCTCCCTCGCCGAGCTGGCCGCCGCCGAGCCCGGCACCGAGGTCACCTGGGCGATCCGGTCCGCCTCGCCGGCCCGCACCTACGGCGGCGGGGACGCCGACGCGCTGCCCGCCCGGGGCGCCCTGGGCTCCCGGCTGCGCGAGCACGTCGACGCCGGTCGCATCCGGCTGCTGACCGGCTTCGCCGTCCACGCCCTCGCACCCGTCGACGGGCGTGTGGCGGCGGTCGTGCGGCACGCGGACGGCGGCGAGGAGTCCGTCACGGTCGACCGGATCGTCGCCGCGACGGGCTTCCGACCCGACCACTCCATCGCCGCCGAGCTGCGCCTGGACCTCGACCCGGTCATGGGTGCCACCCGCGCCCTCGCGCCGCTGATCGACCCCAACGAGCACTCCTGCGGCACCGTCCCGCCGCACGGCGTCGACGAGCTCGCCCACCCGGAGGTCGGCTACTACGCCGTCGGCATGAAGAGCTACGGCCGGGCGCCGACCTTCCTCATGGCCACCGGCTACGAGCAGGTCCGCTCCGTGGTCGCCGCCCTCGCCGGCGACTGGGAGGCCGCCCGGGACGTCCAGCTCGAGCTGCCGGAGGCCGGGGTCTGCAACAGCAACCCCGCCGACTCGGCGGCCGGCGACAGCTGCTGCGGTCCGGCGCCCGCCGGAAAGGGCCTGTCCACCGGCATCTCGGGCGGGCTGCTGGCCACGCCGCTGAACCTCGTGACGCTCGACGTCGCCCCGAGCGGCCAGGCCGGCGGCTGCTGCGGCAGCTGATGTCCACCGCCGCCGCCACGGTGCCCGCCGGCCAGGAGGTCGGCGGGCACCGCGCCCAGGTCTGGCGTATGGTCGCCGCCCTCGCCGTCACCTCGACCGTCAGCTACGGGACCCTCTACTACGCCTACGCGGTCCTGCTCCGCCCCATGGCCGTCGCCCTCGACACCTCCACCACCGCGGTGACCGGAGCGCTCACCGCCTCGGTCCTCGCCGGCGCCGTGGCGGCCGTACCCGTGGGGCGCTGGCTCGATCGCCACGGCGGGCGCGGGCTGATGACCACCGGGTCGATCGCCGCCACCGGGCTGCTCCTGGCCTGGTCCCAGGTCCGCACCGTCGAACAGCTCCACGCCGTCATGATCGGAATCGGGATCGCCGGCGCCATGGTGCTCTACCAGCCCGCCTTCGCCGTCATCGTCTCCTGGTGCGGCCCCGACCGCCGATCCACGGCCCTGCTCGTGGTCACCGTCGTCGCCGGCTTCGCCAGCACGATCTTCATGCCGCTCACCGGCCTCCTGGTCGAGCACCTCGGCTGGCGCCACGCGTTGATCGTCCTCGCGGGCATCCACGGCGCCGTGACCGTACCGCTGCACCTGTGGGCCGTTCGCAGGCCCGGATCGGTGCGGCCGCCGGCGGACCCGGGCCGGGCCGCCGACACCCGGCGACGCGCCACCGTCGACGCGGCGATGCGGGACGCCCGGTTCTGGATCCTGGTCGCGGTCTTCGTCCTGCACGGGACGGCTACCAGCACGATGACCGTGCATCTCGTCGGCTACCTGGTCAGCCGCGGTCACCCGCCGACCTTCGCCGCCGCCACCACCGGTCTGCTCGGCGTGCTGTCCGTCGCCGGCCGGCTCGTGTTCACCGGTGCGCGCCGCCGACTCGCCGTCACCGCGATCGTGGCCGCCATCTTCGGTACGCAGGCCGCGGCGGTCGCCCTCATGCCCCTGCTCGCCGGCACGCGGACCGGTGCCGTGATCGTCGTCGTCGGCTTCGGTCTGGGGTTCGGCGTGGCCAGTCTCGCCACGCCCGCCCTGCTCGCCGACCGCTACGGAACCGTCGCCTACGCCAGCGTCGCCGGCCGCCTCGCCGCGCCGGTGACCGTCGCGAAGGCGACCGCGCCCCTCGCGGCGGCGACCGTCCTGCACGCGACCGGCGGCTACGCCGTCCTGTTGACCGTTGTAGCCGCGTGTTGCGTGTCCGCCGGCGTCGGCCTGCTGATCCGGCGGGGGAACCAGTGAGACGGTCGGGCGGGGGCGCAGGCCGAGCTGGCCTAGGGTGGCCTCGTGCCGCGCATCGACGTGACCACGAGGGTCAGTGCCACCCCGGAGGCCGTCTTCGACGCCTGCCTGGACGTCGACCTGCACACCGCGTCGATGGGCACCAGCGGCGAACGCGCCACCGGCGGCGTCACGACGGGCCGCCTCTCGGCCGACGACGTCGTCACCTGGCAGGCGCGGCACTTCGGCCTGCCGTGGCGCATGACCGTGCGGATCACCGACCATCAGCGGCCGCACCGGTTCGTGGACGAGCAGACCAGCGGACCGTTCGCGCGCTGGCGCCACGAACACCTCTTCGCGCGCGACCCCGCCGACCCGACGGCCACGATCATGCGCGACCTGATCGAGTTCAGCGCGCCGATGGGACCGGCCGGCGCCCTGGTGGCCCGTGTCATCCTGCGGCCCTACCTGCGCCGGCTGATCACCCGCCGCAACGACTTCCTGGTCGGGGCGCTGGTCAGCCGGGCAGGCGGTACACGGAGACGTGGGAACGGGACTCGGCCGTGAACTCCGCCCCGGACCAGTCCGCGTACCTCGCCTCCAGCTCGAAGCCGGCGAGCTGGCCCATCAGGTCCAGCTCCGCCGGCCAGATGTAGCGGTGCGGGCTGCGGAACACCCGCGCCTCGCGGCTCTCGCCGAAATGGAAGTGGTGGGACACGACCTGCTGGCGCAGCACGTCGTAGGTGTCCAGGCCGATGTAGCCGGGATCGGCGCGCCACACGGTCGCCCGCTCGCCCGGGGTCAGCTTGCGCAGCTCGGGCACCCACAGCTCGATCACGAACCGCCCGCCCGGCCCGAGGTGGCGGGCTGCGTTGCGGAAGCAGGCGACCTGTTCCGCCTGGTCCAGCAGGTTGGAGATGGTGTTGTAGACCAGGTAGACGAGGGTGTAGTCGCCGGGCGCCGTGGCGGTGGCCATGTCGCCGACGACCACCGGGATCGTCGCCTCGTCGGCCTTCGTCCGGAGCTGCTCGACCATCGGTACGGACAGCTCGATCCCGGTCACCGGCACGCCGCGTTCCGCGAGCGGTACGGCCACCCGGCCGGTGCCCACGGCGAACTCCAGGGCGCGGCCGGCGCCCGCGAGGGCCGCGAGACGGTCCACGGTGGGCCCGAGGACCTCCGGCGCGAACATCCCGGTGCCCGGCGTGTCGTAGCGCTGGGCCGTCTCGGCGTCCCAGACCTCCTCCTGGCGCATGGCCCCACGATCGTCGTCGATCCCGGCGCTGTCCAACGGGTTTCAGTCCGCGTACCGGGCGGCGGCCGCGCGCAACTCGTCGGCCACCTGGGTACGCAGCTCGGCGGGGGCCAGCACCTCGGCCGCCGAGCCGAGGCTGAGCAGCGCCGACCGCGCCCACCCGGGGTTCTCGAACGGCACGGTCAGCTCGATCTCGCCGGTCGCGGTGACGGGCACCCGGTCCTTGCCGGGGACCGGCACGAGGCGGCGCAGGCGGGGCAGCGCAGCCGCGGCGACGCGGACGGTGACCTCGATGGCGACAGTCTCGTCCTCCAGGGCGCGGCGGGACTCGGCCCAGGTGGCGGACAGGTCGAACCCGGGCGGGCGGGCCGCCGGCTCGTCGAGCAGGTCCACCGCGCGCATCCGGGAGACCCGGTAGGTGCGCCGCTGCCCGTCCCGCAGCGCCACCAGATACCAGTCGCCGGCGGCGAGCACCAGCCCGAGCGGGTCGATCTCCCGGGTGGCGGTGCGGCCGTCCCGGACGTACCGGACGCGGACGCGGCGGTCGCGCCAGAGCGCGTCGGCGAGGTCGGGCAGGCAGGGCACCGGTTCCGGGGTGCCGTACCAGCGGGCCGGGTCGAGGTGGAACCGCTCGGTGGTCCGGCCGGCGCGTTCCCGGGCCTCGCCGGTGAGGCCGGCCCAGACCTTGATCCGTGCCCCCTCCAGGAGCTCACCGAGGCCCAGCTGCTCGGCCGGGCCGGCGAGCCCCAGGAACGCCAGCGCGCCCGCCTCGTCGAGCCCGACCCCGTTGAGCCGGGTGCGGTAGCCGCGGTCGAGGCGGTAGCCGCCCGCCGGCCCCCGGGTGGCGCGGACCGGGATCCCGGCGGCGACGAGCGCCTCGACGTCGCGCTGGACCGTGCGCTCGCTGACCTCCAGATGCCGGGCCAGCTCCCGGCCGCTGGCCTGGCCCCGCACCTGGAGCTGCAACAGCAGGGTCATCATCCGGGAGGCACGCACCGCGTCATGGTCGCGCACATATACGACACAGGATGTCGGGAACTGGCGGGAGACTCGGCCGTGACGACGAGGGGAGTGGGCATGACCGAACGGATCACGGCGACGGAGTTCCATCAGGCGTCCGGGGCGGCGGACTGGCGGGTGCTGGGCGAGGGGGCGTGCGCCTGGTTCCGCACCGGGTCGTTCGCGGCGGGCGTACGCCTCGCGTCGGCGATCGCCGACCTGCCCGGCCTCGACGAGCACGGGCCCGACGTCGACATCCGGCGCGACGGTGTGGCCGTACGCCTGGTCACCCGCACCGCCGAGCACTATGGGCTGACCGGCAGCGACCTCGACCGGGCCCGGCGGATCTCGGCGCTGGCCCGCGACCTGGGCGTGCCCGCGGACCCGGCGGCCGTGCGATCCGTCCAGGTGACCGTCGACGCGCTCGACCTGCCGGCGGTGACCCCCTTCTGGCGTGCCCTGCTCGGTTACGAGCACCGGGCCGGCAGCCCCGAGGACCTGGTCGACCCGCGGGGGCGCGGGCCGGCGTTCTGGTTCCAGCAGATGGACGCCCCCCGACCGCAGCGCAACCGGATGCACGTCGACGTCTGGGTCCCGTACGACGGGGCGGAGGCCCGGGTCGCGGCGGCCGTCGCGGCCGGCGGGCGTCTGGTGGACGACGCCCACGCCCCGTCGTTCTGGGTGCTGGCCGACCCGGAGGGTAACGAGGCCTGCGTCGGCGCGGCCGGCTGGCTCGACCCCGCGGCGGGGGCGGCCACGGAGTGACGGTGCGGCGTCTGCGGGCACGCCCCGGAGGCTGTGGCGATGCTCGTTCCGGAAGGCCGGCGGGGGCGAACGCGATAGCCTGCGATCGGAGTGCTGCGTGGCGTGACGCTCGGGGCTCGCGGGTGCCGGATGGTCACCGTCGGTACCCTGCTAGTCCTGGCCTGCCCGCGACGACATGGTGGTACTTCGTGAACGATCTTCGAGTGGTGGCGTTCGACCTGGACGACACCCTGGCGGTGTCCAAGTCCCAGATCGATGGTCGGATGGCGGAACTCCTCGGCCACCTGCTCACCGAGGTGGACGTGCTGATCATCTCCGGTGGCCGGTTCGAGCAGTTCGAGGCGCAGGTGCTGGCCCACCTCGACCTGACCGAGGAGCAGCGCGGCCGCCTGCACCTGATGCCGACCTGCGGCACCCGCTACTACCGCTGGATGGACGGCGACTGGCGGCAGGTCTACGCCGAGGACCTGAGCGAGGCCGACAAGGCCCGGGTCGTCGCCGCGCTCATGGAGTCGGCGCAGGCGCTCGACCTCTGGGAGCCGAAGACCTGGGGCGACATCATCGAGGACCGGGGCAGCCAGATCACCTTCTCGGCGCTGGGCCAGTCCGCGCCGCCGGCCGAGAAGTACGGCTGGGACCCGGACGGCAGCAAGAAGAAGCGGCTCCGCGAGGCGGTCGCCGCGAAGCTGCCGGACCTGGAGGTCCGCGGCGGCGGTTCGACCTCCATCGACGTCACCCGCAAGGGCGTGGACAAGGCGTACGGCATGCGGAAGCTGCTGGAGTGCCTGGACCTGAAGATCGACAACGTGCTCTTCGTCGGTGACCGGCTCGACGAGGGCGGCAACGACTACCCGGTGAAGGACATGGGCATCCGCTGCGTGGCGGTCACCCGCTGGGAGGAGACGGCCGACTACGTGGAGGCTCTCGTCGACGACCTGGTGAAGCTGCGGGCCGAGCCGGCCTGACCGCCGCCCCGGAGCGCGGGGCGGCGGCCAGGGGGCGTCAGAGGGCCGCGCGGATCGCCTCGGCGAGCGTCGTCGGGGTGCGGCCGAGCAGCCTGGCCAGGTCGTCGCCGACCTCCAGCTCGCCCTGGGCGAGGCCCCGGTCGCCGTCGGCGAGCACGGCCGCGTACCCCTCGGGCAGGCCGGCCGCGACCAGCAGCTCGGTGTACTTGTCCACGGGCAGGTCGAGGTAGCTGACCGTGCCACCGGTCTGCCGGGAGATCTCGGCGGCCAGCTCGGTCAGGGTGAAGGGCGCGCCGCCCAGCTCGTACACCTTTCCGGCCTGGCCCTCGGCGGTGAGCACCTCGGCGGCGGCCGCGGCGTAGTCCGCGCGGGTGGCGGCGCTGACCCGCCCGTCACCCGCCGCGCCCGCCACCCCGTGCTGGAGGTACGTGGGGAGCTGGCCGGTGTAGTTCTCCAGGTACCAGCTGTTGCGCAGGAACACGTACGGCAGGCCGGAGTCGCGGATCAGCTGCTCGGTCGCCCTGTGCTCGGCGGCGAGCACGAGGCTGGAGGTGTCGGCGTTCGCGATGCTCGTGTAGACGACCAGCCCGACGCCGGCCTCCCTGGCGGCGGTGATCACGTTGCCGTGCTGCACCAGCCGCTTGCCGACCTCGCTGCCGGAGACGAACATCAGCTTCTCGGCGCCCGCGAAGGCCGCCTGGAGCGACCCGGGGTCGTCGTAGTCGGCTCGCTGGGTGACGACTCCCCGCTCGGCGAGGCCGGCGAGCCGGTCGACGTCCCGGCCGAGCGCCACGATCTGGTCGGCGGGTACGCCCCGGTCGAGCAGCGCTTCGACGATCAGGCGACCGAGATGGCCGGTGGCGCCGGTGACGACGATGGACATGAGCACTCCCTGTTGGTGGCGACGGCAACTGTCTTCCCACGACAACGGGAACAACCTCCTCTTACTTCCCGTTGGAGAGTAGGCACCTTCAAGTTCGGTACGTACTGAAAGAGAGTGGTGACATGCAGGCCGACCCGTTCAACCGGAACTGCGGCAGCCGGAAGGTCCTCGACCGGATCGGCGACCGCTGGAGCGTGCTGGTCGTGCTCACCCTCGCCGACGGCGACAAGCGCTACGGGGAACTGGCCGAGCGGGTCGACGGGATCAGCCAGAAGATGCTCACCCAGACCCTGCGCGGCCTGGAGCGGGACGGCATCGTCACCCGCACCGTGCACGCGAGCGTGCCGCCCCGGGTCGACTACGCGCTCACCGACCTCGGCCGCAGCCTGCTCGACCTGGTCGCCGGCTTGGAGGCGTGGGCCACCACCCACCTGGCCGAGGTCGAGGCCGCCCGCGCCCGCTACGACGCCCGCGGCTAGTTCCGGAACCGGCCGAGTCTGGCGGGATCGGTGTCGATGCGGTAGGAACGCCCAGAGAGCGCTCTCCGTACCCACCACCGAACAGGCAGGCAGATGAGACCACTCGACCCCTCCCGCCGCCGCTTCCTCGCCCTCACCGCCGCCGCCTCGGCGGCGTCGGTCACCGCCCTCGGGCTTTCGGCCACGTCGGCCGCCGCCGCGTCCCCGGCCGGCGACGACGCCGCCGCCGAGCCCGACTTCGGCCCCAACGTCCTCGTGTACGACCCGACCACCCCGGTCGAGGAGATCCAGTCCACCCTGGACCGGATCTTCGCCGCCCAGGAGCACAACGAGATGGGCCTCGACCGGTACGCCGTGCTGTTCAAGCCCGGCCGGTACGAGGTGAACGCCCGGCTCGGCTACTACACGACCGTGGCCGGCCTCGGCGCGCACCCCGACGACGTGGAGATCCACGGCGCGGTGCGGGTGATCGGCCAGCCCGACCCGAACTCGCCGGCCGGCATCTCCGCGCTGACCAACTTCTGGCGCTCGGCGGAGAATCTCGCCGTCAGCCCGACCGACTGGTCGAACCAGTGGGCGGTCTCCCAGGCGTCCCCGATGCGCCGGGTGCACATCAAGGGCATCCTCTGGCTGGAGCCCGGCAACGGCGGCTACTCCAGCGGCGGCTACATCGCCGACTCCAAGGTGGACGGCATCACCATCAACGGGTCCCAGCAGCAGTGGCTGACCCGGGACAGCGAACTCGGCGGCGACTGGACCAACGGGGTCTGGAACCAGGTCTTCTCCGGCGTCGTCGGCGCGCCCGCGCAGGGCTTCCCGAACCCGCCGTACACCACCCTGCCGACCAGCCCGGTGACCCGGGAGAAGCCGTACCTCTTCGTGGACGGCGCGGGCTGCTGGCGGGTGGCCGTGCCCCGGCTGCGCCGCGACACCGCCGGCACCACCTGGGGCGCCGGCGCCGCGCCGGTGCCCTCGCTGCCGCTGGCCGACTTCTTCATCGCCAAGCCCACCGACTCGGCCGGGCGGATCAACCAGGAACTCTCCCGGCCTGGCCGGCACCTGCTGCTGACCCCGGGCGTCTACCACCTGGACCGGGCGTTGCGGGTCAAGCACCCGGACACCGTCGTGCTCGGCCTCGGCATGCCCAGCCTCGCCCCGACCACCGGTGACGCCGCCCTGCGGATCGAGGACGTGGACGGCGTCCGGATCGCCGGGGTGCTGGTCGACGCCGGGCCGGTCGAGTCGGAGGTGCTCGTCGAGGTCGGCAAGCGGCACAGCCACCGGTCGCACGCCACCGACCCGATCTCGCTCCAGGACGTCTTCTTCCGCATCGGTGGCCCGTACGCGGGCCGGGCGGTGACCAGCCTGGTGGTGAACAGCCGGCACACCCTGATCGACAACATCTGGGCCTGGCGCGGCGACCACGGCAAGCCCGGCACCATCGGGTGGACCGTGAACACGGCCGACACCGGAGTCGTGGTCAACGGCGACGACGTGACCGCGTACGGGCTCTTCGTCGAGCACTACCAGCGGTGGCAGACCATCTGGAACGGCGAGCGCGGCCGGACCGTCTTCTACCAGAGCGAGCTGCCCTACGACCCGCCGAGCCAGGCCGCCTGGCGCAGCCCGACCGGCAACGGCTGGGCCTCCTACAAGGTCGCCGACCACGTGCGCGAGCACGAGGCGTGGGGGCTGGGGGTCTACTCGTACTTCAACCAGAAGGTGGACATCCGCTGCGACCGGGCCATCGAGGCGCCGCGCCGGGCCGGCGTGCGGTTCCACGACGCGATCACCGTCTTCCTGGACGGCAGCGGCGGCATCGAGCGCACCGTCAACGAGGCCGGCACGCCGGTGGTCGGCTCGTACGGCACCAGCCCGGTGGTCAGCTACCCCTGATCCGCCGATCGGGACCCCTGGCCGGCCGCGCCCACGGCCGGCCAGGGGTGGCCCGGGCGATGTAACGAGAATTCGCCGGAACTCGCTGCGCCCGTCACCCCGTGCGCGGCCGGATCCCCGGTCATAGGCTCGCGTACATCGAGGACCGGCGACATCGCGGCCACCCGTGAGGGGGTGTCGGACGCGATCGAGGGGGCGCGTCCGAGGCCGGCCGCTGTCGTCGTCCCGCCACCAGATCCCGCACCGGAGGACTCTTTGCGCCGTTCCGCACTTCTCGCCTCCCTGACCACCGCCGCGGTTGCGGCGGTCCTGGCCGCCGCCGCCCCGGCATCGGCCATCAACACCTACAACGCCCAGCCCGCTCCGGAGCGCACCGAGGTCGGCGCCATGCTGGCCCTCTGGGACCGCGACGGCGACGGTGTCTCGGAGACCATCGACTGGTACTGCTCCGGCACGATGGTCGACCGGAACACGTTCCTCACCGCCGCGCACTGCACCACCGACTGGTCACCCGGCGTGCGCTTCTACGTCTCGCTGGCGCAGGACGTGCAGGGCGCGCTCGACGTGGCCAAGGCCGCGGGGCTCGGCCCGGCGGAGACCGCCGCCCGGGTCGGCGTCGAGGGCACCGGGCACACCAGCCCGGACTACCCCGGCAACTCCGCCGACGCGCACGACATCGCGGTCATCGAGTTCACCGACGGCCAGGCCGCCGAGCTGGCGCAGCGGTGGCCGTTCACCCCGGCGACGCTGCCCGCCGCCGGCCAGCTCGACGCGCTGGGCTCCCGCGCGCTGGACGCCGCGACCTGGATGGTCGCCGGCTACGGCACCGAGGAGGCCGCGCGCGGCCCGGGAGGGCAGACCCACCCCGGCGGTGGCGTCCGGAACAAGGCCGAGGTCGGCTTCGACGCGTTGAACAAGACCTGGGTGCGGCTGGCGATGAACGAGAGCCGCGGCTACGGGGGCGCCTGCTACGGCGACTCCGGCGGCCCGAACTTCGTCACCCTCGACGGCGAGCGGGTGCTCGCCGCCACCACCATCACCGGCGACGGCCCCTGCTACGCGACCAACGTGGCGTACCGGCTGGACGCGCCGACCGCGCGGGACTTCCTCGGCGAGTTCGTGGCCCTGCCCTGACCTGACGCGCGACCGG
>NZ_BMRA01000001.1:0-438491 GCF_014648395.1 Micromonospora fulviviridis | reverse complement strand
CCGTTTCCGGCCGTACCTCAGCCGGGCAGCTGCTCCGCCCGGGTGATCACCTGGTCGATCAGGCCGTAGTCGCGGGCCTGCTCGGCGGTGAACCAGCGGTCCCGGTCCCAGTCGCGCTGGATCTCGTCCAGCGTGTGCCCGCTGTGCCGGGCGATCAGCTCCTGCATGGTCCGCTTCACGTGCAGCATGTTCTCCGCCTGGATGGTGATGTCGGCGGCCGTGCCGCCCATCCCGCCGGACGGCTGGTGCATCATCACCCGCGAGTGCGGCAGCGCGAACCGCTTCCCTTCCGCGCCCGCGCAGAGCAGGAACTGCCCCATCGAGCCGGCCATTCCGAGGGCCAGCGTCGCCACGTCGTTCTTGACGTACCGCATGGTGTCGTAGACGGCCATCCCGGCGCTGACCGAGCCGCCGGGCGAGTTGATGTAGAGGAAGATGTCCCGCTCCGGGTCCTCGGCGGCCAGCAGCAGGATCTGCGCGCAGATCTGGTTGGCCGAGGCGTCGGTGACCTCGGTGCCGAGGAAGATGATCCGCTCCTTGAGCAGCCGCTCGAAGACCCGGTCGCCGAGGGTCGGCTGTCCCTCGTCCAGCATCCAGATGCCGTATCCCATGACCTGACCACCCTCCGTGCCGCCGGTGGGCGTGGGACCGCCCGGCAACCGGCGGTCTCCAGCCTCCGGCGGGCAGCGCCCCGCGGCCCAGCGTTTCTGCCCGGGGCAGATCCGCCGTGGGCAGAACCGGCCGGGCCTAGGCGGCAGCCAGCCGCCGCCGGCCGGCCCGGGCCTGCCGCCGGGCCAGCGTGACGGAGGTACGCGGGCGGTGGCGGGCGGCCGGCGCGGAGGGGATCAGCCAGATCCGGGTGCCGGTGCCGAACACGGTGGGGGAGGCGTACCCGAGTTCCGGGCCGACCGGTGCGGGCGCGGCGCCCGGCAGCCGCAGCGCCCCGCCGAGCAGCGGGGTCGGGGCGACCGGCCGCCGGGTGGCGTGCAGCCGCGGCGCGCCGACCCGTAGCTGCGGCCCGGTCCGGGTGGCCGGCACCCGGTCGAGCCGGGCCAGTGTCACCCCGGAGGCCACCGGCGCCCGCCGCTCGACCCGGCGCAGCTCGTCGCGGGCCTCCTCGAGCAGGTCGGAGAGGTGGATCCCGAGGGCGCGGCAGATCGCCGCCAGCACCTCGGAGGACGCCTCCTTGCGGCCGCGTTCCACCTCGGAGAGGTAGGGCAGGGAGACGCCGGCCGCCAGCGCCACCTCGCGCAGGGTGCGGCCCTGGCGCAGGCGTACCCGGCGGAGCACCCCGCCGATCACCCGTCGCAGCAACGACATACGGGCCTCCTCGCGGTCGTCGTCCCCCGGACGTCCCCATCATGCCCCGTCCCGGCGACGGAGACCGGCCCGGACCGCCCGCACCTCGCCCCGGCAGGCCGGAGTTCCGCGTACCCGCTATGTTGTGGGCGTGCAGGCGACGGTGGTGGAGCAGGGCCGACGGTGATCCATTTTCCCGCGCAACGGCGGGGGCCGCTGAGCGCGCTGAGTCTGCGCCTGCTCGCCGCCCTGGGCCTGGTCCTCGCCGTGGTGCTGGCGGTCTGGATCGACCGCGACGGCTACCGCGACGTGAACGAGGACGGCCTCACCCTCCTCGACTGCTTCTACTACGCGGTGGTCTCGCTCTCCACCACGGGCTACGGCGACATCACCCCGGCCGCCTCCTCGGCGCGCCTGGTCAATGTCCTGTTCGTGACCCCCGCCCGGGTGCTCTTCCTGATCATCCTGGTCGGCACCACCCTGGAAGTCCTGACCGAGCAGTACCGGACCGGCCGTCGCCTGGCGCGGTGGAGGAGAGTCGTGAAGGACCACGTCATCATCTGCGGCTACGGCACCAAGGGCCGCAGCGCCGTCTCCGCGCTGCTGGAGAACGGTCTGGACAAGTCCAAGATCGTGGTGGTCGAGCGGAGTGGCGCCGCGCTGCGGCAGGCCACCTCGGCCGGGCTGGTCGCCATCGAGGGCTCGGCGACGCGCTCCTCGGTGCTGGAGGAGGCGCACGTCCGCACCGCCAAGTCGGTCATCATCGCGACCGACAGCGACGACGCCTCGGTGCTGGTGGCGCTGACCGTCCGGCAGCTCACCGCCGGCCAGGTGCGGATCATCGCGGCGGTCCGGGAGGCGGAGAACGCGCCGCTGCTCAAGCAGAGCGGGGCGCACCACGTGATCGTCTCCTCGGCGACGGCCGGCCGGCTGCTCGGCCTCTCCACCTCCGCCCCGCCGCTGATCGACGTGGTGGAGGACCTGCTCACCCCCGGCCAGGGCATGGCGCTGGCCATGCGCTCCGCCGAGCGCAGCGAGGTGGGCCGGTCGCCCCGGGAGCTGGACTCGCTGGTCATCGCCCTGGTCCGCCGGGGCAAGGTGGTCGCGCTGAACGACAAGGCCGGCGCGGTGATCGAGACCGGCGACATGCTGGTCCACGTCCGTGACGACCGGCCGCAGTCCGCGGCGACGGTCTGACCTTCTCCCGATCCGGCCGGCCGCTTCGCGGTCAGCAGGCGGCGTCCGGCTCGTCCCCGGTCGCCTCGACGCAGCTGACCGGGCGGCCGCTGCTCGCCCGCCGGAGCAGTTCGTAGAGCGTGTCCCGCTCGGCCGGCTCCAGCGCGCCGAGCACCTCGTCCTCCGCCACGGCGAGGGCGCACTCGGCCTCGCGCAGCCGCTTCGCGCCCGCCCCGGTGAGGCTCACCACGTGCCGGCGGCGGTCCTCGGGTGACCGGCGCCGCTCGACCAGCCCCTCCGCCTCCAGGTCGTTGAGCAGCCCGACCACGTTCGTGCCGTCGATCTGGAGCGTGCCGGCCAGGCCCTGCTGGCTCATGCCCTCCGAGTCCCGCAGCACGGTGAGCGCGACGAGGTGCCGGGGGCGCAGCCCGAGGGGCGCCAGCACCGACTCGGACCGGAGCCGCATCCGGCGGGCCAGGTGGTCGAGCAGCGGCCCGGAGCGGTGCTCCGACTCCTCGACCGGTACGGCTGCCATGTGAGCCAGTTTACGCACGGCGCGGAACATCAGCCTGCTATAAATGGTTGGCGCTACACAAACGATCCGTGGAGGGTTAACCAAATGGCACACCTGTTGTACATCGACTCCAGCATCCGGGGCGAGCACTCGGTCAGCCGGCGGCTCACCGCCCGCGCCGCCGCCGCGTGGCGCGCCGCCCACCCGGGCGGCACGGTCACCTACCGGGACCTCGGCCGGGAGCCGCTGCCGCACCTGGACGAGGCCGGTGGCCTGGCCCGGATGGTGCCGGCGGAGCAGCACACCCCGGCGCAGCGCGCGTCCTGGCAGCTGAGCGAGCGGCTGGTGGACGAGGTGAGGCGGGCCGACACGATCCTGCTCGGCCTCCCGCTCTACAACTACGGCGCGCCGAGCAGCGTGAAGACCTGGGTCGACCACCTCATCGCGCCCGGCATCGCGTACGACCCGGCCACCGGGGCCGGCCTGCTCGGCGGTCGCGAGTTCATCGTGCTGGGCAGCCGGGGCGGCGGCTACGGCCCGGGCACGCCGCGCGAGGGCTGGGACCACGCCGAGCCCTGGCTCCCGCACGGCCTGTCCATGACCGGCCTGGAGCCGCGCTTCATCTCGGCCGAGCTGACCCTCGCCCCGGTCAACCCGGCCATGGCCGAGCTGATCCCGCTGCACGAGGAGAGCCTCGCGGCGGCCGAGCGGGCCATCGACGAGCTGTGGGTGCCGGCCTCGGCGGTCGCCTGACCCGACGACGAAGGGCGGGCCGTTCCCGTGAGGGAGCGGCCCGCCCTTTCCGGTCGTCGTCAGGAACGCGTCAGAGGATCGTCCAGGTGTCGCCGGCGGACAGCAGACCGGCGAGCTGCTGCTCAGGGGTCTGGTCGACGCTGGCCTTCGCCGCGGCGACCTGCTCCTGCACCACGCTGTCGTACGACGAGCGCGTCACCGAACGGAACACGCCGATCGGGGTGTTCCGCAGGTCCAGCCCGGGCAGCCGGGACAGGGCGAAGGCGTACGCCGGGTCGGTGACCGTGGCGTCGTGCACCACGATCTCCTCCGCCGGGGTGCCCGCCGTCTCCCGGACCTCCAGCCCGAAGCCGCCCGGCGGGTGGACGACGCAGAACTGGCCGTCCTTGCCGAAGGTGATCGGCTGCCCGTGCTCCAGCCGGATCAGGAAGTCGTCCCGGGTGGCCGGCTCCTTGATCGGGTCGAACGCGCCGTCGTTGAAGATGTTGCAGTTCTGGTAGATCTCCACGAACGCCGAGCCCTGGTGCTCGGCGGCGGCCCGCAGCACCGACTGGAGGTGCTTGCGGTCGGAGTCGATGGTCCGGGCCACGAAGGTGGCCTCCGCGCCGAGCGCCAGCGACAGCGGGTTGAACGGCGCGTCCGCCGAGCCGACCGGCGTCGACTTGGTGATCTTGCCGATCTCGGAGGTCGGCGAGTACTGCCCCTTGGTCAGGCCGTAGATCCGGTTGTTGAACAGCAGGATCTTGAGGTTGACGTTGCGGCGCAGCGCGTGGATCAGGTGGTTGCCGCCGATGGAGAGGGCGTCGCCGTCACCGGTGACCACCCAGACCGACAGGTCCGGCCGGGTCACCGACAGGCCGGTGGCGATCGCCGGGGCGCGGCCGTGGATGGAGTGCATCCCGTAGGTGTTCATGTAGTACGGGAAGCGGGACGAGCAGCCGATGCCCGAGATGAAGACGACGTTCTCCCGGGGGATGTTCAGCTCCGGCATGAAGCCCTGGACGGCCGCCAGGATGGCGTAGTCGCCGCAGCCGGGGCACCAGCGCACCTCCTGGTCGGACTTGAAGTCCTTGGCGGTGAGCTTGAGGGCGACGGGCTCAGACATTCTTCAGGACCTCTTCCAGCATCGTCTCCAGCTCGGCGGCGGTGAACGGCAGGCCGCGGACCTGGTTGTAGCCGATCGCGTCGACCAGGTACTTCGCCCGGATCACGTGGGCGAGCTGGCCGAGGTTCATCTCGGGGATGACCACCCGGTCGTAGGAGCGCAGCACCTCGCCGAGGTTGGCCGGCATGGGGGCCAGGTGGCGCAGGTGCGCCTGGGCGACGGAGAGCCCGCGCTGCCGCAGGCCCCGGCAGGCGGCGCCGATCGGGCCGTACGTGGAGCCCCAGCCGAGCACGAGCACCCGGGCGTCGCCGTCCGGGTCCTCCACCTCGACGTCCGGCACCGGGATGGTCTCGATCCGGGCCGCCCGGGTGCGCACCATGAAGTCGTGGTTCGCCGGGTCGTACGAGATGTCGCCGGTCTTGTCCGCCTTCTCCAGGCCGCCGATCCGGTGCTCCAGCCCCGGGGTGCCCGGAATGGCCCACGGCCGGGCGAGGGTCTCCGGGTCCCGCAGGTACGGCAGGAAGGTGGTGCCGTCCTCGCCGTTGGCCCGGGTGGCGAACTCGACCCGCAGGTCGGGCAGGCTCTCCACGTCCGGCAGCAGCCACGGCTCGGAGCCGTTGGCCACGTAGTTGTCGGACAGCAGGAGCACCGGGGTGCGGTAGGTCAGCGCGATCCGCGCCGCCTCCAGGGCCGCGTGGAAGCAGTCGGCCGGCGACTTCGGCGCGATCACCGCGACCGGGGCCTCGCCGTGCCGGCCGTACAGGGCCATGTTGAGGTCGGCCTGCTCGGTCTTGGTGGGCATGCCGGTGGACGGCCCGGCCCGCTGCACGTCGACGATGACCAGCGGCAGCTCCAGCGCCACGGCCAGGGAGATGGTCTCGCTCTTCAACGCCACGCCCGGGCCGCTCGTGGTGGTGATGCCGAGCGAGCCGCCGTACGAGGCGCCCAGGGCCGCGCCGACCGCGGCGATCTCGTCCTCGGCCTGCATGGTGACGACGCCGAACTTCTTGTGCTTGCTCAGCTCGTGCAGGATGTCCGAGGCCGGGGTGATCGGGTACGCGCCGAGGAAGACCGGCAGCCCCGAGCGGACCCCGGCGGCCACCAGACCCAGCGACAGCGCCGCGTTCCCGGTGATGTTCCGGTAGGTGCCCGGCAGCATCTTCGCCGGCTTGACCTCGTAGCGGACGGAGAAGTCCTCGGTGGTCTCGCCGAAGTTCCAGCCGGCCCGGAAGGCCGCCACGTTCGCCGCGACCAGCTCGGGGCGGGCGGCGAACTTGCGCTCCAGGAAGCGCAGCGTCGACTCGTACGGGCGCGAGTACATCCAGCTCAGCAGGCCGAGCGCGAACATGTTCTTGGCCCGCTCGGCGTCCTTCTTGGACACCTCGTGCTCGGCCAGCGCGCCGACGGTCATCGAGGTCAGCGCGACCGGGTGCACCACGTAGCCGGCGAGCGAGTCGTCCTCGAGCGGGCTGGTCGTGTAGCCCACCTTGGCCAGGTTGCGCCGGGTGAACTCGTCGGTGTTGACGATGATGTCCGCCCCGCGCGGCAGGTCGGTCAGGTTGGCCTTGAGCGCGGCCGGGTTCATCGCCACCAGCACGTTCGGCGCGTCGCCGGGGGTCAGGATGTCGTAGTCGGCGAAGTGCACCTGGAAGCTCGACACGCCCGGCAGGGTGCCTGCGGGGGCGCGGATCTCGGCCGGGAAGTTGGGCAACGTGGAGATGTCGTTGCCCAGCTGCGCCGTTTCCGAGGTGAACCGGTCGCCGGTGAGCTGCATGCCGTCGCCGGAGTCGCCGGCGAACCGGATGACCACCCGGTCCAGTTGACGGATCTGCTTTGTCACGCCCGCACCTCGCTTCGCTGAGCGCCGTCGCACGGGCGGCTGAACGTGATGGTGACCCCGCCTTGCCCGGCCACGTGCCCTCCTAGACGCGCTGCTGCCGCAGGCCGTCCGTCGCTGGCTCGGCCCGCTCCATTTCTCACGTCAGAGCCTACGTCGGTCCGTTAGGGCAACCTTGGTGGAGGTCCGACGTATGGGACCTGATCGGGCCGGTGTATGCCCGGCTTTGCGGCGTTTAGTACCGCGACCCGTAATTCAGATCACCGCAACCAGCCGGACGCTTTCCGTGACTCACTCCTCGGCGGGGCGGACGACCGGATCGGTCGCCGCGGCGCCCATGCGGCGGCGCAGCGACGTGGTCGCCAGGGCCAGCGCCAGCACGACCAGCAGCCCGGAGACCCCGATCAGGGTGATCGCCGTCCGGTGCACCGAGCCGGCGTCGTCGCCGGAGGATTGACCGGCGGCGGCCACCACGCCCTGCGACCCGGTCGGTGCGGGCGCGCCGACCGCCGGGGTCGCCAGCGCGGCCGCCGCGGTGATCCGGAAACTCATCTGCACCTGCCGGTCCCGCCCGCTGCGCGGGTCGAGCCGCGCGACCACCGCGCCGGCCAGCGGGGCCCGGCGCTGGGCCTCCGCCGAGGCGGCCACGGACAGGCTCAGGGTGACGGTTCGACCGGCCGGGACGGTGCCCAGCTCGCACCGGGCCCGGTCCGGGGCCGTCGCCGTGCAGCCGGCCGGCGGCTCGGTGACGGTGACCCCCGCGGGAAGGACCACGTCGACCCGGCTGGCGGCGTCGACCTTGCCGGTGTTGCCGAGGCGGACGGCCAGGGTGCTCGGCGCGCCGCTGATGTCGAAGAGCACCTCGTCGGCGCGGAGCGAGATGCCGGGCACCGGCGGCCCGGGCGGGAAGAGAACCGCGAAGCCCTGGTCGTCGCCGGCCGCGCCGGCCACCCCCGGGGCGGTGGCGGTCACCTGGACCGACCCGCTCAGCGGCATGGACCGCCAGGCGGTGCCGGCGACCCGGACCCGGATCGAGGCACGGAACCGCGCGCCGGGGGCGGCGGTCCACTCGCCGCAGCGGTGGCTGCCGCCGCCGGCGGACGCGCAGCCGGGCGTGCCGGCGTCGGTCAGGCCGGCCGGCAGGGTGTAGCCGAGACGGATCAGCTCCGTCCGCCCGCCGGTGTTGGTCACCGTCACCCGCAGCGTGGTCACCGTGCTGTCCGCGTTCCAGTAGGCGGGGGTCAGCACGACGTCCTCGGTGGTGACCCGTACCCCGAGCGGGCTGCCGGCCGGCTGGCCCGGCTGGCCCGGCGGCGGCCCGGCGGGCGGCGGCACGACCGGCGGGGGCGCCGGCGCCGTGGTGGTCGGCGAGGTGGTGGTGGGAACCGGTTCGGGCGCCGTGGTCGTGGGCGCCGGCGCGGTGGTGGTCGGGGCCGGCGGCGTGGTCGGCGGCGGGGCCTCCTCGGTCGGCGGCGGGGTGGTCGGCGCCGGCTCCGTCGTCGTGGGGTCCACGGTGGGCGTGGCCTCGGTCGGGTCGGTGCCGGGCTCGCCGCCCGGCTCACCCGGGTCGCCCGGCTCGGCCGCCCGGACCACGCCGGTCACGGTCGGCGAGGCCGTCGCCCACCCCGGCGCCACCGCGACGGCCGCCGCCATACCGGCGACCAGCGCGGGCACGAGCAGTGCGGGGGTACCTCGGAGCGCGGCGCGCCGAGCAGGCCGTACGCGGGGGCGGGCCATCTGTCCTCCGTGACGCTCAGTGAGGTCTCATTATTTGACAACAGTTGCCTTCGAGCACTAGTCCAGCGAGGAAACAAATCCGTAACGTGTTCGGGGTGTCCCGACGGCCGGCCCGGTAGGCTCCCGACCGTGACCGGTTACCTCGGCTCGTACGCCACGCTCGGTCTCTTGCTGCTGGCCGCCGTGCTCTTCTTCGTTACGGCGTTCTCAGCCAATCGGGTGTTACGTCCTGGCCGTCCGGCCGATCCCTGGGGCAAGCGCGCCACGTATGAGTGCGGTCTCGACCCGGTCGGCGGCGACTGGGCGCAGATGCAGATCCGCTACTACGTCTACGCCTACCTGTACGTGCTCTTCGCGGTGGAGGCGGTCTTCCTCTTCCCCTGGGCGCTGGTCTTCGACCGGCCCGGGTTCGGCGTGACCACCGTGGTGGAGATGGGCGTCTTCGTGGCGGTGGTGGCGCTCGGCATCCTCTACGCCTGGCGCCGGAACATCCTCCGCTGGACCTGACCCGGCTCAGGCCAGCCCGCGCCGGGTGAGGGCCGGCGGCCGGTCCCCCCGGATCGTGGCCACCATGTCCAGCACCCGGCGGGTCTCCCGGACCTGGTGGGCGCGGAACACCCGGGCGCCGAGCCAGGCCGAGACGGCGGTGGCCGCCAGCGTGCCCTCCAGCCGGTCGGGCACGGGCAGGTCCAGGGTCTCGCCGATGAAGTCCTTGTTCGACAGGGCGACCAGCAGCGGCCAGCCGGTGTCGGTCAGCTCGCCCAGCCGCCGGGTGATCTCCAACGAGTGCCGGGTGTTCTTGCCGAAGTCGTGCGCCGGGTCGATCAGGATGCCGTCCCGCCGTACGCCCAGGCCGACCGCCCGCTCGGCGAGGCCGGTGACCGTCGCGACCACGTCGGCCACCACGTCGTCGAACGCGGCCCGGTGCGGCCGGGTCCGCGGGGTGAGCCCGCCCGCGTGCGAGCAGACCAACCCGGCACCGGTCGCCGCGGCGACCCGGGCCAGCGCGGGATCCGCTCCCGACCAGGTGTCGTTGAGCAGGTCGGCGCCGGCCGCCACCGCCTCCACCGCCACCTCGGCGCGCCAGGTGTCGATCGAGATGACCACGTCGGGGAAGGCGGCCCGCACGGCGGCGATGGTGTCCACGGTGCGGCGGATCTCCTCGGTCACGTCGACCTCGTCGCCCGGCCCGGCCTTCACCCCGCCGATGTCGATGATCTCCGCGCCTTCGGTCACCGCCCGCTCGACCGCGCGCAGCGCACTGTCCTGGGCGAACGTGGCGCCCCGGTCGAAGAACGAGTCCGGCGTGCGGTTGACGATCGCCATCACCACCAGTTCGCCGGGGGAGAAGGTCCGCCCGCCCAGCCGCAGCGCCCCGCTCATGCCCGCCTCCGCATCGCCGATCCTCCCCGGTCGCCCCCGACGCTATCCCGCCGGGCGATTCCGATCGGAGGCGGCGGAGGGCTCGCCCGATCCCCGCCCGCATGCCACGATCTCCCCATGGGTGAGGTTCTGCTCCTCTTGGTCGTCGCGCTCGTCGTCGCGGCGGTGGTGTTCGGGGTGACGGTGCTGGTCTCCGGGCGGGATCCGGGCCTGGCGCCGGCCGAGCCGGACGGGCGGGCCGTGCCCCTGCCGGGCAGCCGCCCGCTGGACGAGTCGGACGTCGCCGAGGTGCGCTTCGACACCGCGCTGCGCGGCTACCGGATGGCCCAGGTCGACGCGGCGCTGCGCCGGGCCGCGTACGACATCGGCTACAAGACCGAGCTCATCGGCGTGCTGGAGGCCGAGAACGCCGCGCTCCGCGAGGGCCGGATCGAGGAGGCCGACGCCCTGCGCCGGGCCCGTGCGGAGGCCGCGGCGACCGGCGCGGAGGCCGAGGCTCCCGCCCCGCCGCCGGCCACCGGCCGGCCGATCGCCGACCCGCCGCCCGCCGGGTCGCTCACCGCCGAGGCCGGCGTGGCGGAGGCCCCGGCCGCTGCCGCCGTCGAGGACGTGGCCACCCTGCCGTCCGCCGCTGCCCCGGCGGCCGCCACCGGCCGGCCGGCCCCGATCGCCCCGGTGGCGGCCCCGGTCGACCAGACCCCGCCCGAGGTCGGCCTCCGGCCACCCGCCGACACGACCGACCGCGACCCCACCGACGCCGGCCCGACCGCCGACGGCGCCCCCGGGGCCGACAGTGGCGACGACGCCGACCGGGACCGTGGACCGGTGGTCCGCTCGGAGTCCGCGTGACCGGCGCCGACGGCGACGCCGGCTTCGCCGAGGCGGCGCAGCCCGGGGCCGCCGAGGTCACCGCGACGGTGATCGTCAGAGCGCCGGCCGAGCGGGTCTTCGCCGCGCTGACCGCCTGGGAGCGGCAGTCCGACTGGATTCCGCTCACCACCGTCCGGGTGGTCGAGGGGGACGGCGGCGAGGGGAGCCTGGTCGAGGCGGTCACCGCGCTCGGCCCGGCCGTGCTCCGCGACGAGATGCGGGTGGTCCGGGTGGACGCGCCGTACGAGGTGGGCGTGGTGCACTGCGGCAAGCTGCTGCGCGGCCCCGGCGTGCTGCGCTGCACCCCGATGGGGCGGGACCGGACCCAGGTGGTCTGGCACGAGTGGTTCCACCTCCCCGGCGGGTCGGCCGGCCGGGTGGCCTGGCCGGTGCTCTGGCCCGGCTCCAAGTTCGGCCTGACCCAGGCGCTGAAGAAGTTCGCCCGGCTGGTGGAGCGGGGCCGGCTGCCCTGACCGCCGGCCGCCGCCCGCTGTCGGTGGGCTGGCCTACCGTGTACGGCGTGACTGACCTGGTGACCGGCGCCGACGGGCTGCCCCGCTGCGCCTGGGGGGCGAGCACCCCGGACTACGCCGTCTACCACGACGAGGAGTGGGGCCGGCCGCTGCGCGGCGACGACGCGCTCTACGAGCGGCTGACCCTGGAGGCGTTCCAGTCCGGCCTGTCCTGGCTGACCATCCTGCGCAAGCGGCCCGCGTTCCGGCTCGCCTTCGACGAGTTCCGGATCGAGAAGGTCGCCGGCTACGGCGAGGCCGACGTGGCCCGGCTGATGGCCGACGCCGGGATCGTCCGCAACCGGGCCAAGGTCGAGGCGGCCATCGCCAACGCCCGGGCCGCCCTGGAGCTGCCCGACGGCCTCTCCGCGCTGCTCTGGTCCTACGCGCCGCCGCCCCGGGCGGCCCGACCGCGGTCGTTCGGCGAGGTGCCGGCGCTCACCCCGGAGTCCACCGCGATGGCCAAGGCGCTCAAGAAGAGCGGCTTCCGGTTTGTCGGCCCCACCACGGCCTACGCGCTCATGCAGGCCACCGGCATGGTCGACGACCACCTCGCCGGCTGCCACGTCGTCCGCGACCGTCCCGGGGCGTGACCCGGGACGGCGGACGCGGCGGGACCGGCCCGGGTCCGGCGTGATGGGATTGGGACATGACCGACACCGAGCCGCGGACGAGCGGGACGACCGAGGGCGGCACCGCGCCGGGCGCCTGGGCGGTGCTGCTGCCCGCCGAGCGCTACGAGGCCGAGCGGCTGGTGCACCACGACACCCTGGAGCTGACCGGGCTGGACGCGGCCGTGCGGCCCCGCCCCGGTGACCCGGTCGCGGTGCTGGCCGACGAGCCGCTGCGGCTGGTGGGGCTCGGCCGGGTCGCGTCGGCCACCGCGGAGATCCGGGAGGACCCGGACGACCCGCAGTCCGAGGCCGGTCCGGGGGCGCTCGTCGTGACGTACACCCGGCGGGTGCTCGACGAGCCGGTGCCGGTGCCCGGCCTGGCCCTCGGCGGGCCGGTGACCGGGCTCGACCCGGCCCGCTTCCGGGAGCTGGCCGACCGGATCGGCCCGCCGCCGGCCCGCCGCTCCTGGCTGGTCAGCCTCGACCTGCCGATCGAGGCGGCCTCACCCGCCGAGGCGGTCCGGCTCTTCTGGGCCTACGTGCAGGAGTTGGGCCCGCGCGAGCTGCCCGCCTTCGTCTCGCCGTCCGGTGACGAGCTGGCCATGCAGGCGTTCGTGCTCGGTGCCGAGGCCAACCAGGATCCCGAAGAGGACGACTGACCCGCGACGGGGTCAGCGGCCCTCGAAGACCGGCTTCTGCTTGTTCACGAACGCCATGGTCGCGGCCCGGTGGTCGGCGGTGGCGCCGCAGATCGCCTGGGCCTGGGCCTCGGCGGCCAGCGCGTCGGCCAGGGTGCCGGCGTCGGCGATGGAGAGCTGCCGCTTGATCGCCCCGTACGCGACGGTCGGGCCGGCGGCGAGCCGGGCGGCCAGCTCCTGCGCGGCCGGGAGCACCTGCTCGTCGTCGTCCACCAGCCGGGTGAGCAGGCCCAGCCGGCAGGCCTCCTCGGCGCCCACCGGCTCGGCGAGCATCAGCAGCTCGACGGCCTTGGCGTGGCCGACCAGCCGGGGCAGCGTCCAGGAGGCACCCGTGTCGGCGGCGAGCCCGACCCCGGCGAAGGCCATCAGGAACCGGGTCTTCGGGCCGCCGATCCGGAAGTCGGCGAGGAACGCCAGGGAGGCGCCGGCCCCGGCGGCCATGCCCCGGACCGCGGCGATCACCGGCTTGGGCAGGTTGGCCAGCCGGGCGGCGATCGGGTTGTAGTGGGCCCGCACGGTGCCCAGCGGGTCGGCGTCGGCGGACTCCAGGGTCTGCACGTGCTCCCGCAGGTCCTGTCCGGCGCTGAACGAGCCGCCCGCGCCCGCCAGCACGACCGCCCGGCAGGACCGGTCGGCCTCCAGCTCGGCGAGGGTGTCCCGGAGCGCCTCCTTGAGCGCCACGTCGAGCGAGTTCATCGCCGTCGGGCGGTTCAGCGTCACGGTGACGACGGCGTCGGTGCGGTCGACGAGCAGCGGCTCGGTCACGTTCTAACGACCCTTCTGTCGGGCTAGGCGGTTGCCGGCGTCGAGGCAGTGTTCGACGTACCGGTCGGCGGCCGGCCGGAGGCGGGCCGCGTGCCGGTCGAAGAAACTGGCGGCGCTGCTGCCCGGCCAGCGCTCGGGAAGCAGCGCCGGGGGCAGCTGCGGGTCCCGGAACAGGAAGGTACGCCACGCGTGCACGAGCCGGAACCGGGCCGCGTACGCCTCCTCGTCGCTGCTGCGCACGGTGACTCCGGCGAGCAGCGGCTTCTGCTCGCTGACGAACCGCTCGTAGGCGCGGCCGATCTCGGCCAGGTCCCAGGCGCGGCGGACCACTCCCATGGCGCCGGGGGTGCCGGCGGCGTGCGCGGCGGTGAACCGCTCGTAGCGCACCCCGGCCTCGGCGAGCAGGACGTCGACGTCCTCGCCCGGCCGGGTCGCCACCCAGGTGCAGTCGTCCAGCGTGCCGTAGCCGAGGAAGGTCAGGTTGGCGGCGAGCCGCTGCCGGTCCCGCCGGGACGCGGGCGCCTCCAGCACCAGCAGGTCGAAGCGGCCGTCCCAGGCGTGCCGGCCGGTGCGGTAGATCCGGGCGCCCGCCTCGTCCAGTCTGCGGGCCGCCTTCGGTGTGATCGAATATCCGGGTCCGGAGGCGAGCCGCAGCGGTTCGAGCCAGCCCTGGCGGACCATGCGGGAGACCGCGGTGCGGACCGCCGGTGGCGCGATCCCGAGCGGCGCCAGCAGCTTGACCAGGGCGGCGACCGGTGCGCGGCCACCCCTCGCCCGGAGGTGGTCGCCGTACAGGTCGAAGAGTGCCGACCGTGCCTGCATGACCGCACATTGTGACAGGCCTATCCAAGATAAGCTAGATGCTGTTACATCAATGCTGCTTCGGTTTGGGTCCGGCGGTGTTCATCAGGGAAAATCGTTGGTCGACGCCCCCGCGACGGTTGCGGGTGGTCATGACGAAGTGGCTGTGGGGCAACCCACCGACCCTGGTGTAGGTCTGAGGGGAGACAACATGGCGGCGATGAAGCCGCGGACGGGCGACGGTCCGCTGGAGGTCACCAAGGAGGGCCGGGGCATCGTCATGCGGGTCCCGCTGGAGGGTGGTGGCCGGCTCGTCGTCGAGATGACTCCCGACGAGGCCACCGCGCTGGGTGACGCGCTGAAGGCGGCCGCCGGCTGATTCGAGGAGCGGTCCGCGCGACGTCCGTCGCGCGGACGGTTCGTCCTACCCTGAGCCACCGGCTGAGCCGGTGGCTCAGGGCCTTCATCGGCCGGTGAGCGGCAAAGTGTCCCGATTCGAGCAATCTTCGGAGGTTCGGTCCAGCGTGCTGGCCATTCGTCTGGTGAGCGGGCCCGCGCGGCCCGACACCCTCGTCCTGCCCATTCGTCCCGAAGGGCCGGACGGCCCGGCCGCGCTGGTCCCCACCGCCGCCGCGCCCGGCGACGACGTCCGGGCCGAGGCGGTGGCGCTGCTGCCGGCCGCCCGGCTCACCGGCGCCGCCGGCGAGGTGCGGGAGCACCTGCGTCCCGGCGGCACCCCGGCCAGGCTCTGGCTGCTCGGCGTCGGCGCGGGCGACGAGCACGGCTGGCGGCTCGCCGGCGCGGCGCTGGCACGGGCCGCCAAGGATGAGACACATATCACGATCGCGCTGCCGGACGAGGCCACGGACGCGCTGCGCGGCCTGGCCGAGGGGCTGCTGCTGGGCTCCTACCGCTACCGGCTGACAGAGGCCGGTGGCACGCCCGCGCTGGCCGAGGTGGACGTCGTGGTCGGGGACCCGGAGGCGCTCGCGCCGACCCTGGCCACCGCCCGGACCACCGCCGAGATGACCCGGCTGGCCCGGGACCTGACCAACACCCCCTCGTCCACCAAGAACCCGGAGTGGTTCGCCGCCCAGGTGGCCTCCGCCGCGTCCGGCCGCGCCGACCTCCACCTGAGGGTGCGCGGGCCGGAGGAACTGGTCACCGAGGGCTTCGGCGGCATCCTGGCCGTCGGCGGCGGCTCGGCCAGCGGCCCCCGCCTGGTCGAGCTGGACTGGCGGCCGGCCGGGGCGCGTACCCACGTGGTGCTGGTCGGCAAGGGGATCACGTTCGACACCGGCGGCATCTCGATCAAGCCGGTGCCGGCCATGAAGCTGATGCGCAAGGACATGGCCGGGGCCGCCGCGGTGGTCACCGCCACCCTGGGCGCCGCCGCGCTGGGGCTGCCGGTGCGGGTCACCACGCTGGCCCCGCTCGCCGAGAACATGGTCAGCGGCTCGGCGTTCCGCCCCGGCGACGTCATCCGCCACTACGGCGGCCTGACGAGCGAGAGCACCAACTCCGACGCGGAGGGCCGGCTGGTCCTCGCCGACGCCATGGCGTACGCCGTCCGGGAGCTGAAGCCCGACCTGCTGGTCGACCTGGCCACGCTGACCGGGGCGAACGCGGTGGCGCTGGGCAAGCGGCACGCCGCCCTCTACAGCGAGAACGACGACCTCGCCGCCGACCTGCTGGCCGCGATCACGGCGGCCGGCGAGCGGGCCTGGCGGATGCCGCTGGCCGACGACTATGTCGAGTACCTGGGCAGCGACATCGCCGACCTGCACAGCTCCCCGAACCGGGGCGCCGGCTCGGTGGTGGCCGCGCTCTACCTTCGCGAGTTCACCGGCGACCTGCGCGACCGCTGGGTGCACGTGGACATGTCCGCCCCCTCCTGGTCGGACGACGTGCACGGCGAGCTGGTCAAGGGCGCCACCGGCTGGGGCGTCCGCGGGCTGCTGCGCTGGCTTGCCACGCTGGGCTGACCGGCGGGGCGGTCAGCCCTTCACGGCGGCGAGCAGGCCGTGCCCGACGGGCAGCAGCGCCGGCACCCAGTGCTCCGACTCGCGGATCGCCTTGATGGTCTCCCGCACGGTCACCGTCTCCACGTCGCGGGCGGCCGGGTCGCCGATCCGGCCGCCGGCCAGGGCGCCGTTGAGCGCGAGCACCCCGCCGGGGCGCAGCAGCCGCAGCGCGGCATCCACGCAGGCGGCGAAGCCGGTCGCCTCGGCGTCGACGAAGACCAGGTCGTAGGCGCCGTCCGCGAGCCGCGGCAGCACGTCGAGGGCCCGGCCCGTGATGATCCGGGTACGCCCCGACGCGAACCCCGCCTCCTGGAACAGCCGGCGGGCGATGCGCTGGTGCTCGACCTCCACGTCGATGGTGGTGAGCACCCCGTCGGGGCGCATGCCGCGCAGCAGCCAGACCCCGCTCACCCCGGTGCCGGTGCCGATCTCCACCACCGCCCGGGCGTTCCCGGCGGCGGCGAGCAGGCGCAGCGCGGCCCCGGCGCCCGGCGTGACCGCGTCGACGCCCACCTCGTGGGCGAGGGCGCGGGCCGTCCGCAGCACGAGGTCCTCGGTGACGTACGACTCGGCGAACTGGAGCGCCTGGGCGGTCGAGTTGCCGGAGCCGGCGACCGTGGCGATGGGACACCTCCGGGCGGACTTGGTGCGAGGGGTCGGTTGGCACTGAGAGCCTAGAGGCGTGCCTCGGCGGGCGCAGCCGCGAGTCGGCCCTCAGACGATCACGCGCGGCAACCCCTGACTCCACGCGGGGCATCCGTGCAATCCTGGACGGAGTCCCGTGCGGCACGGTCGGCTCCGCCGGCCCTCCGGCACGGGGCATGGGGGACGGACTGGGAGGCACCGACGTGACCGACGGCTGGGACTGGCGCCAGCCCGGCGGGAGCCCGGCACCGGCGGGTGGGCCGGCGCCCGGGCAGCCCCCGCAGGGCGCCGGGGGCGGCACGACCTCGCCCTGGTGGTCCGACGCGCTCGCCGACCCGTGGCGCGACCCGTACGCGCCCGCCGCCGTGGTGGTCCCGGCCGCCCCGGTCACCGGGAGCGGCGAGCCGGAACCGGTGACCGACCCGGACGCGCCGACCCGGCCGGGGCTGCGCCAGGTGGTGCTCATCTCGCTGATCACCGCCCTGCTCGCCGGCTCGCTCGGCAGCGCCCTGACCTACGCCTTCCTGCGGGGCGGCGGGGCCGTGCCGACGCTCGGGGCGCAGTCCGGCCAGGCCCCGGCGCTCGCCCAGCGCAAGCCCGAGTCACTGGCCGGGGTCGCCGAGCGGGTGCTGCCCAGCGTGGTGACCGTCCGGGTGGCCAGCCTCGGCGGCACGAGCGAGGGCTCCGGCTTCGTGGTGAGCGCCGACGGGCACATCGTCACCAACGACCACGTGGTCGCGGGCGGCCCCGGCAAGGCCACGGTGGTCTTCAACGACGGCAGCACCGCCCCCGGCACCGTGGTCGGGCAGGACCCGGAGTCGGACATAGCGGTGATCAAGGTGACCCGCACCGGGCTGAAGCCGGTGGAGTTCGGCGACTCCGACGCGCTCGCCGTCGGCGACCCGGTGCTCGCCATGGGGTCGCCGCTCTCCCTGGCCAACACGGTGACCGCCGGCATCGTCAGCGCCCTGGACCGCACCATGATGGCCGGCGAGCCGGGCGGGCCGACCCGCTACTACGCGGCGATCCAGACCGACGCGGCGGTCAACCACGGCAACTCCGGCGGCCCGCTGGTCGACGGGGCCGGCCGGGTGGTCGGGGTGAACTCGACCATCAAGTCGCTGGTCGCCGACGGGCAGGAGGCCGGCAACATCGGGCTCGCCTTCGCCATCCCGATCAACCAGGCGAAGCGCGTCACCGAGGACATCATCGGCACCGGCAAGGCCCGGCGCACGGTGATCGGCGCCCAGGTGGGCGGCACCGGCGTGAGCGGCGGCGGCGTACGCCTCAACGGCGTCGAGCCGGCCGGGCCGGCCGCGGCCGCCGGGCTGCGTACCGGGGACGTGGTGCTCCGGCTGGACGGGCACCCGATGAACGATCCGACCGATCTGGTGGCGCTGGTCCGCAAGTACGCCCCGGGTTCGGTGGTGAGGGTGGAGTACCGGCGCGGGTCGAATCGGCAGAACGCCTCGGTGACGCTCGCCGCAGACGCCAAGTAGGGACCCCTCACCCCCTCCCGGCCGGCCACCTGACGTGCGTAGTCTTGCCCTGACACGCCACGAGGAGGCCGGAGTGTTCGAGAACCTGAACTGGTGGGAGATCGGCGCCCTGCTGCTCCTGGCACTGTTGATCTTCGGGGACCGGCTGCCCACGGTGATCAACGACGGCCTCCGGATGGTCCGCAACCTGCGCAACATGGCGCGGAACGCCACCGGCGACCTGAGCCGCGAGCTGGGCACGGACATCCAGTTGGAGGACCTGCACCCCAAGGCGTTCATCCGGAAGCACCTGCTCAGCGAGGAGGACGAGCAGGCCCTCCGGAAGCCGCTGCAGAGCATGTACGACAACCTGCGCTCGGACGTCACCGGCGTGCACGAGGAGCTCAAGGACGTGGCGAAGGCGGCCGACCTGCGTACCAACGGCACCCGCCCGGCCACCGCGACCGGCGGCGCCCCGGCGCCCGCCCCCCGCCCCTCCTACGACGACGCCACCTGAGCCCGTAACGGGACCGACCCCCCTCGGCCGTGGGCCGGGGAGGGTCGGTGGAAAAGTTTTCCGGACGGTCAGCGACCGGCGGGCTTGAGACCCAGGGGCTTGCCGAGCAGGGACTCGCGGCGCACCGCGAGCCGGTCGGCGACCTGGACCAGCGCCCGGGCGGCCGGGGCGTCCGGCTGGGCCAGCACGATCGGGTTGCCGGCGTCGCCGCCCTCGCGCACCCGGGTGTCCATGGGGATCTGCCCCAGCACCGGCACCTGCGCGCCGATGGTCCGGGTCAGCGACTCGGCGACGGCCGCGCCGCCGCCGGCGCCGAAGACCTCCATCCGGGAGCCGTCCGGCAACTCCAGCCAGGACATGTTCTCGATCACGCCGACCACCCGCTGGTGGGTCTGCAGCGCGATGGCGCCGGCCCGCTCGGCCACCTCGGCGGCGGCCGCCTGCGGGGTGGTGACGACCAGGATCTCCGCGTTCGGCAGCAGCTGCGCCACCGAGATCGCGATGTCGCCGGTGCCCGGGGGCAGGTCCAGCAGGAGGACGTCCAGGTCGCCCCAGTAGACGTCGGCGAGGAACTGCTGCAACGCCCGGTGCAGCATCGGGCCACGCCAGACGACGGCCGCGTTGCCCGGGGTGAACATGCCGATCGAGATCACCTTCACGCCGTGCGACTGCGGCGGCATGATCATGTCCTCGACCCGGGTGGGCGCACCGTCGGCGCCGAGCATCCGGGGCACCGAGTGGCCGTAGATGTCGGCGTCCACCACGCCGACCGAGAGGCCGCGGGCGGCCAGCGCGGCGGCCAGGTTGACCGTGACGCTGGACTTGCCGACGCCGCCCTTGCCGCTGGCGACCGCGTAGACGCGGGTGCGGGAACCGGGCTGGGCGAACGGGATGACCGGCTCGGCGCTGGCCCCGCCGCCGCGCAGCTTCGACTGGAGCTCCTGGCGCTGCTCCGGGCTCATCACGCCGAACTCGATCTCGACGCCGGTCACGCCGGGCACCGCCGCGACGGCGGCCGTGATGTCGGTGCGCAGCTTGTCCTTCAGCGGGCAGCCGGCCACGGTGAGCAGCAGCTCCACCCGGACCACGCCGTCGTCGCCGACCACGGCGGAACGGACCATGCCGAGCTCGGTGATCGGCCGACGGATCTCCGGGTCGTTGACGGTGGCCAGGGCGGCCTGGATCGCGTCGGAGACGGTGCTGACGGGTGCTGACATGCCCGCAATGCTACGTCGGTGGTCATCGGCGTCCGCCGCTGGCGGGGGCCGGTGTGAGCGAATCGATGGCCGCCCGAGGGGTGGACGGGCATGCCGCGAAGTGGGACGATCGGGCCGAACGCCGCTCGCCTGGCCCCTTGAGGCGCGCGGCGTTCAATACGCTCCGGGCCGGTTCAGCTCTCGAAGCGGCCGTCGTGCGCGAAGTCGCCGTCGAGGTCGTCGCGGGGCTCGTCGAGCGGCTCCCCGCCGGGCTGCCGCCGGGCCTCCCGCCGGACCTCCCGCTCCTGCTGCCGGCGCTCCAGCTTCCGCCGCCGCTCGGCTGCCTCGTCCAGCTCCTCGGCCAGCCGGGCCAGCTCGGAGCGGAGGAAGTCCCGGGTCGCCACCTCACCCATCGCGATGCGCAGGGCGGCGATCTCCCGGGCCAGGTACTCCGTGTCGGCCTTCTGCATGGTGGCCCGCCGCCGGTCCTCCTCCAGCGCGATCCGGTCCCGGTCGGCCTGCCGGTTCTGCGCGAGCAGGATCAGCGGGGCCGCGTACGAGGCCTGGAGGGAGAGCACCAGGGTCAGGAAGGTGAACGTGTACGGGTCGAAGCGCAGGTCCGCCGGGGCCAGGGTGTTCCACGCGAACCAGGCGGCGATCACCAGCGTCATGTAGACGATGAAGTTCGCCGTGCCCATGCCCCGGGCGATCCCCTCCGACCAGCGGCCGAAGGTCTCCGCGTCGATCCGGGGCAGCCGGAGTCCCCGGGGCGCCCGGGGCTGGTCCAGCCGCTCGGACCGTCGCTGGTCAGCCATTGCCGCCGTCCAGGTGCCCCTCGTCGGTGGCGGGCGCGGTCGGCATGGCGTCCCGGTCCCGCCAGTCCCGCGGCAGCGAGTGGTCCAGCACGTCGTCCACGGTCACCGCGCCGACCAGCCGCATGCTCCGGTCCACCACCGGCATGGCGACCAGGTCGTACGTGGCCATCCGGCGGGTTATCTCGGGCAGCGGGGTGGTCGGCCGCAGCGGGTCTATGTCGTTGACGACGACCCCGCCGAGCAGGTCGGCCGGCGGCTCGCGGAGCAGCGCCTGGAAGTGCACCATGCCCAGGTAGCGCCCGGTGGGCGTGGTGAGCGGGGCGCGGGTCACGAAGACCTGCGCGGCCACGGCGGGGGAGAGCTGCGGCTCGCGGATCCGGGCCAGCGCCTCGGCCACCGTGGCGTCCGGCGGCAGGATCACCGGCTCGGAGGTCATCACGCTGCCGGCGGTGCCGGAGGCGTAGCGCAGCAACTGGCGGACCGGGGTGGCCTCGTCCGGCTCCATCAGGTCGAGCAGCACGTCCTGCTCCGGCGGGGGCAGCTCGTTGAGCAGGTCGGCGGCGTCGTCCGGGTCCATCTCCTCCAGCACGTCCGCGGCGCGTTCCCGGTCCAGCGCGGCCAGGATCTCCACCTGGTCGTGCTCGGGCAGTTCGCCGAGCACGTCGGCGAGGCGCTCGTCGTCCAGCGCGGCGGCGACCTCGTTGCGCCGGGCGTCGGGCAGGTCCTGGAGGGCGTTGGCCAGGTCGGCCGGGCGCATGTCCTCCAGCACGGCGAGGAGGTTGGCCGTACCCCGGTTCTCGCCGAGGGTGCCGAGGCCGCGCACCCGGTCCCACTCCACCTGGTGCAGGTGACCGCGGCGGGCGAGCCGGCTGGTCTGCTCGCGGACGGCGACCCGGGTGAGCGCCCACTCGCCTCCGCGGCTGCACTCCATGGCCACGTCGACCACCGAGCCGGCCTGCCCGGTGTCCAGCTGGACCCGCCGGTCCAGCAGCTCCTGGAGCACCAGCAGCTCGTTCGGGCGCTTCTCGAACCGGCGCAGGTTGAGGGTGCCGCTGCCGAGCACCACGGCGTCGGCGTCGATGGAGGTGATTCTGTTGATGGACAGGAAGATGCGCCGCCGCATCGGCATCTCGGCGACCAGCCCCACCACCTCGGGTGGGCGCTGGGTCGGCCGCATCCGGGCCACGGCGTCGCGGATCCGACCCACCTGGTCGCCGTTCGGGTCGAAGACGGCGACTCCGGCGAGTCGAGCGATGTAGACCCGGTTCGGCGTGCTCACGGGCACCAGCCTAAGGGCCTAGTGTTTATCAACATGTCGACCTTGGCGTACGAGATCGTGGACGTCTTCACCGACCGCCCGTTCGCCGGCAACCCGCTGGCCGTGGTGTTCGGCGCGGAAGGGCTCGCCACCGAGCAGATGCAGACGCTCGCGGTGGAGTTCAACCTGTCGGAAACGGTGTTCGTGCTGCCGCCCACGCAGGTCGGAGCGACGTACCGGGCGCGGATCTTCACACCGGCCGAGGAACTGCCGTTCGCCGGTCACCCCAGCGTGGGCGCCGCGGTGACCGCGAGCCGGCGCGGCATGTTCGATGTGGGCAGGGTCACCCAGGAGTGCGGCGCCGGGGTGCTGCCCATCGAGGTCACCCCCACCGGCGCGACGCTCACCGGGGGCACCCCGACCCTCGGGCCCGAACTCGACCCGGAGCCGCTGCTGGAGATGGCCGGCCTCACCGCCGCCGACCACGCCGGCCCGGCACCCCGGGTCGCCGGCTGCGGCCTGGAGTTCCCCTACCTTCCGGTACGCCCGGACGCGGTGGCCCGCGCCAGGGTGAACACGGCGGCTGCGGAGCGGTACGGCGTGGAGCACGTCAGCGTCTTCTCCTGGGACGCCGACTCGCAAACCGCGCACGCCCGCGTCTTCGTGCCGGGCCTCGGCGTGCCGGAGGACCCGGCGACCGGCTCGGCCGCCCTGGGCCTGGGCGTCTGGCTGGTGGCCAGCGGGCTGCTGCCCGGCGAGGGCCGCTCCGAGTACGCGGTCCGCCAGGGCATCGAGATCAACCGGCCGTCCGCGCTGGCCTGCACGGTGACCGCAGCCGGCGGGGTGGCGGTGGGCGCCACGGTCGCCGGTCACGTGATGCCGGTGGCCCGGGGCGAGATCGCCGTCCCGCCCTTCGTGGGCTGAGCGCCGGGATGCGGGAGGATGTCGGAGTGAGCGACGAGGTGGACGAGCGGCCGACCCCGCCCCTGGTGGACGAGGCCGTGAAGAAGGCCGCGGTCGCCTGGGTGTCGGTGGCCGGCGGGCCGGCGTACGCGTTGTGGTGCCTGCCGCTCGACGGCGCGCTGCTGGTGGTGACCGGCCCGGGCGAGCAGTCGGCCCCCGGGCTGGCCGACGCGGACGCCGCCGAGGTGACCCTGCGCGGCGACCACGGCGGCCGGATCGTCACCTGGCCGGCCCGGGTCACCCGGCTGCGGCCGGGCACCGAGGAGTGGGAGACCGCGGCGCCGCTGGTCGCCGCGAAGCGGCTGAACGCCTCCGGCCCCTCCGCCGACCTGGTGGCCCGCTGGGCGGCCGAGGGGTGTGCCCTGAACCGGCTGAGCCCGGCGGGCACCGCGACGACCGGCGGCGACCTGCCGGCCGGGTCGCTGGCCGAGCAGCCCCGGGAGGCGCCGGTGGTCCGGGCCACCCGCAAGCCGTTCCGGCTGCACAAGGTCCGCCGCCGCTGAACCGCCGGGCCCGGCTCCGCCGGCCGCTCAGCCGACGCCGACCGGGTCGAGCAGGTCGAGCACCTCGGTGAGCGAGGTGAGCGCCGGTCCGTCCCAGCCGTGGTCGGCGTTGAAGACCATGTGGCCGGTCAGGTCGGGGGCGGCCAGCCGGACCGCGGTCATGCCGGCCCGCTCGGCGCCGGTGAGTTCCTGGCTGCCGCCGTCGCCCACGTAGAGACAGTCGGCCGGCGTGAGGTCGAGCCGGTGGCAGGCGGCCAGGTAGAGCGCCGAGTCGGGCTTGCACCGCCCGACCTGTACCGAGAAGACCCGCACGTCGAGCAGCGGCGCGACCGCCAGCTGGGGCAGGAACGCCGGCAGCTCGTGCGTGCAGTCGCTGATCAGGCCGGTGCGGACACCCTGCCGGCGCAGCGCGGCCAGCACCGGCACCGCCTCGGCGCGCAGCCGGGTGTCGGCGCGTACCGCCCGGTGCCGGGAGGCGACGGCGGCGCGTAGCGCCTCGTCGGAGGGGTGCACGCCGGCTTGGCCGCAGACCCAGCGCAGGGTCGCCTCGGCGTTGCCGAACCGCCCGCTGGCGCGCTGGTAGTAGCTGCGGTCGAGCACCTCGATCAGGGTGTCGGCCGAGCAGCCGAGCAGCTCGGCGATGGTCCGGTGGGCGGACCCGCGCTGGACGCAGCGGGTCAGCGTGCCGAAGAAGTCGAACAGCACCGCCTGGTACGTGGGCATGAGCCTCCGGACGTCGAGGGGGGATCGCCGGGACGCGCATGATCGTAACGGAGTGCTGACGTTCCGTGGTGCCGGGCGGCGTGTGAGTATTGCTCTCCGTGTCCCACCCTCCGCACCGCCCGCCGCTCGACGCGCTGACCGTCGGCGCGCTCGCGCTGGCCGTCGCCGCCGTCTCGTCCTCGGCGCCGCTGGTCGCGTTCGCCGCCGCGCCGGCCCTGGCCATCGCCTTCTGGCGCAACGTGCTCTCGCTGGCCGTGCTCGGGCCGGTCTCGCTGACCCGGCGGCGCGCCGAGTTCCGGGCGCTGACCGTCGGCGCGGGCCGTCGGGAGGGGCTGTACTGCGTACTCTCCGGGGTGGCGCTGGCCGCCCACTTCGCCACCTGGATGCCGAGCGCGCAGCTCACCTCGGTGGCCGCGGCCACCGCGCTGGGCGCCACCCAGCCGGTCTGGCAGGGGCTGATCGCCCGCTGGCAGGGGCGGCGGCTGCCCGCGGTGGTCTGGGCCGGCATCGCGGTCGCGGTGCTCGGTGCGGCGCTGGCCACCGGCGCCGACTTCAGCGTCTCCGGCCGGGCCTTCACCGGTGACCTCCTGGCGGTCGCGGGCGGCATGTTCGCCGCGGTCTACACCGCCTTCGGCGAGCGCGCCCGGGCCAGCATCAGCACCACCACCTACACCACCATCTGCTACGGCGTCTGCGCGGCGATCCTGCTGGTGGTCTGCCTGGCCGGCGGCGTACGCCTGCACGGTTACGACGGCGCCACCTGGCTGGCGATCCTCGGCCTGGTGGCCGGCGCCCAACTGCTCGGCCACTCGATGTTCAACTACGCCCTGCACCGGGTCTCGGCCACCACGGTCAGCGTCCTGATCCTGCTGGAGGCGCCCGGCGCGGCGCTGATCGGCTGGGCCTGGCTGGGCCAGCTGCCCCGCACGCTGGCCCTGCCCGGGCTGGGCCTGCTGCTGGCCGGCGTCGCCGTCGTCATCCTCGGCGGGGCCCGGGCCGGCCGCCGCACCGCGCCGGTCGCCGTGCCCGCCGACCCCGCCCCGCTGGCCGACTGACCCGCTTTTGCGGAAAGCGCCCCCCGCCCGGCCCGATTCCATGAAAGTGCGGAGGGTGGGGGCGGCAGGGGAACACGACGACGCGGCCGAGCGGGGGACGATCGTCACCCCGTCGGCCGAGTTCCCGCCGCTCGGCCCCGAGGAACGGGCGGCCCTGGGCCGGATCGGCGAGCGCTGGCGGGAGCCGCGCGGCCCGGACGAGCTGCCCGTCGACCCCACCCTCGGGCGTAGCGGGCGGCCGCCGCGGCCGACCCGGTTCGGTCGGCTCGTGCCGATCGAGATGTTCACCGTCGAGGAGCCGGACGAGCTGGTCGCCACCGAGCCGGCCCACCTGCCCGGCACGCGGGCCGGACGGCTGCTCACCCGGGCCCGCCGGACGCTGTTCGGGCCGCCGCTCTCCAGCGCCTCGGTGCTCTACGAGCGGATGCGCAAGCTGGTCGCCCTGCCCGTGCTCTCCTCCGACCTGCTCAGCTCGGTGGCGTACGGGCCGGAGGCGATGCTGGGCGTGCTGGTGCTGGCCGGCAGCGCCGCGCTCGGGCTCTCCCTGCCGCTGGCCACTCTGCTGGTGGTGCTGATGGTCGCGGTCGGGCTGTCCTACCGGCAGACGATCCCGGCGTACCCGCACGGGGCCGGTTCGTACATCGTGGCCGGCGACAACCTGGGACGTATCCCGGGACTGGCGGCGGCGGCCGGGCTGATGCTCGACTACGTGCTGACCGTGTCGGTGTCGGTGGCGGCCGGGGTGCACGCGGTCACCTCGGCGCTGCCCGGGCTGGCCCCGGTCACCGTGCCGCTCGGGTTGCTGGTGATCGCCGTGCTGCTCGCCGGCAACCTGCGCGGCGTGCGCACCGCCGGGAACCTCTTCGTGCTCCCCACATACGCCTTCGTGGTCGCGGTCCTCGTGCTGCTGGTGGTCGGATACGCACGGGCGGCGGGCCGGGGCTTCGCGCCGGTGCCCCCGCCGCCGGTGCCGGCCGCCGAAGGGCTGGGCCTGCTGCTGGTGCTACGCGCGTTCTCCTCCGGCGCGGTGTCGATGACCGGCATCGAGGCGGTGTCGAACGCGGTCCCCGCGTTCCGGCCCACCGAGTGGCGCAACGCCCGCACCACGCTGGGCTGGATGGTCGCCATGCTGGTCGCGCTCTTCGCCGGCCTGGTCGGGCTGATCCACCTGGACGGCCTGGTCCCGCGGCCGGGCGAGACGTTGCTCTCCCAGCTCGGCCGGGTGACCTTCCCGACCGGCCCCTGGTACGCGTTCCTCCAGGCCACCACCGCGCTGATCCTGCTGCTCGCGGCGAACACCGCGTTCAACGACTTCCCCCGGCTGCTCTTCTTCATGGCCCGGGACGGCCACGCCCCCCGCCGGTTCCTGCACATGGGTGACCGGTTGGCGTTCAGCAACGGCCTGGTCGCGCTGTCGCTCGCCGCAGGGCTCATCTTCGTTGCCTTCCGGGGCAACACCGCGTCGCTGATCCCGCTCTACGCCGTCGGTGTCTTCCTCGCCTTCACGCTGTCGCAGACCGGCATGGTCGTGCACTGGTGGCGCCGCCGCGGGCCGGGCTGGCATCGCCGACTGGCGCTCAACGCCATCGGTGCCACCCTCTCCGCGCTGGTGCTGCTCACCGCCGCCGTGGCCAAGTTCAGCGAGGGCGCCTGGGTGGTGGTGGTCGCCGTGCCGCTGCTGGTGCTGCTGTTCCGGCGGATCCACCGCCACTACGCCACGCTGCACCACGCCCTGGCGCTGCACCCGCCCGCGCCGCCCGGCCCCGCCGGGTCCGCCGAGGGCGAGGAACTGCCCCAGGAGGTACGCCACCTGGTCGTCGTGCCGGTGGCCCGGCTGAACCGGGCGTCGCTGCGGGCCCTGGCGTACGCGGCGTCGCTGGGCCAGCCCACGCTGGCCGTGCACATCGCTCCCGAGGAGGCCGAGGCGGACCGGTTCCGGGAGCAGTGGCAGGCCTGGGGCGACCACCTGCGGCTGGAGACGATCGTGTCGCCGTACCGGGCGGTGATCGGGCCGCTGGCGCACTACCTGGAGGCGCTGCACACGACCCGGCCGGAGCTGACCCTCACCGTGATCGTGCCCGAGGTGGTGCTCCGCCGCCGCTGGCACCGCCCGCTGCACAGCCGCGTCGAGCAGCGGCTCCGCGCCGCCCTGCGGGCCCTGCCCGGCGTGGTGGTCACCAGCGTCCCGGTCCACCTCGCCGAGTGAGCGTCAGACGTCGTGGACGTCGAGGACCTGGGTGGTGGGGGCGGCGTCGCCGAGCGCGGCCCGCAGCGCCACCCGCTCCGGGTCGGCCAGGAACGCGTCGTAGCCGGCCCGCGCGGCGAACCGGATCACGTGCACCTCGGTCTGTCCGTCCCCGGTACGCAGCCGCCGCTCCAGCCGCCCGCCGTGCCGCCCGAGCAGGGCGAGCACCGCGTCCTCGTACCGCCGGCCGGCCTCGGGGTCGGCGCTCAGGTCGACCAGGGCGACCACCCGGAGCACCCCGGCCGGGTCCTCGACGAGCGGCTTCCAGAAGTGGTGGTCGACGTGGCCGCCCGGGATGCCGTCCCGGATGCCGGTGTCGGTGTAGCCGTGCCGGCGGTAGAAGTCCGGCGCCTGGAAGGAGAACGAGGCCACCGAGATCTCGGTGCAGCCGCGCCGCCGGGCCTCCTCCTCCGCGGCCCGCAGCAGCCGGCCGCCCCAGCCCTCGCGGCGGCGGTCCGCCCGCACCCAGACGGTGTTGATCCCGGCCCGGCCGCCCCAGGTCCACCCGGTCAGCCCCGCCACCAGCTCGCCGTCCGGGTCGACGACGCGCACGGTCAGGTCGGCCTCGTCGGTGGCGCCGGTGGCGGCGTTGTTGAAGGCCGTCAGCTCCCGGTCGATCCGGGCGGCCAGCCCGTCGTCGGCGCCGCCGACGTGCAGGGTCGCTCCCTCGTGCTCGGTCATGCGGCGGAGTATGGCAGCGGTCGGCCCGGCGGGCGGACCCGGCGAGGGCTCAGGCGTCGATCCCGACGGCCTTGGCGCTGGCGGTCCAGAGCCGGGCGGCGAGGGCCGGGTCGGCCGCCTTGGGCAGCGGCCGGCGGAGCCGACGGTCGGCGTAGTAGCCGCCGTCGACCAGCCGGGCCGGGTCCTGGTTGGCCAGCCAGACCAGGGTCTCCGCGCCCCGCTCGGGGCTGCGGAACGGCAGCAGGCGCATGCCGAGGGCGACCAGCCGGCTCTCGTTGCCGAACCGGGTTCGCACCACGCCGGGGTGGAACGAGTACGCCGGCACCTCCGGCCAGCGCCGGGCCGCCTCGGCGGTGAACAGGATGTTCGCCTGCTTGCTGGTGCCGTACGCGCGCATCGGCCGGTAGCGGCGCAGCGCGGCGTTGAGGTCGTCCGGGTCGAGCACGCCGCTGCGGTGCGCGCCCGAGGCGGTCACCACCATCCGGCCGATCCGGTCCCGCAGCAGGTTGCTGAGCAGGAACGGGGCGAGGTGGTTGGCCTGCATGGTCAGCTCGAAGCCGTCGACCGTGGTGACCGGGTGGAGCACGATCGCGCCGGCGTTGTTGGCCAGCACGTCGATCCGGTCGTACGCGGCGCGCAGCCGCTCGGCGAGCCCGCGTACGTCGTCCAGCACGGCGAAGTCCGCGCGGAACAGCTCGGGTTGCTCGCCGCAGCACTCGCGGACCCGTTCCCCGGCGGCCCGCAGCCGCGCGGGATCCCGGCCGACCAGTACCACCCGGTCGCCGCGGCCCGCCAGGTCGACCGCGGCGGCCAGTCCGATGCCCGAGCTGGCGCCGGTCACCACCACGGTCCGTCGCTCAGTGAGATCTTCCACAGGTCCATTCACCCCGGTCACGGCACGAGGTTACCGTGGCGTCACAACGCCCTTTGGGATCGTTAAGTTCTGGTCTTTCACCTGGTGGCGTCGGCGTGCCCGCCGGACGCTGGAAGGAGCGCATCCATGGCCGCAGTCGGTCGCCCCCGCCGGTCCTGCCTCGCGGTACCCGGCTCCAGCGTCAAGATGCTCGGCAAGGCCCAGGGCCTTCCCGCCGACCAGGTCTTCCTCGACCTGGAGGACGCGGTCGCGCCGCTGGCCAAGCCGGACGCCCGGAAGAACATCGTCGCCGCGCTGAACGAGGGCGACTGGGCCGGCAAGACCCGGGTGGTGCGGGTGAACGACCTGACCACGCCGTGGACCTACCGGGACGTCATCGAGGTGGTCGAGGGCGCCGGGGCCAACCTGGACTGCATCATGCTGCCGAAGGTGCAGAACGCCGAGCAGGTGCACTGGCTGGACCTGCTGCTCACCCAGATCGAGAAGACCCTCGGCCTGGAGGTCGGCCGGATCGGCATCGAGGCGCAGATCGAGAACGCGGCCGGCCTGGTCAACGTCGACGCCATCGCGGCCGCCTCGCCCCGGGTCGAGACGATCATCTTCGGCCCGGCCGACTTCATGGCCTCGATCAACATGAAGTCGCTGGTGGTCGGCGCGCTGATCCCGGACTACCCGGGGGACCCCTACCACTACATCCTCATGCGGATCCTGATGGCCGCCCGGATGCACGACAAGCAGGCCATCGACGGCCCGTTCCTGCAGATCCGGGACGTCGACGCGTTCCGCGAGGTGGCCAAGCGCTCGGCGGCGCTCGGCTTCGACGGCAAGTGGGTGCTGCACCCGGGCCAGATCGACGCGGCCAACGAGGTCTACTCCCCGGCCCAGGACGACTACGACCACGCCGAACTGATCCTCGACGCGTACGACTGGTACACCTCGGAGGCGGGCGGCAAGCTCGGCGCGGTGATGCTCGGCGACGAGATGATCGACGAGGCGTCCCGCAAGATGGCGCTGGTGATCGCGGCCAAGGGCCGGGCCGCCGGGATGACCCGTACCTCCTCGTTCACCCCGCCGTCGGAGTGACCGCGAGCCGCTGACCGCGACGGGCCGCCCCAGTCGACCGGGGCGGCCCGTCCGCGTCAGTAGCCGCTGGAGCTGTCCGAGTTGACCGCGATCACGATCATCACGACGTAGAAGATGATCAGCAGCACCAGCAGGGCGGTGAGGATCCAGCCCACGATGATGGCTGCCTTCGCCATGCCCTCGCCCTGCTCGCCGGTCTCCCGGATCTGCTTGCGGGCGACGTGGCCCATGATCGCGCCGATCGGGGCGGTGATGCAGGAGGTGAAGCCGATCAGCGAGAGCACCAGCGCCACGATGGCCAGGGTGTTCGTCTTGCTGGACGGGGGCGCGTAGCCGGGGTACGCCGGCGGCGGGTAGCCGGCCGCCGCGTACGGGTCGCCGGGCGCCGGGTAGCCGGGCGCGGCGTACGGGTTGCCGGCCGGCGGGTAGCCGGCGGCGGCGTAAGGGTCGCCGGACTTCATGCCGGCGTACGGGTCGGCGGGCGCGTACGGGTCCGCCGAGGTCGGCTGGGTCGGGATGGGGTTGCCGGCCATCGGCAGCGTCGGGTCGGCCGGCGGGCTCGACTGCGGTCCGGCCGCCGCCGACGGGTCGTGCCAACCACCGGGCGGTGGGGGATAGGTCATCAGATCATCTCCATGTACGTGGTGCGGTCAGGGTAGCCATCTGCGGGCAAGTCGCAGGACCCCCTTTCCGGGTGCCGCGTTGCCCGGGACGTCCACAACGGGCAGGATCGCGGCATGGCACTTGACGCGCGCGGCGGTCGGTCGCGACGGGACGTCAGCAGGCCGGGGCTGGTGCGCCGGCCGCGCGGCGGCGGCCCCACCGGCTCCGCCGACCAGGACCAGCCGGCTCCGCTCGAAGAGCCGGCCACCATGCGCCTGGACGGCCGGGTCGCGCTGGTCACCGGCGCGGGCAGTCCGGACGGCATCGGGTACGCGACCGCGCGCCGCCTGGCCGACCTGGGCGCCCGGGTGGCGATCGTCTCGACCACCCGGCGGATCCACGACCGGGCCGGCGAGCTGGGGGTCACCGGCTTCGTCGCCGACCTCACCGACGAGTCCGAGGTGGGCGCGCTCGCCGACGCGGTGGCCGAGCAGCTCGGCGACGTCGAGGTGCTGGTCAACAACGCCGGCCTGGCCAGCCGGGCCAGCCCGGAGGTGCTCCGGCCGGTCGCCCAGCTGACCTACGACGAGTGGCGCGGCGAGATCGACCGGAACCTGACCACCGCGTTCCTGTGCAGCCGCGCGTTCATCGGCGGGATGGCCGAGCGGGGCTGGGGGCGCATCGTCAATCTGGCGGCCACCGCCGGTCCGGTCAACGCGCTGCCCACCGAGGCCGCGTACGCTGCGGCGAAGGCCGGCGTGGTCGGGCTGACCCGCGCCCTGGCCATGGAGATGATCGCCGACGGGGTGACCGTGAACGCGGTGGCGCCGGGCATCATCCACACCGCGGCGTCCACGATGGTCGAGATCAAGCAGGGCCTCGGCACCCCGGTCGGCCGCCCCGGCACGCCCGACGAGGTGGCCGCGGCGATCGCCTTCCTCTGCTCGCCGGCCGCCTCCTACATCACCGGGCAGATGCTGGTGGTCGACGGCGGCAACAGCGTCCGCGAGGCGGAGTTCCGCTGACCGTCAGTAGCTGCCGCCGTTGTCCGAGTTGGCCCAGATGGCCAGACCGATCCAGCCGCAGCAGACCAGCAGGCCGATCGCGGTGAAGACGTAGCTGAGGATCAGCCCCCAGGTGGCGAGCTGGTCGCCCTCCTCGCCGGTCTGCCGGATCTGCCGCTTCGCCAGGTGGCCGCAGACGATGCCGGCCGGGGCGAAGACGAAGGCGAAGACCAGCGACAGGATGGCGAGCACGTTCGGGCCGCCGCGCGGCTGCGGTCCGGGGCCGGGTGGCCCGTACTGGCCGTACGGGGGCTGCGGGGCGTAGGGCGGCTGGGCCGCGCCGGGTGGCTGGTGCCCCCAGTGCGGCTGCTGCGGCTCCCCGTACGGCTGGCCGTAGGCGGGCGGCTCGTACGGCGACGGTGGCTGGTCCGGCTCACCGGGTGGTTGGCTCACGCCCTCCTCGCCCCCTCGCCTCGCAGGTCGACGGCCCTCTCTCTTGCGGACGCTACCCGCAGCGGTGAACCTTTTCACAGCGGTTGTGTGGACTGGTCACCTTGGCTCCGCCGGTCCCGGGGCCGATACTGACCCAGCGTTCAGTTACCCACGAGTAGTGCGCCGATCCCCCGGAGGCTGAGATGGCCCGACTCGCCCAGACGCCCGGCCTGACCGATGTGCAGCGGTCGATCCTGGAAACCGTCCGGGAGTTCGCCGACAAGGAGATCATCCCGCACGCCCAGCGGCTGGAGCACGCCGACGAGTACCCCACCGACATCCTCGACGGGATGCGCGAGATGGGGCTGTTCGGCCTCACCATCGACGAGGAGTACGGCGGTCTCGGCGAGTCCCTGCTGACCTACGCCCTCGTGGTGGAGGAGCTGTCCCGCGGCTGGATGTCGATCTCCGGCATCGTCAACACCCACTTCATCGTGGCGTACCTGATCTCCCAGCACGGCTCCGCGGACCAGAAGGCCCGGCTGCTCCCCCGGATGGCCACCGGTGAGGTGCGCGGCGCGTTCTCGATGTCGGAGCCGGAGTGCGGCTCGGACGTCTCGGCGATCAAGTCGCGGGCGGTCCGCGACGGCGACAACTACGTGCTCAACGGCCAGAAGATGTGGCTGACCAACGGCGCGTACTCCTCGGTGGTCGCCACCCTCGTCAAGACCGAGACCGGGGCCGACTCGGTCTACGGCAACATGAGCACCTTCCTGCTGGAGAAGGAGCCCGGCTTCGGCGAGACCGCCCCCGGCCTGACCATCCCCGGCAAGATCGACAAGATGGGCTACAAGGGCGTCGAGACCACCGAGATGGTGCTCGACGGCGTCACCGTCCCCGCCTCCGCGGTGCTCGGCGGCGAGGAGAAGGTGGGCCGCGGCTTCTACCAGATGATGGACGGCATCGAGGTCGGCCGGGTCAACGTGGCCGCCCGCGCCTGCGGCATCTCCATCCGGGCCTTCGAACTGGCCGTCGCGTACGCCCAGCAGCGCCGCACCTTCGGCCAGCCGCTCGCCAAGCACCAGGCCGTCGCGTTCAAGCTCGCCGAGATGGGCACGAAGATCGAGGCCGCGCACGCCCTCATGGTCAACGCGGCCCGGCTCAAGGACGCCGGCCAGCGCAACGACGTCGAGGCCGGGATGGCGAAGCTGCTGGCCTCCGAGTACTGCGCCGAGGTCGTCCAGGAGGCGTTCCGCATCCACGGCGGCTACGGCTACTCGAAGGAGTACGAGATCGAGCGGCTGATGCGCGAGGCCCCGTTCCTGCTCATCGGCGAAGGCACCTCGGAGATCCAGAAGACCATCATCTCCCGCGGTCTCCTCAAGGAGTACAAGCTCTGACCGGCACCGTCCCCGGTTGATCAAGAAGTTTGCGTCCGATCCGGCCGTGCCGCTGACGCAAACTTCTTGATCAACGGGACTGGGTGGGGTTCAGGGCCGGTAGGTGTTGGCGGGCCTGGTTCACCAGCGACTTTGGGTCGTCGGCGTAGAGGCGGATCTCGCGTACGGGCGCGCTCGGGCCCTTGGGTAGGGGTACCGACAGCGGCTCCCGCAGCACCACGTCCACCGCGGTCTGGCTGCCCACGCCGAGGTTCAGCACCGCCGGGTCCTCCGGGTCGTACTGCACGGCGCGGCTGGACGGCAGCGACCGGTAGCGCGCCTCCACCCGGGCGACGGCGGTCCACGGGATTCGAACGTCGAGCGAGACGCCGTTGCGCAGCCGCAGGCCGGTGTCGTCGACGACGTGCGGGTGGATCCGCAGGCTGGCGAGCAGCCCGACCATCCACAGCACGCCCCAGACGCCGAGCCCGATGGCGACGTGCCGCACCGTGGGCCAGCCGACGGTGTGCCGGAGGATCAGGTCGAGGACCGGGATCTCGATCGCCGACAGCGCGATGAAGACGCCGAGGATCGGCTGCACCACGCCGACGTAGCCGAACGTCTCGGCGCCCGGCGCCAGCGGGTACGGCCGGCGCAGGGCCCACCGGGCCAGGCTGCGCCACATGCCCCACTCGTACGCCACCGCGCGGCGCGCCAGCCTGGCTGCGTCGATCTTCCCCATCCCCGCCCACCCTCCGTTTGCATTGCAGTTGCAACGTAAACGCTGGAGCGGGGACGTGTCAATGCAGTCGTATTGTGAAAGCATGGGGGGATGCCGAAGCGGGTCGACCACCGGGAGCGTCGCGCGCTGATCGCGGACGCGCTGATGCGGGTCGCGGCCGAGCAGGGACTGGAGGCGGTCAGCCTCCGGCACGTGGCCGCCGCGGCCGGGGTCAGCTCCGGGATGGTGCAGCACTACTTCCGTACCCGCGACGAGATGATGACCTTCGCGCTCGCCGTGATCCGGGAGCGGAACGAGGCCCGGGTGACCCGGGCGATCGCGGCGCTCGGGGAGACACCGGCACCGCGCGAACTGCTGCGGACCATGCTGGCCGAGCTGCTGCCGCTGGACGAGGAGCGCCGTGCCGACGGCCGGGTGGCGCTGGCGTTCCTGGCCTACACCGTCGTACGCCCGGCCGTCGCCGCCGCGCTGCACGACGAGACGGCCGCCCTGCTGGGCTTCATCGCCGGCCTGATCAGCTCCGGAGCCGGCACGACGGTGGATCCGGAGCGGGCGGCGGTCGGGTTGCTGGCCGTCATGGAAGGGCTCGGCATCTACCTGCTCGGCGGGCACTACCCGCCGGAGACCGCCCTGGCCGCCCTCGACACCCAGCTCGACCTGCTCTTCGGGCCGGCGGAACCCACGAGCTGAGCGCCCGCTCGGCCAGGTCCGACCGGCAGGCGGCGGGACAGCGAGAGGTGGCGGCCGGGCCGTACCGTACGCCCGTGCCGATTCCCCGCCGCCGCGTCGCGCTCACGACGATCGTGCTGGTGCTCGTACCGTGGTCGCTGCTCCGGGTGCTCGGCGGGCTGATCCCGCTGCCCGGTGTCGACCCGGCGCGGGTGGTCAACGGGATGTTCGTCCCGCCGGCCGGCGTCGTCGGCGCCCTCGTGGAGCCGGTCGTGTGGGCCTGGGCGGTGACCGCCGCGATCGCCGCCCTGGCCCCCGTCGACCGCCCGCTGCGGCGGGCTTTCCGGGCCCTTCCCACGGTCGGCGCCGCCCTGCTCGCCGGGGCGGGGACGCTGCTCGTGGCGTTTTTCCTGCTCGGGATGGTGCTGCCCGCCGCCGTGGAACTCGTCTGGGTGGTCGCCGCGCTGCTCGCCCTGCCGGTCGCCGCGCTCCTGGTCCGCTTCGCCATCGTGCTGCCGATCGCGGTCCTGGAGGGCCGGCGCGGCAGGGCGGCGTTCCGGGCGTCCTCCGTGGGCGTACGGGGAAACGTGCTGGGCCTCGGCGTCGCACTCCTGTTCGGCGTCGCGGCACCGGCTCTGCTGTACGGCTGGGCCTTCACCCGCCCCGAGGAGCACGTGACCGACCCTCTCCTGGGTGTCCTGGCCTGGTTGTTGCGGGACGCGACCCTCGTCGCCGTCGTCGCCCTCCAGGCAGCGACCCTCCTGACGGCCCACCGCCATCTGGCTGGACCGTCATTGCTGCCGGCCCCTGCTCCCGAGGAGTCGGTGTCCGCGGTCGACCGGCTCACCCGGCGGCTCGGCCGACTCACCGTGCCGCTGGGGCTGGCCGCGGTCCTGTTGCCCGCCGGGCTGGTCGGTGGCGTCGTCGCCGCGGACCGACTGCCCGAGGTCACCGTGAACACATCCGGCCACTCACAGTGGATGATCGCGGTCGGCTGGCCGGCGGGGCGAGGTCCGATCCTCGTCGGTCAGACGTGGTTCGACGACTGCCTCGACGACACGTGCCGGACCCGCCGCCGCACCGACCTGTCCGTGACGATGTACGAACCGTACGGGGGAGCGGCCTTCGGCGCGGACGGCTCCGTCTACGCCCTCGGCCAGCACGCGCTGGAACAGTGCGACGCCCAGCGGATCTGCCGGGGGAGCAAGGGTGGGCTGGAGGTGCTGCGCGGGACTCGAGCCGCGGCCATCACCCTGTCCCCGGCCGGAGAGGTCCTGCTCGCCAGCGCCACGGAGGTCCGGCCCGACGCCCCGACCCCCGACGACGCCGGCCCCGTCGAGCTGAAGCTCATCCGCTGCCCGGACGTCTTCTGCGCGACCCCCCGGGTCACCAGCCTCGGCCGGGTGAACGGTTCGCTAGGCGATCGGGACGGCTCCCGGCCCGCCAGGCTGGTGGTTCGGGTCGACGCGAGCGGCAGGCCGGTCGTCGCCCTCCGCTCCGCGTCCACCGGTGCGGTCTCCGTGGGCTGGTGCGCCACCCTCGACTGTGCGCGGCCCGAGGTCGCGTCGATCGAGGGCCCACAGCGCCCGGGCATGCCGACACCCGACGAACTCGCCCTGCTGAACCTCGGCGACGTTCTCGGCTGCCGGGCCGGCCACGGGTGCGACGGCCGCGAGCCCATGGCCACCGTTCACCGGCCCCGGGGTGACGTCTGGGACGTGGTGGCCGAGCCGGCTCACCCGGACGGCCTCTACCTCCGGGTGGGTTCCGGCCCCTGGCCCGACCGCGCCGTACTGCGCGTCTGCGCCGGTCGGGCCTGCCGGGAGCCGAGAGAGATCCCGCTCGTCGAGATACCACCGGTCCGGAGCCGGTGGTTGGACCGGCCCGCGCGAGAACGCTGGCTCATGGCGGTGGACGCCGACGGCCGGATGGTGGCGACCGACCCTTACGGCCAGTACGTCATGGTGGTGGCCCGACCCTGAGTGGAGGTCAGCTCCGGCGGGTCAGGCCCCCGGCGGCCCGCTCGATGATCAGGCAGCGGTCCTCGACGTAGTCGATCCCCGCCTCCTCGGCGATCCGCCGCGCCTCGGCCGAGAAGATCCCGAGCTGCAACCACACCGCCGGCGCGCCGATCGCCACCGCCTGCCGGACCACCTCGACGGCGTCCGAGGCCGGGCGGAACACGTCGACCAGATCGACCGGGTGCGGGATGTCGGCCAGCGACGGGTACGCCCGCTCGCCGAACAGCTCGTCCACCGTCGGGTTCACCGGGATGATCCGCCAGCCGTGCCGCTGCATCTCCAGCGGTACGCGGTGCGCGGCCTTGCCCGGGTCGCGGGACGCGCCCACGACGGCGATCACGGCGGAGTCGGCGAGGATCTGCTGAGCGGAACGCATTCGTCGAGCCTAACCCCGCCGACGGTGGACGGCCGGGCGCCTGGTCAGAGCAGGGAGAGCTGCTCGGCCGCCGGCGGCGGGGTGGGCGTGGTGGGTAGTTGGCGATTCTCGCCGACCTCGCCCCGGTGCAGCCCGTGCCGGCGGGCCGCCATCCGCACCCGCGCGGTCACCTCCCGCTGGTACGCCTGCGGCGCGTACGCCCCGGCCTGGTAGAGCTGCCGGTAGCGGGGGACCAGGTGCGGGAACTCCCGGGCCAGCCAGCGCGCGTACCACTCGCGGGCGCCGGGACGCAGGTGCAGCGGCAGTGGGGTGACGCCGGTGGCCCCGGACACGGCGATGGCGGCAACCGTGGCGTCGATCGACTCGTCGTCGTCGCTGAGCCCCGGCAGGATCGGCGCCATCAGGACTCCGACGGAGAAGCCCGCGTCGGTGAGCTGGCGTACCGCGTCGAGCCGTCGGCGCGGGCTCGGCGTGCCCGGCTCGACCGCCCGCCAGAGCGCCTCGTCCACGAAACCCACCGAGTAGGACAGCCCGACCCGGGTCACCTCGGCGGCCTGGCGCAGCAGCGGCAGGTCACGCAGCAGCAGCGTGCCCTTGGTCAGGATCGAGAACGGGTTGGCGAAGTCGCGCAGCGCCTCGATGATCTGGGGCATGAGCCGGTAGCGCCCCTCGGCCCGCTGGTAGCAGTCCACGTTGGTGCCCATGGCGATGTGCGCGCCGCGCCACTTCGGGGCGGCCAGTTCCCGGCGTACCAGCTCACCGGCGTTGACCTTGACGATCACCTTCCGGTCGAAGTCCGCCCCGGCGTCGAGGTCGAGGTAGGTGTGCGTGTTGCGGGCGAAGCAGTTGTGGCTGACCACCCCGTTGGCGATGAAGTCGCCGGTGCCGGTGGTGATGTCCCACAGCGGCAGCTCCAGCCCGAGATCCTCGATGCCGGCCACACGCAGCCGGGCCCGGCACTTGAGCGCCATGCCCTCGATCGAGCGTCTGCGGGTGACCGCGGGGTCGGTCAGGTGGAAGAAGCGCAGCCGCTCCGGCAGGCCGCCGGTCAGCCGGAGCTGGCGTACCCGGTTGAGGTTGCCCGGGTCGTCGAGCACCCAACGGAAGCCGAACCGGTCCAGGGCGGCGCCCGTCCGGTCCCGGCTCTCGTCGTCGCCGACGCTGATCCGGAAGACGCCCCGCCGGCAACTGCCGGCGGCGTCGAAGGTGCCGGCGAGAAGGCCCAGCCACCAGTCGTCCGTCGGCTCGTCCGCCGGGCGGATCAGTTCGGCGACCGCCTCGGCGTCACCGGGCCGGGCGGTGCGGATCGCGGTCGTCGACCGGCGGCCCGCGCGGACCGGCGGGCCGGGAATCCGCTCCGTGCCGATCCCGGCGTCGGCGAGGAACCGTTCCGCGCGCGCCAGCGCCTCCTCCTCGGCGGTGGCCAGCCGGAAGCGGCTGCCCGGGTGGTCGGCGTCGCGCACCAGGGCGCAGAGGTAGCCCCGTCGGTAGTCGGCGGAGCGCTTCGGCGCGCTCTCGAACCGGCCGGTGCCGAGCAGCCGGTTGCGGGTGGTCAGGTAGGGCCGGCGGCCGTCACCCCGCATGCTGCCGGTCACGTGCTTCCAGCCGCGCTCGGTGAGGAACCGGTGGTCGCCGCTGGCCACCAGGGTGGTGCCGTCCTCCAGGGTGACGCGGTGGGCCCGCTTCACCGTCGACCACTTGTCGAGCACCGTGGTCACCACGTAGTGCCGGTAGGCGCCGCGCCGCTCGGTGCCGTAGATGCGGTCACCGACCTCCAGCTCGCTGATCGGCCTGGTGCGGCCGTCGGCCATCAGGATCGGCGTGTCGCCGGCCAGGCAGTACACACACGCGTGGCTGCATCCCCGGTAGGGGTTGACCGTCCACTCGAACGGGACGCGGGACTGGCCCGGCACCCGGTTGATGATCGACTTTGCCCGCACCTCGTAGAAGGTCATGCCGGCGAAGCCGGGGGTGTCGAAGGTGCGGGCGATGGCGCCGGGGAGCGCCAGCGGCAGGGGTGGAGTCGCTGGCGCTGCCCCGTCGGGAGTCCCCTCATCCGGGGGAGCGGAGAGGTTGTCCCAGCGCATGTGCTTCATTCGAACATGCGTACGAACGAAGCGCAAGTGACCCGCCGAACACCGGCCACCGGAGTGGGGCGGGTGGGGTGCAGGATGGAGGCATGGAGACGTCGACCTTCGTCTACGACGGCGACTGCGCGTTCTGCACCCGCTGTGCGCAGTTCATCGAGCGCCGGATCCCCACCGGCGCCCGCGTGGTCCCCTGGCAGTTCGCCGACCTGGCGGCGCTGGGCCTGACGGAGGCCGAGTGCGAGGAGGCGGTGCAGTGGGTGGGCGCCGACGGCTCCCGCGCCGCCGGTCCCGACGCCATCGCCAAGCTGCTCGGCGACAGTGGGCCGGTCTGGCGGGTCGCCGGCGCCGGGCTGCGCTTCCCGCCGGTGCGCGCCGCGGCCTGGCCCGCCTACCGGTGGGTGGCCCGCAACCGGCACCGGATGCCCGGGGGCACGGCCGCGTGCGCCCTCCCGCAGGAGGCCCGGGAACGGCTCTACGGCCCCACCGGTCGTCCCGGCCCGACCCCCTGACCGCGCTCCCGACCGCCGGACGGCCTCAGACGGGGTCGACGACTGGCTCGGGGCCGGCGAGGGCGGGCTCCTCGCCCGCCGGGTCGCGACGGCGGGTGAGCAGGTGCCGGGCCCACCGCACCGGGCGGACCTTCTCCAGGGGCAGGAAGCTGGTCATCGCCACGAGGTGCGGGGCGAACGAGATGGTGATCGTCGCGATCGTCACCACGTGGAACGAGTAGAAGAAGCCGACCGTGGCCAGCCGCCACCGCTCGGGCAGGAAGAACACCAGCGGGCTGAGCAGTTCGAAGGCCAGGATGCCGAACTGGGCGACGATCAGCAGGTGCGGCACCTGGGCGATCACGTCGGCCAGGTCGGTGCCGCGCCGGATGATCGCCCGGGCCAGGACCGAGCCGGTGGCCCAGTCCAGGCCGCCGAAGCGGAACTTCGCCCAGGCGGCCAGGAAGTAGGTGCAGATCACCGCGATCTGGGTGACCCGCAACGCCCAGCCGCCCGCCTCGCTCCGGGTGGGGTCGCCGTGCCGGGCCCGCCCGGCGGTGGGCAGCACGGCCAGCGCGACGAGCAGCCCGAACCGGTCGTGGTCGACCTTGCCGTAGCTCATCGCGACGATCATCCACTCGAAGTAGAGGGCGAAGACCGTCCAGCCGAGCAGCCGGGGCGCCCGGCCCGTGGCGGCGAGCAGGGCGACCGCCAGGAGCACCCAGAAGATCACGCCGACCAGGGCCGAGGTGGGGGTGGGCAGCGGGAGCAGCCGGCCGATCAGCAGCGGCTGGTAGAGGTCGCCGGGCACGTCGACCCGGGTGCGGACCCAGGGGGTGAAGATCACCAGGTCGGCGGCGACGAAGAGGTAGACCAGGGTGCGGAAGGCGGCGACCCGGCCGCGCGGGACCGCCTCGGTCAACCAGCCGGTCACGGGGCGGTCTCCCAGCTCACGGCGGTGCGATCGGTCCAGCGGCCGGTCGGGCGGCCGCCCTGGATGTCGTACCAGCGGACGACGATGCGGACCTCGACCAGGTCGGGGGCGGCGGGGTGGCGCTCGGCGTACGCCTCGGCGACGCGGCGCAGCAGGCTCGGGTCGGCGGCGTACCGGTCCTGCTGGCCCTCGATCTCGGCGCGCCGGATGCCGGTGGCGTCCTGGCCGAGCGGCACCACCGCCCCGGTCCGGTCGACGCCCTCGACCCGGGTGTCGGGGGCGGGTGCGTCCGGCGGGTCGGAGGTGGAGTACATCCGGAACGGCCCGAACGGGAAGTCGTCGTCGGTGCAATGCACGGTGCCGAGCAGGAGCAGCGCCAGTCCGAGCAGCGTGGCGCCCAGTCGGACGGCACGCCCGCGGGTGGTCAAGGTCTCCATCGGCTCGTGACGATACGGGATGAACACGGTCGGAAGGCGTCGGTCCGTCGTCCATTCCTCGCTGCCCGTGTCGCTCTTTTCGGGCCGCTCCGGGGCGGCCCGAACAGCACCGGACGGGCCCCCACGGTGGGGACCCGGCCGGTGTGTCGGAGCCGGTCGGCTCAGTGCTTGTGGCCGTGCTCGGCCAGCTTCTTGCGGACGTCGTCCATGTCCAGCTGCTGGACCTGCTCGATCAGGTTCTCCAGGGCCGACTCCGGCAGGGCGCCCGGCTGGGCGTAGACGATCACGCCGTCGCGGATCGCCATCACCGTCGGGATCGAGCTGATGTTGAACTTGGCGCCCAGCTCCTGCTGCGCCTCGGTGTCAACCTTGCCGAACACGATGTCCGGGTGCTTGTCGGACGAGCGCTCGTAGACGGGGGCGAAGCGCTTGCACGGGCCGCACCAGTCCGCCCAGAAGTCGAGCAGGACGATGCCGTCGCGTTCGGTCACCTCGTCGAAGTTGGCCGTGGTCAGCTCAACCGTTGCCATTGCACTCTCCGATCAGCGCGGATTGCCTACGTCCCGTGGAACCAGGGTCGATGCCTCCGCATTCCCGTGACGTGCGCAACGAAACGCTGAGCAGCACGACGGTGACGCTGCGATGCATCGAGCGCAGTCTGTTTCCCCGCCCGTGCGGAACGCAAGTGCACGACGCATTTGCGTGACGGGATGTGATGGGAGCGCTTCCAGGGAGATCACACAGCGTACTAGCTACGAATCGGTAACTTGACGCTTGACAAGCGGCGATCCGGCCCGCGGAGATCGCATGTGGAGTGAGCCTGCGTCACGTTGAGTAGTGTTACGAAAAGATAAATGTGACGTCCGTCTCTGTCGATACAGTACCGCCGTACGGCAGAATCTCTCGCATCAGAGCGTGGGCGGCGGGTGCCGGGGAGGGCCCCGCCGCTCATTGCGTCTCCCCCCGGGTCGGTCCGGGTGTGACTTTTCCGCACCGGCAACGCCCCGCCCACCGCCTTAACAAGCGGTAAGGCATGCTGTGCCGAACTCCATCGCCGCCCGTCGAAGGGGACAAGGATGCAGTTCGGCCGCTACTACGAGGAGTTCGAGGTCGGCGCGGTCTACCGGCACTGGCCGGGCAAGACGGTCACCGAGTACGACGACCACCTCTTCTGCCTGCTCACCATGAACCACCACCCGCTGCACATGGACGCCCACTACGCCGAGTCGGCGAGCCAGTTCAAGCGCAACGTGGTGGTCGGCAACTACATCTACTCGCTGCTGCTCGGCATGTCGGTGCCGGACGTCAGCGGCAAGGCGATCGCCAACCTGGAGATCGAGTCGCTGCGGCACGTCGCCCCGACCTTCCACGGCGACACCATCTACGGCGAGACCACGGTGCTGGACAAGCGGGAGTCCTCCTCGAAGCCGGACCGCGGCGTGGTGGCGGTGGAGACCCGGGGCTACAACCAGGACGGCACGCTGGTCTGCGTGTTCCGCCGCAAGGTCATGGTCCCCAAGAAGGAGTACGCGGCCGCCGCGCTGCCCGAGGGCGTCGACCCCGAGCGGCCCAGCTTCCCCGAGCCGCGCTGACCCCGCGCGTACGCCCGAAAAGGGCCCCTTTCCGATCCGTGGGGAAGGGGCCCTTTTCCCGTTCCGGGGCATATGCTGACGCCGGAGGTCCCCATGAGCCACTCCGTCGCCGGAGAGCCGCCCTCTGCCGGCCGCCGTGCCGCACCGCTGACCACCGCCGTCTACTCCGCGGCGGAGTGGGACCTGTTGACCGACCTGCCGGGCCGGGTCCTCGTCGCCGCCGCCTCGCCCGGTCCCGGCCGCCCGCCGCGCGGCGTCGCCGCCGGGCTCGCCGGGCTGGACGCGGTGGCCGCCGGCCGGGCCTTCGACAGCGACCTGATCCGAGCCGTGGTCGCCGCCATCTACGCCCGCCACGACGGCGCCGCCGAGCGGGACGAGCGCCTCACCGACCTGGTCGACCTGCTCGCCGCCGCCCGGGCCGCGGTACGGGTGCTCCGGCGGCGCGCCGACCCCGCCGACTCGGCGGCGTACCGGCAGTGGGTGGAGTCGGTGGCGGCCCGGGTGTGCCGGGCCGGCGAGGCGCCGCCGAGCCCCGCCGACCGGCGCTTCCTCGACCGGCTCGCCGGCGCGCTCGACCTCCGCTGAACCGGCCGCCACCGGCCTCTCGCCGGGCCGGGACGGTCAGCCACCCTTCTGCACGCCCTGCGTCTCGGCGAGAACCAGCCGGGCGATCACCTGCCCCGCCGCGTCGTAGAGGGTGCAGACGGCGCGCCGGTCGGTGGGCAGGTCCGCGGTCAGCGGCCGGCCCGGGCGGGCGGCCCAGAACAGGGTCGACGGGTCGTTCCCGCCCCACGGGGCCAGCGTGAGGGTGGTGTTCGGGTAGCCCGGCTGGGTGATGGTCGCCCGGGCCACCCGGGTCGAGGCGAAGGCGTAGGTGATCAGGCGGCCGTCCGGGGCGGGCCGCTCGCGTACCTCGAAGAAGGGCAGGGTGCGGTCGCCGCCGAGCGCCGAGCGGAAGTTCTCGTCCTCAGGGAGGTCGTGGTAGCGACCGGTGCGGATGTCGAACCAGGCGGTGTCGACGATGTGGCTGTGGGAGGGGCTGAGCAGCAGCTCGTCGTCGCCGATCCGGATGCCGGTGCGGAGCACCCGCTCGACGGGTGAGGCGCTGGCGTTCGGCCAGGCTCCTGGCGCCGGCCCGGCGGCGGTGCTCCCGCCCGCGGCCGTGGTCGCCGCGCCGCCCGACCCGGCTCGCCCGGCGGCCGGACCGCAGCCGGCCGCCAGCAGCCCCGCCAGCAGGACCGCCGTCGCGCTCCGCCGCATCCGTGTCCGCATCGCACACCCCCGTTCGGGCCGGAGCCTAGGTGCTGATGCGCCGGCTCGTGGCCCCGTGCGTCGACGGACACCCGACACCCGGTCCCGCGGGCGTGACGCTCCGGGCCGTACCCTCTGGAGACCGTGACCGACGACCAGCTCGACGTGGGTGTGGGGCCGTGGCCCGGCGACCCGCCGGACGACCCGCGCTACGACCCGGACCTGCTCGCCGCGGGCGATCGGCGCAACGTGGTGGACCGCTACCGCTACTGGCGGCGCGAGGCCGTGGTGGCCGACCTGGACCGGCGCCGGCACGACTTCCACGTGGCCGTCGAGAACTGGCAGCACGACTTCAACATCGGCACGGTGGTGCGCAACGCCAACGCCTTCCTCGCCGCCGAGGTGCACATCGTGGGGCGGCGGCGGTGGAACCGGCGGGGCGCCATGGTGACCGACCGCTACCAGCACGTCCGGCACCACCCGACGATCGAGGAGTTCGTGGCCTGGGCGGCGGGGGAGCGGCTGCCGGTGGTCGGCATCGACAACCTGCCCGGCTCCAAGCCGCTGGAGACGAGCACCCTGCCGCGGCGCTGCGTGCTGCTCTTCGGCCAGGAGGGGCCGGGGCTCTCCGAGGTGGCGCGGGGCGCCTGCGACCAGCTCTTTTCGATCGCCCAGTACGGCTCGACCCGCTCGATCAACGCCGGCGTGGCCAGCGGGATCGCCATGCACGCCTGGATCCGGACGTACGCCGGACCGCCTCCGGAGTGACCGATCCGGCCGCTCCGCTTGACGGCCCGCCGGTCCGGGGTGACGGTGAGGTGGTGAGTGTCGCGGTGAGCTGTCCCAGGTGTGCGGGGCCGGTCCGGGAGCCGGACCTGATGCACGGTGAGTACCGGTGCCTGCGCTGCGGTCCGGTGCCGCCCCTGCACGTGCCGGAGCACATCGGTGCCGAGATCATGGCGAGTGTCGTGGAGCGGGTGGCCGCCGACGCCGATCCGGCCGGGCGGCCCGGGGTGCCGCTCTGGTGCCCGTGGCCGCTGCCCACCGGGTGGACGCTGACCGGGGTGGCCTGGGTGGGGGACGACCGTTCCGGGGTGCGCGCCACCGCGGTGGCCTGCGCCGGTCCGGCCCCGCTCGACGGTGGACCGGCCGACCTGCTCTTCGTCGCCGAGGAGCCGGGTGTCGGGCTCGGCTCCCGCCTCGCCGGCCTGCCCGGGCCCGATCCGGGGCCCGAGGTGGCGGAGGCGCTCACCGATCCCGGCCCTGGTCATCCCGAGCGGGTGCCGCACGCCAAGATCCGGGTGGGGGGCCATCCCACTCCACTGTGGCTCGTGAATTCGCCGACGGATCGAAGCGCGTACGCCGGCGAGGCTCGGGGAATGTGGCTCCATGCGATAGCCTGGCCGGCGAGTGCGGGTCACCTCCTCGCGGAAGAAGTCGTGCTGCACGACCTCACCGAGTGGACACCGCCCGAACTCGTGTACGGCGCACCATCTCCGTACCTGCACGGGCGGGCCTGACCGGCCGGCACGGGCGAGTCGGAGTACAGACGCAGATATTCACTCTACGACACCATACTGATACTCTGGGTGCCGCTGCGGTAAACGGACCCGGCTCCGCGCGAGAGGATGGCCCGCTATGGTCAAGAAGGTCCTCACCTGGGCCGGCATCGCATTCTTGATCTTCTTCGTCGCCTACCGGCCGAACTCCGCCGCCGACGTGTTCAAGTCTCTCGGTGGCGGCATCATGGACATCGCGCAGGGCTTCGGCGACTTCTTCACCAACCTGGTCGCCTAGCCGCCGATGGGAAGCCCCTCCGGTCCACCCTTCGACCCCGACGACCCCGACCGGGAGCGCCGGGAGCGCGACACCGAGCCGATCCCCCGGATCGACCCCGACGACGGCCCGGGCTACGGCTCCGGATCCGGCTACGGCGGCGGTCCCTCCCTTTCGGACGACGCCGCCTTCGGTGACGGGCCGGGGTTCGCCGGGGAGGGGCGGTCCGGCCGCGCCTGGATCCGCGACCCGGAGGCCGGCTACCAGAACCCGCAGATCTCCGAGGACGAGCTGGCCGGCCTGCGCGCCGACGCCTCCGGCATGGCCCCCCGCCGGGTGCTGCCGCTGGAGGACGAGCCCAGCTCGCTGGTCGCACGTTACCTCTTCCCCACGGAGCGTTACCGCGGCGAGTGGAAGCGGCACTGGATCCACCTCTCCACCCCGATCGTCATCGGCATCGCGGCGACCTTCGTGCTCGGCTACCTCTCCGGCTTCCTGGCCGGGCGCGACGTCGGGGCGCTGACCACCGTCGCGGTGCTGCTCTGGTTCGCCGTGATGGGCTGGGTCGCCTGGCGGGTCGCCGACTGGTGGTACGACCGCTTCATCCTCACCAACAAGCGGGTCATGGTGGTCAACGGGATCATCACCCGCCGGGTCGCCATGATGCCGCTGGTCCGGGTCACCGACATGAAGTACGAGCAGACCCCGACCGGCCGCGCGCTCAACTACGGCACCTTCGTGCTGGAGTCCGCCGGCCAGGAGCAGGCGCTCCGCGAGATCAAGAACCTGCCCAACCCGAACGAGCTCTACCTGCGCGTCGTGGAAGAGATGTACGAGCCGCAGGCCGTCGAGGCGCGGTTGGGCAAGGAGGCCGACGAGGCGAAGGCCGACGACGGCGCCTGAAACTTTTCGTCCGAACATCGGAGGAACTGCGCACCATTTGCCGTCGACCCGGCCCCGTCCGGCGTGGGAGCCTGCCAGGCAGGACCGGGTGCGGAGGTGAGCGTGGCGAACAGGGACCCGCTGGAGGAGGAGTTCCGCGAGTTCGTCGCGGCCCGCTCCGGTGCCCTGCTGCGCACCGCGTACCTGCTGGCCGGTGACTGGGCCACGGCCGAGGACCTGCTCCAGACCGCGCTGACCAAGACCTACCTGGCCTGGAAGCGGCTCGGCGGGATCGACGCCCTCGAGCCGTACGCACGCCGGGTCCTGGTCAACACCTCGACCAGCTGGTGGCGCCGGCGGTGGCACGGGGAACGCCCGACCGAGGTGCTGCCCGAGCGGGCCGGGGTCGACGAGATCGAGCAGCAGCTCGACCGGGACGCCCTGTGGCGGCACCTCCAGGCGCTCCCGGCCCGGCAGCGGGCCGTGCTGGTGCTCCGCTTCTACGAGGACATGTCCGAGGCGCAGACCGCCGCGCTGCTGGAGATCTCCCCGGGCACCGTGAAGAGCCAGACCTCCCGGGCGCTGAACACGCTGCGCCGCCGGCTCGGCTCCGAGGCCGCCCTCGGCCTGCCGGTCGAGCCGGAGGAGAAGGCCGCGCCGCCCGCGCCGCGTACCCCGCCGCGGGTGCTCCGGCAGCCCGCCGCGCCGCCGCCCGCCCCGGCGCCGCCGGTGGTCCGGCCGGCCGTGCGTCCCGGCGACGTGACCCCGGCACGAACCGTCGCGTCCGTGCCGGTGGAGTCCCGATGACGCGCACGCCGAACTCCTACGACAACCGGACGGGCGGCCCGGAGCGTCCATTCCCCGTGACCGAGGACGAGCTGGAGCGGGCGCTGCGGCAGACGCTGGCCGGCCGCGTCGCCGCGCCCCGGCCGCTCGCCGCCGACCCGGCCGGCGCGGTGCTCCGGCGTGCCCGGCGCACCGGACGGCGTCGCACCCTGACCGGGCTCGCCCTGGCCGGGGTGGCGACCGTGCTGGTCACCACCGGCATGGCCCAGCTCGGCGGCCCTGGCGGGCAGGGCGGCACGCCGACGGTGGTCCTCGGTGATCCGAGCGGCTTCTCGGCCTCACCGCTGCCCACCGCCTCCAACCCGGCGCCCGGGAAGGGCCCGGTCCGCGCCGAGCTGGACCTGATCGTCGGCTCGTGGCTCGACACCAGCGGGGGCGAGCGCCGGGAACTGACCGGGGTGAGCGGCGTCGACCGGGCGCAGCGGGTCCCCGACTACGGCGGCTGGCTGGTCACCTCGGCGGTCACCCCGGCCGGCCGTACCCTCTGGTGGGTGCCGCCCAACGGCAGCGCGCCGCAGGTGCTGCTCGCCGGTGCGGACGCCGTGGTGGTCTCCCCCGACGGGCGGCAGGTCGCCTGGCGCGACGGTCCCTACCTGCAGGCCGCCGCCGTGGTCGGCGGCCAACTCCTGGCCGGCAGCCGGGCGCCGGTTCCGGCGGGGGCGACGCCGGTCGGCTTCGCCGGCGACGCCGTCCTGGTCCGGCAGCCCGACCGGGGCGGGGTCAGCGTCTGGCGGCGGGCGGAAGGCGGGGTGCCGGGCGCGGCGAACCCGGACGTGCTCGCCGTCTACGGCGCGCTGCCCGACGGCCGGGTGGTCGGCCTGGTCTCCGTCGGCACGCCCCGGCAGCCCTGCGTGGCCCTGCTCGACCCGGCCCGCGGTCTCACTCCGGTCCGCACCGGCTGCGGGTCAGGGCTGGCCACCGACGGCCTCGGCGGGGTCTCCGCCGACGGGCGGTGGCTGCTGCTCAACGCCGCCCGCCGGAGCGCCCTGCTGGTCGACCTGGCCAACCTCGGGTCCGCCGCCGCGAACCACCCGGCCGGCCCGGCGGTCGCCGGGGTGGTGGCCTGGACCCGCGGCGGGGCCGCCCTGCACGTCGACGCCACCGGCGGCCTGGTCCGGGTCCGGCCCGACCGGGTGCTGGCCGGCGAGGCCCCCACCGCCTCGGTGCTCGACGGGGTGGCCCCGGGCGAGCGGCCCGTGGTGGTGGGCGACACCCGCTCCTGACCGGGCGGGGCGGTAGCGTCGGCGGGGTGAGCGCCGCCGCCCGGATCGACCTGCACACCCACTCCACCGCCAGCGACGGCACCCTCGGGCCCGCCGAGCTGGTCCGGGCCGCCGCCGAGGCCGGTCTCGACGTCGTGGCGCTCACCGACCACGACACCACGGCCGGCTGGGAGCCGGCGGTCGAGGCCCTGCCGCCCGGGCTCACCCTGGTCCGCGGCGCCGAACTCTCCTGCCGCTGGTTCGGCGTCGAGCCGGCGATCCCGCTGCACCTGCTCGCGTACCTCTTCGACCCGACCGAGCCGGAGCTGGCCGCCGAGCTGGCCCGGGTCCGGCGCGCCCGGGAGGAGCGCGGCGAGCGCATCGTGCGGCTGCTCCAGGCCGACGGCATCCAGGTGAGCTGGTCCGAAATCCTCGCCGGCGCGGCCGGCGGGACCGTCGGCCGGCCGCACATCGCCCAGGCGCTCATCCGGGCCGGGCTGGTCGCCACCACCACCGAGGCGTTCGGGCCGCGCTGGCTGGGGGAGCGGTACCGGCTGCCCAAGGAGGACATCGACGTGTTCCGGGCGGTGGCACTGGTCCGGTCGGCCGGCGGGGTGCCGGTCTTCGCCCACCCCCGGGCCAGCCGGCGCGGCCGGATCGTGCCCGACGAGCTCATCGTGGAGCTGGCGGAAGCCGGGCTGGCCGGCCTGGAGGCCGACCACGAGGACCACAGCCCGGCCGAGCGGGAGCACGTCCGCGCGCTCGCCGCCGAGCTGGGGCTGCTGGTCACCGGATCATCGGACTTCCACGGCACGCACAAGACCGTCCGGCTCGGCGCGTACACCACGGGGATCGAGGCGTACGAGCGGATCGTCGAGCTGGCCCGGGGGGTGACCCCGGTCGCTTCAGGCTGAAGCGTTCCGGCCGCGCGGCTACCGTGTCCGGGTGGATCTCAAGCTCTTCGGCGAGGTCTTCGTGACCCTGCTGGTGATCGTCGACCCGCCCGGCATGATGCCCATCTTCCTCGCGCTCACCGGCCCGCTGGCCGCCCGCGACCGGAACCGGGCCGCCTGGCAGGCCGTCGCGCTGGCGCTCGGGGTGATCGTGGTGTTCGCCGTGGCCGGCCAGACGATCCTGGCCTACCTGCACGTCGACCTGCCCGCGTTGCAGGCCGCCGGCGGGCTGCTGCTGATCCTCGTCGCCCTGGAGCTGCTGACCGGCAAGTCCGACGACCCGAACCAGCAGGCCACCTCCAACATCGCGCTGGTGCCGCTGGGCACCCCGCTGCTGGCCGGCCCCGGTGCCATCGTCGCCACCATGCTCTTCGTGCAGCAGGCCGGTGGCTTCACCGACTACCTCGCCATCGCCGCCGCGATCGTCGCGGTCATGGTCGCGGTCTGGGTGGTGCTGCGCTTCTCCGGCGGCATCGTCAAGGTCCTCCGGCCGGGCGGGATCGAGGTGCTGACCCGGATCGCCGGCCTGCTGCTGGCCGCCATCGCCGTGCAGCTCATCGCCGACGCCATCGCCGCGTTCGTCACGCAGTACCTCACCATGAGCTGAGCCGTCGCGGCGCTGTCGTACTCGGGTGGCAGGATCTCAGGCGTGCGACGACCCTCCCCGACCGGGCGACCCACCGGCGGCCGACCACCCCGGCCCCGCGCCGAGCAGTCCGAGCAGCTCGGCTTCGAGGGCATGCCGGAACGGCTCTTTGTCTGCACCCCCAGCAAACTCGGCGCCTACGTCGACTGCCCCCGCCGCTACCGCTACTCGTACGTGGACCGCCCCGCGCCGCCCAAGGGTCCGCCGTGGGCGCACAACTCGCTCGGCGCCAGCGTCCACACCGCCCTCAAGAACTGGTACGCGCTGGCCCCCGACCGCCGCCGCCCCGAGGTGCTGGGCACCCTGCTCAAGGGCACGTGGGTCCGCGAGGGCTACCGCGACGACGAGCAGGAGCGGGACGCCTTCCGGCGGGCGCTGTCCTGGCTGGAGTCCTACGTGGCGGGGCTCGACCCGGCCGACGAGCCGGTCGGGGTGGAGCGGGTGGTCGCGGTGAAGACCGCGGTGCTCGCCTTCAACGGCCGCACCGACCGCATCGACTCGCGCCCCGGCCCCGACGGCCGTCCCGAGCTGGTCATCGTCGACTACAAGACCGGCCGCACCGGGCTGGACAGCGACGACGCGCGGGGCTCGCAGGCCCTCGCGCTCTACGCGTACGCGGCCGAGCGGGTGTTCCGCCGCCCGTGCCGCCGGGTCGAGCTGCACCACCTGCCCACCGGCACGGTCGCCGCGCACGAGCACAGCCCGGAGTCGTTGCAGCGGCAGCTCACCCGCGCAGAGGACACCGCCCGGGACATCATGGCCGCCGAGCGGGCCGTGGCCGGCGGCGCCGACCCCGACGAGGCGTTCCCCACCGAGCCGGGGCCGCGCTGCGGCTGGTGCGACTACCGGCGCACCTGCCCGGCCGGCGCGCAGGCCCCCGGCAAGGACCCGTGGGCGGCCGTGGAGCGCCCCGCCGAGCCGGAGTGAGCACCCCGCACGGCCCGGGCGGGGGTCAGGCGGCGGCGTGGCGGGCGGCGCGCTCCTTGGCGGCCTGCTGCAACGGGCCCTCCCGGTAGCGGCGCGGCACCGCCGCCAGGGCCAGGCGCAACGCGCGGACGCTCAGGTCCGCCGAGAGCGCGGTGGTGGGCAGGCCGAGGCCGCCGTACAGCCGGTGGGCCCACGCCGGCAGCAGCGCCAGCGCGGTGCCGGCGATCCCCAGGTACGCCCAGCGCGGCGGGCCGAGGTGCAGGCCGAGCTTCACCGGCAGGCTGAGCTTCCACGGGATCGGCGGGGCGGTGAGGAAGAGCGCGGTCTCGGCCGCCTCCTTGGTCATCCGCAGCTCGGGGCGGATCCGGTGGTAGTAGTCGGCCACCTCGGCGGCGGTGCCCGGCACCTCGTCCGGGTCCAGCCCGACCAGGGCCGCCGCCCGGCGCTGCTCGGTGTAGTAGCCGTCCACCTCGTCGTCGGTCAGCGCGAGCCCGGCCCGCCGTGCGGTGCTCACGAACGACTCGACCTCGGTGACGTGCACCCAGCGCAGCAGGTCGGGGTCGTCGATCCGGAACTGCTCGCCGGTGAACGGGTCGGTGGCCCGCATCCGGGCGTGCAGCGTACGCAGCCGCCGGCCGGCCGCCTTTGCCTCGGCCGTGGTGCCGTAGATCGTCGTCGCCACGTAGGTGGCCGTGCGGATCAGCCGGCCCCAGGCGTCCGTCTTGTAGTTGCTGTTCTGCGCCACCCCGGCCATCGCACGGGGGTGCAGCGCCTGGAGGTAGAGCGAACGCAGGCCGGCGACGATCAGGATCGGCTCCTCGTGCACCTTCCACGTGACCGATCCCGGACCGAACAGGCCGAGGTCATCGGAATCCACCGCCCAAGAGTGCCACGCGCCGGGCGGACCAGGCCGTCTCCCGGCCGGCGGCCGTCAGTCGTCGGCGGAGCGGCGGGCCTGGCAGGCCGGGCAGAGGCCCCAGAAGGTCACTTCCGCCTCGTCCACCTCGAAGCCGTGCGAGACGTTCGGGTCGAGGCAGGGGGCGTCGCCGGTGGCGCAGTCCACGTCGGCGATCTCGCCGCAGCCCCGGCACACCACGTGGTGGTGGTTGTCCCCGACGCGGGCCTCGTACCGGGCGGGGCTGCCGGCCGGCTCGATCCGGCGGGACAGCCCGGCCCGGGAGAGCGCGCCGAGCACGTCGTAGACGGCCTGGGTGGAGACCGAGTCGAGGCGCTCGCGGACCCGGCGGGTGATCTCGTCGACCTCCAGGTGACCACCGGCGGCGAGCACGTCCAGCACGGCGAGGCGCGGTCGGGTGACCCGCAGGCCCTTCGACCGGAGCAGCTCCTCACCAGTGGACATGCGTCCATGACAGCACGGTGCCTCCGGGCCGACAAGCGAGCGTGACCGCGGGTGGCCCGGGCCACAGGTGAACCGCACCGGGGACACGTGCGTGGGTCGATGTACGCAAGCGCGACGGCGGATCATCCCGTCGTACGCTTACCGCGCGATCCCGTCCACTCGCCGGAGGTGTCGGTGTTCAGGGAAGTCAACGGCCTACCGGGCCACGTCCTGGTCGTACACGCCGCCGTGGTGCTGGTGCCGCTGCTGGCGTTGCTCTCCATCGCGTACGGGGTGCTGCCCCGCTGGCGGCCCCGGATGGGCTGGGCGGTGGCGGTCCTCGCCGTGCTCACCCCGATCGTCGCCTGGGTGGCGACGGAGTCCGGCGAGGAGCTGGAGGAGGTGCTCCGCAAGCGGGGCTACCCGCCCGAGGGCCTCCAGAAGATCCACGAACACTCCGAGTACGGCGAGAACCTGCTCTGGTTCACCGTCGGGCTGGCCGTCGCGGCGCTCCTGCTGCTGCTGGTGACCAGCGGCCTGCCCCGGACCCGCGACCTCCCCCGCTGGCTGCCCCTGGTGCTCACCGGAGTGGTGCTCGTGCTGGCTGTCTTCGCGCTCGTGTACGTCTACCTGACCGGTGACAGCGGAGCCAAGATGGTCTGGAGCGGCATCGTCTGACCCGGGTCGGCCGGCGCGCTCGGATCGGCCGCGCCGGCCGGTTCAGAAGAGCAGGCGCGAGCAGAGCAGGCAGGTGAGCAGCACCAGCACGACGCCGACGACGGCGCCGATGCCGTAGGTGAGCCGCTGGGCGCGCCCCTCGGCCTGGTCCATGGCGGCCATGTCCTGCGGCGGGAGTTGACGGGGCGGCGTGGGCCGCACGTGCACCGGCGGCCGCCAGCCCGGCGGCGGCGGGATGGTCGGCGGCGGCCCGGTGTATCCAGCCGGCGCGCCGCCGGGGCCCCAGCCACCCGCCGGGGCGGCCTGCTGCGGCCACCCACCGACCGGGGCTGCCTGCTGGGACCACGCGCCTGCCGGGGCGGCCTGACCGGGCCAGCCGCCGGTCGACGGGGCCGGGCCGGACCATTCGCCGGCTGAGGCGGCACCCTGGCGGGGCCTCGCCCAGGGGCTGTCGGTGTGGCCCTCGCGCGACCAGGGGCTGGCCTCCGGGTTTGGACCGGTGCCGGCAGCACCGGAGGCCAAGCCGGGCTCCGCCCCACCGGCGGTCGAGCTGGCACGCTCGGATTCGCCGCCGGGCTCGGCCACGCCGGCGGTCTCGGCCACGCCGCCGGGCTCGGGTTCGCCGGAGGCCGAGCCGGCGGTCTCGGCTGCATCCGAGGTCGAGCTGGTGGTCGCGGCTGCGTCGGAGGTTGAGCCGGCGTTCCTGGCCGCTTCGGAGATCGAGCCGGCGGTCTCGCCTGCGCCGGAGGCCGAGCCGGCGGGCTGGTCGCTGCGCGCGGCCGGCCCCGAACCGCGCGTGCCGGGCTGGTGGATGTCGGGCGCCGGGGCCTCGCCGGCCGGCTGGTCCGGGCGTCGCCAGGTCTTGTCCTCGGGGCTGCCACCGCTCGGCGTCGTCACGTCGTCCGACGCTACCAACGCCCCGGCCGGTCGGCCGCCCGACGCGGCGGGGCAGGGCCACCGCGCTCACCCCGGTCTTCCGCACCCTTGCGGCTCACCTTGCCCGGCGTTCACGCCACGACGGTCGAACTGTTCCCCTGCCGGCGGTATCCTTGCCGCTCGTGAGCGATCCCGGCATCCGTGTCCCGCGCGGCGACGACGACCGCGTGGTCGACCTCAGCGAAGACTTCGTGGTGCTGCCCGAGCAGACCACCGACGACACCGACCGCGGCTGGGGTGAGCGGTCGTCCGGCAACGAGGACTGGCTGCTCGCCGAGCGCCCCCCGCACTGGGACTGACGCGCCTCCGGCGCGAGCCGGGTCATTCGCGGACCACCACGGCGAAGCGGCTGCCCTCGGGCAGGCCGACCGCGCGCTGGGCCTGCTCGGGGCGGAGCGCCAGGTAGAGCGCCGAGGAGCCGTCGACCGCCCCGGCGGCCCCCACCACGTCCAGCACCAGCGCCCGCTGGGCGAGCAGGGTGGCCGCGCCCGCCGCCCCACCGCCCGGCACGACCAGCAGGTCGACCCGGGCACCCGGCCGGAGCACCGCGAGCGCGGCCGGCTCGGCCAGCCGGATCGGCACGCCGACCGCCCCGGCCGGCAGCGGAAGCGCAGCCGCACGACGATCACCACCCGCCGGGACGCCACCACCCGCCGGGACGCCACCACCCGGCGGGACGCCTCCGCCGGCCGGGGCGCCGACAGCCCCGGTGCCACCGGTCGGGGTCGGAGCCACGGCCGGGACCGCACCCGGCGGACAGCCGGCCGGGGTCTTCAGGACGGCCGCGGCCAGCCCGAGCAGCACGGCGACCAGCGCCACCCGGAGCAGCGTCCGGCCCTGGGGCAGCCCGCGCCAGCGCACCGGCCGCAGCGATGCCTCCCCACCCGCCACGTCGCCCTCCCGCCACCGATCCGACCGGTACGCGGGCAGGCTAGGCGGCAGCCGACGGTGGCCGCCGCCCCAGCCGGCTCACCTGTGGAAAAACCCGCCGGCCTGTGGAAAACCGGCCGGCCTGTGGACAAGCGCCCGGGCCGACAGGGAAACAGCCGGAAAACGCGAAAAGTGGCCATCCGCGCGGGATGACCACTTTCCGGGGAGGCTGACGAGGTCAGGAGGAGCTGCTGGCCGCCGGCGCCTTGCCGGCCGACGAGCCGGAGGTCGAGCTGGACGACGCGGCGGACGAGCCGTTGCTCGACCCGGTCGCGGAGCCGCCGGACGAGCCGCCGGACGACGACTCCGACTTCGCCGGCTTGCTCGCGGTGCTCGTGGCGCTGTCGGAACCGGACGAACGGGAGTCCGTGCGGTAGAAGCCGGAGCCCTTGAACACGATGCCGACCGAGTTGAAGAGCTTGCGCAGCCGCCCCTCGCACGCCGGGCACTCGGTCAGCGGCGCGTCAGAGAAGGACTGCACCGCCTCGAGCTGGTGGCCGCACGCGGTGCAGGCGTACTGGTACGTGGGCACGTTCTCCTCCGGATCTTGGCACGGCCGGTTGGCACTCGACGGATTCGAGTGCCAATGGTGCGTCATGGAACCCGGGTTCGTCCAGCGGAAGCGCCCCGGGCCACATCCGGCACCGCCACCAGCCCGCCGTCCGGCGTGATCACGAAGCGCACCGGCCGGTCGTGCGGCTGGGCCGGTACCGCCTCGACCAGCTCCCCGTCGTGCAGCAGCGCCACCGTGGGGACCGTGGCGGGCACCCGGGCCAGCGCGCGGTCGTACGAGCCGCCGCCCCGGCCCAGCCGGAAGCCCTGGCGGTCCACCGCCAGCGCCGGCACCACCACGAGGTCGGCCCCGGCCACCGCCGCGCTCCCCAGCGGCGGGCCGGTCGGCTCGCGCAGCCCTCGGCCGGCGGCCCGCAGCGACTCCGGGCCGGTGTAGGCCGCCCAGTCCAGGTCGAGGTCGTCGAGGAGCACCGGCAGCAGCAGCTCCGCCGCCGCCGGCAGCGCCGCCCGCAGCACCGCGGGCAGGTCGCTGCCGCCCGGCTCGGAGCCGACCGGCACGTACGCGGTCATCCGGGCGGGGCGCAGCCGGCGTACCAGGGCGGCCAGCTCGGCCTGGACGGACGCCGCGGCCTCCGCCCGGCGCGGCGCGGGCAGCGACCGGCGGTGGGCGAGCAGGGTGATCCGCAGGTCCCGCTTGGCCTCATCCGCTCCATCAGAAAATTCCGGCACGCAACACTCCTGACGCAACGCTTGCCTCCCGGTCGCTCTGTGTCAGCATCGCAGGGAGGGGCGCGGAACTTCCGGGGGGAAGCTTGACGCTACGCGGGCGGTTGACGGCGGCGTTCCTCACAGTGGTGCTCGGCCCCGTCCTGCTCGGCGCGTTCTTCGTCGGCTCCACCCTGAGCGCGGTCGACCGCGGTCGCGCCACCGAGCGGCTGGGCCTGGCGGCGGCCGGGGTGCGTACCTCCGTCGACGCCCTCTGTCAACAGCTTCGCGCGGCGGCCGACGCGGTCGCGCTCGTCGCCGACCCGGCCGCCCGGCCCCGCGCGGCCGACCAGGTGGTCGGCCGGGGCCTGGCCGCCGCCGTGCAGATCGCCGACACCGCCGGCCGGACCAGCTACGCCACCATCGGTGGCCCGGCCGGGCCCTGGCAGGACTGCGCCGCCGACGCGGCGACCGGCCCGGTCCGCGCGCTCGCCGCCCGGGTCCGGATCCGCGACCCCGCCGGTGCCGACCTGGGCACGGTCGCCGCCGCGCAGCCCGTCGACCCGGCCTTCGTGGCGCGGCTCGCGGCCGTGACCGGCGTCGAGGTCACCCTCCTCGACGACCCGGGCCGGATCACCCACACGACCGAGGACCGGGAGGTACGCGCAGCGGTGCTGGCCGCCGCCCGCGAGGCGGACGGGGACCGGGTGACCGGGACCGCCGGCGGCCGGTACGTGCGCCGGGTCGGCCCGTCCCCCGGCCAGCCGCTGCCGCTGGTGCTCTCGGTGCCGGGGGAGCGCCCGCCCGGCCTCTACGCCGCCCTGGTCGGCGCGGTGGTGCTGGCCGCCCTGCTGGCCGTGCTGGCCGCCTGGCGGCTGGCCCGGGTGACCACCCGGCCACTGGTCGAGCTGGCCGGCGCGGTGGACCGGGTGGCGAACGGCGACCTGACCGCCCGGGTGCCGGTCCGCAGCCGGGACGAAATCGGGCGGCTCGCCAGCGCCTTCAACCGGATGACCCGGGAGACCGGCAGCTACGTGGCCGCGCTGACCAGCAGCCGGGACCAGCTCCGCGGCCACCTGGCCGTGCTCGGCGACACCCTGGCCAGCACCCACGACCTGCAACGCATCCTGCGGGTGATCCTGCACAGCGCGATCGCCGCCACGGGCGCGCGGGCCGGCGCGGTGCTGCTGCTCGACGACGACGGCGTGCTGGTCGGCCAGTGCGTCGAAGGGCTGGACGGGCGCTGGCCGACCGAGGACCCGGCCGATCCTTCGACGCTGCGGGTGCCGGTCGGCGCCGGGGTGCTCGGCACGGTGGCCGCCACCGGGGAGCCGCTGCGCGGCCGGTGGGAGCCGGCGGACCCGCCGACGGGGGAACCGTCCTGCGAGACGTACGTGGCGGTGCCGTTCGCCGCGCCCCGCGGCGCGGAACCGCGCGGCGGCCCGGACCGGCCCGGCCACCCCCCAGCCGACTCCGACGGCTTCAGCTCGGCGCGTCTGAAGCCGCGCCGCGACCTGGAGCCGTCGTCCGACGACCCCGGCTCGCGGGCGCTCGGTGTGCTGGCCCTCTACGACCGGCCCGGGGCGGACGAGTTCGACGACGGCGACCTGGTCACGCTGCGGACCTTCGCCGGCCACGCGGCGGTGGCGGTGGAGAACGTCCGGGTGCACGAGGAGGCGCAGCGGCTCTCCCTGACCGACGCTCTGACCGGCCTGTGGAACTACCGCTACCTGCGCGAGTCGATCCGGCGTGAGGTGGAACGCGCCAACCGGTTCGGCCGGATGCTCAGCGTGCTCGCCCTCGACCTGGACCGGTTCAAGGACGTCAACGACACCTGGGGACACGCCGCCGGGGACGCGGTGCTGGTCGAGTTCGCCCGCCGGGTACGCGGCGAGATCCGCGAGGTCGACCTGGCGTTCCGGCAGGGCGGCGAGGAGTTCGTGGTGCTGCTGCCGGAGACCGACGCCCGGGGCGCCACCATCGTCGCCGAGCGGCTCGGCTCGGTGGTACGGGACCAGCCGGTGCGGGTGGAGGGGCACAACGGAGAGCCCATCGGGGTGCCCGTCACCGTCTCCATCGGCATCGCCGTCTACCCGGACCACGCGGCCGGCGGCCAGCAGGTGCTCGACGCCGCCGACGACGCGCTCTACGCGGCCAAGGCCGCCGGCCGGGACGGCTACCGGCTGGCCCAGGCCCCCGACCCGGTCCCCACCGAGGAGATCCCCGTGGTGGCGGCGGCCGTCAGCCCGCCCGACGGACTGCCCCGGGCCGGCGCCGTGGACGCCGCGCCGGTCGCACAGGGCGGCGCGTCTTCCGGTCCTCACCCGCCGCGGCAGAGCCGTGGCCGATAGTCTCGCGACATGTCGGAGCACTCAGCGAGCCCCTCAGCGACCGCCGCGACCGGTCGCTCCCGCGCGGTCAAGGCCGTCATCCCGGCCGCCGGCCTGGCCACCCGGTTCCTGCCGGCCACGAAGGCGGTCCCCAAGGAGCTGCTGCCGGTCGTCGACCGGCCGGTGCTCCAGTACATCGTCGAGGAGGCCGCCCAGGCCGGTCTGACCGACGTGCTGCTGGTCACCGGGCGCGGCAAGACGTCGATGGTGGACCACTTCGACCGCCGGCCCGACCTGGAGGCGCGGCTGGAGAGCAAGCCGGACCTGCTGGAGGCCGTACGCCGCCCCGAAGAGCTGGCCGAGATCTACACCTGCCGCCAGCCCGAGCAGCTCGGCCTCGGCCACGCCGTCGGGTACGCCGAGTCGCACGTCGGCGACGCGCCCTTCGCGGTGCTGCTCGGCGACGAGTTCGTCAAGCCGTCCGAGCCGCTGCTGCCGGCCATGCTGGAGCTCCAGGCCCGCACCGGCGGCATCGTGCTGGCCTTCTTCGAGGTCGACCCGGCGGAGACCTCGCGCTACGGCATCGCCTCCGTCGAGCCGGCCGGTGACGAGTTCGGCGACCTCGCCGAGGTCGTCAAGGTCACCGGCATGGTGGAGAAGCCGAAGCCGGAGGACGCGCCGAGCAACCTCGCCGTCCTCGGCCGGTACGTGCTCCCGGGGAAGATCTTCGACGCGATCCGGCGCACCGAGCCGGGCAGCGGGGGCGAGATCCAGCTGACCGACGCCATGGAGATCCTGCGCAACGAGGGGGTGCCGGTGCACGCCATCGTCTACCGGGGCACCCGCTACGACACCGGCATGCCGCTCGGCTATCTCCAGACCGTCGTGCAGATCGCCGTCGAGCGCGAGGACCTGGGCGCCGAGTTCCGCAAGTGGCTCACCGAGTTCGTCAACAACGGCGACGAGACCGTCAGCGCGGCCATCCTGAACGGGATCCGTGACGCGTCCGGCGGTGCCCGTACATGACGGCGACGGCCGACGCCGAGGCGGCCGCGAACGAGTTGACGCCGCTCGCCGACTACCTGGGCAGCGTGCTGCGCAGGTTACGGGCGCTGCCTCCGCTCGACCTCGACCTCACCCAGGCGTACGGCAACGTCCTCGCCGAGGACGTGGTCGCGCCGCACTCGTACCCCGCCTTCGACCAGGCGGCGGTGGACGGGTACGCCGCGCGCTGGGAGGACATCTCCGGAGGGAGCCGGGGGCCGGGCTACGTCCCGGCCCCCTCCGGTATCCCCGGTGGTCGCAGCATCCGGCTCAACGTGGTCGGCGACCTGGGCGCGGCGAGCTGGCGGCCGGTGCGGCTCACCCCCGGCTCCTGCTTCTCGGTGGCGGCGGGCGCGCCGCTGCCCATCGGCGCGGACGTGGTCGTCCCGGTGGAGTGGACCGACCAGGGCATGGCCGCCGTGGAGATCTTCCGCGCCCCCAAGCGGGGGTACGGCGTCCGCCGCGCCGGCGAGGAACTGCCCACCGGCACGCTGCTCGCCCGCGCCGGCACGTACGTCTCACCCGCCCTGGTCGCGGTCTTCGCCGCCACCGGCATCGGGCACGTGGTGGTCCGGCCCAGCCCGCGGGTGGTCATCGTGGCCACCGGCGACGAGCTGGTCGACGTGGGCCGGGGCAGCCAGCCCGGCCAGGTGGTGGACACCAACTCGCACGCGCTGACCGCCGCGGCGGCCGAGGCGGGCGCGCTGGCGTACCGGGTCGGGATCTGCGACGACGACCCGGAGGCGCTGCGCGGCCTGCTGGAGGACCAGACCCTGCGGGCCGACCTGATCATCACCACCGGCGGCACGGGCACCGGCCCCGGCGACATGGTCCGCCGGATCCTGTCCCGCAAGGAGGGCGGCCGGGCCGGGCCGGTCACCTTCAGCGAGGTCGCCCTCTATCCCGGAACGGCCCTCGGATTCGGTACGGTCGGCGCCGAGGAGGTGCCGGTGGTGTGTCTTCCCGGTGAGCCCGGCGCGGCGCTGATCGGCTTCGAGGTGCTGGCCCGTCCCGCCATCCAGCTGCTGGCCGGCGCCGAGCCGGTGTTCCGGCCCAGCGTCCGGGCGCACCTGCTGGAGACGGTCTCGTCCCCGGTGGGGCTGCGCGAGTTCCGCCCGGCGCACGTCGCCGAGCGGCGCGGCGGGGGTTACACGGTGCAGCCGCTCGCCGGTGGGCCGTTCACCCTGTCCGGCCTGGCCGAGGCGAACGGGCTGCTCGTCCTCGGCGAGCGGGTCACCACTGCGGCGGCGGGTTCCACGGTGGACGTGCTCCTGTTGGATCGGCGCCGGTGAGCTGGTTCCGACGGCCGCCAGGATGGCCGGCGGTGCTGGTGGACGGTCCGGTGGTGCTGCGGCCGTACCGGCGATCCGACGCGCTGGCCTGGTCGGAGATCCGGCGGGCCAACCGGGCCTGGCTGTCCCCCTGGGAGTCCCACCTGCCGGGCAGCTGGGACGAGACGAACTCGCCGTCCGCGTTCCGCTACGTCCACGCCGACCAGCGGAGGTCCGCGCGGACCGGCGACGGCATGCCGTTCGCGGTCTGCCTGCGCGAGAACGGCGAGGAGCGGCTGGTCGGCCACCTCAACGTGGGCAGCATCGTGCGGCGCGCGTTCTGCTCCGGCTACGTGGGCTACTGGGTGGACTCCCGAGTGGCCGGTCGCGGTGTCATCCCCACGGCGGTGGCCCTGGCCGTGGACCACGCGTTCGGCCCCGGCGGGCTGCACCGGATCGAGGTCAACATCCGGCCGGAGAACCAGCCGTCCCGCCGGGTGGTGGAGAAGCTCGGCTTCCGCGAGGAGGCCTACCACGTGCGCTACATGCACATCGACGGCGCCTGGCGGGACCACATCGGATACGCGATGACCAGTGAGGAAGTGGCCGCCGAGGGCGGCCTGCTGGCCCGGTGGCACCGCGTACGTGACAAGCGCGGGTGAAGCGTCCCACCCGCCACGCCCGGCGCGGCGCACGGTGAAGTGGGTCGGCGGCCCGTAACCTCAAGTAACTGCAAGCTGTGGCAAGCGCTGCCTGCCCGCACGATCTGCGCCGTAAACGACGGGCGACGGAAGAAGTTGCGGTCGTGTGGCGCTCGCCCCGAACTTGGTGACGGGAGGGGTGAGGGTGCCGACCTCGGTGCTCCTCGCCGTCCTCGCCGCCGCCGGTCTGCTCGCCCTCGCGCCGGCGCTGGTCCGCCGGTACGACGCCACCGAGCGGCTAGTGGCGGAGCGGGCGCAGTCGACGGCCCGGGTGCTCCAGCGCCGCCGTCGGCGTCGCACCGTGCCCGGACGGCGGCCGGTGCACCCGCCGCGCTCCCTCGTCGTCACCCTCAGTGAAGACTCCGGTACGGGTGGTCTCGCCCGGCCGGTGTCGGCGCCGCCCGCCCGCCGTCGCTCGGGCCGGCTCCGGTCGGTGCAGCCCGCCCCGGCCAGGTCCCGCCGACGGCACCCGCCGAAGCGCCGGCAGCACACCCCGGCGATCTACCGCCGGCGCCGGGTGCTCGCCGCGCTGCTGCTGCTCAACTTCGTCGAACTGATCGGCGTGGTGCTCGTCAGCCCCGGGTTCTGGATCAGTGTCTCGGTCACCGGCGCCCTGCTCGTGGCGTACGTCGTACACCTGCGGCAGCGGGCCCTGGCCGAGCGCCGGCGGCGGCGCGCGGAGGCCCGGGAGGCGGCGTGGCTGGCCGCCCGCCAGGCCGAGGTGCGCCGCGAGCAGGCGCGGCGTGCCGCCGCCCGGCGGGAGGCGCAGCGCCGGCTGGCGGCTCAGCGCGAGGCGGTCCGGCGTACCGCCATGGGGCTGGACCGGCCCGCGGACCTGCCGCCCGCGGCGAGCGGCGGCTCGGTTTCCTACCGCCGGGCGGGTGGCCTGCGGGGGCGGCCGTACCAGAGCGGGCGGGGCGCCTAAAAAGTTTTTCTGCCGGTGTTGTCGAATCCGGCGGGTCTCGTCCGACGGGTTGGTGAGGGCCGGTGCGGAGCCGGCCGCGGACAGGGGAGCCCGTGATGGCCAAGATCGTGTCGAACTTCTTCATCTCGCTGGACGGTGTCGTGGAGCGGCCCGACCAGTGGCACTTCCCCTACTTCGACGACGAGATGGGCGCCGCCGTCGGCCGCGGGGTGGAGGCGACCACGGCGTTCCTGATGGGGCGCACGCAGTACCAGGAGTGGTCGGAGTACTGGCCGAACCAGACCGGGGACGACATCGACTTCGCGTCGTTCATCAACTCGGTGCCGAAGTACGTGCTGTCCAACACCCTCACCGAGACGACCTGGCAGAACTCGCACCTGATCTCCGGCGACTCCGACCAGGTCGCGGCGCGGCTGCGGGAGATCAAGGAGCAGACCGACGAGGAGATCGCCATGTCGGGCGGCGCCACGACGGTCCGGTGGCTGCTGGCCAACGGGCTGTTGGACGAGCTGCGGCTGCTGGTCCACCCGATCGCCGTGGGACGCGGCCAGCGCCTCTTCGAGGACACGCCGACCTGCCCCCTGCGCCTGCTCGACAGCGCCACCTTCAAGAGCGGCGTCCTCAACCTGACCTACGCCCCCGCCTGAGCTCCGCCGTGGATCTTGGAGGGTTTGGGCCCCTCTGGGGGCCTTTTCCCTCCAAGATCTGCTCGGGCGGCGGGGTGGTTCGCTTCGGAGGCGCGGAACCTGTTAGCCTTGTCGCCGGCCCGCCCGGTGCAAGCCGGGTGGGACCGACGCTGGTACGCCAGCGGAGGGGCTGTGGCGCAGACCGGTAGCGCACCTCGTTCGCATCGAGGGGGTCAGGGGTTCAAATCCCCTCAGCTCCACCCAGTTCGAAGGCCGTTTCCCGTGGTGGGAGACGGCCTTTTTGATCTTGTACAGCAGCTCACGGCGTCGCAACCTCCTCTCATGCCGAGACAAGTACGGCTGATCTTGATGTGCAGGACTGCGGCTAGCATCGTCGGCATGGCAACGCGGCTTGTTCAGGTCAACATGAAGGCTCGGGACGACTCCGCGCTGGGCGGTTTCTGGGCGGAGGCGCTCGGCTGGGGAGTCTCCAGCGAGGGCCCCGGCGTGACCAACCTCGAACCTGAGGGCTTCGTCTACCCCGACCCCGTCGCCGTCTGCCTCGACCTCATCGCTTCCCCGGAACCCAAGACGGTGAAGAACCGCGTGCACGTCGACCTCGCCACCACCTCGGCGGCCCATCAGGCGGAGGTGGTCACGCGCCTGAAGGATCTCGGCGCAACATCCGCCGACGTAGGCCAGGGCGACGTGCCATGGACGGTCATGGCCGACCCGGAGGGCAACGAGTTCTGCGTGCTGGACCCCCGACCGCTCTACCGAGACACCGGACCGATCGCCGCGGTAGTGGTCGACTGCGCCGATCCGCGAGCCATGGCCGGCTTCTGGGGCAAGGCCATGGACTGGACGCTGCACGAGGTGACCGACCACAACGCGTTACTGCGTTCCGCCAAGGGCGTCGGTCCATATCTGCAGTTCATCCGCACACCCGACGTGAAGACCGTGTGGAACCGCGTCCATCTCGACGTCCGCCCATACCCGGGTGACGACCCGGAGGCCGAGGCGGCCAGGCTGCGGACGCTTGGCGCTGCCGCCATCGACCTGGATCACGATATCCCGTGGACGGTCCTCGCCGACCCGGAAGGCAACGAGTTCTGCCTCCTTGCCCCAGGCTGACCCAGACCCTCGTCATCCGCTCGCTCCCGCCACGAGCCCGGATTCTGCGACGCACCCTGGCCGGCATCGGCTACGAGTACCTCGGCACGTCCGGATCTGCCGCGGTCAACGCGCTGAGGTGGGCGCGGATCGGTTGGCGGACGCGTCGCGCGTCAGTCGACAGGCAGGCTGCCGGCGGACCCGGCTCAAGCCGACCTCGTCCGTGTCGCTACGGCATGCCCGCGTATCGGAGTGGGAGCGGTGGGCGGGGCCGACGCCACGAGAGGTAGGTCAGGATGCCGAACGTGATCAGGAGTGCCACGGCGACGAGGATGATCAGCCAGCCGGATTGATCGCCGACCTCACGCACTCTGAGGCACGGGTCGCTCCTGGCGTGACGGACGCGGATGCGGTCGCCGGTGCTCACGGCCCGGTTCGCGTCGACCGAGACGCGGAAGTCCGCCTGGCACACCTCGCCATGACTCGTGGTGTACCGAACCGTCAGGAAGGTTCTCGCTCCGCGATGCTCGACGTCCAGCACCTTGGCGACCGTCTCTGATCCGCGACGGTCGTCCGCCATCGACCAGGTCGCCAGCGCCGTGAGCGCGATCGCGAAGACCAGGCCGAACATCGAGAACAGCCGCAGGAGGGTTCGGCTCGGCCGTCGACGGTTCACGGCTGGACTCTAGAGCGGGCCAGCAACGATGCCCTGCCGGTCACTGCCCGGCGCTCGGGTCGCGAAGCACGCCGCTGCTGATGGTGCGATGACCGGACCACCCGAGGGCGATTGGTGCTACCGCGGCGGCCCGGCGATGCGCACCATCGGTGCATGATGATCATCGCGCACATCAGCGACACCCACCTCGACGGCGGTGAACGCGCCCTCGCCCGGACCCGGCGGGTGATGCGCTACCTGCGTGGCTGCGACATCGACATGATCCTGGTCTCCGGTGACCTGGCCGACCACGGCGAGATCTCGGAGTACCAGGAGGTCAAGGCCGAACTCGTCGCCGACGTTCCGGTGCTCATGCTGCCCGGCAACCACGACGACCGGTCGGCGTACCGGAACGTGCTGTTGGGAACCGACGGCGACGCGCCGATCAACCAGCTTCACCGGGTGGGTGACGTCCTGTTCGCTCTCTGCGACTCCACCATCCCCGGCCGCGATGACGGTCGGCTCGCTCCCGAGACCCTGGAATGGCTGCGCGGGGTCCTGGCCGAGGCTGACGCGCCCGTCGTCGTCGGGCTGCACCACCATCCGATCCGTCTGCACAACCCGCTGGTCGACAGCATCCGGCTCGGCAACGCCGACGAGTTCGCCGCGATAGTTCAGCAGGCCCCCGGGGTGGCCGCGGTCCTCTGCGGACACGCCCACGATGCCGCCGCGGGGTCGTTCGCCGGTCGGCCGCTGCTCGCGGCGCCCGGCGTGGTGTCCACGACCCGCATGCCGTGGACCACCACCGACGAGCTCACGTGGGCCAACACGGCCGACCTGACCGACCCGCCGGGCGTGATGTTCCACGTCCTCGACGACGAGGGCACCCTCACCACCCACGTGCGGACGGCGCCCGAGTGACAGGGTGAGCGGCGCCGAGGTCAGGCGCGGCTGACCTCGGCGACCATGACCGGATACGGCCCGGCGGGCATCTCGGCGGTGGCCTGGTCGGCGGGGATCACGTTGTCCATCCGCATGCGCAGACGCTCGGCGTCTGCCGTGTCGAACACGATCCGCCACGCCCAGCCGCCGCCGTACTCGCCCCTCAGCTCGAACGTCCCGTCGGGTCCCGGGCCTCCGGTCAACGACATCGGCGTGGGCTGCTGGTGCCACGAGTCGCCCCACACCGCGACCAGTGCGCCCTCCTGGTCGCCGGCCCCGACGACGAGCAGGCCGTCCTGCGGCCCGTCGTCCGGGTGTGCCCAGGAGTAGGCGACCGAGGTCAGGTGACCACCGGCGGCCGTCGTCACGGTGATCGTGGCGGGCGACCCGGCGAGCGGGTCGGCGGGCATCAACCGGAAGCCGTTGGTGCCGCACCAGGAACCGGCGAAATCGGCGAGGATCATCAGCCCACCATAGGGCCGCCGGTCGTTTCGTCCATCCGCGTGCGAGAGCCCCGGGCACGCTCGCCCCGGGTCACCCGTGCCGTCGGGCGATCGAGTGGAGGTCCCGCGCCGGCCCGGTGAGCTGCCGTCCCGCCGGCCACACCGCCCGCAGCCGGCGGCGCAGGTCGAGCCCGTCGACCGGCACCGCGACCAGCGCGCCGGCGGCCAGTTCGGTGCTGACCGCCAGCGAACTGAGCACGGCCGGTCCACTTCCCGCCCCGACCGCGTGCTTGATCGCCGTCGTCGAGGAGAGTTCGAGGACCGGCGCGGCGAACTCGCCGACCCCCCGCTCGCGCAGCGCGCTCTCCAACGCCCGGCGGGTGCCCGAGCCCGCCTCCCGGGCCACCAGCGGCGCGGCGGCCAGCTCGGCCGGGGTGATGCCGCGCCGCCGGCGCGCCCACCGGTGGGACGGGGCGACGACCACCGTGAGCCGGTCCGTGGCCACGGTGTCCGCGTCGAGCCCGCCCGGCAGGTCGGGACCCTCGACGAAGCCGAGGTCGGCCCGGTCCGCGAGGAGGCGGGCGGCCACGTCCGCGGAGTTGGCGGCCTGGAGCGTGACCGCCAGGTCCGGCTGGCGTACGCGCAGTGCCACGAGCCACGCGGGGAGCAGGTATTCGGCGACGGTCTGGCTGGCCGCCACGGTGAGCCGGCTCTCCTTCGTGACGCGCAGCGCCTGCACGGCGGCGGCGAACGAGTCGGCCGCGTCCACCACGGTGCGGGCCCAGTCGGCGATCAGCGCGCCGGTCGGGGTGAGGGTGGACCCGCGCGGAGTGCGGTGCAGCAGGGTCAGGCCGAGCCGGCGTTCCAGGTGGCGGAGGCGGGCGCTGGCCGCCGGTTGGGAGATGCGGTGTTCCGCCGCGGCCTGGCCGATGCTGCCGAGCCGGGCGACGGAGAGCAGCAGGTCGAGGCTGCTCAGGTCGGTCACCTGCGGCGGCAGAGGCATAGGCAGAGGTTATGGCTCGGTAGGGGATCGCCGCCTACCGGGTCGGCCCCGGCGGTCCGAGGGTTGGCGTATGAACAGCCTGCACCAGCCGCCCGTCCTGCCGCGTCGCCCGGACACCGCCGCCCACCTCGGCCCGAACTGGTTCGCCTCGGTGATGGGCACCGGGATCGTGGCCACCGCCGCCGCCGGTCTGCCCGTGCACCTGCCCGGGCTGCGGCTCGTCGCGACCGTCGTCTGGCTCGCGGCGGCGGCGTTGCTCGTCGCGCTGGTCGCCGGCTGGGCGGTGCACCTGCGCCGGGACCGGGAGACCGCGCTCGGGTACGCCGCCGACCCGGTCATGGCGCAGTTCTGGGGAGCGCCGCCCATGGCGCTGATGACCGTGGGTGGCGGTGCGCTGCTGCTCGGGCCGACGCTGATCGGGGAGTCCGCCGCCGTGGCGGTCGACCTCCTGCTGTGGGGCGTCGGGACCGGCCTGGGCCTGCTGACCGCGGTGGCGATCCCGTACCTGATGATGACCCGGCACCGGATCGGGCCGGACGCCGCGTTCGGCGGCTGGCTGATGCCGGTGGTGCCGCCGATGGTCTCGGCCGCGAACGGCGCGCTGCTCGTGCCGCACCTGCCGGCCGGGCAGCCCCGGCTCGACCTGGTGATCGCCTGCTACGCGATGTTCGGCGTCAGCCTGGTCGCGACCCTGGTCATCCTGCCGCAGCTCTGGAACCGGTTGGTCGTCCACCGGGTCGGCGCCGCCCGGATGGTCCCCACCCTGTGGATCGTGCTGGGGCCGCTCGGCCAGTCGATCACCGCGGCGCACCTGCTCGGCCGGGCCGCCGAGGGCGTGCTCCCCGAACCGTACGCGGCCGGGGCGCAGATGCTCGCCGTGCTCTACGGCGTACCCGTGCTGGGGTTCGCCCTGGTCTGGCTGGCCCTGGCGGCCGCGATCACACTACGCACCGCGCGCGCCGGGCTGCCCTTCTCGCTCACCTGGTGGAGCTTCACCTTCCCGGTCGGCACGCTGGTCACCGGAGTCACCGGACTGGCCACCCGGTCCGGCTCGGCCATGCTGACCACCCTCGCGGTGCTGCTGTACGGCCTGCTGGTGGCGGCCTGGGTGACGGTGGCCGCGCGTACCGCCCGGGGCGCCTGGCACGGACACCTGTTCCTACCGCCGACGAGGTGAGTCCGCCGGGCGCGGATAGGCCCGGCGGTCCGGTCAGTCGTCGCTTCTGAGTTGCAACCTCAGGCGGCTCGCCACCTGAGTCGACTGTCCGTCGCACTTCGCTTGCAGCGCATCAACGTCCCGGAGTTGGTCCTTCCGAGCGCCCCGGCAGGGCTGCAGAAAGCGGTTGCCCGGAGCGACGAGTTGCTATCCGCTGTCCGGCTCACCGGAAACGCTGGTCAGCCGGGTGCAGGGCGGACCGGCGACCGGTCGCGAACCGTCAGCCGCTCACGGGGCGGTGGCCCCGGTGGGTTTTCGCCACCGGGGCCGGGCGAGACCGGACACCTCAGCCGGAGAAGTCGTCCCGCGCGTCCCGGGCGTCCTGCTGGACGTGCTCACCGGGCCGCTTGCCCCGGATCTCGTCCTGGCGCCGCACCTCGTCCGCCTCGGACCGTTCGTCCCGGGTCATGTCGCCCAACCGGGCCCGGGCCGGGCCGGCCAGATCCTCGAGGTCGTCCTTCGCCCGTTCGACGCTCATGCCGCCTCCCCTGTCGCCAGTGGGCGCCGTCGCGCCCCACCGCCAGCGGCGTCCCCGGCCCTCGGGCGCTGAAACCCGAGGCTCGCCGGCTGGTGCGGGCCGCGGCCCATGTGGTTAATCGAGGTCCGCGGCAAGCTCCGCCGCGTGCCGCAGCGTCGCGGCCAGCCGCTCCCGGCTCTCCTCGCCCAGCCGAACCGACCCCGCCCGCTCCAACAACTCCCGGGCAACCGCCGGCTCGTCCAGCACCAGGGCCAGCTCGGCCCGGTAGGCCAGCGCCTCGACATGGACGACCGGGTCGTCGGCTGCCTCCGCCCGGGACAGTGCCGTGTCGAGGATCCGGGCGGCCTGGCGGTGGTCCCCACGCGAGTCCGCCTGCACCACCGCGTTCTCCAGTGCCCGCGCCAGCCGCCCGGTCACGCCGTCGCCGGCCGGGGGCGCGGTGCGGGCCACGAACCGGATCCAGTTGCCGCCGGGGTCGACGATGCTGAAGCCGCCGTGCCCGTCGTAGTTCTTCCGCACCCGCGGCCGGGTCATCCGCGGCACCCCGGAGACGAGCACCTTGCCGTAGGCCGCTCGCATGCCGGCGGCGAAGTCCCGGTGGATTGCGACGAGGTCGTCCACCACGACCAGGCAGGAACCGTACGAGGTGGCCGGGTCGAACTCGGGCATCCCGAAGAAGTGCAGGTGGAGATCCTCGCGGCGCAGCGCGAGGTACGGGTTGGGTCGCGCCTGCCGGTAGGTGACCTCGAAGCCGAGTGCCTGGTAGAAGGGTCCGACGTCGTCCAGGGACCGGCACGGCAGCAGCGGGATGGTCGTCTCGTGGGCCATCCGTTCTTCCTATCGGCGCGTCGCCGACGTTCGCACATGGAAATGTCCGAACAGACAAGGAGGCCGCCCGGAAAGCCGGGCGGCCTCCGCCGCGTGCGAGGGCGTCGCGGGTCAGGGCTTCCAGGAGCCCGCGGTACGCAGGTGGTGCTCGTACTCCAGCGTGCCGTTCCTGTCCTTGACGTCGAAGATGAGCTGGCCGCTGCGCTTGCTGCCGGTGGGCAGGTTGTTGCCCGAGCCCATCAGCTTGCCGCACCCGGAGAAGGCGCCGCCGACGCCGCTCTCCTCGGCGCCGTCGGAGCCGACCCACTTGAAGAAGAACGGGTTGATCGAGCCGGTGCCCTTGGTGACCTCGGCGGTCACGTCGGCAATCAGGTACATGCCGTTCTTCGGCGCCGGCATGAACTCCTGGCAGGCCTTGTCCTTGGTCCGGAAGTTGCCGACCGTGATCTCGACGGTGCCGTCGTCGTCGTTGACGATCAGGGTGTCGCCGGACGGCATGTTGAAGGTTTCGCTGTCGGTCTTCCCCGGATCGGGCGTCGCCGAGGTGCCGCCGGTCGGGGAGTCGTCGACCGGGTTGCTGTACGTGACCCCCGGGGTGGGCAGGTTGTCGATGGCGTCCTTGGTCTTCTTCGCGCCGCTGTAGATGGCGAAGATGCCGCCGCCGCAGCAGAGCAGCAGCATGACCGCCACCACGATGCCGACGGTGATCCAGACGTTCTTGTTGGACTTCTTGGCCGGCGGGCCGAACTGCCCGGGCGCGGGCGGGTACGGCCCGGTCGGCGGGTACGCCTCGCCCGGGGGCGGCGGGTACTGCCCGGGCGGCGGCGGGAACGCCGCGCCCCCGGCCGGCGGGTACGGCGGCTGCCCGGCGCCCGGTGGCGGGTACGGCGCGCCGGAGGTCGGCGGCTGCGGCGGGTACGGCGCCCCCGAGGTGGGCGGCTGCGGCGCGTACGGCGACTCCGGAGCCGGCGGGTAGCCACCACCCGGGGCCGGCTGCGGCGGGTACGGGGCACCCGAGGTGGGCGGCTGCGGCGCGCCGGAGACCGGCGGCTGCGGCGCGTACGGGCTGCCGGACACCGGCGGCATCGGCGCGGTGGGGAACGCCTGGGTCGGCGGTTCCTGAGGCTGCTGGTTCGGGTCCTGCGGTCCGAACGGAGGCTGAGGGTGGCTCACCGTACTCCTTGGGCACCTTCGAGATCGTCAGTCGGCACGACGGTACAAGCCGCCGGCAACGCGACCGTCAGGCCCTCACCGGGGTACCAGAACGGCGGCCGTGCGCACCAGTTCGGCGTCCACCGTGAACCGACCGGCTATCGACGGCGGCGGATCGGTCACGGGAGCGGCGGCGAGCCGGGCGGGCGCGATCCGGGCCGTGAACGTGCCCGCGTCGGGGTCGAGGGTGATCCGGGCGTCGGCGAAGTCCAGCCAGGTCCCGACGAGCGGGTGCCAGACCTTGTAGACGGTCTCCTTGGCGCTGAACAGCACGGTCGGCCAGGCCACCCCGGCGGGCAGCCGGGCCAGGTCCGCCTCCTCCTCGGGCAGGCAGACCTTCCGGCGTACCCCCGGGGTGAGGTCCCGGTGTCGTTCGGCGTCCAGGCCCACCGCGCGGACCTCGGTGGCGCGGGCGGCGGCGGCCGCGCAGTAGTCCCGGGTGTGGGTGATGGCGCCGACCACGCCGGCCGGCCAGACCGGGGCGCGGTCGGGGGCCGCGGGCACCGGCGTGGCCGGCAGCCCGAGCCCGGCCAGCGCCCGGCGGGCGCAGACCCGGCCGGCCGTGAAGTCCCGGCGGCGGCTGGTCACGGCGCGTTCGCCCAGGCAGGCCCGCTCGGCCGGGAGCAGCGCGCCGGTCCAGTCCGCGGCGGCGGCCACCGCCACGGCGACCTCGGGCGGCAGAAGGTCCCGCATGACGCGGAAACGTACCGCAACCGTGTAACGCCGGAGCGTTTCGGGGCGCTGTTGGGTCGTTGCGGGGAGGCGACCGTCCACAAGCACGCGTCCGTTGACGAGAGGATCGGCCGATGACGTCTGGCGCGAAGGCGTCGGAATCACGACCGGGCGAGCACGCCCCCGTGACCCCCGACTGGACCTGTGGTTCCTGTGGCGACGACTGGCCCTGCGCCACCAAACGTCGGCAACTGCTGGACGAGTACCAGGTGGACCGCGCCTCGTTGAGCGTCTATCTCGGCTCCTGCCTGGCCGCCGCCTCGCAGGACCTGCGCGCCGCCCCGGTCTCCTCGCTCCAGGAGCGTTTCATCGGCTGGGTGCCGCGCGGCCCGCGTACCTTCTGACCCGCGCTTCCGGTGGCCGCCGCGTCGGGTTCACGGCGGCCACCGGTCGCGGGCTCAGGGGCGGCGGGGCCGGCGGGTGAGCGCGAAGCCCACGACGCCCGCCACGGCGGCGAGCACGCCGCCCACGCTGGTCCACACCCACCGGGAGCCGGGCTCCGGAAGCCAGCCGGTGAGGCCGCCCTCCTCCTCGGCGACCGGCTCGGGGGCGGGCTCGGCGGTGAGCACCTGGCCGGCCCTGGTGTTCGGCACCAGCGGCGCCTCCAGTTCCCCGTCGTCGCCCGACCCGCCGCCCTCGGCGTCCGCGCCGACCAGCAGGTCGACCTCGACAGGCAGGCCCAGGTCGGGCTCGGGCAGGTCGGTGACGGAGAGCCGGAGGTAGTAGGTGCCGGGCAGCGGGTCGCCGGACCACGGTTCCGCCCAGGGGCGGACCCGGCGCAGCGTGCAGCCGGGGGCGACGCTGGTCGCGGTCGCCGCCGCGGTCGGGGTCTGCGCGCCGGCCGTGCACGCCTGGCGGCGGCGCAGCCCGTCGAAGACGTCGACGGTCCAGGTGGACGCGCCGGTGCGCGCCTTGGCGAAGGAGACCGTAGCGGTGACCTCGTGGACCTGGCCCGCCTCGGCGCGGAACGACCAGTAGAGGTGGTCGCCGGTGGAGGCGCCCACCCGGACCGGCTGGCCGGGGGTGATCGCGGTGGCGGTCAGGAACGAGGTGCCGGCCTTGGTGACGGTGGCCGCGCCCGGCGAGGGAGTCGGCGCCGCCGCGGCGGCCCCCGGGGTGAAGGCGAGCCCGGCGGCGGCCAGCGCCGCCGCGGAGCGGATCAGCGTACGCATCCTCAGTTCTCCCTCCAGGTGGCCACCCACCAGCGGGTGAGCAGCCCGGCGACCAGCCCGGTGACCAGCCCGGCCAGGGTGAGCAGGAGCAGCAGCGCCCAGCCCCGACCGAGGTCCGGCCCGTCCGGGGCGGGGGACGCGGCGACCACGTCCACGGTCAGCTCCACCGGCATGCCCGGGGCGACCTGCGTGCCGGGGCGCGGCGCGAACGAGTTGCTGACCACCAGGCAGACCGTCCGCGCCGGCTGCACCCCGCTCGGGGCCGGCGCGGGGCTCGCCTCCTCGGCGGCCGACCAGCGCAGCCCGGCGGAGACCACGTCGGTACGGCCGCTGCCGGCGTCGACCCCCCGGACGAGTTCCCGCCCGTCGGACGCGGTGGCCCGCAGCAGCACGCCGTAGTCGGGGTTGACCGGCCGGTCCAGCGCGACGCTCACCGAGGCGCGCAGCTCCTGCCCGGGCCGGACCGGCACCCGGTACCAGCGGTGCTCGGCGAACGCCTCCCGGTCGGTGTAGACACCGGGGGCGAGCAGCGGCGCGTTGTCGCACGCGGCCGACCCGCCCACCACGGTCGGGGTGGCGGTGTAGGTGTCCCGGGCCCGGTCCACCAACTGCTTGATCCGCCCGGTCAGCTCGTCGGCGCTCTGCGCTGCGGTGTAGGTGCCGCCGGTCGCGCCGGCGATGCAGAGCAGCTGCCGGCGGACCTTCTCGTCGGGGGCCAGGCCGAGCGTGTCGACGACCAGCCTGGTGCCCTGGGCGGCCAGCTCGCGGGCCACCTCGCAGGGGTCGGGTGGGGCGCAGGTGTCCTCGCCGTCGGTGATCAGCACGATCCGGCGGGCGGTGCTGCCGGTGCCCAGGTCCTGCGCGGCGGAGCGGAGCGCCAGCCCCACCGGGGTGAAGCCGGTCGGGCGCAGCGTGGCGACGGCGGCCTTGGCCTGCGTACGGTCCACCGGACCGACCGGCACGATCTGCTGGGTGTCCAGGCAGCCCTGCTTCTTGTCCTTGCCCCGGTAGGTGGCCCCGAGCACCCGGATGCCGAGCTGGGTCTCGTCCGGCAGCGCGTCGACCACCTCGTTGAACGCCTGCTGGGCGACGGCGATCCGGCTGCGCCCGTCGATGTCCCGGGCGCGCATCGAGCCGCTGACGTCCAGGACCAGTTCGACCTTGGGCGGCTCGGCGGGGGGCTCGGCGGTCTCGTCGTCGGCCGCGGCGGGCGGCGGACCGATCAGCGCGGTCGTCGCCAGCAGTCCGAGAAGGACGGCCGCCGATCGTCTCTTGTTGATCACCGGGCGAAGTGTAGTGAGATCCACAATGGAAGATCATCCGGGTCGGATGATCTACACTGGTCGATGCGACAGGCGCCATGATCAGGAGTTGTGTGGCGGCTCGTGCGCGCGGCGGCGGATAGTAAGGAATTCGTAATGTTTCCGCTGCGTGACCCACCGTGAGGTGCCCGATGTAAACCTTTTGTGGGGTGGCGCATTCGTCGGAAATCTGACCCGGCTCGACCCGTTGTGCCAGTGCCGCACTGTGGTTAAGCTCTGTCTTGCGCGCCCCAATCGCCCGCTTCCCCCGTGGCAGGCGATCGGGGCGCGCTTTTTCGTGCCCCGGCCCGGCTCCTGCCGTCGGCAAATGGGTCGGCCCGTGATCGCAACCGGTTTTCCGACCCGCCGGCGCGGCGCCGGATCAGATCCAGCGGCCGTCCAGCCACATCCGGGCGGACCAGTCCGCGTAGGCCATGAGGCGACCCACGAAGATCGGGTAGAAGTAGCCGAAACAGAGGGCGACCAGCAGCACGTACGCGCCCGCGATGATCCCGCCCACCAGCCGGCGGTCGGAGGCGTCCTCGGGGCTCGGTGGCGCCGCCGTGCCGGCGGCCGGGGCGGGCGAGACGATCGCGCCGAGCACGTAGACCACCGCGAGCACCAGGAACGGCACCGCCGGCGCGGCGTAGAAGGAGAACATCGTCCGGCCGTCGAGGGCGAACCAGAACCAGGGCAGCAGGCCGGCGGCCACGCTGAGCAGGATCGCCCCGGCCCGCCAGTCCCGCCGCGCCAGTCCCAGCCAGACCGTCGCGGCCAGCGCCGGGAGGAACGACCACCAGAGCAGAGGCGTGCCCAGCAGCAGAATCTCCGAGGCGCAGCTGGGCGCGCCGCAGTTGCCGTCGCCGGACCAGTAGAAGGCGACCGGCCGTCCCAGCAGCAGCCACTGCCACGGCCACGACTGGTACTTGTGCGGGTCGTCGAGCTGGGTGTGGAACCCGTACGCGGCCTTGTGGTATTCCCACAGGTTGATGAGCGGCCCGATGACCGGGGCGTCACTCAGCCCCGGGGTGTTCGGGTAGCGGCTGGCCAGTCGGTAGTAGCCGTCGTCGCCGAGCAGCCAGCCCGACCAGGTGACCACGTAGGTGACGACCATCAGCACACCGGCTGCCAGGAGCCAGGGCAGCTCGTCCAGCAGGGCGTCCCGCCACGGGCGGCGGACCCCGGCCGAGCGGCGGACGCCGACCTCCCAGAGGAGCACAAGCAGCGCGAAGGCCGGGACGAAGTAGAGGCCGCTCCACTTCACCGCGCAGGCGCAGCCGAGCAGCACCCCGGCGGCCAGCCGCCACCACGGCCAGTCCCGCCAGGTCGACGGCGGCCGGCCGGCCCGCCCCGGCAGCGACGGGTCGAGCCCCGCCTCCAGCGCCCGGGCCCAGCGCCGCCGCCGGGCGTCCCGGTCGAGCACCAGGGCGCCGAACGCGGCCAGCACGAACAGCAGCAGGAAGATGTCGAGCAGCGCGGTGCGGGAGAGCACGAAGTGGAAGCCGTCCAGGGCGAGCAGCAGCCCGGCCGCGCACCCCAGCGTCGTCGACCGGAACATCCGCCGGCCGATCCGCACCAGCAGCAGCACCGACAGGGTGCCGGCGATCGCCGCCGCGAAGCGCCAGCCGAACTCGGGGGCGGTGGTCATCAGGTGCCCCGGCACGGAGATCTTCGTCTCCGCGTCCTGGTAGCCGAAGGCCCACTCGCCGAGGCCGATGAGCCACTTGCCCAGCGGCGGGTGCACCACGTACGACGGGCCGTTGTCCTTGTAGTTCCACTCGACGCCGCGGTCGATCAGCCCGTACGCGTCGCGGGCGTAGTAGATCTCGTCGAAGATCTTGCCGTTGGGGCCGCTCAGCCCGACGAAGCGCAGGATCGCCGCGATGGCCACCACGACCCCGGTGGCCAGCCAGGCCTGTCCCCGGCCGAGGCGGGCGTCGACCGTGTCGAGCCGTCGCCGGACGACGGCCGGGATCCGGCTCCGGCCGCCGCTCGTCGCGGGGCCGGTGGCCCGGTCGGCGGCGGTCGGCTCTTCGGCGGACCCGCCCGCGTTCGCGCTCTGTGCTGTCGACGCACTCGTCACCCGGCGATCGTAGGCTGCGAAGGTGCCCGGTGGCGCCCGTCGTCTCCGAGATTGGTACGGCCGTCGATGAAGGAGCGCACGTCGTGGGTGAAATGTCCGAGGTTGGCCGCCTGGTGCTGCTCGGCGCGCCGCTGGGCAACCCGGCCGACGCGTCCGCCCGGTTCCGGGAGGTGCTCGCCACCGCCGACGTGGTCGCCGCCGAGGACACCCGCCGGCTCACCCGGCTGGCCCGGGACCTGGCGGTGACCGTGCCGGGCCGGATCGTCTCCTACTTCGAGGGCAACGAGGAACGCCGCACCCCGGAACTGGTCGACGTGCTCGCCGCCGGCTACACGATCGCGCTGGTCACCGACGGCGGCATGCCCAGCGTCTCCGACCCCGGCTACCGGCTGGTCCGGGCCGCCCTCGACGCCGGGATCCCGGTCACCGCGGCCCCCGGGCCGAGCGCCGTGACCACCGCCCTGGCGCTGTCCGGGCTGCCGTGCGACCGGTTCTGCTTCGAGGGCTTCCTGCCCCGGACGCCCGGCGCCCGCCGGTCCCGGCTGCGCGCGCTCGCCGCCGAGGAGCGCACCCTGGTGCTCTTCGAGGCGCCGCACCGGATCGCCGGGGCGCTGGCCGACCTGGCCGAGGCGTTCGGCCCGGACCGGCCCGCCGCGCTCTGCCGGGAGCTGACCAAGACGTACGAGGAGGTGGTCCGCCGGCCGCTCGGCGAGCTGGCCGAGTGGGCCGCGGCGGGCGAGCCGCGCGGCGAGATCACCATGGTCGTGGCCGGGGCACCGCCGGCCGCGGCCGTCCGGCCGGACGACGACACGCTGCGCGCCGCCGTCGCCGCGCGGGAGGCGGCCGGCCTGTCCCGGCGCGACGCCATCACCGAGGTCGCCACCGAGTTCGGGCTGCGCCGCCGCGAGGTCTACACGGTCGTGCACAGCTGAACGGAGGATCCCCTCCCGGCGTCGCTACCAGGCCGCCCCCAGGAAGCCGACGGTGATCAGCAGCGGGCCGACCAGGGCGACGCCCACCGCCCAGCGGCGTTGCCGGGGGTCCGGCAGCCGGGTCGCGCCGGTCCACCGGGCGATCCCGGTGGCGCAGCCGGCCACCAGCAGCAGCCCGAGCATCCAGCGCAGGTGCCGGCCGGCGCCGGCGTCGGCGTACGCGGTCCGGCCGGTCGGCCCGGTCATCCGGGCGGGCAGCACCGAGCCGGTGGCGCTGCGCTCGGCCGGGACTCCGCTGACCCGGACACCGTGGGCCAGGAAGCGCTGGCCGTCGGCCAGGAAGAGCCCTCGGCAGCGCTGGGTCAGCCCGCCGCCGGTGCAGTCGGTGATCACCGCCGTGCCGCTCGTCCCGTGGCCCACGGCCAGCCACAACGGCCCCGCGCTCACCCAGGCGAAGAACGCGGCCAGCAGGCTCAACGACAGCAGCACGGACAGGCCGGTGACCGGGTCCGGGGGAGGTGCCTGCCGCTCGCGCCGGGACGCCGACCGGCGGCCGGGCCAGCGGGCGGCCCGCCGCGGCTCCTCCCGCAGCGGGGTGCCGTCCCAGTGCACCTCCTCGATCGGCGCCCAGGCGGTCCCGCCGTCCGCCGGGGCGGAACGCCGGTGCCAGCGCGGCTGCCGGACCGGCACCCGGCGCGGAACGGCGTCGACCGGCGCCCCGGTGGTCGGTTCCACCTCCACCGGCGGGTCGGCCGGGTCCAGCCGGGGCTGGGGGGCGACCGACGCGCCGCGCGCCGGGATCCGCCGCGCGGCCTCCCCGGCCGCCGGCGCGGAGGGCCCGGCCGGCCCGGGCGCCGCTGGTCTGCTGGTCACGCCGTTCATTTCACACCGGCGGACCGGGCCAGCCGGGCAGCTCAGGCCGCGTGTCGGCGACAAATCGGACGTACGGCCGGGGTTGGCTGGTGGGACGCGCCCTATTGGTTCGCGGGTAGCCCGCGGCAATCACTAGGCTTGGCGCTCATGAGTCACGTTCTCGCCGCGGTCGCCTGGCCCTACGCCAACGGCCCGCGCCACATCGGCCACGTATCCGGATTCGGCGTTCCCTCCGACGTCTTCGCCCGGTACATGCGGATGGCCGGTCACGACGTGCTCATGGTCTCCGGCACCGACGAGCACGGCACCCCGATCCAGGTGCAGGCCGACGCCGAGGGGGTCACCCCGCGTGAGCTGGCCGACCGGTACAACCGGGTGATCGCCGAGGACCTGCGGGCGCTGGGGCTGTCGTACGACCTGTTCACCCGGACCACCACCCGCAACCACTACGCCGTGGTGCAGGAGCTGTTCGAGGGTCTGCACCGCAACGGCTACATCGTCCCCAAGGTCACCACCGGGGCGATCTCCCCGTCCACCGGCCGGACCCTGCCCGACCGCTACATCGAGGGCACCTGCCCGATCTGCGGCTACGACAGCGCCCGCGGCGACCAGTGCGACAACTGCGGCAACCAGCTCGACCCGGTCGACCTGATCAACCCCAAGTCGAAGATCAACGGCGAGACGCCGGAGTTCGTCGAGACCGAGCACTTCTTCCTGGACCTGCCCGCCCTGGCCGACGCGCTGCGGCAGTGGCTGGACACCCGGGAGGGCTGGCGGCCCAACGTGCTGCGCTTCTCCCGCAACCTGCTCGACGACCTCCAGCCCCGGGCCATCACCCGGGACCTGGAGTGGGGTGTGCCCATCCCGCTCGACGGCTGGCGCGACCGGCCCGACAAGCGGATCTACGTGTGGTTCGACGCGGTCATCGGCTACCTGTCCGCGTCCATCGAGTGGGCCCGCCGCACCGGCGACCCCGACGCCTGGCGGAAGTGGTGGTCCGCCGACGCCGAGGGGAAGGACGCCCGCGGCTACTACTTCATGGGCAAGGACAACATCGTCTTCCACTCGGTGATCTGGCCGGCGCTGCTCGGCGGCTACTCCGGCGAGGGCTCCCGCGACGGCGAGCCGGGCGAGCTGGGCCGGCTCAACCTGCCCACCGAGGTGGTCTCCAGCGAGTACCTGACCATCGAGGGACGGAAGTTCTCCTCCTCCCGCAAGGTGGTCATCTACGTGCGGGACTTCCTGGAGCGGTACGACGCCGACGCCCTGCGCTACTTCATCGCGGCGGCCGGCCCGGAGAGCAACGACACCGACTTCACCTGGTCGGAGTTCCTCCGCCGCAACAACGACGAGCTGGTCGCCGGCTGGGGCAACCTGGTCAACCGGTCGGTCTCGATGGCCGCGAAGAACTTCGGCGCGATCCCGCCGGTCGACCCGGCCGGGCTCACCGAGGCCGACCAGGCCCTGCTGGAGACCGCGAAGGTGGGCTTCGCCACCGTCGGCGACCTCATCGCCCGGCACCGGCAGAAGCAGGCCATCGGCGAGGCCATGAAGGTCGTCGCCGAGGCCAACAAGTACCTGTCCGAGCAGGCGCCCTGGAAGCTCAAGGGCGAGGACGACAAGCCCCGGATGGGCACCATCCTGCACGTCGCCCTCCAGGTGGTCAGCGACGCCAACACGCTGCTCACCCCGTTCCTGCCGCACTCCGCGCAGAAGGTCCACGAGCTGCTCGGCGGCACCGGGGTGCACGCGCCGATGCCGGTGCTCGAGGACGTCGAGGACCTCGACGGCGGGCCGGCGTACCCGGTGCTGACCGGCGACTACACGGTCGGGGCGCGCTGGGAGTCCGTACCCCTGGAGGCGGGCCGGCCGCTCGCGGCGCCGAAGCCGGTGTTCCGCAAGCTCGACCCGTCCATCGTCGACGAGGAGCTGGCCCGGCTGGCCGGCTGACCGACCACGACCGCGGCCCCGGGGACACACCCCGGGGCCGCCGTCGTCGGTGGGTCAGGCGCGGGCCATCTTCGGCGCGCCGATGAACTCCATGATCGCCTGGTTGACCTCCGTCGGGTGCGTCCACGGCGTGCCGTGCGGCGCCCCCTTCAAGGTGATCAGCCGGCAGTCGGACAGCATGTTCTGCAACCGCTGGCCCGTCACCGGGAACGGCAGCACGTTGTCCTTGTCGCCCTGGATGATCAGCACCGGGATGTTGATGTTCGGCAGGTCGCCCCGGAAGTCCGTCAGCCACGCGTCGACGGAGTCGTAGGTGCCCTTCGCCGACGCCTGGGCCCCGATCTGCCAGTGTGCCCGGTACGCCTCCTCGCTCACCCACTTGCCCTTGTTCTCGCTGTAGTTGAAGAACGCGTCGCAGAACTGGGTCAGGTAGGCGAACCGGTCCTGGATGATGGCCGCCTGGAACCCGTCGAACAGGCTCTTGTCGACCCCTTCGGGATTGTCGGCCGTCTTCAGCAGGAACGGTGCCAACGGGGCCATCAGCACCGCCCGGTCCACCCGGTCCGACCCGTACGCCCCCAGGTAACGGGTCACCTCGCCGGTGCCCATCGAGTGCCCGATCAGGATCGCGTTGCGCAGGTCCAGCTCGGTCATCAGCACGTCGAGGTCGGCCGCGAAGGTGTTGTAGTCGTAGCCGAACGCCGGTTGGGCGGAGTTGCCGAATCCGCGCCGGTCGTACGTGATCACGCGGTAGCCGGCCGCGAGCAGCGGGCCGGACATCTTCTCCCAGGTCGCCCCGTTGAACGGGAAGCCGTGGATCAGGACGATCGGCTGGCCGGAGCCGTGATCCTCGTAGTAGAGGTCGATGGGTGCGGAATTCTCCGTACCGACGGTGACGAAAGGCATGTCGGGCTCTCCCCTTGCGTGCGTCTAGGACGCCCGCGCTTTCCCGACCCGGTCCGGGTTATGCCGTCCGGTAGGGCAGGTCCACCACCCGGTCGTCGGTGAGTTCGGCGCCCGGCGCCCAGGTCTCGTAGACGCCCCGCTCGTGGCACTGCGCCCCGGTCGTGGTCACCGCGTCCGGATCCGGCCGGCACAGCCGCAGCCGCAGCCAGCCCGCTTCCTCCCAGAGCACCAGGCAGGGCACCCCGCGCCAGGCCGCGTAGCGGAGCCGGCGCGCCGCCGAGTCGACCGGGTACCGGGCCGCCCGGGTCATGGCCAGCACCCGGAACCCGCCTGGCAGGTCGGCCACCGCCTCGTACTCGGCGCCGCCGTAGGCGCCGACGAGCTGGGTCGAGCGGGGCGCGTCGCCGGTCGGCACGTACTCCTGGTCGGGGGAGAGGCCGGGCACCGCGGCCAGCAGGTGCCGCCACTGCGGGCCGACCATGCGCAGCCAGCCCCGCTGCTCGGCCTGGTAGGTGTAGAGCACCACCTCCACACCCTCCGCCGGGTAGGCGAGCAGGGCGGCGTTCGCCGGCATCGGCAGGTCGGCGAAGTCGCGGGTCACGAACTCCGGGATCAGCTGGGCGTTGCTCGGCACGAAGCCGGTGCCCAGCACCGGCGGCCCGAGCCGGTCCCGCGGCGGCAGCGCGGTCAGCCCCTGGTGCGCCGGGCCGACCGGCACGTCGTAGTCGGCCGGGTCGGTGGCGCGCCAGCGCAGCGCGTACGCCACGTCACCGCCCTCGGAGTCGCCGCGCAGCACCGCCATCCCCGCCGGGGTGCGCAGGTGCGCCACGTCGTGCTCCCGGTGGCAGAAGCCGTGCGGCAGCCAGCCCCGCACGTAGCCGGCGAGCTGGCGGGCGGAGAGCACCTTCACCATCCGGGTGCCCGGCCGGATCAGCGCCGAGCCTCGCACCGCCGCGAGGGTCGGGTCGCCGGCCGCCCCCGGCTGCTGGCTGAGCTGGTGCAGGTACGCCCAGCCGTGCTCGCGGTGCAGCGGCATCAGCAGCGGCGGGTCGAGGTCCTCGGTCGGCTCGGCCGCACCGTGCACGGCACTCACCTCGGTGACGTGCACGAACCTCCGCCACGGGTAGGCCACCCCGGGCCGGGGCGCCCACTCGAAACCGGGCGCCTCCTCGGCGCTGAACAGCTCGTACGCCGCGCCCCGGGCGATCTCCTCCGCCGGGTGGACGCGGCCGTCGTACGTCACGCGCAGCCCGGTCCGCTCGGAGGCGGCCCCGCTGGCCTGGGGAGTGACGGTCACGCCCCGGACCGTAGGCGCGACAGATGTTGCGCACGTGAACAGTCGGTGGCGGTCCGGAAACGCCGGCCGGTGGCGGTGTGTGATGCTGGCCGCGATGAGCGAGCAGACCGAAACCCGCAAGCAGCGCGCCGCCCGCCGGGCCGGCGAGTTCCCGCCCGCCCCGGAGGCGCTGGCGGTTCCCGTGCTGGACAGCCACACCCACCTGGACATCACCGTCAGCGAGGCCGGCGTGCCCGGCGGTCCGGCCGACGACCCGGTGGCGGCGGCGATCGCGGTGGCCGCCGGCGTCGGCGTGGACCGGCTGGTGCAGGTGGGCGTGGACGTCGAGTCGTCCCGGTGGAGCGCCGACGTCGCCGAGCGCTACGGCGCGGTGCTGGCCACCGTGGCGCTGCACCCGAACGAGGCGCCCCGCCTGGCCGACCTGGACGAGGCGCTGCGCGAGATCGAGGCCCTCGCCGGCCGGAGCCGCGTCCGCGGCATCGGCGAGACCGGGATGGACTTCTTCCGCACCGGCGACGAGGGGCGGGCCGCGCAGGAGGAGAGCTTCCGGGCGCACATCGCCATCGCCAAGCGGTACGGCAAGGCGCTGGTCATCCACGACCGGGACGCGCACGCCGACGTGCTGCGGATCCTCGACGACGAGGGCGCGCCGGACACCGTGGTGCTGCACTGCTTCTCCGGCGACGCCGACTTCGCCCGCGAGTGCGTCCGCCGTGGCTACCTGCTCAGCTTCGCCGGCACGGTCACCTTCGGCAGCGCCACGGCGCTGCGCGAGGCCGCCGCGGTCACCCCGCCCGGGCAGCTGCTGGTGGAGACCGACGCGCCCTACCTCACCCCGATGCCGCACCGGGGGCGGCCCAACGCCTCGTACCTGATCCCGCTGACCGTCCGGTTCCTGGCCGACACCACCGGGACCGACCTCGACGAGCTCTGCGCGGCGATCTCCGCGACCGGCGAGCGCGCGTTCGGGCCGTGGTGAAAGGATGCCCGGCGTGACCGGTCTCCTCGGCCCGGCGGAGATCCGGGAACTCGCCGCGCGGCTCGGCGTGTCGCCGACGAAGAAGCTCGGCCAGAACTTCGTGCACGACCCCAACACCGTCCGCCGGATCGTCACCACCGCCGGGCTCGCCCCGGACGACGTGGCGCTGGAGGTCGGCCCCGGGCTCGGCTCGCTCACCCTGGCCCTGCTCCCGGTGGCCGCGCACGTGCACGCCGTGGAACTCGACCCCACCCTGGCCGCCGCGCTGCCGGAGACCGCCGCCCGCTTCGCCGGCCCGGACGCCGCCCGGCTCACCGTGCACCCCGGCGACGCGCTGCGGGTCACCGCAGCCGAGCTGGCCGACCCGGCGCCGACCGCGCTGGTGGCGAACCTGCCGTACAACGTGGCCGTGCCCGTGGTGCTGCACCTGCTCGCCGAGCTGCCCACCCTGCGGCACGGCCTCGTGATGGTGCAGAAGGAGGTCGCCGACCGGCTCGTCGCCGGTCCCGGCTCCAAGGTGTACGGCATCCCGTCGGTCAAGCTCGCCTGGTACGCCCGGTCCCGGGCCGCCGGCAAGGTCCCGCCGAACGTCTTCTGGCCGGTGCCGAACGTCGACTCCGGGCTGGTCGCCTTCACCCGGCGCGAGCCGCCCCGCGCCGACGTACCCCGGGAGGCCGTCTTCGCCGTGGTCGACGCGGCGTTCGCGCAGCGCCGCAAGACCCTGCGCGCCGCCCTCGCGGGCTGGGCCGGCGGCGCCGACCGGGCCGCCGCGGCGCTCACCGCCGCCGGCGTCGACCCCGGCGCCCGCGGCGAGTCACTCACCGTGGAGCAGTTCGCCGCCATCGCCGCGTCGGCCCCGACCGCTCCGGCCGCCGCCCGTTAGGCTGGCGCCGTTGCCCGACCCCGCCGAGGAGCTGACCGTGCAGAAGCCGTTCGACATCCGCCTGCGCCCTCGGGACATCGCCCCGTGACCGAGGCCTGGCGACCGGACGACGAGGACGGGCAGCGGCGCGGGGCCAGCGGCCCGGTGAAGGTGCGGGTGCCGGCCAAGGTCAACCTGCACCTCGGGGTGGGGCCGCTGCGCCGGGACGGCTACCACGAGCTGAACACCGTCTACCACGCGATCTCCATCTACGACGAGCTGACCGCCCGCCGGGGCGACACGCTGACCCTCACCATGGAGGGCGAGGGCGCCGGCGAGCTGGCCCTGGACGACACCAACCTGGTGATCCGGGCCGCCCACGCCCTCGCCGGCTACGCGGGCGTCCTGCCGCACGCCCGGCTGCACCTGCGCAAGCAGATCCCGCTCGCCGGCGGGCTGGCCGGCGGCAGCGCCGACGCGGCCGCCGCGCTGGTCGCCTGCGACGCGCTCTGGGGCACCGGGCTGTCCCGCGACGAACTGGCCGGGATCGCCGCCGACCTCGGCTCCGACGTGCCGTTCCTGATCCACGGCGGCACCGCGCTCGGCACCGGGCGGGGCGAGGCGGTCAGCCCGGTGCTGGCCCGCCCCACCTCCTGGCACTGGGTGGTGGCCGTCGCCGACGGTGGCCTCTCCACCCCGGCCGCCTACCGGGAGCTGGACCGGCTCCGCGACGCCGGCACCGCGGGGGAGCCGCTGGGCAGCACCGACGGGCTGCTCGGCGCGCTGCGCCAGCGCGACCCGCGGGTGCTCGCCGCCGCCCTCGGCAACGACCTCCAGGCCGCCGCGCTGACCATGCGCCCGTCGCTGGCCGAGACGCTCAAGGCGGGTGAGGCGGCCGGGGCGCTCGCCGGCCTCGTCTCCGGCTCCGGCCCGACCTGCGTCTTCCTCGCCACCGACGAGGCACACGCCGGGCGGATCGCCGCCGACCTCACGGCAGCCGGCGTCTGCCGGGAGGCCCGGGTCGCGCACGGCCCGGTCGCCGGCGCCCGCATCGTCTGAGCCCCGCCGGCCCCGCCGGCCCGGTCCGCGTACCCTTGAGGTGGGCGTCCCGGGCACCGGGGCGCCTTTGATCATGAAAGGTGGGTCCGTGGCCAACATCGTCAACCTGGACCGGGTGTCCAAGGGGTACGGCGCCGCCGGGCCACTGCTCACCGACGTCTCGCTCGGCCTCGACGACGCCGACCGGGTCGGGGTCGTCGGCCTCAACGGCGCCGGCAAGTCCACCCTGCTGCGCCTGCTCACCAAGCAGGAGGAGCCCGACGACGGCCGGGTCACCCACCGCCGCGACCTGCGGGTCTCCTGGCTGCCGCAGACCTTGACCCTGGCCCCCGAGGCCACCGTCCGGGACGTGGTGCTCGGCACCGCCTGGCTCGGCGAGAGCATGGGCGCCGAGCACGAGTGGGCCGGCGACGCCGGCGTCCGGGCCATCCTCGACGGCCTCGGCATGCCCCACCTCGGCCTCGACGCGGCGGTCGGGACGATGTCCGGTGGCGAACGCCGCCGCGTCGCGCTCGCCGCCCTGCTGGTCCGCGAGGCCGACCTGCTCATCCTCGACGAGCCCACCAACCACCTCGACGTCGGCGGCGTCGACTGGCTGGCCCGGCACCTCGTCACCCGCAAGGGCGCCCTCGTCGTGGTCACCCACGACCGCTGGTTCCTCGACGCCGTCTGCACCACCACCTGGGAGGTCGCCGACCAGACCGTCCGGGCCTACGAGGGCGGCTTCGCCGCCTGGACCCTGGCCCGGGTCGAGCGGCAGCGGGTCGCCGCCGCCACCGAGGCCCGCCGGCAGAACCTGCTCCGCAAGGAGATCGCCTGGCTGCGCCGGGGCCCGCCCGCCCGGACCTCCAAGCCGAAGTTCCGGATCGACGCCGCCAACGCGCTGATCGCCGACGTGCCGGAGCCCCGCGACACCATGTCGCTGCAACGGCTCGCCACCGCCCGGCTCGGCAAGCAGGTGTACGACCTCGACCAGGTCACCCTGCACGCCGGCCCGAAGGAGATCCTGCACGACACCACCTGGCAGGTCGGCCCCGGCGACCGGGTCGCCATCCTGGGCCGCAACGGCGCCGGCAAGACCACCCTGCTGCGGATGCTCGCCGGGGTGACCCGCCCCGACGGCGGCCGGTTCGCCGCCGGGCAGACCGTACGCCCCGCGTTCCTCTCCCAGGAACTCGCCGAACTCCCCGGCCACCTGCGCGTCCTCGAAGCCGTCGAGGAGGTGGCCCGGCGGGTGCAACTCGGCGACCGGGAGATCAGCGCTGCCCAGCTTGCCGAGGTCTTCGGCTTCGACGACCGGCGGCTCTGGACCCCGGTCAGCGACCTCTCCGGCGGCGAGCGCCGCCGGCTCCAGATGCTGCGGCTGCTCGCCGGCGAGCCCAACGTGCTCCTCCTCGACGAGCCCACCAACGACCTGGACACCGACACCCTCGCCGCGCTGGAGGACCTGCTCGACTCCTGGCCCGGCACCATCGTGGTGGCCAGCCACGACCGCTACCTGATCGAGCGGGTCACCGACGTCGCGTACGGGATGTTCGGCGACGGCCGGCTGGTGCACCTTCCCGGCGGGGTCGACGAGTACCTGGCCCGCGCCGCGGCGGGCGGCGGCCCGGCGCCCGCCGACCTCACCCCGGCCGCGGCCGCCCCGGCCCGCGAGGGCCTGTCCGCCGCCGAGGTACGCACCGCGAAGAAGGAACTCAGCCGGCTGGAGCGGCAGATCGCCAAGCTGGAGCAGAAGGAGGCGACGCTGCACGAGCAGCTCGCCGCGAACGCCACCGACTACGCCCGGGTCGCCGAGCTGGACGCCCAGCTCAAGGAGGTCCGCGCCGAGCGGGACCGCACCGAGGAGACCTGGCTGGCCCTCGCCGAGGAGCTGCCGGCCGGCTGAGCCCGACCGGGTGGGGGGTGTGCGGCGTCACTGACGGGCGTACGGGACAATCGCAGGCGACCCCTTTCCCGTTCGGTCTTGGAGACGCAGAGATGGCCCACACCCCCGTCAACCACCCCGCGCGGCCTGTCTACCGGGCGATCGGCGGGCTCGTTGGTCTGTACTTCGTCGTGTTCGGCGTGCTCGGCATCATCGCCAGCGCCGGCAACGACGTCCTCGCCCAGGACGACACCAAGGTCCTCGGCCAGGGCACCAACCTCGGCTTCTCGATGCTCGCGATCCTGCTCGGGGCCGCGATCCTGCTCGGCACCGTGATCGGCCGCAACCTCGATGTGGCGATCAACCAGTGGCTCGCCTACGTCCTGATGGTCCTCGGCCTGGCCGAGCTGGCGTTCCTCCACACCGACGCCAACATCTTCAACTTCTCGATCCTGACCGACATCGTGGTGCTCACCCTCTCCCTGGTGCTCCTGATGGCCGGCATGTACGGCAAGGTCGGCACCGACGACGAGCACGAGGCCTGGCAGAAGGCCCGGCTGGTCCTCTGACCCCAGCCATACCCGAAGGCCCGGCATCCGCCGGGCCTTCGGCGTTTTCCGGGGACGGGAGCGGGCCGCGCGGGGGACAATTGCGCCAAATCAGTCACCAGACCGGAGGCTCCCATGGCGCACATCCCGGTGAACCACCCCGCCCGGCCGCTCTACCGGGTGCTGTCCGGGCTCATCGGCCTCTACATCCTGGTCTTCGGCGTCTACGGGGTCTTCGAGACCTGGGGCGACGGGCTCTTCAGCCGGGAGAACACCACGGCCCTCGGCCTCCGCACCAACCTGGCGTTCGCGCTGGTCTCCGTGGTCTTCGGCGCCTTCCTCATCATCGGCGCGTCCCGCCGCGGCAACCTCGGCCACTACATGAACCTGACCGCCGGGGTGGTCTTCCTGGTCACCGGCATCCTCATGATGGCCGTGCTCCAGACCTCGGCGAACTTCCTCAACTTCTCGATGGCGACCGTTCTCATCTCGCTGGTGTTCGGGCTGGTCCTGCTCGCCACCGGCCTCTACGACAAGGTCGGCACCGACGAGCACGCCGCGGACGAACGGCGCCGCCGCGAACACCCCATCGCGGAGGCTCACCGCTGAGCCCGGCTCAGCCCCGCTTGCGGACCGTGATCAGACCCGGCTTCGCCTCCAGGTGCGACAGGCCGTTCCAGGCCAGGTTCACGAGATGCGCCGCCACCGTCTCCTTCCGCGGCTTGCGCACCTCCAACCACCAGCGCCCGGTCAACGCCACCATGCCCACCAGCGCCTGCGAGTACAGCTCCGCCAGCTTCGGGTCGTAGCCCCGGCTGGAGAACTCCGCACCCAGGATGTGCTCCACCTGGTGCGCCACGTCGTTCATCACGCTGCTGAAGTTGCCCGTCGCCGACATCAGCGGCGACTCCCGGACCAGCACCCGGAACCCGCTGGTCTCCTCCTCGATGTAGGTCAGCAGGGTCAACGCCGCCTGCTCCAGCAGCTCCCGCGGATGCCCCGCCGTCAACGCCGTGGTGATCCGGTCCAGCAGCGAGCGGACCTCCCGGTCCACCACCACGGCGTAGAGACCCTCCTTGCCGCCGAAGTGCTCGTAGACCACCGGCTTGGAGACCTTCGCCCGAGCCGCCACCTCCTCGATCGACGTGGCGTCGAACCCGCGCTCGGCGAAGATCTGCCGGGCGATCGAGATCAACTGCTCGCGTCGCTGGGTCGCGGACATCCGTACCCGGGAAGGCTTCGCCGCCGGGACGGCCCGCCTGCGGGCGGGGCTGGCGTCGCTGCCGGGAACGTCGGTCACCCGGCCCATCCTGCCAAACCCGCCCCGCGCCCATCGACCGGTTACCGCGCCGGCCCGCCGCGCACCTGCGCCGGCTCCACCAGCTTCGCCGAGATCCGCTCCGGTTTCGGCCACCGCACCGACCAGGCCGCGCCCGCCTTCTCCAGCAGCCAGATCACCCGCGCCGACGGATCGACCTGCCCGCGCAGCACCCCGTGCCGCGCGCTGGTCGGCTCGGCGTGGTGCAGGTTGTGCCAGCTCTCCCCGAACGACAGCAACGCCAACGGCCAGAAGTTCGACGCCCGATCACCCTGCCGCACCGCGAACGGACGCTCGCCGTAGACGTGGCAGACCGAGTTGATCGACCAGGTGACGTGGTGCAGCAGCGCGATCCGGACCAGCCCGCCCCAGAAGAACGCGGTCAGCGCGCCCTGCCACGACCCGGTGAGCAACCCGCCCATCGCCGCCGGCCCGAGCACCGAGACCACCACCAGCACGGGGAAGAGCCGGTCGACGCGGCGGGTGATCGGATCGGCCAGCAGGTCCGGGGCGAACCGCTGCCGGTTCGACAGCTCCCGGTTGAACAGCCAGCCGACGTGCGCGTGGAACAGCCCCTTGGTCAGCCCACCGATGCTCTCCCCGAACCGCCACGGCGAGTGCGGGTCGCCCTCCTGGTCCGAGAAGGCGTGGTGCCGCCGGTGATCGGCCACCCACTGGATGATCTCGCCCTGCACGGCGAACGAACCCGCCACCGCCAGGACGGCCCGCAGCCAGGGTTTCGCCTTGAACGAGCCGTGGGTGAAGTAACGGTGGTAGCCGACGGTGATGCCGAGGCCGGACAGCACGTACCAGAAGCCGGCCACCAGCAGGTCGGTCCAGCCCAACCAGCCACCCCAGGCCACCGGCACGGCGGCCAGCAGGGCGAGGAACGGAACGACCACGAAGGCCCAGAGTGCGATCAGGATGCCGGGGGACTGGTGGCCCTGGGTCAGCGGCTTCGGCCCGCTGTCCGGGCCCGTCAGGGTGGTCGACATGGCACCTCCCAGTGGTACGGGCTACGCCTACGTCACCGTAACCAGGAGCGTGCTAGATCGCAGCGGACACGTCGATCCGTCAATGGACGACCTGTCGTACGTCCGTCCTAACCTGCCGACGTGACCGACCGTGAGCCTCCCGCCACCGGCCTCCCTCCCTACCGTGGACGCAAGCCGGAGCTGTACGCGAAGGCTCTCATCCTGCGGCGGGAGGGTTGCCCGGTCGGCGAGATCGCGTCGCGGCTGCGGGTGTCGAAGTCGACCGCTTACCTCTGGACCCGGCACCTGCCGCTCGACCCGGAGCTGGTGCTGAGGCGACGCCGGGCGGGTCAGCGGGCCCGCGCGGACGACCAGTGGAGCGGGCACCGGGCCGCTCGCGACGCGGCCCGGGCCGAGACCGTCGCGGCGGCCGCCCGTTGGGTGCGTCACCTGCGCTACCGCGAACTCGTGCTGATCGGCGCGGCGATCTACTGGTGCGAGGGCGGCAAGGCCAAGCCGTGGCGTCCGCACGACTGTCGGATCAAGTTCGTGAACAGCGATCCGATGCTGGTGACGCTCTTCCTGCGTTTCCTCGACGCGCTCGGCGTGCCGCCGGCCGACCGGCGTTACCGGGTGAGCATCCACGAGACCGCTGACGCGGTGGCGGCGGTCCGCTGGTGGGCGGCGCTGGTCGAGGTGCCACCCGACCGGTTCCAGCGCACCTCGCTGAAGCGGCACCGGCCGCTCACCACCCGCAAGAACGTCGGCGACGACTACCGCGGCTGCCTGACGATCCACGTCGTCGGGGCGAGCCGGGTCTACTGGAGGATCGAAGGGATCATGAAGGGAATGACCGATGAGGATCCACCTGGCGACCGGTAAGGTGTAGGGCAGCCGCCGGACGGGCTGCCGTTTGCCCGTTTTCGACCTTCCCGGGTCGTCTAATGGCAGGACGTCAGGTTTTGGTCCTGATTATAGGGGTTCGAATCCTCTCCCGGGAGCTTCTGCTGTTTGCGTCCGCTCGCGTGGTTAGCATGGCCGCGAGACTGTCGCCGTCCCGACGGGAGCCACGTCGTGCCCCAGCCCCACCTCCGCACCGTTGTCGTGCTCGCCGCCGGTGAGGGCAAGCGGATGAAGTCGGCCCTGCCCAAGGTGCTGCACCCGCTGCTCGGTCGTACCCTGCTCGGTCACGTGCTGGCCGCGGCCGCGCCGCTGGGCGCGGACCGCACGGTGGTCGTGGTCGGCCACGGCGCCGACCAGGTGGGCGCGCACCTGGCCGAGATCGCCCCGGGGGCCACCCCGGTGCTCCAGGCGCAACAGCTCGGCACGGGCCACGCGGTCCGGATCGCGCTGGACGCGGTCCCGGAGGCGGCCGGCACGGTCGTGGTGATCAACGGGGACGTGCCGCTGCTGCGGGCGGAGACCGTGGCGGCCCTGGTCGAGGCGCACGAGGGCGCCGGCGCGGCGGCGACCGTGCTGGCCGCCGAGGTGCCCGACCCGACCGGCCTGGGCCGGATCGTGCGGGACGCGCAGGGGCGGCTGGCGCAGATCGTCGAGGAGCGTGACGCCACGCCGGAGCAGCGCGCGCTGCGGGAGATCAACGCGGGCATCTACGCGTTCGACGTGGCGCGGCTGCGGGACGCGCTGGGCAAGCTCTCCACCGACAACGACCAGGGCGAGGAGTACCTGACCGACGTCTTCGGCCTGCTCCGGGACGCGGGGGAGCCGGTGGCGGTGCACTGCGCCGCCGACCACGTGGAGACGCTGGGCTGCAACGACCGGGTCGAGCTGGCCGCGCTGCGGCGGCTGCTGCGGGACCGGGTGAACGAGGGCTGGATGCGGACCGGGGTGAGCATCCTTGACCCGCACACCACCTGGATCGACGTGACGGTGACCGTCGAGCGGGACGCGGTGATCGACCAGAACACCCAGCTCCAGGGCGCGACGGTGGTCGGCGCGGGTGCGCTGGTCGGTCCGGACACGACGCTGGTGGACACCACGGTCGGCGCGGGCGCGAGCGTGGTGCGCAGCCACGCGGTGGGCGCCGAGGTGGGCCCGGAGGCGAGCGTCGGGCCGTACGCGTACCTGCGGCCGGAGTCGCGGCTGGGCCGCAAGGCGAAGGTCGGCACGTTCGTGGAGACGAAGAAGGCCGCGATCGGTGAGGGCTCGAAGGTGCCGCACCTGTCGTACGTGGGGGACGCGACGATCGGCGAGCACAGCAACATCGGCGCGGCGACGGTGTTCGTCAACTACGACGGTGTGCGCAAGCACCACACCACGATCGGCAGTCACGCGCGTACCGGGGCGGACAACATGTTCGTGGCGCCGGTGCGGGTGGGCGACGGGGCGTACACGGCGGCCGGCTCGGTGATCATCGCGGATGTGCCGCCGGGCGCCATGGCGGTGGCCCGGGGTCAGCAGCGCAACGTCGAGGGCTGGGTGCTGCGCAAGCGGTCCGGCACGGCGGCTGCCGAGGCGGCGCAGCGGGCCCGCGAGGGTGCGTCGGACTCCACCGGAGCCGCAAGCGAAGGTGACTGAATCCACGGGGGGCCGGAGACCGTGGGAGGACCGGTGAACGCGGGGGATACTGCAACCGAATAGTCCCCGGCTCACCGCCGCCGGGAACCACCGACATACGGGAGCAGACGGGCCCATGGGCAGCATCGTCGCCGAAAACCGCAAGAGCCTGATGCTCTTCTCCGGACGGGGTTTTCCGGAGCTGGCCAAGGAGATCGGTGAGGTGCTCGGCGTCGCGCCGACCCCCTCCGACTCGTACGATTTCGCCAACGGTGAGATCTTCGTACGTTTCAAGGACTCGGTACGCGGTTCGGACGCCTTCGTGGTGCAGTCCGTGACGCACGGGGTCAACACCTGGGTCATGGAGACCCTGATCATGGTCGACGCGCTGAAGCGTGGTTCGGCCAAGCGGATCACCGTGGTCCTGCCGTTCTATCCCTACTCCCGTCAGGACAAGAAGCACCGCGGCCGGGAGCCGATCTCGGCCCGGCTGGTGGCCGACCTGCTGAAGACGGCGGGCGCGAACCGGATCCTGACCGTGGACCTGCACACCGCGCAGATCCAGGGCTTCTTCGACGGCCCGGTGGACCACCTGTTCGCCATGGACGTGCTGGCCGAGTACGTGGAGCACAAGTACGCGGGTCGGCCCATGACGGTGGTGGCGCCGGACTCGGGCCGGGTGCGGGTGGCCGAGCGGTGGACGGACCGGCTGGGTGGCTGCCCGCTGGCCTTCATCCACAAGACGCGGGATCCGCTGAAGCCGAACCAGGTGGTGGCGAACCGGGTGGTCGGCGAGGTCGAGGGCCGGGTCTGCCTGATCGTCGACGACATGATCGACACCGGTGGCACGATTACCAAGGCCGCCGACATCCTGAAGGAGTCGGGCGCGGCGGAGATCGTGGTGGCCTCCACCCACGCGCTGCTGTCCGACCCGGCGACCGAGCGGCTGAAGAACAGCCCGATCAGCGAGGTCGTGGTGACCAACACGCTGCCGCTGCCGCCGGAGAAGCAGCTCGACAAGCTGACCGTGCTGTCGATCGCCCCGCTGCTGGCCCGGGCGATCCGGGAGGTCTTCGACGACGGCTCGGTGACCACCCTCTTCGGTGGCCTGAGCTAGTTCCGGCGCCCGCCGGTGGCGGCCGTTCCGGACGGCCGCCACCGGCGGGAAAAGTCGGCCGGTGAGGTGTGGCCGGCGATGATGCGGGGACTGCCGGATGGCTCGGAAATCGCTCGGGTAGACTGGTGCGGTTGCCACGGCGAGGGTGCCCGGCGGGCTGCTGAAAAGCACCGCACGGAGGCGCCGTCATCGACGCGGTGCTCCGGGCGGTCGTTCATGACCTTGAGCCCCAGCGAGCCCCTCGCCCAGCACCGCCAGACGACAAGCCGCCGCGCGAAGCATCAGGAGTTTCCCCGTGTCCGAGGTAAAGATCAGCGCCGAGCCCCGTACCGAGTTCGGCAAGGGTGGTGCCCGTCGTACCCGCCGGGCCGGCAAGGTGCCCGCCGTGCTTTACGGCCACGGCGAGAAGCCCAAGCACATCGCGCTTCCGGCGCGTGAGTTCGCCGCCGCGATCCGCAAGGGCGGCGCGAACCAGCTCTTCGCTATCGAGGTGAGCGACGGCACCCAGGTGCTGGCGCTGCCGAAGGCGATCCAGCGTGACCCGATCAAGGACACCTTCGAGCACGTGGACCTGCTGCTGGTCCGCCGCGGCGAGAAGGTCACCGTCGAGGTCCCGGTCCAGCTGACCGGTGAGGCCGCGAAGGACACCCTGATCGTGCACGACCACGACACCCTCTCGGTGACCGCCGACGCCACCAAGGTGCCGGACCACCTGGAGGCGTCGATCGAGGGCGCCGAGGCCGGCACCCAGATCACCGCCGCCGACGTCGAGCTGCCGGCCGGTGTCGAGCTGGCCGCCGACTCGGAGATGCCGGTCGCCTCGGTGACCGCCGCCCCGACCGCCGAGCAGCTCGAGGCCACCCTCCCCGAGATCGAGGTCGCCGAGGAGGAGGCCGAGGCCGAGGTCGGCGAGGAGACCGCCGAGGGCCCGGAGGGCACTCCGGCCGAGGGCGAGCCGGCTGCCGAGGAGCCGAAGACCGAGGCCTGATCGGCCCGCAGGCTGTGCGACAGGCGTCCCCGGTTCCCGGGGGCGCCTGTCCGCGTATCGGAGGCGGGTCGTGGGGGAGAGCGGAAGGGACGTGGCGTGACGGACGAGGCGGGGCCGTGGCTGGTGGTCGGCCTGGGCAACCCCGGTCGGGAGTACGCGGGCAACCGGCACAACGTCGGCTTCATGGTGGCCGAGCTGCTGGCCGGGCGGGTGGGCGGTAGGTTCGGCCGGCACAAGCGGGCGGTGGCCGAGGTGGCCGAGGGGCGGCTGGGTTTCGGCGGCCCGAAGCTGGTGCTGGTGAAGCCGCTGACCTACATGAACCTCTCCGGCGGCCCGGTGGCCGGGCTGGCGCAGTTCCACAAGATCCCGCCGGAGCGGGTGATCGCGGTCCACGACGAGCTGGACATCCCCTACGGCCAGCTGCGGGTGAAGATCGGCGGCGGCGAGGGCGGCCACAACGGCCTGCGCTCGATGTCGAAGTCGCTGGGCACCAAGGACTACGTGCGGGTGCGGTTCGGGATCGGCCGGCCGCCGGGGCGGCAGGATCCGGCGGACTACGTGCTGTCGGACTTCTCCTCGGCGGAGCGCAAGGAGCTGGAGTTCCTGGTGGACCGGGCGGCGGACGTCGTGGAGTCGGTGGTCACCAAGGGTGTGGAGCCGACGCAGAACCTCTACCACGGCGCCTGAGGCGCCGGGCGGGGCGTGCCGGGTCGGTCGCGTCCGGCCCGGTAGTCTGCGCCTTTCTGGCGTGCGAAGCCGGGCGACGGGAGCGGGAACAGCATGGGCAGTCCTCCGATGATCGACGGCGCGTTCGCCCGGTGGTTGGCGGCGCGGGCCGGGCAGGCGCTGATGGGCCTGCGCGCGGAGCTGGGCTTCGCCGACGCGGGGGCGCTGAAGTCGGCCGGGGACAAGGTCTCGCACGACCTGATCCGCACCGAGCTGGCGAAGTGGCGGCCGGCGGACGCGGTGCTCTCCGAGGAGGACGAGGGTTCCCGGCTGGCCTGGACGGCCGAGGTGAGCGGCGACGCGGTGTCCCGGCTGAACGCGGACCGTGTGTGGATCATCGACCCGCTGGACGGCACCCGGGAGTTCGCCGAGGAGGGCCGCTCGGACTGGGCGGTGCACGTGGCGCTCTGGTCGCGCAGCGCGCCCACGCCGCACGGGCTCGTGGCGGGCGCGGTGGGGCTGCCGGCGCAGCACCGGGTGCTGGGCACGGACTACCCGCCGGCGTACCCGCCGATGACCCTGGAGGCCGCCACGGCGGGCGGCGGCAGGACCATCCGGTTGGCGGCCAGCCGTAGCCGTCCGCCGGTTTTCCTGTCCGATCTGGCAGAGGACATCGGCGCGCATCTGGTTCCGATGGGCTCGGCGGGCGCGAAGATCGCCGCTGTGGTCACCGGTGAGGTCGACGCGTACATCCACGCGGGCGGTCAGTACGAGTGGGACTCGGCCGCTCCGGTCGCTGTGGCGACGGCCACCGGACTGCACGCTTCCCGGATCGACGGATCTGCGCTGAAATACAACGAGGCCGACCCGCGCCTGCCGGACCTGCTGGTCTGCCGCAAGGATCTCGCCAGCCGGTTGCTTGCAGCGCTGCAGCGGCATTCCGGGTAGCCTGAGCGTTCTTCTTCACGAGTCCGACCGGAAAGGTCTGGAATCCCGATGTGCGGATCCGAGCGAATCGAGTTCGTGTCATGACGGCCCCCGCCGCGTACCAGGTGTCCCACCTGGACGCCCTCGAGGCGGAGAGCATCTTCGTGATGCGCGAGGTCGTCGCCGAGATGGAGCGGCCCGTGCTGCTCTTCTCCGGCGGCAAGGACTCGATCGTGATGCTCCGGTTGGCCCAGAAGGCGTTCGCCCCGGCCAACATTCCCTTCCCGGTGATGCACGTCGACACCGGGCACAACTTCCCCGAGGTTCTCGAATACCGGGACCAGCGCGTCGCCGAGTTGGGGCTCCAGCTCATCGTGGCCAGCGTGCCGGAGGCCCTGGCGAAGGGGCTCGTGCGCGAGTCGGCCGACGGCATGCGCAACCGGATCCAGACGCCGGTGCTGCTCGACGCGGTGGAGAAGCACCGCTTCGACGCGCTGTTCGGCGGCGCCCGCCGGGACGAGGAGAAGGCCCGGGCCAAGGAGCGGGTGTTCAGCTTCCGCGACGAGTTCGGCCAGTGGGACCCGAAGAACCAGCGCCCCGAGCTGTGGTCGCTCTACAACGGCCGGCACCACCCGGGCGAGTCGATCCGGGTGTTCCCGCTCTCCAACTGGACCGAGCTGGACGTCTGGCACTACATCGCCCGGGAGCGGATCCCGCTGCCGTCGATCTACTACGCGCACCAGCGCGAGGTGATCGAGCGCGACGGCATGCTCTACGCGGTCAACGAGTTCTTCCGGGGCCGCGCCGGTGAGCAGCCGTTCAAGGCCCAGGTCCGGTACCGGACCGTGGGCGACGCCTCCTGCACCGCGGCCGTCCGTTCGGACGCCGACACGGTGGAGAAGGTGATCGAGGAGGTGGCCGCAACGCGGATCACCGAGCGCGGCGCGACCCGCGGTGACGACCGGGTCAGCGAGGCCGCCATGGAGGACCGCAAGCGGGAGGGCTACTTCTGATGAGCGTCGAGACTGTTGCGCCGGCCGAGGCCGACGCGTCGGCCCGGCCGATGGACCTGCTGCGGTTCGCCACCGCCGGCAGCGTCGACGACGGCAAGTCGACCCTGATCGGCCGGCTGCTCTACGACACGAAGTCGCTCTTCACCGACCAGCTCGCCGCGGTCGAGGCGGTCAGCGCGGCCCGGGGCGACGAGTACACCAACCTGGCGCTGCTCACCGACGGCCTGCGCGCCGAGCGGGAGCAGGGCATCACCATCGACGTGGCGTACCGCTACTTCGCCACGCCGCGGCGGAAGTTCATCATCGCCGACACCCCGGGGCACATCCAGTACACCCGGAACATGGTCACCGGCGCCTCCACGGCCGACCTGGCGCTGATCCTGGTGGACGCGCGCAAGGGCCTGGTCGAGCAGTCCCGCCGGCACGCGTTCCTCTGCTCGCTGCTGCGGGTGCCGCACCTGGTCCTCTGCGTGAACAAGATGGACCTGGTCGACTGGTCGCAGGAGGTGTTCGAGCAGATCGCCGACGAGTTCACCGCGTTCGCCGCGAAGCTCGACGTGCCGGACCTGACCGTGGTGCCGATCTCCGCGCTGCAGGGCGACAACATCGTCACCCGCTCGGAGAACATGCCCTGGTACGAGGGCCCGTCGCTGCTGCACCACCTGGAGCGGGTGCACATCGCGTCGGACCGCAACCTGGTCGACGTCCGCTTCCCGGTGCAGTACGTGATCCGGCCGCAGTCCACCACCGTCACCGACTACCGGGGCTACGCGGGCCAGGTGGCCTCGGGCGTGCTCAAGGCCGGCGACGAGGTGATGGTGCTGCCCTCGGGCTTCACCAGCCGGATCGCCTCGGTGGAGACCGCCGACGGCCCGGTGGACGAGGCCTTCCCGCCGATGTCGGTGACCGTCCGGCTGGCCGACGAGATCGACATCTCGCGCGGCGACATGATCTGCCGGCCGAACAACGCCCCGACCGTCGCCCAGGACATCGAGGCGATGATCTGCTGGATGGACGAGACCCGCCCGCTCCAGGTGGGCGGCAAGTACGCCATCAAGCACACGACCCGCTCGGCCCGGGCGATCGTGCGCGGGCTGCACTACCGGCTGGACGTCAACTCGCTGCACCGCGACGAGACGGCCGGTGAGCTGAAGCTCAACGAGATCGGCCGGGTGCGGCTGCGCACCACCGTCCCGCTGCTGGCCGACGAGTACCGCCGCAACCGCACCACCGGCGGTTTCGTCATCATCGACGAGGCCACGAACCGGACCGTGGGCGCCGGCATGATCGTCGAGGCGGGCTGACCGCTTCGGCACCGGATCGAAAAGGGGTGGCCGTCCCGAGCGGGACGGCCACCCTTCTTCTGTCGGGGAGGGCGGCTCAGTCGAGGCGGGTCGCGCCGCCGGCCGGGAGGACGGTGAGCGTGCCGGGCGCGGCGAAGCCGCGGTCGGCGTACGCGGCGGCCACGGCGGCCGCCACGGCGTCGGCGGCGTCCGCGTCGACCAGGGCGAGCACGCAGCCGCCGAACCCGCCGCCGGTCATCCGGGCCCCGTACGCCCCGGCGGCCAGCGCCGCCTCGACCGCGGTGTCGATCTCCGGCACGGTGATCTCGAAGTCGTCCCGCATCGAGGCGTGGGAGGCGGTCAGCAGCGGGCCGATGTCGCGGATCCGGCCGGCGCGCAGCAGTTCGACGGTGTCGAGCACCCGCTGGTCCTCGGTGACCACGTGGCGGACCCGGCGGCGGGTCTCGGCGTCGTCGAGGCGGGCCAGCGCGGCGTCCAGGTCGCCGGTGGCGACGTCGCGCAGCGCGGCCACCCCGAGCGCCTTGGCGGCCCGCTCGCAGGACTTGCGGCGGGCCGCGTACTCGCCGTCGGCGTGCCGGTGCGGTGCGCGGCTGTCGATCACCAGCACGGCCAGCCCGGCGGCCTCCAGGTCGAACGGGATCTGCTCGACCGCCTCGGTGCGGCAGTCCAGGAAGAGCGCGTGCCCGGAGCGGCCGCGGATCACCGCGGACTGGTCCATGATGCCGGTGGGCGCGCCGACGTAGTCGTTCTCGGCCCGCTGGGCGAGCCGGGGCCAGCGGTCGGCGGGCAGGTCCAGGCCGCCCAGCTCGACCAGGGCGGCGAGCACCGCCGCCTCGATGGCCGCCGACGAGGAGAGCCCGGAGCCGACCGGCACGTCGGAGGCGATGGCCAGCCGGGCGCCGGGGACGGTGTGGCCGGCGGCGCGCAGCGCCCAGACCACCCCGGCCACGTAGGCGGCCCAGCCGTCGACCCGGCCGGGCTCGTCGGCCTCGGCCGGCCCGAACTCCACGGGCTTGTCGTCCAGCTCCGACCAGACGCTCCAGCGCCCGTCGTCGGCGACCGCCGCGGCGACGACGGTACGCAGTGGCAGCGCGAAGGGCAGCACGAAGCCGTCGTTGTAGTCGGTGTGCTCGCCGATCAGGTTGACCCGGCCGGGAGCCGCCCAGCGGCCCGCGGGCTCCCCGCCGTACCGCTGCCGGAAGCCGGCGGTGGCGCGGGCCGCGACGTCACCGCTCACCGGTCCTCCTTCGTTCGCGACTGCGGGGCTCGCAAAACCGGCTCACTCCTCGCGCTCACCGGTCCTCCAGGATGTGCGTGCGGTAGAACTCCCAGGCGTCGCCGACCATGTCCTGGAGGGTGGGCTTCTCCGGCGTCCAGCCCAGCTCCGCGCGGGCCAGCGCGGAGGAGGCGACCAGTTCGGCAGGGTCGCCCTCGCGGCGCGGGGCCACCTCGACCGGCACCGGGTGCCCGGTGACCTCACGGACCACGTCGATCACCTGCCGGTTGGTGAAGCCGTTGCCGTTGCCCAGGTTGTAGATCCGGTGCCGGCCCGCCGTGGCGGCGTCGAGGGCCAGCAGGTGCGCGCGGGCCAGGTCCTCGACGTGGATGTAGTCGCGGACGCAGGTGCCGTCGACGGTCGGGTAGTCGTCGCCGAAGAGCTGGAGCTTGTCGCGCCGGCCGGCGGCCACCTCGAGGGCGAGCGGGATGAGGTGGGTCTCGGGGTCGTGCCGTTCACCGATGACCCGCTCGTCGTGCCGGTACGCGCCGGCCACGTTGAAGTAGCGCAGCGAGACGGCGGCCAGGTCGTGCGCGATCGCCTCGGAGGTGAGCGCCATGTCGACGGCCAGCTTGGTCGCCCCGTAGGTGTTGGTGGGGGCCTTGACGGCGGTCTCCGGGATGGGCAGCTCGGTGGGGTTGCCGTAGACGGCGGCGGTGGAGGAGAAGACCAGCCGGGGCACCCGGGCGGCGCGGACCGCGTCGATCAGGGCGAGGGAGCCGACGGTGTTGGTGTGCCAGTAGAGCTCGGGCCGGACCATCGACTCGCCGGCGGCGATCAGGGCGGCGAAGTGCAGCACGCCGTCGAAGCCGGCGTCGGGGGTGAGCACCCGGGCGGCCTCGTGGATCGGCAGGTCGACGTGGGTCGCCTCGGGGGCGAGCGCGGCCCGGTGGCCGGTGCGCAGGTCGTCCAGGACGGTCACCTGGTGACCGTGGTCCAGCAGCATCCGGGTCACCACGCTGCCGATGTAACCGGCGCCGCCGGTGACGAGCAGTTTCACGTCGGTCCTCCTCTGCCTGGCCGCGTGGCGCGGCGGCCGTCCGTGATCACCCTACGGCCGCGGGCTGTGCCGCGGCTGCGAGTGAGGCCGCCCACCATTCCACCACAATCCTTCATGATTGAACAGATCCGAACATTGCCCGGGGCGTACGGCGCCTGCTGTCTACCATCCTTCTCATGCGGGAGGGAGGTGGTCCCGGGCCCCGGCGGCGCTCGTCGGGGCGGCCCAGACGCGAACCGGGACCCGTGGCCCGGACCGTGGCCCGCCTCGTGGTGCGGGCCGCCGACGGCGCCACCCGCCTGGTCACCGACCTGCTCGGGGCCAGCCCGACGGCCGGCCGGGAACGGATCAGCGAGGCCGAGCTGCGCGACCTGGTCGCGGCCAACACGGTGCTCGACCCGGACGAGCGGCGGATCATCGACGAGGTGCTGGTGGCCGGCGCGCGGCTGATCCGCGAGGTGATGGTGCCGCGTACCGAGGTGGTCTTCCTCGCCACCGGGCTCACCCTGACCGAGGCCGAGCGGCTGGTGCGGGCCGAGCCGCACACCCGCTACCCGGTCATCGACGGCACCCACGACGACGTGGTCGGCCTCGTCCACCTGCGGGACGTGCTGCTGCGCCCGGAACGGGACCCGCGCGCCACGGTCGCCGACCTGACCCGCGAGGTGAAGCGGCTCCCCGGCAGCAAGCGGGTGCTGGCCGCGCTCACCGAGATGCGCCGGGAGGGCCACCACCTGGCCGTGGTGGTCGACGAGTACGGCGGCACGGCCGGCATCGTCACCTGCGAGGACCTGGTCGAGGAACTGGTCGGGGAGATCCACGACGAGGACGACGCCCCGCCCGACCCGGCCCACGCCGGCCTGCCCGCCGTGGTGGACGGCCGGCTCAACCTGGCCGACTTCGCCGAGCGGACCGGGGTGCCGCTGCCCGCCGGACCGTACGAGACGGTCGGCGGCTTCGTGATGGCCGCCCTCGGCCGGCTGCCGGTCGCCGGCGACGAGGTGCCGGTGGCCGGCGACCCGGACGAGGCCGGCGGACCCGACCCGGACGACCCGCCCGGCGGCTGGCTGCTGCGGGTGGTGGCGCTCGACGGGCGGCGGGTGTCCCGCCTCGCGGTCTCCACGGCGCGCCTTCCCGAGCCCCGGCGCGAGGTCACCGCGCCGCTCCCGCCCGTGCCCACCCGACCGGCCGGCCCGTCATGACGGCCGCCGGGGCTTGCTGACAGAATTGCCGTCATGTCCGACGTACCCGCCCGCCCGCGCGTCTTCTCCGGCATCCAGCCGACGGCCGACTCGTTCCACCTCGGCAACTACCTGGGCGCGGTACGACACTGGGTGGCCCTCCAGGAGAGCCACGACGCGTTCTACTGCGTGGTGGACCTGCACGCGATCACGGCCGGGCACGACCCGAAGGTGCTCAAGCAGCGCAGCCGGATCGCCGCCGCGCAGCTCTTCGCGGTCGGCCTGGACCCGGAGCGCAGCACCCTCTTCGTCCAGTCGCAGGTGCCCGAGCACCCGCAGCTGGCCTGGGTGCTCGGCTGCATCACCGGTTTCGGCGAGGCGAGCCGGATGACCCAGTTCAAGGACAAGTCGCAGAAGCAGGGCAGCGAGCGGGCCAGCGTCGGCCTGTTCACTTACCCGATCCTGCAGGCCGCCGACATCCTGCTCTACCAGGCCCACGCGGTGCCGGTCGGCGAGGACCAGCGGCAGCACCTGGAGCTCTCCCGCGACCTGGCCCAGCGGTTCAACTCGCTGTTCGGCCCGACCTTCACGGTGCCCGCCCCGCACATCGTCAAGGACACCGCGAAGATCACCGACCTGCAGGACCCGACGGCCAAGATGTCGAAGTCGTCCTCCTCGCCGGCCGGCATCATCGACCTGCTGGAGGAGCCGGCCCGCTCGGCCAAGAAGATCCGCTCGGCGGTCACCGACACCGGCCGCGAGATCGTCTTCGACGCCGAGGGCAAGCCGGGCATCTCCAACCTGCTCACCATCTACTCGGCGCTCTCCGGCCGCAGCATCGACGACCTCGTCGCCGCCTACGACGGCAAGGGCTACGGCGACCTGAAGAAGGACCTCGCCGAGGTGGTCCGGGAGTTCGTCACCCCGATCCAGGAGCGCACCCGCGCCTACCTGGACGACCCGGCACAGCTCGACAAGCTGCTCGCGCAGGGCGCGGAGAAGGCCCGCGCCGTGGCCGCCGCGACGCTGCGCACCGCGTACGAGCGGATCGGCTTCTTCCCGCCGGTCCGGTTCGAGTAGCGGCCCGGGGCACGGCGGGAACGGGTGAGACGGTCGGTGGCCGGAGGGGTGGCGCGCAGCGTGGATGGCAGGGACGGGTCGCCGGACGCCGGTGACACCATCCAGATCGGGATCGCGGTCGACATCCCCGAGCCGTGGGGCGGGATGCTCACCCGCCGGCGGATCGAGGCGGGCGACCCGCAGGCCGTCCCGGCGCACGTCACCCTGCTCGGGCCCACCGAGATCCCGGTGCGCGCGCTGCCCGCCGTCGAGGCGCACCTGGCCCGGGTGGCCGCCACCCACCTGCCGTTCACCCTGCACCTGCGGGGCACCGGCACGTTCCGGCCGGTCACCCAGGTGGTCTTCGTGGCGGTGGCCGCCGGCATCAGCGAGTGCGAGCTGCTCGCCGCCGCCATCAACGCGGCCCCCGAGCTGCACCGCGAGGCGCGCTTCCCGTACCACCCGCACGTCACGGTGGCCCAGGACGTGCCGCCCGAGGTGCTCGACAAGGCGTACGAGGACCTGGCCGACTTCTCCGCGCTCTTCGAGGTGGAGGCGTTCACCCTGTTCTCGCACAGCGGGGCCACCCGGTGGCAGCCCCGCCGCGACTTCCGCCTCGGCGGCTGAGCTGAGCACGCGGCCGGCCTGCCTCCACCGGGCCGGGGATTCGGCGAGGATGGCGAGGTGAACGTCATCGGTCGGATCGAGGCCGCGCTGGGGCGCCGCATCGACGCGGCCCGCGACCGGTCGTCGGTCTTCGACCACGTGTGGCGGGCCGGGACGCTCTACGCCGACCTGCTCGCCGGCCGGCTGGCCGCCGCGATCGCCTACTACGGCTTCTTCGCCGTGTTCGCGTTGGCCCTGGTCGGCTACTGGATCTTCGGCACGATCCTTCAGGACAACCGCGAGGTCAGCAGGGCGGCGGCCGACTTCCTGGACGAGAACCTGCCCTTCCTCGACCCGCAGCAGATTGCGCAGAGCAGCAACACCGTCGGGGTGATCGGTCTGGTCATCCTGGTCTTCACCGGGATCGGCTGGGTCGAGGCCATCCGCTCCTCGCAGCGGCTCATGTACGGGTTCAACCAGCAGCCCGGCAATCTCGTGGTCCGCCGCCTGGTCGACCTGGGGGTGCTGGTCGCGGTCTTCGTGCTGCTGGGCGTCTCGGTGGCCGCCGTCGATGCGCTGGAGTCGCTGCTGCGCTTCCTGCTGCGCAGCACCGGGTCGGTCGGGCTGACCACGGTCAGCGCGGTGCTCAGCGTGCTGGTCAACGCGGTGCTGGCCACCGCGCTGCTGGTGGCGGTGCCCCGGCTGCGGATGAGCCGGCGCCGGCTGCGCCCCGCCGTGCTGGCGGTCGCCGTCGGCATCACGCTGCTCAACACCGTCGGGCGCTACTACGTGGTGCGTACCGAGCGGAACCCGGCCTACACCGTGGTGGCCACGGCCGTGGGGCTGCTGCTCTATCTCTACCTGCTCAACCAGATGGTGCTCTTCGGCGCCGCGCTGGCCGCCACCAGCCGCTACGGCCGGGTGGTGGACCTGGCCGAGGGGGGCGCCGCGCGGGAGGTGGACGTGGAGGTCGACGAGGAGACCGACCCGGGTACGCCGGGAGGGGCGGGATGAGCACCCGGATCCGCATCGACCCGGACTCGCCGGTGCCCCCGTACGAGCAGGTGCGCGGGCGGCTCGCCGCGCTGATCGGTGACGGCCGGCTGGCGGTCGGCACCCGGCTGCCCGCCGTCCGGCAGCTCGCCGCCGAGCTGGGCCTGGCCGTGAACACCGTGGCCCGGGCGTACCGGGAGCTGGAGTCCGCCGGGCTGGTGGAGACGCGCGGCCGGCACGGCACCGTGGTGGCTCCCGGGCGCGACGACGCCACCGACCGCCTGCACCGGGCCGCCGTGGCGTACGCCGCCGAGGCGCTGCGCCTGGGCGTCCCGCCGGAGCGTGCGATCGCCCTGGTCCGTGCGGCTCTGGACGCCGGTACGCACGGGTGAGAGGGACCGCCGGAGAGGGGGGAGTTGGCGTGAATGAGGCGCACGTCCGCGTCGCCACCGACCATGATGGGCCGGTGGGCGCACTCGTGACACTGGACCTGCCGGACGACTCGCCGATGCTGGGCCTGCCGTGGATCATCACCTTCGGCCCGCTCGGCGACGAGGACGAGTGGGAGCCGGTGGTCTGCGGCCCGTACGAGCGCCCGCACGCGCTCGCCCTGGCCGAGGCGGTGGTGGCCGAGGAGCAGCTGATGGCGGTGGTGGAGCCGCTGCTGCCGGCGCTGACCCCCGAGGAGATCCGCGGCGAGATCGCCGCCGCGCAGATCGCCGCCGAGGACGAGGCGGCCCGGGTCGACGAGGCCGATCTCTACGGCGACTTCGAGGACGTCATCGACGAGGAGCTGGAGCTGGCCGCCGAGCGGCAGCCGGAGCCGGAGCCGGTGACCGCGCCCAGCCGGGACGAGGTGCGGGCCGGGCTCGCCCGGATCGCCGCGCTGCTCACCGCCAGGGGGGACTGAGGCTCAGCTCGGCGGCCCGTCGAGCACGCAGAACTCGTTGTCCTCCGGGTCGGCGAGCACCACGAAGCCCTCCGTGCCGGTCTGCCCGACGTCGACGCGCCGGGCGCCGAGCCCGATCAGCCGGTCGACCTCGGCCGCCGCGTCGCCGTCCGAGACCAGGTCCAGGTGGAGCCGGTTCTTGCCGTTCTTCGGGGTCCCGCTGCCCTGCAACCAGACGGTGGGGCCGGGCCGGCCGGGCGGCGGGTAGAGCTTCGCGCTGCCGTCGTCGCCCCGGCGGACGGTGTAGCCGAGGGCGGCCGACCAGAAGTCGACCATACGGTTGAGGTCACCGATGTCGAGGGTGTACTGCGCCACGTGTGCGGTCATCACCCTGTGGTACCCCGGCGTCCCAGATGGACGCCGACCCCTCGGGAACGAGGTCCCGAGGGGCCGGCGCCACCTCACCCCCCACCACAAGGGGTCGGTAGCCCAGCCGCCCGTCGGCGCGGGGCACAACGGACGACCAGGTCAATGGCGGGTTACCCGGCTCAGCGCCGTTCGAACCACGCAGCTGCGTCCACCGGCAGGACGTGCCCGTCGCCCCGCTCGGTGAGATCGGCGCTGGCGACGACCGGCCGGCCGTGTCCGGCGACGGTCACCTCCGCGCCGCTGATGTTGACCACGCAGGTCAGCTCCGCGTCCCCGGCGGTGCGGCGGAACGCCAGCACCCCGGGCTCGGTCTCCAGCCAGGTGATCCCGTCGGTGCCGGCCAGCGCCGGGTGCTCGCGCCGGATCCGCAACGCGGCCCGGTAGAGCTCCAGCGTCGAGCCGGTCACCCCGGCCTGGGCGGCCACCGAGAGGGCACGCCAGGTCGCCGGGGCCGGCAGCCAGCTCAGCTCGCTGCCCTCCGGGCCGAAGCCGTACGGGGCCAGCTCGCCGCTCCACGGGATCGGCACCCGGCAGCCGTCCCGGCTCTCCCCGGTGCGCAGGAACGCCGGGTCCTGGCGCAGCTCGTCGGGGAGGTCCAGCACCTCGGGCAGGCCCAGCTCCTCGCCCTGGTAGACGTACGCGCAGCCGGGCAGGGAGAACATCAGCAGGGCGGCGGCCCCGGCGCGGCGCAGGCCGACCTCGCCGTCGCCGTACCGGGTGACGTGCCGCTGCCGGTCGTGGTTGGAGAGCACCCAGGTGGTCGGCGCGCCGACGATGGCCGACTCGGCGAGTGCCGTGTCGATCACCTTGCGGAACGAGTCGGCCGACCAGGTGGCGTCGAGGAAGTCGAAGCTGAACGCCTGGTGCAGCTCGTCCGGGCCGATGTAGCGGGCCAGCCGCTGCGGGGTCTCCGCCCACGCCTCGGCCACGGCCATCCGGCCGCCCGGGTAGCTGTCCAGGATCGGTCGCCAGGCGCGGTAGATGTCGTGCACCTCGTCCTGGTCGAAGTAGGGGAGCCGGCCCTTGCCCAGCAGCTCGGACTGGCGCTGGCCGGTGGTCATCGAGTTGAAGCCGACGTCCGGCAGCCCTTCGGCCTTGATCATTCCGTGCGCCACGTCGATCCGGAAGCCGTCCACGCCCCGGTCGAGCCAGAACCGCAGCACGTCCTCGAACTCGGCGCGCACCTCCGGGTGCCGCCAGTTGAGGTCGGGCTGGGCCGGGTCGAACAGGTGCAGGTACCACTGGCCGTCGGGGACGCGGGTCCAGGCGGGGCCGCCGAAGATGCTCTCCCAGTCGTTCGGCGGCAGCTCGCCCTGCTCGCCCTTGCCCTCGGCGAAGAGGTAGCGCTCGCGTTCGGGGGAGCCAGGGCCGGCGGCGAGGGCCGCGGTGAACCACGGGTGCGCGCTGGAGGTGTGGTTGGGGACCAGGTCCACGATGATCCGCAGGCCCAGGGCGTGCGCGTCGGTGATCATCGCGTCGAAGTCGCCGAGGTTGCCGAAGATCGGGTCCACGTCCCGGTAGTCGGCCACGTCATAGCCGGCGTCGATCTGGGGCGAGGTGTAGAACGGCGTCAGCCAGAGCGCGTCCACCCCGAGGTCACGCAGGTACGGCAGGCGCTGCCGGATGCCCTCCAGGTCACCGACGCCGTCGGAGTTCGAGTCCGCGAAGCTGCGGACGTAGACCTGGTAGACGACGGCGGACCGCCACCAGTCGTCGTCGGCGGTCAGCGGCGTGGGGTGGGGGGCGGAGGTCATCGGTTCAGATCCCCGTTCTCTGGCGCGGGACGGTGACGCCCGGCGCGGGCGTGGGTGATGGGCGCAGGGTGTCTGAGCAGAATGCCGCCCGACTGCTGCAAGAGTCAAGCATTCCTTGCGCAAGAAATGACGGGGACCGGGCGGGGCCGCCGGCTCGGGACGGGCTCAGGCGGGGACGGCGAGGGTGGACGGGGTGGCGCGCTGCCGCTTCGGGCTGCCGCCGGCCTCGGCCGGGCGGGCCACCGCGGTCGAGCCGCGCACCACCAGCTCCGGGCGGAACACGTACTCGGAGTGCGGGGCGGCGTGGCCGTTGATCTCGTCGACCAGGGCCCGGACGGCGGCCACCGCCATGGCGGCGACCGGCTGGCGCATGGTGGTCAGCGGCGGGTCGGTGAAGGCCATCAGCGGGGAGTCGTCGTAGCCGACCACCGAGACGTCGTCGGGGACGGCGAGGCCGCGCTGCCGGGCGGCCCGGATCGCGCCCAGAGCCATCAGGTCCGAGCCGCAGACCAGGCCGGTCACGCCGCGCTCGATGAGCCGGCCCGCGGCGGCCTCGCCGCCCTCGACGCCGAACAGGGAGAGCTCGGCCAGCTCGCCGACCTCCGCCTCGGTCGTGCCGACCAGCCGCTTCATCGCGGAGCGGAAGCCGGCCACCCGGCGCTGCACGGGCACGAACCGGTCCGGGCCGGTGATCAGGCCGATCCGCCGGTGGCCGAGCGCGACCAGGTGCGCGACGGCCAGCTCGGTGGCCTCGCCGTCGTCGCAGGAGACGAACGGCGCCGCGATGCCGGGCGCGTACCCGTTGATCATGACGATCGGAAGGGGGCGGGCGATCAGCGCCCGGTACCGGTCGTGGTTGGCGGCGGTGTCGGCGTGCAGGCCGGAGACGAAGACGATCCCGGAGACCTGCCGGTCGAGCAGCATCTCGACGTACTCGTCCTCGGTCACCCCGCCGGGGGTCTGCGTGCAGAGCACCGGGGTGAACCCGCTCTGCGCCAGCGTCGACTCGATGACCTGGGCGAAGGCCGGGAAGATCGGGTTGTCCAGCTCGGGCACGACCAGGCCGACCAGCCCGGCGCTGCGCTTGCGCAGCCGGGCGGGGCGCTCGTAGCCGAGCACGTCGAGGGCGGTGAGGACGGCCTGCCGGGTCTCCGGGGCCACTCCGGGGCGGTCGTTGAGCACCCGCGACACCGTGGCCTCGCTGACTTCGGCCTGTTGGGCGATGTCGGACAGTCGAGCGCGCATGGCGGCACTTTAGCTCACGGGCAAGTTCTTGCGTACACTCCTGCAAGCCCTTCCATTCTCTGCAACCTCTTGCTAACGTCCCCGCAACATGCGAGAGCAGCGGCGCAGCACCCCCCGCGCCGGTCAGCAAGAAATTACCGAGGTTTCCACTGGCGGACCGCCCTTCCCCCGGCGGGCCGCCATGACGACAGGAGTACCGATGCGCATCCGTACCGCGGGTGTGGTCGCTGTCCTCGGCCTGGCGCTCGCCGCGTCCGGCTGCGGCGGCAGTGACAGCGACAAGCCGGCCGCCAAGGAGTCCGCCAAGGCCACCGGTGGCAAGCTGGTCATCTGGGCCGACGACAAGCGAACCGCGGCCCTGAAGCCGTTCGCCGAGGAGTTCGGCAAGGAGAACGGCGTGACCGTCGAGGTCCAGGCCGTCTCCAAGGACCTGCAGACCAACTTCGTCACCGCCTCGCAGCAGGGCAGCGGCCCGGACGTCGTGGTCGGCGCGCACGACTGGATCGGCAACCTGGTCCAGAACGGCGCCATCGACCCGGTGCAGCTCGCCGCCGAGCAGAAGAGCGCGTTCAACGAGACCGCCGTCAAGGCCGTCACCTTCAACGGCCAGCTCTACGGCGTCCCCTACGCCACCGAGAACGTCGCGCTGATCCGCAACACCGAGCTGGCCCCCGAGGCGCCGAAGACCATCGAGGAACTGGTCACCACCGGCAAGAAGCTCAAGGCCGAGAAGAAGGCCAGCGAGATCCTCTGCCTCCAGTCCGGCCAGAACGGCGACGCGTACCACGTCTACCCGCTGTACACCTCGGGCGGCGGCTACCTGTTCGGCACCGCGGCCAACGGCGACTACGACCCGAAGGACCTGGGCGTGGGCAAGCCGGAGTCGATCGCGGCCTTCCAGAAGATCGCGAAGCTCGGTGAGAAGGGCGACGGCGCGCTGAAGCGCTCCATCACCGGCGAGAACTCCATCGCCACCTTCACCGGCAAGAAGTGCGCCTTCCTGGTCTCCGGCCCGTGGGCCATCGCCGACGCCAAGAAGGCCAACATCAAGTACGACATCTCCGCGGTCCCCGGCTTCGCCGGTGGCAAGGAGGCCCAGCCGTTCGTGGGCGTCCAGGCGTTCTACGTCGCCGCCAAGGGCAAGAACAAGGCCCTGGCCCAGGAGTTCGTCACCAACTACGTGACCAAGCCCGAGCTGGCCGTCGCGCTGTACAAGGCCGAGCCGCGCCCGCCGGCGCTGACCGCCGCCTTCGACCAGGTCAAGGGCGAGGACCCGGACCTGGCCAAGTTCCAGGAGGCCGGCAAGAACGGCCAGGTGCTCCCGGCGATCCCGGCCATGGCCGCGATCTGGGACCCCTTCGGCAAGGCGGAGGCCGCCATCATCGGCGGCGCCGACCCGGCCAAGACGATCACCGCCGCGGGCAAGACCATCGCGGGTCAGATCAAGTAATGAGCACGTCGCTGTCCGGCCCGGGGTCTGCTCAGCAGGCCCCGGGCCGGGAGCCCGTTCGCCGCGGGCTCCCGCGCAAGTCCCGTACCGCGCGGAACCACGCGCCGATCACCGCGACCGGCCTCGTCGTCAAGGTGGTCCTGCTCGGCCTGGTGGCCGGGATCGCGATCTGGGCGGCGTTCCCGCTCATCAAGGCCGAGCACTGGATCGGGCTGGCGATCCTCGCCGCCACCACCGCGGGCCTGTTCTACCTCTACCTGGGCCGCCGGCACATCCCGGCCAAGTACCTGGTCCCCGGCACGATCTTCCTCATCGCCTTCCAGGTCTTCCCGGTGCTCTACACGGCGAGCACCGCGTTCACGAACTTCGGCGACGGCCACCGCGGCAGCAAGGACGACGCGATCGTCGCCATCCAGACCTCCTCGGTGAAGCAGGTCCCCGGCTCCACCGAGTACTCCCTCTCCATCGCCACCAAGGGCGACCCGGCCACCGGCCCGCTGGTCTTCCTGCTCAGCGACCCGAAGACCAAGGAGGTCTTCGCGGGCGACGCGGGCGGGCTGCGCAAGCTCGACGCCGGCGACGTGGAGGCCAGCAGCCTCACCGGCAAGGTCACCGCCGCCGACGGCTACACCGTGCTGAACATCGGGCAGGCCAGCGTCCGGAGCAAGGAGATCACCGACCTGGTGGTGCCGACCTCCGGCGGCGCCATCCGGTCCAACGGCCTCACCCGCGCCTACGAGGGCAAGGCCGTCCGGGCGTACGACGCGGGCTGTGACTGCGTCAAGGACAGCGAGACCGGCAAGACCTGGACCGCCGACCCGGCGACCGGCGCCTTCGTGGCCGCCGACGGCGAGCGGCTCACCCAGGGCTGGAAGGTGAACGTCGGGCTGAAGAACTTCAGCCGGGTGCTCACCGACCCGAACATCTCCGGGCCGTTCTTCGGCACGCTGCTGTGGAACTTCGCCTTCGCGATCGGCTCGACCGGGCTCACCTTCCTGCTCGGCATGGCCATCGCGCTCGCGCTGCACTCGCCCCGGATGCGCGGGACCAACCTCTACCGGGTGCTGCTGATCCTGCCGTACGCCATGCCGTCGTTCGCCATGCTGCTGGTCTGGCGGGACATGTTCAACACCGACTTCGGCCTGGTCAACAACCTGTTCGGGCTGGACGTCGACTGGTTCGGCCAGAGCTGGTCGGCCCGGGCCGCGGTGCTGCTGGTGCAGCTCTGGCTGGGCTACCCGTACATGTTCCTGGTGGCCACCGGCGCGCTCCAGGCGATCCCGCGCGAGCTGACCGAGGCCACCTCGGTCGACGGCGCGAGCCCGTGGCAGTCCTTCCGGGCGGTCACCCTGCCGCTGCTGCTGGTCGCGCTCTCGCCGCTGCTGATCGCGTCGTTCGCGTACAACTTCAACAACATCAACGCGATCTGGCTGACCACCGAGGGCGGGCCGTTCGCGCCGGACAACCCGACCAACGGCGCCACCGACCTGCTCATCACCTACACCTACCGGCTGGCCTTCGGCGCCCAGGGCGCCGAGTTCGGCATGGCCGCCGCGGTCTCGATCTTCATCTTCGCGATCGTGGCGACGGTGTCGGCGATCAGCTTCCGGCGTACCCGCAAGCAGGAGGAGGTGTACTCGTGACGACCTACGCGGACGCCCCGGTCGCCAACCGGAACGCGAAGGGGAGGTCGAAGAACCGCTGGTTCGCCCAGGTGGGCTGGCGGCACCTCGTCGGGGTGCTGGCGGTGGTGTTCAGCCTCTTCCCGATCCTGTTCGTGCTCTCCGCGGCGCTCAACCCGCTGGGCACGCTCTCCTCGACCGAGCTGCTGCCCACCGGCGCGTCCTTCGAGAACTTCAGCAACCTGTTCTCCCGGACCGCCTTCGGGCACTGGTTCCTCAACTCGCTGCTGATCGCCGGCACGGCCAGCTTCGTGTCGATCTTCCTGTCCTCGCTGGCGGCGTACGCGTTCTCCCGGATGCGGTTCGCCGGTCGCCGGATCGGCCTGCTCACGCTCCTGCTGATCCAGATGTTCCCGCAGTTCCTGGCCATCGTGGCGATCTTCCTGATCTTCACGACGGTCACCGACCTGTGGCCGGTGCTCGGCTTCAACACCCCGTGGGGCCTGTTCCTGCTCTACATGGGTGGCGCGCTGGGCGTGAACACCTGGCTCATGAAGGGCTTCTTCGACACCCTGCCGCGCGAGCTGGACGAGTCGGCGACCATGGACGGCGCCACGCACGCCCAGGTCTTCTTCCGGATCATGCTGCCGCTGGTGGCGCCGATCCTGGCGGTGACCGCGCTGCTGTCGTTCATCGGCACGATCAACGAGTTCATGATCGCCAACGTGTTCCTCACCAACACCGAGTCGAAGACCCTGGCGGTCGGCATGTTCGGCCTGGTGGCGGGCGAGCGCAACAACAACTTCGGGATGTTCGCGGCGGGCACCCTGCTCACCGCCATCCCGACGGTGCTGGTGTTCCAACTGCTCCAGCGTTACATCGTCTCCGGCCTCACGGCCGGCGCGGTCAAGGGATAAGCCGGAGGGGTGGTCGCTCGCCGTCGTGGGCGAGGCGAGTGGTGCCACTCCGTACCCATTGCGCACGCTGCGGCAAGGGCGTCTTTGACGTACACCGGAGCGGTTCTCGGGCGGACCGCCGCGGTCGGGTGACCGATCGCGGCGGGTGCCCGCCCCACTCCCTGTCGCCAACGACGCGAAAGGCATCCCCATGTCCCTCCAGCCGCACCACGACGGATCCGCCACCTACGTGCCCGAGCAGGAGCCGGCGCTCGGGCAGACCGTCCCGGTCTTCGTCCGGGTGCCGGCCGGCGCCGACGTCCGCCAGGTGCACGTCCGGACCACCGGCGACGGCGAGCCGCGCTTCGCCGAGGCGGTGGTCGACCGCACCGAGGGCGGTGACGTGTGGTGGCGGGCCGACGTCGAGGTCCGAAACCCGGTCAGCAACTACCGCTTCCTGCTCGACGGCGCGCGGGGCGCCCGCTGGCTGAACGCGGCCGGCCTGGTCGACCACGACGTGCCGGACAACGGCGACTTCAAGCTGGTCAGCCACGCGCCGCCGCCGGCCTGGGCCCGGGACGCGGTGATCTACCAGATCTTCCCGGACCGGTTCGCCCGCTCGGCCGCCGCGGCCGGCCGGACCGCGCCGGACTGGGCGATCCCGTGCGACTGGGACACGCCGGTGATCGGGCGCGGCCCGGAGACGCCCCGCCAGTTCTACGGCGGCGACCTCGACGGGATCACCGAGCGGCTGGACCACCTGGACCGGCTCGGGGTGAACACCGTCTACCTCACGCCGATCTTCCCGGCCCGCTCCAACCACCGGTACGACGCGGCGAGCTTCGACACCGTCGACCCGCTGCTCGGCGGGGACGCAGCCCTGGCCCGGCTGGCCGACGCGGTGCACGCCCGGGGCTGGCGGCTGCTCGGCGACATCACGAGCAACCACACCGGCGACGCCCACCAGTGGTTCACCGCGGCGGTCTCCGACGTGCACGCGCCCGAGCGGGAGCTGTACTACTTCGACGTGGCCGGCGGCTCCGACTACGAGTCCTGGAACGGGGTCAAGTCGCTGCCGAAGCTCAACTGGGGCAGCGCCGAGCTGCGCCGGCGCTTCGCCACCGCCGAGGACTCGCTGCTGCGCCGCTGGCTGCGCCCGCCGTACGCGCTGGACGGCTGGCGGGTGGACGTGGCGAACATGACCGGCCGGCGGGGCGCGGACGCGTACACCCACGAGGTGGCGCGGCTGCTGCGGGAGGTGGTCGCCGAGACCCGGGCCGACGGGCTGCTGCTCGCCGAGCACGGCCACGACCACACCGGTGACCTGGACCGGGACGGCTGGCACGGCACCATGAACTACGTCGGCTTCACCGATCCGGTCTGGTCGTGGCTGCGCCGGGGCGACGGCTCGCTGCCGAACTTCCTCGGCACGCCCGGCGGGGTGCGGCGGCGGGACGCGGACGCGGTGCTGGCCACCATGAACACCTACCGGTCGCTGATCTCCTGGCGGTCGTACACGCACTCGTGGCAGCTGCTCGGCTCGCACGACTCGGCCCGGATCCGGACCGTGGTCGGCGACGCGGCCCGGCAGGAGGTGGCCGCCGGCCTGCTCGCCACCATGCCGGGCACCCCGGTGGTCTTCGCGGGCGACGAGCTGGGCCTGACCGGTGGCAACGGGGAGGGGTCGCGTACCCCGATGCCGTGGCACCGGCCGGAGAGCTGGGACCGGCGCACCTTCGAGGCGTACCGGTCGCTGCTGGCGCTGCGCCGGAACGAGCCGGCGCTGCGGCACGGCGGCCTGCGCTGGGTGCACGCCGACGCGGACACCCTCGTCTTCCTCCGCGAGGCGCCGACCGGCGCGGTGCTGATGCTGGCCCGCCGCGCCCCCGGCACCCCGGTCCGCCTGTCCGGCCTCCCGGCCGCCGAGAACGTCTACGGCGGCGCCCCCGCCCTGCGCCCGGACGCCGATGGCGCGGTGACCCTCCCCGGCGACGGCCCGACCTTCCAGGTCTGGCGCCTCGCCTGACTCCGCACCCCCTCGCCTCCGCGATCTTGCAGTTCGGGTCCGCGTTCCGCGGCTTCCGCCCCTCCTGCCGGGGCGCGAACTGCAAGATCGCGGTGGCTCAGGGACGGGGGGTGGCCCGGACCAGGGCGCGGACGCCCGCGAGGTAGGTGGTGCGGTCCGGGGAGCCGGTCAGGATGCGCTGGGTGAAGTAGCCGGGGACCAGGCCGAACAGCGCAGTGCCGACGGCCTCCGGGTCGGCGTCCGCGGGCAGCTCGCCGGCGTCGCGCGCGCGTCCGGCGGCGGCCACGAAGTGGCCACGCAGCCGGGTGTACGTGGCCCCGACGAACTCGGCCAGCACCGGGTCCCGCTGCGCCTCACTCCACACCTGGAGCGCCAGCGGCAGCACGCCGTCCGGGCCGAGCTGGGTGTCGACGAAGGTCAGCGCCCGCTCCAGCACCCCGGTCAGGGGCAGCGGCGGGTCGGCCGTGGACAGGTCGGCGAAGGTCGCGTCGGCGGTGCCGATCACCGCCTGGGCGATGGCCGTGATCAGGTCGTTCTTGCTCGGGAAGTAGCGGTAGACCGCGCCGACCGAAAGACCGGCTTCCTTGATCACGTCCTGCATCGAGGTGTTGTGGAAGCCGTCGCGTACGAAGCAGCGCCGGGCCGCGTCGAGGATCTGCTGGCGGCGGGCGGCGAGATGCTGCTCGGAGACGCGTGGCACGACCCACATTCTAAATCGAACGTTCGTTCTTGACGAATCTCGCTGCGGTGGCGCACTCTCAACCCAAGAGAACGAACATTCGTTTTTAGGAGATGACGATGCTTCGGTCCCGCTCGCCCTGGACGCTCGCCGCGCTGCTCGTCAGCCTCGTTGTGGTGGTGCAGGCGCTGCTCGTACCCCTCTTCGCGGCCCCCGCGGCGCACCTCGCGCCGCGCGACCTGCCGGTCGCCGTCGCCGGGCCGCCGCCCGCCACCGCGGACCTGGCCGCCCGGCTCGAAGCCGCCCGCCCCGGCGGCTTCGCCGTGACCACGCTGCCGGACGCGGCGGCGGCCGACCGGGCGCTGCGCGACCGGGAGGTGTACGCCGCCTTCGTGGTCGGCCCGGACGGGGTCGCCCTGCACACCGCTCCGGCCGCGAGCCCGACCGTGGCCGCGCTGCTCACCGAGGCCGCCGGGCAACTCTCCGCCGGCCGTCCCGTGCCGGTGGTGCAGGTCGTGCCGGCCGACCCGGACGACCCGCGCGGGGCCGGCTTCGCCGCCGGGTTCCTGCCGCTGGCGCTGACCGGCATGCTGGCCGGGGCGCTGCTCACCGTGCTCGTCGCCCGCCGTGCCGTGCGGCTGGCCGGCCTGCTCGGCTACGCCGGCCTGGCCGGCCTGGCCGGGACCGCGGTGCTGCACGGCTGGCTCGGCGTCCTGGCCGGCGACGCGTGGCGCGAGGCGGCCGCCATCGGGCTGTTCGCGCTGGCCACGGCGGCCACCGTGGCGGGCCTCGGCGCGCTGCTCGGCCGGGCCGGGCTCGGGCTCGGCGCGCTGCTCGTCTTCCTGGTCGGCAACCCGCTCTCCGCGGTCGCCGCCGCACCCGAACTGCTGCCGCAGCCCTGGGGCGCGGTCGGGCAGCTCCTGCCGGTCGGGGCGGGCGGCACGCTGCTGCGCTCGGCCGCGTTCTTCGACGGGGCGGGCGCCGGCCGGTCGCTGGCCGTGCTGGCCGGCTACGCGCTGGTCGGCCTCGCCCTGGTCCTCGTCGGCGGCCGAAGCCCCCGGCTGGGTGCGGACAGCCCGACGCCGGCAGGGCGGCCCGCCGAGGTCACGGTATGACGGCACCTCGGCGGGCCGGCTACTACAAAGCGTCGTTGATGGGGGAGGATGGCCCGCGTGGAAGCACTTCGACTGATCCTTCTCTACGTCCATCTCATCGGGTTCGCGCTGCTGCTCGGCGGTTCGATCGCCCAGTTCGTCAGCGGCCGGCTGCGGATCAACGCGGCCATGCTCTGGGGCTCGGTGATCGGGCTGCTGACCGGAATCGGTCTGGCCGCCCCGCTGCGCGACGGCGACGAGCCGGCACCGGCCAAGCTTGTTACCAAGTTGGTGCTCGCGCTGCTGATCTTTGTCATGGTCTTCTTCTCCCGTAAGCGGGAGTCCGTGAACCGCGGGCACTTCCTGGCGATCATCGGGTTGACGCTGGTCAACGCGGCGGTGGCGGTCTTCTGGCGTTAGCCCTCCGGCACAGCGGGAAGACCTCGGGAAACGGACGTTCGCGACACCTCTCCGGAGGGTGACCGGCACCAAACGTGACGTGCCCCACGCAAGGGTTACGTAGGGGTAACGACCGTTCAACAGTCGTGCACGATTGTCGGCCGGTGGGTGGGCGCGGGCGTACGCTCCCGTCCGTAACGTGGGACGCCGGCGGCACACCGCAGGCCGGCGCAAGGGCTGCCACCGCGCACGACGCGGTGTGCAATGGGAAGGAGACGTCTTGCGCTCTGTGCGTGGGATGCGGATCGCCTCCGCCATCGTGGCGGGTGGCCTCGTGCTGGGCGCCGCCGCGTGTGGTGAGGCCCCCAAGGACGACAACAACGCCGGCGGCAACGGTGGCAAGAAGTTCAGCGCCTGCATGGTGACCGACGTCGGCGGCATCGATGACAAGTCCTTCAACACCTCGGCCTGGAAGGGCCTCCAGGAGGCGAAGAAGGAGAACGACAAGATCGACATCAAGAACGTCCAGTCGAAGGCCGAGGCGGACTACGAGGTCAACCTGACCGGGTTCGTCAACCAGAAGTGCGACTTCATCCTGGCCGTCGGTGGCCTGATGTCGGACGCCACCAAGAAGGCCGCCGAGGCGAACAAGAACCAGCAGTTCGCCATCGTGGACGCGAACCCGGGTGTGGACAACATCTACCCGATGCAGTTCGACACCGCGCAGGCCGCCTTCCAGGCCGGTTACCTGGCCGCCGGGATGAGCAAGACCGGCAAGGTGGGCACCTACGGTGGTCTGCCGATCCCGCCGGTCACCATCTTCATGGACGGCTTCGCCGACGGCGTGGCGTACTACAACAAGGCCAAGGGCAAGAACGTCCAGGTCATCGGCTGGGACAAGGCCGCCCAGAAGGGCTCCTTCACCAACGACTTCGTCAAGCAGGACGAGGGCAAGAAGGTCTCCGACGCGCTGGTCGCCCAGGGCGCCGACATCATCATGCCGGTCGCCGGCGGTGCCGGCCTCGGCACCACCGCCGCGGCGCAGGCCTCGGGCGGCAAGTACTCGGTCGTCTGGGTCGACGTCGACGGCTGCGAGAGCACCCCGAACTGCGCGGCGCTGGTCACCACGGTCGTCAAGAACATCCCGGACGCCGTCAAGGACGCCGTGCTGAAGGCCGCCAACGGCGAGAGGCTCCAGGCCAAGCCGGGCTTCGTGGGCACCCTGGCCAACAACGGCGTCTCGATCGCGCCGTACCACGACTTCGACAGCAAGGTCCCCGCGGACCTGAAGGCCGAGGTCGACAAGATCAAGGCGGACATCGCCGCCGGCACCATCACGGTCACCTCGAAGGCCCAGCCGACCAAGTGACCGCTCCGCCGGCCGCCGCGATGAGATCATCGGCAGCGGGGCCGGCGGGCACCAGGATTGACGATCCGGCCGCCTCGGCGTACGCGGGGAAGACCCCGCGGGACGTCGGGGCGGCCGGTCACCTTCACCCCCACTGACCCCCACCCGGCGCGGTGACCGGCGCGTAGCCGCTACGCTGCACCATCGCTCGCACTCCAGGAGGTTGCGCTGAGACTCGAACTGCGCGGCATCACCAAGCGGTTCGGTGATCTGGTCGCCAACGACCACATCGACCTGACGGTGGAGCCTGGAGAGATCCACGCCCTGCTCGGCGAGAACGGCGCCGGCAAGTCGACCCTGATGAACGTGCTCTACGGGCTCTACCAGCCCGACGAGGGCGAGATCCTGGTCGACGGCAAGCCGCTGAAGCTGAAGGGCCCGTCCGACGCGATCGCCGCCGGGATCGGCATGGTGCACCAGCACTTCATGCTGGTGCCGGTCTTCACGGTGGCCGAGAACGTGATGCTGGGCGCGGAACAGGTCAAGGGGGGCTTCACCGGCTTCCTCGACCGCAGGCGCGCCCGCCGCGAGGTCGCCGAGGTCTCCGAGCGGTACAACCTCCGGGTCGACCCCGACGCGGTGATCGAGGACCTGCCGGTCGGCATCCAGCAGCGGGTGGAGATCGTCAAGGCCCTGACCCGCGACGTCGACCTGCTCATCCTCGACGAGCCCACCGCCGTGCTGACCCCGCAGGAGACCGAGGAACTGCTCACGGTCATGCGGTCGCTCAAGGAGGCCGGCAAGTCGATCGTGTTCATCACCCACAAGCTGGGCGAGGTCAAGGCGATCGCCGACCGGATCACGGTGATCCGGCGCGGGAAGACGGTCGGCACCGCCGAGCCGAGCGCCAGCCGCGACGAGCTGGCCGCGCTCATGGTGGGCCGCAGCGTCCGGCTGACCGTCGACAAGAAGCCGGCCCAGCCGGGCAAGCCGATCCTCGAGGTCGCCGGCCTGGTCGTCGACGACGACCGGCAGGTACGCGCGGTCGACGGCATCGACCTGACCGTGCACGCCGGTGAGGTGCTCGGCATCGCGGGCGTGCAGGGCAACGGGCAGACCGAGCTGATCGAGGCGATCATGGGGCTGCGCCCGGTGCTGGCCGGCTCGGTCACCCTGGACGGCCAGGCCGTGCACGGCTGGTCGACCAAGAAGGTGCTCCGCGCCGGCGTCGGGTACGTCCCGGAGGACCGCAGCGTCGACGGCCTGGTCAAGGAGTTCTCCGTCGCGGAGAACCTGGTGCTCGACATCTACGACCAGCCGCCCTTCGGCAAGGGCCTCTCGCTCAAGCCGGACGCCATCGCGAAGTCGGCGAAGGAGCGGGTCGAGCAGTTCGACATCCGCACCTCCTCGGCCGACGCGGCGGTCGGCACCCTCTCCGGCGGCAACCAGCAGAAGGTGATCGTGGCCCGGGAGCTGTCCCGGCCGCTGAAGCTCTTCATCGCCGCCCAGCCCACCCGGGGCGTGGACGTCGGCTCGATCGAGTTCATCCACAGCCGGGTCATCCGCGAGCGGGACATCGGCACCGCCGTCATGGTGGTCTCCAGCGAACTGGACGAGGTGATCGGCCTGGCCGACCGGATCGCGGTGATGTACCGCGGCCGGATCATCGGCGTGGTCGGCCCGGACACCCCGCGCGAGGAGATCGGCCTGCTGATGGCCGGCATCACGCCGGACACCGCCACCACGACCGCTGACGGCCCTGGCAACGAGGACGAGGCATGACCAACCCGAACCCGGTGTCGGGCTCCCCGGACAAGGAGCCCGCGACCGAGGCGCAGGAGACGCGGAGCGAGGCCCGGGCGACGCCGTCCGCGCCCGCCGGCGACACCGAGCGGGCGGTGCCCGCCACCGCGACGAAGCAGCCCCCGACCGAGGGGCCCCGCCCCACGCTGGGCCGGCTCTTCCTGGACAACCTCTGGGCGGCCAACACGGTCACCGTGACCGTGCTCGCGGTGCTTCTGGCCATGCTGGTCGGCGCGGTGCTGATCATCGTCTCCGACCCGGAGGTGCTGGCCACCTACGGCTACATCACCGCCCGCCCGGCGGACGCGCTCAACGCCAGCTGGACCGTGGTCAGCGAGGCGTACGCGAACCTGTTCAAGGGTGCGATCTTCGACCCGGACGCGGTCGGCTTCACCGCCGCGATGGGCCCGATCTCGGAGACGCTCACCTACACCGCGCCGCTGGTCTTCACCGGCCTGGCGGTCGCGCTCGCCTTCCGCGGCGGCCTGTTCAACATCGGCGCCCAGGGCCAGGCGACCATCGGCGTCATCCTGTCCGCCGTCGCCGGCTTCGCGCTGCCGCTGCCGCCCGGGGTGCACCTGCTCGTCGCGCTGATCGCCGGCGCGCTCGGCGGCGCGCTCTGGGGCTTCATCCCGGGCATCCTCAAGGCGCGCACCGGCGCCCACGAGGTGATCAACACGATCATGCTCAACTACGTGGCGGTCTACTTCCTGTCCTGGATCATCGTCCAGAGCGGGGTGCAGAACCCGAACCGGTCGGACGCGATCAGCAAGCCGGTCGAGTCCTCCGCCCAGCTGCCCCGGCTGCTCGGCTCCGACCTGCGGGTGCACGCCGGCATCCTGGTCGCGGTGCTGGCCACCTGGTTCATCGCCTGGCTGCTGAACCGCTCGACGCTCGGCTTCGAGCTGCGCGCGGTCGGCGAGAACCCGGACGCCGCCCGGACCGCCGGCATCAGCGTCACCAAGACGTACGTGCTGGTCATGGTGATCTCGGGTCTGCTGGCCGGTCTCGGCGGGTCGAACATGGTGCTCGGCTCGACCGCGAACGCGCTGACCCCGCTGGTGATCGCGCAGATCGGCTTCGACGGCATCCTGGTCGCCCTCCTCGGCCGGGTGAAGCCGTGGGGCGTGCTGCTGGCCGCGCTGCTGTTCGGCGCGCTCCAGGCCGGGGGCAACCGGATGCAGTCGTACTCCGGGATCTCGCTGGAGCTGGTCACCGTGCTCCAGGCGCTCATCGTCATCTTCATCGCCGCGCCGGCCATGGTGAAGGCGATCTTCCAGCTCCGGGCGGCCCGCGCGGCCCGGCTGCAGACGAGCCTCGCGAAGGGCTGGTGAGCATGTCCACCACCGCTGTCCCCGAGGTCGCCGTGACCGCGGTCGACGAGGGCTTCTGGACGCGCGCCCGCAAGACCGGCGCCGTCCTGCTGGCGCTGGGCGTGCTCGCCACGGTGCTGTTCGGCGCGCTGGCCACCGGCCAGCAGGCCCGCTTCACGCTCAGCGAGACCGAGGGCGGTGCCGCCCTGGAGATCAACGGCACGGTCGGCGCCATCCTCTTCGGGATCATCGCTGCCGCGGCCGGTGCCGCCCTGCTCGCCGGGGTGCCGAAGCGCTGGTTCACCCTGGTGCTCGGCGTCGGGCTGGTCGCCTTCGTGCTGAGCTTCCTGTGCTGGCAGGTCTCCGCCGCCCCCGAGGGCCGCAACTTCATGCCGCTGGTCAACGTCATCCGGGGCACGTTCATCCTGGCCCTGCCGCTGATCTTCGGCGCGCTGGCCGGCGTGCTCTGCGAGCGGTCCGGCGTGGTGAACGTGGCGATCGAGGGCCAGTTGCTGATGGGCGCCTTCTCCGGCGCGCTGTTCGGCAGCATCTCCGGCAGCGTCTGGGTGGGCCTGGTGGCCGCCGCGATCGGCGGCGCGCTGATCTCCCTGCTGCTCGCCGTCTTCGCCATCCGCTACCTGGTCGACCAGGTGGTCATGGGCATCGTGCTCAACCTGCTGGCGGTCGGCGTCACCGGCTTCCTCTACGAGCGGCTGATGCAGACCGACGCGACGAAGTACAACAGCGCGCCTCGGTTCAGCAACTGGGAGATCCCGCTGCTCAAGGACATCCCGCTGCTGGGTCCGGCGCTGTTCCGGGGCAACATCTTCCTGTACGTCGGGTTGCTGCTGGTGCTGGTCATCCACATCGCGCTGTTCCGTACCCGGTGGGGCCTGCGGACCCGGTCGGTGGGTGAGCACCCGACCGCCGCCGACACGCTCGGCGTGAAGGTGCTGCGGCTGCGCTACCGCAACGTGCTCATGGCCGGGTTGGTGGCCGGCGTGGGTGGCGCCTCCTACACCCTGGCGCTCTACTCGTTCACCAAGAACATGATCGGCGGTAAGGGCTTCATCGCCCTGGCCGCCCTGATCTTCGGCCGGTGGAGCCCGACCGGCGCGCTGCTCGCGGCGCTCTTCTTCGGCTTCGCCGACCAGCTCGCCACCTACCTGGGCGCGATCGGCAGCAGCATCCCGAGCCAGTTCCTGGCGATGCTGCCCTACCTGGCGACGATCCTGGCGGTGGCCGGGCTGGTCGGCAAGGTCCGGGCGCCGGCCGCCGACGGCAAGCCGTACATCAAGGGCTGACCGCCCGCGACGCACCGTGCCCGGCGGGGGAGACCCGCCGGGCACCGTCGTCTCCGGCCGCCACCGCGACCGATCAGCGTGAATTGGGCAGAATGGGAGTCGTGATGGAGATCGACTGGGAGCGGCTGCGGGCCGCCGCCACCGAGGTCATGCGGCACGCGTACGCGCCCTACTCGAAGTTCCCGGTCGGGGCGGCCGCCCTGGTCGACGACGGTCGGGTGGTGGTCGGCTGCAACGTGGAGAACGCCGCGTACGGCGTGGTGCTCTGCGCCGAGTGCGGGGTGGTCTCCTCGCTGCACGCCACCGGCGGTGGCCGGATCGTGGCGCTGTCCTGCGTCGACGCCACCGGCGAGCCGCTCATGCCCTGCGGGCGCTGCCGGCAGCTGCTCTGGGAGAACGGCGGCCCGGAGTGCCTGATCGAGACGAAGGGCCGGCCGCTGCGGATGGCCGAGCTGCTACCGCACGCGTTCGGCGTCGAGGACCTCGAGGCCGTGGTCGGCGAGACCCCGCTGCCGGTGGTGCCGGAGCGGCTGGCCGCCTGGCGGGGCCGGGGCACGGTCTTCGTGCACCCCGACCTCTCCGCCGGTCAGCAGGTCTGGACGGCGTACTGGGAGCGGTCGTCCGGGGACACCGAGGGCGCCGAGACCGGCGTGCTGGAGGAGGGCCCGACCTGGGACGACCCGGCGGAGGCGATCACCTGGGGGCTGGCCCGGACGCCGCGCGTCGTCGTGGTGGACGCGTCCGGCACCATCTTCTGGGCCGGCGAGGGCGAGCCGCCCCTGGAGATCCCGGTCCGCTGGTCCCCTGCCTGAGCGGCGGGACCGGTTCCTGAGCGACGAGGAAAGATCATCTGATGAGTGCATTCACGGCGGTTGACGTCATCCGGGCCAAGCGGGACGGGGGCGTGCTGAGCGACGGCCAGATCGACTGGGTCGTCGACGCGTACACCAAGGGGTTGGTGGCCGACGAGCAGATGTCGGCGCTGGCCATGGCGATCCTGCTGCGCGGCATGACCGGGCCGGAGATCGCCCGGTGGACCGCCGCGATGATCGCCAGCGGCGAGCGCCTGGACCTGTCTCCGGTGGCCCGGCCGACCGTGGACAAGCACTCCACCGGCGGTGTCGGCGACAAGATCACCCTGCCGCTGACCCCGCTGGTCGCCGCCTGTGGCGCGGCCGTGCCGCAGCTCAGCGGCCGGGGCCTCGGCCACACCGGTGGCACCCTGGACAAGCTGGAGTCGATCCCCGGCTGGCGGGCCGCGCTGACCAACGAGGAGTTCATCGCCCAGCTCCGCGACGTCGGCGCGGTGATCTGCGCGGCCGGCGACGGGCTGGCCCCGGCCGACCGCAAGCTGTACGCGCTGCGCGACGTCACCGGCACCGTCGAGGCCATCCCGCTGATCGCCAGCTCGATCATGAGCAAGAAGATCGCCGAGGGGACCGGGGCGCTGGTGCTCGACGTGAAGGTCGGCTCCGGCGCCTTCATGAAGAACGTCGACGACGCCCGCGAGCTGGCCCGCACCATGGTGGAGCTGGGCGGCGCGCACGGGGTGCGGACGGTCGCCCTGCTCACCGACATGTCCACCCCGCTCGGCCTGGCCATCGGCAACGCGGTCGAGGTGACCGAGTCGGTCGAGGTGCTGGCCGGCGGCGGCCCGGCCGACGTGGTGGAGCTGACCCTGGCGCTGGCCCGGGAGATGCTGGCCGCGGCCGGTCTGCCGGACGCCGACCCCGAGGCGGCGCTGCGGGACGGCCGGGCCATGGACGCCTGGCGCACGATGATCCGGGCGCAGGGCGGCGACCCGGACGCCCCGATGCCCACGGCCCGCGAGGTCGAGGTGGTCACCGCGACCGACGACGGCTACGTCGCGGGGATCGACGCGTACGCGATGGGCGTGGCCGCCTGGCGGCTCGGCGCCGGCCGGGCCCGCAAGGAGGACCCGGTGAGCATCCCGGCCGGGGTGGTGCTGCACAAGCGCCCCGGCGACCGGGTACGCGTCGGCGAGACCCTGTACGAGCTGCGGGCCGAGCACGCCGAGCGGATCCCGGCCGCACTGGCCGAGGCGGAGCGGGCGGTGCGGATCGCGCCGGACGCCCCTGCCGCGACGCCGCTGGTGATCGAGCGGATCGGCTGATCCTTTACGGTCATGGTGCGGTGCCCGCCGAGCCGCTATTCTCGCAGGCCAAGGGGGACCACCGACCGGCGATGAGCCGTTGCGAGCAGACAGGGACCTGAGCCGTGCGCGTATCCGCCCCCGACCCCCGGGCCGTTCGTGAGGCGAGCCTCGACGAGCTGTCGCGGCTGGGCCTCCCGCTGCCGCCCCCGCAGTTCCCGCTGGTGTGGGAGCCGGGGGACGAGATCGAGCTGCGTTCCACCCGGGAGATAGAGGCCCGGATCGCGGTGCTGCACGTGATCCTGGCCCGCTGCTTCGGGATGCCCGCGCAGGCGGCCATGAGCTGGCTGCTGGAGTCGCACCTCGTCGAGATGGTGACCCCGCCGGAGTGGCAGTTCGTGATGGGCGGCAAGGGCGACCACCGGTCGTTCGTGCTGCACCACGACGCGCTCTTCTCGCTGGCCTGGGTGCTCGGGCTGGCCAAGGAGCTGGACCCGACGGTGCCGGTGGACGAGCGGCTGGTCGAGCGGATGCCGAACCTGGTGGCCGGGGAGACCTTCGGCCAGTGGCGGGCCCGGATCCTCGCCGCCCCGCAGCACCCCGCCGACGCGGCCGCCCTGCTCGACCTGCACTACTGCCTGGACTGGGCGTACCTGGAGTCGGAGGAGGCCGGGCTGGCGCTGCCCGGGCTGGTGGACGCGAACGCCATCGGGCAGCGCCGGTGGGCGCTGGAGTGGGCGGTGGTGCTGCGCGGGCCGTACCACGACGAGCCGCCGGGCTGGGAAGAGGTCGACCTCTCCACCTGAGGCGGCGGCGGTCAGCGCGGCCGGTGCACGGCGAGCCGGACGGCGAGGGTCACCGGCACCGGCTCGGGCAGCGCGGCGATCCGCTCGGCGAGCCGGGACGGGTCGGCGTGCCAGGCGCTGGGACCCATCCCGACCAGGGTGGCCACCTCGGTGCGGCTCAGCTCCAGCCGGGCCCGGTGCTCGGCGGCCGACTCCTCGGTGAACTGCCCGCTGAGGCTGCCGGCGACCCGGTCGGACTTGGCCGGGTCCACCCGGAGCAGGTCGAGCGCGTCGACCAGTTCGGCGAGATGGTCCCCGGCCGGGGTGACCACCAGCAGCGCGCCGGTCGGGTCGAGCACCCGGTGGAACTCGGCGCCGTTGCGCGGCGCGAAGACGTTGAGCAGCACGGCCGCCGACCGGTCGGCCAGCGGCAGCCGCTGCCAGGTGTCGGCGAGCGCGGCGGCGGCGCGCGGGTGGGCCCGGGCCGCGCGGCGCAGCGCCGGCTTGGCGACGTCGAGGGCCAGGCCGACCGCGTCGGGCAGCGCCGCCAGCACCGCCGCGAGGTACCAGCCGGTGCCGGCACCGGCGTCCACCACCAGGGGGTACGCCTCGCCGTCGCCGTCGCCCGTCGGGCTCGGACCCGCGACCGACGGGGCCCGCGCGGCGTCCTTTGCTCTGCAGCCATCGGCGCAGCACCCCTCGTCGCCCGGTGCCGCGTCCGTGGATGCAGAGCAAGGGCGGGACGAGCCGGACACGATCTCCCGGGCCTTCGCGGCCAGGGCGGCGGCCACCGGGTCGTAGTGGCCGGCCGCGAGGAAGTCGGCGCGGGCGGCGACCATCTCGGCGCTGTCCCCGGTGTGCGGGGCGCGGCCGGCGAGCAGGTTGACGTACCCCTGGCGGGCGACGTCGAAGCTGTGCCGGCGCGGGCAGCGGAGCGCCCGGGCGGTGCCGGCGGTGGTCTCCGCCAGCGGCTCGGCGCAGACCGGGCAGCGCAGCCGGGCCAGGATCCGGTCGTCCACGCTCAGGCCTCCGGGGTCGAACGGCCGGCGAGGTGGTCGACCACCCGGTGGGTGAGCGCGCCCAGCGCCGCGATCTCCTCAGGGGTGAGCAGGTCGATGAGATGCCGTCGGACGGCGGCCACGTGCCCCGGGGCGGCCGCCTCGATGGCCTGCCGGCCGGCCGGGGTGAGCGCCACGACCGAGCCGCGGCCGTCGGTCGCGCACTCCTCCCGGGTGACCAGGCCGCGCTGCTGCATCCGGGAGATGTGGTGGGAGAGCCGGCTGCGCGACCAGAGCATCCGGTCGGCCAGTTCGCTGAGCCGCAGCCGCTGGTCGGGCGTCTCGGAGAGGTCGGAGAGGACGTCGTAGTCCGGCTCGGAGAGCCCCGCGTCCTGCATCAGCTCCCGGGCCAGCTCCAGGTCGAGCAGGCGGCGCATCCGGCGGTAGCCGCGCCAGGCCCGGTCCTCCCGCTCGTCCAACCACCGTGGTGCGTCCATGCGCCGATCATAGCCCAGTTGTTGACATGTCATCAAAGCCTGCCTACGGTCGATGACATGTCAACCAAACTGCCGGGTCGGCTGGTCCGGCTCCTGGCCGGGCTCGTCCTCTTCGGGGTGAGCGTCGCGCTGATGGTCCGCGCGGGATTCGGCCTCTCCTCGTGGGACGTGCTCCACCAGGGCCTCGCCGCCCGCACCGACCTGCCGATGGGCGTGCTGGTCAACGCCGTCGCCCTGGTCGTCCTGCTGCTCTGGATCCCGTTGCGGCAGCGCCCCGGCGCCGGCACCGTGGCCAACGTCGCGCTGGTCGGCCCGGCGCTGGACGCGACGCTGGCGCTGCTGCCACCGGTCGGGTCGCTCGCCGGCCGGATCGCCCTGCTGGCCGCGGGGATCCTGCTCAACGGCGTCGCCACCGCGCTCTACCTCGGAGCCCGGCTGGGCCCCGGCCCGCGGGACGGCCTGATGACCGGCCTGGCCGCGCGCGGCCTGCCGCTCGGCCGGGCCCGTGCCGGCATCGAACTCGCCGTGCTGGCCGCCGGCTGGCTGCTCGGCGGCGCCGTGGGCCCCGGCACCGTGCTCTTCGCGGTCGCCATCGGGCCGCTCGTCCAGTACCTCGTCCCCCGACTCACCGTGCCGGCCCCGGTCCGGCCCGTCCCGACAGGAGTGACCTCGCCATGCCCCGCCTGAACGTGATCGTCGCCAGCACCCGACCCGGCCGGGTCGGCCGGCGGATCGGTGACTGGTTCACCGCGGCCGCCGTCCGCCACGGCGCCTTCGACGAGGTACGCCTGGTCGACCTCGCCGAGGTCGGGCTGCCGTTCCACGACGAGCCGCACCACCCCTCCGAGGGGATCTACCTGCACGAGCACACCCGGTCCTGGAGCGCGACCACCGACGCCGCCGACGCCTTCGTGCTGGTGATGCCGGAGTACAACTACGGCTTCAGCGCGCCGCTGAAGAACGCGATCGACTACCTCTACCACGAGTGGCGGCACAAGCCCGTGGGCTTCGTCAGCTACGGCATGACCTCCGGCGGCCTGCGGGCGGTCCAGATGATCAAGCAGGTGGTGACCACGCTGAACATGGTGCCGGTCAACGAGGCGGTGACCGTCTTCCTGCGGCAGGCGCTGGACGAGGCCGGCGACCTGCGGCCGGATCCGGACCGGGAGGCGGCCGCGGACCAGGTGCTCGACCAGCTGGCCCGGCTGGCCGTCGCGCTCGCGCCGCTGCGGGTGCCGGCGTGACCGCCCGGCTGTGGGAGCTGTTCGGCGAGCGGGGGCGCGGGGTGCTGGTCACCCTGCGCCGGGACGGGCGGCCGCAGCTCTCCAACCTCGACTACCTGGCCGAGCCGGGGCTGATCCGCTGCTCCACCACGGGCGACCGGGCGAAGGTGCGCAACCTGCGGCGCGACCCGCGGGCCAGCTTCCACGTCAGCACGCCCGACGGCGGGGCGTACGCGGTGGCCGAGGGGCGTGTGGACCTCACCCCGCCGGCCGCCGCGGACGACGACGCCAGGGTCGAGGAGCTGGTCGAGGTCTACCGGCGGATCCGGGGCGAGCACCCGGACTGGGCGGACTACCGGGCGGCCATGGTGGCCGACGGCCGGCTGGTGCTCCGCCTCACGGTCGAGCGGGTGTACGGCTGGCGGCCGTGAGCCGCCCCGGTCCGGTGCCGCGCCCCGGCGGTCGGTGACTAGGGTCGGTGCATGGCAATCTCGTACGAGGACATCGTCAAGGTCCCGAAGGCGCTGCTGCACGACCACCTCGACGGCGGTCTGCGGCCCGCGACGATCGTCGAGCTGGCCGCCGACGCCGGCCACGAGCTGCCCACCACCGACTCCGAGGCGCTGGGCCGCTGGTTCGCCGAGGCGGCGAACTCCGGTTCGCTGGAGCGCTACCTGGAGACCTTCGCGCACACCGTGGCGGTCATGCAGACCGGACCCGCGCTGCGCCGGGTGGCCCGCGAGTGCGCGCTCGACCTGGCCGCCGACGGGGTGGTCTACGCCGAGGTGCGGTTCGCTCCCGAGCAGCACCTGGAGCAGAACCTGACCCTGGACGAGGTGGTCGACGCGGTGGTCACCGGCTTCCGGGAGGGCAGCGCCCTGGCCGCCGAGGCGGGTACGCCCATCCGGGTCGGCACGCTGCTCACCGCGATGCGGCACGCGGCCCGCTCGCAGGAGATCGCCGAGCTGGCCGTGCGGCACCGGGACACCGGGGTGGTCGGCTTCGACATCGCCGGCGCGGAGGCGGGCTTCCCGCCCACCCGGCACCTGGACGCGTTCGAGTACCTCCAGCGGGAGAACTTCCACTTCACCATCCACGCCGGCGAGGCGTTCGGGCTGCCGTCGATCTGGCAGGCGATCCAGTGGTGCGGCGCGGACCGGCTGGGGCACGGCGTCCGGATCGTCGACGACATCACGCCCGGGAACCCGCCGGTGCTGGGCCGGCTGGCCGCGTACGTCCGGGACAAGCGCATCCCGCTGGAGCTGTGCCCCTCCTCGAACGTGCAGACCGGGGCGGCCGCGTCGATCGCCGACCACCCGATCGGGCTGCTGCGCGACCTGCGCTTCCGGGTGACGGTGAACACCGACAACCGGCTGATGAGCGGCACCTCGATGTCCCGGGAGATGGCCCTGCTGGTGGACGCCTTCGGCTACGGCTGGAAGGAACTCCAGTGGTTCACCATCAACGCGATGAAGAGCGCCTTCATCCCGTTCGACGAGCGACTGAAGATCATCGACGAGGTGATCAAGCCGGCGTACGCCAAGCTGATCGGCTGATCACGGCTGTCGCGGGTGGCCGGCGAGCAGGCCGGCCACCCGGCGCAGCACCTGCCCGGCCCGGGCCGCCTCGGCGCCCAGCCCGGTCTGCCGGCGCAGCACCGCCGGCTCCGCGCGCAGCAGCGCCACCCCGCGCCGGATCAGCACCCGGGGAGCCTTGCGCTGCTCGGCCAGGTCGCGGGCGAGCCGGCGGACGAAGGTCGCGCCGCGCGGACGGCGCAGCGCGTACGCCCCGGCGAGCAGGCCCCGGCGGCGGCACTCCGCGACGATCTCGGCGGCGAAGATCCCTTCGGCCACGAAAAGTGGCGATCCGTCGACGTCGAATGGCCGGGTGGCCACCCGCCGGTCCGCGCCGATCGCATAAACCGGCACTTCGGCCTTGCCGTCCCGGGCCAGTCGGGCGATTGTTTCCACCGCCGTGTCCGCGTCCCAGGACAGCGGGGACTCCCAGTCCACCTCTCCGTTCCGACGCGGCAACGTAGGGTCATCGCCGTCCTTGTAGAAGTCGTCCAGGCAGAGGACGGGAAGTCCGGTTCGTTGGGCAATGTATGACTTTCCGGAGCCGGAGGGCCCGGCGAGCAGGACGACGCGGTGAGGGTGTTCCATTACCTTGAGTGACTCCGGCCAGACGGATTGCTATCAAATTGCATCAACATCTCATCACACCTCCGGCGAGGGACAACCTGGGCTTTCTCTTTGCGGGGCGGCGTGATGGAATCTCGGAGGTCCGACCCGCCGGGTCGGTCGCTCGGCGTTGCCCACAGGGCACGCCGGACGCGGTAATGCGAGGGCGGTGACGTGAGCAAACGGCCAACGACGGCGGGCTCCTTCCTGTCGCGTCTGCGCCGGCCGGCCAGCCGGCTCCGCGACATGCCGATCTGGTCCAAGCTCGGCCTGATCATGATCGTGCCGACGATCGCCACAGTCGTCGTGGGCACCAGCGGTCTGGTCGACCATCTGGAGACGCTCAACAATGCCAATCGGGCCGGTAACCTGGCCAACCTGGTCGCCTACTCAGGTGATCTGGTCGACAAGCTGCAGGACGAGCGGACCGCCGCCGTGCTGCTGCTGACCGACGACGACCCGAAGGCCAAGGACCGCCACATCGACGTCTACACCCAGGCGGGCAAGAAGGTCGACAAGGCGCAGGGGCAGTACTCGCAGCAGCGCGTCGTGCTGGAGGAGCTGCCCCCCGCGCTGGAGAAGATCCTCGACGGGATCGACCAGGACCTCGAAGACCTGTCCGGCACCCGCAGTCAGGTCTTCAACGGCAAGATGTCGAGCAGCTTCGCGGTCAAGGGGTACGACGGCTTGATCGGCGAGCTGCTTGCGGTCCGTGACTCGAGCACCCAGCTCGCCGGCGACAGCGACCTGAGCGACCGGATGCGCGCCGCCGCCGCCGTCGCCCGCAGCAAGGAGTTCCTCTCCGAGCGTCGGGTGGTCGTGCACCTCGCGCTGGACCGAGGCCGGCTCGACCAGACCCTGCGCACGGACTACATCTCCACCGTCACCGCCGAGCAGCAGGCGATCGAGTCCTTCAGCGCCGTCGGCAACGAGTCCGAGAAGGAGCTCTACCAGCAGACCGTCGCCGGCGGCGACCAGCGCGAGGTGTCCTCCTACCAGGGCCAGATCAGCGCCAACGAGTCCGGGGCACTGACGGGCGTTTCCTTCGGTTCGGACCAGTGGGACACCGCGATGGTCGGCAAGGGCAAGCTGGTCCGTACCGTCGAGTCGAAGCTCGACGGCGACGTGGTCAAGCAGGCCGACAAACTTCGTTCCGACGTGCAGCGCCAGGTCTTCCTGCAGACAGGCCTGCTGCTGAGCATGCTGCTGCTGGCGATCCTCTTCGCCTACCTGGTGGCCCGCTCGATGGCCCGCTCGCTGCGCGACCTGCGCCAGGGCGCCCTCTCGGTGGCCCAGTACGGCCTGCCGCAGGCGGTGGCCCGGCTGCGTGACCCCCAGGTCACCGGGCAGCTCTCCCCGGTGCAGCTGGCCAACCAGATCGCCGAGCCGCTGCCGGTACGCAGCAAGGACGAGTTCGGCCAGGTGACCGAGGCGTTCAACGCCGTCCACCTGGAGGCCGTCCGGACGGCGGCCGAGCAAGCCGCCCTGCGGGCGTCCGTCGCGACCATGTTCGTCAACCTGGCCCGCCGCTCGCAGATCCTGGTCGACCGGCTGATCGGCCACCTCGACCGGCTGGAGCGCGGTGAGGAGGACCCGGACCGGCTGGCCGAGCTGTTCCAGCTCGACCACCTGGCCACCCGGATGCGCCGTAACGACGAGAACCTGCTGGTCCTCGCCGGCGCCGACTCCACCCGTGTGCAACGCGAGCCGGCCGCCCTCATCGACGTGCTCCGCGCAGCCCAGTCCGAGGTCGAGCACTACACCCGGATCGAGTTCGGCGTGATCGACCGGGATATCGAGGTCGCCGCGCACGCGGTCAACGACCTGGTGCACCTGGTCGCCGAGCTGTTCGACAACGCCACCGCCTTCTCCCCGCCGGACTCGCACGTCATGGTGGAGGCCCGGCGGGTGGGTGACCGCGCCTCCCTCTACGTGGAGGACCGGGGTATCGGCATCAGCCACGAGCAGCTCCGCGAGCTGAACGAGCGGCTGGCCACGCCGCCGCAGGTGGACGTGGCGGTCTCCCGGATGATGGGCCTGGTCGTGGTCGCCCGGCTGGCCTCCCGGCACGGCGTCAAGGTCGAGCTGCGGCCCGGCGCCGACCGGGGCACCGTCGCCGACGTCACGCTGCCCACCTCGGTGCTGGTGCCGCGCGCCCTCTCCGGCCGCGGCCAGCAGGCGCCGGCCCTCCCGGTCGCCACCGGCCCGCAGCAGGGCGGCCCCGCCCCGGCGTTCGGCGCCCTGGCCGCGCTGGGCAACGCCCCGCACACCCCGCCGCCGGTCGGGCACCCCGGCACCTCCGGCAACCAGGTCACCCTGGGCGGGCGGTCCTTCGACCCGGCGCCGCGCAACGGCTCCGGCACCCCGGCCAACGCCGGTGGCGGCCGCTCGATGCCGGCCTGGTCCGACCTGACGGGCGCCGGCCCCCTTGCCGGCGGTGACGGCTTCGCCCCGCGCAGCTCGAACGGCCAGCCGATCGACCCGCTGCCCCAGCGGCGCAACCCGGCCGAGGCCGACCCGGCCTCCACCGGTCAGCAGCCGGCCATCCCGCGGCAGCTGCCGAGCAGCCCGGAGACCCGGCCGTACAACCCGCCGCCGGTCTCCGCTCCGCCGGTCCCGCCGGTGTCGGCGCCGCCGCTGCCGCCGGTCTCCGGTGTCCCGGTCTCCGGCTACCCCGTGTCCGGCTCGCCGGCCTCCGGTTACCCCGTGTCGGGGGCCCCGGCCTCCGGTTACCCCGTGTCGGGGGCCCCGGCCTCCGGATACCCGGTGTCGGGAGCGCCAGCCTCGGGTTACCCCGTGTCCGGCTCGCCGGCGTCGGGCTACCCGGTGTCGGGCGCGCCGGCCGCGGGCCAGCCGGTCTCGGTGCCGCCGGTGAACCAGGTGCCGCCGCGTCCCGCCCCGCCGGCTCCCGCGCCGCACGTCGGCGCCCCGCCGGTGTGGCCGCCGGTCGCCGCGCCCGACCAGGCCGCGGCCCCGGCGGTGCCGGAGCGGCTCGCCGCCGGCCTGGACATGACGACGGAGCTTCCCCGGGTCACCCGCCCGGAGACGCCGCCGGCCGTCAACGCGCCGACGCCGGCGCCGGCCCCCGCGCCGCGGCCGACCACGCCGCAGCAGCCGGGCAACCGCCAGCGGTACGCGGACGAGACGATGGAGCTGCCGATCTTCCGGGAGCTCGAGTCGGCCTGGTTCCGCACCCGCAAGCCGGGGCCCAACGAGGAGGCGGCCACGGCACCGGCTGCGGCACCGGCCGCGGCCACCAACGGCGCCGCGACCCAGCAGTTCGCCAAGGTCGACGCCGCCGGTCGGGCCGTCCAGCAGACACCACCCGGGACGACAGGTAACACGCCGATGGCACAGACTCCGACAGCCGGCGGAGCGCCGAACGACAACGGCTCGGCGAACGGGGGAACCCGTCCGGGTTACGCCGGTGCGCTGCCCACGCGGCAGCCCGCCGCCCCGCCGCAGCCCGGTTGGCAGACCGCGGCCGACGACGGTTGGCGGGCCGCCTCGGCGGCCACCGAGGTCCCGGTCGCGGAGACCACTCAGAAGGGCCTGCCGAAGCGGAAGCCGATGGCGCAGCTCGTGCCCGGTGGCATCGAGAAGCCGTCCGCGTCGGTGCAGCGCCGCACGCCGGAAGGCGTACGCGGTCTGCTCTCGGCCTACCATCGGGGCGTGCAGCGGGGGCGTAACAACCCGACCGACAGCAACTCCACCGGCCCGGAGGGGACTCCGGGCGGGCAGCAGTCCTCGCAGTCTGGCTCAGGCCCAGTGGCCGGGAGCGGGCAGAAGGAGCAACAAGGATGACAACTACGCAGGATCTCGGATGGCTGCTCGCCAACTTCGCCGACCGGGTGCCCGGTGTGGCGCACGCGGTCGCGGTCTCCGCCGACGGCCTGCTCCTCGCTTCGTCCCGTGACCTTCCGCGGGACCGCGCGGACCAGCTCGCGGCGATCGCGTCCGGCCTGGTCAGCCTGACCCAGGGCGCGGCGCGCTGCTTCGAGGGCGGGGCGGTGCTGCAGACCGTCGTCGAGATGGACAACGGCTTCCTGTTCCTGATGTCCATCTCGGACGGCTCGTCCTTCGCCGTGCTCGCCGCGCGCAGCTGCGACGTCGGGCAGGTCGGTTACGAGATGGCCCTGCTCGTCGACCGGGTGGGCGACGCTCTGACCCCGCAGCCGCGCACGGCTGTCGGGATGATGGGCTGAACGACGCGCTGACCGGTGGGTCAGAAGCGGCAACAACTACGACAAGGACGAACACCACCGGGGCGAGCCGGTGCCGGGTACGAAGGAGGTGAGCGGCGACATGGTCGATCGTGACGAGCCGACCGGAGCGTTGGTCCGTCCATACGCCGTGACCCGCGGTCGTACCCGCCCCCGGCTCGAGATCGCCCTGGAGGCGCTCGTCGAGACGACGGTGCGCGGCCGGTCGGTTGCCACTGGCAACGGTGGCCAGGGCCGTGAGCACCAGTACATCGCCGCGCTGTGTGACGGACGCGTGCAGTCGCTCGCCGAGATCGCGGCGCGGATGCAGCTTCCGCTCGGCGTGGCCCGGGTGCTCATCGCCGACATGGCGACGGACGGCCTGGTCGCGGTCCACGAGCCGACCATTTTGGAAGACTCCGACGACGCGGTGGGCACTGAACTGCTGGAGAGGGTGCTGAGTGGACTTCGCAGGCTCTGACATGTCGCACCGGCCGCCGGCCCCGAGCGGGCGCGTGACGTCGGCGAAGATCGTTATCGCCGGTGGATTCGGCGTCGGCAAGACGACGCTGGTCGGCTCGGTCTCGGAGATCACGCCGCTGACCACCGAGGCGATCATGACCTCCGCCGGCGTGGGCGTCGACGACACCCGGCAGGTGCCGGGCAAGACGACGACCACGGTGGCGATGGACTTCGGCCGTATCTCGATCGACCGCGATCTGATCCTGTACCTGTTCGGTACGCCGGGTCAGACCCGGTTCTGGTTCATGTGGGATGAACTGGTCCGGGGCGCGATCGGCGCCGTGGTGCTGGTCGACACCCGTCGACTGGCCGACTGCTTCGCCGCGATCGACTTCTTCGAGCACCGGCGGCTGCCGTACCTGGTGGCCATCAACTGCTTCGACGGGATGCAGTACCACGACCCGCAGGACGTCCGGGACGCGCTCGCGATCTCCCCGGACGTGCCGGTGGTGGCCTGCGACGCCCGCAACCGGGAGTCGACGAAGCACGTGCTGATCTCGCTGGTCGAGTACGTGCTCACCATGCGGCGCTCGCGGGCCGTCACCCCCGCCTGACCCAGGTGACGAAGCGCCCGGCGGCCCTCGGCCACCGGGCGCTTCTCGCTGTTCGCCGGTCGGTACGCTGCGCAGCCGGCCGGTGACCGTCCCGCGGGGGCGGTCACCGGGTCGTACGGTCAGGCGTACAACCGCCAGGCGCCCTGCGCGACCACGTAGACGGCCAGTGAGTCGGGCTCCATGCCGCCGTGGCGGTTCGGCGTGAAGGCGTACGCGCCGGCGATGCCCTCGGCCAACTGGGTCTGCAGGAACGCCCGCAGCCGTCCACGGTCGAGGCTCGCGGCCATCCGGGCCGACGCGGCGATGAGCTGGAGCGCGTCCGACGCGTACGGGGCGGAGATGTTGGAGCTGCCGTACCGCTGGCTGTGGCGGTAGTTGAAGTCCGCCGTTCCAGGGCGGTCGTGCTGGTCGCGCTCAGCGCGGAGGTGTCCAGGCAGGCCGGGTGCACGGCGTACGCGCCCTCGACCGCGCCCGCGTTGGCGTCGGCGAGCGTGTCCGCGGCCACCGCGCCGGCGTCGAAGTAGAGCGGTCCCGTGTAGTCGGCGCGGCGCAGCTCCCGGGCCGCCGTGCCGGAGTCCGGGGCGGTGCCCCAGACGATGACCCCGTCCGGGTCCACTGTGGCGATCCGCCGGGCCGCGCCGGCGAAGCTCCGTCCGGTGGCGGGCAGTCGGACGGTGCGGACCAGGTCCACCCCGGCGTCGCGCAGCGCGCTGCGCACCGCCCGTACGCCGGAGTCGCCGTGCAGCCCGTCGGCGGCCAGCAGGGCGACCCGCCGTACCCGCTGCGACGCGGCGAGGTCCGCCAGCCGGCGGGCCACGTCGACGGCGTCCGGGGTGAGCTTGTAACTGAAGGTGCGCGCGGCGAGCGGCAGCACGATGCCGTCTCCGAAGCCACCGAGAGGAACGGCGTCTTGACCTTCTGGGCGGCCTCGGCGATGGCCGTCGAGGTCTCCGCCAGGGCGCCGCCGACCAGGACCTGTGCGCCCTTGCGGGTCAGCTCGGCGGCCTGCCGGGCTGCCTCCCGCGGGTCGCTGCGGTTGTCCCGGATCTCCACCCGGACCGAACGCCGCAGGTTGCCGACCGGAATGCCGACCTTGTTCAGCGCGTCCGCGCTGATCTCCAGGGCCCGCTGCTGAGGCACGCCGAGCGCGGCGCCACGGCCGGTCAGTTCCAGGCTGGCGCCGACAACCAGGTCCTGGTTGCCGGGGGCACTGCTGGCCGAGGACTCGTCGCCGGGCGCTCGCCCTGCTGTCCGCAACCGGCGAGCAGCAGGCTGCCGGCCGCCGCGGCGAGGATGCCCCGCCGGGTGAGTAGCGAGGAGTCGAATGCCGGTGTCGCCATTCGAGCCGCCATTCCCGCCCCCGGCGAACGCCCGCCGCCGGCCGGCCCGCCGGGTATGCTCCCGGCCGGCCGGATCCGGCGTCAAATCATCCAGGTGTGGGCAGGAACACGCAGATGGGGCGGGACGAGACTCCGATCAGGACCGATAGCCCGCGGACCGGTACTCGTACTCCCGGTCGTCGTCGCGGTCGCCGGTGTCCCGGCTGAAGTCCCAGCCGCCGGCCGCCTCACGGCCAGGGCGGCCGCCGACCGCGAAGCCGCCGATCTCCTGACCGCGCCGCCAACCCCGGAAGTAACCGGTGGTGTTCTCGGCGAGGCTGGCCGCGTTCCGGACGATCCGCAGTGGACGCTCCTCGCGCAGCGGCGAGCCGGGCACCAGGTTGGCCTGCGGGACGCGCTTGGGCAGGCCGGCCTTGGTCTCCGAGCCCACGGCCGGGCGGGCCGCCTGCTCGGCCGCCTGCCAGCCGGTGTCCGCGGTGGTCGACCAGTCCAGGTCGGCCTCGTCGCCGTGCCCGACGAACCAGGCGGACTTCGCCTGCGCGAAGATCAGCAGGTCGCCGTCGCCCTCGTCGGAGACCGGCGGTGGCCGGTGCTCCTTCGGCGCGGGGCGCCGCTCCAGCGGGGTGGGCAGTTCGGCGCGGGGCGCCGGCCGGTTCGGCCGGTTGGCCTCCGTGCGGTCGACCAGCCGAAGCGGCGGCGTGTCCAGCCCAGGGTCGGTCGGCGGGTTCAGTTCGTTGCGCAGCGCCCGGTCGGCCAGCGGCGGCGGCTCCACCAGCCGCAGCATCGGCGGCTCCTGCGGCAGGTCGTCGGCGAGCCAGGGCGGGGTGACCCGGCCCGGGTCGCTCGGCGCGTCCACGCCGCGCCCGTACGGGTAGGTCGTCTCCTTGGCCCGGTCGTCCTGGTCCTCGCCGGTGTTGACCAGCGGCCAGTTGGCCCGCGAGCCCGGGGGAGCGGACTCCTGGCCGGGGCGGGGCGTCGGCACCGGGATGGTGAGGTCGGTGGCGCTGAAGCCACCGGTCGGCGGCTCCTGGTTGGTCTTGGGCCGCGGCGGGATGACCGTGCGCTGCCGCTCGGCCCGGGCCTTGTTGATCGCCGCGGTGGTCAGCGTCGGGCGGAACGGCTCCCCGGCCTCGGCCGGCGGCACGGCGCCGCGCTGCGCCGGCGCGATCGGGGTGATCCCGGGCGGCGGCGGTGGCGGCGCGGAGATCGGCCGGTTGGTCGGCCCGTCCACCCGCGACGGCAGCGGCGCGCCGGTCGGCTCGGGACGGGCGGGTGGGGCGGAGGTCGGCCGGCCCAGGCTGGCGGCCGGGGTGACCGGGGCGGGGGCGACGGGCGGCGGCGCGACCGGCGCGGGGGCCACCGGTGGTGGACCGAGCGGCCGGGGCGAGGCCGGTGCGGCCGGACCGGAGACCGGCTCGGGGCGGCTGCGCCGACCCACCAGCCCCGGGGCCGGCTCGGAGCGGCCGCGCCGGGCGGCCGGCTCCAGGACCGGTTCGGGCTCGGTCGGGCGCACCGGGCGCAGCCCGGCGGGCGTCGACGGGGCCAGCTCCTCGACCTGCTCGCCGCGGCGGGCGGCGGCCCGGCGACCGGGTGCCGGGGCGGGCGTGGTGACCCGGGCGGTGAGCGCGCCGACCAGCGCGTCGCAGCCGGCGTCGCAGGCCCGCACGGAGGCGACCGCCTGCCGCACGGTCTCGGCGACGGCGGCGGTGAGCGCCCGGTTGACGGCGGCCCGCCGGGGCGTCTCGGAGATGGCGACCCGCAGTGCGGTCACCGCGTCGCTGATGCTGTCGGCGTCCGCCACGCCCTCGGCGGCCAGGTGCGCGGCGACGGCGTCCGCCGCGACGGCGACCTCGCGGCCCCGGGCCACCGTGCCGGCGAGCATGCCCGGCTCGGGCAGCGCGTCGAGGACGGCCAGGGAGACCGGCTCAGCCGGGTCGGGGTACGCGCGCAGCGCGGCCGGGTAGAGCTCGCGGAGAACCTCGCGCAGCGCCACGGCGGCGGAGTGCCGGCCGCTGGCCAGAGCCGCGTGCGCGGCGAGGACCTGCTTGTAGTTGGCGAGGTCGCGCGGCGCCGGGAGGGTCACCGCGGAGAGCGCGCCGGCCTGGAGCGCCCGGGCCAGCCCGACCGCCCGGCGTTCGGCCGGCGGGGACTGCATCTCCTCCAGCGAGTCGTCGTCGGCGAAGCGCTCGGCGAAGTCGTCGACCGAGTCGTCGTCCGCGATCGCCAGTGGCCGACCCGCCGCGATGAGCAGCGAAGTGACCGTGTGGTCGTCGCTGTCGGCCGCGATGGCCGCACCGCTCGGCCCGCCCGACCGCTCCACGAGCAGCGCGACCAGCTGGGCGTAGCCAGCCGGGTCGTCACCGATCTCGCAGACATGCAGCAGACGGCCTGCGTCGTCGACCACAGCGGACGTCAGCGCCGATCCGGCCGAAGCCGACCGGTCGGCCGGATCCGCCGAGGCCAGACCGCAGTACACGCGCACGAGCGCCACGGCGTCGTCCTCCTCCCGGGACACAGGTCCTTGCTCTGCCAGAGACTGATGCTCCCCGCTCCGGGTCAGTCGCGCCAGTCCACAACAGCAGAGATCTTGCCGACAATGGTGCGCCAACCCAAACTTGCGGTTTGTGCCCCGATTTTCTTCAGCCGGCGCCGACCCATGAATCCACCGATTCCGCCGTTGACAGAAGCGCGCAGCGCCTCGTCCAGGTCGTCCAGGCTGGAGCCGGCGGAGAGCATGTCGAGCACGGCCGGTAGGCGCAGCGCGTACGCCAGGTCACGGGCGATCTCGCCGGCTTCGATCAACAGCGTGGGGTCCCACGCGTCGTGGCCGCCGCGGAGGTTCTCCACTACCAGGTCGAGCTCGTAGGTGTCCTCGTCCAACGGGGCGATGTCGGCCGGTTCCACCCGTTCGGACAGTTCATTCCAGCTGTCCAGTTGGGACAGGTCGTTGGGCGCGCCGGAACGGATGAAACTGACCAGCGACTCCGGGGTCTTGAACAGCAGCAGCTTGCCGCGGTGGGTGAGGAAGACGGGCACCTCCTCGTCGCCGGCGGCGTCCGCCTCGTCCTCGTCCTCGTCGGCTTCGTCCTCGTCGGCGTCCTCGGCCGCGGCCGCCTCGGTCCTGCCGCGCCGGCGGTCGGCCCGCTTCTCGGCGTCCTCTTCGTCGTCCTCCTCGGCGGAGAGGGCGGCGAACTCCTCGTCGAGGATCACCACCTCCTCGTCGTCCTCGGTCTCGACGACCTGGCGGCGGGCCAGGAAGGGGTCGTCCTGGTCGCGCTCGGCGACGTCGGTCGGGGTCAGCTCTCGCGCCGGCCGGTAGGCCCGCAGCGTGAAGCCGGTGCCGGCGGGCAGGGCGATCTCCACCGGGTCGATCCGCAGCTCGTCCCAGAGCGCGCGGTCCGCCGCCGGGCGGTCGACCTCGACCTCGTCTGCTTCGGCCGACTCCGTGGTGTCGTCGAGCTCGGGCTCGTCGGCGTCGGGCCGTTGGGGCGACTGGCGGGCCACGCTGACCTCCGTGTGCTTTCGGGTTGCCCACCCGGCGATGCTCGACCGCCGAGTGACTCTGCGCACATACCCTAGTGGGCGTCCCGGGGTGGCCGGGAGCCGCACCCCGGTGGCGTCCCGACCCGCGGACAAGTAGTCTTACTACACATGAAGGCCCAGGCGCTGCACGGACACCTGGACGCGCTGCTGCTCGCGGTGCTGGAGCAGGGCGCCCTGCACGGCTACGCGATCATCGAGGCGCTCCGGGCCCGCAGCGGCGGCACGCTGGACCTGCCCACCGGCACCATCTATCCGGCGCTGCGCCGCCTGGAGCGGGCCGGCTACGTGGCCAGCGACTGGAGCACCGTCAACGGCCGGGAGCGGCGCACCTACCAGCTCACCGAGGCCGGCGGCCGGGCACTCGCCGGGGAGCGCGCCGGGTGGCGCGAGTTCAGCGCCACGGTGGGCCGTTTCCTCGGCGCCGACGAGCCGCCCGCCACCCCGGCCTGAGCCGCGCCCCGCCGTCAGCCGGCGACGCGCGGTCCGAGGGTGGTCCGCAGCCAGCAGCGGGCGGCCCGGGCCAGGGCGAACCAGCCGGCGCCGACCAGCACCGCCCCGATGATCATCGGCGGCCAGGTCAGCGCGGCGTCCCAGAGCTGGACCGACCAGCCGAACAGGGCACTGCCGGCGAGCGCGCCGAGCGCCAGCCCACCGGTCAGCCCGAAGCCCACCGCGCGGGCCAGCCGGCCGAGCCGGGGCGATGCGTGCCGGGCGGCGAGGCCGCCCAGCAGCAGCCCGGCCAGGGCCAGCCCGGCGACCACGCCCCAGATCCCGTTCAGCGACGCGGAGAGCAGCAGGTAGCCCTCCGGCGGCCGGGGCCCGTCGCTCCAGCTCGACCCCCGCCAGGTCAGGTCGCCACCGGCCATCAGCACCGCCGTCACGGCCAGCGCCCGAAGCGCCAGCCCGCGCAGCGCCCCGGCGGCCAGCTCGGCCTGGTAGCCGGGAGCGAGCTGGGCCGGGGTGCCGAACTCGGCCACCGCCCGCCGCTCCGCCTCCGCGACCGGCAGGCCACCCTCCCGGTACGCCTCGACGGCGTCCTCCAGCGCGTGCCGCGCCTCGGTCAGCAGGTCCGCCTTGAGTCGGGCCGGGCCGTGCAGCTGCCCGGCCAGCTCGCGCAGCCGCTCGTCGACGCGGATCTCCTCGTACCCCCGCATGGGACCACCCTGCCACCGCGGACGGCCGGGCGCGTCGGGGAAAACCCCGGAAAGCGCTCAGGGGGCCAGGGCGAGGTAGCCGCGTTCGGCGGCCTCCTGGAGCAGCCACTGCTCCCGGTACCAGCCCGGGCGGGCCACCAGTTCCTCGTGCCGGCCGCGCTGCGCCACCCGACCGGCGTCGAGCACCACGATCTCGTCCAGCCCGGCGAGGCCGCTGAGCCGGTGGCTGATGAGCAGCACCGAGTGCCCGGTCGGGGTGGCGGCCAGCGCCGAGGCGAGCACGGCGTCGGCGGCCGCCGGGTCGAGCCCCTCGGTCGGCTCGTCCAGCACCAGCACCGGCGGGGCGGCCAGCAGCGCCCGGGCCAGGGCGAGGCGCTGCCGCTGCCCGCCGGAGAGCTGCCCGCCCTGCTCGCCCACCACGGTGTCCCAGCCCTGCGGCTGGGCGCCCACCCAGTCCAGCAGGCCGGCCGCCCGGGTGGCGGCGGTCAGCTCGGCCTCGTCGGCGCGGGGCCGACCGAGCAGCAGGTTCTCCCGCACTGTGGCGTGGAAGACGTACGCCTCGGCGAGCAGGCCGCCGACCACGCGGGGCAGCTCCTCGTCCGGGTACCCGGACACGTCCACGCCGTCGACGGTGACCCGGCCGGCGTCGGGGCGTACCGCGCCGGTGAGCACGGCGGCCAGGGTGCTCTTGCCGGCGCCGCTCGGCCCGACCACGGCCACCCGGCGGCCGGCCGGCAGGTCGATGTCGACGCCGGCCAGGGCGGGCGCCGCTCCCTCCCGGTACCGGACGGTCACGCCCTCGAACCGGACGTCGTGCCCGCCCGGCGCCGGTGCGGCGGGGGCGGTGGGCGCCGGCTCCCCGGCATCGGTGAGCAGGTCGGCAACCCGGGCCAGGCCGGCGCGGAGCTGGGTGTGCTGCCGGGCCGCCCCGACCAGCGCGAGGGCGACCTCGACGGTGGCCAGCGAGCCCACCGCCAGGACGCCGACCAGCACCCCGCCGACACCGGCGCGCAGCGCCACCACCACCACGGCGGCGGCGGTGAGCCCGCCGACCAGCACCCCGGCCGCGTCCACCGCGAAGCCGGTCGCGGCGAGCCGGCGCTCCAGCCGGGCCAGGCGGCCGCCCCGGGTCTCGGCGGCGGCGAGCGCCGCGCCGGTCGCACCGAAGGCGGCCAGGTCGGCGGCGCCGTGGGTCAGGTCGACCGCGTCCACCGCGAGCGCGCCACGCAGCGGGGCCACCTCGTCGGCGGCCCGCCGGGTCAGCCGGGCGGCCAGTACGGGCAGCGCCACCCCGGCCACCAGCAGGCCGACCGCGAGCACGCCGGCGGCCGGCGGCGAGATCAGCGCGGCGCTGCCGACGGCGAGGAGGCTCACCAGGGCGGCCGCCGCCCCCGGCACCAGCACCCGCAGCAGCAGGTCCTGCACCGCTTCCACGTCGGAGACCAGCCGGCTCAGGGCGTCACCGGTGCGCGGGGCGGCGTCCCGCCGGGCGGTCAGGGTGGCGAAGACCCGGGTCCGGACGTCGGTGATCATGCGGAGGACCGCGTCGTGCCCGGCGAGCCGTTCGGTGTAGCGGAACACGCCGCGGCTGACCGCGAGCGCGCGGACCGCGACGATCGCCACGGTCAGCCGGTCCAGCGGCGGCCGGCCGGCGGCGCTCATGAGCAGCCAGGTGGCGGTGGCCATCAGGGCCAGCCCGGCGAACTCGGTGGCCGCCGCGAGCAGCCCGGCGCCCAGCAGGCGGCTCAGGTAGGGCCGGGCCAGCCGCAGCACGGCCCGCTCGGGTCGGTCGGTCATGGCGTCACCTCCGCGGCCGGTACCCGGCTCAGCTCGGTGACCCGGCCGTCCTCGACGCGGAGGATCCGGTCGGCGTCCTCCAGCAGCGCGGGCCGGTGCGCGACCAGCAGCGCGGTACGCCCGGCGACCAGCCGCCGGGTGGCCGCCAGCACGACCGCCTCGCTGGCGCTGTCGAGCCGGGCGGTCGGTTCGTCGAGGAGCACCAGCGGGGCGCCCCGGAGGAACGCCCGGGCCAGCGCGACCCGCTGCCGCTGCCCGCTGGACAGGCCGTGCCCGCGCTCGCCGAGCGTGGTGCCGAGCCCGTCGGGCAGGGCGGCGACCACCTCGTCCAGCGCGGCGTCGGTGACCGCGCCGGCGAGCGCGGCGTCCGGGGTGTCGGGGGCGCCGAGACGGATGTTGTCGGCGAGCGAGCCGGCGAAGAGGTGGGCGCGCTGCGGCACCCAGGCCAGCTCGCGCCGCCAGGCGTCGAGGTCGACCCCGGCGAGGTCCACCCCGTCCACGGTGACCCGGCCGGCGGTCGGGGTGACGAAGCCGAGCAGCAGGTTGAGCAGGGTGGTCTTGCCGGCTCCGCTGGGCCCGATGACGGCGACCCGCTCGCCGGGGCGGATGGTGAGCGTGACGTCCCGCAGCGCCGTGGTCCGCTCGTACGCGACGGTCACGCCCTCGAAGCGGATCTCGCCCCGGCCGTCCGGCGCCGGCCGGGCACCGTGCGGACCGGCGGCCTCGGGGGTCGCGGAGAGGGTGAGCGCCTCGTCCAGCGCGGTCAGCCCCTCCATGCTGGCGTGGAACCGGCTGCCGGCCGCCCGCAGCGGCAGGTACGCCTCCGGGGTGAGCAGCAGCACCAGCAGCGCGGTGGAGAGGGTGATCCCGCCGCCGAGCAGCCGGATGCCGACCGGTACGGCGACCAGCGCCACCGAGAGGGTGGCGACCAGTTCGAGGACCAGCGCCGACAGGAAGGCGATCCGCAGCGTCCTCATGGTCGCCTGGCGGTGCCCGTCGGCCATCCGGCGTACGACGTCGACCTGGGCGCGGGCCCGGCCGAACGCGCGCAGCGTGGGCAGCCCGGCCACCATGTCGAGGAAGTGGCCGCCGAGCAGCGACAGCCGCCGCCACTGCCGCTCGGTGGCGGCCTGCGCCTGCCAGCCGAGCAGCGCCCCGAAGATCGGGATGAGCGGGATGGTCAGCGCGATGATCAGCGCCGAGCTCCAGTCGGCGAGCACGATCCGGGCCAGCACGGCCAGCGGCACGGTCACGCTCAGCACGAGCTGCGGCAGGTAGCCGGTGAAGTAGGGGTCGAGTGCGTCCAGCCCGCGCCCGGCGAGGGTGGCGAGCTGCCCGGCCCGCCGGCCGGCGACCCAGGTGGGGCCGTGCCGGCCGACCGCGCGCAGCAGGTCCGCGCGCAGCGCCGCCTTGACCGTCGCCGCCGCCCGGGCCGCGACCGTGCCCTGCGCCCAGCTCACCAGCGCCCGGGCGGCGACGGCCGCCAGGAGACCGGCCAGCGCCGGCCGGTGCAGCCGCCCGTCGATCGCGGTGGCCAGCAGGGTGGCCAGCGCGGTGGCCTGGGCGACCACCAGCAGCGCGGTCAGCCCGCCGAGAACCGCGAGCACGGCGAGGTCGCGCCGGGCCGCGGGGACCCGGCGCAGCAGACGCGGGTCGAACGGGCGGCGGTTCACCAGTACACCGGTGCCCTACCGTCGGTCCGTCCCCGGAACACCCACCAGCACATCGCCTGAAAGCCTAGTAGGGCCGGCACGAGCGGCAGCGCCAGCCAGCCCAGCAGGGCCAGGGTCGGCCCGCTCGCGGCCGCGTCGGCCACGGTCAGCGAGGCCGCCGGGTCGGTGGTGGAGACCAGCACGCGGGGCCAGAGCGCCGCGCCGACCAGCGGCACCGGCAGGGCCAGCGCCACGCTGGTCGCCGCGAAGGCCACCCCGGCCCGGCCCCGGCGCAGCGCCGCGCGGGCCACCAGCAGGGCCGCCACCAGCGCCAACGGCAGGAGTACGGCGACCGCCGGGCGCCCCACGGCGGCGCGTACCCGATCGGAGAGCAGGCCCAGGACGGTGGCGGCGGCGACCGCGGCGAGCGCGACCGGCACCAGGCCGCGGGCCAGCCGGGCGACCGACGGTACGTCGGCGGCCGGCAGCCGGAGCGTGAGGAAGGTCGCACCCTGCACGGCGACCAGCGCGAGCAGCGCCAGCGCGGCGGCGGCCACGAACGGGGTGAGCAGGTGGCCGACCCCGGCCACGTGGCCGTCGCCGGACAGCGGCACGCCCTGGAGCAGCCCGCCGAGCAGCGCGCCCCAGCCGAGCGCGGCGAGGACGCTGCCGGCCACCACCACCCGGTCCCAGCCCGTCCGGGCCGCCCCGGCCCGCGGCCGGCTGCGCAGTTGCACCCCGGCCGTCACCAGCACCACCCCGATGAGCGCGCCGAGCACGGCCGGATAGAGGCCGGAGAGCAGTTCGCCCTCCAGGGTGGGGAAGGCGCCGAACAGGATGCCGACCGCGGCCACCAGCCAGACCTCGTTGCCGAGGAAGAACGGCCCGACCGCGTTCAGCGTGGCCCGGCGAGCCTGCGGTGTCGCACCCCGGGCCAGCAGCAGGCCGACGCCGTAGTCGTAGCCGCCGAGCACGAGGTAGGTGGCGAAGAAGAGGCCGAGCAGGGCGTACCAGGCGAGTTCCACGGCGGGCTCCCTCAGGCGAACACGGGGTCGGGGTGGTGGTCGGTGTCCGGCGTGGGCGGGCGGCCGAGCGCGGGGTCGTGCGCGCCCCGGGCGGCGTGCCGGGCCAGCAGCACCCAGTTGGTGACGGCGAGGGTGCCGAGCAGCAGGGTGAAGACGATCAGCGAGGTGAGCATCAACCCGGCGCTCACCGGCGAGACGGCCTGCCCGGTCGGCAGCAGCCCGTACGCGACCCAGGGCTGGCGGCCCACCTCGCGGGCGATCCAGCCGAGGATCACCGCGACGAAGGGCAGCGGCACGCCGAGCAGCACCAGCCAGAGCGGGAACTTCCACCGGATGATCCAGTCCCGCCAGAGCAGCGGCAGCAGGAGCCAGACGCAGCCCAGGGTGAAGCCGATCAGGATCATGAAGCCGAGGCCGACGCTGGACAGGACCGGCGGGGTGTAGTCGCCCGGGCCGAACTTCGCCGTCCACTCGGCGACCAGCGCGTCGCGGTCGGCCCCGCCGCCGAACTTGGTCGGCTGGAGTTCCCCGACCGGGCCGAACTGCGCGAAGCCGAAGCCCTGGAGCGTGGTCACGGCGAGCGCCGCGGTGACCAGGCCGAGCCGCAGCGACTTCCGGAAGAGCAGGAAGTCCGGTGTACGCCGGAGCAGGTGCCAGGCGCTGACCGCGGCCATCAGCACCCCGCCGGTGACCAGGCCGGCCGAGACCACGTGGCCGAAGGCGAAGCCGAGGGTGGGGTTGGTGAGCAGCGCGCCGAAGTCGGTGAGGTGGGCGACGCCGTCGCGGACCTCGTAGCCGACCGGGTGCTGGAGCCACGCGTTGGCCACCATGATCCAGAAAGCCGAGGCGTACGCGGTGAGCGCGACGCCCCAGAGCAGGGCCAGGTGGACGCCGCGCCGCAGCCGGTGCCAGCCGAAGATCCACATCCCGAGGAACGTGGACTCCAGGAAGAAGGCGACCAGCGTCTCGATGGCCAGCGGCGCCCCGAACACGTTGCCCACGTAGCGCGACAGGCCGCTCCAGTTCAGCCCGAACTGGAACTCCATCACGATCCCCGTGGCGATGCCCAGCACGTAGTTGATCACGTAGAGCTGGCCCCAGAAGCGGGTCAGCCGCTCGTACACCGGCTTGCCGGTGACGAAGCCGGCGGTCTGCAGGCCGACCAGCAGGGTGACGAGGCCGAGCGTGACCACCACGAAGAGGAAGTGGATCGAGGTGGTCGTGGCGAACTGCAGGCGGGCGATGAGCAGGGGATCCATGACCGACTCCCACGGGTTGGCTCGCTTGTCATAGCGAGCCTACACGTAGCCTCGCTACGTATGCCGTCCGGTGGCCCCGCCGGGAGGGCATCCCGCCCCTCAGCTCAGGAAGAGGGAGATCGGCAGGGTGACGAGCAGGGTCGCGACGGAGAGCGCGGTGGCGCCGAGCACCCGCGGCGGCCGGTCCGGGACCATGAGCCGCTGCACCCGCACGTCGAGGTCGCGGTCGCCGAGGCCGAGCGTGCCGGCCGGGGTGACCCGGTGCCCGGCGGCGGCGAACCGGCGCAGCGCCCCGGCCAGGGGCTCCTCGGCGTGCAGCTCGCGCGCCTTGTCGTCGGCGCGCATCTCGACCAGCAGGGCCACCCGCTCGTGGGCGTCCCGCACCCAGCGGAACCAGGGCAGTGCCCGGCAGAGCGCGGTGAACGGCAGCAGCACCAGGTCGTGCCGCTCCTGGGCGTGCGCCCGCTCGTGGGTGAGCACCGCGGCCAGCTCGGCCCGGTCGAGCAGGCTCAGCGTGCCGGCGCTGACCACCACGCGGGGCTTCACCCCGGGCAGGCAGTAGGCGGCCGCGCTCGGGTGGTCGAGCACCAGCGCCCCGGGCACCGTCGGGTCCCGGCGGGCGACCAGGCTGAGCAGCTCCCGGTGCCGGCGCTGGGCCCGTACCGTGCCGTGGATGCTGCGCACCGTCGTGGTGAGCAGCACCGCGCCGATGCCGAAACCGACCCCCACGAGGCCCAGGTGCGGCGCGCCCAGCCCGGCCGGCAGCGTGCCGTGGGCCAGATCGTCGGCGAGCGTCAGCAGCGCGCTCCCGGTCGGCAGGTCGTACGCGGCCAGGCCGAGCGCCATGGGCAGCCCCATGGCGGAGAGACCGAGCGCCAGCCCGACCGCCTGCCAGCAGACGATCGCCACCCGCGGGGCCCGCCAGGTCCACCGCGCGGCCGCGAGGACCTGCGCGGTCAGCCAGCAGGCCAGGATGGTCGCGGCGAAGTGCAGGGCGTACGCCACGGCGGCCGCCCTACCGGTCCGTCGCCTCGTCGAGCGCCGGGCCGCCGGCCCGCGGGTCCTCGACCCGGTCGGTCAGCCCGGAGCCGGGCAGGCCCGCCTCGGCGCTGAGCGCCGCACGCAGCACCTCCGCCTCGGTGCCGGTCACCGAGCGGGCGAAGCGCACCAGCGCGGCGTCCCGGCTGCCGCCGAGGTCGAGGGCGTCGAGCATGAGCTGGGCGATGTGCGCCTCCCGGGTGGCGGCGGGCCGGTAACGCCAGGCCCGCCCCTCCCGCTCGCGCTGCACCATGCCCTTGCCGGCGAGCCGGTCGAGCACGGTCATCACCGTCGTGTAGGCCAGCTCACGCCCGTCGAGGGCGTCGGCGACCTCGCGTACGGTCACGCCGTCCGACGTGGCGGGGACCGAGTCCCACAGCACGTCCATCACCGCACGTTCGAGATCACCGAGCCGAGTCACCCGACAATCCTACCTCGCGTAGTAGGTGGCTCCCCGGCCGGCGTGGGTCAGCCCATCGCCCAGCCGGCCAGCCCGCGGAGCAGAAGCAGGATCAGCAGCGGAGTTCCGATCACCCAGCCGAGAACGCCCGTGGTGAACAGCGCCCCGCCGACCCGGCGGCGCGGCTCGGTGGCCCGGTCGGTGCGGGCCTCCGTACCGGCCCGGCGGCGGACCGAGGGCGGGCGGAAGTCGAGCGGGTCCTCGCGCCGGGTGGGCCGAACGAAGAGCCCGCCGGCGCAGGCGAGCACGGCCACGGACAGCAGCACGCAGGCGAGCCAGGCGGGGTAGAGGCCCGACGGGTCGCCCCGGCCGCCGCCGACGTGGGCCGGCGCGAGCGGGGCGACCGCCCAGGCCACCGCGGCGACCAGCACCCCGTACCCCAGGAGCGCCCCGACGGTGGCCCACGCCCGCCGGACCGGCAGCCCGGCCGCGGCGGCCGGCGCCGTGTGCAGGAGCGTGCCGATCGGCACCGCGAGCAGGAAGAACAGGAGCTGGGCGTAGCCGTGCGGGTGCCAGTGCCGCTGCGCCGCCCGGGCCCCGGCGACGGCGCCGGAGAGGTCGACCAGCCAGACCGTGCCGGCGACGGCGACCGCGAGGGCCAGCAGGCTCAGCGCGACGCGCGCGGCCCGGCTCTCGCTGGCCGGGAAGGGGTTGATCACGCCCAGGAGGGTAGGGCAGGCCCGCACCCGGCCGGTGCCGGGACATGATCGGCACCGGCTCGGCGCGGTCGCGCCGCCCGCGAGGGCCGGAAAGTGCAGGAGTGGCCGTCCGAGACCCGGAGGCCACTCCTGCCCGCGGCGACGGCGGTCAGACGCCCTTGGGGTGCCAGACCGTCTTGGTCTCGAGGAGCGTGGTCATCCGGGCGAGGCCCGGGTCGGCGGACCAGTCGTGGTCGGCCGGGGCCGGGCGGAGCACCCGCTTCAGGTTCTCCGCGGCCTTGACCTCCAGCTCGGCGGCCAGGTCGGCGTCGGCGACCCCGGTCAGGTCGATGGCGTTGACGTCCATGTGCGCGGCCAGCGTCGGCACGGTCTCCGACAGCCGGCCGGTGAGGATGTTGACCACCCCGCCCGGCAGGTCGGAGGTGGCCAGCACCTCGGCCAGGGTCACGGCCGCGAGCGGCGCCGACGGGGAGGCGGCCACCACCACGGTGTTGCCGGTGACGATCGCCGGGGCGATCACGCTGACCAGGCCGAGCAGCGCCGGGGACTCCGGGGCCACCACGGCCACCACTCCGGTCGGCTCCGGCGCGGAGAGGTTGAAGTACGGCCCGGCCACCGGGTTCGCCCCGCCGTAGACCTGGGGGAGCTTGTCGGACCAGCCCGCGTACCAGACCCAGCGGTCGATGGCCGCGTCGACCTCGTCGACGGACGAGCCCAGGGCGACGAACTGGTCCCGCCGGCCCTCCAGCATCTCGGCGACCCGGTAGAGGATCTGACCGCGGTTGTACGCGGTCGCCCCGGCCCAACCCTTCACGGCGGCCCGGGCGGCGACCACCGCGTCCCGCGCGTCCTTGCGGGAGGCCAGCGACACGTTGGAGTCCTGCACGAGATACGACCGTCCCGACTCGCTGCGCGGGAACTTCCCGCCGATGAAGAGCTTGTACGTCTTGCGTACCGCGACCCGCTCAGACATTGAGGTACGCCTCCAGCCCGTGCCGGCCGCCCTCGCGACCGTAGCCCGACTCCTTGTAGCCGCCGAAGGGCGAGGTGGGGTCGAACTTGTTGAACGTGTTGGCCCAGACCACGCCGGCGCGCAGCCGGTCGGCCATCCACAGGATCCGGGACCCCTTGTCGGTCCAGATCCCGGCCGACAGCCCGTACGGCGTGTTGTTGGCCTTCTCCACGGCCTCGGCCGGGGTGCGGAAGGTCAGCACGGACAGCACCGGGCCGAAGATCTCCTCGCGGGCGATCCGGTGCGCCTGGGTGACCCCGGTGAAGATGGTCGGCGCGAACCAGAAGCCGCGGTCCGGCAGCTCGCACGGCGGCGACCAGCGCTCGGCGCCCTCGGCGGCGCCGGCGTCGGAGAGCTCGCGGATCCGGGCCAGCTGCGCGGCCGAGTTGATCGCGCCGATGTCGGTGTTCTTGTCCAGCGGGTCGCCGACCCGGAGCTGGGCCATCCGGCGCTTCAGCGACTCCAGCACCCGGTCGGCGACCGACTCCTGGACCAGCAGCCGGGAGCCGGCGCAGCAGACGTGCCCCTGGTTGAAGAAGATGCCGTTGACGATGCCCTCGACGGCCTGGTCGACCGGGGCGTCGTCGAAGACGATGTTGGCGGCCTTGCCGCCCAGCTCCAGGGTCAGCTTCTTGCGGGTGCCGGCGACGGCCCGGGCGATGGCCTTGCCCACCTCGGTGGAGCCGGTGAAGGCGACCTTGTCCACGCCCGGGTGCTCGACCAGCGCCCGGCCGGTCTCGCCGGCGCCGGTCACGATGTTGACCACGCCGGCCGGCAGGTCGGCCTGCTGGCAGATCTCGGCGAAGAGCAGCGCGGTCAGCGGGGTGGTCTCGGCCGGCTTGAGCACCACCGTGTTGCCGGCCGCGAGCGCCGGAGCGATCTTCCAGGCCAGCATGAGCAGCGGGAAGTTCCACGGGATGACCTGCGCGGCCACGCCGAGGGGGCGCGGGTTCGCGCCGAAGCCGGCGTGCTCCAGCTTGTCGGCCCAGCCGGCGTAGTAGAAGAAGTGCGCGGCGACCAGGGGCACGTCGACGTCGCGCGACTCCTTGATCGGCTTGCCGTTGTCCAGCGACTCCAGCACGGCCAGCTCGCGGGAGCGCTCCTGGATGATCCGGGCGATCCGGAACAGGTACTTGGCCCGGTCCCGGCCCGGCATCGGACCCCAGACCTTCTCGTACGCCTCGCGGGCGGCGCGGACCGCGCGGTCCACGTCCTGGCTGCCGGCCTCGGCGATCTCGGCCAGCACCTCCTCGGAGGCCGGGTTGATCGACTTGAAGCTGCCGCCGTCGGTCGGGTCGACGAACTTCCCGTCGACGAAGAGCCCGTACGAGGGCTTGATGTCCACCACCGAGCGCGACTCGGGGGCGGGTGCGTATTCGAACATCGCGCTCAGTCCAGGGTGAAGTAGTCGGGGCCGGCGTAGACGCCGGTCGTCAGCTTGGTGCGCTGCATGAGCAGGTCGTTGAGGAGGCTCGACGCGCCGAACCGGAACCAGTCCGGGTCCAGCCAGTCGGGGCCGACGGTCTCGTTGACCATGACCAGGTACTTGATCGCGTCCTTGGTGGTCTTGATGCCGCCGGCCGGCTTCACGCCGACCTGCCGCCCGGTGGCGGCCCGGAAGTCGCGGACCGCCTCCAGCATCACCAGGGTCACCGGCGGGGTGGCCGCGACCGGGACCTTGCCGGTGGAGGTCTTGATGAAGTCGCCGCCGGCCAGCATGGCCAGCCAGGAAGCCCGCCGCACGTTGTCGTAGGTGGCCAGCTCGCCGGTCTCCAGGATCACCTTGAGGTGGGCGTCCCCGCAGGCCTCCTTGGTGGCCACGATCTCGTCGTAGACCTCCTTGTAGCGGCCGGCCAGGAAGGCGCCCCGGTTGATCACCATGTCGATCTCGTCCGCGCCGGCCTCGACGGCCGCCCGGGTGTCGGCGAGCTTGATCTCCAGCGGGGCCTGGCCGGACGGGAAGGCCGTCGCCACGCTGGCCAGGTGCACGCCGGACCCGCGCAGCACCTCCGCCACGTACGGGACCATCGCCGGGTAGACGCAGACCGCGCCGACGTGCGGGCAGGACGGGTCGGCCGGGTCGGGGCGCAGCGCCTTGGCGGCGAGCGCCCGTACCTTGCCTGGGGTGTCGGCCCCTTCCAGGGTGGTCAGGTCGACCATCCGGATCGCCAGGTCGATGGCCTCGGCCTTGGCGGTGGTCTTGATGGAGCGGGTGCCGAGCTGTGCCGCCCGCTGCTCCGCGCCGACCTGGTCCACGCCGGGCAGGCCGTGCAGGAAGGTCCGCAGAGCGGTCTCGGATCGTCCCAGCTCGGAGAGCTCCGACCGGGCCGACGTCGCTGTCGCCGTCATGCCCCGAATACTACGCACCCGAGGGGCGAGTGATCTTGGTCACGCCGACCCGGCCGGCGGCGCTCACACGTGAGCGGCGTCGCTGGTCCGCCCGCACCTGCGGTGCGCCCGCGCCGGGACCGGTAGGTTGAGCGATCGTGGACGTACACGTCATTGACCACCCGCTCGCCCAGGCGCGGCTGACCGCCATGCGGGACGCCCGGACCGACTCGGCGTCGTTCCGGGCCGCGCTGCACGAACTCACCACCATGCTGGTGTACGAGGCCGCGCGCTCGTTCCCCGTCGAGAAGTACCCGGTGCAGACCCCGGTCACCGCCACCGAGGGCACCCGGCTGGCGAACCCGCCGCTGCTGGTGCCGGTGCTGCGGGCCGGTCTCGGCATGGCCGACGCCGCGCTCGGCCTGCTGCCCGAGTCGTCGATGGGCTTCGTCGGCCTGGCCCGCGACGAGCAGACGTACGAGCCGCGCGCGTACATGGAGTCGCTGCCCCGGGACCTCGCCGGCCTGCCGGTGCTGGTGCTCGACCCGATGCTGGCCACCGGCGGCTCCCTGGAGCACTGCTGCCGGCTGCTCGCCGACCGCGGCTGCACCGACATCACGGTGCTCTGCGTCCTCGCCGCGCCGGTCGGCATCGAGCGGCTGGAGCGCTCCGGCCTGCCGTTGCGCCTGGTCACCGCCGCGATCGACGAGGGGCTCAACGACCGGATGTTCATCGTCCCGGGCCTCGGCGACGCCGGGGACCGCCAGTTCGGCGGCATGCCCCGCTTCTGACCCCGCGGACCGGCCCGCCGGCAGCGCCGGCGGGCCGCCCGGATCTCCCGTCCGGCGAGTCCGTGCGCGGGGTGCGCCCAGCCGCTACCGTCTCGGGCCATGACTGGTGTTGCGCTCGCCGAAGAGCTGCTGCTCCTCGCCTATGACGACGAAACCGGCAAGGCCACCATGCCGCGGATCAGCCTGGACCTCGGCATGGCCGCCGCGGTGCTGGTCGAGCTGGCCCTGGCCGGGCGGATCGCGTACGCCGACGGGAACCTGACGGTCCTCGACCCGGCGCCGACGGGCGAGCCGATCGCCGACGAGGTCCTCGCCCGGATCGCCGCCGACACCCCGCACACCCCGTCCTCGTGGGTGCAGCGGCTGCGGCACGGCCTGCGCGACCGGATCCTCGGCGACCTCTGCGGCCGGGGCGTGGTGCGGGACGTCGACGAGACCGAGTTGGGCTTCATCCACGTGCACCGCTACCCCGTGGCGGACGCCTCGGTGGAGGCCGACATCCGGCAGCGTCTGGCCGACGCGCTGACCGTCGGGCAGGTCCCCGACGAGCGGACCGCCGCGCTCGCCACCCTGGTCGCGGTGCTGCGGATGGAGCCGGCGCTCGGCCTGACCGGCACGGCCGCCGACGAGGCCGGCAAGCGCCTGGAGGAGATCGCCAACGGCGCCGGCTTCTCCGGCACGGTGAGCCTGGACGACAGCGTCGTCCGCCCCTCGGTCAGCCTGGTGATCGCCGCTCTGGCCCAAGCGGTGGACGCCGCCCTCGGCAAGCGCCCCTGACCGGCTGGTTGATCAAGAGGTTTGCGTCTTGGCGAGCGGTTGCCCAGACGCAAACCTCTTGATCGACGCCGGGGTCAGAGGCCGAGGGCCGCCGCGATCTCGCCGCGGAGTTCCGTCACCGCGGCGTGGGCTTGGCGGCGGGCCGACGGGACGTCGCCGTTCGTCACCGGCTCCACCACCTCCAGGTACGCCTTCAGCTTCGGCTCGGTGCCGGAGGGGCGGATCACCACCCGGGCGGCGTCGGTGCGCAGGATCACCACGTCCGCCTCGGGAAGCAGGTCGGACGTCTCGGTGACCGGGTGCCCGAGCAGGGCGGTCGGGGTGGCCGACCGGATCCGGGCCATCGCGTCGGAGATCACCCGCAGGTCCTCGACCCGGACCGAGAGCTGGTCGGTGTGGTGCACGCCGAACTCGGCGGCCAGCTCGTCCAGCCGGTCGGTCAGCGTCCGGCCCTCGGCCTTGAGGCCGGCGGCCAGCTCGGCCACGGTCAGCGCGGCCGTGATGCCGTCCTTGTCCCGGACGTGCTCCGGCGCGACGCAGTAGCCGAGCGCCTCCTCGTAGCCGAAGACCAGCGGCTCCCGGCCGCCGCCGGCCCGGACGATCCACTTGAACCCGGTCAGCGTCTCGTCGTAGGGCAGGCCCCGCGCCGCGGCCATGGCCCGGAGCAGGGACGAGGAGACGATCGTGGTGGCGTACAGGCCGGTCACCCCGCGCCGCATCAGGTGGTCGGCGAGCAGCGCGCCCACCTCGTCCCCGCGCAGCATCCGCCAGGTCCCGTCCGCCGGCACGGCCACCGCGCACCGGTCCGCGTCCGGGTCGTTGGCGATGGCGATGTCCGCGCCGGTGCTGCCGGCCAGCGCCACCAGCTTGTCCACCGCGCCCGGCTCCTCCGGGTTGGGGAAGTTGACCGTCGGGAAGGCCGGGTCCGGCTCGGCCTGCTCGGGCACCACACCGGGCGTCGCGAAACCGGCCCGGGCGAACGCGGCGGTCAGCACCGCGGCGCCCACCCCGTGCAGCGGCGTGTACGCCACCTTCAGGTCCCGCGGGCCGGCCGGGTCGACCACGGCGGCGGCCCGCTCCACGTACCCCGTGACGAGGTCGTCGCCGAGCACCATGCCGGGCGGCCCGAGCGGCACCTCGGCCAGCGGGCCGACCGCCCGGATGGCCGCCTCGATGCCGGCGTCGGCCGGCGGCACGATCTGGGCGCCCGCGCCCAGCTCCCCGCCGAGCTGCGCACCCAGGTAGACCTTGTAGCCGTTGTCCTGCGGCGGGTTGTGGCTGGCCGTGACCATCACCCCGGCCACCGCGCCGAGGTGCCGCACCGCGAAGGCCAGCACCGGGGTGGGCAGCGGGCGGGGCAGCAGCAGCGCCGGGCGGCCCGCGCCGGTGGCCACCTGGGCGGTGCGCTCGGCGAAGGCCAGCGAGCCGCGCCGGGCGTCGTACCCGATCACCAGCGGGCCCTCGCCGCCCTGGGCGGCGAGCCAGCCGACGAGCCCGGCCGCGGCCTGGGTGACCACCGCGAGGTTCATCCCGTTCGGGCCGGCGCGCAGCGGGCCGCGCAGCCCGGCGGTGCCGAACGTCAGCGGGCCGGCGAACCGGTCGGCCAGCTCGGGCGCGCTGCCCGGCAGCCCGGCGAGGACGGCGCGCAGCTCGTCCCGATCGGCCGGGTCCGGGTCGTCGTCGAGCCAGCGCTCGGCCCGGGCGCGAAGGTCGTCAAGGTCAGTGGTATCCGCCGCCATTGCCTCATGAAAGCACGGCGGCGGATCACCACTGGCCGTCGGCCTCGACTTCAGTTGGCCCCGGTGAGCTGGAACGAGCGGGCCATCGCCTCGAAGATCGGCTTGCTCTCGGCGAACTTGGCGTCGGTCGAGGACAGGTAGAACGAGTAGACCTTCCCGTCCTTCACCAGGCCACGCCACACGCCGTGCCGCATGGTGTCGCCCTCGCCGCAGGTGTATTCGAGCTGGGCCGCCGCCTGGCCGGCGAGCTGCGGCTCCGAGATCGACAGCTCGGTGTACGGCTCGGGGCAGTTCTTGCTCTTGGCGCTGTTCTTTTTGAGGTTCCTCGAGGCGAACTCCGCCCAGCTGACCGGGTTGCCGCTCCAGGGCTCGGCGATGATCCGGACCTTGCGGCCGCTGTCCTGCGGGTCGACGAAGTCGACGTAGAGGCCACCCGTCTGTCGCTGCCAGCCCTTCGGCACCTGCACGTTGACGCCCTTGACGGACTGCTCCTGCATCTCCACCGGCGGGGCCTCGGCGGACGACGAGGGCAGCGCGCCCACGATCGGCGGGGGCGTGTCGTCGCCGCCGCTGGTCAGCGCGATGACGCCGACCAGGAGCAGCACGGCGACGCCACCGGCGGCGGCGAGCTGGACCTTGCGCGGCCAGCTCTTCACCCGGCCGACGAGCTGGCCGCCGACGCCCTTGGCCCGGCCGAGCGTGCCGCCGTCGGCCGGCGCCGCGGCCGGGGTCGTGGTCCAGGGCTGGCCGGTGCCGGGCACCGACCACTGGTTGCCGCCGTACACCTGTTGGGTGGTTTCGGCGCCGCGGCCGTAGACCGGCTGGGTGGCGTCCGGGCGGCCGGTGGGGACCCGCTGGGTGGCGTCGGGCGCGGCGGTGTGGCCGAGCCGCTGGGTGGCGTCCGGCGAGATGCGCTGGGTGGCCTCCGGGGTCGTGCCCGGCCCGGACATCGCCCCGGTCGGGGTGTGCAGCGGGCCGGCCAGCGCGTCGGCGCTGGTCTCGTCGAGCGCGGCGCCACCGGCCGCCGCCGTGGAGCCGGGACGCTCGCCCCGGCGCAGGGCGGCGAGCCGGTCGGTCAGCGACTCGCCGGGGGCGATCATCGCCGGGCCGCCGATCTGCCCGGTCGGCTTCGGCTCGATGGCGGGCGGCGGCGTCGACGGCCGCTGCACGGGCACCACGGCGTACGGGTCGGTCACCGAGTTGACCGCGGTGGCGGTGCTGGTCAGCGGGCCGGCGAGCAGCTCGCGGAGCATGCTCCGGGCGGTGTGCACGTCCAGCCGGCGGGCCGGGTCCTTCTCCAGCAGGCCCATCAGCACCCGGGTCAGCGGGCCGCTGCGCTGCGGGGTGGCCGGCGGGTCCTCGACCACCGCGTGCATGGTCTCGATCGGGTCGCCCTTGTCGAACGGGGGTCGCCCCTCCACGGCGGTGTAGAGCGTCACGCCGAGCGAGAAGAGGTCGCTGGGCGGGCCGAACTCCTGGCCCATGGCGCGCTCGGGGGAGATGAAGTGCGGCGAGCCGAGCACCATGCCGGGGGTGGTGAGCTGCACGTCGGTGGGCATCCGGGCCACGCCGAAGTCGGTCAGCACGCACCGGCCGTCGGAGCAGATGAGCACGTTGGCCGGCTTCACGTCGCGGTGCAGCACGCCGATCGCGTGCGCCACCTCCAGCGCGCCGAGCAGGGCGATGCCGATCTTGGCGACGGCGCGGGGCGCGACGGGCCCGTCCTCGATCACCATGTCGGCCAGGCTGCGGGCGTCCAGCAGCTCCATCACGATCCACGGGCGGCCACCCTCGGTGACCACGTCGTACACCTGGACCACGGCGGGGTGCTGGATCGCCGCGGCGGCGCGGGCCTCGCGGAGGGTCCGCTCGTACATCGCGTCGCGGTCGCTGGGGGCGAGCCCCGGCGGGAGGACGACCTCCTTCACCGCCACGTCGCGGCGCAGCAGGGTGTCTGTCGCACGCCAGACCGTGCCCATGCCGCCGTTACCCACCGGCGAGCGCAGCGAGTATCGGTCACCGATGGTGGTGCCGGGTGCTGCGCGTCCAGTGGGGGGACTGACCGGTCCGCCGCTCCACGTCGGGATCTGAGTCACAGAAAAGCCACCGGGGGATATCGAGGGGGCTGGGACACAACCCCACTATCTTGCTGGTTCCGACGCCCGATGCGAAACCCGACGCGGCGGACGTTTACCTACTCGACGGTATGTGGCCAGCTACTCACCTCCGGTCGATGCCGCCGCGACGGGTGTGCGGTATCCCTCACCCAACGAACGGCGACCGCGTCCTACCATCCGGTAATGAGCGAAGCGCGGTCAAGCGAGTCGGGTTTCCCGATCAAGGGCGTCTACACGGCGGCCGACCTTCCGGAGGACCTGGACTCCCGGCTGGGCGGCCCGGGCGAGTACCCGTACACCCGCGGGGTCTACCCGACGATGTACACCTCCCGTCCGTGGACCATGCGGCAGTACGCCGGCTTCGGCACCGCCACGGAGAGCAACGCGCGCTACCACCAGCTGCTGCGCGCCGGCACCATGGGCCTCTCCGTCGCCTTCGACCTGCCCACGCAGATGGGGTACGACTCCGACGACCCGATCGCGCACGGCGAGGTGGGCAAGGTCGGCGTCGCCATCGACTCCATCGAGGACATGCGGACGCTCTTCGACGGCATCCCGCTGGACAAGGTCTCCACCTCGATGACCATCAACGCGCCCGGCTCGGTGCTGCTCCTGCTCTACCAGCTCGTGGCGGAGGAGTCCGGGGTGCCGGGTTCGGCGCTCAACGGCACCATCCAGAACGACATCCTCAAGGAGTACATCGCCCGGGGGACGTACATCTTCCCGCCGAAGCCCTCGCTGCGGCTGGTCGCCGACACCTTCGCGTACTGCCGCTCCGAGGTGCCGAAGTGGAACACGATCTCCATCTCCGGCTACCACATGGCCGAGGCCGGGGCGTCGCCCGCGCAGGAGATCGCCTTCACCCTGGCAAACGGCGTGGAGTACGTCCGGGCGGCGCTCGCCGCCGGGTTGGCCGTGGACGACTTCGCGCCCCGGCTGTCGTTCTTCTTCGTGGCCCGCACCACGCTGCTGGAGGAGGTCGCCAAGTTCCGGGCGGCCCGGCGCATCTGGGCCCGGCTGATGCGCGACGAGTTCGGGGCGAAGGACCCGAAGTCGATGATGCTGCGGTTCCACACCCAGACCGCGGGCGTGCAGCTCACCGCCCAGCAGCCGGAGGTGAACCTGGTCCGGGTGGCGGTGCAGGGCCTCGGCGCGGTGCTGGGCGGCACCCAGTCGCTGCACACCAACAGCTTCGACGAGGCGATCGCGCTGCCCACCGAGAAGGCGGCCCGGCTGGCCCTGCGTACGCAGCAGGTGCTGGCGTACGAGACGGACCTGACCGCCACCGTCGACCCGTTCGCCGGGTCCTACGTGGTGGAGGCGATGACCGCCGAGTTGGAGACGGCGGCCGACGAGCTGATGCACCGGGTCTTCGACCACGGTTCGGCGGTGGACGCCATCGAGGCCGGCTTCCAGAAGCGGGAGATCGAGCAGTCGGCGTACCGGATCGCCCAGGAGATCGACTCGGGCGAGCGGGTGGTGGTCGGGCTCAACCGGTTCCAGATCGACGAGGAGGAGCCGTACGAGCCGCTGCGGGTGGACCCGACGATCGAGGTCGGCCAGGCGGAGCGGCTGGCCAAGCTGCGCGCGCAGCGGGACTCCGGCGCCGTCGAGCGTGCCCTGGCCGAGCTGCGGGCCGCGGCCGAGGGCAACGCCAACGTGCTCTACCCGATGAAGGACGCGCTGCGCGCCCGGGCCACCGTCGGCGAGGTGTGCGGAACGCTGCGCGACGTGTGGGGGATCTACCGGCCGAGCGACCGGTTCTGACGCGACCCGACGGCGGCCCCGCCGGCACCCACGTGGTGTCCGGCGCGGGCCGCCGTCGCGTTCCCGACCCCGGGCTGACCTGGGCGTACGCCCCCATGGCGGCGTACAGTCGATGGTCTCCCCGCACGCGGCGGGGGCGGTGACGGCTCGGTGCGGATCCTCCCCGGGCGACGCCGCCCGGGCGCCGCTCCCGGGTCGTCGGGCAGCGTGGCCGGAGCCGGCATGCGTGTGCGGATCGGGAATGCGGGTAACCCGCTCGGGTGAACCGGACGGACAGCCTGTGCGGTCGTACTCCGGACCGGCATGTCACGGTCGGGAGTCGTCTGACAGCCGACCGTTGTCACGCAATTGTCGGAGCGGCAGTTAATTGCCGCGACTAATGCGACAATTCGGAACGACGACCGGGATTTGGTGACCGATGAATCGGTTACGCGTTGTAGGAGGTGTGGGGCAGATGACGGCGTTCGACCGCGATCTACCTGCTGTCCCGCAGATATTCGGGCCCTCTCACCAGGGCATTCGTGACGCTGCGCGGTCCGACCGCTACGCGAAAGATGTTGCGCAGCGTCACCGCCGGAGGTCTAGGCTGTCTGCTGTTCTCCCCGATGATCCATCCATCTCTAGTGATCGAGAATTCGACGTGACGAGTGCGTTGACGCTGCCGTCGGGCAGCCCGCTGGCGTCGTCCTGGCCGGAGGCGCCGACCGGGTCCCAGCCCCTGCCATTCGAGCTCGACCATCTGCTCGCGCTGCGGGTACCCGGCCTCATCGCGACCCGCCGTCACATCCACTCCCACCCGGAGCTGTCGGGCGAGGAGTTCGAGACGGCCGCCCTGGTCCACCGCGAGCTCTCCCTCGCCGGGCTGAGCCCGCGCCTGCTGCCGAAGGGCAACGGGGTCATCTGCGACATCGACGGGCGCCCGGACGGCCCGGTGATCGCGCTCCGCGCCGACATCGACGCGCTGCCGCTGAGCGACCCGAAGGACGTGCCGTACCGGTCCACGGTGGACGGCGTCTGCCACGCCTGCGGGCACGACGTGCACACCAGCGTGATGCTCGGCGTGGGCATGCTGCTCGCCCAGCTCGCCGACCTCGGCCAGCTCGACGGCCGGGTGCGCCTCATCTTCCAGCCCGCCGAGGAGATCCTGCCCTGCGGCTCGCTGGAGGTCATCGAGGCCGGCGGCCTGGACGACGTGGTGCAGATCTTCGCCGTGCACTGCGACCCGAACCTGCCGGTCGGCAAGGTCGGCCTGCGGGTCGGCCCGATCACCGCCGCCGCCGACAACGTCACCGTGCGGCTCACCGGCCCCGGCGGGCACACCGCCCGCCCGCACCTGACCGTCGACCTGGTCGACGCGCTCGGCCGGCTGGTCACCGAGGTGCCGACCCTGGTCAGCCGCCGGGTGCCGGCCAACAGCGGGCTGCTGCTGGTGTTCGGCCACGCCTCGGCCGGCACCCGCTACAACGTCATCCCCTCCGAGGCCTGCGCCGCCGGCACCCTGCGCGTGATGGACCGGGACACCTGGGACCAGGCCCCGAAGATCGTGGCTCAGGTGGTGCGGGACGTCCTCGCCCCCACCGGCGCCACCGTCGACCTGGAATACCTGCGCGGCCGGCCGCCGGTCACCAACGACGCCCGGGCCATCGGCGTGCTCACCGCCGCCACCGCAGCCGCGCTCGGCCCCGAGGGCATCGCGGAGACCCCGCAGAGCATGGGCGGCGAGGACTTCTCCTGGTACCTGGAGCACGTGCCCGGCGCGCTCGCCCGCCTCGGCGTCGGCCGGAACGGGCCCAACGTGGACCTGCACCGGGCCTCGTTCGACGTGGACGAGCGCGCCATCCCGGTCGGCGTACGCCTCATGGTCCAGACCGCGCTGCGGGCACTGGCGGCGGCCCGCTAGGCACCGGACCCGCCGGCTCCGGCAGCGCCGGACCGGCCGGCGGCGTACGGCGACCGCGCCGGCGGGCCAGGATCAGCACCAGCGCCACGGGCACGCCGATCGCCAGCGCGAACGGCAGCACCGCGCCGAGCACGGTGAGCCCCACCCGCAACGCGCCCAGGAACGCCGTCCAGCCTCCCCGCAGCCCGGCCAGGAAGCCGAGCTCCGTCTCGTCCTCGGCGGCCGCGGCCTCCGGGCCGACGAAGGTCACCGTGACGGTGGAAAGCGCGGTCAGGTCGGCGAGCCGGCGCTTCTTCGCCTCCAGCGAGGCCAGGTCCGCCTCCCGGCGGCCCACCTCGTTCTCCAGCGTGACCAGGTCGTTGATCGAGGTGGCCCGGGCCAGCAGCCGGCGGGCGCTGTCCACCCGGGCGCGCTGGGTGGCGATCCGGGCGTCCAGGTCGACGGTCTCCTCGGTCACGTCCTCGGTCCGCACCTCGCGCCGCTCCTGCTTGCCGAGCCTGGCCAGCGCCTCCAGCACGGTCGTGAACCGCTCCGCCGGCACCCGCAGGATCAGCTCGGCCCGGGCGTCCGCCGAGTCGCTGTTGCGCTGGTCGCCGCCGACGAAGCCGCCGGCCGCCGTCACGGCCGTGCTCGCCTCGCGGGCCGCCCGCTCCACGTCGTCCACCCGTACCTGGAGCGTTCCGGTGTAGATGATCGCCCGCTGGTCGACCCGCAGGTCCGCGCCGCCCGTACCGGACTGCGCCTTCTCCGGCGCGGCCTGGTCCCGGTCCGCCGCCCCACCCGCCACCGCCTGCGGCTGCTCGGCGGAGCTCGCGTTGTCGCCCCCACTGTCGCCCGCGCTGCATGCGCCGGCGCCCAACACCACCAGCAGCCCGGCCGCGGCGAGCGCCCGGCCCCGGCGGTGGCTGTCCCGTATCCTCATGTCCCCGCTCCGATCCTCCGGCGGCCCCGCTGCGGGACCGATACGTCGGACGCGACGCGATACCGCGCCGGTTCCGGCAGACTGCGCTGAGGACGTCACGATTCGATAATCGAGGAGTCACGATGCAGGTCACCAAGTACACCCACTCCTGCGTCCGGCTGGAGCACGACGGTGGAGTGCTGGTCGTGGACCCCGGTGGCTACAGCGAACCCGAGGCGCTGGACGGGGTGGACGCGGTGCTGATCACCCACGAGCACCCGGACCACGTGAACGTCGAGGCGCTGACCCGGGCGCTGGACCGGCGGCCGGTCCCGGTTTACGGTCCCGCCTCGCTCGCCGGCGCCCTCGGCGACGCGGCCGAGGCGCTGACCGTGGTCGTGCCGGGCGAGTCGTTCACCGCGGCCGGCGTGGCGGTCCGCGCGTACGGCGGCCAGCACGCCGTCATCCACCCGGACATCCCGGTCGTCCAGAACCTGGGCTACCTGTTCAACGACGTCGTCTACCACCCGGGCGACTCACTGGTCGTCCCCGACGACGTCCAGGTGGACACGCTCTTCGCGCCGATCCACGCGCCCTGGTCCAAGTTCTCCGAGGTGGTCGACTTCATCCGGGCGGTCGCCCCGCGGCGGGCCTTCGCGCTGCACGACGCGCTGCTCAACGCCAACGGCTTCGGCGTGCTCGACCGCCAGTACACCGCGCTGTCGAAGACCGAGTACCGGCGGCTGGAACCGGGCACCCGGATCGACGCCTGACCCCGCATGGCCGGTCCACCCCCCGACCTGGTCCAGCGGCTCTACGCGACGCCGCCGGACCGTTTCGTCGCGGCGCGGGACGCCGCCGTCGCCGAGGCGCGCCGGGCCGGCGACCCGAAGGGCGCCCGGGAGATCGGCAAGCTGCGCCGGCCCACCGTCGCCGCCTGGCTGGTCAACCTGCTCGCCATCCGCCGCCCGGAGCTGGTCGCCGACCTGGCGCAGCTCGCCGAGTCGCTCCGCTCCGCCCAGCGCGAACTGCGCGGCGGCCGGCTCCGCGAGCTGTCCGCGCAGCGCCGGGCCGTGGTGGGCGCGCTGGTCGCCGAGGTACGCAAGCTCGCCACCGCCGAGCCGGGCGCCCCGCCGGTCGGGAAGCTGCCGCTCGGTGAGGTGGAGGCGACGCTCAACGCGGCGCTCTCCGACACCGAGGTGGCCGAGCAGGTCCGCGCCGGCCGGCTGCTGCGGGCCACCCACTACGCCGGGTTCGGCGAGGTGCCCCGGCCGCAGCTGCGGCTGGTCACCGGCGGTGGGGAGGAGGAACCCGCCGTACCGGACCGGGCGGCCGAGCGGGCCGAGGCCCGGCGGACGCGCGACGAGCGGGCCGCCGAGCGGGCGGCCCGGGCCGAGCGGGCGAGGCGCCGCCGGGCCGTGGAACGCGAGCTGGCGAAGGCCCGCGACGAGCAGGAGCGGGCCGAGGCGGAGCTGGCCGAGGCCACCGGCGCGGAACGGGACGGCGGGGCGACGCTGGACCGGATCGAGACCGAGCTGGCCGAGCTCGAACGCCGCCGGGCCGTCGCCGAGCAGGAGCTGAGCCGGGCCAAGCTGGCCCGCCGGGGCGCGGAGCGGTCGCTCACCGCCGCCCGCCGGCGCACCGGTGAGGTGGAGGCCGCGTTGGAGGCGCTCGACGCCGAAGAGGGGGATGCCGCGGAGGGTGGTCACGGGGCAGACTGACCGTGATGGATGACCACGGTGGACGGACGGTGGGGGGCCGCCGATGACCCCGGAGCAGGTCGCCGCCGCCAGCAAGCCGCTGGTGCTGGAGCTCGGGGAGGCGTTCTCGCGCTGCCCGTCGACGCTGCGCCGGGCCCGGCTGCTCGGCATCTCCGGCTGGGCCTTCTACATCACCGGCCGGGCCGGGGCGCTCGGCGACGTCCGCGCCGAGACGGTCGCCGCCGCGCTCGGTTTCATCGCGCCGGAGGCGGTCGCCGACGGCTGGGACGCCGCCGTGCGGACCGTCCCGCCGCTGGAGGTGGCGGGCGCGAACCTGGCCGAGTGCTGCCGGTGGGGTGTGGCCACCCTGGGTGACGCCCCGGCGACGTCCCGGCTCGCCGGTCTGCTGCGCCGGGCGGTCGACGCGGCGGACGGCAGCGGGATGCCGCTCTTCGCCGCCTGGCGGGCCATGCCGGTCGACGACCCCGCGCCGGGCGCCCGGGCGGCCGTCGCGCTGCTGCTGCTCCGCGAGCACTTCGCCGGGGCGTACCTGCTGGCGGTGCGGGCCTCCGGGATGACCCCGCTGGAGGCGGTGCTGGCCGGGCCGGAGGGGGACGCCGGCGCCGCCGCGTGCGGCTGGCCGCCGCCGTACCCGCCGGTGGGACCGCTGGTGCGGCGGCGGCTCTGGGCCGAGGCGGTGACCGACCGGCTGGTCTCCCCGGCGTTCCGGGCGCTCACCCCCGGTGAGGGCGCGGAACTGCTCAACCTGCTCACCGCCGCGCGGCTGCGCCTCCGCCGATAAATGGGAAGCGCGGTCGCGGGGGCGGCTGCCAGGATCTGCCGCGTGACGCTTCCCGCCGGCTGGACCGCCCGCCGCCCCACCCTCGACGACGTGCCCGCGATCCTGGCGGTGGTGCACGCCGCCGACACCTTCGCGGTCGGCTACCCCGACTTCGACGCGGAGGACGTGCGGGACGCGCTGACCGCACCCTTCGTCGACCCGGCCCGGGACTCCTGGCTGGTCACCGACCCGGACGGCACCGCGGTGGGCTGGACCATCCTGAGCAACCCCACCGGGGTGGGCCGGGAGTTCGTCGAGGTCTACGTCGACCCCGACCGGGGCGCCGACCTGCGCGCCCCGCTGCTGGCCCGGCTGCTCGACCGGGTCGCCGAGCGGGCCGCCGAGCGCGGCCTGCCCGCCCTCACCGTCCGTACCGCCGTCTTCGCGCCGGAGACCCGCTGGGCGGAGGAGCTGGTCGCGGCCGGGTTCACCCGGATCAAGCGGTACATCCGGATGACCCGCTCGCTGGCCGACCTGCCCGCCGAGCCGGCGCCCCCGGCCGGGGTGACCGTCCGGCCGCTGCGCGCCGACGACGAGGCCGACCTGCGGCTGTTCCACCGGATCTTCGACACCGCGTTCCGGGACACCCCGGACTACGAGCCGGTCGACTTCGACCGGTGGCGCGAGGCGCTCCCCTCCTCGGGCAAGGTGTGGGACGAGTGGTTCGTGGCCGAGGTCGACGGGGAGCCGGCCGGCGCCCTCCAGTCCTCCGACCAGGCGCTCGACCAGGACATGGGCTGGGTGCGGACGCTGTCCGTGCTGCCCGCGTACCGGCGGCGCGGGGTGGGTGCGGCGCTGCTGCGCCGGGCCTTCGCCGTCTACGCGGCCAAGGGCCGGGCCGAGGCCGGTCTCGGTGTCGACCTGGCCAACCCGACCGCCCCGGTCACCCTCTACCGCTCGGTCGGGCTGGCCGACGCGCGCTGGACCGACATGTACGAGCGGAGCGTCCCCGCCGCGGGTGTGTGATACGCGACCCGCCGCGGGGTCGGCGCCCGGCCGGAGAACCCGCCGGAGCAGACTGGAGACGTGGGAGACGCGCTACGCGGACGCGGTGCCGGTGGGGCGGGACCGCAGCTCGGTGACGTAGTCGTCCGGCGCGCCCGCCTTCTCCGCCGCGTTCGCGATCTCCGACAGGTACCACGACGTCGGCAGGCCGCCCTCGTAGCCGTCGAAGACGTAGACCCAGGCGGTCACGTCCCCGTCCAGCGTCGAGACGCGGACGGTCAGCTTCCGGTACGTCCCCGAGGTCACGCCCTCGATCTCGTCGAGCTGGGCCGCGTCGTACGGGTGGATGTCGTAGAGCGCCACGAAGACCCGGTCGCCCGGCGACTCGACAACCGTGCTGACCGAGCCCTCCCAGCCGATGACGTCCTCGCCCGCGAAGGTGAGCCGCCACCCCTCCAGCCAGCCGGTACCCACCATCGGCGAATGCGGGCAGTAGGCGCGCATGCGAGCGGGGTCCAGGTTCGAGCCGTAAGCGGCGTAAAGACGCACGGCGATGACGATAGCCGGACCGACGGGTGGGGGAGAATACGACGGTGCGTGTCGAACGCGACGGGGAGAAGAAAGTCACTGTGAGCATTGGTCGGGGGCGAGCGCGGTGAGCGCGAGGAGTGCAGCGGAGCGGAGCCCCGCAGTCGCGAACGAAAGGATGGCCCTGTGAGCCAGATCGTGATCATCGGCGGGGGGCCGGCCGGCTACGAGGCGGCGCTGGTCGCCGCCCAGCTGGACGCTGAGGTCACCGTGGTCGAGGCCGAGGGGGCCGGCGGCGCCTGCGTGCTCTCCGACTGCGTGCCGTCCAAGACCTTCATCGCCAGCTCGGAGGTGGTCACGGGCTACCGGGACACCGAGGAGTTCGGCGTGCACTCCGACGGGCTGGAGGCGGTCACGGTCGACGCCCCGGCGGTGCACGAGCGGGTCAAGCGGCTCGCCCTGGCCCAGTCCGCGGACATCCACGCCAAGCTGATCAAGGCCGGGGTCGAGTTCGTCGCCGGCACCGCCCGGCTCGGCGAGGACACCCTCGGTCACACCCACCGGGTGATCGTCGCGCCGGCCGACGGTGGCGAGGAGTACTCGATCGCCGCCACCACCGTGCTGGTCGCCACCGGCGCCACCCCGCGCCAGCTCCCCACGGCCCTGCCCGACGGCGAGCGCATCCTCACCTGGCGCCAGGTGTACGACCTCCCGGAGCTGCCCGAGCACCTGATCGTGGTCGGCTCCGGCGTGACCGGCGCCGAGTTCGCCAGCGCGTACCTGGCCATGGGGGTCGCGGTCACCCTGGTCTCCAGCCGGGACCGGGTCATGCCGCACGAGGACGCCGACGCCGCCTCGGCCATCGAGCGGGTGTTCCGCAACCGGGGCATGACCATCCTCAACAACTCCCGCGCCGAGGCGGTCCGCCGGATCGGCGACGGCGTCGAGGTGGTGCTCTCCGACGGCCGGGTGGTGGCCGGCTCGCACGCGTTGATCGCGGTCGGCTCGATCCCCAACACCGCCGACCTGGGCCTCGCCGAGTACGGCGTCGAGCTGGCCCGGGGCGGCTACGTCACGGTCGACCGGGTCTCCCGGACCAACGTCCCCGGCATCTACGCGGCCGGCGACTGCACCGGGGTGCTGCCGCTGGCCAGCGTCGCCGCCATGCAGGGCCGGATCGCGATGTGGCACGCGCTCGGCGAGGCGGTCCGGCCGCTGCGGCTGCGTACCGTCGCGGCGAACGTCTTCACCGACCCGGAGCTGGCCACCGTCGGCGTCTCGCAGGACGAGGTGGACGCCGGCAAGGTCCCGGCCCGCCAGGTGATGCTGCCGCTCTCCGGCAACGCCCGGGCGAAGATGGACGACCTGGCCGACGGCTTCGTCAAGCTCTTCTGCCGGCCCGCCAGCGGGCAGGTGATCGGCGGCGTGGTGGTGGCGCCGAAGGCCAGCGAGCTGATCCTGCCGATCACCATGGCCGTCGAGAACAACCTCACCGTCAACGAGCTGGCCCAGACCATCACCATCTATCCGAGCCTGTCCGGCTCGATCACCGAGGCGGCCCGCCAGCTCATGCTCCACGAGCTGGAGTGACCTCGCGTGCCACCTCGGCGAGCTGGCGGTGTTCCCACCCCCGGGACACCGCCACGCCGCCGATGCGCCGCCCGGCCAGCGTTGCCGCGACCACCGCGAGCAGGGCCACCTCGGCGAGGATGAGCAGGCGCTCGGCGAGGCCGATGAGCACCCGGTCGCCCGGGTAGGCGGACCAGATCATCGCCGCGGCCAGCAGCAGGCTGGTCAGGGCGAGCCCGCGCAGCCAGCCGGCGGCCCGCCCGCCCAGCCGCCGGGCGAGCAGCCAGCCGGCGACCGGCAGGGCCAGGAAGGCCACCACCGAGGCGTACCGGTGCAGGTAGGCGGCGGTGTCCATGGGAAGTCCCGGCTCGTTGGTGGGCACCACCGCGGCGGCCACCAGACCGGCGGACCAGGCCACCAGCAGCGCCGCCGCGAGCCGGCCCGCGCCGGCCCGGCGCAGCGCCGGCAGCAGTACGACGGTGGCCGCCGCCAGCACCGCCATGGCCGTGTCGATGACGCCGCCCCGGTCCGAGACGGCGAAGTCGCTGACGGTCAGCGACCAGGGATTCAGGTCGTCGCTCACCTCGAGGTGACCGAGGACCGCGAGCACCGCCGCCAGGGCGATCCCGCCGAGGGCCAACAGACCACTGCTCCGGGTTCCAGGCATGCCTCAGCCTGTCGCCGGAGCCGCCCGAAACGGATCGGGGACCACCACCCACTTCGATCCCGGGGTCGCCCCCTAGATGTACCGATCGGGGACGCCCATGGCGGCGTGGGGAATCGTGGGCCGCGCGGGTGGCGGACTCAGGGCGCGGGCTGGAGCTCGTTCCGGTGACGGGTGGGTTCGGCGTCACGCAGGGCCCGGGTGGTGACCCGGGAGGCGAGCGGCAGCGCGGCGAGCACGAGTCCGAGGGCCGCGGCGATGAAGGTGGCGCGGAGCCCCAGACCGCGTCCGAGCAGGCCGCCGGCGAGGGCGCCGAGGGGGACGACACCAAGGACGACCAGGCGGTAGGCGGCGGTGACGCGGCCGAGCAGTTCGTCGGGAACCGCCGCTTGGCGCAGGGTGCTGACGACGATCTGGTTCAGCGAGGCGGCAACGGCGGCGCAGAACATGCCGGCGAGGGCCAGGGGTGTGTGGTGCCCCAGGCCGAGGATGGCGTAGCTGGCGGCCGGGACGAGGGCGGCGAGCCAGGTGGTGGGGCCGCCGCCGATGCGGGGCACGACGTGTTCGGCGAGCAGTGAGCCGGCGATCGCACCGGCGGCGGGCACGGCGACGAAGAGGCCGTAGCGCGACATGGGCAGCTGGTACGGGCCGGTGATCAGCAGGACGAGCAGCCCGCCGGTGGCCGAGCCGAAGAAGTTGATCGCCGCCGAGATGAACGCGACCCGGCGCAGCAGGTCGTGGCGCCAGAAGTGGACCCATCCGGAGCGGATGTCCTGCGTGATGGTGGTCGGGGTCGAGCGGCGGCGCGGCTGGTTCTCGCCGGTCGGGTGCAACGCGGGCAGCAGCAGAGCTGCCAGGCCGGCGAAGGCGAACGCGGCCGCGCCGGTGTAGAAGGCCGCTGATGCCGCCAGCGCGAACAACGCCGCGCCGGCGGGCGGACCGATGAAGGTGTTGATGACGGACTGGGTCGCGAACAACCGGCCGTTGGCGCGCTCGAGCTGCTCACGTGGCAGGAGGCGGGGCGGGATGGTCAGGGCGGCGTTGTCGACCAACGTCTCCGCGCAACCAGCCAGGAACACCGCGGCGTAGAGCAGTGCGACGTGGCGCCATCCGTTCGCCAGGGCCACGGCGAGCAGCGCGAAGCCGGCGGCGCGCAGCCAGTTGCCGGCGGTGAGTATCCGACGTCGGTCCACCCGGTCGGCCAGCGCGCCGGCGGGAGGGTGGCGATCAGCCAGGGCAGGAACTGCACCACCGTCATGCCCGCCACCACGAGCGGGTCACGGGTCAGCGTGGCGACGAGCAGCGGCGCCGCGGCCTGCAGCAGTCCGTCGGCGAGGTTCGAGAACGCCTGGGACGCCCACAGGGCGGTGAACGGTCTGCGTGGCGCAGCGGCAGGCACGAGCAGCCTCCTGGTGGTGTTCTCATGGGTGAAGGGCTGATCAGGCATGAGCATGCCAGTGGAGCCTTCTCACATGCAAGAATGCTTTTACCCATGAGAGGAGCTGAGGGTGAGGTTCGGCCACATCGCGGGCGACCGCATGCTCGACCTGGTGAACACCGTCGCGTGGCGCCTCGGCGGGCGCGAACGCACCGAACACCTGAGGACCTTCTCCGACGTCGTCGACTGGTGCCTCGAATCCGACCTGATCAGCGAAGAGGAGGCCGTCACCCTGCGCGATCTCGCCGGCCGGGACCACGCCCGGGCCGAGCGGGAGCGGCAACAGGTCGTCGAAGCCCGCGAGAGGGCCTACGCGACCCTCTTCGAGGACGACCACGAGGCCGCCGCGGACCTCGCCGGCATGTACCGGGCGGCGATCGCCGCAGCAGACCTGGTCCGCACGGGCGACCGCTGGCAATGGCGAGACCGGGAAACCCACCTCAGCCTGCCCCGCGATCGCATCGTCCGCGGGCTCGTGGCTCTCACCCAGCGCGACGACCTCGACCGCCTCCACCAGTGCGAAGACGTCGCGTGCGGCTGGGTCTACCTCGACACGTCACCGCGGCGGAACCGCCGCTGGTGCAACACGAAGGACTGCGGCGACCGCAACCGCGCCCGCGCCTACTACGCCCGACAGAAGGCGAAGAGCCCTCGGCCCTGATTCATTCGATCATCAGGAGGCCGCCGTCGGTTCCTCGACCGTCACCTCGGCCTCGGGGCGGGAGTGGCGGGCGCCGATCACCGTCATGGCCCAGCCCGCCGCCGCGAACCCGGCCGCCGCCGTTCCGCCGATCAGCAGCAGCCGCCACGCCGACTCGGTCAGCGCGGCGCCGCCGAGGTGGCCGACGAGCGTCCCGTACGCGGCCCAGCAGGTGGCGGCGGCGGCCTCGTACAGGACGAAGAGGCGGTACGGGTAGCGGCTGCGCCCGGCCGAGAAGCAGGCCGCCATCCGGCCACCGGGCACGAACCGGCAGAGCAGGATCACCAGCGGCCCGGGTTCGCGCAGGCCACGGGTGACCCGGGCGGCGGCCCGGCGGGCCCGTCCCGGCGTCCCGTGTCGCGGTTCGCGGCGGGTGGGCGCGGTGCGGCCCAGCACGTAGCAGGCCAGGTCGCCGGCGAAGACGCCGAGCGCGCCGACCGCGATGGTCAGCGGCAGGTTGAGCCCGCCGTAGACGGTCAGTGCCCCGCTGGTGATCATGACGACCTGGGTCGGCACCACCGGCACGAAGGCGTCGGCGACCAGCAGGGTGAGCAGCACCGCGTACGCCCACGTGGGCGACGCGACGTCAGAGATGAGTTCGGCCACGACCGCCACCTCGCCGGAGTTCCCCGTTCGACCGCACCGAGCCTGACGGCGTGTCCCGCGTCACCGTGACCTGCCCTGCCCGGCGGTGACCGGCGACACCGGCAGGCCACCGGTGTACAACGACGCAGCGCCGCCGAATGTGACGAGCCGCCACGGCGTCGCCCCCCGCGGGGGCGGGCGGCGGATCGACGATCCGCGGCGTACCGTTGTCGGCGCGCGGCTCCGGAGACGTCGGGTCCCCCGTTCCCGGCGGACGGGCCGCCGCGGGTCGCCGGCAGGTCCCGTGCCGGCGACCCGCTCCCACCGCACCGTCGCCGGGCGCGTCGCGAAATCCAGGTGCGCCAGCCGCGCCGCCGCGCGTACCGTCGCCGCATGCGCAGCGCGGTCGTGACCACGACGCCGGGTATCCCCGGCGCGCCGCACTGACGTTTCCGTCGACGAGGCCCCGGGGCGATCCGCTCCGGGGCCTCGCGGCGTTCCGGGTCTGCTCGCCTCCGGGTCGTACCCCAGCAAGGAGAGCGACATGATCGACCACCGCAGGCTCGGCCGGGACCTCGAGCTGTTCGTCTCGGATCCGCTGGCCGGCGCCGGGCTGCCGATCTGGCTGCCGGCCGGAGCGGCCGCCCGGCACGCCGTCGAGGAGTACGTGCGGGAACTGGAGCGCCGGGCCGGCTACCGGCACGTCTACTCGCCGCCGCTGGGCAAACGGGAGCTGTTCGAACTCTCCGGTCACCTCGGCTACTTCGCCGACGACATGTTCCCGCCCATGCGGCTGAGCGCCGACGACGAGTTCGTGCTGCGCCCCGCGCTCTGCCCGCACCACGCGCTGGTCTTCCGCGCCCGGGGCCGCTCCTACCGGGAGCTGCCGCTGCGGGTCGCGGAGATCGGCGGGATGTACCGGGCGGAGCGTTCCGGTGTCCTCGGCGGCCTGTCCCGGGTCCGCGCCATCTCGCTGAACGACGCGCACAACTTCTGCGCGCTGGAGCAGGTCGGCGACGAGGTACGCGAGATCCTCCGCCTGATCCGCGAGGCGCACGCCGCGCTCGGCGTCCGGCCGGCCGGGTTCCGCCTGTCGCTGCGCGGGCCGGGGGAGAAGTACGTCGGCGACGACGCCGACTGGGCGCGGGCCGAGGAGCTGCTCCGCCCCGCGCTCGACGGGGTGGACTACCACGAGGGGCCGGGCGAGGCCGCCTTCTACGGCCCGAAGATCGACATCCAGATCGTGGACGCGGCCGGCCGGGAGTCGACCATCTCCACCATCCAGCTCGACTTCGACAAGCCCGAGCGGTTCGACCTGTCGTACACCGACGCGGACGGGCACCGGAAGCGGCCGGTCATGGTGCACCGGAGCCTGGTGGGCAGCATGGAGCGGCTCTTCGCGTACCTCATCGAGGTGCACGCCGGCGCCTTCCCGGCCTGGTACGCCCCGGTGCAGCTGGTGCTGCTCCCCGTCGACGACGGCCAGGCCGACGCGGCCGTGGCGCTGGCGCGGCGGGCCGAGGCGGCCGGGCTGCGGGTCGAGGTCGACCTGGCCGGCTCGCTGGGCGCCCGGATCCGCGACGCGGCCCGCCGGAAGGTCCCGTACGTCGGGGTGCTCGGCCGCCGGGAGGCCGCCGACGGGTCGGTCGCCCTGCGCCTGCGCGACGGGCGCGGGCTCGACCCGATGCCGGCGGCCGACGCGCTGGGGCTGGTCGGCGCCGTGGTGGCCGCCCGCTCGGCCGACCTGCTCCCACCCGGCTGACGGCGGGCGTGCCGCCCCGGGCGGGTCGCCGCTCGTGGCGTCCACGTCAGCGCCCGGCCGGCGCGGCCGCCGGCTTCCCGGGGGGCGGTCCGCCGCCGGGGCCTCCGGGCGGTCCGCCGCCCGGCCTCCCGGGCGGTCCGCCCGCCGGCAGCGGCGCGGCGGCCTCCTCGTCGACGGCCGCGCCGGTGAACTGCGACCGGTAGAGCTCGGCGTACGGGCCGTTCGCCGCGACCAGCTCGTCGTGCGTGCCCTGCTCGACGATCCGGCCCTGGTCCATCATGAGGATCAGGTCGGCGTCCCGGATGGTGGAGAGCCGGTGCGCGATGACGAAGCTGGTCCGGTCGCTGCGCAGCGCCGCCATGGCCCGCTGGAGCAGCACCTCGGTGCGGGTGTCGACCGAGCTGGTCGCCTCGTCGAGGATCAGCAGCGACGGCTCGGCGAGGAACGCCCGCGCGATGGTGATGAGCTGCTTCTCGCCGGCGCTGACGTTGCTCCCCTCCTCGTCGATCACGGTGTCGTAGCCGTCGGGGAGGCTGCGCACGAACCGGTCCACGAAGGTGGCCCGGGCCGCGGCCAGGATCTCCTCCTCGGTGGCGGTCGGCCGCCCGTACGCGATGTTGTCCCGGATGGTGCCGCCGAAGAGCCAGGTGTCCTGGAGCACCATGCCGATCTTGCTGCGGAGCTCGTCGCGGCGCATGGAGCGGATGTCCACCCCGTCCAGGCTGATCCGGCCGGCGTCCAGCTCGTAGAACCGCATGATCAGGTTGACCAGGGTGGTCTTGCCGGCGCCGGTCGGGCCGACGATGGCCACGGTGTGCCCCGGCTCGGCCACCAGCGAGAGGTCGTCGATCAACGGCTTGTCGGGGTCGTAGCGGAAGGAGACGTGCTCGAACTCGACCCGGCCGGTGACCCGGGGCGGCGCGGGCCGGTCCGGGGTCTGCTCCTCGGCGTCGAGCACCTCGAACACCCGCTCGGCCGAGGCCACCCCGGACTGGAGCAGGTTGGCCATCGAGGCGATCTGGGTCAGCGGCTGGGTGAACTGCCGCGAGTACTGGATGAACGCCTGCACGTCGCCGAGGCTCATCGTCCCGGAGGCCACCCGCAGCCCGCCGACCACGGCGATCGCGACGTAGCTGAGGTTCCCGACGAACATCATGGCCGGCATGATGATCCCGGAGATGAACTGGGCACCGAAGCTGGCCCGGAACAGCTCCTCGTTCTTGGCCGCGAAGGCGGCCTGCGCCTCGCGCTGCCGGCCGAAGACCTTGACCAGCTCGTGCCCGGTGTAGGTCTCCTCGATCAGGCCGTTGAGCTCACCGGTGTGCCGCCACTGGGCGATGAACCGGCGCTGCGAGCGCTTGGCGATCTGCTGGGTGACGACCACCGACAGCGGCACCGCCACCAGGGCGACCAGGGCCAGCAGCGGCGAGATCCAGAACATCATGGCCAGCACGCCGACCACGGTGAGCAGCGCGCTGAGCAGTTGGCTGAGCGTCTGCGACAGGGTCTGCGAGATGTTGTCGATGTCGTTGGTGACCCGGCTGAGCAGCTCACCCCGGGGCTGCTTGTCGAAGTAGGGCAGCGGCAGCCGGTTGAGCTTCTCCTCCACCTCGGCGCGCAGCCGCAGCACGGTGCGCTGCACCACCCCGTTGAGCAGCCAGCCCTGCCACCACATGAGCAGGCTGGCGCCCAGGTAGAGCGCGAGCGCCAGGGTGAGGGTGCGGGCCAGCGCCGTGAAGTCGATGCCCGCCCCGGGCACCACGTCCATCCGGGCCAGCATGTCGGCGAAGTTGTCGTTGCCGGCGGCCCGGGCCGCGGCGACCGCCTGCTCCGGGGTGGTGCCGGCGGGGATCTGGCGGCCGACCACCCCGGCGAAGATGATGTCGGTGGCGTGCCCGAGGATCTTCGGACCGATCACGCTCGCCCCGACGCTGGCCACCGCCAGGGTGATGATCGCGGTCAGGGAGAACCGGTGCGGCCGGAGGCGGCCGAGCAGCCGGCGGGCGGACGGCCCGAAGTTCATCGACTTCTCCGCCGGCATGGCGGCGCCCATCCACGGCGGCCCCCCGCCGCCGCGCCGTGCGGCCGCCGCGGGCAGCCGCTGCGGCGCGCCCCCGCCGGCCTTCGGGCCGGGCGCCGGCTTCTGCCCCGGTACGGCCGTCATGCCGTCACCTCCGCCGTCTGCTGGGATGCCACGATCTCGGCGTACGTCGGGCAGGTCACCAGCAGGTCCTCATGTCGTCCCATCCCGACGACGCCCCCGTCCTCGAGCACGATGATCTGATCGGCGTCGACGATCGTGGAGACCCGCTGGGCCACGATCACCACCACCGCGTCCGCGGTGACCGGCTTCAGCGCGGCCCGCAGCCGGGCGTCCGTGCCGAGGTCGAGCGCGGAGAAGGAGTCGTCGAAGAGGTAGATCTCCGGCTGGCGGACCAGCGCGCGGGCGATGGCGAGCCGTTGCCGCTGGCCACCGGAGACGTTCGTGCCGCCCTGCGCGATCGGCGCCTCCAGCCCGCCCGGCATCTCCGCCACGAAGTCCCGGGCCTGGGCGATCTCCAGGGCCGCCCAGAGCTCGGTGTCGGTCGCGTCCGGGTTGCCGTACCGGAGGTTGCTGGCGACGGTGCCGCTGAACAGGTACGGCCGCTGTGGCACCAGACCGATCCGGCGCCACACCTCGTCCGGTTCCAGCAGCCGCACGTCCACCCCGTCGACCAGGACGGCGCCGGCGGTCGGGTCGACCAGCCGGGGGATCAGGGTGAGCAGGGTCGTCTTGCCGGCGCCGGTGGACCCGATGATGGCCGTGGTCCGGCCGGGGCTGGCCCGGAACGAGATGTCGTGCAGCACCGGCGCGCTCGCCCCCGGGTACTGGAAGGCGACGCGGCGGAACTCCAGCTCCGCGCGCCGGGTCATCGCGATCATCGGCTCGACCGGCGGCACCACCGACGACTCGGTGTCCAGCACCTCGACGATCCGTTCGGAGCAGACGGCCGCGCGCGGCACCATCATCAGCATGAAGGTGGCCATCATGACCGCCATCAGGATCTGCATCAGGTACTGCAGGAAGGCGGTGAGCGCGCCGACCTGGATCTGGCCGGAGTCGACCCGCTCCGCGCCGAACCAGAGCACCGCGACGCTGGAGACGTTGAGCACCAGCATCACCACCGGGAAGATCAGCGCCTGGAGCCGGCCGATCCGCAGCGCGGTCGCGGTCAGGTCGGTGTTCGCCACCCGGAAGCGTTCCGTCTCGTAGGGCTCGCGGACGAAGGCCCGTACCACCCGGATGCCGCTGATCTGCTCGCGCAGCACCCGGTTGACCGTGTCGATCCGGGTCTGCATGAGCCGGAAGCCCGGCACCATCCGCCGGGTGATGAGGCCCAGCGCGACCGCCAGGACCGGTACGCAGACCAGCATCAGCCAGGAGAGCCCCACGTCCTCCTGGAGCGCCATGACCACGCCGCCGACGCTCATGATCGGCGCGGCGACCAGCATGGTGCAGCTCATCAGCACGAGCATCTGCACCTGCTGCACGTCGTTGGTGTTCCGGGTGATCAGCGAGGGCGCCCCGAACCGGGCCACCTCGCGGGCGGAGAAGCGGTTGACGTGCGCGAAGATGCCGGCCCGGACGTCCCGGCCGAAGCCCATCGCGGTCTTCGCGCCGAGGTAGACGGCGACGATCGAGCAGGCGATCTGGAGCAGGCTGACGAGCAGCATCCAGCCGCCCGTACGCAGGATCTGGTCGGTGTCGCCGACGGCCACGCCGCGGTCGATGATGTCGGCGTTGAGGCTCGGCAGGTAGAGCGAAGCCATGGTGCCGACGAACTGGAAGGCCACCACCGCGGCCAGCAACCGCCGGTACGGGCGCAGGTGGGTACGGAGCAGGCGGATCAGCACGGACGGCTCCCCGATGGGTTCTCGGTGTCGGACTCGCTGTCCCGGTTCAACCGGCGAAGGTCCCCATCGGACATGCTCGTGATGATTTCCGTGAGGAACTCGCGAATCACCGCCTGCTTCGCCGGGTCCGCGTCGACCGAGGTGAGCGGCCGGTTGCTGTGGATCAGGTCGATGATGGCGAGCGCGTGCTCCCGGCCCTTGTCGGTCAGGCTGAGCTGGACGCTGCGCCGGTCGGCGGGGTCCCGGCGCCGGTCGACGAAGCCGTCCCGCTCCAGGGTGTCGACGATGCCGGTGAGGGTGGCCGGCCGGACGAAGCAGCGCTCCGCCATCTCCCGGTGGGTGCTGTCGCCCGCCCGCAGCAGGACGAGCAGCACCCGCATGCCGGCGGAGGTGAGCCCGTGGTGTTCGGCGAGGTAGCGGCCCCAGTGCTGCTCGACGACGTGCCCGGCGATGGAGATCAACCGGCCGAGCGGCGCCTGCTGGAGCGCGTCCGGGAAGCGGACGAGCGGTCCCATGTTCACGGGCGTGAGATTAGCCCCCGAACCGTAAGGCCCCAAACTATTTTCGCCGTCAGCCGAACACCACCGCCAGGGCGGCGGCGACGAAGACCACCTGGAGGGCCGTTCGGACGCCGACCGGGGTGACCGGGCGGCCGGCGAGGGTGAGTCCGCGCCGTGCGGCCGAGACGTTGGCCGGGAACATGGCCAGCATCAGCAGCGCCAGGCCGGCGGCGGCCGGCCGCGCGGTCGCCGGCAGGAGCAGCCCGAGCGCGCCGAGCAGTTCGAGCACCCCGGTCAGCGTGACCAGCAGGTCCGCCCGGGGCAGCCCCGGCGGCACCATGGCGATCAGGTCGGCGCGGCGGGACAGGAAGTGGGCCGAGGCGGTCAGCACGAACATCAGGGCCAGGCCGATCCGCAGGGCGGGGTGCCAGCCGTCGAGGGCGTCGACGCCGAGCAGGCCGGCGAGCCGGGCCACCGCGGTGCCGGCGATGAGGGCGATCAGGGGTGCCATGGGTACGCCTCCCGACGGGGGTAACTTGTCGCTGACAAGATTGGGCCACGGAGGGCTATCTTGTCAATGGCAAGTTAGAGTGGTGTGCATGACCCAGTCCCGCGCGTACCACCACGGCGACCTGCGCCGCGCCCTGCTCGACGCGGCGGTGGAGGTGATGGCGGAGTCCGGCCCGGCCGCGCTGAGCCTGCGCGACCTGGCCCGCCGGGCCGGCGTCTCGCACGCCGCCCCCGCCCACCACTTCGGCGACAAGGCGGGGCTGCTCACCGCGCTCGCCGCCCAGGGTTTCGCGCTGCTGGCCGAGGCGCTGGGCAACGCCGGCGACGAGCTGGTCGACACCGGGGTGGCGTACGTGGGGTTCGCGGTCCGGCACCGGGCCCACTTCGAGGTGATGTTCCGCCCCGACCTCTACCGGGCCGACGATCCCGAGGTGGTGGCCGCCCGGACCCGGGCCGGCGAGCTGCTGCGCACCGGCGTGGCCCGGCGCACCGGCCGGGGGCCGGACGTCGACGCGCTGGCGGCCTGGTCGATCGTGCACGGCTTCGCCACGCTCTGGCTCTCGGGCGCCCTGCCGCCCCGGGTCGGCCCCGACCCGGAGGCCGCCGCCCGCACCGTGATCAGCCGGCTCTTCCCCTGACGGCCGGGCCCCTCGTCCTCGTCGGGAGGGACCCGACCCCCGGGGTCACCAGCTCGTCGGCAGGGGCATCCCCTCGGTGTAGCCGGCGGTGCTCTGCACGCCGACCAGGGCCCGCTCGTGGAACTCGTCCAGGTTGCGGGCGCCCGCGTAGGTGAACGCGCTGCGTACCCCGGAGATGATCTCGTCGATCAGGTCCTCGACGCCCGGCCGGGTCGGGTCCAGGTACATCCGGGCCGAGGAGATGCCCTCCTCGAAGATCGCCTTCCGGGCCCGGTCGAAGGCGCTGTCCTCGGCGGTCCGCGCGCTCACCGCACGGGCCGAGGCCATGCCGAAGCTCTCCTTGTAGCGCCGGCCGTCGGCGTCGGTGTAGAGGTCGCCGGGAGACTCGTAGGTGCCGGCGAACCAGGAGCCGATCATCACGTTCGAGGCGCCCGCCGCGAGCGCCAGCGCCACGTCCCGCGGGTGGCGTACGCCGCCGTCGGCCCAGACGTGCCGGCCGAGCGAGCGGGCCGCCGCGGCGCAGTCGAGCACCGCGGAGAACTGCGGGCGGCCCACGCCGGTCATCATCCGGGTGGTGCACATGGCGCCCGGCCCGACACCGACCTTGATGATGTCGGCGCCCGCCTCGACCAGGTCCCGCACGCCGTCCGCCGTGACCACGTTGCCCGCCGCCACCGGAACCCCGGGGTCGAGCTTGCGGACCGCCCGCAGCGCCGAGATCATCCGCTCCTGGTGCCCGTGCGCGGTGTCCACCACGAGGGTGTCCACCCCGGCCTCCAGCAGGGCGGCCGCCTTGCCGGTCACGTCGCCGTTGATGCCCACCGCGGCGGCGACGCGCAGCCGGCCCCGGTCGTCGACGGCCGGCTTGTAGAGCGTGGCGCGCAGCGCGCCCGGCCGGGTCAGCACGCCGACCAGGCGTCCCTCTGCGTCCACCACCGGGGCGAGCCGCCGCCGGCCCGCCGAGAGCCGGTCGAAGCCGGTACGCGGGTCGGCGTCCGCCGGCACGGTGTGCAGCTCGGTCGACATCACGTGCCGGAGCTGGGCGAAGCGGTCCACCCCGACGGTGTCGGCCTCGGTGACCACGCCGAGCGGGCGGCCCGCCTCGTCCACCACGATCACCGCGCCGTGCGACCGCTTCGGCAGCAGGTGGATGGCGTCGCCCACGGTGTCCGTGGGGCCGAGCGTGATGGCGGTGTCGTGCACCAGGTGCCGCTGCTTGACCCAGGCGACGACGTTCGCCACCACCTCGATCGGGATGTCCTGCGGGATCACCGCGATGGCGCCGCGCCGGGCCACCGTCTCGGCCATCCGGCGGCCGGCGACCGCGGTCATGTTCGACACCACCAGCGGGATGGTGGTGCCGGTGCCATCGGCCGTGGCCAGGTCGACGTCGAGCCGGGAGCCCACCTCGGACCGGTTGGGCGCCATGAAGACGTCGTTGTAGGTCAGGTCGTGCGCGGGAACCGCGCCATGAAGGAACCGCACCCGGCCATCATTCCCGCTCGCGGCCGGTCCCGCCGCCGCTGGTGGCCCAAACCACCCCGGCCGGCGGGACCGCCGCGGACGTCAGGAGATGGTGCAGATGGACGCGCCGGCCGTGATCACGGCACCGACCTCGGCCGACAGGCCGCTGACCGTGCCGGCCTTGTGGGCGTGCAGGGGCTGCTCCATCTTCATCGCCTCCAGGACCACCACCAGGTCACCCTCGGCGACGGTGTCCCCGTCCGCTACGGCGATCTTGACGATGGTGCCCTGCATGGGCGAGGTGAGCGCGTCGCCGCTGGCCGCCGCGCCGGCCTTGGCGCCGCCGCCCCGGCGGGCCGGCTTCTTCGCGGCGGGCGCGGCTGCCGCCGTACCCGCGCCGAGGCCGGCCGGGAGGCTGACCTCCAGCCGCTTGCCGCCCACCTCGACCACGACGGTCTCGCGCTCGGCCGGGCCCTCGACGGCGCCGGCGGGGGCGGTGAAGGCCGGGACGGTGTTGTTCCATCCGGTCTCGATCCACCGGGTGTGCACGGTGAACGGCTCGGCGGTGAACGCCTCGTCGCGGACCACCAGGCGGTGGAAGGGCAGCGCCGTGGCCATGCCCTCGACGACCATCTCGTCCAGCGCGCGGCGGGCCCGCTCCAGCGCCTCGGTACGCGTCTCGCCGCTGATGATCACCTTGGCCAGCAGCGAGTCGAAGTTGCCGCCGATCACGTCGCCGGCCGAGATGCCGGTGTCCACCCGGACGCCCGGTCCGGTGGGCAGCCGCAGCGCGGTGATGGTGCCCGGGGCGGGCAGGAAGTTGCGGCCCGGGTCCTCGCCGTTGATCCGGAACTCGATGGAGTGCCCGCGCGGGGTCGGGTCCTCGGTGAACCGCAGCTTCTCGCCGTCGGCGATGCGGAACTGTTCGCGGACCAGGTCGATGCCGGCGGTCTCCTCGGTCACCGGGTGCTCGACCTGGAGCCGGGTGTTGACCTCCAGGAAGGAGATGGTGCCGTCCGCGCCGACCAGGTATTCCACCGTGCCGGCGCCGTGGTAGCCGGCCTCCCGGCAGATCGCCTTGGCGCTGTCGTGGATCTGCTTGCGCTGGGCCTCGGTGAGGAACGGCGCGGGGGCCTCCTCGACCAGCTTCTGGTGCCGGCGCTGGAGCGAGCAGTCCCGGGTGCCGACGACGATCACGTTGCCGTGCTGGTCGGCCAGCACCTGCGCCTCGACGTGGCGGGGCTGGTCGAGGTAGCGCTCGACGAAGCACTCGCCCCGGCCAAACGCGGCGACCGCCTCGCGAGTGGCCGACTCGAACAGGTGCGGGATCTCCTCCATGGTGCGGGCCACCTTGAGGCCGCGCCCGCCGCCGCCGAAGGCCGCCTTGATGGCGACCGGCAGGCCGTGGTCGATGGCGAAGGCCATCACCTCGTCGGCGTTGCCGACCGGGTCGGGGGTGCCGGGAACCAGGGGCGCGCCGGCACGCTGGGCGATGTGCCGGGCGGTCACCTTGTCGCCCAGGTCTCGGATCGCCTGCGGGGTGGGGCCGATCCAGGTCAGCCCCGCGTCGATGACGGCCTGGGCGAAGTCGGCGTTCTCGGAGAGGAAGCCGTAGCCGGGGTGCACCGCGTCGGCGCCGGCCTTCGCGGCCACGTCGATCAGCTTGTCGATCCGCAGGTAGCTGTCGGCGGCGGTGTCGCCGCCCAGGGCGTACGCCTCGTCGGCGAGGGTGGCGTGCAGGGCGTCCCGGTCGGAGTCCGCATAGACGGCGACGCTTGCCAGGCCGGCGTCGCGGCAGGCGCGGATGACGCGGACGGCGATCTCGCCGCGGTTGGCGATGAGTACCTTGCGCACCTTGGTGGCTCCTCCCGGGAGGTCGTTGCCGGGAGTGTATCGGCCGGGGATTTCGGCCCTAACGATCGCTCAGTGTGGGATGCCGCACTGTAGTCAAATTTGGCTATTACGCTTGCCCGGTGTCGGCGACGCGGATGATGATTCTGGGCCTGGTCAGGTGGATGCAGCCGGTGCACGGCTACGACGTGCGCCGTGAGCTGCTGAGTTGGAGCGCGGACAAGTGGGCCAACGTGCAGCCCGGTTCGATCTACCACGCGCTGCGCAAGCTCACCGACGAGGGGCTGCTCCGGACGGTCTCCGTCGAGCAGGTCGGCGCCCGCCCCGCCCGCACCACGTACGAGGTGACGGCGAAGGGCGAGGAGGAGTTCGAGACCCTGCTGCGGGCGCAGTGGTGGCAGCTCAACGAGCCGCCGGACCCGTTCGTGGCGGCCTTTTCGTTCCTGCCCGCGATGCCCCGCGACGAGGCCGCCGCGGCCCTGCGCAACCGGGCGAACCTCCTCCGGGCCGGCGTCGAGTCGATGCGTGCCTCGTTGGACTCGGACTGGGTGCGCAACCGCAAGCCGGTGCACGTCGGCTGGATGTTCGAGCTCTGGCTGGCCCGGGCCGAGGCGGAGATGGCCTGGTGCGAGCGGATCGCCGAGCGGATCGAGTCCGGAGTGTCGTACCTGCCTGCTGGGCTGGAGCAGGCCGAGGGATGGTCGGGCTGGAAGGACGGCACCCCCGACGCGGAATAATCAACGTTGACCACAAGAGTTATATCGCGTTAGTCTCTGCGCGAGCCGTGGGGGAGCCGTGCGTCCTCGCGGACCATCGACGGCCGGTCGCGTCCGGCCCGGAGGACCAGGAGCAGACATGATCGAGACCAGGGGGCTGCGGAAGTCGTTCCGCTCCCGCGCGGGTCGCGAGACGAAGACCGTGGACGCGGTCCGCGGCGTCAACCTCGAGGTGGCCGAGGGGGAGATCTTCGGTTTCCTCGGCCCCAACGGTGCCGGCAAGACCACCACGCTGCGGATGCTCGCCACCCTCATCGAGCCGGACGGCGGCGAGGCCGCCATCGCCGGGGCCGACCTGCGCAAGGACCCGGCCGAGGTGCGCCGGCGGATCGGCTACGTGGCCCAGGGCGGCAGCACCTGGGACGAGTCGACCGCCCGCGAGGAGCTGGTGCTGCACGCCCGGCTCTACGGCATCGCCAAGGCCGAGGCGCACCGCCGCGCCGCCCGCGCCCTGGACGCCTTCCAGCTCAGCGAGTACGCCGACCGCAAGTGCAAGACCTACTCCGGCGGCCAGCGCCGCCGGGTCGAGATCGCGCTCGGCATCATCCACGAACCCAAGATCGTCTTCCTGGACGAGCCGACCACGGGCCTCGACCCGCAGAGCCGGGCGCACATGTGGGACGAAATCCGCCGGCTGCGCACCGAGGGCATGACCGTCTTCATCACGACGCACTACCTCGACGAGGCCGACGCGCTCTGCGACCGGATCGCGATCATGGACCACGGCGAGGTGGTCGCGGAGGGCACCCCGGCCGAGCTGAAGCGCGAGATCTCCGGCGAGGTCGTGCTGGTCGGCCTCGACGCGGCCACCACCCCGCGTGCCGCCGAACTGCTCGACACCGAGGCGTACGTCAGCAAGCTGGAGACCGCCGACGAGGGCGGCCTGCGCCTCTACGTCGACGAGGGCGCCACCGCCATCCCGCAGGTGCTGCGCCGCCTCGACCACGCCGGGCTGGAGCTGCGCTCGATCGAGCTGCACCGTCCCAGCCTCGACGACGTCTTCCTCACCAAGACCGGCCGCTCGCTGCGCGAGTCCTGACCACCGGGAGAACTGTCATGAAACTCGCCCGCGACACCTGGCTGATCTTCCAGCGCCAGATCCAGCTGCTGCTGCGCAACCCCGTCTGGGTCTTCGTCGGCGTCTTCCAGCCGGTGATGTACCTGCTGCTCTTCGCCCCGCTGCTCAAGCCCGCCCTGAACGCGCCGACCCAGGCCGAGGCCTACAAGATCTTCGTGCCCGGCCTGCTGGTGCTGCTGGCCATCTTCGGCGGCCTGTTCCAGGGCTTCGGCCTCATCGCCGAGCTGCGCGCCGGGGTCATCGAGCGGTCCCGCGTCACCCCGGTCAGCCGGCTCGCCCTGCTGCTCGGCCGCTCGCTGCGGGACGTGGTCTCGCTGGTCGCGCAGGCCGTCATCATCACCCTGCTCGCGCTCCTGTTCGACCTGCGCGTCTTCATCGGCTACCTCCTGCTCGCGTACCTGATGCTCGCGCTCATCGCGCTGATGACCTCGGCCGTCTCCTACGGCGTCGCGCTCAAGGTCAAGAGCGAGGACGCGCTGGCCCCGCTCATGAACACCGTGGCCCAGCCGGTGCTGCTGCTCTCCGGGATCCTGCTCCCGCTGACCTTCGCCCCCGGCTGGCTCCAGGGCGTCGCCAAGTGGAACCCGTTCTCCTGGTCGGTCGACGGCGTCCGGGCGCTCTTCGCCGGCGACCTGAGCAACGACAAGGTCTGGCAGGGCCTGACGATCATCGCGGTGCTCGCCGTCGCCGGGGTGGTCTGGGCCGCCCGGCAGTTCGCGCGCAGCGTTCGCTGAGCAGGACGAGAGCTGCCTCTCATCCAGGGCGGGGTGCCGGTCGCGCGCGCGTAGCGTAAGGCCGGTGCCCCGCCTCACCCGTGACCGGACGACCTGGCTGACCTACGCCCAGCTGGGGATGTGGGGCTTCTTCCTCTACGGGTTCGGTCCCGTCGTACCGCTGCTCCGGGACGAACAGGGCACCAGCGCCGCCGTCGCCGGCCTGCACAGCACCGGCATCGCGATCGGCGCGCTGGCCGGCGGTGCGCTCTTCGCGCCGGCCGCCCGCCGCCTCGGCCGCGGCCCGGCCATCTGGCTCGGGCTGGCCGGCGTGGCCGCCGGCGTCACCGCGCTCGGCCTGCTTCACCCGCTGCCCGCCACCATCGCCGCCGTCGCGGTCATCGCCACCTTCGGCATGATGGTGATCAGCGGGGTCAGCGTGGTGCTCACCGCCCACCACGGGCCCGCCGCGCCCGCCGCGCTCACCGAGGCCAACGCCGCCTGCGCCGGCATGGGCATCCTCGCGCCGCTGGTCATCGGCGCGACCGTGGACGCCGGCCTCGGCTGGCGGCCGGTGATGGCCGTCGAGGTCGGGCTCATCACGCTGGTCGCCCTCGCCGCCGTGACCTTCCGGGTACGCCTGCCGAAGACCGCCCCCGCTCCCGCGGCTGCCGCCGCGCCGCCCGCGCGCCGGATCTTGGAGACTTCCCGTTCGTCTCGAACGGAAACTGTCCAAGATCTCCGGCAGCGAGCGGTGCCGGGGCGGCTGCCGCCGGCGTACTGGATCGCCTGGGTGCTCATGTCGGTCACCGGTTCGATCGAGGTCTGCCTGTCGCTCTGGACCGCGGACGTGCTCCGCACCCACGCCGGGCTCAGCGCCGGTGGGGCCTCGGCGGCCGTCGCGGCGATCGTCTGCGGCATGTTCGTTGGCCGGCTGGCCGGTGGCCGGCTCGCGCTGCGCTGGCCGCCGGTGCCGCTGCTCGTCGCCGCGCTGACCGTCTCCCTGGCCGGGTTCGCGCTGTTCTGGTCCGCCCCCATCGGCTGGCTGGCCGTCACCGGCCTGGTCGTGCTCGGGCTGGGCAACGCCCTGCACTACCCCCTGGCGATCTCCATCGCCCTCGCCGTGGCAGGACCGGCCGCGGACAAGGCGGCCGGCTGGGCGTCGTACTCGATGGGTGTGGGTTTCGGGATCGCGCCGGTCGCGCTCGGCTGGGTGGCCGACGGCGTCGGCCCGCACCTGGCCTTCCTGCTCCTGCCCGGCTTCATCGCCGCGGCCATGCTCCTCGCCGTGCGGCTCGGCCGCGCCCTGCGCCTGTCCGCGCCCACCGAGGACCGGGCTCCGGTGGGCGCCGCCGCCTGACCGGCTCCCGCTCCCACGCCGGAGCGGTCTCTCCGCGCCGGCTCGGCGTGGTGGCGGTGTCCCGCAGACTCGGACCCGCCGCCTCGGCGTGCTGGGTCAGCGCACCCGGGCCAGCGTCACCCCGTCCGCGATGGGAAGCATGACCACCTCGACGCGGAAGTCGGCGAGGATCTCGTCGTTGAAGGCGGCGATGGCGCGGTCGTCGGCGTTCTGCGGGGCGAGCACCCGGCCGCCGCGCAGCGTGTTGTCCACGGCGATCACCGCGCCCTGGCGCATCCGGGGCACCAACTCGTCCCAGTAGACCGGGTAGCCGACCTTGTCGGCGTCGATGAACGCCAGGTCCAGGTAGCGCTCCTGCGGCAGCTGGCGCAGCGTCTCCGCGGCCGGACCGATACGCAGCTCGATCCGGTCCTGCACGCCGGCCCGGGTCCAGTAGCGCCGGGCCACGCCGGTGTACTCCTCCGAGATGTCGAAGCAGGTCAGGCGGCCACCCTCGGCGAGGCCCCGGGCGATGGCCAACGAGGAGAGCCCGGTGAACGTGCCCACCTCCACCGCCTGCCGGACGCCGAGCAGCCGGGTCAGGAAGGTCAGGAACGCGGCCTGCTCCGGCGCGACCTGCATGTCCGCCTGGGCGGGAAGAGCGGCGCGGGTCTCCTCGGCCAGCTCCCGGACGATCTCGTCGGGGGCGGACCCGTGCGCCACGAGGTACGCGTGCAGTTCCGGGGTCAGCGGCAACGGCTTCGTGCTCATGACCGGACGTTAGCCGAGATGCTCGATCTCCTGGCCCCCAGGCGCGACCTTCGTCCACAGGTCGGTGATGTTCAGCTCCAACTCGGCGAGGAGACCACGCAGCAGCGGCAGGGAGAGCCCCACCACCGTGCCCGGGTCGCCCTCGATGCCGGTCAGGAACGCCCCGCCCAGACCGTCGATGGTGAACGCCCCGGCGACGGCGAGCGGCTCACCCGTCGCCACGTACGCGGCGATCTCCGCGTCACTGATGTCGGCGAAGTGCACAGTCGTCGAGGCGACCGCCTCCGCGCGGGACTCGTGCACCACGTCGATCAGACAATGACCCGTGTGCAGCACCCCGCTGCGCCCGCGCATCCGCTCCCACCGCCGGGTGGCGTCCGCCGCGTCGGTCGGCTTGCCGAGAATCTCGCCGTCGAACGCCAGCACCGAGTCGCAGCCGAGCACGAGCGTCCGCTCGTCCGGGTTGGGACGCAGCCGGCCCAGCACCGCCTGCGCCTTCAACCGGGCCAGCTCCAGGCACAGCTCCTCGGCCCGATCGCTGACCACCTGCGACTCGTCGACGCCGCTCACCAGCACGTCAGGTTCGATCCCGGCGGCCTGGAGCAGCTTGCGGCGGGCGGGACTCTGCGAAGCGAGCACGAGGCGCAGCGGCACGGAGTTCAACACCCCACCGACGCTACCGGCTGATCCGCGGCGGCGGGTTGCCGGCACGTCGACGCCGGCGCCAGACCAGATAACCGCCACCGGCCGCGAGCAGCACGCCCAGCGTCGCCAGGCCGCGCGCGGTCGAGTTGTCGTCACTGCTGTCGTGCGCCGCCGTCGAGGTGGGTGCGGTGACCGATGGTGTTTCGAAGCCGAGTGGGGGGACATCGGCGGTGAGGGCGGCGACCAGGTCGATGACGCCGTAGCCGTACTCGTCGTCGCGACCGGGTGGGCCCTTGTCGATCGCGGTGGCGGTCAGGCGGTGGGCGACCTCCTGGGCGGGGAGATCGGGGTACTTGGAACGGATCAGCGCGGCGGCCCCGGCCACGATCGCAGTGGCACTTGAGGTCCCTGTTCCCTTTGCGTACTTGCCGCCGTAGCTAGTGCTGTAGATGTCTGCAGCCGGTGCTACGACGTCGATTTCCGGACCGGTAACGGATATGGACGCAAGGCGGCCCGTCTTGTCGGTCCCGCCGACGGCGACTACACCTTGTTCGGACGCTGGATAGCCAACGCCTGAATCCTCTGGACGGTTACCGGCTGCCGCGACTACAACGATGTTTGCCTCTATGGCGGCTCGTACTGCCTGTTGGAGACGTACGCTCGCCCCTGCAACCGACGAGATGCTGATTACGTCGGCATGATTAGCCGTCGCCCACTCAACACCAGCTGCCAGATCTTCCGTGCTGCCTTGTTGGAGGTCAGGTTGGACGCGCACAGGGAGAACCTTGGCTCGGGGAGCGATCCCGAGGGCACCACCGCCCTTGCCTTGTCCGTGAGCGGCGATCAAGCCAGCCATCAACGTCCCATGGCTTGAAGGGGCTTGTCGGTTTACCGGACTGCTCGTGGTGATGTCGATGCCCGGCAGTACGTTCCCGCGCAAATCGGGATGGTCGAAAACCCGGGTGTCCGCAACGGCGACTATGACACCCGCCCCCTGGCTTATCTGATGCACCTTGGCTATGTCGAGGTACTGCAGGTGCCATTGCTCCCTGCGCACTTGGCTAGGCCCGACCGTTGTGCTCAGTGCGACAGGCTGCGGAGTCGTTAGGGCTAGTGAGAGCGAGGCGACCAGTGCGGCCAGGTAGTTAGCTTCATTCACCGGTCGAGGCCGATAGCTGGTCCCGGGTCTGTGGGTCCATCCTCGTCTGGTGGACGTACTACCGGAGACACCCCTTCGTCAACCTCCCACGGATTGTCCGGGTCCCAGGATCGTGACTTCTGGTCAGGTGGTGGCTTGCGGTTGCCATTACCGGAGAAGCCATGCAGGCCAGCAGGAGAGCTGCTACCGGGGGCACCTCCGAACGGAGAGAGGCCGCTGTGTACACCGAATTGGGACCCCCGGCCCGACCCGGGACGGGACCCAGCTGCACCGCTTGGGGCGGTGCCAGCAGCCCCGCCGCCAATCACGCCCCCGATAGGGTTGACTCGGCGGGAGGCACCCTTACTTCCTGGTTGGTTGGCGCTGGGAGTGCCACCTATAAGCCCCCCAGGTGGCAACGGTCGAGGCGTCGAATGCGGTAGAGCGCCTGCGCCGCCGCTTGCGGGCGTGTTGATTGGGTGCGGCGGCCCTGGTGTTGAATTCGGTGCCCTGCCCGCAAAGGGGGAGTTTGGCCGGTAGCCATTTGTTGGGATCGGGCCGGCCGGGCCTACCGGCTGGCCGGATGCACCCGGGGTCGCGATGGACGGTGATCCGACAGTCGGAGAAGCCGGGGCGAAATTGCTCCCTACCCCGCCGAGGATCGGTCCGGCGCCAAGCACGGGTGGCGTGGTTGGTGGCGCTGTGACGGAAACGGGCTTGCGTGGATGATCTTGCGAGTGAGCTGGTGACGTTCTGCTTGCTGTTGGCACGGGCACGATAGGCGGGATTACCGGAACGGCTCCCAAGTGGTCAGATGGCGTGCTCTCATCTGGCTGGCGGCGGATGTTTGGTCTGGGTGGAGGTTGGCGGAGCATGACTTGGGCTTGTTGGAGTTCGCCGCTCAATCCCGTCATCAACCCGCGTGCCCGAGCATTCAACTGCTCCAGATCGCCGTCCGTCACCGGCGGCTTTTCCGGCAGCCGGCTCCCCGCCACCGCCTTCGGGTCGGCGAGGATCGCCTCGTACGCCCGCTTCTGCCGCACCTTCTCCGCGTACTCGTCATAGAGCGGTTGCAGTTCGGCGCGGGTGCTGCCGATGGCGCGGGTGGCGGCGGCGAGCGCGTCGTAGTTCGCGGCGGCGGCGTCGTGGGTGCGCTGCACCTGGTCGATGAGCTGGTCGAGTTCCCCGAGGTACGCCCGCGCGGCGGCGTTGGTCTCCGGTGGCCACGCCTCGGCGAGCCCGCGCCGGTATTCGCGCAGCCGGCTGAGGTGGGCCAGGGCGAGGTCGCAGACCTTGCGCCAGCCGGCGACCTGCTTCCACTGGCCGGTGGTGTCCTGGTCCTGGAGGCATGCCCACATGCTGAGCACGTCCATGAGCCGCCAGTCGGTGAGCCCGGAGGTGCGCCCGCTGCCCCGTTCGATCACGGCAGGACCACCCGGCCCTGCTCGGGTGCGGTGGGATCCGTCAGTGGCGGCACCGGGCGGGCCGCCGGGGTGGACGGCGCGGCGAGGGCGCGTTCCACATCGGCGACCCGGGCCGAGGAGAACGCGTCGGAGTCGCCGTACTTCGCGGCGATGTGGCCGGCGGCGCCGGCGAGCCGGCCGGTGGCCGGGGCCAGGTCCCAGACCATGCTGACCGTGGCCTGCTGGGTCTCGTGGTGGGCCTGGAGGAACTGGACCAGCTCGATGAACGCGTCGGCCGGGTTGGGGACCGGGGCCTTCATGTCGTCCGCGATGTACGACAGGTGGGGGGCGTAGTTGCGGGTCACCTCGTCCTGGAGCCGGTCGGCGAACTCGCGCATCCGTCGGATGTCGGCCTCGATGCCGCCGTAGTCACGCAGCCAACCGGCCGGCTGGTTGTCCTCCGGGATCATCGACCCTCCCTGCCCGTCACCGCACGGTTTCCCTCAGTGAGGTTAATGGCTCGTCGCGGATCCCGGCAGTCCTGATGCGCGGGCGGCGTACCCGGGAAGGGTCAGCGGGGGAGGCCGGAGGCGCGCCACGCGCCGGGGCCGGCGACCGGCGCCGCGCCGGCCGGACGGGCGCTGCGCGCCCACTGCGACACGGCGGCCGGCGCGGTGGCAGCGGCCGGTCGCGTCCGCACCACGATCGCGCCGACCAGGGCGGCCAGTTCCTCGGCGGTGGGCACGCCGCGGACGATCCGGAACAGCGGCTCTTCGGCAGACATGCCGACAGGGTACGCGTCCAGAACTTGACCTTCACCGCACAGTGGCGTGCCGCCGGTGTACGCGTCGGGGCTGCCGGGTACGGTTTCAGGCGATGTCTAGCGCGCTCCCCCAACTCGTCGCCGACCGGTACCGGCTCATCTCGCCGCTCGGCCAGGGCGGCATGGGTCGGGTGTGGAAGGCGCGCGACGAAGTACTGCACCGCGACGTGGCGATCAAGGAACTCGTCCCGCCGCCCAGCCTCACGCCCGAAGAGCGCCGCGAGATGCGGGAACGCTCGTTGCGGGAGGCCCGGGCCATCGCCCGGCTCAACAACGTCAACGTGGTCCGCATCTTCGACGTGCTGCGCACCGACGGCGATCCGTGGATCGTCATGGAGTACGTGGCGTCGAAGTCCCTGCAGGACACCATCGCCGAGGACGGCCCGGTGTCGCCGGCGAAGGCCGTCGAGATCGGTCTCGGCGTGCTGGGCGCGCTGAAGGCCGCGCACAAGGCCGGCATCATGCACCGCGACGTGAAGCCGGGCAACGTGCTGCTCGGCAACGACGGCCGGGTGGTGCTCACCGACTTCGGTCTGGCCACGATCCCGGGCGACCCCAACGTGACCCGCACCGGCATGGTGCTCGGCTCGCCCGCGTACATCGCGCCGGAGCGGGCGAAGGACGGCACGGCGGGGCCGGAGGCCGACCTCTGGTCGCTGGGCGCCACGCTCTACGCCGCCGTCGAGGGCAAGTCGCCCTACGCGCGGCCCTCGGCGATCGCCACCCTGGCCGCGCTCGCCACCGAGCCGCTGCCGCCGCCGAAGAACGCCGGGCCGCTGAAGCCGGTGCTCCAGGGTCTGCTGCGCAAGGACCCGGAGGAGCGGATCACCGCCGAGGTCGCGGAGCGCATGCTGCGCAAGGCCGCGGGGCGGCGGGCCAAGGGCATCTCGCTGCTGGACGGCGTACGCCGGCCGGGGCCGAACGGTCCGCGCGGGCCGCGCCCGCCGCTGGTGCCGGCGCCGCGTCCGGCCGACGACCAGGCCGAGCCGCCGGTGACCCCGGCGCCGCGCAAGCCCGACGGGGGTACGGCCGCGGCCGCCGCCGCGGGTGCCGCGGGGATCGCGGGCGCCACCGCCAAGATGCCGGCCGGCGCGGACGCCACGCCCACTGCGAAGGTGGCCCCGCCGGTCGCCGAACCGACCACCAAGCTCGACGCCGAGCCGGCTGCCGACGACACCGGTCTGGACGGTGCCGATCCGGCCCTGGACGAGACGCGGCTGGACGGCGAGCCGGTGGTGGAGCCGCCGGCCCCGCCGAGGAACCCCACGTCGGTGCTGGCCGAGCCGGTCAGCCCGGCGCCGTCGACCGGCCGGGCGGCGGTGATCCCGGGCACGAAGCCGGAGCGCAACAGGCGCAACCTGCTGATCGGCGCAGTTGTCGCGGTGCTGCTGGTCGGCCTGGCGGTGGCCGTGCCACTGCTCAACTCCGGTGACGGCGGCAAGAAGGGCGGGCAGCAGGCCGCCACCACGTCGGCCGGGGCCCCACCCGCGCCGGGAACCAGCGCCGCACCGGGTACCAGTGGTGCGCCGACCTCGGGCGCGCCGAGCAGCGCCCCGCCCAGCCCGACCCCCTCGGCGTCCGCCGGCGCCCTGCCCGCGGGCTGGCGCTACTACAAGGGCCCGAACGGCTTCCAGGTGCCGATCCCCGACGGCTGGCAGGCCCGCGTCCGCTCCGACAACGTGGTGCTCTACGAGGTCGGCGGGGCGCGCCGGGTGCTCTTCATCCAGTGGACCGACTCGCCCAAGAAGGACGCGTACGCCGACTGGCAGGCGCAGGAGTCCAGCCGCCGGAACTACGTCGACAACTACAAGCTGGTCGGCATCACCCGCTGCGACGGCTACTACCGCACCTGCGCCGACTGGGACTGGCTGGAGACGCGCAACGGCGGAACCCGTTTCCACGTGCGCAACCGGGGTGTGGCCACCGCCAGCAACCGGGGCTACGCCCTGCGCTGGGAGGTCCCGGCGAACGCGTGGGACGCCAACCTGGCCAACTGGGAGATCATCACCAAGGGCTTCAAGCCCGACCGGGTGAACTGACCCAGCGAATCCCGCCGTTGCGAAACTGACTCGCATGGCCTTCCGTCCTCGGGGGTATTGAGACCGCGACGACGGAAGGAGGTACGACAATGGGTTACCGACACAAGGACACCGGTCCCCGGCTGGCACTGTGGATGCTTGTCGCGCTCGGGGACGTGGTCCTGCTGCTGGTGAGCGCCGGCCTGTCCGCGCCGGTCGCGGTGATCGGTGTCGTCGCCCTCACCGTCGCGGGGGTGGCGGCGTGGCGGCTGGCCCGCCGGACCACCCTGGCCGGGCGGGGCGCCGTCCCCGTGCCGGTCGCCTCGCGACGCAGGGCGTGACCCGGGCGGTAGGACGGCAGTGGCGGCAGCCGGACCAGCTGTCGACCTCGGTCGTAGCCGATCCCGCTGCCGCCGACTGGCGACCGTGGATGCCGGTCAGGCGGTGTTGTTGGCCAGGGCGATCAGCCGGGTGCGGTCACCGTTCCAGTAGTTGCGGTCGACGTTGCCGCTGATCCCGGAGACGCTGCCGGTGCTGGTGTACTGCCAGAAGCTCCACACCGGGGCGCCGGCCGGGAGGGCGCCGGGCGTGCTCGACCAGCGGGCCAGCCAGAGCGGGTGGTTGGCCCACGGGCCGGTCCAGCTGCCGGTGCACTGGTTCCACCAGCTGGTGGTGGTGTAGATGACCGCGTACCGGCCGGTGCGGGAGCGGTAGGTGTTGAGGAAGTCCTGGATCCAGTTGCGCATGCCGGTGGTGCTCAGGCCGTAGCAGTAACCCCCGCTGTACGGGTTGGCCTCGATGTCGAGCGCGGCGGGGAGCGTACGGCTGTCGGCCGACCAGGCGCCGCCGTTGCTGGCCAGGTAGCCGGCCTGGGTCGCGCCGGAGGAGATGTTCGGCCGGGCGAAGTGGTAGGCCCCGCGGATGACGCCGGCGTAGTAGGCGTTGGTGTAGTTGCTGTTGAAGTTCGGGTCCTTGTAGCTCGTGCCCTCGGTCGCCTTGATGAAGGCGAACTGGATGCCGGCGTTCCGCACGCTGGTCCAGTTGATGGTGCCCTGGTAGCGCGAGACGTCGATGCCGGGGGTGGTGGCCGCGGCGGCCGGTCCGGCGGTCGCGACGAGGCCCGCCGCCGCGGTGGCGGCGACGGTCAGGGCGGCGGCGAGCAGCCGCCGCACGGAAAGTCTGGTACGAGCCATTGATGCCTCCAGGACGTCAAATGATTGACGTCAATCTTTGGAGGTAAGTGCCCTAGATCGCAAGAGGGCTTAAAGAATTTTTCATAGACGGTTGTCGTCGCCTCGGTAACCCGTGCGGAGCGGTTCAGCGGAGGGTGGCCGGGTCGATCACCCGTCAGTCTCACAGCTGACGAGGCTGTGCAGGTCGAACGACACAGCCCAGGCCGGTAGGCTCCCCGCCCATGCCCCTGATCGACGGCCTCACCACCCTCTGGGACAAGCTGCTCGGCGCCCAGCCCGACCCGCCGCCGCTACTGGTGCTGCTGACCGCCGTCGTCGCGGTGGCGGTGGTCGCCACCCGGCTGCCGTGGCGGATCGCCCGCAACGCGGTGACCATCGCGCACGAGGGCGGCCACGCGCTCATGGCCCTGCTCACCGGCCGGCGGCTGCGCGGCATCCGGCTGCACTCGGACACCTCCGGGCTCACCCTCTCCGCCGGCCGCCCCACCGGCCCGGGGATGATCCTCACCCTGCTGGCCGGGTACGTCGCCCCGTCACTGATCGGTCTCGCCGGGGCGTGGCTGCTCGCCGGCAACCGGATCACCCTGCTGCTCTGGGTGGCGGTGGCGCTGCTGCTGGCCATGCTGGTGATGATCCGCAACGTCTTCGGTGTGCTGTCCCTGCTGGTCACCGGCGGCGTGGTGCTCGCCGTCTCCTGGTACGCCTCGGCGCAGGTGCAGGCGGCGTTCGCCTGGACGTCCGTCTGGTTCCTGCTCTTCGGCGGCGTCCGCCCGGTGATCGAGCTGCAACGGCTGCGCAGCCGGGGGCGGATGCCCGAGTCCGACGCGGACCAGCTCGCCCGGCTCACCCCCTTCCCGCCGCTGTTCTGGGTGACCGTGTTCCTGCTGGTCAGCCTGGCCGCGCTGGGCGCCGGCGCGCTGCTGCTCGCCGGCCCGATCCTCACCGACGCCGGGCTCACGATCTGACCGCTGCCCCCGGAACGCCGGCTCCCGATGTGGAGTGGATCACCCGGCGGGCCGGGCCGGGGCGGGGCAGAATCGGACGGGTGCGATACGTGATCATCGGCGCGGGCGCGGTCGGCGGCACCATCGGCGTACGGCTGGGGGAGGCCGGCCGCGACGTGACGCTGGTGGCCCGCGGCGCGCACCTGGACGCGCTCCGGGAGCGGGGCCTGACCCTGCGGACGCCGGACGGCACCGTCACCAGCCGGCTGCCCGCGGTGGCTGGGCCGGACGACCGCCCGCTGCCGGCGGACACCGTGCTGGTGCTCACGGTCAAGTCGCAGGACACCGCGGCGGCCCTGGCGACCTGGGTGGACACCCCGGTGGAGGGCGGCGGGACGGCGGGCGAGCGGCTGCCGATCGTGCTGGCCCAGAACGGCGTCGGCAACGAGCCGGCCGCGCTGCGGCTGTTCGCCCGGGTGCACCCGGTCTGCGTGTGGCTGCCCGCCACCCACCTGGAGCCCGGCGTGGTGGTGGCGAACGGGCACCCGCACCCGGGGATGCTGCACCTCGGCCGCTACCCGTCCGGCGCGGACGACACCAGCCGCGCGGTCGCCGCCGACCTGACCGCCGCCGGGTTCGTCGCGCCGGTCCGCGACGACGTGATGCGCTGGAAGTACGGCAAGCTCCTCGGCAACCTGGGCAACGGCCTCCAGGCGCTGCTCGGCCCGGACGTGCACGAGTCGCTGGCCGCCCGGGTGCGCGCCGAGGGCGAGGAGGCGCTGGCCGCAGCCGGCATCCCGCACACGACCCGCGAGGAGGAGGCCGCCGAGCGGGGCGAGCTGGTACGGCACCGGCCGGTCGACGGCGAGGAGCGGGCCGGCGGCTCCACCTGGCAGAGCCTGGCCCGGGGCGCCGGCTCCGCCGAGGCGGACCACCTGAACGGCGAGATCGTGCTGCTCGGCCGGCTGCACGGGGTGCCCACCCCGGCCAACGAGGCCGTCCAGGTCGCCGTCCGCCGGGCGGTCCGTGAACGCATCCCGGCCGGCGGCTTCCCCCTGGCCGAGCTGGAGAAATTGGTCGGCTGACGGCAACCCGTGGCCACCCGCCACGCGTGTCCCCTCCGACCGACGCGGGGGAGGTGGCGACGTGCCGGACGTCGAGGGGTTCGACGAGTTCTACCGGGGCAGCAGACAGCGGCTGCTCGGCTACGTCTTCGTGCTCACCGGCAACCTGGCCGAGGCTCAGGACTCCGTGCAGGAGGCGTACATCCGGGCCTGGCAGCGCTGGTCGACGATCAGCGGATACGACGACCCGGAGGCGTGGGTACGGGTCGTGGCCAGCCGGATCGCGGTGAGTCGCTGGCGCGGCCTGCGCAGCCGGACCCGCGCGTACCTGCGGCACGGGGCGCAGGAAAGCATCCCGGAGCCGAGCACCGACACGGTGGAGGTGGTGGCCGCGCTGCGTCGGCTGCCTGAGGAGCAGCGCATCGCCATCGCCCTCTACTACCTGCTCGGCATGCCGGTCGCCGAGGTCGCCCGGGAGATGTCGGCGCCGGTCGGCACCGTCAAGGCACGGCTCTCCCGGGGCCGGGCCGCCCTGGCCGGACTGCTCACGGTCGTGGATCTGGATGAGGAGGCCGCAGATGCGTGACGACGCGAGGTTCGTCGAACTGGTCCACCGCGACCTGCGGGAGGTCCGCTGGCCGGAGCCGACCGAGATCCGGGCGGCGGCCCGGCGTCGCAGCCGGCGTACGGCGATGGCGTCCGCCGCGGCAGTGTTGGTGGTCGCCTCGGTCTCCGCCGTCGGGGTGGGCTGGGCCGGGACCCCGGCGCCACCCCCGGCCGCCACGGCCGGCGGGCGCGCGGAGATCCCCGTGGAGGCGATGCTTACCCCGGCCGATGTGCCGGCGAAGAGTGACGAGCGGCTCGGTGACACGGGCATCGGTGAGGCGGTCCGGGTCGACGACGTCCTCCGGGCCTGCGCGCAGGACCAGGGGCTGCCGGCGGATGGGACCGTTTCCCGCTACTCCCGATCGCAGACCCTGATCGGGGCCGCCGCGGTGAAGGGCTTCGCCCCGAACCGGATGCCGGTCGTCAGTCAGGACGTCTACCGGCTGCCGGCCGGGGCGCCGGCCCGGGTCTTCGCCGAGCTCGACCGGCTCGTGGCGGCCTGCTCCTCGTGGCCGGAGGTGAGCCCGGTCCAGGGGGAGACGGGAACGGTCACCGCCACGGTGGTGCACCGCTGGACGGTGGCCGCGAGCGACTTCGCCGGTGACCAGGCGGTCCTGCTCCGGCACGCCATCTCCGTGCCGCTGGACCCGGCGACCGGCAAACCGGTCGGCATCACGCCCTTTCCGGAGGACAGGCTGGTCGTCCGGGTCGGAGATCTGGTCACCGTCCTGGTGCCGGGAGAGTCCCTACGCCTCGGCGTGCCGGGGAACAGGGTGACCCAGGCGCAACTGCTGGACCTTGCCCGTGCCGCGGCCGGCCGGATGTGCGCCGCGGCGAACCCCGGCTGCTGACGCGCCGAGGCCCCCGCCGGACGTGCGGCGAGGGCCTCGGCAGCGCTTGCTACAGCGGGATGTTGCCGTGCTTCTTCGGCGGCAGGGTCTCGCGCTTGGTGCGCAGCACCCGCAACGCCCGCACGACCTGGGTCCGCGTCTCGTGCGGCGGGATCACCCCGTCGACGTACCCGCGCTCGGCGGCGATGTACGGGTTGGCCAGGGTGTCCTCGTACTCGGCGATCTTCTCGGCCCGGACGGCGGCCGGGTCCTCGGCGTTCGCCAGCTCCGAGCGGTAGAGGATGTTCACCGCGCCCTGCGCCCCCATGACCGCGATCTGGGCGGTCGGCCAGGCGAAGTTCAGGTCCGCGCCGAGGTGCTTGGAGCCCATGACGTCGTACGCCCCGCCGTACGCCTTGCGGGTGATGACGGTGACCTTCGGGACGGTGGCCTCGGCGTACGCGTAGATGAGCTTCGCGCCGCGGCGGATGATGCCGTCCCACTCCTGCCCGGTGCCGGGGAGGAAGCCGGGGACGTCCACGAAGGTCAGCACCGGGATGTTGAACGCGTCGCAGGTGCGCACGAACCGGGCCGCCTTCTCCGAGGCGGCAATGTCGAGGGTGCCGGCGAAGTGCATGGGCTGGTTGGCGACCACTCCCACCGGGCGCCCCTCGACCCGGCCGAAGCCGACCACGAGGTTCTGCGCGTAGAGCGGCTGGACCTCCAGGAACTCGCCGTCGTCGAGGACGTGCTCGATGACCCGGTGCATGTCGTACGGCTGGTTGGCCGAGTCCGGGATCAGCGTGTCCAGCTCCCGGTCGGAGTCGGTGATGTCGAGGATCGCCGGCGAGTCGAAGACCACCGGCTCGTCCAGGTTGTTCGACGGCAGGTACGACAGCAGCGCCTTGACGTACTCGATCGCGTCCTCCTCGTCGGTGCCGAGGTAGTGCGCGTTGCCGCTGCGGGCGTTGTGGGTGCGGGCGCCGCCCAGCTCCTCCATGCCCACGTCCTCGCCGGTGACCGTCTTGATCACGTCGGGGCCCGTGATGAACATGTGCGAGGTCTGGTCGACCATCACGGTGAAGTCGGTGACGGCGGGGGAGTAGACCGCGCCACCCGCGCACGGACCCATGATCAGCGAGATCTGCGGGATGACGCCGCTGGCCCGCACGTTGCGGAAGAAGATCTCCCCGTAGAGGCCGAGCGAGGCGACGCCCTCCTGGATCCGCGCGCCGCCCGAGTCGTTGATGCCGACGACCGGGCAGCCGATCTTCATGGCCAGGTCCATCAGCTTGACGATCTTCTCGCCGAAGACCTCGCCGAGCGAGCCGCCGAAGACGGTGAAGTCCTGCGCGAAGACGCAGACCTGCCGGCCGTCCACCGTGCCGTAGCCGGTCACCACGCCGTCCCCGTACGGGCGGGTCTTCTCCAGCCCGAAGTTGGTCGAGCGGTGCCGGGCGAATTCGTCCAGCTCGACGAAGGAGCCCTCGTCGAGGAGCATCTCGATCCGCTCCCGAGCGGTCTTCTTGCCCCGCGCGTGCTGCTTCTCGACCGCGCGTGCCGACCCGGCGTGCACCGCCTCGTCGAGCCGTCGCTCCAGGTCCGCCAGCTTGCCGGCGGTCGTGTGGATGTTGATCCCGGTCTCGGTAGTCACCCAGGGAATATAACGATGGTTCAGGTGGGTGCCGCTGTGCAGTGCGCCTCACCGCTTCCCGGCGACCGGCCGGCGTGCGGGCCGTAGGCTGGCGGGATGCCCGGCTCGCCGTACACCGATCTGGACCGCCCGCCGCTGTCCGCGGCCCGGCTGCGCCGCGCGCTGGTCGCGCCGCACGGGCCCTGGCGCCGGCTGGAACTGCTCACCGAGACCGGCTCGACCAACGCCGATGTGGTCGAGGCCGCGCGCGGCGGCGAGCCGGAGGGTCTGGTGGTGGTCGCCGAGCGGCAGACCGCCGGCCGGGGCCGGCGCGGCCGCGTCTGGCAGTCGCCGCCGCGGGCCGGCATCGCGACCAGCGTCCTGCTCCGGCCGGGCGAGGCCGTCGCGGAGCGCGGCTGGGCGCCCGTGCCACCCTCGGGGTACGGCTGGATGCCGCTGCTGGCCGGGGTCGCGCTGGTCGAGGCGGTGGCCCGGCTGGCCGAGCTGGACGCCCGGCTCAAGTGGCCGAACGACCTGCTGCTGGACGGCGCGAAGTGCGCGGGCGTGCTGGCCGAGGCGGTGCCCGGCCCGGCGCCGGACCGGCCCCCGGCGATCGTGGTCGGCATCGGCCTCAACGTGACCCTGCGCGCCGACGAGCTGCCGGAGAACCCGACCGGGCTGCCGGCCACCTCGCTCCAGCTCGCCGGGGCCACCGCCACCGACCGGGACCCGTTGCTCCGGGCCCTGCTCCGCGCGCTCGCCGACTGGTACGAGCGCTGGCGTGACGCCGGCGGGGACGCGGTCGAAAGCGGCCTGCGGGACGCCTACCTGGCCGGCTGCGCCACGGTCGGCCGGCAGGTCCGCGTGCTGCTCCCGGACGGCCGGGAGGTACGCGGCACCGCCACCGGCGTGGACCCCGACGGTCAACTGCTGGTCGACGGCCCCGAGGGCGAGCTGCGCCTCGCCGCCGGGGACGTGCTCCACCTGCGGTGAACGGAAGGGCCCCGGTCAGCGCCTCCGCTGCGGGAGGGGACCCCTCCCAACACCCGCCGCGCGGCTGATCCCCGCACGAGCGCCGACCGGTTACGGTCAGCGCGTCCTGTTCTGCGAGGAGGTTCCCGTGGCGTTCCCCGAAGACGTGCTCACCGAAGACGAGCACGTCGTGCTGCATCTGCACCCGCACTGGAAGGCCCTGATCCGGCCGATCCTGGTGCTGGTGCTCGCCGTCGCGGCGGTGGTCGCCGGCTGGGTCCTGCTGCCCGAGGGCGACGGGGGCACGATCGCGCTCTACGTGATCGCCGCGCTCGGCCTGGTGCTGGTGTTCTGGCTGGGCCTGTGGCCGTTCCTGGTCTGGCGCACCACCCACTACCTCTTCACCAACGAGCGGGTGCTGCTCCAGGAGGGCGTGTTCTCCCGCAACCGGCGCGACCTGCCGCTGACCCGGATCAACGACCACGCCATGCACCAGAAGTTCGTGGAGCGGATGCTCGGCTGCGGCACGTTGACCATCGAGTCCGCCGGTGAGCGCGGCCAGTCGGTGCTCAGCGACGTGCCGCACGTGGACAAGGTCCAGACCAAGCTCTACGAACTGGTCGAGGCCCACCACGACAAGCACAGCCTGGGCGACGGCGAGATGCGCGAGATCCTGGCCGACATGGCCGAGGGGAAGCCGCTCCGCGACCCGTCGGCCTGACTCGGCCTGACCGTCGGGTCCTCCGGCGTCCGCTGGGCGGCCGCCGGAGGGCCGGGCCGGGTCAGCGGCGCGGGGCGCGGCGCGGCGTGGGCTGGAGTTCGGCGGCCAGTTCGGCGTCGAGGTCGGCGCCGAGCGTGCGGCCCAGGCCGGCGTCCGCGGGTGCGGGGCGGCCCTGCTGGGGGGCGTAGTCGCCCGCGCGCCGCTCGCCGAGCGGCGGCTCGGTCTCCTCCAACTCGCTGACCGACTCCGCCAGCTCGGCCACCGGGTCCATCTCGGCCACGTTGTCCCACTCGTCGCGCGGGATGGCGTTCCAGGTCTCCGCGGAGTGCTTCGGCACCGGCTGGAACACGAACGTCCGGTAGGACCAGAAGCGGAACAGGGTGGCCAGCAGCACGCCGCCGGTCTTCGCCACGTTCAACGCGAGCAGGCTGTTCACGCCGAGGCCGTACTTGGCCAGCGCCAGGACGCCGAGTTCGATGATCAGGCCGGCGCCGTTGAAGAGGAAGAACAGGACATATTCGCGGCGAAGCGCCGACTTCGGCCGGTCCCGGTACGTCCAGTGCCGATTCATCAGATACGACGTGATCGTCGCGACGATGGTCGCGATGACGGTCGCCTTGAGCTGGCCGTCGCGGAAAACCGTGAGTGCCAGCGCATTGAACACCGCGTAATTGATGACGGTGTTGATGCCGCCGACGATGCCGAATTTGAGCGCCTCGTGGATGAACTTCTGCCAGCGCTCGGGCAGCAGACGGACAAGAGGCATGCGGAACACCTTAGGGCAGTGGGCAGGGCCGGCTGGGCCCGGCAGGACGGGATGGGCGGTGGGTCACGCCCCGGACTCTCGGTCGCGGCTCGTCGCCGGAACGGGGGGAGTTCCCGCCTCGACGAAAACGAACCGTCGGTACGACCAGAACCGGAACAGTGTCCCCAGGCCGGTGCCGACGATGAAGCTGGCGATGTTGTCGGCCAGCGGGGTCTGGAACACCTCGGGCCAGATGGCGCCGAGCCCGTAGCGGCTGATCGCGAGACAGGCCACCGCGATGCCGAGGCCCACCCCGTTGAAGAAGAAGAACAGCGCGTACTCCCGCGCGGGGTGGGAGCGCTGGCGGTGCCGCCAGGTCCAGAACCGGTTGCCCAGGAACGCCAGGGTGGCCGCGATGACGGTGGAGATGGTCTTGGCCGCCACCGGCGGCATGTGCCGCACGCTCGCCAGGTAGTTGAAGAGGGCGAAGTCGACGAGGAAGGCGAAGCCGCCGACGGTGGCGAACTTGCTCATCTCGCGCACGAGGTGACCGAAGCGGTCGATGAGGGCGCCGATCAGACCTCGACGGGTCTGCGGAGCCCCCGGTTGGTCCCCGGTCATCGTCGCGGCCACCCGCCGAGAGTACCGGGTGCGCGCTTCCGGGACCGGCCGCTACGGCGAGTCGGCGGTCCGCCGTCCCGGCGCGCCACGCGCGCGTGGCCGGCCGGCGCCGGGTACGCGCGCCGGACCCCTTCCGGTGCCGCCGTCCGTTTCCGATATCCGTGAGCGGAGCGTGACCGGGAGTACGAAATTGTGGACCGGATCACGGAATCGTCGTTCGTGACATGAGGGTCAGCTTCCCCGCATCCGACGCCTCCGCCGGGTTGGCGAAGTCCCGGGCCGTCGGAGGTTCATCGCAAGATTTGCGTGAAACTGCGCGCGAAAGCGGGTAAGAGATCGCGATGCCGCAGCGTGGCCCTACCTTGTGCAGTTCTTCACAACCAGTCCCACTGACTGGGGAGGCAGCCCGGTTTACGCTGAGGCCAATCCCAGGTTTCCACGAAGGCGGCGCACCGGCTCGCCAGAACTCGTGCATCCCATACATCGGTCAGCGTCGACCACAAGGAGATGTGACATGGTTGCTCCGGCTACTGTTCGGGGTATCGATCAGGCCCCGACGTCCCACCCCAAACTGCTCGCCTGGGTTCGTGAGGTCGCGGAACTGACCACCCCCGACCGCGTGGTCTGGGTGGACGGGTCCGATGAGGAGTGGCGCCGCCTCACCGACGAGCTCGTCGAGAACGGCACCCTGATCCGGCTGAATCCCGAGAAGAAGCCCAACTCGTTCTACGCGCGGACGGACCCGACGGACGTCGCCCGGGTCGAGGAGCGCACCTTCATCTGCTCCGCCGACGAGGCGGACGCGGGCCCCACCAACAACTGGATGGCGCCGGCCGAGATGAAGCGGACGATGACCGAGCTGTACCGCGGGTCCATGCGCGGGCGCACCATGTACGTCATCCCGTTCTGCATGGGTCCGGTCGAGGCCGAGAGCCCCATGTTCGGCGTCGAGATCACCGACAGCCCGTACGTGGTCGCCTCGATGCGCATCATGACCCGGATGGGCGCGAAGGTCCTGGAGGCGATGGGGGACGACGCCGACTTCGTGCACGCGCTGCACTCGATCGGCGCCCCGCTGGAGCCGGGCCAGCAGGACGTGGCCTGGCCGTGCAACGAGACCAAGTACATCTCGCACTTCCCGGAGACCCGGGAGATCTGGTCCTACGGCTCCGGCTACGGCGGCAACTCGCTGCTCGGCAAGAAGTGCTACTCGCTCCGGATCGCCAGCGTGATGGGTCGCGACGAGGGCTGGCTCGCCGAGCACATGCTGATCCTCAAGATCACCTCGCCGGAGGGCAAGGTCTACCACATCGCGGGCGCCTTCCCGTCCGCCTGCGGCAAGACCAACCTGGCCATGCTGGAGCCGACCATCCCGGGCTGGAAGGTCGAGACGATCGGTGACGACATCGCCTGGATGCGGTTCGGCCCGGACGGCCGCCTCTACGCGGTCAACCCGGAGTACGGCCTCTTCGGCGTGGCGCCCGGCACCGACTGGAAGACCAACGCCAACGCCATGCGGACGCTGGACCGCGGCAACTCCATCTTCACCAACGTGGCGCTCACCGACGACGGCGACATCTGGTGGGAGGGCATGGGTGAGCCGCCGGCGCACCTGATCGACTGGAAGGGCAACGACTGGACGCCGGAGAGCGACAGCCTCTCCTCGCACGCGAACAGCCGGTTCTGCACCCCGATCACCCAGTGCCCGATCCTGGCCGACGACTACTACGACCCGAACGGCGTGCCGATCGACGCGATCCTCTTCGGCGGCCGTCGCCGGGACACCATCCCGCTGGTCACCGAAGCCCGCGACTGGGTGCACGGCGTCTACATGGGTGCCACGCTCTCCTCGGAGACCACGGCCGCCGCGTCCGGCGCGGTCGGTGTGGTCCGCCGCGACCCGATGGCCATGCTGCCGTTCATCGGCTACCACGCCGGCGACTACTTCCGGCACTGGATCGAGATGGGCAAGGGCGCCGACGGCGACGAGGCCAAGCTGCCGAAGATCTACTACGTCAACTGGTTCCGCAAGGACGCCGAGGGCAACTTCCTCTGGCCGGGCTTCGGCGAGAACTCCCGGGTGCTCAAGTGGGTCATTGAGCGCCTGGAGGGTCGGGCCGAGGCGGTCGAGACCCCGATCGGCATGGTCCCCGCCCAGGACGCGCTGGACGTCGAGGGCCTGGACATGACCCCGGAGGACGTCCGGATCGCGCTCAAGGTCGACCCGGAGGAGTGGCGCAACGAGCTGCCGCTGGTCACCGAGTGGTTCGAGAAGTTCGGCGACAAGCTCCCCGGCGTCCTCTGGGCCGAGCTGGACGCGCTGCGCGCCCGGCTCGACGCGGAGCCGCAGAAGTAGAGGTGTGACGGAAGCCCGCACCGGGCAACACCGGATGCCATGAGGACGGCCGCCGAACCTGTCGAGGTCCGGCGGCCGTCCGCCGTCCGGGTCCTGACCACCCTGCTCGCCGTGACGGCGGCGGCCACCGTCGTGGTCGAGCTGCTCAACTACTGGTACGCCCCGGAGCAGGAGTTCGGCCTCGCCGTCCGCACCGGCTGGGCGATGCTGCGGTCGCTGGGTTTCCTCGTGCTGATCGGGCACGTCAAGCGCGGCCGGGCGGTGGCGAAGCCGTTCGGGCTGATCCTCGCGGTGACCACGGTCTTCGCGATCGGGCGGCTGGTCGTACCCCGGGCGGGGGTGCCACCGCTGCCCGGCCTGCTCGGTTTCGGGGTGCTCACCGCGCTCTGCGTCGCGGTGGTGGCGCTGCTCTACCGCTCCGACGCGGTCGGCGGGCACCTGGTCCGGCACCGCAAGGGCCTGGTCGTCGAGGGCGGGGTGATCTCCTGGCGGGAGGTCGTGCCGAAGCGCCCGCCGGTCACCGGCTGGCTGCTCACCGCCCGGGTCGCCGCCTTCACCTACAGCCCGCTGATGCTGGTCCCGGCCCTGATCGCGACCGGATCCATCCTGGACGGGCGGATCAGCGCCGTGCCGGCCGTGCTGTTCTGGTTCGCCGCCGGCATCGCGGTCAGCTACGCGGTGCTGTTCTGCACCGCCTTCCTGATGCGCGACCGCCCCTGGGCCCGCAAGCTGCTGGTCGTCATCACCCTGGGCACCCTCGCCATAGACCTCCCCCTCTGCTGGTGGCTCCTCGGCCTGGACGGCCTCATCCGCGACGGCACCCCCCTCCTGACAGCCGCCCTGTTGACCCTGTACTCCCTCCACCGCACCACCCCCACCACCCCACCCACCCCACCGCCCTCGCCCCGTTGATCAAGAAGTTCGCGTCACAATCCGGCCGTTCCCTGACGCAAACCTCTTGATCAACCCGACGGGTCGGGCCAGGGACCGCGGGCTGCGGCCGCGCACTGGTGATCATGGGGGTGGCGGCGATATCGATCTCCTTGGCGCCGCCAACTTCATGATCGACGGGGGTGGGCGGGCGCGGCGTGCCGGGAGGGCGGGGCACTGCGGGGAGGATGGCGGGGTGGGGGAGTTCTGGGACGTGATCGTTGTCGGGGGAGGGCCGGCGGGGGCGGCGGCCGCCCTGGCGGCGCGGCGTGCGGGGGCGGGGCGGGTGCTGCTGCTCGACCGGTACGACTTCCCCCGGGACAAGGCGTGCGGGGACGGCATCGCCGCGCACGCCCTGGACGTCCTCGCCGAGCTGGGGGTGCGCGGGGCGGTCGACGGGTACGCCCCGCTGCCCGCGCTGCGCCTGGTCGGCCCCGGTGGCGGCACGGTGGCCCGGGCGCTGCCCCGGCCCGCGTACACGGTGCCCCGGCGGGTGTTCGACGCGCGGCTGGTGGCGGCGGCGACGGCGGCCGGTGCGGAGCTGCGCCGGCACACCGTACGCACGGTGGAGGTGTGCGACGACCGGGTGGTGCTCGACGGGGAACTGGCCGCGCGGGCGGTGGTCGGGGCGGACGGGGCCGGCTCCGTGCTGCGCCGGACGCTCGGCCACCCGGTGAACCCGGACCGGCACCTCGCCCTCGCCATCCGGGGCTACGCCCCGGCGCTCCCCGGCCCGCCCGAGCAGCTCATCGTCACCTCGTCGCCGCGCTGGCCGGCGTACGCCTGGTCCTTCCCGATCGGTGACGGCCGGGCGAACGTCGGGTACGGGGAGGTGCTGCGCGGCGAGCCGCTGACCCGCGCGCACCTGCTGGACCGGCTGGCCGCCCTGCACCCCGGCACCGACCCGGCGGCGGTGACCGACCTGCGCGCCCACCACCTGCCGCTCTCCACCCACCGGCCGGCGCCGGGGCGGGGCCGGGTGGTGCTGGCCGGCGACGCGCTCTCGCTGATCAATCCGTTCACCGGCGAGGGCATCTTCTACGCGCTGCGCTCCGGGGCCCTGGCCGGCGCGGCCGCGGCCGGCGCCCCGGACCGGGCGGCCAGCCGGTACGCCCACGCGCTGCGCCGCCGGCTCGGCACCCACCTGCGGCACAGTTCGGTGGCGGCCTGGCTGGCCCGGCGCCGGTGGGTGGTGGACGCGGCGGTGCGCGCCGCCCGCCGTGACGAGCGGGTCTACCGGACCGTGGTGGAGCTGGGACTGGGTGACGGACGTCTCGACGCCCGCACCCTGGGCATGATCGGCATCGGCCTCGCATCCGGCGATACGCCACCGAGACACTGATCTTCCGCGCGGGTCGCTACCCTGCAAGGTGATGACTCTGCGGAAACTTCTCTACTCCGTGTACGAGCGCCGGCTCACGGCGAAGCTCGCGGGCAAGCCGGTGCCCCGGCACGTCGGCGTGATGTGCGACGGCAACCGCAGATGGGCCCGGGAGATGGGCTTCGTGGACCCGAACGACGGCCACCGGATGGGCGCCGAGCGGATCAAGGAGCTGCTGCGCTGGTGCGACGCCGCCGGTGTCGGGCACGTCACGCTCTGGCTGCTCTCCACCGACAACCTCTCCCGGCCGGCCGCCGAGCTGGACCCGCTGCTCCAGATCATCGAGGACCTCACCACCGAGCTGGCCGAGGAGGGCAACCCCTGGCGGCTGCGGATGGTCGGCGCCCTCGACGTGCTGCCCGCGCACCACGCCGCCGCGCTCAAGGCGGCCGAGGAGCGCACCCGGCAGCGCGATGGCGGGGCGCAGGTCAACATCGCCGTCGGCTACGGCGGCCGGCGCGAGATCGCCGACGCGGTCCGCTCGCTGCTGCTGGAGCACGCCGCCACCGGCGGCACCGTCGAGGAGCTGGCCAACTCGATCGACGTCGACCACATCTCCGAGCACCTCTACACCAAGGGCCTGCCCGACCCGGATCTGATCATCCGGACCAGCGGGGAGCAGCGCCTCTCGGGCTTCATGCTCTGGCAGAGCGCGCACTCGGAGTTCTACTTCTGCGAACTCAACTGGCCCGACTTCCGCCGGGTCGACTTCCTCCGCGCCCTACGCTCCTACGCCACCCGCCAACGCCGCTTCGGCGCGTGACCCCGCCCCCGCGGGGGCGCTCAGGTCAGGTGGGGCAGTGCCTCGGTGAGGAAGTCGCCGAGGGCGGCGGGGGAGTCCAGGGTCAGGTCGGCGGCGTCGGCCACCTCGTGGCCGGTCTCCGGGTTCGCCACCGCGACGCAGACGCCGAGGAACTGCGGGTCGGTGGCGGCCCGGGCGCGCAGCGCCGCGAACGCCTTGATGTCGGAGACGTCGTCGCCGAAGTACCAGGCGCCGCCGGCGTCGCGGACCGCCTCGCCGATGACCATGCCCTTGTCCCGGTCGACCGGGGGCTTCAGCTCCAGCACCATGCGCCCGGCCTGGCAGCGCAGGCCCAGCCGCTCGGCCCGGGCCCGGCCCCACTCCTGCACGAGGTCGCCGAGCTGCGGCGCGGTGCGCCAGTGCAGCGCCACGGAGAGCCGCTTGAACTCCACGAGGGCGCCGGGCGGCAACTCGGCGCGGGCCTGCTCGGCCAGCTCGGCCATGGTGGGCACCCAGGGCAGGGCGGCCGGCTCGGTGACGGTCTCGCCGCCGGAGTGGCTGTGCTCCAGGCCGTAGAGGCCGTAGAGGTCGATGCCGGCGAGGCCGCCGAGGTGGTCGCGGAGGAACTCCACCGGGCGGGCGGAGACGATGGCGATCCGGCGTACCCGCGGGGCGAGCGCCTCCAGGGCGGCGAGCACCTTCGGCGCGGGCTGGACCGCGGTCGGGTCGTCGTCGACCGGCGCGAGGGTGCCGTCGAAGTCGAAGAAGAGCACCATGTCGCCCGCGCGGGCGGCGGTGGCACGCCACGCGTGGTCGGCGTCCAACGGGGTGTTCGGCTGCTGGTTGCCCAGATTCAACGGCGGCACGCGCGACAGCGTACCCCGGTCACGGGGGCGTATTCGTGGCCGAGATGTGACGTCGGAACGACGCGGAAGGTCAGCGTTCGGCGGCTCCCCGTCCCCGGCGCCCGAACGGCACCACGGCCGCTTCCTGCCCGTGGCTCAGCAGGTAGCCCTCCACGAAGCCGGTGTTCCGGTCGCCGGTGTGCGCCTCGATCTCGTTGAGCCGCGCCACCAGGAACTCGGTGAGCGCGCTGACCCGGTCGTTGAGCCGGTCGTGCAGCTCGGCGACGACGGCGAGAACCACCGCGGTGCCGGCCGTGATGAGGGCGAAGAGGTTGACGACCAGGGGAAGCTGCCCGCCGTCCACTACGCCGACCACCACGTTGCCGGTCACGCACGATGTCACCGACACCACCGCGACCACGACTGCCAACCATTTCAGGGTCATGGACAGACCCCTCCTTCTGTCCCGCAGGGCTGAGTTCGGCTGTGTCCCGTCCCCCCGCCGACGACGAGCCCCGAGCAGTACAAACAGGGACGCTAGCGCGTCCGATCCGGGCCCGGTGGGGATCGATAGGATCTGTCCGGCCGTTCTTTCGCCATTTGCGGAACTAACTGGAGTGTCGTCTATCCGGCCTGTCTGCCTCGTTTTCCGGAATCGGCCGGGAGTGTCGGGCGGTAAGCGAGGTAGCGAATGGTTTCCCGGATGTGGAACTTCTCCGCGTCGGAGACGTTCGGGTCGACCAGCCGGCGCAGCAGCGCCTCGACGTCCGGGTCCATCGGCGGCGGCGTGGGGGTGGCGCGGGGGGTGGCCGCGCGGTCCCAGCCGAGGGCGGCGAACGCGGCCGCCGGGTTCAGCCCGAGCCCCTCGCAGAAGGCCACCACCCGCTCGGCCTCCGGGTCGCTGGCTCAGTCGCCGCGTACCCACCGGTTGATGGTCTGGCGGGAGACGCCGGTACGCCGGGAGACCTCGGTGCCGCTCCAGGCCCGCATGGCGCGTGCGTCCTCCAGCGCGCGGCGGACGAAGGTGGCGAAGGCGATCTTCCGTGCGTTGGCGGTCTCGGTCACCCCGTGACGGTACGACCAGTCGGTCTCCGCGGCGCGTCCCGGCACGCTGCTGTCACGCCCACGTGACGGTGATCCACGATTCTCGGTAAACGATCCAGCGCTGTTCCTGAGGGGTGTCACCCGGCCAGAATAGATGGACGCCAGTACGGCGGTAAACAGACGAAAAGCTGATACTGTCACGCTCATGAGACAACTTACGGTGTGTCACGTGCATGAGACGACGAGTGCTCACATGCGTCACTCCGCGGGTGTCGAGGGGGTCTCGTGACCGAGCTCGCGACCCGTGCGCAGGCCTTCGGCCTGATCGCGGAGGGGGTGACCGCCGGGCTGAGCGCCCCGTGGCGGCTCTACCTCGCCCGGGGCTGCCGCTACCTCTCCCTCAGCGTCGGCGACCGCGACGAGTGGGACGCCTGGCGGACCCACCTCGGCTGTCCCGAGCTGAGCGTCCGGGTCTACGACGCCGGCGGCGAGATCCGCCGGGCGTCGGTGGCCGAGGTGATCGTCGACGGCTGCCGGATCAGCGTCGAACTGGTCGAGGAGGTCAGCACCGCCGACCTGGAGCGGCTGCTGGTCGTCGACCCCCTGCCCGGGGCGGACGAGCGATGAGCCCCTTTCTGGCCGTCGTCCTGGTCCTCGTGCTCGGCTCGACCTGCTACGCGGCGGGCCGGCTGCACGGCCAGCTCAGCTACCGGATCGGCTACCGGTTCGGCTACCGGCAGGGCTACTTCGACGGCGACCGGGGCGCCTGGAACCGGCGCCGCCGCGACGCCCAGGCCGCGATCACCTCGGCGCTGGCCGGCCCCGCCCCGGCCGTGGTGACCGCCCCGGCCGGGCGCACCACGCCGTTCGCCGGCACGGCCGTCCCCGCCGCGGTCACCGCCCGGGCCTCGTCCGGCCCGGCCCTGCGGGCGACCGCGACCGCCCAGTTCGGCGGGCTGGCCACCCGGCAGGGCACCACGTACACCGGCTCCTCGTTCGGTGCGGCCGGCGGTGGGCCGCGGACCGGGACCCTGGTGCGGCGGCAGGGCTGAGGTCCCCCAGAGCACGGTGTGCCGTCCGCGGCGGACGCGCACCGTCGGAGCCGTCGTCAGACCGGTGACGACGGCTCCGCCGGCCGGGATGCGCGCAGGGGGCATGCATCCCGGCCGGTCCGCCGCGCCGTGAGTGATCCACACGCACCACTAGCCGACCGGGCCTCCGGCGATTAGCGTCTAGGCATGGCACGGGGTTTTCCCGGGCCAGCCGGACAGCCCGGACCTGCGACCTCGCGCACGGGGCCCGCATCCGACCCCGTGTCCACCGGGCACCGGAAGAGGCGGAACTCGGGTGGCCGGGTGCCCATCCGCGGAGCAGGCCTGTGACCACTCGCCGTACCCCCGCCGGTGCCGACCAGACCCCGGCCGCGACCGCCACCACCCGCCGGACCACCCGCGGGCGCCGCGCGGCCACCGCGCCCGCCGGCACCGAGGAGCCCCGACCAGCCGGCCAGGCCTTCGTCCTGGACACCTCGGTCCTCCTCTCCGACCCCGCGGCGTTCCACCGCTTCGCCGAGCACGAGGTGGTGCTGCCGCTGGTGGTGATCTCCGAGCTGGAGGGCAAGCGCCACCACCCCGAGCTGGGCTGGTTCGCCCGGCAGTCACTGCGCATGCTGGACGAGCTGCGGGTGGAGCACGGCCGGCTGGACCGGCCGGTGCCCGCCAACGACCAGGGCGGCACCCTCCGCGTGGAGTTGAACCACACCGACGACGGGGTGCTGCCGCCCGGGTTCCGGAACGAGTCGAACGACGCCCGGATCCTCTCCGTGGCGCTCAACCTCGCCGCCGAGGGGCGCGAGGTCACCCTGGTCAGCAAGGACATGCCGCTGCGGGTGAAGGCCGCCTCGGTCGGCCTGCGGGCCGACGAGTACCGGCACGGTCAGGCCAGCGACCCCACCTGGACCGGGATGGCCGAGCTGGAGCTGGCCGAGGAGGAGATCGGCCAGCTGTACGCGGGGGAGACCCTCGACCTCGACGCCGCCGCCGGCCTGCCCTGCCACACCGGGCTGGTGCTGCACTCGGGGCGGGGCTCGGCGCTCGGCCGGGTGCTGCCGGACAAGACCGTCCGGCTGGTCCGCGGCGACCGGGAGGCGTTCGGCGTGCACGGCCGCTCGGCCGAGCAGCGGGTCGCGCTCGACCTGCTGCTGGACGAGTCGATCGGGATCGTCTCGCTGGGTGGCCGGGCCGGCACCGGCAAGTCCGCGCTGGCGCTCTGCGCCGGCCTGGAGGCAGTGATGGAGCGCCGCCGGCACAAGAAGGTCGTCGTGTTCCGCCCGTTGTACGCGGTCGGCGGCCAGGAGCTGGGCTACCTGCCCGGCTCGGAGTCGGAGAAGATGTCGCCCTGGGCCCAGGCCGTCTTCGACACCCTCGGCTCGGTGGTGCACGAGAACGTGCTGGAGGAGGTCACCTCGCGGGGCCTGCTGGAGGTCCTGCCACTGACCCACATCCGCGGCCGGAGCCTGCACGACGCCTTCGTGATCGTCGACGAGGCGCAGTCGCTGGAGCGCGGCGTCCTGCTCACCGTGCTGTCCCGGATCGGCCAGGGCTCGCGGGTGGTGCTCACCCACGACGTGGCGCAGCGGGACAACCTCCGGGTCGGGCGGCACGACGGGGTGACCGCGGTGATCGAGGCTCTGAAGGGTCATCACCTCTTCGCGCACGTCACCCTCAGCCGTTCGGAGCGTTCTCCCATCGCCGCGATGGTCACCGATCTGTTGGAGGACATTCCGCTCTGAGGCGGAAGTTTGCCCGGATTTGAGGGTCTTCGCCTTGTGGCGCAGATCACATTTGGCCTCCTTGGTTTCCCATCGGCCTCACTGTGCGCAATGGTGTCCAACGAGCGCCTCAGCACCACCAAGATCGTTGAGCATCGTTCGCCACGGTAGGCGGAGAGCCACGAGCACCGGTGCGTCGGCTGCGACCGCGAGGGTCGGGGCGCTCACGGCGCCGGCGCGGCCGCTCCAGGGCCACGCGTCGCGCCGTGTCCTTGCCCCCGACGAAGGGACACTTCGTGAGTCGGCTGTGGAGCCGGTTCGGCGCCCGTACGGCCGCTGTCGCGCTGCTCTCCGTGGGCGTTGCCGGTGGTTTCTACCTGGGCGAAGACCGACAGACCCAGCAACAGGGCCTGACCGCGCAGGTCGGCCTCAAGGTCGACCGGACGGAGTACGCGTACCAGCGCGACCTCCAGGCCGACCACCGCCTGGTGTCGGCCAAGCAGCGGGCCGCCGAGTACCAGGCGAAGCTCCGGGCCGCCGCGGCGGCCAAGGAGGCCGCCGAGCGGGCCAAGGAGGCCGAGGCGGCGGCCGCGTCCCGCAAGAAGGAGCGGGAGGCCGCGGAGAAGGCGGCGGCCAAGCCGTACGACGGGCCGATCCCGTCCTCGTGCGAGGAGTTCAGCGGCAACCGCAAGATCGGTTGCGCGATCATGCTCGACGAGGGCTTCGGCATCGACCAGTTCCCCTGTCTGGACAAGCTCTGGACCAAGGAGAGCGGCTGGAACCACAAGGCCTACAACGAGGGGTCCGGCGCCTACGGCATCCCGCAGGCCCTGCCGGGCAGCAAGATGGGCTCGGTGGCGGACGACTGGAAGACCAACCCGGCCACCCAGATCAAGTGGGGCCTCGGCTACATCGAGGGCCGCTACGACGACCCGTGCGGCGCCTGGGCGCACTCGCAGAGCACCGGCTGGTACTGATCGGACATCGACGGCGGGGCGTGCGGAGATTCGCACGCCCCGCCGTCGTCGTGCGCGCCCGGGTGGCGGTGCGCCCCGATTGCTGATAGCTCTTGACGAATGACCTGGCACGACGGCCCGACGGGCGGCGACCCACACCGGTTCGGCACCGAGGCGTTCTACGCCTCCCTCGGCCGTGCCTTCGTCGCCATGTGCGCGATAGTGCCGGTGCTGTTCCTCGTCGAAGCCGTCGACGTCGGCCTGAACGCCGACCTCGACGTCACGGCCGGCATCATCCCGCACCGCATCCAGGGGCTGGACGGCGTGTTCTTCTCGCCGTTCCTGCACGCCGGCTGGAACCACCTCTACAGCAACAGCATCCCGCTGATCCTGCTCGGCACCTTCGTGCTGGCCGCCGGCACCCGCCGGTTCCTCTGGTCCACCCTGGTGATCATCCTGGTCAGTGGCCTGGGGGTGTGGTTCACCGGCTCCCCCAACTCGGTGGTGGTCGGTGCAAGTGGAGTGATCTTCGGCTATCTCGGCATCCTGCTCACCCGCGGCATCGTCGAGCGGAGCTGGTGGAACTTCGCCGTGGTGCTCCTGGTCGGCCTGCTCTACGGCTGGCAGCTGCTCGGCATCCTCCCCACCGACGAGCGCATCTCCTGGCAGGGGCACCTGTTCGGGCTGCTCGGCGGGGTCGTCGCGGCGATCCTGTTCCGCCGCCGCCGGGCCGAGATCGCGGGGCGGGACCCGCTCGGGTCACCCCCGGTCACGTCGCCCTGACGGCACGTCCACCCGCCGGCGGGACATGCTTGCCCGCGGCCACCGGCCCGCCTACCGTCGGGATCAGCACGCGTTGATCCCTGGCGAAGTGACGGGACGGTACGCCATGCGCGAGGTCGATGTCGCCGTGATCGGGGCCGGTCCCGCCGGGCTGTTCGCCGCCTACTACGCCGGGTTCCGCGGGCTCTCGGTGGCCGTGATCGACGCGCTGCCCGAGCCGGGTGGCCAGGTCACCGCCATGTACCCGGAGAAGCTCATCCTCGACGTCGCCGGGTTCCCCGCCATCAAGGGGCGCGAGCTGGTGGCCAACCTGGTCGCCCAGGCCGCGCCCTTCCGCCCGGAGTACCTGCTGGGGGTGCGCGCGGAGAAGCTGTCGTACCTGGACGGGCGGCCGGTGCTCGGGCTGGCCGGCGGTGACCAGCTTTTCTGCGGCGCCGTGGTGGTCACCGGCGGGCTGGGCAGCTTCAGCCCGCGCCCGCTGCCGGTGGCCGACAGCTTCGTGGGCGCCGGCATCGTCTACTTCGTGCCGCAGCCGACCGAGCTGACCGGGCGGGACGTGCTCATCGTGGGCGGCGGCGACTCGGCGTTCGACTGGGCGGTGACGCTGGCCCCGATCGCCCGCTCGGTGACCCTGGTGCACCGGCGGGACCGGTTCCGCGCGCACGCCTCGACCGTCGACCGGGTGCACGCGCTGCCGGTGCGGATCGTGGTCAACGCCGAGGTGAGCCGGCTGTACGGGGAGGACCGGGTCACCGGCGCCGAGCTGACCGTACGCGGCGGCGCGGTGGAGACGCTGCCGGTGGACACCGTGGTCGCCGCGCTCGGGTTCACCGCCGACCTGGGCCCGCTCGCCGAGTGGGGGCTGAACCTGGACCGGCGGCACATCGTGGTGGACAGCGCGATGGCCACCAACCTGCCCCGGGTCTTCGCGGCCGGGGACATCACCGACTACCCGGGCAAGGTCCGGCTGATCGCCACCGGTTTCGGCGAGGCGGCCACCGCGATCAACAACGCGGCCGTCGTCATCGACCCGAGTGCCCACCTGTTCCCCGGCCACTCGTCCGACGGCACCTGACCCGTTGCCGCCGGGATCAGGCGGCGGGCAGGCCGATCAGGTCGGCCATCAGCCCGGTCTGGTGGTCGAAGTACTCGTCGCGGTGCGGCAGCGTCCGGTTGATCCGGCCGAACAGCTCGAAGCTGATCAACCCGAAGAGCTGCGTCCAGCCGGCCATGCCTCGCGCCAGCAGGGCGGGCGGCAGGTCCACGGCCAGCAGGGCGGCCAGCTCGGCCACATCCGACCGCAGCGGCTCGGGCAGCTCCTCGCCCGACGGGGCGAGCAGCCCGGCGGCCACCCCGTCGCGGAGGATGCCGACCAGGGTCACCGGGGGGCGCTGGGCCGGCGCCACGGTGTCGTCCGGGGCCGCGTAGCCGGGGACGGGGCTGCCGTAGAGCAGGGCGTACTCGGCGGGGTGGGCGAGCGCCCAGGACCGGGCGGCCCGGCAGGCGGCGTGCCAGCGCCCGCGCAGGTCGGCGCGGTCGGTGCTGGCGTCGGCCGCCTCCACGGCGTCGCCGAGCGCCTCGTACGCGTCGAGGATCAGCGCGGTGAGCAGGTCGTCGCGGCTGGGGAAGTAGCGGTAGATCGCCGAGGAGACCATGCCCATGTCCCGGGCGACCGCGCGGAGCGAGAGGTTCGCGCCGTCGGTGGCCAGGTGGCGGCGGGCGACGGCCTTGATCTCGTCGATCATTCCGGCGCGGACCCGGGCGCGGAGCGAGGGAGCGACCATGCCTCCACTCTGCCACGGATGAGAGCGCCAATCAAAACCGAGAGCAGTGCTCTTGACGAAAGTGGTCCGCATCCGTCATGCTCTGTTGCGAGAGCGGTGCTCTCATATCGAACTCCTGCTTCGAAGGGTGGCCCCCCATGGCCCTGCACGTGATCGTCGGCGCCGGACCCGTCGGCACCGCCACCGCCCGCCTCCTCGCCGAGCGCGGCGAGCGGGTACGGGTGGTGACCCGCCGCGGCACCGGGCCCGCGCACCCCGCGATCGAGCGGATCGCCGCCGACGCCGCCGACGCCGAGCGGCTGACCGCGCTGACCGAGGGGGCGGCGGCGCTGTACAACTGCGCCAACCCGGCGTACCACCGGTGGCCGCTGGACTGGCCGCCGCTGGCCGCCGCCCTGCTCACCGCCGCCGAGCGGACCGGCGCGGTGCTCGCCACGGTCGGCAACCTCTACGGGTACGGCCCGGTCGACGCCCCGATGACCGAGGCGACCCCGCTCGCCTCGACCGGCACCAAGGGGCGGGTACGCAACCGGATGTGGGCCGACGCGCTGGCCGCGCACCGCGCCGGCCGGGCCCGGATCACCGAGGTACGCGGCTCCGACTACGTCGGCGCGGACGGCACCTCGCTGGCCATGATGGTGCTGCCCCGGGTGCTCGCCGGGCAGCGGGTGTTCCTGCCGGTCGACTGGGACGCCCCGCACACGTGGACGTACATCCCCGACGTCGCCCGTACCCTCGTCGCCGCCGCGACCGACGAGCGGGCCTGGGGGCGGGCCTGGCACGTGCCCAGCGCCCCCGCGGTGTCGATGCGGGACCTGGCCGGGCGGGCGGCGGCCCTGGTCGGTGCGCCGGCGCCGCGACTGATCCGGATGCCGTACCCGATGCTCTGGGTCGCCGGGCTGGCCAACCCGTTCGCCCGCGAACTGCGGGAGACCGCCTATCAGTTCGACCGGCCGTACGTGCTGGACTCGACCGCCGCCACCGCCACCCTCGGCGTCGAGCCGACGCCGCTGGACCGGGTGGTCAAGGAGACGGTGGCGGCGCTGCGCGGATGACCGGCCGCGGGGGCGGTCCGAGGGCGGCGACCAGCACCGCGACCAGGGTCAGCCCGGCCCCCAGCAGGGTGGTCGGCGTCGGGTGGGAGGCTGCGGTGGGCAGCAGCACGTCCAGCAGGACGGCGCCGACGACCTGCCCGGCGATGGTGGCCAGGCCGAGCAGGAGCACGCCGGTGAACCGGACGATGGCGGCGGCCAGCGCGATGAACACGATGCCGATGGGGCCACCCACGTAGAGCCACGGCTCGGCCGGGAAACTCCCGGCCGGGCGGCCCCGGACGGCGACCTCCACCGCGAAGGTGGCGAGCAGCGCCACCGTCCCGACGGTGAAGTTGACCAGCGTGGCGGTCATGGCGCTGCCGGCCGCCCCCCGTACCCGGCCGTTCACCGCCTGCTGCCAGGCGATGCCCACCCCGGCGGCCAGCGGCAGCAGGGCCAGCGCCAGTGCGCCCGGATCGCCGAGCCGGTCGCCCACCGCCAGCAGCACGGCCAGCACGGTGAGCACCGCGCCGACCAGCCGGTTCGGGGTGACCGGCTGCCGGCCGGTCGGGCCGATGCCGGCCCGGTCGACCAGCAGGCTGCTGCCGGTCTGCCCGGCCACCACGGCGACCGTGAACACCGCCACGCCGAGGGTGCCGATGGTCAGCCCCTGCGTGGCGACCAGGAAGGCGCCGCAGACCCCGCCGAGGCACTGCCACGGGCGCAGCGAGCCGTCCCGGAGCGCGGCCCGCAGGGCCGCCAGCCCCCGCCGGCCAGCGGGGGTGGCGGGGACCAGCACGAGCAGCACCAGCAGGCCCACGCCGAACGAGACCACCGCGGCGGCGATCCCGTCCGCCAGCCGTACGCCGAGTTCGCCGTTGATCCGGGACTGGACGGCCACCGCGACCCCCGAGGCGGTGGCCAGCCCGGTGCCGGCGATTCGCCGCGTGGTCGACAGCGTCGGGGGCGCCGCCGTCCCGGTCGCGGTCACTCCTGCTCGGCCAGGGGGCGCCCGTCGAAGTCGACCGCCGAGTAGAGCGCCAGCTTCTCCAGCCGGTGGTAGGAGTCGATCACCCGGATCGTGCCGCTCTTGGACCGCATCACGATCGACTGGGTGTACGCCCCGCCCGCCCGGTAGCGCACGCCGCGCAGCAGGTCGCCGGAGGTGACGCCGGTGGCCACGAAGAAGCAGTTGTCGCCGGTGACCAGGTCGTCGGTGAAGAGCACCCGGTCCAGGTCGTGCCCGGCGGCCAGCGCCTTCTCCCGCTCCTGCGCGTCCTTGGGCCAGAGCTTGGCCTGCATCATGCCGCCCATGCACTTCAGCGCGCAGGCCGCCGTGATGCCCTCCGGGGTGCCGCCGATGCCCATGAGCACGTCGACGTCCGACTCGCCCCGGGCGGCCGCGATGGCGCCGGCGATGTCGCCGTCGGAGATGAACCGGATGCCCGCCCCGGTCCGCCGGATCTGCTTCACCAGGTCGTCGTGGCGCGACCGGTCCAGCACGCAGACCGTCACCTCGGCGGGGTCGGTGCCCTTGACCTTGGCGATCCGGCGGATGTTCTCGGCCACGCCGGCGTTGATGTCGACCACGTCGGCGTACATCGGGCCGACGGCGAGCTTCTCCATGTAGAAGACGGCGCTCGGGTCGAACATCGCGCCCCGCTCGGCCACCGCGAGCACCGCGAGGGCGTTCGGCATGCCCTTGCTCATCAGCGTGGTGCCGTCGATCGGGTCGACCGCCACGTCCACCTCGGGACCCGTCCCGTCGCCGACCTCCTCGCCGTTGAAGAGCATCGGGGCGTTGTCCTTCTCGCCCTCGCCGATCACCACGACGCCGCGCATGGGGATCGAGTTGATCAGCTTGCGCATGGCGTCGACGGCGGCACCGTCGCCGCCCTCCTTGTCGCCCCGGCCGACCCAGCGACCGGCGGCCATGGCCGCGGCCTCGGTGACCCGGACCAGATCGAGGGCGAGGTTACGGTCGAGGTCCTGCGGGGTCCGCGTCCTGGTGGTTGTCATCACGGCTTCCTCCTCGCGACGTTGCGGGGTGGACCGGCGGGATGCGGCCGTCGCCGCCGCCGGTTTTGTCGCTGATCCTCACACGATCTCAGGTTCGACGGCGGAGCGGGGCGGAGGAGGCCAGGATCACGTCACTCGGACGGCTGCGAGAATGGCTGGGTGGAACCCGCACAGCCTGCCGACCGCGTACCGACCGACGTCACCCCGCCGGACGGCCAGCCGCCGGTGCGACCGACCGCCGGGGCGACCCCGCCCGCCGGGGAACCGGCCCTGGTCGAGCCGACCGGGCCCGTGCCGCCGGCCGACGCCGGCGAGCATCCCGCCCCGCCCGCACGGAAGGAGAAGGCCCGGTCCGAGCGGTCGCCGAAGGACATGGCCCTCTCGCTGCTGGTGCTGCTGGTCCCGATCGCCCTGCTGATCGCGTTCTACCGGGGTTTCCTCGGCGGGGATGACCCGGTCACCGTCGACCCCGCGCCCGCCGTCGAGCAGGCCCGCGCGGCCAACGCCTTCCCGGTCGCCGAGCCGCGCGGACTCGGCTCCGACTGGCGTACGGTCAGCGCCCGCTACCAGACCGAGTCCGGCGGCGGCACGCTGCGCATCGGCTACCTGACCCCGGAGGGCCGGGGCGCGCAGCTGGTGGAGAGCAACGTGCCGGCGGAGAAGCTGCTGCCGGCCGAGCTGAGCGGCGGCCAGCCGCAGGGTCCGGCCGACCTGCCCGGCGGCGTGAGCTGGCAGCGGTACACGGCCCGGGGCAACGAGCAGGCCCTCGTCCTGCTGGAGCCGAACCGCACGGTGATCGTGGTGGGTGACGCCGGGGAGGCGGAGCTGCGCGAGCTGGCCACCTCGCTGCGCTGACCCGCTCCCGCCGCCGCTGCCCCCCGGGGCCGGCACCGTTTCCGCTACGCTGCCCGGGCCCGACAAACCGGTACGCGTGACGCGTCCCGGACAGCAACCGGAAAGAGATAGCCGTGAACATTCGACGGTGGAGCGTCGGCGTCCTCGCCGCTGCCCTGTTCGTCCCCGGTCTGGCCGCCTGCAAGACCGAGGCCGACTCGCCGACCGCCGACAGCAAGTCCACCGCCCCGGCGGTGCCCGCGGACCCGAAGGAGGCACTGGCCGCCTCCACCAAGGAGATCCAGCAGGGCAACTTCAGCTTCGCCATCAAGGGTGGCGAGTTCAACGGGGACGGCAAGGTGCACATGCCGTCCAAGAGCGCGGAGATGAAGATGTCCAGCGGCGCGTCCGCCGCCGACGACATCTCGATGAGCATGCACCTGGTGTTCATCGACACCGACAGCTGGCTCAAGCTCGACCTGGACGGCGCGATGGCCGACGCCATCCCGGGCTTCAAGGCGACCAAGGGCAAGTACCAGCACCTGGACCGGACCCGGATCAAGGACGCCAAGGAGCTGAACTTCGACTTCAGCGACGTGGACCCGGCCGGCAGCGACAAGATGATCAAGGCGATCACCGACGTCAAGAAGACGGGTGAGGGCAGCTACGAGGGCACCATCGACGCCAGCAAGGCCGCCGACTCGGACCTGCTCGACGCCGAGACCGTCAAGGCCCTCGGCACCAAGGCCACCGCCGTGCCGTTCACCGCCAAGCTCGACGCGCAGGGCCGGCTCACCGAGTTCGCCGTGCAGGTGCCGGCCGCCGGCGCCGCCGAGGCGCAGACCGTGACCGTCACCTACGCCGACTACGGCACCGCCACCGCGGTGCAGGCCCCGCCGGCCGCCCAGGTCGTCGAGGCGCCCGCCAGCATCTACGAGATGTTCAAGGGCTGATCCTCCAGCGGTCGGGGGCGGCTCGCGCCGTCCCCGGCCGCCACCCCGGTGCCGTGGCGCACCGGACAGGGATTGCGGAACACCGCTTCAGGGAACAGAAGGGGGCACGAGCCCGCCGGGGCCGACCACGCCGGCCGGACCGGGCTCGTGCGCCGGAGCCGGCGTCCGGGCTTCGGCGCCCGACTCCGGCACCTCCGTGGGCCGGACGACCCACCTGGAGAGGTTGACGTGAAGATTCGACGCTTCAGCGCCACCGCGTTCGCCGCGGCGCTGCTCATTCCCGGCCTGGCCGCCTGCAACGACAACGGGACCGCCGGAGCGGGGGCCTCCGCGACTCCGGCCGCCTCCGGCAGCATCGCCCCGAGCGGCACCCCGGCCGGCGACGCCAAGCAGGCCCTGCTCGACTCCACCAACGCGATCCGCGACGGGAACTTCCGGTTCACCATGTCCGGCGCGGGCTCCACCGCCGAGGGGCAGGTGCACGAGCCCAGCCAGAGCGCCGAGATGCGGATGACGATCGGCGACCCGTCGTCGGACCTGATGATGAAGCTCGACCTGATCCACGCCAAGCCCGACAGCTGGGTCAAGCTGGAACTGGGCGGCAAGGCCGCCGCCAGCGTGCCGGGGCTGAAGAACCTCAACCTCGGCAAGTACCAGCACCTCGACCAGACCCGGATCCAGGGCAACCGTGCGCTCGGCTTCGACTTCGACAAGGTCGACCCCGCCGGCAGCGCGGTGCTGACGCAGGGCGTCACCGAGGTCCGGAAGACCGGCGACGGCGCGTACGCGGGCACCGTCGACGTGTCGAAGGCGGCCGAGGCGGGCTCGCTCGACCCGGCCGTGATCACCGCGCTCGGCGCGCAGGCCCAGTCGGTGCCGTTCACCGCCAAGGTCGACACGCAGGGCCGGCTCAGCGAGCTGGTGCTGCAGATCCCGGCCGCCGGCCAGAACGCCGCGCAGGACCTGAAGATCACCTACTCGGACTACGGCAACGCCGCCGCCGCGCAGAAGCCCCCGGCCGACCAGGTCGTCGAGGCGCCCGCGGAGTTCTACAACCTGTTCAACTGAGCGTGCCGGCGGGACGGCTCCGGCCGTCCCGCCGCTCAGTCCTCGGCGCGTTGCCGGGCGGCGTCGATGCGGGCCCGGGCGCCGTCCAGCCAGCGCTGGCAGATCCCGGCGAGCTGCTCGCCGCGCTCCCAGAGCGCCAGCGACTCCTCCAGCGAGGTGCCGCCCGCCTCCAGCCGTTCGACCACCGAGGCCAGCTCACCCCGGGCCTGCTCGTAGCTGAGCTGCTCGTCCTTCGTCGTGTCAGTCATCGGGTCCCATTCCATCAGCCGTCCACGGTGGCGGTCAGCTCGCCCTCGGCGAGGCGTACCCGCAGCGGGTCGCCCTTGGCCACCTCGGACGCGGCGCGGACCACGTGCCCGTCGGCGCGCTGGACGATGGCGTAGCCCCGGTCGAGGGTGGCCGCGGGGGAGAGGGCGCGCAGCCGCGCCAGGGTGTGCCGCAGGTCGTCGGTGGCGGCGCCCAGCCGGTGGTCCAGGCAGCGGCCGGTCCGGTCGCGCAGGGCGGCGACGTCGGTGGCCCGCTGGTCGACCATCACCTGCGGGCGGGCCAGCACCGGCCGGGAGCGCAGCAGGTCCAGCCGGTGCTGCTCCCGGTCGACCAGGTTGCGCACGGCCCGTTCCAGCCGGGACCGCGCCTGGCCGATGAGGCGCACCTCGTCGGTGAGGTCGGGCACGATCCGCTTCGCCGCGTCGGTCGGCGTGGAGGCGCGCACGTCGGCGACGTAGTCGAGCAGCGGCGCGTCGGTCTCGTGACCGATCGCGCTGACCACGGGCGTGCGGCAGGCGAAGACAGCCCGGCAGAGCGCCTCGTCGGAGAAGGGCAGCAGGTCCTCGATGCTGCCGCCGCCCCGCGCGATGACGATCACGTCGACCGTCGGGTCGGCGTCGAGCACCTTGAGCGCGCCCACGATGTCGGGCACCGCGCTGGGCCCCTGCACGGCCACGTTGACCGTCCGGAACTCCACGGCCGGCCACCGGCGGCGGGCGTTGGTCAGCACGTCCCGCTCGGCGGCCGAGGCGCGGCCGGTGATCAGCCCGATCCGGCCGGGCAGGAACGGCGGCCGGCGCTTGCGGGCCCGGTCGAAGAGCCCCTCGGCGGCCAGCAGCTTCTTGAGCTTCTCCAGCCGGGCCAGCAGCTCACCGAGCCCGACCTGGCGGATCTCGTCGGCGCGCAGGCTGAGCGTGCCCCGGGCGGCGTAGAACTCGGGCTTGGCGTGCAGCACCACCCGGGCGCCCTCGCGCAGCTCCGGTGCGCCCGCGTCGAGCACGTCGCGGTTGGTGGTGACGGTCAGGCTGAGATCCGCCGACGGATCACGCAGGGTCAGGAAGACGGTGCTCGCCCCCGGGCGCCGGCTGATCTGCGCCACCTGCCCGTCCACCCAGACCCAGCCCAACCGGGCGATCCAGGCCCCGACCTTCTGGCTCACCACCCGGACCGGCCACGGCTCCTCGGACGTGCTCCGCTCCCCGTCACTCACCCGCCCACCCTAAGCCCCACCCCCGACCACTCCCGCGTCGATCATGAGGTTGACGGCGATGTCGATCTCCGGAACCACCGCCAACCTCATGATCAACGGTCGCGCCGAAAGCGGGCACGTACGATGGTCGGGTGACTGAGGCTGAGACTTCCCGGACCGGCAAGCGCGTGCTCCTGGCCAAGCCCCGCGGCTACTGCGCGGGCGTGGACCGGGCGGTGCAGACCGTCGAGGAGGCGCTGAAGCTCTACGGCGCGCCGATCTACGTCCGCAAGCAGATCGTGCACAACAAGCACGTGGTGCGGACGCTGGAGGCCAAGGGCGCGATCTTCGTGGAGGAGAACGAGGAGGTGCCGGAGGGCGCCACCGTCATCTTCTCCGCGCACGGCGTGGCCCCCGAGGTCTACGAGCAGGCCAAGGCACGCTCGCTCAAGGCGATCGACGCGACCTGCCCGCTCGTCACCAAGGTGCACCAGGAGGCCCGGCGGTTCGCCGCCGAGGACTACGACATCCTGCTGATCGGCCACGAGGGGCACGAGGAGGTCATCGGCACCGCCGGTGAGGCGCCCGCGCACATCCAACTGGTGGACGGCCCGGACGGCGTCGACAAGGTCACCGTGCGCGACCCCGACAAGGTCGTCTGGCTCTCCCAGACCACCCTCTCGGTCGACGAGACCCTGGAGACCGTGGCCCGGCTCAAGCAGCGGCTGCCGCTGCTCCAGTCCCCGCCCAGCGACGACATCTGCTACGCCACCTCCAACCGCCAGCACGTGGTGAAGGAGATCGCCCCGGACTGCGACGTGGTGATCGTGGTCGGCTCGCGGAACTCCTCCAACTCGGTCCGCCTGGTCGAGGTGGCGCTGGACGCCGGCGCCCGCGCCGGATACCTGGTCGACTTCGCCCACGAGATCGACGACGCCTGGCTGGCGGAGGCCCGCACCGTGGGGCTGACCTCGGGCGCCAGCGTGCCGGACGAGTTGGTCCAGGAGGTGCTCGCCCACCTGGCCGAGCGCGGCTTCGCCGACGTCGAGGAGATCACCACCGCCAACGAGCGGCTGACCTTCTCGCTGCCGCAGGAGCTCAAGCGGGACCTGAAGGCCGCGGCGACCCGCGGCTGACCGGCCGGAACGAAACGACCGCCCGCGACGTCCAACCGCTCATGAAGACTCCTCGGACAGCGCTCGTCGCCCTGCTCGCCGGCGCGGCGCTGGCCGCCTGCGCCGGCCCGGGCACCGAGCCCGCCGGCCCCACCCCGACGGGAGCCTCACCGGTGACCAGCCAGCCCGACCCCGGCCCCAGCACCGGCCCGAGCATCGGCCCGAGCCGCCCGGATCCCACCTGGAAGGGCGGCCCGTCGAAGCCGCCCGGCCCCGGCGCCACCACGCTCACCGGCACGATCCGCGCCGGCGTCGAGCCGAACTGCCTGCTGATCGACGACCACCTGCTGATCGGCGGCCCGCGCGACGTGCTCACGCCCGGCGCCCGGGTGGAGGTCACCGGCCGCTCGGAGCCCGGCATGGTGACCACCTGCCAGCAGGGCACCCCGTTCGTCGTCGAATCCGCCCGCCGCGCCTGAGCGCGCCCGGGAAAGCCGCGCCTGAGCGCACCCGGGAAACCGGGCCGGGAAACGGCGAAGCCCCGCCCCTCATCGAGGGGCGGGGCTCCTGGAACTCAGCGGGTCAGTTGACCGCACCGACCTCCACCGAACCGCGGCCGACGACCGCGCCTTCGGTGGTGGTGACGGCCAGGTCACCGTAGAGCTCCCGGCCGGCGGCCGGGGTGGCCTGGGCGGTCACCGTGCCGGTCAGGGTGGCGGTGGCGCCGTTTGCCAGGGCCAGCGGGGTGCTGGGGGCGGAGAGCGAACCCAGCGCCGGGGCGGCGAACGAGTCGCGGTAGTCGTACGCGGTGGTCGGGTCGCTCACCGCGTAGCCGTCGACGACCACCCGGTAGGTGCCGGCGGCCGGGTTGGACAGCGTGACCGCCTCCTCCGAGTCACCGTCGGCCGACTGGCCCACCCGGGTCGCGCCGAGGAAGACCGACAGGTCCAGGTCGGCGCTCAGGTCGGACGGGTTGCCGATCCGGGCGGTGAACGAGGTGGCCCCCGCCGGGACGTCCACCGTGTACTCCTGGCGAGCGCCCTGGGCGATGCTCGGCCGCTCGGCGTGCACGCTGGCCAGCGGGCCGCCGACGCCGGTCACCTGGACCGGGCCGAACACGTTGGTCAGGCCCCAGCTCACCTCGGTCGGGGTGCCGGCGGTCACCGACGGCAGCTCGACCACGGCCGGCTCGACCTTGACGCCCTGCACCCGCGCCTGCAGCTGGAACGGGTTGTCCAGCGTCGGCGAGGTACGCCGGGCCTCGACCTCGATCTCCCAGACGCCCGGCAGCGGGTTCTGGTAGTCCCGCTCCTGCGGCTTGCAGGCGGCGGCGTCGGAGAAGTTGGTGTAGCAGCCGGTGCTCGCGGTGCTCTCGACCGGCACGCCGTACGGGTTGAAGGCGATGAACCGGGTCTGCGAGCCGGTGGCGATACCGGAGAGGTTGACCTGGAGCGCGCCCGCGCCCTCCGGAACCGTCACGAAGTACGAGGTGAAGCTGTTCCGCTCGACCGAGCCCTCGGCGGAGAACGCGTAGGCCGGGGCGGAGACCGCGGTCGGGGCGACCACGACAGTGGCGACCTCGAAGTCGACCACCGAGGTGGCCGGGTCGTCGACGGTCATGATCGCGCCGTGCGCGCCGGCGGTCAGCGGCTTGGCCTTCACCGCGACGGTGACGGTCTTGTTGAGCGGCAGCCACACGACCGCCGGGGCCGAGAAGGTGCCGTCGTTGCCGCGGAAGGCGACGGTGTGCTTGAGGCCCTTGTTCGGGCCGCTGGTGCGGGTCAGCTTGACCTCGTAGTAGCGGCTCTCCTTGACCTTCTGCCCGCCCTCGCCGGCCGCGCAGCGGTTGTAGATGCCGGTGCCCACGTTCGGGGTCGGCTCGAAGCCGCCGGTGGCCGGGTCGTACCTGGTCAGGTTGGCCGACAGCTCGGTGCAGACCGGCGCCGTGGAGGTGTAGGTCCGGGTCTGCACGCCCGCCGCGAGGAGGTTCCACGCGCCCGGCACGTTGAACATGCCGTAGCCCTGCGCGTACGTCGGGACGCCCGCGATCGGCTTGGCGGAGGTGTAGATGGCCCGGCGCAGCGCGGCCGGGGTGACGCCCTTGTCGGTGGCCTTGGCCGCCGAGAGCAGCAGCGCGGCGGCGCCGGTGGCCTGCGGCGAGGCCATCGAGGTGCCGTTCAGCATCTGGTAGCCCGGGGGCAGCGGGTAGCCGGCCTCGGGGACCGGGTTGCCGGGCTGCCAGGTCGGCGCGGTGGAGATGGCCGAGCCGGGGGCGGAGATGTTGGGCTTGAAGCCGCCGTCCTCACGCGGGCCGCGCGAGGAGAAGTTGAACAGCGAGTTCTCCTTGCGGACCACGGAGCCGTAGTTGGCCAGCCAGGTGTCCTTGCTGACGTTCGCGGCCACGCTGACCACGTTGCCGGCCACCGAGGGGTCGCCGACGGTGTTCAGGCCCGGGCCGGAGTTGCCGGCCGAGATGAACATCTGCACGCCGTACGTGCTGATCAGGCTGTTGTAGAGCTCGGAGCGGGCGTTCGAGCCGTCGTTCAGCGCCGGCAGGCCGCCGATCGACATGTTGACCACGTCGACCTTGCGGTTGACGACGAGGTCCACCATGCCGGTGGTGAGCGCCGCCGCGGTGCAGCCGCCGCCCCAGGAGCAGGCCCGGGCGGAGACCAGCTTGGCGCCCGGGGCGGCGCCGTCGAAGGCGCTGTTGCCCAGCATGTCGTTGGCGGCGGTGATGCCGGCGACGTGGGTGCCGTGGGTGCTCTCGATGATGCCGATGTTGACGAAGTCGTAGTACGGGCCGGCCTGGCCGTCGGCGGGCGCGATGTCCACGTTCTTGCGGTACTCGACCACGAACGGGATCTGCTCGCGCACCGCGGTGGCCGGGTTGTCCGTGCCGAAGTGGCCGACCTGGAACTTCTCCTTGTACGGCCGCATCGGCTCGTCGTCGGTGAAGTCGTTGTTCTGGTTGGCGTCGACGCGGATGTCGCCGTTGGCCGGGTTGTAGAGGATGCCCCAGAAGTCGGTGATGTCACCGTCGCGGTTGACGTCGCCCCGCGCGTCGCTGCCCGCGGTGATGTTCTCCCGGAAGACGTTGAACTTGTAGGAGCCGGCCGGCGCGGTCCAGGTGCCCAGCGAGTTGCTGAACGAGGGGCCGGCCACGTCGGTGGCCATCGCGCGCCAGGAGGCGTCCTCGAGCGGGTCGGTCGCGGTGACCCAGTCGACGATCTTGCGCTCGCCGGTGGTGGTCTTCTGCAGCGCCGGCTGGTCCAGGTCCACCCCGGAGTCCATGATGCCGATGGTGACGCCGCGGCCGTCCCACTCCGGGTGCGCGGCCTTGAAGGCCTCCGCGCCGGTCTCGTTCGTCGGCATGTACGGGTTGACCGCGCCGGTGTCGGCGCCCGGGCCGGCCAGGGTCTCGCCCTGCGCGGCGGTCTTCGCTCCGGCCGGGGCGGCTTCGGGGGCCGGGTCGGGGAGCTTGATGGTCTCGTCGAGGTCGACGGCGGAGACGCCGGGGAGCGTCGCGGCCTTGAGGACCTTTGCGGTGGGGACCTTGGCCAGCAGGTAGCCGACCTGGTCGTAGCGCTGGCTCACGGAGGCGCCCAGGCTGGCCAGCCCGTCGGCGACCTTCTTGGCCGAGCCCTTCTTGGCGGCGATGATCAGGGTGACGGTCGGAGCGTGCTTCGCCTCCGCCTCGTCGAGCAGCTTGGCGTCGTGGGCGCCCAGCGTCTCGGCGGCGGTCGGCTGCGAGACGTCGGGGGCGGCGGCGGGGGCTGCGCTCGCGGTCGCGGCGCCACCCCCGACGGTCATGGCGCCGGCCGCCAGGACCGAGGCGAAGAGCGCGGCGGAGGTACGCCGGCTCCGGTTGCGGGGTTGACTCACGTTCTCTTCCTCCAGAGAACAGGGCCCTACAGAAACAGGGCACACGTGACCGTGATCCTTCGGTCTGGCCCTGTCGGTGTCACTACTCCGAAGTAGGTTGTGACCACTCCGTGACCCGGATCGACCGTCATCGTCACCCTGCGCGCGTCAACCGTCGATGCCCGCCGGTCGTTCGGCCGATGTGGACAGACCCTCCACCAGCTCCGGGGCCTGCGGCTGGCGGGGCGCCAGCTCGACCTGCGGCGGCGCGGCCAGCTCCTGGTCGGAGACGCCCAGCTCGGCCAGCTTGCGGGCGCTGACCAGCACCCGCGCCTCCAGCGAGCCGACCGCCCGGTTGTAGGCGGTCACCGCCCCGCCCAGCGCGCCGCCGAGCTTGCCGACGTGGTCGCCGAGGGTGGACAGCCGCCCGTAGAGCTCGCGGGCCAGCGAGTGGACGGTGGCCGCGTTGCGGGCCAGCGCCTCCTGCCGCCAGGAGTAGGCCACGGTGCGCAGCAGCGCCACCAGGGTGGCCGGCGTGGCCAGCACGACGTTGCGGGCGAAGGCGTGCTCCAGCAGCGACGGGTCGCGCTGCAGCGCCACGTCGAGGAACGGGTCGGCCGGCACGAACAGCACCACGAAGTCCGGTGTCTGGTCGAACGCCGCCCAGTAGCTCTTGGCGGCCAGCCCGTCGACGTGGGCCCGCAGGTGCCGCGCGTGCGCGTCGAGGTGGGTGTCCCGCCCCCGCTCGTCGCGCGCCTCCATGGCGGTCAGGTAGGCGTCGAAGGGCGCCTTGGCGTCGACCACCACCGTCCGGCCGCCGTGCAGCCGGACCACCAGGTCGGGGCGGACCCCCTGGTGGTCGGTGGCCGCGGTGACCTGCTCGTTGAAGTCGCAGTGCTCCAGCATGCCGGCCGCCTCGACGATCCGGCGCAGCTGGTGCTCGCCCCACCGGCCGCGTACCTGCGGGGCACGCAGCGCCGCGACGAGCTGCTTGGTCTCGGTGCGCAGCTCGCCGGAGACCGCGCTCATGGACCGCACCTGCTCGCGCAGCTCGGCGTAGGCGTCGACCCGGTCGCGCTCCAGCTCGGCGACCCGCTGCTCGTAGCGGCGGAGGGTGTCGTGCAGCGGGGCCACGGCCCGGGCCACCGCCTCCTGGGACTGCGCGGTCGCCTCGTAGCTGAGCGCCCGCATGGACTGCTCCAGCCGCCCCTCGCCCTCCCGGGTGGCGGCCAGCGTCGCCTCCAGCCGGGCGATCTCGGTCGCCGAGCGGGACCGGGCGGCCAGCCAGCCCACCGCGCCGCCCGCGGCGAGGCAGAGCACCACCACGGCCAGCGTCGAGAAGCTCATGCCGAAGAGCTTGCCAAACGGGTACGACGTGCGCCCGCTGGGTACGTTCGAGGTCATGGAGGTTGCCCTGTGGGTGGTCCTGATCCTGATGCTCGGAGGTGCGCTCGTGTTCTGGCGGTGGCGGAGCAGGTCCCGGCGGGCCACCGAGCTGTCCGACGCGCGCGCTGAGGCGCAGCGCTGGTACGAGCGGCTCGGTGGGCAGTTGATGAACCTGCACGGGGACGCCCCGGCCGTCCGCCAGGCGCTGGCTGACGCGGGCGAGCGGTACAACGCGGCCGGTTCCCAGCTGGAGCAGGCACGCACCCCGCACCAGTTCGCGCTGGCCCGGGAGACCGCGCTGGAGGGGCTGGCGTACATCCGGGCGGCGCGGACCGCCATGGGTATCGACCCGGGCCCGGAGCTGCCGCCGCTGGCCGCCGCCCGCGGTGCGGGGATGCTCACCAAGGAGCGCGAGGTCAACGTGCAGGGGCAGACCTACCGCGCCGGCCCCCAGCCGGGAAACCAGACTCCGTACTACTACCCGGGCGGAAACTGGCAGGGGCGGCCCGTGCCGGCCGGCTGGTACTCGACGCCGTGGTGGAAGACCGCGCTCGGCACCGGGGCCGGCGTGCTCGGCGGCATCCTGATCGCCGACGCGCTCTTCTCGCCCGCCTTCGCCGACCCCGGCTACGGCTACGACGCCGGCTACCAGGAGGGCTTCAACGACGGCCAGGACCAGGGCGGCGACGTCGGCGACCAGGGCGGCGACGTCGGGGACCAGGGCCAGGACTTCGGCGACCAGGGGCAGGACTTCGCCGGCCAGGGCGACTACGCCGCCGGCCAGGGCGACTTCGGCGGCGGAGATTTCGGCGGCGACTTCGGTGGGGGGGACTTCGGCGGGGGCGACTGGTAGCCCGCCGCGCGGATGACGAAGGCCCCGGTCGGCGACCGGGGCCTTCCTCGTCGACCGGGGTCAGCCGGTGTTGCGCATGCCGGCGGCGATGCCGTTGACCGTGGTCAACAGCGCCCGCTCCAGCGCCGTACCGTCGTTCGGGGCGCGGCGGCCGCCCGGCGCGGTGGCCACCGCGCGGCCCGCGGCACCCGAGTCCCGGTACTGGCGCAGCAGGGCCACCTGGAGGTGGTGCAGCGGCTCCAGGTAGGTGTCCCGCACGGCCAGGGTGCGCTGGAGCACGGGCGAGTTGTCCAGCAGGGCCGGCGAGGCGCTGACCGCCAGCACCTCCTGCCTGGTCAGCTCGTACTCCTGCTCGATCTTCTCGAAGATCGGGTGCAGCTTCTTCGGGACCAGGGTCTCCACGTAGCGCCGGGCGATGCTCAGGTCGGTCTTGGTCAGCATCATCTCGACGTTCGACAGGAACGTGCGGAAGAAGTGCCAGTTCCGGTTCATCTCGGCGAGCACGTCCGCCAGCCCGGCCGCCCGCGCGGCGGCCAGCCCGGAGCCCACGCCGAACCAGCCGGGCACGATCTGCCGGGTCTGCGTCCAGCCGAACACCCACGGGATGGCCCGCAGGCCGGCCAGCCCGGCGCCGGTGTTCGGCCGCTTCGCCGGCCGGGAGCCGATGTTCAGCGCGCCGAGCAGCTCGGTCGGGGTGGAGGCCCAGAAGTAGGCCGGCAGGTCCGGGTCCTCGACGAGGGACCGGTAGCGCCGGAAGGCCGACTCGGAGACCACGTCCATGGTCGCGTCCCAGCGCTCCAGCATCTCGGCCGGCTGCCGGGGCGCGGTGTGCAGCAGCGTCGCCTGGAGCACCGCGGCCACGGTCAGCTCCAGGTTCTCCCGGGCCAGCGCGGGCAGCGTGTACTTGTCGGAGATGACCTCGCCCTGCTCGGTCACCTTGATCGCGCCGTCGAGCGTGCCGTACGGCTGGGCCAGGATGGCGTCGTGGGTGGGGCCGCCGCCCCGGCCGACCGTGCCGCCCCGGCCGTGGAAGAGCCGCAGGTGTACGCCGTGCCGGGCGGCCACGTCGCGCAGCGCCCGCTGGGCCCGGTGGATGGACCACTGGCTGGTGGTGATGCCCGCCTCCTTGTTGGAGTCGGAGTAGCCCAGCATCACCTCCTGCACGTCGCCCCGGGCCGCGACCAGGGCCCGGTAGGCCGGCAGCGACAGCAGTTCGTCCAGCAGCTCACCGCCGGCGTTCAGCTCGGCCGGGGTCTCCAGCAGCGGCACGATGCCGATCCGCGCCCGGCCGCTGTGCACGTCGACCAGGCCGGCCTCGCGGGCCAGCACCACGGCGGCGAGCACGTCGTCCACGCCGAGGGTCATGGAGATGATGTACGACTCGATCACCTCGGCGCCGAACCGGTCCTGCGCCTCGCGGATCGCCCCGAACACGTCGAACGTCTTCTGCGCCGACTCGGTGAGCGGGCTGTCCTGGGTGGAGAGCGGCCGGCGGCCGGCCAGCTCGTCGGCGAGCAGCTTGGTGCGCTCCAGCCGGGTCAACGACGGGTAGTCGGACACCTCGCCGACCGCCGCGTAGAGCTGGGCGAGCACCTCGTGGTGCTTCTCGGCGTGCTCCCGGATGTCCATGGTCGCCAGGTGCAGCCCGAACGCGGAGACCGTACGGATGGTCGAGGCGAGCCGGCCCACGGCGGTGAGCTGCCCGGAGTTGCGGGCCAGCGAGGCGCGCAGCAGCTCCAGGTCGGCGATCAGCTCGGCGGAGCCGCGGTAGTCCCGCCCCGGCACGTGCGGGGTGCCGGCGCGCAGCCGCTCCCGGGTGTTGGCCAGCTTGGCCTTCACGCAGCGCGCCTTGAGCCGGTAGGGCTCCTCGGCGTTGACCCGCCGGAACCGGGGCGCCACCTCGGGCAGCGCGTCCAGGTCGGTGGCGAGGCTGGCGGAGAGGTCGAGGGAGACCGCGCGCAGCCGGCGGGAGACGCTGACCTCGTTGATCAGCTCGTCCATCGCCTTCTCGGTGGCCTCGATGCCGTGCTCGTGCTGGATGCGCAGCACCTCGCGGGTGACCGCCGGGGTGACGAACGGGTTGCCGTCCCGGTCGCCGCCGATCCAGGTGCCGAACGTCAGCGGGCGGGCGGTCGGCGAGGTCTCCACGCCGAGGGTGCGCAGCGTGTCGGCGAGGTCGTCGAGGACCTGCGGGGCGGCCTCGGCGTGCAGGTCGCGCAGGTAGTAGATGGCGTTGCGGGCCTCGTCGGTCGGGTCCGGCCGGTCCAGCCGCAGCTCGTCGGTCTGCCACATCAGGTCGAGCAGCTCGGCCAGGCGCCGGTTGGCCGGCCCCTCGTCGCTGGCGCCGTAGAGGATGGCGTTGGTGGTCTCGGCGTCCAGCTCGTCGGCGACCGCGCGCAGCTTGGACAGGATGGACCGGCGGGCCGCCTCGGTGGGGTGGGCGGTGAAGACGGGGCGTACCGCGAGCCGGCGGGCCGCGGCCGCGATCTCCTCGGCCGGCACCCCGCGCTCGGCGATCATCTTGGCGGCCTGGTCGAGCCAGCCACCGTGGATGGCCCGCCGCCGGCGCAGGTCGCGGGCGCGGTGCACCTGCTCGGTGATGTTGGCCAGGTGGAAGTAGGTGGAGAAGGCCCGGGCCAGCTTGGTGCCGGTGGTGACGTCGAGCCCGCCGAGGCGCTGGGCGGCGGCCGGCGGGTCGGAGCGGACCTGGGCGCGGATCTCCTCGACGAGGTCGAGAAGCGGCCGGCCCTCCTGGCGGGCGAGGGTCTGCCCGAGCAGCGTGCCGAGGCGGCGGATGTCGGCCCGGAGAGCGGCGTCGGGCCCGTCGTGGTCGTGCTGGTCGGTCACGGTGCGCTCCTTACGCGAGTACGAAGGACAGCGCTGTCCGACTCCCTGGATGGTATCCGCGCGGGCCCCGGCGGCAGGAGGGGGACCGCGTGATGATCTGCACTCTGGGATGGGCCGGCGGGCTCAGCCATGGGCGGCCGGCGTGCCGGGGGTGTCGGGGCGGGCGCGGGCCCGGGCGGCTCGGCGGTGCGCCCGGAAGACCGTCGCGGTGACCAGACCGAGGATCCCGAGCACGGCCCAGAGGGTGAGCCCGGACAGCGCCCAGCCCGTCGAGCGGCGGTCGAAGTAGACCGCCGACTTGATCAGGTCGGTGGCCAGGCCGGGCACGTTCCACCGGTGCATCCCGCGCATCCAGGCCGGCAGGAACTCCGGGGCGTAGATGCCGCCCGAGCCGGGGTTGCCGAGCACCACCAGCAGCAGGATCACGATGCCGGTGCCGAGGAGCCCGAGCCACGCCTGCACGGCGCTGGCCACCATGGCGGCGGCGAAGACCGCCAGCGCGCCGACCGCCGCGACCGCCGGGATGTCGTGGTGCCAGACGTCGAGCAGCGGGCCGACGACGGTGGCGCCGACGATCCCGAGCACGACCGAGTAGACCGCCAGGGCGGCGACCCGCAGCCCGGCCCGGGGCAGGCTGACGGGGGCGGTGCCGGTCCGCAGGCCCAGTGCCGTGGAGGCCAGGTAGCCGCCCAGCACGTAGCCGACCGCCAGGTAGAAGGGGACCAGCCCGCGCGGGTCGGACGACTCGACCGGCACCTCGTCGGTGACCTGGATGGGCAGGTTGGCCTGCTGGGCGGCCTGCCCGAGCACCTGGGTCACCACCTCGGCGGCGGCCGGCGCCGAGGCGCTCGCGGTGGTCAGGCGCAACCCGTTGTCCGGGCCGGAGGTGAGCACCCCGTACACCTCGCGGGTGGTGAGGCCGTCGTCGGCGGCGCCCGGGTCGTCGTACTCGATGGGGTCGATCTTGTCGGTGCGCTGGCGCACGGCGGCCATGACGGCCTGGGCGCGCTGGTCGCCGAGGACCACCCCGACCGGCACGTCGCGCGGGTTGGGCTGGTGCAGCGCGCCGACGTAGGCGGCGATGAACGCGGTGGCCAGGGCGAGCGTGCCGAGCAGCAGCGCCGCCGTGCGGGGTAGCCAGTCGCGTACCGGGAGGTTCCGCTGCGCCTCGTCCACGCGCTCAGCCTATTGCCCGCATATGCCCGACCCGGGTGGTTTCTGCCGGCGGAATTCGCTGGCCCGGCCCGATAGCTTCGGATCATGGCGCTGCCCAGCTACCCCCAGAAGCCGAGGCCGGGCGACCGGGTCGCGGTCGTCTCGCCCTCCGCCGGCCTGCCGGCCCTCTTCCCGCACGTGTACGAGCTTGGCCTGCGCCGGCTCCGCGAGGAGTTCGGGCTGGAGCCGGTGGAGTATCCGACCACCCGGCAGGCCGGAGCCGACCCGCGGGACCGGGCGCGCGACCTGACCGCCGCCTTCGCCGACCCGAGCGTCACCGCGGTGCTCGCCACGGTCGGCGGGGACGACGTCATCACGGTCACCCCGTTCCTGGACGACGCGGTGCTGCGGGCCAACCCGAAGCCCTACTACGGCTACTCGGACAACACCAACGTCCTCAACCACCTCTACCGGCTGGGGATCGTGGCCTATCACGGCGGGTCGGTGCTCGTGCACCTCGGCCGGTCCGGCGCACCGCACCCGCTCACCTTCGAATCGCTGCGGGCCGCACTGTTCACCTCCGGCTGGTACGACCTGACCCCGGCGCCGGAGTGGGGCGACGAGCCGCGCGACTGGCGGGACCCGGAGACCCTCGGCGACGAGCCGGTGATGTTCCCCGGCGCGGGCTGGCGCTGGCACGGGCCGGTCCGGGTGGTCCAGGGCCGCACCTGGGGCGGCTGCCTGGAGATCATCCACTGGCTGATGGCCACCGACCGGGTGCCCTCGGCGGCCGAGCTGGCCGGGTCCGTGCTCGTCTTCGAGACCTCCAACGAGCTGCCCGGCTCGCAGGAGGTCTTCCGGATCGTGCGGAACCTGGGCGAGCGCGGGCTGCTCGCCGGCTTCCCGGCCATCGTGGTCGGCCGGCCCAAGGCGTGGGACTTCGAGAAGCCGCACACCCTGGACGAGCGGCTGGCCTGGGGCGAGGCGCAGCGGGAGGCCATCCTCCGGGCCCTCGCGCCGTACGCCGACGACCCCGTGGTGGTCTTCGACGTCGACCTCGGCCACACCGACCCGCAGCTGATCATCCCGTACGGCGGGGAGATCCGGGTCGACGCGGTCGAGCGGCGGATCTCGGTCCGCTACTGATGACCAACTCCTGGCCTTGCCCGCACGGTCGACCAGGGACCGGGGCGGTCCGGGCGGCGTCAGTCGACGGCGGCGAAGGCCCGGACCGGGAAGGTGCCCATGCCGGCCACCCGCGGCGGGGCGGCCGTGAACCGGAACCCCTCCGGGGGCAGGGCGGCCAGGTTGGTCAGGTGCTCGACGATCGGCACCCCGGCGGCGAGCAGGGCGCTGTGGGCCGGGCGCTCGCCGGCCGCCGCCGGGGTCATGTCGTCGATGTTGATCGAGTCGATCCCGACCAGCGCCGCCCCCGCCTCGACCAGCCAGTCCGCGCCGTCGGCGGTCAGGTAGGGCGCGTCGGGGCCGGCGTACCGGTCGGTGCCGAAGTGGGCGTCCCAGCCCGTGTGCAGCAGCACCGCCCGGCCGGCCACGTCGTACGGGGCCAGCATGAGGCGGTCCACCGCCCGGGTGCCGGCCGGCACCCGGACCACGAGCCCGGGCAGGTCGGCGAGGCGGTCCAGCGGGACGCCGGTCAGGTCCGGGCCGTCCGCCCAGCGGTGCGCCGGCGCGTCCACGTAGGTGCCGGTGTTGGCGATCATGTCGATCCGCGCCACGTGGAACTCGACGCCCGGCGCGTACCGCTCCCGGGACGCCTCGCGGGTCAGCCAGTCGGTGACCCGGGGCGGCTGCCAGCCGGGCAGGGTGACCATGCCGTCGGTGATCACGTGGCTCAGTTCGACGAGCCGCCGCCCGCCGGCCGCCGGGGCGGCCACACCGCGACCGCCCTTGTGCGGCTCCTCCACGACGGTCCGGTTGGTGATCCGCACCTCGCCGACCATCAGCAGCCCGAGGTGCCGGACGAGGAGCGCGGCAAGTTGGTCGTCGGTGATCTCCGGGCCGGGGACGTCCAGCCGGAATCCGTCGGTGCGCAGCCCGCCGCCGTTCGCGAAGATCACCTCGGCGTCGAAGACCGCCCGGTACTCACCCGTCATGCGCCTCACCGCATCATGCCGTCCCGGACCCCGTCAAGATCGATTTCAGAGCGCCCGGCTGCGGCCCGGAATGTCCGGGCCGCGGGATAGTCTCGAACGGTGCCACCCCCCGTCCGCACCGGACGCGGGGTCGTCGCCGTGCGCCGACCTCCTGGAAGTGATCACAGATGCTCACCGGCCTCTTCTCCGCCGCCCTGGCCGACCCCGGGCTGGCCCGGGCGCGTGACCTGGCGCGCTCCGGTGCCGCCCAGGTCGACGGCCTCGACCTCACCGCCCCCGCCGCGCTGCGCCCGTTCGCCGTCGCCGCCGTCGCGGCCGACGAGCCGGCCGGCGGCGCGGGCCGTCCCGTGCTCGCCGTGACGGCCACCACCCGCGAGGCCGACGACCTCGCCGCCGCGCTGGGCAGCCTGCTGCCCCCGGAGCAGGTGGCGGTCTTCCCGTCCTGGGAGACGCTGCCGCACGAACGGCTCTCGCCCCGCTCCGACACCGTCGGGCGGCGGCTGGCCGTGCTGCGCCGGCTGGCCCACCCCGGCTCGGCCGACGCGCACGGGCGCACCGGCCCGCTGCGGGTCGTCGTGGCCCCCGTCCGCTCACTGCTCCAGCCGCAGCTCAAGGGGCTCGGCGACCTGGAGCCGGTGCAGCTCGCCGCCGGCGACGAGGCGGACCTGGAGGAGGTCGCCCGCCGCCTCACCGACATGGCCTACGCCCGGGTCGACCTGGTCACCAAGCGCGGCGAGTACGCCGTGCGCGGCGGCATCCTCGACGTCTTCCCGCCCACCGACGAGCACCCGTCCCGGGTCGAGTTCTGGGGCGACGAGGTGGAGGAGATCCGCACCTTCGCCGTCGCCGACCAGCGCACCATCGAGGGCGTGCCGCAGCTCTGGGCGCCGCCCTGCCGCGAGCTGCTGCTCACCCCCGGCGTGCGCAAGCGGGCCGCCGCGCTCGCGGAGGAGCACCCCGAGCTGGCCGAGATCCTCGACAAGCTGGCCGAGGGCATCCCGGTCGAGGGGATGGAGTCCCTGGCCCCGGCGCTGATCGGTCCCGACTCGATGGAGCTGCTGGTCGACTGCATGCCGGCCGGCACCCACGTGCTGCTCTGCGACCCGGAGCGGATCCGCACCCGGGCGCACGACCTGGTGCGTACCTCCGACGAGTTCCTCCAGGCCAGCTGGGCGGCGGCCGCCGTCGGGGGCCAGGCCCCGGTCGACCTCGGCGCCGCCGCCTTCCGGACCCTGGCCGACGTACGCACGGCGGCCCGCGCCCTGCGTCAGCCCTGGTGGACGCTCGCCCCGTTCGGCCTGGTCGAGGCGGAGGCCGCGCCCGCCCGGCAGCCCTGGGAGGACGAGCCCACCGAGGTCGACGTCACCCCGGACGACGCCATCGCCGTGACCCTGGCCGCCCAGCCCGCGCCGCTCTACCACGGCGAGACCGCCCGGGTGGTCGACGACATCAAGCGCTGGGCCGGCGAGGGCTGGTCGGTCGCGCTGGTCTTCGAGGGGCACGGCCCCGCCCAGCGGGCCGTCGAGGTGCTCCGCGACGCCGGCCTCGGCGCCCGGCTCACCGAGGAGGTGCCGGCCGCGCCCACCCCCGGCGACGTGCTGGTCTCCTGCGGCTGCCTGACCGCCGGCTTCGTCGACGAGGCGTCCCGGTTCGTGCTGCTGACCGGCAACGACGTCACCGGCGGCCGGGGCACCTCCACCCGCGACATGCGCAAGATGCCGAGCCGGCGGCGCAACACCATCGACCCGCTGGAGCTGAAGGCCGGCGACCACGTGGTGCACGAGCAGCACGGCATCGGCCGGTACGTCGAGCTGGTGCAGCGCACGGTCAACGGCGCGAGCCGGGAATACCTGGTCATCGAGTACGCGCCGAGCAAGCGCGGCCAGCCCGGCGACCGCCTCTTCGTCCCCACCGACCAGCTCGACCAGCTCTCCCGCTACGTCGGCGGCGAGCAGCCCACCCTGCACAAGATGGGTGGCTCGGACTGGCAGAAGTCCAAGGCCCGGGCCCGCAAGGCGGTCCGCGAGATCGCCGCGCAGCTGATCCAGCTCTACGCCGCCCGCAAGGCGTCCAAGGGGCACTCGTTCGGCCCGGACACCCCGTGGCAGCGGGAGCTGGAGGACGCCTTCCCCTGGCAGGAGACGCCCGACCAGCTGGCCGCCATCGAGGAGGTCAAGCGGGACATGGAGCAGACCGTCCCCATGGACCGGCTGATCTGCGGCGACGTCGGCTACGGCAAGACCGAGATCGCGGTCCGGGCGGCGTTCAAGGCGGTGCAGGACGGCAAGCAGGTGGCCGTGCTGGTGCCCACCACCCTGCTGGTGCAGCAGCACTACAACACCTTCGCCGAGCGGATGAGCCAGTTCCCGATCACCATCCGGCAGCTCTCCCGGTTCCAGACGCCCAAGGAGACCGAGCGGACGCTGGAGATGGTCGCCGACGGCACCGTCGACGTCGTCATCGGCACCCACCGGCTGCTCCAGTCGGCCACCCGGTTCAAGCAGCTCGGCCTGGTCATCATCGACGAGGAGCAGCGCTTCGGCGTCGAGCACAAGGAGCACCTGAAGACGCTGCGCGCCTCGGTCGACGTGCTGGCCATGTCGGCCACCCCGATCCCGCGCACCCTGGAGATGGCGATCACCGGCATCCGGGAGATGTCCACCATCGCCACCCCGCCCGAGGAGCGGCACCCGGTGCTGACGTTCGTGGGGGCGTACGACGACCGGCAGGTGGCCGCCTCGATCCACCGCGAGCTGCTCCGCGACGGGCAGGTCTTCTACCTGCACAACCGGGTCGAGTCGATCGACCGGGCGGCCCGCCGGATCCGCGAGCTGGTGCCCGAGGCCCGGGTCGCGGTGGCGCACGGCCAGATGGGCGAGGAAGCGCTGGAGAAGGTGATGGTCGGCTTCTGGGAGAAGGAGTTCGACGTCCTGGTCTGCACCACGATCGTGGAGTCCGGCATCGACATCCCCAACGCCAACACCCTCATCGTCGAGCGGGCCGACCTGCTCGGCCTGGCCCAGCTGCACCAGATCCGGGGCCGGGTCGGCCGGGGCCGGGAGCGGGCGTACGCCTACTTCCTCTACCCGCCGGACAAGCCGCTCACGGAGAACGCGCACGAGCGGCTGGCCACCATCGCCCAGCACACCGAGCTGGGCGCCGGCATGTACGTGGCCATGAAGGACCTGGAGATCCGGGGCGCCGGCAACCTGCTCGGCGGCGAGCAGTCCGGGCACATCGAGGGCGTCGGCTTCGACCTCTACGTCCGGATGGTCGGCGAGGCGGTCTCCGCGTTCAAGGGTGAGCACGCGGAGGAGGAGACCGAGGTCAAGGTGGATCTCCCGATCGACGCGCACCTGCCGCACGACTACGTCGGCGTGGAGCGGCTGCGCCTGGAGATGTACCGCAAGCTGGCCGAGGCCCGCGACGAGGAGCGGCTGCGCGAGGTGGTCGCCGAGATGACCGACCGGTACGGCGAGCCGCCCGCGCCCGTGCAGAACCTCGTCGCCGTGGCCCGGTTCCGGCTGCTCGCCCGGCGGTACGGCCTCACCGACGTGTCGATGCAGGGCAAGCACATCCGGTTCGGCCCGCTGCCGCTGCCCGACTCGAAGCAGCTCCGGCTCAAGCGCTACCACCCGGACTCGGTCTACAAGCAGGCGCTCGACCAGGTCAGCGTGCCCCGGCCGAGCACCCGCCGGGTCGGCGGCGAGCCGCTGCGTGACCAGGCGCTGCTGGAGTGGTGCGCCCAGCTCCTCAAGGATGTGCTCGGCGAGCCGGTCGCGGCGCAGCCGGCCGGGGCGGGGGCGCGGTGAGGTGGGCGGCGTCACAGCCGGGCGCCGGCCGTGAGAGAGTGGCCGTCATGCGTGCTCGCCGTCTTGTCGCCGTCGCCAGCGTGGCGGTCGGCCTCGTCGCCCTCACCGGTTGCCGTACCGAGCCCGGGGTCGCCGCCTACATCGGTGACCACCGGGTCACCGAGGACCAGGTCACCTCGATCCTCGACGAGATGCGGGACGGCCTCTCCGCCTCGCCCGCCACCGCGCAGCAGGCCCCCGCGCTGCTGCCGGGCCGGGACCAGGTGGTGGCCACCCTGGTGCTGCTGGACGTGTGCCGGGGCCTCTCCGCCGACAAGGGCTACCAGCCGCAGGGGCAGGTCAGCCCGGCGCAGGTCGCCCAGCAGACGGGCCTGCCGGCCGACGCCGCCTACCCGCAGCGGGTGGCCGAGTTCTACACCTGCCTGTCCGGCGTGCCCGCCGGTGAGCAGGCTGCTCCCGCGCAGGAGGAGATGGCGGCCGTGATCGCGGCGGGTCGCTCCGCCGGCGCCATCCCGCCGGACGTCAGCGACGCGGACGCCGCCGGCCAGCTCGACGGTGCGCAGCTCCGGTCCGCGCTGGCCACCCGCAAGGTGCTCGCCGACGCGATCGGCGGCTACGACGTCTCGGTGAACCCGCGCTACCGCCCGCTGCTCTTCCCGCTGCTCAGCTTCAAGGGCGACGTGGCGGCGGTCTCCGTGCCGCTGGGCGAGTCCGGCTCGGCGGTCACCGAGATCTCCACGCCGGAGCCCGAGTCGACCGAGCCGGGGACGGCCGAGCCGAGCGCGTCGGTGGCGCCCTGAGCATGACCGCGCGCATCGTCCTGCTGGTCACCTCGCCCCGGCTGCCGGCCGGCCTGCTGACCGCGGCCGCCTGGGACGTCGTACGTTCCGCGCCGGTGCTGGCGGGCGCGGAGAGCGAGCTGGCCACGGCGGTCCGGTCGACGGGCGCCGAGGTCAGCGTGGTGACCGAGGGCGCCACGCAGGCGTTGCTCGACGCGGCGGCCGCGCACGGCAGCGCGGTCTGGCTGGCCGGCCCGGCCGGCGACGAGGCGCTCGCCCGCGAGCTGGGGCTGCGGCTGGCCCGCCAACCCGGCCTCGCCGAGCTGGAGCTGATGTACGGCTCGTGGGACCCGCCGGGGGCCCGGCTGCTCGACGCGGTCGAGGTGATGGACCGGCTGGCCTCGCCGGGCGGTGACCCGTGGAAGCGGGCGCAGACCCACCGCAGCCTGGCCGGCTTCCTGCTCGAGGAGTGCTACGAGGCGTACGACGCCATCAGCGCCGACGACACCGACGCGCTCCGCGAGGAGCTGGGCGACGTGCTGCTCCAGGTGCTGCTGCACGCCCGGCTGGCCGAGGACCTGCCGGAGGGGAAGCGCTGGACGGTCGACGACGTGGCCGGCGGCCTGGTCGACAAGATGGTCCGCCGCAACCCGCACGTCTTCTCCGGCGAGCAGGCCGGCTCGATCGAGGAGATCGAGGCGAACTGGGAGCGGATCAAGCGGGCCGAGAAGACCCGCGAGTCGGTGCTGGACGGCATCGCGTTGAGCCAGCCCGCGCTCGCCCTGGCCGCGAAGATCCTGGACCGTGCCGGCCGCATCGGCCTGGCGGTCCCCCCACCGCTGGCGGAATCGCAGGTCGACCCGGAGGCGCGGCTCGGCGCCGGCCTGCTGGCCACGGTCGCCGCCGCGAGGCAGGCCGGCATCGACCCCGAGGCCGCCCTCCGCCGCGCCACCCTGGCGTACGCCGACGCGGTCCGCGCCGCCGAACGCGCCGCCCGCCCGGACGCCCCCGAGCGTTGATCATGAAGTTGGCCGTGCGGAACGCCCGTACGAGCGCGGCTCACCTCATGATCAACGGAAGGTCGGCCGGGGCGCGGGGAGATCGGTAGGGTCGTCGGCATGGAGTCGTTCGTACCGCTCGCCGAGCGGATCGTGGAGGCGTTGCTGGAGAGCCGGCCCGGGCTGGCCACCTCGGCCGGGGACCACCGGTTCGACGACCGGCTGCCCGACCTGTCCGCCGACGCCCTCGCCGCCGACCAGGCGATGCTGAAGGACGCGGCCGACGCGCTCTCCGAGATCGACCCCGACTCGCTCGACGTCGAGGAACGCGTCGACCACGCGCTGCTCAGCAGCATGGTCGATCGCGGGCTGTTCGAGGCGACCGAGATCCGCGGCCACGAGTGGGACCCGCTGCGGCACAACCCGGGCCCGCTGCTGCACGCCCTCATGGCGCGCCCGCACGCGCCGGTCGAGGAGCGGCTGACCCACCTGGCCGGGCGGCTGGCGGCCGTACCCGACGCGCTGGCGACCGCGCGCGCGACGCTGCGTGACATGCCGCGGATCCACGCCGAGACGGCGGTCGGGCAGTTCACCGGCACGGCGGCGCTGATCCGCGACGAGGTGCCCGCGCTGCTCGCCGAGGCGCCCGCGCTGCACGACCGCGTCGAGCCGGCGGCCACCGCGGCGATCGCCGCGCTGGAGGAGTTCGTGGCCTGGCTGCGCATCGGCCTGGCCGCCGACGCCGGCCCGGGGCGCGACCCCCGGCTGGGCCGGCGGCGCTGGGAGGCGCGGCTCTGGCACACCCTCGACACCGAGCTGAGCGCCGCCGAGATCCAGCGTCGCGCCTGGGACAACCTCGACCGGGTCACCGCGGAGATCCGCGCGGCGGCCGTCGAGCTGGTCGGCGGCCCGGCCGACGACGAGACGGTACGCCGGGCGCTGGACCTGCTCGCCGCCGAGCACCCGGACGACGCCACCATCGTCGACCTCGCCTCGGTCACCCTCGACGAGGCAAGCGACTTCGTCCGGGCCCACGACCTGATCAGCCTGGTCGACGACCCGTGCGTGATCCAGGAGATGCCGGAGTTCGCCCGGGGCGTGGCGGTGGCCTACTGCGACTCGCCCGGCCCGCTGGAGACGGCCGACGTGCCGACCTTCTACTGCATCGCGCCCACCCCGGCGGACTGGCCGGCGCAGCGGGTCGAGTCGTTCTACCGCGAGTACAACGACCACATGATCCGCAACCTGACCGTGCACGAGGCGATGCCGGGCCACTTCCTCCAGCTCGCCCACGCCCGCCGGTACGCCGGCCCGACCCGGGTCCGCGCGCTCACCGAGTCCGGGGTGTTCATCGAGGGCTGGGCGGTCTACACCGAGGAGCTGATGGCGGGGCTCGGCTTCGGCGGGCTGCCGGTCCGGCTCCAGCAGCTCAAGATGCAGCTCCGGATGACCATCAACGCGCTGCTCGACCAGCTCGTGCACTGCGAGGACCTGTCCGAGTCCGAGGCCATGGCGCTGATGACGGGGCGTGGCTTCCAGGAGGAGGGCGAGGCGGCCGGCAAGTGGCGGCGGGCGCTGCTCACCTCCACCCAGCTCTCCACCTACTTCGTCGGCTACAGCGAGATGGCCGACATCGCCCGGGCCCGGCCGGACGGGGTGTCGCCGCGCGACTGGCACGACGCCATGCTGGCGCACGACTGCCCGCCGCCCCGCCACCTGCGGACCCTGCTGGGGATCTGACCCCTCAGCGCGACCCGGTGGCGGCGGCCGCGTCGACCAGCCAGCGCGACAGCGAGTACGCCGGCGGCAGCTCGGCCGGCAGCGCGTCCACCGGGAACCAGCGCGCCTCGGTCAGCTCCTTCGGGTCGACCACCGGTTCGGCCGACGGGTCGGCGACGGTGGCGGTGAAGCCGGCGAGCAGGGTGCCCGGCCCGGACATGGCCCAGGGCTGGCTGTCCACGTAGGTGGGTCGGCCGATGGCCAGCCCGACCTCCTCGGCGACCTCCCGACCGGCGGCCGCCTCCAGCGACTCGCCGGCCTCGACGAACCCGGCGACCAGCGCCCAGAGCTCGGTCGGCCCGTACGCGTGCCGGACCAGCAGCAGCTCGTCGGGGCCGCCGGCCCGGCCCGGGCGGGTGATCGCCACCAGCACCGCGACGGAGAGCGGCAGGAACCCGGTCAGCCCGCAGGCGGGGCAGCGCCGCGCGGTCTCGCCCGGTACGTCGGTCAGCTCGGTCCGGCACGCCCCGCACCAGCGGTGCGTACGCCGCCAGGTGACCACCGCGAGCGCCCGCCCGGCCAGGGCGGCGTGCGGTTCGGGCAGGTCGGCGGCGAGGCTCCGCCAGCCGCGCCAGCGGCCCGGCAGCGCCTCGGGGTCGGCGGCCTCGGCCGCCCAGGCCGGCACTCCGTCCAGCGTGCCGACCGGCACCCAGTCGATGCCGGCGGGCAGCTCGCCGACCCGGGGCAACCGCCCGTCGGCGCCGGCCAGCAGCTTCCGCCCGGCCACCGCCAGCGCCAGGTCGTCCGGGTGCGGCGGCCGGCCGTGGTCGGCGGCGGGAAGGAAGCGGGCCGGGCCGGCGCCCGTCGCGCCCGGCTCGTCGGCGTCGTGGGGCGTGCGGGTGCCGGCTCCGCCTGGGCTCACGATGAGGCCGGGCGGCGGTCGGTCACGCCGGCCCCGGCCGGCACCTCGAAGGCGGCCGGCTCGACCGTGTCGGTGTAGCGGCTCAGGGTGACCTCCGCCGGCTTGCCGTCGAGGGCGCCGGTGAAGCTGCCCAGCACCCCCTCGGTGGTCACGCAGGCGGAGAAGCGGTCGCCGGTGCCGGTGACGTCGACGCACGTGGCGTGGTGCCCGGCCAGCGTGGTGTCGCTCTGCACGATGGTCGCGTCGGGGTCGAGTGCCGCCTCGGTGAGCAGCCGGATCACCGCCGGCGGGGTGACCAGGCCGTGCTTGCGCGCCTCGCCGTAGACGACCACCGAGGGTTTGCCGGCGGTCAGCACCGGCGGCGACACCGTGCAGGAGGTGCGCCCGGCCGCGTTCGCGCACCGGGTCACCGCCTCCTGCGTCACCGTGATCTTGCCGTCCGGCCAGGTGTACGAGGAACGCAGCGGCTCCTCGGTCTGCGCGATGGAGGCGGTCCGCCCGCCGCTGAGCTGGTATTCGGCGGCCCAGGTCTGCTCCAGCGCGCGGTCCATCCGGGCGGCGAGGTCGTTGACCAGGTCGGCCCGCCCGAGGGCGACCCCGGTGTCGTCGAGGGCCTGGCAGCCGGTGACCGAGAGCGACGCGATGGCCGAGGCGGCGAGCACGCGGAGAGTCGTCGAGGCGGCGGGCATGGTGCCCAGCCTTGTCGATCGACGCAAGCTCTCGCAAACCCGTTGTCGGTTGAGGCCCGCTAATCCGGGAATGTCCGTGTCGCCCTCCGTGGTGGGCGGCATTCACGTGAGGGTCCGCGTGGGGCGAGGTCCCTCGCGTTCAGTCACCGGGTGCGGCCCCGAGACAGGTACGGGAGGGCGGGGACCGATACGCTGCGTTCAACACCTGCCTCAGCCGCACCGTCGCGGCCCATACCGGACCGGAACACACAAACGAGGAGCGACTCAGTGGCAACCATCGAGGGAATCGTCGCCCGGGAGATCCTGGACTCGCGGGGCAACCCGACGGTCGAGGTCGAGGTCGGGCTCGACGACGGCACGATCGCCCGCGCCGCGGTGCCGTCCGGCGCCTCCACCGGCGCCTTCGAGGCGATCGAGCTGCGCGACGGTGACAAGGACCGCTACCTGGGCAAGGGTGTCGAGAACGCCGTCGCCAACATCGAGGACAAGATCGTCGACCAGCTCATCGGCTACGAGGCCAGCGAGCAGCGGCTGATCGACCAGAAGATGATCGACATCGACGGCACGGACAACAAGGCCGAGCTGGGCGCCAACGCCATCCTGGGCGTCTCGCTGGCCGTGGCGAAGGCGGCCGCGGGCAGCGCCGAGCTGAGCCTCTTCCGCTACCTGGGCGGCCCGAACGCGCACCTGCTCCCGGTGCCGATGATGAACATCCTCAACGGTGGCGCGCACGCCGACTCGAACGTCGACATCCAGGAGTTCATGATCGCGCCGATCGGCGCGCCCACCTTCCGGGACGCGCTCCGCTCCGGCGCCGAGGTCTACCACGCGCTCAAGTCCGTGCTGAAGAAGAAGGACCTGTCGACCGGCCTCGGCGACGAGGGCGGCTTCGCCCCGAACCTGCCGACCAACGCCGCCGCGCTCGACCTGATCGCCGAGGCCGTGGAGAAGGCCGGCTACCGGCTGGGCACCGACATCGTCTTCGCGCTCGACGTGGCCGCCACCGAGTTCTTCGACAACGGCAGCTACACCTTCGAGGGCAGCGCGAAGAGCGCCGAGGAGATGAGCAACTACTACACCAAGCTCGCCGGCGACTACCCGATCGTCTCCATCGAGGACCCGCTCGCCGAGGACGACTGGAGCGGCTGGGCCACCCTCACCGCGGCGCTCGGCGACCGGATCCAGATCGTCGGCGACGACCTGTTCGTGACCAACCCGCAGCGCATCGCCCGGGGCATCACCGAGAAGGCCGCCAACGCGGTGCTCGTGAAGGTCAACCAGATCGGCTCGCTCACCGAGACCCTGGACGCCGTGGACCTGGCCCACCGGGCCGGCTTCAAGTGCATGATGAGCCACCGCTCCGGCGAGACCGAGGACACCACCATCGCCGACCTGGCGGTCGCCACCGGCTGTGGCCAGATCAAGACCGGCGCCCCGGCCCGCTCCGACCGGGTCGCGAAGTACAACCAGCTCCTGCGCATCGAGGAGGAGCTGGCCGACGCGGCGCGGTACGCCGGCGCCGGCGCGTTCCCGCGTTACCGTTCGGCCTGAGCCGAGAGCTCCGGGGGAGGGGTGTGACGATGCAGCAGCGCCGCACACCGGGTGGCCAGCGGCCCGCCCGTCGGCCGGGTCAGGCCGGCCGGCCGGGCGGGGCCCGGGTCCGGTCGACGGTCCGTGACGCCGGCGTCCGCGCCGAGCCGCGCGCCGCCGGCCGGTCGCCCGGCGCCACCCGTGCCACCGAGGGGGTACGCTCCGCGAGCCGCCCGGCGGCGGCCCGGCGTACCGCGGCCGGTGGCTCGGTCAAGCGGCTCACCGCACCCCAACCCCGGCGCTTCACCGGGCGCGCCACCGTGCTCTTCGCGGTGCTGATCGCGCTCGCCCTGGCGTACACCTATCCGATCCGGGTGTACCTGGACACGCAGCGGGACATCGAGCGGATGGAGGCGGCCCAGGCCGACCAGCGCAAGCGGATCGAGCAGCTCTCCGCCGAGGCGGAGAAGTGGCACGATCCGGCGTACATCGAGACGCAGGCTCGGGAGCGGTTCTTCATGGGCCGGCCCGGCGAGACGCTGCTGGTGGTGCTCTCCGACCCGGAGGGGGCCGCCAAGGACGCCGGCAAGGGCGCGAAGCCGGGGCCGCCGAAGCCGCCCGACCCCTGGTACGACACCCTGTGGTCGAGCGTGCAGGCGGCCAACGCCGAGCGCCCCGACAAGTGATCGACAGACGAGAGAGGCACCGTTGAGCGTCGTACCACCGCAGGATCCGGCGGCGGATTCCGTACCCCCGCCGGAGCGCCAGCCGGCCACCGAGGCCGACCTGGCCGCGGTGGCCGCGCAGCTCGGACGCCCGCCCCGCGGCACCCGGGCGGTGGCCCACCGGTGCCCGTGCGGCCTGCCCGACGTGGTGGAGACGACGCCCCGGCTGGCCGACGGCACGCCCTTCCCGACGCTGTTCTACCTGACCTGCCCACGGGCCACCGCGGCGTGCAGCCGGCTGGAGTCCGCCGGGCTCATGAAGGAGATGGCCGAACGGCTCGCCGCCGACCCGGAGCTGGCCGCCCGTTACCGGGCCGCACACGAGGACTACCTGGCCCGCCGGGAGGCGATCGGCGAGGTGCCGGAGATCGCCGGCATCTCGGCCGGCGGCATGCCGGGGCGGGTCAAGTGCCTGCACGTGCACCTCGGGCACGCGCTCGCCGCCGGGCCGGGGGTCAACCCGTTCGGCGACGAGACCCTCGCCCTGGTGGAGAAGTGGTGGGCCGCCGGCCCCTGCGTGGACGTGCCCGCGGCGGAGTGAGATGACCGCCGCCGACGAGATCGTGGTCCGCCGCGCCCGCACCGCCGACGTGCGGGGCATCCGGCGGCTGGTGGACACCTACACGGACGACCGGCGGCTGCTCAGCAAGGCCACCGTCACCCTCTACGAGGACGTGCAGGAGTTCCGGGTGGCGGTCACGCCCGACGGCACGGTGGTCGGCTGCGGCGCGCTGCACGTCATGTGGGAGGACCTGGCCGAGATCCGCACGGTGGCGGTCGACCCGTCCTGCCGGGGGCACAAGATCGGGCACCGGATCGTCGGCGAGCTGATCGACGCGGCCCGCGAGCTGGGCGTCGCCCGGATCTTCGTGCTCACCTTCGAGACCGGCTTCTTCGGCTCGTTCGGCTTCCGCGAGATCGACGGCGCCCCGGTGCCGCAGCCGGTGTTCGAGCAGCTGCTCCGCTCCTACGACGAGGGCGTCGCGGAGTTCCTCGACCTGGAGCGGGTCAAGCCCAACACGCTCGGCAACAGCCGGATGCTGCTGCGCCTCTGACCCGCCTCACGTGCGTCGCGGGTGGGCCGCGAAGAACTCCCAGATCAGGTCGGTGGCGGTGATTCCGGCGTCGGGCGCGGCGAGCTGGCCCGACCGGGCGCCCGGCCAGGAGTGGCCCATCTCGGGGAGGCTCCACACGGTCATGTCGCTGCCGTCGGCGCAGCGCGCGTCGGCCCGGCTCAGGCCCGCCGGGGCGGCCGGCGCCCGTCCCGCCACCGGGCGGCAGCCGAGCCGTCGCTGCCAGGTACGCAGGCCGTCGTGGAAGATGCCGGCATACCGGTCCTGCCCGCCGACGAAGGTGATCACCGAGACCGGCCGCTTCGGCACGTAGCTGTCCGGCTCGGTCAGCGGGCCGCTGTAGCCACCGCTCACCACGCCGATGGCCGCGAACAGGCCGCTGGCCTCCACGGCGAGGCGGAAGCTCAGGTCACCGCCGTTGGAGATGCCGGTCAGGTAGATCCGGTCCGGGTCGGCCCGCCAGGTGTCGACCAGGTGGCCGGTGAGCGTGCGCAGGAAGCCGACGTCGTCCGCGGACCCGCAGCAGATCAGCGCGTTGAAGCCACCGTTGCGCCCGTCCGGGTAGGCGACCAGGAAGTTCTCCCGGTCCGCGCGGGCGTCGAGGTCGGTCAGCTCCCGCATCCCGGCCCCGCTGCCGGGGAAGAAGTGCAGCGCGATGACCAGCGCCGTGGGGCGCCCCGGGTCGTACCCCGGCGGGGCGTGCAGCAGGTAGGTGCGCTCCACATCACCGTGGCGCAGGGTCAGCTCGTGGTCCCCGGCCGCCGGCCGCTCGGCGGGCGCCGTCGGGGCGGCCGGCTCGGCCGTCCCGCCGCACGCCCCGCCCGTCAACGCCAGGACCAGTCCCGCCAGCACCGCGATCGTCCGCCGCACGTCCCGCCCTCCCCGTGGGTCGACCCGGCTCCACCGTCGGTTCCGTGAGCCAGGCCGGTCAACCCTTTCGGTCCTCGCCGAAGCCGGGCACGCTGCTTGCATGCTGCGGCTGCACCTCAGATCGGCGGACCTGTGCCGGGTACGGTTCGTCGACCGCCTGCACCCCGTCGGCACCGCCATGCTGGCCTGCCAGGCGCTGCACGATCCCGCCACCGCCGCCATGGCGCCGGACCTCGTGGCGGCGGCCGGCACGGCGACCTCCGTACGCGGGGTCCGCGCCGCCGCCACGTCACTGCGGCACCTGCTGCCGGCCCGTGGCCGGCTGCCGGACTTCCTCACCCCGTTCGACGGGTTGGACTCGGTGGCCGCCGGCCTCGCGGCGATCCGGTCCACCCCCGCCCGGCGGGTCCGGGAGGAGGTCACGGCCGCCTACGCCGAGGCCGCCGTGACGCCGCTACGGCGCGGGTTCGCCTCCGCCGACCCGGCGGTGCTCGACCTGTTCGGCCGGGCGCTCGACACCTGGTTCGGGGCGGTGCTCGCCCCGCACTGGTCCACCCTGACCACCGTCCACCAGCGGCAGTTGGCCGACGCCGCGCACCGGCTGGCCCGGGGTGGACTGGCCGGCCTCCTCGACGGGCTGCACCCGGCGATCCGGTGGCGGCCACCCGTGCTGGAGGTACGCACCTGGTGGAGCGGGGAGGTGACCGGCACCGGCGAGGGGATGGTGCTGCTCCCGTCGCCGGTGGCCGGCCCGCTGCCCCGGGTCCTGGTCGAACCGGGCCGGCCGGTCCTGCTCGTCTACCCCGCGGCCATGCCGGCGCGGGCCACCGACCCGGCGGCCGACCCGCTCGCCGGGGTGCTGGGCGCCACCCGGGCGGCGGTGCTGCGCCGCCTCGCCGAGCCGGGCCCGCACACCACCACGGCACTCGCCCGGGGCGTCGGGATCGGCCTCTCCACGGCCTCCGAGCACGCCACCGCGCTGCGCGCCGCCGGCCTGCTCACCACCGAGCGCGACGGCGGGGCGGTCCGCCACCGCCTGACCCCGCTCGGCGCCCACCTGCTCGGCCGCCCGGCGGCCGACGACTGATCGGCCGGCGGTCGGGCCGGTCGGCGGCAGTGATCGACTCCAGATCGCCGAGCTGGCGGTGTCCGCCCGCTTCCGATGCCCCCACCTCCCGCGAGGTGGAGTGGATCAACCGGCGGACACCGGCACATCGCCGAGTGGCCGGCCCGGCTGCCGTAGGGTGGCAGCCGTGACGACGCGTGTGGCCGCCATCGACTGCGGGACCAACTCGATCCGACTGCTGGTCGCCGACCTGCCCGACCCGTCCGCCGGGCCGCAGGCGCCGCTGGTGGACCGGAGCCGCCGGATGGAGATCGTCCGGCTGGGCCAGGGCGTCGACAAGACCGGCCGGCTCGCGCCCGAGGCGATCGAGCGCACCCGGGTCGCGCTCGCCGACTACGCGGCGGAGATCGAGAAGCTGGGCGCCGAGCGGGTCCGGATGTGCGCCACCTCGGCCTCCCGCGACGCGTCGAACGCCGCCGACTTCCGCACGATGGTCGAGCAGACCCTCGGCGTGGCCCCCGAGGTGGTCACCGGCGACGAGGAGGCCCGGCTCTCCTTCACCGGCGCGGTCCGCGGCCTGCCCGCCGACGCCGAACCGCCCTACCTGGTGGTCGACATCGGCGGCGGCTCGACCGAGTTCGTGGTCGGCACCCGCGAGGGCGGCGTCCAGGCGGCGATCTCCATGGACATCGGCTGCGTCCGGATGACCGAGCGCCACCTGCACGGCGACCCGCCCGGCCTGGACGAGATCGCCGCCGCGCAGGCCGACATCGCGGTCGCGGTCGACCGGGCCCTGGCGGCCGTCCCGGGCCGGGAGGCCGCCACCCTGGTCGGGCTCGCCGGCTCGGTCACCACGGTGGTCGCCATCGCCCAGGGCCTCCGGGAGTACGACCCGGCGCGCATCCACCACGCCCGGGTGTCGTACGACCAGGTCGCCGAGGTGACCGCCGACCTGCTGGGCAGGACGCGTGAGCAGCGGCTGGCCATCCCGGTGATGCACCCCGGCCGGGCCGACGTGATCGGCGCGGGCGCTCTGGTGCTCCGGGTCATCATGGAACGGGCCGGAATGCCCTCGGTGGTCGCGTCCGAACACGACATCCTCGACGGCATCGCCTGGTCCCTGGCCTGAGGCGGCCCGGTGTGATCGACGTCGAGCTGCTCATGGACGAGCTGGGGCGGCGGCAGATCGACGTCATGATCCGCGTCGACCGGGAGCGGATGGCGCAGTTCAACGGCCGGCCCTGGACCATGCTGCTCTCCGGGCCCGGACTCGGTGGCCGGCAGGTGATCCGAGTCGACGCGAGGACCTTGCCGGACGCTCTCGACCACTGCCTCGCTGAGCTGTGCACCTGCCCTGGTGACTGGGGCTGGCTGGACGCGTACCGAGGTCTGCCGCGTCCGTGACGGCCGACTGATCGATGCTCAGGCGATGGCGGCGATGTCCCCGTCGTCGAAGTAGATGGCCTGGTGGAGCCGGCCGCCCAGTGCGGCGGCGAAGCGGGCCACCACGTCCTGACCGGAGATTTTGCCCTGCTCGATCTGGGAGACCCGCCCCTTTGTGACGCCCATCCGGTCCGCCACCTGCTGCTGAGTCAGCCCCCGGGCGCGGCGTACCTCGGCAAGCCGGTGGCCAACGACCTCGGCGAGGAGTTCCTGCTTGCCAGCCTCGACCGCCTCTTCACCGCCGGCACGTGCGACGTGCTCGGCGCGGATGTCATGCCAGCGCGTGTAGTCGCTCATGCTTCCCCCTCCTGCCGTGCCCGGTCCTTCAGGTAGAGCTCGTAGCGGTGTTCTGCGAGTGGGATGGCCTCGTGGTACCACGTCTTCCACTGGCCCGACTTGTCGCCGGCAACCAAGAGGATGCTCGAACGCCAAGGGTCGAACGCAAAGAGAATACGTACGCTGCCCGGCCGCAGTTCCTTCAAGTTGGCCATCGCCGAGCCGCGGATGGTGTCGACCAGCGGTCGCCCGAGACCGGGGCCGTGTTCCGCCAGGAGATCGATTGCCTGCACGACCCGGGCATGCGTGTTGCCGTCGAGTGTCCCGATCCATTGCCGCACTTCGTCGACGAGGTAGACGTCCCACTCGCCAGCCACCATGAGGGTGAGTATAGCAATTGGTATACCCGGCGCCGCGCTCAAGGCGCGGTGTGTCGGCCCAGGCGTCGTGGCGGCGTTGTCGCGGCGCCTAGGGTCGGTGGATGGCAGTCAGGCGGATCAAGCCGAACATCCTCTCCGACGACTTCGAGGCCAGCAGCCGCTTCTACCGGGACCTGATCGGGCTCGACGGTGGTCACGGGCTCGACTGGATCCTGTTCTTCGGCGGCGAGGTGCGTGAGGTCCAGCTCTCCGTGATGAAGCTGGACGTCAGGGCCGGCGTCCATGCCGACGTGTCGATCGAGGTGGACGACCTCGACGACGTGCATGCCCGGTGCGTCGCCGCCGGCGCCGAGATCGTCTACCCGTTGACCGACGAGCCGTGGGGGCTGCGCCGGTTCTTCGTCCGGGATCCGAACGGCACGGTCGTCAACGTGACGCAGCACCACGAGTAGCCCGGCGGGTCAGGTCCGTTCGGCGGCTCACCGGGAACGCTGGCGCGGCCAGTCGGACGGCCGACCGGACCGGACCGCGGAGCCGCCCGACAGCAGCCCGGCCCAGTCCGATCGACCGGCCGAACCGTCTGCCCCGGCGGAACCGCCGGTCCGAACCAGCTGCGGCTCGGGGGTGCTGTGTGGCGTGCCCAGCCCGAGACCGTCCACGCCCAGCGGCCGGTCCCGTTCGGTTGCGGGCGGGATGATCTCGTCCGCCTGCAGCGGCGCGGGGGCGTCGTCCGCGGGCCGCGGCCACCGTTGCCAACGGCGGACGCTCACGACCCCGACGAGCAGCAGCGAGCCGACCAGCAGCGTCGTCCCGGTCCGGAGCGGGGCCGCCAGGTCGACCGGGTGGCCGCTCAGGGTCAGTTCGTGGTCGAACAGTTTCGTCACCCTGGTCGGGCTCACGAGCAGGCCCAGGTAGCTGGCCGAGTAGGCGAGTCCGGTCAGTGCCGCGCCCAGGGGGGAGAAGCGGAGCGTGGCGATGAGCCCGAGCACGATCCCGGCGGCGGCCAGCACCAGCGCGGGTCGAACGAAATCAGCGCTGTCCAGTGCGCCGCCGTTCTGTGCGGCGGCGAACGCCCGCTCCGACCGGTCCTGACCGAGGGCGAAGAGAATCCAGGCCAGCGGGCCGACGATGGCCGCGGCGAGCACGGTTCCGAGGTGTCGCATCGGGGGACCGTACCGATGTTCCGCGTGGATGAGCAGGCCCCATAAGGGAAAATTAAGTCGATCCGCGCGCCACGGTCAGGTCCGTTCGGTGGCGAGGCGTGCGCCGAAGCCGAGCAGCGCCACCCCGGTCAGCCCGTCCAGCCATCGCCGGACCCGCCGCCGGGACAGCAGGTCGCGGGCCCGGTCCAGCGCCGCGACCAGGACCAGCAGGTACGCGAGGCCGAGCACGGCGTGGCTGAGAGCGAAGGTGAGCAGCACCTCGACCGGCGCCGCGCCGCCGACGAACTGCGGGAGCACGGCCAGGTAGAACGCCAGCACCTTCGGGTTGGTGACGTTGGACAGGAAGCCCTGCCGGAAGCCGGCCAGCGCCTGCCCGGGCGTGGCGGCGGCGTCCCCGGCCAGCGGCGGGTAGTCGCCGCGCCAGGCCGACCGCCAGGCCTGCACCCCGAGGTACGCCAGATAGGCCACGCCGGCCCAGCGGATCGCCTCGAACAGCGGCTGGGAGCGGACGATGAGCGCGCCGAGCCCCGCGGCGGCGGTCACTCCCTGCACCGCGTTCGAGGCGGTGACGCCGATGGCGCTCCACCGGCCGCGCCGCCGGCCGGCGGCGAGCGTGTTGCGGGTGACCACGGCGAAGTCCGGCCCCGGGATCAGGATCAGCACGGTGGCGAAGACCAGGAAGGACGCGTAGCTGCTCCACGACATGCCCCGAGCGTACGCAGCTACCATGTTCTTGACGGTACTGCGCATTCCGCACTAGTGTGCGGAGCGTGGATACGACGCAGCTCCTCAAGGGCGTGCTCGACCTGGCGGTTCTCGCCGTGCTCAAGGAGGAGGACGGCTACGGTTACGACATCCTCCGCCGGCTGCGCGAGGCCGGCCTGGAGGAGGTCGGCGACGCCTCGGTCTACGGCACCCTGCGCCGGCTCTTCGCCGCCGGCCTGCTGACCACCTACGTGGTGCCGAGCGAGTCCGGCCCGCACCGCAAGTACTACTCACTCAACGCCGCCGGCCGGGACCAGCTCACCCGCTCCGGCAAGACCTGGCGCTCCTTCGCCACCACCATGGACACACTGCTCGACGATCGGGGGATGGCGGCATGACCGTCACTGGGCAGGAGATCACGGACTACGTCGGGCGGGTGCGGGCCGCCCTGGCCGACCTGCCGCCCACCGTCCGCGACGAGTTGACCGAGGACCTGCCGGAGCACCTCGCCGAGGTGGCCGCCGAGGCCGACGGCACGCTGGTCGACCGGCTGGGCGAGCCGGAGGCGTACGCGGCCGAACTGCGCGCCGCCGCCGGTGCCGAGGCGGGAGCCGGACCGGGGCGCCGGGGCCGTCGACTGGCCGCCGCGCAGGCGCGCGCCGCCACCCAGCTCCGCGCCCTCGACACCCAGCTCGGCCCGCTGCTCGGGCAGTCCTCGGTGAGCGAGTTCCTGCGTCCGCTGCGCCCGGCCTGGTGGCTGCTGCGCGGCTGGCTCGCGGCGCTGGTGATCGCCGTGGTGCTCCAGGAGCCGTCCGGGCTGCTGCCCCGGCTCGACGGCAGCGTGCTGGCCGGCCTGTTCCTGCTTGCCGGCACGGTCCTCGCCTCGGTCTGGCTGGGTCGGCGGGCACCCGGCCTCCGCGGCTGGCCGCGGCGGTTGCTGCGACTGGGCACCGCGGCGTTCCTGATCTTCTCGTTCGCGATGCTGGTCAACGTCGACCAGCACGCCAGCTCCGACCAGTTCGGCAGCTACCAGGAGGTCGCGGTGGACCGCCGGTACGACCGGATCGAGGACGTCTTCGTCTACGACCAGGAGGGGCGGCTGGTCCGCAACGCCCAGCTCTTCGACCAGAACGGCGTGCCGATCCGGCTCGGCTGGCCGAGCTGCCTGGACGCGAGCGGCACCGTGCCCGCGCCGCGCAACGCCTACCCGTACTGCCCCGACCGGGCGCCCTTCGGGCCGCCGGCACCGGCCGTACCGACCCTGAACGCCCCGCCCGCACCGGGCGCGAGCGTCGCCCCGGCACCCGGCGCGAGCGTGGCCCCCGCGCCGAGCGGGAGCGCCACCCCCGCGCCGACCGTGAGCCCGTCGGCCGTGCCCGGCGAGAGCACGCCGACGCCGGTGCCGACCCGCTGAAGCCGACCTCCGAGGGGCGTCCGCCGACCGGCGGGCGCCCCTCGGCACGTCCACCGTGGATGGTCGCGCGGAGCACGGGAGCGCACGGCGGTCCGCCGGCCGGGCCCCGCGGCGGTGACGGACCGGTCCGGGAGACGAACAGGAGGTGAATGCCACTGTTCTTTCGTCTTCCCCGGGCCGGTGAGCGCGTGGCACGCTACCCGCACGTAACACCCACTGTGCGACCAGCCAACGATGACTGACCGCTAGGAGGACGGGACCATGGGCGAGATGGTGAGCTTCACCGGCAACGGGGGGACGAGCGAGGGGTATCTCGCGATACCCTCCGGCGGTGCGGCCAGCCCGGCGGTCATCGTCATCCAGGACTGGTGGGGACTGGTGCCCCACGTCCGGGCGGTGGTGGACCGTTTCGCGGAGGCCGGCTTCGTCGCCCTCGCGCCCGACTTCCGGCACGGCGGCCCGGCGAGCAAGCCGAGTGAGCCCCGGCAGATGCTGAACAGCACCCAGATGGACGAGGCGGCGAGCGACATCGCGGCCGCCGCCGAATACCTCGCCAACCGGCCCGAGGTCGCCGGCAAGGTGGGCTGCGCCGGGTTCTGCGCCGGCGCGAGCCTGGCGCTCTGGTCCGGCACGTTCTCCGAGCGGATCGTCGCCACCGCCGGCTTCTACCCGCGGCTGCCCTGGGAGGGCATGAGCGCCGACTGGGCCGACTACGCGGGCAAGGCCGCGCTCGTCCACTGCTCCGAGGCGGACGGCCTCTCCGCCGCCGACGGGGTGCAGAGCGTACGCCGGGCCATCGAGGCGGCCGGCGGCACCTGCCAGACCTACGACTACCCGGGCACCGCCCACGCGTTCTTCAACGAGGACCGGCCGGAGCACTTCGACCAGCGGGCCGCCGCCACCGCCTGGGCCCGCACGCTGGAACTCTTCCGGGCGAAGCTTGGCTGAGCCGCGTACCCCCGCCGAGGTGGTCGCCCGCGCCGCGCGGGCGACCGACCTGGCCGATCTCGACGGCGCGGTGAGCAACTGCTTCGCCTGCCCGCGGCTGGTCGCCTGGCGCGAGGAGGTCGCCCGGGTCAAGCGGGCGGCCTTCCGCGACCAGGACTACTGGGGGCGGCCGGTGCCCGGCTTCGGCCCGCCCGACGCGCGGATCGGCATCCTCGGGCTGGCGCCGGCCGCGCACGGCGGCAACCGCACCGGCCGGATCTTCACCGGTGACCGCTCCGGCGACGTGCTCTTCGCCGCGCTGCACCGGGCCGGGCTGGCCAACCAGGCGACGAGCGTGTCCGCCGACGACGGCCTCGCCCTGCGGGACACCCGCATCTTCGCCGCCGTGCGCTGCGCGCCGCCGGACAACAAGCCCACCCCGGCCGAGCGGGACACCTGCGCGCCGTGGCTGCACCGCGAGGTCGCGCTGATCCGGCCCACACTGCGCGTCGTGGTCGCCCTGGGCGCGTTCGCCTGGGCCGCGTGGTGGCCGGTGCTGCGCCACGTGTACGGGCAGCGCCCGCCCACTCCGCGCCCGGCCTTCGGTCATGGGGCACACTGGTCCGGCACGTCCGCACCGGCGGTGCTCGGCTGTTACCACGTCAGCCAGCAGAACACCTTCACCGGGCGGCTGACACCAGCGATGTTGGACGACGTGTTCGCCCGGGCGAAGGATCTGGCCGGGGTGGACTGAGGAATGCGTGGGGCGGTGGGATGGACCTCGGCGTGCTGCGCAGATGGTGGCCGGTCGCGGCGGTGACCCTGCTGCTCGCCGTCGCCGCGCTCGCCGCCGGGCACTCCACCATCGGGGCGAGCCGGATCCCGCCCGCCGCCGACAACATCCCGTACGTGCCGGACTACCCCTCCGCCGAGGCCGCGCCCTCGATCACCGTCGAGCCGCGCGAGTTCGGCCCGCCCACCTCGGGCGGCATCCCGGGCTGGCTCGCCACCGGCGCCATCGTGCTGCTCGGGGCGGCCGTGCTGGCCGTCGTCGGGTACGTGCTCTGGACCGTGTTGGGCGGGGCGCTGCGCCGGACCACCCGCGCGGTGCCCACCCAGCGGGTGCGGCGTACCGCCGAAGGCACCGCCCGCGAGGTGGTGGCCGCGTTGGACGCCGGCCTGGAGGAGTTGGACGACCGGTCCACCGACCCGCGCACCGCCGTGATCGCCTGCTGGGTCCGGCTGGAGGAGGCCGCCGACGAGGCCGGCGTGCCCCGGCGCGCCGGGGACACCCCCACAGACCTGGTCAGCCGGCTGCTGCGCGGCGACCCGGCGGCCGGCGTCCCGGCAATCGCCAGCGCCGACGTGCTGGACGGCTTCGCCCACGTCTACCGCGAGGCCCGGTACGCCACCCACACTGTCGACGAGCGGATGCGTGACCAGGCCCGGGCGGCCCTGCGCCGGCTGCGCGGCGAGCTGACCACGCTGGCGGTCGGCCCGGAGGTGGCATCGTGAGCGCGAGGAGTGAGCCGGGTCTGCGAGCTCCGCAGTCGCGAACGAAGATGGCACCGTGAGCACCAGCATCGACGACCTGCTCTCGTTCGCCGAGGAGCCCGCCGAGGAGGCGCGCCCGTCGGGCGGCGGTCGGGCGCGTTGGGTGCTGCGGACCCTCGCGGTCACCGCCGCGATCGTGGTGGTGGTCGTCGTCGGGCTGCGCGCGGTCGGCCTCCAGGTCTCGCTCTGGATCATCGTGGCGGGCGTGCTCGCCGTGCTCGCCGTCCGCCGGGTCACCGCCGAGCTGTCGCCCCCGCCGCCGCCCCGGGCCGGCGGCCGTGCCCCGGCCGGTGAGGAGCCCGGCACCTGGAACTGGTCCGCCCGGGACGCGCTGCGTGCCGCGATCAACGGGTGGGAACGCCCGCTGGACTGGTGCTCCGACAACCCGACGCGGTTCACCGAGCGGGTGCTGCCCCGTCTCGGCGAGCTGGCCGACGAGCGGCTGCGCCAGAAGCACGGTGTCACCCGTGAGTCCGATCCGGCCCGTGCCCGCGCCCTGATGGGCGAGCCGCTGTGGACGTTTCTCGGCACCCCCGCCCGCCGCCCCCCGTCGCCGCGCGACCTCGCGGCGATCGTCGCCGAACTGGAGAAGCTGTCATGAACGACGTGGACCGGAGCATGCCCCCCGCCGAGGTAGGCCGGCTGGCCCGCGCGGTGCTGGACGCGGTCGGCACCGTCGTGGTCGGCAAGCGGGAGGCGCTGGAGCTGGTCCTGGCCGGCATCCTGGCCGGCGGCCACGTGCTGCTGGAGGACCTGCCCGGCCTGGGCAAGACGCTCACCGCGCGCTCGTTCGCGCAGGCCCTGGGGCTGGACTTCCGGCGCCTCCAGTTCACCCCCGACCTGCTCCCCGCCGACGTCACCGGCTCCTTCCTCTACGACCAGCGCAGCGGCGACTTCTCGTTCCGCGCCGGCCCGGTCTTCACCAACCTGCTGCTCGCCGACGAGATCAACCGGACCCCGCCGAAGACCCAGTCGGCGCTGCTGGAGGCGATGCAGGAGAAGCAGGTCTCGGTCGAGGGCGTCACCTACCGGCTGGACGAGCCGTTCCACGTGCTCGCCACCGCCAACCCGATCGAGTACGAGGGCACCTACCCGCTGCCCGAGGCGCAGCTCGACCGGTTCCTGCTCCGGGTCTCGTTCGGCTACCCGAACCACGACGAGGAGTGGGAGGTGCTGCAACGGCGGATCGCCCGCCGCCGCGAGGAGGCCGAGATCAAGCCGGTGGTGGACGCCGCCACGCTGCGCGCCATGCAGGCCGCGTTGGAGGACGTGGTCGTCGAGGACTCGATCGGCCGGTACATCGTGGCGCTGACCGCGGCCACCCGGGAGCACCCGTCCGCGCTGGTCGGCGCGTCGCCGCGTGGCTCGCTGGCGCTGCTGCTGCTGTCCCGGGTACGCGCGGTGCTCGCCAACCGCGACTACGTGGTGCCGGAGGACGTCAAGGCCGTGGCGGCGCCCGCGCTGGCGCACCGGATCACCCTGCGGCCGGAGATGTGGCTGCGCCGGGTCGATCCGTCCTTCGTGGTCGGTGAGGTGCTGGAGTCCACGCCCGCCCCGGCCAGCGGCGCGCTGCCCAGCTACGCGGCCGGACCCGCCGGGCGCTGATGACCGACCGTCAGGAACCGGCGAGCGGCTGGGCGCCCACCTGGGCGCTCGGCCGGGCCGTGCTGCTCACCGGCCTGCTGCTGGTCGCGGCGGTGCTGCTCGGCCGGATCGACCTGGTCGTGCTGGCCACGCCGTTGGCGCTGGGCACCGCGTACGCGCTGCGCCGCCGGCCCACCGCGCTGCCCGAGCTGGAGATCGGCGCCGGGGACACGCACCTGGTCGAGGGGGCGCCGATGGAGGCCACGGTTGCCGTGGCCAACCCGGACACGGTCTCCTACGACGTGGCGGTGGTGCGGACCCGGATGTCGCGCTGGCTGCGGGTGGAGAAGGTCGGCTTCGGCGGGACGGGGGTGGACGTGAGCCGCTCCGGCGGCGCCGACCGGCCCTTCGTGACCTCGGTGCCGTCCGGCTCCGCCGTCGACCTGGAACTGACCGGGACGGCGCTGCGCTGGGGGCGGCACCCGATCGGCCCGGCCGGCGCCCGGGTCGCCGCCGCGGACGGGCTGCTGGTGTCGCGGGCCGTGGTCACCGACGCGGTCCGGACGCGGGTCTACCCGATGACCCAGCCGTTCGAGGCGGTGGAGGAGATGCCTCGGGCCGCCGGGCTGGTCGGCGCGCACCACTCGCGCCGGCCGGGGGAGGGCGGCGAGCTGGCCGGGGTCCGCGTCTTCGCACCCGGGGACCGGCTGCGCCGGATCGACTGGCGGGTCTCGCTGCGGGCGCGCCAACTGCACGTGGCGGCCACCCTCTCCGACCGGGACGCCGAGGTGGTGGTGCTGCTCGACGTGCTGGCCGAGGCGGGCCGCTCCGGCGGCGTACGCGGCCCGGCGTCGGTGTTGGACACCACCGTCCGGGCGGCCGCCGCGATCGCCGAGCACTACCTGCACCGGGGTGACCGGGTGGCGCTGCTCGAATACGGTCCGGCCGCCCGCCGGCTGCGCCCGGCCACCGGCCGGCGGCAGTACCTGACCGTGCTGGAGTGGCTGCTCGACGTCAAGGCCGAGTCGTCCCCGCACGAGCCGTACGACCAGGTCTTCGGCCCGCAGCTGCTCTCCTCGGACGCGCTCGTGGTGGTGCTCACCCCGCTGCTGGACGAGCGGTCGGCGCAGATGCTGGCCCGGATGGCCCGGGGCGGGCGGTTCGTGGTCGCGGTGGACACCCTGCCGGCGGAGCTGCCGGTGCCGAAGGACCGGGGCTGGGCCGAGGTGGCCTACCGGCTGTGGCGGCTGGACCGGGACACGATGATCGGTCAGCTCCGCGAGCACGGCGTGCCCGTGGTGCGCTGGGCCGGCGCCGGCAGCCTGGACCAGGTGCTGCGCGACGTGGCCCGCCTGGCGACCGCACCTCGGGCGGGTATGCGGTGAGCGCGAGGAACGCAGCGGAGCGGAGTCCCGCAGTCGCGAACGAAGAGTGGCTCAGATGAACGATCTCGTCGAAGGGCTGAATGAGCGCGTGCGGGCGCTCCGGTACGCGGTGGGGCGGGTCAGCCCGACGCCGCTGCTGGTGCGGGCCGGCATCTTCTTCGCGGTGCTGGTCGGCTTCCTGGTCGCGTACCCGGCGCAGGCCTTCACCGCGCGGTCGCTGCTGGCCCTCACGGTGGTGGCGGTGCTGCCGGCGGTCGGCCCGCGCCGGATCTGGCCGACCTTCGCCGCGCTGGTGACCGTCGGCGGCTGGCTGCTCGCCACGCTGGGCTTCGACCGGCCGCCGGCGCTGTGGCGGCTGCTCGCCGTGGCCACCCTGCTCTACCTGGCACACACCCTCTGCGCGCTGGCCGCGCTGCTGCCCTACGACGCGGTGGTCGACCCGGATCTGGTGCTGCGCTGGCTGGCCCGGGCCGGCGGGGTGGTGCTGGCCGGCGCCGTGCTCGGCATCGTGCTGGCCGCGCTCGGCGGGGCCGGCGGGGACGCCGGGTCGCAGGTGGCGACGGTGGTCGGGCTGCTGGTGGCGGTGGGGCTCAGCGGCCTCCTGGCCTGGCTCCTGCGTCGCAGATAACGGGACGCCGCGCAAAGTTGCGCAGGTCACAGGGGTTGTGCTCCGTCACAGAACGGGGTCTCGATCGGGATTAGCCGAGCCGCCCGGGGAAAGATAGATGACGTGAATCCGAAGCGGATCCTTGTCGTGGGTGCCGGGCACGTGGGCCTGTACGCCGCTCTGCGCCTGTCCAAGAAGCTGAGCTCCCGTGAGGCCGAGGTCATCGTCGTCGACCCGCAGCCGCACATGACCTACCAGCCGTTCCTCCCGGAGGCTTCGGCGGGCAACATCTCCCCGCGGCACGCTGTGGTGCCGCTGCGGCGGGAGTTGCGTAAGTGCAAGGTCGTGGCCGGCACGGTCACCCGGATCGACCACGACCGCAGGACCGCCGTCGTGCAGCCGATCAGCGGCCCGACCCGCGAGATCCAGTACGACCACGTCGTGGTCGCCCCCGGCTCGGTCTCCCGCACCCTGCCGATCCCCGGCCTGCACGAACACGGCATCGGGTTCAAGACCATCGGTGAGGCCATCTTCCTGCGCAACCACGTGCTGGACCGGCTGGACGTGGCGGCGGCCACCACCGACCCCGAGGTGCGCAGCCGCGCGCTGACCTTCGTCTTCGTCGGCGGTGGTTACGCCGGCATCGAGGCGCTCGCCGAGATGGAGGACATGGCCCGGGACGCGCTGCGCTACTACCCGGAGCTGAAGCCCGAGGACATGCGCTGGGTTCTGGTCGAAGCCACCCAGCGGGTGCTGCCCGAGGTCGACCGGGACATGGGTGCCTACACGGTGCAGCAGCTGCTCAAGCGGAACATGGACATCCGGCTGGACACCCGGCTGGAGTCCTGCGTCGACGGGGTGGCGAAGCTCTCCGACGGGTCGAGCTTCCCGTCCGACACGATCGTCTGGACGGCCGGCGTCAAGCCGTCGCCGATGCTGGACGCGACCGACTTCCCGCGCGACGAGCGGCGCCGGGTCACCTGCCTGCCCACCCTCCAGATCGTGGACGGCGACCGGGTGGTCGAGGGCGCGTGGAGCGCCGGCGACTGCGCCGCAGTGCCGGACCTGACCAAGGAGCCGGGCAACTTCTGCTCGCCGAGCGCGCAGCACGCGGTCCGGCAGGCCGCCCGGATGGCCGACAACATCGCGAACGTGATCCGCGGGCGCGAGCCGGTCAACTACAAGCACAAGCACGCGGGCAGCGTGGCCAGCCTCGGCCTGCACAAGGGCGTGGCGCAGGTCTACGGCGTGAAGATGACCGGCTGGCCGGCCTGGTTCATGCACCGCACGTACCACATGTCGCGGATCCCGTCGTTCAACCGCAAGGTCCGGGTCGTGGTCGACTGGACGCTGGCGTTCTTCCTCAAGCGCGAGGTGGTCGCCCTGGGCCAGCTGCACGACCCGCGCGAGGAGTTCGCCGAGGCGTCCGCGCCGCCGGTCGGCGCGCGCGTCTGAGACAACCGGAAAGGGCCCTTCCCGTACGGGAGGGGCCCTTCGCCGTTTCCGGGCTCAGAACCGCCAGGTCCAGGCGTCGGCGATCCGGGTGCCCGGCCCGAAGAGCTGTTCCAGGGTCCGGCGCAGGGTCTCTGCGTGCGGCGCGTCGTCGGTCAGCGCGACGCAGGAGGCGCGCCAGAACTCGATGTCCCGGGCGGCCTGCCGGCGCTGCCGGTCGCCGACGGCCGGCGCCACCCCCCGCCTGGCCACCTCGGCCAGCAGGGCGGAGGTCGGCCGCTGCCAGGTCCCCATGGTGGCCGAGCCGTTGCGGCCGTACGGGCCGATGAAGAAGCCCTCCGGCATGCCGAAGGCGGCGTCGGCGGCGGTGCCCCAGCGCATCGGCCACGGGTCCTTCGGGGTGGCCGTGGGCACCGGCACCAGCACCCCGCCGGGGCGTACGCACTCCCGCCAGTGGCCGCCGGTGACGAACCGGGGCAGCGGCGGCCGGTCGGTGGTGGGCAGCGGCGCGGGGAAGACGCTGAGCAGGGCCGCGCCGACCGCGAGGGGGACCAGCCGGCGGGCCCGCCCCCGCTCGCCCAGCGCCCGGTGCACGGCCAGGGTGAGGACCGTCCCGACCAGCGGCAGCACCGCCAGGCCGAACCGCATGGGCAGCGCGCCGTCCACCACCGGCAATCCGGCCAGCAGGGCGTACGGGCCGGGCACCCCGGTCCGCTCCCCGCCGACCACCACCTCGGGGCCAAGCGACAGCGCCGCCATGACCAGCGCCCCCGCGAGGCAGGCGACCACCAGGGCGCGCCGGCCCAGCCAGAGCGCGCAGCCGACGGCCACCAGCAGCAGCGGCCAGCCCAGGAAGGTGTTGAACTCGGCCGGGCCGGTGGTCAGCCGGGCCGCGTCGTCGCCGCCCAGCACGGACTGCGCGGAGAGCCGGGTCCAGCTGGTCAGGTCGGCGGAGAAGTAGTGCGGGCTGAACATGCCGTCCGAGACGCCCTGCGGCCCGGCGAACTGGTGCCACAGCGGGTACGCCAGCACGAACAGGGCCAGCCCGGCGGCGCACATCAGCCCACCGGCGAAGCCGGGCAGCGCCCGGCGCAGCAGTGCCGGGTCGGCCAGCCCGTACGCGACGGCCATGACCAGCAGGGTGAGCGCGGTGAGGAAGAGCACCTCCTCGCCGATGAACACCTGGAGGGTGACGGTGACGGCCAGCCCGAGCGACGAGGTGGCGAGCCGGCGGCGGTCCGGGCCGTCCGGGCGGCCGGCCGGGTCGGCGGCCCGGAGCAGCCGGACGACCAGCCAGACGATCAGCGGGACCAGCCACTGGGCGGTCATGTGCAGGTGGGCGTTGCTCTGCGAGACCATGCCCGGGCCGAAGCCGCAGAGCGCCGCGCCGAGCCCGGCGGCGAGCCGGCGGGCCCGCAGCGTCCGGGTGAGCAGCAGGTACCAGGCCAGCGCCGTGCCGGCCAGGTTGGCCGCGGCCAGCAGGGCGAAGGTGACCGGCGCGCCGAGGACGAGGGTGACCGGGGCGAGCAGCACGCCGAGCGCGATGACCGTGGTGTTGGTCATGAGGTTGACCCCGTCCGGCGCGTTGAGCCGGTCGGTGATCAGGCCGAAGTCGCCGAACAGGGCGCGGGAGTCGACGGCCAGGAACCACTCGTAGAGGGTCTGGTCGGCCGGGTTGAGCGCGAGCACCCGCTGCCCGGGCGCCGGCCACAGCCCGTGGGTGAGCCAGCCGGCGAACACGGCGAAGAGCAGCCCGGCCAGCAGGTCCGCGCGGTGCCGGCGGCCGGCGGCCAGCAGCCGGGCCGCCCGGCCCGGGCGGGGCGCCGGGTCGAGGCGGAGTGCCTGGTCGGGGTCGGGCCCGGGGGCCGTGCGGGCGGCGCTGGTCACGGGCTCGACCATATCGGCCGGGCCCCTCGGGGTACGCCGGGCCGCGGCGCAGCCGCTACGGTGAGACGTGCACCGCCGCGTGTCGGCACGCCGGTGTTCACCCGCCCGGGTGGTGGAACGGCAGACACGGCCGCCTTAAAAGCGGCTGCCGCAAGGCGTGCGGGTTCGACCCCCGCCCCGGGCACCAGACTCTCAGCTTTCCCACAGCTTCGCGCGGCGCGCGGCGTTGCCACCCCGTTTACCCTGGAGAGGCACGTTCACGTGCATCGACCCCCTGAGGGAGGCCTGAAGAAGTGAAGACCTCGAACCCGGTGCTCGCCCGGCTCGGCCAGGCGGCTGAGCGGGAGCGGGCGGCCGGGTACGCCCAGCCCGGGCCGTACGGTCAGCCCGGATATCCCCAGCAGTACCAGCCGTACCCGCAGCAGCAATACCCCGGGGGCCACGGCTACCCGGCGGCCCCGCCCACCGTCACCCCGATGACCCTCGACGACGTGGTCGTCAAGACGGTGCTGATGCTCGGCATCCTCGGCGCCTCGGCCGCCGCGGCCTGGGTGCTCGTGCCGGACGCCCTGACCGGCGTCGCCTGGATCGGCGCCGCGGTGGTCGGCCTGGTCCTCGGCCTGATCATCTCGTTCTCCCGGATGGCCAACCCGGCGCTCGTGGTGGCGTACTCGATCGTCGAGGGCGTCTTCGTCGGCATGGTCAGCAAGACGTTCAACACGTTCTACGACGGCATCGTGCTCCAGGCCGTGGTCGCCACCTTCGGCGTCTTCTTCCTGATGGCGATGATCTACAAGGCGCGGATCATCCGGGCCACCCCGAAGTTCGCCCGGATCATGGTGGCGGTCATCGCGGGTCTCTTCGGCGTCATGCTGATCAACCTGGTGCTCGCGCTCTTCGGCGTCAACACCCACCTCCGCGACGGCAGCCCGCTGGCCATCGGGTTCAGCCTGGTCTGCATCGTGGTCGCCGCGCTGAGCTTCGTGCTCAACTTCGCGGAGATCGAGGAGGGCGTCCGGATGGGGCTGCCGCAGCGCTACTCCTGGACGGCCGCTTTCGGCATCGTGGTCGGCCTGGTCTGGCTCTACCTGGAGATCCTCCGGCTGCTCAGCTACTTCCAGGGCGACGACTGACCAAACCCGCCCGACCTGCGACGCCCGCCTGCCGCGCCCGCGGCGGCGGGCGTCGTCGTTTCCCGGTCGCCGCCGGGCCTCCGGGGGCAGAGTGGGAGCCGGGGTACGTCGGCGCGAGGAGGTCGCGGTGCGCAGTGCCAACCCGGTGCTGGACCGGCTGGACGACGTGGGCCGGACCGAGCGTCAGGTGCTCGGCGTGGGGGCCGCCGACACGATGACGGTGGCCGACGTGGTCAGCCGGACCGTCGGGCTGCTGCTGCTCACCGGCGTCACCGCGGCGGTGGCCTGGGTGCTCGTGCCGCAGGCGGTGTGGATCTCCGCGGCGCTGGCCGGCAGCGCCCTGGCCAGCCTGGTGCTGGTGCTGGTCATCTCGCTGAAGCAGATCACCAACCCGCCGCTCATCGCCGGGTACGCGGTGCTTCAGGGCCTGCTGCTCGGGGTCGCGAGCCGCGCGTTCGAACTGGTCTACCCGGGCATCGTGGCGCAGGCGGTGGTCGGCACCTTCGGGGTCTTCCTCGGCATGGCGCTGCTCTACCGGGCCCGGCTGATCCGGGCCACCCCGCGGCTGGCCCGGCTGGTGCTCGGCACGCTCATCGGCATCGTGGCGATCGGCCTGGTCAACCTGGTCACCTACCTGCTCACCGGGCGGCAGGGCGCCGAGGTCTACAGCCTCACGGCGCGGGTCGGCTGGCTGCCGTACCTCTTCTCGGTGGTGGCCATCATCGCCGGGGCGCTCAGCTTCGTCCTCGACTTCGACCTGGTCGAGCGGTCGGCCCGCAACGGCCTGCCCCGCCGGTACGCCTGGTTCTGCGCGTTCGGGCTGCTGGTCGGGTTGATCTTCCTGTACTGGCAGATCCTCCGCCTGCTCAGCTACGTGCGCCGCTGACCGTACGACAACTCCAGCTCGGGTGGCGGCCATGATTCGGCCTCCGCGCCGCTGGGCGGCGCTCCGGTCTCCGAATGAAAGCCGGTCTGCCGCCGCGCCGCGACCTGGAGCCGTCGTAGACTCGGCCGCGATGAGCGCAGCGGAACTGGACCGGGCCGTGACCCTGTTGGTCCGCCAGGTCGGGCACTGGGAGCAGCCGCGCTGGTCGGCGGCGGCCGAGGGCGGGAACGTGTCCCGCGCCGACCTGGTGCACAAGCTGGTCCAGGAGATCGCCAACCTGGCGGCCGACGCCGAGGGGGAGCCGCGCCGCGAGGTGCCCCGGCTCCCCAGCGACCTGGCCCTGCCCGACCAGCTGCGGGTGGTCACCGCCGACCTCCTGGCGGCCGGTGCACCGGAGCCGGTGCTGGCCGGGGCGGCCGCCGCGGTGGCCCGGACCCGGTCCGCGCTGTAACCCGCGGTCACCCCGTCAGCCAGCGCCGCACCTTCCGGCGACGGGCCCGGTCCCGGGCCCTGGCCAGCGCCGGCCCGGCCCGGTCGGCCACCGTCGCCTGCCGGGCGTACAGCAGGCCGTAGGTGAAGGTGTTCTCGCCGTCGGCGTACGCCCCCAGCGCCTGCTCGCGCAGCACCTCCCGGGTCACCACCGAGTCCTGGTGCGCGCCGAGCGCGTCCTGGAGGTCCTTGAGCCGGTCCGCCAGCTTCGCGTCGGGCCGGCGCACCTCGACGGCGTACCGGGCCCGCTTGCCCGCCTTGCGCGCCTCGTGCAGCGCGGTGTCGTCGGTCCCGCCGCCGGCCAGCGCCCGGTCCAGCCGCTCGTCGAAGCGGGTGAGGGCGCGACGGACCCGCCGGGTCACCCAGCGGGGCCGTACGGCGCGCGCGGTCGGCCCCTCCACCAGCGCGTCCAGCCGGCGCAGCAGGTCGGTGTAGCGGTCGGAGCGGAGCGCGGCGCGCAGCCCGTCGAGGGCGGTGGCCAGGTCGGCGGCGAACCGCTCGGCGAACCGGGCCGGTACCGGGCCGAGCACCAGCTCGTCCGGTTCGGCGTGGACCGCGTCGGCCAGCCGGGCGCCCATCACCTGGACGTCCCGGACCGGCCCGAGCTGCCCGCCCAGCCAGCGCAGCTCCGCCCGTACGCTCTCGCTCTCCGCGCGGTCCCACAGCCCCCGGAAGGTCCGCAGGGTGGAGCGGAGCCGGCGGACGGCCACCCGCATGTCGTGCACGGCGTCCTCGGCGCCGCCGAGCGCGCCGGCGTGGTGGCCGACAAGCGTGTCGCGCTGGGCGGTGAGGTAGTCGACCACGGGCGCGGCCGCCGGGTCGGCGGGCGCCGGCCGGGTGGCGGCGAGCCGGCCGCCCAGGGCGCGGTGCGACTTCGAGACCGGGACGGCCCGGGCACCGGCGGCGCGCAACCGGTCGTCGATCGCGTCGAGCAGCGCCTCGTCGCCGTCGACCAGCTCGACCTCGATCTCGTGCCAGGTCTGCCGCTCGCCGCCGACCAGGTCCTCGGCCCGTACGTCGTCCTCGGCCACCTCGGCCAGCGTGCGGCCCGCCGCGTCCAGCAGGCGGCGTTCCCGGCGGCGGGTGACGACCCGCGCGGCCGGGGCGACCGGCCGGCCCCGGGACGCGCCCCGGAAGAGCGCGACCAGCTCGGCCGGCGGCTCGGCGTCCTCCGGCCCGGCCGGGAACTGGTGCTCGGTGCGCGCGCCGCCGACCGCGCCCACCTTGAGGTGCCAGCCCGCGTCGTGCCCGCCGGTCCGCCGCCGCAGCGCGTAGCCGCTGCGGGCCAGCCGGAGGTCGGCGGTGTCCCAGTAGACCGCGTCCAGGTCGAAGGCGGTGGCGTCGGACGCCGTCGCGACGCCACCGCACCCCGTCAGGTCGGGCAGCCGGAATCCCTCGTCGCCGGAGTACTTGCGCTCGCGTTCCACGACGGTCGCCATGGCGCCTCCCGTACCCGGCTCCTGGTCCGGTGAATCGACCTCAGTTCAGGCGTTCGAGCACCATGGCCATGCCCTGGCCGCCGCCGACGCACATGGTCTCCAGACCGATGGTCTTGTCGTGCCACTCCAGCGCGTTGAGCAGGGTGCCGGTGATCCGGGCGCCGGACATGCCGAACGGGTGGCCGACGGCGATCGCGCCGCCCATCACGTTCAGCTTCTCCTCCGGGATGCCGAGCTGCCGGTACGACGGGATCACCTGGGCGGCGAACGCCTCGTTGATCTCGACCAGGTCGACGTCGTCGATGGTCATGCCGGCCCGCTTCAGCGCCTGCCTGGACGCCTCGACCGGGCCCAGGCCCATGATCTCCGGCGACAGCGCGGTGACGCCGGTCGAGACGATCCGGGCCAGCGGGGTGAGCCCCAGCTCCCGCGCCCGCTCGGCGCTCATGACCACCACGGCGGCGGCGCCGTCGTTGAGCGGGCAGCAGTTGCCGGCGGTGATCCGGCCGTCCGGGCGGAAGACCGGCTTCAGGCCGGCCACCGCCTCCAGGGTCACCCCGGGGCGCGGGCCGTCGTCCGTGCTCACCACGGTGCCGTCCGGCGTGGTGACCGGGGTGATCTCGCGGGCCCAGAAGCCGTCCGCGATCGCCTTCTCGGCGAGGTTCTGGCTGCGCACGCCGAACGCGTCCATGTCGGCGCGGGTGACGTCGTGGACCTGGGCGAGGTTCTCCGCCGTCTGGCCCATGGTCAGGTAGATGTCGGGGAGCTGGCCGTCCTCGCGCGGGTCGGTCCACACCTCGGCGCCGCCCTGCGCCCGGGCCGCGGAGCGCTCCCGCGCGGCCGCGAAGCGCGGGTTCTCCCACCCGCCGCCGACCAGCGCCTGCGCCTCGGGCGGCAGGGTGTCCGAGTTGCCCCGCGCGTACCGGGAGACGGTCTCGACGCCGGCGGAGATGAAGACGTCGCCCTCGCCCGCCCGGATCGCGTGCATCGCCATCCGGGTGGTCTGGAGCGAGGAGGCGCAGTAGCGGGTCAGCGTGGCGCCCGGCAGGCCGTCCAGGCCCAGCAGGGTGGCGACCACCCGGGCCATGTTGAAGCCCTGCTCGCCGCCGGGCAGGCCGCAACCCAGGTAGAGGTCGTCGATGGTGGTGGGATCGAGCGCCGGGACCTTGTCGAGGGCGGCCTGGACGATGGTGGCGGCGAGGTCGTCCGGGCGGACCTCCCGCAGGGAACCCTTGAACGCGCGGCCGATGGGGGACCGGGCGGTGGCGACGATGACGGCGTCGCGGGGCGACTCAATCGGCATGAACCAACGTTAACCCGCCGGTAACTTGTGGCGGAAGCCGCTCAGCGGGCGGGAAATGTCACCCCGCCGGCGCTCAGTGGTGGTGCCGGTAGGCGACCGCGGCGGCCGCCTCGACCGCCGGGAGCAGCGCGTGCGCCCAGACCCGGTAGCCGTCGGCGGAGGGGTGGAAGCCGTCGTGGCAGAGAGTGCCGGCATCCGCCCGGAACACCGGCCCGGTCTCGGTGCCGAGGTCGACGACCCCGCCGCCGGCGTCGAGCACGGCGGCCGTCTGGGCGCGCGCCATCCGCCGCCCCGACCAGCCGAGCACCTGCCGCAGCGGGGACGCGACCGCGCGCACCGCGCCGAGGTCGGGGCAGGTGCCCACGACCACCTCGACGTGCGCCTCGCGTAGCCGGCGCACCGCCGAGCCGAGGTAGGCCGCCGCGTCGGCGGGACGGGCCAGCCCGGTGGCGTCGTTCGCCCCGATCAGGATCACCGCCACGTCGGGCCGCTCGCCGAGCAGCGCCCGGGCCACCTGGGTGGCCAGGTCGGTGGAGCGGGAACCGGAGACCCCCACGCTGGACAGGTGCACCCGCCGGCCGGTGGGTCCCTCGGCCAGCAGGTGGGCGAGCTGGCCGCCGATGGTCTCCTCGAAGCGTTCGACGCCGACGCCGAGCGCCGACGAGTCGCCGAGCAGCACCAGCCGCAGCGGCGGAGCGTCCGGCCGGCCGACCGTGGCGCGCAGCGCGAGGCCCAGCTCGGGCTGGGCGTATTCCCGGCTGCGGGCGGCGATGGCCTGGCCGGCGAGGACCGCCGCCCCGCCCACCGTGCCGGCGAGCAGGGAGAGCGCGGCGGCCCGGCCGAGCCGGACCGCGAGCTCGTTACGCTCGGTCATGACGACACCTCCCCAGCTCCCACGGCCCGCGGGCCGGTCTGCTCGTGGCGAACGGCGTCGACATGAGCATGGCACACGTTGTGCCTGCTGATGATGCCCCCGCCGCCCCGCTCATGCCAGTCCCTCCAGCTGGGCCGGGTCGGCTGCGGCACCGGACTGCGGCACCGCGCCGACACCGAAGAAGGCCCGCCGCCGAAGCTGCGCCCAGCGCCCACCGGGCCCGCGCTCGCGGCCCCGGACCTCGGTGCCGCTGACCTCGGTGCCCGCGTGCCGGGCCGCCTCGTGGGCCGCCTCGGGCAGCGACCGCACGCCCTCCGCCCCGGCCAGCGACGGCCGGCGTTCCTGACCGGCGCCCAACGCCGAGAGCACGGTGGGCAGCAGCGCCGCCGCCGCGACCGCGTACCCCTCGGCGGACGGGTGGAACCGGTCCCAGGCGAACATCCGGGTCGGCTCGGCGGCGAACCGCGGGCCGAGCAGGTCGCCGAGGGAGACCGTCCAGCCGCCCGCCTCGACCACCGCCACCGTCTGGGCGGCGGCGAGCTGGCGGCTCCAACGCCGGGCCAGCCAGCGCAGCGGCGGCTGGATCGGCCGGATCGCGCCCAGGTCGGGGCAGGTGCCGACGACCACCTCGCAGCCGGCGGCCCGCAGCGTGCGGACCGCGTCGACCAGGTAGCGCACGGCCACCGAGAGCGGGGTGCGGTTGGTGACGTCGTTGCCGCCGACCAGGACGACCGCGATGTCCGGTTCGACCTCCAGGGCCGACTCGACCTGCGGCTTCAGCCCGGCGGACAGGGCGCCCACCACGGCGAACCGGTGCAGCCGGACCGGCCGGTGCAACCGGCGGGACAGCCCGGTGGCCAGCAGCGCGCCCGGGGTCTCCCGGCGGCGGTGCACGCCGTAGCCGGCGGCGGAGGAGTCACCGAGGATCACCATGGTGACCGGCGGCCCGGGCAGCTTCGCCCCGTAGACGCCGTCGCAGCGGGGCGGGGGCGCCTCGGCCATCGGGATGGTGCGCCGGGCCTGGCGGGCCTGCCCGAGCAGCACCCCGCCCGTGGCGACGGTGGCCGCCACCGTGGCGCCCGTGCCGATCGCCGTCAGGCGGGCGATCCGCCGGGCGCGCTGCCAGCCGCCCGGCGCGACGGAACCAGCGTCCCCCATGCACCGACATTATCGCGCCGATACGACACCCGCTCTCCCGTGATCGTCACGGCTGGAACGCGACCGTTCCGGGTACCGGTACGGGAGGGGCGGGCTTGCGCCGGGACCGCACCCTGATCGAGCGGAGAGGGGCGAGGAGATGGCGAAGACACTGAAGCGGAGCGCGGCCTTCACGGCGTTGGCCCGGGCGCTGGCGGCCGGGGCGCGGGGTGGCCCGTCGCTGGGCGCCCGGCTGGCGGCGCTGCCCCGGATGATCCGGGCCACCGCCCGGGGCGAGTACGACGGCGGCCTGCGGCTGGCCCTCATGGCCGGGGCGACGGCGTACATCGTCTCGCCGATCGACCTGCTGCCGGAGATCCCGCTGGCGATCTTCGGCCTGGCCGACGACGCCGTGATGGTCACCTGGCTGGCCGGCAGCGTGCTCGCCGAGACCGACCGCTTCCTGGAGTGGGAGGCACGTCGCAGGTCCGTCATCCCGGGGCATGTGGCGCCCTGACGGCACGTACCCTGGGCGACGAACTGACGACTTACCGGCCGCCCCACGACGGCGGCGCGACGAAGGGCACAACGAGGTGCAGTACTACGACAACGTGGTCGAGCTGATCGGCAACACCCCGCTGGTCCGCCTGCGCAACGTCACCGAGGGCATCCAGGCGACCGTGCTGGCGAAGGTGGAGTACGTCAACCCGGGCGGTTCGGTGAAGGACCGGATCGCGCTGCGGATGGTCGAGGACGCCGAGAAGGCGGGCCTGCTCCGGCCGGGCGGCACGATCGTCGAGCCGACCAGCGGCAACACCGGCGTCGGGCTGGCCCTCGTCGCCCAGCTCAAGGGCTACAAGTGCGTCTTCGTCTGCCCCGACAAGGTCAGCCAGGACAAGCAGGACGTGCTGCGGGCGTACGGCGCCGAGGTGGTGGTCTGCCCGACCGCCGTGGCGCCGGAGGACCCGCGCTCCTACTACAACGTCTCCGACCGGCTGGCCCGGGAGATCCCCGGCGCCTGGAAGCCCAACCAGTACAGCAACCCGGCCAACCCGCGCTCGCACTACGAGACCACCGGCCCGGAGATCTGGAAGCAGACCGAGGGGCGGCTCACCCACTTCGTGGCGGGCGTGGGCACCGGCGGCACCATCTCCGGCATCGGCCGCTACCTGAAGGAGGCGTCCGACGGGCGGGTCCGGGTGGTCGGCGCGGACCCGGAGGGCTCGGTCTACTCCGGCGGCACCGGCCGGCCCTACCTGGTCGAGGGCGTCGGTGAGGACTTCTGGCCGGAGACCTACGACCGCACCGTGGCCGACGAGATCGTCGAGGTCTCGGACAAGCAGTCCTTCGAGATGACCCGGCGGCTGGCCCGCGAGGAGGGGCTGCTGGTCGGCGGCTCCTGCGGCATGGCCGTGGTGGCCGCCCTGGAGGTGGCCCGCAAGGCCGGCCCGGACGACGTGATCGTGGTGCTCCTGCCGGACAGCGGCAAGGGCTACCTGTCGAAGATCTTCAACGACACCTGGATGGCCCGGTACGGCTTCCTCGACAACTCGGGCACCGAGCCGACCGTTGCCGACGCGCTCGCCGGCAAGCCGGGCGGCCTGCCCGAGCTGGTGCACGTCCACCCGACCGAGACGGTCCGCGACGCGATCGACTACATGCGGGAGTACGGCGTCTCCCAGCTGCCGGTGCTCAAGGCCGAGCCGCCGGTGGTGACCGGTGAGGTCGCCGGCTCGATCGCCGAGAAGGACCTGCTCGACGCGCTCTTCACCGGCCAGGCCCACCTGCACGACACGATCGAGCGGCACATGACCGACCCGCTGCCCATGATCGGCGGCGGCCAGCCGGTGAGCGAGGCGGTCGCGTTGCTGGAGAAGGCCGACGCCGCGCTGGTGCTGGTCGACGGCAAGCCCAAGGGCGTGCTGACCCGGCAGGACCTGCTCGCCCACCTCGGCGCGCGCTGACTCGTCAGGCAACGAGGGCCGCACCCCGGCGGGTGCGGCCCTCGTCGCGTCAGCGGCTCAGCTCGGTCGGGACGGCCACCACGTCGACGTACGCCCCCTTGCGCAGCACCGTGACGGGAAGGCGGGCGCCGATCGCCGGACCGAGCATCAGCCGTTGCAAGCCCTGGCCGTCCTGCACCGGTCGGCCACCGGCCGCCACGATCACGTCGCCGAGGTAGAGCCCCGCCATCCCGGCGGGGCTGCCCGGCACCACCTCGACCACCCGCAGCCCGCGCCGCTGCCCCGTCCGGGCGGTGATCTCCGGTGGCAGCGGCACCGGCACCCCGGCCACGCCCAGCCAGGCCCGGCGGACCCGGCCGTCGGTGGTGAGGTCGGCGATGATCTGCCGGGTGGTGGCGTTGACCGGCACGGCCAGCCCGAGGCCGTACCCGGCGACCGCCGTGTTGACCCCGACCACCCGGCCGGCCGAGTCGGCCAGCGCCCCGCCGGAGTTGCCCGGGTTCAGCGCCGCGTCGGTCTGGATGACGTCCTCGATGAGGCGGACGACCCGCCCGTCCCGGGCCGGCAGCGACCGGCCCAGCCCGGAGACCACCCCGGCGGTGACCGAGCCGGCCAGCCCCATCGGGTTGCCGACGGCGACCACCAGCTGGCCGATCCGCAGCCGGTCCGCGTCGCCCAGCTCCACGGGCGCGACGGTGACCCGCTCCGCCCGCAGCACCGCCAGGTCGGAGAGCGGGTCGGCGCCGACCACCCGGAACCCGGTCTCGGTGCCGTCGCCGAAGGCGGCCGACCCGTCCCGGGCGCCCTGCACCACGTGGGCGCTGGTGAGCAGCAGCCCGTCCGGGCCGATCACCACGGCGGAGCCGGCGCCGGCGCCGCGCGGGGTCCGCACCGACAGGGCGGCCACGCTGGGCAGCACCCGGGCGGCCACGCCCGTCACCACCCGGGAGTACGCGTCGAGCGCGGCGTCCTCCGCCCGCTCTGTGTGCTCGGTGTCCATGCCGGTGCCAACGCGCCGGCATCGACGCCCATGCCCCGATCCGCTCAGAGCGAACGGGCGTAGCGGAGCTGGGGGACGACGGTGGTGCCGATGACGTCGTCGCGCTGCTCGCCCGTGGCGGTCCAGCCGCCGCGCTCGTAGAACCGGCGGGCGGTCGCGTTCTCCCGGAGCACCCAGAGCGCCCCCCGGGACCAGCCGCGGGCCCGCATGGCGTCGAGGGCGTCGAGCATGAGCGCCCGGCCGGTGCCCCGGCCCCGCTCGGCCGGCTCCAGGTGGATGGCGTTGAGCAGGCCGGTGGCCGGGTCGCCCTCGTCGTCCGGGCCCAGGTAACTGAAGCCGACGAGCCGCCCGTCCCGCTCGGCCACGGTCATCCGGTGGTCCGCGCCCTCCCAGGTCACCCGTTCCGTCCAGTACCGGCCCATCGCCTCCGGGGTCGGCTCTGCCAGCGCGTCCGCCGACAGGAACGACGAGTACGCCGCGACCCGGGACCGCTGGTGCAGGGCACCGACCGCCATGAGGTCGGCCTCGGTGGCGGGGCGTAGGGAGATCGTCACCCGGCCGAGGCTACCCGCCGGGGTGGCACCGGAACCGTCATCAGGTCCTCGGCGATCACCAGCTCCCCGGCGAAGTGCGCGCGGGCCTCGTCGGCGAAGCGGCGCGGGTCCGCGTACCGCTGGGAGAAGTGGGTGAGCACGAGCGTGCGTACCCCCGACTCGGCCGCCACCCGCGCGGCCTGGCGGGCGGTGAGGTGGCCGACCTCGGCGGCGAGGGCGGCCTCCGGCTCCAGGAAGGTCGACTCGATGACCAGCAGGTCGGCGTGCTCGGCCAGGGCCCACACCCCGTCGCAGAGCCCGGTGTCCATGACGAAGGCGAACCGCTGCCCCGGTCGGGTCACGCTCACCTCGTCCCGGGTGACGCGGCGCCCGTCCACGTCCAGGTGGCCGTCGCGCAGGAGCTGACCGACGGCCGGGCCGGCGATGCCGTACGCGGACAGCTTCTCCGGCAGCATCCGGCAGCCGTCCGGCTCGACGAGCCGGTAGCCGTACGTCTCGATGGGGTGGCGCAGCCGGCGGGCCTCCAGCGTGCCGATGCCCAGCGTGATCCGCTGCCCGTCCGACTCGATCGGCTCGACGGCCAGCTCGGCGGTCTCGTAGAAGCTCGACGCGTGGCGCAGCCGGTCGAAGTATTCGGCGGCCCCGGCGGGGAAGTGCACGGCCACCGGGTGCGGGACCCGGTCCAGGGAGAGCCGCTGGATCATGCCGGGCAGGCCCAGGCAGTGGTCGCCGTGGAAGTGGGTGACGCAGATCCGGGTCAGGTCGGTGGCGGAGATCCCGGTGTGCAGCATCTGCCGCTGGCTGCCCTCGCCGGGGTCGAAGAGCAGCACCTCGTCGTCCCAGCGCAGCAGGTAGCCGTTGTGGTTGCGGTGCCGGGTGGGCGCCTGGCTCGCCGTGCCGAGGATCACCAGCTCGCGCATCGACACGCTGACCCTTTCGGATATGAAGCGACCCCCGGGGCTTCCGCGCTCGCGCGCGGGCCGGCTGGACTGGGCCGGCACCCCGGGGGTCGGGTGGCTGTCGTGGTTTCGCCGCACCGCTGCCACACGGTCTCGACGATGGTGCAGGTGCCCGCCTCGCGGCGGACGGGATTTCACTGTCGAGGACAGCGGCTAGCGGACAGCCACCTCACGAGTCCGATTGCTATACAAGTCTGGACCACCTCCTTTCCCGTGTACCGCCACGCTATCGACTTCCCGCCGAGCCCGGCAACGGATTTCGATCACAGGCCCGAGCGGGAATCGGCCGCGGCGTCACTCCACGCCGATCGGGCCCTCGCGGGGGCCCTCCTCGGAGGCGGGCTGGACGGCCAGTGACGGGAAGTCGGCCAGGTCGCCCTCGGGCTCGGCGTCCCACTCGGGGAAGACCAGCGGCTTCTGGAGGTAGAGGCAGAGCAGTTGGGCGAGGTGCCGCAGCCCGTCGAGGTGGGTGCGCTCGTGACCGTGGGTGGCGTCCACCCCGAAGCCGAGCAGCGCCACCCGGGCGTGCGCGCCCGCCTCGACCGCCGCCGCCACGTCCGAGCGGTAGTAGTCGAAGACGTCCCGGACCAGGTCGACGCCGTGCTCCCGGGCGACCGCGGCCAGGTGCCGGGTGAGGTGGTAGTCGAACGGGCCCACCCCGTCGCCCATGGCCAGGGTGGCGGCGTCCTCCCGGGACTGCTGGCCCGGGGCGACCACCGCGGCGTCCACCGAGACGATCTCCGCGACGTCGGGATCGAGGCCGTGGCTGGCCCCGTGCCCGATCTCCTCGGTGACCGTGACCAGCAGGTGCGCGGTGACCGCCGGGGTGACGCCCGCGTCGACCATCGCCTTGAACGCGGTCAGCACCGCGGCCACACCGGCCTTGTCGTCCAGGTGCCGGGACTTGACGTACCCGCTCGGGGTGATCGTCGGGTTGGCCAGCAGCGCGACGAAGTCCCCGGCGTCGACGCCGAGCGCCCGGAGCCCGGCCTCGTCGGCGACCGGCTCGTCGACCCGGACCTCGACCAGCTCCCAGCCGACGCCCTGGAGGTCGACGCCCTCGTTGTAGCGGTGCCCGCTGGCCTTCAGCGGCAGCACCTGGCCGGTGACCACCCGGTCCAGGTCGTCGGTGAAGATCCGCACGTGGGCGCCCTCGGCGAACCGGGCGCTGTGCGTGCCGATCGGCTTCACCTCGAGCCGGCCGTTCTCCTTGAGCCGCTTCACCATGCCGCCGATGGTGTCGGTGTGCACCACGATCGCCCGGTCGGCGCCGGTCTGCCGCGGCCCGGGCAGGCAGGCGCTCAGCGCCCCGCGCCGGGTCAGCGTCGAGGTGATGCCGAGCGCGGAGAGCCGCTCGCCCACGTACTGCTGGATGTGGTCGGTACGCCCCGACGGGCTGGGGATCTCCAGCAGCTCCACCAGCACCTGGCGCAGGTAGTCGAGGTCGAGCTCCAGCGGCTTCGGGCTCACGCCGCCCCTCCCGTGCCGGCCGGCGACCAGAGCCGCTGCGGCGCCCGGGTGCCCGGGAAGAGCAGGTCGACGAAGCGTTCGGCGGTCGGCTGCGGCTCGTGGTTGGCCAGGCCGGGCCGCTCGTTCGCCTCGATGAACACGTGCTCCGGCCGGTCGGCGGCCGGGACCAGCAGGTCCAGCCCGGTGACCGGGATGTCCAGCGCCCGGCTGGCCGTCACGCAGGCCTCGGCGATGGCCGGGTGCAGCTCGGCGGTCACGTCGTGGATGGTGCCGCCGGTGTGCAGGTTCGCGGTCCGGCGGACCGCCAGCACCTGCCCCTCGGGGAGCACGTCGTGCATGCGGTAACCGGCCTCGGCCACCACCTCGCGGGTCATGTCGTCGATCGGGATCCGGGACTCCCCGCCGGTGGCGGCGGCGCGGCGGCGGCTCTGCCGCTCGATCAGTTCGGTGACGTCGTGCACCCCGTCCCCGGTGATCTGCGCGGGCCGGCGGACCGCCGCGGCCACCACCTCGTGGTCGATGACGACCACCCGGAGGTCCTCGCCCTCCCGCAGCTGCTCGATCAGCACGTCCGGGCAGAACCGGCGGGCCAGCTCGACCGCCGCGGTCAGCGCCTCCGGCGTGCGGACCCCGACCGTGATGCCGTTGCCCTGCTCGCCCCGGGCCGGCTTGACCACCACCGGCCCGACATCGGCCAGGAACGCCAGGTCGTCGGCGTCGCCCGTGGCGGTGCGGCCGCGCGGCACCGACAGCCCGGCCTCGGTGAGGATGCGCCGGGTCACCCGCTTGTCGTCGCAGCGGCTCATCGCCACCGCCGAGGTCAGCTCGGAGAGGGACTCGCGGGTGTGCACGGTCCGGCCGCCGCTGGTCAGCCGCAGCCCACCCCAGCGCGGGTCGGTCACCTCGACCCGGATGCCCCGCCGCATGGCCTCGTCCGCGACGATCTTCGCGTACGGGTTCAGCTCGTCGTACCCCGCCGGCATGGCGGGCAGGAACAGCCGCTCGTTGATCGGGTTCTTCCGCTTCACGCAGAGCGTCCCGGTGCGGTGGAAGCCGAGCCGCTCGTAGAGCCGGATCGCCCCCGAGTTCTCGGCCAGCACCGACAGGTCCACGTACGCCCGGCCGCGCGCGTCGAGCCGGTCGGCCAGCGCGGTGAGCAGCGCCTGGCCGGTGCCGGGCGGCGCGGTGTTGAAGTCCACGGTCAGGCACCAGAGGCTGGCGCCGTTCTCCGGGTCGCCGAAGACCGCGACGTGGTCCACCCCGGTGATGGTGCCGACCACCTCGCCGGTGGCGTCCTCCGCGACCAGGTGCAGGAACCGGTCGGTGCCGGCGTTGTCGACCAGCACGTCGACGGGCGCCGTGACCATGCCGTTGCGGGCGTAGATCCGGTTCACCGCGTCCGCGTCGCCGGCGTCGCGCAGCGGGCGGACGGTCAGCCCCGGGATCTCGCCGCCCTCGGTGGCGGCCGGCCGGTGCTCGCCCAGCGGCAGCCGGTAGGTCAGCGACGGGTCGATGAACAGCTCGTCGGGAAGGCGGGAGACCAGCACGTGCGGGTCCCGCAGGTAGATGCAGATGTCCCGGGCGCCGACCGCCTCCGAGCGCAGCACGTCGGCGACCTCGACCTGCTCGGTGAAGGTCTGCCCGAAGACCAGCCGGCCCCAGCCGCAGTCCAGCACGACGCCGGAGTTGTCGACGGGCCGCCGGCGCGGCTCGGGAGTGCCGGGCGCCACCGGGTCGCCGCCCGGGCCGACCCGCTCCCGGCGCCGGCCCAGCACCCGTTCCCGGTCGCTACGTGCGGTTCCGGTCGCGAGGGTGTCGCTCACGGTCAGTCGATTCCGTGGCTCTGGAGCCACATTTCCAGGAGTCCCAGCTGCCACAGCTTGTTTCCGTTCAACGGGGTCAGTTCGGCGTTCGGGTCGGCGAGCAGCGCGTCGACGTAGTCGGCGCGGAACAGGTCTCGACGGCGGGCCTCGGGCGCGGTGAGCGCGTCGCGTACCCGGTCGAGCAGCTTGTCCTCCAGGTGGGTGAGGCCCGGCACGGGGAAGTAGCCCTTCGGCCGGTCGATGACCTCGTGCGGCAGGACCCGCCGCCCGATCTCCTTGAGCACGCCCTTGCCGCCCTGGGCCAGCTTCAGCTCCGGCGGGCAGCTCGCGGCCAGCTCGACGAACTCGTGGTCGAGGAACGGCACCCGGGCCTCCAGCCCGTGCGCCATGGTCATGTTGTCGACCCGCTTGACCGGGTCGTCGGTGAGCATGACCTGGGTGTCGATGCGCAGGCCGGCGTCGACCGCGGTCGCCGCGCCGGGCCGGCCGAGGTGGGCCGCCACGAACTCCCGCGCGGGGTCGCCGTCGGCCAGCCACGCCGGGTTGAGCACCCGGGCCAGGCCGGCCGCGTCGCGGTCGAAGAACGCCGTCGCGTACGTGTCGAGCGCCCGCTCCCGGTCGACGCCGGCGAGCGGCGGGTACCAGTGGTAGCCGCCCAGGATCTCGTCCGCGCCCTGGCCGGACTGGACCACCTTGACGTGCCGCGCGACCTCCTGGCTGAGCAGCCAGAACGCCACGCAGTCATGGCTGACCATGGGCTCGCTCATGGCGGCGACGGCGGCCTCCAGCGGCGGCAGCAGGTCGCCGGTGGGCACCCGGAGCTGGTGGTGGTCGGTGCCGAAGGTCTTCGCCACCAGGTCGGAGTAGACGAACTCGTCGCCCTCCCGGCCGCCCACCGCGTCGAAGCCGATGGAGAAGGTGGCCAGACCGGACTGCCCCTCGCCGGCCAGCAGCGCGACCACCAGGCTCGAGTCGAGCCCGCCGGAGAGCAGCACACCCACCGGCACGTCGGCCACCATCCGGCGGCGGACGGCGGTGGTCAGCGACTCCAGCAGCGCGTCCTGCCAGTCCCGCTCCGACCAGCCGGCGCGCTCCGGGGCGCGGGTGAAGGACGGGTCCCAGTAGACCCGGTCGTGGGTGGTGCCGTCCGGCTCGTACACCCGGACCGTGGCCGGGGGGAGCTTGGCGACGCCGCGCAGGATGGTCCGCGGCGGCGGCACGATGCTGTGGAAGCTGAGGTAGTGGGCGAGCGCCACGGGGTCGATGCCGGTGTCGACGCCACCGCCCGCGAGCAGCGCCGGCAGGGTCGAGGCGAAGCGCACCACGCCGGGGCTCTCGGCCAGGTAGAGCGGCTTGATGCCGAGCCGGTCCCGGGCCAGCACCAGCCGGCCGGTGTCCCGCTCGCTGATCGCCACGGCGAACATGCCGACCAGGTGGTCGACGAAGTCGAGCCCCCACTCGGCGTACGCCTTGACCACGACCTCGCTGTCGCCGGCCGAGAAGAAGCGGTGCCCCCTGGCCTGCAACTCCTCGCGCAGCTCGCGGTAGTTGTAGATGCACCCGTTGAAGACGCCGGTGAGCCCGGCGGCCGGGTCGACCAGCGGCTGGCCGCTGCCGGCCGAGAGGTCGATGATCTTCAGGCGGCGGTGGCCGAGGGCGACCGGCCCCTGGGACCAGACCCCGCTGTCGTCCGGGCCCCGGTCGCTCATGGTGGCCGCCATCCGCTCCACCGCCGCGACGTCGGCCCGCGATCCGTCCCGTCGGAACTCTCCTGCCAGTCCGCACATGCCGGCCAATGCTGCCAGAGGTTGTTGCAGTCCGCCTGTTGAGCTGATGTCGGGGGCGTTACGTCTTTGCTAGGATGCGCGCCCGCGCCGAACCGGCGGCTGGCCTGGGTGAAGATCCGATGGCCGGGCGGGCCGGGTGCCCGAATCGGGCCGGGCCCGCGATGTGACAAACACCGCAGGCCCGGGAAACGCTCGTCGGGTCGGTCAGCCGGCGGTGCGCGCCACGCCCACCGGGCAGCTCAGCCCGTTGGGGCCGTGGTTGCAGTACCCGTTCGGGTTCTTCGTGGGCGCGAGGTACTGCTGGTGGTAGTCCTCGGCGAAGTAGTAGTCGCCGAGCCGGGCGATCTCCGTGGTGATCTCACCCTTGCCGGCCCGCGCCACGATCGGCGCGAACGCGTCGCGCGAGGCCTGCGCCGTGGCCAGCTGCTCGTCGGTGGTGGCGTAGATCGCCGACCGGTACTGCGTGCCGACGTCGTTGCCCTGGCGCATGCCCTGGGTCGGGTCGTGGTTCTCCCAGAAGACCTTGAGCAGGTCCTCGTAGCTGATCTTCGACGGGTCGTAGACCACCTGGACCACCTCGGCGTGCCCGGTCATCCCCGAGCAGACCTCCTCGTACGTCGGGTTGGTGGTGTACCCACCCGCGTAGCCGGCCGACGTGGTGATGACGCCGGGGAGGGTCCAGAAGAGCCGCTCGGCACCCCAGAAACAGCCCATCCCGAAGACGGCGACCTGCGCGCCCTCGGGGAAGGGGCCCTTCAGCGAGGACGGCAGCACCTCGTGCCGGTCGGCGATCGGCATCGCGATCGGGCGGCCCGGCAGGGCCTGGTCGGGGGAGATCATTTCGGCCTTCATGCGGCGAAGGAACACGGTGGGACTCCTCTCTCGGCTTTCCCAGCCTGTGCAACACCGCGGTGCACCGCTTCCTTACCCGGCCGGGACGATCGCAGGCTCCGGCGTCGCGACGGCCGGTCCCGGCGGCGCCGACGCCGCGGAAACTGGCCGGACAAACTTCCTATTTGCCGCCCTTGTTCCATGAAGGACCCGCTACCTTGACTGAGCATTCAGTCGGTGGATCCGACCCGGGCCCAGTCTGCGGCACCGGAAATCGAGCTTCTCCGGACGGTGGCGTGAGTCGTGCCGCGACGGTCGGCGTGCTGGCGGTGTTCCTGATGCCTCTGGCGTTCAACAGCGCCTGCGGGCGGCCGGAACCGCCCCCGCAGCGGATCGGCGTGCCGGCCTACTGGTCACCCGCGACGCCCGACGGACGGGCCATGTTCGAGCGGCTGGCCCAGGGCAGCCCGGCCACCGGCATCGTGGTCGTGAACGGCTCGCGCAGCGCGCCCGAACTGCCGTACGACCCGCACTGGGGCGACGTGATCGCGATGCTGCGGCGTGCCCGGACCCGGCCGATCGGCTATGTGGACACCGGCTACTTCGGCCTGACCTTCGGTGGGCCGGGGCAGGTGACCCGGGCGGACGGGCCCGGCCGGAGCCGTTCCGACGTCGACGCCTGGACGGCGCAGATCACGCACGACGTCGACGACTGGTACCGGGTGTACGGGGTGGCCGGGCTCCAGGGGATCTTCCTGGACCGGACGACAGCGCTCTGCGGCCCGCGCGACCGCTACGTCGATCTCTACCGGAAGGTCGCGGCCCGCATCCGGGGCCGGCACCCCGGCGCGTACCTGGTCATGAACCCCGGGCGGCCGACCGAGCGGTGCTACCAGGGCCTCGCCGACACGCTCGTCACCTTCGAGGGGCCGTACCGGGACTACCTGAACTGGCAGCCGGACGGCTGGGAGAAGCACCTGCCCGCCGAGCGGTTCTGGCACCTGGTCTACGCCGCCCCCGGCGCGGACGGCATGCGTCATGCCGTCGCCCTCAGCAAGGGGCGCAACGCCGGCTTCGTCCATGTCACGGACGGTGAGCACACCGTGGACGGCCTCGGTCACCCGTGGATCTCCATGCCCACGTGGGACTACTGGCGCGCCGAGCAGGTGGCCGCATTCGGTCGTGCGGTGACGCCCCCGGCCGAGGACACCCCGTCCCGTTGACCGCTCCATGATCGCGCTCCACTGCGGACTTACTGATTGACCAGGCAAAACGCCATCTCTTGCACCTTTTGCCCGCGTAGTCCGATTGCTCCTGTTAGGTTCCCCCAGTGCCTGCCGAGGCGAATTCATCTATGTCGTCCGGGAGGTTCGTAGCGGCATGTCATTCTTTGTCCTTTTTCCCGGCTGGAGGTCGGTGGTGGGTCGTTCTGTAGTCGCCCGGTCGGTGGCGGCCGCACTCACGGCGATGATGGCGACGAGCCTGGTGCTCGTCGGTCAGGGCTCCGCGGCGCCGGCCCGACCGGACCGGGTGCCGCCCTCGGCCGTGGGGCTGGCGCCCGTGACGGCGCGGCAGCCGGTGGCCGATCCGCAGCCCCTGCCTCGCAAGCAGGGCCGGGTGCCGCTGCGCCGGACGGCGCTGTCCGGCTCCGGCACCGCGGGGCCGTCGGCCCTGAGCGCCACGTCGGACGGCAGCACGTCCGCGACCGCGGCCGCGACCGACAAGGTGGCGCTCCGGGCCCTCGTCGTCGCCGTCGACGACAGCGACTACGGCCTGCCCACCTGGAAGTCGACCCTGGACCGGGTCGGCGCCGCCTACGACGTGCTGCTGACCCGGAGCACCCCGCTGACCGCGGACACGCTGGTCCGGGCGGACGGCGTCGGCCGCTACGACGCGATCCTGCTGACCAGCAACGGCCTGCTGTACGCCGAGAACGGCGGGTACGTCAGTGGACTCGACGCCGACGAGTGGAACGTGCTGTGGGCGTACGAGCGGGACTACGCGGTGCGCCAGGCGGTGCTCTACGGCAGCCACGGCACCTGGCCGGAGGACTACTGCCTGCAGGCGGCGAGCGAGGGCGCGATCGGCGCCACGCCGCTGAAGACGGCGCTGACGGCCGCCGGAGCCCGGGTCTTCGACTACCTCAAGCCCAGCGCCCAGGTCCCCGTCGTCGAGTCGTACGTCTACCGCACCGCGGTGCGCCCGGACTGCTCGGCCACCCCGCTGCTGACCGCCGGGAACGACACCGTGGGGGTGCTCAGCCCGTCCGCGGACGGCCGCGAGCGGATGATGCTGACCTTCACCTCCAACCAGTACCTGCTCCAGTCCGACCTGCTGGTGTACGGCCTGTTCCGGTGGGCCAGCCGCGGCCTCTTCCTCGGCGAACAGCGGCACTACCTGCACGTCGACGTCGACGACTGGTTCAACTCGGCGGATCACTACTACCCGGACGGCCACATCGAGTCCGACCCGGGCTACCAGATGTCCGCGCACGACGCGTACAACGTCTCCCTGCGGCAGCAGGCGCTGCGCCAGAAGTACCCGCTGGCCGGTTCGCTCACCCTGGGGATGGCGTACAACGGCGGCGACGCGAACCTGCGGGCCGGTGTCCGGTGCAGCCCGTACGGCGGCGTCGGGCAGCTCACCGCCACCACCCGGTGCCTGGCGAACACGTTCCGCTGGATCAACCACACGCTCACCCACCCGGAGATGAACTTCACCGACTACGCCACGAGCCGCTCCGAGATCGCCGACAACCTCGCGGTCGCCCAGCGGCTCGGCCTGCCGGTGGACGGCAGCGTGCTCAAGACCGGCGAGTACTCCGGACTCGGCGTCTACAACCCGGACCCGAACAACGACACCGACCCGCCCACGGACTTCGGCCTGACCGCGTCCAACCCCGAGTTCCTGCGGGCGGCGCACGACCTCGGCGTGAAGTACCTGCACGGCAACATGTCGTTCCCGAGCCACCGGCCGGTGTGCTTCAACTGCGGTGTCACGCACCCGCTGGACACCAGCCTCACGGTGGTGCCCGACTGGCCGACGAACATCGCGTACCACTGCACGACGCCGGCGGAGGAGACCGCCTTCTACAACTCCTTCTACGGGCCGAACGGCAAGTTCCCCTACTGGCCGACGAACCTCACCTACAACCAGGTGATCTCGGCGGAGACGGACGTGGCGATGAGCCACCTGAGCAGCGGCTCGCTCTACACCCACACCTTCCACATCGCCAACCTGCGCGACTACGGCAGCGGCCGGACGCTGCTCACCGACTGGCTCGACAGTGTGCTCGGCAAGTACAGCTCGTACTACGCGGTGCCGGTGCTCAACCTCGACTGGCCGGCCCTGGCCAAGCGGTCGGTCAGCCGCAACGGCCACTTCGCCCAGCTGGCGGCAGGGGTCGACGGGGTCTTCGACCGCGCGGCCGGCACCGTCACCGTGAGCTCGCCCCAGGCCGGCACGGTCACGGTCAGCGGGGCGCGCACCGCCGACGCCACCACGTACGGCAGCGAGGTGTCCGCGCCGGTCACCCTGTCGGCCGGGCAGCCGGTGGCGATCACCGCGAGTCCGCTGCCGTGAGGGTGGCGCTGGTCTCCGAGGGGACTTACCCGTTCGCCATGGGCGGCGTGAGCATCTGGTGCGACCAGCTCATCCGGGGACTGCCCGAACACGACTGGGAGATGGTGGCGCTCACCGTGGACGGCACCGAACGCCCGCGCTGGGAGCCGCCGGCCAACCTCGACCGGTTGCGCACCATCCCCCTGTGGGGACCCCGGCCCGAGCGCCGTGGGGCGGGGCGGCGGCCGGGGCGCGAATTCCGCGAGGGCCTCGCCGCCCTGCTCGGCGCCGTCCTGCGGCCCGACGACCCGGAGCCGGGGCGGGGGGAGGTGAGCCGGGTCCGCTTCCTGGACGCGCTGCGCCTCATGCACGAGTACGCCGCCGGTGGCGGCGACCTCACCGACGCCCTCACGTCGAACACCGCGTTGTCCATGACGATGAACGCCTGGCGGGGCGTACGGGCGGACGAGCCGGAGCTCACCATGGCCGACGGCGTCGCCGCGCTCTCGCTGATCGAGAGCATGCTCCGACCGCTCTCCGTCGAGCCGGTCCGGGCCGACCTCGTGCACTCGTCCATGAACGGGCTGTGCACGCTGGTCGGGCTGACCGCGAAGTGGCGGTACAGCACCCCCATGGTCCTCTCCGAGCACGGCATGTACCTGCGCGAGCGCTACCTGGAACTGCTCGGTTCCGACGAGCCGTACCCGGTGCAGGTGCTCGTCCTCGGCTTCCACCGGCAGCTCGCCCGGGCCGCGTACCTCAGCGTGGACGCTCTGGCTCCGCACGGCGGCTACAACCGGCGGTGGCAGTTGCGCAACGGGGCGGACCCCGAGCGCACGTGGACCGTCTACAACGGCGTCGACCCGGACGAGTTCCCGGCGGCGAAGGGGGAGCCGGCGGAGCCGGTGATCGTCTACCTCGGCCGGATCGACCCGATCAAGGACCTGCACACCCTGATCCGCGCGTTCGCACTGGTCCGGGCCGAAGTGCCCGGGGCCCGGCTGCGGATCTTCGGGGACGCCCCGGCCGGAGGCGCCGAGTACCGCGACAGCTGCCAGAAGATGATCGCCGACCTGGGGCTCACCGGTGACGCCGTGCTCGAGGGCCGGGTGGGCGCGCCCGTGGAGGCGTACCACCAGGGGCAGGTGGTGGCGCTGACCAGTATCTCGGAGGGTTTCCCGTACGCCGTGGTCGAGGCGATGGCCTGCGGACGTCCGATGGTCTGCACCAACGTGGGCGGGGTGGCCGAGGCGGTGGGCGACGCCGGGTACGTGGTGCCACCACGCGACCACGTGGCGGTGGCGGCGGCCTGCGTACGGCTGCTCCGGGACGCGCCGCTGCGCGCCCGGCTCGGCGCCGCCGCGCGGGACCGCGTCCTGGCCCACTTCACGCTTGACCAGTCCATCGAGGCGTACCGGCGGATCTACCGGGACCTCGTCGGCGAGTGGCCCGTGGTGGCGGCATGAACGCGACGGCGGAAGCCCCGACACCCGTGCTGCCCCGGGTCGTCGACGACCCGGTGGCCGGCCTGGTCGAGCGGATGCGGCCCCGGCTCGGCCGGCCGGTCGACGCGATGCAGGTCGCCGCCGCGCTGGAGTCCGACGGTCTGACCGACCGCTCGGCCCGGGACGACTACGGCCGCCCCGACGTCTTCGTGCTGGCCGAGGAGGTGTTCCGGCGGCTCGACCCGCGGGTCCGGCCGCCGGCGGTCCCCCCGGTCGCGCCGGCGGACGCGGTCCGCGCGGCCCGGGACCTCTCGCACGGTCTGCTGTACCTGATGCCCGGTGTGCTGCTTCCGGCCGTGCTGGCGATCCTCGCCGAACGGCCGGTGGTGCTGGCGCTGCTGGTCGTGGGGCCCTTCGGCTGGGTCTGGTCGGGCGGGACCGCCTGGCTGGCCTACCGCCTCGTCGGCCGGGGCCTCGTCCGCGCGTCCGGGCGCCTGCTGCGGTGGTCGGCGCTGCTCGGCCCGGTGATCGCGGCCGCGGCCACCGCGGCCCTGGCCGGCGGGACCGGGGCTGACCTGCCCCCGGTCCTGCTGGCCAGCGGCCTGCTGGCGTACCAGGCCGCCGCGACCGCGGCGCTCTTCTACCGGCGGGAGGTCTGGCTGCTCGCCGCGATGGCGCCGGCCGTCGCGGCCGGCGGCGGGTACCTGCTGACCGGGCGGCCCGGTGCCCCGGTCGCCGTGGTCGTGGCCGGCGGGTCGGTGACCGTCGCGTTCGTCCTGGCGCTCCGGTGGACCACCCGGAGCGATCTCCCCGCCTGGTACGCGCAGCCCGCGAAGCCGCCCGCCGACCTGCCCCTGCACCGTGCCGTCCGCCCGGAACTGCCGCAGCTCTGCGCCGTCCTGCTCTACGCCGCGCTCTCGGCGGCGTACCTGCTGCACTCGGCCGCCCGCCACCTGTCCGGCCCGGTGGATCTCGCCGTCGCCGCGGCGCCGCTGGTGCTGGGCATGGGACTCGTGGAGTGGCGCGCCCGCCGGTTGCACGAACGGGCCCGGGCGCGGCTGCGGCACGAGCGGGACCCGCGCCGGTTCGCCACCGGCGTCTGGGCCCGGCTGGCGGTCGAGCTGGCGCTGGTCACGGTCGCGGTGGCGGTCCTCGCGCTGCCGATGTTCGCGCCCCTGCGCCAGGCCGGTCTGCTCAGCACGGCGGGAGCGGTGCTGGTGGCCGCCCACGTCGCGATCGCCGGCGGGTACTTCCTGGCTTTCATCGTCGCCGGGCACGGCCGTTACGGCCGGCTCAGCACGGCGCTCGGCGTCGCGCTCGCGGCGCATCTGGCCGTGCTGCTGCTCGTGCCGGGCGGTTCCAGCCCACTGGTCGACGCGGCCGGATACCTCGGCAGCGCGGTCCTGCTCCAGGCAATGCTCCTCGCCGCCCTGGCCCGGGTTCTCGGTCAGGCATGGCGATACCGGTAGTGATACAAGGACGGGAGGCACATAGATGCATGCGGTGATCCTGGCCGGCGGAAAGGGTGTCCGTCTGCGCCCGTACACGACGGCGTTACCCAAACCGTTGGTGCCGATCGGCGACAACCACGCGGTGCTGGAGGTGGTGCTGCACCAGTTGTCGGTGTGCGGCTTCACCCACGCCACGCTGGCGATCAACCACCTCGGCGCACTGATCAAGGCGTTCGTCGGCGACGGATCGTCCTGGGGTCTCCGGGTCGACTACGCCGAGGAGACGGCCCCGCTGTCCACGGTGGGACCGCTGTTCGCGTTCCGTGACCGACTTCCTGAGCACTTCGTCGTCATGAACGGAGACGTGCTGACCGACCTCGACTTCGCGGATCTGCTGCACACCCACGTCCTGTCGGACGCGCCGCTGACGGTGGCCACCGCGGCCCGCACCATACCGATCGAATTCGGCGTCCTCGACGTGCGTGACCGGCACGTCGTCGGCTTCACCGAGAAACCGACCTTCCGCTACACGGTGAGCATGGGGGTGTACGGCATGTCCCGGCGGGCGTTGGCGCCGTACCCGGAGGGCCTGGCCTTCGGTTTCGACCAGCTCGTGCTGGACCTGATCGAACACGGTGACCCCCCGGCGAGCTACGACTTCGAGGGCTACTGGGTCGACATCGGTCACCCGGAGGACTACGACGAGGTGAACCGCACCTTCGAGCAGCTCAAGCCGGTGCTGCTGCGGCAGAAGGAGGTGGAGACGGTATGAGCCGGGTACTCGTGTTCGGCGGTTCGGGCTTCATCGGCCGCCAGGTCTGTCGCCAGTTGGAGCAGGACCCGAGGGCCGGCGGGCTGACCACGCCGGGCCGCGCCGAGGTCGACCTGGTCCACGGCGGGGTGGACGACCTCGTGGCGCTGCTGCGGGCCGCCCGTCCCGACGTCGTGGTCAACTGCACCGGTTCGTTGTCGGGCACCGGCCACGACCTGGTGGCGGCGAACACGGCGGTGACAGCGAAGCTGCTCGACGCCATCGCCGTGGTCCGGCCGGCGATCCGGTTCGTCCGGCTGGGCTCGGCCGGCGAGTACGGTCCGGTCCCGCCCGGACACCCGGTCGGTGAGGACGATCCGGCCCGGCCGCTGAGCGAGTACGGGCTGAGCCACCTGGCCGCCACCGCGCTGGTGGAGCTGAACAGCGCGGCCGGCCGGGTGGACGGGGTGACCCTGCGGGTGTTCAACCCGGTCGGCCCCGGACTGCACGAGGACACCGTGCTCGGCCGGGCCGCGGCGCTCATCCGGCACGCGCAGCACACCGGCTCGGGCGAGATCTCGATGGGACCGCTGTCGGCGCACCGCGACTTCGTCGACGTGCGGGACGTGGCGGCGGGCGTCGTGGCCGCCGCGTTCGCACCCCGCCTGGACGCCCGGGTGGTCAACCTCGCCAGCGGCCGGGCCGTGCCCACCCGTCGGGTGGTGGAACTGCTCGCCGAGGCGGCCGGGTTCGACGGTGACATCCGTGAGGAGGCGGCCGCTCCCACCCGTTCGGCCGCGGTGTCCTGGATGCGGGGCGACAACTCCCGCGCCGCGCGGATGCTGGGCTGGGTGCCGGTGCACGAGCTCGCCGAGTCGATCAAGGCGGTGTGGGCCGGTGGGGACGGCCGGTGAACCGTCGCGGCCCGGGGGTGTGGCGCCGCCTCGTGGTGGCGGCGCTGCTCGTCGGGCTCGTGGTCGCCGCCGACGGCTGCACCGGCAGGCCGTCGCGCCCGGCCGCGCCCCGGATCACCCCCGACCGGCCGGTCATCGACTGGGTCTACCAGTTGCAGGGCTACCCGGGGGGCCGGCTCGACGCGGTGGCCCGGGCCACGCAGTCGCTCGCCGTGATCGACCTGGCCCGTGACGCCCACGCCGACTACTTCACCCGCCCCGAGATCGAGGCGGTGCGGTCGTCGGGGAAGGTCGTCCTGGCCTACTTCGAGATCGGCAGCATCGAACAGTTCCGGCCTGAGTACCCGGAGACCCGGCGGCAGGGCGACCTCATCCTCAACCGGTGGCCGGACTGGCCCGACGAGTTCTTCGTCCGGTACTGGGACCAGCGGTGGTGGGACCTGGCCGTGCGGCCCCGGATCGACCAGGCCCTGCGGGCCGGCTTCGACGGGATATACCTGGACACGCCCCTGGCCTACGAGGAGCTGGACCTCGCCCTGACTCCGGGCCGGACCCGGGCGGACCTCGCGCGGGCCATGGTCGACCTGATCGTCCGGATCAGCCGGTACGCCAAGTCGCAGCGGCCGGGCCTGCTGGTGTTCCCCCAGAACTCCCCGGAACTGCGCGAGTACGACGGCTACACCGGCGCCATCGACGGGATCGGCATGGAGGACCTCTTCTACCGGTCCCCTGACGAGCCGTGCACGGAAAGTTGGTGCGAAGAGAACCTCGGCAACGCGCGAGCGCTGCGGGACGCCGGCAAGGTCGTCCTCGCCGTCGACTACGCGGGCCGTGCCGAGGACGTCCGGGCCGCCTGCGCCCGGTACCGGCAGGAGGGGTTCGGGGGTTACGTGACCTCCCGCGCGCTCGACCGCGTCAGCCCGCCCTGCCGCTGATCGCAGGCCAGTCAACCGACCGAACCGATAGGAGAGTCACGAGTGCCCATGAGAATCGGAGTGGTGGGGATGGGCTACGTCGGCCTGACCCTGACCGCCGCCCTGGCCCGGAAGGGCTTCACCGTGTACGGCGCCGATGTCGCGCCGTCCGTGGTCGAGTCGCTGTCGAACGGCCGCCCGCACATCTACGAGCCCGGCGTCGAGGAGACCTTCGCCGAGTACGGCGGCCGGTCCATCTTCGTCGACACCCGCCTGCCGTCGGACACCGTCGACGTGGCGGTGATCTCCGTGTCGACGCCGGTGAACGAGGAGACCCACGAGCCCGACCTGCGCAATCTCGCCTCGGCCGCCGCGGGGGTGGCCGAGTGGTGCGGGCCGGACACGCTGGTGGTGGTGCGCAGCACGGTGCCGGTGGGCACCAGCCGCGCCGTGGTGCTGCCGGCACTGCTCGCGGCCTGGGGCCGGGCCCGTCTCGTGATGGCTCCCGAGCGGACCATCCAGGGGCAGGCCCTGCGCGAGCTGGTGGAGCTGCCGCAGGTGGTCGGCGGCCTGAACGACGAGAGCCTCCGCGCCGGCCTGGACTTCTTCGGTGGTCTCGCGGCCCAGCTGGTGCCCGTTTCCAGCCTGGAGGCGGCGGAGCTGGTGAAGCTCTCCAACAACTGCCACACGGACCTGATCTACGCCTTCGGCAACGAGATCGCGCTCATCGCCGAGGGCCACGGCCTCGACCCGCTGGAGGTGATCCGGGCGGCCAACCTCGACTATCCGCGTCCCGACCTGGCGAGACCCGGGTACGTCGGCGGCGGCTGCCTGTCCAAGGACCCGTACATCATGATCGACAGCTCGGTGGAGCGGGAGCCGTTCCTCGTCGGCCGGGCCCGCGAGCTCAACGAGCACCTGCCGGTGCACGTGGCGGAGCGGCTGGTGGACCTGATCGCCGAGCAGCGGGGAAGCGCCGACGGTGCCCGGCTCGCGGTGCTCGGCTGGGCGTACAAGGGCTGGCCGCCCACCGACGACATGCGCGGGACCCCGATCGCCAGCATGATGCCGGTGCTTCGGGCGGCCGGGATCACCGTGCTCGGCCACGACCCGATGGTGGCCCCGGAGGTCATCCGCCGGTACGGCGGTGAGCCGATCAGCCTCGACAAGGCGTTCAGCGAGGCCGACGCCGTCCTGGTCGTCAACGACCACCCGGACTACCGGGCGATCCGGATCGACTCGATGCTCGGCGCGGACGGCCCGACGCTGGTCTACGACTCCTGGCGGATCCTCGACGAGGAGGCGGTCACCGCGGCCGGCGCCCGGTACGCCGGGCTCGGCTACCGGTCGAAGGCGGTGGTCGCGTGAGGGCGCTGCTGCTCGGCGGAGCCGGTTTCATCGGCCTGCACCTGGCCCGTCGGTTGACCCGCGACGGGCACGCCGTGACCATCGTCGACGACTTCTCCCGGGGACGCGACGACGCCGAACTCGCCGCGCTTCGGGACACCGCGGGGGTCGAGATTCGCTCCGGCGACCTGACCGACCCCGCCACCTGGGCGGCCCTGCCGCACGGCTGGGACCAGGTGTACCTGCTCGCGGCGGTGGTCGGGGTCCGCAACGTGGAGTCCGACCCGGCCCGGGTGGTCCGCGTCAACACCCTGGCGGCGCTGCACCTGCTCGACTGGATCCGGCCGGGGGAGAAGGTCTTCTTCGCCTCGACCAGCGAGGTGTACGCCGGTGGCGTCGATCTCGGCCTGGTGCCGGTGCCGACGGCCGAGGACGTGCCGGTGGTGGTGGCGGACCCGACCTCGCCCCGGTTCAGCTACGCCATCAGCAAGCTGCTCGGCGAGGCGGCCGTCCTGCACACCGCGCGCGCCCGGGGCCTGTCGGCCGTGGTCGGCCGCTTCCACAACGTCTACGGCCCGCGGATGGGCGCCGACCACGTGATTCCCGAACTGTCGCTGCGCGCGCTGCGCGCCGAGGACCCCTACCGGGTCTACGGCATGGACCAGACCCGCGCGTTCTGCCACGTCGACGACGCGGTGGAGGCGGTGCTGCGGCTGATGGACACCCCGGCCGCCGCCGGCGCGGTGGTGCACATCGGCAACGACGCGGAGGAGACCAACATCGGCGACCTCGCCAAGCTGGTGCTCCGGGTCGCCGAGTTCGACCCGCGGCTCGACCCGGTGCCGGCCCCGCCGGGCGCGGTGGCGCGCCGCTGCCCCGACCTGTCCCGGCTGCGCGCGCTCACCGGTTACGAGCCGGTGGTGTCGCTGGAGGAGGGGGTGCGGCGCACCTTCGCCTGGTACCGCGACTGCTGGCCCCGAACCCGGTAGCGGGTGGGAGGTCGGCGGCGGCCCGTCGCCGTCGGCCTCCCGTCCGGGCGGTCAGGGCCCCGTCAGCGCGGCGGCGACGCGCTCTGCGTAGCTGCGGGCCTCGGCGTCGTCGGCGTACCGGGTCCGGGGCCAGAAGAAGCCCCGCAGCCCGTCGCCCTTGGTCCGCGGCACCACGTGGGTGTGCAGGTGCGGGACCGACTGGGACACCTTGTTGTTCATGGCCACGAACGTCCCGCCGGCGCCCAGACCGATCTCCACCGCCACGGCGAGCCGCTGCACCAGCCGGAAATAGCCGGGCAGCGCCTCGGGCGGCAGGTCGGCCAGGGTCACCAGGTGGGTCCGCGGCACCACCAGCACGTGCCCCTTGAACACCGGCCGGGTGTCCAGGAACGCCACGCCGTCCGCCTCGTCGACGACCCGGAACGCGGGCACCTCACCCGCCACGATCCCGCAGAACACGCACCCACTCACCCGGCCAGGCTAGGCGCTGCCGCGCCAGGTTGCCGGTTTCGGTGCCCGATCTTGGCCACCTGTCGTCCGGCCGGAGCGGCGAGTCGTGGTGACCCGTGGTGACCCGCGGGCGGGTTCCACGCGGCGGGACGCGGCGGGCGGACTAACGTCTCGGGAATGAGTCACGGCTTCGAGACGCTCGCCATCCACGCCGGTCAGGACCCCGAGGCCCGCACCGGCGCGGTGATCCCGCCGATCTATCAGACCAGCACCTACGCCCAGGACGCCGTCGGCGCGCCCCGGGAGGGCTACGAGTACAGCCGCTCCGGCAACCCCACCCGGGACGCGCTCCAGGAATGCCTGGCCGCCCTGGAGGGCGGGCCCGTGGGCCTCGCCTTCGCCAGCGGCCTGGCCGCCGAGGACACCCTGCTGCGGACCGTCTGCAAGCCGGGGGACCACGTGGTGATCCCGGACGACGCGTACGGCGGCACCTACCGGCTCTTCGCCAAGGTGGCCGAGCGCTGGGGGCTGGACTACACCCCGGCCAAGGTCTCCGACCCGGACGCGGTGCGGGCCGCCATCCGCCCCGGCGCCACCCGGATCGTCTGGGTGGAGACGCCGACCAACCCGCTGCTCGGCATCGCCGACATCGCCGCGCTGGCCGCCGTCGCGCACGAGGCCGATGCGCTGCTGGTGGTCGACAACACCTTCGCCTCGCCGTACCTCCAGCAGCCGATCGCGTTCGGCGCGGACGTGGTGGTCCACTCGACCACCAAGTACATCGGCGGTCACTCCGACGTGGTCGGTGGCGCCCTGATCGCCGCCGACCGGACGCTCGGCGAGGAGCTGCGCTACCACCAGAACGCGATGGGCGCCGTCAACGGCCCCTTCGACGCCTGGCTCACCCTGCGCGGCATCAAGACCCTCGGGGTACGGATGGACCGGCACTGCGACAACGCCGAGCGGATCGCCGCCTACCTGGACGGTCACGCGAAGGTCGCGCAGGTCATCTACCCGGGCCTGCCGGCGCACCCCGGTCACGAGGTGGCCGCCAAGCAGATGCGCCGGTTCGGCGGGATGATCTCCTTCCGCGCGGCGGGCGGCGAGGACCACGCCGTGGAGATCTGCAACCGGGCGAAGCTCTTCGTGCTCGCCGAGTCGCTCGGCGGGGTCGAATCCCTGATCGAGCACCCGGGACGGATGACACACGCGAGCGCTGCCGGCTCGCCGCTTGAAGTTCCCGGCGATCTCGTGCGACTGTCTGTCGGCATCGAGACGGTCGACGACCTGCTCGCCGATCTGGAGCAGGCGCTGGGCTGACCGCTGGCTGGGGAGGATGGCCGTGCAGGACATCATGCCGACGACCTGGGTGGGGGCGACCGCGAAGCAGATCGCCCGCGGCGTACGCCGGGGTGACGTGTCCGCCACCCAGGTCGTGGCCGACCACCTCGACCACATCGCCCGTGCCGACGCCGAGCTTGCCGCGTTCCGCGCGGTACGCGGCGGCGAGGCGATCACCGAGGCGGAGAAGGTCGACGAGCAGGAGGACCTGGCCAACCTCCCCCTGGCCGGCGTGCCGGTCGCGGTCAAGGAGAACACCCCGGTCGCCGGCCTGCCCACGTGGAACGGGTCGGCCGCCGTGCGTACCCCGGTGGCGGAGGCCGACCACGAGGTGGTCCGCCGGCTGCGCGGCGCGGGCGCGGTGATCCTCGGCGTGACCCGGATGCCGGAGCTGGGCCTCTGGGCCCTCACCGACGACGAGACCGGGGTGACCCGCAACCCGTGGGACCCGGCGCGGACCCCCGGCGGTTCCTCCGGCGGCGCGGCCGCCGCGGTGGCCGCCGGGCTGGTGCCGATGGCGCACGGCAACGACGGCCTCGGCTCGATCCGCATCCCGGCGGCCTGCTGCGGGCTGGTCGGGCTCAAGCCCGGCCGGGGCGTGGTGCCCTGCCAGCTCGGCGCGGACGACTGGTTCGGCCTCACCGAGCACGGCGTGCTGACCGGCACGGTGGCCGACGCGGTGGTCGGCTTCTCGGTGCTGGCCGGGCGGCGCCCGGAGAAGCTGGTCCCGCCACCGCGGCTGCGGGTCGGCGTCTCGCTGCGCTCGCCGGTGCGCGGCGTCGCACCGGACGCGCCGAACCGGGACGCGGTCGCCGCCGCGGGCCGGCTGCTCGCCGCCGCCGGTCACGACACCGTCCCCGCCGACCCGGTCTACCCGACCCGGCTCGGCCTCCAGGGCATCGCCACCTGGTTCGCCGCGGCCGCCGCCGACGTGCAGGCCGCGGGCGTGGAGCGGCGTGGCCTCCAGCGGCGCAGCCGCCGGCACGTCGCGCTCGGCGAGTGGGCGCAGCGCCGGGGGTACGTGCGCGAGGCCGACCGGGCCGCCTGGCGCGAACGGTCGGTGAACTTCTTCGCCGACCACTCGGTCGACCTGCTGCTCACCCCGGCGCTGGCCGGCCCGCCGCCGGCCGCCGCCGGCTGGTCCGGCCGGTCCTGGCTGGCGAACATGAACGCCAACATCCGGTACGCCCCGTACGCCGCGCCCTGGAACATCGCCGGGTTGCCGGCGATCGTGGTGCCGGTCGGCCGCCGCCCGGACGGCCTGCCGGTCGCCGTGCAGTTCGTCGGCCCGCCCGGCTCGGAGCTGCTGCTGCTCGGCGTCGCCGGCCAGTTCGAGATGCAGGCGCCGTGGCAGCGGCACGCCCCCGGCTATCCCCGGGTCGGGACGGGGTCGCCGGCCCGCGCATGATCGTCTAGCGTGTGCGCACCCCTCCACGCGCACACCTTCCGGACGGTCGCGATGCAGTGCCAGACCTGCGGGGACGCCACATCCCCGGCGTACAACGAGTGTCAGCGCTGCGCCACGCCCCTCGGCCTGCCGGCGGTGCTGCCCGGCCGACCCACCTACCCGGTGCGCGGGTTCGGTACGGCCGCCGCGGCCGCGGTCGGTGCGGCCACCCTGCTCTATCTGCCGGGCGCGCTGTTCCCCCTGATCGGCACGCGGATGGCGCGGTCCGCCGCGGCGCAACGCGACGGCGACCTGCTGCTCGGCGCGGTGGTCGCCGAGGGGCTGCTCGCGCTGCTGTACCTGGTGGCCCTCCTGGTCGCCGGGGTGCTGGTGATCATCTGGACCTGGCGCGTGCGGAAGAACCTCGACGCGTTCCCGGGCGCACTGCCGTCCCTCGGTCCGGCCTGGGCGATCGCCGGTTGGCTGGTTCCGCTCGCCAATCTCGTCGTCCCGGCGCGGGTGCTGGCCAACGTGGCCCGGGACAGCCTGTGGCGCCGTCGGACGCCCCCGCTGGTCGCGCTCTGGTGGGCCGCCTGGCTGCTGTTCCTCGTCGCCGACGCCGCGATCAACAAGCTCGACAACGACCGGTATGCCGACCTGGCCGAGACGCCCCGAAGCCCGGCGCAGTTCGCGGCGTACGTCGACCACTATCAGCGGGCGCTCGGCCCGCGGCTCGTCCCCGCGCTGGCCTGCCTGGTTGCCGGGGTCTCGTTCGTCGTGCTGGTCCGGCGGATCTCCGCCGCGCAACAGGACCGGATCGCCAAGGCCACACCCGTCTGGTCCGGCTGGCCCGGCCACCCCGGCTGGCCCGTGCAGTCCGGCTGGCCCGTGCAGCCCGGGCACCCCGGTTGGCCGGCCGGCGCGGTCCCGGCGTACCCGGTGCAGCCCGTCACCGGCGTGTCGCCCCAGGTGGTGGAGGATCCGTCGGCGACGTCGCCGCAGGTTCCGCCGGTGTCGGGTGGCACGATCGGGGCATGACGGAACTGGTCGGTCTCGCCGACGTACAGGCCGCGCGGGAACTGCTCGCCGGCGTCACCCGCACCACCCCGCTGGAGCCGTCCCGGCCGCTCAGCGCCGCGCTCGGCGGGCCGGCCTGGTTGAAGTGCGAGAACGTGCAGCGCGCCGGGTCGTACAAGGTGCGCGGCGCGTACGTGCGGATCTCCCGGCTGTCGGCGCAGGAGCGGGAGCGCGGCGTGGTCGCGGCGAGCGCCGGCAACCACGCCCAGGGGGTGGCGCTCGCCGCCGGCCTGGTCGGGGCACACGCCACGGTCTTCATGCCGGTGAACGCGCCGCTGCCGAAGGTGGCCGCCACCAAGGGGTACGGGGCCCAGGTCGAGCTGGTCGGCAACACGGTGGACGAGTCGCTGGTCGCGGCGCAGACCTTCGCCGAGCGGACCGGGGCGGTGTTCATCCACCCGTTCGACCACCGGGACGTCATCGCTGGCCAGGGCACGGTGGCCCTGGAGATCCTCGAACAGTGCCCGGACGTGAAGACCATCGTGACCGGGGTGGGCGGCGGCGGCCTGATCTCCGGCCTCGCGGTGGTGGCCAAGGCGCTGCGCCCCGACGTACGTGTGATCGGGGTGCAGGCGGCCAGCGCCGCCGCCTTCCCGCCCTCGCTCAAGGCCGGCGAGCCGGTCCGGCTGCCGTTCTTCTCGACGATCGCCGACGGGATCGCGGTCGGCCGCCCGGGCGAGCTGACCTTCACCCACGTCCGCAAGCTGGTCGACGAGATCGTCACGGTCTCCGAGGAGGACATCTCCCGGGCGCTGCTGATGCTGCTGGAACGCGGCAAGCAGGTGGTGGAGCCGGCCGGCGCGGTCGGCGTGGCCGCGCTGCTGGCCGGTGCGGTGGAGGTGCAGGCGCCGGTGGTGGCGGTGCTCTCCGGCGGCAACATCGACCCGCTGCTGATGCTGCGGGTGATCGAGCACGGGCTGGCCGCGGCCGGCCGCTACCTGCGGATCACCGTCCGCTGCACGGACCGGCCGGGTCAGCTCGCCTCGCTGCTCAGCGAGATCGCCGAGCACCGGGCCAACGTGGTGGACGTGGTGCACCAGCGGGCCAACCCGCACCTGCGGCTCGGCGAGGTGGAGGTCGGGCTCTCGGTGGAGACCCGCGGCGTGGAGCACTCGGACACCCTCATCAGCGCCCTGCGGGCGAGCGGCTACCAGGTGGTCTTCGCCGGCGAGGGCTGAGCCCACGGACGCGACCGCCCCGGCCGGACGATGCCGGTCGGGGCGGTCGGGGTGTGGCTCGGGTCCGAGGAGCCTGTCAGCCTCGGTCGGGTCGGACCCGAGCCATCCGGCGCGGGTCCGGTTGGCGGCTAGCCGGAGAACGGCTCGAACTTGACGACCGTCACCTTGATGTCGGCCCCGCTCGGGGCCGTGTAAGTGCAGGTCTGGCCCGCCTTGCCGCCCAGGATCGCCTTGCCGAGCGCGGACTCGGGGCTGTAGACGGTGAGGTCGGTCGTGGAGGCGATCTCACGGGAGCCGAGCAGGAAGGTCTCCGTGTCGTCGGCGTCGTCGTCGAAGTAGATCGTCACGACCATGCCGGGCGACACCGTGTCGGCGGTCGGGGCCTCGCCGACCTTGGCCGTGCGGAGCAGCTCCTTCAGGTAGAGGATGCGGCCCTCGGCCTTGCCCTGCTCCTCGCGGGCGGCGTGGTAGCCGCCGTTCTCCCGCAGGTCGCCCTCCTCGCGCCGGGCGTTGATCTCGGCGGCGATCACCGGCCGGTTGGCGATGTGCTCGTCGAGCTCGGCCTGCAGGCGGTCGTACGCGTCCTGGGACAGCCAGGTGGCGGGCGCCTCGTTGTCATTGGTGGACACAGGCGATCTCCTCGTTGGTGCGGACTGGCTGACAGGTGAACTACCAAGTTACCAGTGCCGGACACGTCAGGGTGTCGCCGATCACCCCGGGTGCCGGCGTTCGGACCCGGGGTACGTGTGCCGGCGGCTCGCCGGTTCCCGGCTCAGCCGGCCGGTCGACAGCGCAGCACCTCGCCGATGAAGGGACGGGCCATGGTCGGCACCTCCTGCCGGGTCCGGACGTGCCGTTCGCCCGGCGGGGCGGTCACGGTGGCCTCGACGTGGCCCACCTCGGCGCCGTCGTGGGAGCGCGCCCGCAGCAGGCAGGTCGCCGAGCCGCCCGCGGGGACGGTGACCCGGAACTCGACCACCACCCGGGAGTCGGTGATCCCGGTGTAGGTGATCACCTCGGCGCGGTAGTCGGGGTCGCCGTACTGGTTGTAGAGCCGGGCGGCGACCAGCCCGAGGAGTGCCAGCAGGAGGGCCGCCACCAGCACGAGCAGCAGGGGACGGCGGCGCCCCGGCTCCCGGCGGCGGCCGTAGCGGCCGGGCGGGAAGACCGGTGCACCCGATGCGATTGTGGCGTGCGTCTCGCTCACCGGCGGGTATCTCCTGGCGTTGTTGTCGGCGGCATCGGCAAGAATGGCAGAGTCCATCTTCCCAGCCCGGCGCTGAGCCAAGGATGGCAGGTCGGCCCCGCCGCCGACCGGCCAGCACGGGGGCTTTCGCGGGCGCGGGGGGAGATTCCGGCAGGTCAGCCGGGCGGGCCCGGGTGGGCCGAGCCCGGCGGGCACAGACGAGGAGCACCGAAGGTGGCAGAGCAGCTGCGGCTCATGGCGGTGCACGCCCATCCCGACGACGAGTCGAGCAAGGGCGCCGCCACCATGGCGAAATACGTCGCCGAGGGGGTGGATGTCCTGGTCGTCACCTGCACCGGTGGCGAGCGGGGCAGCGTGCTCAACCCCAAGATGGACCGGCCCGACGTGTGGGCCAACATCGGCGACATCCGCCGTGCGGAGATGGACGCGGCCCGCGCCATCCTCGGCATCGAGCAGGCGTGGCTCGGCTTCGTCGACTCCGGCCTGCCCGAGGGTGACCCGCTGCCGCCGCTGCCGGACGGCTGCTTCGCCCTGGAGGAGGTCGACGTCGCGGCCGCCCCGCTGGTGCGGCTCATGCGCCAGTTCCGCCCGCACGTCGTCACCACGTACGACGAGGAGGGCGGCTACCCGCACCCCGACCACATCATGACCCACAAGGTGACCGTGGCCGCCTTCGAGGCCGCCGGCGACCCGGACCACCACCCCGAGCTGGGTGAGCCGTGGCAGCCGCTCAAGCTCTACTACGACGTGGGCTTCTCGCGGGCCAAGATCATGGCGCTGCACGAGGCGATGCTCGCCGCCGGCCTGGAGTCGCCGTACGGAGAGTGGATGAAGCGCTGGGAGGACCGTCCCGACAAGGGCGAGCGGATCACCACCCGGGTCGAGTGCGCCGAATACTTCCCGGTCCGCGACGACGCGCTGCGCGCCCACGCCACCCAGATCGACCCGGACGGCTTCTGGTTCCAGGTGCCCATGGACCTGCAGCAGCGCGCCTGGCCCACCGAGGACTTCCAGCTCGCCCGCTCGATGGTGGACAGCCCGCTGCCCGAGTCCGACCTCTTCGCCGGGGTGCGCGAGACGTGCCATGCCCGCTGACTTCCCGGCGGGCTACGCTGGTCGTCAGCCGCACATCGGAGGAACACCATGCTGACCACCGCCCAGGTGCTCGCGGAGAACAACTTCGGTGACACCCGCACGGGTGGTCTGGCCGGCCCGATGGGCCTCTTCCTCATCGTGCTGCTGGCCACCGCCACCGTCCTGTTGATCCGGAACATGAACGCCCGGCTGCGCCGGCTGCCCGACCGGTTCCCCCAGCAGGCCGGGCCGGCCGAGCCGGGTCGGGCCGACGAGACAGTCGCCGATCCGACAGACGGGACCGCCGCGCAGGAATCCCCGACGAACGCGCCCAACGGCTCCCAGCAGCGCCGGAACGGCTGAACAGCGCGTGAATCACGCCGAAGCCGGTCGTCCACCCCTGTTGCGGCCACCGGCTTTGGCTTAGCCTTCCGCCGGGGGGACTGAAAAGGCCCCGAGCCGTGCGCGGAAGGGGGGCGCCGATGTCGATGGCAGCAACGGCCCCCGACCGTGCCCTCGGGCCGCCGTCCGACGGGGTGGGCCCGTGACCTCCGGCCGGGCCGGCCAACCCCCTGACGGGCCGGGCTCGCGCGGCACGCCGGTCGGCGTCCTGCTGCTGACCGCCGCTGTCGCGGTCACCGCCCTGGCGGCCGCCGTGGTCGGCCTCACCGTCCCCGCGCACCTGCCGCCGGACGACCCGCTGCCCGGATTCGTCCGGTTCGGCGTCGCCGTCGTGGCGTTCGCCGTGGCGCAGCTCGCCCGGCTGCGCTTCCGTACCGCCTCGGGCATGGTCAGCATCACGTGGGGCGAGGCGGCCCTCGTCGTCTGCCTCTACCTCGTACCGGCCGGTTGGCTGCCGGCCGCGGCCCTGCTCGGCGCCGGGGCCGCGTGGACCGCCATGTCCCTGGTCACCGACCGCCGGCCCGCGCTGGAGCTGGTCCGGATCGCCGGTTCGCTGAGCGCCGCCACCGCGCTCGCCGCGGCGGTCGCCAGCGGGCTCGGCCGGCCGCTGCTCGCCGCGCCCACCCCGGAGCTGGCCCTCGCGCTGACCGCCGGCGCGGTGGCCTACCTGCTCACCACCGCCTGGCTGGGCGGCGCCGGCCTCGCCCTGCTGCACGGCATCCCCATCGGCCCGCCGCTGCTCGCCGCGCTCCGCGGCAAGCTGCTCATGTTCGTCGGCAACGTGGCGGTCGGCCTCGTGGTGGTCACCCTGCTGGAGCTCGACCCGCGCTGGCTGCTGCTCCTGCCGCCGCCGCTCTGGCTGCTCCAGCAGACCTACCGGCACCGACTCCGGGCCGACCAGGAGCGGCGGACCTGGCGGGCGTTCGCCGAGGCCACCGCCGCGCTCAACCAGCTCGACGAGCGGGGCGTGGCGACCGCCGCCGTGACCGGGGCGCTCACCCTGTTCGGCGCCGAGCTGGTCGAGGTGGACGTGGCCCGGGGCGACGGCCGCTGGCGCCGCTACCGGGCGGACACCGGCGCCCAGGTGCGCGACCGCGAGGTCGAGCCCCCGTCGGCCACCGGGTCCGGCGAGCACGAGCTGGTCCGGCGGCTCGCCGTGGGCAGCGCCGAGGTCGGTCAGCTGCGGGTCCGGTTCCCCCGCTCCGCCCCGCCCACGGCCCGGGAACGGGACGGTGTCGCGGCGTTCGGCGACGCGCTGGCCGCCGCCCTGCACGACGCCGCGACCCACCGCGAGCTGCGGCTGGTCACCGCCCGCTCGTCGTACGAGGCGGTGCACGACCAGCTCACCGGGCTGCTCAACCGGGCCGCCCTGCTGGCCAAGGGCGACCAGGCGTTGCGGCAGCGCGCCCACGACCACCCGGTGGCGCTGCTGCTGCTCGACATCAACCAGTTCAAAGAGGTCAACGACACGCTGGGGCACGCGGCCGGCGACCAGCTGCTGCGGCTGGCCGCGAACCGGCTGGCCACCATGACCCGTCCGGGCGACCTGCTCGGGCGGCTCGGCGGCGACGAGTTCGCCCTGCTGCTCACCACGGTCCCGGTGGTCGACGACCGGACCGCCCCGCTGGCGTACGCGCTGCGGCAGGCCCGGGAGATCGCCGAGCGGCTGGCCGCGCCGACCGAGGTGGCCGGGGTGCGCATGTCGGTCGAGGTGGCGGTCGGTGTGGTGGTCGCCGACGCGGGCACCGCCGACCTGACCGAGCTGCTGCGCCGGGCCGACATCGCCATGTACCAGGCGAAGGAGGGCGGCGGCAGCGTCGCCGCGTACGACAGCTCGCGCGACGCGGCGAGCACCGACCACCTGGCGCTGCTCGCGGAGCTGCGGGAGGCCCTGGAGGCCGACGACCAGCTCGTGCTGGCGTTGCAGCCGGCGGTGGACCTGGCCACCGGCGCCCCGACCGGGGTGGAGGCGCTGATCCGCTGGCGGCACCCGCGCCGGGGCTGGCTCGGCCCCGCGGACTTCATCCGCCCGGTGGAGAACAGCGAGCAGCTCGGCAGCTTCACCCGCTACGTGCTGGACAAGGCCCTCGCGGTCGCGGCCGACTGGGCGCGCGAGGGGCTGGACATCCCGATCTCGGTGAACCTGTCGGCGCGCAGCCTGCTCGACCCGCGGCTGCCGGCCGAGATCGGTGAGGCGCTGCGCCGGCACCAGGTCCCGCCCCACCGGCTGGTGCTGGAGATCACCGAGACGGTGGTGATGAGCGAGCTGGAGGTCATCGACGAGGTGCTGGCCACCCTCCGCGCGATGGGTGTGCAGCTCGCGGTCGACGACTTCGGCACCGGGTTCTCCTCGCTGACCTTCCTGACCCGGATCGCGGTGGACGAGTTGAAGGTGGACCGTTCCTTCGTGATCCGGATGGCCGACTCGCCGGAGGCCGCCGCGATCGTGCGGACCACCGTCGGGCTCGCGCACGAGCTCGGGCTGCGGGTGGTGGCCGAGGGCGTGGAGACCGCCGAGCAGCGGATCGCCCTGGCCGAGCTGGGCTGCACCGCCGCCCAGGGCTACCACTTCTTCAAGCCGATGCCGGCGGACAAGATCGGGGCGGTGCTCGGGTCGCTGCTGGACACCGCGCGCGGCAACGTCCTCCCGCTCCGCGCCGACGGCGCCTCCTGACGGTCGCGCGCCGCCGGGGCCCATCGCCCCGGCGACGCGGACCGGCCGGTCGCCGGCTCAGCCGCGGGGCAGCACGTCGTCCAGCACGGTGGGCAGGGTCGCCCAGTCGGCGGAGGCGATGCTGGCGTGCTTCCGGGCCAGCTCGGCCACCCGGGCCGCCGCCGCGCCGGCGTCGCCCGCGCCGACCGTCGGCGGGACGTTCTGCGCGTCGGTCATCACCAGCAGGTAGTGGTTGACGTCGTACCAGGCCGTGTCGATGCCGCCGGTGACGTACGCGGTGGCGTCGCCGTCGAAGAGCACGAACCAGGGCCGCAGGCTCGCGTCGGCGTACCGGGTGCGCGGGTCACCGGCCTGCGCCCGGTGCACGGCCGGGAAGGCACGGGCCGTGCCGAGCGTGCCGGCCGCCGCGAGGCCGGCCAGGTGGCGGGCGTACTCCACGTCGGTCCAGAGGGTGTCGGTCGGGTTGCCCTCCTCGACGGTGCCGGGGATCAGCTCGACGATCACCCGGCCGGCGAGCTGGGCCCGGCTCGGCCAGGCGTCGGCGCGCGCCGCGGCGTCCAGGCCGGCGTGACCGCCGAGCAGGTCGGCCGGGCGGAACACCCGGTCGCCGAGCCGGGCGGCCAGCACCGCGTCGAGCTGGGCAGGCCCCTGCCCGGTACGGCCGCTGAAGCCCGTCTTCAGCTCCAGCTTGAGCACGAGCGGGCCGGCGTCGGGGTGCGCGCCCAGCCAGAGCCGGATGTCGTCCAGGCAGTGCTCCAGGTTCCGGTTCCGGGTGCCGGTGTAGAGCTGGGCGGCGCTCGTGGCGGCCACGCAGTTGTTGTCGTTGCCGAGCGGGTTGGAGTGGCTGACCCGCCACTGCCGGGTCAGCACGTCCGGCCAGACGTCCAGCTCGATCAGCCCGGGCCGGGCGTCGAGCGCCTGGGCCAGGTAGGGGTAGGTGCCGCGCTCGTACGCGTTGTGGATCCCGACGGCAGTGGTGGCGGAGAAGCGGGTGTCCGCCGGGACCGTGGCGGACGCGGTGCCGGGAGCCAGCACGGATCCGGCGAGGGCGGCGAGGGCGAGCAGGGCGGGGAGTCTGCGCATGAACCGTCTCCTTCGGACGGCCCGGCGGCGCCGGGCATGCGCTGATTCAAATCAACAAAGATGAATATCGGAAGGACGGATCGTGTCCCTCGGTCCGTCACGGTCGGCTGGCGCGAGTTCACCGTGACCGACACCTCGACGATCACCCTCGCCCGCTGACGGACCGGCCGGGCCGGGGAGGTGTCCCGGGCCCGTCCGTCCCGCTCGCGCCGCGCGGTCGCCGCGCGCTCGATATGGTCGTCAGGTGAACCGACTCGCCGACGCCACCTCGCCCTATCTGCTTCAGCACGCGGACAACCCGGTCGACTGGTGGCCCTGGTGCGACGAGGCGTTCGCGGAGGCGAAGCGGCGTGACGTGCCGGTGCTGATCTCGGTCGGCTACGCGGCCTGCCACTGGTGCCACGTGATGGCGCACGAGTCGTTCGAGAACGAGGGCGTCGCCCAGCTCATGAACGACGACTTCGTCTGCGTCAAGGTGGACCGGGAGGAGCGGCCCGACGTCGACGCCGTCTACATGACCGCCACCCAGGCCATGACCGGGCAGGGCGGCTGGCCGATGACGGTGTTCGCCACCCCGGACGGCACCCCGTTCTTCTGCGGCACCTACTTCCCGCGGGCGAACTTCATCCGGCTGCTCGGCTCGGTCGCCACCGCCTGGCGGGACCAGCGGGAGGCGGTGCTCCGGCAGGGCGCCGCCGTGGTCGAGGCGATCGGTGGCGCCCAGGCCGTGGGCGGCCTGACCGCCCCGCTCACCGCCGAGCTGCTGGACGCCGCCGCCGACCAGCTCGCCACGGAGTACGACGAGACGAATGGCGGCTTCGGCGGCGCGCCGAAGTTCCCGCCGCACATGAACCTGCTCTTCCTGCTCCGGCACCACCAACGCACCGGCTCGACCCGGAGCCTGGAGATCGTCCGGCACACCTGCGAGGCGATGGCCCGTGGTGGCCTGCACGACCAGCTCGCCGGCGGCTTCGCCCGCTACTCGGTGGACGGGCACTGGACGGTGCCGCACTTCGAGAAGATGCTCTACGACAACGCCCTGCTGCTGCGGGTCTACACCCAGCTCTGGCGGCTCACCGGGGATCGGCTGGCCCGGCGGGTGGCCCGCGACACGGCCCGGTTCCTCGCCGACGAGCTGCACCGGGCCGGCGAGGGTTTCGCCTCGGCGCTGGACGCCGACACCCAGGGGGTCGAGGGGCTCACCTACGTCTGGACCCCGGCCCAGCTCGTCGAGGTGCTGGGCGAGGAGGACGGCCGGTTCGCCGCCGACCTGTTCGGCGTGACCGAGCAGGGGAACTTCGAGGGCGGCACGAGCGTGCTCCGGCTGGCCCGCGACGTGGACGACGCCGACCCCGAGGTCCGGGCCCGCTGGCAGGAGGTGGTGGGGCGGCTGCTCGCCGCCCGGGACACCCGCCCCCAGCCGGCCCGGGACGACAAGGTGGTGGCCGCCTGGAACGGGCTCGCGATCACCGCGATCGCCGAGTTCCAGCAGGTCGCGGCGCTCTACGCGTCCCCCGACGACGAGGACGCCAACCTCATGGAGGGCGTCACCATCGTGGCCGACGGCGCGATGCGGGACGCCGCCGAGCACCTGGCGGCCGTGCACGTGGTGGACGGCCGGCTGCGCCGGGTCTCCCGGGACAAGGCCGTCGGCGAGCCGGCCGGCGTGCTGGAGGACTACGGCTGCGTGGCCGAGGCGTTCTGCGCGCTGCACCAGCTCACCGGCGAGGGGCGCTGGCTCACCCTGGCCGGTCAGCTCCTCGATGTGGCGCTGGCCCGGTTCGCCGCGCCGGACGGCGGCTTCTACGACACCGCCGACGACGCCGAGCGCCTGGTCACCCGGCCGGCCGACCCGACCGACAACGCCACCCCGGCCGGCCGCTCGGCGATGGTCGCGGCGCTCGTCGCGTACGCGGCGCTGACGGGGCAGACCCGCTACCGGGAGGCGGCCGAGGCGGCCCTGGCGACGGTCGCGCCGATCGTCGGGCGGCACGCCCGGTTCACCGGCTACTCGGCAACGGTCGGCGAGGCGCTGCTCTCCGGGCCGTACGAGATCGCGGTGGTGACCGACGACCCGGTGGGCGACCCGCTCGTGGCCGCCGCACTCCGGCACGCCCCGCCCGGGGCCGTGGTGGTGGCGGGCCGCACCGACCAGCCCGGCGTGCCGCTGCTGGCCGACCGGCCGGCGCTGCGCGGTCGGCCCACCGCGTACGTCTGCCGGGGGTTCGTCTGCGACCGCCCCGTCACCACGGCCGAGGACCTGGTCGCCCAGCTGAGCTGACGGTCACGGCCAGAGCAGTTCGCGGCCCCACCCGTCGGCGCCCCGCCGGTACCGCAGCCGGACGTGCCGGCGCTCCCGGTCGGCCTGCCAGAACTCGACGCTCGCCGGGGTCACGGAGTAGACCGTGTGCCCCTCGGCGACCAGACCGGGATCGGCGGCCAGCCGGGCGCGCACCTCGGCCAGTTCCCGGTCCAGCTCGGCGCGGTCGGCCAGGACGGCGCTCTGCCGGCCGGCCAGGGTCGCGATCCGGGAGCCCTCCGGCCGGGCCAGGAAGTCCCGCCGGGAGACGGCGGGGTCGGCGGGCCGGGCGGTGCCGCGTACCCGGACCTGCCGGCCCTGCTCACGCCAGTGGAAGCCGAGCGCGACGCGGGGGTTGCCGGCGATCTGCTGCCCCTTGGCGCTGGTGGCGGTGGTGGCGAAGTGCCAGCCCTCCGCGTCCAGGTCCTTCAGGATCAGTACCCGCAGGTCGGGCGCGCCGTCGGCGTCGACCGTCGCGACCGTCATGGCGTGCGGCTCGTCCACCCCGGCGGCGACCGCTCCGGCGAGCCAGTCGGCGAAGAGGGCGGTGGGTTCCGCCGGCACGTCGGTCGGGTCGAAGGACGGCATGTCGTGGGCCAGCACCGGCAGGCCGCGGAGCAGATCGCGGGTCGTCATGCGTCGATCCTGTCAACCCGGCCGCGCGCGGGTCCTCCCCGCCTCGCCCCGGGTCCGGCCCTCGGGACCGCCGCCCGCCGCCGCCCCGATAGGCTGGCGGCGCTATGGATTCCCGTACCGGACTGCCTGTCGTCGGCATGGTGGGCGGTGGCCAGCTCGCCCGGATGACCCACCAGGCCGCCATCGCCCTCGGCCAGTCACTGCGCGTGCTCGCGCTCGCCCCGGACGACGGCGCCGCCCTGGTCGCCGCCGACGTCCAGTACGGCGACCACACCGACCTCGCCGCCCTGCGCACCTTCGCCAAGGGGTGCGACGTGGTCACCTTCGACCACGAGCACGTGCCCAACGCGCACATCCGCGCCCTGGCCGAGGAGGGCGTGAAGCTCTTCCCGCCGGCCGAGGCGCTGGTGCACGCCCAGGACAAGCGGGTGATGCGCGAGCGGCTCGGTGAGCTGGGCGCGCCGAACCCGGCCTGGCGTCCCGTGGAGGCCCCGGCCGACCTGGTGGCGTTCGGCGCGGAGATCGGCTGGCCGGTGGTGCTCAAGGCCGCCCGCGGCGGCTACGACGGCCGGGGCGTCTGGATGGTGGAGGACGCCACCGCAGCCGCCGAGCTGGCCACCACCCTGCTGGCCGGGGGCACCCCGCTGATCGTCGAGGAGCGGGTGGCGCTGCGCCGGGAGCTGGCCGTGCAGGTGGCCCGCTCGCCGTTCGGGCAGGTCGCCGCGTACCCGGTGGTGGAGACGGTGCAGCGGGACGGCATCTGCGTCGAGGTGCTCGCCCCGGCGCCCGATCTGCCCGAGGAGCAGGCGGTGGCCGCGCAGCAGCTCGCCATCGACCTGGCCACCGCGCTCGGCGTGGTCGGCCTGCTCGCGGTGGAGCTGTTCGAGACGCCCACCGGGCTGGTGGTGAACGAGCTGGCCATGCGGCCGCACAACTCCGGGCACTGGACGATCGAGGGGGCCCGGACCTCCCAGTTCGAGCAGCACCTGCGGGCCGTGCTCGACTACCCGATGGGGGACACCTCGCTCACCGCGCCGGTCGTGGTGATGGCGAACGTGCTCGGCGGCGAGCCGGGTGGCATGTCGATCGACGAGCGGCTGCACCACCTCTTCGCCGCGGAGCCCGGGGCCAAGGTCCACCTCTACGGCAAGCAGGTGCGCCCGGGCCGCAAGATCGGGCACGTCACCGTGCTGGGCCACGACCTGGACGACGTACGGGCCCGGGCCGCACGTGCGGTTCGCTGGCTGCGGGAAGGACGCGAATGAGCACCGTCGGGCTGATCATGGGCAGCGACTCGGACTGGCCGACCATGCGGGCCGCCGCCGAGGCGCTCGACGAGTTCGGCGTGTCCTACGAGGTCGGCGTGGTGTCGGCGCACCGCACCCCGGTCAAGATGATCGAGTACGGCCGGGCGGCCGCCGGCCGTGGCGTCCAGGTGATCATCGCGGGGGCGGGCGGCGCGGCGCACCTGCCCGGCATGGTCGCCTCGGTCACCCCGCTGCCGGTGATCGGCGTGCCGGTGCCGCTGAAGCACCTCGACGGCATGGACTCGCTGCTCTCCATCGTGCAGATGCCGGCCGGCGTGCCGGTGGCCACGGTGTCGATCGGCAACGCCCGCAACGCGGGGCTGCTCGCCGTGCGCATCCTGGGCGCGTCCGACCCGGCGCTGCGCGACCGGATGGCCGCCTACCAGGCCAGCCTGGAGGACCTGGTCGCCGAGAAGGAGAAGGCCCTCCGCGCCTCACTGCGCTGAACCGGTTTCACCTCATCCCGCGGAGGGCCGTCTGGAGCCGTTCCTGGGCGCGGCGGCGGCGCTCGTTGCTCGCGCCGAGCACCAGCAGGACGAAGCCGACCGGGATGAGCACCAGCCACGGGCCGAGGCTGAACAGCGCGTGCACCGCGGCGATCGCGGTGACCGTGGCGCCCACGATCACCGGCGCCTGCTGCCGGCTCGTCGAGCCGAAGATCAGCACCGCGACGGCACCGAGCAGTAGCAGCACCTGCCGCAGCATGCTCGACTCGGTGGCCAGCACGATCGCCAGCGTCGGCACGAACGCGGCGACCAGCGCCGGCCCGTACGCCACCCAGCTCGACAGGTCGGGCCGGTGGCGCAGTTGCAGCACCCCGACCAGCAGGGCGAGCGCCGCGAACGGCAGGGTGTAGGCCTCCGGCAGCGCCACGTCGGCCACCCGCATGAGGATCCACCAGGCGCTGATCTCGCAGATGACCACCGCCCAGAACAGCAGGTTCCGCTCCACCGGCCGCCGGCCGGGGCGGCTGGCCGCCACCCCGAGGACGGCGCCCCAGGCGGCCAGCAGCGCGGCGATGTGCCGGGGCGAGTCGTACGCCAGGGCCAGCGCGATGAGCGCCGCCGCGTGGCCGCTCCACTCGACGGTGGCCGCCTCCCGGTACGCCTCGGGCCGGCGCAGCCGGGGGAGGGCGGCGGCGAAGACCTGGAGCGCCGCGCCGACCGCCAGCACCCCGAACGCGGACCAGACCGCGGCGAGCCCGGCCACCAGGCCGAGGGTGAGCACGAAGAGCTGGGCCATCAGCGAGGCGAAGAGCCAGCCGAGGATGCGGGCCCGCTGGGTGGTGCCGAAGAGCGCGGCGACCGTGCCCACGCCGACCGCGCCGCCCAGCGTGAACAGGGTCAGCTCCCGGGTGGCGAGGCTGCCGGCGAGCCCGGCGTTGCCGGCGGCCAGCCCGATGGCGAACACCAGCACCCGGGCCACCCGGATCGAGCGGGCCGGCTCGGCCAGCGCCGGCGGCGGTGTGAGCGCCAGGCCCAGCATCGAGACGGTGAAGACGGTGAGCCCGGCCAGCGCGGTCACCGGCCAGCCCCGGCCGAGCGCCACCGGGGTGATCAGCAGCGTGACCGCCGCGCCCGGCAGGATCACCGGCACGGCCCGGGACCGCCGGCCGCCGCTGAACCCCGTGGCGGCGAGCGCCGCCGTCGCGGTGAGCAGCAGCGCGGTGAGCACGTGCGTGGGATCCACCGCCTCGGGCGGCGGGGTGAGCAGTTCCGGTGGCGGTCCCTGCCAGACCCGGGACAGCACCTGGAGCGGCTCGACCAGCGCCACCACCAGCGCCGGCGCCAGGGTGGCCAGGGCCAGGGCGGTGGGCAGCGCCGCCGCGGCGAGCGCCCCGGCCGCCGGGCTGACCCGCCAGCGCAGCTCGGTGGGGTCGTCCGGCGCCCGGCGCAGCGCCCCGTTGAGCAGCACCGACCAGCGGCGGACGGGTTGGGCCGAGCCGGCTGGTGGGACGGTGGCGGCCCGGACCAGCTCGGCGAGCACGCCGAGCAGCGCCGCCGCGGCGGCGTACACCCCGGCGGGGAGGTGGGTGATCACGGCGGCGGCCGCGCTGACCGTCGCACCGCCCACGACGGCCACGCTCGCGTACGGGAGGTACTGCGGCACCTGCCGGCGGACCACCGCCACGGCGGCCAGGCCGATGCTGGACGCGGCCAGCGCGGCGGTGAGCACCACCTGCGGGGGGCGCCCGAATTCGGCGGCCAGGGCGGCCACCGCCCCGGGCAGGGCGAGCAGGGCGGCGCCGGCCGCCGCGCCGCCGACCTGCACGAGGTGCGCCGGCATCCCCTCGGTGCGGACGTCCTCCACCAGCGCCGGCGCGAGCGCCCGGGCCAGGGCGGCCACCGTCACCCCGATGAGCGCGATGCTGCCCAGCGCCAGCGCGGTGGTCCACGGGCGGACCAGCCCGGCGCCGGCGGCGTGCAGGGCGACCACCCCGGCCACCGTGGCCCGGGACAGGGCGGCCCGCGGGTCGGTCGCGGCCACCGCCGCCATCCCGAAGACGGTGGCGACCATGGCGCCCACCAGCACCGGGGACCACCAGGGCAGGTCGAACGCGGCCGGCGCGCCGATGGTGGCGAGCACGGCCGCCGCGCCGGAGACGTCGTACTTCCAGGGCGGCGGCAGCAGGATGCCGGCGGCCACGGCCAGCAGCGCCAGCGCGACCGGCGCCTGCCAGGTCGACCCGCCGGTCGGCGCGGCCGGCCAGCCGCTCAGGTCGCCGGCCCAGATCGGGCCGGGCGTGGCCAGCACGCCGACCCCGCCGCGCAGCGCGCTCCAGGCCGCGATGAGGCCGATCAGCGTGCCGCCGACGGCGATGCCGAGGACCGGCCCGCGCCGCCACTCCTCGGGCATCGCCCGGGCGGCGACGGCGACCACGGTCACCAGCGCGGCGGCCACCACGAGCTGGCCGCCGGGGGCCAGCACGGCGGCGATCCGGGCCAGGGTGGCGATGAGTGCCACCGTGGTGGCGGCGAGGGCCAGGTCGGAACCGTCGAGGGTCAGGTCGGCGCGACGGCCGGCGTCGATCCGGGGGGCCAGCGCGAGCAGCGCGGCAGCCACCAGCAGCAGCCCGCCCACCCAGGCGTCGGCGCTGGTGGCGCCGGGCGCCCCGAAGCCGGCCGCCGCGACCGCCACCGCACCCAGCACGGTGCCGAGCGCGTGCGGCATGCTGAGGTGCCGCTGCGCGACCTGGACGAGGGCGGCGTAGCCGAGCGTGACGCAGACGCCGAGGAAGCTCGCCGCGAGGATCGGGACGGTGACCTCGCGGAGGTTCGCCGGGCTCAGGGTCGGCGCGGTCGGCACCGTGGCGGCGACGAACGCGGCCACCGCGCCGGGGAACGCGAACGCGGCCCCGCCGGCCGCCCAGGCGCAGACGGTGTCCGCGGCGGCCGCGGCGATCCGGACCCGGGGCGCCAGGGAGACCAGCGCGCCGGCCAGGAACAGCAGGGTCAGCGCGGCGGCGGTGAGCGCGGGCCGGGCCAGCGCGGCGCCGGCCCCGATGAGCCCCAGCCCGGCGGCGGTCACCGAGTGGGCCACCGCGGCGCGCTCGGTGCCGGCGGTGAGCCCGAGCACGCCGATGGCCACCGCGGTCAGCAGCATCGGCCAGCAGGCGGTCGCCCAGCCCAGCCCGAGCGAGGCCGGCACGGCGAGCGCGGTCAGCGCCGCCCCGACGACCGCGAACTCCCGCCGGATGTCCGGGGGCAGGGCGACCACCGCGGCGACGGTGAGCAGCAGCGCGCTGGCGGCGAGCTGCCAGCCGGTCGGGCCGACCGCCGCCGCCAGTTCGGCGTGCCACCCGCTCAGGTCCGCCGACCAGGCGGGCAGCGCGGCGCGGACCGGGGCCAGCCCGGCGCGCAGCGCGCCGCCGGCCACCACCAGGCCGCTGACCGTGAGCGCGACCGCCGAGGCGAGCTGCGGCCCCCGCCGGGCCGCCTCCGGTACGCCCCGGACCGCGAACCCCGTGAGCGCGATGACCGCGGCGATGAGCAGCAGCGACCGGCCGGGGAAGGCGACCGAGGCGACCCGGCCCAGCGCGCCGATCACCGCGAGGGTGACGATGCCGGCGCCCACGTCGGGCAGCGGCGGCCGGCGCAGCACCAGCGTCCCGGCCAGCCCGACCAGCGCGGCGAGCAGCAGCACGGCGCCCGCCGCGGCGGACGCCGGCACGGTGGTGGCGCGCAGCAGGGCGGTGACCGCGTACGCCAGGGCGACGGCGACCGCCGCTCCGTGCAGCAGCCAGGTCAGCTCGCGCAGCCACGGCACCGGACGCGCGGGCGGGACCGGCTCCGCGCCGGGGGGCGGCTCCCCGCCGAGCACCTCGGCGGACTCCTCCGGGTCCGACTCGGGCCGGTCGTCCGCGGCGCGCTGCCGGGGCGGGGCGGGCTCGGGGGGCGGGGTCGGCAGGTCCCGCCGCACCGGGCGTTCGACCACCACGGCCGAGCGGGCCAGCGCGAGGTCGACCACGGCCACCACGGTGAGCACCAGCGCCCAGCCGGCCGGGCCGGTGATCCGCTCGTACGCCAGCAGCGGCAGCACCGGCTGGGCGGCCAGCACGGTGGCGAAGCGGGGCGCCCGCAGGCCGGTCCAGTACGCGTACCCGAAGGCGACCGTTGTGGTGACCAGGAAGATCGACCCGGAGAAGGCGGCGCCGGAGGTGCCGCCGCCGATCCGGTCGACGGCCCAGAGCGCGTACCCGGCCAGCGGCACCAGCAGCAGGCCCACCGCGGCGATCGTCTCGGCGGTCGAGGTGAGCCCGCGCCGGGCCAGCACCGGCGGGGCGAGCAGCATCAGCACCGTGGCGACCAGCAGCACACCGAGCCGGGCCAGCGCGTCCATCGAGCTGGTGGCGACCGCGGCGAAGACCACAGCCGCGACGCCGAGCAGCAGCGCGCCGAGCCCGAGGGGGATGTTCTGCACCTCCCGCGAGGACGCCTCCGGCGGGTGCTCCGGGTCGTCCACGTCGAGCCACTGTGGGCGGCTGCGGGGCGGCGGCGGGGGCGGGTCCTCCGGGGCGGTCGGCCCGGTGCCCTGGCGGGGCACCCGGGGCGGCGCGCCGGTGGTCGCGGTCGGGGGGCGGCGGCCGGGCCGGCGGCGCAGCACGCGGCGGGGCCGGGTGGCCTGCTTGATCCGTTCCTCACCGGCGTGCGCCAGGATGTCCCGCTGGAAGAGGGCGGCCTGCATCTTGGCGGCGATCTGCCGCTGCTCGCGGGCGATCTCGGCGTCGCGGGCCTTCATCTCGGCGATCGAGCGCTCGATCTCGGCCAGGTGCTCGGCCCACTGTGGCTGGTCCGCGCCGCAGTGCGGGCAGACGACGGCGGGCTTGATCTCCCGCCCGCACGAGGCGCACCTGAAGCTCTGCACGACACTCTCCCGTCCGGTCGGCCCCCGCGCGGTGGACCTCCCAGTCGCAGCATGCCTTGACCGGGCCGGGATTTCGACTGTTGCCGGCGCGTTCCGGACAACAAAAAGGGCCGGCCGGCCGGGGATCGGGTCCCCGGCCGGCCGGCCAGTGGTTCACGGGGTCAGGGGCGACCCATGCCGCGGTACTCCCACCCGGCCTGCGTCCACAGTGTGGAGTCCAGGCAGTTGCGGCCGTCGACCACCTTGCGGCCGTTGGCGAGCTCACCCAGGGCGACCGGGTCGGCGTTGCGGAACTCGGCCCACTCGGTGAGGACGCAGACCAGGTCGGCGCCGCGGACGGCGTCGTTCATGGTGGCCTCGTAGGTCAGCTCGGGTACCGCCCGGCGGGCGTTCTCCACGCCCTGCGGGTCGAACACGTGCACGTCGGCGCCGGCCTTGCCGAGCAGCGCCGCGACGGCGAGGGCCGGGGCGTCCCGGACGTCGTCGGTGTTCGGCTTGAAGGTGGCGCCGAGCACGGCGATCCGGGTGCCGGAGAGGTCGGGGCCGGCCGGGCCGGAGCGGCGGCCGAGCAGGTCGGCGGCGAGCTGGACCACCCGGGTGCGCCGGCGCAGGTTGATCAGGTCCACCTCGTGCAGGAAGCGCAGCGCCTCGCCGGCGCCGAGTTCCTGGGCGCGGGCCTGGAAGGCCCGGATGTCCTTGGGCAGGCAGGCGCCGCCGAAGCCGAGGCCGGCCTGGAGGAAGCGGTTGCCGATCCGGGGGTCGTACCCGATCGAGCGGGCGAGCTGGGTGACGTCGCCGCCGGCGGCCTCGCAGACCTCGGCCATCGCGTTGATGAAGGAGATCTTGGTGGCCAGGAAGGCGTTCGCGGCGACCTTGACCAGCTCCGCGGTGGCGAAGTCGGTGACCACCAGCGGCACCTCGCGGTCCTCGGTGGCGGCCAGGTCGAAGACGCCCTTGTGGGCGGCGTAGAGCATGCCGTTGGCCCACTCGCTCTTGACCCCGACCACGATCCGGTTCGGGCGCAGCACGTCGTCGACGGCGAAGCCCTCCTGGAGGAACTCGGGGCTCCAGGCCACCTCGACGCCCAGGTCGGCGGGGGTGTGCTTGCCGACGAGCTGCTCCACCCACTCGGCGGTGCCGACCGGCACGGTGGACTTGCCGACGATCAGCGCCTTGCGGCTCAGGTGCTGGGCGAGGCTGGTCACCGACGCCTCGACGTACGACAGGTCGGCGCCCATCCCGTCGGCCCGCTGCGGGGTGCCGACGCAGATGAAGTGCACGTCGCCGAAGTCGGCGGTCTCCTGGATGTCGGTGCTGAACCGGAGCCGGCCGGCGGCCAGGTTGCGCCGGAGCAGCTCGTCCAGGCCGGGCTCGTGGATCGGCACCTCGCCGGCGTTCAGCTTCGCGATCTTGTCCGCGTCCACGTCGAAGCCGAGCACCTCGTAGCCGAGCTCGGCGTAGCAGATGGCGTACGTCGCGCCGAGGTAGCCGGTGCCCAGGAAGGTCACCCGGGGTCGGGCCGCGCCCGAGGGCGGCGTCACCGCGGCGATGGCTGGCATCGGCTGGGTGTTCGGGTACGGGATCGTCACGCCTGTCTTCTCCGCTCGCACTGGCGGCGCTTCCTTGCGTCGCGTTCGGCTGGGGCGCCAGGGCCGGCACCGAGGGAACTCTGTCGTCGTGTGTGAGGGTAGTTGTGGCCTGTCGCCCCCGCTCGTGCGCGAGCCTACCCGCCGGTAAGGTCCGGCCGAACCCTGGTGGCTATCCTTCAGTCTGCGGCAGTCGGCAGCCTCCGGGCGCCACAGACTGCGCATGATAGCGGTGAAAGGGGAGGGCCGACATGCCCGCAGAACAGTCGTTCGACGTGTACCGGTTGCCGGAGGAGCACGACGCCATCCGGGAGGCGGTCCGGGAGGTCTGTGCGGCGAAGGTCGCTCCGCACGCCGCTGAGGCGGATGAGACCGGTGAGTTCCCGAAGGCGTCCTACGACGCGCTGCGGGCCGCCGACTTCCACGCCCCGCACATCCCCGTCGAGTACGGCGGCGCCGGCGCGGACGCGCTGGCCACGGCCATCGTGATCGAGGAGGTGGCCCGCGCCTGCGCCTCGTCCTCGCTGATCCCGGCCGTGAACAAGCTGGGCACCATGCCGCTCATCCTGGCCGGCTCCGAGGAGCTGAAGCGGAAGTACCTGACCCCGGTGGCGGCCGGCGACGCGATGTTCTCCTACTGCCTCTCCGAGCCGGAGGCGGGCAGCGACGCCGCCTCGATGACCACCAAGGCGGTCCGGGACGGCGACCACTGGGTGCTCAACGGCGTGAAGCGGTGGATCACCAACGCGGGCGTCTCGGAGTACTACACCGTCTTCGCTGTGACGGATCCCACAGCTCGCTCGAAGGGCATCTCGGCCTTCGTGGTGGAGAAGTCCGACGCCGGGGTGAGCTTCGGCGCGCCGGAGAAGAAGCTCGGCATCAAGGGCTCGCCGACCCGCGAGGTCTACTTCGACAACGTCCGGATCCCGGCGGACCGCATGATCGGCGCCGAGGGCACCGGCTTCGCCACCGCGATGCGGACCCTGGACCACACCCGGGTCACCATCGCCGCGCAGGCGGTCGGCATCGCGCAGGGCGCGCTGGACTACGCCAAGGGCTACATCCAGGAGCGCAAGCAGTTCGGCAAGGCGGTCGCCGACTTCCAGGGCATCCAGTTCATGGTCGCCGACATGGGCATGAAGCTGGAGGCGGCCCGCCAGCTCACCTACACGGCCGCCGGCAAGTCCGAGCGGGGCGACGCCGACCTGACCTACTTCGGCGCGGCGGCCAAGTGCTTCGCGTCGGACGCCGCCATGGAGATCACCACCGACGCGGTGCAGCTGCTCGGCGGCTACGGCTACACCCGGGACTACCCGGTCGAGCGGATGATGCGGGACGCCAAGATCACCCAGATCTACGAGGGCACCAACCAGGTGCAGCGCATCGTCATGGCGCGCCAGCTGCTCAAGGGCTGACCCTCCGGGGGCGACGACTGGGGCGGGCGGGCCGGGTGACCGGCCCGCCCGCGGTCGTCAACGGATCTCGGTGGTGCCCTCCGGTCGGGCGCCCGTGCGCGGAGGCGCGGACCACGGCGACTCGCCGCCGGAGCGGCGGGGCAGGGGGTCGGTGGGGGTGTCGGGATAGGCCAGCGTGAGGGGGGCCGGATCGCCCTCCTTCGTCGGGCCTGTCGGGGGCCAGTCGCCGAGCGAGGTGTTGTGCTCGATCGGCTTGTCGGCCGGGGTCAGCTCCGCCTCGGCCGCCGCCCCGCCCGGCCGCTGCCGCCAGCGCTGGCCGCTGAACACGGCCATCAGCAGCAGCACGCCGATCAGGAACAGCGTGCCGTTCTCCAGGGGCTCGCGCAGCGGCAGCGGGTCCCCGAGCAACTTCCAGCCCTCGGGGATCCGGTCCCGGACGGTGAAGGGCGCGACGAACAGCCCGAGGTACGGGACCACGAGCAGCAGCCCGGCCACGGCCGGGCCGAGGGGCGAGAAGCGCAGCGTGCCGAGCAGGCCGAGCAGGATGCCGGCGACGCCCAGGTATACGGCCGGCTCGATCAGGTTGGGGGTGCTGTACGTACCGATCTCCACCCAGCGGTGCACGGTGCGCTCAGATCCGTCCTGACCGAGCGTGACGAGCACCCAGGTGACGGGCGCCACCACCAACCCGGCGAGGAAGCTCCAGAGATGTCGCATCCGCGCACCGTACCGTTTTCGGCATGACAGATCACCCCTCCGCCCCGCAGGGCAAGCCGACCTCGTACTCGCGCGTCACGCTGAGTCGCATCATGACCGCTGTCGATGTCAATCTGTACGGGACCGTGCACGGTGGGGTACTGATGAAGTTCGTCGACGACGTGGCCGGGGCGGCGGCGGCCCGGCACAGCGGCGGCACCGCGGTGACCGCCTCGATCGACGAGATCGTCTTCTCCGAACCGGTCCGGGTGGGCGACCTGGTGCACGCGCACGCCCAGGTGAACTGGACCGGCAACACCTCGATGGAGGTCGGGGTGAAGGTGGTCGCCGAGCGCTGGGACTCGGCCGAGGACGAGCCCGTCCGGGTCGCCACGGCGTACCTGGTCTTCGTGGGGGTGGACGTGGGCGGCGCACCGCGCCCGGTCCGGCCGGTGCTGCCGGAGACGCCGGAGGACGAGCGGCGCTACCGGGAGGCGGAGATCCGCCGGGCGCACCGGCTGGCCCGCCGCCGGGCCATCCAGGCCCACCGGGCCGGCTGACGGCGGCCGGCCCACACACCCGGTGGCCCGGGCGTGTGGGCCGGCCACGCCCCGTCACCGGCACCCGGTGCGGAGAATGGCCTCGCGAGGTAGGGCAAGATGGCGCCACGGCCCATGCACAGTGTCGTGACGGGCCTCAGGGAGGGTGGAACAGTGGGTGACGTGCTGTGGACGCCGCCGGCCGACGTGCGTGAGCGGTCCCGGATCGGCGACTACCTGCGCTGGCTGGCCGAGCACCGCGGGCTGGAGTTCGCCGACTACGACGCGCTGTGGCAGTGGTCGGTGACCGACCTGTCCGCCTTCTGGCGGTCGATCTGGGACTACTTCGAGGTGGTCGCGCACACCCCGCCGACCGCCACGTTGACCGACCGGACCATGCCGGGCGCCCGCTGGTTCCCCGGCGCCACCCTCAACTACGCCGAGAACGTGCTGCGGATGCCGGGCCGGGGCGACGACGACCCGGTGGTGATCGCGCACGGGCAGACCCGCGCGCCGGAGACGCTGACGGCCGCGCAGTTGCGCGAGCGGGTCCGCCGGGTGGCGGCCGGCCTGCGCCGGCTCGGCGTGGGGAAGGGCGACCGGGTGGCGGCGTACGCGCCGAACATCCCGGAGACCTACGTCCTGCTGCTCGCCACCGCCAGCCTCGGCGCGATCTTCTCCTCCTGCGCGCCCGAGTTCGGCACCCGCAGCGTCACCGACCGCTGGCAGCAGATCGAGCCCACGGTGCTGGTGGCGGTCGACGGCTACCGCTACGGCGACAAGCCGGTCGACCGGCGCGCCGAGGTGGCCGCCATCCGGGCCGCCCTGCCGTCGCTGCGGCACACCGTCGCCATCCCGTACCTGGACCCGGCCGGCACCCCGCCCGAGGGCGCCCTGTCCTGGGCCGAGCTGGCGGCGGAGACCGACGAGCCGCTGACCTTCACCCCGGTGCCCTTCGACCACCCGCTCTACGTGCTCTACTCCTCCGGCACCACCGGCCTGCCCAAGCCGATCGTGCACGGCCACGGCGGCATCCTGCTGGAGCACCTGAAGATGCTGGCCCTGCACCACGACCTGGGTCCGGCCGACCGGTTCTTCTGGTTCACCACCACCGGCTGGATGATGTGGAACTTCCTGGTCTCCGGGCCGGCGGTGGGCGCGGCGATCGTGCTCTTCGACGGCAACCCGGGCCACCCCGACCTGGGCGCGCTGTGGCGGCTGGCGGCGGAGACCGGCACCACCTACTTCGGCACGTCGGCGCCGTTCCTGCTGGCCTGCCGGAAGGCCGGGCTGGTCCCGAAGGAGAGCGCCGACCTGTCCGCGCTGCGCGGGGTGGGCTCGACCGGCGCCCCGCTGCCCGTCGAGGGCTTCACCTGGGTCTACGAGAACGTCGGCGACCGCCTCCAGCTCCAGTCGCTCTCCGGCGGCACGGACGTCTGCACCGGCTTCGTCGGCGGCGTGCCGCTGCTGCCGGTGCACGCCGGGGAGATCACCTGCCGGGCGCTCGGCGCGAAGGTGGAGGCCCGCTCGGCCGACGGCACGCCGGTGATCGGCCAGCTCGGCGAGCTGGTGATCACCGAGCCGATGCCGAGCATGCCGGTCGGCTTCTGGAACGACACCGACGGCTCCCGCTACCGGGAGGCGTACTTCGAGGTCTACCCGGGGGTCTGGCGGCACGGCGACTGGATCACCATCAACGAGCGCGGCGGCTGCGTGATCACCGGCCGCTCCGACGCCACCCTCAACCGGGGCGGCGTCCGGCTCGGCACGGCCGAGTTCTACTCGGTGGTCGAGGGGCTGGACGAGGTGGTCGACTCGGTCGTGGTGCACCTGGAGGACGACGAGGGCGGGGCGGGCGAGCTGCTCCTCTTCGTGGTGCTCGCCGAGGGTCTGGAGCTGGACGACGAGCTGCGGAGGAAGATCTGCCGGGAGCTGCGTACCGCGCTGTCGCCGCGGCACGTCCCCGACGAGATCCACCAGGTCCGGGCCGTCCCGCGCACCCTGAGCGCGAAGAAGCTGGAGGTCCCGGTGAAGAAGATCCTCACCGGCACCCCGGTGGACAACGCCGCGGCCAAGGGTGCCCTGGCCAACCCGGAGTCCCTGACCGCCTTCGCCACCTTCGCCCAGCGCCGCGCCGAGTCCGACCACCCCAGCCACGCCTGACCCTGGAGCCCGGGAGGGGCGGGCGGCTCAGGTCAGGGCTCGCGTGACCTTCTCCGCGGCCGTGCGGGAGTCGAGGCGGGTCGGGTCCAGATTGGCGCAGGCGACCAGGGTCGCGCCCGCCGTGAGGGGGGCCAGGAGCCAGTCGACCGGGTCGGGGTGCCGCGTCACGTCGACCAGCAGCCGGTCGCCGGGGGTGAGGCACAGCTCCGCGGCCCGGGCCTCCGCGCGGGCCAGCAGCGCCGCGTCCCCCGGGCCACTCCCGGGGTACGGGGTGTGGTGGTCGCCGTGACCGCGTACCGCCGACACGAAGTCGGCGAAGCCGGCCGGCACCTCCCGCATCGGCAGCGCGAACGGGTCGAGGGCCAGCGCGTACCGCTCGCCGGCCGACCAGGCGCCCGCCTCGTCGAGCCGGTCGGCGGCGGCGAAGAGCACGTCCACGTCGCCCGGGGTCTCGGCCACGGTCACCTTCGCCGACCAGCAGCCGAGCAGCACGGCGGCGGTCTGCCAGTGCGGCGGCAGCAGCACGGCGGCCGTGTCGCCGGGGGCGAGCGCGACCTCGTCGACGAGCAGGTTGGCCGTCTTGGCCACCCAGTTCGCCAGGGTCGCGCCGGACAGTTCGGTGCGCTCCCCGGTGGCGTCGTCGTACCAGGTCAGCAGAGGGCGGGCGGGGTCGGTCGCGATCGCGTCGGCGAACACCCGGGCAATGTTGTCGGCCATCGGCGCGAACGATACGCGCCCGGGGCGCGTACTCGATGACAACGACAAGTCGGCGTACCGTCGGGTCGCAGTCAGCGTCGGGCACCCGGCCCGGCGTAGGCTTGCCGACAGTGTTGTTCCCCACAGACACGTCAGCCTGAGGAGTCGCCCCGTGACCGCCGGTCGTCCGCCCCGCGTGCTCATCGACGCCACGAGTGTCCCCGCCGATCGCGGCGGCGTCGGTAGATACGTCGACGGCCTGCTCGGAGCCCTCGGCCGGGTCTGCGGCTCCGGCGTCGACCTGGCCGTGGTGAGTCTCCGCACCGACCTGGAGCGCTACACCCGGATGCTGCCCGGCGCCGAGGTGATCCCCGCGCCGGCGGCCGTCGCGCACCGGCCCGCCCGGCTCGCCTGGGAGCAGACCGGCCTGCCGCTGCTGGCCCAGCAGGTCGGCGCCGAGGTGCTGCACTCGCCCTTCTACACGTGCCCGCTGCGGGCCGGCTGCCCGGTCACGGTCACCGTGCACGACGCGACCTTCTTCACCGAGCCGGAGCACTACGACAAGTCGCGCCGCACCTTCTTCCGCAGCGCGATCAAGACTTCCCTGCGCCGCGCCAACCGGGTGATCGTGCCGAGCAAGGCCACCCGCGACGAGCTGATCCGGCTGCTGGACGCCGACCCGACCCGGATCGACGTGGCCTACCACGGGGTCGACCAGGCCGCCTTCCACGCCCCGAGCGAGGAGGAGAAGGCCCGCGTCCGGGCCCGCCTCGGCCTCGGCGGCAGCAGCTACGTGGCGTTCCTCGGGGCCAAGGAGCCGCGCAAGAACGTACCCAACCTGATCCGCGGCTGGGGCCGCGCGGTGGCCGACCGGGAGAACCCGCCCGCGCTGGTCATCGCCGGCGGTCAGGGGCACGACGACGACATCGACCGCGCGGTGGCCGAGGTGCCGTCGCACCTGCGGCTGCTTCGCCCGGGCTACCTGCGCTACGCCGACCTGCCCGGCTTCCTCGGTGGCGCGCTGGTCGCCGCCTACCCGTCCTACGGCGAGGGCTTCGGCCTGCCCATCCTGGAGGCGATGGCGTGCGCGGCGCCGGTGCTGACCACCCCGCGGCTCTCCCTGCCCGAGGTGGGCGGCGACGCCGTGGCGTACACCAGCGAGGACCCGGACCAGATCGCCACCGACCTGACCGCCCTGCTCGACGACGAGCAGCGCCGACTCTCCCTGGCCAAGGCCGGTTTCGACCGGGCCAAGGAGTTCACCTGGGAGTCCAGCGCCGAGGTGCACATCGCCGCGTGGAGCCGCGCCCGTTCCTGAGTGTCACCTGCGGGTACGCCCGACCCCGGTTCCGTAGCACGCCGGTTCGGGCATGATGTGCTGATGTTCTACGCCGTCATCCCGGCGGGTGGCAGCGGCACGAGGTTGTGGCCGCTGTCCCGTGCCGGCCACCCCAAGTTCCTCCACCCGCTGACCGGCACCCCGGCCTCGCTGCTCCAGGCGACGGTCGACCGGCTGTCGCCGTTGACCAGCCCCGAGCGCACGCTGGTGGTCACCGGGGCCGCCCACGTCGCGGCGGTGGCCCGGCAACTGGCGGGCGTGCCGGAGGAGAACATCCTGGTCGAGCCCTCGCCGCGGGACTCCTGCGCGGCGATCGCACTGGCCGCCGCGGTGATCGCCGAACGCGACCCGGAGGCGGTGATGGGCTCGTTCGCCGCCGACCACCTCATCGGTGACCCGGCCCGCTGGGCCGAGGTGGTCCGGCAGGCCATCCGCGGCGCCGAGCAGGGCTCCCTGATGACCGTGGGCATCACCCCGACCCGCCCCGAGACCGGCTACGGCTACCTGGAGACCGGCGAGCCGGTTGGCGACAGCCCACTGCGTCCGGTGATCGAGTTCAAGGAGAAGCCGGCCGCCGAGGTGGCGGAGGGCTATGTCCGCTCCGGCCGGCACCTCTGGAACGCCAGCATGTTCGTCTGGCGGGTGGACGTCTTCCTGGCCGAACTGGCCCGGCAGCAGCCGGCCCTGCACGCGGGGATCACCGCGATCGCGGCGGCGTGGGGCACCCCCGAGCAGGACGACGTCCTCGGCACGGTCTGGCCGACCCTGCCGAAGATCTCCGTGGACTACGCGGTGATGGAGGGCGCGGCGACCGCCGGCCGGGTGGCGACCGTCCCCGGCGACTTCGGCTGGAACGACGTCGGCGACTTCCACACCCTCGGCGAGGTGCTCCCCGCCGACGCCGCCGGCAACGTGGTGCTGGGCGGTGACGCCAAGCCGGGCGTGCTCCTGCGGGACACCAGCAACCTGGTGGTGGTGCCGCAGTCCGGCCGGCTGGTGGCCGCGATCGGCGTCCACGACCTGATCGTGGTGGACACCCCGGACGCCCTGCTGGTCTGCCCGCGCGACCGGGCGCAGGACGTGAAGAAGGTGGTCGACGAGCTCAAGGAGCGCGGCGAGGAGGGGCTGGTCTGAGCCTGCCCCGGGTCAGCGGGCGGCCCGCCGGGCCAGCGTCGCCAGCGCCGGGGCCACCAGCTGGACGGTCCCGTCGGCCAGCGGCTCGGGCAGCCGGTCCGGCGGGAACCAGCCCAGCGCCTCGGACTCGGCGCTGACCCGCTCGGTCGCCCCGGCCGGGGCGAGCACGGCGAACCGGACGTCGTAGTGCAGCGAGCCGCCCTGGCAGGCCACCGGGTGGATGTCCACGTCGATGGGCTCCGGGTCGACCATCAGGCCGGCGATCCCGGACTCCTCGGTGGCCTCGCGCAGCGCGGCGGCCGCCAGGGTCCGGTCGCCGGGCTCGCAGTGCCCGCCGAGCTGCACCCACTTGCGGAACTTGCCGTGCAGGCAGAGCAGCACGCGGGCGCCGGCCGGGTCGAGCACCAGCGCGCTGGCGGTGACGTGCCCGGGCCGGTGCGCCCGGCTCATCGCCACCGGCCCGGCGGCGAGCAGCGCCAGGGTCCGGTCCCGGTTGGCGGCGGCCGCCGGGCTGGTCGCCGTCCAGCGGCTCAGCACCGCGGTGGCGTCGGCGTGCAGGTCGGCGTACGTCTCGGTCTCCGGCACCCCGCAACTGTACGGGCGTGCCCTCCGTACCCTGGCCGGGTGACCCTGCGACTCGTCGAGTTCGTCGTGGCCGGCAACGAGGCCAGCGACCTGCTGCCGGTACGCTCCGCGGCCCTGCTGCGCGCCCACGGCGCCCGGCGGGGGTTCTGGACCGTCCTGGACGAGGGCCCGGTGGAACAGTGCCTGGCCCTGCTGCTGGAGCGCGCGGACGGCGAGTGGGTGGCGCATCACGTGGCCGCCGACGCCGGCCGGGAGAACGGCCGCACCGAGGACGGCGAGGCGCTGGCCCACCACGACGGCTGGGTGTACGTCTTCGGCTCGCACTTCGGCTCCAAGGCCGGCCCGCTGCGCCCCCGCCGGGCGTTCGTGGCCCGGTTCCGGGAGGACGAGGCCGCGCAGGGGACGCTGCCGCTGCACGTGGTGCGCAACCGGTTCCGCCTGCACCGGGCGGTCAACGACGCGCTCGCCGCCGCGCCGCTGACCCCGCTGCCGCCGGGGGAGCGGGTCCGGCAGCGGTTCATCGTGGAGACCCTGGCCCGGGGCACCGCCCGGGCGAAGAGCTGGGTGAGCCGGCTGGCCGAGGACGACCTGCCGCTCAACGTCGAGGCGGCGGCCTTCACCCCGGCCGGGACGGTGCTGCTCGGGCTGCGTTTCCCGGTGACCGCGGAGGGCGAGCCGATCCTGGTCGAGCTGGCCGGGGTGGCCGACATGTTCCGCGCCGACGACGCCGGGCCGGGCTGGCCGCGGGCCCTCGGGGCGTACGCCCTGACCGGGGTGACCCCGGCGGGCACGCTGACCGGCTTCCGGGCCATCGCCCCGACGCCGGACGGTGGGTACGCGGCGGTGATCGGCTCGATCGACGCGGTCGGCAAGGGCTCGGTGCTGCTGGACGACCACCCGCACGGCGGCGAGGTCACCTCGCGGCACGTCCGGTTCCGGCTCGACGTCGGTCCGGACGCCCGGGTGGCGGGGAAGTTGGTGGCCGAGCTGGCGCCGTTCCACCACGTGGAGGGGCTGGCCGAGCTGGACGGGCGCTGCTACTACGTCACCGACGAGGACCACCGGGTGGCGCTCTGGGTGGGCTGAGCGGTCGCCGGACGACACCTCCACGGAGAAGAGCCGCAGACCCTCGTGGTGCCGTCCGGCCGACCGGCGCGCCCGCGGACCGTCAACCGGGCCGGCACTGCCGTGCCCCCGGCAACGGCGGGCAAGGGAAGTGTGCACAACCCGGCCGCGCACCGTCGAGGTTTTTCATCCCACGCTTAAAAATGGAGATAAGTGCCGGCGGGTACAGTGCTCAGGGTGGCGGGCACTCCCTCTGTCCGCCCGGGAGATTTCCATGCTGAAGGTCATTTTCTCCCGCGAGGACATCCTGCTGACCAGGGTGGCCCCCGCAGCGGACCCGGTCTGGGAACTGGTCCTCAGCCTGCACCTCCTCCAAGGGCGCGGGCGTGACCCGCTGCTGACCGAGTGGCGACGCACCGTGGCCCGCGGGCTGCGGACCGACAGCGCGGCCGAACGCTACCGACTGCTGCTGGCCCTCAACCCGCCCCGCGGCTACTTCCCCGACTTCCTCACCCCGTACGCCAGCAAGGACGGCCTGGAGGCCGGGCTGGAGGCGGTCCGGGGCACCCCGGCCGGCATGCTCCACCGGGACCTCACCCTGCTGGCCGAGGAGAACGCGCTGCCGTCGTCGGCGACCGCGCTGGCCCGCGGCGAGCCCGAGGTGCTGCGCCACCTGACCGACTCGATGCTCCGCTACCAGTCGCTGGCCGTCACCCCGTACTGGTCACGGATCCAGGCCGCCGTGGAGGCGGACCGCGCCCGCCGCGCCCGGGCCATGCTCGACGGCGGCGCCGAAGGGCTGCTGGCCAGCCTCCGCCCCAGCATGCGCTGGGCCGACGGGGTGCTGGAGGTCCTCGACTACCCGGACAGCCGGGAACTGCACCTCGACGGCCGGGGGCTGCTGCTGGTGCCCTCGTTCTTCTGCGCGCGCACCCCGGTCGCGCTGCTCGACCCGAGCCTGCCGCCGGTGCTGGTCTACCCCGTCGACCGGCTCGGCGGCCTCATGCCCGAGGCGGGCGGCGGCCGGGACGCCGACGCCGCGCAGCGGGAGGCGCTGGCCGCCCTGCTCGGCCGGACCCGGGCGGGCGTGCTGGAGGCCGCCGACGAGGGCTGCACCACCGGCGAGGTCGCCCGCCGGCTGCGCATCTCCGCCGCCGCGGCCAGCCAGCACACCACCGTGCTGCGCAACGCCGGGCTGCTGGTCAGCCACCGCGACCGCAACACCGTCCTGCACACCCTGACCCCCCTGGGCCGCGCCGTCCTCGACGCCTGACCCCGGCGACGCCCCGCGAGGCGGCGCGCACGGGTCAGACGGCGAGGGCCGCGCTGGCGGCGCTTCCGGGCGGCGGGGGGAGCAGCGCCGACGGCACGCCCTCGGCGGCCAGCGCGGTGCGCAGCCGTTGCAGGTCGGCGCCGAACCGGACCAGGTCCGCCGAATCCACCGGGGCCGGAGGCGCGCCGAGCACCAGGCCGGTGGCCTGCGCCGGCCAGCCGGGCACGGTGGCGACCAGTCCGGCCCGTACCTCCTGGTCGGTGACGTGGGTGAAGACGGTGCCGGGCGCGACCACCTCGGCGACCGCGGCGATCGCCCGGTCGACGGCGGCCGGGTCGGCCGGGTCCGGGCCGGGGCCGTCGGCCAGGGTGGCCGCCGCCCGCAGGCCCGCGGCGTGCGCCTCGGCGGTGCCCAGGGAGAAGAGGTCCAGCGACGCGTCGCGCACCAGCGCCCGGGCGCCCGTGTCGTCGTCCCGGGTCCCGCCCAGGTAGCCCCGGACCACCGCGACCGGCACCTGGTCGCACTTGCCCTTGATCAGCTCGCCGGCCCCGGCCAGCTCGTCCACCACGGCCATCTGGGTGAGCTGGAGTTCGTTGCCGTAGGGGTCGATCTCGCCCCGGTGGTCGCGGATCGCCGGCATGCCGGCCACCCCGAGCGCCACGTCGGTGAGCCCGTTGCGCCACGGCCGGCCCATGGTGTCGCTGACGATGACCGCGACGTCGAGGCCGTACCGCTCGCGCAGCGCGGCCCGCAGCGCGCGGGCGGAGGCGTCCGGGTCCTCGGGCAGCAGCACCAGCCGGGTCTTGTCCACGTTGGACGCGTCGATGCCGGCGGAGGCCATCACGAACCCGTGGTGGGTCTGCACGATCCGGGTCGCGCCGCGGGTGGCCACCACCCGGGCGGTCTCCCCGGCCAGCACCTCGTCCCGGGCGGCGAGGCGGTCGGGGCCGTCGGCCGGCACGTCGACCAGCCGGCCCTCCGCCTTCGACACGATCTTGCTGGTCACCACCAGCACGTCGCCGTCGCGCAGCCAGGGCGCGGCGGTGGCGATCAGCGCCGCCAGGTCGTCGCCCTCGGTCACGTGGCCGATGCCGAGCACCGGCAGGATCTCCAGCCTCACATCAGCTCCAACGCGGCCCGGACCATCGCCACCGTCGCCGCCTCGTCGGTCATCCGCAGCGGCGCCGGGCGCACGGTCACCTCCGGCACCGCGGTGCCCTCGTCCTCGGGGGCGACCAGCCAGCCGTCGAGCAGGCCGCCTGCCGACCGGCCGCCGTAGAGGCCGCCCACCCCGGCCGCGCTGCACTCGACGCCGAGCACGGACAGGCAACGGTCGGCCATGCCGCGGACCGGCGCGCCGCCGATGATCGGGGACACCCCGACGACCGGGGCCGGACCGTCGGCGACCGCGTCGCGCAGCCCCGGCACGGCCAGGATCGGGGCGATGCTCACCACCGGGTTGCTGGGCGCCACGAGCACCACGTCGGCGGCGCGGATCGCCTCCAGCACCCCGGGCGCCGGCTTGGCCGCCTCCGCGCCGACGAAGACGAACCGGTGCGTCGGGAGGTCCGCCCGGTGGCGTACCCACCACTCCTGGAAGTGGATCGCCCGCTGCCCGCCGTCCAGGTCGACCACGACGTGCGTCTCCAGCCGGTCGTCGGTGGCCGGCAGCAGGCGTACGCCGGGCTGCCAGCGGGCGGCCAGCGCCTCGGTGACCTGCGAGAGCGGGTAGCCGGCGTTGAGCATGGTGGTGCGCACCAGGTGGGTGGCCAGGTCCTTGTCGCCCAGCCCGAACCAGGCCGGCTCGGCGCCGTACGCGGCCAGCTCGGACTTGACCGTCCAGGTCTCGCCCACCCGGCCCCAGCCACGCTCCGGGTCGGCGCCCCCGCCCAGCGTGTACATCACGCTGTCCAGGTCGGGGCAGACCTTCAGCCCGTGCAGCAGCAGATCGTCGCCGACGTTGACCACGGCGGTCACCTCGGCACCCACCTCCCGGGCGTACGCCCGGACGCCGAGCAGGAACCGGGCGCCGCCGATCCCGCCGGTCAGAACCACGATGCGCATGGCGTCCATCCTTCCGCACGCGCCGCCGTCGATCCGCCGGTGGCCGGGGAGACTAGGCTCACGTCGGCAACTGTCCGTTTTCGTCCCCAGGGGGAGTCCGTGACCAGCCCCGCCGAGCCCGCGTCCGGCGACACCACGCAGGCCAGCCAGTTGACCAAGCCGTTGCGCGAACTGGCCGCGCTCGTCCTGCTCGGCGCGAACGCCGTGCTGCTCTTCGTCGGCCTGCTGCGCCTGCTGGTGCCGGTCGACGACTACAGCACGTTCAGCGGCCGGGCCGGGAGCACCTTCTTCGCCTTCGTCGGCCTGGAGTCGACCCTCCTGCCGGTGCTGGCCGTGCTGCTGGCCACCCACGTCCGCCCGGTGCTGCCGAAGGCGAAGCTGATCACCCAGGTGGCGCTGGTCGAGTACGCCGTCTCCGCGGTGTTCGGCGCGTTCACCTTCCTGATCTGGACGGTCGGCCGGCTCGCCGACGGCGAGGTGCTGGACGCCTTCCTCGGCCTGCTGACCCGGGTCGCGTGGCTGGCGGTCTTCGCGATCGCCGCGTTCGTCGTCTTCAAGATCTGGCGCACCCTCTACTACGTACCGAAGCCGAAGCCGCAGCCCGGTGTCTACGGCCAGGCGCAGCCCGGCTGGCCGCAGCAGCCCGGCCCGGTTCCCGGCCAGCCCGGCGGTTACCCGGCCCCGGGCGGGTACCCGCAGGCCGGCATGCCGCAGCAGCCGGGTGGCTACCCGCAGCCCGGCCCGTACGGCCCGCAGCAGTCGGCGCCGCCGTTCAACACCGCCCCGCCCCACGCCCCCCAGTCGAGCCCGCCGTTCGGCGCCCCGCAGTCGAGCCCGCCGTTCGGTGGCCCGCAGTCCGGGCCGGCCTACGGGGGCGCTCCGCACCCGGCCCCGCCGTTCGGCCAGCCGCCGTCCGCCGACCCGACCCAGGCCATCCCGCGCCAGCCGGTCGACCCCGGCCAGCCGGCCCCGCCGGACGGTGACCGTACCCAGCGCTTCGACCGGGACGACCCGAACTTCCCGCGCTGACGCCACAACGGAGTTCCCGCGGCCGCCCGCCCTCCTGACCGGGGGCGGGCGGCCACGGACCGGGCAGCGCATAGGCTGAGCGGATGGTTGATCGCAGCGATCCCGCCCCCACCGAGGCGAGCGTCCGGCGGGCCCTGGGCCGGGCCGCCACCGGCCGGGCGCTGGACGTCGCCGAGGCGAGCGCGCTGCTCGCCGCGCGGGGCACGGCCCTGGACGAACTGCTCCGGATCGCCGGTGAGATCCGCGACGCCGGGCTGCGGGAGGCCGGCCGCCCGGGCGTCGTCACCTTCTCCAAGAAGGTGTTCATCCCGCTGACCCGGCTCTGCCGGGACCGCTGCCACTACTGCACCTTCGCCACCGTGCCGCACCGGCTGCCCGCCGCGTACCTGGAGAAGGACGAGGTCCTCGCCATCGCCCGGGAGGGCGCCGCGCAGGGCTGCAAGGAGGCGCTGTTCACCCTCGGCGACCGCCCGGAGGAGCGCTGGCCGGCCGCCCGGCGGTGGCTGGACGAGCGGGGTTACGACTCCACCCTCGACTACCTGCGCGCCTGCGCGGTGGCGGTGCTGGAGGAGACCGGGCTGCTGCCGCACCTCAATCCGGGCGTGCTGTCCTGGTCGGAGCTGCAACGGCTCAAGCCGGTCGCGCCGAGCATGGGCATGATGCTGGAGACCACCGCGACCCGGCTCTGGTCCGAGCCGGGCGGCCCGCACTACGGCTCGCCGGACAAGGAGCCGGCGGTGCGGCTGCGGGTGCTCGACGACGCCGGCCGGGTCGGCGTGCCGTTCACCACCGGCCTGCTGATCGGCATCGGGGAGACACCGGCCGAGCGGGTCGACGCGCTGTTCGCCATCCGCCGGGCGCACCGGGAGTACGGCCACCTCCAGGAGGTGATCGTGCAGAACTTCCGCGCCAAGCCGGACACGGCGATGCGCGGCATGCCGGACGCGGAGCTGCACGACCTGGCCGCCACCGTGGCGGTGGCCCGGGTGCTGCTCGGCCCGAAGGCCCGGATCCAGGCCCCGCCGAACCTCATCGAGGGCGAGTACGACCTGCTGCTGCGCGCCGGCATCGACGACTGGGGTGGCGTCTCGCCGGTCACCCCGGACCACGTCAACCCGGAGCGGCCCTGGCCGCACCTGGACGAGCTGGCCCGTCGTACCGGGCAGGCGGGTTTCACCCTGCGCGAGCGGCTGACCGTCTACCCGGAGTACGTCCGGGCCGGCGACCCGTGGCTGGATCCGCGCCTGCTGCCGCACGTCACCGCCCTGGCCGACCCGGAGACCGGGCTCGCCGTCGAGTCGGCCCGCCCGGTCGGCCGGCCGTGGCAGGAGCCGGAGGAGGCGTTCGGCGGGCGGACCGACCTGCACGTCACCATCGACACGACCGGGCGGACCGGGGACCGGCGGGGCGACTTCGACGACGTCTACGGCGACTGGTCGGAGGTGGCCGCGAAGGTGACCGTACCGGTCGCCGTGGCGAGCGACCCCGACCTGCGGGCCGGTCTGCGACTGGCCGCCGACGACCCGGCCGCGCTGCTGGAGCCGGCGCACGAGGCGAAGGCGCTGGCGCTGTTCGGCGCGGACGGGCCGGCGCTGGACGAGCTGTGCCGGATCGCCGACGACGTCCGCCGGGACGCGGTCGGCGACGACGTCACGTACGTGGTCAACCGCAACATCAACTTCACGAACGTCTGCTACGTGGGCTGCCGGTTCTGCGCCTTCGCCCAGCGGGAGAGCGACGCCGACGCGTTCCGGCTCTCCGTGGAGCAGGTCGCCGACCGGGCCGAGGAGGCGTGGGCGGCTAGCGCCACCGAGGTCTGCCTCCAGGGCGGCATCGACCCGAAGCTGCCGGTGACCGGCTACGCCGACATCGTCCGGGCGATCAAGGCGCGGGTGCCCGGGATGCACGTGCACGCCTTCTCCCCGATGGAGATCGTCACGGCCGCCGCGAAGGCGGGCGTGCCGGTGAAGGAGTGGCTGCTCCAGCTCCGCGAGGCCGGCCTGGACACCATCCCGGGCACCGCCGCGGAGATTCTCGACGACGACGTCCGCTGGGTGCTCACCAAGGGCAAGTTGCCGGCCGCCGCCTGGGTCGACGTGGTCGGCACGGCCCACGAGCTGGGCATCCGGTCCAGCTCCACGATGATGTACGGCCACGTCGACCACCCCGGCCAGTGGCTGGCCCACTTCCGGGTGCTGGCCGGGCTGCAGGACCGTACCGGCGGCTTCACCGAGTTCGTGGCGCTGCCGTTCGTGCACACCAACGCGCCGATCTACCTTGCCGGCATCGCCCGGCCCGGCCCGACCTGGCGGGAGAACCGGGTCGTGCACGCCATGGCGCGGCTGCTGCTGCACGGCCGGATCGCCAACATCCAGTGCTCCTGGGTGAAGCTCGGTGACGCCGGCACGGTGGCGATGCTCCAGGGCGGCTGCAACGACCTGGGCGGCACGCTCATGGAGGAGACCATCTCCCGGATGGCCGGCTCGGGCAACGGCTCGGCCCGGACCGAGGAGCAGCTCCGGGGGATCGCGGCGGCGGCGGGCCGGCCGGTCCGCAAGCGGACGACCGCGTACGGTCACGCCGGCGCGTAGCGTCGAACCTTTCCCCGCCGCCGGCCGTACCAGTGGATGCCGGCGGCGGTTGCGGCGAGGACCGCCGCCGGCGCCCCCAGCCCGGGGCATCCGGCGGCGTCCGGGTCCCGGTCCACCGTGGGCGCTGCGGCGCCGGCCCGGAAAGGTTGCCCATGACCACTGATGAGCCGAAGCGGCGGCCCTGGCCGCGACTGACCCGCCGGCAGACCTTGACCGCCGCGGCGAGCGCCACCCTGGGCGCCGCCGCCCTCACCGTGCCGGGCCTGTCCGCCGCGCAGAACGCCCCCTCGGCGGGCCGGCGCGACGAGCCGATCGTGGTCCACCTCCGCGATGCGGCCTCCGGCGCCATGGACGTCTTCGTCGGCACGACCCGGATCCAGGTACGCGACCGCGGCCTGGCCGACCGCCTGGTCCGCGCCGCCGCCCGGCGCTGATCCTCCCCGCGCCGCTCCGGCGCGGCCCCTCCCGGCGCGGGCTCCCGACGCCGGTCCCGACTTCCGCTACCCCCGACGAAGGTGTGGTCCGCCATGTCCTCTCACCGCGAGGCTCCGGAGATAGCCAAGGATCCGGTCGCCGACAGCTCCGACCTGTACGCGTTCGTCAGCCCGAGCCGGCCCGACACGGTCACGTTGATCGCCAACTACGTGCCGGTGCAGCTCCCCTCCGGCGGCCCCAACTTCTTCGAGTTCGGCGACGACGTCCGGTACGAGATTCACGTCGACAACGACGGCGACGGTTATCCCGATGTCACCTATCGTTTCGAATTCACCACGGAGATCACGAATCCGAACAGCTTTCTTTACAACACCGGTCCGATCGACTCGCTGGAGAGCAGGAACTGGAACCGGCGGCAGTTCTGCCGGTTGACCAGGGTGGCCGACGGCCGGGAGCACGTGCTGGCCCACAAGCTGCCCTGCCCGCCGTGCAACGTCGGACCGCTGTCCACGCCGAAGTACGCGGACCTGGTGCGGCAGGCGACGTTCAAGCTGTCGACCGGGGAGAAGGTCTTCGCCGGCCAGCGGGCCGACGGCTTCTTCGTCGACCTGGGCGCCGTCTTCGACCTCGGCACACTGCGCCCCTTCCAGCAGCTGCACGTGGCCGGCAAGAAGCTGTTCAAGACCGAGGGCGAGCCGGTCAACGCGCTGGACCGGCTGAACGTGCACAGCATCGCCGTGCAGGTCCCGCTCGCCAAGGTGCGGCGCAAGGCCAGCCGTTACGGCTACGCCGACCGCGCCTCGACCATCGGTGTCTGGACGACGGCCTCCCGGCAGCAGGTGCGGGTGCTCGGCGACCGGGTGGCCGCGGACACCGCCGCGGGCCCCTTCACCCAGGTGTCCCGGTTGGGCAACCCGCTGTTCAACGAGGTGATCGTGCCGATGTCCAGGAAGGACCTGTGGAACACCCTTCCGCCCGCCGAGGACAAGCGGTTCGCCCAGTTCGTCGAGCACCCCGAGCTGGCCGCGCTGCTGCCCGCGCTGTACCCGGGCGTGTTCCCCAACCTGGACGCGCTGAACAAGTCGAAGAAGCCGCGGGCCGATCTGGTGGCGATCCTGCTCACCGGCGTTCCGGCCGGGCTGATCGACGGCTTCGCCAACACCACCGGCGACGTGCAGGCCGACATGCTGCGGTTGAACACGGCGATCCGGCCCAGCAGCAAGCCGGACCGGTTCGGGGTGCTCGGTGGCGACCTGGCGGGCTTCCCGAACGGCCGGCGGGTCGGCGACGACGTGGTGAGCATCGCGCTGCGGGCGATCGCCGGGGTGACCGTGCCGCTGGTGGACAAGACGTTCAAGCCGGACGCCGCGGCGGCCGCGGTCACCCCGGGGTTGAGCGCCGCGGACGTGACGGCGCCCTTCCTCGGTGACTTCCCGTTCCTCGGCACGCCGTACGACGGGTTCAACAACCCGCCGGCCACGAAGTCCTGAGCCGGGAGGTCAGGTGCACCACCACCACACCCTCGGCCCGTCGGAGAGCGGCAGCGTCGTGCTCGACCTTGGTGGCGACTCCGGCGCGCTGATCATCCACACCGGACGCGACCTGCACGGCCGGGAGATCGAGATCAGCCGCGCCGACCGGGACGGCCCCCGCACCCACTCCGCCGTACGCGAGCGGCACGTCCGCGACGGGGTCGTCCACAGCGCCGTCTACCCGGACCTGGCGGCCGGTCTCTATACCGTCTGGTGGGATGAACGCACCCCTGCCGGGGCGATTTCCGTCACCGGTGGGGCGATCGCCGAATTCGTCTGGCCGGCCAGCTCACCGCCGGGAGCCGGCTGACCGCCCGGGCTGTCGCACCGTCGCGCCTCGTCCACATGTTGGGCGGGGCGCGGTCGGCGTCCGCGGCCTCGACGGGCGGTGCCGCTCGGGCCGGGTTAACCTTGTGCCCCACCAATGCTGATCTTGGACGGTGTCACGACGACCGCCCGGGTGCGGCCCGCCGGAAGCCTCCACCGGGGGCCGCCGGCGGTGTCCACACCGGTGCGCCACGGCAGAAAACTTGGGGCAACTCGCCGGGGAAGGCGTTACTCGTCCGGGGTCTGAATCGATAGGGCAGGTTGCGAGGGTCGGGCGGCCACGGCGGTCGTCCGGAGCGTGTCGGGAGGGCGACTCCATTATCAAGTTTGGCTTGACGGCGCACGCATTACACGCGTGTAATTTGAATGGGGTTGTTCGCGCGGAACGCAACAAATTGTGACCGGACGAACAAGCACGCCTTTCGCGTGGGGGGTTGCAGCGGCGATGACGCCGGTGCGCGACAAGGAGGCAACGGATGGACGGCCAGCTCGAGGTGGCCGACCTGCTCGGAAACGCGCCGGAGTGGCAGGAGCGGGCGCTCTGCTCGCAGACCGACCCGGAGGCGTTCTTTCCCGAGAAGGGCGGCTCGACCCGCGAGGCGAAGCGCATCTGCTCGCGGTGTGAAGTGAAGACGGAGTGTCTCGAATACGCGCTCGGCCACGACGAGCGGTTCGGGATCTGGGGTGGGCTCTCCGAGCGGGAGCGGCGCAAGCTCAAGCGGCGGGTCGCCGCCTGACGCGTACCGGACCGGGGCGGTGGGGGCCGCCCGGGATCCGGGCCGACGACCCGGCCGGCGGGGGCCGGCCGGGACGCGGCGACGGCGGCGCGCCCGGCGGGTGGCTCAGGCCAGTTCGTCGGGGTCGACCCCGAGCAGGTTCGCCACCTGCTCGATGATCACGTCGTGCACGAGGTCCGCGAGGTCCTCGCGGTCCATGGCCCGGAACTCCAGCGGCCGCCGGTAGAGCACGATCCGGGGCGGCACCTCCTGCCGGCCCGGGCGCCCCGGCAGCAGCCGGGCGAGCGGGACCTCGCCGTCCTCCAGCACGTCCGAGTCGTAGACGTTCAGGTCCGGCGGGACGTCCTCGACGGCGAACTCGACCCCGGCCAGTTCCTTGGCGAAGCGGCGTTCGAGCGTCTCGACCGTGTCCAGCACCAGGTCGTCGAAGACCTCGGCCTTCGTCCGGGCCAGCGGCACGGTGGCCGGCACCAGCCGCCCCCGCAGCCCCCGGCCGTGACGGTCGCGGTGGGTGCGCCGGCCGGAGCCGGGGCGGCGGTTTTCCGGGCTCGTCATGACGCAAAGGGTAGCCCCCGGACCAGGCCCGCCCGCCGTCGCGCCGCCGGCCCGGCGCGCCGGCGCGCCGATCGGACGAATTGTGATCACCATGACGGGCGTGTCGCAACGCGAAGCGGTGCGCCGCACCCGGTAATGGAGATACCCTGCCGCCGTGAGGTCACCACGGCGCTGCTCCCGTAACGGCTGCCCCCGGCAAGCGGTCGCCACATTGACCTATGTCTACAACGAGTCCACGGCCGTGGTGGGCCCCCTGGCCGCCTTCGCCGAGCCGCACACGTACGACCTGTGCGAGCCGCACGCCCGCAACCTCACCGCCCCGCGCGGCTGGGACGTGGTGCGCCACGAGGGCGAGTTCGAGCCGCCGCCGCCCACCACCGACGACCTGGTCGCCCTGGCCGAGGCCGTCCGCGAGGCCGCCCGCCCCGCACCCCCACGCCCCCCGGCGGACGACGACCACCCAAACCCCCAGCCCCACCAACAGGGCCGCCGCGGCCACCTCCGCGTAATCCCCCCGAACCACTAACCGACCGCGCCCACCCGCGTTGATCAAGAGGTTCGCGTCAAAATCCGGCCCCCACCTGACCAAAACCTCTTGATCACCGCCCCCTGAACCGGCCCCCCGCCTCGGTGATCATGAGGTTGGCGGCGGTGTTGATCTCCTTGAGTGCGGCCAACCTCATGATCAACGCGTCGAGGCCGGGGAGTGGGTGGGTGGGGTGGTCAGTGGCCTAGGAGGTGGGAGAAGGCCTTTGCTCGGCGGGACGGGCGGTTGGTGCGGGATTCCGCCTCGTCCGCCGAGAACATGACCTTCAAGCCGGCGTTGACGGCGAGCCAGCGTAGGGGCTCGGGTTCCCATCTGGGGGAGCGGTGGTTGACCCAGGGGAGGGTGGTCAGGTCGGTCTGCTCGCCCCGGATGAGGTCGGCCAGGGTGCGGCCGGCCAGGTTGCTGGTGCCGACGCCGTCGCCGACGTAGCCGCCGGCCCAGGCGAGACCGGTCGACCGGTCCAGCCCCACCGAGGCGGCCCAGTCCCGGGCCACGCCGAGCGGCCCGCCCCAGGTGTGCGTCACCGGCACCTCGGGCCCGAGCACCGGGAAGAGTTCGCCGAGCACCCGGCGTAGCGCCGCGAAGACCCGGGGCTCCCGGTCGAAGTCGGGGCGGACCCGGGAGCCGTAGTGGTAGGGGGCGCCCCGCCCGCCGAAGGCGAGCCGGCCGTCGGCGGTGCGCTGGCCGTAGATGATGACGTGCCGGTAGTCGGAGAACGTCTCCCGCTCGGCCAGGCCGATCTCCGCCCAGGTCGCCTCGGGCAGCGGCGCGGTGGCCACCATCAGCGAGTAGACCGGCGCCACGGCCCGCCGCTGGCCGGGCAGCGCGGGGGTGAACCCCTCGGTCGCGCGGACCACCACCGGGGCGCGGACCACGCCGGCCGGGGTCACCGCCACCCCGGGCCGCAGGGCGGTCACCGGCGTCCGCTCGAAGATGCGTACGCCCCGACGCTCCACCGCCGTGGCCAGGCCGCGGACCAGCTTCGCCGGGTGCACGGCGGCGCAGTGCGGGGTGTACGTGCCGCCGCGTACCCCCTCGGCGTGGCAGCGGGCGGCGGCCTCGGCCGCGTCGAGCAGCACCAGGTCGGCGTCGGCGAGCCCGTGCTCCCGGGCCTCGGCGACGGCGGCCCGCGCGCGGCCGAGCTGCACCTCGGTGCGGGCCAGCACCACCGTGCCGCCGGCCCGCCAGTCGCAGTCGATGCCCTCGGCGTCGACCACCCGCCCGATCTCGCCGACGGTCTCCTGCATGGCCCGCTGCATGGCGAGCGCCCGGTCCCGGCCGTGCCGGCGGGCCAGCGCCGGCAGCGAGGTGGGGAAGAGCGCCGAACACCAGCCGCCGTTGCGGCCGGAGGCGCCGTACCCGGCGATCTCCTTCTCCAGCACGACGATCCGCAGGGACGGGTCGGCCGCGGCCAGGTAGTAGGCCGTCCAGAGCCCGGTGTAACCGGCGCCCACGATCACCACGTCGGCGTCGGTGTCGCCGGGCAGGCCGGGGCGGGGGGTCAACGGGCCGTCCAGGCTGGACAGCCAGTACGACAGATCCTGGTAGCGCATCACCACTCCGGTGGGGGCAGGTCGTGGCGCAGCCGTGGGTCGGGCTGCGGAAGCCCGTACGTCTCGACGACCGGCACCACCCCGGCCCAGACCGGCCGGTCGAGGTCGTCGTCGGGGTCGTCGGGCGGGCCGGCGCTGACCTTCACCGAGCACTCGTCCAGCGGCAGGGCGAGCACCAGCGTGGCGGCCAGCTCCTTCGCCGAGGGCGGCCGGATCTCCGCCCAGCGGCCGGGGAGCAGGTGCTCGGAGAGGCGGTGCAGGGCGGCCAGCTTCGCCTCACCGGTGAGCGCGGTGAGGGTGCCGAGCACCATGGCGCAGCGGTAGTTCATCGAGGACTCGAAGGCGCTGCGGGCCAGCACCAGCCCGTCGAGCAGGGTGACGGTGAGGCAGGCCGGCGTGCCGACGGCGAGGTGCCGGAACAGACGGCTGCCCGTGGAGCCGTGCACGAGCACCCGCTCCCCGTCCCGGGCGTACGCCACCGGCAGCGCGTACGGCTGGTCGCCGTCGGCGATGGCCAGGTGGGCGACCCGGCCGGCGTCGAGCACGGCGTGCAGCGTCGCCCGGTCACCGACGGCCAGGTCGGGCAGCCGGCGTACCCGGGTCCGGTCGGTGCCCCCGACGGCGGGCGCGGTTCCGACGGCACGGGGCCGGTCCCCGGTGTCCCGGGAACCGGCCCCGTCCGGGCCGCCGGTCAGAGGCGCGACCATGCCTCGGTCAGCACGGCGCGCAGGATCTGCTCGATCTCGTCGAACTGCTGCTGCTCGGCGATCAGCGGCGGGGCGAGCTGCACGACGGGGTCGCCCCGGTCGTCGGCGCGGCAGTAGAGCCCGGCCTGGAAGAGCGCGGTGGAGAGGAAGCCGCGCAGCAGCCGCTCCGACTCGGCCTCGTCGAAGGTCTCCCGGGTCGCCTTGTCCTTGACCAGTTCGATGCCGTAGAAGTAGCCGTCGCCCCGGACGTCGCCGACGATCGGCAGGTCGTTGAGCTTCTCCAGGGTGGACCGGAAGGCGCCCTCGTTGGCGCGGACGTGCCCGATGAGGTCCTCGCGGGCGAAGACCTCCAGGTTGGCCAGCGCGACCGCGCAGGAGACCGGGTGCCCGCCGAAGGTCACCCCGTGGGCGAACATGCCGGTCTCGGTGAGGAACGGCTCCATGAGCCGCTCGCTGGCGATCATCGCGCCGAGCGGGGCGTAGCCGGAGGTGATGCCCTTGGCGGTGGTGATGATGTCCGGCTGGTAGCCGTACCGGACGGCGCCGAAGTACTCGCCGAGCCGGCCCCACGAGCAGATCACCTCGTCGCTGACGAGCAGCACGTCGTACGCGTCGCAGATCTCCCGGACCCGCTCGAAGTAGCCGGGCGGCGGCGGGAAGCAGCCGCCGGAGTTCTGCACCGGCTCCAGGAAGACCGCGGCGACGGTGTCCGGCCCCTCCCGCTCGATGGCCCGGCCGATCTCCTCGGCGGCCCACCGGCCGAACGCCTCGGGGTCGTCGCCGTGCTCGGGGGCCCGGTAGAAGTTGGTGTTCGGCACCTTGATGCCGCCGGGCACCAGCGGCTCGAAGTCGCTCTTGATGCCGGGCAGGCCGGTGATCGACAGCGCCCCCATCGAGGTGCCGTGGTACGCGATGTACCGGCTGACCACCTTGTACTTGTTCGGCTGGCCGGTGCGCTTGAAGTAGGCCCGGGCCAGCTTCCACGCCGCCTCGACGGCCTCGGAGCCGCCGGTGGTGAAGAAGACCCGGTTCAGGTCGCCGGGAGCAAGCGAGGCGACCTTCTCGGCCAGCTCGACGGCCTTGGGGTGGGCGTAGGACCACAGTGGGAAGTAGGCCAGTTCGCCAGCCTGCTTGGCGGCGGCCTCGGCGAGTTCGGTGCGGCCGTGGCCGGCGTTGACGACGAAGAGCCCGGCGAGCCCGTCCAGGTAGCGGCGGCCCTGCGAGTCCCAGACGTACGCGCCCTCGCCGCGCACGATGGTCGGTACCTCGCCGGCGGAGTAGCTGGCCATCCGGGTGAAGTGCATCCAGAGGTGGTCGGTGGCGTTGGCCATGTCAGCCCCATCGGGTCTCGGGCCGGTCAGGGGTGACACCGGCCGCTCTGCCCACGGTTATCCCACAGCCGATGCTGATAACGCAAGTGTGTGGGGCGGATGGCAACGGATTCAGCGAGCGGGGTATGTCACCGCAACGGAATCCGCATCAGGCGGTGCCCCAGCTGTAGGTCTGCTTGCGCAGCTTGAGGTAGACGAACGCCTCGGTGGAGACCACGCCGGACACCCCGCGCAGCTTCTGGAGGATCTCCAGCAGGTGCTCGTCGTTGCGGCAGACCACCTCGGCCAGCAGGTCGAACGACCCGGCGGTGATCACCACGTAGTCGATCTCCTCGAACTCGGCGAGCCGGTCGGCCACACTCTCCAGGTCGCCGTCGGTGCGCAGGCCGATCATGGCCTGGCGGGGGAAGCCGAGCTGGAGCGGATCGGTCACCGCCACGATCTGCATGACCCCGGCGTCGAGCAGGCGCTGCACCCGCTGGCGCACCGCCGCCTCGGAGAGGCCGACCGCCTTGCCGATGGACGCGTACGGGCGCCGCCCGTCCTCCTGGAGCTGCTCGATGATCTGCTTCGCCACGTCGTCGAGCAGAGCGTGACTCGCACCTTCACGCACGGTCACGCGACGGCTGCCGTTGCCGTTCTCCAGTTGCCGGTTGGCCATCGTCAGCTCCCCATGTCCGAATCCTCGTGCTGAGCGTAGTGCCCCGGCGCAGTCTGGCGTATTTCGTGGTGCTTGGCTATTCCGGCAACGGAATCCCTTGTAAGGGAGGTCACCTCATGTCAGGATCAGTCGTCCATCGCCATTGACCCTCCCCGCCGGCGCGCCACCCCCGTCCCGCCGCCGACGATGACCCCCCTAGGAGTCGTCACATGCGTAGTCCCCTCCGGCACCTCACCCGGCGTGGTCTGCTCACCGGGACCCTCGGCTCGGCCGCACTGCTCGCCACGGCGGGCACGCTGGCCGGCTGTGGCACCAAGGGCGCACAGCAGACCGAGGCTGGTTGCAAGAGCGACGACCTCTCCGCCACGGAGAAGAAGCTGGCCTTCTCGAACTGGCCGCAGTACATGGACGTGGACGAGAAGGACGAGTCCAAGCGCCCCACGCTGGACGCGTTCATCGCGAAGTCCGGGATCCAGGTGACGTACACCGAGGACGTCAACGACAACAACGAGTTCTTCGGCAAGGTGCAGAACCAGCTCGCCGGCTGTCAGACCACCGGGCGCGACATCATGGTCCTCACCGACTGGATGGCGGCCCGGATGATCCGGCTCGGCTGGATCCAGAAGCTGGACAAGGCGAAGCTGCCCAACGTCGAGGCGAACCTGCTGCCCTCGCTGCGCAACCGCTCCTTCGACAGCGACAACCAGCTCGCCATCCCGTGGCAGTCCGGCCTGGCCGGGCTCGCGTACAACGCCAAGGTGGCCAAGGAGATCCGCACCGTCGACGAGCTGCTCACCCGCCCCGACCTGAAGGGCAAGGTGACCGCGCTGTCCGAGATGCGGGACACCATGGGCCTGCTGCTCCAGTCCAACGGGCACGACCCGTCGAACTTCACCACGGCGCAGTTCGACGACGCGCTGAACAAGCTCAAGAAGGCCGTGGACTCCAAGCAGATCCGCAAGTTCACCGGCAACGACTACGCCCCCGACCTCGCCAAGGGCGACATCGCCGCCTGCATCGGCTGGTCCGGCGACGTGATCCAGCTCGGGTTCGAGGACGAGAAGATCAAGTTCGTGGTGCCGGAGTCGGGCGTGATGCTCTGGTCGGACAACATGCTCGTGCCGAACAAGGCCGGCCACAAGGCGAACGCCGAAGAGCTGATCAACTACTACTACGACCCGGCGGTCGCCGCGAAGCTCGCCGCGTACGTCAACTACATCTGCCCGGTCAAGGGCGCCCAGGCCGAGATGGAGAAGATCGACCCGGACCTGGCCGCCAACCCGCTCATCTTCCCGGACGAGGCGATGCTCTCGAAGTCCAAGGTCTTCATGGCCTTGGACGAGAAGCGGGAGAAGGAGTACGAGACCAAGTTCCAGCAGGTCATCGGGGCGTGAGGCACATGGGACACGAGACACCGGCCGGCGATCTGCGCCTGGCCAACCTGACCAAGCGGTTCGGCGTCTTCACCGCGGTGGACGACCTCAGCCTCACCATCCCGCAGGGCTCGTTCTTCGCCCTGCTCGGGGCGTCCGGTTGCGGCAAGACCACCACCCTGCGGATGATCGCCGGGCTGGAGGAACCGACCAGCGGGCAGGTGCTGCTCGGCGACCGGGACATCGCCGGGCTGCGGCCGTACAAGCGGCCGGTGAACACCGTGTTCCAGAGTTACGCGCTCTTCCCGCACCTCGACATCCACGAGAACGTGGCCTTCGGGCTGCGCCGGCGGGGCATCCGCAAGGTGACCGACCAGGTCGAGCGGATGCTCTCGCTGGTGCAGCTCGAAGGGTACGGCCGGCGCAAGCCGGCCCAGCTCTCCGGCGGCCAGCAGCAGCGCGTCGCGCTGGCCCGGGCACTCATCAACCACCCGCAGGTGCTGCTGTTGGACGAGCCGCTCGGCGCGCTCGACCTCAAGCTGCGCCGGCAGATGCAGATCGAGCTGAAGCGGATCCAGACCGAGGTCGGCATCACCTTCGTGCACGTCACCCACGACCAGGAGGAGGCCATGACCATGGCCGACACGGTCGCGGTGATGAACGCCGGCCGGATCGAGCAGCTCGGCGCCCCCGCCGACCTCTACGAGTACCCGGCCACGGCGTTCGTGGCGAACTTCCTCGGCCAGTCCAACCTGCTGGCCGGCGAGGCCGCCGGCCACAGCGGCGACGACGTGCTGGTCACCGCGCACGGCGCGCGCTTCTCGGTGCCCGCCGGCCGGGCCCGGGCCGACCACGGGTCGGTCTTCCTGGGGGTACGCCCCGAGAAGCTGCACCTGGTCGCCGGCCCCGACCAGGTGCCCGCCGGCCACCAGCACCTCGGTGGGGTGGTCAGCGACGCCTCGTACGTCGGGGTGAGCACGCAGTACCTGGTGCGCACGCCGTGGGGCAGCGAGCTGTCCGCGTTCGCGGCGAACAGCGGGGTCGGCGGGCGGCTGCCGGTCGGCACCCCGGTGACCGCGCACTGGGACCCGCGGCACGCCTTCCTGCTGCCCCGGGCCGCCGGCGAGGACGACCAGACCAGCCCGCTGCTCGACGAGCCGCCGGTGGGTGCGCTGTCATGAGCGCCCTGGCCCACGTACCGACCTCGTCGGGGCAGCCGGCAGCGCCGCCGGGGGCCCGGCGGGGGCGGAGCAGGCTGCTGCCGTACCTCCTGCTGCTGCCCGGCGCCGCCTGGCTGCTGGTCTTCTTCGTCCTGCCGCTGCTCCAGCTCGCCGCGGCCAGCCTCTACGACCCGAGCGGATCGATCTCCACCGGGTACGCGATGACCTGGGCCTTCGGCAACTACCCGGACGCCTTGCAGCAGTACTGGCCGCAGCTCGCCCGCTCGTTCGGCTACTCGGCGATCGCGCTGGTGCTGGCCCTGCTGATGGGATACCCGCTGGCCTACGGGATCGCGCAGAAGGCCGGCCGGTGGAAGAACCTGCTGCTGGTGGCCGTGGTCGCGCCGATGTTCACCAGCTTCCTGGTCCGCACCCTGGCCTGGAAGACGATCCTGTCGGACAACGGCTGGGTGGTCGGCCTGCTGCGCGACGTGCACCTGCTCGGGGCGGACGGGCGGCTCCTGGCCACCCCGTTCGCCGTGGTGCTCGGCCTGACGTACAACTTCCTGCCCTTCCTGGTGTTGCCGCTGTACGCGAGCCTGGAGCGGCTGGACCCGCGCCTGTTGGAGGCGGCGAGCGACCTGTACGCGAGTCCGCTGCGGGCCTTCCAGAAGGTCACCCTGCCGCTGTCCATGCCCGGCGTGATCGCGGGCACGCTGCTCTTCTTCATTCCGGCCACCGGCGACTACATCAACGCCGAGCTGCTCGGCACGCCGAACGAATACATGATCGGCAACGTCATCGACTCGGCGTTCCTGGTCCGGCTGGACTACCCGCAGGGCGCGGCGTTGTCGTTCCTGCTGATGGCGGCGATCCTCGCGATCGTCTTCGTCTACCTGCGCAAGGCCGGCACGGAGGAGGTGCTCTGATGCGTCGGTGGCTCGCCGACCGGTGGGTGATGGGTGTGGCCCTGCTCGTCCTCGCCTACCTCTCGCTGCCGATCATCGTGGTGGCCGGTCTCTCCTTCAACCGGCCGTCCAGCCGGCTGTCCTACGACTTCCACGAGTTCACGCTGGACAACTGGACCCATCCCTTCCCGACCCTGGAGATGCGCGACGCGGTCGTCCGCAGCATCGAGATCGGCCTGATCGCCACGGTCATCTCCACCGTCCTCGGCACGCTGATGGCGTTCGCCCTGGTCCGGCACGGATTCCGGGGCCGGGCCGGGATCAACGGGCTGATCTTCCTGCCGATGGCGACGCCCGAGCTGGTGATGGGTACCTCGCTGCTCGCCCTCTTCGTCGCCGCTCAGATCCCGCTCGGCTTCTGGACCATCGTCATCGCGCACGTGATGTTCTGCGTGTCGTTCGTGGTGGTCACCGTGAAGGCCCGGCTCGCCGGCATGGACCGGCGGCTGGAGGAGGCCGCCATGGACCTCTACGCCAGCGAGTGGCAGACCTTCCGGCGGGTCACCCTGCCCCTGGTACTGCCCGGCATCGTGGCCGCCGCGTTGCTGGCCTTCTCGCTCAGCTTCGACGACTTCATCATCACGAACTTCAACTCGGGCACCACCGTCACGTTCCCGATGTATGTCTGGGGCGCCGCAGGCAAGGGCATCCCGCCGCAGGTGAACGTCATCGGCACGGCGATGTTCGCGATCGCGCTGCTGGTGGTCGGCGCCAGCTCGCTGCAGGGCCGCCGGGCACGGCGGGCCGCTCTCGCGGCTCCCGTCGCCGCCGTCGGGGCCCCCAAGAGCGCGTCATGAAACTCCCGCATACCGGCCGGGCGCTGGCCGACGCCGCGCCCGTCCCGTACTGGCTCGACCGGCCGGAACGGCCGGACCCGCTGCCGCCGCTGGCCGGCGCCCACGACACCGACCTGCTGGTGGTCGGCGGCGGGTACTCCGGCCTCTGGACCGCGCTGCTGGCCAAGGAGGCCGCCCCGGACCGGGACGTGCTCCTGGTCGACGCGGGCACGTGCGGCTGGGCGGCGTCCGGCCGCAACGGCGGATTCTGCGCCGCGTCGCTCACCCACGGCCTCGCCAACGGCGCCGAGCGGTGGCCCGGCGAGATCGACGAGCTGGAACGGCTCGGCCGGGAGAACCTGGACGCCATCGGCGCCACGGTGGCGAAGCACGGCATCGACTGCGACTTCGAGCGCACCGGGGAGCTGGCGGTGGCGGTCGAGCCGTACCAGCTCGCCGGGCTCGCCGCCGACGCCGACCTGGCCCGCCGGTACGGCCACGACGTCCAGCTGCTCGACCGGGACGAGGTACGCGCCGAGGTGGCCTCGCCGACGTACCTGGGCGGGATGTGGGACCGGGACCGGGTGGCCCTGCTCGACCCGGCGAAGCTGGCCTGGGGGCTGCGCCGCGCCGCCCTCGACCTGGGCGTCCGGATCCACGAGCACACCCGGGTGACCGGGCTGGCCCGCGACGGCGGCGCGCTGCGCGCGGCCACGGCCGGCGGCCCGGACGCCGCCCCCGGGGCGGTGCGGGCCCGCCAGGTGGTGCTCGCCACCAACGCGTTCCCGCCGCTGCTGCGCCGGCTGCGCGCCTGGCTCGTGCCGGTCTACGACTACGCGCTGATGACCGAGCCGCTGACGCCCGCCCAGCGCGACGCCATCGGCTGGCGCAACCGGCAGGGGCTGGCCGACACCGGCAACCAGTTCCACTACTACCGGATCACCGCCGACGGCCGGATCCTGTTCGGCGGCTACGACGCCGTCTACCACTACGGCAACCGGATGGCGCCCGAGCTGGAGCAGCGCGAGGCCACCTTCACCGCGCTGGCGTCGCACTTCTTCACGACCTTCCCCCAGCTGGACGGGCTGCGCTTCAGCCACCGCTGGGGTGGCGTCATCGACACCTGCACCCGGTTCTGCGCGTTCTTCGGCACCGCCTACGAGGGGCGCCTGGCGTACGCGGCCGGGTTCACCGGGCTCGGCGTCGGGGCGACCCGGTTCGGGGCCCGGGTGATGCTCGACCTGCTCGGCGGGGAGGAGACCCCGTTGACCCGGCTCGACCTGGTCCGCCGCAAGCCGCTGCCGTTCCCGCCGGAGCCGATCCGGGCCACCGGCATCAACCTCACCCGCTGGTCGCTCGCCCGCGCCGACGCGCGGGAGGGGCGGCGCAACCTCTGGCTCCGTACTCTCGATCGTCTTGGACTGGGGTTCGACTCCTGATGCGTATCCTCCTCGTCGGCGCCGGTGGCGTCGGCTCCGCCGCCGTATCCATCGCCGCCCGCCGTTCCTTCTTCGAGACCATGGTGGTCGCCGACTACGACCTCGACCGTGCGTCACGGGCGGTGGCCGGCCACGGTGACCGGTTCGTCGCCGCCCGCGTCGACGCCTCCTCCGCCGAGGCGGTCGCCGCGCTCTGCCGGGAACACCGGATCACCCACGTGCTGAACGCGGTCGACCCGCGCTTCGTCATGCCGATCTTCGACGGCGCGTTCGCCGCCGGGGCCGACTACCTCGACATGGCGATGTCGCTGTCCCGGCCGCACCCGGACGCGCCGCACGCCGAGACCGGGGTGAAGCTCGGCGACGAGCAGTTCGCGGTGGCCTCCGCCTGGGCGGAGGCCGGCCGGCTCGCGCTCTGCGGCATCGGTATCGAACCGGGCCTATCCGACGTCTTCGCCCGCTACGCCGCCGACGAGCTCTTCACCGAGATCGACGAGATCGGGGTACGCGACGGCGCGAACCTCACCGTCGACGGCTACGACTTCGCCCCCTCGTTCTCCATCTGGACGACGATCGAGGAGTGCCTGAACCCGCCGGTGGTGTGGGAGGCCGACCGGGGCTGGTTCACCACGCCGCCGTTCTCCGAGCCCGAGGTCTTCGAGTTCCCCGAGGGGATCGGCCCGGTCGAGTGCGTCAACGTGGAGCACGAGGAGGTGCTGCTCATCCCGCGCTGGGTCAAGGCGAAGCGGGTCACCTTCAAGTACGGCCTCGGCGACGAGTTCATCGAGGTGCTGAAGACCCTGCACAAGCTCGGCCTGGACTCGACCGCGCCGGTCCGCGTCCGGGGCGCCGAGGTCTCGCCCCGGGACCTCGTGGCCGCCTGCCTGCCCGACCCGGCCACCCTCGGCGACCGGATGCGTGGCAAGACCTGCGCGGGCACCTACGTGACCGGCACCGGGCCGGACGGCCGGCCGCGGCGGGTCTACCTCTACCACATGGTCGACAACGAGTGGTCGATGGCGGAATACGGCCACCAGGCGGTGGTCTGGCAGACCGCCGTCAACCCGGTCGTCGCCCTGGAACTGCTGGCCACCGGGGCCTGGTCCGGCACCGGCGTGCTCGGCCCGGAGGCGCTGCCCCCGGTACCCTTCCTCGACCTGCTCACCGGATACGGCTCGCCGTGGGGAATGGAGGAGCGGTGACCCGCTACGGCCCGATGTTCGGCCCCGACGTGACCTTCCTCGGCGTGCCGCCGTGCACGATCGAGGAGCCGGTGACGTACGCCGACGCCGACGTGGTGATCATCGGCGCGCCCTTCGACGGCGGCACCTCGCACCGGCCGGGCACCCGGTTCGGCCCGTCCGCCATCCGCCAGGCCTGCTACCTGCCCCACGACGGCTCCCGCCCGTCCCTGGCCCTGCGGGTGGACGGGTTGCAGGACCTGCGCGTCTACGACGCGGGCGACGTCGAGATGTTCTCCGGCGACATCGAGCGTTCGCTGGCCGCGCTGGAGACCGCCGTGCACGCGGTCGCCGCCGCCGGGGCCATCCCGATCGTGCTCGGCGGCGACCACTCCATCGCCCTGCCCGACGCCACCGGGGTGGCCCGGCACCACGGCCTCGGCCGGGTGTCGCTCGTGCACTTCGACGCGCACGCCGACACCGGGGACATCGAGTTCGGCTCGCTGCACGGGCACGGCCAGCCGATGCGCCGGCTCATCGAGTCCGGCGCCGTACGCGGCGACCGCTTCCTCCAGATCGGCCTGCGCGGCTACTGGCCCGGGCCGGAGACGCTGTCCTGGATGGCCGGGCAGCGGATGCGCTCGTACGAGATGACCGAGGTGGTGGCGCGCGGCCTGGACGAGTGCCTGACCGAGGCGTTCGGCATCGCCACCGACGAGTGCGAGGGCGTCTTCCTCTCCGTCGACGTGGACGTGGTCGACCCCGGGATGGCCCCCGGCACCGGCACCCCCGAGCCGGGCGGGTTCACCTCCCGGCAACTCCTCGACGCGGTCCGCCGGGTCTGCTACGAACTGCCGGTGGTCGGCGTGGACGTGGTCGAGGTCGCCCCGCCCTACGACCACGCCGACATCACCGCGTACCTGGGCAACCGGGTGGTGCTGGAGGCCCTGTCGGCGATCGCCCGCCGCCGCCACGACGCCGCCGGCGGCGACCCGTGGAACCCGAGACAGCCCCTCCTCGACGCCCGCTGACCCTTCTCCCCGCTGTTTAGTCCGAGCTATAGTTGGTTCGTGGGCGCTGACGGGGGTCGGTGGTCGGTGCGGGTCACGGGCGAGGTCCGCCACTGGCTGCGTGAGCTGCGGCGGAACGATCCCGCGTCGTACGAGAGTGTTCGGGTCGCCGTGGACAAGTTGGCCGAGGTCGGCCCCGGTCTGGGTCGGCCCCTGGTGGACACGCTCCGCGGCAGCAGCATCAGCAACCTCAAGGAACTTCGCCCTCGATCAGGCCGCGACGTGGCGATCCGGGTGTTGTTCGCCTTCGACCCGTGGTCGCAGGCGGTGCTCCTGGTCGCGGGCAACAAGGCGGGCAACTGGAGTCGCTGGTATCAGCAGAACATCCCGATGGCGGAGGTTGCGTACAAAGCTTGGCTCGACAATGAGCGCGAGCGAAGGGGGGAGTCGTGACGGAGTTCTACGACTGGGACGAGGTCCGTGCCGAACTCGGCGGCGACGACGCGGCCTACGAGGCGGAGCGGGCCCGGACCGAGGCCTGGGTGAGCGCCTTCCACCTGGCCGAGGAGCGCAAGCGGCTGGGGCTCACCCAGCGACAGGTCGCCGAGCTCATGGGGGTCACGCCGGGCCGGGTCAGCCAGATCGAGAACGGCGACCTCGACGTGAACGAGGTGGCGACCCTGAGCCGCTACGCGAACGCCCTCGGCGCGAAGCTGCGCATCATCTTCGACTACGGGGACGATCTCCGTCAGATCGCCTGACCCTCAGCGTCGGGGGCAGCGCGGGACGAGGCGGAGCGGTTCGGTGGTCTCGGTGAGCGAGTTGGGCTCGACGACGAGGCGCGCGGTGGCCGTGGCGGGCCCGTAGCGGAAGGCGCCGCTGTCGGCCGGGATGGTCGCCGTCCACGTGCCCGCGGTCCGGTCGTCGGTGCACGCCCCGATCACTCCGAACCCGAAGCCGGTGACCGAGCCGCGGCGGACGCGCTGGCCGAGGTGGACCTCGATGTACGCGAGGCCCCGCTCGGCGCCGCAGTCGTACCGGCCGCCGATGGTGGCGGTGTGCGCGCGGACGTCGGCGGTGCCGAACCAGTTGACGGAGATCTTCGGGGCCGGTGCGGCGACGGCGGCGCCCGGCGCGAGGCCGAGAGTGGCGGCGGTGGCGAGCGTGGCGAGGCCACCGGCGAGCACGGGGTGTCTGACCGGGCGCATGCGCGGACTCCTGTCTGCGGTGGTGGGATGCTGCTCCGATGTGGACCGGCGTCAGCATCCCACCGGCGCGGCGCCAGCGAGCTGGAAGATCTCGGACAGTCAGGGGGCGAGGTGGGAGCGGATGAGGAAGCGGACGCCTTCGGGTGCCTCCAGGGAGAAGCCGCTGCCCCGGCCGGGCACCACGTCGACCGTGAGCCGGGTGTGTTTCCACAGGTTCCACTGGGCGGTGGACATCCAGAACTCGACCGGCTCGGGCACGCCCTCGACCGCCAGCGAGGCGAGCAGGACGTCCGAGCCGCCGGTGCGGAACTCGCCGGCCGGGTAGCACATCGGGGCGCTGCCGTCGCAGCAGCCGCCGGACTGGTGGAACATGAGCGGGCCGTGGGCCGCCCGCAGCGACCGGATCAGTCCGGCCGCCGCGGGCGTCAGCGTGACGGGGTCACCCATCAGAAGAAGCCCAGCTTCTGGGGGGAGTAGCTGACCAGCAGGTTCTTGGTCTGCTGGTAGTGCTCCAGCATCATCTTGTGGTTCTCCCGGCCGATGCCGGACTGCTTGTAGCCGCCGAACGCGGCGTGCGCCGGGTAGGCGTGGTAGCAGTTGGTCCAGACCCGGCCGGCCTGGATGGCCCGCCCGGCCCGGTACGCGGTGTTCATGTCCCGGGTCCACACGCCGGCCCCGAGTCCGTACAGGGTGTCGTTGGCGATCTTCACGGCGTCGTCGAGGTCGGCGAAGGAGGTCACCGAGACCACCGGACCGAAGATCTCCTCCTGGAAGATCCGCATCGAGTTGTCGCCCTCGAAGATCGTCGGCTCGACGTAGTAGCCGCCGGACAACTCGCCGCCGAGGTCCGCCCGGGCACCGCCGGTGAGGACGCGAGCGCCCTCCTGCCGGCCGATGTCCAGGTAGGACAGGATCTTCTCCAGCTGGTCGTTGGAGGCCTGCGCCCCGATCATCGTGTCGGTGTCCAGCGGGTGCCCCTGCTTGACCTGCTGTGTCCGGGCGACGGCGGCGGCCAGGAAGTCGGAGTAGTGGCCCTGCTGGATCAGCGCCCGGGACGGGCAGGTGCAGACCTCGCCCTGGTTGAGCGCGAACATGGTGAAGCCTTCGAGGGCTTTGTCCCGGAAGTCGTCAGAAGCGGCGCTGACGTCGTCGAAGAAGATGTTCGGGCTCTTGCCGCCCAGCTCCAGGGTGACGGGTTTGATGTTCTCGCTGGCGTACTGCATGATCAGCCGCCCGGTGGTGGTCTCGCCGGTGAACGCCACCTTCGCGACCCGGGGCGAGGAGGCGAGGGGCTTGCCCGCCTCGACGCCGAAGCCGTTGACCACGTTGACGACGCCCGGCGGGAGCAGGTCGGCGACGAGCGAGAGCAGGTAGTGGATCGAGGCCGGGGTCTGCTCGGCCGGCTTGAGCACCACGGCGTTGCCGGCGGCGAGCGCCGGGGCGAGCTTCCAGACCGCCATGAGGATCGGGAAGTTCCACGGGATGATCTGCCCGACCACGCCGAGCGGCTCGTGGAAGTGGTACGCCACGGTGTCGTCGTCGATCTCGCCGAGCGAGCCCTCCTGGGCCCGGATCGCCCCGGCGAAGTAGCGGAAGTGGTCGATGGCGAGGGGGATGTCGGCGGCCAGGGTCTCGCGTACCGGCTTGCCGTTCTCCCAGGTCTCGGCGATGGCGAGGGATTCCAGGTTGTCCTGCATCCGGTCGGCGATCTTGTTGAGGATCAGCGACCGTTCGGCGACCGAGGTGCGGCCCCAGGCGTCGGCGGCGCCGTGCGCGGCGTCGAGGGCCTTCTCCACGTCCTCGGCGGTGCCCCGGGCCACCTCGCAGAAGGTCTGCCCGGTCACCGGGGTGGGGTTCTCGAAGTACCGGCCGCCGTGCGGCTTCACGTACTCGCCGCCGATGAAGTGGTCGTAGCGGGACTGCCAGTGGGTGGGGGCGTCGTAGCGCGTCATGGGTACCTCCGCCGTCCGTCAGGGGTGGATGGCGGGGGACGTTAGTTTCCGCGACGTTGCAGCAACGTTGCGCGCGGCAGGTCGTACTCCTCGGCGAGCTGCCGGGCCCGGGCCAGGGCGAGCGGCCGGCGCGGCGCGCCCGGCGGCAACGCCCGTGCCAGGGCCTGCCAGGCGGTGAGGTCGTCGGCGCCCGCCGGCGTGGCGGTCCAGGCCGTGAGCAGCGCCGGGTCCGCGGCGGCCAGCACGGCCGCGCGGAGCTGGCCGTCGACCAGCCGGCGCAGTCGCGCCACTCCCGGCGCGTCCGACCCGGGCAGCAGGGGCCCGGGGTACGCGCGCAGCGCCCCCGCCGGATCGCCGTGCTCCAGCAGTTCGGTGACGGTACGGAAGTCCGCGCGGACGGTCGGCCGGAGCCGGTACGGGCGGGAGTCGAGCAGTTCCTCGCCGAGCGCCCGGCGCAGCCGGGACAGTTCGGCCCGCAGGGTGACCGGGTGCAGCCGGTCGTCGCCGTAGAGGTCGAGGCCGAGCTGTTCCCCGGTGCGTCCCTCGGGGTGGTCGAGGAGCAGCACCAGCAGCTCGCTGTGCCGGCGACCGAGCCGGATCCGGCGGCCGGCCACGCGCAGCTCCGCCTCGTCCCGGCCGAGGGCGGCGACGTGCAGCACGTCGGGTTCGGCGGGGGCGGCGCCGGCCAGGAACGCCTCGGCGGCCCGGGCGGTGGCCCGGACCAGGGCCAGGCTCTGCGGGGTGGCCAGGTGGTCCCCGCCGGTGATGTCGACGGCGCCGAGCAGCCGGCCGCTGGCCGGGTCGTGGATCGGGGCGGCGGCGCAGGTCCAGCGCTGCACCGGCCGGACGAAGTGCTCGGTGGCGAAGATCTGCACGCTGTGGTCGACGGCCAGGGCGGTGCCGGGCGCGTTGGTGCCGGCGTGGGCCTCGTCCCAGCGGGCGCCGGGCACGAAGTTCATCCGCTCGGCGTGCCGGAGGACCCCCGGGTGCCCCTCCACCCAGAGCAGTCGCCCGTCGGCGTCGCAGACCGCCATGAGGTGCGCGCCGTCCTGCGCGATGCCGCCGAGCAGGTCGCGGAAGAGGGGCAGCACGCGGGCCAGCGGGTGGGCGGCCCGGTAGCTCGCCAGCGCGCCGTCGGTGAGGTCGACCGGGGCGGTGGCCTCGGGGTCGAGCAGCGCCGACCGCTCCCACGACCGGCGAACCACGTCGCGGACCCGGCCGGTGGTGGTGCCGGCGGTGAGGAACGCTTCGTGCGCGGCGCCGACCTGCGCGATCCGCTCCGCCGGATCGGCGCCGAATTCCAGGGCGAGCCACGGGTCAGCCATCGGCGACCTCCTCGCGCCCATCGTGACCCAGCTCACCGCCGATCGCCAAGCCGCCAGCGAACTTGTCATTGACAAGTTCCACTGCCGTCCGCAAACTTGACACCGACAAGATGTGATCGGGGAGGTCGAGATGGAACTGGCGATGGTCCGGACGATGTGGCAGCTGATCGAGCCCGTGCACGCGCTGGTCTACTACGCGCCGGAGCTGACCGAGGAGGCCGCCGCGCTCGGCCTGCCCACCAACGAGCGCTGGCCCGGCTACTTCGCGCTGCGCAGCGCCCCCCTCGGCGCGGCGGGCCCGAACCTGGTCGCCGCCACCTACTACAGCTTCAACCCCCGGATGGTCGCCGAGTACGTGCCGGCCGTCTGGGCCACCGCCGACCCGGCCAAGGTGCTCGCCGCCCGGCTGTCCGGGGTGGACCGGGCGCTGCGCGCCCTGCTCGGCGACCGGGTCGAGTCGGCCGAGCTGGCCGAGGCCGCCGCCCTGGCGCGCCGCGCGGTGCGCGCCGCCGACCTGGCCGGCCGCCCGCTGGCTGCCGCCAACGCCGACCTGCCCTGGCCGGACGCGCCGCACCTGGCGCTCTGGCAGGCGGCCACGATCCTGCGCGAGCACCGCGGCGACGGGCACGTGGCGGCGCTGCGCACCGCCGGGCTGGACCCGACCGAGTCGCTGGTCTCGTTCGCGGCGGTCGGCGCCGCCCCGGTCGAGGTCTTCGCCAGCCGCCGGTGGACCGCCGAGGAATGGGCCGCCGCCCGGGACCGGCTCGCCGCCCGGGGCCTGGTCGACGGCGACGGGGTGGCCACCGAGGACGGCCGCCGGCTCCGCGACGAGGTGGAGCGGCGGACCGACGAGCTGGCCGCCGCGCCGTGGCGGGCGCTCGGGCCGGCGGTCGGCCGGTTCGCCCAGCTCGTCGCCCCGCTCACCCGGGCGGTGGTGGCCTCCGGCCTGCTCCCGGCGCAGAGCACCCTCGGGATCAGACGCCCGCAGTGATCCGGCTCACTCCTCAGCCGCCGCTGGCCCCTCCGTCCGGGACGAACGCCCCAGACGGCGCGACGGGGCGCTGCGGGTGCCCGCCGGCGTGGAGGATTGCTCCGGCGGCGCTTACGGAACCCTTAACTCCTGACTGGGACCGTAGGCGGGACGGACAGGGGAACACGGGGAGCGGGTAGCGGTGCGGGTGCTGGTGGCGGACGACGAGCGGTTGTTGGCGGACACGGTCGCCGAGGGGCTGCGTCGGTTCTCGATGGCGGTCGACGTCTGCTACGACGGCGACGGCGCGCTGGAGCGGATCGGGGTCAACCGGTACGACGTGGCCGTCCTGGACCGGGACATGCCCGGCGCCACCGGCGACGAGGTGTGCCGCAGCCTCGCCGGGTCCGACGCCGGCACCCGGGTGCTGCTGCTCACCGCCGCCGCCGGCATCCGGGACCGGGTGGCCGGCCTCGGGCTGGGCGCCGACGACTACCTGACCAAGCCGTTCGCCTTCGCCGAGCTGGTGGCCCGGGTGCAGGCGCTGGGCCGGCGGTCCGCCCCGGCGGTGCCGCCGGTGCTGGAGCGGCACGGGGTGGTGCTCGACGTGGCCCGGCACACGGTCACCCGGGACGGGCGGCCGCTCGGCCTGAGCCCCAAGGAGTTCGCCGTCCTGCACGTGCTCATGCGTGCCGGCGGCGGCGTGGTCAGCGCCGAGGAGCTGCTGGAACAGGCGTGGGACGAGTTTGCCGACCCGTTCACCAACGCCGTCCGGGTCACCGTGATGACGCTGCGCAAGAAGCTCGGCCAGCCGTCCGTCATCCACACCGTGCCGAAGGCCGGCTACCGGATCGGCGAGCCGGCGTGAGTCCCCGCCGCCGGGTCCTGCTGGTCGGGGTGCTCGCCCTGCTCGGCGGCTACTGGCTGCCCGGCCTCGGCAAGGAGGTGCTCGCCCAGGTGTGGTGGCGGGCTCAGGAGTTCTGCGACCTGCAGACGGTCGGCGTGGTGTGCGAGCCCGTCCGCCCGCTCATCCCGGTGCTGCCCGGGCTAATCGAGCTGCTGGTCCTGCTGGCCGGCGTGCTCGCGGTCTGGGGGGCCGCCCGCTGGTGCCTGCGCCCGGTGCGCGACCTCGCCGACCCGATCACCGACCTCGGGCCGCAGAACCTCGGTCACCGGATCCGTCGGGGCGGCCGCGACGAACTGGCCCGGCTCTCCCGCGCCATCGACGACATGATGGACCGGGTCACGGCGGGCTACGAGGGGCAGCGGCGGTTCGCCGCGAACGCCTCGCACGAGCTGCGTACGCCGCTGGCCGTGCAGCGGACGCTCATCGAGGTCGGCATGGCCCAGTCGCTCACCGCCGAGCAGCTCGACCTGCTCACGGCCCAGCTGCTGGCCACCAACGAGCGCAACGAGCGGCTCATCGAGGGCCTGCTCGCGCTCAGCGAGAGCGACCAGGGCCTGCGCTCCTCCACCCCGCAGCGCCTCGACGAGATCGTCACCGCCGTGCTGGCCGCGTACGCGGACCGGGCGGCCGAGGCCGGGGTGACCGTGGAGACCCGGCTGGCGCCCCGGGTCGTGCCGGGCGAGCGGGTGCTGCTGGAGCGCCTGGTCGGCAACCTGGTGGAGAACGGGATCAAGTACAACCAGCCGGGCGGCCGGCTCACCGTCACCGTCGGCGGGGATCCGGCGCTGACCGTCACCAACACCGGCCAGACCGTCCCGGGTGAGGCGGTCGCCGGTCTCTTCGAACCTTTCCGGCGCCTTGCCCGGGACCGGACCAACCAGGGCGGCGGGGCCGGACTCGGCCTGGCCATCGCCCGCTCGATCACCCAGGCGCACGACGGCATCATCGCCGCCCGCCCCGGCGAGGACGGCGGCCTGCGCGTCGACGTCCAGCTACCCGCCGTGCGCTGACCCACCCCTTCCTGACCCTCGGGAGCCGCCCTCGCGGCATCCCGCGATGCCCCCTGCCCGAGAACGACCGACGGCGTGCGACGCCGGGAGAGGAGACCGCCGTGCCGACCCGTACCGATCGGGCCGCGACGCCGGCCGGCCGGCTGTTCGTCCTGCCGCGCCGCGCCGGGACCGACCACGACCGAGAAGGAGAGACCATGTCCCGCAGTCAAGCCCCGGCCCTGCCGGACCGGGCCCGCGTCGAGGAGGCCGCCGGGTGGCTGTCCGGCCGGGTGGTGCGTACCCCCGTGCTGAACTGCCCGGCGATCGACCGGCTGGCCGGCGCCCGGATCCTGCTGAAGGCGGAGAACCTCCAGACCGGGGGCTCCTACAAGATGCGCGGCGCGATGCTGGCGGTGGGCCGGCTCGCCGCGGCCGGCCACACCGGGGTGGTCGCCCAGAGCACCGGCAACCACGCGGTGGCGGTGGCGCTGGCGGCCCGCCGGCACGGGCTGGCCGCGACCGTGGTGCTGCCGGTCGACGCCGCGCCGGTCAAGGTGGCCCGGGCCCGGGCGGCGGGGGCGCGGGTGGTCCTCGCCGGCACCACCGTCGAGGAGCGGCTGGCCGCCGCCCGGCAGTTCGCCGCCGCCGACGGCCACCCTCTGATCGACGCGTACGACCACCCGGACGTGGTGGCCGGGCAGGGCAGCGCCAGCCTGGAACTGATCGAGGAGGCGGAACGCGCCGGCACCCCGCTGGACGCGCTGGTGGTGCCGGTGGGCGGGGGCGGCGGCGTCGCGGGGGCCTGCCTGGCCGCCGCCGGCACCCCCATCGAGGTGTACGGGGTCGAGCCGGTCGGCTGCGACTCGCTGGCCCGCAGCCTCGCCGCCGGCCGGCCCACCCCGGTCGACCCGGCGCCCACCATCGCCGACGGGCTGCGCCCGGGCTGCGTCGGCGACCTGCCGTTCGCGGTGGCGCGCGACGTCGTCCGGGGCGTCGTCCGGGTCGACGACGACGCGATCGCCGAGGCGTTCCGGCTGCTCCTGCTGGAGCTGAAGGTCCTCGTCGAGCCGTCCGGAGCGGCCGGGCTGGCCGGCGCGCTGCGGCTGGTGACCGGATGGGACGGCCCCGACGGCGGGTTGTGGGGGGCGGCCCTGTCGGGCGAACCCGGCGGCACGCGGCTGGCGGTCCGGCCGGGCGACTCCGGCGGCGGAGTGCCCGGGCGGTACCGAACGGTCGGCGTGGTGCTGACCGGCGGCAATGTCGAGGCGGACCTGGTCGCGCGGTTGGCGACCGGATCCGTCGCCGACCTGACTCGGATGGAAGGGGTGGCGGCGTGAGCGCTGCGGTTCGGATCGGTGTCCTGTTCGGTGGCCCGTCGGCGGAGCACGAGGTCTCCTGCGCGTCGGCGCTCGGCGTGGCCCGGGCCCTGGCCGAGCGGGGTCACTCGGTGGTCGCGCTCGGGATCACCCGCGCCGGCGCGCTGCGCCTGGTGCCGGAACCGGTGCTGGCCGAACGCCGGGTGAGCGTGGCCGCCGGCCGGGCCATCGACGACCGGCTGCCGGTGACCGGGCCCGCGGTGGAGCTGCGCGCCGGGGCGCGCGCCGGAACGGTGGCGGTCACCGCCGCCGACACGCCCGGCACGGTGCACGCCGAGCTGGACGTGGTCTTCCCTGTGCTGCACGGCCCGTACGGGGAGGACGGCGTGGTGCAGGGGCTGCTCGAATCGCTCGGGGTGCCGTACGTCGGGTGCGGCATCCTCGCCTCCGCCGTCGGCATGGACAAGGTGGCGATGAAACGGGCGCTGCGGGCCGAGGGCGTGCCGACCACCCCGCACGTCTGGTTCGACGCGCCGACCTGGCGGGCCGCGGAGGACCCGGAGAAGCTGGTCGTCGGGCTGCGCCGGCCGCTGTTCGTCAAGCCGGCCCGGATGGGCTCCTCCATCGGGATCTCCCGGGTGGCGGACGGGGACGACCTGGCGGCGGCGGTCGAGGAGGCGTTCCGGCACGACCACGTGGTGCTGGTCGAGCAGGGGGTGACCGGCCGGGAACTGGAGTGCGGGGTGCTCGGCGGCTGGCGCCCGGAGGCGTCGGCGGTCGGCGAGGTCCGGGTCGCGGGCGGCTGGTTCGACTACCGGCAGAAGTACTTCGGCGACGCGGATCCCATGATCGTCCCCGCGCCGCTGCCCGACGAGGTGACCGAGCGGATCCGGGACCTGTCCGTCCGGGCGTTCACGGCGATCGGCGGCTGGGGCCTGGCCCGGGTCGACTTCCTCTACGACGAGACGACCGGCGAGGTGTTCGTCAACGAGCTGAACACCCTGCCCGGCTTCACGGCGCACTCGATGTACCCGAAGGTGTGGGCCGAGTCCGGCGTCGACTACCCCGAGGTGGTGGACCGGCTGGTCGCGCTCGCCTTCGCCCGGCACGCGGCCCGGCCGGCGGGCGTACGCCCCGGGGGTGCGCCATGATCCTGCTCTCCGATCCCCGGGTCGCGGCGGTGTCCAGCCGGGACGACGGCGATCCGCTGGTCGACCTGCGGGAGGTGCCGGAGCTGCGGCTGGACACGCGGGCCGCCGACCCCGCCGGGGCGTACGCCCGGGTGCGGCGCGGGGTCGCGGAGCGGCTGCTGGCCGCGCAGCGCGCGCTGCCGGCCGGCCTGCGCCTCCTGATCGTCGAGGGGTACCGGCCGTACCGGGCGCAGCTCGACATCTTCACCGGTTACCGGGACGAGCTGCGCCGGCGCTACCCGGACTGGTCGGCGGAGCGGCTGCACCGGGAGACCACCAAGTTCGTCTCGCCGGTCGAGGTGGCCCCGCACAGCACCGGCGGAGCGGTCGACCTCACCCTGTGTGACGCCGACGGGTTCGAGTTGCCGATGGGCACCGCGCTCGACGCCACCCCGGAGGAGAGCGCCGACGCCTGCTTCACGGCGGCCCGGCACATCCCCGTGAGCGCGTGGCGGAACCGGCAGGTCCTGGTGGCCGCGCTGAGCGGGGCGGGGCTGGTGAACTACCCGACCGAGTGGTGGCACTGGTCCTACGGCGACCGGTACTGGGCGCTGCTCACCGGAGCGCCGCACACCCGTTACGGTCCGTTGTGATCTGCCGTACCGGCTGAACGGTCCGGCGCTCCCGTCCGTACCAGGCGTCGAACGAGATCACCGGACGACGGGAGAGACAACGTGAGGGTGCAGCGCAAGCACGTGCTGGCGGCGACCGTGGCACTGGCCGCCTCGGTGGTCGTCGCGGTGGGTACGGGGATGGGCTTCGCGGAGACCGCCCCGGCCGGGCAGTCGGCCTGTGCGGGGTCGGTGACCTTCTCGGCCGAGGGCGGTGCGCCGGCCGCCACCAGCGGGCAGTTCCCGGTGGGCACCCGGCTGCGGGTGACCAACCTGGACAACGGCAAGGTGGCGACCGTGACGGTCACCGGGCCGTCCGGGAGTTGCGTGCTGCTCAACGCGGCGGCCATGGACCTGGTCCGCGAGCCGGGCAAGAACGTGATCCGCCGCAACCTGGTCGAACGCCTCGACGGCGGCGCCCCGGCCACCGGCGCGGCCCGGCCGGGTGGCGGCGCCCCGGCCGGCGAGGCCCGGCCCGGCAACGCCCAGCCCGGCGGCGCGCCCGCCGCCAGCGTCTGCACCGGGGCGATCACCTTCTCGGCCGAGGGCGGCGCGCCGGCCGCCACCAGCGGGCAGTTCCCGGTGGGCACCCGGCTGCGGGTGACCAACCTGGACAACGGCAAGGTGGCGACCGTGACGGTCACCGGGCCGTCCGGGAGTTGCGTGCTGCTCAACGCGGCGGCCATGGACCTGATCCGGGAGCCGGGCAAGAACCTCGTCCGCCGCAACGTGGTGGAGCGGCTGCGCTGATCCGGCACGGCAGGGTGGGTGACGCGCACCCACCCTGCCGAGGTGCCTCAGGCGAGCCGGCGGATCCGGCGGAGGGCGAGGTAGAGCAGGACGGCGGCGAGGGCGATGAAGATGCCGGTCTCGATGCCCTGGAACAGCCAGAACCGGTCGCCGGGCTGGTAGAGCTGCCAGTTGTAGGCGCCGGGCTGGACGCCGAGTTCGGCCCCGCACGGACGGCCACCCGGCCCCTGGACGTCCGGTGGGCACACGATCTGCGCGTCGGGGGCCACCATCTTCCCGTCGGGGTTCCGCACGCCGCTGGAGAGGATCCAGTCGCCGCGGTTCATCGGCACCCGGCCGTCCCCGGCCACGGGGAACTCGGCGGTGCGGGCGGGCTGGTAGTGCGGCCGGGCCAGGACCTCGACGGCGGCCCGGACACCGATGTAACCGACGAGGGTGATGGTCATGGCCGGCAGCATCCGCCGCCCGAGGGTGCCGGCGAAGATGCCGAGCGCCACGGCGAAGAGGGTGTAGCCGATCGGGGCGACGCCCTGGAGGTCGAAGACGACGAAGCCGAGGCGGCCCTCGCGGGCGGCCTGGGTCAGTGGGCTGACCCACCACGACATGCCCAGCCCGTAGCAGACGGCGGCGAGGGTCGTCACCGCGACGACCAGCCCGAACTTCACCATCGCCCAGTGCCGCCGGCCGATGCCCTGGGTCCAGGCGAACCGGTGGGTGCCCTGCTCCACCTCCCTGGCGACCAGCGGCGCGCCCCAGAACAGGCCGACCAGCATCGGCAGCACGAGCAGCAGGACGGCGACCAGGTTCAGGTTGCCGTACCGGTTGGTGAACTGGTGGAACGCTCCCTCGCAGGTGTCCGCGGTCGCCGGCGCCACGTCGCTGCGGGACAGTGCGCGGACGCACTCCGGGAGCCCGAGGTCGGTGAACGTGTGGCGCATCGAGATGCCGATCGGGATCATCAGCGCGGCGAGTACCGCGAACCCGATGAGGGTGAACAGCATCTGCCTGCGGTGCTGCCGCCAGGCCAGCGCGATCATGCCGGCACCTCCCATTCCGTGTGGCTGGCCCTGGTCTCGCCCTCGCCGAGGTAGGCCAGGATGACCTCCTCCAGGGTCACGTCGTGCACCGTCCACTCCGGGTCGACCACCCCGTCGACCCGGGCCAGCAGCGTCGACTGGCGATCGGTGTGACTGGCCCGGACCACCGCCTCGACCCCGGTGATCGGTTCGCCCCGGTGCCGGGGGCCGACCAGTTGCCGGTGGCCGGCGACCAGGTCCTCGACCGCGCCGACGAGGCGTACCCGGGCGGCGTTCAGGACGACGAGGTGGTCGCAGACGCGCTCCAGGTCGCCGAGCAGGTGCGAGGAGAGCAGCACCGTCGTCCCGGACTCGGCGACGCTGCCCATCAGCGACTGGAGGAACTCGCGGCGGGCGAGGGGGTCGAGGCTGGCGACCGGCTCGTCCAGGAGCAGCAGCCGGGGCCGCTTGGCCAGGGCGAGCGCGAGGGCCACCTGGGCGCGCTGCCCGCCGGAGAGCTGGCCGACCGGCAGCTTCGGCGGGATGCCGAGCTGGGCGAGCCGCTCGCGAGCCAGCGCGCCGTCCCAGCGGCTGTTCATCCGTCCGGTGATGCGGACCAGCTCGGCCGCGGTGAAGTCGCGGTAGAGCGGGGTGTCCTGGGCGACGAACCCAACCTCCGGCAGCACCGCCGGGTTGTCGTAGGGCGTGCGGTCGAAGACCCGCACCGTGCCGGCGTCCGGCCGGAGCAGGCCGACGGCGAGGTGCAGCAGGGTGCTCTTGCCGGCGCCGTTCGGGCCGACCAGGCCGGCGATCCGTCCGGCGGGCAGCTGGAACGAGCAGTCCTGCAACGCCCAGCGTCGCCCGTAGCGCTTGCCGAGCTGCTCGGCCTCCAGCGCGATCTCCATCTGGTGTCCTCTCATCGGGCCGCGGCGGGCCGGGTGCGGGCCGCCTCGGCGGCGAGCGTCGCCCGCAGGGTGGTCTCGACCAGGGCGGTGACGTCTTCCGAGGTGAGGCCGGCGGCCCGCGCGCGGCGCAGCCAGGCCACCAGCTCCGCGCGCAGCTCGGCCTGGTCGGCCAGGGGAGGACCGCCGAGGGTACGGCGGACGAACGTGCCGACCCCGGGACGGCCCTCGACCAGACCCTCGATCTCCAGTTCCCGGTACGCCTTCAGCACGGTGTTGGGGTTGATGGCCAGCGCCTGCGCCACCTCGCGGACCTTGGGGAGCTGGTCGCCGGGCGTCAGCAGCCCCACCCGGAGGGCCTGTTTGACCTGCTGGATCAGCTGCACGTACGTGTTCACCTTGGACCGGGCGTCCAACACGAACTCGATCACACGGGAACCTGCCCTTCTATTGTCCTACGACAGTAGGACTATAGGACAGGATTCCGCCGCGGTGGGGCCTTCACAGGGAGTTCTCAGGACACAAGGGAGTGGAACACCACGGGCGGCACCTGGGGGGATCGACGCCCGTGGTGTTCCACGATGGGGGCTGGCCTCGGTCAGCCGAAGGCGGCGTCCAGGATGTCCAGGCCGCGGGCCAGCTCGTCGTCGGAGATGACGAGCGGGGGCAGGAACCGCAGCACGTTGCCGTAGGTGCCGCAGGTCAGGGTGAGCAGGCCGGCCGCGTGGCAGGCCGCCGAGATCGCCGCCGTGGCGGCCGGGTCCGGGGTCAACGTGCCCGGCTGGACGATCTCCACGGCGAGCATCGCGCCGCGGCCGCGTACCTCGGCGACGCGCGGGTCGCGGGCGGCGATCGCGCGCAGCCGGTCGACCATGACCGCGCCGATCCGCCGGGCGGCAGCGGCCAGGTCCAGCTCGTGCATCGTCTCGATGGCCGCGAGCGCGGCCGCGCAGGCGATCGGGTTGCCGCCGTACGTCCCGCCGAGGCCACCGACGTGCACGGCGTCCATCAGCTCCGCCCGGCCGGTGACCGCGGCGAGCGGCAGCCCGCCGGCGATGCCCTTCGCCAGCGTGATCAGGTCCGGCTCGACACCCTCGTGCTGGCAGGCGAACCAGTCACCGGTCCGGCAGAACCCGGTCTGGATCTCGTCGGCGACGAACACCACCCCGGCGGCGGTCGCCCACTCGCGCAGCGCCGGCAGGAACCCCTCGGCCGGCACCACGAAACCGCCCTCGCCCTGGATCGGCTCGATCAGCAGCGCCGCCACGTTCTCCGCGCCGACCTGCTTCTCCACCATCTCGATCGCCCGCGCCGCGGCGGCCGCCCCGTCGAGGCCGCCGTCGCGCAGCGGGTACGACATCGGCACCCGGTAGACCTCACCGGCGAACGGCCCGAACCGGTGCTTGTACGGCATGTTCTTCGCGGTCAGCGCCATGGTCAGGTTCGTCCGGCCGTGGTACGCGTGGTCGAAGACCACCACGGCCGGCCGCCCGGTGGCGTGCCGGGCGATCTTCACGGCGTTCTCCACCGCCTCGGCGCCCGAGTTGAACAGCGCCGAGCGCTTCTCGAAGTCGCCCGGCGTCAGCGCGTTGAGCTGCTCGCAGACCGCCACGTACGACTCGTAGGGCGCCACCATGAAGCAGGTGTGGGTGAAGCGCTCGACCTGCGCGCGCACCGCCTCGACCACCCTCGGGGCGGAGTTGCCCACGTTGGCGACCGCGATGCCGGCCGCGAAGTCGATCCACTCCCGCCCCTCGACGTCGGTGATCGTCCCGCCGCCCGCGTGGTCGACGTAGGAGGTGATCGTGCTGCCGACGCCCCGGGCGACGGCCGCCCCGCGGCGCTTGTGCAGTTCCTCGCTCGACAAGGCTCAGCCCTCGATGTTGTGCATGACGTGCTTGATCCGGGTGTAGTCCTCCAGGCTGTAGACCGAGAGGTCCTTGCCGTGCCCGGAGTGCTTGAAGCCGCCGTGCGGCATCTCCGACACGAACGGGATGTGGGTGTTCACCCAGACGCAGCCGAAGTCCAGCCGGCGGGTCATCCGCATGGCCCGGCCGTGGTCCTTCGTCCACACCGAGGCGGAGAGGCCGTAGTCCACGCCGTTGGCCCAGCGCACCGCCTCGTCCTCGTCCGAGAAGCGCTGCACGGTGATGACCGGCCCGAACACCTCGTCCTGGATGATCTCGTCGGCCTGCCGGACCCCGGAGACCACGGTCGGGGCGTAGAAGTAGCCGCGCTCGCCGACCCGGGAGCCGCCGGTCTCGACGTTCGCGTGGTCCGGCAGCCGGTCCACGAACCCGCGTACCCGGCTGAGCTGGTTGGCGTTGTTCAGCGGGCCGTAGAGCACGTCCTCGTCGTCCGGCGCGCCGGTCTTGGTGTTGCGGGCCTGCTCGGCGAGGGCGGCCACGAAGTCGTCGTGGATGCCCGGCCCGGCGAGCACCCGCGTGGCGGCCGTGCAGTCCTGGCCGGCGTTGAAGTAGCCGCCCACCGCGATCGCCTCGGCCGCCGCCGCCACGTCCGCGTCGTCGAAGATCACCACCGGGGCCTTGCCGCCCAGTTCCAGGTGGGTCCGCTTGAGGTCCGGCGCGGCCGCCGCGGCGACCTCCATGCCGGCCCGGGTCGAACCGGTGATCGAGACGAACTGCGGGGTCGGGTGCGAGACCAGGGCCCGGCCGGTGTCCCGGTCGCCGCAGACCACGTTGAACACGCCCGGCGGGAAGAACTCGGACGCGATCTCGGCCAGCAGCAGCGTGGACACCGGGGTGGTGTCGGACGGCTTCAGCACCACCGTGTTGCCGGCCGCCAGGGCCGGGGCGATCTTCCAGACCGCCATCATGAGCGGGTAGTTCCAGGGCGTGACCTGGGCGCAGACGCCGATCGGCTCGCGCCGCACGTACGAGGTGTGCCCCGCCATGTACTCGCCGGCCGAGCGCCCCTCCAGCAGGCGGGCCGCGCCGGCGAAGAACCGGAACTGGTCCACCGCCGGCGGCAGCTCCTCGTCGGCCGTGAGCTGGCGGGGCTTGCCGGTGTTGCGGACCTCGGCGTCGACAAGCTCGGCCGCCCGGGACTCCACCGCGTCGGCGAGCTTCAGCAGGGCCTTCTGCCGCTCGCCCGGCGTGGCGTCCCGCCAGGTCTCGAACGCGGCGGCGGCCGCCTTCATGGCCGCGTCCACGTCCGCCGCCCCGGAGACCGGCGCCTGGGCGAAGACCTCCCCGGTGCACGGGTCGATCAGGTCGGCGTAGCCGCCGTCCACCGGGTCGACGTACTCGCCGTTGACGAAGTTGCGCAGCTGTTGCTGATCGCTCATCAGGTGTCTCCGAGGGGTGGCCGGGGGGAAGGTCAGCGGAGGTTATCGCAATCTGACTGCCATCTTGGCTACTGAATCCGAGGCAGACAAGGGTTTGGGCAACTGTTTCCGCGCGGGCTTACGTGGTCTACGCTGCCGAGCGTGGAGCCGAGAGCCTTCTATGTCGCCGGCCGCCCCGCCCACGGCGAGGGGGAGCTGACCGTCACCCACCCGTACGACGGCCGGACGGTGGGGCGTACCACCCTCGCCACGCCCGACCAGGTCGAAGCCGCCGTCGCGGCAGCCGCCGAGGTGACCGCGGCGGCCGCGGCCCTGCCCGCGCACGCCCGCGCCGCCGCCCTCGACCACGTCTCCCGCCGGCTGGCCGAACGGGCCGACGAGGTCGCCGCCCTGATCACCGCCGAGAACGGCAAGCCGGTGAAGTGGGCGAAGGCCGAGGTGGGCCGGGCCGTCTCCACCTTCCGCTGGGCCGCCGAGGAGGCCCGGCGCTTCTCCGGCGAGCTGCAACGCCTGGACACCGACCCGGCGGCCACCGGACGGATCGCGCTGGTCCGGCGGGTGCCCCGCGGACCCGTGCTGGGCATCGCCCCGTTCAACTTCCCGCTGAACCTGGTCGCGCACAAGGTCGCCCCGGCCATCGCCGTCGGCGCACCCATCCTGGTGAAGCCGGCCCCGGCCACCCCGCTCTCCGCGCTGCTGCTCGGCGAGATCCTCGCCGAGACCGACCTGCCCGAGGGGATGTTCTCGGTGCTGCCGCTGCCCAACGAGCGCGCCGCCGAACTCGTCGCCGACCCCCGGCTGCCCGTCGTGTCGTTCACCGGCTCCGGGCCGGTCGGCGCGGCCATCCGCCGGGCCGCCCCCGAGAAGCACGTCACCCTGGAACTCGGCGGCAACGCCGCGGCGGTGATCTGCGAGGACTGGTCGTCGGACGGGGACCTCACCTTCGCCGCGCACCGGATCGCCACCTTCTCCAACTACCAGGCCGGGCAGTCGTGCATCGCCGTGCAGCGGGTGTACGTGCACGAATGGCTCTACGACGGCTTCCTGCCCCGGCTCGTCGCGGCCGTCGAGGAACTGCGCACCGGCGACCCGACCTCCGAGCTGACCGACGTGGGCCCGCTGGTCTCCGTCGAAGCGGCGGAACGCGTCGAGGCGTGGGTCGACGAGGCGGTCGCCGCCGGCGCCACCATCGAGGTGGGCGGGCGGCGGGACGGCGCCACCTACCCGCCGACCGTACTCAGCGGAGTGCCGTCCTCGGCCAAGGTCTGCACGGAGGAGGTGTTCGGGCCGGTGCTGGTGGTCGCCCCGGTCACCGACGACCGAGCCGGGTTCGCCGCCGTCAACGACTCCGCGTACGGGCTGCAGGCCGGGGTCTTCACCCACAACCTGCAGACCGCGTTCCTCGCGTCCCGGACGCTGGAGGTCGGCGGGGTGATCGTCGGAGACGTGCCGTCGTACCGGGCCGACCAGATGCCGTACGGCGGGGTGAAGGGCTCGGGCGTGGGGCGGGAAGGGCTGCGCAGCGCCATGGACGACTACACCGAGCCGCGCGTCATGGTCCTGACCGGGGTGAAGCTGTAGCGCTCCGTCCCCCCGTGGCAGGCTGAGCCGGTGGACCAGTCAGCGTGGCCCGAGGTGGCCGGGGCCGTCGCGGCCGCGCCGTACCCCGTCGAGGTGTTGCCGGCCGACCCGGCGCGGGCGTCCGCGTGCCTGGCGGCCCTGGAGATCACCACCCGGTCCTGGCTCGGTGCGGTGGTCGCCAACACCGGGGGCCTGCTGGTCGACCACGGCTGGCTGCGGGTGCTCGGCAGCGGCCACGGCGACCTGCCGGACGTGCCCGGCGAATCCGACGCCGCGCGCGGCGTGGTGGTCGTCGGCTACGACGTGCTGGGCGGCCAGTTCGTCTGGTCGCCGCCGCAACCGGGGGCCAGGCCGACCATCCACTACTTCGGCCCCGACGACCTGGGCTGGCTCGACCTGGAGCAGGGTTACGCCGACTGGCTGTACGCGGTCCTCGCCGGCTCGCTGACCCGCTTCTACGACACCCTGCGCTGGTCCGGCTGGCAGGCGGAGGTCGCGGCCCTCGCCCCCGACCAGGGGCTCAGCGTCTGGCCACCGCCGTTCACCAAGGAGGGCAAGGACCTCTCCGTGGTGTCCCGGAAGGCGGTGTCGCTCGCCGAGGCGGTGTCGTTCTACCAGGACGCCGCGCGACAGCTCGGCTCCTGACCGGGCCGCTGCGGATGGGTTTTCACCAGGTGCCGTCGTCGCGGACCCGGGCGGGGGCGCGGCCGAGCAGCAGGGCGGCGAGGGCGGCGTCGATGTCGGGGCCGAGGAACCACTCGCCGGCCTGATCGAGCGCGAAGATCCGACCGTGCTCGTCGACGGCGATGATGCTGTCGCCACGCTCCGTTCCGAGCGGAAACAGGCGGGCGCCCAGCACCGAGCCGAAATCCGCGAGAGTGTCGGCGGTGTGGGCCATGTCCCAGGGGCGGATGCCGAACCGGGAGATCCACACCTGCTCGCCGGGACCCTGGCGACGACTTTCCAGAGCAGGAAAGGCGGTAAGGGTCGGCATCACGGCAGGGAAGACAGCGTGGCTGTGCCGCCTGCCGCTGACGGCCCGCACATCCCTGATCGCCGCTTCGGCCAGTACCTCGTCTCCGAAGTGAGGGCGCCAACCCGCTTCCACGAGCGCGTTCGCGACCTCGGCCGGGAACCGCCCGGGGTCTGGGTCGACCTCGGACCGGGACCGCCATTCCTCCGCGTAGGCGAGGACCGGCCACGGTAGTGCGGCGAACGCCACCAGGAAGTTCACGCACGAGTCACACGGCACCTTCGCGGGGCCGGCCGCAGGGTCGCCCGCCTCACGGATCCGGAAGAACTCGATCCGGCTGCGGGCGAGGATCGCCTTCGCATCCTCCAGGGTCAGTCGCGGCAGGCCCTCGGCGGCGCGTCGGTGATCCTCCTCGTGCAGGATGTCCGAGACGACGATCATTTCGGCATGTCGCTCGCCGCCCCGCACCAGGTGGCCGGGTCGCAGCTTGTCCAGATAGGACTGGACCAGCGGATGGTGGTGCAACTCGATGTCGCCCTTGGCGCCCTGCGCGACAAACAACCGGCCGTCCACGGTGAGGTGCGCCGCGGCGCCGGGCGTGGGCAGCCGGGTGATTTCCCGGAGAAGTTGGCTGGCCGGCTCCACGGTACGTGGCGCCCGCGGCGCTGCCGGCCGGCGCTGCCGGAACATCTCCTCGACCGCGGCGGTCGGCACCCGGGGCCAGGTCGACACCTCGCCGGTCTCCTTGTCGATGACCGTGGTCGGCAGACCGCCGGGAAGTGCCCTCGCGCCGGGGGACACAGTGGACGTGACCAGGTAGCCCAGCTCGAACTCCTCGATCGCCGGTGTGCACGGGAATCCCAGACGCTCGGAGTCCCGCTGGGCCCAGACGGCGGCGAGTTGCTCGGCCTGCTGTCGTTCGATCACAGCCTGAAGTTACCGGACCCCACGGACTCCGTGGCGCCCGGTATGGTCGGCCCTACTGACGGTGACGGAAGGGGGCGGCGGTGGCCGACAGCGCGGACCGGGACGCGAACCGCGCGCTACGTGCGCGGTTCGACGAGGTGTACGGCCAGTACCAGCGACTTCGGTCCGGTTTGGATGAACTCCAGACCAGGCTCGCGGAGCTGCGGGTGACCGAGCGCTCCGACGACGGCCAGGTGACCGCGGTCGTCGGGGCCCGCGGCGAGCTGATCAGCGTCGAGGTCGCCCCGTCGGTGTTCCACGACCGGGACGCCAGGGCACTGAGCCGGAAGATCACCGACACCGTGCTGCGGGCGTCCGCGTCCGCGGTCACGGCGACCCGCGAACTGGTCGCCGGATTCCTCCCGCCCGGCTCGCCGTCGGTGGAGTTCCTGCGTACACACGATTTTGGCGCCCTGTTGGGCCGGGCGGACGCCGTCCTGTCACGTGGCGAGTGACGGCCATGGCCGACGGGCAGATCTGGCTGGACCCTGACCGGGCCCGGCGCGGCGGCGCCGACCTGGCCCTGGCCGGGGAGGCGGTCATCACCTCCCGGCGGGAGGCGGGCGACCCGATCGCGGCGGCGAGCGCGCAGCGGCCGTGGGGTCGGGACGACATCGGCGCCGCCTTCGACAAGCACTACCAGGGCTACGCGGAGACCCTGCTGCGGGCGTGGGAGATCCTCGGCCGATCACTCGAAGGGCTGGGCGGCGATGTGGTGCGTTCCGTCGTCGCCACCGTGGAGACCGACCTGACCAACGCTCGCCAGCTCGGCGAGATCCCGCATCAGCAGCACAACCCGCACCGGCCCTGGCGCTGACCACCGGAGGATCCGCGCGTGAGCATGCTGCCCAGCCCGATCCCGCACCCGCTCGACTACTGCCCCTGGGACGTGCCCGGCTGGATCTACGAGGCGCTGGACTGGGTCGTCGGCGTCGAGTGGCCGGAGGGCAATGAACGGGCCGTCTGGGACCTGGCCGACCAGTGGTACGGCGTCGCCGATGTCCTGGCCGGCCCGAGGAACGACGCCACCACCGCCGCCGGCGAGGTCCGCAGCGGATACGGCGGCGTGGGCCTGGTGGCCCAGGCGTTCGACGTCGCCTGGGGCAAGGTCGCCGAGGGCGAGGACGCGCCCCTGCACGTCCTGGTGGCGGCCACCGGCGAGCTGGGCAGGCTGGTCGACTCGTGCGGCTGCGACATCGAGGGCGCCAAGCTGGAGGCCTGGATCGAGCTGGGCATCCTGGTCGTCGAGCTGCTCTCGCTCGCGGTGGCCACGGTGCTGACCATGGGCGCCGCCTCGCCGGCGGCAGGCGCCGCGATCACGGCCAGCCGCGTCGCCGTCCAGCAGATCTTCAAGCGGCTGGTGGCCCAACTGGCCCGCAAGGCGGTGAAGGAAGGGCTCAAGGAGGCCGGCGAACGGGCCGCCAAGGAGGTCGTCAAGAGCGGTGCCCGCGGGCTCGCCCGCCGGGCCGTGCTCGCCGGGCTGGTCGAGGCGGGGCAGGAGGCCGGCACCAGCCTGGCGACCCAGGCGTACCAGAACTCGACCGGCCGCCGGGACGGCCTGGACCTGACCGACGTGGGCATGTCGGGGCTCGGTGGGTTCGCCGGCGGCGCGGCGGCGCCGTTGGCCGGCCTCGGGCGGCACTCGCACGGGCGGTTCGCCCAGATCGGTGAGCGCTTCGGGCGGGAGATGGCCGGCGAGACCCTGGCCGAGAGCGCGGCGGGGCTCGCCACCGGTCAGGACCTGTCACTGGAGGACCTGGCCCGGGCCGCGGCCTCCGGCGCAAGCGGCTCCGCCACCGGGCAGGTCGACAGCGCCCTGCACCACCGGCTCGACGAGAAGCTGGCCGGCCTTCCCATGCAGCCGGTGGACCTGGGGCTCCCACCGTCCGGCGACGCGGCCGGCCTCATCCCTTCCCAGCACCTACCGGACCCGGCCCCGCTGCTCGGGGGTCCCGGCCTTGGACCGGTGCTTCAGCCCGGCTCGGCGGTTCCCTCGTCGGCGTCGAACGCTCCGTCGTCACTCATCGGCGACGGGGCGGCTCCGGCCCACCTCCCGTCCGTCGAGGTGGGGCAGGACGCGGCGGGTGCCGGTGCTACCCCACCTCACCGGATGGATGCGGAGGTGAAGACGAGCCCTCCGAGCGCCGAGGCGACGACGAGCCTAGCGTTGGAGGCCGCGAGCCCGACGCTCTCGTCCGTGACCGTCGACGCGCCCGTCGCCGGCTCATCCGTCACCGAACCGAGGCCCGCTCCGGTCAACGGTCCGACGGCGGTCGACATCGGTGCACCGAATCAGGCGACGCCCGTGCAGGCGGCGGCGACGGTCGCGAGCCCACCGGCGACCGCTACTCCCCAACCGAACGGGCCGGTGCCGATGCCGCCGGACCGCTCCGCGTTCGGTGCCGTGAGCCCGCCTGGGCCGGCAGCCGGTCCACCGGCGCATTCGCACGTCGCGCAGGTCGCCGACCCGGTGACCGCGCCGTCGGCCACCGGGCCGGACGCCCGGCCCGCGCCGAGTCCCCGGTTTCCACTGTTGGAGGCGCTTGCCCCTCAACGTCCTGCGGCTGATCCGCCGACGTTTCCCGGCCCCTTCGAGCCACTGCCGCCGCGTCGGAGCAGTCAGGACGATCAGGCTGCGCGGTTGGCCGCCGGCCGGGAAACCCTGGAGAGACTTCGCTACGAACGCAGTCTTCAGGAACAACGGCAGTGGTACGAGGAAGGCCGGCGCCAGCAGGAGGCGGAATGGCTGCGTGTCCGAGCCGACCAATTCCACCGGGCAGCCGGCGAATACGGTGAGCGGGCGTCCCAGCTGCATCGGGCAGGTCACCAGTTGCTCGCGCGGCGGTGGCAGCAGGCCGCTCACGAAGCCAGCACGGAGGCCTACGACCTGCGCGAGATGGCCGACCAGGTCCTCGCGGGCTCAGTAGCGCCGACCGAGGTGATGGTTGAGGACGACCTCGACTTCTACCGGATCAATGACGATGTCGCCGACCTCGCGTTGGGTGCCGTGGAGACGCCCGACCACTCGGCCCTCACCGGTCACGGCCACCCACCGCCGATCGACCGCTCTCGCCGGTATGGCGTACGGGGCGGACTCCGGCCACCGCTCGCGCTGCACCAGACCGACCTGGAGCGACAGATGCCGCGAAATCCCGACGGCAATGTGGTGCGAACCGCCGACCCCCGCCAGGGCGGATGGTTCCGGCTGGCGAACGACGGTGGACCCGCCGCGGACGCCACCCGGGGCATCAACTGCCTGGATTGCACGCTGTCGCTGTTCGAGACCTGGATGCACGGCCGGCCGCGCGTCTCCGCGCCGCGTACCTTCGACGGCTACCTGCTCGGGGACGTCCTCCAGCCGGTGGGCGGCGAGGTGGACGGACCTCGCCGGGTCGAGGAGATCACCGGCGGCCGGTTCCAGAGTCTGTGCCCTACTGCTCTGCCGGGCGTCCCCGATCCCGAGACACGCGAGATGATCGAGGACGGTTACCGCGACCTGCAGGCGCAGCTGTTGGCGGGTGGCCACGGCAGCTACGCCTTCCTCATCACCAGCATGGAGGGCGGCGGCTCACATGCCTGGGTGGCGTTGAACCAGAACGGCACGGTCCTCTACCTCGATCCGCAGATGGGCAGGGTGGGCAAGCACCCGCTCTACTCCCACAACGGCATCCAGGCTCCCCACAACGTGGTGGCCGTCGACGCCCTGGTGCTCGGCCCCGACGGTCGGCCGATGCCGCTCGCCGGCCGACCACCCGGCGACTACAACGTCCTGCCCGAGCCGATCGATCGACCGGCGCCGCCCCGCCCGCCCGAACCGCCGCCGCCACCCGACGACGGGGATGCCCCGGACTTCAACCAGGTCCACCTGCTCGGCGAATCCACAACCTTCCACCGACCCGACGGCACCTCGTTCCCGGGCAGAGCTCCGGACGCGGAGTCGGAGGCGGTCCAGGTAAGGAACGCGCACCGCGACGCGCACGCCGACCGGATCGCCGCCGGGCTGTACGTCCGGGACGCGCTGGCCGCGAGCGGGAGCCTGGACGAGGTCTTCGCCGCCGGGGTGACGCCGGTCGAGTTGGCGCAGCACCTCGACGGGCCGACGCTGCAACGGCTCGTACCGGAGCTGGATCGGGCGGCGGCCGACGACCTGACGCGGCTGCTCGCCGACCCGCGCGTCCGGCAGATGCTCGACCAGACCTGGGAGGCGCCACCCCGGCGCGAGGAACTGCTGGCCGAAACCCTGGTACGGCAGCTCGCGCAGCGCCCCGACCTGGTCCGCATGATCCTGTCGACCCCGGAACTCGCCAACTCGCTGATCGCCCGCCCGGTCACCCTCCACCACCTGGCCAGCCACCAGAAGGCGATCGATGTGCTGGGCGAGGTGCTGGACGAGATCGCCGAGCGAGGATCTGCCGTTGTCGCCGCCTCGCAACTACCCCCTGTCGCACCCACCCCGCTCACGTCCAAGCAGATGGAGGTGAGCGCCGCGTTCGCTATTCAGGGGCCGGACGCAGTGCAACCGGGCTTCGACCTTGACCGCCTTGGCGACGCTGCCTACAGGCAGCAGTACTTGGACCAGCTGTATGCATCCGCAGTTGTCGCCCAGGCCGAAATTGATGCGCTGGGACGGAGATTAGCCGAGGCTTCGGGCAGCGACGGCAAGTACTACCCCAGGCCGAAACCCAAGGATCGAGGGCGAGCCGAAGACAAGATTGACGGCTACGGCGGCGACGTCTCGCAACTGACAGATCTGGCGGCCGGCCGCGTCTCCTTCGAACGCCTGGATGACCTGTATGAAGCGTTGGCGTCGCTACGTGGTGACGAACGACTGCGGCTCGCAGAGTTCGAGGATCGCTTTGTGACCCCACAAAAGGGCGGCTACCGGGACGTACAGATGTTGGTTCGTACGTCTATGGGTCACCTCGCCGAGTTCCGGTTGCACTTGGCCGCCCTTGATGACGTGGCCACTTGGGAGCATTCGCTCTACGAGGTGCGGCGTGACCTCGGCTCGGTGGCCAGAGAGCAAGGACGTAGCCTCTCGGACATGGAGTCGGCGATCCGCAAGGGCATCATCCATCGCCAGCGTGAGTACTTTTGGGCAGCCCTCAAATCGGCACTCACCGGAGGACACGAGTGACTAGCGCGGGAGAAGAAGTCGACCTTCCTGGCTACTACGACTACTACAAGACGCCGGTGAAGATGGTGGCCACGCCCGAGGGCGGGCTTACTGCTTGGCGCTTGGACAAGGAGACGGGCGGCTGGCGGCCGGCGAACGACATCGTCGACGAGATTCTCTTTGCTATCGGCGGCGAGGTCTTCGTTCGCACGCCGGCTCAGTTCGTGCAGCGTACGGAAGCTGAGCGTGGGCGCTACCTGAAGGGCGAGGGACCGATCTTCGCTTTGTATGAAACGGTCAAGGCGATCGACGACGTAGCCATCGCAGAGGGCCGTCCATACACGCCCGAGGAGGCCGCGCTGATTGCGGGGATCCGGCGGCGGACGTTCGTGATGTTCGAGGAGCAGCTCCAGCAGGCCGGCGACCCCGGTGCCGACCCCACCATCGCCACCGCCGCCTCCTGACTCCCGCCCCGAAATGCCTTGTCGACCGCCGATGCAGGCGCGAGGGTCCGAGCATGTCTGACGCGTACCAGCACCGGGACCGACCGGCGGTGACGGGCGGGGGAGTGCCCTACCGGAGACCGGCAGACGTGGCGGAGGCGCTGCGCGTACAGGAAGAGTTGCGGTCGAAGGTCGACCTGGTCGGGCCGGGGCCGACCGCGCCCGCGACGGTGGCCGGGCTGGACGTCGCCTACGCGGAGCGCGGTGACCGGCTGGCGGCGGCCGTTACGGTGCTGGACGCGGCGACCCTCGCCGTGGTCGACGAGGCGGTGGATGTGGGCCGGCCGGCGTTCGACTACGTACCGGGGCTGTTCGCCTTCCGTGAGCTGCCGGCGCTGCTGGCGGCGCTGGAGCGGCTGACCGTCCGGCCCGATCTGCTGGTCTGCGACGGGCACGGGCTGGCGCATCCGCGCCGGTTCGGGCTGGCCTGCCACCTCGGGCTGGTGACCGGGCTGCCGGCGATCGGGGTGGGGAAGACCCCGCTGGTCGGGGTCTGGGACGAGCCGGCTCCGCAGCGGGGGGCCTGGACGCCGCTGCGCGACGGCGGTGAGGTGGTGGGCCGCGTATTGCGCACCCGGGACGGGGTGAAGCCGGTCTTCGTCAGCGTCGGGCATCGGATGAGCCTGGACAACGCGGTGGAGCGGGTGCTGGCGTTGACGCCTCACTACCGGCTGCCGGAGACCACCCGGACGGCCGACCGGCTCTGCCGCCGGGCCCTTCCCGTCGATCGCCCCGCCACCACACCAGACGATTACGGCGATCCGGCCGCGACCTCCTGACGCCCAGCCGCCGCGCCGAGCTGGCGTCGATCTTGCGGGGGCGCGCCGATGTGAATCTTGGAGAGTTGCCGTTCGTAGCGAACGGTAAGTCTCCAAGATCTCCCGCCGCGCCAACGACCGGCCGGCCGGCCCAGCCGGGCGGGCAACGGCGACCCGGCCCAGGCGGCTCGGCAGCCGCGACCCAGCCCCGAAGGCCGGAAGTGATCATGCGGACCGGCCTGGTCGCGGCGAAGATGGTGCGGGTGGTGCGGGGTGTCGCGACACACATGCGGGGTGCTCGATGGGCGGGTGCCCCTCCCGGCCGGTAGTAACCTGACCGGCGGATCCCGTCCGGGTGGAAACGGTGAGGTGGAGATGTCGGTGAGGCGGCACGCGGCGCGGTGGGCCACGGTCGGCGTGATGCTGGGCGGCGTGGTGGCCGGCGCGGCATCCCCGGCGTTGGCCGCCGACGACCGGGTGGAGGTGCGCTCGGCGAGCAGCTTCACGGCCGGCGGTTCGGCGGGCACGGTGGCGGTCGAGGTGCGCAAGCGCACGGACGGCTGCGTGCTGCTCCGCACCGCGCTCGGGCTGCGGCTCGACGGTCTGCGGGCGGACCAGGTTCAGGTGCAGGTGGCCACCGGCGGCCGGTGGGTGCCGGTGCCGGTCTCCGGCGGTGGTGGCGCGGTCGCCACGGCCCAGACGTCGCCCGCCAACCCGGCCCTGTGCAAGGGCAAGGGGATCACGGTCCGCTACCGGGTGGCCTTCCTGGCCGGCACGGCCGGCGGGCGGTTGGCCGTGGTCGGCGAGGCCAGCGCCGCGAACGGCCGGGTGCTCGGCCGGTCCGCCACGGAGGCCCGGGTGGTGGGCGCGGAGCGCACCGCCAGCCCCAGCCCGACGCCGTCCCGCAAGCCGTCGCCGACCCCGAGCGCCGTCGCGGCCACGCCGGCCGAGGCCGACACCGCCTCGGCGGTGGCCGCCGCGCTCGACCCGGCCGCCGGCACCGCCGACGCCGAATCGTCCTCCGGAGGTTCCCCGATCATGTGGTTCGGCATCGCACTGGTGCTCGTCGGCGTCGCGCTGATCGTGTTGCTGGTCCGCCGCAACCGCGCGGAGAAGACGGACGGGCAGCCGGGCGCCGGTCAGTCGCCGGTCCCGTTGCCGCGCAGCAGCACGACCTACCGTTCGGGCGCGCCTGCCGGCCAGGTGTACGGGCAGCAGCCGCCCGCGCCGGGGCCCCGCCCGGCCGGGAACGTCTACGGCGCCCCAGCGGCCACGGCCGAGGGACCGGACGGCGAGCCGCCGGCCGCCGCGGGCGGCGACGCCACCACCGTGCTGCCCCGCATGCCCCGCTGAGCCGGAACCCGGCCGGTCGCCGGGGTTACGGTGACGATGGGTGACGGCGATCTGACCGGGTCGCCGCGCACCGGCTGCCGGGTGCCGAGATGTGGCAAGGTGCCCGCGCCGGTTCGCCGATAAGATCGCGTGCGCCGGACGGCACCGCCGACCGGTGAGACCGCATACGTGGAAGGAGCCGCGCCGTGGCCCTGGACCCGCAGTTGCTCGAGATCCTCGCCTGCCCGGACACGCACCACGCACCGCTCGACTACGACCCGCAGGCCCAGACGCTGACCTGCACCGAGTGCGGTCGGATCTTCGAGGTCCGGGACGACGTCCCGGTGCTGCTGCTCGACGAGGCGCGCGGCGGCCCCGCCGCGGACGACGCGCGCGGCGGCTCCGGGTCGCCGCGATGATGGAGGGTACGGCCGGGGTCAGCGGCCACCGGCACGCCGACGAGTCGTTGCTGAACGATCCGGACCGGTTGGCCGAGCAGGACCCGGGCGGGATGCTGCGGTTCACCGCCTCCGCTGGCGCGCAGGTCCGGGAGTCGGCGGCGCTGGCCGCCGAGGCGAACCTGACCGTGCTCGCCGACGAGGGCCGCCCGCGCGCGGTGGTCATCGCGGGCATCGGCACCGCCGGGCGGACCGGGGACGTGCTGGCCACGGTTGCCGGGCCGCGCTGCCCCGTGCCGGTGATCCCGCACCGCAGCGCCGGTGTGCCGGGCTGGGTGGGCGCCGCGGACGTGGTCATCGCGGTGAGCGCCTCCGGCCGCAGCCCCGAGGCGCTGGGCGCTGCCGAGGCCGCGCACCGGCGGGGCGCCCGTTTGGTCGCCGTCGGCGCGCCGGACTCGCAGCTCCAGTCGGTGGCCGAGCGGGCCCGGGCGCCGTTCATCCCGGTGCCCCGGCGCGCGCCGGCCCGGGCCAGCCTCTGGGCGCTCACCGTGCCCGTCCTGCTCGCCGCCCGTACGCTCGGCCTGGTGAAGGTGAACGAGGCGGACCTGGCCGAGACCGCGGCCCGGCTGGACGCCGACGCCGACCGGTGCCGGCCCACCGCCGAGTCCTTCGTCAACCCGGCGAAGTCGCTGGCCCTGGGCCTGTCCGGGTCGATCCCGATCGTCTGGGGCTCGTCGCCCCTGGCCACCGTGGCGGCCCGCCGGTTCGGTGACACGCTCTCCGCGAACGCCCGCTACCCGGTGGTCACCGGGGCGCTGGGCGAGGCCGGCCGGGGCCGGGTCGGCCTGCTCGACGGCGTCTTCGGCGGCCTGGTCGAGGGGGAGCGGGACATCTTCGCCGACCCCGACGAGACCGAGGGCGACGCCACCCGGCTGCGGCTGGTGCTGCTGCGCGACGGCGGCCTCAACGCCGAGGACGACACCGACGAGCCGCTGGCGGTGGAGGAGCGCCGCGCGGACGCGGTGCAGACCCTCGCCGAGCGGCGCGGGGTGCGCTGCGACGTGGTCACCGCGGAGGGCGGCTCCGCGCTGGAGCGGCTCGCCTCGCTGATGGCTGTCCCGGACTTCGCCTCGGTCTACCTCGCCCTGGCACACGGACTGGACCCGATGGCCGTACCGGCCATCACCGAGATGAAGGAGCTGGCGAACCAGTGAGCACGTGCGGCATCGGGCGGGGGAGAGCGTGAGCGCCAACGGCGGGACGAAGGCGATCATCGCCGCTCTGGCGGCGAACATCGGCATCGCCGTCACCAAGTTCATCGCGTTCCTGCTGACCGGCTCCTCGTCGATGCTGGCCGAGTCGATCCACTCGGTCGCCGACTCCGGCAACCAGGGCCTGCTGCTGCTCGGCGGCCGGCGCGCCAAGCGGGAGGCCACCCCGGAGCACCCGTTCGGCTACGGCCGGGAGCGCTACATCTACGCGTTCATCGTGGCGATCGTGCTGTTCAGCGTCGGTGGCCTCTTCGCGCTCTACGAGGCGTACCACAAGGCGCAGCACCCGGAGCCGATCACCAGCTGGCAGTGGGTCCCGGTGACCGTCCTGGTGATCGCCATCGGCATGGAGAGCTTCTCGTTCCGGACCGCCATCAAGGAGTCCAACCACATCCGGGGCAGCCAGTCCTGGGTGCGGTTCATCCGCCGGGCCAAGGCCCCGGAGCTGCCGGTGGTGCTGCTGGAGGACTTCGGCGCGCTGGTCGGTCTGGTCTTCGCGCTGTTCGGCGTCGGGATGACGCTGATCACCGGCGACGGCATCTGGGACGCGGCCGGCACCGCGATGATCGGCGTGCTGCTGGTGATCATCGCGATCACGCTGGCCATCGAGACGAAGAGCCTGCTGCTCGGTGAGGGCGCGGAGCGCCACGACCTGGCGAAGATCGAGCGGGCCGTGACCGAGGGGCCCGAGGTCGAGCGGATCATCCACATGAAGACGCTCTACCTGGGCCCGGAGGAGCTGATGGTGGCCGCGAAGATCGCGGTGCCGGCCTGCGAGAGCGCCGAGGAGCTGGCCCGCGGCATCAACGCCGTCGAGGCGCGGATCCGTGCCGCGGTGCCGATCGCCCGGGTCATCTACCTGGAGCCGGACATCTACAGCGCGGCGGCGGACCGGGCCGGCACCGGGCAGGCGGCGCACACCGCCGTCCCGCAGCCGGACGCGGACACCGGCGACGAGGTGGCCGGACGGCCCGGGAGCTGACCGTGGAGCTGTTGCAGGGCAGGATCCGGGACTACGCCTGGGGCTCCCGCACCGCGATCGCCGAGTTGCAGGGGCGTGCGGTGCCGAGCGCCGGGCCGGAGGCCGAGCTGTGGCTGGGCGCCCACCCGGGCGGCCCGGCCACCGTGGACCGGGACGGCAACCCGGTGAGCCTCACCGAGCTGCTGGTCGCCGAGCCGGAGCACTGGCTGGGCGAGCGCCTGGTCGGCCGGTTCGGCACCCGGCTGCCGTTCCTGTTGAAGGTGCTGGCGGCGGACGCCCCGCTGAGCCTCCAGGCCCACCCGGACGCGGAGCAGGCCCGGGCCGGGTACGCGGCCGACCCCGGCCGGGTCAACTACGTCGACCCGTACCACAAGCCGGAGCTGCTGGTCGCGCTCTCGGAGTTCGAGGCGCTCTGCGGGTTCCGGGATCCGGCCGAGTCGGCGGCGGCGATCGCGGCGTTCGGCGTACCCGCGCTGGAGCCCGTGGTGGCGGCGCTGCGCACCGGGCCGGCGGGGCTGCGGGAGGCCGTACGCCTGCTGTTGAGCTGGCCGGCGGCGGAGCGGGCCGGGCTGGTGACGGACGTGCTGGCGGCGGAGGTCGCCGGGCCGGACGCCGAGCTGGCCCGGGCCCTGGCGGTCGACTACCCGGCCGACCCGGGCGTCGTGGTGGCGCTGCTGCTGCACCACGTCCGGCTGGCGCCGGGCGAGGCGATCTGGATGCCGGCCGGCAACCTGCACGCCTACCTGCGGGGCACCGGCGTGGAGATCATGGCGGCCAGCGACAACGTGCTGCGCGGCGGGCTCACCCCGAAGCGGGTGGACGTGGACGAGCTGCTGCGGGTGCTGCGGTTCGAGGTGCTCGACGAGCCGGTGGTCCGGCCGGAGCCGGTGGCGCCCGGCGTGGTGACCTGGCTGGTGCCGGTGGACGACTTCGCGCTGCACCGGGTCGAGGTGACGTCCGGCGGTCCGGCGGCGCGGCTGGACCTGCCCGGCCCGCGGGTGGTGCTCTGCCGCGCCGGGGAGGTCACCGTGGCCGACGGGGTGGGGACGGTCACCCTGGTGGCCGGCCAGGCGGCGATCGGCACCGCGGCCGGCGGCCCGCTCGTGCTCGACGGGGCCGGCGAGGCGTTCGTCGCCACCTCCGGCCTGCGCTGACGGGGAGCCCTGCGCTGACGGCAAGCCCTGCGCGGCGGCTCAGCCCGCCACAAGTCCGACTTTCCCGAAATAGCTTGACGTGCTCTTGGCGCAGTGTGACTCTATGGGTACGCAGCGTTGTCGCGACGAAGGTCCGGTAACGCGCGGGGGAACCAAACCGGGGGGATGCACGGGGCGGCCGGGCCGTGAGCGGAAAGTCCGTTCACGACCGACCGCCCCGTGCGCTGTCCGCCGAGCGGGGCACCGCCTGGTCGGCCAACCGGGCAGGGGAGAAGAAGTCCACGCGCGTAAGGTGGAAGGCTGCGCAGTCATCGTTCGACAGGAGCTTCCATGACCAGCACCCTCCCGGCGGCCCCCAGTGGCGCGTCGTCCGGAGCCCGGCCGAGCACCCTCGCCGAGGGCGACTACAAGGTGGCGGATCTGTCGCTCGCCGCGTTCGGGCGTAAGGAGATCCGGCTCGCCGAGCACGAGATGCCCGGCCTGATGGCGATCCGGCGCGAGTTCGCCGAGGCCCAGCCGCTCGCCGGCGCCCGCATCACCGGCTCGCTGCACATGACCATCCAGACCGCGGTCCTCATCGAGACCCTGGTCGCGCTCGGCGCGCAGGTCCGCTGGGCGTCCTGCAACATCTTCTCCACCCAGGACCACGCCGCGGCCGCGATCGTCGTCGGCCCGGACGGGACCCCCGAGGCCCCGGCCGGCGTCCCGGTCTACGCCTGGAAGGGCGAGAGCCTGGAGGAGTACTGGTGGTGCACCGAGCAGGTGCTCACCTGGCCCGACGGGCAGGGCCCGAACATGATCCTCGACGACGGCGGCGACGCCACCCTGCTCGTCCACAAGGGCGCCGAGTTCGAGAAGGCCGGCGTCGTGCCGCCGGTCGAGTCCGCCGACTCCGAGGAGTACGCGGTCATCCTCCAGCTGCTGCACCGCTCGCTCGCCGAGGACGGCCAGCGCTGGACCCGGATCGCGGCCGGCATCAAGGGCGTGACCGAGGAGACCACCACCGGCGTGCACCGGCTCTACGAGATGCACCGCGCCGGCACCCTGCTCTTCCCGGCCATCAACGTCAACGACTCGGTGACCAAGAGCAAGTTCGACAACAAGTACGGCTGCCGCCACTCGCTCATCGACGGCATCAACCGCGCCACCGACGTCCTGATCGGCGGCAAGATGGCCGTCGTCATGGGCTACGGCGACGTGGGCAAGGGCTGCGCCGAGTCGCTGCGCGGCCAGGGCGCCCGGGTCGTGGTGACCGAGGTCGACCCGATCTGCGCCCTCCAGGCGGCGATGGACGGCTACCAGGTGGCCACCCTGGACGACGTGGTCGAGCAGGCCGACATCTTCATCACCGCGACCGGCTGCTTCAACGTCATCACCCACGAGCACATGGCCCGGATGAAGCACCAGGCCATCGTCGGCAACATCGGCCACTTCGACAACGAGATCGACATGGCCGGCCTGGCGAAGCGCTCCGACGTGACCCGGGAGAACATCAAGCCGCAGGTCGACGTGTGGCGGTTCGAGGACGGCCACGCCATCATCGTGCTCTCCGAGGGCCGCCTGCTGAACCTGGGCAACGCGACCGGTCACCCGAGCTTTGTGATGTCGAACTCGTTCGCCAACCAGACCATCGCCCAGATCGAGCTCTACACCAAGACCGACGAGTACCCGGTCGGCGTGTACGTGCTCCCCAAGCACCTGGACGAGAAGGTCGCCCGGCTGCACCTGGGCGCGCTCGGCGCCAAGCTGAGCACCCTCACCAAGGAGCAGGCCGCCTACCTGGGCGTGTCCCCGGAGGGCCCGTTCAAGCCGGAGCACTACCGCTACTGAGTTTCACGCCCGGAGGGGACCGGGGCCGGCCGCCGCGCGGTCGTCCCGGTCCCCTTCGCGTACGCGGGCAATCGCCGGCTCCGGCGCTGCGCGCCGGCTCCCGGTGCCAGGTGGGGCCGAACGACCCTGGCGGGGCTGGCCGCGCCGGGCAAAGGTGAGGTGACCAGGGCATGTCAGCATGCCGACGGGCGGGGTGACGTTCGGCCGATCGACTTGACTCGGTGCCCGATCAGGGAGCAAGGTATGGCTGCCCTAAGTTAACTGAGGCGTGCCTAACCAATCACGGAGTACCGATGTTCGCCACGTACCTGATCGGCCTGCGCGAGGGCCTGGAAGCGACCCTCGTGGTCAGCATCCTGGTCGCCTTCCTCGTGAAGTCGCAGCGGCGTGACCGCCTGCCGCAGGTGTGGGCCGGGGTCGGGCTGGCCGTGGCGCTCTCCGTCGTCTTCGGCTGGCTGATCGAGTACACCTCGACCTCGCTGCTGGCCGCCTCCGAGGACCGCGAGCTGTTCGAGGCCGTCACCTCGGTGGCCGCCGTGGTCTTCGTGACCTGGATGATCTTCTGGATGCGCAGGGCCGCCCGGACGATCGCCGGCGAGCTGCGCGGCAAGCTCACCGAGGCGCTCGCCGTCGGTTCCCTCGCGGTCGCCGGCATGGCCTTCCTCGCGGTGATCCGGGAGGGCCTGGAGACCGCGCTGATCTTCTACTCCGCCGCGCAGAGCGCGGCCGGCGGCACCGGCGCCGGCGCGCTGCTCTCCCTGGCCGGCGGCGTCGCCACCGCCGTGGTGATCGGCTTCCTGCTCTACCGCAGCGCCCTGAAGATCAACCTGAGCAAGTTCTTCACCTGGACCGGCGCGCTGCTGATCCTGGTCGCCGCCGGCATCCTCAAGTACGGCGTGCACGACTTCCAGGAGGCCGGTGTGCTGCCCGGCCTGAACAACCACGCCTTCGACATCTCCTCGACGCTCGACCCGAACGCCTGGTACGGAGCGCTGCTCGCCGGCATGTTCAACATCACCGCCGCCCCGACGGTGCTGGAGATGATCGCCTGGGTGGCCTACGCGGTCCCGGTGCTCGTGCTCTTCCTGCGGAAGCCCGCCGCCCCGGCCCGGCCCGCCGCCCCCGCCGCCCCGCCGGCCGCGGCCGGTGACGCCGCCACCACGCCTGCGCCGGCCACCGAGGCCGCAACCGCACCGGCGCCGGCCACCGAGGCCGCGACCACACCGGCCGAGCCGGCCGCCGCCGAGGCTCCCACCACCACCGCGACCCAGCGCGCCTGACCCGCCCGTTTCCGAGGAGACACCACCGATGCGTACCACTCGATTCGTCGTGCCCGCCGCTGCCGGGGTGCTCGCCGTCGCCGGGCTCGCCGGTTGCGGGGGCGGTGACGACTCCGACGCCAAGGCCGACGGCCCGATCGCCGTCAAGGCCACCGACAGCGCCTGCGAGGTCGGCGCCACCGAGATCGTGGCCGGGCAGGTGACCTTCAAGGTGACCAACTCCGGGTCCAAGGTCAACGAGTTCTACGTCTACGCCGCTGGCGACCGGGTCATGGGCGAGGTGGAGAACATCGCCCCCGGCCTGAGCCGCGAGCTCCGCGTCGAACTGCCCGCCGGCACGTACGAGACCGCCTGCAAGCCCGGCATGAGCGGCCGCGGCATCCGGGGCGCCCTGAAGGTCAGCGGCACCGCCGCGACCGTCGCGCCCGACGCCGCGCTCGGCCAGGCCACCGCCAGCTACCAGCGCTACGTGCAGAGCCAGACCGCCGCGCTGCTCACCAAGACCGAGGAGTTCGTGGCCGCGGTCAAGGCCAACGACGTGGCCCGGGCCAAGGACCTGTACCCGGTGGCCCGCACCTACTGGGAGCGGATCGAGCCGGTCGCGGAGAGCTTCGGCGACCTCGACCCGAAGATCGACGGCCGTGAGGAGGTCGTCGAGGAGGGCATGCCGTTCACCGGCTTCCACCGGATCGAGAAGGACCTGTGGACCACCGGCGACGTCAGCAAGGACGGCGCCATCGCCGACCAGCTCCTCGTCGACGTCAAGGCGATCGTGGCCAAGGCCAACGCCGAGAAGCTCACCCCGCTCCAGCTCGCCAACGGCGCCAAGGCGCTCCTCGACGAGGTCGCCAGCGGCAAGATCACCGGCGAGGAGGAGCGGTACTCGCACACCGACCTCTGGGACTTCAACGCCAACCTGGAGGGCTCGAAGGCGGCCATCGCCGCGCTGCGCCCCGCCCTGGAGCAGCGCTCGCCCGACCTCGTCAAGCAGCTCGACACCGAGTTCGCCAACGTCGAGGCCATGCTCGGCAAGCACCGCGCCGGTGACGGCTGGAAGCTGCACACCCAGCTCAGCAAGACCGAGCTCAAGGAACTCTCGGACAGCATCAACGCCCTGGCCGAGCCGATCAGCAAGGTTGCCGCGGTCGTCGCCCGATGACGACCGGATCCGGAGGTGACGTGATGAGCGAGCCGAACACCGACGAGACGACCCGCGGGACCGGGGTGTCCCGGCGCCGGGCCATCACCCTGGCCGGGGCCGGCGTGGCCGGTGTCGCCGGGGTGGCGGTCGGCGCGGGCGCGCTGCTCGGCGGCGGCGACCAGGCGTCGGCCACCGAGACGGCCGCCGGCGCGGTCCCGTTCCACGGCGAGCACCAGGCCGGCATCACCACCCCGGCCCAGGACCGGCTGCACTTCGTCGCGTTCGACGTGATCACCAAGGACCGGGCCCGGCTGGTCGCGCTGCTCCAGGAATGGACCGCAGCCGCGGCCCGGATGACCGCCGGCAAGGACGCCGGGCTCATCGGCGCGGTCGGCGGCGTGCCGGAGGCCCCGCCGGACGACACCGGCGAGGCGCTCGGGCTGCCCCCGTCGCAGCTCACCATCACCGTCGGCTTCGGCCCGACGCTGTTCCGCGACGCCCAGGGCCGGGATCGGTTCGGCATCGCCGACAAGCGGCCCGCCGCCCTGGCCGACCTGCCCCACTTCGCCGGGGACGCGCTCAAGCCGGAACTGTCCGGCGGCGACATCTGCGTCCAGGCGTGCGCCAACGACCCGCAGGTCGCGGTGCACGCCATCCGCAACCTGGCCCGGATCGGCATGGGCGTGGTCAGCGTCCGCTGGTCCCAGCTCGGCTTCGGGCGTACCTCGTCGACGTCGCGGGGGCAGGCCACCCCGCGCAACCTGTTCGGCTTCAAGGACGGCACCGCCAACCTCAAGGCCGAGGACGCCGACCTGCTCCGCGAGCAGCTCTGGGCCCAGCCCGGCGACGGCCCGGCCTGGATGGCCGGCGGCTCCTACCTGGTCACCCGGAAGATCCGGATGCTGATCGAGACCTGGGACCGCAGCCCGCTGGCCGAGCAGGAGATGATCGTCGGCCGCACCAAGGGCAGCGGCGCGCCGCTCGGCAAGCGCGCCGAGTTCGACGAGCCGGACTTCGCCGTCAAGGGCGACGACGGCGAGCTGGTGATCGCCGAGACCGCGCACGTCCGGCTCGCCCACCCGGACCAGAACGACGGCGCCCGCCTGCTGCGCCGCGGCTACAACTTCGTGGACGGCTCGGACGGGCTGGGCCGGCTCGACGCCGGGCTCTTCTTCATCGCCTACCAGCGGGACCCGCGCAAGCAGTTCGTGCCGATCCAGACCCGGCTGGCCCGCAACGACGCCATGAACGAATACCTGCGGCACATGTCCAGCGGCCTGTTCGCCTGCCCGCCCGGCGTCCGCGACGCCGGCGACTGGTGGGGCCGGGCGCTCTTCTCCTGACCGGGTCAGCGCCTCGCGTCGACCGAGGTGGGCTGTCCGCGTACCGGATCGGGCCGGGACGGCACGGCGGGCCGCAGCGCGGTCGGGGCCGGCGCGGCCACGGGCGCGGGCGCCAGCTCCGGCCACAAGGTGGCGGTGACCGCCCGGGCCCGGCCCAGCCGGTACGCGGCCCGTCGTCCCCGCTCGGCCAGCACGGCGGCCAGGTACGCCGGCTCGGGCGCGGCCCACGGCGGGGGCGGCGAGGTGACCGCCGCGACCTCGGCCCACAGCTCCCGGCCCAGCCGGCTCCGGTCCGGCCCGGCGAGCTGGTGCAACCGGCCCAGGTACTGCCGGACGGCCAGCGCCAACCCGTCGTCCACCCGGGTCAGGTCGAGGGTGGCCGCCCAGCCGAGCAGCGGCGGCACGGGTGGCGGGACCGGCCGCCACACCCCGGCGCCCCGGGTGTGCACGACCAGCGTGCCGGCGACGAGGTCGCCGAGCCGCCGGCCGCGCGGGTCGGTCAGCATCACCGTCACGCTCGCGGCCCAGCTCAGCAGCGGCAGCACCAGCCCCGGCCACTCCACGGCCACGCCCACCAGCGCCCGGGTCAGCGACTGGCCGACCCCGACCGGGCCGCCGTCGGCGCGGACCACCCGCAGCCCCACGGCCAGCTTGCCCAGCGTCCGGCCGCCCGCGAAGCGCTCCATGAGCACCGGGTAGCCGACCAGCACCAGCACCAGCACCACGAGCTGCAGGGCGCCCGCCAGCGCGGCGTCCATGAGGTCGCGCGGCAGGCTGACCACCAGCACCGACAGCCCCGCGCCGAGCAGCAGCGCCACCACGAGCTGGGCCACCAGGTCGATCAGCAGGGCGAGCACCCGGGAGCCCAGCCGGGCCGCCCGGACGTCCAGCTCCACCGCCTCGCCGCTGACCAGACCGGCGTCGGCCCACCGGGCCGGTGGGGGAGGTTGCGCGCGCACCCCGACAGTGAACACTATGTGCGCCGGACGGGGGAGGACGAGTGGATCTCGACGCGTACGTGGCCGAGCACGGCGCCGAGTGGCGGCGGCTGGAGCAGTTGACCGGCCGGCGGAAGCTGGACGCGGCCGAGGTGGACGAGCTGGTCGGCCTCTACCAGCGCGCCGCCACCCACCTCTCCGCGCTGCGCAGCCGGGCCCCCGAACCGGCCCTGGTCGGCCGCCTCTCCCACCTGGTGCTCGCGGCCCGGGCCCGGATCACCGGCCGCCCCCGGCCCTCCTGGGCGGCGGTGGGCCGGTTCCTCCTCGCCGACCTGCCGGCCGCCCTCTACCGGGCCTGGCCCTGGTGGTGCGCGGTGGCCACCGGGTTCAGCGCGCTCACCGCCTTCCTCATCTGGTTCGTCGCGGGCCACCCGGACACCGCCGCCGCGTTCATCGGCGCCGAGGCGGCCCGGCAACTCGTCGACTCCGGCTTCGCCGGCTACTACACCGAGTTCACGGCGCCCACCTTCGCGTTCCACCTGTGGACGCACAACGCCTGGCTGGCCGCGCAGTGCCTGGCCGCCGGGGTGCTGGTGGTGCCGGTGGTCTGGCTGCTCTGGCAGAACGCGCTCAACATCGGCGTGGTGGGCGGCGTGATGATCTCGTACGGCCGGGCCGACGTGTTCTTCGGCATGATCACCCCGCACGGGCTGCTCGAACTCACCGGCATCTACGTCGCGGCCGGGGTCGGGCTGCGTACCGCGTGGGCCTGGATCGCCCCGCCGGCGCACCTGAGCCGGGGCCGGGCCGTCGCCGAGGCGGGCCGCTCGGCCATCGTGGTCGCCGCCGGCCTGGTCGGCCTCTTCGCGGTCTCCGCGCTGCTGGAGGCGTTCGTGACCCCGGCGCCGCTGCCGGTCGCCGTCCGGGTCGGGATCGGCGCCACCGTCTGGCTGGCCTTCCTGGCGTACGCGCTGCTCCTCGGCGGGCGGGCGGTCAGAGCTGGCCGAGGGACTTGAGCCGCAGGTAGGTGTCGGCGACCGCCGGGGCGAGCCGGTCGGCCGGGGCGTCCACCACGGTCACCCCGTGTCGGGACAGCGCGGCCCGGACCCGGTCCCGCTCGGCCAGGGCCCGCCAGGCCGCAGCCGCGGCGTACGCGTCGTCGGGCCCGGTCGGCGGGGCGGTGGTGAGCCCGGCCAGCACCGGGTCGTGGGTGGCCGCGAGCACCACCCGGTGCCGGGCGGCCAGCCGGGGCAGCACGGGCAGCAGCCCCTCGCCGAGCGCGCCCGCCTCCAGGGCGGTGAAGAGCACCACGAGGCTGCGCTGCCGTTCCCGGCGCAGCACCTCCCCGGCGATCAGCTCGAAGTCGGTCTCCACCAGCGCCGGCTGGAGCGGGGCGACCGCGTCCACCAGCCGGGCGAGCAGCGCGGGCCGGCCGCTGCCGGTCACCCGGGCCCGGACGGCGGTGTCGGCGGCGAGCAGGTCGACCCGGTCGCCGGCCCGGGCGGCCAGCGCGGTGAGCAGCAGCGCCGCATCGATCGCGGTGTCCAGCCGGGGCTCGTCGCCGAGCCGGACCGCCGAGGTGCGGCCGGTGTCCAGCACGCAGACCAGCCGTCGGTCCCGTTCCGGCCGCCAGGTGCGCACCAGCACGTCGGAGCGGCGGGCGCTGGCCCGCCAGTCGATCGAGCGCACGTCGTCGCCGACCACGTACTCGCGGAGGGTGTCGAACTCGGTTCCGTGGCCCCGCCCGCGGGTGACCTGGACGCCGTCGATGATCCGCAACCGGGCCAGCTTCTCCGGCAGGTGCCGCCGGGAGTCGAAGCGGGGCAGCACGCGCAGCGTCCACGGTGGCGTGGCCGGGTGGCCGGCGCGCTGCCGGAACGCCAGCCGCAACGGCCCGAGCGAGCGTACGGTCAGCGCCACCGCGGGCCGGTCGCCGCGCCGGGCCGGGGTGAGCCGGACCGGCAGGGCGGCCGTGCCGCCCGGCCCGACGGTGAGCACCCGCCCGGTGGGGACGTCGGGCCGCGCACCGGCCGACGGCACCCAGGCGTCGCGTACCTGGGCGCGCAGCGTCCGGGCGGAGGCGTTGGCCAGGTGCAGGGTGACCGTGGCGGTGCCGCCGAGCCGGACCGCCCGGTCGCCGGCACGGGTGGCGGTGATCCCGTGCAGCGGCGCCGCGAGGGTCCAGTCGAGGGCGACCAGCAGCAGCACCGCCGCGGTCAGCACGGCGACGCCGAGGAACGGCGCCGGCCAGGCCGGCAGGGTCGCCGCGCTCGCGGCGAGCAGCAGACCCGCCCGCCAGGTCATCGCGGCGTCGGCACGGTGGCCAGCACCGCGTCCAGCACGGCGTCCACGGTCACGCCCTCCAGCTCCACCTCCGGGCGCAGCCGGAGCCGGTGCCGCAGGGTGGGCCGGGCGACCGCCTTCACGTCGTCCGGGGTGACGTGGTCCCGGCCGGCCAGCCAGGACCACGCCTTGGCGGTGCTCAGCAGGGCGGTGGCGCCCCGGGGCGAGGCGCCCAGCTCCAGCGCCGGGGCGACCCGGGTGGCCCGGCACAGGTCCACGATGTAGCCGAGCACCGGTTCGGCCACGTGCACCGCGCGCACCGCCGCCCGGGCGGCGGCCAGGTCGGCCGCGGTGGCCACCGGGCGTACGCCGGCGGCGCGCAGGTCGCGCGGGTCGAAGCCGGCGTGGTGCGCCCGGAGCACCCCCAGCTCCTCGTCCCGCTCCGGCAGCGGCACGGTCAGCTTGAGCAGGAACCGGTCCAACTGCGCCTCCGGCAGCGGGTAGGTGCCCTCGTACTCGACGGGGTTCTGGGTGGCCGCCACGATGAACGGGTCGGGCAGCGGGCGGCGCTCGCCCTCGACGGAGACCTGCCGCTCCTCCATGACCTCCAGCAGCGCCGACTGGGTCTTCGGCGGGGTGCGGTTGATCTCGTCGGCGAGGAGCAGGTTGGTGAAGACCGGCCCCTCGCGGAAGGTGAAGGCGGCGGTGCGCGGGTCGAAGATCAGCGACCCGGTGACGTCGCCGGGCATCAGGTCGGGGGTGAACTGCACCCGCTTGGACTCCAGGTCCAGCGCGCCGGCCACGGTCCGCACCAGCAGGGTCTTGGCCACCCCGGGCACGCCCTCCAGCAGTACGTGCCCCCGGCAGAGCAGCGCGATGACCAGGCCGGTGACCACGGCGTCCTGCCCGACGACGGCCTTCGCCACCTCGGCTCGCAGCCGGTGCAGGGCGGCGCGGGCGTCGGGCTGGGCGGCGGGCGACGCGGCGGCGATGACGGGTCCGGTCACCGGGGATCTCCTTCGGTCGGGTGGGGGGCCAGGGTACGGGTCAGGGCGTCCAGCTCGCGGGCCAGCTCCAGCAGCTCCCGGTCGTCCTCCGGGGCGGCGCCGTGCAGTAGCTCGGCCACCCGCTCCGGGTCGGCCCCGGCGTGCGCGGCGACCCGGGCGGCCACCTCGTCGGGCGGCGTGTCCGCGGGCAGGTTGAGCCGGGGCAGCAGCCGGTCGAGCGCGGCGGCGCGCAGTGTCGCGGCGGCGGTGTCCCGGGCGCCGGCCCGGCGGTAGAGCCGGGCCCGGCCGAGCACCGTCTCGGCGGACTGGACGGTCACCGGCAGCGGCTCCGGCACGGGCGGGCCGAGCCGGCGCGCCCGCCAGAGCACCAGCAGCAGCCCGGCCACGGCGAGCTGCGCCAGCACCGCCCAGAACCAGGGCGGGAAGGCGTCCCAGAGTGGGTTGTGCCAGTTCGGCGGCGGGTCCGCCCGGTCGTCCGCGCGCTCGCCGCTGCGCCGGGGCAGCGGGGTCCCGTCGCCGTCCGGGGTCGGCGACAGGCTCGGCCCGGTCGGGGCCGGCTCGGGGCCGGGCAGGTCGAGCCAGACCAGGGGGCGATTCGCGCCGAGCAGGCCGGTGGCGAGGCTCCGGTTGCCCCACTCGTCGATCCGGTCGTTGCGGAACGGGTCGCTGGCCCCGATCACGACCACCTCGGCGCCCCAGGAGATCCGGTGCAGCGCGCCGGCGTAGCACCGGTCGGCGGGGGACGGCCCGGCGTACCGCTGGTGGTCGACGGCGGCGGTGCCGGCGCGGAGCGCCTCGGGCAGCCGGCACGACGGCCCGTCGGCGTCCGGCGGCACGGCCCGGGTGGCCCACCGGCGGTCGGTCGGTTCCAGCGGCAGGGCCAGGCCGGTCAGCACCCGGCGGGACGGTTCGACCAGCACCAGCCGGCTGCCGCCGGGCAGCACGGTCAGGGCGGCCAGGGTGTGGGGGTGCACCAGCTCGGGGGCGGGCACGAAGAGGGTGACCGGACCGGGCCCGGCGGCCCGCAGGGCCTCCCGCACATCGGTCTCCCGGCGGATCGGCACGCCCTGCTCGCGCAGCGCCTCGGCCAGCCGGCTGCCCCCGTCGTCGCCGGTGGCGACCGGGGACAGGAAGCCCCGGTCGGTCGGGTCGGGCTGGTCCACGGCGTGCAGGACCAGGGTGGTCACGATCAGCAGCACGGCCAGCCCGGGCGGGACCAGCATCCGGTGCCACCGGCGGCGGGGCGCGGGCGGGGCCGCCGGACGGACCGGGTCGAGGGTGGCGGTCACCGGTGGTCCCCCTCGGCGGCCAGCTCGCGGCGCAGGTCGGCGGCGAGGTCACGCATCCGGTGGTCGTGGGCGGCGGTGGCCGGACGCTGGGCGTACCAGAGGTCGGAGAAGATCGTCCCGGCGGCGTGCAGGGTGGGCCGCACGCCGGGCCGGACCCGCCCGACGGCCGCGGTCAGCTCGGTGACGGTCAGCCCGGGGCGGGGCTCCACCAGTTGCCGCGCCACCAGGAGGCGGACCATCTCGCGCAGCCGTTCCCGGACCGCCTCGGCGTACCGGCCCTCGGCGGCGAGCCGGTCGGCGAGGCCGACGTGGGCGGCCGGCGCCGACCCGGGCGACCGGGGCGCGGGGACCGGCACCGCCGGCGTGTCCGGCCGGGCCCGGCGACGCCGCCGGGGCAACCGCAGCCTCGGCCGCCGCAGTCGGGGCAGGCGCAGCCGGGGCAGCCGGAACCGGGGCAGGCGGAGCCGAGGGAGCCGGGGCCGGCCGACGCGGGGCAGCCGGCGGGGCACCCAGGCCGGGAAGAAGTACCAGGCCAGCGCGACCAGCAGCGCCCCGGCCAGCAGGAGCAGGGCGGCCAGCGGCAGTGGTACTGCGTCGCCCAGCGCGGCGACCGCCTCGGTCCACCACCGGCTCATCTCGGCACCGCCAGCAGGACGGGCTCCGGGGTGCCGGCCGGCGCCCGGGAGAGCCGGATGTCCAGCCCCTCCGTGCGCATCCGGGTCTCCAGGTGCAGCACGGCGTCGAGGCAGGCCAGCGCCGGGTACGCGACCGCGTCGACCGCCACCCAGGCGACGGTGGCGACCGGCAGCGCCCAGGCGGAGACGTCGAAGAGGCCCAGCAGGCCGAGGCCGTGGTAGACGCCCAGCCCGATGCCGAGCCGGATCAGCCACCAGCCCAGGTAGCCGAGCAGCCGGATCGCGGCGGCCCGCCCGCCGACCCGGACCGCCAGCCGCAGCGCCCGCCCCGGTGCCCGGTACGCCGCCACCCGGTCCACCACGAGCACCGGCACCACGGCCCCGAGCAGCCCGTACGCGACGAACCAGGCCGGCCCGGCCAGCCCGGCGAGCAGGACGGTCGACCCGACCGCGGCCCCGGCCAGCAGGGTGGCCCCCCAGCGGGCGCCGTGCAGCAGCTCGCGTGCCCCGGTGCGGCGGCCCAGCAGAGCGGCCCCGGCGCCCCGGGCGGCCGGGTTGCCGAGCAGCGCGATGATCATGGCCTCGGTGCCGGCGCCGAGCGCGAGCAGGAGCCAGTACCAGCCGAGCCGGTCCGGGTCGAACCACCACTCGGGCGGCCGGGCGTCGGCCAGCACCCGCAACGGGTGCAGCAGGGCCTGCTCGCCGAGGGCCAGCAGGAGGGCGAGCGGGACGAGCACCCGGGCCTGGTTGCGCAGCAGCAGGACGGCCGAGTCGAGCAGCTCGCCGACCGTCAGCGGGCGACGCGGGAGCACCGCGGTCGGGCCGACGTCGGGCACGGGTACTCCTGGCGAGCGGGTCGAGGTGGCGGGCGGCGACACGCCCGAGGGATCATGGTTGCACGGCGCGTCCGCGTCCGGTGGACCCGTCCGCCACGGCGCGCCACGCAGGCGGCCACGCCGTCAGCTGTGGTGCCGGACCGCCCTCGGCGCTACGGTGCCGTGAAGACGGCGAACCCTTCGAGCGAACGGGGATGGAACGATAAACCCCATGAGAGCCCGGGTACTGGTGGTCGACGACGACCCCGCACTCGCCGAGATGCTCGGCATCGTCCTGCGCAGCGAGGGCTTCGTGCCCTCCTTCGTCGCGGACGGAGAACGGGCACTGGCCGCGTTCCGTGACAGTCGGCCCGACATCGTCCTGCTCGACCTGATGCTGCCCGGCATGAGCGGCATCGACGTGGCCCGGGCCATCCGGGGCGAGTCCGGCGTGCCGATCGTGATGCTGACCGCCAAGAGCGACACGGTCGACGTGGTGCTCGGGCTGGAGTCCGGGGCCGACGACTACGTGGTCAAGCCGTTCAAGCCCAAGGAGCTGGTGGCCCGGATGCGGGCCCGGCTGCGCCGGGGCGAGGACGTGGCGCCGGAGCTGCTCACCATCGGCCCGCCCGGCAACCAGATCACCATCGACGTGCCCGCGCACACGGTCAGCCGGGACGGCGAGGAGGTGAAGCTGACGCCGCTGGAGTTCGACCTGCTGGTCGCGCTCGCCCGCAAGCCGCGCCAGGTCTTCACCCGGGAGGTGCTGCTGGAGCAGGTCTGGGGCTACCGGCACGCCGCCGACACCCGCCTGGTCAACGTGCACGTGCAGCGGCTGCGCGCCAAGATCGAGCCGGATCCGGAGCGACCCGAAATCATCCTCACCGTGCGAGGCGTGGGCTACAAGGCGGGCACCGGATAGCCTGGTCATCACTGTGGTGACCTCCCCGCCCCCCGACTCGCCGACCGCCGCGCCCCGCCGGCTCCCCGCCGCGCGGGCGCTGTGGCGTGTCCTGGCCGGCCGTACGGCCCGGCTCGCCGCCGGCGTCCACCAGACCTGGCGGCGCTCGCTCCAGGTCCGTGTGGTCTCCATCACACTGGTGGCGTCCAGCCTGCTGGTGGGCGGGTTCGCGTACCTGATCGCCGACAAGCTCACCAACATCCTGCTGGAGAACGCCGAGACCGACGTCCTGCTGCGGCTGCAGAACGGCAGCGACTACGCCTCGAAGCAGTTCAACCTCTACAGCCAGCCGCAGGAGGCCCAGCTCCAGGACACCATCGACGGCACGGTCAACTACCTGGCCGGCGGTGACCCGGCGCAGACCAGTGGCGTGGTGGTGGCGATCACGGCCGACAACTTCGCCGGCTACATCGAGTCGCGCACCTCGCCCGACGTGCAGGTGCGTCCCTTGATCAGCCGGGAGCTGCGGGCCTCGGTGGCGGCCGGGAACGTCGCCCACCAGGTCCGCACCGGCACGCTCGACGGCCAGCGCACCAAATACCTCGTCTACGGCTCCCCGGTGCCGACCCGGTTCGGGCAGGTGGAGCTCTACTACCTCGTACCCCTGGCCCGGCAGGACGCCACGGCGGCGGACGCCCGGGCCACCGTGGTCGCCACCGGCGCGGCCCTGGTGCTGCTGCTCGGCCTGCTGGCCGCCCTGGTCACCCGCCTGGTGGTGACCCCGGTGCGGGTGGCCGCCCGGACCGCCCAGCGGCTCTCCGCCGGCCTGCTCGACCAGCGGATGGTGGTCAACGGCGAGGACGACCTGGCCCTGCTGGCGGCCTCGTTCAACCAGATGGCGACCAACCTGCAACGGCAGATCCTCCGGCTGGAGGAGATGTCCCGGCTGCAGCGCCGGTTCACCTCCGACGTCTCCCACGAGCTGCGGACCCCGCTGACCACGGTCCGGATGGCCGCCGACCTGATCTTCGCCGAGCGGGACGAGTTCGACCCGGCCGTGGCGCGCAGCGCCGAGCTGCTCCAGGCCGAGCTGGACCGGTTCGAGGAGCTCCTCACCGACCTGCTGGAGATCAGCCGTTTCGACGCCGGCTTCGCCATGCTCGACAGCGAGCCGACCGACCTGGTGCCGGTGGTGCACCGGGTGGCCGAGCGGCTGGCCGGGCTGGCCGAGCGGGTCGGGGTGGCCATCGAGCTGGACCTGCCGGACAGCCCGGTGATCGCCGAGGTGGACCCGCGCCGGGTCGAGCGGGTGCTGCGCAACCTGGTCGGCAACGCGGTCGAGCACGGCGAAGCCAAGCCCGTGCGGATCACCCTCGGCATGGACCAGAGCGCGGTGGCGATCACCGTGCGGGACCACGGCGTCGGGCTCAAGCCGGGTGAGGAGAAGCTGGTCTTCAACCGGTTCTGGCGGGCCGACCCGTCCCGGGCGCGGCAGACCGGCGGCACCGGGCTGGGCCTGTCGATCAGCCTGGAGGACGCCCGGCTGCACGGCGGCTGGCTGGAGGCGTGGGGCGCGCCCGGGCAGGGCGCCCAGTTCCGGCTGACCCTGCCGGTCCGGGCCGGCGACCGACTGACCACCTCGCCGCTGCGGCTCGTGCCGGCCGACGCCACCCTGCCGTTCGGCGGCCCGCGCGACGGCGGCCTGCTCGCCATCGGGCCGGGCACCGGCGCCGGGGCGCTGGCCGTCGGTCCGGCCGAGGGTACGGACCGGGCCGAGGTGGCACCGTGAGCGCGAGGAGTGAGCCGTTGCGGCGCCGGCTGGTGACCGTGCTGCTGGCCGGCGCGCTGCTGCCCGTCGGGCTGGCCGGGTGCGGCATCCCGGACCAGACCGAGGTCCAGGTCGACGGCCGGGGGCCGGCCGGCGAGTCCGGTTCGCTGAACGGCAGCGGCAGTCAACCGCCGACCCGCAGCGCCACCGAGGACCCCAAGGAGTTCATCCGCGACTACCTCGCGGCGGCGGCCGGTGAGCGGGAGCAGGCGTACGACCGGGTCAAGCAGTTCATCGCGAACGAGGCCCAGGGCCGGCTGCGGAAGAAGCAGAGCAGCGAGGTCGAGCTGACCGTGGTCCGGCTGCTGGAGTCCCCGGAGAGCCGGCTGCTGACCAACCAGGGCCTCTGGCAGGTCAAGGTCCGGGTGCAGCAGGTCGGGGTGTTGCGCGCCGACGGCACCCTGGACGCGCCCGCGGCCCGGGAGACCGAGTACGTGTTCCAGCTCCGTCCCGCCGATTCCGGCAGCCAGGGGTTGGTGATCACCGATCTGCCCAACGTGCTGCTGCTCAGCGACGAGGCGCTGCGCCAGTACTACGGCACGCACACCATCTACTTCTGGAACTCCGACCAGAACCGCCTGGTGCCCGACTGGCGGTACCTGCCCAACGCGGTGCCGGTCGAGCGGCGGGTCACCGAGGTCGTGCGGTGGCTGACCGGCGGCCCCTCCGAATGGCTCGCCCCCGGGGTGACGAAGGTGCCCGACGGCACGGCGCCGATCAACAACGCCACCCGCTCCGACGACCGGTGGGAGGTCAACCTGACCATGCCGGCGGCCAGCGATGACCGGCTGGCCAAGCTCGCCACGCAGCTCGCGTGGTCGCTGCCGGAGCTGTCGGGGCAGCTCGACCTCAAGATCCAGAACCAGAAGCGGCGTACGGTCGACCTGCGGCAGGAGCGGGCCGACCATCCCGTGTACCCGACGCTGCGCGCCCCGGAGCGGTTCTGCGTCTACGACGGGGCGATCCACCCGCTCGCCATCGCCAGCGAGCCGGTCGGCGCGGTGCCGGTCGAGGGCGACGCCAACCGGAACGTGGTGTCGGCCGCGCTCAGCCGGTCCGGCGACCAGGTGCTGGCGGCGCTGGTGACCCGGTCGGGCCAGCAGCAGCGGCTGCTGGTCGGTACCGGCCCGAACCCGGTGAACGTGTTCAACGGCAGCTCCCACGCCTACCGCTCGATCGGCCGCCCGATCTGGCTGCGTTCCGCCGACGTGCGGCACCCGTCCGGCCTGGTGGTGGCCGACGGCACGCTCTACCAGTTCGACGGTGACGCGGGGATGAGCCGGGTCGCCATTCCCGGCCAGGTCCCCGTCTCCGGCTCGGTCACCGCGGTGGCGGCCTCGCTCGACGGGCACCGGATCGCGTTGATCATCGGTGGCGCGCTCTACGTCGCGCCGGTCACCGTCGACGGCGGGGAGGTCAGCGTGGGCGCGCCGCGACCGCTGACCACCCGGCTCACCAGGCTGACCGCGGTCGACTGGTACGCGGAGAACCAGCTGGTCTTCGCCGGGAGCGACGGCCGGCTGCCGGCCATCTACCAGACCACGGTCGACGGGGCCGGGGAGTACGCGCTCAACCGGGACACCGGCGCGACGGTGTCCCACCTGGCCGCCTTCCCGGGCGGCGCGGTCGGACCGTTGCCCTCCCTGTCGTACATGTACCAGGCCACCGCGGCCTACCGGAACAACCCGATCGGCAAGATCGAGCGGGCCCAGGTGCGGGACGTGGCGGCGGACGCGAAGCCGTCCGACCCGAGCGCCCCGTTCTTCTTCTACTGAGAGGCGCCGGTGCGGGACCTGGGCGGACTCTGGTCGGACCTGACCGATCTGGTGCTGCCGGCCGGGTGTGCCGGCTGCGGGGAGCGCGTACCCGGCCTGCGCCAGGGCTTCTGCCCGCGCTGCGTGGGTGACCTGGAGGCACTGGCCCCCGCGCCGACCCGCCCCGATCCGGCCCCGCCCGGCCTGCCGCCCTGCGTCGCCCTCGGGCCGTACGCGGGCGCGCTGCGCAACGGGCTGCTGGCGTACAAGGAGCGGGGCCGGCACGGGCTGGCCCGGCCGCTGGGCGCGCTGCTGGCCGAGGTGGTCGCCGCGGCGGTCGGCGAGCGGCGTCCGGTGACCCTGGTGGCGGTGCCGGACACCGCGCGGGCGGCCCGGGCCCGCTACGGCGACCACCTGGACCGGCTGACCCGCCACGCGGCGGCCCGGCTGCGCGCGGCCGGCTGGCCGGTACGCGTGCTCCGCCCGCTGCGCGCGCTGCCCCGGCCGGACTCGGTGGCGCTGGACAGCGCCGGCCGCGCCGCGGCGGCCGAGGCGGCGTTCCGCCTGCGCCGGGCCGGCCGGGCGGACGGGTCCGTGGTGCTGCTCGACGACATCGTCACCACGGGGGCCACGCTGGCGGCGGTGAGCCGTGTTCTGCGCGACGCGGGAATGACGCCAAAGGGCGCGGCCGTGCTCGCCGCAACGCAAAAACGGCACCATCAGTGACGCTTCGTGTTTCCGTTTCACCCCATGGTGTATGAGCTGTTAAATTTCGCGGCCTCTCCTGGCAACTGGGGGTGACTGGTGGCCGAACAGGAGTTAGCGTTTTCGTGTCGGGGGTAGGAGGTCTCAAACCTTCCCCGGCACTGGAAGGAGGCGTAGCCGTACACCATCGGTCGACGCCGAACGGGGTTCTCCCTGGGTGCGTCGACCGGAAGATCCGGACCGAACGACCGTCCGAACAAGGGAGGTCACGTGGACATCGTGGTCAAGGGCCGTAACGTCGAAGTGCCGGACCATTACCGGGTGCACGTAGCCGAGAAACTCGCAAAGATCGAACGCTACGACCACAAGCTCATTCGCGTGGACGTCGAGTTGTTCCACGAGCGCAATCCGCGCCAGGCCGATCACTGCCAGCGGGTGGAAATCACCTGCGTGACGCGCGGCCCGGTGATCCGGGCCGAGGCCTGCACGAATGACTTCTACAGCGCGCTGGATGCCGCCATCGCCAAGCTGGACACCCGCTTCCGCCGGGCGGCCGACCGCCGCCGGGTGCACCGCGGCCGGCACGCGCCGCTCTCCGTCGCCGCCGCCACCGCCGACCTGCCGGTGGCCGACCTCGACGGGCCTGGGCTGGCGACCCTGAACGGGCACGGGACGGCCACCGCCGTCGCGGAACGGCCCGACGAGGGCGGCTATGAGGAGCACGACGACCAGCCGTGGCACATCGCGCGGGCGAAGGTGCACCCCGCCGAGCCGATGACGGTCGACGACGCGCTGTTCCAGATGGAACTGGTCGGCCACGACTTCTACCTGTTCCAGGACAAGGAGTCGGGCCGCCCGAGCGTGGTCTACCGCCGGCACGCCTACGACTACGGGATCATCTCGCTCGACACCTGACCCCTGACCACCCCGCAGGACACGACCGGCCGGAAGCCGTGGTGGGCGACCACCACGGCTTCCGCCGTCAGGTGGTGCGGTCGCCGGGCAGCAGCCCGAAGATCAGCGAGTCGACCCGGGTCCCGTCCGGGCCGGGGAGCCGGCCGCGCAGCAGCCCTTCCCGCTGGAAGCCGGTCTTGGTCAGCACCCGCTGCGAGGCGACGTTCTCGGGCCGGGTGCCGGCCCAGAGCCGGGCCAGCCCGATGTCGAACGCCCAGGCGGCGACGAGACCGACCGCCCGGGTGGCCAGCCCGCGGCCGCGCGCCTCCGGCAGCATGCTGTAGCCGAGCATGGCCTGGCCGGTGGCCGGCTCGTCGTACATCAGGGCGCAGCCGCCGGCCACCGTGCCGGTCGCCGCGTCGAGGATCGCCAGGTCGGCGGACTGGCCAGCCAGCCAACGGCTTTCCGCCAGCCGGCAGCGCCGCTCGATCGAGGCTCGGGTCGGCGGCACCGGCGGTACCCGGTTCGCCACCACCTCCGGCCGTGCGTGCAGCCGGTACAGCGCGTCGGCGTCCGCCGGTGCGACCCGGCGCAGCGTCACCACGCCGTCGGTGAGCCGGCCCTCGGGCAGGTCCGGCAGCAGCCGGGCGGTCGGCCCGGGCGGGTCGTCGGCGAGGCGTACCCAGACGGCCAGGTCGTGCCGACCGTCCCGACTCCGGCCGGCCGACCGGCGTACCCCCTCGTGCCGGAACCCGGCGGCCAGCGCCACCCGCTGGCTGGCCGTGTTCTCCTCGTGGGCGAGCAGTTCGAGCCGGACGGTGCCGGCGGCGAAGGCGGCCTCGGCCAGGGCGCGGACGGCCGCCGTGGCCACGCCCCGGCGTCGCGCCCACGGCGCGACCCAGTAGCCGATCTCCGCCTGCCCGCGTTCCGCCACCGGGTGGCTGAGGCCGGCCGCGCCGAGCAGCCGGTCGGTGGCCGGGTCGGCGATCGCGTACGCCGCGCCGCCGGTGGCCCAGGCCGCCGGCGCGCCCTCGGTGATCCACCACCGGGCGCTCTCCTCGGTGTACGGGTCCGGCAGGCCGGGCAGGAACCGCTGGGTGACCGGGTCGGCGCAGGCGGCGGCCGTGTCCGACACGTCGGTGAGCCGATCCAGCCGCAGCCGCACCCCGTACGCCTCGATGGTCTCCGGTGTCATTGCAGGTCCTGCGGGAGCAGCCCACCGATCCAGACGTCCTGCCGTTCGCCGCGGTGCTGGACGCCGCCGCGGAGGGTGCCCTCGACGGTGAAGCCGGCCTTCTCGGCGGCCCGGCGGGAGGCGGTGTTGCCGACGTTGGCCCGCCATTCGATCCGGGCCAGCCCCAGCGTGGTGAAGCCCCAGGCGCAGAGCGCGGCGAGCGCGGCGGGCAGGTAGCCCCGGCCCCGGGCGTGCGGCGCGGTCATGAAGCCCACGTCGGCGACGAGCGGCGCGCCGGGGGAGATCCGCAGGTCGATCGAGGCGACGTACCGGTCGTCGGCGTCGGCGACGGCGTAGGAGGCGCCGGTGCCCCGGGCCCAGGCCGCCTGCGCGATGTCCCGCAGGAAGCCCTCGGCGTGCTCCCGCTGGTAGGGGTGCGGCACCGTGGTCCAGCGGATGGTCTCCTCGTCGCGGCAGGTGGTCACGAGCGCGTCGATGTCGCGCTCCTCCAGCGGGCGCAGCCGCAGCTCGGTGGCGCCGGCGGTGGCGAACAGGACCGGTTGGGGCCGGCCGAAGACCGCCGCCCGGCGGGCCTGGAGGGTGTCCGGGCCGTACGGGGCGGGCTCGCCGGGCGCGGCCAGCTCGGCCGGGAGGAGGGAGCCGATCCAGCCCTCCGGGCGGCCGTCGACCGCCGGGTGGGCCAGCCGCAGCTCGCCCTCGACCCGGAAGCCGGCCCGGAGCGCGACCAGCCGGGAGGCGTGGTTGCCGACCTCGGCCTGCCAGATCAACCGGCGCAGCTTCAGCGCGTCGAACGCCCAGCGGGCGACCGCCCGGGTGGCCCGGACCGCCACGCCGCGGCCGCGGGCCCAGGGCGCGGTCCAGTAGCCGATCTCGGCGGAGTCGAGGCTCCGGTCGATGGCGACCAGGCCGCAGGAGGCGAGCAGCTCACCGGTCTCCGCGTCGCAGACCGCGAACGGCGCCCCACCGCCCTCCGCCCAGGCCGTGCCGCTGATCGTGGTCACGAATCCCAGAGCGTGTTCGGGCAGGTACGGGCGAGGTACGGTGGTCCAGCGCTGGATGTCCGGATCCTGGCAGGCGCGGTACACCGCGTCGGCGTCCTCGGCCCGCCAGGCTCGCAGCAGCAGGCCGTCCTCGATGATCTCCACAGGCTCCACCCGAGCCATCGTGCCGGATCGTTCGCGTACGGCGTAACCCGATTCCCGCCGGTCAGCGCGCCCGTTCGGCGTTATGTCGGGTTCGCGGCTCCGGACCGCCGCCACCAGTGACCATCGCCGCGCCGGAGCGCCTACGATGGTTCGAGACTGTCTAGGGGAGCGTTGATCCGTGTCGATTCTGGAAAAGGTCCTTAGCGCTGGCGCGGGCCGCATGGTGCGTCGGCTCAAGGCCATCGCGGCCGCCGTCAACTCGATCGAGGACGACTACGTCAACCTCACCGACGACGAGCTGCGGGACATGACCGACCAGTTCAAGGAGCGGCTCGCCGACGGGGAGACCCTCGACGACCTGCTGCCCGAGGCGTTCGCGGTGTGCCGGGAGGCCGCCTCCCGCGTGCTCGGCCAGCGCCCCTACGACGTCCAGGTGATGGGCGGCGCGGCGCTGCACTTCGGCAACATCGCCGAGATGAAGACCGGTGAGGGCAAGACCCTGACCTCGGTCATGCCGGTCTACCTGAACGCGCTCGCCGGCAAGGGCGTGCACGTGGTCACGGTGAACGACTACCTGGCCGAGCGCGATGCCGCCTGGATGGGCCGGGTGCACGAGTTCCTGGGCCTCACCGTCGGCGTGGTGCTGCCCAACCGGCCGGCCAGCGAGCACCGGGCGGCCTACGAGTGCGACATCACCTACGGCACCAACAACGAGTTCGGCTTCGACTACCTGCGCGACAACATGGCCTGGTCGCGGGATGAGCTGGTCCAGCGCGGCCACTTCTTCGCGGTGGTCGACGAGGTCGACTCGATCCTCATCGACGAGGCCCGCACCCCGCTGATCATCTCCGGCCCGGCCGAGCACTCCGCCCGCTGGTACCAGGAGTTCGCCTCCGTGGTGGCCCGCCTCCAGCCCGGCACCGACGGTGAGGGCGACTACGAGGTCGACCACGCCAAGCGCACGATCGCCATCACCGAGCGCGGTGTCGCCAAGATCGAGGACCGGCTCGGCATCGACAACCTCTACGAGTCGGTCAACACCCCGCTCGTGGGCTACATGAACAACGCGATCAAGGCCAAGGAACTCTACAAGCGCGACAAGGACTACATCGTCAGCGACGGCGAGGTCCTCATCGTCGACGAGTTCACCGGCCGCATCCTGCACGGTCGCCGCTACAACGAGGGCATGCACCAGGCGATCGAGGCCAAGGAGGGGGTGGAGATCAAGCAGGAGAACCAGACCCTGGCCACCATCACCCTCCAGAACTACTTCCGCCTCTACGAGAAGCTCTCCGGCATGACCGGCACCGCCCAGACCGAGGCGAGCGAGTTCAACAAGGTCTACAAGGTCGGCGTCGTGACCATCCCGACGCACCGGCCGATGGTCCGCCTCGACCGGGCGGACGTCATCTACAAGACCGAGAAGGCCAAGTTCAACGCCGTGGTCGAGGACATCGCCGAGCGGCACGATCAGGGCCAGCCGGTGCTCGTCGGCACGGTCTCGGTGGAGAACTCCGAGATCCTCTCCCACATGCTGCGCCGCCGGGGCATCCCGCACTCCGTGCTGAACGCGAAGTTCCACGCCAAGGAGGCGGAGATCGTCGCCCAGGCCGGGCGCAAGGGCGCGGTCACCGTCGCCACCAACATGGCCGGGCGTGGCACGGACATCCTGCTCGGCGGCAACCCCGAGTTCCTCGCCGCCAACGAACTCCGCCAGCGCGGCCTCGACCCGGTCGAGCAGCCGGAGGAGTACGCCAAGGCGATGGAGGAGATCCTGCCGAAGTGGAAGCAGGCCTGCGACGTCGAGGCGGAGGAGGTCGCCGCCGCCGGTGGCCTCTACGTGCTGGGCACCGAGCGGCACGAGTCCCGCCGGATCGACAACCAGCTGCGCGGTCGCGCCGGCCGGCAGGGTGACCCCGGCGAGTCCCGCTTCTACCTGTCCCTGCAGGACGACCTGATGAAGCGCTTCCGGGCCGGTGCCGTCGAGGCCGTGATGGAACGCTTCAACATCCCCGAGGACGTGCCCATCGAGTCGAAGATGGTCACCCGCCAGATCAAGAGCGCGCAGGCCCAGATCGAGGGCCAGAACGCCGAGATCCGCAAGAACGTCCTCAAGTACGACGAGGTGCTCAACAAGCAGCGTCAGGTGATCTACGCCGAGCGCCTCCGGGTGCTCAACGGCGAGGACCTCTCCGAGCAGGTCCGGAACATGATCGACGACGTGGTCGGTGCGTACGTGGTGGGGGCCACGAGCGACGGCTACGCCGAGGACTGGGATCTCGACCAGCTCTGGTCCAACCTCAAGCAGCTCTACCCGGTGGGCATCACCATCGACGAGCTGGAGGAGGAGGTGGGCTCCCGGGCCGGCCTCGACCAGGACTTCCTGCTCGCCCGCCTCAAGGAGGACGCGCACGCCGCGTACGACCGGCGCGAGGAGACGCTCGGTGAGGAGGCGGTCCGCCAGCTCGAGCGGATGGTCCTGCTCCAGGTGATCGACCGCAAGTGGCGCGAGCACCTCTACGAGATGGACTACCTCCAGGAGGGCATCAGCCTCCGGGCGTACGCCCAGCGCGACCCGGTCATCGAGTACCAGCGCGAGGGCTTCGACATGTTCGCCACCATGATGGACGGCATCAAGGAGGAGACGGTCGGCTTCCTCTACAACCTGGAGGTCCAGGTCGAGGAGCCCGCGCCGGAGGCCGAGGAGGTCCAGCTGCTGGAGAAGCCGGTGGAGATCCGGGCCAAGGGTCTCAACCGCGCGCCGCAGCAGCAGGGCCTGCAATACTCGGCGCCCGCCGTCGACGGCGAGGCCGGCCGCGGCGCCCCGGTGATCGAGCGCGCCGAGGAGCAGGCGCCGGCGCTCGGCATCGGCCGCCCGGAGACGTCGGAGCGTCCCGCCGCCACCACCCCGCGCCGGTCGACGGCCGGGATGAGCGGCCAGGCGGTCGCGGCGAGCACCGCCCGGCGGGCCGCCCCCGGCCAGGTCGACGGTGCCGGCGAGGGTCCGTCCCGCAACGCGCCCTGCCCGTGCGGCTCCGGCCGCAAGTACAAGCGCTGCCACGGCGCCCCCAACGGCGGCAACTGACCGCCACCCTGCACGGCCCGACGGGCCCCGGCCATCCGGCCGGGGCCCGTCCCCGTCCCACCCGGCCCACTCCCCGGCGATCTCGCAGCTGGCACCCCAACGTCGGTGATCGACTCCAGATCGCCGAGATGGCGGTGTTGGAGGGGTCGGGATGCCGCCACCTCGCCGAGCTGGAGTTGATCAAGCGGTGGACTTGGCGCCGGGTTCGCCGAGCGGGGGTCGATCCGGGTCGGTCAGAGGACGTCGAGGACGGTGCAGAGCCAGGTGCCGCGGCGGTGTTCGAGGCGCAGGGCGATCGCCCAGCTCACGCCCCCGGCTCCGGCGAGCACGGCCGCGGCCTCGACCGCGCCCGCACGGGGCTCGCTGACCCGCAGCCGCCGGAGCTGGAGGACCGGCCGGGCGGTGCGGCGGCGCACCGGACCGACCCGGCGGGCGGCGCGGGTCAACTCGGCGGACACCCGGGCGGCGGCCTCGGGAAGGCAGAGCGGCCGGAGCTGCCCGGGTGGGCGGTAGCCGTTGACGATCTCCAGGAAGGTGCGGACGAACCGGTGCGCCGCCCGGGCCGCCTCGGGCGTCGCGGTCACCAGGGCGGCGGGCGGCGGCCCGGCCGAGTGCCCTGGCCCGGCCGGCACCGGGCGGACCTCCGCCGCCCTACCGGCTGAGCGGTCGCCGGCCGGACCGGAAGGCCGCCCGGCGGCTCGTTCACCGACGCGACCGGCACGGCGGGTCGGGCTGTCGGCGGCGCGGCCGGCGGGCCGGTCGGTGTCCCGGCGTGGATCGAACAGGTCGAGCGCGAGCTGGTCGGCATTGCCCCAGGCGTCGCCCCAGCCGTCGTCCCACGCGTTGCCCCAGGCCGGATCCCGGTCGGTGCAGGGCGGATCGAGGGGCGGGGCGGGCCGGAGCCGGACCGGGGGACGCGGTGCCAGTGGGCGGCGGGTGTCGACCATCCTCAACCCCTGTTCATTGCGTTTGCCTTCGTTTGCCTCCGACAGCTTGTCATTCTCGGGCAGGGCAACGCCGATCGTCAATGCCCGTGCGCCACCGTGGGGTCACTCCGCGTCGCGCTCGGTGAGCGGATTGCCGCGTACCCACTCGGCGGTCTCGGCGTACTTGCGCTCGATGTACTCCTCCAGGCGGGCGCGTTCGACCCGCCACTGCCCCCGGCCGCCGATCTTGATGGCGGGCAGCTCGCCGCTGCGCACCATGTGGTAGACCTGCGAGTCCGAGACGTTCAGCTCGGCGGCCACGTCGGACAGCAGCAGGAACCTCGGCTCCACGACGACTCCCGGGGTTGGTTTCGTTTGCCTCAGTTTGCCATCAGGAGGGCGATCGCCCCAGGCCCGCCACGGCGAATCCCGCCGGGGGACACACCGGCCCGGAGCTTCGTCCTGGCCGGTGCGGGGTGTATGACGGTCACGGCGTACGGCATGATCGGCGCCCGGAGCCGGCGTCCGCCGGCCGGGGCCTGACGGCGGGAGAGACCGGTGACCGACGAGCTTGTCCGGGTGTACGTGCCGGCGACCGTCCCGATGCTGGCCCGGCTGCGCGAGGAGGGCCTGGCCGGCGGGGAGGCGCACGCGGTCACCCCGGAGCTGCGGGAGTGGTACGCCGAGGGCGACGAGGAGGAGTTGGAGTACGTCGCCTTCACCCGTGCCGCCCAGGAGGCGCTGCTGCTGCTCCGGGCCGATCCGGGCGCGCCCCGGCGCCGGGTCGTCGTCTCGGCGGACCTGCCGGCGGGCGCGGTCGGCCGGACCGGCGGCGAGCTGGGGTCCAGCGTGGTGCGCCTCTCCGGGCCGGTGCCGGTGAAGTCCGTCGCCGCGATCCACGTGGACGGCGCGGATGCCGTCGAGGACGTGGCCGCCGCCGCCGAGGTGGTGGCGGAGGCGCAGGCCGGCGACCCGGACGCCCAGTTCACCGTCGACGGGGCCGAGGACCACGAGCTGGAGTGGTACGACGTGACCGAGCTGGACCTGCTGCTGCGCGAGGCATCCTGACGCCCGCGCGGCGGCTCAGGAGTCGGACTCGTCCTCGTCCTCCACGGCGCGCGGGCCGAGGGTGCGGCCGAACAGGATGAGCGCGGTGAGCGCGCCCACGAAGAGCACCCAGATGCCGTTGTCCACCCGCGAGGTGCCCAGCGCCGTCTGCGCCACCTGGTCCGCCTCGCTGAGCGCGGCGGCCAGGTCGAGCAGCCCGCGCCCGCCGACCCGGATGATCACCTCGGTGAGCAGCAGGAGCAGGCCGGCGCCGGCCCCGGCCACCAGGTACCCCGGCCAGCGCAGCTCAGTGACCACGCCGTCCCGCCGCTCGGCGCGGCGGCGGGCCCACGCCAGGTAGAGGTAGGCCACCAGGCCGGCGATCAGCCCGGCGAGGAGGGACTCCGTCCGGGACACCCACTTGGCGGCGTCGAGCATCGACTCCTGGCTGTCCCCGGCGCCGAACAGGTCGGAGAGCGGGTCCCGGGCGCGGCTGAACAGCACCACGAAGACCTGCGCGGCGAGCGTGGCGGCGGCCAGCCCGCCGACCACCCGGGCGTTGCGCGCGCCGGCCATCGCCCCGCCGATGATCGCCGCCGCGACCGTGGTGCCGGCGATGGTGTTGGTGGTCGCGTTGTCGGCGTACGTCAGGTTGACCGCCACGGCGGCGGCGAGCCCGACCAGCAGGCCGGCGCCGACGGCGGCGAGGAAGCGCAGGGTGGCCCGGCCCAGCCGGTTGGTCGCCGCCAGGGCGACCGCGGCGCCGGCCACGAGCGCGGCGGTGATCACGCCGGGCAGGGCGTACGCGGAGAGGCTGATCGCGGTGACCCCGGCCGCGGCCGAGGTGATCGCCGCCCGGGTGGACCAGAGCATGGCGGCCAGCCAGCCGAGCGAGAGCACGGCCACCACCAGGGCGCCGGGCGCGTGCGCGAGGCGGCCCCCGGGGGGCGCGGGCTCGGTGGTCTCGTCCGAGGGGGAGCCGACGGCCGGCTCGGTGGCGGGCTGGTCCGGATCCGCGGCCGTGGAGCTGCCGGGCTGCTTGCTCATCGTCTCCCTCTCGACGGACGCCGGATCGGCCGCGACGGCCGGGCAGGTCACCGGTCATCCAGCGTACGCGGCCCTCCCGGTCCCCCTTCCGACCCGGCGGGCCGGCGGGAGCGTGCGGTGATGGATCGCAGGTGAAGGGCGGGGGCAGGCCGAGGATTCGTCGGGGGCGGGTGGCTTGTCGCCTACGGTCCGGTGTGCGGTGGTGCGTCCGGGTGCGCCGACGAAGGCGGCCCGAACAGGGGCGGTGGGGGTGGGGCCGGGCCCCTCGCATGGAAGAATTGGCCGAGGTCCCGCCGCCGCGACCGGTCCGCCGCGTGGTGCCCGGCACCCGGCCGCCCGGCCGGCGCCCGCGGGTCCGATTTCGCCACCGCCGTCGAGATCGCACAGGAGCCTGTGATGGACGCCGTGTTCTCCGTACCCGAGCCGCGCAACGAGCCGGTCCACACCTACGAGCCCGGCAGCGCCGAGCGGGCGCGGCTCCAGCGGCGGCTGGCCGACCTGGCCGCCGAGCGGATCGACCTGCCGATGACCATCGCCGGCGAGCAGCGGATGGCCGCCGGCGACCCGATCGACGTGGTCCAGCCGCACCGGCACGCCCACGTGCTCGGTGTGACCGCCCACGCCACCCACGACGACGCCCGCGCCGCCGTGAAGGCCGCCAAGGACGCCGCGCCGATGTGGCGGGCGCTGCCGTTCGAGGAGCGTGCCGCGATCTTCCTGCGCGCCGCCGACCTGCTCTCCGGGCCCTGGCGGGACACCCTCAACGGGGCCACCATGCTCGGCCAGTCCAAGACAGTGGTCCAGGCGGAGATCGACTCGGCCTGCGAGCTGATCGACTTCCTCCGGTTCAACGTCTACTTCGCCCGCAAGCTCCTGGCCGAGCAGCCGATGTCCTCGCCGGGCGTGTGGAACCGCTTCGACCACCGGCCCCTGGAGGGCTTCGTCTACGCGGTCACCCCGTTCAACTTCACCGCGATCGCCGGCAACCTGCCCTCGGCGCCGGCCCTGCTCGGCAACACCGTGGTCTGGAAGCCGGGCCCGACCCAGCAGTTCGCGGCCCACTTCACCATGCGGCTGTTCGAGGCGGCCGGCCTGCCGCCCGGCGTGATCAACATGGTCACGGGGCGCGGCGAGGAGGTCTCCGACGTCGTGCTCGCCGACCCCGATCTGGCCGGCATCCACTTCACCGGGTCCACCAAGGTCTTCCAGCACCTGTGGAAGACCGTCGGCGACAACATCGCCCGCTACCGGGGCTACCCGCGGCTGGTCGGCGAGACCGGCGGCAAGGACTTCGTGGTGGCGCACACCAGCGCCGACGTGGACGCCCTGCACACCGCGCTGATCCGGGGCGCCTACGAGTACCAGGGCCAGAAGTGCTCGGCCGCCTCGCGGGCGTACATCCCCCGGTCGATCTGGGAGGGCGGGCTGCGCGACCGGCTGGCCGCCACCGCCGAGTCGCTCACCTACGGCGACGTCACCGACTTCAGCAACTTCGGCGGCGCCGTGATCGACGACAAGGCGTTCAGCCGGCACACCGCCGCGCTGGAGCTGATCAACGGTGACGAGAGCTGCACGGTCCTGGCCGGCGGCACCGCCGACGACTCGGTCGGCTACTTCGTCCGGCCGACCCTCTTCGAGTGCTCGGACGCCGCGCACGAGACCTTCACCACGGAATACTTCGGCCCGATCCTCGGCGTGCACGTCTTCGACGACGCCCGCTTCGACGAGGCGGTCCACCAGGCCGAGTCGATCGCGCCGTACGCGCTGACCGGGTCGATCTTCGCGACCGACCGCCGGGTGGTCGACCAGGTGGCGGAGAAGATGCGGTACGCGGCCGGCAACTTCTACATCAACGACAAGCCGACCGGCGCGGTGGTCGGGCAGCAGCCGTTCGGCGGCGCCCGGGCCAGCGGCACCAACGACAAGGCGGGCTCCTGGCACAACCTGGTCCGCTGGATGTCGCCGCGGACGATCAAGGAGACCTTCGTCCCGCCGACCGACCACGGCTACTCGCACATGGGCTGACCTGCGCAGGGTCGCCGGTGACGCACCCAGCGTCACCGGCGACCGGCCGGCCGGGGGAGGCCCCGGAGGTCCCCGGCGGACTGTCGTCCGCCGACAGTGCACATCGGACCAGCCAACGGGTGGCTAAAACGGCAAATCCTGGACGCCAGGTCCGACAAAGTGGCAGCTTAGAGGGCATGGCGGAATCCGGAGTCAACCCGACGGCGGCGGCCCTGCTGGGGCTGCTGCACGACGGCCCGATGACAGGCGGCCAACTGATGGCCGCCGCCGAGCGCCGGCTGGCGCCGTACTGGTCGATGACCCGCAGCCAGGTCTACCGGGAGCTTCCCGTCCTGGCCGAGAAGGGTCTCGTGCGGCTCGGCAAGCCCGGGCCGCGGTTGAGCCAGCCGTACGCGATCACGGCGGCCGGGAAACGGACATTCTCCCGCTGGCTGGCGGAGAACCCCGGGCGGGACACCATCCGTAACCCGATCGCGCTACGGATCGCCTTCGGCAACCTGCACTCGGCGAGCCAGCTCAAGAACCTGTACGCCTCGGCGAACGAGTACCACACCGAGGCCCTGGCGGCGGTGCGTGAGCAGGTCAAGAACGCCAAGAAGGAGGGCGACAACTACGACGCCAGCGCGCTCGAGTTCGCCGTCGCCTACCACCGGGCCGCGCTGTCCTGGCTCAAGAGCGCCCCGGTCGGCTGACCACCTGCGCCGGACCGGCCAGCATAGGCAGTAGGCTTGTCTGTCGTGACCGCTGCCGATTACGCCGAACAGCTCAAGGAACTCGACGCCACCCTACGCAACATCGAGGCTGTGCTCGACCTCGACAAGCTGCGCGAGCAGAAGGCCCGCCTGGAGCAGGAGGCCTCCGCGCCGGACCTGTGGGACGACCAGGCCAAGGCGCAGCAGGTGACCTCGCAGCTGTCGTACGTCAACGGTGAGATCTCCAAGCTCGGCACCCTCCGCTCCCGCCTCGACGACGCCGGGGTGCTGCTGGAGCTTGCCCAGGCCGAGTCCGACCCCGGCACCCTGGTCGAGGTGGAGTCGGAGATCACCGGGCTGACCAAGGCCATCCAGGAGATGGAGGTCCGCACCCTGCTCTCCGGCGAGTACGACTCCCGGGAGGCGCTGGTCGCCATCCGGGCCGGCGCGGGCGGCGTGGACGCGGCGGACTTCGCCGAGATGCTGCTCCGGATGTACCTGCGCTGGGCCGAGCGGCACGGCTACCCGACCGAGGTCTACGAGACCTCGTACGCCGAGGAGGCGGGCCTCAAGTCGGCCACCTTCACGGTCAAGGTGCCCTACGCCTTCGGCACGCTCAGCGTGGAGTCCGGCACCCACCGGCTGGTCCGGATCAGCCCGTTCGACAACCAGGGCCGCCGGCAGACCAGTTTCGCCGGCGTCGAGGTGCTGCCGGTCGTGGAGCAGACCGACCACATCGAGATCCCCGAGAACGAGATGCGGATCGACGTCTACCGCTCCTCCGGCCCGGGCGGGCAGAGCGTCAACACCACCGACTCGGCGGTCCGGATCACCCACATCCCGACCGGCATCGTGGTCACCTGCCAGAACGAGAAGTCCCAGCTGCAGAACAAGGCCTCCGCGCTGCGGGTGCTCCAGGCCCGGCTGCTGGAGCGCAAGCGGCAGGAGGAGCAGGCCAAGCTCCAGGGCCTGAAGACCGACGCCGCCGGCTCCTGGGGCGACCAGATGCGCTCGTACGTTCTGCACCCTTATCAGATGGTGAAGGATCTGCGGACCGAGCAGGAGACGGGCAATCCGTCCGCGGTCTTCGACGGCGAGCTGGACAGCTTCATCGAGGCGGGTATCCGCTGGCGGAAGCAGCAGCAGCTCACCGCTGACGGTGCGTGATCGATCTCGGACGCAGCGCTTCGTCGATCTCTGTCTGACCGGCTGAATCGACGACGCGACTCGCTTCGGAGGGGCGGGGGGCTTGGCTCTCCGGTTACACCGCGTAGACTCTCGACCCGTGATTCAGCTTGAGCAAGTGACGAAGACGTACCCGAAGGCGTCCCGGCCTTCGCTCGACAACGTGTCCGTCTCGATCGAGAAGGGCGAGTTCGTCTTCTTCATCGGTCCATCCGGCTCCGGCAAGTCCACGATCATCAAGTTGCTGCTGCACGAGGTCACCCCCAACAAGGGGCGGGTCGTCGTCAACGGCAAGGACGTCACGTCGATGCGCTCCTGGAAGCGACCCCACTTCCGGCGTTCCATCGGCTGCGTCTTCCAGGACTTCCGGCTCCTGCCGAACCGCACCGCCTACGAGAACGTGGCGTTCGCGCTGGAGGTGATCGGCAAGACCAAGGCGGTCGCCCGCCGGGTCGTGCCGGAGGTGCTGGAGCTGGTCGGGCTCGGTGGGAAGGAGCACCGCTACCCCCACGAGCTGTCCGGTGGTGAGCAGCAGCGGGTCGCGGTGGCCCGGGCGTTCGTGAACCGGCCGCTGATCCTGCTGGCGGACGAGCCCACCGGAAACCTGGACCCGGACACCTCGATCGAGATCATGCGCCTGCTGGACCGGATCAACCGCACCGGCACGACCGTCGTGATGGTCACGCACGACTCCAACATCGTGAACCAGATGCGCCGCCGCGTCATCGAGATCGAGAGCGGCCGCATCGTGCGCGACCAGGCCCGCGGCGTCTACGGCTGAGCCGCTGACGACCCGCAGACCCTGACGACGAACACCTCACGCCGGAGAGCCGGAGGAATATCCCGATGCGGATGAAGTACGTCCTGTCCGAGGTACTGGTCGGACTGTGGCGCAACGTCACCATGACCCTCGCCATGATCATCACCATGGCGGTGTCGCTGTTCATGCTGGGCGGCAGTGGCCTTCTGTACCAGAAGGTCGGCGACATGAAGGACCTCTACTACGAGAACGTCCAGGTCTCGATCTTCCTGAAGACCGACGTCAACGAGCAGCAGCGGATCGACCTCGAGACCAAGCTCAAGGCCGACCCGATGATCAAGGAAGTCACGTACGTCAACAAGGACGAGGCGTACAAGCGCTTCCAGCAGATGTACGCCGACGCCCCGGACCTCGTGAACGCGGTCAAGCCCGACCAGCTCCCCGAGTCGTTCCGGCTCACGCTGGTCAACCCGGAGCAGTACAAGAAGATCTACGACGAGTACAAGACCTCCGAGGGCATCGACACGATCGTCGACCAGAGCAAGCTGCTCGACAAGGTCTTCGGCGTGCTCTCCGGCTTCCAGAACGGCGCGCTGGTCATCGCGATCGTGATGGCGGTGGCCGCCTTGCTGCTGGTCGCCAACACCATCCAGGTGGCCGCGTACAGCAAGCGGCGTGAGGTCGCGGTCATGAAGCTGGTCGGCGCCTCCAACTGGTTCATCCAGGCGCCGTTCGTGCTGGAGGCGGTGGTGGCCGGTCTGATCGGCTCGATCCTCGGCCTCGTCGCGCTGATCGCCTTGAAGGTGCTCGCGGCGGGGAGTTCGATGGCGGCCCTGGAGGGCCTCATCACGCCGATCTCCTGGTCCGAGATCTTGCTGACGTTCCCGCTGATGGCCGCCGTCGGTGGCCTGGTCAGCGCGGTGACCGCCTGGGTCACGCTCCGCTTCTACCTGCGGGTCTAGTTGCCGGTACGGCTCTCCGAGGGCCCTCCCGCGTCGGAATAAACCGCGCGGGAGGGCCCTTGTACTTCCGGTAGCATGATCCGCGCTCCGCGATCGGAAGGGAGGTGGCGCCGATGCCACGGGAAAAGGGTCGCAAGGTGGTCGCCTCCAACAAGAAGGCGCGGCACGACTACGCCATCCTCGACACGTACGAGGCGGGCATGTCGCTGACCGGCACCGAGGTCAAGTCGCTGCGGGCCGGGCGGGCGTCGCTGGTCGACGCGTTTGCCCAGGAACGTGACGGCGAGCTCTACCTGCACGGCATGCACATCCCCGAGTACACCCAGGGCACCTGGACCAACCACGAGCCCCGGCGTACCCGGAAGCTGCTGCTCAAGCGGCTGGAGATCGACCGGCTGATCGGCAAGACCAAGGAGAGCGGTCTCACCATGGTGCCGTTGCAGGTTTACTTCTCCGACGGCTGGGCGAAGGTGGAGATCGGCCTGGCCCGGGGTAAGAAGTCGTACGACAAGCGCCAGGACCTGGCCAAGCGGGACGCCGAGCGGGAGATCGCCCGCGTGGTGGGCCGGCGCGGCAAGGGCATGGGTGAGTGAAACGTCCGGTTCGTCCGGGTGCCGGCTTCCGGCCGGCCTCGGAATGAATCCGGTTGCGCCAGGCGTTAGGCTTGGTGTTGCTGCCGACAGGGGCAGCCCGTCGAGGGGGTGACTGGTTTCGACTTCGTACGTTGCGGCAGGGGAAGCGAGCCGAGGAAGCCGACGTCGTCTCGAGAATCGTTCGTCGGAAACCAATAAGCGCCAAGAACAATCGCGCTGACTTCGCTCTCGCCGCCTGAGGCGAGTAGCAAGTCTGTCGGCCTGGGAGCGCCTTCGACCCAGTTAGCCGGCATCAGCTAGAAGGCTGGCCAACCGGACCCGGTCGCGGGGTCCGTGCGGCGAGATCAATCAGCGACTGGGCCCGTCACACCGACTCGCTCGCGTGATCGGAGGGGCCGAGTAGAGGCACAGCGAGCTGCGCTCGGAGAAGCCCTGACAAGGCGGCGAAGGACCCGGGTTCGATTCCCGGCACCTCCACCACCTGACCTGTGCGCCCCGGTCCACCGGACCGGGGCGCACAGTCGTCTCCAGGCTCGTTCGGCTCTAGGCTGCCGCCTGTGACGAATGAGCGGATCCCACTCTCCGTCGGCGCGGCGTCCGGCCAGCGCGCCGTGGCCGCCCTGGTGGGCGTCCTGTGCACCGCCGTCGGCGCGGCCTTCGTGCTGCTGCCGCTGGTCGCCGACGGCCTGCTGCGCCGGGTCGGCGGCTTCGGCGACCCGGTCCCCTCGTACGACGACGTCCGGGACCTGCCGCCCGACCTGCTCCCGCCCGACCTGCACGACGGCGCCACCGCCGCGCCCGCACCGCTGCGCTACGCCGGACTCTGCGGGCTGCCGTTCGTGCTGATCGGGCTCTACCTCGTGCTGCGGGTGCTGCGCACGGCCGCCTGGCTGGACGGGACCCGGGCCTCGGTCCGTGGCGCGCTCGGCACCCGCACCGTCGACCTGGCCACCGCCGAGGTGCGCGGCGGCGCGGTCGCCCACCGGATCGGCGACGACGGGGTGGTGCGGGTGCCCACGCTGATCGCCCAAGACCGGGACAGCGGCCGGAGGGTCACCATCCCGTTGCAGGGCCCGGGGCCGGGCAGCCCGCCCCCGGACGAGCTGCGGGCGCTCGCCGACGCGATCACCGCCGGCCGGCCGGACCAGGGCCGGGACGCCGACGCGCACGCCCTCGCCGGCCGACTGCGCGACATGGCGGGCAATCCCCTGGGACTGTAGGGGCGGCTGTGACTGCCGGGGCGGAAGGGGCAGATGAGGCGCCCGCCCCTCCTGGACAGGTCGGGTGACCGGGTTCACCATCGCTGTACGCGGTAGCGCAGCAGCGCGGGAGGTGCCATGGTCACCAATCCGATTCAGCAGCCGTCCACCGTCACCGCCGTGCCCCCGCCCCGGCCCGGCCCTGCCGGCGACGTGCGCGCCCTCGCCCGGGCGCTCGCCGCGGCGCCGGCCGAGCCACGCTGGCGGGAGCACCTGATCGGCCGCCTCGGCCCGGTCCGGCAGGGCTTCGCCGAGCACGTCCGGGTCACCGAGGGACCGGCCGGCTTCTACGCCGAACTGCTCCACCAGGCGCCCCGGCTCGACCGGGGCGTACGCCTGCTGGCCGGCGAGCACGCCGCCATCGCGGCCGCGTTCGCCGCGCTCCAGCACGCGGTACGGCTTCCCGCGGTGCCCGCCGAGGAGTTGCGCGAGCAGGCCCGGAACCTGCTGCGGGCGCTCGACCGGCACCGGCAGCGCGGCGCGGACCTGCTCTGGGAGGCGTACCAGGCCGACCTGGGCGGGGAGGACTGACCGGGGAACCGGCCGGTGGAGCGTCGCGTCCAACCGGCATGCGTCGATCACTCGCCCTGCTCGGGCTGCCGCTCCTGGTCCTGGCCGGCTGCGCCGCGCCCGGCGCCGACCCTGCCGGCCCGCCGGCCGCCGGCCCGAGCGGTCCGTCGGTCTCCGGCCCCGACCACCGCTGGGAGGCGTTCGGCCAGCGGGCCACCGAGGTGGCCGAGGCGTGGCGCCCCGGCCCCGCCTGGCGCAGTGGGTACGTCCCGCTCGACGAGGCCACCGTGCTGACCGGCGACCCCGGCTTCACCGACGAGACGAAGCAGGCCTTCCTCAACGGCTGGTACCGGGACCAGATCGACCTGCCGGCCACCCGGCCCGCCGACGGGACGGTCCGCTTCCCGGACGGCACGCTGCGGGTCCCGCTGATCAGCGCCGCCGAGGCGTACGCCCAGCTGGACCAGGGCGACCCGCCGCCCTGCGACGGGCGGCCGATGGCCCCGGCGCCGCGGCCCAAGGGCGGCCCGACCGTCGAGCCCGGCCCGGACGGGCCGGTCGCCACCCAGGCGGCCAGCCCGTGCGTGCCGCTGACGGTCACCGGGGTGACGCTGGGCAGCGCGTCGGTGCGGACCAGCCGGGGCCAGGCCACCGTGCCGGCCTGGCTGTTCACCGTGGAGGGGCTGCGGGCGCCGGTGGCCCGCCTCGCCGTCGCGCCCAGCGCGGTCGGCGCCCCGCCCGAGGGGACCGCGCCGAGCCGCCCCGTGGACGACGGATTCGTCGCGGCCCTGGACCTGCGGGCGACGACCGGCAACCGGGTCGACTACCGGGTCGGGACGGGCGCCTGCGACGGGGAACCCACGCCGCTGGTGCTGGAGCGGGACGACGTGGTGGTGCTCGGCGGCGGGGTGGTCCGCTCGACCGGGCCGTGCACGATGCAGCTCGTGATGAAGCCGGTGAGCGTCACGCTCAAGGCGCCGCTCGGCGACCGGGTGGTGCTCGACGTGGTCAGCGGCACCCCGCTCGCCGTGCGCCGCTGACCCCTACAGGATCCGCGGCACGTCGGTGCTGATCGGCACCGGCAGCACGGTCGGCCGGTCGGCGGCGAGCGCGGCGGCCAGCGCCGGGCCGAGCGCGTCCGGCGACTCCACCACCTCGGCCGCGCAGCCGTAGCCGCGCGCCACCGCCGTGACGTCCAGCCCGGGCAGGTCCAGCGCCGGGACCCCGGGTGTGTGCTTCAGCTCGGCGAACGCCTTGAGGATCGCGTACTGCCGGTTGACCGGGACCACGACGGCGAGCGGCAGGCCGAGCTGCGCGGCGGTCCACAGCGCCTGCACCGAGTAGTGGAACGAGCCGTCGCCGACCACCGCGACCACCGGCCGGCCGCGCCCGGTGTCCCGCTCGGCCAGCGCGATGCCCACCGCTGCCGGCAGGCCGAACCCCAGGCCGCCGCTGGCCATCGTGAAGTACGACCGGGGCCGGTCGATCCGCAGCCGGCGCCGCAGCGCGGCCAGGTTGGACGGTGACTCCTGCACGAGCACCCCGTCGGCCGGCCACTGCCCGGCCAGCGCGGCGAAGACGGCGTCGGCGCTCGGCGGGTCGGTGGCCTCCGGCGACGCCGGGGCGTCCCGGGCCGGCGGCGGGGGCCGGTCCGCCGGCGGCAGCAGCTCCACCAGCCCGGCCATGGCCAGCCCGGCGTCGCCGAGCAGGCTCTCCCCGACCGGGGCCCGGGCCGCCTCGTCCGGGTCGTCGGTGACGTGCAGCAGCCGGGTGTCGGCGGGCAGGTAGTCGCCCGGCACGTGCGGGTAGTAGCGGAACACCGGCGCGCCGACCACCAGCACCGTGTCGTGGCCGCGCAACGCCTCGGCCAGCGGGCCGATCGCGTAGGGCAGGACGCCCCGGAACTGCGGGTGGCTCTCGGGGAAGACGGCCCGCTCCGGGGCCGGGGCGGCCCAGACCGGGGCGGCCAGCCGTTCAGCCAGCGCCACGGCGGCCGGCCAGGCGTCGGCCCGGTCCACCGCGGCGCCGAGCACCAGCGCCGGGGCGTGGGCGGCGGCCAGCGTGGCGGCGAAGCCGCGCAGCAGGTCCGGGTCCGGCGCGATCCGGGTCGCCACCGTCCGCACCGGCGGCGGCGGGTCGGCGGGCCGGCCCCAGTCGTCCATCGGCAGGGAGAGGAAGACCGGCCCGGCCGGGGGCTGCACCGCCGAGGCGTACGCCCGCATGAAGGCCGCCGGGACGTCCTGCGCGCGGGCCGGCTCGTGCGCCCACTTGACGTACGGCTGGACCAGCTCGACCGCCCGAGGGCTGGCCAGCCGGGGCTCGATGAGCAGCATCTCCCGGGTCTGCTGGCCGGCGGTGACGATCAGTGGGGTCTTGTTGTGCCAGGCGGTGACCAGGTTGCCCATGCCGTTGCCGATGCCCGGGGCGGTGTGCAGGTTGACGTGCGCGGGCCGGCCGGTGCCCTGCGCGTAGCCGTCGGCCATGGCCATCGCCGACGCCTCCTGCAGGGCGTGCACGTAGCGGAAGTCGGCCGGGAAGTCCGCGAGGAAGGGTTCCTCGGTGGAGCCGGGATTGCCGAAGACGGTGGTCAGGCCCAGCGCGCGGAGCAGGTCGTAGGTCGTGTCGCGGACCGTTGCCATCGCCGGCTGCCTCCCGTCCCCCGCACGTGCCGGGAGACGGCCCGGTGATCAGCGTCCCGACCAGCCGAATCTATCGGGCCGAGGTCGACTTTTCGGGCGCTTCCCGGCGCTCAGGGCAGCGGGAACGGAAGCTTGATCCCGTCGAGCGCCCGTCCGCAGGGGCAGTCCCGCTCGGCGGGCAGCGCGGCGACGGCGTCCAGCAGCACCCCGCGCAGCCGGTCGGTGTTCTCCGCGAAGACCCGGAAGACCTCCTCCTGGGTCACCGACCCGCCCGCCTCGACGCCGGCGTCCAGGTCGGTGACCAGGGCGATCGAGGTGTAGCAGAGGGCCAGTTCGCGGGCGAGCACCGCCTCGGGGTGACCGGTCATGTTGACCACCGTGCCGCCGATCGAGGCGAACCAGCGCGACTCCGCTCGGGTGGAGAACCGCGGGCCCTCGACCACCACCACCGTCCCGCCGTCCACCGCCGGCACGCCCCGCCCGGCCGCCGCGTCGAGCAGCGTCCGCCGCCCCGCCGGGCAGTACGGGTCGGCGAACGACACGTGCACCGCGCCGTGGTCGTAGTAGGTCTGGGGCCGCCCGCTGGTGCGGTCGATGAGCTGGTCCGGCACCACGAACGTGCCCGGGCCCAGTTCCGGCCGCAGCCCGCCGACCGCGCAGGGCGCCAGCACCTGGCGTACGCCCAGGGAGCGCAGGGCCCAGAGGTTGGCCCGGTAGGGGATGAGGTGCGGCGGGTAGCGGTGGTCGCGCCCGTGCCGGGGCAGGAACGCCACCCGCCGGCCGGCCACCTCGGCGATCGTGACCGGGTCCGACGGCGCGCCGTACGGCGTCTCCAGCACGTGCTCGGTGGCGCCGTCGAGCAGGGCGTAGAGGCCCGACCCGCCGATCACCGCCAGTTCGGCCGTAGCCGCCATCCGGCCCTCCCTCGATTCGGTCGCGATCACCCGCCGGTCAGACCTTAGCCAGCGGGCGGACCGCAGGCTATGGTGCCTTGCATGGCGTTGACAGCGCGGCTGGTAGCGGCGTACGGCTGACGGGTGTCGGACATGCAGGGTGAGGGACAGGCGATCGGTGGCCGAGCCATGGATTCCATGACCGGGCGGCTACTGGTCGCGACGCCTGCGTTGAAGGACCCGAACTTCGACCGCACGGTCGTGCTGCTCGTCGCCCACGAGCCCGGCGGCGCGCTCGGCGTGGTGCTGAACCGGGCCACCGAGGTCCCGGTGGCCGACGTCCTGGGCGACTGGAGCGATCTGGCCCGACACCCCGCGGTGCTCTTCGAGGGCGGTCCCGTGCAGCCCGACTCGGCGATCTGCCTGGCCCGGATGCGCCACCCGATCAAGCCGGTGAAGGGCTTCCACCGGGTCTCCGGCGCGGTGGGCACCATCGACCTCTCGGTCGACCCGGAGAAGCTGCGCGACGCCGTGGGCGGGATCCGGGTGTTCGCCGGCTACTCGGGCTGGGGCGCCGGTCAGCTGGAGCGGGAGATCGAGGACGGGTCCTGGTTCGTGCTCGACGCCCTCCCGGGTGACGCCTTCGTCGACCGCCCGGACGACCTCTGGCCGATGGTGCTGCGCCGGCAGGGCGGCATGATGGCGGCGGTCGCCCACTTCCCGCCGGACGTGGCCCTGAACTGAGCCACCGGCGGGGGTACCCCCGCGAGATGACCATGCCAGCCGGCGTGTGTATAGTTCTCTCCGTGCCCGGGCGACCGGGGACACCGCAAGGGGCCGTGGCGCAGCTGGTAGCGCACCACACTGGCAGTGTGGGGGTCAGGGGTTCGAGTCCCCTCGGCTCCACCCTTAGCGATCAGGGCGTTCGTCAGCGATGACGGACGCCCTTCGTCGTGTTCGAAGCAGGTCGCGCCCGCTCCGGCCATCCTGGGGGAATTGTCGGTGTGATCCCTAGCATGGGCGCATGACAGTAGATCTGTTCGCGGGCCTGCCCGTCCGTGACTACCGCGCGGCGGCGGCCTGGTGCGAGCGGCTCCTGGGCGCGCCGCCCTCGTTCCTGCCGAACGACACCGAGGCGGTGTGGGAGATCGCCGAGCACCGGTACCTGTACATCGAGGTTCGGCCCGAACACGCCGGGCACGCCATGCACACCGTCTTCGTCGACGACCTCGACGCCCGCCTCGCGCAGATCGCCGAGCGCGGCCTGACGCCGGCCGAGCAGGAGACCTACGACAACGGCGTCCGCAAGGCGATCTTCCGTGACCCGGACGGCAACGAGATCGGCTTCGGCGGCGGCCCGGCCTGACCGGGCCGGGAGGCGTCCGCCCCGCGGGACGGACGCCTGCACGGAATTCAGCGCGGCTGGTACGCCTTGGGCAGGCGCATGCCCCGCTCGGCCATGAGCTGCCGGACCCGGTCCGGGTAGTTGGTGATGATCCCATCGACGCCCAGGTCCATCAGCGCCGCCACGGTGGCCGGGTCGTCGCAGGTCCACGGCACGACCTTCAGGCCGCGGGCGTGCGCGTCGGCGATCATCTTCGGGTCCGGGTAGAAGCGGAAGGCCGGGTCGGCGACCGTGCCGTTCTGCGGGAAGCCGTAGTTGGGGGAGAGGGTGGTCACGCCGGGGATCGCGGCGGCCGCCCGGACGAAGTCGCCACCGAAGTCGTCCGCGTCCAAGCCGCCAAGCCAGGGCGAGGCGCCGGGCCTGCCGACCTGGAGGAAGTCGTAGTTGGTCAGCGCCACCAGCGGCCACCGTGGCGCGAGCCGGTGCATCACCCGCAGCGCGCCCCAGTCGAAGGACTGGATGGTGACCTGGTCCTCGATGCCCGAGGCGCGGATCTCCTCGAAGACCCGGCGGACGAACAGCTCGCGCGGGGCGGTCTGCTCGGGCGCTCCGGCCTCCACCTTCGTCTCGATGTTCAGCGTGATCTGGTGGGCGCGCCAGGCCTTCACCAGGTCCAGCACGTCCCGCAGCTCGGCCATCCGGACCCCGGCGATCTGCTCCTGTTCCGGGAACCCGGGCAGCTGCTGGTAGCCGCAGTCCATGGTCTTGATCTGGGCCAGGGTCAGGTCCTTGATGTACTTCCCGACGTACGGGTACATCGGGTCGCCCGGGGTCACCGGCCCGGTGTCGCGACACTTCTGCGCGCTGACCTGCCGGTCGTGCGTGACGACCACCTTCTCGTCCCGGGTGACCTGGGTGTCCAGCTCCAGCGTGGTGACGCCGAGGCGCATGGCCTTGGCGAAACCGGTCAGGGTCTCCTCGGTGGTCAGCCCGATCCCGCCCCGGTGCGCCTGCAGGTCGAAGTGGGTCTTCTGCGGCAGCACGCCGGGGCCGGCGACGGGGGCCGCGTGGGCGGCCGTCGGCACGGCCAGCACCGCCCCGACGGCCAGCACCGTCATGAGCTGACGGACGGACATGGCAAAACCTCCGCTACCTCGGTTGACGTTCGCGCAGCCGAAGCTAGGTGCGGGGTCGGTGTCCGTCGTGGCCCTGACGTGAGGGAACGGTGAACGTTCGCGGACGGGCAGGATGCGCCGCCGGCCGGGCCGCGGCGTTGCGCGGCCCGGCCGGCGACGTCACCGGGTACGGCGGGACTTGGGCAGGTCGAACTGGTCGGCCCGGCGGCAGTCCTTCGGACCACCGATCGCGTCCGGCCCGACCCGGTCGAGGGCCTGGCGGGCCCGGTACCGGCCCAGGTTCCAGGCGTACCAGGGGTCGGACTCTTCAAGGTCGTCGGCGATCCAGCTCAGCGTGCAGCGGCGGACCGGGTCGGGAAGCCCGGTCAGCGCGGGCGTGGCGTCGGCGGAGAGCGCCCGCAGGTACCAGGCGTCGATCTTGCCGGTCTGCTCGTACCGGAGAATGTTGCGCTTCGCCGCGTAGTCCTCCGGGTTCAGCACGGCCAGGCCGAGCAGCATGGCGACGGCCAGCGCCACCGTGGTGCCCGGGATCCACCGGCCCTGCCACCGCACGCCTGCCGCCAGGATCATCAGGAAGACCGCGCCGAGCAGCAGCTCGAACGCCATCACGAAGATCCGCTCGCCGGTGAAGCTGTAGACCTTCTGGTAGGTCCACATCCGGGACAGCGCCGACACGACGATCACCACGCTGAGCGCGCTGAGCAGGCCCAGCAGGACGCGCAGCAGGTGCCGCTCGACCGGCCGCTCGCGGCTGGCCCAGCGGCTCACCCCGCCCAGCACGGCCAGGGTCAGCAGGGTGACGAAGAGGAGCTGCCAGAAGCCGCTGCGGGCGTACTCGGAGTAGCTGAGGCCGGCGACCTTCTGCACGTGCCGCTGTCCGCCGAAGAGCACGGTGAACTGCACGATCACGAAGCCCACGAAGAGCAGCGTCAGCGCCCCGATGGCCGGCGCCCACTCCAGCACGCCGAGCCGGCGGCCGCTCGGCCGGTCGACGGTGGACAGGTCGGGCGGGGCGGCCAGGGTGTAGACCGCCGCGACCGCGATCAGCCCGCCGACCGCGGCCAGGAAGATCCAGCGGAACACCGTACCGATGTTGATCTCGGGGACGATGGCGGTCAGCACCTCGGAGAAGGCCGCGTCGGCCGAGGAGAGCAGGCTGCCGAAGACCAGCAGCACCAGCACGGTGGCGACCACCGAGCCGGTGACCTTGCGGACGGTCCCGGCCTCCGGGGAGGCGGTGACGTGCCGGCGCACCCAGGGCAGGCCGCGGAACGCCGCGAACGGCGTTGCGGCCAGGCCGAACAGGATCGAGCGGACCAGCCGGCCGCCGACGATGGCCAGGGTGGCGCAGCCCAGCGCGCCGAGCACGCAGAACGTCACCAGCCACCAGGCGTTGCGGAAGGCCAGCACGGCCAGCAGGACCAGCGCCGCCGCCGCCCACCCGCCGCGGATCAGCCGCTCGGTGCGGGGCAGGTCGGCGGTACGCCGGCGTACCGCGACCAGCACGCCGAGGGTCAGCGTGAGCCAGCCCAGGAACCAGCCGATGCCGACGCGGCTCAGCGGCACGAAGAACGCGGTGCCGAGCGCGCCGGCCAGCACCGCGAGCGGCACCGCGCGGCCGGTGGCCTGCTTCGGGCCCGGCCAGCGCGCGCCGAGGAACGAGGTCCGGGGCGTCCGCGGCCGGGGCGTCCAGCCGGCACCGGGCGGGTAGCCGCCCCAGGGCTGCACCCCGTGGACCGCCACCGGATAGGGCGGCGCCGCGACCGGCGGCGCCGGGACGACGGCGGGCGGCGCTGCCGGCGTGCCGGTCGTCGCAGGTCCGGCGGGCGGCGCAGCGGCCATCGCTGGTCCGGCGGTCGGAGCTGCGGTCGTCGCCGGGGCGGAGGCGGCCCCGGTTTCCGGCTCGGCCTTCGTGGCCGGTGCCGGCTGAGCCTCGGAGTTGGCCCGTCCGGCAGAGGCGGGGGCCGGCGCGGCAGCGTCGTCGGTCGTCGTGCCGGTACCGCCGTCACCGGACGCGGACGCCGGGCCGCTCGGGGTCGGAGTTTCGACGGCCGGCGGCGCGGCCTGGGTGGGCACGCCCGGCGCGGGGACCATCATCCGCGGGGCGGCTGCCTGCCCGGGGGCCGCGCCCGGCTCTCCCTCGGCCACGGGCACCAGTGGCACGAACAGCGCGTAGCCGCGGGTGCCGGGCGGCACGACCACCGGGATGGCCCAGGCGGGCTGCCCCTCGGGGCCGGGCCACGGCACCGCGGGCGGCGCGCCCGCCACCGCGGGCGCGACGAGCAGGTGCGGCGTGACGTCGGTGGGGACGTCGCCGGCCGCGGACCCGGCCGCCGGGGCGGGTCGGGGCGGTTCTGGCGTCTGTGGCGGCTCGGACACGGCACGCTCCTTGATCACGGGGTGCCGTCACTGTAGGGCCGCACCCCGCTCCACCGCCGCCCCGGTGGTCCGTTCGGTCAGCAGACCCGGGCCGGCCCGGTGACCCCGTCGGGGCCGTGCCGTTCCACCGCGTTCAGGTTCGCGATGGTGGTGGCGGCGATGTTGTGCATCGCCTCCTGCGTGAAGAACGCCTGGTGGCCGGTGATCAGCACGTTCGGGAAGGTGCTCAGCCGGGAGAAGTCGTCGTCGCGCAGCATCTGGTCGGAGAGGTCCTCGAAGAAGAGTTCGGTCTCCTCCTCGTAGACGTCGAGCCCGAGGTGGCCGATCCGGCCGGTCTTCAGCCCGCGGATCACGGCCCGGGTGTCCACCAGCGCGCCCCGGCTCGTGTTGATCAGCATGACACCGGAGCGCATCTGCGCGATCCGCTCCTCGTCGATCAGGTGGTGCGTCTCCGGGGTCAGCGGGCAGTGCAGCGTCACCACGTGCGACTCGGCCAGCAGGGTCTTCAACGGCACGTACTCGACGCCGACGGCGAGCGCCTCCGGGTTCGGGTACGGGTCGCTGGCCAGCACCCGGCAGCCGAACCCGGCCATGATCCGGGCCAGGCAGACGCCGATCTTGCCGGTGCCGACCACCCCGACGGTCTTGCCGTGCAGGTCGAAGCCGAGCAGCCCGGTCAGCGCGAAGTTGTGCTCGCGTACCCGGTTGTGCGCGCGGTGGATCCGCCGGTTCAGCGCGAGCATCAGCCCGACGCAGTGCTCGGCCACCGCGTACGGCGAGTATTCCGGGACCCGTACCACGGTGACGCCCAGCCGGGTCGCCGCCGCCACGTCCACGTGGTTGTAGCCGGCCGAGCGCAGGGCCGCCAGGCGTACCCCGGCCGCGGCCAGCCGGTCCAGCACGGGCTCGCCGAGGTCGTCGTTCACGAAGGCGCAGACCGCGTCGGCGCCGGCCGCCAGCGCCGCCGTCTCCACCGAGAGCCGGGGCTCCAGCATGACCAGGTCGTGCCCGGCCGCCGCGTTCGCCTCGGCGAGGAAGTCCCGGTCGTACGGCTTGGTGCTGAAGACGGCGACCCGCATGCCGACCACGCTAGGGCCACCGCCCCGGTCGCGCCGACCGGCTCCCAGCACTCGGGCGCCCCGTGGTCCGCGGCACACCGACGCGTCGATCGAACCTTTGCCGGCCCGTGCCCGTACCAGTGCGCGGGAGGTCGATGACATGGCCGTACGCCGAACGCCCGCCGCGCTCGCCGCCGTCGCCGCGACCCTGCTGCTCACCGGCGTGCCGGCGAGCGCGCACGGCGCCCCCACCAGCCCGTTGAGCCGGGCCGCGGCCTGCGGTCCGGAGGGTGGGCGGGCGGACACGCCGGCCTGCCGGGCCGCGATCGCCGCCGGGGCGGCCGTGCGGGAGTGGGACAACATCCGGGTGGCCCGGATCGACGGGCGGGACCGGGAACGCATCCCCGACGGGGAACTGTGCAGCGGCGGGCTGTCGGCGTACCGGGGGCTGGACCTGCCCCGGACCGACTGGCCGGCCACCACGCTCACGGCCGGGGCCCGATACACCTTCCGCTACCGCACCACGATCCCGCACAAGGGCACGTTCCGGTTCTACGCCACCACCGCCTCGTACGCCCCGACCCGACGGCTGACCTGGGCGGACCTGGAGGAGAAGCCGTTCCTGGCGGTCACCGACCCGCCGATCCGGGACGGCGCCTACCAGATGCCGGGGCGGCTCCCGGCCGGGCGCACCGGGCGGCACATCATCTACACCATCTGGCAGAACTCGGACACCCAGGACACCTACTACTCCTGCTCCGACGTGGTGTTCCGGCCGGCGTCGGGCGGGGCGGCGTCCGCGGCGCCCACCGGCCGGTCGGCGTCGCCCCCGGCGAGCGCGGCGGCCCCGCGTACCGTGCCGAGGGCCGCGACCGGCGACCGGGCCGGCGACCCGGCGGCGGGGGTGCCGGTGGCGGCGGTGACCGACACCCGCACGTTCCCCCGGCCGCTCGTGGTCGGCGCGGCGGCCGGGGTCACCGTGCTGCTCGTCGTCGTGGTGGCGATGCGGCTGCGGCGGGCCGGGAGCGTGCCGGCCGGCCGGCCGTGCGGGGTCCGCAACCACCGGGCCGGCCGGCGCCGGATCTGGTAGTCCTCAGCCCAGGTGCCGGTCGATCTCGGCCAAGTCGTCGACGCCGAGGTCGAGGTTGTCCAGCGCGGCGACGTTCCCCTCCAGTTGGGCCACGCTGCTCGCCCCGATGATCAGGCTGGTCATCCGGGGGTCGCGCAGCGCCCAGGCCAGCGCGAGCTGGGCCAGGCTCTGGCCGCGCCGCTCGGCGACCGCGGCGAGCCCGCGGATGGTGGCCATCTTCTCCTCGCTGAGGTCGCTCTCGTTGAGGAAGACGCTGGTCCGCACCCGGGAGTCGGCCGGGATGCCGCCCAGGTAGCGGTCGGTGAGCAGACCCTGCGCCAGCGGGCTGTACGCGATGCAGCCGGCACCGGCCTGCTCCAGCGTGTCCAGCAGCCCGTCGTCCTCGGTCCAGCGGTTGAGCATCGAGTACGACGGCTGGTTGATCAGCAGCGGCGTGCCCAGTTCGCGGAGGATCTCGGCGGCCCGGGCGGTCTGCTCCGAGTTGTAGTTGGAGATGCCGACGTAGAGCGCCTTGCCGGAGCGGACGACCGCGTCCAGCGCGCCCATGGTCTCCTCCAGCGGCGTGTCCGGGTCGAACCGGTGGGAGTAGAAGATGTCGACGTAGTCGAGCCCCATCCGGCGCAGCGACTGGTCCAGCGAGGAGATCAGGTACTTGCGCGAGCCCCACTCGCCGTACGGGCCGGGCCACATGAGATAGCCGGCCTTGCTGGAGATGACCAGCTCGTCCCGGTACGGCTTCAGGTCGGTGGCGAGCAGCCGGCCGAAGTTCTCCTCCGCCGCGCCGGGCGGCGGGCCGTAGTTGTTGGCCAGGTCGAAGTGGGTGATCCCGAGGTCGAAGGCGCGCCGGACGATGTCCCGCTGCCGCTCGTACGGCCGGTCCGGCCCGAAGTTGTGCCACAGCCCGAGCGAGATGGCGGGCAGGCGCAGGCCGCTCCGGCCGCTGCGCCGGTAGATCATCGAGTCGTAACGGTCTTCGCTGGCTAGGTAGGTCACGTCTGAAGACCCTAGCCCCGGCCAGTGCCCAGGTCGTAGCGGAGTCTGGGCAGCTCCCGGCCGGTGGACGGGGAGACCGAGGTGCCGGCCGGCACCGCGCCGAGATGCCGGTAGAACGACTCGGCCTCCGGATCCGCCTCGATCCACAGCGTCCGGGCGCCGGCGGCCCGGGCGGTGGCCACGGCGTGCTCGAACAGCACCCGGCCCGCGCCGGTGCCGATCGCCGGGGGGTCCACGAAGAGCATGTCCAGCTCCAGCGCGGGCGGCTCACCGCCGAGCACCAGCAGACCCACCGTCCGGCCGTCCCGCTCGGCCACCCGCACCGGCCGGGCGGCCACGTCCGCCGGGGTGAGGGTCAGCTCGGTGCGGCAGCGGGCCAGGAAAGCGGCGTCGTACCCCCAGTGGGCCTTGGAGCGCAGCGCCAGCTCGGTCAGCTCGGCCGCCTCCTCGGGGCGGGCGGGGCGGATGAGGAGAGTCACCCGACCATTCTGCCGGGACGGCGGAACGGGCATGCCGGCCTGCGGGCTTGGGTAGCTTCGAGTCCATGCGCTACGTCCCGCTCGACACCCCCAAGCCCATCTCCAAGATCGGCCTCGGCACGTGGCAGTTCGGCTCGCGGGAGTGGGGCTACGGCCCGGACTTCGAACAGCGGGCCGCGCAGATCGTCCGGCGCGCGCTCGACCTGGGCGTCACGCTCTTCGACACCGCCGAGATCTACGGCTTCGGCCGCAGCGAGCGCATCCTCGGCGCGGCGCTCGGCGACGACCGGGCCAAGGTCGTGGTGGCCAGCAAGATCTTCCCGGTGTTGCCGCTCGCCCCGGTGGTGCAGCAGCGGGCCGTGGCCTCGGCCGCCCGGCTCGGCGTCGCCGGCCTCGACCTCTACCAGGTGCACCAGCCCAACCCGGTGGTCGCCGACACCACCACCATGCGCGGGATGCGCGCGCTCCAGGACGTCGGGCTGGTCGGCGAGGTCGGGGTCAGCAACTACGGCCTGCGCCGTTGGCGGTTCGCCGAGGCCGCGCTGGGCCGCCGGGTGCTGAGCAACCAGGTCCGCTACAGCATGGTCGACCGCGGCCCCGAGAAGGACCTCATTCCGTACGCGGAGCAGGCCGGCCGGATCGTCATCGCGTACAGCCCGTTGGGGCAGGGCTTCCTCTCCGGCCGGTACGACGCGCGGAACCCGCCCACCGGGGCGGTGCGGCGGGCCAACCCGTACTTCCTGCCGGAGAACCTGGAGCGGGGCACCGAGCTGATCGCCACCCTGCGCGAGGTGGCCGACGCGCACGACGCCACGCCCAGCCAGATCGCCCTGGCGTACCTGCTCCGCCACCCCAACGTGGTCGCCATCCCCGGCGCGTCGGGGGTGGAGCAGATGGAGCGCAACGCCGCCGCCGCCGAGATCGACCTGGCCGACGACGAGTACGCCGCACTGGTCACCGCCGCCCACGCGTTCCGCCCGATCACCGGGCTGGCCGCCGTACCCAAGCTGATCCGCGCCCGCACCGGGAGGTGACCACCATGGACGACATCACCGCACTGATCCTCGACGACCACGCCGCCTTCCGCCGCGGCTTCGCCCGGCTCGACGACGCCCGCGACCCGGCCGAGCTGCTGGCCGTCTGGGAGGCGCTCGCCCTGCACCTGGACATCCATGCCGAGGCCGAGGAGGCCATCCTCTACCCGCACCTGGTCCGGCACGGCGACGACGGCGCGGAGGAGACCGAGGACGCCATCGGCGACCACAACAAGATCCGCGACGCCATCGCCGAGTCGAAGCTGCACGAGGTCGGCTCGGACGCCTGGTGGGCCGCGGTCTGGCGGGCCCGCCGGGAGAACAGCGAACACCTGGCCGAGGAGGAGGACGAGGCGCTGCCCGACTTCCGCCGGCACGCCGGCGTCGAGCTACGGGCCGAGCTGGGGGCGCGCTGGCTGAAGTTCTACGGCGAGCACAAGAACGGGCGCAACCTGCCCTTCCGCGACAAGGACCCGGAGAAGTACGTCCAGGACCACCGCTGACCCGATCTCCCCGTCGCGGGGGAGTCGGCGGGCCGTTCCCGGCGGCAGAATGGCCGGGTGACGGTCCCGGGCGTACTGGCGCCGCTGGTGCGCGGGAGCACCTGGCGGCGCGCCGTGTTCCTGCTCCTCGGCGGGGTGCTCGTCCTGCCGTACGCGCTGCTCGCCGCGGCGTTCGCGCAGCTGCTCGGCAACGACGACGTGCCCCGCCCGATCGGCGCCGGCCTGCTGCTGGTCGCCGCGGTGCTCGCCGCCGTGCCGGTGTTCCTCGCCGGCAGCCGGGCGCTGGAGATCGCCGCCGCCCGGGCGCTGCTCGCGGTCGACCTGCCCGAGCCCGCCCCGGGCCACCGGATCGATCGGGAGACCCGGCTGCGCGCCGCGCTCTGGATCGCCCTGCACCTGCTCACCGGCGGCCTCGTGCTGTTCGCCGCGATCAGCGCGTTCCCCATGGCGCTGGTCTTCGTCGCCGGGCTGGCCGGCGTCGACACCGGCGTCGCCCCCGAGGACGGCTTCGGCGCGTTCGGCCCGGGCCACCCGGTCGCGGCGGGACTGGCCGGGCTGGCCCTGCTGGTCGCGCTCGGGTACGCGGTCGCCGGGCTCGGCGCGCTCGCCGCCTCCATGGCCCCGGTGCTGCTCGGCCCGGCCCAGGCCGAGCGGATCGCCGCCCTGGAGGCCCGGTCGGCGCGGCTGGCCGAGCGCAACCGGCTGGCCCGCGAGCTGCACGACTCGGTGGGGCACGCGCTCACCGTGGCGACCCTCCAGGCCGGCGCCGCCCGCGAGCTGCTCGACACCGACCCGGAGTTCACCCGGCGGGCCCTGCGCGCCATCGAGGAGACCAGCCGCCGCGCGATGGACGACCTGGACCACGTGCTCGGGCTGCTCCGGGAGACCGAGGACGGGCGGGCGCCCGCCCCCACCGCGCCGCAGGCCACCCTCGACGGGCTGGACCGGCTGGTCGCCGACACCCGGGCCGCCGGCCTGGAGGTGGAGCCCCGGATCAGCGGGGCGCTGCGCGACCTGCCCGCCGTGGTGTCCCGGGAGGGCTACCGGATCGTCCAGGAGGGGCTCACCAACGCGGTCCGGCACGGCCGGGGGCCGGTGCGGCTGCGGGTGGCCGTACCCGATGGTCGTCTGGAGATCGAGGTGGTCAACGGGCTGCGCGGCACCACCGGGCCGGGTGGCGGCGGGCGCGGCCTCGACGGCATGCGGGAGCGGGTGCTGCTGCTCGGCGGGCAGCTCACCGCCGGGCCGGAGGGCGACCGCTGGCGGGTACGGGCCACCCTGCCGGCGCCGAGGGAGGAGACCGGATGACCATCGACGTGCTGATCGTCGACGACGACGAGCTGATCCGGGTCGGCCTGCGGGCGATCGTGGACGCCCAGCCCGACCTGCGGGTGGTCGGCGAAGCCGCGGACGGCGCCGAGGTGCCGTCGCTGGTGGCCCGGCTGCGCCCGCGGGTGGTGCTCATGGACGTCCGGATGCCGGCCATCGACGGCATCCAGGCCACCCGGCGGCTGCTGGCCGCGTCCGCCGACCCGCCCCGCGTCCTGGTGGTCACCACGTTCGCCAACGACGAGTACGTCTACGAGGCGCTGCGCGCCGGAGCCAGCGGCTTCCTGCTCAAGCGGGCCCGCCCGGCCGAGGTGGTGGAGGCGATCCGGGTGGTGGCGGCCGGCGAGTCGCTGCTCTTCCCGGCGGCGATCCGCCAGCTCGTCGGCGCGTACGGCGGCCGGGGCTCCGACGGGCTGCGGGCGGCCCGGCTCACCGAGCGGGAGGCCGAGGTGCTGCGGTTGATGGCCGCCGGGCTGTCCAACCCGGAGATCGCCGACCGGCTGGTGGTCGGCGTGGAGACGGTCAAGACGCACGTCGGCAACGTGCTGGCCAAGCTCGGCGTGCGCGACCGGACCCAGGCGGTGATCGCCGCGTACGAGTCGGGTTTCGTGGTGCCGACCGGCTGACCCCTCGCGCGGGGGAGACGGTCCACCCCGGCGCGGGAGGGATCCGGGGCCCGGCCGGCCGAGGCTGAGGTCATGACGACAACAACCGTTTCCCCACCCCGTCGGGCCACCCGGACCCGGCTCGACCTGGCCGCCCCGCTCGCCGCCGCCTGGCTCGGCGGCTGGGGCGTGCTCGCCCTGGTCTCGACACTGACCGGCGCCGGCTACCCATTCGGCGCCAACGACCCGCACGGCGGCGACGTCAGCCTGCTCCGGCTGGTCCCCGTGGACGCCGGCGCACCCCTCTTCGCCGGGGTGCTGCTGCTCGCGGCGGTCGCGGCGCTCGCCATGAGCGGCCCGGCGACGGTACGCCGTCCCGGCCTGCCCCGCGTGCTGCTGCTCGGCTACGGCTGGGCGGTCGTCTTCGCGCTGACCGTGGTCGTCCCGGACGCCCGGGTGCTGGTCGTGCTCGGCTACCTGCCCATGCTGATCATCGGCGCGCCGTTCGGCTGGCCGCCGGTCGACTACGGGCAGGTCTTCGACTGGCCGCTGGCGGCCCGGTGCGCCGCCCTCGTGGGCGGCGTCCTGCTGGCCGGGGCACTGCTGCTGTGGCAGCGGCGTACCGTCGGCGCCTGCCCGGCCTGCGGTCGGGACGACGACGAGCGGGGCTGGACCTCGCCCGCCTCGGCCGCCCGCTGGGGACGCTGGGCCGCGTACACCGCCGCAGTGATCCCCTTCGCCTACGCGGTCACCCGGTTCGCCTGGGCGGCCGGCATCCCGCTGGGCATCCCCCAGGACTTCCTCGCCGAGATGCGGGAGACCGGGCTCGTCTGGGCCGGTGCCGGGCTGGGCGCGTTCGCCACCGTCGGGGCGATCCTCACCCTCGGGCTGGTCCGCCCCTGGGGCGAGCGGTTCCCCCGGTGGCTGCCGGGGCTGGCCGGCCGGCGGGTGCCGATCCGGCTGGCGGTCGTCCCCGCGACGCTGGTCGCGCTGTCGGTGACGGCGGCCACCCTGGGGCTGCTCACCAAGCCGGAGTTCTGGCAGATCGGGCACGAGTTCAGCCTGGCCTCCGCGCCGATGCTGCTCTGGCCCCTCTGGGGCGTCGCGCTCGGGGCGGCCACCCTGGCGTACCACCTGCGGCGCCGGGGCGCCTGCGCCCGCTGCGGGCGGCCCGTTCCCCGTCCGTGACGATCCGGCCGTCCGGAAGGCGGCGCGCGGTCACCCGGCCGAGATAGCGTGGGTCGGGTGACTGCGCCCAACCAGGTTCCCCCGGTCCCGCCCGCCGACCTGCCCGGCACGCTCGGCGAACTGCGGGCGTCCGGACATCACTACCGCACGGTCAAGCAGGAGCTCCGCGACAACCTCCTCGCCCGGATGCGCGCCGGCGAGGAGCGCTTCCCCGGCATCGTCGGCTACCAGGACACGGTGCTGCCCGAGGTCGAGCGGGCGCTGCTCGCCGGCCACGACATGGTGCTGCTCGGCGAGCGCGGCCAGGGCAAGACCCGCCTCATCCGCTCGCTCGGCGCGCTGCTCGACGAGTGGACCCCGGTGATCCCCGGCTCGGTGCTCAACGAGCACCCCATGCACCCGCTCACCCCGGCGTCCCGCGCCCTGGTCGCCGAGCGCGGCGACGACCTGCCGATCGGCTGGCTGCACCGCTCGATGCGCTACGGCGAGAAGCTGGCCACCCCGGACACCAGCGTCGGCGACCTCATCGGCGACGTCGACCCGGTCCGGCTCGCCCAGGGGCGTACCCTCGGCGACCCGGAGACCATCCACTTCGGACTGGTGCCGCGCACCAACCGGGGCGTCTTCGCCGTCAACGAGCTGCCCGACCTGGCCGAACGGATCCAGGTGGCGCTGCTCAACGTGCTCGAGGAGCGCGACATCCAGGTCCGTGGCTACCAGCTCCGGCTGCCGCTGGACCTGCTCCTGGTGGCCAGCGCCAACCCGGAGGACTACACCAACCGGGGCCGGATCATCACCCCGCTCAAGGACCGCTTCGGCGCGGAGATCCGTACCCACTACCCGCTCGACCTGGAGCTGGAGCTGGAGCTGATCCGGCAGGAGGCCGATTTGGTCGCCACCGTCCCCGAGCACGTGCTGGAGGTGCTCGCCCGGTTCGCCCGCGCCGTCCGGGAGTCGCCGTCGGTGGACCCGCGCTCCGGCGTCTCCGCCCGGTTCGCCATCGCCGCCGCGGAGACCGTCGCCGCCGCCGCGCTGCGCCGCGCCGGCCTGCTCGCCACCGCCGCCCACGAGGCCCCGGTCGCCCGGGTCGGCGACGCCGTCTCGGTGACCTCCACGCTGCGTGGCAAGGTCGAGTTCGAGAGCGGTGAGGAGGGGCGGGAGATCGAGGTCCTCGCCCACCTGCTGCGGACCGCCACCGCCGAGACGTTCCGGGCCCGGCTGGCCGGGCTGGATCTCTCCGGGTTCACGGCGCTGGTCGCCGAGGGCGGCGAGATCGAGACCGGCGAGCTGGTCGCCTCGGCCGATCTGCTGCGCCAGGTCGGCACCGTGCCCGGGCTGGCCAAGGTGCTCGACCGGCTCGGCCTCGGCGACGCGCCCACCCCCGAGGAGGCCGCCGCCGGGATCGAGTTCGTCCTGGAAGGGCTGCACCTCACCCGCCGGCTGGGCAAGGACGTCACCGAGTCCGGGCGCACCGTCTACGGCGGCCGGGGCTGACCGTGGCCGGCAACCGTTTCCGGTACGGGCAGTGGCGCGGCGGGCCCGACCCGCTCGCCCCGCCGTACGACGTACGTGCCGCCGTGGACGCGGTCGGCTCGGAGGTCCTCGCCGGCGGCAGCCTGCGGGAGGCGTTGCGCGACCTGTTGCGGCGCGGCCCCCAGGGGCGCGGCGGCCTGGACGACCTGGCCGCCCGGGCCCGCCGGTTGCGGCGGGAGGCGCTGCGCCGGGGCGACCTGGACGGCGCGGTGACCCGCGCTCAGGCCCTGCTCGACCAGGCTGTCGCCGCCGAGCGGGAGGAGCTGCGCGGGCGCGACGGCGACGCCGCCCGCTTCGCCGAGGCGGTGCTGGACAACCTGCCCCGCTCGACCGCCCGGGCCGTCGAGGAGCTGTCCGGATACGACTGGGCCAGCGACGAGGCGCGGCAGACGTACCAGCGGATCCTCGACGGGCTGCGCGGCGACGTGCTGGAACAGCGCTTCGCCGGGCTGCGCGACGCGGCGCGGGCCGCCGCCGACCCCGCCGCCCAGCAGCAGCTCGCCGAGATGATGCGCGACCTCAACGACCTGCTCGCCCGGCACGCCCGGTCCGAGGACACCACCGACGCGTTCGCCGAGTTCATGCGCCGGCACGGCCAGTTCTTCCCGGAGCAGCCGAAGGACGTCGACGAGCTGATCGACGTGCTGGCCCGCCGGTCGGCGGCCGGGGAGCGACTGATGCGGTCGCTGTCGGACCGGCAGCGTGAGGAACTGGCCGGGCTCATGCGCCAGTCCCTCGGCGAGCAGTTGGCCGGGGAACTGTCCCAGCTGGACGCCCACCTGCGGTCGCTGCGCCCCGACCTGAACTGGCAGCGCGGCGAGCGGGTCCGGGGCGAGCAGCCGCTCGGCTACGGCGAGGCCACCGGCGCGCTCGGCGAGATCGCCGAACTGGACGAGCTGCTCGACTCCCTCGACCAGGACCAGCCCGGCGCCACCCTGGACGACGTCGACGTCGAGGCGGTCGCCCGGACGCTGGGCCGGGACGCCGCCGACGACGTACGCCGGCTGCGGGAACTTGAGCGTGAGCTGCGCCGGCAGGGCTGGGTGACCCGGGACGCCGAAGGGCTGACGCTCAGCCCGAAGGCGTTGCGCCGGCTCGCCGGCACCGCCCTGCGCCGGGTCTTCGCCGACCTGACCGCCGGACCGCGCGGTCAGCACGACCTGCGCTCCGCGGGCGCGGCCGGCGAGGTGAGCGGCGCCTCCCGGCAGTGGGAGTACGGCGACGAGCAGCCCCTCGACGTGGTCCGCACCCTCACCCGCGCGGTACGCCGGGCCGGCCCCGGGGTGCCGGTGCAGCTCGCGGTCGAGGACTTCGAGGTGATGGAGACCGAGCGGCGGGCGTCGGCGGCGGTGGCGCTCTGCGTCGACCTGTCGTACTCGATGATCTCGCAGGGGCGCTGGGGCCCCATGAAGCAGACGGCCCTGGCGCTGTCGCACCTGATGGCGACCCGCTTCCCCCAGGACGCCCTGCAGATCATCGGATTCGGCCGGGAGGCCGTGCCGCTGACCCAGCAGGAGCTGGCCGCCGTGGAGCCGGACATGGAGCAGGGCACCAACCTCCAGCACGCGCTGCGGCTGGCCGGGCGGCACCTGCGCCGGCACCCCGGCGCCGAGCCGGTGGTGCTGGTGGTCACCGACGGCGAGCCCACCGCCCACCTCGACCCGTCCGACGGCGAGGCGTACTTCCACTGGCCGCCGCTGCCGGAGACCATCGAGGCGACCATCCGCGAGGTGGACAAGCTGACCCGGTACGGCGCCACGCTCAACCTGTTCATGCTCGGCGACGACCCGGGCCTGCGCCGCTTCGTGGACGCGGTGGCCCGCCGCTCCAAGGGTCGGATGTTCACGCCGGACCTCGACGACCTCGGTGAGTACGTCGTCTCCGACTACCTCCGCGCCCGGCACGGCCGCCGCTGACCCTGTAGCTCTGCCCCTGCCCCCGACCGCCCTGATGCCAGGTCGGGACGGACCAGATCCGATCGCCTCCAGCACGGGTGGCAGGTGCTCGGTCACCGCCTTTGCTCTGCAGCCCTCCACGCAACGGGGGAGGTCTCGGGGTGTTGCGTCCGTGGCAGCAGAGCAAAGGGGCCGAGCGGGTGGGCCGGGTGCGGGGTCGGCGGTCCAGGGTTGATCGCGGGTTTTGGGGTGAATGTCCGCTTCGGGCGCGGCCTCAGCCGGTGAGTGGAACGCCATGTATGTCTCCGGGGCCGGGATACCTCCATGGCGTTCCACCGGCGGTGCGCGGGGCTGTTGGGTGGAACGTCATGGGTCTCGGAGGTCCGGATATCTCCATGCCGATCCATCGACGGGGCACGGGGGCCGTGGATGGAGCGTCATTGGCTGTCACCGAGGTCCGGATACACCCATGACGTTCGACCGGCCGGGCCGGCGTGGGCGGGGTGTCCGTTTCGCCGGGTGGCCGCCGGCGCTCTACTGGCGGAATGGCGGGCGGGTGGGCGTCGTTGTATCCGGGTGAACGACCGAGGAAGGCGCCCCGCGAGGCGGGGTGGCCGGGCCCGGAATGATGGTGGGCCGCCGGTCGTTGTACAT